>CAVOQQ010000001.1:0-1117877 GCA_963698395.1 uncultured Acidimicrobiales bacterium
CGTCGTCGCCGCCGTACCCGTTGTGGCGGGCGGCGATCGAGAAGCTCGCAGCGAGGCGTTTCACATCCCATTCCCACGGGCCCGGCAACGTCTCGTCGAAGTCGTTCAGGTCGAACACGAGACTTCGCTCCGGCGAGCCGTAGACACCGAAATTCGACAGGTGCGCGTCTCCGCAGAGCTGCACGTGCAGGCCGGTCACCGGTGTCGTCGACAGATCCTGGGCCATCACCCGAGCGCTGCCGCGGTAGAAGGCGAACGGCGACTCCGACATCCGCTGATGCCGGATCGGCACCAGAAACTCCACCCGCGACTCGTTCTGTCCGGCGATCAGCTCGACCGGGTCCGGGCGATCCGGCGCCGGCGTCCACTGGCCGTGACGGCTGCGCGGTACCTCATCGCGCAGCGCTCGTCCCTGGGCGCGTGCGGGCTCGTTGGACTGTTCGGCGTCGGTCATGGTTCGATCCGATCTGCAGCGGCTTCGTAGAGATTGGCGTAGATATGATCCTCGCCGAGCGTGTCGACCACCCCGTCACGGCGCAGGACGTCGACGACGGACGGCTTGACCCTGGCGAGGCGGATGTCGGCGCCATAGGACCGGGCGAGCGCAACGATGTCGCCGATGGTGCTCGATCCCTGAGAGTCGATGAAGTCGACACCTTCGAAGGAGATCACCACGGTGTCGTACGGCGGGTCGGCGTCTTCGGCCAGTTCCCGCAGGCGGTCGGTGAAGGCATCGGAACTGGCGAAGAACAACCCGGCGTCGAATCGGAGGACGAGCAGGCCCGGGTAGGTCAAGGCGTCCGCATGGTGCTCGATGTCACGGAACGCCTGGGTACCGGGCACTCGACCGAGGACCGGCGCCTCGGGGCTCGAGCTGACATACACCAGCCAACCCAACGACAGCACGACGCCCATGATCACGCCGGCGAGGACGCCGGACGACAGCACGGCCAGCAGTGCGGCGATGGCGATCCAGAAGTCCACTCGCGCAACTCGGCGCAGCCGACGCATCTCCGCGACGTCCATCATCCCGAACACGACCGCGTCGATGATGAGCGCACCGAGCACCGGTTGGGGGAGATCGGAGAACAGCGGTGCGAGCACGAGCAGGGTGAGCACGATCAACGCCCCGGTCGTCAGCGACGCGAGGGGTGTCTTTGCGCCGGACTCGTCGTTGAGCGAACTCGCCGACAGGCTCGTGGACACCGGGATGCCCTGCAACACGCCCGATCCCAGGTTCGCCATGCTCTGCGCCACCGACTCCTGGTCGATGTCGACGCGGTACCGGTGCTTCGATGCGAACGCCCGTGCGTCCGCCGCCGTCTGGGAGAACCCGATCAACAACAGCCCGATCGCCGCCGGCCCGATCGCCGCGAAGTTGTCGACGACGAAGCCGACATCGGGCAGGCTGGGAGCTGCGAAGCCACGCGGGACATCGCCGACGAGCGCGATCCCGCGGTCGGCGAAGTCGAACGCCACCGACGCCACGAGCCCGCCGACGACGAGCACCAGCGCCCCGGGCACCTTGATCCTCGAGAACCGGATTCCCACGACCACGATCAAGGACACGACTCCAACCAGCACCGTGGCGCCGTCGATGTCGCCGAGGCCCTCGATCCAGCTGCCGAACTTGCGCCAGGAGTTCGCTCCGTCGATCGTCGTGCCGGTGATCTTGGCCAATTCACCGATGACGACCTCGATCGCGGCCCCGAACAGGAATCCCGTGATCACCGCCTTGGACAGGAAATGGGAGATCCAGCCCATCTTGAAGATCGCGAGCAGCAGGAACAGCACGCCCGTGACGAGCGTGATCGCGGCAACGAGCTCGACGGCGTCGTCACCCGAGACCGACGTCAGCACGACAGCGCTGGCCACGACGGCAGCCAGGGCCGAACTCGGACCGGTTGCGATCTGGCGGGCCGTCCCGAACAGTGCGTACAGGATCGCTCCCGCCGCGGCCGCATACAGGCCGTGCTGGATCGGCACGCCGGCGATGCCCGCGTAGCCCAGCGACTTCGGGATGACCAGCGCCGCCACGGTGAGGCCGGAGAGCAGGTCGGCCCGCAGCCAGGACCGGTCGTAGTGACGGCTCCAGTGCAGGATCGGCAGGAGGCGCGACCAACCGGAGGGCGCCGTCGAACGCTCGTCTGTTTCTCGCTCCATGTTCGTGTCCGATCCGTCCGTCAACGTGCGATCATCGAATCATCGCGGTCGATGCGCCGCTCGAGCCACTCGGGGTATCCGCAGGACATCGCAGACACCGACAGCCACTCCCCCGGTGGCGGCACCGACGCCAGCGAGCGCCACGCCATGGCGATGCTGGCGCCTCGGGTGCTGGGTGGTCCCTGCGCGGCCAAGGCGAGCGACCACGACGCGCTCGCACCGACGTCGATGGCGACGATCTCGACGTCGCAGAACGCACGATCGGGCGGATCGTCGGACTCGGACACGGTCAACTCATCTCCGGCGATCGAGAACCGGCGCTTGAGGATCGTCTTGCTCACCTCGACCCACGCACCGGTTCGGCCGTCCAGGCCCGCATCCTCGGGACGCCCTTTCCACCACACTTCGAGCACCCCACCATGCGCGACCCCGCCTCGTTCGATCGGCGACCGCTCCAGTGCGATGCTCGACTGTCTGCTCTTGATCTCGAGGGTCGATCGCCCACGGAGCTTGACGCCGACGTCGACGCGACCGTCGATTCGGTAGAGATCGGTGCGTTCCTCGAGCCTGCCGTGCGCGCTGTCCCGGGTGAACCACGACCGCAGCGATGCCGGGAGCGCGCCCGATTCGAACCAGCGGAGTTCGGTGGTCTCGATCAGATCTCGAGATGGCGCCGAGCACTCCGCACCGCAGGCGCGACGACCCACGTGCGCAGGGTCCGAGCACTCGTGCGGTGGCACGTCGACGACGGTCATCTCGACCCGTCGGCAGCGATCGGCGCACGAGCGCCCGGCACGAGGAACGGCCGCAGGCTCATCTCGACCATTTTGCCGCGTCGATCCGGTGCCGTCACCCGCAGAGGGGGTGAAGACTCCGCTCACCCTGCTGTTCACCCGCGACAGCAGGCTGGATCGCACGTCGCCGACAGATTCAGAGGTCGTCGTGTTTGGTGAGCCAGCGCAGGCTGACGTAGCCCCACAGTGGTGGGAGGTAGTAGTAGCTGACGAGTCGGTAGATCAGCATGGCGGAGACGGCGGTGCCGGGGTCGACGCCGATCGCTGTCAGGCCGGCGGTCATGCCGGCTTCGCTGACTCCGACACCGCCGGGGATGGGCATCAGCCCGGCGAAGAGTGAGACGGTGACGTTGATGAAGATCGCCTGGCCGAGGGTGATCGATCCTCCGACCCCACCCCAGCCTCGGTAGCGATCGGCGACGAAGCGTCCTCGCCGTACGGCCTCTCTCGTGAGCGGCACATCGCCCTGCCACGCATGCGCCACGGCGAGGCTCGAGCCCCGAGATCGTGAGCCGGGTCGGTTCGAGCATCCGGTCCGGATGGAGGAGGTGTTCACATTCGGCGACGGCGCGGTCGAGATCGCCCGCCATCAGATATCCGATGGCCAGTGTGACGTGGAGCGTCTCGCTGTCGACCGCCGCCATGTCGAGCAGTCGATCGGAACCGCATAGTCCGAAGTGCTCGCGCAACCCCTCGAGCGGCTGCGGCTCTTGGGCTGGTGTTGCCAGCCCTAACTCGAGCCGATCGATGCGAGCCCATGCGAGCATCTGGGCGTGCTGGTGAAGACCCGCCGAAACGGGATCGTGTTCGTGGGCGGCCCCTCAAGCCCGGCGAATCCGCCGAGGCAGGCCACACGATCGTCGTTCCCCGAGACGATGATCTGGCCGGCCCAAACGCCAAGGTCTCAAAGACTGCCTGAACCCGCGCCTCGGGGCGACCTCAGCCATGACACACAACAGGTCGCCCCTCGATCCGGTTGCGGTGGAGAGCCTGACGTTGTCGAATCCATGGGCGACGCATCTGTCCATGAACCGCTCTGCCTGGTAGCGGAGCCAGCCGTGGTCGGTTTGGTCGGTGCCGTCTCCCTTGAGATGTCGTTCGATGGCCAAGAACCGTCCTCCGGGAGCCAGAACCCTCGTGACCTCTTCGAGGCCGGCTTCAATGTCCTTCCAGTGGTGAACGGTTGCGACCGACCACACGACGGTCGCTTTGGCGTCGTCGACGGGAATCGATTCCGCTGTTCCGGTTCTCCAGTCGATGTTCGCGTGATCGTTGCGCTTGCGACCGACATCGAGCATCACCTGAGCGGGGTCGACAGCCGTCGCGGTGGCACCTCTGTCGACGGCCTGTCTGACAGCTACTCCCGGGCCACTGCCGATGTCGACCACGTGGTCGCCTGCTCTCACGTCTGTCAGATCGCAGGCGACGGCCGCGTCGGAGGAGACCTTCAGGAAGCGAACTGCCGCCTTCAGGCCCTCCCACCCGGAGAATCCTGGGTGGTGTGCATGGTGGTTGGGTGGCAGGGTTTCCATGATCTGGGCTCCAGGTGGTTGGCTTCCGGCGGCTACCCGGCAGATTCTCGCCGAGCGCCTCGGCGATGTCCTCGAAGAGGTCATAGACCTCTGAGCAGAGGGTGCAGTAGAGGTCATCGACCTCTGAGGGTGGTGAGGAACTCGTCGATTGCTTCGTTCAGGGCGTCGGGCTGGTCGTATTGGACCATGTGGCCCGCGCCGTCGATGACCACCTCGCTGACGTTGCCGAAGTTGGCGAGGCGTTCTGCGTGTTCTGGTCGGTGTAGCGCATGGCTCCGCCCGATGGCCCTTGCGACCAGAACCTCTCCCATGCGTCTCCGCCGTGGATCACCAGCACGGGACAGTCGATCGAACGCCAGCGTTGGTAGGCGCGTTCTTGATCGTGGCCCGCGAGCCAGTCGCGAGTGGCAGGGTCGAACAGCCACTCGTGCGAGCCGTCCTCGAGGATTCGGGTCGATCGCTCGACCAGATGGAGCGCTCGTTCGTGCGAGAGGCCGGGGTGGCCGGCCCGGAAGCGTTCGACTGCGGCGTCGAGGTCGTCGAAGGTTCGCTTTCGATACGGCTTACTGGTCACTTCGACGACGCGTCTGGCCCAGGCGAGTTGAGCTTGATCGGGTGTGAGTTCGACCCCGGGGGAGGGCCGGAGCGGGTTGACGGGCGGGCCCACTCCTTCGATGAGCACGAGGGCGGCGGCTACCCCGGGTGTGATGCCGCAGAACTGTGAGGCCACCTGGCCACCCAGGGAGTGACCCACGATGATCGGGTGGTTGATCTGCATCGTTTCGATCGTCGCAGCCAGATCGGCGACGAATTGGAGCACCGCGTAGCCCCCTCGGTCGCTCGAACCGTGACCACGCAAATCGAGGCTGATGACGCGATACCGGTCGCCGAAGGCGAGAGCGATCGAGTGCATGCTCCAAGCTGAGTCGGCTTGTCCGTGCAGCATCACGATGGTGTCGGTGGCGGCCTTGCCGTCGAGCAGTTCTTCGTAGTCGAGGTAGTTGAGGCTCAGCGCGCCGATGTCGACACGATGTTGTCGGGGTTCGAATCGAGTTGGCACGACGACGATCGTATGCCACCGGCTACGACGTCGGTTTGCCGACATGGCTAGATCGACGGGTGGCGTTCACCTCGCGATCCGCGGCCCCGGGTTGGTGCCGGTGACCTGCGAGCGCATCAACGAAGGCAGTTGACGCCGAGCGGAGCGACCGACGGCGCCGCGCCAGCCTGACCACCGGTCACCCGTTCGTCGATGACGCCGTTGCCGACACCCACACCGGTATGCCCGTCATGTGGGCCTGGCTCGACAGCGGCTCGAACGAGCCCGGCCCGGATGGCAACAGCGCGTTCGGGTTGGTGCCCGGGAAGTTGCTGGCGACGCTGAGCCCTGGGCTCGCCTCGTGTCCCCACCCGTGCACCATCGAGACCACGCCCGGCATCAACGAGTCGTCGATCTCGATCGTCGCCGCGACGGCGCCGTGGTCGCTGGTGACGATCACCTCGTCACCGTCGGCGAGTCCCAGCCGACGGGCATCGCTCGGGTCGACCCCGAGCGGGTTCGTCGTGCGGCCGGACCGGTGCATCCGATCGAGATTGGACATCCACGAGTTGTGCATCCATACGTCACGCTTGTGGATCAGGTGCAAGGCGTCGCTCGAAACGGCGCCCTCGGCAGCCGAGAAGAGGTCTTCGCAGCGGCTGATCGCCTCGGCGAAGACCGGCGGACAACAGTCGACTCGGCCGTCCTCGGTTTGGACCTGCTGGTCGTAGAACGATCCGGGCATCGGCGGATCGAGCACCACCACCTCGTTGGACTCGCGCAACGCTGCGAGTTCGATGCCGGCACCCTTGCGGAGTAGGTGAGCCCACTTGCCCCACGGGTCCGGATCGTCGGCGTCGAGGAGCGATTCGCCGCCCAACTCCTGGATCAGGCGATGGGCGATCCACCACTCGGGTCGTCGCTCGGCCTGCGGCTCGACGACCGCTGGGGTGAACTGAGCGTACGGTTGGTGGCTCGTGCCGATGTTGACGATGTTGACATCCTCCCGCTCGTACATGTCGGTACCGGGGAGGCGTACGTGGGCGTGCTCGGCGGTTGCGCTCGGATAGATGTCGATCACGACCAGCAGTTCGAGTTGCTCGAACGCTTTGGCCAGGCGGTCTTGCCCTGCGATCGACAGGAGTGGATTGCCGGCCCACACGAACATTGCTCGCACCGGTTCGTCGGCGTCGAGAATGGCGTTGGCCATCATGGTGCCCGGGAGATTGCCGGAGCGGAGTCGTCCGAACTCGGTGTCGACGTAGCGCTGCTCGGTCACCCCGCGGCCGGAGACGGCATTGGGGAAGAACCCGTCGCTCTTCAGGTTGCCGCCCTCGACGTCGAGACGCCCCGTCACGAACGAGAGCATGTGCACCAGCCAGTAGGCGAGGGTGCCCTGACGTCCCATGTTGATCCCCGTGGAGGCGTGGACCGACGCCCGGGGTGTCGACACCCAGGACGCGGCGAGTTCACGCACGGTCTCGGCTTCGACGCCGGTCACCGGCCCGGTGCGCTCGGCCGGATAGCGGGAAATGAAGGCCCGTAGCTCGTTTATGCGTGTGCCGTGCCGCTCGATGATCTGTCGGTCGAAACCGTCGAGGGCATCGATCTCGCCCAGCAACGACGCCAGGAACCAGACGTCGGTGTCGGGTCGGAGCTGGACCGTGTCGCCGATGCCCCCTTCGGGTGTCTCGATCCGACGAGGGTTGACGAAGACGAAACGGGCACCGCGCGAGGCCGCTCGTCGCATCTTCCCGAGCACGTTGGGCACCGAGTAGAACGACGCCTGCGAGGCCCGAGGGTTCTCGCCGATCACGAGGCAGAGGTCGGTCCGATCCAGATCGGGGATCGGATGGACGAGGCTCGACCCGAAGACGGCTTCACTGGCCACGAACTTGTTGGCGCAGTCCTGGGTGCCGGAGCTGAAGGTGCGACGGATGCCGGCCACGGCCAGGAACTGACCGATGTGTTGCTGGCCGAGCGCATTGAACGCCGTCGGGTTGCCGATGTAGGCGGCGATGCTCGAGGCGCCATGCCGGCTGCGGATGGCGTCGAGCCGATCGGCGATGGTGGACATCGCTTCGTCCCACGAGACGTCCTGCCACCTCCCATCGGCAGAGCGAATGCCGGGTCGGTCGAGACGGTCCGGGTCGTTGTGGAGGTCGACCATCGCCAGACCCTTGTGGCAGGCGAAGCCCTCCGAGACCGGGTGGTCCCGGTCGGCGGTGAGCTTGGTCAGACGCCCGTCCTCGACACGAGCAACGAGGCCGCATGACGGCTCACAGACCCGGCAGAACGTACGGACATCGGTGACTTCGCTCATCGCCGGAAGCTAGCAGCCCCGCCGCGCCCAGTCCCGTGGTCGCATGTCGGCGGGGCGAGCGGCGACTACGACGCGCCGTCGAGTGCGATGCCGTCGAGCTCCAGTCCGGGAAGGTCCCCGGTCGCGCGCCAGTCGTCGAGTAGCTGGTTGAACTTGGCCGGGCCGGCCGGATACGCACCGGCGAAACCGCTCCCGCCCTTCGGCTGACCTTCGTTGTTGTAGTAGCCCGGGGTGCACTCGGCCAGGAAGCCACCGCCGCCGATGGAGAAGCCGCGGAGGAGATCCAACCATCCTTCGACCCCGTCCTCGGATGGCTCGACCGTGCGTGCGTCGCGCCGGGTCGTTTCGTCGATGATGTAGGCGATGTGGCGGGCCTGCTCGTCGAACATCGAGGTCATGTTCAGGTCGAAGGCGTTCTGGGACACGCCGATGTAGAACCAGTTCGGGAACCCGCGGGTGGTGAACCCGTGCAGGGTCTTCAGGCCGTCGGCCCAGTGATCGAACAACGAAAGACCGCCACGCCCGTTGACCTCGATCCCCAGGCGGCGCCGGAACTCCGACGAGATCTCGAACCCGGTGGCGTACACGATCAGATCGACCTCGCACTCGGTGCCGTTGGCGACCACGCCGCGGTCGGTGATGCGCTCGACGCCCTTGGAATCGCTCACATCGACGAGGGTGACGTTGTTGCGGTTGAAGCACGGCAAGTACTCGTCGTTGAAGGTGGGGCGCTTGCACATGACCCGATACCAGGGCTTGAGTGCCTCGGCGGTGGCTGGGTCCTCCACGACCTCGTCGACGCGTCGACGGAGCTCCTCCATCTTCGCCATGTCGCTCAGCTCGACGACGTGGTTGCGTTCCTCCCGGGTCTTCGGCTGGTCGGCATCTTTGGGCGAACTGATGGCACGGAAGATGTCGGTCCAACCGTCGTCGATCAGGTCCTCGTTGACCGGGCGTCCGGCGGCCTGCTGGGTGAAGTTCTCCCTCCGGCGGCGCTGCCAACCGGGCTCGAGCGAGGTGAACCAGTCGGGGTCGGTCGGCCGGTTCCTCCGCCAGTCCACGGTCGAGGGAGTGCGTTGGAAGACGTAGAGGTGGCCTGCGTCGCGTGCGAGGCGCGGCACGCACTGGATCGCTGTCGCACCGGTGCCGATCACGGCGACCTTCTTGTCGGCGAGCTTCGTCATGGGGGCGTCGGTGTCGCCGCCGGTGAAGCTGTAGTCCCAGCGGCTGGTGTGGAACGAGTGCCCTTGGAACGACTCGATTCCCGGAATACCGGGCAGCTTCGCTCGTGTGGTGGTGCCCATGGCCATGATGACGAAGCGGGCCTTGACGGCGTCGTCCCGGTCCGTCGACACGTGCCACCGTTCGATCTCATCGTCCCAATCGATCGATCGGACCCGGGTGCGGAACATCGCCCGTTCGTACAGGCCGTAGTGTCGACCGATCCGCTGTGAATGGTCGAAGATCTCCTTGACGTATGCGTACTTCTCCTTGGGCACGTAGCCCAGTTCCTCCAGGAGTGGGAGGTAGCAGTAGGCGTCGGTGTCGCATTGGGCACCGGGGTACCGATTCCAGTACCACGTGCCCCCGAAGTCGCCTCCGGCTTCGACGATCCGGAAGTTCGTCAGGCCACGCTCGCTGAGACGAGCCGCCGCCAGGAGACCGCTGAAGCCCCCGCCGATGATGGCGATGTCGGTCTCGTCGGCGATGGGTTCGCGGTCGAAGGTCGGGTCGGCATAGGGGTCGCCGTCGGCGAAGTGGGCGTACTTGCCCGACATCTCGAGGTATTGGTCCGGGCCGTTCGTTCGCAGGCGCTTGTCTCGTTCGTGCCGATACCGCTCGCGCACTGCGTCGGGGTCGAAATCGAAACCGGTCACGGATCGGGTCATGCGTCGGACGCTAGGACGTCGCGCCGTCAGGGTCGAACCGCGGTCGGGTCTTGAAGAAAAGTCGCGCATGACCAATGGTCCAAGGGGGAGTAGCGGGGAGTTACGTAGGTCTCTGAACAGGGTCGAATGCTCCTGACCGGCCGGACCGGGATTGTCGGATTCGCTCGACAACCCGAAGGTCACCCCGAGAGATGCCTGGTGGCGACTGGTCCGTTCAAAGGAGGTTTGCGAGTTGCTCGGCGACGACGGCTGCGCCCTTCTCGAATGCCGGCGGAGTTCGTCGTTGTTCAGACGATAGGTCAAGCAGTTCGGCGGCGAGTTCTTCCGGTCCGATGCGGTGGTGAACGCGCCGTCCGACGCCGTGTCGTCGTAGGCGATGGTCGACGTGGAGTTGTTGCTCGAAGTGGCCTTCGAGGGGTGCGTAGAGGAACGGAACGCCGGCCGCTGTCAACTCCATCGTTGTGGTCAAGCCTCCTTGGACCACAGCGAGATCGGAGGCGGCCAGCATGCGGTGGAGGTCGGGCACCCATCCGTGAACGTCGAGTGACGGGGATGCTGCGAATTGCCCGACGGAGATCGATGGGCCGGCGACGAGGACGGTTCGCCACCCGGAGTGTTCGCTCCGGATTCTCTCGTGTGCTGCAGCGACGCATTCGAGTAGCGCTGCTCCGATGCCGCTGCCGCCGACCGCTGCCACGCACACCGTTTCGTCGGGGTGCCATCCCAGATCGGCCCTGAGGTCTTCGCGTTCGCCGAGGGATCGGAGATCGAATCCTGTGATGTATCCGCTGTAGGTGAAGTGTTCGTTGACCCAGCTTCGCAGGTCCGGGAGGCCGTCGCCGAGGCTGACATCGATGACGTCTTCGGGGTCGCCGATGAAGATCGAGGCGTCGCGTACGCCGGGCGTGCGGTCGATGTGGTGAACCATTCGACGGTTCCGGCCGTGGATCACTCGGCGTTGCAGTTCGCCGCTGTTGGGCAGGGGTAGATCTCCAACGAAGTCGGTGAGCCAGGCGAACCGACCACGTTTCGCAGAAGGTTCGTCGAGCCAGAACCAGTCGACTTCCCATGCCTCGTCGCCGACGACCAGGTCGTAGTTGCCGTTCTCGACGACGTCCTGGAAGACGGCGAAGTTTCCGTAGAGGACGTCGGTGGATTCGAAAGCTGCAAGCGTGACATCGAGGTGATGATCAGTCGCGTGTTCGGTCAACCTTTGACATTCAGGCGCCAGGAGCCGCGACGCAGGATGGACCTGTTCGCCATGGTGACCGAGGACTGCCGTCACGGGGTCCTGCGAGAGCCAGTCGATGTCGACGTCGGGGCAGCGCTTGCGCAGCTCGTCGGCGATGGCGAGGTCGCGTCGAACGTGGCCGAGCCCGATGGGCGAGGAAAGGTAGAGAACGCGCGGTCCGTGCCCTCGACGCTTCGTTGGTGGCACTGGTGATGTCGGGTGTGGGCGCAGCACTGCGAGGAAGTCGTCGATGTATCGATTGACGACAATCGAATGGCGGGTCCCGATGGCGTGGGAGCCGCCATCGATGACGCGCAGTTCCGCATTGACGAGGTCTGCTAGCTGCATTGCTCCGGCGACCGGTGAGATTTCGTCGCTCGAACCGTGCAGGAGGAGAACCGGGCACGCAATGGCGTGTAGTGCGGCCTCCATCTCTTGACTGGGCATGGCCCACTGCTCGCCACCGGACCGAACGTTTGCGACGATGTCATCGATCGACGTCGCCAAGGCGTATTCGTAGCTTCGTTCGAGTTCGACATCAGACAAGGGCTCCGACACCGCAAGCTCATGGAAGGCCCGATGGAAGCGCTCGGGGTTCGCCATGGCGGCCTCGGCGTTGAACCACCCCCACGGATGGTCCTCGACCGCTGGTTCGTCGAAGCGCAGAGCCGCCTCAGCTAGTCCGGGGTGAAAGGCGAACGGTGTCCCGCTTGCGATGCCCGCCACTCCGACAACCCGTTCGGGTGCTGTTCCTGCCACGAGCAGCGAAACCAGTCCGCCGAGTGAAACGCCGGCGAGCACACACGGCCCGAGTTCGAGATGATCGAGCAACTCGAGCACGTCGAGCATTCTCCGGGGCACGGCGTGATGGGCGGGGTCGTCGGAGCGTGACGAACCGCCAGTGCCGATCGGATCCCAGACCACGGTCCGGTGGCGGCGGGCGAGGTGGGCTACCTGGGCGTCGTACAACTCGCGGCCCAACACGTTGAAGGGCGGGACGAACACGATCGGCGGGTCCATCGTTGACTCCCCGGCGTGCAGTTCCCACGACAGGAAGAGCCCGTCACTGCGTTGGAAGCGTCCGGCTCGCTCGATCGTCGGCAGCGTCATGGTTTCTCCTTTGGTTCGACGAAGTGCTCGATGAGGTGATCCCACGTTTGGAGGTACTCGTCGTGCCACAGCGAGCTGCCAGCAAGCCTCTCCCCGATCATCGATGCCTGCGACGACACGATGGTGGCGGCAATGCCGCGAACGAAGGTGGGGTCCAGTTCCACACCGGCGTCGTCGAGCGCCTGCTGTACGACGTCGGCGATCAGGCGGCGCCAGCCATGGAACTGGGGTAGGAGTTCGGCGCGCAGCGCCGGGTGGTCAATGGCAAGGTAGGTCGCCTCGGTCAGACGCCGGGCCCAGCCGGATTCGAGATCGTCCTCGAAGTAGACCCGTGTCGCCTTCCGCCACTTCTCGAGCGGGGTCAGGTCGCCCGAGTACAGCTCGGCCTGGCGGGCGAGCATTGCGTCGTTCTCGCGTCGGAACGCGGCGACGAGCAGCGCTTCGAGTGATCCGAAGTGATACCGAATCGAACCATGCGTGGTTCCGGCACGTTCAGTCACCCGGCGGCTGGTCACTGCTGCGTGACCTTCGCTGGCGAGAAGCTGATCGACGGCATCGAGGAGGGCTTCGGCGGTGGCATGCATTGATTCAGCCTCGCAGAAATTCTCCATGTGGAGAACACTACACCACGAAATTCTACAGGTGGAGAAATATCTGACTTGCCCCGTCTTCAGTCACGCGATCTCAAAGCCCGAGTCGATGTACCAACCATGTACCCGGACAGCGGTAAACAGCAGTGTCCAAGGGGGAGTAGTGGGGGGGTACCGTAGGTCCCTGACCAGGGACGAATGCTCCTGACCGGCCGGAACGGGATTGTCGGATTCGTTCTCATAACCCGAAGGCCGCAGGTTCAAATCCTGCCCCGCCACCAAATGCCCTGGTCAGAGGCTTGCACTTTGGTGCGGGCCTCTGCCGCGTCTCGGGTCATCGACCAGGCATCGAACAAACCGGGCGCTGGAGGGGCCCCTGCGGGTGTCGAACGTGGTTGGGACCGTGAAGTGCCTGGTCAGACCGGTCTGGGCGGTTGACCTTCGGGTTCTGGCCCAACCATCGCCCGTACTGCACGCAGCGGCGGATTGTCACGCAAGGTGGTGTCTCGCTGGCGCCCAGGTGATGTCCGCGACCGGCACGGTTCACGAGAAATCGGTGGCCCATGGAGGTTGGGGCCGCCCCAGCTGGGGCAAGCGCGCCGAGGCGACATCGACGGGCACTCGCTTGGATTGCGACCACACGACCCTTTCACACATGTAGCACGACGTGCTACGGTACCCCCCATGAGTGAGACCATCACGCAACGAGAACTCCGCAACGGCAGCGGCGAAATCATGCGCCGCCTCGACGAAGGAGAGTCGTTCGTCGTAACCCGCAACGGCGTACCTGTCGGCGAACTCACACCACTGCGACGCCTACGATTCGTCACCGCAGAATCGGTCACCGAGATCTTCCGCACCGCACCGTCAATCGACACCAAACAATTCCGCAGCGACCTCGACGCCATCACAGGCCAGGACATCACACCCCGTGGCTGAAGCCCGGCCGCTACGCGGGATTCTCGACACCTCCGTCGTGATCGATCTCGAGACGATCGAAGCGCACTCGCTGCCAGCCGAGGTCGCAATCACCGCGCTCACGATGGCCGAACTCGCCGCTGGACCGCACGCCGCGACAAGCTCAGATGGGCGGGCTCTTCGTCAAGACCGCCTGCAACGGACCGAAGCCGCGTTCGCTCCGCTCCCGTTCGATGCCGAAGCAGCCCGCGCCTACGGCCGGATCTATGCAGCGGTCGCCTCCGCTGGCCGTAAGGCGCGAGGCACACGAGCAGTCGACTTGATGATCGCCGCGATCGCTTGTTCGGTCGATCTGCCGCTCTACACCAGGAACCCGAAGGACTTCGCCGCGCTCGAAGGTCTCGTCGAGATCGTTGCTGTTTGAGCAAACAGCAGCTGCCATTTGGCTGCGAGCCTTGGCGCTACCCGCTCCCGAACTTCGAAGACCCCGGTAGCCCACTTCGCCACGTGGGACGCAATGAAGGGCATGCCCAAACCCCACCCGCTGGCACACCCGACGAGGCGCCCCACGCAGTGAGGCGCCAACATTTTCGATCGCTGAAGAATGCTGCGCTGGCGTGGCGATGTGGAACAGTCACCTCGTCGCGAAACCAAGTTCGACGCTGGCTGAGGAACCTTGCGAACAACGAGATCTCCCCGAGTGAGGCCTCCGACCTGGCCTCCCCATGGATCGTCGACCGTGAGCAAGACATATCCGATCCCGCCTCCATTCGCGGCCTTTCGTGGCTACACAGCGCTGACTTGCCATCCACCGATCGTCGCAACCTTCACGGCCCTGACGACTTCAGCAATTGGCTCGCCTTCAGCAATTGGCTCGCCGACTTCGACGCGCCGGCTGAACCGGCTTGGGCGGACGAGAGACCAGCGACCTCAAAGTGACCCCGACCGCACAGGTCCAGGGCTCCGAAGAACGCCCCAGAACGCCAGCTAGTAGCACGTCTCCCGCGGCTGCTTGGTTGCCGCCAAGCTCGTGGCAACCAGCGCATCCCACGAGCCGCGTGCCATGACGCTCGGCCAGATCGACGCAGGGCGATCAGTCAGGACACCGACGAACAATGTGAAACCGGCGATGGCGACCGTGAACGCCGGTAGCCCGCCCACGCTGCCATACCATCCGAACAAGATCAGCACGGTCGCCTGCGCACCGACAGGTTTTCAGTCGCTCGGCGCGATGAGTGACACCGTCGGGAAGTAGGTGCGGTAGCGGCTGACGTCTCGGGTGAGGAGCTGCAGTTCGGCGATCGCCGCGTGGGCGCCAATGAAGAAGTCGGGAAGTGCTGTCGACTTCGTGCCCTGGTTGCGTCGGTAGTTCAGGAAGGCCTTGCCGGCGAGGAACGCTGCGGTCCACGGTATGGGCTGGCGCCGATAGTCCTCTTGTGGAAGTGCGTCCTCGAGCGCCTCGATCGTTGTGAACCTGATGGACACCTCGGAGTAGATAACTGGGTTGATGTAGAGGGGGCCGGTTTCAGCGGCCTCAGCGAGGGTGGTGCTGGACCAGTCCTGCCAGACCGGGTCTTCGGTCAGGATGTCCAGCAAGATGTTGCTGTCGACCAGCGTCCCGTAGGTCATGTCACGGTTCCCGGGTGAGAGCCATGATCTCGCTGGTCGTCATGGTGACGTCGCCGCGACCGCGAAGTCGTTCGACGAGCTGCCGTCCCCGGGTGGGCGGACCGCTTGCCTTGCGCACCACGATGGCATCGTCGTGGCGCTCGAACTCGACCTCGGTGCCCGCCCCGATGCCGAGTGCATCGCGGATCTCCTTCGGAATGGTGATTTGGCCCTTCTCGGTTACCTTCATGGTTGGAATCCTAGACGTCGTACTCCTACTCCAGCGATGGAAGAGTGGACTTCTGCTCGTCGGGCCGGATCCCACCTGGGTTTGCCGATGGTGATGTTCATGGCAATGGCCTCCCTTGGTTGGTGCTTGAATACCGGGGGGCACTCCTGATTCGGGTTGATGTGCTCGCGCCTCTTTCGAGCCACACGACGGTGAGACACCGGCCGTCGAAAAGGCGTCGATGCGGGAACCACGAGTGGCGCACGATCGTCTGAGAACCATGAAGCGAATCACATGGATCTTGGCTTTTGTACTGGTCGCTGCCGCGTGTGGTGACAGCGAAGGTGGGAGCGCAGGCAGCGGTGTACCGGCCGACGACACTCCAGCGATCATGGCTGCGGCGGTGGAACAGTTGATCGCCGTCGACAACACCTTCGGCGAGGGGCCACCCCCCTTCAGTCAGTATCTCCTGCTCGATGCCGTTGATCCCGCAGCGGGGTCAGGCGAGGCGGTCGATGCCGCAGTTCGACCGTTGACCGCGAGCGAGCGCTCGGCCACCGAGGCGGTGGTGTCGCTGTTCGGCCCAGTCCAATGGATCGGTGATGCCGAGGAGTACCGGACCGAGGATCTTCGTCCGACGGTCGAGGGAGCGGTGATCATCGGTGTGGGTGAACCGGTCCTCGATCAGGGTGGTGCGCTCGTGCCTGTATCGCTGTGGTGTGGTGGTTCGTGCGGGACCTGGCTGACCTACCGCGTGGAGTTGGCCAATGGTGCCTGGACCGTGACCGGCATCGAAGGCCCGATCGCCATCTCCTGACAACGATGCCGAACCATTCGACCTGGATCGCCGTCACGTTCGTTCGACGATGAGGAGGAAGTCGATCTTGCGAGTCGTGCCGTAGATCTGCGCCAGGGTCGTCTTCTTGACGTTGGGGATGATCGAAACCACGTCACCGCTCAGTCCGTTCAAGAACGTTTCCAGCTTCGAGGAATCGGTCTCCATGTTGATGTCCAACCGATGCACCTTGTAGCTCATGAGATACCTCCTGCATGTGTTCGGAAAGTCGAATCGAGAAGACCCCGGGCCGTCCCGAAGTCGATCGACCGGTACTACTCGTAGCGGAGCGCGTCGCCCGGCCGCATTCGAACCACTCGGCGGAGTGGAAGTCGGATCACGATCAGCGTCGTGATCACCGTGACGACGAGTGAGAGGGCGATGGGCCAGAGGGGGAATCGGAACGTGAACGCGGCGTCGAATCGACGCTCGAACACCCACAGGATGAACCTGGCCATCCCGTAGCCGAGAGGAATCCCGATCAACCAGCCGAGGATCGCGATGGTGAGTCCTTCGGCCCGGAACATCGCCCGAAGGTCGCGCCGCCGGCCCCAATGCGAGCGCAGGATGCCGATCTCGCGTGTCCGGTCGAGGATGTTGCTTGTCATGGCACTGACCAGGCCAATCATTCCGATCGCAACGACGGGCAGGCCCATCACCATCACGACGGTCACGATCAGTCGGTTCTCGGCCAAGTTCTGGTCGCGGTCGATGTAGCGAAGGCTCGACGCCACCTCGTAGCCGTTGCGTTCGAGCACTTCGTGGATGCCGGCTGCAGCGGTGTCAACGGTCATGGGCTCTGGATCGACGGTTCTCACCCAGTAGTTGCCGGTGGTCCACCCCTCGTAGTCGAGCACCGTTTCGAACGGCATGAACAGGCCCTGCCCGTCGTTGACGAGTTGGCCGTCGACGCCGACGACCTCGAGCTCGATCGGTCCACGACGGGTTTCGACGCTGACATCGTCGCCGACCTCGAGGGCGAGCTTGTTGGCGAGCGCCTCACCAACGACGACGACCCGAGCGGCGTCCATCGACTCCTCGGGTGAGAACCATCGTCCCGCGATGACGTCGTGCTCGTAGGCGCTCGAAACCGGCAGCCCCCACACGTACTTCTCCCCGTCGAACTCGACGCTGCTGTAGATCATCGGATGTGCAAATGCGACCTCCGGCACTGATTCGATCAGCTCTCCTGCCTGTGCGTCGAGACCGGGAGTCCGATTCCACAAGGTGATGTCGCCGCCTTCGAGATCGAATGAATTGATGTCCTCGTTGACGGCGGTGATCAGCACGGAACCGAAGCCGAGCATCGTGCCGACAGCGAGCCCAATCGGAACGGCTGTTGCGACGGTACGACCTGCCCGACGAGTCGCGTTCCGCAGGCCCATCTGGGTCCGGCGGGAAAGGTTCGGGATCCTTGCTACAACACGGTCGAGCGGTCGGAGTCCGTAAAGGACCCGATCACACCGTGGTCGTCGATCGCATCGCGAACGGTGATGCGGGACGCTTTGCGCAGCGCCGGCCACGAAGCGACTGCCGTGCCGCCCGATCCCGACCAGGATGCTGAGCACCAGAGCCAGGCCGCTGAACCGCCACCCGACGGGGGTGCCGCCGAACTCGCCACTCATGAACGTCATCAGCCAGTTGCTGAGTGGGATACCGACGGCGATGCCGACGACGGTGCCAAGACCACCGAGGAGGAGCGCGGTTCGGAGGAACCCGATGGCGATGGTGTGCGGCGTGCCTCCGATTGCCTTCATCACCCCGATCTCGCGGGTCTGCTCCCGAACCATCGTGTTCATGGTCGTGAAGATCAGGATCAGCGCCGACACAAGGGCCACACCGGCGATCACGTAGAACACGACGATGAAGTTGCCGAAGTCTTCGGAGCCGGGCCAGGTGCCGGGCCGCCACACCTCCAGCACGTCCCAGTAGGCGAGGTCATCGAGCTCGGTAGCAAGCGTCGATCGGATTTCGGTCACCATCGCGCTCACGGCCGCCGGCGATGCATCGATGGCAACGACGTCGATCGAGTTCGGAGCCGGGTAGTCCATCACCGCTTGCACATCGGCGTTGGTCAGGTAGAGGACGGGGGAGTCCCGCGACACTTCACTGCTGTAGCGAACGGTGCCGCCGGCGCCTCGGATCTCGAA
Source organism: uncultured Acidimicrobiales bacterium (assembly GCA_963698395.1). Lineage (GTDB taxonomy): Bacteria > Actinomycetota > Acidimicrobiia > Acidimicrobiales > SZUA-35 > JBBQUN01. The sequence goes on from CAVOQQ010000001.1 coordinate 18,412, forward strand.
GGTCTGCCACCGGCCGGCGTGATCGCGGACCTCGACCACGTCACCCACCGCCCCTCGGAAGCGCCCGGTTCGGGAATTCTCGGCATCGGTGACCAGCTGGTTCGGCCCATCGGGGAACGCTCCGCCAGCCAGCGACACGATGTTCACGGTCTGCTGTTCGAAGTCGGCGACTCCCACCAAGATCACACCTTGGGTCCGGCCGTCGATGCGGATCTCGGTACGCCCGAGCGTGCGGATGTCGAGCGCGGCCACGTTGTCGACCGAGCGGAGTGAAGCGAGCTGCGTCGGCGTCAGGTCGGCGGCGTTCGGGGCGAGTCGCGCCGTGTGCATCGCGTCGGCGCGAACGCGCTGCGTCCAAGCTCGCCTCGACGTTGCCAGGTATCGCGAACAGCCAGACGCCGGCAATCGCCACGTGCGATGGTCGCAACGGTCAGGATCGATCGGCTGCGACGGCGCGTCAGCTCCCTGATCGATCGACGGGCATGGGACGAGATCATCGCTGCTCGTCAGCGGTGACGAGCCCGTCACGGATCGAAACGACACGGTTCGCTCGCTGGGCAAGCGCCGTGTCGTGTGTGACGTAGATGACGGTGGTCCCATCTCGGTTCACGTCGGTCAGGACCGAGAACATCTCGCTCGCGGTGTCCGTATCGAGATTGCCCGTCGGCTCATCAGCGATGAGAAGCAACGGGTCGCAGGCGAGCGCCCGTGCGATCGCAACCCGCTGCTGTTCACCCCCCGACAGTTCCGCTGGGAACTGATCCAGGTGATCGCTGAGCCCGACCTGGCCGAGCCGGGCCGCGGCCCGATCGGAGCGTTCGCTGACCGAGCCGCGGCGAGCGAAGTCGAGCGGAAGCATCACGTTCTCACGTGCGGTCAGCGTCGGTAGCAGCTGGAAGAACTGGAACACGATGCCGACGTGTTCACCGCGCCATGTGGCGAGTTCCTCCTCGTCGAGTTCGTTCAGGTCGCGGCCGGTCACGGTGACGGTGCCGGCGGTCGGGCGATCGATGCCGGTGACGATGTTCAGAATGGTCGACTTCCCGCTTCCACTGGGACCGACGATCGCCATCAGCTCGCCAGGGGCGACATCGAGGTCGACACCACGCAGCGCCGCATGCTCCACGCGGCCCGTGCGGTAGAGCTTCTCGATACCGCCGAGCCTGATGATCGGGGTGCTGGAGCCTGCAGCCGGCTGGTCTTCCAGCGGGTGGGGTCCTCGGCGCGCCGCGGCTGGCAATTGGGGATCCATGGCCTAGATCTACCATCGAGCCCTGCGTTCGGTCAGGGGCCAAGGTCACGGCGCTTGAATCACCGGCGCCAACTCGGTCGGCTCTGGCCTTCGAACAACTCAGGTGGGAATCCGCCGGTACTGGACGGGGTCCCAGCGGGTGGGCTTGATGCAGATGACTGAGTTGCCTTGGTCTGACCGACGATTCGGAACCGTTCTGGGCGTCGCAACCGGGTGTCGTGGAACGCTGGGTCTGATTTCCGAAGAGCCCGCAAACGCAGCAAGAATCACGCCATGGACATCACGTTGCGAAGTGCAGGCGAACAGGCGGCAGCGGTGGCAGCGACGACGATTTCGGCCTCGGAGCTTCTCGACGAAACGCTGGACCGATACGAGCGGTTCAACCCCGCCATCAACGCCGTCGTGTTCACCCAGATCGAGGCAGCCCGTCAGCGAGCGCTCGATGCCGACGAAACAACGGCTCGTGGCGAATCGTGGGGTCCTCTCCACGGCGTCCCGATGACGATCAAGGAGGCGTGGGATTGGCTGGGCTCACCCTCGACGTCCGGTCATCCAGAGCTGGTCGACTGGCGTCCTGCGGGGAACTGCGAGCCGGTTCAGCGTCTCCTCGACGCTGGAGCGATCATCTACGGCAAGTCCAACCTGCCGGTGTCGATGGCCGACTGGCAGACCTTCAACCCGGTCTACGGAACGACCTCCAATCCCTGGAATCACGACCTCACCCCAGGTGGCTCATCGGGAGGCGCCGCTGCGGGTGTCGCCGCAGGTTTGTCAGCGCTCGAGCTGGGAAGCGACATCGGTGCGTCCATTCGGAACCCGGCCCACTACTGCGGGATCTTCGGCCACAAGCCCACCTACGGATTGGTGCCCACGACGGGCCATGGCAGCCCGGGGAATCCGGCCGAGCTCGACATCGGCGTCGGCGGACCCTTGGCCCGCTACGCATCGGACCTGACGCTCGGACTCGATGTCGTTGCCGGCGCCAAAGGGCTCGAGGCAAGAGGATGGAAGCTGGACCTGCCTGCGCCGCGCAAGGATCATCCCGAGCAGTTGCGCGTCGCCGTCATGCTCGAGAGCCCCTGTGTCGTACAGGACAGCGAGCTGACCGACCAGCTGGCGGCGACGGTCGAGGCCCTGTCATCGCTCGGCGTGCAGGTCGACTACGACGCCCGACCAGACCTCGACATCGTCCGCAGCCATGAGGTCTACCTGATGTTGTTGCGAGCGACGACCGGTACGGAGTACCCACTCGAGGCCTACGAGGCGCAACTGCCCCACGCCGATCGATACCGCGCTGGCGACCGGGACTACCGAGCCGTCGTGGGAAAGGCGGTCACCCTCAGCCATTGGGAGTGGACTGCCTATCACCGCGAACGCGAAACCGAGCGCCTGGCATGGGATGCCTTCTTCGATGAGTACGACCTGTTGCTGTGCCCGACGGCGGCTTCGGCGGCGTATCCCCACGATCACACCGGGGAGCGAGCCGACCGCACCATTCCGGTGAATGGTGGGCAGGAGTCGACCATCGACCAGTTGTTCTGGGCCGGATGGTCCTGCGGTGTCTACCTCCCGGGGACGGTTGCGCCTGCGGGACTCACGGCATCAGGCCTTCCCTGCGGCCTCCAGATCGTTGCCGGGCATCTGCGTGACCGCGAGTCGATCGCCTTTGCCGGGTTCATGGAACGCGAGCTCGGCGGTTACCGGGTTCCTCCGGGCTACGACTGACGCCTGCCGTGTCGACATCGAGCTCCAGCGGGCCCGGACGCGACTGATCCAGTCGCGGGAGGAGGAACGACGTCGACTCCGCCACGGTCTCCACGACGGACTCGGCCCCATCCTCACCGGTGTTGCGTTCTCTGCGGATGCGGCCGCGAATGTCGTTTCGACGGCTCCGCACGAGGCTGGCGAGCTCATCGCAACGTCACGCCCGCGGTCGATGGGGTCCGGCGCATTGTCGAGGATCTCCGGTCGCCGGCCCTGGACGAAATCGGCAGGGCGCACGAGTTGGGCCGATCGGTGGGCCGGTGCATGACGCATCGTCGCTGATTCCGCGCGACTACGGTCCAACCTCATGACCCAGGCATCGGATTCTCTGCCATCGGCCGACTCGGCGGCCTTGCGCGCTCTGGTGATCGAAGCGGTCGACACCGCAGCAGATCTCATGAGCCACCCTTCGGTTGCCACCAGGTGGGACGAGCCGTCTGCGCTCGAGGGCATGACCGTCGGTGGCCTCGCGGCCCACCTGGTACGGGCCGCCGGGGCCACCTTGGCCTACCTCGACCGGACTCCGTCCGACGCCAAGCCCAAAGGTGACCTACTCACACCGATCACCTACTTCCACGCTGCTATCGACTCGCCCATCCACGAAAGGATCAAGGACGTCTCGGCCAACGAATCGGCCATCGGTCACGAAGCCACGGCGACGAAGTGCCGGGACCTGGCCGACCAACTCCGGGAGCGGCTGGCCGACGAGCCTTCCGACCGCCTCGTCGCTGCCCTGGGTGGCCGTATGCTCACACTCGACGACTTCTGTCGCACCCGCCTCATCGAGGTCCTGCTCCACCTCGACGACCTCGCCGTCAGCGTCGGCGAGTCGCGACCGGAGACCGACCCCGAGGGCGTGGCCATCGTCGTCGACATCATCGAGGGCATCGCCCGGCATCTCCACGGCGACTGGGAGGTCCTCTACTCGCTCGCCCGTTCGGAGCGGGTCGGAGAACGGCCCGTATTCCCTGTCTTCTGACCATGCGGCAGGTCGGGCATCAGCGACGAGCGATTCCACCTGCCCGGCGCTCGTCGCCGTTGCATCCATCATTGCCCGGTCCTCCACCGACGTCGCCAGCGCGACGGGCTCACACCGTTCCGAATCCACCCACTGCCCCAGCCCCCTGACACGGATGCCACAGCTGCGCTGCCGTCACGCCGTTTACCAGACAGGCGACCACCGTGAGCGTCCCCGCCAACATCGTCTCGAGCGTCCGGGCTCGTGTCTCGGACCGCAAGGCCCGCCGACGGCGGGATCCCCAGTCTGCGACCCGGGCGCCGAAACGCATCTCGGCCACGACGGCGAACGGAAGGACCCAGCCCGATTGGCCGAGGGTGTCGGCCCAACGAGAGCGGCGGGCCGAGATGCGTTTCGGCCGAGCCAGGCGCTGGCAATCATCGTGTCAACCATGATGACCTGATGAGGTTCAGAGGTCAGCAAGGATCCCGAAGAACTCGTCTTCGTCTTCGTCGGTCAGGTCGTCGATGCCGAACCTCGACAAGTCGCCGATGGGTTTGGCGCGAGCGATGACCTCGGCGAGGGTGGGCTCAGCGGGCCCGGTAGGTGTCGGACTCGGTGTCGGACACGACTCCAATCGTACGTAGGAGTCACTGCGGTCGATAGGGCGGACGTCAGTGACGGCTGTCGGCCTCAGCTCGAGGGTCACGGTTCGTGCGGATCGGCACGGTGGGAGAGCTTCACGAGGCGGGCGCCGAGCAGAGCTGCCATCACCTGAGCGCGATTGCGTCGCACGCACTGTTCGGCTGAAGCGAAGCACTGGCTCAACTGGTGATGAACTCGCGAAGCAAGGCGAAGCCTCGCTCGGGGTAGTCGCGGTAGACGCCGTGTCCGCAGTCGTCGAATCGCTCGAAGCGAGTCCACTGAGCGGGAAGGGCAGCGGCGATCTCCTCCTGGTCCTCGATGGGGCAGACCGGATCCTGGGCGCCGCCGAGCACGAGTGTCGGACAGCGCACCTTCGCGAGTCCTTCGCGCAGATCCATCGTGCGGACCTCTCCCGCTGCAAAGTGGAACATCACATCGAGAGCCCATCGGGTCCTGGCGGACGAGTCCGGGTCTGCCAGCTTTCCCGTGCGCGTGTACAGCGGAAAGGCCGAGTTCGCGTAGGGAGCGAGCGTCTCGGCGGAAGGGGATTCCCAGAAGTCGCGGGCGAGCGTCGCGACGTCCTTTCCGCCGAGCTCCTCGAAGCGGGCGACGACACCTTCGATGTCCTGCCGAGCAGAGGTCGAAGAGAAGATGAGCTTCGCCGGATGGTCGGGATGCCGCTCCGCGTACGCCATGGCGACCATGCCACCGAAGGAGTTGCCCATGACGATCGGCTTCTCGATGCCGAGCACATCGCACAGTGAGCGCACGTCGTCCGCCCACTGCGAGAGCGTCCAGCGTGTGGGGTCACTCCTGTCGCTGCGTCCCTGGCCCCGTTGATCGAGGTAGACGATCTGCGCCACATCGCGCAGCGCCTCGAAATCCGGCTTGTAGCTCGAGTGATCGAAGCCCGGACCGCCATGCAGCAGGATCAGCGTGGGCTTCTCGCGCATCTCGGGGCCGTCCGGCATCAACTTCGCGCCGTCCACGTCGAAGAAGAGCCGGCATCCGTTGACCTGTGCGTACATCGGGTTCCTCCAGTAGCCGGGTCGAGTGTGACGCTGGAGCGTAACGGTGCGGGCCGGATCGCTACCTGCCTCGGCCTCTCAGGCGTGATGCTCCCGCAGGTCGCCGACGCGCGTCAGCGGCAGATATCCCACCGCGATCGAGACGGCGAGGGCGGAGAACAGTACGCAGTAGGCGCCGTTGCGATCGAAGCCGGACGCCAGCAGCAAGACGACGAAGAAGACGCCGTCAGCGAAGCCCGCGCTCCCCTTGCCTCGGCGATCCACTTGCCGACGATTGTCGGGTCGGTGCCTGCTTCGAGACTGGGGCGGTACTTGGCCAGTTTGTCGTCGCATTCGGTCAGCTTCGTCTGGGCAGCGATGCGGGGACTGGCATCGGTGCAACCGGATCCGTAGCGTTCTGGCCCCGAGAAAACCGGTTCCGCCTGGCAGTGCCACCGAGGCACGTCCTGCTGCTGCTGGCGCCGGCCGCCTACGGACTGGCTGTTCTCGAATCGGACGGTCGGGTACGTTATCAAGGGCCGCAACGACGTGGCCTTGAGGCGAGCCGATCGGAAGGAAAGGCACATGCCAGATGGAAGTGAGCGAGCGCTTGATCGCGACGACGAGATGTCGGTGAAGTCGGTCATGGATGAGTATCTGGAAGAGGGTCGACGCAAGGCCTACGCCCTCGGAAACCGCGGGCCCATCCGGTTCGACGAGACGGGTCAGGTTCATCCGGACATTCTCGAGGCCTACGGGCGTTGCGGGTTCTATGTGTTCGAAGGCGTCCTCGGCCCCGAGGAACTGGCCGACATCGAACGCGACGTCCTTGACATCTTGGATCGGGTGCCGGCGGCTCGCGGGAGCGAAGTCGATGCTCACGGTCGTCCGGCGATCACTGCCGGTCTGAAGGCTCCGAGCGTGTATTTCGCGAAGCCGCTGTCGGACCCGAGCGGTGGAACGAAAGCAGCGAACGGGCGTCACCCGGTGAAGATGCATGAGCCGACGCCGGCCGACGATGCGCCCGACGAGGTCGTGTATCTCATGCTCGGCTCGCTGCAGCATTCCGAGGCCTGCCTCCGGGTGTATGGGCATCCCGATTTGCTGGCGGTGGCAGCAGCGGTCAACGGTGAGGACTTTGCGCCGTTCAACGAGGCCCTGTTCTTCAAGGAGCCGGGGCTCGGGGCGTCGGTGGCTTGGCATCGCGACGGCGTGACCCATTGGGATCGTGATGATTGGGATGAGGGGATTCACGGTTTCAACTTCATGGCCCAGCTCTACGGCTCTACGCCAGCCAATGGGGTGTGGGTCGTGCCCGGTTCGCACAAAGATCGCCACGCTGACATCGCAGCGATGGTTGCTGCTGCCGGGTCGGAGCGGATTGTCGACGCGGTACCGATCGTGTGCGCCCCGGGTGATGTGGCGATCACCAATCGTCAGGCGGTCCACGGCTCGTTTGCGAACACCAGCCCGGATTGGCGGGTCACGGTCAACTTCGGTTTCCACCCGAGGGCTTCGGTGCTCGACGTCGAGGCCGGTGGCGTCCACAATGCCAAAGCGGTGTACGACGCCGATCGCATCCGCCGTCGGGCACGACTCATCGGTTACGGGATCGATGCCCGTCGTCAGCGCTTTCCGGATGAGACCCCGTTCGCGTATCGGCCGCATCTCGATGAAGGTCTGCACTACACCTGGGATGACTCGGCGCGTGCCGATGTTCGGGACTACAACCTCGAAGATCTGAGCATCTGAACGGGGACGAGCTGCTCGTCTCACGACGGCGGGAGCGCCGGCCGATGCCTCTTGCCATCGACACAGATCCAAAGATCCCGAACCGGCAGAGATGCCTGTCGCGGTTGCGGCCTCGTGACGACGAGAAGCGTAAGGTGAGGCGGCCAATCGCCTCTGGTAGTTGGTAGGTGCTTGCCGGTGTGGCAAGTTCGATGATCGGGGAGATTGATGAACGGAGCAGAGGCACTCGTCGGGACTCTTGCGGATGCAGGTGTTGACACTTGCTTCGCAAATCCCGGTACGTCCGAGATGCAGCTGGTCGCTGCGATCGACAAGCAGCCAGAAATGCGTTCCATTTTGGGTCTGTTCGAAGGAGTTGTGACCGGTGCAGCCGATGGCTATGGCCGCATGGCGGACAAGCCTGCGATCACGTTGCTTCATCTGGGGCCGGGGCTGGCGAACGGAATCGCGAATCTGCACAACGCGAAGCGTGCAGGATCGCCGGTCATCAATCTCGTGGGCGATCACGCCACCTACCATCTGCAATACGATTCGCCGCTGACCAGCGATCTTTTGGGTGTGGCGCGGCCAATGTCAGATTGGCTGAAGGTCTCCAAATCGGAACGCGACCTGGCGCAGGTTGGCGCTGAAGCGTTCTTGGCCTCCAGTAGCTATCCGGGGAAGATCGCTACGGTCGTCGTTCCTGCCAATCATGCATGGGACGAAGGCAGCGCGGTTGTTTCGGTTGGGCCGGTACCAGCGGCACAAGCCGTTCCGGCGCAGGCCGTAAGCGATGCTGCGGCAACATTGCGCGATGCAGAGGGACCGGTCGCTGTCTTTCTTGGCGGGCGTGCATTACGCGAAGGAGCATTGCAGCAGGCCGGCCGAATCGCTTCAAAGACCGGCGCACGGCTGCTCTGCGAGACCTTTCCTGCACGATTGCAGCGCGGAGCGGGGCGCGTGCCCGTTGAACGCTTGCCCTACTTTGGGGAACAAGCAGAGGAGTATTTGCAGGATTTCAAATCCATTGTTTTCTGCGGCTGTGAACCTCCGGTTTCCTTCTTTGCCTATCCCGGCAGGCCGAGCTGGCTCTCTCCCCAGGGTGCAACGCTCATCCGCCTTGCTTCGAAAGAAGAAGAACCAGAAGTCGCGTTGAAGGCGGTTGCCGACGCGCTCGATGCTCCGGCAGAGCCCACGTTGGTGCAGGAACCGACCATCCCCGCCGAACCTGAGGGCAAGCTCAAGCCGTGGAAGATCGGCGCCATTCTGGCGGCGTCGATGCCGGATCAGGCTGTTGTTGTCGACGAAGGTGCCACATCCGGGTTGTCGATCTACCAAGCTACCGAGGGCGCCAATCAGCACGAATGGTTGACGGTTACCGGCGGCTCGATCGGCATGGGATTGCCGCTTGCAACGGGCGCTGCGGTGGCGTGCCCTGATCGCAAGGTCATCGCGCTGCAGGCCGATGGTGGCGGGATGTATACCTGTCAAGCCTTGTGGACGATGGCGCGGGAGAACCTCGATGTGACGGTGATCCTGCTGAACAACGGCAGCTATGCGATCCTCAATATCGAGCTCGCGCGCGTCGGGGTCCAAAACCCTGGACCGAAGGCACTAGCGATGCTCGATTTGCGCAATCCTGCGCTCGACTGGGTATCCATCGCCAAAGGCATGGGCGTTCCCGCCCAAAAGGCCACGACCGCAGAAGAATTCAGTGTGGTACTGGAAGATGCCTTGGCGCACAAGGGCCCGCGACTGATCGAGGCAATGCTCTAGACGGCGTCACTGGGACCGGGATCAATCGGGGGAGCGTCAGAGTCTGCTCCAAATGAGGCTGTGTAAGGGCGCTTCGCATCCAAGCGAGTTCCGTCAGTGTGTTGTGTACGAGCCAGCTGTCACGTCGCTGGTGTGACGCTCACGTCGGTTGTCTCGTCGTTGCTGGGCAGGGCATCGAGGGCTTGGCCAAGTTGTTGACGGAATTCGGCGATGCGATGCAGCTTCAGACTCTCGTAGCCGCGGACCTGATCCGGTAGCTCTGCGATATGGACCCCAAGTTCGTAGGAATCGCGGTCGAGCACGTGGTACACGCGTTCCATTGCGTCGAGGTACTCTCGGGGCAAATCTCGTTCCAGGCGACGCAGCTTGGTTCGGCCGAATGGATCGAGCCCGGTTCCACGCACCCGCTTTCCTGCACGCAGAGCGATGAATAGGGGTGACGTGCGTGGCCCAAACGACATCTTGTTCGACCGGCCGAGCGCTTTGAGCATGGGTGGGTGGAGCTGCCACGTGATCTTCGCCCCGTGCCCGCCAACGTCCGCAGCCGCGACGTGCGCCTCGGGGAGCAGCATCAGCCGGGCGACCTCGTATTCGTCTTTGTAAGCCATCAGTTTGTGCAGGTTTCTGGCGACTGCCTCGGTGAGTCGTGACGATGTCGGGTCGAGACCGCCTTCCGCAGTGGCCGCGGCCTCGACGGCGTCGAGGAACTCCTGGGCGTACCCCTCGTCCTGGTAGTCGAGCAGGTCGGCGGCGAGCATCTGCAGGGTAGGCATGAGGTCGGGACTGGTCGTCAGGAGCGCAAGCCGAGAGGTGAGTTTCGTCGGGAGTTCGGGGACCGTCACTACCATCGTGGAATCGACGGTGCTGGTGGTGTCGTGCACGATCGGCAGCTGCCCGGCCAGCGTGTCGTGTTGCCAGCAGCGGCCACCATCGAAGGCGGTCAAGTTGGCGTTGACCGCGACTCCGTTGAGCTCGATTGCATGCTTGATGGCCTCTGCAGACACCGGTATGTTGCCGGTTTGGAAGGCGACGCCGAGCAACAACAGGTTCGCGTGTGCTGCGCTGCCTGTGAGTTGTTCTGCGGTCGCGCTCGCATCGAGCCGGCTCATGGCACCATCGATTGATGCAGCGTCGAGCCGTTCGAATATTGCGTTCTGGGGGTAGTCCAGTTCGGGATGGCTGATCATGCGACCGGTCGGGGTGGAGCTGGTCGACACGACGATTCCGGTTCGGGTGGGGTGGGCGGCGAGTAGTGATGAGTCACTTGCCGCGACCAGCGCATCGAAGCCGATGATGAGGTCGGCTTGCCCGGTGCCGATGACGTTCGAGCAACCACTGCTGATGCGGGTGAGGATGACATCGCTCACCACCGGGCCTGCCTTCTGACTCAACCCGGTCTGATCGAGCCCCCGAACCTCCCATCCGTCGAGCATGGCGGCAGTCGCGAGGATCTGTGCGACGGTGACGACACCGGTGCCTCCGATTCCGGCCATTCGAATACGCACCGTCTCGGCGGTGTCGAAACGGCAGATGGGGTCCGGAATCGTTGCTGATGGGTGTGTCGGTCGAGCGCTTGTCGCCTCAGGAGTCAGCGGTACTTCGACCACCATGAACGCCGGGCAATCCCCCTTGACGCAGCTGTAGTCGAGATTGCAGGACGCTTGATCGATGGATGTCTTGCGGCCGAGCGGCGTGTGGACCGGTTGAACCGAGAGACAGTTGCTGACGTCGCCGCAGTCGCCACACCCCTCGCAGATTCGGTGATTGATGACGATCCGTTTCGGCGGCGTGTCGAGCCGGTTCCGCTTGCGGGAGCGGCGAAGTTCGGCAGCGCAATACTGGTCGTGTATCAGCACGGTTACACCGGGTACCGCTCGAAGCGCAGCCTGTACGGCCACGATGTCATCGCGGTCGTGGACCTTCACCCCTGCCGGCAGCGCGAGCCGTCGGTAGCGTTCGGGGTCCTCGGTCGTCACCGCAACCCGAGCGACACCTTGGGACAGCAGGATCGTTGCCAGCTCCGGCACACCAACCGCTGCCGTGGAATCCTGACCACCGGTCATCGCGACGGTGCCGTTGTACAGGATCTTGAACGTGATGTTGACACCCGCACCGATGCAGTATTGGAGAGCCAGTTGGCCGGAGTGGAAGAAGGTGCCGTCGCCATAGTTCTGGAACAGATGGTTCTCAGAGACGAACGGGTCCATCCCGATCCACTGGGCGCCCTCGTTACCCATCGCAGTGATCCCGATCGTCTCTCCGACTCGTTCCTCGTCCATGAGCAGTGTCATGCCGTGGCAACCGGTGCCGGCACCAACGAGTGCGCCGTCGGGAACCTTTGTGCCCCAGTTGTGGGGGCATCCCGAACAGAAGAATGGTGTTCGCTCAATCGTGAGCGGGATGAGTTCGCGCTTTCGTGGTTGCGCTTCTGCGGGACGAAGCCGATCGACAAGGCGAGGCTCCAGCCGAGCTCGGAGGCCGTCGACGATCGCGTCGGCGTCGAGTTGCCCCCACGCTCGCATGAGGACTTGGCCGTCCTCGTGGGTCTTCCCGACGACGCGTGGCTGGTCGGATCCACCGTAGAGTGCATCCTTGATCAGCCATTCCAAGGTCGGGTTCTTCTCCTCCACCACGACGATCTCGTCGAGACCTGAGGCGAATTCACGGACCAGGTCTGCGTCGAACGGTACGGGCATTCGCAGCTGCAGGAGGCGGATTCCGGCCGACTTGATCTGCGCTTCGTTCTCGAGGCCGAGGCGTCGCAGGGCCTCGAGCATCTCGTGATACGTGAAGCCGGTCGCGACCAGCCCGATCCATGCGCGGCTCGGACTCACCGTGATCCGGTTGAGATCGTTGTCGATTCCGTACCGCATCGCGAGCGGCAGTCGAATCTCACGGAATTCGCGTTCGACCTCCAGCATCCGCGCCGCACCGAGGAACTTCGCCGACGGCGTCCTGACCCATGGTCTCCCATCGACGTCGATCGTCGACATCACCGGCAACCCATCGGCGAGTCCAGGAAGGTCGACAGTGGCTGAACCGTCGGCGACCGGAGTCACGATCTTCAACGCGGACCAGAGCCCAGTCATTCTTGACATTGCCACCGCATGGAGCCCGAGTTCCAGGCATTCGGCGACCGTTCCCGGGTACAAGATCGGCATGTGGAGATCGACGAGCGAGGCGTCCGACGACGACGGCATCGTCGACGACTTGCACGCCGGATCGTCGCCGACAATCGCTACCGCACCGCCCCGGCTCGAGGAACCGGCGAACACGCCGTGACGCAACGCATCGCCAGCCCGATCGAGCCCTGGCGCCTTGCCGTACCAGATCCCCACCACGCCGTCGTACTTGGCATCTGGTCGGGCAGCAGCGAGCTGCGATCCCATCACGGTCGTCGCGCCGAGCTCTTCATTCACCGCCGGCCGATGGACGATCGTGAGATCCGGAACGAGGCCGATCATCCGAGCGACCTCCTGATCGAACCCTCCGAGAGGCGACCCCGGGTACCCCGACAGCATCGCAGCCGTGTTCAGCCCCGCCGCCCGATCCGCACGAAGCTGGTCGATTGGGATCCGCGCAAGCGCCTGGGTTCCCGTCAGCAACACACGTCCACGATCGCTCTGATAGCGATCAGTGAGGCGATACGAGCCGACGATTTCGTCGGTGCCTCCCTTAACCGGATCGTGAAGATCGGATCTGGCCGGGTCCGCTGTGGCGAATGGTTTGTGATCGATCATCGTTCCCCCTTGAAGTTCTGCCAGTGTCCTTGAGGGCCGTCGCGTTGTACAGTCCTTGCTTTCAGAGCCGAATATTCGAAAGGCAATGAGCACAAATGCCGAAGATCGACGCAATTGATCGCCGGATCCTCCGTGAACTGCAGTCGGATGCGCGGCGTCCGAACGTGGCTCTCGCCGCCGCAGCTTCGGTGTCGCCATCCACAATGCTCGGTCGCGTCCGTTCGCTCGAGCAGCAGGGCGTGATCACGGGCTACCACGCCGCCATCGACATGGCGGCGCTCGGCAGGACGGTTGAAGCGCTCGTCTCGGTTCGCCTCGATCGGAAGACCCCGGGCGCCGTCGAAGAGTTCATCGAGATGATCTGGAGTATGGACGCCACCATCGCCGTGACCTTGCTCACTGGACCGTTCGACATTGTCGTACACGTGAGCGCTCGAGACGTCAGGAGTCTCGGCGACATGGTGCTCAGCCAGATCGCCAGCGCTCCGAACGTCGCCGATGAGCAGACCGCAATCATCTTTGATCATCGACGCAAACACATCCTCACGCCACTCGACGACGACCACCCGTGATCGGTCCTGGCTCGAATGCTGCTGGTAGCCGCCGCTGGCTCAGACGCTCTCAGGCGGGAGCGACGGTCAATCCCAAGAGTTGAGTTGGCGATAACCCAGATCAAGGTGCGGTCGACCAGTCCATGGCCAACGGTGCGCACTCATCGCCGAGAGAAGAGCCTTTGCTCGTGGCGGAACTGGTCGTGTCGCGAACGCTTTCGTGCCGACGGCGGCCAGGTGACGCGGCGAGTGCGCACCTCACCGCTCGCAAACGCGTCGCAACTCGATGAAGAACAGGCCGGTTGCGCCCGGCTAGTGACTGTGCTCTCCGCTCTGGTCGTTTCCAGCAACGCGAGTGAAGATCCGGTTGTTGATTCGCAGGTAGTTGCGTTTGCCGGACGGATCTTCGAGCAACTCACCGAGGGCTCCCTTGTTCGGCCCTTCGGTGACGATCATCCACCCTTCGGATGTGCTGGCCACATTGGCGGGGGCAGGGTCCGCTCCCGGCTTTGTCAGTTTGGACGTTTGGGCAAGCTGATACCTGCCGCCATTCGTGGTGATTTCGTAGTCGTGGAACGTGCCGGTGAAGACGCCGACAAAGGGATCGAGCACTGACGGATCAACGCCGGTTGCGACCGCGGTTTGGCGTTCGAGCGTGGTGAAGGCGCTGACCGTTGCGTCGGCAATCGCATGGTAGGCCTCGACGCCACGGTCGCTGTTGGTGAAGATGAGGACGGCAAAGTCGTGATCCGGGATCAGCTGCAGCCAGGTGCGGTAGCCGATGTAGGTCCCTCCGTGGTGAGGGCTGGTGACCTCGCCGTACTTGCGGACGAACCAGGTCAGTCCGGTGAACTCGCCGGTCGGGGCGTCGACTGCCGGGGCGTGGGCAAAGGCCAGCGCTTCCTTCGACAGCAACGTGTTCCCGGACGAGTCGTTCCCGTCCAGCTGAAAGCGGGCGTACTTCAACATGTCGTGAACCGTGGACTGGATTCCGCCGGCAGACCCGGCCGTCGGGGGGAACGGCGTGAAGATCGGCTGGAGTTCGCCGATCTTGTCGTCGGTGTAGATCGGTGGATGGCCCCAGGCGAAATGGTCGTCGGGAGGGGAGGCGCTGTAGTTGAAGCAGGACGCATCCATGCCGAGCGGGGCCAGGATGCGTTCTTCGACGAGGGTTTCGTACGGTTTTCCGCCGACGACCGACAGCACATGGCCGGCGAAGGCGAGATTGGTGTTGTTGTACATCCAGGTCTGATCGAAGGGCAGGACCTGCTCGAGGTAGTGCGCTTGGAGCATGCACTTCTCGGTGATCGATCCACCGGGGGGAACGGGATCGAAACAGTGGTCACCGCTCCAACCGGTGTGATGGTGGAACAGGTCGATGACCCGCGCCTTGGAGGTCGCCTCACGGTCCTTGACTCTGAACCACGGCAGGATGTCGATGATGCGATCGTTCAGATCCAGGTCGCCCTGTTCGGACAGCTGCATGGCCAGTGTCGCGGTGAAGGTCTTCGTGATGGAGCAGATCGGAAAGGTGGTGTCGGCGGTGACGGGCTCCCCCGAATTGGTGTTCGTGACGCCGATGCCGGCGGCATAGGAGTTGGCTCCGTGGATGACACCGAGAGCGAGCCCCGGTACATGCAATCGAGCGATCTGATCGGCGGCTTCGCCGACGACGGTATCGAAGGCCGCTTGGCCGTTCTGTTCAGTGCTGTCCTGTTCAGTGATTGGAAACTCCTCAGTCATGGTCTGTTACCCCCAGCACCGGTCGTACACGCTGACCCAGTTCATGCCCAGAATCTTACGGGTGTCGTCGTCGCTGTAGCCCCGTTCCAGCAGCGCCTTGGTCAAGTTCGGCAACGACTTCGGGGTCTCGATGCCCATCGGGTATTTGTGTGGCGGCGGCGGGTAGTCGGCTGCGTGCCAATGACCATCGGCGATCAGGCGCTGGTAGGTCGCCATCGCCTCGGCCTCGGGCACCGTTTGATCCTGCCCGAGGTAGTAGTCGATCCCCAGTCCGACGTGATCGATTCCGGCGACGGCGACGAGATGGTCGAGATGGGTGAGGAACTGATCCATCGTCGGCTGGCCCTCGGTGACCACGAAACCGGGGAAGCCATTGATGCCGATGATTCCGCCGGATTCGGCAATGGCAGTGATCAGCTCATCCGTGGCGTTCCGCGTGCTCGTGGTCTGGTGAATGGCGTGGGGGTTCGAGTGGGACAAGATCACCGGCGCCGTCGACGCCGCGATGGCTTCCATGGATGTTCGATGTCCGGTGTGTGAGCAGTCGACGATCACCCCAGCATCGTTGCAGCGGGCAACGAAGCCCCGGCCGAACGATTTGAGTCCGTCGTCGTGCTCGACTTCAGCGCCGTAGCCGACGTTGTTCTCGGTGTTGTAGCAGAGCTGCATGATGCCGACCCCGAGCTTCTTGAACGCGTCGACGTGTCGGAGATCGTCCTCGATGGGCGACGCTCCTTGGAAGTGGAAGACCACACCGGTGACGCCGGCGAGCTTGGCCGCTCGTGCGTCATCTCCCGACTCGACCAGAACCAGGTCGTCTCGGCTCGAGATCCGCTGCAACCAACGACCCACGGCTTTGAGCGATTGGCCAGCAGCGCCGTGGGCACCGACGGTGCCGACGGTCGGCGTGACGATGTCGACGCCGCCCTCTTGATACCAATCCAGATAGCGGTGATCGAACAGAAGCGGGCAGACCCCGTCGACGATGAGCGCATCGGCGTGGAGCTTTTGGTAGTGGTCGTTGCTCATGCGGCTGTCCCGGTGTCAGAGGCGAGCGCTGCGAATTCGGACTCGTTGTCGCCTGCGATGCGGGCGTGCCACATCGTTCTCGGTTCGGTCATGTCCCACGGCCGGGCGCGATGGAGGAGGCATCGATTGTCCCAGATGACGGCGTCGCCGCTGTGCCATTGGTGCTCGTACACCCGGGGGCCTTGGCAGGCCTGGTCGACGAGCTCGGCCAGGAGACGCTCGGACTCTTGCTCCGAAAGACCGGGAATGCCGTAGGCGTGACGCCCGATGAGCAGTGAGGGCGTGCCGGTCACTGGGTGATGTTTCACCAGCGGACGCAACGGGGCGCCGCTGTGCTCGAGGCCGTACCCGACGTAGTCGGAGTCCTCGGAGTGAACGTGGCCGTGGGCTCGTTGGCTGTGATGGAGCGAGTGGTGGGCAGACAGGCCGTCGACCATCAATTTCGTGTCGTCATCGAGGGCTGCGTAGGCGGCCCGCATGTCAGCAAACCCGGTGCCCCCACCTTCGGCCGGTACGATCTCGGCCGAGAAGACCGCCCCTTTCGACTGCAGCGGCATATAGGTGCTGTCCACATGCCAGTCCATGTTGCCGCGCAGCACCTTCATCACGTCGTCCTCCCCGCGGAGAGCGCCGCTTGGGGTGACGTTGCTCAACGCGACGATTTCTTGGCCGCCGAGCAACTCGATCGATCCGAACCGTTTGGCCAGAGCGACCTGCTGCTCCCGCGTGAGAAACACCTCGGGCAGGATGAGCAGCGCGTACTCGATCCATGCTGCGTACAGCTCGTCCCAAATCTCAGGCGAAGCGTTCGGTCCGACGACCGTCTCGACATCGAGGTTCTCGACGACTGCGCCGAATGTCGAGTCGGCGAGCGGTTTGATCGTGAGTGCACTGGTCATGGGAGATCTCCATCGCTCGCGGACTGTCTTGAGATCATGGTGCGAAAAAAACAGGACCATCAAATTCGGGCGGCGTGATCGCCACATCTTCGTCCCTGATGCGTCGGCCCGAGCCCTGTTAACATCACCGTGTGCCGAAAATAGTCCATCATGAGAAGCGCCGAGAGGCAATCGCCGACGCCGCCGTTGGCGTCATCGCAGAGCGTGGGTTCAGGGATGCGAAACTGCGGGATATCGCCGATGCTGCTGGCTTCAGCACGGGCGCATGCGGGCACTACTTCCGTGACAAGGAGTCGCTGCTCTGCGCGGCAATCGAGCGAGTCTTCGCCCGAATCTTCCTCCAGCTCGAGCCGGTATCGGAGCCGCTGAGTCTCGAAGACTGTCTCGAGATTCTCCCGTGCACCATGACCAACCAGAACGACTGGAGAGCATGGGTTGCGTACTGTGGCGAGGCCGTCACGTCCCCCACGCTCCAGTCCATGTACGAGCGGCACTACGAACAACTCGAGACCATCGTGATGGCTCGCCTGAGCGGAAGCGAAGCGGAGCGGCGCATGGTGGCGGGGATCGCTATCGCTGCGGTTGATGGGATCGGCCTGTACGCCACCGTGCAACCGGATGCTTGGCCGCCCGCCCGGCAGCGAGAAACCCTTCGAGCGCTGCTTTCACAACACGTACCGACACGAGCCGATCTGGCGAACCTCTGATTGCGACCCCGCCACCTCACAAAGGTGGCAGCTACTGGATCTTCGTCAAGCTGACAGCAGACAACGAAATCTCGGGCTACGGCGCGGTCTACGGCGTGCCATTTGCCCCTCGCGTCGTGCGTCAGATGATCGAGGACGTTGCCGCACGCCATGTGGTTGGCCGGTGTGCCTGCGATAGCGAAAAGATCTGGAGGGTGATGTATTCATCGGCCTTCAACCAGCGGCCCGACATCAGCGTTGGTGGGGTCATCTCGGGGCTCGAGATGGCATGTTGGGACATCGTTGGCAAGACGCTCGAGCAGCCGATCTATGACCTCATGGGAGGCAAGGTGCACGAGCGTTTGCGCTCCTACACCTACCTCTGTCCGGCGGTGGACCCCGATGGGGTACGAGCCAAGGAGTTCCACGGCGACCCGGCGGCAGCGCCCGACCGGTTGCAGGAGTACATGGACATGGGCTTCACTGCCGTTGGCTATGACCCGGTCATGCCCATGGGATCATTCGATCCACGCCAGCTCTCCCTCGAAGCACTGCATGAGGCGGAACAGCTGACGAAGAGCCTGCGCGAAGTGGCCGGCAGTACGTGCGATCTGATGATCAAGACCCACGGTCAAATGACCACGTCCAGCGCGATTCGGCTCGCCAACCAGCTGGCGAAATACGATCCGCTGTGGTTCGAAGAACCCGTGCAACCCACCAACAGCAAGGAAATGGCACGCGTCGCCAACTCGACCAGCATTCCCATCTCCGGCGGCGAACGACTGGTCAGCTGCTACGAGTTCTCGCAGGCATTGGAGGCCCAAGCCATCCAAATCCTTCAACCGGCACTCGGCCGAGTCGGCGGCATCTTCGAAGGAAAGAAGATCGCCGCCATGGCCGAGGCGCACGACGCCCAATTCGCGCCGCATCTCTATGCCGGACCAATCGAGGCCGCCGCGAACATCCAGCTGTCCGCATCGCTCCCGAATTTCCTCATCCTCGAGAGCATCGAGACGTTCGACGGGTTCTTCAACGACCTCCTCACCACACCGATCCAGTGGGAAGATGGATTTGTCACCGTTCCAGATGCGCCAGGCCTCGGCGTCGAACTGAACGAGGATGTGGCTGACGCCAATCCGTACACGGCCGAAGCGGTGTTCCCACCGATGGCGGAATTCCCGCTCTGAGACTGCGGCTCTGAGCTCGCTGCGGGGCTCTACCCCGCAGCGAGTGCTCCACTGATCCCAGGACGGTTCGGTGCCAGCTCGGCTTGGGTGAGTCCTGCTGCGAGAAGGTCGTGTGGTAGTTCGCCGTCGAGCATGAGTCCCGCCGCGGCTCGGGCGAGCCCGGGCGCGGTCTGGATGCCGTAGCCGCCCTGTCCGGCGAGCCAGAAGAATCCCGGCGCAGCAGTGTCGAATCCGGCGACGAGGCTTCGATCGGCCGCGAAGGTGCGCAGGCCGGCCCATGTCGTGCGAACGTGACGCAGCTCGAGCGTTGTCCATTGGCCGATCACATCGATGGCGCGGGCAACGTCGATCTCGTCGGGGCGGGCGTCACAGGGCAGCGACAGTGTTTCGTCTGCCGGGGAGATGAGGAGCCCGCCCGGCTCCGGTTTGCAGTAGCCGGCCATCCCGCCTTCTTCGGCTTCGAACGCGACGAGCGGCCACGAACCGGCGTCGCTGATCCCCGCGGGAAGCGATGCAACCGCGACGGTGCGCCGGAGGGGAAGCAGGCCGAGCGGTTGAATGGACGCGAGCTGCGCGATCTGGTCGCACCAGGCTCCGGCTGCGTTGACGACCAGCGGGGTGGAGATCGTGCCCGATGGTGTGGTCACGGTCCAACCATCGCCTGAGGGAGTGATCTCAGTGACGCGTGCATTCGAGTGGATCTCGGCCTGTTCCCGGCGCATCCCTCGGACGAACGCCTGGTGGATTGCTGCGACGTCGAGTTCCATGGCGTCGGGTTCGAGGAGCGCACCGCCGACGGCTTCGGGCCTCAGTACCGGCATGAGGGCGATCGCTTCGGCGGGGCTGATGAATTCGGTGGTGGGAACGAGTGTCTTGTACTCCTCCGCGAGGGAGCGGACGCGGTCGACGTGTTTCGGCGAGCAGGCGTGCATGAGTGGTCGGTTGTGCCAGAGCGGGCCATCGACCAGCTCGGGTGGCGGGTTCTCGAAAAGGGCCTCCCTGCGATCGTCAGACGACGCACCGACTCGTTGCCGTAGGTTTCCAGGTATTGCGCGGCTGAGCGGCCCGTTGAGTGGTGAGCGAGAGCTTGCTCGGCCTCGAGGAGCTGAACCGACAGACCACGCTGGCACAGTTCATACCCGACAGAGACTCCGGCAATGCCGCCCCCAATGATCACTGCATCCACGGTTTGTGACATGCCAGCGAGGTTAGCCCGGGACACGTCGACCAACGGTCCGAGGCGCGGCTCGCGCCGCTTTCCGGCGTGTCCGGAATCGAAACCGCACTCGATGGTGAGCTACCGTCCCCGGATGCGAATAGCGATCGGTGGCATCCTTCACGAAACCAACACCTATGCGGTTGAGTCGTTCGGGATGACCGAACTCGACGCTTTCGATGTGCGCCGCGGCGATGGTGTTCTGAGCTACGGGGGTACGCGTACGTTCACCGGTGGCATCATCGACGCTGGCCGCGAAGGTGGGCACGATCTGGTGCCGGTGCTGCATGCGTTCGCACAACCGTCGGGGACGATCAAGGCCGGGGTTTACCGCAAGTTGGCGGATGAACTCGTCGAGGGGATCCGCGATGCACTCCCGGTCGATGCGGTGGTGATCGAGACGCACGGGGCCGGGATCGTCGATGGGATCGACGATCTGGAGGCTGACCTCGGGGCGGCGATCAGAGCGGTCATCGGTCCTGAGATTCCCTTGCTGACCACCCTTGATCTGCACGGAAGCATCACCGAGGAGATGAACGAGGTCTACGACCTGATGCTCGGTGTGTATGACTACCCCCACGTTGACATGTATGAACGCGGGGTCGAAGCTGTCGAGGCGGCGGTGCGGATCGTGTCGGGTGAATGGCAGCCGACGACCCACGTCGAGCGACTCCCGCTGCTCTTGCCGACGTCGACCACCGATGCCTCTCCGGCGGCGGACTTTCGCCGCCGTTGCCTCGACATCGGAGACGAGCCAGGCATGATCCGGGCCGCGTTCTTCCATGGTTTCCCTTACACCGACATCCCCCAGGCCGGAGCGTCGATCGTCGTCACATCCAACAACGATCGTGCTCTGGCTCGCCGCCATGCACAGGCGCTGGCAGCCGAGGTGTGGGATCGGCGCGAAGACTTCCGAAACGAGAGCCTCACGCCGGAGGTGGCGCTTCGACAGGCCATCTCGATTGCTGCGGAACGCGGCGGTCCGGTCGTGGTCAACGACACCGCCGACAACCCCGGTGGCGGCTCTCCCTGTGATGCGACCCACGTGTTGCGGGCGTTGCTCGAAGCCGAGGTCGAACGGGCATGCTTCGGTTTCATCTACGACCCCGAGGTCGCGGCGCAAGCCCACGCCGCTGGCCCCGGTTCGGTCATCGACGTGAGGCTCGGCGGCAAGCATGATGAGCTGCACGGAGCGCCGCTCGAGCTGTCGGTCTATGTGAAGACGTTGTCCGACGGTCAGTTCGTCCACACGTCGCCGATGCTCGCCGGAATGCGGGCCAGCTACGGCCCGATGGCGCGGCTCCAGGTCGGCGGCCGAGGCGGGATCGATGTGCTCGTCGGTTCGGCCCGTTCACAGGTCTTTGATCGTGAGGTGTTCGCTCTCCACGGGATCGATGTCACCACATACGACCTGGTCGTCCTCAAGAGCAGCCAGCACTTCCGGGCGGGTTTCACGGATCTGGCGACCGAGATCCTCACCGCCGACAGCCCCGGCCTCACCACGTTGCGAGTGGAGAACTTCGAGCACGAACGGGCTGACGGACCACGCTGGCCCCTCGACCCGAACACCACCTGGACCCCCCAGGACTGATCCAACTCTGCACCCGGGAGTGCTTCCTGCTTTCGGTGCTCCACGGCAAACGTGTGGGCAGGATTCATTCGAGACACCGACGCAATTCCTGAACGAGGTGCCCGAAGCACGGCCCGCTCCAGTCCGATCTCGCCAGTGCCGCAGACCCAGGCCACGAGATGATCGCGACACAGGACGAACAACCAGCCACTCGGCAACCGACGAAGTGTTTGACCTGAACGGGAACAAGGGGGCGGTCGTAGTTGGCTGAGTGCCGGAAGCAGAACACGATTGCGACGCTCGATCGGCGGCATGTCGGTGTCGTGCGGCCAGCTCATGGCGTCTGGCAGAGGTCGACTGTCGGCCCGGTGATTTGCCGGCCCGGACGAGTTCGCCGACAAAGGTGACGTCAAGCGCGCTCGGGACAAGGTCGGCGGCCGGTGGAGCAGGTCGGGTTCGGTGACGTCGGTGAAGCGCTGTGCCAGGTTGTCCCCGGAGCTGCTGGAGGTGGTGCAGGCGATGGTCTTCGACGGTCTGACCGCTCGGGAGGCGGGGCGACATGCTCGGTCTCCCCGAGGGCACGGTGAAGGGGCGGATCCGCAAGGCGAAGGCCGAGTTGCGCGACGTCGCTCGGCACGACTGTCGTTCGAGTTGGGAGATCTGCGATGAGCTCATGGCACGTCGACGAACGCGCGCTACGTGGCGTACGCCGCTCGGGAGCTCGAGGCTGCTCCAGCGAGCATCGGTCGAGGCCCACGTCATGGGTTGCGGGACATGCCGGGCTGACCTGGCTCGCCTCACCGGCGGTGCGGTCGGCACGTTGTCGTTCGAGCGGCTGTGGGATCGCAGTGCAGACGCGTGGTCGAGCTGCGCTCGGCGGTCCGTATCGACGCGGTGGCTCCGTCGCGATCGGTGTCGCCGAGCGCGGACACGGTGATGGTCGCGTCAGATCGGCAGGCAGTGCCTGCAGTGGACGATCGCGACCACGCTGATGCTCGCGCTGGCAGCTTTCGCGGCGGCGCTCGGCGTGCACGACTCGGCGCGGCTCGGGTTCGTGCTGCTCGCGCCGCTGCTGCCGGCGCTGGGAGTGGCTGCGACCTACCGCCTCACTCCGACCAGCACGACTGCGGCGCTCGAGATCACATCGCCGTACTCGCCGGCACGGCTGCTGTTGTGGCGAACCGGCGTACTGCACGTCGCCACCGCCGTACCGACCGCGATCGCACTCGGGTCGATCATCCCGGGAGCTCGCGTGGATGGCGGTCGCGTGGCTGCTGCCGAGCGCTGCGTGCACGACGATCGTGCTCGTCGCGGCCACCTGGACCGACCCGGTCAGGCCGGCGGTGGCGATGTCGGCCAGTCTGGCTCGGGCTCGTCGCCACCTGGCACATACGACACGTTCCTGACGCGGTGTCCACGCCGGCGACGCAGTTCGCATCGCTCGCTCATCGCCGCTGGCGGCTGGTGCCGTGTTCGACTCGCCGACTGCGTCGTCTTCCGCAGTCCCCGCTCTCTGATCCGAAGAAAGGCCCATCCGATGAACGTCACCATCCAACTCGAGCACGTCACCCGCCGGTATCGCGATGCCGTCGCGCTCGACGACGTCACGTTGCAGATCGGCACCGGCATCACTGCGCTGCTCGGGCCGAACGGCGCCGGCAAGACAACACTGCTGTCGCTGCTTGTCGACCGCGGCGGCACCCGACGCGGGATGCGTCGAGGTACTCGGCCATCGTGCTGAACGGGACCGCTCGCCGAGCGGACCGAGATTCGTCGCCGGCTCGGCTTCCTGCCCCAGGAGGTCGAGTTCCCGTCGGGGATGACGGCGTTCGGGTTCCTCGAATACATCGCGGTGCTCAAGGAGTGGAACGACAAGACAGCACGACACCACGAGATCCGTCGCGTGCTTCGACGCCGTACAACTGGCCGACCGGCCGACGATCAAGATCCGCAAGCTCTCGGGTGGCCAGCGCCGCCGATTGGCGTTCGCCCAGGCGCTGATCGGCGAACCGGACCTGCTGATCCTCGACGAACCGACGACCGGCCTCGATCCCGAGCAACGAGCCGTGTTCCGGGCGACGCTGTCCGAACGCGGCCGCCACGGCACCGTGCTGCTCGCCACCCACCAGACCGAAGACGTCGGCGCCGTGTGCGACCACGTACTCGTGCTCGACCACGGCAGGGTCGCGTTCGCCGGTGACGTGCCTTCGTTCATCGACTCGGCCCGCGGGCGCGTGTGGGTCGACGACGCTCCGGTTCCGAACGCGATCGCCACGTGGCGAGACCCCAACCGGCGGGTCAGATCGGTCGGCGGCGATCCGCCGCCGACCGCACGACCCTGCCGACCCCACCGTCGAGGACGCCTATCTCCTCCTCGTCGGCCCGACCGCAAACGCAGAGGGTGGCAGCATGACCACGGCGACCGCCGGCTGATGTCGAGCGACGATCGATCGGTCATCGGCGACCGCTCGCATGGCTGCTGCTCGTTCGGATGGAGATGATCCGATACGCACGGCCGTCCGGCGTTCGTACTCGGGGCAGGCGCTGACACTGGCCGTCCTCCTGCCGTACCTCGATCCGGCAGAGCCGGTCGACGAGCTGTCGATGATCGCTCCGGCAGCACTGATCGGACTGATCGGAATCACGCTCGAGCGCGCAGCGGGTCTGGGCATCGGACCGGTGCGCCGACGCGGCTGGTTCGACACCGGTGCCGATGGCTACCCGCACTCTCGCCCACCTCGCCGCCTGTCTGGTGCCGTTCACCGTCGGGCTGGTCTTCGTCGCGGTCAGCTACGTGCGCTACCTGACCGATCCTCCACCTGCGAGCGGGTACGCGGCGCTTGATGTCGGACGGATGGGTGGCTGGCGGTCTGGTTCGCGCTCGGTGCGGTGAGCTGTCTCGGCGGGCCGATCCTCGGCGTCCTCATCGCCAGGATGACCGAGCGACGATGCGGCGCCGATCCTCATCTCGGTCGGGCTCGTCGCACTGGTCATCGTGTTCCAAGGCCTGTTCGAACCACTACGCCGAATCCGCGTGGTCATGCCGTGGACCTACTGGGGCGGGCCGTTCGGCATCGACGGCGACCCGCAACGCTCGATGGTCCTGACCGGATCGCCATACTGGTGGGTCGGTGTACCTGCTGATGCTGTGTGCCATCGCTGCGCTGGCGGCGACTCCGGCGGGATCGCACCTGGCGATCGCCTCGCAACAGGACGGCACTGGCTGTCGCTCGCGGATCGCTGCCGTGATCACCTGTCTGCTGGCGATGTGGACCGGCACGCGCGGACACGATCATCAACCCGCTCCCCGGTGACGGGATCAGCTGACGTGGGTGAGCCCAGCGATGCGATCCGCGTCATCGCCCGCTACAGCCGTACCGGCGACACCGTGGGGCCTGTTGGCGACGAACGCTGCGGTTCGTTGATCGGGCTCCTGCTGATCGTCGCTCGCTGGCCGGCGGCGATGTGGCCGCTGCACGGCGCGGCGATCGGGCTGCTCGGCGGCGTGTCGGCGTGGTCGGTCGACGAGCGCTGCTCGGCAATCGTCGACGTCGCGCCCCGCCCGCTGTGGTGGCGCACCGTCGCCCGAACACCAGCGGCACTTCTGCTCGTCGTCAGCGTGGATCGCGAGCACATCTCGCCGTTCGCGACCGGCTCCCCGATCACCTCGGCGTCCTCATCCTGCAAGGAACCAGCGCTGCCGCAGCCGGGTTTGCCGCCGCGACGTGGCAGCGAACCCGCAGCCAATCCGAACCCGGGCAGCGGATCGCCATGTTCATCTGTCCCGCAGTCGTGGCGATCGCGCTGGCGAAGCCCTGGAGCGAACACGCGCCCCTGTTCCCGATCTGGCCGCACGAGAACTGGCCCCGGGCAACCATGATCTGGTCCGTCACCGCCGGGCTTGCGGTCGTGAGCCTGGCCGTGGCGCTGACGCGAGATGCAGCCGACCAGTGATGATCGCGATCGCGTGCGTCTAGCGTCGAACATGCGCGTCATCTCAAGCCCGTTGAGATGCCGGCGAAGAGCTCACAGAAAGCTCACGGGACAGGCGTAAGCAGTGGGGAGCAGCGGAGAACACTGGCCGTCGTCCTAGGCCGTTGACCTGCGATTGCGCGTGTTTCCCCAGGTCATCCGACGAGTCCCAATGTGCTCATAACCCGGAGGTCGTGGCTTCAAATCCACCCCTGCCGCCATTTACCCTGTTCAGGGGGCTGTATTTCGGTACAGCCCTCTTTCGCGTACCGGGCTCTCACGCAGATCTCACACCAGCTCACAAATTTGGGCGGGAATCCCTGTGATCAAGCCGCCGATGGAGCGACCTTCGGGTTGGGTGCCCGACGAGAAGCTGCGGAATTCGGAACGTATCGGGGATTCCAGACCGCAGGGCCGCCCGAGTGGGTGTCGACTGCCAGCCGTAGCGCACCCGGTTGCTCGAGAACCGAGAGTGGGTAGCTGGCGGAGGTCTCAGTGAACCGTTGCCGCGGCTTCTGCCGGAACGATCCGTGCGGTGTGGCGACGGCGGTGGACGAGGGTTGCGATGCCGATGCCGGCGGCGAGGATCGTGTAGTTCACGGCGAAGTAGGCGAGCGTGTTCGCGAGCGGCTCGTCGGCTTGTTCGCCCAGCAGGACGTTGTGGGTCTGGAACGGCATGATGAGCAGCCAGACCGCGGCGAGGGCGATGTAGAGGTGGCGTCGGTTGGGTACGAACCATCCGAGGGTGGGGGCCAGGATGACGATGGCAATGAGGTTCATGGCGAAGTTCCTTCTGATCGGGGAGGTGGACCATCCGAGTAGGCCATGGGCGAGGTCATCGGGTCACGGGGCGGCGATCACTGTTTGGTCGTGAGATGCTCACGGAACCGTCGTGAGACGAAGCTCGTGACAGCGACGGCGTGCGGGTGGAGACTGCACCCATTCCTTCTCGCCTTCTTCTGAAATTTCGTGTCGATGCAGTGCTCGTCGTCGTCAGCGTCGGTTGTCTGGTGGCAACCGTTGCCTTCGTCGCGGTGCTCCAACAGGGATCTCTCGATGGCGATCTCGGTGAGTGGCTGGTGGCGTGCTTCGCGCCTGGGTTCCTGGTGTCGGGGTGGTGGCTGGTTCGCCGTCGCCCGGGCCTGGTGCTGGGGTGGCTGTTCCTGTCCGCGGGCGCGTCGGTTGCGATCGCAGGCCTGGGTGCCGCCTATGCCGGAGCGGCGGCGGTGGAGGGCTGGGCGGGCGTCGACTGGGGATTGTGGATCTTCTCGTGGATGTGGCAGCCCCATGCGGCGCTGATCTCGATTGCGGTGTTGGCGTTCCCCGATGGCCGGTTCGCGGATCGCTGGCGCCGGGGTCTCGCGTGGTTGGTGACTGCGGTGCTGGGTCTTTCGATGGTGTGGTCGGCGATCGCACCGGGTGCGATCGTCACGACACCGAACAAGCCCGACGGTGCGCTGCCGGGTCTCATGAATCCAATTGGGATCGACAGCTTGTCGGTGATCGCAGGTGCGATCTCGGCCTCGCTTCTCGTGTTGGGTTTCCTGGTGGGTCTGTCGCCTCTCGTGGTGACAGCGGTCGCGTGGCGACGTTCGATTGGGTTGCGCCGTCGGCAGTTTCGGTGGGTAACCCTGATCCAGTTGGCTGGGCTGGTCACACCGGTTGCGGTGTTCGCTCTTCCGGGATCGGTGGGTCCTGTTGTTGCGGTGGCGAGCACGCTGATGATGCAGGTGCTGTTCGTGGTCGCCATCTTGCAGTGGCGTGCCTTTGAACTCGATGTGGTTGTGCGCCGCTCGGTGTTGGCGGCCTCGTTCCTCGTCGTGGGCCTCGGCAGCTACGCCTTGATCGTGGCATTGCTGTCCACCCTGGTCAGCAGCGACGGCCCGATCCCTTCCACCGTGGCTGCAGCGGTAGCCATTGGGATTTTCGGCCCTGCGTCGGCGTGGGTGCAGCGAGCGGTGAACCGCTGGCTGTACGGGCGCCGAGACGACCCTTACCTGGTCGTCGCTGACCTCGGCCGACGGCTCGCTGCCGCGGCCGATCCTGCCGATGGTCTTCGAGCGATCGTCACGGCGCTGACCGTGCAGCTGCGCATTCCTTATGCGGTGATAGACGACGCCGCGGGTGTCACGCTCGTCGCCGGCGGCACTCCCCAGAGCGACGACGTGCCGTTCACTGTCGAGTTGGTTCATCAGGGTCGTCGGGTCGGCGTGTTGTCGGTCGGCCATCGTCGCGGGGAAGGGGCGCTCACGGCCGGCGAAGCCAACCTGCTCGAAACGTTGGGCCAGCAGGTTGGTGCCGCAGTCGCGGCACGGGATCTCGTCGAGCGTCTGCGTTGGGGCTCGCGAGCATCTGGTCGTGGCGCGTGAGGACGAGCGCCGACGGATCCAGCGTGATCTTCACGACGGGCTCGGTCCGCAATTGACTGCGGTCACGCTCAAGCTCGACGCGGCCCGCAACTACCTTGCTGCCGACGCGGTCGAGACTGCCGATGAACTGGTCGGCAGCGCACGCGAAACACTGCAGGGCACCGTTGGCGACGTGCGCCGACTGGTGTACTCGCTCGGTGAACCAGCCGTTGCTTCCCTCGGGCTCGGCGCAGCCATCCGTGATGAGGTGAACCAACTCACTCGTGCGTCGGGCGTGTCGGTCGGCATCGAGGTCGATGAATTGCCCCGTTCTTCCGGCCGCCGTCGAGGAAGCCTTGTATCGGATCATCGCCGAGGCCGTCACGAACGTGGTGCGCCATGCCGACGCCACTAGGTGCGTCGTCCGTGTCGTGTGCAACGGTGAGGGTCTCGATGCCGATGTCATCGACGACGGACACGGCATCGCCGCTGAGGCCCTGCCGGGAGTCGGTTTGCGGTCGATGGAAGCACGAGTCACCGAACTCGGCGGCACGATACATGTCGGGAACTGCGCTGCTGGAGGCACCATCGTGAGGCTGCACGTCCCGCTCGAGGCAAGGACACCATGACACTGTCGCAGCCCATTCGTGTCGTCGTCGTCGACGATCACGCACTGATCCGCGAGGGTGTCCGAGCCCTCATCGCGTCCATCGACGGTATGGAACTGGTGGGAGAGGCCGCGGACGGCGACGAAGCCCTCGTGGTGGTGAGCGAGGCCCGAGCCGATGTCGTCCTGATGGATCTGCATATGCCCGGCACCGACGGCATCACCGCTACCCGGGCTCTCAGCGCCACCCGCCCCGGTGCCGCGGTGCTGGTGGTGTCGATGCTGGACGACGACGCCAGCGTGTTTGCCGCGATGCGAGCTGGAGCCCGAGGGTTTGTTCTCAAAGGCGCCGACCCCGATGAGCTCCGTCGAGCGATCATCGGCGTCGCCAACGGTGAAGCCATCTTCGGCCCCGGGGTCGCCGAGCGCGTTCTCGATCTCTTCCTCCGACCGACACCTGCCGAGACGCAGCCGGTGTTCCCCGAGCTGACCGAACGCGAACGAGAAGTCCTGGACCGGGTCGCGCGTGGTGAGACGAACCCCGTGATCGCGCAAGCGTTGTATCTCAGCCCCCGCACGGTGGCGAACCATGTCTCGAACATCCTGTCGAAACTGCATGCCACTGATCGAACCGACATCGCGCTCAGAGCGAGGAACGCCGGATTGGGTGCAGCCGGTTCGGAGCCGGGGAGCCTCGGCTGAGGACCCAAGTCATCCAATCCGGTCCGTCGGAAGGGTGTCCAGCCGGTCGCAGCGGGAGCTTCTCGAACGGATGGGGACGACCCAGTTGGTGATCTCGCTTCTCGAGAAACAGGGTGGGACACGGAACCGGATCGACACCCTCGTCCGGGTCGCGAAGGTGCTGGATCGGTATCTGGTGGCGTCGTTGCTGACACGAGGCCCCCGAAATGCTCACCGACGCCATCCAGGTCGCTTGACGAGATCTCGAAAGGCTCACAGAAAACTCACGGACCGGCGGGAAACAGGGGGCAGCAGCGGGGAACACCTCTCGTCGTCGCAGGCTGTTGACCAGCAATTTCTCGTGTTTCCCTAGGTCAGCGAAGTAGTCGCAATGTGCTCATGACCCGAAGGTCGGCACCCCGCCCACACCGTGTCGAATAGCCACTCAACCATAAGTATTCTCATGCAGCACTCGGTCTCGGCTGTGGAGGTCCCCCTCCTAACGACCTAGAGCCGTTTCTGGAGAAGGGCAAGACCGATGTCACCAATGGTTTTGGGAGGTCGGGCACCTGAAGTCGCCACGAGGTTGTCAACGGCCTCTACCAATTCGACCTCCGACTTGGCCGACATCTCCTCGTTCACTACTGGCAGCGCTTCAACTCGCGTCGGCCATTGATCTGCCGCCTGTGTCATGTGCGCGTAGCCGGAGTCAGCGAGCTTCGCCCTGAGTTCCTGGTAGCCCGACTCGTCTAAGTAGAGCGCTGCGACATTCAATATCGACCTCGCTGCGTCCGACTTGTCGCGGTCCTTCAATTCGAGCGTCTCGTTCAGGATTGAAGCGACCAGCGATTCATCAGGTGTGAGAAGCCAAAGCCAGGGGTAGAGCGTGGACCGTTTGCGCAGTGCGCTTTGAATAACAAGGCTCGCGCTTCCCGGCCGTTCGAAACTCAGTGCTGCCCGATTCAGCCAGAGATAGCCGAGATCGGCGCCGGAGAGCAGTTTCTCCGGCCGATGTTCGAAGATGTCCGTTGCTTGCGAAAGAAGCATCGACGGCGGATCGTGAGGACCGGAGTCGTCAACGAGCTGGACTTTCGTCTCTGCGGGCGCATTCATGACGAGGGTCAGATTCGCCAGAATCGACTCCCGCTCACGTCTTGCGGCGTCCCGAGACCATGCCCGGTAGTCCGCTTGACGAGCGGGCTCGGCCTTGGTGTTTCGTCGGACGTACACGGCGTTCTGCGGGAAAACCGTGTCGTGCTTCTTACCGCTCCGCACGTTGCCCACCTTGCTGAGCACCAGCGGAGGCTCTGCAAACGCAGGGATGTCGAGAACGACCGTTGGTAGTGACCCAGCCGCTCGGACCAGTTCGACTCCGACTTCGATTCGGTCAGGTGAGATGAATCGGTCCAACAGGTCACCCACGACAGAGGAGTCGAATTTGGCAGCCAGTTCCTCGTCCAGGCCGATCCTCGTACCGTCGTCTGCGAATCCGATCTTGATCGTTCCTCCGCCGGAGTTTGCCATCGCAACAATCTCTCGAACCAACATCAGCTTTGAGCGTTGGTCGCCGAGATCAACCACCGTCTTGTATTCAACGTCTGCGTTCTCCGCCACTGCCCAAGTCTAGGTTCACGTTTGATCACCGATGCCCCGGGGACGAGAGTCAGCTACTCAAACACAGCGGTCCTTGTCTCCGCGAACTGCGTACGGGAGCCGTGCGCATCCAGAGGACGTTCGTGTCGAGGACGACCCGCTTTGGAAGGGCTCTATGGACATGCACGCTGTCAATCACCACTCAGGGATTGGGCCTGCCGCCAGCGCGGCAAGCACGCTCACTCTGCCGCCGGTGGCAGCGCCACAGGAACCGATGACTCTCGCGACCCACAGACCTGAGAGGACAACGGTCGTCTCAGACTCGGTGTCCGTCAACACCGCGGACCTCCACCGGTGAGGATTGGCCTTTGGGGGGTCAGTTGTTGGGGGCGACGATGCCGTTCATTTGGATGACCCCGTTGGTGACGGAGAACCGTGAGAGCCTGAAGTTGGTGGATGAGAGGCGGGGTGTCGCCTGGAATGTTCCGCTGCGTAGGAAGGCGCCACGCTCGTTCCCGTCGTTGTCGACCACCCACGCCGCCCACGCTCCCTCGGCGGCGGCGTCTTCATCATCGACCTCGTACAGGCCGGCGTCGCCGGCCGCCTCGACAGTGTCGAACCCGTGCACCGACCCGGCTGCATCGGTGAAGTCGCCGCGGAACACTCCGTCGACCAGTTCGACGGTCACCACGGCGCCGGCGTCATTGGCCTCGGTGTCTGTGTGGGTGACGATGACCGACACGAAGGCGTCGGTGCCATCGACCCGGCCCACGGACCCGGTGATCTGTTGCGCTTGCTGATGCCGTGCGACCAGATCCATCAGATGGCTACGGCGCTGGAAGACGAGGGCTTCAGCGTCGGCACGATCAAGTTGTCGTTTCTGCGCTTGCGCTGCCAGGCGTTCACGCTCGGCCCATTCGGCGGCGCGTGATTCGACCTTGCCGGCCTCCAGCTCCAACCTTGCGAAGGCGTGGTCGAGCCGGTCCTCGAGCTTCCACCGCTTCCCGGAATCGCTCGCCAACACCACACCAACCGACGACCCATGACCGAGGACCAGCCGCAAGACCCCTGCCGGAGTGCGCTGACTGCACGGTGAACCCGCGGCGCTCCGCTTCGGTGAAGAACACGTGCGCGATCCGCCACATCCGGCCGAACAGTGTCTTGGTTCCGAGCCGGTAGTGCAGGTAGCCCTGATGCCGCCGGTTGTCCCACCAACCACGCTCGGGTTTCGGCAGTTCATGCTGTCGGGATCGCCCGACGACCGGGTGGGGTTGGCGGGCGAGTGTGGCGGGGACATGAATCGGATCGGACTGCATGTGACGCAGCTATCCGGGATCCGCTCCGACCGCTCGTCGACGACCGTCGTCGCTGGCGGTCAGGTCTTGGTGCGGCGGCGACGGCGTTGTGCGTCGATCCCGCGGGCGTTGACGATCACGTCGTCGAGCGTGCCGGCGATCAACTCGATCGCATCGAGCTTTGCGGTGAGCGCTTCGAGGACGGCACTGACGCTCACACCCTGCTCGGCAGCGAAGTCGTGCCACTGGTCATGGGCTTGGTCGCTGACGTACGCGTGAAGCGCTCGCCGGTCTTGCTGTGTCGCCATCGGATGCTGCTTTCGTGTCGCCGTCTCCGGCAACACTATGCGCTGGTGCAACCGGTCGTCCGGATTTGAACAGAGCAGCGCAAGAAAACCGTACCAACAGACACGACTGGTTGAGTCCGTGCACGGGTTCAACGTCTCGATCGGTCGAGTCTCGATGCAGCCCCCGGTAGCGATGCCGGCCACCGGGGATGTCCCCGATTCGCGTTTCGACTCCTTCAGCGATGCTCCTCTTGCCAGCAACCCGACTGGCCATAGGAGGGAACATTCAAATGAGCAAGCACACCACCAGAGCCGTTGCGGCTCTCGTCGCCATCGTCGTGGTCCTCGGCCTCGGCGCAGGAACAGCAAGTGCCAAAGCCAAGAGCGAACGACAGGTCGACGACCTCTACACACAGTGCAAGGGAACCGACGCCAACCCCATCGTCTACACCGACGAAGACGGAAGTTTCACCTGCATGACGAAAGACGGCAAATACCTGACCTGCAACAACCAGGGGGACGGCACCTGGAATTGCTGGCAGTCACGCCGCCAACCCGTCGAACTCAAGGAGAAGGCTCCCGACAATGCTGGCGTCGCCCCCACCGAACCGACGAAGACGAGTCCCCGACTCTCCCGGTCGACGTCGCCAGCGCTTGTGACCCGCTAACGCATTCATCCACTCGTCCAGGGGTCTCACGCCCCTGGACGATCGACTGGAGGCAACACGCTCGAGCTCGGACGAACACCGCTTGGTCGGCGTGGCGGCTGCGCTGCTGATGTCGACCCTTCTGTTCCCAGGCACGGCTGGAGCAAAGAACACGAAACAGGATGTGTGCCACGCAACTGGTGATGGCAGATATCAGTTGATCAACATTTCAGAGAACGCTGTCCCGCCCACTTCGCTCACGGCGATCGCGTTCCCGGTGACCCGGTTCCGGGAGAGCCTGGCTACAAGTTCGACAGTGACTGCTCCCCCGTTCTCGTCGTCGTTGTCTTTGTCGACACCGACGCCGACGGCGTTCCCGACAATCAAGACAACTGCTCGCTGGTGGTGAACCCGGATCAGTCCGACCGGTACGGCTCCGCCAAGGGTGATGCCTGCGAGGACGACTCCAACGGCGACGGGCGACTCGACGCCGACGAGACCGACATTTGCATCCACATCAACGGCATCCAGATTCGGCAAAATGGCACTGCGACTTGCACGTCGACAGCCACTACGGGAACCCTCCCCAACATCGCCATCGCCACCGGCCCCAGTCCGACCGACTGCGCAATCGCACAGGCTGGCAACGGGAACTACAACACCGCTACTGCCAACGGCACCAGCTCAAATCCGGGCGTCGCGTCCGTCAGTGCGGTTGCGACAGGCGGGGATTTCAACACGACGACCGCAACCGGCGACACTGCTCAGGCAGCTTCGGGGTACGGGACCAACAACGTCGCCACCGCCAACGGCGACTTCACCCTGGCCTTGGCATTCGCACCCGCAGGTTGCACCGCTGTCAACGCGGTCAGCTACACGGTCGTTTCCTGTCCCTGAGGTTCAGCCCCGCATTTCATCGCATCGCCGTAGGGAGTTTGGGCCCGGTTCCTCTTGCTCGGATCCAGTCGACGTCAGCTGCACGTGCTTGCGACCTGTTCTGCTGGATCGTTACCGGCACAACGAAATCAAGTCGCCGACGCCTTGTAGAAGGAGGGTGCGAGACTCTCTGCGATGCTCACCATCCACGCGACACGGAAGCTGTTGGCCAAGGTCAAGCAGCCGGCGGTCGACGCCACCCAGTCGGCGACCGGGCAGCTCGGTGACTGGTATGCGACCGATCTCGGCTGGCGACCCGGCGTCGCACTGTTCGTCAACGAGGCCACGTTGTTGCCGATCCTGTTGCCGTTGGCGCCGGCGAAAACCCTGGGCGCACGGTTTGCCGAGCAGTTCGGGATCGTGCTCGCCGCCATCGACTGCCCGGCCGAGTTCGCTCTGGCCGAAGTCGGACACGCCCGCACGGTCGCGTGGGCGAAGACGGCGAACCGGGGCCGGCATTCCGTCAGGATCGCTAGTGGGCGATCATCGTCCAGGTCGCACCGCTGTCACCGTCAGTGACCACCTTCGGTTGACGTTCCGCCATCGATGGACGCTGTGGTCATCGGCTGCTTGCGACGAGTTCGCCGATCTCGTCATCGACGGAATCGGGCGGTTGACCGTCTGAGCGATCGTCAGTCGTTGGATGCGAGGGCGAACGGGGCCATCACTGGACACACCCGTAGTGAGCGGAGGACACCAGGCGAGCGAACTTGTCTCGGACAGAGCCAGGACGAACGGTCGGCACCGGGGGCTTCCACGCCTCGAGGCGATTGGCGATGACGTCGTCGGGAAGGCCCAGATCGAGGCGTCGTTGACTGGGGTTGATCACGATCTCGTCGCCGTCTTGCACGGCGGCAATCGGCCCGCCTCTGGCCGCTTCGGGCGAGACGTGCCCGATGATGATGCCATGGGACACGCCGGAGAAGCGTCCGTCGGTGATCAGGGCGACGTCGGTGCCGAGGCCCCTTCCCTGGAGCTGGATCGTGAGCGCCACCATTTCGGGCATGCCGGGACCGCCGACCGGTCCGACATTGCGGACCACGACGACGTCGCCGGCGACGATGCGGCCCGCCTTGATGGCAGTCATGGCATCGGCCTCGCTTTCGAACACGCGGGCCGGGCCGCGGAACTCGCCGCGTTCGAGGGTCTTGCCCGACAGCTTCAAAACACAGCTCTCGGGTGCGAGGTTGCCGGTGAGCACGCTGATGTGATTGTTGGCAGGAGCGAGCGGGGCGTCGATGGGAACGACGATGCGTTGGTCGCCAAGGTCGGCGAGGGCAGGCACATCGGCCAGATTCTCGGCGAGCGTTCTTCCGGTCACGGTGGGAACATCGCCGTGAAGCAGACCGGCAGTGAGCAGTTCCTTCATCACCACCGGCACTCCGCCGAGTTGGTGGAGCGACACCATTGCGTAGGGCCCGTGCGGCTGGAGGTTGGCGATGAGCGGGACTCGCTCGCCAACCGCTTGGATGTGTTCGATGGTGAGCGGCACATCGGCTTCTCGAGCGATCGCCAACAGGTGGAGGTAGAGGTTCGTGGAACCGCCCATGGCGTAGGCGGTGACGATGGCGTTCTCGAACGCCTCCATCGTCATGATGTCACGGGGGCGTACGCCGGCTTTTGCCAGGCGAACGAGTGCGTCGACCGACGCCTGCACGTGTGCCTTGACGTCGTCGTGGATGTCGCTGGCGGCTTCGAGATCGGCTGGATACGAGGCGCCGCGCGGGAGCATCATGCCGATGGCTTCGGCGATCACGCTCATGGTGTTGGCGGTGAACATCGCCCCACAGGTTCCGCTGCCGGGCATCACCGCCTGCTCGACCGCCGACAGCTGGACCCGAGTGATACGTCCGGCTTGCTCGGACGCTCGTGCTTCGACGTAGTCGAGGATGGTCAGGTTGTTACCCTTGGCCGACCACGGCTCGACGTCGACTGAACCGGGTGAGCTGGTGCCCGGGTAGATGACCAGACCGACCTCGTTGAGCCGAGCCAACGGCATCAGCGCCGCAGCCCCAACTTTGTCGCAACCGGAGATGACGATCATTGCGTTCCCATGGTGCGCTCGGTGACCGAGCTCGATGCAATCGGCGATGAGATCGCGAGAGACCAGGCTGAATCCGGCGCTCGGTGTGCCCTGCGTGAGGGCATCGGACACCGCCGGGGTGCCGACGATCAGGCCCTGAGCGTTTACCTGTGACAGAGCCTCGACCGTCAGATCCGTGATGCGGCGCACCCGGTTGTTGCAGCGATGCGCATTGGTGAATGGGCTGGCCACGGTCACCACCAGATCGAGACCCGCCGTTCGGTCGGGATTGAACCCGGCGGCCCGCATTTCGACCCGGTTTCGCTTCCAGAAGCGGGTGTCGTCGCCAGCCATCATTCAGACCTTCCTTCGAAATCGACAGCGGTGGTCCGCAGTCGGACACCATATCAGCAGGCCTTTCGTCACGTCGGTGTCCGACGCGCCGGTCCGTCCTGCTGGTCGACCGTTCTCGGCGAAATCGCTCGCACCGGTCATCCACTCAGGAGGCGTGGCAAGTAGTTCCGCAACGCAGCGGGAGTCGGCTGAGAGGATTGGCCCCACCCAGGGGGTCGTCTCTCGCCTCGAGGAACGTGGTGGGGCCCGGGACCCGATCGACACCCTCGCGTGAGTCGCGAATGCTTTGGACCGGCACCTGCAGGAATACGCTGAGTTGCTCGGCAGTCCAGGCCTGGGCTTCGTGTTTGGGGATCGAGCGGAGCCTCGGGGCGTGGGCGACGGTGCGGGTGAGGATGCCTCGTTTCACCGCCGCGGTGAGTGCGCCGCGGATGATGAGGTGGATCTCGAGCACCGTCTTCGGTGCGAGCTCCTTCACGTCGGGGTCGGTGGGTCGGAGTTTGGTGTCGTAGAGAGCTTCGAGGTCGGTGACCTTGAGACGCCGGATCGGAACGGTGCCGAGCGTGGGGAGGATGTGGCGTTCGATCTTGCGGCGGTAGCCATGCCAGGTCGACTCGGCGAGGGTGTTCGCTTTGCCGGGGAGCCACTGACCGGTGAGGAAAGCACCGAAGGTGAGTGACCGGGTTGTGTCGTTGGCGCCGTCGACTTCGGCGGCGAGCTTGCTGGCGAGGGTCTCGGCAGCCTTCCTGTCGGGCCGGCGGGATGCCAGGTCCGCTTTTCGTTGCCGGTGATGGGGTCGAGTCCTTCGTAGATGACGGCGTAGAACCGGTTGCCCTTCTTCGCGACGTAGCCCTTCATGGCAGTGCTCCTTCCGGGAGCCCGATGGTCGGGCACTCGATTGAAGCATCGGTAGAAGCGCACGTGGTTGCCGGCGTGACCCGCGCTGCGTCCGCAAGGTCTCTACGAGACTCGGGGCGGAACAAGGGCGATTTCCCGGGTGGTCGGGAATCTGACCTCTGTCGGCCGGGAACGGGGGCGTGGTTGTGTTCGAGGCATGAACAGATACTTCAGATCAGTGACCATTGTTGGCGTCTCACTCGGGATGTTGCTCCTCGCCGGATGTGGCGATGAGGACGAGAGTTTGACTGCATCGGAGTTCCGAGAACAGGCGAACGCCATTTGTGCCCAGGGAAATCAGGACATCGGCGAAGCCGCTGGCCCGGTGTTCGGCAATGACTCGCCGACCCCGGACCAGTTGCAGGCCGCGTTGGACGCGATCGTGTCCATATCGGATCGTCAGCTTGATGACGTGGAAGCGCTCCGGTGCCGTCGGACCTGAAGGACGATGTGGCGGCGATGATCGCTGAGGGACGCTCCGCAACGGATGCGGCTGAGGCGCAAGGTCTCGGATTCTTTGAGTCCGACGATGATCCGTGGGCACGCACAGGAGAATTGGCGCTCGGTCTGGGACTCGATGCCTGTAGTGGAGGGTGATCTCGACCGTCTGGTGCGCGAAGCTGGCCCGATGAGTTTCGGTTTTCGCCAGCGGCTGAGGCCCATGCGTGTGCAGGTCTTGCCGTTGCTGGCCTGCGCCGTCGGCACGCTGTTGCTCGTGGTTGCCGTGGTGCTGGCGGTCGTCGATCGGGGCTTACAGGTCGATGCGCCGGTGCCCGAGCCCACCAACTGGTTCATGCCCGTGCAGGTAGTCAGCGCCATCGTCTGGGCGGTGGCGAGCCTTTCGCTTCTGCAACGTCGTGACCTGGCGTGGTCTCGGCTCGCGGCCATTGCCAGCCTCAGCCACGCAGTCGCAGCGGCAAGTTACGTCTGGGCAGTCCACGGGCTGGTGGGCGGGCACGACGCTCCAGGCGCAACGGTTGCCGCGGCACTGACGATGATGCTCCTCCCGGTCGAGATGCCGGTCAGTATCTACATGCTGGTTTCGCTCCCAACGGGGCGGCTCACGATGACGGGCGTTGACCGTATTGGCTGGATGGCGGTCGCCATGGCGACCATCGGAGTCTGTGTGGAGCTGGTCACCGATCCCGATGTGGCTGACACGGTGTTCGCTCCGGCCCGGAATCCGCTCTCGCTGGGACTCGGTCCAGGTCCGTGGACGGCGTTGTTCATCGCTCCGTCGGCGTTGATTGCGCTTGCTGTCCTGCTGGCGAAGTGGCGTAGAAGCCGCGGCGCCGACCGGTTGGCCTTGCGGTGGGTCGTCTGGACGCAGGTGGCCGCGACCGTGGTCGTTGTGCCCTTGTTCGCCTTCGTGGAACCAGCGGTGTCGGTGGGGGCCGCACAGATTGCCTCCGCGTTCGGTCTCCTCGTTCTTGTCACGGTCATTCGGCGCCAGCATCTCCTGGGGGTGGAGCGCCTGTTCGAACGGGCCTTGCGCTTCGTGGTGCTCGCCGGGCTGTTGGCGTTGGTCTACGGCGCAGTGATCGCCGCAGGGTCGGAGATGGTCGGCGGAGCAGCTCGACCGCTCGCCGCCGCGGTCGTGGCCCTGATGGTCCTCCCACTTCGTGATCGGGTCGCGGCGCTCGTGGCGCGGTTCGTCTATGGGGATCGGGCCAACGCTGTCGACATCGTGCGTGGTGTCGTCGAACAGGCTGCCACCGTGTTCGCACCGTGTGAGTTGGTCGAACGGTTCCTCGAAGATGTCCGACTCGGGACCGGAGTCGGAGCGGCTGCGGTTGAGCTCGACGGCTACGGGACGATCGCCTCGGCGGGCCGCTGGACCCCGGTCCGCGGTGGCACGGTGGTCATCTCGCTGCAGCATGCCGGCCGAAGCGTCGGTCGGTTGAACGTCTTGCCCTCAGCGGGTGAGGTCTGTCTCGACCCTGCCGCCGAGCGGGTCGTCAACGAGGTGGCGCCGCACATCGCAATGGTGGCTGACGCCTGCCGCGCCGACATCGACCTCCACCAGGCCCGGACGCAACTGATCCAGGCGCGGGAGGAGGAACGACGTCGACTCCGCCACGATCTCCACGACGGACTCGGCCCCATCCTCACCGGTGTTGCGTTCTCGGCGGATGCGGCCGCGAATCTCGTTTCGACGAATCCGCACGAGGCTGGCGAGCTCATCGCAGCGTCGCGCCGCAACGTCACGCTGGCGCTCGATGAGATCCGGCGTATCGTCGAAGATCTCCGGCCGCCGGCCCTCGACGAACTCGGCCTGGCCGGTGCCATTCGCCAGCACGCGCAACGGCTCCCTCAACTCGATGTCATCGTTTCGGGCACGCTCCCCGACCATGGTCTGCCGGCGGCAGTCGAGGTGGCGGCGT
This sequence comes from uncultured Acidimicrobiales bacterium, assembly GCA_963698395.1. Taxonomy (GTDB): domain Bacteria; phylum Actinomycetota; class Acidimicrobiia; order Acidimicrobiales; family SZUA-35; genus JBBQUN01. The sequence goes on from CAVOQQ010000001.1 coordinate 58,190, forward strand.
ACCGGATCGCAACCGAGGCACTCACCAACGTCGCCCGGCATTCCGACGCCTGCCGCGCCGAGGTCGACGTCACGATGAACGGACGACTTGCCTTGACCGTCACGGACGACGGACGGGGATCTGATCCATGGCAGCCCGGCGTCGGCCTGACATCGATGAACGCCCGAGCGCAGGAGCTCGGCGGTGACCTGCACGCAGGGCCGAGCCCGACCGGCGGCGGGCGGGTGGTCGCATCGCTTCCGGTAGAGCCAGAGTGACCACTGCAGACGAGTCAGCCGGAGCAGGCTCCGATCGGATCTCGGTCGTTATCGCCGACGATCACGACGTCGTGCGCCAAGGCATCCGATCCCTCCTCGGCACCATCAGTGACATCGAAGTCATCGCCGAAGCCGCCACCGGTGACGATGCGGTGTCCATCGCAACCGAGCTGATGCCCGACGTCCTCCTCCTCGACCTCCAGATGCCGCACGGTCACGGCCTCGACGCAACCCGTCAGATCACCGCCACCTTGCCGAGGGTCGCGGTGGTCATCCTGACCATGTACGAAGACGCCGACTCGATCGACGCCGCGCTCCGGGCCGGGGCGCGCGGATACTTGCTCAAAGGTGCCCCGCAGGGAGACGTCGTACACGCCATCCGAGCCGCCGCCCGCGGACATGTCATCCTCGGTCCGGGCGCAGCGGAACGCCTCCTCGAACGCCTGAGCGCTCCGACCGGTGGCCCGTTGGTGTTCCCACAGCTCACCGACCGCGAGCGCGACGTCCTGCGGCTGGTCGCAAATGGCCACAACAACACCGCCATCGCCCAGGCGTTGCACCTCGCCCCCAAGACCATCGCCAATCACGTGTCGAACATCTTGACCAAACTCCAGATCGCAGATCGGGCAGAAGCGATCGTCGCCGCCCGCCGCTCGGGTCTCACTGACGATCGCGATCGGATATGACTGGGTTTGCCGACAGGCTGGCCGCACGACCATCTGATCAGTACTCGAGGTCGTCGCCCTTTGCGCTCGAAGCTCGGCACTCGAGTGATGCAGTCATCCGACGTGGATCGTGCCGGTGTCGCCGTCGACGTGGAGGATCGTGCCGTCGCTCACGGCGGTGATGCCGGGGGCGCTCATCACTGCGGGGATGCCGAGCTCGCGGGCGACGATGGCGGCGTGGCTTTGCACCGCGCCGGTGTCGCACACCACGGCGACGGCGCTGAGGAAGAGCGGCGTCCACGACGGGTCGGTGATCGAGCAGACCAGGACGTCGCCGGGTTCGAGCCCTCGTGGGTCGGCCGGATCCTGGATGACGCGGGCCGGGCCGGAGGCTGTTCCGCCGCTGACGGCGATGCCCGTGATGAGGGTGCCGGCTGCGGGTCGTTCGGTCGTGACGTCGTCGCGGAGCGGCCAGGTCGAGGGGTCGGGGATCCGGGAGTCGAACCACGGCGGCGGGATGCGCTGGTTGAGGTAGTCCGCCCGAGCTGCTCGTTCCGCGATCACGGCGCTGAAGGCAGCGGGCCGGGTGAGGTAGCCGGCCAGTTCGTCGATGGTGACGCAGAAACCGTTGCGGGGATCGCTTGGCCCGCCCCGCTCGGCCGCTCGGCGAACCAGTTCGTGTAGAACGAGTCGGGCGCCAAGGTTCTCGAGCACCATGATGTCCTTGGCCCGCTCCCGGGCGATCGCACCCTGCCGGGCCACCATCGCGCTTCGTCGCAACAGCCATCGCGCCGGTCGTGGTACGAGCCGGAGCGCTTCATCCAGGGCCTGGTCGGCGTCGGCTGCCAAGTGCTGCGACGCTGACGACGGGGTCTCGTTCCTCGGGGGCATGGCGGAGGCGGTCGATGGCGGCGTACACGGGCGCCGGGTCCATGACCCATGCGGGTGTGGCGAGTTCGTACTCGTCGTTGCCTCGGTGTCCATGATCGGCGAGAAACGCGTCGATCGCCGGCTGTAGATCCGTGTCGGCGGTACGCTCCGCGATCCGGTCGAGCCCCTCGTCGAATGCGGCCCCCAGGCGTTGGTCGTTGGCCACGATGCGGCCCAGTAGCCACATCCGTTGGGCGAGTTGTGCGGAGTCGACGTCGCCGGTGCCGCTCACGATCCGGTTGGCCAATCCCGGGGGTGCCTGTCGCGGTTCGAGGAGCTGATCGAGGATCCCGCGTGGGGCACCGGCGAACATGGCCGCCTGCAGGAGTCGCTTCATGCTGGCCGCTTGGCGAGCCGGGAAGTCGTCGAGCCATTCCAGGAGCTGCTGGTCGGGTGTTGCGGCGAGATCGGGCATCGTGGCCAACCACCGCTGGGCGTCGTTTCGAGCGGCGGCGAGGAACTCGAGGTCGGGCCGGCGCAGCAGTCTCGTCGAGTAGCGCACGGTCGCCAACGACGCTGCGAGATTGCGGTCGCCCTTCCTCGGTTCATAGGGCGGTACTCCTTCGACGGCGCCCATGACCTGTTCGTCGGCGTCGCGCCAGGTCATTCCTGGCATGCGGACGCCGAAGAGCCGCATCGCGGATCCGTTCATGTACAGGTAGCCGCCGAAGACACCGGTCGTTGCCGAAGGGCCCTTGACCTCACCGCGACGCAGCACCCCCATCTCGACCAAGACCTCGGACTGGGCCTGGCGTATCGCATCGCCGATCAGCGTGCCGGTGAGCGGTGTGATGACGTGGGGGAACACTTCGCCGACGTTGCCGCGGGTGTAGAGCGTGAAACGCTCGTTCGGCTCGGTGTCGGTTACCCAGATTCGCTGTCATCGTTCATCTCCGTTCGTCAGTTCCGGCACTCGCCCCGAGAAGAGCCCGACACAGCCGACGACGCTGACCTCGGTGTCGGTCAGGTGCTGCGCCAGGGCCCACTTCAATCCTTCGAGGTCGTCGTCGGTGTTGGAGAAGATCCCGTGCCGGTTGTTGCGGGCCATGACCTGTCTCGCCATCCAATTCCGTCGCACGCCACCGTGGAGAAGCGTCGCCCCGAACACCGTGGCGCCGGGGTTGGCGAGCGCTTTCAGGTGCTCGAAGACGACGGCCTTGGTCCGGATGGTGCCGGGGACACAATGCAGAAGGTAGTTCAGTGCCGATCGAGTCGAACTGTCTCGGTGTCGATCGTCACGGGTTCGAGGACGTTCGCCTCGTAGGTCTCGGGCCGGTATCGAGCGACCCGATCAGCAGCAACCTCCAGGCAGGCGGTGTTGAGGTCCATGAGCGCAAGGCGAGGCGGGGTGGATGGGTAGGTGCAGCGGTCGAGGAAGTAGCCGGTGCCGACACCGACGTCGAGATGGTTCCCCGACACGTGGGCGTTGTAGTGATCGAGCACTCGTCGCGCCGGGCATCTCCAGGCAACCCGCGAGAAGTACCCGAGGATGGCCAGGTCGTAGACGGCGAGCGAGCGTTTCGTGTAGAACGAGTGCCCCGCGGCGATCTCTTCAGGCGACGGTTTCGTCACGGAGCACCTCTTCTTGTGGCCGTCATGGTGAGTTCCTCTCGCTAGTGCTCAGCCGGATTGGGAGAACGCGATCACGACGAAGACCGCCATCCACGCCAAGAGCAGGACAACCGCGATCGCAAAGACCGTCCGCAGCATTCTCGGAGCGGGTCCGTCATCGGCGATGGCCGTGTCGCCGGTCGCACGGCCAGACGCGTCGACACCGGCGTCGTGGCCTGCCGGCGGTGGTTCGGGGGATCCCGGTGTGAATGGGCCGCACTGGTCGCTGCTCAGTCGCCGCCACGCCTCGGTCACCGCGGCGATCTCGCCGTGTGCGCCCAGGTCGTCGGCGCCGCCCCGGTCAGGATGCAGAGCTCGCATCCGATCCCGGTAGGCGATCCGGATCTCATCGATCGACGCGTCCGGCGGCACCCCCAACACTGCACAGGCGTCGGTCCGGGTCGTCATCATGCGAGCTCCCCCACATCACGCGCCAACGCGATCAGGCCGGCAACCGCGACGGCCAACCACACACCCCGAACGGCCACGCGCAGCCCGAATGGCACGTCGCCGATCGCTCGACCGAGCGACGAACGGGCACCCACACCGCCAGAACGAGAAGCGCTGGTACCGCGACGAACAGCACGGCTGGGAACCCTGCGATGAGCACCAGCGGCAACGCCCAGCGTCGACGGCCGACCTTCGTCCACGAGTCCGTCGGAAGCGACGCGGTCCACCCCGAGACCGATCGCCACGGCGAACAACGCTGGCAAGGCCACGAACAGCCCGATGGCCAGCCACAGCGGCTTCAACAACCGGAAGTCGACCCCGTCGGAATGCACCAACATCGAGCCGACAACGGCCCCCGAGGCCGCAGCGGTCGTCAAACGCCGAAACCAGGCCGGGCCCAACAGCCAAGGGGCGACCGCCCGATACGCAGCCGCACCGATGACGCCGACACTCGCACCCAACAACAACAGGTTGTAGGTCCCGCCGAAGGTGAAGCGACCGATGGTGAACCCATCGTCACTGGTGACCCCGACGACTCGATTCAGGCGACGTCAGCCGCAACAGCAACATCGCCAACCGGCTCCCGACCCCTACCACCAGCACCCCCACCGTGACACCGGCGACCACCAGCACACGGAACCGCTCGAACACCTCAGAGCGCACGTCACCGGTCGCCGGCGCGGCAACACGTTCGAGGCCGGACTCAGCGATCATCCGAGGCGACGTCGTCATCGGATCCGCACTCCACGGGCGCCGACACTCGCCCATAGGGCAACCCCGGCAAGGACCGGCACCGCAGCCAGCGAGCCGATCAGGGCCACTCGATCCAGGCCCGCGATTCCCTCCAGATGCGCGCCGTGATACCAGAGGTGACCCGACCCTTGGACGAGCCAGGCAACCGACACCGCCGCGGCCGCACCCGTTGCCCTCCACGCGGTCCATCCCGTCACGACGATCAGCGCCACGAACAGGAGCCCGACGTCGCGCACGAGATGCTCGTCGTACAAGGCCCCATCGGCGGCGATCCAGCCCCGTCCCAGCGGAAAGCCGTCGAAGAACGATCGGGGAGCCAACGTCGCCTGCATCCCGACCGGCAACATGAACACTGCGATCGCGGCCAGGCAACCACGCGCCACCAACGGTGTCGGTTCCGCCCGTCCCGAATCAGTCATCCAGATCCCCTCCTTCGCGATGGTGAGCAGTAGCCCGAGCCCCTCCCGAGATTCGGACCTTTCAAACAAGCAGACGTCTCAACCACCGACACCGGGTGACATCGGCAGTCGCCAAACGACGAAATGAGGATGGTGTGAACACCCAGCGAGCGTCGGCCCCGTCCGTAAGTGAGTCGATGCCCCGATGCCCCGATCACCCGAACCACTGGACTCGGGAGACCACCAACGGGTGCGGTGTCATGACGGGATCACTGGAGGTCGGCGAGTCGTGAGGCGCATCAGTCCGAGCAGGAGCCCGACACCGGTCAGGATCAGTCCCAGGAACACGATCAGTAGCCCGGCGAACCAGGCTTCGACGCCGGCTTCGGCGGCGACGATGACGCCCCCGAGGAGGACCGGCCCGGCGAGTACGAGCTTCCACCAATGCTCGGTCTGGATCGATGCGCCCGCCGGAGCAGCTCGCTGCCAGGTGATCGCCGCCATGGTTCCGGCGAGGAGGGTGACGATGAGGCCGACGATGAGCAACGCAATGCTCGTTCCGCCGGCGATGGCGAGTACGGCTCCGGCGCCGGCAACAGCGGTGTAGATGAGTGGGATGAGAAGTGATGGGTTTCGTCTCATGTGTAGCTCCAGGTGTTGCGTGGGAATCGAGATCGCGAAGGTCGACGACGACACGTGATGCGACTCGCCAGCCGGGTTCGTCGTCGCAACTGTCTCGCACGAGTTGCACCATGTCGGCGCCGTACTCGTCGCGGAACGTGCGTGGGTACAACGCAACCAGTGCGCCGTAGGCCCGCACGATCGCTGGGTCGGCGTTCATGCGAACGCTCCGCCATCGAGTGATCGGGTCACCCGATCGACCAGGGTCCGCAGGCGAGCCAGTTCGAGCACTGCACTGAGGCCGTTCCGTTGAGCGCAGCGCTGGCCAGCGCTGCGTTTGCTGCGCTCATGGATGCAGCGCCTGGCCGGAGCGGTCGAGTGAAGTCATCGACCACGTGTACAAGGTGCCTTCCTCGCAGGCTTCGAAGCGGTGTGTCGCGACACCAATCGCTGGACGTCCAGGCCTGACCGATCGGAACGCCGTTCGTTCCCCCGGCTCCCATTCGATCGTCTCACTCACGATCTTCAGCGGCAGGCCCAGCATCTTCATGTGAATGATGTTCCGGACCCCGAGGGCCATGGTCCCGCCTTCGGGGGCGTAGCTGAGGACGGCCGGATCGATGATCGGAGCGGTCGCTGGTTCGGCCAGGAACCAGAACACCTGCGAAGGCGTCGCGTGAATACTCGTCGTCACAGAAAACCCGCGGTTCAACGTCGTGTCTCCGACAGGTCGGAAGTCTCGAGTCCGATGGTTTCGGTGGGCACGCTTTCCGCGGTCGATCGTGGAGTGAGGGTTGGCCCGACGGCCCAGACGGTGGCGGCGTAGGTTGCGGCGAAGAGAGCGAATCCGGCGAGAGCTCTGGTTTCGAGAAGGCGGTCGACCCCTTCTTCGCTGAGGGTCATGCCGACGAATCCGATCATGTTGGCCGCGGCGAGCGCGGCCAAGGTGGCTCGTTTCCAGCGTCGCCACGTGGTCTGCCAGAGTGCGAGTGCTCCGAACCAGAGGAACGGCAGCATGAGCACTCCGGGTCCGCCACCAAGCAGCACAAGGGAGAGCCCGCCGATGAGCCGGGTGGGGACGGTGACCCATTGCCGAGTCGTTCGGCTCCTGACCGCAGCGACCACACTCTGCACAAGGCCGAAGACGGCGAAGATGCCGACGATGAGGAGGGTGCCGGACCACGTGAATTCTGGGTCCTCGGTCAGGAGCCGCATGAAGGCACGTGCGGCGACTCCGAGACTGACGCCCGTGGTCAGCCCGATGCCGAGCTGGGCAGCGATCGACCCTTGACGAATCGGCGAGACGGGCTTGTAACGATGATCGTGGGAGGTGTGTTGGTGATCGTGGACAGCGAAGGTGCTCATACCCGACAGACGGATTGCCGGGCATGTGCGGGTGACGTCTACCGACTCGTGGGTTGAGGAGGAATTGGCGTCATGGTCGATCGTCGGACTCGTTCTGGTCAAAGTCGCGATCGCCGAGGTCACGTGATGCGACCTCGCGCATCTGTTGATCGAGCCTGCGGTTGAGGGTGAGCAATCGACCGATGATCGGGAGGACGAGCAGGTTGATGCCGTGCAGGAGGCCAATGATCAAGAGGATCCCGCCGACACGAACGATGGTGTGCTCGACCTGGTCTGCCCCAACCGTGGCGGACCATTCCCGTGGTCGGTCGATGGTGGTGGTGAACAGGATGTACGCGGAGAAGATGAGGTAATAGGCGAAGTCGGTGAGCACGATGAAACTCTTGCCAGTGGAGGGGTTCGATCGAAACACATCGGCGGCGTAGCTGCGGCCAAAGCGTTTGATGAACGGTCCGAGGATCAACGCGATGGCTGCGAGGAGCGCGAAGGCTCCGAGTTCGAGGATCCACCAGTTCATGTGAGGTTCTCCTTGTCGGTAGACGAGTGCAGTGAGCGTTGCGATGGCTGCGGCAGCAAGCGTGCCGATGATGATGAGGCGGCGGTTCCGGGTTCGTCTGCGTCGGCGGTCGACGTCGATTCCGGTGCGGATGCGGGCGAAGAGGTCGTCGGAGGGTTCGGTTCGGGTGCCGGCGTCGTGGAGGGCGTCGGTGAGGAGGCGTTCGAGGCGGCTGGTCATCGATCCTCCTCGAGGAGTGAGGCCCGGTCGGTGGTGGTTCGCAGTGTTGCGAGTCCTCGTTTGAGGTGGGTCTTGACCGAGTTGGGTGACAGTCCGAGGGTGTCGGCGATCTCGGCGACAGTGAGTTCGAGTAGGTAGTGCAGCGCGATGCAGTCTCGCTGTCGTCGGGGAAGTTTGCGGAGCCCGCTGACGAGGTGGGCGTGGTCGTGGTGGTGGGTGAGGGTCTCGTCGATTCCGACCGGGTCGAGGTCGTCGGCGCGTGCCGCATGCCGTAGGGCGAGCAGGCCGCGGTCGATTGTGGTCGCGTGCGAGGTTCAACACGATCGAACGCAGGTACGCGGCTGCCTTGGTTGGATCGTCGATGCGGTGCAGCGAACGGGAGAGTCGGATGAAGGCCTCCTGTACGATGTCTTCGGCGGCGTCGCGGTGGTCGACGAACAATCGCGCCAACCCGACGAGTGAGCGCGTGTGGTCTCGGTACATGGCGGCAATGACCGCATCAGGATCGGACCACTCGACCGTCACGTACCCCCTTCGATGCTGGAGTCTCCCTCACCGCTCGACCGCCGTCCCGCTGCCCGCAGCGATTCATTCACGCCGCGACCGTGAGAGTCGGCCACCTGGCGCCGAGGTTCGGAGCTCGGCCGCAACCCGTCCACCGTGGATCCCGAGCCCGAGATCGCCCGAGCTCGCTCCCTTCTGGATTCTCCGCGTGCTGGTTCGGTTCACTCGTCCGCTCGTTTCGCTCGATACTGGACAGACGCACGACAAGGTCACTGCGGGTGACAATCGGCCTGGCAGATCTGAGGGTCTCTCGTCGAAATCCGACATCGGTGTCACCACTGGAGAAAGCCTGTGGTGACACCTCGTCTCCACCGATCGAGATGCCGACCCGGCCGGAGGAGCTCCCGATTCCATCGATCGACGGGTCCATGGCCGAATCGGGTTGGCGTGTGATGGCGCCTGCGTCGAGTGGGTGGAGTGATTTGTCGTGCCGGTTGACGTGAAAGACCAGCGGTGAGGAAGACGACGGCGCCGACCAGAACGGGCAGACCGATGGGCTCGTAGACGATGGCTCTGTTGTCCAAGCCGTCTTCGGCGCTGTTGAGGGCATCAGCGAGGTCGCCACTCGGTGGTCGTGGTGAGCGTGTCGTGGCTCAGCGTGTACTCGTCATCGAAATTGTGTTGCTCGTGTCACCCGCGATGGCCGCTGCGTCGTCTGTTCCTTTGTGCGCGACAACTGCGGAAACGAGGGGGAGCTCTGATGGGTGTTCGACGGCTCAGAGTGGTTTGTGCTCTCCTGGTGGTGGGGCTCGTTGGCTGCAGCGCTGACACACCGGAGTCGAGGTCGGACGTCGGCGAGTTTGGTGAAACGACACCTGGTATCTCGGCTGATCCCGAACCGGGTGTGGCTCCCGAGCCGATCTGGCAACCGGCGCCGGCTCTCGCTTGCGACGGATCGACGGTCCTATGTGTCGACGCTGCAGCGTCGGGGTCCGCTGCGGACGGCTCGGCCGTTCGGCCGTTTCGGACAATCGGGGCAGCTCTCGCGGCCTCTGGCCCGGGTGCAGTGATCCAGGTTGCTGGGGGAGAGTACGAGGAATCGATCGCTATAGAATCGTTGACTGGTCTTCGCATCGTCGGCGGATTCGTGCCGAGCAGAGACTTCTCCAGCCGTGACCCCGAGGTGAACGAGACGATTCTGCGTGGTGCTCCAGAACATGCGGTTGTCTCGATCGCAGCGTCGACTGACATCCTCATCGAGGGATTCCGCATCACTGGCGGTGGGGCTTCTTCGACGGCTACAAGGTCGCAGGCGGAGGAGTCTTCATCGACGATTGTCGCAATCGGCGATGCGTGAGCCCGACTGCGCGCGAGGGTGCCGAGCGCGTTCACACGAAGGTTTCGGCAACGTCGCGAGTATCGAGGAGGTCTGCGGTGGTTGCAAGGACGGTGCCGACCTGGAGCGCGCGAGACGCGCTGCCACGCGACAGCGTGACGCTCAGAACGATCGACGAAGTCATGCAGCGCACCGGAAGCGGGACCCCGACGCCTCAACGATCTCGTCGAAGGACTTGTGTCGACCGACCCGGCACTCGACGAGGACCGCGACGGAATCGCTGACAACTGGGAATCCGAGCACGGGCTCGACACTACCGACGGTGGAGATCACGCGACCATCATGCCGTCCGGCTACTCGGCGATCGAGCAGTACGTGAACGAGCTGTCCGACGCGCTCGTCGCCACCGAAGGATTGGCCTTGCCAACTGCTCCCAGCGTCGGCGAACAGGACGCAGTCGCTGCGAACGGAACGGCAAAGGCCACCGTCAGCGAAGCCCCATCGGCTGCACCCGCCGACGTTGCAGAAACGCTCGCTTGGATAGCACTCGCCGTGGCGGCGCTCGCTGTCGGGATGTCAGGAGCGAGTCTGTTCCTGGTCAATCGCCGAACGGAAGGTAGGAACACTCGTCCGCAATGACTGTTCGCGATTCTGCGCCGTTGTTGAGCGCCTTTCAGCGGCCTCAGGAACTTCGACTCCACGTACACCTCGTAGAGGCCGGATAGTGGTGGCCGCGATGGTGAGTGCCTGAACATTTTGAGCTTGCAGCGCAGACGCGCTCTCCATGCCCTGGGTGCGGGGGAGAACCGAAAGAGCATCAACGAACTCATCTCGCTCGCCGACCCGTGCTGCAGTGCTCGACGCGGAACGAGGAGGCGGAATGGAGAGCCTCTCCTCGGTGCGTAGATCTGCGATGTCAGCGTGGATCGGGTTTGGCCGTCGATTGCTGACATGTTGTCGAGCAGGCGCACGAAGTAGTGCAGTGCGTGGCTCATGTCCTCGACTGAGAGGCCCGCTGCGGCGTCTTCGTAGAAGTCGCGGATCAGCGGGAGCGCCCGCTCGTTCCACGTGTCGAATCCGTGGGGGGTGAGGCGAAGCAGGCGCGATCGTCCGTCGTGCGGGTCGCGGCGTGCCGGCGATCAGCCCTTCGCGCTCGAGGTGGTTGACGACACCGGCGAGGCTTTGACGGCTGACCGCGAGGTAGCGGGCGAGGTCGCCGACTGACATCCCAGGATCGCGGTCCGGTGGCGGGAGCGCACCGAGTACGGCCCATCGTTGTGTTGTGAGACCTTCGCTCTCGACGGCCCGCGTTCCGACTTTGTGCAACATATTTGCGCATTGGTACAGCCGAAAGAACAGACGATTCGCCAGCTCGAACCGCGTCTCTCCGTGGCAACATCCTGCAATCTCCGCTGTTGCAGAGGGCATTCTCCTCGTCGTTGGACATGGGACCCATCCTACTCATCAAGAATTCGTTCTGGACATATATGACAATATCATGTTATAAATGACGTCAACGCTCAAGGAGGAAGCCATGAAAAGATTCGAGGACACCACAGTGGTGGTGACGGGAGGTGGAGGAGGAATCGGTAGTGCGCTCTGTCGCGGCTTCGCCGCCGAAGGCGCCAACGTCGCTGTACTCGACCGAGCTGAGGACGCCGCTGCGAAAGTCGCCGACGAACTCTCTTCCCAAGGTGTTCGTGCTCTCGCTGTGTCGTGCGACATCACCGAGCGAGCTTCCGTCGATGCTGCGGTCGCCCAGGTGACCGATGAGCTCGGGCCCGATCGACGTGCTCGTCAACAACGCAGGCTGGGACCTCTTCGTTCCGTTCCTCGACACCGTCCCCGAGGATTGGGCACGCCTGATCGACATCAACCTGGTCGGCGCGCTCAACATGCATCACGCGATCCTGCCGGGCATGGTCGAGCGCAACGGCGGTCGAGTCGTCAACATCTCCTCGGACGCCGCTCGCGTCGGATCGTCGGGCGAAGCGGTCTACGCGGCGTGCAAGGCGGGGCTCGTGGCGTTCTCGAAGACCCTTGCCCGCGAACACTCGCGCCACGGCATCACGTTCAACGTCGTCTGTCCGGGCCCCACCGACACCGCCCTGCTCGCCACGGTGACCGACACTGCAGCGAACCCGGAGAAGTTGCGCGAGGCGTTCCGACGGGCGATCCCGCTGGGTCGACTCGGCCAACCCGACGACCTGGTCGGCGCCGTCCTGTTCTTCGCCAGCGCCGACGCCTCGTTCGTCACCGGTCAAGTGCTCAGCGTTTCCGGTGGCCTGACGATGGCCGGCTGACCGCGACCTCATGCAACCCGACACCGCCACCACATCTGTACACGCCCGCTCCACCCAACTGAAGGACTGCAATGGACTACACCGACCTCATCGTCGAACACCGCAACCACGTCGCCTACATCACGATCAACCGCCCCGACAAGATGAATGCGTTTCGCGGTCAGACCTGCGACGAGCTGATCAACGCCTTGCATCGCGCCGGCTACGACCGCGACATCGGCGCCATCGTGCTCGCCGGTGCCGGTGATCGTGCCTTCTGCACCGGAGGCGACCAATCAGCTCATGAAGGCCAGTACGACGGTCGCGGCACGATCGGCCTGCCGATCGAGGAGTTGCACACCGCCATCCGGGATGTCCCGGTCCCGGTCATCGCCCGGGTGCAGGGCTTTGCGATCGGTGGCGGCAACGTGCTCGCGACGATTTGTGACCTCACCATCTGTTCGGAGTCCGCAACGTTCGGCCAGGTCGGCCCGAAGATGGGGTCGGTCGACCCCGGCTTCGGCACCGCGTTCCTGTCACGAGTCGTCGGCGAGAAGAAGGCCCGCGAGATCTGGTACCTGTGCCGCCGCTACACCGGCAAGCAGGCAGAAGAGATGGGTCTCGCCAACATCTGTGTGCCCGACGATCAGCTCGATGCGACGGTCCAGGAATGGGCAGAAGAGATCTGCGCGAAGAGCCCGACGGCGATTGCCATCGCCAAGCGCTCGTTCAACATGGACACCGCACACCAGGCGGGCATCGCGGGGATGGGCATGTACGCCCTGCGTCTCTACTACGAGACCGACGAATCCCAGGAAGGCGTCAACGCGCTCAAGGAGAAGCGCCAGCCGAACTTCCGGGAGTTCGCAACGTGAAGATCTCCCCGAACCCGTACCTCGACGACGACCTGCTGGATCTCGCCGAGATGGCCGGCAAGTTTGCCGACGAACGGATCGCTCCTGGCTACGTCGACCGCGACGCGTCGCGAGTTCTCGACCGCGAACTGTCGGCCCAGATGGGCGAACTCGGTCTGATCGCGCCCGAGCTTCCCGAACACCTCGGAGGCCAAGGCACCTCCAAAGTCGCCGCCGGCGTCATCCACGAACAGATCGCGGCCGCCGACCTCTCGATCTCGTACATCAACCTCCTCGGCTCACTCAACGCCCAGATCCTCGCCGATCACGGCGAGGCCGCCATCGTCGAACCGTGGCTCCACGAACTCACAGCGGGACGCGTCATCGCGTCGCTCGGCCTCACCGAACCACGCGGCGGCTCCGACGCCGCGCAGCTCGCGCTGAAGATGACTCGCGACGGCGACCACTACGTCCTCGACGGCGAGAAGACCTCGATCTCGGCCGCCGACCAGGCCGAGATCTCCGTCGTGTTCGGCCGCACCGGCGCATCTGGCGCTCGTGGGATCACCGCGGTGCTCGTCCCGATGGATCTGCCCGGCATCACGACCACACGCTTCGACTGCCACGGTCAGCGAGCCATCGGACGTGGCTCGATCTTCTTCGACAACGTACGCGTCCCGACCAGCCACCGGCTCGGCGACGAGGGCGGCGGTTTCGTCCAGGTGATGCAGGGATTCGACTTCTCCCGAGCGCTGATCGGGCTGCAGGTCCTCGCCGTCGCCCGCGCCGCCCTCGACGACGCGTGGACGTACTCCACCGAACGGACCGCCTTCGGCCAACCACTGTCGGCGTTCCAAGGCGTGTCACATCGGCTCGCCGAGTTCGACACCCAGGTCGAAGCTGCACGCCTCCTCTGCTACCAGGCGCTTTGGGCCGCAGACCGGGGTCTCGCGCACACCTCCGAAGCGGCGATGTGTAAGTGGTGGGCACCGAAACTGGCCTACGACGTCGTGCACGAATGCCTCCTGGTGTTGGGCCACGGCGGCTACGACCGCGGTGTCATGGAACAACGCCTCCGTGATGTGCTCGGCTTCCAGATCGGCGACGGCACCGCCCAGATCATGAAGACCGTGATCGCCCGCGACCGAGTCGGGCGAGCCAACGTGCCGGCCTGAACCGGCTCGAGTCCGGACCACCGAACTCGAAGACCACCAAGACGACCAGCCCACGAAACGAACGACGAGGGGAACGCACGTGCATTTCGACGCCGACAACATTCCAGTCCGCCGACCAGCGATGATCGACGCAGGGTTCTGGCTCGACCAGACCATCAACGAATCCCTCGACGCAGCTGTCGCGGCCCACCCGAGTCGAACGGCGCTCACCGCGGTCCGACTCGATGGCGACACGCTGTCGATGACGTACGCGAACTCGGTGCCGTCGCTGATCGTGTCGCTCTCGGACTCAACCGCCTCGGCGTACGCGCCAGCGACGTTGTCGCAGTGCAGCTCCCGAACTGGTGGGAGTTCACCGTCACCTACCTTGCATGTGCCCGCATCGGAGCGGTCATGAACCCGCTCATGCACATCTTCCGAGAGCGCGAACTCGAATTCATGCTCGGCCACAGCGAGGCATCGGTGGCCATCATCCCATCGACGTTCCGCGACCACGACTACCGGGCCATGTACGACGGCCTCCGCGACCGAGCTGCCGCACCTGCAGCACGTCATCGCCGTCGACGACGACGGCCCGAGCGGCTTCAACGCCCGTGCTCGCGGCGACCGACGGTGGAGCCCGATCCCGACGTCGACGAGATCCTCACCGTGTCGCGACCGGGCCCGGACGACATCACCCAGTTGATCTTCACCTCGGGCACCACCGGCGAACCCAAAGGGGTGATGCACAGCTCGAACACGCTCTACTCCAACATCGTGCCGTATGCCGAGCGACTGCACCTCGACAGCGACGACGTCGTGCTCATGGCCTCGCCGATGGCGCATCAGACCGGGTTCATGTACGGGCTCATGATGCCCGTGATCCTCGGCTGCCCCGCCGTGCTCCTCGACGTCTGGAACCCCGACCGAGCGATCGAGATCATCAACGAACACGCGGTCACCTTCACGATGGCATCCACCCCGTTCCTCACCGATCTCGCCGACCGGGCCGAGGCCACTGTTGCCGTGCCGTCACTGCGCACGTTCCTGTGCGCCGGCGCACCGATCCCCGGCCCACTCGTCGAACGAGCCCAACGTACGCTCGCGAGCGAACATCGTGTCGGCATGGGGTATGAGCGAGAACGGTGCCGTCACCACAACACTTCTCGATGACGATCCCGAGTCGAGCGATCGACACCGACGGATGCCCTCTCCCGGGGACCGAGGTCAGGGTGGTCGACAGCGACGGCACCACCCTGCCGACCGGCGAAACTGGTCGCCTCCTCGTCCGGTCGTGCTCGAACTTCGGTGGCTACCTCAAGCGGCCGCATCTCAACGCGACCGACGACGACGGATGGTTCGACACTGGCGATCTCGCACGACTCGATGAGCACGGCTACATCCGCATCACCGGACGATCGAAGGACGTCATCATTCGCGGTGGTGAGAACATCCCCGTTGTCGAGATCGAGAACCTGCTGTACCGGCACCCCGCCATTGCCCAGGTCGCGCTCGTCGCAACGGCTGATGAACGCCTCGGCGAGCGCGCTTGCGCAGTCGTCGTCATCAATGCCCGGCGAATCGTTCACGTTCGACGAGATGATCGACCACCTCTCCAACGAGCGCGTCGCGAGGAACTACCTCCCTGAGCAACTCGTCATCGTCGACGCCATGCCAACCACACCGTCAGGCAAGATCCAGAAATTCAAACTGCGCGACGAGATCGCGTGAGACCGTCGAGACGACGAAACTCCGGAACCCACCCTCAAACAAGTGCGGATACATGATTGTTGAAACACTGCAGCCCGCCAGACGGTCGACGACAACCAACGCGCCAAGTCGCATAGCAGCTGGATCACCGACCGGGTCCCTACGGTGGCGAACGGCAGATGCGAGGCCGAGGTGGCTCGTATCGTCTGGCCCGACCTACGCGGATCAGTCGACGTTGCCGGCAGAGCGCTGCGGCACCGACGTCGTCGCGTCACGTTCTCGACGTCGTGGCCAACGACCGTGTCGTGCAAGCGGTGGATTTCGACTCGGAGGCACCTGAGTTCGCCGGGACCATGACGATGACCTGGTCCGTGCGCCGAGACGGGCGGTGCGAGAACCGAGATCGTTGCCGAAGACGTTCCACTCGAGATCTCCGCCGAGGACGATGCCGTGGGCCTTGCTTCGAGTCTCGAGAATCTGGCACGCTTCGTCGAGTCGTCAGACCCGTCCGCGCTACGTCGTTGCCGATGAACGTCGAGTCGCAGCGACCGTCCGGACGTCAGCCCCAGACGTTTCCGCCAGTCGCTGCGGGTTCTCGACGCCGGGAGAACTGACCGAGGTCGAGATCGAGTCCGGTGTGACGGCAGGTCATATGGACAGGGTTCGCGTCGTGGTCGTGGCCGGCTTCGATGGCGTCGATGAGCGTGGCCATGATCTCGCCAGCGATCGGCCCGTTCTTGAACTGGTTCCCCGATGTCCCGACTGCAAGGTAGAAGCCGTCGATGCCGGACCGGTCATAGATCGGTGTCCAGTCGTCGCTGACGTCGTAGTGGCTCGCCAAACCCCGTGGACGGTGAGGCACCCCGATCGTCGGGATTCGCCGGGCCGTTCGGTAGGCGAGGGCCTCGAACATGACCGGGTCGGGGTTCAGGTCGTCGGCATCGGGGTCATCGACCCATTCGAGCGGATCGCAGTCGGCCTCGACACCGCCGATGATGTACGAACCGCCCGGCTGCGGCCGCCCGTAGGCGCCGAGGTCCATGTCGGCCATGACGACCCCGCCGTCGCCGACTCGGAAGCCCTCGGGTGCGTCGCATGACGCGATCGTCTGACGCATCGGTGCGGTGTGAATCCTCATGTCGGCCTCGGCGCCTGCCAGGCGTGTCAGCGTCGGGCTCCACGGGCCAGCTGCATTGACGACGATGGGGGAGTGAACGGTCTCGCCATCGTTCAGCACGACACCGGCGACGCGGTCGCCATTGCGGAGTACGTCGGTCACTGTCGTTCGCAGTCGCAGGGAGGCACCGTGGTGGCGGGCTGCATCCATCAGGTTCTGGGCGGCGAGTTGCGGGTCGTCGATGAAGCCGGCGTCGGGCTGGAAGAGTGCGCCGATCTCACCGCGAGCCTCGGCGAAGAACTCGGGATCGTCGGGGAGTCTCGGTGGTGCGTAGCTCCCGACGTCGAGCGACGGGAACCGTTCGCGGACCTGTCCGGCGTCGAGCCGTTCGTAGGGGATGCCGGCGGTGTCGAAGTGGCCGGTCGCCGTGGCGTAGTCGTCCTCGGCGGATGACAGGACCACCATCCCGGTTCGGTAGAAGCGTGCCGCCGGGCCGTCGAGGAATCCGAGGTGCGCTTCCCATTCGGCCCATTGATGCATCGCTTCCCACGCAGCAACACAGCCGGCGAGGGTGGAGTAGTGGAAGCGGATGATCGACGAGCTGGCCGACGTGGAGCCGCCGCCCACCGCCGGTCCCTTGTCGACCACCAACACGTTGCGCCCGCCGCGTGCGAGCTCGAGCGCGATCGCCGACCCGATGATGCCGGCACCGATAACGATGGCGTCAGGCGAAGCGGCTGTCTGGTCGGGAGTGCTCGATCGATCGTTCATGACGCAGTCTCGTCGGCCGTGATGAAGTCTCGCAGCACCGCAAACGCTCGATCAGGATCGTCGTGCCAGACGCCGTGGCCGGCGTTGTCGAACGGCACGTACGTCGCGATCGACGAGTCGAGGTGCTGCACCATGTCCTCGCTGTCCTCGATGGGAGTCACTGGATCGTGGGCTCCGGCGAGCACCAGGGTCGGGCACGTGATGCCGCTCATGGCCTCGAGGTGATCCATTCGATGCCAGATGCCGCCCTTGCCGTGGAACTTCAGTGCGAGGTCGTGGCGGAACGTCGAGTTGCCGAAGGCCGTGGGCTGCGGTGTGGGGTTGTACAGCGGCATGCAGTGTTCGTTGTAGGTGGCGAGCGACGACATGTCGGCAATGCGCTGGAGCGCGTCGAGGGCCGCTTCGCGTGCGACCTCGCCGCCGAGTCGTTCGAAGACTGCAGCACAGCGTGCGGGATCCAGCCGCGCCTGCGTGCTCGACAGGATCAACTTCCCTGGGTGGTCGGGATGGCGGATGCCATAGACGGCAGCGACCATGCCGCCGGCCGAATTGCCGAGGACGATCGGCTTCTCGATCCCGACGACGTCGCAGAAGGCCACCAGGTCGTCGGCCCACCCTTCGAGGCTGTACTCGCCGGCAGGGTCATCGTCACTGCGGCCGGCACCCCGGAGGTCGAGGTACACGACCTGAGCAACGTCGGTGAGGGCGGCGAAGTCTGGCTTGAATGCCATGTGGTCGGAGATACCGGGCGCTCCATGAAGCGCGATCACGGTGGGACGCTCGATCGGACCCCGCTCGCTACTGGTGAGCTGCGCTCCATCGACATCGAAGTACAGCTGCACGCCATTGACGTTGACCTTCATGTGAGGACTGCTTTCTGTGGAGGCATCGGCTTGGTGGAGGGCGAAACGGCCGCCGTTGGGTCGATCAGGTCGATCAACCGTTGCGCATCGGAGCCTTCGACGGCGATCACCGTGAGACCGGTCGGTCCGGGCGGGGCGTCCATGATGTCGATCGACTGCGGGGTGAGCTGCACCAGGTACCGCTGTCCTTCGATGACGAGGCGGCCCTTGGCCCGCACGAGCCCTGGCCTGGATGCTTCGAGTACGGAGCGCAACTCGCTCATCGTCGGTTCGTGTCGTTGCTCCAACGTGACGACCGCGAGCTCCCGGTGTATCGCTCCTGCGTTGGCAGGTGCCGGACGGGCTCCTCGCGGAGCGCCGGGCAGGAGCACGTGGGTTGCGGGCGCCTGACGTGACGAACGAGTCACGGTTCGACCGGGAGCGAGCTGGGCGGCCCGTTCGACGGCGGCTGTCGCGGCGTGGTGATCGACGAGGTCACACGCCGAGACGATCACGCAGTGGGCGCTGTCGATCTGACGGTCGGTGATCGACGCCATTGGTTCGAGCAGCGCCGTTTCGGGCAGTTTCGTTTCGGGCAGTTTCGTTTCGGGCAGTTTCGTTTCGGGCAGTGCGGGTTGGTGAACGGTGGCGGCGGTGAGTTGTGCGGCGCTGACGACGGCGACGATCCGGTCGAGCCGTAATGACGGGTTGGCGGCGATGACCTGAGCCACCGCGAGCGGGTCGGCCGCTCCGCTGGCCTCGAGCACGATGAGGTCACAGGTGGGATCGTCGGCCAATGCGGCCAGCGCGTCGGCGAGTTCGGAGGTCCGCTCGCAGCATCCGCAACCGTTCGTGAGCTCGACTCGAACGTCGTTTTCCGACTCGATCAGCGTCGGGTCGAACTCGAGTGCTCCGACATCGTTCACGATCGCCTTGATCCGGGTGTCGTCGGGTGGGTTCGTCAGCAGATCGGCGAGCAGGAACGATTTCCCGGCGCCGAGGAACCCGGTGAGAAGACACACCGGCGTCGGGGTTTCGGTGTCCCCCAACGCTTGGGCGCTTGGATCTGGTCGATGCGCGACGAGTTGCGTCCTGAGCGAGAGCCATGCGGCTTCGATGTCGGCAGGCATCTCGCTCAGCTGCCCGTAGGGATGCCGCCGAGCACGGTGTCGATCACATCGATCGAGCCGATCTCGGTCGGCGCGACCTCGAAGGGGTCGTTGGCCAGCACGGTGAAATCGGCCAGCTTGCCGACCTCGATCGAGCCGATCGAGTCGTCCTGCCGCAGCACGTGTGCGGCGTCGACGGTGATCGCTCGCAACGCTTGTTCGACCGAGATCCTCTCGCCGGGAGCGAGAACGGTCTCGCCGTCGGCTCCGATCCGGGTGGCAGCGATCTCGGCAACGAGCAGAGGCGACAGCGGGGTGACGACGAGGTTGAAGTCGGAGTGGAGCGCAAACGGGGCTCCGGCCCGCAGGAGTGAACCGAGCCGTGCGGTTGCTTCGGCCCGGTCGGGACCGAAGCCGGCGTCGGCGTGCATCTGGGCCCGGAACTTCACGAAGTAGGCATTCACGCTGGCCATGCCGCCGAGTGCGGCGAGGCGGCGAGCTTGCGCCGGTGTGCTGAGGCAGTAGTGCTCGATGACGAACCGGTGATCGAAGCGGGGATGGGCGTGCTGTAAGCGGGCGAGCACATCGAGCGTCATGTCGACGGTTGCGTCACCGTTTGCGTGCGAGTGGATCTGCACGCCGGCCTTCCAATAGGGCAGCATCCTCTCGTAGACCTCGTCCCACGGGATCTCTCCAGTGAGGCCGTGCTCGCCGTCGAGGTAGCCGGGCGAGCCGATCTGCAGGGTCATCGACGGGTAGGAGCCATCGTTGATGAACTTCACCCCGTGCGTCGCGAGTCGGTCGTCGCCTTGTGCGCGTCGGGCGGCGAGGAACTCGAAGGCGTCGTCGCCGAACTTCCGGCGCAGCGATGGCTCGAAGGGAACGAGCAGTACCCGGAGGGGGAGTTCACCGGCGTCGATGGCATCACGGTGGTCGGCCCACTCGGTGTCGAAGTTCTCGAAGCCCCACCCCATGTCGGCGGTGGTGGTGATGCCCACGCCTCGGGCAACCCCTCCCATGCGGGCCAGCGCGGCCCGCCCGAACCCCTCGCGGTAGATCATCTGTGCAACCGGACGGACAGCGACCGCGACGGCCGCCGTCTCGACGAACCAACCGTTGAGACGGCCATCCGCGTAGCGACCCAGTCCGTGGAAGTCCGATGCCTCATCGACGCCGGCCAAGTCGAGCATGGGCGAGTTCGCGTAGACGATGTGCGGGGCGTAGGCGCACACCCAGATCGGCACGACATCGCTGATCTGGTCCAGCAGATCGCGATCGAGATGTCCGCCGTGCGCTGCCGGGTCGTACCCCCAACACACCACCGGCTCTGGCCTGCCGTCGGGCCCGGGAACCGAATCGGTGGCGAGTCGTCGAAGGCGCTCGATCACGTCGTCGCGAGTCGTGACGGGTGGCAGCGCTCTCGGAGAGGCGAGTTCGATGGGGCCGACATAGTGGAGTCCGGCGAACGTGCCCGACAACCGCAAGTGCGTGTGAGGGTCGATGAATCCCGGGAGCATCACCCGGTCGGCATAGCGATCGTCGATCTCGTGAGGCACACGACGCAGCCATGGCTCCATCGATTCAAGCGTCCCGACCGACACGATCGATCCGTTGGCAACGGCCACGGCGGTCGCATGGGGCCGCCCCTGGTCCATCGTGTGGATCCGTTCGGCGGTGAACACACGAAGCTGCGTCGGTCGGGCGTTCGACAGCGAAGTACGCAACATCAGGTCATCCACTCAACGAGGTCTTGATACATTACGAGCGTATGGTATGTTTGTGTGATGGTCGGCGTCAAGGTTGAAGATGCAAAGGTGGAGAGAGACACACCGCGGCGAACTCAGCAGGAGCGCACGGCGTCGACTCGGTCCGCGCTCTTGGCTGCCGCCGCAAGCGCCGTTGTGGAGACGGGGCCGTCCAGCAGCGTCGCTGACGATCGCTCGGCGGGCAAGCGTGTCAACCGGGGCATTGCAGTATCACTTCGAGTCCAAGACCGGTCTGCTCGTCGCCGTCGTTGAGGTGGGATGGAACGATCTGGTCGAGCGATCGACGTCGGTCGATCGCAGCGTGCCCCCTGTCGAGCGGGTCGCCGCATTGGTGTGGGCAGTGTGGGAGTCGTATCGCCGGCCCGAATGTCGTGCTGCGTTCATGATCTCGTCGGATCCCAGCATCGACGCCGATGTCAGCCTGGGCATCGCTCCGGTGTTCGATGCCGTACGCGAACGGCTGGATCAGCTCTGGATCGACGTCTTTGCGGACTTGGAACTGCCGATCGAGCGGGTTGCGTTGGCCCGTCGCTTCGCCCGATCCCATCTTGCTGGGATGGTGGTGCAGCGACACATGGCCTCGGTCGAGCCAGAACCCGACGAGGAGCTCGATCTGCTCGTTCGGGCGACGTTACGGATTCTGACAGAAGGAGCATCATGATGGCCGGCGACGCACGTCTTCGTATCGAGACCGATCGTGGCACGATCGACATTGCCGTCCATGTCGATCGGGCGCCGACCACGGCCGCCTACGTCCGACAACTCGTCGATGGCGGACGGTTCACCGACACCTCGTTCTACCGATCCACCACCCTCGGCGTACCTGAGCGTCGGCCGCTGATCCAGGGCGGTCCACTCTCCTCGGTCGTCCTGGGTTCGAACACCGCGAACCCAAAGGTGGCGATGTTGGAATCCATCGAGACGACCGACGACACCGGCCTCTTGCATCGCAACGGCACGGTCTCGCTCGCACGTGATCTCGACCGGACCGGTCACGTGCTGCCCGAGTTGTTCATCTGTCTCGACGATTATCCCGAACTCGACGCCGGTGGTCGCTCCGAACCCGACGATCGCGGATTCCCTGCATTCGGAACGGTCGTTGCCGGCCTCGATGTCGTGGCAGCGATCGCCGCTCTCGCCACCGAGGGGTCCAGTCCGTTCGAGCGTCTTGCCGGCGAGATCCTCACCGAACCCGTCCGCATCCTCAGCGCGACCTACACCGACTCAGACAGCGAAAGCGACGAATGACATGAGCAAGTCCGACGCAATGGCCAACTCGACCCGCACGGTCATCAGGAACGGCACGGTGCTCGACACCGTGTCGATGACCTACACCGAGAATCAGGTCGTCGTCATCGAGGACGGCATCATCGTCGATGTCACCGACTCCTACACCGGCAGTGCCGGCCTCGACATCGATGCCGGGGGCCGATTCGTCCTCCCGGGGCTGATCGACGGGCACGTGCACTTCCGGCTCGCCACGCTCGACTTCCGTGCTCTCGTGCAATGGTCCGAGGTGCAGTTCGGCATCAACATGGCCCGGCTGGCCGCCGAGACGGTCGATCGCGGTTTCACCACGGTCCGCGATCTCGGCGGCGATGTGAATGGTCTGATGCGCTCGATCGTCGACGGTCACGCTCGTGGCCCCCGGATCGTGCGAGCTGGGCTGATGCTCACCCAGACCGGTGGGCACGGCGACATACGTTCGGGCGAGATCGAGGTGCCGAGTTGCGGCTGCGTCCTCGATTCGAGCGTGATGTCGATCGTCGCCGATGGGCCTGACGCCGTCCGCAAGGCTGCCCGTCACCTGCTGCGTGATGGGAGTGACTTCATCAAGATCCACGTCTCCGGCGGCGTCGCGTCCCCGGCCGATCCACTCGAGAGCGTGCAGTACACCACCGAAGAGATTCGGATCATCGTCACCGAAGCGCAGCATCGTGGCACCTATGTCTCGGCCCATGCGTACACGCCCCAGGCCATCGCCATGGCCGTCGACGCAGGAGTCCACTGCATCGAACACGGCAATCTCATGGACGACCACTCCGCCAGCTTGATCGCCGATGCAGGTGCCGTCGTCGTGCCCACCCTCGTCACGTATCAGGCCATGGACGACATCGGTCGCCAACACGGCTTTCCGGCGGCCAACCTCGCCAAGAACACCGTCGTGCTCGATTCCGGGTTGGCGTCCCTCGAGCGAGCACATCGTGCCGGTGTCACGCTCGGGTTCGGAACCGATCTGATCGGTGAGGCGCAGCCCCGCCAGAACGAAGAGCTTGCCATTCGCGCTCGTGTGCAACCTGCGATCGACGTGCTCCGGTCGATGTGGACTGTCAACGCACGACTCTGCCACCTCGAAGGCCGAATCGGTGTCCTCCAACCCGGCGCCTTCGGCGACATCGTGATCTCCAACGTCGACCCCATCGACGACATCGGCGCGTTCGCCCAACACGAAACAGCCCTCACCCACGTCATCCAGAACGGCGGACTCATCGTGGACCGAACCGTGAGGTAGGCATGCACCTCGGCCGATCTGATGAAGCCACGCAGAGGGTGGTCTCCCGGGTTGAGGAACGTGGGGAGCAAACAACCTGATCGAAGCGCTCGCTCGGCAACTCGTGTTGCCCGTCGTGCCCGCAGTGCGGACTATCGGATCTCGGAAGGCCCGATGCTGTCGCTGCGCGACGAGTTTCGAGCAGGGGACAGGTTCGTCGGGTCGTCCGGTGGTCTATGGTCCGACGGCGGTTTGCGTGACCTGACGCCGGTTGGCGGCTCGAGGGTAGGGATCGCTCGAACGAGTGGCGGATCACGATGAGGGTTGGCCAGTCGATGACCGAGGTGGTCGGGCGTACCCCGGTCGTTCAGTTGCGCAAGGTCGTGCCTGACGGCGCCGCCGACGTGTACGTCAAGCTCGAGTGGTTCAATCCGACCGGATCGTACAAGGACCGGATGGCGCTGGCGATGATCACCGAGGCCGAACGTCGCGGCGACCTTCGTCCCGGGATGACGGTGCTCGAGTACACGGCGGGAAGCACGGGTTCGTCGCTGGCATATGTGTGCGCTGCGAAGGGCTACCACTTCGAGGTCGCGACATCGGATGCGTTCGCTCCCGAGAAGCTCGCCACGATGGCAGCGCTTGGCGCTGAGTTGACGATCGTTCCGAGCGTCGGCGGCAAGATCACACCGGACCTGACTCCCCGGATGATCGAGACGGCCCGCCAGCTCGCCGCCGACCCTGACGTGTTCTGGACGGATCAGCTCGACAACACCGACTCGCTCGTCGGCTACCAGCAGATTGGCGTCGAGTTGCTCGAGCAACTCGAGAAGCCGATCGACGTGTTCTGTTGCGCAGTCGGGACGAGTGGCATGGCGACCGGCGTGAAGAACGCACTCGATGACGCCGGCAGCGCGGCACGGGTGGTGATCTTCGAACCCGATTCGAGTCCGGTGATCTCAACCGGACTGCCCGGGGTGAACTCGGTCGAGGGCATCGGGATCGGGCTCGTGCCTCCGATGCTCGACCTCGAGCGGTTCGACGAGATTCGTGCCATCTCCGAAAGCGAGGCGTTCGCAATGGCTCGACGTCTCGCCGCCGAGGAGGGTCTGCTCGCCGGCGCATCAACCGGACTCGATGTTGTCGGCACGATCGAACTCGCGAGCGAGATCGGTGAGGGCAAGACCGTCGTCACTCTCGCCTGCGACACCGGTCTCAAGTACCTGTCCGGTGACCTGTACCGGCGCTGACAGATCGTCGGCACGGGTGTCCTCGGCTGTGGACCTGGTACGCCACGGTTTCGGCGGCGAAGGGTCCGAGGGACAGCCGCCGATGAGTATCAGGCATGCCTCGCTCGGACAACACGTACGTCGCCGATCGCATCATCGAAGCGACGGGTTGTTGGCGGGCTTGCCGCCGCGGAGCAGCAGCCAAAGTCCCATCCAACCTTCGGCGATGACCGAGGGGGCAGCGACCATGATGATGAACGCTGTCTCGTAGTCGGCGTAGTTACCGAGGAGACTGTGGGCGACGGTGTCGATGACGTATGCCGCACCGGCGGTGATGAGGGCGTACCCGAGCATCCTGGGTGCAGAGCGGGTTCGAAGGATGAGCCCGCCGAGGGTGATGAGGTGGACGCCGAATGCTGCGAGGCCGATCAACCATGCAGAGTTGAACGTGTCGAGCGCAACCAGCGCCTGCGCTTCTCGTTGGGTCGTGTCGAACGACTCCAAGAAGCTCGAACCGCTCAGGAACTGCAGTGCCTGGAAGAAGTAGACGAGGGCGACGCCGAGGAACACGGTGTACACGAGTCGGAACCAGGCGGCGACGAGCGACACGTCTCGGTTGGCTCGTCGGAACACGATGTAGAGGGCCCACGCAACGACGACGTCAACGAGGAAGATGACGAGGAAGCTGGCCATGCCGACTCGGAACAGTCCTTCGGATTCGGCGATGTTCGCTGCAGTCGTCTGGGCATCGTCGGTGATGACGAGACCCTCTCTGACGAAGAAGTTGGCGAACACCGCCAGCACGAACAGAACCACATAGCCGATGCCGGCGACAACGGCAGCGGTTCGCGGGTTGGTGTCGGAGCGGTCTGCCGCTGTTGGCTGGATCGTCGGGTCGAGGGTGTCGAGGCTCATGTCGGTGTTCCTTCCGTGGGGTCGGGTGCGGCTGCATCGGTTCGGTGTCGGTAGAGCGAGTACGGAATCAACGCCGTGGTGATCCACATGGTGATGGGCCATGCCCTGTCGCCGCTGTCGATGATGACGGCGGCCCAAATCACCGAAGCAGCGACGAAGGCAATCTCGCTGCGGGTGCGCAGAAAGCGCCGACGCGGCGGGTTGGTGTCGGTGGCGTTCGTCATGGCTTCACCGTGATGACGGTCTTGCCGGTGGCCCGGCCGGCGGCGAGTTGGCGCATCGCCTCAGGAACCTCGGTGAGATCGAAGCGTTGGCCGATCACCGGTGTGACCTGGCCCTGGTCGATGAACTCGGCCAGCTGTTCGATCAGCGTGTGGTGCACGGACGCAATGAACATCGTCAATCGCTGGCTGATGAAGGGTGAGAGTGCCACCGCCCAGAGCTGACGGCCGATGCCGCCGGTGAAGCGGTTGCCGTCCTCGCCGCCGACGATCACGAGCGTGCCCTTCTTGGTCAGCGCACGGCGGAGTCGGGAGACGCTGCGACGCCCGCCGATGTCGATGATGAGGTCGTACTCGCAGAGCCCGTCGGCGAAGTCGGTATTCGTGTAGTCGATGACGTGATCAGCACCGAGCGAACGGACCATCTCGAGCTTCGGGGTGCTCGCAACGCCGGTGACCTCGGCTCCGAGTGCCTTGGCCAGCTGCACCGCGTACGTACCGACCCCGCCTGAGGCGCCGATCACCAGCACCCGTTGGCCTGGCTCCACACGGCCCACGTCGACGAGGGCTTGAAGGGCGGTGATCCCCGACACGGGAACGATGGCTGCTTGTTCGAAGCTCAAGTTGCCGGGCTTGGCGGCAAGGCTGTCCTCTGCGGCGGTTGCGAATTGGGCGAACGATCCTTTGGCGGCGCCGAACACTTCGTCGCCCTCGGCGAAACGAGTGACGGCCGAACCGACTGCGACGACGACACCGGCGACATCCAGGCCGGGGATCCGGTTCTTGGGTTTCGTGATCCCGTAGCCGGCGAGGCGGACAAGGTAGGGACGCCCCGTCATCAGGTGCTCGGTGCCGCGGTCGATGCCGGCAGCGTGGACTTCGATCAGGACCTCGTCGTCGGCGATGGTGGGACGTTGGGTCATCTCGAGACGCAGGACCTCGGCGGTGCCGTAGCCGTCTTGCACGACGGCCTGCATGAGCGATTGCTGCTGCGAGCCGGCGCTGGCTGAGCGTTCCTCGGGGAGGGTGGGGGTGGTGGTCATTGGCAGTTCTCCGTTGTCGATGCCCGTGGTTCTGGCAATTGGCTTGGAGAAAGCGTCGTCGACCGACAGGTGAGACCGCCTCGTAGGGACCGGAATCTCACCTGGGTGAGGTATCAGAGCAGACCCAGATCCCGGGCGGTCTGGACAGCGGCTTTGCGGTTGCCGACGGCGAGCTTGCGGTAGATCGCCGTGCAGTGCGTCTTCACCGTGTTCGGGGAGACGAACAGTTCGCCGGCGATCTCGCGCTGCGACAGTGCGGTTGGCAGATAGCGGAGCACCGCCGTTTCCCGTTCGGTCAGTTGCTCGATGATCGCTTGCGTCTCCGCCGCGGTTGCGGCGATGGCGTGTCGAGACTCGATGCGGTCCAGATAGCGAGCAACGATCCCCGGGTCAGGGCAGCGGTCGACCACGATGCGAGCTTCAGCCAGGAGTTCCAGCCCGACGGGGTCTGCGGCATCCAACAGCACATCGCCGCACATGGTCAGAACGTGTGCCAGCGCCAGGTCGCCGGTGGTTCGCTTTGCCGACTCGACAGCCCGGCGAGCATCGGCAACGGCTTCGGGACCCTCACCGGTTCGGGCCCGGACGGCGTAGGCCGGACCGAGCCGTTGATAGGAGGCGAGCCCCAACGCTTCGGCGGTCGCAATGGCATGCATCGCCCGCTCTCTCGCTGCAGCCAGATCCCCCGCATCGAATTCCACAAGCGCCTGATAGATCAGGCTGAGAAGGTGGACCGCATTGTTGTCGGTGTTCTCTGTCTTCTCGACGGCGACGTTGAGGACCGCACGTGCATCCTCGGTCTGGCCGGCCCACATGTGGGTTCCCCCGGCGACCGCGGCGATGTTGGCCAACTCGATCCGAACCGATCGAAGTCGGTCGAGATCTGAGCACTCCCGAGCGATCACCAGCGCCGGCTGGACATCACCGCGGCCGAGCAGGATGTTCATTCGTAGCGGGGCGGTGGCGATGTGATCGAACCCGTCCGGGGCGATGTCGTGCGTCACCTCCACCCATCGTTCCGCCGAGTCGAACCGGCCGGCGCTGTATTCACACCAACCCCAGAGCAACGAGCAGATGGTGTCGGTTTCGGCAGCGTCACCGAGCTGAACCAGGATGCCCCGTAGCGTCTCGATCTGGTTGTCGGCGATGAGTCGAGGACCCAGCACAGTCATGAGGCGAGCGGCTTCCTCACGATCACCGGCGTGCAGGTAGTGGACGACGGCTCGGTCGTGGTCGCCTTCGGATTCGAACCATGCGGCGGCGCGCCGATGGAGCCCCGGCAGCTGATCGGGGATGCTCGTTTTCGCTTCGAGGCGGAGCAGATCCCGCAGGAGATGGTGGTACCGGTACCACTCACCGGTGCGATCCAGTCCGATGACGAGTTGGTTCTCCGAGGCTGTCTCGTTCAGCCACGTCGCGCCGTCGGTGGAATCGCAGAGGGCATCGACCAATGGTCCGCTCATCTGCTCGAGGATCGAGGTGGTGAGCAATCGATGCAGATGGTCGGGGTTGACCCCGGCAAGGAACTCGTCGCTCAGATAGTCGACGACGAAATGATCGTCGCCGTGGAACCCCTGAACGAACCTCGACGCGTCCGGCACCTGCGCCATGGAGAGTCGTGCCAGTACCAGACCGGCCGCCCATCCTTCGGTCCTGTCCGAGAGCAACTCGATCTCTTCGGCATCAAGCGGGCCTCTTCCCGCCCCGAGCAGGTTCGCCGCTTCGGTCGGCTGGAATCGCAGCCCATCGCTGCGCACCTCGAGCAGATGACCGCGGACCCGTAAACGGCCGAGTCGGAACGGAGGATCGAATCGGGTCGAGATCACAACAGTCACCTGCGGCGGACACAACTCGACCAGCCGCTCCATTCCGTGGTGGATGGCATCGTTGGTGATGAGGTGGTAGTCATCGACGACGATCACGAGCGAACGGTCGTGGCCGGCCAGTGCGGTGATGAGCGTCGAGATGACCATGTCGTCGTCATCATCGGTCGAGGCGAGCACTGCGGGTTTCACTGCGGCTCGCACGCTCGGCAGGACCTCGCTGATCGCTTCGACGAGGTATGCCCAGAAACGGGCTGGGTCGTCGTCGCCTTCCTCGACCTGCAGCCAAGCCGCTGGCTCCGTGCGACGGGCCAGCCACGATGCCACGAGCGTCGATTTGCCGGAACCTGCCGGTGCGCTCACCAGCACCAGTCGAGCGTGCGCGTCAACACCGGTATCGAGGATGTCATCGAGTCGAGCCCGCTGAACGAGCGCATCAGGCAGGGTGGGAGGCCGCAACTTGGTGGCGGCGAGGCTGAGGTTCAACGCTCCGTCCACTTGATCCCCTTTCCAACAGAGCCTCGACGGTCGGCCACGAATCTCACCTGGGTGAGATCACGCCTCGGACGAGGCGACGCAGCGATTGGTCCTTCACCGTAGAGGTATGACCGAACCAACCACATACGAAATCGCCTTGAGAGGCAACGTCGGATCCCGATCGCTGCGACCGCTCATCGACGACTTCAGGATCACCGAGTCCGAGCCAGGCATCACCCGGCTCGTCGGCATCATCCGAGATTCGTCTCAGATGCACGGCCTCGTCGCCCACCTCTCCTCGATGGGTCTCGACCTCCTCTCCATCGTCCCGACCGATTCCACAGCGAAGGAAACCCAGCGATGACAAACCCAGCCCCCTCCCCACACCCGCACGCCGATGAGCGCACCGAGGAAGAACGCGTCCAAGCGGCTCGGCGATACGTGGAGCAGGTGCAAGCCTTCTCCGTCCACGCCGGCGTGTTCACCGCAGGCATGGTCGTCATCTTCGTGGTGAATCTCGCCACCAACGTTTCCGCCGGCATCGCAAGCGAGTGGTCCGCGTGGTGGTCGGTCTGGGCCTTCATCGGCTGGGGCCTTGGCATCGCGATCCACGGACTCGTCGTCCGCCTGAACCGACCATCGCCGTCCTCGCCGACGTGGGAGCAGCGACAGATCGAGAAGGTGCTGTCCAGATGAGCGCACCAATCCTTGACGTAGCATGCCCTCCGACGTCGAAGGTGTCCGACACCCCGCTCTGGGAGGGGCGAGCCTTTGGTGGGATCGTCCTTGCTGCCTTCCTGCTCTACGGCATCGGCAGCGCAACCGCCGATCGACCGATCGGCCTCGCACTGGTGGCCGTCAACTCGATCGCTGTCGCTTCCGCTGGTTTGATTGGCTTCCGGCTCGTCCGAGTCGCCGACCGCAACGTCGGTATCGGCTACCTGGTGGCCCGTGTCGCCGAAGCGGTCCTGCTCCTGGGCGGGATCGTGATGGCGGAGTTCGCCGATGTCGGCGACGCCGACAACAAGGGCTACCTGCTCGCCATGATCGCACTCGCCGTCGGCAGCATCCCGTTCTGTCGAACGCTGGGACGAGGTCGACTGATTCCTCGACCGCTCGCAACCTGGGGGATCTATGGGTACGCCGCACTCGCCATCGGCGCCGTCCTCGAACTGGCGACCGGGCGTTCGCTCGCGGTCGTCTTCGCTCCGCCTGGTGGCCTCTTCGAGTTCGTGCTTGGGCTGCGCCTGATCTGGCGGGGGTTCGACCATCGCATGACGACTGGCCGCACCCCATGACACTCGCTGAGCACGTCAATCGTCGAAACGGCGTCCCCGCGGGCCCCGCCGCCATGGCGACGTTCGTCGTCTCGGGTTTGTGCACGATGTCGCAGCGTTGCTCGTCTGGGGCTCTGTGGTGTTCGTCGTGACACCGTGGTTCTTCCTGCTCGGGGTCGGCATGGTCGTTGGACACGTGGTCGGGATGGATATGTCGCTGCGGCCCTGGTGGTGGCGGTAGAGGGCAAACACTGCGTATCTCGGGTCGAGCCTCGCTGTGGTCCTGGTCATCCGTTCCCTCGTCGGACACCCCTGATCTTCGGCTCTGGCACCGCGCCTGCAGCGTCGAACGTGCCGACACAGGCCAACGGACTGAATCACCTGGGTGAGAACACACCGACGGGTGAGGTCGTCTCGTCCTTGCTTGATCGAAGCTGAGTCCGGAAAGGAGCACACCCCAATGAGGACAATGACCCGAATCCCGCAACCCGGACGGTGGAGCGGTGAGCAACGACTTTCAGATCTCGGTCGCAACATTGCGGCCTTCATCGTCTTGTGGGCTGCGTACGCCGCTGTGCGTGGCATCACCGCCGGCGACCTCACGTCCGCAACGCGGAACGCCGTGGCTGTCATGGACCTTCAACGATCGCTCGGGCTCCCGAACGAGGCAGCAGTGCAACGAGCCCTGCTCGACCATTCCTGGCTCCTACGAGGCGCCAACTTCTACTACATCGGGGTCCACTTCCCGGTGACGATCGGCTTCCTGGCGTGGGCGTGGTCGCGTCACCGCGCTGTCTTTCAGCGGATCCGGAATGCTCTCATCATGACGACCAGTGTGGGTCTCGTGGTTCATGTGATGTACCCGCTGAAGCCACCGCGAATGATCGGCGGCTTCGTCGACACGGCGGCCGTGCTCGGACCCGATCCCTACGAACTCGGTATCTCGGGCGGAGCGAACCAGCTCGCCGCCATGCCCTCCCTCCACGTTGGCTGGGCCTTGCTCGTGGCGCTCGGCATCATCGCAACCGGGAAGACCAACGCCAAGTGGCTCGCCGTGGTGCATCCGATCGTGACACTCGCGGTCGTCGTCGTGACGGCCAATCACTACTGGGTCGACGCCATCGTCGCGGTGGCGATCGTGCTCGCAGCGTGGCGCCTCACGCAGCGCAGCGAACCAAAGCACCTGTTGTGATGCTCGAGAGCTTCGTCCGGCCGACGGGACGTGCCATCACCACCAAGACGACGGCGAGGGTCCGCCGAGGCCATCGACGCGATCGTGGCGCTGCCGCGTCGGCCGGGCCGGCGGCCGGGGCCGCGTCGGTCTCGACAGCTGACCGGATCTCGGCGATTGCCGTGAACGGCAGCAGGGCCACGAGGGTGATGGCAGCGAGACGAAGCGGCGCCCAGTCATCGTCGAGATCCCCGTGATCGGCGAGGAGGCCTCCGACGGCGGCACCCAGCATCACGAGCGGGTAGAAAGCGCTCGAAGGCTCGTACCAGCGACGGTTCTGTCGGTAGCGAGGACGAAGCCCGGCGTCGTCGAACCCGTCGCCGCCCTTCGATCGCAGGGCCGTGGCCACGGCGATGGGGAGCAGGATCCAGATGAGTTGACCGAGTCCCTCACCGATCCCGTGGCCAGCGGTGTGGTCGATCAGGGGGCCAAGCCACCCCAGCCCGAGTACCGCGGCGTCGTACACGGCGATGCGGGTGGGAGAGGGACCCGAGATCGCTCGTTGCCTGGGGATCGACTTCTGTTGTGATCACGTTGGCCTCCCTGGCTCGTGGCGTCGCTGTCGGTGAAGGCAGCTTCGGGGAGGGTGGTGTGAACCGTCGTCGCTCGTCGGGTGATCTCGCCCGGGTGAGGCATGGGGCGCTGGCAGCAGGTGCGGTGTAACGGCCGGCGCTGAACCGCAGTGTGCGCCTGGAGTCCAGCCGTCGTCAGAGGAGGTGGAGATCTCGTGCCGCTTGAACGGCCGCCTTGCGGTCGCCGACGCCGAGCTTGCGGTAGATCGCCTTGCAGTGGGTCTTGACGGTGTTGAGCGACACGTACAGCTCTGACGCAATGTCTCGCTGGGAGAGCTGTGATGACAGAGACCGCAGCACAGCGAACTCTCGGTCCGTCAGCTCCTCGATCAGCTGAGGCATCGTCGCTCGAGCCGGCGTTGCGTCGATCTGATGGCGCGCCTCGACGAGCGCCAGGTACCGGCCGGCGATGCCCGGATCAGGACAGCGATCGATGATCGACCTCGCATCGTGCAACATGGCTTCTCCGTCGGGGTGGCCGTGGTGGCAGAGCACGTCGCCCCCGCTGGCAAGGGCGTAGGCCAGCATGATCTTCTCCGGAGACCTTCGGGCCAGTGTGACACCGCGTCGGGCGGTGACGATCGCTTCGTCGGACGCCGTGCCCGTTCTGGCGACCATGCTGTGGGCGAGAGCGGTTTGAGCCAGCTCACTGAAGCCGTTCGTGTTCGCCGTTTCGATTGCTTGCGATGCGTGTCGGCGAGCAGCGTCGATGGCGCCTGATTCGATCTCGGCGATCGCTCGGAAGATGGGTGCAACGGTTTCGACGAAGGCGTTGCCTTCCCGTGCGGCAAAGGTTTGGGCCCGCGCGAGCAGCGTGGTGGCGCGGTCGAAGTCGCCACCCCATCGGAGCGACCCGTGATCACCGTGGTCCGGGTGTC
Organism: uncultured Acidimicrobiales bacterium; assembly: GCA_963698395.1. Lineage (GTDB taxonomy): Bacteria > Actinomycetota > Acidimicrobiia > Acidimicrobiales > SZUA-35 > JBBQUN01. The sequence goes on from CAVOQQ010000001.1 coordinate 91,578, forward strand.
GGATCCGGGGGTGTGGCCGAGGTGTGCGAACGAAGCGTACGAACGAGGTGCGCTCACACCTCGACGGCCTCGCGTCGCGGAGACGCAGCCGCTGCGAGCCTCAGCGGTCCGTCGAGCAGTTCTCGGCGAGTTGTCTGACGGTGTCGGCGAGTTCGGCTGGCTCGATGACCGCCACGGGGGCGGTGAGCGCGATGCGGGCGATGGACATGGCGAGCCGACCGAGGTCCTCGCCGCGGATCTGGACCACACACGACTCGGTCTCCAGCTGGATTGGTCGTGTGGTCCACCCATCGCAGCACGTCCTCGAGTTCGGTGAACGCCGCGCTGATCGAGAGCGTCGCTTCTTCGTGACGTGGTGTCGATCCGAGTGAGGTTGCGACGAAGCTTGCTGCGTCGCCACCGGGGATCTCCCGTGGCCTGAAACGTTTGCCCGCCAGCCGAGGTTTGCGGAGCCGATCGAGTCGAAACGTACGCCAGTCGTCGCGTCGCTGATCCCAGGCCACGAGATACCAGCGACGGCCGGTGGTCACGAGTTGGTGTGGCTCGACGAGCCGTCGGCTGTCTTCGCCGTCACGTCGTCGGTAGTCGAATCGCACCTCCTCGCTGGTCTCGACACGCCGCAGCGAGCACGCTGAGCGCTTCGGGATCGATGAGTCGTCGTCGTCGACCCGCGGCATCGACATGACGCTCGAATGCAGCGCCGACACTCGCCGGCGCAAGCCGATCGGGCAGGAGCTGATTCGATCTTCGTCAGGGATCGAAGCGACGATTCTTCCATGCCGTCGATCGCCGCTCCTGCGGCGTAGCGCAGACCAACGGCCACGGCGACGGCCTCGTCATCGTCGAGCACCAGAGGGCGGCAGGTGCGCTCCGGTTGCGAGGCGGTAGCCGCCGTCGGTTCCCGGCGTGGCATCGACGGGGTAGCCGAGGTCGCGCAGCCGCTCGACGTCACGGCGAACCGTTCGCTCGGTGACCTCGAGGCGTTCGGCGAGTTCGGCTCCTCGCCACAAACGATGCGTTTGAAGGAGCGAGAGCAGCTGGAGCGCCCGGCCGGTGGGATCTTTCGGCATTTTCTCAGTCTGCCACAACTTGCGGACCGATTCTGTCCGGAACGGCTTCTACGTTGATCTCTACCAACCCACCGACAGATGAGAGGAAATGCCATGTCAAAAACAATCGACTTCCCCACGCCCACGCTGATTCCCGTCAACGGTGTGCAACTCGAGGTCTTCGAAGCAGGCCAAGAGAACGCGGGAAACCCGATCGTGCTGTGTCACGGCTGGCCAGAGCACGCCTTCTCATGGCGCCACCAGCTTCCGGCCCTCGCCGCAGCCGGCTACCACGTCATCGTCCCGAACCAGCGGGGCTATGGGAACTCGAGTCGTCCGTCCGACGTCACCGACTACGACATCGACCACTTGACGGGTGATCTCGTCGCCTTGCTCGATCACTTCGGATACGAAGACGCAACCTTCGTCGGACATGATTGGGGCGCGAATGTCGTTTGGGGGCTGACCCAGCTGCATCCAGACCGCGTCAAGAGGGTGATCAACCTGAGCTTGCCGTACCAAGAGCGCGGGGAGCAGCCTTGGATCGAGTTCATGGAAGTCGGTCTTTGGTGACGACTTCTATTTCGTCCACTTCAACCGTCAGCCCGGCGTCGCGGACGCCGTACTCGACGAGAACACCTTCCAGTTCCTACGCAACATGTATCGGAAGAACACTCCCCCCGCAGAGCCTGAGCCGGGGATGATGATGATCAATCTCGCCAGAGCGGAAACGCCACTCGGAGAGCCGGTGATGAGTGACGACGAACTGGCCGTCTTCGTGTCCGCCTTCGAAACAACCGGGTTCACCGGCAGTGTCAATTGGTACCGAAACATGGACCGGAACTGGCACCTGCTGGCGAATGTCGACCCGATCATCCAACAGCCCACACTCATGATCTACGGGGACCAGGATCCCATCGCGAAGTCCGAGAACCTGCAGGACTTCGTACCGAACGTGGAGGTGGTCAGTCTCGACTGCGGTCATTGGATCCAGCAAGAGAAGCCAGAAGAAACGACCCGAGTGATCCTGGACTGGTTGGAACAACACGGCGGAGACGCAAGTCGTTGAGACGAGGTGGTCAAAGGGCAGAGGTTGTGTGCGACCTTGGACATCGCGTTGGCGAGCGCAGCGATCTCCGCAGCGTCGAGGTGGTCGAACAGTTCCGTGCCGCTCTGGCGAGACTCGGCGATTCCGTCGAGGTACTCGTATGAGCACCGCGACCGAACTCCGCGCCGGCACCTGGACGCTCGACCCAACCACCACCACGCTCACCGCGTCCGCCAGGTAGTCGACGAGCTCATGGACTCCCGGCGCCGACTTGGCCTGGCTCGTCAGGGGTCGATGCCGGTGCCTGGGTCGACGGAGCCGGGTTTGACGATGCTGCTCTCGTAGGCGAGTACGACGGCTTGGACGCGGTCTCGTACGCCGAGTTTGGTGAGGAGCCGGCTGACGTGGGTCTTCGCGGTTGCTTCTCCCACGAACATCTCGGCGGCGATTTCCCGGTTGCTCATCCCTCGGGCGAGCAGTCGGAGCGCCTCGTGCTCACGATCGGCGAGACTGTCGGGAAGCACGAGGTTGGTCTCGGTCACCTCGGGTTGCCTTGCGAACTCTTCGATGAGTCGCTTGGTCACGGTCGGGGCCAGCAATGCGTTGCCTTCGGCGATGACCCGCACCGCGGCTGCGAGTTCCTTGGCCGGGGTGTCCTTGAGGAGGAAGCCACTGGCACCGGCCCGCATGGCGGCATAGACGTACTCGTCGAGGTCGAACGTGGTGAGCACCAGGACCTTGGTATCGATGGCGGGCTCGTCGGTGATGAGTCGGGTTGCCTCGATGCCGTCCATCTCGGGCATCCGGATGTCCATGATCGCGACGTCAGGGTTGGTGCGGCGGCAGAGCTCGAGTCCGGTGCGGCCGTTGTCGGCGTCGCCGACGACCTCGAGGTCTGGTTGGGCGTCGAGAATCATGGTGAACGCGTCGCGCATCAGGGCTTGATCGTCGATGACCGCAACTCGGATACTCATGCCGGTGCCGTGGTCTCGGGTTCTGCGGAGACCACCGCCGGCCGGTCGGTGGCGGTATTGGTCGGCAGGGAGGCATCGACCCGGTAGTCGCCGCCCGGTCGTGGCCCGGCGGCGAGTTGCCCGTCGTAGGTCTCGACGCGTTCGCGCATCCCGATGATGCCGTGGCCGCCTCCGGTGTCGGTGAGCTGCGACACGGCCCCGCAGCCCGTGTCGTTGATCGTGATGTGGAGGGCGTCGGTTTCGTAGCGCAATTCGACGGTGGCGGTGGCGGCGTCGCCACCGTGCTTGACGACGTTGGTGAGGGCTTCTTGCACGATCCGGAACGCAGCGAGTTCGATTCCCGGAGGGAGTGGCCGCTCGTCTCCGCGGATGATCAGTTCGGTCGGTGTGCCCGCCTGGGTGCAGTGGGCGATGGTGGTGTCGAGTTCGGCGAGCGACGGTTGGGGCGTCAGCGCGCCGCGAGCGGCGGTGGCTTCGGATGGGTTGTTGTTGCGAGGGTCGGACCGGACGACCGGGTCGGACCGCCCCAGCTGCCACAGACCGTTCACTGCGCGAAGCGGAGATCGTCCGCCAACGCCGGCTCGAGAGCAGCGCGGACCGACCGGACGTCAGCCATTCCTTGTGTGGTCGTCGGGCATGGTGATGGTGCTGAGGATTCGTCGGCGTCTTCCGGGCGTTGGGGCGTTGTTCTCATGTGCCTGGACCGCGGTCGCCACGGTGGCGGCGAGTGTGTCGAATTCTTCGTCGGTGAGCCAGAGGGCTGCTTGGCGGTAGCCGACGCGATCGCGACCCAGGGCGGGCTTGCCTCGGTCCAGGTAGGCGGCGAAGTCGGTGAGAAGGGTGCCGACGAATGTGGCGAAGTAGCGGAAGTGGTCATCGGCGTTTGCTGACTCCAGTTCGCTGTCACCGAGCGCCACTGACGTGTTGACGACTCGGTAGGTGCGTTCGACTCCGCCACGGATCGACCGCTCCTCCGTGACCTCGATCAGCCCGCCGTCGGCGAGTTGTTTGATGTGCCGGTACAGCGTCGCTTGTGCCACATCGCCCAGCTGCTCCTTCAGTTCGAGAGGGGTCATGGGGGTGGCAACGAGGGCCTGCACGATGCGCAGTCGTATCGGGTGGAGGAGCAGGTCTCGGGTTTCGATCATCGAAAGTTCTCTCGCCAGGTTGTCATTGTTATCAATAGTGATAACATTCCCACTATTGAGAATAGCTCGCCTGGTCGGGAAGGACAACGACGGTGACCGAATCAGAAATCTCCATTCCTGCGGGGACGCTCACACTTCAGGGATCGCTGAAGGTGGGGGGCCCGAGCCCCGGTCCCGCGGCTCTCCTGATCAGTGGATCAGGGCCCATCGACCGGGACTCCAACGCCAAGCGGTTGTCGATCAACGTCATGGGTCAGATCGCGACCGCACCTCGAGGCCGAGGGCATCACGTCGCTCCGCTACGACAAACGCGGTGTGGGTCGCAGCGATGGGGACTACCTGTCTGCCGGCTTTCGCGACAACGTCGATGACGCGCGGGCCGCGCTCGACGCGCTGCGAGCCCGATCCGAGGTCGACCCGGACCGGGTCGTCGTCATCGGCCACAGTGAGGGGGCACTCATTGCGTCCCTGCTCGCTTCGGATGAGCAGCTCGCAGGTGTCGTCCTGCTCGCCGGCGCAGCCACCAACGGCAAGGACCTACTCCGATGGCAGGCACGACAGGTGGCAGCAACGCTGCCCCGGCCGGTGAAGTGGCTCATGACGTTGCTCCGACAAGACCTCGTACGAACACAGACGAAGCGACTCGCTCGAATCGAGTCCTCGACCGAAGACGTGATCCGCATCCAGTTCGTGAAACTCAACGCCAAGTGGTTCCGCGAGTTCATGACGTTCGAACCACTCGATGCGCTACGGCGGGCGGCGGTCCCGGTGCTCGCGATCACCGGCACGAAGGACATCCAGGTCAATCCGGACGACGTGTCGCTGATGGAACAGGCGGTCTCGACACCCTTCACCGGTCATCTGGTCGACGACGTCACCCATCTCCTGCGGGCCGAGCAGGGGATCGCCTCGGTGCGTACCTACAAGAAGCAGGCGCGCGAGCCGCTCGATCAACGAGTCACCGAACTCCTCACCGACTGGGTGACCACCCATACCCACGCCAAGAACGGAGCCAGCAATGGCAACCTATGACGACGAAGTGGTGACCCTCGACGAGATCGGGATCACCGTGAAGAACTACTACCTGCCCGGTCGGCCTCGGCTGCATCCGATACGACGACATCGTGGCTGTCGAGTCGATCCCACTTGGGTTCGGCACCGGCCGACACCAACTCGTCGGCATCGGCCCGCTCCGGCCTCAGACCTTCTTCCATTGGGACCGCAAGCGCTCCGCCAAGTCACGCGCTCTGTCGCTCGACCTCGGCCACCGACTCCGAGTTGCCATCACGCCGGATGAACCCGACGAGGTGCTCGCGATCATTCGTGCCTCTTCAGCCCGAGTGCAGGGTGCCCCATAGAAGCCTCGTGCGGTCTTTGGGAATGGTCCAAGGCGTCGGATCGAGAACCCGTTCCGGTGACGGCTACGCGGTTGGTGTCGGGGAGCGGATCGATCGGGTTCGGAACCCAGCGGTGAATCGCTGCCCGCTGGTTGTCGGGTGAGACCGTCGACGCCATCTAGACCTTCGAAGACGAGGTCGTTCTGCTTCTTCGTTGCGAGATAGGGGTGAGGTCGGGGGGAGGCAGATCCGCAGGAACGAACAGGTGCTGATGTGGTAGGCGTCGGTCATCGCGACGAGGACATTGACGTCGAGCGCGACCACGCCGATCGACACGCCCTTTATTCGCCTCGCCCAAAGGAGGAGATTCTCCCCAATGCCGGGTGCACCGAGTCGTTTCCGTTGGCCGATGGATTTCAGCCGAGAGGTAGGAGCGCTCGGACGATTGAACCGTTGCTGCTCGACGTGATGTCGACGGATCCGCCGATCTCGGCGGCTCGCTCGCGCATGGAGGACATGCCGACGCCGGGCACCCAAGGATTGTCTGAGGAGCCCGTGTCGCGGACGATCACTTCGATGTGCTCATTTTCGTGATTGATCTGTATCCAGACCTGGTCGGTGCCGCTGTGTCGCGCCGAGTTCGTCACGGCCTCGGTGGCGATCCTTCGGGCGGGGTCCTTTTGCGGTGAGGTAGGGTCGCCGCGTGCAGAACCGGCCAGGAGCGCTCGCAGCGATCGGGAAGACTCCGGTCGCGAGGCTGTCGTCGTTCGGCGGGCCGGACGCCGCCGAGATCTGGGTCAAACTCGAGGCGGCGAATCCCACGGGCTCCTACAAGGACCGCATGGCCCTCGCCATGATCGAGGGAGCAGAGGCACGGGGTGAGCTTCGGCCCGGTCAGACCGTCGTCGAGTACACGGGCGGGTCGACTGGGAGTTCCCTTGCGTTCGTCTGCAGCATCAAGGGCTATCCGCTCCGGATCGTGTCCTCGAACGTGTTCGCCGATGAGAAGCTTCTGACCATGCGCGCCTTTGGTGCCGATCTCGAGCTGGTCCACAGCGACGAGGGGATTCATCCCGATCTGATTCCACAGATGCAGGCTCGTGTCGCAGAGATCGTCGAGGAGGAAGGCGCCTTTCCCACTGACCAGTTCAACAACCTCGACACACTTGATGGCTACCTGGAGATCGGTCGTGAGCTCGTCGAACAGATAGACGGCGAGATCCACGGCATCGCGGTCTATGTCGGTGTCGGCGGCGCCTACATGGGAACGAGTCGGCCGATCCGCGAGCGTTGGCCCGATGTCGTTCGCACCGTCGTCGAACCTGCCGAGTCTGCGGTCATCGCTGGTCGTACCGCCGGAAGTCACATGATCGAAGGCGGAGGCGTCGGCTTCGTCCCGCCGCTCATCACCCCTGACAGCTATGACCGTCTTGACGCGGTGAGCACAGAGGAAGCGTTCGACGCTGCTCGCACGCTTGCGCGAGTCGAGGGTGTCTGGACCGGGCCGAGCGGCGGAGCCAGCATCCTTGCGGCTGCCCGCCTTGCCAGGGAGCCGGTCCGGACACCGCGTCGTCACGCTTCAGCCTGACTCAGGGCTCAAGTACTTGAGCGGCGATCTGTACAGGTGACGCCAGGATCGTCTCGGGCAAACCCACCTCGTTGAGCTTCGCATTCGTCGTGTCCACATCAACCAAAGGATCAGGCAGGTCGGTCGGCCAGTCAGATCGATTCCATGCCCGCTGCGGGCATGCAGGGTGGGTTGCGTCTTCCGGGTGTTGCCTCGGGGCTGGGGACACAGAGTTCGGCTTCGAGGCCGCCGAGGTCGGTGAAGAACCGGCGGAGCACGGGTTCCGAAGTCGGTGACGAACCCGTCGGTCGCATCACGCTGCATGAGGCCGGGCGATCGAATGGGGGGACAGATGGCTATTGGTCGCAGAGAAATTCTCAAAGGCCTCTTCGCGATACGTGAGCGGTGGGATTCACCACCACGGCAGCCGGCGCGCTCCCGAACAACGCCGGCGACGGAGTTTCTCCTCAGAGGTCGGCCTGACTGCTTTGCATGTCAGCGCATCCAACCTCCGTCTTTCGACAGCCGGTCGATCTGCTCCCACCACCGGTGAAAGCGTGCTGCTGAGCGCGGGGAGCTCGAGATCGACGCCATGGGGATCAGTGGCACCATGCACGGTGTGTACCTGGTGATCGATTCGCCAGGAGCGGTCGGCGCATCCGCCCCGACCAGTATCGAGACGCACTACTTCGCCTTCCCTGGCGGCACCCTCGTTGGATCGGGAACGGCGTCGCTCGATGACGCCGAAGACGAGTTCGTGGTGCTCGGCGGCACCGGCGCATTCGCCGGTATCCGGGGATCGTATGGCGCCATTCAGCGCCCGCTCGGGCTCGGCGGCGACGGCACCGCCAGCTATCAGTTCACATTCCTCACCCAGCAAGGATCCTGAAATGGCAGTCGACATGCTCCTCAAGCTCGGAAGCGTTGTCGGTGAGAGCATCATCGCAGGTCACGAAGGCGAGATCGACGTTCTTGCGTGGTCATGGGGCGCGAGCAACTCGGTAGCTCGACTCCAGGTCAGGTCCAACAAGGTGACGTCGAGCTTCCAAGACCTCTCTTTGACGAAGTGCATCGATCGTTCGAGCGAAGACCTGCTCGAGCTGGTCGCGACCGGAGCACAGGTACCAGACGCTCAATTGACGGTGCGCAAGGCGGGTGACACCTCAGTCGATTACGTGGTCATCCGCTTCAAGCCCGTGATCGTCAGACGTCTGTCTCGACCGGCGGGAGTGGCGGTGACGATCGATTGACCGAGAATGTCTCGCTCAACTTCGGGGCCTTCGAATACGTCTATACCCCTCCGGGTGAGAGAGGGCGTGGGTTCGACGGAGGAGTTCGCTTGGGACATCCAGGCTGCGAAGGCCATCACGGGCAACGTCTGACGCCCACCGAACGGTTGGGTGTCGCCGGTGTTCAGGTGATCGGTGGTGGTGTCAGGCTGATCGCTGCCGCAATGGTCTCGCCACCGCGGTCGATATCGGCGGAGCGGCCGAGCGTGGCGGGGGTGTCGCGTCCGGTGCTGCCATCATCGGGAAGCGGCGCCAGCCGTGACCGGACTCGTGGAAGCCGATTGCTGGTGTGGTCGCTCCGTCACACGACACGATCAGGGCCTTGGTGGCTCCCATCTCGCTGAAGTGTTGACCGAGCTGGATCTGAGGGCCACAGTGATAGTCGTTGCAGACGTCGGAACGTTCCGTTCGAGGTAGCGCACAGCCCTGGTCACCGTGATAGACGCAGCTGCCCTCGACCGAATGCTCGGGCAGGCGGTCCAGATAGTGAGCGGTTACGTCGGCCTCCGTCATTCCGGGATGCTCGTGACAGAACCGTTGGATCGTGTCGACCGTCAGGAAGGCATGGCTGGCCGCCCCAAGGGTGCAGCATCGGCCCGCGGAAGTGGCGCAGGCAGCGGACATCAGGGGGTGCTCGGGGCTCCTCTCCGCCACGGTCCGTCGGCGACTTCGGGGCCTCCTCGGCAAAGGCGGCCGTAACCACCTGATTCACACGCGTGCCGAAGTCGACTCGTCGTTCATCCGGAAGCGATGAAAGTGGCCGATCTTGGCGTGGCACGAGTCCGTAGGCGATCTCGGCCGGGTCGCCGCCCAGCTCGGCAGCGGCAGCGTCGATCTCGGACCCGTGAGTTTCGATGATCTGGCACAGACTGGTGATGTGGGTCTGCCATCGAGCGACGTGAGCCTGCCATCGCCGTTCGCGGACCAGAGCGGCAGCCTCTTGGATCCGTCGGGTCTGGCGACTCCGCGCCGAGCAGACACCGCTCCTGACCGCCTCGTGACGATCGATCAGTGCGTTGCAGAATCGGCAGGTCGGTTGCCACGGCAGCGCGGTCGCCTGCAGCGATGTAGGTCGCCCGGTCAACCCGGGTCTTCCTGCCGTTGGAACACTCGCTTCACTTCGACGTTCGGAGCCGCGAAATTGGCCAGCCCATCCGGCGAGACCGGACGTCCGCTGGTTCCTGCACATGTCACCGACAGTAGTGCAAGCGCCAGGATCCATCCGAAGGGACGCCGCCGCCGATGCCGTGCTCGATCAGGCATCGGTCATCCAGGGCGACCGAAACCCTCAAGTAGGGCGAGTGCGAGGAGCGGGCCACACGATTGGCGCAGTCGTTTCTCGTCCCCGGGTGGAAGGTGGTCGTGTCCCAGAACCTCACACGACGCTCACGCAACGAGAGCAGATTGGGGCTGGTCAGCGTGGTGTCGGAGCAAGGTGACTTTCGGCTTGGTCACCCGTCGAACCTCGTTCTACTGCGTCAGCACACGGTGACGGTTCCGGTGGTCGGGTCGATCTCGACCTCGTCGTCGGTTCGGACGGAGCGCAGGAGCCCTGAGACGCCGACGATGGCGGGGACGCCGAACTCGCGGGCTGACGATCGCGGTGTGGCTCATCGGACCGCCCTCTTCCACGGCAACGGCACCAAGCAGCGGGAAGATGCTGTTGAACGACGGGCTGGTGAACGGCGCGATCAGCACGTCGCCTTCCTCGATCGCATCGAAGTCGCTCATCGGGACGAGCGATCACGACGGGCGCGCCCGCGGTACACGCCGCCCCCGATCCCCTGACCGACCAAGGCTTCCCCGGCGGCTGCTGCCGACTCGCCCTGCATCGCGTCGATGAGCGCCATCACGGCGCGAGTTGCCCGCGCCATCGGCTTCGGGAATGCGTCGAGTGGCGGGGGCGGTTCCTCCTCGCCGAGCAACGTCGGCGCATCGAGCGAGAGCTGGAACGTGCGCTCGGCATCGCGTTCGCGGATCTGGTCGACCGAGGGAGTACGCGCGCCGCGGAGCAGTCCGGCGAGCTCGGCGCCGTCGCAGTGGATGACGTGCGCCGCGTCGGCGAGAGCCGCGCCACGTTGCTCCAAGCGTCGCCCGATCTCGATCAGGGCTCGCCTGGCGATTCCGGCCGGCCAGTTCAGGCGCAGTCCGACGTTGTCGTCGCGAAGGCGAAGCCCGTATCGGGCCTCGGCGAGCAGTTCGTCGAACAGCGCTCGCTGATCGGCCGGAACCCGCTCACGCAGCGCCGTCGGATCGGGCGTCGGGGTGTGGGCGTCGGGGTCGAGGGCAGCGACGATCCGCCACTGGAGGTGGGGCTGTTCGTGGAGTGTGGGACAGTCGACGTCGTCGCTGTTGAGGAGCCGCCAGCCGTGAAGTTCGAGCCAGCGGTCGATCGCCGTTGCTGCCTGTGGCGAGCGGGAGCGGAGCTCGGCGATGGAAGACGGTGCAGCGCCGCGTCGCGGGCAGCGGCAAGGGCGCGCGCCGCCGGGGCGAGCAGATCGCGGGTCTCGACGGTGAGCGGCGACGAACCCGAGAGCAGCGGCGTCGCCTCCGCGGCGGTGATGCCCCAGCCGGCGCAGTGGGCGAGGTAGTCGCCGCACGGCACGATGTCGCCGCCGTGGGTCGCGAAGCCCAGCACGAACTGCTCGGCCAAATGATCGGCGAGTTCCTCGACGTGCGCCGCGAGTGCGTCGTCGCTCGCACCCGCCGGATCGAACGCCTGGAAGCGCAGGTTCTCGGACAACACGCCGCTGCGACCGCCACGATCGAACCAGTCGTCGACGTCCTCGCGCCAGCGGCGCTCGACCCAGGCCTGCCGGGCGGTTCGGTTGCGACGGCGCAGCTCGGGGTGGAGACGTGCGACGAGCCACATGATCGGCCTCGGCGGCGGTGCACCACCCTTGCCGTTGTCGCCGATCGCCTTCGGACGGGCGTACACGTACCCGTGCACGTTGGCGAACTCCATCGTCTCCAGCGGCAGGCCGAACCGCGCGGTGAGCGTCTCGAAGCCATCGGACGCTCCGTCGGCGATCGTGCGCATGAAGCGCGTGCCGGGTCTGCGTCCGTGGTGCGTGGTGTCGAGCATCCACTGGCCGGGGCCCGGCGGAACGAATTCGGCGGTGGGGGAGCTCGATGTCGTATCGCTGGTCATCGTCATGTGCCTGGTACTTCTCGCTCGGTCCGCACACTTGGATGCAGATACGCTGTCGTCAATGACATTGAGTCTGCACTAAAGGCAGTGGTACTGTCAAGAGGTGACCGATACCCAGCGCTCGTACCGCAGCCCGTTGCGCGAAGCCCAGGCCGGCCGAGACGCGTGTCCACATCGTCGAGACGATGATCCGCCAGCTCGCGGAGACAGGGGGGACCGACTTCTCGATCCGCAGACTCGCCGACGCCGCCGACGTCTCCGAGCGCACCGTCTACCGCCATTTCCCCGACCGTGACGCCCTGCTCGACGCCGTCAACGACCACTTCGGCGAGGTGATGTCGACGGGCCGCCGCGAAGAGGAGCTCGCGGACCTCGACGAACTCGCTCGGTTCGTGCCGGACGTCTTCCGCGACTTCGACCAGCACGCTGCGGCGACCAAGGCCTCGATCCTGATCAATCCCGATCCGGCACGGCTCTTACCGACGCAGCAGCGACGCACCGAGCTCATCATCGATGTCTGTCGTCGCTCCTTTCCCGACCTGCCCGAAGCCGACCAGCGCCGACTCGGTCAGCTCATCCGTACGATCACCTCGACCTTCAACTGGCTGCGCATGCGCGAGGAGTTCGGGATGACCGCCGACGAGTCCGGGGAGCTGATCGGCTGGGTTGTCCGTGGTCACCGATGACATTCGCCGAACCGGTCGGCTCGGCACCCCATCCGACGAGCCGGCCTGATCCCCGACTCGTCGCCAAGGCGGTGGGAGGAGATCAAGAAGACCAAGGGTGAGCTGTCCGCCGAGACCCGGGCTGGGCTCGAGGCCGGACTCCGACGAGCTCGGTCGGTCTGAGTGGGAGCGGATGTCGGTCGTGATCGATCGGCTGGCCGCCCGGCCGTCTGCGGGAATGTCAGAGTCACGGTGTCTCGGGTGGAGTACATACCCCTTGTTTCTAAGCGAACGCTTTGTTACGCTCGCAGCCATGGGAACTCTGAAGGATCGGTATGGGGACTGGGCGTTGGTGGTCGGGGCCACGTCGGGAATCGGGCGAGCCTTGACCGATCAGTTGGCCGACGCTGGTTTGAATGTCGTGACCGTGGCCCGTACTGAAGAGACACTGGAGCGTCAGGCCGAGGCGCTTCGTGCCGCTCACGGGGTCGAAGTGGTCCCCGTCGTTGCCGATCTGGCCCGGATCGATGGCGTCGCAGCGGTGATCGCCGGGGTCGGTGAGCTGGAGATCGATGTGCTGGTTCCCTGCGCTGCGACTGAGGGCGGCGGCTACTTCGTCGAGGGATCGACCGAAGCCCAGCAGCGCATGTTGCAGATGAACTGCGCCGCTCCGACGCAGCTCGTTCAGCATTTTGGTGCTGCGATGGCCAAACGCCGGCGGGGTGCGATCCTGCTGGTGTCGAGCTTGTCGGGTTGGACGGGTCAGCCGTACATGGCGCAGTACGGCGCTTCGAAAGCGTACATCTTGTCGCTCGGCGAGGGCCTGTATCGCGAGATGAAGGATCTCGGTGTGGATGTTGCGGTGTTGTCTCCCGGTCCGACCGACACGCCGATGGCAGCAGCGACAGGAATCGACTTTGCCAAGATGAGCATGAAGGTCATGGACCCGACCGACGTCGCCGCAGCCGGGCTGGCAGCGCTTGGCCGACGGCGAGAACGCGATCCCCGGGGCGCGCAACAAGATGATGGCGATCATCATGACTCGCCTCATGCCGCGCCGGGCCGTCGGCGCGATGTTCCACAAGATGATGGGGCGAGCACTCCACATCTCAGCACCGGTCGCATGACCAAGCCCTCGCAACAAGTCACGACAGTCGCAACAGCGAGGAACGAAGGAACCACGGTGAGATTCTCGACACAGCACCACCATGTCACCTTGACCACTTGACCTCACAGCCGGACAAGGCCTCCGAAACCAGGGAGCTGCTCGCCCGATGCGCCCAACGGATCACAGCGAAGAAGGCGGAGAACGGACCCGTGAGTTGGTGCGCTTCGGCGGGCGATGACGACGGTGTGTTCTTCGTCAACGCCCTGTTGGAAACTCAAGAAGCAGTCGATTTCCACGTTGCGAACATCGCTGACATCACCGCCAACTTCGGTCCGTTGATGGCCGCACCGGCTCAGATCGTCATCACCCGCGTGCTTGTCAGCGCCAACTGACTCGCCGGTGCCCGGACCCGGTCGGGTCCTGGCACTATTGCTTCTACGGTGGGGAAGGCCATGGGACGACCCAAGACGTACGACCGAGCAACCGTGACCGCAGTAGCGATGGAGCTGTTCTGGCAGCGCGGCTACCACGACGTGTCCACGCGCGACCTCGTTGACGCGATGGGGATCAACATGAACACGCTCTACACCGAGTTCGGAACCAAAGCCGGTCTGTTCAGTGCCGCGATCGAGCATTACGAACAACACGTCGTACCGCTCTACATCGGCGCCCTCGAACAGCCCGATGCATCCATCGAGACCATCCGCGACGTGCTCAACTCCTTCCCCGCCTTCGCCAAAGCCGACGACGTTCTCCGCGGTTGCCTCATCACCAACACCGCCACCGAGCTGGCTCCCACACCGGACACGAGCCACCAGGCCATGGCCCGCTACATCGAACGCCTCAACAACGCGTTCATCAACGCACTCCGAAACTCCGCAACCGATGCCCCAGACGTCACCGCCATCGCCCGGTTCCTCACCACCACGATGCTCGGGCTGTTCGTCATGATCCGCGCCCAAACCCCGGCATCACTGCTGCAAGACACCGCCGACTCAGCACTCGAATACATCGAAGGCAAACTCGGCTGAACTGCCCCGCGATCATTCGTGCGGTACTCGCCGCTCGAGGCGACTCGCATCAGCGGGTTCCCGACGGCGTTGATCCGGGCCGGATCGCCCGCAGGTCGACCTGGCGTGAGTTGGCCGACCGCCTTGGGTCTGGATCACCATCGCCAGCTTCACCGCGACGGTGTGTTCGCCAACGCCAGTTGCCGACCGTCACGATCCAACGCCGCCTGACCGACCCTCGCCCGAGGTGTGACAATGGTAGCGAAGCGGAGGTGGAACACGCGACAGGAACGATCGGGCCTCGGGTGCTGCGCTACCCCGTGATCTCACGTGCTGGTGGTCACTCGCAAGGTGTTGTCTTCGATCACGACGAGACGGCCTTCGGCCACCGCGAGGTAGAGGTACGACTGGTCCCGCTCGCCCAGCCCTTCGACCTGACCACTCCATGCGACATCACCGTCGGCGAGCGCATGCGCCGAGACCATCCCGTTGCGCCCGACGACGTACACCGTGTCGCCGGCGATCGCGAGCTGCCCCCAGTCGATTGCGGTCGATGTCGCAACGCTCCACCGCAGTTCCCCGGTTGCGATGTCACGGGCTTGCAGCGCACCGCTCGAACTGCTCAGCTGCACGAACTGCTCACCATCGCTTGCGATGTCGGAGACCCACCGTTCCTGAACCTGCCAGACCTCTGCGCCGGTCGTGGCATCGATGCCCGTGACCGTTTCGAAGTCCTCATCGACCGTCATCAAGATCCCGCCGTCGAGGTGTTCGACCCGATCCCGGTTGATGTCGTCGGCAGTCCACACGACCTCACCGGTCTGGAGGTCGATCGAGGTGACGGAATCCGTGTCAGCCAGTATCGCGACCGTCTCGTCGAGATACAGCCACGGAACGACGGTGGTCGTCGGGTCGAAGTGCGACCAACGAGTCTCACCGGTGTCGAGGTCCACCGCAGCGAGGAACGAGCTGCTGTCACGACTGGATCCCACCAGCAAGGCCAGGCCGCGCTCGATCGAGAGAGCGTGCGGGACGAGGTTTTGGGCGAGCTCGAACTCGGTGTAGGGCGAATCGTCGGGGATATCGGTGAAGAGGTCACCGATCGCGACCGACTGGATGAGCGCCCCACTCGAACGCTCGAGTACTCGGAGTTCCGGCCCGCGATCGTTGACCACGGTGGCGACGGTCTTCCCGGTCAGCACGATGTTCGTGCAGCACGTCCCTGCCGCTTCATCGCTCCACACGAGCTCGCCCGATTCGGCGTCGTAGGCCACGAGCTGGAAGAGGCGGTCGCCCGAGGGCACCACCGAGTAGACCAGACCCCCGCCCGCAGCGGTTCCGGCTCGATCAACCACCTCGGTCTCCCATGCCACTGTTGGCGTCGCGCTCGGCCCAGGGCTGGTGAACAGACCATCGAAGGGACTGATCGGCGAACCGATCTGGCCGATCTCATCGTCGCCGATCCAGTTCCGCAGATCGGTGTCGGTCCTCGGCACCACGGGCGACAGCGACGTGTCGGTGGCTTCGGCATCGATCGTCGTTGCGGCAGACTCCGCGGTCTCATCGGCTGCGGCGGTCGTCGAAGACGTTTCGGCGTCGCGGGTCGTCTCTTCGACGTCGGGCGACGCGGGGCCGGCCACATCTTGGCCGGGTGATTCGTCGCCGCCTCGTGTGAGCACGATCGCCGTCGCCCCGATCACCACCGCAAGGAGAACCGCAGCGAAGACCAGGCGGCCCTTCGGGCGGACCACGGCACTGGTCGTCGCTGTCGCTTCCTGTGCCGCCACCGGTTTCGCCGGCTTCGGGGCGTTTGCGGCGATCGTCGGTGTCGACAGGGGGGCGACGGGGTCGGTCAACGGTGGCGAAGGAGGCGTGGCGACGGCACGCTCGGGCACCACCTCACGCTTCACCGGCTCGACGAGTCCGGCATCGTCGACCACGGTTCGTCGACTCTGGCATCGTCGACCACCGGTTCGTCGACTCTGGCATCGTCGACCACCGGTTCGTCGACCTCGGTCTCATGGGCCATCGCCTGGCCTTCGAGTATGTCGGACACCGATGGAGCGACGGCTGCGGCACCCATGGCGACCGCGTGTTTGGGGTGGATGTCCGACAGCACGGGCCGGTTCATTCTGCTGGTGAGGATCTGGTTCACGAGCGGGATGCGACTTGTGCCGCCGACCAACAACACGGCATCGATGTCGGACGAGTGCAGCCCTGCCTCGGCAATCGTGGTCTCGAGCAAGGTCACGGCATCGGTGACGGCCGGTCGGATCATCGCCTCGAACTCGGCTCGGTTGAGCCGAATCTCGGTGTGGTGGTCGGGCAGCATCACCGGGATCACGGCAACGGTGTCGTCGGACAGCGCCTCCTTGGCCGCAACACAATCGTGGCGAAGCCGGTCGATCGCCGATCGATTGCTCGGGTTGTCCTCGATGAGGTCGAAGTCGATGCCGACCGTGGTCATGACGTGCCGCAAGATGCCCTCGTCGAAATCGATACCGCCGAGTTGTTCGAGTCCTCTCGCCTGACCGACGAGCTCGAACTCTGCGTCCGTTCGCTTCAGGACGGCGGCATCGAAGGTTCCGCCGCCGAAGTCGAAGACGACGATCGTGTCGCCGGCCTCGATGCTGTGCTCGCCGAGGTAGTGCCGGGCTGCGGCCACCGGCTCGGCGAGGATCTGTCCCGTTGGCAGCCCCGCCAGCTGGAAGACCTGGCCGAATCGCTCGAGTTTGTAGGGTCCCCAGTTGGCTGGATGGGTGAGAATGACCTCGTCGGGCGGCTCGCCCTCCGATGCCGTGACGACGGCGACGATCTGTTGCAGCATCGCACCCATCAGCGCCTCCGCCGATCGTGGCTTGCCGCCAACGATCAGCGGTACGGGATCGCCGAGACGACGCTTGAATTCGCGTGCGACGTTGGCCGGGTCGGTGGCGCCACGTCGCTCCGCCGCTGCCCCGATCAGGATCGTGTCGTCATCGAGCAGAGCGACGACGGACGGAATCTCGGCGGTCCGCACACCGAGCCGCGCCATCTCGACGGAACGCTCAGTGGTGGTCCCGTCAGCATCAGTCCGAGCAATTGCGGCTGCCGACCACGTGGTTCCGAGGTCGACCCCAAGCCGGTACGTCATCGCAGATCTCCCCTCCGCCGCCTTCTGTACTAGCACGCCAGGTCGACGGCGTCTCGCTGCCAATCGGTCGACCGGCCGCATCATCAGCTGATGGCTAGGCTTCGTCGATGGCGAGTCTCGACTGGTTTCCCGAGGACTGGGCGTCGGCGTTGGCTGTCGTTGCTCACCCCGACGACATGGAATATGGCGCAGCTGCTGCGGTGGCGAGGTGGACCGGCCAGGGCAAGCGTGTGGCGTATGTTCTGGTGACCGACGGTGAGGCCGGCATCTCGAGCATGGACCCGGAAGAAGTCGGCCCGCTGCGACGGGCTGAGCAGATCGAAGCGTGTCGCTCGGTCGGGGTCGACGTGGTCGAGTTCCTCGGTATGCCCGACGGACTGTTGGTCGAAGACTTGGCGCTTCGCGCTGCGTTGTGCTCCACGATTCGCCGTCATCGTCCCGAGGTGGTGTTGTCGATCAACTTCCGGGACTCGTGGGGTGGTCCCAGCTGGAACCATCCGGATCACCGGGCGGTCGGCCGATCGTTGCTCGACGCGGTGCGCGATGCCGCCAATCCCTGGGTGTTTCGCGACGGCGGTGACCCATGGGATGGCGTCCGATTCGTTGCGTTCTCGGGAAGCCCTCAAGCCACCCACGGTGTCGATGTCAGCGACACGTTCGCCGCCGGGGTCGAGTCGCTGTCGTGTCATCGGGTCTACCTCGACAATCTCGACGGTGACATGGCCTCACCCGACGCGTTCCTCCGGGGACCAGCGGCGTCCGCCGGCGAGATCATGGGTGTCGGCCTCGCCGCCACGTTCGAGATCGTCGGATAACTCGAGACGCACCAAGCGTCCGCCGGATCAACAAGCTGGTCCCGGCAGCGTCGGTCTCTTCGTCGACAACTCCTCGACGAAGTCTGCCAATGGTGGTTCATCGACAACGCCTCGTCCGGCAGATCGACCAGTTCCTTGTCGTACGCAGGGCGGCTCCTGATCCGTGGCAGCTCGTCGGGCGGACCGCACTGACACCACGTATCGTTCGGGTGGGTGACACTCGGTGACGTGTTCCCATGGTGCCGGATTCGATGCCCCTCGTCTCGAGGTCAGCGCACTCGTGTTCGCAGCGTCCGATGATCGAGTCTGCGGAGCGTTGCCTCGACTGCGATGGCGAGCGTGATCAGGCAGACGAAGAGCCACCGGGTGGCCGGTGACGCTTCGAGGAGTGAGAGGCCGACCGCTCCAGTGCTCAACACGGCGGCGAGGACGACAAGGGTGGTGTTCGCCTTGGTCCGGTCGATGATGCGGAGGTGTCCAACGTGGACGACGGCGTGGACGGTGAGGATCGAGAGAGCGCCGAGAATGGCGATCTGGCCGAGATCGAACGCGACGGCGAGGAGGCAGATGGCGGTCGCGCTGAGGAGAAGGCCTTCTCGGCTGTGGGCGATGGGGCAGCCGAAGGCGCCGGGGAGTTCGCCGTCCTTGGCCATCTGGTAGGTGACGTTGGTGACGGCGTACAGACTGGCGTTGATGGCCGATGCGGTGGCGATCAGTGCGGTGATCGAAACCATGATGAACCCGGCCGATCCGAAGACCGGGCGGGCAGCCTCTGCAAGTGCGTTCTCGCGGGCTGCGGTGACTTCGCCGGCGGTGAGCGTTCCGAAGACGGTCACGGAGATCAGTACGTAGAGGGCCATGACCAAGACGATTGCGGTGCTGATGGCACGGGGGATGGTTCGCTCGGGATCGACGACGTCTTCTGCGGCGTTGGTGACCACTCTGAACCCTTCATAGGCAAAGAACGTGATGGCGACACTGGAAAGGATCGAACCGGCTGCGGGGTAGCTGCTCGGTGCGAGCAGGCTGGGGTCGAGGGCAGTGAGCCCACCGATGGCAAGAATCAGCAGCACGGTGAACTTGATCACGACGATGACGAGTTCGGCGCGGGCGACGCTTGCCGATCCGTCCAGGTTCACGGCAACGAACAGCACCATGACACCGACAGCGAAGAATGCGGCTGCGGTTGGGGAGCCGTCGGTGAGAAGGCCTGACGCGTAGGTGCCGAAGGTCTTGGCGACCAATGAGAGTGACACGAGTGCGGCGAGGTACATCATGACGCCCATGGCGCCGGCGAAAACGTTGTTGCCCCAGCCGTGGACCAGGTACTCGACGATTCCCCCGGCAGAGGGATACCGGGCACCGAGTCGGGCTGCGGCGCGAGCCGCGTCGGATGACTGGGTTGTTGGGCCGACTCGTGTTCGTCGCTGACGATCCTCCTGCTCGAAGCCGATGGCCACGGTCGAAGGTCACCGTTCGCCGGTGACGTCGCCGAACGACTTGGTTCCCTCGCACGCCGACTCCGCCCGGCACTGGTCGCCACACCGGGGACCGAAGGCCCTGACGACGATGGTCGAGGATGAGTCACGATCGAAGGGTGAACATCGTCGGACGTCTCGAGGGAGATACGAGCGGCCGCTCGTTCATGCCCGAGACGGGTGATGGCGACGCCATCCGCCTGACCGGTGTCACCGTCATTCGAGGTGGACGGCGCGTCATCTCCGACTTCACCGCCACGGTGCCTGGCGGCGCTGTCGTCGGCTTGCTTGGTCCGAGTGGCTGCGGCAAATCGACATTGATGCGTAGCATCGTGGGTGTTCAGGCCAACGTCGCGGGCAACGTGACCGTCTTGGGTCATCCGGCTGGGGATCCTCGGCTGCGTTCCAAGATCGGCTACCGAGCCCAGGAATTGTCGGTGTACGAGGACCTCTCGGTGTTGGAGAACATCGAGTACTTTGCTGCGTTGCTCCGCATCGACGCTTCGAGGGGCCGATCCGTGCTCGACACGGTCCAGCTCACACCGTTCGGCGACCAGCGCGTCGACCGACTGTCGGGCGGACAGCGGGCCCGGCTCTCGCTCGCCGTCGCCCTACTGAACCAGCCACCGTTGCTCGTCCTTGACGAACCCACCGTCGGGCTGGATCCGGTGCTCCGCAACGAACTCTGGGAACTGTTCTCGGCGCTGGCCCGGCAGGGCACCACGCTGCTGGTTTCGAGTCATGTGATGGACGAAGCAGCAAGATGCGAGCGGTTGCTGTTGATGCGCAACGGGCAGCTGCTGGCCGAGGGCTCACCGGACCAACTCATGCAAGCGACCATGTCCGATTCCGTCGAGGGAGCGTTCCTGGCCCTCATAGCGGGCGGAGCCCATCCGTGATCTGGACCACGACCATTGCCACGGCGAAGCGGGTGCTGCGCGAGCTACGCCGCGATCACCGAACGGTGATCCTGCTGATCGTGGTTCCCAACGTGTTGTTGGCCCTGGTCCGATACGCCTTCGATGGTCGTCCCGAAGTCTTCCAACGGTCCGGCCTTCCACTCGTCGGGGTCTTCCCACTGGTGTCGATGTTCTTGGTGGCGTCGATTGCGATGTTGCGTGAACGACGATCGGGCACGCTGGAACGGTTGATGACGCTACCGACGTCGAAGCTGGGAATCCTGCTTGGCTACGCGACAGCATTTGGGGTGTTGGCTGTCGTTCAGGCGGCCACGGTGTTGTCGGTCGCCGTGCTCGCCCTCGACCTCGAGGTGGCGGGGCCGGTGTGGCTTGCTGTCGTCGTGGCCGTGGCAAATGCCCTCTTGGGCATGTCGATGGGGCTGTTCTTCAGCGCGTTTGCCCACACCGAGTTCCAAGCGATCCAATTCATGCCGGCCTTCATCCTTCCCCAGTTCTTGTTGTGTGGCCTGCTCGTCGCCCGTGCCGAGATGGCGCGGCCGCTGGAGGTGGTGTCGGCGGCGTTGCCGTTGACCTACGCCTACGACGCGTTGCGCGCCGTCGCCGACGAACCCAGCCCTGGTGCCGGCCTTGCCGTTGATCTGGCTGTCACGGCGGCCATGGCGGCCATCGCGCTCGCCGCCGGTGCGGTGACACTTCCGAGGCGCACACCGTGAGACCCGATACTCCGTTCCGAACCATCGCACGATCAGCCGGAGCTCGACCGTGAGACGACACCGCCGCTCCAACAACATGACCGCAACGGCCGGCGACTCGAAGTCTGGGGCAATCGAACTCGACCAGGTCTCCACGTCGTACATGAGGTGCCCCGCTCGAGTCCATTGCCCTTCGCGACGTTTCGCTCCAGCTCGACCCTGGGCAGCTGGTGGTGCTGCTCGGACCGAGCGGTTCGGGCAAGACCATCCTGTTGAACCTCATCGGCGCCATCGAATCACCATCGTCCGGCAGCATCACGGTCTCCGGGATCGAGGTATCGACCCTCACCGGCGCGTCACTGACCGACCACCGGCGGATCCAAGTCAGGTTCGTCTTCCAATTCTTCAATCTGGTGCCGACACTCACCGCAGCAGAGAACGTCGAGGTCGTCGCCGAGTTCTCCGGCCCCGACCCCGGCCCTTCAGCAGCGACCTGTTCGACTTCGGGATGGCGATCCGTACCAGCACACTCGCGCTGTCCGCCATCGCGATCCTCGGCGTTTCCGGCGTCGCCCAATGGGCCACGGCGCGCTCGGTTGCCAAGCTCGATATCGCCGGCGTCGTTCGCGAACGCTCCCAGTAGCGCACACCACTTCGTCGACACGGCGAAACCGTTCGTCGTCGGCGTTGTCGAGGAGCGAGGGACCATGGTCTCTGCCTCGCGGTCCCGCACAGCCATATGTTGATGAGGGAACAGATCATCAGCTCCATCGTTGCCAGAGTTCCCATACCGTCGCTCCGCTGGCTGATGGTTTGTTGCATCGCCCAACCATCAGTTGCATGCCCAGCACGAGAAAGAGGAGCGCCATGAGGAAGATCGTTGTCGGCTTCGGAATTCATGATCACAGCAACCGAGCTCTTGAATGGGCGGCCATGCTGGCCGCCCGAACCGGAGCGGGAGTCGCCGTGTTGAACGTCTTCCACCCGGCCTTCGCCGAGATGTCGCCCGACGTCCACGCTGAACTCGTGGCCGAGCGGCGGCAACAGATCTCACGCATCATGGAGGAGAGCGGGCACGACGATTTCGAGATCGTCGTCAGGAGTGGTGAGGCGCTCGACGAACTCGTCCGGTTCAGTGAGAGCGTGGCCGCTGATCTCATCGTGGTCGGTCGTCACGAATCGATGGGGCCAGGCGGATTCGGTGAGGGTGGAGCTGCCGAGTTGCTACTCCGCAAGAGTCACATCCCGTTCCTCGTCGTCCACAACGCATCCTCACTGCCAACCGGTTCTGATCCGCTGACGATCGTCGTCGGCGTTGACGGCACGTCGGCCAACGCAGAGTCGGTCAACGGGATCGCTCGACTGGCCGCCGACCTCGAGGCCCGCACGATTCCCGTCCTCTCGGTCAACACCGGAGCCTCGACGACACGACTCATTCATGGAGCACATCTACTGCACCAGGACGAAGCACAGGCCATTGCCGAAGCCCTACCGAACAGCGAGCCGATCGAGATCCTCAACGAGGGCCCAGTGCATGGACTGCTCGATGCTGCCACGAACTGGAACGCCGACCTCATCGCGATCGGCACCCACGGCCATCACAGTTTCACCGACCTCTTCTCAGGACAGATCTCTCGCCACGTCATCGATCATGCAACCACCCCC
Source organism: uncultured Acidimicrobiales bacterium (assembly GCA_963698395.1). Taxonomy (GTDB): domain Bacteria; phylum Actinomycetota; class Acidimicrobiia; order Acidimicrobiales; family SZUA-35; genus JBBQUN01. The sequence continues at coordinate 114,627 of CAVOQQ010000001.1, forward strand.
GTGCTGATCGCCCCACATCACTGAATCTGAACTGATTCCGACAAACGAAACCCGAGACGACCATGAGCAACCAACCCGAACCCGGTTCCCTTGCCCTCCACCTGGGCCATCTGGCCGCTGACGCCGACGATCTCGAGGCGATGCTCACTCGCCACCACGAGGAAGGCGGCGACATCCACCCCGAAGCACTGGGCAAATCCCAGCAGCTCGCCACCAGCTTGCGGAAGGTCATCCGTGCCTTGACCGAGCACGAGCACCTCGCCATCGGTGCCGACGACATCTGGACGGCGCTGACCGTCGAACACGAAAACCACGACCCCGGCACCATCAGTTGAGTGCCGGGAGTCGACCAGCGATGAGCCGGAGGCGTCGGAACTGGTCGGATGCACGCCGGCGAGAAGGCTCGAGATAGCCGTCGTTCGGAGCGATCGAGCCCATGACCGGGTGCGGTCGCCGAGCGGCAACGCGGTTCAGCTGTCCCGCTGGTTGGGTGGGACTTCGATGGTGACGACCCAGCGGTGCTTGCCGATCTTGCGGTCGCGAGTGAACCCGAGCGCCTCATAGGTCGACAACGCCCCGTTGTAGAGGAACCCGGCCGGTACCGATTCGGCCGATTCGGGGTAGCCCTCCACCGTGCCACCACCGAGCTCGGCGATCAGATCGAGCGCCCCGTTCAACGCCGCCGTCGCCACTCCCTGGCGCCGATGGCCTTTGCCGACATAGTTGCAGGCGATCCGCCAGTCCGGCAGATCGACCAGTCCCTTCTCGTAGGCCGCGCGGCTCTTGATCCGTGGCAGTTCGTCGGGCGGACCGAACTGGCACCAACCCACACAATCGTCACCGTCGAAGACGAGAGCGGCGTGGGCGGTCCCTGCCATGACGCGGTCTCGTTTCCGTTCCCGTTTGCGTTCGACCGGGATGCCCTTGTCGCCGCCCTCGGGGTGAAACCCCAGACACCAGCAGCCACCGAAGATGCCGTTGTTGGCCTCGACCAACGCCGCAAACGCCGGCCAGGTCGACTCGTCGAGCGCTTCGATGGTGAATTCTCGTGCCTCCACGTGATCGAGTCTCGCGCAGCCGCTACGCCCTCGACCACTGGCCCGCAACGAGGACGGCAAGCGCCGTGAAGCTGCTCGTCCGGGAGGGCGCTCGCGGTCAGTTCGGCGGATTGGCGAGGAGAGCTCGAGCCATGATGTCGGCGAGCCACACCCGGTAGTCCGTCAACGACCAGTTGCTGTCGCGAACCAGCCGCTGGTAGACGTCAGGGCTGTTGAGGGTCCAGAGAATGTCGACGGCGTTTTCGGTTGTGAGGTCGTGGCGGAGACCGTCGATTGCAGCGATGCCGTTGATGACGCTCGTGGCGCCGGTGCGTCGTCGTTGTTCGGTGGTTGCCGCGAGAGGGGCGAGGTCGGGGTCGGCGGTGGCCGCGGCTCGAACGACGTGGAAGATGTCGCCTGCCCGTTGATAGATGCCGGCGACCGCGTTGGCGTAGGCGTCGAGCCGTTGTGAGGGGTCCGGGTGATTGAAGACGTCGTGCATCCAGTCGCGGTCGTTCACCGCGATCGCTTCGTCGTCTCCCGCGATGGTCGTGTCGAGTACTTCGGCAAGGAGCGCAGGCTTGTTGCCGAAGGTTGCGTAAATGGTTTGGACCGAGACGCCGGCCTCGTCCGCGATCTGTTGGAGGCTGGTTGCGCCATACCCGGCCATGACGAAGAGGTTCTCTGCTGCGGCCAGCACGGAGCGACGGGTCTGCCGGGCCTGGTCTTGGCGGCGGGCTGATGTGTACGTCCTCTTGACTTTCGCCATCGGTGGGTAGAGTATCACTCTATCCGATAGAGAAATACTCTATCGAATTGAGGATGGGTGGTCATCATGCTGGCTTCTACGACTTCTCGAATCGACCGTGACCGATGGTTTGCCGGCACGCTGCTGCGGATCATTGCCGACAGGTCAGACACCGACGGTGCGCTGACGGTGATGGAACAACGCGCCGGTCGAGGCTTCTCGCCGCCACTCCACGTGCATCACCGGGAAGACACCGCGCTGTTGCTTCTCGAGGGCGAGCTCGCCGTCGTGACCGGCGGCCTCGAGACGGCACTCGCAGCGGGCGGTTTCGTATGGCTCCCACGAGACGTGCCACACAGCTTTCGTGTGGACAGCGACAAGGCCCACTTTCTCGAGTTCGCCACTCCGGGGGGCGTGGAAGGTTTCCACATCGATGCCAGCGAACCGGCACCGGTCGCCGAGTTGCCCCCGGTGTCGCCCCTGGACGTGGACCGACTCCTGGCAGCCGTCGGTCCGTATGGCGTCGACATCGTCGGTCCGCCGATGAGCTGAGCGTGTCAGGAGCGGGGAGAGGCTTGTCGATTCACAACCCGAGGGGCCGCAGGGTTCGAATCCTGTCGCGCCACCAAGTCCAGAGGTCAGAAGGGTCGCATGCCGGTGCGGCCCTTCGTTTGCTTCCAGCACGGAAATGCCGGTCCATGACCGGGTGAACGGCTATGTCCGGACGGTCTGCTGGGCAGCCGCGCTGGCCGACGGTCGGGGGATGGTTCCTCGGCTCGTTCGCTCGGCGAGGAGTCGGTAGACGGTGAGGAACACGACGACCGCGGCGGCGAGGGTGTTGGCGGCCCAGTACGCCGGGTGGGTGGCATCGGTGCCGGCGGTGATGCCGTGGAGCGTGGCGATCCAGAAGAGCGGGTAGCTGATGAGGTGGATGTTGCGCCAGGTCTTGCGTGGCAGTCGTTTCATGGCGAGCGAGGTGCCTTCGACCGCAGCGAGGAGGTAGAAGCCGATCACGCCAAGAGCGACGGGGGCCGGTTTCCAGTCGGACGCAAAGGGGATGAAGAGGTCGGCAACGCTGAACTCGATGTAGCTGTCGGCCACGAGCGCCACGAGGTGCAGTCCGGTGAAGGCGAGCGCAAGTCCTCCGAGGTGACGGTGGAGGTCGAGGAGCCATTTGGGGGTGGGTCCGCCCTTGAGCAGGCGGGTGGCGAAGAGCAGTCCCCAGATCATCGATGCGGTCAGGAGAGCCCAGGCGACGATGCCCGATGATCGGGCGAGGTACCACCAGAACTGGGGGTTCATTTGAGTGCCACCTTCAGGTCGGGGGTCGTGTGGCGGTTGCCGTCGAGGTCGATGATGATGCCGGAGGCGTTGGTGAGTTGATCGAGGCCGTTCGCAACGCCTGCGGTGAACACGGCTTTGGTGAGTGCCTCGGCCCACCACGCTTCGCCGGCGACGACGGTGACCGCAGCGATGTCGTTGTCGATCGGCCGGCCGGTGTCGGGGTCGAGGAGGTGGTGCAGGGTGTCGCCATCGGTGCTGGTCCATTGGCGTTGGAGGCGGCTGCTGGTGGCGACGGCTCCGGCGGGGATCTCGACGCGGAGGAGTTCTCGCTCTTGGGCGAAGGGGTCGGCGACGGTGATGCTCCAGCCAGTTGCTTCGTCGGGAGGGGTCCCGGCCACCCGGATGTCCCCACCGAGGTTGACCATGGCGCCGGTCGCGCCCCGGGAGAGCAGTTCTTCGACGAGCAGGTCGGCGGCGAGGCCTTTGCCGATCCCGCCAGGGTCGATGCCCATGCCCGATGGCAAGGTCACGGCGTTGAGCCCGGGATTGAGGTCGATCGCAGCGACGCTTCCGCCACGAGGTGTCGTGATGGTTCGTGATGGCTGTTCGATGGTGGTGAAGCTGCGGTCGTAGCCGAGCGACGTGAGGCTGTGGAGCAGGGTCGGGTCATAACGGCCTCCGGTCCGCTTCCATGCAGTGACGGCATGCTCGATGAGCCGGTAGGTATCGGGGGAGACCATGACCGGATGGCCGGCGGACTCGTTGAGCCGGGAGAGCTCGCTGTCGGGTGAGAACCGGGTCCATCGGGCTTCGAGTTGGGTGAGCCTGGCGCGGGCCCAATCGAGGTCGGCCCTGGCGTTGGCGCTGACGACGAGGAGATGGGCGGTGGAGCCCATGGCGTGGAACGTGGTTTCAGCTTGCATGGCTGGTCGTCATTGCAGGCTGATCGGTGGCGGCGACCGTGACGGCGGTGGGTGCGTCGATGGCACGGTTGGCGACCTGGGTCGCTGAGGATTCGATGTCGGGAACGTCGGGGGTGGCCATGGCCGTGGCGAGGCCCAGGGTTGCGGCGATGCTGAGCCCGGTGACCAAGATTCGGCTCGCTGCAGCTGGGTGGCTCCGCTGACGCGCGGTCGACGAGTCGGTGGAACGCCGAACGGCTGCCGTCTTTCGGCGTACCGGCCTGGCGTGGGGGTCAGTCATCGTGGTCGTAGCCCTCGTACTCGTGGCTCTCGTCCTCGTCGTCTCGTCGTCCTCAGACTCGTAGTTGTCCTCAGACTCGTCGTCGTGGGACTCGTATCGATCGTCGGATTCGTAGGAGTCGTCGGACGGGTGAGCGGAGGAGTCGGTGATGGTGCTTGCCGAGGAGGTGGTGACGGCCGGATTGTCGCTTGTGGCGATCGTGATGGGACCGGGGACCTCGACGCTGGTGGTGGTTTCCCCGGCGGTGACCATGGTCGGGTTGAGGGTGCCGACGCCGTCGTTGCGGCTGGTGTCGAGGATCCCTCCGTTGAGAGCCATGGCGGCGCTGGCGCTGACCATGGTGGCGGCGACGGCAGCCGAAGTGATGAGGGCTTTGCGGGGTTTCATTGCGGTCTCCTTGAAGACGTGCTCTTGGGGGTTGTCTTCAAGATACGCAGGGGTGTTCCAGCGGGATCCCAGCGAAGAGTTAGGGGAGAGTAAAGGTTCGCCGGGCTGCTGACCCGGCGGCGGCAACTCCTCGTTCTGGGCGTCGGCGGTGTCCGCCGTCGGGAGACGGATCGATGCGTCGACGCCACCGCCGGGCCGGTCGCCAAGTGTGGCGTGGCCGCCGCTCTCGGCTGCGAGTTCTGCCACGATCGCCAGCCCGAGGCCAGATCCTTTGGCGCGGTTGCCCGGCGCCCGCCAGAACCGGTCGAAGGCCCGCTGACGGGCATCGGCGTCGAGACCCGGACCTTGATCGATGACGTGGAGGGTCAGCCAGGATGCCGTGTGGTCGACGGTGAGGGAGATGGTGCTGCTCGGCGGAGCGGCATTCAGCAGCGTTGGAGATGAGGTTGTCCAGGATCTGTTCCAGTGCACCCGGGATCGCCAGAACCGACCCGTGAGCATCGCCACCGACGGTCACCGTCACGCCCTTTCCTGCGGCTTGTGGTGCCACAGGCGAGCGGTCGCAAGAGTCGGTGACGAAGGCTCGTTGGGCGGTGAGGATCTCGGGTCTCGACGAGAAGGCGCTTGTCTGGTCGGTGTCGGTGTCGTAGACGCTCAGGCCGTCGTTGTCGACCACGACGATGCCGCCGTCGCCCGTTGCGTACCCGTCGAGAACTTGATCGAGTTCTGGGAAGATCCCGGCTTCGAGCGCGTCTTCGGCCAGGCCGGCCACCACGGTGGCGTCGCGTTCGATGTCGAACAACAGCCGGTCTCGTTCGCGGGACGCGAACGTCTGTCCGAGCGGGATCACCAGGCCAACCAGAGTGATGGCCAGGTAGGTGAGAACGAGGCGGCGGGTCATGGCGTCGGGTCGAGTCGGAAGCCGACCCCGCGGATGTCGGTGATCCACTCGGGGCGTGCGAGTTTCGCCTTCGATCTGTTTCCCTTACGACACCGGCATGCGAAGGCCGCGATTGTTCATCGATGAAGGCGGAGGTGAAGCCCTGTCGGGTGGTGCCGATGCGGTCGCTCCGGTGCCTTCATCGGAGCTTCATCATCGCAACGGCGGGGCCTTCATCGGGCTGGATTCCAATGGAGGAGAAGAAGGAATCCACTCGACGGAAGGAACTCGTCATGAAGAACAAGACGCTTCTCAGCCTCGGCTTGGCCATCGCGATGGTCGTCTCCACCGGGGCGGCCGTTGCCGCAGCTCAAGACGATGCCACGACATCCAGCTCGACCACGGTCCAGGTCGTGGACCAGGACCGCGATCAGATCCGTGACTGTGATCTCTACGACGGCACCGCAGATCAAACCCGTGACCGGAACCGTGACCGCGACCTCGCAGCCACGATCACCGACGCAGTGCAGGTCCGCGAACGTGTTCAGGCCCATCGGCACCGCACTGACACCGACCCTGCCTTCGGGCAAGGCAATGCCGCCGGGGCTGCCAACGGCGGCTACGGCGACGGTGTCGGTGATGGGACCGGTGCCCTCCATGAGGGCCCGGCCGATGGCACCGGTAGCCAGTTCGGCCGCAGCGGCCGCTGAAAGACTGAGCGCAGTGACGCTGCCGGGGCCCAGCGACATGCTGGGCCCCGGCGGTCGTTCCCAGCCTCGGGCAGTACCTCGCCGCATCCCGATGTCGGTGACGAAGCGGAATGCCCGGGTAGGGAAGATTGTCGATCCGAAGCTCCTGCCACGTGCACTCGAGTCGGAGCTGAGTCGAGGCAAGTCGCGCTCGAAACCCGTTCGTCGATGTTGTTGGCATGACAACCCAAATGACATTGACCGAAGCCGAAGCCGAAGCGACGACGACGGTCCGACCGTCGTCACCGACAAGGGACCACGCGCCCGAGTGGGTGTTGATTGCAGATCGTGGAATGATTGCTCACATGACAGCGAAAGAGTCTTCGTACGTATCCGATGCCGACGGCACCGTCGTCGCGACCTCGGCATGGATCGACGTCGCTGGTGATCCCATCGGTGTAGTCCAGATCGCTCACGGCCTGGCCGAGCATGCTGCACGATATGAGCGGTTCGCTTTGGCGTTGAACCAGGCGGGGTTCCTCGTCTACGCCGTCGACCATCGTGGCCACGGCCGCACCAGCCGAGACAGCCTGGGTGATTTCGGTGAGGCCGGCTTCTCGGGGTTGATCGCCGATGTGGCCCAGTACGGGTCGGCCCTGGCCGCCGACCATCCCGAACTGCCGCTGTTCTTGTTCGGTCATTCGATGGGATCGTTCGCTGCTCAGGCGGTGATTGCCGAGCATTCGGCGCAGTACGCCGGTGTGGTGTTGTCCGGTACGAGCGCGATGGACGTGCTCGCTGCCGGCATGGCCGACGCCGATCCCGATGCGCCTGCCGGGCTCGAGGCGTTCAACGTCGGTTTCGAGTACCGCACGGGGTACGAGTGGCTCTCGAGGGACGAGTCCGAGGTGGATGCGTACGTGGCCGATCCTTGGTGCGGTTTCGACCTGCCTGACGAGACCGTGCCGATGCTGTTCGAACCAGCGGCCCGCTTGGCCGATCCCGAGGTACTCGCCGGGATCCGCAGTGATCTGCCGATCCTGATCACATCGGGCACTGCCGATCCGCTGGCCGGTGGGGGAGCGTTGATCGAAGTGTTGGCCCAGCGTTACCGCGACGCCGGCATCGCCGATGTCTCGGTCAAGCTCTATCCCGACGCCCGTCACGAGATCCTGAACGAGACCAACCGTGACGAGGTCACCACCGATCTGGTCGATTGGTTGAAGAGCCGAGCCTCAGCCGGCTGACCCATCGTGCCGTACGAGCGTTCGGCGCTATTGCGACGCCGGCATCGCCGATGTCTCAGGCACGGTCGATCGTGTCGATCACGACGACATCGTCGGTGGTCAGGGTTTGCTCCCGGCCGTGGATGACGACCTCGATCGGGTCGCCCTCGGTGATCCAGTACTGCTCGCTGTCTTGGGTGAGTCGCACACGGATCTGGCGGTCGTGGAACCGTAGCGAGAAGCCGAGCGAGCGGAATCGTTGCGGCAAGTGGGGGTCGATCGTGAGCCTTCCGTCGAAGTCGCGCACTCCGCCGAACCCGAACACCAGGCCCATCCAGCCGCCCGCCGACGAGGCGATGTGGACCCCTGACGACATGTTTCCTGCGACGTCGGCCAGGTCCATCATGAGGGCGAAGTCGAGGTAGCGACATGCCGACTGCTCGTCGCCGATCTCCGATGCGACGATGCTCTGGATGCTGGCCGACAGGGACGAGTCCCCGGTCGTGATCGGGTCGTAGTACTCGAAGTTTCGCCGCTTCAGATCGAGCGTGAACTCGTTGCCGAGCAGGAACATGGCCATCACCACGTCGGCCTGCTTCAACACCTGGTGACGGTAGATCGTGAGCGGGTGGGCGTGCAGGAGAAGCGGGAATCGCTCGGGGGGAGTGCGCGAGAGATCCCATCGCTCGCGAGTGAGGAAGGTCGCGTCCTGCGGAGTGATGCCGCGGGTCGGATCATACGGAATGTGCATGTGATCGGCGGCTTGCACCCACTCGTCGAGCTCGGACGATTCCAGCTCGAGCTCCTTGGCGATGCCGTCGTAGACCGCGGGCCGCTCAGCTTCGAGGGATCGCAATGTCGCCGCGGCGTAGTGCAGGTTCATCCGGGCCATCAGGTTCGTGTAGGCATTGTCGTCGACCATGGTCGTGTACTCGTCTGGCCCGGTGACGCCGTGGATGTGGAAGTCGCCGTCTTCGGCGTAGAAGCCGAGATCGGCCCACATGCGCGCCGTCTCGACCAGGATCTCGGCACCGGTCTCGGCGATGAAACCGGTGTCGCCTCGCACGTCGATGTAGCGCCGGATCGCGTACGCGATGTCGGCGTTGAGGTGGAACTGTGCGGTGCCGGCCTGGAAGTACGCCGAGGCCTCATCGCCGCGGATCGTTCGCCATGGAAAGAGTGCGCCCCGGAGATCGAGCTCGCGCGCTCGCTCTCGTGCGCTGGGCAGCATGCTGTGACGAAAGCGGAGCAGGTTCCGTGCGATTCTGGGCTGGGTGTAGGCGAGGAAGGGCAGGACCCATGCCTCGGTATCCCAGAAGTAGTGGCCGTCGTACGCATCGCCGGTCAGCCCCTTGGCCGGGATCCCCGCCCCCTCGGCCCGCCACGACGCCTGAGCGAGATGGAACAGGTTCCAGCGGATTGCCTGCTGCATGCGCACCGGATGGGTGGCGGTGTCCTCGATCGTCACGTCGGCGCGATCCCAGAATTGATCGAGGCAATGGCGTTGCTCGGCGACGAGTGAGTCGAAGCCGACGGCGGTGACACGATCGAGGGTGAAGCGGCATCGTCGTGCGAGGTCGGGAACGGCGACGCTGCGAGAGGTGTGGTACGCCGCGTACTTCTCGAGATGAATCGGCACACCAGGTTCGGCATCGACGGCGATGACGACCTCCGACACATCGGGGTCGACATCGACGGAAACACGATGGGGGCTGGCAATGTCGAGCACATGATCAATGCCGACGGCGAGCGTCATACCGCTCGACACCGTCTGGTACCCGAGCACGATCCGATCGGCGTCACCCTCGGTGAGGCGTGCTTCGAGCACGCGTCGCCCGAGGCGCGTGCCGAGGCGGGGATCGGCGTGGTCGCCATCCGTGTTGGGCTCGACGTCGACGGGGTTTGCCCGGTTCACGATGCGAGAGCGGATCGTCACCGGCGCTCGGCGGTCGATCGTCACGTCGTAGGAGATGGCGACCACGTGACGGTGCTCGAACGACACCAGCCGGGTGCTGCGTACTCGGGCATGCTTGCCCGAAGGCGTCGTCCAGAGCAGGTCCCGGGTCAGCAACCCATTGCGCATGTCGAGGACCCGGAGATACTCGGGGGTTCGTGCGGTCGGAAGGAACAACGGCTCGTCGTCGACGAACAACTCGATGATCGTCGCATCCGGCACATTGACGATCGTCTGGCCGACGCGGGCCAGCCCGTAGGCGTCCTCGGCGTGGGCAATCGGCCAGGTCTCGTGGAAGCCGTTGATGAAGGTACCGGGAGCGAACGAGGGACGTCCCTCGTCCTGGGTGCCGCGGACGCCGAGGTAGCCATTCGCCAGCGCCACTGCGGTCTCGGCCCGAGCGGAGTAGCCGGGTGTCAACTGTCTCTCGACGATCCGCCATTCGTCCGGCGGGAACAGATGCTCGGGTGGGATCGTGATCTTTCGTTGCCGCATGCCGAGTCCTGTCGTGTGAGTCAGGAGAGTCCGCAGGCACTCCTGTCGAGCCCGTCGTCGTTCCACTGCGCTTCCTGCACCCAAGGCTGCTCGAACCGCATGCTGGAGCCCAGAGGACTTGGACTCATTGGACCAAGGCATTCGACAGACGGGTTCATCCAGTCGGGCCCTGTTTGCTCGGCCGGCTGCCGCGAAGCCTCCTCCATCGTCTCGTGGGTCAGGCGACCCCGAAGTAGCGGGTCGGCCTCTACCAGATTGGCGGCCAGGAGAGAGAGGGGGGATGCCTTGCGCGCTGGGGTGGCTCGGTGATCGCAGCGGCCGTCGAAGGCGAGGTTGATCGATCAGCGGAACGGTCTCATGGTTGGTCTCACTCACTCTGGCCCTCGGGAGGACGACGCTGTGTTCGGGTGAAGGTGAGGTGGGTGACGCCACTGGGCGTGGAGACTGCCTCCACGTCGTACTGCTGCTCCAGCGCCTCGAGGCCGTCCCACAGCCGAACACCGCGACCGAGCAGGATCGGCACCTGTACGACGTGTAGATGGTCGACGAGCCCGGCGGCGAGGAACGCCCGCACTGTGGTCGGGCCTCCGCCGATGCGCACGTCTTGACCGGCTGCTGCGTTGTGCGCCACCTCGAGCGCAGCGGCTGGCGAGGTGTCGAGGAAGTGGAATGTCGTGCCGCCCTCCATCTCGAGCGACGGGCGTGGACGGTGGGTCAGGACGTACGTCGGTGTGTGGAAGGGCGGGTTGTTGCCCCACCACCCGCGCCACGCCGGGTCGTCCTGCCAGCCCGGAGGACCGAATTTGTTGGCGCCCATGATCTCCGCACCGATCCCTGGTCCGTGCCGGTCGGCCATGGCGTGATCGATTCCCTCGGTGCCGCCCGAATCGCCGAGGACTTCGCGGTGGCCGAATCGAGTGGCGACCATCCACTCGTGGAGCCGATGCCCGGCGTGGCCGAACGGGGCGTCGAGGGCCTGTCCCTCGCCGGTGGCGAACCCATCGAGCGAGATCGAGAAGTTGTGGACGCGGACCTGGGACATGGCAGCCTCTCGAATGCTGAGTGATTGCAGTCTGCAACTGGTTGGCGGTAGCCCACCGACGCTACTTGCATGCCGCAAGCACTTGCAGGAGCCCTCATGCATGCCGCCCCTGCCTACGAGGCGGCGCTGGCCGACGAGGCGACCCGTGAGGTCTCCAGGAGCTGACGCTCCTCGATCGACGAGATCGATGGCTTCGATACTGTCACTCCGAGCCTGACGCGCCGCAAGGTCAGGCGCTCGTGTGAGCCTCGAACCACGCTGCGACACGGGGCTGTTGGAGGAACTGGGCCCATTCGAGCGGTCGAGCGTCGAACTCCGGATCCCTTGCCGAGGTGTCGGCTCCGCTCTCGACCAGCGTCTCCCCACTGTTCGGGGGCGGGCTGCCATCCGGATCATCGAGACCGATGGGGTCTCCCTGGGGTGGTACGTCGAGCCACTGAGGTGCACGGTCCTCGCCGTACATATCGATCAGATGCCGGAGTCGCCAGGCGATCGTCGTGAACGGCTCAGGGTCAGGACCGGGCAACGACCGGTCGATCCGCCACTCGCCGTCCTTGCGTTGTCGAACGCTCCAACAACCAGGAGCGGGTTCCCAGAGGTACGAACTCTTGCTTCAACGCAGCCATGATCGAGACCGTAGGAGCCAGGCGAAACCATCGCAATGGACACCCAGGTCGGTGATTCCATTCCCTCGGCGGCTCTGGCGGTCGCCGGGCCGTTGGGCCCTGGAGCGTTGCCGTCCTGCGGCGCAGTCTGGTTTCATGGGACGCCCAAAGACCAAGAGCGAGTTGCTACTGGCAGCCCACGAGGAGTTCGATCGGCTCTGGTCGACGTCGGAGCTGATCGACGAGAACGACGTTGAGCGACCGGGCGTCTGTGAGGCGTGGTCGTTGAAGGACGTGCTGGCTCATCTCGATGCATGGCACGAGATGCTCCTGGAGTGGGAGGCCGCTGGGTCCCGAGGCGAGAAGGCGCCGATGCCGGCATCCGGGTTTTCGTGGGCGGAGACCCCGGAGCTCAACGAAGTCATCTACCAGCGGCACCGAGCCGACGACTGGAACGATGTCGTCGAGCGCCTCCGTGATTCGCATGCGAGAGTCTTGGAGCGGATCGAGGCCTACGACGAGGATGACCTGTTCACCAAGAAGCGGTATGGCTGGACAGGGTCTACGTCGGTGGCGAGCTATGCGATCTCGGCCACGTCGAGCCACTACCGCTGGGCGAGCAATCTCATCAAGAAGGCCGCCAAGACCTTCGCCGCCTCGGTTGGTGAGTAGCCCCACGCGGGCTGCACCGTTCACCATCTCCGGGAGTACCGCCGACCCACCCGCTGGTCGGTGGAACCGCGACTGGATCAAGGCGTGCGTGATCGGCGCACTCATCGGCTTCGTTCCTCCCGCTCTCACCGGTGCCGCCCTGGTCGCGCTGGACGGTTCAGAGACGGTTCAGAGACGGTGCTGGTTGCCGGGTTGGTGGCCGCTGGTGTGTTGGAGGGGCCTCGTACTGGGTCGGGCTCAGGGCCTCGTTCTTCGACGACAGCTCCCCGGCGTCAGTGGCTGGGCAGAAGCCACGGCGGTCGCTGCCGGGTTGGCGTGGCTGACCGGGATGGGCGGAAGCTCGCTGGTCGGATCAGTGGGGGCGAAGGGCCTCATCGTTGCAGTGCCAGGATGGGTGATCGGCCTGCTCGCCATGGGCGTGCTGCAATCCTGGCGGCTCCGCCCGTCGCCATCTCTGCTGCGGTGTTGATGGGGGCGACGGTCGGCGCGATCACCGGTCGAACCCTCGATCGGTTCGTCGAACAGTCGGGATCACCGACACCGGCAGCCGGATAGAAGAGGCCAACCATGACGAGTATCGACCTGAGGAAGGCCAGTTCGACCCCGCAGACAAGTCGAACTGGTTGTGGACCATGATGATCTGCCGGCCCGAGCCGGTGACCGAAGCAATGGCGGGAGACGATCCCCGTCGTCACGGCGAAGAAGAAGCTGCGAGTCGGCGACCGAGTGAGGTTCGAGCGATTCGCCGAGGGCCTCGCCGCCCAGGTCCTCCCGATCGGCTCCTACGCCGTTGAGACACCCACCATCGCATCACGACACGCCTTCATCGCCGAACGAGGGGGCGAGCTGTCCGGCACCCACCACGAGATCTCTCTCTCCGACCCCCGCAAGGTTGCCGCCGAGCGGTCATGGCCTCACTCGGTCGAATGCTTCGGCCCTGGTCTTGAGCGCGGTGTTCATGGCTCGAAATCCTTCGAGCGTTCGGGTGTCGAGCGATTCTTGCAGCAGTCGGACGAGCAGCCCTCGGAACCGTTCGGTGTGGATGACGCGAGTGCCGCCTGACGGCGTCGGCTCGAGCTCGAATCGGTGTCGCCCATCGAAGACGCCAGGGACACCGAGGCGACCGAGCCATTCGAAGGTCCGTGCCGGTTCGACTTCCGTGACGGTCGGCCTGAACGTCGCAGCCTTTCCGCCGGGCGGCTGCATTCGATTGACGAGACGGTTGCCTGGGGCAACGTCACCGCTTGATTCGACGATGAACGGATTCCATTCTTGGTACTTGCCGAGGTCGGTCAGGACCTCCCAGACGATTTCGGGTGTGGCGTCGATGTCGATCTCGGTGCGCAGGTCGTGTCGCATCTCGGTGCTCTCCTTCGTGGTGGGGTGCAGCATCGACTGCATCCCGTCAGTCGCAACTCAAGTTGCGTTATCACTATGAAGCCGCCGAAAGTCAAACGCAACGCTTTTTGCGATAAAGTTCGGGAATCATGAACGACAGCACCGACAACATGCCGCGCGTTGGCGAGCAGCGACCAGGCGGACGTGCAGCCCGAGTTCGCACAGCGGTCTTGCATGCCGCGGCCGAACTGTTGACCGAGGTCGGCTATGACACGATGAGCGTCGAAGAAGTCGCAGCCCGGGCCGGAGTCCACAAGACGACCGTGTACCGCCGATGGCCCACCAAAGCCGCACTGACCGCTGACGCCGCGTCATTGCACAGCGCCGACGCGGTGCCGATTCCCGACACCGGGAACATCGTCGGAGACCTGAAAATGCTGGCGCGCGAGATCGTGGCCAACATCGGTACCGAAGGCGGTGCCCGGCGAGCTCGATCCATCACGGCGGCATCAGCCACATCGGACGAACTCGCCACGGCGATGCACGGCTTCTGGGCCAAGCGGATGGCGCTGACGACGAAGATCGTCGAGCGAGCCATCGAACGTGGTGAACTCTCCTCATCCACCGACGCCAACCTCATCATCGAATCGGTCATCGGGCCGCTCTACGTCCGACTCCTCCTGACCGGCGAGCCCATCACCGAGGAACTCGCCGACCGGATCGTCGAACTCGTCACGTGCGGCGCAACGTCTCGCCCCGACGGCAACGCTTGACGGGGAAGCTCGACATCGAAGAGATGGAGCGCTCGGTCACAAGGGGGTTCGAGTGACCTGGCTTCGGATGTCGAGCGGTGTCCGTGATCGGGGTCGTGCGTTGTGGGCCGTCAGGTTGTTCGGCCTGAGAACGCTGCGAGCCGCTCGATCGGTGAGGCATCGTCATCTGGATGCTGTGGCATGGCGAACGTGTCGCCGTCGCGCATGTCGTCGGTGATCGCCTGTCGGGCGAAGCCGTCGACCTCGGCGACGAGATCGTCAGCGAGGTTCCATGGCTGTCCGGTCGCGGTGGCGAGATCCCAGCCGTGGACGAGTCCGTCGAACGCGACGAGGCGGGCAAACGTTGCGCCGGGCATCTCCCCGCCGGGCGTCTGGATCGTCCGGTCGAGGGCACCGGGTGACTGCACTGCGTCCAGGAGTTCAGCCATCGCGGTATCGAAGCGGGCCGTCGCGGTGGCATCGTCCGATTCGGGCTCGGTATCGCCGCTGGGCGGCTCATCGCCGCGGAACATCGGGGCGAAGGCGGATGCCAATCCGGTCATGTGCCCGAGTACGGCAGCGACGGTGAAGTCCTTGCATGGGGTCGCTACGTCGAGTTGGCTCGAGTCGATACGTGCGCCGACTTCGCGCAGCTTGGGGATGATGATCGCGAGTTGTTCGTTGCCTTGCATGGTGTTGCCTCCGGTTGTTGGGAAAGGTGGGCGGTTGGCTTGGAATGATGGGCGGGTGGACGTTCGGGCGGATCAGCCGGCGAGCTTGGCGAGCATGTGATCCATCACTGCGCTGTGCTCGGCTGCAGGGCTGAACATGATGAGTTCGGCGTCGTCGGTGACACGGACGCTGTGGCCCGGTGGCCAGTAGAAGAGGTCCTGCCCGCCACAGATCTCCTCGACGCCGTCGGTGTAGTTGACGACGACTCGTCCGGAGATCATGAATCCCCAGTGGGGTGCAGCGCAGGCGTCGTCGGTCAGGCCGGTGAGCAGCGGAGCGATATCGGTGCCGGCCCCCAGCGAGAAGTACTCGGCGCCGAGCGACGAGAACGAGGACGGGTCGCCGAAGTCGAGCGCTTGGCGGGCGGTTGCGCCAGGAATGTCGATCTTGGTCGGGACGTCGGTCTTGGTGATGTGCATGAGCTGATACCTTCCGTTTGCTGCCGTGCCGATTGGCCCAGCGGGGACGAGTCCCACTCAAGACCGGGAAACACTGGCCCGATAGTTCCAATACTGAACTGCTAGGGTCGGTCGATGAAGTCCTACGGTCAGTACTGCCCCATCTCGCGCACGGCAGAGATCCTTGGGGACCGCTGGACGATCCACATCGTCCGGGATCTTCTCACCGGCTCGAACCGATTCAACGAACTGGTTCGTGGCAACCCCGGCTTGTCCCGGGCGCTCCTCACCCGACGCCTCCAGCAGCTCACGGCGGCCGGCGTGGTCGAGCGTCACGATGACGGTTCGTATCGGCTGACCGAATCCGGCCGGGCCCTCGAGCCGGTCGTGTTCGGCCTCGCCACCTGGGGCGCCAGGTGGACCTTCGGCGAACCCAAGGCGGACGAACTCGACCCAGATCTCCTCATGTGGTGGCTCCATCGCCAACTCGACGCCTCCGACCTTCCCCTCCCGCGCTTCACCGTGTACGTGCCCTTCACCGATCACCCGACTCGCTATTGGATCGTCGTCGAAGACGAAGCGTCGCTCTGTCTCGCCGACCCTGGCTTCGAGGTCGATGTCACCCTGCGCACCGACCTTGCCTCGCTCTACCGCACCTACCTCGGCAATGTTTCCCTGCGAGAGGCCCGGCGTCGTGGCGACATCGAGATCACCGGCACCCGACAAGCAGTGCGAGCGTTCGCCAATGCGTTCCGTCAGTCACCGGTCGGCGAGATCGTCGCAACCGAAACGCGCCGATCGAGGCCGACGTCGACGGCGCCGACCTCCTCGCGTCGATAGTCGTCGCACCGCCTGGCGGTGACGCCACATGGTTGCAGGACGTCCTCGATGACGAGGTCGTCGGCTTCATCACGCTCGACAACGGTCTCAAGAAGGTGTGGTGCACCACACCGCCGACCCGCGGGCCAGCCTGAAGGCCCTGGCCGATGCGCTGGCTCCCGACGGTGGCATCGGCATGATGGTCTACGCCCCCTACGGCCGGCGGGTGTCGAGCCGTTGCAGCGCGCGTTTGCGTCACTGTTCGCCACCGACACGGCCGACGATCGCGTCGCCCTGGCCCGCGAGGCATTCGACCAGATCCCGAAGGCGCATCCATTCGCCCGCAACACGGTGTTGGGTGACCACCTCACCGGCGACGCCGGGCTCGGCCTCGCCGCGTTCGTCGGGCACGGTTGGTACGACCCCTGCCGATACCTACCCCAGACGGACGCCTTTGCGCACCGGGTCGGGCGGCTCGACCACGCTCGGCCAGATGGCAGCGGATGCGGGGGTCGGCTGGGCGGAGTTCCTGGACATCTGGGGCCCGGCAGCAGGCGAACTGAGCGCGTTCGACCTTTTGCACTACTCGTGCGGCGCTCGCCCCTGATGCCCGCAGATGAACGCCGACTTCAGAGGCTGGCTCCCGATGGGGCCAAAGAAGGCGTGGGCAACCGCGAGACCGACCGGCGACGGCACGGTGGGCTAGAGCGCAGCGGTGTCGCGGACCTCCCACTCGAAGAGTGGGTCACCCAGATCGAGGCGCTGGTGCACGACGAGGTGCTTGTTCTCCATGGCGGCGAGTCCTTCCCAGAGCGAGTTCCAGCTGTCGAAGACTGCGGGGTGGACCGTCGTCGGGTCGAAGACGCGCCATTCGGCCAGACGAATTCGCGGGTTCGGCCCAGTGGCGTCGACCTCGCAGTGGTGGCTGTGTCCGGCCAACAGGAGCGCCAGTCGCTGCTCGAACGGTCCGACTTCCCCGGTCATGCTCATGATGCGTTCGTGGAACTGCATCGCGACCTGGTGCCCGACCACCGTGGCCACGCTTCGGGTGTCTGCCGGGCCGAGCACCTCGGTCATGGCCGGGAGGATCGTGTGGATGTAGTTCATGGCGTAATTGCGCTCGACCTTGGCCAACCGCACCTGGTCCCACGTCGGGATCGGTAGTGGTTCGGCCGGGCCAGGCGGACGTTCTCCCGGTCGATACCGAACCCGGTCCTCGGCTGCCAGGGGTTCGGATTCCTCGATGTAGTAGCCAACCAGGCCGGCCTGGCCGTCGGTCGTCTGTGAGGTGGCGACGAATCCGAGACGATCGTTGTCGAGCGAAACGCCGTTGTGTCCGTGCCAGCCTCGCAGCATGGCCCGGCTCAGCTCGGTGGGGATGCCGCAGACCGCCGTCCCGTCGAAGATCCATCGCGGCGGCAGATATCGCACCCACGATTTGGTTTCGGACTCGGGGATCCACTCGACACCGACGCCGCCGAGTGCGTTGGACAGCACGTGGTATTTGGCGCAGGCGACGGCGTCGGGTTCGTTGGTGAGGCCAAGCTTCACCAACCCGGGTCGGAACGCTTCGAGGTGCTGATTGCGGAACGTGCGGAACACGACGTCGGCAGCAGGGGAGGTGCCCAGTCGGGTGACCATGCCGAGGAGGAGTCCGGTCAGGTATCGGTGGTAGAGCTCGGCGAGTGCGGCCCATGCGTTGGCTTCGCTGCCCAGCCCGGACGTCCCGTCGTCGATCTTCGTCTCCATCACGCGTTCCTCCGACTCTTCATCTACCACCAGCGGTCGCTCGGTGCGAGTCTGCGCGGGTGGCCAGCGGCAGGGCGAGGGTGAACGTGGCGCCACCACCGGGCGTGGCTCCGACGGTGGCCGTTCCGTGGTGTCGTTCCATGATCTGGTCGGTGAGGGGAGCTTCGCGGGCCACCTGGAGCATCTCGTTGACGAGCCCGGCGAGGCGTTCGCTCTCGTCGCCGATCCTGCCCATGGCTCGATCGGCCGGGTCAGACGGGAGGTCAGCAGGCACACGACCCCAGCTTCGAGAGCCAAGAGACGCTGTGAGGTAGGACACGGCCTGCGTCGGTGCAACGGCGCCGACGGGCAGCAGCGATCCTCGCCGCACGCCTTGACGGACCCGATCGGTGGTGTGTCGCAGCAGTGCTTGCCCTGCCAGGCCGAACGGCCTTCACGAGCAGCGACGAAAGCGATGACGAGTCCGGCGATGGGATCGGCCCACCACCAGCCCACGGTGGCATTGGCGCCGAGTCCGACGAGCAGCACGGCCGAGAGCGAGGTGCACAACCAGGTCTGGGCGCTGTCGGCGACAACGGTCGGCGTGCCCATCGCCGTGCCGGTTCGCTGCTTCGCGATAGCGAGGATGGGCATCACGACGAGCGATGCCGTGGCGAGTGCGATGCCTGCGAAGGAACTCTGAGGCTCGTGCCGTTGGGCGAGATCGAGCACGGCGTTCGTCGAGACCCAGGCGGCGAGGGCGGCGATGGTGAACCAGGCCAGCATGACGGCCCGGTGACGGAGCTTCGTTGTCGGGGTGGAGCGGTCCGGCGTCTCGAGTGCGGTCATGGCTGGTATCCGTGCGGTGGGTCGAGGTCGAGTCGATCAGGTGCCTCGGCGGGGTGGTCGGACCTGTCACGCTGATGGCACAGGTTGCTCAGCCCCAGACGTTGTTGCCGGTGACGGCGCGTTCGCGCTTGCGGGAGAACTGGGCGAGATCGAGCGTCAGACCGGTGTGCCGACAGTGCATGGTGACGGGATTGCGGTCGTGATCGTGACCAGCTTCGCAGGCATCGACGAGCGCCGCCATCGCCTGACCGACGAGCGGAGCGTTCTTGAACTGATTCCCCGACGTCCCAACGGCCAGGTAGAAGCCATCGAGAGAGGAACGGTCGTAGATGGGAACCCAGTCGTCGCTCACGTCGTAGTGGCTGGACAGCCCCGTCGGCTTGCGCGGGATGCTCAGATCGGGGATGCGCCGTGCTGCGCGGTAGACCAGCGCCTCGAACATCTCGGGATCGGGGAGCAACGAGTCGGCGTCGGGATCATCGATCCACTCGAGGGGATCGCAGTCGGCTTCGATCCCGCCGATGATGTACGAGCCCCCGGGCTGGGGGCGGTGGTAGGCACCCAGGTCCC
Source organism: uncultured Acidimicrobiales bacterium (assembly GCA_963698395.1). Taxonomy (GTDB): domain Bacteria; phylum Actinomycetota; class Acidimicrobiia; order Acidimicrobiales; family SZUA-35; genus JBBQUN01. Next base: position 134,035 of record CAVOQQ010000001.1, read on the forward strand.
CATCGGCGACCACGGTGCCGCCGTCGTCGACGCCGAAGGTCGAGGGAGCGGATGATGACGCGACCGTCTGGCGCATGGCGCGGGTGGCGATCTTCATGTCGTCGATCACGCCCGCGAGCCCGTTGACGTTCGAGCTCCAGGGTCCTGCGGCGTTGACGACCACGGGGGCTGCGACGATCTCGGATCCATCGAGTTCGACACCGCTGACTCGGCCGCCTTCGCGGACGATGCCGGTGACGTTCGACCGGAGTCGAACTCGAGTGCCGTCACGACGGGCGGCATCCATGAGATTCACCGCCGCCAACTGCGGGTCGTCGATGAATCCGGCATCGGGCTGGTAGAGCGCGGCGATCGAGCCGTGGGACGGGCCGAAGAAGTCGGGGTCGGACGGCAGGCGGGGCGGGTGGTAGCGGCCGGTGTCGATGGCGGGGAACCGTTCGGCGATGGCGTTGCCGTCGAGCATCTCGTAGGGGACGCCGACCCGTTCGAAGTTGCTTCGAATGTTCGAGAAGTCGTCGTCGGGCGCTCCGATGTGGACCATGCCGATGCGATGGAACCGACAGAGCGGTCCTTCGATGGGTCCGAGATGGTTGGCCCAGTCGGCCCATTGGTGCATCGCCTCCCACGCCGCAATCACGCCGTCGAGCGTCGAATAGGTGAAGCGGATGATCGACGAACTGGCGCTCGTCGAGCCCCCGCCGACGGCGGTGCTCTTGTCGACGACCAGCACCTGTCGGCCGCCCCGTTGCAGCTCCAGTGCGATCGCCGAGCCGATGACGCCGGCACCGATCACCACGACATCGGGACCCTCGGTCTCCGTGCTCATGCGCAACTCCTCACTGACGGCACCGACGAATGGTAGTTGCCACGCCGTGTCGCATCGCCAGGTTCGCTGCCGTCAGTCGCTTCCGCTGGCGTGTTCGATGCAGCGACTGGTCGCGGGCAACGCCTCGAGGCGGGCTTCGGCGATGGCCTGGCCGCAGACCTCGCAGGTGCCGTAGGTCCCCTCGGCGATTCGGGCCAGCGCGAGCTCGACCTTGCTCAGTTTCGAGCGAAAGGTGTCGGCCAGTGCCAAATTCTCGCCCTGCTCGGAGGCGACTTGCCCGCGATCGGCGAAGTCGTCGTCGAAATCGAGTTCGATCTCGCCGCCCGCAGTGAGCTCGTCGATGCGTCGGAGGAGCTCCGCGCGCTCCGCTTCGAAGCGTTTGCGATCTGTTGCGTGATTGTCTGGCACGGTCGGCACCCTAGCCAGCTGTCGGGCCGACGTCGCAGCATGGTGCCCGAAGCCGTCCGGGCCTGGCGCGGGTCGCACCGATCACGATCGACGATCACGACCGATGGGTTGTGTCCTTGTTCCCTGGAACGCCGGCTCGTGTGCGCGTAGCGTCACGGTGTCGGGGCCACCGGGTTCTGGGCATGAGGAGGCACGTCAATCGTGAAGTCGGTCAAGAACGTTGCGCTGGTCGGGCACCACGGCAACGGCAAGACCAGCCTGGTCGAGGCGATGCTGTACCGGGCCGGACTGATCAACCGGATGGGGCACATCGACGCCGGGACCACCGTTGGTGACGCGGACCCCGAAGAACGCGAGCGGCACCAGACACTGGCGCTGTCGCCGGTGTCGTTCGATTGGGACGGACAGCAGATCACGATCATCGACACACCGGGCTACCCCGATTTCCTGGGCGACGCGCTCCAGGCGATGCAGGTCGCCGAACTGACCGTCTTCGTGATCGATGCCGTCTCGGGGGTGCACGCCCAGGACGTGGTCTTGTGGCGCCACGCAGCAGAGGCGGGTCGGCCGCGCATCATCTTCATCAACGGCCTCGACCGTGCCCGGGCGTCGTTCGAATCCACCGTCGCCGGGGTGCGTGCTGCGTTCGGCGGCCACACCGAACCGCTCGAGTTGCCGATCGGCGAGGGCTCGACCTTTCACGGCATCGCCGACCTGCTCACCGACGACGCCTTCGTCTACGACTCGGGGCGGGCCGAGAGCGTGGCGATGCCCGCCGACCTGGTCGATGTCGAGCGTGCGGGTCACGACCATCTCGTCGAAGGCATCGTCGAGGGCGACGACGATGCCCTCGAGCAGTATCTCGATGGCGTCGTGCCGTCGGCGGAGGATCTCGAGCATCTGCTCCACGATGCGGTCGATGCCGGCACGGTGTTCCCGGTGCTGTGCGGTTCGGCCGTCGGTCCGGTCGGCGTCGACCACCTCCTCGACATCATCGCTCACGTCGGGCCGGCGCCCGGCGATCTCGGGCCGACGGTGGTGTTCGCGGGCGAGGTACCGATCGATGTGCCCGTCGACCCCAACGGTGACGCCCTGGCCTACGTGTTCAAGACCCGGGTCGACCAGTTTCTCGGGCCGGTCTCCTATCTCAAGGTCCTGTCGGGCACGATCCGCACCGACGAGGTGCTCGTCAACAGCCGCAGCAAGGCCCGCGAACGTTGCCGCCAGCTCCTGACGCTGCAGGGTGCCGACCTCCGGCCCACGTCCGAGGTGGTGGCGGGCTCGATCGTCGCCGTCGCCAAGCTCGGCGACACCCGGACCGGCGACACCCTGTCGGTGTCCGGGTCACCGGTGGTCGTGCGGGCACCCGACACGCCCGATGCCGTCTACGGCATTGCCGTGCGGGCGGCCACCCCGGCCGATGAGGATCATCTGGCCACGGGCCTGGCTCGGCTGGTGGCCGAGGATCCGAGTCTTCGGGTCAGCTTCGAGCCACTCACTCGTCAGAGTGTCTTGTCGGGTGGCGGCGAGACGCATCTCCGGGTCGCGCTGTCCCGCCTGGCTCGCATGGGCGTCGAGGTCGAGACCGACGAGGTGAAGGTGGCCTACCTCGAGACGCTCTCCGGTCCGGTCGAGGTCACGGCTCGTCACAAGAAGCAGAGCGGAGGACACGGGCAGTTCGCCGTTGCCACCGTCAGCTTCGAGCCGATCGATCGCGATGCCGGATTCGAATTCGAGAGTCGGGTCTCCGGCGGTGCGATTCCCAAGAATCTGATCCCGGCGGTCGGTGCCGGGATCGAAGACGCCATGGTCGACGGCGGGGTCCACGGGTTCCCGGTCGTCGACATCCGTGCCGTTTGCCTCGATGGCCAGCATCATTCGGTCGACTCCTCGGAACTGGCCTTTCGAACCGCCGGTTCCCTCGCCTTGCGTTCGGCGATGCGCGAAGCCGGAAGCGACGTGCTCGAACCGGTGAGCGGGCTCCACGTTCAGGTTCCCGATGCGCTGGTGGGCGACGTGCTCGGCGACCTCAGCGCCCGTCGGGCCAAGGTGCTCGGAACCGGTCCGGCCGACACCCCCGGATTCGCCGAGGTTCGCGCCCTGGTGCCCACCGCCGAGATCGGCGACTACGCCATCGACCTCCGATCGATGACGTCAGGGGCCGGCGTGTTCCACCGGTCCCACCACGGCTACCAGGTACTTCCCGATGCCTTGGTGGGTGCCATGACGAAGACCGAAACGGACCGGTCATGACCCGAAACGCAACGCCCGGAGCCAAGATGCTCTATCTCATCAAGGCTCGCCCGACGACCACCCATGACGAGCTGGTGGCGCACTGGTTCGCCAACCACATGCCGGGTGTCATCGCCGGCCAGGCGAGCAGGAAGGCGGCGGGCAAGCGGCACGCCTGGCGCTACCTCGCCACGCTGTTCGACCCAGACGAGACCGGTAAGCGGGTATGGAACGGCATGGCCCAGCTGTGGTGGGATCAGGCACTGCCGCAACCGAGCGAGCCGCACGGCACCACGCCGACCGACTCGTTCCAGGAACGGGCCGAGCCCTACGCCCCATGGGCCACCACCGAACACGTCCTCCTGGCTGGGCCGGCCGAGAAGCTGCCGGTCACGCCGTTGACCCTGAACGAGCCGTTTCCCACGACCCGCTCGGGGTTCCACAAGGTGACGATCTTGGTTGCGGCCAAGCCCGGTGGCGACCATGACGCCTTCCACACTCATTGGCTCGACGTACACGCGCCCAACGTGATCGAGGTCATGCAGCGATGCGGCGGTTGGCGCTATGTGTTGTCGCTGAGCAGCGATCCCGCGTCGGCTCCCTATGCCGGCGCTGCCGAGCTGTACTTCGACGAGGCCGGCGGTTGGGACGCGTTCATCGCCCAGCTGGAGCCTGACGGGATGGAGCAGTGGATGGCAGGCAATCAGTCGGTGATCATGCCGGCAACGACCGAGATGGTTGGTATTGCCTGAGCACACCTGCTTGCACCACCCCGACGGCGGTCGCGTTCAGTTGTTGGCCAACTGTCCGAGTAGCTCGATCGTCGCTTGTGCAGTGGGTGCAGCCAGCGGCACGGCCGCTGCGAAGTCGGTCACGCCGACGTCGGCGAATGCTTCGATCCCGGCTTCGATGGCGGCGGTGTCACCGAAGACGGCGACATCGGCGGGAAGGCTCGCGCCACCTCGCTCGAGCGTGGCTCGGTACGACGGGATCTCGGCCGTACATCTCGAACGTTTGGTTGATGGTGTCGCGCCCGGCGTCCCGGTCGTCGGTGAGCAGCACCGGCACCATGGCGATGAACCGCGGAGCCGGCCTGCCGGCCTTCTCGGCGGCTTCGCTCATGGTCGGGATGGCCACGTCGCGTAGGTAGTCGAGGCCGCCCATCCAGGTGATGGTGCCGTCGGCGAGTCGCCCCGACAGGCGGAGCATGGCCGGACCCAGCGCCGCGACCAAGACTGGTGGCTTTCGAGCACCGGCCACCGAGACCTGGGCCTGGACCTGGTATTCCTCGCCCTCGTGCTTCGACGAGCTCGCCTGGCGAGCAAACCATCGAGAATGGTCAGGTAGTCACGGGTGTGTGGGATCGGCCTCGAGTAGTCGAGACCCGAGGCTGTTCTCGATGACGAACTTGTGACTGAGGCCGATGCCCAGAGCCAGCCGGTTGTCGGTGGCATCCTGCACGGTCAACGCCTGCTGTGCCATGACGATGGGGTGCCGGGATAGGTGGGAACGACGGCGGTACCCAACTCGATGGTCGAAGTGTCTCGCCCGGCCAGCGCCAAGGTCATCAGGGCATCGACGGTGCCGACCTGGGGCAGCCAGACCGAGGCAAAGCCCGCCGCTTCGGCGGCAACCGCCCGCTCGACGAGTCCGGCGACACCGGTCGGATCTCCGGGCATCGACAACATCGTTCCGATTCGCATGCCGCCAACCTAGTGCCTGGTCATGTACCCCTCGGCCTGCGGCACGCAGACGACGGATCGAGCGACGCCACCTCGGTCGCAGGGAGCCGCCCCGAGTCGTGCGCTGGCGGTGGGCAGCGGCCATCCTCAGTTTCGATCGAGGGCGCCGAGCGACGTGGTGGGTTCGTCGCTCACCAGGCGGCGCAGCTGTGCGTCGTCGACGTTCCAGGTCACGCCGCTGGGAACGTTGCCCGCTCTCAGACCGGCCGATCCGAGCAGTTCACCACCGCTGTGCAGCGTCGGACCGAGCATCTGAACGCCGTCGACGAAGACCGAGCTGACCCCCATCTCATCGGTGCGAACGACCACCTGGGCCCACGTGTCGGCTGGGATCGAGCCTGCCGCAGGGGCCTCTTGGCTCCGCGAGCGGCCGATGATCGTTCCGAGGTCAAAGCCCGCCCCGGTCAGCGAGGTTTCGTGCTGGTTGGTGGGCACGGCGCCGGTTCGAGTGCCCGACGAAATGTCGACAGCAGCGGGGTTGCTGACTCGCCACCACGACGAGAATTCGATCCCCGGTTCGTCGACACCGATGGCCGTGAGCCAGGCGTCGGCGCCGGGAGCCGTCTCCGGAGCCGACAGCGAGTTCGACCCGGTTCGCCCGAGCGAGGTCGAGACCGTCCATGCGCCGGGAATCGATGTCTGAGCAGCGCCCATCGAAACGAACGCCGATGGGTCGATCTGGTTGGAGCGGGCGGTGGCGATCCAGTCGGCGGACCTGGTGGAGTGGCTCACCTGCACCTGATCGAGGCGGCCATCGAGCCCACGGTCGGCAGCCGCGAGGTTGCCGATGACGAGCGGAATCGAGACATCGGTCGCAAGGGGACCGGTCCCGGGCGCGCTGTCGACCTCGGTGCCGTCGACGTAGAGTCGGACGATTGCGCCGTCCCACGTTGCCGCGAGCTGATGCCAGACACCGATCCCGACCGCGCCACCACGAACCTCGACCGTGCTTCCACCGAGCTGCATCCTGGCGACGGCCTCGGCCGTGAAGGAGTCGACGAGCAGTTCGTAGACGGCGGCACCATCGGACGCCGCCTTGGCAACGACCCGAGAATCGATGCCGCTCGTGTCGAGCCGTACCCATCCAGAAACCGTCAGTTGATCCGCCAGCACATCGACGGCGGGTCCGACGAGTCGCTCGGTTCCGCCACCCATGTCGAACCCGTTGCCGACCAACCCGGCGGCAGGCGAGTTGATGTCGAGTCCACCGGCGGCGGTGGTATCGGCGCGGCGACCACTGGAATCGAGTGCAGCGCCGCCGGCGCCTGCGGCGGTCACGGTGACGAGGGCGGAGAATTCCGACGTCGAGCCGTAGACCGGGCCGGGGGACTCCTCGGTGATCGTCGCGGTGATCACATCGCCGATTGTTCCAGGGAAGGCGGCACCAAAGGGCTCCGCTCCACTTCCCGAGTGGCTCAGCGTCGAACTGGCGACCAAGGTCTCGCCTTCGCCGAAGCCGGAGGCGTCGCCGCCCGAGGGGTTGGTGAAGAACTCGAATCGGTAGCTGCCGGCCGGCACGTCGTAGCTTCCCGAGAGAGTGATGATTCCCCCCGATTCGGTCGCCGAGGTGATCACCGGATGGTTGAGCAGCCCGTTGGGTCCCGTGTCACCGTCGAGGGAGTCGTTGGCGGTGACGCCGTTGGCGTCTTCGGTGCCGCCGTCGAGGTCGATCCCAATTCCGGCGTTCCCAACGATCGTGTTGCCGATCATGGCGTTGTCGGCGGCGCTGCCCGAGACGGCCAGGCCAATAGCGTCGTTCCCTGCGATCAGGTTCCCTTCACCGGCCACGGTTCCGCCGACCAGGTTCCCCGAGGTATTGCTGAGCAAGATTCCCGAGCGTGTGTTCGGATCGTCTGCGCCATTGCCGATCGGGCTCGAGGCTGACGCGTCGAGTCCGACGATGTTCCCCTGGATCGTGTTGTCGGTTGCGTTCGGACCCCAGAGGTAGAGCCCATGCCAGCTGTTCCCCGATACGACGTTCCCCTCTGCTCCGGGACCGCCCAGGTCGTTCCCCGAACCGTCCCACAGGGCAACGCCCATCTGCTGGGGAGCCCCCGCCCCGTAGGGCAACGCAGCGACGCCATCGCGGTCGGTGCCGATGTAGTTGCCGATGACTCGGGTGCCACTCGAGACCGCGGGTGCGCCGTCGCTGAGGTCGTCGATGAACACACCGCGCAGTCGATTGCCCGAGATCACGTTGCGGTCGGCAACAGCCGATCCCCCGATGATCGTGCCGGTGGAGCCGTAGATGTAGATGCCATTGCTCCTGTTGCCGACGTTGCCGACGTTGCCGGTCACATCTGGCCCGATGTGGTTGCCGACGATGGAGTTGCCGGCGCCGCCCAGTACCTCGATCCCACTGGTGAAACGGTTGATCACGAACGCCCGAACCGTGCTGGCGTTCGACGTGAGCACCAGTCCGCTGGCCAGCGCTCCGGCAAGCGAGCCGTCGAGCTCGACGATCGGTGCCGAGGCGGCACCGGGCTGGGTGGACGCATCGAGTGTGAGAGTGTCAGTGATCGTTGGGAGCGTCGCAACCGGATGGATCGTGTACGAGAGTGGTGAAGCGGTGTAGCCGCTGTCCGTTGTCGGAATGGAGAACTGACTGGATTGGGCGCCCGTGATCGCTTCGCTGTTCTCGATGAGTTGGCGGATGGATCCTTGCCCGGAGCGGCCGGTGTCGTGGCGCAATACCTCGCCGTGCGCTTCTGTGCCGTTGTGCAGCGGGCTGAAGTAGACGTGGCGACCGGCGAAGACCGCGCCTGCAAAGCCGTCCGGGTCGCTACCGATGCCGTTGTTCCCGGCATCGAACGTCGTCCAAGACCCAACGGTCGTGAAGTCGCCGACCGTGTCGTAGCGCAGCACTTCACCGTGGTTGCCGCTTCCGTTGTCGAAGGGCACGAAGTAGAGATGTCGGCCGTCGAACGTGGCTCCCCGGAATCCGTCGGGGTCATTGCCGACGCCGTTGGCGCCGGGGTCGAAGGCCGTCCATGAGCCAGCCGCAGAGAAGCCACCTGCGGTGTCGTAGCGAAGTACTTCACCGTGGCGGCCGCCGGCGTTCTGGCTCGGTACGAAGTAGAGGTGCCGGCCGTCGAAGACGACACCGGCGAATCCGTCGGCACCGCTGCCGACGCCGTTGGCGCCCGGGTCGAAGGTCGTCCAGGACCCAGCTGCGTTGAACGCTGCCTGGGTGTCGTAGCGGAGCACTTCACCGTGGAAGTCGGTGCCATTGTCGAATGGCGCCAAGTAGAGGTAGCGGCCGTCGAACGCTGCGCCGACGAATCCGTCGGGGTCGGTGCCGACGCCGTTGGCACCGGGGTCGAAGGCGGCCCAGGACCCAGCTGCGGTGAACGCTGCCTGGGTGTCGTAGCGCAGCACCTCACCGTGCTTCGTGCCGCCATTGTCGAACGGTGAGAAGTAGACGTAGCGGCCATCCCATACAGCACCTAGGTAACCGTCGGGGTCGGTGCCGACGCCGTTGGCACCGGGGTCGAAGGCGGCCCAGGATCCAGCGGAATCGAAGGTGGCCTGCGTGTCGTAGCGGAGCACTTCACCATGGCGGGAGCCATACGGTGAGAAGTAGATGTGGTGGCCGTCGAAGACGGCCCCGGCGTAGCCGATCGGCGTGGTGCCGACACCGTTGGCGCTCGGGTCGAAGGTCGACCACGAGCCAGGCGCGGAGAAGGCTCCGGTCGTGTCGTAGCGCAGCACCTCCCCGTGGTACGTGACACCGTCGCCGTAGGGGGCGAAGTAGAGGTAGCGGCCATCGTCGACGACGCCGCGGTAGCCGTCGGGATCGACACCAACGCCGTTCGCACCAGCGTCGTAGGTCTCCCAGGATGTCGGATCGGTGAACGAGCCGGGATCGAGCTCATCGAGGGTGTTGGACACGACCTGGAACGAGAAGCCGCTCTCGAGACCGGTGACGTCGGCGCCAGCCACGATGGCGCGGTGCACGTGTTCCGAGCGGGCCAAAGACGGGAATCCGTCGGCAACATCGGCCTGTTTGCCTCCGACGAGAGGCCCGTCGGCCACGGTGTAGCCGAAGGTCGTTCCGTTCCAGGTGACGGCATCGGCCGAGGCGTAGGTCTGATCGGCCCACACGTCGCTGCGGTCGAAGCTCACGTTGTAGCCGGCAGCGGGCTCGATGCTCGTCGAGTCGACGGCGGCCCAGTAGATCCCGTCGGCATCGACGTCGACCGACCAGTTGCCCGAACCGTCGGTGACTGCGGTTCCGGCGATGGGATCACCAGCGTCGGGTTCGCCATTCCCCTGATCGGCGAAGACCCACACCTGGACTGCGGGTACGCCGACGCCGTCATCGAGGATGTCGCCGTCGCCGTCGACATCTTCCCAGACCGAGCCAGAAACAGCATCGCGGACCTCTCCAACGGCACTGATGGCGGCCGAGAACTCCGACGTCGATCCGTAGACCGGGCCGGCGAACTCCTCGGTGATCGTCGCGGTGATCACGTCGCCGCCTGTGCCGGGGAACGCAGCGCCGAAGGGTTCGGGTCCACCTCCCGAGTGGCTCAGCGTCGAACTGGCGACCAACGTCTCGCCCTCGCCATAGCCGGAGGCGTCGCCACCAGACGGGTTGGTGAAGAACTCGAATCGGTAGCTGCCGGCCGGCACGTCGTAGCTTCCGGAGAGGGTGATGATGCCCCCCGATTCGGTCGCCGAGGAGATCTCCGGGTAGTTGAGCTGTCCGTTTGGTCCGCCATCGGCATCGAGCGGATCGTTGGGGGTGACGCCGTCGATGTTCAAGTCGAATCCGAGTCCGCCATTGTCGTGGATCGAGTTGCCGAGGAGCGTGATCTGGTCGGCGGCGGCGTGGGTGAGCACCGCGTGGCTCGGGTGGTTGGCGATCTCGTTGCCGGCGCCGGCCGCCGTGCCGCCGATCACGACGTTCGACGAAGCGAACAACGAGATGCCTCTGAATCCGTTTCCGACTGCTGTCGTTCCGTCAGACCCAACGCCGATCAGGTTGCCCTCGACCCGAGCGTCGAGGATGCCGCTGGAGAACTGGATGCCATCGACGGTGTTCCCGCCGATGACGTTCCCGGCACCCATCGCGGTACCGCCGATGACCAAACGGTCGCCCCCGGCCAAGATGCCGTTGCCGAGGTTGCCGCGGTCGAGCAAGCCGGTCCCATCGGTGCCGATACGGTTTCCTTCGATCGCGACATCGGTTCCGCTCGTCATGATTCCCGAGGAACCGTTCCACGAGATCGTGTTGCCGGCACCCGGACCGCCGATCGTCACGTTGGATCCGAACTCGATTCGGATGCCCTCGGAACCATTGCCGAGGTCGGTGTCTTCGTCGATGGCCAAACCGATCGTGTTTCCCGCAATCGTGGCGGTGTCCGCCCACGAGACCAACACACCCGACGATCCGCTTGCCGAGATCACGTTCCCTGCGCCGACTGCCGAGCCGCCGATGGTGGTGGACTGTGTGTTGCCGAGCAGTTCGATCCCGTTGGTGCCGTTGCCGCGATCGATCATGCCGGATGCGTCGGTACCGATGAGGTTGCCCTCGATCCGGTTGCCACTCGTCGAGAGATTGGTGTTGGCATTGACATGTACACCCTGGGCAGCGTTCCCCGAGATCACGTTTCCTGCGCCCGGTCCACCGATCAGGGTGTTGTTGGCACCGTTGTAGAGCACGATGCCGTGTCGCCCGTTGGCGACGATGGTGGCGCCATCCAGGCCGAGCCCGATGGTGTTCGCCTCGATGATGGTGCCCGGTGTGACGTCGTCGACCTCGATACCGTCGTTGGTGTTGCCCGAGATGACGTTCCCCGCGCCGACCTGCCCGATTCGGGTTCCCGAGCTGCCGTTGGCCACCCACACGCCGTCCGAACCGTTGGGGATGGGTGAAGTGCCGGTGATGTCGGTGCCGATGAGGTTGCCGATGACGATGTTGTTGTTCGTGCCGAACACGGTGATGCCGTCGGTGGTGTTTCCCGAGACGATATTGCGGTCGGCTGGATTCGTGCCGCCGACGGTTGTCGGGCCGGAGCCGCTTTGGAGATCGACTCCGCGCTCGCCGTTGGGACGAGCGACCAGGCCGCTGTGGTCGACGCCGAGATGGTTGCCGGCGATGACGATCGTTCCAGCGCTCGCGTCTACCTCGATGCCATCGGCGCCGAATCGGTTGATGGCAAGTCCGCGAATCTCCACGTCGTCGGCTGCAACGACGAGGCCGTCGACCCCTGCTCCGGTTGCCGAGCCGTTCAGCTCGATCACGGGCGTCCCGCCGAAGTCCGGTTCGGTCGATCCGTCGATGGTGAGGGGGGTGACGATACTCGGGAGTCCGGTGGCGCCAACGTCGATCGTGTGCGCCCCCCCGACGAGGCTGGCCGGGATGTCGAACTCGATGGTGTCGACGATTCCCGGTGCGTTGGCCTCGGTCAGTGCCGCCCGAAGTGTGCACTCTGCTGCAGCCCCGACCATTGCGCCGGTGTCGCATCGATCGTCTCCCGGCGTTGCGTCGTCGTTGTCGCCGGTGGAGTTCACGACGACGGTCGGCGACGAGACGGCTGCCGCCGCGGAGAGCTCGGATGTCGATGAGTAGCCGGTGGTCGCTCCCGAGTCGATGGCAGTTGCCGTGGCCGTGATGACGTCGCCCGGCCCTGCAGCGATCGAGAAGCTATGGCCGGCACCGGGGCTGACAGTCGCCACGCCCGTCAATCGCTCGCCTTCCCAGTTCCCGGCCGGGTTCGTTCCCGAAGGGTTCGTGAAGAACTCGACTCGGTACTGATCAGGATTGGCGGGAACGTCGAGGTCGAAGGTGACGACGGTCGACGAACCGTCACTGATCGCCGACGTGATGAACGGGAAGTTCAGCCGATCGTTCGGGCCACCATCACCATCGCCTGCATCGTTGGGCGTGACGCCGAGCGGGCCGAGGTCGATACCGATGCCCCGGCTCCCGACAAGCGAGTTGCCGAGGATCGAGTTGCCCGTACCGGCGGTGGACTGGATGGTGATGCTGTTCGGGTTGGCAGCGTTGGTGCCGGCGTTGGCGATGGTGTTCGCCTCGCCGGCGACGACGCCGCCGATCAGTGTGTTGGCGGCCCCCGACCCCAACTCGATGCCGGCGTTGTGTCCCGACCAGACCGCCACGTTGGCGTCATCCGTGCCGATCGTGTTCCGCTGGATGATCGTGCCGGTAGACGAGCCGGTGACTCGCACGCCGCCCCCGTTCGGGTGTGCAATGAGGTTGTCTTCGATCGTGGTGCCGTCGGCGCCATTGAGGATCGCTACGCCGTCGGCGCCGTTGGCGATGACGGTGGATCGGTCGGCCGAGACTCCGATCGTGTTGCCGCTGATGATGCGTGCCGTCGGCGGCCTCGCTCGTGACGTACACCCCGGCACCGCCGTTGCCCGAGACGACATTGGCCTCGATCAGCGTCGCCGACGCGCTGTTGAAGACATTGATTCCGTGCGACGCGTTCGGTAGTGGTGCGTTGCCATTGGCCGTCGTGCCGAGGTAGTTGCCTCGAAGGATGTTTCCGATCGCCGTCGAGTTCTTGATGTGCAGCCCGTCGTTGGTGTTGCCAGAAACGACGTTGCGATCGACGACACTCGTTCCGCCGACGATGTTGCCCGGGGTCTTGATGTTGATTCCCCACGCATTCGGTTCGGCGATGGTGCCGGTCACATCGGTGCCCACGTAGTTGCCGACGATCGTGTTCCCGCCGAGGAACTCGACGTCGATGGCGTCGTCGCCGAAGTTGTTGACGACGAGCCCACGAATCGTCGAGCCACCGCCGGTGATCCACAGTCCGTTCTCCTCGCCGGCCGAGACCGATGTTCCATCGATCTCGATGACCGGTCGTCTGTTGGTCGTGTACTCGGGCTGACTCGACCCATCGATGTACATCGGGGTCGAGACCTCGGGCAGCAACGACGTCGGCTGCAACGTGAACCGCTCCGGTGATGATCCGTAGCCGGATTCGGTCTGCGGAAGGTCGAAGAAGATGACGTCGAAACCTGCGAGCGCGTTGGCCTCCTGGATGGCAGCTCGGAGGGTGCAAGCGGGGTCACCCTGGGAATTCGTGGATCCCGTGCTGCAGACACCGTTGCCCGCTGTGGCGTCACCGGCGTTGCCGCTGGAGTTCACGACGAGCCCGCTCGTCACCACCACGCTCTTGGTGTCGGCCCACGTCCCATCCTCGTCGTCCACCGACACCGTGATGACGTACGAGCCGTTGGTCGGGTAGCTGTGGTTCGCCCAGCTCGGCGCCCCACCCGTGGCGTCGATCGATCCGTCTCCCCAGTTCACGGTCCAATTCGAGATGGTGTCGTTGCCGGGATCCGTCACGTCGATGCCGATGTCGAGCGGTTGGCCGGTCGCGGCATACGCCGAGCCGGCGATCGTGATCGTCGGGGCGGTGTTGGTGACGGTCAGACCGGAGAGCGACGTGGACGTGTGGGTGGTCACGCCGTCGCCCGTTTGTAGGCCGATGGCGTAGCTGCCGTCGTCATCCACACCGAGTTCGACGAGGCGTGACCAGAGCACCGACGGGGTCATTCCGAACGCATCGTCGAACTGGCCGTCGCTGTCCAGATCCCACGCCCAGCTGGTGGCCCCCGACGAGCCCGAACCGTCCAGGTTGAGCACCGCACCCTCACTGATCAGGTAGGGCCCACCGACGACGGCGAGGGGTGCGGCGAGTGCCGACTGGGGCACGAGCACGGAGAGGGAAGCGAACAACGCCAGCGCCGACACCGACGCGAGTCTTCGCCTCCTTCTGCGATGAGGAATGACCATTGGCCTGTCGGCCTACGGGTTGTTGGCGGTCTGCTCGGCGGCGAAGTCGAGGGTCGCGATGGTGGACACACCCTGGCCCGCCGTCGAGGACAACGGCAGGGTGACGTTCACACAGAGGACTTCACTGGCCGAGGGGGCCAAGACCCGATCGCCGGCATCGGCCCCGGCTGCCGCCGAACCGAGAACGGCGTCGGTGCCGGTGCTACCGAGTGGCCCGGCGTAGAGCGTGGTGCCGTCTGCTGCCCAGCCGGTGTTGGTGCAAGCCGTGACACCGGATTTCACCGTGAGGACGAGCTCGGCCGCGAGCACGTCCTCCGTCGTCGTCGACTCCATGGCGTAGCGGAGGTCGAGTGAGCCGCTGTTGCCGACGGTCAGCGGGTTCGTCACCTGATCGCCCGGTGCCATCGCAGGCATCGACACGACCGCCGACGCCGGCGCGGCGGTGATGTCGACGGTGCCGGTCGAGAACGAGTTGGCGCCGACGCTGGCGGAGTCGGTGAACAGTGCGAGTGACGTGACCGCAACTACCGAGGCGCCGACCACGACGACGGCGATGGAAAGCAGGACCTTCGCGGCCTTGCCGGTGGCGGAACGTCCGCTTGTGGTGGTTGTCGCTGTCATGTTCGCTCATTCGCTCGACTGGTCGTTTCGTCGCCGCTCGAAGCATCGGAAGCTCGGTCGACGGAAGAAGACAAATGGGCCAACCGACCCATCACCGCGCGGCCACCGCACCGAAGCCCTCAGTTGCCGATCAAGACGAGATCGGCATCAGGTCCCCAGACGCCGATCGGATCGCTCTGATCCGCCGCTGTCGGGTTGGCCAGATACACGAACAGCTGTGTGTCGGTGTTGCTGTCGATCACCGGTATCCGAACCCAGGCGGAAAGGATCCCGGTGCCGGAGTTCCACGATTCGATCTGATGGTCGAGGCGGGTGACGCCGTCGGCAGCGACGAAAATCAGATCGTCACCGTCGGGCTGAGCGTTCAGTCCGAGATCGGCGTCGGCCAGCTGGACCAACAGAGGGAAGTCGTTCAACGGCCCGGCAATCTGCGCGCTGTCGATCGCCAGGGGCCGACGGATGGTCCAGTCGCCCTGGTCGAACCAGACGCCCGACGTTGGTGCGGATGCGGTCACGACGGTTGCCGGCGAGCGCAGGTTCGCCTCGACGAATCCCACCCGATCGGCGGACCACACCGATGAGCCGATCTGTACTTCGCCGAGCCGGCCGTCGAGGGTCCGCGTTCCGGCGGCGTCGCCGCCCAGAACGATCGGGGTACTGGCACCGCTCACCGTCGATCCCGTTGCGGAGGTCGAGCCGACCGCCGCCCCATCGAGATAGAGCACTGCGTTCGATCCGTCCCAGGTCGCCGCCAGGTGGTGCCAGGTTCCGGCGGTGATCGTCCCTCCCAGGACCTCCTTAGAGGTTCCCCCGGTGCGGATCCGGAATCGGCCGGTCGGCGCGACCGAGGTGTCGATCGCCAGCTCGAAGACGCCGGCAAGGGTCGGGTCACCCTGAGCGACGAGGACCGGGTCGGAGCCGAACGTGTCGGCCGAGAACCAGGTGGACACGGTGAACGGCTGCGCGGCGACAGCCAGCGGTGCCGCCTCGAACCGGTCGGTCGTTCCGTCGAGGTCGGCTGCCGGCCCGGATGTCGTCACAACGAGAACCGGATCGCCCAGTGCCAGGCCATCGAGCTGATTGGGGCCGACATCGTCGAGCGTCGGGGCTTGGCCGAATGGATCGCGAGCGAGATGCCACGAGGCGATCTCGCCACTCCAGACCGCCCGGGGCCGAGACTGATCCGGCGCATCGGGCGCCCCGTAATAGAGGTGAATGGTCGTGTCGGTCGATGACGAGATCGTCGGGATGGTGACCCACGCCGTCAGCGAGCCACCGCTCCACTCCTCGATCTCGTGTTGCAGGGGAGTGATCCCGTCAGCGAGGGTGAATCGGAAGTCGGAGCCATCGGGCTGCGCGTTGGCAGCCAGGTCCGGATCGCTGACCCGGACCAAGACCTGCTGACCGCTCAGGTCGGAACTCACCGCCGTTGCATCGATCGTGAGCTCCAGACGACGGGTCCATGGGTCGGCTCGATACCAGCCGGTGCCGCCTGTCCGGTCCTCGAACTGGCCGAGCGTTCCGCCCTCGAACCCCTCGACGAGGAGCCAAACGTTGGCTGGATCGTCCAACACCGGTGGCGGCGACGCATTGCCGAAGTACAGCCAATAGCTGACCGTTTCGTTGGCCGAGATCGACTCCTGGGTCCGGAACCAGAGGGTGGTATCGGCTGCGTTCCAAGCGCTGTCGTCGTCGAGTACCCGATCGAGTTCGGTCCACGACACGCCGTCATGGCGCCACACTCGGATGTCGTCCCCGGACGGGAGCGAGAGTCCGCTCGCCACCAACGAGCCGTGATCGAGCGCGAGCGGCGCGGTGTAGCCATCGGGCGCATCGACGGTGCCGGCGGTGATGTCGATTCGTTGCCGGAACGGCGAGAGCGGATCGGCCCAGGACGGCCCGCCCCAGGTGATGACCTGCCAGGTGAACGACGCCAGCGATGCCGCGCTGTCACGTTCGACCGACACCGTGGTCGCATCGATCAGCGTCATGGCGCCGGACGCTTCGCCGAGCACGTCGTCGGTGACGTGGTCGGTCGATCCTCCACTCGCTGAACCGGGCACCATGACGGTGGACAGCGCAACCGAGCGGTCCAGGTCGACAGGAGCGAGTCTTGCCGTGCCGGACAGCTCAGTTGGAGCGAGATTGAGGACTCCTCGTTGCACCGTCGAACCGTCTCGCAACTCGATCACCTGGACGGCGATGTCGATCGAATCGGTCGAGACCAGTCGACTCACCTCGATCGTCGACGAGTCGACGAGGGCGACTCGCACCAATCGCTCCCCGATGTCGGGGCCGACCGAGGGTGAGGTGACCGAGGCGAGGAGGAACGTCGTGGCTGGGTCGACCGGAGACGGAAGCGTGATCGTCGTCGACCCGGACCCGGATCCGAGAGAAGCCGACACGGTCTGAACGGCGGCATCACCCGGTGCGGTGAACGTGACGACCTGCCAGGCGTACTGCTGGAGGAGCGGGGTCGGTGCTCCCGCGTCGGACCGGATCTCCACGGTGTCTTCACCGACCAGTTCGAAGACCTGCAGGTCGTCGGTGTCCGCATCGGTTGCGGTGGCAACCGGAACGCTCGAGCCGAGGACGAACGACGTCGACGGATCGACCGGCTCGATCGGTAGGTCGAGCTGGTTGGTGCCGTTGCCGCTCGAGGAGCCACGCTGGACGCTGACGCCGCAGTCATACTCGACCACAGACCACTCGATCATGATCGGCGGCGGAACACCGGCGTCGGTCTGTCGAGTGAACTCGATGGTCGTGCCTGCGGTCAGCTCGCCCATCACCGTCGAGTCGCTCGGTTCGTTCGACGCGCTCCTCACCGAGAAGACGAGGAAGGACGCCTGCGGGTCGACGGCGGCGATCGAAACGGTTTGCGTTCCGTCAGTGGTATTCAGGAGTTGGCCTGACTGCACCGATCCGAGGCGGGCGTCGTAGCAGGCACTGGCCGAGAACAGGTTGTTGCCGACCCCGTCGACGCCGAGGTAGAGCGACCAGGCGACCCCCGTCGTCCCGAACAGGACCCCGATCGCCGTGGCTGCTCCGATCCTCCGATGCGCGGCCGTTCGCCTTCTTCTCGGGTCATTCTGGGTTGCCACCGGCTCCCCCGAAAGTGGCTCGTCGCTTCGATGCCAGATGCGCCGAAGGATGCCGAACGACAACACGGCCACGGCGAGGACCACCGTGCCAAGCGCCAGCATCGGTGACTGGAACCGCAGCAACACACGTCCGACATCGGGAATCACCCAGCGACCGACCAGCTCCGACTGGCCGAGCGGGTAGGGGGCGACGTCGATCTCGGCGTTCGCATCGCCTCGAGTGATCGCGTAGCGCCCCCCATCTCCGTTGTCCTCGATCTCGACGACACGGTGAGTGATGGTCGCTCGCCCCTCTCGCCGCATCACGAGGATGTCGCCGACCGCATAGTCCGACGACGGTCGGGCGACGATCAGCGCTCCTGGCGGAGCGGACGGCGTCATGCTGCCCGTCGTGATGACGACGGGTCGATAGCCCTGGGCAAGACCGATGCCCAGGAGGACAGCCAAGACGATCGCACCGGCCGAGGCAGCGGCGATCGATCCACGAAGCACGAGAGCGAGGCGCTCGTCACGCCGCTTCATGGGCCGATCCCATCGGTGTGTTGCTCGGCCACGACCGTCAACTCCTGATCGATGCGGCGGTTCTGCACGTCGTTGGGCGCGCCGAGATCGAGTTGCGCAGCCATGCAGATGGTCGTGCCCGCATTCGGTTCGAGAATCGTGTCCCCGGCGTCGAGTCCGACGGCAGCGTTGCCGAGAACAACGCCCGATGAAGCGCTGGTCGTGGAACCGAACGTCGCTCCGTTCACCAAGAGCGTCCCCGTCGTCGGTGCCGCTCCGCAGCGTGCTGGGGAACCCGTCTCCCAAACGTCCCACGTCAGCCAGGCAGCAAGGGGATCGGCAGGGGAGTCGTAGGTGAGAGCGAACCGCAGCGGCAGCGTGCCGGTGTTCAGGATCTCGATCGCTCCGACTGCACGATCGCCGGGGGCCATGTTCTCGCCGATCAACCGAGTGCTGCGTTCACCGATCTGGATGTCGACCGATGCGCTCGCGAGCCGGTTCACGCCGACGATCTCGTTGTCGCCGAAGGATGCCTGACCGCGGTCGCCGGTGAAGATCAGCACCACGGGGCCGGCCATGGCGGCGAACGCCATCGCCATCAGGAGGGGGAACAGCAGGTGTGATGCCGGTTTGTGCGGTCTCATGAAGGAGTCGCTTCCCACACGAAATCGACCGATGCCGCCTGGCCGATCGCACCGGCGTCATCGAGCACATCGAATCGGAAGCGGAATGCGAGCCCATCACCCTGGTTGCGCAGCTTGGCAACTCGCAGCGGGTCGGTCTGCGCGAAATCGGTGACTGAACCCGAGAAGGCGACCTCGCTGGCGACGAAGCCGTCGCATGAGCCATAGCCGCCGCCGCTGCCCAACTCGGCGTCCACCCAGAGATAGTCGGCCAGTGGCCCGATCGTCGTTGCCGCCAAGCTGATGTCCACGGGGAGCACCGTCCCCTCGTAGGTCACGACGATGCACTCCTCGACCGGCCTGCCGGGAGCCATGTCGGTGAGGTTGACCAGCGATCGTCCCTGATCGTCATCGACCAGATTCACGGTTCCGGCAGCCACGGCGTTGGCGCCGATCGTGCCCTCTGGGTCCAGCGCCTGCGCCGACTGGCTCACCACCAGGGTCGAAATGATGAGCGATGAGATCGCCGCAGCCAGGGCGCGGGCGGCCGACCGGTCGACGATGCCGGCTTCGGGGATGACGGGTTCGGCCGACGAGAGGCGCGAAGTGGCCGACGAGAGACCGCTGATGAGTGGGCGTGCCATCCTTAGTTCCTTGCCGTACGAACGGAGTGGATTCCGCCGTCGCCAACGCGGTGCGCGGCGTCGAGCAGTGCGGCGATGTCCGACGCCCGCTGAGGACGACCGAGGTGATAGCCCTGCACGAGGTTGCTGCCGAGGAGCGTGATGGCCTCGAGCTGATCGCTCGTCTCGACACCCTCGGCGATGACCGTGAGCCCGAGCCGGTGACAGAGCTCGACGATCGACTCGAGGACGATCCGGTCGGTCTCCGAGCGAAGGGAGTTCACGACGAGCTTGCGGTCGAGCTTGATTCCTGCGACGGGCAGCTCGTGCAGGTAGCTCAGCGACGTCTGGCCTTCACCGAAGTCGTCGAGGAGCATGCGCACACCGGCCACCTGGAGGGCCTGCATGTTGGCGAGCACCTGGGGGATCTCGGGTGAGACGAGGCGCTCGCTGATCTCGACGTAGAGCCGATCGGGCGACAGCCCGCTCTCGGCGAGGGCAGCGCTGATGTTGTACATGAAGCTGCGCGACTCGAGTTCCTCGGGCGACGCATTGATGGCGACGAAGATCGGAGGCGAGTCGTCGTCCTTCACCCATGCCACAGCAGCACGGCACGCGTGGGACGCGATCCAGCGATGCAGTTGGTCGCGTGCGTCAGCGGTCTGGGCGATCTCGAGAATCTCACCGGGTGGCACCGGTCCGAGTTCGGGGTGATTCCACCGGACCAGGGCCTCGACCCCGCACAGCTGCAGTTCGTCGCCGGCGACATAGATCGGTTGATGGGCGAGTTCGATCTCGTTTTGGAAAAGCGCTCGACGGAAGTCGGTGACGAGATTGGCACGTCGTCTCTCCGCCTCGTCGAACTCGGGCCGGTAGATGACCGGAGCAACCGAGGTCGTGCTGCGTTTGGCTTGGTACATGGCGACGTCGGCGCGCCGGATGAGCTCGGCCTTTTGCACCTCCGCCGAGCCGAACGCCAGGCCGACGCTGGTACTGATGTTGATGATCGTTCCGCCAATCTCGAAGGGATCAGTGATCGCACGACGCACCCGCTCGGCGATCACCATTGCCTGCGAGTCTGCGAGCTTTCCGCGCAGCAGGATGGTGAACTCGTCACCGCCGACTCGAGCAACAAGTGCGCCTTCGGGAACCGCCGAGGTGAGTCGGCTGGCGACCAGTCGCAGCAGTGTGTCGCCGACGTCGTGTCCCAGTCGATCGTTGACGGGTTTGAAGCCGTCGAGATCGAGGAACAGCAGCGCCGGGCGAGTATCGGGCAGCGACAACTCCTCGGTGATCGAGCGGAGGAGCAGGACGCGATTGGGCAGTCCGGTCAGCGCATCGTGGCCGGCTTGGTGCTCCAGCTCCTCGTGGATTGCGGTGATCTCGGACAGGAGTTGATCGTTTCGCAACGCCACCGACGCCTGACCAGCAAGGAGGCGGAAGGCGTCGGCTCGAGCTGCCGTGAGCGGGGTCCCGACGAAGACGCCACCGCGAAGGGTCACTCGCCGTCCGTCCTCGTCGACGAGCGTTTGGACCACGACCGCATCGAGATGGTGGTCGACCAGCGCTTGGACCTCGGCCGGATCGGCGTCGTGGCGGTCGATCAGCAGACGCGTCGTGTTCGAGATCCTGAGGTCGCAGACCGCTCGCGCCGCCACCGGCGCGAGGAAGGAGCACGGGGTCACCGGCGAGATGACGCCACGGACCCCCGTCGACGTTGCCGACCACGTCGACTCGATCGAATCCAAGATCGCGGGCACCGGCGACGATGGCCTCGAGGTGCTCTCCGCCGAGACGAGAGACCTCCCGACCGGCGTCGGCGACCCGTTCGAGGAGCTGCCCTCGATCGAGCGCCTGCCCCGTCGCCGTCTGGTGTGTGGCGACATCGCCGATGAGCTGTTCGGCCATGTAGGCACCGGGCACGACGACCAGGAAGAGGACGCTGAGCTGATCGAGCACCGATTCGAGGTCGCCCAACAGATCGGCTGCCGGGGCGAGGTGGGCAGTCCAGATCCTCACCGTCATGGTGGCCAAGGTGAGGATCATCCAATGGGTCAGTGCGCCGATCAGACGGAAGCGGACGGCTGCTTCGATGATCGGTAGGGCAAAAAGGACCCACCCGATGCCCGACGTGCCGGTCAAGGTGGTCAGCAGGAGCACCAGAGCGGTGTCGAGCGCGAGCTCGACGGCCGACAACGTTCGCCGATTCATCAGCGTCGCCGGGAGCTTGGCCGAGAGAACGTTCGTGCCGAGCAGCAGTCCGACCGAGAACAGCAGCAGCGAAAGCCTGCCGCCCCCCTCGCCGAGCACATCGAGCCTCGTCGGATCGAGCAGGAATTGGGAGAGGATCAGGACCGCAACGAGAAAGCGGACACGCCGAATGCCGGCCTGCGTGGTCACCATGTCGGTCGGATCCACGACCTGGACGGGTCCGACCAGCAGTCGCCGGTAGCCGAGGATCCCCAGATGAACGAGGCCCGCCACGAGGAGGAACGACCATGCGCCGAGCGCGAGGTAGTTGCCGTCATCGGCCCACACGGTGGGCAGACCGAGGAGCGGCACGACCAGTCGGCCGGCTCCGACGACCTCGTCGCTGGTCACCCGCTGCGAATCGGGCGTCGGGTTGGCGTCGCCCTTCGTGACGAAGCCGTCGGCCTCGACGGAGAACACGCGGTGAGCGACCAGTTCGCCGGCTTCTCGTTCGAAGACGATGACCGTGCGCTGGGCGATCTGGTCACTGACGTCCTCGTCGATGAGGAGCACGTCCCCGATGCTCAGCACCGGTTCCATCGAGCCAGAGGTGATGACCACCGGCGACCATCCTCCGACCGATGTCCCGAGCAGCACCCAGCCGCCAAGAAGGAGAGCCAGATACAGAAACAGCCAGAGGGCCATCTGGGCGGCCGGCACGATGATCTTGCCCGCAAGGTGCGCGATCATCTTCATGTTCATGGTCGTGCCTCGAAGACGATCACAAAGGTCGTCATCAGACCCTGAGCCTGATCGTCGTCGTCGAGCTCGGTTGCCAAGCGGACCGAGATCGTGTCGCCGTCGGATGCCGACGGCATGAGCTCGATGCCACTGGCGAAGGTTGCGTGTTCCTGCCAGAGCTCGGCGAGCGTGCCGCCGAAGACGCGTGCTGTCGGGCGGAAGTCTTCACAGGCAGGTGCGTTGCCCGAACCGAGCTCGATGGTGGTTCGGAGGTATCGGTCGAGCCCGGTGCCTTCGCCCAACTCGCCGTGGAGGCGAATGGGAACGTCGTCGAGGCTGCCGCGGTAGCCAACGACCAGGCATCGCTCGATCGCCAGCCCGGGATAGAGGCCATCGGCCTCGATGGCGAGCCGCGAGGACGAGCCGTTGCCATTGGCCACGGTCAAGTCCACGGTCGCCGCCTCGAAGAGCGAGTTGTCGTTGGAGGTCGAGCCGGCGAAGCTCGCCGACGCCGTCGAGAGCGCGGCGAGCGCGAGCGCTCCAGCGGCAAGCAGAATGGCAACGCCCCCGATCACCGGCAGCCCGAATCGGAGCGCGTCGGAATCGATCGACCGCAGTCGATTCGAGAAACCGTTTCGCTTGGAAGTCTTGGGGTGCAAATCGACAGTCCCGTCCTGCCCTGCTGAGGTTCCTCGCAGCTTCGGCGTCGACGAGGCCGAGATGAGGAGTCGACACTCGGGAGCCCGACTGACGACGCTTCGTCAGTCGCTGGTGTCGACCTCGAAGATCATCGACTTCACCCAGTCGATCGTCGGCATCGGTTCTGTCGTGCTGTTCGGCCTCGCTGCCTTTGCCAACTTCTCTGTTCGGGAGGGTTTTCTTGGCGTGGCCACGATCTGACGGCCTCATGAGTTCGTTGCTCTACCGAGACCGCAACGAAAGGACATCAGCCATGTCTCGAGCTTCGCCCCTCGGCCGTAGAGGGATGGGTCACTCGCCATGGATCGCCGGCGTCCGCGTTCGACACACTCACAGACCGCGAGTGTGCGCGGCATCGACGGCATCGAGCTGCTCGGCGAGGCGGCGCATGGCCGTGGTGTTGTTGCGCCTGATGTACGCCCGGGCGAGTGGTTTGGTGAGCCGGTCGATCGTGGGAGTGACGATCCATCGGTACTCGAAGCTGATGCGGGTGCCACCGTTCGGAAGCGACGTCAGGGTGTAGGTGCCTTGGCCGGTGCGTTTGGCCTTGGCTGCCACATTCACCTCGACGATGCTGTTCGGTGCGGTCGCGTCGACGACCTCGATGTCGACGGTGTCGCTCATGCCGAGGGCGCGAGTGCGAACTCGTGCCTTGGACCCAACGCCTCGCTCTGGTCCGGACAGTTGCCAGTCGTGCATGAGGTGATCGTTGAACGACTCGTGGTTGGCCATCACATCGAGAAAGGCGAAGACCTCTTCGATGTCATGGCGGACGTCGATCGAGACGGTGACAGGATCCAACATGTACCAGATGGTACATCACGCAGTGCGTGAGGTGCTACCATTTTCTCGGTGCCCGCCTCTGAGGTCAGGAAACAGCTCCTCGACGCCTCGATCGACTACGTCGCCGAGCATGGCCTTGCCGACCTCTCGCTTCGCCGGCTTGCCGCCGAGCTGGGCACCAGCCACCGAATGCTCAGCCATCACTTCGGTTCGAAGGACGGCATGTGGGCGGCGATCGTGACCGAGGTGGAGCGTCGACAGGTGGCGACATTCGAAGACTTGGAGTTCGACGAGTCCCTGTCGCTCCAGGATGTCCTTCGCTCCTGGTGGCGGCACATCTCCGATCCTTCCCTGTGGCCGAACGAACGGCTCTTCTTCGAGGTCTACGCCCAGGCACTCCATGGCCGACCGGCGACCGATGCATTCCTCGCCAATCTCGTCGAGGCGTGGATCGGGCCGGCGGTCGACATTGCGGAGGCGAGGGGTGTGCCTCCGGAGACGGCGACGACCTACGCTCGCCTCGGTCTCGCCGTGACCCGCGGACTGCTTCTCGACCTCCTCGCGACCAACGACCGAGACGCCGTCGATGCCGCGATGGAACAGTGGATCACGCTCAGCAGCGACGTCTTCGACTCACAGGACTGAAGGGGGCGCGGTGGCAAGAGCGTCGAGGGCATCACGATCGTCGGCAAGGGGGCTGATCGGTCGGTTCCCCGATCACGCCGGTACCCGATACGACGTGCCGGATCCAAGACCCGTTGCTCGACTCGTCGCCCGGGCGGCGAACGATGCACACTCAGCAGGTGTCTGAACCGCGGCGCAATGCCAAGAACTGCGTGGTGTGTGGTCGGACGATCGAATGGCGCAAGAAGTGGGAGCGGAACTGGGACGAGGTGCGCTACTGCGGTGAGAAGTGTCGGCGGAATCGGCTCACCCCGGTCGATCGTGCACTCGAGTCGGCGATCATCGAGCTTCTCGACGGTCGAGCGGCGGGGGCGACGATCTGTCCGTCGCAAGCAGCCCGGATCGTGGATCCCGACGGTTGGCGGGCACTGATGCCGCAAACTCGGAACGCTGCCGCGCCGCCTGGTTGCCGAAGGGCGGGTGGTGATCACGCAGCGGGGGAAACCCGTCGACCCGTCGACGGCAAAGGGCCCGATCCGCATCGGCCGAACTTCCGGGGGACACCGGTAGTCCAACGGAGGTCCGGCGGTAGTAGGTTCGCATCGGTGGAGCCGATCAGCGAAGAGGCGTTCGAGGCGTTGGTGGTCGACGCACTCGATCAACTACCCGACGAACTGCACGACCTGTTGGACAACGTGGTGCTGATGATCGCCGATGCGCACGCCGAAGAGGAGCTCCTCGGGCTCTACGAAGGCGTGCCGCGAACCGAACGGGACGACTACGGGGGCTTCGAACTGCCCGATCGGGTCACCCTTTTCCGGTTGACCTTGTGCGACGCCTGCGAGGATCTCGAAGCGCTGGCCGACGAGGTGCTGGTGACCGTGGTGCACGAACTGGCTCACCATCTCGGCATCGACGACGAACGGCTTCACGAACTTGGTTGGGCCTGACTCGCGGCGTTCTACAGGGTCTTCGGGTAGTAGTCACCGGCAGGCGTCGCCGATGATTCTGCGGTGAAGTTGCTGTCGAACGGCCAATCTGCCTCGGCGCCTGGAAGCGGCCCTTGGTTGAATCGCCCCAACTCGCCGCCGCCGGCGTTCTCGTTGCCGACGAGCGACCACGCCTGACGCTTGTAGGTCCAGTTGTCCGGCTGGAGCCGGTGAGCTTCGTTGAAGTGCCTGATGGCGCTGTCTCGATCGCCGATGGTCCACAGGTGGTTGGCCAACTCGAAATGGGCGGCCCCTTCGCTCTTGTCGACACCGCGCTCGGCCGAGGCCTCCAGCACCTGTTCCGGGGTGAGCGCAAACGCACTGGCTGCACCATTGCGCGCCCAGTCTCGGATGGCATCGGGATATGACTCGCGGTCTTGGCCTCCGCGCATGCCGCGCTGCCAGTCCAGGGTCGTCGTGCTCGATCTCGGCCGCCTTCTTCTCGACGGCGGCATTGCGGTCGTCGAGGAAGCCTCGAAGCCATTCGGGATAGTCGTCGCCGGGCGGCCATCCAGGCTCGGGCGGGCGCACGATCACTCCGGCCTCGTCGATCCAGATGACGTTGGGAATGTTGACGACACCGAAGAGGGCGTCGAGCTGATGCTTGGGATCGAGCAACGAAGGGTGCGTCGGCTGTGCTGCCTCGATGAACGGGCGTGAGACGTCGGGGTCGCTCAGTTCGAGGGAGACCGTGACGATTTCAACGCCGAGGGGTGCAAGTTCTTCGCTCAGTGCCTGCCAACCTGGCAGATCGTAACGACAGCCTCAATAGGGGGCCCAGGCAACGACGACCACCTTCTTGCCTCGTAGCGAGGAGAGGCGGAATGCCTTCCCGTCGAGGTCGGGCAGGACCACCTCGGGGGCTTTGGCGGTCACGAGCGCTCGTCCACTGAGCGATTCGGGACCGAAGGCCGACAGGCCCGACGCCTCGTGACTGACGATTGCCATCCCAAGGCGCTCCGCTGCGTGAGCGGCGGAGTAGCCGTCGGGGAGCGGGACGCACACCTCGCCCTTGCATGCCCCCTCGGGTTTGATATCCCAGCCGGTGCCGGAAGCGAATTCCTCGGCGGAGAGGTCGAGCGTGTCAGTGATCACGGGCGTCAGGCTCCCAGATTCGAGGCGGAAGGGCAAGACCCGTGCGGGTCAGCAGTCCCTCGGGCTGCGATCGCAACGCCCGCCGGCAGGCTGAGCCAACAACGACCCCGGCCAGTGATCATCCGCGGCGCAGGAAGACCAAGCACGTGCAGACGGAGATGATTCCCGCGAGCACCTGGCCGCCTCGGAGCAGTCGATTGACATCGACGGCCGGTTTCCAGCTCAGTTCGCCATCGCGAATCTCGTAGACGCCGACGGCTTGGGCGCCGAGTCCGAAGCCGGTGCCGAAACCGCGGCCTCCTTCGTCATCTGGCCCCGTGCCTTCGCCGCCGCCTCCGCCACCCCCGCCCGAGACTCGGGCGACGGGGATGATCGTGACACCGTCGACCGTGGTCGGATCGCCGAACACGCGGCGGACCGACATCGCATCTCGGGTTCCCTTCAGCTCGTCGAGGATGGAGTGTTCGGTGATGTCGATGGTCTCGGTCATGATCGTTCCTTTGCTTGGTTCTCGGGTGGCTCACTCGGTCGGTTCGTCGGCCTCGATGTCGGTCGTGTCATGGGGACGCGGCCTTCTCGGCAGACGAGTCGACGCCGGGGTCTGTGCCCTCTGACGGTGGTCGTAGGTCGAGAGAGGTCGGTGGGTCGGAAGGGAGCGGAGGTATCGGTGGTGCCGGTGGTTCACTCCCGCCCTGGTCGAGACGGAACGGCGGATAGACGTCGGTCATGAGTGCCACGTAGGCGATCACCCGGTAGATCCAACGATTGAATCCGACGATCAGATCGAACAAGGCCTGCGGGTAGCGGCCGGTGAACAGCAACACGACGCCGGCGATCAGCACCAACAGCCCGAGGAATCCACCGCCACCATTGGGGTCGAAGCCGACCCGGTCACCCTCGGCGGCAAGCCACCGTACCGACGAACCAGTGAGCAGGGCCACGATGATCAGGTGGGGAATGGCCAGAAGCAGCTTCACGAACACAAGACCGCGGGAGAGCTGCTCGGGGTAGGCGATATCGAGGCTGGCGGGATCGCCGTCCTCAGGCTCGAGGCTGAACGGCGGGTATCGATCGGTGCCGATGCCGCCGGTGCCGGCGTAGAAGCTGACTCTCCAAGACCAGCGAAGGACGCCGACGTTGAAATCGAAGATACCTCTTGGATACTGGCCGGTGAACACGATGGCCACCGCGGCAACGAGCGTGAGGAGCATGAACGCAATGGTCAGGAAGGCGAGTGCGATGAAATGCGGGATGGCGAGGAACCACTTGACGAGCCACTTCCACCGAGACAACGAAGGGTCGAGGTCGGCGGTCACGGCGACGGGGTGAGCCGATGCAGGCCGAGGAGACCGACCCTCTGTCAGCGAGCCGGCGGTCGCTGGTTCGCTCCGGCCGAATCCCTCGGGCACCGGCAATGATGAGACCGACCGCCAAGGCGGTCGACACCGCCCCGACACCGAGCATGATCATGGCCAGCGGCAACACGAACGCCGCTTTGGCGCCGACGTTGACATCGGCGATCACGCCAGGGCTGCCGTCGGCATTCATGAGTACCGCCGACCAGCTCCCGCTGGTGGCTTCCCATTCCAGTTCTTGATTGCGCGACTGGCGGTCGCAGCCCAGAAGCCTGGTCGACCGGCGGGGCGATCGTCGAGGCTCCAGGCTGTGCGAGGTAGACGGGTTCGAAGCCGTCGGTGAGGTCGATGACTTCGTCGTGGGCGACACCCGCCAGGTAGGCGTCGACATCAGCCTGGCGGCCGATGCCGATGAACAGCGTTGCGCTCGGTGTTCGTGTCGGTGGCTCGGAGCCGGACGTCGGCGTCGAGAAGCGTCGAGAACCCAGTCTGGTGAACCGGGATCGGCCGCGAACGTGATGTCCTCGGCGGTGATCGCCACGGTGTTCGTCGCGAGTCGATCGATGGTGGTGTCGAAGTAGCCGTCGTCACCGCGTCCGAAGGCGTAGCCCAGGCCAAGCGCGCCCCCGCCGAAGAGCAGCGCAAGCGCCGGGATCACCAACAGACAACCAATGACGAGCGCAGCCACCCGTGATGGACGCATGGTGCTCTCCTTTGTCTCGAGGTCGCTACCACCATCGTGAAGTCAGCCGCCCGACAACCCAAGGGTCGAACGGCTCTCACTCGAGCTGTGCCCAGCAACTTGCGCGATCCGGGGCCGAAAACGACCCTCTACTCGCGCAAGTTGCTCACTTTCGGTCAGCGCAGCTGCTTTCGGTCAGCGCAGCTGAGTGCCGTCGACGGCGAACGGCTCGATCGCATCGACCTCGTCGTCGGTCAGCGGTTCGGCATCGAGGGCAGCGATGTTGTCTTCGAGTTGGGCCACGCTGCTCGCGCCGATCACCGCCGAGGTGACCTGCGGGTGGCGCAAGACCCAGGCGATGGCCAACTGGGCGAGGCTCTGTCCCCTTGACTGTGCGACCGCGTCGAGGCCTCGTACTCGTTCGAGATAGGTGTCGCTGATCGGTCCAGGCTGGAGCCAGCGTCCCTCCGATGCTCGGGAGCCATCGGGAACCGTGCCGTCGATGTAGCGGTTCGTGGCAAGCCCTTGCGCCAAGGGTGAGAACACGATGCAGCCCGCACCGACCTGTTCGAGCACCTCGAGCAGCCCCTGCTCGACGTGGCGGTCGAACAGGTTGTAGCGAGGCTGGTGAATGGTCAACGGGATGCCATGACCGGCAAGGGCCTGGTGGGCGGCGAGCGTCTGCTCGGGGCTGTAGTTCGAGATGCCGACATAGAGCGCCTTGCCGCTGTTGACCGCAGTGGCCAGTGCCCCCATCGTCTCTTCGATCGGCGTGTCGGGATCGGGGCGGTGCGAATAGAAGATGTCGACGTAGTCGAGACCGAGCCGAGTGAGTGACTGGTCCAACGAGGCCAAGACGGATTTGCGGGAACCCCATTCGCCGTAGGGCCCGGGCCACATGAAGTAGCCCGCTTTGGAGGAGACGACCAGCTCGTCGCGGTGAGCGGTGAAGTCTTCGGAAAGGATGCGTCCGAAGTTGGTCTCGGCCGAGCCGTCGGGCGGTCCGTAGTTGTTGGCCAAATCGAAGTGCGTGATGCCGAGATCGAAGGCTCGGCGCAGGATGGCCCGCTGATCCTCGATTGGGCGATCGTGCCCGAAGTTGTTCCACAAGCCCATCGACACCCTGGGCAAGCGGAGCCCGCTACGACCGACTCGGGCGTACTCCATGCTGTCGTAACGGGTGTCTGCCGGAGCGTACGTCATCGTCGAATCCTAGGTCGCCGTCATCAGTAGGCTCCGGAAGGGCCGAGTGCGTTGCCATCGCCAACTCGATCGACGATGGCATTGCAGCAGATCTCGAGCGGCCGCTTCGTTCTCGGGCTGGGCACCGGAATCACCGATGACGTCGAGGAGGCCGAGCATCGCCGTGATTCCGGCTTCGCCTTCACCCGCTGGACCTCGTTCGAGACGCCATTGCCGAGGTCGACCACTGACGCCCAGGGTCTGAGCGGCCGTCGACCGCCAGTCTGTCTGCTCAGCTGGCCGACGATGTGTTCAGGAGAACAGTCCCGAGAACGCCTTGTCCCCCGGCGCAGCCGGATCGTCTTCGGGTCGGGGGTCGAGCCAGAGCCGAAGGAGGTGCCGTCGTTCGCCGGGTCGGTCGACGTAGGCAGTGCGGGCGTGGAGCGTGACCTCGTTGCTGATGATCTGGATGTCGCCGGGCTCGAGGTCCATGTCGTAGCTGATCGACGGGTCGGCGCCGATCTCCTCGATCAGTGCGAGGAGCTCACTCTGGGCAGGAGTGAATCGGGGCGCAGACGAGTGTCGCTGGGAGGAGTGTGTGTAGTCCGAGTGGTAGAAGGTCCGGAGCCGTCGCCCGTCCCATCGAACCATCGGCAGCATCCAGAACGGTTGCTCGCCCGGTCCTTCCTCATTGCGACGGTCGACGGGGAAACGCCGGAACAACTCGGGAACCAGATCGGGGCGGCGTCGCCACACCTCGTTGTGGATGGTGACGGAGCTGACCAGTCGACTCGCCCCTCCTTCTTGCGCCGAGCGCAGACAGAGCAAGGCAACGGCCGAGGCCCCGTCGACGTGGAATCTGATTCGATCGGGTGTCTGGTACAGGCGGACGTCGGCGTCGATGTTCTTGCGGCCGGTGTCGGTGACATGCCCGAGCACATCACCGGCAGGGTTCTGCACCACGGGCACGCCGAGAGCGTGGCCGATGGCCCAGTAGATCAACGCTGCCTCGTCGTCGGTCCATCGCTCGACCGGCAGCCCACGAATCAGGAGCACGCCTCGGCCGCTGAAGAGTTCGCTCCGCCAAGCGTCGAATCGTTCGGCCATCGTTGGCAGCAAGAGATCACCGGGGCCGAGATCGGCCAGGCGGTTCATGCCGAGACCGGCGTGGGCTGCAACGAGTGCATCGAACTCGTCGATCTCAGCCGGCTGCCAGCGATCGATCCAGCTGCCGTCTTGGCTGAGCTCCTCACCGCGCCAGGCGGCTGGCACGTCGAGTGGGCCGTCGGTTCTCGGCTCGGCCACGTTCGATCACCTCCTCGGGTCGTGACGACGGCGTCAGGAGCGTTGCCCGAGAATGCTACACGAGCAGCGGTCTGCGACCCGTCTGTCGGTCGGCCCGGGAGGTTGGCAGGCACGGGCCACAACGGGCTGGCACGATGACGTCGGCGCTAGGTTCGGAGCCCATGGCGACCGATCTGCCTCTCCTCCGCTTCACCACCTGGCTGGCCCCGGGACTGCCGCTCGAGATGTTCGAGGTCATCGCCGATCATGTCAGTCGCGGCATGGGAGTCGACTACGTGCTGTCGGTCGAGTCGCACGCGTCTGGTCCACTGTCGATCGAAGAAGATCGGTTTGCTGCCGACCTGACCGATGTCGGCTTCGTCTGTCCGCCGTCCTATCTGTGGTTGACCGGCCAGCGCCGACCGAGCGTCTCCCTCGTCGGATTGGCGCCCATCCACGACGATCCACGAAACGAAGGCAAACCGGTCTATGTGTCCGATGTCGTCGCTCGGGCCGGTGATGGCATCGAGTGTTTCGACGACCTGCGGGGTCGGCGCGTTGGCTACAACGAGCGGGCGTCATTGAGCGGTTTCGTCAGCCTGCTCGCTCGGCTCGATCGCGAGGGCCATGACGTCGACTTCTTCGGTGAGCTTCGCCAAGTCGGCGGCCACCGGCAGGCGCTGGCGTTGATCGCGGCGGGCGAGCTCGATGCGGCGGCCATCGACGCCAACGTCTGGCGTGCGTGGTGTCGAGAGCAATCCCAGGCCGACTCGGAGCTTCGCTCGATCGACGTCCTCGGCCCCTACCCGGTGCAACCGGTGGTGGTCCGCTCCGGAGCGGACCGCGATCTGGCCGTTTTGGTCGAGGAGCAGCTTCGGAAACCCGAGTTGGCAACGGCACTGGCGGCGTTCGGTGTCGTCGGTTTCGGCCCCGTGACCCACCGGGACTACCAGAACCTCGGTCCCGCTGTCCGCCGAGCAATGGCCATGGTCCCCGATGACACGGCTTCGACGGACGCCATCTCGGATCTTCCGTCGTCGCCGCTCACTCCCTCGCCGGCTCCTCCGATGCCCGACCCGATCGATCCACGGTCCCCGCTTCCACCGCCGATCGGCCCGCAGGATCCACCCGAACCCCTCGTCCCGAACGTTCCTCCGGAACGCCCGATCATCTGACGGGAGCGAACCGGCCTGCGCGTGGGACGGGCGTGCGAGCGAGACCCCTGGCTGAGTTGCCCGGCCTTGCGGACCCCAAGTGGGAGGGGCGCCGGTGACACACGGCGTCGAGGCTCGTGGACATGGAGCCACCGTCGTGTGATCATCCTCCGATGAGCACCACCGCGCCCGAGGGCGATCTTGCGACATTCGAGAGCGACTCGTTCGAGTCCGATGGTGTGAGCCACCCCGTCTACCGCAAGGGATCTGGACCGGCGGTGGTGGTGATCACGGAGATGCCCGGCATCTCGCCGATGGTCCTCGGATTCGCCGACCGGGTCGTGGAGTTGGGGTGCTCGGTGGTCTTGCCAGACCTGTACGGCACGGCCGGCCGCGACCCCTTTCGGGGACCTGTGGTGTCCAACGCCGTCTACCTCGCCGGCTCGATGATCAAGGGTTGCATCAGCCGCGACTTCACCGTGTACGCGTTGGATCGAACCTCACCGATTGCATCGTGGCTGCGGGCCCTGGCCCGACATGAACATGCCCGCTGCGGCGGTAAGGGTGTTGGTGCCGTCGGGATGTGCTTCAGCGGTGGTTTCGCCCTGGCCATGGCGACCGACCCGTCAGTGGTCGCGCCGGTGCTGAGCCAACCGGCGCTTCCACTCCCGCTCGGCAAGAAGCGCAAGGCAGCGATCGATGTGTCCGACGATGATCTCGACACGATTGCCGGTCGCTGCTCGGCCGAGGGCCTTCGGGTGCTCGGCCTCCGGTTCAATGGCGACCAACTCGTTCCTGCCGAACGATTCGCTTTCTTGAGCGAACGATTGGGTGATGGGTTCATCGCGATCGAGCTCGAACAGGCCGACGGCAACCCAGCGAGTCTCGAGAGCCCCCTGGTCTCCGCCCACCACAGTGTGCTGACCACGAGCCTCATCGATGAAGAGGGCCAGCCGACCAGGCAGGCCCTCGACCGAGCGTTGGACCTCTTCCGTGACCGACTGCTGCCCTAGGCGATTGTCGTCGTAGGGCTTGTCGTTGGAGGGTGCTCGGCAGATCGTGACGTGCGTGCCGTTGGGCCCCGGAGCCGATGGTCGTATCGGAGGTCGAAGACGGAGAGTCGGATCAGGAGAGTGGCGCCGCGGTACCGCCGCCCTCTCGGTCCGGTCGAGCCGCCTCGGCGGCGACCTTCATGGCGTCGACGACCAACTGCATATTGGCTCGGTGCTCGTCGATCCGCCGGGCGAGGATCCGAGGTTCCTTGTCGGGCATCGCTTCGATGGGTTTGGAAATGCCAGAGGGGCCCGGGCCGAGGATGACTCGGAACCGAAGTCGGGTGGCTCCGGCGATCGGGTGGAGCTCGAACCGCCACTGGGCGCCGGGGTTGTCGACATCGGAGGTGACCCACCCGAACCGTCGTTCGTGTTCGTAGACGTCGACAAAGCAGGGAACCTCCCATTGGCCGATGGCTTCGTGGGTGTTGGAACCGAAGAACGTGGCGCCGAGCTCGGGGCTTTCGATGTCGTCGGCCCAGCGGGCACCGGTGAACTCGGCGCTGTGGTCGGCGCCGAAGTTGATGTCGCTCACGAACGGCCAGACGGTGCGAGCCGGTGCCTTGATGTCGACCTCGACGACCGCTCCAGGGCCGTCAGCCAAACACGGCGGATCGCTCGGCCCTCGCTCCCACGTGCGGGCGAATCCATCGAAGTACGTGATCTCTCTGGCCGGAAGCCTTGGCGCCAGTTTGACGTCGGTTCCCTTCATCCACCCGACCGGCAGCATGGCGATCTGGGTCATGCCTTCGGGGATCCCCAACAACTCGGCGAGATCGTCTTGGCGGGACAGGATCGCGGTGGTCCACGCCGTGCCCAATCCACGGGCTCGTAGTGCGACGCAGAAGCTCCATACCGACTGGATCACCGAGTCGAACAGGCCGGGCCGTCCACTCCCGTCGTGCACGCCGATGATCGTGGGAATCACGATGGCCGGTACCTCGGCCAGGTGTTTGGCGAGGTGAGCGGCGGATGCCATCACCCTCTCCTGCGGGTGGCCGGTGCCGTCGAGTTTCTCGAAGGACTCGATCATCCACTGGCCGGCTGACTCCATATAGATCTCGGCGATGCGATCCTTGGTGCGCTGATCTTGCACGATGATCCAGCGGCGACTTCCTTGGTTCCCGCCCGAAGGCGCCTGCTCGGCGATGTCGATGCAGTCGAGGAGGATCTGTTGGTCGACCGGTCGCTCGAGATCGAGTCGGCGCCGCACCGCTCGCGTGGTCATCAGGGCTTCGTCTACCGAGGCGACATCGATGGTCATGGTCGGTTGTTCCCCGGTCGAACGATTGATGGGTGACGCATGCCGTTGGATCCCCGCATGCTGCGGGCAAGCGGAAGGGAGTCCATGAAACCGACCCTAGATGCCGGGTCGGGGTGAGTCCATTGCTTGTACCTTGTGCCGAGTCGTGAGACAGTGCGCTCGATGAAACGGACCCGGTTCGACCAGGATCACGGTGCTATCACCACGACCCGCCGGCGGCTGGCGGCCAGCGAGCCCGCCGGTCCGATGGAATCGCGATGACCCGGATTGCCGTGTTCGACATCAACGAGACCACGCTCGACCTCACACCGGTGCGTCGGGCCGTCGACCTCCTCGTCGGCCCGGCCGGCGGCTTCACGGTCTGGTTCCAGAGACTCCTGCAGCTCTCGATGACCGCCACGCTCACCGAGACCTACCTCGACTTCTCCGAACTCGCCCGTTCGGCGTTGCATGCGGTCGCCGCCACACACGATGCGCAACTCCCCGTCGATGCCTGGGGCCAGGTTGCTGCAGCGATGGGTTCACTCGATCCGTACCCCGACGTACGGTCGGGCCTCTCGACCTTGCGGGCGGCCGGCTGGACCACGCTGGCGCTCACCAACAGCGCGCCCGCCTCGGTCGAGCATCAGCTGGCGCGAGTCGACCTGACCCAGCTGTTCGATCTCGTCCTGTCGGTCGATGCGACCGAGGCCTACAAGCCGGCCGCGGCACCGTATCGACATGCCGCAGAACGGCTCGGCGTCGCTGCCTCCGACCTGTGGATGGTCGCCTGCCATGACTGGGACCTCGCCGGAGCTCGCGCGGTCGGTATGGCAACTGCGTTCGTGACGAGGCCCGGCATGTCCTACGCACCAAACTATCCGGCACCCGATCTCACGGCGACCGACTTCGACGATCTCGCAGCGCAGCTGATCGAGCGGCAAGGCAACGACTGACGGCAGGTCCTGAGTCGTCGGCACGTCGAGCGGTTCATGGAGCAACGAACCGTCGCGGTCCTGTTCCTCGGACTGATCGAGGCTGGGGGCACCGATCGTCTGGTCTCCCTCGCTCGCCTATCGGGCGCGACCGATCAGGGGCGGACGCTCGGGGTCTGGCCGGTCAGGCTGGCGTCGATCGCCAGGTCGACGATCGCGGTGGCCACCTCGCGTCCCGACAGCTTTGGCGCGCCATCGATCCAGGCCTCGAGATCGGCTCGTCCCTCGACGCTGCGGGTCAGCATCTCGGTGTCGATCAGGCCGGGGCACACCGCATTGATCCGTACCCTGCCCTCGGCGAAGTTCGGGGCCGCCGCCTTGGTCAACATGACCACGGCGGCCTTGGTCGCCGAATAGAGCGCGTCACTCGGCAACGGGACCTTGCCGGCGCCGGAGGCCGTCGACACGATCGAGCCGCCACCGTTCACCGACATGTGGTCGAACCCGAGCTGGGCGCCGAGCACGACGCCGCGAACGTTCACGTCGACGACCTGCTCGACCGCATCGAGCGATGCATGCGGAAACGCCGGCTGCCACGTCTGTGTCGCTGCGTTGTTGCAGACGTAATGCAGTCCACCGAAGGTGGCGACCGTCTCGGCGAAAGCAGCCTCCATCTGGGCTCGATTGCTGACGTCGACGACGTGGATCAAGACCTCGGTCTCGGCGTCGGCAAGCAGCTCTGCCGTTGCCTCGAGTGCTTCGGCCGAGATGTCGAGCAGCGCGACCGCCTTCGCTCCACGCTCCGCGAATACCTGGGCAATGGCTCGACCAACGCCGCCACCGGCCCCGGTGATGAGGGCAACTCGCCCTTGCGGTTCGGGTCGCTCGTCGATCGCCGGACTGCCCGTCCCCGTTGCTGCCAAGGTCTGCTCCTCCGGTTCGGCGCACGATGCTGCGCAACGGATGCCTTCATAGTCGAGGCGGCCACACTCGCCAAGCCACGAGGGGAGGAGCGGTCTCGGCCCCATGCCTGCAGCTGGTCGAGAGCCCAGCGTCGCTGCCTCGTGCCGAGCGTCACCGCCCCAGCGGGAATCGTTGTGACGCTGTGAACGTTGCATCGACCATGACCCTGCCACTCGATGACCTTCGCCGCCTCGCCACCCAACGGGGATTTCGGGCGCTCAATCGCGTCGTCGTGCCGGCAGTGAAGGCGGGCCTCGCATCGCCGCCGATCATCGGAGCCGGACTCGTCCTCGTCGAGACCACAGGTCGTTCGTCGGGCCTGCCGCGCCAGGTACCGCTCGTTGCTGCCCGCTTCGGCTCGAAGGTGACCGTGAGCACCGTGCGATCCAACTCCCAGTGGATCAAGAACCTGCAGGCCAACCCCGAAGCGTCGGTCTGGGTGGGAGGGCGAAAGCGTGGCGGTGTTGCAACCGTCGAAACCGGTCTCCTCGACGTTGCGAGCTTTGCGCTGACCTCGTCGAGTTGAAGCGGTCGAGTCGAAGCGTTGGGGCGCTCCCGATCAGCGGCCGGGAGCAGCATGAGCTCGCCACACGTGGCAGCATCGCACGCATGACCAGCCCGACGCCCGATGCCGTCTTCCGCTCGGTGAGCGATCAGGACCGATCGGGGCCGGGTGACGCCGGTCCGCTGCTGGTCGCTCCCTCGCGTGTGACCGATGGTGAATTCGGCATGTTCGAGATCGAGATCGCCGCCGGTTCGGCGCCGGTGACGCCGCACTATCACACCGGCTTCACCGAATCGTTCTACGTGCTCGACGGGACCGTCGGGCTTCGACTCGGCGAAGACGAGGTCATCGCCGGTCCCGGCGACTTTGCTTTCGTCCCACGCAACGGTCTTCACGGCTTTCGCAACGCCGGGGACCAATCCGCTCGGTTGCTGATCATCTTCACGCCCGGCATTCCCCGTGAGGAGTACTTCCGCGAACTGGGCGAGTTGTATCGGAGCGCCGAACCACCGACTCGCGAGGAGGTCGACGCGGTGGCGCGTCGACACGACCAGGTCAACGTTCACGACGCCTGACACCGGCCCCGCGCCGTTCCGGTCGTACTGGAACCGGTGAGCGATCCTCGCCGATGCTGCGGTGGTCGCGCGTCGATCGACGGATCCAGTGACCTTCGGTTGTTTGGGTGAGTCGATGGCGGGGCATCACGACCTCACTGTTCACAAACCGAAGGGAAGCCGACATGGCTCTCATCCTCTGGATCATCGCCGTCGTCCTCGTGGTCTCCGGCGTCAGCGCACTCCTGCGCAAACAGATGGCCTACGGACTCGTACTCATCGTGGTCGGACTGCTCGTCGGTCCGGGTGGCGTCAGCATCTTCACCTGAAGCACCGCAGCGCGAAACCACATCTTCGGCAACACATTCTCAGCACCATCGCAACAACGAAAGGCATCGCATGAACGACCCCGTCAACACCGACACCGTCAAGGGACGCGCCAAGCAAGCAGCCGGCGACCTCACCGACGATGACGAACTCAAGGCTGAGGGCAAGGTCGATGAGGCCATCGGCAAGGCAAAGGATCTCGTCGGCAACGTGGCGGACAAGGCCGAGGATGCCATCGACAAGCTGGTCGGCAGGGACGAGTAGTGCCGGACTCCCTCGCTTCGAACGGGTCGGCCGAGGCCGACCGAACCGCCGACCTGATCGGCTCCATTGCAACGATCGTCGGGTGCTCGTGACCGAGATGAGCGAGCAGATCGAGGCGGCAGCGAAGGCGGCGAAGGCCGCTCGATCCAAGGCCTATGCGCCCTACTCGAACTTCCCGATGGGTGCTGCCGTCGTCACCGACGACGGCAGCACCATCGAGGGGGTCTTGGTCGAGAACGTGTCGCTCGGCCTCGCGATGTGCGCCGAGCGGGTCGCCCTGTTCAGCGCCGTCACCCAGCAGCGGCACCCCACCGTTCTCGCTCTGTGTTCGAAGCGGACGCAGGAGCAACTCACGTTCCCCTGCGGCGCCTGTTTGCAGGTGGCCCTGGAGATCGGCGGCGAAGGGCTGATCGTCGTCGCCACCGACCTCGACGGGGAGATCGACCATACGACGGTCGGCGCCTTGTTGACGAGGGCGCCCAAGCGTCACAGCCCTGCGGCGTCGAACCGATGACGTTCGAGCCATCGATCGAACCAGCGGCCATCGAGGTCGGTGAACCCGACACGGTGGCGACGGGCATCCCCGCTGTCATCTCGACGATGATGCGAACCCTCGGGCAGATGAGCCCGAGGGCCACCGCTCGCACCCTCCTCACGGTCAACCAGCCCGATGGCTTCGACTGTCCCGGCTGTGCCTGGCCCGAGCCATCCCCGGTGAGCGCAAACGGGCGGAGTTCTGCGAGAACGGATCGAAGGCGATGGTCGAAGAGGCAACGAACGGGCGAGCTGATCGAGCGTTCTTCGCCCAGCACGACCTCGCCGATCTCGACAGTCCGGAAGAAGCCGTCTACTACACCTCGACTCGCTCGACATCGACTCGCTGCTTGCGGCGACGGGTCTCGATCTGGCCGGCGTCACGGCGGCCTACGGCATGATTGCATCGTCGCAACGCCTGATCGTCTGTTGTGCGATGGGGATCACGCAGCATCTCGACGCCGTCGACACCATCAGGGAGATCGTGAACCTCGTGCTCCTTGGCGGTCACATCGGTCGATCCGGAGCCGGACTCTGCCCGGTCGGCGGTCACAGCAATGTGCAGGGGGACCGGACCGTGGGGGTGTGGGAGCATGCCCCTCCAACATCGCACAGGAGCCGAGCCAGAAGTCACGAACGAATCGGGAATAGTCGTTGCGCTCGGTTGTTGAAATGTACGTACAAATGGCGGGCCTCTGCGCCTGCCACAACGAAAGGACGTAGACATGAGTTTGCACCTGGGTGACATCGCCCCCGATTTCACTGCCGACACGACCGACGGCGAACTGTCGTTCCACGAATGGAAGAAGGGGTCGTGGGCAGTGTTCTTCAGCCACCCGGCCGACTTCACGCCGGTGTGCACCACCGAACTCGGACGCACCGCAGCACTCCAATCGGAGTTCGCCAAGCGGAACACCAAGGCCATGGCACTGTCGATCGACCCCATCGAAGATCATCACGCCTGGGCGCCCGACATCGGCCAGGTCACGGGAACGGCGTTGAACTTCCCGATCGTTGCCGACCCGGATCGCAAGGTCGCCGAACTCTACGACATGATCCATCCGGGTGCGGGTGACACGTCGACCGTGAGGTCGGTCTACATCGTCGATCCCGAGAACAAGCTGCGCCTGATGCTCACCTACCCCAAGTCCGTCGGTCGCAACTTCGACGAGATCGTTCGGGTGATCGATGCGCTGCAGGCAACCGATCGCGATGCCATCGCCACACCGGCGGACTGGCGTCCCGGTGACCGGGTGATCGTGTCGCTCGACGTGTCGACCGAAGACGCAAAGACGAAGTTCGACAATGTCGAAGAGGTGACGTCGTACCTCCGCTACGCCGACGCCCCTTCGTCCTGACCATCGCCGGCCGGCTGCATCACGTTCAGGTCGAGCTTTCGCAGAATCGCCAGCGAGACGGCCTCGGTGACGGAGAACTGCGGGCCAAGTCCCATGGACGAGACCGGGAATCGGTCGCTGGCTAGGGTGACCGCCATGCAGACCGATCGTGCCATCCCGTCGATGAGCGACCTCGTGGTCGCCGGCGCCGCAGCCCACCCCGACGAGCTCGCCCTGTTGGATGCCCCCAACAGAGGCGAGTTCTTGTCGGGGGAGCCCCGCCGACTTGCGTGGGGTCAGCTCGATGCTGCGGTGTCGGATCTCGCTGCACAGTTCGCCGACCTCGGCGTGGCCGAGGGGAGCCGGGTTGCCATCCAACTTCCCAACGTCGTCGAGCTGGTCGTGTCCCTCGCCGCCTGTTCCCGTTTGGGCGCAATCGCCGTCCCCTTCCCGATCCAGCACCGCGGCCATGAGCTTCGCTTCGGGTTCGCTGCGGCGAAACCCCGTCTGTTCGTGACGGCCGCCCGTCCCGACCGCCCACTCGACACCGCACTCGAGGTGGCCGGCGAGTTCGGCGATGAGGAGTGGGGGCCGGTCATCGTCGCCTCGATCGTGGCTGGCGATGACTCGCCACATCATGTTCGGCTGCTCGGCGATGGCGCCCCTGGTCGTGTGCCGGCAGCGGTTCCACCGACCTCACCCGACGCGACGGCGACCATCTGTTGGACCTCGGGTACCACCGGCATGCCGAAGGGGGTGCCGAGAACGGTCGCCATGTGGCATGCGTCGGCGTCGTATCAGGTGGCACAGCTGGGTCTCGATTCCGGTGACCGGATGTTGTGCCCCTTCCCCGTGGTCAACATGGCGGGCATCGGCGGCATGTTGATGCCGTGGCTCGGCACGGGCTCCACGCTGGCGCTCCACCAGCCCCTCGACCTCGGTGTGTTTCTCGCCCAGATCCAGCGCGAGGCCATCACGTACACCGTGGCGCCACCGGCGCTGTTGAACATGCTTCTGGCCAGTCCGACCCTGTTGGACTCGGTCGACATCAGCTCGATCCGGATGATCAGTTCCGGTTCGGCCCCACTCGATCCTTGGATGGTGCAGGGGTGGGAGGACCGGGGCGTCGAGATCGTGAACGTGTTCGGCTCCAACGAGGGAGCGGCGATGATCTCGACCCGCTCGTCGGTGCCGAACCCGGAGCA
Source organism: uncultured Acidimicrobiales bacterium (assembly GCA_963698395.1). Classification (GTDB taxonomy): domain Bacteria; phylum Actinomycetota; class Acidimicrobiia; order Acidimicrobiales; family SZUA-35; genus JBBQUN01. Next base: position 175,191 of record CAVOQQ010000001.1, read on the forward strand.
ACGCGCCCGCTACTTCCCGATACCGAACCGGCCCGGCACCTCGTTCCACCTGGTCGACCTCGACACCAACGAGCCCATCACGTCGGCAGGCACGGCGGGGGAGCTTCGGATCAAGGGTCCGACGGTCTTTGCCGGCTACCTCGACTCCGACGGAAGCGAGTTCGATGCCGACGGCTACTTCCGAACCGGCGACGTCTTCGAGCTTGCCGCGGTCGACGGCGAATCGACACCGTCGCTGCTTCGCTTCGTCGACCGTTCGAAAGACATCATCATCCGCGGAGGCATGAACGTCTCGGCGGCCGAGATCGAAGCGATGGTCTCGTCACTCGACTCGATCGTCGAGTGCGCGGCTGTCGCCTACCCCGATCGTGATCTGGGTGAACGGGTGGGTCTCTTCGTCGTCGCTTCGCCGGAACAGGAACCGACGCTCGAGGACGTGCTGGCGTTGCTTCGAGCCGAGGAGGTGGCCAGCTACAAGCTGCCCGAGCGTCTCGAGTTGGTCGACGCGCTCCCTCGGAACCCGGTGGGCAAGATCGTCAAGGCCGAGCTGCGGGCACGCTGGTCGGACTGAGCCCGATCCGACGCTGCGGGTGCGTGGTGGAGGGTCATGAGGCGTCCGCCTCCGCCAGTGCTGCTCGTTCCAGGCCGGACAGGATCAGGTCGAGGCCGATCTCGAACTCGTCGCCGAAGTCGTAGCCAGGCTGGAGGACCCGTTCCACCGTGAACTCGGCCAGGTTGGGGAAATCGTCGAAGGGAATCGGTGTTGCGACCGTCCCCACGAGATCGGTCATCTCGTCGCCGGCCGTTGCCGGCAGCGTGGACTCCTGCAGCGCGAAGCCATAGAGAAACGCATCGATCACGGCGTGGGCATGGCCGGTGCGTTCGAGCGAGAAGCCCGCCTGGCGGAAGCAGCCGAGTACGGCGTCGTGGTGGCGTAGGGTCGCCAAGCCAGGTGAGGTTCGGGTCTCCATGAGTGGTGAGGCCCACCGATGACGAGCCAGGACCTGGCGCATCGAGCGTGAGCGCACGAGCATCGCCGAGCGCCAATCGACATGGGTGGGTGGCAGTTCGATTTCGCTGAACACTCGATCGACCATGCCGTCGATGATGGCTTCCTTGTTGGGGAGGTGGTGGTAGATCGTCATGGGCTTGACGTCGATCGCCTCAGCCAGTTTGCGAATCGTGAGGGCCGCAATCCCGATCTCGTCGGCAAGGCGGATGGCGCCGTCGATCACTCGCTCGGGAGTGAGGACCGCCCGGTCGGCTCGGGTCTTCGTTGTCGCCTTCTTGGATGCCGTCGATGGTTTCTTCGCGCTCACCGCCCTGATCGTACATTGTACGGGTAGGCATCGTGTACTAGCGTCGTTCCGATGCGAACCGTCATCGAGAACGGCCTGATCTTGGACACCGCCGAGATGGCGTTCATCGGGGAGCGCACCGTCGTGATCGACGACGGCTTGATCGTGGAGATCAGCGATCGCTACACCGGAGCGGCCGACCATGTCGTCAATGCAGCGGGGCGATTCGTCGTGCCCGGTCTGATCGATGGCCATGTGCATTTCCGGTTGGCAACGATGAACTTCCGGCTGCTGGCGAGCATGAGCGAGGTCGAGTTCGGGATCCGCATGGCAACCTTGGCCCGAGAGACCGTGGAGCGTGGCTTCACCACCGTGCGCGATCTCGGGGGCGACGTCACCGGGCTCGTACGGGCCATCGCTCGGGGCACCACCGGTGGGCCTCGCATCATCCGGGCCGGCCGCATGCTCAGTCAGACCGGTGGCCACGGCGACGCCGAAGGCGGTGAGCGGCAAGTGCCCGAGTGCGCCTGTGCCATGCGAACGACGGCCTTCGGGATCGTCGCCGACGGCCCCGACGCCGTGCGCAAGGCAGCGCGGCACAACCTCCGAGACGGCAGCGACTTCCTGAAGGTCCACGTCTCGGGCGGTGTCGCCACGCCGTCGGACCCCCTTGCTTCGGTGCAGTACACCCACGAGGAGATCTCGGCTGCCGTCGTGGAGGCGGCCCATCGTCAGACGTACGTGGCGGCGCACGCCTACTCGCCCGAGTCGATCCAGCTGGCGGTCGGTGCCGGTGTCCACAGCATCGAACACGGCAACATGCTCGATGACGCCGCCGCCGCGGCGATGGCCACCGCCGGTGCGGTGCTGGTGCCGACGCTCGCCACCTACGAGGCGATGGACCTACTGGGCGAGAAGCTCGGTCTGCCGGCTGCGAATCGGGAGAAGAACACCGAGGTCTACGCCGCCGGGCTCGCGTCGCTCGACGTGGCGCATCGGCACGGCGTGACGATGGGATTCGGCACCGACCTCATTGGTGAAACCCAGTCCCGGCAGAACCGTGAACTCTTGATCCGCCTCGAAGTCGAGTCCGCCCCCGCCATCTTGCGGGCGATGTGGCTGACCAACGCCCGGCTCTGTCATCTCGAGGGACAGGTCGGCACGCTCGCGCCGGGGGCGTTCGGCGATGTCGTGGTCTCGAGGGTGAACCCACTCGAGGATCTCGCCACGTTCGCCGATCCGTCGGTCGCGTTCACGCACGTGATCCAGGGCGGCCGGATCGTCGTCGATCGCTGACGAATTGACCTTCGCACGCTCGACCTGCTGGATTCACCCAGTCCGATGACACTGAGAAGGATGTGCAACGAATGACTTCGACCGACGAACCCGTGCCGGCTTCCGAAGAGGGAGGTGTGCTCGAGACCCTCGGCGGTGGACGAGTGGTCGAGTCCGATGGCGAGTTGGGCCGGTCCGTTCTCGAGTTCACATGCACCCCGTCAATGTGCCACTCCGGCGGCGTGGCACAGGGAGGGTTTGTCACCGGCTGGATCGACTCGGCAATGGCTCACGCCTGTATCGCTCGCTACACGACGGCCTACTGGATCGCGACGCTCGAGGTGAAGGTCAGCTTCTTCCGGCCGGCGATGCCCGGTCTCGTGATCGCCGAGGGATGGATCGAGCGAGCAGGGAAGCAGACCGTCTTCACCGAGGGCCAGCTGCTCGATCGCGATGGAAACGTGCTGGCGAAGGCGAGCTCGACGATCCGGCTGGTGCCGAACCGAGTCTGAGGCCTCAGGGGTATCCCAGAGCGAGCGAGACGGTTTGCGGGCCGCCGCGAAATCGTGGCACTGGACAATGCCACTGTGGCACTTTAGTGTGCCAAGATGACGCCGTTCGGCGTCGGCTGTCCGACGTGGACGCCTGAGCACACGAGGTTCGACATGACTCGCAATGACTACGACTTGTTCGACCCCGCGTACATCGCGGACCCCGCTCCCACATGGGAGCGTTTTCGAAGCGAGTGTCCGATGGCGAGATCGGATTCCTACGGAGGGTCCTGGCTGCCTGCCCGCTACGACGATGTGACCGCTGTTGCCCGAGATGTCGAAACCTTCACCTCGTCATTGGGGGTGAGCGTCATCGAAGTTCCCGAGCGTCGGGCGGCTCTCACCCAGGGAAGCCCGCCGATCGACGCCGATCCTCCTCTCCACACCTGGACTCGGCGTCTGTTGTTGCCGGCGATGTCGCCATCGGCGGTTTTCTCGTATGAAGCCGGCACTCGTGCACTGTGTCGATCCCTCATTGCCTCCTTCGTCGGTTCTGGGCGAGCCGACGCCGCTGCCGACTACGCCCAGCAGTTGCCAGTGCGCGTGATCGGGGCCCTGCTCGGTGTTCCCGAGCAGGAGAGTGACCGGTTCGTCGGCTGGGTTCGCTCGATCATCGAGTTCGCGAACGACACCGAGCGCCGGGCCAAGGCGACAGCCGAACTCGCGGAGTTCCTGCGAGGGGAGATCGCCGACCGCCGAGTCAATCCCGGCAGGGACCTCATCAGTCACATGGTGCAGAGCGACAACGATGGCGAACCGATCGACGACGAAACGATCATCGGCGAAGCGGCGCTCCTGCTGGTGGCTGGTGTCGACACCACGTGGAGCGCCATCGGATCGTCCCTGCTGCACCTCGCCTCGCATCCGGACGATCGTCGTCGCATGGTGGACGATCCCGAGGTGTGGCCGCTGGCGATCGAGGAGTTCCTGCGGTTCTACTCGCCGGTCACGATGGCTCGTACGGCGACGACCGACACCGAAGTCGCCGGCTGCCCGGTGGCCAAGGGCGACCGAGTACTCCTGAGCTTCCCGTCGGCGAATCGCGACGAGACCCACTTCGAGGAGCCGGATCGGTTCATCATCGACCGCGAACACAATCGGCATCTTGCCTTCGGTGTGGGTATCCACCGGTGTGCCGGATCGAATCTGGCTCGCATGGAACTGCGGATCGCTCTCGAGGAGTGGCTTGCCGCCATTCCCGAGTTCGAACTCGAAGACCCAGGTGTCGTCACCTGGGCAGGGGGCCAGATCCGTGGGCCGCGCTCGGTGCCCGTCGTCTTCCCCGCCCGCTGAGATGGTCGCGACCGCAACGAATCCAACGATCGGACCCGAAACGATGACCAGTCAAACGACCAACAAGCGGCGCTCGGAGCTCGGCCTCGACTTCCAGTTCGGATCGGAACTCGCCGAGTTGCGGGACCGGGCCCGATCGGTCGCCGCTGAGGGCGTCGCCACGTACGGGCGCTTCCACGACTCGTGGATCAACGGGCATTCCAAGGCCTTCTCCAACGTCATGGCGGCCGAGGGTTGGGTGGGTATGACCTGGCCGGTCGAGCATGGTGGCCACGGTCGGCCGAACATCGAGCGGATCGTCATGGCCGACGAGATGATCTGCGCCGGTGCGCCGATTGCCGCCGGATGGGTTGCCGATCGCCAGATGGGACCCTCGATCATCCGCTTCGGAAGTGCCGACCAGCAGGCGGAGTTCCTGCCGGGCATCCTCACGGGCGAACAGACCTGGTGTATCGGCATGAGCGAGCCCGATGCCGGGTCCGACCTGGCGTCGGCGTCGACCGCGGCGCGGCGGCAGGGCCACGAGTGGGTGATCAATGGCCAGAAGATCTGGACGTCGATGTCTCACCTCGCTGACTACTGCTACTTGATCTGCCGCACGTCGAGCGACGGGCCGCCCCACAGCGGTATCAGCGAGATCATCGTCCCCATGGACACGCCCGGTCTCGAGGTTCGTCAGATCGCCGACATGGTCGGAAACCGGCACTTCTGTGAGGTCTTCTTCGACGACGTGCGGGTGCCGATCGAGAACCTCGTCGGTGTCGAGGGCGCCGCCTTCAAGCAGACCATGGCCCAGCTCGAACACGAGCGCGGCGGGATCGATCGGCTGGTCTCCAATCGTCCACTGTTCGACGACGCACTCGAGAAAGCCGATCGAAGCGACCCCCTTGTTCGTCAAGACATCGCTGCACTCGAGACGGCCTACCGCCTCGGTCGTCTGATGATCTACCGTCACGCCCTCGGCCAGGCTCCATCCGGCTACAGCACCACCATCAAGTGCTTCTGCACCGAGCACGAGCGGCGTGTTGCGAACTTTGCGGCCAAGGTGCTGGGAGCCGAGAGCATGCTCGACTCCGAGACCACCCGGGCCTTTGCCCAGTCGCCCTCGTACACCATCATGGGCGGCACGTCCGAGGTGATGCGCAACATCCTCGGTGAGCGAGGGCTCGGTCTTCCCCGGGAGCCGAGGGCCTGATGCCTCGGTTGGCGCAAGCGCCGAGGTCGAGAGTCGAGGTCGAGAGCGGTCGTCGTGGCGTCGTCGCGGCTTGGGTCCGGTGTGGTCAGCCGCGCGAATCTGCCGACAGGCACGCTTCGATCACTGCGGTGATGATGGCGGCGCTGAGTCGTGCAGCCTCATCGATCGACTGTCCGAGATCGATGATGAGCGAGTGTGTCGAGTAGCTCGAGACAGCCATGGCCATCGCCTCGGTCACCAGGTCGGGCGGAGGACCGGTGCCACCATGAGCTTCCCAGGCGCGGATCGTGAGTCGTTTGGTGGCCCGGCGTCGCATCGCTCGGCGGCGTCGTGTCACCTCGATCAGCTCTTGGGGAAGGTGGGCATCGGCGGTGCTCGAGATCTGCCAGATGGCAAGCCCGGCGGCGCGATGGCTTCGGTGTGTGTGGGCGATCACGCTGGTGAGCCACTCGCCCGGCTCACCTTCGATCATGGTGGCTTCGGCGAGCTGGCCTTCGTAGTCGGCGATCGCCGCATCGAGCGCACTCCGAACCAGCGCGTCGCGCGATTCGAAATGACGAAACAGCGAGCGCCGGCTGATGCCGGATTCGTCGGCTATCTGATCCATCGTGAGCGAGAGTCCGTGGATCGCCAACAGCGCCTGAGTGGACTGAAGGGCCTGGGCTCGAACAAACTCGAGTTTGGTCCTGGGGGCCGCAGTGGTCGCCATCGGCCGAAGGGTAGCAGTCAAATGCCCTGCGGCACTAGACAGTGCCGCAATGGCACTCTATGGTGTCACAAGCATGATCGTCGTACTGACGATCGTCGCCACACGGGCTGAAGGTCATGGGGGACCAATGAGTGACGGATTGATGAGCGCACCACGGTTGACGCCGGTCGAATCGCCTGCCGCCTGGTATGGCCGAGATCTGCAGGACTCCGAGAGCTGGATCGAGCAGCTGTCGTCGTCGGAGGTCGAGGAGCTCTTGGCCGCGGTCGCCGACGTGGAGGAGCGTGGCATCACGCTGCTCGAGATGCGACGAGACGACTTCCGCCTGCCAACACTCGCCGGCCGCCTGCGGGGTCTGGCGAACGAGCTCGACCGCGGTCGAGGCTTCTGGTTGCTGCGGGGCCTCCCCATCGAGGAGATGTCGCGTCACGACGCGGCGGTTGCCTACTGGGGAATCGGGCTGCACCTGGGCGTGCCGGTGTCGCAGAACGCCCGCGGACATCTGCTCGGCCATGTGACCGACGAGGGGCTCGACATTCGAGACCCGGGCTCACGTGGCTATCAGACCCGGGTGCGTCTGCCGTACCACACCGACAGTTCCGACACCGTCGGGTTGCTCTGCCTGCAGCCATCGAAATCGGGTGGGCTCAGCTCCATCGTCTCGTCGACCACGGTCTTCAACGAGACACTTGCTCGCCGCCCCGACCTCGCCCACCTGTGGTTCCAGGAGTGGCACTACGACCGTCGCAACGAGGAACGACCGGGCGAAGATCCGTTCTTCGTCACCCCGCTGGCGGTGTGGTGTGAAGGGCTGCTTTCGATCCGCTACGTGCGGTCCTTCCTCGACACGGCGCTGCGCCACGACGCCGTGCCTCGCCGTACCGACGACGAGGCGGCGTTCCTCGATCTGGTCGATGCCATCACCGTCGAGGACGGCATTGCTCTCCACATGGACTTCCGGCCCGGCGACATCCAGTTCGTCTGCAACTACTCGACGCTGCACTCACGCACGTCCTACGAAGACTGGCCAGAGCCCGAACGCAAGCGCCATCTGCTGCGTTTGTGGATCAGTCTCGACGAGGGCCGGCCGTTGCCGGAGAACTTCGGACGCGGCGTCACCGCCGGTATCGCCGGTCGGGGTGGCATTCCCGCTGTTCCCGAGCTCGCCGACCCGATGGCAGGAACCGACATTTGAGCGACCGTGTCCAAGCCTCGGTCGGCGGTGATCGATTGGCCGACCTCGTCGCTGCCCGTTTCGCCGGCGGACCGACCGAGGTCTCCTCGGCGCCATCGAACCCGGACGGCGACACTCTCGACACCCGCATCATCGGGGCCATGTTGGCGCATCGCACCTGTCGCCGGTTTCTCGACCAGCCGATCGACGACGATCTCTTCGAGCTGTTGCTGGCAGCCAGCTTCAGCACGCCGTCGAAGAGCGATCTCCAACAGTGCTCGGTGGTCGTCGTCGACGACCAGGCACGCCGACGAGCGATAGCCGAGCTGATTCCGACGATGCCTTGGGTGATCGACGCCCCTCGATTTCTCGTGTTCTGCGGCGACAGTCACCGGATCCGCAGCGTCGCCGAACGGGCTGGTGTCGAGTTCGCCAATGATCATCTCGATGCGTTTCTCAACGCAGCCGGCGATGCGGCGATGCACCTGTCGAGCTTCGTCTGGGCCGCCGAGTCCGTCGGGCTCGGCACCTGCCCCATCAGCGTGGTCCGGAACCACATCGACGAAGTGGCGGCGATTCTGGAGCTGCCGGATCACGTCTTTCCGTTCGCCGGCCTGTGTGTTGGCTGGCCCAAGCGACTCGAGCCGCTCTCGCCCCGGCTGCCCATGTCCGTCACCGTCCACCACGACCGATACGACGACCGGGCGGCGCCCGATCTCATCGACGACTACGACGAGCGGCGCCATGCGGCCCGACCGGCAGACGACGTCTGGTCGGCCACCAGGTCGGCGATGGTGTCACGTTCGGAGCGGAGCCAGTTGGCCCGGTTCCTTCGGTCGAAGCGCTTCGGCCTCGACTGAACTCATCGGTGGAGAAGCGGGTCCGCTCGGCCTGCCAGGCACATCGCTCAGCTCGACTTCGAGGGTGTCGGCCAGAATCGGGAACCGGAGGGTCGATCGATGCCTCGCCATCGGATCAACGATGCGGCGCCGACCACGACGGCGAGGGCGAGCGCGGTGAGAGGACCGTTGCCTGCTGCGTCGCGTCGTTCGAATACCAGGACGACACTCCAGGTCCCAACGGTCAGCGCGCCCACCACAGCGGTGTGGTGCAGCCATCTGCCGATGATGGATCGTCGGACTGCGCCTCCGGTGGGGAGCGATGCCGCCAGCGCCGTCACCGAGTGGAAGCACAGCAGACACACCGCAGCGACCGGCAACCATGGGGTGTCGACCGAATCGACCGTCGCCAGCCAACGCCACGTGACGATGATGATGACGATGAGCGCAACGTCGGAATCGGGCACCAAGGCCGAGACCACGGCCAAGAGGCCGACGAGGAACAAACCGAAGACCCAGAGCCGGTCGTCGGCGGCCGAGCCGGCGAGGACCGCTGCCAGCGATGTCGCAACACCGACAGCTCGAAAGATCCACTGCTGGCCGCTGGCCTCGATCAGGTGGTCGACGGCACGCTGGAGCTTCTCGGTGTTCATCGTCGAGCCATCCGAGGAGCAGCGGCCCGTCGAGCCATCTCGCGCATGAACGGGTCGAGACTGCCAGGTCCCTGCCATTCGACCAAGGGGACGCCGGCCCGCTGCACCGCTCGAACCTCGCGGCGCCGCTCGAGTAGACGGATCCGCCACGCAAGATCGGTCTTGGCATCGTTGCTCCGGTGTAGATCCGGCGGCAGGGTGTCGATGACCGCCACCGCAAGGCCGGCGTTGGCCATCGAGATCGCCCGCTCGAGCGCCACCGATGAGATGAGTGGCGACAGCACGATCACCAGCGCGCCGCCCGACACCACCGAGTTGGCGACACTGCCCGGCCCGAGTCGGCTTGGTCCCGGCTCGATCGACGCGAGGACGTCGAGGGCTCGGCGCAGGTGACTCGATCCGCTGCCGGGTGGTACGGCAGTGGTGAAACGCGAGTCCCACACGCGGAGGGAGACACGATCGCCCCGAACGAGGAAGTGCTCGGTGATCGCTCCCGCCGCTCGCACCGTGGTGTCGAGACTCGAAGCGGCGCCATCGACGCCATCCGACGGCCCGAAGTCCCCGAGCGCATCGACGAACAGAGCAACGTGCGAGTCCTGGTCGGCAAGGGTCGCCGTCACGTACAGCTGGTTGCCTTGCATCGACTGGTTGCGAAGGGAGCGCTGCCAGTTGATCCGCCGCAGTCGATCGCCCGCTTGGAACGGTCGAATTCCGGCGAACTCGCTGCCGTCGCCGGGACGGCTGGATCGGTTGAGACCGATCAAGCCGTTCGCCCGAAGCGTCGAGTGTGAGGCATCGAACACCGCAGGCAGCGGCAGCGCGCCGATCCGGTAGCCGGCGTCGTGTCCTTGCCAGCGAAACGCTCCCCACGAACTGACGGCGACGATCTTGATCGGACCGATCGAGTGGCGGCCCCACCTCATCGCTCGCATCGGCAAGGACAGCGAGGCCTCGGCGTCGCCGAGGCGAGTGTCGACCGATGTCGCTCCCGAGAGCGGTCGGGTCTCGATCCAGCGATGGGCGGAGGCGAGCGCGATGGCATGGTCGACCTCGTCGACGTTGGTGAGCCGACCGGTCCAGGTGGTCGCTTCCCCCTCACGCACCGAGCGCGGCGCGATGTCGCCGGCGAGCACGGGTTCGCCGTCGGGACGAGTCACAGCCGACCACACCGCCACCACCGCAAAGGGCATGGCGAAGATCAGCAGCGTCGGGGACCGGAAGAGCAGTGATGCCGTCACGCCGGCAAGGCCGAAGATGACTGCTCGTGCATAGGCGGCGCTGGGACGCCACGATCCGATGGTCGAGACGGTCATGTCAGCTCGGGCCCGGTGGCTGCTCCGGATGTCGGTGATCGGTCTTCCATCGCAGACGGGGTCGGAACCGATCGGAGCACCGCCTCGACGACCGTTGCGCCGCTCGCATTGGTCATCCACAGCTCGGGCTTCACGGCAATGCGGTGTGCGAGAACCGCCGGGGCGACGGCCTTGACATCTTCGGGCGTGACGAAATCGCGACCGGCGATCACGGCAAACGATCGGGCGGCGAGCAGGAGGGCGAGTGAGCCTCGAGGAGAAGACCCCATCATCGTGTGTGCATGGGTGCGGGTGGCGGCCGCCAGCTCGACGCAGTAGCGGCCGACGCTCTCGTCGACGGTCACTTGCTCGATTACCCTCTGCATCGCCAACAGCGTGTTGGCGTCGATCACTCCCTGGAGGGTCTGCGCTTCCTGGTGTCGAGCCATGCGGTTGCTGAGCACCTCCCACTCCTCGTCGGCAGTGGGATAGCCAAAGCTCACCTTGAGCATGAACCGATCGAGCTGGGCCTCCGGCAGCGGGTAGGTGCCCTCGTATTCGACCGGGTTGGCGGTGGCGAGAACATGAAACGGCGGAGCAAGGTGGAAGGTCTCGCCTTCGACGGTGACCTGTCGTTCCTGCATCGCTTCGAGCAGCGCGGCCTGGGTCTTGGGTGGGGTTCGGTTGATCTCGTCGGCGAGGAGCAGCCCGGCGAAGATCGGCCCCTTTCGAAACGAGAACTCGTTGACCCGCTGATCGAAGATGAACGATCCGGTGAGATCGGCGGGGAGCAGATCGGGGGTGAACTGCGCCCGCGCGAACTCGAGGCCGAGCGTCTGCGCAAACGAGCGTGCTGCGAGTGTCTTGCCGAGTCCGGGAAAGTCCTCGAGGAGGACATGCCCACCGGCGAGGATGGCGCTGAGAACCAGCGTGAGCGGTTCTCGCTTGCCGATCACGGCCGTTTCCACCTCGTCGAGGATTCGATTGGCCAACGACGAGACGTCCGAGAGTTCGAGCTGGTTCACGTGGTTCCTTCGTGCGGTGTCGCGGGGGTGGAAGTCAAAGCGCTTCGATGCGTGAGAGCGTGGTGGCGAGGGCATTCCGCCGAGTCATCGCCCGAGCGGTGGCAGGATCGGTGACGAAGCGGGTGAGGTCTGGTCCCAGAATCGTTGCTGCGGTTTCTGGGCTGGATGCCCGGTCGACGCCGTGTTCTGTCAGCAGGTGGTCGTCGATCAGTTCGACCAATCCTTCGACGATGGCGTCGGTTGGATCGAAGCGGTCGGTCTTGCCGACGGGAGTCGACTGGAGTGGCGAGGAAGCGCTGGCGAGGCGTGCTCGTAGGAGCCGGACCCGCCCGTCGACGTGTGCTGCGTCGTTGCTCGGTTGTCGGTACTCCTGCCATACGATGGATTCGACTCGACTCGGCAGCGTCGTGACCAGCCACACGGTGACCACGACCGCGAGCACCATCATCGCAACGAGACCAAGCCGCGGACTCATCGCCACTCCCGCTGCCGCCATCAGGACGAGCGCGACGCCTCCGGCAAGGAACCGGCGATCGAGGGCAGTCACCTCGCCCCGAGTCATCTGCTGGATTCCGCTGCCGGGCGCACCGGGTCGGCATCGTGGCTCGACAGGGAGCGATGGAGTCGGTCCAAGGCTTCGAGTGCTGACCGGCGTGACGTCTCGTCGAGGGTGTGTTCGGAGAAGCGAGCTTCTCGATACCGCGTGGCCAGTTCCCGGATGGCCTCGTCGTCGACGCTGTAGGCCGCGAGGACCCGCTCGGTGAACTCGGCCGAGGTGTCAGCGGGATGACGAGACAAGCCTGCCGTCGCAACATCGTGTTCGAGTCGAAGCCAACAGCGGACGATGGCATTGCGTGGTTCACCGGTGAGCAGTTCGGCGCGCTGGGCTGCTGCCTCATCGACGACGGCCGCAGCAACGTCGGGAAGTACTTCGAAGCCGGGATCGGTCGATCGTTGGCGATGCCATCGCAACCTCGGCCGCCGTCGCCATGCTGTCACGAGACCGACGACGGCCAGAACGATGGCAACGATCCCGATCGCATACAAGACGAGTTCGAGCAGCGTCTCCAACCAATCGGGGATGATCACCGGGGTCGGTTCCTCACCGGTGATCGGCAGCGAGCCGATGATGGGCGGCGGCTCCTCGACGAGCGGCAACTCGTCTTGCTGGAGGTAGGTCCACGACGGCCATCCGCCGAGGTCGACCTGGGCCGACGTGGAGACGGCTGCGAACAACACACATGAGAACGCGCCGGCGAGAACGGACAGCGCGACTCGGCGGTTCATGCGCCGACACTAGTGCGCCGGCTTCGAAGCACCCAGGCCAGACACCGGTCTCGATGGCCGGCGAGCATGGCCCGCGGGTTGGTTCAGCCCAGTCCGGTCAGTCCGAACATCGTCTCGGCTTCGGCGGTGGCACCGACGATCAGTCGTTCGAGATCCTCGGCGTTCATCTGAACGTCACGGGGCAGTTGCAGACGCAGCTCGTTCGCCAGCGCTCCAGCACTGGCCTCGCCCTGGGTCGACGGCATGACCGACGAGAACATCGCCAGGTCGGCAACGTGGACGATGGCGGTGAGACGTTCGGCGATCGAGACGGGCACCGAGCGCGGCCGGTGGTGGTTCTCGATCGAGTCGGCGATCACGGCAGGGATCGACCACTTCCGACAGGCCAGACCGCCGATTTGGGCGTGGTCGAGCCCACAGATCGCCCGCTCATACCGCACGAGCTCTTCGGGGGAGTCCCAGTTGCTCTCGTCGACCCGGCGGAGTTGGTCCGGCGCCTCTTGGAACATGACGAAGCGGCCGACGTCGTGCAGGAGCCCGGCCAGGTAGGCCTCTTCGGGGTTGATGCCGGGTGGTCGAGCATGGGCGACGAGCGCTCGACTCATCACCGCAACGTGGATCGAGTGTCGCCACAGTCCGCGCTCCCAATCGTCACGGGGGACGAACACCCGGGTGACGCCGAGGTTCATGATCAGGTTGCTGGCGTTGAAGCTCCCGATCCGGGCGATGGCAGCGCCCAACGTCGTGATCGGCGATGCGGGGGCGCTCGCAGCGGAGTTCGCCGCCCCGATCACTCGGATCGCGAAGTTCGGTTCCGCTCCGATGAGGGTGACGACCTTGTCGGCGTAGTCTCGATCGGCAGGGCTGAGGGCCATGAGCTGCGAGACGACCGCGGGAAGCACCGGCAGCTCGACGAGGTGATGCATCAGCCTCGCATGCAGCGATGGCGCATTTCGCATGCAGCCATTCCTCTCTCGGTGACGAACCCAACGGTGGTGCTGTTGTTTTCGGTCGCCGATAGGCAGAAATGAGTCGGCACCGTGCCCAGGAGTGAGCCGCGAGCCATTCCGTTGGCCGGTCCGGGTGGACTCGGAACGAATCCGCTGCAAACCTCCTGGCGGGATTGGCGGTCGAGCACGCCTGCGAATCCGACGATGAGGAGCCAACGATGGACGGATCAGGCACCGGTGCAGAAGCCGATGACACCCTCGGTTGGGCTGGTCCCGCCCGTACCGATCCATCGGTCGTCGCGCTTCGCGAGCATCTCGAAGCGAACAGCGGGATCGTCGGACTGGAGATCCTCGACCCTTCAGAGATCGAGCGTGCCGTCAAGATCTTCGATCGCGATGGATTCGTCGTCATTCGCCATGCGCTGACCCAGGAACAGACCGAGACGCTCGCGGCCGGCGTCATGGACGCCGTTCGTGAGATCGTCGCCCTCGACACCGACCGTGCCGGCAACCGTGGTTCGCATCGGTACTCCTTCGGCGGCACGAGCGTGACTCGCAGCATGCTGCACCGTCCCGAATGGCAGATGCTCGTCGACCTGCCGACGGTGACCCCGATCCTCACTGCCATCTTCGGCTCGGCCGACTACTCGGTTCGTGCGGCCAGCGGCGACTTCAGTCTGCCCGGGGCCGTCGACTATCAGCCGCTGCACAGCGACATGCGCGACTTCGTCGATCCCGAGCGCTCACCGTTCAGTTCGTTCCGTGACCGCCGCGGCTTTCTCACGACCCGTGACCTCCCGTGCCCGTATGTCTGCGTCAACTTCCTTCCGTTCGACCAAACCGCCTCGAACGGTCCGACGCGTCAGATTCCCGGCACGCAACATGCACGGGAGGCGCCGCCGACACTCGAAGAGGAACCGGAGTGGATGCGGTTGAGCACGGTGTGCCCGGTGCCGGCCGGCTCGATCCAGATCCGTGATGTTCGGGCCTGGCACGGGGGAACGCCAAACCTCTCCGACCAGGTCCGGGCCATTCCGAACGTCGAGTACTACGCGCCGTGGTTCCGGGAGCCGACTGTTCCCGGGATCACCTACGCCGATCGCCAGAAGCTGTCCGAGCACGCCCAGCAGCTCACGCGATTCGTCGTGCAGGACTCGTCGGAACCGCTCGTGACGGGCTTCACGTTCCGGCCGCTGCGGGGCGCTCGTTCCGGTTGAACCGGGGGGCGCTCAACCCTCCGGAGGACAGGAGAAGGCGAAGGTGCCGGGCAGTGGCTCTGCCCCTTCACCGGTCATCAAGGCCGTGAGCTCGAGGAATACCGCTTCGCCGCTGACGCTCTGACCATCATCGGCGATGTCGTAGCTGGTGACCACAAAGGATGAAGGCTCGGCACCGTCGGGCAGGTTGTACAACTCGAGCAGGCTCTCGCCCGACTCCCACTGCAGGTAGGGGTCGTCACTGTCGAGGCGAACCGTGCCGTTCTCCGTCCAGCCCTCCGATGTTCGATCGGCCCAGTCTTCTGGTGCGAACTCGAACGTGAACTGCACATTGTCTGGCTCGCTGGTGCTGACGCCGTCGCCGCCAATCGCTCCGGCCATTGCGAAGCAGCGGGTGATCGTGAGGTCGTGGCGCTCGCCGGCGATCTCGATCGTTCCGGTTCCGCTTCCGCTCGGGGATGACTCGTCGTCCGACGATGCACTCTCTGGCTCCTCACCCGATGCCGCGGCGGTGGTGTCGGAGGAAGCACTGTCGGAGGAAGCACTGTCGGAGGAAGCACTGTCGGGGAAGCGCCGTCGGGCGAAGCACTGTCGGACGCGCTCGAGCCGCACGAGGTCGCCAGCAGGAGGGCAGCCGCGAGACAGCCCCACCGAAGGAGTCGAACGCGTGCCGTCGGGGTCGAGCGGCGTCGTTCGGGGCGCGGCGAGGCGTCGAGCGAGCTGGGCAGAGTCGGCGTGATCATCGGTTCCCTCATGGATCAGTCAGTATCTTGCCAGGGCGCCAGCGGCGCCGTGACCAGGCGTGCAGTGTCTACTCCTACGCAACGCAGAAGTCGAAATGGCACTCGAGCGCGGCCCCGGCACGGTCAGGATCGCAGAACCGCTCTGCTCGTTGACCGCTCTGCTCGTTGACCGCTCTGCTTGACTAGAGCCATGGCTGCTCCAACGGTGACCGAATTGATCGATGCTGTCGAGGAGGTGCTGATCGAAACGGTCGCGCTCGCACGGGGTCTCACGACGGCCGACGGGGATCGTCTCACCGACTGTCCTGGTTGGTCGGTCAAAGACAATCTGGCCCACATGGTCGGCCTCGAGCAGGTGCTCGCCGGGGCACCCGAACCGACCATCGAGCGCCTCGACCTGGACCACGTGCGCAACGATGTCGGTGCCTACATGGAGGCGCATGTCCAGGTTCGCCGTGGCCTCCCGTTGGTGTCGATCGTCGACGAGCTGGCGGGCTTGCTACCCCGGCGGATCGCTCAGCTCCGCGGGCTGGCTGCCGGGGGCGATCCCTTGGTCAAGGGACCCTTCGGCGAGCGGCCGCTCTCGAAATCCCTCCCGGTGCGAGTCTTCGATCTGTGGGCTCATGAGCAAGACATTCGCCGAGCGGTCGGTCAGCCGCCTCGCACCGATGGGCTGTCGTCGGCGGTTGCGCTACGCCAGTGCATGGCCGGGTGGTCGAAGGGTCTGCCTCATGCCGACCTGGGACTCGACGGTGAGCTGGTCATCGAGGTGACGGGGCCCGAACCATCCACCACCACGATCGTCCTCGGCGCCGGCGGGCCGACCGCAACGCTGCGGGGCGACCTCGGTGAACTCACGGGTGTCTTCTGTGGTCGCGGCCAGCTCGATGCCGGCCTGCTGCGTGGCGACGCCGGGCTGATCGCCGGCTTGGCCGGGCACCTCGCCATGACGCCCTGAACGACGACCGGCATGGGAGCGGCTGATCGGCCAACCTGACGACGAAAGCCGACACCGCTAACGTCCGCGTCATGCGATTCGGGATCTTCTACGAACACCAACTTCCAAAGCCCTGGGCCGATGGCGACGAGGAAAAACTGTTGCTCGACGCCATCGAGCAGGTCGTGCTGGCCGACCGGCTCGGTATCGACAACGTCTGGGCGGTCGAGCACCACTTCCTCGAGGAGTACTCGCACTCATCGGCTCCCGAGGTCTTCCTTGCCGCATGTGCTGCGCGCACCGAGCGAATCCGGATCGGCCACGGCATCAAGCACACGCCGGCGAACTACAACCATCCGGCCCGAGTGGCCGAGGAGATCGCCACGCTCGACCTGATTTCTCGAGGTCGCGTCGAGTTCGGTATCGGCGAAGGCGCCACTCGTATGGAACTCGGTGGCTTCGACATCGCCGCCAAGAAGAAGCGAGCCATGAGCATCGAGGCCGGCGAACAGATCGCCAACATGATGGCGCTCACGCCCTATCCGGGTTTCGAGGGCGAGTCGTTCTCGTTCCCGTGTCGCAACGTCGTGCCGAAGCCGAGCCAGAAACCGCACCCGCCCATGTGGATCGCCTGCACCAACCGCTCGACCATCGAGCTTGCGGCCGAACTCGGGATCGGGGCCCTTGCCTTCTCGTTCGTCGACCCCGACGAGGCGGCCCACTGGGTGCAGTCCTACTACGACATCATCAAGAGCGATCGATGCGTTCCCATCGGACACACGGTGAACGCCAACATCGCCTTGGTCACCGGGTTCTCGCTCCACGACGATCGAGCCGAGGCGATCCGCCGAGGCCGTGAAGGTTTCGAGTTCTTCAGCTACGCCATCGCCGCCATGGTGACCCAAGACAGCGTGCCTGGGCGCACCAGCCTGTGGTCCGACTTCCAGGCCATGCGAGGCCCTGGGGCCACCGACGCCTTCATCGCGAAGGCAGAGGCCAAAGGCGACCGCTACTCCTCGGCCATCGGCACGCCTGCCGACGCAACCCGACATATTCGTGAGCTCGAGGCGATCGGCGTCGACCAACTGATCTTCATCCAGCAGGCAGGGCGAAACCGCCACGAAGACATCTGTTCCTCGCTGGAGCTGTTCGCGAACGAGGTCATGCCCGAGTTCCACGAGCGCGAAGCCGAGCGGTTGGCCAAGAAGGAAGCGGAGCTCGCTCCCTACATCGAGGCGGCGTTGGCTCGTAAGCAGTGGATGCAGCCGTTGGCCGACAGCGAGATCCCGCTCGTGCCTGCCGCGGTGAAGAAGCCGCAAGTCCCTGCCGCCCAGTCCGTTTGAGGAGAGCCCAGGTCACGTTTCGATCGCCGATCGCCCCATGACTATGGTGCGCCACATGGGCGTGCGAGCCAGCGCCGTCCATCGATCCAAGCCGGGCGAGCCAGTCCGCCCATCGAAGGAGTTCCCACATGAGCAATGCGACGGAGTCGCATGATGTCCGTGAGGCGACCGAGTCGCATGATGTCCGTGAGGCGACCGAGTCGCATGATGTGGTGGTCATCGGCGCCGGGGTCTCGGGGATCTACCAGATCAAGAAGCTCACCGACCTCGGTATCGACGCCGTTCTGTTCGAGGCCGATGACGATCTTGGCGGGACCTGGTACCGCAATCGTTACCCCGGGGCACGCTTCGATTCCGAGAGCTACACCTACGGCTACTCCTTCTCCAAGGAACTGCTCGATGAGTGGCACTGGAAGGAACGCTTCTCCGGGCAGCCCGAGAACCTCCGCTACCTGAATTACGTCGCCGACAAGTTCGACCTTCGGCGACACATGCGGTTCAACGCTCGGGTCGAGCGCATGACTTGGCAGGAAGACGAGCGGGTCTGGCAGCTCGAGTTGCAGGGTGGTGAGTGCGTCGTTGCCCGGTTCGTCATCACCAGTCTCGGACCGCTGTCGATCCCGACGCTTCCGAGTTACGAAGGCATGGACGAGTTCCAAGGCGAGGCATTCCACACCTACTCTTGGCCGAAGGAGCCCGTACCGCTCGAAGGGCGACGCGTCGGCGTGATCGGCACCGGAGCAACCGGCATCCAGGTGATCAGCGCCATCGCCGACCAGGTCGCCGATCTCACCGTGTTCCAGCGCCGGCCCAACTGGAGTACCCCGCTCAACAATGCGCCGATCTCGGTCGAGGAGATGGCCGACATACGCAATCGCTACGACGAGATCTTCGCCAATTGCGCGGTATCGCCAGGCGGGTTCGAGCACGTGCCCCGGCGAGGCTTCTGGGATCTCACGGCCGACGAGCGGCGGGCCGTCTGGGACGAGCTGTACGACCAGCCGGGCTTTGCCTTCCTCGCAGGGAACTTCGCCGAGATCTTCTATGACGAGGCTGCCAACCAAGAGATCTCCGAGTACGTTGCCGACCGCATTCGCCGGCGAGTGACCGATCCGGCCACCGCCGAGAAGCTGATTCCTCGCGATCATGGTTTCGGTCTGCAGCGACTGCCGCTCGAGACTCGCTACTTCGAGGCATACAACCGCGACAACGTGCACCTGGTCGACGTGACGGCAACACCGATCGAACGGTTGACGCCGACCGGGCTGCAGACCACTGATGCGCACTACGACCTCGATCTGATCGTCTACGCCACCGGCTTCGATGCCATCACGGGTGGTTACGACCGGATCGATATTCGCGGCGTCGGCGGGGAAGCCCTTGCCGACAAGTGGCGAGACAGCCCGAGCACCTACCTCGGCGTGCTCACCCACGGCTTCCCGAACATGTTCATGGTGGCCGGCCCGCAGAGCGTGTCGGGTTCGACCAACTTCCCCCGAGCCATCGAGACCGGCGTCGACTGGATCACCGAGTTGTTGCAGCACGCACTCGACAGCGGCGCCTCCCGTGTCGATGCCGATCCCGAGGCCGAAGCCGAGTGGGTCCAGGAGATCATTCGGTCCTACGAGCGCTTGCTGTTGAAGACCAGCAAGGGTTGGTTCACCGGCTACAACTCCAACGTCGCCGGTCACCGAGAGGGCCAGGTTCGCTACCAGGCCTACTTCGGAGGGGCGCCGCAGTACACGACCAAAGTCGCCGAGGTCACCGCAGCGGGCTACGCAGGCATCAGTCTGGACTAGTCGCCGCCAGTCCCACGACGTGCTCGTTCCCGTGCGGTGGGCCGGCTTGTGGCACGTGGCTCCAGCGATTCCGGTGATCGCAACGGCATGCTGACGTCGTGTTGATGTCGACCATGGTCGCCGATCGCTTCGGACTCCCCCTGGCCACGCTCATCCCAACGGCCACCGTGGCCGGTGTGGCGCTGGGATTCGGTGCCCAACGCGTCCCGCACGACATCGTCTCCGGTTTCTTCCTGCTGGCCGAACACCAGATGGCGATCGGGGATTGGGTCACCATCGCTGCCCGCGGCACGGTCGGCGGTGTCGGCGGGAATGTCGAGCAGATCACCCTCCGGGTGACCCGGTTACGCACGATCGAAGGCGAGGTCGTCTTCGTTCCCGATGGCGAGATTCGCCAGCTCACCAGCCAATCGATCGGGTGGGTCCGATCCGTGGTCGATGTGCCGTTGCGCCCGGAGGGCGACCTGGCGCCGGCGCTCTCGACCCTCCGGAAGGTCAGCGACGAGATGCGCGGGCATCGAGTGGTGGCAGGGGCGACTCATCGAGGGGCCCGGCCATCCCCGTCTACGTGGTCACGACCGACCCGCCGACGAGCGCCGTTTCGACGACCGTCGCTGATCAATCGACGACGACCGAATCGACGACCACCGGCGTGCCAACGACGACGACAACGCCGGCCAGATCCGAGTCGACGACGTCGACCAGCGGCGTTTCGGGACCGACCGCCGATGGATGAGCGGTGGTGTCCAACGGCAGAGTGCGGGCATCACACCCGTCGTCGGTGAGTCACCGCCCGAGGTCCAGCACCAACGGAGCATGGTCGGAGGGTCGTTCCCCGCCGCGCTCCTCCCGGTCGATCCAGACGTCCTCCACCCGGTCGGCCACGACTCGTGACGCGAGCGCAAGGTCGATACGGAGCCCTCGGTTGGCCTCGAACTGCCCGGGTCGGTAACTCCACCAGGTGTAGACACCGGGGTCCGGGAGATGGTCACGGGTGACATCCAGCAACCCGGTGTCGAGGAGTGCCTCGATGGCAGCCCGCTCAGGAGGCGATGCATGAGTCTTGCGACGCCACCGAGATGGGTCATAGATGTCGACGTCGGTTGGTGCCACATTGAAGTCGCCAATGAGAAGGGTGGGTTCGGCGGGGTCCACCTCGGCTCGTAGGCGCTCGAGCCACACCAGCTTGTAGAGGTAGTGCGGGTCGTCGAGTTCCCGACCATTTGGCACGTAGAGCGAGCTGACGCGAACCGCATCGTCACCGTGGCCGCACGTCGCCGAGAGCAGCCGCGCCTCGTCGAACGGGGAACGACTCACGCCCCGGAACCCTCGCTGCTCGTCGGTCAGGCCGATCCGGCTCAAGATGGCAACGCCGTTCCAGTGGTCACGGCCCCAGTGGACCCAGTCGTAGCCGAGCCGTGTGTAGTCCTCGGCCAGGGTGGCGAAGACGTCGTCGGTGCACTTGGTCTCTTGGAGCGCGACCACGTCGGGTTGGTGGCGCTCGAGCCAGGCCAGCACCCGAGGGTGGCGAGTCCGTACGGAGTTGATGTTCCAGCTGGCCAGGCGCACGAACGAGTCGTGTTACTTGCGGGTGACTTCGACCGGTAAGCGGGTGTAGCCGTGCACGAACGAGGAGAACGTCCGCTGCGGCTCCTCTTTGACGGTGATGCGCTCGAAGCGGGCAAGGATCTCTTCCCACAGGATGCGCAGCTGGAGTTCGGCCAGACGACTGCCCATGCAGAAGTGGATGCCGTAGCCGAAGGCGATCTGTCGGTCGGCGTTGTGTCGTTCGATGTCGAGGGCCTCGGCGTTCTCGAAGATCGCCTCGTCTCGGTTCGCCGACAGATACCACATCAGGACCTGGTCATCCTTGAGGATCTGCTTGCCGCCGAGTTCGGTGTCCTTGGTGGCGGTTCGCCGCATGTACGACAGGGGAGTCTGCCAGCGGATGATCTCGGGTACGGCAGCCGGAACGAGACCGGGGTCGGCGATCAGCTTGTCGTATTGCTCGGGGTATTTGTTGAGGCCATACACGCTGCCCGACATGGTGTTCCGGGTGGTGTCGTTTCCGCCGACGATCAAGAGCAACAAGTTGCCGAGATGGGCCATGGTCGGCATGTCCTTGGTGGCCTCGCCGTGGACGAGCATCGACACGAGGTCGTCGCCGGGGTTCTCCCTGCGCAGGTCCCAGAGCTTCTCGAAGTAGCGCACGCATTCGATGAGTTCGTCTCGCTTCTGCTCCTGCGTCTCGACGACGCCACCGGGCTCGGGGATGGCGAAGACGACGTCGGACCAGCGGGTGAGTTTGCGTCGATCCTCGAATGGGAAGTCGAACAGCGTGGCCAGCATCATCGTGGTCAGCTCGATCGAGACGGTGTCGACCCAGTCGAACGTCTCACCGACCGGCAACGACTCGAGCACAGCGATCGTGCGTTCCCGAATCAGCGGCTCCACGTTGCGGAGGTTCTTGGGGGCGGCGACCGCGCGCACGGTGCTGCGTTGCTCACCATGGCGTGGTGGGTCCATCGAGATGAACGAGGTCATCGTGGTCGAGCCATCATTGGGGAGATCGGCGAGCTTGGGGCCGAGCGTGATGCCATGTGCCGATGAGAAGGTCTTCCAGTCGCCATCGACATGGCGAACGTCGTCGTACTTCGTGACCGACCAGTAACGGCCGGCGGAGGGGATCTCGTTCAGGTGAACGGGGTCTTCGTTGCGCAGGCGTTCGAAGTGGCCGTGCCAGCGGTCTTCGAGAAAGAGGTGGGCGTTGAGCGGGTTGATCTCGTCGAGCGCCAGCTCGCCGGCATCAGGGACGTTCGCACCCTCCCGGGCCTGTTCCTGTTCGGGGCTTCGCACCTCGCCGGGCCGCCATGGCATATCGGTCGATGTGGACGCGGTCTCGGTCATGGTGCGCTCTCTTTCGATTGCCCACGCCGCTGGAACTTCGGGTCGGTCACCGACGACCAAGCCGGGGGCGCGAGGTGGTCACGATCCTCCCATGGCAGACGAACCCGGGCAAGATCGGCTGGTCAGCGGTTCAGTTGCCGACCAACGTCGGGAGGAGGGCCGTTGCCACTTCGGCTGGGCGTTCCTCGTGGGAGAAGAGCCCGGCTCCTTCGATGATGTCGAGGGTGGCGTCGGGGAAGCTGCTCACCATCGCCTTGGCCTGGGCAACGGGAAAGAACGGGTCCTTGTCGCCCCACACGAGTTTCACCGGCACGTCGATGCGACGATGCACCTCGGCGAGGTCTCGGACCAGTTGCATGTCGAAACTCTCGAGGAGCTTGGCGGCGCCGTCTCGGTGCGCCTTCGAGGTGTGGAGTGGCTCGAAGAAGAACTCGGCGAACTCGCCCTCGAGGAGCGATCGGTCGGCGAACGCATCACCGAAGACGGCCTTGGACCGTCGGATGCGCGGATGGCCGGAAACCCAGCCCAATCCAGCGCCGAGACCGGGGAGGTTCCGTGCAGCGATGAACGACTTGAAACGCCAGCTGGGGTGCAGCGGCTCGGTGTTGATCAGACCCATCGACCGAAGCCGTGGATCGCCGGCGACGGCGTGGCGAGCGATGAGTCCGCCGCTGTCGTGCCCGACAACGGCAACGCTCTCGAACCCGAGGAGGTCGATCACGCGACGCACGGTCTGGATGTGCTGATCGATCGTCAACGTGGTGTCGGCATCGAACCGGCTCGAGCCGGCCGACGGGAAGTCGATCACGTGGCACGTGACGTGGTCGACCAGGTGGGGCAGCAGCTTGCGGTACGTGGCGCCGCTGACGGGCCAGCCGTGCACGAAAAGCACGTCGGGCCCGGAGCCGACACGGCGGTAGGCAGCCTCGCCGGCGCCGACATCGAGGAAGTCATCGGGTTCGTTGCGAAACAGGTCGGCGGCCTCAGCGGGAGTCAGGGTGCTCAACGGGATCCTCCTGTTGGACGAGCGGGTGGCGCACGCCTCGCTCGAGAGTTGTAGTGGTCACTGCGAACACTAATCACAGTGGTCACTACAATCAACCCCCGTGGGACACAAGCACACCAAGGCGGAGATTCTCGAGGGGGCGCTGGCGGCGGCACTCGACGACGGGCTGAGCCAACTGACGTTCGGCCGTCTGGCGAAGCGGCTCGGCGTCAGTGATCGCATCGTCGTTTACTACTTCCCGACGAAGGATGATCTCATCGGTGAGGTCATCGTTGCCATGGGTCTGCAGTTGCAGGCCACGCTTGCCGAGGCATTCACCGCCAAAGCCGACGACTATCTCGGGTTGATGTCGGCCGCTTGGCCGGTGCTCGCCTCCGGCGAGACCGACCGGGTCTTCGCCCTCTTCTTCGAAGCGAATGGTCTCGCAGCGGTCGGGCGTGACCCGTATGCAACCCTCGTGCCCGCGCTCGTGACGATGTGGATCGAATGGGCGGCGGACTTCATCGAGGGCACGCCCGAGCAGCGACGGGTCGAGGCAGAGACCGCGGTCAGTTTGATCGACGGGCTCCTGCTCCTCCGTCAACTGGCGGGGCCAGAGGCGGCCGAGCGCGCGGCGCGTCGGATCGGCGTCGCCTGAACGGACTTGACGGTTCGTCGCAGGGTGCGCCGGACGGACTCATTCCCGCATGAGGAGCCGATCCATGATCGCACGGAGTTGTCGGTGCTCCGACGCCGAGAGGGCGGCCCCGACGAGACGCTCGATGTCGCGGGTGTGAGCGACCGCCATCCGGCGTCGGAGCCGCTTGCCTTCTCCCGTGAGATCGACGAATACCTGGCGCCGGTCCTCGGCGCCGGGCGCTCGACTGACGAACCCTGCGGCTTCGAGTCGTCCGACGATCCGGTTGCACGAGCTGTTCGCAACCAGCAGTCGCTCGGCGAGGTCGCCCATCTTGACCGGCCCTCCGCAGAGGTGGATCTGGTGGAGCACGTCGTAGTCGTCGAGTGACCGCCCGAACTTCGAGCGAAGGTGATCGTCCATGTCCTGGATGGTGGCCCGGTGGAAGCGAACGAGATGCTCCCAAGTGTCGACGATCGAAGGCTCGGTCATGTTCAGACCCTACAAGTAGTTCCGAATGGAAATAAATCTCCACGATGGTCGGTTGTCTCGATCATGACCACGTCAGCCATCGACATCCGACGCTCGGCCGACCGCTTCCACACTCGAGCCGGTTGGCTCGACTCGAAGCACTCGTTCAGCTTCAGCCGCCACTACTCGCCTGACAACACCCACCACGGACAGTTGCTCGTCCTCAATGACGACCGTGTCGCCGGGGGCACCGGCTTCGACACCCATCCTCATCGCGACATGGAGATCATCACCTGGGTGCTCGACGGTGAGCTCGAGCACAAGGACTCCGAAGGCAATCGAGGCCTGATCTACCCCGGCTTGGCCCAGCGCATGAGCGCCGGTCGCGGTATCTGGCACTCGGAGAAGAACTGGAGCCCGACCGATGAGGTGCACTTCATCCAGATGTGGGTGGTGCCCGACACCGAGGCGATCGACCCCGGGTATCAGCAGCTCGACATCAACGATCAGCTCGCTGCCGGCGGTTTGGTCCCCATCGCCTCGGGTCAGGGACACGATGCAGCCATCGGCATCCGCCAGCGGGACGCCGTGCTCTGGGGTGCTCGGATGTCTGCAGGTGAACGGGTGCAGGTCCCCGAGGCAGCGTTCGGTCATGTCTTCGTTGCCCGTGGTGGCGCAGAGCTGGAAGCCAACGGTGGTCTGGCCGAGGGCGATGCCGTTCGTCTCACCGATGCCGGAAGCATGGTGCTCACTGCAGGTTCCGAAGGAGCGGAAATCCTGGTCTGGACCACCGGGGCCATGCGACCGTAGGCCGTGCGGGCAGAGTCCTGTGTCGGTGGCCGGCACCCGGAGTGCGCGGAGCCGATTCGCTGATACCCGTCGAGTGGCTAGCTCTGCTTGGCGGCGATGTTCTTGGCCAGGCTTCGCATGCCCATCTTGAAACCGAAGGCGCTGAGCTTGTTGACCACGGGGGCAAGGAAGCCGGGGAGGTAGGGCACCGTCACCTCTTCGAACCAGTCGACGCGTGCTCCTGCGCCGGACGGGGTGACGGTGAAGCCGGCTCGTCCTTCCAGGACGGGCCCGAGCTTCGCCACCTCGCATCGCCCCTTCGAGGCGGCGTCGTCCCAGTCGATGTCGGTGATCCGCATGTGGTCGACGAGCGTCAGCGGGCCGTAGCCCGAATACCCGGTGAACATGCCGCCGACGGCTTGCGGGTCGCCCTCGTCGATCTCGACGCGAGTTGCCGGGATCCACTCGCCGTGTGCCGGCCAGTCGATCATCTCCTCCCAGACGACGCTGGGTTGGGCATCGAAGTCGTGCGTGACGGTGAAGGCGATGGGAGCCATGCGCCTAGCGTGCCACATCGCTGAAGGAACCGGCGATACGTGCGAGCGATCGTGTCTCGAGCTGCGCCCGAGCACGACGGTGCTGGTCTCACGGCGTGGGCGTTTTCGGAGTCCCCCGCCGCTTCACCGTCTCAGACTTCCGGATGAGACGAGTCGCCATCTCTGGGCGAACCGGTGGCGCCGGTCGGCTCGAGCTCCAGCTCGATCATCGAGCCGACAGCGTTGGTGCGGACTGCAGCGAGATCGTCGACTCTGGCAAACGGGTCGAACGGCCATGGTTGGCGGCCCACGGCGATCACTGTCATCCCTGCAGCCCGTGCCGACTCGCCGCCCGAGGCTGAATCCTCGAACGCAATGCAGCTCGCCGGCTCCACCGCCAAGAGCCTGGCTCCTGCGAGGAACGGTTCCGGGTCGGGCTTGCCCTGCGTGACGTCATCGGCGGTGACGCTCACCTGCGGAATCGGGATTCCAGCTCCGGTCCAGCGGGCTTCGGCGAGCGATCGACTGCCAGAAGTGACGATGGTCCAGGGGCCGCCCAGGAGCGACCGGGTGAGGTCGATGGCGCCTCGAAGTGGCCTGGTTCGATCGGCGAGTTCGATCTCGAGCTGTTCGAGACGACCGGCGGCTGCTTCTACGCGTTCTGCCGGCAGATGACGTGCGAGCGTGTCGACCGCTCGCACCCCCACGAGCTGCTCGAGGAGAACGTCGATGTCGAGGCCGAACTCATCGGCCACCCTCGTCCAGCACGCGACGACCTGCTCGTGCGAATCGACGAGGACACCATCGTTGTCGAACAGCACGGCTGCCGCGGAACGCTTCATCAGGCGATCATGCCGCCAGAGCTTGTGCTTTTTCCTGGTGGGAAATATTTTGCGAGTGGGACTCGCAAAAGATCCGGCTCGTGATCTAGGTTGCGGCGATGGCAACCGACGAAACGTCCGATGGGCGACACGCCCGGCGGGAACGCAACCGTTCGGCTGTCATCGAGGCGGCCTTCTCACTCATCCAGGAAGGCAAGATCCCGCCATCGGTCGACGATGTCGCCGAGCGAGCCGGCGTTTCCGTCTCGTCGATCTTCCGGAACTTCGACGGTCTCGCCGACGTGCAGCGTCAGGCGCTCGACACGTTCCAGCCGAGGTTCGCCCACCTGTTCGTTGTCGACGACGCCGAGCGGAGCCGGTCGGATCGAGTGCAGGCGCACGTGCGATCACGAGTCCAGCTTTCGACGGTGGCCGGTGGCTTGATGCTGGTCGCACGGTCTCGTGCGCTCGAGCACCAGCCGATGGTGGAAGGGCTCGCCCGATTGCGTGAACGACTGGCGGAACAGACTCGTCAGCGTTTCGCCGTCGAGTTGGGCCCACTGACCAGCGTCGACCGGGCGAATCTGGCGTCGTTGATCGACAGCCTCACCTCACCCGAAGCCTTCGAGCTGATGAGCGCTGCTCATGCTCGCTCACCCCGCCAGATCAGCAAGATCTGGAACACGTCACTCGACGTGCTCCTGGCCCAGTGGGCCCCGGGCTCGCCGTCTCCGGTGGCCACGAAAACTGCTTTGACCAAAGGGACGAAAGGAACGACGGCATGACACGGCCATCACGATTCGAGGGAACCATCGGGCGCACCATCGCCGATTCCGAACCATGGTTCGACGAAGCGCCGCACCCCGGCGCTCAGGCGCCGAACGTCGTGGTGGTGTTGCTCGACGACACCGGGTTCGCCCAGTTCGGTTGCTACGGCTCCGACATCGACACCCCCAACATCGACGCGTTGGCGGCGAACGGAGCGCAGTTCACCAATTTCCACGTCACGCCGTTGTGCTCGCCGACGCGCGCCTCGTTGCTGACGGGGCGCTCGCAGCACGCCGTCGGCATGCGATCGGTGTCGAACTTCCGCACCGGCTTTCCCAACCAGCTGGGGCATATCTCCAACCACGCCGCCACCGTGGCCGAGGTGCTCCGAGGCGAGGGCTACGCCACGTTCTGCGTCGGCAAGTGGCACCTGGCCCCGATGGAACAGTGCTCGGCGGCGGGCCCGTTCGACCAGTGGCCGCTCGCTCGTGGATTCGACCGGTTCTACGGCTTCCTCGAGGGGGAGACCGATCAGTTCCATCCCGAGCTGGTGTGTGACAACCACCCCATCGAGCCGCCGAACGGTCCAGAGGACGGCTACCACCTCAGTGAAGACCTGATCGACCAACTCCTGAAGATGGTCAGCGACTCCAAGGGAGTACGGCCCGATCGGCCGTTCTTCGCCTACGTCCCCTTCGGAGCAACGCATGCTCCTCATCAGGCGCCGGCGAGCTACCTGGAGAAGTACCGTGGCCGGTACGACGAGGGATGGGACGTCGTTCGCCGGCGCTGGTTCGAACGTCAGCTGGCACTCGGCGTCGTGCCGGAGGGAACCGAACTGGCGCCCCGCAATCCCGGCGTCGAGGCCTGGGACGATCTGCCGGAGAACCAGCAGAAGCTGGCCTGTCGGTTGCAGGAGGCGTTCGCCGCTTTCCTCGATCACACCGATGACCAGATCGGCCGCCTCGTCGAGGGACTTCGCCATCTCGGGCAGCTCGACAACACGGTGCTCGTCGTGCTCGCCGACAACGGCGCTTCGCAGGAAGGTGGCCCCTTCGGTGTCATGCACGAGATGAAGTTCTTCAACGGCATCTTCGAGACGCCCGACGAAGCCATCGACAAGATCGACGACATCGGCGGTCCGCACAGCCACACCAACTATCCGTGGGGATGGGCCCAATGCGGCAACAGTCCGTTCAAGTGGTACAAGCAGAACACCCACGAAGGCGGCGTGCACGTCCCACTCGTCGTGCATGCGCCCGGCCGCATCGATGCTGCGGCGAAGGGCTTGCGAGACCAGTTCGTCAACGTCTCCGACATCGTGCCGACGATCTACGAACTCGTCGGGGTGACGCCTCCCTCCAGCTACCGCGGAATCGAACAGCTGCCGGTCACCGGCCGGTCCTTCGCCTCGGCGCTGACCGATCCGTCGGCGCCGTCGGCGAACACGCTCCAGTACTTCGAGATGGCCGGCAGTCGGGCGCTGGTCGCCGGTGAGGGAGCCGACCGTTGGAAGGCGGTCTGTAAACACACCGCCGGTGCCGACTACGACACCGAGCCGTGGGAGCTGTACCACCTGAGCAGCGATTGGTCCGAGTGCAACGATCTTGCGGCCGATCAGCCTGACAAGCTTGCCGACCTGATCGAGCGGTGGTGGCAAGAGGCGGAACGGCATGGCGTGCTGCCACTCGATGATCGAACGCTCGGCCTCTTCGGCGCTCGTTTCCGACCGAACTCGCCCCATCCGGAGGATCGCCGCTACGTCTACCGGCCGCCGATGTCGCCGATGCCGAGCCAGGCATCGGCAGCGATCGGCGGACGATCGTTCGACCTGACGGCCAGGATCCGGCGCGGCGACGGCGACGAGGGTGTGCTGTTCGCCACCGGAACCGAGAACTCCGGCATCGCCGTCTTCGTCCAGAACGACAAGCTGGTCGTCGACTACAACGCCTTCGACGATCACGTGGTGCTGGAGTCGGACCCCGACGTCCCCACCGGCGACGTCGTCCTCACTGTGCAGATCCGCCGCAGCGACGGCATGGCTGGGTCCATGGCCGTGATGATCGATGGCGAGCCGGCCGGCACCGCCGAGCTGCCACTGTTCATGCGGATGATCTCGTCGGTCGGTCCGAGCGTCGGATACGACCACGGTTCGGCGGTGTCGACTCGCTATGCCTCGCCCTTTGCCTTCACCGGCACGCTCCACGACGTGGTGATCCAACTCCTCTCTCCCCAAGACCTCGCCGCAAGAGAAGCCGAAGCGGCTGCAGAAATGAGTCGTCAATGACCCTCGCCGTCACGCTTCTCGGAACGGGAAGCCCCATGCCCAGCCCCGACCGCGCAGGACCGGCAACGCTCATCTCGGCCGGCGAGGGCGCCGAGGCCGAGCACTACCTGGTCGACGCCGGTCGAGGCGTGCTGATGCGCATGGCCGCTCTCGGTCTGGGCGCTCCCAACCTCGCCGCCGTCTTGATCACCCATCTCCATAGCGACCACATCACCGACCTCAACGACGTCATCACCACTCGCTGGGTGATGACCTTCACCGAGACGCCGCTCACCATCGTCGGGCCGGTCGGTACCCAGAAGGTGGTCGACCACATCCTGGCGTCGCTCGAGCCCGACATCGAGTACCGGATCGCTCACCACGAAGACCTCGATCATCGGCCGCCCGTCACCGTCATCGAGGTCACCGAAGGGCCGGTGTCGTTGCCGGGAGACGTCGTCATCACCTGCGGGCAAACCGATCACAAGCCGGTCGAACCGAGCGTTGGCTACCGGTTCGAGCACGACTCCGGGCAGGGCACGACGGCGGTCGTGGTCGCCGGCGACACGGTCCCCTGCGCCGGGCTCGACACGCTGTGCGAAGGGGCGAATGCGCTCGTGCACACGGTCATCCGCAAGGACATCATCGCCAAGGTGCCCATGCGGCGTATGCAGGACACGCTCGACTACCACTCCTCGCCGGAGGAGGCCGGAGCCACCGCGGGGCGGGCTGCCCTCGACACCCTGATCCTCACCCACTACGTGCCGCCGTTGATGAACGGAACCGAAGACGACTGGCGCACCCTCGCGGCCACCGACTTCGGCGGCCGGATCGAACTGGGTGACGACCTCCATCGGGTCGAGATCACCCCCCGCTGAGCGCATCCGTGGCCACCTGAGCCCCACCGTTCTCCCCGCCTTCACAGGAGCAACCATGCACACCCTTCGCACCCCCGATGATCGATTCGCCGATCTTCCCGACTACCCCTTTGCCCCGAACTACGTCGATGTCGACGATCAGGACGGCAGTGGCACCCTTCGGGTCCACTACCTCGACGAGGGCCCTGCTGACGGGCCGGTCGTACTCTGCATGCATGGCGAACCGTCGTGGAGCTTCCTCTACCGAAAGATGATCCCGCTGCTCGTCGATGCCGGCCTGCGAGTCATCGCTCCCGATCTGGTCGGCTTCGGCAAGAGCGACAAGCCGACGCAGAAGTCGGACTACACCTACGCCCGCCATGTGGCGTGGATGCAGGAGGCGATCATCGATCACCTCGATCTGGCGAACGCCACGTTCTTCGGGCAGGACTGGGGTGGCCTCGTCGGATTGCGGCTCGTTGCCGAGAACCGCGATCGGTTCGCTCGTGTGATCGTCGGCAACACCGGGTTGCCGACCGGCGAGCATGCACCGAGTGATGCGTTCGTGGCGTGGCAGCGGTTCTCGCAGACCTCGCCCGAGTTCGACATCGGTTTCCTGCTGAACTCCGCCACGGTCACGCAGCTGAGCGAGGCCGAAGTCGCTGCCTACGACGCACCGTTCCCCGACGACACCTACAAAGAAGGCGCGCGCATCTTCCCGTCGTTGGTTCCCACCTCGCCCGATGACCCAGCGGCCGAAGCAAACCGGTCCGCCTGGGAGGTCTTCAAGGCCTGGGACAAGCCGTTCATCTGCTGCTTCAGTGACAGCGATCCGGTCACTGCCGGCGGCGACAAGCCGTTCCTCGCGCTCGTGCCCGGAGCGAAGGGCCAGCCGCACGTGACGGTCGAGAACGCCCATCACTTCTTCCAGGAAGACGCCGCGCCCCAACTGGCGCAGATCATCATCGACGCCGTCACGGCCCGATGACGACCGGTCGACGACGAGGGAACGATGCCATGAAGGGTGAGCGATGCCGTGAGCGACCGACGATGAGGGAAGCGTCGTGATCGCGGTCGCGCGCGAGGGCCTGATCGTTGGCTCGGTCGACTCCGTGTGGGCCGTTCTGGCCGACTTCGGTGCCATCAGCTCGTGGGCGCCGAACGTCGACCATTCGTGCCTGCTGTCCGACCAGAACGAGGGTGTGGGAACCGTGCGACGCATCCAGTCGGCTCGTACCACCGTGGTCGAGACCGTCACGGTGTGGGAGCCGGGGGCGGCGCTGGCGTATCGGATCACCGGTCTTCCTCCGATCATCAAGGAGCTCACGAACACCTGGCAGCTGACCGAGTCGGTCGGTTCGGTCCGAGTCGTGCTCACCACTCGGGTCGACGCCGGACCGCGTCCGCCGCAGCGGGTCATCGCTCGCGCCGTCGGTCGTCGTTTGGCCCCGGTGTCGCAAGAGATGATCGGCGGTCTGCAACGCCGCATCGAACAGGATCGAAAAGGAGCGCACGCATGACCGAACCGACAGCGCCACGGCCCGACGTGATCGTGATCATGACCGACGAGGAGCGAGCCGTTCCTCCCTACGAGACCGACGAAGTGGCGGCGTGGCGTCGAGCGGCGTTGACCGGCGCCGGCTGGTTCGAAGACCATGCCGTCAACTTCCGCCGGCACTACACCGGCTCGCTTGCCTGCGTGCCGAGCCGTCCCACGCTGTTCACCGGCCAGTATCCCGAAGTGCACGGGGTGACCCAGACCGACGGCTTGGGGAAGATGGCCGACGACTCTCGGATGCGATGGCTCCGTGAGGGGGAGGTGCCGACCCTCGGCCACTGGTTCCGAGCCGCCGGCTACGACACCCACTACGACGGCAAATGGCACCTTTCGCACGCCGACCTCCATGACGCCGACGGCCGACGCATCGACACCAACGATGACGACGGCACCGTGCTCACCGAAGGCGTGGTGCGCTACCGAGAAGCCGGTTGCCTGGAGCCGTTCGGATTCTCGGGCTGGATCGGCCCCGAGCCCCACGGCGGCAAGTTGCGAGACGCCGGCGTCCGCCGAGATCCGCTGATCGCCAACCGCGTGGTGGCTTGGCTCGAGGATCGCTACACCCGCCGCGACGCCGGTGATGCCGACGCGCTCCGGCCATTCCTTCTCGTCGCCAGTTTCGTGAATCCTCACGACATCGTGCTGTTCCCGTTGTGGGCTCGACGAGGAAGTCCTCTCGACCCGTCGCCGCTCGATCCTCCTCACGTCCCTGAGGCCCCGACGGCCAACGAAGACCTTGCGAGCAAGCCGGCGGCACAGATCGCCTTTCGAGACGCCTATCCATCGGCCTACGGACCGGTGCGCGCCGTGGCCGGCACCTACGAGAAGGGGGCACAGGAGTACCGAGATCTCTACCACCGCCTCCACGCCGAGGTGGACCCGCCACTCGATCGTGTTCGACGTGCGGTGACCGACCGGGGATCCGACGCCGTCGTGGTCAGAACATCGGATCACGGCGACCTGCTCGGCGCCCACGGCGGTCTGCACCAGAAGTGGTTCAACCTGTACGACGAGGCCACTCGCGTGCCGTTCTCGATCGCTCGAGTTGGTACCGGCGCCACCACCGGCGCGGTGATCGAGGGAGCGCCCACCTCGCATGTGGACCTGGTTCCCACCCTGCTCGGGGCGGCGGGTATCGACGAGGCTCAGGTGGCGAACGAGCTGCGCCCTGCGTTCTCCGAGGTCCACCCTCTTCCGGGGACCAACCTCATGCCGGTCGTCGACGATCCGTCGGTGGCCGACCGCAATCGAGCGGTCTATCTCATGACGCGTGACAACATGCTGGAGGGCGACTCCGGCGCTTCCGGCGTGGCCCGCCGCTTGGGACGCACCGCCAAGCCGCCGGTGCCGCTACGGATCAACACGCCGGCGCACGTCGCCGCCAACTTCGAGGGACTCGTCCATCGCATCGACGGCGTTCTGTGGAAGATCGTGCGGGTCTTCGACGATCCATCGACATGGACCGAGCCGGGCGTGCGACACCTGGCGGCGAGCGGGGGGCCGGGTCCCGATCAGTTTCGAACCGAGCCGCTCCCGGACCAGTGGGAGCTCTACGACCTCGACCACGACCCGATCGAGGAACACAACCGTTGGAACGACTTGGCCGCCGATCTGGTGGTGGCCAGTGTCTTCGAGCGATTGCAGGAGGCGTTGAAACAGGAACGAGTTCGTGCCCTGCCCGAGCGGAACCATCCGTGGCCCTATGCGTCGCGCCGACCATCGGGAGCGCCGAAGAGCAAGACGCCGCCACCCGCCGCCCGTGGTGTGCGCAAGCTCGTGCAGAAGCTGGGCATGCATCCCGACGACCCCGAACACGTCGACTTCGATCTCACCGGTCGGCGAGCCGTCGTGGTGGCCACCAACGTGGCCTGGCTCGACATCGCCAAGCCGACCGGTGTGTTCGCCAGCGAGATGACCGTGCCTTACTACGCCTTTCTCGATGCCGGCATGGCCGTCGACATCGCCAGCCCCGAGGGCGGCATGGTTGCGGTCGACCCGAAGTCGTTGCGTCCGGTCATTCGCACCGCGGAAGATGATCGCTTCCTTGAAGACGACGAGTTCCGCTCCAAAGTGACCCAGTCGCTGGCGATCGGCGACCTCGACATGCAGGACTACGACATCGTCTTCCTTGCCGGGGGCTGGGGCGCTGCGTTCGACTTCGGGTTCTCCGAAACGCTCGGCTCGAAGATGAGCGAGGCCAACGCCGCCGGCAAGGTGATGGGCGGGGTCTGCCACGGTCCGCTCGGCCTGCTCAATGCGAAGGCCGCCGATGGATCGCCGCTCGTTGCCGGGCGCAGGATCTCGGCGGTGACCGACAAGCAGGTCAAGGAGCTGGGGATCGACGCAACTCCGCATCATCCCGAGCGGGAGCTGCGCGGTGCCGGAGCGCTCTTCGAGAGCGAAACCAAGTTCCGCGATCCACTGGCAAACCATTGGGTGGTCGACGGCAACCTCGTCACCGGCCAGAACCAGAATGCCGGGCCGATGGTGGCACGAGAGATGATGCAGCTCCTCGCCGATGCCCTCGAGGACGACCAGCAAGCAAAGGTGAGCACCCCATGAGCAGTAACAGCCCCCGTTATGGCACCGTCGACCGCGAGTACGCCACGTTGCTGGCAACGACGCCGTCGGCCGACGACGGCCCGGTGTGGATGGTCAACCTGATGAAGTACCGCGAGGTGGCGGCGTACGCCGATGGTCGCAAGTCCGACATCAGCGGCAAGGATGCCGACGATCGTTACGCCCCCATCGATTCTCTGACCGCCGTCGGCGCCCGACCCGTCTTCTTCGGCGAGGTCGATCAGCAGCTCCTCGGTGACGGCACCGTATGGGATCGCATCGGCGTGGTGAAGTACCCGACGCGCCGGTCCTTCATCGACATGCAGTCGCTCCCCACCTTCCAGGAATCGCACGAGCACAAAGAAGCAGGCATGGAGTCCACGATCGTGATGGGCACCCAACCGATGGCGATGCCTTCGGCACCCAGCGGCTTCGCTGCGGTCGATTGGGACGACGTGCCCCATCCGCCGACCGACGAGGATGGCCCGGCGATGGTGCTCCACGTCTTGCGCTTCCACGATGCCGAGGCGGCTCACCAGACCCCGACCCACATGGAGCAGTATCAGTCGGAAGCGGCGAAGGTGGCGCTGGGCCACGGGGTCCGGATCTCGGGTTGGTTCGCTGTCGAGGGCACGATCATCGGCGACGGCCGGAGCTGGCACCAGGTGCGATTCAACCTCTTCCCGAGCAAGGCAGCCTTCATGGCCGTGGTCACCGACCCCGCACGGCTCGCCGCCCAGAAGGACCATCGGGAGGTGGCGATCGCCGACACCTACACCATGATCGTCCGCCCATCGCTCGATGACCTCGAGGCATCGGTGAACGAGGAGCGCCCTGCGTGAGCGGCCTCTCGTTCGACTCGATTCCGGTCGTGTTCACGCCCACGGGTGGCTGGTCGCAATGGCCGGGTCCGATCTTGGCCGGCTGTATCGAGCCGCTTCCCGAAGAGGCGCCGGTGCTCGACGGCTTCTGGCAGGTGGGGGTGGTGCTGGTTGGCGGTGAACCGGTTGCGAACCATCCGGCCCTCGGGCACATCTCGCGCATCGAACAGGCCGGCGACCGCATCGTGATCACCGGTGGTGGAATCATCCATGACATGCGGTGCGACGGAACGCTCGAGCATGGTGTGCACGATGTCGCCGAGTTCGACAAGACAACGCCGGTGCACGTGGTGGCGACCTACGAGAACGGTGTGCACGTTCTGCGACCCGACGGGCTCGACATCGAGGTCAAGCGCTGGCGCGAAGGCGACGAACTCGTGTGGGAGTACCTCGGCTTCACCGCTCGCATGCATCGACTTGCCGACAGTGACACCGACGGGGCAACGTTGGGTGTCTGACCGTAGGGAGCCCAATCGTGGAACGACGCCGAACACACCGCTCGCACGTGAGCTACATCGACAAGTCACGCGAGTTCTACCGAGCCCACGGGTACGAGAAAGCCTATGAGTGGGCCACCAACGACGACGCACCGTTTACGCCGCTCGTCAAGCCGCTGTCGGAATGCAAGGTGGGGGCCATCACCACCTCGTACTTCCTGCCCGAGGGTTTCGTGTACCGAGTGCCGGGCGACCTGCCCCGCAAACCTCATGTTGCTTCGAGGTCCGAGGTCGCCAATCTCGACAACCAACACCTGTCGTGGGCAAAGGACGAAACCCACACCGAAGACCCCGAGAGCTTCCTCCCGCTCGCTCGGCTCGACGAGGCCGCGGCCGACGGTCGCATCGGTTCGGTCTCGGACCGCTTCTACTGCTTGCCAACCCAGTTCAGTCATCGTCAGACCCAGCGGCGCGACACGCCACAGCTGATCCAGTGGTTGCGCGAAGACGAGGTCGATGTGGTGGTGATGGTGCCGCTCTGACCGGTCTGCCACCAGTCCGTGGGGCTGGGCGCACGTCAGATCGAAGAAGCCGGGATCCCCACCGTGGTGATCGGTTCGGCACGCGACATCGTCGAGGAATGCGGGGTGCCACGCTTCGTATTCGTCGACTTCCCACTCGGCAACCCGTGTGGCAAGCCCAACGATGTCGAGATGCAACGCTCGATCGTCGGTCTCGGGCTCGATCTTCTCGAACGCGCCTTCGTCCCCCGGACGACCGTCCAAGCGCCGTTCGTCTGGGGAGAGGACGGCTGGCGTGAACGGTTCATGCACGTCGGCGACGACAACCGTGCCGAGCTGGCAGCGGCAGGCGAAGCTCGCCGCATCCTGCAGAACGAGAGCAGGGCATGAAGGACGACCGGCTCGGACCGAGGTCCTCCTCCTTCTGACCTGCTCGTCGGATCGCCGTGGCCGGCCGGCGCGGCTTACACCGATGCCTCGGGCGAGAAGGACTCGACGAGTTCGAGGAAGGTGCCGTCGGGGTCACGGAAGCAGAAGAAACGCGTCCCCCGGGTCTCGTTCATCATCACCGTGGCCGGTGGTGAGAGATCTCGACGCCTGCGGCCTCGAGAGTGGCGTAGTCGGCGGCGAGATCGGTCGATCGCATGGCCAAGCGAGCCAGACCCGGCCGGTACAGGTTGGGGTAGGGATCGGATTCGTCGCGAGGCGACACCCACTCCAGCAGGTCGATCACCATCGGCGGGTCGGCGTCGGGAATGGCCATGATCGCGCCGCGCACCCGATACGGCGGCATGCCGACTGCGGCGGCCACCGCTTCGGTGTTGGTCTCGGGGACCGTCCACACCTCTTCGAAGCCCAAGCGTTCGTAGAAGCGACGCGAGCGCTCGTAGTCACGGCAGTTGATGTTGACGTGCACCATCCCCGAGATGTGCAGCGGAGCCTCTGCTTCGGTCATGCGATGACCGTGTCGCCGTTGTCGATCACCAGCTCGGCGCCGTTGACGTGCTTGGACTCGTCCGAGACCAGGTAGACGATGAGGTGAGCGACATCGCTCGGTTCGCCGACGCCGAGCTGCTTTCGCATGGCCTCGGGGTCGTCGGCCCCGGCGAGGTCGATCCCCATGAGGGCGTCGAGGGCCTGGTGGACCATGGGGGTGGCGATGCTTCCGGGGTGGACCGAGTTGCAGCGGATACCGAGCTTGTTGGTGCGTGCGTGGGCGGCGACCGCCTTGGTGAGTGAGCGGATACCGCCCTTCGCTGCGGAGTAGGCGAGGTAGGGAGCGATCCCGTTGAGCGCTGCGGTGGAAGACATGTTCACGATGGACCCGCCACCGGCAGCACGCATCAGCGGGATGGCCGAACGGCAGCCGAAGAACGTGCCATCAAGGTGGACGGCCAGCGTTCGACGCCAGACTTCGGTGGAGGTGTGCTCGATGTCGGCGATGGGCGCGATGCCTGCGTTGTTGACGAGCGCATCGAGTCGTCCGAACCGTTGGTCGACCTCGGCCATCACCGCATCCCACGCTGCCTCGTCGCTCACGTCCTGAGGCAGGAAGACGGCGCCCAACTCCTCGGCGAGGCTTGCGCCGGCCTCGGTGTCGATGTCGGTCAACACGACGTGCGCACCCTCGGCCACGAGAGCGCGAGCGTCGGCTGCGCCCAGCCCCGACGCTGCGCCGGTGACGACCACGACCTTGTCGGCAACTCGACCTCCCGTTGCTCCGGTCATGATGCGGGTCCTGGCGCAGTGCCGGTGTCGCTCTGGTGATCCATGGGACCGAAAGCTAGCCGTTCGCTTCGCTCTCTTCCGGAGTTGCTCGCTGACGCTCACAACATCCCACGCTGCGCTAGCCGTTCGCTTCGCTCTCTTCCGGAGTTGCTCGCTGACGCTCACAACATCCCACGCTGCGCTAGCCGTTCGCTTCGCTCTCTTCCGGAGTTGCTCGCTGACGCTCACAACATCCCACGCTGCGCCAGCCGGCATGGCGAGCGTGGGTCGGTCTGGCCCCATCGCCCGTCCGGCTGGTCAATCTCGAGCCCACGACGTAGCTTGCGCCGATGAGCAAGATGATGACCGATCCCCGTATCGACCCTCGCATCAAGGCAGCGATGGGAGCGATGCCCCAACCGGTCTTCAACGATGTGGTCGACCGAGAGACCTTGCTGGCGCAGAACAACACACCAGCGGCGAAGGCCATGCAGGCGATGCTGGTTGCCGGTCTCGAAATGCTCGACAACGAAACCGTGGCACCCTCGGATGGGCTCGACATCCACGAGTTCGAGTTCACCTCGCAGCCGGACGGCAACACCGTGAAGATCAACTTCATGCGACCGAAGGCGGCCGATGGACCGGTGCCGTGCGTGTATTACATCCACGGTGGCGGCATGCAGTCGATGTCGGCGTTCGACGGCCTGTACCGGTCGTGGGGGCGCATCATCGCCAACCAGGGGGTCGCCGTGGCGATGGTCGACTTTCGCAACTGCCTCATTGCCTCGAGCGCTCCCGAGGTCGAGCCCTTTCCTGCTGGTCTCGACGACTGCGTGTCCGGCGTGAAGCACGTCATCGAGCGGGCCGACGCGCTCGGGATCGATCCTGCGCACGTGATCGTCGCCGGCGAATCCGGTGGTGGCAATCTGTCGATCGCCACCACCATGAAGCTCAGCCGAGACGGCGACGTCGGTCTGATTCGCGGGCTGTATGCCCTGTGCCCCTACATCGCCGGCGAGTGGCCCCAAGACCGCTTCCCGTCGTCGGTCGAGAACGAGGGCATCCTGCTCTCGCTCCACAACAACAACGGCCGGATCGCGTATGGCATCGAGGCCTTCGAAGCAGGGAACCCGTTGGCCTGGCCGTCGTTCGCCACCGAGGCCGACGTCGAGGACTTCCCGCCGACCATGATCAGTGTCAACGAGTGTGACCCGCTGCGCGACGAGGGCATCGAGTTCTACCGGCTCCTCGTGCGAGCCGGTGTGCGTGCCCAGTGCCGACAGGTCATGGGCACCGTGCACGGCACCGAGATCTTTGCGGTCGCCTGCCCCGACATCAGTCACGAGACCGCACGGAGCATCGCCGACTTCTGCAAGACGATCTGACGCTCCGGCCACCCGGAGCGCCGCAACCGGCCGAGCTGGGACGGACCGGTTGGCATCACCAAGTCAGGCGTTCGGCCGGATGAGCGCCTTCTCGCCCGTTGCCTGCTTCGCGTAGACGGCAACGTTCGCCGGGTCGAGAACCTCGCTGAGTGTGAGCTCGCTCGTGTAGCTGCTGGCGAACGTCGTCAGCATCTCGTCGACCACTCGCCGGCGAAGGCGGTTGCCGACCTCGGGCCCGGCGGCATTGAGGAAGTTCGTCAGGAGGTAGCCACCGACACTCCACGAGGTCCCGTAGTTGCGCTTGAGCACCGTCTCGCTGCGGTCGAGCCCGCCGTAGATGTAGACCTGCTTGTGCGTGGTCGATCCGTACCGGCTGTAGCCCTCGGCCTTCGCGGCGGCGGCCGCTTCCATGGCGGCGAGAATCTGACCGGCGAGGGGACCGCCCCCGATGGCGTCGAAGGCGATCGTTGCGCCGGTGGTGGTCAGCGCGGCGACGAGGTCGTTCTCGAACGTGTCGGTGCTCGTGTCGACCACGTAGGTGGCGCCGATGGAGCGCAGGAGCTCGGCTTGACTCGGCTTGCGGACGATGTTGACCAGTTCGATGCCGTCGGCGATGCAGATCTTGTTCAGCATCTGTCCGAGATTCGAGGCTGCGGCGGTGTGCACCAGCGCGGTGTGGCCCTCGCTTCGCATGGTCTCGGTCATCGCAAGGGCCGTCAGCGGATTGACGAACATCGAAGCGCCGTCTCGTGGATCGGTACCCGCGGGAAGCACGAGAGCGCTCGCCACCGGAACGCATCGGTACTCGGCGTACATGGCGCCGCCGAGGACGGCCACGGTCGACCCCATGAGCGCCCTGGCCTCGTCGGAGTCGCCGGCCTCGACCACGACACCGGCCGACTCGTTGCCGACCGGAAGGGACTGACCCACACGGCCGGCGAGCGCAGCGAAGACCGGGGGAGGGAGCTGCGCGGTCAACGTGGGATGGGTCGTCGAACCGCCGGCGACCAGCGTCGTGAGATCGGCGCCGGCGAGCAGCAGACCGAGGTCGGATGGATTGATCGGTGTGGCTTCGACCCGCACCAGGATCTCGTGGGGCCGGGGCTGCGGGCGCTCGACATCGACGATCGAGAGTTCGAGGGTGGCGTCGGGGGTGACGAGGGACTGGAGCTGGCGCATGGTGGTCATCGGGTCTCGAATCTGGAAGATGGCGTGACCGATTTGTCTAGCACCAAACCGGCGCGTCGTCCGTGCTGGATTCAGGCCGCCCTCGTCACTCCAGATCCTCGGTGTCGTCTGACCGATGCCGGGATCGCCGACGGCATGCTGGTGTGATGTTCGTCGATGCGGTCTTGTACCGAGGAGGAGTCCGCCACCTGACCGGCCCGCTCCGTGACCTCGTCGATCATGCTGCGGCCGACGGCGGGTTCGTCTGGGTCGGGCTCCACGATCCCGAGGAGGACGAGCTGCAGACCGTCGCCGAGACCTTCGAGCTGCATCCGCTGGCGGCGGAAGACCTCATCAAGGCCCAGCAGCGGCCCAAGGTCGAGCGCTACGGCGATTGGCTCTTCGTCGATCTTCGAACCGCCCGCTACCTCGACGAACCGGAGTCGGTCGAGTTCGGCGAGCTCCAGCTGCTGTGCAACGAGCACGCCGTGGTCGTGGTGCGGCGGGGTGAGCCCGTCCCGCTGGCTGATCTCCGCTTCCGCCTCGAGCACGATCCCGATGGTCTACGCGCCGGACCCGTCGAGGTCATCCACGCCATCATCGACGAGGTCGTCGATTCCTATCAGCACGTGCTGAACGGCCTCGACGACGACGTGAGCGAGGTCGAGCTCGACGTCTTTACCGAGCAGGCACCGAACCAGAGCGGCCGGGTCGTCTCGAGGATCTACTTCCTGCAACGCGAGATCCTTCAGCTCCACCGGGCGATGCAGCCGCTGATCGTGTCGATGAACGTGCTGCGCAATGACGAACTCGTCGCCAAGGACCATGCCTGGGATGCGTACTTCCGAGACGTCAACGATCACCTGCTTCGTGAAGCCGACCAACTGCAGACCTTGCGGGAGCTGATCCAAGCTGCTCTTGCGGCGAACTCGGCGCAGGTGAGTCTGCGTCAGAACGACGACATGCGGCGCATCTCGGCGTGGGTCGCGATCGCTGCGGTGCCGACCATGATCGCCGGGATCTACGGCATGAACTTCGACAACATGCCTGAGCTCGAGTCGCGAATCGGCTACCCGCTCGTCTTGATTGCGATGATCGTCGTCTGCCTCGGCCTGTACCGTGCCTTCCGTCGGTCGGGCTGGCTCTGATCGGGCGAGTTCCCGGTGTCGATCAGCGAAGCTGGTTCGGGCCGGTCCAGCCCGGTGGCGT
Source organism: uncultured Acidimicrobiales bacterium (assembly GCA_963698395.1). GTDB lineage: Bacteria > Actinomycetota > Acidimicrobiia > Acidimicrobiales > SZUA-35 > JBBQUN01. Next base: position 217,232 of record CAVOQQ010000001.1, read on the forward strand.
CACGACGACCACGACCGTTGCCGGACACTGCGTGAGCAGATGGGTGGCAACGGGACCGAGATGCGTGGCAGGTCCGGCCGGCCGTGGCGTGGTGCCGACGATGACCACGTCGGCTTCGAGCTCGATGGCCATGCGGAAGAGCTCCCCACTGACGGATTCGGTTGCCCGTGACATCGTGACGATCGCGCCCACCGGCGACGCCGACGCCGAGTGCCTCGCCTGATCGAGCAACGGTCCCGAAACCGAAGCGAGCCGATCGATGGTTTCGACACCGTACGTGTGCGGTGTCGGATCGAGGTGGGTGAAGACGAGTTCGGTGCCGAGGCTCGCCGACATCGCGGCAGCGAGTTCCTGCGCTGCCCGGCTGTTGATCGACCCGGTGATCGGCACGAGCGCCCTGGCGAAGGCGGCCGGGAGCTGATTGCCCGAGATCAACTCACCACGAACGAGGACGACCGGGCAGGTCGCCTCGGCCAGGATCGACTCGGCGAGCGTGGAGATCACCGCCTCGCCCGGCCGGTGGTCGAGACCGATGACGATCGCGCTGTGGCCTTTGGTCGCTTCCTCGATGATCGCCGGAAGGCGATCGGCCCCTGCTCGTGTCACCACTCGGAGGGGGTGGTCGAAGAGCACCCCGTGGTACGGAGCGAGGTCGACGGTTTCGTTCGCCATGACCGTGACCGGTTGCTCGGCCGGCCAGCAGAGCTCGATGACCTGGGCTGCGGCGAGTGAAACGGCAGCATCGCTCGCAACGAGCAACGGCGGTCGTTCCGACACGATGATTCTCGATCGAGCGATGCGTTCGGCTTCGAGTCGCGCCTGTTCCTCGGCGGTGCCGGGCCAGTCGGCCAGGGTGAGTCGTAGGAGCGGCGGTGCGGCCACGGAGGTGACGATCGCCATGACGACGATGGCCCCGTAGGAGGAGTCGTTCAGGACGCCGATCGAGAGACCGATCGAGGCGATCACGATCTCGAGCGCCCCACGGGCGTTGAGCGCCGATCCGAGGGCAAATCCCTCCCTCCGGGGAAGACGACCTGCTCGGGCTCCGAGGACGGCACCGAGGAATTTCGTGATACTGGCCACCAGGATGATCAGCAGGCTCCAGATCGCCACGGTTCGATCGGCGAAGACACCGAGATCGATACGCAGGCCGGCAGTGGCGAAAAAGAGCGGCGCGAGGAGACCGTGGGCGAGCGACTCGACGAGGTGGAGCGCTCGCTCGTCGCGCCAACGCGAACGACCGATGACAAGACCGGCGATGAAGGCGCCCAGCACGGCCTCGACGCCCATCCATTGCGTCAGGGCACCGGCGCCGATCACGACGGCAACGACGGCGACAGCCGGGGTGTTCGATCGACTCGTGGTTGCAACGGCGAACAGAAGGCGGTCGATCGCCCGCTGGCCGAGCGTCAAGGCGAGTGCCATGAAGGCGCCGACGGCGAGAACCGTCAGTGCGATGTCGCCGGCGGCAATGGTGTCGGACTCGGCAAGCCCGGCGACGAGGCCGAGCAACACCCACCCCACGACATCGTTGGCGATGGCGGTGGCCAGGATCATCTGCCCGACGTTGCGTCGCACCATGCCCATCTCGCTCAGCACCGTGGCCACGACGGGCAGCGAGGAAATGCTGAGCGCCACGGCGAGAAAGGCCGCGAACCCCACGGTCGTCGCGGAGCCGCCCAGGAGGGCGGAGGGTGCACTCAGCCCCAGCAGTGTCCCACCGATGAGCGGCAGGATCAGGCTGCCGAGTGTCACGTAGATGACCGGTCGCCCGAGTCGCTTGATGACCGTGAGGTCGGACTCGAACCCGGCAGAGGCAAGGAGCAGCAGCAGTCCCAGCCAGGCGAGGGCGTAGAGCATTGCTCCCTGGGCCTCGTCGTTGGGGAAGAGCCAGGCCGAGGGATCAGGAGCGAGGCGACCGAAGATCGATGGACCGAGGAGTACCCCGGCCAGCAGTTCACCGACCACCGATGGCTGGCCGATGAGACCGAGGAGCCAACCCAGAGCCTTCGCAGCAACCAGGAGCACGAGGACCTGGCACAAGAAGACGAGCACGACATGCTCACCTGGGGCGACGAGAGCAAGTTCCATGCGGCAACGTAGCACCGACGCTGCCGAGCGAGGGCCCGACAACGAGCCGGCATGGCCAACGCTCAGCGACGGCGGCGGAGCAGTGCCAAGCGGAGGCGCCGATCGAGGATCTGGCCGGTGTCGGTACTGCCCGACTTCGGCTGCGGGTCAGAGGTCAGGACCTGCATCCACTCGCCTTCCGGCAGCGCGATGGTGCCCGAAGGCGCCGACGCGTGGGTACCGAGATCGACCACCACGAGCAGATCACCCCGGCGGAACGCCAGCAGGTGCGCGTGGTCCGGCGCAACCGGTTCGTAGTCCAGCGCATCACCCGCCGAGCGACGGCAGGCCAGCGTTCGTTTGATGAGTACCAGCTTGGCGAGATCGAGTGAGATCTCGAGGGCTGATGACAGGTCCAACTCGTCGGCCGAGGCGCTCATGGTGGCCAACCGATTCCAGTCGAGCGGCCGCCGGTTGTCCGGGTCGACGAGGGAGAGGTTGCGGATCTCGTCGCCTCGGTAGAGATCGCCGAACCCCGGTGCCGTGAGTCGGAGAAGCGTCTGGGTGAGGGTATGGAAGCTCGCCGTCGGCTCGATCAGGGCGACGATGTCGTCGATGTCCGACACGAACGAACGGTCAGCCAGCGCGCGGGCAACTTCGTCGGTGACGGTGGTCTCGTAGTCGGCGTCGGGCTCGATCCACGAGGATCGCACGGCGGCCTCGCGGAACGCTTTGATCAGATAGTCGCCGAGACGTTCCTCGGTGATCGGCCACGCGCCGATGGTCGACTGCAACAGGAGGAGGGTGTCGGCCGGATGCAGGTCGAAGCGCGGCAGCCAGGTGGCCACCAGCGACTGCCAGGCGGTGGGCTGCTTCGCCAGTGCGAGGAGACGGGCACGAACATCGCCGCTCCGTTTCGTGTCGTGGGTCGAGGTGGTCAGCAGGGTTCGTGGATGGCTCGTCGCCGTCGCCTTGCCCCACCGGTGAAACTCTGTCGGGCCGGCGGCGGCGCTGTCGGGATCGCCTCCGACCTCGTTGAGCGCGGCCACGGGGAGGTGACGATAGAGGGCTCGGTCTTCACCACCCTTGGCGAGGGCGGGACCGGTCAGCTGCTGGAACAGTGTTTGCGCGTCACGCTCGATCTCGGTCGCAGGAGCGGTGAGGGTGTCGGCCAGACGATCGATCGAGCGATCGATCCCGGGATGGCGTTGCCCTGCTCGGACTGCGGCATCGCGGATCACGGCGACGTCGGCCGCCCCGCCGTAGGGCAGGTAGGTGCGGTAGCGGCCAGTCGACGTGATGAGCGCCACGATCGCCTGCTCGCCTCGCTCGCCGGCCAGGTCCTCGTCGTCGGCGATCAGCCGGTGGATGCGTTCGACCTCGGGACGGAGCCGATCGGCCAGCACCTCTTCGATGGCGAGACGTTCGATCGCCTCGTAGGGGCCACGCTCGCCGGTGGCATCGGCCCAGATCGAACGCATGCGTTCGAGCGAGTCGTCGTCGGTCAGGAGGCGATCGACCAGCCGGGCGAACTCGTACCCCGTCGTGCCGTCGACCGGCCAACGATCGGGCAACTCCTCGTCGGGGACGAGGATCTTCTCGATGAGCACCAGCCGTTGGTCACCGACGAAGTGCCGTAACCAACGCAGGTATTCGTCGGGGTGGGCGAGCCCGTCGACGTGGTCGACTCGAACACCGTCGATGACGTCGGGCCAACGATCGAGGAGCGCAGCGAGCAGGGCGTGCCGATCCCTGCGAACGGTCTCGTCCTCTACCGCCACCCCGGCCAGGGAGTCGATCTCGAAGAAACGCCGCTGATTGCGGGTCGTCGACTGCCAGCGGACGAGACGATACGGCTGGCGCACCAGGAGCGCCTCGATCTCGTCGGCCGTCATCGCGTCGATCGGTTCGCTGATCGGCAGTCGCATGCCGGTGGACAGAACGATGATCGGACCGTCAGGCCCGACGTCTGCGGCGATGTGCGGGATCTCGTCGACGAGTGGTTGTGTCAACACCGGTAGCACGACGTTGCCGTCGGCTCCGTCCCAGTCGATGTCGAACGCTGCCGCGTGCTCGCTCGCCGTGCCGAATCGGAGGACGTCCCAGAACCACGGATTGTGTTCCGGCGTGGCGATCGACAGGTGGTTGGGGACGATGTCGATGATCAGCCCGAGATCATGGCGCTCGAGTTCGGCACACAACCGGTCGAGCGCCGCGGCGCCGCCGAGTTCGTCGCGCACCTTCGTCGGATCGGTGATGTCGTAGCCATGCCGGCTTCCATGCTCCGCCTCGGCGATGGGGGAGACGTAGAGATGGCTGACACCCAGGGCTCGCAGGTAGGGGACGAGTCGGGCAGCAACGTCGAAGTCGTCGTCGGGTGTGAGTTGAAAGCGGTAGGCGGCAACGAACGACCGGCGGTTTGCCGTGTCGCTCATGGACGTCTCCGGTGGGCGAACTGTGCGGACCAGGGTGACAGCCGGCCGGGCTGCTGTCGGCTGGTGTCGGTCGGTCCGCCGTATCGGTTGCTCGACGAATCGAGCAGCACCGTCCACCCGTCGGCATCCCAGGCGCCGGGCTCATCGCCGAAGTGCAGCAGGAGCGCCGTCTCGTTGTCGTCGAAGTGGCGACGCACACCGATCGTCGTGCCCTCGGCCGTGACGGTGGTCTCGGCATCCGGGGCAGTGACCGCCCGATTGGCCTGGCGGTGGAGCAGGAGGTCTCGGGTGAACTCGAGCATTTCCCGATGAGGCGAGTCGGCCATCACCGAGTGGTCGAGGATGGCCGACTCGAAGGTGGCAGGATCAGCTGGGTCGGGGATGCTCTCGGGGGCGTGGTCGGGGAACTCCGAGCGGCGTCCGGTTCTCGTCGCCTCGACGATGCCGGGGTCGCTGTGGTCGATGAAGAACGGAAACGGCGCTCGTTCGCCGTACTCCTCACCCATGAACAGCATCGGCGTGAAGGGGCTGAGCAGGACCGCAGCTGCTGCCAGCTTGCGTCGCTCCGGATCGACGAGAACGTCGAGCCGCTCCCCGGCGGCGCGATTGCCGATCTGGTCGTGGTTCTGATCGCACACGATCAGCTGCTGATACGGAACGCCGTTCGGCCCGATGCTGGTGAGTGCCTTGCCGTGGCGTCGTCCCCGAGCGAGGGAGTGTCGACCGGCGAAGGTCCACCCCTCTTCGAAGCAGCGCACGATGTCGTCGAAGCCCTGATAGTCGGCATAATAACCGGGTCGCTCGCCGGTGAGCGCCACGCGGAGCGCGTGGTGGAAGTCGTCGTTCCACACGGCGTCGCATCCCTCGCCGCTCTCGGCGGTGGGTCGGATCAGCATCGGATCGTTGGCCGACGACTCCGCGATCACGATCGCCTTGCGACCGTGGGCAGCAGCCGCATCGTGGACCGCATCGGAGAGTTCGGCGAGAAAGGTCGATGCCGTGGGGTCGACGATGGCGTGGACGGCGTCGAGACGGAGACCGTCGATGCCGACCTCGCTGATCCACTCGACCGCCGAATCGATGTAGAACCGCCGAACGGCGTCGCTGCCATGACCAGCGACGTTGATTGCCGGCCCCCACGGGGTTCGGTGTTCGTCGGTGAAGTACGGGCCGAAGTGGCCGAACATGTTGCCCTCGGGGCCGACATGATTGTGTACGACGTCGAGGAACACGGCGATGCCGAGCGCGTGGGCCGCATCGACCAGTTCGATCAACCCGGCTCGTCCGCCATAGGTGTTCTGTGCGGCAAAGGGGTAGACACCGTCATAGCCCCAATTTCGTGCGCCGGGGAACTGGTTGATCGGCATCAACTCGAGTGCGTTGATGCCGAGCGATGCCAGGTGTTCGAGCTGGGCGATTGCCGAGGTGAAGGTGCCCTCGTGGGTGAAGGTGCCGACGTGGATCTCGTAGAGCACCAGTGCGTCGAGACGTGGCGCAGGCCACGAACGATCCGCCGATGCTCTGCCGCCGGGGCGCGCGTGCCGAGAGCGATGACCTCGGATCGGCCGAAGAGTCCGTCCGGTTGGCTGCGGGTGGCGGGATCGGGCAGGACCTCGCCACCATCGAGTCGGTAGCCATAGCGTTGTCCGATCGACACACCTTCGATCGTTGCGCGGTGATAGCCGTCGTCGCCCGCAGCCATCGGCACGGTTCGATCGACGAGATCGACTTCGACGGAGGTCGCGTGGGGAGCCCAGACGGTGAACGCGGTTGCCTGCTCGAGGGGAACGGCGCCGAGTGGTTGGTCGCTCGTCATGATCATGCCTGCTCGGCGATGGCGGCGGTGCCGTCGGCGGTCTCGTCCGACTCGATCGGCGATGGCACCTGCGATCGAAAAACGACCATCGACCGCGGTGGCATCACCAGGGATTCCCCGCCGGTGAGGGTGGTGTGGTCGCCGCCGAGTTCGTCGATTGGTTCGGCTGCGCCGTCGTCGATCGCTTCGGTGGTCGCCGCTGCACTCATGGCCGTGTCGATGATGCGGATCCATGAGGCGCCGAACGGTTTGTCGGGGAGCAGCCAGTCGATCGGGTCATGGTGGGCGTTGATGAGGAGCAGGAACGAGTCGTCGGTGACGCGTTCGCCGTAGCGGTCGAGTGTGGAGATGGCTGCGCCGTTGAGGAACATGCCCAGTCGGGCCGGTTCGACGTCGTTCCAGTCGTCTGCCTCCATCTCCGATCCGTCCGGCCGGAACCAGGCGATGTCGTCGACGTGACCATGAATGGCGACACCTTGGAACCACCGTCGCCGCCGGAAGACCGGATGTTCGGATCGGAAGGCGATGAGCGCGCTCGTGAAGGCCAGGAGGTCGGTGTCGACCGACTCCCAGTCGAACCATGACACCTCGTTGTCTTGGCAATACCCGTTGTTGTTGCCGCCCTGGGTGCGACCGAGCTCGTCCCCTCCGAGCAGCATCGGGATGCCCTGCGACAGGAGCAGGGTCACCAGGACATTGCGCTGCTGACGTCGGCGGATCTCCAGGATCTCCGGATCGTCGGTGGGGCCTTCAACGCCGACGTTCCACGAACGGTTGTCGTCGGTGCCATCGCGGCCATCTTCGCCGTTGGCCTCGTTGTGTTTGTCGTTGTAGGCGACCATGTCGGCCAGCGTGAAGCCATCGTGGGCCGTCACGAAGTTGACGCTGGCCGTGGGGCGGCGAGCGTCGCCCTGATAGAGGTCGGAACTCCCGGTGAGGCGGTCGCCGAGTTCGCCGACGGTTCCGTGCGCACCGCGCCACACGTCACGGACGTTGTCTCGGTACTGGCCGTTCCACTCCGACCACAGCGGGGGGAACTTCCCGACCTGGTAGCCACCTTCGCCGATGTCCCACGGTTCGGCGATGAGCTTGACCTGGCTGATGATCGGATCTTGCTGGATGATGTCGAAGAACGCCGAGAGTCGATCGACCTCGTGCAGTTCACGGGCGAGAGTCGCCGCCAGGTCGAATCGGAATCCGTCGACGTGCATCTCGGTGATCCAGTAGCGAAGGCTGTCCATGATGAGCTGCAGCACGTGCGGATGGCGCATGTTCATCGAGTTGCCGGTGCCGGTGTAGTCCATGTAGTGCCGACGGTCGTCGTCCATGAGCCGGTAGTACGCCGGGTTGTCGATGCCCTTGAGCGACAGGATCGGTCCGAGATGGTTGCCCTCGGCCGTGTGGTTGTAGACCACGTCGAGGATGACCTCGATGCCGGCTTCGTGGAGCGAGTGCACCATCTGCTTGAACTCCTGGACGGCCCCGGCCGGTGTGGTCGACGCTGCGTACTCGTTGTGCGGAGCGAGGAAGGCGATCGTGTTGTAGCCCCAGTAGTTGCGCAGCCCGCGCTCACGAAGGTGGTTGTCGTGCACGAACTGATGAACCGGGAGCAGCTCGACGGCGGTGATGCCGAGCTTCTTCAGGTGCTCGATGGCCACCGGGTGCGACAGGCCCGCATACGTGCCACGGAGGTCCTCGGGTATTCCGGGGTGGAGGCGGGTGAAGCCCTTGACGTGGACCTCGTAGATGACACTGTCGGCAAGGGGGATCGCCGGCGGACGATCATGACCCCAATCGAAGTACGGGTTGACGACCACACTCTTCGAGACGTGGTTGGACGAGTCGAGATCGTTGCGGCTCGTCGGGTCCCCGAAGTCGTACGGGAAGCACGCCTGATCCCAGTCGATCAGTCCGTCGATCGCTTTGGCGTAGGGATCGAGGAGCAGCTTGTTTCGATTGCACCACAGTCCATTGTCGGGATCCCAAGGGCCATCGATGCGCCAGCCGTAACGCTGTCCGGGTCCGATGTCGTTGAGTGCGGTGTGCCACACGTGCCCATCGACCTCGTCGAGGGTGATGCGTCGCTCGGTCGTGGTGCCATCGCTCTCGACATCGAACAGGCAGAGTTCGACCGATTCGGCTGCCGAAGAGAACAACGAGAAGTTCACGGCGGCGCCGTCGTAGGTGGCACCGAGGGGATAGGGGTGACCGGGAGTGAGATGCACGGGAGGTCTCCTGGGAGGATGAGCGGCCAGCGAAAGAACGGCGTGCCGAGTCGGCAGTTGCGGGAGTGCGTGGCCGTTGCGAGCGTAGGGCCATCGATGCCCTCCCTGCGCGCTGCACCCCTTTCTCGCTCGTGGTACCGATGTGACGAAGGTCATTGATCGCCTGGCCCTTCGGTGGGTGGCGACATAGGGTCCACGTATGTCTCAGCCACTGTGGAAGCGAGTGTTCGATGCGGTCGAGCGCGGTGCCGGGCCGGCACTCACCAAGACGCTCTCGAACCAAGACGTTCTCGAGATGATGACCTTGGCCACGGCCGTGCGGCGCCGAGCCGAGGCCGATCTCGCCGAAGTCGCTCGCCGGGGTCTTCATCTGTTCAATCTCCCGGCGGGCACCGACATCAGCAAGGTGTCGCATCAGGTCGCCGGTCTCGAACGCGAGATCCGACAGCTCAATCGACGAATCGAAGAACTCCAGCGAGACTCGGCCAACGGTGTCGCCGGCGAGAGGACGACGTCATGACCGCCACCGAGCAGGCCCAGGCCGACATCGGCCAGATCGACAAGGTCGTCGACTTCCTGCGCACGCAGGCCGAGCGCAACGTCAAGAGCGTGCGCAATGGCTTGCGGCACTATGCCCGGCTCGACCGACCGCCGATCTCGAGCACCCCGAAAGACACCGTCTGGCAGCGAGACAAGGTGCGGCTGTGGCGCTACCGAAGTGAGGTGCGATCCGGCGGGCCGCCGTTGCTGCTCGTCCACTCGCTGGTGAATCGGAGCTACATCTTCGACCTGGTGCCGGGGAACTCGATGGTCGAGGTGTTGCTTGCGCGCGGGCAAGACGTCTACCTCGTGGAGTGGGGTGTGCCCGACGCCGCCGACGCCGAGAACTCCTTCGAGACCTACTGCGACGACTACCTGCCCGACATCGTCGAGTTCGTGATCGCACACAGTGGTTCCGACGATCTGAACATGCTCGGGTACTGCTTCGGCGGCATCCTCGCCCTGCTCTACGCCGCCGGCCACCCCGATGCACCGCTTCGGAGTCTCACCACCCTGGCAACCCCCACCGACATGACGCAGATGCCCCCGCAGCTTCGTGGCGGGTCGGGACCATCGTTCGACCCGGCGCTGGTCATCGACGAGACGGGCAACGTGCCGGGCACGGTGATCGGCAATGCCATTCGGTCTCTGGATCCCACCGCCGAGTTCGCAGCGCGGGCCAACTTGCTCGCCAACCTCTGGAACGATGACTACGTCGCTGCCCACAACGCCATCACCATCTGGGGCAACGACCAGATTCCCTTTGCCGGTGCCACGTTCCGACAGATGACCGACATGCTGAATCGGGACAACGGCTTCATCACCGAGCAGCTCGTTCTCGGCGGTCGTCCCATCTCGCTGTCCGACATCACGGTGCCGTTCCTCAACGTCTTCGGCTCGAAAGACCACATCGTCCCGGCCGCAGCCACGCGGCCACTCAGCACGCTGGTTGGGTCCGACGCCGTCACCGATCTCGAGTTGCCCGCGGGCCACGTCGGGCTGTTCATCGGGCGTCGAGCCCATCAGGTCGGCGTGCCGGCGATGCTCGACTGGATCGAAGCCCAGTAGCTCGACTGGGCGATGATCTGCTCGGTGGCAGGGGCCGTGCCGGCGCACCGCAACAGCAGACGAACTAGGTTCACAAACCATGGGGTTCGGGGACTCGTTGATCCGTGAGCAGATGGAATCGGACGGTGCGGTGCGCATCGTCACGCTGGCCCGTCCGGAGCGCCGTAATGCGCTCAACGCCGCGATGCTCGCACAGCTGCGACTGGCCTTCGCCGGTGAGCCGGCGCTCGGAGAACGGGTCACGGTCATACGGGCCGAAGGTCCCGTCTTCTGCTCCGGTGTCGACCTGAAAGAGCGTGCGAGCAACGGCATGGCCGACAGTGCATCGGCGATCGAGGAGATGCTGGCCACCGTCGAGCGCTATCCGCTTCCGGTCGTCGCCGTCGTCCAGGGCGACGCCATCGCCGGAGGCAACGAGCTCGCACTCCACTGCGATTTCGTCGTGGCTGCCGATTCGGCGAGGTTCGGCATGTCGCTGGCGCAGATCGGTCTGGCGCCGACATGGTTCCTGGCCAAGCGGCTGATGGAGGTTGGTGGGCCGGTTTTCGCTCGTCGGATGTTGTTCTTGGGCGATCCGCTCCCGGCGAGCGACCTGGCTCGACTCGGACTGATCCATGCCGCCGTGGCGGCCGACGACCTCGAGGATGCGGTCGCTGCGGTGGTCGACCGGCTGGCAGCAAATGCTCCGCTGAGTCTTCGCGGCAATGAAGGCGGTGCTGCTTCGACAGATGACGTTCCGCGATCGCCTCGAACACTCCGATGTCGATGCGCTCGTCGAGCAGGCTCGTCAGAGTGCCGATGCCCGCGAGGGCATTGCTGCCCGGATGGCCAAGCGGTCGCCGGACTTCCGGGGGGCGTGACGTGAGCGGCCTTGGTATGGATCGTCCGTGGCTGCCGCTCACGCCCGACTCGATCGACACACTGCCTGCGCAACTCGGCGTATACGAGGTCGGCAATGCAAGCGGCGAGGTCGTCAAGATCGGGTACGCGGGCGGCCGAACGAGATTCGGCATGCGATCGGCGCTGCTCGATGAACTTGGCGCTGGAACCGGGGTGGTGTTCCGCCACGAGTTCACGCATGGCTACCTCACTCGATACGAGGAACTGCTGATGGTGCATGCGGCCGTGCACGGCGCCGTGCCATCGGGCACTGGCGACGGTCGGCCGATCGGTCGGCTGCACATCGATCGGCGCGCACCGAACAGGGGAGACTGACCCATGGACTATCGACCAACCGACGAGCAACAGATGGTCGTCGAGACGGTGCGCCGCTTCGTCGCCGAAGAGATCGTGCCGCTCGAAGTGGATCTCGATCCCGACGCCGGGGCGCTCGACCCCGCTGATCACCAACGGCTGGTCGGCCTCACGAAGCAGATGGGCTTCTTCGGCTTCGACATCCCGGAAGAGTTCGGCGGACCCGGCCTCGACGTCACGACCCGAGCGCTGATGGCCATCGAGATGAGCCAGCACCGAGCCGGACTCTACAACCCGTGCTACGGCACGTTCGGTGGTGCCGGCCTCGCTCAGCTCTACGAGGCGACCGACGAGCAGAAGGAGCGGTACCTCTACCCGGCGCTGCGCGGTGAAAAACGGGGTTGCTTCGCGCTGACCGAACCGTCGGGCGGCAGCGACCCGGCCCGGGCGATCCACACCCGGGCCCAACCCGACGGCGACGAGTGGATCATCAACGGCTCGAAGCTCTACATCTCCGGCGCCGACAAGGCCGACTTCGCGCTGGTCTTCGCCCGCACCTCGGATGATCCCGGCCGTAACGGCGTCACCGCCTTCATCGTCGACACCGACACGCCCGGCTTCAACGTGTTGCGAGTGGTTCACACGTTGCGTTCCACGCACTACGCAACGGAGATCTCCTTCGACGAGATGCGAGTGCCGACGGGTCAGGTTCTGGGTGAGGTCAACCGAGGCTTCGCGATCGCGAACGATCGGTTGAGCCGTCAGCGCATCCCCTATGCCGCAGGTTGCATCGGCGTCGCCGTGAAGGCGCAGGAGATGGCCATCGACTGGGCGCGGCATCGCGAGACCTTCGGCGGGCTCTTGGCCGACAAGCAGGCCATCCAGTGGATGATCGTCGACAACGAGATCGACATCCGACATGCCCGCTACTGCGTTCTCGAAGCGGCGCAACGAGCCGACCGAGGTGAGCGCTTTCGGACCGAAGCGGCAATGGCGAAGCTCGTCGCCACGGAAGCATCGGGACGGGTGATCGATCGGGCCATGCAGATCCACGGCGGGCTCGGAATGACCAAGGACCTGCCCCTCGAGCGTTGGTATCGCGAGCTGCGGATCCGTCGAGTGGGTGAGGGTCCGAGCGAGGTGCAGCGCCTCATCATGGCTCGTGAGCTGATCGGGGGGAGCTTCAAGTGAGTCGTCCGCTCCCGCTCGACGGCGTCACCGTCTTGGACCTCGGCCAGATCTATCAAGGGCCGTACGCGGGCTTCCTGTTGGCGATGGCCGGTGCACGGGTGATCAAGGTGGAGCCACCGGTTGGCGAGTCGTTGCGCGGTCGTGGTCCGTCGCTGCCGCTGGCGATGCTCAACTCGTGCAAGGAGTCGGTCGTCATCGACCTCAAGAAGGCCGAGGGTCTCGCCCTGTTCCATCGTCTGGTCCAAGCAGCCGACGTCGTGCTCGTCAACTACGCACCGGGTGTACCGGAACGCCTGGGAATCGGCTTCGAGCAGCTGTCGGAGCACAACCCGGCGCTGGTGTACGCCCATGGTTCGGGCTTCGGTGTCCGCGATCTGGACGGGACGGTCGCCGCCGATGCCGCACCGGCCATGGACATCACGGTGCAGGCACACACGGGGGCGATGAGCATCACCGGCAACGAGGGTGAGCCGCCGATGAAGTCGGGCGCGGCCTACGTCGACTTCCTGGGCGGCGCACATCTCTACGGTGCGATCACGACGGCCCTGTTCGAGCGAGAGCGGACGAGAATCGGTCGGTCGGTGGAGACGTCGATGGCCGACGCCGCGTACTTCACACTGGCCACGGCGCTGAGCCAATGGGCGCAGACGGGAGCGACGATGCGCACGGGGAACCGTCATGCTGGTCTCGGTCTTGCGCCCTACAACGTCTACCGCTGCGTCGACGGGTATGTGGCCCTGATCGCCGTCACCGACCGGCATTGGCGCTCCGTGCTCGACGTGATCGATCGCTCGGACCTTCGACAGGACGAACGCCTCCGGCGGCACTCTGGCCGGTCGCAATCGATGGAGGAGGTCGACGAACTGGTCGAATCGTGGACTCTCACCCGCCCCAGGGTCGACGTCGTCGCTGCCCTGCAGGCCGCTCACGTGCCGGCCGCTGCTGTCCGCATCGTCGACGAAGTGGTGAACGACGAGGCCCAGCATCGGCGACGGGCGCTGCAATGGCTTGATCACCCGGAGCTGGGCAGGATCCCTGTGCCGCACAGCCCGATTCGCTGGCACGGCAGCGATCTGATCGAGCTCGAGGCGAGTCCGGCACTGGGCAGCGACAACGCCGGCGTGTTCGCCGATTTGTGCGGCCTCGACGACGCAGCGATCGCCGACCTCGACGAGCGGCTGATCATCCGACCACGACCGCCCAGCTGAGGTGCGCCGCTAGGACCGGCGATACCGGTTGAAGCCCTCGGTCCAGTGGGTCGTGCCCTGATGGGTGATCAGGTAGAGGTCGTAGTCCGGGTGGTCGACGACCCACTCGAGGCTGTCGAGCCCCATGACGAACACGGCCGTCGCGTAGGCATCGGCCAGGGTCAGGTCGGGGCCGACCACGGTGGCGCTGGCCAGGCCGGTGGTCGGCTGCCCCGTGCGCGGATCGTAGATGTGGGCGCCGCGTTCGTAGGTCGCCGAGGTGGCGATACCGAGACGGCCGGCGCCGTGGATCACGAGCGCGAGCGACTGATCGTCGACCGGATGACGGATCCCAACCTGCCACTCGGTGGCCGGGGATGGGCGGCCGCGTAGGGCCACGTCGCCGCCGGCGTTGATGCAGAAGTTCGAACAGCCTCGCGACTCGAGCAGCTCGGCGGCGCGCTCGATCGCCCACCCCTTGACCAGTCCCGAGGTCTCGAGGTGGGTCCCATTCGGCGCAGGCACGCCAAAGGCATCGAAGCATCCGTTGGTCTCGTGTCGCACGGCCTCACACAGCCGGAGGACACCACGGATCTCGTCACCGGCCTCGTCGAGCGTCAGTTCTCCTCGGCCGAGCGCACTGATCGGGCTCGAGGTGTCGTGGGTGCTGAACACGGCGTTCACGTGGTGGAGCCACTCGACGACGGCTTCGATCGGCTCGGGACCGACATCGTCACGGATGTCGATGCTCACCGCCATGCCCATGACGATCTCGACATGATGCTGCCCTCGACGACCTGATGGGCTGGTCTCGGTGGTGGGGTTCATCGGGGTCGATTCGGCGGTCGGCGTCACGGACGGGTGCGGCATGGCGATGGGGATGCTCAGGCGGCGATGAGGCCGCTTGCCTGGGCGGTATCGATGGCCGATTGCAGGGACCGACGGTAGTCATTCGACGTGTAGGTCGCCCCCGACACGGTGTCGACGTTCGCACTCTGCACCGTGAGGGCCTCGGAGTTGAGTGTCGGTACGGCCCGATCGTTGATGCGCACGCTCTGGTTGTCGCCGTCGGGAGTCTGGAGTGTCGTGACCGAGGTGATCGTGCCGTCGGCCTCGAAGGTGGCCTGGACCTGCACCACGCCCCACCGGTTCGAGAAGGCGTCGCCGTTCACCACGATCGGGTCCGAGGTTGCGGCTGCCGTCGACGCAGTCGGGGCCGCCGTCGCGCTTTCCGAGCCCGTGGAGGAGGCCGAGGAATTGGCGGCGGCGGCCGCCGAACCGGACGACGACAGCGCGGAGGAGGCCGAGCCTGATGGGGTCGGGCTGATGACCACGCCTCCGGTCTGGACGCTGCCCGAGGCCGTCGCCGATGGCGCGAGCGACATGGCGTAGGTCAGGCCCCCCGTCGTGGCGAGGCTCAGAGCCAACGCTGCCTGACGAGCCCCGGCTGCAGCATGGCGTCGCTTGCGCTTGATCGGTCTGGTCGATGGTGATGCATAGGCGGCATCGGCTCGGCGTGCCGGCTGGCGTGCCGCTGCGGGCGCTCGTCGGGCGCTCAGGCGCTCGAGACGGGCCGCGAGTTCGGCGTCGAGTTCGGCGGAGTTGCTCGGGTTGGTGTCGTTTGGCTGGGCCATGGTGTCGATTCCAGCAGCGCCACTTCAAGGTGGCGTGGGCGGTGGCTGAGAGCCAGCTGAGAGATTCGGTTCGGTGACTTCACGCCGGTCGCTTCGCGAGCTGGAGGATGACGC
Source organism: uncultured Acidimicrobiales bacterium (assembly GCA_963698395.1). Classification (GTDB taxonomy): domain Bacteria; phylum Actinomycetota; class Acidimicrobiia; order Acidimicrobiales; family SZUA-35; genus JBBQUN01. The sequence goes on from CAVOQQ010000001.1 coordinate 232,706, forward strand.
GAACGCCGGCTCCGTAGACGGCGATACCGGCCAGGACTGCCAGACCGACCTGGAAGGGCAAGCGGCTGCTGTCGCTGCCGCTCTGGTAGCCGTGGAGCAGTGCCAAGACGGTGGCGGCGACCGACGTGAGATGCAGCCAGCGCCACAGCTTGCGGTTGCTGACTCGCTTCGGCCAGGTGGTGAAGACGGTCAGCACCAGCAGGTAGGTGGCGACGACGCCCCAGGCGATCGGCCACATCTGACCAGCGGTGCCGGGAACGAAGACCTCGACCAGACCGATTCCCGAGTCGCCCTGGAACAGGGTTGCAAGAACATGGAGAGCGGTGAACGCAAGTGAGGCGCCGCCGAGCCAGTTGTGCAGATCGAGCCACCAGGCGGGCCGACGTCGCTTGCCCGTCGAGCGAGACGAGAAGAGAAAGCCCCAGAGCAGAGCCAGCACCAACAACACGGCCGCGACGATGCCGGTGGATCGGGTGAAGTACCACAGGAATTGGCTCATCGATGATCTCCGTCAGGTTGCTTCGCCGACTCGGCGTTGGGGAGGCGCACGATGATCACCAGCCCGTTCGGCTCGTCGTGTGCGGCGGTGATCGTTCCGCCGTGACTGGTGATGATCGATTCGACGATCGAGAGACCGAGCCCACTTCCGCCCGTCGTTCGGGCTCGGGCCGTGTCGACTCGGAAGAACCGATCGGTCAGCTTCGTGAGTTGCTCATCGGTCACACCGGGTCCGGTGTCGCGCACGGTCAGCACGGCGTCGCCGTCCTCGATGGCGAGGCTGATGGTGCACGGGGTACCCGCCGGGGTGTGCGAACGAATGTTGGACAACAGATTGTCGATGACCTGTCGAAGGCGAGTGGGATCTCCGGGAACCGTGATCACTCCTTCGACCGACGGGCGGAGGGGCCGATCCGGCTCGATGGCTCGAGCGGTGTCGATGGCCTGGAAGACCAGTTCGGTCAGGTCGACCGTGGTGCGACGGAGCGGCTGGTCCTCGTCGAGGCGGGCAAGCAGGAGCAGGTCGCCGACCAGCGTCGACATGCGGGCGGTCTCACTCCGGATCCCCGCCATCGATCGTTCGAGATCGGCGGGGCGGTCCCGGGCCCCCTGTTCGAACAGCTCGGCGTAGGCCGCGGTGGCGGCGATCGGGGTGCGAAGTTCGTGCGAGGCGTCGGCGACGAACTGGCGCATCCTGGCCTCGGACGCCGTCAGGTCGGCAACGGTTCGTTCACGCTCGGTCCTCGCGGTGTCGAGTCGGTCGAGCATCGCGTTCAAGGCGGCGGCCAGGCTTCCGACCTCGGTGTTTGTTTCGCTTCCCGGCACCCGCATGGCGGCAAGGTCGCTGTCGGTGATGGCCGCCGCTCGCTGTTCGACCGCACGCAGGGGACGCAGACCGATTCGCACGAGGATCCAGCTCAGAGCGGCGACGAGCGCAATGGCGATGCCGCTGGCAATCAGGAGCACGGCGAGCAGGCGATTGCTGGACTCGTTCACCAAGTGGAGCGTTTCGCCGACCACGAGCGTCGATCCGTTGCGCAACGGATCGACCCGGACTCGAACGCCGTCGTCATCGCCCCGCGAGATGGTCTGGAATTGACGACCGGGATCGACCGATTCGAGATCGACGTCGACGTCGTCGTCGCCGGCTCGGCGGCCGGTCGACACGAACAGGGGCGAGCCGTCGGCGTCGAGGATGGCGACGTACAGACCGGGAGCGATCTGCGGGATCGTGCTCCACGCGTCGGCGCTGTCGGAACCGGCCAGGAGCTCGATCGGCGGGTGCGCCCGGGCGAGGGAGTCGTCCACCTGGCTGAGCTGTGAACGGGTGAACAGGAGGTAGGTCGTTGCTCCCACGATGGCCAGCCCGACGACGACGGCGATCGTCGTGGCGATGAGCAGTCGCAGCCGAAGGGTCACGGTGAGGCTCTCAGGACGTAACCAACGAGTCGAACGGTGTGGATCAGCGGGTCACCGTGCTCGTTCAGCTTCTTGCGCAGATAGCTGACGTAGGTCTCACAGATGTTGGAGTCCCCGTCGAAGTCGTAGTGCCAGACGTGGTCGAGGATCTGCGACTTGGACAACACCCGCCCCGGATTGTTCATGAAGTACTCGAGCACGCTGAACTCCGTGGCGGTCAGTTCGATCGGCTTGCCATTCCGGCGCAGCTGATGACCATCGATGTCGAGCTCGAGGTCGGCGAAACGAAGGACGTTCTCGTCACCGCCCTTGCCCGACCCGGTGCGTCGGAGCACGGCCTTGACCCGCATGATCAGCTCGGCGAGCGAGAAGGGCTTGGTCAGATAGTCGTCGGCACCGGCAGCGAACCCGGCCGACTTGTCATCAAGGGAGTCCTTGGCGGTGAGGAAGAGGATCGGCGTCGAATTGCCCGCAGAGCGGAGTCGGGTGGCGATCTCGAACCCATCGAGGTCGGGGAGCATCACGTCGAGGACGATCAGGGCGAATGGTCCACTCGACGCCGCATCGAGCCCGGCTCTGCCGGTCGTCGCTTCGGTGACGTCGAAACCCTCATAGGAGAGGGCGGTGGAAACGGCGTCGACCAACGAGGGTTCGTCGTCGACGACGAGGATGCGCTGAGCGGTGGACATGCCGCCGAGTCTGACATGCCGTTCCGTCGAAACGATCGCTGACGAGAACTTCTACGCAACGACTCAGCCGACACACAGCGGACACTCAGGGTTCGACGGTGCTCGGTCGGCGATGCCGGCTTCGCGATCCGACTGGTCTCGGGCTGCCCCCATCGGAGGGGATCCGGTTGGGGGGTATCCCCGATTCGTCGATTCGAGGGCCGTCGTAGGTTGATGCTCAACGAAACAAGCCCACACCACAACATGAGCAAGCAACTCCCGGAGGGAAACCGAAATGTCAGAAATCAACGAGATCCTCGAGTCCATCATGCACAAGGTCCTCGGTAGCGAGACCGAAGCGTTGACCTATTCGGAGGATCCGCACGGCTATCTCGTCGACCATGGGGTCAACGACTACGACCTGTCCGAGGTCAACCTCGGCCACACCGTCACCGAGGTTGCCAACGAGCTGAACTTCAGCCCCCAGGTCACCCAGACCCTGATCGAGATGCCCGCTCCGGCCCCTGCCGCTGCTCCCGTCGGTGCTTCGGCCCCCGGTGGTGCCTCGGCTGCTCCGGTCAGCTCCGGTGGCGGCGGCGCCCACCATGCGCCGGCTCCCACGATGGAGACCATCGAGCAGACGATCAACCACTATGTGACCGAGGTCTATGAGACCAACGAGTACATCACCCAAAATGTTGCCGACAACTCCCGGCATTTCAACGTCGACGTCGATGGCGAGATCCACGGCGATCTCGAGATCACCGACGAATCCACCAATGTGACGGCCCAGGGTGACAACTCCGCTGCTGCCGGCGACGATCAGACCGGTGTGGCCACCGGCGACGCTGCGGTGGCGGCAGGCGACGACATCGAGGACTCGAACATCGCCACCGGCGAGGGCGCAGTGGCCTTCGACGGGGCCAACAACGGTGTGGTCAACACCGGCACCAACTCGGGGATCATCGCCGACGGCGATGCCAACGGTGCGGTGGTCGGCGACGGCAACACGGTCAACAACATCGACGGCAACCACAACACGATCGGTGACGGCAACGTCGATTCCGACATCGACGTCGACGGCGACGCCGTGATCGGCGACGGGAACCAGACGATCCAGGGTTCGGACGACGTCACGGCGGGCTTCGGCTCCGGCGACGTCGTGAACCTCGAGGACGCCGAGATCGGTGGCGGCGGCGAGGGTGACACGCAGCTGGCCTTCGGTGGCGGCAGCAACGCCATCCAGGACAACGACACCACGACCGACAACTCGATCAACGACTCGTTCAACGACGAGAGCGTCGAAGAGACGATCGTGACCGACAACTCGACCAACGACTCGTTCAACACCGACACCGACGTCGAGGTCGAGGTCGACACCACGGTCGAGGATTCGTTCAACCAGGACAACTCGATCGAAGACAGCTTCGACACCGAAGACTCCTTCAACGAAGACTTCGAGCAGGACATCGACGCCGATGATTCGCACCTGCATGACATCGAGATCGAGGACTGAGCGAGGCGAGTCGTCTCGAGTTCGACAGCGAACACGATGACGAAGGCCCCCGGGGAACACCCCGGGGGCCTTCGCAACGTTTGCTGACTGGTTCGGTGATGCGATCGTTCCGGGCTCGTTCGTGCCGCAGCGTGCTGCCCTCGGATCAGAGTCGTTCGACGCTCCAGGTCGACGGCTCGACGAGTTGGCCCATGTGGACGTGAAGCCTCAGCTCTTCCCCGGCTTGCAGCGAGGTGTCGAGGCGATAGAGCCGGTTGCCCCAGCTCGTGATCGGGCCGAGTGGTGAGGTCGACATGGTCGTCTCGCTGTCGAAGACGGCCTCGAACCAGACACAGGCCCCATCGACGATCGCATCGGCCCCCGCCGTGCGCTCCACGACGTAGTCGGTCGCGATGGCGCTGGTCGACTCGAGCGTGTCGAGGTCGAACTCGAGGATGGGCTCACAGGTCGACAAGGCCGACGCAACCGAACCGGGACGGGCCCACATCTGCTCGGTTCGTCCGGTGTCGAACCGGGCCGCGGTCGGCGAGTGCTCCATGTTGCTGAGATCGATGCCGTCGGGAAGCTCGATGTTCCAGAACCGTCGGACCCGCATCGACTCGTGCAGCATGACCGGTTCGACGAACAAGCGGAATCGGCCGGGAAGCATGCGCCCACCGGGCCGAAGTACTCGATCACGCAGGTCGAGCAGGTTCTCCAGCATGTTCTCGTTGAAGAGCTCGTCGCCCATCTGCTCGTGGATCACCACGTCGATCGGTTCTGGCGGTGTGAACTCGCGACTGTTCTCGTTGACGAACTCGATGTTCGTGAAGTCGTTGTGGTGTGCGATCTCGCGAGCGACGTCGATGAAGTCGGAGTGCTCGACGGCGTACACCTTCTTCGCCCCCGCCCGGCTGGCCATGAGGGCGAGCAAACCGGTGCCGGTGCCGAGGTCGAGGACGACATCGCCCGGTTTGACGTTGCGGTGGATACCTCGGTGGTATGCGTCGACTCGGACCGAGTCGCTGAGCATCTCCTCGTGCTCGGAGAGCCCGGCGAAGTTCGTCTCGTTGACGAGGTCGTAGACGATGTTCATCATCCGGTCGTTGGAGGCGAGCCGATTGGCTCCGAAACGCAGGGCCGAACGCACTGCTTTGGTGGCCGCCTGCTGCGGTCGAAGGGTCATGCGGTGCAAGGGTATGGCCTGCGTGATCGAGACGGGGGCGTAGGCAGGGAGTACGGTGCTGTCGTTCAATCCACTCTTTCGAGGAGACACCTCTCATGACCATTCAGATCGGCGATTCCATCCCTTCGGCCACGCTCCACGAGGGCAACCCCGGCAACCAGGTCGACGCCGCCGAGGTACTCGGCAAAGGGAAGGTGCTGGTCTTCGCGGTGCCAGGAGCGTTCACTCCGGGCTGCTCGAACACCCATCTTCCCGGCTACCTCGGTGACTATGACGCCATCAAGGCCAAGGGTGTCGACACCATTGCCTGCGTCGCGGTCAACGACGCGTTCGTGATGAACGCCTGGGGCGATGCCCATGGTGCGGCCGGCAAGATTCGCATGCTCGCCGATCCGGTGGCCGAGTACACCAAGGCGCTCGGTCTCGATGTCGACGCTGCGGCGCTCGGCGGCGCGCGGTCGAAGCGCTATGCCATGGTGCTCGAGGATGGCAAGGTCACCCAGCTCGAAGTCGAGCCTGACGGGTTCGGCCTCACCTGCTCGCTCTCCGAGTCGATCATCGACAAGCTCTGACCGGTCGCCGATCCGGCAGCGTGAGCCCATTGGGCGATGCTCGCCGGATCGCAACGGGAATCGAACACATGACCACCATGCAACTGCCCGATGACCGAATACGGATCGACGGCGTCGTTGCGCTGGAAACCGAGACGGGTCGAGTCGTGCCGCATCGACTCGACCCGTCGTTCGCCCATCAGTTCCCGGTCGAGACCGCCTTCGTCGAGGGAATGGCTTCGGGGGCCCGCATGGTGTTCGACACCGACGCTTCGACGATCGATGTGGTGTGTACGCCCATGCGCCTGACCGCCGGTGCCACGAGGTTTCCGGCGACGTTCGACCTGATGATCGACGGTGAACTGGTCGATCGAGTCGAGGCAGACTTCGGACACATGGTGGTGCTCGGATTCGATGGGGGCGATGCCGACTTCCAGTCCGGTGAGCGGGGAACCATCACCCTTCGCCGCCCGAGCGCAGTGCCGGCGACGGTCGAGATCTGGTTGCCACAGAGCGCCGGAATCGAGCTGCACGCCATCGGCGTTCCCGATGGAGCCAGGGTCGAGGCGAGCCCGACCGACCGGCGTCCGCGATGGGTCCACTACGGGAGTTCGATCTCGCATTGCATGGAAGCCGAGGGGCCGTCTCGTACCTGGCCTGCGGTTGCCGCCGATCTGACTGCCCGGCAGCTGTTGAATCTCGGCCTTGCCGGCCAGTGTCACATCGATCAGTTCGTCGCCAGGACGATCCGAGATGCCGAAGCGGATCGCATCAGCTTGAAGCTCGGGATCAACGTCATCAACGGCGACACGATGACCGAGCGCACGTTCGCCTCAGCTGTGCACGGCTTCCTCGACACGGTGCGAGAGGGACATCCCGACACGCCGATTCTCGTCGTCTCGCCGATCATCTGCCCGTCGGCCGAATCGGTTCCAGGGCCAACGCTGCTTGCCGAGGATGGCACGTTCGAAGCCAAGGGGTCGGTGGCCGATCTCGCGCTCGGCCGACTGCACGTGCGCCGAATACGAGAGCTGCTGGCCGGCATCGTCGAGAAGCGGACCGTCGCCGGCGACGAGCACCTGTCGTATCTCGATGGCCTCACGCTCTTCGGTGAGGCCGATGTCGCTGACTTGCCCGACGGGCTTCATCCGAACGCAGCGGGGTACGTGCGGATGGGCGAGCGGTTCGCAGCGCAAGAGTTCCTCACCGGCGGAACCGCTCGCTGATCGAGCGATCGCCGGCGTTCAGGTCAAGCGCTCGATGGCGGCGGTGACCACGGAGCGGTACCGAGGCCAGCAGGCGTCGAGCCACGCCGGATCGTCGTCGATGAACGCGGCTCGGACCTGATCCCGAACGGTCTTCGCCTCCGGTGCTGCCGGGTCGCCGTATCCGTGCAACACGGCGTCGGCGCGGCAGACTCTGCATCACGGTGATGGGATCGACCGTGCCGTACTCGATGGCGATGCCGGTGACTTCGGCGGAGGGCACGATCGCCGCCACTGCGCCGAGCCACTCGCCCGCGAGTTCGGCCGACACGCTCGACCCGTCGTGCAGCGAGGTGACGTCGTCCCACCAGGAACGTTGACGATCGAGTTCGGCTTCGCCGGGAGCGGCGGAGCTGATGAGCTCCCCATGGCCCCAGGGTCCGAGTCCGGTGTGGAGGTCGACGATGGCGATGCGTCGCGCCGTGCCGAGGCGTCGCTCGAAGAACTCGTGGAGCCAGCGATTCGACCAGGTGGGGCCGGTGCCACCGTAGAAGAGCCCGTTCGGGTGCTCGTACTGGCCACCTGAGATGATCTGTTGGACACGCTCCAGACCGAGGGTCTCGAGCTTGCTCATCAACACCCCGAGGGTGCGGGTCTGGTCTTCCTCGCTCCACGATGCCGGCACGAGGGTCTCGGCGAGGTCGCCGTAGTCGTCATTGGCGGGGTGCGGTGCCGACCAGTCGATGAAGTTGCGGTTGAGGTCGACGTTGTCCTCGTTCACCCGGCGGACCCACGAGAAGCCATGTGGATTGAGCGCATGGACGAAGATCAACGCCGGATCGGCGCGGCGATCGCGCGCCTCGGTCTCGAGGTGGTGTCGCTGGAGAGCCGAACCGAGATAGCCCTCGACCCCGTGGGTGCCGGAGACGATCACGACCACGTCGTCGGCATCGTCGGGCCCCACCTCGGCGACGTCGACGAAGAGTGGCTCCCCTTCGAGACCGCCGAGCGGGTGCGGGAAGGACTCGATGCGAGCATCGGTCGCTGCGGCGGCGTCGAGAAAGGCGGAACGGGCGTCGGCGTAGGACGTGCTGAGCGGACTGATCACCGCAACGACTGTAGTGGGTCGAGATCAGCGGGATTATTGCCGCGCTTCGTGCGGTTTGGCGCAGCGTACGGATCGCCGGCCGAGCCGTTTCCACGCGCCGGCCGGTGACGGCTACCGCTCGGCGATCACGCCCTTGGCGATGAGCGCATCGATCTCCGGCCGATCGAAGCCCAGCTCGGTCAAGATCGTGGTGGTGTGCTCGCCGGCGAGGGGGCTCGGCTCCCGGATGTCGTCGGGCACCCCCTCGATGCGGGTCGCGTTGCGGATGATCTCGATGTCGCCGGCGATCGAATGATGGACCGGCGCGGCGACGCCCAGGTGCACCACCTGAGGATCGGCGAACGTCTGTCCGAGGTCGTTGACCGGTCCGGCGGGTACGCCGACGCGGTTCAGCAACTCGACCCACTCGGCGGTCGGTCGTTGGCTCAGCGCCTCGGCGATGATCTGGGTGAGCTGCTCGTGGTTGGCGACGCGTCCGCTCGGTTTGGCAAAGCGTTCGTCTTCGGGCAGATCGGGTCGCCCGATCACGTCGCAGAATCCGGTCCACAGCTGCCCCCAGGCGGCGGCGACATTGAGGTGGCCATCGGCGGTGGGGTAGAGGCCCATGGGGCGCAGGGTCGGGTGATCGTTGCCGGCCTGCGGTGGAACCTCGTGATCGACGGTCCAACGAGCCGCCTGGAAGTCGAGCACGCCGATCATCGATTCGAGCAGCGAGGTCTGCACCCAACGGCCGGCACCGGTTCGCTGCCGTTCGTGGATGGCCACGAGGACACCGACTGCCAGCTGGAGCCCGGCGGCGATGTCGGAGATGGCGGCGCCGGCTCGCACGGGACCCTGCCCCGGCAGTCCGGTCACGCTCATCATCCCCGACATGCCCTGGGCGATCTGGTCGACCCCGCCGCGCTCGGCGTAGGGGCCGGTTTGTCCGAAGCCCGAGATCGACCCCATCACCAGGCGCGGGTTGATCGTCGAGATGGTGTCCCAGTCGAAACCGAGCTTGTACTTCACCGCGGGACGCATGTTCTCCATGAGAATGTCGGCCTTGCCGACCAGTCGGTGGAGCACGGCCCGGCCCTCGTCGGTCTTGAGATCGAGCGCAAGGCTTCGCTTGTTCCGGTGCAGGTTCAGGTAGTCCGGTGTGGTCTGGGCGCCGACGGCGATACCGGGAGCTTCGATGCGGATGACGTCGGCGCCCCAGTCGGCGAGCTGGCGCACCGCCGTCGGCCCGGCACGAGCGACGGTGAGGTCGAGCACGGTCAGATCGGCCAGTGGCAGCGGCTGGTTCGCTTGGCTCTCGAAGGGCTGGGCTGGTGTCATCGGTGTGACCTCCTGGAGTGCCCATTGGCTAGCAGCAGAGTGGCGTGGTCGGCCAGACGCCGTCGGCGCGCCGCACGGTGAAGGGTGCGTCACCCGTCCTTCATGTGGGGGAAACAGTGCGGGAACAATGTCGACGTACGTTCGGCTCGTGATCCGTCGGGTGCCCATCCACTGCTTCGAACGATGATCGACTCGGTCGATCCGTTCATCGGCACCGGTGTCACCGACCTGCCCCCGCCGGAAGGTCTCGGCCGCGACCTGGTGGTTTCCCAAGCCACAGGTCGGCAATACCCACCCGGGTGCCGTTGCTCCGTTCGGCATGGTGTCGGTGTGCGCCTACTCGGGGGCGTATCCGACCGGCTACGGCCTCCACGAGAAGAGCACCGAAGGGATCCCTCCCGAGCTCCACCACCGGCACGTGGCCTCGGGTTTCACCCACTTCCAACAATCGGGAACCGGAGCGATCCGTAAGTATTACAACTACTTTCGGGTCACCCCCATGCTCGCTCCTCTCGACGACTTGGGAGACAAGTGGCTGATCGACGATGAGGTCTCGTCACCGGGCTACTACGCGGCAACGCTCGGTTCGAACGTGCGGTGTGAGCTGACCGTCGGGCCCAAGAGCGCCGTACATCGGTACACCTTTCCGGCCTCGCCCGACGCTCGGGTGGTGATCGACTTCTCGAACGGCGGTCTCGAGATCGAGCACGGCGAGACCGTGCCGATGCGCGCCCATCTGCAGAGCCTCGGAACGAACGCGCTTCAGGGGGAGGTGGTCGTCGAGGGTGTTCCACTCGCCGTCCACATCGAGTGCGATACGCCGGGTTGGCGTCAGTCGCTCTGGTACGACCGGCGCCTGATGTCGGGTGGCAGTCGCCTCGACTTCGACTCGATCCGTCAGACGACACTCCGACCCTTTGGTTCCTTGTTCCGGGGACGAGCCGATGCCGGCACGACGGTCGAACTCAGGATCGGCTTCTCGCTTCGCGGCGTCGAGCAGGCCGAAGCCAACCTGCGAGCCGATCGTGCCGCAGCCGGACGGCCGGTCGAGGTGGGCGAAGGTCGAAGTGCATCGACGTTCGATGATCGGCTGGCTGCGACCCGCACACTGTGGTTGGACGCCCTGGGCGCCATCGAGGTGGTCGGTGGCTCGCCCGAGCAGCGGACCATCTTCTCGACGGCGCTCTACCACTCGTTCATCAAGCCGTGTTTCGCCGAAGGCGAGAGCCCGTTCTGGCCGGCCGATGGGCCCTTCGTGTTCGACATCTGCACGATGTGGGACATCTACAAGACCCAGCTTCCGCTCCTGCTACTCGTCGCCCCCGAGCGGGCGACGAGTCTCCTGCACGCACTGCTCCAGATCAGCAGCGAGGAGGGAAATCTGCCGATCGGCTATCGCATGGCCAGGGGCGCCGACCGGTTCTTCCGGCAGGCGAGCGCCCTCGCCCATACGTTCTTCGCCGACGCTGCTGCGGTCGGGATCGACGACATCGATTGGGAGTGGGCGCTCGTCCACCTCACCGCCGACTTGCGGAGGGGCTACGGCGAGGAGTTCCTCGACAAGGGTCTCGCTCACCCGATCAGTCACACGCTCGACCTCGCGTATGGCTACCACTGCACGGCGCAGGTGGCACGAGCCGTCGACGATCCGGTTCTCGCCGAACAGCTCGACACGCTCGCCGGTCGTTGGTCGAACGCCTTCGATGCCACCACCGGGTTGCTGATCGATTCCACCTTCTACGAAGGCGGCCGTTGGAACTACTCGTTCCGGCTGCTCCATGACATGGCGGCTCGGATCGAGCTCGCCGGAGGCGAGAGCAGATTCGTCGAGTTGCTCGATCGCTTCTTCGGTTTCGGTGCAGCGCCGGTGAAACAGCTCGGTCTGCCGCCCTTCGGCGACGAGTTGGCATCCGGCTACGCACTCGATCGGTTCGAAGGATTGAACAACGAGCCCGACATCGAGGCGCCGTGGGCCTACCACTACGCCGGGCGACCCGACCGCACGGCCGAGGTCGTCCATGCGATTCTCCAATCCCAGTTCAACATCGGACGTGGAGGGCTGCCGGGCAACGACGATTCCGGCGGGCTGAGCTCGTGGTATGTCATGGCCTCGCTCGGGCTCTTCCCGGTGGCGGGGCAGAACCTGTTCCTGCTGAACGCGCCGGCGTTCGAGCAGAGCCGGATCCGCGTGGGTGATCACGATCTCGTCATCGCCACGCAGGGGTTCGAGCCGAGAGGTCCCGGATCGGCGGCGCAGTACGTCGTCGCCGTGACCGTCGATGGCGTCGCGCTCGAACGCACCTGGTTGACCGGGGTCGAGCTACGGGCCGCTCGCTCGATCGTCATCGACCTTGCTCCCCGACCTCGACAGTGGGGCACCGGCACTCGACCCCCCTCGACCTCGACACCGGGCCGGCGGCCCAGCAGCTCGCCGTCGGGTCACCCACCGACTCGCCCCATCCCAGGCACCGCAAGGAGTAGGACATGACACCAGCCAACCCCACCGGTCGTGACCGTGAGCGTGACGAAGCGGCGAAATCGGCAAGACCGAGGAAACGCCTCGTGATCGTGGTCCGCGCCGATCCGGTGATCTGCGGGCACTCGGGCGAGGCCCGCAACCTCGCCGAGGCGGCGCTCGTTCGCGGATTCGACGACGTTCGCATCGTCACCTGGCCGATCGAGGTGCTGGGGGCGTTCCCGCTCAAACCACTCGACCGTGTCCTTCCGTACAGCCCGGGGATCACGGTCGAGCGGCCGGACCCGGTCGGCGACTACAAGGTTCCCGACGGTCGCTATGTCGCGGGGATGGTCGGTCGACTCGTCGAACTCTTCACCGACGGCGTCCCGACGGTGTGCCTGTCGCTCTATCTGACACCGCATGCCAGCGCGGCGATGGAAGCACTCACGATCGCCAAGGCGACGGGGTTGGCGGTGAACGTGACGACGATCGCCGAGGCGGTCGGTTCCGACATCACGAACGTGGTTCGCTCCGCTCTTGCCGATGGCAGCCACGGAGCGGCAGCTGCGGTCTTTGCGACCTATCTCGCACACGATCGTTGCGTGGCCGTCTCGGCGTATACCAAGGAGTTGATCGTCGAGTCCGCGATGCAGGTCGATGCGGCCATGGGCACGAGGTTCGCCGAGCAATGCCGTGACCGAGTCGGGATCTCGTATCCGGCCGTGAACAGTGCCACGTTCGTGGGTATCGACCAGCCGACGATCGAGGGCGCGCTGCGCAGGCGCCGGCTCGAACCGGGCTCCTATGCGTTGTTCCTCTCTCGGATCACGCCTGCGAAAGGCGTCGACGACCTCATCGAGGGCTATCTCGCCTCTCGAGCTCGCAACCACGTGCAGCTCGTCATCGCCGGCAACGGGGGCGCGCGGGCCGCCGCGATCGAGCAGGCAGCCCGTTCGGACGGCAGCGATCGAATCGTGTTCTTCGACGACGTCGATGACGATGAGAAGCGGTTGCTGATGGCCGGGAGTGCGGCCTACGTGTTGCCGAGCAAGCCCATGCCGGAGTTCATCGAGACCTTCGGTATCGCACTGGTCGAGAAGATGCTGGCCGGCGGCGGTCCCGTCATCACGACGGCGACGGGTGGTATTCCCGAGGCCGTTGGTGACACGGCAACGATCGTGGCACCTGGCTGTCCGGCCGACATCACCCGAGCGCTCGACGATGCCATCGTCGATTCCGACGATGCCGAGCGCGCTCGGCGAGCGGACCGGGCGCTGGCGTTTGCCATGCAGTTCGACCGATTGGCCGTCTTCGATCGCCTCTTCGCCGGTCTCGAGCAGCCGCGTGATGACGGACCATCGGCGAGGCGAGCCGCGGCTCGCCGCCTCGACGACGAGCGGTCACCTGCTCGGCCGCCGATGTCGATCTCGGGCCGGGTTCGCAACGGCGCCGCCGATCGTGTCGAGTCCGTCGCCTGACGAACGGTCAGCGAGCACGGGCTGAGTATGGACAGTCCGAGTGTGGACGGTCTGAGTATGGACAGCCCGAGTGAGGCTGGGCTGAGTGTGGGCGGTCAGGTCTCGGTGGGCTGGGGAAGGCGAGATCGCAGCGCGCCAAAGGCCGCGACACCGTCATCGGACTGCAGCCACGAGAGGTAGTCGTTGCGTCCGCGTTCGCGGAAGATCGGATTGGAGAAGATGGAGGCCCATTCGGCGACGGGCAGCAGACTCGATGCCATTGCCTCGTCGAATCCGACCCAGCGGCGAGCGTGTTCTTCCGACCGGAAGAGGTTCATGTTCGCTCACCTGAACGGCCGACTGGCCGCATCACCCCCAACCGGCGAGGCGGTGTAGCCCACGGCTTCTGGCGGATCGACGATCTGGACATCTTCGTCTCGGAGCGTCACCGAGATCGGGTCGCCGCAGCACAGACAGGGGGCGTCAACCCGCACCGAGCGCCCGGGGACGAGCCAGCGGATCGCCATCGCCTCGAACCCGCACTGGGCGTACCAGCGTTGCTCTCCGTCGATCGTGACTCGGTACTGTGTCGGCTGGAGATTGAACGGCGGGAACGAGGCGAGGTAGTCGGTACCGGGATGGGTCCAACCGGGCGTGACGGCGACCAGATCATGGATCAGGTCGTTCGCCTCGTCGATCGGGATGCCGAGTTCGCCGGCCAGCTCGGTGTAGTGCGGCGCCTCTCCGGTGGCGACGATGCGCCGCATGATGGTGGCATACCCACGGTCCATGAGTTCGAGTTCGGCCATCTGATGATTCCTCTCGTTGGTGTGCTCGACGGTGAGGCGCCTCGCGGTCTGCCTCAGCCGAGGATCTGATCGACGGCGGCCAGCTCGGCGGCGTCGAGCCGCCAACTGGCGGCGGCGACGTTGGCGCTGACCTGCTCGGGCGACGTGGCCCCGGCGATGACGCTGGCGATGGTGGGGTTGGTCACCAGCCACGAGAACGCCAGGTCGAGCATCGTGTGTCCCTTGGACTCGGCGAACTCGGTGAGCCGAGCAACCGTGGCCAGCTTGTCGTCGTCGATGAAGTTGGCGGAGCGGTCGCCCCAGCGAGCCAGCCGTGATCCCTCGGGCCTCGGCTCGCCCTGGCGGTACTTGCCTGTCAGCAGACCGGACTCGAGCGGAAAGAACGGGACGAAGGCGATGCCGTGGCGGCGGCAGGCATCGAGCACGCCGTCGGTCTCGGGATCGCGGGTGAGCAGGCTGTAGTGGTTCTGCACGCTCGGGTAGGGGGCGAGGCCAGTCGACTCGGCGACGGTGTAGACCTCGTCGAGCTGATCGGCGCTGAACGCCGTGCAGCCGATTTCTCGGATCTTGCCCTCGGCCTTCAGCTCGGCGAGGGTGCCGAGCGTCTCGGCCACCGGGGTCAGCGGGTCGGGTCGGTGGAGTTGGTAGTGGTCGATGTAATCGGTTCCGAGCCGGCGGAGGCTGGCTTCGAGCGACGAGCGGATCCGCTCGGGGGAGGCGTTGCGCTCGCCCTCGGGCAGGTTCGAGGTGTGTCCCCACTTGGAGGCGATCAACACCGTGTCACGGCGACCGGCAAGGGCCTGACCGAGGAAGGTCTCGGATTCGCCGCCGCCGTAGGACTCGGCGGTGTCGAAGTAGTTGATGCCCGACTCGATGGCCGTATCGACCACTTCACGAGTCCGGTCGGCGTCGATGGCCATGCCGAAGTTGTTGCAGCCGAGGCCGACGACCGAGACCTCGAGCGTTCCCAGTTGACGTCGTTCCATGGCCGCACCCTAATCGCGTCGAGCCGGATCGTTCACGATCCGTCGAGGCGCCATCGACACCGCGCGGTCGTCGCGGCTCAACGCAGCGCCGGGAACACCTCGGTGGTGAGCCGTCGGCGAGCGGCATTCGTCTCGTCGTGGTCGGTGCCGGCACCGACGCCCATCACGAAAACCTTCTGCAAGCCCAGCTCGATCAGCTCGCCGAGCCGCTCGATACACAGCCCGGCCGGACCCGCGATCCCGAAGCGATCGATCACGTCGTCGGTGAGGAATGCCGACTGCGGTGAACCCTGCGTGAAGTGGCTGCCCATGTCGTAGTTGGTGTGGACGGCTTCCAGGCTCTCACGTTCGGTGTCGCTGACCGGCCCGTTCACCGAGCCATGCATGACCGAGAACCGGGCGAAGCTGGCGACGACGCCCGAGATGCTGGTGCGAGCAATCGCCTGATCCGGGTGGACGAAGACCGGGACGTAGGCGCCGAAGGAGAGGGTCTGCGGGTCTCGTCCGGCCTCTTGCGCTGCTCGTCGTGCGACGTCGATCGCCCAGTTGATCCGCTCGGCATCGGCTCCGACGGCGAACGTGATCCGCTCGGCCTGGCGGGCAGCAGCGGCGATCACCTTCGGGCCGGATGCGGCGACATCGACCGGGACCTTCACGGCGTCGTTTCGCAACCATCGCAGCCGACTGGTCGTCGGCCCGCCCGCCAGGTGCAGTGTGTCGGCTGCCTTCACACTGCCGGAGCCGTCGAGCTCGATGTCGAAGGGGACGTCGTCGCCGCGAAGATAGCCCTGGAGACGAGCGAGATAGTGCTCGAAGCGCGGCACCGGTGCCGGCGCAAGACCGAGGTGAGCGAGGGCCGAGTCGCCTCGGCCGATCCCGAGCACGGCACGCCCATCGGATTCGGCCTGCACCGTGGCGATCGCGGTCGCCATGGCGGCAGGGTGGCGAGTGATGGGATTGGTGACCGCCGTTGCCAGGCGGATCGTCGTGGTGGCATGGGCCGCGAGCGCCAGTTCGATGAACGGGTCGCCGGCGAGGTTCTGCGAGTCGACGAGGCCGATGCCGTCCCAGCCCTCGTCTTCGGCCCGCCGTGCCTGGCGCACCGCCGAGTGCGGCATGCCGACCCCCGATGTCCAGAACTCGACCGGTCCAACGTTCGATGTAGCCATGGTCGTCGACCCTAGTGCGCGGTTCCCGGGGCCTCGATGCCGGCGATCACTCGATCGGTGCCTCGATGTCGCCGAGACGAGCAGCCGGCCCTGCGCCGAGTGGCCGCCGGCGTGACGGCAGCGCTGGATCCCCAAGCCCCAACCGTCGGCTGTCGAGCCCATTCTTGCGAACTGTCGGCCGTGGAGCCCGATTTTGGGCTTCAGCGCCGATGGTTCACCGAGATGGGCTCGGGAGCCGACGATTCCGGTAGGGCAACGCCGGTGGCTCAGGAGATCTTGGGGGCGTCGCTGTCGACGAACTGGCTACGCAGCTCGCGCTTGAGCACCTTGCCGGTGGCGTTGCGTGGAAGCTGTTCGATGATGGCGATGTCGTTCGGCACCTTGAACTTGGCGAGCCGTGCCACGCAGTGCTCGACCACGGTTGCCCGATCGAGTGTGGCCCCCGGCTTGAGCACGATCACGGCCAGGCCGACCTCGCCCCACTTCTCGTTCGGCACGCCGATGATGGCTGCCTCGGCCACTTCGGGCAGCTGGTAGAGCACGTTCTCGACCTCGGCCGGGTACACGTTCTCGCCTCCCGAGATGTACATGTCCTTCCAGCGGTCGACGATGAACACGAAACCCTCGTCGTCGATGCGGGCGGCGTCGCCGGTCTTCAACCAGCGACCCTCGAACGCGTTGGCGGTGGCTTCTGGCTTGTTCCAGTAGCCGGGGGTGATGTGGGGGCCGGCGACCCAGAGCTCACCGACTTCGTCGGGCGCGCAGTCCTCGCCATCGTCGTTGACGACTCGGTGCTCGGTGTGCAGCAGGGCCTTGCCGGTCGAGCCGAGTTTCCGCATGGCGTCGGCCGGATCGAGGAAGATGCACGCCGGGCTGGTCTCGGTCATCCCGAAACCCTGGATCAGCGACACCCCACGCTCGGCCCAGCGCTCGAGGATGGTGAGCGCGCACGGAGCCCCGCCGACGCCGGCGGCCCGGAGTCGAGAGAGGTCGGTGTCTTCGAAGTCGGGGTGCTGCATCATGAACTGATACGGCGCCGGAACACCGAAGAAGTGGGTGATGCCCTGCTCGGGATCGCCGATCACGCGGAGTGTCTCACCGGGGTCGAACGCCCTGAGGATCACGACGGTGCCACCGGCGTGGAGGACCGGGTTGCTGTAGCAGTTCAGGCCGCCGGTGTGGAAGAGCGGGAGAATGTTGAGATGCACGGTGTCGAGACCGATGCCGCCGGGAATGCCGAGATTGACGCAGTTCCAGAAGTTCATCCCGTGGGTGATCATGGCGCCCTTGGGAAGTCCGGTGGTCCCCGAGGTGTACATGATCGTGATCACATCGTCGTGGGTGAGATCGGCCCGAACCGCCGCCTCGCCGTCGAAGGAGGCGAGCGCCTGCTCATAGTCGCTGGTGTCGGCCCCGCCATCGATGGTGAGCAGATGGGCGATCGAGCATCGCCGCTGGAGCTCGGCGGCCGATTCGGCGAACTCGATGTCGTGGATCAGCAACTTCGGGGAGCTGTCGTTGAGGATGTACTCGAGCTCGGGGACCGTGAGGCGCCAGTTGAGCAGCACACAGATCGAGCCGATCCGTGCGCAGGCGAACTGGATGTCGAAGTACTCGACACCGTTGTGGGCGAGCACCGCCACGCGATCGCCACGCCCGATGCCGAGCGAGGTGAGGTGGCACGCCATGGCATCGACCCGTCGGTGGAGGTCGCCGTACGAGAAGCTGCGGTCGGTACCCAGATCGCGGATGGCCTCCTTCGACGCCCGTTGATCGTTGTGATGGGCGATCCAGTCATAGGACCGGATCGAACCGTGGCTCGCCGGTCGCGATGATGTCATCGATGCGATGGCGGCCTCATCGGCGACAAAGGTCTGGGCTGATGCTGTGCTCCCGGTCATGCAGGACTCCTTGCTCGACGTCGGCGAGAAGGTAGCACTTCCCCTGTTCCTGCATCAGCCTGGGATCTCGGGGTCGGCGCTCGCGGGCCGGTGGCGAACGAGGGTCAGACGCCGCGCTTCGCATAGGCGTCGAGCAACCGAGCACTGTCGAGATGCTTCACGTACCGCAGGAGCGGAAGGTCGGACGCCAAGACGAAGTCGGTGAGCTGGTCGCGAACGACGTCGAGAAGATCGGACCGATCCCACGGTTTGGCGATGTAGTGATCGAGTCCGGCCTCGTTGACGGCGCGAATGGTGTCGTCTTGATCCGCCTGACCGGTGACCAACACCTTGCGAGTGCGGGTGCCCTTGCGGTGCCCGGTGAGCTCGACGAGGTAGTCGACGCCGGTCTCGCCCGGGAGTCGATGGTCGGCGAGAACGAGGCCCAGCTGGTCCCCGTCGGCATCGATCTCGGAGACCGCCTCGCGGGCGTCGTCGACGCTGGCAGCAGCCTCGATCCTGACGACGTCGGCGAACGGTTCGAGATCTCGGAGCAAGGCGTCTCGCACATCGTCTTCGTCTTCGATCACCAACACGGTGAGCTCATGCATGGTCGTGGTCCTTCCCAGCGTTGGTCTCGCCGATGGTCGTTCGCTCGGTGCTCGCGAGCGGCAGGTCGACGCTGAACGTCGTGTTGCCAGGCTCGGAGACCACCGAGATGGTGCCTCCGTGGTTCTCTACCAGCTGGTGGCTGATCGAGAGCCCGAGTCCGAGCCCGAAACTCACCCGACCATTCTTGGTCGTGAATTTCGGTTCGAACAGTCGGTGGATGGCGTCGCCCGAAAGTCCCGGGCCGCTGTCGGTGACGCGCAGCGACGCCTTGGGGCCGCCGGCGGTCACGCTGATGCGAAGGTGCCCGCTGCCGTCCATGGCTTCGACTGCATTCGCAACGAGGTTGGTCACGACCTGTTGGAGTTCGCCTGCATCGCCGATCACCACGGGGTGGTCGACGTAGTCGCGCTCGACCTCGATTCCTCCGAGCCGATGACCCATCAGGGAGAGCGTGTCCTCGGCCACCTGCGCCAGATCGACGGCGTCGCGGCGTGTGCCATCGGTGGGCGCCCCGCGAACGTACGCTCGAAGACTGGCGACGAGCGAGGCGATCCGCTCGGACGCGGCCTCGACGTTGCGGACGGTATGGCCGATCCGATTGAGCCTGGCCAACCGATCGATTCGCTGGTCGAGCTGCGCCGGCGACGGGGCAGCGGTGAGAAAGGCTCGTGCCTCGGTCGGATCGTCGATACCGGCGGCGAGCAGACGTTCTGCCAGGCGGCGATCGCCGACCGCTTCGGTCATCGTTCGTCGAAGCTGCCGGTGCTCGGCGGTCGACCGGGGGTCGCCTCCGGCCCGGCCGCTCGCGTAGGCCGCAGTGAGTTCGGCGTCGGCGACGTCGTCGACGAGTTGGGCGACGTCGACGCCGAGCTGGTCGGCCGAGCGTGAAACGGCAGCGACGGGATTGTTCAGTTCGTGGGCGATGCCGGCCGACAGCTCACCGAGCGTCGCCATCCGTGCCGACTCGACGAGTTGCGCCTGGGCAGCGCTCAGTTCTTCCAGCGCACGGGCGAGCTGGTCACGTTCGGTCTGTATGCGCGCATTCAGTTCGGCGATCTCGATCTGCAACTCGCCGGAATCCCGTAGGCGCTCGGCGAGCGAGTCGACCAACGTTCGGGTGAGGAGGGCGGCGAGGGACGGTTCGCGAGCGAAGGCGAGGCTCAGCTGGTGCATGGTGAGTGGGATGGCCACCACTTGCGTGACCGCACGGCAACTGAGGAAGGCACGTCGTCGCTGAGCCAGAGAGAGCAGGCCGATGATGCTCCCGAAGCTCCGGTCGTGCACGACGATGTTGCCGATGTCGCTCTGGTGCGTGAGCTGCACCGTGCCGTCGAGGATCACGTACACCCCTCCGACATCTTCGCCTTCTTCGATCAGGACGGCGCCCGCGGCGAGTACGAGGCGAGGCGGATGGCCGAGGGAGCGATCGATGGCCTGGACCAGAACGTCGTGCAGCGATTCGTCGGCGTCGAAGTTGTCGAGCAGGAAGTGCTGGCTCGACCCCGTCTCCTCGAGTGACTCGATGAGACGGAACTGCTCGCTCGATTGCTCGGCTCGCTGCAGGGCGGCGTCGGAAACGAGATCGCCCAGCCGATCGACCATGCCGGCTTCGTTGTCGATGAACCAGCGCGCCAGGTGGGAGCGAACCTGGCGTTCGAGTCCGTCATCGGTCCACGGTTCGGTGAGCATGCCGTGCAGCGCCCCGTGGCGCAGCGCGATGTCGACATTCCGCAGGGATGGGCGGCGGGTCAACAAGACCTTGCGGGAGGCGTGGAGCTGCTCACCCTCGTGCAACTCGACCACGAAGGCGGTGCCGGTCATGTCGGGCAGTTCGTCTTCGACGAAGACGAGCGGGATGCGAACCGATTCCCGTTCGAGCGTGCCGAACAGGGCTCGTGCCGATTCGGCGGAATCAGCCAAGCGCACTTCGAACTCGCCGTCGGTCAGGTCGACGAGCGCGGAACGGAGCTCATCGAGCCGGACCTGGTCTCGCCCCACCACCACGATCGCGTAGCGGGGTTCGTTGCTGGGCTCGATGGTGGTCATGGAAGGAGGCCGAGCGCATCCCACATCGGTGGGGCAACGAACACGAGCAGCACCGTCCCGATGAGGCCGACGACGAGCCCGACGATCGCGAGATCTTTCGTCTCGATGAACCCGGTGGCGTAGGCGACTGCGTTCGGTGGCGTGCTGATCGGGAGCGCCATGGCGAGCGAGCAGGCGAGAGCGATCACGATGCCGGCCAACGCCGGGTCGATGTCGACGCCGGCCGAGAAGGCGAGGGACACACCGATCGGGATCAGGAGGTTGGCGGTGGCCGAGTTCGAGATCACCGTGCTCAGGCCGAGTGCGAAGGCGGCAATGGCGATGATGAGCACCAGAGGAGCGAGCGAACTCCAGTCGACCAGGCCGACGAGCCAGGTGTCGAATCCGGTGGCGGCAACGCCGGCGCCCAGGGCGATGCCACCCCCGACGAGCCAGAGCACATGCCATTGGACCGACTTCAGATCGTCGACGCCGAAGACCCCGGTGGCCAGGAGCATGACCACGGGGAAGAAGCCGACGATGGTCGACGGGACGCCGTGGATCGGTTCGGTCATCCAGAGAGCGACCGTGATCGCGAACACGGCGTAGAACAGCCGGCCGCCTCGGGAGCGATCGAACGTACTCTCGAACTCGAGGTGGAGCTCGTCGGACGACGGTCGGTACAGCCGAATCAGCACGAACCACGACAGCACCAACAAGACGGCGACCAGCGGGATGGCCAGCAGCATCCAGTCGAGGAAGCTGATCGAGATGCCGACGTCGGCGAGATAGCCAAGGGCGATGGCGTTGGGTGGTGTGCCGACCGGCGTGCCGATTCCGCCGACATTGGCGGCGAGCGGAATGCCGAGCGCGACACCCTTGCGCAGCGGATCGTCGGCATCGAGCGAGGCGATGACGGGGATGACCAACGAGAACATGGCCGCCGTGGTTGCGGTGTTCGACATGAACATCGACAACAGGGCCGTGATGGTCATGAGCCCGGCAAGGATGGCCGTGGACCCGGTGCCGAAGGGGCGTAGCAGGATTCGGGCGAGGTTGCGATCGAGTGCGAACTTCGAGGCTCCGATGGCAAGGAAGAAGCCACCGAGGAACAGCATGAGCACCGGGTGGGCGAGGGCGCTGTAGAACGACGCGTACGGCGGGGCCTCGAATCCATCGAAGCCGTCGACGTTCATGATCGCCTCATCGCTGATCAGCAGGATCTCCGAGCCGATCACGAACACGGCAGTTGCATGCAGCGGGATGGCCTCGGTGATCCACAGGATGACCGAGGCCGCGAAGATGGCGAAGAGACGGTGCCCAGGTTCGGAGAGCCCGTCGAACTCGACGACGAAGGGGATCACGAAGGCGATCACGGCGAGGGCGAGTCCGACCTGCTTTCGGTTGGGCTGCGAGCGCGTTCGCTTGTCCGACACGGTGGCAGCCTACGCGTGCGCCGGGCTGCCGAGCCGTGACGAAGGGCTCAATCGAGGGGTCTGCGTCGGTGGTCCTGCCGCCTCGGACCTCGCCTCCCCTCCAGCCAGGTTCCGGGAGCGATCCCATCGGGTCGGCGTCCGTCGACGGCTCCTTCGCCGGTCCCTCGTCGCACCCACGCGGCGCACCAACGCTCCGCACCCACTCGTGCCCCATCTCGGGGCGGTGTGTGCGACAGTGTGGCATGACCGGTGGCATCCGAATCGCTCAGCTGTCCGACACCCACTTTCTCGAAGAAGGAGCGGAGCCCGAAGGAGGACACGCCTACGACACCGATCTCGCCTTCGATGCGGTCGTCGACCACCTGGGTGATCACGCACATCTCGACCTCGTGGTCGTCACCGGTGATGTGGCCGATCACGGGCGGGCGGCCCAATACCGGAAGGCAGCCAACGCGTTCGCTCGGTTCCAGGCGCCCGTCAATGCCTGCCCCGGCAACCACGACTTCGACTTCGCATTCAGTACCGGTATCGGACGACCGGGCGTGAGCACCTCTCGGGTGATCGAGATCGACAACTGGGCGTTCCTGTTCGTCGATTCCAATGCGGGGATGATGCAACCAGACGAGCACGGCCGCCACGTCGACCCGCCAGGAGAGGAACGGCTGCACACCAACGGAGCCCTGGGGTCGCGCGAGGCCTCGTGGATCCGCTCGGTCTGCGAGAACACCAGCGCCGACCACGTGTTCATCTGGCTCCACCACCCACCAGACGTGCCGGTACCGCTGTCTCACGACGAGGCCTACGCCGCAGAGTGGCGGGCACTGCTCGCAAATCTGGCGAACGTTCGCGGTCTCGGTGGCGGCCACACGCACATCCCCGCGGAGTACGAGCTCGTCGGGCGGCCGGTGTTCGTTGCCCCGTCGCTGAAGAACAACTTCTCCTTGGACGATCGAACCTGGCTTCCTCCCGGCTATCGAACCTACGACTTCGCCGCCGACGGCACGATCACGAGCGAGGTGCATCTGGTCGATGACGAGCGCTGGCCCCGCCGACCATTCGGCCGGGCGCTTCACGGGTTGTTCATGGGCGAGCTCAGCTACGCCGAGCTTGCCGAGATCGCGGCGCGGCGAGCTGGCTGAGAGACGTTCGTCAGCGACGGAACGCCGGCTGGTCCAGCCCGTCGAGGAAGCTCTCGAGCGCATCGGGGGAGGAGTCGACTCGCCAATCGTCCTCCTTGACCGCCTCGAACCACACGAATCCGACGACGTCTCGACGCTCGGCGATGGTCGTCAAGAACTCGTCGACCCAGGCCGCTTTGAAACCGCCCTCGTTGGAAGCCGCCGTCTCGGAGATGTAGATGGGTTTTTGCGTCAACGTTCGGATCTCCTCGATGCTCGACCCGAACACCGAATCGAAGCTCCCGACGGACTCGGGCGTCTCGCCGAAGTGGCCCCAGTAGCCGACCAAGCCGACCAAGTCGACGTAGTCGTCGCCCGGGTAGACACCGGCCATCGGCCAGCTGCCGAACGGATTCACGTTCGGAGCCCAGACCCAGATGACGTTGTCGGCACCGGCATCGTCGAAGCGTTGGTGCACGTAGCGCCACACCTCGACGTACTCGCCTGGGCTGTTGCCGTTGCGTTGCTCCGACCATGGGTACCAGTCGCCGTTCGCCTCGTGGGCGAGGCGGAGGAGCACGGGCTGCTCGCTCGAGGCCAGACCACGAGCCCACTCGTCGATGTAGTCATCGAAGTCGCCGTCGAGGATGTTCGGGAGCGAGTACTTGGGCTGAATCCAGATGTCGGGGCGGTAGTCCCACGGTTCCCAGGCGATCGAGGGAAGCGCTCCGCGATCGGTCAGGCGTTCGATGAGACTCGGGTCGTAGCGATCGAGTTCCCACCCGATCGAGATCTGGAGCACGTCCGGCGCCTGCCCCACGGTTGTCTCGAAGGCATCCAGTTCTTCGTCTGAGCCATGCGTCGTCATCACGCCGAAGAAATCGACCTCACCGCTGCCGAGACGATCGATGATCCCTTCGGTCGGGGTGCTCTCGGCCACGGGCACATCCGATGCCGCCTCGACCGGCTTCGCTTCGGGTGGCGTCTCTGCGACCGGCGTTTCCTTGGCAGGAACCGTGAGGACGGGGGGGACGACGATCACCTCGTCGACGGGCGGTCCGTAGGCGAACCATGCAGCGACGGCAACGCCGGGAATGACGAGCGCGGCGGCGGCGGTGTTGCGCAGGCTCTCCTTGGTCAGTGGCATGGTGAGGTCAGTGGCATGGTGAAGTGGATCTCCCTGAATGCCGTCGCCCCGGCTGGGGTAGCTATCGGCACCTCGCGGGTCTGCTTGAGCACCCGACGCCCGGTCGCCACCAGAGATCGAGCGCCGCCGCTCATGAATGCGCACTTCGTGCCGTTGATGAGGAAGTGAGCAGTTCTTCCCTGCTCAGGGCCCAGCGTCGGCCTCTTGCCGTCGCTGGAGTCCTTGGCACGATCGCATACCTCATCTGGCGAGTGACCACCCTGTCGTTCGACGCGCCGCTGCAACTGTTCTTCTATGCGCTCGAGGTCCACGCCGGCGTCGGCTTCGCACTGTTCGTCCTGTCGGTGTGGGACACCGAGTCGCTGGTGACGGTCGCGCCGCGGGATGAGACGCCGTTGCGGATTGCGGTGTGTATCGCGACCTACAACGAGGACGAGAACGTCCTGCTGCCGACCGTCGCTGCCGCCGTGGCGCTGCAGCCCGCCCACGAGACCTGGGTGCTCGACGATGGTGATCGACCGTGGGTCGCGGCGATGGCCGAGCAGCTCGGTGCTCGCTATCTCACCCGAGCCGACCGTTCGCACGCCAAGGCCGGGAATCTCAACAACGCCTTTGCGGTCATCGACGCCGATCTCTTCGCCGTGTTGGATGCCGATCACATTCCGACCACGAACTTCCTTCGGCACACGCTCGGCTACTTCGATGATCCGAAGGTGGCCCTCGTCCAGACTCCGCAGGACTTCTACAACCGCGACTCGTTCGAGCACGTCGGCGACTACTGCGAAGAGGCGCTCTTCTACCGAGTGATCCAGCCGGGGAAGAATCGCTGGAAGGCTGCCTTCTGGTGTGGCACCTCGGCGGTGGTCCGCGGCGATGCCATCCGTTCGATCGGTGGTGCCGCCACCGAGTCGGTGACCGAAGATCTCCTGACGACCATGAAGCTCCATCGGTCGGGCTGGCAGACGGTCTTCCATGACGAGGTCCTCGCCCGAGGTCTGGCCCCGGCTTCGTATCGGGAGTACCTGGTGCAACGACTGCGCTGGGCGACCGGAGCGATGCAGATCCTCCGCAGCCGGGAGAACCCCTGGCGCGGTCGGGGGCTCACGATCACGCAACGCCTGGCGTATACCGCCTCGCTCAATGGCTGGTTCGACGGTCTGCGTACCATCGGGTACCTGTTGCTCGCGGTCGCCGTCGTGCTGACCGGAGCGATGCCGGTGGAAGCCGACATGGTGCCATTCCTGCTCGCCAACCTCGGTCTCCTTGCCGTGACCACCATCGCCCAGATACAGCTGGGGAATGGGCGGCATCGACCGATGCCCGCACTGCTGTTCGAGGTCCTTCGCCTGCCGATGAGCGTGCACGCCGTTCGCCAGTTGCTCTTCGGCAAGCACGCCGCCTTCCAGGTCACGCCGAAGGGGCGCTCGGGCGATGAGCGCACCACACCGCCCTTGCCCGGGTTGCTGGTCGGCCTGGGTGTGGCCGCGATCGCCGGCCTGGTCGTCTATGTGATGAGTCGGCTGCGAGTGATCGATGGTCCGATCGGACGCCATGTCGACGTTGCGGCCGTCGTCCTCGTTGCCCAGCTCTCCTTCCTTGCCGCTGCGGCGCGTCGTATCCGGCGCCGTGACTTCGGCGACGAGCGCCGCCGAGCCCGACGGTTCGCACGGGAACTGCGGTTCCACGTCGGCGCCGAACAGGGTCTGTTGCGCAACCCATCGACGACGGGCGGTCACATCGCCGGGCGAGCCATGACCTCACGAGACGTGCTGACGGTGCTGACACGGGAGGGGCCGACCGACGTTCGCTGTTGGATCACCCCCGATGGCTTCGGCGGTTCGACGGTCGAATTCGTCCCCGGCCAGTATCGAGTTCAGGCTGTCCTCGCCCGGACGATCTATGGCGAACTCCAGGACATGCCGATCGCGACGGCAACGCCGCCGTCCATGGCGGTGCACGACCGCCGAGCGTTGTTGCGTGACCGCCGCTCGGCACTCCCCGATCGGGGGTCGAGTCCTGGGCCGGGTGAGGGCATCGCCGCTCGGCGACCGGAGGAGCGACGCAGTTCGGCACCACCGCCGACCCATCGAGGGCCCGATCGCGCCCGATCGCCGGGGGCAATGCCGGTCCGAGAGGCGGACTCCCAGCATCAGCACCGATGACGGGCGTTTGCGTGTACCCGACGAATGCCGAAGGTCGACCGGGATCACGCCGAGATGGCGAAGGCCCGTACGCGAGGGTCGCGACGCGATCTCGAGCGGTCGGCGTTCGTGGCGGTCTGCGTGATGCGGTCTGGGTGATGCGAGGGCGTTCAGTCGTCGGGTTGCTCGGCCGAGGTGATGGCTCTCGCGGCGATGACCGTCGTCGTCCCCCCGCGAACCACGACCTCGAGACGATCGGTGAGTTGTTCGACGATCCACAGGCCCCGCCGGCGCGATGAGGTGACCCCGGGGTTGAGGACGCTGAGCTCGAAACCGGGTCCATCGTCGGTGACTTCGAGCACCGCCTCGGTCTCGCCGAGCGACATGGTGAGATGAATCGGCTCCACGGTCACCGCCATGGAGTTGGTGCACAACTCGGTGGCGATGAGCCCCCAGTCCGACGATTCCTGTCCATGTTCGGTGAGCCATCGGCGCAGTTCGCCACGCAGCTCGCCGAGTCGTGCGGTGTCTGGCTCGATCGTCAGGGCGAGCTGGTGAGCTGCCAGATGCGCCGCCACGACTCAGTACCAGCGGCCGCGGGCGAAACCGCCGAAGGCGACCAGACCGACCAGGATCAGCACGATGCCGAAGAAGGTCCACCCGGCGAGGAGCCAAAGTGCGAGGCCGACGAGAACGATCACCCCTCCCGTCGAGATACCGGCGATTCCACTGCTGTTGGTCGTTGCCATCATGGTCTCCATTCGTCAGATCCGCGGTGCTGGCACCGCAGCGGCGGTGGACCTACCCGTCGGCACTCGTCATGAAACCTGCCCGCGGCATGAGTTTGTTGCGTTCCGACCGGTGTAGGTCGAACGGCTCTTTGGCCTGGGTGCTCTTGCGGGACCCCGGAATCCGTTCTACTCTCCGCCATACGCTGTAAGGGGATACATGACTGACACGATGCCAGAAGCCGGGACGAACGCGAGCAAGCCGGAGGCTGCTGCCGCCCGCCCACTGCCGATTCTCGGTGACTCACCAGAGGGCACCGACGGGTGGGAACGCACCCCGTACCGGGCCGAGGACTACGGCCCGGTCACCGACTGGGCCACCGATTTCGACCATGCGCGGCCCGAGTACAACCCCGTGGCCCCCGAGATCTGGGCCGAGCTCCGAGAGGGTGGATGCCCTGTCGCCCACAGTGATCGCTACGGCGGCATGTGGGCTCCGCTCACGCACGAGACCGTCGACGAGGTCGCCTACGACACCACGCGCTTCACGAGTCGTTCCGTGGTGGTCAGTCACACCCGACCCGGCGATCTCGCTCTGCCGGCGCCGATCGGCGTCGCCCCTCCGATCACCAGTGATCCGCCCTTCCACAAGGAGGCTCGCCGCATGCTGTTGCCGGCCTTCTCGCCGAAGAAGATCGCCGATTGGGAAGACGAGATCCGGCTGCTCTGCCACAACCTGCTCGATGAAATGGGCGACATCGAGCCCGGCACCACGATCATCGACGGAGCGATCCAGTACGCCCAGCACATCCCCGTTGCGGTGATCGGCCGCATGCTCGGCCTCCCGCCCGAAGACGATGACTTCTTCCGTGATGTCGTGCACCAGGTGCTCGAGACGATCAACCAAGATCCACGCGAGCGAGGCGACGAAGATCGTCCACTCGATGCCTATCTCGATCGCATCATCCAGGAGCACGTCGATGATCCCCGAGACGACCTGATCAGCTACCTGCTCGACATCGAACTCGGTGGCAACAAGCTCGCTCCCGACCACGTCCGTGGCACGATCATCCTGCTTCTCGTCGCCGGTATCGACACCACGTGGTCGGCCATCGGCTCATCGCTGTGGCATCTCGCCCAGCATCCCGAGCACCGCGAGTACCTGCGCAACAACCCCGAGCAGTTCGACTTCGCGCTCGAAGAGTTCCTGCGCTTCTACGCACCGGTCACCATGGCTCGTCTCGTCGCCGAAGACACCGACTTCCACGGCTGCCCGATGAAGAAGGACGATTGGGTGCTGCTGCCGTTCCCGGCGGCAAACCGTGATCCGGAGCAGTTCGATCGGGCCGACGAGTTCGTGATCGACCGAGAGCAGAATCGGCACGGTGCGTTCGGTCTCGGCATCCACCGGTGCCTGGGCTCCAACCTCGCTCGCCTCGAGATGAAGGTGGCCATCCAGGAGTTCCTGAACCGGTTCCCCGACTTCGAACTGGCCGGCGACACCAGCTGGTCGGTCGGTCAGGTTCGCGGCCCTCGCGTCATGCCGATGCGGGTGCTCTGAGCGCCTTCACGAACGCCGACACGAGCGAGCGGCTCGCCCGTGGGGTCCAGGCTTCTGCCGTGAACGACAAGCTGCCTGGCTCGATTCCGACCGGCTCGGATGCGTACTACCTGCAGCGTTCGGTCGGCTCGAGCACGACGGCGAGCGCTTCGAAGACGCGGCGTACGAGATGCATTCGGCGGCCGACCTGGCATCAGGCGTCGCCGACCTCCCGGTTGCCGATCTGTGGAAGATCGCTCGAACACCCGATGCGTCGGTCCTCCTCACCGCCGAGGGGATCGAGGAGATCATGGAGGTTCTTGCCGGCATCGGCGAGGCGAAGGTGCACTGGGGGCGGCGGCTCGTGCGCCGAGTGGCACAGCATCTCCCCGGTGGATGATGGCGCCGATGTTCGGCGTCATCTTCACTCCACTGCGAAGAACCGAATACACACCTGGTGTCCCTCGGAACGTGCCATGCCGACGAAGACCGTTCGGGTGAGCCATTCGTGCGCCGCGGAATCGGTGCGAAACATCGGCGACGTGCGGTAGTAGTACTCGGACTCCGGCACGTCTTCACCGGCATCGAGGCGGTCCATCACCTCCGGAGCGGCGTGGTGGTAGCCGCGGTTGACGACGTCGATGACGCCACCATCGTCGGCACGGATCAGATAGCGGGCCTCGAGCTCGGTGACGCCGCCCCGATCCGTTGCCCAGTCGCCTCCTCCGGCGATCACGGTTCCCGTCAGATCGCCGGTGACCGTGCCGCCCGTGATGGGAAAGAACAGTGCGTCTTCCGACAGACGGTGGGCGATCTGGATCATCGGGTCGACGTCGACGCGGGCTTCGAATGAGAAGCGAAGGGACGGCTCGGGCCGGCTGTCTCGGGTGTCGTTCATCGGTTGCTCTTCCAGGAAGCTGGTTCGGTGTCGGGTGGTCGAGTCCGGTCTTCAGTCATTCGGGATCGGCTCGGTGAGGACGTCGACGAGCGCAACCGCGCTGCGAGTCACGAGGTCCCAGTCGGACGTGCCGAACGGGTCGTCCAGCACCGTCGGGTCGGCCAACCATTGGAGGGCAAAGCCTTCGATCAGCGCGGCGACCGAACGGGCGAGGTGCTCTTCGGTGTGTGGCGGAGTGACACGTCGGCCTGCGGCCTCCAGGGTCAGTTGCCAAGCTTCGGAGACCGCAAGGATGAACTGCTCGTAGCCGCCGGCCACGATCGAGCGAATGTCGTCGTTGCCGATTCTCGGGTAGGCCACGAGCGTCGCTCGGAAGATCGGGTCGGCCCGCGTGTGCTCCCAAGCCTGTCGGACCGTGAGGTGCAGGAGTTCCGAACCTCGGATTCCCCGGTCGATCAGATCCTGCGTGTCCTCGACCGAGGGAACGACGGTGGAGCCGAGCGCGCCGAGGTGCAGAAGCACAGCGGATTGGAACTCGGCCTGATTCGGCCAGATCTGGTAGAGCGCTCCGATGCTCAGTGGCAGATAGTCGTCGGGTTCGAGGCCGAGGTCGGCAGCTGCGAGCTTCGAGGCTTCGGCAACCACGTCGGTCACTCGAACGTGTGCCACCGCCCAGGCAAGTGCATCGTCGGAACGGTCTTCGAGCGACTGGATCAGCAGGTTCACCGCCGCATCCAGCATCAACTGCCTCGTCGACGTGACGGGCCGACGGGGTAATCGCCGCTTTGCGTCTGTGAACGCCACGTTCCCTCGCCATGAATCGTCGTGAATGTGTTGCTCGTCACATCATAACTGACTTATGTTGCAGCAGAACCATTCGACCGCTGGGCCCACGATGACCGATCTCACCGAATTGTCTGCGCTCGACCTGGCGTTGCTCGTACGAGCACGTCAGTTGTCGAGTCGCGAGATCATCGAGGCGTTCCTGTCCACGATCGAGCGACGGAATCCGTCGATCAATGCGGTCACCTTGACCCTCGCCGAAGATGCCCTCGCCGCGGCCGACGCCGCCGATGCGAGCGCTCCCCTCGGTCCACTCCACGGGGTGCCCTTCTCGGTCAAGGAGAACATCGATCTCGTCGGAACGCCCACCACCAGTGGGCTCGCTGCCTTCGTCGACGAGTTCCCCACCGGCGATGCACCGATCGTGGAGCGGATGAAGGCTGCCGGGGGCATCCCGATCGCTCGTACCAACCTGCCGGAACTGGGCCTTCGGGCCGACACCGACAATCCACTACGCGGTCGCACCGCCAACCCCTGGAACCTCGAGCGATCGCCCGGCGGCTCCAGCGGTGGTGAAGCGGCGGCCATCGCGTCTCGCATGTCACCGCTCGGTCTCGGCAACGACATCGGTGGATCGCTTCGGAGCCCGGCCTTCTGCTGCGGTGTCGTCGGGTTCCGGCCGACCATGGGGCGAGTCCCGAGCTTCACCACGCTCGAACCGGCGGAGAGCCCGCTCAGCGGACAGCTGATGTCCACCGAAGGCGCACTCGGTAGCACCGTGGCCGATGTCCGCCTGGCCACGACGCTCCTCGACGGAGCGGATCGCCGCGACCCGTTCTCGGTCGATGTCGACTTCGAGCGCCTGGAACCGCTCGCTCGGGTTGCCGGGGTGGTCACCGCGGGCATCGACGGTCCGCTGGACCCGGCCGTCGCCACGGGGGTGCAGCGGGCGGCCGACGCGCTGGCCGACGCGGGCTGGGAGATTCGACACATCGAGCTGCCCGAGAACGAACTCGTGCTCGAGATCTGGATGCGGATCATGGCCGAGGACATCCCCGCACTGCTCGATGCCCTCGGTCCGCTGATCACGCCCCGACTGGCCGAAGTCCTCATGGACCACACCACGGTCTACGACCCGGCACGCATCCCTCACACGGCGATCTTCTCCGAACGAGAGCGACTGATGCGCCGGTGGACGGCGATGTTCGCCGAGACCCCGGTGGTCATCGGCCCGGTCATGCCCGAGCAGGCGTTCGTCGGCGGTGACGACATGAGGCTGGGCATCGACTACGTCTGTCGACTGCTCCACTACGTGCAACCCGCTCCGTTGCTCGGGCTGCCGGCACTCGCCGTACCGACCGGTGTCGTCAACGACCTCCCCGTCGGCGTCCAGATCCATGCCGATCGCTGGAACGACGCCTGGTGTTTCGAAGCCGGTGCCGACATCGAGGCCGCCATCGGAACGATTCGTCCGGCGCCAAAGCCGGAACCAAACCAGCCAGATACCACCAGGGGAGAACCGTGAACGACGACCTCATCTTCATCAGCGCAGTGGACGCGCTCGGGCGCTTTCGCGACGGCTCGCTCAGCCCGGTCGAGCTGCTCGACGCCATGTACGAGCGCGCCGACGAGGTGGAGCTCACCATCAACGCCCTGACGGATCGCCGCACCGAGCAGGCCTACGCTGCGGCTCGCGAGTCGGCCGATCGGTGGGCAAAGGGCGGCACGCCTCGTGCGCTCGAAGGTCTGCCCATCGCGGCCAAGGAGGAGCACCCCATATCGGGTGAGTCATCCACGGGTGGGTCGTTGCTCTTCGAGCACGAGATCGCCGAAGTCAGTCACCCGGTCATCGAACGAGTGCTCGACGCCGGTGGTGTGCTTCACGTTCGAACCACCACGCCCGAGTTCTGTTGCGCCGGCTTCACACAATCGACGTTGTGGGGTGTCACTCGCAACCCCTGGAACACCGACATGTCGCCCGGTGGATCCAGCGGTGGTTCGGGCGCCTCGTTGGCGTCGGGCACCTCGGTGCTCGCCACCGGTTCCGACATCGGTGGTTCGATCCGGATCCCTGCCTCGGTCAACGGACTCGTCGGCTACAAGCCGCCCTACGGTCGGGTGCCGGCGCTGCCGCCGTTCAACCTCGACACCTACTGTCATGACGGGCCGATGGGGCGCAGCGTTGCCGATGTGGCGTTGCTGCAGAACGTGATGGCCGGAGCGCACCCGCTCGACCATGTGAGCCTCCCCAATCCGCCCACGTTGCCACTCGAGTACGGCTCGATCGCGGGCCGTCGCATCGCCCTCGCCGTCACCGTGGGCGACGTGCTGCTCGACGATGATGTCGAAGCCAACACCCGAGCCTTCGCCGACGTCCTTCGCTCTGCGGGCGCCATCGTCGAAGAGGTCACCATCGATCTGCCGAGATCGGTCTGGATGACCGCAGCACTGATCCATTTCGGCGCCGTCTTCGGTGCCTCGATCATGCACGAGGCGGGGGATCGGGCGGACTTGCTGACCGACTATGCAACCGAGTTCGCTCGGCGCAGCGGCGCGGTGCTCGCCGAGCACACCTTCTACGAGGGACTCGAGGGCGAGACGGCGGTGCACCTCGCCATCGCCGAGGTGATGCAGTCGGTCGACGCACTGGTCATGCCAACGGTTGCCTCCTCGGGATGGCTGGCCGGTGAGAGCTATGTCGACAACAAGCTCACCGTCGGTGGGGTCGAGCTCGATGACTACTTCGAGAGCATGCTCACGCCGCTCTTCAACATCGCCAGTCGCCACCCGGTGCTGAACGTGCCGAGTGGGTTGGCCGGCAACGGTGTGCCCACGGGCGTGCAGATCATCGGCCCCACCTACGACGACGTCTCTGTCTTCGAGGTCGGCGCCGCGGTCGAACGCGAGATGGGCGGCTGGTGGGCCGACCCGACCTGGCGGCCGTCGTGATCCTCCGTTCGGTCCGTCTTCGTCAACCTCACCAACACCCAGGGAGCCTTCCGATGTCCACAACCCTCACGCGCCGATCGGCCACCGCCGTCGGGCTGGCGACCGTCATGGCGCTCTCGGCCTGCGGAAAATCGGCCGAGTCAGGCTCCGACGCCGATGCTTCGGCCTCGACGACGGCCCCAGCGGCGGCCGAGACCGTTCTCACCCCGGCTCCGACGGCCGAGGCCGACTCGGCGATCTGGGCGGTCTATCGCGAAACCGAGATCCTCGACCCGCTCTACGCGTTCGACTATCCCGACAACGCCCCCATGGCCATCGCCTGTGAGTCGTTGCTCCGTCAGAATCCCGATCTCACGATCGGTCCGGGTGTCGCGTCGAGTGTGGAGTACACCCAGCCGACGTCACTCGTGATCACCCTGCGAGACGACGTCACGTTCTGGGACGGCACACCGATGACGGTGGCCGACGTGATCTTCAGTCTCGAACGTCAGCGCAATCCCGAGTTGGGCGGCTTCTACGGACAGGTCTTCGTGAACGTGACCGACATCGCCGAGACGGGCGATTCGGAGATCACCATCACCACCACCCAGCAGGACATGCTGCTGCTCGGCGAGTTGTCGGGACCGGTCGGCGTGGTCACCAAGGCCGAGTTCGTCGAGAACGCCGGTGCGGACTATGGCACGGCGGCGGGTGGGATCATGTGTACCGGTCCCTTCCAATTCGATTCGTGGAACATCGGTGAGGGCGTCACCTTCACCCGCTACGACGACTACTGGGACACCTCACTGCCTCGGATGCTGAAGAGCATCACCTTCAAGGGCGTGCCCGACGAGGCGGTCCTCACCTCGGGTCTCCTGACCGGCGAAATCGATGGCGTCTACCCACTGTCGCTGTCGACGCTCGATCAACTTCGGGAAAGCGATGCCGTCACCGTGAGCGAGGGCGCCGGCTACGGGATCTCGGCCTTCGTCATCTCGGACTTCAGCGGCACGCTCGCCGACAAGCGGGTTCGCCAGGCGCTGTCGATGGCTCTCGATCGCCAAGGCCTCATCTCGGCGCTGTACAAGGGCGCAGCCGAACCGGCTCGCTCACTCGCCGTTCCTGGAACCTGGGGCTACGCGAAGGACACCTTCGCCGAGGCATGGGATGCGCTTCCCGATGTCTCGACTGTCGACGTCGAGACGGCAACGGCGCTGGTCGACGAAGCGGGGGCAACAGGTCAGACACTGCGCATCGGCATGTCGAGCGAGATCGCTTCGCTGGCCATCTCCGCCGGCGAGCTGCAACGTGCCGCCGAGTCGATCGGGCTCGAAGTCGAACTCGTCTCGGTGTCGGCCGCGAACTACATCAACTTCTTCATCGACGAAGGTGCTCGCGAGTCCGTCGACGGCTTCTTCACCGTGAACTATCCGGACTTCGCCGACCCACTGGCCATCCTCAGCACGCTGATCGGTCCCGATGGTTCACAGGCCTACAACGGCTTTGCCGACCCGGCAGCGATCGACCTGATGCAGCGAGCACAGACCACCGCCGACGATGAAGAGCGGGCGGCGCTGGTCATCGAACTGCAGACGATCTCGGTCGACGAGATGCTGTGGATCCCGATCGTTGCACCGTCCAACGTGCTCGTCATGAGCAACGACCTCACGGGCGCACCGGCCACGTTCCAGTACATGTTCGGCCCCTGGGCTGCCTACCTGGGCGCTCCCTAGCGGACCGGCGATCGGATATGCTGCGCTTCATCGTTCGACGGCTCGGGATGCTGCTGCTCACGCTCTTCGTTGCGAGCATCGCCATCTACGCGTCGATGGACCTTGCCCCCGGCAATCCGATCGCCGCCCTGTCCGGAGGGCGGTCACCATCTCCCGAGGCGTTGGCCATCCTCGAGGAGCGTTACCACCTCAACGACCCCTTCGTCGTGCGTTACGTGCGGTGGCTGGGAGCGGCGCTGCAAGGAGACCTCGGCGTGTCGATACCGCTGCGAGAAGACGTGTCGACACTCATCAGCCAGCGGATCGGCACCACGGTCACCCTGGTGATCTACGCCTCGTTCCTGATCATCGTGGTCGGTGTCGGTCTGGGTCTGCTGGGTGGACTCAAGCGCGGCGCTGTCGACAGCGCCGTCATCGTCTTCACGACCATGAGCGCCGCCCTTCCGTCGTTCGTCGCCGCCATCGTGTTGCTCTCGATCTTCGCGGTGCAGCTGGGCTGGTTCCCGGCACTCGGGGCCGGCGATGGTTTCGTGGACCGTATGTATCACCTCACGCTTCCCGCAGTCGCGCTCGCCTTCTCCTCCATCGCTCTGGTGGCCCGAATCACCAGAGCGTCGGTGCGTGAGGAGTTGGGGAAGGAGCACGTCCAGACCGCAGTGAGCCGAGGTGTTCCCTACCCGCTCGTGGTTCGCCGCCATGTCTTGCGGAATGCCGCCATTCCGATCACCACGGTGATTGGTATCACGATGGCCTCACTGTTCGCGGCGTCGGCGATCGTCGAGCGGGCCTTCGCCCTCAACGGCATCGGGGCCTACCTCATCCAGGCGGCGCTTTCGAAAGACGTGGCCGTCGTGCAGGGCATCTCGCTCGTCCTGGTCACGATCTTCGTGGTGGTGAACGCCGTCATCGATGTGCTCTATGCGTTCCTCGACCCCAGGGTCTCGCTGGGCGCCTCCGCCTCATGACGGCCGCAGCATCATGACGACCGCAGCACCGTCCGGCCCCCTCGCCGACGATTCGCCCTCCGGCGCGGTCGACCCGCGGGGTCTCCCCGGGCTGCGGGGCACCGGAGTGGTCGGTCACGTGAGCGTCGGCATCGTCGTGATCGCGTGTGCCATTGCCGTGCTCGGGCCGACGATTGCACCGCACCCGCCCAACGAGGTCAACCTCTCGATGGCGTTCGTCGGCCCGACGCCGGGACACCTGCTCGGGTTCGACTCGCAGGGTCGAGACCTCCTGTCACGCCTGCTCGTCGGGGCCCGCACGACCATTCTCGGGCCGACGGTGGTGGTGGCCATCGGGATGGTCTTCGGCACGTTGCTGGCCATTGCCTCGGCTTGGCGTGGTGGCCGATTCGACGAGTATGTGACGGCTGCCTTGAACGTGCTGTTCGCCTTTCCTGCCATCGTCCTGGCCATTCTGGCCAGTGTGATCATCGCCCCCGGGTTGCCGGCGGCCACGCTCGCACTGGCCGTGGCCTACACGCCCTACATCGCCCGGGTCCTGCGAAGCGCCGCACTGCGCGAACGATCGAAGGATTACATCGCGGCGCTCGAGGTACAGGGCTTCGGTGCCTTCACGATCTGTACGCGCCACCTCGTCAGGAACCTCATGCCGTTGCTGGTCGCCCAGGCAGCCATCTTGTTCGGCTACGCGATGGTCGACCTCGCCGCCATCTCGTTCCTGGGGCTCGGTGTGCAACCGCCACAGGCCGATTGGGGCGTGATGGTCGGCGGGGGACAGAGCGGCGTGCTCCAGGGCTATCCCATGGAGTCGTTGGCGTCTGGGCTGTGCATCATCGTCGCCGTGGTTGCTGTCAATCTTCTCGGTGAGCGACTGACCGATCGCGGCAAACGAGGCCAACCGTTGACCACCGCGGCCTTGCTCAGCGTCGATGACCTGACCGTTCATCTGCCCGTGGGCGGTGCGGCTCGGCGCGTCCTCAACAGTGTCTCGTTCACCATCGAAGCCGGCGGCGCGCTGGCGCTCGTCGGTGAATCAGGATCGGGCAAGTCGATGACGGCCCGATCGATCGCCCGCATCCTTCCGCCAGGGGCAACGGTCGATGGCACGGTTCGTTTCGAGGGCACCGACGTTGCCACCCGGAATCGGGCAGACATGCGGTCGTTCCGAAGCGATGTTGCCGTGGTCTTTCAAGACGCTCGTGCCCACACCAACCCCGTTCGGTCGATTGGTGACTTCATGCTCGAGGCGCTGGTCACCAACGAAGGGGTGGCGCCAGGTGAAGCTCGCCGGCGGGCCGTCGGGCTGCTTGACGACGTCGGCATCGACGATGGCGAGCGGCGTCTTCGCCAATACCCACACGAGCTCTCGGGCGGTTTGCTGCAGCGC
Organism: uncultured Acidimicrobiales bacterium; assembly: GCA_963698395.1. Taxonomy (GTDB): domain Bacteria; phylum Actinomycetota; class Acidimicrobiia; order Acidimicrobiales; family SZUA-35; genus JBBQUN01. The sequence goes on from CAVOQQ010000001.1 coordinate 270,353, forward strand.
GTGATGATCGCCACCGCTCTCTTGACCGAACCAAAGCTCCTGTTGGCCGATGAACCAACCACGGCGCTCGACGTCACGACGCAAGCCGAGGTCGTCGGTATTCTCGACGAGCTGCGTCAACATCGGGGCATGGCGATGCTGTTCATCACGCACGACCTGGAACTGGCCGGTTCGATCTGCGACCGAACGGCGGTCATGTATGCAGGCCAGATCGTCGAGGAACGGACGTCCTCGCGTCTGCACGACGATCCGCTCCACCCCTACAGCGCCGGACTGGTCGCGGCGCGACCCCGCATCGACACGGTGGCCGATCGCTTGGCGGCGATTCCGGGCCGCCCGCTCTCGGCCTTCGAGGTACCGTCGGGCTGTGCCTTCGCCGACCGTTGCCTCCACTTCGAGCCTGCGTGCGCCACGGCGCCCATCCCGCTCGAACCACTCGACGGCGGACTCGTGCGATGCCAGCGCTCCACCGAGCTTCGCGGACGATTGAACCAAGATGTCCATGGCTGACGAACCGGTGCTCGAGGTGAGCGGCCTGCGAAAGGTCTTCGACGACTTCGTCGCGGTCGATGACGTCAGCTTTCGACTCGCAAAGGGTTCCTCACTGGCGATCGTCGGTGAGTCCGGCTCGGGCAAGACCACGATCGCCAAGATGATCGTGGGCCTGCTCACCCCCACGGCAGGCACGATCGAAGTCTGCGGCCATGATCGCTCGACGGCGGCGCGCGATCTGGCCGAGCGCCGTCGTCGAGGACGAGAGGCCCAGATCGTCTTCCAAGACCCCTACTCGAGCCTCGATCCACGCCAGTCCGGGGCGGCAGCGATCGCCGAGATCATCAAGCTCCACCACGGAGGGAGCGAGGAGGAGCGGCGGCCCCGTGTCGCCGAACTCGGGGGACTGGTCGGGCTCGACGAACGACAGCTCGATGCGCTGCCTCGTGCCCTTTCGGGTGGGCAGCGCCAGCGCGTGGCCATCGCTCGTGCGCTGGCAGCCAAACCCCGCCTCATCATCCTCGACGAGTCGGTTGCCGCACTCGACGTCTCGATCCAGGCGCAGGTGCTGAATCTCCTCGCCGACATCCGCGAACGAACCGGCGTCTCCTATCTGCTGATCAGTCACGATCTCGCCGTCGTTCGGCAGATCACCGACGACGTGGTGGTGATGCTTCGTGGTTCCATCGTCGAAGGCGGCCCGACGGCACAGGTGCTGGACGACCCGCAGCACGAGTACACGAAACGACTTCGAGACAGCGTTCCTCGGCCGGGTTGGCGTCCGGTGAGTACGCGTTCACAGCGGGCCTCGTCGTGAGGTGGACCGGGCTCGAGGACCTGCCGGTCGACGGGGCCTTGGCCGCCCTCGGCTACGGCCCGACCACGTGGGACCAACCGCAGTTCCTCGTCCGAGGACAGATCGGCTCGCATGAGCGAATGCCGACCGCGGTGCTCGAACCGGTCACGCCCCCGCTCGACCTACCTGCCGGTCGGCCTCTCGCTCTCGACGCGCTCGAGTTCGAGGATTCCCTCACGGGTCGAGCGATCTCCTTCGACACGCTGGCGCAGCGGCGATTGTTCGCCGACGGCCTCCTCGTGTGTCATCGCGGACAGCTTCGCTTCGAGCGCTACTACAACGGTCTCGTCGACAGCGATCGCCACCTGTTGCATTCGGTGTCGAAGACACTCACCACGATGATGATCGGCATCGCCGTTCACGAGGGTCGACTCGACCCCGGCGAGCCGATGCAGACCTACCTGCCTGCGCTGGTCTCTCCGGCATGGAACGGCGTGACCCTTCAGCACGTGCTCGACATGGCGACCGGCATCGCCACCGATGAACACTACGAAGACCCCGACTCGATGTACTGGAAGTACGCCGAGCAGGTTGGGTACTACGAGCGTGCGGGCGCGTCGCAGGGCGCGCTGTCCTTCGTGCTCGAGTATCTCGACGAGACGAGCACCGCTCCCGGACACGTTTTCGACTACGCGTCCTATCTCACCAACCTCCTGCCGATGTGCCTCGAGGCGGTCTACGGGCGGCCGGCAGTGGAGCTCTACGAAGAGGCCCTGTTCCGGCGCATCGGGCCCGAACACGAAGCGACGCTCAACTGCGATCCCGATCGGTCGCCGATCACCGAAGGCCAGTTGAGCCTCAGCCTGAGGGACATGGCTCGATGGGCGCTGCTGTTCCTGAATGAAGGCCGCAATCTGCAGGGTGACGAGGTGGTTCCGGCAGCGTGGGTTCGCGAGTCGCTCGCTGCGTCACCCGAACGTCGAGCGGCCTTCGCCCGAAGCGAGTACGGCGAGCTGTTCGCGAACGGTGAGTATCACAACCAGTTGTGGCTCCCTGATCCGGAGGCAGGCCGAGCGGCGATGCTCGGCATCCACGGTCAGTTTGCGTACCTCGACCTCCATCACGAACTCCTCGTCGTCGGTGTCTCGTCGTATCCGCAGCAGGTCGACACGCTGATGACGGTGGCGATGGAACAGCTTTGGGACGCGGTGACCAATGCACTCGACTGATCGTTCGACACCGATCCGATTCAGTGGTCGCTCGAGCGCAGGCGTTGATCGATGCGCTCGATGACCTGCGCAGGAGCGTGCAGCCACTCGCTGATGAACACACGGGTGATCGGCCAGTCGAAGGCGGCGAGGACGCCGGCGTCGGCGACGAGGCGTGAGGTGGCGCCGGCGCTCTGGTCTCCAGGGTCGATCATGACCCCGAGCCGGTAGCCATCGGCCCCCCGCACGGCGGCATCGATCGTGAAGACCGAACGGCCGACATCGAGGTCGACCTGCCAGCCCCGCTCACCGAGGGCATCGGCAACGGCCGCAGCGACTGCCGAGCGTCCGCTGTCCGCTGTTGCCGATCGCTCGTCGGAGCGGACCGCAGCGAGTATCGCCGCCGAGGCCGCATGGTCGCCCCGGCTCTCGGCTTCGGCGTAGGACAGGAAACGGGCGAGGCTGGCGGCGCCGTCGTTGTGGGTGTTGGTGATCTGGTCGCCGGTGATCGTCGAGACGATCATCATGTGTTGCTTGCTCCGGCTGAAGATCACGTTGAGTCTTCGCTCGCCGCCCGCCTGGTTGATCGGACCGAAGTGCATGCGCATCGCACCGTCGGGCCCTGGCGCGTAGCAGACACTCATGATGATGATGTCGCGCTCGTCACCCTGAACGTTTTCGAGGTTCTTCACGAAGAGCCCGACGAACTCGCCCTGCTCGACTCGCTGCGTCTCGTGTTCGAGCGCAAGGGCGAACGTCGCGTCGGTGATGGCGAGTTCGGCGAGCGCGTCTTCGATCGCCGATTGCTGAGCCTCGGAGAATGCCGCGACACCGATCGTCAGGTCGCTTCCGTTGCGCAACAGCGAACGGACCAATTCGGCCACGTAGTCGGCCTCGGCCTCGTTCCGACGATCGGCGTAGACGCCGTGTTCGATGTGGTGGAAGGAGATCGGTCGTCGTAGTGCTTCGTCCAGGTTCGACCGGGCATCCTCTGGCGTGGAGGCCGCCAACGCAGGCTGAGAGGACGCCGCAAAGACCCGGTCGGGGATCGTGGCCAGGCGGCCTCCGTAGAACGCGTTGTTGGAGAAGCTGATGAGGTTCTCCGAACGAGATCGGTAGTGCCAGCTGAGCATCAGCGAGTTGAAACTCACGTCGGCTTGGGTGAGGAAGCTGTCGGCGTCGAGCGCAAGGGAGAGTCCCTCACCGTCGTCGTCGAGCAACAGGGCTTCCTCGTCGAGGTCAGAGGTCGACGAGAAGAACCGTGTCGGCGGAAGCTGCATCCGGTCGCCGACGACGATGGCCTGGCGAGCGCGGTGAAGGGTCGGCACCGCGTCTTCGACGGGGATCTGGCTGGCTTCGTCGAACACGACGACATCGAAGTGGTCCTCGTCCAACGGCAGGGTGGTCGAAACCGAGAGCGGGCTCATCAACCACACCGGTTTGAGATCCCGCACCACGAGACCGCTGTCGCCGCCGGCGAGCTCCCGGATCGGACGGAAGCGCATCTTCTTCTTGAACTCCCGCTCGAGCACACGGCGACCGGCGGCGAACGAGCGCTTGATTTCCTTGTCGGCTGCGCTGCGACCGGCCATCGAGGCCTCGCTGAACGCAACATGCTCGGCGAAGCGCGTACGCGACCGCTCGAGGACGACCGCCGCATTCGTCGCCAGCAGTGATCGGTAGGCCACGAGCAACCGTTCGACCAGATCGTCGAGTTGTGCGCCGGTGATTTCGGCGAGCCGCCCTTCGGAACGAGCGGCGGCCAGGGCCTGCTCGAGCACGGCCCGTTCGGCGGGGTCGAGGTGGTTGACACCGGGGTCGACCGCGGGAGCCGACAGCGCGGTGTGCAGCACCGGACCAGGCGTGCCGTCGAGCCGGGCCCATGCCAGCAGCGCTCGTTCGTGGGCAACCGACATCGTGCCCAGGCCCTCGGCAACCGCTCGGAGGTCGGCGATCGACGACTGGTCGGCGAAGAGCAGGTTCGGTCCCGATGCCGCAAGCGTCGATGTTGCGTCACGAAGGGCCGCGAGATCGGTCGTGGCCGGCGATCGAAGCACGAGTGACACCACGGCGTTGTGCGACACCTTCTCGATGAACGACAGCAGCCGATCGGTGTCGTCGGTACCGAAGCGGGTCGTGAGATGCTGACGATGTGCGGCGACGGCGTGCTGGGCGTCGTGCCATTCCACGAGTTCGCCGAGCACCTGGCCGATGGTCGGTTCGACGCTGTGCTGGTCGAACCGATAGCTGGAGCGGACCAACCGCTGCAGGGTGCGCCAGCGACCGTTGAGGAAGCGGAAGAACGAGCCCTCTGCCTGGTTGGCGAGCGCGAGGCCGGTTCGTGCATCGTCGGCGGTGAGCATCTGGTGCCAGCGCTGTGGCACCGAATGGAGTGATTCGGCATGCCGGCCGAGCAGTTGGAGATGATCGTGACCGGAGCGGAGTTCGGCGCGGAGCGGCCCGGAGGGGTCGATCAGGTTCGTCGCTCGCGCGCCGATCACGAGCTCGAGCAGGTCTCCCTCGTGGATGACCACCGCCAGGTCGGCGAGCCGGATCGACGCAAGGTCGAGGCCGGCCGGCAGCGATCGTTCGAGTGCTGTGACCGCCTCTCGAATGGTCGATCCGAGCGCGGGGACCGTTTGGAGGGGATTGCCGGTTGCGAGAAACGACGGAGTCGTCCGCAGCACGAAGTGCTGACCGAGATTGGCGGCGAGTCCAGCGGTGGCGAGCGCCGCCTGCGTGGCGTCGAGTGCCGGCCGCGCCAGCAGCCAGGCCGATGCATCGACCGAGGCGACGGCAAGATCCGTCGCCTCGACGCCGTTCGCTCGAAGAACGACCAGCCGCTCGATGAGCTGCGCCATCGAGTAGGCCCCGTGCCGGGGAACGTGGAGATCGGCGAAGGTCGAGGCCAGTGGCGCCAGCATCGAGGTTGCCTGTTCGAGCAGCGTGGTCCGCCGTTGCTCTGCCGAGCGCTCGCCGTCGGCCAGCCAGTCGTCGTAGGTCGCTGCCAGCTCACCGATGAATGGCTTGCGGTCGATTTCGGCGTCGTGGATCGTTGCCACGAGTGGCCCGAGCCCGACCTGGTCGAGTCGGTGCGCAACAACGTCGAGTGCCGCTCGCTTCTCACAGACGAAGAGCACTCGCTTTCCCTCGGCGACGAGGGCCGCGATGAGGTTGGCGATCGTCTGACTCTTGCCGGTCCCCGGCGGGCCCTGCACGATGAACGAGTCGCCCTCGAGGCTGTGGCGAACGGCCTGGGCCTGGGTCGAATCGGCGGGCAGCACGAGCATCTGGTCGAGGGAGATCGGCGGTACCGAGCCCATTCCCTGCTTTCGGTGGGCGGGCGAGAACATCGCATCGAACGGGGCCGGCCGATCACGCGGGGCTTCGACCGTGCCGGTCGCCGCTCGTGCCAAGAGCTCGTCGTAGTCTCGGGCGAGGGTCGAACGGCGAGATCCCAGCGAGGCCAGCGTGACGGCACAGAGGTCGACCTCCCAGCGCTGGCGGCTCACGTCGCTGCGCTGGAGTGCGAACATCTCGCGTTCGCGGACCGCAGAGCCGGTGGGTCGGTCGTCGTCGGTCAGCGATGCCGCCGGGGGCCTGCTCGTCGGATCGGCGCCGGCGAGCGCCCGAAGGGGTAGTTCGGTCGGCTCGATGAATCGGCGGTAGAGCGCCTGCCCCAGCGGGCGCCAGTCTTCGCTGTCGTAGCTGTAGTCGTTGCGCCGCCAGCGCCCCGACGACGCTTGGGCTTGCGCTCGGCGACGAAGGTAGGCATCGACGCGTAGCTGTGCCCGGCGCCGGATCAGGCTGATCCGAGGAGTGTCGATGATGTCGATGGCCACACTGGGGTCACTTCGCTGGACCGCCGACTCGAGGCCGGCAACGAACTCGGCAATCGACGCAGGATCGCTGTCGATCCGTTCCGGCAGCTGGAGGTCGAACCTGCCGTTGAGCACGTAGCGGAGAACCGGGTTCACCTCGGCTTCGGGGTCGATCTCGACGAGATACCGCGCTTTGACTCCTTTCTTCCGAGAGAGTTCGGCTGGCATCGTGAGCAGCGGCGAATGGATCTCTTCATCGTTCTCGGGATCGACCCAACGCAGGAAGGCAATGATCAAGCGGAGGCGGCCCTGGCCATGTTCGGCTCGTAGCTTTCGCTCGGAGAGGATCAACTTGTCGAGCCCGGGAGCCAGGTGTGGCGCTTCTTCGAAGCGGCACCATCGGTCGAGGTCGACCGGCTTGCTCTTGCGGAAGGTCTCGGCCGTCTCTCCCGTCCACGTCAGGAGCTGGCCGGGCTCGATCCGGTCGACGTTGAGCAGAAGCGGCACCGATGCTTCGGTGAGCGAGAGCGCTGCCGCCGATGGTTTGAAGTAGAGGGCCCGGTTGCGACGCGAGGTGTCGAAGACGCGTTCGCGCAGCGCGGTGAGCACGCCCTGGCGCCAGTGGAGACCCGCCGGGTCGCTCTCGCCGGTCTGGTAGGCACTCGACAGGTCGAGGTCGGCCGGGAGTTCGCGATGGTGCTCGAGTCGACCGATGACCTCGCGCATCGTTCCCGGGCGGGCATGTCGATCCGGCCGCACCATGTCGCTCAACACGTTGGCGACGACCGGGTGCAGGTCGGGATTCATCCGCAGCAGATGACGATGGCCCATCGCCAATTCGTCCGTCGCCGGCGTGAGCGTGAGGTCGAGACCGACGGCGTAGCTGGTGAGCAGCAAGCCGGCGAGATGGATGTCGGTCAGCGCGTCGTGGTGGTCGTAGAACTGTTCCCACGCCCGGTAGCCGACGACGAACATGGGACGCGGTGGACGATCCGTCGATCCGTCGATCGGATCGAAGACGTCGCTGCTCCGGTACGCCGCCGACGGCCGGCCACCGAGATCGTGATCGAACCGTCCGGTCACGGTGATGCCCGTGGTCGAGTGCAGCGGGTTGAGCTGGTCGACGAGGGGGTTGCTGCGAGGTTCGCGCCCGTCGGCATCGACCAACTCGAGCCGGACGCCATCGTAGACAACGCCCTGGAGCCCGCCCCGCTGGCCGACGAGCCCTTCGTCGTGGAGCTCGTCGAGCTGGCGCAAGAGGGGGAGGCCAACGGCGAGGACATCGCCGGTCTTCGGTAGCTCGTCGGCCGCAAGGGCTTCGCTGAGCAGACGAGCAAAGCTCATCGTCGACTCGCCTCGGCGTTGCGCAGCAACCGAAGGTCCTTGGCCGTTCGACTGGTCGCTCGGCAGAGGATCTTGTCGAACTCGGTGGTGACACCGAGTCGGTCGGCCTCGTTCACCAGTGGCGCGATGGTCTGGAGGTCGGTGGCGACCCCGCCGGGAAGGAGCGCGAGGTCGACCAACAGTGCGGCGCAGAGATGGCGCACCGAGGGGTCGAGCGTCTCGAACGCAGCGTCGTCGATCGTTCGCGCGGGATCGAGGGCCGCGACGTGCACGTTCACCGGGAACGAGGTGATGTAGGTGTCGACCTCTCGAGCATCGAGGCCGGTGTCGGCCGCCCGTCGTAATGCCGCCGCTCGCCCCGAACCCAAGACCCGACCGGTCAGCTCCTCGAGCCTGAACTGGCCGAGGAGGTCGAGCCGGTCGAGTTCATCGGGCCCGTCGATGAGATTCGAGATCAACCCTTCAGGGTCGGCGGCGCGTTGGGCGGCGAGGCAGGCCACTCGGACGTGGAGCTCGGGGTGTGTCCAGCCTCGGCTGGCGGTGGGGTCTGCCTCGAGAATCTGGCGCGCCTGCCGGAGATAGGCCTCGGGATCGACCGTGCGCAGTCCACTGTGGACCTTCACGATCGAGGACACCACGTCGTTGTCGTCGGCGCCGAGCGCACTGGCGATGGCGTCGGCAAAGACCTCGGTGTGGAGCCGGAGCCGACGCGCCGTTTCGTCGACGGCCTCGCTCGCCGTCGGATCGGCGGCCAGCCGGTGCACGAGATGGTCGAGAATCCAGAACGCCATGTCGTCGCGCTGCCATAGGGCCACGTGAGCGAGTTCGTGAGCGAGGACGGCCTGCTGTTCGCCCAGTTCGAGGAGATCGAGGAGGTCGCCACCGAACACCACGTGGATGCCGTCGCCGAGCAGCAGCACCCGTGCGTTGCGTTCCTGCGTTCCCAGTTCCTGATACAGCGTGATCGTGCCCGACAGATCGAGTTGGCCGGCGATGAGCGACGCGAACCCGGTGAGGACGTCATGGCGAGATCCGTCGAGGCGATATGCGGTCTTGAGCAGTTCGAGTTCGGCCGCGGCGATGCTGTCGGTCGAGGGGGTGGTCGTCTCGGCGAACCAGGCCCACAGCTCGGGTTCACGTGCCTCGAGGTGCGTCCGAAGCTCCCGGTGGTACCGAGGAGTGACGAGCCGGTCGGCAACGGCTTCGGCCGGGGGCTGATCGGGCGGGTCCGTCACCCGGTCGAATGTAGGTGACGGATCGGTGGGCCACCTGCCTTCGGACGACAAATCGTCGTCGAACGGCCGGGAGATCTGGCGTCGATCTCGCTCGCTGCCGCCTCGGCCTCGTCATGACCTAGTGCCCTGGCCCGTGGCGGGGGACGTTCCTACGCTCGCGCGGCCATGTATCGCATCATCAAGCGCCAACTCCTCAACGAAACGACGTTCCAGTGGGACATCGAGGCCCCCGATGTCGCGGCGTCGGCGCAACCGGGGCAGTTCGTGATGGTCCGACTCCACGAGGGCTCGGAGCGAGTCCCGCTGACCGTTGCCGACTTCGATCGCGCCGCCGGCACCGTCTCCGTGGTGGTCCAGGCACTCGGTCGGTCGACGATCGAGATGCGGGATCGGTACGACGTCGGTGACGCCATCGCCGATTTCGTGGGGCCGCTCGGGCTACCCGCCGAAATCAACGACGCACGTTCCCTCACGCCGGCGCCCCACGTGGTGCTCGTCGGCGGCGGTCTCGGTGTTGCACCGATCTTCCCCCAGGTGCGAGCCTTCGCCGAAGCCGGCCATCGGGTCACGGCCATCGTCGGGTTCCGCTCGGCCGATCTCGTGTTCTGGCTCGAGCGTCTCGAGACCCATGCGTCGGTCATCGTCTGCACCGACGACGGCTCCGCCGGCCGACCGGGTTTCGTGACCGAGGCGCTGGCCGACGTCGTCGAACAGGACCGACCCGACCTGGTCGTCGCCATCGGCCCGATGCCGATGATGCGAGCGTGCGCCGAGGTGACCCGACCGGCGGCGGTGCCGACACGCGTGTCGTTGAACACGATCATGGTCGACGCGACGGGCATGTGCGGCTCGTGCCGAGTATCGGTCGACGGGGTCACCCGCTTCGCCTGCGTCGAAGGTCCGGAGTTCGATGCCCACGGTGTCGACTTCGACGAGTTGGTCAACCGGCAACGCCGATTCGCAGCCGATGAACAGACGGCGGCCGATGACTACGAGCATCGGTGTCAGATCGAGCAGACCCTCTTCATCGACGGCCGCCGAACCTACAAGAAGCTACGCGAGATCGAACCGACCAAGGTGCCGATGCCCGAGCGTGATCCCGGCGCTCGTTCACGGACCTTCGACGAGGTCACCCTCGGGTACTCCATGTCGGAGGCGTTGCGCGAGGCGGAGCGTTGTCTCCAGTGCACTCGGCCGACCTGCATCTCGGGTTGTCCGGTCGAGATCGACATTCCACGGTTCATCCGTCATCTCCTGGTCAAGGACGTCGATGGTGCGCTCGACGTCATCCACGAATCGAACGTGCTGCCGTCGGTCTGTGGACGGGTCTGTCCGCAAGAGTCTCAGTGCGAGAGCCAGTGCGTGATCGCCAGGCGCATGGAACCGGTGGCGATCGGTCGGCTCGAGCGCTTCGTGGGCGACCACGGCACCCCAGCGGCGGCCGAACCCGCTGCCTCCACCGGCAAGCGGGTGGCGATCGTCGGTTCTGGGCCCGCTGGTCTCGCCTGCGCATCCGACCTCGCTCGATCCGGCACCGAGGTCACGGTCTTCGAGGCGCTGCACGTCGCCGGCGGTGTGCTGCGCTACGGGATCCCATCGTTTCGGTTGCCTCGAGACATCATCGATCGAGAACTGGCGGCGCTCGAGGCCCACGGCGTACGGATCGAAACCGACCAGATCGTCGGTCGAACGTTCACCGTCGAGCAGCTCATGTCGGAGCGTGGCTTCGACGCCGTCTTCCTGGCGGTCGGCGCCGGAGCGCCTTCGTTCCTCGGCATTCCCGGAGAGAACGCCGGGCGAGTCGTGAGCGCCAATGAGTTTCTCACTCGGGTCAACCTCATGGGCGGCGACCGTTTCCCCGAAGTCGACACGCCCGTTGGCATCGGTACCGATGTCATCGTGGTCGGCGCCGGGAACACGGCCATGGACTGTCTGCGTACGGCGAAGCGGTTGGGTGCCGATCGGGTCCGTTGCGTCTATCGCCGGTCACGCATCGAAGCCCCCGCTCGGGCCGAGGAACTCCGCCACGCCGAGGAGGAGGGAATCGAGTTCTCGTTCCTCGAGTCGCCCACCGACGTGCTCGTCGACGAGCACGGTGACGTGCGGGGACTGCGAGTCGAACGAATGCAGCTCGGCGAGCCCGATGAGCGTGGTCGGCGTCGTCCGGAACCCACCGGCGAGGTGATCGAACATCGGTGCGACACCGTGATCGTTGCGTTGGGCACGAATGCGAATCCGATCGTGACGCAGACGACACCCGGGCTCGAGCTCGACCAGCGTGGCTACATCGCCGCCGACCCCGAATCGCAGGCAACCAGCCTTCCCGGGGTGTTCGCCGGCGGCGACATCGTCACCGGGGGTGCCACGGTGATCCTCGCCATGGGCGCCGGTCGTCGGGCGGCCGCCGCGATCACGCGCTATCTCACCGGTGAGCTCGAACCAGCTGGCGTCGTCGGCGACGGGGCGCCCGATGACTCGGTGAGCATCGGATCCACCTGCCCTCGCTGCCGCCGTGCCTCCGACGAACCGGGCGACGGATCGATCTGTTGCGCCGGTGACCGCTTGTCGTGGCGCTGCAAGCACTGCGCCAAGCGGAGTGAGGGCTTCGCCTTTCCGTACGGCAGCTGCCCGGCGTGCGGCGGAACGCTCGAACTCATCGAGTCACCACTCGACCAGCTTCTCGGCGGTGATGCGGTCGCACACGAGGCGGTGCTCCGAGCGATGGAGATCGAGTTGGGCGGTCGCGACTTCTACACCGTTGCTGCCGAACAGGCCGCCGATCCCGGGCTCCGATCGCTCTTCACCCAACTGGCCGACATGGAGCGCGAGCATCTCACCACGCTCATCGAGCGCTACCACCTCGAACCGCCGGCGTCGTCGAAGGCCGGGCTCCGGCCGGCATTCGATCGTGTCGGGAGGTTGCCCCACCCCGAGGACCCACTCGATCTGTTGGAGCTCGCGATCTCGCTCGAACGCAAGGCCGAGGCCTACTTCCGTGGCCATTCGGCCGAGGCAGAAACGGCGGCAGCGGCGCAGCTCTACCGCGAGCTCGCGGCCGAGGAAGCCGAGCACGTCGACCTGCTCACCACCGAGCTGGCGGCGCGACGGCTCGGTCGCACCGGTTTGCTCATCTGACCGGAGCCGGAGCCGCTCACGAGCAGAGCGATCCAGCTGTCAGCGGTTTGATGCGGGCTGCGGCACGTTCGTGGTGATCCAGCGGTCGACCCGACTGGCCGCCTTCGAGGCGGTGTCGCTGATGATGCGCAGCTCGATCATTCGTTGGATGATCAGGCCGGCGAACGCCTCGGCGAGCGATGACGGACCCGGATTCGAGTCGTGGCGGTCGCTTCGTTCGTGCATCGAGGTGAGCAAGGCCTCGACCACGTAATGGAAGTTCCGGCGCGACAGCGGGGTGCCGGCGGCACGCGCCATGTCGGTCGCCGAGCGCGTCACCCGGTTGACCGTTGCCGAGTCCGGTGTGGTCGGCGGCCGTCGGCGCCACGCTTCGGCGAGGTGTTCGAACACCACCGGCCATTTCGCTCCGTCGAGCAGCGGAAACTCCGGATCGATGCGCTTGAGCTGGCGCGCTGCGCCCGGTGCGTGAGGTGCCGACGACCCATCGATTTCGGGCTCCTCCGACCCTTCGGGTTGCGGCGGCGAGGCATCCGCATCGTTTGCTCCATCGTCGGCCGGCAGCAGGTAGGCCTGGCGACCGGTGCTGATCTCGCCCTCGGGAACGGCGTGACGAAGGAATCGTTTGAAGCTCCCGTGTCCGAACCAGTCGTCGCTCACCTCGGCCCCGAACTCCTTCTGGAGGGCCCAGGCGAGTGCGGCCAGTTCCGTCGGCCGGTCCATCGAGGCCCAGCGGGTCTGGAGCATGAGCGCCGCGTCGGCCGCCTGACCGGCCAGGCCTTCCTCGGCCAGATCGTGTCGGTCGTCGTGCTCGGCAACGACCGCTTGATCGATGCGGTCGAGCTCGGTGCGCAGATCCTCGGCGATGTCGTCGAGAATCGAGAGGAGGTCGGCCATTCGGGTGCTGAGCACGTCGACCAGCGGGGGGAGGGCACCGTCCTTGCTGTAGGTGTCGGCGTGCGTGAGTTCGCCCCAGCTGTCTTGGAGCAGGGTGCGGACCTGGAGTTCGCAGACGAGCGGGAGGTTGTCGACCGCGATGCCGAGGTTCACGTGCCAGCCCCGGTAGCCCGACTCCTTGGGAGTCGACACGTAGTCCCGTTCCGACGCCTCGTCGAGCCACAGCCGAGGGCCCTCGACTCGGGGCAGCGCATCGAGCGCGGTCTGGATCATCTCGATGTCGCGCACGTTGATGCAGGTGAGCCTCAGCCCGATCAGGTCGTCGATGACTCGAGGAATGTCGTCGACGGTGGCGACTCGGTCGGCGTAGCGCGGTTGGTTGATCTTGCGCCAGGTCCGTCGCTTCGATTTCACCCGACCGCTGACGGTGCGGATCCGCTCTCGGTCCCGCTCGCTGAGGAGGTCGGCGAGCGCGAGGTCAAGCGACGCGGCTGCCGCCTCGAGTGCAGGTTCCAGGATGTCGGCGCGGTAGTCGTCGTACCAGGCGCCGAAGTGGGCGTAGTCGATCTCATGGCTGGTGGAACGAGATGTCACGATGGCGCTCACACTAGCGAGTGCCGAGCCGGCACGAAGCCTGTCGACCGGGGGTGCCGCCGGCTGGCCTCGGGCTCGATGTCGCGGTAGAGAGTGCCGATGCATCAGAGGACCACCACCGCATTTCTCGGACTCGAACATCGGGCGGAGCGTCATTGGACGCTGCCGGTCATCGAGCGGATCTGCGGAGGTGGACGAGGCACCCTCTTCGGCGGGGCGGGGCTCGCCGCCGGTGTCGCAGCCCTCGAATCGGCGACGGGCAAGCCGACGGTGTGGGCCACCGGTCAGTACGTCTCGGTCAGCGCCGTGGGTCAGGTGATCGATCTGGACGTGCAGCTCCCGGCGGTTGGTCGGACCGTCACACAGGGGCGAGTCAGCGGGCACGTCGGTGATCGGGAGATCGTCACCGTGTTGGGGGCGGTGGGGGAGCGGACCGAAATCCTTCGAGGCGTTTGGGAGACCATGCCCGACGCCGGTCGGCCCGAAGACGCCGAGCTGGTGGTTCGTGATCGCGAAGCCGACAACGTCCATCGACATGTGGAGGCTCGAATCGCTCGCGGGATGTTCGGGTTCGCCCCTGACGTGGGCACGCCGAGTGGTGATCACCGCACGTTGCTGTGGGTTCGTCTGCCCGAGGTGCAGCTCGATGCAGCGGCGTTGGCGATGCTCGGTGACTACATGCCGTCGGCGCTCGGCAATGCGTTCGGTCGTGAGCTGCACTGCACCTCACTCGACAACACCATTCGGTTCGCGTCGCCGCTACGCGATCTCGACGCCGAGGAGTGGGTGCTGTGCGACAACCGCATGGAGTTCGTCGGCAACGGCTTCGCTCATGGTTCGTGTTTCATGTGGAGCCAGGACGGCCGGATGCTCGCCACTGCGAGCCAATCGGTCTTGGTGGTCCCGCCGTCGGCGTGAGTCGCCGTCAGTCCGAGGGGTTCGCTCGACCAACCGGCTTGTCGTCGACCGGCGTCTCCACGACCACCGTGGTGGTGGTCCTGCCGTGATCGCCGAGTCGCGTCACGAGCGCATCGAGCTCGACGATCGTTGCGGCATCCACCACGAACACGGCATCGCAATCACCGAGCACTTGATGCATGCTGCGCACAGCGGGGTCTTTCGACGCGATCTCGGCGGCTTTGGCGATGGCTCGGGTGGTCGGTCCGCTCCCGGTGAGGCGGACGATGGCGCGGACCGACCGGCCCGCTGCTGCCGGGTCGATCACGGCCCGATAGCCGGTGATGATGCCTCGGCTCTCGAGTGCGTGGACCCGTGCGGTCGCAGCGGCAGGCGAGAGATGGATCTGCTCGGCCAGTTGGCGGAACGACAGCCGACCATCGGCCTGGAGTCGTTCGACGATCTGCCAATCGATGTCGTCCATTGGAGCCTTTCTGACCGGTGAGAGAACCGACTTACCATACAGATTTGCTTCACTACGGCTGAGGACCAGGCGAATGGTATTCACCGTCTGATCGCCGGGCCGTAGGTTCTTGCCATGGCCGACCCTCGTACGCTCACGCACCCCACCGACCTCGATGCCCGGATCGGCGCCGTGATGATGCCGACGTACGGTCCGCTGCCGTTGATGCCCGAGCGCGCGCTGGGCTGCGACCTCGAAGACACCGAGGGTCGGCACTACCTCGACCTCGCCGGTGGCATCGCGGTCAATGCGCTCGGCCACTGTCACCCGCGGTTGGTCGAAGCACTGACGACCCAGGCCAACAAGCTGTGGCACCTGTCGAACGTCTTCGCCAATGAGCCGGCACTCGAACTTGCCGAGCGATTGACTGCGCTGACGTTCGCCGAACGTGTCTTCTTCGCCAACTCCGGAGCCGAGGCCAACGAGGCGGCGCTGAAGCTCGCTCGCCGGTACGCCCACGATCACTTCGGCCCCGACAAACACGAGATCGTTGCACTCGAGAAGGCCTTCCACGGCCGAACCTTGTTCACCGTGGCGGTCGGAGGGACTCCGGCCTACGCCGAGGGGTTCGGACCGACTCCGGCGGGTATCCACCACGTGGCACCCAACGACCTTGCCGCGCTCGAGGCCGTCGTCAACCGGCGAACCGCAGCGGTGATGGTGGAGCCCATCGTCGCCGAGGGTGGGATCCTGCCGCTGGACGTGGCCTTCGTGCGTCGGGCTCGCGAACTGTGCGACCAACACGATGCGCTGTTGATCTTCGACGAGGTCCAGACCGGCGTCGGGCGCACCGGAGCGCTCTACGCCTACCAAGACCTCGGTGTCACGCCCGACATCCTCACCACGGCGAAAGCACTCGGCGGTGGCTTCCCGATCGGTGCTGCACTGTCGACTGCGAAGGTCGCCGCCTCGTTCGTCAAGGGAACCCACGGATCGACCTTCGGTGGCAACCCACTGGCATGCGCGGTGGCGAACGCCGTGCTGAGCGAGGTGGCGAAGCCCGAACTCCTCGCCAACGTCGAACGGCGCAGCGCCCAGCTGCGGCACGGGCTCGAGCAGATCGCTGACGACACCGGCATCTTCGAGACGGTGCGAGGTCGAGGACTGCTCCTCGGTGGTGTGTTGGCCGAGCCGTACCGAGGACGCTCCAAGGAGTTGCAGCTCACGGCGGTCGAGCATGGCGTGCTCACGCTGATCGCCGGCGTCGACGTGCTGAGGATCACGCCTGCGCTGAACATCACCGAGGACGAAGCGGTGCTGGGTCTGGAGCGGCTGGCCGGCGCGGCGAAGACGTTCGTTGCCTCTGCTGCGTCGGTGGCGACATGAGCCTGGTGCGGCTCGCCAGGCGTCAGGATCTCGATGCGCTCGTCGAGTTGGCGTCGACCGTCGACCGATCGATGACGACCGTGCCCAGGTCCATTCAGGCCATGGCCGAACGGTTGGACGAAGCCGAGGAGGCGGCGGCACCGGGGCGTCGTATCGACGGCAGCGAGGCCTATCTCTTCGTTCTCGAAGAGGACGGCCGGCTGCTCGGCCTGTCGGCGGTGTATGCCGCAGTCGGAGTCCACCGCCCGTTCTACAGCTACAAGGTGTCCAGCATCTCCCAGGCCTCACCCGACCTCGGCGTGCGTGTCGACACCCGGATCCTCCACCTGGTCAACGACTATGCCGGCGCTTCGGTGGTCGGCACGCTGTACCTCCACCCCGAAGCCCGGGGTGGAGGGCGAGGGCGACTGCTGTCACTCGCCCGCTTCGTCTTCATGGCTGCGCATCGTGAACGGTTCGGTGATCGGGTCATGGCAGAGATGCGCGGACTCACCGAGGCCGACGGCAGCTCACCCTTCTGGGACGCCGTCGGCAAGCGGTTCTTCCAGCGAGAGTTCAGCGAAGCCGATCTGCGCCGCGGTCACGAGTTTCGGTACATCGCCGAGTTGTTCCCCACCTACCCGATCTATGCCGACCTGTTGCCATCGACGGCTCAGAACGTCATCGGTCGCACCCATCCCGATGCCGAGGCAGCCGTCACCCTTCTCACCGAGCAGGGCCTGCGTGATCATGGATATGTCGACATCTTCGATGCCGGCCTGTGCCTGCACGCATTCATCGATGATCTGCAGATCGTGCGAGCCTGCCGATCGACCGCGGTGGTCGAGCAGGCGGTGGTCGAGCAGGCGGTGGTCGAGCAGGCGGTGGTCGAGCAGGCGGTGGTCGACCAGATGGCGGTTCAGCAAGGGGAGCCGATGCTCGTCGCCGATCCCAGCCTCGACACCTTCGCCGTGGTCAACGCACCCACCCGCTCGATCGCCGGCGGGATCGCACTCGACCCGCAGGTGCTCGACGAGACTGGTTGGGAGCACGGCCGGCGGTTGTTGGTCGCCCCTTCGAGAACTCGTCGATTCGAACGAGTCCACACCACTTCGGAAAGGTCCACCGATCATGTCTGAGTCCGTCCCCATCGCCGGCCGACAGTTCATCGGTGGCGAATGGCTCGAAGGTCAGGGCCTGGAGCGAATCACGTCTTCGCCCGTCGATGGCGCGCCGGTCTGGACCGGACGCGACGCGTCGGTCGAACAGGCGACGATGGCGGTCGAAGCGGCCGCACGAGCCTTCGCCACCTGGCGTCACACCGCGCGCGAGGAGCGTGATCGGATCGTCCGTCGATTCGCCGAAGTGGTGGGCGAGCATCGCGCCGAATTGGCCGAGTTGATCTCGACCGAAGTCGGCAAGACGAGGGCTGACGCCGACGGTGAGGTGTCGACGATCGTCGGCAAGGCGGAACTGTCGATTTCGGCCCGCGACGAGCGCACGGGAACGACCACTCGTGAGTTGCCGGCAGGATTGCTCGAAATCAGCCATCGTCCGCTCGGGCCGATGACCGTGCTCGGTCCCTTCAACTTTCCCGGGCACCTTCCCAACGGCCACATCACCCCGGCACTTCTCGCCGGCAACACCGTGGTGTTCAAGCCGAGTGAGCAAGCACCGGCCGTCGCCATGGCCATGACCCGGTGGTGGGAGGAGGCGGGTCTCCCGTCGGGCGTGATCAACTTGGTGGTCGGGGGAGTCGAGGTCGCCGAGGCACTGATCGATCATTCGGCGACGGCCGGCGTGCTCTTCACCGGCGGTGTCGAGGCCGGACGTGCGATCCACCGCCGCCTCGCCGGTCGACCGGAGGTGATGCTGGCGCTCGAACTCGGTGGCAACAATCCCATCATCGCCTGGGATGTGCGTGACGCTGCTGCGGCTGCCGACGTGATCGTTCGCTCGGCCTACCTGTCATCGGGGCAGCGCTGCACCTGTGCCCGGCGACTCATCGTGTCGGCCGGGCCCGAGGGTGACGCCATCGTCGATGCGGTCGTCGACCTGGCATCACGGCTCGACATCGGCTCGCCTCGACGCGATGCCGATCCCTTCTTCGGCCCGGTGATCTCGCCTCGTGCCGCTCAGCGAGTGCTCGAGGCCCAGCACGACCTGGTGTCCGACGGAGCGTCACCGTTGCTGTCGGCGGCCGTGCTCGACGATGGGCCGGCGTATGTCTCGCCGGCGGTGATCGACGTGACCGCCGTTGCTTCCCGACCCGATGTCGAGGTGTTCGGCCCGATGCTGCAGGTGATTCGGGTCGATGGCTTCGATGCGGCGATCGCCGAGGCGAACAACACCGCCTTCGGACTCGCTGCCGGGGTCATCACCGACCGTGACGACCGCTGGAGCGAAGCGTTCGGACGGCTCGAAGCCGGCATCATCAATCGCAACGTACCGACCGTCGGCGCCTCGGGAGCGGCGCCGTTCGGCGGCATCGGTCGCTCGGGCAACCATCGCCCAGCCGGGTACACGGCAGCCGACTACTGCTCATGGCCCGTCGCCAGCCTGGCTCAGGGGGCCGGCCACGCCGTCGATCCCGTCACCCAGGTCGCGCCCCGCTCGACCTGAGCGCCGACCCTCGGGTCGGGGCGAGGGTGCTTCAGCTTGCGGTCTGGTCGACGAACTCGTTGACGCGGACGATGAAGCGAGCGGGATCGACCAGATGGGGATAGTGGCCGTGATCGGCCCAGACCTCGACCTCGGCCGACGGAATCAGGCCTTCGAGCCATGCGGCGTACTCGGGGCCGGGATCGATGCCGTGCAGCGAGAGGTAGGGGCTCGTGATGGTGGATGCCATGCCCTCGACCATGGCATCGAGGGCGTCGGTCGGCATCGTGAGGACGGGATCCCATACCCCGAGTACGACGTCTTGCTCCGGTTGGCGAAGAGCGGAAATCCGCTCGAACTCGCCTTCGGGCAGTGGCCCGCGCATCGAGTCGAAGAGCATGCCGATGGCGCCGACGAAGGTCTCGGTGTCGCCTCGCAGCATCGGTTCGAGTTGCTGCAAGCCCGCCTTGAAGTCGGCGAGCTTGAGTGGCTGGTCGACGTTGATGACTCCCTGGAAGCCGGCGACCGATGCCATCGCGGTCACGACCGTTCCACCGAGCGAGTGACCGATGATCACGGCGTCGGCGGTCTCGATCCCCGCGGCCGCCATCTCGCCCAGCACGTCGGTCGCCATCGTCTGGAGATCGAACGGAGGGGTACGAGTCGACGAGCCGTGACCGCGCAGATCGACGTTGAGTATCGAGCGAGGCCGGCCGCTCGAGTCGATCGACAAGGGCTCGATCAGGGGAGTCCAGGTCTGCTTTGCTTCGGTGATGCCGTGAACGAGTACGAGCGGGGTCATCGCCAAAATGTAGCGGCAGTCACGGCGATCAGCGGGCGGGCACCGTTACTTCGACCTGGCCGGGTTCGTACTCCACGAGCCAACGATCGAGCAGATCAGACCGGAGCGGACGAGCGAAGAGGTAACCCTGGATGAGGTCGCATCCGAGTGACCGAAGGGCTTGCCACTCGCCGGGGCGCTCGACGCCCTCGGCGACAACCTCGAGTCCGAAGCCGTGCGCCAATTCGATGGTGGACTTCACGATCTTGTGGTTCGACTGGTCGATGTCGACATCGGTGATGAACACCCGATCGATCTTCAGCTCGTCGACCGGCAGATCTCGCAGATAGGCCAGCGAGGAGTACCCGGTGCCGTAGTCATCGACGGCGATCCGGAACCCCATCGCCTTGATGGCATCGAGCACGCTCATGACCCGCTGACGATCGACCATGACCGCCGTCTCGGTGACCTCGAACGAGATCAGCTCGGCGTCGATGCCATTGGCGTCGAGAAGCTGTCCGATGCGCTCTGCCAGGGTGTCGTCGAGGAGGTTTCGGGTCGAGAGATTGACCGCAACCGGCAAGTTCCAGCCGTCGTCTCGTCGGCGTGCGGCGTCTTGCATCGATCGGCTGAGAACGAAGTCGGTGAGATCGCGCATCAACCCGGCGCCTTCGGCCAGTGCGATGAACTCGTCGGGCGGGACGAAGCCGAACCGAGGATGCTCCCATCGAGCCAAGGCCTCGAGGGCGACGACGGTGCCGTCGCTGGCGAGCACCTTCGGCTGGTACCAGACATCGAGCTGCTCACCCTCGATCGCCGGTCGCAATCCAGCCAGGAGTTCGAGGCGCCGGGGGCTGTTCGTGTCGTCCTCGCTCCGATAGAACTCCCAGCCCGACTGGCGTTCCTTTGCCGCATACATCGCAACGTCGGCGTGACTCATGAGACCCATCAGATCGGTGCCGTCGGCCGGCATCAGGGCGATACCGATGCTGGCTCCGACGTGAAGCGAGAGCTGCATGAGCTCGATCGGTGCTTCGATCGCGTCGGTGATTCGCTGAGCGAGACCGGCGGCGCCGGCGGCGTCGGTGACCGTCGGGTCGAAGAGGGCGAACTCATCGCCACCGAGGCGGCCGAGTATCGCCTCGGACCTCATGAGTCCGGCGAGTCGGTTTGCGATGATGACGAGCGCTCGGTCGCCGGTCGGATGGCCCAGGGTGTCGTTGAGATCCTTGAACCGATTGAGGTCGATCACCATCAACGCGCCGAACGCCGGTGCTGCCTCGGCAAACGCCACCTCGAACCCAAGGCGGTTGGCAAGTCCGGTCAGCGAATCGTGGTGGGCGGCGAGCGCCAGCTGATCGCCCAGCAGCGATCGTTGCGCTGCGACCTCGGTCTGGGCCACCAGTGCGCCGAGGAGGCGAAGGTCGCCCTCGTCGAATGACGTGACCGCAGTGGATCGCTCCCAGATGACGATGGCCGCTCGCCGGTCACCGACGCGCAGCGGCACCGCCACACCGTCGTAGGCGGTCGTGCTGCCCGTTGGACAGTCGAGGTCGCGCAACAGGGACGGCTTGGTGAGGCTCTCGACCGCGGCGGCGAGGCAGGGCGGCAGCAGTTTCGAGCGAACCGCAACGGCGTCGTACTGATACCCCCCTGGCCGCTGGTTGATCGGAGTCTCCTGGCCGACCTCGGAGGTGAACACGATGGCTCCGTGGATTCCGCGCAGCAATTCCGCCGACTCGTCGACGAGCGCTTGGAGCACGTCGTCGGTCTTGCCCAGGCCGGTCAGGGTCGTTGCGAACGCGCTGATCATGTTGAGATTCGTTGCTCGCTTCACCGTTGCTGCCTGTTCCCGAAGCAAGATCGCCGCACCGATCAGGACCACCGTGAGGGCGATGGCCGTGAGCGGCTTCGCGGTCACGGCGGCAATGCCCAGCAGGGTGAGGCTGGTGGTGGCCGTTGCCATCAGCATGTTGGCTCGGGTCGTGGCCATGGCCAGGGTGGCGTGCCGAGCTCGGTCGTAGAACGAGATCACCACGGTGACGAGAACATCGCTGAGGAGAACGGTGAACAGCACGATCCCGACGCCGGCTGCCCAGAGCACCTGGCCGGTGACAGCGGGGGCAACGAACCCACGGAGCACGAAGGAAGCGACCGCCGCCTCGAGTGCGAACAGGGCCGTGTTGAAGGCGAGCTTGGCCGGAGGGATCTTTCGCATGATCATGGTGAATGGTCCACCGATCGTCCGAGCAGCAATGAGGCCGATCGGACTGAGGCAGAAGAGAGCGATCAGCGTCACTGGCTCGCTGAGCGCGATGGCGTACGACTCGTTGCGAACTTCGATGTAGACCGCCGCCCTCTCCACCAAGGCGAAGAGGGGGATGAAGTACCACCAGTGCAGGGGGCTGTCGACCAGCGGCGAGAGTCCGACGGCTTCGGTGACACCACCGGTCATCAGCGCAGCCGCGAGCGCCATCGCGGCCGTCATCAGCGCTGCCTTGCGGTCGGCGCTCAAGGCAGAGCTCACCCCGAATCCTCGCTCGAATTGTGACGCTCGCTGATCATCGAATCGACCTCGCAGGGCGCACGGCGCACCCCTGTGGTCTCAGCGTCGGCACCCACGGCTGCAAGATGAGCACCAGGCCGGTCGAACCGATTCCCCCTTCCTGAGTCCGGAGGTCGAGCAGCCGATGGTCGTTACGCCTCCCGGCGCGCTTGGAATGGCTCGCAACACAAGGGGTAGCGTCGCCCGGTGACATCACCCTCTGTTGCCGCCGTCGACACCACCATCACGAGGCAGGCATGGTTGGCCTTGGCCGTCACGACCCTCTCGACCTTCCTCGTGGTGATCGACATCTCTGCGGTCAACGTGGCGTTCCCTTCGATCGAGGCGGACCTCGACACGAATCGAACGACGCTCAGTTGGATCATCTCGGGCTACAACATCGTGGTCGGCGCGCTCCTGCTGGCCTCGGGCCGATTGGCTGACAGCATCGGGCGCCGCAAGGTCTACATTCCCGGCGTCGGGCTCTTCATGATCGGTTCGCTGCTGTGCGGGTTGGCCCCCAACGTCGGGCTGCTGATCGCCGCCCGCCTGGTGCAGGGAGTCGGTGGCGCCCTGGTGGCGGCGTCTGGCTTCGCCGTGATGCTCCCGGAGTTTCCGCCGGCCAGACGAAGCACGGCCATCGGCTTTGCCGGGGCGACGGGAGCGCTGGGTGCCGTGGTCGGTCCGGCCCTCGGGTCGGTGCTGATCGACCTCTTCGACTGGCGGTCGATCTTCTTCATCAACGTGCCCCTCTCGCTGTTGGTCCTCGTGCTCGCACCGAAGTACCTCCGCGAGTCCAAGAATCCGGACGCAGCGGGCCGCATCGATCTCCTCGGCGTCGCCATCGGCACGCTTTCGGTCGGGCTCGTGATGTTCGGCGTCGTCCAGAGCGAGGCGTGGGGCCTCGGAGATTGGCGCGTATGGAGTCTCATCGTCGTCGGTGCCGCGCTGCTCCCGGTGCTCATTCGCCGGTCCCGAGGACACCGCGAGCCGCTGCTCGATCTCGATCTCTTCGCCTTCCGATCGTTCTCGGTGACGAGCGCCGGCGTGGCGTTCTATGGGTTTGCGTTCACCTCAGGGGCACTGGTGAACTCGATCGTGCTGCAGGACCTCTGGGACCAAGATCTGTCGGTGGTCGGGTTGGCGTTCGTTCCCGGCCCGCTCCTCGCCGCCATCATCAGCCCGCTCACCGGTTCGTTCGCCGATCGGCTCGGACATCGATGGCTTCTGGGCGCAGGGTGCCTGTTGTGCGCCCTCGGGTATCTGGCCCTGCTCGTCGCGCTCGGCTCGGAGCCGACGGTATGGAGCCGCTTCGTTCCGTTGAGCCTGATCTCCGGCGTTGGTATCGGCCTCACGGTGGCCACCTGGTCGAGTGCCGGCCTGGCCGACGTGCCGCCGGCCAAGTTCGGTGTTGCCGGCGCCACGGTGAACACCATCCGTCAGGCCGCCTATGCGCTCGGCATCTCGGTGTCGATCACGCTGCTGGCATCGGGTGTCGACGAGTTCGATCTCGGCGCCTACCGATGGGCCTACGGTTGGATCGCCGCCTGCTACACCGTGGCGGCCATGGTCGTGCTCGTGAAGTTCCCGTCGGGGAACAGTCAGGATCGAGCAGCAGTCTGAGCCGCCCCGGTCCCCGGGGTCGGTGTCGTCCTTGGATCGTCGATCTCGATCACGTCGGCTTCGGCCAGCGACGACCGAATGTCGACGTCGGCCTTCGGGGTGACATCGGGACAGAAGCGAAGTGACGCCTGCTCCAGTGCCTCGCGTACCTCGTCGACGAGGCGTGGAGCATCGCTGCGGTCACACTCGATCACGACCGAGTCGTGCACGGTCTGGACGGGAACGGCGCCAGGGTACGAGCGAAGTCGCTGCTGGAGGTCGGCATAGGCCGTCAGCATGATGTCGGCGACCCCGCCCTGGATCGGTGCATTCCGCCAGGCGTTCACCATGATCGACACCCGATCCTTCGCCGACCGGCGAAGGAATTCGAACGCGACGTCGTCGCCGGCCTGATCGGCGATCGATCGGATGTAGCGGAGCCGAAGCGGGCGATCCTCGAACACGCGAGTCAGCTCGGACTCGGTGAACGGGACGCCCCCCTCGCTCAAGGCCAACCCGTTGCTGTCCTCGAATCGGCTCCGAACCGCAATGAGTGCTGCCGACTCGCTCTGGATGGCGTCGATGGCGGCGTTCAGCAGCAGCCGGTCGAGATGGAGATTGAACTGCTGGCGGCGTCCGGCGACGGTGCGGCTGGCAAAGGTGAACGGCGTGCCGGTTTCCTCGAGTGCCACCGGTGCCGAGTACTGCAGCAACCACTCGATCTGGGCGAGCAGCTCGACCGGGTCGGATTGGTTGCGATCAGGGTGCAGTTCGGCGATCTCTTCGGCCGATGGCCAGCGATTCTGCGACGATCGGAAGCTCCGGCGAATGGCCCACATCTCGCTGAATCCGCCGGCGAGCCGCAGGCTGAGCGGCCAATCGATCACGTCGGTCTCGCCACGGATCGCTCGAATCTCGGCGATGCGGGCCTCGGCCCACGAGGCCGTTCCCGGATACGTGCGGCGATACTGGGCCAGGAGTTGCGCGGCCTCCTCGCGGCTGGTGGGCGAGCCTTCGGCGGTCAGGGACCGAGCGAGAGCCGAAGCCCCCGATCCGTAGGCGATACCGAAGTTCAGCGCCTTGGCGATCTGGCGTAGGTGCTTGAACCTGGCCGGGTCGTCGTTGGCGAGGGTGTCGGGGTCGAAGCCGAACATGCTGGCCGCGGTGCTCACGTGCACGTCGACACCTCGTGCGAACGCCGATCGCAGCGGCGCATCGTCGGCGACCTGAGCCAGATAGCGAAGCTCGGCCTGACTGAGGTCGGCATGCACGAAGACACGGTGGTCGGCGGCCGGCCGAAAGAACGGCTTCATCTTCGGTGTGAAGTTCTGGGCGTTCGGATTGCGGCTGGCCAACCGACCGGTGTTGGTGCCGACCACCTGGAGGTACTGAGGACGCAGGCGGCCGTCTTCGTGGAGGTGCTCACGAATCGAGTCGCCATAGGTGCTGAGGATCTTCGACAGATTGCGGAACTCGAGCAGCGCGTCACACAGATCGCCACCGATCTCGCGCAGGACCGATGCGGTGACCGAATCGAGATCCGTGAGGTGACGAGCGCGACCGCGACGGCCGGCGGTCCACGCCAGCACCTGCTCTTCTGACCACCGGTTGAGTGCCTGTCGGACCTGCTTGTCGGAGGCCGGATTCCACGTGGGCTCGACGAACTCGTCGAACAGCGAGCCCTGGCCGCCGCCGGTCAGCGTTGCGAGTCGACCGACCACTGCGCCTTTTCGCGCCGCCACGCTCTCGAGTTCCGCGCTCCAGCCCGCCCAGTCGAACGGCAGGCCGCTGCGCTCCATCTGGTCGAGAAAGGGCCGAGCCGCGAGCTCGATCTCGGCGATCTGCTCGAGCCCGGCCTGCGAGAGTTCGCGGCGAATGGCGTCGCCGACCCACAGGGTCTCGACGGCGTCGGCGGCGGCGTACGCGATCTGGTCGGGACTGAGATCGTCGGTTGCGGTGTAGGAGAGCTGCACCGAGCCCTTGCCCTCGGCTCGAAAGCCGAGGTAGTGCTCGACGGCCCAGGCGAGCCCGTGGAACCAGGTGACACCGCTTCGTCCCTGATGGAGCAGGGCGTCGGCCAGCTGGGCATCCCACCAGGTGAGCCCGGCGGTGGTGTCGCTCGATTCGAACACCGCTGCGTCGACCACACGGGCGTCGAAGTTGGCGTTCCACGCATCGGCGGTGATGCCATCGAGAAGGGGAGCGAGCAGGGTCGGGTCGAGGTCTCGAGCGTCCACGACGAACGCTTGCTCACGGCCATCTCGTGATCGGGTCGCAATCGACATGACCCGCATCTGCCCCGCCATCGGTCCGTCGATGGGCGTCTCGGTGTCGATCGCAACCCGTTCGGCATCGGCGAACGCCGCTTGGATGAGCCCCAGCTGCGAGGGATGGTGCACGAAAGTGCTCGGGACGTCGCCCGGATCACGCTTCACATCCCCGACCCTACGAGCCATCGCAACGACGTGCGACCGATCGGTTCGAGGGGCGGGCAGCCGCCATCGGCGGGTTGCTCTAGCCTGTCCGTCGTGTCCGTTCCCCTGCCACCACCGCTCGAACCACTGGCCTTTCTCCACGGAACGTGGTCAGGATCGGGCGAACTCCACTACCCGACGATCGAAACGGAGCACTATTCCGAGACGATCGCCTTCGCCTGCGATGGCCGTCCGTTCTTCTCGTACCAGCAGCGCACTCGGCTGATCGAGGCCGATCGGCCGGCGCATGCCGAGACGGGCTTCTGGCGTCATGTCGGTGACGGCCGCATCGAGGTGATGCTCGCCCATGTCACCGGCTTGGTCGAGATCCTCGAGGGCACGGTCGTCACCACCAACGGCATGACGGTCCTCGACCTGGCCTCCACAGTGGTCGAAGGCGCGTCCACCGCCGTCCCCGTCGAAGCCACGACCCGCCGCTTCGAGGGCGACGGCACCACGCTGCGCTACGACATGTCGATGGCAGCGGCCGGCCAGCCCATGACCCATCACCTCGCCGCAACGTTCACCCGCGTCGAGGCGGACTGACGATTCCGTTCAGGGCACAGCCTCGACGTAGGGTTTCACCGTGCTGCAGGACTTCGAACCCATCACCACCGAACTCGCCCTCGAGCTTCGCGTCGAGGTCGACGCACCCCGACCGGCGGGCAACACGCCCGATGGCAGTCGTGTGCTCATTCCGATCACCGGTGGCTCGTTCGAAGGGCCGGCGATCGCAGGAATCGTGCTCCCTGGCGCCGACCGTCTCGTGGTGCGCAACGACGGCGTTCGCTTCGTCCATGCGCTCTACGAGCTCGAGGTCGACGACGGCACGATCATCACCATCGAGAACTCCGGGCCTGGCAACCCGAACGGCACCACGCGAACGAGCCCTCGCTTCGTGGCGCCGGAAGGCCCACACGACTGGCTCAACAAGTCGATCTTCGTCGGTACGCTCGATGCTCACGTCGAGGATGGCTACGTCTTGATCCGGATCGACCGCATCATCTGAGACCGTTGGGCGGGTGGGGGTCGTTCATCTCGATGATCCTGCCCGCGTCGACAGGTCCGGACGGTTCGTCGTACGGTGCTGCGGTGGCTTCTTCCGATTCTGCTCTCCTCCAACGGTTCGTCGACGACTGCCGAGCTGCGGCGAAGTCCGATGACGCAGTCATCCGAATCGTGGCGCTCGTCGAACAGCTGGTCGCCGATCCGGCGCTGCTCGCCAGTGAGGTGTCCCCGCTGCCGGCATCGATTCCCGCTGCCGGCGTCGACGAGTCGCTCTTCGTCGACGACGATCTCACCGTGCTGGTCGTCGGCACGCCGAGCGGAGTCGATCAGCCGCCGCATGATCATCGGATGGCTGCGGTGATCGGCGTCTTCGATGGCATCGAGGATCAGCGGTTCTTCGTGAAGGTGCCGAGCGGCCTGCGCGAGCTGACCGGGCGGTCGATCGCCACCGGCGAGGTGATGTCGTTGGGCAGGAAGACGATCCACGCCATTTCGACGCCGGGCCCACAGCCGTGCCGAGCGATTCACGTCTATGTCGGGAACCTCGAATCGACCGAACGGTCGATCTTCCACCCCGAGACCTTCGTCGAGGAACCGCTCACGCTCGATCGCTATGCCGACTATTGCCGACCGACCACGGAGCCGACGACCGATGCGTAAGATCCCAGCCGACGACCGCCGAGCCCAGCATAAGTCCAGCAACACCGAGGTCGATCGGGAGGGTCTTGCAGCGTTCCTCGCCGACAAGCATCAGTGGGTACTGGCGACCACCCGGGCCGACGGCCGCCCACAGATGAGCCTCGTCAGCGGCGGGATGACTCCCGACGGGCTCCTGGCCATCGCCACGTACCCGTCTCGGGTCAAGGCCAAGAACGCGCGTCGCAACCCGCTGGTCTCCGTGGCGGTCCTCGGCTCTGCGTTCAACGACGAATGGGTGCAGATCGACGGCGAGGCTCGGGTCCTCGACATGCCCGAGGCCAGCGAGTCCTTCGTGGAGTACTACCGCTCGATCTCCGGCGAACACCCCGATTGGGACGAGTACCGCCAGGCCATGGCCGACCAGGGCAAGTGCATGATCCTCATCGAACCGACGCGCTGGAGCCCCGTCAGCAAGGGCGGTTTCCCACCCGAACTGTTCGAGGACTGATGCGCCTTTCCGACGACGTCCTCGAATCGATCAGCGTCGACGGCTACGCCATCGTCGAGGGCTTCCTCTCCACCGAGGAAGTCGAGGCCGCTCGGCGCGGCGTGTTCGAGATCTTCCCCGAGCCGGCCACGTATTTCGGCGATCCCGACGCCTACCGCGATCTCGTGCAAGGACAGTTCTCGGGGTTGCGGGTCGGTCCGTTTGCCCCGTGGGACCTGACCCGGCTCGCCTTTCATCCCGACCTGGTCGACGCGGCGGAGCGATTCTGCGGGAGCGCCGACCTCGACCTCTACAAGATCGAGTTGTGGGCCAAGTATTCGGGAGCAGTCGACTACGACCAGCACCATCACCGCGATTACGGCAACCACAGTCTGGTGGTCCCGCGGGCCGACGGCCGCTGGCCTCAGCTCACGACGTTCACCCTGTTGTCCGACGTCACCGAAGCCGACGGCCCGACCAAGGTCGTTCCTCGGCCGATCGGTGACGAGATCTCACTCGTGCCTCCTCGTCTCGGACCCGACGAGCTGCGCGACGTCGAACGCTCGGTCGTCGGTCCGGCCGGAACGCTGTTCCTCTACACGACCGATGTGTTGCATCGGGGCTCGGCCATGACGGGGGAGGAGCGCAGCCGGTTCGTGCTTCTGGCCGACTACTCCGCGCGAGGCAACCCATGGTTGGGCAAGGTGAGTTGGCCGGGTCGCGCGCTCGATCCCGGTTGGCCAGACCTCTTGGCCCGAGCAACGCCACGGGAGCGCGAGCTGTTCGGCTTCCCGTCGGTTGCCAGCGACTATTGGAACGAGCAGACGCTGCGAGATGTCGGTGCTCGCTGGCCCGGCATCGACATGACCCCGTATCGTCGGGCGAGTGTCGACGCAGCGACGACGACCTGAACCGAGGAGCCAACGATGAGCGAGCCAGCACCAGTCGAGATCGAGCGACACGACGGCTGGGCCTCGGTGGTGCTCAACCGGCCCCACCGCAAGAACGCCATCACCGGGCCGCTCGCCGATGCCGTCGCCGGCGCCGTCGACGAGCTCAGTGCCGACACGGGTGTTGCCGGCATCGTGCTGCGTGGGGCGGGCGGATCCTTCTGCTCCGGGGTCGACCTCACCGAGCTGCAAGCCGAACCGCAGCGCCCATGGGTGCCGGGGTTCTCGGCGAGTACTCGCCAAATGCACCTCGCGTTGTTCCGCTGTGCGTGCCCGATCGTCGTGGCGTTGGAACGCTACGGCATCAATGCCGGAACCTCGCTCGCCCTCGCCGGTGACCTCATCGTTGCCGGGTCGTCGGCCTTCCTCCAGATCGGCGAGATCCACCAGGGATCGGCCATTCCGATGAACGCTGCGTGGCTGCGATTGAAATCGACCGAGCAGGTGATGGCCCGCCTCGCCTTCATCGGCGATCGGGTTGGTGCCGAGGAGTTGCTACAGCTCGGCCTGATCACCGAGGTCGTCGACGATGCCGCGGTCGTGACGAGAGCCGAGGAGCTCGCCTCTCGGTTTGCGACGTTCCCCGATCAGAGTTCGCGCACCATCAAGGCCAGCATGCGGTCGCATCTGTCTATCGACCCCGAGACCTGGTTCGCGACCTCGTCGAACTCGGCACTCCTGACGGCGCCACAGATCCGTCAGTAGCTGCCGGGTACGAACTCGAGGTCGCCATCGACGCACGGCAGCCGCACGATGACCGCACTCTGTGTGATCTCGTTCATCGCTCCGTCGATGCCGGTCTGATACCAGACGCGTGGCTCGGCTCGCACGATCCGAAACATCGTTCGGCGGTCGGGATTCGGTTCGCCGAAGCGCAGCGTGAGCAGCAGGCACTCATCGACCCACTCGGCTCGAGTCAGGACGGCGTCGTCACTGACATCGACCACCTGAGGTACGTCGTCGAACATGGCAGTCAAGGTCATGAGCCGCTCGACGACCGGAGGCGAGTCGGCCTCGGACGCGGCGTCGCTCGCTGCGGCGTGACTGGCGATGAGAGCGGTGGCAGCGGCGAGATGCCGCTCGACCCATGCGGGTGTCTCACTCGCCCGCTGCACGAGGTCGTCGAGTTGTGCGATCAACTGGTTCACTCGGTTGCCCGTTCGATGGCGTTCAGATAGCTGTACAGGGTGACCTTGCTGACACCCATCCAACCGGCGACGTCCTCGACTGCTCCCCGCAACAGGAAGGCACCCTGCTCGTCGAGTCGGCGGATGGCTGCCTGCTTCTGGGCTCGGTCCATGTCGGCCAGGTTCGTCCCGAGCTCGCGCTCGACCGAGGCCGCCAGTCGTTCCAGTGCGCCGTGCAGTTCGGTCAGCCGCAGGTAGGCGACCGTGCGCCCCTTCCAGCGGACCGGCTGGTCGCCGGGTCGCGACGACCGGGCGCTGATCACCGTGGCGCCCATCTGATCGACCACCGGACGAAGAGCGGAGAGGAACTCCTCGGCGCCGTCAGGCATCGAGGCGCCCCCGGGATCGCTCATTGCCGTTCATGCTCGCTCGAGACGGGTCTGGATGCTGCTGGCTCCTGCTCCGAATCCGGCACGCAAGAGGTCGGCAGTGAGATCGACCAGCTCGTCGAGGTCGCCATCGACCGTGGTGGAGAACGGCCCCATGTCGGGGGCGAGGCCCCGCGCCCGAACGATGTCGAGCACGGCATGGACGTGCGGACCCGGGGCATTCTCTTTGAACGGTTCCACCAGGATCTCGAGACGGCCACGCGGCATGGTGATCACGTTACTCAAGATGTCGCGACGGTCGGCCGGCCACGTCGACCGATTTGTTAACGAAGTGTGATGGGCCGGAGAACGGCGGTGGTTCCTTCCTTCTCCCCGTGCGCACGTCGGTAGGAAAGGGCCATGAAGCGAGCGGAGGCGGGAGGGCGATCAGTGTTCTGTGCCTTTACAAAAAGTAAAGGTCACCGATACGCTCCTACCCAGTCGCTTCCGCCGTTCCTCACCCCGTTGGGATCCCCTCATGACCGATCAACTGCAGACCGACGCAGGTGAGCAGACCCCGCCGCTCACGCCGATGTCATTGGGCACGCTGCTCGGACGAATCGAGCACGAATGGGACACCCGCAAGAAGATCTTCGACCTTCCGAACGCTCGAATCTGGAAGCCCGACCCCGACATCGATCTCGGTTTCGATTTCCTCGGTCGCCGCTGCGCCACCCCGATCGGTCCGGCTGCCGGACCCCACAGCCAGCTGGCCGAGAACATCGTGCTCGCCTGGTTGGGGGGATCGCGACTGTTCGAGTTGAAGACGGTGCAGATCCTCGACCAGCTCGTGATCAACCGGCCGTGCATCGACATGCAGACGATTGGCTACAACATCGAGTGGAGCCAGGAACTCACGCTCGGCCAGAGCCTCACCGAGTACGTCAAGGCATCGATGCTGATCGAGATCCTCCGACAGTGGGAGCCCCTGGCCGAGTTCATCGGCCCCGACCCGGGACCGTATGTGTTCGACATGTCGGTCGGCTACGACCTGGCCGGCATCTCGTCGCCCCCGGTCGCCGCCTTCATCGACGGGATGCTCGATGCGACCGCCGAGGTCGAGCGGTTGCGCTCGGAACTCACCGGATCGTGGGCGCGTTTCGCCGATGTCGACTTCTCCACGCGGATCTCCGACACGCTCACGTTGTCGACCTTCCACGGCTGTCCGCCCGAAGAGATCGAGTCGATCACCAAACACCTCATCGACGTCCACGACCTCGACGTGATCGTGAAGCTCAACCCCACCCTGCTCGGCTACGAGACCGTGGCCGGCCTGGTCAATGACACGCTCGGCTACGTCGACGTCTCGGTCAAGGAAGCGGCTTTCGCCGAGGATCTGCAGTTCGCTCGGGGAATCGAGCTGATCGAGGAACTCGACCAGTACGCCAAGGACCGCGACCACCGGTTCGGCATCAAGCTCACCAACACGCTCGTCGTCGACAACACCAAGCGCTGGATGCCTGACGAGACCATGTATCTCTCGGGACCTCCGCTCCACGTCCTGGCGTCGACGCTGCTCGATCGGCTCTCGAAGGCGCTGCCCGGTCGACTCGCCATCCCCGGCCACGACGGCGACATCATGGTGAGCTTCTCGGCCGGCATCAACAAGGACAACCTGGCCGACTCGATCGCCATGGGGGTGAACCCCGCAACGGTGTGTTCCGATCTGCTGAAACCCGGTGGCTACGGCCGACTGGTGCCCATGCTCAAGGCGCTCACCAAGGAGCTATCCGACTCGGGCCATACGGATCTGCTCTCATGGCGGATCTCGCGTCAGTCGGCTGCCGTGGCGGCCGGACACTCCTCGACCGCCGAACAGCACGTTGCCAACATCGTTGGCGAAGGCGTCGGCCCGTACCACCTGTCTGGCAACGAGAAGCTGCCACGCGTCGTCGATCACGAACTCGAGATGTTCGGCTGCGTCGCCTGCAACTTCTGCGTGACGGTGTGCCCCAACGATGCCTTCTTCAACATCAAGAGCATCGAGGGCATGGAGGGTCGCCAGCAGTACCTGCTGTTCACCGACCTGTGCAACGAGTGCGGCAACTGCATGACCTTCTGCCCCGAAGAGGGTGATCCAGCCGTCATCAAGCCACGGCTCTACACCGATGCCGACCTGTTCGCCGGTCGTTCGGGCCAGGGGTTCCTACTGGTCGATGGGGTGATCGTCGACAGCCGCAGCGAAGGTGATCAAGCCGAACTCGTGCAACAGCTCCTCGACACCGAGGCCGGCAACCCGCTTCGAGCCGCCGCCGGGGCAACACCTTCCGAAGAAGGAACTCGATGAACGCCACGAACGATGGCCGGCGACTACTCACGGTTGGGGCGGCCCAACTCGGGCCCATCGCCAAAGACGAATCGCGAGAGGCGGTCGTCGAACGGTTGCTGGTGCTGCTGCGCGATGGCGCCGCCCGCGGTTGCGAACTCGTGGTGTTCCCCGAACTCGCGCTGACCACGTTCTTTCCCCGCTGGTACACCGACGAACTCGGCGGACACGACGCCTATTACGAGACCTCGATGCCGAGCCCGGCAACCCAACCGCTGTTCGACGAAGCGAAGCGTCTCGGTGTCGGTTTCTCACTCGGCTATGCCGAGCTGACCGAACCCGACGATGCCGGTGTCGTCCATCGCTACAACACCACGGTCCTGGTCGAGCGAGACGGCACGATCGTCGGCCACTATCGCAAGGTCCACATCCCGGGCCACGAGAACGATGAGCCGTGGCGGCCATTCCAGCATCTGGAACGGCGCTACTTCGAAGAGTCGCCCGACGGGTTCGGTGTCTGGCGATCCTTCGGTGGCATCGTCGGCATGGCGACGTGCAATGATCGACGCTGGCCCGAGACCTACCGCGAGATGGGTCTCCAGGGCGTCGAGATGATCCTCATCGGTTACAACACCCCGATCCACTACGCCCCCGACCCCGGCCAGAATGCGCTGCAGGGATTCCACAATCACCTCTGCATGCAGTCGGGCGCCTACCAGAACGGCACCTGGGTGGTCGGGGTTGCCAAGGGTGGCAACGAGGAGGGGGTCGAGTCGCTCGCCCAGTCGTGCATCATCGCTCCCTCGGGTCAGATCGTGGCGCAGGCCACCACCACCGGCGACGAGCTCATCGTTGCTCGCTGCGATCTCGACAAGTGCAAGGACTTCAAGGAGACGCTGTTCGACTTCGCCCGGTATCGACGCCCCGAGGTCTATCAACGGATCACCACCCAGAAGGGCGTGATCGAGCCGCCCCTCACCGACTCGACCGACTCGACAGGAGCATCGCAATGAGCACGTTCAATCTGAATGGTGGCGAGGTCACCGCCTCGGACGGGCACGAACATCTGCTCGCGGCACTTCGAGACGAGCTCGGTGTGATGTCACCGAAAGACGGCTGCTCGCCGTCGGGCCAGTGCGGATGCTGCACCGTCTTGATCGACGGCAAGGCCCGCATTTCCTGTCAGACGCCAATGGACAAGGTCGCCGGCTCCGATGTGCTGACGCTCGAAGGTGTCGACGCCGACGAGCGTGACCGCATGGCGAGCGCCTTCGCCGCCCACGGTGCACTCCAGTGTGGCTTCTGCACACCGGGCATCGTGATGCGCACGAAGGCGATGATCGACAAGTCGGGCGCTGAGCTCACCCGAGACAAGGCCTCCCGGCTGCTCGGCGCCCACCTCTGTCGTTGCACGGGTTACACCAAGATCCTCGACGCCGTCGAAGCGCTCGCCAAGGGCGAGACCTCGGTGGCACTGGCGCCCAAGGGCGTCGGCACGCGGGGCGTCAAGTACGAAGCGGCCGCCCTGAGCCTCGGCGACCGCCCCTTCATCGACGACATGACGGTCGACGGCATGTTGCACGGCGCCTTCCACCTCACCGATCACGCTCGGGCCGACATCATCGCCATCGACACCTCCGCGGCCGAGGCCGTTCCCGGCGTGGTTCGAGTGCTCACCGGGGCTGATGTGCCGGGAGAGCTGCGAGGCGGCCTGATCCACAAGGACTGGCCCATCTTCATTCCCGTCGGCGGACGCACCAGCTACCTCGGCGACGTGCTGGCCATGGTGGTCGCGGAAGACCGCCCGACGGCTCGCAAGGCCGCCAAGCTCGTCGAGGTGACCTACGAGGTCCACACACCGATGACCAGCCCGGCCGAGGCCGTTGCGTCGAGCGAGAACGCCGTCTGGGAGCTCGACGGCAACGTGCTGTCGACCAGCACCTACGCCCGCGGCGACGCCGACGACGCGCTGGCGACGGCGGCCCACGTCGTCCGAGAGACCTTCCAGACCCAGCGGATCGACCACGCGTTCGTCGAACCCGAGTCCACGCTTGGCCGTGCCCATCCCGGCCGGCCAACCGCTGCCACTCACCAACGGCGCAACGGCCGGCCAGCCCGTCGATTTCGATCGACTCATGGTCTACTCCGGAGGCCAGGGGATCTGGGACGACCGCAACGACATCGCCAAGATCCTCGATGTGCCGATCGAAACCGTGGTCACCGAGCTGGTGTCCAACGGTGGCGCCTTCGGCGGCAAGGAGGACATGTCGAACCAGGGCCAGACCGGCCTCGCGGCGTGGCTGCTGCAGCGGCCGGTGAAGACCACGTTCTCCCGCGAAGAGTCGTTCCTCGTGCACACCAAGCGGCATCCGATCCGCATGGAGTACGAAGCAGGCTGCGATGCCGACGGCAAGCTCCTCGGGCTTCGGGTACGCATGCTCGGTGATTCCGGTCCCTACGCATCGGTCGGGATGAAGGTGCTCGAACGAGCAGCGGGCCATGCCTCGGGGCCCTACGTCGTGCCGAACATCGACGTCGAGGCCGTGGCGGCTCGCACCAACAACTCGGTCTGCGGTGCGTTCCGTGGCTTCGGCGCCAACCAGGCCCAGTTCGCCATGGAGGGTTGCATGGATCGGCTCGCCGAGAAGGTCGGCATCACCGGCTGGGAGATCCGCAATCGCAACGTGGTCGAACCCGGCGTCACCTGGGGCCCGGGGCAGGTCCTCGACGACGGTTGTCTGGGAGCTCGAGCGTGCCTCGACGCCGTGAAGCCGGCCTACGACGACGGCGATGGCCGCCGGCGCTGCCGTCGGGCTCGGTCTCGGCCTCAAGAACTCCGGCCTCGGCAACGGATTCAAGGAGATCGCCAAGGCGGTCGTGCACTTCCGGTCCGACGGCAAGATCGAGGTACGCCACTGCTGGACCGAGATGGGCCAGGGCGTCCACACCGTTGCCATGCAGGTGGCGATCGAAGAACTCGGCGTCGAAGCCGAACGCATCGAGGTCATCGTCGACTCCACCCGAGAGCTCGGTGCCGGGCAGACCACCGGCAGCCGCGGCACGCTGATGGGCGCCGGCTCGGTTGCCGACGCCTGCAAGACCGCCATGGCCGATGGTTGCCAGGTCGGTGTCGACTACGAGGGTGAGTACCGGGTCGACTGGACCAACTCGCTGAGCGAGGGCCTGGCGAACCCGATCATCCACTCGACCTTCGGTTACGCCGCCCAGCTGGTGATCATGGATCGCGAATCGGGTCTGGTCGACAAGGTCGTCGCTGCTCACGATGTCGGCCGAGCGGTGAACCCGCTCCTGTGCGAGGGGCAGATCGAGGGATCGGTTCACATGGGGCTGGGCTATGCCATGACCGAGGGCTTCCCGTGCGATGTCGACGGCAAGCCGCTCAACGAGACGCTCCGTTCGCTCGACATCATTCGGCCCAAGGACATGCCGCCGGTCGATGTGATCCTGGTCGAGTCCGCCGAGCCGAACTCGCCCTACGGCATCAAGGGTGTCGGCGAGATCGGTCTCGTTCCGACTGCCGGCGCCGTTGCCGCGGCGATGCATCACCGCGATGGTGAGTGGCGCAACGAGCTCCCGCTCGTGAACGTCAGCAATCGCGAGCGAGCCGACGCCTGGGTTTGAACTCGGCACACGCACCCCGCTCTCACCGGTGCCCGAAAACGCCGGTTCCTCGACGACACCGCCTCCTCGATGACACTGCCTCCTCGATGACACTGCCTCCTCGATGACACTGCCTCCTCGATGACACTGCCTCCTCGATGACACTGCCTCCTCAACACACAGTCCCAGGTGACCAACTCATGACCACGACCTCGACAGCCAGCCAACTCGCCATCTTCGGTGAGTTCGCGCCCGACGGGCGCCCGTTCTATGACAACGCCGTCGCTCGATTCAAAGAGCAGAACATCGTGTTGCCGACCTTCGCCCAACTCCGCGATCCATCGACCATTCCCCCGACGATCGTCGACCAGTTGGGGGCCGTCGAGAAAGACGCCGCCGACCCCCGCAACCTCTTCCGGGTGCACTGGTACAACGAGCACGCCGACGCGCCCGGCGACAACTACCCCGGCTTCGTCGATGTGCCCACGCACATCGAACTTCCCTCCGAGCTGACCGGGGTCGACGCCCGCATCGTGATGGCGTTCGGGAATCGATTCCCGATGATCCGGGCCCACAAGGTGCTCGCTGCCTATTCCTGTCTTGCCGCCCGACTGGTCACCGGCCGCTTCGACCCCACCCAGCACCGGGCCATCTGGCCCAGCACCGGCAACTATGCCCGTGGCGGCATTGCGATCTCGAAGATCATGGGATGTCGCGGGGTGGCCATCCTTCCCGAGGGGATGAGCCGCGAGCGATTCGAGTGGCTGGGGCGTTGGACGACGAACCCCGAAGAAGACGTCATCAAGACCTACGGGACCGAGAGCAACGTCAAGGAGATCTACGACGCCTGCAACGAGCTGTCGCTCGATCCCGGCAATGTGATCCTCAACCAGTTCAGCGAGTTCTCGAACCACATGGGCCACTATGCGGTCACCGGTCCGTCGCTCGAGAAGGTCTACCAGCACGTCACCGCCTCCAAGCCCGGCACCCTTGCCGCCTTCGTGTCGGCTTCGGGTTCGGCCGGCACGCTCGGTGCCGGTGACTACCTGAAGGATCAGCACGGTTCCCGGATCGTTGCCGTCGAGGCGCTCGAGTGCCCGACCATGCTCTACAACGGGTTCGGTGACCACAACATCCAGGGCATCGGCGACAAACACATCCCGCTGATCCACAACGTCACCAACACCGACATGGTGGTGGCCATCAGCGACGATGCCACCAACTCACTCGATGTGCTGTTCAACACGCCGGCGGGCAAGCAGCACCTGGTCGAACGTGGACTCGCACCGGAACTCGTCGACGCCATGGTCGACTTCGGCTACTCGTCGTTCTGCAACATGATGGCGGCCATCAATGTGGCCAAGGTCTGGGGACTCGGCTCCGACGACGTGATCATCTCGGTCGCCACCGATGGCTCCGACCTGTACAACTCCGATCGTGAACGAATCATGTCCACCCACTTCGCCGGCGGGTTCGACGAAGACGCAGCGACAGCGGTCTTCGATCAGGTCCTCGTCGACGTCGACACCACCCACAGTCGGGTCTTGGACGACATCGAGCGGAATCGGATCTTCAACCTCGGCTACTTCACGTGGGTCGAACAACAGGGGGTGTCGGTTCCCGATTTCGAGATGCGGCGAAGCCAGGACTTCTGGAGCGGGCTGCGTCCGCTCGTCGAGACATGGGACACCATGATCGATGAGTTCAACGACGCCACCGGCGCCCGTTTCGACTGAGCATGGCAGCCGACGCCGAAACGACGACGATCAGCGGCGCCAGCGTCGATCTCCTCATCCATGACGCTCGGCTCGTGGCAACGGTCGATCCCGACCGCCGAGAGATCCCCGGTGGCTGGGTTGCGGTCACCGACAACCTGATCTCGGCTGTCGGTGGTCCCGGCGATCCGATGCCCGCGGCCAGGCGACGGCTCTCAGCCGAGAACTGCCTGGTGACTCCGGGTTTGATCAACACCCATCACCATCTCTTCCAGAATCTGACCAGGTCCTGGGCGCCGATGACCGATGCGCCGCTGTTCGGTTGGTTGCAGTCGCTCTATCCGACCTGGACGGCCAACATCGACGAGGAGTCGGTGCATCTGGCGGCATGGATCGGGTTGGCCGAACTCGCCGTCTCCGGTTGCACCACGTCGACCGACCACCACTACCTCCACCCGGCCCGGGCCGGCGATCTGCTCGCCGCCGAGATCGCGGCGGCCGTCGATCTCGGCGTGCGGTTCCATCCGACCTACGGCTCGATGAGCCAATCCGAGAAGGACGGCGGCCTGCCGCCCGACGACGCCGTCATGAAAGAAGACGACATCCTCGCCATGTCGCAGCGCCATGTGGAGCGCTGGCACGATCGTGCGCACGGCGCCATGGTGCGAGTGGCGCTGGCTCCCTGCTCGCCGTTCACCGTGACCCCACGCTTGATGCGAGAAACCGCCGAGCTGGCCGAACGACTCGACGTGCGACTACACACCCATCTCGCCGAGAACGCAGAAGACGACGAGTACGCCGTCGCCACCTTCGGGAGGCGTCCGGTCGAGCTGTACGAAGACGCCGGATGGCTCACCGATCGTTCGTGGGCCGCTCATGTCGTCCGTCCGAATCACGACGAGGTGCGCCGCCTCGGTCAGGCGGGGGTCGGCATCGCCCACTGTCCCAGTTCGAACATGATCCTGTCATCGGGCATCGCGCCGACGGTCGACCTGCACCATGCCGGGTGCGCCGTCGGCATGGGCGTCGATGGGTCGTCCTCGGCCGATTCGGGCTCGCTGTGGCAGGAGGCCCGTCTGGCGATGCTGCAGGGCAAGCTCACCTCTGGTGCCGGTGCCATGACCGCCCGGCTTGCGCTCGAGTTCGCCACTCGCGGTGGTGCGGGATGCCTCGGGCGAGTCGGCGAGATCGGGGAGTTGTCGGTGGGTGCAGTGGCCGATATCGCACTCTGGAAGCTCGACGGTCTGACGTTCGCCGGTGTGGTCGACGACCCGATCGAGGGGTGGCTGCGGTGCGGCCCGGTTGCTGCCTGGTCGACGATCGTGAATGGTCGGCCGATCGTCGACCAGGGCAGACTGCTGTCAGTCCAACTCGAGGATCGTTTGCGGGATCACGCTGCGGTTTCTCGGCGTTTCCAGTCGGCACGCTGATCCACGGGTTGCTCGACGCGAGGGTGGGGGTGGGGGTGGCGCTGGTGTTCAGGCTCGGGAGCGTCGTCGGCGGCTGGCGTCGATGCTCCTGGCGGTTCGCACCACCGAGTGTTGTTCGATGCGTTCGCCGGTGGCGCCCGAGCGGTGTTCCGACAGCACGGGTGCCAGCGCCTCGAGCAGCGCGCTCACACTGACGCCCCATTCGACCGCCACGTTGTGCCACTGTTCGTGGGCTTCGTCGCTGAGGTAGGCGTGTAGGGCTCGTCGCTGCGCGGTCATCGTTCCTCCTGCCGACATGCCCTCGCTGGATGAGTCACGAAGTTCAGATCGGCGTCATCACGCTAGAGAGCCCCACGAGGAGCTTCCAGACGGATTATCGTCGAAGGATTCTCGATGCCAGTGACGAACGATACGGAGGGCGGTGTGGCCAAGCGCAGTTTGACGGTCGACCAGATCTTCGGGCTCGTCGGCTTCAGCACGGCGTTCCTGCCCCATCCTGTCGCCTTGCTGACGATCGAGCAGGCGGCGAACCGCGCCGGCGTCCCCAAGACCACGGTCGACTCGGCGGTCGAGGGTTCGAATCACTTCCGCGAACTCGTCGTGTGTCATGTCATCGACGGGCTGGCGATCGAACCGGGTGAGGCAACGTGGGCCGCCCTTCGTGCGGGCCTTCGGGCGGCGTCGTCCCAAGAGGCGCTGGCCGGCCTGATCGACGCTCGGGCGACCGAGTTGGCCAACGACCCGGCGTTCACCATCTTCCTCGGCGGGTTCGACTGCCTGGGGAAATCTCGGATCGCCGCCGCCGTCAACGCCGCGGCCGTCGGCATCGTCCGCCACTTCATTCCGTTCGTCGAGACGGTCGTTGCGACCCTCGACGACGAGGTCGAGTCGTCGATCGATCCCGACGCCGCGCTGTTGATCCTGCACGTGCTGCTGACCGAGTCGTATCGTCGTCTGCGCGGATTCCCCCGCCCTGACCCCTCGGTCGAGGCGCTCATCACCGCACAATCCGCCGCACTGGTGCTCGACGAGATCCACACCCGCACCGACGACACGGCCGGCTACCGGTGGGATGCGTTCTTCGCCATGCCATCGGGCTACGTCGATCCCCCCGGTGGTCGTCTCGGCCTTGCTGTGCGAGCGGGCGCCGACTTGCTGATCGACGGCGCCGTTCCGTTGTCGATGCGGTTGACGGTCAATGACGTCACTGCGGCCACCGGGATGAGCGTCGCGACGTTCTACCGGCGTTTCGGGTCGATCGGGGAGCTCGAGCGGGTACTGCTCGACTGCGTCGGGAACGACATCATCACCTGCTATCAAGACGCCTTCTTCGACGACTTGCTCGAGGGCATTCGCTCCGGTGGGCTGTCGACGGCCGAGGCGTTGTCGCTGTTCATGGAGCAGGGTGCTGGCACGGTGGCCGAGCACGTGACATCGGGTCGGCCCGACCGTCAGACGATTCCCTGGATGCAGACCGATTTCGTCGCCGACGCCTTTCGGTCCGCCTATCAGCAGGGTTTCGCGTTGCGGGGCAGCTTCTACGAGGAATTCAGCTCGATCCTCGGACGCTCGATCGCCGACGGACTCGATGGCTCCATCGTGGCGGCGGTGTTGAATGCGCACTCGATCATCAGTGAGCTGCTGATCCGCAACGCCCCCGACCGCGACGCCGCGTCGGGCGTGATGCAGTCCCGCTTTCCTCGTATCAACGCTCGCCTCTTCATCTGAGCGCTCCGAGGCACCCCAGCGCCCCAACAGGGGAAGGGACCCGTCAGCGGAAGACGCAGATCGACCCGGCCCACAGACCTTCGACCACCGCCGTGTCGTCGCTGCTGCTGAGCAGTCCGCCGTAGCCGGAGCCGGCGGGCGAGGTCGAGAACTCGGTGCCGAGCGTGGACTCCTCGATCATGATCGACCACTGTCCCTGGAGCGTCGCCAAGGTGGTCCCCCAACCGACGTCGACCCTGTCGGTCAGTGTCGACCCGGGTCGCAACGACCAGCCGATGAAGCTCGACTGAGAGAACTCGAGCATGATCGAGTCGTCCCAGATGGCCACGAAGTCTTGCCCGTTGCCGCACTCGTCGGTGCCGACGTCGCTCGACGATGGCGGTCCGAGGAGGTCGGTGACCGCATTGATCACGATGGTCTGGGTCGAGCCGAACGACAGGGTGTTGCTCGATCCGGTGGCTTGCTCGACCACCATCAGCCCGTCTGGAGCGAGGGCCAAGGCGTACTCGTTCTCGGCTTCGGTCGTGGTCGTCGGCACCGTCGTGGTCGTGGACTCGGTGGTCGTGGACTCGGTGGTGGTGGTCTCCTCCTGGCTCGTGGTGGAGGAGGCATCGATCGATGACGTGGTGGCGGCGCTGGTCGAGGTCGTGGCGACCGCCGAGCTGCTCGTCGTGTCGGCTTCGCTCGAATCGGAACCTCCCGAGCACGCTGCTGTTGCGAACGCGACGACGGCGAGCACGATGGTGAGGGGGCGGCGGAGCTTCACGGGTGGATCCTGGGTTCGGTGGAATGGGCGATTCTCGCACATTCTGTGCGCTGTTCTCACCGCCCGAGGCGTTCCGTGCGTCGAACTTCCCACGAGCGGGAAGTTCCACGCACAGAACGCGAATGGCGAGAAGTTTGGCGCACAGAAGCGTGCGGCGAGCTGGGTGGCCAGGCGGTCGCGATCAGACCGAGTCGCGGAGTTCGCGTTTGAGGATCTTGCCCGAGGCGTTGCGGGGGAGTGGCTTGTCCACGAGGGTGATGTGCGTGGGCACCTTGAACTTGGCCAGACGCTCACCGACGAAGGCTTGGATCTCCTCGACGGTGACGGACTCCTTGGTCATGATGTGGGCCGCCACTTCTTCGCCGAGGCGTTCGTGGGGAAGCCCGTAGACCGCGGCTTCGTAGACCGCTGGATGCTCGTAGATGGCGGCCTCGACCTCGGCGCTGTAGACGTTCTCGCCCGCCCGCAAGACCATGTCCTTGGCCCGATCGCTGACGTAGACGAAGCCCTCGTCGTCGATCCGGCCGATGTC
Organism: uncultured Acidimicrobiales bacterium; assembly: GCA_963698395.1. Lineage (GTDB taxonomy): Bacteria > Actinomycetota > Acidimicrobiia > Acidimicrobiales > SZUA-35 > JBBQUN01. The sequence continues at coordinate 313,297 of CAVOQQ010000001.1, forward strand.
GCCGGATCGCAGCCAACCGTCGACGATCGTCTCGGCCGTGGCTTCTGGCCGATTCCAATAGCCACGGATGAGGTTGGGGCCACGGAACCAGATCTCGCCGGTCTCACCGACGGGGAGCGGATTGCCTTCGGGGTCGGCCACCCGAACCTCCATGATCGGTACGGCGCGCCCGGTCGAGGTGGGGTGCGACACGAAATCGTCGCCGGAGTTCTGCGGGCCGTACGCATTGGTCTCGGTCATCCCGTAACCCAACCCGGGGCGGCCATTGGGGAAGTTGTCTTCGATCCGCTTGACGAGCTCCGGTGGCATCGGCGCGCCGCCGCCGCCGACCGAACGGAGTGACGAGGTGTCGGTCGAGTCGAACGCAGGATGCTCGAGAAGGTCCCAGCTCATGGTGGGGACGCCGACGAAGTTGGTGACGCGCTCGGATTCGATGAGTTCGAGCGCTCGGCCGGCGTCCCACCGGTGCATGATGACCAGCTTCGAGCCGCTGACGAACGAACCGAGCATGACGGGAACGAGGCCGGTGACGTGGAACAGCGGGACGGCGAGGATGAAGCACGACGCCGGGGCGGGAGGCGCGTCGGCCGGCTCTGGTGCTCGCACCGAGGCCACCGCACCCCGGGCAGCGAAGGCGAGCAGGGCACTGAGCACGGCCCGATGAGTACTGACGGCACCCTTCGGATTCCCGGTGGTGCCCGAGGTGTAGAGGATGCTGATGTCGTCATCGGGGTCGATGTCGACCTCGGGCATGGTCGCCCCCTCGACCAGGGCGTCTTCGAGCCGAGGTTGCGAGGACTCTGCGCAGCGCACGGTGATGATCTGGGCGCCGGTGTCTTCTGCCGCTTCGAGCCGTTCGAGCCGTTCGGCATCGACCAGGACGACCTTGCTGCCGCTGTCGACGAGAGCGAAGTGGAGCTCTTCTTTCTGCCACCACGCATTGAGCGGGACGACCACGGCACCGATCGAGGTGATGGCGACGTAGCTGGTGATCCACTCCGGGTAGTTGCGCATGGCGAGGGCCACCCGGTCGCCTTTCGCGACGCCGAACTCGTTCATCAGCGCGTGGCCGATCTGCCCGGCCTGCTCGAGCACCTTGGGCATCGGCCAGCGTTCGAACTCCGGTCCGTCGTAGACGAGGAAGTCGTCGGTCCTGGCGGCTGCCAGAGCAAAGAGCGCTCGGATGTTCGGTGGTGTTCCCGCAAACACCTTGGTCGGCACGCCGGACACTTCGGTCTCGAGGATCTCGAACATCGTGCCCGGGGCACAAACCGCAGCGCAGGCCTCGTCGTAGGTCATCGTCATGCCGAGATTGTGGCCTGTCGGCCCGGCGATTCCGAATCGGTCAGGCCGAGCCGGCGATCAGGTCGGCGAGGTCGGTCGGCTCCAGGAACGCCCTCGGTGGGCGCTGTCCGAAGGCATAGAGGTACTCGTGCCCCGACCACTCCTTGGCCACGTACCGATCCTGGGCGGTGATGCGGTCGACATCGGCGGCGTACTCGACGAAGGTGCCACCGGGCTCCTTCAGATACCAGAACCAATTGGAGCCGACCCCATGGCGCCCCAGGCCCCAGACATGACGGTCGGGGTCGGTGTCGATCATGTGGGTGCCACCCTTGGCCACGTCGTCGACGCTGTCGACCTCGAACGCCACATGGTGTGCATAGGCAACCGGACCGGCCTGGATGGCCAGGTTGTGGTGGACCTCGCTGCAGCGAGTGAACGCAATCGCTCCGGGCACCTGGTCGCTGATCTCGAAGCCGACCACGTCGGTGAAGAAGGCGAGCGTCGTCGGCTGGTCGGGTGAGCTGTAGACGACGTGTGACAGATTCGATGGGTGCACCGCCGCATCGCTGAGGATCGCCGGAGCCGGTTGATCCTTGCGGGGAGCACTCGCGGGGGTGTTCGGCTCGTTGGGCACGACCGGGGCGACGACGAGCGGCTCGGCAACGGTGATGTCGACGATCAGTCCGGTCACCGGCTCGATGATGACGAGTCGGTCGTCGGTGCTCGATTCGATCCGCCCGAGTCCGACACTCGCCACGCGTGCGGCGATCGGTGCGAGATCGTCGGGATCGGAAGCGCCGACGCCGAGTCGAAGCAGGTTGCGCCGAGGCGACTCGACCAGTTCGAGCTGGCTTCCGCCGTCTCGGGTGTCGAGCCAACCGTCTTCGCGTTTGCTCAGGCCGAACGACTCGAAGAAGGCGCCGGAGGCCGCAACGTCAGGGACAGCGAGGGTGATCGAGGTGAGCCGGTGAAGTGCCATGGCTTTACAAATTAGATCAAGTGATAGAGAATTGCCAGCGAATGTCTTCTCCACTGACCCAGCGCCAGCCCCGATCGGCGGTGGTTCGCCAGGCGCTCCTCGAAGCGGCACTGCACGAATTCGCCGCTCACGGCTACGACGCCGCGTCCACCCGGGCCATCGCCACGCGAGCTGCAACGCACCAGCCCCAGATCAACTATCACTTCGAATCGAAGCTCGAGCTGTGGCGAGCCAGCATCGACTGGTTGTTCGAGCGGCTCGACGCACTCGTCGTCGACTTCGGGGCGCGGCCGAGCCCGGCGACACGCGAAGACTTCGAGGTCACGATCCGAGGCCTCGTCTTCGCCGTCTCGAGGCTTCCGGAGCTGAATCGCATCATGGTGCAAGAAGCCACGGTGGATTCCGACCGGCTCGCCTGGATCGTCGAGCGACACACCCGCCGCCGCTTCGAGGCGCTGACGTCGAACTGGCGTCGCCTCCGGGCCGCCGGTGTCGTCCCCGACATCGACGAGGTGGTGGTCTACTACTCGCTCATCGGCGCTGCCTCGCTGGTCTACGTGAACGCTCCGGAGGTTCGACGATTGGTCGACCTCGATCCGATGGCCGACGATTTCGTGAAGCGGCACGCCGATGCCGTGGTCACCATGATCCTCGGCCCGCCTCCTGGCTCGGGCTGACGCACCCCAGCCGCTCGCCTTGCTCCAAACAAACCACCGTGCGCTCGACGCCGCCAACCACCAAGAAGGATCACCCTCATGCCCTTCCGATTCGCCAACATCGCCGGACGATCAGCACTCGTCGACAACGATGATCACTGGTACGACCTCGAGCAGCTGAGCGACGGCGCCATCCGTGCCGATCCGATGCACGCGCTCGGTGATGCCGGTGCGTTGCATGCCGCCAACGACCGACTCGCATCGGCAGCGCCGTCGGGCTCCATGGGCGACGCCGCCGTTCTCGCTCCGGTCCCCTCGCCGCGCAATGTCTTTGCCATCGGCCTCAACTATCGAGATCATGCCGCCGAGTCGGCGATGGATCTGCCGGAGAACCCGCTGGTCTTCACGAAGTTCCCGAGCTGCATCGTTGCGCCGACCGCCGACGTCGAGCTGCGGTCGTCGACCGCCGACTGGGAAGCCGAGCTCGTCGTGGTGATCGGCAAGCCCGGTCGAGACATCGCAGCCGCCGACGCGTGGGATCACGTGCTGGGACTCACCGCCGGTCAAGACGTCTCGGACCGCAAGCTCCAATTCGCCGCCAAACCGCCGCACTTCGACCTCGGCAAGTCTCGCGACACCTACGGCCCCATCGGGCCCGTCCTCGTCTCGGTCGATTCGTTCGCCGATCCGGCCGATCTCGCCATCAGCTGCGAGATCAACGGTGAGCCGAAGCAGGCCGACCGAACATCGAACCTGATCTTCTCGATTCCCGAACTGATCGCCTACGTGTCGAGTGTGCTCACGCTCGGCGTCGGTGACCTCATCTTCACCGGCACGCCATCGGGCGTTGGTGCTGCGACCCGCACGTTCCTCCAACCGGGCGACGTCATCACCACCACGATCGAAGGCATCGGCACGATGACGAATCCGTGCGTGGCATGAGCGCAGAGAACGTCGACGCGGTCGATCTCCTCGTCGTCGGCGGTGGTCCCGTCGGCATCGTCACGTCGATTCTCGCTGCGCACGCCGGGTTGTCGGTCCGAGTCATCGAGAAGGCGCCCGAGGTCTACGACCTCCCGCGCGCCATCGTCATGGACGACGAGATCCAGCGGGTGTTCCAGATGATCGGCCTCGCCGATGGCCTCGCCGAGATCACCACGCCGCTCGCCGGTGCCGAGTTCGTCACGGTCGATGGCGAACAGATCATCGGTGTCGAACTGCCGGCGGTCGGGCCGTATCCCTACGGGCACCACCCATCGGTCACGTACTACCAACCACAGCTCGAAGCGTTCCTACGGCAGGCGGCTCTCGATGCCGGGGTCGACATGCTGCTCGGTGTCGAGGTCACGAGTGTCGAACAGGACGATGACGGCGTGGACATCGAGACGCGCTCAGACGATGGTGTCGGTCGGCACCGGTCGAGTTGGCTGGTCGCTGCCGACGGTGCCTCCAGCTCGATTCGCAAGTCGCTCGGGCTCTCGTTCGTCGATCAGGGATTCGACCAGGACTGGCTCGTGCTCGACGTCGAGCTGAAGCGACCGGTCGAGACACTTCCACGGTTCGTGCAGCAGATCTGCGATCCGGATCGCCCGACCACCTTCGTCGTCGGGCATGCCGACTATCGCCGTTGGGAGTTCCAGCTCCAGCCGGGCGAGACGCGCGAAGCGATGGTGGAACCGACCCGGGTGTGGGAGCTGCTCGCCCCTTGGCTCACCCCCGACGATGCCCGACTCATTCGGGCCGTGGTCTACCGCTTTCACGCAACGGTCGCCGATGCCATGCGTTCGGGCAGGATCTTCCTCGCCGGCGACGCGGCGCATCAGATGCCGCCCTTCCTCGGACAGGGACTCTGCTCCGGAGTGCGCGACGCCGCCAACCTCATCTGGAAGCTCGACCTGGTCGAGCGAGGTCTCGCCGGCGACGCACTCCTCGACACCTACGGCGAGGAGCGACTGCCGCACGCCGCCGGTGTGGTGGCCAATGCCGTCGACACCGGCGTGTTGATCGATCAGCTGTCCGGAAGGGTCGACGCCGACAAGAGCATCGAGGCCGGGTACGGCGGTGCTCGGCCCTTTCCCCATCTGGTTGGTGGGCTGCTGCACGGTGATCACCCGTCGGTCGGACGACAGCTTCCTCAACCGAGTGTCGATGGGCTCCCACTCGACGACCTGCTCGATGAGGGGTTCGCGATCGTCGTCGTCGACCCGACGGTGGCGGCCGACGTCGAGCCACGCTGGTCCGCCATCGGCGCACGCATCGTCTCGGTGCCCTCGGGGACGCTCCAGGAGCTGTTGCCCGACGACGGCGCAGTCGTGGTCCGTCCCGATCGCCAGATCGCTGCAGTCGCACGGGATCGGGCCGATCTGTCGGTGGCGACCGACGACCTCCTGAGCCGTCTGGCGGTCTGACGCCCCCGGCGGTCTACCCGCTGGTGTTCTTGCGTCGCTGGAGAATGCGGCGGCCCAGTGAGGTCTTGTGGACCTCGTCGGCACCGTCGTAGATCCGGGCGGCGCGTTCGTGGCGATACCAGTACGAGAGCACGGTGTCGTCGGTGACGCCGAGTGCCCCGTGGACCTGGATCGCGGTGTCGACCGCATGCAGCATCGTGTTGGCGACCGAGAACTTGATGGCGGCGATCTCGTCTCGAGCTGCCTTTGCCCCGTACTGATCGATGGCCCATGCGGCGTGCAGCGTCTGCAGGCGGGCGGCTCGGATCTCGCTGTCGAGTTCGGCCACCCAGTGCTGGATGATCTGTCGATCGGCGAGGGTCGAGCCGTCGGGTGCGATGACCCGTTCGTTGGCCCGCTCGCACAGCAAGTCGAACGAGCGACTGGCGATGCCGAGCCAACGCATGCAGTGATGGATGCGGCCGGGGCCCAAACGCTCCTGGGCAATGGCGAACCCCTCACCCTCGTTGCCGAGCAGATTGGTCTGGGGCACGCGACACGATTGATAGCTGACCTCGGCGTGGCTGGCGTGACCCGATCCGCTGTGTCCCATCACGCTGACGTTGCGGATCAGCTCGAAGCCCGGCGTGTCGGTCGGAACGATGATCATGCTCGTTCGCTGGTAGGGCGGAGCATCGGGATCGGTCACGGCCATCACGATGGCGAAGGCGGCGCCGTCGGCTGATGAGGTGAACCACTTCTGGCCGTTGATCACGTAGTCGTCGCCGTCCTTGACGGCGGTGGTCGCCAGCAGGAGGGGATTGGAACCGGCCGTTTCGGGCTCGGTCATCGAGAAGCAGCTGCGGATCTCGCCGGCAACGAGCGGGCGGAGGAAACGCTCCCGCTGCTCGTCGGTGGCATGGGCATGGAGGATCTCGACGTTGCCGGCGTCGGGTGCCTGCACACCGAAGACCGTGTGGCCAAGCGGGCTGCGGCCCATCGCTTCGCTGAGGAGCCCATGGGTCACCATGTCGAGACCCAGGCCGCCGAACTCGACCGGATGGTTGACTGCCCACAGCTCCATCTGCTTGACCTTCGCCTGCGCCGATTCGATCTTCGTCTGGAGCGCCCCAGGGTCGCCATGGAGCATGTCTCCCTCCAGCGGGATCACCTCGGCATCCATGAAGTCGTTGACCATGTCGAGCATGGTCTGGGTTGCCTCCGACAATGCGAAGTCCATTGCGCCTCCTCCGTTCGTCGACGCACCGTGTCGACACCTGGTTGCACGGTAGGGAGCACCCACGCCGTGGACCATGGCCCAAAGTCCCACGGGGACGTGCCGACGGTGCCTGCGCCTTTCAGGCTCTGTTGTGGTGCGCCCTTCGGGCTCTGTTGTGTCGTCGCTCTGTGTGGCGCCTTTCGGGCTCTGTGTGGTGCGCCCTTCAAGCGCGGGCGATGTGCGCCTTGATCATGCTCTGGTCGTCGTTGGTCCACTCCATCGACGCTGCGTAGGCCAGCATCTGCTCGAAGTTCGATTCCCACTCGGTGGTGACTGCCTGGCCCGCGAGTCGCTGGACCTCATCGACCGCGATCCACACGTGGTCGTCGCCGGCAGCCGATCCGGTGTCGCCGAGGGCCGCAGCGATGGCGGCTTCGGTGGCGTCGCTCGGCTCGGCAGCGAGGTCGAAGCTGTTGAAGACGTTGGGGTCGATGAGGCTGACCTCGGCGGTCGTGACCTTGACGAAGATGCGCATCGTCGAACGCTACAAGCGTCTGGGGGCGACGGTCGTCAGCCGTCCAGGCTTCGTCGCCGAAGCCGTTGCATGCCGCTGATCCAGCGATCGACGTCGTCGCCCTTGCGGCGCACGTACTCCTCGACCTCGGGGTGGGGGAGCACGTAGAAGCGCTCGGCGCGGAGGGTCTCCACCACCGTCTGGGCGAGCTCGTCGGCTTCGATGATGCCGTCGGTCTGCCCATCGCCCAGGCCTCGAGGTGCCATGGCGGTGTTCACCCCTTGCGGACACAGCACCGACACCTTGATGCCGTCGTCGCCGTGGGTGATGGCGAGGAACTCGGCGAGCTTGACCGCAGCCGCCTTGGAGACCGAGTAGGGGCCCGAGCCCAGCGCCGCCAGGAGTCCGGCGGCGGAGGCGGTGTTGAGCAGGTAGCCGGAGCCCCTGGCGATCATGGATGGCAGCACGGCTCGCGCCGCGTAGAGATGAGACATGACGTGCAGTTCCCATTGCTGTTGCCACACCTCGTTTGCCGCGTCGGTGAGGACACCGTTGCCCCCGGCCCCGGCGTTGGAGCAGAACAGATCGATCGGTCCGTGGGTTTCGAGCGTCCATTCGACGAGATCGATGATGTCTTGCTCGTTGGTGACGTCGCAGACCCGACCATCGCAGCCGAGTTCGGCCGCAGCCGAGGTCACCGCGACGTCGGACAGATCGGCGAGCACGATGGCGCGGGCTCCTTCGGCCAGGAAGGCCTTCGCCATCGCTCGACCGATACCGCCGCTGCCCCCGGTGATGACCACTACTGCGTCGTTGAGTTCCATGAGGCCGAGACGTTAGACCGCGCCGCTGCTCACTCCCAGCTGGGTTCGGCGTGCGCACGGATCAGGGCCCAACCGATCGGCAGATCGCATGATCAACTTCTCGCCGATGGGATCAATACCTCGCGGATCCCGAGTCACTGGTGCGTTGTTGTAGGACACTGGAGCCCTGACCATCGAATGGGGTGTCCACTGATGGCTTCGATCGATCGTGTTTCTCGGCTGCCGTTGATGATCATGGGCGCGATCATCGCCATGGCGGCGCTACTCACCATTGCGCTGGCGGCCAACCGCAATGTTGCGTCCTACCCCGAGGGCTCGCCCGAGGCAGCCCTGCAGCAGTTCGTGTCCGCCTCGCTCGATGAGGACGAAGACGCGATGCTGCTGCTCTTGACCGACCAGATGCGCTCGAGGTGCACGGCGCTGTTGGCCGACTCGGGGTTCGATCGGTCGTGGTCGGGAACCTCGCTGCGGGCCGACCTCGCCGAGATCGAGGTCGACGGTGATCGTGCCGAAGCCATGGTGCGCTTTCAGGAAGGCAACAACGACGACCCATTCGACAGCTCGTCGTGGGATTTCGAGCGGCGCTACGTCCTGGTCGAGTCCGATGGATCGTGGTTCATCGAACGCGCCGGCTGGCCCGATGCGTTCGACAACTGCACGAGGGGAGAAGGCTGATGACCGAGGTGCTCGCTGGATTCCTCCCGCTACTCATCCTCGGCGGCCTCGTCTTCGCCATCGTCCACGGGCTCCGCTCGGTCACCGGCGACGGGTCCGAGCCGATCGAACCGGTCGAGGCCGCCAAGTCGTTCGCCCTGAACGTCGGTCTGTACGTCGCCCTCATCGCCTGCGCCGTCGGCCTGATCGATCTGCTGCAATCGTTGGTCGAACCCAACGATCGCCTGGCCGGCACCAGTTCCGACATGGCTCGCGGCCTGTCACTCCTCCTCGTTGCCGGCCCTGCCTACGCACTGGTCCTTCGGGCCATCGGTCGCCGCTCGGCGGATCGAACCGCACGTGGCGACCGGCGAGCACCACGAGGTTGGACCGTCTACCTGGTGGTCGCGCTCGCCACGACGCTGATCGCCGTTCTGGTCTCGGTGGGATTGGTGGCCGACGATCTGACCAACGCCGGTCGCGGCGTCGAGGCGGCCGAGGTCGTCCAGCTCGTCGTCTGGCTCGGACTCTGGGTCGTGCACTGGTTCGCCCTGCGTCCCTGGCTCGGGGTCCGTGGCGATGCGCACCTGGCAATCGGCACCGTCGCCGGTCTGAGCTGGCTGCTGTCCGGAGCCGGCGCCGTGGTCTACCGCGTGCTGGAGTCGGGGTACGACGCCACCGTGGACACGACGCTGGATTCCTCGGTCAACCTCGGCTTCTGGCTGATCGTCGGTGCAACCGGCGGCGTCGTGTGGCTGTGGCATTGGGTGGCGGCACTCGATGCGCCTGCTCCTGGACCGGCCATCGAAGGCGTGCGTCGTGGGTCGCCACTCTGGTTCTTCACGGCGGTGGTCGCCGGGATCCTTCCCGGGCTCGTCGCCATCGTCGTCACGGCAACGATCATGGTCAGCGGTGTGCTGATCTGGTTCGTCGGTACCACCGATCAGTCGGCGGCCGACTACTTCCGTCCCGCCCCTGGTCTGGTTGCTGCGCTCTTCATCGGGTTCGTCACGTGGGCGTATCACCGATGGGTCCTCGAAGCGCACCGCAGCGACTCGGCCCCCGGTGCCGAGCGCGATGGTGAGGAGACGCTTGCCAGCGATGTGCGCAACGAATCGATCCGGTTCCACGACTACGTCGCGGTGACGATCGGCCTGATGGCGGTGGTCGGTGGTGCGGCGGCGTTGGTTTCGCTGGCGATCGAGACCATCGCGACGTCGGCGTCGCTCGCAGGGTCGGATCGAACCGACAACCTGCTCATCGTGACGCTGACCGTCTTGGTAGCCGGAGCGCTCCTGTGGTGGCATTACTGGGGCATCATCGAGACGGCTCGGTCTGCCAACCCACTCGAGGAGAGTGATTCGTTCTGGCGCAAGATCTATCTGATCGCCAGCTTCGGGATCGGTGGTCTCGTGCTCGGGGTCGCCTTGGTGTGGGTGTTGTTCGCCTTTCTGCGAGACCTCCTCGACGGCACACTCGGCCGGTCGACGATCGAGGATCTCGCCAGTCCCTTCGGCTGGGCTGTCGCCGTCGTCGGCGCGGTCTGGTATCACTTCGGCGTCTGGCAGAGCGATCGTGGCGTGATCGAGGCGAACCGGCCGGTGCCGCCTCCGCCGCCGACGCTGCCCTCGCCTCCCCACTCGGCCGGTCCCGACCGCGAGACGTCGGCCGTGGCCACCGCGGTCGGTCTTTCGCTCCGACCGGCGACCCGAGCCGACGCGGGCGAACTCTTCACGCTGCAGTTGGCCGATCGAGCGGTGCAAGGGTCGGGCCCGTCGGAATCGATGGAGACGTTCGCCCAGATGCGGGAGCGTCTCGACTCATCGGAGGCGAGCGTGATCACCGATGGACACCGGATCATCGGTTTCGTGTGTCGTTCGCTCGACCCAGCGGAGCCGACCCCGATCCAAGCCGTCATTGCACCTGATCGCAACACGCCCGAAATCGTCGGTCTGTTGGCGTCGGCCATGCCGCCGGCTGACCCCACCTCATAGACCGGGCGGCAGAACCGACTGCTGAACCGTGAATCGACGTGTCTCCAAGTATCGCACCCAGCTGAATCCGGGCCCGCCGACGACGGTCGTGCTCTTCGGCGCCACGGGCGATCTGTCACGGCGCAAGCTGCTTCCCGGCCTGTTCCATCTGCTGCGATCGGGGCTGCTGCCCCACGTGCGCATCGTCGGCACCTCACTCGATGATCACACCCAGGAATCGTTCGTGGCGTTCGCTCGACAAGCGCTCGACGGTCGTGAGGGAGGAGTCGACGAGGACGAGTGGGAGAACTTCCGGCGTCGCCTCTACTGGGCACCCGGTGGCACCGCGGAGTCGTTGCGACGTGCGATTGGCGAAGCGGAAGCCGAACTCGAAGGCCCGCAGCAGCGACTGCACTACCTGTCGGTGCCGCCGAAGGGTGCGTTGTCGGTGATCCACACCCTGCGTGACGCCGAGCTGGTCGAGAACTCACGCGTCATCATGGAGAAGCCCTTCGGCACGGATCTGGCCAGCGCGAAGGTCCTGAACGCCACCCTGCACGAGGTGTTCGACGAGGAGCAGATCTTCCGCATCGATCATTTCCTGGGCAAGGAGGCGGCGCTGAACATCCTCGCCTTCCGGTTCGCCAATGGTCTCTTCGAGCCCATCTGGCATCGGAACATGATCGATCACATCCAGATCGACATCCCCGAGGCGCTCGGCCTCGAGCAACGGGCCAACTTCTACGAGGCGACCGGGGCCTACCGAGACATGGTGGTCACCCACCTCTTTCAGGTGATGGCCTTCACCGCCATGGAGGCGCCGACCTCGCTCGATCCGGCAGCGATCACCGAGGAGAAGAACAAGGTCTTCCGGTCGATGCTCCCGATCCTGCCCGAGGACGTCGTGCGGGGCCAGTACATCGGCTACCGAGATGATGACGGTGTGCACCCCGAATCCGAAACGGAGACCTTCATCGCGCTCCGCTGCTACATCGACAACTGGCGGTGGGCAGGCGTCCCCTTCTACCTGCGGACCGGGAAGAACATGGCCGAGGGGCAGCGCATCATCTCGATTGCGTTCAAGGAACCGCCGAAGTCGATGTTTCCGAAGGGATCCGGGGTTGGCCAATTGGGTCCCGACCATTTGACGTTCGATCTGGCGGACGAGTCGAAGCTGTCACTGTCGTTCTATGGCAAGCGACCGGGCCCGGGTTTTCGGCTCGACAAGATGTCCATGCAATTCTCGGTCGAAGACACCGACACGTCGAACGACGTGCTCGAAGCCTACGAGCGGCTGATTCTCGACGCCGTCGGCGGCGACCGCACGCTGTTCACCACCTCAGAGGGCGTGGAACGGCTGTGGGAGGTCTCACAGGAGCTGCTGTCGAACCCGCCACCGGTTCGGCCCTATGCCAAGGGCACCTGGGGCCCGAACCAGATCCACCAACTGATCGCGCCGAACTCGTGGCGCCTCCCCTTCGAACGGACCTGGCGTACCAAATAGGGCGTGGAAGCTCAGCTGGCCGCGAGGTCTTCGATGGCCTCGGTCAAGCCGTCGGTGCCGAGCGGACCCAGATGGGTCTCGACCGAGCCGTCGTCGTTCACGAAGGCGAAGGCGGGCTGGTTCGCGATGCCGTAGCTCGCCCAGAGGGTCCCATCGGTGTCGACGGCGTGTTCGAACCCGCCGACGCCCAACGTGGCGATGAACTCGTTGATCGGATCGAGCTCGTCTCGACCGGCCACGCCGATGATGGTGACGTCGTCACCGAATCGTGCTTGTACCTCTGCGACCGCAGGGGCTTCGTTGCGGCAGCTGCTTCACCACGGGGCCCAGAACCACAGCACGTAGTCGGTTCCTTCGAGTGCGCCGAAGTCGATCTGGCCGCCGCTCGCCGTGGAGGCGACGGGTGCTTGGCTTGCCGCCGATCCAGCGGTCTGGGAGGCACCAGCCGATTCTGCGGTGGCCGTGTCACTGCTGCCGCACGATGCGGCGCCGAGGCCGAGAGCCAAGGCACCGGCCACGATCCGCCAGCGACGGGAGCGCAAGGAAGTTGGCGGAGTTGATCGTTTCACGTCGCCGAACGTACCGCACGGTTGTCGTCGAGGCCGGGTCGGGCACCGGCAATTCAGAGTTTGGTGTTGAAGAGCATGCCGATCGATGACTGCACGCCGTTCTGGGCAAGCAACTGGCTGAGCGAGCCGTCGTCGATGGATTGCCTCACGATGGCCGTCTCGACCGCCATCGTGGAGGCGAGATCCTCGATCGCTCGAGCTGCATCCCGACCGTTCGGGATGCCGCCCGCTGCCGGGCCGGAGGATCCGACCGATGGGGGAGCGGGACCGCGAATGAGTACCGAGCCGGCGATGCTCTCGAGGCCGGCACGTGTCCCGGGTCCGATCGTCGGCGCCGCAGACGGCTCCGTCGATGGTCCCTCTTCGGTCTCGACCCCGGCTGCTTCGGCCTGTTTCTGGAGGGCTTCGCCTCCGTCGAGCCGAGAGCGAAGATCGGCTGGTTCGACGTTGCTGACGTCGGGTATCGGGTCGGTCGTCGCTCGGTTGGCGGTCTGGGTCATCGAGTGGGTCACACCCGGCGAGTGGTGAACGCTGCTGACAGTTTGCATCGGGTCCTCCCGAGAGTTGTTGCCACTGTCGTCATCGGCACCGGCGGGGCGTCGCTTGACCGAGCTTGACCAGACCTTGATGCTGGGTCGCGACGCCGCGTTGGCGGCGGTTGCTCGGCCGGTCTGGGTCGAAGACGGTTCCGGGTGAAAGACGCTACGGTCGGAGAACCACAGCAATCGAGGTACGGCATGGCGACGTGGAATCTGGCAGCGAAGGCGCGAAACGACCTGGCCGACATGATCGAGGGGCTCAGCCCCGATCAACTCGACCAGACGACCTACTGCGCAGAATGGACGGCGCGGGCGTGCTCGCACATGTCACCAGCTTCGTCGAGACCGGATTCCTCGGCTTCACCGCCACGATGGTGAAGCACCGGTTCGACTTCGACCACGTGGCGATCGACATGGCCGACACACAGCTGGCCCGGCCGGTTGCCGACGTGATCGCGTCGTTGCGCGCCAAGGCCACCAAGTCGGCGGTCATGCCGATGTTCCCCGAGGCGATGACGGTGAGCGATCTCGCGATCCATACCCAAGACGTGCGTCGCCCGCTCGGCCTCGACGGCCGGCTCGACGACGAGGTGCTGGCGGCCGCGCTCGAGTTCTTGACCACCCACAAGATGGCAACGACCCTGGTCGATCGAAAGCCGCTCGACGATGTCCGACTCGTCGCCACCGATCGCGAATGGTCCTTCGGCGAAGGTGACGAGATCTCCGGTCCGGCCGAGGCGCTCCTGATGGGGATGGCAGGCCGCCCGGTGCTCGACGACTTGACGGGACCAGGCCTGTCCCGCTGGCAATGACCGCTGCGGCGGGTGCATCGGGCGACCGCCTCTACGAGCTGGTGCGGGCCTACGACTCGCTCGAACATCATCGGACCGGCACGGCGTTCGATCGCCAGACCCGAACCTGGCTGGCCGATGAGCTGGCAACCCGTGGCGCAGCGGTCGGCACCGCCGACTACGAGTTCGATCAGTTCGTCGTCGACGAGCACCGAGTCGACATCGATGGGGACTCGGTCGAGTCGATGCCACTGTGGTACGCGGGAGCGGGGCGCACCGACACGGGCGACGTTCGTCGGTTCTCATGGCCTTTCAGTGGCGGAAACCATGGCACCCACGACACCTGGGCCTCGCTGGTCGCCGGCGATCGGCCCTCGGTCGTTGCCACCACCGAGATCGGCGGCATGCTCGGTGTGCCCAACCGTGCGCCGCGGTTCCCCCTCACCCAACCGGTCGCACTCGTCGCCGGGTCGTTGGCCGAGGTTCTCGAGGAGGCCGAGGTGCAGCTGGTCACCTCGACCCGGCGTACCGTCGGTCGGTCGAGCACGGTGTTCGGACGCTTCGGCCCGGTGACGGAGCACCCCCTCGTCATCACGACACCCATGACCGGCTGGTTCCGATGTGCCGGTGAGCGCGGAACCGGTCTCGCCATCGCCATCGAGTTGGCGGCCGAGCTCGGACACGAGCGCCCCACGTTGTTCGTCGGCACGACCGGTCACGAGATCGGCTACCTGGGCGTCGACGCCCTGGTCGCCAACGGCGGCTTCGGTTCGCCAACGGCCATCGTCCACGTCGGTGCCAGCAACGCGGCCGGTGTCGTCGAAGGTGGTGTCGGCACCCTGTCGTCGAAACGGATGGCGCTCTCGTCGCTGCCGGAGTCCGTCGGCAGGGCCGTCGTCGCGGCAGCAGAGGCCGGTGGGCTTCGGGTGCTGGAGAACCCACCCGATTGGTTTGGTGAAGGCGAGATGCTGAAGCGACTGGAACGGCCACTGCTGTCGTTCGTCGGCGGGTTCCCGAACTTTCACACCCCGCTCGACACCATCGAGCGCGTGACCACACCGGCCATGCTCGACGAAGCAGCCGGCACGATCGGACGCACGGTGCGAGCGTTCCTCGCCTCGATCGGCTGAGTGGCTCGGCGAACCGGACGCCACCGCCGTCGCTCCGCCACGACCGCAGCCGCGAAACCCGAGCGACGTGGCGAAGGCGAGATGCCACAGTGGCGCATGAGCCTCGCCGATCACCTCGCCATGCCCGACCAGCATCTCGACCCGTCGAATGCCGCCGACTACGACGCTGCTGTCGCCGAGCGCTTCGCCGCCGAGGAGGTCGAGCCCGCCGTCCGCTTCCTTGCCGACTTGGCCGTTGGCGGGACCGCCGTCGAGTTCGCCGTCGGTACCGGGCGGTTGGCGCTGCCGCTCGCCGAGACGGGCACACCCGTCCTCGGGATCGACTTCTCCGAGCCGATGCTCGCCGAGCTACGCAAGAAGCGTGGAGCCGATCGCCTCTCGTTGGCCATCGGTGACATGACCGAGACCATGGTCTGCGACGATGCGGCGCTCGTCTACCTCGTGTTCAACACGATCGGAAACCTCCGTACCCAGCAGCGACAGGTCGCCTGCTTTCGCAATGCCGCGGCACACCTCCGACCCGGTGGACGATTCGTGATCGAGAACGGTGTTCCGCGGCCGCACCAACTTCCCGCCGGCGAGACGATCCGTGCGTTCGATGTCTCTCCCCGTCACCTCGGCTTCGACGAGTACCTCGACCGCACCCAGCAGATTCTCGTCTCGCACCACTACTTCATCGACGGTGATCGCGTGCGCACCCTGTCGGGCGCATTCCGCTACGTGTGGCCATCGGAGCTCGATCTCATGGCGGAACTGGCCGGACTGCAGCTCGAGGAGCGCTGGGCGGACTGGCGGCGTGCCCCGTTCACCGATGATTCGCCGTCGCACGTCTCGGTGTTTCGGAAGGAGTGAATCAGGCGCGGGCCGTCAGTGGGTCGGTGAATCGTGGGGCCACGCTCGACATGATCGTGGCACCGATCAACATGCTGGCCCCCACCACCGTCCAACCCAGGCGATAGCCGGAGCGTTCGACGAGCTGTCCCATCACGATCGGACCGGTGACGACACCGAGGTACACCCCGGTCTGGGTGACGCCCGTGGCGTGGGCAGCCGCGGCGATGTTGGTGCGGACCACGGCGAAGTTGAACAACGCGGGCCATGACCAGCCGGCTCCGAAGGCGATCACGGCCCCGATGGCCTGCGTCCACTCCACCCGCGGGGCCAGCGCCAGTGCGCCGACGGCGCCGAGGGCCAAGAACTGTGCTGCGGTCAGCATGGGCAGGCGGTTGCTGCGATCGGCTCGCCAGCCGAGTGCGAGACGCGAGGCGATGCCGCTGACCGAACCGACGCTCAGGAGCAATCCGGCCGACCCCGACGACCAGCCGGCGTCGGTTGCCGAGCTGGTCAACCAGGAACCGAGGGTTCCGGCGGCGGCAGCGGAGAAGTAGGCAGCGGACGCTGCGATGACGAGGGTCGACTGGCTGCTCGCCGTGATTCGAGTGTCGGTCCTCGTGGTAAACGACTCCTGTTGCGAGGCGCGTTTGGCCCGCTGCGTGTCGGGGCCATCGCGCGGGGCAAACCGCAGCACCAGTGCGAGAGCGGTGACCGCAAGCGCCGACGCGGCACCGTAGGCCCACGGCCAGCCGACGGTGAGCGCAAGTGCCGGAACGGCCAGCCCACCGAGCAGGGTGGCGCCCGGCATCCCCGACTGTTTGACGGCCATGGCGAACCCCAGCCTGCCCGGGTCGATCGATTGGCTGAGGAGCTTGTTCGCCGCCGTCTGGCCGCCGGCGTTGGCGATCCCGGCGACGAAGAGCGCAGCCACGAGCGAGGGACCCGTTCGGAGCATCGCGGCGATGAGTGCGGTCATGGCGGCCGTCGTCATCAGGCTCACGGTGATCATCCGGCGGGCGCCATGGCGTTCGCCGAGGCGTCCGAGCACCACCGACCCCAGCGCCGATCCGACGAAGAATCCGCCGATGAGCAAACCGAAGAATCCCTCGGAGATGTCGATCGATGCTCGAAGCTCGGGGCCGAGGGCGCCGGCCAGGAAGGCGGGATACACGCTCGACACCGTCGTCAGGATCGACATCAGCATCACGAGACTCGGAGCGAGCGAGGGTGGCGCGGTGGGCTGATGGTTCGCTGGGTTCACTGGCGACGGGCCGCTTCCTGCACGAGGGTGTGGGCGAGATGCCATGGTCCTCGAAGCCGACCGCTCGCCCGGCCGACTCGAGCGAGGTCGGCGATCTACGGGAGTCGGTAGATCCGCTTCGCCGTGGAGCGAAACATCGCCTCCTGGTCGTCTTCGCCGAAATCGGCCGCGATCTTCTTCGCCGCATTCCAGAAGTTGCGGTACGAGATCGAGAATCGATCGACCGGGAAGTTGCTCTCGAACATGCAGCGCTCGGGTCCGAAACACTCGATCGTGTGGAGGTAATAGCGAGCCTGCGCCTCGACGAGCTCGTCGGACGACGCCGGTCGGTCACGCTGGTCCCAGCCGAACCCGTTGTCGGGCATCGCGAGTCCACCGAGTTTGGCCACGACGTTGGGGAGCGCCGCTATGGCGGCGATGTCGTCTCGCCAGGCCTCGAAGATCTCGTCTCGTTTGCCTTCGAAGCGCCCGACACCGAGCGGTGTGCCGAAATGATCGAGGATCATCGTGGTCTCGGGTACGGCGGCGGCGAGTCGGGCGAAGTCGGCGTTCTGATGGTGGTAATGCCAGGTGTCGTAGGTGAGGCCGCGCTCGCCGAGACGAGCGACGCCGGCTCTGAACTCGGGATCGGCGTACAAACCCTCCGGCGCTCGGCCGGCGATGCGAAGCTTCTCTGGCTCGGGGTCACTGGCCCCGGCGTGTCGAATGCCCTTGAACAGCTCGCCGCCGGCTTCGGCGTGCGCATCGAGGATGTCATCGAGCATCGGGCCGAGGCGGAGATCGGCGTTGGCCACGATGCCGGCGATCGGTGCATGGCCGACGCGTCGCCGGCTCTCGGCGGCGTTCTCGGCAACGAACGCCGTCTCACCGACGGAACGGAGGTAGGGCGGCCCATCTGTCCGATAGGCGGCACGGCACTCGATGAAGACGGTGGCTTCGATGTGATGCCCGTCGTCGGTGTCGCCATGCAGATCATCGAGCCCGTAAGGGAGCGACCCGCCAACCGGCCACAGATGGTGATGAGGATCGATGATGGCCCGACCGGGGTCGACGACCTCTTCGAGGTGCTGGGCGAGCCATTCGGGAGAACCGGGTTCAGGTGCAGCGGGCGAGGCCATGTCGGTCATCCTGCTCGCTGCCTCTGGCAACGGCAATTCCTCTCTCCGGACGCCGTTCGCAGCACCCGGGGAGCGGAGTTCCCAGACGTCAGAGCGACAGGACGTGGCGGGCTTGCTTGGCCGACAGCATCTGGTCGGTGCCCTCGAGAACGCGGAAGGTCTTGCGGACCCGCGCCCACACGGACTCCTGCATGTAGGGCACGTCGTATTTCTCGCACAGCTCGACCAGGCGGGGCTGGGCCGACTGGTACTGGAGCATGGTGAGGTCGGGCCAGAGGTGATGCTCGATCTGGTAGTTGAGCCACATGTGCAGGTGGTCGTTGACGTCGCCACCGGTCGTGTAGTTGGCGCTCCCGATGATCTGGCGGAGGGCGAACTCGCCGGGCGCGTCGGCCGGTTCCTCGAATCGGTACAGGTCGGCTGCGGTGTGGCTCGGCGTGATCACGAGGAAGCCATGGAGGTTGGCGATGATGTCGGCGATCAGCACGTTGAGGGCGACGTTCCTCACGGCCTTCGGGCCGAGCGGCAGGAAGCAGACGGGGATCAGGACGAAACGGATGGCGAGGTTCGGGAGCAGGGATCGGCGCCAGGTTTCGCGACCCTGTTCGGTGGCGGGGTTGAGCATCTCGAGGCTCGTCGGCGCGTCGGCGACCGGGAGACGCTGTCGCTTCTGGCGTTCGACGCCGATGGTCGATGGCGCGTAGTAGGCCCACTTCCAGATGCCGGCGAACCCGCCCAGGATCGCCCGTTTCGACCAGCGAGGGATCGGGGCGTTGATGAGCGGTTGGGTGTTGCGCTCCAAGAGATCGGGATCGCCGTCTTCGCCCAGGTGGTAGTGGTGGGCATGGTCGTGCTCGAGGTGCCAGGCCGAGGGGGTGATCCAGTCCATCCAGTCGAGCCAGCGGCGACGGCCACGAGCGAAGACCTTGCTCGTGTACTTGGCCGGAACACCCGGCACCTTGTCGTAGCCCTTGTGGCTGATGTGGTGCATGAGCATCCACTGAGTGGTGGTTCCTGCAGCAAGGGCAGCGGACGAAACGGGGTTGGGTGCGATCCACGCTGTGGCATAGCCGAGCACGGTGGCGATACGACCCTTGCGATCGAGCTGCTCGAGGTGGGCGATGTCCTTGGGCCCGGCTGCTCGTCGCAGGTCGGTCCCGATGAGACGGAGTTCGGCGATGAAGTCATCGAGCGCCTGGTTCGAGAGCTCCGACGAAAGCAACTCGGCGTCTTCGAAGGCCGCGTCGTGGAGCATGGCTTCGTCGAGATCGTCCTCGTCGAGAAGTGGTTCGGCGAGTGCCCCGGCGCGTGGGGACGTGACAGATCCGTTGTTCACCATCACGACCGTTGTAGACCACGCAGACCCCGAACCGGGGTACACCGTGACGAGAGACACAGCCAAAGGGTCGAAGGCCCCGAGCGGCGAAGACCGAGGATCGGGGGCGACGACCTCGGCGCCTGTCACGCTCATCCGCCTGCCACACTGGCACGATGGTGCAACGACGAGTCTTCATCACCGGCGTCGGCCGGGGCCTTGGCCACGAATTGGCCGCCCAACTGCTTGCCGAAGGTCACACGGTGTGGGGTTCCACCCGGACCGGCGAGTGCGATCTCGAACTCGCCGGCTGCGTCCCCATGGAACTCGCCGACGAAACCTCGATCATCGAGGGCGCAGCCGCGATCGGTCTCGATGCCATCGACGTGCTCATCAACTGTGCGGGGATCGACAGCCGTGCGACGCCGGCCAACCCGCAAGACCGTGGCACGTTCGGTGTCGACAGCGACACGTTGCTTGCGGTGATGGCCGTCAACGTCGCGGCGCCGATGGTTCTCACACGCGAGCTGTTGCCCCGGTTGCGGGCGGGGGACGATCCACTCGTGCTCAACATCAGCTCACAGCTCGGGTCGATGCAGACGGCCCACGCCATCGGTGCCGATACGCCCTATTGCGTGTCGAAGGCGGCGCTCAACATGCTGAGCATCCGCTCGGTCGAGCCGCTGCGAGCCGACGGCATCGCCGTGGTGATGCTGCATCCGGGATGGGTGCAAACCGACATGGGCGGGCCGAACGCCAACCTGACCATGGCCGAATCGGCCTCGGCCATCTGCTCCACGTTGGCGAACCTCACGCTCACCGACACCGGCCGTTTCATCACCTGGGACGGAAACGATCATCCCTGGTGAGCCACGAACTCCTCAGATGACCTCGGCGAGGAGGTCGACCTCGACCAGAGCGTCGGCGGCGATGCGGACCGCTTCGAACGAGAGCCCCGACCGATTGGCGATGTCGAGCAGCGAGTGCTCGCCGTCGGAGAAGTTCAGCACCCAGAGCACCGCGACTTCGGCGGAGTTGTCGCCCTTGCGTCCACCCAACGCGGCGTAGAGGCCGCGGCGCCCCAGTTGCGGCTCGCAGTTCGGACTGAGGTTCAGGTAGCGCTGGTTGCCCTCGAGCACATCGACGACGCTGATGTGTTTGGCCAGGGTGTCGGCGAGCGACTCGGCCTTCACGAAATCGAGATCGTCGGCCGAGGTGTGGTACTCGTCGAATTTGCCGTACGGCGTGCGAGTCAGACTGCCCATCTCGAGACCGATCCCGGGTGAAGAGTATTGGCGCTCGTCGTAGCCGTAGGGCTCGAAGTCGCGAACGTCGAAGTCGTCACCCGAGGCGGCCAGCACGTGCTCGACGGCGGAGTCGATCGGGTGTTTCCCGTTGCGAGTGCGCTTGTAGTGGAGCTTGCCCGGGTCGCCGGCCGTGCTGAGGATCAACCCCCCGAAGATGTTCGCACGGCTCTTGGGTTGGGTTGCCAGCCAGGTGATCGAGCCGACCGTTCCCGGGATGAAGAGGAAGCGGTAGGTCAGTCGACGGTTGGGACGATCCAGGATGCTGCGGGCCAGATAGGTGGCCAGCGCAATGCCCGACAGGTTGTCGTTGCAGAGCGAGGGATGGCAGACGTGGGTCGAGAACAGCACTTCGTCGGTGGAGGTCCCGGGGATCAGCAACTCGCCGTAGGTGAGGTGGCCGTCTTCGAGCGTCGAGTCGATGACGACCTCGTACTCGCCGTCTTCGAGGGCCAGGTAGTCCTCGTGCCGGAGGCAAAAGCCCCATGTGCGATTGAAGTACGACGTGCGGTGCGGGATTCGATCGGGAAACTCTGGCAGCGTGAACAGCCGAGGCCGGAGCTCGTCGAGCGTCATGGTCGTGTTCACCGGCTCGGAGTAGTTGACGACGTGCAGGTTGTGCTGCTGGAAGTCGATGACCCGCCGACCACTCGCATCCTTCACGTACGCGTCGGTGATGTTCCACTCCTGGGGCACCGTCCAGTCGAACACCTCGGTGCCGCTGGGGACCTCGTGCTGGACGAGGGGAATGATCTCGGACAACACATCGAGCGTCTGGCGGACGCCGTTGCCGGTGATGCTGCGGCAGATGGGATACAGCCGGGCAATGGCGGCGTGCATCTCGGAACCGATGGAGGGGGCGGGCATCTCGTAACCGATCGATGGAGCGGGCGAATCGAGGAGGGCCGACGAAGCTTCGCCGGTCACGGGCAGTCGATGCAACCGGCGTTCCAGACCTGCCAGGGCGGGTTGCCCTGTTCGACGAGGTGGTCGAGGTCGGATTTGTCCTTGAAGGTGTCCATCGGCTGCCAGTACCCGTCGTAGGGGACCGCCATCAGCTTGCGCTGGTCGATGAGCCGGTCGAACGGCTTGAGAATCAGTTCTTCGTTGCGGTTGAGCACATCGAAGATCTCCGGGCGAAAGACGAAGAAGCCGGCGTTGATGCGGACCGAGGAGCGTGCGATCTCTTCGATCGCTTCGACATTGCCGCTCTCGTCGGTGCGCACGTTGTGGAACGACGACGGCGCATGGACCGTCGTGAAGCAGGCGGTGTTGTCGGTGGCAGCAAAGTTCTTGATGTAGGTGTCGAGGTCGAGATCAGAGAGACCATCGGCGTAGTTGGCGAGGAACATCTCTTCGCCTTCGAGGTGTGGGCGTACCCGACGAAGCCGTTCGCCGACGTTCGACTTCTGACCGGTGTCGACGAAGGTGATCGTCCAATCATCGATGTCGGTGCCGAGGAGTTCGATCGACCGACCGCCCTCGGAGTAGATGAAGTCGTTCATCTCCGACTCGGAGTAGTTGAGGAAGAACTCCTTGATCTGGCGCCCGCCGTAACCGAGGCAGATGATGAAGTCCTTGTGTCCGAAGTGGGCGTAGTACTTCATGAGGTGCCACAGAATGGGGCGCGGGCCGACCTCGACCAGGGGTTTCGGGACTTCACCAGAGTGACCCCGAAGGCGCATGCCTTGGCCACCGCAGAACAACACGACCTTCATGTTCGGAACTTCCTCCACCGCACTGTTGGATTGGTACCAATCCATCGGACGCAGTCGAATGTTCCTGAGGTTTGTCCCCGGATCGGTTCGTTCGTGATGGATTGACCGTGCGCGTTCCACGCTATGGCGGATTTCGACACAGATCGCTGAGGAAAACGAACCATTGCCGGGCAAGAGTGCCACCGGTACCTTCCCAAGGGATGACTTCTTTCCCGTGCCGCTTCTGTTCCACCCCGCTCGAGCATCGCGTCGTCGACCTCGGCATGTCGCCTCTCTGTGAGAGCTTCCTGCCCGCCGACGCCCTCGACTCGATGGAGCCCTTCTACCCGCTCAATGTCTGGGTCTGCCACGAGTGTTTCCTCGTCCAGCTCAACGAGTACGTCGACCCGGGCGAGATCTTCGAGGAGTACGCCTACTTCTCGTCGTTCGCCACCACCTGGCTCCAGCACGCGGCCGACTATGTGGACATGATCTCGAAGCGCCTCGAACTCGGTGCCGATTCGATGGTCGTCGAATTGGCCAGCAACGACGGCTACCTCCTCAAGAACTTCGTCGAGGCCGGCATCCCCTGCCTCGGCATCGAGCCGGCGGCGAACGTCGCCAAGTCCGCCGTCGAGATCGGCGTCCCCACCGACGTCTCGTTCTTCGGCAAGGACAAGGGCGCCTCCCTGGCAGCCGACGGTGTGAAAGCCGACCTGATCTTGGGCAACAACGTGCTCGCCCAGGTCCCCGACCTCAACGACTTCATTGCCGGCATGCCGGAGATCCTCAAGCCGACCGGCACGGTCACCATCGAGTTCCCGCACCTGCTCCAGTTGCTCGAGCAGAACCAGTTCGACACGATCTATCACGAGCACTACTGCTACTTCTCACTGGTCAGCACCGAAAAGATCTTCGCCGCTCACGGCCTCACCATCTTCGACGTCGAGGAACTGTGGACCCATGGCGGCTCGCTGCGCATCTACGCCCGCCCGACCGCCGACGAGAGCCGCCCGGTCACCGACGCCGTGGTCGAGTTGCGCAATCGCGAGATCGAGGCCGGCTTCCTCGACATCGAGAGCTACGGCAAGTTCGAGGAACAGGCACGCGAGACCAAGCGGGCGCTGCTCGAGATCCTGATCAAGGCCAAGCGCGACGGCAAGACGGTCTGCGGCTACGGCGCCCCGGGCAAGGGCAACACCCTGCTCAACTACTGCGGGATCCGCGAGGACTTCCTCGATTTCACCGTCGACCGGAACCCCTACAAGCACGGTCGTTTCCTGCCGGGCACGCACATTCCGATCTTCACGCCAGACAAGATCGATGAGGTGAAGCCCGACCTCATCCTGATCCTGCCCTGGAACTTCAAAGACGAGATCCTCGAGCAGATGAAGCACGTTCGCGAGTGGGGCGCCGAGTTCATCGTGCCGATCCCCACGGCGACCGTCATCTGAGGCGACACTCACCTGATGCTCTCGCTCACCCTCGGAACCGATCCATCGACG
Source organism: uncultured Acidimicrobiales bacterium (assembly GCA_963698395.1). Classification (GTDB taxonomy): domain Bacteria; phylum Actinomycetota; class Acidimicrobiia; order Acidimicrobiales; family SZUA-35; genus JBBQUN01. Next base: position 337,357 of record CAVOQQ010000001.1, read on the forward strand.
CCGCTCTCGATCCTCTGTCTGGGGGCCCACAGCGACGACATCGAGATCGGTTGCGGGGGGACGCTCATGCGTCTGCTCCGTGAGCGTCCCGGCTCGACGGTGCGTTGGGTCGTGTTCTCGGCCGACGAGAAGCGAGCCGAGGAGGCGCGAGCCAGCGCCGCCGACTTCGCCGCCGATGCCGGCAACCTCGAGGTGACCGTGCTGTCGTTCCGCGAGAGCTACTTCCCCTACCAGGGAGCCGAGATCAAGGACGCGTTGGCACAGATCGCCCGAGAGGTGTCACCCGATGTGGTGTTCTCTCATCGTCGGGACGACGTGCATCAAGACCACCACACCCTGGCCGGGCTCACCTGGAACCACTTCCGGAACCACCTCGTGCTCGAGTACGAGATCGCGAAGTACGAGGGTGATCTCGGCCAACCGAACGTGTTCGTGCCGCTCGACACCGAACTGGTCGAAGCCAAGATCGCGAAGCTGCATCATCATTTCGGAACCCAGCAAGACAAGGCCTGGTTCAGTGCGGATACGTTCCGAGGGCTGATGGCCGTCCGTGGCGTCGAGTGCAATGCGGCCAGCCACTTCGCCGAGGGATTCCACGCTCGAAAGGTTCTGCTCTAACTCGACGGGACGAGCTCGCCACGCGAGGGATCGACTCTTCTCCGGCGAGCCGTGGGGCGACGAGCACGCTCGTCGAACGGTCGAAGGCGTTACCGACCCGGCGAGCCGAGTTGTCCGCGTACACCGACAACCCGGCCGCCATCGTCGTGCTCAGCCGCCTCGCAGGGAACGCCCGGCCCATTTGGTCTTGAACTGGGTGAGCGTCCAACGAGGATGGTTGGCATAGACCCAGGCCTTGAAGCCGTAGCCGAGGAGGAGGCGCTCGAAGGTCGACTTCGGCCCGTACTGATCCATGACGTAGTCGAGGTTCTCGATGTAGACGTCGTTGAAGTTCATGGAGTCGTTGCCACCATGGCGCCGGAAGATCGCGGTGGGGTAGTCGAGCCTGCTGAACTCGAGTCCCTTGTGCAGGGCCCGCGTCCAGAACTCGTAGTCGGGCGTCTTCAGCATGTCGTAGTTGTAGGGGCCCACCTCGGCGTACCCCTCGGGGGTGATGAAGCTGCTCATCGCAGCCAGGTAGTTCCACCGGAACGCGGCGTGGATCTTCGCGTTCAGCCACTTGGGGGGCGGGCCCAGCTCGCCCTGGACGTCGGACATGTCGCCGTTGACCCAGCGAATGGTGCTGAAGATCATGGGCTTGCGCTCGCGGCGGTAGATGTCGGCGACGGCTTCGAAGGCGCCGGGCAGCATCATGTCGTCGCCGCCGAGGTAGGCGATGAGATCGCAACCGTGCTCGACGCAGGCGTCGAAGCCGAGACCCATCGCCGACGCCAGCGTGCTGCCGGGCTCACGCGGGACCATGACCACGTCGTTGCGGGCGAGGATGTCGAGGGTGCCGTCGGTGCTGCCGTTGTCGAGGATCAGGTGCGCGACCTCGATGCCGGGGCCGCGCTGGGCCTGAACGGAGTCGAGGCACTCCTGGAGGTATTCCGCTGCGTTGTAGGTCGGGGTCATCACAGCGAAACGCACGACGTCGTGGTTTGCGGGGCGGTCATTCATGGGATCGTGTCCGGTTCGGGGGTCGGCTACAGGGCTGTCGCCCTGTCGCCACTGTAGGTGTCCGTTCCCGTGCCGGAACCGAGTAGACACACCCAAAGAGGGGCACAATTCGTCCATGGAGATCGTGATCGTCCCGTCGAGCGCAGAGGCGGGCACGCTGGCTGCCGGCATCGTTTCCTCGCTGGTCGACTCGACGTCGGACGCGGTCCTCGGAGTGGCAACCGGGAGCTCCCCCCTGCCGATCTATCGGGAGCTGATCCGGCGTCACCGAGCGGGCAGCCTCAGCTTCGCGACGACGCGGGTCTTCCTCCTCGACGAGTACGTCGGGCTTCCGGAAGGTCATGCAGCGAGTTATCGCCGCTTCATCGAAACCGAGTTCGCCTCGCTGGTCGATCTCCCGGCGTCGAACCTCTTCGGACCCGACGGTCGAACGGAAGGAATCGCCACGGCGGGGGAGCGGTTCGAAGGTCAGATCGCCGAGGCAGGGGGGATCGATCTGCAGATCCTGGGAATCGGGCGTGACGGTCACATCGGGTTCAACGAACCCGGATCCTCGCTCGGCTCGCGAACGAGGATGAAGACGCTCACCATGGCGACGCGAGGCGACAATGCCCGCTTCTTCGACGACGACATCGAGGCCGTACCCCGGCATGTCATCACCCAGGGCGTGGCGACGATCGGTGAGGCACGACATCTGCTGGTGATCGCAACGGGGGAGCACAAGGCCGCACCGATCGCCCGGATGGTCGAAGGGCCGGTGACCGCCATGGTGCCGGCATCAGCCCTGCAACTGCACCCCCATGTCACCGTGATCGTCGACGAGGCGGCCGGCTCTGAGCTGGTGCTGCACGAGTACTACCGAGAGGTCCTCGCCCACAAGCCCGAGTGGCAGACCTACTGACGGAGCCGTCGAGCCCGACCTCGGTCGAGTCCGACCCCGGTCGGGCCGCCTACCCTCGGATCATGACCTCGCCGTCGTATGACTTCATCATCGTCGGGGGTGGGTCGGCGGGATGCGCCCTCGCCAACCGACTCAGTGCCGATCCCGACACCCGCGTCTTGGTGCTCGAGGCCGGACGCACCGATTGGAAGTGGGACGTCTTCATCCACATGCCGGCGGCCCTGGCCCATCCGATCGGCAATCGGTTCTACGACTGGAAGTACGAGAGCGAGCCCGAGCCCCACATGGGCGGCCGACGGATCTACCACGCTCGCGGGAAGGTGCTCGGCGGCTCCTCGAGCATCAACGGCATGATCTTCCAACGGGGCAACCCTGCCGACTACGAGAAGTGGGCGGCGCTGCCGGGCATGTCGAGTTGGGACTACCGACACTGCCTGCCGTACTTCAAACGAATGGAAGCCTGCCTCGCCGGTGCCGACGAGTGGCGGGGTGACGATGGTCCGTTGACGCTGGAACGCGGTCCTGCCTCCAACCCGCTGTTCCAGGCCTGGCTCGAAGCCGGACCTCAGGCGGGTTTCCGTCGCACCGACGACGTCAACGGCTTTCGTCAGGAAGGCTTTGCCGCCTTCGACAAGAACGTGCATCGAGGCCGACGGTTGAGCGCGGCCCGCGCCTATCTGCACCCGGTTCTCGACCGTCCGAACCTCACCCTCGTCACCCGGGCCAACGCCAATCGCCTGTTGTTCGAAGGCATCCGCTGCGTCGGCGTCGAGTACCGCAAGGGCCGGAAGGTCGTCGAGGTCCGGGGCAACGAGGTGATCTCGTGTGGCGGCGCCTTCAACTCCCCCCAACTCCTCCAGCTCTCTGGGATCGGTGATCCCGCACTGCTCCAACCACTCGGCATTCCCGTCGTGAGCTCACTGCCCGGTGTCGGCCAGAACCTGCAGGACCACCTCGAGGTCTACATCCAGTACGCCTGCAAGGAACCGGTCTCGATGCAGCCTCACCTGGCCAAGTGGCGCGCTCCCTGGATCGGGCTCCAGTGGCTCTTCCGCAAGGGCCCGGCAGCGACGAACCACTTCGAGGCCGGCGCGTTCGTGAAATCGAATCCGCATGAGGCCTACCCGAACCTCATGTTCCACTTCTTGCCCATTGCCATCCGCTACGACGGTTCTGCTCCCACCGAGGGTCACGGCTATCAGGTGCATGTCGGGCCGATGTTCTCCGATTCCACCGGGTCGGTGCGGATCACCTCGACCGATCCGCGGAAGAAGCCGGCGGTGCTCTTCAACTACCTGTCGACCGAACGCGACCGCCGCGAGTGGATCGAAGCGGTTCGCACCGCTCGGCGCATCCTGACCCAACCGGCGTTCGATCGGTTCAATGGAGGCGAGATCTCGCCGGGACCATCGGTCGAGACCGACGAGGAGATCATGGACTGGGTCGCCCGCGATGCAGAGACGGCGTTGCACCCCGCCTGCACGGCGAAGATGGGCACCGATCCGATGGCGGTCGTCGATCCTGACACCATGCGGGTGCACGGCACCGAGGGTCTTCGCGTGGTCGATGCCTCGGTGTTGCCGATCGTGACCAACGGCAATCTCTACGCTCCGACGATGATGATCGCCGAGCGCGCCGCCGACCTCATCCTCGGCAACCCCCTCCTCCCGCCCGACGACGCCGAGGTCTACCTGCCGACCGATGCATCTGATCACCCCGCAACCGCCTGATCACTGGGCCCGGAGTGCATCCTCGTGGTCGTCGACGAGCACGAGTTCGGTGTCGAACGCCGCGAAGTGTTCCTTGGCCTCGGGGTCGAGTCGTCGTCCGGTGACCACCACATCGGCATCACGAAGCGCAGCGATCGTGGCGAGTCCCGGGGTCATCCACTTGGTGTGATCGGCGACGATCACGAGACCTCGTGCCGAACCGACGAAGGCCCGGTTGGTTTCGGCCTCGGCGAGGTTCGGCGTCGAGTAGCCGTGTACCGGGTCCATGCCGTGCACGCCCATGAACACCAGATCGAGTTGCAGGGCCGACAACGCTGCGGTGGCCAGCGGGCCGACGAGTGCATCGCTGGGCGTGCGCACGCCGCCGGTGAGGATCGTGGTGACCGAATGGCCGCTGGCGCGGTAGAAGACCTGCGCAACCGATGGGGAGTTGGTGATCACCGTCAGGTTGTCGATGGTGAGCAGATGATTGGCCAGCTGCCAGGTGGTGGTGCCTGCGGTCAGACCGACGGCGAATCCCGGTTCGACCATGGCCGCAGCCGTTGCGGCGATCGCTGCCTTCTGCTCGGCCTGACGCGGTTGTTTCGCCTCGAACCCCGGCTCTTCCGACGTGAGCCGAGCGAGGCGGGTGGCGCCGCCGTGCACCTTGGTGAGGAGGCCACTTTCGTCGAGCAGGTCGAGGTCGCGTCGGACCGTCATGTCGGAGATGCCGAGTTGCTCGACGAGGTCGCGCACGCGCACCGATCCATCTCTGCGGATGGTTTCGAGAATGAACTCGTGGCGCTGTGGTGCCAACATGCACCAAGAGTGCCCACCAAATCCAACAGAAGTCAACAGTCGAAACGTGGCGTCCTTGTGACGAAAGACTCTGCTCAGTTGACAGGGAAGTGAATTACACCCAGGATCATGACCGGTTCTGGTGCTTCTCGTTCGATTTTGAGCGTTTTGGCCAGCCCGAGAGATCCATGTGTCGCCCATCGGGGCGACACATCAGGGAGAGAAGGACACTGAAATGGAAGAACTGCATCTACCGAAATCGCCGAGCCCGTCGCAGGTGGGCTTCTCCTTGGGGAGGCGGTCGGTTCTGAAGGGCTCCGCCCTGGCCGCCGGCGTGGTGGCACTGCCGGGTCTGCTCGCTGCGTGCGGCAGTGACTCGGCGAGCGACGCCGGCACCTCGGCCGGAAGCGAAGGCGATGTCGCCGAGATGGCGGCAGCGACAGGCGAAGTCACCCTCGGCTCGAACTACTCCAACGAGGTGCCGCAGGCCGGCCTGCAGGCCGCCGTCGACGCACTGCCCAACAAGGACGTCACGGTCAAGATCAACGAGGTCGACCACAACACGTTCCAGGAGAACATCTCCACCTATCTGCAGAACCCCGACGACGTGATTCCATGGTTCGCCGGCTACCGAATGCGCTTCTTCGCAGCGCAAGATCTCCTCGGCGACGTCTCCAGCGTGTGGCCCGCCCTCGACTCCGAGCTCGGTGAGGGTTTCAAGACCGCATCGACCGGTGACGACGGCAAGCAGTACTTCGTGCCGTGGAACTACTACGCCTGGGGCGTGCATTACCGCAAGAGCTTGTTTGCCGACAACGGCTGGACCCCGCCCACCACCTTGGACGAGCTCATGACCCTCGCCGGGGAGATGGAAGCGGCGGGCATCACGCCGTTCGCTCTCGGCAACGATGGCTTCTGGCCGGCCATGGGCACTTTCGACCAGCTCAACTTCCGCATCAACGGCTACCAGTTCCACGTCGACCTCATGGCCGGCAAGGAATCGTGGGAAGACGACAAGGTCAAGGAAGTCTTCGCGACCTGGGCCGAACTCCTGCCCATGACCATGGCCGACCCCAACGGTCGCACCTGGGAAGAGGCCGCAGCGGCACTCGTCGCGCGGCGAGGCCGGCATGATGATCATCGGCAACTTCGTCGGGCAGCAGTTCCCGGCCGAGGATCTCGCCGATGTCGACTTCTTCCCATTCCCCGAGATCAACCCCGAGCACGGCATCGACGTGGTCGAGGCACCGATCGATGGCTGGATGATGGCTCGTGAACCGAAGAACGAAGCGGCAGCCCTCGAGCTGATCGGCTTCTTCGGCACCGCCGCGGCGCAGGACGCCTACCTGGCCGAAGACCCGTCGGCCGTCGCTCCGTCGTCGAAGGCCAACACGGGGGCCTACAACGAGCTCCAGGCGAAGGCGGCCCAGACGGTCTCCGAGGCCAAGTTCGTCACGCAGTTCCTCGACCGTGACACGAGCCCGGAGTTCGCGTCGAACGTCGCCGGTCCTCGTCTGGCCGACTTCCTCGCCGACCCGACCAAGATCGACTCGATCCTGGCCGACATGCAGGAGCAGGCTGCCGTCATCCTCGGCGGCTGATCCACACCGATATCCAGGGGGAAGACCATGACTGCGACTGCGCCGACCAACTCCGATCTCGGGGTTGGGAAGAAACAGAAGAAACGGCGTAGCGCGATGGCCCTGCGAGGTCGGGACCGCACGATCTTCATCTTGATGATCGCGGTCCCGACCTTCTTCCACGTGATGCTGGTCTGGGTCCCGACCCTGGCCTCGATCTTCTTCTCGTTCACCGACTGGAAGGGCATCCGACTGAGCGATCTCAACTTCGTCGGCTTCCTGAACTACGAGCAGATCTTCACGGTGTTCGAGAAGGACTTCTGGCAGGCGGTGATCAACAACCTCACCCTGCTCGTCTTCCTCTTCCTGGGGCCCACCGCGCTCGGGATGTTCCTGGCCTATCTGCTCGACAAGAACCTCAGGGGCAGCCGGATCTATCAGAGCATGTTCTACACGCCGGTCGTCCTGTCGCTCGCCGTGGTCGGCTTCATCTGGCAGAGCGTGATGTACAGCACCGAGAACGGTCTGGCCACGGCCCTCTTCTCCGATGGCGGCACGATCAACTGGCTGGGCAATCAGGACTTCCTGATCTCGTTCACCGAGAACTACGGCATTTCGAAGAACTTCGTCGCCATCCTCGTCGCGATCGCCTGGCGTCACACCGGCTACATCATGGTGCTCTACCTCGCCGGTATGAAGAGCGTCGACCAATCGCTGCGGGAGTCGGCAGCACTCGACGGCTGTAACGAGTGGCAGGCGTTCCGCCACGTGTTGTTCCCCACGCTCAAACCGATCAACGTGGTCGTTGCCGTCATCACGGTCATCGAGGCGCTGCGGGCCTTCGACATCATCTACGTCCTCAACACACCACGACGAACCCAGGTGTTGTCGATCCTCACCACCAACAACCTGCTCGGTGAAGGCGGTGGCAACGTCGGGCGAGGCTCGGCCTACGCCGTGCTGCTGTTCCTGCTCTGTATCGGATTCGTCATCTGGTACGTCACCAACCACTACCGGGAGAGCGAGATATGACCGCCGCCAACGTCGTCGGGGCCAAGGGCAAGAAGCTCACGCCTCAGCGAGTCCTCCTCCATCTCTTCCTGGGAACGCTGGCCTTTCTGTGGCTGGTGCCCCTGATCGGTGCGTTCTTCTCGTCATTCCGACCGTTCGCCGAGACCGTCCGAGATGGCTATTTCTCGATTCCCGACTCGCTGACGCTCGACAACTACCGCAACGCCTGGGACCAGGGCGACATCCCCGGTCGTTACTGGAACACCGCGCTGATCCTCGTGCCGGCCTTGGCGCTCACCCTGTTCTTCTCGAGCATGGTGGCCTTCGGCGCCAGTCGGTTCAGCTGGAAGTTCAACGTCTCGCTCCTGGTGCTGTTCACCGCCGGCAACCTCCTGCCGCAGCAGATCATCATCCAGCCGCTGTTCCAGATGTACAACCGGATCCCGTTGCCGGACTTTCTGTCGAACTCCGGCAAGCTCAACGGATCGGTCTGGGGCCTGATCCTGATCCACGTGGCGTTCCAGTCCGGTTTCTGCACGTTCGTGCTGTCGAACTACATGAAGCTGCTGCCCAAGGAGCTCGGCGAGGCCGCCGTCGTCGACGGTGCCAGCGTGTGGGTCCAATACTCGCAGATCATCATGCCGCTCACTCGGCCGGCCCTGGCTGCACTGGCCACCCTCGAGTTCACCTGGATCTACAACGACTTCTTCTGGGCCGTCGTGCTCGAACAGCAGGGTGCCGATCGACCGATCACGTCGTCACTGGCCAACCTGGGTGGCGAGTTCTTCACCGACGACAACCTGATCGCCGCCGCCTCGGTGTACGTCGCGATTCCGACCCTGGCGGTCTACTTCGCGCTCCAGAAGCACTTCATCGCCGGCCTGACCCTCGGCGCCAGCAAGGGTTGACGCCTTGACGTCGACCGCTGCCACGAACAGTGACCTGCGGGTCGACCCACTCACCGGCGACGCCACCTACATCGTTCGCAAGCGGCAGAAGCGGCCGAACCTGCCCGAAACCGGGTGTCCGTTCTGCGTGGGTGGTCTGGAATCGCCTGACCCCTACGACGTGCGCTGGTTCAAGAACCGCTGGCCGGCGTTGCCCGACGGGACGGCCGAGGTCGTGCTCTACAGCTCGGTGCACGACGCCACCTTCTGGGAACTCGGCTGCGCCGGCGCGCGGAAGGTGGTCGATCTCTGGGCCGAGCGAACCGCGGAGCTCGGCAAACGTGACGATGTGGACTACGTCCTGATCTTCGAGAATCGCGGTCCGGAGGTCGGCGCCACCATCGCTCATCCACACGGTCAGATCTACGCGTTCGATCACGTTCCGGAACTCCCGGCGCGAGAGCTGGCGACGGGCCGGTTCGACGACGTCGGCGATCGGTTGGTGTCGAGTGCCGGCACTTGGCAGGCATGGGTGCCGTATGCGCCGAGCTTCCCGTACGCCCTTCGGCTTGCCAGCACCGACGCGGTCGCCGACCTTCCTTCGCTCGATGCTCACCAGCGAGACGAACTCGCGATGCTGCTCGTCGACGTCCTCGAGCGACTCGACCGCCTGTTCGACGCTCGCACGCCGTACATGCTGTGGATCCATCAGCGCCCCACCGATGGTGGGGACTGGCCGGAGGCACGGCTGCACTTCGACATCGTGTCGCCCTGGCGCAGCAAGGGTCTCATCCGGTTCGTCGCAGCGGGCGAACTCGGCTCTGGCGAGTTCTTCAACACGGTCGCCCCAGAAGTGGCGGCCGAACAACTACGACGTGCCATCGGAGCACCATGATCCTTGCCGATCCCATCACCCTGTCGTCGTCCTCGCTCGAGGTCACGATTCTCGACACCGGAGGGATGCCCGAGATCGCTTCGATCGGTGCCCCCCTGGGCGGGTTCGTTCCCGGACTCGGCCAGCTACCGGTTGCCCATGCGGGCCTCGACGTCGTCATCCCGCTCGGGATCATTGCCGAGCATGCTCGGGGCTACCCGGGCCGGCCCGGTTTGATCGGTGCACGCGCCGACGGAACGGCATGGTCGACCCGATTCGAACGCCAAACGATGGAGGTCGACGCTTCGACGGCCACGTTCGAGTTGGTCGATTCGGTGGCCGAGCTGGGCATCACCCTCGTCATCGAGCTGACCGACGTGCTCACGATCAGCACGTCCCTCACCAACTTCGGTGACGCCGCCTTCGGTCTCCAACGGCTGGCGCCATCGGTGCCGATGCCGGTCCATGCCGAAGACCTCCTCAGCTTCGAGGGCCGATGGTGTCGTGAGTTCCAACCGCGCCGGAGCCCGTTCGAAGGCACGACGTCGGTGGAGAACCGGTCGGGTCGGACCTCACACGCCACGATGCCGGCCCTGTTCGCCGGCTCGCGAGGCTTCACCGAACAGGTCGGTGAGGTCTGGGGTGTGCAGTTGGCATGGAGCGGAAACTACGAACTCGTCGCCCAGGAGCTGCCCGACGGCCGCCGCCACGTCCAGTGCGGTGAACTGCTCGATCCCGGTGAGGTCGTACTGGCGAAGGGGGAGCGCTATGCCGCCCCCGACGTCGTCGTGGCGTGGTCGCCTGCCGGCCTGAGCGGAGCGAGCCAGGCGTTCCATCGAGAGGTGCGGCGGCGCTTGCCGACCTCGGGGCCTCGGCCGGTCATCCTCAACACCTGGGAAGCGGTGTACTTCGACCATCGCCTCGACACGCTGTCGGCGCTGGCCGACGTGGCCGCCGCCGTCGGCGTCGAGCGGTTCGTCCTCGATGACGGATGGTTCGGTGGCCGGCGCAACGACGAGGCCGGCCTGGGCGACTGGTGGGTCAGCGATGCCGTCTGGCCCGAGGGACTCGGCCCGATCGTCCATCATGTCCGGTCGCTCGACATGGAGTTCGGTCTGTGGGTCGAGCCCGAGATGGTCAACCCCGACTCGGATCTGTTTCGCAACCATCCCGAGTGGGCGTTGACGACGGCGGGTTACGAGCCGGTGCTCGGCCGCCACCAGCTGGTGCTCGATCTCGGGCGGGCCGAAGTACGCGACTACCTCTACGACGCGTTGGCCGCGCTGCTCGACGCCTACGACATCTCGTATTTCAAGTGGGACATGAACCGAGACATCGTGCAGGGGTCGAGCAACGGACGGCCGGGAACCCACGGCCACGTGCTCGGGGTCTACGACGTGATCGATCGCCTCCGAGCGGCGTTCCCCGGACTCGAGATCGAGAGCTGCGCCTCCGGGGGCGGACGAGCCGACCTCGGGATCCTTCGCCGCACCGATCGCATCTGGACGTCCGACTGCAACGATGCGCTCGAGCGCCAGTTGATCCAGCGGGGTTTCTCGATGCTCTTCCCGCCCGAGGTCATGGGTGCCCACATCGGTCCCGACCGAGCGCACACGACCCGTCGCCGTCAAGACGTCGCTTTTCGGGCGGCTACGGCCCTGTTCGGCCATCTCGGGATCGAATGGAACCTCCTCTCGGTCAACGATGACGAACGGGCCCAGGTGGCCTCGGCGGTGGCGCTGCACAAGCGGCTTCGTCCGCTGCTGCACACCGGCCGGACGCATCGTTGTGAGCACCCCGATCCGAGTGGCTTGGTGTACGGCGTGGTGAGCGACGACCGTTCGCATGCCGTTTTCGCCTATGTCCAGATGCAGCCATCTCAGGCCAACGTCAGCGCCCCGATGCGTCTCGTCGACCTCGATCCCGAGGCCCACTACACGGTCAGCATCATCAACGACCTCGGCCTGCCCACCGAGATGAGCCGACAGTCGCCGCCCTGGTTCCCCGGCCCGGTCGAGGCGACCGGCGCCCAGTTGATGCAGACCGGTCTCCAGCTGCCGGTGATCCATTCCGAGCAGGCGCTGCTGGTGGAACTCGTGCGCCATCGCTGACGCAGTGGGCGATGGGGAACTCCGGCGTCGATCCGGTGGGCACCAGAGCGCGATTCCTGCTTGCACTCGCAGCTCGCGAGGTGCATGATTCCCCATCTCGTGTGGAGCGTCAGCGAGATCCGATCGAAGGAAGTCAGCAAACATGGCGTGGTGTGAGGAGCGTCCATGAACCTTGCGTTCGTCGGCCGGAAGGTCCTGGGGGCACTGCTGACGCTGGCGTTCGTCCTGGTCTTCAACTTCTTCCTCTTCCGGGTCGTCGAGGACAATCCGGTCGATTCGTTGTATCGAGGTCGCAATCTCTCCCCGAGCCAGATCGAGTCGCTCGAAGAACGGTTTGGGGTCAACGATCCGATCGCCGTGCAGTTCGGCAAGTACGTGCGACAGACCGTGCAGCTCGACCTCGGTGTCTCGATCAAGTCGAGCCGACCGGTGAGTGCCGAGATCGGCGATGCGCTCTGGCCGACGGTGTGGTTGGTGGGCACCGCCTCGCTCTCCGCCGCCGTGGTCGGCACGTGGATCGGCATCCGAGCGGGTTGGCGGCGCAACAGCCTGTTCGATCGGGTGTCGACGTCACTGTCGATGTTCACCTACTCGGTGCCCGACTTCTGGTTGGGCATGATCCTGCTGTCCCTGCTGGCCGTGAAACTCGACCTGTTCCCCACCGGGGGGTTCCAGGATCCAGGCAGTCAGGCGGTCGGCTTCGCCGCGTTCGGCGACAAGGCCGTGCACATGGTGTTGCCCGCGCTGACACTGATGCTCGCGTACGTCGGTGAGTACGCCATCGTGATGCGGGCGTCGGTGCTCGACACGGTGCGCGAGGACTACCTCCAGGTGGCACGAGCCAAGGGGTTGCGAGACATCCTGGTGCGGCGCCGCCACGCCGTACCGAACGCGCTCCTCCCCGTGGTGAGCCTTGCGGCGCTGAACTTCGGATTCGTGCTGTCGGGCGCCATCGCGGTCGAATCGGTCTTCTCCTGGCCCGGTCTCGGTCAGGAGACCTTCAATGCGGTCCGCGGCCCTGACTTCCCGATGCTGCAGGGCCTGTTCCTCCTGTTCTCGGTGAGCGTGATCCTTGCCAACCTCGCCGCCGATCTGCTGTACGGCTTTCTCGACCCGCGGGTGCGAACGCAGTGAGTGCGGACAACGTGTCCTCGATCACCGCTGCCTCGACGACCGAGCGGATGACCACCTCGGTGCGGCGTTTCTGGCAGCAGTTCCGAACCGACCGCGGCGCCGTGGTCGGGCTGGCGGTCCTCGTGGGGTTCGTGATTGCTGCCCTGCTGACGCCACTGCTGTCAGACCGCTCGGCTCTGGCCGCAGTCGATGCGGTCGACAATCCCACGTGGGCCCCACCGAGCAGCTCGTACCTGTTCGGTACCGATGACCTCGGTCGAAGCGTGGCGGTGCAGTTCCTCTGGGGAAGTCGGGTGAGTCTGTTCGTCGGCCTCGCCGCCACGGTGCTCACCACGGCGATCGGCGCCTTCGTCGGGATCGTTGCCGGCTTCTATGGGCGCACGGTCGACACGCTCCTGATGCGGCTCACCGACTGGTTCCTCGTCATTCCGTTCCTTCCCTTGGCCATCGTGTTGGCCGCGGTCATCGGCCGATCGCTGTGGAACATCATCCTCGTCATCGGGGTCACGTCGTGGCCGGGCACCGCCCGTCTGGTGCGAGCGCAGGTCTTGACGATCAGAGAACGCCTCTATGTCGATCGCGCCCGAGCACTCGGCGCTTCACAGCGTCATCTCATCCGGCGACACATCCTCCCGAATGTCGCTCCGCTGATCCTCGCCAACACGACACTCGCCGTGCCGATCGCCATCCTCACCGAAACCACGCTCTCGTTCCTCGGGTTGGGTGATCCGAGTCAGCCGTCGTGGGGACGCACCCTCGAGCAGGCGTTCGGCGCCGGGGCCATCGGTCGAGATGCGTGGTGGTATTACCTGCCTGCCGGCGTCGGCATCGTGGTGGTCGTCCTGGCCTTCACCATGTGCGGGCGAGCGCTGGAACAGATCCTCGATCCACGATTGGAGGGCCGGTGACCCTGCTCGAGTTGCGTGATCTCCACGTCGCCTACCGATCGGGAACCGCTGTGTCGCACGTCATGGCGCCCGCCGTCCGAGGGGTGAACCTCTCGCTCGAGGCCGGCCAGACGATCGGTCTTGCCGGGGAGTCGGGCTGTGGGAAGTCGACGGTGGCGAATGCCATTCTCCGACTGCTCCCGGCGTCGGCCTCGGTCACCGGCCAGATACTGCTCGACGGCGAAGACATCGCCACCATGATTCCCGGCCGCCTGCGAGCCGTTCGATGGGCCGAGGCCGCCGTCGTCTTCCAGGGCGCGCTCCACTCGCTCAACCCCGTGCAACGGGTGGGTGACCAGATCGCCGAAGCGATACTGCTGCACGAGTCGATGACGGACTCGGTCATCAACGCGCGCATCGGGGAACTGTTCGAACAGGTGGGTCTCCCGTCGTCGCGAGCCCGTGATTACCCTCATCAGCTCTCGGGCGGACAGCGGCAGCGAGTCTTGATCGCGCTGGCGCTGGCGTGCGACCCCCGTGTCCTGATCGCCGATGAGCCCACCACCGCTCTCGATGTGATGGTGCAGGCGCAGATCCTGGATCTCCTGCAGCGCCTGCAAGCCGAGCGCGGGATGGCCGTCATCTTCATCACGCACGACCTCTCGGTCTTGCGGGCAACGTGCGAGCGATTGGCCATCATGTACGCCGGGCAGATCGTCGAGGAAGGCCCGGCCGACGCCCTGCTCGACCGCCCCGATCATCCCTACACCCGGGCACTCGCCTCGGCCTTTCCGACCATCGGTGATCCGGCTTCGCGCATGGCGCCGAGTGGATTGGGAGGCGACCCTCCTGATCCCCTCCGGCTGCCGCCCGGCTGTTCCTTCGAACCCCGTTGTCCCGTCGCCCTGTCGGCGTGCTCGAAGCAGGCCGTGCCGCTGGAAACCGGGTCGAACAGCCGACGGGTTGCGTGCCTTCTGGCGGCGCAGACATGAGCCGCGAGTCCGAACCGATGCAGCCCGTGGCCGGTGATGTTCCCCTGCTCGAGCTCGTTGGGGTCGAGGTCCGCTTCGCCGCGCGAAAGGGAGCGATTCGAGCCGTCGATGGCGTCGACCTCAGGGTCGGGCACCGTGAAATCCTCGCCCTCGTCGGTGAGTCGGGGTGTGGAAAGACGACGCTGATTCGCTCGGTCATCGGCCTCGAGGCACCGAGCAAGGGCACGGTGACCTTCGATGGCGAGGTGGTCACGAACCGATCGATGCGTTCGCTTCGCCGCAAGGTCCAGATGATCTTCCAAGACCCCACCGGGGCGTTGAACCCGCGTCATCGAGTGGTGCAGGCGGTGACCGAGGGGCTGGTGATCCACGGCATCGAGGGCGACCATCGAGCGTTGGCCGCTGCGGCCCTGGAACGCGCCGGCCTGCGACCGGCCGAACGATTCATCGATCGCTACCCGCACGAGATCTCCGGCGGCCAACGTCAGCGAGTGCTCATCGCCGGTGCCATCGTCTTGGCACCCAGGTTGCTCCTGGCCGACGAACCGGTGGCGAGTCTCGATGCCTCCATCCGGGGCGAAGTGCTGGCGCTGATGCGTTCGCTGGTCGACGAGCATGGCCTCTCGATGATCGTGGTGACCCACGACCTCGGTCTGGCATGGAACGTCGCCGACCGAATCGCGGTGATGTACCTCGGGCGCATCGTCGAGGAGGGGCCCACCGAGGAACTGCTCGCCGATCCCCGCCACCCCTACACCAAGGCGCTGCTCTCGGTGGTGCCGGAGTCTCGGCGACTGGAACAACAGATCCTCGAAGGCGAGACGCCCGACGCGTCTCGAATCCCCGAGGGCTGCCGATTCCACCCGCGTTGTCCGGTCGTCGCCTCGGGCGAGGCGGAACGTCTCGGCATCCTCGACCGATGCCGCACCGTCGACGTCGCCCTCGCCTGGTCGGGACCGAGGGCCGTCGCCTGCCACCTCGAGCCCCACCGAACCTGAGACCCCGAGCGACCATTTCGTCGTGCCGGCTCTCGAGAACGAGCGGGGGTGTCGCCGTGGGTCTCGACAAGCGACGGCGTGGGGTCAGACGTTCTTGGGGAGTTCGGAGAACGGTTTGGTCTTGTCGTCGTTGGGTTCCTTCGGCAGCCCGAGCACCCGCTCACCGATGATGTTCTTCTGGATCTGATCGGTCCCGCCATAGATAGGCGGCGCCTGGGCGTAGAGCGCCGTGCCGGTGACCATGCCGAGGAACGGGTTGCCCGTTGCTGCGTTCAGCGCCTCACGCTGTTCGTCGGTGTAGGCGTGCAGCATGCCGGAAGCACCCAGGATGCGCAGACCGAGGTCTCGACTCAGACGAACCACATCGCTCATCTGGAGCTTGCCGATGTTCGCCATGCCGGGAATGTCCTGGCCCTGGCTGCGGGCGGCCTTGACTCGCTCGCTGTTGTAGCCGGCGATGGCGTTGAGCGTGTGCAGTCGCATGAGGTCTTGACGAATCGTGGGGTCGTCGAGCTTGTCGAAGCTTCGGGCGAACTGGACGAGCATCGCCTCTTTGGGCTGGTCGTCGGCATCCTTCGCTCGTGCTTTGGCCCTGGCCCGTTTCGCCTTGGCCTCGACGAGATCGCCGACCCGGCGTTCGAGCTGACCGGCGATGGTGCCGGGCGTTGCCGTAACCGCACCGCCGCCACCGCCGGCGCTGAGGCCCGCTCGCTCGTTCATGAGCGTGGTGTTCGCAACGGCCCAGCCGTTGTTCAGGCCACCGATGGTGTCTTGATCTCGCACGATGGCATCGGTCATGAAGACCTCGTTGAACATCGCATGTCCGGTCATCTCATAGAGCGGTCGGATCTCGACGCCCTTCTGATGCATGTCGATGGCGAACCACGTGATCCCCTGGTGCTTCGGAGCGTCGGGGTTGGTCCGGGCGATGAGCATGCCCATGTCGGCCGATTGGCCGAGCGAGGTCCAGACCTTCTGACCGTTGATGATCCACTCGTCGCCATCGCGCACGGCCTTGGTGGCGAGACCGGCCAGGTCGGAACCGGCTCCGGGCTCGCTGAACAACTGGCACCACGCACGCTGACCGGTGACGATGTCTCGCACGTGCGTGTCGATCTGCTCCTGGGTGCCGTGCGTGGCGATGGTCGGCGCCGCCAGCATGAGACCCAGTCCGCTCGGCCCGCCGACGGCGCCGAATCGAGCGATCTCTCGCGACACTGCGATGGTGTCTGAGCGAGACAGGCCACGGCCGTAGGCGTTGGTCGGCAACGACGGAGCCGACCAACCGGCGAGCCCGAGGCGGCCCCACCATTCGGCGACGGTCAGCTCGGGATCCCAGTTCTCCTCGAGCCAGGCTCGGACCTCGTCGACGGGGTTGGCGGTGGGGGCGGTTGCGGTGCTGGTCACGTGGGTCCTTTGCTCGGTCGGCGGGCAAAGCGTAATGGCACCGACCGATCGCACTCGAAACCCGCAGGCAAGATCGCGGTCGCTCATGTCGGCGGCCATTCAAGTTGTACGGACATTTGGCCGATACGTCATCATGAGCTCGATCGAATCGACGAAAGCGATGACCCAACCCGAGGCCCGAGTGGCGAACCAGCCCGACCCCAAGGCACTCGAACGCAAAGGGCGGCGCTGGCTCATCTGGTCGTTCATCTTCTGCCCGTGTCATCTGCCGCTCTCGATGGCGGTGTTGGCCTCGATCTTCGGCGGATCGGCGTTCGGGGCCATGGTCAGCCGCAATGCCCTCGGCACCGGTCTGGTGCTCGGCACCCTCTACGCCATCGGTGTCGGCATCGGGTTCCGGTATCTGCGCAAGGCCACGAAGGGCATCGACTGCAGCGGCGACACCTGCACGATCTGAGGTTCGATCCGTGCGACGATGTCGCCATGACGACTGCACTGCCGCCGGGGTCTCGCATGCCGGGAGAATGGGAGCCGCATGAGCGGTGTCTGATGGCCTGGCCCTGTCGCGAAGACCTCTGGCATGTCCATCTCGCCGAGGCCAAGGCCGAGTACGCCGCAACGGCCAAGGCGATCGCCCGCTTCGAGCCCGTGACCATGGTCGTCAACCCGAGCCAGGCCGATGAGGCACGGTCGATGCTCGACGAAGCGGTCGACCTCGTCATCGCGCCCATCGACGACTCCTGGTTGCGAGACGCCGGCCCGATCTACACCGTCGATCAGACAGGTGGGCGAACCGGGGTCGACTTCGTCTTCAACTCCTGGGGTGAGAAGTACGTGCCCTACGACAAGGACGCCGCGATCGCCGAGGTGCTGCTCGACACGCTGGGACACCGGCGGCATACGTCGCCGATGGTGCTCGAGGGAGGGGCGATCACCGTCGATGGCGAGGGGACCCTCATCACCACCGAGCAATGCCTGCTCCACCCGAATCGCAATCCGACCATGAGCCGGGCCGACATCGAAGCCGAACTCGGCCGCTGCCTCGGGATCGAAAAGGTCATCTGGCTGCCGTGGGGGCACTTCGACGATCGCGACACCGACGGGCACGTCGACGGCGTCTGCACCTTCGTTCGCCCTGGCGTCGTGTTGGCCCACACCGAGGCCGACACCGGGCATCCGGACTTCGAACGGATGAACCAGAACCTCGACGTGCTGCGGTCGTCGACCGACGCCAGAGGACGACAGCTCGAGGTGATCGAGTTGCCGCCGACGCCGACGTTCGAGCTGTCGGGGGAGACCTACGCCACGGCATACGCCAACTTCTACGTGGCCAACGGTGGTGTCATCGTTCCCGTTGCCGGTGTTCCCGAAGACGAAGCCGCGCTCGATCGGATCCGGGATGCCTTCCCCGATCGCGAGGTCGTCGGTGTGATCAGCCGGGTCATCGCGCTCGGTGGCGGCGGCACCCACTGCATCACCCAGCAGGTTCCGGCGGGCTGACGGCGTCGATCGCCGGCGAGGCTCTGGATCGTGCTTTCTCCCGACGGTGGTGACTCGCTACTGTTCGCCGATCCTCAGTCGGTTCGGAAGAACCTCGTTCGTTTGGAGCACCTTCATGTCTGCGCTCACTTCGGTCACCGGTGTCGTCGAGCACGGCGGCATTCCGGTCCCGAGCCTGCCCGACGCCACGCCGCCGGCGAACTGGCGACTGGAAACGATCGCTGCCGTCGAGCGACCTCGCCAGCCCGATGTGCGAGCGGGCCGTGTTGCCTGCATCATCGATCGAGACAGTTCCGATGTGTGGGTCTTCGACCTCGCACCCGATCGGGGCGACACCGAGATCGTGCCCCAGCGGTGGACCACCGATCGGACGATCGCTGCATTCTGGGAAGACACCGGTCCCCGGCTGAGCCCCGACGGCACGGTGCTCGCCTACACCAACGGGTCGTCGATCTGGCTCACCGATGGCGGTGTTCCCCGAAAGCTCTGTGAGGCGGCCTCGCCGGTCTGGATCGACGACCACCGCCTGGTCGTCGAAGTCGATCGTCCGAGCGACGCCGAACCCCACGGACGAACCGTGCTGGGAGTGTGTTCGGTCGACAGCGGCTGGATCACCCCGCTCGCCGAACTCACCGGCGATCTCGGCGGGGTCGCCATCTCACCCGACGGGTCGAAGCTCACCGCCGTCCACTCGTCTCGGTCTGATCTGAATTCGAGTCGCATCGTGACGATTGCACTCGACGCCGATGGCTTCGGCAGCGTCGTCGAGCTGGACGGACCGGCGCAGATGCACGACAGTGCCCCGGCGTGGGCTCCCGATGGAACCTCGATCGTGTTCAACTCGGAAGCGCCCGGTTGGTACGAGGCGTTCATCTGGGAACTGGCCACGAACGAACGACGTCGGCTCACCTCCGACGAGGCCGACTTCGGCGAGTTCGCCTGGGCTGTCTCCGGCCTTGTTGCGGTGCGGACCCGGCATGGCGTGTCCGACCTCGTCATGATCGACCCGGGTTCGGGTTCGGTCGAGTTGGTCGCGGCAGGGGGTGTCTGGTCAGGGCCTCAGTGGACCGCCGAGGCGACCTTGATCGCCACCAACGAGTCGTCTGACATCCCGCCCCGTCTCGTCGAGGTCCGGCCGGCCTCCCGCGAGGTGATCGATCGTGTCCGCCCGACTCCCATCGGCGTCAGATCGGCTTCTCACGTCCGGCCCGAGCACGTGTGGTACCCGTCGCCCGACGGCGACGTGCCGGCGTTTCTCTATCGGCCGCCGTCGGCCTCGGCGACCTCGCCGTGCGCTGCCGTCGTGCATCCGCATGGCGGCCCGACCTCGCACTATGGCGACGAGTGGGACGGCATCGCCCAGTACTTCGTCGACAAGGGGTACGCATGGCTGGCCCCGAACTTCAAGGGAAGTACCAGTTACGGACGCGATCACGAGCGGGCCAACCACGGCGTCTGGGGCGTCGCCGACACTGCCGATTGCCTCGCCGCTCACACCTGGCTGGGCGAGCAGGACTGGGTCGACGAGGGCCGGATCGGCATCTTCGGGGCGAGTTACGGCTCGTACATGGCGCTGCTCTCCGTCGTCGACGGCGATCGGTTCGCCTGTGCCGTCGCCAAGTATGGCGACTGTGACATCCTCACCAGTTGGGCCCAGGGCGACCGGGTGGGGCGCCTCGACCTCGAACGGATGATGGGGCACCCGTCGACGAACCCCGAGGGCTATCGGGCCGGGTCGCCGATCCATCGCCTCGAGTCGATCTCGGCGCCGATCTTCGTCGCCCACGGCGAGCAAGATGCTCGGGTTCACCCCGCACAGTCCGAGGAGCTGGTCGAGGAGCTTCGCAAGGTCGGCGCCACCTTCGACTACGTGACCTACCCCAGCGAGGGTCACGGCTTCCTCCGTCGCGAGCCCTTCCTCGACTTCTACCGACGGCTCGAACGGTTCCTCGATTGGTATCTCCTCTGAGCGTCAGGTGACACCTTCGGCCATCGAGTGCCATGCCACCGGGGTCGTTGATGTGACGGTTGTGCGACGGCTCGGCGAATCCGTCTTGCAGCGTGTGAGCGAGGGGTGCACAATGCTCGCCTCGCGCGGGTGCCGCCCGCGCCCAAGACATGGATGGTCGACATGCGTCGTCGGTTCTCGGCTCTACTGGTGGCCTCCGTTTGCCTCGCCTCGATGGGCGTGGCCGTTGCTGCAACCCCCGGTGTCTCGGGCGCACAGGACGAGCTGGTCACGCTGACCATCGGCGTCACGCAAGACCTCGACAGCCCGAACGTCACCGCCGGCTACCTGGTGTCGTCGTACGAGGTGTGGAACCTCCAGTACGCCGGATTGACCAGCAGAACCGCCGATGACATGACGGTCGCTCCCGGTCTCGCCGAGTCGTGGGAGGTCTCCGATGACGGCCTGACGGTCACCTACACCCTGCGCGAAGGCCTCGTGTGGTCAGACGGCGAGCCGCTGACGGCCGACGACATCGCCTACACGATCAATCGCTCCCGTGACGAGGAATGGATCAACCACGCATCGGTGACCGCCAACATCGATGCAACGGCCATCGATGATCGGACGGTCGAGGTGGTGAGCGACCGGCCCGATCCGAGGCTCCCGGCCCTCGACGCCTACATCGTGCCGAAGCACATCTACGAGAGCATCGGTGCCGACGGGCTCGAGGCCTATGACGGTCTCGACGGGGTCGGTTCCGGCCCGTATGTGATGGACGAATGGAACGCCGGCGAGAGCTGGATCATGACGGTCAACGACTCGTACTACGGATGGGATGGCAAGACACCGCCGATCGATCGGATCGTCTACCGAGTCTTCAGCAACGGCGACGCCATGGCGGCGGCGCTGCAACAGGGTGAGATCGACGCCGCGAACAATCTGCCATCGGCAAGCTTCGAGCGCATCGACGCCGACCCGAACATCGTCGCCATCATGGGGTCGCAGGGCAGCTTCACCGAGCTCGGCATGAACGCCGGTGCCGGCGGCATCGGCGATGGCCACCCGGCTCTCCTCGACAAGACGGTGCGGCAGGCGATCGCTCACGCGATCGACCGCGACACGCTGTTCGACCGAGTGCTGCTCGGACTCGGCGAGAGGGGAACGGTCCTCGTGCCCTCGGCCGACCCGTACTGGAAGCCCGAACTCCCCGCCGACCTCGAGTTCACCTTCGATCCAGCCATTGCCAACACGATGCTCGACGATGCCGGGTACCTCGACACCGACGGTGACGGCGTGCGTGAGATGCCCGGCGGGGGCGAGCCACTCGACCTGCGCTACGTCCAGCGATCGGAGTCGACCTCGGAGCCACAGCTGACCGAGTTCATCACCGGCTGGCTCGAAGCCATCGGGATCGCCACCACCGTCGAGGTCTTCGACGATTCACAGCTCACCGATGTCGTCTCGGCGGGTGAGTTCGACCTCTTCTCGTGGGGATGGACGCCCTACGTCGACCCCGACCCGATGCTGTCGTACTTCACCTGCGCACAGGTGAGCTATGCGGCCGACGACTACGGCTACAACGACGCCAACTGGTGCACCCCCGAGTACGACGCGCTCTACGAGCAGCAGAACGTCGAACTCGATCGAGAGACGCGTCGCGACATCGTGCACGAGATGGTGCTCGACTTCTACGAGGAAGCGGCCTACGTGGTGCTCTTCGAGGGAGCCGACCTCCAGGCGTACCGGACCGACCGCTTCGAAGGGTGGGTCCGTCAGCCGGCAGAGATCGGCGCAGTGTTCTTCTCGAACTCCTCGCCGAGCTACACCCAGCTGACCCTGGTCGGGGAGAGTGGTGACGATGGCGGGTCGAACACCGGGCTCCTCGTCGGAGCCGGCGTCGTCCTCGTGGCGGTGCTCGCCGGAGGTGTCTTTGCCATGAGCCGGCGAGGGTCGGCCGACGAGCGGATCTGATCATGTCGTCCTGCCCAGCTCACAGCAGGTCGTGGCTGGGCAGGATTCGGTAGGGGTCGAGGAGCGCATCGGTGGATGCCGAGAAGAGGTCGAACTCCTCGATGCGGTGACCCGAATCGAGGAGGAGGCGCAGCACGCTGCTCGGCCCGGGCACGTACAGCTTGGTCGGCCGGCCGTTGCCCTCGGCGCCGACGACCTCGAGTGTCGCAGCGACCACGGCGGGAAGGAGTTCGGCAGAGCGCGCAAACAGCGGGCCGATGCTGATGGCGTTGGGGTGAGTGATCGAGAACGGTGTCGATCGTCGAATCACTGCGCCGCCGACATCGCCGACGGCGACCGTGTCGGCCTCGACCGTGCCATGCCAGTAGTCGAGGTCGGCGGCCGCGAGTTCGTACCGACACGAGGCAGCGAGTGCCAACAGCTCCGCCGGCGAGCAGCGCTCGGCGCGGTGCACCGTCGTGACGTCGGGCTGGTTGGTGCGATCGGCCGTCCCGATGAGCGAGAAGCAGGGCCATTGGGGCGTCATGCCGAGCTTCGTGTAGAGGGTGAGGGCCCTCGGATCGTCCGATGCCATCGTCGCTCGAGTCGGCCCGGGGGCATCCGTCGCGACGAGCGAGTCGAGGAGTCGTCGGCCCAGGCCCAGGCCATGGCGTCGGGGATCGACGAAGAGGTCGGCGAGGAACCATCGATCACCACGGGTGATCGATCCGGCGAAACCGACGACGGTCCCGTCGATCTCGGCGACGAGCAGCGTGCCGGTATCGGCCTCGTGCTGATAGAGCGGGTACGCCTCCGAGGTTTCGGGCAGCGAGGTGTCGACCGTCGCCCGCCACACACGAGTGCAGGCGACCGCATCGTCCCGCGTCCCGAGGCGGATGGTGTGGCCGCCGCCCGTTTCGTCAGTGGCTCGTGTCATGCGGGGGCAATCTAGTGTCAGGGCATGACTCGTTTGACACCACTGCACAAGGACCAGCTCGACGACCAAGGCGCCGCGCTGTGGGATGCCATCATCGGCCCGCGAGGCGACAGTCTCGTGAACGAAGCGGGCGGGCTCCACGGTCCGTTCAACGCCTGGCTGCACGCTCCCGTGATCGGCAAGGCGCTGTCCCGATTGGGTTCGTCGCTTCGGTTCGAGATGAGCCTCGACCGGCGGCTGATCGAGCTGGCGATCATCACGGTCGGTGCCCGCTGGAAGTCGGAATTCGAGTGGTACGCCCACTCGGCCATGGCCCTCGATGCCGGTGTTGCCCAGGCGACGGTCGACGCCATCGGTGCCGGCGAGGCTCCCGATCTCCAACTCGCCGACGAACGGGTCGTCCACGAGGTCGCACAGCAACTGGTGCAATCGAGCCGAATCGACGACGCAACGTACGCCGCAGCGAAGGAGCTCCTCGGTGAGCAGCAGATGGTCGAGCTCGTCTCGTTGTGCGGCTACTACACGCTGATCTCGTTCACGCTGAACGCGTTCGAAGTGCCGTTGCCGACCGGCGTCGCCGAGCAGTGGCCGTCGCCGGCCTGACCGACTGGGCGCTGCGTCTCAACAGTCGATCGTTCCCGGGATCGACACCGTCGTGTGCCCACCGATCCAGATCGTCGAGCCTTCGCGCTCGACGAAGGTGCGCCCGCTGCCGTTGGCGACCGCCAAGAGGGCGCGGACCTCTTCCCCGTGTTCGTGAAGGCCGTGTTCGTGAAGGCCGTGTTCATGAAGGCCGTGTTCGTGAAGGCCGAGCAGGCCGACGTCGAACCCGGGGATCAGTGTCGCATGACCACCGTGAGGGTGCTTCCCACCTCGGGCCGCCGCGTGTTCAACTGTGTCGCGAGCGATCGCGCCCACCTGGCCGAAAAGGGAGAGAGAGCATGAAGTTCCTCGATGTGGAAACCGAGCAGACGATGACACGCGAGGAGGTCGCCAAGATCCTTCACGAGTTCGCCGACACGCTTGGCCGCAACAACCAGCTCGCGTTCGAGCGAGAAGGTCGCAAGTACAAGGTCGCGGTGCCCAAGGAGGTCGAACTCGAGATGGAGATCGAGATCGACGACGACGGGACCAAGGTGGAGATCGAGATCAGCTGGTAGCGGTTGGGTGCTCACTGGCTGCGAGGTGACGAGTGGGTTAGCTTCGCCATGCGCCTCGGCGCACCCGCCACGTCTTCCCACCGCGAGGTTGTTCTGTGAGTACGAGTCTTGCCACCGAGATCGACGCTTCCCGCGTGCAATCGATGGATGGGATGGACATCCCGTGGATGATCGGTCAGTGGGTCCAGCGAACGCCCGATCGCACGGCGGTCGTCTGGGAGCCGTTCTCCGGTGAGCGGGTCGTCCTCAGCTACCGCGAGCTGCAGGCTCGCGCTCGGTCGTTTGCTGCCGGTCTCCACGAGCGTGGTGTGCGGGCCGGAGACTTCGTTTTGGTGCACCTCGACAACTCGCTCGAGTTCATCGTCGCCTGGTACGGATGTGCCGAACTCGGGGCGGTCGCCGTTTCGACGAACACCCACTCCGTCGCCCGAGACCTGAGCTACTTCTCCGACCACGTCTCGGCAGTATGTGCGATCACCCAACCGTGCTACGCCCAGCTCATGTTCGACTCGTGCCCCGATCTGCGGTTCGTCGCCGTCACCGACAACGACGCCGGGGAAAGCCCGGCCTCGCCGGTCGACCAGCTGGGCTTCGATGCGGTGCCGTTCGCCGACCTACTCGTCGATGGCGAGCCGCCTGAACTGCCGACCGATCCGATGCGCAATCTCAGCGTGCAGTTCACCTCGGGCACCACGTCTCGCCCGAAGGCGGTGCTGTGGACCCACGCCAATGGCCTGTGGGCCGGCAAGGTGTCGGCGATCCACATGCGGTTGCGCAACGACGACACCACGTTGGCCTTCCTTCCGCTGTTCCACACCAACGCGCAAGGTTATTCGATGCTCGGTACCCACTGGTCGGGCGGCACGCTGGTGGTTCAGCCGAAGTTCTCTGCCTCTCGCTTCTGGGACGTGTCGATCGCCAACAGGGCAACCTGGCTGTCCACGATCCCCTTTGCCTTCAAGGCCATTGCCGACCAGCCGGTGCCCGAGCACCACTACCGCCTCTGGGGCACCGCGGCTCACCTGCCCTCGGTCGGCCAGCACTTCGGTGTGCAGGTGATGGGTTGGTGGGGGATGACCGAGACCCTCACCCAGGGCATCGTCACCGACCACGACCAGCCCGGCCCGTCGGGCTCGATCGGTCGCGTGGCTCCCGAATACGAGCTCCAGATCCGGCGAGACGACGGCACCCTCGCCGGTGCGGGCGAGAAGGGCCTGCTCTTCGTCCGGGGTGTTCGCGGTGTCTCGCTCTTCAAGGAGTACTACGGCAACGAGCAGGCCAACGCCGATGCCTTCGACGAGAACGGCTGGTTCAACACCGGCGACATCATCCGCATCGACGACGACGGTTGGCTGTTCTTCAGCGATCGAGACAAGGACATGCTCAAGGTCGGTGCCGAGAACGTCGCTGCCTCCGAGATCGAGAGCGTCATCATGATGACCGGGCTCGTCGACGAGTGTGCCGTCGTTGCCCAGAAGCATTACATGCTCGACGAAGTGCCCGTGGTCTTCGTGATCCCCGTCGCCGGAGCCGACACCTCGACCATGGCCGACGTCATCGTCGAGCACTGCCGGAAGAACCTCGCCGATTTCAAGGTGGTGCGAGACGTCTTCGTCGTCGATGAGCTGCCCCGCTCGATGCTCAACAAGGTGGCCAAGGCCGAGCTGCGATCCAGGCTCCCCGAAATCGCTCAGAGCTGACATCGGTTGGCATGTCAGGCAAGTACCGTCTCGTGAGACCGGCCAACGCGGCACTGCACATGGGTGCCGTGATCACCCTCCTCGGTGCGGCATGCACCGGTTCGGGGAGTGGCGGATCGGCCGACCCCCTCGGCCTGCCAGCTGAGCTGGAGATCGCCGAGGTCGTCGAGTTGCGTTGTGCCGGCAGCGCAAACGAACCGACGGGCGATCTCCAACGAGTCCTCGACGTGGTTGCGCTCCCTGCAGCGCCGGACTTTCCGAACGCCCTTCAGCTCTCGGCGAGAGAGGCGGAGGATGGACCCGACTTCTACTTCGCGAAGACCGGCTTGTGGTAGCGGGCCGACGCCGGCTTCGAGCTGATCGTGCCCACCGAACTCAGGTCGGTCATGGCCATCGGATGGGGAGGACCGGCGGAGATGACGCACAGAGTGCAGCTCGATTGTGACCCCGACGCCGAGAGCGACTGGCTTGTTCTCGCCGGTGGCTTCTGGGTGAGTGTGCCGATGTGCGCCGAGCTGATCGTCGAGGCCGATGGCGTCGAAGAGCGTGTCGAGATCGGTCTCGGGCAGCCCTGTCCAGGCCAGGAACCGCCGGCAGGACCGAGCGATGGCCCCACACCAACGGGCTCCTGAGGATGGCATTCGTCGAGGTCGATGAGCCGTTCGCCAAGCCGCCGAGAATGGGCGCGCCGATAGGACGGCAACGCTGGGATGGCTCGACCGAATCAGTTGATGGTTTCTGTCATCTGTCGAACGTCGAGATCGATGGCGTCGACATCGACCTCGATGACGTACGACGCTTGGAGATCGAAGGGTGCCGGTTCGCCAACTCAGTGCTGAGGGACGCTTGCGCCGAGCTCGAGTTGGAGGTGTCTGCGTCTGAGATCGAGGCGTGTGATCTCAGTCGACGCAGGCTGTCGGTGGTCCGCCGGAGCCGGTTCGTAGGGGTCAAACTCACCGGGGCCGACTTCGCCGGCGGGTACCTCAGCGACGTCGAGTTCGTCAATTGTGTCCTCCGGCTCACCAGCTTCCGAATGGCAGAGTTGAAGCGAGTGACGTTCACTGACTGCCAGCTGGATGACGTCGACGCCTACAGCGCTCGGTTGACCGACGTCGCCTTCCCGGGAAGCCGGTTGCATGCGCTGAACCTCGACAAGACCACTGCGGAACGCATCGACCTCAGAGACGCCGAGCTGGATGGTCTCAGCGGACTCGGTCGCCTCGACGGCTTCCTCGTCAACGAACTGCAGCTGCCGGCACTGGCCTACCAGCTCGCCCATGCCGCGGGTCTGTCGATCGAACAGGCGTGAAGTTGACAGCCCCGCGTTCGTCGCACGAACCATCGCGCTCTGGAATGACGGCAAAGACGTCAGCTGTTGATCGGCGCCCGCTACTCGACGCGTCCGCGGGCGCGTCTGGTTTACTTTTGATAGCGGAACACTTGTTCTTTGAGTGTCACACCCCCTGAGTACGCTTAGTCGAGCGGAGCTCGACCGGCACCATCAAGAGGTTGGGCAGAACGAAAGGGCGGGGAACCTGATGAACACGGTTACAGCAACACCGTTGAGAGAACGTTTGCGGGACACGGCGAAGATTTGGGCACGGAGTCAACACGAGCTCGTGACGTTGGCGGCCGAGTTCGCCGATTCGGGTGAGTGGTTGCTCGACGGGTCGACGAGCGCTGCGGCCTGGCTCGCCCAGGTGGCCGATGTGGAGACGTCGACCGTGCGGGAGTGGGTGCGGATCGGGCGTTGTCTGCGGTCGCTGCCCGCGTCCGCTGACGCGTTCGCCGACGGCGTGTTGTCGTATTCGAAGATCCGGACACTCACCCGGGTGGCCGATGCCGACAACGAGGCCGAATTGGTCGAGCTGGCAAAGACGGTGACCGCGTCCGATCTTGGTCGTGCGATCGCTGTGTGGCTGCAACGCAATGGTGAGCCCGACGCGATCGACAACTACCAACAAGCCCGACGAACCATCAGATGGCGCACCGATCCTGACGGGATGCTGAGCTTCACCGTTCGAGTCCCGCCGCTGTTGGGCGGAACCTTCGTTGCTGCGTTGACCGCACGGGTGATGAAGTCGGCGCCGCGTCAACAGGCCGACGGCACCTGGCCGACCCTGGCACAGCAGTATGCCGACGCGTTCGAAGCGATCCTGAGCGAGGGTGCCGGGAGGGTGCGGACCGAGGTCGTGATCCATGTTCGTGGTGACGGCACGACGATGGATGACGGCACTCCGATCCCGGTGTCGGTGGTGGAGCGGATCGCACCCGAGTCGACGTTGCGGGCGATGATTCATGATGCCGAGGGCAAACCGATCAACGCGTCCGGAAGGCACCGGTACCCGACGGTGAGGCAGAAGCGGGTGGTGAAGGAACGTGATCGTGGCTGCGTCGACTGCGGCAGCACCCAGTTGCCGACGTTCGACCATAACCCCGACCATGCGATCACGAAGCGAACGATCGTCGACGAAGTCGAACTTCGCTGCGCACCCTGCCATTGGCAACGTCACCGCAACTGAACAGCGCCGCCCGAAGGCTCACACGAGACTGAGGGCTCGTACCGCGTTGTCGTGCACCCACTCTTGCCGGACGAGCTCCTTCTTGGTGAGGGCCTCGGCTTCGGCGATGAGCTGCTTCACCGGAACGCCTTGGGTGGTCCAGCCGCTGGCGAAGATGATCTGGTCCTGGAGCCAGCGGTTGCCGTGAGCGAGGAGCGGCTCGAATCCCATCCAGGATCGGGGCATGTGCGATGGTCGCGCGCACGAGAGGTCGATCGGTCGGTGTACGACCGAGGCCAACATGCCGGTGGTGCCGATGCAGCCGATCGCGATGTTGGCTTCTTTCATCACGTGGTCGAGCATCATCAGCGCCACCTCGATCCGCCCCTTCTCCCGGACGGTCTCATCGAACTGCTCTGGCGTGTCACCACGGGCCGGCGTCTGAGCAACGGCACTACCGTCGACGAGGTGCGCCACGATGAACACGACAGAGGTGAGACGGTGTCGGCAGCACTCGGCGTCGAGGTGCGTTCGAGCGCCAAGCTGAGCGGTGGCGACTTCGCCTCGTCGCATCGCGTGCAGCTGGCCGATGGTCGCACGGTCTTTGCCAAGACCCATCGTGACCCGCCGCCGCACTTCTTCTCCACCGAGGCGGCCGGGCTCCGATGGCTTGCCGCTTCCGACACGCTGGCCGTGCCGGCGCTGCTCCATGTGAGTGACTCGCCTCCGTTGTTGGTGCTGGACTGGGTCGAGGAGTCTCGGTCGGCCCGACCCGACCACGAGCAGTTCGGCCGGGCGCTGGCGGCGTTGCACTCCACCGGGTTCGCGACGTTCGGTCGGCCTGATCGGCGAACGACCGGCAGCTTGGCTCTTCCCAATGACCCACTCGACTCCTGGGCCGACTTCCTCGCCGAGCGTCGGCTGCTTCCGCTCGCGCAGATTGCGAGTGAGCGGCGAAGCCTTGCGCCGGGAGCGATCAAGCGAATCGAAGCGCTGGCCTCCAGAATCGGCGACGTCGCCCCGCCGACCGAGCGGCCGAGCCTGCTCCACGGTGATCTGTGGGCAGGCAATCGCCTGGTCGACATCGCCGGACGGAGTTGGGTCGTCGACCCCGCCTGCTTCGGAGGGCATCGCGAGTTCGACCTGGCGATGATGCGGCTGTTCGGCGGCTTCGGTGTGACGACGTTCGAGGCTTACCACGACGCCTTCCCGCTCGCTGGCGGCTGGCGCGAGCGGGTGGCCCTCCATCAGCTTCCGCCGCTCATCGTGCATGCCATCAAGTTCGGCGGCAGCTATGCAGCCGCAGTCGACCATGCCCTGAGCCAGTACTGAGGTTGCGGGGGTCGCTCGGTTCAGGTTGCCGGGCCGAGGCGACGGCGTAGCTCGACGAAGACGGGGGTCCCGACCATGGCCTCGATCTCCTCGGCCAGACCATCGATCACTCGGTCGGCACTGCGGTAGGCGTCGGGCTCCTCGGTGCAACACCAGGCCATGGTGGCGCCGTGCTCGCCCCAGTCGGAGCGCCGCCACGGTCGCATCGTGGCCGTCTCGGTGTCGTCACCCGTTGCCTCCCAGTCGACATGGAGTGGGAGCTGCCAGCAGACACCGGGCTTCCAGTCGATCGGCGGCTCGCCGTTGGCCACGGCCTCGAGATGCAGCGCGCACCCGGCACCGCCGACGAACCCGGGGCGGTTCAGGAAGACACAGGCACCGTCGATCACCCGGGTGTGCCAGCCGGTCTCGTCGCTCGACAGAGGCGAGAACGGGCCGAGGTCGTCGAGTTCGGCGTGGAACTGGGTGCGTTCGAGGCTGAGCATCGGGACCAAGGCCGACAGCATCCGAGCTTCGTCGGGGTCGAGTTCGGCACCGAGGCTGCAACAGCCCTGCTGCAGCTCCTCGCTCGGCCGATCGAGGATGCCCTTGCAGCCCTCGCCCCAGATGCAGGTCCAGTTCGATTCGAGGAACGGGCGATCGAAGCGCCAGGTCGTCCCGTCGTCTTCGATGACGATGTGCTCAGTCATCGACCGGCTCGCCATAGGCATCGCAACTCGGATTCTCACAGATGCTGCCGATCCTGCTGAGGGGCTCGGCGGGAAGCGAGCTCACGCCGCAGGCTGCACAGATCGTCGAACGCTCGACTTCTGCGTCATCCCACTCCGGCTCCTCGTCGTCGAACACCACGCAAGCTTGCCACCGGGGCCGGCGCGATCCTTGTCGGACGTGCGGGCGTGAGGCGCAGACGAACCCGTTGTGTGGGACAGTGGTGTCTGGTCTGCATCCAGCGCACCGGAGAGAGGCCAACATGGCCGGCAAAGACAAGGGTGGGCGAAACAGCAAGACGCCCGCCACGAAGACGGCAAAAGAGAAGCGAACCGCAAAGAAGGACAAGAAGTCCGGCAAGACGACCGGGCTCGGCTCCTAGGGCTTTCCGCCTGGCCCCGGCGTCTTCACTCGTTGGCGCCGGGGGCAGACAGGGCGGGGCCGCAGCCGTGGGATTGCAGGCCGGCGAGGACGAAGCAAAGATGGCCCATGACCACCTTCGTTCCCGCCTCCAAGCCGATCCACGAGACTCACCGCGTCGCCGTCGATGGTGCGGTCGACGCCGATGGCCACATTCTCGAGCCACCCACCCTGTGGGAGGACTACATCGACCCGTCATTCCGTGATCGAGCCCTGCGGATCGTGGTCGATGAGCACGGCCTCGAAGAACTCGAGATCGACGGACGCCGCTCGACCATGTCTCGGCGAGGCTTCCCTTCGACGCTGGGCGCAATGGGGTACCCCGATCTCGGCGAGTTGCAGAAAGATCCGGAGCGCACGTATCTGACCGAGGCGCCCTACGGCACCATGCACGCCGGCGAACGGATCGAGGTGCTCGACGCCGAGAACATCGACATCGCCATCCTCTACACCACGGTCGGACTCCTCTGGGAGGCCGAGGTGAAAGACCCGGCGCTCGCCCAGGCCTACACCAAGGCCTACAACCGGTGGATCACCGAGTTCTGCGCCGACGAGCCCCGGTTGGTTCCCACCGCGCATCTGTCGTTGAGCGACCCGTCGGCGGCCGCGAAGGAACTCGAGCGGGCGGTCGGCGAAGGAGCGAAGGGCGCGTACGTCTGCCCCTTCACCCACGACGCCAAGCCGCTCGGGCATCCCGACCACGACGTCGTGTTCGCGGCCGCCCAAGATCTCGGCGTGCCCTTTGCCATCCACCCGACGTTCGAGCCGCAGTGGACCAAGGGCGAGCGGATGGGCAGTTGGGAGAACGTGAAGCAGCTGCGGCTGCTGGCGTCGGTGACGGCGTCAGACGGCGTTCGCCAGCAGTTCACCACGCTGTTCGACTATGGCGTGTTCGACAAGTTCCCCGACCTCGATGTGCTGGTCCTCGAATCGGGAGGCGGGTGGATCGGCTACTGGCTCGACCGGATCGACGCCGTCTACGGCCACACGTTCATCGGCAACCGAGTGCCGCTCGAGCACAAGCCCAGTGACTACTTCCGCGACCGCATCTGGATCAGCTGCGACCCCGATGAGCGCACCATCCCGGCACTGGCCGAGCGGTTCGGCGTCGAGCGATTCCTCTGGGCGTCGGACTTCCCGCACGCCGACCACACGCCCGAGTACGTACACGACCTCAACGCCCTGGTGGCGATGTTCCCGGAAGAGGATCAGGCGAAGTTCATCGGCGGCAATGCCCGAGCGCTGTTCGATCTCGATTGACGTCGCCCGACCTCGGACTCGATTGACGTCGCCCGATCTCGGACTCGATTGACGTCGCCCGATCTCGGACTCGATTGACGTCGCCCGACCTCGGACTCGATTGACGTCGCCCGATCTCGGTCGATGGCCGGAACCGATCAGTCGGCGGCTGGTGCGAGGAGCTGGGCGTCGATCGTGATGCCGATCGTCTTGCCCAGCATGATCCCCCCGGAGGCAAGCGGCACGTTCCAGTCGATCCCGTAGGCGGTCCGGTCGATCTCGCCGCGGGCTTCGAAGCCGGCGCGAACGCTGCCATCGAACGGGTTGTCTTCCATGCCGAAGAAGTCGACGGTCAGCGTCTCGGTCTGGCTGTTGCCGTTCAGTGCGAGGGTGCCGGTGACGTGGTAGACCCCGTCGCCCGCTTCTTCGATCGACGACGACGTGAAGGTCATCTGCGGGTTCACCTCGGCATTGAAGAAGTCGGAACTCCGAACATGGCCGTCGCGGTCGGGGTTGCCCGTGTCGATCGACCCCATGCCGATCGTGGCCGATAGCGCGCTCGATTCGAGATCGTCGCCCACCTCGAGCGTGGCGGCGACGTCGGCAAAGCGGCCGCGCAGCGATGAGATGCCGAGGTGGCGAACGGAGAACTGGACCACGGAGTGAACCGGGTCGATCGTCCATGAGCCGGCGGCGAGTGGGAGGGACATGTTGGGACTCCTCGAATGGTGAAGGGTGGGGTGGTGCTTCTGGTGCCCTGGTTCGAGATGGGGCTCTCGGCGGTCATCGTACGATTCTTGACGAGTGTCCGCTGTGCGGCATACTGTCCGATCTGCGTACAGTCGCGCAACTCGTCACAGGAGACCAGCCATGTCCAGTCCGATCGCTCAGCGCCTGCATCACACCGCCTACGTCACCAAAGACCAGGAGGCCACCCGGGCCTTCTACGAAGACATTCTCGGGTTTCCGCTCCTGGCCACCTGGTCGGAGACCGACGAACTCTTCGGTGCGGAGCGGGTGTACTGCCACACGTTCTTCGGTCTGGCCGATGGCAGCGCACTGGCGTTCTTCCAGTTCGCCAATCCCGATGATCAAGCATTGTTCGATCCCGAACTGGCGCCCTCGCCGTTCCGTCACATCGCCCTCAAGGTCGATGCCGAAGGGCAGGCCGAGCTCCATCGTCGCCTCACCGAGGCGGCCTGGAAGCCCGAGGGAACCTACGTGCTCGAACATGGTTACTGCCGATCGCTCTACACCGAAGACCCCAATGGGATGCTCATCGAGTTCACCGCCGACACCGATTCGGCCGACGCGATCGCCGCCGAGCGCATGGCCGATGCCCACGAGACCCTGCAACGCTGGCTCGCCGGCGACCACACGTCCAACAACACCTATCGCTGACGGTTGAGCCAACATCTCACATCGCTGCAGCCGCTCGGCCGATCGAAGGACGAAGTGAAACCCCCCGCCCGGCGTGACTTCGTCGAGGCGCTCGCTCGGGGCCTCGACGTGCTCACCTCGTTCGGTCCGACCCGGATGGCCATGTCGGTCAGCGACGTCGCGGCCGTGACGGGGCTTGCCCGGCCGACGGCTCGGCGGTTGCTCCTCACGCTCGAGGCGCTCGGCTACGTTCGCTCGGACGACGGTGTCTTCTCGCTGACCACCAAGGTGCTCGAACTCGGCACCTCGGTCATCGCAGCGCAAGGTCTTTGGGACATCGCCCGCCCGCACATGGTCGACCTCGTGGGTCGAACCGGAGAGTCGAGCTCCATGGCACAGCTCGACGGCAGCGACATCGTCTACACGGCACGAGTGCCGGTGCCCAAGATCATTGCGCTGGCCGTCAACATCGGCACGCGCTTCCCTGCGCCGGCCACGTCGATGGGTCGCGTGTTGCTGGCCGATCTGTCCGTGGAGGAACTCGATCGGGCCCTGACCGAGCCCTCTCGCTCGGGCGTTCATCCCCGAGTCGAGATGAGCCGCAGCGCACTCGACGACTCGTTGGCGGAAATCCGCGAACGAGGCTGGGCGCTCGCCGACGAGCTTCTCTCGCTCGGTGTGCGATCGGTTGCCTCGCCGGTCCGCAACGCCGATGGACGAACCGTTGCTGCCATGAACGTCACCGTGCATGCGGCCGAGACCACCATCGACACCCTCATCGACGACTACCTCCCACTGCTGCTCGAGACCGCCGACAACGTCTCGCGCGACTGGTCCAACCTTTCCCGACTCCCGATTGCCGAGGCTCCACGACCGTGACCCTGAAGACCGTGACCCTGAAGACCGTGACCCTGAAGACCGTGACCCTGAAAACCGTGACCGCCCAACACCTCACCCGGTGCCCATCATGAGCAACACCACCGGTCCGCTCGACGGACTCGTCGTCGCCGACCTCTCGCGGGTGCTCGCCGGACCCTACTGCTCGATGCTCCTCGCCGACCTCGGCGCCACCGTCATCAAGGTCGAGAGTGCCGCAGGTGACGACACCAGGAGCTGGACACCGCCCGAACTCGACGGGGTCTCCACCTATTACCTCTCGATCAATCGAAACAAGCACTCGATCGTGCTCGACTACACCGACCCCGACGACGTCGCGATCGTGCACGAGCTGTTTCGTCGAGCCGACATCGTCATCGAGAACTTCAAGGTTGGCGGGCTCACCAAGTTCGGCCTCGACTATGCAGCGGCACAGGCGATCAATCCGGCGTTGATCTACCTCTCGATCAGTGGTTTCGGCACGGCCGAGGGGGCGGGGCTTCCCGGCTACGACCTGGTCGTGCAGGCCGTGTCCGGCCTGATGAGCCTGACCGGCGAGCCCGATGGCCCGGCGTATCGGGCCGGCATCTCGGTGTTCGACGTGATGACCGGCATGCACGGCACGATCGGCGTGCTCGCCGCCCTCGAACACCGAAACAAGACCGGTGAGGGTCAGCACGTCGAAGTGAATCTGCTGTCCTCGGCGCTGTCGGGGCTGGTCAACCACTCGGGTGCCTTCGCCGCCGCTGGTGAGGTGCCGTTCCGTATGGGCAACGCCCACCCGAGCGTCTATCCCTACCAGCCGATGCCGACCGCCGACCGAGACGTGATCGTCGCCGTCGGCAACGATCGCCAGTTCCGATCCTTCTGTCGGGTGCTCGGACTGGACGACCTCGCCGAAGACGAGCGGTTTCGGCTCAACGCCGACCGGACCAACCACCGAGACGAGCTCCACCCGATCTTGCTCGACGCGCTGTCGACCTGGTCTGCCGACGATCTCTTCCTGCAACTGAATGCCGCCGGCGTTCCCTGCGGGCCGATCAACACGATCGCCGAAGGCGTCGGTCTGGCCGAACGGCTCGGACTCGAACCGATCGTCCGCCTCGGCGAGCAGGAAATCGGGTTGATCCGCAACCCCATCACGATGAGCGCCACCGCCCCCCGTCACGACCTGCCACCACCGGCTCTCGGGCAAGACACCGAGTCGGTGCTGGCGTGGTTGTCGGGCTCGGGCGCCGCCCCGGGTGCCGACCAAGCGAGTATGCATTCGCCGACTGACGCAAGGAGCTCCGCATGAGCGAACCCATGACCTACCGAACCGGGATCGGCGCGTCCGACCTCGACTCCATCACGCTGCTCGGCCACGACCTGGCCGCGGAGCTGCTCGGCAAGATCACCTTCGGCGAACTCGCCTACTGGTTGGTTGCCAAGCGTCGGCCGACGCCAGGCCAGCGCGTCATGTTCGAGGCGGTGCTCGTCGCTCTCGCCGATCATGGCTTCACGCCAACGGCGATCGCGGCCCGGGTCACCTACCTCAGCGCTCCCGACTCGATCCAGGGAGCCCTGGCGGCCGGCCTGCTCGGCGGTGGTTCCCGATTCCTCGGCGTCACCGAAGACTCGGCGCTGTTCCTCGATGCTGCACTGCAGGCACTCGATGCCCATCCCACCGACGACGGCGGTTGGGACGACGTCGCCCGCTCGATCATCGCCGACACCCGCGCATCCGGGCGGTTCGTTCCCGGCCTCGGCCATCCGGTGCACAAAGAGGGTGACCCTCGTACCCCGGTCCTGATGGAACTGGCTCGATCCAACGACCAGTTCGGTCCGCATCTGGAGCTGTTCAGCGCCATCGGTCGGGTCCACCCCGAACTGCTCGGTCGCACCCTTCCGCTCAATGGTGCCGGCGTGTGCGGTGCCGTGTTGGCAGACATCGATCTTCCACTCGGCGTGATGCGAGGCTTCGCGCTCCTCGCTCGGTGCGCAGGACTGCTCGGGCATCTCGCGGAGGAGATGGACGACCCGGTTGCCAACGACATGTACATGACCATCGACCGCAACACGAACTACGTGCCGCCGCCCCGAGAGGACTGACGACCGGCCATGCAGGTCGTCGAAGTCATCCGGGCGGGCCCCGAGCCCGAGCACGCCGATCTCGTGATCGTGGCGGTGCATGGTCGCGACCAAGCAGCCGACTACCTGTTCGAGCACCTGGTCGGACGGATCGATCGACCCAACGTCTCGTGGGTCCTTCCGCAGTCGGTGCAGCGGCACTGGTACGGCGGTCGTGCCGCAGACCCGGTCGAGGACAACGAGTCGGAACTCCTCGCTTCGCTGGAGGCCATCGAGGAGTGCATGGTCGGTCTCCAGGTCGAGCGCACCATGGTGGTCGGCTTCTCGCAGGGTGGTTGTGTGGTGGCCGAACTGTTGGCCCGGCGGCCGAGACGTTACGCAGGCGTCGCCATCCTGACCGGCACGCTGCTCGGTCCGGAACCCGAGCGACGGTCCGTTGCCGGGTCGCTCGATGGGTTGCCGATCCTGATGGCGCTCGGTTCGAACGATCCGTGGCTGCCTCTCGACGCGGCCACCCACACCACGAACGTCTTGCGCTCCGCCGGTGCCGTGGTCGACCTCGTCGTGACCTCATCGGCCGACCACGCCATCCACGAGGCGGATGTTCGATCACTGACCCAGGCGATCGACCAGTTCATCGAAGGAGCACACTCATGACCCACGTACTGCCGCTGATCCCAACGACCGTGATGGGGAGCTACCCGCAACCCGATTGGCTCATCGACCACGAGCGGCTTCGAGGCGACGGGGTCCCCCGAGTGCGCGCCGCCGATCTTTGGAACGTCGCACCCGAGCAGCTCGACGAAGCGATCGAAGCGGCGACACTGGTGGCCATCTTCGATCAGGAAGATGCCGGCGTCGATGTGATCACCGACGGCGAGGTGCGGCGCGAGTCCTATTTCAATCATTTCGCCAACCTGCTCGGTGGTGTCGATCCGGAGGCGATCGGCCGGGGAGTGAACCGACGTGGCGGTATTGCCGAGGTGCCCTTGGTGAACGGCCCGATCGTACGGTCGTTCCCGATCGAGCTCGACTCGGCGACGCTTCTGATGAAGCGGGCATCGCGCTCGACCAAGGTGACCGTGCCCGGTCCCTTCACCCTGTCGCAGCTGGCGGACGATCAGTACTACCGGGATCAGCGAAGACTCGCGCTCGCGTACGCCGACGCCGTGAACGCCGAACTGCACGACCTCGCAGCCGCGGGGATCGATGTGCTGCAACTCGACGAGCCGTACCTCCAGGCGAACCCCGAAGCGGCGGCGTCCTTCGCTGTCGAGGCGATCAGTCGAGCGGTCGCCGGTATCGAGGCGACCACGACCCTGCACACGTGCTACGGCTATGCCGCCTATGTCAGTGAGAAGGAGGGTGGCTACCCGTTCTTCGGCGAGCTCGCCGAGATCCCGGTCGACTTCATCGCAATCGAAACCGCCCAGCCAGATCTCGACCCCCGGGTGATCGAGCAGTTGGCACCGCGTGGCGTGGTGCTCGGGGTGATCGATCTGGGCCGGGAGACGATCGAGTCGCCCGAGGAGGTCGCGAGTCGCATTCGGCGAGCGCTCGAGGTCATCGAGCCCCACCGATTGTGGGTGTCACCCGACTGTGGCATGAAGTACCTGCCGCGGGAACGGGCGAAGGCAAAGCTCACCGCCATGGCGCAGGGTGCCGCCTTGGTGCGGTCCGAGCTGGCCTGATCCGTCGACCGGGGGCCGGGATCGCCCGAAAAATGGGTCGCCATTTTCTGTCAAGGCCGAACATCCGTACCTTTGTCTGGTTATGTTCTATAGTCCAGATGAGCTGATGTACCAACAGTGCATCGGCGCGGAGGTGTGAAGATGACGAAGCAGGCACTCGATCGCTCACAGCCGCTTCCCCTATGGGCTCAGCTGGAGGCCGACCTACGCCGGCGGCTCGACGAAGGCGAGTTCGACGAGGGCTTCTTCCCCACGGATCTCGTGCTCACCGAGGAGTACGAAGTCAGTCGTCATACGGTACGTGAAGCCATCCGCCATCTCAACAAGACCGGTGTGCTGAAGCGTGAGCGCGGCCGCGGCACGGTGGTCAATCGCACCGAGTTCGAGCAGTCGCTCGGCACGCTCTACAGCCTGTTTCGCAGCATCGAGAGCACCGGCACCGAGCAGTACAGCCAGGTGCTCGAGCTCGACGAGGTCACGGATCCCGTTGCCGCCAACCGGCTGGGCCTGGCCGAAGACACACCACTGGTCCTGCTCAGTCGCCTGCGATGCGCAGCCACGGAACCGCTGGCGATCGATCGTGCGTGGATGTCGGCCGAGACCACTCGTCCACTGCTCGACGTCGATTGGACCCACACCGCGCTCTACGACGAGTTGGCCAAGATCGGTGCACCGGTGCCGAACCAGGGGTGGGAGCGGCTGACGCCGCTGCTGCCGACGCCCGCCGACCGATCGAAGCTGAAACTGAAACGAGGCGAAGCCGCCTTCTTCTTGGAGCGTCTCGGCCTGCGAGACGACAAGCCCGTCGAGTGGCGAACGACGATCATCAGGGGTGACCGCTACCGATTCGTGGCCGAATGGTCGAGTGGTCAACGACCGGAATTGCGCCCCACCGGCGACTGACCCGATCGGTGTGGCGTTCGCCGGCACCCCGGCCTGCGTGGGTTGGCGGGAGCCAGGGTTTCGGGAACGGAGGGCACCTGCCGTAGGATCCAACCGTTGGGATGCCCGCAGCCAAGCGGGC
Organism: uncultured Acidimicrobiales bacterium; assembly: GCA_963698395.1. Classification (GTDB taxonomy): domain Bacteria; phylum Actinomycetota; class Acidimicrobiia; order Acidimicrobiales; family SZUA-35; genus JBBQUN01. The sequence continues at coordinate 376,702 of CAVOQQ010000001.1, forward strand.
GATTGAAGGGATCATCGCGTGGGCCTGAGCTTCCAGCTGAACGACGACCTCGAAGCGCTTCGCTTGCGTGCTCGTGAGGTGGCGGCGAAGGGTGTCGCCGATTTCGGCCGCCACAACGACAGCTGGATCAACGGCTACTCCAAGGACTTTGCGAAGGTCATGGCCAGCGAGGGCTGGATCGGCATGGGATGGCCAACCGAGTTCGGCGGCCATGCCCGCCCGCCGATCGAGCGGCTGATCGTCGCCGAGGAGATGATCAGCGCCGGCGCGCCGATCGCGGCGATGTGGTTCGCGGATCGCCAGATGGGTCCGACCCTCATCGCCTATGGCACCGACGACCAGCGGGCCGAGTTCCTGCCCGGCATGCTCACCGGTGACAGCACCTGGTGTATCGGCATGAGCGAGCCCGATGCCGGCTCCGACCTGGCCGGATTGAAGACGTCTGCCGTACGTGACGGCGACGAATTCGTCATCAACGGTCAGAAGATCTGGACCAGCTTCGGCGATGTCGCCGACTACTGCTACCTCATCTGCCGTACCGATTCGAGCGGCCCTCCCCACAAGGGCATCAGCGAGATCATCGTCCCGATGGACACGCCCGGCATCGAAGTTCGGCCGATCACCGACATGACCACCAACCGGCATTTCTGCGAGGTGTATTTCACCGACGCCCGAGTACCGGTCGAGAATCTGGTGGGTGTCGAGGGCGATGCCTTCAAGCAGACCATGGTGCAGCTCGCGCACGAACGGGGCGGTATCGATCGTCTCGTGTCGAACCGAGCGATGTTCGATCAGGCCGTTGCCCTTGCCGACACGACCGATCCGCTGATTCGTCAAGAGATCGCCCGTCTCGAAACCGAGTACCGGGTTGGTCGGCTCCTGGTCTATCGCGAGGTGCTCAAGCAGGCACCGGAAGGGTTCAGTGCCGCCACCAAGGCGTTCTGCACCGAGCACGAGGTGCGAGTCGCCGATTTCGCTTCGCGTGTGTTCGGCGCCGCAGCGATGATCGACTCCGAGTGGACCAAGGGCCTGCTCTATGCGCCGGGCTACACGATCATGGGTGGCACCTCGAACGTGATGCGCAACATCTTGGGTGAGCGCGTGCTCGGACTCCCTCGCGAACCCCGCTAGCCAACGCCTCACCAACACTGCGCCTCGCCGCACGGTTGTCCGACGCGGTGGATGACACCACGAATCACGCACGTACGAAACGCACGACAGGGAGCACCCAATGGACATCGGCATCTTCTCCGGCGCGGCAGGCGCACTCGGCTACGACGGCCTGGTCGCCGACGTCCGAGCCGCAGCGGAGGGCGGTTTCCACACCTACTGGTTGCCCCAGATCGTCGGCCAGGCCGAGGCCATGAACCTGATCGGGGCCGTTGCCCAACAGACGCCCGGCATCGCGTTCGGTACGTCGGTCGTCCCGACGTACCCGCGGCATCCGATGGTGATGGCCGAACAGGCTCGAACCACGAGCATGCTGACCGGCGGTCGGTTCTCGCTCGGCATCGGGCTGTCGCACCAGCCGGTGGTCGAAGGCATGTGGGGGTTGTCGTTCGACAAGCCGGTTCGTCACGCTCGCGAATACCTCGAGGCGCTGATGCCACTGGTGAGTGGTGAAGCGGTGAGCTTCAGTGGCGAGACCATCACCGCCCGAGGAAAGCTCGAGATCGACGCCGAGACGCCGCCGGTGTTGGTGGCGGCCCTTGGGCCGCAGATGCTGAAGCTCACCGGGAGCCGGGCCGATGGAACGATCACCTGGATGACGGGGGCAGCAACGTTGTCTTCCTTGACCGTGCCCACGATCAGCGAGGCCGCAGCGACCGCCGGTCGTCCGGCTCCACAGGTGGTTGCCGGCATGCCGATCTGGGTGACCGACGACGTCGACGGTGCCCGGGCCCAAGCATCGAAGACCTTCGCCATCTACGGGCAGCTTCCGTCGTACCGGGCGATGCTCGATCGCGAAGGCTGCGAGGGTCCGGCCGACCTGGCGATCATCGGTGACGAGGCCACCTGCCGAGGGCGCGTCGACGAGCTCGCGGCGGCCGGCGTGACGCATTTCGCCGCTTCGGAGTTCGCGACGACCGCCGAGGACCGTGCTCGTACCCGGGCCTTCCTCGCCTCACTGCTCTGACCTCCCGGCCGTCGCCGTCTGCCACCGCATCTGCGGGGCTGCGGCACGGGCGATATTCCACGTTTCGCCATCGACCAGACGGGGCACTTCCTCCGACATGCCTGACCATTCGCCTTCCTCACCGATTCGTCGCTTCGCCGACACCTTGCTCGAGACGACCGTCATCGGCAGTTTCACGAAGATCGGACCAAGCGTTCGATCCGGGCTCTTCGATTGGGGGACACCGACGTCGGACATGACCGGTTCCACCGTGCTCGTCACCGGAGGATCCTCGGGTCTCGGCAACGCCATCGCCACTCGTCTGGTCGGTGCCGGCGCCCGGGTGTACCTGACGTCTCGCTCCCTCGATCGGGCCGAGGAAGCAGCAGCAGCGATCACGGCGTCGAACTTCGCAGGAACCGCCATCGGTGCCGCCGTCGACACCGGTGATCTCGAATCGGTCCGTGCGCTTGCCGATCGGATCCGCGAAGAGACCGATCAACTCGATGTGCTGATCCACAACGCCGGGGCCCTCACGGCGGAGTATCGAACCAACGACGACGGGATGGAGCTCACCCTCGCGTCGCACCTCGTCGGGCCCTACGCACTCACCATCGCCCTGCGCGATCATCTGTCGCCGGGTGCTCGGGTGCTGTGGATGGCTTCCGGCGGGATGTACACCCAAGGTCTCGACGTCGACGAGATCGAGATGTCTGCGTCGTCCTACAAAGGGGCCATCGCCTACGCGCGAGCCAAGCGCGGTCAGGTCGAGATGGTGGAGTACCTCGGGCGCCAATGGGCCCCAGAGGTGGTGATGCACTCGATGCATCCGGGTTGGGTCGACACCGACGGTGTCTCACAGGCGCTGCCCGGGTTCGGCAAGGTCATGGGGCCGCTGCTTCGCGATGTCGCCCAGGGGGCCGACACGATGGTGTGGCTCGCCTGTGGCGGGGCAGACGACGCACGACCCGGCCAGTTCTGGCTCGACCGTCGACCCCGCTCGACGGCCTACCTGCCGGGCACGGGTACCGATGATGCCGAGCGGAAGCGGCTCGTCGAATGGCTCGACCGGGTCATTGCCACCTGATCCAGCTCATCGGGCGAGTTCGGAGCCGCTGCCGCCTACCGATCAGTCGGCAGAAACCAGCTCGACCGTACCGAGCTCGTTGGCATCGGCCATGACATCGATCGAGGTGATCGAGTTGGTGGTGAGCAGCGCTTCACCCGAGGCGCTCACGATCTGGGCGCGGAGTGAGTAGCGCAGGTTGCGATCGAGGTCGGCGCGCGGAACCGTGATCGAGAAGGCGATGGGGCTCGTGCCATCTTCGAGATCGATCGTCTCCTGGGCGACGAGGGCGGCTTCGGCGTCGGCCTTGGTCAGATCGTTCACGCTGAGGATGAGCTGGCTGCCGGCCTCGACGGCGGTGTCGAAGGCGAGTTCGCCGCTGATCGGCATGGCATCGGCGTCGACGGCCTCGTCGGCCATCGCCTCGCCGTCTTCGCCCTCTGCCATGGCTTCATCGTCGGCCATGGCGTCGCCGTCGGCTGCGGCCTCGGTGGTCTCGGTTGCCACTTCGGTGCCATCGGACGTGGCCCCCTCGGAGTCGTCGGATGCGCATGCGGCGAGGGTGGTCGTCATGGCGAGAGCAACGAGGAAACTGAGAAGGCGTGACATGGAAGACGTTCTTTCTGATCGAGAGTGATTCGAGACTCGAACCTTTGCGTCGGCCTGTCTATCCCCTGATCGCAGCAGTGCGGAGTGACTTCTGGCATGGTTGGGTGCTGCGTGGAGGCGTCGCGCTGGCATGCTGTTTGGCGATGGCCGCACCCGGCAAGAAACTGAGTGACGATCTCTACAGCCTGTACCTGGCGGGGATCGCCTGGTTGTTGCTGCCGGTCTACGGAAACGGCCTTGCCGTGGTCCTGCCGAGCGACGTTTCCGGGTTCGAACGCACCCTCGATGTGATGGCCGCCGTGGCGATCGTCGCCTCGGGATGGATCGGATTCCGAGGTGGACCGTTCCTCATCAATCGAGCGGGAGTACTTCACGAACTCCATTCGCCTCGTCGGCTTCGTCGAACACTGCTGCCACGGCTGTTGCGACAGGGTGTGGCCTACGCGGTCCTCGGTGCGATCGCCGTCACGGTCCTGCTGGCGATGAGTGACGCCGAATCCTTCGGGTTCGCCGAAGCCGCGCGGTCTTCGGTGGTGGCCATGCTCGCCATGGCCGTCTCGGTCTGCTGTGCCGTCGGCTGGCTCGTGGTGTTCAAGGCCGACTCCCGACACCGAACCATGATCGCCGCCACCAACCTCGTGATCACTGCGTTGGTGGTCGGTGTCGTCGCCGCCGACATCTCGCTGGCTTCGGGTATCGGCCTCGGTGTCCTCGCGCTGAGCCTGGTCGGAGCGATCTGCGTTGCGTTGGTCTCGCTCGACCTCGTACCGGTCGACCATCTCTGGCGTCGGGCCTCGGCGCTCGAAGACATGCGATCGGCGATGCTGAGCTTCGACTTCCAGCAGGTCTTGGTGAGCCTTCGTCGTGCGATCGACCACACCGAAAGCCGGGCGAAGGCCAACCTCGCTCGCCCCTGGATGCCGCTGCAACTGTGGCGGTATCTCGCGTCGGTCGAACATGGTTGGCATGCACGACTTGGCCAATTCGTCGTCGCTGCGACCGCGGTTGCGCTGATCCTGGTCTGGACCGACCCAGCCGATGGCGTCATCGCTCTGGCCATCGCCGGGGTCGGGTTCATCGTCGGTATCGAACTCTCCTCACCGGTTGCTGCGACCACCGGCCAACTGGTCTTCCTCGTGCACTACCCCCGGCCCTCGACGAGCATCTTGCGCCGCCAGACGTCGACGGCCATCGTCCTCGCCGTGGTCCTGGGGCTGATCAGCGTCGGGTGGAAGATCGCGATCGACCCCACCGTCGGCCTCAGCGTGCTCGGACTGTTCGTCTTCGGCACCCTTGCGGCTGCAGCCCAGGGGCGCCTCGGGTCACCGGACCTGGCACACATGGCCTCGATCCTGGGGCCCGGCGGCATCGGACCGGCCCTGTGGGCTCGGGCCCTGTTCGGCCCACTGATGGCGTTGGCACTCACCATCGTGGTGTCGCACGGTTGGCTCCATCCCGATGAACTCGATGCGCCATGGGAGACGCTCGTCGTCCTCGTCGTGCTCTGCGTCGCCGTCGTTGCCACCTACCCACTGGAGAAGCGTTCATGATCGTGGTCGACAAGCTGCGACAGGTCTACGGCAAGTCGGTGGCGGTCGATATCGACCACTTGGTGATCGAGGCCGGCACGACCGCACTCGTTGGTCACAATGGCGCCGGGAAGTCGACGCTGCTGCTGATCGCCGCCGGGCTGCTCCGGCCGACCGACGGCACCATCGAGATCGAGGGTCGGCGTGCCGGCGGTATCGCGGCCCGCGAGTTGGTGAGCTTCGTCCCCGACCAGCCGGCGCTCTTCGACGACCTCACGCTGTGGGATCAGATGGTGTACGTGGCCAGGCTGCACGGAAGGGCCGAGCCCGGCGAAGGATCGATGCAGCTGATCGAGACCCTCGACGCCTTCGAGCTGCTCGAACGGTTCCCCACCGCCATGAGCAAGGGGCAACGGCAGAAGGCGAGCCTGCTCGTTGCCACCGCTCGGCCACTCACGGTCCTGCTCGCCGACGAGCCGACCACCGGTCTGGATGCCGTGGCCAAGACCTCGTTCGTCGAGGCGTTGTCGACACTGGTCGAGCAGGGCATCTCCGTGATCTCGAGCACGCACGACGAAGAACTGATCGAGCGGTCGACCGCCTCGGTTCGCCTTGCCGGCGGCCGGGTGGTCGGTGTGGAAGGCACGGCCGAGGGTAGCGGTGCTCCCCTGTCAGGGTCCTCCGATGGGGCCGTCGTGGAGCCCGGCAACCTGAAGCCGGGCGAACGGGCTGATCGTTGGGCTCGACGCAAGGGTTCCGAGCCAACAGACTGACGCCATGGCGCCTCCTCCCAACGAGCTCACCGGACTCCGCATCGACCTCGAGGGCGGTGTGGCCGTCGTCGTGATCGACAACGGCCCGATCAATCTGATCGATCGGGGTCTCTATGGCTCGTTACGCCAGGCGGTGGACTGGTTGGCCAACGAGGCCGATGTGCGCGTCGTCGTGCTGCGCAGCGCCAACCCGGACTTCTTCATGGCGCACTTCGACGTCGAGCTGATCCTGACGTTCCCCGTCGAGGGTGAGGCCGAGCGGGCCGAGACCTTGAGTGCCTTTCATCTGATGGCCGAGCAGTTGCGGACGATGCCGAAACCGACCATCTGCGAAATCGACGGCCGGGTCGGTGGTGGCGGTGGTGAACTGTCGGCGTCGTGCGACATGCGATTCGGGTCCGAGCGCGCCATCCTCTGCCAGATGGAGGTCCCGCTCGGGATCCTGCCCGGCGGGTCCGGCACCCAGCGGTTGCCGGCACTGGTCGGTCGCGGCCGCGCCATGGAAATCGTGCTCGGTGGCGACGACATCGACGCCGCAACGCTCGAGCAATGGGGCTGGTTGAATCGGGTGCTGCCTCGAGCCGAGCTCCGAGCCTGGGTCGACGCCTTCGCGGCTCGGTTGGCGGGCTTTCCGTCCGAGGCGACCGGCCGAGCGAAGGCCGCCGTGCTGGCGGCGACCGCCGATCCGACACCGGGACTTCTCGACGAGGCGCTGCTGTTTCAGCAGACGCTTCGCACGACCGCAGCACAACAGCGTATGCGAGCCTTCCTCGAGGCCGGCGGACAGACCCCCGAGGGAGAGCGCCGAGTCGGCGCACTGGGCAACGAACTCGGCTGATCACCGCCAGGATTGCCCGCCGGATGCCGCAGTCTTCACGATGATTTGGCGCGGCGGCGTCGGGCGGCATCGATTTGGCGAGCGTCCCTGATCATCTGGCGCAACTCGCTGTTGGTCTTGCCCGACGCGCCCTCGGTGGTCGGCTCGGGCTGATCGGGCTCGTGGGGCCGCAAGAGGCGCTGGCTCAGCACCTCGAGGAGGGCGCTCACGCTCACGCCGTTCTCGGCTGCGAAGTCATGCCACTGGCGATGGGCGGTGTCACTCACAGAGGCATGGAGGGCACGACGTGTGGGCGATTGGTCGTGAGACTTGGGCATGGTCGTTCGACTGCTTTCGTGACGTTGCGGGGTTCGGTGCTGGTGATCGGCATGGCCTCTCGGGACGGTCTTTCGGGATGGAGTCCGAGAAGCTGCCACGTGGTCGCAACGACGGTTTGGGGCCGAGGAAAGTCGCGGGAAGGGTGCTGGAATGTTCCGACAGCGGGTCCACCTGATCACGGCCCTGCTCATGGCAGCGCCCACCGCTCCGAAGCTTGCTCCATGTCGCACGATTTCGGCTCTGCCGATCTGCAAACAGCCATGGATCAGATCGAGTCGACCCAGCTGCTCGTGCGCCAGACGATCGCCGATTTCGTCCACTCGAACGTCGAGGACATCGACGAGTGCGTCGACATCGCCTTTGCCCGCTTGGGCGACGTGCTCGATGTCGATCGGATCTACTCGTTCGAGGTCGTCGGTGATCGCCTGGACAACACGCACGAGTGGTGCGCCGAGGGGATCACTCCGGAGATCGAGAATCTGCAGGATGTTCCGCTCGACACGCTCCACCACTGGTTCGAGCGCTTTGCGGTCGATCAGGAGATCGTCGTTCCCCGCGTCGCCGACCTGCCGCCGGAACGTCGAAGTGAGCGGGACATTCTCGAGCCTCAGGGCATCCAGTCGTTGCTGGCGGTTCCCTTGCGGGCGCAGGGCGAGACCCTCGGTTTCCTCGGTTTCGATGCCGTCCGATCCGCCCGCGCGTTCAGCTCGGTCGAAGTCGGGCTCCTGCAGTCGCTCGCCGACGTCGTGACCTCGGCCCTGATCCGCAAGCAGGCGTTCGAGGTCCAACGCCGAGCGGAGGCCCACCTCAGTGCGATGACGCGTCATAGCGCCGACCATGCGGTCTTGATGGATGCCGATGGTGTCGCGTTTCGGGTGTCGGAATCGTGGACGTTGCTCGGTGTCGATCAGGAGCGACTCCTGGGGGTGGCGTGGTGGGACCTGATTCCCGCTGTACTGCGGGGCAAGGTTCGCGAGATGTTGGCTGCGGCCTGCGATGACTCGACCGAGCATCGGCGTGAGACGCTCGATGTCCCCACCGTGCTCGAAGGAAGCGGCCCGGCCTGGCTCGAGATCGTGTTCCACTGTCTCGGCGGCGAGCCCGAATCCGATGGTGCTGCGCTGTACGTCCGTGACATCACCAGTCGGAAGTTGGCTGAGGAGGATCGCGCCATCGCCACCCTCACCGATGCACTCACCGGACTCGGCAGCCGAGTGGCGCTCGAGGCCGAGTTGGATGATGCGCTTGCTCGAGCGGCCGAGGACGGTACGCAGGTCGGACTCCTGTTCGTCGATGTCGACCGGTTCAAGTTGATCAACGACAGCCACGGTCATGCGACGGGCGATCTGCTCCTGGCAAAGGTGGCTGAACGACTCCAGCAGTCGGTGCGTCGGGGCGCCTTCATCGCCCGATTCGGTGGCGACGAATTCGTCGTCATGATCGAGCGAACGAACTCGTTCGCCGAGCTCGAAGCGATCGCCACACGTCTGCAGCAGGCCTTCCGGCAGCCGATCGACATCGGCGGGCTGCGTCTCAGCGTCACCGCATCGATCGGTATCGCTTCCAGCGGCGACAGCGCGGGACGGCCGGGGCTCCTCCTCCGCGATGCCGACATCGCGATGTACCGGGCCAAAGAAGCAGGCCGGGATCGTCATGCGATCTTCGACGACGAGGCGCGTCGTCAGGTCGTGCGACGCAACGAGATCATGCAGCGGCTTCCGCTCGCACTCGCCGAGGGGCTCGTGATACCGCATCTCCAACCGATCGTCGAGATCGAGACCGGCCGGATCGTCGGCGCCGAGGCCCTCGCACGCTGGGACGACCCGGTCATCGGGCCGGTGCCACCGGATGAATTCATCGCGGTGGCCGAGGAGACCGGTCTGATCGTGCCGCTGGGACTCCAGATGCTCGAGCAGGCATTGGCGTTGGCCGCTGGTTGGCCCGAGCGGTTCACCATCTCGGTGAACCTCTCTCCGGCGCAGCTGAGCGATCCGTCGCTGGTCCACACGGTCGAGCGTCTGCTCGACCGTTTCGAGATCACACCGGCACGGCTGTGTCTGGAAGTCACCGAGAGCTCGGTCATGTCGAATCTCGAGCGCGGCATCGGGCTGCTGCACGAACTCCGGTCGTTGGGCCTGATGCTCGCCATGGACGACTTCGGCACCGGGTTCTCGTCGCTCTCCATGCTGCGCCGCCTTCCCGTCGACGTACTCAAGGTCGACCGATCGTTCGTCAGCGGAGACGATGGCAAGGGTGACCCACGGCTGGTGCGGGCGGTGATCGGGTTGGCGCAGGAGTTCGGGATGCTGACCCTCGCCGAAGGGATCGAAACCGAGTCGCAACGAAAGCTGTTGTGGCGTCAGGGCTGCAGGCGCGGCCAAGGCTGGTTGTTCGGTCGCCCCGTCACGGCCGAGGAGTTCAACCGCATGATTCGCGAGCTCTCGGCGATGCAGTAGCGCTCAAGATTCCTGGGCGATCGGTCGACAACTCGTGTGTGACCGGCATCGTTCGACAAAGGGACGTGCGTGACTCGGTCGATCTGCCATCGAAGCTGGCACCGAGCTCGGTCGCTCCGGCCCTGGTGGCCATCGTGGTGCGTGACGTCATTCGCGATCCACAGGGACACATCGCAAGGGTGGTGGGACACCTGCTGATCGAAGCCGGCCTTCATGCCAGGGAGGCGACGATCTCACTCGTGGGAGTCGACCAGTCCGGCAGCACCACGGTGGTCGAGCGATGCGGCCGCTCCGATCTGGTGCCGGTCCATGCGGGTCGCTGTGCGGAACGACTCGACTTCGTGATCGACGTCCGACAGCGCTTGACGCCGGCGTTCGAGACGCCATTGGGCGAGCGGTGGTGGGAGCTGCGAGCAGTGGTGCGCGGTGTGCCGAACGAACGCCTCGATCGGCTCCGACCGTTGCTGGCCGTCCGCCAGCGAGTCGATGTCCCATCGGTACGTCGGTCGATCCGCGTGCTGGCCAACCCGGCAGCCGACGTCGAACGGTCGAACTGGATCGGCTGGATTCCCTCGTCCTTGCGGCCTACTGCCTATGCCTTCGATCCGACGTCGAATGCCACCGGTCGCGCGTTCGTTCGCAGCCGTGGCGATTGGGGAGTCGTCGACGTGCGCGACGACCTCGGCCGGCGCTGGTCCGCCTCGATTCTTCAGTACGAGGTGCTCGGCGATGGAACACGCCATTCGGCGAGTGTCGGCGGGCGCCGCATCGAGACGGTCTACTCCCGCCCGCTCGTCGGTGGCCCCAACACGCTCGAGTTCGTCCTTCCCCCCGGCGTTGCTCCCTCGCATGCGGGCCCGCTCCTCACGACGTGGTACGAGCTCAGGATCCACACCGATGACGGTCGTCGTCTGGGCGCACGCCACCGAGTCGAGGTGCTGTATTGAGTCTGGGTGCTGTCGTGAGTGGCGCGGCAGTGAGTGGCGCGGCAGTGAGTGGCGCGGTCGTGAGTCGCAGTGGCGAATGCTCGCCGGCCGCGGTTGATGACCTCAGTCGGCGGTGTCGCCTGGATCGTCGACCATGGCCATCACGTCGAGCCCGCCCCGGTTGCCCTGGGGGTCGGGTACCTCGACCACCCGATCGTCGACATCGTCGAACTCGAGCCGTAACGCCCGGCTCATGACGGCGTGCATGGCATAGGTGCTCGTGATGTAGGTGAACTCGAGGATCTCTTCGTCGGAGAGCAGCGCCTGGAGCTGATCGAACAGCGGCTGCGGTACGCGACCGTGCTCCAAGACCAAGCAGTCGGTGTAGGCGAGCAGGGCCCGCTCGACCGGTGTCCAGCACTCGGCGATCGACCAGTTGGGGATCGCGTCGACCTGTTCGTCGCTGTAGCCGACATCTCGCATGGCCTTGCAATGCTGGCTGAAGACGAACTGGCTGCCGACTGCGTAGCCCGCCCGGATCTGCCCGAGTTCACGGAGTCGGGGAGCGAGGACCCTGTCGGGCGATCGGTAGAACCCGAAGCCCTCGGTGGTGTGGTCGAACGCATCGGGCACGAGTGCGAAGACGGTCCACCAGTTGCCCGGTGTTCCCGATGCGGTACCGGGCTCGGCCACCGGGTCACGGTCGCCGAAGAGGTACGAGTAGATCGCTTGTGCCCGAGGGTGGGCATCGGTCTTGCCGATCTGGCGTAGGCGTGGCATCTCAGTGCGCTCCGTCGATCGTCGGGGCCAGGGGATCGACGGTGAGCAGCCGGGTGGCTTCGGCCCGGTCGATCTCGAATCCCGGTGTGTCGCGGCAGAGCTCGACCATGATGCCATTGGGGTCGAGGTAGTAGAGCGAGTGGCACCACCCGTGGTCCTGCTCCATGGCCGGGGCGATACCCGCCTCGGTCATGCGTCGGCGCACCGCTTCTTGCTGTTCTGCCGTGGCGCGAAAGGCGGCATGGTTGACCCAGAACGGCAGTCCGACGCCCTGTGACACGTCGGTGGTGTAGTCGGGCTGCTCACCAACGGCATGGAACTGGAAGAAGGCGATGCACTCGCCACCACCGGTGTCGTAGAAGACGTGGCGGAGCCAGCTGTCGCCGTTGGCTTGCACCTCGGTGTGAACGAGCGGGAAACCCATCAAGCCTTCGTAGAAGTTGGTGGTGGCCTCGACATCTCGAGTGGCGTAAGCGACATGGTGAAACGGCATGAGGCACCTTAGATCACTCGCTCGGAAGGCCGAAAGGGCGGCGGAGCGGCACCGGTCGACAGCGATTCACTCGCCCAGTGGTCGGGCCAATCCCTCGATCACCTCGGCCAGCGGGTGCGCGGCGAGCGTGGCCGGCGGGACCAGCAGTTTCCGCTCGCGACTGCCACCGCCGATGATGATCCGGTCGCGCTGCATCACCCGGCTGTCGATCCAGACGCGCAGCGGGGTGGTGGTCCCGAACGGCGTGACGCCGCCGATTTCCATCCCCGTCAGGGCGATGGTCTCGTCGGCCGAGGCGAACGATGCCTTCCGGGCACCCAGACGTTTGCGGACGACCCGATTGACGTCGAGCCTGGTCGAGGCGAGCAGGAGGCACAAGGCATGCTCGGGCGGATCGGTCTTGCCGACGACGATGATGGCGTTGGCGGAGTCGTCGGCTGCATAGCCGTACGACTCGCAGAAGGACGCCGTGTCGGCGAGCGCCGGATCACAGGGGACGACCTCGTGGGCGAGCCCCAGTCGCGTCAGCTGGTCGAGAACGAGGTCGGTCATCGATCGACGAATCTACCGAGGGCACGACGACCGCCGCACCTCCTGCTCGACCGGTTCCTGCTCGCCCGGCTCTTGTTCGACCGGAGGGGATCGGCATCGGTAGTCTCGGCCGATGAACGACGAAGCTGCTCCCCACCTGGTCGACGCTCGCGGGCGGGTCTTCGACGACGACGTCACGTTCTGGGACGACATCGAGGGGTATTGCGGTGCGCTCAGCTACCACCACGGCGACACGCTCGAACTGCACGTGTCATGCAAGACCGATACCTACGACGTGACCATCGAGCGATGGGGAGCGCGTCGGCGTACCGTGCATCATGTGGCCGGTCTCGTCGGTCGCCACACCCCGCCACCCGATGATGCCGACGCCAACGGATGTCGTTGGCCGGTGTCGTTGTCGGTGCCGATTCCGACCGACTGGAGCAGCGGCTTCTACCTCGTCATGCTCACCGCCAACGGTGCCCCGGTCGGTCACGAAGTCGCTCATGCAGGATTCGTCGTACGCCCGGCAGCCGACGCATCGCACTCGAAGGCACTCGTCGTGCTGGCCACCAATACCTGGAACGCCTACAACACCTGGGGCGGCTGCAGCCTCTACACCGGCGGCACCCAGGTCTCGTACCGTCGTCCGTTCGGTCGAGGCATGTTGTGCCGCCCCGAAGTCGATCGCGACGATCGCAAGGCCCGACCGACCCGCTGGGGTGAAGAGCCCGACATCGACGGTGAGCACTTCCAGCGCTATCGCCTGTCGCACGCCTACCCGGCTGGCATCGGGTCGTCGGGCTGGTTCAGTCTCGAACGCCGTTTCGTCGAGTGGGCCGAAGGGGTCGGGTATTCGTTCGACTACGCCGTGTCGAGTGATCTCGAGGTCGACGAGCACGCCCTCGATGGCTACGACCTCGTCCTCGGCATCGGTCACGACGAGTACTGGTCGGCCGGACAGCGCGACGCCGTCGAGCGTCATGTCGCCGAGGGCGGGAACTACGCGAGCTTCTCGGGCAACACGATGTTCTGGCAGGTCCGGGTCGAAGGCATCGGCCCGGCGACGACGATGGTCTGCCACAAGTACAGCGCGCACCGCACCGATCCGGTGCTCGAGGTGGACCCCTCGCAGATGACCGGCATGTGGGCCGATCCCATCGTCGGCCGGCCCGAAGCGGCGTTCCTCGGTGGGGGATCGGCGTGGGGTCTCTACAACCGATTCGGCTTGGCGACACCACGAGGATCCGGTGCCTTCACCGTCTACCGGGACGACCATTGGCTGTTCGAAGCGACCGATCTGCGGTATGGCGACCTTCTCGGCGCCAAGCACGGGGTGGTCGGCTACGAGACCCTGGGGTGCCGACTCCAATTCGACGAGTACCAGCTGCCGATTCCGGCCGGTGGCGACGACACGCCGGAACAGCTCGAGATCGTGGCGTTCTCGCCATCGTCGAACATCGGCCTCGGTGAATACCCGTCGTCCATCTCCGCTCTTGACGATCAGGGCGATCTCGAGTTCATCGCCGAACGAATCCACGGCGGCCTCGACGAGGACAGCCGGGCCCGCGCCCGCCACGGGAACGCCATCATCGCGGTCGGCCGCCCGGCCGGACCAAAGGGCGGCGAGGTGGTCACGATCGGCACGACCGACTGGGTCTTCGGACTGGCCGACGATCCGTGCATCGCCCAAGTCACCGAGAATGTGCTGCGCCGTTTCGGCTTGTCTCCAGGGTGATCGTCAGGCGCAGTCTGCGCCAGTAGCGTGACACGGTGACCACCAACTCGAACAGCGCATCGGACCAACTGGGCATCAACGTGATCCGGGGGCTGTCGCTCGACGCTCCTCATGCCGCCAAGTCGGGTCACCAGGGCACGGCCCTGGCACTGGCGCCGCTGGCCCATGTGCTCTTCACCCGAGTCATGAAGTACGACGCCGCCGACACCACGTGGCCCGACCGTGATCGCCTCGTCTTGTCGGCCGGACACGCATCGATCCTGCTGTATTCGATGCTCTACCTCACCGGGTCGGAATCGCCGGACCTGCCGGCGCTGGAACTCGCCGATCTCGAGGCGTTCCGTCAGTTCGACTCGGCCACGCCGGGTCACCCCGAGGCCGGTCACACCGCTGGTGTCGAAGTCACCACCGGCCCATTGGGCCAGGGCTTCGCCAACGCCGTCGGCATGGCCATCGCCGAACGGAATCTGCGAGCCCGCTTTGGCAGCGAGGTCAGCGACCACTACACCTTCGCCATCGCCGGCGACGGCTGTCTCTCCGAGGGTGTCAGCCACGAGGCGGCGTCGCTCGCCGGCCACCTCGGGCTCGGCCGTCTCGTCGTCATCTACGACGACAACCACATCACGATCGATGGGGTCACCGAACTGGCCCTCGACGACGACGTCACCAAGCGCTTCGAGGCCTACCACTGGCACGTCATCGAAGCGGGCGAGATCGGTGAAGACCTCGAGGCACTCGAGGCGGCGCTGCTCGCGGCGAAAGCCGAGACCGAACGGCCCACCCTGATTCGTCTGCGCACCCACATCGGTACGCCGTCGCCGTCGCTCACCGACCATCACGAAGCGCATGGCCTGGCTTTCGGCGCCGCCGAGATCACCGAGGTCAAGAACGTCATGGGCATCCCCGACGAGCCGTTCTGGGTTCCCGACGAGGTGCTCGAGAGGTATCGCGGCGCCGGGGCGGCCGGAGCGACGGCGCGAGCGGAGTGGATCACCCGGCTCGACACCATGGAATCCGAGGCTCGGGCCGAGTGGGACGCGGCATGGGCCGTCACCGGACTCGAGGGTTGGGAAGAGGCGCTCCCCGACTTCGAGCGGGGCACGATGATCGCCACCCGCAAGGCCTCGCAGCAGGTGCTCGACGCGCTGGTGCCGTTCGTTCCCGGGCTCATCGGCGGTTCGGCCGATCTCACCGGCAACACCGGCACGGTGCTCGCCGGTCAGACCCAGCAGAGCGCCGCTGATCCTGCCGGCCGACAGATCTATTTCGGCGTGCGCGAACATGCCATGGGTTCGGCCCTGGTCGGCATGGCCAAACACGGCGGCACGCTGCCGCTCGGCGGCACGTTCCTCGTCTTCAGCGACTACATGCGACCAGCCGTGCGCCTTGCCGCTCTTTCCGGTGCTCACTGTGTGTTCGTCTGGACCCATGATTCACTCGGTGTCGGCGAAGACGGTCCCACGCACCAGCCGGTCGAGCACATCATGTCTCTGCGTGCGATTCCTGGCCTGCAGGTGATCCGTCCGGCCGACGCGGTGGAAACCGCCGGCGCCTGGCAACTCGCCCTCGAAACCGATGGTCCGACCGCGATCATCTTGAGTCGCCAAGATCTCCCGGTGCTCGAGTACTCCTCGATCGACGGTGTCGCCCAGGGTGCGTATCTGGTGGCCGACCACGAGGCCCCCGAAGTCACCCTCATCGGAACCGGCAGCGAGGTCTCGCTCTGCCTCGAGGCGGCGGCGGCGCTCGATGAGCTCGGGATCGGCGCACGGGTGGTGTCGATGCCGTGCTGGAACGCCTTCGAAGCACTGACGGTCGACGAGCAGGACGAGATCATCTCGCCTGACCTTCCGTCGGTCTCGGTCGAAGCCGGCGTTTCGCTCGGTTGGGAACGCCACGCCGACCTCGCTGTCGGCATCGATCGATTCGGCGCCTCGGCGCCGGGAAGTGTCGCGCTCGCGAACCTGGGTATGAACGTCGTCAACGTCGTCGGGGCCGTCAACGAACTCCTCGACGACACCGACGCCTGATCCCCGTCGTCCCCACCAGCCATTCACACCAGCCAGCCACTCACTCCATCAGCCCAACACGAGGACCTTCTCCATGAGCCGTCTCCACGAACTCTTCGAACAACAGGGTCAGAGCCCCTGGCTCGACAACCTCCGACGAGGCTGGATCGATTCGGGCGAGATGCAGGAATGGCTCGACCGCGGCGTGCGGGGTCTCACCTCGAACCCGTCCATCTTCGCCAAGGCGATGATGGAGACTTCCGACTACGACGCCGATCTCGAATCGCTCGTGACCGCGGGTACCAGCGTCGAAGACGCGTATTGGTCGCTGGTCGTCGATGACATCGGCCGGGCAATCGAATTGCTGCGGCCCACCCACGATCGCTCCGATGGCGAAGACGGCTACGTCTCGGTCGAGGTGTCGCCCCGGCTCGCGACCGACGAAGCCGGAACCGTCGCCGCCGCTCGTGAGCTCGACGACACGATCGACGCCCCGAACGTCTACATCAAGGTGCCGGCCACCGTCGAAGGTGTCGGAGCCATCGAGACCTTGGTGGGCGAGGGTCGGTCCATCAACGTCACGCTGATCTTCAGTCTGTCTCGGTACCAAGCCGTGATGGAGGCCTATCTCTCCGGACTCGAAGCCTTCGACGGCGATCTCCGAACGGTGTCCTCCGTCGCGTCGTTCTTCATCAGCCGTGTCGACGTCGAAGTCGACAAGCGTCTCAGCGCCATCGGGACCGACGAGGCGAACGCGCTCAAGGGCAAGGCGGCGATTGCCCAAGGGGTGCTGGCCTACGAGCTGTTCCAGCAGACCGTTGCCGGCGAGCGCTGGGCCGCGCTCGAAGCCAAGGGGGCTCGTTGCCAGCGTCCGCTCTGGGCATCGACCTCCACCAAGGACCCGTCGTATCCCGACACGCTCTATATCGACACGCTCATCGGGCCGAACACGGTCAACACCATCCCCGACGGCACGCTGATCGCCTTCGACGACCACGGTACGGTCGCTCGCACGATCGATGCCGATGTTGCTGGTGCGCGCGAGGTGATCGACCGGCTCGAAGCCCTCGGCATCGATCTCGAGGAGGTGGCGCTGCAACTCGAAGACGAGGGTGTTGCCAGCTTCGCCACGTCGTTCGACGAGGTGCTCGACACCCTGGCCACCAGGGCCAAGGAGTTCTCGGTGAGCTGACCCTTCGGGCCTGGTTTCGCAACGAGGACGAAGGGTCGACCAACCACCGCGGTGTTCGACCCTCCGCCCCGTGTAAGCGTAGTGTGAAATAACGTGCAGTTCCTTGCTTCTCGCAACCGCCCGTGGGACGATCCGCTCCTTCCTTCTACCCCAAGGTTTGGGCTTCATGTTCGGTATCTCTACGGATCGTCGAGTTGAGTAGCGAATCGGTCTCAGCCGAACGCGGGTCGGTCGAACTCATCGACGTCACCAAACGCTTCGGTTCCATGGTTGCCGTCGATGGTCTCGATCTTCGTGTCCGTCCGGCGGAGTTCCTCTCGTTGCTCGGGCCGTCAGGCTGTGGCAAGACGACGACCCTGCGCATGCTCGCCGGTTTCGAGCAGCCAGATGAGGGCCGGATCCGGATCAATGGGCGCGAGATCCAAGGCGTTCCCCCGTACAAGCGAGACGTCAACACCGTCTTCCAGCAGTACGCACTCTTCCCCCACATGACCGTCGCCGAGAACGTTGCCTACGGTCTTCGCCAGAAGAAGACGCCGAAGTCCGAGATCGGCACCCTCGTTCGCGAAGCGTTGGCCATGGTGAAGATGACCAAGCTCGCGGATCGTCACCCTCGCCAGATGTCGGGCGGTCAACAGCAACGGGTGGCAGTGGCCCGGGCGCTGGTGAACCGACCGAGCGTGCTCCTGCTCGACGAGCCGCTCGGCGCGCTCGATCGCAAGCTCCGCGAAGAGATGCAGATCGAGCTCAAGTTGCTGCAGAGCGAGCTCGGCATCACGTTCATCTTCGTCACCCACGACCAGGAGGAAGCCATGGGCATGAGCGATCGAATCGCGATCATGCTCGATGGGCACGTCGAACAGCTGGCCGATCCCGAGACCGTCTACGAGAAGCCGGCGTCGGCGTTCGTTGCCGGCTTCATCGGTCGCAACAACTTCTGGAGCGGCACGGCCGTTGCCGAAGGTGTCGAGGCGAACGACGGCACCGTCTTCCATGCCACCGACCCCGAGGAGCGTGTCGCGGCGGGGAACAAGGCCCTCGCCGCCATCCGGCCCGAGTGTGTGATGCTCAGCCCGATGACCGAAGCGCCGAGTGGTGATCGACCGATCAACGGTGTCGCTGGGCGACTCGCCAGCGTCTCGCACTTCGGCGATGTTCTGCAGTATGTCGTACGCACCCCCGAGCGCGACGTCTTGGCCCTTCTTCCCCGTCAGCAAGCACCCCGTCTGGTCGCCGGCGACGACGTCTGGTGCTCGTGGCAGGCCGAGGACGTCTACATGTTCTCCGCAGACCAAGCCGAACTGGTCCTCGCCGATCCAGCAGAGGAGGGCCTCGACTGAGTTCCCCGGCCAGTTTGCTGGCCGAGGTGCTGCGCGAACCGCTCTTCCCATCGCTACCTTCGCCCGATCTCCATTCCCTCAACCGATACCGGGAGAAACACATGTCCGAACCAACCGAGCTGCGCATTCTGGCTCATCAGTCATTTCGAGCGAAGCTGGCGCGCCGCCAGTTCCTTCAAGTCGGCGGCGCTGCCGGCGCCGGCCTCGTGCTCGCCGCCTGCGGCAGCGGCAGTGGAAGCGACGGCGGCAGCTCGGAGGGATCGTCCGCCGGCGGTTCCAGCGAAGGCGCTGCCGAGGCGACCGGCGACTACAGCCGTGTCATCAACAAGGCGTCGGGTGATCTCGCCATGTACACCTGGGGTGACTACAACGATCCCGAGATCGTCGGCGGTCAGGCCGCCGATGCCCTCGGCGTCAACATGCGGGTCGATTATTACTCGAGCAACGAGGACCTGATCGCCAAGCTCGAGGGTTCGGGTGGCACGAGCGGCTTCGACATCATCGCTCCCACCGGGGCGTACATCCCGCAGATGGTGCAGAAGGGCCTCATCCAGAAGCTCGACAAGACGCTGCTTCCCAACATGTCGAACATCGATCCCGTCTACATGAACCGTGATTGGGATCTCGACAACGAGTACGGCGTCTGCAAGGACTGGGGCTCGACCGGCTGGCTCTACAACAAGACCATGATCACCAAAGAGATCAACACCTGGTCCGATTTCATCGAGGTCTGCCAGACCGAGGCCTCGGGCAACTGCGCCATTCTCGACTCGCCGCCGAACCTCACCGGCATGTACTACTGGGCCAACGGCATCGACTGGAACACCGAAGACGCAGCCGACCACCAGGCCTGTGAAGACTTCCTGGTGAACGAGTTCGCTTCGCACATCAAGGCGTTCGATTCCTACCCATCAGACAAGATCGCCGAGGGCGCCTACTCGATCGCGATGATGTGGAACGGTGACGCTCGCCAGGCCTACGAGAAGGTGGCAGACGCCGGCGGCAACCCCGATGATTGGGTGTGGGGGCTCGGCGCTCCGGCGACCGAGATCTGGATGGACCTCTATGCCATCCCGACCGGGGCCCCGAACCCCGAAGCGGCGCACGCCTGGATCAACTGGCTGCTCATCCCGGAGATCTCGATGCAGGATCTTGCCTACCACGGCTACCACTCGGGCATGAAGAACATCGACACGCTCCTGGCCGAGCTGTATCCGGACTTGCCTCGTCCAGAGATGATCTTCTTCACCGACGAACAGGTCGCCACCATGAAGACCGGTGAAGTCAACTCGGCCCAGGATCGTACGGTCGAGATCTACAACAAGGTCCTGGCCGCCGCCGGATCATGATCGGATGACCGACATGGCGACCGCATCCTCCACCGTCGACGCTCCCACGCCCCCAGGGCGGAGGCTGCGGTTGCCATCGTTCGCCCTCGCCCTGCCCGAGATCATCTGGTACGTGCTGTTCTTCATCATGCCGATCCTGCTGATCGTCTGGTATTCGTTCGGGGCGAAAGACAATGCGTCGACGACGGGCGTTCCCGTCGACATGTCGAGCCTGTCATTCGACAACTATCGCAATGCGTTCGACGACACCTTCTTCAGCGTCTTCGAGACCACCATCCGCATTTCGGTGCTGGCGACCGTGCTGTGTCTCCTGATCGGGTTCCCGGTCAGCTACTTCCTGGTGTTCAAGGCGTCGGAGCGATGGAAGGGCATCCTGCTGGCGCTGATCATCGTGCCGAGCTTCACCAGCTTCCTCATCCGGACCCTGGCGTGGCGTATCCCGTTGGCCGCCAACGGCGAAGTGTCACGTTGGTTGCAGGACGTCGGACTCATCGGTGGTCCGATCAACGTGCTCGACACCAAGACGGCGGTACAGATCGCCATCGTCTACAACTACCTCGGTTTCATGATCCTGCCCATGTTCGTAGCGCTCGATCGGATCGATCCGGGTCTGCGCGAAGCGAGCAAGGATCTGGGTGCCAACCGCCTTCGAACCTTCCTGTTCGTCACGTTGCCGCTCGCCGGTCCTGGTGTCGTTGCCGGGGTGCTCATCACGTTCATCCCCATGTGCGGCGACTTCGTCACCGCCAAGCTCCTCGGCGGTACGTCGGGCAACATGATCGGATCGATGATCGAGGGGCAGTTCAAGGCGGCCCAGAACTGGCCGCTCGGTTCGGCCATGGCGGTCATGATGATCGGTGCGGTCCTGCTCGTGCTGATCATCGCCAGTGTGCTGGTGAAGATCGTGCAGTTCGCCATCAAACGCCGCCGACACTTCGCCCTCGGAGGTCTGTCATGACCGCACCGACGTCAACGAAACGAGCGTCGACGAAGCGATCGTTCGATGCGGCGAAGATCGTGATGGGCGTGTGGACCGGTCTGGTCATCACGTTCCTCTTCATCCCGATCCTGATGGTGATCCGCCATTCGTTCAACAGCGGAGGTTCGCTCATCGTCTGGGCCGGAAGCTACTCGACCGAGTGGTGGGGGAACCTGTTCGACGGGGGACGGGTGCTCTCGGGCCTCCTGCTGTCCCTCGCCATCATCGCAGCCACGATGGTCGTCGCTCGGGTGTCGAAGCGGGAGGGCCTCATCAACTGGGCGGTACCGCTTGGTGTCGTGCTCGCCCTCGTCGTGAACGCGCTGGTGTCCGACAGCTTCCGAGACTTCTTCGACAACGCAAATGTCGGTGACACCCTGCGCAACTCGTTCATCGCCGCCATCGGTGCAACGGCCGTTGCCGTCACGATCGGCGGAATGGCCGGAGTCGCTCTGGCGCGGCGAACCGGACACTGGTCCAAGCCGTTCATGTTCGTGCTCTTCCTCGTCTTGGTGACCCCCGAGATCATGGATGCCGTTGCGCTGCTCGGGTGGTTCGTTCGACTGGGCGGTCCCTTCAACTCGCCCGTCGGCCCGGTGAACAACGGCATCCTCCGGCTCTGGGTCGGCCAGTCGCTCTACACCTCGGCCCTCGTGACGCTGATCGTGCGGGCCCGGTTGGAAGGGCTCGATGCATCGCTCGAGGAAGCAGCAGCCGACCTCGGGGCGACGCCGTACCGGGCGTTCCGCGAGATCACGCTCCCCTTGATTGCGTCGGCCCTCGTCGCTGGAGGACTGCTTTCCTTCACGCTCTGCCTCGACAACACGATCATCGCCAACGCCGTGGCAACCGCCGGTTCGACCACCTTCCCGGTGTTCGTCATCGGCACGGCGAAGAGCACGACGAAGCCATTCGTCGGCGCAGCGGCGGTGGTGCTGTTCGGCGTGACGGTCGCGTCCCTGGCGTTCGTGTATTCGGTGCTCAAACGATCCGGTCAGTCATCGAGTGAGATGGCTTCCACCTTCACCGGCGGCTGAGCGACGCCGGTGGCTGGCCGCACGTCATGCGCTCATGACACACTGTGGCGATGACCGTCGTCACTGCCGCCACCGCCTCGAACGTGCCAACTCCCGACCTGCTCGACGCCGCGCACGGATTCGACACCGAGACCGTCGAACTCCGACGGGCAATCCACGCCGATCCCGAGCTCGGCCTCGATCTTCCCGAAACCCAGTCGAAGATCCTGGAGGCCTTGACCGGTCTCGGTCTCGACATCACCCTCGGCGAATCGCTCACCTCGGTGGTCGCCGAGCTCGACTCGGGCAAGCCCGGTCCCACCGTGCTGCTCCGGGGCGACATGGACGCCCTGCCCCTGCAGGAAGACCACGAGTCCGACTTCAAGTCACGACACGACGGCCGGATGCACGCCTGCGGACACGACGCTCACGTTGCCATGCTCGCGAGCGCTGCTCGACTGCTGAGCGAGAACAGAGACGAGTTCACCGGCAAGATCCGGTTCATGTTCCAGCCGGGGGAGGAGGGCTTTCGGGGAGCCAAACTGATGATCGACGAGGGCGTCACCGACGGGGTCGATCGGGCCTTCGCCATCCACGTCATCTCGAACATGCCCGACGGCATGATCTTCACCAAGGGCGGTTCGCTGATGGCGAGTGCCGACACCTTCGAGATCACCATTCACGGGGCCGGCGGTCATGCCTCGGCCCCGCATCATGCGGTCGACCCCATCCCCGCCGCTGCGGCCACGGTGCTCGGATTGCACACGATGGTCGGTCGCACCATCGATCCAACGCAGTCGGGTCTCCTCACCGTCGGGCAGCTGCATGCCGGCACCACGAACAACGTGATCCCGCCGTCGGCGTTCATGGAAGGCACCATTCGGGCGCTCGACGAAACCACGAGAGCGCAGATCAACGAGAGCATCGATCGCGTCGCGACGGGAACGGCCAGCGCCCACGGGTGCAGCTGCACCACCACCTTGCACCCGGGCTATCCCGTGACCATCAACGACGCCGAGCAGGCAGCCCTCACGGGTTTGGTCGCCTCCAGCGTTCTCGGGGCCGGCAACTATCACGAGATGCCCCGAGCCGTCCTCGGCGCAGAGGATTGGAGCTACGTGCTGCAGCGGGTTCCCGGCTCCATGGCCTTCCTCGGCGTGACTCCTGCCGATCTCGACCCGACCAAGGCCGCGCCGAATCACTCCAACCTGATGCGCATCAGCGAGGAGAAACTGGCCAACGGTGTTGCGCTGTACGCGGCCATGGCGTTGGTTCGCTGAGCACAAGGCCATCGGCGAACCGCCCGGCGCCGATCGTTTCTCCGTTGCCTTCGCCGACGCCCGTTGGTGCCAGCATCGGGATTGCCTTGGCCGAGGGTCGGGAGTTCTACGGTCGGCCGTGCCCACCCGAGGGGGTCGTGTTCGCGGCCGAACGTTCCTGATCCTTCGCCGGGATGGGAAGCGGGGTGTTCTGGACCTCGTTGATCAAACCCGTGTTGACGTCGTAGACGAAGCCCCGGATGTCTTGTTTGTACTTGACGAAGGGCGTCTGATGCAGCCGGTGCATGGACTGCAGGACATCGGCGTACGGGTCGGTGAACGACTCCACGGCCCACCATGGCTTGATGCCGAGTTCGGCTTCGAGTTCAGCCTTGAAGCTGTCTTCGGTGACCAGCTGGAGACCGCAGTCGGTGTGATGGAGGAGGATGATCTCTCGGGTGCCGAGATAGCGCTGGGAGAGGCACAGCGAGCGAATCACGTCGTCGGTGATCACCCCGCCGGCATTGCGGATGATGTGCGCCTCGCCGTTGCCGAGACCGAGCAGTTTGAAGATGTCCATGCGTGAATCCATGCAGGTCACCACCGTCAGATGACGCTTGGGTTGGACTTCGAGCCCGGTGTCATCGAAGTGATCGGCGAAGTCGTTGTTGTGGTCGATCAACTCGTCGGCGTTGGGACGAAACGGTTCGCTGGTCATGAAGTTCCTCGAGTGTCGTTGGTCTGGCGAGGTGCCGTTCCGAACGAGCGTATTTGAGATGGTCAATGATTGCGATGGTGGCATGTCGGGCGTCGTCATCGATCGTCGTCCGGTGATCAGGTCGACGGCCATCTCCTGCACGTGCTAGACCTCGGCGATGATCTCTGTTCTCATCATGTATCCGAAAACCGAAGACTCGACCTTCGACATGGACTACTACACCTCCACGCACATGCCCATGCTGGCCGACGCGCTCGGCGATGCCTGCAAGGGCTGGGGTGCCAGCACGACCAAGGGCCGCGACTGGGCTGCGTACGGCTGGGCCATGGTCGAGAGCCAGGAAGCCTTCGACGCTGCCATGGCCAAGGCGGGTGCCCAGATCATGGCCGACGTACCCAACTACACCAACGTTGCTCCCCAGATGGTGATCGGCGAGGTCGCTCACTGAGTCGCTGAGGACACTGAGCCGCTGGGACACTGAGTCGCTGGGACACAGTGGACCCAGACGGTCGCCGGCGTCATGGTCGATCGAGCACCATCAGACGGCAGGTCCCCAGCGGATCGTCGAACGTGCCGACCAGCCGGAAACCCGCCTTCTCCAGTGCGCGCCAGGACGCAACATTGCCAGCCAATGGGTCGGCGCCGACCTGACGACACTGTGGGTGCCGGGCGAAGACGACCTGATCGACGAAGTCGGCGATCAGCGTCGATCCGAGCCCACGGCCGCGCGCCTGCGGGTTGCCGATGAGGTAGTCGATGCCGATGATCGTGTCATCGACCCCAAAGGGCGCCCAGAGCCGAAACCACTCGGGTTCGTCGGCGAGGGTGCAGCTCTGGATCCAACCGATGGGCTCACCATCGACGACGGCAAGCCAATGCTCGAGGTGATCGTCGATTTCGTCGGTCCGCTCGCCGTAGTCCTCGACGACGGCGTCCCACGAAACGTCGTCGCCTTCCCACCAGCGAACGACACCGGGTTCATTGAGCCACCGGTGCATCTGCGGCAAATCCGCGTTCGTGAGTCGACGAAACTCCACCGATCGAGTGTCGCCGAGGTCGGCAGCGTCGGTCAACGTTTGAGCAAACGGCGGAAAAAGTCTCAAGTCTGATCGGCCGTGTTCCGTTATGAATGAGGACTTCACGGGAATTCTTCGAAGAATTCTTCCGGAGCGGGATTCTTCTCGGATCACCGCTGGTCACACGCCCCAACCACCTGCCGACCGAGGAGCTTCCGAGTGCAAACGTCTGCCTTGCTTCGACGCGCCACGGTGGCGGCTGGAGCACTGCTCGCCGTCGGCGTCTCGGTGGCCGCCGGTGCTTCGAGCGGCGACGGCAACGAGTCGACTGAGCCTTCGAGGCAGGAAGTCCACGCCGCCTACCTCGAGGAACACCGCTCGCCGGCACTCGATCCGCAGTGGACCGGCGACGGCGCCGGTTGTGAGGCGGGCACGATCGACGAGGCGTACCAGCAGCAGCAGGTCGACCGGATCAACTACTACCGGTCGCTCGCCGGGCTCCAGCATCAGGTCGAGCTCGATCCGGCGCTGAGTGTCGAAGCGCAGGCTGCGGCACTGATCATCTGGGCCAACGATGCAGTCGACCATCAGCCTTCGACGACTGCTGCGTGTTACAGCGAAACCGGAGCGGTCGGGTCGGCCAATTCCGATCTCTATCAGCGCACGGGCCACGACGCCCTTCGCGGCTTCATGGAGGACCCGGGCGAAGCCAACGTGAGCGTCGGCCATCGCAACTGGTTGCTGATGCCGCAGCTGCGACGCGTCGGCATCGGCGAAGTGCCGACGTCGGACTCTGACGTCGATGGTGGCTATGCGGTCAACTTCCGCAATGGCTTCGAGCTCGAGAAGGATGCGACCGTGGTGGCATGGCCCGCCCCCGGGTTCTTCCCGGAAGAGCTGGTCGATGAGCGTTGGTCGGTTTCGATCTACGGCGCCGACTTCTCCAACGCCGAGGTGAGCGTGCAACGCGATGGCGAGCCGGTCGAAGCACCGATCGTCTTCAACGAACTTCGACCCGGTGTGCTGCCTGCCTCGATCATCACGTTCACGCCCGAGGGGGTCGACGAGGACCACGATGGTGAGGACACCGTCTACGACGTCTCGATCACCGGTGTGGTGAGCGATGCCGGATCGAGCTTCGACTACACGGTCATCACCTTCGATGCCGAGGCTCCGCTCGGTCGCTGAGGATCGGCCCGGTCGCAGTTGCCCGTCGTCGCTGGTTCGGGGTTAACTGCCGCATGGCTCTTCCCATCCTCGAACGAGACGGCGACGTCTTCGTTCTGCGGCTCGACGACGGCGACAACCGGTTCAACCGCACGACACTCGATGCCATCAACGTGGCGCTCGACGAGGTCGACGAGGCCGACGGTCCCCGGGGGCTCGTCGTTGCCGGCACCGGCAAGTTCTTCTCCAACGGTCTCGACCTCGACTGGTTGTCGACCGGCGAGGAGGAGCTCGTTCCGTTCATCGCCGACGTGATGGCGATGTGGGGACGCCTGATGCAGGCGGGCTATCCCACGGTTGCTGCGGTGAACGGACATGCCTTTGCCGGCGGAGCGATGTTTGCCATGGCGTTCGATCAACGAGTGATGCGGGCAGACCGCGGCTTCTGGTGCGTCAACGAGGTGCTCCTCGGGATGAACCTGCCGCCGGGCATGGCCGCAATCCTGCAGGCGAAGCTCACGCCACCGGTTGTCCATCGGGCAGTCACCCAGGCCCATCGATTCGACGCGACCGAGGCGTTGGCTTCGGGAGTGGTCGACGCCGTCGTCGAGGAGGGCGCTGTGCTCTCCTCTGCGGTCGAACGAGCGGCGGGCCTCACCCACACGGCCGGTCCCACGCTCGCCGCGCTGAAGGTGCGCCTGTACGGGCCGACCATCTCGCTGTTGGTCGACGGCGAACCCGAGAAGGTCTAGGGCGGCGATGGACCGTTCCCATCAGCTGGGGCTCCTCGAGCGGATCGACGCACACCGGGCCGCGGGGCGGGGCACCGACACCGCTGCCGCACCGGTCCGGCTGCCGGTGAGTCGGTACACCTCGCCCGATCACCTGGCGAACGAGCGAGCGATGCTCGCCTCGACACCCACGATCGCCGGGCTGTCTGCTCTCGTGCCTGCGCCGTCGAGCTACGCCACGGTCGAGATCGGCGGTCGATCGGTGATCCTCACCCGGGGTGAGCCGACCGCGACCGCTCCGCAGGGGTCGGTGTCGGCGATGCTGAACGTGTGTCGCCATCGGGGAGCCGAGATCACCAGCGGGTGCGGCCATGCCTCGGTCTTGCAGTGTCCGTATCACGGCTGGACCTATCGACTCGATGGGACCGCAGCGGCGCGTCGGCGTCCCGAACACTTCGGCGACCTCCCGCTCGACGACCTCGTGGCGCTGCCCGTACTCGAACGTGATGGCCTGATCTGGGTCAATGCCGACCCGGCCGGTTCGATACCGGATCAGCCATTGCACGGCGCCGAGGTCGAACTCGGCCCGCTCGCGCTCGGTGATCATCGACTCTTCGCCACCACACGGTTCACCCGGTCGCTGAACTGGAAGCTCGCAATCGACACGTTCTGCGAGGCGTATCACGTGCCGGTGCTGCATCGCGAAACGCTGGCCCCGATGATCTACGGGGATTTCGCTCTGTTCGACGCGTTCGGGCCCCACGGTCGCATGGTGACCACCCGAACGGCCATCGACGAGCTCGATGTCGACTCCGAGCCGCAGCCGCTGCTGCGCTACGCCACGGTGCTGTGGTTCCTCCTGCCCAACACGGTGCTCATCCATCAGCAGGACCATGTGCAGCTCTACCAGAGCCAGCCGGGGGCGACGCCCGACGAAGCGACCATGACCGTCAGTCTGTATGTGCCGAATTCGAGCACGAGGTCCGAGACCCACTGGGCCCGCAACTTCGATCTGCTCGTCGACGTCACCGACAACGAAGACTTCACCACCGCTGCGGGCATCCAGCGGGGCTATCACTCCGGAGCCCAGAGCCATGTGGTGTTTGGTGCCAACGAGCCTGCGCTGCAACACGTTCACGACTCGCTGGAAGGACTGCTCCCATGATCACGATCATGCCGCTCAGCGGCACCATCGGTGCCGAGCTCGACGGCCTCGACCTGTCGCAACCGCTCGCCGAGGAAGCGCTGGCCCAGATCCGCCAGGCCTTCCTCGACCATCACGTCCTCGTGTTCCGCAACCAGGACCTGACTCCCGAACAACAGATGGCCTTCGGTCGATACTTCGGCGAGCTCGACTCCCATCCGTTCGTGGCGTCGAGTCCCGAGCACATCGAGGTGCTCGACATCGTGACCGAACCCGACGATCGCGCCAACTTCGGGGGTGGCTGGCATACCGATCTCACGTTCCTCGCCGAACCGGATCTCGGTTCGATCCTCTATGCGGTCGACGTTCCGGCGGTCGGCGGTGACACCCTGTTCGCCAACCAACACGCTGCCTACGACGCCATGAGCAAACCGATGCGGACGATGCTCGACACTCTGGTGGCCACCCACTCGGCCGGCCCGCAATACGGGGCCGGTGGCTACTCGACTCGCTCGAAGGCCATGCAGACCAAGAACCAGGAACTCGTGAACCAAGTGGTGGAGCATCCGGTGGTTCGCACGCACCCCGAGACGGGTCGCAAGGGTCTCTACGTGAATCCCGCCTTCACCACCGGCATCCGTGGCCTTCGGCGCGACGAGTCACAGGCCATGCTCGATCTGCTCTACCGGCAATCGGTCAAGGAACCGTTCACGTGCCGAGTTCGATGGGAGCCGGGAACGCTGACCATGTGGGACAATCGCAGCGTGCAGCACTTCGCGCTCCATGACTACCCGGGGCAGCGACGTCACATGCGACGCATCACGGTCAAGGGAGATCGTCCGGTGTGACCCGCCGGGGTTCGCTGGCGAAGAGCCCGAAGAACACCGCGGCTGCCCCGATGAACACGGCGTTGGCTCCGATCGCCACCGGAATCGACGTGGCATCGGCCAGGAGTCCGCTCAGCACCGGCGAACCGACCACGCCGATGTCACCGAAGGTCCGGTACATCCCCATGGCCATGCCGCGCTGCTCGTCACCGACCAGATCGGCGACGAAGGCGGCCGGCGCCGGACCCGTGATGCCCGACCCGACTGCCGAAATGGTGAGTCCGACGACGAAGATCGTGAGCGAGTCGGCCACCGACACCAGACCCATGCCCACTGCCATGAGTGCAGCGGTCGGGACGATGATGATCTTGCGGCCGAATCGATCGGCCGCCCAGCCGGCAGGCCAGATCAGCACCAGGCCGATCACGCCGAGCACGGTGAACAGCACACCGAGTTGGGATACCTCGAGCCCGAAGGCGTCGTTCAGCCGCAGTGGCACCAGTGTCTGGCGAACGCCCGCTCGGATCGAGAACACGCCCATGGCGACGAAGCCGACTGCGAGAAAGTCGACCGAGCGGAGCAGATCGAGCCGAGTGACGCTCAGCCCCGACGGTTCTGGGTTCGGTCCGTCCGCAGCCCACTCGTCCGGCTCGGCCTCGCTGGCATCGGGACGGGTCTCAGGCAGCCGGAAGTAGCCGTACACCGCGGTGAAGACCGCGGCCGCAGCGACCACCATGAACGGAGTGGAGAGTCCGTAGCGGTCGGCGAGGAACCCACCGAGCGCCGGGCCGGCGCTCACGCCGGCCAGGAGGGCCCCCTGATTGGTGGCGATGAAGCGGCCTCGCTGCTCGGGACCGGCGATGTCGAGAAGGTAGATCTGCGCTCCGGTCATGTAGAGCCCGGAGCCGAGTCCGGCGACGAAGCGGAACATCAACAGGACCCAGATCGAGGTCGACAAACCCGAACCGAACATGCCTGCGGCCGTGACCAGCGGACCGCCGACGAGCAGGAAACGCCGGCCCCGCCGGTCGGCGAAGATACCGGCGGGAATGTTCACGAGGAGCCGAGCGAGGCCGAAGGCCGTGACCGTTGCGCCGATCAGGGCGGTGCTGACCCCGAAGGCGTCGGCATAGAGGGGGAGGACGGGGCTGACGACGCCTTGACCTGCCATCACCATCACCGTGGAGAAACAGATGGCAAAGAGGCGCTCGTACTTCACGCAGCGACCCTAGGACAGACCCGAGAACCGCGGTGGTGTGGGCCCGAAACGATCGGAGGCCGCATCGCACGCTCGGCGCCGATTCGCTGTGACTTGTGGCGGCTCGACCAGCACGAAGACATCAGCCCAAGGTCTTGGCCGATGGCCTACCTATCGTGGTTTGTTGCTGCAAGGAGCGTTTTTCGATGAGCAACCACGACCCCGACCCCTTTTTCCCCGACTCTCTGCCCGTGGAGGCCTCGGCATCCGAACCCATCGAGGTGGTGGTCGTTCCGGCGATGGTGGTGGAGGTCGTCGAGCCTGAGGCGTCGGTCGAGTCACCGGTGGCACCGGCCGACCCGGCACCGGTCGACCCGGCACCGGTCGTGGCAGCAGCACCAGCACTCGAGCCCGAACCAGAGCCCGTCGCCGTCGAGACCGAGCCGGTGACCGAAGTCGAGCCAGTCGCCGAAGCACAGGCCGAGATCGAGGTCGAGCCAGTAGCCGAGGTCGAGGTCGAGGAAGCGGCCGTTGTCTCAGAACCGGATGGCGACGAGTTCGCATCGCTCGGCCTGCGCAAGGAATTGCTGAGCGCCCTGCGTGCGCTCGGCTACGAGTCGCCGACCCCGATCCAGCGCGAGACCATTCCGCTGTTGCTCTCCGGACAAGACATGCTCGGGCAGGCGGCGACCGGCACCGGCAAGACCGCCGCGTTCGCCCTGCCGATCCTGCACGCCATCGGAGCGCAAGCCGCCGCCATCCCGACGGCGCTCGTGCTCGTCCCCACCCGTGAACTCGCCGTGCAGGTGAGTGAAGCCTTCGTCGGCTACGGCAAGGACCTCGGCATCAAGGTCGTCGCCGTCTACGGCGGACAGCCCATCGGCCGACAGTTGGGTGCACTCGACCGAGGCGTGCACGTCGTGGTCGCGACGCCCGGTCGTGCGCTCGATCACATCAAGCGCCGATCACTCCAGCTCGATCAGATTCGCACGGTCGTCCTCGACGAGGCCGACGAGATGCTCGACATGGGATTCACCGAAGACATCGAGGCCATCCTCGAGAAGACCCCATCCGAGCGGCAGACGGTGATGTTCTCGGCGACGATGCCGCCGCGGATCAATGCCATCGCCAAGCAGCATCAGCGCAATCCGGCCCGAATCCAGATTGCCAAGGCCGATGCCGACGCCGCGAAGGCCCTGATCCGCCAGACCGTGTACATGGTGCAGCGCAATCACAAGGCGTCGGCACTCGGCCGCATTCTCGACGTCGAAGCCCCGTCCTCGGCCATCGTGTTCTGCCGAACCCGGTCCGAGGTCGATGAGCTCACCGAGACCATGAACGCTCGTGGTTACCGGGCCGAGGCGTTGCACGGAGGCATGGATCAGAACCAGCGTGATCGGGTGATGAGCCGTCTGCGTGACGGCACCGCCGAACTGTTGGTCGCGACCGACGTGGCTGCTCGTGGTCTCGACGTCGACACGCTCACCCACGTGGTGAACTATGACGTGCCGACGGCACCGGAGAGCTACGTCCACCGCATCGGCAGAGTGGGCCGAGCGGGTCGTGAAGGCGTGGCGATCACGCTGGCCGAACCCCGGCAGAAGCGACTGCTGCAGAACATCGAGCGCATCACCAAGCAGTCGTTCACGATGAGCAAGGTGCCGAGCGTCGCCGATCTCCGGGCGCGCCAACTCGAGCTCACCGTCGGGGCGGTCCGTGAAGCGCTGAGCGCCGACAATCTCGAGGACTTCGAGGCCGTGCTGAATGCGCTGGCAGGCGAGGACTCCGACCGCAACATCGCGCTGGCGGCGATCAAGCTCGTGCACGAGGCCAACAACTCGTCGGTCGACGAGATCGAGATTCCCGACGCATCGCAGCGGGGATCGAAGTTCGACCGGTCGAACAAGGGCGGCAACGATCGTGGCGGTTCGAGTGGGAGCCGCTCCGACCGGGGCGGATCCGGCGGCAGCCGTCCCGAGCGTGCAGGATCACGTGGTCGCAGCAGCGGGGCCACCGCCTCGATCTACGTCGGCGTCGGTCGCAAGGGCGGGATGCGTCCCGGCGATCTCGTCGGCGCCATTGCCAACGAGGCCGGGCTCGAGGGCCGAGAGATCGGACCGATCAAGATCAGCGACCACTTCTCGGTGGTCGGGGTCCCCGAAGAAGCGGCCGATCGCGTCATCAAGGCGATCAACAACACCTCGATCCGTGGCAAGCGGGCCAAGGTACGCCGTTTCACCGACTGATCGACGGTCGCTTTCGCCGACTCGACGAGGTCTGGCAGACTCCATCTCATGACACTTGCGATCGTGACCGGTGGATCGACAGGGATCGGGCTCGCCATCGTGCGGGCGCTCCTCGACCAAGAAATCGCCAGCGAGGTGGTGGTGTGGGACCTGCGCCCGGCCCCCGACGAACCATTGCTCGCCGGGATCACCCAGGTGGCCTGCGACGTCACCGACGAGGACTCGGTGCTCGAGGCCTTTGCTGCGCTCGGTCGGACTCCTCAGATCCTGGTGAACAATGCCGGTGGCGACCCGAATCCGCCTGGTGACGGGAGCCCCGGCCTCGCGGGGCCCGATCCGTTCGGATCGGTCGAGGAGTTCCGCCGGATGGTCGATCTGAACTTCGTGTCGGCCCACGTGGTCACCAGCGTGGTCGGGCCGTCCATGGAGCCCGGTTCGTCCATCTGCAACACGGCGTCGATCGCCGGCCTACGGCCCGGCGGCCTGTTCGCCTACGGCGCAGCCAAGGCGGCGGTCATCCACTGGACGGCCTCGATGGCGCTCTACCTCGGCGATCGGCGCATCCGAGTCAACGCCGTCGCACCCGGGATCATCCGAACCCGGTTGTGGGAGCAGATGGCACCCGAGCGTGAGGCCTACGACGCGCTGATCGAACAGCTCATGCCGCTGGGGTCCGACCAGTCGCCTGCCGACATCGCCAATGCCGTCGCCTTCCTGTGCTCCGATGCGGCACAGCAGATCACCGGCCAGGTCATCGCCATCGACGGCGGCATGACCCTCGGCCGACCCCCGACGCGCTGAGGCGTTCGGAGGGAGTCAGTCCAGGCGCAGCGAATCGAGAGCTTGCCGTAGATCGGCGATGATGTCTCGGGTGTCTTCGACACCGACCGAGAGCCGAACCAGGTCGGCCGGGACCTCGAGGGGAGACCCAGCCGCCGAAGCGTGGGTCATCACGCCGGGGTGTTCGATGAGCGATTCGACGGCACCGAGCGACTCGGCCAACGTGAACAACGAGGTGGACTCGGTGACCTGGGTGGCACCCTGCTGACCGCCTCGGGTCCGGAAGCTCACCATGCCGCCGAAGCCGCGCATCTGGCGAGCGGCGACGGTGTGGCCAGGATGCGTCTCGATCCCGGGATACAGCACGCTCTCGACCGCATCGTGTGACTGGAGCAGTTCCACCACGGCGGCGGCATTCACGCAATGCCGATCCATGCGGAGGGCGAGCGTCTTGGCCCCTCGGAGGGTGAGATAGGCATCCCAGGGCCCGCCGATGGCGCCGACCGCGTTGGCGATGTAGCGGAGGTGTGACTCGATGTCGGCGGAGTCGGTGGCGACGAAGCCGCCGACCACGTCGGAGTGGCCGCCGATGTATTTGGTGGTCGAGTGCACCACGATGTCGGCGCCGTGGCGCAGTGGCGTCTGGAGATAGGGGCTGGCAAAGGTGTTGTCGACGACGAGCAGTGCATCGTGGCGGTGAGCGATGGCGGCGATGGCCTCGATGTCGACCACGGTCAGCAGGGGATTGGTCGGGGTCTCGACCCAGACCATGGCGGTGCCGGCAGGCCAGTTGGCCTCGAGGGTCCCGAGGTCGGTCAGATCGTGGGCCGACCAGCCGATGCCTGCCTTGGCGAAGACGGTGGAGATGAGCCGAAACGTGCCGCCATAGGCGTCGTTGCCCATCAGCACGTGCTGTCCGGGCGAGAGCATCCGAAGGATCGCGTCTTCGGCTGCGAGTCCGGAAGCGAAGGCGACGCCGGCCTGGGCCTCTTCGAGCGAGGCGAGCGCACGCTCGAGCGCCGTGCGGGTGGGGTTGCCGGTGCGGGCGTACTCATAGCCCTTGTGTTTGCCGACCCCTTCCTGGGCGAAGGTGGAGGTCTGGAAGACGGGCACGGTGACGGCACCGGTGACCGGCTCGGGTTCCTGGCCGACGTGGATGGCACGCGTGGCGAACCCCCAGCCGCTTGCTTCGTCGGTGTTCTCGTCGCCCGGGGTATCGGTCGGCTCTTCGGTCATCAGCGTGCTCCTTCGCTGGCAGCATCGGAAAGGAACGACAGTACGTCGGTTCGAGCAACGACCGTGCGAGGACGACCGCCGTCCAGCACCAGAAGGGCCGGGGCGGTGTCGAGGAGCGCAACGGCGGTGTCGACGGTCTGTCCCATGCCGACCGTTGGCAATCTCGGGCCCATGACCTCTTCGATCGTGAGGTCGAGGACCGACTTGGAACGGAACGCCATTTCCATCAAACGGAGCTCGTCGACCGAACCCATGACTTCGGCGGTCGCGAGCGGCATTTCGCCCTTGGCCACCGGGAGCTGGGACAGGCCGTGCTGGCGCATGAGGCTGACCGCATTGCGCACCGGTTCGTGGGGTTGGACGTAGGCGAGCGGGGGGAGCTGACCGTCGCGAGCCTTGATGATGTCGGCGACGACGGGGCCCTCGGACGTCAAGAACCCGAAGCCCGCCATCCATTCGTCGTTGAAGACTCGCGAGAGGTAGCCACGCCCGCTGTCGGGAAGGAGCACCACGATCAAGTCATCGGGGGTCCCTTCGGCTGCCACCTGGAGGGCTGCCGCCACGGCCGTTCCGCACGAACCGCCGATGAGGAGTCCCTCTTGTTGGGTCACCCGCCGGGCCATGGCGAACGAGTCGCGGTCGGAGATGGCGATGACTCGGTCGACGACACGGGGGTCGTAGGTGGTCGGCCAGAAGTCCTCACCGACCCCCTCGACCAGATAGGGGCGGCCGGAGCCTCCCGAGTAGACCGAGCCCTCGGGATCGGCGGCGACGATCTGCACGTCGGGATTCATCGACTTCAGGTACTTCCCGACACCGCTGATGGTGCCGCCCGTTCCGGCACCGGCAACGAAGTGTGTGATCGTGCCGTCGGTTTGCTCCCAGATCTCGGGGCCGGTGGTGAGGACGTGAGCCTCGGGGTTGTGGGGGTTGGCGTACTGATTGGGGCGGAACGCCCCCGGCGTTTCGTTGAAGACCCGCTCGGCGGTCGAGTAATACGACGCCGGGTCGTCGGGGGCGACGGCGACGGGGCACACGATGACCTCGCCGCCATAGGCACGAAGCAGGTCGACCTTTTCGGGCGCCACCTTGTCGGTCACGACGAAGATGCAGTCGTAGCCACGCTGGGCGGCCACGATGGCCAGCCCGACGCCGGTGTTGCCCGAGGTCGGCTCGACGATGGTGCCGCCGGGTTTGAGCAGACCGTCGCGCTCGGCAGCGTCGATCATGGTGACCGCCGGGCGATCTTTGACGCTGCCGCCGGGATTCACCGCCTCGACCTTGGCAACGATGCTCGATGGCAGACCGGCACTGACTCTCCCCAGCCGAACCATGGGGGTGTGGCCAATCAGATCGAGTACCGAGTCAGCAATGTCCATGAACGGACACTAACGGGACCGACGGGTTCGGGCAGACTCAGCTCGATGGATCTCGTCGGAACGACATGAGGAGGCCTGGTCCGGTCGGGATCTACCTGGTGGTGTTGTCGTTCGTGCTGATGGGAGCGGCGGAGATCCTTGCGGGCACGGTGTCGGTCGTTCCGGCGCTCCCTTGCCTCACCGGTGCTGTTCGGTTTCGGCTACACGTTCCAGAGCGGAGCGGAGACGGCGTGGTTCACCGATGAGATCGGATCGGCTGTGGAGGCGGAACCCGTGATCTTGCAGCGCGGTCGCTGGCAGATGGCGGCTGCCGTTGCCGGCATCGGTGGGGGAGCGCTGCTCTCGCTCGCGACCACGGCGGTGGTCGCCGGTGTGGTCACCCTGTTGTGGGGCGTCGTGTTGGGCTTCGTCATGCCCGAGACCGGGTTCACTCGCCGCCCAGCCGATGGAGCGGCCCGCCGCAGCGTCGTCGAAGGTCTGGCCGAGATGCGAGACACCTTTCGGTACGGCAGCGCCTCGGCTCGGAAGGTGCCGGCCCTGCGTCTCCTCCTGCTGGTGATGATCACCATCGGGTTCGCCTCGGAGGTGGTCGACCGGCTCGATCTTCGACGGCTCGATCAGGTCGGGCTGTCCAACGACACGAACGAGATCGTTGTCGTCGCCGTGATCGCCGCACTGCAGTCCGCACTCGCCGGTGCCGCGCTCTGGTTTCTCGCGGCATCGCCTGGCGAGCGAGCGGTTGGTGTCGGGTCTTCGCCCTCGCGCTCTCGGCCGCCCTCTTCGCGCTGGCGGCGACCGGCACCCTCCGGGCTCGATCGATCTGGTGAGTCGGGAACTCGGGTGACGCGGAGTGTTGGCGGGGCCGGCGTGACGTTCTGACCGGTTCGCTGTCGTTGATCTACTGTCACCCCATGCCGATCTCGTCGACTGTCATCACCCTCACCGGTCCGCCCCGAGCCCCGAAGCAGATGCTCGCCGAGCAGACCTACGACGGTCACCTGAGTGTCCACGACGACGAAACGGCCGAGAAGCTCGGATTGCCCGGTGCCCCGATCGAGGGCCCAACGCACTTCAGTCAGTTCGATCCACTGCTGGCGGCGCTCTGGGGTGAGCGTTGGTTCGCCAACGGCAACCTGAGTTCGCATTTTCTCACGATGGTGGTCGAGGGCGAGGAAGTGACCGCTTCGGTCACGATCGATGGTCCGGGGGCCACCACCGCCAAGCTGTACGCCGAGAAGGCCGATGGCACGCCGGTGCTCGAAGGCACCGCCACGATCGATGGCGCGAGTTCACTCGATGGCCCGGACGCCGGAACCGCGTTGGCTGCACGCCTCGCCAAGGCGCAGACCAGCCCGCCAGGCGACCTGTTCATCATCGACCAGATCCACGTCGGCCAGCGCGGTGAAGAGGCCGAGACGATCACCATCGGTCTCGACGATCACCTGGGCAACCTCTATCCATTCACGTTGCGGCAAAAGCTCGACAAGATCACCGAACCGATCAACTGGTACGTAGCCGGTGCGGCCGACAACCCGTGGGGTCGCCCGATCATCCCGATCGAGATGATGAGCGTGATCACCAACTCGGAATCGAAGCGGGTCGGGTTCAAGACCCGTCAGCCCTCGGTCGGTCTGTTCATCGACCTCGAGGTGCAGATGGTCAACGGCCCGGTCTTCACCGACCACCCGTACCGGGTGGAGCGAGAGGTGGTGGCGTTGGGTCAGAGCCGTCGCACCGAGTCGTACTGGACACTCACCACGCTCACCGACGACGAGACCGACCTGGTTGCCGCCCGAGTGCTGCTGCACTCGGGCGTCTTCAAGGACTCCTACCCCGACTACCCCTCGGCTTGAGCAGATCGATTCAGTGGAGGAGGGCGATGCCCGACTCGCCACCGAACGCATAGAGCAGCAGGTCTTCGAACACGGCGGGGTCTCGCAACTGGTTGACGAGGCCGTAGGCAACGCTGCGCCGTGACGGCTCGATCGGTGCCGTGGCTCCCTCCCACGCCTCTTCCGGCCGGATCACTTCGATGGCGGGTCCTTCTTCGCGCCATTCGGTCCATGGGCGGTCGGTGGCGATCACCGAACGCAGAATACGCTCCGGCGCGTCGCCGACTCGAGTCCAGAACACCTCGATCGCACCGTCGAGTACCCGGACGGCGCAATGTCGCATGTCGGGCTCGAACAACATCGGGCCGGTCTCGGCGATGTCGATGCGACCATCGGGTAGGCGATAGAGCTGCCCCGGCATGGCCAGGCCGTGCGTTTCACCGGCGACATCGAAGACCCGAAGGTAGGTCCGCTCGAGGATGGCCGGCTCGCTCACGAAGTCGATGCCGTTCTTCGAGGTCGCCCGCCGAGTCACCTGCCTTGCCAACCCCTCGAGCCCGTGGAAGTACATCACGATCTGCTGCTCGCGAACGTGGACGTCGGGCGAGGCGATGTGTGGCGTCGTCACCTCGGTCCGAACGTCGTGGAGGAGCCCCACCTTCGCGTAAGCGGCTTCGACGGCGGCGAACTCTTCCGGGGTTCCCGTCGGCGGCTCGGTCGGGAAGCCCGAGTTCGCCAGATGGAGTGAGCCAGGTTCGTGCACCGTCCATGGACCGGCAGGATCGTCGGCATACGCCAGACGGATGTAGCTGCCCTTGTGGTCGGCGAAGTAGAGGTACAAGGCGCCCAGCGGATCGTCGACCCAGCCAGGGACTCGGATCATCGACGGGCCCTGGATGTTGGAGCCGAGGCTCGGATGGGTCGATGCGTCGATCAAGCGTGTGCGTCTGCCAACCATGGTCGACAGTCTTCTCCATTAAGGTCGGCTCATGCCGGAGCCCGACTTCTTTCGATTCGACACGCTCAGCTTGCACGCTGGTCAGCGGCCCGATCCCGCCACGGGCGCCCGGGCGGTGCCGATCTACTTCACCACGTCGTACAACTTCCCCGACACCGATGAGGCGGCGGCGCTGTTCAACCTGGAATCACCGGGTCACCTCTACAGCCGATTGTCGAATCCCACCGTGTCGGTGCTCGAGGAGCGGATCGCCGCGCTCGAGGGCGGTGTCGGCGCCGTGTGTACCGCCAGCGGTACCGCTGCCCTCCATCTGGCCGTCGCCTCGCTGCTCAGTGCCGGCGATCACATCGTCGCCTCGCGCAACCTCTACGGCGGCTCCTACAACATGATGAGCCTCACCCTGCCCCGTTTCGGGATCACCACGACCTT
The DNA here is from genome assembly GCA_963698395.1 of uncultured Acidimicrobiales bacterium. Classification (GTDB taxonomy): domain Bacteria; phylum Actinomycetota; class Acidimicrobiia; order Acidimicrobiales; family SZUA-35; genus JBBQUN01. Next base: position 415,680 of record CAVOQQ010000001.1, read on the forward strand.
CGTCGACCCGAGAGACCCGCAGGCCTTCGCTGCTGCCATCCAGCCCAACACCAAGCTCGTCTACGGCGAAACGCTCGGCAATCCCGGCATCGAGGTGCTCGACATCGCTGCCGTTGCCGACGTCGCCCACGCCCACGGTCTCCCGTTGATGGTCGACTCCACCTTCTCGACTCCCTATCTGATCCGGCCGATCGAGCACGGCGCCGACATCGTGATGCATTCGGTCACCAAGTTCCTCGGTGGCCACGGCGTTGCGTTGGGCGGGGTGATCGTCGATGGTGGTCGCTTCGATTGGTCGGCGTCCGACAAGTTCCCCACCATGACCGAGCCCTATGCCGGCTACCACGGCATCGTGTTCGCCGAGGAGTTCGGCCCGACCGCACTCGGCATGCGAGCCCGAGCCGAGGGTCTGCGAGACTTCGGCGCCTGCATGAGTCCGGTCAACGCCTTCCAGCTCCTGCAGGGCATCGAGACGTTGCCATTGCGAATGCAACGACACGTTGCCAACACCGACGCCGTGATCGAGATGCTCACCAATCACGATGCCGTGAGCTGGGTGCAGCATCCTCGAGTCGCCGATCACCGCGATCACGAGCTGGCCAAGCGTTTGTATCCCAAGGGCGCCGGTGCGATCTTGAGCTTCGGGGTGAAGGGCGGTCGCGCCGCCGGGCGAACCTTCATCGAATCGGTGCAGCTGGCGTCACATCTCGCCAACGTCGGTGATGCCAAGACACTCGTCATCCATCCTGGATCGACCACGCATGGCCAGATGTCGCCGGCCGAACTCGAAGCTGCCGGCATCAGCGAGGATCTGGTTCGGTTGTCGGTCGGGCTCGAAGATCCGCTCGACATCTGTGAAGACCTGTCCCGGGCACTGAAAGCGAGCCAGCGATGATCGTCGAGGTACACGGCCTCCGAGCCCATGCAGTGACCGGCGGCGTCGAGCCGAGCGGCTCCGATCCGGTCGTCATCCTGATCCACGGCGCCGGCATGGACGCCACCGTCTGGCAGCTCCAGACCCGCTACCTGGCGCACCGAGGGTTCCGCGCCGTCGCGGTGGATCTTCCCGGGCACGGACGGTCCGACGGCGAGGCGCTGGCGTCGGTGACCGACATGGCGGCCTGGCTGGCCGACTTCCTCGTTGCCGGCGGACTCGGCGGTGACGATCTCCCTGCGGTCCATCTGGTCGGCCACTCGATGGGAACGTTCGTCGCTCTCGATCTGGCAGCGATGCGCCCCGACCTGGTTGCGTCGGTCGTCCTCCTCGGCACCGCACCGGCCATGCCGGTGCACCCCGACCTCATCGAGAAGGCCGAGAACGATCTACCGGCTGCCGCTGCGTTGATGGCGGCGTGGGGGCACGCCAAGCCGGCGCACATCGGTCATCACCCGACGCCGGGACAGTGGATGATCGGCGGTGCTCGAGCCCTGGTGGAACGGAGCCGTCCCGGTGTGCTCGCCCGAGACTTCCGTGCCTGCGCCAGTTACACGTGGGACGCCTCGATCGCCTGCCCGGCCACCGTGGTCATCGGGCTCGGTGACAAGATGACCCCGCCCAAAGCCGGCCGTGCCCTCGCCGGAACGCTCGACCCGGTCACCGTGGTGGAGCTGGCCGACACCGGCCACTCGATGATGACCGAGAACCCGGCAGCGGTGAGACGAGTCGTGCTCGACGCCCTCTCCTCCTGAAACCCTCTGTTTCTGAAACCCTCTGTTTCTGAAACCCTCTGTTCCTGGCCGGTACGCCGGCGAAGGGTGAGCATCGGCACCAGTGGCGTCGCTCAGGTGATCGAGCCGTCGATGTGGTTGTCGCTGTGCTTGACGCCGAGCATCTTCCAGATGTCGTCGGCGCTCATGGCCAGGTGCTCGTGCTCGGTGAGCGCCTTGATGACCTCTTTGAGGCTGGTGGACAGATGCTCGGACTTGGCCAGTGCCTCGGGGTGGATGTCGCCGTCGTGCGGCCGGCTCAGGAACGCCGAGAGATCGTCGGCGCTGGCGGCCAGCTTGGTCAGGTGGTGTGCGAGGGTGCCGTCCTCGGCGGATGGGTCGGTCATGGACTTCAACTCCTGTGTTCGGCGGCCCGTCATCGGGCCGCCGAACAGGATAGGTCGGCCGCCCGCATCTTCGAGCGTCAGTCCTCGGCCGGGAGCTGGTGGTACGCGCCGTCGAGACCGAGGTAGTCGTCGTCGCGGTAGAAGCGATCGACGCCGGCGCGGCGGAGGACCTCGAGCATGGCGGGTACCTCGCCGCCTTCGGCCTCGATGCGTTCGATCACCCGGGTAGGGCCGAGGTGGTCGAGCATCTCGAATGGCCCCTTGACCCAGTTGAACCCCCATCGAATGGCCCGATCGATGTTGACGATGTCGTCGGCGATCTCGGGGACCAGGCCGGCGGCGTAGCGCAACGTTCCGCCGAACACCTGCCAGGCCAGTTCACCCTCGATCGAATCCTCGAACACGATGTCGCCCAGGTCGTGGTTGCCGATTGCTGCCGGCAGCGCCTCGCGCCACTCCGCCACCCGCAGGTCGAACGTCTCCTTCTGCTTCGTGCCGTCGTCGAGCTTGACCATTCGACCGAAACCGCCGAGCTCTCGTGCCTTCCGCCCGAGTTGGCCTCGCTGCAGCATCTGCTGTTCGACACCCGGAAGCTCGGTGTAGAACCGGCCGATGTCGTCGGCGGGAAGGTTGGTCGCGAGGTTCTTGCCGACCAGATCCATGACATCGAGACCGATCAGGTCGATCAGGCCGTAGAGACCGGTCGGTGGCAGGCCGACCGGTGCGCCGAGCACGGCATCGATCGTCTCCTGCGTCATCCCGTTGATCAGGAAGGGCTTCGCCAGATGCATGCCACTCAACATGAAGAAGCAGCCGATGCGGTTGCCGATGAAGTTGACCGTGTCCTTGGCGTGGACCACGCCCTTGCCCAGCTGGTCTCGACCGAAGTCGGCGAAGGCGGTGATGACCTCGGGGCTGGTCTGTTCCCCCGGCACGAGCTCGAACAACTTCATCACCTGCACGGGATTGAAGAAGTGAGTGATGGCGACGTCGTTCTGGAAGCGCTCGGGCATCCCTTCGGCGATGTCGGCCAGCGGAATACCCGACGTGTTCGAACTGATCACCGAACCATCGCGACGAAACTGCTCGAGCCGGGCGAAGAGCTCCTGTTTGGTGGCGAGGTCTTCGACGATCGCTTCGCAGATCCAGTCGTAGTCGGCGATGCGCTCGAGGTCGTCGTCGATGGTGCCGGTGGTGACCAGGGTCCGATGCTCGTCGGCGACGAGCGACAGGCCACGTTCGGCGGCGTCGAGGGTGAGGTCGAGCATGAGGACGCGGCAACCGGCTGCGGCACTGGCAGCGGCGATGCCGGCTCCCATGGTGCCGCAGCCGATCACGGCAACGGATTCGATCTGGCGAGTCATCTCACCAGTGTGTCGTACCGGCCACCCGTTCGGGCGGCGAGACTCCGAGGGTCGAACGAAGCCTCGATCTCAGGCGCTCGCCTCGGCCGGGAGCCAGGCGCTGTAACCGCCGATGATGTCGGAGACGTCTTTGAATCCGGCCTGGCGCAAGACGCTGGCGGCGACCGACGAGCGGTAGCCACCGGCGCAGAACACGACGGTCGGCCGGTTCGGGTCGAGCTGGTCGACCAGGCTGGGGAGTTGGCCGACCGGAATGAGCGTGGCGCCTTCGAGGGAGCCCAGTGCATGTTCACCGGGATTCCGGACGTCGACGATCTGCAGATCGTCGAGCTCGGCCACCCGCTGCTCGTACTCGGGCCGGGTCAGGCGAGAGGCCTGCTCGACCATGCCGGGGTTCTCGACCATGACACGAAGCGGCTCGGCCAGGTAGCCAACGACCCGGTCGAAGCCGATTCGGGCCAGACGGTTGCGAGCTTCGATCTCGAAACCCTCGTCGACCACCAGAACGATGTCGGCGTCGCTCGGGACCACGGATCCGGCAAATTCGGCGTAGCGACCGTTGAGGCCGACGTTGATCGACCCGGCGATGTGGCCACGGGCGAATTCCTCGGGGTCGCGTCCGTCGAGCAGCAGCGCCCCGGTCGCCACCTTGTTCTCGACCTCGGCGAGGGTGAGCGCCGTTGGCATCGACTTCTCGTCGAGCAGCGGGCGGTCCTGACGGTTCAGGATCGCGTCGTAGACGAAGTAGTCGGGTGCCGGAGGCTGACCCTCGGTCACGAGGTCGATGAACGTCTTCTTGTCGGGGGCGAGGAGGGCATAGTTGTTGTTGCGCTGCTCGCCCATGGTCGACTGGGTCTCGGTGGAGAGGTTCTTCCCGCACGCCGACCCGGCGCCGTGGCCGGGGAAGACTCGAGTGGTGTCGGGGAGCGGGAGCAGCTTGGTGTGCAGGCTGTCGTAGAGCTTGTCGGCGAGCTCGTCGCGAGTGAAGCCGATGGATGCCAGGAGATCGGGTCGGCCGACGTCGCCGATGAAGAGGGTGTCGCCGGTGAGCACGCCGTAGGGCTCGGTGTCGTCGGCGTGCTCGTAGATCACGATGCTGATCGACTCGGGGGTGTGCCCCGGTGTATGGAGGATCTCGATCTGGACGTCGCCGAGGCTGATCCGCTCACCATCGGCGAGTGACCGATGGGCGAACTCCGGGGAGGCGACCGATGAGAAACCGATCTCGGCCCCGGTGGCTTCGGCGAGCTCGAGGTGGCCAGACAGGAAGTCGGCGTGGAAGTGGGTCTCGAGAATGAGCTCGATGGTGAGTCCGTTGGCGGCGGCGTCGTCGACGTACTCGTCGATGTCGCGGCGGGGATCGACGACGACGGCTCGGCCGGTCGTCTCGTCGCCGATCAAGTACGAAGCCTGTGAGAGGCAGTCGAGGTAGTACTGCGTGAACTTCATGGTTCGCTCCGGTGCTGTTGCTGGTGTGGTTCTTGGTGCTGTTTCGGTCGTCATTGCCATGCTTGTCTTAATGTCCGGACAATTGTACCCCAAGTCGATCGTCCTTGCTCGAAGATGGGTCTTTGGACCCACTTCGAGGCGTGCTGCCCATGTTGCCGAGGGTTGCCCGTGATGCACGCTGGAGCTCATGACTCCTCGGCATCTGCTGCGTCGCACCCTGGCTCTCCTGGCCATCACCCCCCTGATGGGGATGGTCATGGCGTCGGGGGCTTCGCCCGGAGCAGCGTTGGATCCACCGACGGTCAACGAGCCCGGGGCCGTCGATGAAGCCAACGAGATCGATCTCTTCGCCTCGCCCTGCCCGGAGATGACCGACTCGGTGTTTCGCCTCTACTCCGCCTTCTTCGGTCGGGAGCCCGATGCCGCAGGGTGGGAGTACTGGATGAGCGTCTACGTCGCTCCCACCACGAACCTCGAGTCCATTGCCAACGACTTCGTCCTGTCCGAGGAGTTCGTCTCGACGTATGGGTCGCTCACCAACGGCGAGTTCGTCCGGTTGGTCTACCGCAACGTGATGGGTCGTGAGCCCGATCAGGTCGGCTATGACCATTGGGTCGGATCCCTCGACCGCGGTTACTCCCGTGGCGCCGTCATGATCGCCTTCAGCGAGTCGGCCGAGTACGTGGCCCAGACCGACACCTGGCCGCCGCTGGCGGGCTTCCTGCAGTGGTACAGCCGTCCGCTCCAGTTCGCTTGCGGCAACGGCTCGGTCGTCGTCGGTCCCGAGCAGCAGGCGCCGTTCGCCGATCTCCTGATCTGGAACGATGCCGCCGAGGCCATCGGCTATCGCGTCGGCGTCGACACGCCCACCGGCCCGTTCATGGATGAGTACGGCCAACTCGGGGCATCGAGCTATTCGATCTACTGGAACATGAACATCGGCCAGATCGATGGATCCTCGTTGATCATCGAGGTGCCCGACCGGCCCGACGTCTTCTGGACCGCTGTCTTCTATGACGCACCGCACGCCGCCGATCGTGCGCCGTACACCGATGGCTTCGGCGTGGTCGCTCGTGCCGACGATGCTGCGGCCGAGTTCGGTCGTGAGCTGACCTTCGGTGGCGGTGGTGCGACGGCCACCGGCTTCGCCGACTGGGAACGTTGATTCCCGGGTCGGTCAGGCTCGTGTGAGGCTCTCGGCCACCGCTGCTCGGTAGCGTTCGACGTTGCCGAGCTTGACGGTGTCGAAACCCCGAACCATGTCGGCCAGCGAGGCGATCTCGACCGCCCGCTCGTAGTTCTCTTCGGACAGGTCGTTGACGAGCGTGCCGATCAGCTCGATGTATTCGCCGATCAGCGCTCGCTCGGTCCGACGCTCCTCGGTCTTGCCGAATGGATCGAGACGGGTACCTCGGAGTCTCTTGGTCCGGAGAAGGCCGCGGAACATCGCTTTCGCCGCGGCTTCGGGCACGGCAACCTTCTTGTCGTAGCCGACCGCCTTCATGGTGGGAGGCTTCAGCTGGAAGCTCATGGCTCCGGGGATGCCCGTCGAATCCTGCTCGAACCGGAGTGCGAGTCGAGCGACCTCGTACTCGTCCTTGTAGGCCATGAACTTGTAGAGATGACGAGCGACCGCCTGGCTGAGGTCGGTGCGACCGCCGATCCGCTGCGCCTCGACCGTTCGCACCTCGCGCACCTTGGCGACGTAGCGTTCGGCGTAGGTGGCGTCGCCCCAACCGACGAGTTCGGGAATGCGCCAGGCGAGGATCTCGGCGAGCGCAGGATCGACCCCGAGGTCGGCGGCCATCGGGTCGAGCGGTGGCGGCGTCGGGGTGTCGACGACGTCGCCCAGTTGTTCGAGCAGCGTCGGGTCGTCGGCGAGCCGGCGACCCAGTCGGAAGGCGGCGAGGTTCGTGTCGACGGCGACGCCGTTCAGTTCGATGGCACGTTCGAGGCTCGCTGCGGTGACGGGCAGGAGTCCGCGTTGGTAGGCAAGCCCGAGCACGAGCACGTTTGCTGCGGGCTGTGAACCCCACTGCCGTCGGGCGATGCCGGCGGTATCGAGCCAGAGGCTGTCGTGCACCGAAGCCTCGATGACGGTTCGGAACTGGTCGAGCGCGGGGAACGACTCATCGCCTCGGCCCGAGACCATGGCACCGGTCGGAATGAGCCCGGTGGAGATGATGGCCCGCGTTCGGTCGCTGCCGGCCCGGTCGAGGTTCTTCGACGCAGCAACCAGGTCGAAGACGAGCATGGCGTCGGCAGTGTCGACTCGGTTGGAAGTCTGCACACTCGCCACCTCGGTCACGGATGGGTCGAGGGCCGTGATGCGAACGTTGGAGACGACCGGCCCTCCCTTCTGGGCCAAACCGGTTTGATCCAATCCGTTGGAGTGCTTGCCATCGAGCATGGCCGCGGTGGCAAGCACCTGGCTCACGGTGACCACGCCGGTCCCACCGATACCGATGAGCAGGACGTCGCCGTCGTCGGGGATGGCCGGGTCCGGTGGGAGATCACCGTCGGCGATGACCGCTCCGGAACGGCTCTGCCTTCGGGGCGGGAGCGTCGGGGTCGATCTCGATGGTCACGAAGGCCGGACAGTTGCCCTGGAGGCAGGTGAGGTCGTAGTTGCACGACTCCTGGTGGATCTGGGTCTTGCGCCCGAATGGTGTCTGGACCGGGTGCACACTCGCGCAGTTCGAGACCTCGCCACAGTCGCCGCACCCCTCGCAGATGGCCTCGTTGATGACGACACGAGTGGTGGGGGTCGTGATCAGGCCACGCTTGCGGTCACGGCGTAGCTCGGCGGCGCATCCCTGGTCGTAGATGAGCACGGTGACACCGGCGACGTCTCGAAGCTCGCGCTGTACGGCATCGAGTCGGTCTCGGTGTTCGACGCGGACGCCCTTGGCCATCGGCTCGCTGTACTGCTTCGGGTCGTCGGTGACGACCACGGTCGTTGCCACACCTTCGGCGGCAAGCCAGTGCGTGAGCGCCGGTACCTCGATGTTGCCGGCGGCGTCTTGTCCGCCGGTCATGGCGACGGTGCCGTTGTAGAGGATCTTGTAGGTGATCGTCGTGTTCGACGAGATGGCCTGGCGAATGGCGAGCGAGCCCGAGTGGGCGAGGGTGCCGTCGCCCAGATACTGGAACCGGTGGCGGTCTTCGACGAACGGCGCCATACCGACCCACTGGGCGCCTTCACCGCCCATGTGCGTGACGCCGTGCACCTCTCGCTCCATGTAGAGCGACATCGAGTGACAGCCGATGCCGCCGTGAGCGATCGACCCTTCGGGGATGACCGTCGAACGGTTGTGGGGACAGCCGGAGCAGAAGTGAGCGGTGCGGCCGGGGAGTTCGGCCGTGATAAGCGGGATTCGCGCTCGTTCGGCGATGAGCCGCTCGGCAGGAAGGAAACGTCCGAGACGCCGACGAAGCGGGGCAACCAGGTCGTCGGCCACGAGGCCGCCATGGCCGGCGATCAGCGCGCCGGCGTCGTCTTGCTTCCCGACCACCACCGGTGCGTCACGGTGTCCGTAGAGCAGGTCGCGGATCTGGGACTCGATGAACGATCGCTTCTCTTCGACCACGACGATCTCGCGAAGGCCGTCGGCGAAGCGGCGGAGCCCCGTGGGTTCCAGCGGCCAGATCATTGCGGGCTTGTACAGCCGGATGCCATTGGCTTCGAGGTCGGCGTCGGAGCGAAGTCCGAGCCGGGCCAGCGCGTCACGGACTTCGCCGTACATCGCGCCGGCGGCGACGATGCCGAGCTCGGCGGATCCGGAACCGATGATGCGGTCGATGCCCTGAGCGGCAACGAAGGCCTTCGCCGCCTCGAGACGCCCGCCCATCATCTCGCGCTCGAGTTCGAGCGAGAACGGAGCAATCAGCGTCGTGCTCTGGGAATGGCGCCACTCGTGATCGACCGGAGCGATGCGCAGCCGTGCAGGGTGAGGGTCCACCGTTGCGAAGCCATCGGCGACATTGGTGACGAGCTTGAAACCCACCCAGGCTCCGGAGAAGCGCGAGAGCTCGTAGCCGAAGCGGCCGAAGTCCAACACCTCCTGCACCGATCCGGGGTAGAGGGTCGGCATGGCGAGATCGGCGAGTGACCACTCCGATGCCGAGGCGATGGTCGAGGACTTGCACGAGGGGTCGTCGCCGGCGACGGCCAACACGCCGCCCCGATGATCGACGCCCGAGGTGTTCGCATGGCGCAGTGCGTCGCCGGAGCGATCGACGCCAGGACCCTTGCCGTACCACATGCCCAGTACGCCATCGAAGCGGGCGGTCGGTTCCATCGCTGCCTGCTGGCTGCCCCACACGATGGTGGCCCCGAGGTCTTCGTTGACACCGCTGATGAACCGAACGTTGTTGGCCTCGAGCACGGCCTGGTCGGCCTCGTACGCGCTGTCCATGCCGCCGACGGGTGAACCCCGATACCCGGCGATCATCGCCGCCGTCCGCCGGCCTCGTTCGGCATCGGCCCGGATCTGATCGAGGGGGATCCGGACGACGGCTTGGATGCCGCTCATCGCCACCGTGCGATCGGTTGCCTCGATGCGGTCACTCAGCTGGTAATCGGTCACCTCGCGACACTACCGAGTTCGCCGGCCGGGGGAGAGTCGAGTGCGATCGGTGGTCAGCCGTTCGTCGGCGTCGACCAGCGTTCGACGGCGGCGATCGTGTCGTCGGTGTCGCTGGTGGGGATGTTGCCGAGCTTCTCGTGAGCGAAGCGGATGAATGCCTCGAGCACGATCGCAAGATCGGCGAGTTGCTCGTCCGAGAGATCGAGCTTGCGAGGTACCCAGTCGACCAGGAACATCTCGACCGACACCTCGCTCCAGCGCAGCGGATCGTAGGTGCCGGACCCGCCCTTGAACCGGAGGAGATGCTCGACCAGTTCGGCCAGCGACGCATCGAACTCGGCGCCGTGTTCCGAGGCCAGGAACTCGCTCGCGAGTTCGGCTGACGCGGCGCGAGTGAGTGGCTCGACCAGCGGCGCTTCGCCTCCCTCGGGAAGCAGCCGCATCATCCACTCGGTGAGGGGACGGATGTCGGGCCAGGTCTCGGTCTCGAAGGGCGGCACCGTGTCGAAACCCATCTCGATGGCGTCGGCGAGCCGGGCTCGGGCAACGGCGAGGTCGAGCGGTCGGCGGGTCAGGCCATCCTCGGCGCCCTCGTCGATCACCTTCGCCAGTTCGTCGATGCCCAGCGGCACCGCGAACCCGTCGGTGACGACCACGCCCTGATTGTTGTCGATGAGGATCACGAGCGAGAAGCTCTTGCCCCCGGGGAAACGGACCCCGAAGCCGAGCTGGTCGGCATCGCCGAGCACGTCGATCAGCTCGAAGCCGTTCTCGACCACGGCCTCATCGATCTTGCGCAGCCAGGTGGGAAGCCAGTCGGTGGCGCCGATTCGTTCACGAACCTGGCCGAGCGCGTCAGGGCCGGGCAGCAACGAGGCGACCGCGATCGCCAAGGCGTCGGTCTCGCGTGCCTCGAGGCCGGCGAGTTCGAGCAACTGCGCCAAGACCTCGTCGCTGTCGTCTCCGACGGCGTCGAAAAGGGATTCGGCTCGGGGGTCATTGGAGTCGACGAACGATGACGCAAGACCGAGCAACTCGATCGGGTTCGCATCGATCGCCATGCGAATCGAGCGGAACAGCTCGAGATCGCCCTCGTCGAGGTCGCCGCCGGACATGGCGGCCGCATCGAATCCCGACGGGCCGTCGAACGGCGAGGACGGGGTGCTCGTCGGTGTCTTCTTCGGGGTGGTGCGTCCGCCGCCCTGCTTCTTGCGTGCCATGGTGTCTCCTCGGCGGTCGGCCGGTCAGCGTTGCTTGCCCTCGAGGAACAAGGCGATCGATTTGTCGACACGCCGCTGTCGGGTGTCCGCTGCCTTGGCGCCATTGATGTTGTCGACGTGGTAGCGCTGCAGGCTATTGGAGAGGGCGTCGAAGAAGACCCTGGCCTCGGGGTTCTCGGCGAAGGCATCGGCGAGATCATCGGGAATCTCGACCGGCCGCGGCGAGTCGTCGACCGTGACGGTGACCACGACGGCATCACCCCCGTCGAGCCCGGCGGCACCGCGAACTGCCGCGCTGACCGGGATCATGGCGTTGCCGCCCATCACGCCGACCGTCGTTCGATACTCATACCCGTTGAGTGTGACTCGAAGCGGCGGCTTCGTTCCCGCTCCGAGCCGCTCCATGACGTCGGGCGGCACGACGATGCCGGTTGCCTTCTTGCCCGCTGCCTGTTGCAGGATGGTGGAGAACGACGCCGACGCCTCCGATGGTTTTGCTGCTCCTGGGGTCTCTGCTCCTGGGGTCTCTGCTCCCGGGGTCTCTGCCATGGGTGTACCTCGCGAGGTGGTTGGCCGGGCCGGCCGACCGCTGGTTTGGGTGTCGGATGGCACAGTAGGGTGCGGAACCGATCCGTGGGAGTGCGCCGTGTCGAATCAAGACGTGTCGAATCAAGACGTGTCGAATCAAGACCAGCCGAGTCGATCAGCCGGCCGGAATCGACCGATGGAGCAAGCGCTCGAGGTGGAAGCGTTCCTCGCGACGTGCCGAATCGATGACGAGGCCGGCGCACGTTGGCGTCGCACCCCTGGCTCGGGTACCAATCCGCCGTACTCGCTCTACCACGGCAGCGCCGGCGTCGCCTTGTTCTACCTCGAGCTGCATCGGGCGACGGGCGACCAGCACCATCTCGACGTCGCCGTGAGCGCGGCTGACGCGATCCTGCGCCATGTCGGCGAGCTCGAGTCGGCAACGATCGGCTTCTACAGCGGCTGGCCGGGCTCTGTCTTCGTGTTGAACGAGGTGGCCAAGGCCAGTGTGCAACCTCGGTTCCGAGCCGGAGCCCAGCTGGCTCTGGAGAAGATGATGGAGCAGTCCGAGCCGCTGGGTGCCGGTCTCGGTTGGATCGAACCGATGCCGTTCTCCGACATCACGGGCATGACCGGTGATCGCGAGGTGCTCGACCTGTCGATCGGGGCAGCGGGAGCGGGGCTGATCTTGCTCTACGCCCATCGTCAACGGCTCGACGATCGAGCACTCGGGTGGGCTCGACAGACGGCTGACCGCCTGTTGGAGATGTCGATCGACACACCGAACGGCCCCAATTGGCCGATGATGTCCGACATGCCGTTTCCTTTCACGGCACCGAACTTCGCCCACGGCGCAGCCGGTGTCGGCTACTTCCTGGCCGACCTGTTTCGTGAGACCGAGGACGCGAGCTATCTCGAGACCGCGTTGGCCGCTGCCGGCTACGTGCAGGCGAAGACCGAACCCTGCGGCGACGGCGTGCTCGTGTGTCACACCGACGAGAATCCCGGCTTGTTCTACCTCGGCATCTGTCATGGCCCGGCAGGCACCGGCCGCTTCATGTATCTGCTCAACGAGATCACCGGCAACGACTCGTGGCTCGAGTGGATGCACGCCAACATGGCCGGGCTCCTCGCCACCGGCGTGCCCGAGCAGCGCACCGACGGGCTGTGGAACAACTACGGCCAGTGTTGTGGCGATGCAGGTATCGGTGACTACGCCCTGTGGCTCTACCGGGCGACCGGTCGGGCGGAGTACCTCGATCTGGCTCGGCGGATCGAAACCCAGCTCGCCGTCTCCGGCGACGTTGTCGACGGTGCGCGGTCCTGGCCCCAGGCCGAACACCGCACTCGACCCGACTTCGTCGAGATCCAGACGGGCTACATGCAGGGAGCGGCCGGCATCGGCAGCTTCCTCCTCCACCTCGCAACGCTCGACGAACTGGTCGGCTCGAAGATCGTGCTTCCCGACACCCCGTTCGCCCCATGAGCGAGCGATCCGGCTGAGCGGTCCGAACGAATGACGGTGCGTGGAGCATCTGACGATGGCGTCGGGCCGCTGCACGTGGATGGCGTCGACGCCCTGGTCGACGTGATCGAGTCGAGATCAGCGGGCGTGCCTCGCTTCGTGGTCGGCTTGGTCGGTCCGCCGGGCGTCGGCAAGTCGACGGTCTCGGCCGCACTCCGAAAGCAGCTGCAGACGGCCCCGCCGATCGTTGGCCTGGATGCCTTTCACCTCGCCAATGAGGTACTCCTCGAGCACGGGGCAATCAGTCGCAAAGGGGCGCCCGACACGTTCGATGCCCACGGCTTCATCGCGCTCCTCGAACGACTCCGATCGACGACCGAGACGGTCTGGTGCCCACGCTTCGACCGTTCGATCGAGGATTCGATTGCCGCGGCGGTCGCCGTGCGCCCCGAGGATCGGCTCGTGATCGTGGAAGGCAACTACCTGCTGCTCGACACCGCACCGTGGCATCGAGCGGTCGAGTTGCTCGACCTGATCGTCTACCTCGATCTCGATCAGGCGACGCGCCTGCGGCGGCTGATCGCCCGCCACGTCGAGTTCGGCAAATCGCCGGCTGAGGCCGAACGGTTCGTCGCCACATCGGACGAAGCCAATGCAAGGCTCGTTGCGGCGTCACGTTCGAGGGCGGGTGTGATCGTCACGATCTCGTGAGTCGTCGCCGAGGCGGACATCCGGTGGTCCCAATCGGCCGTGACATGGGAGAGCGCCCGAAGTCGGGCCACGGAGGAAGCCGTCGCGTCGGCCAACACCGACGCCGATACCCAGTTCGGGTGCCGGCGGAGGGCGGTGGCGGCCAGTTGCCCGACGGTTGCGGCGTGGGCCTCGAACCCGTCGATCGAGATGGTTTCGCCCAGCGAGCGAAGGGTGGCGGCGGTGTGGGCTTGTTCCATGGTTCGACCGTACGCCTGCAGGTTCATCATCAAAAGCGATGATTCTGAATCGAGATGATCAGTTGTGCTGATGTACTCCGAGGAGTACGGTCAGGGCCCATGTGGACCGACGTGAGTGCCCGACACCTTCTCGCCCTCCGGGCCGTGAGCGAAGAGGGCACCTTCGGCAAGGCGGCCCAGCGGCTGGGATTCACCCAGTCGGCGGTCTCCCAGCAGATCGCTGCCCTCGAACAGATCGTCGGGCAATCGATGTTCGATCGTCCGGCTGGGCCTTTCCCGCCGCGACTCACCCCGGCGGGATCACTGCTGCTCGAACACGCCACCGAGATCATCGAGCGATTCGAGACCGCCGAGAAGGAGCTGGCCCGTCTGGCCCTCGGGGTCACCGGCCATCTGCGGGTCGGCACGTTCCAATCGATCTCGGCTCGCGTGATTCCCGCAGTCCTCGGGCGGCTCCATGTCGAGGCACCCGAGGTCGAGGTCACCTTGGTCGACGGCGATCCCGACACCGAAGCACGGATCGAATCGTTGAAGCGGGGCGATCTCGATCTGGCTTTCGTGGTCGGCGATGTCGATCTGCCCGGTGGATGCCGACGGCTCGGCGACGATCCCCACGTTGCCGTCGTGCCGGCCTCAACCCCCGATGGCCCGCTCGATCTGTACGACGTCGGTGCGCAACCGATGGTCGGCCAGCCACCCGACGACACCTGTGGGCTGAAGGTCGATCGCGAGCTCGAGCGGCTCGGTGTCACGCCTCGCTACGTGTTCCGGTCCCACGACAACGGGGCGGTTCAGGGCATGGTCGGAGCGGGCGTCGGTATCGCCATCGTGCCGCTGCTCACCGTCGACGTCGCCGATCCCACGATCTCGGTACGGGCCACGGTTCCCGCCGTGGCACCACGCAGCCTGTCGATCATCTGGGATCCGCACCGCACCTTGCCGGTGACCGCTGAGCGATTCATCGAGTTGGTCACCGAGATCTGCGCCAGCCGTCTCGACACCGGTGCCCGACTGATGGCGTCGTGATCCGCGGTTCGCCAGGTCCGGCGCGCTTGTCTAACCGCGAACGAGTCGGCCCGGCAGCTCGCCGGTGAACTCGTCATGTACCCGAGTCACGACGCCGCCGACGACGGTGGCGACGTAGCCGGTTGCGTCCTGCAGCAATCGGGTGCCACCGGCAGGGAGGTCGGCGACCAGGTGTGGCTGGCCCAGCTCGAGGCGCTCGAAGTCGATGATGTTGAGGTCGGCCCGCTTGCCGACGGCGATCACGCCTCGGTCGAGGAGCCCGAAGAGGGCGGCGGTGTCGCTGGTCATCTTCTTGATCACGAAGGGCAGATCGAGCTTCGGACCCGTGGCACGATCGCGGGCCCAGTGGGTCAGCATCCAGGTAGGGGTCGAGGCGTCGCAGATGAAGTTCGCATGGGCTCCGCCATCGGCCAGGCCGAGCACCGAGCTGGGGTGCGAGAGCATTTCGTACAGGGCATCACCGTTGCCGTGGCTATAGCCGAGGAACGTCATGAGGAGGAAGTCCTGACCGTCGTTGTCAAGCAGGCGATCGTAGAGCTCTTCGAGTGGATCGATGCCTCGAGCAGCGGCTCGACCGGCGATGGAGTCGGCCGCGTTCGGCTCGTAGTCGACCGGGGTGCCCAACACGTAGGTACGGTCGAACGCCTGGTTCATGAGCGCACGGAGCGGATTGTCGACGGCGGCCGCTGCGTCGGCTGCTCGCGACTCGGCGAGCAGGGTCGCCTTGAGATCGGGATCGGCCATCGCTGCTGCTCGGTCGCTCAACGTGAGCTCGAGAAGGGGAGCGAAGCTCGGCAGGTCGACGAATCGGTGGCGGATGGACAGACCGAGGAGCACGCCGAAGGGTCGACCGGCGACCTGGGGGATGACCTGGTGGCCGTCGGCCTGTGCTTGCGCCGAGAGCGCCATGAAGGTCTGCCACTCATCGGGCTCGACGAGATTCTGCAGCATCAGCCAGGTGACGGGCCGCTCGATCTCCTCGGCCAGTCGGATCATCCAGTCCATCTCTCGTTTCGGGGCAACGAGGTCTTCACCGGCGAGCCCGGCCGGCGCCACTTCGAACACGCCGCGACCGGCACGCTTGAGCGCTCGACCGATGGCGAACAGCTCGTCTTCGGCGGCGAAGGTGCCGGGCACGGGCTCACCGCTCATGGCACGATGGCCGATGGTGCGACTGGTCGAGAAGCCCATGGCGCCCGCTTCGATGGCCTCGTGGACGAGCGATGCCATGGCGGCGATGTCATCGGAGCTCGCCGGCTCGTTGTCGGCGCCTCGCTGGCCCATCACGTAGACCCGAAGCGGTCCGTGCGCGATCAGGGCCGCCACGTCGGCAGCGAACGTTCGACGATCGAGTGCGTCGAGATACTCGGGGAAGCTCTCCCAATCCCAGGGCAACCCCTCGCTCAATGCTGCACCGGGGATGTCCTCGACCCCCTCCATCAGCTCGATCAGCTGTTCATGGTCGGTCGGCTTCGCCGGAGCGAAGCCGACCCCGCAGTTGCCCATGACGACGGTGGTGACGCCGTGTGGCGTGGAGGGTTCGAGGTAGGGGTCCCAGGTGGCCTGGCCGTCGTAGTGCGTGTGGATGTCGACGAAGCCGGGGGTCACGAGCAGCCCGGCGGCGTCGATCTCTCGACGACCTGGTCCGAGGTCGGCTCCGATGCCGACGATCGTGTCGCCGTCGATCGCGATGTCGATGCCTTCGATGGGGTCGGCACCGGTGCCATCGATGACTCTGCCGTTACGAACAACCAGATCGTGCATGTCTGTCTCCCTGTGCAGCACCGGGTTCGATGCCCCGTGCGAACCCTAGTCACCATCGGTCGGCCAGATCGAACAGTCGCTCGATCACCGTCGAGACGTGGCGGTCCCCTCGGTCGATCTATCATCTGCCAACCGCACCGTCGAGGGAGAAGATGGCACCATGACCGAGCTCGCATCGATCGCTCCGGCATTCGTGGCGATGGCGCACCGGATCGTGTGGTGCACGGTCGCCACCGTCGACTCGGCCGGACGACCCCGCACCCGCGTGCTCCATCCGATCTGGGAGTGGAGCGACGGTGTGCTGACCGGATGGATCGCCACCTCCCCGAACTCCCCGAAGGCGAAGCATCTCGAGCACCAGCCGGCGATCTCGTTGACCTACTGGGATGCAACGCAGGACACGTGCACGGCCGATTGCGAGACGGCATGGGAGACCGGTGATGCCGTTCAGGCGGGCTGGGATCGCTTTGTCAAGGGTCCGGCACCGGTCGGCTATGACCCACGCCTGATTCCGGATTGGACCAGCGCCGAGGCCGAAGCGTTCGGAGTCCTGCGGCTGATGCCGGCCAGGCTGCGAGTGATGCCGGGCACCCTGATGACGGCCGGAACCGGCGAGCTGATGACGTGGTCGAGGTGAGCTTCGCTCGTCCGCCGGACGACGTCGCCCGATCGTCGGGCTGCTATTGGGTCGACTCGAACCTGGTCACTGCCACGACATCGCAGCGCAAGGTCTCGTCGTACTCGACCGTGGTGTAGACCTCCCCCGAAGCCGTGGCGCCGACCGGTGCCCGGTCGATGTAGGCCGTGCCGTAACCACGGCGAACGTCGTCGGTATCGACCAGGGCGACCTCGACGGTGTAGTCGACATCGCTCGGTCCACTGTTGGTCGCGGTCAGGTCGGCTTCGATGAAGCCGTAGCTGTTGGGTTCACGGATCGTGCAGGACGAGATGTCGGCGAGACCCTCGACTCCGTTGCGGTCGTAGCGGTCGGCGGCGATCACGTCGCACCCGATCCCGGCGTCGCTGAAGACATACGACCGCTCGACGGTACGCTCGCCCGGTCGAAGGCTGCTCACGTACACGTTGTCATCGCCGACCCGAGCGCCGGTTTCGTCGAGGTAGACGACGGTGAGCAGATACGACGCCGTCGCGTCGGTGACGTTGACCATCGAGATCTCGAGCGTTTCGCTGTCGATGCGCGAACAGCTCTCGATGCCCTCGAGGCTGCCGTCGTTCGATGCCGCAGGCTGGACGGCTCCTGGGTTGGCACCGACATCGCTCGGCGCCGGTGTGTCGGCAGCGGGGGTGTCGGCAGCGGAGGTGTCGGCAGCGGGAGCGTCGTCGTTCGCGATCGCCGAGGTCGTCGTCGCGCCGTCGATCGGAGCGGGGGTCTCACTCGTGAGCGAGGAGGTGCGGCTCGAGTCGGCTGCGTCCTCGCCGGAGATGACCGATGAGGTGTCGTCACCCTGCTGTGTCATCAGGAACCCAGCAGCAGCCAGGCCCAAGACCGCGAGGACGCCGACGATCGCCGTCAGCAAGGTCCGCTTGTTCGGTGCCGAGCCGTCGTCATCGAGCGATGGTGGCGTGTCATCGAGCGATGGCGGCGTGTCATGGAGTGGCGGGGGCGTGTCGGGGAGCGTCGTTGGCGTGTCGGGCGATGGGTGGCTCATCACGCCATCGAGCGAGGGCATCTGCCACGGCTGGGGTTGGGTGCCGACCGAACCATCATCGACGGGATCGGCGTCGAGGACGGGCTCCGCCGATCCAGCATCCCCGAACGCGGCCGACTCCTCGAACGGGACAGCATCCTGGAACGGCGCAGCGTCCTCGAACGAAGCCGCGGCCCCGGACTGCTCCAGCGGATCGCTCATCTGGCCGATCTCTTCGCCCGGTACCAGGTCGAAGGCGCCGACGTACGGGGTCGAGTCGGCAGCGTCACCACCCATCGGCACGTCGTGGTCGGGATCGGCGACCGGACCGAGGTCATCGTCCGCTGCGGGATCTGCCGCTGTCGGCACGGAGTCAGGGTGCAGTTCGGGCGCGTACCAACGATCGTCGCTGGCAATCCAGTAGCCCTTCGGCGGCGGTCCGGCATGCACCCTGCCATAGCCATCGGTCCAGGTCGTCGGAATTGGGTTCACTGCAAGCACCTTGGAGTCGTGATTCGCTCGTTCCTGACTCCCATCGGCACGTCTTTCGAAGATGTGACCGGTGTTCGAGCGGTAGCAGGCCGACACCCTCGGCGATCTCGTCGAGGAGACTGGCGCCGACTGCGGCGATGGCGTAGCCAATGTGCATGGCACCAGAGAACGAATCATCAGCGAACGAGCCGACTGAAGCGTTGCGTGATCCCGAAGCACCGGTGCTCGACGGCATCGTCGTCATCGATCTGTCGCAGTATCTCGCCGGCCCGACGTGCACGCGGATGTTGGTCGAGTTGGGAGCCGAGGTCATCAAGATCGAAGTGCCCCCCTATGGCGACCCGGGCCGTTCTTTTGCGCCGCGCAAGAATCAGCGCGCTGGTTTCCACGTCCAGCAGAACCGTGGCAAACAGTCGGTGTGTGTCGACCTCGGCACCGCCGAGGGGATCGAGATCGTTCGACGGCTGATCGCAAAGGCCGACATCGTGGTGGAGAATTTCAGCCCCGGCGTGATGGCACGCAAGGGGCTGTCGTTCGAGGAACTGAGTGCCGATCATCCCGAGCTGATCATGGTGTCGATCTCCGGATTCGGCCAGACCGGTCCACTCGCCTCCAGACCGGCCTTCGACTTCATCGCTCAGGCCTACTCGGGCATCATGCACATGACCGGCGAGACCGACGGCCCACCGCTGTTCGTCGGTATCGGGCTCGCCGATTCGAATGCCGGGGTCCACGCCTTCGCGGCCATCGGCCACGCGCTGTTCCGTCGAGAGCGCACGGGGAGAGGAACGCACCTCGACATCTCGATGGTCGATGCACTGGTCCACATGCACGAAACCGCGGTGTACGCACCGTCGATCACCGATGGCGCCTATGAGCCCATGCGTCAGGGGCGCTTCTACCAGCCGGCACAGCCCGGTGGGGTGTACCGCGGCCCCGATGGTTGGATCGTGATCTTCTGCACCCAGGGGCAGCTGGGCAATCTCTGGGAGGCCATGGGGCAGCCAGAACTGGCGGTCGATCCGCGCTTCGACAACAACGAGAACCGGCTGGCGAACCGCGAGGCCCTGACCGAGGCGATCGAGTCGTGGCTCGTCGGGTTCCCCACCGATGAGGCTGCCTTGGCGGTGCTCGACGAGCATCGAGTGCCCAACAGCAGGGTGAACAGCCCCGCCGATCTCGCGGCCAGCGAGCACCTGCGTGATCGTGGAACGATGCGAACGGTCGTCGATCCCCGACTGGGCTCGGTCGACACGCCGGGCTTCCCACTGCTCTTCACCGGAGACAGGGCGCCTCGGGCCATGGCCGAGGATGTGGTCGCTCCCAACCTCGGCGAACACAATCGAGCGGTCTTGTCGGCCGCCGGCTACGGCGATGACGAGATCGACCAGTTCGAGTCGAGGGGCATTCTCGGTTCGAAGGACCGCTGATCGTCGAAGCGCCCGATGCTCATCGGCGTTGGAGGCGCAGCTCGCCGACCACGGTCTCCGGGGCCGGTGGCGATCTGGGTCTCACGATCAGGGATCGAAGGGTGACGCTGCCGGCGTCTCAGAGGTGAGTCCCGATGGGGGCGCCCGGTGGCCGGATGGATCGTGCGCCCCGGCGAAGTCGTTCTGACGCCACGCCTCGTAGGCAACGATCGCCACGGCGTTGGCAAGATTCAAGCTGCGATTGTCCGGCATCATCGGAATCGTCAGGACCTGATCGATCATCGCCGATTCGAGCAGAGCGCCGGGCAGACCGGCGCGCTCGGCCCCGAAGAGCAAGACATCGTCGGGGCGATAGCGCACGTCGCTGTGGCGCCTGGTGCCGCTCGACGAGAAGGCGAACCATCGACCGGGGGTCTGGGCACGCACGGTGTCGAGATCGGCATGCACCGTGATCGCTGCGAGCTCGTGGTAGTCGAGGCCCGCTCGGCGGAGCAGTCGATCATCGAGCGAGAAGCCGAGGGGTTCGATGAGGTGGAGCGACAGTCCCGCGTTGGCGCAGAGCCGGATGATGTTGCCGGTGTTCGGTGCGATCTCGGGATGGACGAGAACGATGTGCATCAGTAGCCGAAGGAGGTGAGGGTGTTGCCGGATGGATCGATCAGGTACGCGGTGTCGCCGCTGTTGTTCCAGATGGCCGAGCCCCGATTGCACCAGAAGAGCTCGCTGGTGGTGTCGTTTCCACAGCCCGAGTAGATGGTGACGGTCGCTCGTGGTGCGAGCTCGAGCGGCGGAACGGTGTAGCGGTGTGTGGACGAGTCATCGCGGAGCTGCCAGCCCTCGAGCTGCACGGGTGCATCGCCGTCGTTGACGATGCGCACCCACTCACCGTTCAAGGCGAGCGAGTCGTCTCCGGGAGCGTCGTACTCGACATGGTCGATTCGCAGAGCGCTGGGCGATCCGTCGATGCTCGTCGCGAGTTCGCCGCACACTTCGGGAGCCCATCGTCCGATTCCGGCTTCCTTGGCCGCGGCCTCGACGGCTTCGAGCCGGTCGGCCTCGGCGGTGTCAGGCGGGTAGCGGCGAGCGACGGCAAGGCCGCTGCCCACCTGTGCCTCGTTGACGAAGACGTCGTCGACCCACACGTAGCGGAGCAGGCGGTCGAAGCGATCCCGGTCGGTGGTATCCATGACAAGCCGGACCTCTCGTGATCCGACGAGGGCGATCAGCGATTGCTTGGCCTCGTCGTAGAGACAGTCGCCGATCTCCGGCGTATCGATCCCGATGAGGCGTACACGTTCCTCGATTCCGCCGATCGAGATGACGATGGTGTCGCCATCGACCACCTGGAGGACCGTCGCCGTTTCGCTTCCCGTCGCCGGCGCGGTGTCACTCGTCGGGCTCGTCGGAATTGTCGTCGTCGCCGAGACGGCGTCGACCGACGGATCGGTCGGCCCGGGCGAGCAGCTCGAAGCGAGCGAAGCCGTGAGGATGGCAAGGACGACGGCGGACCTCGCATTGCGCCGACACACCGTGATCGTGGGTCTCATGTCATCCGCTCGCTCGAGCGAAATGCTGGTAGTCCTGGCCCGATCGCCACATGCCGCCCCACTCCCATCCGCGAGCGGCGAAGGCGTCGGTGACGGCGTCATCGGCGTGGATCATTCCGATCGAGCGCCGCGATCGGTCGGCGTAGGCGGCACCTTCGGGCGGCTCGACACCGCTGGCGGTGACGTAGGGATTGACGAGTGGGTTGATGTCGATGGCGCGACCGTAGGCATGCCAGGACCAGTTCGAGGTCGCGGCCACGAACCGACAATTGAAGGCCGAGGTGTTGTTCGCTCGCATCGAGCGAAGGTCGTCGGCGCCGAAGTCATCGACCAGGCGCATCGACTCGATGGGGAACTCGCTCTCGTACAGTTGAGCGAAGATCGCCACGACGTCGTCGGCCACGGCCGCGTCGACCACCAGCTCGCCGATGGCGGTACCGCCGTCGTACGTGTGGTGCGTGACTTCCAGGTACCGAAGGCTCTCGACCGGAAGCGGGCATCCCTCACGCCAGCTCGAACCGATGATGCGGTCGCTCACGACGCGGTCGAGTTGCTCGACCGACGAGCTGAATCGAACGGGGTCGAGAGCGAGCGGTGTCAGCGATCGACGCAGTGGGCTCGTGATCGGCATCGGTGCGGTACTCGACGGTGCATCCGGAGCTGCCGTGGCCGGCGGTGTCGCCACCGATGACGCCGTCGTGGGTGGCGAGAGGGCGGCGGCCGTCGTTGGATCGTCGTCGGTACAGCCGACGATCAGCAGTATGGCGAGGACGGCCACGGTGACACCGGTGCCCGAACGCGTTGGCATCGAACGCACCGTGGGGAGAGGCACGATGGTCGGATACTCAGTCTTCCAAGGTGCTGAGCAGCTCGTCGATCGTGTGGTTCTCTTCGAGCGGATGGCGCAGCGGGATGCCGGAAACGATCTCGTAGCGGTTGCGGCGACCGACCCGTTCGCGATGGATGTAGCCGCCTTCCTCCAGGTCGTCGAGGATTCGCTGGACCGCTCCTTGGGTGATGCCCACCACCTGGGAGATGTCGCGCTGGCGCAGTTCACCGTTGCGACTGATGGCGATCAGCACGTGCGCGTGATTGGTGAGGAAGGTCCAACCATGCTTGGGAGTCTCGAGGTCGAGCGACGCCATTGCTCGATCATAGGCATTCTGGTGGGTCTGTTGCGGTTGCGTCTCGCTCTCGGCCATGTCAGTCCTCGTCTCCGGAGTCGGCCGACTCGCTCCGGCGATCGGCGGCGAATGCTTCTGCTCCGATCAGGTCATCGTGGGTCATGTGGTCCGACGGGGTGGTTCGATGCGTTGCCCGAAACAGCAGGTGCACGCCGACCGGCAGGGTGAGCACCATGGCCGCACTGGCAACGAGCAGCAGCCAGGCTCCGCTCCAACCGAGATTGGTCGTCGCACCGACGGCGATGAGGAGGAAGGCGACGGGGCTGGCCTTGCCAGCGGAGTGGAAGCGGGCATACGGGGTGGAGAAACGGAGCAGCCCGATGCCGGCGAGCAGGGCAAGGAGCGAGCCGAGCACCATGAAGACGCCGCCGACGGGGTTCATGACTGCTCTCCTGTCCGACGCGGACCTGGGAGGTCCATCAGGGGATCGGGCAGGGTGACGTCGCTGGTGCCGACGGCGCTGGCCTCGTGTTCGATGTAGCGGCCTGCGGCGACGGTGGCGGTGAACCCCACGATGGCGATCACCACGATGAGGTCGAGGTTCGTTGGGTCGTCGCGGAAGCCGGCGTCGGCGGCGACGCCGGCCATCAGGGCAACCAGCATCACGTCGAGGGCGGCGACTCGGTCGGCGAGCGAGGGCCCGAGCGCGATGCGAATCGCACCGGCGGTGGAGCATCCGCCGAGTGCGCCGAAGACGAGCAGTTCCAGTGCGGTCATGAGGCGACCTCCGAAATCGTGGGTGTTGTGGCCGAGGAGAGGGGGAGAGCCGCCTCGACGAGGTCGGCCAGACGGGCGACGTTCGCGACCGTTTCGGCCCGGCGCTCATCGTGGAGCAGATGCAGGTAGAGGGTGCCGGTATCGGGGTCGGCATCGACGACAGCCGTTCCCGGCGTCAGGGTGATGGCGATGACCAGGAGAAGCAGGTGAGATCGGGCCTCGTTCGGGAGCGGCACCTCGATGATCGACTCCTCGGTGTGATCGGTGGGTGTCAACACCTCCCAGGCGACCGTGAAGGTCGACTTCACGAGGTCGACGAACACGACGGCGATCAGTCGCAGGAGTGCCACCGGGCGGACGGTGCCGATGCCGGGGGGACCGATCGACGGTCGAATCACGATGGCCGACACCAAGAGACCCGACAGGACGTTGGCGGCGCTGATCGATCCCCACAGCGCACACCAGGCGCCGGTCAACGCAGCGATCGTGAGGAGGCGCCGGGGTGAGAGCGTGCCGCTGGGCGAGAATCGGTTCTGCTTCGATGGTGAGGTCATGGCCACACTGCTTCGATGTAGGGGGTCCGGAGAAGGAGATCGGTGGCGGCCTCTTCGCTGAGGTCGAAGAGCGTCCCGGCGAAGAGGGCGATGCCGAGCGTGCCGATGATGGCGAGGGAGGTGGCTGCGGTCATCATTCGCCGGGAGCCCGGCGAACTCGGATGGACCAACGAGGCGGCGCTCGGCTCGGTCGGTGTACCCCAGAAGACGCCGAGCCAGATCTTCGACATCGAGAGCAAGGTGAACACGCTGACCATGAGCGAGACGATGACGATCGCCACCGATTGGCCGTCGATGCCGGCATCGACCAACGAGAGCTTGGCAACGAATCCGGAGAGCGGGGGAAGCCCGGCGAGATTCATCGCCGGGATGGCGAAGAGCACGGCGAGGAAGGGCCGACGGGCGGCGAGGCCGCTCACGCGCTTGAGGGAACTGGTTCCCTGATCGTCCTCGATGAGGCCGCCGACGAGGAAGAGCACGGTCTTCACCGGCATGTGGTGGATCAGGAAGAGGATCGCCCCGGCGATCCCTGCGACGGAGAACAGCCCCAGACCCATCAGCATGTATCCGATCTGGCTGACGACGTGGAAGGAGAGAATGCGCTTGACGTCGTCCTGGGCCAGTGCCCCGATCACACCCACCACCATGGTGGCCCCGGCGAGGACGAGGATGATCGTTCCGAGTTCGTTCATGCCTGTGAGCACCTGGAAGCGGATCATCACGTAGACGCCGATCTTGCTCAGCAGGCCGGCGAAGATGGCGGTGATCGTGGTCGGCGCCGTCGGATAGGAATCGGGCAGCCATGAAAAGAGCGGGAACATCGCCGCCTTGGTGCCGAAGACCACGAGGAACCAGAGCCCGATGCCGTAACGGGTTGCGTCGGCGAGCTCGGGAATGCGCTCGGCGAGCAGCGCGATGTTCACGGTTCCGGTTGCGGCGTAGACGAAGGCCAGGCCGAACAGGAACAGGGTCGAAGCGAGCAGGTTGATGACGACGTAGGTCATGCCCGAGTGGATCTGGCTTCGCTGACCCTGATGGGTGAGCAGCACGTAGCTGGACACGAGGATGAGTTCGAAGGCGACGAACAGCGTGAACAGGTCGCCGGTCAGGATCGAGAGGGCCACGCCCGAGGTGAGGACCAACAGGATGGGGCTGACGATGCTCGGATCGGCTCCGGCGACGGTTCGCCGCTGACCGATGGCGAACAGCTCGACGACCAGGATGGTGCAGAGCGCAACGAGCAGTACGAGCACCGCGAAGGTGTCGGCGACGAGCACGATGCCGAGATCGGGTCGCCAGCCGCCCACCCGGAGCACGTGGGTTCCGTTGCGGGCGACGTCGAAGGCGAGCACCGCAGCGCCGGTGGCCGTGGCGATCAACGTGAGGAGCGTGACCCCGTCGCGCAGTGCGTCGCGCTGGCGGGCTCCGATCCCGATACCGGCGCTCAGGAGAGGACCGATGATCAGCAGCGACATGATCGTGGTCATCACCACACCTCCGGCCCGAGATTGACCTCGGCTCGTTCGGCCGCTCGGCGCTCGGCCGCCTCACGAGCATCGGCGGCATCGGCCTCCGCGGCGATCCGGCGATCTTCGAGATCGTCTTCCACGAGGTCATCGCCGGTGAGCTGATGTTGACGTCGAGCGAGGGCGAGGAGGAAGAGGGTGAGACCGAAGGAGATCACGATGGCGGTGAGCGCGAGGGCCTGGGGGAGCGGGTTCGCTGCGTCGTCCGCCGACGTTTGGTCGGCCAGCGGCGCGTTGCCGGCTGGGCCGCCGGCCGCCAACAGGGCGAGCACGGTGGCATGACCGAAGAGCGCGAATCCCAGCACGATGCGGCTGAGCGAGCGCGACGTGATCAGGTAGGTGCCGATGGCCGACAGCCCGGCAACGGCGAAGATGAGGGCACCGCTCATACGGGATCTGCTTTCGTTGGATGCGTCGGCGTCGGTTTGCCCGGGACCTCGGCCTCGGGATGGCCCGGTCGATGGACGGAGGTGTTTTGCTCGCCCGGTCGTCGAGCGAGGTCGGTGGCGCCGAGACCTTCGAGGACGGCGATGACCAATCCGACGACGATCAAGGTGACACCCAGATCGAAGACGGCGGCCGAGCCCGATTTGATGGTGCCGAGTACAGGCACGTCGGTCTTCACCACGACCTGGTCGAGGAGCACGTTGCCGAACAGGATCGGGGCGACCGAGACCACGCCCGCAATCAGGATGCCGGCAGCGAGGAGTCGCCCGGCACTGGCGGGCCGCTGGAGGCCGGCGACCGTGCGGAGCGAGACGACGGCGCCCAGGAGGAGCCCAGCGGCGAAGCCACCGCCCGGTCGATTGTGGCCGGCGAAGAACAGGAACGCTGCGGTGATGAGAGCAAGGGGTGTTGCGGCACGGATGCCGAGCCGGACGATCGGTGATCGGGTGGCGATCATGCCAGGTCTCCCTCGTCGTCAGGTTGGGCTGAGCGAGCCAGCGAGAGCACGCCGACGGCGACCACGGCGAGGACCACGATCTCGCCGATGGTGTCGAGTGCACGGAGATCGGTGAGTACCACGTTCACGATGTTGTTGCCGCCACCTTCGTCGACGGCACCTTCGGTGAGTTCGGCCGTCGGCGGGCTGCCTGACGGGGCGGCGGCGGCCGACGCCAGTGCTGCAGCGACGCCCAGGCCGACGAGGCCGGACACGATGATCCGCGTGGTCTTCCAGATCTGCCCGACGGGTGGGAAGTCTCGCTTGAGGTGTCCCAACCCGATGACGAAGCCGACGACGATCACCGTCTCGACCAGCAACTGTGTGAGGGCGAGGTCGGGTGCGCCGTGCACGACGAAGAGTCCCGTGACGGCGATGCCGACGCTGCCGAGGGCGAGTGCGGCTCCGAGGCGTGAGGTGACGAGCAAGGTGCTGATGGCCGTGCCGACGACGGCGACGGCGAGGAAGCCCTGCATGGGGCGATCCCACCAACGAAGGGCGTCGGGTTCGATCGACCAGAGGAACGGCGTGGTGGCGAGGGCCGCGATGGTCGCCATGGTGGCGACGTACACCGGCAACGAGCCATGTTGTACTCGGCTGGTGAACCGGCGGGCTTCGGAGATGATCTCGTCGATTCCGACGTCGACGGCCTCGGCCCCGAGCGGTCGCGGCACCATGCTCGAGCGCTTGGCCGACCACAGGCCGACCACGGCCCCACCGGCCACGATGCCGGCGGAGATCCCGAGTCCAAGGGTCAGCCCTGGCCAGCGAAGGAGCTCGTAGACCTCGGCCTTGGCGTCGAGGTGGATGGCGGCCGGGCGGACGATGTCGTTCGCGGATCCGAGGAAGACGAAACCGGCGAGACTGATGACGCCCAGGAGCGCCGAGGGGGTGCTCATCGCCCAACGTGCCGGGGAGACCTCGGTCGCCGGCGTCGCCGTTGCCACGGGAAGGGCATCATCACGGCCGGTGAACGGTCCGAAGACCGTCAGGAGGAAGCGCAGCGTGTAGGCCACCGTGAGGACCGAACCGCCGATGATGATGGCGCCGACGAGGAGCCTCTCGGACCCGCTGAGGGTCAGGACTGCCTCGACCGCCGCTTCTTTGGCGGTGAAGCCGAGCAGCGGCGGCACGCCGGCCATCGAGGCACCGGAGGCGACGGACACGGCGAAGGCGATCGGCATGGATCGGGCGAGCCCGCTCAGTTCGTTGATGTTGCGAGTGCCGGTGCGGACGTCGATCTCGCCGACGACCATGAAGAGCGCCGCCTTGAAGATGGCATGGGCGAAGAGGATGGAGATCGCCGCGAACGTCGCCTTGGCGGTGCCCAGCGAGAGCAGCGAGATCAGGAGGCCGAGTTGCGAGACGGTGCCCCACGCCAGGATCAGCTTGGCATCGTGGTGCCGCAGCGCTCCGATCGCCCCCCAGATCATCGATGCTGCGCCGAAGGTCAGACCGAGCGGCTTCCACCAGCCGGCGTCGGACAGGATCGGTGAGGTGAGTGCCATCACCAGCACACCGGCCTTCACCATCGTGGCGGAGTGGAGGTAGGCGCTCACCGGTGTCGGTGCCGCCATCGCGCCCGGTAGCCACACGTGGAAGGGGAACTGCGCCGACTTCGTGGCGGCGGCGAGGATGATCAGTGCGGCGGCGACCGACGCCGCGGTGGGCGAGAGCACGGCGCCGTCTTTGATGAGCACCCCCATGTCGCTGAGACGCGCCGTGCCGGTCTGATCGACCAGCACGACGAGTCCGGCCAACAGGGCCAGTCCACCCGAGACGGTGATCACGAGGGCCCGCCGCGCCGCATTGCGGGTGCCCGGATCGGTGTTCTTGAATCCGACGAGGAGGAACGACGTGATGGAGGTGAACTCCCAGAAGATGAAGAGCGTCCACACCGAGTCGGCCCAGACGAGCCCGAGCATCGAGGTCGCGAAGGCCATCAGCGTGGCGCCGAACCGCCCGAGGTGCTTCGAGGTGTCGGAGAAGTAGCCGTAGGCATACAGGAAGACGAGCGCGCCGATCCCTCCGACCAGGAGGGTCATCAGACGGCCGACCGGTCCGATCTGGAAGGTGAACGACAGATCCAGACCGTTGACCCACTCGACTGCCACGGTGTCGGGTGTCGCCCCGAGGCGGATCGCCGCCCAGATCGCTGCCGCTGCGGTGGGGACGGCGCCGAGGAGCAGACCGACTCGGCCGAAGCGGTCGGTGGTCAGCGCGATGGCCGGGATGGCGAGGACATGAAGGGCGAGCAGCAGCCAAATCATCGGGGTCACCATACAAGTACGTTCAATAATTCACAATCAAAAAGACCTATCAAAAGATGTCTATTGTGTTGACATCATGTGATTTCAGATCGACACGAACGACCAGATGTGGTGAGGTCTGGTCATGAGCCGCCGAGTCGCCCTGATCGCCAACGCGAGTGCGTACCTCGGACCCGACCTGGCTCGTGTGCTTGCCGACCGAGATCACGATCTCGTGATCGGCGATCCCGCTCCCGGACTGGTCGACGAGCTCGAAGCCAGAGGCGCTGCGATCGAGGTCGTCACCGGGGTGGGCGATCTCATCGATCCAACGAGCTCAGAGCGTCTCGTCACTGCAGCGCTCGATCGGTTCGGCCACGTCGATTCGGCAACGGCCTTCACCGGCGCCATCGTGATCGGCCGCTTCGTCAACTCGTCCGCCGCCGACCTCGCACGAGCGGTCTCTGGTTGCCTCGAGGCTCCCTACCACTTTCTCCGTGCGGTGACGACGCCCATGGTCGAACGCGGAGAGGGTCAGGTCCTGATGCTGACGAGCGCCAGCGGCGCTCGCACGACACCGGGAGCGCCGCTGTATTCGTCGGTGCGCGCCGGCGCCAACCACCTCGTTCGCAACGTCGCCGCCGAGCTGGCCGCCACCGGCGTGCAGATCAATGCGCTCGGTACCAACTTCATGGACTTCCCCGCCTTTCTGGAGGCGTCCGGGGCCACGGATCCCGACGTTCGAGCAAAGGTCGAGCGCCAAGTGCCGATGGGGCGCCTGGGCACACTCGAGGAGTGCGCCGCGATGTGTGCCGCCTTCCTCGACGGCACCAACCGATTCGTGACCGGACAATTCGTCGCCAATGATGGCGGCTGGTCTGTCTGAACACGCCGACCGACGAACCGAACGAGGAGCACCAACGATGCCAACGATGATCAACGCCGCCATTCTGCGAGCGCCGGGCGAAGACATGCTGATCGAACAGGTCACCCTCGACGACCCCGCCGCCGACGAGGTGCGGGTGCGAGTCGTGGGCTCCGGACTCTGCCACAGTGATCTCCACATCATCACCGGCGACCTGCCCTACCCGCTTCCTGCCGTCCTCGGACACGAGGCGGCAGGAGTCGTCGAGGCCGTCGGATCCGGTGTTGCCGGGGTCGCGGTCGGTGACCACGTGATCGGCTGCCTCACCCAGCACTGTGGCACTTGCCACTGGTGCGCTCGAGGCAAGACCTGGCTCTGCGAGAGCCGGAACTACGGTGCCCGGCCGGCTGACTCCCCGAGAATCGCGATCGACGGCACCCCGGTCATGCAGATGGCGGGGGTCGGAGCGTTTGCCGAGCAGATGCTGCTCCACCGATCGGGTGTCGTGGTGATCGACCCCGACATGCCGCTCGATCGCGCCGCCCTGATCGGTTGTGCGGTCGTGACCGGTGTCGGAGCGGCCATCAACGAAGCGCGGATACGCCCCGGTGAGACCGTGGTGGTGATCGGCTGCGGAGGGATCGGTCTCAACGTGATCCAAGGCGCCTCCATGGCGGGTGCCGGCAAGATCATCGCCGTCGATCTCCAGCCGAACAAGCTCGAACTGGCCCAGCGCTTTGGCGCAACCCACGTGGTGAACGGCGCCGACGGCGATCCGGTCGAAGCGGTGAAGGCGTTGACCGGCGGGCGCGGCGTCGACCACGCCTTCGAGGCCATCGGGCTGAAGGCGACGGCGCAACAGGCGCTCGACATGATCTCCACCGGTGGTGGGGCCTACCTGATCGGCATCCTCCCCGCCGGTGCCAATGTCGAGGTTGCCGGTGCCGGGTTTGCCCTGTCGGGCAAGAAGCTCCAAGGGGTCCGCATGGGCTCGGCGAACATCGCCGCCGACTTCCCACAGATGGTCGACAGGTATCAGCAGGGTCGACTCCTGCTCGATGAGTTGATCGCCGAGCGCATCAGTCTGGAACAGGTGAACGACGGCTACGCGAAGATGCGGGGCGGCGAACAGGCGCGGTCGGTCATCGTCTTCGACGATTGACCTCGAGCGCGTCGCGCCCGGCCCGGACGCCGTTTCCGATCGCACGGCGGCTCCACACGTCAATTATTGAACGCTGTTGGATGTTGGTACGATCGACGCGGCGGCGCTCCCAAGTAGCTGCTTGGAGTCATGGCCATCGCACCCCGCTCACAGATCGACGTATCCGAACAGAATCGATCGTTGGTCTTGGCTGCGCTCGTCGATCGGTCGATGAGCAGGGCAGATCTGACCCGGGCCACGGGGCTGTCGTCGCCCACGATCACGCGCATCATCCAGCATCTGCTCGGTAGCGGACAGGTCGTTGCCGGTGGCATCGACTACGGGGGTAGTGGTCGACCCGGCGAAGTCATGGAATACAACCCGGCCTACGGCGCACTGCTCGGCATCAGCTTCGAGGGGGAGGCCGTCATCGGCGTCGTCGCCGATGCGTGCGGGACCATCGTGGGTCGGATCGAGCACCGTCCGATCGACCCCGACGAGAGCGTGCTGCGCGACATCGCACGCCAGAGTTGCTCGGCAGCGCTCGGGCAAAGCAAGGAACTGGCGGCCGAATTGGGTCTGCCGGTCAGGGCCGTCACGATCGGTGTGCCGGGCATCGTCGACGCAGCCCGAGCGCTGGCGCTCGATGCGCCGAACCTCGACTGGACCGACGAGCCGCTCGGGCCGATCTTCGAGGAGCACTTCGGCTCTGACTCCGATGTGGTGTTCATCGTCGAGAACGACGTCTCGTTGGGTGCGTACGCTCACCACTGGGTGGGACAGGCCGCAGGCCTCGACAGCTTCTCTGTTTTCTGGATCGGCGAGAGCGTGGGAGCAGCGAGCTTTTCGGGTGGAGCGTTGCTGCGTGGAGCCCATGGCGCAGCCGGTGAGATCGGTTTCCTGATCTCGAGCATCGACAAGCTCTACTCTCGCCGCGCCGGCGGTCGGGGGCCGCTCGAACGGTTCATCAACACTGCGGGGATCGTCGACCGATGGCAGTCGCACCCTGACTTCGACCCTGCTGCCTCGGTGAGAGAAGCGGTAGGCGTTGCTGCCGTGCTCGACGCAGCAGAGCGGGGCGATGCGGCGGCGATGGCGGTCGTGGACGACACGCTCGATTACGTGATCGCGGCCATCGTGGCGATCAGCTCGTTGATCGATCCCAGCAGGATCATCATCGATGGGTCGACGGGACGGGCGTTGGAGCCGTACCTGCGGTCGCTGTCGGATGGCCTGCGCCGCAATCTCCGCCTGTATCCGGAGCTCGTCGTGTCACATCTCACGGACGCTCACTCGGTGAGCGGTCCGATCCGGGCCGGCTTGTTGGCGTTGCTCGGGCCGGCGATCGGCGCCTTGGCGCCGGTGGAGTTCGATCGATCGCTGGTGTAGGGACCGCCGGGGCGTACCCAATGCAGCCGAGCGATCGAGGGTGGCGGTCGGGTCCGAAGACCCGACCGCCGGGATCGATCAGCCTGGGAGAAGAACGCTGTCGATCACGTGGATGACGCCATTGCTGGCGACGATGTCGGTGGTGGTGACGATGGCGTCGTTGATCATGACGGTGTCGCCGTCGACCGAGATGGCCACTTCGGCAGTGTTGACGGTGGCGACCGAGGTTCCGTCGAGGCCCACCACGTCAGCAGCGAGCACCGTGCCGGGGACGACGTGGTAGGTCAGGATGGCGCCGAGGTCGTCACGGGCGAGGAGTTCCTCGGCGGTGATGCCGAGGTCGGTCAGCGCCTGCTCGAACGCAGCGTTCGTCGGTGCGAAGACCGTGAATGGCCCTTCACCGCTGAGCGTGTCGACGAGGTCGGCCTCGGTCAGCGCAGAGACGAGGATCGAGAAGTCAGGGTTGCCGACGGCGATGTCGACGATGGTCCCGGACGCTGCGGCGTCGGTCTCGACCGTCTCTTCGACCGCAGTACTCTCGTCGTTGGTCTCGGCAGCGGCGGTTTCGTCGGTGGTGGCGCCCTCGGAGTCATCGGAGCTGCAAGCAGCGGCGGTGAGCGAGAAGGCGAAGAGGAGGGCGAGAAGGCCCCGTAGCTTGGTCATGTTGAATCTCCAGGTTGTGTGGTCGAAGTGTTCTTCACGGGACCTTTCGCCCGACCTCGAGATCTGGATGCACCATTGGTGTCAGACCGAGTGCGCCAACCCGGTTCTGGCCGCTCGGGCAGCGGGAAAGAGCTTGCAGAAGTTTTCTGTGTAGAAGTTCGCTTTGGCCGTTTCGCCGTGCTCGCTGAGCGACTTCTCGAATCGACCGATCGGATCGCGGCCGCCCTCGACGTGGGGGTAGTCGCTCGAGAACAGGTAGAGGTCGTCGTACGACTGGTCGATCAACATGCCGACGTTCTCGAAGACGAACGGGGTGAACCCCATCTGGGAGCGGAACGTCTCGGTCGGCGTTCGTTCGAGCGCGGCCAGGTACTGATCGACCTTGCGCCACGAACGAACGACCCAATCGAGCCGTTCGAGCATTGCCGGCACCCAACCGGCGCCGAGCTCGACGCTGGCGCCGCGGAGGTCGGGATGCTGTTCGAACACACCATCCATCATCATCATCGAGAGGAACGTCTCGGGACCGTGGTGCATCACCGCCATGTCCTTGCTGCGGACGTTTTCGCCGCCGCCCATCCAATCGCGTGCCGCTGGTCGCCCGGTGCTGGCCCATCTTGGGTCGAGTTGGAGCGGTGCGCCGCCGACGTGGAGGACGAACGGAGTGCCCGACTCGGCGAGCAGTCGCCAGAACGGGGTGAGATCGACATGGCCAGGCGAGTGGTCGCCTGCGGGATGGTGCGGCACCCAGATGGCCTCGAGACCGGCGTCAATGGCCCACCGTGCTTCGACGAGCGCCTGTGTCGGGTCGTCGAGCGGAACGACACCGACGCCCATGAGCCGATCGTCCTCGGCGCAGAAATCTGACATCGCTCGGTTGTGTGCCCGAGTGGCGCCGTAGCGGAGCTCGTCGTCGACCTTCGGACTCGCCGAGAACGGCGTGACGACCGAGTGGGTGGCGAAGACGAGTTGTTTCGCGAACCCGAGCATGTCGAGCGCGGTGGAACGGTCGGCTCGGTCGAACGCGCCGAGGGCCTGGATCTCTTTCGACTCGGCGATCAGCCGGTCACCGAGCTCGATCTGGGCCTCGACGTGTTCCGGCGTGTGACGGTTGCCGTTTGCCACGATGTCGGCCACCTCCTCATCGGTGACCAACGAGGCGGAGTAGCTCACGGGACGAAGGCGGTCCTTGATCGATGCGTCGGCGTAGTCGATCAAGAAGTCGGGCAGCTCCATGATGTGGCTGTCGGCGTCGAAGAATGCTCGGTCTGGCGGTGCGTAGGTCATCGTTCCCCGATCAGGTGGTGTGATGCGCAACCTAGTGGATGGCGACGAGACGGTTTCTGGGACGGTCTCGACGAGCTGCACTAGCCTCCGGCGCATGGGGGGAATCGATGAAGCGACCGATGATGGTGTGCCGGTTGGGCGCAAGGCAGGTGAGCGAGCGCTGTGGCAGCGATCGGCCACCGATCTCGCGCATCTGATCGAGACGAAGCAGGTCAAGAGCCGCGAGGTCATCGATGAACATCTCGACCGCATCGCCCTGGTCAACCCCAGGCTGAACGCGATCACCGTCGAAATGGCCGAGGCGGCCCAGGCCGCGGCCGATGCGGCCGACGACGTCATCGCTGCCGACGACGATCCGGGTTTCGGGAAGGGGGCAGGGTCGGGTCGGCGCATCGGGCCGTTGCACGGCGTTCCGTTCACGATCAAGGAGAACATCGACCTGGCCGGCTTCGCCACCACACAGGGTGTCGCTGCCTTCGCCGAGGCATTTCCGCGCCGTGACGCCATCACGGTCGAACGGATGCGGGCAGCAGGCGCCATTCCCATCGGTCGAACCAACATGCCCGAACTCGGTCTGCGGGTCTCGACCGAGAACGCGTTCCGTGGCTTGACTCGCAATCCCTGGCACCACGACCTCACCGCCGGCGGCTCCAGTGGTGGCGAGGGATCCGCCATCGGCTCGGGAATGGCACCGTTCGGTCTCGGCAACGACATCGGCGGGTCCATCCGCAATCCGGCGCTGTGCTGCGGGATCATGGGACTCAAGCCCGGCTACGGGCGTGTTGGCCGGGCGCCTTCGTTGCCTCCTCTCGATCCGGGCATCTCGGGCCAGCTCATGTCGGTCGAGGGGCCGCTCGCTCGTTCGGTCGCCGATCTCCGACTCGTGTTGGAGCTCCTGGCGCCGCCGACGCCGCTCGATGTGCGCAGCGCAGCGGTTTCCGTCACCGGCCCTGCCTACGAGCGTCGTGTCGGGGTGGTCCGCTCGCTGCCGACCGTCGACCTCGAGCCTGCGCAGCTCGAGGCCATCGACCGATCGGCAGCGGCACTGGCTGCTGCGGGATGGGAGGTCGCCGAGGTCCAGCCGCCAGAGATCGAGCGAACGCAGGAACTCTGGCGCCATCTGCTCGGCTTCGACTTCGCGGCCTCGATCCCGCTGCTGGCGCCGATCATGGGCACCGACGAGATTCGGGTGCTACAGACGCTGGTCGACACGTGTGACTTCGACACCCTTTCGCCGCAACTGATGTTCATCGAACGCCACCGCCTGATGCGGCTGTGGGCCGCGATGTTCGCCGACTTCCCCGTGGTGTTGGGTCCCGGTTGGACCCGGCGGCCGTTCGAACACGGTGCCGACGTCATCGAAGGGGACGAGCTGTCGATCCTCGACGACTTCCTCGGGTTCGTCGTGCCGGCCAACGTCTTGGGGCTTCCGGTCGTCGCCATGAGCACCGGAGTCCATGAGGGAATGCCCGTCGGTGTTCAGCTGTACTCGAGCCATTGGCGCGAAGACCGCTGTCTCGACGCAGCGGAGGTGATCGAGCGAGACTGCGGGGCACTCGGACCGATCGATCCCACCTGGAGTTGAAACCATGAGCAAGCGGCGAGACGCCGACCCGTATCACAGTCATTCCTTCGAGGAACTGTGTGCGCTCGACACCGTGTATCGCGATGGCCTCTTCACCGACGAGGTGGTGTTGATCACCGGTGCGGCCGGCGGTATCGGCCAGGCGATGTGCGGTGCTGTTCGGCCGTCTCGGCGCGCACCATCGTGGCAACCGGACGCACCGAGTCATCGCTCGAACGGCTGGCCACCGACCTCGGCACCATCGGCGTTCGGTGCCAGACGATCCCCATGACCGTGCGCGACCCCGATGCCGTGCGCGCCACCATCGACGCGGCGTGGGAGACCAACGGCCGACTCGATCACGTGATCAACAACGCCGGGGGACAGTTCGCGGCACCGGCGTTCGACATCACGCCCAAGGGTTGGAATGCCGTGGTCGAGACCAACCTCTACGGACCCTGGTACATGATGCAGGAATCAGCTCGCCGCTGGGCTGCAGAAGGGCCGACCGGGCGACATCATCAACATCTCGACCATCCAGGGGCGAGGATCCATCGGGATCCCGCACACCGCGGCCGCACGAGCGGGCGGTGTTGCACTCACCAGGACGCTCGCGGTCGAATGGGCGCAGTACGACATACGGGTCAACTCGATCGGCGTCGGCGTGGTCGCGAGCGAGGGGCTGAAGAACTATCCGCCCGAGGCCAAGGCCAGCTTCGGCCACAATCCGATGCGGCACCTCGGCGACGTCTGGGACATCGCTCAGGCTGCGGTCTATCTTGCCGGTCCGAGCGGAGCCTTCGTGACGGCCACCCATCTCGACGTCACCGGAGGCGAGCACGTCTGGGGCGAGTACTGGCCCCTCGGCAAACCCGACTACTACCGAACAGAACAGGATTGATGTGAGCGAACCACGAGTCGATTCCACGCGACTGCAGCACCTCGCTCGGGCCTACACCCAGTCGGCGGTGCTTCTATGCCGCCATCGATCTCGACTTGTTCACCCACGTCGCCGCCGGCGCCGACTCGATTCCGGCCATTGCGGACGGCTACGGGAATGAGCGAACTGAACGCCGAGCGGCTGGTCACCGTGGCGCTGGCGATGGGACTCCTCGACTATGCCGACACCGACGGCGGGTCGCCTCGTCGCATCGTGAACGCCGCCGACTGCCAGAAGTTCCTGGTCAAGGGGACCGATCGGTACGCCGGTGCCTGGATGAACTTCACCCGGCCCGAGGTGCCGCAGTGGTTCTCGATGACCGAGCGTCTGACCGATCCGACCCCGCCACGCGAACTCGGGATGTACGACGACCTCACGGTCGAGCAGGCCCGCCGCTATCACGCCGCCACCTACAGCATCGGCATGGGCGCCGGGCGCCGGTTCTGCCGACTGGTCGATCTCTCCGGGCGCAAGAAGCTCCTCGACCTCGGGGGCGGTTCGGGCGCGTACTCGATCAACGCGGTGCAGACGTTCGACGGGCCTCGAGGCGGTCGTCTTCGATCTCCCGCCGGTCACGGTCGTCACGCAGGAGTATCTCGAACGCAACGGCGTTGCCGATCGGGTGTCGACCCACGGTGGCGACTTCATCAACGACCCGCTCCCGCTGGGGTGCGACGTCGCCGTGATGGCATCGAACCTCCCGATCTACAACGCCGAGAACATCGCCAGGGTCGTGTCGAAGACCTTCGACGCGCTCGAACCCGGAGGTGAGATGCATCTGGTCGGCGAGACGCTCGATGCCAGTGGGGTGGGTCCGCTCGACGCGGCGCTGTGGGGCCTGGCCGAGCTCAACTACGGCAGCGGTGGAAGGGCACACTCCGACGCCGAGTGCATCGGCTACTTCGAGGCCGCCGGATTCGTCGACGTCGAGAACGTCGAGTTCGTCGCCGGAACCCTCACCCGCACGTTCGGCCGCAAGCCGGCCTGATCTTGCGCCACTCCCCATCGTTCTCGAGAGCCTGAGCGATACAACGGTCGCTCTGGCTCTCGAGAACGGGTTGGGGTGTCGCCGTGGGACTCAGGTTCGGGGCGAAACCGAAGGCGACGTGACCAGTGAGTCTCAGCGGATGGGGTTCTTGTAGGTGTCGAGGTAGGTGATCTCCTCGACCGGCGAGCGTTTGGCCGGCTTGAAATCGGTGCCCTTGGTGTAGGCGACCGGCAGCAAACCCGCCTGGCTCATGTGGTCGGGGATACCGAGCAGCTCGGCCGCTTCGGCTTCGGCCCCGAGGTGGAGCGTGGTGTAGCAGCTGCCGAGACCGCGGCTGCGCAGTGCCAGCTGGAAGCTCCACATGGCCGGGATGATCGAGCCGAAGAGACCGGCGGCGGAGTTGGTGGACGAATCCTCGAGCCGCCCGATGATGAGTGGGATGACCATCACGGGAACCTGGCCCATGTTCTCGGCGAGGAAGTTGGCGGAGTCCATGACGCGCCCGGTCTGGGTGCCGGCGTCGGCGTTCTTGGCCGCTTCGGCCAGGTAGTCGCCGCCGACCCGACGGTAGATGTCGGCGAGCGCCTCTTTCTTCTCGGGATCACGCACGACCATCCATCGCCAGCCCTGTCGGTTGGAACCGGTGGGGGCCTGGATGGCGAGCTGGAGGCACTCGAGGAGCACGTCGTCGGGCACCTCACGATCGAAGTCGAGGCGTTTCCGCACGGCCCGCGTGGTCGAGAGGAGGGCGTCGGTCTGTTCGAGGTCGAATTCCATCCGGTGAGTCTGCCGGGTCGAGCGTCATCGCACCAGACGAGGTGGAGTTGCCTCGCTGGGCGCATTCCACCAAGCTGTCATCGACCGTCGGGGAGTGCTGTTCTCGATCGAAGCGGTCGAACCAATGGGGAGTTCCATGTCCAGCGCCAACGATCAATCGGCCACCGGCGACGAGAAGATGCGGAGCCTCGGTGGCGTCCTACCGGTTCCGACTTTCGAATCGACCGCATGGGTCACGCCCAAGCCGCTCGCCGAGTCGACCGTTGCGATCGTCACCTCGGCGGCACTGCACCGCTCGAGTGACGAAGGGTTCTCGCCGGGCGACACGAGCTACCGCCTGATTCCCTCCGACGCCCGGGATCTCGTGCTCGGGCATTGGAGCCCAAACTTCGACCGAACCGGCGTCGCCATCGACCTCAACGTGGTCTATCCGATCGATCGTCTGGAAGAGCTCGCAGCACAGGGAATCATCGGTTCGGTCGCGCCGAGGCATGCGTCGTTCGCCGGCAACCAACCCGACGACGTGGCAACCATTCGCCTCGACTCCGGTCCACGGGCGGCAGGTGAACTGGCCAAGGACGGCGTCGACGTCGTTCTGCTCACTCCCGTCTGACCGCTGTGCACGCGTACCGTGAGTACGCTCGCCCACGTCTTCGAAGCCGCCGGCATCGCCACCATCGTCTTGGCTTCCACTCGGTCCGTTGCGGAACGAATGGCGCCACCTCGAGCCCTCTACTGCGACTTCCCGCTCGGCCGACCCCTCGGTCGACCGTCCGATCCCGAGTTCCAGGCCGATGT
Organism: uncultured Acidimicrobiales bacterium; assembly: GCA_963698395.1. Lineage (GTDB taxonomy): Bacteria > Actinomycetota > Acidimicrobiia > Acidimicrobiales > SZUA-35 > JBBQUN01. The sequence goes on from CAVOQQ010000001.1 coordinate 454,792, forward strand.
GCTGATGCAGGCCTTTGCCCTACTCGACGCAACGGTCGGGCCGGTTCTGGTCGACCACCCCGTGAGCATCACCGCCGACGAGGTACCGCTCACCTGTACCTTGCCGCCCCGGTTCGACCCCGATCTGCCCGCCGCAGTCGATGAGGCCAATGGACTGCGCAAGGCCTTCGATCGAAGCCTCGAACGACGGGGCGTCACCTCGGTCGGGCGAATCGTCGGGCCAGACGAGGTGCCGGCAGCGCTCGCCGTGTTCGACGCCATCGCCGGTGGTGCGCCGTGGAAGGAGGCGGGCATCCCCGGGGGCAACACCACGGCCGTCTGCCACGACATCCGTACCTACTACGAGGAGGCGGCCCTCGAACTGGTCGACGGACCGCCGCCCGATGGGCGGGCCGCCGAGGCCTGGTTCTTCGAGCAGACCGAAGCGGGAAAGACCGTCATGGCCGCCCGTGCCGCCATCAAGGAGCAGGGAGCCCCACATCCGGTGTGGTTCTACATGTCGCCCGGACATCGTTGAGCGCCAGTTGTCGTCGCGCCGAGAGCATGCGCTAGAACTCCCGGCGTGACGAACGCCACCATCACGTCTGCCCCCACTGATGAGATCCCGAGAGAGGCGTGGCTGGCGCTCGTCATCGCAACACTGGTGTTCTTCCTCGTGGTGGTCGACGTCTCCGCCGTCAACGTCGCCTTCCCCTCGATCGGTCGAGACTTCGACGTCTCGGAGACCAAGCTCGGCTGGATCCTCTCGGGGTACAACATCACGGTTGCCGCCTTGCTCATGCTCAGTGGCCGCCTGGCCGACAGCCTGGGTCGCAAGAAGATGTTCATGCCGGGCGTCGCGATCTTCGGATTGGGCTCGCTGCTGTGCGGGTTGGCGCCGAACACCGACGTGCTGATCTTCGCACGGGTCGTGCAGGCGATCGGTGGAGCGATCGTGTCGCCGACCGCCATCGCCGTCGTTCTCCCCGAGTTCCCGGTGTCGAAGCGGAGCATGGCGATCGGGATCACCGGAGCGACCGCCGGGCTCGGCGGTGTCTTCGGGCCGGCGGTCGGGTCGTTCATCATCGACGTCTGGTCATGGCGAGGCATCTTCTGGATCAACGTGCCGTTGTGCCTGCTCGTGCTCGCTCTGAGTCCGGGCCTGCTGCGCGAATCGAAGAACCCGGCCGCCACCGGCAAGATCGATCTGCTCGGCGTGCTCATCGGGACGTCAGCGGTGTTCCTCATCATGTTCGCCATCGTGGACAGCGAGACCCGTGGCATCGCCGACGGCCGGGTGCTCGGCATGTTCTTCGTCGGCATGGTCCTCGTTCCGGTGTTGATCCGTCGATCGCAGCGGCATCCCGAACCGCTCATCGAACTCGATCTCTTCCAGAAGCGATCGTTCTCGAGCACCAATGCCGGGCTTGCGTTCTACTCGATGGCGTTCACCTCCGGCTTCTTGGTGAATTCGCTGCTCCTCCAGGACCTGTGGGACCAGTCGATCACGACGACGGGCAAGGCGCTGGTGTTCTCGGCCGGAACCTCGGCGATCCTGTCGCCGATCGCCGGGCGAATGGCTGATCGGATCGGCCACCGGTGGATCCTGATGACCGGCTCGCTGTTGTGCGGGACGGCGTTCTTGCTGTTCCAGCTGCTGCTCGACGCCGAACCCCATGTCTTCGACCGTTACGTTCCGATCAGCCTCGTGCTCGGCATCGGTGTCGGCACGTCGATCTCCACCTGGTCGAGTGCGGGGCTCAGCGACGTCGATCCGGCGCAGTTCGGCACGGCGAATGCATCGATCCGCACCACACAGCAGGTCTTCTATGCGCTCGGCATCTCGGTGGTGATCACGCTGCTCGCATCGAGCGCCGGTCTCGGCGGGTTTCGCTGGGCGTGGTGGTGGGTGACCGGGATGTACTACCTGAGCGCGGCCGTCATTGCGTTCAGCTTCCCGTCGGGCACCAGTGCCGGGCGAGGGCAGGTCAAGTAGTGGTCGTGCGGTGATCGGCCTGATGCTTCAGCCGAACCACCGGGCGACCGATACTGGTGGGATGGACATCGCTGCCCGCCTGCCCGAACCGGAACCGAGTCGCCCCGGCGTCGTCGTGCGAACGCTCGGCAACTTCGTTCCCGGTGTGCGGCGCACCGGTGAGCAGATCGAGTCCTTCGCCGCTGAGTGGCATCGCCGCAACCTCGTCGCGCTCGAATCGGGTCGGCCGTTGCTCGTCGCCCTCGGCGATTCGTTGGCCCAGGGCATTGGGGCGACGTCGCCCGACCATGGGTATGTGGGTCGCCTCGCCGTGGATCTGGCCGACCGGCTCGCCGTGGTCAATCTCTCGAAGTCGGGAGCGAAGATCCCCGACGTCTTGGACCGCCAGTTGGCGCTCCTCGCCGGGCTCGGTGTCGCCCCTGCGGTGGTCACGTGCACGGTCGGAAGCAACGACCTCCTCCGTGGCGCAAGCCTCGGCGCTCCGGCGAGGAACATGCGCGATCTGATCGGCGCCCTGCCCGATGTTGCGGTCGTCGCGACCCTCCCCGATCAGGGATCGGTGATGGCCCGGCGCCTCAGCGGCGTCGTCCGTGGGGAAGCGGCGAACCGTGGCCTGGCGTTGGCCGATGTGTCGGCAGCGATGTCGGGTTGGCGGGGCAAGACCGCGCCCGACGGCTTCCACCCGAACGACGCCGGATACGATACCTGGGTGCAGGCCTTCAGGCCGGTGATCGATCAGCTGCTGGGCTGACTCTGGAGCGTCGGGAGGTCGGCGCGCTCGGGTCGGGCGGAGACGAGAGCGAAGCCGACGAAACTGACGATGCCGAGTGCGCCGGCGCCGATGAACGCCAAGCGATGGTGATCGAGGTACACCGGGACCCAGATGATGGGTCCGACGGCGTGCCCGAGGAATCGAAAGGCAAGGACCGACGACAGCGCACCGCCGCGATTGTCGGGAACGGCGCTGGCCGCCAGATGGGTGAGCGCGACCACCATGGCCGGCACGAGCGAGGCGCCGACGAACCAGCCGATGGCGAGCATCGTGAGCGATTCGGCAAAGCCGAGGAGGGCGACGACGAGACTCGCGGTCACGGTACCGATGAGCGAGAAGGTACGGATTCCGAGACGGTCGAGCAGGGTACCCCACCGAGGTCCCATCACGGCGGCGCCGCACCCGGCGGCGAGCAACAGCAGCCCGCTCTCGGTCGAGGACGCATCGAGCCCCTTCCGGCTGGCGACGCCGACGATGACGCCGATGCCCACCGGTCCCGTCGCCGCAGCGAAGCCGGTCATCCACAGGATCACCATGCGCTTGGTGAACAGGGGGCCGATCGGTGGTGCGGCAGCGTCGGGCCGGGGCTCACCCGGTGGTGGACGGAAGCTGAGGAGGAACGAGACGGCGGCGATGAGGACGAAGGCGTAGCGCCAGTCGTATCGGGCGGCGAAGCCGCCGGCGATCGGCGAGAGCGCGCCGCCGGCGGCTTGGAAGCTCGAATAGATCCCCATCGCTCGGCCGAGCCGCCTGGCCTCGGTGATGTCGGCGAGGCCGGCCAGCATCAGTGGGGTGAAGAATGCGTTGCCGAGCCCCTGCAGCACGCGGGCCGCAACGAACCACGCCAGCGACGGAGCAATGATGGCGAGCACCGTGGCGATGGCGTAGCCGACGTAGGTGATGCGCATCACCCGTGCCCGGCCGAAGCGTTCGCCGATGGTGCCCGAGACGAGCATCATCAGCGCCATGGGGATGAAGTAGCCGCTGAACCCCCAGGTGACGGCTTCGGGCGAGGCAGCGAAGGACGCTTCGAGTTCCGGGTAGATCGGCGTGACCACGAGGGTGCCGAATGGTCCGAGGAAACCGCCGACGTAGTAGGGGAGTGTGGTCAGGTTGAGGAGACCTGCCGGCCGTTCGCCCGATGCAGGCCTCATCGGTGCAGCCGAACGAGGTGACTGGCTGCTGGGCTCACCGGGTCCAGCTGCCGCTTGCGTTGCTGGTGTAGCCGAGCGAGCGGTAGGTGGCGTCGACCAGGGACTGGCCACGCTCGTTCAGCAAGATGCCAGGACCCTGCTGGTTCATGACGTAGGCGAAGCTCAGGCCGGCGTCGGGGTCGGCGAACCCGATCGAGCCGCCGGCACCGACGTGGCCGAAGGCGCCGTTGCCGAGAATGGCGGAGTCTTGCTGGCCGGCGGGCTGGTCTCGGTTGTCCATCGAGAGCATGAATCCTTCCCCGAACCGGGTTCGTACGAGCAGGGTGCGATCGATCTCGCTGATCGTGGTCGGCTTGGCGAGCCGCTCGAGGGCGCCGGGTGAGAGCAGCGAGCTGTCGTTGGCGGCGAGGGGGCGGTAGAAGGTTGCGAGTCCTCGGGCCGAAGCGGTTCCGTTGGCGGCACCGATCTCGGCCTGCCAGACGTCGGGGTCGTTGGCGCCGAATCCGCCGCTGTTCAGCAGCGCCTTGGCTTGGAGCCCGTCTCGGTCGGCCAGCAGCGCGTCGGTGAACGACGAGCTCCAGCCGGGCTCGGGTCGCCAGGCGGCGATCTTGGCCATACGGTGATGCTCCGACCGCTCGAGACCGATGTGGAAGTCGGCGCCGACGGGTTCGGCGATCTGGGTACGAAAGAACGTGCCGAGGCTCATGCCAGAGACTCGGCGAACGATCTCGCCGACGGTCCACCCGAAGGTGAGCATGTGGTAGCCATTGGCTTCACCCGGCGTCCACCATGGCTCGGTTGCCTCGAGCGCGGCGACCATGGTGTCCCAGTGGATGCAGTCGTGCGAGCCCAGCGGCCGGCGAACGGCGGGAAGGCCGAGTGAATGGTCGAGAGTCATGCGCACCGTCGGCGGCCCGGCCGATCCCGAGATGTGGGCGGCTCGCAGTTCGGGCCAGATCTCGGCGAGCGGCGCGTCGAGGTCGACCTCGCCTCGATCGGCGAGGAGGTGGAGACAGGCCGCAGTGGCGCCCTTCGTGCAGGAGAAGACGGTGACGAGCGTGTCGGCGTCCCAGCGCGACGCGGTCTGGCCATCTCGAGGCGCCGCCACGGCGCCGCCCCACAGGTCGACCACGCGTTCGCCATCGATCATGACGACGACGCTTGCCCCGATTTCGCCCCGCTCGGCGAAGTTGCGCTCGAACTCGGCTCGAACCGCCTCGAACGCCGGATCGGTCGTCCCCTCGACGGACGACGTGGCCGGGGCCGGTGACGGGTCTGCGGTCGTTCGGTCGTTGGCGCTCATGGGCGCACACTATTGGACCTTCGGCAATCCCTCCAGCTGCCGACACGCGGGCGCACGACACATGTCAACACCTGATCGGGTGACAATCGGCGCAGCGACGCCAGAACGTTTCCCGTTCAGCACCTGATGTTCACCTTTGGCCCGCTGGCGGTTCATCTGGGACCCATAGCGTCGTGCTCGTCAGGCAGGTCCTGGCAGAAACGATGAACGAGGAGAGGTTCACATGAAGACCACGAGTGCCCCGTCGGGGCGCTTCCTGAAGATCGGTTCCCTTCTGGCTGCATTGGCGCTCACCGCCGGCGCCTGCGGAAGCGATTCGGAAACGGCGACCGACAGCGGTTCCTCCGAGGCCGGCTCGACCGATGCCGGCTCGACGTTGTCGGGCACCCTCGTCGGCGCGGGTGCGTCGTCGCAGGGGGCGGCCATGCAGGGTTGGCAGGCCGGCTTCCAGACCGCCAATCCAGACGTCACGGTGGAGTACGACCCCATCGGATCCGGTGGCGGGCGTGAGCAGTTCCTGGCCGGCGGCTCGAACTTCGCCGGGTCCGACCGGGCGATCAACGCCGAAGAGCAAGAGGCATCCAAGGCGATCTGCGTCAACCCCGAGGGCGCGGTCAACCTCCCGCACTACATCTCGCCGATCGCCGTGGCCTACAACCTGCCCAGCGTTCCCGAGTTGAACCTCACCACGGCGGCCCTCGCCGGCATCTTCGCCGGTGAGATCACCAACTGGAACGATCCGGCCATCGCCGACGCCAACCCCGACGCCGATCTGCCGGACCTCACCATCAACCCGGTGCACCGTTCCGACGAGTCCGGTACCAGTGCCAACTTCACGGAGTACCTTGCGGCCGTCGAGCCCTCCATCTGGACCTTCGGTTCCATCGAGGTCTGGCCTGATGTCGGTGGCGAAGGTGCCCAGGGCACCTCGGGCGTGGTTGCTGCCATCAGTGCCGGCGAAGGCTCGATCGGCTACGCCGACGCCTCGCAGGTCGGCTCGCTCGGCACGGCGGCGGTACAGGTCGGCGAGGAATTCGTTCCCTACAGCGAAGAGGCCGCGGCCAAGATCATGGACGTGTCGACCCGTGTCGCCCTGAGCGACAACGACTACTCGTTCGAGCTGGTGCGTGACACGACCGAGTCGGGCACCTACCCGATCGTCTTGGTCTCGTACCACATCGTCTGCCTCGAGTACCCCGACGCCAACACCGCAGCACTGGTCAAGGCCTTCATGCAGTACGTCGGATCACCCGAAGGGCAAGACGCCGCCGCCGCATCCGCCGGTTCCGCTCCGATCTCCGACACCCTGCGCGGCCAGCTGCAGACCGTGGTCGATCAGATCACCGGCGGCTGAGCGACGAACGGCCCTATCCGGCCGTTCGTCGTTCGACCATCGTTGAGCGACGACGATCGTCGAACACCCGGGCGCAGCGGGTTTGTTCTTCTCGCTGCGCCCAATTGTTCACCTGTTGTACACCTCACCGCTCGATTGACCGACCACCATGAGAGAGCATGCAACACCCATGGCGATGAAAGCGACACCCCGGTGACATCCACCATCGATACTTCCTCCCCGTCCGAAGGCCTCGATCAGGTCTCCCGACTCGGTGACCGAATCTTCGGTGGGCTCTCACGGGGCGCAGGGTTGCTCATCCTGGTGACACTCGCTGCCGTCGCCACGTTCCTGGTCACCGAAGCGCTCCCGGCCTTCACCAACGACCTGACCGTGTTGGAGGGGGAGCAATCGCTGAGCGCGTACGTCATCCCGCTCATCTTCGGCACGATCTGGGCTGCAGCACTCGCTCTGCTCATCGCCACGCCGATGGCGGTGGCCGTGGCGCTCTTCCTCAGTCACTACGCCCCGAGGAAGGTCGCATCGACCCTGGGCTACTTCGTCGACCTGCTGGCCGCCATTCCCTCCGTGGTCTACGGCCTTTGGGGCATCTTCGTGCTGGCACCGCTGATGGGCAAGAACGTGTACCCCTGGCTCGAAGACAACGCAGGGTTCATCCCGTTGTTCAAGGGCCCGGCCGCCGCGAGCGGCCGAACCATGATGACCGTGGCGCTGGTGCTCGCAGTGATGATCCTGCCCATCATCACCGCCATCGCTCGCGAGGTGTTCCTGCAGACGCCTCGCCTCCACGAAGAAGCCTCGCTGGCACTCGGTGCCACCCGGTGGGAGATGATCCGCCAGGCCGTGATTCCCTACGGTCGAGCCGGTGTGATCTCCGGTGCCATGCTCGGCCTCGGACGAGCCCTGGGCGAGACCATGGCGGTCGCCATCATCCTGTCGCCGACGGCCGGGTTGATCTCGACCAACCTGGTGTCGGTGTCGAACCCGAACACCATTGCCTCCAACATCGCCCTCAAGTTCCCCGAATCCACCGGCCTCGAGGTGAACCGCCTCATTGCGAGCGGTCTGGTGCTGTTCGCGATCACCTTCTTGGTCAATTTCCTCGCCCGCCGCGTGGCCAACGCCGGATTCTCAGGAGCCGCAGGATGAGCACGACGATGGTCCCCGACACCGCCTTCGACTCGTCGCCGGCGATGTCGTCACGAAAGCTCCCGCGGGGCGTCGAGCTCGGCATCGGCGCCGCGGCCATCGTCCTCGGTTCGGGCCTCGCCGTGGTGCTCGGTGGCTTTCATCCGGTCAAGGCCGGCATCATCGCCGCACCGCTCTTCATCGGCTTGCTCTACACCATCTCCCGTTCGGTGGAGGGGGCTCGACGTGCCAAGGATCGAGTGGCCACCGCTTCGGTCACCGGTGCCTTTGCGTTGGTGATGATTCCGCTGATCTCGCTCCTGTGGACGGTGATCACTCGGGGCTCGGGCCGCATGGATGCCACGTTCTTCACCGAGACGATGCGCAACGTCGTCGGCGAAGGTGGAGGCATCAAGCACGCCTTGATCGGCACGCTCACGGTCACCGGCCTCGCCACCCTGTTCTCGGTGCCGTTCGGCATCTTCACCTCGATCTATCTGGTCGAATACGGCGACCGTTCCCGCCTCAGCCGGCTGATCACGGCCATGGTCGACGTCATGACCGGTATCCCCTCGATCGTGGCCGGCCTTTTCGCCTACGCCCTGTTCGTCATCTTCCAAGGTTCGGGCGCACGCTCGGGTCTGGCCGGCGCCATTGCTCTCACGGTGCTCATGACTCCGGTGGTCGTCCGCTCCTCGGAAGAGATGCTCCGACTCGTGCAAGACGAACTCCGCGAAGCGTCGCTCGCCCTCGGGGTGCCGAAGTGGAAGACCATCACCAAGGTCGTCCTTCCCACCGCCATCGGCGGCATTCTCACCGGCGCCACCTTGGCCATTGCCCGTGTCATCGGTGAGACCGCGCCGCTGCTCGTCACCGCAGGCCTGGCGCAAGACACCAACTGGAACCCGACCAGTGGACGCATGACCACGCTGCCGGTGCAGGCGTACTACAGCTTCTCGCAGCCGACGCTCCCGCCGGAGCTGTCGATCGACCGAGCATGGGGTGCGGCGCTCGTCCTCATCATCGTCGTTGCTGTGCTCTTCTCGCTCGCACGGATCATGGCCACCATTCTGAAACCAAAGGGACTCCGATGAACTCATCGACCTCGACCAACGCCGCCACCGGGGAGCTCACCGTGACCGAGACCGCAGCAGATCGCGAACCCGTCATCGTCGCCGACCGCCCCGGCGACGATCACCGGATCGAGGTGTCGGACCTCAACATCTACTACAGCGACTTTCGCGCCGTCGAAGGCGTCGACATGAGCATCGAGGGCCGGTCGATCACTGCGTTGATCGGACCGTCCGGCTGTGGCAAGTCGACCTTTCTGCGCTCGATCAATCGGATGCACGAAGTGATCGCCGGCGCTCGGGTCGAAGGCAAGGTCGAACTCAACGGCATCGACCTCTACGGTCCCGGTGTCGATCCCGTTGCCGTGCGTCGCAAGGTCGGCATGGTGTTCCAGCGGCCGAACCCGTTCCCCACGATGTCGATCGCAGAGAACGTGCTGGCCGGCAAACGCCTCAACTCCAAGCGGTTGAAGAAGGCCGAAGCCGACGAACTCGTCGAGTCGTCACTTCGCGGCGCCAACCTCTGGGACGAAGTGAAGGATCGCCTCGGCCGGCCCGGATCCGGCCTCTCCGGCGGCCAGCAGCAGCGCCTGTGCATCGCACGAGCCATCGCCGTCGAACCCGACGTGTTGCTGATGGACGAGCCCTGCTCGGCGCTCGACCCGATCTCGACCCTTGCCATCGAGTCGCTGATGCTGGAACTGAAGGAGAAGTACACGATCGTCATCGTGACCCACAACATGCAGCAGGCCGCTCGAGTCAGCGACCGCACGGGTTTCTTCAGCATCGAAGGCACCGGCATGCCAGGCAAACTCATCGAGATGGACGACACCGTGGCCATCTTCTCGAACCCGAAGGAGCAGGCCACGCAGGACTACGTCGAAGGCCGCTTCGGCTGAAGTCGTGCCTCAGCCCTGGCGGGCTTCCTCACGAGCCGGGTGGCTCGTTGCGCTCGCAAGTCCGCGCCACCTGGCAGCGCTTGCTCGCAGGAAGATGGCACTCGGTCTCGGTCGTCGATCGCGCGGTTGAATGGTCACCGAGGGTGATAGATCGCCACCGAGTCGGCGATGCTCGTTCGTGATTGGGGCCAAAGAATCATTTACGAATCGGGCGATTTGTGGTGCAATGACCCATGTACCCGCCGGGGTCGATCGAAGGCCTTGGCCGATTCGGTACGAAACACAGAGGAAATACCAGACAAAGAACGCATAGCTACAACGGTGAAGCCCTGGGCGCTCCGGTGACTCAGGGCAGACATGCCAAGCTGCGCTTGGCAGATAGGAGCGAGTTCCTGTGAGTACACGCCATCGGATCGATGCACTGCGATCGGACAAGGCCGACGAGATCCTTCTCCGCCCGGACAAGGATCTGCGCTCCAAGGAACACCGAAAGGCTCGGCATCGAGCCAGCCAGGAAATGCACACGGTCGATGACCCTGAGGCCGTGGTGTTCACCAGGCCGAAGTTCGATCATCCCCCCCGAGTGAAGCCGAAGGCGAAGAAGAAGATCCGGCACTGGAAGACCAAGGCGTGGAAGCGCCGCAACGTCGAGCGCCGCCGTCGCAACCTCGAGCAAATGCGTCTGCTGGAAGAAGCAGCCTGAACGAGGTCGAACGGACGACGCAACGGAACGCCCCACCAGCCAAGCGCCGGTGGGGCGTTCCGCTTTTTCGCCTTCGCTGCCGGCTCGGTCGCTCGTCGCTCGGCCCCCGAGCCGTGCTCAGTGCTGGTTTGTTCGCTGCGCTCAGTGCTGGTTTGTTCGCTGCGCTCAGTGCTGGTTTGCTCGTCGAGCACGGAGGAGCGTCTCGAGGACCAACGTCACCGCTTCGGGATCCGCCACGCGTTGGGTGGCCGCGGTTTCGCCCTCACCGACCTTGACGCCGAGATCGTCCGGGCCGAGCACCGCGAAGGCATCTTCGTCGGTGATGTCGTCGCCGAGGTAGAGGACCCGATCGGCATCGGTTGCTTGGCGAAAGGCCGTGATGGCGTGTCCCTTGTCGGCAGTGAACACCGCCAGCTCGATCACCATCTTGCCGAACTTGGTCTCGACGCCGTGGAGGGCGCCCGGGCCGTCGAGGACGGTCGCTCGAAGCGACGCCACCAGCGCTGGGTCGACGTTTCGATAGTGGAAGGCGACGCTTCCGGCCTTCTCCTCGACAGTGGCGCCGTCGGTCGAGGCGGCCAGGGCGCAGAGATCGCGAGTGACGAGTTCGAGGAGGTGGCGCTGCTGCGGATCGAGTTCGGCGGTCGGGAGGTGGCTGAGCTCGGCACCGTGGCTGCCCGCCAGCCAGGCGCGAGCTGGCTTGCCATCGATCGAGTCCAGGAATTCGAGCGACCGGCCGGAGACCAGGGCGACCTGCGTGTTGGACAGCTCGCTCAGCGCTTCGAGGGCTTCGAGCGACTCGGCACGCGCCCGCACGGATGCCGGGTCGGAAACGATCGGGGCGATGACGCCGTCGAAATCGGAGGCAACCAGCAACGTGGTGGCGGTCGCCAGTTCGTCCAGCGCGGCAACGAGACCAGAATCGAGCGTCATGCACCCTGTCTAGCGCGTCACGTCGGCGCATCCTGCGGTAGTCGGCGAAGAGCGAGGATCCCTGCAATGGCGAGCGCGGCGATGAACAAATAGGAGATGGTGAACGACCCGCGCCAGTCGGCAAGGGCGCCGACGAGAATCGGTGCCGGAATGGCGGCTGCACCGTAGAAGATCGTCATGGTGCCGTAGGCGGAACCGAACGCTCGGTCCTCGAGATGGTCTCGCATGTAGGTGGCGGTCAGGGTCGGATAGCTCGCCCACATGCCACCGACCGTGACGACCACGAGCGCCAGCGTCGGTCCCGTCGCCAGAGCGACGACGCTCGACACGATCATGATCATGGTCATGACGGCCATGAGGGCCCGTCGTCGTCCGGCCCGGTCCGAGATCCAGCCCATGAGTGGCGCACCGAACAGCGAGGTGATGCCGAGCCCGATGTAGATGTTGGCAACGGCTTCCCTGCTGAGCCCGCCGTCCTCTTCGAGTGCCTCGGCCAGGAACGACGTGTAGCCCGACGCGATGACGCCGAAGATCACGTAGGCGCCGGTGATGGCTCGCCAGCCGGGAACCTCGCGGAGGCCGATCAAGGAGATGCTCCGTCCACCGGTTCGCGCCGTGCTTCGGGCTCGGACACCGAGCACCACCACGGTCAGGATCGCCAGCGTGGCCAACGCCTCGACCACATAGATCGGTCGCCAGAGTTGGGCGTCGTCGGTGGCATTGCGAGCGAGACGCGTGCCGAGAGCGATCGATGACGTGCCCAGCCCGATGGTGCCGGTCAGGAGACCGATGACGATGCCCCGACGGTTCGGTGCGACCCCTTCGGTCGCCAGCAGGGGCGCGGTGATCCAGATGCCCGCACCACCGGCGCTCGACAGGGCGAGGCCTCCCAGGAGCACGAGGAAGGTCGGCGAGATGGCGATGAGGGTCAGACCGAGCGCCGAGACGACGAGACCGGAGCGAAGGATGGTGACCGGCTCGAGCACGCCGGAGGCCAACGTGACCACGAGAACGCCGATCAGGTACGCCGCGAAGATGATCGTCCCGCCCAAGCCGGCCTGGGTGTTCGATGACAGCAGGTCGTCCTTGATGGCGGGGAGAAGCAGCGGGTAGGTCGAACGAGCGAACGAGTGCGAGACGACCGTGGTCAAGGGGACGATGATTGCTGCGGTCGACAAGCCCGCAGCCCCCAGCCTCCTGGCGATGGTCCCGGTCGGTGCGGTCACGACGGCAACCTATGCGGCTCGATCGACTGGCGCCACTGCGGGGTCGGTGCCTCGCTGGCGGCCTCCGTGCTCGTTCGACTCGCACGGCGCCGCACGATGAGGAAAGCTTCTCGAATGATCGAACAGTTCTTCGACCTCACCACGAACGATGGCGAGATGCCCGTCTTCAGTGTCCGCCCCGACGGCGACGGCCCACATCCGGTCGTGGTGTTCTTGATGGACGCCCCCGGCATGCGCGAAGAGCTGCGCAACATGTGCCGGCGTTTGGCTTCGGCCGGTTACTACGTGATCGCCCCCCAGCTCTACTACCGCAAGGTACGCGAGTTCAACGTCTTCGAAACCGAGGATCGCGACACCATGCGAGAACTGATGGACTCGCTCACCAACGGCATGGTCGACGCCGACGTCGGTGCAATCCTGGCCCATCTGTCGAGCGATCCCGCTGCCGACTGCGATCGAGTGGGAACCGTCGGCTACTGCATGAGTGGGCCCTTCGCGATCACCGCAGCAGCGGCCTTCCCCGACCAGATCAAGGCCGCAGCATCGATCCATGGCGTACGCCTCGCCACCGAACACGACGACTCGCCGCACCGAAGCCTCGCCCGCTCCAACGCCGAGGTCTATGTCGGTTGCGCCGAGACCGACCACTGGGCTCCACCCGAAATCGTCGCCGAGTTCGAAGCGGCGATGGTCGAGCACGGAACGAGAGGGCAGGTCGAATGGAATCCGGGCACCGAACATGGCTACGCCTTTGCCGAGCGACCGAGCTACGACCGCGACGCATCGGAGCGTCATTGGGAACGATTGCATGATCTCTTCCGTCGCACGCTGCACTGATCCCACCGACCCGACACGATCCAGAACGACCGCAACCAGAACGACCGCAACCCGAACGACGGCAAGAGGAGAACCCGATGAAGCAGGCAACGCAGGCGGCGATCGCCGAGTGCATGAACGACATCCGCACGATCGAGGCGACCGAGGGTGTCACCCGAGCGGGGGTCGAAGCCATCCGTGACCGGCTCGTGGCGTTGGCTGCCCAACGCGAGCTCTTTCCTCTCGATGACTTCCCGGCGCCCACCGACGACGAGCCGGTGAAGAGCCGTCTCTACCGGATCGCCCAAGACGACGACGACCGATTCGTGCTCTATGCGAATGCCAGCAGGGGTTCGGCGTCGTCGCCCGTCCACGATCACACCACCTGGGCCGTGGTCGTCGGGTTCGACGGCGAGGAACTCAATCGTTTCTATGACCGAGACGGTGACGGCGTGGTGCAGGTCGGCGAGCACATGGTCGAGGCGGGCACCGGTGTCGCCATGCTTCCTGACGATCTGCACTCGATCCACATCGATGGCCCGGCGCTCAACTTCCATTGCTATGGGTTGGCGCTCGAGCGGCTCGATCAGCGGCAGTACCTGTCGGCGAGAACCGGTGAGTGGAAGGTGTTCCCGGCCCATTCCGACATTGCCGAGGCTCGGCCCGGTCGTGTGGCTGCCGAGGCTCGGCCCGGTCGTGTGGCTGCCGAGGCTCGGCCCGGTCGTGTGGCTGCCGAGGCTCGGCCCGGACGATCGTGAGCGGCGACACCACGCTGCAGACCGTCGACCCGGCGACCCTGCGTGGCTGGCTGGTGGATGGCAACGAACTGGCCTTGCTCGATCCACGGGAAGAAGGGGTCTTCTTCCAGCAACACCTGTTTCATGCCGCGAACGTGCCGTTGTCGTTGCTCGAATTGCAGCTCGGCGATCTCGTACCCCGTCTGGACACGAGGATCGTGTGGTGCGACGACGGAGCGTCGGGTCTGGCCAACCGGGCTGCGGCCCGGGCCGGCGAACTGGGGTGGACCAATCAGTTCGTGCTGATGGGCGGGACGGCGGCGTGGCTCGCCCAAGGCGGCGAGCTCTATGGTGGTGTGAACGTTCCGTCGAAGGCCTTCGGTGAGTTCGTCGAACACACCTACGGCACACCCCGGCTGCCCGCCGACGAGGTGGCGGCGTTGCTCGACCGTGAGGCCGATGTGGTGGTGCTCGACTCTCGGCCGCTGGCCGAGTTTCGGCGCATGTCGATTCCCACCGGCGTCGACTGCCCTGGTGCCGAACTCGTGCATCGAGTGAAGGAGCTGGCTCCTCGCCCCGAGACGCTCGTCGTCGTCAACTGCGCGGGCCGAACTCGCAGCATCATCGGTGCGCAGTCGTTGATCAACGCCGGCCTCGAGAATCGGGTCGTGGCGCTCGAGAACGGCACGATGGGGTGGCAGCTCGCCGGCCATCAGGTGGCGAATGGGCTCGAGGTCTCGGCGCCGCGTCCGACCGAGGCATCTCGGGCGTGGGCGGTCGAGCAGGCCCGACGGGTTCGCGAACGTTTCGGTGTCGAGATCATCGACGAGCACCAGCTCGAAGCGTGGCTCGATGATCGCGCCCGAACCACCTATCTGTTCGACGTGCGCTCGCCCGAGGAGTACCTCGAGGCTCATCGCCCGGGAACTCGCAGCGCGCCGGGGGGTCAGCTGGTGCAGGCGACCGACACCTACGTCGCCACCCGCAACGCACGGCTCGTGCTGTTCGACGACGACGGTGTCCGGGCGTCGATGACGGCGTCGTGGTTGCGTCAGATGGGCTGGAACGACGCCGTGGTTGCCGCTCCTCATGCTCGCGTCGGCGAGTCGGGACCGTCGGGGTCTGCGGCCGTCGTTCCCGAGCCGGTGAACCCCATCGACGCCGCCACACTCGTTGCGCAACCCCGCACCGATGCGGTGGTGATCGACTTCGCCACCAGTCTCTCCTATCGTCGACGGGGGCATCTCCCCGGCGCCTTCTGGGCGGTGCGAAGCCGGTTGGCCGAGGCGAGGCGGGTGATCGGCCCGGCCGACGAGATCGTGCTGACGTCGCCCGATGGCACGCTCGCCGCACTCGCTGCCGGCGACGTTGCCGCTCACTGGCCCGACGCCCAGGTCTCGGTTCTGGTCGGTGGCACTCGAGCGTGGTTGGCCGCAGGCGGCGAACCCGAGATCGGGTTCACGTCGCCGACCACCACCGTCGACGACATCTGGTACAAGCCCTATGACCACGACGACGGTGATCCGGAGCGTCACATGCAGGACTACCTCACCTGGGAGGTCGCCCTGGTCGAACAACTCGATCGTGACCCCACCGTGAGCTTCCCCACCTTCTGAGCCCTCAGAGCCCAGGAGTCGCAGACTTCGTGATCCGCCGACGGTGAGCAGTGATCCCGCGTCAGTCGACGATCGAGGGGTCAGGTACGAGGTCGTTGACGAGCCATTGGAAGACACGCCAGCCGACCTCGGCCGGTTGGAGTGTGGAGGCGGCGATACGGGCGGCCTCGTCGGAGATCGGTCTGGCGTTCGGCGCCTTGACGTGGACTTCGGCAACCCGCTCGGCCATCACGAACGAACCGACGGCTCCCTCCACGGTCGGCGACACGGTGAGCAGCCCGTGATTGCGCAGAATACAGAGCTTCGTGTCACCGATCGCGGCGGCGATTCGCTTGCCCCCATCGGGTGACAGCACCTCGACCTCTTCGTCATCGAACATCGCCTGATCGAAGACAAAGGCACAGGCCTCTTGGCTGATCGCCTTGAACGCTTTGACGTTGGCCGACCACGGTGTGCCGTAGCCGGTGTGGGTATGGGCGGCGCTCACGACATCGGGTCGGGCGGCGAGCAGTGGGGCGTGGATGTTGTAGCCGGCGGTGTTGACGGCGCCGGTCGGTTCGCCGCTGCTGTTCTTCACCGAGCCGTCGGGCCCGACCAGTACGAGGTCGCCGACCGTGGCGGCTCGAAACGGGATGCCCCAGTCGAGTACCCAGAAGTGGTCGGTCTGTTCCGGGTCGCGGGCGGAGATGTGTCCGTCGCCGAGCTGGCCCCATCGCATGGCACCGAAAACGCGATAGCCGAGCGCACACATCCGCTTGCGGTGAGCGCGCTCGCCTTCGGGTGAGCGGGTGGTGTCGATGGGATCGACCCCGCGAAACGGGGGGTACGGACTGTGGGCCATGGCCCCAGGCTAGGTCAGGCTTCGAGCATGCTGCGAAGCATCCAGGCCGTCTTCTCATGCACCTGCAGCCGTTGCGTCAGAAGGTCCGCGGTGGGCTCGTCGCTCGCCTTCTCGACGACCGGGTACACGCTTCGTGCGGTGCGGGCGACGGCTTCATGGCCTTTGACCAGTCGCTTGATCATCTCGGTGGCGTCGGGATGATCGGAGTCCTCCTCGATGCTCGAGAGCGCAGCGAACTCTCGGTACGTTGCAGGTGCCGGTTCGCCGACCGAGCGGATCCGCTCGGCGATGAGATCGACTGCGAGCGCCAGCTCGTTGTAGTGGGTCTCGAACATGAGGTGGAGCGTGTTGAACATCGGGCCGACGACGTTCCAGTGATAGTTATGGGTCTTGAGGTAGAGGGTGTAGCTGTCGGCCAGGAGATGAGAGAGGCCGTCGGCGATGGCCTTGCGGTCTTCCTCGCTGATGCCGATGTCGATGGTGAGTGGTTCGGACACGATGGACCTCCATGGGAACGGTGTTGTTCGTGCAACACCGTTCATTGTACGGACAATACGGCGGGATTGTCGGACCGGTCAGTGACGTTCGGCGGCCTCGCGATCGGCAGGGTGTTGATACTGCGGTTCGTCGCTGCGCTCGGTGCGGGTGTCGGCCTTGGCATCGGCGGGTTTCGCCGCTGCGGTGGTGGCGCCATCTTCGCGTCGGCGTGACCAACCCAGCGGGTCGGCCCGCCAGTCATCGTTGGGCCAGCGATAGCCCGAGTCGGTGATGGACCCCGACGGCAGGGCCAGATCGAAGAGGCCGAGTGCCATCTCGATGATGCCGCGACCGATCTCGGGCTCGTGCTTCGGGCCCGCGGTGTGCCCAAGAGGGGCGTCGACGAACAGCGAGCGAGGCGGCATCACCCGCTCGGTGATGGAGAGCGCGGAGGTGAGGGTGACGGTGGGAAACCCTGCGGCTTCGATGCTGCGTGCGGCCAGACCGACCGACTGATGACAGACCGGTCAAACGGGGACGAGCAGGACGAGATCGGGCTCCTGCGCCGAACAGAGTTCCACGAGTTGAGGAACGGTCTCGGCCTCGAATCGGCGAACCGAGTAGATGCCTCCCATGAACGAGCCTGACTGTTCGGTGAGGCCACCGATCACGCCGTCGGTCGCCAGTTCGCGGAGGCGATCCAGTGGGAAGACGCAGTTGGGATCTTCGCGGGCGTCGGTCTGGTCGTAGGCGAAATGCGCCGTGCGTAGCTCGGAGCTCGGCGTACCGGTGGGGATCGTGCGAATCGAGGTGTCGTCTTTGGTGGCGAAGGCCACCTGTCCATGGCGATAGATGCCGCCGGAGCCGATGAGCAGGACCTTGTTCTCCGAAAGAGGTCGAGCCGGCGCCCGGAGGGGCACCGGCTCGGTACGTTCGGCCCATCGATAGGGCGTATAGCCGAGGCTGTCATAGAGCGAACGGGTCGCTTCCAGGTAGTCGGCGGGCTCAGGCAACGGAGTCGGTGACACCGTGCCAGTTCAGCTCACTGAGCGCAGGCGATCAATTGCAGGCGAGCAGTGCTGTGTTCATCGCCTCCGACGCCGCCATCGCGGCGGGGTCGTCGTACTCGGGGAATTCGGAAAGGAAGTCGTAGGTCATGGCCATCTCCATCTCGTCGTCGGAGAGCGGAATCTCGCACTCTGGCGGGGCGAGCGCTCGGAACGCTGCGCCGATGTCGACACAGTCGGTGATCGACTCGACGGCCTGCCGCTGGAGCTCGTACTCCTCGGGGAGCAGCGTGTCATCAGGGTTGTCGACCGTGATGCCATAGCCATTCAGCGCATCGAGGCCGATGGTCTGCACGATCCGCTCGTTGGCGCATTGGATTTCCGAATCCGGGAATGGTGAGTCGCCACCGGCCGTCGCGGTTGCGGTCAGTGCTGTCGCCAGGGCGAGTTCGTCGTCGGACAAGTCGCCATCGCTGCTCTCGGCCTCGTCGCTCGCTTCGGCCTCGTCGCTCGCTTCGGCCTCGTCGTTCTCGGCGGCCTCGTCAGCGGCGGCCTCGTCGGTCGATTCGGTCGCGGCCGAAGCGTCGCTGCTCGTGTCCTCGGCAACGGTCTCGGCCGCGTCGTCGCTGCTGCCGCCGCACGCCGTCATCATCAGTCCAGCCGCGAAGAACGCAGCGATCATCTTCTTCATTGATGGTTCCCTCCCATGTCTGTGAGTCACGCACCGTAGCCGGTCGACTCGCCGGTGTGCACGCATCGCCGGTTGGCGGGGCAGGGCTCGGGTCAGGCCAGACCCATCCGCGCGAGCTGTTCGGTCGGCGCATCGAGTTCGATGCGTCCGTGCGTTGGGTGCTCGACGTCGACGCCGAAGATGTCGGCCAGGGTGGCGAAGAGGCTTGGTGGTCGGGCGTCGATGGTGTTCGGCCTGTGTGGTTCGGGACAACTCGGGATTTGGGCTGTTCCTAGTTGATCGACTTCAGTTCGGGGAACTGGTCGTCTCGCCACTCGCGGCCGCCGTCGGCGGTGATGTCGCCCTCTTCGCGCCGGCGGAGCTCGATGCGTCGGATCTTGCCCGAGACGGTCTTCGGCAGTTCGAAGAACTCGATCCGGCGGACTCGCTGGAATGGTGCAAGGTGCTCGCGGGCGTGACGCAAGATCGACAGCGCGGTCTCGTCGTTGGGCTCATGGCCCTCGGCCAGTGCGATGTAGGCCTTGGGAACGGCGAGTCGGATCTCGTCGGGCGCCGGGACGATGGCGGCTTCGGCGACGGCCGGGTGCTCGATCAACACCGATTCGAGTTCGAACGGCGAGATCTTGTAGTCGGATGCCTTGAACACGTCGTCGGTGCGACCGACGAACGTGATGTAGCCCTCGTCGTCGATCTCGGCCACGTCGCCGGTGTGATAGAGCCCGTTGGCCATCACCTCTTCGGTGCGCACGGCATCGCCCAGATAGCCGGTCATGACATTGACCGGGTTGGCGGAGAGATCGATGCAGATCTCGCCCTCGCTGACACCCACCTCGCCGGTGACCGGGTCGGCCAGCACGACGGGAACACCGGGAAGTGCCCGGCCCATGGATCCTGGCTTGATCGGCTGGCCGGGCGAGTTGCCGACCTGGGCGCTGGTCTCGGTCTGCCCGAAGCCGTCGCGGATGGTGCGTCCCCAGGCCCTCTCGACCTGGGTGATGACTTCGGGATTGAGCGGCTCGCCGGCCGAGATCAGTTCACGCAGGCTGCCCGGACCGTCGGCGAGATCGGCCTGGATCAACATGCGCCAGACCGTCGGCGGCGCGCAGAACGTGGTGACCGAGCTCGTGCGGAGCTGAGCGAGCAGGGCAGCGGCATCGAAGCGTGTGTAGTTGTAGATGAAGACGCAGGACTCGGCGATCCACGGAGCGAAGAAGCAACTCCAGGCGTGCTTGGCCCACCCGGCCGAGCTGATGTTCAGATGCACGTCACCCGGCTGGAGCCCGAGCCAGTAGACGGTCGAGAGATGGCCGACCGGGTAGGAGACCTGCGTGTGCTCGACCAGTTTCGGGCGGCTCGTGGTGCCCGAGGTGAAGTAGAGCAGGAGGGGGTCTTCCACACTGGTGACCGAGGTGAAGGGAGCGGGCTGGACGACGTCGTAGCCGTCGGCGAAGTGGAGCCACCCATCGACGGCTCCGCTGACCGAGATGCGGGTGTAGTCGCCCGGCACCTCGTCGAACTTCGCGGTCTCGGTGGCGGCAACGATCACGTGCTTGGTGCCGGTGCGGTCGATGCGGTCGACCAGATCCGATGGTGGCAAGGCGGTGGTGGTCGGCATGATGACGGCGCCGAGCTTGAACACCGCCAACATGGCATCCCAGAGTTCGACCTGGTTGCCGAGCATGACGATGACGGGATCGCCCTTCGTCACGCCGTTGGCGGCCAGCCAGGTGGCGATGCGATCCGACCGCTCCACCATGTCGTTGAAGGAGTAGATGTCTTCGGTGCCGTCTTCCTCGACGATCCACAGCGCTGGCGCATCGTTGCCTCGGGCGTAGGACTCGAACCAGTCGATGGCCCAGTTGAAGCTTCCTTCGAGCCGGGGCCATTCGAATGCTGCCTTGGCGGCGCGGTAGTCGTTGCGGAGATCGAACAGCTGATCTCGGGCGGCGCGATAGATGTCAGTGTTGGTCATCGACAGAACTCCTGGTTCGAGCGAGCTGACCGCAACATAGTGCGAGCCGCCGGATGGGACCCGCGGACGGTGCAGAGGCTCGAGTCGCTCGCTCCAGCCGTCGACCATGTCAGGAGTGACAGGCGCTGTCTCGACACCGACCGTCGAGCGGCCGGGCAACGATTGTGTAGTGTCGGGCCATGGATCTGCGTGGCGTGCATCATGTGTCGATCAACGTGAGCGATCTCGATCAGACGGTCGCCTTCTACACCGACATCCTCGGTCTCGAGCTGCTCGATCGGCCCGACGACGCGATCTCGGTGCCCGGCCGCTGGCTCGGCTGCCCCGATGGGCGACAGATCCACCTTCTCCTCAGCGAGGTGCCCGACGGCAAGGGTCAGCACTTTGCGTTCGAAGTGGCCAACGCTGCAGCGGTCGTCGCCGAACTCGAGAGCAAAGGGGTCAAGGTCGGGGCGGCCTCGACCATGGACGGTATCTGCGTGCAGACGTTCTGCAAGGACCCGTCCGGCAACCTGGTCGAGTTCAACCAGCGCCTCGAGGTCAAGCCTCGGACCGGATGACGTCGATGCCGCTGGGATCGACGAGTGAGTCGAACAGCCGCTGGTTGTGATTGTGGCCGACGTGGTGTAGCCCGAAGGCCGACTGCAAGGCGGTGTACATGCCCATGGCATCGAGCGTGTTGTTGACGCTCTGCTTGGCGAGCGTGAGACCGATCATCGGCCGTTTGGCGATGTGAGCCGCCATCTCGAGGGTTGCCGACTCGAGCTCGTCGCGGGGTACCACCTTGGTCACCATGCCGTGCCGGTAGGCCTCGTCGGCTGTGAGCGCTCGCCCGGTGAACAGCATCTCCTTGGCCAGGCGCGCGCCCACCTCGTACGGATGCGTGAAGTACTCGTGACCGTTGACGCCGAACGCAACGACGGGGTCGGAGAAGGTCGCCTCTTCCGAGCACACGATCAGATCCATCGGCCACACCAGCATCAGACCGCCGGCGATGACCTTGCCCTGGACCGAGGCGATGGTTGGCTTCGGGATGTTGCGCCACCGCCAGCAGAGGCCCACGTACATCTCGGCCTCGCGAGCCATGTAGCCCTCGGCGCCTGGTGCATCGAAATGGCACTGGGTGCCGATGGTCGGCAGGTCGTTGATGTCGGTCTGGTCTCGAAGGTCGTGACCGGAGGAGAAGTGCTTGCCGTCGGCGGCCAGCACGATGACGCGCACGTTGGTGGCTCGGGCGGCCACGTCGAACGCCTCGTTGAGTTCGCTCAGCATCTGGTAGTCCTGGGCGTTGGCCGTCTCGGCTCGAGCCAGGGTGATGCGCCCAACGCCGGCGGCAGGCTCGTCGTAACGGACCCGGCTCCACTCGCGATTCGGCGATGTCGGCTCGGTGCCGCCGTCGCTGGCAGCGGATTGGGAAGCGGCGCTCTCTGGCGGTGTGTCGGTCGTCATACCGACGGTATACACCCTCGATCCTGGCCGGTCGAAGTGTCCTGGCCCCACCCGCTGGGCGTAGCCTTCGGACCGTGGTCTCTCCTGCCCAAGAGCGGCGTTCTGTCCATCAGCGCCGAGCCGATACGGTCGCTGCCCTTCGAGCAAAAGGCACCTACCAACGCTGGGTTCTGATCACCTGTCTGGTGGGGGTGTTCTCGACCTCGTTCCCCGTCACGATCTTGACGGTCTCATTGGGTGACATCGCGAACGACTTCGACACATCGGAGACCACCATCGCCTGGGTGGTGTCGGCTCCGATGCTCGCCGGGGCTGTCGCACTGCCGCTCCTCGGCCGACTCGGCGACATCATCGGGCAGCGGCGGGTGTTCCTCATCGGGTTCTTCCTCGCCGCCGTCACCGCTGCGCTGACGGCCTCGGCGTGGTCGGTCATCTCGCTCATCGGCTTCCGCACGTTGTCGCAGGTGATCGGGGCCGGAACCGGGCCGAGCTCGATGGCACTGATCATGCGCGAGATCCCTCGTCGGGAACGCGTCAAGGCCATGGGCTGGTGGTCGTTGGTCGGTGCCGGCGCGCCGGCGCTCGGACTCGCTGCCGGCGGCCCGCTGGTGGAGCTGATCGGTTGGCGCTACGTCTTCGTTGCCCAGGCCGCGTTCTCGGTGCTGCCCGTGCTGATCGCCTGGTTCGTGCTCGAGGAGGTGCCATCCAGCGAAGGCACGAAGAGCTTCGATCTGCTGGGTGCGCTCACCCTCGCGCTCTCGGCCGGTGGCGTCATGTTCGCCCTCACCCAGGGACGGGCATGGGGTTGGACCGACCCTGCGGTCCTCGTTGCCGGGTTGTTCGGCCCGCTCTTCGGCGCCGCCTTCGTCGCCGTCGAGAGACGAGCCGAGTCACCCCTGCTGCCGCTCGGTCTGCTGCGGCGCCCCAGCTTCGTGCTCCCACTCGGAGCCGAGTTCTTCGCCGGCGCGGCCTACATGGGAGCCTTCGTCGTCACCCCGCTGCTGCTGCGGGGCGTTCTCGGCTGGGAACTCTCCGCGGTCGCCCTCCTGATGCTCCTGCGTCCTGCTTCGCTGAGCCTGTCGTCGCCCGTCGGTGGTCAACTCGGTTCGAAAGTGGGGGAGCAGCGCGCCGCCCTGGCCGGGCTCGGCCTTCTCACGACGTCGATGGGACTCTTCGCCTTCGCAGCCTTCAACGAGATCGTAGCCCTCGTGGGTTTCGCCCTCGTGGTCCAGGGCGTCGCCATGGGGATCTACGGTCCCTCGATCGGTGCGATCTATGTGAACTCGGTCGATGACGACTCGATCGGCATGGCAACGGCCACCCAGCGAATGGTCCAACAGATCGGCAATGCGCTCGGCATCTCGTTGCTCATCTCGGTCTATGGCGGCGTGGAGACCACCACGGCCTTCGGTCGGGCCTACGTCGCCGCCATGATCGTGTCGATCATCGGTGTGGCGTTCGTCCGGTCCATCGGCCGCACGGGCCCGCTCCCGCGGAGCCTTCCCACGGACGATGAGGAGGTCGAGGAGGAAGAGGGCGTGCCCGCCGTCGCAGCGCGCCGCTGACCACTCGAATCCACGTTCTCGAACCGAGGACGGGTCGTCCCGATCGTTCGAGACGCCGGCGTCGGTGAAGGGTCGGGCGTTCAGCGTGTGAGCGAGCAGAGCCAGGCCCAGCAATCGGCGACCTGGGCGAGCAGGGCCTCCTCGTCGGCCTCGTTGGTGATGACTCGATCGGCAACCGCCCGGCGCTCGTCTTCCGAGGCCTGGCGCTCGACCCGTCGCCGAGCATCGGCTTCGTCCATGCCCCGCTCGACGGCACGCGCTGATGCGGAGCTCGACCGGGGCTTCGACCGTGATCACCACGGTGTAGCCCCACGGAGGCTCGAGGCGACCGAGTTGGCTTTCGACCAGGACGGCCATGTCGAGCACGATGATGGCCCTCGTGCTCGCGCTGCAACCGTTCGGCCAGTTCGGCATTGATCGCCGGGTGGCTGATCGCGTTGAGGCGAGCCAGCGCGTCGGGATCGCCGAAGACCTTGCCGCCGAGTGCAGGCCGACTGATCGTGCCGTCGTCGGCGACGATCTCCTGACCGAACTCGACGACCAGGCCGTCGTAGGCCCGGCCGCCAGGCTCGAGCACCAGATGGCCGAGGCCATCCATGTCGATCACCTCTGCACCGTGTTCGGCGAGTGCTCGGGCCACCGTCGACTTGCCGGCACCGATCCCACCGGTCAACCCCACGATCAGTGGCAGGTGCTCGCTCCCGCTCACCGTCTTGTTGGGCTCGCTTTCGCTCACCGTCTTGTTGGGCTCGCTTTCGCTCACCGTCTTGTTGGGCTCGCTTTCGCTCACAGTGCCTCGACGAACTCGGCGATCAGGTCGGCGACCTCTTGCGCATGCGAGTCCTCGTGCATGGCGTGCTCGCCGCCGGCCACCGAGACGAACCGAGCGTTCGGCATCTTGCGCTCGAGGTACTGGCCCGCCCCCGCATACTCCGGCCGGTCGGCGTCGCCGGCCAGGACCAGCGTGGGGGTGGTCATCTCGCCGACTCGTTCCATCACGACCGAGTCCTCCTGCAGATTCAGCTCGGCCGCCTGCGGCACCACGCCGAACCGATGGGCATTGCGGCGAGACCGCTCGTTCCAGGCCTCACGCTTCTCGGGATCACGAAAGCCGGGACCGGTGTTGAGCACCACGATGCCGCGGGCGACTCCGGGCCGCGTGGCCGCATGAGCCAGAGCGAGGTAGCCGCCGAGCGAATGACCGACCAGGACGGCGGGCTCGTCGAACGTGGCGAGCAGTTCGTCGATGTCCTCGAGCGCACGGTCGCGGGTGTACTCGGCTGGATCATCGGGGACGGGCGATCCGCCATGCCCCATGAGATCGATGGCCGAGACCGTGTACCGGCCCTCGAGGAGTGACATCCCGTTGGCCCAGGTGTCGGAGCTGGATCCGATGCCGTGAAGGAAGACGATGGGCCGGCCAGAACCCCGGGTGATGACGTTGACTCGCATGGGCCTGAACCCTAGACGACTCGTTCGATGCGGAGCATCGTGTCCTGCGCCGCGGCCTTCCGACCGGTCATCACCACCGTTCTCGCCCTGGTCTTCCGGTTTCGTTCGTGGATCGCAACCTCGTTGGTCGATCAGTTCGAGCCTCGCCGCTTGCGCTCCTGGGCCCGGGCCCATTTGTTCTGGCGGCTTCGGCACGCCTTGCGGCAGAAGCGGTGGGTGGCAGAACGACGCTCGAACAGCTCGCCACACCGCCAGTACGCACACTCGGCCAGCCGCTCGGGGTCGACCTCGTCTTCGAGGTCGTGGTCCTCGGCTGAGCGCACGAATCGTCGAGAAGCCACGCCGGTACCTTAGGGGCGGCGAAGGCGCCGATCGAACGTCGTCATTCGATGATGCCGCCCTACTCGAGTCTCGACCCGGGTCAGACACGAGCTGCCGGAGGAGGACGACGATGCCCACGACCGACGATGCCAGTGACAACCGCACCGACCTGACCATGAGCCGCTCGTCGCCGTCCGTCGCGACGGCCAGCTTGCAGGATCGGTTCTTCGCGAGGTTCTGGTCTCATCTCGCGACCGGCGTCGATGCCACGTTCAGTACACACAAGGACGACGACGCTCGACCGACCTCCCTGATCACATCGTCGAGATCGGACCGGGGCTCGGCTCCAACTTCGGTCGGTATCGCCGAGGTACTTCGGTACTGGCCTTCGAACCGAACCTGGCGATGCACGAAGGTCTGCGCGCAGCAGCCGACGAGGCGGGAATCGAGCTGTCCATTCGATCCGACGATCTACGACAGGTCGGGCTCGCCGACGGCAGTGTGGCCGCCGTCGTGTCGACGCTGGTTCTCTGCAGCGTCGGTGACCAGGCGACGATGGTCGAGGAGATCCGCCGGATCCTGCGACCCGGTGGCCGCTTCCTGTTCGTCGAGCACGTGGCCTCCGACCAGCCCTCGATCGCTCGGCTCCAGCGAGCCATTCGTTGGCCCTGGGGTCTCATCGGCGACGGATGCGATCCGGCGCCGAACACGGTCGAAGCCATCGAACACGCAGGCTTCGCCGAGGTCCACGCCACCCGAGCCGTCGTCGGCAGCAAGGTGAATCCGGCGCATCCGATCTATTGGGGAACCGCGATTCGCTGAGGCGCCCCGCCGCCCACCTGCGTTCTGGGCTTCGGCGAAGGCTCGATCTAAGGTGCTGGCATGCCTGGAGCGAGCAAGTGTGACGTGTTCATCACCGGTGGCGGGCGGGGTCGTGGCGGTGCCACGGCGGCGGTCGCCGGCCTCACGAAGGTGGCCTGATCGTGGACCTCACGAAACAGGTTGCGGTCGTCACCGGCGGAGCGTCTGGCCTCGGAGCGGCAACGGCGCGGGAGCTGGCCTCGGCCGGAGCGTCAGTTGCCGTGCTCGACATGAACCGAGACCTCGGGCCCGACGTGGCCAAGGAAATCGGTGGTCTCTTCGTCGCCTGCGACGTCGGGTCGAGCGATTCCGCCATCGTTGCGATGGAGCGAGTGATTGCCGAACTCGGCGTGCCTCGAGCGCTGGTCTGCTGCGCCGGCATCGGATCGGGCAAGCGAGTCATCGGCCGTCGCCAACCCCACGATCTCGAGCTGTTCGAGCGGGTCGTGCGAGTCAACCTCACCGGCACCTTCAATCTGTGCCGGTTGGTCGCCTGGGAGCTCCGCGACGCCGAACCGCTGGGCGACGACGGCGAACGGGGCGTCATGATCACCACCTCGTCGATCGCGGCCTTCGACGGCGTCGATGGTGGTGTCGCCTATTCGGCCTCCAAGGGTGGCGTCGTGGGGATGACGCTGCCGATGGCTCGAGATCTTGCTCCGCACGGTGTTCGGGTGATGTCGATCGCCCCCGGCTCCTTCGACACGCCGATGGTGGAAGGAATGCCGGCCGATTTCGGTGACGCCATGGCGGCTGCCACCCCGTTCCCTCCCCGGTTCGGCAACCCGGCCGAGTACGGGCGTCTGGCCCGCCACATCATCGAGAATCCGATGCTGAACGGCGAAGTGATACGACTCGACGGCGGTCTCCGGATGGCGCCGTCTCGCCTGCGTTGAGGATCGACGATGACGAACACCCCGACCGACATCGATCTGCTCTCAGCTGAGTGCATCGACCACCCCTACGAGTATCTGGGCCGGGTGCGTGACTCGGCTCCGATCGCCTGGAGCGCGAGGCACCGAGCCTGGATCATCACCGGTCATCCCGAGCTCGAGGAGGCGTTCGCCGATCGGCGTCTGTCGACCGAACGGATGGAGGGATTCCGGGCGAGACTGTCCGGGCCGCGAGCCGAGGCACTCGAAGGCGCGGTGCGGCTGCTCGAGGGGTGGATGCTCTTCCACGAGCCGCCCGATCACACTCGGTTGCGAGCACCCCTCGCACGATCGTTCACCCCCAAGGCGGTTGCGCCGCTCGCCCAAGCGATCGAGCACCACGTCGAACGACTGCTCGGCGATCTCGAGCGTTCGCTGACCGGCGGGGCCGTCGTCGACTTGGTCGAGGCCTTCACGCACCCGTTGCCGGCGGCCGTGATCGCCGAGCTGTTCGGTGTACCCGAAGCCGAAGGACGGTGGCTGGCCGACTGGTCGGAGAAGTTCGGCGTCGTCGTCTTCGGCGCAACCAAGCGAGACGACTACGAAGAGGTCGCTCGCTCGGCCGGCGCCGAACTGCAGGCGAACTTGGGCGGGCTCATCGATCGCTATCGGGCAGCGCCGGCCAACAACCTGCTCTCGTTGTTGCTCGAGTCCGAAGGTCGGCCCGATGGTCTGACGACCGCCGAGATGCTCGGGGCCTGCTCGCTCCTCCTCTTTGCCGGGCACGACACCACCACCTCGCATCTCGGTTCTTCGACGGTCGCCCTGCTCGGCGACCCCGTGGCGGCGGCAGCGATACGAGACGACCGCACCCCCGTCACCACGGCCGTGGAGGAGCTGTTGCGCTTCGAGAGCCCGGCCAAGGCCATGATGCGCACGGTGGCCGAAACCCACGATCGAGAGGGGCATCGGTTCGAACAGGGACAGGCGGTGTTCTTCACGATTCTCGCCGCCAACCGTGACCCGAGGGTCTTCGACGAAGCCGAGCGACTCGATCTCGGTCGCGACCCGAATCCGCACCTCGCCTTCGGCAAGGGCCATCACTTCTGTCTCGGCGCGTCGCTCGCTCGGCTCGAGTCGAGAATTGCCCTTCCGGCACTCCTCCGTCGCATCCCTTCGTTGGAACTCGCCGGTCCGGTCGAGTGGAAGGCAACGATCAGCGATCGCTCCGCTCGGTCCATCCCGGTGCGAGCCGGCTGATCGCTCGACTGCGTAGACCGTCGACCGCATCTGCCATACGCCGTATGGCTCGCTGACGGAGCGATCGAGTACTCTCACGTCGCCGTGTTGTTGCTCGCCCCCCTCGACATCGCCGGATCGACGGCCAAGAATCGACTGGTCTTCGGCCCGCACGAGACCAATCTCGCCGAGGGACGAGCGATCAGCGACGCCCACGTCGCCTACTACCGTCGTCGTGCCGTCGGCGGCGCCGGCACGATCATCACCGAGACGGCATCGGTCCATCCACTCGACTGGCCCTATGAGCGTTGCCCGCTGGCCACCGAGTGCTCGATCGGCTGGGCTGCCACCGCCGAAACCTGCCATGCCGAAGGGGCGCTGGCGATCGCCTCGCTCGGCCACGCGGGCATGCAGGGAACCAGCGCCTACTCCCAGCGAGAAACCTGGGCCCCGTCACGCGTGCCCGATGCCGTCACTCGTGAGCTCGGCAAGGAGATGGAGCCACACGAGATCGCCGACGTGCTCGATGGCTTTGCCGCCGCAGCCCGGATCGCTCGCTCGGCCGGGATGGACGGCGTCGAGATCAACGCCGGGCAGTTCAGCCTGGTCCGCCAGTTCATGTCCGGGCTCACCAACCAGCGGTGGGACGAGTGGGGCCTCGGCCAAGACGGCAACAATCGGCTGGCCTTCCCGAAGGCGGTCCTTGCCCGGGTTCGTGAGGCGGGGGGAGTCGTCGGCTTGCGGTTGTCGTGCGACGAACTGGCACCATGGGCGGGGATCACGCCGGAGTCGGCAGCCCTCGTCGCAGCCGAACTGGCGCCGCTCGTCGACTACCTCGTGATCGTTCGAGGCTCGATCTACTCCGCTGACGCCACCCGGCCCGATGCGCACGTGTCCGCAGGTTTCAACCTCGATCTGGCGGGCTCGGTTCGAGCGGCGGTTGCCGGCGCGACGCCTGTGGTCGCGCAGGGTTCGATCATCGACCCAGGCCAGGCCGAGTGGGCCATCGACGACGGTCGAGCCGACCTGGTCGAGATGACCCGAGCACAAATCGCCGATCCCGACCTCGGCCGCAAGCTGGTGGCCGGCGACGCGTCTCGAGTGCGACCGTGCCTGCTGTGCAACCAGCGGTGCCGGGTCCGCGACGGTCGCAATCCCATCGTCTCGTGCGTCGTCAACCCGACGACAGGTTTCGAGTCGACCGAACCCGAGGCGGCTGTCGCCCACGGTGGCGATGGACGCAGCGTGCACATCGTCGGTGCCGGGCCCGCTGGCCTCGAAGCAGCCCGCGTCGCTGCGGCGGCCGGCGCAACCGTGCACGTGTGGGAGGCCGCCGGCCAGACGTGCGAACTCGTTCGCACCTGGAGTCGGGCCGCAGGCCGAGAGCCCCTGGGAGCCATCGCCGATTGGCTGACCAACGAGTGCCGTTCGCTCGGCGTCGAGTTACACCTCGACCATCGAGTCACCGGCCAACAGGTCGAGTCATGGCATGCCGAAGGCCACGAGGTCCTGCTCTGTACCGGCGGCCGGCGGCGTGACGCCGAGTACGACGTTGCCGGTGGCGTTCGTGTCTACGACGCCGTCGAATCCCTCGACGGCACCTTGGCCCTCGACCGGCTACCCGACGGTCCCATCGTCATCTGGGACCCGATCGGGGGGCCGATCGCCATCTCGATCGCCGAGTCGTTGGCGCACGCCACCGGCGGCAGCCATCCGATCTCACTGGTCACCCAAGACCAGATCGCCGGCACCCTGCTGTCGCTGACCGGCGACCTGGCCTCGGCCTCCACCCGGCTCCAACAGCTCGGTGTCACCATCGTCAAGCACCGCGAGGTGCGGGCGGTCGACGCCAACGGTGTCACCCTGCTCGAGTCGCTGACCGGCACCTCCGAGGTGCTCCCCGCCGCCGTGTTCATCGATGCCGGTCATCGGGTGCCCAACCATGATCTCGGCCTCGGCGACGCCGGCGATGCCGTCGCCCCACGCACGATCTACGAAGCCATGCTCGAAGGTCGTCGACAGGCGATCGAGCTCGTCGGCAGCGCACGTCACGAGGTACACACATGAGGGTCGGCCGCTACCCCCGTCTGTTCCAGCCGCTGACGATCGGTCCGGTCACCGTTCCCAATCGGATCGTCTTCTCGGCCCATCTCACCAACTACGCCGAGAACGGTCGCCCGTCCAAGCAGCACGTCGCCTACTACGAGGCCCGAGCAGCGGGTGGGACAGGCCTGATCATCACCGAAGAACACTCGGTCCACCCCACCGACTGGCCCTACGAGAAGATGATCCACGGCTTCCATCCCGAGGTCGTCGAGGGCTACCGCGAGATCACCGAGGCGGTCCACCGACACGGCACGCCGATCTTCGCCCAGATCAACCACAACGGCGGCCAGGCGTCGTCGATGTACACCCGACTCCCGGTTTGGGGTCCGAGCCCGGTGCCCGATCCCCTGTTCCGCGAGGTGCCGAAGGCGCTGACCCACGACGACATCGACGAAGTGGTCGCCGGGTATGCGCTCGTCGCCCGTCACTGCCGCGAGGGCGGATTCGACGGCGTCGAACTCCAGTGCTCACACAGCTCGATCGTTCGCGGTTTCCTGTCTGGCGCCACCAACCACCGCTCCGACGAGTACGGCGGCACCATCGAGAACCGGGCTCGCATCCTCGTCGACATCGTCGCCGCCGTTCGCGACGCCATCGGCCCCGACCTCGCCCTCGGTGTCCGACTCTGCGGCGACGAGCTGCTGCGCGACGGCATCACGATCGACCAGGCCGTTGCCACGGCGAAGATCGTCGAGGCGACCGGGCAGGTCGACTACATCAACACCTCGATCGGTGTGGCCACCGCCACCCTGTTCATGATCGAGGCGTCGATGCACATCCCGCCCGGGTATGCCCTGTTCATTCCGTCGGCCATTCGCCAGGCGGTCGACCTCCCCGTCGTCGGTGTCGGCCGATTCAAGGACCCGCTGCAGGGCGAACGAGCATTGGAGGAAGGCACGTGCGATCTCGTCGGCGTCGTCCGCGGACAGATCGCCGATCCGGATTTCGCGGCCAAGGCTCGTGCCGGTCACGTCGACGACATCCGCCTCTGCCTGTCGTGCAACCAGGAATGTGTCGGACGAATGGGCCTCAACCGCTGGCTCGGCTGCATCGAGAACCCCGAGACCGGGCGCGAGGCGCAAGTGGCGGGGCAACCGATCGGTCTGCCGATCCGTCGACAGCGAGTCGTCGTCGTCGGTGCCGGTCCGGCCGGTCTGCAGACCGCCATCGCCGCCGCTCGCACCGGTCACGACGTCGAGGTGTTCGAGGCCCGCTCGGAAGCCGGCGGCCAGGTGCGCCTGGCGGCGAGTGTGCCGAACCGGGCCGAGTTCGGCGACATGATCCGCAACCAGTTGGCCGAACTGGCTCGACTCGGCGTCATCATCACCTACGACACCAGGGTCGATCTCGAGTTCCTCACGGCCCGCAACGCCGACCATGTGGTGATCGCCACCGGTGCCGAGCCGATGCGGCCCTGGTTTGCTGCCGGTGGTGGCGGCGAGGGCGAGTGCGGCATCGCGGATGTCGTCGAAGTCCTCGACGGTTCGGTGCATCCAGTGGGACGGGTCGTCGTGTTCGACGAGCTCGGCTTCCACCAGGCGACCTCGGTGGCCGAGCTGCTGGCCGACCGCGGCTGCGACGTCGAGGTCATCACCCCCGGCATGGTGGTCGGTCAGGATCTCGGCATCACCCTCGACATGGAGG
Source organism: uncultured Acidimicrobiales bacterium (assembly GCA_963698395.1). Lineage (GTDB taxonomy): Bacteria > Actinomycetota > Acidimicrobiia > Acidimicrobiales > SZUA-35 > JBBQUN01. Next base: position 486,975 of record CAVOQQ010000001.1, read on the forward strand.
GTTGGCGTCTCCGCTCGGCGGCCAAAGGCATCGTGTCCACCACCGACACACTCGTCAACGGTGTCGAAGGTCGAACGCTCCAGCTGATGCACCATCCGACCGGTGCCTCCGACACCCGAGAGGTCGACTGGTTCGTGCTCGCGGTGCACCAGTCGCCGGTCGACGCGCTCTACCACGAGTGTCGCGCTGCCGGACTCGAGGTCGATCGTGTGGGCGACGCCGTCGTGCCTCGCCGTGCCCACGCTGCGGTGATCGACGGTCAGCGTGTCGGGTCGAGCATCGGGCGCCCGGCGGCCCGCTCGGTGCCGGTCAGCCCGAGCACCGTCGGTTCGGTGTCATGAACAGCCTCGTTGCGATCGTGCCGATCGACGATGGCAACGTCGGTGTCGGCGGCGAAGAGGCGATTGCCGAGGCCGGTGGTCGATGCATCCTGATCGGAACCCGAACCGAGGCTGCACTCGAATCCGTCTTCGCCATCGCCACCGAGGTCAGCCTGATCGAAGCCGGTCCCTACCGCCCGGCAGCCTGGGCCCAGGTGTTGACCACGAGTTCGTTTCTCGGTGTCGTCGAGTCCTCGGCCGAAGTCGACCAGCCCGTCATCATCGTTCCCGGATCGGCAGACGGTCGCCATCTCGCTCCCCGCATCGCACACCTGCTCGACTGGCCGCTGGTGTCCGGCGCCGTGCAGGTCGACGCACGGCGAGCCATCGTCGCCGGCAACGACGGACTGCTCGAGCACGATGTCATCCTCAGCCGTCCCGCCGTCGTGGTCCTCCAGCCCGGCGTTCGCGGTGTGCCCGACGACGGCACCGATGACGTGATCGTGATCGAGGAAACCCTCCGACTCGAACCCAGCACGGACGCGGAACTGATCGAGGTGATCCCTGCCGATCCAGCCACCATCGACCTGGCCGAGGCCAAACGCGTGGTCGCCGGCGGTGCCGGTCTTGGCTCGGCTGCGAGTCTCGAGCTGTTGGGCGAGATCGGATTGGCGTTGGGTGCCAGCCTCGGCGCAACCCGGGTGCTCAGTGACGCCGGATGGATCGGGCACCATCGCCAGATCGGCACCACCGGTACCGAGATCGATCCCGAGGTCTACCTCGCCGTCGGCATCTCCGGCGCGGTGCAACACATCATGGGCATCGGCGATCCCGACCACGTGATCGCCGTCAACACCGATGCCAGTTGCCCCATGATGTCGAGGGCCGATCTCGCCATCGTCACCGACGCCCCGGCGTACCTGATCGAACTCGCCAAGCGACTCGGCGTGTCGACTCCCGACCACGCCGGCACGGAGGTCGAAGCCAGTGACTGATGCCGACATCATCGTCGTCGGGGCCGGGCCCGCCGGTGCCGCTGCGGCACTGGTCGCGGCGCGCGCCGCCAAGCGCGTGATCCTCATCGAGCGAGGGCCCTTCCCCGGAGCGAAGAACATGTACGGAGGCGTCGTCTACGGACGCATCCTCGATCAGTTGATCCCCCGTTGGTGGGAAGAAGCGCCGATCCAACGATGGGTCGTCCGTCGCGGCACCATGCTGGCCACCGAGACGCAGAGCGTCACCATCGACGTGCGCACCACGTCATGGGGTGAGGCCCCCTACAACGGCGCCACGGCCCTCCGGCCGGAGTTCGACAGCTGGTTCGCCCAGCACGCCGTCGATGCCGGAGCCACCCTGATCACCTCCACCACCGTCACCTCGTTGATCATCGAAGGTGGCCAGATCGTCGGTGTTCGTACCGACCGCCCCGATGGCGACCTTCGAGCCGATGTCGTCATCGCCTGCGATGGGGTGAACTCGTTCCTCGCAAAGGAAGCGGGCATGCACCACCACACCGAAGCCGAGCATTACACGCTCGGGGTCAAAGAGGTGCATCGTCTCGGGGTCGAGGAGATCAACAAACGCTTCAACGTGTCGTCCCACGAGGGTGTCGACTACGAGATCGTCGGCTGCACCGGCGGCGTTCCCGGTGGCGGCTTCGTCTACACCAACAGCGATACCGTCTCCATCGGCGTGGTGCTCCAACTCCCGGGTCTCGGCGCGTCCAAGCGACGACCCGAAGACTTCATTGCCGCGCTGAAGGCCCACCCGTCGATCGCCCCACTCATCGAGGGGGGCGAGATGATCGAATACTCGGCACACCTGATCCCCGAAGGCGGCTTCGACGCCATGCCCGAGCATGTCACCAACGGCATGCTCGTCGCCGGTGACGCCGGCGGGATGTGTCTGGCGGCCGGCATCTGGCTCGAGGGCGTCAACTATGCCATCGGGTCCGGGATGATCGCCGGCCAGGTTGCCGCCGAAGCCATCGACCGTGGCGATTGCTCGGCCGCCGGACTTCGGCCCTATGACGAGCGACTGGCAGCATCATGGGTGCTCGCCGATCACAAGAAGCTTCGCCGCATGCCCGATCTGATCATGTCCAACGACTTCCAAGTCCGCTATCCCCAGCTCCTGTGCTCGCTGGCCGAAGAGGTCTTCACCGTGCGCAACCCGCAACACAAGCCCCGATTCGGCCGCCTGTCCCGTCGCCTGGCCAAGGACAACGGCGTGACGGTACGCAACCTCGTTCGCGACGGCTGGGCCGCCATGAGGAGCCTCGGATGACGTCGTCGACCACCGGCAACCTGACCACTGGCTACTTGACGACCCTGCGAGACAAGTGGCCGACGGTGGAGTTCTCCGACCGCATGGCCACCGTCGAGTTCGACGTTGCTCCCGACGCCCACATCGTCGTCGACTCCGAGGTGTGCCGCAGCTGCACGACTCGAGCGTGCGTCAGTGCATGCCCGGCGAACCTCTTCGCCCCCACCGCCGATGGCGGCATCCTCTTCAACTACGAGGACTGCTTCGAGTGCGGCACGTGCTACCTGCTGTGCAACAACGAGGGTGCGATCAGCTGGAACTACCCCGAAGGTGGCCACGGCGTCATCTTCCAGCACACCTGATGCCCATCGTCGTCTGCATGAAGTGGGTTCCGCGGCGCATCGTGGTCGATCCGAGCTCCGCCACCTTCGAGATCGACCCCCGCACGTTCGGCCCCTCCCCGGCGGATGCCGCTGCGCTCGAGGTCGCGTTGGTGATGGCCGAACACGACGACGACTCGGTCACCGTCGTCTGTGCCGGCCCCGAGGCAGCAGACGCCATGTTGCGCGACGCGCTGGCGATGGGTGCACACCGCGCCGTACGGTGTCCGGCCGGTGCTTTGGCTAGGTCGGCCGATGTCGCCGAGGCGCTCGGCGTCGTGTGCGCCGAGGCCGATCTGGTGCTCTGCGGCGACTACAGCACCGACCGCGGATCGGGCTCGGTCCCGGCCTTCATCGCCGCCCACCTCGATGCCGCACAGGCGCTCGGCGTCGTCGGGCTGAGCCAGACCATCGATCCGGCCGACGACCTCAACCCCGGGGTGCCGACCATCGTTGCCGAACGTCGACTCGATCGTGGACGGCGGGCACGCCTTCGTGTCGCCCTGCCGGCGGTCGTGTCGATCGAAGGGGCCGTGACCCTCGATGGCGAGACCGTTCGGCCCCGTCGAGCATCACTCTCGGGAATCGTCGCCGCGAAGGATCGTCCGATCGAGGTCGGACCCACCGTGCGAGAACGACCTACCCTCACCACCAGCGCACTGCGGGCTCATCGGCCACGAACTCGAGTGCGGCCGGCACCGTCAGATGCTCCGCCCGCCGTGCGGATTCTCGACATCACGAAGGCAACCGAGTCGCGGAATCCACCGAAGACCCTCCATCTCGGTCCGGAACCGGCAGCTGATGCAACGATCGAGGCCCTTCGAGACTGGGGCTACGTCGAGTAGCTACGATCGGAGCCATGTCTACACCAGCTGGTTGGTACCCCGATCCTGCAGGCGATCCCGCACTCGTGCGCTACTGGGATGGCGCCGCATGGACCAACGAAACACAAGCCGCGCCCTCGGCCGAGCCGACGCCGCCACCGCCGGCTCCGACGGCCGCCGCAGCGGCTCCGACGCCACCGGCGCCGACCGCTCCCGAAGGTGCAGGCGGACTCGGGGGCATTCGGTCCGAACTCCTCGACGACCGCTACTCCGAGGTCGGGTCGGGCCAGCGAGTCGTGCGCCAGAACGCAAAGATGCTGAAGATCACGCTGGGTGAGTCGGTACTCGCTCGGCAGGGCTCGATGGTCGCCTTCCAGGGCAACATCGACTTCGATCACGAAGGCTCCGGGGGCGTCGGCAAGTTCATGAAAAAGGCGCTGACCGGCGAAGGTGTACCCCTGATGCGGTGTTCGGGAACCGGTGAGCTGTTCCTGGCCAACGAATCCGACCAGATCCACATCCTCCACCTCGAGGGTGCCGGTCTGACCGTCAACGGCAAGAACATCCTGGCATTCGAGCCGACCCTCCAATGGGATGTCGTACGGGTCCAGGGTGCCGGCATGGTCTCGGGCGGCATGTTCAACACCCAGATCTCGGGTCATGGTTGGGTCGCCATCAGCACCAAGGGCGAACCGGTCGTGCTCAAGACCGATCAGCCCACGTTCGCCGATCCCGATGCCGCCGTGGCGTGGAGCTCGTCACTGACCACCTCGCTCAACCGAACGGTCAAGGCCAAGGCCATGATCGGGCGAGGCTCGGGCGAGGCGTTCCAACTGGCGTTCGCAGGCCAGGGCATCGTCATCGTGCAACCCGCCGAATCGGGTGTTCCGCCACACTCGCACGGCTAGGGCTCAATCGTCGGTGTCGACCGTGCCTTCTTCGAGATAGTCGGCAAACTGGATCGGAAGGGGTTTTGCTTGCCACGACACGATGGGCTCATGAGCGCGGGCACCACGCCGATGGTGCTGCGAACGATGCTGCTCGCTGCGGGGTCGTCCGATGCGCCACAGCACTTGGTCTACGCTCCAGGTGCGGGCGTGGGAAGTGACACCGGCGCGGAGAGATGAGGAACTGATGTCAGAGTCGTCCGAACAGGTCAAAGGCGACCTGGTCGACGCGGTGGTCGACCTGGCCGAGCGCCGGTACCGGGGCGATGACCCCTCCGAGAGCAGCCGGGTCATGCGGCTGTACTACCGCCGTATCCCGGCGCAAGATCTGGTTGGCTCCGAGCCGCTCGAGCTGTATGCCTCAGCCGTGCGTCACCTCGAAACGGCGCAGACTCGGCGACCCGCCGAGACGCTCGTCAGCGTCTACAACCCGCGAGCCGAGGTAGACGGCTGGTCGAGTTCCCACACCGTGATCGACGTGGTGTGCGAAGACATGCCGTTCATCGTCGATTCCATCCTCGCCCTGATCGAGCAGCTCGACCTGCAGGTGCACCTGCTCGCTCATCCGATGGCCCACGTCCAGCGAGATGAGGCCGGTGAACTCATCCGGATCGAAGAAGCTTCCGACGACTTCCCGAACGAATCGCTCGTGCACATCGAGGTCGATCGAGTCTCGGGCAGCACCGGCATCCGTGATCTCCAGGCCGAGGTCGAGTCGGTACTCGCCGATGTCCGTCTTGCGGTCGAGGACTGGGTGCCGATGCGTAACAAAGCGCTCACCATCGCCGAAGAGCTCGACTCGTGGGCGGCCGAGGCCGCCGCCGGACACCCTCGTTTCGAATCGTCGATCGGCAACGATCCCGCTGAGGTGGCGGCCTTCCTTCGGTGGATGGCCGAGGGCTTCTTCACGTTCACCGGCTACCGCGAGTACGACTTCATCGACGACGCCGAGGGTGTGCGCAACGTTTCGCGCCCGACGACAGGGCTCGGGCTGTTGCGCCAGACCGAAGCAACGGTCCGGGACTTCGGTCGGTTGCCGAAACAGATCGCCGACACTGCTCGACGGCCGACCATCTGCAACCTCACCAAGGCCAACTCGTACTCCACCGTGCACCGGGCGGTTCCGCTCGACTACGTCGGGATCAAGGAGATCGATGCCAATGGTCGCGTCATCGGTGAGCGACGCTTCATCGGTCTGTTCACCTCCACCGTCTACACGGGACGGGTGCAGGACATCCCGATCGTGAGGGCGCGCGTCGCCGGCGTTCTCGAGGGGGCGAGGTTCCCGGCCGGCAGCCACGACCGGAGCCGTCTGCTCAACATCCTCCAGACCTATCCACGAGACGAGCTGTTCCAGACCGACGTCGAGTCGATCAGTCGGATGGCGCTCGAGATGCTCGATCTGCGCGATCGCCGTCAGGTCAGCCTGCTGCTACGGCGCGACGACTTCGGCCGGTTCCTGGTGTGCATGGTGTTCGTACCCCGCGACCGGCACACCACCGATGTCCGCCTCGAGATCCAGCGGATCCTGATGGAGGCCTATCGGGGGACATCGTGCCGGTACTCCACCGAGATCAGCGATGCCCCGCTCGCTCGGCTCCAGTTGGTGATCTACACCGATCCGAGAAACGACGACCCGCTGCCCGACACCGCAGCGCTCCAACTCCGGCTCAGTCGAGTGATCCGCAACTGGGACGACGATCTGCGCGCCGCGATCGTCGAGGAGCACGGTGAAGACAGCGGACTCGCGCTGTACGCCCGCTATCACCGGATCTTCTCCGAGGGATACCGAAACAGCGTGTTCGCCGAAGCGGCGGTGTTCGACATCGAACGGCTCGACGCCTTGGGGCCCGATGATCTCGACGCCTGGCTGTCTCGTCCGCTCGAGGCCCGCAATGGCGAGATGCGCTGCAAGGTCTACCGGAGCTCGGCCCCGATCACCCTGACGCAATTCATTCCGATCCTCCACGACCTCGGGGCCATCGTCACCGACGAACGGCCCTACGAGATGACCGTGCCCGGGGCGGGTCCCCACTACATCTACGACATCGGCCTGCGATTCCCCGGCCCGATCGATGCCAACGACCGTTCACGGTTCCGTGCGGCCCTGCTCGCCGTGCACCGCGGCGCGTCGGAGAGCGACGTCCTCAATCGGCTGGTGACCACGGCCGACGTCGTGTGGCGCGACGTTGCGGTGCTGCGGGCCTATACCCGCTATCTCACCCAGCTCGGTGGCCGGTTCAGCCCGACCTACGTGCACGAGATCGTGATCCAGCACGCCGAGATCGCCCGCGGGCTCGTGCAGCTCTTCGATGCGCGACTGAATCCCGAACGACACGATGCGACGGCTGCTGAACACGTGCGAGCAACCCTCCTCGAAGCCATCGATGTCGTGCCCAGCCTTGACGCCGACCGGATCCTGCGAGCGCTCGTCTCGCTGGTCGACGCAACCGTGCGAACCAACGCGTGGCAGATCGGCAATGACGCAACCCGCGCGCTTGCCCTGAAGTTCGATCCCTCGAAGATCGTCGGCGTCCCCAAGCCGGTGCCAGCGGCCGAGATCTTCGTCTACAGCCCGCGTTCGGAGGGCGTACACCTGCGCGCGGGCCTGGTGGCCCGCGGCGGGCTGCGATGGTCCGACCGCATGGCGGACTACCGCACCGAAGTCCTGGGTCTCATGAAGGCCCAGTCGGTGAAGAACTCGGTGATCGTGCCGGTGGGCGCAAAGGGTGGCTTCGTCTGCCGCCATCTTCCCGACGGCGATCGCGCGGCCGTGATGGCCGAGGTCGTCACCTGCTACCAGATGTTCGTCTCGGCGCTTCTCGATGTCACCGACAACCTGGATGGACAGACCATCGTCCCGCCGGCCGACACGGTTCGTCTCGACGGCGACGATCCCTATCTGGTGGTCGCCGCCGACAAGGGAACGGCGACCTTCTCCGATATCGCCAACACCATTGCGGTCGATCGCGGGTTCTGGCTCAACGATGCGTTCGCGTCGGGCGGGTCGGCCGGCTATGACCACAAGGCGCTTGCCATCACCGCACGGGGCGCCTGGTGCTCGGTCGAGGCGCACTTCCGACAGCTCGGCCTCGATCCGGCGGCCGAGGACTTCACGGTCGTCGGCATCGGCGACATGTCGGGCGACGTGTTCGGCAATGGCATGTTGCGCAGTCCCCACATCCGCCTGGTCGCCGCCTTCGACCATCGCCACATCTTCATCGACCCGACGCCCGACGCAGCCACGTCGTTCATCGAACGGCAGCGATTGTTCGAGCTGCCGCAGTCGAGCTGGGACAGCTATGACCGGTCGCTCATCTCCGAAGGCGGTGGGATCTTCCCTCGAAGCCTCAAGTCGATCCCGTTGACCCCGCCGATGGTGCGGGCGCTGGGCCTGCCGCTCGGGGCTTCGGCCTTGAGTCCCAACGAACTGATCCGAGCCATCGTGTGTGCACCGGTCGACCTGTTGTGGAACGGCGGCATCGGAACGTACGTCAAGTCCTCCAGCGAGACCGATCTCGAGGTGGGCGATCGGGCGAACGATGGGGTGCGCGTCGATGCGACCCTGCTCCGGTGTCGACTCGTCGGCGAGGGCGGCAACCTCGGCTTCACGCAGCGCGCACGGATCGAATACTCCCAGCAAGGCGGCCGGATCAACACCGATGCCATCGACAATTCCGCCGGTGTCGACTGCTCCGACCACGAGGTCAACATCAAGATCCTGCTGTCGAAAGCGGTTGCCAACGGCGATCTCACCCGCAAGCAACGCGATCTGCTGCTCGAATCCATGGCCGGCGAGGTGTGCGATCTGGTGCTCGCCAACAACGTCGTCCAGAACGAGACGCTCAACGCTGCAGAGTCGCAGGCGAGCAGCATGGTCGACGTCCACCTTCGGCTTCTCGACTGGCTGGGAGAGGAAGCCGGACTCGATCGAGACCTCGAAGCGCTTCCGGCCGATGCCGAGCTGCTGCATCGCCACATCGACGGAGCCGGGCTGACCCGGCCGGAACTGGCCGTCCTGCTGGCCTACACCAAGAACCTGCTGACCTCCGATCTCTTGAGGTCCGAACTGCCCGATGACCCGTGGTTGGAGGATCGGCTGTTCGAGTACTTCCCTGGCGTGCTGCGCTCCGACTTCGCCGAGCTGATCGAGACCCACCCGCTGCGTCGGGAGCTGCTCAGCACCCTGGTCTCGAATGACGTCGTGAACAACGGCGGCATCTCGATGACCCACCGACTGATGAGCGAGACATCGGCCTCCACCTCCGACATCGCCCGGGCTCACGTGGCGGCCTGGAGCATCTACGGTCTCCAAGATCTGCAGGACCAGGTGCGAAGCCTGGTCCACGATCTCCCGGCAGCAACGCAGATCCGCATCGATCAAGAGATCAAGCGGCTCGGCGAACGTGCTGCCCGATGGCTGTTGCGCAACGAGACCCAGCCGGTTGCCATTGCCGACGTGGTCGCGGCCTACCGAGAACCCGTGCAGATCCTCAACGCCATCGTCTCGGCCGATGTCGACTGCGCCGACCTCGTGGGAGCGGGCGTTCCCGGACCCCTCGCCGCGCGGATCGAAACGCTGGGTGCTGCCTACGGTTTCCTCGACCTTTCGCATGTGGCCACTCGCACCGGCGCTCCACTCGAACAGGTGGCGTCGATCTACGGCGCGCTCGACACCGCGCTCGACCTCACCTGGTTGCGTGATCGCATCACGATGCTGCCCCGCAACGACCATTGGGAGGCGCTGGCTCGTAGCGCGCTTCGTGATGACTTCTTCCGAGAGCATGCCGAGCTGACGGCCACCGTCGTGGCCAGGGCACAGCGTTCCGACGACGGCGAGGCGACGGACCTGGTCGGTGCCTGGATCAGCCGCAATGACGTCGCCGTCGAGCGGTGCCGTCGGACCTTCGATGGGATTCGCAACGATGCCGAACGCGACCTCGCCCGGGTGTCGGTCGCGGTGCAAGCCATGAGCCAACTCAGTCGAACGGTTTGAATCCTGGCAGAGTAGGGGGGTGGTCGTCCCGCTTCTCCCCGGCTTGCAAAACCTACGCTCCATGTCGCGCTCGGATCTGCTCGGCGATCTCGTTGCCGGGGTCGTCATCACGGCGTTCCTCGTGCCCGTCGGCATGGGTTACAGCCAGGCATCGGGCCTCCCTCCGGTCTACGGCCTCTACGCCACGGTGCTGCCGCTGCTCGTCTATGCACTGTTCGGTCCGTCCAAGATCCTGGTGTTGGGGCCCGACTCGTCGCTGGCGCCGCTGATCGCCGCAACCATCGTGCCACTCGCTGCCGGCGACCCCGATCGAGCGGTGGCACTGGCCGGAGCGCTGTCGATCGGAGCGGGGCTGATCGCTCTGGCCGCCGGTATCGGCAAGTTCGGTTTCGTCACCGAACTGCTGTCGATGCCGGTTCGGCTCGGCTACCTCAATGGCATCGCGGTCGTCGTCATCCTCGGCCAGATGCCGAAGTTGCTCGGGATCTCGGTCGACAATGAGCTGCCGATCGGCAGGCTGGTCGACCTCGTGCAGGCAATCGGTGAGGTCGATCGAGTCCCCGCCACCGTCGGCATTGCCTCACTCGTCGGGCTGATCGTCATTCGCATCGTTGCGCCACGGCTGCCGCGTTCGCTCGTCGTCGTGATCGGCAGCATCGTTGCCGTCAAGGTGTTCGATCTCGGTGGCGATCTCGACCTCGTCGGATCCCTGCCGCCGGGGTTTCCCGTTCCAGCGATTCCGCGAGTGGGCTGGGGCGACATGTCCGAACTCGCCGCAGGCTCGCTCACCATCGCGGTGGTCTCGTTCGCCGACACGAGCGTGCTGTCGCGGGCCTATTCGAAGCGGCTGGGCCAGGCGGTCGACCCCGATCGAGAGTTCATCGGACTCGGCGCCGCCAATGTGGCTGCCGGGTTCTTCCAGGGTTTCCCGGTGTCTGCCAGCTCGTCTCGCACGCCGGTGGCCGAAGCGGCCGGAGCCAAGACCCAGCTCACGGGAGTCGTCGCCGCCATCTTGATCGTGTTCCTCCTCGTCGGTGCTCCGGACCTCCTCGCTTCGCTCCCGATGGCGACGCTGGCCGCCATCGTCATCCTCGCCGTGACCGACCTCGTCGAGGTGCCCACGGTGATCTCGCTCGCTCGCTGGCGACGTCGCGAGTTCCTCCTCTCGATGATCGCCTTCGTCGGCGTGGTGTTCGCCGGTGTGGTGTGGGGCATCGGTGTTGCGGTCGGTGTGTCGCTGCTGGCGTTCGTCTCGCAGGCATGGCGTCCGCATGCCACGACGCTCGTCCGGATCGATGGTGTGAGCGGATACCACGACATCGACCGACACCCCGAGGGCGATCAGGTCGACGGCCTGCTGCTGTTCCGGTTCGACGCCCCACTGTTCTTCGCCAACGCCGATGGGTTCCGGGCCGATGTGCTCGAGCGAGTCGAACAAACGGCCGACGTGCGTTGGGTCGTGGTCACCGCCGAGCCGATCACGAGCATCGATGCAACGGCGCAGGCCGTCATCCACGAGCTCCACGCCGACCTTGCCGAACGAGGGATCGAACTCGCTTTCGCCGAGCTCAAGGGGGTGGTGACCGACCAGATCGCGCCGGGCGGCACGATCGAGCTGATCGGCAAGAACCGACTGTTCCCGACGATCGGTGAAGCCGTGAGTGCGTTCGTCTCGGAGACGGGCAGTGACTTCACCGACTGGAAGGCGCAGCGCCCTGATGCACGGTGACAGACTCCGATCATGGTGACCAACCACCCTCTGGCAGAGATCGAGATCACCGAAGCGCTCGTTCACTCGCTCCTGCTGGAACAGATGCCCGACCTGGCCGACCTCGAACGTCACTTCGTGGCGAACGGTTGGGACAACGCGATCTATCGGCTTGGTCCGACGCCGACCGGCGAGTCGTTCACGCTGCGACTGCCACGGCGTGAGGCCGGGGTCGCGCTCGTGCTCAACGAGCAACGCTGGCTGCCGGTCATCGAGCCACTGCTCACGATGGACGCCCCGATTCCGCTGCGCATCGGTGTCCCGGGGGCCGCCTACCCTTGGCCATGGTCGCTGTGTCGATGGATCGACGGTCGACCGGCCCTCGAGAGGCAGCCGGACGACGCCAAGCGGGCGGCGCAGGAGCTCGGCGGGTTCCTCTCGATGCTTCACGTCCGAGCCCCGGTGAGCGCCCCGGAGAACCCGTACCGAGGGGTGCCGCTGGCCGACCGTGTCGCCGGCTTCGAGTCGAGCCTCGACCACGCCACCGATCTCACCGACGTCGACCGGCTCCGCTCCGCCTGGAGCGAAGTGTTGGAGACCCCTCCATGGACCGGGCCGCCGCTGTGGCTGCACGGTGACATGCATCCCCTCAACCTGCTGGTCCACGACGGTCGGTTCTCTGGGGTGATCGACTTCGGTGACCTCACCTCGGGCGACCCGGCGAGCGACCTTGCCGTCGCCTGGATGCTCTGGCCGGACGACCCCGGAGCACGAGCGGTCTTCCGCAACGTGCTTCCACATGACGACGCCACCTGGGAGCGGGCTCGTGGTTGGGCCCTCGCCCTCGGGCTCGTGATTGCCGTCAATGCGGCCGACCGTCCCACCTTCAGTGCCATGGCCCTGCGCACCATCGACGCCGCCCTCACCCCCTGACCCTTCGACGCCACGATGCAGCAGTCGGTGGCGAGGACGGGGCCGTGGCCTTTGACCGTTCGGCGCTGGGTCTGTGGACGTTGGCCGAGCACCCCACGCGGCCGGTCGTCGACGAGACGTCGAGATCGCCAACCAAGGTTGGCAGGTCGATCGGATCACCTGGCGGCAGTACGTCGAGGAGTGGGACTGGATTCTCGACGCCCTCCGCCTGCGGCTCGCGGTTTCCTCCCCAACCGTCTGAGCGCGGACGGGCCGGGATCGGTCAGATCTGTTCGGCGGCTGCGGCTTGTTCTTCGTCTACCGCTTCGCCTGCGGCGAGCTTGGCGAAGATGGCCGGCGGCTCTCGCCACGGGTCGATCGGCGTTCCTGCCTGCGCGGCGGTGATGTGTTCCCAGACCCGCTGCGGTGTGCACGGCATGTCGATGTGGCGGATGCCGAGGTGAGCGACCGCATCGATCACCGCATTCTGGACCGCAGGGGTCGATCCGACCGTGCTGGCCTCGCCGATGCCCTTGGCCCCGAGCGGGTTCAGATGGGTTGGTGTCTCGGTGTGCGAGGCCTCGAAGCTGCAGAACTCTGCAGCCGACGGGAACGTGTAGTTCATGAAGTTGGCGGTGATGGGATTGCCGTCGACGTCGTAGGCGACCTGCTCGTAGAGCGCCTGCGATGCGCCCTGCGCAATGCCGCCCTGCTGCTGTCCTTCGAAGACCACGGGGTTGACCACGGTTCCGGCATCGTCGACGGCGATGTGACGCAGCATCGTGACGTGGCCGGTCTCGGTGTCGACCTCGACGATCGAGATGTGGGTGCCGAAGGGGAACGTGCCGTCGTCTTGTTTGAAGTCGAGCTGGGCGGCCAAGCCGACCGATTCATCTGACTGGTCGAGGATCCCGTCGGGGAGATCTCGAGCGGCCGCTTCGGCCAACTCGCCCCACCCGAGCGCCTTGGCGGGGACGCCGGCGACGCCGACGGTTCCTGCCTCGGTGTCGATGATGATGTCGTCGACACCGGCTTCGAGCAGGTGAGCGGCGAGGCTTCGAGCCTTGTCGACGAGGGCTTCGGTGGCTTCGTGGACGGCGGAGCCGCCGAGCTGGAGCGAGCGGGCGCCGCCGGTGCCGCCGCCGGTTCGAACGAGATCGGTGTCGGACTGGATCAGACGGATCTGGTCGACCGGAATGCCGGTGCGATCGGCGACGATCATGGCGTAGGTGGTCTCGTGGCCCTGGCCGTGGGCCGAGGTGCCGGCCTTCATGGTTGCGGAGCCGTCGGGGTGCACCTCGACGGCGGCGTATTCGCTGCCGCCACCGCCGGAGGTGACCTCGATGTAGGAAGCAACGCCGATGCCGAGCTGGAGGCGATCGCCACGCTCGCGCCGTGCCGCTTGTTCGGCCCGCAGGTCGTCGTAGCCGGCGGCTGCGACCGCAGCATCGAGCGCCTTGGTGTAGTCGCCGGAATCGTAGGTGACCCCGGTCAGCGTCGTGAAGGGGAAGACGTCGTTGCCCAGGAAGTTGCGACGACGGATCTCGAGCGGATCGATGCCCAGCTCGAGTGCGGCCTGGTCGACGACCCGCTCGACGAGCGAGGCGGCCTCGGGCCGACCTGCGCCGCGGTAGGCACCGGTCGGCGTCGTATTGGTGACGGCAACGGCGATGTCGAAACGCAAGGCCGGCAGGGCGTAGGTGCCATTCGACATGCGGCGAGTGCCGGCCGACAGCAGTGCACCGATGTTGGGGTAGGCGCCGGCATCGCCGACGAGACGAACGCGGAGACCGGTGATGGTGCCGTCGTTCTTCACGCCGAGCTCGACGTATTGGATCTGCGCCCGGGAGTGGGCGAGCGACAGCATCGATTCACTGCGGGTCTCGGTCCAGGTGACGGCCCGACCGGTCAGCACCGACGCCTTGGCAACCACCGCGTGTTCGGCGTAGAGACCGGCCTTGGCGCCGAACCCTCCGCCCACGTGGGGAGCGATGACGTGGATGGTCTTGCGGTCGATGCCGAGGGCGGCACCGAGCTGACGCTGCAAGAGGTGCGGCATCTGTGTTGCCGCGTAGAACGTGAGTCGGCCGTCGTCGGCCGGCATCGCGGCGACCGAGTTGGGTTCCATGGGCGCGCCGGCGACCCGCTGGTTGACGTAGCGGCCACGGATCACGCGATCGGCGTCGGCCAGCACATCGACATCGGGATCGGTCGAGGAGATCGCCAGGTTGTCGCCCTTGTCGGGGTAGATGAGTTCGACACCGTCGTCGAACGCCGATTCCGGATCGATGACGGCGGGGAGTGGGGTGATGTCGGCGATCACGAGTTCGGCGGCGTCGACACCCTGTTCGAAGGTCTCGGCGATCACCACGGCGATCGGATCGCCGACGAACCGCACCCGATCAGCAGCGAGCGGCGATCGGGCGAAGGCGTCGTCGACCTTGACGAAACCATGATGGGGCTCGATGCCCAGATCGGCGGCGGTGTACACCGCGATCACACCCGGCGAACCTGCTGCCGCCGTGGTGTCGATGCCGTTGATCAGGCCGTGGGCGACGATCGAGCGGACGAAGACGGCATGGGTCGTCTCTGCTTCGGTGAAGTCGTAGACGAACCGTGCTGCGCCGGTGAGCAGCGCCGGATCTTCCGTTCGTAGCACACGGTTTCCGAGAATCGATCCAGCCATGTCGGCCAGCATGGCAGGTCGACCTCCTCGCCGGAAACCCAACGGGACAAGATTGTGTCGGTACCCCACCGTCCGGCAAACGATGCCGAAGCTCGAAGAATGCGCCTCGTCGACCGACGCCGCAGACGGCAGGTGATTGCCCTGATCGTGTTGCTGCCGATGCTCGTCGGCGCCGTCGTGGTCGTCCTGTTGGCCCGGGCCGAGAATCACACTCGGGAGCTCGCCGTTCAGGACCTCGAGAATCTCGAGGTCCTGATGGTCATTCGCAGTTTTGAGTCTTCGGTGGCTTCGGAGCGAGCCTTCTTCGAGGGCTGGTTCTCTGCCGGCGACGTTCCGAGCTCGGATCCGACGTCGACATTCACGTTGCCGGCCCTGAGGGCGTCGGTCGAGCGCACGGTGTCCGGGGCCGTCGATGCGTCCATCGCTGCCGTCGGCGCCGCTCCCCTCAGCGCCGATCAGAGGCACCGGATCGATGACCTGCTCGAGCACTGGATCGCCATGCGTTCGGCCTTCGCCGACGAAGACTCGGTCCTGGCGGCTTGCCGACCAGATGGCCGAGCCGATCGAATGGAGCGGGCTCGTGCTCTCCGTGACGGGCTCGCTGGGTTTCACTTCGGTCGGGATCAACGAGCGTTTCGATGACGTGCTGCACCGGCCCGACAAGGCGATGTACACCGCCAAGCGGGACGGAAAGAACCGCTCACTCGCCGGATCGTCGTCGACCACCGTGCTCTCTCCCCGGACCGATGCCGGACTTTCTGATACCGAGGGTTGGAGGTAGCGTCGCCGCCATGGCCGACCGCAAGATCATCACCGTCCTCGAACCCAGCGACGAGTTCTGTCACGAGCCCGACGAGGCAACGAACTACAACGAATCGATGTATCTCAATGCCTTCGATCTCGAGCAGGAGGTCGGCGGTTGGTTCCGGTTGGGGAACCGGGTCAACGAGGGGTACGCCGAGATGACCGTCTGTGTCTACCTTCCCGGTGGCCGGGTCGGATTCGTCTACGCCCGCCCCGAGATCACGGCGAACACCGAGATGTCGGCCGGCGGGCTCACGATCGACGTCGTCGAGCCGTTCGAGCATCTCACCGTCACCTACCGAGGCAAGGTGTGCCTCCTCGACGAACCTGGTCAGATGGCCGAGCCTCGCGTCGCCTTCAAGGAGAACCCCTGGGTCGAGTGCGAGATCGACCTCGACTTCCGGGGCGTCTCGCCGATGTACGGCGGGCGCCAGGTCTACGACGACGGCACCGAGATCGAGGTCGAGGCCGAGAAGAGCTTCGCCAAGGCGCACTACGAACAGCACGGGTCGATGAAGGGGACCATTCGCGTCGGTGAAGAGGTGATCGACCTCGACGGGTTCGGTCTGCGCGACAAGTCGTGGGGTCCGCGCTACTGGCAGGCCATCTCGTGGTATCGGTGGTTGCCCTTCGTCTTCGGCTCCGATTTCGCCATGATGGTCTCGGTGGTCGGCGGACGCTCGGGCGGCATGGTGCTCAAGGACGGTGCGTACCACCTGATCCGCAACGCCACCATCGAATCGACGTGGGACGACGACAAGTATCAGACCGCCATGGTGTGCCACGTCGAGACCGACGACGACACCTTCGAGGTACGGGGCGAGGTCATCTCGCTCATTCCTCTGCGCAATCGGCGAGCCGATCCCGAGGGCAATCAGTTGGTCACACGGATCACCGAGGCCATGACCCGTTTCGAATGCGACGGCCGCAAGGGCATCGGCATGAGCGAGTACCTCGACCAGATCGTCGACGGTGATCCGGTGGGTCCCGACGTCGTCTGACGGTGAACCCTGCTCAACTCACCACGATGCCGATGATCCCGAGCAGGATCATCGCGCTGGCCAGGTACTCCGATCGCTGGTGGTGCTCGTGGTGCACGAACACACCGATGGCGAAGGCGAGCACCAGTTCGAGTTGACCGAGCGTGCGGACCTTGGTCGGGCCTTCGATGGCGATGGCCCAGGCCCAGCAGGCCGAACCGCCGAGTGACAGCAGCCCGACGGGGAGCGCGGTCCGCCACGCACCGATCACCCGGCGGAGCGATTCTCCTGGCACCACGACGAGGCCGAAGCTGTTGAGGACGACCTGCGAGGTGAGCATCGCGGCCAGCGTGATCAGCGCGTGGTCGAAATCGCCGCCGCCGTCGACAGAGCGCGAGGCCGAGCGGATGCCGACCGATGTCAGCGCGAAGAGGCCGCCGGCAGCCACCCCGAGCACGGCGGCCGGGTCGATTCGGGCCAACACCTCACCGGGGTTGGCGACCCGTTGGCTCGCCAGCCAGACGATGCCGACGAAGACGACGAGCACGCCCACCCAACCGAGGAAACTCGGAACCTCATGGATCAACACCGCCGAAGCAATGGCAACGAGGACGACTTCGCCCTTGGCATAGACCGTGCCGACGGCAAAGTCGCGGAGGCGGAACGACTGCAACAGGCACAGGGTGCCGAGGATCTGGCTCACGCCGGCGCCGACGACGATGGGAACGAAGCGCCAGGGGACGACCGGCGTCGATTGCCACTGGGTCGAGGTGATGGCCAACGCCCCGAGGGCGAACGGGAGCGCGTACAGATAGCGCACCGACCCGGCCTCGGTCACGCTCAGCACCGATCGAAGACGATGCTGCTCCGACGTGCGAAGGATCTGGAACACCGTGGCTGCCAGCGTGATCACGATCCACATCGAAGGGCCTCAACGTCTCATCATGTGAGACATCAATCTCACAAAATGAAACCCTAGCGCGAGCTCATGAAGCAACCTGCGCGACTCGAGGCCGAAAACGAGCCCGGAAACGCGCAGGTTGCCCGGGTTTCTTGCCCGGGTTTCAGGTCTTGCGGATGGCTTGCCAGACTCGCTCGGGCGTGATCGGCAGGTCGATGTGGCTGACGCCGAGATAGGCGATGGCATCGATCACGGCGTTCTGCACGGCGGGCACGCCACCGATGGTGCCGGATTCGGCGATGCCCTTGGCGCCGAGCACGTTGCCGGGCGCCGGGTGCTCGGTGAGGTACGACTCGAACGATGGGAACTCGGCGGCCGACGGGATTCCGTAGTCGAGGAAGTTGGCGGTGATCGGGTTTCCGTTGGCGTCGTAGACGAACTCTTCGTAGAGGGCCTGGGCGATGGCCTGTCCAAGTCCGCCGTGCACCTGGCCCTCGACGATCGTGGGGTGGATCATGGTGCCGGCGTCGTCGACGGTGACGATACGCCGGAGGTCGACGTGGCCGGTGTCGGTGTCGACTTCGACCACGGCGGCGTACATGCCGTAGGGGACGGTCGGCGTCGCCTGGTCGTAGTCGGTCTCGCACTTGAACCCGAAGCCGTCGTCGGCATCGGGCTCGGACTTGAGCGAAGCCACCTCGGCCCAGCCGACCGACGCCGCCGCCGGCGACCCGGCGACCGAGAAGCGACCGGTTGCCAGATCGAGGACGATGTCGACCTCGGCTGCTTCGAGGAGGTCGGCAGCTGCTCGGCGAGCCTCGTCGACGAGCATGTCGGTGGCGATCGCCACCGCCGATCCGGCCTTCTGCGCCGAACGCGAACCGCCGGTGATGCCTCCTCGGGGAACGATGTCGGTGTCGCCATGGACGACCTCGATCATCTCGATGGGCACGCCGGTGCGTTCGGCGACGAGCATGGCCCACGTGGTGTGGTGACCCTGCCCGTAGGGCGATGAGCCGGTCAGCACGCGCATGCGGCCGTCGGGCAGCAGCTCGAGCGAGCCGTACTCGGTGCCGGGCACGCCCGCCGTTCGATCGATGAACGACGACAGACCGATACCGAGCGCCTTGGTGTCGCCGTTGGCCTGCCGATTCGCCTGCTCGTGGCGGACGGCTTCGTAGTCGACGTGGCGAGCCATGAGCTCGAGTGCTTCGGGGTAGTCGCCCGAGTCGTAGAGGACGCCCGTCGGGTTGGTCCACGGCATCTGGTCGGGCTTCAGCACGTTGAGCCGGCGGACGTCGAGCGGGTCGAGGCCGGCTTCGGCGGCGAAGAGGTCGATGGCCCGGTCGACCATGGCGCCGCCCTCGGGTCGGCCGGCCCCGCGATAGGCGGTGGTGGGCGTGGTGTTGGTGACCAGCGCGGTGGTGGTCCAGCGAACGTTCGACACGTCCATCGGGCCGGGCATCACCATGCCGGCGTTCTTCGCGAGGATCGGTCCGGCGACCGGGTAGGCGCCGCAGTCGACTTCGATGTGCGCCTCCATGCCGAGGATGCGGCCGTAACGGTCGCCGCCGATGGTGATGGTCTGGCGCTGGGCTCGCGAATGCCCGAGGCCGATCATGTCTTGTGATCGGGTGGGCACCCAACGAACCGGACGTCCGGCTCGTTTGGCGAGAAGCGGGAGCAGAAGGTCTTCGACGTAGAAGCGCGCCTTGGCCCCGAAGCTGCCGCCGACGTCGGCGGTGATCACTCGAACGTCGCCCGGATCGAGGCCGTACACCGCAGCAAGGCCCTTCTGGATCGGATGGACGCCCTGACAGCTGGCGTAGTGCGTGAGCCGGCCGTCGTCGCCCCAGACCGATGCCGCCACTCGGGGCTCGAGCGGGCACGGCGCCAGTCGCTGGTTGATGAAGGTGGCCGTCACGACGTGTTCGAAACCGGAGAAGTCGATCGGGTCGGCGAGGCCCCCACTGGCTTGGTGCATCACGTTCGTGCCGGCGGACTCGAAGATCAGGTGCTCACCACTGGCGGCGGCATCGAAGCCGATCACGACGGGGAGTGTCTCGTAGTCGATCACCACGAGTTCGGCGGCGTCGGCTGCCTGCTCTTGGGTTTCGGCGACGATCGCGACGATCGGCTCGCCGACGAACCGCACCCGATCGGTGGCGAGCAAGGGGCGAGCGGTGCCCTCGGGGTAATCGGGCGAGTTGCCGGGAAACTCGCCGAGATCGTGGTCGGACCCGGTGATGATGTCGACGATGCCGGGGGCCTGGAGCGCCTCGGAGACGTCGATGCCGTTGATGAGCGCGTGCGCATGGATGGACGTCACGAAATGGGCGCTCAGACAACCCGGAAGATCCAGATTGGCCACGAAGGTGGTGTCGCCGGTGAGGAGGTGGCGATCTTCGACCCGTGCCGGACCGCCGCTCATGAGCCCGTGAACTTCGGTGGACGCTTCTCGATGTACGAGTCGATGCCTTCTTTGAAGTCGTTGGATTTGAACAGCTGCATCACCTGCAGCAGCACGTGGTGACTGTGACTCTCGAAGTCTTCGGTCCAGGCGTGTCGATAGAGCCGCTTCATGGCTTGCACGGCGAGCGGGGCATTGGCAGCGATCTCGCCCGCCCAGTCGCGGGCCATGTCGGTCAGCGCGTCGTCGTCGGTCACCAGGTTGACCAGGCCATAGCCCTCGGCCTCCTCGGCGGTGAGGTTGCGGCCGAGGAAACCGATCTCGGCTGCCTTGGCGTGGCCGATGAGCCGCGGAAGGTACCAGGTACCGCCACTCTCGGGGACCACGCCGCGCTTGGCGAAGGCGGGCGAGATCTTGGCCGAGCGAGCAGCGAGCCGAATGTCGCAACCCAGGGCGAGATCGAGGCCGTAGCCGGCAGCCGCACCGTTGAGTGCACAGATGGTCGGCTTGTCGATGTTGAACAGAATGTTCGTCGGCAGCGTGCGGGTGCTCAGGTGTCGCATGCCCTTCATCGACTGCTCACCGCCGATGCCAGACCCGGCGGCGGCGTCGACGAGGTCGAGACCGGAACAGAATCCCTTGCCTGCGCCGGTGAGGATGATGCAGCGGATGTCGTCGTCTTCGTCGGCCTGCTCGAGCAGCCTGCCCAGGGTGGCCAGCATCTTCGACGAGATCGCGTTGAGTCGATGCGGGCGATTCAGGGTGATGGTCGCGATGTGATCGGCCACCTCGTAGAGGACTTCCGGCGGAGCGTCGTTGGGGGCGGTGTTTTCGGTCGCTGACATGAGGTCTTTCTAGCTCGCGTCGGCGTAGTGGACGAACTCGACCCAGTTGCCGTCGGGGTCTTCGACCATGGCGATGGTGACGCCCGGGCGGATCTCGGTGGGTGGCACCGGAACGGGCGCGCCGGCGGCTTCGCAGGCTGCGGCCATCTCGGCGACGTTGGAACAGTTGATCGTGAAGTAGCGGATACCGGAAGCACCGGCAAGGCCTCCCGGCGCTGCGGTTGCTGCCGGATTCTCAGGGTGTTTCACGAGCTTGATCATGGAGTTGCCGCACATGAGCCGGTGCATGGTGCCACCGCCAGGGGCCGGGGTGTCGGCGGTGTGCTCGAGCCCGAGCGTGTCGCGATAGAAGGCGAGCGATTTCTCGGAGTCGGTGATGACGATGCCGAGGTCGATGGCGGACTTGGTGAAGGCAATTCCCATGGCGCGGACGCTACACCACGGCCGACGGCGATGAGCAGGGAACCGTCCCTTCGAAACTCCGGCCGGCGCCACGATCGATGGTGCGATACTGGCTCGGTGTTGACTGCTGAACGACTCGTCGGCCTCCTGGCAGAACCCGAGCGGCGCCGTATCGTCGCTGCGCTGATCCTCGGTGCGATCGAGCTCGACGACATCGCCACCACCGCCGGGATCGACACCCGATGCGCGATCGATGCCCTCCACCGCATGCGTGACTCGGGCCTCGTCGAGTCGGGGGGCGATGGCACGTGGATCTTGATCGAGGGGGTCTTCAAACAGGCGGCGCGGGCGGCCGCGCCGCTGAACACCAGCGGTGACCACGACGGCGAACCAGAGGATCGTCGCCGTGTGCTCGACGTCGCCGTACGAGACGGCACGCTCGTGCAATGGCCCAGCAAACGGACCAAGCGTCTCATCGTCCTCGACCATCTGGCTCAGCGTTTCGAGCCCGGCGTTCGCTACTCCGAGCGCGAGGTCAACGCCCTGCTCCGCCCGGTCGACGACGACACCTCGACCACGCGCCGCTATCTCGTCGACGAGGGCTTTCTCGATCGGGCCGACGGCGAGTATTGGCGCAGCGGTGGCTCGGTGTGAGATCAGTCGGCAGTGCTGGGCTGCCAGTCGGCAGTGCTGTTTCAGGCACCGTTCAAGACGTCGCTGACCAGTTCGCGTGCCGCGGCCTGCACCTCGGCCAGATGATCGGCGCCGCGGAAGCTCTCGGCGTAGATCTTGTAGACGTCTTCGGTGCCGGAAGGGCGGGCGGCGAACCAGGCGTTCTCGGTGGTGACCTTCAGTCCGCCGATGGCTGCGCCGTTGCCCGGTGCTTCGGTGAGCTTGCCGGTGATGGCCTCGCCCGCCAGTTCGGTGGCGGTGACCTGGTCGGGCGAGAGCCCCTTCAGGACGGCCTTCTGCTCGCGATCGGCGGGTGCATCGACCCGGGCGTAGGCCGGTGAGCCGTGGCGTTCGGTGAGTGCGGTGTAGCGCTCGCTCGGGCTCGATGAGGTGACGGCCTGGATCTCGGCGGCGAGCAGGCAGAGGAGGAGACCGTCCTTGTCGGTGGTCCAGGTGCTGCCGTCGGTGCGGAGGAAGGACGCGCCTGCCGATTCCTCGCCACCGAAACCGACCGAGCCGTCGAGGAGTCCGGGCACGAACCACTTGAAACCGACGGGGACTTCGATGAGGGTGCGGCCGAGTTCGCCGGCAACGCGGTCGATCATCGAGCTCGACACCAAGGTCTTGCCGATGCCGGCGGTCGGGGACCAGCCGGGGCGGTTGGCGAACAGGTACTCGATGGCGACGGCCAGGAAGTGGTTGGGGTTCATCAGACCGCCGTCGGGGGTGACGATGCCGTGTCGGTCGGCGTCGGCGTCGTTCCCGGTCGAGAGGTCGTAGGCGCTGCGGTTGGCGATGAGCGAGGCCATGGCGTTGGGGGAGGAGCAGTCCATGCGGATCTTGCCGTCCCAGTCGAGCGTCATGAACCGCCAGGTCGGATCGACCAGTGGGTTGATGACGGTCAGGTCGATTCGGTGGTGTTCGGCGATCGCGCCCCAGTAGTCGACGCTGGCACCGCCGAGTGGGTCGGCGCCGATGCGCACGCCGGCCGAGCGGATCGCGTCGAAGTCGATCGCGTTCCGCGAGATCGGCGACGTAGGTCGCTCGGTAGTCGAACGAATGCGTGGTGTCGGCTGTCGTTGCGTCGGCGAGGCGCACTCGCTCGACGCCCCGGTTGCCCTGCGTCATCAACTCGTTGGCCCGATCGGCGATCCAGCCGGTGGCATCGGTGTCGGCCGGTCCACCATGCGGCGGGTTGTATTTGAAGCCACCGTCGGTCGGCGGATTGTGCGAGGGCGTGACCACGATGCCGTCGGCCTGCCCGCTGCCGCTGCCCGCCCCGCGGTTGTGGCGCAAGATGGCGAGCGAGACCGCCGGCGTCGGGGTGAATCGGCCGTCGACATCGACCATCGTGGTGACACCGTTGCCGGCCAACACCTCGAGGGCCGTGGCCATGGCCGGCTCGGACAGTGCGTGGGTGTCCTTGCCGAGGAACAGCGGACCGTTGATGCCCTGAGCCGCCCGATACTCACAGATGGCCTGGGTGGTGGCTGCGATGTGGTCTTCGTTGAACGACCCGTCGAGGCTCGTGCCCCGGTGCCCAGACGTTCCGAACGCCACCCGCTGGTCGGGGTCGGTCGGGTCGGGGTGGGTGGTGAAGTAGGCGGTGACGAGCGCCGACACATCGACGAGGTCTTCGGGGAGGGCGAGCTGTCCGGCACGGGGATGCGACATGCCCTGATGGTAGGCCCACCGTCATCGGGCTCGTGTGAACGCCGATCGTTGCGGCCGCGCGAACGGTTCGCACTAAGGTCGCAGGAATGCGCATCATCGTGGCAGGAGCGGGTATCGGCGGTCTGGTGGCGGCGATGAAGCTGCACGATCGAGGACACGAGGTCGTGGTCTACGAGTCGGTGCGCGAACTCGCCCCGCTCGGCGTCGGCATCAACATCCTGCCCCACGCCATGGCCGTACTCGACACGCTCGGACTGGTCGACACGCTGCTCGAACTCGGCGTCGCCACCGAAGAGCTGGTGTTCTTCAACCGCCACGGCCAGCTGATCTGGCGGGAGCCCCGAGGTCTCGCGGCCGGCTACCCGGTTCCGCAGATCTCGATCCACCGCGGTCGCCTCCAGCTTGCGCTGTTCGACGCAGCGAAGAAGCGACTCGGTGACGCCATCGTCACCGGCCATGCGCTCACCGGATTCGAACAGTCGTCGGGCAAGGTCACCGTGGAGCTCCACGACCGCAAGAACGACACCACGGTCATCGACACCGCCGATCTGCTCGTCGGCGCCGACGGGATCCACTCGACGGTTCGCAAACACTTCGTTCCCGACGAGGGCCCGCCCCAGTGGAGCGGGAACATGCTGTGGCGAGCCACCAGCCGGCACGAGCCGTACCTCACCGGTCGCTCGATGTTCATGGCCGGGCATCGCCCCCACAAGTTCGTCGCCTACCCGATCACCGAGCCCGAGGACGGCTTGCAGACGATCAACTGGATCGCCGAACTCGACTGGACCGAACACGGCATGCCCGGCCGGGAGAGCTGGAATCGTGTGGTCGAGCGGAGCCTGTTCGACGCACAGTTCAGCGACTGGGTCTTCGATTGGCTCGACATCCCCGAGCTCATCGCCGGCGCCGACACGGTGCTCGAGTTCCCGATGGTCGATCGTGACCCGCTCGACCGTTGGACCCACGATCGGGTCACCCTGCTCGGCGATGCGGCGCATCCGATGTATCCGATCGGCTCCAATGGCGCCTCCCAGGCGATTCTCGACGCCCAGGCCCTCGCCGACGCGTTCGACCGATGAGCTCGCACCCGGCGGTGGTGGCGCCGACGTTGCGCTGGAGCGCTACGACGTCGAGCGGCGGACCGCGACCGGCGCCATCGTGATGGCCAACCGGGGGCACGGGCCCGAAGTGGTCATGGATCTGGCAGAAGAACGGTCGCCGGAGGGATTCGAATCGGTGGCCGATGTGTTCGCGGAGGGCGAACTCGAGGCCGTGAGCGACCAGTACAAGCGCCTGGCCGGCTTCGTTCGCCCCACCTGAGTCCTCAGCGGCAGATCTCGAAGGCGGTCTCGATCGAGGCGAGGGCTCCGAGCACCACGTCGTCGAGATCGAGTTCGGCGAACCCGAGGCCATCGCAACCGACGGCCCGCAGGTCGTCGAGCACATCGGCGACGAGTTCACGAAGGATCGGATGGTCGGTGCTCTGGTAGAGATCGAGCAGCCAGTCGATGCAGCGATCGATCGACAGGGTCGCTTCTCGTGCTTCGTCGAACGCTGCGCTCCAGAAGGTCTCGCTCTGGTCGATCGTGGTCCGTGCGTGTGGGTGTGGGTGTGGGTGTGGATGATGGTCATGGTGGGCTCCTCGTTCGGTGTGATGAGACGAACCTATGACGCAGCCCAGACGGGCGAATCGGGGATGTCCCCCGGGGTGTGATCGATGGTCGGGGGGAGGCGGACCACGAGCGAGCTCGATCGACCGCCCCTTGGTGTCGCCGTTGCCCGACGCCGTCGATTTGACCTCGGCTCGACGCACCGGTCTACGCTCGCCTTCACAACTTGATATCTGCGGGGTGAGGTGAAATTCCTTACCGGCGGTGAAAGCCCGCGAGCTGCGCATCTTTGATGCGTTCGCTGACTCGGTGGAATTCCGAGGCCGACGGTGACAGTCCGGATGGGAGCAGACGAAGTCGACGGCTTTCGACGCGCGACAGCGCTTCGAACGTGTTGTTTTCGTGTTCCCCCTGCGTCTGGACGAAGACCGGAACCGATGACCGACACCAACCGAGACACCCCGACCGACAACACCCCGACCCGCGACACCCCGACCCGCACCCCGCGCACCGGTGAGGAGATGGGGGAGGAAGCAACCCGAGCTCGGGTGGTTGCCGAGTTCGACGCGGCGTCGATGCGCTCGGCGATCGTCGTGGCAGCGACCGCTCGGTTCTGGACTGCTCCGAATCCATGGGTGGGAGCGGTGCTGGTGTCGCCCGAGGGTCGGGTGATCGGGAGCGGTGCCACCGAGCCGCCGGGTGGTCGGCACGCCGAGATCGTCGCCATCGCGCAGGCCGGCGCCGGGGCCGTCGGCGCAACGCTCTACACGACGCTGGAGCCGTGCGCTCACCACGGTCGCACGCCACCGTGCACCGAGGCCATCATCGATGCCGGCGTCCGCCGAGTGGTGATCGGCGTGCTCGACCCGGACCCGCAGGTTGGTGGGCGTGGCGTTGCGTCGCTTCGGGCGGCGGGCATCGAGGTGGTGTTCGACGTCGAGTCGGCGGCGATCACCGACCAACTTCGTTCCTATCTCCACCATCGCAGGACCGGTCGGCCATTCGTCTACTGCAAGGTGGCGGCGTCGCTCGACGGCGGCACGGCAGCCGCAGACGGCTCGTCGCAGTGGATCACCGGCGAGGCGAGTCGTCGCGATGGTCATCGACTTCGAGCGGAGAGCGGGGCCATCATCGTGGGGGCGGGCACGGTCCGTACCGACGATCCGTCGCTCACGGTCCGTCACGTCGAGGGTCCCGATCCCCAACGCATCGTGCTCGGCACGGCGCCGCCCGGCGCCCGCGTCCATCCGTGTTCGCAATGGCGCGGCCCGCTTGCCGACCTGCTCGACGAACTCGGCGGGCGCGGTGTGCTGCAGGTGCTCGTCGAAGGAGGCGCAACCGTCGTGCGTTCGTTTCTCGACGAAGAACTCGTCGACCGCTTCGTCGTCTATGTGGCGCCGGCACTGTTCGCCGGGGCCGACGCCCACCCCTTCGTCGGCGGTGCGACCGCCGGCTCGATCGAGGACCTCTGGCGGGGTCGCTTCGTCAGCGTCGATCGATTGGGCGATGACCTTCGTATCGAGCTCGCCCCCGATCCGCGGCCATCGATCGATGCCGTCAGCACCTCGATCCGGCCACCTCGACCGGTCGACCACCAACACGAACCACAGGAGTAGCACCATGTTCACCGGAATCGTCGAAGAGATGGGCCGGGTGCGCGAGTTACGCGATGGCCGGCTCGAGATCATGGCGAGCACCGTGCTCGCCGACGTCGGGTTGGGTGACTCGATCGCCGTCAACGGCTGCTGCCTGACCGTGATCGAGTTCGGCGCCGACTGGTGGGCTGCCGACCTCTCGCAGGAAACCCTCGAACGGACCGGCTTCGGACGGCTCGCCCCGGGGGATGCGGTCAACCTCGAGCGGGCGGTGCGGGCCCAGGATCGTCTCGGCGGTCATCTGGTCCAGGGGCACGTCGATGGTGTCGGCGAGGTCATCGAGCCGGTGCCGGACCTGCGAATCGGCATCCCCCCGTCGCTACGACGGTACGTCGTCGACAAGGGATCGATCACGGTCGATGGTGTCAGCCTCACCGTCGTCGACCCGACCGAGGACACCTTCGATGTTGCCGTGATTCCCCATACCGCTGCGGTCACGTCGCTCGGCGAGCGACGCCCCGGCGACCTCGTGAACATCGAAGTCGACGCCATCGCGAAGTATGTCGAACAGCTGATGAACACGGCCGAGACCACCGCCGATCCGAACCGAACGGGAGCATGACGATGACCACGTACACGACGAACCTCGATCCACCGGCGGTGGTCTTCGATCCGATCGAACGAGCGCTCGAGGCGATCGCAGCCGGAGGGATCGTCGTGGTCGCCGACGATGCCGACCGAGAGAACGAGGGCGACCTGATCATGGCGGCCGACGCCGCAACGCCCGAGGCGATCGCCTTCTTCGTTCGCTACACGTCGGGTTTGATCTGTGTCGGCATGACGGCCGAGCGCTGCGACGAGCTCCGTCTTCCGCTCATGGTGCCGCCGACGTCGAACACCGAGTCCCACAGCACGGCCTTCACCGTCTCGGTCGACCTCGCCAACGGCACCTCCACCGGTATCTCGGCGAGCGATCGGGCCGCGACCCTGCGGGCGCTCGTCGAGCCGACGGCAACGGCCGAAGACTTCAACCGGCCCGGCCACGTCTTTCCCCTCCGCGCACGCCCCGGCGGTGTGCTGAAGCGCGCGGGTCACACCGAGGCGGCCGTCGATCTCGCCCGACTGGCCGGGCGTGCCCCGGCAGGAGCGCTCTGTGAGATCGTCAACGACGACGGCACGATGCAGCACGGCACCAACCTTCGGCAGTTCGCCGATGACCACGGGCTCCCACTGATCTCGATCGCCGACCTGATCCGGTATCGCCGGCAGAGCGAGAAGCTGGTGACCCGGACGGCGTCGGCCCGGTTGCCGACGCAGTGGGGCGAGTTCCGCTGCCATTCGTTCCTGAGCGATGTCGACGGTGAAACCCACCTCGCCTTCACGATGGGCGAGCTCGATACCGAGACACCGGTGCTCGTGCGGGTGCACAGCGAGTGCATCACGGGCGATGTCTTCAACAGTGTCAAGTGCGACTGTGGACCGCAGTTGCACGAGGCGATGCGCCAAGTCGCCGAACTCGGGCGAGGAGCAGTGGTGTATCTCCGGGGCCACGAAGGGCGCGGCATCGGCATCAGCCACAAGCTCCGGACCTACGAACTCCAAGACGATGGCCTCGACACCATCGATGCGAACCTCGAATTGGGGCTGCCGGTCGACAGCCGCGAGTACGGCGTCGGAGCCCAGATCCTCGTCGATCTCGGCGTCAGCCGCTTGCGCCTGCTGACCAACAATCCGTCCAAGTACCGCGGCCTCGACGGGTTCGGGTTGACGATCACCGAGCGGGTGCCGTTGCACGTGCCGGTCCATCCCGAAGCCGAGCGCTATGTGCAGACCAAGCGAGACCGTCTCGGCCACGACAGCCCGGCGGCCTCGTCGGCCGGCGCAACCGGTGCGGCTGACGAATCGGCGAGTACCGAACAAGGAGGATCAGGTTCATGAACGACAGCGAGACCGCGCACCGTCCGGCACCGCGGGTGGCCCTGATCTGCAGCCGCTTCAACGATCTGATCGTGGACCGACTCGAGCACGGCGCCCGAGATGTCCTGATGCGATCGGGACTCGATGCCGACGACATCGAGTCGATCTGGGTGCCTGGCGCCTGGGAGATCCCGCAGGTGGCGAACGCAGCCGCACGAAGCGGACGATTCGACGCCGTGGTCGGCCTCGGTGCGGTGATCCGTGGGGCGACGTATCACTTCGAGATCGTCGCCAGTCAGAGTGCGGCGGGACTGGGATCGGTCGCACTGGAAACCGGCGTGGTGGTCACCAACGGTGTCATCACCGTCGAGAACATGGAGCAGGCGCTCGATCGGGCCGGTGGCAAGTCCGGCAACAAGGGAGCCGACGCGGCTGCTGCTGCGCTCGACACGCTCGCCGTCGTTGCCGCGCTGCGGACCGAGACCCCGGCGTCCTAGCCCGCTCCCTTCGTACCGGGTGCGCTGCGGTGCGGCCCGCATCGCAAGCGACTCGACGACGTCGTCGGCGACCCTTTCACGCGGGTCGGGCTCGATGCCAGACTGAGTCGATGGTCATCTCCTCTCGTTGCCGCGATCGGCTCGGTGTCGTCTTCACGAGTGCCGTCGGCGTTCGCCGCACCTTCCCTCGGACCGCTGTCGCCCTGGTGGTGTGTCTCGGCATCGTGCCGATGGGGGCAGCGTCGGCCGGGGCGGTGACCCAGCCCGACCCGATCGAGATGGTGGCGGTCGGCGACATGGCCGAGTGCCCGTCGACCGCACCGGCGAAGGTCGGCACCCTGCTCGACCAGCTGCCGGGCGAGATCCTCGGGCTCGGCGACTACACCTACACCGGCGGCACCGCGGCGGCGTTTGCGAACTGCTTCGGTCCGGCGTTCGGTCGGCACAAGGCACGGTTCCTCCCTGCGGTCGGGAATCACGAGTACGACTCGGGCTCTGCCCAGCCCTACGTCGACTACTTCGGTCCGGTGGCCGGCAAGGTCGACGAGCTCTACCACGTCACCCGACGAGGGAACTGGCAGATCGTGGTGCTCAATTCGAACTGCTGGGAGGTCGGGGGGTGCCAGGCCGGTTCGCCTCAGTATCAATGGCTCCAGAAGGTGCTCGCCCAGGCGCCCCCGGAGGTCTGTCGGATCGTCACGATGCACCATCCCCGCTGGTCCTCGTACTCGACCTATGGATCCCAGCAGTACCTCGTCCCGATGCTCGAACTCGTCGAGGCTGCCGGTACCGACCTCTTGCTCACCGGACACTCACACCACTATGAACGATTTGCAGCTCAGCGCGCCGATGGGCAACGCGACGATCAGGGGTTTCGACAGATCACCGTCGGCACCGGGGGTGTGGCGCTGCGATCCCCCGATGTCGTTGCGGCGAACTCGTTGGTTCGACTGTCGACACATGGCGTCCTCACGCTCGGGCTCGAGGAGGATTCGTGGAGCCTGGCATTCGTGGGCGTCGACGGCGTCGGAGTGCTCGATCAGGCGTCGGGCGACTGCGTGAATGCACCCGACCTCCAGATCGCGGCCTCGCAGGCACCGCTTTACCGTCTGTACAAGGCGGTGTTCCTTCGCCAGCCCGACCAGCCAGGTCTCGACTACTGGACCGGGATTGCCAACAGGGGCACTCCCTTGATGAGCATCGCCGGTCTCTTCGCCGACAGTCCGGAATTCGCCCAACGCTACGCAGCTGTCGACGACGAGGCGTTCCTCGTGCTGCTCTACCGCAACACGCTCGGCCGCGCTCCCGACGACGCGGGGCTTGCGTATTGGCGGGGACAGATGGCAGGTGGCGTCGATCGTGGCCGCATCGTGATCGCGTTCAGCGAGGCGGAGGAGTTCGTGCGTCGGACCCCGCTCCCTTGAGCCCGGCCGGCTCGAGCCCGGCTGGATTCGCCCGGAACGTCAGCTCCGCTCGACCGCTGCGGCGCCGTCCCAACGGTGTGACATCGAGACGTACGACACCGTGAGGCCGCCGGCGATCATGACCCCGCCCGAAACGATGCCGAGAGCGGTGAACGATCCGGCCGCCACGAGGGCACCGCCGACGGTCGGCCCGATCACGCGTCCCATCGCCATGATCGCCTGGGCGTCGCCGATGCGGTCGGCTGGGTGTTTCGAGCGCTCGCCGAGAAGGGCATAGGTTTCGGGCACTGCGGCCCAGAAGGTCATGCCCCACACCACCAGGATGGCCATGAACATCCAGGTGCTGTCGGCGATGGTGAGGAGGTAGGCGCAACAGCCGGTGAGCATGATGAAGACGCCGGGGAAGCGTCGGCGCCCCGCATAACGAGCGGTCGGGATGCCGGCGATCGCGTTGAGGCTCAGGGCGATCGACAGGGTCAGGGTCGACATGCCGATGTGGTCGCGAGCGATGACGCCGACGAAGACGAACACGGCCGATCCGCCGAGCGTCAGCGCTGCCATGCCGAGCAACACGGGAATGACGCCCCTGGCGGCGATGGGTCGTCGCCCGCGAGAGATGGCAGCCTGCACGGTGATCGGCAAGAACATGCACAGTGCCGAGATGAAGGCCAGCACAGCGTAGATGGCTCGAAGGCCCCCGAGATTGACGGCGCCGGCGAGCAGTGGCGCGGCGACAGCCGAGGTGAGGGGTCCGACGGCAGCGATGCTCCCTCGTCGGGCGTTGTCGGCCGCGGAATCCGACCAGGCGATCCACGTGAACAACCCCATCGCGAGTCCACAGGCAAAGCGCAGCAGGACGAGCAACGCGAACGTGGGGGCGAACACCGACGCAAGGTTGGTGATCGCCATCGTGGCAAGCGAGCCGCGGGCCATGGCCGCCGAGGGGGTCAGCCTCCGGCCACCGATGAGGTTGGTGAGTGTGAAACCACCGACCTGACCGGTGGAGATCAGCACGGCCGCACCGGCCGAGACGCCGTAGTCGTCGATCACGGCCGGCACGGCGAACGAGGTCGCAACGAACACGGTGGCCGTGGCGGCCGAACCGAAAAGCAGCCCCGGGGACACCGACGGTCGGAGCCTGTTCGACAACCGAGTCGGGGCGGCAAAAGTCATGGGCCAAGCGTAGGAGCGAGGCCGTCGGTCGCAGCGAAAACGCCCCTCGGGGATTCCTCAGATGCAGAGGTCCGGATCGGTGGCGCCCTTGCGGAGTTCGAAGCGGCGTGGGGTCACCGGATCGAGCCAGAAGTCGTCGACCGTGGCCTCCAGAATGGCAGCGACGAGTCCGTCGAGCGGTGACGGCTTTGTTGCTCCGGTCGCTGCTGCCGGGAAGCGGTCGGGTCCGCCGGCGACGACGACCTGGTCGCCGTCTTGGTAGATGCGCAACACCATGGTCTCGGGGCCATCGGGATCATCGATCATCCAGGTGAGGGCTTCGTTCACCGCCAGGCGGAGGTCGTCCAGTTGATCGACATCGAGATCGACCCGTGACCCGTAGGCGGTGGCATTGAGTCGAGCGATTCGCAAGAACCCGGGTTCGGCCGGCAGTTCGACCCGCATGGCATGGTCCGGCGCGCTCACTCGACGATGCCAAACGCCTCGAGCAAGCCGGTGATCTCGAAGACCCGTCGCACGTTCGGAGCCAGCTTCGTCAGGCGCAGTGTTGCGCCGGCGTCGAGGGCGGTCTGGCGTAGGTCCACGAGTCGGCTGATCCCCGACGAATCGATGAAGCCCAGTCGCTCCATGTCGACGATGACCTCGTCGACGTCACCCGGCAGCGGGTTCCCGATCTCCCGGGTGAGCACGTGTCCGTTGTCGGCGTCGATCTCGCCGTCGATCGACGCCGTCAGCGTCGAGCCGGTTTGGGTGATGGTGACCTCCACAGTGGGCACTTCCTCGTTCGCTCTTGATCTGATCGGGTGCTGTGCGCATCCCGGGTGGGACGACTGCGGCACAACGGTAGGTCGGCCGGTGGGTCTCTCGCGTCATCGAACATCGATGGATCCTCTGCGGACCCGCGTTCGGGTCGTTCGCGATCTCCGCCAGACGCCGAGTTGATCGGGCGGATCGCCAGCTCTGTGCTGATGGTGTCGTGCTGATCCCTTCCGCCGCCGATGCCCCCGGCGTCGACGAATCGCCGGCGCCCGAGGTGGTCAGCACCGGCTTCGGTGAATCATCGATCGTTTCGCCGTTCGCTCTTGGCATGAGCCATCGATCGCGTCGATGTGGGGGGTGCACCACGACGTCGTGTTGCGGATCGAGCGGACCCTTGCCGATGCCGGCATCACGATTCCCTTCCCCCAGCGAGTCGTCCACGTGGTGGAGCCCCCGGCCGGTCTCAGAGAAACGGAATGAGGTCTTTGCCCACCCGGCGGATCGTCTCGTAGCGCGGTGCCAGCGGGGGCAGCATCATCACCTGGTCGAGCCCTGCTCGGTCGAGTTCGTGGAGTCGTCCGAGCAACTGCTCGGCGGTGCCGATCATGCACGAGGCCTCCATGAGGGCGGTCGTGACGAACGGCGCTTCCTCGGGCAACACCCAGCAGTTGTGCCCGGCGTGGATTCGCTGATGGCGATGCGACTCGGGGGTTCGCTCGACGACGGCGACATAGTCGTCCCAGACCTCGAGCATGGCGGGTGAGGTCGGCCGGCGGCCGAAGTTACGCCACTGCTCGTAGGCGTAGTGCAGCCCGGAGACGGCGAAGGCTCCGCACTGGTCGAAGACCTTGGGGGAGTCGAGCGTCTCGCCCTCGTCGAGAACCACGATCGTGGTGAGCGTGGTGAGCGGAAAACCGGATCGATCGATGGTGCGGCCGGCTGCGACCGCCCCGCGCTCGATGCCGCTCCAGACGCGCTCGACGAACTCGGGCTGCGGCGGAATCGACAACACGGCTCCATCGCCGTGCGCTCCGGCGAGCGCCAGCGAGCGCGGTCCGAAACCGGAGACGTAGAGCGGAATGCTCGGGTCGAACTGCACGAACCCATCGTCTCGCATGATGTGGCGAACCGGAGCGGTCGTGTTGCGCCAGGTCACCTCGGCTTCTTCGCCACGGAGCAGGGGAGCCAGTTCGGAGAGGTAGCGGTCGAACTCGGCGATGCGCATGGGGGGATGGCCCATGATTCGCATGGCGGTGTTGCCGGTGCCGATACCGAGAAAGGTCCGACCCGGAGCGAGCCGGTTGATGGTCGCGATCGAGGCCGCGGTGACCGCCGCCGGGCGGGTGGCGGCAACGGCGACACCGGTGCCGAGCCGAATGGTCGAGGTACGCGTGGCGGCGAGGGCAAGCGTTGCGTAGACATCGCTCCAGATCATCTGCGAATCGGCCAGCCACGCATGGGTGAAGCCCAGTGCCTCTGCTTCCACGATGTAGTCGATGTCGTCGATCTTCGATGCGACGCAGATGCCGAGCTCCATTGGGTTTCTCCTCAGTCGGCCGGGTTGCGGCGCATGCCTGCCATCGGCGGTCCGCCATCGGCTGCGAATTCGGCGGTGACGACGAAACCCAGTCGTTCGTAGAACGGGATGTTTCGGGGGTTCGATGATTCGAGGTAGGCGGGCAGGCGGTGTCGATCGCAGAGATCGAGTACCGGCTGCATGACGACGTTGCCGTGACCCCGCCCCTGCCACTCGGGTGCGACACCGATGAAGGGGAGGTAGAAGTGCGCCTCCTGCAGATGGTGCTCGGCCATGATCTCGCTCAACTGGCTCGTTTCCGCCGCTCGCTCGAGCCCGATCTCGCGGGCGACGAGCTCGCCGACCAGTGGCGCGTGTTCAGGATCGAACATGCCCGACGCTCCCGGCGGAGACCAATAGGCAACGGCCTCCCATCCCGGCGAGCGGTACAGATGTCCGCGCGTGAGCGCACTGGCGATGGCGATCGGGAAGAAGGCATCGATCGCAGCCGGGATGTCCTCGGACCCGGTGAGCAGCCAGTTGAGGACCGGATCGTCATGGAACGCCCGGGCGAGAACGTCGGCCGCCTGGGCCGCCTCGGCCGGGAGCACCAGGTGGGCGTCGGCATGGAACGATGGGGTCACGATTGGCCAACGTAGTGCAGCATCGATCGCCGTCGATGTCCTGAGCGGCCGAAAATGCCGCGAAACACTGATGGCGAGTGATCTCGGTCCGACACTGCTCACGATGCGTGGACGGTTCTTCCCTCGGATGGCGATGGCGGGTGTCGCCCTTTCCGCGTGTCTCTTCCTCGGTGTGTCGGGCGCTTCCGCCCAGTCGCTCGACGAGGAGGGACGCGCTGCGCTCTCGGATGCGGTCGATCTCCTGTCGGAACTCGAGCTCGCCACCGGTGACGGCATGGCGCCAGGCAGCGCCGGCAGTGCCGAAGCCGATGGGGCGAGTGGTGCAGGCCAGGACGTCGGCGACGCTGCCGATCTGGTGCGTCAGGGGCCTGGCGTCCTTCGCCGCCTCTATCAGCACCGCATCGACGTGCCGCCCTTGGCCCGGCTTGCCCTGTCGGGCGAGGCGATGATCGATCTCGACGCCGACCACGCGGCCCAGGCGCTACCGATCATGTTCGCCACGGCGGCCGATCAACTCGAGGAGATCGCCGGCGAAGAGGGTGATGGTGACTCGTTCGGTCCGGGCGGACTGGGGCTGTCGCTGCCGATCGGTGCCCTCGCCGGGGTCGTCGTCGCCGTCACGGTGCCCGTGGTGGCGATGAGTTGGTATCGACGTCGGGCCGAGCGGATGGAGGCCCTGAGCTTCGTCGACCCACTGACGGGGCTGGCCAATCGGCGCCGCCTCGATCAAGACCTTGCTCGGCTCGATGCCGAACGGACGGCGGCCCGCCTGCCGGTGAGCGTCGCCATGGTCGACGTGGACGAGTTCAAACGCTTCAACGACACGTTCGGTCACCGCGAGGGCGATGTGGCGTTGCAGAGCGTCAGTTCCACGATCGCGGCAGCGGTTCGCTCCTCCGATTCGGTCTACCGATACGGCGGTGAGGAGTTCCTCGTGCTGCTTCGGAACGCGCCCCAGAGCGAGGCGGTCGAGGTGTGTGAGGGCATCCGCCTGGCCGTCGCCAGTCTGCCGAATCACGTGACCGTCTCGATCGGGGTGGCCACTGGCAACGACGAGCCGTTGCCGACGCTCACGGTCGCCGCGGACGAGGCGCTCTATCGGGCCAAAGAGGATGGGCGCAACCGAATCGTGGCCACCTCGGTGATCAACCGTGGGGGAGCTCGCGTGTCGTCGGTCTGACCGGGCCGTCGGCGCGTACCTTGCTCGTCACGCCCGGGTTGGTCCACTATTCCCACCGTGATCGAACATCTGAACGCTGCCCGCGACATCCTCCAGGCCGAGGACTCCCTGTTTGCAACGACCGAGACCGAGGTCCGTGGGATCCCGATGCGGGTCTTCTCCCAGGCACCGGCAACGATGCGGAACCTCTGGGAGCTGGCGGCCTTCCACGGCGACAAGACCTACATCGTCTATGAAGACGAGCGGTACACCTACGCCGAGATCGACGCCCAGGTGCGAGCACTCGCCCACGCGTTGCGCAACGACTACGGGGTCGGTTCCGGTGACCGGGTCGCCGTGTCGATGCGCAACTACCCCGAGTGGGTGGTGAGCTACTGGGCGACGGTGAGCGTCGGCGCTGCCGTCGTCGGCATGAACGCCTGGTGGACCGGTCCCGAGATGGAGTTCGGTCTCACCGATTCGGCCCCCAAGGTGTTGATCGTCGATGGTGAGCGGCTCGAACGGGTCATTCCGCACCTCGAGGCCATTCGGGCAAAGAGCCCGCTTTCGATCATCACCGTTCGCCACGACGGCGATCTGCCCGAGGGAGCGGCTCGCTGGGACGACGTCGTCGACGTGGCCAATGCGCCGGCAGCGCTGCCCGACGCCGACATCGACCCCGACGACGATGCCACGATCTTCTACACCTCGGGCACCACCGGCTTCCCCAAGGGGGCACAGCTGACACACCGTGGTTCGGTCCACAACATCATGAACATCGCCTACATGCCCCGCTGGCTGGGGTTGGCCGTTGCCCTCGAAGACGGCACCGTCGAGCAGTTCCAAGCCGACCAGGTGGCCGAGCAGCCCCAGCCGGTCTTCATGGCACCCACCCCGCTGTTCCATGTCACCGCCTGCAACTGCCTCATGCACCCTGCCACCCTCGTCGGTGCGAAGCTCGTCCTCACCTACAAGTGGGACGCCGGCCGGGCGCTCGAACTGATCGAGCGCGAGGGCGTCACCAACTTCTCGGGCGTGCCCACCATGAGCCGAGAGATGCTGATGCACCCCGACTGGGCGACCCGCGACACCTCGACACTCGTCGGCATGGGAGGCGGCGGTGCCCCGTTGCACGCCGACCTCGTTGCCAAGATCGACGAGTCGTTGAAGAACGAGAAGGCCAGTCCCTCGACCGGCTACGGGCTGACCGAGACCCACGGCATCGTCACCGCCAATGCGTCTCGTACCTACCTGGCCAAGCCCGATTCGTGCGGTCCGCTCGTGCCGACGCTCGAGGGCAAGCTCGTGGACGATCTCGGCAACGATCTGCCGCCGGGCCCCGACACGGTCGGGCAGTTGTGTGTCCGCGGCCCGATCGTCATCAAGGGCTACATCAACCGACCGGAAGCGACGGCAGAGGCGATCGTCGACGGCTGGTTCAACACCGGTGACATCGCCCGCATCGACGACGAGGGCTTCGTCTTCATCGTCGACCGTGCGAAGGACATGGTGTTGCGCGGTGGTGAGAACGTCTATTCCTCCGAGGTCGAGACAGCCATCTACCAGCACCCGGCCGTTGCGGAAGCCGCCGTCTTCGGTATTCCCGACGATCGCCTCGGAGAAGACGTTGCGTGCGCCATCGTCCTGCGTGAGGGCCACGAGCTCGACGCCGACGGGCTGCGGGAGTTCCTCGCACCGATTCTGGCCAAGCACAAGATCCCCGGCCACATCTGGTTCCGTACCGAGGCGCTTCCCCAGAACGCGAACGGCAAGTTCCTCAAGCGCGAGCTTCGAGACTCGATCCTCTCCGAGAACGGCTGAGCTCATGCCCCCCACACGGTCCGGGCTGCGTGATCGATTGACCCAAGCGCACACGACGATCGACCTCGACGGCGACGTCCACCTCTGGGACTTCGGGGGCGAGGGGCCCCTGATCATCCTCGTCCATGGGCTCGGAGGGTCGCGTTCCAATTGGGTCAGCGTCATCGAAGCCTTCACCGAGCGGGGACGGGTGGTGGTGCCGGATCTGATCGGGTTCGGATCGACTCGGCTCAGCGGTCGCTCGAGCGCTGTCAACCACCAGGTGGCGATGATCGCTCAGCTCGTCGAAGCGCTCGACAGCGGGCCGGCCATCCTGGTCGGCAACTCGATGGGCGGGTTGATCTCGCTGCTCACGGCAGCCAGGCATCCGGACTCGGTCGACCGATTCGTCTTGGTCGGCGCCGCACTCCCGACCGCCGAGCCGCGGATCACGCCGAGGACGGCGGTACGCCTCGGCTTGCCGTTGCTGCCGGGCATCGGGCCTCGCCTGTTCGAACAACTCACCAGGAGCAAGTCGCCCGAGCGTTCGGTCGACGATCTGATGCGGCTGCTGATGGCCGACCCGTCCCGGCTTCGCTCAGAGGATCGTGAGCTCCTGATCGAGTTCGCGACCGAGCGCCGCGATATGTCGTGGATGACCAAAGCGTTTGCCGACGCCTCGCGGTCGATCGCCCGCATTCTCGTGTCGCCTCAACGATTCGAGCGCACCGCGAAGCAGGTGGTGGCCCCAGGGCTGATCATCCAGGGCTCGGCCGATCGCATCGTGCGACCGTCATCGGCGCGCTGGTTGGCGAAGCGCCGGCCGGATTGGCCACTCGTGATGCTCGACGACGTCGGCCACGTACCCCAGCTCGAGGTACCGGAGATGTTCACCTCGATCGTGTTCGACTGGCTGGACGACGCAGCACCACCGCGCTGAGGACCTGATCGGTCGAGACGAGCGACCGAGCTCGCAGCGGCCGTTCGATGCTCGGGTCGAGCGGTGAATCGTTGGCATCGTCGAACAAGAGGTCGATCTCGGTCGGCTCCATGGACGGCTTCGTTCCGGTCTCGTCCGGGGCAGTGCCGAGGCGTTCGATCTCGAGTGGGTCCCTTCCTGGTCGACCGGCTTGGGCAACGTGCTCGAACCCGAGCCACGCACCGGTGAAGGCGAACTGCGCCTTGTAGAGCGCCTCCTTCGCGCTGAAGGTGAGGGTGGCGAACGCATCGGCGGCGGCCGGCGTCAGGCCGGCCCAGACGGATCGTTCACCGGCGGTCATGATCATGGGGACGAGCTCGCCGTCGATACGCCCTCGTTCCTCGGCGTCGATGCCGATGGCGATCGGCGATCGACCGGCGTCCGGACTCGATTCGACGGTCGTGATGGCCGCGAACGCCAGTCGCCCCGTGTGTGTGATCGAACCGGTGACACCGGTTGGCCAGGCCGGTTGTCCTCCCGGTCCGATCACGAGCGCCTGTTCCACAATGCCGAGGTGGGCGAGTCCGGCATGCGCCGCCGCTCGACCGGCGGTGAACGCCGCTCGTCGGCTGGGCGCCATCGTCGAGATGTGTGCCGATTCGGCGCCGATGAGGTATTGATCGGCGGCACCGACCAGCGCCTGGAACACCACGATCGAAGACCCCCCGAGGTGGGCGAAGAGGCCTTCGGCATCGGTGGCACGCTGGATCGACATCGCAGCCAGTCTGGCTCGTACCCACGACTTGGCGACGGGTTTTGCTGACTAGGATCGCCGGAGCGGGTTCGCAGGTGAGCGGGAGTGGCAGCATGGGTGAGGCGTCGGAACACGACGAGTCGGAGTGGTTCGGCTTCGGCCGTGCTCGAGAACGAGTCGAGTCGTCAGACGTCGATGTCATCACGGCACCCGTCAACGCCTGGGGATCCGAACACCGTCGCCGACTGCTCCAGACGCCGGCCGCCAAGGGTCTCGTTCCCGTGATGGGAATCGAGCGGGTCGATGGTCAGTTCAAGGCGTTCGAGCTTCCCGCATCCGGCACGTCCCTCGCCTCGATGGGCGCTCAGGGCAAGCGCAACCTCTGGCGCGAACAAGCGGCCATCGTCGAGGGCGCAGCGAGAGCCACGCACGAGGGACACCTGCTCGGATTGGAACACGGTGCGCTGAGCGAAGCCTCCGTCCACATCGCCGATCGAGATCTTTCCGTTTCGGGCATGGGTCTGACCCGTGGCGCCACGCTTCCCGACGATCCCGAGATCGTCGCCCCCGAGGTGCGTGGGGGAGCGGCGCCAACGATCCGTTCCGATGTCTACAGCCTCGGCAAGATCCTCGATCGAGGACTCGAGGCCGACCGTGGAGCAGCCCCGCTCGCACTCCGAGAACTCGTGGCATCGGCAACGGCCGACGATCCGACGAATCGTCCGGCCTCGGCCGAAGCGATGGCCAACGAGATCCGCCGGGCCGGCGGGGCATCGATGCCGACCTTCGCCCTTGCGGGTCTCGGTGGTTCGGTCGCCGGTCGATCGCTCGCCACCGCCCTGGCACGACGCGGCGATCCCACCAACGGCGGTGGGTCCAAGGCTGCGGCTGCTGCTGCAGGCGTCGGCGGTCTGGCCGCCGCGCGCACGATCGGTTCGTCGAGCGGCGCGCTCAGCGCTGCGGCGGCCGGGGCCGATGACGCAGCGGGGTCCGGAGCAGCCGGAGCCGCCGGTGCGGGGGCAGCCACGGTCGGCATGGCGGTTGCCGGTGGTGATCGGCCAAAGCGGAGCAAGCGCGGCGCGGTGGCGGCCGGCGCTGCGCTGGTCGGCATTGCCGGCCTCGGCTTGTGGGCCGCGAGCGTCACCGACGAACCGGTTGATGGAGCGGGAGTCAACGTCACGAGCGTCGATGAACTCGGTGCCGACACCACGACGAGTGATGGGGCCGACGGCGCCGAGGGGGCGGCCGACACCACCGTGACCACGACCGCGTCGACCGCCGACGATTCGACCACGAGCGAGGTCCCGACCACCACCGAGGCGCCGACCACGACCGCAGCGCCGACCACGACCACGACCGAGGCGCCGTCGACCACGACCGACGGCGTCGACCACGACCGCAGCGCCGACCACGAGCGTGGCCCCGTCCACCACCACCCAGGCACCGACGACCCTGGCCCCGGCCACCGCGTTGCAGGCGACCGACGCCGCGTCGAGCTACGAGATCCTGCATGCGATCCCCGGGCTGCCGGTCGACGCCTACCTCGACGGCGAACTGGCGGCCTCTGGGTTCGAGGCGGGCATGGTTGCCGGACCGCTGAGCATCGATGCCGGTCTGTCGACCCTCACGCTGTTCCCTGCCGTCGACGCACCGCCGGAATCGGCCTCCGAGCGAACCGACGACCCGGTGCTCGACGCCTCGCTGGCCGATGCCGAACCGGGAACGTTCGTCGCCTACCTCGATGGCGACACACCGACCATTGCGAGCTTCGGCAACGACCTGACCAACACCCCGGCCGGGCAGGGTCGTGTTGTCATTCGCCAGTTCAGTCCATCGGTCAGCGCCGTGCTGGTCGACGGCGAGCCGGTCGACGTGGCGGCGGCACCGGCCGACGGTACGACGCTCGATCTGCCGGCGGGCGAGTACATCGTCTCGGCGATCGACGATGCCGGAACGGTGCTGTTCGAGGAATCGATCGTGGTGGCCGACGGCGAGCTCTCGTCGTTGTTCGTTCGCCCGACCGTCGACGGAGCCGGGGCCGAGCTCTCGGTTCGAACCATCATCGGCCTCGCCTCGGCCCCCACCGGCATCCCCAGCGGTACCGGCGGACTCCTGGGCGATGACGGTCCCGACGGCCTCCTGCCATCGATCGTGGTGATGCTCGCCCTCGGCGGTGGCGGCTTCGTCCTGCAGCAACGTCGCGAGCGCCGAGCACAACGATGACCCCAGCTCCATGATGCGATCCAGCCTCGTCGGTGCCGCCTTCTCGCTGCTGACCCTGGGCTCGCTGACCGTGCTCGGTCTCAACGTGCCGACCGAGCCCATGGCGCGCGCCGATCCGGTCGGCGACAATCGCGGCGGGGATTC
Organism: uncultured Acidimicrobiales bacterium; assembly: GCA_963698395.1. Lineage (GTDB taxonomy): Bacteria > Actinomycetota > Acidimicrobiia > Acidimicrobiales > SZUA-35 > JBBQUN01. Next base: position 528,835 of record CAVOQQ010000001.1, read on the forward strand.
CGATCTCGACGACCGGGTCGACGATGGCCGTCTGATCGGCCCGGTGCCCGTCACGTTCATCGGTCCCGTCCAGCAGGGCGTACCCGACCTGCCGATCTTTTCGGCTGCCCCTCCCGTGTCGGCCGCGCAAGCCGGCGCACTCCCCGAGCGTCTCCGGGTCCCCGCTCTCGACGTCGACGCGCCGATCATCGGCACCGGTGTGGACGAGCTCGGCCTCTTCGCGGTGCCGAACCCTCGACAGGTGGGGTGGTACGAGCACGGCTCGGCCCCCGGCGAAGAGGGCGCTGCGGTGCTGGCTGCGCATGTCGATCTCGGTCATGTCCCCGGTGTCTTCTTCCACCTCGACGACGTGCTGATCGGCGATCGGATCTACGTCGACTTCGACGACGGCTCGTCAGTGGCGTTCGAGGTGGTCGACGACGTGCTCTACGACAAGACTGCCCTCCCCGAGTCCGAGCTGTTCCGACGAAGTGGCGACTCGGTGCTGCATCTGGTGACCTGTGGCGGCGTCTACGACGCCGCGGCCCATCACTATTTGGGCAATCGCGTGGTCACGGCCCGACCCCTCGGCTGAGCCGCCTGGCGATCTCGTTTCGCCGTGGCCCGCTCACGGTGGCATGATCGGGGGGTTCGATCCATTCGCAACGCAAGACAGAAGAGGAACGCATGCCGGCAAACCCACTGAACATGGACGACTTCGGTGGCGAGATGTACCAGCTCGCCATGTCGAAAGAGGCGCAACCGCTCCTCGATGCAGTGAAGAAGTTCATTGCCGAGGAGGTCGATCCGTGGACCCAGGAGTTCCACGAACTCCAGGCTTCGGTCGATGACCCCTGGACGTACCACCCGAAGGCACTCGAGCTGCTCGAGGCGGCCAAGGCCAAGGCCAAGTCGCAGGGCTTGTGGAACTTCTTCCTCCCCAACGCCGAGACGGGCGAAGGCCTTTCGAACCTCGACTACGCCTACATCGCCCAGGAGCTCGGCAAGAACTCGCTGGCCTCGGAGTGCCTCAACTGCGCGGCTCCCGACACCGGCAACATGGAAGTGATCGAGCGGGTCGGCACCCCCGAGCAGAAGAAGCAGTGGCTCGAGCCGCTGCTCGCCGGCGAGATCCGGTCCTGCTTCGGTATGACCGAGCCCGAGGTCGCCTCGTCCGACGCGAAGAACGTCTCCACCACCGCCGTCCTCGACGGCGACGAGTGGGTCATCACCGGTGAGAAGTACTACATCTCCGGTGCCGGCGACCCTCGCTGCAAGATCATGATCTGCATGGTCAAGACCAATCCCGACGCGGCTCCTCATCTCCAGCAGTCGCAGATCCTCGTCCCCATGGACAGCCCCGGGCTCACCATCGTGGGCCCGATGCACGTGTTCGGCAACATGGACGCCCCGCACGGTCACATGCACCTCAAGCTCGACGAGGTCCGTGTTCCGAAAGAGAACATGCTCCTCGGCGAGGGTCGTGGCTTCGAGATCTCGCAGCTGCGACTCGGCCCGGGTCGCATCCACCACTGCATGCGCTCCATCGGCGCAGCCGAGCGGGCGCTCGACCTCATGGTCAACCGTGGTCTCACCCGCAAGGCGTTCGGCAAGCCGCTCGTCCAGCTCGGTGGCAACCTCGAGATGATCGGCAAGGCCCGCATCGAGATCGAGGCCATGCGCCTCATGGTGTTGCGTGCCGCCAAGGCCATGGATCTCCTCGGCAACGCCGAGGCCCGTGTCTGGGTGTCGGCCGTCAAGGCCATGGTGCCGATCCGAGTGTGTGAGATCGTCGACCAGGCCATCCAGATGCACGGTGCCACCGGCGTGTCGCAGTGGACCCCGCTGCCCCAGATCTACCACTCACAGCGCACCCTCCGATTGGCCGACGGCCCCGACGAGGTGCATTGGATGGTCGTGGGTCGAGCCGAGGTGGCTCGTCACCCCACGCCGAAGGATCCGGCCATGGATCGCCGTGCCGAGAGCATCGGCGGCCTCGTCGCCGGACCAGGCTGATGCGCTGATCCTGAGCGTCTGATCCTGAGGGTCTGAACCAACCACTCCTCTACCTGGGTGCCATCTCCGGCGCTGGGGTAGAGGAGTCGTTGGTTTTCGGGCGTGCCATGGGGAGCGGTCTCCATTTCGCGGAGATGTTGGCATCCCTACCGTCGCCACCATGTCAACCGAATCGATCCCATCATCTGCCTCCCCAACGAGGGCAATGGGTTCCCGAGCATCTACCGACGCCTTGCGGCGGTGCGTCTTGACGCAATGGCATCGGGCAACGTCGAGCTATTGCGTCGGATCGATCGAACGGGTCGACTTCGACGAGGCCGAGGCGGGTAGCGACGTGGCCTCGACCTCGACGCGGCTAGCGTCGAGTATTCGATCGGCCGGTCGAGGTCTGGCGCAGTTGGGGCCGATCGTGTGGCTCTCGTGGTGGAAGAGGCAGCGATCGGACGAGCAGTCCTGCGAGATATCTGGACCGACGAGGTGGTCGATGACGACCCGGCGGGAGTCGACGGAGTCGACGTGGCTCGTCGTCCTGGACGAGGCGACGATCGGCGCTGGCGGTCGGCCGGCGTCGCCGCCATCAACGATGATGATGTTTGGCGATCGAGTCCCGCTCAGACGTCGAACGCCATATCCCTCGATGGTCTGGAGCCGTTGGCGGTGGGTCGGTGGCGCTGGTGATCGACAAGACGCTGGACCGGATCGAACTCGACGGGATCGACAACTCCTCTACCTCGGTGCCACTTCCGGCGCTGGGGTAGAGGAGTCGTCGTTTCTTGGTGCGTGTTCGTTGGCTGTCGGCCGAGTGTCAGGTGGTGGTGAACTCGCTGATCGACACGAGCTTGCCGGGGCTGTCGGCCAGCTCGGGTTCGATGCCGCCGCAGGTGGTCATCAGACCGTCGTCGTCGTGGTACAGCACCAGTTCGTGCTGCCGTCGGTCGAGCGAATCGAGTAGCTGACGGCAGGCGGCGTGGACCTGATCGACCGTGTGCACCGGCGCTCCGGTGACGTGGCTGCCGAGGTCGGTATCGACCTCGGTCCAGGCGTCATCGACCACCCGGGCGCCGCTTTCCGTGTGCCACGCTTCGTAGGCACGCTGGGTGACGATCCCGTCGACCACTTCGAGTTCGGTGGTCGATCCGTTGGCGAACGCCGTCTGGAACTCGACGCCATACGAATAGTCATCGCCGAGCGCGGCGTAGCGCTGCCGTGATTTCTCGACTCGATCAGCAAAGCCCTCGAGACCGGTGCCGGTGGCGACGCGATACTCGACGCTGTCGGCGAAGTGGATGATCAAGGCCTCGCGTGTCGAGACGCCGGAATCGATGAGATCGGTCCAGTAGGCCTTGCCTGCCGCATCGGAGCTTCGCCCGAGCACTCGCTGATACATCGTCTCGACCCACACCTCGACGGGCGCATCGAGCATCGAGCCGAATCGCAGCTCGAACTCGGGTGAGGTGCGGAAGGATCCAACAACCGCGCTGAGCGGTACGCCACGCTGGCGTTCATCGGACCAGTAGTCGAGCCCAGCATCGTCAGGAGCTCGGTCGAGCACCGCCAGATAGATGCGAGTGACCTCGCCGTCGACACCGGCCATGCCGCGGGGCAGCGCAGGATACGGATCGCGTGGTTCGCTCGTTGCGCCGGCAAGCGACGCAGCGGGCAGCATCGTGAGCGCTGCGACGGCAGACGCCGCCACAGCAGTGAGTAGGCGTTTCATTGTTTCCCCCCGGAAATCGATGCCGAGGCGGGCCCCCGGCAGACCTGAACCTACGACCGGGTAGCCGAGCCGGCATCGGGGAAAGCCTGGATCGTCCGTAGGGGACACGTGTGGTCAGACGCGAGAACTCCTCTGTCTCCGTGCCGTGAACGGCACCGAGACAGAGGAGATGCTGAGTGTCAGGGGCGTTCGCCGAACTGTGGCCCGACGTGCCGGGTGCGCTTGAGCTCCCAGAAGCCCTCGACGTTCATCATGGTGACGAGCGCATCCCACATGGCGAGGGAGTCCTCGGTGGGCGGCACGGCCGAGATGACCGGCCCGAAGTAGGCCTGCTTCACACCCTTGCGATCTTCGAACGCGATGATCGGTGTGCCGACGTCTTGGCCGGTGAGTTCCAGGCCGGCGTCCATGCGGGTGCGGATCTCGGCGTCCCACGCTTCGTCTTCGGCAGCGGCCGCGAGCGTTGGGTCGAGCCCGACGGCGGTCAGTGCATCGGCGATGTCGAAGTCGCGATCCTTGTCATGATGAATGCGACGTCCGTACTCGTAGTAGAGCTCGCCAAGCGGCGCGTCGCCTTCGGCAGCGCGAACGGCTTCGAGGACTCGCAACATCTTGTGCGTCTTCAGCACGGGCTGGTAGTAGTCGGAGTCTTCAGCCGGCTCGTTCTTGAAGAGCAAGCTGATCGGTTGCCACGTGATGTTCAACCCACGAGCAGGCGCTACCTCGTCGACGACCCAACGGGCCGTCACCCAGCACCACGGTCATATGGGGTCGATCCAGAATTCGATGTCAGTCGTCTCGGTCATCGACTCAGTCTGGCATGAGTCCTTCAGAATCGAACCACCGGCGGGCGGAGTTTCATGCTCTGACGCTCTCTCCCATTAGTGTCGTTTGCTGATGGATGTGCTTGCGGACGCGGTCGAAATGGAACGAGTTGCCGGCGAGAAGCTGGCAGCAGGCGCCGAGTTCGAACCCGTGGCCATCGAGCGAACCCGGCCGGAGCCGACCGCATCGGTGAACCCCGACCGCTCGCTCGGGTGGATCCGTCGCATGTTGCCCGTGGTGCTCGACAACCGTTTCACCTACTTCGGCACGCTTGGGTTGGCGTCGCTGGCCATGGTGCTCCAGGTGGCGCTACCGGCGGTCATTCGATCCGCGATCGACCTGGCCCTGACCGAACGATCGGTAGGGCTGAACCGTTTCGTGATCGCCGTGCTGGTGATCGGACTCGTCCGGGCGGCAGTGACGCTCGCCTACCGATTCCTCCTGTACCGAGGCGCCTTCCAGATCGACACCGATCTCCGCATCCTGCTGTACGACCACCTCACCAAGCTCTCGTTCGGCTTCTATGACCGAACGCAATCGGGACAGGTGATCTCTCGCGCCAACTCCGACATCCGCTCGGTGCAGATGTTCCTGACCTTCGCGCCGCTCATCTCGATGACCACGCTCACGTTCACCTTGGCGATCGGGTTCATGCTCTCGGTCAATGTGCCACTCACGCTCGTCGCCATCGCGCCGCTGCCCGGGGTCTATTGGATGGGCGTGCGGCTGCGGAATCAGGTGTTCCCGCTGTCGTGGATCGTGCAGGCTCGGCTGGCCGAGGTGGCCACCACGGTCGACGAGAACATCAACGGTGTGCGAGTCGTCCGTTCGTTCGGCGCCGAGGAGCGTCAGATCAACGAGCTGGCCGATGCCGCCAGCGCGAGTGCGTTGGGCCAACATCAAGACGGCGCAAGCTCAGGCCAATCACAACCCCGTCATCGAGAACCTGCCTCGTGTCGGCATGGGGCTGGTACTCGTCTACGGCGGCTGGCTGGTGATCCAGGGCGACGTCACCGAGGGCACACTGTTCGCCTTCACCGCCTATGTCACCATGCTGCAGGCGCCCTTCCGGATGCTGGGGATGTTCCTGATGCTCGGCCAACGGGCGAAGGCATCGGCGGAGCGCATCTTCGAGATTCTCGACGAAGCGCCCGACGTCGTGGATCGGCCCGATGCTGCGCACCTGCGCAGTGTTCGTGGCTCGATCGAGTTCGACGATGTCACCTTCGGCTACCACACGCCCGAGCTCGAGGAAAACGAGAACGACGCATCCAATGGGTCGACGCCCGACGGATCCGAGCGGGCGGCGGCCGAGCCGGTGCTGGAACACTGCAGCTTTCGTATCGAACCGGGGGAGACCGTGGCGTTGGTCGGCCGCACCGGTTCGGGCAAGTCCACCGTCGCTCGCCTGCTGAGTCGCTACTACGACGTCGACGAAGGCGGCGGTGCGGTGCGAGTCGATGGCAACGACGTTCGAGACCTCACCCAGGTGAGCCTGCGGGCCAACATCGGTCTGGTGGCCGATGACCCCTTCCTGTTCTCGGTGAGTCTGGCCGACAACATCGCCTACGGTCGGCCTGACGCCAGCCGAGACGACGTGGTCGCCGCCGCGAAGGCCGCCCAGGCGCACGGCTTCATCTCATCGCTCCCCGACGGTTACGACACGGTGGTGGGGGAGCGCGGTTACACCCTGTCCGGCGGCCAACGTCAGCGCATCGCCATCGCCCGTGCCCTGCTGGTGAACCCGAAGATCCTCGTGCTCGACGACGCAACCAGTGCCGATCGACGTGATCGTCGAGGAGAGAATCCACGCAGCTCTTCAGGAGCGCCTCGCCGAGCGCACCACGATCGTCATCGCCCACCGACTCTCGACCATCGCCCTTGCCGACCGCGTGCTGTTGCTCGAAGGCGGCAGGGTGGTCGCCTCCGGACGCCACCGCGATCTGATGGCGACCGAGCCACGGTATGCGGCGGTACTGGCCCATCTCGATGGCGAAGCCGCCGACGACCAGGTGGCAAGCGACGAGGAGAGCAGACGATGAGCTTCGGACCTCCGGCTGGGTCGCCCTTCTCCGGGCCATCGGCGTCGCAGACCGCCGCCCGCAACGGGCTGCCGTTTGCCGGCGTGCCCAGCGAGCTGGCAGAGAAGGCGAAGGCCATTCTCGAGACCGAGCCCGATCACCCCAAGGCGCAGGTCCGTTTCGAGCAGAGTGGCGTCGAGACCGAAGCGTTCACGTTGCGTTCGTTCCTCAGCCCCCATCGGGCCAAGCTCGTGGTGGTTGCGCTGCTCGTGGTGATCGAGACGCTCGCACTGCAGGCCGGGCCCTTGCTCACCCAGATCGGCATCGACCGAGCCATCGTGCCTCGCGACGCGAACATGCTGTGGTGGATCGGCCTTGCCTACGGTGCGTCGATTCTGACCAACCTCGTTGCCGCCTCGGTGCGTATTCGTTTCGCCAATCGCGTCGGCGAGGGGCTGATGTACGACCTACGGGTCCGAGTCTTCTCACACCTGCAGCGCCAATCACTCGACTTCTTCACCAACTCGAAGGCCGGCGTCCTGATGACTCGGATGACCTCCGACATCGACGCACTCACCGTCCTGTTCCAAGACGGCCTGGTCAACTTGGCGGTGCAGGGGTTGACCCTGATCGTGATCACGGTCGTGATGTTCATGCTCAGTCCCACGCTGGCGGCGATCCTCCTGCTCATCGTCGTGCCGTCGATGGTTGCGCTGAGTCTCTGGTTCAAGCGAGCGTCGGAGCGGAACTATGCGCTGGTGCGAGACAAGATCGCCCTTGTGCTCTCCGACCTGTCGGAGAGCCTGGCCGGTGTTCGGGTCATCACCGCCAACAACCGGCGTCGCCACAACAACATCCACCACGCGAACGTGGTCAACGAGCATCGAGATGCCAACGTCCGAGCCTCGACCATCGGCGCCATCTACGGACCGGCGAACGAGGCCATCGGCATCATCGGTCAGGCGATGCTGCTGCTGATCGGTGGGCGAATGGTCCTCGACGGCCAGCTCACCGTCGGCGAACTCTTCGCCTTCCTGCTGTACCTCACGGCCTTCTTCGCTCCGATCCAGCAGCTCGTCCAGCTCTACAACTCCTACCAACAGGGGCAGGCGGCCGTCACGAAGATTCGAGGGTTGCTCGCCACCGAACCGAGCGTCCGCGAAGCGCCCGATGCCCACATGTTGCCGCCGATCGACGGCCGGCTCGAGCTCGACGGCGTCACCTTCGGTTATGTGGAGGGCGAACCGGTACTGGTCGACCTCGATCTGGTGATCGAGCCCGGCGAGACCATTGCGGTCGTCGGTCCGACGGGTGCCGGGAAGTCGACTGTTGCCAAGCTCGTGACCCGGTTCTACGACCCTCAAGCCGGAGCGGTTCGCCTCGACGGTCACGATCTTCGCACCGTGACGGTGCACTCGCTGCGATCACAGCTCGGGGTGGTGCCCCAGGAACCCTTCTTGTTCAACGGCACCATCGCCGACAATGTGTCGTTCGCCCGGCCCGATGCCTCGAAAGAGGAGATCCTCGACGCCTGTGATGCCGTCGGGCTCACTGAGATGCTGAGCCGTCTGCCCGACGGAGTCGATTCGATCGTGCACGAGCGGGGCTCATCGTTGTCGAGTGGGGAGCGGCAGCTGCTCGCACTGGCCCGGGCGTTCATGGCCAAACCCCGGGTCTTGGTGCTGGACGAGGCAACGTCGAACCTCGACCTGGCTTCGGAGACCATCATCGAACGCGCGCTCGACGTGGTCCTCGAGGGTCGAACGGCCATCGTGATCGCTCACCGCCTGGCCACCGCGATGCGGGCCGATCGCATCGCCGTGATCGACGACGGTCGACTCGTCGAACTCGGCACCCACGACGAGCTCGTTGCCCGAGGCGGTCACTACGCCGCCATGTTCGCCAGCTGGGACGCCCACCAATGACCGCGTCGTCACCGGCTTTCTCGATCATCCGTGTTCACCAACCGCGAAAGGGGCCGCAATGACCCGGCTCGGCTATCAGATTCCCAACTTCACCTATCCCGGTGGCTCGGCGGCCACCGTCTTCGAGACCGTGGCGGCCCAGGCCGAAGCGGCCGATGCGTCCGGTTTCGACGCCGTGGTGGTCATGGACCACCTGTACCAACTGGCAGGGCTGGGCGATCCCGATCAGATCATGATGGAGTGCTACACGCTGCTGGCAGCGCTTTCCCAGCGGACCACGACGGCCAAGCTCGGCGCCATGGTCACCGGCAACACCTATCGCAATCCCGGTCTGCTGGCGAAGATCGTCACCACGCTCGATGTCATCTCGGGCGGCCGGGCGATGATGAACATCGGCGCCGGCTGGTTCGAACGGGAACACATCGACTTCGGCTACGAGTTCGGTACCTTCACCGACCGGTTCGAAAAGCTCGAAGAGGCGCTCCAGATCATCGTCCCGATGCTCCGTGGCGAGCGGCCGACGCTCGATGGGAAGCACTACTCGGCCAACGAGATCATCAACAACCCGGCGCCACTCAGCCGTATCCCGGTGATGATCGGCGGCAACGGCGAGACCAAGACGCTTCGCATGGTTGCGCAGTACGCCGATGAGTCGAACCTCACCTGTGGCAGGGCCGACGTGCCGCAGAAGGTCGAGGCGCTCGCTGCCCACTGCGAACGCCTCGGGCGAGATCGTTCCGAGATCGAGCAGTCGTGGCTGCGTCGAGCGCTCATCGCACCGACCATGGAAGACGCCCGGTCGGAGATGGCCGCCTTCATGGGTCCTCGCGGCGTCGACTACGCCGGCATGAGTCTCGACGACAAGGTGGCGTTCGAGGCCGATTGGGTGTTCGGCGACCCCGACACGGTCGGTCAGATCCTCCGCGACGATCTCGGTCTCGGCATCCAGGGCTACGTGCTGTCGCTCGTTGCGAACGGCCACATCCCGGAGCGGGTCAGCTTGCTGGGCGAGACGGCCACCAAGGCGCTCGCCTGAGGCGAGACGAGGGTGGGCGACGCCCGGCGCCCGACGCTCGATCGTTCAGTGCTCGTGACCGTGGTCGTCGAGCACGAGGAGGTGGGTGTCGTGGTCGTGATGCTCGTGATCGCCGAGCACCCGTTCACCGAAGACCTCACGCAGCGTTTCCTCGGTCAGCACGTCGTCGGGCGGGCCGATCGCCACCAACCGCCCGGCGAGCAGTGCGACCTGATCACAGTGGCGAGCCTCGTCGAGATGGTGGGTGGTGATGATGACCATGGTGCCCCGGGCCGATTCCGAATCGATGAGGTGGAGGATGGCCCGTTGGCTGGTCAGGTCGAGACCGGTGATGGGCTCGTCCATCAGGAGGATGGTCGGTTCTTGCGCCAGCGCCTGTGCCACCAACACTCGCTGGCGCTGGCCGCCCGAGAGCGAGTCGAACGGCTCGTCGAGCAGGTCGGTGACGGCCATGGTTTCGGCAACCCGCGAGAGGATCGCCTTGTCGGCGGCTCCGACTCGACCGAGGAGGCCGCGCGTGCGGAAGCGGCCCATCTTCAGGACCTCGCGTGCGGTGAGCGGCAGCCAGTGCGGCTGGTGATGGTGCTGCAAGACGTAGGCCACGGCCGGCATGGGGCGGGGGCGAATCGACCCGGACGAGGGTTTCACCAGCCCGGCGATCAGATTGAGGACGGTCGACTTGCCCGAGCCGTTGGGGCCGATGAGCGCCAGGCTCGAACCGGCAGGCAACTCGAACGAGATGTGGTCGAGTGCCACCTTGTCGCCGAAGGACAGGCTCACGTCGTCGAACGAGAGCGACAGAGTCGAGAGGTCGGTCACCTGCCCAGTATGCCGCTGCCGGCCCGAAGCGAGCCGGGGCGTCAGCGCGGGGGCGTCGGGCCGGTTCGTCCGAACAGTCGAGCAGCGACCAGCAGGATCACGGCACCGAAGACCGAACCGAGGAATCCGCTGGGCGCCACGTCGAGCCCCCGACCGGCGAGGACGTTGAGCAACGTGCCGCCGACGATGGAGCCGAGGATGCCCAGCCCGATCGTTCCGATACAGCCGAGTGGATGTGGACCACGAACGAGGAAGCGGGCGATGGCCCCCACGATCAGTCCGGCAATGATCCACGACAGCAATCCCATGGGGAGAGTGTCGCATAGAAGCCGCACCCACACGGCTCGCGAGGGAGCGATCCTCGGCGGGAGCAGGCAAGCTGAAGCGCTCACGTCTGAGCTCTATTCGAAGGAAACCATGTCGCGTTTCGAAGCTGCCGCCATCTGTACGCCCGGTCTCGAGGCCGTGTGTGAACAAGAGCTGCGGGGTCTCGGCATCAAGCCGAAACCTGGAGCGCACGGTGTCGTGGAGTTCTGGGCGACCCCCCGCCAGCTGTACGCCGCCAACGTGTGGCTGCGCACCGCCGCTCGGGTCTTGATCCGGATCGCCAAGTTTCGGGCCACCGACTTCTCCCACCTGCAAGACCGAGCGGCCGAGATCGACTGGGCCACGTGGATCGCCGACGACTACGCACCGCAGTTCCGTGTGACGGCCCACAAGTCGGCGCTCTATCACACCGACGCCATCGCTCAGCGGCTCCATCAGGTCGTCGGCCCGCCCTCGATCGGTGAGCCGGAGCAGCCGTTCATCGTTCGCTTCGATCACGACGTGGCGACGGTGAGCGTCGACTCCAGCGGGATCCCCCTGCATCGTCGGGGCTGGCGTGTCGACATCGGTGTCGCCCCGCTGCGACCGACGATGGCCTCGGCGTTGCTTCTCGCCGCCGGCTACGACGGCACGGTCCCGCTGGCCGATCCGTTCTGCGGTTCGGGCACCATTGCCATCGAGGCTGCCCTCATCGCCCGCAACATGCCACCGGGCGGTCAGCGTCGCTTTGCCTTCCAGACGTGGCCCGACTTCGACACCGGTTCCTGGGCAAGTGTGAACGGCGGCGCGAAATCGCAGGTTCGAGACGTCGACTTCGTGATCGAGGCAAGCGATCGAGATGCCGCAGCGGTCGAGGCCACCAAGGCGAACGCCGAACGAGCCGGCGTTGCCGACATCGTGAAGGTCGAGCAGCGAGTCGTCGCACACCTGACCGGCGCCACCGGTCCCGGACTCGTGGCCTCGAATCCGCCGTACGGAAAGCGCGTCGGCGATGGTGATCTCCAGCCGCTCTACAAGCGCTTCGGTGCGGTCGTACGAGAGCGCCGTCCCGAGTGGGGACTGGCCATCGTCGCCTCCGACCCTCGTCTGGCTCGTCGAGCCGACAGCCGCCTCGAGCCGCTCACCGCGCTCGGGCACGGTGGCATCCGGGTCGAGTTCCTTGCCCGCCCTGCCGATCCTGCCGACCTCGAAGCGGCCAAGCGTGGCCCGGCTGTTGGCGACACCGGCACGGCCGAGGCCGCCGTTGCCGAAGCCGAAGCCGACGAGCGAGATTCAGCCGGCGCGGAGTAGCACCAGTTCGCTGTCGGGGCCATCGAGGATCAGACGATCCTCGATGATCGACCAGCTGACGACGTTGCCGATGGCGGTGCTGAACGACGCGTCGAGTTCGTCGAGCCACGGCTCCACATCGTCGTCGCAGCGCGGCTTGGTGTACCCGGGCAGGGTGAACCCGGCTCGGCCGTCGTCGAGGAAGGTGAACGAGCCGAGAAGCGAGCGGCAGCCGGTCGCGACCTCGACCTGGGCCGCCGTGGTGTCGATGTCGACGATGATCAGGTCGGTCTGGAGGTCGACCTCGCTGCCGTCGAGCTCGAACGACTCGACGATCCAGGAGGCGTCGAAGGTCGGGTCGGCTTCGGGGGAGTAGCCCGTCCGAGCGCACGAACCGGCCAGCAGCGCACCAAGGGCCAGCACCAGCCCCGTGAACGGCAGCCCGGTCAATGGCAGCCCGATGAATGGCAGCCCGATGAATGGCCGTGTGGCGCGCCGCCCTCGCCCCCATTTCTGTGCGTCATACTTCCCGCCCCCAGCGATCTGTGCGCCGGAGTCGTCGCCTGCGGAACGTTTGGCGCACAGATCGGAAGTGGTGGGAACGTTGGCGCACAGAACAGGCGAGTGGGCCGGGCGGGAGAGCACACGACGACGGTACTGGTCTGGGCGCTGGGTGAGCGGGGCGGCCGGGATGCGGCCGCTGGTCAGATCGGATTCACACGGCTGTCATCTGCCGACGTTGACGCCGGGCGGTTCTGTGGGCACGCTTCGTGTCATGAGCGCTGCTTCCTCGATCGTCATCGACCTCCCTGCCTGGGTGTGGGAGCGAACCGAGGCGGTCGGCCCGATGCGAACGGTCGAGGAGCGAATGCGGTTCGTGATCGAGTTGGCCGCCCACAATGTCGCCGACGGCGGAGGTCCCTTCGGCGCAGCGATCTTCGATGCCGAGGGTGGCCTGATCGCTCCCGGGGTGAACCGGGTCGTGCCGGCGTCGGCCCCGATCGCACACGCCGAGATCGTGGCCATCGCCATGGCCGGGCAGCGTCTCGGTACGTGGGACCTTGCGTCGGCCGGGGCGTTCGAGCTGGTCACGACCACGGAACCCTGCGCGATGTGCCTGGGCGCGGTTCCCTGGTCGGGCGTGAAACGATTGGTCTGTGGCGCACGAGACGAGGATGCGCGAGCGGTGGGTTTCGACGAGGGCCACAAGCCGACCGACTGGATCGAGCGCCTGGCCGCCGACGGCATCGAGGTCGTTCGAGACATCGAGCGTGGTGGGGCAAGAGGGGTGTTGACGAACTACGTAGATCACGGCGGATCGATCTACAACGGCGGGGAGGACTGACGATGCATGAGGTACAGCAGCCGGCAATCGAGCCGGATCGGTATGTTGCGCCGACCACCATCGAGGAAGTGCTCGACCTGCTCGAGCAGCATGGGGATCGGGCACGCCTCGTTGCCGGCGGCACCGATCTCATGGTCGAGCTCGATCGGCGCATCGGTGGCGAGGTCGATCTCTTGATCGACCTCACTCGCATCGACGGACTCGACGCCGTCTACCAGTCCCGCCACGGGCTCCATCTCGGTCCACTCGTCACCCACAACGCTGTTGCGACCTCTCCACTGATGATCGAACAGGCCTTGCCGCTCGCTCAGGCATGCCTCGAGGTCGGCTCGCCCGCACTGCGGAACCGAGCGACGGTGGTCGGCAACGTGGTCACCGCCAGCCCGGCGAACGACACGATCTCGGCGCTGCGAGCGTTGGGGTGTGATGTCTCGCTGGCGTCGAAGCGGGGGATCCGATCGGTCCCGCTCGACGAGTTCCACACCGGCGTCCGCAAGACGGTCATGGCGCCCGACGAGCTCGTCACCGGGCTGACCGTTCGACCGCTCGACCCCAACGAGCGCGGCCTGTACTCGAAGCTCGGACTGCGGAAGGCCCAGGCCATTTCGGTGGTGCATGTCGCGATCGTCGTCGCCTTCGACGACGACATCGTCACCTCCGCCCGTATCGCCCTCGGGTCCGTCGCTCCCACCATCGTCCGAGCCCCAGAGGCCGAGGCCGCACTGACCGGGTCGCCGCTCGACAACCACTCCATCGCTGCGGCAGCGGCGGCTGCGGCAGCAGCGGTCCAACCGATCGACGACCTCCGAGCAACCGCCGACTATCGGATCGATCTGCTGTCGGTGATGATCAAGCGCATGCTGGGAGCCATCGCCCGCAACGAGCAGGGCCAGGCCTGGCCGACGTCGGTGCCGGTGCTCGGCGGTCCTGCGGTGGCTCCCGCAACGCCGGCTGCCTCCATCGAACTGGTGTCGGGAAGTGCCATCTCGGCGGTTGTCAACGGCGCCGAGGTCGAGGCCGCCTGGACGCCGGGGAATCTGCTCGATTGGCTACGCGAGTCGGCGGGGCTCACCGGTACCAAGGAGGGCTGCGCCGAGGGTGAGTGTGGCTCGTGCACGGTGCATCTCGAGGGAGCGTCGGTGCTGAGCTGCCTGGTGCCGGCCGGCCGCGCCCAGGGAGCAACGATCACCACGATCGAAGGGCTTGCTCCCGTCGAGCAGCTCCACCCGCTCCAGCGGGCGTTCGTCGATCACGCGGCGGTGCAGTGCGGTTACTGCATTCCCGGGTTCCTCATGGCGGGAGCGGCGCTGGCCGAGGAGTGCGCCACGCCCACCCAGCACGACGTCGAACTCGGTTTGTCGGGCAACCTGTGTCGCTGCACCGGCTACTACAAGATCATCGAGGCGCAGGTGTCCCTCACTGGACCGCGCGAGGTCTCGTCATGAGCATGGCCGACGCCACCAACCGCACCGGGATGGGCGAGATCGTCGCTCGACTCGACGCCGAAGACAAGACCACCGGCGCCGCCCGGTACCCGGGTGACCGCTGGCCCGAGGGCGTTGCCCACGCCGTGATCGTCTTCACCGACCAGCCACACGCCCGCATCACGCGACTCGACACCTCGGCAGCCGAGGCGGCCGACGGCGTGTTGCTGGTGGTGACCGCGGCCGACGTGCCCGTCAACGAGTACGGGCTCACCATGGCTGATCAGCCGGTGTTGATCGGACCGACCACCACGGGTCGCTCCTCGGTTCCGGCCGACGTCTCACGATGGGAGGCCGACCAGTTGGCGGTGGTGGTGGCCGATACCGCGACCCAGGCGCTGGCCGCCGCGGCGCTGATCGAGGCCGACTGGGACCAGCTGCCGATCCTTGCCGATCTCGACGCGGCGCTGGCCGACGACGCCCCGATGCTCCACCCGGAGAACGGCCTCGACACCAACGCGTACTACCACCTCGTGGTGCGCAAGGGTGATGTCGCCGACGCTTTCGCTCGGGCCGACGTGATCGTCGAGGGCACCTACAGGGTCCCGTATCAGGAGCACGCCTACCTCCAGCCAGAGGCGGCCCTCGCCTATGTCGACGACGAGGGCCGGCCAACGGTCGAGATCGCCGGCCAGTGGACCCACGAAGACCGCGAACAGATCGCGCATGCCCTCGACCTCCCCGACGAAGCCGTGCGGGTGATCTACCCGCCGATCGGCGGTGCCTTCGGAGGTCGCGAAGACATGAGCATGCAGATCGTGCTCGCGCTGGCCGCCCAGAAGCTGTGGGCGAAGGGCATCGAGCGGCCGATCCGTTCGCAGTGGAGTCGTGAGGAGTCGATCGTCGGGCACCACAAGCGCCATCGCGGCCGCGTCCACGCCCGCCTGGCAGCGACCAACGACGGGCTCATCCTGGCCGTCGAGGCCGACGGCTACCTCGACGCCGGGTCCTACAACTACACCTCCAACAAGGTGCTCGGGAACATGCACCTGACCGTGGCCGGGCCCTACGACGTGCCGAACGCCCGCATCGATTCCTACGCCGTCTACACCAACGCGGTGCCGGGCGGCGCGTTCCGGGGCTTCGGAGGGCCGCAGGGCTCGTTCGTCTCCGAAAGCCAGATGAACAAGCTCGCCGAGGCGACGGGAATCGACCCGGTGGAGCTCCGTCGTCGCAACGCGCTCGGTGAGGGGTCGATCGGGATCACCGGCACGGAGATGCCGCCGGGTGTGTCGATGCCCGAGGTGATCGAGGCGTGTGCGTACGCTGCGAACTGGGACGAGCCGCTCCCGCCCGTCGTTCCCATGAAGTCCTTTGCTTCGCTGTCCCCATCCAGCGGTGCGGTTCGACGTGGTCGTGGGTTTGCCTGCGCCTACAAGAACGTCGGCTTCTCGTTCGGCTTCCCCGAACGGTCCGAGGCCAGAATCGTGCTCCACGCCGACACCGACGCCGATCGGCCGGCCTGGGCCGAGGTCTTCCTGGCCGGTGCCGAGGTGGGGCAGGGCTCACACACCGCCTTCGTCCAGATGGCGGCCGAAGCGATCGGGATGCCCTTCGACCGCATCCGCCCCACGTTCTCCGACACCGCCAGCACCGGCGATTCGGGGTCGGCCTCGGCTTCTCGTCTGTCGTTCATGACGGGCAACGCCATTCTGGGAGCGGCGGAGCAGGCCGACAAGGCGTGGCGAGACGGCGACCGCCCGGCCGTTGGTGCCTTTCGCTACGTGCCGCCGCCGACCGAGGCGCTCGATCCCGAAGGTGCGCCGACCACGCCGAACTTCGCCTACGGGTATGTCGCCGAGGTGGTCGACCTCTCGGTCGACATCGAGACGGGTCACATCGTGGTGCACAACGTCACCTGTGCAGTCGACGCCGGCCGAGTCATCAACCCGCAACTGGCAGTCGGCCAGGTCGAGGGGGCCATCATCCAGGCCCACGGCTACGCGCTGTCCGAGAAGCTCGTCGTCGAGAACGGCCGGGTGCTCAACCCTCGTTTCAGTGGCTATCTGATCCCCGGCATCGGCGACATCCCCCAGCACGTCGAGTCCGTGCTCGTCGAGGTGCCCGATCCTCGAGGACCGTTCGGCGTCCGCGGCATCGCCGAGATGCCGCTCATTCCCTATGCACCGGCAGTGGCTGCCGCCCTCCATGACGCCACCGGGGTGTGGTTCTGCGACTTCCCCCTCACGCCGCCGAACGTGCGAGCCCAACTGAAGGCCGCCGGCGTCGTCGCCTGACCCCGAACCTCCGGGGCTGCGTACGAATCCGAAAACGCTCCGGGGCTGCGTACGCCCTGGTGTACGCCTTCCCGGAGCTTCTCGTGGATCGAACGGTGGCCCGGCGCTTCGGGTGCGAGTACGGTATCGAACATGTGTTCGATAGCAGCGAGCGATGGTCCGGCGATTGCGTCGATCCTCCACGCCGATCTCGATGCGTTCTACGCATCGGTCGAGCAGCGTGACCGGCCGGAACTGCGCGGCGTTCCCATGGCAGTTGGTGGTGGGGTCATTCTCGCCGCCAGCTACGAGGCCCGCGCCATGGGCGTCCGCACCGCCATGCCGATCCGTCTGGCTCGTGAGCACTGTCCCCAGCTCATCAGCGTTTCGCCGCGCATGGAGGCCTACACCGAGGCGAGCCGAGCGGTGTTCGAGATCTTCGACGACACCACCCCGCTGGTCGAACCCATCTCGATCGACGAGGCGTTCCTCGACGTCTCCGGATTGTGGCGGTTGGTCGGTTCGCCCGAGCTGATCGCCGTCGAGCTGCGCCGCCGGGTCCAAACCGAGGTCGGCTTGGCCATCTCGGTCGGGGTTGCCCGCACCAAGTTCTTGGCGAAGGTGGCGAGCGGTGTTTCCAAGCCCAACGGCCTGCTCGTCGTCGAGCCTGATGGTGAGCTCGACTTTCTGCACCCCCTGCCGGTCGAGCGCCTGTGGGGTGTCGGCCCGAAGACGGCGGCGAAGCTGGCGGAGCGAGGCATCACCACGGTGGGTCAGGTGGCGTCGCTGGGCGAGGGCGCCTTGATCTCGGTGCTGGGCCGAGGTTCGGGCCGCCACCTCCATGCATTGGCACACAACAACGATCCGCGACGGGTCGTCACCGGCAAGCGTCGCTCGTCGATCGGCGCCCAGCGGGCACTGGGGCGAAGCCGGCGCTCGTTCACCGATCTCGAAGGCGTCCTGCTCGAGCTGGTCGATCGTGTGTCTCGCCGGCTCCGCAATGGTCACCGCGTCGGTCGCACGGTCACCCTCCGCTTCCGCTTCGACGACTTCTCTCGAGATACCCGCTCGCACACCCTGCACGAGGCAACGGCGTCGACCGCGGCCTTTCTCGACGTTGCTCGGATCCTGCTCGTGGCTCGTCGAGACGAGATCGAACAGCGCAAGCTGACCCTGCTCGGGTTCACGATCTCGAATCTCGCCCCGGCCGACGCGGTGCAGCAGTCGTTGCCCTTCGACGATCGCTCCTCGTTCGAGCTCGATGCCGCGCTCGACACCGTGCGGGACCGATTCGGATCCAAGGCGATCGGTCGTGCGGCACTCGTCGGCAAGCAGACCGGCTTCACGGTGCCGCTTCTCCCCGATCCGGTCGAGCGGTAGCGATGGCGGGTCCGTCTATTGACAGACGGCCATTGCGGCCCGACCATGTCGGGCGTGACTGCCCCCTCTTCTCCGATCGATGTCAACAGCGGCGCACCGATCCGCATCGATTCGGTTCGGCTCCAAGACCGTCTTGCCACCCTGTCGAGCATCGGTGGGATCCAGGGGACGACCGGTTCGGCCCGCCTGGCCTTCTCCGATGCCGACCGGCAGGGTCGAGACCTCGTGGTCACGTGGATGGAAGACCTCGGGCTCGAGGTCCGAGTCGATGCGATCGGCAACGTCATCGGCACGCTCGAGGGGACCGAAGACCTTCCGGCGGTCATGACAGGAAGCCACATCGACACGGTGCGGACCGGAGGCCGCTACGACGGCAATCTCGGTGTCCTGGCCGGGCTCGAAGTCATCGAAACGGTGTTGGCTTCCGGCGTTCGTACCCGCCACCCGCTGGCCGTCGGGTTCTTCTCCAATGAGGAGGGCTCCCGCTACCAGCCCGACATGATGGGCTCGCTCGTCTATGTCGGTGGTCTACCGGTCGAGGAGGCCTACGACACCGTCGGTATCGACGGCACGACCGTCGGGAACGAACTCGAGCGGATCGGCTATCGGGGGACGGCGCCGGTTCCCGGCATCTCGCCGCATGCCTTCGTCGAACTGCACATCGAGCAGGGGCCCGTGCTCGAGGAGGCCGGAATCCAGATCGGCGTCGTCGAAGGCGTGCAGGGCATCTCGTGGACCGAGATCGAGATCATCGGGCAGTCGAATCACGCCGGCACGACGCCGATGCGTCTGCGCCACGACCCGGCTTGGGTGGCGGCCGAGATCACCACGTTCGTCCGCTGGCTGGCGCTCGAACTCGGGCACCCGCAGGTGGCCACCGTCGGTCGGCTCGAACTCCGGCCCAACCTGGTCAACGTCGTTGCCGCCCAGGCGACCATGACCGTCGATCTTCGCAACACCGACGAGAAACGCCTCGAACAGGCCGAAGAGCAGTTGGCCGCCAAGGTCGCCGAACTCGCCGAACGTGAGGGCGTCACCATTTCGACACAGTCGTTGGCCCGCTTCGAGCCGGTGGAGTTCGATCCCTCGATCGTCGGCATGGTCGAGCAGGTGGCGATCGACGCCGGACTGACCACGATGCGGATGCCCTCAGGTGCCGGGCACGATGCACAGATGTTCTCCAGAGTGGCGCCGACGGCGATGATCTTCACGCCGAGTCATCTGGGTCTGAGCCACAACCCGGCAGAGCACACCGACCCCGAAGACATCGAGGCCGGAGCCAACGTGTTGCTGTCGGTCCTCCTCGGTCTTGCCGAGGTGGTCACCGACTGACGTCTGAGGGTGTCGAAACGGCGTAGACGACCAGGAGCAGGGCGACGAAGGTCACGCCGAGCGTGAGGTACGACCACCGGCTGTCGAGTAGGAGGCCGGTGGCTCCGGAGAAGCAGATGGTGGCGATCGCGCCGCTCCAGATCGCCGAGATCCGTCGATTGTCCAAACGCGATCGCTCTCGAACAGCCGACGTCGAGGTCGTCGTCGCCGGTGTCGGCGCCGACGTCGTGCCGTCGAGTGATGGCGGCTCGGTGGGTGGCGGACCGAACGGGTCTCGATGACGCGTCACGGGTCAGGTATCGGAACGGTTGCGGGCCGCCTTGAGCCGACTCAATCGCCGATTCTCGGCCTAGGTTCAACCCATGGCTGATGTCGAACCACTGCCCGGTCAGGGCGTCACTCCCGGATTGGTCTGCGCCCACCACCATCTCTACTCGGCGCTGGTGCGGGGCATGCCGGCGCCGCCGCAAACCCCAACGTCGTTCATGTCGGTGCTCGAGCAGATCTGGTGGCGGGTCGACACGGCGCTCGACCTCGAGATGCTCGAGTGGTCGGCGAAGCTCGGTGCGCTCGAGGCACTCGAGTCCGGGTGTACCGCCATCATCGACCATCACGAGTCACCGAACGCGATCGAGGGCAGCCTGAGCGTCATCGCCGATGCCTGCGCCGAGGTCGGCGTGCGTGTCAGCTGCGCGTACGGGGTGACCGATCGCCACGGTCCGGAGGGAGCAAGGGCGGGCCTGGCCGAGAACGATCGCTTCCTCTCCGAAGGGGGCCTGGGCATGGTCGGGCTCCACGCCGCCTTCACCTGCACCGAAGAGACGATCGATGCCGCCGCCGGTCTGGCCGACGAGCACGGCGTCGGCGTGCACGTGCACGTGGCCGAAGGCATGGTCGATACCGGTCCCGGCACCGAACTCGCCCGTCGGGCCGACATCGATTGGCTGCTGGTGCACGGGGTCAACCTGCCCGACGGTGTCGACTTCGACGGCATCATCGTGCACAACCCCCGCTCCAACATGAACAACGCGGTCGGCTACGCCTACCCCGCCCGTTTCAACACCTCGGTGGTGCTCGGCACCGACGGCATCGGGGCGAACATGATCGCCGAATTCCAGCTCGCCTTTCTCAAGCAGCGAGAGGTCGATGTTCAGGCCACCCCCGAACAGGCATGGGGTTGGCTCGAAGGTGGTTGGGAACTCATGCCCGACGCCAAAGACGACATCGTCACCTGGTCGTATCCGACGATGGATCCCTGGCACCTGGTCTACACCACCGACGTTCGACCGATCGACGTCGTGATCGACGGCCGCAAGGTGCTCGACAACGGTGTGGTCACCACGGTCGACGCCGCCGAGGTCCGAGCAAAGGCGGCCGAGCAAGCCAAACGACTCTTCGCCAAGCTCTGATCGCCGACCACATGCTCACGATGGACGACGACGAACAGCGGCGGCACGATCTGCGGCGCATGAAGCGGTTCGCCACTGCGCTCTTGGTCTTCGCCGCCATCGTCTTCGTCATCGCCCGCTGGCAGGAGACCGATCACCACTGGGTCGGTTACGTGCGGGCAACAGCAGAGGCGGCCATGGTGGGAGCCATCGCCGACTGGTTCGCGGTCACGGCATTGTTCCGCCATCCACTCGGTCTCCCGATTCCTCACACGGCCATCATCCAGAAGCGCAAGGATCAGATCGGCGAGAGCCTGGGCGGATTCGTCCGAGACAATTTCCTCACCAAGGAAGTGCTGACCGAACGACTCGACGACGCCCATCTCGGCCGGCGAATCGGCGACTGGTTGACCGATCCGGACGCATGCCCGCTCGGTCGGGGAGCAGAGTGCGGCGATCGTGCGTGGCATCACCGAGGTGCTGTCCGACGACACCGTGCAGAGCGGGATCGAGGAGCTGCTGGAACACCGGGTCCGCGCCATCCCGGTGGCACCGTTCGTCGGCAAGGCCATCGATGCCGGCATCGAGGCCGGGCATCACGATGTGGTGCTCGGAAGCACGCTCACCGGACTGCGCACGTTCCTGCTCGACAACCGCGACACGTTCCGACGTCGACTGGCCGAGGAGTCGCCGTGGTGGGTGCCCGAGCCGATCGACGATCGGATCTTCGACAAGATCTACGATGCGGTCGGTCGGTTCCTGTCCGACATCGGGACGAACCCGAATCACGAGTTGCGCCGAGAGATCAACCGGCGAACGCTCGAATTCTCCGAACGGCTGAAGACCAGCCCCGAGATGATCGAGCGGGGCGAGCAACTGAAGCTCGAGCTGCTCCAGCACCCCGAAGTCCGTGCGTGGTCGAACACGTTGTGGTCGAGAGCCAAGTCGGGCATGATCTCCGCCGCGGAGGATCCCGACTCCGAGCTGCGCACACGGCTGGAAGAGGCGTTGGTCGATGCCGGCAACTCGATCGTCGCCGACCCGTCGCTCCAGGCGAAGATCGATGAGTGGGTGAGCGGGGCGACGGGCTACGTCGCCGAGCAGTTCCGAGACGAGGTGGCCGACCTCATCGCCACCACCGTGCAACGCTGGGACACCCAGGAAACGGCAGAGCGTCTCGAGTTGCAGGTGGGTCGAGACCTCCAGTTCATCCGGATCAACGGCACCGTGGTCGGTGGCCTCGCCGGACTGACGATCTACACCGTCTCCGAGCTTCTGCTCTAGCTCGGCCCGATGGTCTTCACTCGGCGGCCGATACGTCCCTGATCGTGAAGGGTCACGCATCGAGGGTCGGCCGGTGCTGATCATGATCGACATCCAGGCCGGCCCCGGGGCCGACGACGGTCCTTCGGCCATCCCATACTCCCTTCGGCGCCGATCCACGACGATTCGGCGAATCGACCTTTGCGTCGACGGCACGGTCCATCGCATCGGTTCCTCGTCGCAAGAGCCGCTCACGCTGACCACCTCTCGGTTCGAGTATCTCCGTCTCGCACTCGGTCGTCGGAGTCTTGGCCAGATCGCCCGGCTCGACTGGTCGAGTGATCCTGGACGAGCGGCTGCGGCGCTGGTCTCGTTCGTCCCGAGCGAGGTCGACATCATCGATCCGGTGCTCTGACGCCCAGATCAGCGGTTGCCTCGGTCCGACGGCTGGTCAACCCGGTGGCTACGGTGCCCTGATGCCTGAGGGACATGTCATCCACCGAGCGGCCCGATTGCAGGGGCGGCGATTCAACGGCAAGCCGGTCGAGGTCAGCTCGCCGCAGGGTCGCTTCAGCGATGGTGCAGCCATGATCGACGGGCAGGCGATCGAACGCATGCATGCCTACGGCAAGCACCTGTTCTATGACTTCGCCAACGATCTCACGGTCCACATCCATCTGGGGCTGTTCGGCAAGTTCCGCGTGTCCAAGCTGCCGGCGAAGCAGGGTCCGTCACCGAATTGCCGATTGCTGATCGAGAGCGAGACCGACCAGCTCCACCTCGCCGGGCCCACGGTGTGCGAAGTCATCGACGCCAACGGTGTGCAGGCGATCATCGACCGGCTCGGACCCGATCCGATCGTGAACCCCGACGACGGCGCCGACAAACTGGCCAAGCGGCTCGCCACCCGAAGCATCCCGATCGGCGCTGCGCTGCTCGATCAGAAGGTCATCGCCGGTATCGGCAACGTCTACCGGGCGGAGTTTCTGTTCGCCCTCGGGATCCATCCGTTCGTTCGCTCTCGGGACCTCGGACGGGCCGACACCGACGCGATCTGGGCGCTGGCGGTCGACGAGCTGAAAGCCGGAGAGGCGCTCGGTCGCATCGTGACGGTCGATCCCGCCGAGGTCGGGTACGACAAGCGGTCGGCGATTCCGCGAGCCGGACCGTCTCTACGCCTACAAGCGCCAGGGCGAGCCGTGCCGCCGGTGTGGAACACCGATCGCCGCGGCCGACATCGACGGTCGGAACATCTGGTGGTGTCCGAACTGCCAACCCGAGTAGGCGGTCGACGAAGCGTCCTGGTCTGGTCGCATGGCACACTCGTTTGGGCTGTCCAGGCATCAGCTTCTAGGTTGTGTCCCCATGTCGCTGCCCGAGCCAACTGGCACCCTGATCCACAACCGCACCTACGACGTCACTGCGTATCGGGAAGGTCCTGATCGTCTCCGGCTCCGGGGCAAGGTGCACGACCAGAAGCCGCCGGGCATCTACATCGAAGACGATCCCGACCCCCTGTCGGTCCACCAGATGGAGGTCGACCTCCTGCTCGATTTCCCCGGCATGACCATCCTCGAGGCCGCGGTCGAGATGCAGACCACTCCACATCGTGGTTGTACGGCCATCGAACCCAACTATCAGCAACTGGTCGGTCTGTCGATCGCTCGTGGGTTCGCTCGCAAGGTCAAAGACACCCTCGGTGGTCCGAAGGGCTGCACCCACATCGGGGCCCTCCTCCAGGCGATGGCACCGGTTGCCATCCAGTCGAGCTGGTCGATGCGAAGTCTGGCCCAGCGTGAAGATCCGACGGCGGTGCCGGTCTCCTTCACCGCCGAGGACCGCATGCGCTCCCTGGCGTTCAACCTCAACACCTGCCACATCTGGGACGAGGACGGCGAGCAGGTGAACAACGTGAAGGCCGGCGTCGAGATGGAGATCCCCGTGTGGGCCGAGGAACGCCTGGCATCGCTGGGTCGTGCACCGCAGGAGTGGCGCACGCTCTGATCGCGTTGCTCAGTCCGGTCCGAGTTGGTGCGCTCCGAGGGTGAGCGGCTCGCTCGGTAGCGCTGCCGGGTCGAATCGGTCGAGGAGATCGCGCATCGTGACGGGCTCGCCCGGTTCGCAGAGGTCGAGCGTCGAGGCCAGGAACGATCGGACCTGCGGCGGCGTCTCGCCGAGGAGCATACGGTCGGCGAGGGTGACGGCGCCATCACGCTTGGCCAGGCGATCGCCGCTGGGGGACAAGACGAGGGGGACG
This sequence comes from uncultured Acidimicrobiales bacterium, assembly GCA_963698395.1. Classification (GTDB taxonomy): domain Bacteria; phylum Actinomycetota; class Acidimicrobiia; order Acidimicrobiales; family SZUA-35; genus JBBQUN01. The sequence goes on from CAVOQQ010000001.1 coordinate 553,434, forward strand.
TGGGCGTAGCGCGGCGGCTCCAGGCCGAGCACCCTCGCCACCTCGATCTGCCGGGGTGTCGATGACAGGAGATCGTCGGCTCGCACGACGACGTCGATGTTGCTCGCAACGTCGTCGATCACGACCACGAGGTTGTAGGCCGGTGTCCCGTCGTTGCGCTGGATGACCAGATCGTCGACCACACCCTCGCTGGGACCGATCACCACGTCGTCGAAGATGATGGTCGCCTCGTCGGTCCGCAGGCGATACGCCGGTGGCCGGCCGGCTCGCTCTCGTTCGTACCGCTGCGCTGCGGTGAGATGTCGGCACGTCTGGGGGTACCGCGCCTGCGACCACGGGCCATTCGGGGCCTGGGTGGCCTCTCGGATCTCCCGGCGTGAGCAGTAGCAGGGGTAGGCGAGGTCGTCGGCCAGCAACCGGTCGACCACCGTTCGATAGACCTCGAGCCGCTCGCTCTGTCGAATGACCGGCTCGTCCCAGTCGAGCCCCAGCGCCGCGAGGTCGGCTGCCTGCCGGTCGTAGAACTCGGGGCGGACCGTGGCGGTGTCGAGATCTTCGAATCGAAGGCCGAAGTCGGCGCCGTCACAGCGGGCGAACAGCCAGGCGATCAAGGCGGTGCGGAGGTTGCCGAGGTGGAGATCGCCGGTTGGGCTCGGGGCGAAGCGGCCGGAGGGCACGATCAGTCCTCGGGGAGTTCGGGTCGTCGGCCGGTTGCTCGGGCCGTGACACGAAAGCGCAGCGGTGGCTCGTCGAATTCCTCGAGGCCGTGAGCGAGCCAGCCGACCGTGCGGGCAATGGCGAACAACTCCCCGGCATCGGCATCCATGTCGGCAATCCAGGTGAGGGCACCGAGCGCGAAGTCGATGTTCGGCGGGGAATCGAGACGGGTGACGATCAAGTAGCGAAGATGCTCGATCGTGTCATACAGCGGGTCGTCTCCCCAGCCGTCTTCGAGCAGGACGAGCAGCGCCTCCTCGCGCGGATCACGCTTGCGGTACACCTTGTGGCCGACGCCGGGGATGAGATGCCCATCGGCGAGATGTTGACCGAAGGCGTTCTCGACGCCGATGGTCTCGGCAGTGATCGAGGAAGCGGTGCACCGTGCCGCTGGCGGCACCGTGGAGCTGTCCGCCCATCGCTCCGAGCCCGGTGGTGACGAGCGAGTACGGGTCGGCCCGCACCGACGCCGCGATCCTGACGGCGAAGGTGGAGGCGGCGAGGTCGTGGTCGGCCAACAGCACGAGCGCCGCATTGAGTGCGGCCCGCTGCTCCCTGCTTCCCGGATCGGGAGCGAGGGCCATCCACAGTTGATCGGCGAGCTGGTCATGCGGTCCGAGATGCTGTTTCGGCAGCGCCGCGATCATGCCGAGCAACATGCGTCGACCGGCAGCAACGACCGAGCCCGGTGAGAGGTCGTGTCGCAACGGGTCGGTGGCCGACAGCGTGGCGACGGCAACACGAAGCCGGTCGAGCAGGGGAGTCTCGGGTGGCATGGCGGCCTGGGAGGCCCGCAGATGGGCGATGTCGGCCGGTTCGAGTTGCCACGGTCCGCTGTGACCCCAGATGAGGTCGGCCACGGATTCGAACGACGCCTCGGCCTCGACGAGGCTCACCGCGTCGGTCCCGCGGTAGGTGTGGCCACGGTCGGTGACGGTGGTGATCGACGAGGCGATCACGGTGCCCACCTCGCCGGGCACGGTGCGGTGACGACGCGATCGGAGGGCGTCGATGTCGTCGGGATCGAACAGGCTGGTCTTGCCGTCGAGCGACAGGGTCCGCTGCAACACGCCACGGCTCACGTAGGCGTACAGGGTCTGCCGTTTGACGCCGAGTCGAGCTGCAGCCTCGGCTGCGGTGAGCTTCCGATCCTCCGTCACGATGGATGATCGTACACGATCACTCTGTTGACAGAGTTGAGAGCATGATCAACCTCATGGATCGGTGGGTTGATGGCGAGTTCTCACGTCTGGCTCGAGCCGATCTGTCGTGCGAGTTTCTCTTGATTGGGGTCTGCGAAGCGCCGAGATGATTGACTCGACGGGTGCGCCACGCTCCGAATGATCCGGTGATCGACCAGCTGCTTGCCGACGCCGACCGAGTATCCGACGACGTCCTCGCCCCGGCGCGTGGAGAGGTCGACCGCTCCGGTTTGATCCCACCCGGCCATTTCGATGCCATGGCCGAGAGCGGGCTGTTCGGCGCGGCGCTGCTCGCCGATCCGCTGGCGTTCGCCGGTGTCGTCGAAGCGCTTGCTCGCGGCTGCCTGTCGACGACCTTCGTCTGGCTGCAGCATCACGGCCTCGCTCGGCGGTTGGCGATGCCGGGAATCGATACGACACTCGAACCGCTCGCCCGAGCGCTCCGGGCCGGCCAGACCCGCGCCGGGGTCGTACAGGCGGGCCTCCTGCCGGGGAGTCCGCTGTTGACCGCACGACGAGATGAAGGGTCGAAGCGCTGGCTCCTCGACGGATTCTCCCCGTGGTGCACCGGTTGGGGAATGGTCGAGGAGCTCCTGGTTGCGGCGCGGCTGATCGACGACCACGAATCGGTGGCGTGGTTCTGTGTTCGAGCCTCGGAGCAACCAGGGTTCGAGGTGCGTCGCCTGGAGCTACAGGCGGTCGATGCAACCGACACGGTCTCGCTGCGGTTCGACGGGGTGGCCGTGGAGCCGGTGCGATTCCTTGGCACCGATGCCTACGCCAAGGTCGGTCATGCAGCGGGCACGGGCCTGCGCCCGAATGGCTCGCTCGCCCTGGGTCTCGCCGTTCGTTGCGCTCGGGCACTGGAGGCGATCGGTACCGTTGACACCGACGCCCGAGCGGAGCGGTTGCATCACCGCATCGATCTGGTTCGAGCGGGCCTCGACGCGGCCGACGACCACACGATGCCCGAGCGCCGGGTCGATGCGGCGCTGTTGGCGGTCGACGCTGCCGTCGGCTTGGTCGCCGGTCAGGGAGCCGCCGCGGCCATTCGAGGCTCAGAGGGTGAACAGGCGATGCGAGAGGCGACGTTTCTGTTGGTGTTCGGGTCTCGACCGTCGATCAAACAGCAGCTGCTTCGCCGGCTGTGAAACGGCTCAGCGGTTGCGCCCGGCCGAAGTGGTAGCCCTGTGCCAGCCCGAGATGGAGCTCGCGCAGCCTGGCGACCTGGCTTTCGGTCTCGACGCCTTCGGCGACCACTTCTTTGCCGATGGTCGCAGCCAGGTCTCGAATGGAGCATACGAGCGCCGATTGCCGCGGGTCGCGGCCGAGATCCTTGATCAGGGCGCCGTCGATCTTCACATAGTCGATGGGGAGACCGAGGAGGTGTTGGACCGAGGTGTGTCCGCTCCCGAAGTCGTCCAGCGCAAGGCGCACCCCACCCTCCACGAGTTCGCTGAGGACCGCGTCGATGTCGGGTACGTCGTGGAGATCGGCGGATCGGGTGAGTTCGAGAATCAGATCGGCCACGGGGAAGGGTCCCCGAAGCCGTCAGGAAGCAGATTCGCTCGATGAACCGCCGATCGGTGAGCTGGCGGGGCGAGACGTTCATCGAGATCGAAACCGATTGCATCGTCGGGTGCGAGCGCCAAGTCTGGTAGGTGTCGACGACACGGTCGAGGAGCTGCATCGAGAGCTGATCGATGAGGCCGGTCTCCTCGGCCAAGGGCACGAAGACGTTCGGAGGGCAATAGGTGCCGTCGTCTCGCTGCCAACGAGCGAGCAGTTCGACAACGGCGATCTGATCGGTTTCGAGGTCGACGATCGGTTGTCCCCAGCAGTCGATCGCGCCGTGCTCGATTGCATGCCGAAGGGCCGACTCGATCTCGGATCGCTCGTCGAAGTTGCTGCGAGCCGCCTCGTCGAAGTGGGCAGATCGGCGCCGACCCTGACCCTTTGCCACGTAGAGCGCATGATCGGCCTCGCGTTGCACGGCATCGAGATCGAAGGTTCCGGGAGGTACGACCGTGATCCCCACGCTGGCAGAGATGCGGGCCTCGAACTCGTCGGTCGTGAACGGTAGCTCGAGCGCCGTGATGATCGAGCGAGCCAAACCGTCGCGAGACGCACGGTCGAGTGGGGCATCGATGAGGACGAGGAACTCATCGCCACCGAGACGAGCGACGATGTCTTCCGGGCGTACGGCGCTCGTGATGCGATCGGCGACATCGATCAGGACACGATCGCCCATCGCATGTCCAAAGCGGTCGTTCACCGTCTTGAAGTGATCGAGGTCGACGAACATGGCCGTGACCGGCGACTCCGAACCGAAGGTGTCGTGCTCGGTCGCCATCGACAGTCCGGCGCGGTTGAGGAGATTCGTCAGTGGGTCTCGCAGCGCCTCGTCCCGCGCAGCGGTGGCCCTTCCATCGGCCAGCTCTCGGTGGAAGAGGATCTCGGCCAGCAGGGAGTTCGTTGCCGCGAAGTCCTTGGCCAGCACGAGGACGAAGACGATTGCTGCCGTGCCGAGCGCTGCCTCGCCATGATGGAAGAGGCTCAACGAGCCGGAGATCCAGATCGGATAGATCACATAGCGGCCATGACCGGCGAGGCCGGCAATGCCGCCGACGGCTCCAGCCGAGAGGGCGAGCAGGACGCAGAAGCTCGTGTAGCGCACCTCGAGATCATCGAACGCTGCGGGGTCGATCCAGAGGAAGCTGGCGAAGCTGAGACCGCCCGTGAGGCCGAAGACGTTCGCCATCAGCGGTGTGCCACCGCGATCGACTCGTCGATGCAGCGACGGAATGTTGTTGGCGATGAGCATCGACACGGAATTGAGCGATGCGATCGCGAACCAGACGTAGAGCGGTGTGGGGCTCACCGCTCCATGGCCGACGCTCAGGAGCAGGAGAGCGCACACCCACGTGCCGATCGGTGGCAGCCAATCGTTCTGACGGAAGACCAGCTCGGCGAGCTGCGTCTGGACACCAGGAGTGAGATGGCGGGCGGTGGGTTCGCCCTCCGGCCTCCTCGTGGTGCTCATGACGATTTTTCGACATCGACGGCGAATTCTTGAGACGGCACCGGTAGGTCGATCTGCCTCCTGCACGACGAGATCGAGCCCACGATCAGGCGTTTCGTGCGCCACAGCGGTTCGATCGGCAGACCGGCGCCGATGCCAGGGGGTTGTCGCCGGTGACCGGCGCACCCGTGCGGCCGTCGCCCAGATCGACCCGTTCGGTCCCGAAGCTGGAGCGGCTCTGGCGGGCACGATCGTTGCCCGGCGCCTCGGTGGTGGGTGTGGTGTTGCTCGGAGCGCCGGTGTCGGGATCGCCCGTACCGGGGTTGCCGGGCGTGGGTGACGTGCCGGTTCCACCGCCGCTGCCGCCGCCCGGTGTTTCGGGGGTCGGGTTGCCGGTCGAGGGATTGCCGGGAGTCGGAGGGGGAGTGGTGTCGCTGCCGGTCCCGCCGCCGGTGCTCCCGGCGTTGGTCGGTGGCGGCGTGTAGGTCTCATTGCCGGCCGCTTGGTAGACGAAGCCGTTCTCGACCATGAGCACCGTTGTGCCGTTGCGCACCAGCCGAATCGACACCGGACCCGCCTGGCTCGATGCCGGAGCGAGGGCCACCAGGCGTGAGCTCGTCTGGCTCAGCGACGTTGCCTCGACCGAGCCGAAGAAGACCTGGATCGGATCGGGAAAGTCGCCGGTCAGTGCGACGCTCGTTTGTTCACCCACCCGACCGACGGAGGGCGAGATCGTCTGGACCGAGTACCGGCCTTGCTCGACTGGCGTGGGTGTCGGGCCCGGGGTCGTGGGCTGGTTGCCGCTGCCGCCATTGGTCGGCGGTGTCGTCGGTGTTGGACTTGGGTTGCCGTTGCCGCTGCTGGAGTCGCTGTCGCTGTCGCTGTTGCCGCTGCCGCTGTCGGGAGTGGGGGCGCCGGGATCGGGCGTCGTGGTGTTGCCACCCGTGCCACCGCCGTCGTCGGAACCAGTGCCGCTCCCGCCTCCCGGCGTGGTCGGTGCTGTTGGGGTGGAGGTGCCGGGATCGTTCGTTCCTGGATCGCCGGGCATCGCGGGGTCGTCACGGCCGGGGCGTCCGCTGCCGGGATTGCCAGTCTCGGGATTGCCAGTGTCGGGATTGCCGGTGTCGGGATTGCCAGTGTCGGGATCGCCTGCGCCGGGATCGCCCGGTGCTGGTGGGTCGGTGCCGCCCGCTTCGTCGGTTGCGGCCTCTCGCACCGAGAACGACACGGCGAACGGGCTCCCCAAGCGGGTGGTGGGATCGGCGGTCGGCACGGCTTCGAACAGCAATCCGTAGTCGCCGGCGGGCAACGTCGTGGCGATCGTGACCTGCGAGGTCCCCGTGACACCGAGATCGAGGAAGCCGCTCTCGCCGGTGGTGGTCGGGCGACCGGTCACCTCGACGGGATGGTCGACGAGGGCATAGACGTCACCGGCTTCGCTCGAGAGCAGCGCCATCTCCCACCGAAACGCCTCGTCGAACTCATCGTCGGGCACGGCGAACCGCACGCTCGTCCCCAGCGGGGTCGTCGTCGTCAGGTTGCCGAGGCCGGTCATCGTCACCGCGAGTTCGGTGATCGGCGTGTCGTCGGGGAGCGGGCCGCCGAGCGCCTCGCCCGCGTTGACTCGGGCGCCGTTGGCCCCGTAGCCGTCGAGCGAGGGGATGATGTCGCTCGTCGCCTGCAGCGCAGCGATCACCTCTGGTGGCGTCAGCGACGGATCATCGGACAGCAGGAGGGCGGCGGAGCCGGCCACCACGGGGGTTGCCATGCTCGTGCCGCTCATGAAGAGGTAGTCGGCGCCGGGAACGGTCGAGAGCAGGAGATCGCCGGGAGCGTAGAGGTCGAGCGCAGAGCCGTGATTCGAGAACGAGGCCCTGCTGTCGTCGGTCGTCGTCGCGCCGACGGTCATCATGTTCGCCTTGTCGTAGGAGGCGGGCCACACCTTGGCGAGATCGAGGTCGGTGTTGTCGTTGCCGGCGGCCACCACCACGAGGACACCCTTGGTTGCGGCGTAGTCGATGGCGGCGCCGATCGACGGTGACGCCGCGCCACCGGGCTTGGTACCGAGCGACATGTTGATCACGTCGGCGCCGTTGTTCGCGGCGTACCGCACCGCCTCGGCGATGGCGGCTTCGGCCAGCGAGCCGTTGGTCGCCGACACGTTGAGGTCCATGAGCTCGGCATCGGGTGCAACGCCCGCAACGCCGACGTTGTTGCGGGCCGCAGCGACGGTCCCGGCAACGTGCGTTCCGTGATTGGGGGCTCCCGCGTTGTAGCCCGTGCCATCGCGGTAGACGAAGTCGAATCCGTGGCAATCGTCGACGTAGCCGTTGGTGTCGTCATCGATGCCGTTGTCGCAGATCTCGCCCGGGTTGGTCCACTTGCTGGGGGCCAGGTCGGGGTGGGAGAAGTCGACGCCGGTGTCGACGATCGCCACCACCACACCGGTGCCGGTCGCATGCTCGATCGCCACCGTGCCGTCGATGTCGGCGTCGAGCGCCACGTTCAGGTTGCCGCTGACGTGTTGCATCGAGGCGCCGTCGTTCTCGATGTACCACTCGTATCGCTCATACGGCTCGCCGAAGATCGTGAGGAAGGTCTGCTCGACCACCTCCACCGACAGCCCATCCAGTGCAGCCGGATCGCTCAGTGCGACCGAGTACGAGCCATCGCCGATCGCGTTGACGGATTCGACGCCGGGAAGGCTTGCCAACTGTTCGGCCATCGTCGCCTCGGCCGGAAGATCGGCGAGTGCTTCCAGCTGGCGCCGGCCCGGCGACGGATCGAGAGGCTCCGTCTCGGTTGGAGTGCGTTCGCTCGGCACGGCTTCGTCGCCGTCCGCAGCCGGATCGGTTGGCGGCGTGAGTACGTCGTCGAGCGGCACGATGGTGCCATCGGGATAGCGGACCGCGATGCCGGTGGTCGTGACGACCAGGGTCGATCCAGCGGGCGCGTTGCGGAGACCTTCGAGCTCACTCAGATCGCCGATCGACCGGTCATCGTCCGATGACGGTGCCGGCGACTGGGGCGACCCGGTCGACGTCGGACGGGAGGTGATGGAACCGGACGGCTGCTCAGGTTTTGGGGTGTCGAGGGGAGTGGCCGTCTGGATGAGATGCTCGGTGGTCGGAGTGACGATGACTCGGGTGAGACCGTCGTCGGGACGGATCGGCTCGCCGTTCGCGTAGGGAGTGATGCCGAAGGCCGGAAGCTCGGGCACCTCGGTGACGGGTTGGGTGTTGCCGAGATCGAATCCGGGCACCACGCCGGTCAAGAGCGCACCTGCGGTCACGACCGACAGTCCGGAAGCGGCCAGGCCCCGGCCACCGAGGTCGAAGCCCGTGAGTCGGGCGAATCGTGACGGTGGGGGCGCTTGCTCCGTGACGGAGGTGTCGGGCTTGGTCTTCTTCACAGGGCTTCCTTGCCGTGGGTGATCCATGCGACACAGGTCGCGGACGCAGCCTCGGAAGGAGCACGGTGGGTGTGAGCACGGACGACCCGAACGAGCCGCATGGCCCAGTGGGCCGGGCCGTTCGGCCTACTGGTCGGGGTCGGTGGCCGCTGAACAGCACACGAGCGGCCCTGCGGTCTCTGGTGTCATCGGTCTACCGGCCAGGGGACCTTGAGCGAATCGTTCGGCGCTCAGGCCCAGTCTTCGTCGTAGACGACCTCGAACCGCTCGAAGACGACGCTGATGTCGGGATGGAAGTCGAGCCCCAGCGCTCGATAGGTCCGTTCGAAGAACCGGGTGTGTGCCTCGAGCCAGTAGTCACGCGACTTGTCGCCTTCACCTTCGTCGAAGGCGAACTCGTCGTCGACCGAGGACAGCGGGCCCACTTCGACTTCGATCGTGCGGATCACGGCGACCGGCTTTCCCGCTCCGTCACAGGCAATCCACTCGTCGTCGACCTCGGGCATCGGGGCCTGCTCGACCTCGTATTCGGCGACCGCACTCGCCGTTGCTCGTTTGTTTCCGCTGAGCACGAGCTCGAGCAGTTCGTCGGCCATCTCGACCGTGTCACCAAAGCTGCCGACGTCGTCGAATGGGGTGTCCTCTGGCTGGCCGGTGGCGGTCAGGTAGCGATCCCAGAATGCATCGACCTCATCAGGATCGGGTTCGGGAAGCAGCGGACGGTTCGCACTCATGAGAAGGACGCTACCGGCGTCAAGCAAGCGCCTGCTGTGGACACCGGCGCAGCGTTGCCGTCATCAGCCGGCTGCCGATGCGCTGAACCAGCTCGCCGTCGATGCGGATCCACCACGGCGCCCATTTCCGGCACGGTCGCCCGCATCGGACCCGGTTCGCTCACCCGGCCGGAATCGCCGGCGCGAGTGGCCTCGTGCCGGCGGTCGAATGGCCGGCAGCGAGAATCGAGCGAACCGCGAGGAGTCTTCGCGACTCGATCGTCCGGCGAGCGTTGAGTAGGATAACGTCCTCTTTTCGCGTCAAGTCTCCTGAACGGGAACCAGTTGACGATGGTGGTGTGTAGCCACGACCTCATGCCAAGCGAGCGTCTCGTGATCGAAGACGTCGAAGCACATCCCGCCGTCGATCTCGCGGCGTCGTTCGCCGATTCCTTTCTGCGACCAGTCATCAACGGGCGATGGACGTACTCGATCAGCCGCAGCACCCCACGAAGCCCGACCAACCCCCGCCCTGCCTGGAGAACCCAATGACCACAACCGACTCGCCCGACATCGGTGCCGGTCCCGACGAGCCCGACACCGAGCCGGCAGAGACGAGCCAGAGCCAGGCAAGCGAGGAACAGACGGCGAGCAACGACACGGAAACGACCGACGACGCACCGGCGACCACGCCAACCGCACCGGCGACCACGCCAACCGCACCGAGTGACGTGGCCGAACAGCCCCGACCATGGCGGAAGCGTCTGTTCCGGGCCGTGATCTTGGTCGTCATGGCGGCGGTGGCGGTGGCCGCTGCGGTCTTGGCATGGCCGGTCCTCAACGATCGAGTACTGCAGCCGGTCGCGGTCAATACCGAAGACACTGCAGCAGTACAGGCCGAACTCGATGTTGCCTTGGAGCGCCTCGCGGGCCTCGAGGACGAGGTCGCCACACTCGAGGGCGAGGTCGCGGCGATCGACGGCGATCTTGGTTCGCTGTCGGGCCAGATCGACACGTTGACCGGTCGGATCGACGACGTGGATACCCAACTCGACGACCTTGCCGATCTCCCGGCCACCATCGAGGCGGCGGACGCTGAGCTTGGGGATCGGCTCTTGGAAGTGAAGGCCATGGAGCTCCTGTCGAGAGCGCGCCTCTTCCTCTATCAGGCCAACTATGGCCTCGCCGCCGAAGACGTGGCGTCTGCACGCGCCGTCCTCGCTGATCTCTCGGGAACCGATCCGGCGCGTACCCTCGCAGTCGAACGCCTCGGCGTCGTCCTCAGCGCGTTGCCCGATCGTCCGGTTGCTGCATCTGCCGATCTCGACATCGCATGGCAGGCACTCCTGGGTGAGGTCCCTGCCCTTCTGCCGCTCGGTTCCACTTCACCCGCTGCCGGCAACCCGACGACGGTCCCCGGGGTGACGACCATCCCCGGAGCAACCACCGTGCCGGAAACGTCGACCACCCAGCCGTAGCGCCCGCCGGCGCCGAGCGCCGTCCATCGACCCCACCCGATCTGGTCGTCATCGCATCCACGACGCATCCTGTGACACTGGATCCCGCTCGACTCACGATCAAGCCGGCGCTCGACGCCGATGCCTATCAGTCACCGATCGTTTGGGTGCCGAAGTGGGCCGAGATCGATACCGAGCCGCCCATCCAATCGATGTCGACACGATCCGCATAGTGCTGGGCGAGCGCCAAACCGCGGCCGCTTTGGGCGTTCGGATCGGGCATCTTGCGTAGCTCGACGGACTGTTCGAATGGATTGGGGTTCTCGACCCTGACCACCAACGTCTTCGAGTCGGCAAGAAAGCTGTACGCAACGAGGTCTGAAGGCCGACACGCCTCGATGGCGTTCGCCAAGAGTTCCATGAACACCAGCACCATCTCATCCTCGCGAGTCGTCGACACGCCGAGAAGCGTCGACAGCCAGTGACGCAACGCGTCACGGCCGGGTCTGAGCTGATGCATGTTGGCCGGCACCACGAAACGAGGGCTGGATCCCGCAACGGCTCCGTCCTCGCGGGATCCGTTGTTCGTCATCTCGGCCATGTCATTACGACGAGCGGGGTCGTGAGGAGTCGCGGAAACCTCGGAAATCTTGCGGGGAGCCTTGGCCAGTTAACACGGAAGAAACACTCCGGTGACATGACCGACCCTTGCTGTTGTGATGCTGACGGCTGCGTTTCTTCGGACTTTCGAACCGATCAGCGCGTGCCCTGGTTCCCGATCGCAAAGGCTCAGTCTCGATGGATTCCGGTAACACTGCGTGGATTCTCATGTCGGCGGCGCTCGTCGTCTTCATGGTCCCCGGTCTCGCGCTCTTCTACGGCGGCATGGCCCGCTCGAAGAACATGCTCAACATGCTCATGATGAACATGGTCTGCCTCGGCATCGTGCCGATCGTGTGGTTCGTCGCCGGCTACAGCCTTTCGTCGACCGGCACCAACAGCGTGCTCGGGGGCTTCGACCATCTCTTCCTCGAGGGCATCTCGATCACCAACGAAGACGGCGGCGCCCAACTGCGCGACGTCTTCTTCGCGCTGACCTTCGCCTCCATCACCCCGGCCCTCATCTCGGGTGCCGTCGCCGACCGGATGAAGTTCTCGGCTTGGGTCACGTTCGTGCCGATCTGGCTGATGATCGTCTTCGTCCCCGCCTGGGCGTGGGTCTTCCGTCCTGACGTCGGCTGGCTCACCGTGCGAGGCAGCCTCGACTTCGCCGGCGGCACCGTCGTCCACGTGGCCGCTGGTTCGGCATCGCTGGCCCTTGCCATCGTGCTCGGTCAGCGGCGCGGTTGGCGGCAGGAGCCGATGCTCCCGCACAACCTTCCTTTCACCATGCTCGGTGCCGGCATCTTGTGGTTCGGCTGGTTCGGCTTCAACGCCGGTTCGGCCTTCGCCGCCGACGGCGTGGCGATCCAGGCGTTCGCCAACACCTTCATCGCCGGTGCCGCAGCCATGCTGTCATGGCTGATCGTCGAGCGACTCGTCGACGGACACGCCACCTCCCTCGGTGCGGCCTCCGGCATCGTCGCCGGTCTCGTCGGTATCACCCCCGGTGCCGGTTTCATGGGCGTCGCCGGTGCCATGTCGGTCGGGCTCGTCGCCGGTGCGCTGTGCGCCTTGGCCGTTCGGCTCAAGTTCCGCTTCGGTTTCGATGATGCGCTCGACGTCGTCGGTGTCCACTTCGTCGGTGGCCTCGTCGGCGGCATCCTGATCGGCGTGTTCGCAAGTCCGTCGGCATTGGGTGGCGAGTTCGAAGGCGGTCTCATCGAGGGCGACGGGCCGGGTCTTCTGATCGAGCAGATCTTCGCCAATGTGGTCGTCGCCGTGTTCGCCTTCGTCGTGACCTTCGCTCTGGCCAAGATCCTCGATCTGACCATCGGGCTGCGAGTCTCGCCGGAAGAGGAGCGCGAAGGCCTCGACTCGACCCAGCACGCCGAGACGGCCTACAACAACTGATCCGTCGTCATGGACGAGGAGTGTTCGGGTTCGGCAAAAGCCACGCATACTTGGACCATGCCAGCACTCACCTCGCTCGAGGCCGGACAGATCATCGTCTACGGCGGATCGCACTACACCACCGTCAGTCCGAAGCTGGCGGCATCGTTCGTGGCCGGCGACCGGCTGATCGTCGTGAACGACACCGGCGACCTTCTCCACGTGCCGCGGCGCGAGGTCGAGATCGCAACCGAGGCCGTTGGGCGAGCGGTCGCTGCCTTCGGCGCACTCGGCGGCGTGTCCGATCAGGCGATCACCGACTTCTTCGAAGGATTCGCCCTCCGGCTCGAAGACGACACATCGTTCGCTCCGATCGCGGCCGCCAATGCCGGCGACGTCGAGGCAGCTACGCGCGAGAGGTCGTACCACCACCCGCCTGGAGCTCACGCCGACGATGCGGGCCGACATGATCGATGGTCTTCGCAGCTGGCGAGACGCCGACCCGAGCCGTGATGCCCTGATCGACACCATCACCCATGATGGCTGGACCGTCGAACAGCGCCGAGCCGGTCTCGGTGTCATCGGTTTCGTGTTCGAGGGGCGCCCCAACGTCTTCGCCGATGCGTGCGGTGTGCTGCGGACCGGCAACACCGTGGTGTTCCGGATCGGTTCCGATGCGCTCGGAACCGCCAACGCCATCGTCGATCACGCGCTCGACCCCGCACTCGTTGCGGCCGGCTTGCCACCAGGTTCGGCCTCGTTGGTGAACTCGGCTGCCCACGCCGCCGGACACGCCATGTTCGATGATCCCCGCCTCGCCCTCGCGGTGGCCAGGGGAAGCGGCGCGGCGGTTGCCCAACTCGGCTCGGTCGCTCGGCAGGCCGGTACCCCGGTGAGTCTGCACGGCACCGGCGGCGCCTGGATCGTTGCCGACTCCCGCGCCGATGCCGAACGCCTCCGATCGGTCGTGCGCCACTCGCTCGACCGCAAGGTGTGCAACACCCTCAACACGGTTGCGGTCGTGCGAGCGGATGCTGCTCGATTGGTGCCGGCCGTCCTCGCCGGACTGGGCGATGCCGCCGCCGATCGGGGCACGAATCCGAAGTTGCACGTCGCCGTGGGGAGCGAGTCCTTCGTCCCGGCGGAGTGGTTCGACACCTCGGTCGCCATCAACCGAGCCGAGGGTGACATCGAGGAAGCCAAGGCCGAGATGATCGCTGCCGATCGACTCGGGCACGAATGGGAGTGGGAGGGCTCGCCGGAGATCACGCTCGTCGTCGTCGATGGCACCGCTCAGGCGGTCGAGCTGTTCAACACCCAGTCGCCTCGATTCGTCGCTTCGCTCGTCTCCGATGACGCCGAGGCACAGCGGTCATTCTGGAATGCCATCGACGCCCCTTTCGTCGGCGACGGCTTCACTCGCTGGGTCGACGGTCAGTACGCACTCGACAAGCCCGAGCTCGGTCTCTCCAACTGGGACGTCGGGCGACTCTTCTCTCGCAGCGGTGTGTTGTCGGGTGACAGTGTTTTCACGGTGCGATGCCGAGTCACCCAGGTCGACGCCACTCTCCATCGCTGAGAGCGACGAGTCGAGCGCGAACGACCCGTCGTTGCTTCACTTTCGTTGAGAATCGTTCCCCGGCGTTGTTCACCAGGAGATCGACCGGAGCGTCGGGATCGGCCAGGCGTGCGGCCACCTCGGCCAGCTGGTCGGGATCGGCGAGGCATCGACCCAGTGTCGCACGGGTGAGCGGACTTCGAACCGATCAGCCGATGGAACCGTCAGAGCATGCGGACGACCGTTCAACCCAGCTCGACGGGTACCGAGTCGCCGAGGTCGACCCGGTATCGCTGTGCCGACTCGACAGTCGAGTCCGGCAGGATCACGTCGGTCACTCGCCGGAACTCGGCCTCGACTTCGTCGGGACCGAACGACAGCAGCAGCCATCCGTTGTAGGGATCGAACTGCTGCATGTGGGAGTTGAGGAACGGCAGCAGCGAGGCCGCGGCCGCGTACTGCTCAGGGAACTGGCTGCTGATGGGCGGGGCCATGAACTCGGTGGCGACGACCGGTGAGTCGACGTCACTGCGGTCGGGTGAGAACTCGAACACGGCGCTCGTGTGCAGATCACCCGACACGATGATGCGACCGTCGTGCTTGGCCAGTTCGCCACCGAGCCAGGCTCGCTCATCGGTGTGGCCGTCGAGGGTGTAAGGGAGGAGGACCTCGCCTTCGCCGACGTAGATGCCCGAAGCCACCACGGGGCTCGCCAGCAGGGTCCAGGTGGCAGAGGTGTCGAGCTGCTCGGCGATCCATGCCTTCTGCGCCTCGCCGAAGAGCGTGGTGTCGGAGGCGTACTGGCGCACATCGGTGCCGATGATGCGCAGCTGGTTGCCGAGATCGAGCGATCGATAGATGTCGTAGGTCGGCACACCAGGATCGGGTGCGGGAAGCCGGACCGGCATGAACTCCCACCACGCCTGATAGGCCGCAGCTCGCCGTGCGAGGTCGACGGTGCTGTCGTAGTCGTTCTCGACCTCATGGTCGTCCCACAGACAGAACCACGGATGGGCCGCATGGTTGGCTTGCAGCACCGGGTCGAGCCGATACTCGGCGTAGCGGTTGCGGTAGCCATCGAGCGTGGTGGCGGTTCCGCCGGTGTGCGCTCGGTTTGCCAGGTTGCTCGACCCGCCACCCTCGTAGATGTAGTCGCCGAGCCAACAGAACACGTCGAGGTCGGCGTTGGCGATGTCGACGTGTGCTGCCCAGTAGCCGGTCTCGCGTAGCTGGCACGAACTGGCGCCGATTCGCACAGGTCGCGTCGCCGACGAGTCGGGCAGGGTGCGGGTGCGGCCGGCGGGTGAGGTCTGATCGCCGGATCGGAAGCGATACCACCAGCGTGACCCAGGGCTCAGGTCGGCGGCGATGACGTGCAGGCTGTGACCGTGGTCGGCGGTCGTCGTCGCCAGCCCGGTCGCCAGGATCCGCTCGAACGACGATCGATCGCTGACCTCCCACACCACGGCGACGCTCGCCGGCAGCTCACCCAGGAGCCGGGTCCACAGCACCACCGACGTGGTGTCGGGATCGCCCGAGGCAACCCCGAGCCCGAAGCCGTCGGGGCCGAGCGGGCTCTCGGGCGAGGGGAGGGGATCGACGACGGGAGCATCGGGCTCGACGAGCGAGGTGTCCGTCGGTGCGTCGAGCACGGTGGGCTCGAGTTCGGGTTGGGCCTCGGGGTCGGTGGTGACGGTCGGATCGGTCAATTGTTCCGACGAACGGGTGCACGCAGCGGCCACCGTTGCGATCAACGAGGCAAGGAAGTGGCGTCGGCGCATCGCATCATCGTGGCGTACGATCCGCCCATGTCCAACGGCTCTGCTTCATCGATCTCTGCTCCGACGCACGGGACCCACGATCACCAGGACGATCCTCGCAACGCCACGATCACGATCGGGCTCAACGGCGACCTCGTGCCCCGAGCCCAGGCGATGGTGTCGGTCTTCGATTCGGGTTTCATCCTCGGCGACGGCATCTGGGAGGGCATCCGGGTGCACAACGGCAAGCTCGCGTTCATCGATGACCACCTGCGTCGGCTCTATGAAGGTGCAGCGGCGCTCGACCTCGACATCGGACTCACCCAAGACGAACTGACCGACCGGATCATGGCGACCCTGGCTGCCAACGACATGGGCCCGGGCACCGATGGCGTCCACATTCGTCTGATGGTCACCAGGGGCATGAAGTCGACGCCCTACCAAGATCCCCGCTTCACGATCACGCCCCCCACCGTCGTGATCATCCCCGAATACAAAGACCCGCGGCCCGAGACCTTGACCAAGGGGATCCGCCTCGCGACCGTCAGCGTGCGGCGCGGGCGGCCCGACGTGCAAGACCCGAAGCTCAATTCGCACTCCAAGATCAACTGCATCACGGCGTGCATCCAGGCCACCAAGGCCGGGGCCGACGAGGGGCTCATGCTCGATCCGCAGGGTTTCGTCGCCACGTGCAATTCGACCCACTTCTTCATCGTCCGCGAAGGCGACGAAGGGCCCGAGGTGTGGACCTCGACCGGCGACTACTGCCTGCCCGGCATCACTCGGGCGAACGTGCTGCGGTTGTGTCGACGCTGGGGCATCACCGAGCAGAGAGGAACTTCAGCGTCAGCCAGGTCTATGGCGCCGACGAGGCGTTCGTCACCGGAACGTTCGCCGGGATCGCTCCGGTCACCGAGGTCGACGGTCGGGTCATCGGTACCGGCGAGCGTGGCCCGATCACCACGCAGTTGCAGGAGAAGTATCTCGAGCTGATCGACGAAGCGACGCGATGACCGACGAGGTCGTGCGAGTGGCCATGTGGTCCGGGCCTCGGAACCTGTCGACCGCCATGATGCGGTCGTTCGAGAACCGTGCCGACACGGTCGTCATGGACGAGCCGCTCTACGCCCACTACCTCGCCGTCACCGGGGTCGACCATCCGATGGCTCACGAGATCCTTGCCTCGCAGCCGACCGACGGCGCCGAGGCCGTTGCCCGGTGCCTGGCGCCACTGCCGGCCGGCATCACCGTCTCGTATCAGAAACACATGTCGCACCATTTGCTGGCGGATCTCGACCGCAGCTGGCTGGACGAGCTCCGGCACGTGCTCCTGCTGCGACACCCGGCAAGGGTGCTTGCGTCCTACCTCGACAAGCGCGAAGCGGTGATACTCGACGACCTCGGTCTGCCCCAGCAACGGGAGTTGCTCGATCGAGCCGAGCTCGTGATCGACTCCGACGATTTCCTCACCGATCCACGTTGGTATCTGACAGCGGTGTGTGATCTGCTCGGGATCGGTTTCGACGAGGCGATGTTGACGTGGCCGGCCGGTCCACGCGACACCGACGGGGTCTGGGCGTCGCACTGGTACGACGCCGTCTGGCAATCGACCGGTTTCCAGA
This sequence comes from uncultured Acidimicrobiales bacterium, assembly GCA_963698395.1. Taxonomy (GTDB): domain Bacteria; phylum Actinomycetota; class Acidimicrobiia; order Acidimicrobiales; family SZUA-35; genus JBBQUN01. The sequence continues at coordinate 570,889 of CAVOQQ010000001.1, forward strand.
CCCGGGCTTCGTCTGCCGCTCCGCCCCTTCCGCCGATACCGCCGGGGCACGAACGCCTGGCCGCCGACGCCCTGGCGATCTACGAGGAGCTAGCCGCTCACCGGTTGCTGCTCGGTCGCTGAGGTCCACAACAGGTGGAGGGCCAAGCCGGCCAACACCACCGGGCCGCCGATCCAGGCGGCGATGGGCGGAGCCTCGCTGAGCAGGAGCCAGGTGAGGAGCGATGCGCCGATCGGTTCGGCGAGGAGCGCAAGCGACACCGTGAGCGAGCCGAGCCGTTCGAGCAGGAGGTTGAGCACGGTGTGCCCGGCCAACTGGGGTCCGACGATCATGGCGATGATGACCAACCAGGTCTGGCCGTCGTAGCCCCACAGCGGGGTGTCGGTGACGATGGCGGTCGGCAACAGCGCGGCAGCCGCGGTGGCGTAGGCCCGAGCCCCGTAGGCGGCGGTCGACAGCTCGGTCCGCACTCGTCCGCCGAGCACGAGGTACACCGCCATGGCCGCAGCGCCGATCAGGGCCAGGCCATCGCCGGCCAGATCGTCGCCCGATGTCCCGATGTCGCCCCCGGTGATGATCGCAACGCCGACCAGGGTGATGGCGATCACGAACCAGCTGCGGCTCGTTGGCCGTGGTCCGCCCGATGCCCACTGCAGCAGGGCCACACCGATCGGAGCGGTCGACACGAGCGTGACCGAGGCCGCAACCGAGGTCATCTCGAGCGAGGCCAGCCAGGTGGAGAAGTGGATGGCGAGGGCAACACCCGCTCCGGTGATGGCCAGCGCGGTCGTCCTCGACGGTTTCGCCTCGTGCCGTCTGCTCACCCGCGCGCTCGGTGCGAGCACGATCGCACCGCCGAGCGTCCGCCAGAACGCCAGCGCGACCGCCGGTGCCTCGGCCCAACGGACGAGGACAGCGGAGGAGGCGATCGCCATCACGGCGACGAGGAGGAGGCCCAGTGATCGGCCCTCTGGGCTCGTCACCGGGATTTCACGTCGATCGAGGCAATCGCAAGTATTTCGGCGAAGTGCTTGGAAGCGGGCTCGCCGCAGACGACGATGGGAGGGTGGAACCCTCGACACCGCAACGACCAACCCTCCTGATCATGGCTGCCGGACTGGGTAGCCGATTCGGCGGTGTGAAGCAGTTGGCCCTCGTCGGAGCAAACGGCGAGGCCATCCTCGACTTCAGCATCATCGACGCTCGTGCGGCAGGGTTCGGCGACGTCGTGCTCATCGTTCGATCCGACATCGAGGCCGACGTTCGTGCGCACATCGACGCCGTGCACGGCGATGGCGGCGCCACGCCGTTCGTTCGCTACGTGCGCCAAGACGATCTCGGCCCGGCCCGTGACAAGCCGTGGGGCACGTTGCACGCCGTTCTCAGCGCGGCCGATGCGGTGACCAGCCCGTTCTGCGTCATCAACGCCGACGACTACTACGGTCCCCAGTCGTTCCAATTGGCATCCGACCAATTGGCCAACTCGCAGCCGGGCGTGGGGGCGCTCGTGGCGTTCGAGCTCGGCAAGACCGTGCCGCCCGCCGGTACGGTCTCGCGTGGCATCTGCGACGTCGTCGATGCGAGGCTCGTCGGCATCGACGAGACCCACGATTGTGAGCGTCTCGCCGACGGCAGCCTCTTCGCCAGGGGCGGGCCGATCGCCGAAGACACCCCGGTCTCGATGAACATGTGGTGTTTCCACCACGAGATCATGGCCGACTTCGCCGCTCGTTGGGAGTGCTTCTACGCCGAGAACGCCGAGACCGCGAAGGCCGAGTGTCTGCTTCCCACCGAGGTGGCGGCCCTCATGGCCGACGGCCGGCTGTCGGTGACGGTGGTGTCGTCGCCCGAGGAATGGATCGGCATCACCAATCCCGACGACCTCGAACTGGCAAAGACGTCGCTCGGCCGGCGCTGAGGACGCTCGCACGGTCACGCCGGCGCTCAGGCGCGGACGCCGGCGTTCAGGCGCGACGCGGAACGGCAATGACATCGAAGTCGTTGGCGCCGTGCACGTCGGGATGATGGACCGCTGCCTCCTCGACGAATCGCTGGGCTCCGCTGCCCGCACCGGTGGGATCGCCGTGGCCGTAGCGCTGTGAGAAGTGGGTGAGCACCACTCGTCGAGCGCCGGCCTCGCTGGCCAACCGGCCGGCCTGGTCGGCGGTCAGATGGCCGTACTGCTCGGCCAGGTGGGCATCGGCCTTGACGAACGTCGATTCGATGACCAGCAGGTCGACATCGTTCGCCAACTCCAGGATCGAGTCGCACACCGCCGTGTCCATCACCAGCGCCATCGACTGACCGGTGCGATGGGTGGAGACGTCGTCGATCGTGACCCTTCCGGTCGGGGTCTCGATCTCGCCGTCGCGCTGGAGCCGGCCGACGGCTTGCCCGCGGATGCCGCGGGCTGCCAGCTCGTCGCGATCGAACGAGCGTCCGTCGGGCTCCTGCAGGCGGTAGCCATAGGCCGTGATGCGATGACGGAGCGGGAGTGCCGTGATCGTGAGATCCCCGACCATCCCGGCGACGCCCGGCCCATCGATCGGGTGGGGAGCGAGCGGTGGCGCGGCGGCCGCAGCCGTGCAAGAGCGGAGCTTGTCGTAGTACTCGATGCCGTCGCCCGGGAAGTAGATGTCGAGTGGTTCGGCGATCTGGTCGGCATCTCGCCGGGCGATGAGTCCCGGGAGGCCGAGGCAGTGGTCGCCGTGGAAGTGGGTGAGGCAGACCGCATCGGCTCGAGCGATGGTGATGCCGGCGATCGTGCACTGGCGCTGGAATCCCTCCCCGGGATCGAAGAGGACGAGGCGGTCATCCCAACGAAGGGCATAGCCATTGTGGTTTCGGTGCCGGGTGGGGCTCATGCTGGCGGTGCCGAGCATGACGATCTCGCGAGCGCTCATGGCTTTCCGCCTGCCAGTTCGGTGCGCCGCAGCTTGCCGAGTGCCGTACGAGGCAGCGTTGCCACCTGTTCGATCCGGCGGGGGGCGTACCACGCGGGAAGCTCGGCCTTCACTGCGTCTCGCAACGCTTCGAGCGAAGGTGGTTCGTCGATGCCGGGAACGGGGGCGATCAGTGCGACCAGTTCGTGTCCCCATTCCGGATGGGGTCGGCCGATCAGTGCGACCTCTCGCCATCCGAGTCGGCGGACGATCACGGCCTCGGCTCGTTCGGGCCAGACCTTCTCGCCGCCGGTGACGATCACATCGCCTCGCCGGCCCTCGACGACGAGGCGACCGTCGTCGTCGGACCAATGTCCGAGATCACCGGTCGGGAACCAGCCATCCACCTTCGGGTCGGAACCGTCGCGGTAGGCCCGCAACAGCATCGGTCCGCGAAGCCAGATCTCGCCGCCGCTGCCTTCGTGCTCGTCGTCGATCCGGATTTCGACGCCGTCGATCGGTGTGCGGTCGTAGACGACCCCCGAGCCGGTCTCGGTCATTCCGTACGTGGCGATCACGTTGGCCGGTCGGTCGGGTGGGGGAGCGGCGCCGCCGATCACGATGGTGCGGAACCGTTCGGCGGGCACCTGGGTGAGCGCTCGAGTGACCAGGGAAACGAGTGTGGCGCCCCGGTCGGCAGCGGCCACGACGGCGGCGGCGTCGAAGCTCGGGTGCACCTCGAGCGGCGTGCCGGTGTGGAGCGCACGCATGACGACCGACAGCCCACCGATGTGGGCGAGCGGGAGGCAGGCGAGCCATCGATCGCTCGTCGGGTCGGTGCCGATGACCGCGGACGTGGATCGAGCCGAGGCCTCGACGGCGTCGTGGGTGAGTACCACGCCCTTCGCCAGTCCGGTGGTCCCGCTGGTGGCGATCACCACGGCATCGCCCGGCTCGGTGGGCATGCCGCCGGCGAGGGACCGGCGTTCGCCGTCGGACTCGATGATCGCACCCGGAGCGATGGCCCGCATCACACGGTCCCGCTCCGACGCCGGAAGGCGCGGGTCGAGCGGGAAGGCTGCGTCGCCATTCGCCCAGACCTTCTCGAGTGCCGCAACGAACGCCGGGCCGCCGGGTAGGTCGAGTGCAACGAGGTCGGGCATTGGATCAGGTTAGTGTCAGGTCGTGCAGCAGCCCCAGACGGTATGGATCGACGGCGACATGCGACCGTTCGACGACGCAGTGGTTTCGGTCTTCTCCCACGCCGTCATGCGCGGGACTGCGGTGTTCGACGTCTTGCGGGTGGTGCAAACACCGGAAGGGCCGGCAGCGATCGGCCTTCGGCCCCACCTCGCTCGACTCGATCGCTCGATGGCGCTGATGGGCATGGAGCCGACGACCTCGATGGCCGAACTCGAGCGGGCCGTTCGAGCGGTGGTTGCTGCCAATCCCGGTGCAGCCACGATCAAGACCGTGGCCAGTTGGTCGGAGATCCCGGCGAAGAGCCTGCCGGTCAGCCTCGCTCCCACCATCACCGTCGCAGCGTTCGTGCCCGAGCCGCTCGAACCGACGTTGCCCCCAGTCGAGCCCCTGGCTGTTCGCACGGCCACCGCACCGAAGCTTCCGCCCGAGGTCCTGCCGCCGGCGCTCAAGGTGGCGGCGTCGTACACCGTCGGCGTTCGGGAAACGATGGCGGCCATGGCCGCCGGGTTCGACAGTGTGGTGTTCAAGACCACCGACGGGTTGCTGGCCGAGGGAACGACGCAGAGCCTCTTCGTCGTGAAGGGCGACGCGCCTGATCGTGCCCCCGCTCGACGTCGTGCTGGACAGCATCACCCGTCGTCTCGTGCTCGATATCGGCGTGAATCTCGGATTTCATCACGAGGTGCGCCCGGTGCTGTGGGCCGAGGTCGAGTCGGCTGATGAGCTGTTCCTCTGCTCGACCAATGCGCCGGTCGCTCCGGTGTCGAGGCTCGACGACCACCGATGGCCAGACGTCGGGCCGGTATCGCAAGCCATCACCAGCGAGATCGCCGCCATGATCGATGACCCCGAGCACCAACTGGCTCGGCGCTGGCTCACCCCACTCTGATGCCGTTGATGACGAGGTAGCCGCGACATCCTCGTGCACCGGGTCACCGAACGGCATGCCACGCTGGGCTGACCGATTCGAGAGGATCGAGCGGGGTTCGTTGGCTGTTGAGGCCGAGGAATGCGACTAGTCTCGACCCGTGAGCAGGACGTTGAGATCCGCAGGTTCCTTCGTCGCAGCGGGCTGTGTGATGCTCGCCGTTGCCGGTTGCACATCGAGTTCTGACGAACAACGGCTCGTGACCGTCGAAACGGCGATTCCGGAAGACACGACGCCAACAACCGCCTCGTCGACGACCTCGTTGCCGCCACCAGTCTCGTTCCCGCCGGAGATCGAAAGCCTCGATCACGGCGGTGACGTGTGGGCTGTCGTTCTGGCGGGCTCCTCCGAGTTCGACGATCCGCTTCTGATCGAAGCGGTCGAGGCCGCGGAAGCGGCCGGCTACAACACCGGACCGACCAACTGCGATGTCGGCGCTTCCGAAGCGCTCGGCTTGGGCACCGGAGAGTTCTACACCGTCAGCGTCTATCTGCAGTCCGAACTCGACGCTCGTGCCACGGCCGCCGCCTTCGCCGATCGCAATGTTCAAGCCGTCCCCGCCAAGGTCCAGACGTACTGCCTCGACTGATCCTGCCGGTCAGCGTTCGATGAGGGTGTGCCATCCATGGTCGGCCGGCAGCCGATGTGCGAGCCAGGCTCGGCCTTCGGGCTCGAGTTCGGGAATCACGGAGGCGGCGTCGACGTCGTCCTTCGGTCGGGCGTCCTCGCTCTTGAAGAGCAATTGCAGTTCGGGAGCCAGATACGGGACCCCTCGGATCGTGATCAACACCGCTTCGGGCCACCGGCGGCTGATGAAGCAGTAGCGCTCGAGGCGCACGATGACGGAGGTCGTTGGCCTTGGCCGTCCCAGTGTCAGACGGATTCGGCGACGTACTGCTGGAGGCCGCCGATCGCTGAGTCGATGACAACGCCGAGGACCGAGTCGAGCAGGCCGTTCCAGAGGTCACCGTCGTAGTTGAGATTGACCTCGACCACGCTCAGACCCGGTGCGTCTCCGGGCTCGACGACGGCTCGCATGACCCACGCCGAATGGTCCCTGCCGTCGAGTTCCTGTCGTTCGAATCGCACGAGCTTCGGGGCGTCGTCGACGACGCGAACCATGCGGAGCCGCTTGCTCCGCGCGAACGGACCGACCTTGGCTCGCAGGGTGATCCACCACGCCGCTCCTTCGTCGGCCGGCGCAGGGTCGGCGGGTTCCACCTGATGAATGAGGCTCAGCCAGTGCTGGTAGGTGCTGAGGTCGGCAACGATCTCGTAGACCTTCGGCGGTTCGGCGGGGGCATTGGTGCTGATCGTTCGATCCACGCGTACCAGTCTGCCTCTTCTACGCTCGAAGACGTGATCCCGCCGATGAACACCCGTCGCTTTCCCCGTGACCTTGCCGGTGATGCCTACCGCTTCGACCCGTTCGCCGTCGGTGCCCGATCTGGCCTGCTCTACGCCCACGGCGAGTTCGCACTCGCCGGGATCGGCGAAGCGGGCCGTCTGCCGATCGAACGGCCCGATGGCGCGGCCCGAGCCCAGGCGATGCTGACGGTGCTGACCGGCGTCGACGAGGTCGACGTTCCAGGAACCGGTGCGGTGGCGTTCGGTACGTTTCCGTTCGACCGCAGCGAAACGGGTGAGCTGATCATTCCCGAGCTGGTGATCGGTCGAGGACCCGAGGGGCGCCATTGGCTGACCACGCCCGAAGGCATGTCCGACGCCGAAGCGCTCGAGCAGATCGGGGCGTCATCGGCCGCCGCCGAGCAACGAGCCGGCGCCAAACAGGCAACGACCTACACGCTTCGGTCGCCGATCGAACCCGAGGTCTGGCGAGACGACGTCGTCGGCAGGGCGATCGAGCACATCCATACCGGCGAGGTGGAGAAGGTCGTGATGGCCCGTGAGCTCACCCTCGAAACCGACCAGCCGATCGACACCGCAGCGGTGCTCGACCGCCTCCGGCAGTCGTTCCGCGCTGCCATCCTCTTCTCGATCGACGGTTTCCTGGGAGCTTCGCCCGAGCTGCTGGCCGGTCGCAGCGGCGACATCGTGCGGGCGCATCCCCTGGCAGGGACGGCACCGCGTTCGTCCGATCCCGAAGCCGACGCCAGACTCGCCGCCGGGCTCATGGCCTCCGACAAGAATCGGTGGGAGCACCGCATCACGATCGACTGGTTGCTCGACACCCTGCTGCCGTTCTGCAGTTACGTCGACGCCGAGCCGGAGCCCTCGATCGTCACGCTCGCCAACGTCCACCACCTCGGCACCCGGGTGGAAGGGCGGCTGTCATCGCCGGCGGCCTCGATCCTCGAACTGGTGGCGGCGCTGCATCCGACCCCTGCGGTCGGCGGCAATCCCCAGGCCCGAGCGCTCGAGATCATCGAAGAACTCGAGGGACTCGAGCGCGGTCGCTACGCCGGCCCCGCCGGCTGGGTCGACGGTGCAGGCAACGGAGCGTTCGCCGTCGCCCTTCGCTCGGCGGAGGTGTCGGGAACACACGCTCGCTTCTGTGCGGGAGTCGGCGTCGTCGCCGATTCCGATCCCGACGCCGAACTCGCCGAGACGCGCTCCGAAATTCCAGGCGATGCTGTCGGCCCTCGTCCGCCCCTGAGGGGCGCCCAGAAGCGCAGTGGTCAGAAGCAGTAGGGGAACGCACTCCAGTCGGGGTCCGACTCACAGTCAGAAGTAGTAGGGGAACGCACTCCAGTCGGGGTCGCGCTTTTGGAGGAAAGAGTCTCGACCCTCCTGCGCTTCGTCGGTCATGTAGGCGAGACGAGTGGCCTCGCCGGCGAACACCTGCTGGCCGACCATGCCGTCGTCGACCATGTTGAGCGCGTACTTGGCCATCCGCTGCGCCGTCGGTGACTTCCTGCAGATCTCGGCTGCCCACGCCAACGCGAACGTCTCGAGCTCGGCGTGGTCGACGACCGCGTTGACCACACCCTGGGCGTGGGCCTCGTCGGCGGTGTAGGTCTTGCCGAGGAAGAAGATCTCCCGAGCGACTTTCTGCCCGACCTGGCGAGCGAGCAGCGCCGACCCGAAGCCGCCATCGAAGCTGGCGACGTCGGTGTCGGTCTGCTTGAACCGAGCGTGCTCGCGGCTGGCGATCGTGAGGTCGCACACGACGTGCAGGCTGTGGCCACCGCCGGCCGCCCAGCCGGGCACCACACAGATGACCACCTTGGGCATCATGCGAATGAGGCGCTGTACTTCCAGGATGTGGAGCCGCCCCGCACGCCCGGGGTCGATCGCCTCGGCCGTCTCACTGGTCTCGCCGTCGGCCTGGTACTTGTAGCCGTCCTTGCCACGGATGCGCTGATCGCCACCGGAGCAGAACGCCCAGCCCCCATCCTTCGACGAAGGTCCGTTGCCGGTGAGGAGCACGCAACCGATGTCGGACGACATGCGAGCGTGATCGAGTGCCGCGGTAGAGCTCGTCGACGGTGTGCGGGCGGAAGGCGTTGCGAATGTCGGGGCGGTCGAAGGCCACGCGAACGGTGGGTACGTGCTTGGCCCGGTGATAGGTGATGTCGGTGAAGTCGAATCCGGGCACCTCGTCCCACAACTCGGGATCGAAGATGTCGGAAACAGGGTTCGCAGCGCGCTCGGTCATGGGGCGCCAGGCTAGGGGATGGTGGTGATCACCAGGTAGCCGTCGAGTTCGCTGAGCAGCGCCGATGCGGGTGACTGGGGGAGAGGCTTTCCGTGGACGTCGACCCGAACCTCGCCGATCCACTTGCTGTGCTGGTACTCGTGATTGATGATCGCGATCAGGAGTGTCTGGGCGACCACGCCCAGCTGCGCCGGCGCCCCGACGTCGCCGGAGGCGATGTTGCCGGTTCGCAGATGCACCCGTTCGGCGACCGTTCGACGGTAGGCACGGAGCCGGTCGAGGTCCGGGAGGTCGCTGCGAGCGGGCTCGGGCGTCGCCGAATCCATGAGGGCATCGAGTGGTGGGTCGATCAACGGCTCGGCCGCGGTGAGATTGCGCACCATGTAGTGGGCGACGGCGGCCTGGTGCCCCAGATGCCAACCGATGGCGCTTGCGTTCTCGCTCTCACGCCAGTGCACCTCATCGACGCCGAGGTCGTGCCACAGGGCATCGGTGTAGGCGAGTGCTCGGTCGTATTCGGCAAGGAGATGGCGGATGGAGTGAACGGTCATGGGGTGACGGATCCTTCGTTTGCAGGTGATGCGATCAGTGTTGCGAGTGTTCGCTCGGCAGCTTGGAGCGCCCCCTCGATGTGGCCCGGATACTCCGAGGCGGTCTCGGTCGAAGTCCAGTGCAGCCGCTCGTTCGGCGCCGGTTGCCAGAAGAGCGGATGCCCGAAGAGCTGATACGAGGACTGCTGTTCGACACCCGGTGGTGAGGTGAACGGCTCGGTTCGCCAGTCCCGGATCTCGATCTCGATCGGTGTCGCCGCCTCGTCGCCGAACAGGGCGATCAGCTGTCCCAGCACTGCGGTTCGAGTCGGTGCAGGTTGCCCGGGGCTTCCGGGGGCAAAGCCGAACAGCGCCGCCGGCTGCCCGTCAGGCCCGCTCATGTCGTGCACTTCCCGCAGCGGACCGACGTGGCTGATCGCCGCGCCGGCGAGGCCTTCCCTTCGCCAGAACGGGGTCGCGTAGTGCACGACCACCTTGGTGAACGCCCCCATCCACACCGGCGTGATCGACGCCAGCCGGTCGAGTTGCTCGGGCAGAGGCGGCTCGAACGTGATGGCGTGGTGAGCGAGCGCCGGCGGCAGGGCGAGCACGACATGGCGAGCTGCGTAGCGGGAGTGTCTGGTCGAAACGACCGCCTCGTCGTTCTCGAGCGTCACAGCAGTTGCCGCTTCGTCGAGTCGGATCACATCGTCCGGCAGAGCGGCGGCAAGCGCGTCGGTCAGCGCCGAAGCACCATCGGCGAATCGGTAGCTGGGCACGTCGATCGGGTTGCCTTCGACCGTCTGCACCCCGTGGTCGGTTTGGAGCACCGCGTTCCCGGATCGGTGCTGGTCGAACGTGGCGATGCCGAACTCGCTGACCAGTGCGGCCACTCGGTGCTCGCCCGGCCAGAACCAGGAGGCACCGAGGTCGAGCGGGGTTCCTGTCATCGTCGTCAGTCGGCCGCCGAGACGACTCCGACCCTCGAGCACGACGACCGATCGCCCGGCGTCGACCAGCCCGCGTGCGACGGCCAGGCCCGAGATGCCGCCGCCGATCACCACGACGTCAGGAGTGTTCGTCACCCCGAGACTCTGCCAGACTCCGGTGGTGATCGAGACACTGAAGGGCTACCTGGGACTCGGGCCCAGCGAGGACGACGCCGCACTCGGCAAGCGGGCCCGACGGATCAACATCGGGCTCTTCGCCCTCGTGGTGCTGGTGATGCTCTTCGTCGGCAACGTCTGGTTGCGTGCTGCGTGTTTCGTGGCGCTGTTCGCCATCAGCGTGATCGTCTCGCTCGTGTCCCGCGACGTCGAAAGAGCACAGCGTCGCCAGTAGCTCATGACCCAAGGAGAACGCCATGGACCCCGTTGACCGACTCGAACTGCACGAACTGCCCGGCCGCTATGGCGATGCCATCGACGACCGCGACTGGGAGGCACTCCACCGGATCTTCACCGACGATGCCGTGTTCGATCTGACCGACCTCGGCGTCCCCCTGCTCGAAGGCATCGACGAGATCAAGCGGTTCATGGACGAAGATGCCCAGCATCCTCGTACCCACATGATGACCAACATCTACGTCGACGAGACCGACGACGGCGTGAAGCTCAACTTCCGCATCGTTGCCCTGCAGCCCAAGGGCCTCACCGGCACCGCCTCGTACTACGACGATGTGGTCAAGACGCCCGAGGGCTGGCGGGTCAAACATCGGGTGACCACGCTGCGTCGACGACCTCGCTGATGGAGCTCGACGAATACCAGAGCGACAACCTCGCGAACTGGAGCGATCGGGCTCGAGTGCATTCCGCCTCGCAGAGCTACGACCTGGCTCGCTACGCAGCCGACCCCGGTCACGTCAGCGACGTGGTTGCCTTCGATGCGCGGTTGATCGGCAGCATCGAGGGTCTCGACGTCGCCCATCTGCAGTGCCACATCGGCACCGACACGGTGTCGCTCGCCCGGCTCGGCGCCCGAGTGATCGGCCTCGACTTCTCCGAGGTCGCGGTCGACGCCGCTCGAGCGTTGGCCGAAGCGGCGAACGTCGACGCCGAGTTCGTCGTCGCCAACGTCTACGACGCCGCCACCGCCATCGGCCGAACCGTCGACTTCGTCTACACGAGCGTCGGCACCATCAATTGGCTCGGCGACCTCGACCGGTGGGCCGCCGCCATCGCCGGACTCCTCCGGCCGAGTGGACGCTTCTACATCCGAGACCTGCACCCGGCGCTGTGGACCTTCGAGGAGATCGACGGAGCCTTCGTACCTCACTATCCCATCGTCGGACCGGCCGGCGAACCGTTCACCTTCGACAACAACGAGACGTACACCGATGGCGATCACACGAGGATCGTCAACACTCGCCAGCACGAGTGGAGCCATTCGTTCGCCGAGATCATCAACGCGCTCGTCGGCGCCGGGTTGACGATCACGAGGCTGGAGGAACACCAAGGGCTCGACTGGCCGCATGGCCCGTCGGCGGTCCTGGAGGGGAACCAGTACTTCCTCCCCGGGGAGCGGCGGCACCAGATACCGCAGATGTTCTCGCTGTGGGCCGAACGGCCGCCCGCCTGATCGGTCGGTAGCCGAGACCGGGTGCGACACGCGCCGGGGTTCTCGAGTCTGAGGGCGACGGAAGTGTCGCAGTGGGTCTCGAGAACGGCTGGGTGGGGAGCGGTCGGTCAGGCGGGGGCGACCGCTTCGCTCACGGCGGCGTTGATCTGGCCGTGGAGTTCGGTGTTGGCGGCTCGGTCGGTGGCGAAGCGGACGACACGCACGCCGTGCGGCGTGAGCACGGCGGGATCGGCGGCTTCGAGGTCGACGGTGTCGAGCCCGTGGGACCTGGCGAGGGCCAACAGATCGGTGCCGTGCGGGGTGCCGAACAGCTGCTCGAACCGGCTGGGGTCGAGCAGCGAGCGTTGCGGGAGGAACGAGAAGATGCCGCCGCCGTCGTTGTCGATCACCACGATGGTGAGGTCGCAGCGGCGACGAGCGAGGGCGGTGAGGCTGGTGGCGTCGTGGAGGAAGGCGACGTCGCCGATGAGGCAGATGGTCGGGGCACCGGTGAGGGCGACGCCGATGGCGGTGGCCATCACGCCGTCGATCCCGTTGGCCCCCCGATTGGCGATGACCCGCACGCCAGGAGCCGGCTGGCCGTACCACTCCACGTCGCGCACCGGCATCGATGACGAAACGACCAACACCGGACTCGGGCCGAGTTTGTTCAGCCCGACCAGCGACGCCAAGGAGGCTCGGGCGACACCGGGTTCGGTGGTCCCGTCGGCCCGGTCGAGAACCTGGGCGATGGCGCGTGCTGCTGCGGTATCGGCCGCGAGCCAGCGCCCGGCCATTTCACTGGCGTCGCCGAGATCGAGCGTGAGCAGCTGATCGGCCAGATCCGCATGGTTGATGACCAGTGACGTGACCTGTGCCGGGTCGGTCCAGCGTCCGGTGGTGGCGGCCACCGTTGGCCCGTCGACGCCGGCGAGCCACTGCTCGGTGATCTTGCTCGCAAGGACCTCGCCCAGACGAATCACCATGCCGGGTGCCATTGCCGCGGCGAACTCCTCATTCCGCAACAGGGCATCGGTGTGGGCCACGGCTCGTCCGGCCACCCGACAACCGGACCGATGGTCGGCGAACACCGGCCACCCGAGCCGCTCACCGAGTCGGAGGACGTGGTCGGGGTCGCCGGCTCCACGACCGGCAACGATCACGCCGCCCTGTGCGGGATCGACCGATCGGATCAACTCGGCGATGCGCACCGCATTGGTGTCGGCAGGAGCGCCGACGCTGACCGAGGCGGGTGCATGCACGTCGGCTGCCGGAGGAACGAGGGCGTCGCGGTCGGGAAGATCACCAGCGACACCGGCCAACGGGTCGCGGAAACTGAGATCGAGATGCACCGGACCCGGGCGGCCCGACCAACCGCCGGCCTCGGCAACCGACCGGCGAGCGAGGGGTCGCCAGGTGTTGGCGGCGCCGGCGTCGGGGACGCCGGGCTGGAAGAACCAACGGGGGCTGTCGCCATAGAGCTTGGTCTGGTCGATGGTCTGCGGTGCCCCCACGTCCCACAGCTCGGGTGGACGATTGGCGGTGCACACGATCAGGGGCACCGACGACAGGCTCGCCTCGATCACGGCCGCGTGAAAGTGGGCGGCAGCGGTGCCGCTGGTGCACAACAGCACCGCCGGGCGACCGGTGGCCAGGCCGTGGCCGAGAGCGGCGAAGCCGGCCGACCGCTCGTCGTGGAAGACATGCACGTCGAATCGGTCGTCTTCGGCGACCGCCAAGGCGAGCGGGGTCGACCGAGACCCGGGTGCGACGAAGGCGTCGGTGAGTCCTTGATGGACCCACTCGTCGACGAGCGTTGCGCAGAATGTGGCGGTGTCAGTCACCTGCATGGCGACCAGCGAATCACACTTCCGCCTTCTGTGTCGGCATCCTGGTGGTGTGACGCTTGCTACCACCACCATCGGGCAGGGATCCCGACTCGTGCTGCTCCACGGTTTCACCCAGAACGCGCGTTGTTGGGGCGCGATCCCCGATCGGCTCGCCCGCTCGCATCAAGTGGTCCTGGTCGATGCGCCCGGCCACGGCGAGTCGGCCCACGACGACGCCGATCTGTGGCGAGCGGCTGACCTGATCGCCGGTGTGGGCGGCCCGGCGACCTATGTCGGCTACTCGATGGGTGGCCGAATGGCTCTCCATCTCGCCCTGGCCCACCCGGAACTGGTCGAACGGCTGGTGTTGATCGGTGCCACCGCCGGCCTCGACACCGAGGCAGAGCGAGCAGCGAGACGAGAAGCAGACGAGCGACTCGCCGAGCGCATCGAGGCGGGACCGTTGCGATCCTTCCTCGAAGGCTGGCTGGCGAATCCGCTGTTTGCGTCACTTCCCGCCGAGTCTCGATGTCTCGCCGAGCGTGAGACCAACCGGCCGGACGGTCTGGCCGCCAGCCTGCGATCCTGCGGGACCGGCAACCAAGACCCACTCTGGGACCGGTTGGCGGAGCTGACCATGCCGGTCGCGTTGGTGGTCGGTTCGACCGACGAGAAGTTCACGGCACTGGCCCAGCGCATGGCTGCGCAGATCGGGGCGAACGCCCGGGTCGTGATCGAGCCCGGAAGCCACGCCGTTCATCTCGAGGACGACGCCGTGATCGAACGAGCGCTCGCGCTAGTCGGCCGCGGGCCAGTCGAACGTGCTCCGCTCGATGGTGAGCCGATCGAGTGAGTCTCGATTCGGGGGAGGTGCCACCCCCGGGCCCGTTGGCACGGTGATCTCGCCGTGGCGCATCGTGAGGTCGTCGAAGGGATCGGCCGCCAGCCATCGCTTGGAAGGGGAGAGGTCGCCGACGATGGTGAAACCTGGCAGCGAGGCGAGCGCTGCCAGCGCATGACGACCGAGCCCGCTCTCGAGCATGCCGCCGGCCGAGACGCCGACGCCGGTGGCGAGGCACCAATCGTGTACTTGGATGGCGTTGGCGAGACCGCCCAAGCGCCCGGGCTTGATCACGACGCCGTCGACGACTCCTTGCTCGACCAACTCGATGATCGTGGCGAGGTCGGTCGCCGACTCATCGGCAACCACGTGTGATGCCGTCGACCGGGTCAGCTCCGCCGTGGTGCTGTCGTCGCCGATGGCGAAGGGTTGTTCGATGACGGTGACTCCGTGTTCATGGAGCGACGCCAACTCGGCCAGGTCGGCCCGGCCGCAGGAGCCGTTGGCATCGACGTGCAGCTCGACGCTGGGGCAGGCCTGGTGCACCGCAGCAGCGACGACGCCGGCGTGCCCTGGCGTGATCTTCAACTTGAGTCGGCGGACGCCGAGCCCAGACCAGCGAGCGGCGGCCGCCACGGTCTGGTCGACCGATGCCAAGGGCAGAACGATTCCTGCCAGGACGGTCGTCGGCGGATTGGGCCTCGCCTGCTCGCCCGATGGTCTCGAGACGGCATGCAGCCGCTGTGCGAGCGACACGCCGGTCGCGGTGAGGTCGCCGTCGAGTCTGGCCATTTCGACTCCGGCGGCGGCCATCGGACCCAGCTGCCGCCCTCTCGTTGCCACCAGCTGATCGAACGCCCCACGGGCCCATTCCGGGGTGTAGCCGGGGCGTGTCAGCGCCGAGCACTCGCCGAACCCCGCCCGGCCTTCGTCGTCGACCAGCTCGACGATGGTGAGCTCGCGACGCTCGGCGGGAGCGGGGTCGTGGGCGGCTGCCAGCTGCTCGATGGTGGGCAGCGAGAGCAGCCGCACCGTGCACGACATCGGCGGCCGGTGGTCCAGGAGCAGCTGGCGATCAGGCACGGCGATCATCGTAGGCCTCGGGTGCGGTGAGCGGACTCGCCCAACGCCCGCCGAATCGCTCAACAGATCGCCCACTCATGCCGAGAACCACTGCGGACGGCTCCATGTCTTCGACGATGCCATCACCACCGATGTCGGTGGCAACGACACCTTCGCCGGTTGAGCCGCGCCCAGATTCGGCGCTGCGGTGGACTGGCCGGCCGCTCATGGCCCGCTTGCTGCGCGTCGGTATCGCCATGGCGCCCGTCGTCCTCGCGGTGGTCGCAACCTACGTGGCAGCCGCGCTGCTACCCGAGCCGAACGGCCCAGCGGCCACCGCCATGTGGTTCGGGTCTCTCCTCGTGCTCTCGGTGGTCGTCATGGCAGCGGTCGAGCGGCTCGCCCGACTGTTGTTGCCCCTGACCCTGCTGCTTCGGCTCACGTTGGTCTTCCCCGATCAAGCGCCGAACCGGTTTGCGCTGGCATTGCGGACGTCGTCGACCAAGGAGCTCGAGCGCACGGTCGCCGAAGTCAAAGAACGTGGGCTCGGAAGTTCCGAGGCGGAGGCGGCCGAGAATCTGCTCGTTCTCGTTGCGGCCCTCTCCGACCACGATCGGATGACTCGAGGTCACAGCGAGCGGGTGCGTGCCTACTCCGAGCTGATCGGGGAAGAACTCCAGCTCTCCGAAGCCGACCGATCGAGGCTCCGATGGGCCGGGCTCCTCCACGACGTCGGAAAGCTCTACGTGCCAGAGGAAATCCTCAACAAGCCAGGACGACTGACCGAGGCAGAGTTCGACATCATCAAGAAGCACCCCGAGTGGGGTGCCGAGTTGGTGGCGCCCTTGGCGGACTGGCTCGGGCCCTGGGCCGATGCGGTCGGTCAGCACCACGAACGATGGGACGGCAAGGGCTACCCGAACGGGCTGGCCGGCGCCGAGATCGCCCTCGCCGCCCGCATCGTCTCCGTGGCCGATGTGTTCGACGTGATCACCTCGGTGCGCTCCTACAAGGGAGCGACCTCGGCGACCGAAGCGCGTATCGAGATCTCGAAGTGCGCGGGAACGCAGTTCGACCCGGCGGTCGTGAGGGCGTTCCTCAACGTCGGCATCGGGCGCGTTCGGCGCACCATGTGGCCGCTCACGTTTCTTGCGCAGATCCCGCAGCTGGTCGGCGTTCTGACGGCTCCTGTCGCCGCTCCCGCCCTCTCGGCAACGCTTGCCGCCGCGGCGGTCACGACCGGTGCCGTGGCGAGTCCGGCGATCGATGCCACCTTGCGTCGCGAGGAACCCGCGGCGCTGGCGCTCGTGATCGAGGATCGCTTCGACGGGCTCCTCGATCTCGGCAGCAAGGAGATCCTGGTGACCGCCACCTCCACCACGCTGTCGCCGGTCGTCGACGGCGCCGACATCGACTGCTCCAACCGCTCCGACGACGTCCCCTCCGCCCACAACGCTCATCGGTCCAGTCACGTCGACAACGACCCGACCGACGACAACGACCCGTCCGACCACGACAACTCGACCGACCACCACACGACCGTCGACGACCAGCATCCCACCGTCGACGACGCCGCCGGCACCGGAGACGACCACCACAGCGCCGTCCGCAGGACAGTCGGCCGACCTCGACGGTGGGGAGCAGACAATGGACTCGCCGTCGCCACCGCCGGCGAACAGCGGACGGGCATGTGTCGAGGCCGATCCCCGGCACGCAGCCGACTGCGATCTCGTCGGTGCCGACCTGAGCGGGCTCGATCTCTCGAGGGTCGACCTGCGCGAGGCGAACCTGACCGGAGCGAACCTCAGCGGCGCCGATCTCAGCAGGGCCAAGCTCGACCGCGCCGATCTGGCCGGAGCCAACCTCGAAGGGGCCAACCTCGAGAAGGCCGACCTGAAATCGGCCGACTTGTCTGGCTCCACCGGTACGCCCAGCGAGTGGAAGAAGGCGAGGTTCGACAAGACCATCTGCCCGAACGGGGTCGAGCAGAACCAGGCGTGTTGGTAGTTGGTCAACGTGTGTTCCTGGAGCGCTTCACGTAGAGTGCTGCCGCTCGACCATTTCGATGACCGAGCGCTCTTCGTTCCAGCGAAGTCCGGTGAGATCCCGGCGCTGTCCCGCAACTGTGATGCCGACTCGATCGGTCAGCCAGGTCGCCTGAGGTGAGGAGTTCCCGAACCGTGTCCTCGGAGGAAGGACCAGTCGGCGAGTCACCTCTGGGTGGCCCCCTGACCTCGAAGACCTCCGAGCAAAGGAGGACTTCAGCGTTGTCAGCCAGATCATCATCCACCCGTCTCTTCGTGGTGCTCGCACTCATGCTGTTCGCGGCTTCGTGCGGCAGTTCGAGCAGCGATGCCGGCGCTGGTGCCAGTGAACAAACGACCACCACCGCAGCCGACGAGGCACCGGTCGACTCCACCGCGACCGACGAGCCGGCCGAGGAACCTGGGTCGGTGCTCCCGACCAAGATCGTCTCGTTGTCGTCGACCGCCACCGAGATGCTGTTCGCCATCGGTGCCGGCGATCAGGTGATTGCCGTCGATTCCTACTCGAACTACCCGCCGGAAGCGCCGATCACCGACATCGCCGCGTTCGAGCCGAGCCTGGAAGCGATCGCCGCCTATGAGCCCGACCTGGTCGTCTACGCCTTCGACCCCGGGGAGTTGGAAGCAGGACTCGAGGGTCTCGGCGTCGCCACCATGTTCCTCCCCGATGCCATCACGCTCGACGACGTGTACGCCCAGATCGCCGACCTCGGCGTCGCCACCGGCCACGAAGACGAGGCTGCGGCGCTGAACGCCGACATGCGTTCGCGCATCGATGCGATCGTTGCCGGTGTCCCCAGCGAGGGCCAGGCAATTCGGGTGTACCACGAACTCGACGAGACCTTTTTCAGCACCAGCTCCAGCGCCTTCATCGGTCAGCTCTATGCGCTGTTCAACACGGTGAACATTGCCGATGAAGCCGATCCCGACGGCTTCGGCTATCCCCAGCTCAACGCCGAGTACATCCTCGAGGCTGATCCCCAGCTGATCGTCATCACGGATCAGGTGTCGTACACCCCGTCCGATGTCGCTGCCCGGCCCGGTTGGGACACCATCTCGGCCGTGCAGTCCGACAGCGTCGTCGTGGTCGACGCCGACATCGCCTCTCGCTGGGGACCGCGCCTGCCCGACTTCCTCGAAGCGATCGCCGCGTCGCTCTCGAACGTACCGGTCAGCGCCGGATCGTGACCATGGCCGGGCCGGCAACGGTGAACTCGCCGCCAGCCGATGCCGGCCAGGCGCGTGCCGTTGTCAGCCGGGCCTTCCGACTCCCCAGTCGGGCACTTTCGATCTCGGTGCTCGTGCTGCTCACCACCATGGCGATCGGCACGCTGATCGGCCCCGCCGGTCTCGCGCCCAAGGCCGTGCTGTTGGAGTTCATCGATCGGGTGCCCTTCGTCTCGGCCGACTCGGGGCTCTCCGAGAACCAACAGGTGATCCTGTGGCAGTGGCGGTTCTCCCGAGTGGTGCTCGGTGGCTGCGTCGGTGCCTCGCTTGCCCTGGCCGGTGCGGGCTACCAGGGCGTGTTTCGCAACCCGCTCGCCGATCCGTTCCTGTTGGGAGCAGCTGCCGGCGCCGGCCTCGGCGCGACACTCGTGATCGCTGCTGACCTCGCCGTCGGTTGGGGGCCGTTCGACTCGGTGGCGGTCGCCGCCTTCGTCGGCTCCCTCGGCGGCGTCGGTCTCTCTGCGTTCCTCGGCCAGAGTGCCGACCGCTCGCCTGCCGGACTCCTCGTCGCCGGTGTTGCCGTCGCTTCCTTCCTCACGTCGGTGCAGACCTATGTGTTGCAGCGCCAAACCGACGTGATTCGTGACGTCTACTCGTGGATCTTCGGTCGGCTCACCACGGCGGGCTGGCAAGACCCCGGCCTGCTCGCTCCGTACCTCTTGGTGTGCGGGGGCGTGCTGCTCGTTCATCGCCGTCATCTCGATGTCCTGCGGCTCGGCGACGACGAGGCCCGCAGCCTCGGGGTGCATCCCGGGCGGGTCCGTCTCATCGTCGTCATCGCTGCTTCGCTGCTCACTGCGGCCGCAGTTGCGGTGAGCGGGCTCATCGCGTTCATCGGTGTGGTCGTGCCGCACGTGGTGCGGTTGCTGTTCGGCTCGAGCTACCGCGTGGTGGTCCCGCTGTCGGCCATTCTCGGTGCCGCCTTCCTGGTGCTGGCCGATGTCGGAGCCCGCACCGTCGTGAGTCCGGGGGAGTTGCCGATCGGGGTGCTCACTTCGTTCATCGGCGCTCCGTTCTTCGCGCTCGTGCTGCGCACCCAGCGGAAGATCAACCTGTGAGGGGTACGACGACCACCTTGGGGCTCGATGTCTCGGTGCAGGGCATCGGTGTCACGCTCGGACGAACGCCGGTGCTGATCGACGCCGGCTTCGACGCAGCGCCGGGAGAGTGGGTCGGCATGATCGGTCCCAATGGTGCGGGCAAGTCCACGCTGCTCCGGGCGATCGTCGGCCTCGTCGCCCACACCGGCTCGGTGCGCATCGGCGGTCAGACGCAAGAGCGTCGAGATCGAGCGCGCACCGTTGCGTTCGTTCCCCAGTCGCCGGTGCTCCCGCCCGGCATGACCGTCGGCGAATACGTGCTTTTGGGCCGCACCGCTCACTTGAGCTGGCTCGGTCGTGAGTCATCGGCCGACCGTGATGCTGCCATCGAAGCGCTCGAGCGGCTCGATCTCGGCCGCTTCGTCGATCGCGACGTCACCGCGCTGTCGGGCGGTGAGGTACAGCGGGTGTCACTCGCTCGGGCGATCGCCTCGGCCTGCCCGGTGCTCCTCCTCGACGAGCCGACCAGCGCCCTCGACATCGGCCACCAGATCGCTGTCCTCGAGATGGTCGACGAGCTTCGATCGCAAGACGGACTCACCGTCATCTCCGCCATGCACGACCTCACCTCCGCCGGACGCTTCGCCGATCGTCTGCTCCTGCTCAGCTGTGGCAGCGTTGCGGCCTTCGGCCCGACCGCAGAGGTACTCACCGAGGAACTGCTCAGCACGTACTACCAGACACCGGTGACGGTGATGACCGCCCCCGACGGATCCGTTGTCGTCGTCCCACTCCGCTCTTCCGCTCCGAAACAAGGTGACCAGCCATGACCGACGAGATCCCACTCGACACACCCGACAAGTCCGCCATGGTCGTCGCACCCTCGTTGGTGTTGGTGAACACCGGAAACGGCAAGGGCAAGTCGACCGCCGCATTCGGCACTGCGATCCGAGCCGTTGCCCAGGGCTGGCCGGTCGGCGTGGTCCAGTTCCTGAAGAGTGGTGACTGGAACACCGGCGAAGAAAAGATCTTGCGAGACCTCGGGGTCGAATGGCACGCCGAGGGCGACGGCTTCACCTGGGATTCCGATGACCTCGACGAGAGCCAGGCCCACGCCAAGGGTGCCTGGATGCTGGCGAAGCGGCTCATCACGTCGGGGGACTACCGCCTCGTGGTGCTCGACGAGATCAGCTATGCCCTCACCTGGAAGTGGATCGATCTCGACGACGTGGTCGACACCATCACCAATCGGCCCGAGAAGACCAGCGTCATTCTGACCGGGCGCGACATGGCCCAAGCCGTGATCGACATCGCGGACACCGTCACCGAGATGCGTCAGATCAAGCACGCGTTCGAGCAAGGCATCGTTGCCAAGAAGGGCATCGACTACTGAGCTCTGATGTCCGGTGGTTCTGTGGGCCATAGTCCGAGGGACTCGAGCCTGGTTTTGTGCCGGTGGCATGGCCCGCATCTGGCTTTGCCGTTGGTCGGCACCGTTGGCCCGTCGTCGGTGTGGCGAATGGTGTGGTCCGCCTGGCAGTGCACGGCCCTGGTGGAGCACCCGGCGCCCTGGCAGTAGCGATCGCGGAGCATGATGCCGAGTCGCTTCGTGCCCTTGAAGAGACGGGCACTGGCCGATGCGGTGAAGTCGGAGGTCTCGGCGTTCATGACGAAGAGCCGAACGTGGCCGGCAATGGCGAAATCGAGTGCGTCTGCGGGTGAGAGTGGCAGGCCTGACGATGTCTCGCATCGATAGGTGGCCGAGCGGTCGCAGGCTTCAGTGGTGTTGCGCGGTGCGATGGGTGCGCCTGCCGCTTCGGCGTCTCGCCGCTCGGCTTCTTCCTCGACCGTCTGCTGATCGACCACGATGTTGGCCGTGACGTTCGCGGTGGCCGGGTCGGCGGCGATGCCGGCGTGGAGCAGAAGCATGAGGGCGTCGTGCCACCGCTCGGTGTCGCTTCGCAGCAGATCGTCGAGGCAGGCATCGGCGCCACACCGAGCCTGGGCCTCGGCCCAGTCGGCCTCGAAGAGCTCGGCGACCTTGGCCCTCAACCCGTCCTCGACCGCTGCAAAATGGGCGGTGGTGGTGTCGAGCTGGCAGATGAGCTGGTGGCCGCTGCGGAGGTAGTTGAACCGGCGATGGCGCTGTGCCTTGGTCGCTTCGTCGTTGGGGTCGATCGGGTCGACGAGCGTTTCCCAGGCCTCGAAGAGGGTGGAGCACTCGACCCAGCGGTGGGCGGTCCAGCCGAGGAGGGTGTCGAGGTCTCGCTCGAGGTAGGGGCGCAGCTCGCGCCGATTCCAGATCCGGGTGAAGAGGCGGAGATGGTCGGCATTGATTCGACCGGTTCGGTAGCACTGACCCAGTCGAGGATGGTGGAAGTGGATGAGCTGACCGAGGTTGACGTCGCGCCCAGCAGCATTGCGATGCAGGCGTGCCTCATCGGCCAGCCAGGTGGCGGTGTCACGGTGGATCGGGTCCTTCGCACAGCCTCGCACCTTGGCTTCGCTCAGCAGCCGGAGGTAGTCGGCGTGAGCGATCTGCGCTGCTGCCATCGTTGCGAGCACCTGTGTACGCATCTCGACATCGTCGATTGCCGCAACGTCGATGATGGTGGGCTCGAAGAAGTCGGTGAATTGTTCCCGCTCGTGATGTTGACCGCCGTCGAACATGAGCCGAGGATAGCGAACAAACGTTCGGCAAACAACCACTGGTGTAAGAAAGAACATCTGATGACAATCATTCGATGTTGGTTGGGTGGAGTTTGGCACACCTGGCCGCGACGATCAGCCGGCGGGTCCCGAGCCGAACGAGTGCCGTAGGGTCGCGCGATGGCAGACTCCTCGATCACGTTCGGCGTCCAGGTGGGTCTGGAGTCGAAGCAGCAACTGCTCGACACCGCCCGGCGGGTGGAGTCGCAGGGATTCGAGTGGCTCACGCTCGGCGACCACCCAGGCTCGTCCGCCACACCGTTCCCCTCGCTCGGTGCCGCAGCTGCTGTGACCCAGTCGATTCGGCTCGGTCCGTACGTGGCGAATGCCGGGCTCCGGTCGCCGATCGACCTCGCAGCCGACACCGCAACGCTCGACGTGCTCTCCGACGGCCGAGCGTTCCTGGGCTTGGGGGCAGGCCACACGCCGGCGGAGTGGTCGAACCAAGGACGACGACGACCCAATGCGGCCGATCGAGTTCGTGACTTGATCGAGACGGCCGATGCCGTGGTAGCCCTGCTCGGTGGGGAAACCGTCACGTTCTCCGGTCGCCAGATCCGGCTCGACGCTGCCGCGCTCGAGGCCCCACAGCCAGTGCAGGAGCGCGTGCCGCTCCTGATCGGCGGCACGAATCGCGAGTTGCTGCGCTACGCCGGTGAGAAGGCCGACGTCGTCGCCTTCTCCGGACTCGGTCGGACGCTTCCCGACGGTCACCGGCACGAGGTGCGGTGGTCCCGCACACAGATCGACGCACGTGTGCGCATCGCCGAAGAAGCAGCATCGCAGCGGCCACACCCCCCGCTACGCCAAGCGCTCGTCCAGCTGGTCAGCGTCACCAATGATCGGCGTGCCGAGGCGACCGAGTTGGCCACCCGCATCGGGCTCGACGTCGATGCCGTGCTCGACGCGCCCTACGTGTTGATCGGGACGATCGAGCAGATGGTCGAACAGCTCGCAGTGAGCCGTGAACGGTGGGGCATCACGTCCTACATGGTCCGTGAATCGGGCGGTGATGTCATCGCTGCGTTGATCGAGCGACTGGGTGGCCCAGCGGCCTAGGCCGTCGCCGCACCGGCCGGCCACCGGCCGTCTACCGTGACCCGTCATGAAGTGCGACCGGACCGTTGCCGCCGTTGCGGCGCTGATCGTGATGATCTCGGCGATCGTTGTCTCGTCGCCGGCCTCGGCCAGGCCGGTCCGTCCCGAGGAGGGCCAGGTCGAACGGCTGTATCGGGCCGTGTTCGATCGAAGCCCCGACGCTGCGGGCTTCGCCTACTGGTTCCGGCTGCGCTCGACCACGGTGCCACTCGAAGCGATCGCCGCCGAATTCATCGCGAGCCCCGAGTTCGCCATGGTGGCCGGCGCGCCGACATCGACGGAGTTCATCGAGCGGCTCTACCGCAACGTCCTCGATCGCGAACCCGACGTCGAAGGTCTGCAGTACTGGCAGCGTCTCATGACCGACGGATTGAGCCGGGTGCAGCTCCTCGTGCTGTTCTCCGAATCGGCAGAGTTTGCGAACACCACCGAGACCTCGCTCGAAGTACTGCCTGCGTTCCGATCGTCGATCGAGCCGGTCGACGCCGTCATGCTCGGAGCGAGCTGGCGACCTGGCTGCCCGGTCGCCCCGTCCGACCTGAGGCGGCTGAGCGTCTCCATCGTCGGTCTCGACGGTCGACCGTCAGAAGGCGAGCTGATCGTGCATCGTTCGGTTGCCGACGAGATGGTGTCGGTGTTCGATCGCCTCTATCAAGGCCGCTATCCAATCGAACGAATGGAATCGATCGCCGACTTCGATGGTGACGACGACGCCTCGATGGCCGCCAACAACACCTCGGGTTTCAACTGCCGGCCGATCGTCGGCGGGACCGGCTGGTCACGCCACGCATACGGCGTGGCCGTCGATGTGAATCCCCTGCAGAACCCGTACGTCCGTGGTTCGGTGGTGCTGCCGCCGAGTGGAGCCGCCTTCGTCGACCGGACGGTGCATGACCCGGCGATGATTCGCCGCGGTGATGTCGTGGTCGAGGCGTTCGCCGAGGCTGGTTGGCGCTGGGGTGGCGACTTCACCACGCTGGCCGACTGGCAGCACTTCGAGCGCTGAGCGGGCCCGGGCTGCGGGCGAGCCGCTACGGGAACTTGCGGCGGGTGGCGGCGATCATCGTCGCCATGAACCAGATGCCACCGAAGACCGCGATCGGTCCCCAGAACTCGGGGCTCCACCGCTCGAGGAACTCGTAGCCGAGGGCCCGGCCGAAGGCGACGGCGGCGAGCAGCGTGGTGCCCACCTGGACCTTGGCGTTGTAGCGCATCAGGCCGACGGCCTCGCCGACGTACGCAAGGGTGGCCGGGATCGACAACAGCCAGATCGGCCACGGATCGATCGACTCGGGCCACGGGGCGAGACCCATGGCCGAGACGATGGCGACGAGCAGACCGAGGGGGTAGAGCGAGGCGCAACGTCGACAAACCCAGCGACTGCCGATGTGGACGCAGCGTTCGGGGTAGTCATCGTGCCAGTGATGGGCGAGCCACATGTTCTTGCGGGAGATGCGGTCCTTCTCGGCCCTGCCCATTGCCGCCAGCCTGCTCTCGAACAGGGCCATCGCCGCGCTGTCGAGCGGAGGGTCGGTCGGAGCGTCATCGGGTGCTGCCTGCTCGTCGGAGACGAGGTCGGTCCGCGCTGCTCCGGGATCGGCCGCATCGGTCGCCGCGCCCTGCTCGGTCCCCGCGAGCGGGTGAGTGTGGTCGTCGGCGTGGGCCTGGTCGGTGCGATCGTCGATCTGCTTCACCTGGGCCTATCGGCCCATGGCCACCGATGCTGAGTGATTCCCTCCTCGAGGGGCGCCGAACTCAGGTCAGCGAGATCAGCCGATGCCGCACTCGGCGATGGCGGTGTCGACGGTGGCTTGGAAGCCTTCGACCTGGGTGGGATCGAGCGCAGCCTCGTTCAGCTGCCCCTGGTCGTACTTGCCCTCTTCGAAGATGAAGTCGGCGATGCAGTTGGCCTGCGCATCGCTGATGTCGCCCGGGTTCTCGCCGCCGCGTTCGGTGAGCATCACCAGCAGATCGTCGCGGGTGACGTCGGGGTCGCTGCAGGCGCTCAGGCCGAAGGCAAGAGCGATGGCGGCGAAGGTGGTACGAACGAGGGGCGTGCGCATCCCGACAGTCAATCGTGATTCCTGCCCGATCGGACCATCACCGCCACCCAAGCCGATTCCGCCCCCAGCAGCTTCAAGGGGTTGACGCCGCTCAGGGTTTCGCAATCGCCAAGGTTGCGAACGGGGTTGGCTGGTGCTGGACGGATGCTGGGTTGCCGGTGGAGGGGTCAGCAGGCTCGACGGCTGGAGATGACGCCGGTGTCGAAGCCGGCCAGGTGGAGGCCACCGTGGAAGCGGGCGTGCTCGATCTTGACGCACTTGTCCATCACGAGCTCGAGGTCGGCGTCGACGGCGATGCGAGCCGCCTCGTCACTCCAGATGCCGAGCTGGAGCCAGAGCGACTTCGCCCCGACCTCGACGGCCTGTCGGGCAACGTCGGGGCAGTCGGCAGCGGGCCGGAACACGTCGACCATGTCGGGCACCACGGGCAGGTCGGCCAGCGACGGATAGCACGTCAGGCCATGGATCTCGGCCGTGCCGGGGTTGACCGGATAGAGCTCGTAGTCGGACCGGCATCCCATCAGATAGGTGATCACGAAGTTCGAGGCTCTCGAGGGGTTGGCCGAGGCGCCGACGATCGCAATGGATCGAGTGCGGTCGAGGAGCTGTTTGATCGAGCGGGGTGATGGTGGCGCCCAACCGTCGATCGTGTCGTGTGCTGTGGCCATGGCGGCCTCCGTTCGTGCTGAGTGGCGTGCGTTGGTTCGTTGGTGAGGTGGTGTGGATCAGTCGGTCTGCGATGCGGTGAGCGCCTGGTCGAGGTCCCAGAGGATGTCGTCGAGATCCTCGAGGCCGACCGAGAGACGAACCATGTCGGCGCCGACGCCGGCGGTGGCGAGCTGCTCGTCGGTCATCTGTTGGTGGGTGGTGCTGGCCGGATGGATCACGAGGGTGCGGGCATCGCCCACGTTGGCGAGGTGACTGACCAACTCGAGCGCCTCGATGAAGCGACGGCCGGCCGCTCGCCCGCCCTTGACGCCGAAGGTGAAGATGGCGCCGGCGCCCTTCGGGAGGTACTTGGCGGCCAGGGACCGGTAGGGCGAATCGGGAAGGTCGGCATGGGCGACCCACTCGACGAGCGGGTGGTCGTCCAGCCAGGTGGCGACGGCCTGGGCGTTGGCGACGTGGGCATCCATCCGGTGGGGGAGCGTTTCGATTCCCTGGAGCAGGAGGAAGGCGTTGAACGGCGAGAGGCAGGCGCCGACATCTCGGAGCTGCTCGGATCGCAGGGCGGTGCAGAAGGCGTACTCGCCGAAGTTCCCGGACCACTGGAGACCGTTGTAGGTGGCGACCGGCTCGGTGAATCGAGGGAACCGCCCCGAGGCCCAATCGAAGCGGCCGGCCTCGGCGACCACGCCACCGATGCTGGTGCCATGACCGCCGATGAACTTGGTGGCCGAGTGGACGACGATGTCGGCGCCGAACTCCATCGGGCGGCACAGATAGGGCGTGGCGAACGTGGAGTCGACGACGAGCGGGAGATCGGCCGCATGCGCAACCTCGGCCAGCGCCTCGAGATCGGCGACGGCACCGGTGGGGTTGCCGATGATCTCGGTGTAGATCAGCTTGGTCTCGGGCCGGATGGCGGCGGCGAACGTGTCCGGCTCGGTGTTCGGAACGAAGGTCGTCTCGATCCCGAGCCGAGCGAGCGTGGTGGCCATGAGCGTGTAGGAACCGCCGTAGATGCTGGCGGCGGCAACGATGTGGTCGCCGGCACCGGCCAGCGTGGTGATCGCCATGAATTCGGCGGCCTGGCCGCTCGAGGTCGCGACCGATCCGATGGCCCCCTCGAGCGAGGCGATGCGCTCCTCGAACGCGGCCACCGTGGGGTTCGAGATACGGGAGTAGATGGTGCCGTACTTCTGGAGTGCGAAGAGATCGGCGGCATCGGCGGTGTCTTCGAACACGAAGCTCGTCGACTGGTAGATCGGTACCGCCCGTGCGCCCGTGGCGGCGTCGGGCTGGCCGCCGGCGTGCAAGGCTCGAGTTCGGAATCCCCATTCGCGGTTCGTCATGGGAAGCATCTTGCCACGGAGCTGCCGGAACCTTCGAAGACGATCGCCGGACTGCCGTGCGGGGGTGGTCGGTGTCTGCTTCACTGCGGCGATGCTCGGCTACCTGGAGGCCGGCGGCCAGGGGTCCATCTGGTGGGCCACGCTCGAGCAAGGCGAGGTGACCGAGCTCTGCGAGCAGTTCGTGCCGTGAGGCGTCGTCGCCCTGGGTGAAAGTCGGGAATGAGTGAGAATCCAAGCCGCATGCTGGTACGTTCGGAGGCATGCAGCACGGTGACGAGCACAGCTGATGGGCCACGATCATGACCACGGAACCGGTCTGGCCCGGGCAGGGGAGCGCCATCGCGGCCGACTTGCCGCTGCCTTTCTCGTCATCTTCGCGTTCTTCGTCGTCGAGGCAGTCGCAGGGTTCCTGACCAACTCGCTGGCCCTGTTGTCCGACGCCGGCCACATGCTCACCGATGTCCTCGGCATCGGCATGGCCCTGGCCGCGATCCAGCTCGCATCGAGGCACGCCAACCGACCGACCAAGGCGAGTTCGTCGCACACCTTCGGGCTCTACCGCCTCGAGATTCTCGCCGCGTTCGTCAATGCACTGCTGCTGTTCGGTGTTGCCATCTGGGTGTTGATCGAAGCAGCTCGGCGGCTGTTCTCCGAGCCCGAGGTCTTGGGCGTGCCGATGTTGATCGTCGCCCTCCTCGGCCTTCTCGCCAACATCGTTGCGTTCCTGTTCCTGCGTGAAGGAGCACAGGAATCACTCAACGTCGAGGGCGCCTACCTCGAAGTCCTCGCCGACACGGTGGGCTCGGTCGGCGTGGTCCTCGCCGCCATCCTGCTCGAGGTGTTCGGATGGGCGTGGGTCGATCCGGTGATCGCGGCGCTGATCGGACTCTGGATCCTGCCACGCACGTGGCGGCTCGGACGCTCCGCCGTCCGAGTGCTGCTCCAGGCGGCGCCGCAGAACGTCGATCTCGAAGCCCTCACCAACGACCTCGAAGCCATCGACGGCGTGATCGACGTCCACGACCTCCACGTCTGGACGCTCACCTCGGAGATGGACGCGGCCTCGGCCCACCTCATGACCGGCGAGGGCTGCGACGCCCACGGCGTGCTCGACCAGGCTCGGGAACTGCTCGAACACCGCTACGGCATCACCCACGGCACGTTCCAGGTCGAACCGGACACGCACGCCGGTTGCGGCGAGATGACCTGGTAGCCGAACGGCCGTCACCGCACTCGGCGGGCAGCAAGCGAGCCTCGCCACCATCGCAGCGTTGTGACCGGCAGCACGATGAGCGCCAGGGCGGCGATCAGTTCGCCGGTCGATGGTCGGGCCAGTCGGTCGATGCCGAGCACGGGCAGCGCCAACGCCATGAGGAGCGCATTGCGGGCCAGGTGTCCGACGTCGACCGGTTCGGAGTTGGCGCCACCGAAGCAGGCACACGACACCACACGGCCTGATCGCACCACGCCGGCAAGCACGGTGGTGAACGCAGCCAGCAGAGCGAAGGCCGCAGTTGCACCCCAACCCGGCAACGAGACCAAGGCGACGGCCACCCCGAGTTCGGTGACCGGTACGATCCGGGCCAGCACGGTCGGGCGGGGCAGACCCAACGAGGCGAAGTCGTCGGCGGTCCCGCGCGGATCGCGCAACTTGAGCAATGCAGCGACGGCGAACGTAGCCGCCAGGGCGACAGCGAACAGGCTGGCGATACCGTCCACGAGCCGCTAGAGCAGCGAGGCGAACTGCTCGGTCTCGGCGACCTCGCCCGCAATCACGAGAATGTCGCCGGCGTTGATCTCGGTGTCGGGTGTTGCGTAGGTGAAGCCCATGCCCTCGGGCTTCACACACACGATGGTGACGCCGTACTTCTCGCGGATGTGAGCGTCGCGCAGCGTCTGCCCGACCAGTTCGGTGGGTGGGCGCACCTCGGCGAGCACGAAACCCTCGTCGAGCTGGAAGTAGTCGATGACCTGACCCGAGACGGCGTGAGCGACTCGAATGCCCATCTGCTTCTCGGGGTAGATGACGTGATGGGCCCCGACGCGTTCGAGGATGCTGCCGTGGTCGTCTCGGATGGCCTTGGCCCAGATGTTCTTGACTCCGACGTCGGCCAGGGCTGCGGTGGTGAGGATCGATGCCTCGATGCCCGTGCCGATGGCCACCACGGCGACGTCGAACTCGGTGGCGCCCAGTTGGCGGAGCACCTTCGTGTTCGTGGCGTCGGCCTCTCGCACGTGGGTCAGGCGGGTCGAGTACTCCTGGACCAGTGCCGGGTCGAGATCGATGGCCATGACTTCGGTGCCCAGTTCCACGAGGGTCTCGGCGAGCGCCGATCCGAACCGGCCCAGGCCGATGACGAGGACCGACGAGGCCAACAACGTCTGTGGTTCGGACTCTTGTCCGGAAAGGATCTGGCGCAGATTGCGTGGCACGGTGGGCTCCTTCGAGCGGCGGCGTGGAACAGAAACGAGAGACGGGGTGAGCGGGTTCGGCGATCGGCTCGGTCAGCCGACGAGGAGCTTTTCCTCGGGGTAGCGGTAGAGGTGGGGGCGGCTGCGGAACAGGATGGCGGTGCCGAAGGTGACCGGGCCGACGCGACCGATGAACATCAGCGCCATGATCAGGAACCGACTGAAGGTGTTGAGTTCGGGGGTGATGCCGGTCGAGAGGCCGACGGTGCCGAAAGCCGAGGCAGCTTCGAACAGGAGCGAGTCGAGCGTCAGATTCGGCTGCGAGAGCGACAGGATGAACGTGGCGGTGCCGACCGTGCCGAGTGCGGCGATGACGAGGGCGAGCGCCTGCCGTTGCAGCGAGGAGGGGAGGCGGCGGTGGAAGAGGTTGACTTCGTTGTCACCGCGGAACTCGGCGATCGTCGTCCAGACGACCACGGCGAACGTGGAGGTCTTGATGCCGCCGCCCGTCGATGCGCTGCTCGCTCCGATCGTCATGAGGAGCAGCATGAGCAGGATCGAGCCGCCGCGGAACGCACCGATGGGCAGGGTGTTGAAGCCGGCGGTCCTGGTGGTGACCGATTGGAACATGCTCGAGAGGAACTTCTCGAACACCGACAGGTTGCCCATCGTCGCAGGGTTGGTCCATTCGATGGCGAGAATGGCGAGCGTGCCGCCAACGACCAGGAGGCTCGTGGCGGCCACGGTGACCTTGGTGTGCAGCGACCATCGACGCGGCTCACGGAAGTGCTTCGACAACTCGACGGCGACGGGAAAGCCGATGCCGCCGGCGATGATCGCCACCGAAATGACGACGTTCATCCATGGGTCGGCCACGTAGCGCTCGAGTCCGCCACTCAGTGTGGAGAAGCCGGCATTGTTGAACGCCGAGATGGCGTGGAACACCCCGAGATAGATCGAGCCGCCGATGCTGTGCTCGTCCTCGATCACGAAGCGAATGCTCAGCATCGTCGCCGCAAGACCCTCGAAGCCCACCGTGTAGCGAAAGATCGCTCGAATGACCGGGCGGAGTTCGCCGAAATCGCCGAGCCCGATCTCGGTGCCGGCCAGGAGCCCACGCTTGATGCCGAGCCGACGGCTGAGGAAGACCGTGGCCAGTGAGGCCAGCGTCATGATCCCGAGTCCGCCGATCTGGATCATCGTGAGGATGACGAGCTCGCCGAATCGGGAGAACGTGGCGCCGGTGTCGACGACGGCCAGACCGGTCACCGTGGTGGCGGAGACCGCAGTGAAGAAGGCATCGAGAAGCGAGATCTGTGGCACGGTCGATTCGTGGGCGAACGGCAGGCGCAGCAGGAGGGTGCCGGTGATGATGAGGACGGAGAAGCCAACGATCACGAGCTGACCCGGATGGGTTGTCTGCCAGTGGAAGCGTGACCGCTCCGGGAGTATCGCCATGGAAGATCGATGCTAAGGCCATGAGGGAAGCGGCGCAGCGCTTCGAGTGTGATTCCCCGGGCCCGCGATGATCGATCAATCATCTCGATCGAGACGACTGATCGAGATGATTGATCGAAACGGATGCGCGGAGGTGTCGGAATCCGATGGCATCATCGTGGGGCACGACCATGGACGGCAGTGCTCGAGAGGACATCGGTTGCGGATGGGAAGAATGTTGGACCGGATCGTCGGCGTGTTCGTCGTGTTCGTGTGCGTGTTCTCGCTGACGACGGTCGCCGCAGGTGCCCAGGCCGCAGCCGACTCGGTCGGCGACGAGGCAGCCGCCGCTCCTGCCGACGCAGAGGTCCTCGATGCGGCGGCCAATCCCGGTGTTCGGGGAAGCATCGAGCGTCTCTATGGGGCGGTCTTCGGTCGGTCACCCGATCAGGCCGGCTTCGATTATTGGGTCGGTGTCTATGTGGGCGGCACGCCGCTTCGCTCCATTGCCACCGAGTTCATGGTCTCGCCCGAGTGGACCTCGACCTACGGCAGTCTCGACAACGCCGAGTTCGTGCGGGTCATCTACGCCAATGTGCTCGGCCGAGAGCCCGATCAGGCGGGCTACGACTATTGGCTCGGTCTGGTCAACGGCGGACTGAGCCGAACCAACCTGTTGCTCGGCTTCAGCGAATCCCCCGAGTACGTCACGGCCACCGGTACGGCCTCGCCGGTTGCTCCACCACCGGTGTTCGAACCGTTGCCTGCCAACTCCGGTGTCGGCCGGCGCATCGTCTATTCGAACTCGGCCCAGCGGGTGTGGTGGGTCGAATCCAGCGGCCGAGTGTCGAACAGCTACCTCGTCTCGGGTCGCTACGACGTGCCCGACCCCGGCACCTACGCCGTCTACTCCAAGTCGCCGATCGCCTATGCCGGTCACGACGGCATCACGATGAAGCACATGGTTCGCTTCGCCTACAGCAAGTTCCGTAGCAAGCTGCCGATCGGCTTCCATTCCATCCCTCGCTATGCCAACGGCACACCGATGCAGTCGGTCGAGCAGCTCGGCACGTACCAATCCGCCGGCTGCGTCCGCCAGCGCGACGACCAGGCGGAGGCGCTCTACCACTGGGCGGTCGTCGGTGACACCGTCGTCGTCCTCGACTGAGCCAAGGTTTTGCCAGGTTTGATCATGGCGGGGTCGAGGATTGGGGTGAGGGCCACAAAACCCACTCTTGAGTGGGTTTTGTGGTCGCTTTCGAGCCGATCGGACCATGACTGTTTCGTTTCGTGGGTGTATCAACTCCGGCTGTGATGCCCCATTCATGGTCCTGAGGTGGCACGATGGTGTCCGTGATGTCGAACCTGATCGCTGAACTCCGAACCGCCGAGCTCGCTGCTGCTGCACCGGGACAGTTGATGGACCGTGGGCGTGTTTTCGACCACCTCCTCGATCTTCGGCTCGAGGCGGGTTCCGACTCGTCGCTCGTGGCGCTGATCGACAGCGTCCTGGCCGATGTGCCGGGCAAGTCGGTCGTCGAGCTCGTCTGGTGGCGAGACACGCTCGAAAAGATCGCGGGCGCCGCCGAGTGCCTGCCCGCCGTCTGAGCCCATCCGCTCGCCGTCGGCGAGTACCCGGACCACGAATTCGCTCCTGTGGGGACGCTCCGGAGAAAACCTGAGGCGCCGTCGCTTTCGAACTCGTCAGTGCGGGCGCTTGCGCCGTTCCAGGCGATCGGCGCCGGGATCGATCCCCGGAAGCTGTGGCTGGATCGCTCCCTTCGCTGCCGCGAGCTCGATCACGATGGCTTCGACTTCGGTCCAATCGAAGGCCCGCGGCCCTTCCAGGCCCTGGTTGTAGGGAGCGTCGAAGACGATCACGTCGTTGTCTGCTTGGCGTAACCCCTCGACGTTGTGTGGCGCATCGTCGATGTAGACGTCGGCTTCGACCTGCGGTTTGGCACCGAGGAAGCAGATGTCGCGGTAGGGAATGCGGGCGTCGTCGAGCCAGGCGACGGTGTCGGCAACGGCTTCCGCGTGTCCCCAGTTGGTGTAGAGGCGGTGCGTGATGATCCGGATCCAGACGCCTGCGTCGGACAGACGCCAGAGCGCCTCGGCGCAACCTTCGATCACCGGCAGGGTCCGGAACAGACGGTGCTCGGTGACGGCAAGGCGGTGCAGTCGGGCGAACTCATCGGGATCGAGTCCCCACTCGGCGAAGCTCCACGACCGCTCTTCCGGGAGGGTGGCGGGATCGACGCCCTTCTCGCTGGCGACGATTGCTCGGAAACCGAGCGTGTAGTCGGCACAGACACCATCGAGGTCGACACCGAACACGAACGAGCCAGTCACGTCGGCCCACCGTAGCCCCGGCTCGATCTCACTTTTTGTTGAAATGGTGTCGGAATCGGTCTTGACGGTCGGGAACCGGGCGGGACCTGTCCATCCTTGGGGAGTGGCCGAAACTGCAGAGCACGTGATCGTTGTCGGGCCGGGAGTGGTCGACGCCGGAGCCGATGGACCGCTTGCTCGGGCCCGCCTCTTTCACCTTCCCGTTCGCAACATCGAGCGATTCGACCTGGCCCACGTGCGCGGCGACCTCAGCGACGACCAACTGCAGGTGCTGGCGCAACGCCTCCTCGTGGAACCGGTCGGCCAGTGGTGTGTCATCGACTCGATCGTCGGTGCTGCCGATCACGTTGCGCTCGTGAAGGGCGATGCCCACCACCTCGTCATCGAGACCGGACTGCGGCCGGGCGTCACCGATCGTGAGGGTGCCGAACTGGTGCGCAGCGCCAACGAACTCGGTCTCCCGGTCGAGGCGGCGACGATGGCCACTCGCTGGCTGGTCGACGCCGACCTCGACGACACCCAGATCGGCGAACTCGCCCGC
This sequence comes from uncultured Acidimicrobiales bacterium, assembly GCA_963698395.1. GTDB lineage: Bacteria > Actinomycetota > Acidimicrobiia > Acidimicrobiales > SZUA-35 > JBBQUN01. The sequence goes on from CAVOQQ010000001.1 coordinate 605,278, forward strand.
CGTGTGCTCCACAACGATGTCATCGAGCGGTGGGCGCTCGACTCGCTTCCTGCCGCCTTCACCGACGCTTCGGCGCAGGCACCGGTCACCGACACCGTTGCCATCCGGGGCCTCGACGACGCCGGCTTGGCCGACGTCAACCGCCGACGGCGTCTCGGCCTCGACCCCGAAGAGATGATCGTCATCCGCGACCACTTCGTCACCCTCGATCGCGACCCCACCGATGCCGAGCTCGAGACGCTGGCCCAGACGTGGTCCGAACACTGCGCACACAAGACCTTCCGCGGGCTGATCCACCTCGACTCCGGTGAGGTCATCGACTCGCTGATGAAGACCTACCTGCGTTCCGCCACCGACACGATCGACGCCCCGTGGGTCCGCTCGGCCTTCGTGGACAACGCCGGCATCGTTGCCTTCGAAGAGGGTTGGGACGTCGCCATCAAGGCCGAGACCCACAACCACCCGTCGGCCATCGAACCCTTCGGTGGTGCGAACACCGGGGTCGGCGGTGTGGTGCGAGACATCCTCGGCGTATCGGCCAAGCCGATCGCGGTCACCGACATCCTGTGTTTCGGTCCACAAGACACCGACCCCGACACCCTGCCCGACGGCGTGCTGCATCCCCTGCGGATCCGTGCCGGGGTCATCGCCGGCGTCGGCGACTACGGCAACAAGATCGGGGTGCCGAACATCGCCGGGGCGATCGTTCACGATCCGTCCTACACCACCACGCCGCTGGTGTTTGCCGGCTGCCTCGGCCTGCTGCCGCACGGCTCCAACCCCACCAACGCCCAACCCGGTGATTCGATCGTCGTGCTCGGAGGTGCCGTTGGGCGCGACGGCGTCGGCGGTGCCACGTTCTCCTCCCAGACCATGGGGGTCGAGACCGCGGCCGTCGCCGGTTCGTCGGTGCAGATCGGCGACCCGATCGTCGAGAAGGGCCTCATCGATGTGATCGTCGCCGCTCGCGACGCCGGCCTCTACACCGCGGTCACCGACTGCGGTGCCGGTGGGCTGTCGTCGGCTGTCGGTGAGATGGCCGAGGTACTCGGCGCCCGCGTCGACCTCGCCGACGTGCCCCGCAAGTACCCGGGCCTGGCGCCGTGGGAGGTCTGGCTGTCCGAAGCCCAGGAACGCATGGTCGTCGCCACGGCCGATCCCGCCCCGATCCTGGCCCTCGCCGAGCGCTGGGGTGTCGGTGCTGCAACGATCGGGATGTTCACCGGCGAGGGTCGGCTCGTCGTCGTCGACGGCGACGAACCGGTCATCGACATCGACTGTGCCTTTCTGCACGATGGCCGCCCGCAGCGGTCGATGCAGGCCATCGCGGTCGACACCAGCCGACCCGAGCGCCGGCCGCTTCCTGGTGATGCCGATCCGACCGCTCTCTTGCTCGGACTCCTGGCCCACCCGTCCATCCGCTCCAACGAATCGGTGATTCGCACCTACGACCACGAGGTGCTCGGCGGGACGCTCGTTCGCCCCTACGGCGGTCCGCAGGGTGATGGCCCGAGCGACGGCACCGTCATGGTGCCGCCGGGGACCTCGGGCACGAGGGGCGTCGTCCTCGGCATCGGCGTCAACGCCGTGCTGGGTCGCCTCGACCCCGAAGCGATGGCCTGGTCGGTCATCGACGAAGCCGTTCGCAACGCCGTCGTTGCCGGTGCCGATCCCGACGAACTGTCCCTGCTCGACAATTTCGGGTGGGGCAACCCCACCGATCCGGCCACGCTCGGCGGACTCGTCGCCGCCTGCAGGGGCTGCCACGATGCCGCCATCGCCTTCGGCGCCCCGTTCGTGTCGGGCAAGGATTCGCTCTACAACGTCTATGTGCCCGAGGGCGGTGAGCCCGATCCCGTTGCCCCGACCCTCGTCATCACGGCCATGGGATTGGTGCGCAACCTCGATGTGGTGCCGCTCACCGGCGTCGTCGAACCCGGCGATCAGATCTGGCTGGTCGGTCCCGACGCCGGCTCGCTCGGTGGTTCACATCTCGATCAGGTCATCGGTGCCGATCTCGGCGGTGCCGTGCCGGCCATCGATCCCACCGCCGTCGAGCGCCACCATGCGCTGGCCTCGGCCATTGCTGGCGGGCTCGTTCGCAGCGCCCACGACCTGGCCGAAGGTGGACTCGCCGTTGCGGCGGCCGAATGGGCCTTCGCCGGCCGACTGGGTGTCTCCCTCGACGACATCGACGCCGCTTCGCCCGAGGTGCTCTTCGGCGAGGGGCCCGGGCGATACCTCGTCGAGGTTCGCGCCGACGACGCCGCGGTCTTCGGCAAGCTCGTTCCCTCGGCCAGGGTGATCGGTCAGGTGACCGCCGAACCCGCCGTGACGATCGGGTCGCTTCGCTGGTCGCTCGCGCGAGATCGAGCAGGCCTACGTCCACGACCAGCACGCCGATACCGAGTCGAGCCAACACGGGAGCGCACGATGACCGCCTCGAAACCTCGGGTCCTCATTCCCGTCGCCCTCGGTACCAACCGAGATCACGATCTCGCCCTGGCCTTCGAAGCCGCCGGGGCCGAAGCCACCTCGGTGCCCCTGACGGCACTGCGCTCGGGCGAGGTGTCGCTGTCGGATTTCCAGATGCTCGGCGTGCCCGGTGGGTTCAGCTACGGCGATGCGCTCGGTGCGGGCCGACTGCTGGGACTCGACCTCGCCGGTTGGTTCGCCGATCAGCTGGCAGCCGCCGTCGAGCGAGCGATGCCCATCATCGGCATCTGCAACGGCTTCCAGGCCCTGGTGAGCGCAGGCGTCCTTCCGGGCGACGACGCAAAGGCGGTGCTCACCGAGAACCATTCGCAAGTGTTCGAGTGTCGTTGGGTGACGCTCCAACCCGGCGAAGGTTCCAACTCGGTGTGGACCAGTGGGCTCACCGAACCGCTGCGCTGCCCGGTCGCTCACGGCGAGGGTCGGTTCGTGGCCGACGACCTGGCCGCACTCGAGGCCGGCGGACAGGTTGCGCTCCGCTACGCCAACGCCGATGGCACCCTTGCCGGCACCGACTATCCGGCGAACCCGAACGGTTCGGCCGGCGGCGTCGCCGGCATCAGCGACGCTTCGGGTCTCGTGCTCGGCTTGATGCCCCATCCCGAAGACCACATTCTCCGGCGCCATGATCCTCTACGCGGACGGTCCGGTGGCGAAGCCGGACGCTGTCTCCCGCTCTTCGCCGCCGGCGTGGCTGCGGTCAAGCAGTAGGTTGCGCTGGTGACCCCTCCGACCAGCCCCACCGCCGCCGGCGACCGGCCGGCTCCCGACGCGGGCCCGCCACGGGTCGCCGTCATCATGGGGAGTCAGTCCGATTGGTCGACCATGTGCCATGCGGTCGAGACACTCGACAAGCTCGGGATCGACAACGAGGCTCGGATCATCTCGGCCCATCGGACACCCGACCGAATGTTCGATTTCGCTCGAGGAGCCCGGGACGAAGGATTCCACGTCGTCATCGCCGGCGCCGGGGGAGCCGCCCATCTGCCCGGCATGGTCGCGGCCCTCACGCCGCTGCCGGTGTTCGGCGTGCCGATCCAGTCGAAGGCCCTGTCGGGTCAAGACTCACTGCTCTCGATCGTGCAGATGCCCGCCGGGATCCCGGTCGGTACGCTCGCCATCGGTCGCGCCGGTGCCATCAATGCCGGACTGCTGGCCGGTGCCGTCATCGCACTGCACGACCCAGAGGTCGCCCTTCGGCTCGAGGCCTGGCGTGCCCAACAGCGCGAGGCCGTTGCCGACGCTCCGGTGGACGACCCCGCCAACGGGTCCGTGACCTCGTGAGTCAGCGTCTCGTTGGTGCCGTCTCGTGAGCACCGTCTCGTGAGCACCGTCTCGTGAGCACCGTCGGGATCCTGGGCGGCGGTCAGCTCGGACGCATGCTGGCCATGGCGGCGGCCCAACTCGGTCACCGAGTGATCGTGCTCGACCCCGACCCGAACGCCCCGGCAGCCCAGGTGGCCAACCGCCACATCAGTGCCGCCTATGACGACCCGATGGCGCTGGCCGAACTGGCCGCCGCCTGCGATGTGGTGACCTACGAGTTCGAGAACGTGCCCGATGCCGCGGTGCACGCACTCGACGGCACGGTGCCGGTTCACCCCAACGCTCATGCGCTCGCCACGGCCCAGGACCGACTGATCGAGAAGACCTTCCTGGTCGAGCAAGGCATCGGCACCGCTCCCTTCCGAGCCGTCGACGATCAGGAACAGCTCGAAGCGGCCGTCGCCGAGCTCGGGGGTCGTGCGATTCTCAAGACCCGTCGGTTCGGCTACGACGGCAAGGGCCAGCTCCGCATCGATGCCGACACCGATCACGCCGGCGCGTTCGCCGACCTCGGTGCGGGTACCACTGATCGCCGAGGGCATCGTCGACTTCGTCGCCGAGGTGTCGGTGATCGCGGCGCGGTCGATCGACGGCGAGGTGCGCTGCTATGAACCGGCCCGCAACGTGCACCGAGACGGCATCTTGCGCACCTCGACCGTGCCGGCAGGGCTCGAGCCGGCGACGAGCGATGCCGCACAGGCCGCTGCGGTGTCGCTGGCGACGGCGCTCGACTACGTCGGGGTCCTCGGGCTCGAGCTCTTCGTGCTGGCCGATGGCAGCGTCATCGCCAACGAGTTCGCCCCACGGGTGCACAACTCGGGGCATTGGACCGAGGCGGCCTGCGCCATTTCACAGTTCGAACAACACCTACGCGCCGTGACCGGGCAACCGCTCGGCAACACCGACCGGCTCCGCGACGCCGTGATGACCAACCTCATCGGCGACGACGTCGCCGCGGTTCCCGATCTGCTCACCAAGCCCGACACGGTCGTCCACCTCTACGGCAAGTCCGAGGTGCGGGTCGGTCGCAAGATGGGTCATGTGACCGAACTCCTCCCGCCCGACCGCTCCCTCGACCGAACGAACTGACTTTTTGTGGAAACCATGCCGATGTTCTCGAACCCAAGGGTGAGGTGTCCACAATGAGCGGTGTGGGCGTTCTCTCCGACCTGACCCTGGACCTTCCTGGCCATCGTTCCGGCAAGGTCCGTGAGACATGGCAGTTGCCCGGTGATCCGCCCCGACGACTCCTCGTCACCACCGACCGCCTGAGCGCCTTCGACCGCGTCATCGGTCTCGTTCCCCACAAGGGTCAGGTGCTCAACCAGCTGGCGGCCTGGTGGTTCGAGCAGACCGCCGACATCGTCGCCAATCACGTGATCTCGATGCCCGACCCGAATGCGCTCATTGCGGTCGACGCCGCGCCGCTGCCGGTCGAGGTCGTGGTGCGAGCCCGGCTCACCGGTTCCACCTCCACCGCCGTCTTGCCCCGGTACCTGGCGGGGGAGCGGGTGCTCTACGGCTACACCCTGCCCGATGGCCTCACACCCCATGGCCCGTTGCCCGAGCCCATCGTCACCCCCACCACCAAGGCGGCCGACGGCCAGCACGACGAACCGATCACGGTGGCTGAGGTCGCCGAGCAGGGGCTCGTCGAACCCGAGCTCTGGCGGCGCATCCAACAGGTGGCGCTCGACCTGTTCGCCCGAGGCGCCGCCATTGCCGATGCCGCGGGCTTCGTCCTTGCCGACACCAAATACGAGTTCGGGCTCGGACCCGACGGCGAGCTGCTCCTCATCGACGAGATGCACACCCCCGACTCCTCCCGGTTCTGGTCGAAGGACACGCTCGAGGAACGCCTTGCAAGCGGGCAGGCCCCCGACGGCTACGACAAGGAACCGGTTCGACTGGCGCTGAAGGCGGCTGGATACGGTGGAGACGGTCCACCCCCCGAACTGCCAACCGAGGTCTGGGACCAGACATCGGCTCGGTACGTCGAACTCTACGAACGCCTCACCGGTCGCACCTTCGTGCCCGGGTCCCAACCTGCCCAATCGCGGATCATCGCCAACCTCTCGGAGCTCGTGAACCATGAGTAGCGCTCACCTTCCCGACTCGATCGCCGTGCCGAGCTTCGACCCCGAAGCCGACATGCCCAAGGAAGAGTGCGGGGTCATGGGCATCTCCAGCTCGGGACACGATGCCGCCCGGCAGGCCTTCTTCGGTCTGTACGCGCTCCAGCACCGTGGCCAGGAAGCGGCGGGCATCGCCGTCGCCGACGGTCGAGCCGTGCGGGTCCACAAGGGCCAGGGCCTGGTCAACCAGGTGTTCAACGCCGACGTGCTCCGGCCGCTGACCGGCGGCATGGCCATCGGCCACACCCGCTATTCGACCACCGGAGCCAACTCCGACCGCAACGTGCAGCCGTATGTGATCGAGACCATGCACGGTCCGCTCGGCGTCGCCCACAACGGCAACCTCGTCAACACCGATCAGCTCCGCCAGCAACTGCTCGAGCGTGGCGCCGGCCTCCAGTCGTCGTCTGATTCCGAGGTCATCGCCCTCATGCTGGCCGCCTCCGAGGGCGTCACGTGGGAGGAGCGGCTCGTCAACGTCATGCCGCAATGGGAGGGCGCCTATTCGCTGGTGATCATCGCCGGCACCAAGGTCGTTGCCTGCCGCGACCCGTGGGGCTTCCGCCCTCTCTCGATGGGCAAGCTCCCGTCAGGCGGACACGCCGTTGCATCCGAGACCGGAGCACTCGAGACGCTCGGCTGCAAGAACATCCGAGAGATCGAACCCGGCGAGGTCGTGGTGCTCCAGGGCGATCTCGCCCGCTCCACCCACGCACTGCCACCGCAAGAGAAGCAGGCTCGCTGCACCTTCGAGCACATCTACTTCTCTCGTCCCGATGCCTTCTGGGATGGCATGAACGTGCACCAGGCCCGGCAGCGACTCGGCGAGGAACTCGCCCGTGAACACCCGGTCGAGGCCGACGTGGTCATCCCGGTGCCCGACTCCTCGATGCCTGCCGCCATCGGTTACGCCGCCGTCTCGGGCATCACCTACAACGAGGGGTTCGTGAAGAACCGCTACATCGGGCGCACCTTCATCGAACCGACCGACGAGCTCCGCAAACAGGGTGTGGCGCTGAAGTTCAACACGCTCGAAGAGAACATTCGGGGCAAGCGGGTGGTCGTGATCGACGACTCCATCGTCCGTGGCACCACCTCCGGCCCCTTGATCAAACTGGTGCGAGACGCCGGCGCCACCGAGGTGCACATGCGGGTCACGTGTCCGCCCATCGCCCACCCATGCTTCTTCGGAGTCGACATGGGTACCTACGACGAGCTGATCGCCCACCAGTTGGGCGTTCCCGAGATCTGCGACCACATCGGTGCCGACAGCCTCGGCTTCCTCTCCGTCGAGCGCATGATGAAGGCGCTCGGGCGAGACGACGGGTACTGCAACGCTTGCTTCACTGGCTCCTATCCGATCCCGGTGCAACTGTCGCTGGCCAACTGCCAAGGCCCGCTTCGACGGAGTGCTCGGCTGATGCGCGTGCTTCTCATCGGCTCGGGAGGCCGCGAGCACGCGCTGACGAAGGCGATCCTCGCCTCACCGCTGCTGACCGAACTCCAGGTGGCACCGGGAAACCCTGGCACCGCAGCGCACAACGTGTCGCTCGATGTCGACAACCATCCGGCCGTGGCGGCCTACTGTCTCGAGCAACGGATCGATCTCGTGGTGGTCGGTCCGGAAGTGCCCTTGGTCGACGGCCTTGCCGACGTGATCACGGCAGCCGGTGTGGCCTGCTTCGGTCCGAGCAAGCTGGCCGCCCGGCTCGAAGGGTCCAAGGCGTTCGCTCGCGACTTCGCCGCTCGGCACGGCATCCCCGGCCCGTCGTTCGAACGGTTCACCGAGATCGAGCCGGCGTTGGCCTACCTCGACACCATCGGCGGTCCCGTCGTGGTCAAAGCCGACGGACTGGCCGCGGGCAAGGGTGTCATCATCCCCGAAGGCCGAGCCGAGACCGAGCACGCCATCATCGAGATGCTCAGCGGTGTCTCGATGGGCGCCGCTGGATCCGCCATCGTGATCGAGGAGCGCATGGAGGGCGAGGAACTGTCGCTCTTCGGCATCTCGAGCGCCACCCAACTCGACCCCCTCGGCGGACTCACCGCCCAAGATCACAAGCGAGTCGGCGAGGGCGACACCGGTCCCAACACCGGCGGCATGGGTGCATTCGCTCCGGTCCCGGGCATCGATCCGATCATGGTCGACCTGCTCGTCGACCAGTTCCTGGTCAAGGCGTCGCAGGGCATGGCATCGGAGGGCACACCGTACGTGGGCGTCATCTACGCCGGCATCATGCTGACCCCCAACGGCCCACGCCTGGTCGAGTACAACTGCCGGTTCGGTGATCCCGAGACCCAGGCGCTGCTCCCGTTGCTCGACGGCGACCTGCTCGAGGTCATGGCCGCTGCCGCCAACGGCGAGGAGTGGACACCGCTGACGGTTCGGCCGAACACCACCGCTGCCACCGTCGTCATCGCCGCTGCCGGCTACCCCGCCCAGCCCGTGAAGGGCATCGCCATCCCCGACTCGACCCACGTCGACGATCCCGATGTGAGCGTCCTGCATGCCGGTACCACCGTCGACGCCGACGGCAACCTCGTGTCGTCGGGTGGTCGAGTTCTCAACGTGGTCGGACTCGGGTCCGATCTCGATCAAGCCCTTCGAAAGGCCTACACCGTGGTCAACGATGTCACCAACGACTCCGAGCTGTTCGCTCGCTCCGACATCGGTTGGCGACATGCCGCAGCCGAGACCGAGGAGGTCGCTCGATGACCGCGCAAGACGCCTACGCCGCAGCGGGCGTGAGTTTCAGCGCCGGTGACGAGGCCATCGAGCAGATCGCCGAGGCGGTCAAAGAGACCCACAACGAGCGAGTCGTTGCCGGCGTCGGCAGCTTCGGTGGCGTCTTCGACATGGCGAATCTCGGCATGGACCAGCCGCTGCTCGTCAGCTCGACCGACACGTGCGGTACCAAGACCGTGCTGGCTGCCGAGCTCGACCTGTGGGACGGCATCGGTGCCGACATCGTGAACCACGGTGTCAACGACGTGCTCGTGCAGGGGGCGCGCCCGTTGTTCATGCTCGACACCATCTCGGCCGGTGTCCTCGATCCTGACGTCGTCGGACGAGTCGTTCGTTCGATGGCAGCGGCGTGCAAGGCCAACGGCTGTGTGCTGCTCGGCGGTGAGACCGCCGAGGTGCCCGACCTCATCGTGCCTGGGGGTGTCGACGTTGCCGGCACCATGGTCGGCGTCGTCGATCGTTCCGAACTGCTGCCAACGGCCGACATCGCCGTCGGCGACGTGCTCATCGGCCTCGAGTCGAACGGGCTCCACACCAACGGCTACTCCCTCGCTCGGCGACTCGGCGCCGCGTACGGGTTCGACAAGCCCGTGCCCGGCTCCGACGTGCCGCTGGGCGAGGCGCTGCTCGCTCCCCACCGCAGCTATCTCGCTCCGTTGGCGCAGGTGCTCGAGGCCAAGATCGTGAAGTCGTTGGCCCACCTGACCGGTGGCGGTTTTCCCGACAACATTCCGCGGTGCCTGCCCAAGGGGCTGGGCGCCACGGTCGACACCTCGGCATGGGAGACCCCGCCGCTGTTCGCCTGGTTGCAGGAGGCCGGCAGTCTCGACCTCGTCGAGGCCCACCGCATCTTCAACATGGGCATCGGCATGGTCGCCATCGTCGCCCCGGAGAACGTGGAGTCCTTCCGCTCGTTGGTGGACGAACCGACCTACGTACTCGGTGAGGTCGTCGATGGCGACGGGGTCACGCTCTCTTGAGCTCCGAAGCCGGCACCGTGGCGACCACCAAACGACTCGTCGTCCTGGTCTCCGGCTCCGGCTCCAATCTCGGCGCGATCATGGCGGCCTGCACTTCCGGTCGGCTCGATGCCATGATCGAGGCCGTCGTCTGCAACCGCCCCGGTGCCTACGCGCTCGAACGTGCTGCCGACCATGGCGTGCCCGGGCTGCTGCTCGAACGCCGACCGGGTGAGGAGCGGGTCGACTACGACGCCCGGCTCGTCGAGCTGGTGGCGCCCTACGAGCCCGATCTGGTCGTGCTGGCCGGATGGATGCGGATCCTCACGCCCACCTTCGTCGGTCGGTTTCCGGTGATCAACCTGCACCCGGCCCTTCCGGGCCAGTTCCCCGGGGCCCACGCCATCGACGAGGCCTTTGCCGCGTGGGAAGCCGGCCGCATCACCGAGTCGGGTGTGATGGTCCACTGGGTGCCCGATGCTGCGGTCGACGTGGGACCGGTGATCGTGAGCGAAGCGGTCACTTTCGAGCCCGATGACACACGCGATTCCTTCGAGTCGCGTGTCCATGCGGTCGAACACCGTGCCATCGTTGAGGCCATCGAAGCGGCCCTCGCCGCCGGGCCGCCCGCATCGTTCACCGATTCGATCGCTTCGACCCAAGCCGAGGAACCCCATGCCGCACATCAATGACGCCGTCTTCCGTGGTGCCGAGGCGCTGACCTTCGACGACCTGCTGGTCGTTCCCGGTTGGAGCGAGGTCCTTCCGCACGATGTCGACACCACGACACAGTTGGGTGACCTGACGCTGCGGGTGCCGCTGATGTCCGCAGCGATGGACACCGTCACCGAAGCCCCCCTCGCCGTCGCCATCGCTCGTGAAGGCGGCATCGGCATCTTGCATCGCAATCTGTCGGTCGAGGAACAGGCCGAGCAGGTCGAGCGGGTCAAGAAGGCGCAGTCGGGGATGATCTCGGCGCCGGTCCGTCTCGGTCCCGATGCCACGTTGGCCGATGCCGAAGTCATCATGAACCGACACAAGATCTCGGGCGTGCCGATCTGCGACGCCGACGATCACCTGCTCGGGATTCTGACCAACCGCGACATCCGTTTCTGTGGCGCCGACGAGTACGAGCGTGGTGTCACCGAGTACATGACCAAGGCGCCCCTCGTCACTGCCTCGGTGGGCACCACCCTCGACGAGGCCGTTGCCATCCTCCACAAGCACCGCATCGAGAAGCTCCCCCTCGTCGACGACGACAATCGGCTCGCCGGGCTGATCACGGTCAAGGACATCAACAAGCGGATCGAAAAGCCGGATGCGACCCTCGATGCCGACGGTCGTCTGTGTGTCGGCGCAGCGGTCGGCGTCACCGATACCGCCGAACGGGCCGAGGCGCTCGCTGCCGCCGGTGTCGACATGCTCGTCATCGATACCGCCCACGGCCACACGCGGGGTGTGATCGACGCGATCCGCACGATCAAGAGAGGCTGGCCAGAGGTCATCGTGGTCGGCGGCAACGTCGTGACGCGCGAGGGTGTCGACGCACTCGTCGAGGCCGGCTCCGACGTGGTCAAGGTCGGTGTCGGCGCCGGATCCATCTGCACCACTCGCATCGTGTCGGGTGCCGGCATGCCGCAGATGACGGCCATCTACGAGTGCGCCCAGGCCGCACGGTCCCACCGAGGCGTCGATCGGCCACTGCCGATCATCGCCGACGGCGGTGTGGTGTCATCGGGTGACATCGTGAAGGCCTTCGCCGCCGGTGCCGACGCCGTGATGCTGGGCAACTTGCTCGCCGGTGTCGACGAAGCGCCGGGCGATCTCGAACTCGTCGACGGCGCCATGTGGAAGACCTACCGCGGCATGGGATCCGCCGGCGCGATGCGGGGCCGTGCCACCGACCGCTATGGCACCGGCCAGGCGCCGGGCAAGCACGTCCCCGAAGGGGTCGAGGCGCGGGTGCGCTACGCGGGCGCCCTCACCGAACTCATGAGCCAGCTCGTCGGCGGTCTCCGCTCGGGTATGGGCTACGCCGGAGCCGGCGACCTCGCCGACCTTCGTGAACGCACCCGCCTCGTCCGCATCACCGGTGCCGGCCTCCGCGAAAGCCACCCCCACGACGTCGCCGTCACTCGCGACTGACGTCCTCGAACTTCCGGGCCACCGTACGAAACCGCGGAAGCTCCGGGTCTCCGTACTGCCACGCGTACGAAGACCCGGAGCTTTGCGGCGATTGGACGCAGCCCCGGAACCTTGGTGCGTCGGCCGGGGTCAGCCGACGTGGAAGCGGTCGCGGTAGCGGGCGGTGAACAGGGCGGGCATGCCGCCGGTGTGGACGAACACGACCGTCTTCTCGTCATCGAACTCGCCTCGAGCAGCGGCGGCGATGAGGCCGGCCATCGCCCGTCCGGAGTACACGGGGTCGAGCACCATGCCCTCGGTGGTGGCAACGAGCCGGAGGGCTTCGAAGACGGCGTCGGTTGGTCGACCGTAGGGAACCTCGGCCTGGCTTCGGTCGAGACGGAGTTGGCCGATCGGGCGCGATTGGCCGAGACGGTCGGCGACGGCATCGGCCAGGGGAGGGATGTCGAGGTCGACGGTCGGGACCGCAGCAACGTCGTAGCCCTGCACACGGGAGTGGTCGCCGAGCCCGACCGCCAGCCCGGCGTGGGTTCCCCCGGTGCCGACCGCGGTGATGACGAGCGGACGATCCGAACCAGCGGCATCGAGCGCCAGCTGGATCTCGGTGGCGCAGGTGGCGTAGGCGGCCGCGCCGACCGGCGACGAGCCGCCGAGGGGAATCGCGTAGGGCCGGCGGCCCTCCTCGCGGAGGCGCTCGACCGTTGCGGCAAAGGCATCGTGGCGTTCCTTTGCCGTGGTCCAGACGATCTCGATCCCGAACAGATCGTCGAGCACGAGGTTGCCTTCGGGCACGGTCTTCGGTTCGGCCTCGGCAAGCACGGCGACACAGTCGAGTCCAGACGCTCGTGCTGCGGATCCCGTCGCTCGAACGTGATTCGACTGGGCCGCTCCCGCCGTCACGAGCGATGTCGCATCCCTGATCGATTGCATCGCCGACCAGCAGTTCGAGCTTTCTGGCCTTGTTGCCGCCGCCGGCGAGTCCGGTCAGGTCGTCACGCTTGAGCCACAGCTTGCCTGCGGGGAACCCGAGGGCCGCACCCAATCGATCGGCCGGGCGGATCGGGGTGTTGCGGGCAGCGAAGTCGACCATTGGTGGCAGCATCCGATCATTCAAGCAGTTCGACCGGTCGACCGAGCAGGTGAGACGGAACGTACGCGCCTGGCGGTGATGTCCGATTTCCGCTCGTTGTTCGCTCCTCGACCGGTCAGGATGGTCTCCATGACCTCGTCTGCCGTCGACCCGCCGCTCGAAGCCTGGATGCGTGCGGTCGAGAGCCGTGATGCCCGATTCGACGGATGGGTCATCGTCGGCGTGACCTCGACCGGGATCTATTGCCGGCCGAGTTGCCCGACTCCCGTGCGACCGAAGCGCTCGAACATGGCGTTCTTCCCGACGCCGGCCTCGGCTCAGGCTGCCGGCTTTCGAGCCTGCAAACGGTGTGCCCCCGACGCCTCGCCCGGCTCACCCGAGTGGAATCGCCGCGATGATCTCGTCGCACGAGCGATTCGAGCCGTCGATGACGGCGTCGTCGATCGTGAGGGTGTGGGAGGACTCGCCAGTCGTCTCCATGTGAGCAGCAGGCATCTCCACCGGTTGCTGTCGTCCGAGCTCGGTGTCGGGCCGCTGGCCCTGGCCAGGGCTCGTCGGGCGCGCACCGCTCGGATTCTCATCGAAACCACCGACCTCGCCTTTTCCGATGTGGCCTTTGCTGCCGGGTTCGAGAGCATTCGGCAATTCAACGACACCGTGCGCGAGATCTTCGCCCTGTCGCCGACCCAATTGCGTTCTTCGACGACGGCCAAGCGAGCGGCTGCGGCGGACAACTGGATCACGCTTCGCCTCGCGGTTCGAGAACCCTTCGCCGTGGATCAGGTCTGGAACTGGTTGGCCGCCCACGCGATCGACGGGGTCGAGGAGGTCGACGGACGCACGTTCCGGCGCAGTCTTCGGTTGCCGGGCGGCCCTGGCGTCGTGGAACTCGAACCCGTCGATTCGAAGACGGGTCCACCCTGGATCCAGGCGCGGTTCCGACTCGACGCGTTTGCCGACCTGGCCTCGGCGGTGCAGGCCGGTCGTCGCCTGCTCGATCTCGACGCCGACCCCAACATCATCGACGAGGCACTCGTCCGAGATCCTCGACTTGCCGGCCTGGTCCGTCGCCAACCCGGCCTGCGTTCGCCCGGCGATGTCTCCGGTGACGACGCAACGATCCGAGCGGTCCTCCACCAGCAGGTGTCGGTCGCGAGCGCTCGGTCGATGGCCGGTCGTCTGGTCCAGCAGCTGGGTGAGGCACTTGCCGAACCGCTTGGCGGGGTCACCACCGTCTTTCCTGCGGCGCACGTGTGGGCCGAGGCCGACCCCGCCGACCTGGGCCTGACCACCGCTCGTGCGGCCACCGTCGTTCGTGTGGCGACATCGCTGGCCGATGGCACGCTCGACACCTCGCCGGTCGCAGATCGGGCCCTCGTCCGCTCCCAGTTGCTGTCGATCAAGGGCATCGGCCCATGGACCGCATCGATCGTCGCTCTGCGGGGACTGGCCGATCCTGACGCCTTCACCACGAGCGACCTCGCGCTCAACCGAGTGGCTGCCGAGCTCGGGCTGGCACCGGCCGGCGACGCCGGCGGTCTCGAACGAGCCGCCGAGGCGTGGCGGCCCTGGCGTTCCTATGCCATGCACCACCTCTGGCGGCACTACATGACGAACGGCAACGAACAGGGAGCTCCATGATGAAAACCGCACGCGACACCACCAGGTATCAGACCGCGACCATCGATTCACCGGTCGGGCCGCTCCATCTGCTCGCCACCTCTCGGGGTCTGGCAGCGTTGCTGTGGTCCGACCTCGAAGTCGAACTCCATCGGGTGCGCATCAGCCCCGAGCAGCTCGACAACACCCCACCGGCCCAGCTCGGTCGAGTCGAGAATCAGCTGGGGGAGTACTTCGTCGGCGAGCGGACCGACTTCGATGTGACGCTCGACCCGAGGGGCACCGAGTTCCAGTTGTCGGTCTGGGCCTCGCTCCGTGAGATCCCCTACGGCGTGACCTCCAGCTACGGCCAGCAGGCTCGCAGCATCAACCGGCCACGGGCCGTTCGTGCGGTTGCCGCTGCCAATGGCCGGAATCCGATTTCGATCATCGTTCCCTGTCATCGGGTGGTCGGGGCCGATGGCTCACTCACCGGGTTCGCCGGTGGGCTCGATGCCAAGGCCTGGCTGCTGGAGCACGAGCGACATCGGTAGGGTGAAGGGCATGGCTTTGCTCGATCCCACCCCGCGCTCCATCGGCTCCTTCGAAGTCGGTCCGGTGGGCTTTGGCTGCTGGCGCTTCACCCATGCATCGGTGGCCGAGGCGACCGGCATCATCGAGGCGGCGCTCGAAGCCGGTATGAACCTGATCGACACGGCCGATGTCTACGGCCTCGATTGGGGTGGCACCGGTTTCGGCCTCAACGAAGAGGTCCTCGGGAAGGTGCTGGCGGCGAGCCCAGGGCTGCGAGAGCGAATGGTGCTCGCAACCAAAGGTGGCATCCTCCCTCCCGTGCCCTACAACAGCGGCCGTGACTACATCACCAAGGCCTGCGACGACAGCCTGAGGCGCATGGGCGTCGACCAGATCGATCTCTATCAGATCCATCGGCCCGACTTCTACACCCACCCGGCCGAGTTGGCCGAGACGCTCATGACGCTGCGCGAAGCCGGAAAGATCGTCGAGGTCGGCATCTCGAACTACTCGCCGAGCCAGGCCGATGCGCTCCAATCGCACCTCGATTTCCCCATCGCCACGGACCAGCCTCAGTTCTCGCTCTTGCACACCGATCCACTGCGCGACGGAACCCTCGATCGCGCCATGGAGGCCGGCACCACGCCGCTGGCCTGGAGCCCGCTCGCCGGCGGCGCACTCGCCACGGGTGAGGGACTCAGCGCGGAGCTCGTGAGCACGCTCGACTTGCTCGCCGAACGTGAGGGCGTCGATCGCTCGACCATCGCCCTGGCCTGGGTGCTGGCCCACCCCTCCAAACCAGTCGCTCTGGTTGGCACGCAGACACCGGCGCGACTCGCCGGCTACCGCGCTGCTCTCTCGGTGTCCCTCGATCGCGCCGATGTCTACAGCCTGCTCCAGGCAGCCGAGGGTGTCCCGCTCCCGTGAATCGGCAAGCCACGATCGAAGACGTTGCTGCGGCAGCAGGCGTCTCGGTTGCCACCGTCAGCCGTGCGCTCCGCCGGTTGCCGAACGTCGCTCCCTCCACTCGTGAGCGCGTGCAGAAGGTGGCAAACGAACTCGACTACGTGGCGAACACGACGGCCTCGCGGCTCGCCGGTGGGTATGCGGGCTCGGTCGCGGTGGCCGTTCCCGCCTTCGACACCTGGTATTTCTCGAAGGTGGTGTCCGGTATCGATGCGGTGGTCAAGGGCGACGGCATCGATCTGCTGCTCTACGCGATCACCGACCAGTCTGATCGAGAGCGGTTCATGGCTGGTCGCGGTGCCTGGTACCAGCGCGGCGACGCGTTGGTGCTCGTCGACATCCTGCTCGAGGCGGAGCAGGCGAAGCGCTTCGCCGACCTCGGGGCCCGAATCGTCACCATCGGTTCGCAGTCCCGGCACTTCCCGTCGATCGTGCTCAACGAAGGCGAGTCGTCGGCTACGGCTGCTCGACATCTCGTCGAACTCGGCCACACGCGCATCGGCATCGTCACCGGCGAGGTCGGCGCCTCCAATTTTCGCGTGCCGATGCTTCGCGAACAGGGGTTCCTCGGCGCGCTCGCCGAGCTCGGCGTGTTCGTCGACCACGAGCTCATGCGCTCCGGCGGCTTCTCGATCGACGGTGGCCGCGAAGCGGCGTCACAGCTTCTGGAGTTGAGCGAGCCCCCGACCGCCGTGTTCGCTCTTTCGGACGACATGGCCATCGGCGTCATCGTGGAGGCCCGCGCTCGCGGCCTGCGAGTCCCGGAAGATCTGGCGGTCGTCGGTTTCGACGACAACGAGATCGCCGAGCTGTTCGACCTCACCACGGTCAAGCAAGACGTCGACGAGATCGGGGCCGGCGCCGGGCGCCTCGTCCGTGATCTCCTGCGATCGGCCGACACCCCGGTCGAGCATCACGAGAGCAAGACGTCGTTGATCATCCGCGCCTCCACCATCGGCTCCGGCCGCATGACGAGCTGACGAACCGGGAATCGCCATGCCGAATCTTCCTTCACTTCCCCGCTGGGGATGGTCGACCAACGACATCCCCGATCAGCCTGACGGCCGCGTGGCCCTCGTCACCGGTGGCAACAGCGGGCTCGGCTTTGCCACCGCAAAGGGGCTTGCCGGCGCCGGCCTCTCGGTGATCTTGGCGGTGCGCACACCGGCGAAGGGCGACGAGGCGGCAGCACGGATCCGTGCATCGGTCGGCCCCTCGGCGAACGTGTCGGTCGTGGCGGTCGATCTGGCGAGCCTGGAGTCCGTTCGTGATGCCGCCGCTCGGCTCGTCGGCGATTTCGACCGACTCGATCTGTGCATCAACAATGCCGGCATCATGGCCACCCCACCCCAGATGAGCATCGATGGGATCGAGCTGCAGTACGCAAGCAACCACCTCGGCCATTTCGCTCTTGCCGGATTGTTGCTGCCGTTGCTGCTGGCCACGCCGGATTCTCGAGTGGTGAGCGTGTCGAGCCTGGCCGCCAACAGCGGCTCGCTGATCGATCACGACCCCACGTCGCTGACCGGCTACGAGCGATTCAAGGTGTACGGCACCACGAAGCTTGCCAATCAGGTCTTCACCGCCGAACTCGATCGCCGCCTCCGGGCGGCCGGTGCCACGACCATGGCGGTCGCCGCGCATCCCGGGCTCTCGCATACCAATCTCCAGAGCGGCTTCGCTCTCCCCGAGATCGCCCAGAAGCTGACCGACTTCGGTGCTCGATTCGTCACGCAACCGGCGTCGGTCGGCGCCTTGTCCACGCTGCGGGCAGCGACCGACCTCGAGGTGGCCGGCGGCGACTACTTCGGCCCCTCGCTCCCGGGCGAGGCCTTCGGGCCGCCGAAGAAGATGGCCCTGCTCCCCACCGCCACGAACCGAGACACCGGGCGCCGATTGTGGGAGCAGTCGGTGGCGCTCAGCGGTGTCCGCTACTCCGAACTCGACTGACCGTCGAGAAGTTCGTCACTCGGTACTTCGATCGACTCACGAGCCATCTAGCCTACGAGTTCTGCTGCGAGTAGGGGAAGCATGGCGGCCGAAGACAACGAAGTGAGGACGATGGGCGGCGGCGCACCGGCGACGATTTCGTGGCGAGCCAACGTCGACGATCTCGTGCGACGACTCCAGCGAGCGATCGGGCGACTTCCCTACGACCCGACCCCCGAACGTCTCTACCATGCATGGGACCTCTATGCGGGGTTTGCCGGCGGTTTCGCCGGCACCGTCGACCAGCAGATCTACCGCCGAGCACGGATCGCCGGAGGACCGCTGCTCGAACCGACCGAGGAGATCGCCCAGCGACTTCATGACCACGGCATCTCGCTCGCCCTCGCTCAGTTTCGCGTCGGGCGCACGCTCGTCGGCGTCATGGGTGGCCACGCAATGCAGCGCGGGTCGGTGGTCTATCGCTCGGTCGTCGATCTGGGTCGAGCCCTGACCACCGCCGGCTATTGCGTCACCACCGGTGGGGGCCCGGGTGCGATGGAGGCGGCGAACCTCGGCGCCGCCACGGCGCGCCTCCCTGACGACGAGGTCGATGCCATCGTGGACGAATTGGCGACGGTCGCCCACTTCGACACCGATCCGTCCGGGTTCATCGGCGTGGCCCTGGCCATGGTCGAACGTATCGAGGCAGCGGGTGGGCTCGAGGAGTCGCTGGCCGTTCCCACCTGGTTCTATGGCCACGAGCCGTCGAACCCGTTCGCCACGCATGTGGCCAAGTACTTCTCGAACTCCGAACGAGAAGCGGGCCTGTTGGCGATCGCCGACGGCGGCATCGTCTACGTGCCCGGTGGGCCTGGCACCATGCAAGAGGTCTTTCAAGACGCCGCGCAGAATGCGTATCGCACCTTCGGCGGACCGTTCCCCATGGTGTTCCTCGATCCACCCGATCAACCGGAGTGGTGGCAACTCTCGGGCATCCTGACCGCACTCGACCACGTCTTCATCGACTCACAGGGTCGGGACCGGCCGGGGCGTGAGTTGCTTTGCTCAGCGAGTTCGGTGACCCACGTGCTCGATGCGCTCGGCTCGCCTCGCTAAGCGGGCGGTCTCTCGACGCGAAGGCGGTGAACGGAGCGATCAGTCGCCGAACCGGCCCTCGCCGGTCGTGGTTTCCTCGGTCAGCAGTTCGCCGTTGCCGGGTCGCACTCGGGGACGGAGAAGAGGTCGAAGAATCGCGAGAAGTCGTATTCGAAGCTGGTGGTCTGGGCGACGAATGCCGCACCCAGCATCGCCCCGATGAGAAGCCACAGGAACAGCTGTGACCAGCCCCAATGCGCTGTTGGGTCGGGAATCGACTCGAGAATCGAGCGTTGCCGCTTGCGGGATCCCAGCTGCTCGGTTGTTGACATGGTGGGCTCCGGCGAACTCGTGAGAGGGGCTCGGTGTGAAGGCGTTCGTCTTCGTCGATGGCTGGCGAATCATCGTCGCCGGTGGTCACGCGGCGATCGCAATCATCTCAGTCGATGCGAACGCCAAAGTGTAGTCGCCCCATCTGCTTTGCGCTGCCCTGCCTCCCCATGCTGCGCCATCCGAACCGACTCGGTGACCTGCGAAGACCCAGCGATGGCCTGCGCCGGCGGAGACAAATGTGGCAGGCCGAAAATCTCAACGGCGAGCTCGGCGACGGCGCGGATCGACCCTCTCGAGCCACTCGGTGATGCCGTAGAGCGCCTGTTCGGCGGCATCGATCGGCCCAAGGAGGTGGTCGCCGTGGTCCAACGACAACAGCTGCTTGGGTTCGCTCGCGGCGGCGAACAGCTGGAGCGCCTGATCGTGATCGACCACGCTGTCGTCTCTGGCGTGGACCACGAGGAGAGGGCGCTGCAGATTCGCTGCGGCGTCGAGCACGTCGTGGTTGTCGAGGTCATCGATGAACGACCTGGCCAGTTCGAACGACCGTCCACCGATCGTGACGATTGCTCGTCCCTCGGTCTGCAACGTCTCGACGTGAGTGTCGAACAGCCTGGTCACGTGCCCGACCGAACTCGGGGCACCGATCGTGACCACCGCGGTCACGGTCTTCAGCCGCTCGGCAGCGAGGAGCGCGGCGGCCCCACCCAAGCTGTGACCGATGAGGACACAGGGGCCGAGGTTGCGCTCGATGAGGGCGGTGGCGGCACGGACCAGGTCGCCCACGTTGCCGCTCACGGTCTTCGTTGCGAACTCGCCGTCGGAGTCGCCGATGCCGGTGAAATCGAACCGCAGGACCACGTAGCCGGCGTCGGCCAACCCCTTCGCCAGACGGACCAGGGTGCGAGTGTCTTTCGAGCAGGTGAAGCAGTGAGCGAGCAGCACACTGCCTCGTGCGGGTCCCGGGGGACGATGCAACAACCCGGCCAGCTGAGCGCCCTGGGAACCAACGAACGTCATCGGTTCGATCGTCGGCCGATCCGACGGCGGTGTGGCGCGAGGGTCGGCCGGGCCGGCGGGAACATCGCTCGACTCGCCGGAGTTGGTCGTTGCGCCGTTGGTCACCATGGGAGTTCAGGCTACGTTGCCACGAGGAATGGCGCAGGACCCGGTCTCGCCGGTGCCCGAACGTGCCACCCTGCACCGAACGACACGAGACGAACGACACGGCACGACACCAGGCCGTCGAGAGGGGGTGATGCCACATGGTCCGCAGACTCACACAGTTCAGCCACGGCGCCGGTTGAGCGTGCAAACTCGCACCGAGCGAGTTGGCCCACGTGCTGGACCGCCTCACCCCCAATACCGATGAACGAATCCTGGTCGACGCCGCAACGGGCGACGACGCCGCCGTGTGGCGTCTCGACGCCGACCGAGCGCTGGTGTTCACTGCCGATTTCATCACCCCGGTCGTCGACGACGCAACGACGTGGGGTCGGATTGCCGCGTGCAATGCGGTCTCCGACGTCTACGCCATGGGTGGCCGACCGCTCATCGCTCTCAACCTCGTCGGCTGGAACAACGACGAGCTTTCTCCCGATCTCCTCGGCGATGTCCTCGCCGGCGCCGCCGAAGCGGCAGCCGAGGGCGGCTTCTTCCTGGTCGGAGGGCACACCGTCGACGATCCCGAGCCGAAGTTCGGGCTGGCGGTGGTCGGCGAGGCCCATCCCGACCGGCTGATCACCAACGCCGGCCTTCGCCCCGGCCAGCGCCTCATTCTCACCAAACCCCTCGGCATCGGTGTGATCTCCACCGCGCTCAAGGCCGGGTCGGCTCCCGACGCCGTGGTGGCCGCCGGGGTCGAACAGATGACCAAGCTCAACGCCGACGCCTCGCGGGTGGCGCTGGCGCACGGCGCAACGGGCGGCACCGACGTCACCGGCTTCGGCCTCATCGGTCACCTCGGGCGGGCGGCGCTCGAGTCGGGTGTCGACGTCGATCTGTCGGTCGGCTCGGTGCCGTTCATCGAGGGGGTCCGAGAACTGGCCGAGGCCGGCTTCATCCCCGGTGGCTCACGGCGCAATCTGGCGTCGCTCATCGAGCAGGTCGATGCCGGCGATGTCGATGAGCTGACCGTGCTCCTGCTCGCCGATGCCCAGACATCGGGCGGCTTGGTCTTCGGTGTCGACCCCGAACACGAGGCTGCCGTGCTCGACCAGCTCGAGGCCACCGGCCATGTCGTTGCCGCCATCGGCACGACCCGTCTGCCCGACGACTCGTCGTCGCCCGGCGTGCTGCATCTCGGCGCCTGAGGTGGCGGTCCACCACACCGAGATCGCGGTTCGTTGGGCCGAGCTCGACCCCTACGCCCACGTGAACCATGCGGTCTACGTCGGCTACCTCGAAGTCGCTCGGGCGGAGGCGCTCGACCACATCGGGCTCTCGCTCCCTCGGGTCGGTGGGGCCGGCTTCCAGTTCGTCGTCGTGGAACTCAACGTGAAGTACAAGCGGGCAGCCGAGATGGGCGACCATCTGGTGGTCGAGACCAGCCTCGAGCGCACCAGCCGTGCCACGTCCACCTGGCAGCAGCGCATCCTGCGAGGGACCGACCTCATGATCACCGGTTCGGTGACGGCAGCGGTGACCGACACCACCGGGCGACCGGTTCGCCCGCCTGAGTGGATCAGCGAGGCGCTGGAGCACCTACGCCCCTGACCATCTGACGTCGCTGACCCGGCGCTGTCCAGTCGGTCAACGATCGCGTCCTCGGCCGCATCGCCATCGGCCTCGAGGGGAGCGAGTGGCGATGTTTCGGTGATCGTGCGAGCGGTCATGACGAAGAGATGACACCCCTGTTCTTCCTGCTCGCCTCGGTTCGTTCGCCCCGCCAATCGCTGGGGGCCGAGCAGACGACAGAGGAGGTGACCGAAGAGATCTCGGACTCCGCCGACTCCCTGATCGACAATGTGGCGAATGCCTTGCCTCGCCTGGGCGTGGCACTGGGCATCGTCATCGTCGGATACGCACTGACCCGACTCTTGCGTTCCGGCCTGGTCGTGGTCCTTCGTCGGCGCAACAGCGACAGCTTCGCCGATGTGATGTCGAAGCTCGCTTCTTGGATCGTTCTCGGCGTCGTGATCGGCGCAGCGATCGCGGTCACCTTCCCATCGGTGAAACCGGTCGACCTCCTCGCCGGCCTCGGATTTTTCTCGGTGGCGGTGGGATTCGCCTTCCAAGACATCCTGGAGAACACCCTCTCGGGCGTGTTGCTCCTCTTCCGGCAACCGTTCGTCTCCGGCGATCAGATTGCCGTCGACGGCAACGAGGGAACGGTCGAGGCCATCACGATCCGCGAGACCAGGATCCGTCAGTACGACGGTCAACTCCTGGTCGTTCCGAATCGAGATGTCTACAAGAATGCCATCCGGGTGCAGACGAGTCAGGGCGTTCGCCGTGTCGACTTCGTGATCGGCGTCGGTCATGGCGAACCGCTCGACGAGGTGCAGCGGATCGTGTGTGACTCGCTGTCGGGGCTCGACGTCGTTCGAGACGAGCCGGTGCCGACCGCGTTCGTCTCGCAGCTCGGTGCCTCGACGGTCGACCTCGTCGCTCGTTTCTGGGTGGATTCGAAGCAGTTCGATGCGCTCTACGCCCTGGATGTGGCGATCCGGTCGGTGAAATCCGAGCTCGATTCCCACGAGATCGATCTGCCGTTCGACACGATCACGATCGAACCTGCGGTCCAGGTGCAGACGTCTCGTGGCCGCAGCCGGGACATGGTGCCATCCGAGCCGAGTTGACGAGGACACGCCCGATCGTCTGGCTCAGCGGGTGTCGGTCGTGGTGGGACCGCCCGAGGGGACGAGCACACTGCGCTGTTGTGCCTCTTCGAATCCTCGCAGCGCCGCCGTGGTCATGGCGGTCAGCGGCACCGCGACCAGTGCGCCGACGATCGGAATGAACGCGCCGAAGAGCCGAACACCTCGGTTGCGGTTCGGGCGCCGCTGGCGCCGAACGTGGCGGCTCCGGAGGTCAACGCGTCGCCGATGCGACCTTCGTCGTGGTCCACGTCGTCCGGTGAGAGACCCAACGGACCGGTCGTGAGCCAGTCCCTGGCCTCGGCACGAGTGCCGTTCCAGTTGCTGGAGTCCTCGAGTTGATCACCGACACCGACGACCGCCAACCAGACGGCGCCGGCGAGGGTCCCGATCGCCAGCACCATGACGGACGAGGATCTCCTCCCGGCCTGGAGGCGCCGTGGGCGCCTGTCCATGCACTGGTGGTCCGTCGTGGGTCCAGTCCGATGCCATGGCGAAAGGTGTCCCGGAGGTCCGGCGGCGACAAACTCCTCCCACGAGTGAGGCGGGGAAGGGTCGGCACCGAAGTCGAGAAGGTGGAGCGACCGTGCAGTTCGCCGAGCCAGCGGCTCGCCACGAGTTCGGTGTGGCTAGCGCTCGTCGTTGCGCAGGGCGTCGATCACCACGCCTTCTTCGTCTTCGAGCGTCTCTGAGCAGAGAGCGACCGGATGGCATCGGCTTGGGGCCCCGAGACGTCGGGGCCGTACGGCAGGGTCAGCACACCGCAACGGCCGTCGGAGGTGCGGATGGCCATGATGATCGCCTCGTCGTCGGGGTTGGACATTCCTTCGAAGCGAAGGATGTCGACAACGGTCACCTGGTCGCTGGGCAGCGAATCGTCTGCCAGGATCAGACGACCGGCGTCGTCCATGCGGATCTGTTCGACGAAGCCTCGCTCGGCGAGTGCTTCGAGGCCTTCGCTCTGGGTGGACATGTGTTTCATGGTTGGTGCTCCGATCAAGGGGTCGTGTCAGGTTTCGATGGTCCCGCTCTCGCCGGCGTTTGCCGATCCGCCCGTCATGGCGGCCTTGGCGACCTCGAGGGCCGTGTTCACGACCCCGTCCGACGTCCACCACTCGATTCGATCGGTCACCACGCAGAGGGCAACCGGGTCGGCGTCTTTGTCGAAGAAGGCCTTCGTGGTCCGCTTGGTCAGCTGATCGATGCGGGTCGCGTCGCGCACGACCGAGGCTCGTCCGGCGAAGGACGCCCAGACATCGGAATCGGAGACGGCGGCGTTCACCGGCGCTGCGTCGATGGGGCCGACCCACGACGCCTTCCCGTCGACCAGAAACCAGACATCGCCGTTGACATCGACCTCATGCAGGGTGACGGGCCGAGAGGACAGCGTTCCTCGCTCGTCCAAACTCGTCACCATCGCGGTGCGCACGCCGTCGAGGCGCTCTTGGACTTCACTGATGGTCTTCACGGTTTCACTCATGAGCCGGCCGTGCCCCGTTCTCAGCCGTTCAATCGTTCCTTTGCGGCGTCCGCATCGGAGCGGACGGTGTCTTCGGCCTGGTCGGCGACGGCTTGGGCCTTCTCGGCCGCCCGTTTGGCAGCCTTGCGGGCCTTGCGTTTGGCACGACGACCGGCAACCACGGCCGCGTCGCCCGCGTCGACGATCGCCGAGTCGGCGCTCCTCGGTGCCCGTCGCTTCTCTCGCTTGGCCTTCTTGTCGGCGGCGAGGGCCTCGAGCTCGGCCTTCTTCACCCGCCGCTCGGCCTTCTGTTGCTTCTTCTCGGCCCGAGCGAGCTTGCGTCGAGTCCGCCTCGAAACGTGCTCGATCTCATCGGCGACGGTTTGGTCACCGCCACGTTCCGACGACTCCGATTCGAGGCGCTCGGCAGCGCTGCGGTCGCTGACCAGCCCGAGTGTTGCCAGCGACAGCGATTTTCGTACGAGTCCCATGTGTCTGCTCCTGGATGAAGGGTGGTGAACATTGGTCTGGAAGGCGCTACCCAGCGCCGACACCGACGAAACGTCGGGTTTCGTTCGGTGGCGTTGGGGGTATCAAGGCCGCATCGATACCGAACGCATCGCCGCTGCACTGCCGAGCTGGCTCGCTCGCCGCGACCCGAGTGAGGTGGCCGAGACCATCGGCCAGGTCGGGTGGGTCGCTCGTGGCATCTCCTACCTCGTGCTCGGCGTGATCACGCTTCGGCTCGTGTTCGGTACCGGCAATCGGCCCGAGGACGCCGACCAAGCCGGCGCGCTCGAGGCGGTGGCCGAGGCACCGGGAGGCACCGCACTTCTGGCCTTGCTCGCCGTCGGTCTGGCGATCTTCGCGCTGTGGCAGGTCGCCCAGCTCGTCGGCCTGAGCGGCTCCGACCTCGACTCGTGGCTCGGGCGAGTCTCGAAACTCATCGGCATCGCGTTCTACGGTTCGCTCGTCCTCAACTCGATCGAGCTCCTACGCCGCGGGTTCTCTTCCGAGAGTTCGTTGACGGTCGAACGGCTTTCGGCATGGGCCCTCGGATTCCCCGTCGGACGGCTGGTCGTCGTCGGCGCCGGTGTCGGTGTGGTGCTGGTCTCCGCACGGCGAAGCCGACGCTCCGTCACCGGTGATCTCGATGACGACCTCGAACTGGGCCGAGCGGGCGAGCGCGAAGGTCTGGTGGTGGAGTGGCTGGGCCGAGTCGGCGAGATCGGTCGAGCCGTGTCGTTCCTCCTCGTCGGTTGGTTTCTGGTCTACGCCGGTGCCGCCGGACAGTCCGATGCCGCCGGCGGACTCGATCGATCTCTCGCTCGGGCCGCACGGAGCTCGTTCGGGTCGGTCCTCGTCGTGATCACCGGCGTCGGCTTCGTGCTGTACGGCGCCTACAGCGTGGCATCGGCCAGGCACCGATCACTCAACCTCACGGACCAGTGATCGGGCTGGGGACTCTGGCTGGGGACTCTGGCTGGGTCTCCACTAGGGTCGCCCGCATGGCCGGACCTGCCTTCAACACCGACTTCGAACCCGACTACGGCGCCGTGGTCGAGCTCTCGCCCCTCATCCGTCGAGTCGTCGCTCCGAATGCGAACCCTTTCACGTTCAAGGGCACCGGCGTGTACCTGATCGGACGAGGCGAGCTGGCCGTGATCGATCCGGGGCCCAGCCTCGACACCCATCTCGATGCCATTCTCGATGCGCTCGACGACGGCGAACGGATCACCCACATCCTGGTGACCCATACCCACACCGACCACACCGCCGGCGTGGCAAAGCTGGTCGAGCGCACCGGTGCGCCCACCTACGGTTTCGGTCCACACGGTCCGGTGCCCGAGCACGATCCGCTCGAGGCGGTCAGCTTCGACGAATACTTCACCCCCGAGGAGAAACAGAAGATCGAGAAGATGTGGAACGACATGCCCGAGGAACTCAAGCGCGAAGGTCCCGACACCGACTTCGTTCCCGATCATGTCGTTGCCGACGGCGACCGCATCACGAGCGAGGCCGGGGGTTGGACCATCGAGGTGGTGCACACGCCCGGTCACACGTCCAACCACGTCTGTTTCGGTCTGGTCGAGGAGAAGACGCTCTTCACCGGTGATCACGTGATGGGCTGGGCCACCTCGGTCATCTCACCGCCTGATGGTGATCTCTTCGACTACATGGCGTCGCTTCGCAAGCTCCTCGACCGCGACGACGACCGGTTCTGGCCGACTCACGGCCCCGCCATCGAAGACCCGAAGACCTACGTGCAGTCGTTCCTCGACCATCGTCAGAGCCGGGAAGCGCAGATCGTTGCTGCGCTCGAGCAGGGTCCGAGCACGATCAAGGACATGGTGCCGGTGATGTATGCCGAGACCACCAAACAGCTGTGGCGAGCCGCAGCGAACTCGGTCTACTCGCATCTCCTGGCTCTCCACCGCGAGGGACGGGCCACCACCGATTCGGGTGAACCGAGCCTCGTCGCCACCTGGCACCTCGTCGAAGCCTGAGCACGAGGAGGTCGGCGGTACTCAGAGGTCGGGGCGACCCGAGTCTCGGCCCTCGGCCTCGTCGGCCGCCTCGATCTCGTCTCGGCTGATGCCGAGGACGAACAGCACGGCATCGAGATAGGGAACGTTGACCGAGGTGTCGGCCCGCTCGGCCACGATGGGCTTGGCGTTGAAGGCGATTCCGAGACCCGCTGTGCTGAGCATGTCGAGATCGTTCGCGCCATCGCCGACCGCAACGACCTGGTCGAGCGGGATACCCTCGAGCGCAGCGATGTGGCGAACGAAGTCGGCCTTGGCGGCACGGTCGACGATGTCGCCGACGACTCGGCCGGTGAGCACGCCGTCGATGATCTCGAGTTCGTTCGCATGGGCGTGGTCGATGCCGAGGTCGGCGGCGAGGACGTCGGTGATGGCCGTGAACCCGCCGCTCACGATCGCCGTGCGATAGCCGAGCCGCTTGAGTGTGCGGATGAAGGTGCGTGCGCCGGGGGTGAGCATGACTCGGTCACGCACCGCTTCGAGGCGGGTGGCGTCGAGGCCCGCGAGGAGTGCAACTCGTTCGCGAAGTGAGTCGGCGAAATCGATCTCGCCGCGCATGGCCCGCTCGGTGATGGCGGCGACCTCGTCGAGACAACCGACCTCCTCGGCGATCAACTCGATGACCTCGTCGGCGATCAGTGTGGAGTCGACGTCGAGGACGACGAGGCGAGCGGCACGACGGCCCAGCCCTTCGCGATGCACCGCGAGATCGCACACGAGATCCTTGGCCACGGTGAGCAGGGCGGCACGAATCGGTTCGAGGTCGGTGCCCGACACCACGAGTTCGTAGGCCATGACGGGGTATTTGGCGAGCCGCACGATGCGGTCGATGTTGCCGTGGTGGGCCGAGATGACCGATGCGACGGCCCCGAACTCGTTGGGATGCACATGCGGCGCGATCAGCGTGACGATCAGACCCTGGTGCCTGCGAGCGCTGCTCTCCTCGACGACATCGAAGTCGACGTCGACGGCGTATTCCCACCCGAAGAGCAGCAGCTCCTTGAGAAGGTCCTTGCCTTCGGGGATCGTGATGACGAGGCTGAGCGACAGACGTCCTCGGATGAGGATCTGCTCGATGTCTTGGATCTGGGCGTCGGCGATGCCGAGCACGTCCATCAAACCGGCGGTGATACCGGGTTGATCGGGCCCCGAGATGCGGACCAGGATCGTCTCGGTGGGGCGCTTGGTCACACGTCGGCCAGTGCGTCGAGAGCGCTCTGCGCGGCAGCGAGATCGGCCTGGGCGGCGGCGAGCTTCTCGCGGGTCTCTGCAACCAGTTCGGGCTTGGCGTTGTTGACATAGCCCGCGTTGTCGAGCTTGCCTTCGAATCCGCCGATCTGCTTCGTCTTGGCTTCGATCACCTTGGTGATGCGCGAGCGTTCGGCGTCGAGATCGATCTCGTCGGTGAGCCCGGAGAGGAAGACCTGGTGACCTTCGAAGGCGATCGGGCTGGCGACCGCCGCCTTGGCCTCGATGGGTGTGACCTCGCCAACTCCGGCGAGCGCTTCGACATAGCCACCGGCAGTGGTGATGAGCTCGATGACCTCGGCGGGTGCGTGCAACGAGATGCGCTGCTTCGGCTTGACGCCCTGGCTCGAACGCAGCGAGCGGATGGCGGCAACGAGGGCATCGGCTCGCTCGAAGTCGGCGATCACCGATCGATCGATCAGGTCGGCAGCGACCTGCGGCCACGCTGCACCGGCCAGGATGTCGGCGGCCGGGAGGTCGACGCCGACGATCGATCCGGAACGGGCTGCGCTCACGTGCGGCCACAGCGCCTCGGTGACGAATGGCGTGACCGGATGCAGGAGGCGCAGGACCGAGTCGAGCACCGCACCGAGCACGACCTGCTGGGTGGGGTCGTCGTCGATGGTCGGCTTGACCGCTTCGAGGTATCGGTCGCAGACGTCTCGCCACACGAAGTCGTAGAGCGCGTCGACGAAGAAGTTGAACTGGTAGTTGTCGAGCGCGGCCTCGGCGGTGTCGAGGGTTTCACCCAGGCGAGCGAGGATCCAGCGGTCGACGAACCGGGTGTCGGCGGCGATGACCGGCTCGCTGGGCGGCGTGGTGTCGGCCAGGCGGCGCAGGGCAAAGCGAGTGGCGTTCCAGGTCTTGTTGGCGAAGTTGCGGCCGACGTCGAACTTCGACGACGTGTTGCGGGCCAGTGGCTGGTCGGCGGTCGGCGTGGCGGCGCCGGTGGCGGCACCGAAGGCCGACACCATCGTCTTCGAGGGATCGCCGGGCGAGGTCTGGATGGGAGCGGCCACGGTGTGGCCGGCCGGTGTGGTGACGAAGACCGGCGTGAACGCCTCGCCGGTGTAGGGACAGACCAGGTCGACGGGCATGCGGACGTCTTGGGTGTCGGTGGTCATCTGCACCAGCGTGAAGCGCATGGCGTCGGCGCCGTGACTGTGGATGATGTCTCGCGGGTCGACACCGTTGCCGAGGGTCTTCGACATCTTCTGGCCATGACCATCTTGGATCATGGCGTGGATGAACACGTCGGTGAACGGCAGTTGGCCGTTCATGAAATAGCGGTTGAACATGACCATGCGGCTGACCCACAGGGTGATGATCTCGCGCGCGGTGGTGAGGACCGACGTGGGGTTGAATGCGTCGAGCAGGCCGTCGGTGTCGGGGAAGTCTTCGGTCCACGGCCACGCCATGGTCGACATGGGCCACAGGCCAGAGGAGAACCAGGTGTCGAGGACGTCGGGGTCGCGAACGAAACCGTCGGCCTCGAGGGCGGCCACCAGACCGGTCTCGTCGAGCGTGGGGTCGTCGCGATCGAGACGACGCAGGGTGGCCTCGGGCGGAACGCACACCGATTCCTCGACCTCGTCGTCGGTGACGCGTCGAACGATGTGGGCAGCACCGGCGTCGGCCCACCGGCTCGTGACCGCGACCGCCTGATCGATGCCGACACCCTCGAGCGCCTGTGTGAGCTCGGGCGCGAGGTCGGCGTTGGCGACGAGGCGATTCCACACCGGGATCTGGTGACCCCACCACAGCTGGCGGGAGATGCACCAGTCGCGGATGTTCTCGTGCCACGTCTGGTAGGTCTTGGCGTAGCGCTCGGGATAGAAGCGCAGCCGGCCGTCGCCGTTGTCGTCGGACCGAGGGGCGACGTCATCGGGAAGATCGGCGATCTGATCGGGAGTCTGGGCCCGCAGTGCCGACCCGCGGAGGCGGTCGTCGGTGACTCGGACGTACCACTGGTCGCTCAGCCACGGCTCGATCGGAACATGGCTGCGATAGGAATGGCCGACCGAGTGGGAGTAGTCACGGACCTCGCGGAGGAGTCCGTGCTCTTCGAACCAGCCAACCACCGCCGTGCGGGCATCTTCACGGCTCAGGCCGAGGAACGGCTCGGCTCCGGTGCCGGCATCTTCCCAGCCGTACTGATCGGTGATGGAGCCGTCAGGGCCCATGACGTTGACGATCGGCAGGTCGTGGCGTTGGCCGATCTCGTAGTCGTTGGGGTCGTGCGCCGGCGTGACCTTCAAGAAGCCGGTGGCGATGCGGGCCTTGGTGTCGTCGGATTCCGGGTCGGCCATGACCACGTAGTCGTCTTCGACGATGGGGATGACCCGACCGACGATCGGCAACGTGACGGTCTTGCCCCGGAGGCCTTCGGCCCGAGGGTCGCTGGGGTTCACGGCGACGGCGGTGTCGCCGAACATGGTCTCGGGTCGTGTCGTGGCCACGGTGACGTGGCCGGACCCGTCGGTGAGCGGGTAGTCGAGGTACCACATGTGGCCTTCGACTTCTTCCATCTCGACCTCGTCGTCGGACAGCGCCGTGCGGGTGACCGGGTCCCAGTTGACGAGGCGCTTGCCTCGGTAGATCAGACCGTCGGCGAACAGCTCGAAGAAGGCATGGCGGACGGCGGTCGCGCACATGTCGTCCATCGTGAACCGGGTGCGATCGAAGTCGCACGATGCACCCATCTCGCGCAGCTGGCCGAGGATGACCGCTTCGTACTCGTCTTTCCACTCTTGGGTCTTCGCGATGAAGGCGTCTCGACCCATCTCGAGCCGCTTGGTGCCTTGCGACAGGAGCCGCTTCTCGACCACGGTCTGGGTGGCGATACCGGCGTGGTCGGTGCCAGGCATCCACAACGTGGGCAGCCCTCGCATCCGGTGGTAGCGAATGAGCACGTCTTGCAGCGTGTTGTTGAGCGCATGGCCGAGGTGCAGCGCAGCAGTGACGTTCGGCGGCGGGATGACGATCGAGTAGGTGGGCTCGTCGGGGTCTTCGGGCTCTTCGGCGTGGAAGACACCGGCGGCTTCCCACACCGCGAGCACGGCCGCCTCGGTGTCGGCGGGCTGGTAGGCCGTCGGAAGCTCGGGCAGGCCGGTCTCAGGAGGAGCAGTCTCGGAGGTCATCGCCTCCAAAGGGTAGTGGGGGTCCGCCGGGCTCGGACCATGGAGTCGGACCACGAAAGTCCGACGTCGATGCCCCGACGAAATGCTCCATGAGCTGCGGTCGAGGTCCAGTACGGTGGGGGCATGATCAGGCTCTATGACACCGCTCGACGCTCGGTGGTTCCGCTCGAACTCCGCGATCCCGGAAAAGTCTCGATCTATGTCTGCGGCCCCACCGTCTACGCACCCCCGCACCTCGGTCACGGCCGGATGGCGCTGTCCTACGACATCCTGCGCCGCTACCTGACGTTCCGCGGGCTCGAGGTCACGTTCGTCTCCAACGTCACCGACATCGACGACAAGATCATCCAGCGTGCGGCCGACGAGGGCCGTCCGTGGGAAGAGATCACCGACGAAGTGCGAACGGATCTGGTGGGAGGGCATGGACCTCATCAACGTGCAGCGCCCCGACCACACGCCGCACGCCACCGCCTACGTCGACCAGATGGTGCAGCTGATCACCGATCTGGTCGAACTCGACCGCGCCTATGTCACCTCCGACGGGGTGTACCTCTCGGTCGAAGGCATCGAGGGCTATGGCCTGCTGGCGCATCAGAGCATCGACGATCTCGTTGCCGGGGCCGGCGATCGCGCCGTCATCGGCGTCGAGAAGAGGCACCCCGCCGATTTCGCGCTGTGGAAGTTCGCCAAAGAGGGTGAGCCGTCGTGGCCGTCGCCCTGGGGCGATGGTCGACCCGGCTGGCACACCGAGTGCGTGGTGATGAGTCTCGACATCCTCGGCGAGGGTTTCGATCTGCACACCGGCGGACTCGATCTGGCCTTCCCCCACCACGAGAACGAGCGGGCCCAGGCGGTCGCCATCGGTCGCCCCTTCGCCAAGCACTGGATGCACAACGGGTTCGTCGAGCTCGAGGGCGAGAAGATGTCGAAGTCGCTCGGCAACGTGAAGAACCTGCTCGACCTGGCGGCGCAATTCGATCGGCGCGCCTATCGGCTGCTCGTGCTGCAGTCGCACTACCGCTCACCGATCGAGATCACCGACACCACGCTCAACAACGCCGAAGCGGCGCTCGAACGACTCGATGCCTTCGGGCGTCGCACCGCCGATCTCGCTGGAACCCCCGATCCGTCGGCCATCGAGCGGTTCACCGAGGTGATGGACAACGACCTGGACACCCCGGGTGCGGTCGACCAGATGTTCCGACTGGTGCGTGAGGCCAACACGGCGCTCGACGCCGGCAACACCGAGGCGGCGGCCACGGCGTCGGCGGGTGCCCTCCTGATCGCCGACACCCTCGGGCTCGAGATCAACACCGGTGGCGCCGAGGTGCCACCCGAGGTGCAGGCCCTCGCAGAGGAGCGTCAGGCAGCGCGGGAGGCCAAGGACTTCGCTCGTTCCGACGAGATCCGCGATCAGCTCGCGGCCGACGGCTGGATCATCGAAGACTCCGCCGATGGCCCCGTCGTCCGCCCCGCCTAGAAACCCCGCCAACGTGCGCGTCTCGGGGCCGAAAATGACCCCCGAAACGCGCACGTTGCCGGGGTTCTGGTCGGGTCCGACGGCCCTCCTCGTGTCGTGCCTCGCGTTGCTCGGCTGCGTCGCCGACGATCCGGCCGGGCCCGATCGAGCGGTCGCCGAGCGTCCCGACGCAACGGCGGCGACCACGGCAACGGGAACGATGACCGGAACGGGCCCGACGGTTCGTGTCGTGCTGGTTGGCGATGTGATGGTGGGCCGCGGCGTCGCGTCGGCGATCGCCGCCGACGGTTCCGAGGTCTTCGCTCCGGTGCGCCACCTGCTCACCGACGCCGACATCGCCGGGGCCAACCTGGAGTCACCCCTCACCGATCGAGCACACCTGGCGGAAAACCCGAACGCGCTCGAGGCCGATCCGTCTGCGGCCGGCGTACTCGCCGACGCCGGGTTCGACATCGTGGCGCTGGCCAACAACCACGTCGGCGATGCCGGCGCTGACGGTGTTCTCGACACCGTCGACGCCGTCGAATCCGCCGGAATGCTCGGCATCGGCATCGGCACCGGCGACGTCCCGCCGGCGGCAGCGGTGCCCGAGGTGATCGAGGCGGCCGGCCTCCGCATCGGCTTCCTGGCCTTCGACGTGACCGGCGCCGGTTTGGACGCGGGCAACGAGGCCGGGGTGTCGCCGTGGCGAGCGTCGGCCGGGATGCCGGCGATCGCCGAGCTGGCGGCCGACACCGACCTCACCGTGGTCTCGCTCCACGGCGGCACGGAGTATCTGCCGGTGAACGACCCGACCATGACCGAGATCGCCGGCCAGGCCGCATCGGCTGGGGCCGATGTGGTCTGGGGCCACGGCGCCCACGTGATCCAGCCCGTCGTCGTCCTGGATGGTCGGCGGCCGACGGTCGTTGCGACCTCGCTCGGCAACTTCCTCTTCGATCAGGTGGGAACGGATCGAACCACCGGCGCTCTCCTCGAGGTGCTGGCCGATGCGGATGGTGTCATCGCCTATCGGGTGGCGCTGACCGAACACGGCGATCGTCGGGTGCAGTTCCTCGAGTGGCAACAGCCGCCGGGCGATGCCGCGTGGCTCGATCAGGCCTGGTGGTCCGTCGTGCGGGTTCCCGCGATCGCTCCCACGACCGCCACGGCGCCGACCGACTTCCGGCACGGCGACCTCGTTGCGGCGGCGCTCGGCGATGTGAACGGCGACGGTCTCGACGAGGTGGTGGCGTCCTTCCGGCGACCGGCGGAGCAGACATCGCTCAACGAACTGCGCTCCGACCTGAGCTGGGCCGATCAGCGCGGCCGGAGCGCACACCTCGGCGTCTACCGACCGGACGAACTGGGCGAACGCTGGGTGGCCGGCACGGTGCTCGACCCCATCGCGGCGCTCGAGGTCTGCGACGGGTCGATCGCCTTGCTCCACGACACCCTCGACGACACCACACCGGTCGCCACCGGAGCCTGGACCTGGAACGGCTTCGGTTTCGACACCGCCGACTCGCTCGCCGGTGGCGGAGTGCCGGGCTGTGGCGACCTCGACGGCGATGGCGTCACCGAGCCGGTCGTCCTGCGGAGCTCGGGACCGGGTGACCTTGGCCCCTGATCAGCGATCACCGGTACGGCCACACTCGATGGCACAGCAACACTCGATGACACAGCCCTGTGTCGATGACACCGGCACGCGCAACGACACCGGCACGCGCAACGACACCGGCACACGATCAGCACGGAAGGGTCCCATGCCACCATCGACCATCTCACGGTTCGTCACCGTGGTCCTTGCTTCGTTGCTGGTTCTCGCCGGCTGCACGTCGAGTGAGGACGGCGCCGACCAGTCGACCACGTCGACGTCGGAGACAGCGCCGGCCACGTCCTCGACGACCGCGGCGACGGTCGTGTCGTCCATGGACGGTGCCGCGCCCTTCGGCCAACTCGTCGACGTCGCCCTGCTCGGCGACGAGCCTCGCTATGCCGGCCCCGACCATCCGTCGAGTCTCGACGGTGTGATCGTTGCCGACTGGATCGAGCAGTACCTGGCGCAGACCGGCGCCGAACCCCTGCTGACGGGCAACGGCTTCGTGGTCGTCCCGGGGACGACCAACCTCTTCCACCACGTCTACGAAGGAGCGGCGTACGACGGCTATCCGGTGTTCGTGACGACCGACGTGGCGTATCACCTGTGGCATCTCGGCTTCGACAAGATGTTGCGTGAAACCGAGCAGCGGGAGTTGTTGCCGATCCTCGAATCGCTGGTGCCTCGTTGGGTGACGCTGGCCCGTGCCCAGGCCGACGACCTGGCGGGAACGGCGCTCGAGGAGCCGGCCCGGCGGGTCGCGGCGTTCTACGAGGTGGTGGCCACACTGCTCGAACTCGACGTCGGTTCGATCGAACCGGAAGCCGAGGCCGAAGTGGCCCTGGCGCTCGCCGCCGATCAGGTGTCGGTCTCGCCGACCATCGGCGTCGACCTCGGATCGGATTTTCTCACGATGAAGACCGACTACTCGCTGTTTCGTCCACGCGGTCATTACACCCGCAACGCCGAGCTCGAGCGCTACTTCCGGGCCATGTCACAGCTGGGGAGCAACGGCTTCCTGCTGGAGCCCACGACCCTGCAACTCGGGCTCTTGGCCAGTCGGGTCGTGATGAGCGACGACGCCGCCGTTGCCGATTGGCAGACCATGTACGAGACCACCTCCTTCCTCGTCGGAGCGGCCGACGACTACACGCCGGTCGAGGCCGCGGCAATGGTCGAGGCCCTGGTGCCGTCCGGCTGGGGTGATCCGATGGCATTCGCCGATCCGGCGACGGTGCAGCGGATCGGCGACGCACTGGCAGCGGCGCGAACCGTTGCGATCAATCCGGAGGCGGCTTCGCTCCGCGTGATGGGTACCCGCTTCGTCATCGACTCCTATGTGCTCGATCAGCTCGTGATCCCGAACGTCGAGGGCCGGGACACTGCCTCGCCGCTCGATGTGGCGGCCGCCTTCGGCTCGACATGGGCACGGGAGCAACTCGATCTGGCGGGCTCGACCGACCACGACGGCTACGACGACCGGCTCCGGGCCATGCAGGAACTCATCGCCACACGGACGATCGCCGACTGGGGCCGGACCGTGTACGACTCGTGGCTCTACGCCATCGACCCGTCGTGGCAGCCGCACGGTGCTGCGTTCCCCGATTTCATGCAGACGACCGCCTGGACGGCGAAGGCACATCAGACCGGCTTCGGTTCCTACACCGAGCTCAAGCACGACACGATCCTCTACGCCAAACAGGCGGTCGCCGAGGGCGGCGGTGACGAGCCACCGATTCCGCCTCGCCACTGGGTCGAGCCCGATCCGGTCGTCTTCCGACGGTTGGGTTCGCTCACCGATCTGTTGCGGACCGGACTCGACGATCGGGATCAGCTGTCTGCCGAGTACGACACGCTCCTCATCGATCTCGCCGATCTCTATGCCTTCCTCGGCCAGATCGCCGAGGACGAGCTCGCAGGGAAACCCATTGCCGAGGCCGACAACGATCGACTCGCTGCCATCGGTTCGACGTTGGAGGGATTCTGGATCCGCACCTCCGACAGTGACATCGACGGCGATGACGGCCCGGACGCTCGCTCGGCCCTCGTCGCCGACCTCATGCGAAACGACGCTCAGGTGCTCGAGCTGGGAACGGGTTTCGTCGACCAGATCTTCGTGCTCGTGCCCAATGATCAGGGAACGTTCCAGGTCGCAGCGGGCGGGGTCTACTCGTATCACGAGTTCTGGAGCGACACCCGGCTGACCGACGAGGAGTGGCGCTCGATGCTCGACGACGGCACCGCTCCCGACCGACCATCCTGGGAGTCCGTCTTCCTTGCTCCGGGCTCGACTACCTCGAGTGGCCTGACGGCAGGATTGTTCTGTCGAGATCTGGCCGGCCAGGGCGTCGATTTCGAAGTCGCTGTGCTGTACTGGCTGGTCGAGGGATCGCCTGACCGGATGGACGCCGACCGCAACGGCATCCCCTGCGAAACGGTGTTCGCGTCGTCCGAGATCGAGGCCTTCCTGGACTCGGCTCGTGACGTTTCGCCTGCGCTGACCTGCGCCGACCTCGGGCTGTCGAGTGACGAGCTGTCGGCTCGCCGGGCCGCGGCCTACTGGCTGCTCGAGGGCGGGCCCGAGCGACTCGATGCCGATCGCAACGGCCGCCCGTGCGACGCCGAGCTCGGCACCGCGATCGAGACGCTGCTGGCGGCGCTGCTGGCCCAACGTGCGGGCGGGTGATCGTTTCGCGGCAGACCTTCGCCTCTGTCGGGGTGCGTCGGAGGGGCGTTGGGTACAGGTATGCAGACTTCGACTTCCCAGGCCGGTAGCGATCAGCTGGCGACCGATGCCATCCGCCTTCACGCGTTCTACCGGGGCAAGACACAGACGATGCCGAAGTGCCCGGTCGGTGAGCTCGGCGACTTCGCCCTCTGGTACACGCCCGGGGTGGCCGCCGTGAGCCGGGCAATCGTCGATGATCCCGCATCGGTCTACTCCCTCACCAACAAGGGCAACTCGGTGGCCATCGTGTCCGACGGCTCCCGGGTACTCGGTCTCGGCGACATCGGCCCCGAGGCCGGCCTTCCGGTGATGGAAGGCAAGGCGTTGCTCTTCAAGTACCTCGGCGGAGTGGATGCCGTCCCGCTCTGTGTCGATGTCTCGTCGGTCGACGAGCTCGTTCGGGTCGTCGAGGCACTGCACCCTTCGTTCGGCGCCGTGAACCTCGAGGACATCGCACAACCCAAGTGCTTCGAGGTGCTCGACCGGCTTCGCGGCGAGCTTGCCGATCCCGGTCTGGCACGACGATCAACAGGGAACGGCCACCGTGGTGCTTGCGGGGCTCTGGAACGCCCTGGAGATCGTCGGCAAGCGTCTCGATGATCTCGACATCACGATGATCGGTGTCGGGGCAGCGAACATGGCGGTCTATCGGTTGTTGCGTGCTGCGGGCATCGATCCCACTCGGGTGATCGCCTGCGACAGCCGCGGGATCCTGCATCGTGGTCGAGGCGACATCGAGGAGCGCTGCGACGGGTTTCCGGACAAGTGGCGAGTGTGCCAAGAGACCAATCCTCACCAGGTGACCGGGGGTGTAGCCGAGGCGATGGTCGATGCCGACGTCTGCATCGCCTTCTCCTCCCCGGGGCCCGAAACGATCCGGCCCGAGTGGGTCTCGACCATGGCTGACGATGCGATCGTGTTCGCCTGTGCCAATCCCGTGCCCGAGATCTGGCCGTGGGAGGCGACCGCCGCCGGTGCCCGAGTCGTGGCAACCGGGCGCTCCGACCTCCCGAACCAGGTCAACAACTCCCTGGGCTTTCCCGGCATCTTCCGTGGCGTGCTCGACGTGCAGGCCAGCGCGATCACCGACGAGATGGCTTTGCCGCCGCCGAGGTGCTCGCTCGGTTCGCCCGCGAACGCGGTCTCGAGCACGGACTCCTGCCGACGATGTCGGAGTGGGAGGTCGTCCCCGAGGTTGCGGTGGCCACGGCCATGGCAGCGCAGCGGCAGGGTCTCGCCGCAGTCCCTCGATCGGCCGAAGACCTGCTGGCTTCCGCACGATACACGATCAGCGAGGCGCGCCGAGCGACCGAAGCACTCATGGACCACCAGCTGATCCCCCCGAGACCCACCGCAGATTCGAAGCGTTGACACCTCTGACCGCAATCAGCACGCCGACGTTGCTGAGGGGATTCGAGTCAGGCGGTGGCGATGGGGCCGGTGATGGCGTCGAGGACGGCGATCAGATCGGTGGGGGCGAGCGCGATCTCGAGGCCACGACGGCCTCCGCTCACGTACAGCTCGTCGAGGGTGAGTGCCGACTCGTCGACGAACGTCGCCAGCCGCTTTCGCTGGCCGAGCGGGCTGATGCCGCCGACCACGTAGCCGGTCGAGCGTTCGGCAACCGCCGGGTCGGCCATCACGGCCTTCTTGCCACCCGCGACGCGAGCGAGGGCCTTGAGATCGAGCATCCCGGTGACGGGCACGACTGCAACGACGAGCGCGGCATCGACGGTGGCGAGCAGGGTCTTGAACACCACCGACGGATCGAGACCGAGTACTTCGGCTGCTTCGGTGCCATAGCCGGTGGCAGTCGGGTCGTGGTCGTAGCTCACGGTGCGGTGGGCGATCGTTCGAGATTCGAGCAGCTTGATGGCCGGCGTCACCTGGTTATGATGCCACCCAACAACCACAAACCGGGGAGCTCGAGTCAGTCGGGCTGAGAGGGCAGCCAGGGCACGAGCCGGCGCTGTTGACCCGAGAACCTGCTCTGGATAATTCCAGCGAAGGGAGACTCACATGCGTCCTGCTCGTTCGTTTTCACCCGTCGGTCTGACGGCGGCCCTCGCACTGGCACTGTCGTTGGCGCTCGCCGCCTGCTCGTCATCGGGCTCCGATGGCGACAGCGATGCCGCCGAGGCCGACGTCGTCGTCCTCGACCCGGCTGCGGTGTCGGAGGCCGATGTCGACGGCCAGACGGTTCGACTGATCACCCACGACTCGTTCCTCGTGACCGACGGACTGTTCGACGCCTTCACCGAGGAGACCGGGGTGAACGTCGAGGTGCTGTCGGCCGGCGATGCGGGCGAGGTCGTCGCTCGCGCCGTGCTCACCGCCGGTGATCCCGAGGGCGATGTGCTGTTCGGCATCGACAACACCTTCCTCCAGCGAGGGCTCGATGCCGAGCTGTTCCTGTCCTATGCCTCGCCGAACCTCGAATCGGTCCCCGACGAGTTCGAACTCGACGCCGAACATCGGGTGACCCCGATCGATGTCGGCGATGTCTGCGTGAACTACTGGACCGATGCGCTGCCAGGCGCCGAGCCGACTTCGCTCGACGATCTGCGGACACCCGACAACGCCGCTGCCTTCGTGACCGAGAACCCGGAGTCGTCGTCGCCCGGGTTTGCCTTCCTGCTGGCCACGATCGCTCGCTACGGCGACGACGGTTGGGAGGCGTACTGGCAGGACCTGGTCGATGGCGGCGTGTCGATCACCGCCGGTTGGACCGAGGCGTACAGCGGTGAGTTCATCGCCGGGGGAGGGGATCGGTCGATCGTCACGTCGTATGCCACGAGCCCGGTTGCCGAGGTGCTCTACGCCTCAGAGCCGATCGACGTCGCCCCCACCGAGGTCCTCGTCGATTCCTGCTTTCGACAGATCGAGTTCGCCGGTGTGCTCGCCGGTGCCGAGCATCCGGAGGCGGCGGCTCTGCTGGTCGACTTCATGCTGAGCGAGACGTTCCAGGCCGATATCCCGCTCAACATGTTCGTGCGCCCCGTCCGCACCGACGTCGAGCTGCCGACGGTCTTCACCGACAACGCCGTCGAGATCGAGGCGCCGCTGACGCTCACCCCAGCCGAAATCGAAGCCGGTCGGGCGGACTGGACCGAGCGGTGGAACGAGATCGTCGCCGGATGACCTCGGTGCCTCGAAGCGTCGGTTCGCGGCGGTGGCTGGATGTCACCGCCGCGACCGTCGCGATCGGGTTCCTCCTGGCCATGGTGGTCTGGCCGTTGCTCGCCATCGGCGAGCGGAGCCTTGCCGGCGCCGGTCTCGACGACATCGTGACCATCCTGCGACGGCCGGCGACCTGGCGGGTGCTGCGCTTCACCGTCTGGCAGGCGTTGCTGTCGACGTTCGCGACGGTCGTCATCGGGCTGCCGATCGCACACGTACTCGCTCGCTATCGCTTCCGGGGTCGGAACATCGTGCGGGTGCTCACCGTCGTTCCCTTCGTCTTGCCGACGGTGGTCGTTGCCGCGGCGTTGTCGGCGCTGTTCGACTCGGCCGGTATCGATCTCGATCGCCCACTGCCTGCCATCATCGCGGCCCATGTGTTCTTCAATCTGGCCGTCGTCGTTCGGGTGGTCGGCGGACACTGGGCAACGCTCGACCGCTCGTCGGAGGAGGCTGCGGCGGTGCTGGGAGCCGGCCCGGTTGCGGTGTTCCGACTCGTCACGCTGCCGCGCATCGCTCCGGTGCTGGCGGGCGCCTCCCTGGTGGTCTTCCTCTTCTGTTTCACCAGCTACGGCATCATCCTGATTCTCGGCGGCCCGGCGACGGCGACGATCGAAACCGAGATCCGCCGCTATGCGATCTTCCGCCAGGAGTTCGACGTGGCGGCCGTGCTCGCCTTCATCCAGCTGCTCGTGGTCGTCGCGCTGTCGATTGCGTCGGCCAGACTGCAGCGTCGGCTCAGCCTGGCGTCACAGGCTCGACGGGTGAGCCCGGGGCTTCGCGTCGATTCGTGGCAACGGCGGAGCTACGTGGGGCTGGTGTTGGTCGTCGTCGCCCTGGTGGTGCTCAGCCCGATGGTGGCCTTGGTGGAGCAGTCGCTGTCGGTCGGCGACCACCACGGATTCGACCACTACCGAGCGCTCACGCAGCCGCTGCCGCTCCTGCCGGTGTCACCGGCTCGAGCCCTTTGGCATTCGGTGCGCCTGGCAATCGGTGCAGCGATCGTCGCCGCCGTGGTCGGCGTGCCGGCGGCGCGCGTCATCGCCGACGGCCGAAGGGTGGGGAAGATCCTGGAGGCAGCCGTGTTGATCCCGCTCGGTGTGTCGGCGGCAACGTTGGGGTTCGGCTACCTGCTCGCCTTTCGGGCCTTCGACCTTCGTCGTTCGCCATTCCTCCTGCCGCTGGCGCACGCCGTCGTTGCGCTGCCGTTCGTCATGGCTGCGGTGGTTCCCGCTCTGCGCAACATCGATCGACGAGTGCGCGAAGCGGCAGCAACGCTGGGCGCCACCCCGCTTCGAGTTGCCCGATTCGTCGACTGGCCGTTGGCACGTCCGGGACTGATGACCGGCCTCGGCTTCTCCGTCGCGGTGTCGCTCGGCGAGTTCGGTGCCACGTCGTTCGTGTCGCGCGGGGCCGAATCCTTCACCGCTCCGCTCGCCGTCTTTCGTCTCCTCTCGCAGCCCGGTGAGGAGTTACGAGGGCAGGCAATGGCCATCAGTGTCATCATTGGCGCGGTGGTCGGGGCGACTGCGGCGTTCCTCGAACGCTCACGGCAAGGCGGAACCGGATTCCTATGATCGAGAAAGACATCGAGCCGTCGTTGGTCATCGACGGCCTCAGTGTTCGATACGGCGACCTCACGGCGCTCGATCGGGTCGACCTCGAGGTCGACCCGGGCGAGGTGGTTGCCATCCTCGGTCCCAGCGGCAGCGGCAAGAGCACGATGCTGCGGGCCGTTGCCGGGCTCGAACCGATCGCCGGTGGTCGGATCGTTGCCGGCGGGGTCGACCTGGCGGGACTTCCGACCCATGAGCGCCGCCTTGGCCTCATGTTCCAGGACCACGCGCTGTTTCCTCACGAGAGCGTTGCCGGCAACATCGCATTCGGTCTGCGCATGGCCGGCGTCCATGGCGAGCGACAGTGGGCGAGAGTCCGGGAACTGTTGGCCATGGTCGGACTCGATGGTTACGAGAACCGACCGGTGTCGCAGCTGTCCGGAGGTGAAGCGCAACGGGTGGCGCTCGCCCGTTCCCTGGCGCCCTCGCCGGCGCTCCTCATGCTCGATGAACCGCTCGGCTCGCTCGATCGGGTGCTTCGAGAACAACTCACCGCAGACCTGAGATTGCTGCTGGGCTCCGTTGGCATCGAGCGCGCTGCACGTCACGCACGATCAGT
Organism: uncultured Acidimicrobiales bacterium; assembly: GCA_963698395.1. Taxonomy (GTDB): domain Bacteria; phylum Actinomycetota; class Acidimicrobiia; order Acidimicrobiales; family SZUA-35; genus JBBQUN01. Next base: position 647,981 of record CAVOQQ010000001.1, read on the forward strand.
CCGAGGCGTTCGCCGTCGCCGACCGCGTGGTCATCATGCGTGAGGGCCGCGTCGTGCAGAGCGGCCAGCCCGAAGCGTTGTGGCACCGGCCCGTCTCCCGGTTCGTCGCCGAGTTCCTCGGGCACCCCAACGTCTGGGAGTTCGACGACGAAATCGTCCTCGCTCCCTTGACCTCGCTCTCGGTCGATCCGGATGGCGAACTCGAGGTCGTCGTGGTCGACGCGGTCTTCGTCGACGGCCGGTTCCGGATCACCTCGATGGCCGATGATCGACGCGTGGTCTTCGAAGACCGGGCTCGCCCGCTGCTCGGCGAGGCCATGCGGCTCCGAGTCGACGGCCGGCAACTCCGCACCCTGGAGAACTGAAAGTCGGACGAGGCAAGGCCCAGCCGGAGGGGCCCAGCCGGCTGGTCGTCGGTCGGCTCAGCGACGGCTGGTGTTGTTGCTGCGGAACTGTGCCGGGGTCTGGCCGGTCAAGCGGGCGAACCGTTTGGTGAAGCTCGCCTGATCGTAGAAGCCGACGTCGGCTGCGACCGTGGCCAGTGGCGTGTCGGTCGTGAGCAGCAGGCGCCGAGCCTGATCGACTCGCACCTTGAGGATGTACTGGTTCGCCGTGAGTCCGAAGACCCGCTTCATCCGTCGCTCGAGTTGGGCCTCGGAGGTGCCGGCCGCAGTGGCGAGGTCGGCCACCCGCAGGGTGTCGGCCAGCCGATCGCGTACGAGTTCGACAACGCGACTGAGCGAACCGAGGTCGCTGTCGTCGGGAGCCTGGAGGTCTCGGCTGATCGAGACCAGTCCACGGATCTGTCCTTCGGCAACGACCGGCAGCTTGGTGGTGAGGTACCAGCCGTGGCTGCCGTCGGGCCGGCGAATGAGTTCGAGTTCGTCTCGGAGCGGCACCTTGGTTTCGAAGATGCGTTGATCCTGCTCTTCGTAGCGTTCGGCGAGCGGGGGAGGGAACAGGTCAGAGGCCCGCCGTCCGACGACCTCTCGCCGAGAGCTGCGGCCCGAGCGGTGGACGAACGCCGGGTTGACGGCCACATACCGCCCGTCGGTCCCCTTGGCACAGAACATCACGTTCACCAGTTCGTCGAACAGGGCGAGGAGGACCGGTCCGAAGGCATCGCTGCCGAACATGGCGGTGGCGTCGGCGAGATCGAAGTCCGGGCCGGGCGAGGCCTCGTTGTCGGATTGGTCGGGCATCTGGGCCGAAATCGTACAAGACCCGACGGTTCCGTGCGGACGATGATGTTGGGCATGACCGATCTCGCCGCGCTCCGTTCCGATGCCGACGTCCTTGCCGACCCGTTTCCGGCGCAGGTCGACACCGAGATAGGTCGGAACGACGCCGACGAGTTGGCCGACGCAACCATCAAACTGGTGGAGCGGTGGCTGGATCGGGCGAAGCGCATCGAGACCAAGGCCGACCGGGCCACGTCGGGTCAGCTCGACGAACTCATCGCCGACCCCGACGGGGTGTCGTTCACGATGGGGTTCGTCGACCGCGTCGCCCGACCCGACGACGATGCGGCGGCCGCCGATCAGCTCGCATCACTCGTCGAGCGAGGCGATCTGCCGGCCTTTCTGTCGCCGCTGGACCGGACCATGTTGCGAGTCGGCGCGGTGGTGGCGCCACGACTGCCGGCAATCGTGATGCCGATCGCGCGGCGCCGCATGCGGATGATCGTCGGTCATCTCGTCGCCGATGCCAGACAGAAGCCGCTGGCGAAGCATCTGGCGGAGCGGCGGGCCCAGGGCTACGCACTCAACGTCAATCTGCTCGGCGAGGCCGTACTCGGTGAGGACGAGGCCGATCGTCGCCTCGAGCGCACGGCGAACCTTCTCGACCAACCCGATGTCGACTACGTATCGGTGAAGGTCTCGGCGATCGCATCGCAGATCAATCCCTGGGCCTTCGATGATGGAGTGGAGCGCGTCGCCGACCGGCTTCGTGGCCTCTTCCGTCGAGCCGCCGCCTCGGATCCGGCAACGTTCGTGAACCTCGACATGGAGGAATACCACGACCTCGAACTCACCATTGCCGTGTTCACGAAGCTGCTCGACGAGTCCGAGTTCCACCGACTCGATGCCGGGATCGTGCTCCAGGCCTACCTTCCCGACGCGTTGGGTGCGCTGCAGCATCTGGTGGCGTGGTCCGATCGTCGGCATGCGGCCGGAGGCGGCCAGATCAAGATCCGTTTGGTGAAGGGCGCGAATCTGGCGATGGAAAAGGTCGATGCGGCCATCCACGGCTGGGAACAAACCCCGTACGAAACCAAGGCCGAGACCGATGCAAACTACAAGCGGTGCCTCGATTGGGTGTTGACGACCGAGCATCTGCGCACGGTTCGCGTCGGTGTTGCCAGTCACAACTTGTTCGACGTTGCGTGGGCTCGCTTGCTGAGCCAGGGTCGTGGCGTCGCCGATCGAGTCGAGTTCGAAATGCTGCAGGGCATGGCTCCGGCACAGGCGCGAGCGGTGCGAGACGAGGCGAATGGGCTTCTGCTGTACACACCGGCGGTCGCCCCAGCCGACTTCGATGTCGCCATCAGCTATCTGTTCCGCCGGCTGGAGGAGAACGCCGGCCCCGACAACTTCCTGCGCGTCCTCGGAACGCTGCAGCCGGGCACACCCGAGTTCGAGCGCACCGCTGACGGGTTCCGACAGGCACTCGCTCGGCGGTGGTCGGTCGAACTCGGGCCCCGCCGGGTGCAGAACCGGCTGCTTCCCGAAGCGTCATGGCCGGCAGGACGAGGATTCGAGAACGAGCCCGACACCGATCCAACGCTTCCCGCCAACCGGGCCTGGGCTGCAGCAGCCGTTGCCGTTCCGTTCGTCGATTCTCACACGCCGATCACCACCTCGGTCGACGAGGTCGACGAAGTCGTGCAGCGGCTCCGCCTCGGGCAGGCCGAGTGGGCCGCGATCGAACCCGAGCAGCGTCGCGAGGTGCTCTACCGGGTCGCCGACGAGTTCATCGCCCGTCGAAGCGATCTCCTCAACGCCATGATCCACGAGGGCCGCAAGACCGTGGCCGAGGCCGACCCCGAGATCTCCGAGGGGATCGACTTCGCCCGGTGGTACGGCGACCGCTGTCTCGACCCGAGCGCCGACGAGTGGAACGACACCGGAGCGCAGCGCTTCGAACCGCTCGGTGTCATGGCGGTGATTCCTCCCTGGAACTTCCCGATGGCCATCCCCGCCGGTGGTGTGCTCGCTGCGCTGGCGGCGGGCAACGCCGTGGCGTTCAAGCCGGCGCCCGAGACCCCCCGGGTCGCCGAAATCGTCGCGGAAGCCTGCTGGGCTGCCGGTGTTCCGAAGAGCGCCCTGGCCTTCATCCGCACCCCTGACGATGAGGTCGGGCAGCGCCTCGTCACCACCGTCGATGGGGTGATCCTCACCGGCTCGCTCGAGACGGCTCGGCTGTTCCGCTCGTGGAAACCCGAGATCGAGATCTTCGCCGAGACCTCGGGAAAGAACGCGCTGATCGTGACGCCCCATGCCGACATCGATCTCGCTGTCGCCGATCTGGTCCGCTCGGCATTCGGCCACAGCGGCCAGAAGTGCTCGGCGGCCTCGCTCGCGATCCTGGTCGGCGACGTCTACGACTCACCACGCTTCCGGCGTCAGTTGGTCGACGCCGTGCAAAGCCTCGACGTCGGTCCATCCACCACGCTGACCACGACGACCGGTCCGCTGATCCTCCCGGCCGCCGACACGTTGTTGCGTGCGCTCACCCAGCTCGATGAGGGCGAAGAGTGGCTGGTCGAGCCCCGTCGGCTCGACGAGCGCGGCACGCTGTGGTCGCCCGGCGTACGGACCGGTGTTCGACCGGGGAGCTGGTTCCACCGCACGGAATGCTTTGGACCGGTGCTCGGCCTCATGTCGGCGGCGACGCTCGACGAGGCGATCGATCTCCAAAACGCCACCGACTTCGGTCTGACCGGTGGCATCCACACCTTGGAACCTCGGGAGGTCGATCGCTGGCTCGACCGGGTCGAGGTCGGCAATGCCTACGTGAATCGACACATCACCGGGGCCATCGTGCGCCGTCAACCCTTCGGCGGCTGGAAGCGTTCGGCCATCGGGCCCGGGGCCAAGGCCGGCGGACCGAACTACGTGACCCAGCTCGGCCGATGGGTCGACGATCGCCGACGAGACGAGCAATGGCTCGCCGAGGCGAAGCGGACCGACGCGCACTGGTGGGCCGAGGTGTTCTCGGTCGAACACGATCCGAGTGGCCTGTTCTGCGAGGCGAATCGGTTTCGGTACCGGTCGCGCGAGTTCGTCGGTCTCTGGCTCGGCCGCGGTGCGAACGAGATCGAAGGGGAACGAGTGCGAGCCGCGTCCATGCGGTGCGGCGTCAGGGTGATCGAACGCCGCACGGCGGAGGAACCCTCGGCCGACTTCTTCGACCGACTCGCCCGGTCGGGTGTCGACCGGGTTCGAGTCGTTGGTCAGGTCGACGAAGGATTCGTCGCCGGCGCGACCGCAGCAGGCATCGATGTCGCCTCGGGGCCGGTCGTCGGGGGCGGGCGAGTCGAGATGCTCCACTATCTCCGCGAGCAGGCGATCAGCGAAACCCTGCATCGATTCGGCAATCTCGTGCGTCACTGACCGCACGGTCCGGGCGCAGGCGAGCAGTTGACAACGCCCGGTTGGGTAGAGCGACTGTGGGTCGGTCGACCGTCGGGAAGCTACGATCGGCAGTCGAGGTGCCCAAGCGGGGCACCAGGGGCAAGGCGGAGCGAACATGGTCACATCGGTTTCGAACCACACGGGCGCGGCCTGCCGGGCAGGGGTCGCTGCACTCCTGCTGGCGGCCTCGGTCGTCTTCGGGACGGTGGTCTTGGGGGTCGCAACCGCATCGCCGGCGGGGGCCGAACTGGCTTCGCTGCCAACCACGAGCTGGGGTGTCACGGGCCTGCAGGTCGGCACCGAAACCGACAACATCGATGCCCCGATCTTCGACATGGCCCGGATCGGCAACACGCTCTACGTCGGTGGTCGATTCACCGAGGTGACCAACGGGGTCACCACCGTGTCACAGTCGAGCCTCGCCGCCTTCGACGCCACCACCGGCGACTGGATCGCCGGCTTCACTCCCAGCCTCGACGGTGCGGTGTATGCGCTCGAAGCGTCGCCCGACGGCAGCCGACTGTTCGTCGGCGGTGACTTCACCACGGTCAACGGCACCGCAACGGGCGCCCTCATCGCACTCGACCCCAGCACCGGCGCCGTCGACCCCGGCTGGAGCGGTCGAGTCGGCGGCTATCAGCTGGTGCGCGACTTCGACGTCGACGGCAACCAGCTCTACGTGGCCGGCGGTTTCACCTCCATCTCGAGTTCGGCCGGCGGCAACGTCGCCAATCGCATCGCTCGTTTCGATCTCACCACCGGTGCGCACGACGCCTCCTGGCGTCCGGTGCTCGGCAACGGTTCGGTCTGGGGGATCGACGTCAGCCCTTCGGCCGGTCGGGTCTACGCCGTCGGCACGATCAAGTCGGCCAACGGTGCGCCGGTGGTCGGCGGGTTCGTCAGCCTCGACCTCGCAACGCCCACCGTCACCACTGGTGTCCAGCCGCTCCAGGTCAATGCCACGAGCATCTACAACCAGTACGCCTACGACGTGCTCGCGGTGAACGGCAAGGTCTTCGTTGCCGGTAGCCAGTACTACCTCCAGGTCCTCGACGAGACCGACCTCTCGCTCGAGACCTTCCACATCTCGAAGTACCGCGGCGACTACCAGGTGCTCGAACTCGTCGGCAACCGGGTCTACGCCGGGTGTCACTGCCGGCAAGACACCATCCTTGCCAGTGCGACCGGCGTGATCTGGGCCGGTACGCCCCCGGTCGGCGAGAGCAACGCCGTGCCGTTCGCACAGGCCCCCAACTCCTGGGTGTCGGCCTTCGACGCCACCACGGGTCAGCACGTCACGAGCTTCCGCCCCGATGTCGACTCGTCGGGCTCCGGTCTGTGGGCGATCCAGGCCGATGGCAACGGATGCCTGTGGCTCGGCGGGGCCCTGACCGCCACGAACAACGTGGCCCAGCACGCCATGACCCGACTGTGTGACACGTCGAGCTTCGACTTCGTCCGACCAAGCACACCCGGTTCTGCCAGGGTCGTCGACATCGCCGTCGACTCGGTCGATCTGACCTGGGGTGCCTCTACCGACGCCGTCGGGGTCGAGGGCTACCGAGTCTACGACTCGACCACCAATGCCGTCCTGCTCGATGCCCTCACCGAATCGGGCACCATCACGAATCTGGCTCCTGCCACCTACACGGTCTACGTGAAGGCATACGACGCCGCCGGCAACATCTCGTGGCGGTCGGGTTTCACCAGCTTCACCGTCACCGGTATTCCGGTCGACACCGAACGCCCGTCGGTGCCGGGTGCGCCCAACGTCGTCTCCAACGTGAACGACACGGTCACGCTCGACTGGACCGCATCGACCGACAACATCGGTGTTGCGGGCTATCGCCTCCACGACGTCTCGACCAACGCCGTGGTGGCCACCTCGTCGACCGCCTCGCTGACCCTCGCCGGCCTCGCCGATGGCACCTACACCTACTATCTGCGGGCGTTCGATGCTGCAGGCAACATGTCGTGGCGCTCGGGCAACCGTTCGGTCACCGTGCTGAGCGGACCACCGCCCGACACCGCCCGCCCCAGCGTGCCGGGTGCGCCCAACGTGGTGTCCAACGTCGACGACACCGTGGTGCTCGACTGGGTCGCATCGACCGACAACGTGGCCGTCACGGGCTACCAGCTCTTCGACTCGACGACGAACATCGTGGTCGCCACGTCGTCCACCGCCTCGCTGACCTTGACCGGCCTGACTGACGGTACCTACTCGTACTACCTCAAGGCCGTCGACGCCGCTGGCAACGTGTCGTGGCGCTCCGGGATCCGCAGTGTCACCGTCGTGAACGATCCGTTGCCCGACACCGAGGCACCCACGGCACCAAGCGTCCTCGCCGTCGTCACCATCGGGGTCGACTCGGTCGACCTCGGTTGGGTGGGTTCCACCGACAACGTGGCGGTCGTCGGGTACGAGATCGTCGACGTCGTCAGCGACACGGTGGTGCTCGACACCGCCGACCTCTTCGGCACCGTCTCGGGCCTCGCTCCGGGGAGCCACGACTTCGTCGTGCGGGCCTACGACGCCGCCGGCAACCGGTCGGCGCCGTCGGACACGCTCAACGTCGTCATCGTCTGATCGACTTCGCGACAGCGAGTGGTCGACCTCGACCGAGCGCCGCTCGGACCGTCGTCGGGTCGGATCGTCCGGTCGTTGCTCAGTCGGCGAACCACGAACCGTGGAAGCCGAATGGCACCCGGCGCGGCAGCTTGACGCTCGCCACCGGCTCGTCGGTGATCTGCGTTGCGTCGAGCACGACCAGGCTGCTGGTGTCGCTGGGCTTGTCGTAGACGAGCGACATGAGCCAACCCTCGTCTTCGGACGTGGCGGCGTCGGCGGGGATGAACACGGCCTCGCCGGTGATCTGGTCGGCGCCGAAGTCGTGCACCTCGGAAGCGCCGGTCTCGAGGTCGTACTTGACCAGCTGGCTCTTCGGCGGGCCATCGTCGAGCTGCTCGGTCGCGACGGCGTAGCCGTAGCGATTCACCAGACCGACGAGGTCGTCGTGGACGCGAGGGAACTCGATGAGCCGGTCATCGAGCGGTTGCTCGCTCACCGTGCCGGCGTCGAGGTCGAGCGTCCAGCGGTGGAGCGCAGCGTCGTTGTTGAACTTGGCCGAATCGGCACGCCACAGGTCGGGGTAGCGGGCGGTGTCGAACACGATCGAGGTGCCGCCGGTGGAGGAGACCTGTTCGAAGCTGTTCATGGGGTGGAACACGTAGCAGGGGTCGACGTCGAACCAGCGAACATCGGTGCCGGCGCCACCACGCGGCATGACGCCGACCCGGGACTGGTAGTCGTCGTCCCAGCGGTACGGCATGCCGCCCTTCATCGCGAGATCGAGGTCGAAGACCACGGGGAGATCCATGAAGAGGACGTGGTGTTCGGTGATCGAGAAGTCGTGGATCATCGTGGGCCCGGCGACGTCGATGACCTCTGACTGAACGAGCTCGCCCTCGGCCGACACCCGGTGATAGGTGAGGTAGGGCGCGAAGAAGCCGTAGCCGAAGAAGTGCATCTCGCCGGTGATCGAGCAGATCTTCGGGTGCGCGGTCATGGCGGTGTCGAGACGCCCGTCGAAGTCGTAGACCCCGACGGTGTCGAGTTCGGGGGTCATCTCGCAGGGGAAGCTCGACTCGACCAGCGAGAGGATCTTGCCTGCGTGACGGATCACGTGGGTGTTGTTGACGCCGATCGTGCGATCGACCGATCCGTCGGCGCCGATGTGGCGCGCCTTGGGGTCGGCGAGCTGTTTGGTTCGGACCCAGCGATTGCGGTACCAGGTGGCCTCGCCGGCGTCGAGGCGCACCCCGTGCAGCATGCCGTCACCGGCGAACCAGTGCGGCGAGCGGCCCGATTTCGGATTGGCTCCGTTGCGTACGTAGAGGCCGGTGAGCTCGTCGGGGAGTCGGCCTTCGACCACCAGTGACGTCTCGGTCACTTCTTCGAAGACCGGGGCGTAGTTGCCACGTAGGTGGAAGGGGAGTGGGCGATCGTCGTTCGTGAGCGTCACGTATCGACCTTAGCTCTCGCGGTCCGCTCCGCTCGCTTCGGCGTTCCTTCCTTCGCCGCGTAACATCGGCGTTCCGCTCCGCTCCTCTAGGGTGCGGAGCGATGAACACTTCGTCGACCCCCTTCGCCCGACCGATCGAGAAGCACGCAGCCTTCATGCGAGGCTCGGCTGCGATGACCCTGATCGCCAAGGCGGTGGCGAAGCTCGACTTCCCCGACACGCTCGGCCTGGTGGAGAACCGGCCGATGCTCTTCGCCGGCAACCATCGCAGCCTGTTCGACATGGTGGCGACGCTTGCGATCTTCGACCGGTTCGGCTTGTCCTGCCGGATCATGTTGCGCGGCGACCTCATGCAGAAGGGGCCGGGGGCGGCGTTCCTCCACTCGATCGGCTGCATTCCCACCTCGAAGGAACATCGTGCCGAGGCCGAGGCCGAGGCCATCGCGAGCCTGCGGCGAGGTGAACTGGTGGCGATGATGCCCGAAGGTCGTCTCATCCCTCCCGACCAATGGGTCGATGGCGTCGGGCCACCTCGGCCGGGTGTTGCCCGAATCGCGCGTGAAGCCGGTGCGGTGATCGTTCCCGTCGCCTTCTCCGGCACCGAAGTGCTGTGGCCACGTGGCCGGCCGCCTCAGCCCAGGCTCCCGAGGCCGACGGTGCGGCTGCGTGTCGGACCACCGCTCGAGCTGTCCGGCGAGGACGACCCGACCGACGCGGCCGTGGTGATGGCGGCGATCGCGAAACTTCTTCCGCCGACCTAGCGCGGCGGCGAGATGCCGCCACCTGCTCATTCGCTGGGCCGATCTGCCGATGGTCATACCGACGGGTAACTTCGCGTTGTGCAGGACATGCCCGGTGGCCTATCCTTGTTACCCGTGGGTAACCAACCCATCGTTCTCGCTCGTCACACTGGCAATGGAGGCCCGAAATGGCTGAGTTCTCGCTCGCTCTCAATGAAGATCAGGTGCAGCTGCAGAAGTGGATCCACGGCTTCGCCGAGGACGTCATGCGGGCCCAGGCCGAGGAGTGGGACGAACGCGAGGAATTCCCGTGGTCGTTCGTCGAGGAGGCCGCATCGATCGGCCTCTACGGCTGGGAGTTCATGGCCGAGATGATGATGAACGACCCGACCGGCCAATCGATGATGGTCGCCCTCGAGGAGCTGTTCTGGGGTGACGCAGGGCTTGGGATGGCCATCATGGGCTCGGGCCTCGCCGCCGCCGGTATTGCGGCGAGCGGAACGAGCGAACAGGTGATGGAGTGGGTTCCGCAGTGCTATGGCACCGCCGACGACGTGAAGATCGGCGCCTTCTGCGCCTCGGAGCCCGACGCCGGTTCCGACGTCAACGCCTACCGACTCCGGGCGAAGTACGAAGAAGCCACCGACGAGTGGGTGCTCAACGGCACCAAGGCGTGGATCACCAATGGTGGTATCGCCAACATCCACGTTGTGGTCGCCGTCGTCGATCCCGAGCTCGGCTCGAAGGGTCACGCCAGCTTCATCATTCCGCCGAACACGCCCGGACTCTCGATGGGGCAGAAGTACAAGAAGCACGGCATTCGTGCCTCGCACACCGCCGAGGTCGTGCTCGACGACTGTCGCATCCCCGGGCGCTGCCTGCTGGGCGGCAAGGACAAGCTCGACGAGCGCCTCGCCCGTGTTCGCGAGGGCAAGTCGGGCAACTCCCAGGCCGCCATGCAGACCTTCGAGGCCACCCGGCCCGCCGTCGGCGCCCAGGCACTCGGTATCGCCCGAGCCGCCTATGAATACTCGCTCGACTACGCCAAGGAACGCCACGCGTTCGGTCGTCCGATCATCATGAACCAGTCGATCGCCTTCATGCTGGCCGACATGGCCACCGAGATCGACGCGGCACGCCTGCTCGTTCGCCGGGCCGCCTGGCTCGGCAAGCAGAAGCAGTTCAAGTACGCCGAGGGTTCGATGGCCAAACTCAAGGCCGGCAGGGTGGCGGTCCACACCACCGAGCGAGCCATTCAGATCCTGGGCGGCTACGGCTACACCCGTGAGTACCCCGTCGAGCGTTGGCATCGCGATGCGAAGATCTTCGACATCTTCGAAGGAACCGAGCAGATCCAGCAGCTCGTGATCTCCCGAGCCATCTCCGGGCTGCGCATCGAGTAGCTCTACCAGGGAAAACGTCGCTTCTGGACATCTTCGAAGCCACATCGCAATGTGTGATACTCGAACGCTGACAGCGGCCATCCCTACTTTCATCCCTACTTTTCTCGGCGGAGTTTCGCTAGCGTCGCGCTCTGGCGACGATTCGCAAGCGGGGCGAGAAGGTGTGGGAGGTCCGGGTCTTCGCCGGGCGTGATTCGACGGGGAAGCCGAAGCAGGTCTCCAAGCCGTCCGTGGTTCCAAGCGCGACGCCGAACGAGAAGCGGCCGAGCTGACGTTGCAGCCACAGCGTCAGCCGGGTTCGCATACCGTGAGCGAACTGCTCGACGAGTGGATGGAGGTCAAGGCAGCTGGCTGGGCCGCCTACACCGTGCGTGAGTATCGATCGCGGGCGAACCGGATCAAGCTCGACCCCATCGGCTCGAAGAAGGTGGCGGCGCCCAAGGTGAGCGACATGGATCGGTGTCAATCCGGCATCGAATGCGCCGATCAAGCGCCCTGAGCGGATCCAGCGGTCGGCGATGACCGATGCTGACGTTCGTGCTGTCCTCGAAGCGGCGGCCGAGGTCAACGAGTGGTGTCATCTGGCCATGCGCTTGGCGGCCGAAACGGGTGCTCGCCGGAGCGAGCTGGCAGCGCTTCGCTGGGACGCGCTCGTTGGCGATCGTCTGATCGTCGACCGGCAGGTGATCGTCGCCAAGGGCGACGAAGGCGTGACTCGCAAGCGGGTCGAAGCAACCAAGACCGGAAGCCGCCGAGCGGTCTCGTTGTCGGCATCGACACTCGAGTTGGTGCAATCGATGGCGAGGGAGTGGGCGCAGATCACGACGTGGATGTTGGACCTGACGCCGAACCTCCGCATCCGGATCGCATCGGCTGGTGGTGGAAACGAGTGCGAGAAGCCTCGCGCATCGATTCGAAGTCCTCGACGGCTGACACGTTTTTTCAGCTCGCTCCGCAGTCGAGCTGTTCGATGCGCTGCTGCTCGACCGGGGCTATGCCTCGTCAGGATATTGCCCGCGCGTTACGGGGCATGCAGGGTCGACCGGAACGCCAGATCTGCCCGGCCATATGCTCGTTCCGACGATGCGATTATCGGGCACTGCAATGGGGCCGAGGTAGTGCGCCCTTCGTCAGCGGCGGCTCGTGAGCCCGTGCGGGTGTTGTGCATGGGCTCGACACCTGCTGGGCGACATCAAGACCCCGCTCAGGTTTGCCGGATCCCGGACGGGTCGGGAGGCCGCCGGCTGGCGTCGATATGCGTGCCCTCGATCCGATCCTCGGCGTGGTGCTGGCGATGGTGATCGTACGGAACGGTCCAGAGCGGAATTCTGAGACGGTCGCGATCACGGCCAATCAGGCCCGGGCCGCCCTGCTGAGCGCACCGGGAGCTGGCTGAGCATCGACGGAGCCCGGCGGCGAACGCGCCTCGATGATTTCTCCCTGGCGGACGGAGCGTGTCGGCTATCGGCGGGTCCGCCGATGCCACCATTTTTCGACACGGTGCGGGTCCGGGAGGGTCCGGGCGATCTCGGGCACACCCTCGACCGTTGCGTGGTAGACCGAGGCACCGATCAAGACGCCGAGTGAGATCTCGATGATGGTGCTGAGCATCTTGAGGAAGTCGGTCGGGCCGAGCGCGGAGTCGGTCCCGACGATCTCGGTGACGCCGATGAGCCCCGCTGCCCCGGGGACCAGCATCCAGAAGGCCGGGAGATACGTGACGAGCGTGGCGGGCCGCGTCGGAGGCGTTCGATGGCGAGCGTGGCCGGTGTCATCGCCAGTGCGCCGAAGAACGCGGACAGCTGTGCGTCGAACACGACCGCCGCCAGGCGCTGGGCCCCGTAGGCGATGCAGAGCACCAGCAGGATCCAGGGCAGCGAGGAGCGCAGTGCACAGCGGTGGAGCCAGGTTCCGACCGTGATGAGGACGAGTCCCGCCCACGGTGCCCAGGCTCCGAGCCGCTCGACGGGCCGGTCGAGCAGCTGAAAGCTCGGCACGCCGACGAGTGCAGCCGCCGACACGACGCCCACCGCGAGCATGAGCAACACCACGATGCCTTGGATCAGGCGGCTCGAACCGCTCACGATCTGGCCGGTTGCGAGGTCGCGCATCCCGGTCGTGAGCGCCGCGCCGGGGAGCAGCGTGATCAGCGGGGGGATCAGCGCGCGAAGCGGATTGACCGGTTCGACCCACTCGGCGAGGCCGAACACGATGAGCGCGACGAGGAACGCTGCGGCGACGGGCACGGTCGCTTGCAGGCCCGGCACCCGTACGGACTTGACCAGTCCGACCAAGGCGCCGAGCACGAAGGCGGCGAGCGCGCCGGCTGCGCTGGGTTGGAGGGACAAGGAGAAACCGGATGCGAGCACTCCGAGGCCGATGGCGCGGACGACGGTGCCGAACGGCGCCGGCTGCTGCAAGATGTCGACGATCTGGCGGGTCGCGTCCGCGACGGGGACTGCGGGCGACGCGATCCGGTCGATCGTGGTGTAGAGCTCGGCGATCTGATCGAGACGCAGATCGCGGTTCGTGAACGACGAGAACTGGACGCTCGTGGCGTCGGCCGAGCCCGTCTGCACCCAGAGCGACGCCGGGAAGACGACGACCTGTGCGTCGTCGATGCCGCGTTGCCGTGCGACTGCCATGAGGCGTTGGCGAACTCCTTCGATCGACTCGCCGGAGATGGTCATCGCCTCGCCGATGTGGACGAGCAGATCTCGCTCGCGGGCGACGCCGTCGAGGTCACGTTCCGACGTGGTCATCTCGGCGATTGCGCTCGGTCGGTGGAGGCTGGGTGCGGGTGACCGGTCACCAACTGCGGACGAGGGCGTGGGCTGCGCGCAACCGGTGTGCGATCCAGTCGACCCGCTCATCGGGCGGCGTGGTCCACTCGAGTCCGGGTTGCATCAGGGCTGCGGCGGACTCGGCGCCGAGCAGGAACTCACGGAGGAACTCGTTCTGCCACGCGCCGAGACGGAGTCGGCGCACCGGGCCGTCGTCGGTGCGCACGATCGAGCGTGGTTCGAGCTCACGTAGACGTGGGCCGACCCGGCGGGTTTCGTAGCCGCCCCGGTAGGGCCGGTTGAACGCGACGTCGTCGGGCTCGTGGGCGTCGAACGCGAGTCGATAGGCACGGGCGATGGATCGCAGCCGCTCCGGGGGCATCGTCGGCACCTCGACCGGGTCGCGCACGGCTCCGGCAGGTTCCGGCGACACCTCGCCGTCGAGGTCGCCGCGATTCGACAGGGCGACCACGTTGGGGAGCCGGTCCTCCGGTTCGCGTTCGAGGCAGATCGCCCCGTCCGGGCGTGCCGTGTGATTCATCGTGTCGTGGATCGACAAGACGTCGAGGTGTGTGGCCGAGTTCCACTCGACGACCGACGTCGTCGCCGTGTCGAGCGCCGCCAGGCGAGCGAGCTTCGCTTCGATCACCCGCTCGATCAGTCGGTCGCGGATGTGTTCGTAGGCGTCGACGCCGAGGGCTCCGGCGGTGACGAGCGCGTCGTGGAACCGATTCCACTCCGAGTCGTCCACCGGTCGCCGATACACGGGCAGATACCCGAACGTGACGGGGCGAATCGCATCGACCCCCGAAAGTGACGGTCGGGCGCTCTCGCCGGCCGATTCGAGGCGATCGAAGGCCTCCTTCAGCCCGGCGAGCAAATCGTCGGGACGCTCCCGATTCGCGTCGCGCACGGCACGGGGATGCGGGTCCTCGATGTAGAGGACGTGCGGGTCGATCTCGGCCCAGCGCCGCGCGATGGGACTCGTCGACACGTCAGTGAAGTCGAACTGCAGACGTTTGGTGAACCGGGCGTCGACGAAGGGTGCGAGTTCTTCGGGAAACGCCGCCGAGGCGTGCGGGCCCGTGACGATCAGATCGACCTGAGCGAGCGCATCATCGAGTGACCGCTGTGCCTTGTCGGCGAAGAAGGTGATGTCGCTCTCGCCGAACGACGTCCCCTCGGGTATCCACTCGATGTGCGCACGGTCCACCAGACAAGCGTACGGATGGCGCCGAGGTGCGTCCAGTTCGGCTCCCATGCGCGATCAGGATGCCTGTGGTAAAGCTAACGTTCGTGTTCGCCCCCTACCCTGCACCCAACGGGTTCGTCCGCCGCCGTCACTTCAGAGCGGGGGCTGTCTCTGGGGCCATGATCGCCGGACTGCTCGCTGGCTGCGCGGATCAGTCCGAACAGTCGTTGTGCGTCTCATATGCCGAGTACGTGGCGGTGGCCGACGAGGTGTACGCCGCCGATCCGACCGGGGCGACGGCGTCGGACGCGTCCGAGACGATCGAGGTCGTGCTCGGCGAGCTCGCGCAGCTCCGAGCGGTCGCCGACAGTCGGTACAGGGCCCCGATCGACGAGCTCGAGGCGCTGCTCGACGACCTCGAGAACACCCTCGACGCACTCGTCGACGACACCGACTACGACACCTGGGAGCCGCTCGTCGACCAGACCCTCGACGACGTACGGATCGCCGATGCTCGGCTCCGCCGGGTCATGAACCCCGCGTGCGCAGCACGCTTCGCAGAAGGCGACGTGTAGTGCGCTCGAACGATCGAACAACTCGAATGACTGTCAACTCGAATGACTGAGGAGAACTGATGGACGGACTCTTGATCGCGATCCAGGCGGTGGTCGTCCTCGCGGCCATCGTCATGGGTACCCGCTCGAGCGGAGTCGGCCTCGGCATCTGGGGTGGTGTCGGCGTCATGGTGCTCGTGTTCGTGTTCCGTCTCGAACCGGGGAGCGCACCGGTCGATGCGATGCTCATCATCATCTCGGTGGTGGTGACGGCCGGGTTGATGCAGGTTTCCGGCGGAATCGACTGGATGGTGTCGGTCGCTGCGAAAGCGATCGAGAACCACCCCAAGCAGATCACCTT
This sequence comes from uncultured Acidimicrobiales bacterium, assembly GCA_963698395.1. GTDB lineage: Bacteria > Actinomycetota > Acidimicrobiia > Acidimicrobiales > SZUA-35 > JBBQUN01. Next base: position 663,673 of record CAVOQQ010000001.1, read on the forward strand.
GATCGCACCCCTGATGGCGTTCCTGTTCTCCGTCGGCGCCGGCACGAGCAACGTGCTGTATCCCCTCATGCCGGTCATCTACGACGTTTCGTACCGCAACAAGATCCGGCCGTCACGGCCGCTTTCGCTGTCGGTCGTCGCGACCGGTGTCGCCTTGGCGTGTAGTCCGGTGTCGGCGGCCATGGCCGCAATGGTGACGCTCACCGAAGCCGAGCCCTACAACTTCGACCTCATCCAGATCCTCGCCGTCGCCATCCCCGCTGCAGTGATCGGTATCTTCCTCACCTCGCTGGTGGTACGACGCCTCGGAAAGGAACTCGAGGACGACCCCGAGTACCAGAAGCGGATCGCGGCGGGCACGCTCGATCCGCCCGGCACGGGCGACTCGATCACGGTCGAGGCGACCACGCAGGGTCGCAACGCTGCGCTGATCTTCCTCGGTTCGGTCGTACTGATCGTCGTGCTCGGCCTGTTCCCCGACCTGCGTCCACAGATCGATGGCGACGACGGCTCGGCGCCGATCTCGATGACGGTCACGATCCAGTTGCTGATGTTCACCGCCGCAGCCGTCATGATCATCGTCTGCCGACCCAAGGTTGCTGTGGTCAACGACTCGAAGGTCTTCAAGGCTGGCATCGTCTCAGCGATCGCCCTGTTCGGACTCGCATGGCTGACCGACACGTTCATCAGCGCTCACGAGGACGAGATCGTCGACACCGTCGGCCAGTGGGTGGCCGACGCGCAGTGGATCTTCTTCCTGGCGATCTTCCTCGTCTGCGTCTTGACGACGAGCCAGTCCACTGCGACACGCACGATCGTGCCGATCGGACTTGCAGCAGGACTCGCTCCGGCGCTCATCACCGGGATGTGGGCCGGCTCGTTCGCCGGCATCTACACCCTCCCGACCAACGGAACCCAGATCGCAGCGGCCAACTTCGACCTCAGCGGCACCACAACCCTCGGCACGAAGCTGATCGACCACTCGTACTTCATCCCGGTGATCCTGCTGTCGCTCAGCACCGCAGCGAGCGGAAGCCTCATCGCGGTCGCCTTCTTCTGACCGCCGCCCGCAGCGCTGCGAGCGCTCCGGTGAACGTCCGATGATGCAGTTCGAGCTCGACGACGTCGGCCTGGCGCTGCTGATCCTGACGGTCCTCGTGCTGGGCTCGGCGACGCTGCGACGGCGTATCCCGTTCCTGCGCTCGTCGTTCATCCCCAACGCGATCATGCCGGGCTGCTCGCGCTGCTGCTCGGTCCGCAGGTTCTGGGAAACGTCGTGGACGAGGGTCGGCTCAGCGAAGGTCTCTGGGGCGCCGCAACGGTCGAGGTGTGGGAGGCGCTACCGGGGATGTTGATCAACGTCGTGTTCGGAAGCGGACCTGCTCGGCAAGGCGTTGCCCGGGCTGCGCAAGCTCTGGGACGAATCGGCGACACAGACGTTGTTCGGCTTCACGCTGTCGCTCGGCCAGTACGGGGTCGGCATGGCGTTGGCCGTGGCCGTCCTCGTACCACTGTTCGACATGAGCGAGATGTCCGGCGCGCTCCTCGAGATTTCCTTCACGGGCGGTCACGGCACGGCACCCTGCTCATCAACCGAGCCGTGCGATCGGACTCGATCGTGGTCGCTCGCGAGGAGGTTCCCTTCGATCACGATCGCGCACGAGGTAGGGAGTGAGGCCGAAGTCTGCGTCGCCGGTGGCTCTGAGTGGGAGATTGATTGAGAGGCGCTTTTGATGGAGCAACACCGCAACACCGCCGATGATCCGGGGCCACGGCTCGAACGCAGCCAACAACGTGGTGTCGGCGGTGTGGCGTACGACGGCCGTCGCATCGACGCGTCCTTCGGCGCGGACAAACCCAGCCGCTGAGAGGTCGAGCGGTCGATCGGTGTACGCGACCGTGAGCGTGGGATGGCGCCACGGAGCCACGAGGTCGGGGCAAGGTCAGCCGAGACCGCGACCCGAACGCCGCTCGAGTTGGCGTAGGTGCAGAGTTGATCGATCTGGTCGCGCATCGGCCGGAGGCTGTACCAAGGCATCTCTGGGACGACGATCGTTGGCCGGTGGTTGTCGATGTAGAGGTCGATGAGTTGTGAGTGTCGACCGATGTAGCCGGCGCTGGTCGAGATCACGCCTGAGGATTCGGTGAGTCGCTTCAAGACTTGAGAGACCGATCTGCAGAAGACAACAGAGAACGACGTTTTCAGCTCAGAGAGCGCAACGGTCAACATCGGCGAACAGCAGATAGGTCCGAATCAGACCTTCGACATCTTCGAAGGAACCGAGCAGATCCAGCAGTTGGTGATCTCCCGAGCCATCTCGGGCTTGCGCATCGAGTAGCGAGACCAGGGAAACGTCGGCTTCGGGCATCTTCGACGTCATGTTGCCATGCGTGACAGCCGAGCGACCTCGGACGATTCGCTCGAGGTCCCTCAGAGTCGATCGAGCAGCTGACCGACCGCCGCCCGCGCCGAGGTCGCGGCCACGTGCACCGATCCCCAGTCCTCGCCATCGGTGTAGCCCTCACCGGCGAAGAAGAGGTGGTCGCCCACCGGTTCTCCGAGCATGGCGACAACGCGCCAATCGGCAACGTCGGCCACATACGCCTGGTTGATGAACGGCTCCTCGCTCCAGTCCTGCACGATGTGCTGGACGTAGTGCCGACTCGCCGCACCGTCGAAGATCACATCGAGTTCGTCGAGGACGTAGGCGAGCAGCTCGTCGCCTTTGAGGACTTGGTACCGCTCGGCCTGTGCCCCAACAGCGAAGAGCCCGAGCACGCTGGCTTCGGTGTCTTGGGCATACGAGGCGTCGTAGTAAAGGCGCTGGCCGGTGTCGGTTGCGCTGTCGGGGAACTCGACGAACGTCGGGAAGAACGGCTCGTCGAACTCGATGAAGACCTTGATCCCACCCCAGACCTCGACACTGTCGATCGCCTCTATCTTGGCCGACGGAAGCGCCGGCGTGAAGTCGATCTCGGAATCTCGCAGCACGCTCAGCGGAACCGTGACGATCACGGCATCGGCGGTGTGCTGTGCGCCGGCAGCGTCGGTGAGGACGACACCGTCGACGTGGTCGATGGCCACGATCTGCGTATCGAATACCATCCGATCGGCGATGGACGGCACCACGTAGGCATCGAAGAAGTCCAGCCAGGTGGATCCGACGAACTTGAGGTCGGCGTCTTCGAGCGCATCGATGGTCAGCTCGCCGTCGAAATACCCGACGGTGTCGCCGGGGCCGTAAGCAGCAAGCCGGGTGTTGATGTCGACCTCGTCGTCGTTCACGATCTCTTCCAGCGTCTCTGGGTCATCGTGCAACCATTCGGCACCGAGCGGGATCGGGAAATCGACGAAGTCCGTCGAGCGCTTGATCCTCCCACCATGGATCGGTGCCGCTTCGAGGACGCGGAACGAGACCCCTTGCTGGCTGAGCAGGTAGGCAGCCGACATCCCGGCGGCGCCCGCTCCGATGATGAGCACTGATGGCGCGGCGTCCGACCGCTCTGCCCCATCGACCTCTGCCCCATCGACCGGTGCTGCTGAATCGGCGACCTGTCCGGTTCCGGCGCACCCCGCCACGGCCGTGCCGATGCCGAGCACGCCGCAGATCTGGAGAAAGTGCCTGCGATCCATCGGTATGGGACCGTAGCCGAGTGCGCGAGGACGAGCGGACCGCACATCGGGAGGCATCGCCGGCGCCACGTCGGTCGTGCTCGATGTCGCCGGCAATCCGGCGATTCTGTGGGGCGATCATCGGACACTTCCTCGGTGGCCCTTCCCTTGACACTCTGTGGGCGGCGGCGGTCGGTGGGCCGTCGTTCGGAGTAGGCGGCGAGTAGGACGCCGCCTTTCAGAATGGAGCGCTCGCTGTGGCTGGATCGTGTGAGTCGGTCGAGGAAGCTTTCGAGGGCGTAGCGCTGATGGAGCTCGTCGGTCGGGCCGTGAGTGTTGGTGGCGAGCTTGCGGAGGTCGAGGTACGGCCGCACCGCCGGGAGTGGAGCGGTCGGGTCGGCTGGTCACAGGATGGCTTCGAGTGTTGTTCGGATCATTGGCGCTGCGTTGGGGAAGTGTTTGGTCATGGCGAGGAGTTCGCTCGGGTGGTTGCCGGGTTGGCGGAGCCATCGCTTCGGTGCTTCGTGGGCTTGGTCGGTCCCGTAGAGATGGCGGAGCCGGTAGGTGTCGATGATCGACCGAGTCGGGTTGTAGATGCCGGTGGCGAGCGAGGGCAGCTGTCCGGCAGAGCGTCGCTCGTGGTGCTCGGAATGCGATCTCGGTCAGGTCGGCGATGGCAGAGTCGGGCATGTATGAAATTGCAGCCATCTGTGGGGTATCTGGCTACATACTCCTACGGTCGAGAGGCTTGGGCCTCTTGCGGCGGCTCGTCTGAACGACGCCGATGCCGAGGCGAATCCATCCCTACTTTCATCCCAACTTCTCTCCGGAACAGAGGGTTCGAGCGGTTTGCAGCGGGGAACATGATTGGTTGTTTTGCCTGGTCAGCGGTAGCAAGGGGCAACATCGGGGACTCCGGGATACGTCCGATTCAGACCTTCGACATCTTCGAAGGTTCGCGGTCGAGGACCTGACTCGCCGCCGCACCACCAAGTCGCCCGAATCCGAGGAGCGCATGTGGCGGACGCGTTGAGTCGCGAAGTATTCGACCAGGAAGGCCGAAACAGCACCCTTGCGGAGCTCCGTCATACGACGTAGAGTCGTTGTATGACGATGCTCAGTTTCAGAGTCGATGACGACGAGGCGGCCGCTGCCCAGCGTTGGGCGGACCAACTGGGCATCGACAAGTCAGAACTGCTTCGTGACGCGTTGCACCGTCACCTCACGCGGCTTGCGTCCGAACGTGACGCCGAGAAGTGGTTGGAGACGCCACTCACCGATGACGAGTCCGCCATCGGCCAGATCGCCGACTGGGGACTCGCCGAAGACTGGTCGGATTGGGCCGATGCAACACGGTGAGATCTGGTTCGCGGAAACGCCCGGCGGGGACCGGCCGGTCTTGGTGCTGACCCGAGACCCGGCTGCTGACCGCATTGGGTCGGTCGTGGTGGCTGCCATCACGCGAACTGTCCGAGGTCTCGTCTCCGAGCTGGCGCTGACTCCCGACGACGGCGTGCCAACGGACTGCGTCGTCAACTTCGACAACATCCACACGATTCCACGTACCGCGTTCCGGCGACAGATCACCAAGCTCGAGCCACCGCGACGTGCGCACGCATGTCAGACGCTGCGTGATGCCACTGGTTGTTGAGGCCGAGCGAACGAGCCTGCCGCTCGCGTTCTCGGGTGTTCGCCAGTCACTGCGGTTCCGACGACCCGCCCTTCTCGACATCTCGAGTCCGCCCGATGGGTGCCGCTCGGAGCGAAGGCATCCCGAGGTGAAATCGGCGTTCTTCGAGCGGCGAGGTGTCCGGCTTCCCCTCACCGTCCGCAGCGTTGTCGTTTCACCAAACGGGACGACAGCTCGCCAAGGACCTTCAAGACGGGGACAGATCAGGTTGAGTGTCACCGTGGTGCGGCCGGCGCTCTCTGCCGGAGAGCTACGGTCCGGTCCTTCACTCGGTGATGACTCATAAATCTGGTGGCAGCATGTCTGGTGTCAAATCTGTCGCACCGGTCTTGACACAAAGAGGCTTCGATGTCGCGGCACCCACTCACACGTCCAACAACTCCGGCACAGCAGACTGCAAGCCCACCATGTCATGGGACGCCCAATCGGCCGTTCGTATCGAACGGGGCCAGACGCCGAGCTGTCCAATGAACCGGTGCCCCCTCGTGCACGGTCGAGCGACGAAGGCTTCGCCCGACGGATCGATCGACGAATCAGCCGAACGACGCCGTCGTCGGAAGGGCGAAGACGACCTCGCCGCCGTTCGCACACACTGGCGCTTCCTCGATCCAGATACGTCCACCATGCGCCTCGACGAGCCCTCGTGCGATGGCGAGCCCGAGACCCGCTCCACCCGTGGCGCGGGTCCGACTCGCATCGGCTCGGGTGAAGTGTTCGAACGCGTGAGCGACGAACGCCACGTCGAACCCCGGTCCTTCGTCGATGACGCGGACCACCGATCCGGCGGGGTCGGTCGTGACTTGCACGGTTACCGTCGTGCCCGTCGGCGCGTGGCGGATCGCGTTCTCGACCAGGTTGCGAATCACCCGTCCGATCGCCTTGGCGTTTCCCTTGACCAGACTTGCGCCGCACAGATCCGTCCGCAGCCCGACACCATGCAGGGCCGCCGTTGGCGTGAGGCCCTCGACGGCTCCGTCGGCGATCTCGGCGATGTCGATCGGCTCGAAGATCAATTCGTGACGGCCGGCGTCGAGGCTCGATAGGAGCACGAGATCCTCGATCAGTGATCCGAGCGCCTCGACATCGTGGATCATCGACTGCACGTAGCGCTTCGGGTCGGGAGCCACGCCGTCGGCCAACGCTTCGACGGCGGCCTGGAGGGCAGCGAGTGGGGTTCGCAGGTCATGGCCGATGGCCGACAGCATGGCCTTGCGATCGGCATCGAAGCGCGCACGCTCCTGCTCCAGTTCGTCGAGCTGAGCCACCAGTTCGTCGAGCGCCTGCGCCACATGCCCCAGTTCGTCGGAGCGGACGACACCGGTGCGCACCGACCGATCACCCGCCTCGATCCGTCGAAGTGTGGCTTCGACCCGGCGGGCGTCGCGGGCGAGGGGCATCGAGGCGACGAGCGCGACGACCACGGCGAGCAGGGCCGTGATGGCGATGATGCCGAGCGCCACGTCGCGCTCGTCGGGCTCGAACACCATCAGTTGTCCGAGCGCGAGGGCGGCGATCGCTCCGACGCCCAAGGCCGTCAGCGTGATGACGAGCACGAGGTGATGGAGTGAACGGGTACGGCGGGTGAGGGCTCGGAGCCCGAGCCCGGCGGCGACGGTCAGGGCGAGGACGATCAGTCCGGCAAGGACGGCACGCCATGGATCGGCGGCGATGACCTCGGTCCAGGGTTTCATGGCTCGAACCGATAGCCGACGCCCCAGGCCGTCACGATGAAGCGCGGCTGGTCGGGTTCGATCTCGAGTTTTCGTCGGAGGCGCCCGACGTGGACGGTGACGGTGGCCGGATCCTGGTAGTCCGATGAGGAGTCCCAGACCATTTCGAGCAGCTGACCCCTCGAGAAGACCTGACGGGGTGATCGCGCCAGCACCAGGAGAAGGTCGAATTCCTTCGGGGTCAGCGTGATCGGTTGATCGTCGAGGAACACGTCGCGCGCCCGGGGTCGATACGAAGGGATCCGAAGTCCAGCACACTTCCCGCCGGAGCGGGCTGGCTCGAGTTGTGGCTGCGGCGGAGGAGGTTCCGCACTCGCACGGCCAGCTCACGCGGTGAGAACGGCTTGACGACGTAGTCGTCGGCACCGAGTTCGAGGCCGATGATGCGATCGATCTCTTCGGCCCTGGCGGTGAGCAGGATGACGGGGATGTCGCCGATCGCACGGAGATGACGAAGGATCGTCAGACCGTCTGAGCCCGGCAGCATGAGGTCGAGCACGACCAGATCTGGCTGGTGATCGGCCAACCATGCCAGTGCATCGTCACCGTGGCCGACCTCGTGCACCGACATGCCATCGATCGTGAGATAGCGGGCCACCACTTCGCGGACCATTGGTTCGTCGTCGACGACGAGGACCTCGATGGTGCGGGTGGTCGTTGCCATGCGGGCAGCGTACGGGTGATGGCGAGTGGCGAACAGCACATCCGATCAACGTTTCGCAGTTGTTGAGAATTCCGTGAGCGTGTCGTGAGAAGTCCCGGAGACGATCGAACCCGAACCCCAACGAGGAGAGAACCCAATGCAGCAACGACGACTCACCACCCTTGCGATCGCCCTGGCACTTGCCCTTGCTGCGGCCGCATGCGGCAGCGATGATGCCACGTCCGCCGGCGAGCCGGCTGCCGAGTCATCAGCGACGACAGTCGCCGCGGCCGACGATGAGATGGCTGACGATGAGATGGCTGACGATGAGATGGCTGACGATGAGATGGCCGACGATGAGATGGCCGACGATGAGATGGCCGACGACATGAGCGAGGACGAGATGGCGGCGGCCGACGGCGACATCGTGATGATCGCGTCCGGCCGTGACGATCTGACCACCCTCGTCGCCGCCGTCGAGGCGGCCGGACTCGCGGGAACACTCGCCGATGGCGGGCCCTTCACGATCTTCGCCCCGAACGACGACGCATTCCTCGACTATCTGGGCGAGATGGGGATGTCGGTCGAGGATGCACTCGCCGACACCACCTTCCTCTCGACGCTGTTGCAGGGCCACGTGGTCGAGGCTGCCGACGACTCGGGCATGGTGGCGGGAATGGTGGACAATCCCTTCGTCAGCCTTGCGGGCACCGAGCTTCCCGTGACCGTCGACGGCGACACGATCACGATCGGGGGAGCTGCAATCCTCGAGGCCGACATCTTCGCCACGAACGGCGTGATCCACGTGATCGACACCGTCTTGCCTCCGGCCTGATCCAGCCGCGTCGGCGGCGGCATCGGACCGAACGATGCCGCCGCCGATCCGATCGCAACGCCACTCGGACAGGAGTCAGCCAGGACCATGAGATCAACGAACCCGCCCACCGACGAGCTCATCGCTCGGCTCGTCCATCCCCGAGCCATCCGCTGGCTCCACTGGATCAACTTCCCGCTCCTCGCGATCATGATCTGGAGTGGGCTCCGCATCTACTGGGCCGAGGACGTGTACGCACTGGGCATCGGGAGCTGGCAGTGGTTCGCCTTCTTCCCCGACGGGGTCTACGAGACCTTCGGCCTCGGACGGCGCCTCGCTCGTGGCATGGCGTTCCACTTCGCCTTCGGCTGGCTGTTCGTGATCAACGGCGCGATCTATGCGGCCTATCTGTTGGTGACGCGAGAATGGCGCCACATCCTGCCAGACCGCCGTTCCGTGGGGGAGGCCAAGGACGTCGTCTTGCACGATCTGCGCCTCACGTCGAGCGCACCCCCGCAGGGCAAGTACAACGCCGCACAGCGCATTGCCTACACCGCGGTGCTGGTGATGACGCTGATCATCGTCGTGAGCGGGTTCGCCATCTACAAGCCGACCCAGCTCCACCCGCTGCCACTGCTTTTCGGCGGCTACCAGGGTGCTCGCCTCGTCCACTTCTCGATGACGATCGGACTCATGCTGTTCTTCGTCGTCCACGTGCTACAGGTGCTTCGTTCCGGTTGGAACAACTTCCGATCGATGGTCACCGGCTATTCGATCGTGGCGCCCGGGAACACCGATGTCACCGAGCAGCAACTCGAGGAGGTGGCGCGATGAGCGACCGCAAGCACCCATGGGATGACGACCGGGAACGACGGTTGCAGGCATCATTCGAAGCGGCGCCGACCATTCCGCTCGCCGAGTTCAGGCGCCGCTCGCGCCGCTCGTTCCTCACCGGGGCCGCCGGTGTCGGCGTGGCATTCCTCGGATGGCGGCGGCTTCAGGACAGCCCCGTCGCCGACGGCATCCCCCGGCCTCTGCGCGAGACGCTCGAGTTCAACGAAGCGCTGTGGACTTCCCTGCCAGCGGGACGACTGGCACCGGAGTATCCGTTGTCGAAGGCGACACCGATCCAGGTGAATGGGGAGATCGGCATCCGCAACGAGATCGATCTCGACAACTGGACGGTCCGAGTCGAAGGTCCCGATGGGGAGCTGCTCGACGAACTCGACGTCACCACCTTCGAGGCGCTCCCACAGCACGACATGGTCATCGAACACAAATGCATCGAAGGCTGGTCGAGCATCGTGCATTGGGGCGGCCCACGGTTCTCGGCGTTTCATGCTCGCTATGCCGACCAGGTCGGCGACGTGCCGTACGTCGGCTTCGAGACCCCTGACGGCCTCTACTACGTGGGATGGGACATGCCCTCGGCACTGCATCCCCAGACGATGTTGGCCCTCCGTCAGGGCGGCGATCCGCTGACCCAGGTGCATGGCGCTCCACTGCGGCTGGCGACCCCCAACAAGTACGGCATCAAGTGCCTCAAGCGCATCGGCGTCGTCCGCTACACCCGGGAGCGGCCCGCCGACTATTGGGCCGAGCGCAGCTACGACTGGTACGCAGGCCTGTAGGCGGGGACACTGCTCATGAGCTGGTCACCGGCGCCACCAACGCAGTTGGTCCGAGATCGTGCGAAAAGCGTGCAGTCCGAGAACCAGGGGTTTCGTCCACGTTGCTGTCCGGTCAATCGGGCTCAGACCGGCCAGTACCAAGGAGTTTGGCACCCACGTGGGCGCCCGGTCTCGAGCCGGCATGACCGGGTTTCGGTGAGGGTGTCGGGATCAGTGTGGCGAGTTTGGCGGCCAGTGGCTCGATGTCTTGGGTCTTGTGCGGCACGACATCGCGTCGGTCCGACCGAGGGTGTCAATGCGGTTCCGAGCGGCCCCGCCTTCCTCGAGACGGGAGATCACTGACTGGGTCGTCCCCATCCGTTCCGCCAGCTCCCGCTGCGACAAGCCGGCTTCGGTCCGCAGGCCGAAGTTCAACTGCCCGAGGTCGAGGTCCTGCTCGATCCCGACCCGCGTCTCGGCCGATGGTTCGCCCTTGTGGTTCTTGATGTCTTCCAATTGGGAGCAGTTCGCCATCCCGGCGCCTGCCCGGATTCGCGATGTCCGAGCACCACGACTCCGCAGTCGCCAGGGCCGCGCTGCTGATGGCCGCAGCGGCGCGCGGCGGCGACGTGACCGGGGTGACCTTTCACTCCGGCAAAGGCGGCGAGTTCGTCGGCGACCTGTTCACCAAAGCGTGTGACAGTCTCGGCGTGACCCAGTCGATGGGCCGGGTCGGATCCGCGTTGGACAACGCCGTGTCTGAGCGCTGGAACTCGGCCCTCGAGCACGAGCTGTTGTCGAGACAACGTTCGAGACCAAGGACCAGGCTCGCCGAGCTGTCGCCCGTTCGACGGTTCGGTGCCGGGTTGGCGGTTCGGGCCAGTCGAAGACCCGGTAGCTGCCGACGATGTGCGCCGGGTCGATCGTCGGGGTGACAGCGCTGGTCGAGGGTGGCGCTGAAGGCGTTGAATGTGTCGAGGTCAAGGATCGGGTTGGTGTCGGCGGCGGCGGGCCGTGGCCGGTACGCGACGACGATGGTGCTCGTGGCTGCTCGGTGGTTTCGGCGGCGGTCTTGCGGCTGTCGGCGGGCAGCTCGCGTGATTCGGCGAGGTCGGGGATGGCCTTGGTGATGAGCCCAGCGAGAGGCCCGGTGAATCGCGCGGAACCTCCCGGTCTCGTCTGGAATGGCACGGTCGGTGCGTTGTTGTCGTCCCCCTCCTGGTACGACGAATCCAGCGACTCGATCTGGGTCTTCACCTCGGGTCGGTTGCTCGAGATCCCACTCGACCCCCAGCGGTGGGTGGAGCGTGCCTGCGACATCGTCGGCCGAGATTTCGCGTCCGACGAATGGCAGCGTTACGTCCCCGGCGACGAAGAGGTCCAGTCCGCCTGCGCCTGAGCAACCGCTCCGTTCCCAGACCCGAGCGAGCGAGCGATTCCAACGGGTGGGGAAGTTCAGCGGGCGGCGGGACCTGGAGAACGCTCGGCTTCGATCCGCTCTTGGCGAGCGCCGGCGATTGCATCGCGGATGCGGAAACCACCCATCATCTTCGACGCCGCCAGGATCCCGACGGCGAGCTGGAATGCGACGATTGTGACTTCCATCCCGGCGCTGAACGCGAGGATGGTCGAGCGGGGAGCCTCTCCAGCGAGAAGAACGACGATGAGCGCCTGTTTTGGTCCGACTCCACCAGGTGTCACGATCAGAACCGTGCCGACACCTTGGACCAGGACCACCATCAGAGCGTTCGGTACGCTCGGCTCGATGCGAAAGGCGTCCAGGAAGAACCAAGCCGTGATCACGCGAGCGATCCATGCGCCTGCCTGGTACGTGACGACCGACCGTCCATACGCTCGCGGGCTCCGCAGGATACGAATCCCATCCTCGATCTGATGCCATCTGTTCTTCAGGCCGGCTCGGTGGACCAGTGCAAGTGCCACGGTGACACCGGATAGCAGAATGATCGTGCTCGCAGCCACGGTGGGGTGTCGGGCTGCCCACGAGATCTCGAACGCCGATAGGCCGGGTAGCTCGGGTGCGGACGGTAGCCGCTCCGTTTGCCAGGCCCAGAGCATCAGGAGCATTGCCATTACTGCGTTGAACAAGGTTTCGGCTATCAGCGTCGACGCCAGCATTGGGTAGGTGGTGTGTGGGAGGCGCCTGTGGATCACGAAGAGCTTCAGTGCGTCTCCGCCACGTGCGGGCACAACGCCGTTGAGCCCGACCCCGGCCAGAAGGCCACCTGTCACTGCGCCGAGTGAAGTTTCGGCGCCGCCCGATCCAGTCCTGATGATGTTGCGCCAGGCAACGGATCGAAGGAGCAGGCCGGACAGGTGAAACGCGAGGGCAACCGCAACCAACGCGAGGTCGACCGAACCAAGCGCTTCGCCGAAAGCCACGACCGCCTTCCAGAAAGACGATAGAGAGCCCACGTCGGGGAGAGTACTGCATCCTCACCGGGTGGCTCTGCAGTCGCTGCGACGGTGACATCAGCTGGAAGCAGTTCGGGTTCGACCGAGTCGGGCGTGACCGGTTTGACGTCGATCTGCCAGGCGCACCAGAGCGCCGCACCGGCGAACGGATCGAGTTCGGTGGCGAGCAGCTGAGCGATATCGCCACCTTGTGGTGTGCGGATGCGGTCGAACAGATCGTCCGGATGGCGGTTCACGAACGAGGTTTCGCCGACTCTCTCGGTTCGAGCTCACCCGCTGCAAGTTTCACCAGCTGAACGATCGCACCCACCGCCGATCCGACCATCGCGACGATGAGCACGAGCCGGAGGATCCAGGACAGGTCATCGCCGCTGAACTCGAAGGGGAACACGTGCCAGAAGCGCAGTGCGGTGACGAAACCAAGGGCCGAGGTAACCAGTTCGCCCAGCGGTTTGATGGGCCAACCGTCGTTCTGCGCGTACAGGAGATTGGCGAGGATGCTGGCGACGAACGAGACGGTGATGATCGAGAGCATTTCGTCGAACTTCGGCGTCAGAAACTCCGGCCACTTCCAGTCCAGCAGCTGGTGCGCGATCCACAACATGACACCGTTGATCACCGCCGCCAGCACGTAGCCGACCCTCTTGGCACCATGCTTGATGCGCCGGTCGACAACCTCTTCGATCGCGTGCTCCATCTCACCTGAGCGGTGCTGTGTTGCGGACATCGCAGACCTCCCGAACGTGGCTTCATCATCGCCACGACGGCGCCTCGCCAACAGGGTCGGAGGTCAATCCCGACCCTGGTCAGGGGGCGGTCAGGCCTCGGCGGGCATCGGACACCAACGATCTGACGTACGGGTTGATCCGCTGCGCCGACGTTGGCCGCTCGTCAGGAACGACCGGGCTCGGCACCATCCTCCATGTGCGAGACTTGGGCGCATGATCTCCCGAATCGGCCTCAAGCGGGGCAGAAACCTCGGTATCCGAGCGGACCCTGTGCCCGAGGCGAGCACTCGACTCGAACGCGACGGCTACGCGATGGTTCCCGCCGTCTTCTCGCCGGACGAAGTGGCTGAGCTCAAGACAGAGATGGCCGACCTGTTCGCGTCGACGCGACCAGACGTCCGGCTGCCAGGGTCGACAGAGGAGGACTACGCCGACTTCCGCTACGAGGCGCTCAACCGGTCGGCGGCGGCGCAGCGAGCCGTGGCCCACCCGGGCATCCTCGAGGTCATCGAGCCGTTGCTCGGCGAGGATTGCCATGTCGTGTCGAACACGGTGTGGCGCAACGCCCCGCAACGAGAGAAGGCCCCGTTCGATGTGGGGAACCCGTGGCACATCGATGCCGGTCCGCACGTCCCACGCCCGGAAGGAATCGAATGGGATGAACGCATTCCCTACCCCGTCTTCATGATCGGCTGTCACATCCTCCTCCAGAACTGTCCGATCGAATCGGGACCGACTGGCTTCATCCCTCGCAGTCACACGTCGGGCCGAATGCCGCCTGCGCCCGACGACGCCGGCATGATCTCCTACGAGGGAAATGGACCGGTCGCACCGATCGGCGTCGAGGGCGACGTGGTGTTCTTCGTCTCCGACGTGTGGCACCGCCGTATGCCAACGGGGCCCGATGACACCGGCCGCTTCTTCCTGCAGGTGCAGTACGGGCGACGAGACATCGCGCAGCGCCTTCGTACGACGGACAACGCCAACCAACTGAGTACCGATGCCATCGCTCGGGCGGTTTCCGAGCGAGAACGGACCGTGGTCGGTCTGCACCCTGCGGGGTTCTATGACGGCTGATCATCGACCTCGAATCGCCGTGGTCGGGTCCGGCTGGCGGGCCGAACACTTCTTCCGGATCATCGAAGCCTTGCCCGATCGGTTCGACCTGGCAGCGGCGGCGGTACGACGTGAGGCCGAGGTGGCACGACTCGCCGAGCGTGGAATCACTGCGGTCACCGAGCTGCGGGACCTCGACGGCTTCGACCCGGACTTCGTCGTGGTTGCCACGCCCGCCGAGGCGAACGCCGGGGTCTGTGCCGAGCTGGTGGGCAACGGGCATGCCGTTCTGCTCGAGACGCCTCCCGGGGTGAACGACGACGAGCTCGATCGAATGCTGTCGCTGGAACGAGGCGGCGCCGACATCCAGGTTGCCGAGCAGTACGCCCATCAGCCGTTGCTGGCGGCACGACTGGCGGTGATCGCTTCCGGCCGGCTGGGTGCGATCACGTCTGCCGATGTTTCCGTCGCCCACGGCTACCACGGAGTCGCGCTCATTCGTGCGGCTCTCGGCGCCGGGATCGGGCCGTTTCACGTCACCGCCCACACGCATCGGTCACCGATCACCGTGGGACCCGACCGTGCAGGCCCCCCGGTCGGAAGCGGATTGCAGCCGTCCCTTCGGACGATGGCAAGGATCACCTTCGGCGATCAGCTTGGTACGTACGACTGGACCGACGATCAGTATTTCTCCTGGATTCGCTCGCTGAGATTCGTGGTACGAGGCACCAGGGGCGAGCTCGACGGCCTCGACGTGACGTACCTGCTCGACGACGGCACGCCGGTGGCGCAGACACTCCGACGGTGGGACACCGGCCTCGAAGGAAATCTCGAGCAACCCGGTCACCGTGGCTACCTGCTCGGCGACGAGTGGGTCTACGAGAATCCCTTTCCGACGGATCGCTTGACTGACGACGAGATCGCCATTGCGACCGTCCTGCAGAAGATGTCCGAGCACATCACGAACGGGACGCCGGCGTACTCGCTGTCCGAAGCCGTGCACGACACGAGGATCTCGCTCGCAATCACCAGCGCCGTCGATGGCAGCGCCGTCGGTACCAGCGGCACGTGAGCGAACGCGGTCGTTCTCGTCTGCTGCTGTCACGAACGCAGCTGTTCTGGGATGTAGTCGCTGTGAGCATCAAGCAGGTCATCGATGAGGCAATGGATCTGGTCGAGATCGAGCTCGGCCGCCGTGTGGGGGTCGAGCATCGCTGCCTGGTAGACGTAGGAACGGTCGCCAGTCTTGAGTGCCTCGACGGTCAGCTCCTGGGGGTTCACGTTCGTGCGGATCAAGGCGGCGAGCTGTGGCGGCAGCGATCCGATCGGTTGGGGTCTGAGGCCGCTGCCGTCGACATGCGTCGGCACTTCGACCGAGCAGCCTTGCGGGATGTTGTCGATGAGGCCGACGTTCGGGACGTTGGTGTAGACGGTTCGCGGCGTGTCGGTCTCGATGCTGTGGATGATCTGCGGAGCGAACTCGACGCTGTCGGCGATCGACAACTGCTGAGCAGCGTCGCCTTCCAATCGCCGACGCAGCTCATCCCACTCAGCGTTCTGTGCCTCACACCGACGGATGTACTCCCGAACCGGAACGCTGAACGTCTCGAGTAGGTCGGGACGGTCGCGTTTGATGAACCAAGGTGTGTATTCGGCGAAGTGCTCGGACGACTCGGCAACGAAGTAACCGAACCGACGCATCATTTCGTACCGCACCGCATCTGGCTGCTTTCGTCTTCCTCGCAACGGAGCATCAGCCGGGTCGCTGAACAGCGTCTTGAGCCGCGGGTAGAGATCGTGGCCGTCGTGTTCGAGCTTCAGATAGAAGGCCATGTGGTTGATACCTGCGGCGATGTAGTCGAGCTCCGCGAATGGAACCCCTAGGTCTTCTGCCAGCTCCTGTGCGGTGAGGGTGATGCTGTGGCACAACCCGAAGCCGGGGTGGGCACCCATCTCGGCCAGCCCCCACATGTTGATTGCCATCGGGTTGGCGTAGTTCAGCAACAGGGCATTTGGAGCGACTTCGGCGATGTCGGCAGCGACGTCGAGGAGCACTGGCACGGTGCGGAGGCCCCGCATGATGCCGCCCACGCCAAGCGTGTCGGCGATCGTTTGTTGCAGTCCATAGCGCTCGGGGATCTCGAAATCGATCACGGTCGAGGGCTTGTAGCCGCCGACCTGGAACATCGTGATCACATAGTCGGCTCCCTCGAGGGCCCGGCGGCGGTCTGTCGTTGCGTCGACGGTCATGGAGAGTTGTTGTGTCTCGGCGATTCTGTTGGCGACGATCTCCGAGGTCCGGAGGCGAGTCTCGTCGATGTCGTGGAGCGAGAAGCTCAGGTGGTTCTTGAGATCTGGGAACGATGTGAGGTCGCCGATCAAGTTCCGGGCGAAGACGGTGCTTCCGGCACCGATGAAGGCGATTCGGATCATGGGCTGCTCTTTCCTCTTTCCTCTTCGGATTCGGTCTGCGCGAAACCGATTCTGATCCACCGTACGGTATCGATGCGCTGTCGTCGGCCTCGCCGTCGCTGCTCATCACGCAATCATGCGGATCGTCTGGGTATCCCGAGACATCTCCAGTTGGCATCGGTCGGGGTTGGCCACGGCGCACTACCCCGGCTGCTTCGTCGACATCGCGCCGTCGTTCGTTTGGCCCACCATCACCTAAGTCGACATCGACAAGCGGACACCACGGTTCTTCGACGACCAGACCGGAGTCGCCGAGCTCATTCATCCACGGCGATTACACCCGAGTCACGGAGATGCCGCCATGGCGTCGATCGATCCCCGCTACCGCCTGAGGGCGGCGGTGACGTCGTGCTCGGGTGTCTACTCGGTCAGCGAGGCCGAGCTCGAGTTCTTCCTGACACCCGAGCGTGACGTCGAGGTCAGCAAGAAGCTGTTGCACGAGACGGGCCGCGGTGTCGCCGACACCAAGTCGCCGTTCGCCTATCTCTTCGAGCGAATCGCCTGACTGCGAACGTCAGGAAAGCGGCACGATCTGTCGAACCAGCGGGTTCGACTCGACATCGTGAACCGGTCGGTCATCGGGCTCGACGATCTCGACCGAAACGCCGCTTCCGCGTACCGCGAGCGTCTCGATGTCGACCTCGTCGCCGGCGGAGGTCAGATTCCCCAGTTCGGCGGCTGTGACCGCCAGATAGTGTCGTCGGACCGAGGAGGAGACCATTGTTCGAGTGGCGGCGACGCTTGCAGAAAGCGGACATGACCGATCTTCGGCATGCCGTTCTCGCTGGTCTGCTCGTCGTGGTTTCGACGCTGCTCTGCGCTCGCCTGGTGCTACTGCAGCCGATTCGTACCGTCGACGAAGCACTCTTCGCTCGGGTCGTGCCAAGACTCCAGGAATCACGCACCCTGGTCACCCTTTCGGAATGGCTGACCGACATGGGTTCCAAGAACGTCGCCTACGCCCTCATCTTCTTGCTCGTCGTCTACCTGCTCGCTGTCGAACGCGCTGCCAGTTCCGCAGCCCTCGTCGTCACCACGTTGATCGCCGCACAGGGCCTGCAATGGTTGACGTTCGCGTCGGTCACCGGCACCGCACCAACCGACTTCTCGATCGGTACTGCGGGCCCGTTCTACTCCGGCGGCGTCGTTCGAGCCATGATCGTGACCGGCATGCTCGTCAGCAGCGTCACCCGACGACGAACACCATCAGATACTGGTGTCGTGTGGTTCTGGGCTCTGACGGTCGGCGTGATCGAGGGCTGGACCCGGCTCACCCTCGGCCGACACTGGCCACTCGACATCGTTGCGGCGCTACTGATCGGCGCTGGAATCCTGTGGTGCTACCTCGCCATGGAACGGTGGATTCTGTCCTGGGCGACGACAGCAACGAACCCCATGGGGCGCCCGGCAGCGAACAACACGGGGAGGCGGTGCTGCACTGCGCCCGACCGCACTGCCACCGGGCCACCAGAACCACCCGACGAAAGACGACCGACGAGCGGTGAACAACCGAAACCTCGAGATCGAAGCCGGATGGCCAGTGGGGGCGAAGGGTGTTCGAGTCGGTGATCTGTTCGCCCGTGGGGGTTGCCGAGCGGTCTCGGCAGAATGAGGTCATGGCGCCGATCCCACTGCACTTTGCGGGCACCGTGATCAACTCGCAGGATCCCGATGCACACGCCTCGTTCTACGAACGCCTTCTCGGCTGGCCGCGCCTGATGGATGAACCAGATTGGATTGCACTCCGGCGCCCTGAAGGCGGCACAGCGATCGCATTCCAGCGCGATCGTGCAGCGATCCAGCCGACGTGGCCATCGACGCCGGGTGGTCAACAGATGCTGTTGCATCTCGACTTCACCACGGACGATCTCGATGGCGCCGTCCACCACGCCTTGGAGTCCGGAGCGTCTCTTGCTCCCCATCAGCCATCGAAGAACGAGCGGGTGCTTCTCGATCCGGCAGGTCTCCCGTTCTGCCTCATCGCATCGGCTACCTGATTCGGCGCTCGACACGGCGTTGCCCCGGCCGAGAGCCACGACGTCGACCACCTCGCATCGAAGCTGAACCACATCGCGATCGACAACGGCTGGTGCACCGGTGGTGAGGTCCCCGTTGTCGCTCACGGGCCACGATCGCGAGTGGAGGTCAGGCCGAGCTGACCAGCTTGCCACCTTTGTAGACCCCGACGATGTTCTGCTGGATCGCTCCCACGTCGAGCGGGTCACCGGTGACCACGACGAGGTCGGCGAGCTTGCCGACGCCGATGGTGCCGAGTTCATCGTCGACGCCGAGGAGCTCCGCCGCCGTCTTGGTCGTTGCCACGAGCGCCTGCGTGGGGGTGAAGCCGGCATCGACCATCAGTCCGAGTTCGCGGAGGTTCTGGCCATGCGGGCCCACGCCGCTGTCGGTTCCCATGGCGATCTTCACGCCGGCATCGATCGCCAGCCGAATCGAGTCAGTGTGCGCCTCGATGACCATGTGCACTTTCTCGAGTACGCGATCGCTCAGTGAGGTGCCGGTGGCGGCGGCTTCCAGCACGAAACGCGGGGCGATGAGCGTCGGCACCAGATAGGTTCCACGGTCCAGCATCATCTGGACCGCTTCGTCGTCCAGGTAGATGCCATGTTCGATCGACCGGATGCCGTTGCGGATGGCGGCCTTGATGCCCTCGGTCGCTTGGGCGTGCGCCATCACGTGCAAGCCCGCTGCGGTGGCTTCCTCGACGAGGACCGCCAATTCATGGTCTCGCAGGTGGCCCCGGCGCGGATCGCTGATCGGGGAGAGCACGCCGCCGCTGGTGGCGACCTTGATGACACCGGCGCCCTCCCGAACCAGTTCGCGTACCCGTCGGCGCATTTCATCCGGTCCGTCGACCACGCCACTCGGCGCGCCGGGATACGGGATTTTCATGTTCGCTCCGCACAGCATGTGGCCGTCGCCATGGCCTCCGGTCTGCGACAACATCGAGATGGCGATCTGCATTCGTGGCCCGGGAACGAGGCCGTTGTCGACCGCTCGCTTGACCCCCAGATCGGCACCGGCTGCGTCACGCACGCTGGTCACCCCGGCGTCGAGCGTGGCCTGCATGTTGTGGATGGCCTCATAGAAACGGTACGAGAGCGGTGTGTTGAGCTTCTGGAGTGTGTCGATCGACGTCGACGTCAGGTGAACGTGGCAATCGAAGAAGCCGGGAAACACCGTCGTGCCGGCGCAGTCCACCTGGACATCGCCATCCAGGCCGGTACCGATGGCGGTGATCCTGCCGTCCTCGACACGAAGGTCGCCGGCCACCGGTGCCGTGCCCGTGCCGTCGAAGATCTGGCCGCCAGAGAACACCGTTGAAGTCATGGATCGACGTTAACCCGTGGTCGAACGTTCGGCCCGCACGGCCGGCAATACCTCGGTGAGGTACGCCTCGAGCGCCTCCTGGTCGAAGGGGGCTCGCAGTGCGATGTTGACCATGTCGGCGCCGGCGTCGATGAAGCGGTGCACGGTGTCGATCGCTTGCTCGGGTGTGCCGCCCAGAGCACCACCTCGCACACGATCGGCGCGGTCGCCCCATTGGGCGGTCAGCGCTTCCTCGGCCCGATCGGCACTGGCCTGATCGGCACCCATCATGAACATGAGGTTGACCGCTCGCTCGATCGTCGCCGGGTCTCGATCGAGCTTCTCGCACCAGCTGTCGAGCACGCCGTTGAGCCGACTGAACTCCTCGGGCGGGATGTAGGCGGCGTTCCATCCGTCGGCCTTCGCTGCGACGGTTCGCAGCGTGCGTTTCTCACCAACGCCACCGATCCACAGCGGCAGGCGGCCGCGGACGGGTGGAGGTAGGCAGCTCGCATCCTCGGCTCGGAAGTGGGTGCCGGTGAAGGTGGTGCGATCCTGTGAAAGCAGGCTGGTGATGAGATCGGTGGCTTCGTCGAGCATGTCGAGTCGAGTGCCGGCCGACGGAAAGTCGTAGCCGTAGGCCTTGGCCTCCCACTCGTGCCAGCCGGCGCCGAGCCCGAGCTCGAACCGTCCGCCCGAGATGTGATCGATCGTGACGGCCGCCTTTGCGAGGAGTCCGGGGTTTCGGTAGCCGACGTAGAACACGAGGCATCCCAATCGGGCGTTGGTGGTGTCGGCGGCCAGCGCACCCAGGGTGGCGACAGCCTCGAAGTGGGGGAGCGTGCCGCCGGCCGGTGGCGCCTCGTAGATGTGGTCCCAGGCGGAGATCCAGTCGCATCCGGCCTCGTCGAGTCGGCGCCACAGCGCTCGCATCTCGTCCATGGTCATGTTCTGCTGACCGACGTGGGCTCCGAGTGACAACGGGAACTGGCTCATGGCGGGATGCTTGCACCCTCCATCAGCCAGTTCAAACTGCACACTCACACGTGGATGTGGACCGGGTACTCGAGCAAGGCGAGCGTCGACTGGCCGAGCGATTGGCTGGTCTCACAGGCAGCGAGCTGGGCGAGGTACTCGCGTCGAGTCCTCGCCATTGCATACGTCCAGATCGCCACGGTGGGGAAGCGATCGAGGACGGTCCGGAAGTCGGCCTTGTCGAGGAAAGCAATGGTTCCGGGCGCCAGCACATCGAACGAGGCCCGGTGCAGAGCCTCACCGCCGTCGATCAGCGGAAGTGATCCGAAATGCGAGCCATCGTCGAGCACCGCGATCGGGACACCGTCGATCGCCACACCGATCTGGGCATCGAGCACGATGACCATCCCGGTCGCGGGTTCGTCCTGCCTCCCGAGCGATTCGCCCACCTTGCACACTCGAATGTCGAGGTAGGTGGCGAGCGATGTCAGCTGGGACTGGCTGAGGCCCCGGAAGAGGTCGTGGGTATTCGAGAGCGGCCCGACGGTCGCTCGATGAGTCGGCAGGAATCGCTGACGGAACGCCGCCGCTGCAGTCCGGAGCCGAAGTCCCGGATGTCTCGCGCCGCGGCTTCGCGTCCTGACTTCGTGATGCTTGCGATCTTGGGCCGCAACGAACAGATCGGCGTTGCGCGTTTGCCGTACGGAGACGGGGTCGGTGGGATACATGTCGAACTCCTGTCGTGCGGGTTTGTCCCACGATCGTCCGCCCGACGGCTCGGCCCGTCTACGCAGGACTGCGTGGAGAGGTGGTCGGAGCGCGTGAACTTCGACACACCGCATCCTCACCGTGGATGGGTCAGAGTGGGTCCATCGCGAAGGACGCTCCTGCACTGGATCGGAGTGTTGCGAGGTCCAAGATCTCGAGGTGGAGCCTGCTCGTGGTGATGACCCGATCGCGTCGGAGTCGTTCGAGAACACCGACCGTCGAACGAAGCGATACCCCGGCCCAGGTCGCCAGCTCGCGTTGTGACACCGGCATGTCGACGACGATCGACCCCCCTCTTCTCGAGCGAAGTGGGGCGAACGCCGGCTCGGATGCCAGCTGGAACAAGCGTCTCGAAACCAGTGCTTCGGCGTCGCCAGAGGCGACCGCAAGCATATGCAGTGCCACCGATCGCAGCTGCGCGGAGAGGTTGGCGAGCAAGACGAAGGCCAGGTCTGGCCGCTCGTTCATCACACTGATGAGATGGTCGCGGCCGATGCGGACCACATGCACTTCGGTGATCGTGATTGCGCTGACCAGGCGTGGTCTGGCGTCCATCGAGCTGAGCTCACCGACCAGTTCTCCCGCCCCGCGAATCGCCAACAGGACCTCCGAACCGTTGGCTGCGGTCTTCATGAGTTTGAGCAGCCCGGAGAGCACGAGATAGGCGTCATCGGTCCGTTCGCCCTCGTGGAAGAGCCAGTGATGAGCCACCAGCCGTCGTTGCACCGAGTTGGACCGTAGCGCCGTCTCGGTTTGCGGATCCATGGCGTCCATCATCGGAATAGCCATGAAAGCGACGCTACTCCTCAGCGGCGGACGCGGCCCGACGAACGGGAAATTCCCGAGCGAGCTGGCCGAGCGCACCAGCGATCAACGCAGCCACCCCGCCGGCCACTGTCACGATACGAGCCGATCCAATGTCGCGAGCGAGCTGGAGAGGCCGGCAGCCGACTGTTCCATGAACGCCTCCGGGTCTTCGGGCTCGGGCATGTTGACCGACATGGTCATGAGGGTGAAGCCATCGGCAGTGGGTTCGAAGAGGAGCGTCTGCGTCGTCGGCGGCCCGTCCGGGTCGCCCCCGCCCATCACGAACCACTCGTCGGCGTCGAGGCGATCGGGTCGGTCGATGCCGGTGTAGGTGCCGTGCCAGGCCATCGGCCCATACTCGGGGATGATCATGACGTAGTGGTACGCGCCACCCTCCACGGGATCGGACTCACACACCGTGAGTTCGGAGCCTTCCGGTGCTCCCGACGGGAACCAGACTCGGAGATCGACGGGGTCGGTGAAGGCCCGGAACACACGGTCGGGCGCCGCGCCGAACACTCGGACGCAGGTGTACGACGAGCCGTCGTCACTGAGCTCGATCTGCGTCGAGCCTCGTCGTGCATCGAGGGTTGCGAGGTCTGCGGGTAGTGAAGCATTGGTCATGGGGACTTCTCCTCTGAAGGTCTGGTGTTGGGGTTGGTGGAAACGAGTTCGTCCAAGGCGTCGAAGCGGGCTTGCCAGACGTCTTCGAACGAGGCGAACCAATCATGCGCGGCCTGGAGGCCTCGGCTGTCGAGGCGGTAGCGACGGTGCCGACCATCGGACCGGACCGTGACGAGTGAGGCGCCCGCCAAGACCTTCAGATGCTTCGACACCTGCGGCTGCCGGAGACCCGAAGCGTCGACGAGCTCCGACACCGTCGACTCGGTCCGCTCGTGCAGCAGTTCGAGCAGCAGGCGACGATTCGGTTCGCCGACGGCGTCGAGTACTTGACCGGAACGTGACACGCCGACACCGTACATATTCCCCATGAGGAATGCAATAGGCGCGTGGGGAACCTCCGATCGGTCAATCGGGCGGCCCGTATTCAGTCGGTGGGACGTGGCGGACAGGTCCTCATCTCCCGTCGCTGCGCAGATCTCCTGCGAGGTGAGCTCCCCGACGGCTACTCGATCGTCTCGATCGGCGAGCACGTGTTGCGTTCGTTCGACGACGGCGAGGAGCTCATTCAACTCGTTGGTGATGGGCTGTCCGACGACACCTCGATCGAGGGCAGCACGGTCATCGACAACCTGCCGACACCGGTCACCCGCTTCGTCGGCCGCTTCGACGATGTTGCCGGCGTGAGCGAGCTGCTCTGCCCCCGGGACGCACGTCACGCTGGTCGGCCTTGGTGGCCTCGGCAAGACTCGGCTGTCGATCGAGGTCGCCAGGAGCGTGGCGTCGCACTTCGCCGATGGCATCTGGTGGATCGACCTGGCCCCGCTCACCGATGCGATATGAGGCCGCAAGCGGACGGCCGGAGCACGGCTACGAACTCTGCGCAGCGAGCGTGCGCGACGCCGGTGACATCGGGCTCGACTGGACCGAGTCGATGTCGGCCGTCGCTCGAGCCCGCATCGCCATGCAGCACGGCGTCGGCGATCCAAGCGCCGACGTGAGCGCAGCGCTGCGGCTGCACCGCCAGAAGCGAGCGTGGTATGCGTTCCGGTTCCTGATCAACGAGATGCTGCCGTGGCTCCGAGCGAACGGAAGAACAGAGTTGGCCGACACCATCGAGCGCGATCTCGCCGACAACGAGATCCGGGGAGGCGGTGGCTCGGGCGACGCCCCGAACCTGAGCCGAGATGATCTGATCGACCGGGTGCTCAAGGACCTCGAAGACAGCAGCGGCCCGCCGAGCGACGCCGATGAACTATCGTCGGAGGCCAACCAAGGGAGCCCGACATGATCAAGGTCAGCGTGATGTACCCAAAGACCGAGGGCGCTTCGTTCGACCTCGAGTACTACAAGACCAAGCACTTCGAGATCGTGGATCGGACCATGAAGCCTGCCAGGTGGGAGATCGACGCCGGGGTCAACGGACCGTACGAGTGCATCGGGCATCTGTACTTCGATTCGATGGATGCGATGCAGGCGGGAATGGGCGAAGCAGCCGAGGCCCAAGCCGACGTGCCGAACTTCACGACCATCCAGTCGGTTGCACAGATCTCGAACGTCGTCGAGAGCTGACGCTCTCCTGCTGCGTTGGTGCACGACAGGGGCTCCTTCGCCGTAGACGAGCCCACCCGCCTACGCCATCAGCCGAACCTCGCCCATCTCGACCACTAGGGTGCGTGAGGTGGGGGAAACGAATCGAGACGTAGGCATCGAGCGGCACCTGCTGGCGGTGGTCTTCACCAGCGACTGGCCCAAAGAGGGCGACCTTCTCGCCGAGCTCGGTGGCCGGTTGCTGGGTCCCCGTGACAGCGGCATCCTGGCCACATTCGAGAACTGTCACAACGCCATGCTCGCCATGGTCCGGGCCGGCGAGCGCGTCCGTTTCGCTGCCGGCCTGGCATTTGGTGAGATGGCGTTCGAGCACGGTGATGGGTTCGGCGAAGCGATCGTCGCCGCTGCGCGGCTGCAGGCTGACTGTCAGGTCGGTTCGGTCCTGTCCACCGACCTTGCTCGCGGCCATCTGCACGAGCTGCCCGCCGACGATCTGGGGCCCATCGATCTGAAGGGGATCGGCTCGATTGGTCACCATCGGTTCGACCTCGACGACTGTGCCGATGTGTTGCGTTCGGCAGGCGCCAGCGATCGTCGAGACATCGCGATACTCAGCGCCGACATCGTGGCGAGCACCGAGCTGCTCGAGACCGCAGGAACCGAGGCGGCCATCCACGCTCGGAAGGCGTTCGACGAGGCAACGGCATCGGCTTGCTGCGCCGGAGAGGTGTTGCACGTCCGCGGCGACGGCGTCGTCGTCCGGTTCTCGTCGGCGACCAACGCCATTCACGCCGCCGTCGAGCTACACCGACGTGTTGCCGACCACAGCCTCCGAGCCGGCAGTACCCCCTTCGTTCTCCGATCCGGGGTGGCCGTCGGTCCCGACCCCGAGACGGACGCGCAGACGCTCGAGGCGAGTGCTCGCCCAGGAACGATTCTGCTGAGCGAGTCGGCCCAGTGCGTGGCCTTCGATCTCGACCATGCAGCCGTCGGTGGTGTTCTCGAGCCCGGGGTCTGCGAGGCAGCGCCGTTGCCCAGCCAACTGGTGACCACCGACGAGCTTCCGCTCGTCGGCCGGGCTACGGCACTGGCGACACTCGGCGATCGCTGGGCCGAGGTTCTGCTCGGCACATCGAGCGCAACGTTCGTCACTGGCGAAGCCGGCATCGGCAAGACCCGACTCGTGTCGACCTTCGCTCGAGACTGTCATGCCGAAGGTGCGCTGGTGCTCTTCGGCTCGTCCGACATGGAGATGACGGCGCCCTACCGTCCCTTCGCCGAGGCGTTGAGCGGCATCGCCCTGCGTGACTCGGGTGGATCACTCGACGAGCGACTTCGACCTCTCTTCCCGATCGGCAGCGCAGCGCAGGTCTCCAGCAACGTCGACGCCGTCAACGCTGACCGAACGCAACTGTTCGATGCCGTGAGCGATGCCCTCGCCAACCTCAGCGAAGCTCGCCCGCTGCTGTTGGTCGTCGACGATCTGCATTGGTCGAGCTCGGCCACGACCCTGTTGCTTCGACACCTCCTGCGTCATCCGCCGTCCGGTCGTGTGATGATCCTGGGTACGTTCCGCGATGCCGAAGTCGATCGGTCCCATCCACTGTTCGACGTCGTGAACGATCAGGAGGTGATCGCCACCGCAACCCGTCTGCCGCTCGAGACCTTGAGCGTGGACGACGTCGCCAACTTGGTCGCCGCCCGTTTCTCCACCGAGGTCGGCGCACGTGAGCATCGCCTTGCCGACCGGATCCATCGCGAGAGCAGCGGGTTGCCGTTCTTCGCCGGCGAAGTGCTTCGCCATCTCGACGACGCCGCTCGAAGTGCCGATGATCTCGTGGGCAGCGACCGCAGCGAGAGTGAGAACGGCAACACCGACACGTTGGATCTACCGGCTTCGCTGATCGATGCCGTGCAACAGCGCCTCGGACGTTTGGACGACGACACATGTCGCATGCTCGAGATTGCGGCGACCGCAGGGCTCACCTTCGATCTCGACGTCGTGGCCGCAACGCTCAACACTCCGCTGGGCACGCTGGTCGAGCAGCTCGAAGCGGCGCAGCGCATGACGTTGGTGCGTGAGAGCGGACGAGCCGGCTCCTACCAGTTCGATCACGCGCTCGTTCGATCGGCTCTGCTTTCGGGACTCAGCGCCACGAGGGTGGCGATGATCCACCAGGACATCGCGGAGGCGCTCGAGCGGTTGCCCGGCGATCACAACGATGCGCTTGCCCATCATTGGCGCCAGGCGAATGGGCCGCTTGCCCGCCAACGGGCGGTTCACCACCTCGTTCGCTCTGCCGAACGTGACGCTGCAGCGTTGGCCTGGGAGGCGGCCAAGGCGCGCTACGAAGAGGCGCTGGGTCTCGCCGGCGACGACGGCGTGGTCGATCACGAGGTGGTCGTCGCCATGCATTTGGCCCGGGCGCGGGTCATGCGAGCCTCGGGCGACCCGGACTACCTCGTTGCCATGCGGGAAACCGGGCGCCTGGCGAGGTCGGCCGGGATGGCCGAGGTGATCGCCAAGGTGGCGATCAACAGCACCAAGCCGGGTACGTGGTTCGCCAACGCCAACGAGCCCGATGACCACCTCATCGGGTTGTGCGAGGACGCACTCGGATCGGCAGATCTCGATCCCTCGCTTCGATGCCGAGTGCTGTCGACGCTCGCAACCAACCTCGCCTTCGATGATGATCGCCCTCGTCGTCAGGCGCTGGTCGACGAAGCGGTGCAGCTCGCCCACACGGTCGGTGACCCTGACCTGTTGGCATCGGCGCTCATCGCTCGTCACCTGGCCCTCTGGGATCCGTCGACCTTCGACGATCGGGTCGAGATCATCGAGGAACTCGAACGCCTTGCTCGCCGCCGAGACCATCCCGACCACCTGTTCCTGGCGGGCTTCTTCCGAGCCTCGATGCTGATCGAGTCCGGTCGGATCCCCACGGCTCGCACGGTCTTGCGTCAACTCGACGAGCCGATCACACGGACCCGGAACTTCTGGTTTCGATTCCTCGTCGATCGAATCGAGACGGCGCTCGCCGTGGCGGCCTGCGAGCCTGAGGCGAAGGCGCTCGTCGACAAGCTCTTCGAGGAGTCGTTCGACACCCAAGCCGATGCCGCCGGCACCTGGGGAGCGCAGCTTGGAGGCTTGGCGATCCAGAACGGAACGTTCGGCTCGATGGTCGACCAACTGGCCGCGGCGTCGGAGCGCAGCCGGGGCCAGGGCGTGTGGAGCTGCGGCCTGGCCATCGCTCGGCTCGATCAAGGCGATCCCGAAGGAGCCCGGGCCACGCTCGAGGGGCTGCGCGACGGCCCGCTCGATTTCATGTGGCTGGTTTCCCAGCAGATGATCGCCGAAGCGGCGTATCGGCTCGGTGACCGCGAGCGATGCGCCGTCGCTCTCGAGCGTCTCCTTCCTTTTGCCGGCCGGGTCGGTGTGATCGCCTCGGGAACGTTGGTCTTCGCTCTCGTTTCGACCTCGATCGGTGAGGCAGCGATGGGTGTCGGGGAGCTCGACCTCGCCGTCCGTTCCCTGCGTTCGGCGGTTGCCCAGGCCGACCAGCTCGAGCTGCCGTTCTTTGCGGTGCGCAGTCGACGTCGTCTGCTCGAGGCGCTGCCAACGCACGAGTGGGGGAGTGAACTCGCCGAGGCGCTCGACCTCGCCACGACCTATGGCTTCACCTCGGAGGTCGAGGCCCTCGAGGCGTTGCGGTAGCTCAGCCGAGCCGGGCCTGGAGCTCGATGGCGGGATGGAGATCGAAGGGCGTGCCCATCATCACGATGATGTGACTGGCGCCGGCCGCAACGAGGTCGTCGGCCCACGCGAGCTGCTCGGCGGAGGCGTCGATGGCCACGGTGCGCTCGATCTCGCTGGGATCGCGGCCGAGCTTTTCGCACCACTCGTCGAGGACCTTCATCTTGTGGGCGTAGACATCCGGCGGTCCGAAGGTGTTGTGTGCGTCAGCGAACTGAGCGGTGTACTTCAACGTTCGTTTCTCGCCGCCACCACCGATCAGGAGGGGCAGATCGCCCATCGGGGCGGGCTTCAACGCATCGAGACGAGCCCGGATCCGGGGCAGAGCATCTCGCAGATCGCTCAGTCGACCGCCGGCGGTACCGAACTCCCATCCGTACTCGGTGTAGTCGCGCTCGAACCAGCCGGAGCCGATGCCGAAGTAGACGCGACCACCGGAGATGTGGTCGATCGTGCGGGTCATGTCGGCGGCCATCTCGGGATTGCGATAGCTGTTGCACGAAACGAGCAGGCCGAGCTTGGCCCGGCTTGTGTCGGCCGCCATGGCCGCCAGGAGCGACCAACCCTCGAAGTGGTCACCGTCGGGTTCGCCGTAGAGGGGGAAGAAGTGGTCCCACGTCCAGATCGAGTCGAGACCGGCGTCATCGGCCGCCTTCCAGGCGGCGCGGAGATCGGCGACCGAGCAGTGTTGAGGATGGAGCTGCACGCCAACGAGAGTCATGGCGACCACGCTAACCGGCTGCCGTGCCGACGACCGAAGCGGCAGACTCGCCTCGTCGGCTTCTGTCGTCTCTTGGCGCGTCGATGGTCACGGCTCGGACGGCGTCTCGCCCTGGCGTCGCACCCGACGCCAGGGCGCTCCCGCTCGCCTTCGTGCCGGCGCTCGCCGGCTCGATCCACCGGGCAGTTCCGTCCGAATCGGGCCGTTGTACTGCTCGTAGACCGGTTCGTCGCTCTCCACTGCGCTCCACACGACCATCTGCGGGAACGCGATGGTCACGCCGTCGGACGTCAGATTCTGATGCACGGCGAGGATGAGGTCGTGCCGGGCCACCAGTTCGGAGGGAACGTCGCTGCTGTGCCAGTAGTAGATGGTGAAGTCGATGCTCGACTCCCCGAAACCGCTCAGCAGGACCATCGGTGGTGGTTCTTCGAGTATCCGCTGGACCCGGGAGATGGCAATGCCGAGGGCAGCGGTGGCCACGTCGAGATCGGTGTCGTACGCCACGCCGACGTCGAGTGTGCTGCGACGGGCGGCTCCTCGGGTGAGGTTGACGATGTCGCCGTCGGCGACCTTGGCGTTGGGAATGCGTATGGTCGTGCCGTCGAGCGATCGCAGCACGGTGGTGCGAGAGTCGATGTCGGTGACGACGCCCAGGTGATCGGCGAGTCGCACGGTGTCGCCGACGGTGAACGGCCTTCGGGCCTGGAGGATCACGCCGGCGAAGAAGTTCTCGACCGGTTTCTGGAGCGCCAGCGCCAGCACGAGACCGCCGAGACCGAGTGCTCCGAGCAGGGGTCCGACGCGCACGCCGAGACTGGTGAGGGCGTAGATGAAGCCGACGAGGAAGGTGACGTAGGAAACGAGCCGTCCGGTGAACAGGCCGGCGACTTCGCGACCGGTCCACCTCGACATCAGTTGGCGAACGATCCGGCCGAGGACGATCGCGGCGAGGATCGCCGCAAGGACGGTGAGGCCGGCGCGTAACCAATCGGTGCTGCGGAGCGAGCGTTCGACGATGGTGTCGTCGGACGTTGCGCCGAGTATCACGTTGTGGATCACAGAGGGTGCCCCGGGGTCAGCAACACGCAAAGGAGTGGCTTGGTCATGGGTCGAACTGCGTGGTGCGCAGGCAACGATACTGCTCTGTGACGCAATTCTCCGAGAACACCATGATCAGTTGGCGGGAATCTCGATGTGCACCGTGGTGCCGACGAGCTCGGCGGGTTCGATCCAGATCGACCCACCGAACCCGTTGACGATCCGGCGGCAGATCGCCAAGCCGAAGCCCAGGCCCGAGGTGCCACCCGGTTCGAGTCGTTCGAGAATGCGGAAGACCCGTTCGGCGGCGTCGGCCGGGATGCCGATGCCGTTGTCGGTGATCGAGAGCCGCACCACGGGACCGATCTGCTTGGCCGACACACCGATGTGGAGCGGGCGCGATGGGTCGCGGTACTTCACCGAGTTGGTCAGGACGTTCACCAGCACCCGAGCGAGTAGATCCGGTTCGGCGAGCACGACCGGTGCGCCTTCGAGATCGACCGTGGTCGAAGCCCCGACGTCGAGCACATCGGCGCTCACGAGGTCGAAGACCCCCTTGATGACCTCGCTCACGAGGAGCGGCTCGGTCTCGGGGAACTGCTGGCGCAGGGCCGAATAGTCGAGCATCGACAGGATCATCGAATCGACTCGGCCGAGGCACTCGTCGAGGCGTTCGCCGAACTCGATCGCCAGCGAGTTGGAACCACCGAGCGAGTGAACCAAACGGTCGGCGAACAGCCGGGCGGTGCGCACCGGTGCCCGCAGATCATGGGCAACGACGTGTGCGAAGTCGTCGAGCTCGGCATCGGTCTCGTGCAGCTCGTTGGTGCGCTGCGTGAGTTCCATCATCGTTTGGTGTCGAGCCAGCGAGTGGCGAAGCGAACGCTCCACCATCTCCCGATCGAGCTTCCCCTTCACGAGATAGTCCTGAGCACCGAGCTCGAGCGCGGCAATCGGCGTCTCCGCGTCGTCGATACCGGTCTGCACGATGATCGGACAGCCGGGACCGCGTTCGAGGATCGTGTGGATGACTTCCATCCCGTGGGCATCGGGCAGGGTGAGGTCGACGACGATGACGATCGGATGGTGCTCGTCGAGCAGCTGGATCGCCTCGGCGAGCGTGGTCGCCCAGACCACCTCGAGGTCCGCATTCCCGATCCGGCGCATCCACCGGATCATTCGTTCGGCATCGGTGTCGTCATCTTCGACGAGCAGCACCGTGCCGGAGGTGATGAAGGGGTGTGGTCCGCTTCGGCTGCCGAAGCCGTTCGTGAAGCGGGGGCCCGCCGGCGCAGCGGTCATCCGTCGAGCCGCAGCGCAGCGTCGATGTCTTCGAAGAGCCGAGGGTCGAAGCGCAGGCTGGTCGGGTCGAACGTGGAGCCGTTCCGGCGACGAGTCGGCGCAGGCTCGGCCGACGGGTCCGACGCCGATGCGTACTGAGCGATGCGACGGGCGAAGGCGACCATCTCGGGAAAGCGGCTCGGCTTGGTCTCGAACCAGCGAGCTCCGCGATCGAAGCTGGTTGCGAGATCGACGGGGCGGGTCGACGAGGTGTAGACCACGACGGGAATCTGCCAGAGCTCAGGATGTTCCTGGAGCGTTGCGAGCGTGCTGTGCCCATCGAGCCGTGGCATGCGCAGATCGAGCACGATGATGTCGGGCAGATCGGCCGGGTCGGTGATCGAGGTGAGGGCGAGCATGAGCTGCGCACCATCGTCGAGGAACCGGAAGTCGGCGTCGAGTCGAGCTTCTTCGGCGGCCATGAGCAGGAAGAGATGATCGTCGTCGTCGGCCATCCAGACACGGAGCTGCTTGCCACCCGTCGGGGTGGTCCGGTCGAACGCCGTGACTGACGCCGGTTCGTTCATGATTGGGTCCGATCTCGAGAGTGCTGGGTTCCCAAGCTTCGGTCGTTCGCTCCTCGGTGAAAGAACAGACCCGAGAATGAGGCCGTCGGCTCACCACCGCCGAGGCGACGCTCGGGCCATGCCGGCCCGACGTCTTCACGAAGGACCTCGGTGAAGACGTACGCTCGTTGATCGAGCGCTCTTTCGCTCAGACCAATCCGTCGAGGCCTCGGTTCCGAACCACGGGTATCAACCGATGTCAGGAGCTGCAACGATGGGCGAGGTGAGCCCCTTCAAACGACGAGCCGACCGAGTGCTGCCCACCGAGGCAGAGCTCGCTGGTTCCTTGATCGCCTCGGCCGCTCGCGGCGATCAAGACGCGTTCGCCGAGCTCTACGATCTCTTCGGCGGGCTCCTGTTCGGCATCGTGGCGCGGGTGGTGCGCAATCCGGCACAGAGCGAAGAGGTCACGCAAGAGGTCTTCCTCGAGATCTGGCGTCTGGCGCCGCGCTACGACCCGGCAAAGGGATCGGTCAAGAGTTGGATGGCGTCGATAGCGCACCGGCGTGCCGTCGACCGAGTTCGATCCGAACAGGCCGCTCGCGATCGTGAGGACCGTGAGCACGTCCTTGCGGTCGATCCGGCAGACCCGATCGTCGAGGCGCTCGACGATCGGTTGCAGAACGAACGGATCCGGAACGCCATGGAAGCCCTGACCGAAACCCAGCGATCGGCCATCGAGCTGGCCTATTTCGGCGGTCACACCTATCGCGAAGTGGCTGTTCTTCTCGACATTGCCGAAGGAACGGCCAAGACTCGAATACGCGACGGGCTGATACGCCTCCGAGATCACCTGGGGGTGACCGCATGACCGACGACGAACTCCACCTGCTGGCCGGGGCCTTCGCCCTCGACGCACTCGAACCCGAGGAAGCCGCTGCCTTCGAGGCGCACCTGCCAACGTGCCGCTCGTGCACGGTGGCCGTCGCCGAGTTCGAGCAGACGGCCGGCGAACTGGGCGAGATCACACACCGCCGCCCACCGGCGTCGATGCGAGACCGCATCCTGGCCGACATCGCCGCCACACCCCAGGAGGCCCCGACCGCTCCAGCAGCCCCAGTAGCTCCCGCCGCCCCGTCGGTCACCACTCCGGGTGAACGACTCGACGAGCTGGCCGCGCGTCGTCGTCCCCCGGTCCGAATCCTCGCTGCCGTCGCGGCGGTGGCGTTCGTGGTCGTCGGCGTCGTGGCAACGTTCGCCCGGCAGGGCACCAGCACGATCGACGAACTCATCGCAGCACCCGACGCCATCACGTTGCAGCTCGACCCGACCACCGATGCGTTGGCCGAGGCCTCGTTGGAGGTCGTGTGGTCGCCCGAGCAAGATCGAGCGTTGGTGCGGGCCGTCGGGCTTCCGGATCCCGGCGAAGGCAAGGTCTATGAACTGTGGTTCCTCGTCGACGAAGGGGTTGCTCCTGCCGGACTCTTCTCACCCGAAGACGGTACGGTCGAGGTGCTGATCGAGGTCGACGACATCGACGGCGGCGGTTGGGGTGTCACCATCGAACCCGAAGCCGGCTCCGAGCAGCCGACGACCGACGTGCTGTTCGCCGGTGTCGTCTGATCACGGCGCCAAGAACTCGGGCCCATCTCGTCGTATCGTTGGTTCAGTCCTTGCGCCATACGACCGATGACACCCAGGACGCCAACGCGGAGCCGAGTGCCATGAAGAATCAACATCGTGCCTGGTATCGCCGGGGACTCATCCTCTCGGGCGCTGCGGCTCTCGTCTCGGTTTCGATGCCGGCATCGGCCATTGCCGGGTCGCCGGTGGTGCCTCGACAGGCACCGGTCGAGACCACCGATGCCCCCTCGCCGACCGACTCGATGCCGCTGGTCTTCGATCCCGACCAGCCATTCGAGGTGGTGCCGGGCAGCGACACCACCCAGCCCCACGTCGACACCATCGACGGCGTCGAGCTCACACCGAGTGAGATCGAGGCGGTCTTCGCCCGAGCCGACTTCGATCCCGGGCCCGGGCGTGCGCTGGCGACCACCACCAGGATCTACGACTGGCGGGGCACCGCCGAAGATCCCGACATCCGGATCGAGGCCGACGCCAACGTCCCGATCGAGGTCGTGCAACTCCTCGGTGAGGTGTTCGTCGAGTGGCGTGAGGTCATCGATCTCGACATTCCCGCTCCCGAGTGGCACCACATTCGCCTCGCCTGGGTCGATGATCTCGAGCCCGGTGTGCTGGGTGGCGCTGCCACCGGCTGGGTCACGGTCAACCAGAACGGATCGACGTTCGTGGTTCCCCGCTTCCTGGCGAACGTCAATGGTGCCTCGACCTCCTCCGGGGCCTACGCCCTCGACCTGGTGCTCAACTCCCAGATCAACTGGGACTACACGCTCGATCCCGACGACTCCCAGCCCAACAGCGCCTACTACCTCAAGACCGTGATGCTCCATGAGGTCGGTCATGCGCTGGGTGTCGCCTCGGGTGTCGACCGCGAGCAGGCGATCAACTCGTCGGTGCTCAGTACGTGGGGTGCGACGTTCTTCGGAAACAAGAACGCGTAGCCGGCCCTTTGCCAGCATGCGCTCGAGCGTGGTCAAGAACAACGATCTGTGGTCCGTCAACAGCGATGGAACCTGGGAACAGATCTATGACCCGTTCTCCTGGAGCCAGGGTTCCAGCCTGAGCCACCTCGATGAGAATCGTTACGCCTATCAGCGGGGCCAGTTCGCCACGCCCGGCGCCCTCATGACACCGTTCCTCACCAACGGCGAGGTCAACCACGTCGACGGCGTCATCGCCGGACTGCTCAGCCAGGCGGGCTACGAGACGTTCCTGTCGCCATCGGCACCGGTGGTGTCCGCGTCGTCGTCCAACGGTGTGCTGAAGGTGAACGTGTCGCCGGGAACCGACGGTGAGATGAACGTTCCCGCCAAACGGTGGCTGGTCACGATCAAGAACCCGGCGGGCGCGGTGGTTCGCCAGACGAGCCTTGCGGCCAACAAGCGCAGTGTCGAGTTCGGCGGGTTCTCGACGAGTGGAACCTATACCGCCTCGGTGACCGCCGAGATCGACGGCCAGACGGCGACGGCACCGGCAGTCGGCACGTCGTTCACTGCGGTACCTCGTACGACGATCGCTCGAGCCAGCTCGATCTTCGGCGTGATCTATGCCACCGACTACCGGCCGGCCGACGCCGACACGCTGCGCCTCTACCGGGCATTCTTCGAACGCGATCCCGACCTGGTCGGCATCCAGTACTGGATCGACCAGTCTCGGCGGGGAGCCTCCTATGACGACATGGCGTATGCCTTCGCCACGAGCACGGAGTTCACCAACCGCTATCGC
Organism: uncultured Acidimicrobiales bacterium; assembly: GCA_963698395.1. GTDB lineage: Bacteria > Actinomycetota > Acidimicrobiia > Acidimicrobiales > SZUA-35 > JBBQUN01. Next base: position 699,240 of record CAVOQQ010000001.1, read on the forward strand.
AATCTGACCGATCAGCAATTCCTTCAGGTCGTGTATCGCAACGTGCTGAACCGCAATCCCGACCAAGCAGGCTTCGACTACTGGTACGACCAGATCCGCAGCGGGCTGCCGAGGCACCTCACGGTGCGGTGGATCGCCGGAAGCAGCGAGTTCAGCGCCCGTCACCCGTACCTGCCGCAATAGCAGGCGGTAGCGCTAGAGCAGCTGGCCGTACTCGGATTCGAGTTGGTCGAAATCGAGGCTGCGAAGGAAGCGGCTGAAGGCGATCTGGGCGGTCAGCGCATCGAGATCACGGAACGGTTCGGGCACGAAACCGGGCGGTTCGAGCAGGCCCTCGTCGAAGAGATGGTTGACCAGGCCCATGGCCTGGAGGTCGACCTTGCCGCAGAACAGCATCGGGATCCGGTCGGGCCTGCCCTGACGAAGAGCCAACCGGACGTAGACGTAGGCAAGGACGAGGCCCTTGCCGTAGGCGAGATCCTTGGTGAAGGGCGGGCCGGTCGGCGTGCTCCCGCGGAAGATGCGAGCGGCGATGGTCCAGCACTCGTCTTCGCTCAGCCCCTCGGTGCGGAAGTACTCGAAGAGATCGACGAACGATGCCCCGTCGAGGACCAACGAGACGCCCCGCACGCGGTTGGCGATTCGGCGGAGGCGGCTGGGATGGCTGCGAAGCGCGAACATCTCGGTGAGCGTGGCCAGCCCCTCCTGGGTGACCGTTGCCGGCGGGGCGGCCTTGCCGAGGAAGTTGCACCACGGTTGGGCGAGCCCGTTGCGGGTGGTGCCCACGTGGACCCAACCCTCGTGGGCTTCGAGGGTTGCGAGGTCTTGGGGACTGAACGTGGCATCGGCCCGAAGCTTGATGTAGGTCGAGCCGGCGGCCGCATCGGCGACGAGACCGTCGTCGAGTCGAACGTCGACGGCACCCGGGCCCATCGATTCGTCGAGTCGGGCCTGGAGGTGGTCGACCGCCGCCTGGCCGTCGAGGTCGTGGGCCGAATGGTCGACGAGGAGCGACGGCTCCAGTGCGGCCAACGACTCGTCGAGTGAGTCGGCGAGGTCGCGAACGGTCGGCCCACCGGCGTGGAAGACCTCCTCGGGGGTTCCGTAGAGCAGTGTGGCGTAGCTGCCGAACGCCGGCTTCCCGCGGGCCTGGAGCAGGTCGATCGTGAGTCGATACTGCTCGCACGTGCGACGCAACAGTTGGGATGCCGCCGTGACCGAACCGAGCTGCGTGGCGATCTCGGTCTCCAGTTCGATGAATCGGGTCCGGACCTCGTCGGCGTCGAACTTGAGGGGATTGCGCTCGTAATAGGCGGCATCGACCGCCGGTTGCTCGGTGAACCCCGAACGGAAGAAGCCGTCGCGAATGTCGTCGGTCCATTTCACGGCGTCGAGCACGCGGATCTCTGCCTGTGCTTCGATGAGCCGATCGGAGAGGCTGCGGATGGTGGCCCGATGATCGTCCTTCTCGGCAGTGTTGGTCTCGACGGTCTCGGTCATCTTCCCAGTGAACAGCCTGGCCGCAGCGAGAGCACCAGATATCTTGCCCCGGTGTCAGCGATTCTCGCCCTCGGGGCAGCGGTGCTCTTCGGGTTCGGCGATTTCCTCGGCGGTGTCGCCTCCCGTCAGACGCCACCGAGGGTGATCGCCACGGTCACCAGCCTCACCGGCTTCGTGATGGCGATTCCGTTGCTCGGCATCGTCGGTGGCACGTGGTCGAGCGGGGCCGTGTGGTTCGGAGGCCTCGCCGGCGTGGTTGGTGCCCTCGCGCTCGTCGCGCTCTTCGACGGTCTGGCCAGCGGTCCGTTTCAGCTCGTCAGTCCCATCTCGGCGGTCATCGGGGGCGCCGTTCCCGTCCTCTTCGGTGTCCTTTCCGGTGAGCGGCCGGGGACCGTTGCGACCGTCGGCCTGCTTCTCACCCCGGCAGCCGTGTGGATCCTTGCCGGAGGAACCCTGTCGATTCCTCGGAGGATCGAGCGACGACCGCTCGTCGCCGCCGTCGTGGCGGGGGTCGGCTTCGGTTGGTTCTTCGTCTGCCTCGACGCCACACCGGATGATGCCGGCTTCGTCCCGGTGGTGGTGGCCAAGTTCGCTGCGCTCGTCGCCCTGGTGGGCTGGAATCGGGGGGCCGGGTGGGAGCGCCCGTCGGTGCGAACACTCCGAGTTGCCGGGGGCTCGGGACTGTTCGACATGTCCGCGAACGGTGTGTTCCTCGCCGCCTCCACGCGCGGCGACCTGTCGAAGGTCGGGGCACTGGTGGCCCTGTATCCGGCAGTCAACTCGTTGCTGGCCGCAGGCTTCCTCGGCGAACGGCTCGGACGGCTCCAGTTCGCCGGCTTCGTGTTCGCCATCGGCGCCGGCTTGTTGTTGGCCGTCTGATCGGGCGAGCGCCCGGCCCGGACGGTCGGGGACGGCTCCTTCGGTGGCGTCGCCCCGAAGTCGGCCACCTACACTCGACCTCGTGTCCACGACCCCTCGCATCGGCCTGATTCTGGGCGCGGGCGGCGTTCCCGGTGGCGCCTACATTCGGGCTGCGCTGGCCGAGATCGAAACTCTCAGTGGGTGGTCACCCGGCAGTTCGACCACCATCGTCGGCACGTCGGTGGGTGCACTCAACGGGGCTCGTCAGCCACTGCCCAGCCTCGCCCCACCGGCAACCGAGGAGCACCTTCGGATGCTGGCCCGGTTCGGTGGTGCGCTCACTCCGCCAGACGGTCACCGGGCGACGGCGCTCGTGGCGAAGGTTCGCTGGTTCGGCGGTCGAGCTGCTGCTCGGCTCGCACCAACCGGGTCGCACCCTCAGGACTACGACGTGGCGGCGGCCCCGTATCACCCCGGGGTCGTGAGCGTCTCGGTCGTGCGCCGATCCGGCGATCGTCGAGCCGTTCGTCTGGTCGAGGCCGGGGCGCCGCAGGATGAGCTCTACGCCTCGGCCGCCGTTCCCGGCTACGCGTCGCCGGTGGTCATCGACGGTGAAGAGCGAATCGACGGTGCGGTGTGGTCTTCGACCAATGCCGACCTCGTCAGCGTCGACGACCACGATGCGCTGGTGGTGATCGCTCCGATGGTTGCTCGGACCGGAGGAAATCTGCTGGCACGCATGCACCGTGCCCAGCTGATCATCGAGCTCCGGCCATGGACGATGTCGGGCAAGCCCCTCGTGATCGTGACACCTTCGGGCGACGAGCAGAAGCTCCGACCCGACCATGGCGCCTTCGCCGCGACGGGGTCGGAACGGGTGCGTCACGGGTGGCGGCACGAGCCGATGTGAGGGGAGTCGCCCGGTAGGGTTGGCCGGAATGGTCCGTCGCCCGCCACTGGTGTTCATCTTCTCGGTCACCGTCGCCGGAATCCTTGCCAACACCCTCCTCAGCCCGAACATCCCCGATGTGCTCGACGCCTTCGACCAGCCCGAATCGCGTGCCGGCATCCTCGTGGCCAGTGGCCCCCTTCCCGGGGTCCTCGTTGCTCCGCTCATCGGCGTCGTCGCCGACCGTCTCGGGCGCCGCCGGGTACTGCTGCCGTGCCTGGTGTTGTTCGGGTTGGCCGGCCTGGCAGCGGCAACGGCGCCGACGTTCGAACTCCTTCTCGTTGCTCGAGTGGCACAGGGCGTCGGGGGTGCCGGCCTGATCAATCTGGCGGTCGTCCTGATCAGTGACTTCTGGAGCGGCAGCGAGCGAACGGCTCTGATCGGTCGCAACAGCGCGGTGCTCACCGTCTGCCTGGCCCTGATCCCTTCGTTCAGTGGACTGCTGGCGTCGGCGGCGAGCTGGCGTTGGTCGCTGGCCTGCGCCTCACTCGCGCTGCCCGTCGCTGCCTACGGCTACCGCTCCATGCCCCGGGTCGAGACCGTGGCCACCCGAACCGTCGGCGACCAGCTACGAGCGACCAGCCGGGCCATTCGTCAACCGGTGATCCTCGCCGTGATCGCCGCGGCGACCTTGCTGTTCATGGTGATCTTCGGAGTCTTCCTCACGACGCTTCCGGTACATCTCGAGAAAGAGTTCGATCTCGGGCCGGGTGCTCGAGGCTTGATCCTCTCCGCCCCGGCCATCGGTTCCACGTTGGTCGCCTTCAACCTCGGCCGCATTCGTGCGAGGTTCACGGTTCGAACGGTGTTGGTGGCCTCCAGTGCGCTGATCTCGATCGCCGCGTTCGCCATCGGCGTGGCACCGACGATCATCCTGATCGTGGTGGCCTCGATCATCTACGGACTCGGCGATGGCTTGGCGATCCCATCCCTGCAAGACGTCACGGCGAGTTCGGCCCCCGAAGGGCAGCGAGCCTCGGTGATGGCCGGTTTCGTCTCGGCGACACGGTTGGGTCAGACCATCGGACCCGTCGGGGCTTCCGCCATCTTTGCGGCCACGTCGACATCGACGGCGATGATCATCGGTGCCGGGATCTTCGCTGCCGTCGCCATCGGATTCGTCATCGGCCCCATCGACGAGCGGGCCATGGCCCGAGCGGCGGCCTCAGTCATGACCGACGTCGTTTCGCTGATGGAACCGGTGGCGGACATCATCCGCAGCGTCTCGGCCGACATCATCGACCCCCGCTTCCGCGCCCTCAGGGCCGACCAGGTGATCGAGAAGCGCCCTGGCGATCTCGTCACGATCGCCGATCGCGAAGCCGAAGTGGCGCTCGGTCGAGCACTTCGAGTTGCTCCTGCCCGGTGTGCCCGTCGTCGGCGAGGAGGGCGTCAGCGCCAACGCCAGCATCCTCGACCAGCTCGATGCCGCGTCGCTGTCGTGGATCGTCGACCCGATCGATGGCACCAAGAACTTCGTCAACGGATCGACCGACCATGCCGTCATGGTCGCCCTCGTCGAGCACCACCAGCCGGTCGCCTCGTGGATCTGGTATCCCCACACCAAGGTGATGCTGTCGGCGGTTCGTGGCGAGGGTGTCTGGCGCAACGGCGAACCCGTGGTGCCGATCGAGCGGGGCGACCGGGCCATCGACCTGTCCGGTGTGGTCAAGGCCGGCTTCGCGCCGGCGGTGATTCGTGCGGCGCTCAAGAAACGTCAGGCCGGGTTCGGTCGGGTGAGCCGCGGTCGAGCCTGTGCCGGGGTCGAGTACGCCGACGTCGTGGCCGGGAAACGAGACTTCATCCTCTACGGATTCGCCCACCCGTGGGACCACGTCCCCGGTTCCCTGATGATCACCGAGCTCGGTGGTCACGTCGCCCACCTCGACGGCACCCCCTACACCCCGGCATCTCGGCAGGTGGGCCTCCTCATCGCGGCCACGAGCGACGTCTGGACCGTGGCCCGTCGCCAACTCTTCGGCTGACCTCGACGGTCGGGGTCGGCGATCTCAACGGTCCGTGACGTTCACGACGATCGTGTGCAGCCCCGTGGCACCAGCGGGAAGCGGGTCGACTCGCTCGGCTGTCTGCACCTCGCCATCGTCGTTCGTCGACCGGACCGACACCGAGTGACGACCCGGTGTGGCATCCCACGTCCATTGCCATTGGCGCCACGTCGATCCGCCGACATCGACCCCCAGCTCGGCCGGCATCCACTCGCCGTCGTCGATTCGCACCTCGACCGTCGCCACACCCACCGGCTGGGCCCAGGCGACGCCGCCGAGAGCGAGCGGTCCGGGGGCGACGTTCGCGAGCGTCTTGGGAGTGTCGATGCGGCTGGACTGCTTGATCGGCGCCGTGGCCGCATAACCCCGGGGCACCCAGTAGGCGTCGAACGCATCGAAGGTCGTGAGTTCGATCTCGGTGAGCCACTTCGTCGCCGACACGTATCCGTAGAGCCCGGGAACCACGAGACGAGCGGGGAACCCATGCTCCAGGGGCAACGGTTCGCCATTCATCGCAACGGCGACGATGGCGTCTCGCCCGTCGAGCGCGCCGACGGGAAAGCCGCAGGTGTAGCCGTCGACGGAGCGGCCGACGATCTGGTCGGCTGCGGGATCGATGCCGGCCTCGGCGAGCAGATCGTCGAGCCGCACGCCGAGCCAGCGAGCCGTGCCGATCAGGTTGCCGCCGACGAGGTTCGACACACAGGTCAGCGTGATGTCGGTTTCCACGAGGGGACGGCGGAGGAGTTCGTCGTAGTCCAGCGAGAACGGTCGGTCGACCATGCCGCCGATGTCGAGCGACCAGCCGTCGGTAGGCACCTGGGGCACCGTCAGGGCCGTGTCGATCCGATAGAAGTCGCTGTTCGGCGTGTAGAAGCCGGGCTCGGCGATCTCGGGCGCTTCGGCCGCCGGGGTCGGAAGCCGTACCGCGGCGCGGGAGTCGCCGGCGCTGAATCGTGCCTCCAGACGGCGGCCGACCGCGCGCTGCGCCGGCCCCCGTCACCGCAAGGATCGCCGTCGCGCCGAGGAACCGCCTCCGGCTGTTCGGCACCAGATCGGCGATGGACCGGCCGGGTGTTCCCCGGCGTCGGGGCCGAGCCTCGGTCGTCCAGACATGGCCGAGAACGACCAGTGCGGCCGCGGTCGCGGCCGACCCGACGAGCGTCGGCAGGATCGACCATCCTGAAGCCCCGGATCGACCTGACAGCGCGGCCGCCGAGCCGAGGACGGCGAAGAGCGAGATGCCGGCGCCGGCCACGGGCATGCTGCGGCGAAAGGCGATCATGCCGATCACGGCGGCGTAGATCGTCACCACCATGCCGATGCCGACGAGCAGTGCGACCTTGTCGTTCGTGCCGAACCAGTCGATGGCGAGATCCTTCAAGAACACCGGCACCACGTCGACGGCCTTGTTGCCCACGTCGAGAATCGGCGAGCGCAACCGGGTCGACAGCCCGGCGACGATCTCGGCCGATCCCAGGCCGAATCCCGCGGCGACGATGCCGCCGAACGGGGCGAGGAGTCTGGAGGGATTCGTTTGCATGCCACTGGTTCGGAGCCGACTCCCAAGCGGATTGGCCGACCAATCCATCGGCGTTGCCACTCCGAACCAGAATCGACGAACAGAACCACCAACGAACGAACGGCGAGATCGGTGCATCCCAACCAACGAGCGAGCGAATCAGCGGGAGTGCCCATGCCGGGCGTCGACCGTCACCTCGCTGCCGGTGCGTTCGTGTGTGATGCCCTCGAGCGGAGCGAACGTCTCGAGTTCGAGCAGCACCTCCTCGGTTGCCCCTCGTGCCGTGAAGACGTTCGGTCGTTCGGCGAGCTGATGCCTGCACTCGCCGTCGTCGGCCTCGAGCCTGGGCCCGAGGTCCGCACGAAGATCATGAGCTCGCTCGGATTCGTGCGCCAGGTGTCGCCACTCGTTCCGCCTCGTCGGCGCCGCGTCTGAGGAGCGGGCCTGGCGATCAACGCGTCAGGTGGGCGGGTCCCACGGGATGCAGGCCGAGAGTTGGCGACCCTGTGCGAGCAGTCGACCGTCGGGGGTCCATGCCTCGGTCTCGGTGTCGACGTAGCCGTCGACGGAGATCGTCGCCCGGTTGGTCATGGCGACCCAGCCGTCATGCGGCGACTCGAGCGTGTCGAAGAGATGCACCGTGAGATCGATCGTGGTGGCCATGAGGCTGGGGCCGTCGAGCATGAGGAGTGGTGGGGGCCAGGCGTCGCACAGGGCAACCAGCATCGGGAGGTCGACGGGGGAGTGGTCGACCGGACGGATCCAGCCCGACACCTCGGCCACCGGACCTCGCACGGCGGGAAACCCGCCGCGGACGTACCGAGTGTCGTAGCGCGAGCGGATCATCTTCGGGTCGGGCCACTGCTCGGGCTCGATCGTGTCGGGATCGGGAAAGTCCGGGGCCGTTCGCACATTCCACGCAGGGCCTTCACGCTTGGCGGCGAGCACCCCACGCCCGACCGCGAGCAGCTTGCCCTCGCGACTGAGGTTGGCGTCGATCACCGTGGCCGAACGTCCTTCCCGCAGCACACCGGTCTGCAGTTCGGCGACACCCGGGGTCCCCGGCGCCAGACAGTGCACGGTGAACGAGCGCAGGTCGGTGCGGTCGGTCGCAGTCAGGAGAGCCTTGGCGAGCAGGCCGGCGAGGTAGCCACCGTTGGCACCGGCGCCGACCGACCAGCGGTCGGACACCTCGACCCGGTAGCCGCCGGTTCGTGTCAGCTCGAGTGCCGCATCGGTATGGAACTCGTTCACGGGAACTCCTCGGTGGCCGCCGGGACGCTCCCGGTCCTCTCGTTCATAGTGCCCCGACCCCGAGCGCGACAAAGGCGGCGGCGCCGATGGCCAGGCGGTAGTAGCCGAAGATGTCGAAGCCCTTCTGCTCGAGCCAGTTGACCATCCACTTCACCGCCGCCATGGCCGAGACGAAGGCGACGACGAGCCCGATGAGCGGGTTGATGACACCGAACTGGTCGATGAGCGCCGGCCCGTTCTGCAACCCTTCGAAGGCAGTGGCGGCGCTGAGCGTGATGAGCCCGAGAAGGAAGCTGAACTCGACAGCCGCCTTCAGGGAGAGGCCGATCAGCACTCCGGCGATGATCGTGGTGAGGCTGCGGCTGGTTCCGGGCCACATGGCGATGGCCTGCAACACGCCGATGGTGAGCGCGTTCTGTGCGGTGATCTCGCCGAGCGCCTTGCCCGGCTTGTTCATGAAGCCGGTGCGCCCGAGGAACAGGATCACCACACCGCCGACGAGCCACGACAGGGCGATCGGCCACACCCCGAAGAGGTACTCGCGAACGGGGTCTTGGATGACGAGACCGATGATGGCGGTGGGGATGAACGCGGTGATCACGGCGATGAGGATGTGTCGTCCCTCTTCGCTGCGGCCGACGAGACCATCGAGCATCTGGCGGATGCGGCCCCAGTAGAGGAAGAGCACCGCCAGGATGGCACCTGCCTGGATGCAGATGGCATAGGTCTCGAGCGCGAGATCGGTGGCCTCGTCGCCACCCAGCCCGAGGATCTTCTGGGTGACCAGCAGGTGTCCGGTGGAGCTGACCGGAAGGTATTCGGTCAGGCCCTCGACGAGTCCGAGAATGATCGAATCGAGGGCAGAGAGATCGGCTGAGTTCGACACCTGCCAGACCGTACTCGGCTCACTCGTCATTGACGGTGAGCAACCCTACGAGTCGACCAGGTCGTCTTCCATGGGCTTGAGCAGAGTGAGCAGCTGCTCACCGGTGGTCTCGCCGAAGCGGACCGAGGGGCCATCGCCGATGGCCGCCATCACGACATGCCGAAGCGGATCGACGTCGCCCTGGTCGATGATCTCGACCGTGCTGCCGCCCCCGACCAGTCGGTCGATCTCTTCGATGGTGAGCGTGCCGAACGCCGGTCGACTGGTCATGGTGGCGCCGACGCCACCCTCGATGTGTGATCCGGCGAGGCTGTAGATGTGGGCTCGTCCGACGTGATGTCCGAGGCGCGAGGTGACCGCCGTTGCCAGTTCGGTGCGATCGGAGAGGACGAGCACGGCGCCGACACCGAGCGCGTCGGCGGCCTCCTCGGGATCCTCGCTCTGGAGGTCGCCGTCGAAGGCGAGGATCGTCCGCTGTCTGGCTCGTCGGCGCTCGATCTCGCGATCGGTGAACACGATGGTGGGGATGCCGATCTCTTGGAGACGCTCGGCGATCTGGAGATGCCATGCCGACCCGCCGACGATGGCGATCGAACGGTCCGGCGGACGAGCCAGCCGAAGGAAGCTGGCCAGGGGCACCGCACTCAGGCCGTACAACAAGACGGTGGCGATGATGACGACGAACGTTGCCGAGGCAAGCGGACCGGGATCTCGGCCGGCTTCTTCGAGTTCGAGGGCGAAGACCGACGACACCGCAGCAGCGACGATGCCTCGCGGTGCCACGCCGATGAGGAACGCTCGTTCTCGTGCGGTGAGACCCGAGCCGACGGTGGAGGTCCAGACCGTGAGTGGGCGGGCGATGGTCACCAGGACGACGGTGAGGAGGAGCGACGGGATGGCAACATCGATGAGATCGCCCGGCTCGATCCGCGCCCCCAACACCAGGAACAGTCCGCCCAGCACGAGGTAGCTGAGGTCTTCCTGGAATGCGAGGATGTGGCGGACCGGTGCGATGACCTGGTTGGCCAGCACGACGCCGATCACGGTGGTGGCCATCAAACCGGCCTCGGAACGCATCGCATCGGCGACGGCGAACGCGCCGATGGCCGTGGCAAGGGCAAGCGGATTCTGGAGATGGTCGGGAACGAGGTGGAGCCGCAGGACCGAGAGGAGGAGACCGCCGGCCGCGAGTCCGACGAACAATCCGATGCCGAGTGTGCTGAGGATGTGGATGCTGCTCGCCACGGGTCCGGCGTCTTCGATCACGGCATCGAGCACGACGACACCGAGGGTGGCGCCGACCGGATCGATCACGATGCCCTCCCATCGCAAGACCTCGGCGACCGATCGCCGCGGTCGAGCGAGGCGTAGGAGTGGCAGCACCACGGTGGGGCCGGACACCACCAGGACGGCTCCCATCAACGTGGCGATGCCGGGGGTGACGTCGAACAGTGCATAGGCAGCGATCGATCCGATGATCCACGTGACGAGCGCGCCGACCGTGACGAGTCGGAACACCACGCTGCGGACCTCGGTGGTGCGTTCCCAGCGGAGGTTCAGCCCACCTTCGAACAGCAGGATGCCGACACCGAGCGAGATGATCGGGAACAGCAGATCACCGAACTGCTCGTCGGGGTTCACCCAGCCGAAGACCGGCCCGGCGAGGATGCCGGCAGGAAGCAACAGCAGGATCGAGGGGATCTTCAGCCGCGCGCCGAGCCACAGAGCACCAACGCCGAGGATGGCGATGACGGCGATGGCGGGGGTGGCTTCGCCTCCGCTTGCGAGCATGAAGTTCGACAAAACTGATCGGCCTCGGTATTTGACGTGGGGGCGCGCGTCGGCACGCGACCGACGACGAAGGTCCGAGCTTAGGTGAGGCGCAGGTGTGACTGTCGCCTCAGATCAGGGAGGCCTCACGAAACCGCGTGGACGTACCGATACGATGTCGTAGCGTTTCCCCAAGATCGTCGGCGTGGTTGCTCGGCCGGGGTGTGCGCACCGCCCAGACCGACACCCCCGCCTGTCACGACCCACCGGAGGATTCCCCATGTTCGCTCGCCTCGGAAGATGGTGCTTCCAGCATCACTGGGAGACCGTCATCGCCTGGGTGCTCCTCCTCGTCGGCATGTCCGTCATCGGGCAGGGTCTGGTGGGCGCTGCCTACAACGGCGAGTTCACCATCCCCGAGTCGGAGAGTTCCGAGGGGTTCAGCGTCCTCGGCGAGTACTTCCCCGGTCAGGGCAGCGGCGGGCAGGTCGGCAACATCGTGTTCAAGGCCGAGCAGGGCGTGAACGACCCGGCGGTCACCGAGCAGATGGCCGAGTTGTTCACCGAGGTCGACGCCATCGATGGCGTCTCGCTCACCAGCCCTTACAGCCCCTTCGGCGCCAGCCAGATCAACCAGGCCGGCGACGTCGCCTACGCCCAGCTGAACCTCGACGCCGACATCGACCAGACCGAGTCGGCGGCGATCGGTGAGGAGATCATCGCCATCCTGCCGGCGATCGATGGCGTGGAGATCGAGGTCGGTGGTGCTGCGCTCGGCTCGTTCGAGCCGCCGGAGTCGGAACTGATCGGCCTGGCCTTCGCGATCGTGGTCCTGATCGTGTCGTTCGGTTCGGTGCTGGCCATGGGACTGCCCATCGGCGTTGCGCTGTTCGGCGTCGGCACCGGGGCCGGTGTCATCGCCGCTGGTCTCGAACCTCACGACGATGCCGGACTTCGCTCCCACGCTCGGCGCCATGATCGGCCTCGGCGTCGGCATCGACTACGCCCTGTTCATCGTGACCCGCTACCGCGAGGGCACCCGGGAAGGGTTTTCACCGGAGGAGGCGACGGTTCGCGCCATGGATACCGCCGGTCGTGCCGTTGCGTTCGCCGGTATCACCGTGGTGGTCTCGCTGCTCGGCATGCTCCTCATCGGTCTGGCCTTCATCTCCGGTCTCGGTATCGGTGCCGCCATCGTCGTCACGGTCACCCTGGCGGCGTCATTGACTCTGCTGCCGGCCATGCTCGGCATCGCCCAGCACCGAGTCGAGATCACTCGGTACCGCGGCTTGATCGCTGCCGGGTTCATCGCCGTGGCCCTGCTCGGCGTCGGCCTCGGCATCCCGGTGCTGCTCATCGGCGCACCGCTCGCCCTGCTGACCCTCGTCCTCGGCTTCATCCACCAGATCCCCGTGCTCGATCGACTCCCGCGGATCCCCTTGCTCAGCAGTGAGGTGCCGAAGCGGACGCAGAAGCCGGTGCGCGAGACCTTCTCCTATCGCTGGGCTCACCTCGTGCAAGACCATCCGATCATCGGTCTGCTCGTCGGTGGCGGGATCCTCGTGGCGCTCGCCCTGCCGGTGCTGAGTCTCCGGCTGGGCTTCTCCGACGAAGGCAACTTCAACGAGGAGACCACCACCCGCAAGGCCTACGACCTCCTCGCCGAGGGCTTCGGTCCTGGCTTCAACGGTCCATTCGTCGTGGTGGCAGAACTCGGCTCGCCGCAGGATCTCGAGGTCATCCAGGGTCTGCAGGCAGCACTCGCTGCCGATCCCGGCGTGGCCTTCGTCGCCCCGCCGTTCCCCAACAACACCGACGACCCGGCGGCCTCCGATGCCGCGCTCATCCAGGTCATCCCCACCACGTCCCCCCAAGACGCCGAAACGTCGGACCTGGTCGAGCACCTGCGAGACGACGTCATTCCCGCCGCCATCGAGGGGAGCACGGCCACCGTGCACCTCACCGGCGCCGTTCCTGCCTCGATCGACTTCACGTCGTACCTCGCCCAGCGCATCTTCCTGTTCTTCGGCGTGGTGCTGGCGGTGTCGTTCGTGCTGCTGATGATGGTGTTCCGCTCGTTGCTCGTGCCGCTCAAGGCCGTGGTGATGAACATGCTCTCGATCGCTTCGGCGTTCGGCGTCGCCGTCATGATCTTCCAGTGGGGTTGGGGATCGGCCATCTTCGGCGTCGAACCGGCACCGATCGAGCCGTTCGTTCCGATGATGCTCTTCGCCATCGTCTTCGGCCTCTCGATGGACTACGAGGTCTTCCTGCTCTCACGGGTCAAGGAGGAGTACGACCACTCCGGCGATCCGGTCGGCTCGGTCGCCGACGGCCTCGCCGCCACCGCCCGGGTCATCACCGCCGCGGCCGCGATCATGGTCGTGGTGTTCGGCAGCTTCCTGTTCGAAGACACCCGCATCATCAAGCTGTTCGGCCTCGGCCTCGCCGTCGCGGTGCTCCTCGATGCGTCGTTGGTTCGCATGCTGCTCGTGCCGGCCACGATGCGCCTGCTCGGCGCGAAGAACTGGTGGCTGCCGACATGGCTCGACAAGATCCTGCCTTCGCTCAACGTGGAGGGCCCGGTCGACAGCCACGAGCATCACCCCGGCGACGATGACGGCGACGACTCACGGGATACATCGGACCGAGAGTCCGAACTGGTCTCGTAACGCCGCTCTCGGGCGCCGGTCGTTCAGGCGAGCAGGTCGTGAAGAGCGGGCTCGCTGCGGATGTGGTCGGCCGCGAACGGACACACCGGTTCGATGCGGCGCCCATCGGCTCGGATGATCTCGAGCAAGCCGTCCATCAGCCGGGCTCCGTATCCCTGGCCGCGATGGGGTCGCAGGGTTTCGACGTGGGGCACCATCAGGGTGTCGCCCTGCACTCGATAGTCGGCGAAGCCGACGAGGTCACCGTTGCGATGCATCTCGAAGCGGTTCGCATCGGGTCGATCGGTGACCACGAACTCGGCGTCGGACTCGGCGGTTGGCTCTTCGGGTGTTGGGCGCGACTCGGTCATGTTCGTTGGCAACACCGAACGGCGGCTCGATCATTCCGAAGGAGCCGAATCTCGGTGCCGTTCCAACCGTTCCGACGTGCCTCGAAGGGGCTGCCTGAGCGATGCCGATAGCCTCGGCGAATGCGTTGGTCCCAGCTGTTCGTCCCCACCCTCCGCGAAGCGCCCGGCGACGCCGTGGCCCCGAGCCATGCGCTGCTGGTTCGCGGTGGCTTCATTCGTCAGCTCCACGCCGGCCACTACTCGATGCTGCCGCTCGGTTGGCGGGTCCACCAGAAGGTGGCCAACATCGTTCGTGAAGAGATCAACGCCATCGGCGGGCAGGAGTTCTTGCTGCCCACCATGCACCCCGCCTCGATCTGGCAGCAGTCGGGTCGCTGGGACACCATGGGCGAGATCATGTTCCGCCTGAAGGATCGGCGCGACAACGACCTCGCGCTCGGCATCACGCACGAAGAGATCTTCGCCACGGTCGCCACCGAACTCAGCTCCTACAAGCAGCTGCCGCAGTGCTGGTACCACATCCAGACCAAGTTCCGAGACGAAGCCCGACCCAAGTCGGGCCTGCTGCGGGTGCGCGAGTTCGCCATGAAGGACTCCTACAGCTTCGACATCGACGAGGCCGGGCTCGACGCACAGTTCGACAACCACGACGCGGCCTACCGGCGCATCTTCGAGCGGCTCGACATCCCGGCGTTCGGGGTCCAGGCCAGCTCGGGCACCATGGGTGGCAACAGCTCGGTCGAATTCATGACCCCGTCCGACGCCGGCGAAGACGACGTCGCCCGGTGTGCATCATGCGGCTATTCGGCCAATATCGAAAAGGCGACGTCCCGAGTCGACGTCGTTGCCGACGAGGCACCGCCCGCCGCTCCCGAGGTATTCGACACACCCGGCATTCGGACCATCGCTGCGCTCGAGAGCTTCGAGGGCGGCGCAGCCGCCGAGCGCCAGCTGAAGACCCTGGTCATGGTGGCCGACGGTGCCACGATCTTGGTCGTGGTGCGCGGCGACCACCAGCTCAACGTCCAGAAGCTGCTCGATGCCACCGGCGCCATCACCATCCGCCCGGCCGAGGCAGAAGAAACCGTTGCTGCGCTCGGCGCCCATCCTGGCAGCCTCGGTGCCGTCGGCGTCGACCATCTGCCTGTCTACGTCGACGAGGCGCTGCGGGGCCGCACCAACATGACCACCGGTGCCAATCAGGACGACAAGCACGTTCGCGGTGTCGACATCGAGCGCGATCTCACCGTCACCGAATGGGTCGACGTCCGCGAGGTCTCTGCCGGCGAACCCTGCCCCACCTGTGGCGAACCCATCGAGATCGTGCGGTGCATCGAGATCGGCCACATCTTCAAACTGGGAACGGTGTACGCCGACAAGTTCGGCGTCACGGTCTCCGATGCCGACGGCACGATCGTCCCGGTCGTGATGGGAAGCTACGGCATCGGGATCGGCCGCAACATGGCGGCCGTCATCGAAGCCAACCACGACGACAAGGGCATGATCTGGCCGGTTCCGGTCGCGCCGTTCGAGGCGGTCATCACCCTGATGCGCCTCGACGACGAGACGCTCGCTGCCGGCAACATGCTCTACACCGAGCTGAGGGCCGCCGGGGTCGACGTCTTGATCGATGATCGAGATGCGCGTGCGGGTGTGAAGTTCGCCGACGCCGAACTCATCGGGATTCCCTATCGCCTCACGGTCGGTCCGAAGGGTCTGGCTGCCGGTGAGATCGAGTTCACCGAACGCCGCACCGGCGAGACGGTCAACGTGCCGATGGATGCGATCGTGCAGACGGTCGCCGACCGCATCAACGCCGAGCGCTGAGGCCGCAGCGTCGAGTTCTCGGCCGTGTCGCGCCGGCGGGCGTTCCCGCAGGGGCGTCAGCGTTGGCCGTTGCGGGCTCGGGCCAATTGGGCGATCGAGCACCTGCTCGGTGCCGAGGTCGGTGGGGCCGGGACGATCGTGGAGCACGGCGAGCCGTGCGAGGGCCGCGTGGACGGCGTCGAAGCGGCTGCGATCGGCCTTGGGCAGTCGCCGCCTGGCCGCCAGCATGGTCGGGAAATCGCCGAAGACGGCGATCTCCTCGGTCGGCAGGTGGTAGCGCTGGGCCAGCCAGGGAACGAGCTGGATGAGGCGCCGCTCCTCCTTGCGTCGGGTTCGGTACAGCACGATGACCGAGGTGAAGAAGAGGCTGACGAACACCACGATGGCCGTCAGCAGCAGGAGTGCGCCGGAATCGCCCCAGGACGCAGCAGCGACCAGCGAGCCGTTCCACAGTGCGTGTGAGGCAACCGCCGCCCCATAGCCCCAGAGCGCGTGGGGGAAGACCGGTCGACCCCTCGAGACGGCCCGGCCGATGGCGAGTCCGGTCCAGGCGGTGAAGAGCGGGTGGGCGAAAGGGCCGAAGAGGGCCCGCAAGACGAAGGTCTGGGCCAACACACCGGCCTCGGAGGACTGCGCGAAGTAGGTGACGTCTTCGACGACGGCGAATCCCAGCGCCACCCACCCGGCATACACGATGCCGTCCATGACGCCGTCGATCTCACGCCGGCGTAGGGCGTAGATGACCCCGCCGGCCTTGATGGCCTCCTCGACGACGGGAGCAGAAACGACCGTGGCCGCGACCTCGCCGAACACCACCGCCACGATCGTGTTGATCGTGCCGGCGATCACGACGGCGACCGTTGCCCCCCAGAGGAAGGCGTGGATCAGGGCCGGCATCGGTTCCGGCTCCACTCGATCGAGCCAGAGCATGACCGGGAGCACGATGCCGATCGGCACGATGCCGAGCGCGACCGAGATGGGACTGAGGATGAGCAGGGCGATCAGGCCGGGGATGGCGAACAGCGAGGCGACGATGACGGGCACGCTGATCCACTCGGGGAGCCGACGCCGATCGGCGTTGCCGCTGACATGGACCGTCCAGGTGTTGCCATCCCACCACCGCCACGGCGCCAGACCCCAGGGGTCGGGCAGCCATCCCGGTGGGGTCGGCGCAGGGAGTTCGGCGGGGGTCAGTGGGGAGGAGATGTCGGTCACCCAACGAAGCTTCGTGGTCAGGACTCGCCGATTCTATGGGGAGCGGCCCCCACCCGCCGGACCCTGCCAGGTTCGAGGGCGCGAGGGCTAGACAAGGGCGAGCAAGACCCAGAAGACCATCATGCCGACACCGACGGTGAGCAGGAGGTTCTTGGTCCGCCACGCCACCGGCCCGGCGGCTGCGAGGCCGGCCACCTCGGGCACCGAGATGCCCAGGTTCGCCGCCTCGGGGTTGGCCATCAGACTGATCACGAGGGCCGAGAGCACCGCAGGCGCCACGTTGCGCAGCGCTCGGGTGACCATCACGGGTATCGCCCGGTCGGCGAGCACCAGGATCAGACCGGCCCGCATGGCGTAGGTGATGGCACCGACGATCATGACCAGGGCGAGCGCGCCGATCGGATTCACTGGTCGACCGACGTTTCTCGGTCTTCACGAAGATCGACGGCCAGCCCGGCGATCACACCGGCGAGCGCACCGATGAGGAGTCCGATGCGGTTCGGCAACCCGATCGTGAGCAAGCAGACGCCGGCGCCGACGAGGGCGGCCACGACCGCGGGACGGCGGTCGAGACCCATCACGACCAGGCCGGTGAACATCACGGCCGGCGCGTAGCCGAGCTGCCAACCGGCGGGAATGAAGGATCCGAAGAAGAGGCCGGCGATCGTGGACAGCATCCAGCCGGATGCGAAGATGGCCGAGGTCACGAGGTAGTAGCGTCGGAACAGCTCGGGGTGGTCGCGCGACCGAGGCTCGCTGAGGGCGAAGACCTGATCGATGAGGGTGAGCGGACCAAGGAACCGGAACCAGCGGGGCTGGTGCTTGAAGGCCGGGGCCATGGCCGCCGAGTACATGACGTGGCGGGCGTTGATCACCACGGCGGCGAGTCCGGCCGCCCAGGCCGACGCGGTGCCGAGCAGCGTCACCATGGCCAGCTGAGCGGCGCCGGCGAAGATGGGGATGGACGAGAAGATGCCGATGCCGTCGGGCATCGGTGAATCGCGAACAGCAAGGCCGAACACGAAGGCAAAGGGGATGGCGGGAAGGAACAGCGGGACCGCGAGCGCGATGGCCGAGCGAGTGGTCGCCTGGAGCATTTCGCTCGAGGGTTGCTCGGCTTCGGGCCCGCTGGGGTCAGAAGGCGATCCAGCAGGTGAGGTCACCTGGCGAAACTATCGGTCGGGTTCTCCGCTGGCTACGAGGTTGGCATAGGAAGCAACGGGTGCGGGTTACCCAGACGACCGCACGGAGGCACGGGTGAGCAACCAACCAGCAACGGATCGATGGAAACGACGAGCACGCACCATCCCCTCCATGTTGGTCGTCACCGCCATCGCCCTGGTGTCGGCACCGCTGACCTTGCCGCTCGCCGGTCTCTTCGACCTTTTCCGGGGGCAGCGGCGTCTGCCGACGGCACGCAGCGGCCTCTTCGGCCTTCGGTACCTGGTCAACGACAGCACCGAGATCGTGCTGGCACCGTGGCTCTGGCTGATCTCGCGTGGACGCGGCCGGCGAGGGGTCGAACGGTATCGAGCGGTGCAGCGGTGGTCGATTCGCACCTTGGCCGCCGCCGCCGATCGGTGGATCGGCGTGCGGCTCGATCCGGCGGCAACGGTACCGGTCGTTCCCGGTGAGGGCCCGCTCATCGTGCTCGTGCGGCACGCCAGCATCCTCGATTCGAGCCTGCCGTCGCTGCTGTTCGGACTCGACTCGCCGTGGCAGATCCGCAGCATCGTCACCGACGACGCCCTGACCGACCCCGGGTTCGATCTGATCTATCCGGCCTTGGGCACCGTGTTCATCGATCGCGACGAGGGAGCGTCGGCTCGTCGAGTGATCGCCGAACTGGCCCGCCACGACGGTCCGAACGATGTGGTGACCATCTACCCCGAGGGTCGGCTGTTCCGGCCCCACCGACTCCCTGGCAGCCTCGCCCGGCTGGCCGAACGAGCGCCCGAACGGGCCGAACGACTCGCCGGTCTCCGCCATGTCCTGCCGCCTCGCGCCGGCGGCACGCTGGCGCTGCTCGAGGCGTTGCCGAGTGCCGATGTGCTCCTGCTCGGGCACGTCGGCTTCGAGCGGGCGGGGTCGATCGTCGACCTGGCGACGTCGGCGCCACTCGACTCGACCGTTCGGCTGATGATCCGCCACGTCCCCCGCTCGGCCATCCCGCATGGCGAGCACGAGCGCATCGCCTGGCTCGACACCCTCTGGCTCGACCTCGACGCCTGGCTCGACGCCCAACTGGCCCCAACCCCCTGACCCGACCACCTCGCCACCCGCCCTCGTTCTGTGCGTCAGACTTCCCACCACCTCGCGTTCTGTGAGTGGAACTTCCCGTCTGCGGGAACTCTGACGCACGGAACGGGAATGGCGACGACGTTGGCGCACAGAACGAGGGCGGGGTGTGACGAAGGCCGGTGTGACGAGGGCGAGCGCGAGCGCCCGATGCGGCAGCGCTTGGGTGAGCGCCTACCGTGTCGGTGATGTTCGACGGGCGACAGGGGCGATGCGAGGGACGGCAGCGGCGCCGAGTGGGCGCGACGTTGTTGACGCTGTCACTTGCGTTCGCCGGGTGCCGTTCGTCCGCCGACGACCGGGTCGCAAGCCTCGGCGACCGTGAGGCAGCCGCCGAGTCGACCGTCACCACGGCGCAACCCGCCGCACCGACGACACCGGTGCCGACCACGACCACCACGGCACCGACGACCACCACCGAGCCTGCGGTCGTGCTGGCATCGGGCCCATCGGCCGGCTGCGACCAACCAGAGCCGACGTCGTTGCCGACCGACCTCGTGACCGCCGATGGGGTACGCCGAACGTTCCGTGTCGCGTTGCCCAGTTCGTACGATCAGCGCATTCCGGCTCCGCTGGTGTTCGACTTCCACGGGCTGGGAAGCGAGGGCTTCCAGGAAGCGCTCGTCAGCGGCGTCGACTTCGCCGCCGACCGAGCCGGATACATCGCCGTCATTCCCGACGGCGCCGTCAACGAGGTCCTCGGCACCCGGTTGTGGAATCTCTCCGCCGGCAGCAACGGCGCCCTGGCCAGTCTTGCCGTCGACGATGTGGCATTCACGACCCAACTGCTCGACACCCTCGAATCACAGTTCTGCGTCGACACCGGTCGGATCTTCTCGATGGGCCTGTCGAACGGCGGCTTCTTCTCCACCGTGCTCGCCTGTGAGGTGGCTGATCGGATCGCCGCGGTGGCAACGGTCGCCGGCATCACGCATCCCGACGACTGCGACCCGGTCCGACCGGTTCCCGTGCTGCACTTCCACGGAACGGCCGACGCCGTCGTTCCCTACGACGGCCGCGACTCGGTGCTGACCTCCGGCGTCGATGGCACCCTCGACGGGCTGTCCACCGACCAGCTGGCCGATTTCGCCGACGAGCTCTTCCAGCCGATCGAAGCCGAAGTCGGGCAGTGGGCCACGACGAACGGCTGCTCTTTCACGCCCGAGATCATCGAGGTCTCGTCCCTCGTCGAGCGTCGGGTCTACACCGACTGCACCGGCGCCGACGTCGAGTTCTATGTGATCGAAGGCGGTGGGCACACCTGGCCAGGATCCCTCGCCATGGCTTTCATCTCCTCGCTCGGGTTGACCACCTTCGACGTGAGCGCGACCCAACTCGCCTTCGAGTGGTTCGCCGATCACCCGATGCCCGCCAACTGATTCGGTCGTCGACCGGGCCTGCGGTGCGACTCAAGCCAAGAGCACGAGGGGGACCCAACCACGGACGGCATTGATCATGAAGACGGCGTCAGCGGCCCGGAGTTCATCGACCGGCAGGATCGCTTCGCTGACCTTGTCGTGATCGAGCAATTCGGCTCGGAACGTGCCGGGGAGGAGGCCGCTGGCGAGGGAGGGTGTCACGAGCCGCCCGTCGCGTTCGAGCACGAGGTTGCCGATGGTGGTCTCGGTGAGCTCGCCCCGTTCGTTCCAGAGAATGACCTCGTCGACGTCGGGTCGTGCTGCTCGGTGGTGTTCGTACAGCTGGCGCAGCGTGCTCTTGTGGCGCAGCGCCGGGTCGGTCGACGCCACCGGGGTCGCCGCCAGGGCTGCGGTCCACGGTCGGCACGCGGGCTCGGGGAGGGGAGCGGCCGTGAGCGTGCATTCCCCGCTGGGGTCGACCAGCAGCCGCAATCGTGTCGGCTGATCGGACTGGAACGCTTCGAGGAGATCGGCAACCGCCTGCCGGTCGATCCGACGGCCGAGTTCGGCGGCCGAGCGTGTGAGTCGATCGAGGTGGTGGTGGAGTCCGGAGACCCCCAACGCCGGATGCCAGGCCATCGTCTCGATCAGGTGGATCGGCTCGCACGCACGGTCGAGCACGCGAGTCTTGACCTTGGTCTCGATCCATTCGTCGGCGGGCTCCGAATCCCAGACGATGCCGCCTCCGGTGCCGTAGGTCGCGGTCGCCATCTCGAGGTCGATCCACACGGTGCGAATGGCCACATTGAAGGTCGCAACGCCCGAAGGCGCCACGACACCGGCAGCGCCGCAGTAGACGCCGCGAGGGGTGGTCTCGAGCTCGGTGATCAGCTCGGTGGTTCGGACCTTCGGCGCCCCCGTGATCGAGGCCGGGGGGAAGGTGGCAGCGAAGATCTCGGGAAGTCGAGCGGAGGTGGTGGCCGTGACGGTCGAGGTGAGGTGCATCACCGTGGGATAGCGCTCGACGGTGTGGAGCGCAGGAACCCGGACCGAACCGATCTCGGCGACGCGACCGAAATCGTTTCGCATCATGTCGAGAATCATCGTGTTCTCGGCCCGGTCCTTGCTGCTGGTGACCAGCTCGTGGGCCAGCGCCTCGTCTTCGAGCGAGTTCGAGCCCCGGGCACGAGTCCCCTTCATCGGAAGCGAGGTGAGTTCGAACCGATGATCGTCAGTGGGCGATCGATGGAGGAACAGCTCGGGTGAAGCGGAGCACAGAGCGAAGCGGCCGAGGTCGACGAAGATCCCGTAGGAGGCTCGCTGTGCGTCCATCAACGAGCGGAACAGGCCGAGTGGTGATCCGCCGAAGGTGGCGTTGCGACGGTAGGTCAGGTTGATCTGGTAGGTGTCGCCCGCCGCAATGTGTTCCTTCACCCGTTCCACGCCGGCTTCGAACTCGTCGGACGTCACCGAGTCGGACCATTCGCCGCAGGCGAAGAAGCCACTGTCGAGCGGGTCGTCGCCGGCCTCGGTGTAGACGCCGAACACCGCAAGGGGGACTCGCCCGTTGCGTAGGGCTCGGTTGGCCGAGTCGAAGGCGGGTGCTGCGTCGTAGCTCACGAAGCCGACCACCCACGAGCCGTTCGTTGCGTGTTCTTCGGCGGCGGCGAGCACCCGGGGGACGTCGGGAAGATCCCAGGCGATCAACGTGGTCGTCGGGTTCTCGAATGACAGCCAGCGGTCGGACTCGGGGTGTCGAGCGATGGCCCGCTCGGCTGACAGCCGTTCGTCCGGCCGATCGACGTCGTCGACGGGTTGCGCACCGGGGTGCGTCGCCGCCTTCTGGTGGATTGTCGCCGTTCTTGCCATGCGCTTCGTGTTTGCCATTCGTTGCGTTGGTACTGCTCTGGTGCCGGTGAACCAACGCTCGTCGTCTCGGCAAACGTTCCCGCCGAGCGGTCTGATCGGGATCGGTGCCGCCGCCATCTCCACCGATGCCGACCTGGCGTTACCCTTTGGTGAGTGGCTACTCCGTACGATCCCCGCAACGATATCGAGGCGATCACGGCGATCGTCCAGGAAGCGAGCAACCGGTCGCTCGCCTGGTTCCGTCAGCCACTCGATGTCGTCAACAAGCTCGCAGGAGCGGCCGGCCGTCGCGGCGCCGATGTCGGCGACGCAGCGCCGTTCGATCCGGTCACCGAGGCCGATCGAGCGGTCGAAGATGCGCTGCGTGAGGCACTGGCCGCACGCTTTCCCGACCACGAGATCCTCGGGGAGGAACGGGGTTTGACCGGCAGCGGGGCACATCGCTGGATCATCGATCCGATCGATGGAACCCGTGCGTTCATCACCGGACAGCCGTTGTGGGGCACTCTGCTGGGCCTGCGATTCGACGATCGAATGCTTGCCGGCTGGCTCCACAACCCCGTGCTCGGCGAGACCTACGTCGGCAGTTCGGCGGGGTCGTTCCGTATCACCGCCACCGCGAAGGATTCCATCACGACCAGCGCCGTGACCGCGCTCGACCAGGCCGTCGTGCTGTGCACCCACCCCGACCTCTTCGCTCCGGGCGCAGAAGCCGACGGCTTCGCCCGCCTGGACCGAGCCACCAAGATGGTCCGCTACAGCGGTGATTGCATGAACTACGCCCTGCTCGCCTCGGGCTTCGGCGATCTGGTGGTCGAGAACGGTCTGCAGTCCTACGACATCGCGGCGCTGATTCCGATCATCGAACACGCCGGTGGTGTCGTCACGTCGCTCGACGGATCGAGCGCCATCGACGGTGGCTATGTGGTGGCTGCAGCCAACGCCGAACTGCATGCAGCGGCTCTCGAGATCCTGAACGGCTGATCCTTGCCAAGCCGTCGAGTCTTCGCCGGTGCCCTGGCTCTCGTGCTCGCGGCGGTTGGCCCCTCAGCTGCGTCGGCCCAAGGTGACGACGGCCCGTCCCCGGTGCCGCTGGCGACGCCGAGTGCCGCGTGCGAGACCGGCGGCCCGTTCGCGTTCGGCGTCGGGATCGACTGCACGATCGAGCTCGACGCACGGCTCGGCGACGAGCGGCTCTATGCCGCCGGGCTGATCGACCAGAACGGCGAGTACTGGCCGTGTGACGTCGAGCCCGGCGTGCTGCGATGCCGCGACATCGGCAAGGAGCGCTACGACCTGGCGACCAGGACGCTCGATCTCGAGCTCGATCACGAGGTCGAGGGCTTCCTCCGGTTCGACGACGTGGCGGTCGTCGAGACGACCGTCGATCGGCAGCCGCGACTCGTGACCATCATCGACTCGTTCGAGCCCGTGGTGTTCGACGGCCGTCCGCTCCCGGTCGAGCTGTTCGCCACCGTCGACCTCGAGCGGGCGTTCATCGTGGTGCGAGAGCGCGACAGCGGTGAACGGATCGACACCATCGAAGTCACGGCTCCGGGGCGTGACCGTTCGGTCTCGGCTCGCATCAGGATCGACGCCGAGCCAGGCCGCTACCGTCTCTGGCCGTGTCTCGGCGCCGACGAGGCGACGTGCGAGCTCCAGCCCGCCGGCTTTCCGGTTCAGGTCATCGACCCCGAGATTCGTGAACTCATTCCGGGGCGCAACCGGCCGAGCGCCGAGCGGATCAACGTCGTCTTCGCCGGGAGTCAGGTCGGCAGTGCCGACGACCTGGTTGCGATGGCAACGACGATGCTCACCATCGAAGGACCACAGGCCGGGCCCTATGCCTTCGCCCATGGGCCGATGGCGATCGAGCCGCTGGCCTCGAATCAGCATCGTTTCAACTTCTGGTATCTCGTCGATCAGCTGGCCGACGAACGATCGTTGCTCGTCGACGGGACCGATCCGAACGCACTCGAGGGGTTCGATCTCGACAACATGGCGGTGACCGTGTTGTACGGACCGGGCTACGGTGCGTCCGACGCCAGGATCACCTCGCTGTGGAACGAGACCACGGTGCCTCCGGCCGCGGCGATTCGCTTCGGCGGTGCTCGGGTGTCGGTCGACGTCGACGATCCGCTGGCCAGCGCAACGACCCTGGCCCACGAGTGGGGGCACAGTCTGTTCGAGCTGCGAGACGAGTACGTCGGCTTCGATGATCGGGGCGTGCTGACCCAGTATCCGAACTGCGCACCATCGGCTGCGCTGGCCGAGCAGTGGTGGGGATCGCTCGACGGGTCGATCGACCCCTTCGTCTATGAGGTGCTGCGGGCTCGTCGCGCCGCGGGATTCCCGGGTGAACCCCGCGACGGTGAGAACCTCGCCGACCGTGTGCGAATCGGGGTGTTCTCGGGTGGCTGTTATGACGCCGCCGACGTCACCACCGCCTACCGACCGAGCAGCGACTCGCTGATGAACAGCGAGATCCCGGTGTGGGGTTCGGTGAATCGCCGGCGGGTGCAGCAGGTGCTGGCCCGGTTCTCCGGGCGGGGTCCGCTCGATGATCTCGAAGCGGTCGACCTGACCTGTGAGCGAGACGACGTCCGGGTGCGTTGCCTCGGCGTCCTGGATCGCTTTCTCGACCCGCCGGGCCAGGCGGTGACACTCGAGGCGGCGACGTGCGACGTGTCGCGACCGCTCGAGCCGACCAGCGTGACCGATCGTGGGCTGGCGACGATCCGGTGCGAGACGCCCTCGGCGGCCGGTTCGGTCGTGCTGGCACTGGGACAGCAACGACGCATCATTCCGGTCCGCGACGTTCCGCAACCCGAACCGGTGGTCGATCCGGCGACCGCAGAGGGTGAGCCGTCGGCTCCGGTGGGCGAGCCGGGCGATGGTTCGTGGCGTCTGCCGCTGGCTCTGGGCGGTGGTCTCGCCGTCTTCGTGCTGGTCAGAGTGGGTCGGGCCGCCTGGCGTCGCCAGAAGTGAGACACTGCGGAGGTCCGATCATCGAACGCTCCCAGGGGACGGGAGCGACCGAACAGGGGGAATCGCCATGCAGGTAGCCGACATCTTGGGTCGCAAGGGATCAGCGGTCATCACGGTGGCGCCAGACGTCACCGTTCGCGAGGTCGTTGCCAAACTGAAAGAGATCGGCGTCGGTGCGCTGGTCGTCTCGTCCAACGGCTCGACGATCGACGGCATCGTGTCCGAACGAGACATCGTCCGCCGACTCGACACCGACGGCGGAGACCTGCTCGATCTCGGCGTCGATCAGATCATGACTCGAGATGTCGTCACGTGCAGCCTCGCCGATCGAGCCGATGGACTGTTGACGATGATGACGAGTCGTCGCATTCGGCACCTTCCCGTCATCGACGACGGCATGCTGGTCGGCATCGTCAGCATCGGCGATGTCGTGAAGAGCCGACTCGATGAATTGGTCGAGGAGGCAAAGGCCCTCGAGGGGTACATCCAGAACAGCGGTTACTGAGCGGTGGTGAGTGCGGTGGCGGGTCGGTTGGCGATGCCCGTGATGGCGTCGGCGACCTGGGGTATGAGTGCCACCGGGAGGTCGTGGCCCATCTGGGCGAGCACGAGCAGGTCGGCGTTCGGCACGGCCTCGGCGGTGGCGACGCCACCGGACCAGTCGATCAGTGCGTCGGCCCGGCCGTGGATGACCAGGAACGGAAGGTCGACGGCGGCCAGCGCCGCGCTTCGGTCTCCCGAGGCGAAGATGGCCGACATCTGGAAGGCCGCTCCGACCGGATAGAAGCTGCGGTCGTAGGCCGCAGCCGTACGAACGGCCGCCAGTTCTCGATTCCACAGCGGGCCGGCAATGGCCTTGCTGCCTTCGATGCCTTGGGCGATCATCGCTTCGCGTCCCTCGGCCGGCGGAGCGAGCAGGGCCCCCATGGCCTCGGGTGCTGCCTGACCGACCGACTGGTCGCCGGTGGTCGACATGATCGAGGTGACCGAACGCAGTCGCTCGGGATGTTCGATGGCCATGGTCTGGACGATCATGCCACCCATCGACGCACCGACGACGTGAGCGGTGTCGATCCCGAGGTGGTCGAGCAAGCCGAGTGCGTCGTCGGACATGTCGGACAGGGTGTAGGGCGCAACGCCAGTGACGTCTTCGCCCGCCTGGGCCTTGGCCATGACCGCCATCGAGTCGGGCGGGTCGCCGGCGGTCTTCTCCGACAGGCCACAGTCGCGATTGTCGTGGCGGATCACGTAGAACCCGCGGTCGCAGAGGCCCTGGACGAGCTCGTCTGGCCAGACGATCAGCTGGGCGGTGAACCCCATGACCAACAACAAGGGTTCGTCGTCAGGATTCCCGCTGGTCTCGTAGTAGATGTCGATTCCGTTGGCTTTGGCAAGAGGCACGGGGGGCATCCTGGCATGCGGGCCCGATGAGCGCCAGAATCAGACGTTGTCGAGGCCCCGCAGACCGCCCCACGCCAGCGTGGTCATGTCGGTGGCGAGCATGGTTGCGTCGACGATGGCTCGATCGGGATCCGGGTCGTTCTCGGTGGCCAGCCAGTGGCGCACCATGCCCTCGGCCAAGCCGACCATGCCGTGGGCGAAGGCGATGCGTCGCTCGGTCGACATGCCGGGGACGTTGATCAACGACGCAATCGATCGAGCGATCGAGCCCTCGACTCGCTGGGTGATCATGACCCATTCGTCGTCTTCCCGGCTGGTGCCGGTGAACAGCAACCGGAAGCCGTCGCCGTCGTTCTCGACGAAGTTGAGGTAGGCCACCAGGCCGTGCTCGACCTGCTCGCGGGGCGACCCGGCCTTGGCCGCCGAGGCGATGATGTCGTGCTCGAGTCGCTGGCCGACGTCGTCGAGGACGGCGTGGAAGAGATCACGCTTGGAAGCAAAGTGCTGGTAGAGCACGGGCTTTGTCACGCCGGCCTCGGTCGCGACGTCGTTCATCGAGGTCTCGTGGAAGCCGCTCCTGGCGAAGACTCGACGAGCGGTCTCGAGGAGCTGCCGGCGACGCTCGAGTGCCGGGAGACGCCCGCTGCTCACCACGAATCGTCGCGGTCGGCCCGGTCTGCCGCCTTGACGCCGTACTTGAAGACCAGTGCCGGAGCGAGGAGCATCGAACCCACCACCATGGCGACGATGATCACGATGACGGCCGGCTGTTTGAAACCGGTCATGAACGAAGCGAAGAAGACGACGCTGGCGAACACGTAGAGGGCGCTCCCGAGGCGGATCCCCTTCGAAACGAGGTCGGCGACCTTTGCTCGTTGTGCCCGCACCGGGTCGATCGGCTGATTCATGGCCGCCAGCCTGCCTGATCCAACACGTATTGCAACCGTCTCGTCGCCGCTTCGACACCCAATCGCGTGATCGCCACCGCTCGATTGTGGTCCAAACGCGTCGGGTCGGGCGAGACCAGCTCGCTTCGAGCGAACTCGACGATCTCGTCGGTGGGCGAAGGCGAGTTGCTCCACTCGAACGTGGGCCAATCGAAACCCAGCGCCCGCTGTTCCTCGGCGACCGGATAGTTGCCGACGACGGCGGGGCGCCGGTGGATCGCCGCCTCGACAGGTGGATTGCCGAAGCCCTCCCAGTGAGAGGGGAACACCACGAGATCGGCGGCGGCGTAGAGCGCCGAGACCGAACTCGCCGGTTCGTGGATGACCCGAGTGTCTGCCCGTTCGAGAAGCGTGGCGAGGGTCGGTCCGTAGTCTTCCTCGGCAGGACCGGTGAGCCAGTAGGTGGCGCCGACCGCCTCGGCGAGCGCGATGGCGGCCGGAACGTTCTTGCGCTCGATGGCGCGCACCGGATGGACGACGACGTGCTCGCGCTCGGCCATGCCGAGCCGATGGCGCTCCGTTGCTCGCCGATCGGAGAGATCGAGCTCGGACGGCGCGTCGAAGGCGTTGTAGATGGTGGTGGCCTCGATGTGGCGCTCTCGCAGTTGGTCCTCGGTGAGCCG
This sequence comes from uncultured Acidimicrobiales bacterium, assembly GCA_963698395.1. Taxonomy (GTDB): domain Bacteria; phylum Actinomycetota; class Acidimicrobiia; order Acidimicrobiales; family SZUA-35; genus JBBQUN01. The sequence continues at coordinate 727,536 of CAVOQQ010000001.1, forward strand.
GTTGATGGTGACGTGCCGCCACGCGGGATCGGTGGGCGGCAGCTCGGTGATCGAGGCGAATCGTTCCCGCTGCCACGGCGGGTCGTGGTGATGGAGGAGTGCAGGCCGGCCGGCGAGCACCTCGGCGACCACTCGACTGGCGGGGAGATGCATGGGGATCGTGAGCAGGTTCTCGACCACGACGAGGTCACAGTCGAGGAGCGCACCCTCGACCGCCTCGACGGTCGGCGCAGTCGTGGAGCCGATCGCCAGCTCGGGCACGATCCGATCGACCGGGCCGCTGCCGGCCACGGTCACCGTCTCCCAACCGAGGGACGAGAACATCGCTCGCCACCGGTCGGCCACGATGGAGACGCCGTCGGCACCGCCCAGTCGGAACGAGAGAAATGCACAGCGGCCCATCGAGTCCGACGCTACCCAACGGTCGGCAACTCGCCATAGGGTCGGTGCCGTGGCAGTCGATCGAGCCGTCGTGCGTTCGTTGATGGAGAGGGCCTGGCGGAGCGAGGGTTTCTGCGTGCCCAACGCCACGGTCTATCCCTTCCAGTGGCTGTGGGACTCGTGTTTCCACTCGCTCGTGTGGGCCGAGCTCGGAGATCGACGGGCCCTGTCCGAGATCCGATCCGCTCTTGCCAACCAAGACCCGCTCACCGGCTTCGTCCCGCACCTCACCTACTGGGCGATCCCGGATCATCACGCCTCGTTCTGGGGACGGCCGCTGACCTCGTCCATCACGCAGCCCCCGATGTACGGGCACACGCTCGCCCGCCTCGTCGATGCCGGTTACGAGGTCGACGACGACCTCTTCGCCCGTGCCCGGTCCGGCTTGCTCCACCTGTTGCGGCGACGCTGCGACGGCGAGCGATTGGTCCCGGTCTTCCATCCGTGGGAGACCGGCTGTGACGATTCGCCCCGTTGGGATGCTTGGCCCGGGGGCGGCGACCCGGTGCGCTGGAAGGCGACCAAGGGTGATCTGGTGGCCGATCTCGTCCTCGACGCGTCGGGTTCCGCCCTCGATTCGCCATCGTTCCGTGTCGCTTCCTGTGGTTTCAATGCGCTGGTTGCCTGGAACATCGCCGAACTCGAGCGAGTCGGCCAGGCCGATGAGCCGTTGGCCGAGGGGGCGCAGGCCATCCGAGCTGCCGTTCGCGAACGCTGGGATCCTCGACTCGCCACCTGGACCGATCCGACCCCGAGCGGCGCCGTTCGCACCGCCGACGCCATGCTGTGTCTGCTCGTCGACCCCCGCCTCGAGGCCATCGAGGTGTTGGCGGCGTCGGATGGCTTCGCCGGCCCGTTCGGCATCCGGGGCGTCCACGCCGCCGAGCCCACCTACGACCCCGATACGTACTGGCGTGGCCCGTCGTGGCCCCAGCTCGACTATCTCCTGCTGCTCGCCCTGCGAGCAGCAGGCGCGGCCGACGTGGAACAGGTGCTGGCCGCCAGTTCGGCTGCCGGTGCGCTGGCATCGGGATGGGCGGAGTACTGGAACGCCGAGACCGGCCGTGGCGGGGGTGCGGTACCCCAGACCTGGACGGCACTCGCCCTGCTGTTCGATTGCCCCGACTGAGCGGCGGTCGGTCGGCGCTCGAGGCGACGACCGGTGCGGATCAGGCCTCGTTGTCGTTGTCGGGACGACCGACGAGATCGTCGAGATCGATCGGATCGTCGTCGAAGTCGGGAACCGAAGCGAACGAGCGCGTTGCTGAGGTCGGCGCTCTCGGGGGCGCCGGGCTCGCGCTCTGGCCGGTTGCCATCGGGACCGACGATCACGACGGCTTCACGCAGGTCGATGTCGTCGTCGGCGTTCTCGATGTCGATGATCGCGTCGGAGCCGAGCCCCGGGAGACCGGCGCCCGGGTTGGCCGCCGCTCGATCATCGGCGAACAGATCGTCGGGGGCGATGCCGCTGTGGTGCCCTTTGAGCACCACGTTGGCCGCGATCACCATGAGGCCGGCCAACATGATGAGGTCGCCGAAGGAGATCGGCGTGTTCAGCACCGGGGTGGGAACGATGTCGCCCAGGAATGTGAGTGACGTGTCGCTGGTCTCGATCCGCCAGAGGCCGGTGGCGGCAGGATTGACCGTGACGTCGTTGCCGAAGGCCGTGAGGGCGTCGAAGCTGACCGGGATGTACCCGTTCACCACGAGCACCGCCATGTTGAGGGTGACGCCGATGCCGGCCACGGCAGCGCCCGCGATGTGCACGTTGCGCATCGCCGCAGCGATCAGGCAGAGCAGCCCGGCTGTCACCACGACGGCCCGGCCGGGTATGTCGAACGATTCGCCGATGGTCTGCAGCACGACGCCGGCCGCCAGCAGCGGCCATGCCGCCACTCGATTCTTGAACACCGCATCCAGGCTGCCGCCGCGCAGAAATCCGATGATCAGCCCGATTCCGATTGCGAGGGGGGTCAGCACCATGCCAGATTCTCCAGTCCGCCCCGAATCATAGTCAGTGACTCCGCCGATGGCCCGGTTGCCGGACCCGGGCGAAACGACCTGCCATCAGGGTGAAGGCTCACGCACCAGGCAGACCACGCGGCGATCGTCGAGACCCCACAGGTCCTCGGTCGGCACGAACTCCGATGCGATGCGAAGCGAGGTCGCGTATTCCTCGGCGAAGCGCTCGGTGAAGCGCTGGAGACAGATGCGCGTGGCGGCCCGCCGGATCGTTCGGTCACCCGGATACTCGACCGAGCTGTCGCCGGGGCATGCCTCCGCGGTGAGATCGTCGTCGAACTCGGGATGCCGACCGAGACAGAAGGCGGCGTACACCGTTCCGTTGTTGTTCTCGACACAGTCGACGACGGCCACGATGGTCGGGCGCGGCGTGGTCGTCGGGGCTGCCAGCGTCGGTGGCACGGTCGGATCGGTGGCTTCGGTGATCTGGCCCGGTGTGGTCGTGGTGGGATCGGGTTCGACCTCGGCCGGAGGCGGGAGCTCGGCGTAGCACTGCCCCTCGGCCAATTCCAGGTTGCCGACCAGCGCCAGGATCGGCGCCGGAATGGTCGTGGTGGTCGCCGACGATGCGGTGCCGTCGCCGGCGTCGGTCGCACCCGGGTCGGAGCTAGTCGGGTCGGTCGCACCCGGGTCGGAGCTACTCGGGTCGGTCGCACTCGGGTCGGTCGCACTCTCGTCGGAGGAGCTCGACGAGCACGAGACCACGATCGACACGACGACCAGGAGAGCCAGCAGACGGCGAACGATCATTGTCAGAGCGCGGGGAGCAGTTTGTCGAGGTGGGTGAAGCAGCCCCAGAGGACGTAGAGGAAGACCGGTGTGATCAGCACATAGGCCGGAAGCCGTTGCCACGCCCGGCCGAACAGGTAGCCGGCGAGAACGACGAGGGCGGCTGCTGCGCCCCAGAGGACCGTCGGCCAGGTCTCTTCGGTGTTCCAACCGAGCGATTCGGTGAGCACGTTCTCGTCGGTGGCCGCAGCCGCAACGGCCGGCTCGTCGATGTCTTCACCGTCGACGTCTTCGTCGGCGAGCGCCTCGAGCGGAACGGCGGTGGTGCTGGGAAGCTCCGGAGCCGGGGCCGACACGAGCTTGGCCGACACGATGATGCGCTGGGCCGCGGAGAACTTGGGATGGCAGGCCGTGAGGGTGAGGCGGTTGTCGCCCTGGTCGTCGACCACCTCGACGGCCGAGTCGTCGACGATGAAGTGGCCGCTCACGTTGCCGTCGGCGTCGGTCTGGGGCAGCACTTCGTAGTAGTAGGTGCCATAGAGCGTCTCGACGATGATCGGATCACCGGGTTGGACGAGGTCGAGGTCGCCGAAGGGTGCACCGTAGGTGGTGCGGTGACCGGCGATGGCGGTGTTGCCCGCCTGACCGGGGAACGGTGTGCTGGGGTAGAGCCCGGGGCCTTCTCGCAGGTCGCCGCGCCGGGTACCGAACACGATCTTCTTGTCGACGTCGATCGAGGGGATCTCGATGTTGCCCATGACGTCGCCGAGTTCGGGGATGAGGTCGTCACCCAACTCGGCGATGACCTCGGGCGCCAGCGTGGTGGGGGGCAGCGTTGTCGTGCTGTCACCGACCGCGGTCTCCTCGGGCGCGGTCGAGGTGGTGGTCGGGTTCGTCCCGACGAGCTCGGCGATCTCGGCCTGCCGGGCGTTGAACTCGTCGTCGAGCGCATTCTGGTTGCGGGCTTCTTGCAGGTTGGTGCCCCAGAGCTGGAACGCAGCGAAGGACAACACGAGCAGACCGAGGGCGATGAGGGTTCGGCCGATGCCGCCGACGATGGATGCGGTGCGCTGGTTCATGGGTGCAGGTGTGGCCGGGGGCAGGGAGTGAGGGGCAGAGAGCGAGGGACAGAGAGCGAGGGACAGCGCCGGTTCGCCAGAACGCGGTGCCGAGACAGGCTAGAGCGCCCAGCGTGAGGAACGGGGTCATGGGACGGATCGGCCCTATCGTGTGCGACCGTGCCCGAGTCGCCATCATCACCGGTCGTGCAACTGACCGGCGCCGTGTCGTTGCTCGGACGATTCCCGGCTCTCGCCGGCGCCGACCTACGCATCGATGCCGGTGAGATCGCCCTGCTCGAAGGGCCGAACGGGGCCGGCAAGTCCACGCTGTTGCGGTTGTGTGCCGGGTTGGCCCCGCTCAACCAGGGGAGCGGAGCCGTGCTCGGTCATGATCTCGCCAAGCGAGCCGCTCGACGAGCGCTGCGTCGCGACGTCGGGCTGCTCTCGCATGCAACGGCGCTCTATGACGAGCTGACCGTCGAACAGAACGTGCAGTTCTGGTCACGAGCGAACGGCACCGTCGTCGCCGATGTCGAACCGGCGATGGAAGCGCTCGGTCTGGCTGGGCGACTCCGCACCGTGCCGGTCTCCGGACTCTCCGCCGGACAACGCCGACGGACCTCGATGGCCATCTTGGTGTGCCGACGACCTCGACTCTGGCTGCTCGACGAGCCCCACGCCGGGCTCGATGCTGCCGGTCGGGATCTGATCGACGATCTGGTTCGACGTGCGGTCGGGGCCGGGGCCACCGTCCTGCTCGCATCGCATGAGGCCGACCGGGCGAACGATCTCGCCACCCTGCACGTCTCGGTGGTCGGAGGGCACACGAGTGTCGAGGAGCGTCCGTGCTGAGTGACGCCGTGCTGGTCGCCCGCAAGGACCTGCTCATCGAAATGCGCTCGAAGGTGCTCACCACCCAGCTGCTGCCGTTCGGCATGATCGTGCTCATCCTGTTCGGTTTCGGCCTCTCGCCCGATCGTCGGGTGGCGACCGAAGACCCCGAGGGTCGAGCGCTCCTGGCCCAGGTGGCGCCGGGCCTGTTCTGGCTCGCCGTGTTCTTCTCGGCCCTGCTCGCCTTCAGTCGAGCCTTTGCCATCGAGGCGAGCGACGGCAACCTCGACGCGCTCCGGCTGACCGGCCTCGACCCGGCCGGGATCTTTCTCGGCAAGGCCGCTGCAATCGCCATCGAACTGTTCGTGCTCGAGATCGTGCTCGGCATCGGGTCATTCCTGCTCTACGCGCCCGAGCTGAACGACCCGTTGCTGCTGTCGGTGACGGTTGTCTCGACCACGCTCGCGGTGGCCATGGCCGGTACGCTCTACGCAGCGCTGGCATCGGGTATGCGGGTTCGCGACACCCTCGTTCCTCTGCTGTCCTTGCCGGCGCTGTCGCCGGTCCTTCTCGGCGCATCCATCGCCACCGAGGCCGCGTTGTTCGGTCCCAGTTCCGATGGGTGGGGATGGGCCGGTCTGCTGGGAGCTTTCGCCCTTCTTTACACGGGTGCGGGAATCCTGGCATTCGGACGAGTGCTGGAGGAAGCGTGACGACGACATCCGAGATTCCCGCCAACACCTCCTCGCCGTTGACTCGACGTCTTGGTTACGCGTCGCTCGTCAGCTTGGTGGTCTTCCTCGCCTTGGCGCTGGTGATCTCCCCGCCCGAGGTGTCGCAGCGAGATGCGGTCCGTCTCTTCTATCTCCACGTCCCCACGGCGACGATCGCCTTCTACTTCGCGCCGGCCATCATCGCGATCGGCAGCGTGATGTACCTGTGGAAGAAGTCGACCTTCTGGGATCTGGCAGCCGGTGCTGCCGCCGAGATCGGGGTCATCTTCTGTGCCTTCACCCTGGCAACGGGCATGCTGTGGGGCAAGCCGACCTGGGGTCTGTATTGGACCTGGGAACCCCGCCTGACCACCACGGCCGTCTCCTTCGTCCTGTTCGTCGGCTATCTCGCGGTTCGCAAGCTCGACCTCGACCCGGCCATCCGCTCCCAGCGAGCGGCGGTGCTCGGCATCATCGCTGCCGCGAACACGCTGCTCGTTCGCTACTCGGTCGAGATCTGGAAAGGGATCCATCAGGGAACCACGATCTCCCCGATGGACATGCAGATCAGCGGGGTCATGTGGGGAACGGCCCTGACCGGTTTCGGCTCGTTCACGCTCGTGTTCGTCTGGTTGATGATCCATCGCTTCCGAGTGGCCTGGCTCGAGCATCAACTCGCCGAAGTCGGTCTCGACCTCGCCATCAGCGAGCGTCGAGCCGAACGAGAAGGATCCGACACCGTGCAGCCGTCGGTCGCCCGGCCGAACGACGCACGATTGACAGGAGAAGGTGCCTGATGCATTGGGAGTATGTGGTTCCTGGGTATCTCATCGTCTTCGTGACACTGGCGATCTACGCCGTGTACGTCGTTCGAAGGGGTCGAACGCTGTCCGAGCAACTGCCGCCCGAGAAGAGGCGATTCCTTGACTGACGAACTGGATCTCACTCCCCGCTCCGAAGCGGGAGCAACCAAGGAACGGCGAAGCTTCCGTAATGTCGCGATCCTCGGCTCGCTGACCGTGGTGCTCGGTTTCGTGCTCTTCAAGGCGGTCACGAGCGCATCGGTCTACTACTACAACGTCGACGAGGCGCTCGATCGCCAGGCCGAACTCGCCGACCGAACCTTCCGGCTCCAGGGAACGGTCGTCACCGAGCCCACCACCGATGCATCGGGAGCCATCCTCTTCGACGTGGCCTTCAACGACGAAGAAGTGGCGGTCCGCCATGTCGGCGAGGAGCCGACCGACCTCTTCGAGTTGTCGATCCCCGTCGTGGCCGAGGGTCACTTCGAGGGTGACCTGTTCGTCTCCCGTCAGCTCCTCATCAAGCACTCCGAGTCCTATGTGGCCGACAATCCCGATCGCATCGATGCCGAAATCGAATCGAAACTCGATGCGGGCTGAGTCGCCCGGAGCTGTTCGATGAACTCGATTCTGGGCTTCGCCTTCACGATGCTCGGCCTCACCACGTCGGTCGCCGGTGCGATCACGGGCGCCTATGCCCTCGTCACCAAACAGAATCGACTCCTGGCTCAGGTTCGTCGGTGGACGTGGATGTTGCCGGTCGCAGGCATCGGCGCCTTCGTCGTCATGGAAGTGGCGTTGTTCCAGCGCGACTACAGCGTCAGCTACGTCCAACGAGTGGGGAGCGACGTCACCCCGCCGCTCTACAACTTCGCAGCGCTCTGGTCGGCCCTCGAGGGATCGATCATCTTGTGGGCGCTGATTCTGACGCTCTACATCGCCGCCGTGCTCTTCAAGTTCCGGGCACGGGGCAACGACCCGTTGCTCGGCTGGGCCATCGTCGTGCTGCTCGGCATCAGCACCTTCTTCTTCGCCCTGATGGCCGGACCGGCCAATCCGTTCACGCCGGTCACCGTGCCCCTGGGGTTTGCCGGGCCCGGTCCCAATCCGCTGCTGCAGAACCATCTGCTGGTCGCGTTCCATCCACCCATGCTCTACCTGGGCTACGTGGGCTTCTCGGTGCCCTTCGCCTTTGCCGCTGCGGCGTTGATCACCGGTCGGGTGGGTGAGGGCTGGCTCGTCGAAACGCGCCGTTGGACCGTGGCCGCCTGGGGCTTCCTCACCGCCGGCATCATGCTCGGAGCCTGGTGGAGCTACGAGGTGCTCGGTTGGGGTGGCTACTGGGCTTGGGACCCAGTCGAGAACGCCTCACTGCTGCCCTGGCTCACCGGCACGGCCTACCTGCACTCGGTCATGGTGCAGGAACGTCGCGGCATGCTCCGGGTCTGGAACCTGTCGCTCCTGTGCGCCACCTTCAGCCTCACGATCCTCGGGACCTTCCTCACCCGTTCGGGCGTGGTCGAGTCGGTGCACGCCTTTGCCGACGGCGACGTCGGCCCGTGGCTGCTGGTGTTCTTCACGATCGTCGCCCTCGGATCGATCGGCCTCATCGGCTGGCGCGGCGATCGCCTTCGCTCGCCGGGAGCCATCGACTCGCCGCTGTCACGAGAAGCCTCGTTCCTCGCCAACAACGTCGCCTTCGGCGCGTTGACCTTCGTGGTCTTGCTCGGCACGGTCTTCCCGCTGCTCGCCGAGGCCTACGACGACAGCCGCCTCACGATCGGGCGCCCCTACTTCGATTCGCTCGGTCGCCCGATTGCCTTCGTGCTGCTCTTTCTCATGGCGTCGGCCCCGGTGCTGCCGTGGCGGAAGGCCTCCGGCGAGCTGTTGGCCGACCGGCTCTTCTGGCCCGTCGTCTCCGGTGTCGCCGTGATGGTGTTGGCGGTGGTGCTCGGCGCACGCGGTCTCTACCCGATGATCACGTTCGGTCTCGGCGGCTTCGCCGGCGGCGCAGCGCTCCGCCAGGTGGTGCTCGCCACCCGCCGGCAGGGATGGCGCGGCTTCGTCGGCCGAACCAACGGCGGCATGATCGTGCACCTTGGTGTCGTGCTGATCGCGGTCGGGATCGCCTCGAGCGAGGCGTACAAGACCGACCGGACCGCCACGCTCGCCGTCGGCGAATCGGTGACGGTCGCCGACCACGAGTTCACCTACCTCGGGCTCGGTGCCGACACCAACGAGCGGCGCAATCGGGTCTGGGCCGACATCGAGATCGACGGCGACGACATCTACCAGCCTGCCCGCACCCAGTTCCGGCTGATGGGCACCCCGGTGGCCACCCCGTCGGTGCGGGCAGGATTCACCCAGGATCTCTTCCTGGTGCTCGACCAGGTGCCGAGCGACAGCAGCGGGCCCATCCGGCTGCGAGTGATCGTGCGTCCCATGATCTCGTGGCTCTGGGCCGGGGGCGGGCTCATGGCGCTCGGTACGTTGCTCGCGATCTTCCCCGGCAGGCGGCGCCGTGGTACCGATCCGGTTTCGGCTCGTCTCGCCGACGCGTCGACCACGCCATCCACCGAGCGGATCGAGGTGCCGGTATGAGTGCCGAAGACGTCGACCGCTTGCCTGTCGACGACGCCGGTACCGACGCCGACTTCGACCGCGACCTGATCCCGGTCGGAGCCGGTGGCAACTCCGCTCGCATCGCCGCCACGGTGGTGGGGTTGATCGTCGTCGCGCTGATCGGCCTGCTCGCCTTCGGCGGAACCGGAGCGAGCCAAGCCACCAGCCGACTGGTCGACAAGCGGGTGCCGGCGCTCGCCGGGGAGACCCTTGCCGGTGGCACGTACGACATCGATTCGGCACGGGGCCGATGGGTGCTCGTCAACTTCTTCGCCACCTGGTGCCCGGGATGCATCGACGAACATCCCGACCTGGTCGAGCTCGAACAGTACGGCAAGGACACCGGGGCGATCGAAGTCGTCTCGATCGTGTTCGATGACGATCCTGCCAAAGTGGCCGATCTGTTCGCCGAACTCGGTGGCAGCTGGCCGGTGCTCAATGACGACGGCCGACTCGCGGTGACCTTCCAGATCGCCCAGGTGCCCGAGAGCTTCCTGGTCGATCCGAGTGGCGTCGTCGTCGCTCACGCCACCGGCGGCGTCACGGCCGACGAGATCATCGAGGCGATCGGATGACCGCAATCCGCCGGGTGTTGTGGCTCGCCATGCTCGTGGTCGGCGTTGCTGCGTTGAGCATCGCGGCGCTCGATGCACCGCCTGAGACGAGCGGCGAGCGGATCCAGCGGCTCGCCGATTCCTATGCCTGCCCGACCTGCAAGGGGCAGACCGTTGCCGAGTCGAATGCGTCGGCCGCCACGGTCGTCCGCGACTTCATCCGAGTCAGTGTCGACGAGGGTCGCTCCGACGAAGAGATCCGCGATCTCCTCGTCCAGTCCTACGGCGGGCGTGTGTTGTTGACCCCCCGGGCCGACGGTGTGTCGGCGCTCATCTGGATCCTTCCTGCCGTCGTTGCCGTCGGTGGCTCGGCCGTCGTCGTGGCCTCGTTGCGTCGATCGCCACCGGCGCAACGCATCGCCACCGACGACGACCGCGAGCTCGTGGCGGCAGCCCAACGTTCGGCCCATCCCGAATCGGTCGCCGCCGTCGATGACGACCCCGGACGGTCGGCAGTCGACGTCCACGTCGAAGGTGATGGTCGCTAGCGATGGCCCGGGTGAACCACCTGAGTCCCGACCGGCTCGCTGCTCTGGAAGAGGAGCGCGACTTCCTGCTCCGTTCGCTCGACGACCTCGATGCCGAGCACTCCGCCGGCGACCTCGACGACGCCGACCACGCCGCACTTCGAGATGACTACACGGTGCGCGCCGCCGCAGTGATCCGCTCGATCGAGGACCATCAGTCCGAGCTCTCCGCCAAGCGGGCCGAGCATGCCTCGCCGACGCGACGCTGGGCTTGGATCATCGGGACCGCAGCCGGTGCGGTGTTGGCCGGGATCCTCCTCGCTCAGACGGCGGGTGAACGGGGCGTCGGCGATTCACTCACCGGAGCGCTTCCCGAGTCGATTCGCGACCAGGTGCTGCAGTGTCAACAGCTCGGGACCCAGGGAGGCGAGGGATTGCAGGAATCTCTCTCGTGCTTCGACGCCGTCCTCGATCAGGATCCGAACAACGTCGAGGCCCTCACCTACCGGGCCTGGTACCTCAGCCTCGTGGCGGTCTCGGCCAACGACCAGGGATTCGATGATTCCGCTGCCGAACTCTACGACGCGGCTGCCGCTCAGCTCGACCGAGCGATCGAGGTCGATCCCTCCTTCCCCGATGCCCATGCGTTTCGGGCGGTGGTCGCCGATCGCCTCGGCGATCCGGATCGGGCCTGCGCCGAGCTGGCAGCGCTCGGCGAACTCGATGCGCCGCCCATGATGGGTCAGCTCACGGCCTCGCTCGACGAACGCCTCGACTGCAACCCCTGACGCTCGACGCAGTGCCGCCGGTCAGCATGGATTGCCGCCGGTCAGATGGCCGGTGCGTGTTTGGCGATCTTGCGTGCCGATGCCCAGCGCTTGCCGTCATGGTTCAGCACCCAGATCGAACCCTTTTCGCAGCCGTGCCCCTGCAGCTTGGTGCCGTTGGCTCCCAACCAGTCGATGAGTTCGGGAATGATGTCGCCATGTGAGCAGGCAACGAGACCCTTGGCCGCGTGCTTCTCGAGGAGTGCAAGGGCTTGGTCGATCGGCGCGCCTTCCCAGAGCGCGTCGGTCTCGGTGATCTCGAGCCCTTTGGATGCAGCAAGGGGTTCGACGGTCTGGACGCATCGGGTCGCGGTGCTTGAGAGGATCTTGCCGACCGGAATCGCCGAGAAGAGCTCGACGATGGCCAACGCACGATCTCGGCCTTTCTCGTTCAGCTGACGATACTTGTCGTGATGCCCGTTCTGTCGGGATCCGGCTTGGGCGTGGCGTATCAGATAGACGTCCATGGCATCCGGCAGGCTAGCGGAGCGGGGGTGTTGCGACGCCAAGCGGGCAACGCCCGATGTGAGTGAAACGACGACGCTCGGGAACTCGTTCGGCCTCCCGATGGTCGTGTCGGGCCGCGTCAGTGGGGGTCGGGGTGCAGGTCGAGAACGGTGACTCGACCGGTCGAGCCGTCGACCTCGATGAGGGCACCGTCGGGTATCCGAAGGGTGGCGGCCGTGACCGACACCGCGCACGGGATCCCGAGTTCGCGGCTGACGATGACGGCGTGGCTCATCACGGCGCCGACGTCGACCACGACGGCCTCGGCCGGAATGAACAGTGGCGTCCACGACGGATCGGTGATGGGGGCGATCAACACGTCGCCCGGCTCGAGTCCGTGGGGGTCGCCCGGGTCGGTGACGACACGGGCCCGGCCGCGAGCAATGCCGGGGCAACCCGGCAGTCCGACGATCGACTCGCCGACGGCGATGGTGCCCCGCAGGTCGATCTTTCGTTGCCACGTCTCGAGTGGGGGAAGTTCACCGCTCCATGCGAACGGCGGCACTCGAGCATCGAGCTCGGCGTGCACCCGCCGGCGTTCGGCGATCACGTCGGCGAAGCCCGATGGGTCGACGACGTACCCCTCGAGTTCGTCGATGGTGAGGTACCACAGATCGCCTGCCGTGCCGCCCGAGCGCTCGACGAGTCGGCGATCGAGTTCTTTCGCCCGCGAGCCGCGAACCGTGGATGGCGAGCACCACCGTGGTCTTCGAGCGCTCCCGACCTCGGCTCCACACTCGAGCGGCAGCAAGGACACGGTCGAAGATCGGCCGGATCGGTCGCGAGACCTTGGCTCGGGTCTCGATCTCGAGCCGAGCGGACTCCTCGGCGAGGCGATCGATCTGGGTATGGGGATCGTGGCTTTCCTCGGCGCCCCGCATGCGGTCGACGAGGACCAGCGCCAGCGCCGGTTTGGTCTCCCAGGTGTCGAACGCCGTGTCCCACTCGTTGGGGCCGCGCGAGCCGAAGTCGGCCATGAACGTACGGAAGGCCGCAGCGAAGTCGGCAGCGCTCGGATCGGCCTGGATCGATGGCCAGAGGTCCTCGTCGATGCCTCGGTCGAAGCGAGCGGCGAGGGCAGGGTTGGCGTTGACGAGACGACTGAGGTCCCACAGCGCAAGGGACGGGGCGGCAGAGTCGACGTCGCCGAGACCGGCCAACAGGCGAACGGCGAGGTTCGGATCGTCCAACTGCTTCTCGCAGATCTGCGTGAGGAGGCTGACCGCAGTGGACGCCCCGGCGGTGACTTCCAGGTGATGCTGGAAGAGCGACTCGAACAGCTGCATCAGCTCGTCGGTGGCGGCGTTCGCGAGTTCGGCGTCGGTTGCCGAGGCCGGTTCGTCGAGCGACGCCAGGTAGGAGGCGACCTCGGCCTGATCCTCGGCGAGCATCGTGATCTCTTTCGTGCGTACCACCTGCCAGACGTAGCGCAGGCCCCTCAGCCCGGCCCGGAGGCTCTTCTCACCCTTGATCGGGACGTGCGGCGGCACTTCTTGTCCGACTCCGAAGATGGTGACATCGGCGTCACCTGCCTTGCCACCGGGGACTCGCGCCGCAAGGAGACGTTGCATGGAGAGATTGAGATAGGCGTAGCCCCCGAAGACGCCGTTCGCGATGCCGGTGCTGAGGGGCTTCCCCTCGAACTCGTTCTCGTTGATCAGCCCGGTCTTCAGCACGGCGTTGCGCATCGCCTTCTCGCCGACCTCGGAAGCGATCGAGAAGCTCAGCGGCGTGAAGACCTCGGGGTAGACCTCACCGGCGTTGCCTCGGGTGTACACCGGGAACTTCTCGCTGACGTCGCTCCCGACCCATTCACCGTCGCCGATCTTCTTCCACAGTCCCATGCGCCAGGGTGTAGCACGTCGAGGTCACCGGCGCTTCATGACCCGTTCAGAAGTCGTCGAGTCCTGGCAGCTGGTCGTTGAACCAGATCTTGCGACGAAACCGTGGGTTCTTCGACGACATGTCGATCTGGTAGAGCGAGTCGAAGGGTGGGCGCGGCAGGCCCAGGATCTCGCACAGGTTGTGGGCGAGCCACTGCTCGATCTTGAGCACGACCATCTTCTTCCGCAGACGACCCTGGACGTCACGGTTGAGTACGGTCGGAAGGGTGTTGAGCGTGAGGATCTCGTCGATGGCGGGGTGGGCCATCTTCTCGCGGCCTTCGCCGCTGGCATAGAAGTGGGTGACGCAGAAGACGATCCGGTTGGGTGAGGCCTTCTGCAAGAACTCACAGGACTCGACCACGGTGGACCCGGTGCGGACCATGTCGTCGAAGAGGACGACGTCGCAGCCGCGGATCTCGTCGACGGTGGTGTCGGACTCGGGATCGAGGGTGATCTCGACACGGCGTTCGCCGGATCGCTCTTTCGAGAGCGTGATGAGTTTCACCTCGGGCAGCCCGAGCGTGTCGAGCATGCCGCGAACGAAGTCGCGAGCGCCCTTGTCGGGAGCGCAGAGCACCAGACCCTCGCCGTTCGTGCCGTGGCGCACCACATTCGACTTCATCAGGTAGTCGGCGTAGATCTCGTAGGGAATCAGGTTGTGGAAGCGGCCCTCGAAGACGTCGGTGAACTCGGCCTGCACCGAGACCGAGTGGTTGTGCACCGTCATCACTCGATCGACGCCGGCGAGGTGCAGCATCTGGGCGTAGAGACGGGACGAGAACGGCTGGCCGTCGAATTTCTTGCGGTCGTGCTCATCACGCTCGAACGAGGTTCGACCCTGGTCGACGCCGGGACCGCGGTCTTGGGCGCTGTAGTACAGGTCGGGCTCGACCAGCACCACCGCTGCGGCCCCGTTGTCCTTTGCCGCCCGCGCCAGCAGCAGATTGCGCATGGCGAGGTTGTTCCTCGTCATGGTGAGACTCGAGGTGCTGACGATGACCACCGTCTTGCCGAGGAGGTGCCGGCCGATGGCGGTCAGATCGTTCTCGTCGTTGATGAACCGCGGGCAGAACTCCGAGTTCGAGAAGGTCTTCATGCTGATGACGTCGGCGATGTCTTCCATCTGCCCGACGGCATAGGCGACATCGATGGCGAACGGGTCGTCGGAGAAGTTGCCGACCACGATCACGTCGCTGGGTCCGATGTTCATTGCCTGTTTCCCCGCTTCATCGCCCGCTGTGGCCTCTCGACAGTCAACGTTGTAGCCGATTCGGGTTGGCATCGGCACGCCTCGTTCAGATCGCCGTCCAACCGCCATCGACGAAGAGGGTCTGGCCGGTGACATAGGTGGACGCATCGGAGGCCAGGAAGAGCATGGCGCCCTGCAGTTCGTCGATCTTGCCGGGTCGGCCCATGGGCGTGTTGTCGGTGATGTAGCGCATGCCCCCGTCGGTGGCGAACATGTCGCCATTCATCTCGGTCTCGAACCACCCGGGGCCGATCGCATTGCAGCGAACACCCCGACGGGCCCACTGGGAAGCCAGCTCTCGGGTGAGGTTGTGCAGCCCGCCCTTGGCCGCCGCGTAGCCCGGCACCTTGAGCCGACCACCGCCACCGTGTCCGAGGACCGAACCGATGTTGATGATCGATCCCGGCCGGTTCGCGTCGATCATCCACCGCGCCGCGATGCGCGCCAGTTCATAGGGTGCGATCAGATCGATCTCGATCTCGTGACGGAAGTCGTCGATGTCGTCGTCGATGGCAGCGATCACGCGCGAAATGCCGGCGTTGTTGATCACGATGTCGACGGCGCCGTAGGTGTCGACGGCGGCGTCGACCAGTTGGCTCGCCGCTCCGGGAGCCGTGACGTCACAGCTGACGGCCGTCGTGTTGGCGACCTCGGCGGTCAGCTGCGCCAGACGGTCGGCCCGGCGTGCGGCGACGACCACGCTCGCTCCGGCGGCGGAGAGGGTGCGGGCGAAACCCTCTCCGAGTCCGGAGCTCGCTCCGGTCAGCACGGCCACCTTTCCATCGAGTCGGAACATGTCGGCGATGGGGTCACTCATGGCCGACATCGTGCCACCATGGTGCGATGAATCGCGAACTGATGCCCTCGGGCATGGCGCCCCCTGCGGCCAACTATGCGCACGCCGTGCTGTCGGAGGTCGCACCCGGCGCACGGATGCTGCACACCTCGGGTGTGGTGCCGACGAGACCCGACGGCACCGTTCCTGCTTCGTTGGCGGACCAAGCCGAGGTGGTGTGGGAGAGCTTGTCGGGCCTCCTCGCCGAGGCCCAGCTGTCACCGACCGACATCGTGTCGGTCACGACCTATGTGGTGGTCGGGGAAGACCTCGGCATCGTGATGGCAGCCCGCGATGCCGTCCTCGGCGATCACCGTGCGGCGTCCACGCTCGTCACCGTGCCGGCGTTGGCGCAGCCGACGTGGCGCCTGGAGATCGCCATCGTGGCGATCGGTTGAGTCGGCGTGGTGGGGTGGTCGCCGGGCCACGGCGCGCACGATCGTCGAAGATTTCTGGGCTCGACCGCATCCAGATCGCTGCCGGACATCGGAAGGGAGGGAGAGCGGACGCCCTTACGACAAGGGCCTCCCCCTACCAAGGAGAGACCCAGATGAACCTGATTACTCGTGCCCTTGCGGCGACTGCGCTGGTGGCAGCCTCCACCTTCGGCATCAGCAGCGCCGCCGGCGCCCAAGACTCGAGCGACGTCTACGTCGTTCATGGCATTCCCGGTGTCGACGTCGATGTGTACGTCAACGACGCCTTGACGCTCGACGGGTTCGCTCCCAAGGACATCGCCGGCCCGCTCGAACTGCCGGCAGGCAACTACGACATCAAGATCTTCGCTGCGACCGACGGTCCCGCCGCAACGGCGGCCGAGCGCACCGACGACCCGGTCATCGATGTCGCACCCGACGTGCCCGGTGGTGCGAACCTCAGCGTGGTCGCCTACCTCGACGGTACCGGCACGCCGACCCTCGGTGCCTTCGTGAACGACGTGAGTGAGACGGCAGCCGGTGAGGGCCGTGTGACGATCCGCCACACCGCTGCCGCGCCGGCGGTCGACATCGTTGCCGACGGGGCGGCCGTCCCGCCCTTCACCAACCTGACCAACGGCAACGAGGCCAAGGCCGACTTGCCCGCTGGTGACTACCCGACCGGCATCGCCGCCACTGGTACCACCGAAGCGCTGGTCGAGGCCCCGGTCACCGTGACCGAGGGAAGCAACCTCGTGGTGTACGCAATCGGCGACTTCGCCGGCGGCACCTTCGAGCTGCTGACCCAGAGCTTCGACGGCCTGCAGTCGGCACCCGCTGCGGTGAACGCCGGCAACAGCGGCCTCCTTGCCGATTCGAACACCGGCTCGACCTCGACCCTTCTGGTCGTCGGTCTCGGGGCGCTGGCCCTGCTGTCGGTCTCGGCCGTCACCATCAGCCGCCGTCGGGCCTGACCGACCACAGCGCCGAGGAGCAGGAGCACCATGTTCCCGGGAGCTCGCAGCCGGATCTCGATCGTCGCCCCCCTGGCGATCGTGATCGTGGCTGCGAGCTCGTGCGCGTCCATACCCGCCGATCCCGAGCGTGGGAGTTCGGCCCAGGGGAGCAGCCTCGAGCGGCCGATCGACGCGCCGGCCGACTTCGAGTTCGGTTCGATCGGGGCATCCGACGCCGGGTCCGACGCCGGCGCGGAACCGCCGGCCGCCGCTCTCGTCGACTCGACGGTCGCGGTTCGAACGGGTGACACGCTCGGCGACCTCGCTACCGCAGTCGACGCACCGACGCCTGCCACGATCGAGATCGAATCACTCGAGATCGAGGCGCCGATCGTCCCGGTCGGCATCGACGCCGACGGGGCCTTCGATCTCCCCCCGGGTAACGAGGCCGGCTGGTATCGATTCGGACCGGCGCCGGGCGCTGAAGGATCGGCGGTTCTCGCTGCGCATGTCGACTGGAACGGCGAACCGGGTGCCTTCTTCACGCTCCACGAGGCAGAAGGCGGCGAGCGGCTGTCGGTCGTCTACGACGATGGCTCGATCGTCGAGTTCGAGATCGTGTCGATCGAGGAATACAGCAAGACCGAGTTGCCGCTCGAGGAGCTCTTCACCCGTGACGGTGAGCCGCAGCTGGCGCTCATCACGTGTGGCGGTGACTTCGATCGTGCGACGCGAAGTTATGAGTCCAACGTGGTTGTCATCGCCGTTCCGGCCTGATCACTCGTGGCTCAGCCGAGCTTGGTGCTACGGGACGCCACCCAATCACGAACCTCGGGCCGGATCTCGACCGGCACCTCGATCCGGAACCGCTTTCCCGATGTGGTGACCACCGACAGATAGCGATGACCGAGCTCGGCGGTGAACGTGCCGACCGGAGCCGTGATGCTCCGACCGATGCGCCGATGGCAGAGGCGATCGACGTGGAGCTCACACCGGCGATAGGCGACCTCGGCGGAGTAGGCGAACAGGGCGAGGGTGGCCGCCAGCGGCCAGCCGACGACGCTGTCTCGCCAGACGATGGTGATCATCGCACCACAGACGGCGTAGATCAGTGCCTGGAGATGGCTTCCGCCGATGACGATCGGCTCGGTGGCGTCATCGTTTGGTGAACCGCCGGTCGGCGGATCGTCGGAGGGGGAGCCGAAGGGCTTCGTCATGGGCCCGAGAGCGACGAGAGGAGTCGACGGGCCGCTTCGGTCGCCGGCTGCGTGCCCTTCCACACGACCCGCACCGGCTGCTCGAGCGGAGCGTCTCGGAGGTCGAGACGCACGAGGTGGCCGGCGGCGAGATCGGAGGCCACCTGGTCGATGGGGAGCATGGCGATGCCGGAACCGTTCACGGCGGCCAGTCTGGCGGCCGCGTTGCTCGGTACCTCGATCCGCCGGTCGATCGGGTCGAACCCGTGGGGCGCCAACAGGGCCTCGATGACGTCTCGGGTGCCCGAACCCTCCCGACGCATGATCAGATCGGCCGACGGCAGCTCGGATACTCGGACGGATCGGCGGCGCCGGCCGGCGAATGGATGCCCGGGAGCGGCGACGACGGCGAGTTCGATACTCGCCACCACCTCGGAGCGAAGCCCGAGCGGTGCGAAGGGTCCATCGCAGATCCCGATGGTGACACGACCGTCTCGCACCGCTGCGGCGACACCGAGGGTGTCGAGTTCGCTCAACTCGAGATCGACGCCATCGAGTCGCCGGACGCCGCCGAGCCGATGCGGAAGCACATGGTCGATGGCCGTGCGGGTGGCGGCGAGTCGGAGGGTGTCGCCGGCCTCTCGCAGGTCATTGGCCTGTTGGACCAGGCGACGGGCCGAGGTGAGGATCTCACCACAGGCGGCGAGCAGGGCCGCGCCGGCCTCGGTGGGGACCGATCCGGTCGGTCCCCGCTCGAGCAGGCTGGTGCCCAGCTGGCGCTCGAGTTTCTGGAGCCGGGCGGTTGCCGACGGTTGGGTGACGCCGTTGCGGGCGGCGGCCTTGGAGACGCTGCCGAGCTCGACCGCGCCGAGGAACAACTGCACGGCGCCCAGATCGAGATCGTCGATGACCTGTGGTGTCATCGCCAGATCATGCCACGGTCATCGCCGATGCCAATGACGCGAAAGGCAGAACACCGGTGCCCATCGGCGACAAATGATGCTTGGATGGAGCTGTTGCCCTCCATGGGGGAGAGGCGGCTCGAGGAGACAACGTGATTCGCTACGGCGTCATCGGCACCGGGATGATGGGTGTCGAACACATCGAGAACATCCTCGCCATCGAGGGGGCTGCGGTCACCGCCATCGCCGATCCCGTCGAGGCATCCCGAGCGCAGGGACTGGCGGCGGCCGCGCCTGCGGGTCAGTCAGTGAGTGTCTACGAAGACCATCGAGACCTGCTCGCAAGCGGCGAGGTCGATGCCGTCGTCGTGGTCAGCCCCAACAACACCCACGTCGAGGTCATGTCGGACGTGCTCGAGGCGGGCGTCCACGTGATGTGCGAGAAGCCGTTGTGCACCACGGTCGAAGACGTGCAGACGCTCATTGCGAAGGCCGAGGCAACCGGTGGTACCGAGGGCGATCGCAAGGTCTGGGTCGGTCTCGAGTACCGCTACATGCCTGCGGTTGCCGAGCTGATCACCGACGTCCACTCCGGCATCGTCGGTACCCCGAAGATGGTCGCCATCCGCGAGCACCGGTTCCCGTTCCTGGTCAAGGTCGGGAACTGGAACCGTTTCTCGGCCAACACCGGTGGCACGCTCGTCGAGAAGTGCTGCCACTTCTTCGATCTGATGAATCTGTTGCTCGACGAGAAACCGACTCGGGTCATGGCATCGGGTGCGCAAGACGTCAACCACCTCGACGAGGTCTACGACGGCAAGCCGTCCGACGTCCTCGACAACGCGTTCGTGATCGTCGACTATCCCTCAGGTGCTCGGGCGCTGCTCGACCTCTGCATGTTCGCCGAGGCCACCCGCAACCAGGAGGAGGTCTCGGTGATCGGCGACAAGGGCAAGATCGAGGCCATCCTCCCCGAGGGCCTGATCCGCACCGGCATCCGCGGTGAGCACTGGATCGGCAGCGTCGACGAACGCCATGCCGACGAGAGCCACATCGCCTACCAGGGGCTGCACCATGGTTCGAGCTATGTCGAGCACCTCCGCTTCTTCGACGCCATCCAGGGCAAGAACCCGATCGAGGTGACCCTCGACGACGGCCTCTGGTCGGTCGCCATGGGCGTTGCCGCCCACCGAAGCATCGAAACCGGACAGCCAATCTCCATGAATGAGGTCATGTGATGTCAGACACCGCATCCCCCAACGCCGCTCCCGCCGCTCGAGGCCCCGTCGAGATGGCGTGGTTCAGTGCCCTCTGCGACGACGACTACGAGTTCCTCGGCGTGCCCGACCCGCAGCTCGCCAGCTCGTTCGAGCATTGCCGCAACATCGCGCTCACGGCCGATCGCTACGGCTTCGACAACATCCTGCTGCCGTCGGGCTATGCACTGGGGATCGACAACACGGCCTTCGCCGCAGCCATGGGTCCGATGACCACGATGCGCATGTTGCTCGCCATCCGTTGCGGCGAACTCGTTGTGCCGCAGCTGGCTCGACAGATCGCCACCGTCGATCAGATCCTCGGGGGTCGCCTCGCCATCAACATCATCTCGAGCGACGTGCCCGGTGAGGTCCTCGACTCCGAACCTCGCTATCAGCGGTCCACCGAGATCATGTATGTGCTGCGTGAGCTCCTCGATGGTCGTGGTGTCGACTTCCACGGCGACCACATCGATCTCACGATCGAGCCGCCACGAATTCGCACGGTGTCGGGCAAGAGCCCGCTGTTCTATTTCGGCGGCTTGTCGCCCGCAGCTCGCGAGTGCGCGGCCGCCGGTGCCGACGTCTTCCTCATGTGGCCCGATGTCACCGAGAAGGTGCTCGAGGTGAAGGCCGACATGGACGCTCGAGCGGCGGCCAAAGGGCGTTCGCTGCGTTACGGCTGGCGCTCGCACGTGATCGTTCGAGAGACCGAGGCCGAGGCGCGTGCCGCCGCCCGACGCCTCCTGTCGAAGCTCGACGACGAGACCGGCGAAGCCATTCGGAAGAAGTCGCTCGACTCGGCCTCGGCCGGCGTCGCTGCCCAATCGGCCCTCCGTGACGGCGCCGACGACGAAGGCTATGCCGAGCGTCATCTGTGGACCGGCGTCGGTCGTGCGCGCTCCGGCGCGGGTGCCGCGATCGTCGGCGACCCCGATCAGGTCCTGGCCAAGATCAACGAGCTCACCGATGCCGGTATCGAGGCGTTCATTCTCTCGGGCTACCCGCACGCCGCCGAATGTGATCTGTTCGCTCGCCACGTCCTGCCCCACATCGATCACGCCCAGCTCGATTTCGAACCTCATCCGGTGGTGCTCGGATGAGCGTGTCGGCATGAGGGCGGATCGATGATGGTGGTCGAGTGAACGCAGCCCGAACCTACGGGCCCGGACTCGGCCTCGTCGTCGTCGTCGCCGTTGCCGCAACCCTGCTGGCGAATCCGTTCGAAGCCATCTCGCCGCTCGTTGCCGGCGTCGTCCTCGGTGCGGCGATCGTCAACACGGTGTCGCTGCCGCCTCTGCTGCAGCCCGGTATCACGTTCTCGGCGAAGCGGCTCCTGCGGGTCGGTGTGGTCCTGCTCGGATTCCGCTTGTCGCTGAGCGACCTCGGCGATCTCGGACTTCGTGGCCTCGTCGTGGTGGCCATGGTGGTGGCCTGCACGTTCTTCGGCACCCAGTGGCTCGGAGCACGCATGGGCCTGTCGAAAGACCTGTCGCTGCTCGTCGCCACCGGCTACTCGATCTGTGGTGCCTCGGCGGTGGCCGCGATGGACGGCGTCATCGAAGCCGACGAGGAGGAGACCGCGTACGCCGTCGCCCTCGTGACGCTCTGCGGATCACTCTCGATCGGAGTGTTGCCCGTGCTCGGCCACCTCATGGGGCTCGACGGGGCCACCTTCGGCACCTGGGTCGGAGCTGCCGTGCACGACGTTGCTCAGGTGGTTGCCACCGCTTCGACCGATGGGACGGCGGCGCTCGAAGCGGCGACGGTGGTCAAGCTGACCCGAGTCGTGCTCCTGGCACCGCTCGTCGCCCTGGTGGCGCTCCGGCGGCGCCAGAGCGCAGCAGCTCACGGGGTGGTCGTCGAGATCGGAGCGAAGCGCCCACCGCTGGTGCCGCTCTTCGTCGGCGGCTTCCTCGCTGCCATCGTGGTGCGAAGTGCCGACGTGCTGTCGTCCGACGTGCTCGGAACCATCAAGGACGTCGAGAAGATCCTGCTGACGCTGGCGCTCGTCGGTCTCGGCATGGGTGTGCAGTTCGATCGGCTCCGCAAGCTCGGCGGACGTCCGCTGGTGCTGGGACTCATCTCCTGGGTGATCGTTGCCGGGGTTGCGTTGGCAGGTGTCGGCATCATCAACGCCTGAGCGCGGCAAGATGGGTTCGTGACCTCACGCCTACTCTGTCGAGACAGCGACTCGCAGTCGATGTCGGTCCGCGAGCTGCATCGACTCGACGACTTCGTGACCGCGGGCCAGTTGCTCTGGCTCGACGTGATCAGCACCGATCCCGAAGAACTCGATGCGCTCGGTGAGCGTTTCGGGTTCGACCCGGGGGCCATCGAGGACATCCTCGACGTCGAACAGCTGCCGAAGTTCGAGGCCTACGACGATCACGTCTTCGTGGTCATCCATGGTCTCACGAGCGACGGCGAGCGGATCGACACCCGGGAGGTCGACTGCTTCATCGGCGAGAACCTGTTCGTCACGGTCCACGCCGAACCCGTGGTCGGGATCGATTGGTTGTGGGACGCGGTGCAGCGCCACGAGCATCTCGCAGGCGACAGTGCCGACGAGCTCTTCGGTCAGCTGGCCGAGGTGGTCGGACGCCGCTACATCGAGATCGCCAACGAGATCGAGTCACGGATCGACCGATTGGCCGAGGCGGCGCTCGATGCCGATCCCGCCGTGCTGCAAGAGGTGCAGACGCTGCGGCGTGAGGAGGCAACGGTGCGCAAGATGCTGCGGCCGCAGTTGCTGGTCATCCGAGACTTGCGCAAGCGCAACGCCACCGAGATGGGCAACGAGGCGGCCAGGCTGCTCGGTGATGCCTATGACGTGCACCGCCAGGTGGTCGAGTCCCTGTCGTCGACTCGCGGGCTGCTCTCCGACACGCTCGACACCTATCGCGGTGCAATGGCCGATCAACAGGCTCGGGCCACGACCCTCCTCGCCGTCTATTCGGCCCTGTTGCTGCCGCTGACGCTCATCACCGGTTGGTACGGCATGAACGTTCGGGGCTTGCCGGCGGCCGAACGCCCGCATTCGTGGTGGATCGTCACCCTGGTGATGGTGGCCATCGCGCTGGTGAGCGCGATCGTCTTCGTCCAGATCGGGCTGATCCGACTGCCGGGGAGTCGCCGAGGGTCGCGTCACCGCCGGCCTGGCTTCGGTGGCGAAGTCGCCGGTCAAGCCGTTCACGATGCTGCGCAAGCCCGTCACGAGCGGTGGCAAGACGATCGTGGCCGGTGCCCGCCGGGCAGCATCGCTCAGCACCACGACCGGACGGGCCGAGCGATCCGCTTCGCGTCGACCGCCTGCCCAGTAGCGCGGAACCGAAGCGGTCGATGATGGATCAGCGAATCGTGACCGAGCCGACGGGGGCGAGTGCGACCCAGGTTTCGCCCGGGGTCAGCAGGATCTCGGCTCCCCGGTCGTCACGCAGCACGATGCGGTCGGTGGCCGCCGACCGCTGCCACGTGCCGGTCACGACGGCACCGTCGGTGAAGACGTCGACCCGGCCCCGGCCGACGGTGATGGCCTCGGGTGATTCGGCGTCGGCGACACTGACGGCGTAGTCGGTGGTCATCACGACGACGTTCTCCGGTGCGATCTGCGCACCACCCGGTTCGGTGTGCAACGAGCCGTCCTGGCGACGGATCCATCCGTGCCGGTAGGCGTCCCACCGATAGGTGACATCGGTGCCCCCGAACGCCACGTCGACACCAGCCGATGGCGTTGCCTCGCCGGCGGCGGCGTTGTCGGCTCGGTAGCGGAACGGTGGGGCCGGAGTCGACGTGGCGTTCGATGCCAAGGCGTACAACCGGCTCGTCGTTGCGAACAGGTTGTGAGGCGCCCGCCGTGTTGGTTCGCGGTGGTACGCATTCCCGCCGACGAGGGCGTTCACGTTCTGCACCGGAGCCGATCCGAGGAGCCGTAGCACCGTGGCGTTGGCTCCCGAGGCAGCGAGCATCGGGGAGTTGAACGAAGCGAGCACATCGAAGTCGGTGGTGCGAATCGAGCGAACCGGCCCGACGACGGCCGGCACATCGGAATGGAAGAGCGCGATGAGCCGACTGAGGTCTCCTTCGACCTTCTCCTCGAACACGATGTCGGCCTGATTGAGCCCCACCTGGGGCCGAGCCAGCGGGACGTTGTCGATCTTCACCGCGAGGACGGTGCGAGTGGCTGCGCTGCGTGTGGCCTCGCCGGTGAGCGGGTTGCGTTCGGTCAGCAGCGAAGCCAGTCGCTGCCGGTACTCACCCGAGGCGAGAAAGCCCGCGATGACGTCGGCGTAGGGCGTGCCGCCGTTGATCAGGTCGGACCAATAGGCCAGCCCCGCCTCCTCGGGAGCACGACCGAGCATCCCGATGTAGAGCATCGTTGCTCGAACGTCGCCGAAGGTCGCCCTGCGGTTCTCGGCCGACTCGGAGAAGGCGGTCATCACCTGCCCCCGGTCGACGCCCCGAGCCATCTGCTGGAGCCAATAGGTTCGACCGGCCTCGTCGGACCCGCGGCCGAGCACGTTGCGGTAGACCAGGTCGATGAATGCGGCATCGTCGAGGGATCCATAGCGACCGACGAACTCGGCCGACCCGGCGAAGTTCGCCGAGATCGAGGCGATGCCCTGGCCGGCACGGATGCGGCCGGTCCAGAAGTCGAGTCCGGCGATGTCGGGTGAGCGCAGGAAGTAGGCGACGTAGAGGCGCACGAGCGGGGCGACCACGGCCTCGAACTCTGGTTGCTCGGCCATGGACTGGATCAGGACGGCTGGGTGGACTCCGCTGTCGAGCTGGTGGTTCCAGAAGACCAGGCCTGGTTCATCGGGCGATCGGCCGAGGAAGTCGAGGTATTGCTGGGTGATCAGATCGCGACCCGCCGGCGGCGCCGGGGAGGTTGCTGCGTCGGCCGGCGAGGCACCGCCGGCGGTCAGCCCCGTGGCCGACACGACCAGAGACACGAGGACCGCCAGCACGGCGGCGCGTGCTGGAGTTCGAGGGGTGCCCATGGCCGTTGACCATAGCGACGCACACCAACCGGCGCCCTCTGGTCCAACCAGCGGTCCGGTGGGTGGCGAGGGCGGGTGGCGAGTCGGACGCGCCGGCGGCCTCAGGGGCGGAGGGATCGCAGCTCGCCGATGATGCGGGGGAGGGCGTCGAGTGTGGCGTCGATGTCGTCGTCGGTGGTGGCCCACCCGACCGACAGGCGTAGCGAGCGGTGGGCATCGACGCCCATCGCTTCGAGTACCGGGGACGGTTCGAGCCCTTCTGAGGCACACGCCGACCCGGAGTGGGCGGCGATGCCCGCTCGGTCGAGGCCGAGGATGACGGCCTGCGGCTCGATGTCGGCGAGGCCGACACACACCAGGTGGGGGAGTCGCTGCTCGGGGTGCCCGTACGGGGTGACGCCGGCGATGTCGGCGAGTCCGGCTCGGAGTCGGTCGGTGAGGCGCTGGGCCTCGACCGCCTCGTCGTGCCACGTTTCGGTGAGTTCGGCGGCCGCGGCGCCCAGTGCAACGGCCGCCGGCATGTTCTCGAGCCCGGCCCGGCGGGCTCGCTCCTGTTCGCCACCGACCAGGAGCGGCGGCACTCGCACGCCGCGTCGGACCATCAAGGCGCCGATGCCGGGCGGGCCCCCGAGCTTGTGTCCCGAAAGGGCGAGGAAGTCGACCGCGAGCGCTCGGACATCGATCGAAAGGCGACCAGCGGCCTGCGCCGCGTCGACCAGCGTGCGAACACCACGAGCGTTGGCTCGGGCGATGACCTCGGCGACCGGCTGGATCGTGCCGACCTCGTGGTTGGCGGCCTGGCAGCAGACGAGTGAGACCGTGCGACCCGCTCGGTGTTCGTCATCGATCGCCTGGGCAACCGCATCGGCATCGACGAGACCGGTGCGGTCGACCGGGACGAGCCGAAGGCGACCGGTTCGCTCGGCGGCAGCGCGGACGGCGGAGTGTTCGACGGCGGTGGCGATGATCGTGCCCGGGTTGGCGGCGAGCGAACCCCAGATCGCGCTCACGAGTGCTTCGGTCGCAGAGGAGGTGAAGACGATCTCGCTCGCACGGGCACCGACGAGCGATGCCACCGATTCACGAGCGAGTTCGAGCGCCTGGCGAGCGATCATCCCCTCCTCGTGGATGCGGCCGGGGTCGGCGGCCGGAAGGTCGAGGGCCTGGATGAAGCCGGCGCGAGCGATCGGGCGTAGCGGTGCGGTCGAGGCGTAGTCGAGGTAGTGCCGAGTCATGGCCGTCGAGGGAGTCGGCCGAACTCGAGCGCGTCTCGGTGACATCGGTGATGCAGGCATCGTCGCCTCGTGCCACCGATCCCATGAGGGCCACTTCGGTCTCGCCGTAGAGCGACCCCAGGAGCCCCTTCACCATGCCTCGGTCGACGGCGCAGATGACGGGGTGCTCGATGGCGACATCGCCGAAAGGGCAGTGACCCGAGACGATCCGGAGCTCCTCGCCATGGCGCTCGGCATGAGCCGAGAACCCGTGGGCGGACAGGGCATCGGCCACCACGTGCAACGCCGAACGGAACGAACGCTGCCCCTCGTTGGCCTCGGGCCCGCTGAGCGTCATGGCCATCTGCTTGCCGAACTCGAGGCCGACCTCTTCGGCTAGCGCAGCGGCTTCCCCATCGGGCAGGCGAGAGAGTGCCTTGCCGAGCAGGGTGACGAGGATGTCGTCGTGGCCGACGTCGAACTCGAGGTGCAGCTCGGGTTCGGTGGCTCGGTAGACCTTCGCCGGTCGTCCGGCTCGAGCGGTCGAGCGTTGCGACACCTCGAGGTAGGCGCCGTTGACGAGTTTGTCGAGGTGGTGGCGGGCGACATTGGCATGCAGCCCGGTGCTCTTCGCCACCTCGCTGGCGGTGAGCCCATCGGGATGTTCGTGCAGGAGGAGGTAGATGCTGCGCCGAGTGGGATCGCCGAAGGCCGACGTGATGGCGTTCACGAGGTTGGCGAATTCCGTCGGCTTCAACGAGCGAGTTGGGTTGAGGGCGCGGCCGGACACCTCGCTAGCCTACAAAACGAATTCTCACTATGTGGGTAGGAGAAATCCACGCCCGCCGCCGAGGCCGATCGGCCCTGATCATCAAAGCCATCCGAACCAACCGATGGCCGCCAAAACCCGAGGAGCACCTGTGAGCCTGAGTCAAGAAATGGTGATCGACGCACTGCGTCCGGTCGAAGACCCCGAGCTGCATCGATCGATCGTCGACCTCGGCATGGTGCGACGAATTGACATCGCGCTGCCGAGCGTCACCGTGGCCATCGATCTCACCATTGCCGGTTGCCCGCTTCGGGCCGAGATCGACCGCCGGGTCACCGAGGCCGTCACGGCGCTGGACGGCGCCGAGACCGTGAACATCGAGTTCGGCGTGATGACCGACGAGCAGCGACAGGCGGTGCGCATCGCCCTCAACGGCGATCCCGGCGCCACCGCCGGGTCCCAGCAAGCTCACGGCCATGCCGAAGGTCGAGCCATTCCGTTTGCCGATCCCGACAACCGCACCCGAGTGCTCCTCATCGCCTCGGGCAAGGGCGGCGTCGGCAAGAGCTCGGTCACCACCAACCTCGCGGTGGCGCTGGCCGCCATCGGCAAGAAGGTCGCCGTCGTCGACGCCGATGTCTGGGGTTTCTCGATTCCCCGCATGCTCGGTGTCGATCGCGACCCCACCATCATCGACGAGATGATCGTGCCCCCGGTGGCACACGGTGTGAGCTGTATCTCCATGGGCTTCTTCGTCGAGGAGAACCAGCCGGTCATCTGGCGAGGCCCGATGCTGCACAAGGCCCTCGAACAGTTCCTGACCGATGTGTTCTGGGACGAGCCCGACTATCTGCTGGTCGACCTTCCTCCGGGAACCGGCGACATCTCGTTGTCGATCTCGCAGTTCCTGCCCCGAGCCGAGCTGATCGTGGTCACCACCCCGCAGCCGGCAGCCCAGAAGGTCGCTCAGCGAGCGGCCTACATGGCCCACAAGGTCAACATCACCGTTGCCGGCGTGATCGAGAACATGAGCTGGTTCACCGGCGACGACGGCAAGCGCTACGAGATCTTCGGATCCGGCGGCGGCCAGGAACTGGCCGATCAGCTCGAGGTGCCGATGCTCGGCAACATTCCCCTCGTTCCCGAACTGCGCGAGGGCGGCGACGACGGTCATCCCATCGCCGCAAAGCCCGAAACCGAAGCGGGTGCCATGTTCATCGCCCTGGCGGAACGGCTCGATACCGAGTTGGCACCGAAGCGTCGGTACCGGAGCGAGCTGCGGGTCATCTGACCGGATAGGTTCGAGGCGGCTCGGTGAACACGACGATCGTGCCTCGATCGTCGGTCTCCGGCTGCTCACCCCGTTTCGCACGACCCCGCATCACGAGTGAGTCAATCTGCATCAGTGAAGTCTTTGGAGGCTTGGTCATGGACATCCGCATCGGCATCGCCCAGAGTGCGTCGGTCATCGAACTCGAGATGGGCGACGACACCGATCGAGTGGCATTGAAGGCCGACATCGAGGCAGCGCTGGCCAAGGAAGAAGGCGTCCTGTGGCTCACCGATCGTCGGGGCAAAGACGTCGCCGTTCCGGTCAGCCGCGTGGCCTTCGTCGAGATCAGCAAGGACGACGCTGAGCGCCGTATCGGCTTCGGCGCCTGACCTCGGCCGTCGGCTGCTGATCGTCGCCGGCAAGGGTGGGGTCGGCCGGTCGTCGGTCAGTGCCGCGCTCGCTCGGCGACGCGCCGAGGGCGCCGCTGCGGGACGCAACGTCCTCGCGGTCGATGCCATCGCCGACGGTGGGCTCGCCGGAGCGCTGGGGGTCGGCTCAGACCATGATCGCTCGCTCGGCTCGGCCGAACGGGGGATCGAACTGCTCGAGCTCGACACCGAAGCGGCGCTCGATGAGTACATGAAGATCTACACGAAGCTGCCGATCCCACCCAGCCGACTCGGCCCGCTGGCCAAGATCTTCGACTATGTCGCCACCGCCGCGCCCGGCGTGCGCGAGATCCTCACCATCGGCAAGATCGCCTGGGAGGTTCGCGAAGGACCGTGGGAAGCCGTCGTGGTCGACGCCCCCGCAACCGGGCACGTCGTCGAACTGCTCGACGCCCCGGCCAATCTCGCGAAACTGATCGGCGTCGGGCCCCTCGCCGAGCAGACTCGATGGGTCGAGGCCATCCTCGCCGACCCTGCACAGACCGGGGTGCTGCTCACCACCACCACCGAGGAGCTGCCGGTCACCGAACTGCTCGAGCTGCACGATCGACTGGTCAACACCACCGCAGTCGATGTGATCGGCATCGTCGCCAACCGGATGCCGCCGCTCCTCGGGGCGAAGGCGTTGGCCGAAGCCGCTGCGCTCGAGGGTCCGCTGGCACTTGCGGGGCAAGTGGTGGCGGAGCGTTCCAGCGAAGCGCGTGAGGGGCTGGCTCGCCTCGGAGAGCTCGGCCTGCCGATCATTCGAGTTCCCGAGAGCAGCGAACCCGTCGCCGCCATCGCGGCGGCCCTCGCCACGGCGGTCTCCGGGCAGAGCGGGCCGACCCGTTCTGGACCCGTGACCACGGAGCGCTCACCATGATGCATCCGCCCGCCAGCGGCATCTTCTGCAACCGGACGCTCAACCTTCGCTCGGTGAAGGTCATCGGCTACGACATGGACTACACGCTGGTCCACTACCGGGTCGAGGAGTGGGAGCGCAGCGCATTCGAGCACGCCCGTTCTCGACTGTCGGCGCTCGGCTGGCCGGTCGATCATCTCGAATTCGAACCCGCGCGCTTCACCCTCGGCCTGGTCTTCGATCTCGCAACGGGCAATCTCGTGAAGGCCACCCGTTTCGGCTACGTGGTTCGGGCGCTGCACGGCACCACACTGCTCGATTTCGACGCCCAACGCGAGGCCTACGCCGAGACGGTGGTCGAGCTCTCCTCGGAGCGGTTCGAGTTCATGAACACGCTGTTCGAGCTGAGCCGGGCGGCGCTGTGGACCCAGCTCGTCGATCAGCACGACGCTGGGCGGCTGCCCGGCGTCATGAGCTATCACGACCTGTACTGGAAGATCGACGACGCCCTGGGGCGAGCCCACGCCGAGGGCATGTTGAAGGCGGAGATCCTGGCCGACCCGGAGCGATTCATCGACCCGGATCCCGACGTCGTTCCGACCCTGGTCGATCAGCGCCTGGCCGGCAAGAAGATCGTGCTCATCACGAACTCCGACTGGGCCTACACCCGAGCAACGATGGCCCGAGCCATCGATCCCTACTGTGCCGAGGGCACGACCTGGCGAGACCTGTTCGATCTGGTGATCGTGTCGGCGGCCAAGCCGAGATTCTTCGCCGACCGAGATCCGATCTACCGAGTGGTCGACGAAGAGCGCTCGCTGCTCCAGCCACACTTCGGTCCGCTCATCAAGGGCGAGGTCTATTTCGGCGGACACGCCCGCTTGGTCGAGGAGTGGTCGGGGTTGTCGGCGGCGCAGATGCTCTACGTCGGCGACCATCTCTTCGGCGACGTGCACGTCACCAAGGACATCTTGCGGTGGCGCACGGCGTTGATCTCGCGTGAACTCGAAGCCGAGGTCGACGACGCCATCACCTTCGCACCGATGGAACGGCGTCTGATCGAGTTGATGAGTCGCAAGGTGGCCGTGGAACACCATCAGGCTGCGCTTCGGATGCAGCGGCGCCGGGCCATGGCCGATGGGGAGCCCATCGTCGACATCGAACGGTCGCTCGCCGCTGCCGGGTCCGATGCGGCGAGGATCGATGGCGAAGTGGCGCCGCTGGCGAAGGCTGCCGCCCAGTTGGGCAACCCGAACTGGGGCCCGCTCATGCGTGCCGGCAACGACAAGAGCCTCTTTGCCCGACAAGTCGAGCGCTATGCCGACGTCTACCTGTCGCGGGTCTCCAACTTCCTCCACGTCACCCCCTATGCGTATCTCCGGGCCGCTCGGGGATCGTTGCCCCACGACGCCAGCCCGCTCTTCGACGACGCCCATGGCGCCGACGAGGTCGCGAGCACCGACGACTCGATCGTCGATGACCGGGTGTTCGACACGTGACCGAGGGTGAAGGTTCGACGATCGACTCCCTGCTGGCCGAAGCCAAGGTCTTGGTGGTGGTCGGTCCGGGAGGGGTCGGCAAGACCACGCTCGCCGCAGCGATGGCGGCGCGTGCCGCCATCGAACACGGGCGGCGAGCCCTCGTGGTCACCGTCGACCCCGCTCGCCGACTGGCCGACGCGCTCGGCGTCGGGGCGGTCGCGGAAGAGCCCATGAACGTGCCGATCGAACCGCATGGTCGTGATGATGCTGCCGCCGGTGCCATGTGGGCCGTCATGGTCGACATGGAACAGAGCTGGGATCGGTTGGTCCGCCGCCATGCCCCCGACACCGCAACCCGCGACGGATTGCTCGACAACGAGCTCTACCAGGCACTCACCACGCGCTTCGTGCAGAGCCACGACTACATCGCGCTCGATCGGTTGGTCGACCTGTCCGATCAAGACGAGTACGACCTCGTCGTGATCGACACGCCGCCGTCGGTCCATGCACTCGACGTGCTCGATGCGCCCGATCGCATGCTCGAGTTCTTCGGTAGCCGGTTGCTCACCTGGCTCACCGCGCCCTACCGCACGCGGATGGTGCGCTTGGCGGCCAAACCGTTCCTGGCGCTGGCCGAACGCGTGCTCGGTGGGCCCTTCCTCGCCCAGATCGCCGAGTTCTTCTGGCTGTTCTCCAGCCTGCAGCCGGGTTTCGCCCGTCGGGCTCGCGCCGTGAAGCGCCGATTGTCCGACCCCGACACCCGGTACGTCGTGGTGCAGACCCCCGAGGCGGTGCCCCGCGCCCGAGGTGTCGAACTGGCCAACGAGTTGCGACGCCGAGGGCTCGCGCCTGCCATCACCATCGTCAACCGGGCCCTCGACCCGTCGATCATCGAACTCAGCGACGCAGCGATCGACGGGTTGAAGAGCCGAGCGCTGCGAGAAGCGATTCGGGATCTTCGAACCAGTGCCCAGGCCGACGCACTCGCCCCTTCGGCGGTCGGGCCTTCGCATCAGGTGCTGTGGACGGCCGGTGAATTGGTCAGCACGGCCGACCTCTCCGCCCTGTTCGACTGACTGGTCGTCGCTCGCCGGAGTCGACGATCGTCGCTCGGCGTCGGTGCCTCGTATCGGTGATCCCGTGGCGGTACCCAGCGGCGGTACCCCCGGGGCGGTTCGCCTTCGAGTGTGCGTCAGGCCTGTCGTTGGTCGTCGGCGTCGAGGATCGACACCTCGATCAGCATCGACACGAGCGCCTCGCGAAAGCCCTCGAAGCTCGTGTGAGTGGGATCCGGACTGCCGCCCATGAGGAGCGGACGTCGAAGCAGCCCGACCAGCGAGGTGACGGTCGTTGCCTGATGGAACTGATTCTCCGGCACCGACGGCCAGATCACGGTGTCGACGCCGATCGAGGCGATCTCGGCATCGGTGAGGCCGCGTACGGTCTCGCCGGCGAGAAGAGCATCGGCCGCACCGTCGGGTCCGAGCTCGTCGATCTGGGCCCGGGCGAGCGTGTCGCTGACCACATCGCCCGCGGTTGCCGGCCAGGCGAGCACCAGGCGCCCGACCAGGTCCGGTCGGTCGACCGCCAGCCGCAGCGCAGCGGAACACCCGTTGGACGCAGCAACGATCGCGACCTGTTCCCACCCCTTGGACTCGATGATCTCGACCAGGGCATCGGCCTCGTCGATCCAGTCGGCCGGGGCGTCGGGCCGGTCCCTGGCCTCGTAGCTCACGATGTGTCGGTCGAGCGCCGGGGTCACCCCTGAGATGGTCCAGAAGACCACGGCGGTCATGTCGTCGTACAGGCCCCCGTGGACCAGCAGCAACGGGAGACGTTTGATCGGCAGCAGGTCGCTCACGCGGGTGACGGTACTCTCAACCGCGTGGCCAGCCTCAGTGATCTCGCTCGTCAGTACACCAGCCTCGGTCCCGACGAGCGCACGCACCTTCGCCGGTTGGTGGCGTCCTGGGGCCTGCTCGCCGACCTGAGTTTCGCCGACCTCCTGCTCTTCGGTGTTGCCGAAGGAGCCGAGGAGCGCTTCGTCATTCTCGGCCAGATCCGGCCGACCACCGCACAGACCCTGTACCGAGACGACTTGGTCGGACGCTTCATCTCGGCCGAGCACCGTCCGCTCGTCGTTGCCGCCTTGGCCAGCGGCGAGCGCATCGACGACGAGATCGATCTCCCCCTGGCCGGCCGTCGAGCGGCCGTACAGGCCATTCCCGTCATGTTCGAGGGTCGGCCGATCGCGGTGCTCACCAGCGAGACCCCTCGCCTCGGTGCTCGCATGCCGGGTGAACTCGAGCACACGTACCTCGGCGTGTTCCAGAAGTTCGTTGCCATGATCCAGGCCGGGGCCTTCCCCTTCGCCTACGAGGACGCCGAGACCGAACAGTCGCCCCGGGTCGGCGACGGGGTGATGGTCCTCGACGAGCGTGGCACCATCGTCTTCACCTCACCCAATGCGGTCTCGGCCCTGCACCGCATCGGGTTCCACGCGAATGCGATCGGTCGTGAGCTCGAAGACGTCGGCTTCCAGGCCGACGCGTTGCGTACTGCGTTTCGGCTGCGGGTGCCGGTCACCGAAGACGTCGAACGTGGTCCCTCGGTGTCGATGGTGGCTCGGGTGTTGCCACTCGTCGACAAGGACTCGGTCGATGGGGCGATCGTGCTGATTCGGGACGTCTCGGAACTTCGCCGTCAGGAACGGCTCCTCGTGTCGATGGACGCCACGATTCGTGAAATCCACCACCGGGTCAAGAACAACCTGCAAACGGTGTCCTCGCTGCTGCGCCTCCAGGGGCGGCGCATGGAATCGGTCGAAGCCAAGGCAGCCATCGAAGAGTCCGTTCGACGGATCCGGTCGATTGCACTCGTCCACGAGATCCTGGCGAGGAAGGGCGGTGACGACGTTGCGTTCGGCGAGGTCGTTCGGCCGATCGTGTCGATGGTGGAGCAAGCGCTGGTCGCTCCCGATCGCCCCATCACCTTCCGTGTGGTGGGCGACGGACCGACCCTTCCGGCCAGCACGGTGAGTTCGCTCGCCGTGATCCTCACCGAGCTGCTCCAGAACGCCGTCGAGCATGGATATCCACCGGGAACGACTGGCGGCACGGTCGTGGTCGAACTCGAGACCGGGTCACAGGAATTGATCGTACGGGTGCACGACGACGGGGTCGGCCTCGCTCCTGACTTCGATCTCGAGCGTCAGAACGGGCTGGGACTGACCATCGTGCGAACACTGGCGTCGGGCGAACTGCACGGCGACGTCACGATTCGGCCCGCACTCGGGGGAGGGAAGGGAGCAGTAGCCCAGCTCAAGGTCCTGCTCACCGAAGTGCTCTGAGTGAGCGGCTGAGCATGGAGAGCGCGAGTGGCGCCCCGGCCGTGGCTACAGACGGCTGCGGCGGCGACCGAGGTAGGTGCGGCGCAGGTGCCGACGCTCTTCCTCGGAGGTGCCACCCCAGACACCGGAATCCTGATTGCTGCGGAGGGCGAACTCGAGGCACTGCAGTTGGGCGGCACACCCGAGGCAGACTTCCTTGGCCTCTTCGATCTGGGTGACGGCCAGTCCGGTGGTGCCGACCGGGAAGAACAGGTCGGGATCGGTGTCGCGACAGGAAGCGACATCTCGCCAGCTGGTGTCGAGGGGGGCATCAGGTCGTTCGGCGACCTTTCGTGCGACTCGGTCACCCATGGTGAGTTCGGTCGTGCGGGCATCCCAGGACTCGACGATTGCCACTGCGGCTCCTCCGGCGCTTGCTGCCAACCTCGTCGTTGGCGGCTGTGCGCACCGTAGCGAATACTTAGAGCCTCGTAAAGAGTTTGTTAACGACTATTTCCCCGTCGTGAATTGGTGCCCTGCTCAGGCGGCTGAACGCCGCCGAGCTCGCTGCGGGTGCTCGGACAGGTGTCGCCGGCGGGGGTGCCACGTGCCCGTGTTCGGTGGTTTCGCGTCGGTCGATGGACCAAGATGTTGCGGTGAACTCCGATCAGGGCACCGACCGCTCACCTCGCCACGAGACCTCCGAGCACCGGTCGGCCGGCCAAACGAGAGAGCCGAGCCAGCCGATGAAGGTGCTCGGCCATCGAGGAGCGTCCAGCGATCACCAGGAGAACACCCTCGAAGCGTTCGCCGCCTGCGCCGAGGTCGGGGCCGATGGTTTCGAGCTCGACGTGCGTCGCAGCGCCGACGACGTCCTCGTGGTGATCCACGACGCCGTGCTGGCCGATGGTCGGGTCGTGCGCGAGCTGATGGCGGCGGATCTGCCCGAGTCGATTCCGCTGTTGGCCGACGCACTCGAGCAGAATGCCGAGCAGTTCATCAACATCGAGATCAAGAATCACCCGTCCGACCCCGACTACGACGCCGAGTTCGGCATCTCGATCGCCGTCGCAGGACTCGTGGCCGCCTTCTCCGCTGCCCATCGAGTCCTGATCTCGTCGTTCGACATGGACACCATCCTGCGGATTCGCCAGGCCGACCCCGCGATGCCACTCGGGTGGCTGACCTTCGGCCAGGCCGACCCGCGTCAGATCATCGCCCGGGCCGAAGCCCACGAGCTCGCCGCCGTCCATCCCCACGACCTCCTGGTCGATCAGGCGTTCGTCGACCGGGCGCATGCCGCAGGCCTCGGTGTCTACACCTGGACCGTCGACGATCCCGACCGGATTCGCCAACTCGATTCGTTCGGTGTCGACGGGGTCATCACCAATGATCCGGCCGGAGCACTCGCCGTGCTCGGCCGCTGAACTCCCGATCGCGAGTCGTCAATCGACGAGTGGGATCACGAAGCGCACCGCACCCGGGCGATGCTCGAGTCGCAGGCTCGTGACCGGTGGCATCGGCTCGCCGTCGAGCTGGAACGTGAACGGCTGAGCCGAGGTGACATACGCGCCGAACACGCCGGCCCAGTGGGCGAACGGTCCGCTCGAAGGGAGTCCGGTGGTCGTCGACCGAAGGGTCGATCCGATACGGGGCAAGACCTTCGGCAGCGACAGCGAGGTGGTCGCCACCAGCGACAGCGGCTGATCGAGGCCGGCTTCGGGAGCCAGGCTGATCGGCGTGTTGCCGACGAAGGTGTACGGATTCACGTTGAGTGCGACGGCCATCTTCGCGTCGGTCAACAAGCGACCGTCATCGCAGCGGACGGCCAGCGAGAGATGGCGTTGCTGATCCGACATCAACGTGGCCACGGCGCTCGCGATGAACCAGGGATGGCCTGCATACTTTTTCAAGGGCGAGCGACGCTCGACTCGGGTGACCACCGCCGCATCGAAGCCCGCACCGACGTGGAACACGAACGCTCGATCGTTGGCGACCCCGACACTCCCCGGCACGATCGCCCTCGCCCGGGTCTGCTGGGTCTCGAGACTCGCCAGCAGGACCTTGGTGGCTTCGACCGCATTGTTGGGGTAGCCGATCGCTCGAGCGAAGACGTTCGTCGATCCACCCGGCAGCGGGGCCACCGCCGTGGTGGTGCCCAACAGACCGTTCACCGCCTCGTTCACCGTGCCATCGCCGCCGAGGGTGACGACGACCTCGGCGCCCTCCTTCATCGACCGGTGCGCGAGCCGTGTGGCGTGACCCTGACGTGAGGTCTCGTGCACCGTCAGCTCGTGCCTGGACGACAACCCCTTCTGGATGATCACTCGGCTGCGAGCCGACACCGACGATGCCGCCGGATTGATGATGAGGGCGAGACGCACCCTCGGACTCTACTGCTGTCGATCAGCTCCGCTGATCGGGGCTCCGCCCATCCGAGTCATGCGCTCGGCGCGTGCCTCGTCCCTCGGCGACGCGTGACCGACGCTGGGCTCTGTTGCTTTGGACCGGCTCTGCTGATCGGGGCTCCGCCCATCCGAGTCATGCGCTCGGCGCGTGCCTCGTCCCTCGGCGACGCGTGACCGACGCTGGGCTCTGTTGCTTTGGACCGGCTCTGCTGATCGGGGCTCCGCCCATCCGAGTCATGCGCTCGGGATGGGGTCAGACAAAGTTCACATCGCTCCGGCTTGACCGCTTGGTCAAGGAGCGGCCTACGATGCCCGCATGAAGGTTGTCGTCTGTGTCAAGCAGATCCCAGACCCGGCTGATCCCGGCGCCTTGGATCCTGAAACCCGAACGCTCAAGCGGGATGTGAAGCTCATCCTCGACGAGTCCGACAGCTATGGCGTCGAAATGGCGCTGCAGCTGGTCGATACCGCCGGTGAGGGCGAAGTCACGCTGGTGTCGATGGCTCCCAACGGGGAACGATCGGGCCTTGCCACGGCGCTCGCCATGGGTGCCGCTTCGGCCACGCTCATCAGCGACCCCGAGCTCGTCGGCTCCGATGCGCTCACCACCGCCAAGATCCTTGCCGCCGCCATTCGCGACCAGGAGCCCGATCTCGTCATCGCCGGCTCCGAAAGCTCCGATGGCTACACCGGCACCGTGCCCGAGATGATCGCCGCCGTGCTCGACCTCCCGTCGGTCACCGCGGCGAAGTCGGTCGAAGTCGACGGCAGCGCCATCAAGGTGCAGCGACAGACCAACGCCGGCTACGACGACGTCGAGTGCCCTCTGCCCGCCGTCATCAGCGTCACCGCGGGCGTGGTCGAGCCCCGTTACCCCTCGTTCAAGGGCATCATGGCTGCCAAGTCCAAGCCGGTCGACGAGAAGTCGGCTGCCGATCTCGGCTTCGACGGCGACAGCGTCGGCTGGGCCGGCTCCGGTCAGGAAATCATCGATGTCGCCCAGGCGCCCGTCCGTGAAGCCGGCGACATCATCGAAGACGACGGCGAGGCCCACCTCAAGATCGTGGCGTTCCTCGAAAACCTCAAGGTCATCTAGGAGCTGATATGACACTCGATTCCATTTGGGTCTATGCCGAAGCAGTCGACGGCGCCGTCGACAGCACCACCCTCGAACTCATCACCAAGGCCCGCTCCTTGGCCGACTCGGTCTCCTGCGTCTTCGCCGGTGATGCCGACGATGTCAACGAGGCCCTCGGTGAGTACGGCGCCGAGACGGTGTATGCCGTCGATGTCGACGACGCCCTCGTCGGTGTGCCCGTGGCTGCCGCCATTGCTGCGGCCGTCGAGGCCGGCGATGGCCCCGACGCCATCCTGTTCGCCACCACCTACGACGCTCGTGACATCGCCGCCAGGCTCTCGGTCAAGATCGACCGCACCGTGCTCAGCAATCTCATCGACCTCGAGGTCGACGACGACACGCTCGTCGGCACCGCATCGATCTTCGGTGGCCAGACCGACATCAAGACCAAGTTCACCGGCGAAGGACCCTTCATCGCCTTGGTGCGTCCGAAGTCGTTCGCCGCCGAAGCCAGTGGCGGCGACGCCGCCGACACCGAAGACCTCGACGTTCCCGACCTCGGTAGCGCCGGTGGCGCCACCGTCACCGACCGGTTCATCGAAGAGTCCGAAGGCCCCAAGCTCGACGAAGCGGCCATCGTGGTCGCCGGCGGTCGCGGCCTCGGCGAGGCCGAGAAGTTCGAGATGGTCGCCGACCTCGCCAAGAAGCTCAAGGGCGCTGCCGGTGCCTCCCGAGCCATCGTCGACGCCGGTTGGGTGCCCTACTCCCAGCAGGTCGGCCAGACCGGCAAGGTCGTCAAGCCCGACGTCTACATCGCTTGCGGTATCTCCGGCGCCACCCAGCACCTCGTTGGCATGAAGGGCTCGAAGAACATCATCGCCATCAACAAAGACGCCGAGGCTCCGATCTTCGGCATCGCCGATCTCGGCATCGTTGGCGACGTGCACAAGGTGATGCCGCTCCTCCTCGAGGCCTTGGGCTCGCGGTAACCGGGAACCCGTCGGCCCTGACGGGCCTTTGGGGTTCCTTGGAGTTTCTCGCTGCGCTCCAAACTCCCACCACGGCTGGCTAGTGTCAGTCCATGAGTATTGATGAAACCACGCTCGACCGTCTCAGCAATGAGACGGTCGAGCTGCTTCAGGCCCTCATCCGGAACCAGTGCGTCAACGACGGGCGGCCCGAGTCCGGCCAAGAAGACGTGTCGGCCCGACTGCTGCGAGACGAACTCGAAGGCACCGGGGTCGATCTGCAGATGTACGAACCGACGCCCGGCCGCTCATCGCTCGTCGCTCGCTATCCCGGCACCGATCCCGACGCGCCCGCGCTGTGCCTCATGGGGCACACCGACGTGGTGCCGGTCTCGCCCGATGGCTGGGACCGTGACCCGTTCGGCGGAGAACTCATCGACGGCGAAGTCTGGGGCCGCGGTGCGGTCGACATGCTCAATCTCACCTCGTCGATGGCCGTCGCGTTCAAGCACATCGTCTCCACGGGTCGCCGACTGCCCGGCGATCTGATCTACTTCGCCGTCGCCGACGAGGAAGCCGGCGGTCGTCACGGAGCCGAAGTGCTGGTTCGAGACGAATGGGACGCGTTGCAGTGTGACTACGTCCTCACCGAGTTCGGGGGCATCCCGTTCTACAGCCCCAAGGGCATGTCGATGCTGATCACCACCGCCGAGAAAGGCATCGGCTGGCGCCGCCTCACCGTGAAGGGCACGCCCGGTCACGGATCGCAGCCCTACGGCACCGACAACGCGCTCGTGAAGGCGGCCGAGGTCGTGCGCAGGCTCGCGGCCTACGAGCCCAAACCCAAGCTCGACGAGCTGTGGGGTGCTCGCGTCCTCGCACTCGGTCTCGACGACGACACCACGGCCAAGCTGCTCGACCCGAGCGCCATCAGCGAAGCACTCGGCGATCTCCCGGTGGGAATGGCCCGAGCGTTGCACGCCTGCTGCCACACCACCTTCAGTCCCAACGTCGTCGAGGGCGGCGTGAAGACCAACGTCATCCCCGACTCGGTCGTCGTCGAGGTCGACATCCGGACCCTGCCGGGCGAGACCTACGAAGACGTCGAGCAACACCTGCGAGAGGCGCTCGGCGACGCCATGGACTACGTCGAGGTCGAAGTGATCCAGAACGATCCCTCCACGTCGTCGCCCGTCGGCAACCCGCTGTGGAGTGCACTGCGTGACTCGGTCAACATGGCCTACCCGGAGGCCAACGTGATCCCCAGCATCGTCACCGGCGGCACCGACAGTCGGTTCTTCCGCGATCGCGGCGCCATCGCCTACGGCGCTGGGCTCCTGAGTCCGACGATCGACGCCGGTGAGTTCTTCCGCCGCTTCCACGGCCACAACGAGCGCATCGACACCGAGTCGCTGAAGATGACTACGCGGCTGTGGTTCGATGTGATCGATCGTCTGTGGGATTGACCAACTGCAGCGGCCGACGACCCACGGCAACAGTACCGACGGGTGCGGTGTCGGCACTGACGAGCGGCCAGTCGACACGGAAGGAGAGTGGGCGAACACCCTGATCCCCGAGGATCAAGACCCGCCCGTCGTGGAGCAACCGGATCGTGAGTTCGCCGCAGAGGTCGGCGGGGAGTTCGAGCCCGTCGGCCACCATCGACCCGACACGCAGCGGGACGACGTCGCCTCGAGGGCCAGTCAAGGTCACCACAGCCTGACGGGCGACGTCGATCGTTCGGTCGGTGGCGCCCGGCAGCAACGGACCAGCCTCGAAAGCCGTCGAGTCGTCGATGCGCAGATCGAGCGTGGGCCATCCGGCGCTCCAACCCGAGAGGGCATCGAGGCAAACGAGACCCAAACCGACGACCTCGCTTGGATCGCCGACGATGGGATCTCGCACGACGGCCGCCGCCGGAAGCACACGGGTGAGGAGATCGAGAAAGAGTGGGTGCTCGCTCATCGAACCGGAGACCGCAACCTGGCTCACGGCAGCCGAGACGATCGACCAGTCGTCGGACCGCACGAGCTCGTGACGGCTCCGCACTCGATCGAGCTCGCGGACGAGACTGTGCAGACGGTCGATGATGGTCTCGCTCGGCTCATCGGGACCCGCGGACAGCGGGGTGGTGAAGACGACCCGCCGAGTGTCGGCGTCGATCGCACAGGCGGAGATCTGGCCGCCGTCGTTGTCGAGCAGCAGCATCGGGCCGATGGGGCCGGGGCTCCCCAGGCTCTGGCGATGGTGGAGCCACGAAGCGAACGCCGCGATGGGCCGCTCGATCAGGTGCTGCCGGTCGATGGCGATGCCGGCAGCAGCGAAGCCCTCGATCATCGCGGCACGACAGGCGGGACCGAACGCCGGAGGAATGGCGATGGCGGGCCGTGCGGGGAGAGGCTCGGGAAAAACGCACTCGGCGACGGCACGAGCGACGTCGACGGCAGCGGCCTGATGATGGCCGGCTGTCTCGAGGATGCGATCGGTGACCCGATGCTTGCGGCCCTCGGGGTCGACCCATCGCAGGATCAGCCCGCGATGACCCGGGGCGAGGGGAACGATCGATCGGTCACCGTCGATCTCTGCCACGCAGAGTGATCGGTGACGCGCGAGATCGAGTCCGATCTGTACGTCGGTGTCGAGGGGGTGCTCGGCTGGCATTGGCGGCGGGCTCGGATTGATCAAAGCGGGTGATCGCCTCTCAGGCGGTTCAGCTGGCACGACAGTTACCGGGACAAGGTAGCGGGTCGAGTGCCGAACGACCAGCGTCGCAGTGAAGCTGAGCCTGACGACACAGGATCCGAGCGGCGGCGTCGCCACGCTTCGTGGTCGAAGGCGAATGCGCGACCGATTCGAGGTGCCCCGCTAGTGTCGAGACGGAACGAACGAGTCGGGGGAAGTCGATGGTGTTTCGCCATACCCAACGAGAAGGTCGATCCGTCGCACCGGGTCGATCGGTGCGCTGGTGGCTTGCCGGCATCGGTCTGATCGCCGCCGGTTGCAGCCAAGCCGGCGAGGCCGCCATGCCAGCGGAGTCGTTGGGGACCACCACCCCGGCAGCGGTGGAAGCG
The DNA here is from genome assembly GCA_963698395.1 of uncultured Acidimicrobiales bacterium. GTDB lineage: Bacteria > Actinomycetota > Acidimicrobiia > Acidimicrobiales > SZUA-35 > JBBQUN01. The sequence continues at coordinate 769,752 of CAVOQQ010000001.1, forward strand.
ACGTCGACGGACGGTGCGACGTCGACCGCGGCCGACTCGACGCCCTCGACCATCAGCACCTCGACCACCAGCACGACCCTTCCGGTCCGGGCCTCGATCGTCATCGGCGTCGCCGGAGACACGTCGTTCACCAACGGACTCGATCAGCGAGACCCCTTGGGCCAGGTCACCGAACTGTTGTCATCGCCGGACCTGATGATCGTGAACCTCGAGACGGCGGTGGCCGATCCCGATGTCGGCAGTGTCGCCGTCTCGAAGCCGTTCCTCTTCAAGTCGCCGCCGGCCTCGCTGCACGTGCTGGTCGATGCCGGTGTCGATGTCGTCGGCCTGGCCAACAACCACACCCTCGACTTCGGGCCCGAGGCGTTGGAACAGACGTTGAACGAAGTCGATGCCGCCGGACTGATCAGCGCGGGCGCCGGGGTCGATGAAGCGTCGGCCTACCACCCGCTGGTCGTCGAGGTCGGAGACTGGCGGGTCGGCGTCGTCTCCCTGTCTCGGGTCCCGTGTGACTGGTCGGCATCGGGCGAGAATGTCCGCCCTCAGGTCGCCTGGGCGTGCCCGCCCTTCATCGATCTCGCCGATGACCTGGTCCGCTCCACCGTCGCCGCTGCCGACGTCACGGTCGTGATGGTGCATGGCGGTGAGGAGGGCGTGTTGTGCCCGTCGCCGTTCATGGAAGAGCTGACCGAGCGCTGGGCGACGTTGGGAGTCGACGCCGTGGTGAATGGTCACCCTCACGTGGTCCAGGGCCTTGCTGCGGTGGGTGACATGCTCGTCGCCCGGTCGAGCGGCAATTTCGCCTTTCCTTCGGCGAGGGGGATCACGGCGAACTCGGCCATTTTCCTGTTCGAGGTGTTCGAGGAGGTCACTGGTGAACCTCAGTTGACGATGCGGGTCGAACCGGTCCGGGCCGACGGCGGCGTGGTCCGCCCGCCGAGTTCAGCCGAACGCGAGGCGATTCTGGAGCAGATCGCCGGCCATTCCTCGGGCGTGGTGATCGACGAACGCGGTGTCGCGACGATCGACCCGTCGCAATCCGGCCGCTGTGACTGACCGCCATCGGGCTCTGAGCGGGCGCACGTTCGAGCGGCCCGATCGGCGAATGCGACGAACGGTTGCGTTTTCGCCTACGGTTTGGAGCGGTTGGAGCGAAAGCGGGTTTTCATGTCGACGCAGGCGGAGCGGCGGGCGCTGCATGCCTATGTGAGCAGCGAGGCGCACGAGCGCTGGCACGACTTTGCGGCCGTTCAGGGCGTGAGCGTCAGCGCCGTACTCGAAGCCCTGGCAGGGCATGCGTTGGCCAACGCCGACTCGGAGCTCGACGTCAACGACGTCATGAGCGAGGTCGTGCGGACCGCTCGCAAGCTCGATGCCGAGCGGCGTCGCCGGCGAGCCAAGACGTCGGACTGAGGCGGACCGAACCGGTCCCTGGTGCTTGCGCCGAGGATCTCAGGTTCTCAACGGCGGCAGCCGCTGCACGGCGTTGGGCCGTAGTGCGTCACGTGCTCGGTCCACTCCACGCCCGAGAAGTACCGCATGCGGTGCGTTTCGAATGGATCGGCGTACCAGCCGGCCATCGTGACGTCGGCTGGGCCGTCGGTCATCGAGGGCGTCGTGTCGCCAGGTCGTGTGTCAAACGTCGTCATGGTCACCTGTCATCTCCGTTGATGTGGTGATGTACCGCGCAGCGTGCTCGGTCCCCGCCGTCCATGGAGGAGCTCTATGGACTGTCGGCCCGAGAGTACGGTGGGTTGAGGAAATCGCAATGGGAATCTTGCCCGGTATGGGCAGAATCGCCCACCCGAGCCCGGCCCGGGGGCACGAACGTGTCGGACGTCTCATCGCCGGCCGTGGCCATGCGCGCCCAGGGTGCCGATGATTGCTGGTGAGTCTGGCTGCCGCTGCCCGCGCTGACGTGCGAGCGTCGGGCGAGCGCTCGCTCAGATGGAGACGAGCGCGGCGCCGGGGGCGTGGGCGTGCAGAATGCCCTCGGCGTGGCGCCGTTGGAGTTCGGCTCGGCCCTCGTCGCACTGGGCCGCAAAGGGGCACCAGCCACACAGGACGCCGGGCTTGGGGTCGAACGTGTCGGTGACGCACGCCGCCGTGATGGCGTCCCAGGTGCCGGCCAACTGACCCGACACCTCGGCGATCCGGGCGTCGGTGACATCGATGTCGATGGTCTCCTGACCGAGGTAGAGCAGCCTCGAGCGGTCGGGCACCTCACCGTCGGCCTGGGCGACGGCGGCAGCGTAGAGCAGGACCTGTTGGATCTTCTCGTCTCGATAGCGAACGTGAGGTGCCTGCCCTGACTTGTAGTCGCTGATCACGAGCTTGCCCTCGATGCGCTCGATGCGGTCGACGATGCCGAGAAAAGGCACGTCGTCGAGGCGGGCCTCGATCTTTCGTTCGGTGGCAACGACGTCGACCTTGGCAGGATCTTCGAGCTTCCACAGCCCGGCGATGGCGGTCCAGGCCTGCCACCGGAAGGCTCGTGCGTCGTCTTCGCTCAGGGCGAGATCGACGAAGTCAGTGGTTGCTTCGACCTCGGGCCAACACGCTCGAGCGAGGACCTTGGCTCGGTCGAGGGTTCGTTCGGCTGCCTCGAGCTGGCACAGCTGTTCGAGCACGAGGTGAGCGAAGGTGCCGACGACGGCCGACTGACCCGACGGCTCTCGAAGACCGTCGACGTACTTGAACTTCCAGCGGCGGGGGCATCCATCGAACGATGACGCCGAGGAGGGAGAAAGATGCGGGGGGAGCTCGGCCATGTATGCATCATGGCAACACCCTGTGACATTGACGTCGATCGTCGACGATTTCGTACCGATCAGCGGCGGCGAGACCCGCCGGCGCTCCGTCGAGTGGTGTTGCGGGCACGGGAGCCGCCGGCGCTTCGACTGGAGCCACGGCGCCGGGTGGAGCCCGATCGACCGAGGGCACGCCCCGACGAGCGTCGGGTCTTCGAGAAGGGGTCAGGGAACGAGCCCGAGGGCCGGCCCGACGAACCGAAGGGGGTCGATCCCGTGCGCCGTTGGGTTCGTCGGCTGATGGTGCGTGGTTGCCCGCCGCCGAGCAGGATCGAGCCGAGGATGCTGCCGAGCATCCCACCAATACCTCCGCCGCCTGACGAGCGGGGTTGCGGTCGAGGCTGACGCTGGGGTGTCGGGGGCGGGATTCGAGTGCGGGCATCGCCGCCACCGGGTTGCCGGCCGAAGATCGAATCGTCGGGACCGAGCGCCGGTCCGTCGGTTGCCGGTGGGGTGGCGGCTCGCGCTCGTTCCTCGGGCGACGGGGGGACGGGCTCGCCGGCCAGGCGGGCAGCAATGACCTCGAGCTGCCACTCGGCCCGATCGATTCGATCATCGAGCGCGTCGATCTCGGCCGCCGTGGTGGCTTCGGGCAGGGCGAGCGAGACTTCTTGGTACGTGCGGCTGGCCTCTTCGTAGAGGGCGATGAGTTCGGCGTCCTTGCGAGCGATCACCGGATCGCCGAGATCGATCACGCGGTCGGCATTGTTGCGCAACTGCTCGGCGATCTCCTTGCGATCGGTCTCGACGGCCGCTCGTTCGGCGGCTTGGCGTTTGCGCTTGTTGGTGAAGTAGCGAATGCCGAAGAACCCGGCAACGGCAGCGATGATGGCCCAGAACCAAGGGAAGCCGCCTCCGTTGTCGGCGCCGTCGGCTGGCACGGCGCCGTCGGCTGGCAGGGCGGCGTCGGTGGAGTCGTCAGCGGCCGCCTCGGTGGTGTCGGTGGCGGCGGAGGTCGAAGGAAGGTCACCACCGGTGATCGAGGCCACGAAGCCATCGATGGCCCCGGCGTCGCCATCTCGTACGAAGCCGGCGTCGGCGGCATCGAAGGCCTGGTTCAGCTCCTGATCACCGATATCGACGACTTCGGCCGCGATCATGGTCGGGGTCAGGACGAGGATCGAGTCGTAGCGCATGGAGCGTTCGGCCATGGCGGCGTCGAGGGCTGGGGTGAAGACCTCGGCGTTGGTCGCCGGATCGGGAAAGGCAACGGCGATCCCCACGGCGTTGGCCCGATCGATTGCTGCCTCGACGCCGTTGCCCAACGGTTCTGCTCCCGGGTCGATGAAGCGCCCGGTGGATTCGATTTCGTCGACGATGGCCGCGATCGAGTCGGTTGCTGTCGTCTGCGCCGACGCAGGGATCGAAGCAAGAGCCAGCACCGAGACCAGCAGAACCGGAAGAAGGAGGAGTCGTCGCACCGGCCGACTCTACTCCTCCGAGATCACAGGATTCCGAGCGGCGTGGCCAAGGCCGGCAGCACACTTGCCGCTTCGACGCCGAGCCACTCCTCGGCGATCGTGGTGAGCTATCGGTCGAGCGGGACGGTCGTGCTCTTCGACCCGCCGGCCGAACGCCGACACCGCGGCAACGAGGACTCGATTCGAAGCACCGGCATCGTCGATGCGTTGCAGGAGGCCGTCGAGCGCGCACCAGTCCGCCGCCGAGTTCCACTCGTGTCCGACGTGGGTGTCGAAATCGCCGTAGACGCCGTAGGCGACGCGCGTCGCCACCTCGGCAGTGGCGCCGAAACGTTGGATTCCATCGCGGCAGGCTGCTGAAGGCGCGCAGTCGCCGGGATGGAGAAACCAGTGCGCTGTGCGACAACTCCCGTCTCGTCGCCTCGCTCCCAACGGTCGGTCATGGCGAAATGCGACAGATCAGCGACGGTCGAACCCACCCCTCAACGGTGATCAGCGATCGTTCGTGGAGCCTTGCCAGGGCCGGGTATAGCGCCACCTCGTCATCGAGCCAGCGTGCGTTGTCCTCCTTGATGGCGAGCGACGGACGCAGGTCGTGAGAGCGGCCGTCGGCCCGGCCAGCCGCCACCATTCGGCGGGCGGTAGGGGACCGGACCGAGGTGGTGCGAGCGCGCCAACCCTTGGGGTTGAGCGAGCAACTCCGTTGGTGAGCCCTTGCCAGAGATCCGCTCCGGGATTCTCACTGCACGTGGAGCGCCACGAGGCGATCCGGTTCGCCAGAGGGCCTTGAGTTCTTCAGCTTCGCCATCAGAACCTTGGTGAACGCGAACAGCGTTCCCGGTCGTCCCCGCCATCGTGAAGCGCAGCCAGGTGCCCGACGCACAAACGGCTACGGTCTGAGCGGGCCGGTCGCATCGGTCCGGGTCGATGTTCGACCCTCTTACTCGCCGACTCGATGAGCGCGTCACCCAGTCGCTCGTCTGGTAACCGATGAAGCGGAGGCAGACATGAAGCCGACCGAGTTGAACGTCGGGGTTCTGGGCTGCGGGCAGATCGCCCAGGCCGCCCATCTCGAGAGTTGCACCAAGGCCCGAAATGCACGGCTTCACGCGATCTGCGAGGTTGCCGACGATCTTCGTGACCGAATGGCCTGCACGCATGATCCCGACAAGAGCTTTGCGGACTACGACGACATGTTGGCTGATCCCGATCTCGACGCCGTGATCATCGCGACCGCAGACGCCTTCCACGTCTCGGCCTCGATCAGGGCGCTCGAGGCCGGCAAGCACGTGCTGTGCGAGAAGCCCGTTGCCACCGGTCTCGAGGAGATCGAAGCCCTGGCTGGCGTGGTCCGAGACACGGGCAAGGTCTTCCAGATCGGGCACATGAAGCGGTACGACATCGGTCTCCAGGAGGCTCGGCGGTTCATCGTCGAGGAGATGGGCGATCTCGTGGCGTTGAAGGCCTGGTATTGCGACAGCACGCACCGATACGCCATGACCGATGCCGTCCAACCGCTGATCGTCCGCTCCTCCCATGCCGTGCGCCCGGCATCGTCGCCGAAGGCGGACTTGCGGCGGTACTACCTCCTGGCTCACGGGAGTCACCTGCTCGACACGGCGAGGTTCCTCGGGGGTGACATCGTCTCGGTCCGGGCACGATTGTCGGATCATCGAGGCATGCACTGTTGGCTCGTCGAGGTGGAATTCGGCAATGGAGCGATCGGCCAACTGGATCTCACGGTCGCGGTTCGGATGGGCTGGCACGAGGGATTCCAGATCTATGGCAGCAACGGCTCGGTGATCGGCAAGACCGCCAACCCCTGGTACTTCACCACCTCCGAGGTCGACATCTTTCGCGAGGACACCGCGACCTCCTACCGTCCGCTCGGCGCAGACGGGCACTTCTACCGACGACAGCTCGAGGGTTTTGCCGACACGGTCCTCGATGGCGCCCCGTCGTCGGGGGCGGACATCGATGACGGAGTGGCTTCGGTTCGGGGCATGCTCGCCATTGCGAGGTCGGTCGAGACCGGTCGATCGGTGGCACTCGACGAGGTCACGGGATCCCTTTGATGCAGCTGGGTGTCTTTGCGAAGACGTTCCCGGGAAACGACCCGGACACCGTGCTCGGCGCGGCCGCCGAGGCCGGTTTCACCGTCGTCCACTACAACATGGTCTGTTCGGGCTCGCCAGCGCTGCCGGACACGATCCATCCCGAGGTGGCCGCTGCGATCTCGTCGGCTGCCACGGCCAACGGGGTTCGGCTTTGTGGCGTGTCGGGCACGTTCAACATGATCCACCCCGACCCCGATGTTCGGCGCCGCGGTTTGGCATCGCTCGATGTGATCGCCCGGTCGGCTTCCGCCATGGGCACGGATCTGATCACCTTGTGCACCGGCACCCGGGACCCCGATGACATGTGGCGTCGCCATCCCGACAACGCGACCCCGGCCGCTTGGGGGGACCTGTGTGACGCCATGCAGTCAGCGATCGGGATTGCCGAGGAACATGATGTTCAGCTCGGCCTCGAACCCGAACTCGGCAACGTCGTGAGCTCTGCTGCGCTGGCTGCGCAGCTGATCGATCAGCTGCAGAGCGACCGCCTCCGCGTCGTGCTCGACCCTGCGAACCTGTTCGAGGTCGACACCCTTGACCACCAGCGTCGCATCGTCTCGGAAGCGGTTCTCCGGTTGGCGGACCGAATCACCATCGCTCACGCGAAGGACCGCAGACCGGACGGCACTTTCACGACCGCCGGGACCGGGGTGTTGGACTACGACCACTATCTGACGGAGCTGATGAACGTCGGCTTTCGTGGTCCGATCGTGGCACACGGCCTCACGGCCGGCCAGGCCTCGACCGTCGCTCGGTATCTCCAGAGCCGAATCGACCGCGTTCTGCGCGACCGGTGATCGGTTGAAGCTGCAGGGGAATGGTCGCCTGCTCCCAATGGTTCCCAAGCCATGGTGAGGTCTCGGGTGCTCGGAGTGGTGGCGACCGTGGCGCTGTTGGCGGGTTCGTGCGCAGTCGACGATCCGGCCGAAGGGGGCATGAGCACGGGAGTTCCCGGCGAGACGTCAGCCGGCTCCTCGACGTCCTCGGTCGCCGACACCCCACGAACACCGGTCGTGTCCCACGACCCGAACGAGTTCCGGGATCCCGACGTACCCGACCTGCCATTCGATGACAACCCCGACCCTGACCAGTGCGGCATCCCGACCGTGTGGGGACCGGGCGGCGAGGCCTGGCTCACGGGGATCTGGGACGGTGAGTTGATCGAACCGGAGGTCTTTCTGTATGACAGTCACCAGCGGCTGAGCATCTCAGGTCGCGGCGACCACGGCGCCGAGGTCGAGATCGTCCTCTACCAGGGCAACCCGGTGCTCGACTTCTACATGGTCGAGGTCGTCGGCACCGGCGAGAGCGGCTGGGTCCCAGCCCCATTCCTGTCGTTCGAGCTCGTGGTCATGTCGGCCGGCTGATCTGGGGCAGACCCTGCACCTGGCGATGCTACGGTCGCGGTCGTGGCCACCAGGGATCCGAAGGGAGCGAAGGACCGAGAAGGCACCCGTCGTTGGTTTGCCATCGGTCTGGCCACGGTGTTCATGTTCATGAGCTACACCATGCTCGTCTTCGGATTCGCGGCTGCCTCCGAGGACGAGATCGGGTTCGCCGGTGGGCTCATCGGTATCGCCTTCGGCCTGGTGCCGGGCGTGTTCGGGATCACGGCAGGGGTGTCCAACCATGAACATGCGATTCGGGCCACGGTCGCCGCGACCGCCCTCTGGGTCGTGGTCGGGCTCCCGATCGCCGTCTTCGATCTCCCCACCGGCCTGGTCGCCGGGTTCGGCGCCGGTGGCATCGTGGCCCTCCATCGGTCACCGCATCACTCGCTTCGCTACCGGATGGCCGCCGTGGCGATCTGCGTCGGCTACACGTTCATCGTCCAGCGGATATCGCCGGCGGCCGGGCTCATGGTGGGATCGGTATCGCCGCTGTTCGCGATCGTCGGTGCCGACACGCTGCGAGAGCGCGAGGCCGAGGCCTCGGCGGCCGTCACCGACTGACGCGGTCGGTCAGCCCTTCACGGCGCCGGCGGTGAGACCACCGATGATGCGACGCTGGAAGATGAGAACCAACAGGATCAGCGGGAGTGTGACGATGACCGCCGCGGCCATGATCTCACCGAAGGGTTCCTGACGGGCGATCTGGCCGGAGAACAGGCTGATCGCGACCGGCACGGTTCTGGCGTTCGGCTCGATCGTGGTGAACGTCAACGCGAACAGATACTCGTTGAAGGCAGCGATGAACGCCAGGAGACCGGTCGTGACCAGGGCGGGCGCGGTCAGCGGGAACAGGATCAGCCGAAAGGCCTGGAAGGGTGTCGCCCCGTCGACCTGGGCCGATTGCAGAAGTTCGTCGGGTAGTGCCTGGAAGAACGCAGTGAGCACCCATGCGGTGAACGGCAGCGTGAACAGCATGTAGGTGAAGATCATGCTGGGCATCGCCGATGCGCCGACGTTGCGGACGATCGCATACAACCCGGTCAGCACGGCGATCTGGGGAAACATGGTCATGGAGAGAATGACGTAGAGGGACGGGGTTCGGCCGCGGAAGCGCAGTTTGCCGAGGGCGAACCCGGCGAACGAGCCGATGGCAAGGGCCAGGATCGTGACGCTGGTGGCCACGATGGCGCTGTTTCGAAGGCTGCGGATGAACGCATCGTTCTGGAACACCGCCCGGTAGTTCTGCCACGAGATCGAAATCCCGTTGCTCTGGGGATCCCGAGGGATGAACGTGCCTGGAGTCATGCGGAGTTGGGCCTCGGTCTTGAGCGACGAGTTGATGGCCCAATAGAAGGGGAACAGCAGGAAGATCGCGATCAGGACGATCAGGAGCCAGAACCCGACCTTCGTCCAGGTGACCCTGCGCTTCTTGGGCCGGTAGATCGTCCGGGTGGGAGCGGCGACCGTTTCGGTCGGGACGTCTTTGGCCAGATCAGTCATTGGTGATCCCCAGGAGTCGGATGTACATGAAGGCAAAGACGGTGATGATGAAGAAGATGATCACCGACGCGGCCGAGGAGTAGCCGGCCGCTTGGGAGTCGATCAGCTGGTAGTACGCGAAGCTCGCCATCGAGTAGCGCCGCTGGGCAAACACGATCTGGAAGAGGTCGAAGACTCGGAGTGCATCGAGGGTCCGGAAGACCAGGGCAACGGCCAGGGTCGGTTTGACCAACGGGATGGTGATCTTGCGGAACTGCTGCCATGCCGTGGCACCGTCGACCGACGCCGCCTCATAGTAGTCGGATGGGATCAGAGCGAGACCGGCCAGCAGGAGGAGCGCGATGAACGGCGTGGTCTTCCACACATCGATGGCGATCGCCGCCGGTAACTGATACTTGCTGTCGGCCAACCAGGGAATCGGCTCGTCGATGATGTGCGCCTTTTCGAGCACGATGTTGAACAGTCCGGCCCGGGTGTCACGGAACATCCATTCCCATATTCGTGACGAGACGGCCGTGAGGATCGCCCAGGGGACGAGCATCGCGGCGCGCATGATTCCTCGCCCGGGGAAGGCAACATTGAGTGTCATGGCGATGGCGAAACCGAGGATCACCTCGAAGAACAGCGTGGTGACGGTGAAGAACAGGGTGTCGACGATGGCCTTGATGAAGTTCGGATCGGTTGCCCCGAGAACGTATTTGTTGCCGAAGACGCCGAACTCGTAGGCCTCGCGGAATCGCCTGGGCTCTCGGGGGAGAGCGGACACCGGCGACTGGTACTCCTGCTCACCGGTGTCGGGATCGATGACCGGCTGACCGGTGTCGTCGACCTCGGGCTTGAGTTCAACGATCGTGAGGCTCAGGAGGTCCTTGTAGTTGCGCAGACCCACCCAATCGGTCGGCTGAGCGCTGGCGAAGCTGTCGTTGGTGAAGCTCTTGTAGAACACCGATCCGAGGGGATAGATGGCGATCGTGACCAGAATCAGCATCGTCGGGAGCAAGAGCAGGTAGGCGAGCCGTCGCTCGCCCTTCAGCAGTCCACCGCCACCCTTGTTCTTCTTGGGCTTGACGGCGGCGCCGCGGTCGACTGTTTCCGACGCTTCGGTCGTTGTCACTCGATGTCCCCCATCTTGCACAGAGTCGTGGCGTTCGGTGCTCGATCGCACTCTCAATCCGGTGCTCCAGGGCAAGCCCTGGAGCACCGGCTTCAGAGAACGACGTCGAGGGGTCGGGGGTTTGTCGCCGACCCCTGGAGCGTCAGGGAGTTCCGACCGTGAAGTCGGGGTGCAGGTCCTGCAGGTCGAGCTCGAGCAACTCGAACGCGTCGTCGACGTTCTCTTCACCGGTCAAGACGCTGTGCACGGAGTTGAAGAACAGCTTGGACGTGTCGGCGTAGTCCGGAGCGGAGACCGTCGAGGGACGGGCCACGGCCTGGGTGAACACGTCGAGCAGCGAGCCGAAGAACGGGTTCGCCGCCAGGACGTCGGCATCCTCGTAGAGCGCGGGGATGGTCGGGTTCAACGAGGCGTCGATGGCCCGGATCTTCTGCTCCTCGGGTGAGGCCATGAAGAGCGCCAACTTGGCGGCCTCCTCGGGGTGCGCAGAATACTTCGAGACTGCGAGCTGCCAGCCGCCGAGCGTCGCGGCCCCTTCACCGGGGGCTCCACCGGGCAGTGGCGACACGTCGAAGAGGCCAACGATTTCGCTGTCGTCGCCGTTGCCGAGCGAGTAGGCGTACGGCCAGTTGCGCATGAAGGCAGCATTACCGGCCTGCCAGACACCACGGGCATCTTCCTCGGCGTACGCCGTCACGCCCGGAGGCGAGATCGTGCCGACCCAGCCGGCGGCCTGTGAGACGATGGCCTTGGCGTTGTCGTTGTTGATCGTGATGGTGCCATCGGGCTCGATGATCGAACCGCCACCGACCGACGCAACCCATTCCAGCGCGTCGCAGGTGAGGCCCTCATAGGCGTTGCCCTGGAACACGAAACCCCAGAAGTCCGGGTTCTCGGCCCGTTCACCGTCTTGGATGGTCTGGGCCGAAGCTTCGAGCTCGTCCCACGTCGTCGGCGGCTCGAGGTTGTACTTCTCGAGGAGGTCGGTTCGGTAGTAGAGGAGGCCGGCGTCGGTGAACCATGGGATACCGACGAGCTTGCCGTCGACCGTGTTGTTCTCGACGATGGCCGGGAAGTGCTCGGCTGCCGCCTCGGCTCCGCCGTATTCGTTGAGGTCGAGGAAGTGCTCGGCCAGGTCGCCCGGCCAGATCACGTCGATCTGGAATACGTCACCTTCGGAGGACTGGGCCTCGAAGAGCTGAAGATAGGTGCCCAGGCGGTCCTCGACGAGGTCACCGGTCTCGATGACTTCGACGGTCACGCCGGGGTTTGCGTCCATGTACCGCTGAGCGGTGTTCTGGGCGAGTTCGAGCTCGTTGCCGACAGCCCCGGCGAAGATGCGGAGGGTGATGCCCTCGCCGTCGCCGGTGTCGGCTGCCGTGGTCGTCGTTTCGTCGCCGGTGTCGTCGCCGGCTGCCGTGGTCGTCGTTTCGTCGCCGGTGTCATCAGCCGCAGTGTCGTCGCTGCTGCCACCGCACGAACTGGCAAGAAGGGCGACGGCGAAGAACGCCACCAACCATCGTAGTTTCGTCATGTGTCTCTCCCATTGTTTGAGTGTCGGCCGCAACCGGCTTCCTTCTCACGAGACGATTTGTCGAGCTTCGCTCGCTAGTCCGATGGCGGCCGGGAGAAATGATAGTCCCATTGGGTCGGTCGTGCCACGGACATCGAGTCTGAGGGGGCACGCGCTCGACGCCATGCTGCCGCTACGCCACTCGAGCAGAGGGCATGAGTCACTCGTGGGCGACGGTGGCGTGCCGTCGACTGGCAGTCGACGCCGTCGTGGGAGAGACTGAGGGCTTACGTGACGAAGGTCACGCGGGGCGGCTCGCCGTCACCTGCCCGCCATGCTCCGAGGGGGACCCATGGATCTGCTCACCGCCCACGCTCAGGCCACACCCGACAAGATCGCGGTCATCGACGACCGGCCAGGAGGACCGGTTCGTCAGATGACCTTCGCCGAGTTCAATGCCTGTGCCAATCGTCTGGCCAACGGCATCGTCGACGCGGGCATCGAGGCGGGGGCCAAGGTGATGTGGCTGGGCCAGAATTCGCTCGAGGTGTTCGCGTTCTACCACGCGGCTCGCAAGGCCAGCACCATCTCGGTGCCGCTCAACTATCGGCTCTCCGACCCCGAGTCGGTTTACGTCATCAACAATTCCGACTCCGAGCTGATCTTCGCCGATGTCGAGTTCGCCCCGCTGCTCGAGCGCATCCGCAGCGAGATCCCGGCCGTGAAACAGGTGGTGATCTTCGGTGGCGAGCCACTCGCGGGCCAGATCACCCAAGACGACTTCGTCGGGTCCGACGCCGAAGTCGAACGTGACCAGGCCGCAGCCGGCACGATGATCTACACCTCCGGCACCACGGGCAATCCCAAGGGAGCGGTTCGTCACACGACTTCGTCGGCCGAGCAGGGCGCCGGGCTCCTCAACCTCATCGGCTACGGGCCCGGTGATGTCTACATCACCTGTGGACCCCTCTATCACAGTGGTCCGGGCGGCTTTGCCGGCATCGCCCACACACTCGGCAACACCGTGGTGCTCCAGCACAAGTTCGATCCCGAAGACTGGCTGCGGCTGATCGACACGTACCGATGCTCGTCCACGTTCTCGGCGCCGACACCCATTCGCATGGTGGTGAACCTGCCCGCCGAGGTGAAAGCGAAGTACGACACGTCGAGCATGAAGATCATGATCGCCAACGCGGCGCCGTGGCCGCATCCGCTCAAGGAGGCGTACATCGAGGACTTCCCCGCCGAGTCGCTGTGGGAGGTGTACGGATCGACCGAGATGGGCGTCAACACGGTGCTGGCCCCCGAAGACCAGATGCGCAAGCCCGGATCATGCGGCAAGCCGGCCCCGCTCGTCGAGGTTGCGCTGTTCGACGACGACGGCAACATCATCGAGGAGCCCAACGTGCCCGGTGAGCTGTTCGTTCGTGCCTCGTCGGTCTTCGACACCTACTACAAGGCCGAAGAGAAGTACGCCGCCGATGACCGCGACGGCTGGCACACCGTCGGCGACATCGCCTATCGAGACGACGAGGGCTACCTGTTCATCTGCGACCGCAAGAAAGACATGATCATCAGCGGCGGCATGAACATCTATCCGGCCGAGATCGAAGCGGCGCTCGAAAAGCACGAAGGCATCTATGAAGTGGCTGTCATCGGTGTCGAATCCGAGCAGTGGGGTGAAACGGTGATGGCGATCGTCGTGCCGCACGCCGGCGCCACCCTCGATGCCGACGAGATCGACCGTTTCGCTCGCCAGCAACTCGCCAGCTACAAGGTGCCGCGCATCATCGAACTCATCGACGAGATCCCGAAGACGGGATCCAACAAGATCCTCAAGCGAGAGCTCCGCGAACGCTTCGCTCACGTGAAGGGCTGAGCCGACCTCACCCCTCGCTGTCGGGAAGACTCAGTACGCTGCAGCTCGTCTGGAAGACTCAGTACTCGCTGTCTGGAAGACAGTGACGCCGAGCCAGCCACTTCGTGGTCTCGGCCCGAGCCTCGACCTCGGCCGGGATCGACCGGTAGGCCTCGTTCCACCGCCGACAGCGCAACAACGACGCCACGAAGGACGACACGTAGCGCACCGCAAAGCGCACCGCCCCCTGCTCTCGCCACTGGCGGACATGGACCAACTCGTGAGCCAACAGCGCGCTCGACCCATCGTCGGATTCGCAGGTCTGCAGGACGACGAGCGGCCCAAGGGTGATGCCCAGATAGCGACCGGGTAGGGCGGGGATCTTGGCCACGCGGACCCGTCGAGCCAGTTGTGGATCGAGGTGGTCGTAGGCGGCGATCTCGGTTTCGGTCAGTCGGCGCAGACGCGGCAGCTCCGGAGTCATGGATCGCCGGCGCTCCACACCGCCCGTGTGACGGTGAATCGGACGGTCCGCTCGTTGGTGAGTGGATTGACCTTCGGCTCCGATGCGCTCATGCCCACCGCCTCGGCCACGCCGGCTGCGGCTCGGTCGTCGAGGCCGACCGTCGCCTCGACGACTTCCACGTCGAAGAGTCCGAACGCCCAATCGATCACCGCAGCCACGGCTTCGATCGCCGTCTCCTCGCCATCGAGGGCGGGGCCATCTGGGGATCCGCCGACGCTTCCGGGGTCGGCCAGGGTGGCGACCTGCCACACGAGTTCGAGTGTCGATCGCGCCCGGTCGCCAGGTTGCAGTCCGGCGACACCCAGCAGCATCCCCGTTTCGAGCGCCTCGACGGCAAAGAGGCCATGACCATCGAGTGCCCACGCCTGCTCGAATCGTTCGAGCAACGCTGTGGCCTCGCTCACCCCGCCGAGGTGCCGAAGGCCGACGATTCCGAAGGAGGGCACCGATCCGACGAGGAGCGCCTCGAGTGGGGAGCGATCTTCGGGTCGCCACGTTCGCAGCAGCAATCGCGGCGTCGCCAAACAGATCATGAACCTCACGGTAGAGGCAGAATCGGGTGAGTTCTCCTGCGCTCTGCCTTCTCGTAGCATCGAGAAATGAAATTGCCCGGGTACCTCGGTGTTGCCGGTCTCGCTGCCCTGATCGGAGGCCTGGTCCTGCGTCGTGACTCGGCTCGACCCATCGAGCAAGCGGTCCTCGGCAATCGCATGGCGGCACGGAACCTTCGGCTCGCACGCATGGGACTTCGCGGGGGGAGGCGCTACGCCGTCAGCAAGGCCCGCCAGACCTTTGCCTCAGCCGAACGCAAGGAAGCGCTGGCGTTCGACTTCCAGATGCGGACGGCCGCCGATGTCACCCGCGAGCTGGGCAACATGAAAGGCGCCATGATGAAGATCGGCCAGATGGCCAGCTACATCGACACCGGGCTGCCCGACCATGTGCGTGAGACGCTCGCCTCGCTCCAGCACGATGCGCCGCCGATGAGTCCCGAGCTCGCAGCGGCAACGATCCGGGCCGAACTCGGCGCCGACCCGAGCGAGGTGTTCGCCGAGTGGGACCCCGTCCCGATCGCCTCGGCCTCCATCGGACAGGTGCATCGCGCCATCACTCGTGACGACCGTGCCGTTGCCGTCAAGGTGCAGTACCCCGGTGTCGCCGATGCCGTCCGGTCCGATCTCGGCAACGCCGACTGGCTCTTCGGTGCGATGTCGTCGATGTTCCCCGGTCTCGACTCCGGGCCGATCGCCGCCGAGTTGAAGGAACGCCTGATCGAGGAACTCGACTACGAGAACGAGGCCGAGAACCAGCGGTACTTCGCCGACTTCTTCGACGGCCATCCACGCATCCACGTCCCGAAGGTGATCGACGAGCTCTCGGGTCCGCGCATTCTCACCACCGAACTGGCCACCGGCCACCGATTCGACGAGGTCCTCACGTGGAGCCAACACGAGAAGAACCTGGTGGGGGAGACCATCTTCCGTTTCTCGTTCGGCTCGATCTATCGCCTCCACGCCTTCAACGGCGACCCCCATCCCGGCAACTACCTGTTCGAGAAGGGTGGGCGAGTCACCTTCCTCGACTTCGGTCTCGTGAAGCGCTTCACCTCCGAGGAAACGAAGCTCTTCGAGAAGCTGATCACCAAGATGGTCCTCGAGCACGACCAGCCGGGCTTCCGCAAGCTGGTCGAAGACGCCGGGCTGCTGAAACAGGGCGCCCCCTTCGGCGACGAGCAGGTGAGCGAGTACTTCCGTTTCTACTACCGTTACGTCTACGACGACACGATCGTCACCATCGACCAGGACTACGCCGAGGGAGGCGTCGCTCAGCTCTTCGACGCCTCCGGCCCCAACAGCGCCCTGATGAAAGTGCTCAACGTGCCGCCGTCGTTCGTCGTCCTCCAGCGCATCACGCTCGGGCTGATCGGCATCCTCGCCCAGCTCGAGGCCACGATGAACTTCCGGCGCATCGCCGAAGAGCTGTGGCCGTTCGTGGCCGGACCGCCGTCCACACCGATGGGCGAAGAGATCGAGCAGTGGCGCAGCGGACGAGACGAGTCCCGCTTCGGGCTCTGACCTGGCTTCGGCTTCGCCTCGCGCGGCTTCGCCGATCTGACCATCACGCTCGGCGTGTCTCGTCCCTCGACCACGCGCACCGCGCTGACCTGGCTTCGGCTTCGCCTCGCGCGGCTTCGCCGATCTGACCATCACGCTCGGGGCGTGTCTCGTCCCTCGACCACGCGCACCGCGCTGACCTGGCTTCGGCTTCGCCTCGCGCGGCTTCGCCGATCTGACCATCACGCTCGGGGCGTGTCTCGTCCCTCGACCACGCGCACCGCGCTGACCTGGCTTCGGCTTCGCCTCGCGCGGCTTCGCCGATCTGACCATCACGCTCGGGGCGTGTCTCGTCCCTCGACCACGCGCACCGCGCTGACCTGGCTTCGGCTTCGCCTCGCGCGGCTTCGCCGATCTGACCATCACCCTCGAATCAGGGGCGGCGGGCGGTGAGCTCGATCTCGACGTTCGAACCGAGCGGGAGTGAGGCGACGCCCACCGTGGTCCGAGCCGGAAATGGCTCCTCGAACCGGCTGGCGTAGGCGGCATTCATCGCAGCGAAGTCGGCCATGTCGGTCAGGTAGACGTTGACCTTCACCACGTGCTCGGGGCCGAGCCCGGCAGCCACGAGCACGGCGAAGAGGTTGTCGAAGCACTGATGAGTGCGAGTAGCGACGTCACCATCGAGGAGTGCGCCGGTGGCGGGGTCGACCGGCGTCTGGCCCGAGCAGAACACGATCGGATCGGCATCGATCCCGTGGCTGTAGGGTCCGACCGAGTTCGCCGAGGCACTGGTGATGGCGGAACGCATCGCCGGATCGTAGCGCAGGATCGGTGGTGCCTCGGCGCCGAAACGGCCCGCTCGCCCCACCAGCTCGGGCGGTGGCTCAGGTCGACGCTGCCTCGGTCGATAGTGAGAGCATGACCGTTGGCGGTGGGGCGAGTCCCGAGGCGACCGGAGGGGCTGAGTCGCGACCCAGCGGGCAACTGCCCGCATACCTGGCCATCGCCGCGGCGTCGGTCCTCATCGCCGTTGGTCTCTTGCTGACCGAGTCGGAGCCGGACGTACCGGCATTCGGCGATCCGACGGTTCCGCTGTCGGCGAAGGCCGTCGACGCAGCCGATGCCCTTCTGTCGGCGCCCGGTGTGCGGGTCGACAGCGTCGATCAGCAGGCGGCCGCGACCCTGGCCGGCTACTTCTTGACCGTGGGAACGGGCGACGACACCACCTGGGGTCTCGATTTCGCCGATGCAGGTGCCGTGGGGCCGATCGCCATCGAGCGAGCAATGCTGGGCGGCTACGAGCGAAACCACGCCGTCGAGCGAGTCTCGACCCTTGCGATCGCCGGCTCGGGCCTGATACCGATCCTCACGGGTGATCGACCGGAAGAGGAGCGGATTGCCGCCCTCGCCGCCGTGGTCGAACTCAGCGGGAGTGTCGACGGTGTCCTCGCCCGGGTGCCGACGGCTCGCAGCGATGCTGTGGTCGAACTCGCTCGTTCCCTCGGGCTCGAGCCGCGAGTGAGCTCCGACGGCACGACCGACCAACTCGTGCTCGACCGCCTGAGCGATCGTGTTCTGGTCTCGTCGTGGCCCTTCGCCTGTCTCGATCGAGTGCCCCTCGTCGGTGCTCGCGGATGTGACGGCCCGACCGGCGGCGTCGATCGCGACGAACCCGGCACGGTGCTGGCTCTCGTCGACCCGCCCGTCGCGTCGGCGGCGAGCTCGGGCATCGACGAGTGGATCGCTGCGACCACCGGCCCGTTGGACCGAAACGAACCCCACTGGCTCAGCCCGTCCGAAGGCGGTGTCGGCTGGACCAACGGCGAAGCCCAGCAGTACCGAGACACCGCTGTCACCCGTACCGAAACCGGCTTCACGCTCACCGCGAGCCCGAGTCCGCAGGTCGGGGTGGGCCGAGCCCCCTTCGATTCCGGCATGGTCATTTCGCAGGAGTCGTTCGGCTGGGGGCGTATCGAAGTCGATGTTCGGTTGCCGATCGGCGCAGGCCTGTGGCCCGCGGTGTGGCTTCTCGATGCCGAGGCCTGCTCGGCCCCTGGCCTGTGCGAGGGCTATGAAACCACGCAGTACCACGAGATCGATGTGCTCGAGACCGCAGGTGGCACACAAGTCTCGACGTCGGTCCATTGGTTCGAGGATCGCATTCGTTCGATCTCGAGCACCAACGATCAACCGGCCGTCGGCGACGGCGGGATCCACACGTTCGCCATCGACCGTCGACCGGGTCTTCTCGTCTGGACGCTCGACGGCGTCGAGATCGACCGGGTGGTCGGCGAGGCGAACGCGACCTGGGGACCGCACCGCGCAGCGCCGATGCGACTCATCGCCAACCTCGCCGTCGGCGGGACCTTTGCCGGTGATCGTGAACTCGGTCCGACGAGTCCGTGGTGGGGATCCTCGATGGTTCCCAGCACGTACCCCGATGTCGGTTGGACCTCGGCGTCGCTGGACCTCGTCGACGCTCGATTCGTACCACTCGACCAGCTCGTCTTCGGCTGATCGCCGCCGACCGGTCGATCAGGCCGGGAGGCGCAGCACCGGCGTCAGCGATTCGGCCGACCAGCTGGTCGCTCGGGAACGGCGCAGTGCCCCTCGGGGCATTGGTCGGGCCAGGGGCCGGCGGTACCCAGCGAGAGCCGCGGCGCCTCGTTCAGCCGCTCCTCGACCAGCTCTCGGATCATCGAGACGAAACGGGGGTCGTTGCCCACCGTTGCCGCCCGCTCCATGTGGATGCCGACCTCTTCGGCGATTCCCGCTGCAAGCGTGTCGAGATCGTACAACACTTCCATGTGGTCGCTGACGAAACCCAGGGGGCAGACCACCACGTCGGTGACACCGTCTGCGGCGAGTTCGCTCAGGCGATCGCCGACATCGGGTTCGAGCCAGGGGATCTGCGGCGGCCCGCTGCGGGATTGGAAGACGAGCTCGGTGGGTCCGTCGAAGCCCGCAAGGTCGGTGACGATCGCGGCGGCTTCTTCGAGTTGTTCGACGTAGGCCGACGTGGCCGCCATCGAGACCGGGACCGAGTGGGCGGTGAACAAGACCCTCGGCGTCGCCTCGGGTTCGAATCGGGCGAGCGCCTCGGTGAGTTTGGCCGCCGCCGGCTCCAGGAAGCCGGGGTGGTTGTAGAACAGGCGCAGTTTGTCGAGCGTCGGGCCCCGGCCGTCGGGGAGCGCTGCGCCCTCGAGGTCTTCTCGATACTGGCGGCATCCCGAGTAGGAGCTGAACGCCGAGGTTGCGAACACCAGCGCGTGCTTGATTCCGTCCTCTGCCATCGCCGCCACGGTGTCGGCGACGTACGGAGCCCAGTTGCGATTGCCCCAGTAGATCGGCAGATCGATGTCATTGGCGGCGAACTCTCGACGCAGCGCCTCGATCAGCGAACGGTTGTGGTCGTTGATCGGCGAGACCCCGCCGAACAGGGCGTACTGCTCGGCAACGACGGCCAGGCGGTCATCGGGGACGTTACGTCCTCTGGTGACATTGCGGAGGAAGGGCATGACGTCGTCGGGACCCTCGGGTCCCCCGAACGACAGGATCATCAGGGCATCGAACACGGCGGCAACCTATCTCGAACGGGCGCTGCTGGTTTGACGCCGGATGGCGGCAGCGAACTCAAACCGACGCCGACTGCTCCAACGAGTACGACTCGATGGTGCGCTTGGCTCGGTCGCGAGCCTCGATGACCGAACGGCGACTCGGCGACCGTGGTGCGTAGCCGGCTGCTGCTCGCTGTTCGTCGTTCTCGCCACCCCAGAAGCCGTGCTCGTGATTGAGGCGAGCGTTGCGACGGCAGGGGAGGATCGCTGGACACGACAGGCAGTACGTGAGTGCCAATGCTTCGCGTTCGACCCGCCGTTCCGGGCGTTCCGCTTGGGGTCCGAAGAACACGTGGGTCACGCCCTTGCACATCGCAAGGTCTTGCCAAGCCAAATCGGTGTCGGGATGAAGCGTGAACTCGGTGTCCATAGCGGTCACTTTCTGCAGGGCGGGAGGGGGCAGGCGAGCCGCCGGCACGGTCGACGTTCTTGCCGGTTGCGATGCCTACGAAACCCTTTTCGCCCGGAATCGTGCTGTGGATGCAACAACTGATAAGCAACCCAAAGAATTCCTGGCGACCGCTCGTCTCGAGGGCCCACCGACCTCGCTGTCGTTGTGCCACGCCTCGAACGTCGACGAATGACCTGATCAGACGAATGACCTGATCAGAGGAGATGTCCCATGCGAGTGGCAACCTGGAATCTCTGGTGGCGCTTCGGTCCATGGCCGGCACGCCAGCCGGCCATCGTCGAGACACTTCGTGCCATCGATGCCGACGTGATCCTGCTGCAAGAGGTCTTCGGCCCAACGAACGAAGCCCCCGACCAAGCCGAAGCGCTCGCATCGGACCTCGGCATGCACTGGATCGCCACCACCGAACCCGATCCCGCCGGCACCGACCGAACTCCGTTCGACGGTCACACGAACCGAACTCCGTTCGACGGTCACACGAACCGAACTCCGTTCGACGGTCACACGAACCGAACTCCGTTCGGTAATGCCGTTCTCTCTCGCTGGCCCATCCTCGATCGCCGGCAGCGATTCCTGCCCGGAGCCGATGGCCTGCCGTCACACCGCAGCGCACTGTGGGCGCTGCTCGATCATCCAGACGGTCCCCAACCCGTCGCCACCACCCACCTCGACTGGCGCTACGACGCCTCGTCGTTGCGTCAGGAACAACTCGACGACCTCGTCAACTGGCTGGCTGAGCGGCACGAGCAGGTCGGTCGTCGACTCGACGCCGCACCAGACGAGCACCGGTCCCTGATCCTCGGCGGCGATTTCAACGCCGTCCCCGAATCCGACGAGATTCGTCGCCTCGTCGGACTTGCGCCGCCCTACGGCTCGAACAACGCCCACCTCCGGGTCTTCACCGATGCGTGGGCAGCCTGCGGCGACGGCCCCGGCCACACCTGGACCCGCGACAACGAACACACAGCCGATGCGCAGTGGCCTCGCCGCCGACTCGACTACTTGCTGTCGTCGTGGCCGAGACCCAAACCGACCGGCAATCCGGTGTCCTGTTTCATCGAGGGCCTGCATCCCGTCGAAGGCGTCGTACCATCGGATCACTCCTGCGTCGTTGCCGACTTCGACGACCGGCCCGCCTTCGCCTGAGCACGTTCGAACCCACTCATGACCTCACCATCCCCGTCGTCCGAATCCCAACCCCAGCAGCCGGTCGCCGGTTGGTATCCCGACCCCAACGTCGGCCAACTCCGCTACTGGGATGGCAATGGTTGGACCGAACACCTCGCGCCCTACCCCGAGGGAGACCCCGGAGCCCCGCCGCCGCCCAACGCCACCGATGCCATCGGGGCATCACCGGGCCAGGACGCCGGCTCGCCGAGCGATCGGCTTCCGCCACTCAACCAGTGGATCTCGGAGACCTTCAAACTGGTCATCGACCAGGCCGGCCATCTCTTCGCCCTGCTCGTGATCCTCACGTTCGCCATCGACCTCATCACCGCCGGACTCACGTGGTACGCGCTGCGAGACGTCGTGGTCGACCTCACCGATACCGACGCCATCAGCATCGACGGTGCTTCGGCATGGATGGGCGCCGCTGCCTTGGCCTCCATCGTGTCGATCGTTGCGAAGATCGCGTTGGCTGCCTCCTCGGCTCGTCACGTCCTCGCCGCCCGAACCGGCGTTCCCGAATCGTGGTCCGACACCCTGCGAGAAACCATCACTCGACTCCCTCGAGTCATCGGCTCGATCCTGATGTTCTTCGGTGCGTTCATCCTGCTCTACCTCTGCGTCTTCGTGCCGCTCGGGTTGGTGGCCGCCGTCGCTCCGGTGCTCGGACTCTTCGCCCTGATCCTCGCCTTCGTCGGCCTGATCGCCGGGCTCACCCGAATCGGCTTCGGGCCCGTGATGTCGATGGTCGCTCCACTCGGAGAAGGCGGCATCCGCCGCAGCGTCGCCTTGACCAGGGGTGCGACCGGCGCGCTCGTCAAACGTCTGGCAATGCTGGCCATGATCGGCTTCACGATGCTGCTGATCGCCAGCCTGTTCACCTCGCCGCTGGGGGGTGGTGGCGGTCAGTTGATCGCCGAAGGCGAGGTGGTCGATCTCGGCGACTTCGTCGGCGAGAACATCGCAGCCTTCGCCATCGGCCAAGTGATCAGCGGCTTGGTCGCCGGTGCCTTCGCGGCGCTCGTCGGCGGCGGTCTCGGTCTGCTCTACGCCGACCTCGGTGGACCCATCGAGCCGACGATCACCGACGTCGATCCAACAGGGATGACCCCCGTCACGCCGTCGTGAGCGACCTCGAGGCGGACCCGCCCGACCCCCTCATTGCCAGTGAGCAGCTCGTCATCGACCGAGCGTACGCCTGCCTCGACGCGATGGTCCTGCGGGCCCGAGCCGCCCGAGAAGTCACCGATCGCGCCGTTCGAGACGAGAACACCGCCGACGCTCGAATCGCGCAGTGGCACCTCCGCAAGAGAGAGGCCGAACTGTCGGCCGGTGCCGGACCACTCAGCTTCGGTCGGATCGACGAGGAGCCAGTACGGCCGGGGGTGCCTGCCGATCACTGGTATGTCGGGCGGCGACACGTCGAGGATGCCAACGGCGATCCTGTCGTGGTGGATTGGCGGGCCCCCGTTTCGGCTCCCTTCTACCGGGCGACCAGCGTCGACCCGTGCGGTCTGACCGGACGACGTCGCTTCAGTCTCGACGACCGCACACTGGTTGCTGTCTTCGACGAAGATCTGACCGATCCCGATGGTGAGAGCCATGGCGGATTGCCCGACCCGCTCCTGGCCGAGCTCGAACGAGCGCGCAGCGGCCAGATGCGAGACATCGTGGCAACGATCGCCGCCGAGCAAGACGAGATCATCCGAGCCGATCTCGATGAGCTGCTCATCGTGCAGGGTGGGCCGGGCACCGGCAAGACCGCCGTCGGGCTCCACCGCGCCGCCTTCCTGCTGTTCCAGCATCGCCATCACCTCGAGGACCGCAAGATCCTGGTGGTGGGGCCCAATCCGCTGTTCCTGCGCTACATCGCCGACGTGCTGCCATCGCTCGGCGAGTCAGCGGTGGTCCAGGCCACCGTGCCCGGGCTCATGGCCGCCCGCTACCCGGTGCGTGCGGTCGACGACGATGCCACCGCCATCGTCAAGGGCGATCGCCGCATGGTCTCGGTGATCGATCGGTTCCTCATGGCCAAGATCAAGGTGCCCAGCGACGGCCTCGAGCTTCGGTCGGGTGTGGCCGTGGTTCGACTGAGCGCCGACGACGTCGAGCAGTTGCAGAAGACCGCCCTCGCCCGGAAGTTGCCACTCAACTCGGCTCGCGACACCTTCCGCCAGATGATCGTGCAGGAAGGCTGGCGACGACACAGCGAGCGCGCCGGTGTCGATCCCGGCGGGCAGCCCGGCTTCGTTGCCGGCGTCAATCGTGACCCGCAGTTCAAGAAGGACTTCGACCGTTGCTGGCCGGCGTTCTCGGCGCCGGTCGTCGTCCGGGAGATGTACAGCTCCAAGCGCAAGCTGGCCGCTGCGGCCGAGGGCATTCTCGACGTCGACGAGCTCGCTCGACTCGCTCGCACGGCAACGAAGAAGGCCAACGACGAGCGGTGGACCGCGGCGGATCTCGGCGTCATCGATGAGGTGGTCGATCGTACGGTCGGTGTGCCGACGACCTACGGGCACCTCGTCGTCGACGAAGCCCAGGATCACTCGGCGATGAACCTCCGGCTTCTCGCTCGCCGGGCTGAACGGGGGTCGATGACGATCCTCGGTGATCTCGCGCAGGCGACGAGCCCGGTCGCGTTGCGGAGCTGGGAACGATCGGTCGAGACGCTCAACGAACAGCGTGGCGAGAACAATGCCCGGGTGGTCGAACTCACCGTTGGCTATCGCGTCCCCGCCGCCATCCTCGACCTCGCCAACCGCCTGTTGCCGGTGGCGGCGCCCGAGATCACGCCCACCCGATCGATCCGCCCTGGCGGCACCGATCCGTTGATCGTGTCGACCGAACCCGGGCACGTCGGGCGCAGCGTCGTCGACGAAGTGGTTGCTCTGCGAGCCCAGACCGAAAGCCTTGCCGTGGTGGGGATCGACGCCGATCTCGACACCGTGACCGAGGCACTCCATGCGGCCGACATTCCGTATGACCGAGTCGGTCGTGGATCGTTGCCCGGGTCGGCGGCCGTGGCCCTCATCGATCCCGACGCAGTGAAGGGGCTCGAGTTCGATGCCGTCATCGTCGTCGAGCCCGCATCCATCGCCGAGCTCGATGCCGGCTTGCTCAGGCTCTACGTGGCCATGACGAGGCCGGTGCAACATCTCGGCATCGTCCACTCGCGACCGCTGCCCGAAGCACTGGTGCTCGACAGCGCAGAGCGGTAGCGACTGACTCCTGCCTGGGCAACGTTGGAGGTTTGAGACCGGTCAGCGGAGGCAGCTCGCCACCGTTGCATGGCGGGCGATCTGAGCGCGAGATCTGGGCGGCCGTGCGGCGCGCCGAGATCACGATGACCGCTGTCGAGGCATGTCGGAGCGCCTTGGGGTTGCGATAGCGGTGCCGTAGGCGAGCAGCGTGTGCCAGAGGTACTTCAGCTGCTGCAAGGGCGCATCGGGTGGGTCCCCGAGCGGGGATGGTTCCTCGAACGGCTCGCGTGCAGCGGCTGCTCCGATGGCGGCTGCGTCGACGATGCCATCGGCTCGTGTGACCTGTGCGGCAAGTGCCGGCATCGTCGGGCCGCGAACGTCGTCAGGTACATCCTCGACGTGGAGTTCGGACCCGCGGTGCCACCTGACCTCGAAACCATAGATGTCGGCCGCCGATGTGAGGTCGCGCTCGACCGCGGAGCCACGAAAGGACGGATCGATGACGAGTTCTGCGACATCGTCGAGAAGCAACACCCCACCGTGGACCTGCGCCTCGATGTAGCCGTCGAGATCCCTGTCGGCAGCCGGCGACACGTAGCTCCCGTCCAGCGTCTGCAGCAGTGCGGTGTGATCGAGCGGTCGGTCGAGTAGCCGGCCGCGATTCGCCTGTTCCGCAAGGCCGGCGAGTAGAGCCATTGGTTCGGCGAACGTCCCGACGTCGGGCGGCGCCACGTGGCTGTCACCGAGACGGAGGGTCGTCCGGTCGCGAACGTGAGGCTTCAGCACCAAGAAGCACGAGCCAAAGCGTGGGGAACCGCCATGGTCATCGAAGAGGAGATCGAGCGCTCCGTAGACGGGATGATCACCAGACGACGGGTCCGTTGCCTCATGGGCGCCGCCAAAGAACTCACGCTCGAACCGCTGCCGCTCACCGCCCTCGATTGCCGAGCGGCTCCCGGCTGAGACCCCGGTGGTCCACTGACTCCGATAGTGGTCGTCGTTTGCCAACCCGGCGGCGACGCCGTTGGCGTCAGAGCGAGTGCCCGATGGTCGAATCCACGTGATCGGGGATCGGTCCATCGTGGCGGTCCCCGGTCGTCGACGTGCCTGATGGCTCGAACATGAGGATCGACCCGCCAGGTGACGAAGGCTTGTGCTCGACGCCCGCGGAACGACGAAGGTGTCGCCCTTCGCCAACTCGACGACCGTCTCGGCACCCGTCTCGTCTCGCAGCGCCACATCGAGGTGGCCATCGAGAACGAGGAAGAACTCGTCGGTGTCGTCGTGCGCGTGCCACCCGTGCTCGCCGGTGAGTACTTCGCTGGCTAGCGCCTGGCGAAGAACGTCCCGTGCGGTAGCTGGCGCTCGTTCTCCCTCGGTTGCCGCACGATGCGAAGCTCTTCGGTCAACCCAGCCGCCCCGGCTCGAATCGAATATCGGGGTGAGAGGCGCGAGCGATCTCGAGCAGCGCCGGAGAGTTGTCCACTCCGAAGACGTCGAGCCCGAGTCCCGCAAGAAAGGCAGTGACGTGTCCGGGACCGCAACCCGCATCGACGACCTTGCCAGGACCCTGCTGCTGAACCTGATGGGCGAACAACTGGAGGACCGAACGAACGAGCGAGGGGACCGTCATCTCGAGCGCAACGTGGTTCGCATACACCTCGGCCATCTGGTCATAGCCGTCGCGTGCCTTCGACTCCGATTCCGTCTGACCCATGCGCGTGCCCTTTGGTTCGCTCGTGCCGGCCCAACGACGCGTCGCAATGACGCAGCCGCGGGTACCGCTGCGGCCGACCATCATCGCATCGTCCTTCGTTCGACTTCGATCGGTGAGAGAGTACATGAGCGGCGGACGTGGATTATCCACGGTGTGTCGTGTCGAAGTCGGAAGACCGAGCCAAGGATCCAAGCAAATGACCGCCCCGCTCACCCTGCAGCACCCGCGCTATCCCCGCTCCAACCGCTATGACCCCGAATGGATCACCGAGAACCAGATGGGCCCGAACGCTCTCTGGCTGACCGAATCCCTCAGCCAGATCATGGCGATCGAACCAGGCATGAAGGTCCTCGACCTCGGCTGCGGCCGGGCAATGAGCTCGATCTTCCTCGCCAAGGAGTTCGGAGCCAACATCTGGGCCACAGACTTGTGGATACCTGCGTCGGACAATCAGCAGCGAATCGTCGAGGCCGACGTGGCGAGCCTCGTGACGCCGATTCACGCCGAGGCCCACACGCTCCCCTTTGCCGCAGGATTTTTCGACGCGATCGTCAGCTTCGACGCCTACCAGTACTTCGGGACCGCCGATCTCTACCTCGGTTACCTCCTCGACTTCTTGAAGCCAGGATGTCAGATCGGCGTCGTCATGCCGGCCACCACGCGAGAACTCGGTACCGAGATCCCGGCCACGCTGGAGCCCTTCTGGGAGTCGGATTTCTGTTGCTGGCATTCTCCGGAATGGTGGAGCACCCACTGGACGAAGACCGGCAAGGTCGTCGTCGACCATGCCGATCTGATCGAGAATGGATGGAAAGACTGGCTCCAGTTCAACGACTTCATTGCACCACATGTCGAGGGCTGGTGGATCGACGACGTTGCCCTCACCCATGACATGCTCACCGCAGACCGAGGCGCCGAGCTTGGGTTCGCCCGGGTCGTCGGCACGAAACTCGCCGAGCCAACCCGGCGAACCACGGAGCGCTCGTGATCGACCAGCCTCTGATCACTTCGACGAGGAGGATTGCGCCGCGAACCGCGACCCAGAGGAACGCCCATGGCTGAGCCGCTGAAGAACTCCTTCGGACTCGATCGGATCGACTACATCGCCGACCTCGTCGGCGCCGTGCACCCGATCGACCGCGCAGCGTTTCGCGCCGCAGCGAGTGCGGGCTACGACCAAGCAGAGCTGATGGCGAGATCTCAACTCATCTCGGACGCGCTCGCCGAAGCCCTTCCGACCGACCGTGGCGCTGCCTTGGACGTGCTCACAGAAGCTCTCGAGACAGAGCAACAACAGGTTGGACACATCGAATCGCTCACCGGCGTCGAACCGTTCCGATACCTCCCGATCGTGCAGTTCATCCGCGATCACGGCCTCGATCATTTCGAACAGGCCATGCGCGCCCAATACGAGGTGACGCAACGTTTCACCGCCGAGTTCAGTATGCGACCCTTTCTCGTCACCCACACCGAACGGACACTCGAGCTCCTCACCGAGTGGACGGCCGACCGGAACGAGCACGTGAGGCGGCTCGTGTCCGAAGGCACCCGGCCCCGATTGCCATGGGCGCCGCGACTCAAGATCTTCGTCGATGACCCAACACCCGTGATCGCGCTGCTCGACCGACTCGTCGATGACCCGTCGGAGTACGTGCGTCGTTCGGTCGCCAACAACCTCAACGACATCTCCAAAGACCACCCTGACCTCGCAATCGACACGGCGCTTCGCTGGGCCTGCGGCCAGGACGGCAACAGCTCGACGCCTGCAACACCACAACGCGTTCGCCTCGTCGAGCGCGGACTACGTACCCTCATCAAGGCCGGCAACCGAGAAGCGCTCGGCGTCATCGGCCACAGCGGCCCGACACAACTCACGGTCGCCTCAGCGATCGTCGACCCGACCGCCCCGCACATCGGCGACACCGTTCGCATCACGGCGACGCTCTTCAACCCCACCGACACCCCTCAGTCGGCGGTCGCCGACCTTCGCATCCACTACGTCAAAGCGAACGGCACCCGGACACCGAAGGTGTTCAAGGGAAAGACCGTCGATGTCGAACCGGCGGCAACCGTCACTATCTCGAAGAAGATCGCTCTCCGCCAGATGTCCACCCGATCACACCACCCCGGACGACACGACATCGACATCGTTCTCAACGGCGTCTCGACCACGATCGGTTCCTTCGATCTACGTTCGAGCTCGAACGACGAACCCCAGGAACGAAACTCGTGACAACGCGCTGAGGAGACCTACCACGCAACGCTCGATGGTGCAGCCCAGGCACGACGGCTCGCCGGCTGGCGCCCGGCGGAGCTGCATGGACGCTTGCGGCACAAGGCATTGACCGTGTTCGGAAGGATCCAGCTGGCAGACTCCTTTGGTGCTGATCGCTGCTTCCTCTTCCCGCTCCGAGAACTTCGCCTCGATCGATGTCTCGGCGACGGCATGGATCGTCCTCGGCGTGATCGTCGTCGCCATGCTCGGGATCGATCTCTACCGACACCGGGAGGCTCACGCTCCGAGCCAGCGTGAAGCGCTGATCGAGTCGGCCGTGTGGGTGGCGACCGGCATTGCCTTCGGATTCGGTTTGCTGGCGGTGTACGGGAGCCAGGTCTTCGGCGAGTACATCAGCGGCTACCTGATCGAGAAATCGCTCAGTATCGACAACGTCTTCGTGTGGTCGCTGCTCTTCACGAGCATGTCGATTCCCGTCAAGTACCAGCACCGGGTGCTGTTCTGGGGCATCTTCGGAGCACTCACACTCCGAGCGGTCTTCATCGCGGCCGGCAGTGCGCTCATTGCCGAGTTCTGGTGGGTGCTGCTGATCTTCGGTGTGTTCCTCGTCTTCACCGGTGTCAAGATCCTGCGCCACACCGATGACGAAGGCGACGAGGCCACGGTGCGAGGGATGGCAACCCTCGAGAGGATCATGCCCGTCACCCACGAACTCGACGGCCAGAAGTTCTTCACGCTGCAGAACGGCAAGCGAGCGGCCACGCCGCTGTTCGCCGCACTCGTGGTCATCGAGTTGACCGATGTGATCTTCGCCGTCGACTCGGTCCCTGCCATCTTGGCGGTCTCACACGAGCCCTACATCGTCTTCGCCTCGAATGCCTTTGCCATCCTCGGTCTTCGAGCGATGTACTTCCTGCTTGCCAATGCACGTGAGCAGTTCCACTACCTGTCGCACGGTCTCGGGGCGATCCTGATCTTCGTCGGCATCAAGATGACCGTCTCACACTGGTATCACCTGAACACCTACGTGTCGTTGGCCATCATCGCCTCGATGCTGACCGCTGCGGTGATCTTCAGCCTGCGAAAGGCGAAGCACCTGGGTGTCGAGCCTGCGATGTTGCACGAACAGCACGACCACTGAAGCGGCGTCGTCGCCCGAGGTGGGCCTCAGCAGCCGTCGTCGTCGGTCGGCGTTCCATCGACGGGTGCGATGTCGTCGAGACGGGCACCCGGCAGGGTGAAGCAGCCGTCGACCTCGAAGCCGTCGACGTGTTCGATCGACGGCTCGTCGTCGTTCTTTCGCCAGAACATGATCGTGTCGAGCCAGCCCATCTGGACAGTGTGCCACGTCGCCGGCCCGGGTGGGAGCGACCGACGGTGTGCGGCTCGTTCAGCTCCCGCTCCAGCCGGGGAGGCTGCTTGCCTGCTCCACCCAGGCAGTGAGTTCGGCCTCGTCGAGCTCGTCACGCTCGAAGATGTGGAAGTACCGGGTGGTGGGGTCCTTCGCATCGATCGGCGGCAGCGGATCGAGTGATGCGCCGTTGAGGAACGAGACCTTGATGTACTTGGTGAGGCAATGGAAGCCGAGGAACCAACCCTGTCCGGCGACACCGTAGAACGGGGTGTTCCACTTCACCTGCTTCTGCACGTTGGGCACGACGCCAGAGATCAGCGTGTCGATCTGGACGCCGACGTCGTGTTTCCAGCCCGGCATGGCCGCGATGTAGGCCTGCACCCGCTCATCGCCGGTGCCCTTGGGGATCTGCGGGTTGCCCCCCGAGAGGAGCTTGGGCTCCTCAGACATCGAGGAGGTCGTGGTCGATCAGGTCGGAATGGCCGATGATGTAGTCCTTGCGGGTGGCCACGTCGGAGCCCATCAGCACGTCGAACAGCTCGGCGGCTCGCACCGCTTCTTCACCGTGGGCCATGCCCATGCGCTTGAGCACTCGTGTGTCGGGATTGAGGGTGGTCTCCGCCAGTTCGTCGACGTTCATCTCGCCGAGGCCCTTGAATCGCTGCCAGCGACCGGGGTCGATGTTCTTCTCGGCGCCGATGCGATCGCGTTCGGCCTCGTCGAAGGCGTAGATCTGTTCACCCCGCCACTTCACGCCGAACAGCGGCGGCTGGGCGGCGTAGACCATGCCGTTCTCGAGCAGCGGCCGCATGTGGTGGTAGATGAGCGTGAGGAGCAGACACCGAATGTGGCTGCCGTCGACGTCGGCGTCGCAGAGGATGATGATGCGGCCGTAGCGGGCAGCCGACGAGGTCGAAGTCTCGTCCGCTGCCGGCACCGATGGCGGTGATGAGCGCCTGGGCTTCGGCGTTGTCGAGCACCTGCTTGAGTGAGGCCTTGCCGGCGTTGACGACCTTGCCTCGAAGCGGGAGGACCGCCATGATCTCGGCGTCGCGGCCCGGCCTTGGCCGGTCCGGCCGCCGAGTTTCCCTCGACGATGAGGAGCTCGGAGTCGGGCCCGTGGTTGCGGCAGTCGGCCAGCTTGTCGGGCATGCCGTTGTTGCCGAGATTGGCCGCCTTGCGGCGGGTTTCGAGCTGCTGCTTGGCGAGCACCCGGTTGAGTACGGCCTGGGTCATCTTGTCTTTGAGTGCGTTGACCTGCACCTTCTTGCCGCCGCCGCTGGCCCAGTCGGAGAAGCCGGCCTTGACGGCCTCGTAGACGATCTTCTGCGCGGCCGGCGTTCCGAGTTCCTGCTTGGTCTGGCCCTTGAACTGAGGCTCGGGGAACGTGACCTTGACCGCAGCGACGAGGCCCTCTTGCACGTCGGCCGGCGTGGCCTTGTCGTTGCCGTCCTTCGCCAGCTTCTTCAGCTTCTTGGCATCGGCGACGAGGATGTCGTTGGCGACATAGGAGAGGGCCCGTTCGAACCCCTTGCACGTGGGTGCCGCCCTCGGAGGTCGGGATGGTGTTGACGAAGCTGACGATCGTGGAGTCGTAGCCCTTGACCCAGCGCATGGCGACGTCGACCGTGCAGGCCCGCATGACGTCGGTCATCTTGCCGTCGACGGGCACCTTCTCTTCGAAGCTGGCCTCTTGGTGGACCGTCATGATGTCGGTGACGTTCTCGCCGATCGAGAGGTAGTCGACGTAGTCGGCGAGCCCGCCGGCGGCGACGAACTCCTCGGGCTCGGCACCGCCCGAACGACGGTCGTGGAGCTTGATGTGGAGCCCGGGAACGAGGAAGCAGACGCGAGCAACGTGGTCGCGGACACGCTGGTACTCGATGCGACGCGTCGGGATCGAAGATCTCGAGGTCGGGCCAGTAGCGAACTCGGGTGCCGGTGCGGTTCTTCGGCATCTGCCTTGACCTTGGCCAGCGTGGAAGTGGGCTTGAACGCGCCGCTCTTGAGATAGTTGCCAGGGATCCGTGACTCGAAGCACGAGCCGCCAGGTGGCTCCGTCGCGGTCGACCTCGGCCACCAGCTTGGAGGCCAACGCATTGACCACCGAGGCACCGACGCCGTGCAGACCGCCAGAGGAGCTGTAGGCCCCGGAGCCGAACTTGCCGCCGGCGTGCAGCTCGGTGAAGACGATCTCGAGCGCGGTGCGACCGTCGGGCTTCTTGTCGATCGGAATGCCGCGGCCGTCGTCGGAGACCTCGATCGACCCGTCGCGGTGCAGGACGACTTCGATGTGGGAGGCATGACCGGCGGCCGCCTCGTCGACGCCGTTGTCGATGATCTCCCACACGAGGTGGTGAAGACCGTCGGTGCCGGTGCCGCCGATGTACATACCGGGGCGCTTGCGGACGGCATCGAGGCCCTCGAGGACCTGGATGTGGGTTGCGTTGTAGTCGTTCTTCTTGGTTGCCATGGGAGAGCTACCTTCCTACCAACGGAGCGAACCGATGTGGAGGATCCTGCGGGGGGTGGTGGAGCTGAACCCGTCCCGGCGGGTCGGGCGCATGCCGATCGACTCGGGCGTGTTGTCGGGCTTGGTCGGGGCATCGGGTTGACCGACGATGGCGACGATGCGGTCGGGCACGCCGATCCAGGCGTAGTCGAGTCGCTGCTCGTCTTTGAACTTGGTGAGGCGGACACCGCCGGTGCCGCGACCCTTGGTGGGAATCTCCTCGACCGACGTCGACTTCGCCGTGCCGATGTCGGTCACCGAGATGATGACGGTGTCGTCGGTGGCGAGGCCGGCGGCCAGGATCTTGGCGTTGCCCTTGAGCGACATGGCGGCAACACCGCGAGCGGCGGGTCCCTGCGTGCTGATCGATTCGACCGTGGTCCGCAGGGTCTGGGCATCGGAGGTGGTCATCACGAACTCGGCGTCGTCGGGAGCCGAGAGCACCGCGACGATCCGATCCTTCTCGTCGAGCTTCATGACGAGACGGCCGCTCGTGACGTCGATGATCGTTGGCAATTCGATGCGCTTCGCCTTCCCGAGCGCGGTGACGAAGAGCGCAGGTGGATCGACGGCTTCGCCGGTGGCGACGCCTGGCAACAGGCCGACGATGGTCTCGTTTCGGTCGGCGGCGAAGACCTCGGTGGCCTCTCGGCCTCGGCTGCGACCGCCGACCTCGGGAAGATCGTTGGCGATGGCCGAGAGCACCCGCCCGTTCGACGTGATGGCCAGCACCGGCGAGCGCAGCGAGGTGGTCAGCGAGGCGGTGACGACGTCGTGGCGGCTGGCGGTGAACGACTTCGACGTGCCGATCGGCTCGCGGCCGACGAGCCCCGAGGCCGACAGGGTGACCACACACGGATCGTCTTCGATGTCGGCGACGACCGACTCGACGAGGGCTTCGAGGTCGGGGACGTCGTCGGTGCCGATGATGCGGGTGCGGCGGGCGGTGCCGTACGCCTCGGCGACCTCGCCCAGTTCCTTCAGCACGATGGTGCGTTGGCGCTGTTCGGAGCCGAGGATCTTCTCGAGTTCGGCGATCGTGGTGACGAGCTCGGTCTTCTCGGCGACGAGTTCGTCGTAGGCGAGTGCCGTGAGTCGGCGGAGTCGCAGTTCGAGGATCCACTCGGCCTGTTCGTAGCTCAGCGTGAGCTGTTCCATCAGGCGTTCGCGGGCCTCGTTCGAGTTGGCCGAGGTCCGGATGATCGAGACGACGAGATCGATGTTGTCGATCGCGATCAGCAGGCCCTCGATGATGTGCAGGCGATCCGTGGCCTTGCGCAGGCGGAATTCCGACCGCTTGACCACGACATCGAGACGATGGTCGACGTAGTACTGGCACAGGTCGTAGAGGCCGACCGTGGTCGGTGTTCCCTCGACGAGCACCACGTTGTTGACGCCGAACGTCTCCTCCAGCGGGGTGAGCCGGTAGAGCTGCTCGAGGAGGAGCTCCGGCTTGATACCGGCCTTGGCCTCGATGACGAGCCGCATGCCCGACTTGCGATCGGACAGGTTCTTGATGTCGGCGACGCCGTTGAGCTTGCCTGCGTTGACCAGCTCCTTCACCTTCGAGATGACCCGCTCGATGCCGACCAGGTAGGGGAGCTCGGTGAAGACCAGACCCTGCCGCGCCCGGGTCACGTCGACGATCTCGGCGGTGGCTCGCATCCGAATCGACCCTCGACCGGTCTCGTAGATCGTGCGCAGATCGTCGTCGATCACCATGGCGCCGGTGGGGAAGTCGGGGCCCGGCAGGACGGCCATGAGTTCGTCGATGGTGGGTTTCGGGCGCCGCTTGGTCATGACCAGCTTGATGGCCTCGTAGACCTCGAGCAGGTTGTGGGTCGGCATGTTGGTGGCCATGCCGACGGCGATACCCGACGTGCCGTTGACCAGCAGGTTCGGCAACAGGCCGGGAAGGTAGGCCGGTTCTTGGGTTTCGCCGTCGTAGGTCGAGCGGAACTCGACGGTCTCCTCGTCGATCTCGGACACCAGATCGATGGCAGCGGGCGTGAGCTTGCACTCGGTGTAGCGCTGGGCGGCCGGCGGATCGTCGAGCGTGCCGAAGTTGCCCTGGGGGTCGATCAACATGACCGGCTTGGCGAAGTCCTGGCCGAGGCGAACCAGCGCGTCGTAGATGGCCGCATCACCGTGGGGGTGGAACTTGCCCATGACGTCGCCGACCACGTGGGCGCATTTGCGATGGGAGTTCTCCGGGAGGAGGCGCATCCGATACATCGAGTAGAGGATGCGGCGCTGGACCGGCTTGAGGCCGTCGCGGACATCGGGAATGGCTCGAGAGGTGATGACCGACAACGAGTAGGCGAGGAACGATTCACCTAGTTCGTCGGCAACGGGAACGTCGATCACCTCGCGGGCGAAGGGGAACAGTCCCTCATTCGTCGCCATGTCGGTCTCCTTTCGGCTGCGTCGATGAGCAGAGGGACTGACGGTAGCGAACCGAAGCGTGGCTGCGGGTGCATGCGGTGGCAATCACGCCACCGCGGGCGCGAGCGCCGGGCGCGAAAATGGCCGACCGGAGAGCTTCGGTCGGCCATCGATGCCAAGGACGTGCGGTTTCGGGATCTCGGCATCGACCCGAGGTCGGGCGCCAGATGCGGACGTTCAGCGGCGACGTCGGCGGCGCTCGGCATCGATGCGACGGGCGGCGCGAATGACGGTGTCGAGTCGCTCGCTCAGCTTCTCGCCTTCGGCTGGTTCTTCTTCGTCGACGATCAGTTCTGGCGCGAGCGCCTCGAGAATGGCACTGACGCTGACCCCCTGCTCGGCGGCAAAGCCATGCCACTGGTCATGGGCGTCATCACTGACATACGCATGAAGCGCTTTTCTTCCGTTGTCTTGCGACACGGTGACTCTCCGATGTGGTGGGCTGCGGTGGTTGCTCCATCGGCCGCCGAGGCGGCCGGTTGAGTCGACCGATCATATTCCAAAAACCGGTCGAGGAAAGGCCGTGGTCGGTCCGCTCCGGCGCAGCCAGCCGAGTTTGCCCTGCTCAGTGAAGTACCAACCCCGGTTCCTCAAGCTTTAGCAAAGAAGCTCGGGGGCCTCTGACTGGATCGCTGCCACGACCTCGCCGGCCGACGGATTCACACCGAACCACTTCCCGACCACCACCGTCGGCACCGTTTCGTTGCCATTGGCGAGCGAGCGGACCCGCTCGGCGTGTGCGGGATCGTCCCAGATGTTCAACTTGGTGAACGGAACCTTCTGCTTCTTGAGCGATCGCTCGAGCAACATGCAGAAGGGGCATCCGGGGCGCCAATAGAACTCGACAGTGGACGGCGTGCTGGTGCTCATGGCGATTCCAACCCCTCGTCGGTGACCGATGTTCCCGGGACCTCTGCCTCCGGATCCTCCTCGGGTCCGTCGTTCGGCGTGATCAGGTGCGGTACCGACGACCGAGCCTGGCCGACGAGCTGGTTCTCGACCAGCTCGTGCCGCTCGATGTAGGCCGTGGAGAAGGCCGTGAACGTGGCGACGAGGGGAAGCGCCAGGAGGGCACCGGCCACGCCGAAGAGCTGTGTCCCGGCGAGCACGACGGCGATTGCGATCGCGGGATGCATGTCGAGTGTCTGCGCAGTGATTCTCGGCTGCAGGACGTAGTTCTCGATCTGCTGATAGACGACGATCGCCGCGATCACCCAGAGCGCCTTCGAGGGTTCGACGCCCAGGGCCACCAACACCGGCAGGATGCCGGCCAGATAGGTGCCGATGGCAGGAATGAACTGGGAGATCGAAGCCGACCCAGATCCCGAGGGCGATCGGCGACGGCAATCCGAGCAGGCTGAAGACCACCCAGTGGAACGTGCCGGAGATGACGGCGAGGATCATGCGGGAGGTGATGTAGCCACCGGTCTTGGTGATGGCGAGCTCCCAGACCCGGAGGATCTCGTGCTGGCGCGCCGGGGGAAAGAGCGAGCAGACGCTCTGGCGCAGCCGGGGACCATCGGCAGAGAAGTAGTACGCGAAGATGGTGACGGTCAGCACCTGGAACAGGACATTGGCGATCGTCGAGCCGAAGCCGAGAAGGTCACCGGCGAGATTGCTGGCGAACCTCGAAGCCTCGCCGCCGGGCTGGAGTTGGCTGAGCAGGTCGTCGGCGCTGACCTGGATGCCGAGGGTGGTGTCGAGCCACCCTTGTGCGCTCTCGACATAGGCCGGGAGGTCGTCGACGAGCTGATTCAACTGGTCGGCGATGAGCGTGCCCATCATGGCGAGGAACACCACGATCGCCGTCACCACGCCGAGCAGAGCGATGACCGAGGCAATGCCTCGGCGCACGCCACGGTGTTCGAGCTTGTCGACCACCGGTTCGATGGCGAAGGACAAGAACAGCGCCATCACGATCTGGGTGAGCAGACTCTGCAGTTCTCGCACCAGTACGAACGTGAGAACGATGGCGGCGCCGGTGAGCCACCAGACGACGATCGCCCGCCGCAGCCACGGTGGTGGCTTGCGTCGGACTCGACTCGGGGCTTCGACGCTCGTCACCTGCGCGATGGTAGCGACTGCTGGCAGCCCCGAAGAAGAGAAGAGTGCTGGGCGTCGGTTCAGCGGATTCCGGCACCGACCGGCGCCGGCGCCGGCTTCGGGGGCGACTTGGGGTTCCGGTCGCGGCCCCACCAATCAGGGGCGGCGAACAGGGCGACGATCTGATCGTCGCTGATCGTGCCGAGCGGCTGACGGGTTCGTGGATCGTGTACCACGACCACCGACGGCAGTACCACGTCGAGCCGATCGAGCACGGTGGCCACCGACTCGAAATCCCACGCCCGGGGCGTGAGATGGGCCGGCAACATCACGGTCGCCCACGGTGGTCCAGGAACGGTCGGCCTCGGGGATCTGCGCCACCATCGAGGCGGTGAGGTAGCCGAGGGGCTCGTTGCCCCAGCGGGTGACCGGATTGGCCGAACGCACCGGTTGCTGGTTGCTCCACTCGAGGAACTGTTTGGCGGTCGAGCCGTCGGGCACCGCCGTCGGATAGCGAACCATCAGCGTGTCGAGCCGCGTCGCTGCCAGTCGGGATCGGATGGCCGCTCCGGCGATGTCTCCCCTGGCGGCAGCGGCAACGAACACGCCGATGGCGATGGTCATGTATCCCGAAAGGCGTCCGACCCAGAGCGATTCGGCCAGACCGAGGGCGACGATGATGAGGCCGAGCGCAAGGCCGGCTCGCGCCGCGATGAGGCGTGAGCGTTCGGCGTCGCCATTACGTCGCCAGAGGAACGCTGCCAGGACGCGACCACCATCGAGCGGTGAACCGGGCGCGAGGTTGGTGACGGCGAGCAGCAGATTGACCGCAGCGAGCCACACGCAGACGGCACCACCGAGAATCCAGTACTCCTCGCCGTAGAGGAACCAGGCGAGAGCGGCGAAGACGGCACCACACGCCACGTTGGCGGCCGGGCCGGCGACGGCGATCTGGAATTCGGCGCGCGGCGTCGGGGCCTGTCGGGTGAGTTTGGCCATCCCACCGAGCACCCAGAGCGTGAGTCCGATGACGCCGACGTCGTGGCGGCGGGCAGCGACGGCGTGTCCGAACTCGTGGGCCAGCAGCGAGACGAAGAACAACAGCATGCCGGCAGCCGCGGACAGCCAAAGATCGACGAGTACCGGCGTCCGGGTCGGCGCCGGGAAGGATCTGCAACGCCAGCAGCACGGTCACGGCCACGCCGACGACGAGCGCACTCCAGTGCACACCGACGGGAATCCCCGCAATTCGGCCGAGACGGATCGTGTCCTTCAACGCAAGAAAACTCTCGAACGATCACCAATCACAGGCACCAGTCTGGCGCACAACTCGTGGTGATGGCGGACGGGGCGGTCGGTCGATGTTGCGTGTGGCCTGTCGATTCGTTCACCGGCGACGCTCGTGGTCGGGCGCCGACGATCCAAGCTCACTCGAAGTCCGAGAACGCAACCAGTCCACCGCCGTCGAGAACGATCTTCTGGCCGGTCATCCAGCTGCCGGCGTCGCTGGCCAGATAGAGGGCAGCAGCGGCGATGTCCTCGGGCTCGCCGAGCCGCTTGAGGGGGTACTTCTCGGCGACCTCGGCCCCGCGTTCGCCCTCCCAGAGCAGCCGGGCGAAGTCGGTCTTGATGAGGCCGGGGCAGATCGCGTTGACCCGAACCTTCGGGCCCAGCTCGGCACCGAGCTGCTCGGTCATGTGGATCAGCGCCGACTTGGTGAGGTCGTAGACACCGAGCACGGCGTTGGTGCTGAGTCCTCCGACCGACGAGATGTTGATGACGACGCCACCGTTCTCCTTCATGGTCTTCTGCCACGCCACCTGGGTCCACAGCAGTGGAGCGGTCAGGTTGACCTGCAGGGTCTTCTCCCAGCGACCGGAATCGACGTCGATCATCGGGCCGGCGTAGGGGTTCGTGGCGGCGTTGTTGACGAGGATGTCGAGCCCGCCGAGGCGCTCGATGGTGGCGTCGATCGCCATCGAGGCCGAGTCGGCGTCGCCCGTGTTGGCCGAGATCCATTCGCATCCGTGGCCGATCTCGGCCGCTGCGGCCTCGAGGGCCTCGGCCTTGCGAGAGACGATCATCACCCGAGCGCCGGCCTCGGCGTACATGATGGCGATCGCCTTGCCGATGCCGCGGGATCCGCCGGTCACCAGGGCTACTTTGTCGTCGAGTCGAAGGTCCATGGCGCCAGACGTTAGTCGTTCGGTGCGAGGTGTCGAACTCGACGCCGAGGGTGGGGGCGTGCCGGTTCCTCCGCTGCTGCCGGGGGTAGGTTCTGAGGCATGTTGCAGCGACGCTCGATCTCGGTGCCGGTCGACGGCGGCGAGCTGTCGGTCGAAGTCACCGGGCCGGTCCCGGCCGGCGGATCGCCGGTCGTGCTCCTGCTGCACGATCTGGCGTCGAACGGCATCGTGTGGCGCCTGGTCACCGCTCGAATCGATGAGACGGTCTCCACGTTCGCCATCGACGCCCGGGGCCGAGTCGGCGAGCGCCGCCCTGCCCGAACCGTTCGGGCTGGCCAGCCCACGTCCGAGACGCCGTCGCCCTCCTCGATCACTTCGCGATCGGTCGTGTCTCGTCGTCGGTCATGGCACGGGGGCCTTCACCGCCACCGGCTCGCAACGCCGCTGCCCGATCGAGTCGACGGTGTCGTGTTGGTCGACGGTGGGCTGCCGATCACGGTGACGAGTCGATCCCGCACGCCGCGATCGACGGCATCGTTGCTACCGGTGCTGCAGCGACTGCGAACCACGCATGCCGATCGCGATGCCGCCGTGCTCGACGCTCGGCAGCGCACGCGATCCGACGATCGGGCATCGCCGACTCGGTCTTCGTCGAGTCGGTGCTCCACGACCTCGGTGGGCAGCCACCGATGGTGCGGAGTCGGACCAACGAGGCCGCCGTCTGGTTCGACGGCAGCGAGTTGCTCCTCGATCCCGACCCGTCGTCGGCGATCGACGCACGTCGACGTCCCGGTCGAGATGCTGCGAGTGGCCGGCCAGCCGGAACGGGCCGACGGCGCGGCGATCGTGCTCGCCGACGCCGACCAACTCGAGCGGCGGCTAGCCGCAGCTGAGCGTCGTGACCGTGCCCGGGCTCGATCACGACGCGCTCGTGATGCAACCCCCAGGGAGCCGACGCCGTGAGTCGCTCGATCGCACGAGTGATGGCCCGCTCCGCTGCTCGATCTGCGTGAGCAGGGAGGTTTGACGGTCGCTCGTCAGGCTTGGGCGAGCAGCACCATCACGACGAGCATCACCGCGATGAAGCTGACGAAGAGCCATTCCACTCGATTGCGAGTGACTCGTTCGAACTCGATCGCCGTTGCCAGTTCGGTGGCTCGGCCTTCCCGTTCGATCAGCTCCTGCTCGAGTTGGGTGAGGCGCAGCTGTTTGCCCGCCGACGCCTTGCGGCTCACGTCGAGCTGCTGCTTCATGGTGTCGAGCTGGGACTGGATCTCCTGGAAGGCACCTTCGCTCTCGCCGAGTTGGTTTCGGAGGGCGACGATGTCGACCGGAGACCCGATGCTCCTCGGCCCCCGTGTCGTCGGTGACCGGGTTCTTCAGTCGCCCGCGAAGCTGGCGCAGTCGGCGAACCGGATCGGGGTCGACCGGAGCGAGAATGCGTTCGATGGCGAGCAGGATGCGATCGAGATAGGCGGTGTCGTCCGGCAGATTGAAGTGAGCCCACAGATTGCGGGCCTCGACCAGCTGGGCGATCAAGGAACGCAGATCCTGCCCGAAGAAGTCGGCGAAGACGGGCGCCCAGAAACGTCGAAGCACGAGCAGCTGGAACAGCGGATCGGCCGCTCCGTGTTCGTTGGCGCGGCCCATCCGGTTCGCGGCCGCCTCCTCCCACGATGGGTCGTCGGCGAAGTAGCGAGCCATCCGTTCATCGATGAAGGGGCCCATGCCGGAGGCGAAGATCTCGAAGGCCTCGGCCATCTGGGCATGCCGGCTGAGCGCCAGACTGGGGGTTCGCGAGCGTTCGGTTGTCATGAAGAGATGAGACCCCCTTTCCGGCAGATGCGTCGATCGATGACGTGGCAAAGACCATGGACTCCCCGGTTCGACTCAGTATCGGCAGTAGTGGGACGTACCTGAGCGCTCAACTCCAGGGATGTCGTGCCGTTAAGAGAAGGGTGTACGACCGCCGCGTAGCCCTGTCACCAGGGATTGTGATCGGCTGTGGCATCGCCACCGCCGTTGTTTGGCTTGCCGCGCTGTTCGTCGTCTCGGACCTTTCGCAGTCGTCGCTCGTCATCGCCGGCACCTCTGGTGCGGTCGGCGCAATCGGCGGAGGCGTCGGCGCGATCTGGCAGAACTGGTCGCAGCGACACAACGTGCACTCTCTCGCCCAGGTCGAACATCAGGCCCAGCATGACAATCTCACCGGGCTGGCCAACCGCCACTCGCTCTTCGTCGAACTCGAACGCGCCTCGGAACGGGCCAAGAAGAACGACACCGTGCTCGGGGTGCTCTTCCTCGACCTCGATCGGTTCAAGGTCATCAACGACTCGATGGGTCATGACGCCGGCGACGAACTCCTGCGGATCGTCGCGACCCGTCTCGAAGAGTGCCGTGCGAGGCACCGACCTCGTTGCCCGATTCGGTGGCGATGAGTTCGTCGTGGTCTGTCGTGATCTGCTCTCGGAGCGATCGGTCCTCGCCGTCACCGAGCAGATCCTGACGTCGTTCCAACAACCGGTGTCGCTCAGCGGCGCCGCCCAGGTCGTCTCCACCTCGATCGGTGTGGCCATCGCCCTGCCCTCCGACACCCGCAAGCCCGAAGACCTCGTCCGTGACGCCGACGCTGCGATGTACCGCGCCAAGAAGAGCCGGAGTGGCTATGCCGTCTTCGACGAGGCGCAACGCCAACAGGTCATGAACCGGCTCGACATCGAGCGTGATCTCGTGCGGGCCCTCGACGAGGAGCAGCTCGTCGTGTACTACCAGCCGCTGGTCAACGTCCCCCAGAAGCGGCTCTACGGCTTCGAGGCGCTCGTACGCTGGAACCATCCAACCCGCGGTCTGATCGGACCCGGCGAGTTCCTCGGTGTCGCCGAGGAAACCGGCATGATGGCTCGCATCGGCGAGATGGTGCTGAAGGAAGCCTGTGCCCAGGCCGCGGTGTGGAATCATCTCTCGCCCGACGCCCGCAATATTCGCATGGCCGTCAACATCGCCGAGCAGCAGCTCCTCGACACCCAGATGCCGCAGCGAGTCGCCGACATCTTGGCGTGGAGCGGGCTCCCCGCCGAGCAGCTCGTGCTCGAGATCATCGAAGACGTGATCGTCGATCACCTCGACGGTCTCAAGATGCTGCGCGACATCCGTGACCTCGGGGTCAATCTCGCCATCGACGACTTCGGCACCGGGCAGTCGTCGCTGAGCTACGTGAAGCAGTTCGACATGGTGACCACCCTCAAGATCGACAAGACCTTCGTCGATTCCATGGAACAGGGAACGTCGAACCGCGCCATCATCGAAGCGATCATCGCCATGGCCAAGGCGCTCGACATGAACATCGTCGCCGAGGGTGTGGAGAGCGAACGACAGGTGCGTCAGCTGCTCGACCTCGGGGTCAGCGTGATGCAGGGCTACATCTTCAACAAGCCGGTCGACGCCTCGGTCATCGACCCCGAAGTGTGGTTCAAGCCCCGCGGCGATGCACCCGCCAGTCCGGGCCTGACCCCGCTCCAGGTCAGTCGTGCGCTGGCCGAGACCGCATCGTCGCGACCGGCACGGCGGGGCTGAGCCGCCGTCGTTCGATCCCGGCCGATGGCGTCTGACGGCCCAGCCCCAACGTTCGACGGAAGGGTGAAGCTCAGTCGGCGGGCGGGGGTGCGACGAAATCGATGAGCTGTTCGACGGCGCCAACGAGGCCGGGCTCGAGGTCTCGATAGCCCGTCACCCGATCGAGGATCCGCTTCCACAGTTCACCGGGCTCGCCCTTGAAGCCGAACTCGGCGCAGATGCCGCGCTTCCAGTCGGTGCCCTTGGGGATCACCGGCCACGCATCGATGCCGAGCACCGCGGGTCGCACCGCCTGCCAGATGTCGACATAGGGATGGCCCGTGATCAAGACATCGGGATGATCGACCGTCTCGGCGATCCTCGTCTCCTTGGAGCCGTCGATGAGGTGATCGAGCAGCACGCCGAGGCGCCGCCCGGGGCGAGGTCCGAAACGGCTCACGATCTCGCGGAGATCATCGGCGCCGTGCAGCGGCTGGACGATCACGCCTTCGATTCGCAGGTCGGCACCCCACACCTTCTCGACCAGCTCGGCGTCATGGATGCCCTCGACCAGAATCCGGCTGGGCTGCGCCACCCGG
Source organism: uncultured Acidimicrobiales bacterium (assembly GCA_963698395.1). Taxonomy (GTDB): domain Bacteria; phylum Actinomycetota; class Acidimicrobiia; order Acidimicrobiales; family SZUA-35; genus JBBQUN01. Next base: position 813,099 of record CAVOQQ010000001.1, read on the forward strand.
GCCGCGACGTTGTCGAGCGCCACCGAACCCGACGCCGTGAACGCCGTCTCCTTGGTCGGCTTCGGAGGAGCGACCAGCACGACGGTCTTGCCCTCGTGAGAGAACGCGCCCCGATCGTTGCGCAGCACGTGCTCGCGCCCCTGCTGGTCACGCAAGGTGATCCAATCGGGCGTGTACCGCATCAACTGGCCCACATAGCCGGTCGTCCGATGCCGAATCACGATGCCTCGGGCGGCCGGCAACTTCGGCCACGACGGCCGGCGCCGAGAAGGATCGTGCATCTCCAACGGATCACCGAGAATTCCGGCCATGGGGGAACTCTATTGCTCTGTTGCTTTGAACCTGCTCCGCAGGTTCCGGCTTCGCCGATCTGGGTCACGCGCTCGTTGGCGTGAGGCACTCTGTTGCTTTGAACCTGCTCCGCAGGTTCCGGCTTCGCCGATCTGGGTCACGCGCTCGTTGGCGTGAGGCACTCTGTTGCTTAGAACCTGCTCCGCTGGTTCCGGCTTCGCCGATCTGGGTCACGCGCTCGTTGGCGTGAGGCACTCTGTTGCTTTGAACCTGCTCCGCTGGTTCCGGCTTCGCCGATCTGGGTCGCACGCCCACCGAAGGCGCCAAACATCGGGCGAGCTTGGCCATAGCCTTTCGGGGTGATCTTGATCGATGCCGATGCCGTGACCATGTCTCGCCCCGACCGCGACCTGTTTCGAGATGTCTCGGTCACGGTTCGCACCGGCGACCGGCTCGGCGTCGTCGGCATCAACGGCACCGGCAAGTCGACCCTGCTCCGTGTGCTCGCCGGCCGCCAAGAACCTGAGGGTGGCACCATCACCTTCGGCCGCAACGTGCGAGTGGTGATGCTCGACCAAGACGCCCCCCTGCCGAAGGGCACCGTTCTCGAAGCCGTCATGGAAGCCGACGGCGTCGAACAGTGGGAGGCCGAATCCGTCCTCACCCGGCTGGGCATGGGCGAGCACTTCCAGCGGGCCACCGACGCGCTCTCCGGCGGTGAGGTGAAACGGGTCGGTCTGGCCAAGGCCCTCGTCACGCCGAGCGATCTCCTGATTCTCGACGAACCGACCAACCATCTCGATCTCGACGGCATCGAATGGCTCGAAGACTGGCTCTCCGCCTACCGAGGCGCGCTGCTGCTCGTCACACACGACCGCCATGTGCTCGATCGTGTGACCACGCGGATGCTCGAACTCGATCGGGGCTCGGCCTTCGTGCACGAGGGCAACTACGCCGACTACCTCGAAGCCAAGAGCGAGCGGGCCGAGGCGGCAGCGGCCGCCGACACCATCCGACGCAACCTCGCCCGAAGCGAGCTCGAATGGCTCCGCCGAGGAGCGAAGGCTCGCTCGTCGAAGCCCAAGTATCGGGTCGAGGCAGCGAAGGCGCTGATCGCCCAGAAGCTCGAGGGACCGGCGCGGCCCTCGCAACTCCACATGGAGTTCGGCATGCCACGTCTCGGTGACGTCGTGGTCGAACTCGAGGGCGTCACGGCGGTAGCACCCGACGGGCGGACCCTGTTCGACGACATCGAGTTGCGTCTCGATCCGCGGGAGCGCCTCGGCATCGTCGGTCCGAACGGTGCCGGCAAGACCACTCTGCTCGACTTCATGGCCAAGCGACGTACGCCGAAGCGCGGCACCGTCACCTGGGGCTCGACCGTGCGGCTCGGCTACTACACCCAGCAGAGCGAGGAACTCGACCCCAACGCTCGGGTTCGGGAAGTCATCGCCGGGCCGCATCGCCAGCCCGACTGGACCGACGCTCGTCTCCTCGAATCGTTCTGGTTCGACGCCGACGCCCAGTGGGCCGAGGTGCACACCCTGTCAGGTGGCGAGCGTCGACGTCTCCAACTCCTCACCATCTTGGCGTCCAAGCCCAACGTGCTGCTGCTCGATGAGCCGACCAATGATCTCGACCTCGAGACGCTGCGAGCACTCGAAGACTTCCTCGAGGACTGGCCCGGCGCCGTCGTCGTCGTGTCCCACGACCGAGCCTTCCTCGAACGGGTCGTTGCCGACGCACTGATCATCGACGGCGAAGGAAACGCCGGTCGCTATCCCGGCGGCTACAACGCCTGGGACGAGCACCGCCGAGCCACGGCCAAGACCGGCGCCGCGAAGTCGAGCGGCGGCGGCCAGGGCTCGAAGAGCACGACGAGCAAGGCCGGGGCGAAGGGCGACACCCGCACCAAGGCCAAGTCGGGCCGCTCGTCGAGCACGCTCGGGCATCTCATCCGAGAGACCGAGAAGGCCATCGCCCGCCTCGATCGTTCCAAAACCAAGATCCAGGCCGACCTCGAGGCGGCCGGATCCGACCACGTCAAGCTCACCGAGCTCGGTATCGCGCTGGCAAATGTCGAGTCGGAACTGGCCGAGCACGAGGAGCGGTGGCTAGAACTTTCCGAGGAACGCGAGGGCAGCTGACCCTCGCCTCGATCCGAGGAGCCATCGACCATGTCCGATTCTGAATCCCCCCAACCGACGACCACCGATCGAGAAGCTCCCGTTGCGATCGTCACCGGTGGTGGTCGAGGCATCGGACGGGGAATCGCCATCGGTCTCGCAGAAGACGGCTACGACGTCGTCGTCACCTACCGCAAAGACGCCGACTCGGCGGCGGAGGTCGTTGCCGAGATCGAGGCACTCGGTCGCCAGGCTCTGGCGGTGGCCGCCGACGTATCGCAAGTGGAAGACAACGAGCGGACCATTGCCGCCACGATCGAACGATTCGGGCGGCTCGATGCGCTCGTCTCCAATGGCGGCATCGCCAGCCGTGGCCAGTCGGTGGCGAACACGACACCCGACGAACTGCAGCGGGTCATGGCAACGCACGCCCTCGGCCCGCACCATCTCCTCTCCATCGCCATTCCCCACCTGCGTGAAGCGGCGGCCAGTCGTGGACGTGGCGACGTGGTGGTCATCTCGTCGGTGGCAACCCTCGGCCACGCAGCCAACGGCGCGCCCTACTCGATGGGCAAGGCGGCGCTCGAGTCACTCGCCCTCACCCTCGCCAAGGAAGAACGCCCGCACGGCGTGCACGTGAACATCGTGGCCCCCGGCCTCGTCGAGACCGACATGGGCCGGCGGCTCATCAAGGGAGCAGCGGGGATCGACGACATTCGCGAACTCGACGCGACGATGCCGTTCTCCCGTGTCTGCCAGCCAGAAGACATCGCCAATGCGGTGCGGTTCTTCCTGTCGGATCGAGCGTCCTATGTGACCGGCGAGAAACTCAACGTCCACGGCGGCGGGCAGGCCTGGCGATGACGACGTCGGCCGAGAGCAAGGTCGAACTGGCGATCTCGCTCGAGCGGCTACGTTCGTTGCAGGGAGCCAAGTGGGCTCGCGATGGCGCCGACTACTGGCCCGCCTGGGTGGCCGACACCGACATCACCCCGCCGGCCGAAGCAACTGCTGCCATCCAACGCCTCGTCGATCGCAGCGACTTCGGCTACGGCATTCGATCCGGTGATGCCCTCAACGAGGCCTTCGCGAGCTTCATGGATGCCGAGCATGGGTGGCGGCCCGACGTCGAGCGGCTCCAGACGTTCAGCAACGTGCTGCAGGCAATCGAGATGACGCTCCATCTCCACACCGAGCCAGGCGATGGCGTGGTGCTGTTCACGCCCATCTACCCACCGTTCATCGCCGGTGTCGAGAGCGGAGGGCGCCGAGTCGTCGATTGTCTCCTCGACGAGGCCAGTGGCTGGCGGCTCGATGCCGAGCGCCTCGAGTCGGTGATCGACGACACCACCACGGTCATCCTGCTCTGCAATCCGCATAATCCGACGGGCCGGATCTTCGATCGCGGCGAACTCGAAGCCATTGCCGCCGTCGCCGAGCGGCACGACTTGCTCGTGATCGCCGACGAGGTGTGGTCCGGGCTGACCCATCCGGGCAAGGAGCATCTGGTCTTCTCCCAGATCTCCGAGGCGGCGGCCGACCGGACCGTCACGGTCGGAAGCGCCTCGAAGTCCTTCAACCTCGCCGGGGTTCGCTGCGCCATCGCCCACCTCGGACATCCCGGCGTCGAGGCGGCCTACGCCGCTCTGCCATCGCACATCCTCGGCGGCTTGAACGTGTTCGGCTCGGCCGCCACGTTGGCAGTGTGGACCGAGGGCCGGCCGTACCTCGACGCGGTGCGATCGCACCTCACCATGATGCGCGACCACGTCGCTCGCCGGATCGCCGACGATCTGCCCGGCGTTCGCTGGCAGATTCCCGAAGCGACCTACCTCGCCTGGCTCGACTTTCGCCCCGCCGGCCTTGGCCCCGATCCTGCCGAGGTCTTGGTCGAGCGGGCCAAGGTGGTGCTCTCACCTGGCCCCACCTTCGGGGTGCACGGCACCGGTTTCGCCCGATTGAACTTCGCGACGTCGGTCGAGATCATCGACACGATTCTCGATCGCATCGCCGAGGCGATCGACGACGTTTCGAGCATGACCACCTGGTGAACGCAATCGGCGAACGGGCTCGCATGCCCTTCCGCTACTAGGGGACCGGTCCCCACAGACCCGTGGAACGGCCATCGGTACGTTCGGCCACCATGGAGTTGATCGTCGAGCACGAGGCCGGTTCGAGCGCAGTTGCCGTCGAGACGGGAGCCGATCTCTCACGACACACGCTCGGATCGCTGCGCCGAGCGCTCGGGCTCGCCACCCCGAGCGCCGTGCACGACGTGTCGCTGGCCGACGTCGGCCTCCACCGGGCGATGGTGTTCCGGGACGACGAGTCGTTGCCGGCGAGCGCCCACCTCGAAGCCGGTTGGCGACCTGACCATCGGGGCCGGTTCTCGGTCGTGCGACCTCCGCATCAGGCCCCGGTGCGTCCTGTCGGCCCCGAACGACTCGAACCGCCGCCCGACCCAGACCCACCCCCGCCGATTCCCTTCGCCACGGTTCTGCCGATGCTGATCCTCAGCGGGCTGATGGCCGTGCTCTGGTCGCCGATGTTCGCCATGCTGAGCGCGGCATCGGCGATGATCCCCCTGGGCCGAGCCCTCGGGCCACGGATGATGATGCCACGCACCCGCCGTCGTCATGCCGAGGCGCTCGAGTTGCATCAACAGGCCGTCTTCGTCGCCGAGACCACGTGGTTGCTCGCCGTCGCCGACTGGCTCGAACGCCGGGTGAACAGCCCGGGGACGCTCGACCGATTGGTGTCGACCGCGACCCTGCGCCCCTGGACCCGCCGCCTCCCGATCGACGGCGCGCTCGGCCTGTCAGTGGGGCGAGGCGAACTCGACGTGCAGACCGACGAGGGGCAGTCGTTGACGCTGCGAGACGTGCCACTGGTTCTCGACATCGACCGTGGGCTGGGTGTCACCGGGGACCGGGCCGAGGTTCTCGCCCTGGCCCGTTGGATCACCCTGGAGGCCGCCGTTCGTCACGGTCCGGCCGACCTCGTCGTGAGCGTCGTGACCACGTCCGATCGTCTCAGCGACTGGGAGTGGACCCGCTGGTTGCCAGCCCTCGGTCGCGTGGCGGTCGGCGTCGACGCCATCGACGCCGTCTGCCGCATGGCCGAAGATCGCACGTCCCAGCACCTCGTCGTGGTCGACGGCGTCGTGCCGACCGGTACGGGGGTGTTCGCTCGGTTGCTCGGCGGTCACGTCGAAAGCGCTCGAGTGCTGTGGCTCGGTCGGCTCGACGAGGTGCCGGCAGTGTGTGCCGACGTGGTCGAGGTCACCGCGGACGGGTTCGTCCGGTCGAGCGACGGGCGGGCAAGTGGTTGGGCCTGGAGGCTCGGCGCCGATGAGGCCGAGGAGTTTGCCCGCTTTCTCGCTCCGTTCAGCGATCCCGAGGTCGCCGAGCGAGTGGCCCCGTTGCCCGACTCGGCGCCGCTCGCTCAGCTCTGCCCGATCGATGATCCGGACGGCAGCGAAGCTTCGCTCCGGAACCGTTGGGCCCAGGCCGGCAACGACGAGTTGCTCGTCCCGATCGGTGTCACGGCCGATGGTCCACTCGTGATGGACTTCGTCGTCGACGGCCCGCATGCCCTGGTGGCTGGGACCACGGGTTCGGGCAAGTCCGAGTTGCTGCGTTCTCTCGTCGTCGGCGCGGCGCTGACGTACTCGCCGGACCGGCTGTCGTTCGTCCTGATCGACTTCAAGGGTGGTGGGGCCTTCGATGCCGTTGCCGGTCTGCCTCATGTTGCCGCCGTCGTCACCGATCTCGAGCCCGAACACGCGCGGCGCGCCCTTCGAAGTCTGCGGGCAGAATTGCAGCATCGAGAGCTCCTGCTCCGCCACCACGGTGCATCGGATCTCGCGTCGCTCGGCCCGACGGCCACCGCACCGCCCCGGCTGATGGTCATCGTCGACGAATTCGCCGCACTGGCCGACGAGCTGCCGGAGTTCCTCGATGGATTGGTCGACGTCGCTCGGCGCGGCCGATCGCTCGGTGTCCATCTCGTGCTCGCCACCCAGCGCCCGGCCGGCGTGGTGACCGCCGAGATCCGGACGAACACGAACCTGCGCATCTGCCTGCGAGTGCGCGACGGGGCCGACTCGGTCGACGTGATCGATCGCGTCGATGCCGCGTCGCTGCCGTCCATCCCCGGTCGAGCGATCGTGACCGTGGGGGGTGAGCGGCAGCGCTTCGCACAGATCGCCTACCTCGCCGGCGCTCCGCTGCTGGAAGCCCGACCGTTCACGCTCGAGGCCCGGCCCAAGGTCGACGACGAGGCACACCGCTGGCTCGACCGCGTGATCGAACTGGTGGCGCAGTGCCACCCCGAGCGGGTGCGAGCACCGTGGTTGCCACCACTGCCGCCGACCCTCGCCGCCGATCGCTTGTGGACGATCGGCAACGACTCGGCCCCGGGCCATCCAACGCAGGCAGCACTGCTCGGTGTCCTCGATGACCCGGATCGCCGGGCCCAACTCCCCCTCATCTGGTCGCCGAGCGATGGCGGTCTGGTGGTCGCCGCGGCCGACCCCGACCGAGTGGCAAGCACGCTCAGCACCGTCGTTGCCTCGCTTGCGCTCGACCACCCCGACCTCGACGTGGTCATCCTCGATGGTGGGGGCGGGACGCTGGACCGCCTCGGTGTTCTCCGCTCGGTGGCCGACGTGATTCCCCACCGCCAGCCCGAGCGCCTGGCACGGGCTCTGACGGTGATCGATCGTCGCCGAAGGGGATGGGCCGACCGGCAACGCGCGGCGATGGTGGTCGTCATCAACCGTTGGGGTCCCATTGCCGACGCACTCGGTGACGCCCTCGGGCCCGATGCCGGCCATCAGCTGGCCCAGATCTTCGGCGACAGCACGATCGTTCCGGTCATCGGCGTCACGTCGGACCGCGAGGTGCCATCGAAGGTGCTGACGTCGGCACGACGACGCCTCGTGCACCACCTGGCCGATGCCAATGCCGGTCTGGCCTTCGACGTGCATCCGACGAAGCTGCCGGCGGGCGGTGCCGCGGTCTATGACGTGGAGTCTCGGCTGCACGGGGTCATTGCCGAGTTGTCGGATCATGGTCTGGCCCGAGTGGCGGCGTGGTCTCGCCCGGAAGAGCCACCCTCGCCGATTCAGGTGCTCGCCGAGCACATGCCGCTGACGCTGCTTCCTGATGGTCATGGCGACGACGGGAGCTGGTCGGTGCCGATCGGTTTCGACGAGGACCTGGCGCCGGTGTTCGTCGAACTCACCGCTCGGCAGCGATTCGTCGTGCTCGGCCGTCCCGGAAGCGGCCGTTCGACCGCCGTCGCCGCCGTTGCCGCCGGCCTTGCCCGACTCGGCGCCGGCGATCGAGTCGAGCTGATCGACGATGCCGACCGGCTGGCCAACGCCGACGTCGCCGAGCGACTGGCCGAGGCTGACTCGATCGGACGGCCGGTGGTCCTCAGCGCCTCGCCGACGACCGCTCGGGCCTTCGGGAGCTGGCTCGCCCCGATGATGGGCGATGCGGTCGTGTTGCTGATCAACCCGAGTCGTCTCGACGCCGAGGCCGTGCGGGTCGTCATCCCCGATCTGAGCCGGCAACCGCCCGGCCGTTCGGTGTTGCTCGACCGCGGCCGTGCGACGATCCTCCACATCGCCACCGATCGTGCCGCTTGAACGATGTGCCGCTCGAGCGACATCGTCAGTCATCTCCCGGCCAGGCATCCATCCAATCGGTGTAGGTGGCACCGGCCTTCGCGCCAGGTGGGCCGAGGGCGGCGGAGGGCACGAGGGTGCCATCGTCGTTCACCACCGCACCGGCGCACACGACGTCGCAGTAGTAGGCGCTGACGCTGAAGCCGTCCTGGGGGACACGGTTCGTCGGTGTGAAGCTGATCGTGGGAAGCAGCTGCTGGGGCGATGGGCGCCCGACCGGAACGGAAAGGCCGAGGCGACGCTCACCGTCGCCCGCTCGGCTGTAGGCGACCCCGTAGCCCATCGAGCTCACGCCCACGATCCCGTAGTGACTGGCGACCTCGAGCGGAAGTGCCGGGACGCCGACCAACGTGCCGGCGACCACCCGTGGGTCGGTGGCTGCCTCCTCGACCCGGTCAGCGAAGCGTCCCGCCACCGACCAGTCGAGATCGGCGAGCTGGGCTTCGACTTCGTGCCCTGCGGCGTCGACCACGTCCCACGCCCGCTGTGCTCCCGACCCGGCCACCTCCCACCAGGCGTGCGGCATGATCGGTTGATCGATGAGGGGCTCCATGATCGGCAACAGCGGGTCGAGGAGGCCGTCCCACGGAAACGACGATTGGTCGTCGACCGAGCACTGCGGGTCGGGCTGAGGATCGGCCCTTGTCTGGGTGGTGCGAGGTCCGGTCGTCGGGAAGAGCTCCTCGACGGTCGGCGCCGTGTGGCCATGGAGCGACTCGGCGATGTTCGCCAAGGCGACGCCGGTCGATCGGTAGGGGAGGAGCCCGCCGGCGTCGGCGGCATCGCTGCGTTCGTGCAACACCCGTGCGAGGTCGGCAAGGGCCTCGGCCACCGTCTCGAGTCGGGCGCTCGTGGTGTCGGCCAGATCGGCGAGTGCGCAGGCACGACGAACGCCGGCGGCGTGGTCGGCGCCGGTCGTTGCCATGCACTGCAACTGCGTTGCCGCAGTACGGGCATTGGTGGTGTCGATGAAGAGGTAGTCGGGCATGGAGGTGCTTTCGTCTTCGCTCAGGAGGTTCTCATGGGGCATAGGCCGGCTTCGAAGGCCGGCGAGGCGAGGCAGGCGGTTCGACGCCCGGCGGCAGGTCGCTGACGATGGCTCGCCACTCGTCGGTCGCACGGTGGTACTCGCCGAGCGCCGACTCGTAGGCCCGCACTGCGGCGGCACGTTGTCGACACAGGTCGGACCGCTCCTGTAGGACCTCGGCGGTCGACGTCGCGAGGTGCTCCGCCGCGTCGACCGCCTGGAGGCAGACCGCAGTGAGCGCTCCCCCGGCGAGGGTGTTCGGACCGAAACGTGCGCGGGTGCCGGCGGCCCACACGGCGACATCGGCCGCCGCCTGGGTGAGCAGTTCCGCCGCCGCGTCGAAGTCGGATGCGCTCGGCATGTCAGCCGAAGCTCAGTCCGGTGTTCATCACCGAGTCGAGGTTCGAGCGTTGGTGTTCCACTGCCTGCGACATCTGCTGGACGGATTGTTCGGCATCGCTCAGCCGGCTCCCGAGGCTGGCGGCGTACGCATCGAGTGTCTCCGACAGTGAGGCGATGGTCGCCCGAAACTGGCTGAAGGTGTCGGTGGTTGCGTTCTGGGCGGCCTGCATCGAGGTCTGGAAGGTTGCTGCGCCATCGCGGAACCGGTCGGCGTTGCCACCGGTCCAGTTGGTGGCGCCGGCCTCGGCCACCGAGGCCGACACCGACTGACCGAGCTGATCCATGTGGGTCATGATCTGCTCGAGGGCCGCCTGAGCTGCTTCCTGCACGCCGGTCACCACCTGCGTGGTGGTGCGGATGGCACCGTCTCGTGAGCCACTGACGTCGCCGGCGGTGGTGGTCAGTCGCTGGCTGAGGCGGGTGAGGTCGTCGAGCTGTGCGCCGAGGATGGTCATGGTGGGTTCTCCTTGTTCGTCGTGCGAGCGATCTGCTCGCCGGGGTTTGCCGACCGATCGCTTGACCGGCAATGAACGCAGTCAAGCGTAAACAACCGTAAAAAGCAAGGGAAAAGGACACTCGGTGTCGATTGCTGCGCGGGCGGACCGACTGCGTGGGCTGACCAGGCGGTGTTCACGACACCGCCGCCTCCGGTCCCTACACTTCGGGCATCGAAACCCGCCGCACTCATCCACTGCTGCCAGCGACACTGCTGGGACTGCTCGGAACGCTCACCCTCGTGGTCGGCGGAGCGCTCTCTGGCGCGTCGACGCACCTCGGAGGCGGACGCTGGTGGTCGGTGCCGACGGTTCCGGTCCGTCCCTCGGTCGATGTACTCGTTGCGCTCGTCGTGTTCTATTCCGGTCTGATCCTGTTGGCGAGAGGCTGGCTTCGGCTCCGGCGAGACGTGCGACGCAGCGGTGCATCCGTGAGCGCCATCGCCGTGGTGATCGTGATCTGGGCCCTGCCGCTGCTGGCCGGTCCGCCGCTCGGGAGTCGCGACGTCTACGCCTACGCCGCGCAGGGCAAGCTCGCCGACGAGGGGTTCGATCCGTACGTCCAAGGGCCGTCGGCCCTCGGTGATGATCCCGTCCTCGCCCCGGTCGACCCGATCTATCTCGATGCGCCGGTGCTGTACGGTCCCGTCTTCGTCGCGGTGTCGTCGGGCGTCAGTCGGGCGACCACCGATCTGGTGGTCGTCGTGATGGTCTTCCGGGCGATTGCGGTGCTCGGGCTGCTCGTCACCGGGCTCGCCGTCTACGACATCGCCAAGGGGCTCGGGCGCGATCCGGTCGACGCGATCGTGCTGACCATGGCCAATCCACTCGTGCTCCTCCACCTCGTTTCGGGCGCGCACAACGAATCGCTGATGCTCGCCTTCCTCGTCGGCGGGGTCGCCGTCGGTCGTCGACCACACCTGCGGCTTCTCGGGATCGGTCTCTGTGCGTTCGCAGCCTCCATCAAGATGCCTGCCTTCTTCGGGGTGGCCTTCCTCGCATGGCCGTGGATCATCGAGGCGAATCCCTTGCGCGTCCGCGCTCGCCGCGCCGCGCTCGCTGCGATCGAGGCGTTCGCCGTCATTGCCCTGGCCGGTCATTTCACCGGCTGGGGGTGGGGCTGGGTCGATGCCATCACCGGCGCTCGTCCCGTCGACGCCTATCTCAGCCTCACCCGACTCGCCGGTGGTGCGGTGCAGGCCAGCGCAGGGATCCACGGCGACGAAGTACTGGAGGGGTTCCGGCTCGGGGGTCTGGCCATCGCCGGCCTCGCCGGCGCCTGGCTGCTCGTGCGGCGTTCACACACGCCCGAAGCCCTGGCGATCGCCCTGCTGGTCTTCGCCCTGCTGCATCCAACCACCCAACCGTGGTACTTCACCTGGGGACTCATGCTGTGGGCTGCATCGTCGGCGGGCAAGGAGAACCGTGCCTACATGTGGGGGTGCATCGGGGCGGCGTTCGTCGTGCTTCCCATGGGGCCGCATCTGGGCACCGTCGTACTCGACAACAGCAGTCTCCGTTCGTTCGGACTGGCGGCAGTCGCTCTGCTCGCCGTCATGGTCATCGGCACCGATGGCTCCTGGCGTCGACGACCATCTGCGCTGGTTGCCACCGTCGGGAGCTGATGGCCGGGAGCTCCACCGAGTAACCTCAAGGTTCAGTTGGCGTCGCCCGAGGGAGCATCATGACCGAATCGAACCCGCACGGTTCTGACCCAGCGGTGCCCCAGCGGCCGGCGCGTCCCGGAGGCGAACCGCCTTCGCCCGTGCCACCCACCCCGCAAGCACCGCCGGCGGCGCCGAGCCCTCAGGCCCCGCCCGGGTATCAGCCGCCCCCGACTCCTCAGTACGCACCGCCGACCCAACGGATCGACTACCCGCCGTCCGGCTATCCCGCTCCGCCCGGCGGCGAAGCGCCACCATCCAGCTATCCCCCCGCCGGCGCGGGTGGGGGACCGCCCCCGTTCCAGCCGCCGAGCTACGGCGGTGGCGGTGGCGCCGGTGGCGGTCTCCCACCTGCCGGTGAGTCCGGTGGTGGACGAGGGATGTGGTTGGTGATCGGCGGTCTCGTCGGTGCCCTCATCCTCGGCGTCGGCGGGTTCTTCGCGCTTCGGGGCGGCGGCGACGATCCCGACACCGGGGTCATCGCCGGGCAGGAGACCACCACCACCGTCGGCTCGACGACCACCGAGACCTCGAGTGTCGAGGAAACCACCACGACTGCCGATCTCCCCGATCCCGTCACCACCGATCTGGTCGCCACCTCGGTCGTGCAGATCTTCCCGGCGGTCAACGGCGTTCCCGTGTGTCAAGGATCGGGCACCATCGTCAGCAGCGACGGCCTGATCGTCACCAATGCCCACGTCGTCGAGAAGTTCGGCGATTGCAGCTACGACTCGTTGCAGATCGCGATCACCTCATCGGCCGACTCGGCACCGGAGGTTCGCTACCTGGCCGAGGTGTACGCGCTCGACCGGGCGCTCGACATCGCCGTCGTCGGCGTGGCCTACGACCTCGATGGCAATCCGATCCAGGTATCGGATCTTGCCGCCATCACGATCGGCGACTCCGATGCCGTCGGCCTCGGTGATCGCATTCGCATCCTCGGATACCCGTCACTGGGTGGTGACACCATCACCTTCACCAGCGGATCGGTCTCGGGGTTCACCGCCGAAGCGGGTATCGCCGAGCGAGCGTTCATCAAGACCGACGCCACCATCTCGGGTGGGAACAGTGGCGGCCTCGCCATCAACGACGAGTTCGAGATGATCGGCATCCCGACGCAGGCCTCCGGTGGTGCCAATCTCGATGTCGCCGACTGCCGTGTGGTCACCGACACCAATGGCGACGGATTCGTCGACGAACTCGACTCGTGCATCCCGATCGGTGGCTTCATCAACGGCATCCGGCCGGTGAACCTCGCCGTCGACCTCATCGAGGCCGCTGCTGCCCGGGTGCCGGTGCAGCAGGAAGCCCCGCCGGTGGATTTCAGCACCGAAGGCGTCTTCTTCGGCCTCGTCATGACCTCCGACGTCGACGAAGCCACCGGTCCGGTCGATGAGGTCACGTATCTGCCATCGGGTGCCTCCCAGGTCTGCGCCGTGTTCGACTACGAAGGCATGGTCGACGGGACCATCTGGGATGCGCTCTGGTTCTACGAAGGCGAATTGGCCGAAATCAGCTCCTTCATCGAGGCCGAGTGGATCGGTGGACCGGAAGGGAGCTGGTGGGTGTGTGCGACCGGCGACGTCGATGGTGTGCCCGACGGGCTCTACGAGCTCCAGTTGAACATCCAGGCGGAAGTCATGGCCGACGACACCATCCGCGTCGGCGGACCGCCACCGGTCGACTTCACGGTCGTCAACGACACGCCCAGCGGCGTCTGCTACCTCTACATCACCCCGACGGTTGCGCTCGGGTGGGGCACCGACGACCTCGGCCCGGAGCAGACGATCGCACCGGGTGAAGAGGTCGTGCTCCAGCTTCCACCCGATCGCTACGACTTCCGGACGACCGATTGCGACCTCGAAATCGGTCCCGAGGTGTTCGAGATCGACATCGTCGGTGGTGAGCGGGTGCTGCTCTCCGGCGGATGACCGGTCGATCATCCCATCGCCGGATCGGGGGATGGGAATGATCCATCGTTATCGTGGTTGAGTACGGTCACGACCGGCCCCTGAGGAGCACAAGACCTTGAGCAGCACCGATCTCGATCCCACGAACATCGAAACCCCCATTCTGGCGGTGAGTGAAGAGGCACTGGCGACGGTCCTCGAGGTTCGGGCGTCTGAAGATGATCCTGCGGGCACGGCGCTGCGAGTCGAGATCACCGGCTCGAACATGACCGAGTACCAATACGCACTCGAACTGGTTGCCATCAGCGAAGCCGCTGCCGACGACGCGATCTATCACCAAGGTGCACACGGCGAGCTCACCGTCATCATCCCGGCGAACTCGGTCGACAACATGCAGGGCTCCATCCTCGACGTCCCGGCGAACGCCGGCGCCGGCGGGCTCGTCATCCGCAATCCGAATCAGCCGAATCCACTGGCCGGACTCGACCTCGAACTCGAGGGTGAGCTGCCGCAGAAGGTCCAGGCCGTCCTCGACCAGGCGATCAACCCGGCACTGGCGTCCCACGGCGGCTACGCCAGCCTGGCCGGCGTCGACGACACGAAGGTCTACGTCACCATGGGCGGCGGTTGTCAGGGGTGCGCAGCCAGTGCCATGACGCTGCAAGAGGGCATCAAGACCATGCTCATGGATGCTCTGCCCGAGATCAGCGAAGTGCTCGATGCCACCGATCACTCGGCAGGTGAGAACCCCTTCTACACCTGAGACCGAGCCGCTCCGTTCGAGGGCGCTCAGGTAGGAAACGCGCCGAGCATGCGCGCGGCGGCGAGCGTGTTCTCGAGCACGCACGCGATGGTCATCGGACCGGTGCCGCCCGGCATCGGCGTGATGGCTCCGGCAATTGCCTGGACGGCATCGAAGTCGACGTCGCCGACGATGCCGGCTTCGGTGCGAGAGACCCCGACATCGATCACGGCCGCGCCCGGCTTGACGTGGGCCGACGTGATCATTCGGGCACTCCCGGCGGCGGCGACGATGATGTCGGCTTCGCGACACACCTCGATCATGTCGGTGGTGCGGGAGTGGGCCAGGGTGGCCGTGGCGTCGATGCCACGTCGAGCGAAGAGCAACTGCATCGGGAGACCGACGAGCGTGGATCGACCGATCACCACGGCCCGTTTGCCGACCGTCTCGACGCCGTAGCGCTGGAGGAGCCGGAGCACACCGAGCGGGGTGGCCGGGACGTGACCGGGCAGATTGCGCACCAGGCGACCCAGTGACTGGGTGGTGAGGCCGTCGACGTCTTTCTCGGCCGGGAGCATGGCCAGCACCGGCTCGGGGTCGAGGTGTGCCGGCATGGGAAGCTGGCAGAGGATCCCGTGGACGCCGGAATCGGCGACCAGTTCGGCGACGGCCTCCTCCACCTGCGCTTGGGTTGCGTCTTGGGGCAGCCCGACGTGACGAGACACCATGCCGGCCTCTTCGGCCTTGCGATGCTTCATGCGCACGTAGATCTGGCTCGGCTTGTCGTCGCCGACCAGCACGGTGGTCAAGCACACCGGTGGGTTGCCGGCCGCGGCGATCGTGGCGGCCAGTTCGAGCACCGTCTCGTCTCGGAGGCGATTGCCGTCGAGCAGTACCGCACCGCCCGGTGTGTGCTCGATCGGGCGGTCGGGAGTGGCTACGTCGTTGCTCATCGCTGGGTCCTCGTCGTCGGGGCGGTCTCGGGGCGTCAGGGAAAGACGATGGTCCGATTCCCAACGGTCAGAATACGGTCTTCG
The DNA here is from genome assembly GCA_963698395.1 of uncultured Acidimicrobiales bacterium. Classification (GTDB taxonomy): domain Bacteria; phylum Actinomycetota; class Acidimicrobiia; order Acidimicrobiales; family SZUA-35; genus JBBQUN01. The sequence goes on from CAVOQQ010000001.1 coordinate 828,487, forward strand.
GCCCAGTAACGAACCGCTCGGGACAGAACCCGGCGCTCCACGTCCTGGCCCAGCCGGGTCAGCATTGCCGGTGTGTCCGCGTGGGTGACCCGCACGACGTCTTGTTCGATGATCGGTCCCTCGTCGAGTTCGGCCGTGACGAAGTGGGCGGTGGCCCCGACGATCTTGACCCCCCGCTCGAACGCCTGGTGGTAGGGTCTGGCGCCTTTGAAACCCGGCAGGAACGAGTGATGGATGTTGATCGCCCGACCGGCGAGCTCGGTGGTGAGGTCGTCGCTCAGGATCTGCATGTAGCGAGCCAGGACCACGAGGTCGATCTGGTGTTCCACCACCAGCGCCAGCAAGGCCGCCTCCTGCTGGGCCTTGGTGGCGGGGCTGATCGGCAGATGAACGAAGGGGATCCCCTCGCGCTCGGCGAGCGGTGCGAGGTCGGGATGGTTCGACACGATGATCGGCAGATCGACCGCGAGCTCGCCGGTTCGCCACTGGTAGAGCAGATCGACCAGGCAGTGGTCGTACTTCGAGACCATGATGAGCACTCGCGGCCGGTGGTCGAGCGGTCGCAGTGACAGCTTCGCCTGATAGCCGACCAGCCGGTCCTCGAGCAACGCGGCGATTGCGTCGGAGTCGTCGCTCGCCGCGTCGAACACCGTGCGCATGCAGAACGTGCCGGAGAGCGGGTCGCCGAACTGGGCGTTCTCGACGATGTTTCCGTCGACCTCGAGCAACGCCGAGCAGACCGTGTGGACGATGCCCGGACGATCAGGGCAGGTGAGCGTCAGGATGTGGCGAGGCACGGTGGTGTCGATCAGCCGAACGACACGAGCTCGACGTCGAACGTGAGCGCCTGACCGGCCAACCGATGGTTGGCGTCGATCGTGACGGAGCTCTCGTCGACGGCGATGATCTCGGCCGGCATGTTGCCCGCCGACACCTGATCGCCGACCTTGATGCCGGGAGGGGCCTGTTCGGCCGGGACCGTGATGATCATGTCGTCGCGGCGCTCGCCGTAGGCATCGGCCGCCTCCATGCGCACGGTGCGGGACTCACCGACGCTGAGTCCTCGGACCGCTTGATCGAACCCACTGATCACCTGGCCCGAGCCAACCACGAACTCGAGCGGTTCGCGGCCGGCGGAGGAGTCGAACTGGCTGCCATCGTCGAGCGTTCCGGTGTAGTGGACGGCGACGGCGTCGCCGTCGTTTGCGGTGCGGGCGTCGTTCATGTGGGCAGCTCCTCGGCTCTGGGTGAGTCGACAACGATAGGAACGACGGGCCTCGGAGACAACGGCAGCGGTGCTCGGCTCATAGATCGGCGAAGGTCGGCCGAAGCTGTCAGGGACCTGCGAAACCGAGGAGACGACCGCTGTGGCCGATGACGAGGAGATCCACAACACCACGGTGCGGACCGTGCTGGGCTCCTCGCGGCGTGAGCATCGTTGGGACCTCGCCCACGAAGTGGACATCACGACCGTGCTCGGCAAGTCGTTCTTCGACCTGAGACTGGCGCGACCGATGGGCGAAACCGACGTGGAGATCTCGATCTCGTGTTTCCTCGGGTCGGTCGAACTGCTCGTTCCCGTCGGCACGAGGGTGACGCTCGAAGGTTCGACCTTCCTCGCCGGGGCCTCCTCGGACGTCTCCGGTGAGGAGGATGCACCGCCCAGCGACGAACCGGGTGTCGATCTGGCGGGCACGATGCTGCCCCGCCTCGACATCTCGGCCACTGCGGTTCTGGGACGGGTGCGTGTGCGCACACCGGATCGACCCGAACGGGCGCGGCCCCAGCGGTTCGCTCGCTTCCGACGCAAGAAGGCCAAGGCGACACCGGCACGGCAGCGGGCGCTGGCCGACATCCTCGCGGAGACCGATGCGGTGGACCGCCGACCGGTCGTGCCGTCGCGAACGGCGCCGGCGTACGAGCCGATTGCCACCTACGAACCGGCACCGGCTCCGACGCACCATGAGGCGCCGACCGTCGACGGGGGTGCGTCGCTCCACGACGCCGACATCGTCGTTTCGGCCTCGCCACCCGAAGCGCCCTCGGCTCGGATCGATGCCGACATCACCCGGACCACGCCGGCGACCGATGCCGGTCCGGTCGACATGACCTTCACCAAGTCCGAGCCGTCCGCTTCGCTCGACGATTTCGATCCAGCGGACTTCCCTGACGACGCACCCGTTCCCAGCTGAGCCGGCCCTCGGGCCCCAGGGTCAGTACGCCATGCCCCCGTCGATCTTGATCACCGAGCCCGTCGTGTAGCTCGATGCGTCCGAGGCGAGGTAGAGCGCCGCCCCGACGACTTCGTGCGGCAGACCACCGCGGCGGAGGGGGATGGTGGCCTCGGCCCGCTTGGCGAAGGCATCGAGGTCCCAGGCATCGGCGATGTCGGTGAGGAAGGGACCGGGCATGATCGTGTTGACTCGCACGCTCGGGGCGTACTCCCGGGCAAAGGCAACGCTCAGCGCATTGAGCCCCGCCTTGGCCGCTCCATAGGCCGCCTCCGCCGGGGTCGGCTGGACGGCAGCGATCGAGCTGACGTTGATGATCGAACCACCCGTACCGCTGTCGGCCATGCGCTTGCCCGCTGCCGCCATGAGGCGGAACGGGCCCTTCAGATTGACCTCGAGCACCTTGTCGTAGAGCGCTTCGGTGACGTTGGCGAGGGAGTCGTAGAGGGGCGACAGTCCGGCGTTGTTGACCAGCACGTCGCAGCGCCCGAATTCCTCGTAGACCTGGTCGATGAGCGCGTCGCACTGATCCCAGTAGCCGACGTGGCAGGCGACCGGAAGCGCTCGTCGTCCGGTGGTGCTCTCGATCTCGGTGGCGAGCAATTCACAGGCAGGGATCTTCCTGCTGGCGATCACCACATCGGCGCCGCAGCGGGCGAACGCCCGAACCATCTGGCGCCCGAGACCGCGGCTGCCGCCGGTCACGACCGCCACCTTGCCGCTCAGGTCGAACAGGTCGAGCGGCTGTTCGGTGAGCTGATCGGCGGCTTCGTCGTGTGACCCGGTGCCGCTCATGGTGCGATCACGACCTTGCCCTTGGTGCGGCGGTTGTCGAGGTCGTCGAGGGCTTCGACGGCCTCATCGAGCGGGCGAACGGCGTCGATCAGCGGGTCGATGTGGCCCGTTGCGTACAGCTCGCAGATGCGGTCCCAGCCGCGGCGCAACGCCCCGGGGTCTCGGTCGAGGCTGGCACCCCAGTGGACACCGACGATCGAGTAGTTCTTGAGGAGGATGTGGTTCGCCGGTGCGTCGGGAATACGTCCGCTGGTGAAGCCGATGACGAGCAGACGACCGTCCCACGCCATCGTGCGCCGCACCTGATCGAAGATGTCGCCGCCCACGGCTTCGTAGCAGACGTCGACACCGCGACCGTCGGTCGCGGCCCGGACGGCCTCGACCACATCGACTTCCTTGTAATCGAATGCGGCATCGGCACCGAGGTCGAGCACGGTCTTGACCTTGTCGGGTCCGCCGGCCAGACCGATCACATTGGCCCCCATGGCCTTGCCGACCTGGATGGCCGACGAGCCGACGCCGCCGGCTGCTGCGGTGACGAGCATCGTCTCGCCCGGCTTCAGGTGGGCTCGCTCATCGAGCGCGAAGACGGTCGTGCCGTAGTTGGTGAGCAGGCAGGCCGCGTGTTCGAAGCTCATCGCGTCGGGGATGGGGAAGCAGGCCGCGGCCGGGAACTCGGCCTTCTCGGCCAGGCCACCGTTGCCCATGACCAGCACACGATCGCCGACTGTCACCGAGGTGACACCGTCGCCGACCGACGACACGACGCCGGCGATCTCGCCTCCGGGCGTGAACGGCAGTTTGGGTTTGACCTGGTAGCCACCGCGAATCTGGAGCAGGTCGGGGAACTTGAGCCCGCACGCCTTCACGTCGACGACCACGTTGCCGGCACGCGGGGTGGGGTCGTCGACCTCGACGAGCTGGAGTACCTCGGTCGGTTCGCCAAGCTCGGTCACTTGCCATGCGCGCATGGTTGCTACCTCATTCTCTGTGGGGTTCCCGGTGGACTGGTGCCCGAGAGATCTTGGTGGAAATCCCCCTCCCACGCCACTTCGCCGTGGTTGTCGTTGCTGTAGCTCAGCCGGCGTCGTGTCTGCGCAGCGAATTCATGATCAGCTCGACCATCAGTCGCTCGTCGCCGGCGTTGCGCTCACTGCGGCGAAGCAGGAAGCGGGCCAAGAAGGGCCCCTCGATCATGTCGATGATGGTTTCGATCGGCACATCGTCTCGGATCTCACCCCGTGCTTGCGCTCGTTCGATCATCTCGCGGATCGGTCGCTTGCGTTCGGTGATCAGCTCCTGATGAATCCGACCCAGCTCTTCGTCGAACGCCGCCGCCGCCATCGTGCCGAGCATCGTGCGAATCATCGTCGGGTCGTCGAACATGGGGGTCAGCACGTCGAGAAACGACTGGAGGTCGCCGGCCATCGAGCCCGTGTCAGGCGTGGGGAACGGGACGACCATGCAATCGATCGTGTCGATCAACAGGGCGTTCGCCGAATCCCAGTGTCGATAGATCGTGGACTTCGCGACGCCGGATCGCTTCGCGACGGCGTCGACGGTGAACCCGGCAACACCCGAGGTGGCGATGACCTCGAAGGCCGCCGCTCGTGCTTTGTCTCGTGCTGCTTCACTCAGAGGACGGCCCATATCGCTTCGGTATCGTAGCGATACGCGCCCGGGCGTGGGCAGCGGCAACGGTCCCCGATATCCCCGGCGTTTGCCTGATCGGCGTGGCACAGTGGTCCCGTGACTGCCCAGCTCCACCTGACCGACCTGGGATTCGATCGGGGCGGCGCCACCGTTCTCGACGGTTTGACGCTCACGGTGGGCGCCGGCGATCGAGTGGGTCTCGTCGGTCCGAACGGTGCCGGCAAGTCGACCTTGTTGCGTCTGGCCACCGGCCAGCTCTCACCCACTCGAGGTCGCGTGTCGTTGATCCCCGACTCGGCGACGATCGGCCTCCTGGCCCAGGAGCTTGCGCCCGCGGCCGGGGTGACCGTGATCGACATCGTCGCCGATCGAACCGGCGTGGCCGCCGCGCAGCGAGAGCTCGATGCGGCCACCGCCGACCTGGCCACTTCGGCCCCGGACGCCGCCGACCGATACGACCTGGCCCTCGACCGCTGGCTGCGGCTCGGTGCCGCCGATCTCGACCAGCGGCTCGCCGCCACGCTCGACCGGATCGGGCTTCGATCGAGTGCGCTGGAACAGGAGGCCGCCACGCTTTCGGGAGGCGAGCAGGCCCGAGTCGGTCTCGCCATCATCCTCGTCTCCCAGTTCGACATCGTGTTGCTCGACGAGCCGACCAACGACCTCGACATCGCTGGGCTCGATCAGCTCGAGACCTTCCTGCTCGGCATCGATCGGCCCGTCGTCCTCGTTTCGCACGATCGACGCTTCCTCGACCGGGTGATCTCCTCGGTGGTGGAGCTCGACCCGCACACCTTGACCGCCAGCGTCTACGGCGGTGGCTGGCAGGGATACCTCGAGGCTCGCGACGTCGCCAGGCGTCACGCCGAGGAGCAGTACGACCAGTACGTCGGGCAGCGTTCCCAGCTCGGCGAGCGAGCTCGCACCGAACGCGACTGGGCCACGTCGGGCGTTGCCAAGGCCAAGAAGAACCCGAAGGACAACGACAAAGTCCAGCGCAAGGCGAAGATGGAGCGCACCGAGCAACTGGCCGCTCGGGCTCGGCGTACCGAGAAGGCCATCGAACGGCTCGAGGTCGTCGACAAGCCGTGGGAACCGTGGCAGCTCCAGTTCGAGATCGGCCAGGTCGAGCGGTCGGGCGATCTCGTTGCCGAACTCCGCGACGCCGTCGTCGCCCAGGGTGCGTTCCGGCTCGGCCCGGTCACCCTCGAGATCAACGCCGGTGACCGAGTGCTCATCTCCGGCCCCAACGGCGCAGGCAAGAGCACGCTGCTCTCGGCCCTGCTCGGTGAACGGGCCCCCATCGCCGGAACCCATCGTCTCGGCCGGTCCGTGGTCGTCGGGCGCATCGACCAACAGCGGACCCGATTCGACGCGGCAACCGAGCTCATCGTCGGCTTCATCGAGGCGACGGGCACCACCATCGCCGAAGCCCGCTCGACGCTTGCCAAGTTCGGACTTGGATCCGACCACGTCAAGCGTCCCACCAGCGAGTTGTCACCGGGGGAGCGCACGCGAGCGCTGCTGGCGGTGTTCCAGGCCTCGGGGGTCAACACGCTCGTCCTCGACGAGCCGACCAACCACCTCGACCTCCCCGCCATCGAACAACTCGAACAGGCCCTCGCCAAGTTCACCGGCACCGCCTTGATCGTCTCCCACGATCGAGCCTTCCGTGACGCCATCAGCTGCACTCGATCACTCGCCGTTGCCGACGGTGTGGTGACCGAAGACTGAGACCGACCCGTGCCGGCGTCGTCTCATCGACCGAGCTGCTTGCGATGCCCTAGGGTCGGGCTCCATGACTCCTGATCTCTCTGTTTCCCGTGATATCGCTGCCCCGCCTGCTGCCGTCTTCGCCGCGTTGACCGACATCACCCGCATGGGGGAGTGGTCACCCGAGACCCACCTCGCCGAATGGAATGATGGGTTCTCCGAGCCGGCGCTCGGGGCCATGTTCACCGGTCACAACCGCAACGGCGACAAGGAGTGGACGACCGAAGCCAAGATCGTCGAGCTGGAACGAGACGAACGGTTCTTCTTCGACTGTGAGTCGCGCGGCTTCGTGTTCGCCAGTTGGGGCTATTCGATCGAGCCGATCGAGGGTGGCTGTCGAGTGACCGAACACTGGCAGGATCATCGTCCTGAGTCCTTCTTCGAACAGAGCGCAGCGATCTCCGGCGTGGCTGATCGCGCCAGCCACAATGAGGCCGGGATGCGTGCCACCCTCGACCGTCTGGCCGATGCCCTGGAGTAGCCGCTCGGTTCTGCACCAGCTCGTCCGCGGGTCGCGACGGCGAATCAGTTCAGGGCTTCGGTGATCGCGGTTTCCCACGCCGACTCGAGCGACCGGCTGCCCTCGGGGTTGAGGTGGTGGGCGTCGGAATAGAGCCAGGTTCCGTCGGCGACCGGGGTACAGATGTCGCTGCCGCACAAGGTTCCGGCCGGGTCGAACACCGTGACGAGGCCGGAGCCGGCGGCAATGTCGGCCTCGGCGTCGACGACGGCACCGCGGCGATCCTGCACTGATCCCATGACCTCGATCTCGGGTGGCGTCGGGCTGTTGCGGAGCAGCGAGAGCATCTGTCGAGGATCCTGGTCATACTCCGGCACGACCGCCATGAACAGCACACGGCTGCCGGCGTCGGTGAAGTCGGCAGTCAGTTCCTGAAGACCGCGCGACCACACGCCGATGGCGTCGGACTGCCCGCTTGCGGCATCACCTTCGCGGTGGGCGATGACGCGGCCGATGTCGCCATCGGGGTACGAAGGGAGCGTGTAGAGCGTCGAGCGGTTGGCGATGATCACGAGTTCCGGCGAGCGCTCGGTGATGGTCTCGACCGCCGCTTGCTGCCACTCGGCGCAGTCGGGGAGCGAGGCAGGCACGCGGGTCTGGATGGGGCACGAGGTTCGATACCAGACGGCAACGTCATAGCCGAGTGCGTTCCCGGCAGCGATCACGCCGTCGGCCGCAGCACCGGCGTGGGAGTCACCAACGAGGAAGATGGTCCCCTTGGCATCGTCGACGCCGAATGTGCACGATTCCTCGTTCCACACGGCGTCACTGTCTCGACAGCCGGCCTCGGCGGCGATGCCCTCGGCTCCCCAGCCAGCGGGAACGTCGAGGCCCCAGTTGCGGTCGGCGCCCTGCTGCACGAAGAGGCCGATGAGGATGGGTACCACCGTGGCGGTTGCGAGGAGTCTTGGGGCGCCCCAGGTGGGGAGCGCTCGACCTCGCCGAATCGGCTCCTCGATGTAGTCGTAGGACAGCATCGCCGGCACGATGGAAATGGCCGCCGCGATCGGGAACGGCGAGGAAGTCGAAGGCCAGAGCCCTCCGGCGAAGACGATGAGTGGCCAGTGCCAGAGGTACCAGCTGTAGGAGCGGTCGCCGAGCCACGTTGCCGGAGCGCTCGACAGCACCCGCTGGATCGGGCCGCTGGGGTCGTCGGAGAGAATCAACGCGACGGTGCCGATGACCGGAACGAGCGCCGCCGAGCCAGGAAACACGGTGAGGCCATCGAAGGTGAACGTGGCGAGGCCGATGGCGACCAGGCCGAGGGCCGAGGCTGCCGTGGCGAAGTGGCCGCGAACGATGAGTTGCGAACCGGCGAGCGCGAGCAGGACACCGGCGGTGAACTCCCAGATGCGAGTGGGCGTGCTGTAGAAGGCCATCCGTTCCGGTGCCCCGAGGACGCCGAGGCCGTTCCCGTTGCTGAGCAGGATCGACAGCGCAAGCGAAACGATGGATCCGGCGACGAGGACGACGGCGACCACGGCCCGTGGGTCGAGCCGCCACCGTCGACTGAGCCACTGGCTTCGGGCGATCCACCAGGTGGCGGCGACGATCGCCGGAAGCAGGAAGTAGAACTGCTCCTCGACCGACAGCGACCACAGGTGCAAGAGCGGGTTGGCCTCGGCCTCGACTTCGAAATAGCCGCCCCCGTTCGTGGCGAGGTAGTAGTTCGATGAGAAGAGGAGCGCAGCGATGCCGGTCCCGGCGGCGGTGGACTGCGGCCCGAGTGGGCTGGTCAGGACCATGGCCAGCAGGAGCGTGATGGCCACCGTTGCCGAGAGTGCCGGGAGGAGGCGGCGGATCCGACGGCGGTAGAAGTTGCCGAGTGAGATCTGCCCGGTCCGATCGGCTTCGGCGAACAGCGATCCGCCGATCACGAAACCGGAGACGACGAAGAACACGTCGACACCGACGAAGCCACCGGGCATGGGTCCACCGGCGTGATAGATGACCACGAGCAGGACGGCGAGCGCGCGTATGCCTTGAATGTCAGGTCGAAATTTCGACGTCACGCGATCTCCACCCACTGGTGCCTCCACCGTTGCCGCTGCACACCCTAGACACCGATCGCTCGTCGGTGAGTTCACGGGGCCGCATCGCCACCGGAACACCCTACTGCGCGCTCACCATGGTTTTCCACCACGCAGAGTGGGTAATGTGGGGGTTGACAGGCGAAACGAAGGGGCTGGCACCGGAGTTTCGCCTAGTTGACCATCCGCTCATGACCTTCCCAGAACGGCTTGCGAAGCTCGGTCTTGAGGATCTTGCCGGACGGGTTGCGGGGGAGGGCGTCGATCCAATCGACCGACGTCGGGCACTTGTAGGCCGCGAGCTGCTCTCGGGCGAAGGCGATCACTGCCTCGGTGGTGAGCTCGGGGTCGGCCCTGGTGACGAGCGCCTTCACGGTCTCACCCCACTTCTCGCTCGGCACGCCGATGACGGCCACGTCGGCGATCCCCGGATGCTTCATCAGCGCATTCTCGATCTCGGCCGGGTAGATGTTCTCGCCGCCGGAGACGATCATGTCCTTGACCCGATCGTGGATGAAGAGGTAGCCGTCCTTCAGGTAGCCGGCGTCGCCGGTGCGGAACCAGCCATCGATGATCGAGTTCCGGGTGGCCTCGTCGTTGCGCCAGTAGCCCTTCATCACCTGGGCCGACTTGACCCAGACCTCGCCGACTTCGCCGTCGGGAAGGTCCTCGAGGGTCTCGGCGTCGACGATCCGCAGTGCGACGTCGCCCCAGGGCTTGCCCGCTGATCGCAGGAGATGGGCTCGCTCACCACCCGGGTCGTGGTCTTCGGGATCGAGTTGGACGACGCCACCGGTGGTCTCGGTGAGACCGTACGCCTGCATGAAGTCACAGCCGAACAGCGCCATGGAGCCGGTGAGCACGGCTTCGGTGATGGGGGAGGCGCCGTAGACGAGTGAGCGCATCGAGGAGAAGTCGGCATCGCTGGCTCCGGGGATGCTCAGGATGAACTGGAGGACCGCCGGGACGATCAGCGCATGGGTGATCCCGTACTTCGGGATCACCTCGATCATCTCCATGGGGTTGACTTCCCTGACCATCAGCGTCTCTGCGCCGTTGACCATGCCGGCCAGCGCCCAGCCGCTTCCGGCGATGTGGAAGAGCGGCATGGCGACGAGGTTGACCGCCGAGGAATCGAAGTTCCAGGCGTCGCGGCCGACGGTCATGGTGGCCATGAAGTTGTCGTTGGTCAGCTCGACGCCCTTGGGAAGCCCCGTGGTTCCCGACGTGTAGAGCTGGTAGCAGGTGTCGCTCCCGAGGATCTCGACATCGGGGTCGGTGGGCTCGAACGTCGCCACCCAGTCGTCGTAGGACTCGTGGCCCGAGTCGCCCGGATCGCCGATGACCAGGACCTTCTTCACGGTCTCGAGGTTCATCTTCGACAGGTGATCGAGGAACTCGGACCCGACGAAGAGGACCTCGGCGAGGGCATTGTTGATGATGAACTCCATCTCGGGTGGAGCCAGACGCCAGTTGACCGCGACCGAGACCGCGTTGAGCTTGGCGCCACCGAAGAGGTGCGGGAAGTACTCCGGGGTGTTCTTGTCGAGGAAGGCAATGCGGCTCGCCTTGCCGACACCGAGATCGGCGAGACCTTGGGCGACCTGGCGTGACTCGTTCTCGATGTCGCCGAAGGTCCACGTGCGGTCCCCCGCCGTGAGGGCCAACCGGTCAGGAGCGTGGTTGCCCCAATAACGGCTGATGCCGGCGAGGTTGGTGATGTCCCCCGGTTGTGGGTCGCGAACGTCGGTCATGTGGTGGCGCTCCGAAGGTAGCTGTGTCGTCGGTCACGTACGCTACCTCACCGGTCGTCGAGAACGCTCACCGGTTGTTCAGGGCGAAATGCTGGTAGTCGACCAACGACGACCAGTTGCCGCCCCACTCCCAGCCGATGGCGGCAAACGCCTCGGTCACGAGGTCGCCGTCGGTGATCTGGCCCGGCGCGTCGAGATCTCGGGGCAGGTAGTGGCGGGCGAGTTCGGGAAGCAACACCTCGCCTCGAAGGTAGGGGTTGAGGAAGGGATTCACGTCGATCGCGAGTCCGGACGCATGCTCGGAGAACGACGACCCACCGCGGACCGCTCGGCAGACGAAGGCCGAGGTGTTGTTGCCGTCGCCGCTGTTCGGGGCCTCCAGGTCGGCGTCGGTGATGATGCGCATCTCCTCGATCGGGAATCGGGCCTCGAACAGGGTGCGAAACACGTCGACGATGTCACCGGCGACGTCGGCATGGACGATCATCTCGCCGGTGTGAGGTCGCTCGTCGAACCCCCAGAACGACATGGTCAGATGGCGCAGTTGCTCCGGCGGCACCGGACAACCCGCCTCCCATGTCGATGCCTCGAGCACGGCGCCGTCGAGATCGCCGATCGTGGCGCGGAAGGGACTGTCGAGCGGTGGCGCCGGCAGGGTGTCGACGGTGGCGAAGCGACGATCGAGCAGTTCGGGCGGCGTCGCCAGGCCCGTGGCGATCGATCCGTCGGGAAGGGTGAGATCGATCGTGCCGAGCCACGATGGCCGCTCGGGGAGGTCGGGCACCGCGGTCGAGGTGCCCGAGTGATTCGGGACGGTGTTCGGTGGCCCGACGGTGCTCGACGGCGGTGCCGCGCTCGATGGCGCGACGGTGCTCGATGAGGCCGTGCCGGTCGTCGAGGCCGTGCTGGTCACGGCGGCATCGACTGCGGCGCCGGACGAGCAGGATGGCAGGACGGCGAGGCCGATGAGCGCCAGGGTCAACCGCCGGGCTCGGCGCCGTTCGAGCCTCGGGTTCGCCGTTGGTCGCGGCATCTGCTTCGATGTCGCCATGGCGCAAAACGTACTGGGTGGCGAACTCGAATCGTGTTCGCTCGATCCGCTGACCGGCTTCTACCGCGACGGGTGCTGCACGACCGGCGCCGACGACCAGGGTGTGCACATCGTGTGTGCTCGGGTCACAGCGGAGTTCCTCGAGTTCTCGAAGGCCGTCGGCAACGACCTGAGCACGCCGATGCCGATGTATTCCTTCCCCGGTCTCCAGCCCGGCGACCAATGGTGTCTGTGTGCCGACCGCTGGGTCGAGGCGCACGAGGCGGGGAAGGCCCCGCAGGTCGTGCTCGAGGCCACCCACGCCGCAGTGCTCGAGTGGGTCACCCTCGACACGCTTCGCGAATTCGAATACCGCCCAACGGCCTGACCGACTGCTTCCGCGGCGATACTCGGTCCCGATGACCGAGCCAACGCCTTCTGATCCATCCGAGCCCAAAGACCAGCGAGATCCTGATCGGCTTCGGATCTCCGATGTCAGCTTCGTCGAACTGATGAGCCTCGACCACCACGGCCCCGACACCTACATCGGCCTCGCCCCGCGCTACCCCTGGGGGCGCCTGTTCGGTGGTCAAGTCGTCGCCCAGGCACTGCGGGCGGCGCAGATGACGGTCGATCGTGACTACGTCGTGCATTCCCTGCACGCCTACTTCATCCAGGGAGGAACCCACCGCGAGCCGGTGCGGTTCGAGGTCAATCGACTGCGCAACGGCCGATCGTTCTGGGTGCGACAGGTCGTGGCCCGGCAGTCGAGCGGGGCGATCCTGAACCTCTCCGCCTCGTTCCAGCTGGCGGAGGAGGCCGCCGACGTGCAGACCCAGAACCCGCCGGAGGGACTTTCGGGACCCGACGGGATCGAGGAGCAGGGTTGGGGTGGCATGTTGGAGCGCCGGGTGGCGATCAAGGAGTTCGGTCACACCAGTCTGTGGCTTCGGCTCGCCCAGGAGTTGCCCGAGGATCCCCAGCTCCGGGCGTGCGCGCTCGCCTTCGTCTCGGATTCGGTGCCCACCGGTGCGGTGCGGGCGACCCACCCCCTGCAGGTGCCGAGGGAGAAGACCCGCGAACACTTCGTGGGGGCCAGCCTCGATCACGCCGTGCACTTCCACCGGCCGGTCGACCCCACCCAGTGGATGCTGGCCGACGTGACGTGCCACGGACTCAGCGGCGCTCGTGGCCTTTCGGTCGCCAACATCTTCGACAGCCCCGGCACCCAGGTGGCAAGCGTGGTGCAAGAGGTCCTGTTACGCGAACGGCGGCAGGAGTCGAGCGCCGATTCGGGCTTCGGCGGAAAGTCGCTCTGAGGCGCGCCCGAAGGCTCAAGTTGCATCGGCCGACGCCGATGTGAGGTTGGGTACAGAAAGCGCGGGTGTATGGGATTTCGTCGAACGAACGAAGAGCAACCGGCGAGCCCCCTCGACGACGAAAACGTCGATGGTCTGACCGGTCTGCCCGATCGTTGGCAATTGGAAAACTGGGTTTCGAACCAGCTGCAACGGTCGCGCCGAACCGGCGACCGTTTCGGTCTCTTTCTCGTTTCTGTCTCGAATCTCGCCGAAATCAACGGTGGGTACGGCAGCGCCGTGGGCGACGACGTCCTGCAGGCAGTGGCGGAAGCGTTGTCGGCCGCCGTCGGTGCTCGTGGCCAGTTGGCCCGCTACCTCGGTTCGGAGTTCGCCGTCGTCTGGCCCGGTCTCTTCGGAGCCGAGGAGGCTCAGCGAGTTGCCGCCGACCTGATCTCCTCCCTGCCGCATCAGGTGACCTTCGAGCGCTTCGTCGTCCCCGTCAGGTCAGCCGTCTCCGGGGTCATGAGCGACACCGACCTCAACGAGCGTCTGCTCCTCGTCGAGGCCGAGGCGGCGTTGGCCGAAGCTCGTTCGACCGAGGGTGTGAACATCGTGCTGCGTGACGACGCCTACGGGGTGCGGCGCAAGCCCGAGGTGTTGGCCGTTCGACTCCAGCGAGCGTTCGAACACGACGAGTTCCAGCTCTACTACCAGCCCGTGGTCTCACTCGCAGCGGGAAGTGTCGTCGGTTTCGAGGCGATGTTGCGGTGGCTGTCGGCCGACGCCGGTCCCACCGGTGCCGAGCTCTTGGCCCCCGGCATGTTCCTCGATGCGCTGAGGGCATCGCCGATCGTGGTGCCGCTGCACGCCTGGGTTCTCCAGGAGTGCCTGACGACGGTTCGTGCCTGGAGCCGGATGATGCATTCGCCGAGCCTGTTCGGCGCCACCAATCTGGATCCGAGTTTCATTCGACACGAGCGATTCGCCAGCGTCGTGCTCAAGACCATCGAGGACCTCGGCATCAAACCGACGCAGGTGTTGCTCGATCTCAACGGTGCCACTGCGGGTCCACAGATCGGCCTGCTCTGGCCGCGATTGCAGCAGCTGAAGGCCGCCGGGGTCGGCATCGCACTCGAAGATTTCGGCATCGGCTACGGCTCGCCTGATCTGCTGCGACGCTGCCGGTTCGACGTCATCCGTCTGCCTCGGGTGCTGGTCGGTGGTCTCGGCCTGGCCGAGGAAGATCGGATCATCGTGAGCGGATTGATCCGACTGGCTCATGACCTCGGCTGCTACGTGATCGCCGAGGGTGTGGAGAACGAGGTCCAGGCCCGCATCCTTCGCGAAATCGGTTGCGACCTCGCCCAGGGATTCATGTTCGGACGGCCACAGGCGGCCGACGACATCACGCGCGACCTCGATGAGGTCCGCAAGCGAGCCAAGCGTGCCGTGTCGGCGGCCACGGCGGACAAGCCGACACCGGCCTGAACTGAATCAGGCGCTCGTCATCGGCAGCGATTCGAGCACGGTGCCGGCAATGCCGGCAGCATCGAGACCGAGTGAGGCAAGGATCTGATCGGCGTTGCCGTGCGGAATGTAGACGTCGGGAACACCGAGCACCCGAACGGCGGTGACGGTGGCGAGCTCGTCGGCGATGCCGGCACCGATACCGCCGTCGCGGAGACCATCTTCGATCGTGACCACGAGACGGTGCCGCCCGGCGTCTTCGAGCATGACGGGATCGAGCGGCTTGACCACGCGCGGGTCCCACACGGTGGCAGAGATACCTTCGCCGGCCAAGAGGTCGGCCGCCTGCTGAGCGGCGGCGAACATCTTCCCGACGCCGATGAGGCAGACATCGGAACCGGTGCGGTCCTTGCGAGCGTTGAGGCCGCGGCCGACCTGATCATCAGATACCGAGGGTGCTGCAGTCTTGGGCCAACGGAGGGCGACCGGGCCGCCATCGAGGCTGTACGCGTCGGCCAGCATCTGCTGCAGCTCCTGGTAGGACGACGGAGCGAAGATCGTCATGTTGGGGATCTTCGACAGCAGCACGAGATCGAGCACACCGTGATGTGATGGGCCGTCGTCGCCGGTGATGCCCGCGCGATCGAGGCAGAAGATGACCGGCTGGCCATGGAGGCCGACGTCGAGGTTGACCTGATCGATCGCCCGGGTGAGGAACGTTGCGTAGACCGCGAACACCGGCCGCAGGCCACCCATGGCCATGCCGGCGGCGGCGGTGACGGCATGCTGCTCGGCGATGCCGACGTCGAAGCAGCGATCGGGGAAGCGTTCGATGAAGGGAAGCAGTCCGGTGGAGTCGGGCATGGCCGCAGTGATCGCCACCAGCTCGGGATGCTCCTCGCCCAGCTTGACCAGACTCTCGGTGAAGGCCGCGGTATAGCTCTCGGGCTTCATGCCGCCGAGATCGTGCATGTTCTTGATCGGATCGTTCTCGGCCGGTGCGTAGCCCCGACCCTTCTGGGTGAGCACGTGCAGGACGACCGGGCCTTCGAATTCGGCGGCATTGACGAGCGCCGTTTCGAGCTCTTGGATGTCGTGACCATCGAAGGGGCCCATGTAGCGGGCGCCGAGGTGCTCGAAGAAGGTCTTGGGCTCGAACGCCTCTCGGATGGCCGCCTTCGAGGCATTGATGCCGAGTTCGGACAACTTGCCGATGTAGGGGGCCTTGGCGGCCACGCGTTCGAGGCGGTGCTGGCGGCGCATGTAGACCGGGTTGGACCGAATCTTCACCAGGCTCTCCGACAGCAGCGAGATGGTGGGGGCATAGCTGCGGCCGTTGTCGTTCAGCACGATGGTGACGTTGCGGCCGGAGTGTCCCAGGTTGTTGAGGCCCTCGAACGCCATGCCGCCGGTCATGGATCCATCGCCGAGAACGGCAACGACTCGCCGGTCCTCGCCTCGGGTCTCGAACGCGGTGGCCAGGCCGTGCGCATAGCTCAGCACCGTGGAGGCGTGGCTGTTCTCGATCCAGTCGTGCTCGGACTCCTCGCGGCTCGGGTAGCCCGACATGCCCCCGGCCTGACGCAGGGTGTCGAAGCCGGCGAGCCGGCCCGTGAGCATCTTGTGGACGTAGGTCTGGTGGCCGGTGTCCCAGAGGATGACGTCTCGAGGAGAGTCGAGGACACGGTGCAGGGCGAGGGTCAGTTCGACGTCGCCGAGATTGGATCCGAGGTGGCCGCTGCCGGCTTTGGTGACCTTCTCGACGATGAAGGCACGAATCTCGTTGCAGAGCTGATCGAGCTGATGGGCATCGAGGCGTCGAAGGTCAGCCGGTCCATTCAGGGTCGAGAGCAACTCCATGGGCGACCACGCTAGCCGACCGACCCCGAAGACGACTTGCTGGGCTCGTGGATCTCGCGAATGTTGTGTGCATCGACTCAGCCGTGCGGTAGGAGTGGGCCGCTGCTCACGTCATCGACAGAGCGCACGTCATCGACAGCGCGCACCTCATCGACAGAGCGCACCTCATCGACAGCGCGCACCGCAATCACTGACACTTGGCCATGAAGTGCTCGACGTCGACCACCACACGCACCACTTTGCCCGCGGCAATCAGACCTCGACCGTCTCGGGCCGAGGTGGTGAAGAACAGCTTGCGACCGACCACCTTCTCGAGCGTGGCCTCGGCCGTGATCGTCTCACCGACCGGACTGGGGGCGACGTGATCGAGCATGACCTGGACGCCGACCGATGTCATGCCTTCGTCGAGCTCCTGCGCAACGGCGTCGAAGGCGGCCTGCTCGCAAAGCGCAAGGACTCGCGGCGTGCCGAGCACGAGCACGGTCCCCGAGCCGAGCGCAAGTGCGGTGTCGTCGTCGGTGACCGGGACGATCACGGTGGCCGAGAGGCCGGTCTGCAAAGGCATTGCCATACCGTAATGCCTACGGCGCCGCGGTGGGCACCCCGATCGGGAGGCATCGTCGATGGTCCGGTAGTCTGGCCGGGTGACTGCTACCACATCTGAGACCGCTACCTCCCTCGATGATGCGCCGAGCGGTGCGGTGCCGCTGCTGCTTGACCAGGGCCTCATCGAGCGAGTGTTGGGACTGGCGCGCGGCGAAGGCGCCGACTTCGCCGAGGTTTTCGTCGAGGACGTTCGCAGCGAGGGCATCACCTTCGACGACGGCAAGATCGAGAATCTCGCCACCAGCCGCGACCTCGGGGCCGGTATCCGGGTGCTTGCCGGTGGCAAGACCGGCTTTGCGCACACATCCGATCTGACCGAGGCCGGTCTCGTCGCCGCAGCACGAGCCGCCGCGGCCTCGGCTCGGATCGAGGCACTCGACGACTCGGCGAGCATCCCCGTCACGCTCCGGTTGGTCGAGCCCGCTCGCCCCGTCACCATCCGACCCGAAGCGGTCGAGACCGACGCCAAGGTGGCGCTGCTTCGTCGGGCCGACGCCGCGGCCCGAGCCCACGACGACGCCATCACCCAGGTCAGCGTGAGCTATGCCGGGAGCCGACGCCGGATCCTCGTTGCGAACTCCGATGGTCTGCTCGCCACCGACGACCAGACCCGCACTCGATTCGCGGTGAACTGCGTCGCCACCGGCGACACGGGCTTGCAGACCGGAACCGAGTCGGTTGGCAACACCATCGGGTTCGAGCTCTTCGACGCCGTCGACGTCGAGGCCGCCGCACGAGCAGCGGCGCTGCGAGCCACCACCAAATTGGCAGCCGTCCCGGCACCCTCCGGCACCCACACGGTGGTGATCGGTCCGGGTTCGGGTGGTGTGTTGTTCCACGAAGCGTGCGGCCACGGGCTCGAAGCCGATCTGGTGGCCAAGGGAGCCTCGGTGTTTGCCGGTCGTATCGGTCAACAGGTGGCGTCGCCCCTCGTCACACTGGTCGACGACGGCACCATGCCAGGGGAGTGGGGCAACGTCGCAATCGACGACGAGGGTCAGCCTGCTGCCCGCAACGTCTTGATCGAGAACGGCATCCTGGTCGACTACATGTGGGACGCCCAGCGGGCCAAGAGCAAGGGCCGTGCCAGTTCGGGCAACGGTCGTCGTCAGAGCTACCGGCACCTCCCGATGGTCCGGATGACCAACACCTACCTGGCCGGAGGCGACATGACGCCCGAGGAGATCATCGCCGGTGTCGACTATGGCGTCTACGTCGCCCGTCTCGGTGGCGGCCAGGTCGACACCGGATCCGGTGACTTCGTCTTCGGCATGACCGAGGCGTATCTCATCGAGAACGGCGAGATCACCTCGCCGTTGCGAGAGGGACAGCTCATCGGCAACGGACCCAAGGTCCTTCAGCTCATCGATGCGGTCGGGAACGACTTCGACATGGGCAGTCCCGGCACCTGCGGCAAGGACGGACAGGGTGTCCCGGTCGGCGACGGCGTGCCGACGCTGCGGGTGAAGGAACTCACCATCGGCGGCACATCGGCATGACGACTGCCCAGCATTCTCCGAAAGCCCCGAACTCCTCGGCCGGTCCCAATTCCCCGGAGGCCCTGCACGAGCTGGCGTTGGCACTCGTCGACCGGGCGAAGGGCAACGAGCAGATCGAGGCGGTGCTCAGCCACTCGACCAGCACCACGATTCGTGCCTACGAGCAAGACGTCGAGTCCTACACCACGGCGACGAGCGCCAGTATCGGGGTGCGGGTGATCGAAGACGGTCGAGCCGGGTTCGCGTCCGCCGGTACACACGACCGCCTCGTGCTCGACGAGTTGCTCGAACAGGCGCGCACCAACGCTCGATTTGCCGAACCCGACGACTTCGTCGCCCTCGCGGAACCCGACGGCGTCGCTGCCACCGAGTTCGAGCGGTTCAGTGAAGCACTCGCGTCGGTCACGCCCGAAGAGAAGATCGCGCTCGCTCTCGAAGTCGAGCGCCGGGTCCGGGCCGCCGATCCGCGCATCACCGGTGTCCGGACCGCTGCCTACGGCGACAACACCGTTGCCTTCGCCATGGCATCGAGCACCGGACTCGGATTCCATGAACGCGCCACCAGTGCCAGCGTCAGCGTGCATGCACTCGCAGCCGACGGTGACCGCACCATGAGTGGTGGTGGGGGCGACGCCGCCGCCGACCCCTCGGGTCTCGACCTCGACGGTCTCGTCGAGCGGGCCGTCCGCCAGGCGGTCGACCTGATCGGCTCGACCAAGCCCAAGAGCGGGCCCGTGCAGCTCGTGCTCGATCAGCGAATGGCCGCTTCGGTCTTCGGCATCATCGCAGGCATGCTCACCGGTGACCGCATCGTCAAGGGGCGCTCGCCCTTCGTCGACCGCATCGGTGAGACGATTGCGTCGCCGTTGCTCAGCATCGCCGACACCCCGCTCGATCGGGAATCGCTCGGTGCAACGAGCTACGACGGTGAGGGTCTGGCGTGCCGTGCGTTGCCGCTCATCACCGACGGAGTGCTCAACGGCTACCTGTTCGACGATCTCAATGCCCGCAAGTACGGCGCCCACTCGACGGCCTCGGCGCAGCGGGGAGCCCGCGGCCTTCCGAGCCCGGGTGTCCACGTGTTGTCGGTGCCGGCCGGCAGTGGTGGCGATCTCGAACAGCTGATCGCCGGCGTCGATCAGGGGATCCTCGTCTTCGGACTCGCCGGGTTCCATTCCGGGGTCAATCCGGTCTCGGGCGATCTCTCGCTCGGCGTCGATGGTCTGATGATCCGCAACGGCCAACTGGCCGAGCCGATCAGTGAGGCGACGGTCGGGTCGACGCTCCAGCGCATGATGCTCGGCATCAGCGCCGTCGGGTCCGACCGAATCCACCTCCCGGGTGGCGCGGTGTGCCCGAGCCTGGTGATCGGGGACGTCATGCTGTCGGGGGCGAGCGGGTGAACGAGGCGGCCGTTCGTCGACACCCTCACCTTGCCGAAGCTCGGCCACCCGGGTCGGTCCGGGTCGACATGCACTCGCACACCATGTGGTCCGGCGACTGCACGACGACACCTGATGAGCTGCACGAGGCCGTGGTCGGGGCGGGCATCGATGTGCTCTGCATCACCGATCACAATTCGGTGGCGGGCGCAAAGCGCCTGGTCGACGAACTGCCGTGCCGAGTGATCGTCGGTGAGGAGATCCGTATCGGCCAGGGTGAGCTGATCGGGTTGTTCCTCGACGAGGCCGTCCCACCGGGGATGACGGTGTCGGACACGGCTCGAGCCATCCGTGACCAGGGAGGCGTGGTCTACGTGCCCCACCCGTTCGACCCCATGCGCAACGCACTGGCTCCGCACCTGATCGACGAGTTGGCCGAGGCCGGACTCATCGACGCCTTCGAGGTGCGCAATGCCAAGACGAGCCTCGAGTCACTGAATCGCAAGGCCGCAGAGTACGCGGTCCGCCACGGGCTCTTGGCCGGTGCCGGGAGCGATGCGCATGTGCCCGATGCGTTCGGAGCGGCCTATGTCGAGATGCCGGACTTCGGCAACAGCCATGAGTTCCTGTCGTCGTTGGTCAGGGGACGCATCGTCGGTCATCACAGTGACCCGGCGCGACCATGGACCCCTCGCATCGTGCCGTCGGTCCCCGACGAACGATGAGCGGCAGCCCGGCACACCGGCCATCGGCTGACCAGGGAACAGGGCACTCATAACCGGGTCGGTCGTGCCGACTGGGTCCGGGTGCCGAGTGCGAACGCGCCATCGGCGGCCCTGTCCGCCGATCAACGAACCGATGGTCAGGACACCAAGGTCCTGATCGACAACGTCTGGGCCCGCCTCCAGGCGCGCCTCGAACGTGGTCTCGTTCGCGTCGATCGCATCATCTCCAGTCTCTTCGATCGACCGCTGGAGCCGAACGAGACACTCGAAGCCATTGCCCTGTGTGAGCAGGTCGCAGCCAAGCTGGGTCTGCTCGGTCTCGGCTCCTCGGCCGAGCTGATGCGCAAGGCGGTCACCGTCCTCGAGCAGGCCGAATTGGGCGTTTCGCACGCCATCGGTCTGTCGAGTCTCCTCGATGACGCTCGCATGGCCATGGCGAACAGCGTGTCGGAACTCAAGCTGTTGAGTCGCACCGGTGAGCCATTGGCGGTCATCGGTGCGGTGACCGAGGTGTCGGACGAGTTGATCTGGGTCGCCGCAGCGCAGGGCCTGCCGGTATCGCAGCACATCGACGGCGTCATCGACGATGGGCATGACGTGGCCGGACTCGTCGTGGTGCTCGAAGACGAGAGCACCGCCCGGGCCAGACCGCTGTTGCGAAGCATTCGAGAAACGCATCCAACGCAGCCGTTGGTGTTGCTGGCGCCGGGAACGGCGCTCGAGGGTCGAGCCGTCATCGCCGAACTCGTCTCGCTGGTGCTGCCACGCGACACCCACCCGATCGAGGTGGTGACCGAGGTTCGCAAGGAGATCACCCGGAGCCGTCAGCCTCGCTCCATCAGCGTCTTCGGAGCCAACGCACCGATGCTCGCCGAACCGCTTTGGCACCGGGGCCTGGCGGCGCGCATCGAGACGCGAATCGACGATCTCATCGCTCGACTCGCCAACGGTGATGCCCGAGCCGTCGTGCTCATGCCCGACACCGGGGCGCTCGCCACGGACCAGATCGTGCGGCTGATCCGGACCGATCGTCGGACGCGTGCTGCGGTGATCATCATGGTGTGCGAGTCGCCGGATTCCGGTCGCGTCCAGAGCGCGTTGCGCGACGGCGTCGATGATGTCTTCGGGCCCGAAGTCGATGCCGATGATCTGGCCGTTGCCATCAAGGCGCGATTGCAGCGTCGAGCCCAGCTCGAGCCGGTCGTCGACCCGAGCGAACATCGAGGCACGGTCCCGTGGGGAACCGCAACGATGATGATCGAGCGGATGCTGCTCGTCGGTTTCCGGCGCAGCACACCCGTCGGCCTGAGCGTGATCCGTCTCCGCAACCCGAACCTGGCGACCGACCACTGCGCCGGTGCCGTCGCCGCCCTGCGAACCCACGACGCTGCGCCCGACGAGCTGGACGA
This sequence comes from uncultured Acidimicrobiales bacterium, assembly GCA_963698395.1. Lineage (GTDB taxonomy): Bacteria > Actinomycetota > Acidimicrobiia > Acidimicrobiales > SZUA-35 > JBBQUN01. Next base: position 850,522 of record CAVOQQ010000001.1, read on the forward strand.
GGCCATCGCCCGGGAGTTCCGGGGGGAGGATGTGATCTCACGACTCGACGGCGACCACCTGGTGATCGCGCTCCAGGGTGTTTCGCGACGAACGCTCATGGGCCGACTCGGTGACCTCCAACACAAGTACGGATTGGCGGAGCGTAACTGCCGAGCCATCGGCCTCGAGTTCCCGATCGATGGCCGCTCGCTCGGCGAGTTGATCGAGGAGGCTCGAGCCTCGCTCGATCGCATCGTCGACGAGGGTGGCCCCTGGCTTGCCGGTGCCGACTGGCGACCGTGGGCGGCCGAAGCGCCCGACGTCATGCTCGTCGACCCCGATCACACGCTCGGTGTGGTCGTCGGTGAAGCCCTCAACCGCCGCGGGATCAAGGTGCACCACGAGATCGATGCGCTCATCGCCCTCGACGACCTCGCCGGTCGAAGCGGCAAGCCCCTTCCTCGGGTCGTCCTCATGGAGCTCGATCAGCGGGGCATCGACGGGATGGCCTTCCTGCGGCAACTTCGCGATGCGGGCACGCTGCACCGCACCAAGGTCGTGGTGCTGTCCGCTCGCGCCAGCGAGTCCGACCTTCGAATGGCATTCGAACTCGGTGCCGCCGACTTCGTCGGCAAGCCGTTCTCGACACCGCTCCTCGTCCATCGACTGTCTCGAGTGTTGGAACGATGAGCAGATTCGGACTCTTCGTCGTCGCCTGGTCGCTCGTCGGCGGTCTCGTCGTGGTCTACCTCCTGTCGGGCCTCGTCACCGACATCACGGCCAAGCTGCTGGCCCGGCGACGCGAGCGCGTCCTGCGGGTGATCGGTGTGGTGCTGTTCGAGCACGATCGCGAAGCCGAGGCGGTCCATGAAGACGTGGCCGACCTGCCGCGTCGCATGCTGCTCAGCGTGCTGCAGAACCTCGCCGTCGATCTCGACGGCGACGCGCAGCAGCGGGTTCGACAGCTGGTGCGAACCACCGGTCTCGAGCGGTTCATTCGTCGACGCTCTCGTGCACGTCGGTGGCGGCTCCGGGTCCAGGCGGCCCAGCTCCATCACCTCGTCTCGAACCCCGATTTCGATCGGCGTCGCCTGCTCGAGGATCGGCACCCGCTGGTACGAGCTCGTGCAGCCGAGGCCCTCACCCCCGAGCAGGCGGCGGCGCACATCGAGGTGCTGATGCCGATGCTGTCGGCAGAGGACGCCGTGGTTCGCATGGCAGCGCAACAGGCGGTGTTGAATGCCGGGTCCGAATCGGTCCCGTGGCTCATCGAACAGCTGGCGAGGAACACCATCGACACCAATGCGGCGCTGGCGGTCATCGCCAATCTGCCCGATCCTCGCTTCATCCCGTTGCTGGCCGACCGTACGACGGCGAACGACGATCGGACACGCCAGTTGATCGCGAAGGCGCTCGGCAACGGTGGCAGCGCGTCGGTTTCGCTGCTCCACGCCATGCTCGACGACAGCAACGAGATCGTCCGGGCCACCGCGATCGAATCGCTGTCGCGGCTCGATGCGGTCGCATCGGTCAGCGCCATCGGGACGTGCCTCGGTGATCGATCGTTCCTCGTGCGGCGGGCTGCCGGCGACGCGCTCGACCACCTCGGTCCGGCAGGCCGGCTGGTGCTTCGCCGTCACCTCGAGGATACCGACCGCTTCGCGGCCGACATGGCACGGCAGGTTCTCGACAGCGCCAGCGCTCGACTGGGCGTCAACCTGTTGCCGGCGAGCGACGAGGTGCTGATCGACCTCGGGGAGACCGACGCCTACGCGGGGATCGAAGCGGCGAAGCCGTGCGACCTCACGCGCTATCGACCCGAAGAGATCCGAGCGACGGTGCACGCCGAGGCCAATCGTGCCCTCGCCCAGGTGGCGGCGGACCGGATCGATGGACCCCTCTCGAGAGACGAGATCACCCGTGCGATGTTCTTCGCCATCACGGCCGCCGACGTGATCGACGCCCTGCTCGCCCCGGCCGATTCGCCGTGATGATCGTCGAGGCATCCGCTGCCGGGACACTCACTTCCGGGACATCCGTTGCCGGGATGACCATTGCGGAGACCATGGTGGTCGCTGCGACGTCCGGGCAGACGATGGCGTCGGTGTGGTCGTCGGTTCGGGACTTCTTCTCGATTGCGAATCTGTTCGACAGCGTCGCCGACATCGCGGCGGGCTGGGTCATCGTCGTGACGCTCCTGCAACTGATGATGGTGTTTTCGGCCGTCGTCGAACTTCGACGGCTTCGCCAACGCGATCGGCATCAGATGTGGCGCCGGGTGATGACCTCGCCGCTGGCCCCCAGGGTGTCGGTGCTCGTCCCGGCCTACAACGAGGAGATCACGGTGACCGACACCGTGCAGGGGTTGCTTGCGCTGTCGTACCCCAATCTCGAGATCGTGGTGATCAACGACGGCTCGCCCGATCGCACCATCGACGTACTGGTCGAGGCTTTCGATCTTCGACCGATCCACCCGATCTACCACCGTGTCATTCCTCACGCCGATGTGAAGACGATCTATCGGTCGAGTCGCGAGCCCCGTCTGGTCCTGGTCGACAAGTTCAACGGCGGCAAGGCCGATTCGCTCAATGCCGGGGTGAACGTCGCCACCGGTGACTTGGTTTGTGCCATCGATGCCGACACGCTGGTGGCGCCGGATGCACTCCAGCAGCTCGTCGCGCCGTTCATCATGCGAGAGGGCACCGTCGCCGTCGGTGGCAGCGTGCGGCTGACCAACGACTCACCGGTGCACGGCGCCCGTGTCACCAAGCTCGTCGTGCCGAAGAAGCCACTGCCGGCGCTCCAGGCCGTGGAGTACATGCGGGCGTTCATCGTCGGCCGCCTCGGGTGGAACCCGCTCGGCGGGAACCTGATCATCTCGGGTGCCTTCGGGGTCTTCGACCGACCGGCGGTGTTGGCTGCCGGCGGCTACGAACGATCATCGATCGGTGAAGACATGGAGCTCATCGTCCGGCTCCGACGGGTCGGCTACGAGAACGGCGAGTACGCCCGAGTGGAGTTCCTGCCCGACCCGGTCGCCTGGACCGAAGCCCCCGAGTCGATGAAAGTCCTCGCCCGCCAGCGCAACCGCTGGGAGCGAGGTCTGATGGATGTCCTGTTGCGGCACCGACGCATGATCCTCAACTACAAGTACGGCACGGCCGGGATGCTCTCGATGCCCTTCTTCTTCATCGTCGAGTTCCTGTCGCCGATCGTCGAAGCGATCGCCCTGCTCCTGCTGCTCGCCGGACTGCTGGCCGGACTGGTCGATCCCGGGTCGCTCTGGGTGCTCGGTGCGGCCTATGGCTTCGGTACCGCAGTGACCGTGCTCACGCTCTGGTTCGACGACCTCGCCTTCCACTCCTACCCCAAGACCCGCTACCGGCTGAAGCTGGCCATGTATGCGGCGATCGAGCAGGTCATCTACCGCCAGCTCACGATCGCCTGGCGAATGTGGGGCATCCGGCTGTTCCTCATGGGGCGAACCGAGTGGGGTCAGCAGGTCCGCAAGGGCTTCACGACCACGCCCTGAGACCCGGACGCAACGAGCCCGGCAAGGTTCTGGTCATCACGAGCCGAACGGTGTGACGACCACCTCGACGCTGCCGATGGCGATGGTCTCGACGATCGCGACGACCTGTCGGGCATCGACGGTGACCGTCAAGCCGGTGTCGTCGATGCTCACGACCCGAGCCCGACCGAGCGAGCGAGTCTCCACCAGCTGTCGCTCGCCGAGGGAGAGGCCAGGCGCCAGGCCGATCAGATCGACGACGTCGCCCGGCACGACGGGTGGGGGAGCGAGGGGCAGCGGGAGCGTCACCGCACGATCATCGGCGTCCATCGCCGAGCCGGGATCGAACAGCTGGGACCGAAGCAGCGGATCGCCGCTGCGCACCGGTGAGCGCACGAGGGCGCCGTCGATCTCTTCACGGCCAGGAAACGTGGAAGCGATCGCGATCGGCCACTGCTCCCAGCGTACATCGACCGGTTCGATCGGCTGACCGGGAGCGAGATCGTTGGTGGCGATCGCGACCGGGCGGAGCGTGCCGAGGCCGGCGACCACGGCCCGACTCTGGCTGACCGCCCGAAAGGCGACGCCACCGATCACGGCGATGAGAACGAACAGCCAGATGCGGCGCTGATCGACGCCTCGGAGGGCGATCGTCGCACGAGCGAGTGGGTGGAGGCGCACCGCTCGGGGCCGCGAGAGCGGTCCGGAGGGGCCGAGAGACGGGCGAGGAGACATGGAACTTCCCGGAACAGGCACGCAGACGCGGCCTCGAACGATGGGGGAAGCGTGGGTCGGGCAACGTGTGCGGCGCGGACGCCGCTCAGGTCGCTCGACGAGTCAGTCGCTCGAAGAGGACTTCTTGCTGGTGCTCGAGGTGTCGCCGCCACTCGAACTGCTCGACGAGGCGCCGCTGGTCGAGGATGAGCTGCTCGAACCGGCACTGCTCGAACCGGTACTGCTCGAACCGGTACTGCTCGAGTCGGCACTGCTCGAGGACGAGCCACTCGACGACGCATCCGACGGGGGTGGTGGCAGCGTCTTGGAGCTGCTGCGAGTGTCGTTCTTGTAGAAGCCGTCGCCCTTGAAGGCAATGCCGACGGGGTGGAAGACCTTCTTGACCGTGTGCTCGTGGTCGTCGCCCGCGATCGTGGTGAGCGTGTCGTCCTTGATGGACTGCTCGACGTCGAAGCGCTCGTCGCAGATGGTGCACTTGTACTCGTAAATTGGCATGAATCGAAAGGTTGGTCTCAGAAGCCGTTGATGGCGGCCGATGGTTTCGGCAGTCGGTGTACCAGGGTATCGGTAATGGTCAGGCCCACGGTCGCTAGCGTCGCAAGGTAGGCGACGGTCGCCCCGTGGTGGCTGCTGCCGAAACCCGCATCCAAGGAGTAACCCGTTGTCTTCTGAGGCCAGTTCGCCCGCTCGCAAGCCCGTTCGCAAGGCGGTGATTCCCGCTGCCGGGCTCGGCACCCGATTCCTGCCGTTCTCGAAGGCCGTTCCGAAAGAAATGCTGCCGGTCGTCGATCGACCGGTCATCCAGTACGTGATCGAGGAAGCGGTCGCCGCCGGCTGCGATGACATTCTCATCATCACGTCGCGCCACAAGAAGGTGCTCGAGGATCACTTCGATCGTCATCCCGAGCTCGAGGCCGCCCTCGAAGCGAAGGGCAAGCACGCCGAGGCCGAAGAGGTCCGGGCGCTGTCGGAGCTGGCCAACATCCACTTCATTCGCCAGGGCGAGGCCCTCGGACTGGGCCACGCCATCGGCATGGCGAAGGACCACGTCGGCGACGAGCCGTTCGTCGTGCTGCTCGGTGACGACATCATGCGTCTCGAAGCCGGCGTGCTTCCCGGCATGATCCGCGCCTATGAACAGCACGGTGTTTCCGCCGTCGGTCTGATGGAGGTCGCTCCCGAGGACATCTCGAACTACGGCTGCGCCGCGGTGGAGCCCACCGAGAACGATCTGGTGAAGGTCACCTCGCTCGTCGAGAAGCCCCCGGCGGACGAGGCGCCATCGAACCTGGCCATCATGGGTCGGTACCTGTTCACGCCGGCCATCTTCGACGAGATCGCTCGCACCGAGCCGGGGGTCGGCGGCGAGATCCAGATCACCGACGCGATGGTTCGCCTGCTCGACACCGAAGGCATCTACGGGTTCACCTTCGCCGAGGGTCGCTATGACACCGGCAAGAAGGAGGACTACCTCCGCTGCGTCGTCGAGATGGCGCTCGAGCGAGACGATCTCGGCGGCGCCATGCGGGACATCATCGCCACCGTGGCGAAGCGGGAGAACCTCATCTGAGAGGGCGGGAGAAGGGCCGACGCCATTGATGCCGGGCGCCGTCTCCGGCGCTCGAAAGCGGTAGGTTGCGGCCATGATCTCGCTCGAAGAAGCGCAAGCCAGGATCAACCGCGACATCGGGCTCCTCCCGATCATCGAGGTGCCGCTTGCCGATGCACTCGGCCTCGTGCTGCAACAAGACGTCGTGGCCAACGAACCGATTCCGCCGTTCGACAACACCGCGATGGACGGTTTCGCCATCCGTGCCGCCGACAGCTCGATCGCCGGCGAGGATTCCCCGGTCACACTGCCCGTCGTCGCCACGGTCGCGGCCGGATCGGTGGCTCCGCGCCGCCTCGAGGCAGGCGAGGCGATGCGCATCATGACGGGTGCGCCGATCCCCGATGGAGCCGACGCCGTGATCATGGTCGAGCTGACCCGCCCGGCCGGCGAGGCCGACTCGGTCGAGCTGCTCGCCCCTGTCCCGGTCGGCAACCACGTGCGGCCCGCCGGCGACGATCTCGCTGCCGGCACCGTCGTCTTCGGTGCCGGCACGCTGATCACACCTGGTCACATCGGGGTGATGGCGAGTGTCGGGGTGTCGCAGGTCGCCGTGCGGCGACGGGCTCGCGTGGGGGTGTTCTCCACCGGCGACGAACTCGTCGACGCCGGTGTGCCGCTTGCCCATGGCCAGATCCGTGACTCGAACCGGCCGACGCTGCTGGCTCTGCTGCGAGAGGCCGGGGTCGAGGGTGTCGACCTGGGCCGTCTGCCCGACGACGAGGCGAAGATCGATGCCGCTCTCCGAGCCGCGGTCGATCCGTCGTCGGAGCGTCCGGTCGACGCCCTGCTCACGTCGGGTGGCGTCAGCATGGGCGACTTCGACTTCGTCAAGAAGGTGCTCAGCGAGCTCGGCGAACTCAACTGGATGCAGGTGGCGATCAAGCCGGCGAAGCCACTCGCCTTCGGCTTGCTGTTCGGTATCCCGGTCTTCGGGTTGCCGGGAAACCCCGTCAGCTCGGTGGTGAGCTTCGAGCTGTTCGCCCGTCCCGCCATCCGTTCGATGATGGGCCTGCCCCAACCCGAGCGCCGGTCGGTGTGGGCGATCGCCGACGAGCCGCTCCTCCGATCGCCCGATGGCAAGGTCCACTTCCAGCGGGTCGTCGTCGACCCCGAGCCGGACGGCTCGTGGCGGGCTCGGTCGGCCGGCGGGCAGGGCTCGCATCAGCTGAGCGCGTTGGCATCGGCGAATGGTTTCGCCGTGCTGCCCGACGGCGAAGGGGTGGGAGCCGGTCAGCGGGTCCGAGTGCTCCAGCTCGACAGCTGACCCTGATTCTCGTCGCGCGGCCGCGGGCTCTCCGCGCCTCCTCGTGATTCCTCAGTCGAGCGATTTCTCGAACCAGTGCTTGGCAAATGGGTTGTCGTTGTAGCGCTCGATCGCTTGGTATCCGGCGGATTCGTACATCTGGATGGCGCTGGTCAGAACGCTGTTGGTGTCGAGCCGAACGAGGCGATGGCCGAGTTGCCGGCTGAGCGCTTCGAGTTCGACGAGTAGGCGCCGTCCGAGCCCGACACCCCGCCAGTCGGCGTGGACCCACATGCGCTTGATCTCGCCGACGGCCGGGCCGATCGTCTGGACCCCGCCGCATCCGACGGGTTCGCCGTCGCCGAAGGCGACCACGAAGCGACCCTCGGGTGCCCGCAGCTTGTGCGCGTCGGCAACGAGGGTGTCGCCGGGATCGAAGCCCTCGGGGAACCGTCGATCGAGTTCGTCGAAATAGGCCGTCATCGAGGCAAGGGCCGGGTCGCCGGCCGGGTCGACGACCTCGAGGCGGACGGTGGCGGCACGAAGGAGGCGATCGGCGGTCTCGAGGGCGTCGACGAGGCGTTGTTGCTGGCGCTCGGAGAGTGGAGCGAGCAGGTTGCTCGCACGTGCTTCGGCCCGTTGGTCGAGCCGGTGCCACTCCGCCTCCCCGGTCGGCGTCAGCTCGACGCGGCGGCGACGGCCATCGCTCGGATCGGTGGACGTGGTGGTGAATCCGTCGGCCTCGAGTGAACGCAGCAGTCGCGAGAGGTAGCCGGAATCGAGGCCGAGCGTCGTCCGCAGGTCGGCGACGGCAGCGCCATCGGGGCCGATCTCCCACAACAGCCGAGACGGTCCGAGGGGTCGGTCGAGCCCGAAATCGCGATCATCGAGGACGTCGATGCGCCGGGTGAGGTTGCGGTGGAATCGGCGGAGGGCGGCCACACGACTCGACATGTCGCTGACTCTAGTCAGAGAAGAGCGCGTTGGCATCGTGCGCCGACGGGCGTTGTTTGCCAGACTCGGGCCATGGCAGAGGAACGAGCGTTGGTGGACCTTCCGGTGCTGAGAATGGGACAGCTCGACGACGACCTGGCATCGGCGTTGGATATCGCCGGTTGTTGCGTCGTGATCGACGCCGCCACACCCGAGACGATGAACGCCGTTGCCGAGGAGCTTGCCGTCTTCGTCGATCGAGCCTCGATCGGGGCGAGCGACTTCGAGGGCCACCGGACCCGACGGCTGGGCTCGCCGCTCCCTCGCTCGGCGACCTTCCAATCGATTGCCATGCATCCGGCCGTGATGGCGGCCGGCGATCTGGTGCTCGGCCACGCCAGCAGCTGGCGGTTCTCTGCGGCGGAGTACATCGAGATCGGTCCGGGCGAGCGTGGTCAGCGCATCCACCGAGACCAGTGGAAGTACGACATGGTCGACTTCGACTTCGAGGTCGAACTCAACGGCATGTGGGCGATCACCGATTTCACCGAGGAGAACGGAGCCACGCGCCTTGCTCCCGGGAGTCACCGTTGGGGCAATCGAGAGCGTGTGGATCCCGCCAACACGATCGCAGCGGCCATGCCCCAGGGGGCGCTGCTGCTCTATACCGGCTCGGTGTACCACGGCGGCGGCACGAACCAGTCCGAGCAATGGCGCAGCGGCCTCTCGCTGCAACACGCACTCGGTTGGCTGACCCAGTCGACCAACCAGTTCCTGGAATGTGCGCCCTCCGAGGTCGGGCACTGGTCCGATGAGCTTCTTCGATTCGTCGGCTATGCGAAGACCGGCAACGGGCTCGGGTACTGGCGAGACAGCGAAGACCCGCTCACCGCCGTCTTCCCCGATCGCGACTTCCCACGCGGCTGGGCCACCGTTCGCCCGTCGTGACGAAACGCCCGCTCCCGGTCGCCGATCATGGGTGCGTCGATCAGCGGAATTGATCGATGAGGATCACGTTGCCATCGGGGTCCCTCAGGGTGATCGATGCCGGGCCCTCGGTGGACTCGGGGTCGACCGAGGTGGTCAAGGCAACGTCGTTGGCTTCGAGGTGGGCTTGGATCGTTCGGACGTCGGTGAACGGGTCGACCTCGTTCATGTCGTTGTTCAGTCCCGGGTTGAAGGTCAGGATGTTCGAATCGAACATGCCATGGAAGAGGCCGAGAATCGTGGTGCCGTTGACCATGATCAGCCAGTTCTCCGCAGCATCGCCGCCGGTGACGGTGAAGCCGAGCGTCTCGTAGAAGTGGCGTGATGCTTCGAGGTCGGCCACGGCGAGGCTGACCGAGAATGCTCCGAGTTCCATCTGTTCCTCCCATCGAATCGTGGGACCAACCGTAGGGCATCGAGCCCGGTCTTTCTCCCGGCGATGGTCGGCACTAGCCTGATCTGATGGAGTTGAACGATCGTTTCGGGCGCGTGCACACCGACCTGCGGATCTCGATCACGGACCGGTGCAACTTTCGCTGCGCCTACTGCATGCCCGAAGAGGGCATGAACTGGCTCGATCGGTCCGACCTCCTCACCTTCGAAGAGATCGAGCGAATCACTCGGGTGCTCGTCGAGCAGTGCGGTGTCACCTCGATTCGGCTCACCGGCGGTGAGCCGACGGTGCGGGCCCGACTCCCGCTTCTGGTCGAGAAGATCGCTCGTCTCGGCGTCGATCTCGCCATGACCACCAACGGGGCCACGCTGGCGCTGATCGCCCATGACCTGCGCGCCGCCGGTCTCGAGCGCATCAACATCAGCATCGACTCCCTCGACGCCGAACGTTTCCACGCCTTCACCAAGCGAGACGAACTCGCTCGGGTCCTGGAAGGCATCGACGCCGCCGTGATGGCCGGCTTCGATCCGGTCAAGCTCAATGTCGTCCTGATGCGAGGAATCAACGATGACGAGATCGTCGACTTCCTTCGCTTCGGGCGTGAAAAGGGCGTCACCGTTCGCTTCATCGAGTTCATGCCACTCGACGCCCAGGGTGAATGGTCCGCCGATCGAGTGGTTCCCTACGCCGAAATCCTCCAACGGGCGAGCGAACACGTCGATTTCGAGTCGGTCGATCGTGGGCACGCCCCGGCCGAACGCTTCCGCTACCGCGACGGCAAGGGCGAGTTCGGCATCATCGCCAGCGTGACCGAGCCGTTCTGCGGGAGCTGTGACCGCATGCGCCTGTCGGCCGAAGGGCAGCTTCGCAATTGCCTGTTCGCCCACGATCACGTCGACCTTCGGGCCGTGCTTCGCGGCGGGGGCAGCGACGATGATCTGATCGAAGCCGTCGCCGGCGAGATCGAGCGCAAATGGGCCGGCCACGCCATCGGGCAGGTCCACTTCCTCCGCCCGTCGAAGTCGATGAGCCAACTCGGCGGCTGAACGTTCGGTCGCGGTCACGTACGTTGCCGACCGCCACCCTTCGCTAGGGTGTCGATGTGACAGACGGAACGTTCACTCATCTCGATCCCCTTGGCCGGGCGCGCATGGTCGATGTCACGCCCAAGGACCCGACGCATCGCCGAGCGGTCGCTCGGGGTCGTGTCACCATGGCACCCGAGACGACCGCCCTGGTCGCTCAGCGAGCCATGTCGAAGGGCGACGTGCTCGCCGTTGCCCGAGTGGCGGGCATCCAGGCCGCCAAACGCACGAGCGATCTCATCCCGCTGTGTCATCCGCTGATGGTGGGGGCGGTGCTGGTCAACTTCGAGATCGGCGACGACTACATCGAGATCGAGGCCTCGGTCGACACCGTCGACCGAACCGGGGTCGAAATGGAAGCGCTGACGGCGTGCTCGATCGCGGCCCTGACGATCTACGACATGTGCAAGTCGACCGACAAGTCCATGGTCATCGGCGAGATCGCCCTCTGGGAGAAGACCGGGGGTCGTTCGGGGACGTATCGGCGGGTCGAAACCGGTGAGCGTGATGTTGCCGACACCATCGGTGGCGGGGGCTCGAGTGGGGCCGAACCGACCCATCAGTCCTGACCTGCGCAACGCAAGGGGCGGTTGTCTGACGCTCAGCGTCGTAGTAGGTTCAACAGCGGTTCACGGGCGAATCGACTCACCGTCGTGAGATCATTCGCCCAGGTTTGCCACCGTTCGTGCCTGCTGTCTGCCAAAGAGAGGGTGTTCCATGTCGATGCCTTGGTTCCCCACCGTCGTTCTCACCGCCCTCGCCCTCATCTGGGGCTGGGTACTCGGTCGGCCGGCGCTGCAGAACATGATGAACGGCGCTCGGCGCGACCCCGTCGGACACTTCAACCACCAACTCTCGGTCCTCGGACAGGCGCCCTCCCGAGCCGGCAACGGCGGTGGCAACTGGCAGACCCAATCGATGAAGAAGCGCCGCCTCCAGATCTTCCTCGGCCTCGTGATCGCCGCCACGGTCTCGTTCGTGCTCGCCCTGGCGCTCAACGGCATCTTCTGGTGGCAGCACCTGCTGCTCGACACCACCCTCATCGGCTACCTCGTGCTCGCTTCTCGGGCAGGAGCAGCAGAGAATCTGCGAACCCAGAACGTCTCCTATCTCGGCACTTCCCGACAAACCTCGGTCGGCAGCCGTGCACGGGCAGTGGGAGATCGCTGAGACCCGCTATATTTGCCCGGCGCCGGTAGCGAGTCCTGCTCGACTCCGGAGCACACGGGGGTGTAGCTCAGTTGGCTAGAGCGCCTCGGTCGCATCGAGGAGGCCAGGGGTTCAACTCCCCTCACCTCCACCCCGTATCCATTGGAAACCCTCGTCGTCGGTGACTGCCGATCGGCGGGGGTTTCGTGGTTGTCGGCGCTCGTCGTCGCCGAGGGCACGCAGTGGTGAGGATGAACCGGGGAGGGTGAACCGGTGAGGCCCAACCGGAGCGTCAGTTGCCGCCGGTGGCGTACAGATATCCGGTCGACGGCGGATCGTCGGTGTCGGTGTCGGTGTCGGGTCGTCGCCGGTCGGTGGGGCGTCGATGACCTGCCAGCGGGGCAGTTGGTCATCGGGGTGGGCCTCGCCGGCCGGGCCGGATTCGGTGGCGATGCCGGGGGCAAGCGGCGCCGTGCGAGCGGTCGGCTCGTCCTTGCGAGCCTCGTGGAGAATCGACCGCAGCTGTTCGGAGCTGAGGGCGATGAACAACATGGTTCGGATGTCGGCGGGGGTGAGGGGGCCTTCGGTGCTCGAGGGTGCCCGACGCCACCAGGGAATCGACGGCCAGTCGCTGGTGCTCGTCGATCGTGCGATCGATGTCGTCGGGGTCGTAGTCACGAAGAGCGATGGGCTTGCTGTCGCCCGGGTTCGGCTCCGCCGGCGTCGGTGAAGACCATGGCAGGGGACACTGGTTCGGGACGTGAAGCGGGATCGACGGCGGGGGCCGGCGCCGGAGCGGACGGGGAGCGGGCTCCGGCAGCGGGTTGGGTGGCCGCGTCGGGGGTGAGGTCGGTGCCGGGGTCTCGGTCGTTGCCAGACTCGGCCGACGATCGCCGAACAGCCCACCGGCCTGGCTGGCTCGGCCGCTCGTTGCCGCCGGGTCGAAGAGGCTGGACCCGGCTCGGCCGGCGCTCAGCTGTTCGTTGGGCGCCGCCGGCGGCTGGGTGACGGTGATCGGTCCACGCTGGAAGCTGTCGGTCGCCGCATCCGATCGGCTGCCGGCTGGCGAGACGTTCGGCCAGCGAGCGCTGGATCGGCTGGGGACCAGGTGATTCGTCGTCGACGGGCTCGAGCGTTCTCGCTCGGCGTGCCGCAGCGAGGTCGGCCAGCAGCGAGAAGAGACAGACCAGGAAGATGGCAGCCCCGGCGGCCACCAGAATCCATCGGCCGTCGCCGTCTTCGATCGTGGAGTCGGCGATGTCGATGGCGTTGGTGGCCACTGCGATCGAGACCGCAGCGGCTGCGGCGCCGACGAGCACGAGTAACACCCTCTTGATCATGGGAACATCACAGGGACGATCGTAGGCCACCGGTCCGGTGAAGATGACGAGGGCGGCGGTCCTGCTCGCTCGGCGAGGTGGCGGGAGCGAGACCGGAGTGGGGTGGAGGCCTGGTCAGGCGTCGACGACGATGTTGCCATCGCTCGGTCCGGCGAGCGGCGGTTCGGTCGACCACGGGAAGTTGATCCAGCGATCGGTGTGCTTCCAGACGTAGTCGCACTTGACCAACGAGTGGGGCTTTTCGTAGATCACCGCCGTGCGAGATTCGGCGACGACGCCCTGACAGAACTCATGCACCGCTTTGAGGGTGTGTCCGGTGTCGGCAACGTCATCGGCAACCAGGATCTTCGCCCCGGTGAGATCGACCTTGTCCATGTACGGCGGCAACATCACCGGGACCGAGAGTCGCTCGTCGACCCCGGCGTAGAACTCGAGGTTCATCACGTAGAGATTCTTGACCGACAGCGCATAGCCCAACGACCCTGCAGCGAAGAGCCCGCCACGAGCGATGGCCAGAATCATGTCGGGTTGGTAGCCGCTGTCGGCGACCTGGCTTGCCAGCGCTCGAATCGCCGTGCCGTAGGTGGCCCAATCGAGCGTCTCGCGAGGAATGTCTTGGTCGTCAGCCACGGCTGGTCCTTTGCTCTCGAATCATCGGGTCAGACCGTATCGCCCAGCAACGCCCCTGGCCGTTGATCTGGTGATTCAGGCCTGGCTGTTCAGGTAGTTGTAGACGGTGAATCGCGAGACCTGCAGTCGATCGGCGATGTCTTCGACTGCTTTGCGCAACGTGAATGCTCCCAGCTGATCGAGTCGGTGCACGACGGCCTGTTTGCCCTCACGATCGAGCCGTTCGACCGGTTCGCCGATCTCGCGTTCGATCTGAGCGACGAGGCGATCGAGCGCCCCCTGGAGCCCCATGAGGCGGAGACCGCCGATGGTGGCGCCGTCGATCACGATCGGGAGGTCGCCCCCGCACAGGTCGTCTCGGGTGATGATCATGGCGCCCGCCGCACGGGCGCCGGCAGCGAAGGCATCGAGGATGGCCGCCCGCTGGTCATCGGACAGCCCACCGAACACTGCGGCCTCGACCACGTCGGCACCGGCGCGGTGGTCCAACGAAGCCGCCTGCGTCGATCGTTTACCCACCGCGCTACGTTAGCGCCCTATCCTCGACCCGTCCCGAGGAGCGAGTAACCTTGACTGATTCCGATGTCGACCGACCGCCGCACCACCTCGCTCATGGGTGATCCCTCGCCTGTGCCCTCGACCGCCCGTCGCCTCGTCGGTGCGCTGTTGGTCGCCCTGCTCGTCGTCGGTGGCGTAGGTGCAGCCGGAGGCCAGGACTCCATCGCCGATGCTCGATCCGAGCGGGATCACGTACGCGAAGAACGAGCCGCTGCTGCCGCCGAGCTCGACGCCGCACGCGCCGATGACGCTGCGGTGCAAGAAGCGCTCGATGCCATCAACGAGAGCGTGCTCGCCCAGGAAAACGCACTCGCCGATGCCCAACGACAGCTCGACGTCGCCAACGCCGTCGCCGTTGAGGCTCGGGCCGACGTCGACGCCGCCGAGGCCACGATCGCCGAGATCCGAGCCGAGCTGACCACCATCGCCGTCAGCGGATTCGTCGGCGACGAGGGCATCACCGGGGTCAACTACGACTACCTCTCGGCCGAGAATCCGTCCGAGGCGATGCGTCGCTCGACGATGCTGCAGCTGGCCAACACCGGTGCTCCCGATCTGCTCGAGCAGATGCGGGTCGTGCAGGAAGATGCCGACATCGCTCGAGCCATCGCCGACAACGCGGTCGAGCAGGCCGCCGTCCTCGAGGCCGAGATGGTCTCGCTGCTGGCAGATCTCGAAGTCAAGCAGGCCGTGCAGGCCGAGCTCAAGGCCGAGATGGCCGCCCGGGTCGCCGAGTGGGAACAGACCGTCGCCGAATTCGAGGCCGAAGAAGCCAAACTGAGCGAGTTCATCCGGGCCGAAGAGGCGAAGGCGATTCCACCGCCGCCACCGCCATCGAGCAACGCCTCCGGCGCGTCGGCCTCGGGGTTCCAGTGGCCGATCTCGGCCTACGTCACCAGTGAGTACGGCTGGCGAATCCATCCGATCTACGGCACCAAGCGTCTCCACGCCGGCATCGACCTCGGCGCCGGGACCGGCACGCCGATCGCCGCTGCCGCCGGCGGCACCGTCATCAGCGCCGGCTGGCTCGGCGGCTATGGCAACGCCGTCATCATCAACCACGGCAACGGCGTCAGCACCCTCTACGCCCACCAGTCGAAGATCGCGGTGTCCAACGGGCAACAAGTCGCCCGAGGCGAGGTGATCGGGTATGTCGGCTCGACCGGCAACTCCACCGGACCCCACCTCCACCTCGAATTCCGAGTCAACGGTTCCGCGGTGAACCCTCGCGGCTATCTCCCGTAGCTCGTCGCCGGCTCGCTGTCGCCGACGCGCGACGATGGAAACGTGGCTGAACCCCTTCTCGTTGCCAGCCGAGCCGTGCGACTCCGCTCGCCGATCACGTGGCGCTCGTGGCGATTTGGATGACCGAGGAGCACGCCTCGATCGACGGGTGCTCGACCCGGCCGTGCATCGGCGTCGAGACCCCCGGAGCATCGGCGTGACGGCGGGCAGTGGAGGAGGGTATCAGTTCACTCGGATGTCGATGCTGTGCCAGCCGCTGGCGCCGTCGGGAGCGACGTCGGTGCGAGCCTCGGTCTGGGTGTAGCCGGAGCTGTCGGTGGCTCGGATCTCGAGTCGGTGATCGCCCGGCGTGGCGTCCCAGTTGAGGACCCACTGACGCCACGCGTCGGGTCCGAGTGACTCGCCGAGCGAGGCCTGCATCCACTCGCCACCATCGATGCGGACTTCGACGGCGTCGATCCCGATGTTCGGGGCCCACGCAACACCGGCGATCGGCACCGCGCCCGCACTGAGCGTCTGGTTTCGTCGTGGCGTGTCGATGCGGGACTGGGTCTTGATCGGGCCGAGCTTCGACCAACCACGTGGGATCCAGTAGCCATCGAAATCCTCGAGGGTGGTGAGCTCGATCGACTCGATCCACTTGGTCGCCGAGACGTAGCCGTAGAGGCCGCTGACGACGAGGCGAGCCGGGAACCCGTGCAGCACCGGGAGCGGCTCGTCGTTCATGCCGACGGCGAGCAGCGAGGTGCGACCGTCGTAGGCGGCGGCGGTGGGAAAGCCACAGTCCCACCCGTCGACCGACGTCGACTTGATCTGGGTGGCGCCGGGAAGCACGCCGGCCTCGTCGAGCAGCTCGGTGAGGGGAATGCCCTGCCAGACCGCATTGCCGACCAGACTTCCCCCGACCTCGTTGGAGACGCACGACAGCGTCACGGTCTCGATGGTGGTGGCCCGAGCGAGCAACTCGTCGTAGGTGAACGTGAGCTCGTTCTCGACCATGCCCTTGATGGTGAAGGTCCAGTCGGCTGGGTCGACTTGCGGCACGATGAGAGCGGTGTCGATCCGGTAGAAGTCGTCGCCGCTGATGACGACGGGCGTGATGCCGGGCGTGCTCGCCACCTCTGACGCGGCAACCGCTTCGACCCTGGCCTGGACCTCGGCCGAGGTGCTGCCGGCGCTGGCCTGAACAGCGGTTCGAGCGTCTTCGCGAGCGAGCTCGACGTTGGAACGTGATCGCAGCGAGCGCGAGGCGGCGCCACCGGCGACGGCCACCGCGCCGACCGCACCGGTGGCAACGAGAAACGATCGGCGCCCGACTGCCGGGTTGGTGGGTGATTCGGTGACGCCGATGGGGAGCGCACGATCGCTCCGGTTCGGTGTCGCAACCGCACGGCCGGGAGCGTCCAGGCGGCCGAGCAGGAGTTCGAGGGCGCCGATGCCGGCAACGACGGCAAGGAGGCTGACGACGATGGCGCCGAGCCAGCCGCCCTGGGCATCGACGCCGATGGCGAGCGCACCGAGAACACCGAACGCACCGAATCCGGCGCGGCCGACGAAGCGCCGGCCGAGGGAGAAGACGCCGAGAGCCGACGCGATCACCAGGGAGACGATGATGGTGCCGAGCACCAGGGCCGGCTTGTCAGCCAAGCCGAAGAGGTCTTTGCCGAAGTTGACGAACCAGGTGGGCGCCTCGTCGACGACCCGGTTGGCAACACCGGTGACAGGCCCAGGCAGGGGAGCGGCAAGGCTCGCTGCGAACTCACCGACCCCGAGCGCCACGGCACCGGCGACGACCCCGGCCAGGGCGGCCGACGACGTCGGCGTCGTCGATCGGTTCGTTCGTTGCTGATCGGTCATGGCACCCAGTTGAGTTCGTGGGGTTGAGGTTCGTGATCGGTAGGGATCGTGGTCGGTCGTGACGGCTCACGTGTTGGCCTGAGCGAGTTCGACGACGGTGTCGAGGGGGAATCGGCCGGACCAACCCTCGATGATGTTGCCATCGGCGTCGACGAGGATGGCGGCCGGCTGGCCGCGGACTCCGTAGAAGTCCCAGGATGTGAAACCGCCATCTTCCCAGAACATCGGAAGCGACGACGTACCGGTCGTCTCGACGAACTCGAAGGCGAAGTCGAGGTCGTCCTGGGTGCCGAGACCGACGACGTCGAGGATGTCGGCGTTCTGCTGAGCGAACTGCTCAACGGCCGGGCCCTCGGCCCGGCAGCTGGGTCAATGCGGGGCCCAGAACCAGATCAGGGTGGGCAAGCTGCCGCCGGCCACCTGCTCGGCGAAGTCGACCGTTTCGCCGCTGCCGAGGTCGATGACGTCGACCTGCGGGTAGTTGGCGAGTGTGGCCGTGGGGTCGGCTGCCGGTTCTTCGCCCTCGTCCGCTGAGGACGCCGTCGTGCTCGTGTCGGTGCCGCTGCTGGGCTCGGTGCTGTCGTCCTCGGCACTGCCGTTGTCGGTGCTGGTGCTCGCCGATGATGACTCGCCGGCGGGGGCGGCGTCGGTCGTGGTGCTGCCCGAACCGCAGGCCGAAGCGGCCATGCCGAGGGCGAAGAGCACAGCAATCGAGCGGCTGCGGTCGCGGCGTTGGCCGGCAAGAACCGCCGGCCGGCGTCGTGGTGGCTCAGATCTTGGCATGGGGTCGGAACCGCATTCACGCCGGTCGCATTCCCGCAATCGGCGTTCTTCTTGTAGGTTCCGCACATGATCGATCTCAATGGACGAGTGGTGCTGGTGACGGGTGGCAACGGAGGGATCGGCCTCGGGTTGGCGAAGGGCTGCGTGAAGGCGGGTGCCGACGTCGTCATCTGGGGCACGAACCCCGACAAGCTGGCGGTGGCCGAAGCCGAACTCAACGACGACGCCTTGCAGGCCAGCCGTATGCGAACCGGCGGGGCCGGGCGGGTGTTGGCCCAGCGGGTCGATGTCCGGTCCGAGGAGGAAGTCGTCGGATCGTTCGCCGACGCGGTGGGCGACATGGGCAAGGTCGACGCCGTGTTCGCCAATGCGGGCGTCGGCGAGGGCGCGCCGTTCATCGAGCAGACGCTCGAGTTGTGGCGCCGAGTCCACGCCGTCAACATCGACGGTGCCTTCCTCACCTTGCGCGAGGGTGCTCGTCACATGGTCGAACGGGGTGAAGGAGGGTCGTTGGTGGGCGTCTCCTCGACCTCGGCCATCCACGGCGCTCCGCGCAGCCAGCCCTACGCCGTGTCGAAGGCGGGCATGTTGGCGATGATGCGCGGCCTTGCGGTCGAGCTCGCTCGCTACGGGATTCGCGCCAACAGCATCATCCCCGGCTGGACCGAGACCGAGATGACCGAAGCCGGCCGCCAGAACGACAAGTTCCTCACCAACACCACGCAGCGCACGCCGGTCCGGCGCTGGGGCACGCCCGATGACTTCGAGTCGATCGGTGCCTTCCTTGCCGACCCGACCCAGACCTTCCACACCGGCGATGAGCTGGTGGTCGACGGCGGCTACACCCGGTTCTGACCTGCACAGTAAGGTGCAACCCATCAACGAGGTGCAACCGGCCAACGGTGACCACTTCACTCAACAACGGTGCCAGGGAGGCAGCAAATGAAGGTCGTGGTCGATTTCGATCTGTGTGAGAGCAACGCGGTGTGCATGGGCATCGCCCCCGAGGTGTTCGAGGTCCGAGACGACGACTTCCTCTATGTCTTGCAGGAGGAACCGCCGACCGAACTGCACGCAAAGGTGCGCGAGGCGGCCGAACGCTGCCCGAAGCAGGCCATCACCCTCGAGGACTGAGTTCGTGTACGAACACATCGTGGTCGTCGGTGCCTCACTGGCCGGTCTCCAGGCGGCGCAAGGTCTCCGACGGGGCGGCTACGAGGGGACGCTCACCATCGTCGGTGACGAACCCGACTATCCCTACGATCGGCCGCCGCTGTCGAAGGGATTCCTCGACGGGAAGGTGCCCGAGGAGAAGTTGCGGCTGCGAGGCGCGGCCGATCCCGAGGCCCTCGGCGTCGAGTGGAAGCTCGGCACCGCAGCCGTGGCGCTCGACGCCGCCACCCGCACGATCACGTTCGACGACGGTTCGATGCTGTCGCCCGATGGCATCGTCATCGCCACGGGTTCCTCGCCCCGGCGGCTCCCGGGGTTCGATCATCCGGGCGTGTTCGAGTTGCGCACACTCGCCGACGCCAAGGCACTGCGCAGCGCTCTCGAGGCCGGGCCGAAACGAGTCGTGGTGATCGGGGCCGGCTTCATCGGCGCCGAGGTCGCCTCGACCGCACGCACGATGGGGCTCGACGTCTCGCTGATCGAGGCAGCACCTCAGCCGTTGGCCCGAGTGCTCGACCACGCCGCGGGCCGGGCGATTGCTGACCTCCACCGGGGTCACGGCGTCGACGTGCGCCTGGGCGCCGGTGTTGCGTCGGTGCAGACCGATGCCGACGGTTCGGTGTGCAGCGTGACCATGGACGACGGTGACGTCATCGAGACCGATCTCGTGGTGGTGGGTGTGGGGTGCGTCCCGAACACCGACTGGCTCGAAGGTTCGGGCTTGACCATCGACAACGGCGTCGTGTGCGACGAGACCTGTCTCGCCGCGCCCGGCATCGTGGCGGCCGGCGACGTGGCCCGCTGGCCGAACGGTCGCTTCGGCGGCGCCCTCACCCGGGTGGAGCAGTGGGACAACGCCATCGAGCAGGGCACCTACGCCGCTCGACGCCTGTTGGCCCTCGACAGCGGCGACGACATCGAGCCGTACGACGCCGACCCCCTGGTTCTGGTCGGATCAGTACGACCGCAAGCTCCAGCTGGCCGGCGTTCCCGACAGCCAATGCCGAGGTGGTCAACGGTTCGATCGCCGAGCAGGTCTTCCTGCAGATCTATGCCGACGACGACGGCAACTTCGTCGGCGCCTTGGGTTGGAACCGGCCCCGCCAAGCCATCCAGGCTCGCATGTTGCTCGGCAACGGCGCCTCGCTCGACGAAGCCCGCTCGACCCTCGCCGGCTGATCGGTGCCGCCGAGCCATCGAGACGCCGAGGCAGAGGCTCGCGTCGCGCGCCGGCATCGAGCGAGCTGGTCGAGCACATCGATGCCTGATGGCAACGTGATCGAGGTCGTCACCCGTGGCGAGGTGCGTGCACAGCACGCTTCGGCACCGCTGCACCTACATCGCCGTGGTCGACAGCCGCGATCGCATCCTCGTGCATCGCCGCGCCGACTGGAAAGACGTCTACCCGGGCTGGTGGGACCTCGCCTTCGGTGGCTTGTGCGGTGTTGGCGAGGACTGGGTCTCCGCCGCCCGGCGGGAGTTGGCCGAGGAAGCCGGACTCACCGGTGAAGCGCTGTGGCCACTCGGACGGGTGCACTACGAGGCCGACGACGGCCTGGTGCTCGGCGAGGTCTATCTGGTCCGCTCCGATGCGGAGCCGACGTGTCCCGACAACGAGGTGGTCGAGGTCGCCCGGGTGTGGATCGGCGATCTCGAAACCTGGTTGGCCGGGCGATCGGTGTGCAACGACAGCCGAGCCGTGGTCGCTCCGCTCATCGTGGCGAGCGTTCCGAGCGCGGTCGGTCCATAGTCACGATGGCGGTGGCGAGGCGGCGCAGCGCCTCATCGAACAGATGAGGATCGCCCGCCGAGTAGCTCAGGCGGATACTGGTCGTCGCCGGTGAGTCGATGGCGAAGGCAACACCGGGCACGAAGGCGACGCCGTGGTCGAGCGCCGTGGGCAACAGGGTGTCGACGTCGACCCCGAGATCGCACCACAGGAAGAAGCCGCCCGCCTGGGGCGACACCACCGCATCGGGCAGGTGATCGGCAACCGCTGCTCGGAGTTCGGCTCGCCTCGTGCGGTACCGAGTTCGCAGCCCTTGCCGATGGGCTGCCCACCAGCAATCGTCGGAAACGAGCTCGGCCGCCAGGAGCTGGTTGAAGGTCGAAGTATGGAGATCGGTCGCCTGTTTGACGAGGGCGAGGCGGGCGACGAGTCGGGGGTCGGCGTCGATCCAACCGACTCGAAGCCCGGGCGCCAAGGTCTTCGACATCGAACCGAGTCGGATGACCTGGGGTGACTCGGGCAGCGACGATGCGCTCGGAGGATGGTCGAGGGCGAGTTCGGCATAGGGGTCATCGGCAACGATCAGAACGTCGTAGCGTTCGGCGAGTTCGACCAATCGTTTGGCTCGTTCGACGCTGAGTGTTGCGCCGGTCGGGTTCTGGAAGGTCGGGTTGACATAACAGAGCCGAGGCCGCAATCCGCGAGCCAGTCGGTCTTCGAGCACGTCGACGCACAGCCCCTGATGATCCACCGGAATGCCGACCAGCTGATGGCCATGGCTGCCAAAGACCTGAGACGCCCCGATGTAGCCGGGGTCTTCCATGGCCACGGTCGCCGGTCTTCTGGCAGAAGAGGCAACGAGGCGGGCGACGAGATCGAGACCCTGTTGCGAGCCCGCCGTCACGAGCAGACGCTCGGGATCGGGGTCGTGTCGGCGAGTCAACAAGGCCCGAAGCTCCGGCTCTCCCGCAGTCAGGCCGTACTGCAGGGCGGTGGTCGCTCGCTCGCTCAACAGCCGATCGGCCGCCACCTGACAACGCTCGGCGGGGAGGAGTTCGGCCGCCGGCAGTCCACCGGCCAGCGACAACACGCCAGGCTGCCGAGCGTGGACGAGGAGATCGCGAATCACCGATGACGTCCAACGATCGTCGTCGGCGAGTTGGGCGATCAGAGTCGGTGCGTTCATGACGCGAGGCTGACAGCGTCGGTCCATCGAGTCGAGGGCCACTTCGACGAGAGTGGCCTGACCCGACTGTCTCGCCTCCGCTGCAGCAGGAATCGACACCCCGGTCTTTCGGCTCGTTGGTGGCCGAATTCCTACAGTTGTGGTGCACCTTGTCGATACCTCGGTATGACTTCGGTGATCTCTCGAGGACGAGTACGACTTCAGCCCCTCGCCGCCAGTCGGTGTCTCGCTCCACTCGACGTCGAGCTCGATCTGCGACGGCCCGACGGCCGGCTCACCATCGGCGACCTTCGCCATGCCGCCGAGCGACTCGAGGCCATGGGGCGCAACGAGTCGGCCCACCGGATGTGGACCACCATGGGCATCGCGGCCGGCGAGGCGGACGATCTCGCACTCTGGAACTACGCCGACCGCCGAGCCAACGATGCCATCGAGCGTGCCGCAACGTCGATCACCGAGATGTACCGGCAGACCGGCGTTCGATCCGACTACCAAGCCATCGCCGATTCCCGAGCAGCGGGCAAGTCGATCCAAGCCGTTGCTCTCGAGCATGGCTGTTCGACCACGACGGTCCGCCGAGCGCAGGGCTTCGTGCGGCGGCGGGACCAGCTCCTGGCCGCCCACCCAGATCTGGCCTCGGCTCTGATCGAGGGGGCCGATGCCGAGCGCCTCGCTCGGTATCTCGACGAGGATCCGAAGTTGTTGCGCTGGATGCTGGCTTCGCGGTTCGACCGTCGCCGCTGATCCGACACCAAGTGGCCTGAGCATCCGAGGCCACCGTGGGTCACACTGGTGGAGTGACCCGCTCCGACCGGCCGGCACGCCTCGGCACCAAGGCGTTTCTCTCGACACTCGGTGACTGGGCCGCCGGCCCTGGCACCTCGCTTCCTCGTAAACTCGAAGGTGCGATCCGGCAGGCGATCGAGACGGGGCTCTTGCGGCCCGGATCCCTGCTGCCGGCCGAGCGAACCATGGCCCGCGCCCTCGGTGTGAGCCGGTCGACCGTCACGCACGCCCTCAACGACTTGAAGGCGGACGGCTACCTCGACGCTCGCCACGGCAGCGGCACGGTGGTCGCCGGCATGGTCGACCCGACGGCGGCACCAGGGGCGCCGATGGCGACGGTGCTCCCCGGCCTGCTGGGTGAGTGGGGCGGCAGCATCGATCTGGCCGCATCGAGCCCGGCCGATGCTCGAGCGCTCCCCCCGGTCGATGTCGACCTCGATGCCCTGCTGCTGTCGGGACCCCGTCATGGTTATACGCCCGCGGGTCTCCCGGAGCTGCGTCGAAGTGTTGCCGACCGGTTCAGCACCGACGGCCTTGCGACCGCACCCGAGCAGATCCTCATCACCAACGGGGCCCAGCATGCGTTGGCGCTGGCCTTCAGCGAACTGACCGAGCCCGGTGACGCCATCATCGTCGACGAGCCCACCTATCCCGGGGTCATCGACCTGCTCGCCGCCCGGCGGCTGCGACCGGTGCCCCTGCCGCGCACGGCTGGTGGCATCGATCCGGATGCGTTCACCAGGCTCGTTCGCTCCTCGGGCGCTCGGCTCGCCTACCTCCAGACCCTCGTCCACAATCCCACCGGTCACTGCGGCGACGAGCGTCAGCTGCGTCGCCTTGCCGAAGCGGTGACGGCGAGCGGCGTCACGGTGATCGAAGACCTCGTGCTCGCCGATCTTCGGTTCGACGGAGAGCGACCGGCTTCGCTCGCTGCTCGGGTCGATCCGGGCACGGTCGTCGTGGTCGGGTCGGTGTCGAAGCTCGGTTGGGGCGGGCTCCGCATCGGTTGGTTGCGCGCCGAAGCCGGGCTCGTCGATCGCCTGGTTCGCTCACGCCTCACCGACGACCTCGGTAGCTCCATTCCCTCGCAGGTCATCTCGACCGCCGTCCTGGCCCAGTTCGACGTGATCGTCGAGAGTCGCCAGCGATCGCTCGGCCGTCGGGCCGACCTCGTCGCTCGCCTCCTGGCCGAGCGATGCCCGGAGTGGGATCTGCAACGACCCGAAGGTGGCCTGTCGCTGTGGATCACCCTCGATCGTCCATGTGCCGAGGCACTGGCGCAACGGGCGGCACGCGAAGGCGTGATCATCGCCACCGGCAGCGCCGCCTCGGTGACCGACGACCGGGATCGACACATCCGGTTGTGCTTCGACCGCCCAGAACAGCAGATCATGGAGGGGATCGAACGCCTCGTCCGTGCGTGGCAGTCGCTCTCGGCGTCCCCGGCCTAGCCGGTGAAGGCCCATCGTTTGCCGAGTGAGCGCTGCGAGAGGGCACCCTGCGCCCACGCCGACCAGACCCCGAGCACGGCGCCACGGGAGTATTCGTGCCAGGTGATGGCCTCGTGGGTCTCCACGCGCCGCACGGTCTGTGTGATGCCGCCCTCGCGCACCTCGTAGCCCGCCCACACACCGGGCCAGTCTCGGGTGGAGGCGACTTCGGTGAGCTGGACCGGTCCGACGGTCCTGGCTCGATTGCGGTGGGTGTGCCCCGAACTCACCCAACTGTTCGGGTTCGCACCACCGAGGCGCCGCACGAACGCAAGCCCCTCGGCCCGGCCGATGCCGGCGGGATGGTGGGTCGGGTAGTGGTGTGGTTGGATCTGATGATGAAGGAGCACGAGGGCGCCGTGGGCGACGTCGCCGGCGGCCTCGATCGCAGTATCGCCGTTGGTGACGAGCGTGCCGATGCCACGCCGCTCGATCGACGTGTCGAGCGAGATCACGCGGAGGCCCGGCAGGTCGTCGATGGCGATCGACCGAGTCATCGGCAGGGCGCGGGAACCGATGGTGTCGGGTACCGCCATGTCGGTCGTGCCATCGACATCGTGGTTGCCCGGGATCAAGGTCATGGGCAGATCGGGGAAGTCGTCGAGAAGGCGGCCGAGCTTGGCGAAATGGTCGGGACGCCGATGATGGGCGGCGTCGCCCTTGATCACGAGCCGCTCGGCACCCCAGGCGACCGCTTCGACGATCGCGCCTCGGGCGCAGCGAGTGGGTGCCGGCTCGGCGTGGCCGGACAGGTCGACCATGGTGCGGAGGAAGCCCCAGTGGCCGGCGCCGATGTGGAGATCGGACACGGTGGCGACTCGAGCGAGGACCTCGCCCGGCGGAGGGGTGAGCGTCCTGGCGGGAAGTGTCGATCGCCGGCCGCCCGCATCGTCGACGACGATCGAGTAGTTGGTCGACGATGCGAGACCATCGATGGTGAGCGCTCCCGGTCCGCCCGGATGCTCGATCATTCGCTCGTGATCGCCGGTGGTGACACGCAGCGGCCCGGCCGGAAGCGAACCCCAGCAGATCTGGATGCTCGTGGCATCGGCGGCCCACACCTGGAGTGGTGATGGCCAGAACGGTGGAAGCCGGTTCACAGTGCCGATCGGCGAGTCGTGGGAGTACGAGCAGAACGGGGACGGCGCGGTGTCACGGGGCCAAGAGCGAGTGGAGGCGAGCCGACTCACGTGCCCGCAGCGCCGCGCCGACACGCTGGCGTTCCAAGATCTGGCTGAGGGTCTTGGACCCGGTCGGGATGGGGTTGGCATCGAAGAAGGCCGCCACCGCCTCGACGTCTTCGGGGTGGGTGAGCGCCGTGACGCCGTCGACCATGCGCACCACGCTGTTCGACGGCAGGATCTCGAGCAGCTCGGACCAATGCGTGGTGACGAAGTCCCAGACCTGTCGGCCCTGTTGAGGGTTGGTCAGGCCTCGCTTCACCCAGAAGGCGACGTTCTGGGATCGAACCCTGCCGGCGAGGATGTCGTCCTCGATCCCGGCGAGCAGTTCGGCCTCGGGGAAGTCGGCCAACGCATAGAGGTAGCGGACTTCTTCCTGCGGTGTCGTGGCCTCGGCCATCGCCTTGCGAAAGTCGGCGAAGTCGGCCTCGTCGCCGATGCTGGCCACGATGTCGACGGCGGCAGCAGCGATGGCGGTGTCGACGAGATCGGGGTCTCGTTGCAGCACCGAGATGGTCCGCTTGGCTTCCTCTTGGATCTCGAGGTCGCGAGCCAGGGTGCCCATCGCGCGGATGAGATCGGCCCGCAGTTGCTTCTCTCGGTCGGTGTCGGCCGGGAGTGGTGTGAGTCCGAGACCGGCGAGCGCCGGTCCGATCGCGTCGTGGACGTTCTCGGCGAAGATCTCGCCGGCATCACCGTCGACGAGTCGGTCGATCGACGAGAAGCCGCCGATGATCCGTTGCCACACCGACCGATCGGACTCGGTGGTCATCAGCTCGAGCACCGACAGGAACTGGCTGGCCGAGAGCTGGCCTGCGAGCACGGTGGCCCAGGCATCGTCGACCAGGGCGTAGCGCTCCACCGGCAGCATGATCTCCTGGGCGTGCTCGGCCAGTTCCTCGGTGGCTTCCGATGCATAGACCGTTCGAACGAAGCTCGCACCCTCGGCGTTGCCGATGACCCACTCGGCCTCGGCCGGAAGATCCACCGTTGCCGAGCCCGCTTCGATCAGCAAGCGATCGGTGACCGGTTCGCCACCGACGGGCTTCCACCGATACCGGAACGGAATGGCCCATTCCTGCTCGGGCGCGTCGTCGCCACCGTCGTAGCCGAAGCGGTCTTGGCTGAACGTGGCCTGGCGGCGATCAGCCGACAGCGAAACCGAGACCAGCGGGAAGCCACCCTGGAAGATCCAGCTGTCCATGATGCGACGAACCGGCTCGTTCGTCTCGGCCTCGATGGCGTCCCACAGGTCGGTGGTCTCGGCGTTGCCGAACTGATGCTCACGCATGTAGCGGCGAATGCCGGCCCGGAAGCGGTCTTCGCCGAGGTACTGCTCGAGCATGCGGACGACGGCGGCACCCTTTTCGTAGGTCAAGATGTCGAACATGCCTTCGGCGTCGGCCGGGCTGTTCACCTCGAACTCGATCGGACGGGTCGAGGCCAGCGCATCGGTGTCGAAGGCGGCCGAGCGCGACAGCCCGAAGTCGACCCAGCGTTGCCAGGCGGGACGGAAGGCGTCGGTGCAGCGCATCTCCATGAACGTGGCAAAGGCCTCGTTCAGCCACAGGCCGTTCCACCACTTCATGGTGACGAGATCGCCGAACCACATGTGGGCGAGCTCGTGGTGGATCACGTCGGCGGCCCGTTGGAGCTCGGGCTGGGTCGACTTGTCGGGGTCGATCAGCGAGCAGGGTCTCGCGGAAGGTGATGCACCCCAGGTTCTCCATGGCGCCGAACGCGAAATCGGGGATGGCGACGAGGTCGCACTTGTCGCCGGGGTAGGGGAGCCCGAAGTAGTCGGAGAAGTAGCGGAGGGCGAAGGCCCCCGACTCGAGCGCGAAGGGCGTGAGCTCGCCCTTGCCCGGCACATGCACGATGCGGAGCGGAACACCGTCGACGTCGACGGTTTCGGAGAACTCGAGCGGACCGACCACGAACGCCACGAGGTAGGTGGACATCTTGATGGTCGGTGCGAAGCGATGCAGCACCCGACCGTCGTCGAGCACCTCGGTGGCGACCTCGCTGGTGTTGGCGACCACCTGATGCTGGGCGTCGGCGACGATCTCGATGTCGAAGACCGCCTTGTGGCCGGGCTCGTCCCAGCAGGGGAAGGCCTGCCGGGCATGCGTGGCCTCGAACTGGGTGGTGGCCAGACGCTGCTCGTTGCCGTCGGCGTCGACGAACCGGCTCAGGTAGAAGCCGACCAATTGGTCGTTGAGGATGCCGGTGAACTCGATTCCCAGGCGGTGTTCGCCGGCAGCGAACGGCCCATCGACGCTCAAGCGCTCGCGGTTGGCATCGAGCGAGAACGCAGCATCGCTCTCGATGTCGCCGAGCAGGCGAACCTGTCGAATATCGAGTTCGTTCGCGTGCAGGGTCAGCGTGTCGCTCGGCGTCTCGACATCGACCGTGACGACGACCGATCCCACGAAGGTGGCGTCGGTCAGGTTCGGTTCCAACCGGATCGTGTAGTGGCGAGGCGAAGCCCCGGCGGGCAGGCGGTGATCGTTCGTTTCAGCGGCGTTCGACATCGCTGGTCAGGCTACCGCTGGCCAAGCGATGCCAGGGGAACCCACCACGAGACCGCTGGTGAATCGACCCAGTCCGCAAGGGGTGACCCAGAGCGCCGCTCCGACTACGGTTCAGGGCTTCCGTGTTCCAACGAAGCGAGTACCGATGAGCGAGCCAATCTCGAGTCCGAGCGTCGATGTCGTGGGCGTTGGCAACGCCATCGTCGACGTCATCAGCCACGCCGACGACACCTTCATCGGTGAGCAGGGCCTGGTCAAGGGATCCATGACCCTCATCGACGACGACCGGGCCCACGCCCTCTACAGCCTGATGGGTCCGGGCATCGAAGCGTCCGGCGGCTCGGCGGCCAACACCATGGCCGGCGTTGCGAGCTTCGGCGGCACCGCTGCCTACATCGGCAAGGTGGCCGACGACCAGCTCGGCAAGGTGTTCGCCCACGACATGCGGGCCGAGGGCGTTCGCTTCGACGTCCCCGCCGCCACCGACGGTCCGGCGACGGCTCGCTGTCTGATCCTCGTCACCCCCGATGCCCAGCGGACCATGAACACCTACCTGGGCATCTCGTCGCTCCTCGAACCCGATGATGTCATGCAAGACACCGCGACCGCTGGATCACTGCTGTTCTGCGAGGGGTACCTCTG
The DNA here is from genome assembly GCA_963698395.1 of uncultured Acidimicrobiales bacterium. Taxonomy (GTDB): domain Bacteria; phylum Actinomycetota; class Acidimicrobiia; order Acidimicrobiales; family SZUA-35; genus JBBQUN01. The sequence continues at coordinate 879,285 of CAVOQQ010000001.1, forward strand.
GGACGTCGACTCGGCCAAGGCCGCCATCCGCAAGGCGCTACGGCTCGCCCACGGGGCCGGCCGGCTCACCGCGCTGACGCTGTCCGACACCTTCTGCGTCGAACGGCATCACCGCGAGTTCCGCGAGCTCGTGAAATCCGATGTCGACGTGCTGTTCGCCAACCGCAACGAACTGGCCGTCATGTACGAAACCACCGATCTCCGCGCCGGCGTCGAAGCGGCGCGAGCCGACGTCGAGCTGGCGTGCATCACGCTCGGCAAAGACGGCTCCATGCTCGTCACCGCCGACGAGGTCGTCGAAATCGAGGCCGCAGAGATCGCCCCGGTCGTCGACACCACCGGTGCCGGCGACCAGTACGCCGCCGGCGTTCTGTTCGGTCTCGCACACGGTCTCGGACTGCAACGGGCGGGCGAGCTCGGCTCACTCGCCGCCGCCGAAGTCATCTCCCACGTCGGTCCACGTCCCGCCGTCTCGCTTCGTACCCTCGCCGGACTCGACTGACCCGCTCGAGCAGCGCACGACCGCCACCCTGAGTGGCGTTCGACGAATGGTCGGGTTTTTCGTCACCGCCTCGTTTCCCCCACGTCCGTGCGCTACCGTCATGGCTGCGCCGGTGGGGACGCGTCGCCCCGTCCCCACCGGCCACTGTCGTTCCTCGCTGCGCTCGTCACTTACCGAGTTGCTCGCTGCGCTCGCAACGTCGCCGCTGAGAGACCCTGGCGTTTGCTGCTCGCTGCGCTCGCAACTCGCGCCGCTGAGAGACATTCGCTGTCGCTGACGGGGTGGTGATCAGGGTTGGCGGGCTCGGTCGCTGAGGCGGAGGAGTTGGTGGCCCGACAGGGCGAAGATGGCGGCGAAGCTCACCAGGAGGACGGTGCCGCCGGTGTTCGGCAGGGTCGATGACGAGTTCTCGTTCCGCCCGCAATCGACACTCACGGTGGCCGTTGCCACGTTGTTGGCCGTCGTGGCGTCGATGGCGGCGCCCCGGACGGTCGCGGTGTTCGACACCGAACACAGATCGGTGTTCGTGCGAGGGGTCACCACGTTGATGGCCAGTGCCGCACCGGCAGGCAACGGTGAGGTCGACGTGCAGGTGATCGCCCGAGTGTCGGTGTCGTAGTTGCACGACATGCCGCTCGGCGCCGTGATCGTCGGCGTCCCCAGGCCGGCGGCGACGATGTCGGTGACGATGATCGAACCCGGATCTTGCTGGGACCCCAGGTTTCGCACGGCGATCGACCAGTTGAGCGCGTCGGAATCAGCCGACCAGATGCCGGCCTTCGTGATCGCGAGGTCGACGTTCGACGCCACCAAGCCCAGGTCGACTGTCACCAACTCGACCGAGGCCCCGAGCGCCACCGGGGCTGCGCAGGCGCTGTCGAAGTCGGAGTCGTCGTCATCGTCGGTGCCGGCGTCATGGGCGGTCGCCACGACGCCGGGCGGAAGGGTCGAGGCGACGTAGCAAACCGAGTAGGTGCCGGCGCCGAGTCCGGCGAAGCGGTAGCGACCGTCGCCATCGGTCGCGGTCGAGCCGATCTCGGCACCCGCATCATCGAGCAGGCGGAGCGTCACGCCGACGACCGGGCTCTCGCCCTGGTCCTGCACACCGTCGCGATCCTCATCGACCCACACGTAGTCACCGAGCGACGAGGTCGCCGGATCGACCGGCGTGCGATCGACGAAGCCGAAGTCGATCGTGGTGTCGTTCGCGGTGTCACTCGGCAGATCGAATCCCCACGTGGTGCCGGCCGGCTTGTCGGCCTCGCCGGCGGGCTGGGCGTCCCCGAGCAGGGTGACCATTCGGCTGATGACTCGGTCGGTGTCGGTCACCGGATCGATCCCATCGTCCTGCCGGTCGGTGTCGGCCACACCATCGATCGTCGAACCCAAGCCGTCGAGGGCGGCACCCACGGCGAGGTTCGACGCCGGGATGACCACGACGTACTCGCCCGCATCCTGGCAGGCGAACAGGTAGTACCCCCCGTCGGAGGTGGTCACCGTGTCGAGCACCGTCCCGGTGGGCGACCCCGAGGTGTCGGCCCGGTAGAGCTCCATGGAGACGCCGTCGATCCCGTCCTCGGATGCGTCGTGCTGCCCGTCGGCGTCGGCATCGAGCCAGACCCGATTGCCGACGCCGAGGCAGGGAACCGGGGCGAAACCGAAGTCGATGGTCAGATCGGAGAACTCGTCGGCGAACACGGCGGGTGCCGTGGCCACGTCGGCGGCTGTTTCGTCGTCGTTGCCGTCCGGGGCGAACTCGGCCAGGGGATGTGCAACCGTGAGGTCGAGGAGCGGGCCGACGGCTGCGTAGCCGCCGAAGGCCTCGCCGTCGTCGCGATGGTCGATGCCGTCGGCGGGGTCGGCGCCGGTGGACGAGCGGTAGCCGGCCGGAGCCGACGGAATGGCGACGAAGTAGTGGTCGGGGTCGATGTCGGAGAACCAATAGTGGCCACCTCCCGAGGTGACGGTGGTGCACCGTGGGCTGGTGCCGTCGTCGCCGTTGGGTTCGAAGCTGGCGTCGTCGTCGACGTCGAGCCACAGTTCGACGACGACGCCGTCGAGGCCGGTCTCGCCGAGATCGAAGGTGCCGTTGTCGTCGGCGTCATCGAAGACGGTGTTGCCGATCCGCGTCATCGAGCTCGCCGTGCCGGCGCATGCCTGCGCCGTTGCGGCAGCCGGTGCCGAGCCATAGGCGAGCAGGCCGGCCACGATGGCGGTTGCGCCCAGCACCGATCCACGGCGCGACGGCACCCCGCCTCCAGGGCACGGTGGAGCTTGTTCGTGAGCTTGTTCGGGCATGACGACCACTCATCGTGCGCGTCCACGATGGCATGGCGCACCCGGTGCCTATCGGCGTCGACACCATCGACGTGAGCCGTCGCCCGGCGTCGGGCAGGGCTCGTCAGCGGTGAGCGGGTGCTCCGAGGAACAGGCCCTGTCCCCAGTCGACGTTGAGATGCGCCAGCCGTGTGAACTGGCGCTCGGTCTCGATGTTCTCGGCAACGACCCAGGCCCCGGACTTGTGGGCCAGCTCGACGAGGGTGCCGACGATGGCTTCGGCCATGCCCGTATCGGCCTTGGCGAGTCGAGCTCGTTTGGGGCTCATCGTGCCCGCCTCGCCGGGGAGCAACGAACTCAGGCCGCGAACGTTGTCGTGATCGGTCGGGGCGAGGTCAGCGATCAGATGCCCGGCGATCTTGATGATGTCGGGCGAGAACGCACTGAGCACCCGGAGGCCGGCATAGCCATCGCCGACGTCGTCGACGGCGATGCGAACGCCGCGCCGCCGGAACGATTCGATCTGGGCGGCGGCGTCGTGGAGATCGGCGTAGCGGTTGCGCTCCACGGCCTCGAGCACGACTTGATCGGGATCGATCCCCATGGCTTCGGCGGCGTCGATGGTGGCGTGGACGGCGGGCTCGTCGAAACGCCCGTTCGGCGCCATCACGTTGAGGAACAGCAGTCCCTCACCGAGCCAGGGTCCGAGCCCCCGAAGGGCCAGCGTGCGGCCGAGCGAATCGAGTTCGGCGGTCCACTTGCCGCGAGCGGCCCGCCCGATGAGTTCTTCGGCGTCGATGACGGTGTCACCGGAGGTGGCCCGCAGCAGGCTCTCGTAGCCGACGATGGTTCGATCGGCCATCGTGATGACCGGTTGATAGCGGACCTCGTAGCGCGGAGGATGCTCGAGCAGATGGGCACGTTCGAGCCGATTGGCGAAGTCGTCGAGATCGGTGGCGTCGATGGCGAGCCGGACCAGCTGCTCGGTGGAGGCATCGGGTGCGGCGAAGGCGAGCCGCACGTCATGCCGCTGGCCCTGGGGCACGACCTCGAGCAGACGTTCGAGGAATTCGAGCCCGTCGTCGACGGCGAGCCGGGCCTTGTCTTCGCGAAGGTCGATGGCGTTGACGTGGTGTGCTGCGGCCCGCTCGACCGTTCGCGCGAGCGTTGAATCGGTGGCGCCGACGATGACGACGGCGGGTGCATGGCCAGGAAGCGCGAGTCCGCGACGGATGGCGAGACCCCGTTCCGATTCGGTCATGCTCGCGCCACTTTCTACACGCACACCGCTCACCCTACCGTGCTCGACCGGTCGCGTCGTTGGTTCCAGATGATTGCCCACAGCTTGCTGCAGCGCTGCGACCAGGGAGTTCGCGGAATCTCACGCTCCGGTGTCGAGCTGGCCCCGTCCGCGTTCGACGATGGCGGCTCGCCGCCGTTCGACCTCGGCGGGGTCGAAGCCGGCGTGCTCACGAAAGCGCTTCGCCTCCTCGGCTTCGATGAGCCAGCCGCGGTCGAGCTGCGCGGCTTCGATGCGTTCGTAGGTGGCGAGCATCTGGCGGACGCCGTCGGGCTGATTGCCGGCGATGTCTGCGGCGAGGCTCCTGGCCTTGGGGAGCAGCTCTGCGTGGGACACCAGATGGTTGACCAGTCCGATCCGATGCGCCTCGTCGGCGGCCAGGAAGTTGCCGGTGAGCGACAGTTCGCGCGCTCGACGAAAACCGACCACCGCCGGCAGCAGCACCGCCAGTCCCCACCCCGGCATGACGCCGACCCGGGCGTGGGTGTCGGCGAAGATGGCGCGAGGGGACGCAACCAGGAAGTCACAGTTGAGCGCGAGTTCGAAGCCACCGGTGATTGCCGCACCATTGATGGCCCCGATCAGGGGTTTGGAGCGCACCGGGAACGGGCCGCGATCCATCGTGTAGTCGACGTGTCGACCGGAGTTGGTGGGTGCGCGATCGACGGCCGGTGACGGGTCATGGGTGCCGCTCCCGAGTTCCTTGAGATCGAGTCCCGCGCAAAAGGCGGGTCCATTGCCGGTGAGGATCATCACCTCGACCTCGGGGTTGGTGTCGAGATCGGCGATGGCCTGGGGCAGCGCTCGGCGCAGCTCGCCATTCAAGGCATTGCGCGCCTCGGGGCGATTCATGGTGATCGTGGCGACTCGGTCGCTCACGTCGATCAAGAGCACGGGTTCGGTCATGCGAACTGTTTAGGCTCTCGGCCGCCACCTGGCAATGCGATGTCGAACGACCGCCGGGAACCGGCGCGCTCAGGTCAGCTCCGGTGGGCGGAAGACCAACGACAGATCGCCCAGACGGGTGAGGGTGCTGGCCACCCATCCTCCGATTGCGGCCAGACTCGTGTCGAGCGACGAACCGTCTTCGAGCGTGGCCTCGTCGAGCTCGTAGGAGCCCTGATAACTGACCTCGATCGAGTGCGACGCAACCTCGAGGTCGGCGGCGTACACGGTTTCGAGGGTGGGGCCGCCGGCTTCGAGCTGATCGCCGCCGAGCGAAGGACCGACGAGCGGCAACACGGCCATCACCGCCGCCGGCGAGGCAGCGACATCGAGCTGCTGGATCCGGAAGACGATCTCGATCTCGATGATCGGCCCTTCGGTGAACTCCTCCTCCAGGTACCACGTGCGGTACGCCGTCTGCGACCAGGTCGGCCACTCGAGCGTGAGGTCGGCCTGGATGCGTGGGGGCGTCCCCTCACCGGGAAGGGCGTAGGTGGTCTCCCAGATGACGTCGCCACGCAACACGTCGGTCTGGAAGCGTTCTTCGAGTGCCTGGCGTTCCAGGCGGGCCGCTTCGAGGGCGTCGCGGAGGGCACCGATGGCGTCGGTGAAGACGTGATCGAGCATCGTCAGACGTGCGGGGTCATGAGGGCGAGCGGAACCGAGAGGCCGAGTTCCTTGCCTCGAATGCCGGCGATACGTCGACCCTCCTGCACGGCATCTCGTGGCGTGCTCATGGCTTCGCCGAGCAGTTCGCCGGTGGCATCGAGATCGGGAGTGGTGAGCGCAAGACCCCAGATACTGGCAGGTCCGTTGCCACGTGCTGCGTCGGGCCCGACCAACTCGATGATGACCGGTCCGGCCCACCAGAAGATCTGCGACCTCGGCGGATCGCTCTTGGGGATGGCTCGTCGACGGCGAGGTTCGAAACCGGAGGCCCGGAGGGCAGCGCTCGTGCGATCGAGGTCGTCGGTCATGACCACGATGTGGTCGATCCCGGTGACGCCATTGGGATGGTGGACGGGATCGTCGTCGTGGTTGCCGGGGCGGTCGAGGGTGGGCATGCCGTCGATCGAGCACGGTGTTCGTCGACACGGTGTTCGTCGACACGGTGTTCGTCGACACGGTCGAATGCCCAGGCGAGCACGCCCCGTCGACCGCCCTCGCCCGGCGATTGGAGGCGAATCCTGACGGAGTCGATCGTGACGCAGCCGTCGACGACTGCAAACCCGGCGCGCTCCCAGGCCGATCCGTCGTCGCCGATGATGAGTTCGGTGAGCGCAGGTCCCATCTCGGCGACGTTAGCGGCGTCGATCGAAAGCCGCCCGCCCGATTCGCCTCAGGGGTGGAGGGGGAGCGAGGGCCATTCGAGCGCGAGTGCTTCCCGGAGGTCAGGGTCGGCGGTGTGGAATGCGAGTCGGGCGTCTTGGAGGGTGGCCAGACCGCGTCGAACCGGGAGGTCGTCGAGGCGGTGGGCAACGCCGTTGGACCGGACGGCGACCAGACGGTGTCCCCCGGGCCCGGACATGAGGTCGTCGAGCAGGTCGACCAGGTGCGGCGAGGTCAGGTCGACCCACCCCACCACGGGCTGGGTTCCCCCGGCCGCCAGGGCATTGCGTGTGGCGCCGACCGAGTCGACGTCGACCACCACCGTCTCGTCCATCGGGGCGCTAGCCCAACCTGTCGAGAGAGCGGCCGGTGAGCCGGCTCATCGAAGTGCGTCGTCGAGCGTCTCGATGAAGCGCCCGATCTCGTCGTCGGTCACCACCAACGGCGGGCAGAACAACACGGCCTCGCCGACACCGCGGATGACGATGCCGCGATCGAGCATCTCCTGTTTCATGGGAACGGCGTCGCGGCCGATTTCGGCAGCCCAGACGCCACCGACACCGCGGTAGCTCTTGATGACACCGTCGGCCATGAGCGCATCGAAGCCCTTCACGACCTCCTTGCCGATGTGGTTGGCTCGCTCGACGAGTCCGAGCTCCTCGATCAGGTTGATGTTGGCGACCCCCGCGGCAGCCGCCGTGGGGTGCCCCGAATAGGTGTAGCCATGGCGCAGCATGAAGCCGGGCTCGGCGAGCTCTTCGCCGACGGCTTCGGAAACGATCACACCACTGACGGGCAGGTAGCCCGAGCTCACACCCTTGGCGAACGTCATGAGGTCGGGCTGGACGGCGAAGGTCTGGGCACCGAACCATGAACCGGTGCGGCCGAAGCCGCAGATGACCTCGTCGAAGATCAGGAGCGCCTGGTGCTGATCGCACAGACGGCGGACGCCTTCGAGATAGCCGTCGGCCGGAGGGTAGACGCCGCCGGCGCCCTGGACGGGCTCGCTGATGACCGCGGCGACGTTGGCGCCGTGTTCGGCGAAGACGAGCGACATCTGCTCGATGTCGTCGTTCGGCACCTCGACGAAGTGTGGAACGAGATCGCCGAAACCGGTGCGGTTGCCTTCGATTCCCTGGGCGCTGGTGCCGCCGAAGTTGGTGCCGTGGTAGCCGTGGGTCCGACGGATGATGATCTGCTTGTCGGGGTTGCCCCGACGCTGCTGGACGAGACGAGCGATCTTGAGCGCGGTGTCGACCGCTTCTGAGCCCGAGCAGCCCAGGAAGACGCGGCCGTTCGGGTGCGGCGATTTCTCTGCGACCAGACGAGCGAGCTCGCGGGCGGGGTCGTTCGTGAACGGAGCGAAGGTGTTGTAGGTGACCAGTTGCTGCATCTGCGAGGTGATGGCGTCGATGATCTCGCGCCGCCCGTGCCCCACCTGGCAGTACCAGAGGCTGGCCATGCCGTCGAGGTAGGCCTTGCCCGTGTCGTCGTAGATGGTGGAGCCCTCGCCGCGCACGATGTTGATGTAGTCGTCCTCTGGCGTGACCGCCTCGCCGAACGAGTGGAGTAGGTGGTTGCTGGCCGACATGGTCGGATCCTCCGAGGAGACCTGCGAGCCGTGCTCGCGTTCGTGTGTTGCTGGAGAGTGTGCCAGATTCCAGCCGAAGATGGGAGTGGATCGTCACGGCGCGTTCGGGCGGGTGGCGCCTATCTTTGGAAGCCCATGGCTCCTCCCTTCAAACTGACGTTCGTGCAATCGGCCGAACGCGTCTCACAGCTCCCACCGACGCGAGCCGAGGTCACCTTCGTCGGCCGTTCGAACGTCGGGAAGTCCTCGCTCATCAACGCGCTGGCCAACCGCAAGAACCTCGCCCACGTTTCGAACACCCCGGGCCGCACGCGTCTGCTGAACATGTTCGAGATCGACAAGTCGTGGCCGACCGGTGGCGTTGCCTCGCTGATGGATCTCCCCGGGTACGGCTTCGCCAAGGCACCGGCTTCGATGCGCCAGAACTGGGGCAAGATGATCGAGAGCTACCTGCTGGAGCGGGAAAACCTCGAGATGGTCGTCGTCCTGGTCGACGGCGTCGTCGGGCCGACCGCACTCGACCTCCAGATGCTCGAGTGGTTGCGCTCGCACGAGATCCCCCACACCGTCGTCGCCACCAAGCACGACAAGGTGAAGTCGTCGCAGCGCAACAAGCGCAAGTTCGAAGTCGCCGACAAATGTGAGCTGGAAGAGGGCGACGTCGTGTGGGTCAGCTCCGAGAAGGGAACAGGCCTCGATCGGCTACGAACCCTGATGCGGGCCTGGCTCGCCTGAGCTACGACGATCTCTCCGTTCTCGTCTCAGCTCAACCCGACGATCTCTCCGTTCTCGTCTCAGCTCAACCCGACGATCTCTCCGTTCTCGTCTCAGCTCAACCCGACGATCTCTCCGTTCTCGTCGATGTCGATACCGAGTGCCGCCGGCTTGGCACCGAGACCCGGCATCATCCGCATGTCGTCACAGATCGGGTTGATGAAGCCGGCGCCGACCGACGCTCGAACTTCGCGCACGGGCAACCGCCACCCGGTCGGCGCGCCGGTCAGGTGGGGGTCCGACGAGATCGACAGGTGCGTCTTCGCGATGCACACCGGGAGATGTCCGAAGCCGGCGGCCTCGAACCTGTCGAGCTGACGAGCGGCCGCCGGGGTGTAGTCGACGCCATCGGCGCCATAGACCCGAGTGGCCACGGTCTCGATCTTCTCTCGCAGCGGCGCGTCGTCGGGGTAGAGCACGTGGAACGAGCTCGGCTCGGCAGCAGCATCGGCCACCGCCTCGGCCAATTCGATGGCGCCGCACCCGCCGTCGGCGAAGTGGGTCGCCCGAGCTGAACGGGCGCCGAACTCGGCAGCGATCTCGGCGATGGCCGCGAGGTCGGCCTCGTGATCCTCGGGGAACGCATTGATGGCGACGACGGGCGTGACGCCGTGCATGCGCATGTTCTCGAGCTGCTTGCGCAGGTTGGCCCCGCCCTCGTGGACCTCGTCGGGATTCTCGGCGAGGAGAGCGTCGGGCAGCGGGCGACCGGCGACGATCGTGTGCTTGCCCGAATGGGCCTTGAGCCCTCGAACGGTGGCCACCAAGACCGCAGCATCGGGGGCGAGCCCCGAGACCCGGCACTTGATGTTGAAGAATCGTTCGGCGCCCATGTCGGCGCCGAACCCCGCCTCGGTGATGAGGAAATCGCCGGTGCGGATGCCGATCTGATCGGCGACGATCGACGAGTTGCCGGTGGCGATGTTGCCGAACGGGCCGGTGTGCACGAGCGCCGGGGTGTTCTCCAGCGTCTGCATGAGGTTCGGTTTGATGGCCTCTTTGAGCAGGACGGTCATGGCCCCGGCAGCGCCGATGTCGTCGGCGGAGATCGGCGTGCCGTCGGTGGTGTAACCGAGCACGATGCGGCCCATCCGGACCCGCAGGTCCTGCAGCGAGGTGCAGAGCGCCAGCGAAGCCATGACCTCGGACGCCGCCGTGATGTCGAAGCCGGCCTCACGGGGAAGACCATCGAGTCGTCCTCCGAGACCGGTGACGATGTTGCGGAGCGACCGGTCATTGACATCGAGCACTCGGCGCCAGCTGACCCGGTGGGGATCGAAGCCTGCCTCGTTGCCGTGGTAGACGTGCGCGTCGAGGATGGCCGAGCACAGGTTGTGGGCTGCGGTGACCGCGTGCATGTCGCCGGTGAGATGGAGGTTGAACGACTCCATCGGAACGACTTGGCTGTAGCCCCCTCCGGCAGCTCCGCCCTTGATGCCGAACGTCGGTCCCATCGAGGGCTGGCGAATGGCGACCGTTGCCGACTTGCCGATGTGGTCGAAGGCCTGCCCGAGTCCCACGGCGGTGGTCGTCTTGCCCTCGCCCAGTGGCGTGGGAGTGATCGCCGAGACCACGACGTAGGCCGCCCGCGGCCGGTCGGCCATCTGGTCGACGGCGTCGAGCGAGATCTTCGCTGCTCCGGTGCCGTACGGCTCGAGGAGGTCGAGGGGGATGCCCGCTCGCTCGGCGATCTCGGTCAGCGGTCGCAAGGTTGCCGCTTTGGCGATGGCGAGATCGCTGGGTATGGACATGGGGCCTCGGCTCGGTCGATCGGGGTCGGGTGACCAGGTACGGGCTGCATGGTGTCCGACGAGTTCGTCGATGGCAACCATGCGGTTCGTGCCTGACGCCGCCCGCATCGACGGCCTACTCTGGCAAACCTCGCAGGTCCGCCCATCAGGAGCCTCATCGCCATGGCCATCACCAGCCGTACCCCAAGTACTCGATCACCGCGCCGTGATCGGCCGAACCGGTCCACTCCGCGTGAACGGCTCACGGTGCCGCTGGTACGCGACGGCGACGAGCTGCGCGAAGCGACGTGGGAGGAGGCACTCGATCGGGTCGCCACCGGCTTTCGGGCGGCTGTCGACCGCGGTGGCCCGGAGGCGTTCGGCATGTTCAGCTGTTCGAAGGCCACCAACGAGATGAACTACGCCGCCCAGAAGTTCGCCCGAACCGCACTCGGGTCGAACAACATCGACTCCTGCAACCGAACCTGACACGCTCCTTCCGTCGTCGGTCTGGCGACAGTCTTCGGAGCAGGCGGCGGCACGTCGTCGTATCGAGAGGTCGAAGAAGCCGACCTCGTCATCCTGTGGGGGTCCAACGCCCGCTCGGCGCACCCGATCTACTTCCATCATCTGCTGAAAGGCATCCGGAACGGCGCCAAGGTGTTCTGCGTCGACCCGCGACGTAGCGACTCGGCAGCCTTCGCCGATGTCTGGCTCGGGATCGATGTCGGCACCGACATCGCACTGGCCAACGCCATCGGACGCGAGATCATCCACGCAGGACTGGCCGACCGGGCCTTCATCGACCATGCCACCGTGAACTACGAGGCGTATGCAGAATCGGTCGAGCCCTACACCCTGGAGCGAGCCTCGGCCATCACCGGCGTGCCGGCCGAAGCCATCGCCGAGCTCGCGCACGCCTATGCCCGAGCCGACAAGGCCCAGATCCTGTGGACGCTCGGCATCACCGAGCACCACAACGGTGTCGACAACGTGTTCTCGCTGTGCAACCTCGCCCTGCTGACGGGGCACGTCGGGCGCTGGGGTTCCGGGCTCGTGCCGTTGCGCGGCCAGAACAACGTGCAGGGCGGCGGCGACATGGGCGCGCTGCCCGACAAGCTCCCCGGATTCCAGAGCGTCGGCGATGATGCCGACCGAGCTCGTTTCGAGACGGCGTGGGGGTCAACACTCAACCCCGTGGCCGGTCTCAACCTGACCCAGATGTTCGAGGCCATGGAGGCCGGCACGCTGCGAGTGGTGTACTGCATCGGTGAGAACCCGGCCGACTCCGAAGCCGACGTCGATCACGTCCGCGACCTGCTGCGCGGTCTCGACCTCCTCGTGGTGCAAGACATCTTCATGACCCGCACCGCCGAGCTGGCCGATGTCGTCCTCCCCGCCTCGGTCGCCTGGGCCGAGTCCGAAGGCACCGTCACCTCGAGCGAACGTCGAGTGCAACGAGTAAGGGCCGCGGTCTCGCCACCGGGCCAGGCCCGGCACGACGTCGACATCCTGGTCGATCTGGCGAGTCGGCTCGGCCGAGCCTGGCCGAACACGACACCCGAGGCCTTGTGGGACGAACTCCGAAGCCTCTCACCTCTGCACGCCGGCATGAGCTGGCAGCGCATCGAGGCCGAGAACGGACTCCAGTGGCCGTGTCCTTCGCTCGACCACCCCGGTTCGCCGTTCCTGCACGACTGGTTGTGGGCCGACGATCTCGGCGGTCGTGATCCTGCGCCGTTCACGCCGTGCGAACACGCCGGCCCGGTCGAGGAGCTCTCCGACGACTTCCCTCTGCGGATGACCACCGGTCGAGCCCTCGACTCCTACAACACCGGCGTGCAATCCGACGGCTTCTCATCGCCCATCCGCTCCGGTGATGCGCTCGACGTCAACCCGTCCGACGCCGCTGCGCTCGGGCTGGTCGACGGTGAACGGGTCCTGGTGTCGTCGCCCCGTGGTCAGGTCGAGATGCCGATCCGGGTGCAGCCGAATCTGCCGGCCGGACTCACGTTCACGACCTACCATTTCTCCGACCTGGTCGACATCAACAAGCTCACCAACGACGCCTACGACCCACGTTCGGGCACGTCGGAGTTCAAGGCGGCGTCCATCAGAATCGACAAGCTCGCCCAAGAACCGGCGATCGAGGACTCCCGTGGTTGATCTCCACCTCACCGATGATGCACCGAGCGATGTCGAGCGGGTCGCCATCGACGCCGTCATCGATGCGACCCATCTCGATGGCTCGGGGTCGGCGCTCTCGGTCGAGACCGAACGTCTCGTGCGCGGTGGTGCGCAGAAGGCGGCCGGTCTTCGCCATCTGCTGCTGCCCTCGCTCCACGCGCTGCAGCGAGCGTCGGGTTGGATCTCGCCGGGCGGCCTGAACCACATCGCCCAGCGCCTCCAGGTTCCGCCCGCCGAGGCCTACGGGGTCGCCACCTTCTACGACCTGTTCCGGGTCGAGCCACCCGGACACGAGGGCCCGACCTTCCACGTCTGTGTCGATGCGGCCTGCCAGATCGCCGGTGCAGGCGACGACATCGAGGAGCTTCGCCGACGGGGCGTCGACGCGCGTCCGAGCCCGTGCCTCGGGCAGTGCGAGCAGGCGGTCGGTGTGTACGTGCAGCGTCGCACCGGCGATGGCCCAGACACCGCAGGCTCTTCGCCCGAGCCTGATGTCGCCGAGCCGGTCATCCCGCAGCAGTACGATCCGGCGCTGCGCCTGCTCCGCCGCATCGACCGGTACGACCCGTCCTCGCTCGAAGGGTACGTGGGCGTCGGAGGTTTCAAGGCGCTCGGCGCGGCGCTGCGCATGGGATCCACCGGTGTGGTCGAGGCCGTCACCGACTCGGGGCTCAAGGGTCGAGGTGGTGCTGCGTTCCCCACCGGAATCAAGTGGCACGCGGTGGCCCGCGAGCAGGCCGATCAGAAATACCTCGTCGTCAACGCCGACGAGTCCGAAGTCGGTACGTTCAAAGATCGCTATCTGCTCGAGTTCGACCCGTTCGCCTTGGTCGAGGCGTGCGTCATCGCCGGCTTCGCCATCGGAGCCACCAAAGGATACGTGTACATCCGAGGCGAATACCCGCTTGCGGCCGCACGAGTGCAGAACGCCATCGAAGCGAGTCGAGCGGCCGGTTTCCTCGGCACCGGCATCGCCCGGTCGAGCCTCGATTTCGATCTCGAAGTCCGTCAGGGTGCCGGCGCCTACATCTGTGGTGAAGAGACCGCCCTGCTCGAATCGATCGAGGGATTCCGCGGCGAGCCACGACAGAAACCGCCGTTCCCGACGACCCACGGGCTGTTCGGCAAGCCGACGGTCATCAACAACGTCGAGACGCTCGTCAACGTGCTCGACATCATGACCGAGGGCGCCGAGGCCTACGCCGCCCGTGGCACGCCTGACGCAACGGGCACCAAGCTCTACTGCCTATCGGGTCATGTCCAGCGGCCCGGCCTCTACGAGATCGAGTTCGGCCGCACCCTGCGAGAGGTGCTCGAGCTCGCCGGTCCGTTCGACGGCGAACCGGCAGCGGTGTTGCTCGGCGGTGGCGCCGGCACCTTCGTGCTGCCCGACGAGTTCGATCTGCCACTGTGCTTCGAGGCCACCCGAGCCGCCGGGCACTCGCTTGGATCGGGCGTCGTCATGGTCTTCGACACCACGACCGACTTCGGCGCCGTGGTCACTCGGCTCGCCCAGTTCTTCCGAGACGAGAGCTGCGGGCAGTGTGTGCCGTGTCGCATCGGAACCGTTCGCCAGCACGAGCTGCTCGTCCGAACCGGTGGGCAGCCGGCGGACTCGGACCTCGTGCTCATCGACGAGATGGACCGAGCCATGAAGGATGCATCGATCTGTGGCCTTGGGCATACGGCCGCGACGGCGGTGCAATCAGCCATCGCCCAGGGACTGATCGGAGCCGGCGCATGACCACCGCACCTCGCAAGCGAGCCGGCGAGACCAGCGTGACCATCACCGTCGATGGTCGACCCGTGCAAGCCGAGTCGGGCCAGACCATTCTCGAGGTCTGCGATCAGGCAGGAATCGAGACGCCGACCCTGTGTTGGGCCGCCAACCTCACACCGGTCAACGTGTGTCGGGTGTGCGTGGTCGAACTCGAGGGGTCACGCACGCTGGTGCCGTCGTGCTCCCGGGTCGCCGAAGACGGCATGGTCGTGCTCACCGACTCCGAACGGGTGCGCCATAGTCGCAAGCTGGTCTTGGAGTTCCTCGGGTCGGGTGTCGATCTCACGCAGGCAGCGGAGCTGGTCCGGTGGAGCGAGGACTATGGGGCCGACCCGGCTCGCTTCGGCCTCGAGGCCGAGCGCATCGATGAGCCGGTCAAGATCCAGGACTCGCTCTACATACGCGATTACGACAAGTGTGTGCTCTGCTACCAGTGCGTCTCGGCCTGCGGCGAGGACGCCCAGCACACCTTTGCCATCGCCGTCGCGGGCCGTGGCTTCGATGCCCGAATCTCCACCGAGTTCGATGTCGAGTTGCCCGACTCGGCCTGCGTGTACTGCGGCAACTGCATCGGCGTCTGCCCGACCGGCGCCCTCCAGTTCAAGAGCGAGTTCGATCTACGGCAGGCAGGGGAGTGGCGCGAAGACGAACAAACCGTCACCACCACCATCTGCTCGTTCTGCGGTGTCGGCTGCAGTCTCGAGCTCCATGTGCAAGACGACCGCATCGTGAAGGTCACCTCACCCGACGACCATGACGTCACCAGTGGACACCTGTGCGTGAAGGGCCGCTTCGGCTGGCAGTACGTGCAGCCGACCGTCACCCGCAAGGCGGGGCACCGATAGGGCGACGGCTCACGCTCGTTGATCAGGTCGACGGGAGTGGCCGTCCGTTGTGCGTTGCGGTCCGCTCGACCGTATGACTGCGCTCGATGGCGTCGAGAACGAAACACATACGTTCGGCCTGATCGACGATGGCTGCGATCGTGTCGGGGTCAGCCTCGGAGGTGACGTCGATCGACGTGTGCATCGACTCGAGTCGATGGGCAGCGGTTCCGGCCAGCATCGAGCCGGACATGACGAAACTGGGTGTCACGATCATCGTGGCACCGTGGATCTCCACCTTGCGAGCCTCGCCGACACGGGCGAGTTGGGTGAGCATTCAAAAGGCGAGGGCGGCACCGAAGTAGGCCAACGGCGGGGGTGCGGTGTTGTCGCCACCGATCGCCGCACTCTCGTCGCAAGCGATCTGGAAGATGTCGAAGCTGGCCGTCTTGCGTTGGCGTTCGGCGGTGGCGGCAGCAACGTCGAACGTGAACCGCATGCCTCCATCGACGCGCTCGACCTGGAACGGACTGTCAGTCATGCCCGCACGCTAGTCGCTCAGTCGGCGATGCTCGCCCAGAAGCCCTCGAGCGCAGCGGCGCCGGCTCCAGGGTCCTGGATCATCCACCAGTGGCCCAGCCCTTCGAGAACGGCCACCTGCGCGCCGGCCGCCGCTGCGGCCTGGCGGCCGAGTGCCTCACCACCGACGTAGGGATCTTCCGCAGCCAGGATGCACAGGCCCGGCGTTGCCGCCGCCCGATGGAGTTCGGCGCCGGCCTCACCTGCAGCGGGCTGAGCGGCCGATCGATAGAGGGCGAGGATGCAGCGGGCGGTGTCGTCGTTTCTCGCCTCGGCCACCGATCGGGCGATCTCGGGCGTCATGCCGATGCTCGCGTACAGTGCCGCCACGTCGTCGACCGGAGCCGCCACCATCGCAGCGACGGCCTCTTCGCCGACTCCCGGCGTCTGCCACCCCTGGGCTGCGTCGTGCCAGACGTACTCCGGGGTGAACACGCCGGGGATGTCGCTGGCCCAGGAGCGGGCCAGCTCCGGCCGGGCCATCATCGCTCCCAACACGTGCCCGCCACCCCAGTCGTGGCCGACCAGATCGATCGGGCCGTCGATCGCTTCGAGTTCGGCGATCAGCCAGTCGACGTACTCGAGGCGAGTGGCGCCGAAGCCGTCGGGAACCGGCGCGCCGAAGCCCGGCGGTGACAGGGCAATGAGGTCATCTCGCTCGAGCGACTCGAAGAGCGGGCCCCAGATGGCGTTGGTCTCGGGATTTCCATGGACGAAGACGGCAGGCATGACCGAACGCTACGCCAGGAGTGCGATGCCGGCGAGTGCGGCTTCCGCCGAGGCACGGCGAGGTCGGTCAGCCATAGAGCTTGTCGATCACCTCGGCGTAGTGCTCCATCACGACCATTCTCCGAACCTTGAGCGTCGGGGTCACCTCTTCGGCATCCGACTCCAGATCGTGGGGCAAGATGGCGAACGACCGAATCGACTCCGCCTTCGAGACGGACTCGTTTGCGAAATCGACGGCTTCCTGGATCTCCGCCCGAAGCTCGGGATCGTCGACCATGGACGCGACGGTGGCGCCTGGCCGGCCATGTTCGTCGGCCCAGGTCGCAAACGCCTCGTCGTCGATGGTGAAGAGGGCAGCGATGAAGGGTCGGCCGTCACCGACGACCATTGCCTGACTGACGAGGTGATGCGCTCGGAGCCGGTCCTCGAGCGGAGCAGGGGCGACGTTCTTGCCTGCCGCCGTCACGATCAAGTCCTTGATCCGGCCGGTGATACGGACGAAGCCGTCGTCGTCGACATCACCGACGTCGCCGGTGTGGAACCAGCCGTCGCGGTCGATGACATCGGCCGTGGCCTCGGCGTTCTGCCAGTACTGCTCGAAGACCTGTGGGCCTCGCACCACGATCTCGCCTTCTTGGGTGATCTCGAGATCGGTGTCACGCACAACCGGTCCAACGGTCCCCGACCGCCACGCGCCCACCCGATTGATCGTGAGGATCGGGCTGGTCTCGGTGAGGCCGTAGCCCTCATAGATGCGAACGCCGACACCGTCGAAGAAGGAGGTGAGGCGCTCTCCCAGCGGCCCACCGCCGCTGAACGCCATACGCAGGTTCCCGCCGAACGCCTCGACGATCTTGCCGTAGACGAGCTTGTCGAAGACTGCATGCTCGACCCGGGTGAGCAGCGAGACGTGTCCGGCGGAGCGTTCACGGGAGTAGACGATCGACGTACGAACGGCTCGCTCGAAGATCCGGCCCTTCTTCGCCAACTCTGCCTTGTGCTGCGCCGAATGGAAGACCTTCTCGAAGATGCGTGGCACGGCGGCGATGAGGGTCGGGCGGGCCATGGGGAATTCCTCGGCGAGTGAACCGATGTCGGTGGCGAAGGCCAAGCGGGTGCCACATTCGAGGGCGTACAGGGCGGTCATCTTGGCCAACACGTGCGCCAGCGGGAGGAAGAGGAGCACGGTGTCGTCGGGTCCGACGGCATCGCCGAGTGCATCGGTGATCTGATGGACGTTCGATCGCAGATTGCCGTGGGTGAGCACACATCCCTTCGGCCGCCCGGTGGTGCCCGACGTGTAGATGATCGTGGCCATCGTGTCGGGACCGAGGGTGTCGAGCCGCGCCTGCAGAGCCGCGTCGTCGCCGTCGGTGACAGCGCCGGCGATCAGCGCATCGAGCTGGCCGCCTTCGATGCTGAGGACGTCCCGAACCGCGGTTTCACGGGCCGCCGTCTTCACCAGATCTCGCAGCGCGTCGTTCTCGACGATGGCGAGCACGGCACCGGAGTCCTGCAGCATCCACGTGACCTGGTGCGCCGAAGACGTCTCGTAGATCGGTACGGTCGCTGCGCCGATGGCATTGATGGCCTGGTCGACTTCGAGCCACTCGGGCGAGGTCGATGCCATCAGGGCCACACGATCACCGGGTTCGATTCCCGCTCGCAGGAGCCCCTTGGCGATGCCGGCAATGCGACTCCACACCTCGGCAACGGTGCGGTCGACGAATCGATCTCCATCGCGTGCAGCGAACAGTGGGTGTGTCGGCATCGAGTCCGACATGCGCAGCATCGGCATCAGTAGATGATCGGGCTCGGTGCCCGCTGCTCGTCCCTCTCGTTTGGCGGGGCCCTCGTGCTGGGTTGGTTCGGATGCGGCTGACACCATCAGCTCCCTTCGTCTGCCAACGATCGTCTCGCCGAGAGTGCTGCCGGTCCAGAGGCGGAAGACCCACGATCTGGCGTCGGCGCAGTGACGTGACGTAAGCCCCTCGCACTCGCTCGATCGGTCGTGGAGAGTATGGGGGAACAAAGGATGCCGATGACGACCGACGAACACCGGTGCGAACTCTGTGGCGAGCGCATCGAGCTGGCGCCTGGCCGAACGCTCGAGCTGCGCCATCTCCAACCTGACGATGGGCCCGGGCTGGCCGATCTCTATGCACGCCTGCGGCCCGAGGACATCTATCGACGGTTCTTCACCAGCGTTGCGCCGGCGAGCACCTGGTTCGAGGACTGGGCGAACATCGAAGCTCGAGGTGGTTTCGGCCTGGTCGGCGTCCGCGAAGACGAACAGGGGCGTCGGATCGTCGCCGAGGCGGGCTACGCCAAGCTGTGCGACGGTGATGGCGAACTCGGGATCGCTGTCGATCCCGATGCTCGAGGATGGCTGGGTCCCTGGCTCCTCGACGCCCTGCTCCGCCATGCGGCGGCGCGAGGCATTCCCAACATGCAGGCCCTCATCCTCTTGGAGAATCGCCGGATGTCGACGTTGGCGGCGTCTCGTGGGACGGCGACGATGAGTTCCGAAGACTGGTCGATGACCCGGGTGTCGATGAGCACGAGCGGAACGATGCCGTCCTGGCCGGCCAAGGCGGAAGACGACGAACAGCCCGAGCGCAAGCGCCTGCTCGTCGAATCGGATCGGTCACGGTGGGCGGGCGCACCGCTGGCCATGGCTGCCGGGTTCGACGTGATGGTCTGTCGTGGTCCCGATTCGCAGCCGCACGGGTGCCCCGTTCTCCACGGCGAGCGCTGCCCTCTGCTCGACGGCGCCGACGTGGTGATCCGCGTGCTGGATCCCGCCAGCCCGGCCTCGGTCTCGCTGCTGCTGGAAGAATCGGTCGTACACCCCGTCAATCGTCTGATCGATGGCTTCGTGATCGATGAGTCGACCGGTGCGACCGTGCGCCGCCCGGATGCCGACCTCGTTGCCGACGCGGTCGAAGCGGGCAAGACGATCGAGGATCCGCCGCCGCTCGGGCAGTGACCCCGCTCGTCGGCCCCCATGATCATCAGTGTCACACCTCGTGACTAGCATCGTTCACATGTCCTCTACCCAGCTCACGGCAGCCCCCAGCGGCGTGCCGCCGCTCCTTCGCCGCCGTGGCGATCGTGCGCATTCGAGCGCGCTGGCGCCAGTCGGGGCAGGTCCGATCGCCGACGCTCCAGATCCGGCAGACAACACCCCGGTACCAGCGGGCAACGATCGTGGCGGTTCCTGGGAGGTCTTCTCCGAAGACTGGGACCCCACCTACGGCGCGCCCGCCACCTTCGACTTCGACGACTCCGACGACGTCACCCTGGCCGAATGCGATCACCGCCACGTTCCGCCCGCACGCGTCGTGCCGGCGCCCCTGTGCTTCATCGACGGCCGCCGCCGAGTCGAGCTCCAGCTCTGGGCCGAACAGCGGCTCACCGGCACGCGAGTACCGGGCATCCTCGGCTGCTACGCCGTCGGGGCGGTCGCGGTACGTCCCGGTCAGTCGGCCGGGTACGAAGGCGTCCGAGTCGGTCGGGCCGCCATCTGGGGTGGCGGTCACAGCGGCGACTTCCGCTCACCCGCCGGTCACCACTGGGTGTCTGACTCCACCACCTCCGAAGACCCAACCGAGCTGTTGGCTCGTCTGCAAGACCGTATGCGCCTGGCCGAAGGGCAGCTCGCGCTCGACGCGGCATCGCAGGGCTGGACCGTCGTCCTCGACGGCCCGCTGAACCGCATCCGGTCGTTGCATCACCTGGTCACCGGCTACGTGAAGACCCACCGCCGTCAGCTGCTGCCTCCCGAGCAGCATGCACTCGTGCCCTCGCTCGGCATCGGTTGGCGCACCGCCCTCTACACCGCCGGAACCGATCGCTACACCTGCTACGTGCGGGTCGGCGATCCACGTCCCGGCGGCAGTCGCTGGACGGGCATCGCTCGCCTCGACTTCCCCGCAACCGCGGGCATCGAGGCCATCGTCGAACGGGCCGATCAGTTGGCCGCCACCCTCCCGATGTACGCCGGGCAGCCGCATCGAGACCCGCGGGCTCCGGTCAACCTCACCCTCGTCCGCAACCTCGAGAATCATCTCGGCAAACAGATGGGCAACGAAGACTTCGCCAAACGGGCAGCAAGAGACGCCGCGGCACTGCAAGCTGCATGATGAGCGCGTTTCCCTCCGCCGACGACTATGAACCCACGCTCGACCCGGCCGAGGTCGAGATCATCCCCGTCACCACGCCCGACGACATCACCGGCATCGACCGTCGGAACTCGCTCGACGGCATGGCCGACATCCCCCAGCTCCCGCCCATCGGCCTCATCGACGCTTCCACCGACGCCTCCACTCGGGTGGCCAACGTCTTGATCGACCCGTTGGTCGACGTCTCGCTCGACACCTTCGTGGTCTCGGCCCAGCGGCTGGCCGATGGCTCGTCACTGTTCCACTACGGCATCGTCACCGAAGTCTCGGGTCGGGTCGAGGGAGCCGAAACCGCCACCGACACCGCCCGACTCGCCCGCAACACCCTGCCCGGCGAGCGCTACCGCCGGGCCGAGGTCTCGTGGATGCGCACCCATCCCGAGCAGTACCTGCCTCCCTCGTCGGGCGCGCCGGTGTGGGTCGCTGCGGGGTCGCATCGCCGCCGTGCCCTCTTCCTCGACAAGATGGACGACACCGAGCGCTTGCCGATCGGGCTCGACATGCACGGCGAGGTCGTGTTCGTTCCCTACAGCTTCCTCAACGGCGACCGCGGCGCCCATGTGTCGATCTCGGGCAAGTCGGGCGTGGCCACCAAGACCAGCTACGCCCTGTTCCTGCTCTACCTGCTGTTCGAAACCCGCTGGGGCACCACCGCCCGCAAGGGGAACCCGAGCGACTCTGCCGTGCTGTTCTCGGTCAAGGGTGCCGACCTCTGTTTGCTCGACAAACACAACAAGGTGTTCAACGGGGCCACCGACGCCGCCGCCGAGGCTCGCTCGCAGTGGACGGCGCTCGGGGTCGATCAGCCTGGCCCGTTCAAGCGGTTCGCCGTCTACGCCCCGGCCGAAGACGCCGGCCCGGGCGTCACGCCGGTGCCCGACATCTCGGTGCGCCCACGGTCCGAAGCCCACGCCTACGGCTGGTCGCCGAAGTCGTTCATCAGCAACGGCTTGCTCGAATACGTCTTCGACGACCTCGAATCCGGGCAGTTGTCGTTCATCGAGCAGACCGTACGCATCCAACTGCTGCGCTGGGCCTACCCCCTGGCCGGCGATCACCACGGCCGAGTCGTGCTGGTCGACCCGAGCCTCGTCGGCGACACCGTCGGTCACACCTGGGAGGGGGCGCTCCGCTCGCTGGGCAAGAAGACCGCCCAGCCTCGCACGGCCGGTGTGGTCGTCGAAAACCTCGACGAACTGATCGACTTCATCAACGCCAAGGTCGCCGACGACGGTGGCGAGAACTACGACCCGAGCTGGGTCGCCGGCGTTGCCATCGGTACCCGCCAGGCCTTCGCCCGCCGACTGTGGAAGGCGGTGCCCCGGCTCCGGCGCCTGGTCCGTGCCGGACTCACCGAGGTCGATCTCACCGAGCAATTGTCGGTGGTCGACGTCCACGCGCTCCACGCCGACGCCCAGCGTTTCGTCGTCGCTGCCGTCCTCGCCAGGGTGTGGTCCGAACACGAGAACTCCACGGCATCGGGAAAGACCTTCGTGGTGCTCGACGAACTCAACAAGTACGCGCCTCGCCAGCAGTCGTCGCCCATCAAACATCTGCTGGTCGACATCGCCGCTCGGGGCCGCAGTCTCGGCGTCATCCTCATCGGTGCCCAGCAGAACCCTTCCGGCGTCGATCGAGACATCACCAACAATGCGGCGCTCGAAGTGGTGGGCCAGATCAAGTCGTCGGAGTCGGCCGAGCTCGGCTTCTTGCCGCCCGACATGCGAGCACGAGCCCAGATCATCGCGCCCGGCACCATGATCACCTCGCAGCCGTTGCTTCCGGCGCCGGTGCCGATCCGTTTTCCGTTCCCGCCCTACGCCACCCGGCTGGCCGAGGTCCTCGAGTCGCCGACCGCCGACGCCGACGCCGAGGCACTCCTGGAGGACATGTGATCGCAGCACCGGGCCACGCTGCCTCGGCGGTGGTGCCGCCGCTCGATCCGGCGTCCGCCCGGATCCTGCACACCTCCGACTGGCACCTCGGAGTCTCGGTGCGCAACCGGTCACGTGCCCAAGACCACGACACCGCCATCGCCGAGCTGATCGAGATCGCTCGCGCCGCAGCGCCCGACCTGATCCTCCACACCGGCGACCTCTTCGACGGCCATCGTCCGCCCATGGCCGACTTCGGGCGGGCCATCGTCGCCCTGCGAGATCTTGCCGAGATCGCGCCGGTGGTCGTGCTGGCCGGCAATCACGACTCCACCGCCGCGCTCGAGGTGCTCGGCACGGCGGTCGGCGATGAACTGCCCGACGAACTCGCCGCCGACACCTACGACCCGCTTGCCCCCTGCCGCCACCGCATCCGCATCCACGCTCGGCCGACCACGGCACGCAAGGGAGCCGTCGCCACCTATCCCTCGGCCGCCGGTGTCGACATCCGCCTCACGGCCCTGCCGTTCGTGCACGCCAACCGAGTCCTGAAGGAGTTCGATCAGCTGGCCGAGGCCAACACGACCTACGCCGACAAACTGCGCGAGATCGTCGGCGTGCTCACCAAGGCAGCCCTCGCCGACTTCGATCCCTCCGCCCAGGTGGCGGTCTTCGCCTCCCATGTGCACGTCACCGAGGCGTCGTTGTCGAGCGAGCGAACGGTGCATGTCTCCACCGACTACGCCACCGACGCCGGTCATCTGCCGCCCGAATACGGCTATCTGGCGTTCGGCCACATCCACGTGCCGCAACCCGTCGCCGGTGGACGCGGGCGCTATGCCGGCTCCATCCTCGAGGTCGACTTCGGCGAAGAAGGCGAGACCAAGCAGGTGGTCATCGTCGATCTCGAACCGGGACGGCCCGCCCGCCAGTATCCGATCCCTCTGGTGGCCGCCCGGAAGCTGCGCCGAGTGCGAGCGCCGCTCGGCGAGCTCGGCGCCATGGCCGACCACCTCGGATCCGACATCGTGGAAGTCACCGTCACCCCCGACCCTCACGGCAACGATCATCTCGACGGCCCCATCGTGCTCGCCGAGGCCGACGCGACGTTCGACACGCTGTCGGCGGCGGTCGCGCACCTGCTGCCGCAGCCCGAGATCGTGTCGGTCATCGACGCTCGACGCACCTCGGTCGCCACGGCCGATCAGATGCCAACCGCCTCGGGGGCAACGGTCACCGTGCACCAGTCGTATCGAGACTGGCTGACCGGCGACGGCCGATCGCTCCTCGACAAGACACCCGACGCCGACCCCGAGCGAGTGGTCGAGCTCTTCGACGAGCTCCTCACCGCCGTGGCGAACGGCGACACCGACGACCTTCCCGAAGACGAAGCCCTGCTCGCTGCTCAGCTCGAAGGTTCGATGTCGCCGACCGCCGCCGTCTCATCGGCAGACACGTCGGCATCGACCGACTCGTCATCGACCGACTCGTCATCGACCAACTCATCGGCGACCGGCCACGACCGCGACCCAGCATGAGGCCGATCAAGCTCGACTTCAAAGGTCTCCGGTCGTATCGGGCCGCCACGACGATCGACTTCGCCGACCTCGATCTCTTCGCCATCATCGGCGACACCGGCGCCGGCAAGTCCACGGTGATCGAGGCGCTGAGCCTGGCCCTCTACGGCCGCAAGACCTGGACCGGCGGGAGCAACCTCGAAGAGCTGATCGCCGACGGCGAGAACACCATGGCCATCGAGCTGGTCTTCCACGCCGAGGGCAACGACTGGACCGTCACGCGGTCTCGCCATCGCAACTCCTCGGCCCCGATCAACAAGCTCGAGTGCCGTGCGACGGGCGAAAAGGTCGACGGCAATCGAGCCGTCAACGAACGCATCGAGGAACTGCTCGGCCTCGATCACAGCCAGTTCGTCCGGGCGGTCGTCCTCCCGCAGGGTCGCTTCGACGAGCTGCTGCAAGCCACCCGAACCGATCGCAACAAGATCCTGCGGTCGATCTTCGGGCTCGACGATCTTCGTCGGGTCCGCGACGACGCCACCCGTCGCCGTGATTCGTGGCGACCGGTGTTGCTCGAAGCCCGTGCCCGGCGCGACGCCCTACCGCCCGACCCCGCGGCGCTGTTGTCTGCGGCGGTGGCCGACGCCGACGCAGCGGCCGGCCGTCACGCCAGGCTTGCTGCCGCCATCACCGCGGCCGAGCAACACCACCGTGAGGTCCAGCGATGCACCGAGCAGCAGCAGCTCCTCGAGCGCGCGGCCGCCGATTTCCATCCCGACCTCTCCCTCCTCGCCCCGCTCGACGCGCTCGCGGTTCGGGGTGCCGCGCTCGTCGCCGAGCGTGATCAGATCAACGCCGAACTGGTCGAGGCCGAGAGCGAACGCGAGCAGGCCCTGACGGCCCAGACCGCGCTGCTTCGAGGCTTCGGCGATCACCAACAGGCTCGTTCGGCGGTCACCGCCGTCCGCTCGGTCGCTTCGTCGCTGCAACAGCTCGACGACGACGCCGCCCTGACCGAGGCCGAAATCGCCAGGCTGGTGGCCGAAGCGCCCACCGAGGCCGAACCGCCCGCCATCACCGCTGCGGTCACGACCACGGCCGCCGAGTTGGTGGCAGCTCAGGAAGCGGCCGCTGTCTCGACCGAAGCCGTCGAGCGAGCGGGAGCCGCCTGGCATGCGCTCATGGAGGCCACCGGGGCAGCCGCCCAGCAGCGAACCGCGCTCGAGTCGGCGCAGGAGGCTGCCGATCGTGCTCGGACCGAAGCCGCCGTCGCCGGAGCCGGCATTGCCGCCGCAGAACAGGCACTCGACACGGCGAAGGCCGGCCAACGCTCGGCCATGCGCTCGAACGCCGCCGTCGTGGCAGCCCAGGGACTCCATGCCGGCGACCCGTGCCCAGTTTGTGCGCAGGCAACACCCAGTGACTTCGTCGCTCCGGTCGCTGCCGACGTCGATGCAGCGAATCAGCAGGTGGAAACGGCCGAGGGCGCACTGGCTGCTGCACGCCGGTCGGCCACCGCCGCCGAAACCACGGCGAACCATCATGCCGAGAGCCTCGTGGCGGTCCGTGCAGCGCTCGAGCAGTCGCTGGTCACCATCGGCGAAGCCCGAGCGGCCGTCGTCGGTCTCTCGCTCGACCCCGACGCTCCCGACGACACGATCGCGTTGGCCGAGCTACGCCGAGTGGCCAAGGCCCGGGCCGACGAGCTCGCTGCGGCGCGAGCGGCAGCAACCGAAGCCGAACAGGCCAGAGTGGCGGCTGCAGCCGAGCGATCGGCGGCCATGGCGGTCCACACCAGCGAGGTCGCCGGAGCGCAGGCTCGTATCGACCAGATCGATGCCCGTCGTGCGAACCAGCGCGCCGCGCTCGACCAGCTGCCACCGGCGTGGGAAGCCAGGCCCGAAGCCACCGTGGCCGACCTCGAGGTGCTGGCCGCGTCGATCGATTCGATGGTGGCCGAACTCGACCATCTGGTCGCACGAGCGACCGCGGCCGAGGCTCGCACCGTCGCCGCTCGCCAACGATTCGCCGATCTGCGGGCCGACGCGGTCGAGAACGTGAACGCACCGGTGACCGACATCGTTCGTCGGCTCAACGAGCAGCTCGTTCTCGCCTCGTCGCTACGGCGACTCCTCGCCGAACCACCAGAGTCCGAGCAACCAGTGTCCGACCCACTACCCGAGCCCATCCCCGTGCCGGTGCTGCTCGAGCATCTCGCCGAGGCCGTGTCGACGGCGCAACACCTCCTCCACGCCGTGGCGCCCATCGACGACGCGGTCCAGACCGAGCTCGCCCGGCTCGACGCCCAGAGGGTCGTCGAGGCCGACCAGCTGTCGGCGCTCCTCGAGCAGGCCGGCGTCGCCGACGTGGCCTCCTTACATGCCCAGGCCGGCGCTTCCCAGGTCGAAGAGGCACGAGCTCGAGCCGATATCGAGACGCTCGAACAGCAGGTGGCGGCGGCCGCCGGTTTCGATGCGATGCTCGACATCGGTCGGCCCTACCTTGCGAACCTCGAGCTGCTCATCCAATCGCTGCGTGATCAGCACTTCGTCGATCATCTCGTTTCGGCTCGCGAGGTCGAGCTCCTCAGCGAGGCGACCCGGCGGCTCAAGGCCATTTCCGATGGTCGCTACGGGTTCGTTCCCGACTTCGGCGTCGTTCGCATCGCCTCGGGCGAAGTTCGCAGCCCCGACACCCTCTCCGGCGGTGAACGCTTCCAGGCAGCGCTGGCGCTGGCGCTCGCCCTCGTCGAGATCGCTTCGCGTGGGGCGGGCAAGCTCGACGCCGTGTTCGTCGACGAGGGATTCGGTTCGCTCGACGGCGCCGCGCTCGACGTCGCCCTCGACACGCTCGGCTCGGTGGCGGGTGGTGGCAAGTTGGTCGCCCTCATCTCACACCTGCACCCGGTGGCCGAGTATGTCGACACCGTGTTCAACGTGACCAAAGACGACCTCTTCGGCTCCACCATCACCAAGCTCGACGCCGAAGCTCGTGAGGCCCTCCTCGACGACGACATCCGCTCCGGCCTCACTCGCTGACCGATCCTGGCACCGGCCCGTCGAGGTCGCTCAATTGCGTGGAGTCGATGGTGCGAGCGCAGTGAACAACTCGGCAAGTGACGAGCGCAGCGAGGAACGATGGTGTCACACCCACGGCCTACGATCGTTCTCGTGATCGAGCCCTCCCACATCGTGCCCTATGGCCGGCCCGCCACCGACGCACTCCGCGCCGTGATCGGCGAGGCCAAGGCGGTTCAGCCGCTCGCACCGGTCACGGTCGTCGTCGCCAGCAACTTCGTCGGGTTGTCGGTGCGCCGTCACCTGGGAGCCGCAGGGCGGGGCATCGCCAACGTCTCGTTCGTCACCCCGTTCCAACTGGCCGAACTGGTCGGCGCCGACCTGCTCCTCACGACCCGTCCGATCACCAACCCCGTGCTCGGGGCCGCGGTGCGCCGAGTGCTACGCGAATCGCCCGGTCCCTACGAGCGGGTGAAGGACCACCAGGCCACCGAGGCCGCGCTCGCTGCGCTCTTCGCCGAACTGTCGAACGTCGACGAGATCGGTATCGAGTCCATCGCCGACCTCGAGTCCACCTCGGCCCAACACGCCGTAGCGTTCTACCGCTCGATCGCGTCCCATCTCACCGACTTCCACACCGAGCACGATCTCGCCACTGCCGCTGCCGACCGAGACGATCTCGGTGCGCGGGTGGCATCGTTGGGTCATGTCGTGTGGTACCTGCCCGCACCGGTCACCCCGGCGCTCGGTCGGTTCCTCGACCGCGTGCTGCACGAGGCCCCCGCCGCCTCGGTGATCCTCGGACTCACGGGCCAGGCCGCTGCCGACGAGCCGGTACTCCGTAGCTGCGAGGCCGCCGGTGTGGTCCGTCCAGCGGCCCGGGCGCTCGAGGTCGGCCCGCCGCCCACGGCAGGGGCCATCACCTCCGTCACCGACGCCGCGGAAGAAGTCCGGGTGGTTGCGGCGAAGATCCTCGATCTCGCCACCAACGGATCGCCCAACAGCGGAGGCGAGCCGATCGCGTTCCATCGCATCGGTGTCTTCTATCCGGCCCCGGATCCCTACGTCCGCATCATCGAGCAACAGTTCGATGCTTCGGCGATCCCGGCAAACGGTCCCGATCACCGTCGGCTCCGTGACTCGGTTGCCGGCCGAACCCTGCTGGCGGCGCTGCGACTGCCGGCCGAACGCTGGCAGCGAGATCGGGTCATGGCGCTGATCTCGGGTGGCCCCGTGGGGTTCGGCGAGCACCGTTCGCTGCCGACCACCTGGGACGAGCTGTCACGACAAGCGGGCGTGGTGCGAGGCCTCGACGACTGGCGGGGAAAGCTCGAGGCCTTGCGTCGCACCATGGAAGGTCGCACCACGAACGAGGGTCTCGCCACCCTCGATCCCGGTGTCGACAACCCTTCGCTCACCGACAACACCTCCACCGACAACACCTCCACCGACAACACCTCCACCGACAACACCTCCCGTCACCGAGGCCGACTCGCCGACCTCGAACGACTGGTGGCCTTCGTCGACACCCTGGCCGAGCGAGTCGCCGCGGTTCACGCTGCGCCGTCCTGGTCAGACACGTGCCGCGCTGCTCAGCAGCTCCTGGTGTGGCTGCTGGGTGCCGAGCATCGCCACGCTCACTGGCCAGAGGGCGAACAGTCGGCCTTCGAGCGAGTCGAAGCGGCCCTCGTTCGCCTGTCGAGCCTCGACGCCATCGAGGCCGACCCGACCATCGAGGTCTTCCAACGGGCCCTGCGCTCCGAGCTCGACGTCGCTCGGGGTCGACACGGCAGGTTCGGTCACGGCGTGCTGTTCGGTCCACTGTCCAGCGCCGTCGGCCATGATCTCGACGCGGTGTTCGTCCTCGGTGCCGCCGAGGGGTTGCTCCCGGTGCCCCGTCGAGACGATGCCGTGCTCCCCGACGAGGTCCGCATCGCCACGATGGAAAAGCTTCGCACCACCGAGGCGCGCCTGCCCGATGAGGTCCGCGTCGCCTCGATCGATCAACTCGAGACCAAGGCCATGCGGCTCCAGCATCAGCATCGGGCGTTCCTGGCGGCACTGGCAGCGGCGCCCGCCGGTGCGGCGATGCTCACGTTCCCACGAGGCAGTCTGCGCTCGAGTCGTCGCTCCCTTCCGTCTCGGTGGCTCCTCGAATCGGCATCGGCGCTCGCCGGCCGAACCGTGTACGCCACCGATTTCGCCGTCCTCGACAACACGGTGGTCGACGACGTCGGGTCGTTCGCGTCGGGCGTGTGCCGTCTGGGATCCGCCGCTTCGATCCATGACCGAGACCTGGCGATCGTGGCCGAACACGTCGCCGACGGAGGATGGGCCGGCGATCATCCGCTGGCAGCAGACAGCCGCCGAGGCCTGGAGCTGCAACGGGCGCGGGCGAGTGGTGCCTTCACCGAGTTCGACGGCAACCTCGCCGGTCACAACGTGCCGTCGAGCCGCAGCCGTGCCCTCTCGCCGTCGCGGCTCGAGGCGTGGGCAGCCTGCGGCTTCCGCTACTTCCTCGCGTACGTGCTCGAACTGGCCGACCGAGACGACCCCGAACACCTCGACGACATCACCGCCATGGACCGCGGTTCGCTGCTCCACGTGGTGCTCGAACGTTTCATCGACGAAGCGATCGCCAACGGTCCGCCGGCACCCGACGAAGCGTGGACTGCCGACCAACGAGACCGGCTCCATGCGATCGCCGACGAAGAGTTCGCAGCGATCGAGGCCCGGGGCCGTACCGGTCGTCCGTTGCATTGGCAGGTCCAGCGAGACGATCTGCGAGACTCGCTCGATCGCTTCCTGATCGCCGACAACGCCTTCCGAGCTCGCCATCAGGCGACCCCGACCGAGGTCGAGCTCGCGTTCGGGCTCGACGGTCGACCGCCGGTCGATGTCGAACTGACCAACGGTCGAACGGTGTCCTTCCGCGGGCTGGCCGACCGGGTCGACGTCTCGACCGATGGCCGAGCCATCGTCACCGACTACAAGTCAGGCAAGGGGACCAAGTACGCCGGGCTCCTGCCGGGCAGAACCGATCCGGTCGTCGACCCCGTGCAAGCGGGCACCACCCTGCAACTCGGGCTCTACGCCGAGGCGGCGATGCAACACACCGGACTCGAGGCCGCCGAGGCCAACTACTGGCTGGTCGAGGGAGAACCGTCGAAGGAGTTCCGCGGCTATCGCTGGACCCCGGAACACCGGCAGCGCTTCGTCGATGTGCTCGAGACGATCACCGACGGCATCGACGCCGGCGTCTTCGCCGCCGAGCCAGGGGAGTGGGACACCTTCCGGCAGACCAACACCTCGTGCACCTACTGCACCTTCGACTCGGTGTGTCCTCGGAACCGTGGCGAGCATGCCGACGCCAAAGCCGATGC
Organism: uncultured Acidimicrobiales bacterium; assembly: GCA_963698395.1. Classification (GTDB taxonomy): domain Bacteria; phylum Actinomycetota; class Acidimicrobiia; order Acidimicrobiales; family SZUA-35; genus JBBQUN01. The sequence goes on from CAVOQQ010000001.1 coordinate 909,807, forward strand.
CGACGAGATCACCATTCGTCGCCGACTCCAGTTCGACACCACCGACGCTCCCACCGACGCACCCACCGACGCACCCACCGACGCACCCACCGACGCACCCACCGACGCTCCCACCGACGCACCGACTCCTGCCGAGGACCGCCGATGACCACCGACCTCGCTCCCGACCCCGTCGCCGACGCCGCCGATCGCGAGCGCATCAGCGCCCAGGGCCTCGGTGAAACCCTCTTCGTCGAGGCCGGTGCCGGCACGGGCAAGACCACACAGCTCGTCGACCGTGTCGTCAATCTCGTCCTCCGGCACGCCAACGATCCCGCGCCCTCCCCGGGAACCCCGGTCGATCCGACCACCCGCCCGGTCCAGCTGCGAGACATCGCCGCCATCACGTTCACCGAAGCAGCGGCTGCAGAGTTGTCCACCCGGATCCGGGTCGCCTTCGAGAAGCGGGCCGGCGATCCCTCGATCACCGCGGCCGAGCACGCCGCCTGTCTGGCCGCCATCGCCGACAGCGACCAGGCGGCCATCTCCACGGTGCATGGGTTCGCCAGTCGGATCCTCAACGAATTCTCGATCGCGGCCAACCTGCCACCGCGGGTCACCGTGCTCGACGAGGTCTCGTCACAGCTCGCTCACGAGCAGCGGTGGGAGCGCTTCGTCGACCGACTCCACGACGACCCCGATCATGCCGAGCTGCTGTATCGGGCGATTCTGCTCGACGTCGCCCTGACCCAGCGGTACAAGGGACATGCCACCTTCAAAGACGTCGCTGCCAACTTCGCACAGAACTGGGACCGCATCGTCGATCTCGCAGCCGAGCCGCTGCCGCCGCTGCGACCCATCGACTTCTCCACCTTCGATGCTGCAGTGGCCGAGCTCGAAACGGCAGCCGAGCGCTGCTGCAGCGATCACAGCGACAAGCTGTTCGAGCACCTCCAGACCCGGCTGCTCCCGTCGATGCGCAGCATCGTCACGATCGACGACCCGCATCGCAAGCTGCGCGCCATCACGGGCCGCCCAACGTGGGGGCCCGGCAGCGGCGGGGCCAAGGGCAAATGGACGGTGCCGCCCGCCGAGGTGAAGGATCTCGTCAAGGAGGTCGGGGCGGCAGCGGCCGAGGTCGTGAACCGGGCGAGCAACGACGTCATCGACCAGCTCATGCGGTTGACCGCCGGTGAGGTGGTCGAAGCCGCCATCGCTCGCCAGACCGAGGGTGGGCTCGAATTCCACGACTTGTTGGTCCTCGCCCGATCGGTGCTGCGCCGTTCCCCCGAGGTGCGAGCGAGCCTCCATCAGCGGTACCGGCACGTGCTCCTCGACGAGTTCCAAGACACCGACCCGATCCAGATCGAGCTCGCTTCCTTGATCGCGGCCAGTCCGAGCGACGAGCAGTCCATCGACTGGCGCGAGCACCACATCGATGGCGGTCGGCTCTTCTTCGTCGGCGACCCGAAACAGTCGATCTACCGCTTTCGGCGGGCCGACATCGAGCTCTTCCTCGATGCCAGGAGCGTCTACGGTGGCGACGTGCCGGTGCGACTCCGCACCAACTTTCGAACCGTCGCCCCCATCATCGACTGGGTCAACGGTGTCTTCGACGACGCGATGCCCGTGGAAGTGCCGGGTGCCCAACCGAAGTACGAACCGTTGGTGGCGCACCGTGCCGCCGATTCCGGCGCCGATCACCGGCCGGTCATCCTGGGGGGAGCACACCCCGACCCCAAGGTCAAAGCCGGCGAACTGCGAGAAGCCGAGGCCAACGATGTGGCGGCAGCGATCGCATCGATCCGATCGGCTCCCGAACACTGGCCGGTGTTCGACGTCGATGACCACAACCCTGATGTTCTGCCCGAGCGGCGGCCCAAGCGGTGGCGAGATGCGCGGCTTTCCGACATCACGATCCTGATTCCCACACGAACCTCGCTGCCCTATCTTCGTGAGGCGCTCGAACGGTTCGACCTTCCGTATCGGCTGGCCACCGGCACCCTGGTCTACGACACCCAGGAGGTGCGAGACGGGCTCGCCACCCTTCGGGCGATCGACGACCCCAACGATTCGCTGAGCCTGGTGGCAGCGCTCCGTTCGCCACTGTTCGGCTGCGCCGACACCGATCTGTTCACCTATCACCAGGCCGTGCCCCGCTGGGACCTGCGCCGCACCACGCACGGCGATCTCGATTCCTCACACCCGGTGGTCGCGGCCCTCGGTGTCCTGCGTGAGCTCTGGAGTCAACGATGGTGGCTGGGGCCGGCCGCCCTGCTCGACCGGGTGCTACGAGAGCGGCGAGCCTTCATGCTCGGTTTCGGCGACGCCCGCCCGGCCGAGGTGTGGCGCCGGCTCCGCTTCCTCGTCGACCAGGCCCGTGCCTACGAAGAAGCCAACGGGGTCGATCTGCGGGGTTTCCTCGACTGGGCCGAGTTGCAGAGCGCCGACGGCGCTCGGGTCCACGAGCCGCTGCTGCCGGAAACCGACGACCCTGCCGTCAGCATCCTCACCGTGCACGGAGCCAAAGGTCTCGAGTTCCCGATCACGGTGCTGTCAGGCATGACCACCAAGCCCGGCGGTCGTCGCAGTGGCGTCAACGTCTTGTGGGGAGCCGACGGTCCACCGACCGTGCGGCTCAAGTCGAACCTCGAAACCAGAGAACACCAGCCCCGAGCCGATCTCGAGGAAGAGATGAGCGCCTACGAGAAGCTCCGCTTGCTCTACGTGGCCGCAACTCGGGCCAAAGACCACTTGATCGTCTCCGGACATCACAAGCTCGACCCCAAGGATCCCAACGCAACCTTCGCCGGTCGACTGGCCACCTTCAGCACGGCCAACGACGGGCTCACCCGGACCATCGAGCTGCCACCCATTCCGGCCGGTGACGATCAAAGCAGCGACCCCCGACCCGTACCCGATCCCGGCTCGGTCATGGCCGAGCGAACGCGCTGGCTCGAAGCACGAGCTCGGGCAATCGAACCGGCGGCCAGGATCACCACCGTGTCGGCAACCGCCATTGCTCGATCGGTCGATCGGTCGATCGCCGACGTCGACGACGACACCGGACAGGTCGAGCCCGCGCCCGACCCGCAACCCGGCGAGGCCCGACCGATCATCCGTCGAAAGGGCCGGGCCGGTTCGGCCATCGGGCGGGCGGTCCATGCCACGCTCGAACACATCGACTTCGGCCACTCGGCCGACGACATCCCGGCCGATCTCGATGCCCAGATCGCTCGTCAATGTGATCTCGAGGCGATCCCCGAGCACGTCGACACCGTGGCGGCGCTCGTTCGCTCGGCCTTCGCCTCACCCGCCGTCGACCTCGCCCGCCGGTATCGGTCGCACCGAGAACTCTACGTCGCCGCACCACTCGGCGACGGCAACGAGGCCGTCACGGTGGAGGGCTACGTCGACCTGCTCATCGAGGGCCCCGACGGACTGATCATCGTCGACTACAAGACCGACACGGCCCGATCCGATGCCGAGGTGGCGGCGAAGGCCAAGGGCTACGAGCTCCAGGGGGCGGCGTACGCCGTGGCCCTCGAGATCGCCACCGGCCTCCGGGTCGACGGCTGTCGTTTCGTCTTCTGCAACGCATCGGGAGCGAAAGAACATGCCGTCGACGACCTCGAAGCGGCCAAAGAACGGGTTCGCAACGCCGTCGCAACAGGATTGGGCTCATTCGCTTGATGACGTCGAGGTCATGCGCAGGTCGAGGTCATGCGCAGGTCGAGGTCATGCACAGGTCGAGGTGGTTGGTTCGACAGCCGCCACCGTGGCGTCAGTAGAAGACGCCCCGGGCTCGGTGACGGGGCACCGCCTTGTAGCGAGCACCCGCACCGCGTTCCCACAGCATGAGGTCGAGATCCATCGCTCGGTGTCCGGTCGACGCCGCCAATCGATCGACGACCACGACTCCCGCGGCGCGAAGTTCGACTTCCGGCCGAGATCCCGGCTCGAGCCGGCTGCCGGCGTTGATGGTCGCCTCGAGTTCGGGGTCGAGTCGGAGCACGCCGTCGACCCGAAGGACATGGGGCACCAGGTTGTCGGCGAAGGCGGTGAGCTGGTCGAGGTCGTCGAAGAGACCAGGGCCGCAGGTCCGCTCGAGGTCGGCTGGGGTGATCTGCGCCCGCTTGTAGAGCGAGACCGCCACCGGACCAGACGGCAGTTCGACCACTTCCACGTCTCGGTAGTACGGCATCGTGAGCAGCGACTCGGCGAAGGTGATGGCGGATCGGTCGGCTCGTTCGATGGCGGTGACGATCGAACCGCCGAAGTGGCCATCCAGCCAGCTGCCGAGGTCGTTGAGGGCCACAGCGAAGTGGATCATCAGTTCCTCGAGCGCGCCACCGTCGAGCTCCTGCCCGAAGATCATCGAACAATCGACCGGGGTGATCGCCCGCAGCCGAGTGCTGGTGAGCGGTCCGCTGGCGGCGACGTACTCCCGAAGTCGGGCCGCCATCGAACGAGCGCCCGAGAGGCCCGGCGCCTTGCGGACCACGTCGTGGTAGCCCGAGCCGAAGTTGATGGCGTCGAGTGCAGCCACGAGGATGGCCTCGTCGGCATCGAACCCAGACCGGCGAACGAGCATGTTGGTGTCACGGTCGAGCATGGCGGCGGTTGCCGTGGCGTACTCGTCGGCGAAGCTGTCGAGGATGGCGCCGTCGATGGTGATGAAGTCGGCCTCGGCCATCAGGGCCAGGCACGACGCTCGGACTCGTTCCGGAAGCACAGCCATCAGCCAAGGCTAGCCATCAGGCCATTCGCAGGACCGTGTCGGGAGAACCGTGGTCGACGCAGCGTGTTCGTGTCGGGAAGCGTGTGCAGCGGCAACTTGCGCGACAATCCAGGGGTGGCCCCAACTGATTCGTCCGCACCGACGCCCGATGAGCTCGCGATCGCCTCCGACGCCGCTTGGCGATGGCTGACCATCGATCCCGATCTCGAGACCGCCGCCGTGCTCGAGGCATTGATCAAGACGGCTGAGGAAGACCCAGAATCCGATGCAGCGGCCGAACTGGTCACGCTGTTCAACGGCCGGATCGCCTTCGGAACAGCCGGGCTTCGCGCCGCCCTCGGCCCGGGGCCGAACCGAATGAATCGCCTCGTGGTCCGCCAGACGACGGTCGGTCTCATGCAGTGGATGCAAGCACAGGGGACGGCGAGTCCCACGGTGGTCATCGGCTACGACGCCCGCCATGGATCGTCGACCTTCGCCGTCGACACCGCCGGCGTCGTCGCCAGTCTCGGGGGACGAGCGCTCGTGCTGCCTCGGCCGCTCCCGACACCCGTGCTCGCCCATGCGGTGCTTGCCCAATCCGCCGACGCCGGCGTGATGATCACGGCCAGCCACAATCCGCCGGCCGACAACGGCTACAAGCTCTACCTCGCCGACGGGATCCAGCTGGTGTCGCCGGCCGACACCGAAATCGCGACAGCGATCGATCTGGCCGCTGCCGACGATCTCCCCGCCATCGACCTCGATCACGTCGGCATCGAACGCCTGCCCGAGTCGGCGGTGGCGGCGCATCTCCAGGCTGCTGTCGGTGCGCTCCAGGGTGAGCACCGCAGCGTGCGCTCGGTGTACACCGCGATGCACGGGGTCGGTGGCGAGCATCTGCTCGCAGCGTTCGAGCAGGCAGGCTTCCCCGCTCCCGAGTCGGTGGCTGAGCAATTCGACCCCGATCCCGATTTTCCGACCGTGGCATTTCCCAATCCCGAGGAGCCCGGCGCGCTCGATCTGGCGCTCGCACTCGCCGAGGAGGTCACCGCCGATCTGGTCATCGCCAACGACCCCGATGCCGACCGACTGGCACTGGCCATTCCCTGCCGCCCAGGCGACGACACCGGCGTCGCCTTCCGGGCGCTCACCGGTGACCAGATCGGCGTGCTCCTGGCCGACCACTTGCTGCGAAACACCGCAGGCGACGATCGACTCGTTGCGAACTCGATCGTGTCGAGCCAGCTCCTGGGCCGGATGGCGAAGGCCCACGGAGTGGAGCACGTCGAAACGCTCACGGGTTTCAAGTGGGTGGCCCGACCCATCGTGGATCGGCCCGATCGCCGTTTCGTGATCGGGTACGAAGAAGCGCTGGGCTACTGCGTCGGCGATGCGGTCCGCGACAAGGACGGAATCTCCGCGGCGCTGGTGGCAGCGGAGATGACGGCCGATGCGTTGGCGAACGGTGAGACGCTGTGGGAACGGCTCGATCGCTTGGCGCTCGAACACGGTCTGCATCTCACCGGACCGGTCACCGTGCGGCTGCCGGGCGTCGATGGCATCGCTCGCCGATCGGCCTTGCTCGCCGACCTGATCGCCAACCCACCCGAGGTGCTCGGCGGAGCGCGCCTGGTCCACCGACTCGACCTGTCCTTGGGGCGTGATCTGCCACCGACACCTGGTTTCCTGATGCGATTCGATGACGACACGCGTGTGATCGTTCGCCCGAGCGGCACAGAGCCCAAATTGAAGTCCTACATCGAGGTCGTCGAACCCGTGGATGATGCCGCCGATCTGGATGCGGCCCGGGAACGCGCACGAGCCCGGTTGGAGCAATTCCAAACCGAGCTCGATCAGCGATTCTCTGGCTGAAGCCGTGGCAACAGACTGCGGGTGACAACCGCCGGCAGGCCAGCATCCCTACAGGGCAGGGCGCTACCGGGAGGTCGAAATCAGCTGTTGCGACCGGCGTTTGGCTTGCGGCCGTGGTTCGCCTTTTTGCGGCGAGCGTTGATTCTCTTCTTCTTGCGGCGCTTCGACATGACCTCGAACGCTATCGGGCCTGGCGCCAAACCCTCATACTGCCGCCAACTCCGCCGACAGGAGACGTCAAGAGTCGGTGTCAGAAGGAGCCGCAGTGGCGAGAAGTTGGGATGCGAGAGTTCGGGGAGCGAGCCAGAAGGCTGCGACCGCTGTCGATGCGCCTCCGGCGAACGACGTCGATGTCGAGGCGTCGACCGCCAAGCGTTCGACGCCAGCAACGTCGGAAGGCGTCGTCGATGGAGCGGCCCCGGCGACGACGGACGACGATCAGGCAGTCCAGGTCGCGTTGCCGTCGCAACACGAGCTGGGTGTGGTCAACGTGGGCCTGTCGCTCGCCGTCAATGCGCTCGACGTACCGATCGTCGTGGTCGACCGCGCCACCGGTCGCGTCGTGTTCGCCTCCCGACGCTGGGTCGACCGCTTCGGCGTCCAAACCACCTGGGCTCGTCATTCGCCCGAAAGCGGCGGCGCCGGCGAAGCACCGCTTCCTCCCCCGGGGCAGTCGTGGCAGCGCACCCGATCACTCATGTTCGCCGATGGCACCGAAGACCTTGCTGAGCTCATGATGCTCGGCGGCACCAACGAGGCGGGGGCCGAGGTCGTGTCCATCGTCGCTCTCGACCGCACCGGCACCGGTCCGGCGATCACCGATCGGGCCGAGGTGATCTCCATCGTCGACGGCGCCCTCACCGACCAGCCGGTTGGCTCCGTCGCCGTGCTGTACGTCGACCTCGACCGTTTCAAGGTCGTTCACGACCTCGTCGGCAACGTCGAAGCGCTGCGTCTGCTCGACCTCGTGAGCCGACGAATCGCCGGAGTCGTTCGACCGACCGACCTGATGTTCCGATTGCCCTCCGACGAGTTCGTCGTGATCGCCATCGATCTCGAGCATGCGGGCATCGCCGAGGAACTGGCCGAACGAGTCCGCTCCTGCGTCGCCACCTTGTCAGACGTCGGCCATGACCTCGCTCTCACCGCCTCGGTCGGCGTGGCGCTCGCCGACGAGAATCAGAGCGGCGACACCCTCCTTTCCGCCGCCGAGACCGCGGTCTATCTCGCCAAGGGGCGAGGCCGCAACCGTGTGGCGGTGCATGACGAAGAGCTTCGTACCCGTTCCCAGCGTCTGCTCGTCGTCGAACGGCAGCTGCGCAAGGCGATCGAGCAGCGCGACGTCCGTTTCGCCTATCAACCCGTGGTGCACCTTCCCAGTGGCGAGGTCATCGGCGCCGAGGCATTGCTTCGGCTCGGCGGTGACATCGGACTGTCGGCCGTCGAGGTCGTTGCTGCTGCCGAACACAGTGGATTGATGGGAACACTCGGCGCACTGGTCTTCCAGGGCGTCGAGGAGCAGCTGGGTCAGCTCCTTCGATCCAGCGAAGAGCGCATGGTCATGGTGAATCTCTCGGCCACACAGCTGGCCGACGATCGCCTGCTCGAAAAGCTGGCCAGCCTCGTCGACGACGAAACCATCCCCAACGCCAGATTCGCAGTCGAAGTACCGGAGATCGTGATTCGCGAGCACCACGACGTGTTCCACCAGCTCTGCCTGATGCTGCAACCCAAGTTCCAGCTCGGTGTCGACGGTTTCGGCACCAACGTGGCCTCGCTGGACGTCTTGAAAGGGCTGCCGATCGACTACGTGAAGCTGCACCGCAGCCTCACGACCTCACTCGGAACCGACCAGGACAGCCGCGACCAACTCGCCGACATGGTCGAAACCGCGAACGAGCGCCGCATCGGGGTCATCGCTCTCGGAGTCGAACGGGTGGACCAGGCCAAGGTGCTCGTCGAACTCGGCTGCACCATGGCGCAGGGCTTCCTCTACGCCGGCGCCGTCACTGCCGAGGATCTGATGGGCCTCATCGCTCGCCGCTTCGAGCCCATCGCTCTTCCGTCGCCGCTCGGCTGACGCCAATCGGTCCCGTCGCCGCTCGGCTGACGCCAATCGGTCCCGTCGCCGCTCGGCTGACGCCAATCGGTCCCGTCACCGCTCGGCCGACATCGACGGCCCCTCAACCGGACGAGCCGGCCATATCCTTGGCGGGATATGGAGAAATTCGGATTTGTCGGACTGCCCAACGCAGGGAAGTCGTCGCTCTACAACGCGCTGACCGGCGGCAGCGCGCTCGCTGCGCCCTACGCCTTCGCCACGACCGACCCGAACATCGGCGTTGCCAAGGTCTTCGACGAACGACTCGACGCGCTGGCCGAACTCAGCGGGTCCAAGAAGATCGTGCACGCCACCGTGCAGTTCAACGACATCGGCGGTCTGGTGGCCGGCGCCTCACAGGGCGAAGGCCTCGGCAACAAGTTCCTTTCGGGTATCCGCGAGGTCGATGCCATCGTGTTCGTCCTGCGCGCCTTCCGCGACGATGACGTGCCCGGTCCCAACGACCCGATGGAGCACCTCGCCATCGTCGAGACCGAACTCACCCTCGCCGACCTCGACACCGTCGAGCGACAGATCGAGAAGAAGCGCAAGGCCGCCAGGGCCGACAAGTCCCTTCAGCCCGAGGTCGAGGCCGCCGATGCCGCCCTTGCGATCCTGGCCGAGGGCACCCCGCTCTACCGGAGTCAGCTGAGCGACGCCCACCGCGAGCTCCTGCGACCCTGGTTCCTCCTCACCAACAAGCCCGTGCTGGCGATCGTCAACGTCGACGAAGAACAGCTCGCCGACGTCGACGCGATCATCGCTCCGGTCGTTGCCGAGCTCGGCACCATCGACCACAACGACGACGGTTCCGAGGTCGGGAACGTGTTCGGCGCCTGCATCCAGCTCGAGGCCGAGGCTTCCCAGCTCGATCCCGACGATCGGGCCGAGATGCTCGACGCTCTGGGTCTCGGCGAGGGTGCCCTGCCTCGCTTCATCCAGGCGGCCTACCACGTGCTCGGACTCCGGACGTTTCTCACCACCGGCCCGATGGAAACCCGGGCATGGACCTACCGCGTCGGCTCGACCGCCCCGGAATGTGCCGGCAAGATCCACTCCGATCTCCAGCGCGGCTTCATCCGATCCGAGACCATTCGTTGGGACGAACTGGTCGAGATCGGTTCGTGGTCCAAGGCGAAGGACATCGGCAAGGTCCGATCCGAAGGCAAGGACTACATCGTCCAAGATGGCGATGTGGTCGACATCCGTTTCAACGTCTGAGCTGGAGGGTCATGGCCGAGCAGACGCCTGAGGTATCGGAATGTTGGCTGGTGCGCGACGGTCGCGTGCTGGCATCGCTCGAGATCCCCAAGAATCGTCGTTCCAAGGCCAAGGGTCTGCTCGGAAGGGACGATTTCGACGGCGCGATCCTGCTGCGAGGTGCCCGCTCGGTCCACACCATCGGGATGAAGTTCGACCTCGACATCGCCTTGCTCGATGAGCAGAACGTGGTGATCAAGACGCTTCGCCTGCACCGGAATCGCATGTCCGCTCCCATCTTTCGGGCCCGCGCCGTGCTCGAGGCCGCCGCCGGAGCGTTTGGTGATTGGGAGCTGAAGATCGGCGACGAGCTCGAGATCCGCGAGTGAACGATGCACGCCCGGGCTCGCTCGTCGTGGTGGGAACACCGATCGGCAACCTCGGCGACATGTCGGCGAGAGCGATCGAGTCACTGACCGCAGCGTCGTTGATCGCCTGCGAAGACACTCGCCGCACCGGCAAGCTCTGCTCGCTTCTCGGCATCCAACGCCCACCGTTCTTGGTGGCGAACGAGCACACCGAAGTGGCTCGAAGCAACGAGATCGTTGCTCGTATTGCTGCGGGCGAAACGGTTGCCCTGGTGTCCGATGCCGGCATGCCGGGCATCTCCGATCCCGGAGAGCGCTTGATCCGATCGGTGCTCGACGCCGGCTTGGCCGTCGAGATCGTTCCCGGCCCGACCGCCATGACCACTGCGTTGGTGCTGAGCGGTCTGGCGACCGACCGCTTCGTCTTCGAAGGGTTTCTCCCTCGCAAGGGCTCCGAGCGTCGCCGTCGACTCGGCGACATCGCGCAGGAGACGCGCACCGTCGTCTTCTACGAATCGCCCAAACGCGTGGCGGCCACGCTTGCCGAGCTGGCCGAGGTCTGCGGCGATGATCGAGCGGTGGCGGTTGCTCGAGAGCTGACCAAGCTCCACGAAGAAGTCGTGCGGGGACCGCTCGGTCAGGTCGCGGTTCACCTCGGCTTGTCCACTCCCAAGGGTGAGTTCGTCGTCGTGCTGGGGGGCGCGCCCGTTGCCGGCGATGAACGAACCGACGACGAGCTCAGCGCGCTGCTGCAGACCGAGCTGGCCGGCGGGGTGAGCAGACGAGACGCGGTCGCCAACGTCGTCGCCTCGACCGGCCTCCCCAAACGCCGGATCTACGAGCTCGCCAACTCGTTGTGAACCCGGCGCCGACGGCGTCGCAAGAGGGTCGGACTAGGTTGATCGGATGCGGGCGGAGGACGACGTGAACGAACGGCGATTCGAGGCGATCGAGACGCTGAACAACTCGAACCTGACGGTGGTGCCGGCACCGATTCGCGCCCACCGAGGTGACCAGCCGGCTCGCTGGATCCAGAGCCAGATGGCTCGGTTCAGCGATGGCAACGACCATCTCGAGCGGCGAAACCATGTCACTCGGTTGCTCGACTCGCTCCCGGCCTTGCCGATTCTCCACCACACCCGAGACGAGACGGCCGCACGGCTGCTCGAGCTCGCCGACGGGTGGGCCGACCAGCGACAGCAGGAGAGCGCTGACGTCGCGTACGGCCGCTGGCTCGAGTCGGGCGAGATGACCCTCGATGCCATGCCCTACTTCGCGCGCCGCCGACCGGTGACCTCGCTGCTCCAGTTCCTCCTGCCCGACGTCGACGATGTCGACCCCATGGTCGACGACGTGCGCTCGCTCGTCGGTGCGCTCGCGCCGTCGGTCGTGCCGTCGGTGGCCGACAACGAAGCAGCCGAGCGGCTGCTCGCTCACTTCGGCGACGACGCCGAGGGTGTGGCCGCCATCTCGATCGTGTTCCAGACCCACGATGCCACCGCCGCCCTGATCGGTCAGGCGCTGGTCATCGACGAGCCGGGCTGCACGGCTCGTGATCGGGTGAACTGGGCGGTCCTGCACGGCGCACCGGTGACCCGCACCGTGCGGTATCGGTCGGTCGAGTCGAGCCCGTCGCTCTCGGCGAACCGAGATCCGATCGTGGTCCCGTTGGACTCCTCGGGTCCACTGCCCCTGACCTTCGGGAGCGGCGTTCACCGCTGTCCCGGGCGCCAGCTCGCCGTCCTGTTGGCAGAAGCGGTGATCGGCCCGCTCGTCGATCGTCGGTGGCGTCCCCGTCTCGGGTCCCTCGTCTACGAGGAACGGGAGAACCTCTCGCTTCCGGCAACGCTCGTGGGTCGGCTCGACGTCTCGACCTCGTGATCGGCACCGATACGCGTGCGGCGGGCCAGGATCGGGCAGGCTGTCGGTCGTCGTCTTGGGCACCGAGCCCGACCATCGGAGGAGTACGACCATGACCGACCGCCACCAACAGTTCGTGGAGCTCCATCGGTCGGGCACGTTCCTCATCCCGAACGCCGGTGATGCCGCGACGGCCGCGGTGATCGAACTGGCGGGAGCGAAGGCGATCGCGACGAGCAGCGGAGCGCACGCCGCCTCGATCGGCCGGGTGGACGGCGCCGGGGAAGTCGGTCGAAACGAGTGCATCGAACGCACGGCACAGATCGTGCAGGCCACCGACGCTCCCGGTTTCGGTCGATGCCGAGGAAGGCTACGGGTCAACCCCCGAAGATGTTGCCGACACCATTCGGATGCTCGCCGACGTCGGAGCCTCGGGTGCCAGCATCGAGGACTGGAGCGGCGACCCTGATTGTGGCTTCTTCACGATCGACGAAGCCACCGCGAGGGTCGCTGCCGCCTGTGAGGCGGTGCGAACGCTCGGACGGCCCTTCGTCATCACGGCGAGAACCGAGGCGTTCCTCCATCCCGAGGCCTTTCCCGGGGGCGTCACGCTGGATTCGGTCATCGAACGGCTCAACTCGTTCCGCGCCGTCGGTGCGGACTGCCTCTACGCGCCGGGTGACAACTCGCTCGAGACCTTGCGCCGGATCGTCGAGGAGACCGGGGGAGCGGTCAATGCCCTGGTGTCAGTCGGATCGCCGTTGAGCATGGAGGAGCTCGCCGACGTCGGGGTCCGGCGGGTCAGTGTCGGCGCCTCGCTGTACCGCTCGGCTCTGAGCCATGTTCGAGACACGGTCGCAGCGATGCTGGCAACCGAGACCTTCGACCACGGTGCGGTGCCGATCGCCTCCGACCAGCTCGCCGCGCTGCTGAAGCGAGACTGACCGCTCAACTCAGGCGGGTGCGCTCGCCATTGAGGAGCGCCGCTGCTCCTTCGGGGTGCTCGACGCCGACAACGAACGTCTTGCCTCCGGCCAGATCGAGCCGGAGCCCGGGCCCGCCTCGCAGCACCAGCGCCGCCCGTTTCATCAGGAGGAGGCTGCCGCGATAGCCCCACCCACCCCATTGGGTCGGATGCACCTCGACGGTCGAGGCGAGCTCGATCCGATCGAGCGGTATCCGCTGCCGAGGCAGCCCGATCGGACCGTAGCGCAGCGTGAGTCCCGTGCGATCGGCGAGCACACGGACGTGAGCGAGCGTCGAGGCAGGGATGGCGGAGACCAGCAGGACGACGCCGATCGTTCGGCTCGCCCACACGAAGGTGATGGCACCGGCGACGATCAGGGCCATGCCGATCGTGAGCATCAGCACGCTCGAGATGGTTTGTGTCCACACGGCATGCTCACCCGTTGCCAGGGCCAGGACGGGAACACTGGCTGCTTCGTGGTCGTGTGCCTCGCTCGATGGCAGTGATGCCGCAAGTCGGGCCGCAATGGCGCCGAGCGCGATGGCCATCAACAGTGCCCAGCCGAGCACCCACCCAGGCGACGATGCATCCATCCAGCTCGTATTGCCTCGCTGGGCGACAACCTCCGCCCCGAGGATCCCCGAGCCCATTCCGGCGAGAAAGCCGCCCAGGAAACCGATCCCGGTGGGAACAGGGTCGGGAAGTCGGCGGCTCCGCCATGCGGTCGCCATCGACATGGCGATGCCGACGGCCATGAGTGAGCCCGTGATCAAGGCGAACTGGGTGACGGTCATGGAGCCGTCGGGGGTGCCCGATCCGTCGTAGTGCGTGGCGACACGGTCGGGGAGCTGGTCGGCGAACAAGGCGAGCGGCCCGAAGCCGGCGACCGCGGCGGCGAGTGGCACCGCAGCCACGAGGCCGAGTCGTGCGGCCGTGGTCTTGGTCATAGTTGGTCCTCGATCAGGTGATGGATTTCGTCGTCGCTCAGACCGGAGCGGCGGGCTTCTCCGACGAGTGTGCGGGCAAGGGTGGTGAGCGATGCCAGCTGCGGGGCCCGACCGGTGACGATCGTGCCGCGGCCGCGACGTACTTCGAGCAAACCCTCGTCGCGCAGGAGCTGGTAGGCCCGCAGCATCGTGTGCATGTTGATCCCGAGACTTCGAGCGAGCTCTCGGGCAGGGGGAAGCTTCTCGCCGGTCGCGAGGTCGCCTCCGGCGATCGCCAAGCGAAGCTGGCCCGCCAATTGATCGTGGAGGGGCTGTGTCGATTCGAGATCGACCTTCAGGAGCATTGTTCTAGGCTAACTAGAACAATGCTGGCGTCAACCCCGACCGACGAACTACGGTGCTCAGATGACCGATCTCGCCAAGTCAACGCAACAGCGCCTCACCGCCTTCAAGAGCTTCGAGGAGTCGACCGCCGAAGACTGGGCGAAGATCGTTCCCCAACTCGCCCACACCCAGAACCGGGTTGCCGACAACGTCATGCATCTGTTGCGTGGTCTCGAAGCCGACATCGGCGGCTTCCCCGTCACCCGCCTGGAACACTCGCTGCAGACCGCCACCCGCGCCGAGCGCGACGGTCGAGACGAGGAATACATCGTCTGTGCACTGGTGCACGACATCGGCGACACCCTCGCTCCCTACAACCATCCCGACATCGCCGCCGCACTCGTGAAGGGCCACGTTTCCGAAGCCAATCACTTCATGGTGGCCAAGCATGGCATCTTCCAGGGCTACTACTTCTGGGACTACATCGGGATGAACGGCAATGCTCGCGAGGAGTTTCGCGACTCGCCCTACTTCGAATACACCGAAGAGTTCTGCGCGAAGTACGACCAGACGGCATTCGACGACACCTACAAGTCGAACCCACTCGACTACTACGAGCCGATGGTTCGCAACGTCTTCGCCGCCAAGTAGTCGCACCTCGGCCGATCGGCCGAAATCCGCCGCCCGATGCTCGCCCCACGGTGCCACACTGAACAGGTGAGCAGCCCGTCCACCCGTGTCGACAAATGGTTGTGGTCGGTCCGGGCCTACAAGACCCGGACCCAGGCCGGTGACGCGTGTTCTGCCGGCAAGGTGTTGGTCAACGGCGAGGTGGCAAAGGCGGCCACCAAGATCAAGGTCGGCGACGAGGTGACGGCTCGCCGTCGCGATCGGACCATCATCTTCGGTGTGGTCGAGGTCATCGAGAAGCGGGTGTCGGCGGCCCGTGCCTCGGTGTGCATCGATGACCGATCCCCGGCGCTGCCGCCGCGTGACCCGGGCGATCTCCTCATGGGTGAGTTCGCCAAACGCGAGCGTGGCGCCGGCCGACCGACCAAGCGAGACCGTCGCGAGATCGAACGACTGCGGGGCAAGCGATGACGACGACCGAAGCGCAGCACGGCGGCGCTGAGCGGGTCGTCCACGGGGCATGCCCACTCGATTGCCCCGACGCCTGTAGTTGGTTGGTGACCGTCGACGACCTGGGCCGGGCGACCAAGCTGCGGGGCAATCCCGACCACCCCTTCACCCGGGGCGGTCTGTGCAAAAAGGTCAATCCGTGGCTCGACTACGCCGCCGATCCCGGGCGAGTCCTGCATCCGATGCGGAGGGTCGGGGCCAAGGGCGAAGGCCGCTTCGAGCGTATCTCGTGGGACGACGCCATCGCCGAGATCGCCGAGCGGCTGACCGCCACCATCGAACGCTCGGGTGGGCAGGCGATCTGGCCATTTCCCGGGACCGGCAACGTCGGATGGATCCAGGGGTCTGCCGGGCCTCGTCGGCTCTGGCACCACCTCGGTGCGAGCGGCCACCAGATCTCGATCTGTTCGGTGAGCGGCCACGTCGGGCTCAGCTACACCACGGGCACGGCGGCCGGACTCGACCCCGAAGAGGTCGTCGACGCCGGAGTCGTGCTCATCTGGGGTTCGAACACCCTCGTTGCGAACCAGCACTGGTGGCCGTTCGTCGAGCAGGCTCGGGCCAACGGTGCCGAGATCGTGGTCATCGACCCCATCGCCAATCGCACCGCCCAGCGCGCCGACCGGCACCTGGCGCCCATACCCGGCACCGATGGTGCCCTCGCCCTCGGTCTGTGCCGAGCACTGATCGACCGTGGCGCGACCGATCGCTCCTTCATCGCCGATCGCACCCAGGGGTTCGACGCCTTCGCCGACTCGCTGGGGGAGTGGACCATCGAACGGACTGCCGACGTCACCGGCGTGGCCGCCGACGACCTGCGCGCACTGGTCGATCTCCTCGGTGAAACGGTCGGCACCGCGGCCACCCGCGGGCCACTGTGCCTCAAGCTCGGGCAGGGTATGCAGCGCCACGCCGGCGGCGGGCAGGCGGCCCGTGTGGTTTCCTGCCTTCCTGCGGTCCTCGGTGCCTACGACCGCCCCGGCGGTGGCCTGGTCTACAGCACCGGTGATGCTTACCAGCTCGCACCCTTCGTCTCGACCGCAAGAACGACCTCGGGCCATCCACGGCAGCTCGCCACCACCAATCTCGGGCGCAACCTGACCGGGCTCGACGATCCTCCGGTCGAGGCCATCGTCTTCTACGGCGCCAACCCCATGGTGTCGAACCCCGAACTCGAGCTGGTTCGACGTGGTCTGGAGCGCGACGACCTGTTCACGGTCGTGATCGATCTCTATCAGACCGAGACCGCCGACTACGCCGATCTGCTGCTGCCCTCGACCATGCAGCACGAGCAGTACGAGATGCACGATTCGTTCGCCCACCTCTACCTCAACTGGAACGAACCGGCCGTGGCCCCTCCCGGCGAATGCCTTCCGCACACCGAGATCTTCCGCCGCCTGGCCACGGCCATGGGTCTCGACGATCCCGAACTGCATCTGACCGATCTCGAGATCGCCGCTTCGCTGCTCGAGACCGATGCCTATCGAGCGGCAGGCATCACGCTCGACCGGTTGCGCTCCGACGGATGGACCCGGGTGCCGAATGCCGCGCCCTATCGCCCCTACGCCAATGGCTTCAAGACGCCGAGTCGCCGGTTCGAGTTCACCAGTGCCCGGGCCGAAGCAGATGGTCACGGATCGCTGCCCAACTACCGCCCACCGGCAGAGACGGCGACGGCCCCCGACGAGCCGTTCCGCTACCACCTCGTCGCCCCGGCCAGCGAGTGGCACATCAATTCGGTGTTCGCGGGCACGTCGGTCACGCTCGGTCGGACCGGCCCGCCACCGGTTTCGATCCATCCCGACGACGCATTCCGAGACGGCCTGGTCGACGGGGCAATGGTGGTGATCGAGAACGGGCGGGGCAGCTACGAAGCCACCGTCCGCGTCGACGATCGAACGCGACGGGGGCTCGCCGCCACCACCAAGGGCTGGTGGCGCCAGGGGCTGAACGCAACGGTGCGTGAACGCGATGCCGACATGGGCCGGGGGGCCGTCTACCACGACAACGTGGTGTCGATCCGACCGCATCAGGCCGGTCAGGCGGGGGAACGGCCCATGTCGGTGAGCGGCCACGAGTGCTAGAACGGAGCCATGACCAACGAGGGCACCGGCGTTCCTGCCGGCTGGTATCCGACACCCGACGGCCAGCAGCGGTATTGGGACGGCTTCGCCTGGACGAACGACTTCGCTCCCGGCGCAGCGGGCCTCGGCACCGGCTCTGTGAACCGGGGATCGGCGGTCGGTGCCTTTCCGACCTCCGACGAACGGACCACCGCGATGGTGGCCCACCTGCTCGGTCTCGGGGCTGCGTTCATCGGTCCACTCATCATCTATCTGATCAAGAAGGACGAGTCACCCTTCGTCCGCGATCAGGCTGCCGAAGCATTGAACTTCGCGATTTCGATGGCGATCTACTTCACGGCGTACATCGTCGTCTCGATCATCCTGATCTTCGTCATCGTCGGCATCTTCATGCTGATGCTCGCGCCGTTTCTCGCACTCGGTGTGCTGGCACTCCACATCGTCGCCGCGGTCCGGGCGAATCGGGGCGAGTACTTCCGCTACCCGCTCACCATCCGACTCATCAAGTAGTCCGGGCCCATCGGCTGCGAACGAACCGACCGATCTCGTCGTGGGCATCGAGCGCACGCCCCATCTGTTCCCACCGGCTCACGAAGCCGTGGACCACACCGTCATAGCGAGTGACCTCGACCGGAACTCCGGCGTCGGCCAGCCGAGTCGCCCAGGCCTCGCCCTCGTCACGTAGCGGGTCGAACTCCGCCGTCTGCACGAGGGTCGGGGCGACACCGGCCACGTCGTCGGCCCGCATGGGTACCGCATAGGGGTTCGACCGCAGCTCGGTCGGCACGAAGTGGTCCCAGAACCACACCATGTCGCTGGTGTTCAGGAAGTAACCCGACCCGTTCTCGATCATGGACGGCCGCTCGAAGTCGGTGTCGATGCACGGATAGATGAGCACCTGCAGCGCCAGGGCCAGACCTTCGTCTCGCGCCCGCAGCGCGACACCGGCGGCGAGGTTGCCGCCGGCCGAATCGCCGGCGACCCCGATCATCGACGGGTCTCCACCGAGGTCCTCGGCATGGGCCGCCAGCCAGGTGGTGGCCGCCCAGCAGTCGTCGTGCGGTGCAGGGAACGGATGCTCGGGCGCGAGCCGGTACTCGACCGACATGACGATGGCACCGGTTCGATTCGCCAGTCGTCGAGCCAGGCTGTCGTGTCCGTCGATGTTCGACAGCACCCACCCGCCGCCGTGGAAGAAGGCGATGGCGCCGAGTGCTGCTGTCACCCTCGGCCTCGGGCCAGTACAGCCGGATCGGGATCTCACCGTCGGGACCGGTGATCGTGCGGTCCTCGACCCTGGCCACCGGGTCCCCCACCGGTTTGGGCGCCTTTGCGTAGTTGGCACGCGCCTGCTCGGGTGTGCCCTCGCTCAGCGGCGGGGCACCGAGGGCGTCGAGTGCTTCCAGGACAGCGGCAACGTCTGGCATGAGCGGCATCGGCTCACTCTGCCATGCGATGGGCGATCACACGAACGGCGGGTCAGACGAACTCGGGCCGGCCGATGCGAATCGAGGTACCGGGGGTCCAGTGCACCAGGGCCTCGACCCCCGGTGCGGGCTCGAGGCCGGCGACGCGCATCAGCTCGTCGTCGAGCTCGAGGAGTTCGGCCCGATGGAGCGACCATCGGTCGTGCGCGATCGGGGCATAGACGACACGGTCTCGCCACGACGAGAACAAGCCCCATCGGGCCGTGAGGAAGTGCTCGACGGCCGACACGTCGTTGGCGGGGATCGGTGGTCCCACTCGAACGACCGATCGGTGGTGGGCACCCTTCGGCCCCGGGCGTCGTCGATGCGACTCGTAGATGATGCGGGTGCCGCTGCGCTCGACCGACATGTCGGCCCAGAAGTAGGGAAGGCCGTAGGTCAGACGTGCCGTGGCCGTTGCCAGGGCGTTGCTGGCCTCCAGCGAGGCGAACCACACACCCGGTGTTCCGTCAGGGCCGGTGACGTAGACCCGGACGTTGGTCTCGAGGAAGTGGCCGACCGAAGGAAGCGGCCAACCACCGGGGAGGCCCACGCGCATGTCGAACGGCACCAGGGCGACCCAGGTGACCCCGTCGTGCGTGTCGACCGTCAGGCCATCGGGCAGGATCGCCTGCACTCGCTCCGGGTCGATCTCGTAGTGGAGGAACGTGAGGTCCTCCCACCACATGTGCATGACCTCTCGCTTGATCTCGTGGGGACAGAATCCGCCATCGGGTGCCATGGGGTCGAGCGTAGAGGGTCGTCGTCCGCTGCTCCCCACCGGCGTCTCGATGGGCCGGCGGTTTGCGCTCGGCGTCCGCCAGAACGATGCTGGGGCGACTCGCCGAAGGGGACGCCGACATGACCGCCATCAACACCATCGACACCGGGACCGACGATCTGCTTGCGCACGTGGATGGGCACGTCGGCGTCATCATCTTCAATCGGCCCGATCGACGCAACGCACTGTCGAACGGGATCTACCAGGGCTTCGACGTCGCGCTCCCGCTGATGCGCGACGACCCGAACGTGCGCGTCGTGATGGTCACCGGCAACGGTGGTGCGTTCTGTGCCGGCGGCGACGTCAAGGGCATGCACGCGAACCACACCTCGGGAGGCGGCGCGGCGACGTCGATCGAGGACTCGGTTGCCAACCTTCGGATGCGCCAGCGCCAGGTGTCACTCGCCATCCACGAGTTCCCCAAGCCCGTCATCGCCGCGTTGCCCGGTGCAGCGGCCGGCGCCGGCCTGTCGATCGCCCTGTCGGCCGATCTGCGCATCGCGGCGGAACAGGCGGTGATCGTGACGGCCTTTGCCAACGTCGGTGCTTCTGGCGACTTCGGCGGCAGTTGGTTCCTCACCCAGCTGCTCGGTCCGGCCAAGGCCAAGGAGCTCTACTTCACCTCGCCCCGTCTCACCGCCACCGAGGCGAAGAATCTCGGCATCGTCAACGTGGTCCTCCCCGACGACGACTTCGCGAGCGCCGCCCTCGACTACTGCCGCTCGATGGCAGAGCGGGCGCCGATCGCACAGCGCTACATGAAGGAGAACATCAATCGGGCGCTTCATGTCGGTCTGGCCGAGGCCCTCGACGCCGAGGCCGCGGCTATGGTTCGCACGATGAGCACGGCCGATCACCGAGAAGCGGCAGCTGCCTTCGTCGAGAAGCGCAGTCCGCAGTTCAAGGGCAGCTGAACGTGGCGGCCACCTGGTCGGCCGATGGTGAGGACACCCCGTCATCCGACGAGTCCGGCGAGCGGTGGGTGCCCATTCCCCTCCCGCCTCGGCCCGGCGGTCGAGCCAACGGCTCGATCGTGATGGCGGCCATGGTCGGGATCTCCGAGGCGCTCGGTTTGGACAAGCAACAGGAGCAGGTCGCCGAGGCGTCGGCCTCGTCCGGCCAGCCCCTGGAACTCGACTTCGGCGACCTTCCGCCGCTCGACTGACGCCGGTGGCCGATCACCGACGAGCGCTGCTCGCTGACGCGGCATCGCTCGCTGCCGACTACCTCGAACAGCGCGTCGATCGATCGGTGACCCCCGATGCGGAAGCCATCGCCGGACTTCGTGGGTTCGACACCCCCATGCCCGAGGCGTCGTCGTCGGCGGCCGACACCCTCGCCTTGCTCGATCGCCTCGGTTCGCCGGCCACGATGGTCACCAACGGCGGCCGGTACTTCGGGTTCGTCACCGGCGGATCACTCCCGGCAACCACTGCGGCCGGTGTGCTCGCCGCGGCGTGGGACCAGAACGGTGCGCTGCCGGTCATGTCGCCGATTGCCGCGCAGCTCGACGAGGTGGCGGCTCGCTGGATCGTCGACGTGCTGGGTCTCCCACCGACCTCGGTTGCCGGCTTCTGCGGTGGTGCCTCGGTCGCCAATCTCACCTGCCTGGTCGCCGCCCGCGACGCCGTGCTCGCCGCGGTCGGCTGGCATGTGCCGGCCGACGGCCTGATCGGCGCTCCCGACGTCACGGTGATCGCCGGCGCCGAGCTCCATGCGTCGATGTCCAAAGCCATCGCCATCGCCGGCCTCGGTCGAGATCGCACGGTGCTGGTACCCACCGACGACCAGGGTCGCCTGCGTATCGACCAGGTTCCGGCCATCGATGGGCCGACCATCGTCGTGATGCAGGCCGGCAACGTCAACACCGGAGCATCAGACCGCTTCGATCGTGTCGAGGAGTGGCGGAACGCCGGCGCCTGGGTGCACGTCGACGGAGCCTTCGGCCTGTGGGCCCGAGCAACGCCCACCCGGGCCGATCAGGTCATGGGGATCGAGCACGCCAGTTCGTGGGCGACCGATGCCCACAAGTGGCTCAACGTGCCCTACGACGCCGGTGTCACCATCGTGGCCGACGGAAACGACCTGGCCCGGTCGATGCGCACCGATGCGGCCTACCTGGTGGTCGATCCGCTCGGCGGTCCCGGTCGACGACTGCCGATGCAGCTCGGCATCCAGATGTCTCAGCAGGCCCGAGGCATCCTCGTCTGGGCTGCGCTGCACTCACTCGGCCGCTCCGGCGTGGCCGCCCTGGTCGAGCGAAGCTGCGGGTTGGCCGATCGGTTCGCGAGCAAGCTCGTTGCGGCCGGGGCCACGGTGCCGCACGAGGTCGTCCTCAACCAGGTGCTGGTGTCCTTCGGCGACGACGAAACCACCGACGCGCTGATCGGTGCGCTCGCTGCCGAGGGCACGATCTGGGCCGGGGGAACGACCTGGCACGATCGGCGCCATCTCCGCCTCAGCGTGTCGGGTCACGACACCACCGAAGCCGACGTCGATGCCGGCGTCGACGCCATCCTCCGCTGTTGGGACCGCCTCTGACCCGGATCCCCCTCGGTGTCACACCTCCTCGTCATGATGGTCAGATGCTTCTCTTCGTGAGTGCCGTGATCGCTGCGGCGTGTGCCGGTCTGGCGGTCGGTGTGCTGGTCGACCTCGGTCGTCGGCGATCCGCCGACGCCGGTCTGCGAGCCGAGCTCGATGCCGAGCGGCGCCAGATCATGTCGGCTGCGGTGGCGGCCATGCGTCAGGAACGAGCAGAGTCGTCGCAGGCCGCACTCGACACCGCCATCTCGGTCGCTTCGTCGAAACTCGGCGATCAGCTGAGTGTCGGCAAGCACGTGATCGATCGCGAACGCAGCGCAGTCGGTGATCAGGTGGTCGTCCTCACCGACGAGCTTCGCCGAGTGGGCGATCTCGTCGCTTCGCTCCAACTCGAGCGGGCCGAACAGCAGGGCTCCATCACCGCCGGGATCGAGTCGGCCATGGCGGTCACTCGAGCACTGGCCGACACCACCGAATCGCTCCGCCAGGCACTGGCATCGCCCAAGACCCGTGGCCAGTGGGGCGAGCGGATGGCGGCCGACGTGCTCGGCGCGGCCGGCTTCGTCGAGGGCATCAACTACGCACGCGAGCGCCGGCTCGATGGTGGCACCGTGCCCGACTACACGTTCTTCCTGCCCAAGGGTCATCTGGTGCACATGGACGTCAAGTTCCCCATCGACAACTACCTGCGGGCGATCGAGGCCGACGACGCGGGGGAGCGGGTCCGCTGCACCCGTGCGTTCGCCAACGACGTCCGTCAGCGGGTGAAGGAACTGGCCGACCGCTCCTACATCGATCCATCCACCACCGTCGACTATCTGCTGCTGTTCGTGCCGAACGAGAGCGTGTACGGCTTCATCCACGACAACGATCCCGGCCTGATCGACCTCGCGTTGGCGCAGAAGGTGGTTCCCTGTAGCCCCACCACGCTCTTTGCCGTGCTGGCGGTGATCCGCCAGTCGGTCGACGCTTTCCTGGTCGAACGGCGAAGCGACGAGATCCTCGCGGCGGTCGCCGGCGTGCGAGATCAGTGGCAGAGGTTCGGCGATGCGGTCGACAAGGCGCACCGGGGCATGGTGTCGGCCCAGTCGGCGCTCGACGAGCTACGAGGGCCACGATCGCGGCAATTCGAGCGTCAGCTCGATCAGCTCGAGGCGGTGCGCGATCGCCGCCTGCTCCATCGAGACGAGGCTCTCGCCGACCCACTGCCGTTCGATTTCGTCGAACCCGACGATCGCACCCGGCGGGCGACCGACCACCCGCCGGGCCAGGTCACACCAAGCCAAGCGGCGCAGAATTCCGCTAGGGAGCCAAACGATCGACGCTAGCCTCGGGTCTCATGAGTACCCCTGTTCTCGTCGCTGTCGCCTGGCCCTACGCATCGGGGTCGCGCCATCTCGGTCACGTGGCCGGCGCCTATCTGCCTGCCGACATCTATGCCCGGCACCAGCGGATGCGAGGCGAAGAGGTCCTCATGGTCTCGGGTTCCGACGTGCACGGCACACCCATCACGGTGCGAGCCGACGCCGAGGGCGTGACGCCGCTCGACATCGTCGAGCGCTATCACAACGAGTTCCTCCAACAGTGGGAAGCGCTCGGGATCTCGTGGGATCTCTACACCACCACCGGGACCGAAAACCACGCCCAGGTCACCCAGGAGATGTTTCTCGCCCAGCTCGAGAACGGGCACATCGACAAGCGGGTGTCCGAACAGTTCTTCGATGCCACGGCGCAACGGTTCCTGCCCGACCGCTACATCGAAGGCACGTGCCCGCATTGCGGCTACGCCGATGCTCGTGGTGATCAGTGCGACAACTGCGGCAAGACCTACGACGCCACCGAGCTGATCGACCCGCGATCGAAGATCTCCGGTGCTGCGCCCGAACTGCGAGAAACCGAACACTTCTACTTCCGGTTCTCCGACTTCAACGAGGCGATCCGCGACTGGCTGAAGACCCGCAAGGGCTGGCGTCCGCACGTGCTCAACTTCGCGCTGGGCTGGACCGAAGAGGGTCTGCAGGACCGCGCCATCACCCGCGATCTCGACTGGGGCATCGAGCTCCCGGTCGACGACCTGGGGCCGGGCAAGCGGATCTACGTCTGGTACGACGCCGTCATCGGCTATCTGTCGGCATCCAAGGAATGGGCCACCCAGCAGGGCGACCCGGAGCGCTGGCGGCACTGGTGGGAGAACGACGACGCCCGCCACGTCTACTTCATCGGCAAGGACAACATCCCGTTCCACTGCCTGTTCTGGCCGGCCCAGCTGATGGGTGCCGGGAACCTGCACCTCCCGGACAACGTGCCGGCGAACCAGTACGTCACGTTCAAGGGCGGCAAGGCCTCGGCCAGCCGCGGGATCGGTCTCACCATCGAACAGGGTCTCGAGCTGTTCGAGCCCGACGCCCTGCGGTTCGCGCTCGCCGCTGCCCTGCCCGAACAGTCCGACACCGAGATCTCGGTCGAAGAGATCGCCCGCCGCATCAACGAAGAGCTGGTCGCCACCTACGGCAACCTGGTCAATCGGGTGCTGTCGATGGTCCACAAGAACGGCGACGGAGCCGTCCCGACCCCCGGTGTGTTCACCGACGACGACCACGCGCTCCTGGCCTCGGTCGATGACGCCTTGGTCAATGCTGCGGCCCATTTCGATGCGGTCGAGCTGCGGGCGGCGTTGCGCGACGGCATGGCTGCGGCCCAGGCGGTCAACGCCTATCTCAACGCCAGGGAACCGTGGAAGACCGTCAAGGTCGATCGCGAGCGGGGGCTCACCGAGCTGTTCGTCGCCCTGGCAGCCATCAACGGCGTGCGCGTCGCGCTCAGCCCGTTCCTGCCGTTCACGTCGTCGAAGCTCGATGCCTTGCTCGGCGCTCCCGATGGCTGGCAACGGGTCGAGCTGAAGCCCGGCACATCCATTCCCAAGCCCGAACCGCTGTTCCTCAAGATCGATCTCGACGCCCTGGAGGCGTCATGAGCGGACTCGAGTGGTTCGACAACCACTGCCACCTCACCACCAACAAGCGCCCCGCAGCCGAGGTGGTTGCCGAGGCCAGGGCCGACGGCGTCACCCGTCTCCTCACCGTGGGATGTACGGTCGAGGACTCGCGTGAGGCGATCGACATCGCCATGGGCTTCGACGGGGTCTATGCAACCGCCGGTGTCCACCCCCACGACGCCAAGGACGGCACGGCAGGCCTCGAGGCACTGTTCGGCGACCCCGAGACCAAGCACAAGGTGCTGGCCGTCGGGGAGTGCGGCCTCGACTATCACTACGACCACTCGCCCCGAGCCGTGCAGCGGTCGGTCTTCGTCGAGCAGATCGACCTGGCGAAGCGACTCGATCTCGCCCTGGTGATCCATACCCGTGAGGCCTGGGACGACACGTTCGAGATCCTCGACGACGTCGGCATTCCCGAACGAACGGTCTTCCACTGCTTCACCGGAGGACCGGCCGAGGCCGAACGATGCCTGGCTCGGGGTGCCTACCTGTCCTTCAGCGGCATCGTCACCTTTCCGAGCGCCACCGACCTCCAGGAAGCGGCGAGGATCACGCCCCTCGATCGGTTGCTGGTCGAAACCGACTCGCCGTTTCTCACTCCGGTGCCCCATCGTGGCCAACCGAACCGACCGGCCCTCGTGCCGTTGATCGGGGAAAAGCTCTCCTTTTGAAGGATTCTTCCCCTTTCGATATTGCTCGTTTGACCTGGGAGAACGGCGAATCGCTGTACGGAATGTGAACAGTGTGACACCGTAGGGTGTTGCGGTTCGATGACGCCTGACTTAGGTTCAACCACGTGCGTAGCAGCCCTCTTGCTTCCGCGTCGCAATCCGGTCACGGGCGAGATCCCTCCGCAAAGGTCAATCCTTTGGGGCTTGCACTGTGTGGGTTGGCAACGCTCGTAGCGCTCCCCGTTCTCTTCCTTGGACGCGGGTCGGTCGGCGTCGACGCTTCGAACGGCGTGTCCGCTGTCGGGTTGGTCGCAACGGCCGAGGACGGTGCCGCCCCCACCACGGCCGCATCCGACGCCACGGCTGACTCGCTGCTCGAAACCGTCGACCGCAACACACTGCTCGACGGCGGCGCCGACCCGACCGCGGCGCTGCAGTTGCAGCGCGAGCACGACGCCGAATCATCGACGACCATCGTGATCTCGCCGCAGGCGTCCTCGACCGGTTCGTCATCGGCCGTGATCTCCCGATTCCCGGCCTACGGTGCCGAACAGGCCGCCGAGCTCACCGCCCCCACGTCGTCAGAGCCGACGATGGCGGCTTCCGCCACCGCCGCGCCGACCACCGCTGCTGCTCCCACCACCGCGGCACCCACCACCGCGGCACCCACCACCGCGGCACCCACCACCGCGGCACCCACCACCGCAGCTCCCACCACCGCAGCACCCACCACCGCAGCACCCACCACGTCGCCACCCGCCACCGCGGCGCCTGAGGCCGAGGCACCGGCGGAAACGGGCGATTCGGCGAGCGCCCCCATCGACGAATCGGCGGCCCCCGAACCTGCCGACTCGCCATCGGGCGTGCCGAGCGCAGAAGTCTGGGCAGCACTGCGGGCGTGTGAGTCCTTCGGGAGCTACACCATCGTCAGCAGCAACGGCCTCTACCACGGCGCCTACCAGTTCGGTGTGGCCACATGGAATGCCACGGCGGCCGCTGCTGGTCGCGACGACCTCATCGGCGTGCTGCCCAGCGAGGCGTCCCCGGCCGACCAGGATGCGCTGGCACTGAACCTGTGGTCACGCCGTGGCTTCGCTCCCTGGCCCCACTGCGGCCGTGGACTCGGTTGACCTGATCGGTGGCTCATCTCACCCGGACCCAGATCCGGGAGCTACTCGATCGACATGACCTCGCCCCGAGTCGTGCTCTGGGACAGAACTTCCTGTGTGACCCGGCGATGGTCGACAAGATCGTGCGTCTCGCCGGTGTCGAAGCCGGTGATCGGGTGGTGGAGATCGGCCCTGGACTCGGTTCGCTGACGCTCGGATTGGCTTCGGCCGGTGCCCGCGTCCTCGCCGTCGAGATCGATCGGTACTTGGTGCCGATACTGAACGAGGTGGTCGCCGGACTCGACGTCGACGTCCGCAACGCCGATGCGATGACCCTCGACTGGGACACCGAACTCGGCGATGAATCCTGGGCCGTGGTCGCCAATCTCCCCTACAACGTGGCGACCCCGCTGATCCTCGACCTGCTCGCCGGCCAACCCCAGCTCGAGCGGTGGGTGGTCATGGTGCAGCGTGAGGTCGGCGAACGCCTTGCCGCGTCGCCCGGTGACAAGGCCTGCGGGATTCCCTCGGCCATGGTCGCGTACTTCGCCACGGCGTCGATCGTCGGCAGCGTGCCACCACAGCTGTTCCTGCCCCAACCGAAGGTCGAATCGGTGCTGGTGCGCATCGATCGCTCGCCGACCCCACGCGTGGACGCCCCCTTCGATCGATTCAGCCAACTGGTTCGCACCGGCTTCGGCCAGCGCCGCAAGATGCTGCGGCGGAGCATCGCCGGTTTGCTCGATGTGGACAGCATCAGCGCCGCCGGCGTCGAGCCGACGGCTCGTCCGGAGGAACTCACCTTGCAGCAATGGGGGTCGCTCGCCCGTCTAGGGTGACTCGGTGTCCTCACCCTCCTCCACCGCCGGCCGGCCGGCATCGGAACCCGTCGTCGTCGTTGCGCCCGCCAAGCTGACCCTCTCGCTTCGGGTCACCGGCGTCCGCCCCGACGGGCTCCATCTCATCGACGCCGAGATGGTCACGCTCGACTTCGCCGACCGCCTCACGATCACCGAAGGCCTCGAGGGGCTGTCGATGGTCGGCGCCGGCGACGACGTGCCCCTGGGTTCGGACAACCTGGTTGCTCGGGCCCTCGACCTTGCCGGGCGGCGAGCTCGCGTGGCGGTCGAGAAGTTCATTCCCTCGCAGGCCGGGTTGGGGGGAGGGTCCGCCGATGCTGCCGCCGTGCTTCGTTGGGCCGGTTTCGACGACGTGGCAGCGGCGGCAGGAATCGGCGCCGACGTGGCGTTCTGTCTCGTGGGTGGCCGGGCCCGGGTGAGCGGTATCGGCGAAGTCGTCGAGCCGCTGCCGTTCGTCGAGCAGACCCTCACCGTGATCACGCCACCGGTGGCGTGCTCGACGCCGGCGGTCTATCGGGCATGGGACGAGCTCGGGGGTCCGACCTCGACCGACACGCCGAACGACCTCGAGGCGGCCGCCTTGGCGGTGGCGCCAGAACTCGCCCGTTGGCGCGACGAATTCGGCGAAGCAACCGGCCAACGGCCCACCCTTGCCGGCAGCGGCTCGAGCTGGTTCGTCGCCGGAGCGTTCCCTGGTCCTGGTCGGAGAATCGTCAAGACCACCCCATCGGGGTGGTCTTGACGATGATTGCTACCGCTCCCGGCGGGGCAACCGACCTCGATCGATGATGCCGAGCATCACGAATCGAAGCCGACCGACGAGCTCGGGCGGCGTTGCGATATGGAGTTGTTACTTCTTGTTACGACGCTGAACGCGAGTGCGCTTGAGGAGCTTGCGGTGCTTCTTCTTACGCATGCGCTTGCGGCGCTTTTTGATGAGCGATCCCATGAGCTGACGAATCGTAGCGCTCCACCTCGACAACACCACGCAAGCCGGCCGTGGTATTGCGTCGGTTTCGGGAGCATCGGCACGGTCGGCGGTGCCGCCCAACGGCGATACGGTGTCGAGCGGTGCGTTTCGCACTCCTTCCCGGGTAGTTCAACTGGTAGAACACTGGACTTTGAATCCAGCCGTTGTAGGTTCGAATCCTGCCCCGGGAGCATCTGACCGAAGGCATCTGATCCGAAGGGTGGTGTCGTGGAAGGTCTCGGTTACTCCGATCGTCGCTTGTCGGCGCTCGTGATCGCCACCGGCGGCGGTGGTCCCATTCGCTCCGAGCGGCCCAAGTCGATCCACGTGCTGTGCGGTCAACCGATGATGGGCTACGTGCTCGACGCGCTCGGCGAGGTCGGTGTCGACGCCGCCGTCGTCGTCATCGGTCCCGACGGTGAGCGAGTTCGCAAACGTATGGCGGAGCATCCGGCCTCGTTCGATGTGTCCTTCATCGAGCAGCGCCATGATCGAGGAAGCGCCGACGCAGCGTTGGTCGGCCTCAGCGGTTTCGAGGACTTCGTCGACGATGCCGATCTGCTCGTCATCCCGGCCGATCTCCCACTGATCGATCCGACCGTCCTGCGTCGCCTGGTCGGCGAACATCGGGCGAGTGGTGCCGCAGCAACAGCACTCACGGTGCCTTCCCTGCCGGCCGATCCGCTCGTGGTCGCTCGCGATCGACACGGCCGGGTGTCGGGCCTGCAGCCGCACGCCTTGGTGTCTGACGCCGACGACCTCGAAACGGTCGTCGGCGTGTATTGCATCGCTCGTGGTCTGTTGGCTCCTGCCGTTCGGCGGGCACCACTCGTCGGCGTCGACGGTCGCCACGATCTCCCGGCCGTCCTCGGCGTCCTCGCCGAGAGCGGTCACCCGGTTGCCACGGTGAAGGTCGAGCGTTCGGCGTCGCTCTCGCCGGTCGATTCACGCCGTGAGCTGGCCGAGGCCGAAGCAACGCTGCGGCGGCGGATCAACGGTGCCTGGCTCGATCGTGGGGTGAGCATGGTCGACCCCGAACGCACCTACATCGACTCCACCGTGGTGCTCGGCGTCGACATCACGCTCTTTCCCGGAACGCTGCTGCAAGGCGAAACCACCATCGGTGACGGTTGTGAGATCGGACCCGACACTCGACTCGACCGGTGCATGGTCGGCGACCGCTGTGTGATCGAGAAGACGATGGCTCGATCGGCCACGATCGGCGACGATGCACGGGTCGGACCGTTCGCCGTCCTCGAGGCGGGTTCGACCGTCAGGAATGGTGCGGTCACCGGTCCCTTCTATGCTGCAACTGCCGAGACCTGAGTCGAGCCACCGAAGTCCCCTCATCGAGCGGAGCGAAAACATGGAAGCTGTCACCAAAAAGACCCTCCACTTGTTCGCCGGTCGGCACAATGCCGAACTCGCCGACTCGGTCGCCGAGGCCCTCGGCATCTCGGTCACCGAGGCCCACCTGAGTCAGTTCGCCAACACCGAGACGCATTGCCGTTTCGCCGAATCGGTCCGTGGCGCCGATGTCTTCATCATGCAGGGCCACGGTGCAGTCGAAGGGCAGTCGGTCAACGACGCCATCTTCGAGCACCTGATCATGGTCGACGCCGCCCGGCGAGCATCGGCCAAGCGCATCACGGCGGTGATGCCGTTCTACGGCTACGCCCGCCAAGACCGAAAGTCCGAGGGGCGCGAGCCCATCACGGCCCGCCTGATCGCCGATCTGTTCGCCTCGGCCGGGGCTTCCCGGCTGGTGTCGATCGATCTCCACAGCGGGCAGATCCAAGGGTTCTTCAATGGTCCGGTCGACCACCTCACCGCCATGCCGGTCCTGGTCGACCATCTCAAGTCCTACGGCAGCGACCTCGTGGTGGTGTCACCCGATGCCGGTCGAGTGAAGGTCGCCGAGCGCTATGCCCAGCATCTCCATGCCGACCTCGCCATCGTGCACAAGCGCCGGCTGCACGGGGTCAAGCACGCTGTCGAGGCCAAAGACGTCGTCGGCGAGGTGGAAGGGCGCGATTGCGTTCTCATCGACGACATGATCGACACCGCCGGCACCATCTGCTCGGCGGCCGAGCTGCTCATCGACCGCGGTGCGGCCAGTGTCACCGCTGCGGCCACCCACGGCGTGTTTTCCGGCCCGGCCATCGATCGCCTCAAGAACTCGGTGCTCGATCGGGTCGTGGTGACCAACACCTTGCCCATGCCGGCCGAGAAGCAGTTCGACAAGCTCGAGGTGCTGTCGGTGGCGCCGCTGCTGGCCGACGCCATCCGTGCGGTCTTCGAAGACGACTCCGTCAGTCGGATCTTCGACGGTCAGAACCAGAACTGACTCGGGTGGGGGAGTCGGCATCGCCCGCTAGGCTCCCACCCTTGTACTTCGGCCCCTCCGCGGGCTCCGTGAAAGCGCAGTAGAGGATCGACTCATGACGACTGTCGTCGCCAGCACAACCAATCGCGAGACCGGTACCGGCGCCTCCCGCCGCATTCGCGACGAGGGCAACATCCCCGGCGTCGTCTATGGCCTCGGTCAGGACCCGGTCGTCGTCTCGGTCGGCTACGCCGAACTGCGCGATGTCCTGAAGGGCCCGGCCGGTCTCAACACCGTCTTCAGCCTCGACATCGAGGGTACGCCCACCCAGGTGATCCTCAAGGAATTCCAGCGCAACGCGGTCAAGCGCACCGTGGTGCACTGCGACTTCCTCCGTGTCGACAACGACGTGCCGGTCAAGGTGACCCTGCCGGTGCACCTCGTCGGCCGCGCCGACAAGATCCTCGACACCGGCGGCATCGTCGAGCAGAAGATGTTCCAGATGCACGTCAAGTGCGCCCCGAACCTCATCCCCACCTCGATCGAGGTCGACGTCACGCACCTCACCCCCGATGCTCGCATCTCGGTCGGCGACATCCCGCTGCCTGATGGTGTCGTCGCCCAGATGAGCGATCGCATCACCGTGGCTGCTCCGGTCGTGACCCGCGCCGCCAAGATGGCGATGGAAGAAGACGAGGAAGACGCCGAGGGCGAGGCTGGCGAAGGCGGCGAGGCTGCCGCCGAAGGCGCCGACGACGCCGAGTAGTCGTTTCGATGGCCCTCCTCAAGCGACTCGCTGGAGAAACCCCTCGTCGGGGCACCCCTGCCGAGCTGTTGGTGGTCGGCCTCGGGAATCCCGGCCCTGAGTTCGACGGCACTCGACACAACGTCGGCGCCGAAGTCGTTGCCCTGTTGGCAGAACGACATGGCAGCGGGCTCAACAAGTCGAAAGAACGAGCGCTGAGCGCCGAGGTCCGCATCGACGGTCACCTCGTCGCTCTTGCTTTTCCCCAGACCTACATGAATCGATCGGGCGAGTCGGTGCGTCTCCTGACCCGCCGGCATGGCATCGAAGACGGTGCCGCCCTGATCGTCGTGCACGACGAGCTCGACCTCGCCGTCGGCCGGCTCAAGCTCAAGCAGGGCGGCGGCCTCGCCGGGCACAACGGTCTCAAGTCGATCACTCAACATGTCGGGACCACCGACTTCGTGCGGCTCCGGGTCGGCGTCGGCAAGCCGCCGGCGTCACAGGTCGGCCGCGATTGGGTGCTGCGGCGACCAGGCAAGGCCGAGCGTGTCGAACTCGATGTCTCGGTCGCTCGGGCCGCCGATGCGGTCGAGCAGTTCCTGGCTGATGGTCTCGACGCCACCATGAACGTCGTCAATCGTCGCGACGCTGACTGATACCCGTCGGTCGGCTGCTGAGCTGCCACACTGATGGCATGAGGAGCTTCCACCGATGGCAGTGAAACGCCTGATGGCCGTGGTCGCCGCCGTTTCCATGGTGGTCGGAGCGCTCGTTCTCCGGGGATTTCTCGACGACGGTGGTGACCTGTCGCTCGGCGGCGGCTCGTCGACCATCTACTGCGACGACGCCATCGCCGAGGCCTGCCGCTCGGTGTTCGATGCCGCTGATCTCGTCGTGGAGGCGCCCGGCCGCACCCTCGATCGCT
Source organism: uncultured Acidimicrobiales bacterium (assembly GCA_963698395.1). GTDB lineage: Bacteria > Actinomycetota > Acidimicrobiia > Acidimicrobiales > SZUA-35 > JBBQUN01. The sequence continues at coordinate 942,770 of CAVOQQ010000001.1, forward strand.
TTCTCGACGACACCGACGACGGTGCGGCCGTGTGGATCGCGTCCGACCTCTGGTTCGACATCCTCGAAGCCGAGGAGGCTCGGCTCGGCCCCGGCACTGACATCACCGACACCTCCGAGCCGATCGCCCATTCGCCACTGGTCCTGGCCACCAAGGAAGCGGCGTGTGTCGACGACATCACGTGGCAGTGCGTGTCGAGGATCGATGGCCGGCTCGGCACCGGCGGCAACCTCGATTCCTCCGTGGGACTGGCGACCCAGATCCAGCTCGTCGTCACGGCACTCGGACGGCCGACGTTCGCCAGCAACGATCCCGACTTCCGGGCGTGGGAATCCGAGGTGGCCGTCGAGGTCGAGGCATCGCGGTCGGAGTCGGCACTGCTCGGTACCTACCTGAACAGCCCCGGTGTGGTGGATGCCATCGCGCTCAGCGATGCCGCGGTCGTCGCCCTCGATCGCGCCACCGGCGCCGTCGTGCCTCCCGACGCCGGCCCCGACCTCGAAGTGGCGGCCATCGCCCTCGGTGGGGCACGGATGCCGGGCGCCCTCGACGACCTGGGTGAGGAACTGGAAGGCGACGGCTGGCAGACGGGCGCCGCTCCCGAGGCCGAGCGCCCGTCGGGGGGCGCCATGCAGGCGTTGCGCTCATGAGGGAACCGACGCCGGTCTCGGCGGCGTTGGGACGAACAGGTACACCGCCTGGCACATCGCCGCGAGGGAGACACGAGTGAAGATCGAGACGCGAACCACCAAGAGGGCCACCATCGCTGCGGCGTTGCTGACCGTGGCGCTGGCCGGCGCCGCCTGCTCGGTGCCCGGAGGGGACACGGCCGACGGACCCGGGGACTGTGCCGCGGTGTACACCTCGGTGTCGTCGGAGAAGATCCGACTGATGACGGATCTGGCATCGGAGTTCAACGACGCCGACGAAGAACTGGCCGACGGCACCTGCATCTATGTCGAGGTCCAATCGAAGGCCTCGGGTCTCGGGGCTCAACTGCTCGTCGAAGGCTGGGACGAAGCGGTCGATGGACCCCAGCCCGTGATCTGGTCGCCGGCGTCGAGCGCCTGGGGATCGGTGGTCAATCAACAGCGGGCCGACCTCGGCGCACCGGCTGCGGTCGGCGACGGTGTTCCGTTCATGGTGACGCCGCTCGTGATCGCCATGCCCGAACCCATGGCCACCGCACTCGGCTGGCCCGATGAGCCCATCGGGTGGTCCGACATCCTGGCGCTGGCCACCGACGACCAGGGTTGGGCGGCGTTCGGCCACCCAGAGTGGGGTGAGTTCCGACTGGGCAAGACCAATCCGAACTTCTCGACGAGTGGGCTCTCAGCCCTGATCGCCCAGACCTATGCCGCGGCCGGCAAGACGGCGAACCTGAGCACCGAAGATCTCGCCCGGGCCGACGTCCGAGCGTTCGGCGAGGGTGTCGAGTCGGCCGTGGTGCACTACGGCGATACCACGCTCACCTTCATGAACAACTGGTACAAGGCCGACCAGCGCGGCGCCGCGCTCGGTTACGTCGCCGCCGCAGCGGTCGAGGAGAAGTCGGTCATCGACTACAACTCCGGGAACCCCGACGGCAGGCTCGATGCCGGCGAAGAACCGCGGCCGCCCAAGGTCAAGCTGGTCGCGATCTACCCCGAAGAAGGCACGCTCTACTCCGACAACCCCCTCTTCGTCGTTCGAGACGATTGGGTCTCGCCCGAGCAGGCCGAGGGCGCTCAGGCCTTCATCGAGTTCGTGCAGCTCGAGGAGAACCAGCGCAAGGTGCTCGAATTCGGGTTCCGTCCCGGCAATCCGCGTGTGGCGCTCGAGGCGCCGGTGTCGGCGGAGTTCGGCGTCGATCCCACGCAGCCGCGTGATCTGCTCGAGGTCCCCGAACCCGAGGTCATGACCGGGTTGCTCGATCTCTGGCAGTCCCAGCGCAAGGGAGCACGGGTGACCCTGCTCCTCGACGTCTCGGGCTCGATGGGCGACAGCGGCGGCAATGGTCTGACCAAGCTCGAACTGGCCAAGGAGGCGATCCTCGGGTCGCTCGACGAGTTCGCCGCCGAGGACGAGGTCTCGTTGGTCACCTTCACCGACGACGGTCCGACCGGTGCGCCCCAGATCATCGAAGTCGTTCCCTCGGGTCGTTTCGCCGACAACGCAGCAGCGATCGAGCAGCGTCTCGCCGGTCTCTTCCCGCAGAACGGCACCCCGCTCTATCAGGCCGCTCACGAGACCTACGATGCGGCGATCGAGCGCTACGATCCCACGCGGATCAACGCCATCGTGATCCTCTCCGACGGTGCGAACCAAGACATCCAGTCCTCCGACGACGACCAGCAGTTGGCGGATCTGCTCGAGGCGTTGTCACGGGGCAGCGAGGGACAGGGCAGCCGTCCGGTGCGCGTGTTCCCCATTGCCTACGGTGAGGGCGCCAGCTTCGACGTGCTCGAGGCGATCGCCGACGCGGCGTCGTCGGCTGTCTACGACGCCAGCGATCCTCGCTCGATCAACAAGGTGTTCGCCGAAGTGATTTCGAACTTCTGATGAGGCGGAACGAACAGTGAATCGGGAAGCACAGTGATGAGGCGGAACGCACAGTGAATCGGGAAGCACAGTGAGCTTGCGAGATCGGTTCTTCACCAAGCCGGTGGCCGAGGCGATCATGAGCCCCGGAGGGATCCTCGGCATCGGTGTCGGAACGGCGGCCGGCATCCTCGTCGGTGTGCCGTTGGCCGGCGCGGCGCTGATCGGGGTCGGTGTCTGGGGTGCACGGGTCGCGCTCGCCGTGCCCCGTGGACCGGTGAAGGAACGGATCGATCTCCGCACGGTCTCGGGACCGTGGCAAGACTTCGTCGACGAGGCCATCGCAGCCGAGAAGCGCTTCCAGTTGGCCGTGAAGCGCACCCGGCCGGGACCGGTGCTCGATCGCCTCGCGGCACTCGGCGAGCGCATCGAGCGCTTCGTCGCCCACTCCTATCGAGTGGCACAGAGCGGTCAACAGCTGACCGAGGCCCGGGAGTTGATCGATCACGATCGCATCGTTCGTGACCTCGCTTCGCTGCAAGCCGGCTCGGTGCCTGAAGAGGGATCGACCCAGGCACAGGCGATCGTGGCGCTCCAGTCGCAGCTCGCAACGGCTCGGCGACTCGACGACACCATCAACTCGACTCGATCGCAGCTGCTCCTGCTCGACGCCCGACTCGACGAACTCGTGACCCGGTCGATCGAACTATCGGTCACCGGTGGCGACCCGGAGTCGCTTGGGAGTGTCGAGCGAGACCTGCAAGACGTGGTCGACGAGCTCGAAGCCGTTCGCCTGGCCGTCGAGGAGACCGGCTGAGCCGGTCGCGGAGCCATCGCCGGATGCGAGACGGCAAAGCGGAGAATCATGTGGAGATTCGACCAGCCGATGCTCACCGCATGGCTCGGCCCGCTACCGTTTCGACCGTGTACCCCCGTCCGGTCTTCAGCCTCGCCGCCCGCATCGCCGCCATCCCGTTTGTCGTTGCGCTCGTGGCGCTGCTGCTGAGCGATCGCGCACCGGGGCTCACTCGAAGCGGCCTGAGCAAGGGGCTGGTCGTCGGTCGCAAGGTGGAAGGACGAACGGGGATCGACATCATCGATCACACCGACGTGCCCTTCAGCTGGGAACAGGTGGGCCATTCCGGACTCTGGGCGGTGGCCATGCTCTTGGCCTACCTGGTGTTCGTCAACCGGGCATCGATCGTCCAGATCGCCAGTGGCGTCTTCGCCGCATCGGCAGCCTTCGAGCTCGGTCAGGTCTTCTTCACCTCCAGCCGCCTTCTGGAGTGGGGCGACCTGATGGCGAACGGCACCGGTGTGGTCATCGGCGCGGGTCTCGCTGCGGTGTTCGGGTTGTTCACCGGCCGGGGACGCCACGTGCGAGCGAGCGCCCGTAGCATCACCGGGTGAGTTTCGCCGCACTGCCACGTCTGGTCGCCGAAGACCCGGCGATCAACCGCATCATCGGCCGGGCATCCTCGGTGCTGGCCGTCCCCGATCCGGCCCGGGCCATCGCCCTCGCTGCCATCGCCGTCGGCTCCGATCGTCGTCCACTCGTCGTTGCGGTGCCGACCACCGCCGATGCCGACCGACTGGTCAACGACCTGCGAGTCTTCGTCGGGCCCGACGATGTCCTGGCGTTCCCCGCCTGGGAGACCCTTCCGTTCGAGCGGGTCAGTCCCTCGATCGAGGCGATGGGCCATCGGCTCCGCACCCTGTGGTACCTGCGCGACCCCGAGCGCAGCCCCCGCATCGTCGTCGCCCCCGTGCGCGCGCTCGTGCAACGGCTCTCACCCCACGTCGACGAGGTCGAGCCGGTCATCATCGCGCCGGGCATGCAGATCGATCCTCAGGAACTGGTCGAGCAGCTGGTCGGCAGCGGCTATCGGCGCGAGGCCCAGGTCGAGCACCGCGGCGAAGTCGCAATCCGAGGCTCGATCGTCGACGTCTTCCCGTCGACGGCCGATGGCCCGATCCGTGTCGATCTGTGGGGTGACGAAGTCGAGCGGCTCAGCCGGTTCACCGTGTCAGATCAACGCTCGACCGATGATCTCGAACGCACCGAGATCTTTCCCTGCCGTGAGCTGCTGCTGACCGAGGAGGTCAAGCGGCGGGCCGAGGAACTGGTGGCATCGGAGCCGTGGGGCCGCGAGCAGTGGGAGCGGCTGTCGCAGGGGTTGGTCTTCGATGGCATGGAATCCTGGCTTCCCTGGTTGACCGACGACGATCGTGTCCTGCCGGATCTCCTCGGCAGTGATGCCATGGTGGCGCTGGTCGAACCACGGCGCATGCGCGATCGCGGTGCCGACCTCCTGGCCGAAGAAGCCGACCTCGCCGACTCGCTCGCTCGCACCTGGGGCGCAGTCGACGAACAGGACCATCACGACTTCCCGCGGCTGCACCTCGGATTCGAGCGCATCCTGGCCAAGACCAAGGCGCCGGTGGTGACGCTCACGTCGATTCCCGAGAGCCCCGACGTCGCCGTGCTCGAGGCGTCGGGTTGGGACGCTCCGGGCGATGCGTTGGCCGGACGCCTCAACAAGGTCTTGAGCGACGGGGCCCGACTGGTCATGACCGCCGACGGCGCCGGTTCGGCCGATCGCCTCGTCGATCTGCTCAATGGCTGGGGTCTCCACCCGGCCCGCCACGAATCGGTCGACAACCGGCCCCGGGCGGCGGCGTTCGCTCCCGGCGGCCACCTGGTGGTCGCGTCACTCGAGCGTGGTTTCTATCTGCCCTCGGTCGGCCTCGGCATCATCACCGAGCACGAACTCACCGGTCGTCGCCGAGCCCACCGAAAGGCACGGCCGAAGAAGCGGCAGAGCGACGGGTTCTTCGACGATCTGAGCCCGGGTGACTACGTCGTGCACCACCAGCACGGGGTGGGACGCTTCGGCGGGATGGTCAAGCGGGCCATCGGCGGGCACGAGCGCGACTATCTGCTGCTCAACTATCGGGGCGACGACAAGCTCTACGTGCCGAGTGATCAGATCGATCTCATCCGTCACTACACCGGTGGCGACTCACCCTCACTGCACAAGCTCGGCGGCAGCGATTTCGCGAAGTCGAAAGCCAGGGTGCGCTCCGAGGTCGCCGAGATCGCCCAGGAACTCGTCGTGCTCTATCAACGCCGCATGGCAGCCGAGGGCATCGTCAGTCAGCCCGACACGCCGTGGCAGGCCGAACTGGCCGAGTCCTTTCCCTACGAGCTCACCCCCGATCAGGCAACGGCCATCGACGACGTCAAGGGTGACATGGAGCGCCCGGTCCCCATGGATCGTCTGGTCGTCGGCGATGTCGGCTTCGGCAAGACCGAGGTCGCCGTGCATGCTGCCTTCAAGGCCGTGCAATCGGGGCATCAGGTCGCCGTGCTCGTGCCGACCACGCTGCTCGCTCAGCAGCACTTCCAGACCTTCTCCGAACGCTACGCGCCCTATCCGATCCGGGTCGAGGTCCTCAGCCGTTTCCTCACCACCAAGCAGGCGAAAGCGGTGTTGACGGCGACCGCAGCGGGCGAGGTCGATGTGTTGATCGGGACGCACCGCATGTTGTCCAAAGACCTGGTGATGCCGAAGCTCGGGTTGTTGATCGTCGATGAGGAGCAGCGGTTCGGCGTCAACCACAAGGAGTCGATCAAGCAGCTGAAGACCGATGTCGACGTGCTGACGCTCACGGCCACGCCGATCCCTCGCACCCTCGAGATGAGCCTCACCGGCATTCGCGATCTGTCGCTGCTCAACACGCCACCGGCCGATCGGCAGCCGATCCTCACCTATGTCGGTGAAGAAGACGAACGGGCCGTCACCGAGGCCATCCGGCGGGAATTGCTTCGAGACGGACAGGTCTTCTACGTCCACAACCGGGTCCAGAGCATCGAGAAGGTCGCCAACGAGATCCGAGGCCTCGTCCCGGAGGCGCGGGTGGCCGTCGCCCATGGTCAGATGGACGAGGGGACGCTCGAGAAAGTCGTCTACGACTTCTGGGAGAACCAGTACGACGTCCTGGTGTGCACGACCATCATCGAGAGCGGCATCGACATGCCAACGGTCAACACGCTCGTGGTCGATCGAGCCGAGTTGCTGGGGCTGGGTCAGCTGCACCAGCTGCGTGGTCGGGTCGGACGTTCCGGGCAGCGGGCGTACGCCTACCTCTTCACCCGTCGTGATGCATCACTCTCCGAGGAGGCCTACGAGCGGCTGAAGACCATCGGTGAGGCCACCGAGTTGGGATCGGGGTTCAAGATCGCGATGCGTGACCTCGAGATCCGCGGTGCCGGCAACCTGCTCGGCAGCGGGCAGTCGGGTCACATCGCCGCCGTTGGCTACGATCTGTACTGCCAGCTCGTCACCGAGGCCGTTGCCGAACTCAACGGCACCCCGGTGCAGGGGCCTGTCGAGATCAAGCTCGACCTGCCGCTGGATGCCCATCTGCCCGAAGACTATGTGTCCAACGAAGCGCAGCGGCTCGAGGCCTACCGCAAGTTGGCTGCAGTGGGAACCGAGACCGAAGTCGATGACATTCGGGCGGAGTGGGAGGATCGATACGGTCCCATTCCGCTTCCGGCCGATCGACTGCTCGATGTCGCGAACCTACGGGCCGCCTGCCTGCGGGTCGGGGCGCGCGATGTGGTCGTGGTCAAGGGGCCGGGCTTCGGCGCCCCGGAGTGGATTGCCAAGCTCGGGCCCGTGCAGCTGAAGGCGTCGCAGGAGGTGCGGTTCAAGCGGTTGTTCCCGAAGGGCACGTGGAAACCCAACGAGTACGGCGCCGAAGGTGGCCAGCTCCAGGTCGGTCTGATGCGCAAGAACGACACCGCCACCGATCTCGTGACGTTTCTCGAAACGATGTTTCCCACCGAGTCGTGACTCGCAACGGCACCGAGTCGTGACTCGCAACGGCACCGAGTCGTGACTCGCAACGGCACCGAGTCGTGACTCGCAACGGCACCAAGTCTGTGGTTGCATTTGAAGCTTGCTTTCAGAACACGTAGCGTGCCAGCGTGACTGACACGGTTGATCTGGCAACGTTCCGCTCGCGAGTCCGCGAGTTCTTCGACTCCACGCTTCCCACGGTGCTGGATGGCGTCACCGGCGAGGTGGCGCGAGCCAAGGCCTACCGGGCGGCGCTCTATGACGCCGGCCTGGCCGGGCTCGGCTATCCGAAGGCGTTCGGCGGTCAGGGTCTGGGAGCCGAGTACCAGGCGGTGTTCGCCGAGGAGAGCGAGGGCCGGGTGCCGTCCGAGAACTCCGTTTTCGGCATCGGGGTCGGAATGGCGCTTCCGGTCGTTCGCGATCACTCGTCCGACTCGGTGAAGGAGCGATTCCTCGCCAAGGGTCTGCGAGGCGACGAGATCTGGTGTCAGCTCTATTCCGAGCCCGGTGCCGGATCCGACCTGGCATCGCTGTCGACCAAGGCGATACGCGATGGCGACGAGTGGGTCGTGACCGGCCAGAAGGTGTGGACGTCAGGGGCTCAGAACGCCGACATCGCGATCATCCTGGTCCGTACCGATCCGACGGCTCCCAAGCATCGTGGCATCTCGATGCTGGTCATGCCGATGCGTCAGGCCGGCGTCACCGTGCGTCCGCTTCGACAGATGACCGGTCATGCGGAGTTCAACGAGGTCTTCTTCGACGAGGCTCGGGTGCCGGCCGACTGGGTGGTCGGTGACATCAACGATGGCTGGCGCATGGCCGTGGCGCTGTTGGCCCATGAGCGAGTACAGACCGGTGTTGCCTCGATGAGCAATGCCGGGATGGAGCGACTGTGGTCTCGGGTGCCGATTCCGGTGGTCCAACTGATCGAGCTCGCCCGTCGGCGCGGCCGCCTCGATGAGCCGCTGGTTCGTCAGGAGCTCGCCCAGCTCTGGATCAACGAACAGATCGTGGGGTACCTCCGCGAACGCAGCGTCGATCCGGCCATGGCGGTCAGCCCGTCGATCGGCAAGCTGTGGCGAACCATCCAGGGGCGAGCCGGCAGTGAGTTCGCCGCCCGAATCGAGTTCCCGGCGTCGCCGGCCTGGGAGGAAGGCGACGAAGACGCCGAGTTCTTCGCCTTTCAGTTCCTCAACTGTCGAGGGATGAGCCTGGGTGGTGGTACCGACGAGATCCAGAAGAACACCCTCGGCGAGCGGGTGCTCGGTCTGCCACGGGAGCCCCAGGTCGACAAGAACCTTCCCTTCAGTCAGATGTTGAAGGGGGTCTGAGATGCGCCAGCCGATCGAGGTGTTGCCGATCACCGCCGAGACGCCCGACGCCGAGGCCGTCTGGACCGAGGAGCGGTCGCTGTCGTGGGCCGAACTCGAGCGGCGGTCGCGGCAATTCGCCCAGGGACTTCGGGCCGAGGGGATCGCCGAGGGCGGTAGCTGGGGTCTGCTGGCTCGCAACCGATTCGAATGGGCCGAGCTCTCGATCGGCAACGGACGAGCGGGGACCCGGTACGTCCCACTGAACTGGCATCTCACTGCCCATGAGCTCACCGAGCTGCTCGAGGACTCTCGATCGACGCTGTTGATCGTTGCCCCCGATCTTGCCGACATCGGCCGTCGAGCAGCCGCCGCTGCCGGGATCGATCGGGTCATCGTGCTCGGCGACGAGTACGAGTCGTGGTTGGCCATCCAGTCGGGCGAGCCGCTCGAGGATGGTGGGCTAGGCGCACCGCTGCAATACACCGGCGGAACCACCGGTCGCTCCAAGGGCGTGCTGCGTTCTGATCAAGCGGGCAACGCCGCAGCATTGGCCGAGACCTACGCACGCTGGGGCACGCTCACGGGCATGCCCAGCAAGCAGCAGATGATGCTCTGCACACCGGCGTATCACGCACTCGGTGGTGCGGTGCTGCGGACGGCGCTCGCCCGCGGCTGCCCGTTGGTGATCCTCGATCGATGGGATCCAGAGGAGACCCTTGCCGTGATCGATCAGCGCAAGGTGGTCGGCACCGCCATGGTCCCCACCCAGTTCATCCGACTCCTCAAGCTCGACCCCGAGACGCGAGCCAAGCACGACGTGTCGTCGCTGCGATGGGTGCTCCACACCGCCGCCCCCTGCCCCGATTGGGTCAAACGCGAGATGATCGACTGGTTCGGCCCCGTCATCGTGGAGCTCTACGGGTCGAGTGAGGGCGTGGGTCCGGTGATTGCCACCTCCCACGAGTGGCTCGAGCGGCCGGGAACGGTCGGTCGAGCGATGGCCGTGCTCGAGCTGTCGATTCTCGACGACGAAGGCAACGACCTGCCCCCGGGCGAGATCGGCACGATCTACGCCCGTCGCACCGATGGACCGCCGGAGTACTTCGGTGACGAGACCAAGACCGCCGCCATGGTCAGAGATGACGGCCGCTTCACCGTCGGCGACGTCGGCTACCTCGACGAGGACGGCTTTCTGTTCCTCGCCGATCGTCGCGTCGACCTGATCCTCGTTGCCGGATCGAACATCTACCCGGCCGAGGTCGAAGCGGTGTTGAGCCAGTATCCGAGCGTTGCCGATGTCGCGGTGTTCGGGATCCCTCACCCCGACATGGGGCAGGAGGTCAAGGCGGTCGTCGAGCCCGTCGTCGGTGAATATCTCGATGTCGACGATCTGCTCGCCTTCGCTGCGAGTCGTCTCGCATCGTTCAAGCTCCCGAAGTCGATCGACATCGTCGATGCGCTGCCGAGAGAAGCAAGCGGCAAGCTCAAGAAACACAAGCTGCGGGCGCCCTACTGGGAGTCCGGGGAGGCGACCACATGACCGACGATCTGCTCACCGAGCGGCGTGAGGCCACCGAGATCATCACGTTGCATCGTCCCGAAGGGCTCAACTCGCTGTCGCCGGCGATGATCGACGAGCTGCCGACGATCATCGCTCGCGCCGCAGCCGATCGAACCTGTCGAGCCATCGTGATCGTCGGGGCGGGCGAGCGAGCATTCTGTGCCGGTATCGATGTGAAGTCCGTCGCCGCTCGTGACGCGAGAGACGACGGCGAGGACCGGCTCGATCCGGTCGTTGCTTCGCTGGAGAACCTCGACGCCGGACTCGGCAACATCGTCCGGATGATCCATCGGGTGCCGGTTCCGGTGATCGCCGCAGTCAACGGCCATGCCATCGGTGCCGGCTTCGCCATCGCAGCCGCGTGCGACCTGCGACTGGCCAGCACCACCGCCACCTTCGCCGACGGGTTCGTCAAGCGTGGCATCTCCGGCTGTGAGATGGGTTTGTCGTACTTCCTGCCGAAGTTGGTGGGACCGGCCCTGGCCTTCGAGCTCATGCTGAGCGGAAGGCGCATGCTGCCTGACGAGGCTGCGCGCTGTGGCCTGGTCAGCGAGGTGACCGAGCCGACCGAACTGGTCGATCGCGCCTGCGCGCTCGGTGCAGCGTTGGCCGAGAACGCCCCCATGGCGATCTCGACCACCAAGGAACTCATGTGGACCAACCTGCATGCACCGAGTCTCGACGCCGCCATGGCGCTCGAGGCCCGCAATCAGGTGCTCATCCGAAGCACCGCTGATGCCGCCGAAGCCCGTTTGGCCTTCCTCGAGAAGCGTCGACCTCGGTTCGCGGCGCCTGATGGCGAACGACCGCTGATCTAGTCGGCAGCGCTCGACGGCACCAGCTCGATCGCTGGGCTCGTGTCGTCAGGCTGGTGTGCCGACGACGAGGAACGCCGGCGCAACGACGTCGATCGGCAGATCGATCAGGTCGGGGTCGAGCTGTTCGCGTAACGCCGTCACGAGTCGGTCGGCGCCCGCACTCTGCGGGCGTCCGACGCCTCCGCCGGTACAGATGAGACGATCCGGGTGGATCATCTGCAGGATCGGGGCGATCCCGCGGGCGAGCCATTCGATCGAGCGCCGGGCTGCCTCGATCGCGTCGGCGTCACCCTCGCCGATGAGATCGATCACCTCGGCGGCGGTGCTGACGACGTGACCACTGATGTCTCGGTAGTGCGACACGGTTGCGGGACCGCCGGACATCGTGCCGAGACAGCCATCGCGACCACACTCACAACGCTGATCGTTGCCCCGCAAGGGGAGATGGGTGATCAATCCGCCGTTGCCGAGTCGGTTCGTGATGAGCTGCCCTCCCTGGGCGAGGAGGACGCGAGAGTCGACGCCGACGTGCAAGATGGACACCAACTCGCCGGGGTGGTGTTCCACCGAGTTCAGCGCGTGTCGGGCTTGAGCGGCCTCGATGGTCGTGGCCGTGACGGTGGTCGCCCCCAGCGCCGCCGTGAGTGCACCGGCGACATCGACGTCGGATTCCGGCCAGATCGGTGTCGTGGCGACGACACGACGGTCTTCCGCGATCACTCCCTGGATGGCGAAGTCGACTCGTTCGAGGCGTTCGATCTGGAGCTGGCAGTCCTCGATCGTCTTCACGATCTCGCCGGCGATCGGCGCGATGAGTGCTGCTGCTTCGTCGACGCGCCGGTATCGAACTCGAACAGTGGCCAGCCGCGTCTGCAACGCGTCGTCGATCAGCACGAAGTAGTCGGCGAGTCGGACGAAGACGGTGACCGTGAAGGTTCCTCGCCGGTCGATCGCGTACTCGGTCGGCGGCCGACCGGGAGCAGCGGTCTCACGCATCTGCTCGACGACCAGGCCGCCTTCGACGAGGTCCGCCAGGATCGAGCCGAGCGCCTGAGAGCTCAGCGAGGTCCTCGCGGCCAACTCGGATCTGGAGGCAGCGAGACCATCGGCCAGGCAATCCATCACCAGAGCGGCGTTGGCGATGCGAAGCGAGGCGGGTCGCTTGGCCGTGTTGTCGTTCCTGGGACTGAGCATCGTGGGCAAGCGTATGTTGGCTGCGAACCGGGGTCGAGTGGCCCAGCGTTCAGTCGACCAGGATGCGTAGCGGTCGTCGCTTTTCCTGGGTCGTTCCGCCGTCGATCGAGTAGGTCACCACCACCTCGAGCAGGTACTCGCCGGGTTCGATCGTGGTCGGGTCGAGCCAGAACCGGGCGACGTCGCGTTCGTCTTCGAGGAGTTCGGCGTCGTGGTGCAGGCTCGTGAACGACCGTTGCGGGTAGTAGACGGGCAGTTCGCCCTCGATCGAGACCACGAAGTCCCCGATGCCGGGGCGTAGTCCGAGAAAGCTCAACGAGACCCAGTTGCGGGCGCCGTCGCCGCCGGCAGGAACGCGGGCGCCGTCGGTCAGGAGCAGGAATGCATCACTGCCCGCCTGCTCCATTTCGACGTGCAGGGTGATCGTGCCGCTCTGCGACTCGCCGTGTACGGTCCAGTCGACGAGCAGATCGAGTTCGAACTCCTCGTCCACCGTGTTGCCGGGGTCGAGGAAGAACGAGACGGTGTCGATCTCGTTGGCCGCGAGATCGTCGCCGCCCGCAAGCTCGGCATGGCCGAGGGACGGGTCTTCGTAGGCCACCGCCACGTCATTGCCCTTGGCGCTGACCGTGATCGCGACGTCTTCGATGTCGACCTGGGACGTCCAGCTGAGTGTGACCCAGCGTTCCTGACCCGCCACCCACGACAGGTTGTTGTTGGAAAGCAGAATCGGCTGGGACACTCGTTCCCCGAGAGTCGTTGCGCCCGACGGACCGGCGGCGACGCTCGCTGCAGCCGAGGCGGCCGCGACGAGTGCCCAACGAAGCTTGGCCATGGGGAATCACCGACTCACGGTCGGCAGGTCTCCTGGTAGCTGTACAGAATGGAGTCGCGCAGGTCCTGGTCGGCATTGACCCGTGCGCGGAAGGCGAGATAGTCCTCGACGGAGAGACCCGAATCGACCAACTTCTCCTGCAGCGCTTCTTCGCGACCGGACTGGGTCTGGAAGGTGCGGCGTTGGAGCTCACAGATCCACGTTGCCTCGAAGCGAACCATCTCGCTGTCGGCATCGCTGAGCAGCACATCCGGTGCGGCGGCGATCAGCGTGGTCGAACTCGTCGCCGTGGCGAACTCGTCGTCGACGAAGGCGAGATTGGTGACACCCGAGGTGCCGTCGTCGGCAAGACCGTCGCTGCCACCGCACGACGCAAACAGGAGAGCCGACGCAGCGAGCAGCAGCGGGAGGCGACGGGCAGCGGACCGGTGAGCGAGGTTGTTGCATTTGGCCTTCACAAGTGATGTATCGGGCGAATCTGAGCCCAGTTGAGAAATAGTTCTCGCTCGGCAACCGCCACTAACGTTCTCGACATGACGAACGACACATCTGCTCAAGCCGTCCATCTCGATGGGGCACCGCTCGATTGGCCGTCCTTGGTCGATGATCTCAACCGCCTGCTCCGTCTGCGCACCACCCCGATCGGGATGAAGATGTTCGCAACGGTGGAGGAGATGGAGGCCGTCGAGAAGATCCGACGTCCGAAGACCATCCACACCACCGATCAGATCGTCGGCATGGCGGCCCGGCTGAACTGGACCGTCGGGATCACCAACGATGACCTCGTCGGTGCCCAGTGTGGGGCCGTGATCGGTCTGCACCCCAGAGACGAGGATTGGCTCTCCGGCGACAAGATGGCAGGTGTGTGGTTCGAGACGATCGAGGACTCATCGATCCACCAGCACGCCATGCACACGGTGCCGTTCGGCACGTATCAGGCCATGGCGGTGGCACCGCTGGTGACGGGCCGGCTCAATCCTCCAGACATTGCACTCATCTACGCCACGCCGGCGCAGATGATCCTGCTCATCAACGGGCTCCAGTGGTCGGGCTACAAGAACTTCGAGTGGGGCTGCGTCGGTGAGTCGTCGTGTAGCGATTCCTGGGGTCGAGCCCTCGCCACCGGCGAGCCGAGCGTGTCGATTCCGTGCTTCGCCGAGCGACGCTACGGCGGTGTGCAAGACGACGAGCTCTTGATGGCGACACCCCCCTCGTTCCTCCCCAAGGCGATCGCCGGGCTCGAGGCACTGTCACGCAACGGTCTGCGGTATCCGATCCCGAGCTATGGCGTGCAGATCGATGCCCGTGCCGGGCTCGGCGCCTCCTATGGCTGATCGACAATTGGAAGGAAGCGTCGCCGTCATCACCGGTGGAGCCTCCGGCATCGGTGCGGGCACCGCCCGCCGCTTCGTTGCCGAAGGGGCGTCGGTGCTGATCGCCGACCTCAACGAGGAAGCAGGCCATGCGCTGGCGAGCGAGCTCGGCGACGCCGCCGCATTCTTGCGAACCAACGTTGCGGTCGAAGCCGACATGGCGGCCACGGTCTCCGAGGCACTCGATGTCTTCGGTCGGCTCGACACCTATGTGAACAACGCCGGTTTCGGTGGAGCGCTCGGTCCGATCGCCGAGACCAGCGTCGAAGACTTCGACCTCACCTTCGACGTGTTGCTCAAGTCGGTCTTCCTCGGGATCAAGTTCGCTTCGCCGGTGCTGTGCGCCCAGGGGAGTGGGGCGATCATCAACACGGCCTCGGTGGCCGGGCTGCGGGCCGGCTTCTCGCCGCACCTCTATACCGCAGCCAAGACGGCCGTCATCGCCCTCACCGAGACCGTTGCGCTCGAGTTGGCCGAGTCGAATGTGCGATGCAATGCCGTTGCGCCCGGGTTGATCATCACCCCGTTGTTCTACGGACGGCCCGACGCCACCGAGGAGCAGCTGGCGAAACTGCGAGAGGCATCGGCCGGCGGCCAGCCGATGCCCCGGCCCGGTGAGCCGAAAGACATCGCCGCCATGATCGCGTTCCTCGCTTCCGCCGATGCCGAGTGGATCACCGGTCAGACCATGGTGGTCGACGGCGGGATCTCGACCGGACCGTCCTGGTCCGACTTCCCCGAAGCGTTCCGCAAGCACCGCCCGATCCGGCACCACCGCCCGCCCGGTCGTTAGCCGGACCCCGGTCGCTTCTGCCTGCCACCATGGGGCGATGGAGACACTGAGTGGTAGCCCGTTCGCTTCGTTGATCGGACCGATCGGGCCGGCGCGTCCCGGCGACCGCCTTCGAGCCGAGGTGGACGTGGAGCACAGCGCCAGCGCCCTGGTGTTCGCTTCCTGCAAGATCTCGACCGATGACCGACCGGTGGCGATCGCCTCCGTGGTCTTCTCTGCCCGCTCCTCGTCGCTCCGGCCGACATCGCTACCAGAGGCGTCCGCGGACGCGTCTGGTTTACTTTCGATAGCGGAACAAGTGTTCTGAGAATGTCACACCCCCTGAGTAGGCTGGTCGAGCGGAGCTCGACCCCACCATCAACCACGGGTCGGGCAGAACGAAAGGGCGGGGACCCCCGATGATGATGACGGCAACACCATTGAAAGACCGTTTGCGTGACACGGCGAAGATCTGGGCACGGAGCCAACACGAACTCGTGACGTTGGCGGCCGAGTTCGCCGACTCGGGCGAGTGGCTGCTGGACAGGTCGACGACCGCTGCCGGCTGGCTCGCCGACGTCGCCCAGGTCGAGGCATCGACCGCACGAGAATGGATACGGATCGGGCGCTGTCTTCGCACCCTCCCCGCGTCCGCGGACGCGTTCGAGAACGGAGAGCTCTCCTATTCGAAGGTCCGCACACTGACCCGAGTCGCAACAGCCGAGAACGAAGCCGAACTCGTCGAACTGGCCAGGACGGTCAGCGCGTCCGATCTCGGGCGAGCGATCGCCGCGTGGCTCCAACGCAACGGCGAGCCGGAGGCGATCGAGCACGATCAGCAGGCCCGACGGGCGATCAGGTGGCGTAACGATCCTGACGGGATGCTGAGCTTCACCGTGCGAGTCCCGCCACTGTTGGGCGGGGTCTTCGTCGCAGCGTTGACGGCTCGGGTGATGAAGTCGGCGCCACGCAAGCAAGCCGATGGGACGTGGCCGACGTTGGCTCAGCAGTACGCCGACGCATTCGAAGCGATCCTGAGCGACGGGGCTGGGTCGGTGCGGTCGGAGATCGTGATCCATGTGCGTGGTGATGGTGCGGCGATGGATGACGGCACCCCCATTCCACTGAGCGTGATCGAACGGATCGCGCCGGGGTCGACGCTACGAGCGATGATCCACGATGCGGAGGGCAAGCCGATCAACGTGTCGGGTCGTCACCGCTATCCGACCGAACGGCAGAAGCGGGTGGTGAAAGAACGTGATCGTGGCTGTGTCGACTGCGGAAGCACCCAACTCACCACCTTCGACCACAAACCCGACTACGCGGTCACGAAGCGAACCATCGTCGATGAGGTCGAACTCCGGTGCGCCCCCTGCCATTGGCAACGACACCGCAACTGAGTCGCACGCGGCGGAAGGTCCTCAGCTATCGCAGTCGATCGTGTGGTCGGCGAAGGCGTCGGCCACCTTGGCACTGCGACTGATCGACGGCGGGCCATCGGCGAAGTGGTAGTGGATCTCGGCTGGTCCCGGCGTTCCAAGGCTTCGCCGGCACGAGTCTGGACGGTTGGTCTGATCTTCTCGTCGTCGTCGCCTGGGTTGCCGCACTGTGGTGGTGGGCGAAGAACAAGCGACTCGGCTTCGATTGGCTCCTCGAAGTAGCGGAGGCAGACGAAGCCACCCAGCCACTCGAGCCGAGCGGCTAGGCCCTCGAACGAAACTGCACCAGCTGACACGGCTGGATCGTCAGCCGAGCCAGGCGCCAGGAGGGTTGGTTCCCTTGAGCACGGCGTCGTAGCGACCCTTCAGGGAGGCCACCGCGTCATCGTGGGTGAAGATCCAGAACCTCTCGTCGAGGATCGCCTGCACCACGAGGTCGGCAACGCCCTCGGGTGGGAGACCCGAAGCCAGGGCGTCGAGCACGAATTGGTGTCGGGCCTCGGCATCGGGGTCGGGCTCGGCAAGCGCGTTGGGTGCGGCCCACTCCGGTCGGTTGCGAGCGGACTGGCCGATGTCGGTGTTGATCCAACCGGGGCAGAGGCACGAGACCCCGAGTGACGAGCCGCTGGCCGAAAGGGAGTTGTAGAGCCCCTCGGTGATCCCGACCACGGCCCACTTCGAGGCCGAGTAGGCGCTGTGGCCGGGAAAGTGACCGGCCATCGAGGCGGTGTTGATCACGTGCCCGTCGCCGTGTTCGAGCATGTGGGGCAGGAAGGCCTCGTGGCCGTGGACCACGCCCCAGAAGTTGACGCCCATGACCCAGGTCCAGTCGGGCAGATCGACGGTGCCCGGCGCGGCCGACAGGCTGCCACCGCCGACGCCGGCGTTGTTGCACAGCACGTTGACCTTGCCGAAGGTGTCGATGGCTTCGGCGGCGAGGGCACGGACCTCGTCGGCGACGGCAACATCGGTGACCACGCCGATCGCCTTGGCGCCATCGATCGCGGCGGCGCTGACGTCGGCGACCGCCTCGTCGAGGCGGGGAGCCTCGATATCGGACAGGACGACGTTCATGCCCTCCTGAGCGAAGCGAAGTGCGAAGGCCTTGCCCATGCCGCTCGCTGCTCCGGTGACGACGGCTGTTTTCCCCTCGAGTTTCTGCATGGGCAGAACCTAGGCGACGGGTGCGTCGACGCTCCAGACGATCATCGACGCCTTGTTGTCGATGGCGGGGTCGGCGAAGTAGTTCTGGATGACACCGACCACCTCGAAGCCGTTCTTCAGCTGGAAGGTGAGCGTGGCGTCGGATCGGCGCCCCGCGACTACATCGGCTACGTACTCTTCGGCGGTCATCTCGTGCTTGACGTCGGCAAACCCGGGCAGGTGACCACCGGCGATGATCCCCTTCTTTCCCAAGGAGCGAACGACGTCTTTGCGGAGGTCGTAGAGACGGCGTCCGATCCCGTGCCCTCGGTAGTCGGGCAGCACGGTGATGTCGGTGCCGTAGTACCAGTCACCGTCGGGGTCGTGATTGCCGCACTGGTGCTCACCGGCCACCTCCCAGATGGTGTGTTCGATGTGATCGAAATCGAAGTGGACGAGGATGCCGGCACCGACGCCGACCACGTTGGGCCCGCGGGGGGCCTCGTCGTCGATCACCACGAACACCCCCTCGGGGAACACGTCGAGGTAGGCGTGGAAGTCTTCTGCCGAGAGCAGATCACCCGGCTCGGCGGTGGGGAACGCCACCTGTTCGCAGTGCGCCGCTCCGTCGACCCATTCGGGCGTCAGGTTCAGGTACCGAAGCGATACCACGGGGTTCAGGCGCCGACGGTGGCGAGCGAGAACCGCTGGTACGGATTCTCCGATGGCAGTCCCCAACACGCCCAGAAGTCACCGGTGGCCGGACGCATGATGGCGGCGCCGCAGGTCTCGACGTGGAACGGCGGGCCGCCGCGGTAGGAGATGGTGGGGTGCTGGGTGAGCGCCTCGAGGCGCTCGAAGTCGATCACTCCCTCGGTCAGGCTGTCGAGCGCAGTGCTGAGGCGAACCTCGGAGGACTCCTGGAGTTGGGTCGGCTTGTCTTGGCTGACGGCGAGCGTCTCGGGTGCAAGACAGTGATTGGTATGGCCGATCACCTCGGTGTCGAGTTGCACGACGTTGGTGGCCGTACTGAAGGCCTCGACGTTGTAGCCGTTGCCCAACGAGTCGAACAGGAGGTAGTTGTGGGCGCCGGCCAGGTCGGCGTCGGTGATGCAGGCGAGCGCGGCGTCGATGGTGGTCTGCTGGAGAGCCTTGCGGACCACGAAGGGCCAGGTGACGCCGATCTTGCCGTCGCCTCCGGGCAGGTTGTTGATGCCGATGGCGATGCCGGCGTCGTTCATGCCGATCTGGCCGACACAGCCGGTGGTGGTGAGCAGCAACGACCGGGGCTCGTTCTCACCGGCGACGTCGAGGAGGATCACGTGATCGGTTGCGGTGTCGTGCATGTCCCAGGTCTGGGCGAGGAAGCCCGACGCGTCGCTCCGGCTGTCGGGGATGATGACGGCGGTGCAGTCGTCTTCGGCGATGGCGTCGTGGTGGTAGGTGGCGTACACGGTGTCGACGAAGTCGGTGAAGCCGTTGACGATCAGCATCTCGGCGAGCGAGGTGTCGGTGGCTTCGGCGATGCCCGCCATCTCCTCGACCAGGTCGGGCGCATAGCGACGATGCGGCTCGAGGCAGGCTTCGGCCAACTCGATCACGGCCGGGCGTTCCAACGGGTGGTGGCTCCAGGCGCCGGCGCAGACCAGGTCGACTCGATCCACGGCGTAGGCCCGAATCTCGTCTCGGTAGGCGGTGCCGTGGGCGATGCCACGATCTCGTGGGGATCCGTTGACGGTGACGACTCGCATGGGGCCTCGTGAC
Organism: uncultured Acidimicrobiales bacterium; assembly: GCA_963698395.1. GTDB lineage: Bacteria > Actinomycetota > Acidimicrobiia > Acidimicrobiales > SZUA-35 > JBBQUN01. The sequence continues at coordinate 962,373 of CAVOQQ010000001.1, forward strand.
ATGGAGGAAAGCGTAGCTGAGGGCGGTGCGCTGCTCATAGTGATCTGACCCAAGTCGAAGCTGATCTGCATGCCGTCCGAGAATGGACCCGAGTGAGCACCGGCGCCACCAGCGCAGTGATCATCGGGCTTTCGAAATCGATTGACCGCCAACAGGCGCACGACCTCGTCGAGGTGCGCGCCGGTTGGACCCTGGTCGCGGCACTTGCGTCTGGCCGGGCCATGAGCGAGAAGGTCGACAGGGCGGACCTGTTGATCTTCGAGGACACGCTCGGTCACGCCGACGTGGTGATGCAAGCCGTCGCAGCCCTCGGCAATCCACCGACGATCGCCATCCTCTCCCGACGGTCGCCGGTCGCCGTTGCCCGCGACCTCGGTTGTGCTCCGCAAGAGGTCGTCGCCCTCTCGCCCGGGGTTTCTCTGCATGCCGCGATGCTGCGTGTACTGGCTGCGTTCGAAGCCCGGAGTCCGACACCGTCGCCGAGCTCGACTCCTGCCGCGCCACGCGAGCAGAGCGGCTCCTTCCGCGCCGTCTCGAGCCCGGTCGCGTCGAGTGACGCGTCGGCGATGGCTCCCGCTCGTCGTCGGGACGACCTGCCGATACGGGATGAGGCCGCCGCGACGCCCAAACGGGATCTCTTGGTGATCGGTGCGTCGACCGGCGGACCCGATGCGCTCACTGATCTGCTGGCTGCCATCCCTCGCGAGTTCCCGGCGCCGATTCTCATCACCCAGCACATGCCTCGAACGTTCACCGAGCTCCTGGCGGCCACCCTCGACCGGGCGACGCCGTTCACGGTGCGCGAAGCCAAGCATGGCGATGTCGCCACCGCCGGGTGTGTCTACATCGCCCCGGGTGGCAGTCACATGGTCATCACCGACCGTCGCGGCACCATTGCGCTCAACGACGACCCTCCCGAGCACAACTGTCGGCCCTCGGTCGACGTCTTGTTCCGCAGCGCAGCGGCGACCTTCGGACGGTCCTGTGTCGCAGTGGTGCTGACCGGTAGGGGGTCCGACGGCGCCATCGGTGCCGCCCGCCTCGCCGACCTCGGGGCGCACGTGATCGCCCAGGACCGCGAGTCCAGTGTCGTGTGGGGCATGCCGAGAGCCGTTGCCCAACATGGCGCCGCCAACGAGATCCTGCCGCTGAAGGAGATCGCCGTCGCGGTCGGTCGACAATTCGAGCGGACCGTCTCCTGCAGCCCCACCCCCGCCATGACGGCGCCCGCATCATCCACGTTCTCATCCACATCATCCCAGCCCAACGAAGCACTCGAACGACTGCGGGTGACCCACAAGGAGCACTACCCATCATGAGTATTCTCGTGGTCGACGACAGTCCGATCATGCGCAAGTTGGTGATCAGGAGCATTCGCCAGGCCGGCTACGGCGACCATGACGTGGTCGAGGCCGAGGATGGCGCCGATGCGCTGACCAAGATCGAAGTCGACCGACCGACGGTCGTCCTGTCCGACTGGAACATGCCGAACATGAACGGTCTCGAACTCATCAAGGCTCTGCGCGGTCGTGAGATCGAGGTGCCGTTCGGATTCATCACGTCGGAATCGACGACCGACCAGAAGGCCGCCGCCGTGTCGGCCGGCGCCGCCTTCTTGCTGGCGAAGCCGTTCACCGCCGACGAGCTCGGTGCCCAGCTGTCTCGCTTCCTGTAACGCTCGCTCGAGTGTGGGCCGACTAGCGTGCCCTGATGCAGAACGCAGGAGTCGGCGCCGTGGTCTTCGACATGGGCGGCGTCCTCGTCGAACTCGGACCACTCACGGAGATCCTCGGCGACGACCCGTTGCCCGTCGAGCAGTTCTGGTCCCGCTGGTTGGCGAGTCCCACGGTTCGCCACTTCGAGATGGGCCGATGCGGAGTCGACGCGTTCGGCGATGAACTGGTCGAGGAGATGGGGTTGTCGATTCCCGGCACCGAGCTGGTTGCTCGCTTCCGAGCGTGGCCCAAAGGGCTCTTCGACGGGGCCGCGGCGATGATGGCCGAACTGCGGAGCCAGGCGGCGGCACCCATCGTTGCGGTGTTGTCGAACACCAACGAGCTGCACTGGACCGAACAGGTCGACAGCGGAGTCATCCCCGAGCTCTTCGATCGGCACTTCCTGTCGTACCGGCTCGGACTGGCCAAGCCCGATGCCGAGATCTTCCAGCACGTCATCGACGACCTCGGCCTCCCTCCGGGCGAGATCATGTTCCTCGACGACAATCAACCGAATGTCGACGCTGCGCTCGCCCTCGGCATCGATGCCCATCTGACGCGCGGTGTCACCGAGGCGCGCGCTGCGCTGGTTGCCCGAGGCCTCCTGTTCTGACGTCGGTCAGGGCAGCTCGATGACCGTGACCACGCCGGTGTTCCCGTCGACCTCGATCGTCGCACCGTCGGGGATGCTCCGGGTGGCGCCCACGGCGGACACGACGCAGGGGATGCCGAGTTCGCGGGAGACGATGATGGCGTGGCTCATCGTTGCTCCGACGTCGACCACCACCGCGTCGGCGGCGAGGAACAGCGGGGTCCACGACGGGTCGGTGATGGGAGCGACCAGCACGTCGCCGGGGCCGAGCTGGCGAGGGTCGCCCGGGTCGAGCACCACGACCGCGGTGCCACGGGCGATGCCGGGACAACCGGCGATGCCTTGGAGTCGTTGACCGACGGTGACCGTGGTCGACATCGAGCCTCGCTCTTCCCAGGTCTCGATCGATGGGATCTCGCCCTCGAGGATGAACGGGGGAATCAGACCGGCGAGTCGCTCGTACTGCTTCGTGCGGTCGGCGATCACCGACAGCCACGGAGTGGGATTCTCGAGATACTGGCGGAACTCGTCCATCTCGAGCAGGCACGATGCCTTGGGATCGGTGAGGCCGCCGCGGTCGGCTGCCCGACGCGCCAGTTCGCGCTGTGCCTTCCGCACCGAATGGATGGCACGGATGATGGTGGTCTTGGACCGTTCCCGCGCCTGGGAGTAGAGCGTGGTTGCCCGCAGCGCCTTGTCGAACAGGACACGGTCGATCCGATTGAGTTCGCTGCGAGCGGCCGCGACGGCTGCCTGTCGCTCGGTGGCAAGCCGTGCCGATTGGGAGGATGGATCGTGGCTTGCGTCGGCCTCGGCCATGCGATCGATCGCGGCGATGGCCAGGGCGGGGCGGAACTCCCAGGGGTCAGAGCCGAGGTCCCACTCGTTCGGCCCGCGGCTGCCGAACTCGTCGATGAAGCGGGCGAACTCGGCCTGCCAAGCCTCGGAGGTGCGATCGTCGGAGGAGTGCGCCAGCTTCCACATGGCGGACGAGGGGGCAGCCGACTCGACGTCGCCGATACCGCCGAGAATCGTGACGAGCTGGTCGGCACGGCCGACCTTCACGAGCAGATCCTGCAGGGCTCCCGACACGAGAGCGACAGCGAAGGTGTTGTCGATGTGGCGGCCGAACAGGTGTCGGAAGAGCGGTTTGAAACCCTCGATGTAGTCGAGCAGCACGTGGTCGGGTGCGTCGGCAGCGGGATACTGCGCGATCCACGCCGCAACGCGGCGCTTGTCCTCCTCGAGCGCAGGGAGTTCCTTGGTACCGAGCAGCTTCAGGACCGACTTGCCGAGTTTGGCCGAGGAGCGCAGGTTCTTGTCGCCCGGACGTTCGGTGTAGGGCGGAGCGTCGGACTCGCCGAAGAACTGCTGGTCGATGACCTCGACCTTGCCGCCAGGGGCACGGACGCCGAGGAGTCGCACATAGCTGGCGTTGATGTAGCAGTACCCGCCGAACACACCGAGGATGATCATGTCTTCGTCGTCGGCGAAGTCGCCGTCGGCGACCAGACCGAGCCGCTCGAAGGAATCACGCCAGCCGTTCTCGGCCTCCTGGCCGTAGACGCTCCACGTGAAGGGCAGAACGACTTCGGGGAACACCTCACCGACGTTGCCTCGGGTGTAGAGCGGCCATTGCTTGCTGAGCGGATTGTCGGCGAGCCAGATCGACATGGAGGTCCTTCGTGGTGAGAAGCGGTTTGCATCATGGACGACAGGGGACGGCCGAAAGGTACTCGATATGACCGCTACGGTCAGGCACGTGCTCGTTCGGGGAGGTGATCGATGAGTCCTGATGACCAGGTGTCTTCGACGCAGTCCGAACCCCTCGACCATGGCGCTGCCGCCGATGCCGAGGCGCTGCTGCGGCGTCACGCGCCGATCTTGCGGTTCGACGATCGTGAACTGTTCTTTCCGACCGAGATCGACACCTACGTCGCCACGGCCGGGCTCTGGGTCGACGGAGCCGAGGTCGCTGCACCCGGTTCCATCACGGCCGACGATCTCGATCATCGCTGGGGCGTGCGGGCGTCGTTGCGATGGATCTACGACGACGACTTGAAAGCGGTGGTGAAGGAAGAGGCCAGCCGGCTCGCCCGCAAGTTGTTGAGTCCTCGTCTGGGCCGTGTCGGGCTGTTCGGCCGGATTCTCGACGCGCTGTTCATCGTGAGCGTGTTCGTGCGACCGACCACGCCACGACGGACCACACCGGCAGCGGCGCTCAAGGCCGAACGGCTCGGCATGGATCGAAAGGCCGTGTGCTACGGCCGTGTGCAGCGGGCAGGGGAGTGGCTGGTGCTGCACTACTCCTACTTCTACGTCATGAACGACTGGCGCACGGGCTATCGCGGGCTCAACGATCACGAGGCCGACTGGGAGCAGGCCTGGATCTTCCTCGATCCGGCTGATCGCCAACCTCGGTGGGTCGCCGCATCGAGTCACGACTACGCGGGCGCCGACCTGCGGCGCCACTGGGCCGATCCCGAGGTGATCAAGGAGGGTGACCGCCCGGTCCTGCACGCCGGGGCCGGCTCGCATGCGCTGTTCTTCCGGCCCGGTGACTACGTGACCCGCCTCGACGTGCCTGCGCTGCGATGGCTGCTGCGTCTCCAACGATGGTCACGCTCGGTACTGCGGATCCGAGACGAGGCAACCGAGCGTGGACTCGGCCCGGCACTGGGTGCACCGTTCGTCGAGTCGGCCGTCGGCGACGGCCGCTCGATCGAGCAGTGGGACCTCCGGATGATCGGCGATGACACGCCGTGGGCATCGGACTTCCGTGGCCTGTGGGGACTCGACACCGGTGATCCGATGGAAGGGGAACGGGGGCCATCGGGTCCGAAGTTCGACCGAGAGGGAGATGTCCGAGTGTCGTGGGCCGACCCCATCGGTTTCGTCGGTCTCCACGGCACGCCGCCGCCGTCGGCGCAGCCGGAGCGGGTCAATCCGCAAAAGCTCGAGCGGGCGTTGGACGATGTCGACGAGCAGATTCGACGACGTGGCCGTCTGCTCCCGCTTGCCCAGCAGATCGGGGAACCCGAGCGAGATGGCCGAAGAGTCGGCTCGCATGACCGAGTTGTTGCGGCAACGCAGCGAGCTGGTCGATCTCGGTCGTCGGCTCGGTCCGGTTCGCTCGGCCGACGACGACATCCGCTCACACCTCCGGCATCCGGCCGTTCCGCTTCCCCCGCCTGCAGGCTCGGGATGGATCCTGGCTTTCTGGGCGGCGGCGAGTGTCCCGATGCTGTTGATTGCCATCGCCGCCATCTTCTTCTTCGATGCCGTCGGCTTCGCCGCCGTCTTCCTGATCACCGGAGCGGTCGCAACGATCGGCGAGCAGCTGGCCCGTCGACACTTCCAGGCGGTCATCCGACTCGTCGGTCTCTACGCCGCCGTCGTTGCAGTGTTCCTCTTCGCCATCGGCGATGTGCTCACCGTCAGTCGCTACGCCCTCGGTGCGCTCCTCACTGCGGGTGCCGGCTTGCTCTTCTTCGTGAACCTCGGCGAGCTCGGGGCCGCACAACGATTCCGTCGAGCGCGCCGCCCTGCTCAACCTCGAGGCCGACGGTCAGCCTGGAACGGAAAGCGACGCCTGACGTCGTCGACCACCGCGGCGTCGACCTCGCCGACGATCATCGTCTCGCTACCCGCCGCCGTTGCCAACGACTCGCCGAGCGGATCGATCAGCATCGAATCACCGGTGTGGTGAAGGCGGTCGCGCGTCGCCCTCGGCTCCGTCGAGGCCGACCCGGTTCACCCCGAGGACGTACGCCTGGTTCTCGATCGCTCGTGCCCGCAGCAGCGTCTGCCAGTGCAGGCGACGAGCGCCCGGCCAGTTCGCGACGACCACGTAGAGATCGGTTGCTGCCGCGTTCGCCCAGAACTCGTCGGCGAAGCGAAGGTCGTAGCAGACGAAGAACGTACAACGGACGCCGTGGAGCTCGAGGGTGAGGAACCGATCACCGGCGGCGTAGTGCCGATCTTCGCCGGAGAAGGTGAACGGGTGGATCTTCGCGTACTCGGCGACGAGCCCGCCGGGGTCGACGACCACCAGTCGGTTGATCGGGCCGCTCGTAGTCGGGGTGATCGGTCGGCGATCGACCCGACCATCGTGACCCCGTGGTGCTGTGCCTGGTCGATGAGGAAGGTCGAGGCTCGGGCCTTCCATCGGTTCGGCAACGACGCTCGGTGTTCATCGAGAACCCGTTGGCGAACATCTCGGTCACAGCGATCAGCTCCGCACCCGCTCCGGCGGCGGCGGCGATCTGCGGCTCGAGCCTCGCTCTGGTCTGTTCGCCCTGCTCCCAGACGATGTCGTGTTGTAGGCCGGCAACTCTCATGTTCGGCGAACCTCGGGGTCGTGGTGGCGCATCATGCCAGGGCTGCGATCAGCTGCTTGCCGGCCTGCTCGAGCATGGTGTCGTTCTTGGCGAAGCAGAACCGGATCAGGTTCTCGCCGTTGTCGCCGATCCTGGTAGAAGACCGCGCTCGGGATGGCCACGACACCGGCGGTCTTGGGGAGATCGAGGCAGAACTCGATGCCATCGTTGAGTCCGAGCGGGGTGATGTCGGCGGTGATGAAGTAGGTGCCCTCGGGGGCGGAAGACCCGAAGACCTGCCGCTTCGAGGTCAGTCGGACAGACGATCGCGCTTGGCCTGGTGGGTGCTGACGAAGTCGTCGAAGTAGGCGTCGGGCAGGCGCAGCCCGGCGGCGATGGCAGGCTGGAACGGGGCACCGTTGACGAACGTGAGGAACTGTTTCGCGGTGCGAACGGCGGTGACGAGCTCGGCGTTGCCGCAGACCCAGCCGACCTTCCAACCGGTGAAAGAGAAGGTCTTGCCCCCCGAGGACACCGTGAGCGTTCGATCACGCATGCCGTCGAACGAGGCGAGGCAGCGATGCTCGAGACCATCGAAGACGAGGTGCTCGTACACCTCGTCGGTGATGGCCAACACGTCGTGTTCGACACACAATTCGGCGATCAACGCGAGCTCGTCTTCGTCGAACACCTTGCCCGTCGGGTTGTGGGGCGTGTTCACCAGGATCACACGAGTGCGGGCAGTGAAGGCTCGACGCAGCGCGTCGGGATCGAACCAGAAGTCGTCGTGCTCGTCGTCTGGCTGATGGAGGAGTACCGGTCGGATCACGGCGCCGGCCATTGCGATACCGGCGGCGTAGGAGTCGTAGGTCGGGTCGAACACGATCACGTCGTCGCCGGTCTCGCAGAGCGCCATCAGCGCAGCGGCAATGGCCTCGGTGGCACCGGCGGTGGCCAGGACTTCGGTGGCGGGATCGAAGGCCAGACCCCAGAAGCGTTGCTGGTGTTCGGCGACGGCGGTGCGAAGCTCGGGTGTCCCGATGACCGGTGGGTATTGATTGTTGCCGTGTCGGATGGCGTCGATGGCGGCGTCGGACACCTCGCTCGGTCCGTCGCTGTCGGGAAAGCCCTGGCCGAGATTGAGCGCTCCGGTTTCGAGCGCCAACGCCGACATCTGGGCGAAGATCGTCGTGCCGAAGCCCTGCAATCGGCTGGCGAGATGGGGAGTGCGCGTCACGGCGTCAAGCTACCGGATCGGGCCGAGGTCGACCCGAGCTCGTCAGCCTGCCGACGGCGACTACCGTCGGCCCATGGAGTCGCACCATCATCACGTGCCGAACCGACACCGGTCGCGGCGGGCCGTCCTGATCGACCTCGGCGGCCTGTTCGCCGGCGCACTGGTCTTCGCCGGATGTTCGTCGTCGACCTCGGGCGGCGTCCGGCGAGACGGGTGGGGACGATCCGAACGCCTCCTCGACGTCGGTCACCGAGTCGGGCTCGTCGGCGGCCACCGGCGACCCGGCCTCGACGCCCGATCCGACCACGACGCCCGATCCGACCACGACTGCGGACGAGGGCAGCTGGCAGCGAGTCGACATGGGCTTCGTGTCGGCCTACATCCTGGTGCGAGCGGGCGAGGCGGTCGTCGTCGATACGGGTCCGAGCGGCAACGAGGCGGCTCTCGAGGCGGTGCTCGCCGAACTCGGTGTCGGCTGGGGTGATGTCGCCGATGTGGTGCTCACACACCGGCACCCCGATCACGTCGGGAGTCTCGGGGCGGTGGCCGATCTTGCTTCGCAGGCGACGTTCAGCACCGGAGTCGGCGACGTCGACGCGATCGGTGCCGACCTCGGCCTCCGTGGTCTTGTCGACGGCGATGTCGTCAACGGACTCGAGGTGATCGCCACGCCGGGTCACACCACCGGACACATCTCGATGCTCGACCCGGTCGCTCGGGTCTTGCTGGCCGGCGATGCCATCAATGGCGAAGGTGGCGGCGTCGCCGGTCCGAATCCGCAATTCACTCCCGACATGCAGACGGCGAATGCTTCGGTCCGGCGGCTCGCAGGCTTCGACTATCAGAGCATCTTGTTCGGCCATGGCGAACCGGTCACGGCCGACGGTTCGGCGCTCGTCGCTGTGCTCGCCGACTCGATCGGCTGAGCGATGAGCCTTTCCGATGCCGACATGATCGAGTTCCGCGACGCCACCATCGACGACCTTCCGGCGATCGTCGGCATGCTCGGCGACGACGTGCTCGGCGCCCGGCGCGAGAACCTGGCACTCGAAACCCTGTCACTCGAGAACCCGGTGATCGAGCCGTATCGCCGGGCGTTCGAGCGGATCGACGCCGACCCCTCGGAACGACTCATCGTCGGCATCTTCCACCGGGAGCCGGTGTGTTGCGCTCAGCTCTCGCTGCTTCCCGGGTTGAGTCATGGGGGCGCGACGAGGGCCCAGATCGAGGGCGTACGAGTGATGTCACGGATGCGGGGACGAGGCATCGGCCATGTGCTCATCGACCACCTGCTGGGGGAGGCGCGTCGGGCTGGGGCCGACATCGTGCAGCTCACCACCGACAAGCGGCGTGGCGACGCCCATCGGTTCTACGAACGCCTCGGATTCGAAGCAACACACCTGGGTATGAAGCGATCGCTCTGATCGGTTCCGGTCGCGATCGCCGATCCGGGTACTTGGTCCTGTTGACGGATGGCTCAAGTGCTGTAGGTTGGCAACGTTTCACCAGCAATGGCGACACACCAGCAACGGAGCTGGTGGGGTCAGCATCGGCCGGTACGCGCCGATGTTGGGAGATCCTGTGGCTCCGTTGAGCAGGACGCAAGGTGCGCCCTGTCACAGACAGGAGGCAGAGTGACCGACACCGCCGATCGGGTCGAAGTGGAAACACTCGACCACGTGGTCATCCGATTCGCCGGCGACTCCGGAGACGGCATGCAGCTCACGGGTGATCGCTTCACCTCGGCGAGCGCGTTTGCCGGCAATGACCTTGCCACGCTCCCGGATTTCCCGGCCGAGATCAGGGCACCCCAGGGAACCGAGGCCGGTGTGTCGGCCTTCCAGGTGCACATCTCCGACCACGACATCCACACCCCGGGTGACCAGCCCGACGTGCTCGTGGCGATGAACCCTGCGGCACTGAAGAGCCAGCTCAATCGGCTGAAGCCACAGGGCACCTTGATCCTCAACATCGACGCGTTCGACGAACGGAACTTCGAGAAGTGTGGGTACGAGGTCGATCCTCGGACCGATGGCACCCTCGACGGCTACATCGTGCACGAAGTCGCCATGACGCAGCTGACCATCGGGGCGACCGCCGATCTCGATGTGAAGAAGCGAGACGCCGAGCGCTCGAAGAACTTCTTCGCCCTCGGTCTCGTGAGCTGGATGTATTCGCGTCCGCTCGAGCCGACCCTCGACTGGATCGAGACGAAGTTCGGCAAGAACCCGACGGTGGTGGCCGCCAACAAGGCGGCGTTCCATGCCGGCCACGCCTACGGTGAGACCACCGAGATGTTCGCCAATCAGTACCAGGTGAACTCTGCGCCCTCAGCTCGCCGGCACCTACACGAACATCACCGGCAACACCGCAACGGCCTGGGGCATGATCGCCGCCGGTCAGCTGGCGAAGCTTCCGGTGTTCCTCGGGCAGCTATCCCGATCACGCCCGGCTTCCGACATCCTCCACGAGCTGTCGGCCCACAAGAACTTCGGGGTTCGTACCTTCCAGGCCGAAGACGAGATCGCCGGCGTCGGTGCCGCGCTCGGAGCAGCCTTCGGCGGTCATCTGGCCTTCACCACCACGTCGGGCCCGGGTATCGCGCTCAAGGGCGAGACCATCGGCCTCGCCCTCTCCATCGAGCTGCCGCTGGTCATCATCGACGTCCAGCGAGGCGGGCCGTCGACCGGCTTGCCGACCAAGACCGAGGCCAGTGATCTGATGATGGCCCTCTACGGTCGTCACGGCGAGTCGCCGATGCCGGTGATCGCGGCCTACGGCCCGGCCCAGTGTTTCGACGCCGCCATCGAGGCGTCGCGCATCGCCCTCAAGTACCGCACGCCGGTCATGCTGCTCACCGACGGTTATCTCGCCAACGGTGCCGAGCCGTGGCGATTGCCTGACGTCTCGACCTTGCCCGACATCAGCGTCGAGTTCGCCACCGGCCCCAACGACGTCGACGCCGACGGCAACGAGGTCTTCCATCCCTACAAGCGAGACGAGGAAACGCTGGCGCGGCCGTGGGCCGTTCCCGGAACACCGGGGCTCGAGCATCGTGTCGGCGGCCTCGAGAAGGCCGACGTCACCGGCAACGTCAACTACGACCCGTCGAACCACTCACTGATGACCGATCTTCGTCAAGCCAAGATCGATGGGATCGCGAAGGACATCCCGCCGGCCGAGGTCCACGGTGACGGGTCGGCCGACACCCTGCTCGTCGGTTGGGGGTCCACCCACGGCTCGATCACGTCGGCACGCGAGGTCCTCGCCGCCGAGGGCATCGCCGTCGACCACGTGCACATCACCCATCTGCACCCCTTCCCCCCGAATCTCGGTGAGATCCTGGCCGGCTACGAGCACGTCTTCGTTCCCGAACTCAACAAGGGGCAGCTCGTCAAGGTCCTCCGGGCCGAGTTCCTCGTCGACGCCAAGCCGATCAGCAAGGTGATGGGTCTGCCCTTCACCGCCACCGAACTCGCCAATCACATCAAGGCACTGCTCGGCAGCGCCGCATCGTCCAATGGCAGCAAGAACGGAGCCTCCGCATGACCGATGTCACGCTCGACCCAACCCAACGTGGCCACTGGTCATCGGATCAGGAAGTTCGCTGGTGCCCCGGCTGCGGCGACTACGGCATTCTCGCCGCCATGCAGTTCCTCCACACCGAGCTCGCCGAGGACGAAGCCACCACGGCGATGGGGAATCCGCTCAAGCGGGAGAACACCGTCTTCATCTCGGGCATCGGCTGTGCCGCCCGATTCCCGTACTACATGTCGACCTATGGGATGCACTCCATCCACGGGCGCTCACCCGCCATCGCCACCGGCCTCGCCGTGGCCCGACCCGACCTCGACATCTGGGTCGTCGGCGGCGACGGTGACATGCTGTCGATCGGCGGAAATCACCTCATCCACGCCCTGCGGCGCAACGTCAACCTCACGATCCTGCTGTTCAACAACCAGATCTACGGGCTGACCAAGGGCCAGTACTCGCCGACCAGCGAGATCGGCAAGGTCACCAAGTCGACTCCGATGGGATCGATCGATGCACCGTTCAACCCGCTCAGCCTCGCTGCCGGCGCCGGTGCCACCTTCATCGCTCGGACCCACGACCTCGACCGCAAGCACATGATCGACACCTTCCGTCGGGCCCACGAGCACCGCGGGGCGTCGATCATCGAGATCTACCAGAACTGCAACGTGTTCAACGATGGTGCCTTCGACGAGATCACCAAGCGCAGCAACCGCAGCCGCAACATGATCGATTTGGTCGATGGACAACCGATTCGCTTCGGCGAAGACAACGAGCTCGGCGTGGTGATCGATGCCGACGGCGCCCACGTCAAGCCCGTGGCCGACGTGGGCGAGGCGGCCATCGCCGTCCACAACGAAGCGCATCCCAATCCGTCGGTGGCCTTTGCGCTCTCGCAACTGGCCAACGATCGTCGGTCGCCCACGCCCTTCGGTGTCTTGCGGGCGGTCGATCGGCCGGAGTACGTGGCCGGGGTGAGCCAGCAGTTGCTCGATGCCAATGAGACGCACGGTCCAGGAGACCTCGCCGCCCTGTTGCGCTCCGGTGCCACCTGGGAAGTGAGCTGACCCACAGGCGGCGCGCGGCACCGTTGGGTCATCGGCAGCGCGCCGTCAGGCCCAACGGTTGCCGCTAGCCTCGCAGGGTGCTTTCACTCGTGTCTCGTCAACGCATGCTCGCTCTCGTCGGCGCTGCCTCGCTCACCCTCGCAGGGTGCGGGGTTTCGATGGGCGGCGACGCCCCGCTCGCCACCGTCACCCTCGGCTCGGAGCAAGTGGCGGAAATCAGCCAGTCCGATGCGTCCAATGTGCTCGATGAGATCACGAGCAGTGAACGGTTCTTCCAAGCCGTCTACAACGGCACTCTGTCCACCGCCGACCAGCAGAACGTGGTGACCCAACTCATCGAGCGCGAGATCTACAAGGCCGAGGCCGAGCGGCGGGGGCTCACTGCTCGCGCCGAAGACCTCGAGTCGGCCAACACGCTGCTGGAAACCCAGCTGCAGGCTGTGGCATCCAGTGTCGACCCGGGTGACCCCGAGGTGGCGGCCGCCGAGATCCGTGAGGAGCTCGGCGCCTATTTCGATGCCATCGCCGAGGGTGTGGCCTACGAGTCGGTGCTGCGTGAGTCCTTCGCCGGCGACGTCGAAGGCGGCCTGCCTTGCACCAGCCACATTCTGGTCGACGACGAAGCAGTGTCGAACGATCTGATCGACCAGCTGAATGCCGGCGCCGACTTCGCTGCGTTGGCCCAAGAGTTCTCGATCGACGCCGGGAGCGGGGCCAATGGTGGTGCTCTCGGCTGTGTCGATCCGCAGGGGTACGTTCCGGAGTTCCGCGATGCCGTGATCGCCGCCGAGGTCGATGACATCGTGGGGCCGGTGCAGACCGACTTCGGCTACCACATCATCGTGGTGACCGGCTATGAGGACCCGGCAGCGATCGAAGCCGACTTCTCGGCCATCTTCGACGACGTCGTGGTGGCGATCGATCCCGAGTTCGGTACCTGGGATGCAGAGCTCAACCCACCGAAGGTCGTGGACTTCGCCGCACCGTGAGCGAGCATCGAGCTCAGATCACGATCTGTGGACTGGGGCCCGGAGCGCTCGGCGATGTCACCGATCGGACTCGTGAGGTGCTTGCTTCGGCCAGTCGTGTCTTCTTGCGCACCGGGCGTCACCCGAGCGCCGAGTTGGCACCGAACGCCGACACCTTCGACCACATCTATGACCACGCCGATCGGCTCGGCACCGTCTATGCCGACATCGCCGATGCGCTGGTCGAGGCGGCGTTCGAGTCGAGCGGGGTGGTGTATGCCGTGCCCGGCTCGCCGCTGGTGCTCGAGCGGTCGGTTCGTCATCTGCGCAACGACCCGCGTCTCGACGTCGAGCTGATCCCTGCCGTCTCGTTTCTCGACACCACGTGGGCTCGCCTGGGCATCGATCCGGTGGAGGAATCGGTCCGACTCATCGACGGTCACACCTTTGCCCGAGATGCAGCGGGAGAGCGAGGCCCTCTGCTCGTTGCTCACGCGCACGCTGCCTGGGTGTTGTCCGACATCAAGCTTGCCATCGATGCCGGCAACGAACAGTCGGTGGTGGTCCTCCAGCGGCTGGGAACGCCCGACGAATCGATCACCGAGGTGGCCTGGCCCGATCTCGATCGAGTGGTCGAGGCCGATCATCTCACCTCGCTGTATCTGCCCGAGGTCACCGCTCCCGTCGCTCGTGAATTGCAGCTGAGTATCGAACTGGTCCACCGGCTTCGTCAGGAGTGCCCGTGGGATCAGGAGCAGACGCATCAGTCACTGCGCAAGTACCTCATCGAAGAGGCCTACGAGGTCCTCGACGCCATCGACAACCTCGAGGACCCCGACGCGCCCGCCGATGCCTCGGGTCATGCCGACCTCGAAGAGGAGCTCGGCGACGTGCTCTTCCAGGTGTTGTTCCATGCCGAGCTGGCAGCCGAGGCCGGCGAGTTCACCGTTGCCGACGTCGCCCGCACGATGCACGACAAGCTGGTCGGTCGCCATCCCCACGTCTTCGGCGATGCCGTTGCCGCCGATGCGGCTGCGGTCGTCTCGAACTGGGAGGCGATCAAGAAGACCGAGAAGCAGCGCGCCTCGATCATGGACGGCATTCCCTCGAGCCTTCCTGCCCTGTTGTTGGCCGAGAAGGTGCTGAAGAAGGCCGACCGTAGCGGCGAGCCGGCCGACCTCGACTGGATCGATCAGGCCATGGTGGCGCCGCTCGATCCGACGAGCGAGTCGTCGATCGGCCGGCACCTGCTGGCCGTCGTGGAACTGGCGCGGCGGAACGACCTCGATCCCGAGGCGGCTCTGCGCCAGGCGACCGTGGCCGCCCGTCGGCGTTACGAAGCTGCCGAGGCGGCCGGCGTGAGCGATCGGCTCTGGGTCGTCGGCTGATCAGCTCGGCGGGGGCGGTGGGCGGTCGTCCGACGCCGGCGGCCCCCAGGGGGCAGGTGGAGGAGTCGACGCCGGCGGCTGGTGCTCGGCGTCGGGTTCGTGCGTCTGACCGACATCGCTGAGCGCGTCGTCGAACCCGTTCGACGGCTGCTGGGTCGGCGGTGGCATGGGTGGCAGGTCCCCCTGGGCCGCTCCCGGTGGCGGCGGCATCGGCGGAAGACCGGTGGGCATCGGTGGCGCGGCGGCCGGAGGTGGCGTTGGCGGGGCCGCGCCCGGAGGTGGTGTTGGCGTTGGCGGGGCCGTAGCCGGAGGTGGAGGAAGTGGCGGCATCCCGGCGGGTGCCGCCGGAGCGCCAGGCGGCGGCATCGGTGGTGCGGCGGCCGGCGGTGGTGATGTGGGGGCGGCGGCCGGAGGTGGCGGAAGTGGCGGCATCCCGGCGGGTGCCGCCGGAGCGCCAGGCGGCGGCATGGGTGGAGCTGCGCCGGGCGTCGGGCTCAGCGGTGGCGGCATGGGTGGCATGGCCGATGGTGGTGGCGTTCGGTCGGGAGCCGGCATCGGCGGCATGGCGTCGGGGGAAGGTGTCGGCGGTGCGGTGTCGGGGGCGGGTGTCGGCGTCGGGCTCGGCGGTGGCGGCATCGGGGGCATGGCCGATGGCGGGGGCGTCGACAGCGGTGGCGGCATGGGCGGCAGATCGACCGGTGCGCGGTCGGGAACGGGTGGGGGATCCGCTGGTGCCGACGCCATCACGGCATCGGGAGCGGAAACGGGCGGGGGCGTCGGCGGCAGATCGGCGGGCGCGGGCATCGGCGGCGGCAGGTCCCTCACCGATGGTGTGTCGTTCGGCTGCGGCCCGGACGGCTCGACGGCGGCTGGCTCGCCGGACCCTGCTTCGGGGGATCGTCCATCGTCGGCATCGACCGGTGCGGGTGCGGGCACCGTGACCGGGGTGACCGGCATCTCGACGATCTGTGACACTTCGACGATCGCACCGGCACCCGGGAGCAGACCCGAACGGAGCTCGATCTCGTCTGATGGACTGCTGTAAGGCACCGAGGCGAGGCGCAATTCGATCGGGGTCGAAGGGACCAGTTCGACGGTCCAACCATCGCGTCCTCGACCCTTGAACGACCGCTCGCCGCAACGAGCTTCGGCCTGATCGAAGACGAACGCGAACGAGTCATCGCCCTCGCTGTCGAGGACGGCGGCGACACCCGAGGGGCGGAACTCGACGACCAGTTGCTGCAGCGTCGCCGCCACCTCGTCGAATCCCCACGACTGGGAGCTTGCCAGCACGTCGGTTGCCGCCAAGGTCGCGTTCCCGACGACGGAACCACCGCCGATCACCACCGTGAGCGGCCCATTCTTGATGACCGAGCCGAGGCCGAGAACGACCCGTGCGCCGTTTGATGACTGGGGTGAGGTGGATGCACTCATGTCGTCATCGTTGCACGCTCAGGCGCTGCCTGCTCGTATCGTTGCGAGGTGTCCACTCACGATTCGTCCTTTCCGATTCGCTGGCATCGAGATCCGACCCACGTGGCGACCGGTCGGCTGATGGCCCATGGTCTCGACCTTCCGGATCAGGCCCTTTCGCTCGACGGCGAGTGGCAATTCCGCATGTGGACGGGCTCGGCACCCGACGACGGATGGTCGGCGGTCGACGCCGACGTCTCGGGATTCGAGGCGCTGCCCGTGCCGAGTTCGTGGGTCCTCCACGGGCACGGCATCCCGATCTACACCAACGTGATCTATCCGTTCGACCCGTCGGACTATCCGGCGATCCCCACGCCCGACGAAGGCGGCGACCACCGCAAGGTCGTCGACGTACCGGCGTCGTGGGCCGATGACCGAGTCGTGCTCAAGATCGGAGCCGCCGAATCGGCGGTCGAGGTCTATGTGAACGGTCGGGCCGTCGGCACCGCGACCGACTCCCGGCTTCCCAGTGAGTTCGACGTCACCGACGCCCTGGTGCCCGGCGAGCCGGCGACGATCGGCCTGCGGGTGCACCGCTGGTCGGCCTCGACCTGGATCGAAGACCAGGACATGTGGTGGATGGCCGGCCTGCATCGTTCGGTGCACCTCTATCCCCGGCCCCAGACCTCGGTCAGCGATGTGTTCTTCCGTACGACGGCGCTGCAGGGCGCCGACGCCGAGGTGGCGCTGACCGTCGAGATCGATGGCGATCCCGCCGACGGTCTCCGGGTCGAAGCCCGGCTGGCCGATGCCGACGGCACGGTCGTTGCCGAAGCCTCCGGACCGGTCGACGAGCTGGGAATCGTCGAGTTGGCGACCACGGCCACCAACCCGAAACTCTGGTCGGCGGAGACACCGCATCTCCACGAACTCGCGGTGTCGCTGATCGATGCCGACGGCGCCGTCGTCCACACCGCGCAGAAACTCGTCGGTGTTCGCACCGTCTCGATCGACGCCGGCCAGCTGTGCGTGAACGGCACCGCCATCACCATCTACGGCGTCAACCGGCACGAGCACGATCCCGACCGGGGGCGCTACCAGTCCGACGAACTCCTCGAGTCCGATCTGGCCCTCCTCGCCGCCAGCAACATCAATGCGGTGCGCACGTCTCACTACCCCAACGACGAGCGCTTCTACGACCTGTGCGATCGTTTCGGCCTCTACGTGATGGACGAAGCCAACGTCGAAGCGCATGGCCAGGTCCACCACGAGGGTCGTGCGGCCGAGGCCGGCCTGGTGCCGGCCAACGATCCGTTGTTCACCGATGCCTTCGTCGCCCGGGGCGAGCGCATGGCTCGTCGCGACCGCAACCACCCCTGCATCATCGCCTGGTCACTCGGCAACGAGTCCAGTTTCGGGCCGAACCATCGCGCCATGGCCTCCGCCATCCGAGCGGTGGTGCCCGGCATGCCGATCGCCTACCACCCGGCCGAGACCGATCCGCTGGTCGACATCATCGGACAGATGTATCCGACCTTGCACCAGTTCGAGAACCTCGGCGACGACGCCGATGAACGCCCGTCCATCATGTGCGAGTACAGCCATGCCATGGGCAACTCCAACGGCGGGATCGAGGACTACTGGGAGCGCATCCACCGCACTCCACGGCTCGGCGGCGGCTTCATCTGGGACTGGGTCGACCAGGGGATCGCGCAGTACGACGCCGACGGCACCCGTTGGTGGGCCTACGGGGGCGACTTCGGCGACACGCCGAACGACCTGAACTTCAACTGCAACGGGCTGGTCGACGCCGATCGACGTCCGCATCCGGCGCTGGCGCACGTTCGCTGGGTCTACCAGCCGATCTCGACGGTCTGGGCTTCCACCTCACCGAGCCAAGAGGGGAGTGGACGCAGCCTCGCCATCACCAACCGGCGTTCGTTCACCGATTCGAGTGACCTCGTGCTCGATCTCGATCTGCTGGTCGATGGTGCGGTCGCTCGTCAATGGTCAGACCACGTCGTCCTCGGCGTCGAGCCGGGTTCGACCGTCGAGTTCGCCCTCGGCGACGCCATCGACGAAGGCATCGACGCGGTGTGCGCCGAGATCGCCGACGGCGAGTACGGTCCGCGTGCGGTCGACCTGCAGTTGAGCGTGCGCTGGTCGCTGCGGTCGGATCTGATGCGCACCGGGCTCGACGGTCGAGCGCTGGCGGTGCTCCCTGCCGGTCACGAGGTCGCCTTCGATCAGTTGCCCGTGCCGTTCGGACGCGTCGCCACCAACCCGATCCCATCGCCGGAGCGCATCGTCGCACCCTCCTCGGCGACATCCACGCCCGAAACAGCGACCGCCGAGGCGGTGTGCGACGGTCGACGATGCCGGGTTGGTGCATCTCGCCGCCGGTGGGAGCCGGGTGGTGGTCGACCCGAGCGGCGCGCCGGTCGAACTGGTGCTCGACGGCAACGACGTGTCGATCGCCAATGCGGCGCTCTCGTGCTGGCGGCCGCCGACCGACAACGACAACGCCACGTTCGGTGCGGAGCGTCTGGTGTTCCGCTGGAAGAACCGTGGACTGCCCATTCCGGCGTCGACCGGCATGCGACCACCGTCGGTCGAGATCCGAGACTCCGGCGTCGTTGCCGCATCGTTCGAGATCGCGGCGGGCGACGGGCTGATCCTGCGGGTGCAGTGGCTCGTCGGACCCGACGGCGACGTCGCCTTCGAGATCGCCCCCGATGCCAGCCTCGATCTGCCGCCGCTGCTGCGCATCGGACTCGATCTCGAGCTTCCCCTTGCCTACGACACCGTGAGCTGGTTCGGGCCGGGGCCCGAGGAGTCCTATCCCGATCGCTGGCACGGCCTCGAGGTCGCCCAGCACACCCGATCCGTTGCCGAGCAGTTCTTCCCGTACGCACGACCGCAGGAGACCGGCAACCACACCGAGCTGCGCTGGTTCGCCGTCGGGTCGTCGAATGATGCGGCGCTGCCGACGGTGCTCGCCGTCGGCGACCCGCTGTTCGACGCCGCAGCCCTGCCGTATCGCCCCACAGCGATCGAGCAAGCCGATCATCTCGACGATCTCCCCACGCCGGACTGCACGTCGCTCCGCCTCGACATCGCCCATTCGGGCCTCGGGACGGCCAGCTGCGGGCCGGGCATCGATGATCGTTTCCGCATCCACGGCTTCCATGTGCTCAACCGCATCGTGCTTCGCAGCGGCGGCAACGACCCGGCCTCCTCCGCCCGACGCCTCAGCTCGCTCGGCCGCCACCGACGGTGGCGTTACTGAGGGTCTCCGAGCAACCACGTTGAGCGAGAATCAGCGTGGTCGGCGGTTCCGTCAATTTGTCGAAAACTCCGAGCAACTCTGCCCAC
Organism: uncultured Acidimicrobiales bacterium; assembly: GCA_963698395.1. Taxonomy (GTDB): domain Bacteria; phylum Actinomycetota; class Acidimicrobiia; order Acidimicrobiales; family SZUA-35; genus JBBQUN01. The sequence goes on from CAVOQQ010000001.1 coordinate 981,978, forward strand.
CGAGGTGGTGAGCCCCTTGGTATTGGGGCAGGATGGCGGGGTGGGAAGCGATTCCTGCAGTGCGTCTGGAGGACCCGATGGTCGAGTGGAGTGGGCAAGACGTGGCGGCATCAGCCGCCACCAAGCGTGGTCGAGTTCGTCGTCGGGCGTCTGCCGCCGCCGTCATCGCCACCCTGATGCTCCTCGTGGGCCTCGTGAGCCCGGTCGCCGCCGCCGTTCCCGACGCGCCGACCGGTACCGCGAACGCCACTGAGCCAGCAGCACTTCCGGCCATCTGACGTGGACGGCTCCGGCATCGGCGATCACCGGCGACGGACTCACGGTGACCCCTCGACCTCGACGCCTGCACCTGCGAATCGCTGACGTCCGCAGCGATCTCAGCGACCCTCACCGGCCTGACCTCCGGTGTGACCTACACCGATCGACCTATTTCGCCGTTGAGTGGCGCTGAGGAACGTCGACGCTACGTCCGCATCCACCACGGTTGCCACCACGTCCGCCGGCGACCGTGCCTGGTGCGCCGACGATCGGAACGGCCTCGCAGTGCTGGGACGTCGTCGGCGACGGTGACCTGGACGGCTCCAGCGAACAACGGTGGCTCGGCGATCACCGGCTACCAGATTCGATGTCGACGGCGCGGACACGTGGGCGAGTGCCGGACCCGGCGTCGCCGGCGACGGTGCACGGCCTGGCGGCCGGCAGCCACACGTTCGGGGTTCGAGCGGTCAACGCCGTCGGACCAGCGGTCCAGCCTCGGCCGCCTCGAACACCGTGAACGATCCCGGCGCCAGCGACGGCGCCTGGTGCGCCGACGATCGGAACGGCCTCGCAGGCTGGGGCGTCGTCGGCGACGGTGACCTGGACGGCTCCAGCGAACAACGGTGGCTCGGCGATCACGGGCTACCAGATCGATGTCGACGGCGCGGACACGTGGGCGATTGCCGATCCGGCGTCGCCGGCGACGGTGCCTGGCCTTGCGGCCGGCAACCACACGTTCAGGGTTCGAGCGGTCAATGCCGTCGGACCCGGTCCAGCCTCCGCCGCATCCAACGCCGTCACGATCACACCCGCCCCACCCGGTTCGCCGGGAACGGTGAACGTCGGCAATACCGGCTCGACCATCAACGTCTCGTGGGGGGCGGCGAGCGGCACCGTCGTCGACTACCTCGTCGAACTCGACCGATCCGGTCAGGCAACCCAGACCCGTACCGTCGGTGGGACCTCGGCCTCGTTCGCCGGCCAGGCAGCCGGCGACTACACCATCACCGTCACGGCGAGAAACACCGGCGGCTCGAGCCTGCCGACCAATGCACCCTTCACGCTGACCCTCGCCGCTTCGGCGGTGCAGAACGTCAACGCCGTCGTCGACTCGGCCAATCGAGTCACGATCACCTGGGCGGCACCCGCCAACGACGGCGGTGGCGTCGGTGAGTATCGAGTGAGCCTGTCTCCCGCCAGTGCCGGTCCGACGACCGTTCCCGGCACGACGCTCACCACTTCGTTCTCGGGTCTGCCGAGCGGCAACTACACCGTCTCGGTCGTTGCGGTGAATGCTGCGGGCACGGGGGCCGCCGGCTCCGATACGTTCAGCGTCGTCGTCGCTCCGGGCTCGCCCCTGAACGTGAAGACCACGGCGGCATCGACCACCAACGGCACCGCCACGGTCACCTGGGATCCGCCGGCCAACAACGGCAACGGCACGATCTCGGAGTACGTGGTCAAGCTCGGCGGCAAGACCGTGACCGTTCCGGCTTCGTCGCCTCGAACCGCGAGCTTCACGGGTCTGCCGATCGGCAAGCTGACGGCCACCGTCCAGGCCCGCAATGCTCAGGGCCTGAGTGGCGCCGGCTCCTCACCGGAGTTCTTCTCGAAGCGAGTCGTGCACCCGTTCGCCACTCGTGAGGCGTTCGTGCGTCAGACCTTCCAAGATCTGTTCGGCGTCAACCCGACCGCCGCCGAACTGGCCAACTACGTGCAGGCGACGACCGCGAACGGCTCCAATGCACCGGCCGTGATCACGAGTCTGATGGACAGCCAGCGGTTCGAGACCCGCCGTCAGGTGTCCCGTCTCTATTACGCCTACTTCCCGTATCGCCAGCCTGATGCCGCCGGCCACGATTACTGGGTCGACCTGATCGATCGCGGCGTCATCAACCTGCAGGACGTCTCCGACGAGTTCGCTCGTTCCGAGGAGTTCATCAAGACCTATGGCGGCCTGACCGAGGGTGAGTTCCTCGTGGTCGTCTACAACAACGTGCTGCGTCGCACGCCCGACATCCTCGGCTTCAACTACTGGCTCGGCGAGCGAAACAAGGGATTGACCAGGGGCGGCGTGATGACCTGGTTCACCGAGGGTCGGGAGTACATCGACCTCAGCCTTCCCGGCGTGAACTCGGCCCTCGTCTACATCAAGCTCCTCGATCGGTCGCCGACCGAAGGCGAATACCGCCTGTGGTTCAATCTCCTCCTGGAGCCAGGGAACTCGCTCGAGACCATGGTGGCCTCGATCTGGGCATCCGACGAGTACGCCGCCCGCGTGAACCCGAACTGATCGCGGGCAACCGGAGCAGTTCCCGCTATTCTTCGCACAACCCGCGGCAAGAGGAGCACCGAGCGTGAGTGTCATCGAGCAGATCCTTGGACGAGAAGTTCTGGATTCCCGAGGAAACCCGACCGTCGAGGTCGAAGTCCTCCTCGCTTCGGGGGCCTACGGGCGAGCGATCGTTCCCTCCGGCGCCTCCACCGGACAGTTCGAAGCGGTCGAGCTGCGCGACGGCGGTGATCGCTACATGGGCAAGGGCGTGCTGACCGCGGTCGGCAACGTCAACGGTGCCATCGCCAACGCACTCATGGGCGTCGACGCCTACAACCAGCGCGAGGTCGACGCCATTCTCAGCGACCTCGACGGCACGCCGAACAAGGCCAAGCTCGGCGCCAACGCCATTCTCGGCGTGTCGCTCGCGGTGGCCGGTGCGGCCGCCGACGATCTCGATCTCCCGCTCTACCGCTACGTCGGTGGGGCGAACGCCCACGTCCTTCCCGTCCCGATGATGAACGTGCTCAACGGTGGCGAGCATGCCGACAACAACATCGATTTCCAAGAGTTCATGATCATGCCCGTCGGTGCGGCGTCGTTCTCCGAGGCACTGCGCTGGGGCGTCGAGACCTACCACCAGCTCAAGAAGGTCCTCCACGATCGTGGCCTGGCGACCGCCATCGGCGACGAGGGCGGCTTCGCCCCCAACCTGGGGTCGAACGAAGAGGCCCTGCAGCTGCTGATGCACGCCATCGAGGCCGCCGGCCTCACGCCCGGCACCGACATGGCGCTGGCGATGGACGTCGCCTCCACCGAGTTCTACGACGGGTCGGTCTACAACCTCGCCGGCGAGGGCCGGGAGCTGTCGTCGCAGGGCATGGCCGAGCTGCTCCAGGAGCTGGCGTCGAAGTACCCGATCGTGTCGATCGAAGACGGCATGTCCGAAGAAGACTGGGATGGCTGGGCCATTCACACCCAGCTCTCCGGTGACACCTGCCAGCTCGTCGGCGACGACCTGTTCGTCACCAACACCGATCGGCTGCAACGCGGCATCGACGCCGAGGTTGCCAACGCGATCCTCGTCAAGGTCAACCAGATCGGATCGCTCACCGAGACGCTCGAGGCGGTCGCCCTGGCGACGGCCAACCGCTACGGCTCGGTCATGTCGCATCGCTCGGGCGAGACCGAAGACACCACCATCGCCGACCTCGCGGTCGCCACCAACTGCGGCCAGATCAAGACCGGTGCCCCGGCTCGCTCCGATCGGGTGGCCAAGTACAACCAGCTGCTTCGAATCGAGGCCGATCTCGGCGATGCCGCCCGGTACCTCGGGGCCAAGGCCCTTTCCCGAGTCGCCCCGTCGTCTGCACAGTAAGTCCGACATGGCCTTCGAGCTGCTCCGTCGACTTCCCAAGTTCAGCAATCACGTCTCGCCTCGTGTGCAGCGCTTCGTCACACTCGGCACCGTGTTCGGTGTCTCCGTGCTCGTCGTCGGTGCGCTGGCGGTGCTGCCTGCTCGCACCTGGCTCGGCCAGAAAGACGAGCGCAACGCGGTACAGGCCGAGCTCGATCAGGTCAACGCCGACGTCGAGCGGCTCGACGCCATGCTCGATCTGCTCGAGACCGACGCCGAGATCGAGCGTCGGGCGCGAGAGAATTTCGATCTCGTGTATCCGGGTGAGGAGAGCTACCGCATCCTCGAAAAGGCCGAGGGTTGACCGGTCGCCGACCGAGTCGTCGGGATCGACTTGGGCAAACGTGGAGAATTCGTGCCACACTCGCTCGGTACATCGAACTCGAGCCTATTGGGGGTTGCCGTGGAGATAACGGTGGAGGTCAACGGAACGTGTCACACCAGTGACGTCGAGCCGCGCACGTTGCTCGTGCACTACATCCGAGACGTCGTCGGACTCACCGGCACCAACATCGGCTGCGACACGTCTTCGTGTGGTGCCTGCACGTTGCACCTCAACGGCGAGGCCGTGAAGTCGTGCACCGTTCTGGCCGTCCAAGCCGACGGACAGTCGGTCAAGACCATCGAGGGCCTCGCCGACGGCGAAGAACTCCATCCGATGCAGAAGGCGTTCATGGAGTGCCACGGCCTCCAGTGCGGCTACTGCACCCCGGGCATGGTCATGGCGTCGGTGTCGCTACTCGACGAGGTGCCGAATCCCACCGAGGCCGAGGTCCGCGAGGGTCTCGAAGGCAACCTGTGCCGCTGCACCGGCTATCACAACATCGTGAAGGCCGTGCTGACCGCAGCCGGGGGTGAGAAGTGATTCCCGTCGCGTTCGACTACGAGCGGGCCGAGTCCGCCGAACAGGCCCTGGCCCTGCTGGCCGAGCACGGCGACGAAGCAAAGCTGCTCGCCGGTGGCCACTCACTGCTGCCGATCATGAAGCTGCGCCTGGCGTATCCGTCGGTCCTCATCGACATCGGCCGCCTGTCCGACCTCTCCTACGTTCGAGACGCCGGGGATCATCTCGCCATCGGTGCACTCACCCGTCACCGTGACGTCGAGATCAACGACTTGGTGCGCGAACACGCTCCGCTGCTCGCCCATGCCACCAGCTTCGTCGGCGACCCACAGGTCCGCCATCGCGGCACGCTCGGTGGTTCGCTGGCTCACGCCGACGCCTCGGGCGATCACCCCTCCACCTTGCTCGCGCTCGGTGGATCGGTCGTTGCCAAGAGCGCAGACGGTGGCGAGCGGGTGATCGAGGCCGTCGACCTGTTCGCCGGGTTCCTCGAGTCGAGCCTCGAAGAGACCGAGATGATCACCGAAATCCGCATCCCGAAGCACACCGGTGCCGGTTGGGGATTCGAGAAGTTCAACCGACGGGCTCAGGACTGGGCCATCGTCGGCGTCTCGGCCCAGAAGACCGACGACGGCGCCAAGGTGGCGCTCGTCAGCATGCACCCGACTCCGGTGCGGGCCACCGCCGTCGAGACCGCCCTGGCCGGCGGCGCGACCGCTTCCGAGGCGGCCGAACTCGCGGCCGAAGGTCTCGAGCCATCGGCCGATCTCAATGCGAGTGTCGAGTATCGCCAGCACCTGGCACGGGTCCTCACCCGTCGGGCACTCACGAGCGCAGGCATCGCCTGACCCGTCGCTGCGGCGTCGCCTGCTCCACCAGAAGAACAACGACATCTCGGTGATCGAGGGACTGCATGGCTGAACGAATCGTTTCGCTCCTGCCCTCGGCCACCGAGGTGTTGTATTTCCTGGGTCTTGGCGACCGCGTCGTCGGAGTCACGTTCGAGTGCAACGTGCCACCCGAGGCGGCGAGTCTGCCGCACGTGACCGACACGATCATCGAGCACGGCGCAACGCCGGCCGAGATCGACGCCACGATCCGCACGGCCATGGCCGAAGGACGCGAGCTCTACACCCTCGATCGAGATCTCCTCGTCGCGCTCGACCCCGATCTGATCGTGAGCCAAGACCTCTGCCGGGTGTGCGCCCTGCCGTTCGACGACGTCGATCGGGCGGTCAACGAACTCGGTTGTCGATCCGAGGTGCACAACTACGACCCGATGGACCTCGCCGCGGTCCTCGACGGGATCGAGACGCTCGGCCGCATCGCCGGCGCAAGCGACACGGCCGTCGCCGCCGTCGCTGATCTGCGGGCACGGCTCGACACGGTGCGGGCCACCGTGGCCGGTCGTGCACGCCCCACGGTGCTGTTGCTGGAGTGGCCCGACCCTCCATTCACGCCGGGGCACTGGATCCCCGATCAGATCGAGATCGCCGGCGGTGAGGCCGTGCTCGCTCATCCCGGCGGTCGTTCGTCGGCCACCACGTGGGACGAGGTGGCGGCCAGCGGGGCCGAGGTGCTCATCGTCGCCCCCTGCGGATTCGATGCGGCACAGGCCCAGGAACAGCTCGAACAGGTCATCGCTCGACCAGAACTGGCACAGCTGCCCGCCATCGTCAATGGTCGGGTGCATGCGGTCGACGGCGACGCCTACATCGTTCGCCCCGGTCCGCGCCTGGTCGATGGTGTCGAACACCTGGCTCGCATCCTGCACGCCGACGGCGTCGCATCCGCTGCGCACGAGTAGCCTGATCAGATGCGAGAGATCCTCTCCGACCTCGATCGATGGAAACGCCAGGGCAAACGGGTCGCCGTTGCTCGAGTGGTCGACATCGAAGGCTCGGGGCCTCGGCTCCCCGGAGCCGCCATGGCCGTCAACGAAGATGGCGATGTCGCCGGTTCGGTGAGTGGCGGTTGTGTCGAGGGTGCGGTGGTCGTCGAGGCCTTGCAGTCGCTCGAAGATGGTTCGCGGCGCATCGTCACCTTCGGTTACTCCGATGACGAAGCCTTCGCCGTCGGCCTCACGTGCGGCGGCACGATCCACCTGTTCATCGAAGAGCTCGACTGGTGAGCGACGTGCCCGGTCCCACTCCGCTCTACGACGAGCTTCGCCGCGCCGTCGCCGACGAGGAGCCCATCGCCCTCGCCACGGTCGTCGCCGGCGTCGGTGTCGGCAACAAGATCCTGATGCGGCCCGACGGCGCAGCAACGGGCTCGCTGGGCAACGATGACCTCGATCGAGTCGTCAGCCGCGATCTACTCGGTGAGCTCGCCGCCGGCACCTCAGGGATCCGCCACTACGGCGAACACGGCGAGGCCAGAGAAGAAGCGGTCTCGGTGTTCATCGAGAGCTTCGCACCGCCGCCACAGATGCTCATCTTCGGCGCGGTCGACTTCACCGCCTCGTTGTGTCGCGTCGCCAAGGTCCTTGGGTACCGGGTCACGGTGTGCGATGCCCGGGCGGTGTTTGCCACCCGTCAGCGGTTCCCCCATGCCGACGACGTCGTGGTCGATTGGCCCCATCGTCTGCTCGAAAAGGTCGGTGGCAGCCTCGGTCAGCGCGACGCCGTCTGTGTCCTCACCCACGACGCGAAGTTCGACGTTCCGGCCGTGATCGAGGCGCTGAAGACCGATGTCGGCTACCTCGGGGCCATGGGATCTCGTCGCACCACCGACGATCGCAATGCCCGACTGCGGGCCGAAGGTGTGACCGACGAGCAGATCAGCCGCATCATGGCGCCGATCGGTCTCGACCTCGGCGCTCGCACACCGGAAGAGACCGCCATCTCGATCTGCGGCGAGATCATCGCCAAGCGATCCGGTCGTTTGGCCCCGTCGTTGCGGGACACCGAGGGCGATATCCACCGCTGACCACGGGTCGGTTCGTTCGACCCAAGTATTCGGATTCTGACCGAAAAGCTTTCGGGCCTGGGTCGATGGCCGATGGACCAGGGTGAGTTCCGTGTCAGGGTCCGGCGGCCCCTTCCAATTCGTGCACCACCTGCGCCTTGGCCAGAAGGTCACCTTGGTGATGCTCGCCTCCTGCCTGCCGCTGGTCATTCTCGGGATCCAGGTCGCCAACATCGCCGGGAATCTGGTGAAGGGCGAGACACTCAAGACCGTCGAACTGGCCGCCGAAGTCGAGGCCAATCGCGTCGACAGCGAGCTGATGGGTGTGGTGTCGCTGCTCCAGGGGGTCGCCACCGACGCCGAGTTCGTCAACCACGTGCAGGATCTGCGAGGTGCCGGTGGCAGGGAAGCCAACCTGGCCCTCCGCGAGCGGCTCAACGAGCTTCGCCAGCAGACCGATCCCGACGGCAACACCGGCGTGCTGTTGGTCCTCAACACCGCCAACTCGATCGCGCCCGACGCCGTCGACAACTCGATCTCCACCGAGACGTTGGTGGCCGGCAACGCCGTGGAGTTCGACGCGCCCTACGTGATCACGGCACCCTTCGTCGACAGCGAACGGGACTTCCGCGTGTCGATCATCGTGCCGATCCGACAGGGAGAAGCGAGCTTCCGGCTCGTCGCCGAATGGAAGCTGGACACGCTCCTGTCGAGTGTCTTCGGCGCCGATTCGCCCGACAGCGGGTCCGATCGCATGCTGCTGTTGTCGAACCCGAACGGCTCGCAGACGGTGCTGCTCTCCGACGACACAGCAGAGATCGGACAGCAGGAGACGCTCGACACCAACCCGGTGCACGGTGAGCCGCAGGTCGCAGAAACCGAGAAGCCCGACGGTGTCATCGTTCGGGCGACGGCACGAACCCAGGAGCTCGGATGGATCGTCGTGATCGACGAGGACCCGAGCGTGCTGTTCGCCAAACTCGGCCGAGTCCGTCTCGGCATCATCGGCGTGTTCGTCTCGGCGGGCTTGGTCATCATCTCGGTCATCGCCGTGTTGTTGCGATCCTTCGTGCAGCGACTTGCCCGAATGACCGAGTTGGCGGAGGCCGTTGCCGATGGCGACCTGACGGTGCGAACGGGCGACGAGCGGTTCGACGAACTCGGACGTCTGTCGATGGCCTTCGACGACATGACCGAAGCGCTGGCCCAAGACATCGCTCGTCGGGAACGGGTCGAGGCGCAGCTGGCGTATCAGGCCACCCACGATGCGCTCACCGGCCTGCCGAATCGGCAACAGCTCATCGAGGAACTCGATCGATTGATGGTCGAGTCCGAAGACCTCGTCAGCGTGCTGTTCGTCGACCTCGATGGCTTCAAGGCCATCAACGATCGTCTCGGCCACGGCGCCGGCGACGAGCTGCTCGTGCGGGTCGGTGATCGCCTTCGCGGCGTGCTCCGACCGAGCGACTTCGTCGCCCGCCTCGGTGGCGACGAGTTCGTCGTCGTCCTGCGCGGTCTGGGCCTCCTCGAAGCCGAGCGCATGGCGGAACGCATCGTCGCCGCTCTCGAACTCCCGTTCATCGTGAGCAACGACGAGGCGCAGATCTCGGCGTCGATCGGTGTGTCCTCGGCCTCCGATGATCGCTCGACCGAGCGGCTCATCAAGGAGGCCGACATCGCCATGTATCGGGCGAAGGCCATGGGCAAGGGGCGAGCCGTACGGGTCACCAACGAGACACTTGCCGCCAACGAGGAGCATCTCACGATCCTCAACGAGCTTCGTGAAGCCACCGCCAACGGCCAGCTCGAACTCCTGCTGTGGCCGATCGCCGATCTTCGCGATGGCTCGCTGCGCGGTCTGGAATCGACCGTGCGCTGGCGTCACCCCGAACGCGGGCTCCTCGCCCCGGCAGAGTTCATGCCGATGGCGAAGGCGACCGGTACCTCGGGTCAGATCGACGAGTGGGTGATCACCGCCTCGATCGCCCAGTTCGCCGAGTGGAACGAAGCCGGGTTGCCGATCTCCGATCTCGAGATGGCGATCAACCTCACGACCGAGATGTTCCTGTCGAGCCGGTCACGGCAGTTGATCTCCGGTGAGCTCGAGCGGCACAAACTGCGACCGAGCAACTTCCGTATCGAGGTTCCCGAAGACGTCTTGCGCAGCGACGGCACCGTGCTTCGGCAGGTGTTCGACACCTATCGGGCGATGGGCATGCCAGTCACCCTCGACCGCTTCGGCTCGGACTACGCGAACCTCGATCGACTCCCTCGCTTCGCCATCGATGCGGTGAAGGTCGACCTCAACCTCATTGCCGACCTGTCGAACCGTCTCTCGAGTCGAGCCCTCGTCAGCTCGCTCATCACGCTGGCGAAGACCGCCGGCCTGCGGGTTGCGGCGGCCGGTGTCGACGACGATCTCCTCCGCGAGGAACTCCTCGAGCTCGGCTGCGCCACCGGCCAGGGACTCTGGCTGTCGCAGGCCATCAGCCCCGAGGCGGCGTCGGAGATGCTGCGCACCCGCTATCTCATCGAAGCGGGTTGACAGAAGCGGGCTGACACAAGCCGGCTGACCGGAGCCGGCGTACGGGAGCTCACCCACTTTCACCGGGCTGACGCATCCCACTACCTTGCGGGAATGGACTTTGCCCCCGATCCCGACCACGAGGCGATCCGAGAAGGTGTTCGCCGGGTGTGTTCGCAGTTCGACAACGACTACTGGCGCCGCCACGACGCCGAGCACGAGTTCCCGTGGGACTTCTATCGAGCGATGGCCGATGGTGGCTGGATCGGCATCGCCATTCCCGAGGAGTTCGGCGGGGGTGGGCGCGGCATCACCGAGGCGTCGATCGTGCTCGAGGAGGTGGCGGCTTCGGGCGCGGCGATGAACGGATGCAGCGCAATCCACATCTCGATGTTCGGGATCAACCCGATCACCAAGCACGGCACCAAGGAACAAAAGGAGACGTACCTTCCGCAGGTGGCCGATGGTCGTCTGCACGTGGCCTTCGGTGTCACCGAGCCCGACGCCGGCACCGACACCACCTCGATCAAGACCCGGGCGTGGCGAGACGGCGACCACTACGTGGTGCGCGGTGCCAAGGTCTGGACATCGAAAGCCGAGTACTGCCAGAAGGTGCTGCTGCTCGTGCGCACGACACCGATCGAGGAGTGCAAGCGTCGCACCGATGGGCTCACCCTGCTGCTCGCCGACCTGCAACGACCGGAGGTCACCATCACGGCGATCCCGAAGGTCGGTCGCAACGCCGTCGTCTCCTGCGAGACGGTCTACGACGATCTCCCGGTGTCGCTCGACGATCGGATCGGCGAGGAGGGAGCCGGTTTCAAGTACCTGCTCGACGGTCTGAATCCCGAGCGAGTGCTGATCGCGTCCGAGGCGCTCGGCATCGGACGCGTCGCGGTCAAGACGGCCGTCGACTACGCCAATCATCGTGAGATCTTCGGCCGACCGATCGGCAAGAACCAGGGCCTCGCCTTCCCGCTCGCCGAAGCCCACGCCCGGCTGAACGCCGCCGAGCTGGCCATTCGTGAGGCGTCGTGGCGCTACGACAACGGCCTGCCCTGCGGCGAGCAGGCGAACATCGCCAAGTGGCTGGCGGCCGACGCCGGCTATCAGGCCGCCGACTGGGCCATGCAGGTCCACGGCGGCTTCGGCTACGCCAGCGGAGTACCACGTCGAGCGCTACTGGCGTGAGGCTCGCCTCATGCGGATCGCCCCGGTCAGCCAGGAGATGGTCATGAACTACGTGTCCGAGCACGTGCTCGGGTTGCCCCGGTCGTACTGAAGCCCATACTGACCCCATGACTGTTGCTGCCATCGTGCTCGCTGCCGGAGCCGGCTCCCGATTCGAGGGCGACGGATCACAAGCTGCGGGCCGATCTTCCGGGGCAAGCCGGTGTGCTCGTGGGTCTTCGACGCAGTCGAAACCGCCTCGTTCAACCAGGTCTACGTGGTGACCGGAGCGGTCGATCTCGACCGATCTGATCCCCGCGAGCTTCACGGTCGTGCGCCGCCGACGGATTGGGCAGAGGGACAGGCTCGCACGATCCAGGCCGGGCTGCGTCGGGCCGAGGCCGACGGCCATCGGGCGGTCGTGATCGGACTGGCCGATCAGCCGCTCGTGCCCGCCTCGGCGTGGCGATCGGTCGGCGCGTCGATGGGCGACATCGTCGTCGCCACGTTCGACGGCGAACGACGGCCACCGGTCAAGTTCGAACGCTCCGTGTGGCCACTGCTGCCGACCGAGGGTGACGAGGGAGCTCGCACCGTGCTTCGGGCTCACCGAGAGCCGTGTTTCCGAGGTAGCGTGCACGTGGAAATCCGATCGACATCGACACCCAGAAGGATCTCGCCCAATGGAGCTGACCAACGAATTCAACATCGATCGCCCGATCGACGACACCTGGCGCATCCTGAACGATCTCGAGTTCATCGCACCGTGCATGCCGGGCGCGCAGCTCCAAGAGATCGAGGGCGACGAGTATCGAGGCATCGTCAAGATCAAGGTCGGTCCGATCACGGCCAAGTACGCAGGCAAGGCGAGCTTCATCGAACAGAACGAGGCCGAGAAGACCGCCCGGCTCAAGGCCGAGGGTCGTGATCCCCGCCAGGGCAACGCCAACGCACTGATCACCGCCACGATGGAGCCGGTCTCCGACGACGTCACCACCGTCAAGATCCACACCGATCTCAGCCTCAGCGGCAAGATCGCCAGCTTCGGTCGTGGTGCCATCGAAGACGTGTCGAAGAAGATCCTCACCCAGTTCGCCGACAATCTGCGCGACAAGCTCGAAGCCGGTGACGCTCGAGCACCGTCGCGCCGGCCGAAACGGCTGCGCCTGCGGCCGAAGCATCGACGGCTGCCACCGAGTCGGCATGCCCGGCGCCGCAGCACCGGCGGCCGAAGCATCGACGCCGGCTGCATCAGCACCGACCAGCGAGACGCCGGCCGAGAGCCCGGCCGAGAGCAAGGTGCGCAAGATCGAATCGCCCGAGCCGAAGCCCGTCGACATCCTCGCCGTCACCGGCGATTCCGTCGCCAAACGGGTGGCGCCGATCCTCGGTGGCGTGCTGCTGCTGATCCTGCTGCGCATCCTCCTGGGCCGCCGCAGCTGAGCGTCGTTTCCCACATGATCGAGCCACTCGATGACATCACCGTCGTCACTCGACTCATCGGACGATCTCCCATGGGAGCGTTCGACGTCGTCGTTCGGCGCGCCGACGGCAGCCCCGTCGTACTCGAGAACGAGCCGCTCCTCGAATCGCGGCCGCCCCATGCCGACGCGCTACTGGCTGGCCGATCGGGCACTGAACAAGGCCATCGGTCAACTCGAGTCGACCGGGGGTGTCAAGCAGGCCGAAGCCGCGGTCGGACTCGAGCGCGATCCGCGTGACGCACGACGCCTACGAGGCCGAACGCGATGCGCTCATCCCCGACGATCACGACGGGCCCCAGGCCCTCCGCCGGGGTCGGTGGCACCCGAGAGGGCGTCAAGTGCCTCCACGCTCACTACGCCAACTATCTCGTGAACGGCGGACGATCCGGTCGGCGCAGTGGGTCCACGATCGGCTGGAGACAGGTCGGCAAGGCGTTCGACCCATCCAAACCCGGCATCATCTCGACCTGGGACCAGGCCGAGTGAGCACGCCGATCGCCATCATCGACTTCGGAACGATCACCACCCGTTTGCTGATCGTCGACGGCGAGGGCAAACCGGTCGATCGATGATCAACCGGTCACACCGGATGGGCGCCGATCTCGCCGAGACGGGCCGCATCGGTCCCGATGGCCTGGCCCGGGTCGAAGCGGTCCTGCCTCGACTACCGCCTGCGCATCGACACCGCCGACGTCGGCACGATCTGGGCCATCGCCACCTCGGCCGCTCGCGACGCGGCCGACCGATCCGCCCTGGCCGAGTTGGTCGAACGGGTGTTCGGGGTCGAGCTCGACATCATCGACGGCGCCACCGAAGGCCGCCTCGCCTTTGCCGGCGCCACCGCAGCCCTGATCGGTGACGACCCGACGAAGCTCTTCGTCGTCATCGACATCGGTGGAGGGTCGACCGAGTTCTCCTATGGCAACGGCAACGACGGACTCCTCGGTGTCCACTCGATCGACATCGGGGCGAGCCGGGTGACGTCGACCTACTTCGAGCACGACCCGCCCCACGCCGCGGAGCTCTCGGCTGCGCTGTCGGTCATCGAGCTCCATCTCGACGACGTGGTCGCGCGAGATGCCGAGCATCGCGGCGGCCATCGCTTCGGGCACCGTCATCGGGGTCGGTGGGACCATCACCACGGTCGGCGCGGTCGAGATCGGTCTGATCGGCGACGACCGCAGCGCACTCCAACACTTCGTGCTCCCGCTCGACGCAGTCGAAGACGTGTTTCGCACGCTCGCCACCGAGCCCCGAGACGCTCGACGTTACAATCCTGGGCTCCCCGAGAACCGGGTGGACCTGATCGTCGGGGGTTGTTGCGTGCTGGTGGAATCGATGCGGCATCTGGCCATCGACGAGATCGTCGTTTCCGAGCATGACCTGCTCGACGGTGCCGCCGGCGACCTCCGCCGGCGTCTCGAGGAATCGTCGTGGTAGCACTCAACACCACGCTCATCGGCCGCCGACTGGTGCTGCGACCCCTGCGGTCCGAAGACTTCCCCAACTGGCGCGAAGTCCGTCGACGCAACGCCGACTGGCTCACCAAATGGGAGCCGAGCCGGCTCCCGGGTTCCCCCGATGTCATCGAAGATCGCATCCGCCTTCTCGCTGCGCTGCCACGCCCGCGAACGTGAATGGCAACTCGGCGCCGGCTACGGCTTCGGCGTGTTCGTCGGCGGCCAGTTCGCCGGCGAGGTCAATCTCAACTCCGTGCAACGCGGCCCGTTCCAGAACGCCTACGTCGGGTTACTGGGTCGACGAGGCCCAAGCCGGACAAGGTTTCACCCCCGAGGGCGTCGCTCTCGTCGCCCGATTCGCCTTCGAGACACTCGGTCTGCACCGTCTCCAGATCTCGATCGTTCCCCGCAACACGGCCTCGCGACGCGTGGTCGAGAAACTCGGCATCCGGGCCGAAGGCGTCGCCGAGCGCTACCTCGAGATCAACGGCACCTGGGAAGACCACATCCGCTTCGCCATCACCACAGAAGAGTGGGTCGAACGCCGCTCCGAGTTCGACAAGCACTGGCTCTAGCCTTTGAGGTGCTCCGCACCTCGGGCTTCGCCCATCCGAACTCGTTTGCGCGGGGCGTGGCCGGCCTTGGGGGTTCGTTGGAGTTTCTCGCTGCGCTCCAAACTCCCGAGCCCTTGGCGCGACCGCGGGCGCTCGAGCTCTACTTCTTGGCGGAGATGCGGGCTTTCAGCTTGGCCAGTTGGGCCTGGAAGGCAGGCTGGCGGGTCGACCATGACTGCGGACCGAGTTCGTAGTTGACGGCGGCATCCTGCGTCCCGAGCGCCACGATGTCGCGGAGGCTCTCCTTGGTGCGGAGCACGAGTTCACGTGGCACCTCGGCGAGCCGTTCGGCCATCTTCTGGGCTTCGGCGAGCAGCTGATCGTCGGCGAAACACTTGTAGGCGAGCCCGACTCGTTCCGCCTCGGGGCCGTCGAGGATCTCGCCGAACAGCACCGCGGCAGCGGTGGCCTGAGGCCCGGCAATGCGGTGATACATCCAGGTGTGTCCGCCGCCGGGATGGATACCGATCTGCAGGAACCGGTCGTCGAACTTGGCCGACACGCCGGCCAGTCGGACATCGCAGATGAGCGCGAGGTTCATGCCGGCACCGACGGCGGCACCGTTGACCGCAGCGATCGTGGGCAGCGGCGACCGACCCACGCGTAGGAAGCCCTCATAGATGGCGAGCAACCCTTCTTCGGCGGACTCGCCGAGGTGGGTGAGATCCGCACCGGCGCAGAAGGCCGGAGCCGCTCCGGTGACCACGAGCGACTTCACGCTCTCGTCGGCCTCGAGCTCGTCGAGTGCTTCGGCCACTTCGTCGCACATCGCGAGCGTGACCGCGTTGCGGCGATCGGGATCGTTGAGCGTGATGGTGGCGACGGAATTGACGACGGAAACGGTGACGAGACTCATGGACGTCGATTCTGCCAGGTGTTGGCCGCCGCCGTGTAAACAGTCGCGCGTCAGCGCAGGTCGAGATCGGTCCCGCTGCCGAGTCGGTCGTCGCCGGGGCCTGACGCTCGATCGGAGCGGCGACCCGTTGGCGCCATCGTGATTGCGTGGATCGCTGCGATGGTCTCGTCGCCGATCGCCTCGAGGGTCGACATCAACGTGTCGAGATGGCGAGGGTCCTCAGGGAGGTCGTGGTGGTAGGCCCAGATCAACATCGCCGACTCGATGGCGGCCGCGTCGACCACCCGGAACGAGAGGAACCGGCGTGACTCTTCGAACTCGAAACCACGGTGAGCGAGAAAGGCGCGCAGCAATGCCGCCTTGGCCGGCTGATCGGCGCCGATCGGCACGTCGATCCACTCCTCCGCCGAGGAGGCGACGCTCGTGAGCGGCGCAGCGGCCTGATGACCGAGGATGACGTTCGGTCCGAGCTCGAAAGGAACGTCGCACGTCGGACAGGTCGTGAACCACTGCTCCCGAGGCCCGTCACATGACGGACAGAGCGCGGCGTCGCCATTGTCAGGACGTTTCCTCATGAAGAGTGCATCGGCGCGCAGCCGCCACTTCTGAAGCAGAAGCCCGCGTGATGAGTCGAACGGACCGAACCGCGTGTGATGGTCCCGGCATGGCCTTTCGGGGCCGGTCGCATAACCTTGAAGACGTGATGTCCCGAGCCCCACTCCTGCTGCTCGCATCGGGGTCCCCGCGTCGACGGGAGCTGCTCGAACTGCTGCTCGGCTCGATCGACATCGAGGCGGCCGACATCGATGAAACACCACTCGCAGGCGAGCAGGCACACGATCTCGTGCGGCGCCTCGCCGAGGAGAAGTGCTCGGTGGTTGCTCGGCGTCACACCGGGCGGACCATCATCGCTGCCGACACCGTCGTGGTGCTCGATGGCGACATCCTGGGCAAGCCCGTCGATCGCCATGATGCTGCCACCATGCTTCGACGCCTGGCGGGGCGACGGCACCAGGTCATCTCGGGGATCGCCGTCACCCACCAAACGAAGAGGGCGAGCGTGACCGAGACGACCGAGGTCGTCTTTCGCTCGTTGAGCGATGCCGAGATCGATTGGTATCTCGGCACCGGTGAGGCCGACGACAAGGCGGGGGCCTACGGGATCCAGGGACGGGCGGCGCTGTTCGTCGAACGAGTCGAGGGCAGCTATCACAACGTGGTCGGTCTGTCAGTGGCCTCGGTCGACGCCCTGATGCAATCCATGGGTCTCGACCTGCTCGACTTCGAGCAGTCGGTTGCAGCGGGCCGAGCGCGATGAATCCCAGCGGCAGTGGCGAGATCGCCTCGGTCGACGACGCTCTCGTGCAGCAGTCCGGTGATGCCGCCGGTCTCGACGTCGGCAGCATCATCAAGCGGGGGGCGTTCCTGACGCTGGGAGTCCTGTCGCTGTATCTGCTGCACCCCAAGGTGATCGAGGTCGTTTCCTCTGCCGAGCGGTTCCGCACGATCCATGCGAACTGGTTCGTGGTGATGCTGGTCATGGAAGCGCTCAGCTTCGTCTGCACCTGGTGGCTGATTCGAATCGTGTTGCCGAGCGTGTCCTGGTTCGTCGCCGCAACGAGCCAACTCTGTGCCAATGCGGTGAGCCGTGTCGTTCCGGGGGCGGCCGCCGTCGGCGGGGCAACGCTGTATCGCATGCTGTCGGTCAGCGGGGTGAGCGCGGCCGAGGCGGGAGGGGCTCTCGCCGCCACGTCGATCCTCTCCACCGCAGCGTTGTTCGCCATCCCGGCAACGGCTCTGCTCATCGCGCTGCTCGGAGCGCCCGTCCCCGAGAGCTTGTGGCCGGCAGCGGTCGCCGGCGGCGTCATGTTCGTGGTGCTGGTCGGTGCCGGTGCGATTGCCGCCGCCTTCGACCGGCCCCTTCTCATCCTCGGTCGAGCGATCAACAGAGTCGTGGTGCCGATCTCCGCTCGACTGCACCGACCGAGGAGCCTCGATCCCCAGCACCTGCTCGATGAACGAGATCGTCTGCGAGGAGTGGTCGACGCCGCATGGGGGCGCTCCATCGTCGCCGCCGCCGGCAACTGGGCCTTCGACTACCTCGCCCTGGTGTCTGCGCTCTACGGCGTTGGTGCCAATCCCCGCCTCAGCATCGTGCTGCTGGCCTACGCCGGCGCGCAGGTCCTGGCGATGATCCCGCTCACCCCCGGCGGGTTCGGCTTCGTCGAGGCGGGCTTGCTCTACCTGCTCGTCGTCTCCGGCATCTCCACCCAAGACGCCGCCCTCGCCACGGCGGCCTATCGGGCCGTGTCGTTCCTCTTCCCGATCCTGCTCGGTACTCCGGCCTTTCTTGCCCACCGCTCGCGATTCAAGCTGCAGCCCGCCGACTAAGGTCTGGCCGGTATGGCAGAACTCACGATTTCGCAGATCTGGCGCTATCCGGTCAAGTCGCTCGGTGGTGAGCTGCTCGACGAGGTGGAGGTTGCAGCGAACGGCATCAGCGGCGATCGAGGGTGGGGGCTCCACCAGCTCGCCTCGGGCATGATCCTCACCGCTCGCCGTCGGCCGGAACTGCTGTTCGCCTCGGCAAAGGTGGTCGATGGACAACCCGTCATCACCCTTCCCGATGGCTCGATTGCCTCCGACGACGCCACCCTGTCGACGTGGTTGGGCGAGCCGGTCGAGCTTCGCCAGGCCAGCGACGACGCCGGCGGCACCTATGAGACGCCGATCGATGCCGAACACGAAGATGCCAACCCCTGGGTGTCGTGGTCCGGCCCGACGGGCTCGTTCCACGACTCGACCAAGTCACGGATCTCGCTCGTGAGCACGACCACACTCGGCGACTGGGACATCCGTCGGTTCCGCACCAACCTCGTGCTCGAGGGCTCGGGCGAAGACGACCTGGTCGGCTCGAACGTCCGCCTCGGCGCATCGGCCATGCTCGTCGTGAACAAGGCCATCGACCGCTGTGTCATGGTGACTCGTCCCCAGCCGGATCTCGAACGCGATCTCGACGTGTTGCGAACCATCAACCGGGAGCGGAACTCGAACCTGTCGGTTGGCGGCAATGTGCTGTCGTCGGGCACGATCCGGATCGGCGACACCGTCGCCGTCGCCTGAGCAAGACTGGAGCCCCTGATGAACCCTGCTGTGTTGACCGAGTCGTATTGGTCTGCCACCGACGAACTCCCGGTCGAGGAACTGACCGTTGGTGGCATGCTCCGCTCGGCGGTTGCCGTCGCCCCCGATCGCATCGGCCTCATGGCCGGGGTGCACGACCCCGGTGAACGGCGCCGGTGGACCTACACCCGGTTGCTCGACGACGCCGAGCGCTGCGCTCGGGCACTCCTTGCCCGGTTCGAGCCGGGCGACCGAGTTGCCGTCTGGGCGCCGAACGTGCCGGAGTGGGTGATCCTCGAGCTGGGGGCCGGCCTCGCCGGCGTCGTCCTGGTCACGGTCAACCCCGCGTTCCAGGCACGAGAGGTGGCCTACGTGCTGACGCAGTCGAGGTCGTCGGGGATCTTCGTGCTGCCGGAGTTTCGGGGAAACCCGATGCTGGCAACGCTCGAATCGGTCCGTCCGGAACTGCCCGAACTGCGTGAAGTCATCCGACTCGACGAGTGGGATGACTTCATGGCTTCGGCGCCCGACGACACCCCGCTGCCGGCGGTCACGCCCGACGACCCGGCGCAGATCCAGTACACCTCGGGCACCACGGGCTTCCCCAAGGGAGCGTTGCTGCACCATCGTGGCATCTGCAACAACGGCAAGCACACCGCGTTGCTGGCCGGTGGGGCCGAGGGCGCGGCCTGGCTCAATCCGATGCCGTTGTTCCACACCGGTGGATGTGTTCTCGGCACGTTGGGTGCGCTCGCCCTGGCGGCAACCCACATTCCCGTGTTGCTGTTCGATCCGGCGCTCGTGCTGGAACTGATCGAATCGGAGAAGGTCGCCATCATGGGCGGCGTTCCCACCATGCTGGTCGCCCTCATGGAGCACCCCGATTTCGCCTCCCGAGACCTGTCGTCGATGACCACGGTCGTCTCGGGCGGATCCACGGTTCCAGCCGCGCTGGTCCGGCGGATCGAGGAGATCCTCGGCGTCGATTTCGTCATCGTGTTCGGCCAGACCGAGTGCTCGCCGGTGGCCTCGATGACCCGTCCGAGTGATTCGGCCGAGGACAAGGGCGGCACCATCGGCCTCGCGATGCCGCAGACCGAGATCAAGATCATCGACCCCGAGACCGGCGAAACGGTCCCGGTCGGCGAAGTGGGGGAGTACCTCACCCGGGGCTATCACGTCATGCACGGCTACTTCGAGATGCCCGAGGCCACCGCCGATGCCATCGACGCCGACGGTTGGCTGCACACGGGCGATCTCTGTGCCATGGACGAGCGGGGTTACTGCACCGTCGAGGGTCGGCTGAAGGACATGATCATCCGGGGCGGTGAGAACATCTATCCCCGCGAGCTCGAAGATCTGCTCTTCAGCCGGGACGACGTGGCCGAGGTGGCGGTCGTC
This sequence comes from uncultured Acidimicrobiales bacterium, assembly GCA_963698395.1. Taxonomy (GTDB): domain Bacteria; phylum Actinomycetota; class Acidimicrobiia; order Acidimicrobiales; family SZUA-35; genus JBBQUN01. The sequence goes on from CAVOQQ010000001.1 coordinate 1,002,314, forward strand.
GGCCTCCCCGACGACCGTTTCGGTGAGGTCGTCGGCGCCTTCATTCGGCCGGCGCCGGGAACCGAGATCGACAAGGCCGCCCTGTTCGCCCACCTTCGCGAGCACCTTGCCCCGCACAAGACACCGGCCCACTGGTTCCTGCTCGACGAGTTCCCCCTCACCGGTTCGGGCAAGATCCAGAAGTTCAAGCTGCGCGACGACTGGGTGGGTGGCAAGCATCAGTCGATCTAGCCGTCGTCATCCTCGAGGGACTCGAGGAACGCCTGGCCTTCGTCGCAATCGTCGGCGATGGGGCACCAGCGGCAGTTGTGGCTCGGAATCTTGTTCGGCTCGCGCTCGCCCGACTCGATGGCGACATAGCGCTCGACCGCGTCGGTCACCCGGCGCACCGTCGACCACAACAGATCTTCGGTGACGGCCTCGGTGCGGGCCTGGCCGGCGTCGAGGTAGTAGTTCACGAGAAGCCGGGGCGGGATGCCGAATCGCATCGCCTCGAGCAGGGCGTAGAAGCGAAGGTCTTCCACATGGGCGTTGACGGGCCTGCCGGTCTTGAGGTCGATGATGACCTTGCCCGCCTGGTTGCCGCGCACCCGACCGAGGCTGAGGTCGATGGTGCCCGACAGCACGATCGTGTCGTCGCACAGGTCGGCCCGGACTCGAGATTCGGCCACGGGGGCCCACTGCCGTTTGAGCGGTGGGAACGTGTCGACGAACGTGACCACGAAATCGTTGACCCTGCCGACCAGCTCGGCTCGTTCGGCCTCGGACAGCGCCACCAGCCAATCGGCGATGTTGCGACCGTCGGCGATGAGTCGCTCCATGGCGTCATCGACCAGGTCGAGCGGGGTGGGCTCGCCACGACGCGCCACCCAGAGTTCGATGGCCTTGTGCGCCACGGTGCCCCGCGCCGAGGCGACGGTCCACTCGAACGCTTCCTTCTCCGACGCAACGAACCGGGATTCGCAGCCGTGCAGCATCGAGAGCTTGTGCTTGGACAGGTAGAGCGGGGGAGCGGTGATCTGCTCGGCGAGTGGAGCGAGGACCGCTTCGATCTCGGCTCGGAGGTGGTCACGGAGGTCGTCACGGAACGTCGGTCGATCGGTCGAGCCCAGCTGATCGAGCACCTCCTGTTGCGCCGGATTGAGCGACGGCGCCGCGGGGATCTGGGTTTGCTCGGTCATGGGTAGCCCGCTGCGAGTCGCCGGGCTGCGGAATCGACGAGCCATTCGAACAACACATGGTGGCCCTCGTCGGTCTGGCGCTCCGGATGCCATTGCACGGCAACGAGGTTCTTGTCGGCCCATTCCATGGCCTCCACCATGCCATCGAGCGACCGTCCGACGACGGCAAGCGGCTGGTCTTCGTCATCGACCGCGGCCTGGTGATGGAGCGAGTTGGTCTGGATGTGGGAGGCACCGCCGTAGATCCACGAGATCGTCGACGACTTGACCAACTCGACCCGGTGGCGGCGAGCGAGGAACTCCTCGGCGTCGGCCACGCGATCGCTGGTGTCGTTGGGCGGTCGATGCCAGACCGACGTGCCGTGGATGTGCTGATGCAAGAGCCCGCCGAGGCCGACCGTGGCGACCTGGAGGCCACGACAGATGGCGAGGATCGGCTTGTGCTGCTCGAGGGCGACATGGAGAAGGGCGGCGTCGGAATCGTCGGCCCGGCGATCCCAGTCACGGGCGCCGTCGGGCTCGTGGCCGTAGTAGTCAGGGTCGACATCGTTGCCCCCGGTCAGCATCAGCCCATCGAAGCGCTCGAGCACGATTCGCGCCCGAGCGAGACGGTCGACTTCGTCGTCGGCCTCGATCCAGGGCAGCAGGGCCGGGAGGCCACCGGCGGCGGTGACGGCGTCGAGGTATTCGGGATCGACCGTGTAGAGGTCGTGGTCGGGGTGGATCCAGGTGTCGACGGTGCGCCGCCACGGAGTGACGGCGATCAAGGGTGGAGCGCTGGGAGTCGAGTCCTGAGCGGGGACGACGGCGGAGCGAATCACCCGCAAAGTGTGCCGGATTGCTAGGTTCGTCCGGTGACCTACAACGAGATCCAGTACGACGTCGTCGATGCGGTGGCCACGATCACGCTCGACCGTCCCGAGGCGCTCAACGCCATCACCCCCACCATGCTGGCCGAGCTGAACACCGCCACCGACGTCGCTGCGGCCGACCCGTCCGTTCGGGTCGTCGTGCTCACCGGCAGCGGACGGGCCTTCAGCGCCGGAGTCGATCTCAAGGCGCTCGGTGAGCGTGAACTCGTGAACGGCAAGGTGGGCGACATTCTCGACCTGCCGGCTCGTCAGCTCACCACCACGTTGTCCACCATGGCCAAGCCGGTGATCGCTGCGGTCAATGGTTTCTGCTTCACCGGAGCGCTCGAGCTGGCACTGGCCTGCGATGTGATCATCACCGCCGATGAGGCCAAGCTGGGCGACACGCACGCCAAGTGGGGCCTGCGCCCCACCTGGGGGATGAGCCAGCGACTGCCGGCGCTCGTCGGCCTGGCACGGGCTCGCTATCTCTCCTACACCGCTCGGAACTTCACCGGAACCGAGGCTGCCGAATGGGGCCTCGCCGCCCTCTCGGTGCCCGGCGACGATCTGATGATCACGGTTGCGTCCCTCGCCGACGAAATGAAGGAGAACAGCTCCGAGTCGTTCGTGGCCTACAAGGACCTCTTCAACGCCGCCGAAGCCCTGGGCCTCGACGACGGTCTGGCGTACGAAGCCGACCACGACTATCCGTTCTCCGAAACCGACGAGCGCCTCGCCGGGTTCCGCTGAACGAGCGTGGTCCCACTCCGCCTCGAGGTTCCCTCACTCGGTCTCGCCCATGGCGAAGGTGACGGCGTGCTCGTGTTGCCGCTCGATCACATCCTCGGCCTGCTCGACGGCTCGATCGAAGCGCTCCTCGGTGGGAACCGGATGCGTGAGGTGATGGAGCGGGTGTCGACCATGGGCGTGCTCGACGGCGACCTCCGCCTGGCCGACCAGTTGGAACGAGCAGCCGCGCGATTCGACGAGCCGGTCGCCGAGATGGCAATCGACCTGCTCGAACGGGTCGGTCGGCTGCCGTTGTTGGACGGTCCCACGTGGTATCTCAGCGCCGGCGAGACCACGTTGGCCCGCCTCGCCGTCGCGCTTGCCCGGCCGTTCGAGATGCTGATGCTGGTCGAACCCTTCGCCGGTCTCGATGCCCGCGTCCGAGCCGGCGCCTCCGCCGTGCTCGAGGGCGTCGCGATCGAGCATCTGGTGGTCGTGACCGAGTGACGAGCCCTTCGGTGGCGGGATGGCTGTCATACCTCATCGTCATGATGGTGTGTGTGGAGAGCAGACCATTTCGACCAGGGGCAGGAGTACCACAATGACATCCCTCGAATTCGCCGAGGCCGTTCGCTGCCTATCGGGGGCCGCCCGCCGAGCCGGGTATCGGGCACCATCGTTTCGCAGTCGTCCTCGTGGCAACCGTCATCGCACCATTCGCCGCCGAGTCGACGGATCGGCCACCATCGCGGTGGCGCTGCGCCAGCGGCCCATGCCCGCCGTGCTCGGCGATCTCATCGACGGCATCATCGCCGCCAACGCGTTGAGCGGGGAACCGGCCGCCGAGCTGCGAGATCGGCTGTGGCTGTCGGTGCTGCCGGTGCTCGATCAAGCCCTGTCTGATCAAGCCCTGTCTGATCAAGCCCGGTCTGATCTACCCAACAATGCCCAACCCAACAATGCCCAACCCAACAATGTCGTGCCCTTCGCCGCCTAGGCACGGCGGGCTGCCTGCCGTTGTCGGGCCGCATACCGCCGGCCGTCTGCGTACCCTGTCGGCATGGAGCTCTCGACCCTCACCGCGATCGCCCCCATCGACGGGCGATACGCCTCGAAGACCGCGGCGTTGCGCCCGATCTTCTCCGAGTTCGGGCTGATCCGTCACCGCGTGGTGGTCGAGGTCCGTTGGTTGCAGGCCCTCGCCTCGTGGGATGCCATCACCGAGGTGCCGCCCTTCGGCGCCGCCACCACGGCCGAGCTCGATGCCATCGTCGATGACTTCTCCGAGGCCGACGCTCAGCGGGTGAAGGCGATCGAGCGCACCACGAACCACGATGTGAAGGCGGTCGAATACTTCCTCAAGGAACGGATCGAGAGCAATCCCGAACTCGAGGCCGTCTCGGAGTTCATCCACTTCGCCTGTACCTCCGAAGACATCAACAATCTCTCCTATGCCCTCATGGTGTCGGCCGCTCGAGACACCGTCTTCCTGCCGGAACTCGATGCCGTGATCGACCGGCTCGGCGAGATGGCCGTTGCGTTCGCCGACGTCCCCCTGCTCTCTCGCACCCACGGTCAGGCCGCCTCGCCCTCGACCGTCGGCAAGGAACTGGCCAACGTGGTGCATCGCCTCGGACGGCAGCGAGCCCAGATCGCCGACACCGAGATCCTCGGCAAGATCAACGGTGCGGTCGGCAACTACAACGCTCACCTCGCGGCCTATCCCGATCTCGACTGGGCGGCCTTCGCCGGCGCCTTCGTCACCTCGCTCGGGCTGACCTTCAACCCTTACACCACGCAGATCGAGCCGCACGACTGGATCGCCGAGCTCTTCGACGCCGTCGCTCGGGCCAACACGATCCTCATCGATCTGTCTCGCGACCTCTGGGGCTACATCTCCCTCGGTTACTTCCGGCAGCGGGTGGTGGCGGGCGAGGTCGGCTCGTCGACCATGCCGCACAAGGTCAACCCGATCGATTTCGAGAATGCCGAAGGCAATCTCGGCGTGGCCAACGCGCTGTTCGCTCACCTGGCCGCCAAGCTGCCGATCTCACGCTGGCAGCGAGATCTGACCGACTCCACCGTGCTCCGCAACCTCGGTGTCGGATTCGCCCACACCAGCGTTGCCCTGTCGTCGCTCTTGAAGGGCCTCGGAAAGCTCGAACTGAACGAGCAGGCCCTGGCCGCCGACCTCGATGCCAATTGGGAGGTGCTCGCCGAGCCCATCCAGACGGTGATGCGGCGTCATGGTGTCGACCGTCCGTACGAGAAACTCAAGGAACTCACCCGAGGCCAACGGCTCGACCAGGCCGGCATGGTCGCCTTCGTCGATTCGCTCGACATCCCCGACGCCGAGAAGACGCGGTTGAAGGCGATGACCCCCGCCGGCTATGTCGGCAATGCCGCAGCCCAAGCCAAGTCGATCGAGGCGTACCGCGGCCGTTAGTTCGTCGGTGAGTCGAGCAATCCGAGGTCGTCGCTCGTGACCAAGCCCGAGCCGACCGCGTGGTCGACGAGGCGTGTCCGGCGGTCATTGGCGACGTCGCCCAGCTGACCTCGTAGCCCGCTGACGCCGGCCTTGGTGAGCCGGTCGCACACGTTGTCGAGCTTGCGATTGAACCGGGTGATCGTCCATCCCAAGCGCACGGCAGCGGCTCGGTTCGACGGGAGCTCGACCACGGTTTCGCCGGTCAGGAGGGTGGGTTCGGCCAATGCGACGATGAGCTTGCGCTGGTCGAGGGTGAGCGGCAGATCGGCATGGCTGATGGTGGCGCCGTCCTCCGGGTCTTCATCGAGACCTTCGTTGCCTGCAGCAGGCAACTTCGCCGATGCGAGGCCGGGCAACGAGAGCTCGATCTCGTAGTTGAGTTTGCCGGCGACAAACTGGACGACCGCCTCGGGGAAGCTGAGTGCCAGCTCGCGGCCGGGCGCCAGTTGGACCTGCGATCGGCTGGTGAGGTCCTTGATGACGAGCGAGATGGTGCTCCCGGTGTTGACCAGCCACCAACAATCGGCTCGATGCTCGAAGCGACCGACGAACCGGTGCAGATACGGATTGTCGTCGATCTCGATGGTGCCGGCGCGACCGAAATCGATGGTCTCGCCTTCGGTGAGCGGGTAGACCTCGCCGACGAACTCGATCAAGAGCGAGGGCAGTCCTTCGGGGCGAGCCTCGGTCACACTCATGGCTCGGTCGAGGTGGTGTCGACACGTCCCTCGAACCGGAACGACGATGCGCCGAAGTAGACGGTGGCGCCGGGCTCGATCAGGTGCGCCGTGCCGGCGACGAGGGCGACGGGTTGGGAGCCATCGGCCGGGATCACGACCGACCCATTGTGTGAGCCGGCGTCTTCGACCAACACGTCCCAGCTGCTGCAACGCACGGTCAGGTGAGTCCGAGAGATCCGCTCGCCCTCGACGACCACGGGAATCCAATGGTCGCCGCTGCGAGAGGGATTGCGTCCGATCATCACGTCGGTGTCGAGATCGACTCGCCGCCCGTCGTCGAAGACCAGCGTCCCGAGCGACGGGCGAGGAACGACGCTGACGCCATCCGGTCCGGCGGGAAGGAAGACGTCGCAGACTTCGCATGCCGCTCGGCTCGGTGCGTTCGCATGGCCTGCCTTGCAGACTCTGGCGGCCAACGTCGGTCGGATCGAGTCCATCGGTGGTCGGGCCGTGATGTCATCGATCGTCGGCTCCGGTGGCGTCGGTGCGGCGACGCCCTCGTCGGCTTCGTGCTCGTCGGCCAGCTTGTTGACGTAGGAGACGAGATGACTCTCCTCGCCGATCTCTTCGGCGTCGAGGTCATCGGTCGTGGCAACATCGTCAGACGGGGGAATGGTGATCGATGCATCGGCGGAGGGGATGGCAATGGTCTCGCTCGGCATCAACCGCTGCTCGACGATCGCAGCCGTGAACCCGCCGGCGTGGACGATGCCATCGACGAGGGTGGTGCGGTCGTCGATGCCGTTGCCGACAGTGGTGATCGAGGCCGATCGAGGCTGGCCAGGGACTCGATGCTCGACCCAGGTTCCCGATGCGGCTCCCGACAACATCGGTACCGAACGCAGGTCGGTCTTCAACTCGATGTCGCCGAACACGCGAATCTCGATCTGCGTGTTGGCGATCACGCACGCGAAGGCACACACGTCGAAACCTTGGTCGATGACGGCCTCGGCCAGCCGCTCCCAGATCCCATCGATGTGACCGTGGGTGAAGGCATCGAGCAGCGGCTTGGCCCGATCGTCGGGTTCGGGGACGAAGAGCAGCGTCTGCTCACGCCGGGCGATCAGGCCTGAACCAGGAGCGAGGGCAACGGCGAAAGCGAAGTGGTGCTCAGACATCTCGATGCTCCGGTGTCGGCCCGGCCGCGAAGTCCACGATGAGAGCGGTGGCGTTGTCTCGGCCGCCGGCGCGATCGGCCCGGGCAATCAATTCGGCTGCCGCGTGAGACGGCGAGCGGTCACGCAGCGAGTCGCAGATTTCGGCATCATCGAGTTGCTTGAACACCCCATCGGTGAGCATGAGGAGTCGGTCACCGGCGTGGGGAACGAGAGAGGTCACATCAGGCACGTCGTTCCCATCGGCAGCACCGACGTACCTTGTGAGCGCGTGCAGCCCGACGTTGCGATGCTTGGCGAGGTCGACCCCGGTGGCCGCCAACTCGGCTGCCACCGTGTGGTCCGTCGTCAGGGGCAGCAGTTCGGCTCCTCGGAGGCGATACACCCGGGAATCGCCGATGTTCGCGATGGTCACGACACCGGCGATCGCACGAACGACGATGAGTGTGGTGCCCGCCCGCTCGAGGTCGCGTGCTCGGGTGACGACTCGGACCTGGCGGGAGACGCTGCGTATCAGGTTGGGCAGGGAGGTGAGACCGACGCTGCCCGCCGTCGAGAGGACACCCTGGACTGCGCTGGATGCCGCCAGCCGCCCGCCCGCGTGGCCCCCCATGCCGTCGGCGATCATGAACAGCTGGTTCCCGAGGTGACCGAAAGCGTCTTCGTTCTCGGGGCGAACTCGGCCGATCGAGGTGGCGGCTCCCCAGTCGGCAACGGTCGTGAGTGGAGCGAGCGCCTCGTGACGAAGCGCTTCGAGATCGGTGCTGCCGGTGATCGTGTCGTCGTCGATGCTGCTCACTCCGAGGCCTCGGTCACTGCCGGTCCCGGGATCGATCGGTCACCCTCTCGACCGAGCCCGATGAGAAGACCGGCGACCGCTCCGAGCGCGAACGTGGCAACGACGATCCCGGCTTGCAGCCGGGTGAAGCCGGCGAGGCGAGTCGGACGAGGCGCGGCGACCGAGGCCGGCACCGATGGTGCCCAGCGTGCACCCACCGGTCGAGGGTCGGTGATCGTTCGCTCGTCCTCGCCGTCGAGGTCGTCTCTGTGGCCGTTCGGCCTCTGATCCGCGCAGCGCCTCGGTGAGCTCGAGCAGGAGATCGGTACCGTCGATCGTGAGGTCGTCGAGGTGGTGGCGGTCGCCGAGGTGGTGGCGGTCGTCGAGGTGGTGGTGTTCCCGGTCGGTCATGGTGCTCCTCGTCGGGTGAGCGGTCGTGGGTCGGTTCGCATGGCCAGGCGGTGCCAGCCCGATCGGCTCGATCGGAGCGATTCGAGGGCAATGGTGCAGCGGCGCCACGCCTCGTCGGCTGCTGCGTCATCGGGGCTGGTCGGGTGGAACGCCGCCCGATCGACCTGCTCGGCGAGCTGATGCAGATCGTCGGCGGCATCGATCGCGCTCGGTTCGTCTCGTAGCAGGGTCGCAACGACCTCTCCGGGTGTCGTCGACTTGGAGGCCATGACGCCGGCTTCGGCATAGCCATCGAGGAGCTCGCTCCATGCGCCGGCGACTCGTGATCGTGTCGGGCCCTGTTGGCGACGCTTGCGGCGGCGCCCCTTGATGGCGACCACGAGGCATCCGAGCAGGCCGAGCACCACGATCGGGAGCCCGATCGCCGTCGTCGCCACGATCGCCGGTGTGGGAATCGTGGCGAGGAACGACGGTTCATCGGCATCGGTCGGCTCATCATCGAGCTGGCCGTCCTGGGTGTCTGGTCGCGCCGCGACCTGATCGTCGGGTGGAGGAGGTGGGGACGGCGGTGGGTTCGGAATCGCCACGTCGGTGACCGTCACCCCGAGCGACTCGTCCTGCGGCTCCCTCGCCCGGTCGGGGGTGACGTCGATGGGCACCCATCCGAAGTCGACGGTGGCGATCTCGATCCACGCGCCGATGTCGTCGGCAAGCACCACGGCGCTGCGGTCGACGTATCGCTCCGGTGGGATCTGGTAACCAACGACGACTCGTGTCGGCACCCCGCTGAGCTGGGACAGCACGCCGGCCGTCGCGGCGTACTGCTCGGCGTAGCCGACGATCCGATCCGGCTCGGCGAGGAAGTCATCGAGCCGCGCCAGGTTGTGCCCGGGCCGTGCTGCGTCGGAGTGATCGTAGAAACCGAGTTGGGTGAATCGTTCGGCAAGGGCGGCCACCCGCGAGGGACCGGGATCGATGCCTTCGAAGACGTCGCCTGCGAGGTTGCGCAGCTGTGGAGGCACCAGCTCCAGTTCGGCCCCCTCGTCGACCGGCGGTGTCTCGGCCGACATCAGGTCGACGAGCTTGGGCTCCTGTCGAGGGGCGGAGGTGATCTGGAGCGTCGTGCCGGCGGCGAGCCGTTGCGGCGCCGCAACCGTGCCGGTCTCCTCGTTGAACCGGAGACCGGTGGAACCGTCCACTTCGAGCACTCGCCCGGCGATCGGCACCCACAGCGTCGGTTCGGCGAACTCGATGCGATACGACACCGACGCCTGATCGCCGGCGATCGGATCCTCGGGGCTGGACGGGAATCGTCGGTCGACGGGCTCGAATTCGGCCGGGCCGTCGGGACCCTCGTCGGCCACGGCCCAGACGGTGCCGCTGTAGGAGGCGAGTACTGCGGTCGTCCAGCGAGTGAGGGGCTCATCGGCGGTGACGGTGAAGACCTCGTCGTCGCTGCGACCCTCCTTGAGCGAGGCCTTGAGGGTGACGAGGGGACTCGGCTCGCTGAGCGGATCCCATGGGCGTTCCTGATGATCTCGCAGATCGAACCGCTCGTTCGCCCCGGCCAGCGGGAGATTCGGTCCGACGAGGAGGGCGACGGCGGCGATGAGGCCGGTCAGCCCCAAGGCCGACGCTCGACGCGGCATCGACGCCGTGGCGTCGTCGCCACGCAGCGGCTCGACGACCAGCCACTGATGCAGCAGACCGAGGGTGAGGGCGCCGACGGCCATCGCGACCCCCTGGAGCAAGGCGAGGTCGGGTGCTCCCGCCGTCACCAGCGCGGTTGCTCCCATCGCAGCGAATGGCCCGATCACGGGAAGCACCGGCCTGGTGGCCCGTCGTGCGAGCTCACCACCGATCAACATGGCCACCCATGACACCGCGTAGGGCAGTACTCGCAGTTCTGCGGTCAGGGTCGCCGGGGGAGCGCTCGAGAGCAGGTCGGCCCAGCCGCCGATCAGGCCACGAAAGAAGTCGGGGTAGGACCCGAGCGTTGCGCCGGCACCGCCGAATGCGAAGAGCGCGGTCGAGAGCGCCACCGACTCGCCGACGTACAGTCGATGGTGCTGGGCGAGAAGAAGCGCGATGAGGGCGATCAACATGCCGCTGATCGCCGGCACGACGAAGCCCCAGCCTTCCAGGGATCCTCGGAAGCCGAGTGCTGCGACCACGGCGAGAACGGCGACGATGCCGAGCTGGGGGACCCGGCGCATCAGAAGGCCGCGTTCCAGGCGGCTTGGAAGGAATCGAGCCGATCGACGGTGAACGTGATGGTGGCCGGCAGGCGTTGGCCGTCGGACTCCGAGCAGCAGCGAACGACGATCACCTGGGTTGACCGCTTCGCCTGTTCCACCATCGGAAGCAAGGACGCCGCGGATCGAGCACCGGTGACGATCACCAGTACCGATGTCTCTCGATGGCGGGCGAGGGCGTCGCGAACTTCTGTCTCCAGCGTCGATTCGCCCTGGTCGATCGTGGTGAGCACGTCGAGCGGCGGCACATGCCGCTCGGTTGCTCCACCGCACCAGAGCGAGACCGGCTGTTGCGCCCGTTCGGTACTGACCACGAGCGAGGCGGCGACTTCCACTGCCAACTCGAACGGATCGCCTTCGGCGGCGGCACTCACCGTGTCGTCGGTCGGATTCCTCGATGGGCTCGACTGCTCGTAGACGGCCTCGGTGTCGAGCAGCACGGTGAGGTTCGGTCGCCGGTTGTCGACGTAGTGACGAACCATGAGCGTCCCGGTCCTGGCGGTGGAGAGCCAGTGGATGTGGCGGTGGTCATCGCCTGGCGCGTAGTCACGAATCGTGTGGAATGACACGTCGCCGGCCGGGGAGGTGTCGCTGGTCGGGCCCTCGAGGTCCTTGGCGAAGCCCACCGGAATCGGATCGAGCGACACCACACGGGGCTGGACCCTCAGGTGATCGATGCCGGCCTGGATGATCTCGCGCCGCATCAGACCGAGCGGATCGGTCTTGACGATCACCGTCGGCCCGACCTCGATCACCCCGCGCCGACTGGTGTCGAGCACGTGATCGACCGACTTCGAGCCGCCGGGAGCAAGGCCGGTGATGTCGACCGACGTCGCCCGACCGCCACTCCGCTCCTCGAGCCGTCGCGGACCGACCGGCATGCGGCCGGGATTGGTGACGATGAGCGTCGACGTGGCGAGGTCGCCAACACTCACTCGGTCGTCTGACAGCGTGCGTGCCACATCGACTCGATGCCGCCCGATGACGAAGCTCGATGCGATCGTGAGCGCGAGCCCACAGGCCGCTGCGCAGACCATCAGCTCGTTCCAGCCCAGCAGCCAACCGGCGACATAGCTGGTGAGGGCGAGGAACCCGATCGTCGTCCCGGATCGAGTGAGCGGACCCATCGCCTACCCGGCGCGTACGGCGGCCGGCGCCTCGACGGACTCGATGACTTGCTGAACGAGCTGGGCAGGGTCGACCCGCTTCAGTTCGGCGTCAGGGGTCAGGAGCAGTCGATGGGTCATGACGAACGGCGCAACGGCCTTGATGTCGTCGGTCTTCACGTACTCACGGCCCTGCGAGGCCGCGAGCCCTCGACTGGCCTTGACCAACGCAATCGCTCCACGAGTCGACATGCCGAGACGAAGTTCGCTCCTCGTGCGCGTGGCGGCAGCGAGTCGCACGATGTACCGATGCAGGGTCTCGTCGACGTAGACGCGGCCCGCAACCGAGATCATGTGTCGGACGCCCTTGGTGTCGAGCACACTCGACAGCGCCTCCGCCGTGCGATGCTGGGAGGTGAGGACGTCGACCTCGGCGTCCTCCGACGGATACCCGAGCGAGGTTCGCATGAGGAACCGGTCGAGCTGCGCCTCGGGGAGACGGTAGGTCCCGGCCTGTTCGACGGGATTCTGGGTGGCGATCACGACGAACGGACGAGGTACGTCATGGGTCTGGTTGCCGATCGTGACCTGGCGCTCCTCCATCACTTCCAACAGCGCCGCTTGTGTCTTCGGCGACGCCCGGTTGATCTCGTCGGCGAGCACGACGTTGGCGAAGACCGGACCCTTGTACAACTCGAAGCCGGCGTCCTGGTGATACACGAGGCCGCCGGTCACGTCGGAGGGGAGGAGATCCGGCGTGAACTGGATGCGGCTCATCGACCCACCGATCGACGCTGCGATCGATTTGGCCAGGACGGTCTTGCCGGTGCCCGGGACGTCTTCGAGGAGCAGGTGACCCTCGGCGAGCAGACACACCAGCGCCATGGCGACCTGGTCCTGCTTGCCCTTGATCACGAGTTCGACGTTCGCCAGGGTCTGGTTGAACCACTCGGCATAGCCCGCAACGGTCTCCGCATCGAGGAGCTCGCAGGCCCGGTCGTCCTTTTCGTTCCTGTCATCGTTCGTTTGCTCGAATGCCGCAACCACGACATGGTTATCGGCAAGCCACGAGCTCCCTGTAGAAGGAAACCCGATGCCACGTATGCAGCCAGAGGTGATGGAAGAGTTCCTCGAGCAGCCGCACGTCGGCGTCTTGGCGACGCTTCGTGCCAGCGGCCTGCCCTACACGGTGCCCATCTGGTTCCTTCACGAAGCGGGCTCGTTCTGGATCACCGGTACCTACGAGCGCGTCTGGTGCAAGCAGCTGTTTGCCGACCCGCGTGCGTCACTGTGTGTCGAGGCACTGGCACCGGTCGCCGGTCATGTCGGCGTCGACGGCACGGTGGTGACCCACGAACTGCCGGACTTCGACATCTGGCCGATGTCGAGGCGACTGGTCGACAAGTACGTCGCACCCGAGGGCCGAGATGCGTTCTTTGCGAACATGCAGACCGAGCATCGCCTGCTGTTCGAACTTCGACCCGAGGTGACCCGAGCCATCGACATGCGGGTCTACCGGGGAAAACGGGCCGATCGGGAGTACCAGGCCAAGCAGGCCCGATAGGCGCCGCCAGGCGCGGTGATGCCGGCCTCGGGTGGAGTGTCGGGCCGGGGTTCGGTTCGTCGGGTTGGTTTGCGGTGGGGTCGGGGGTGGGTGGTTACTCGATTTGGATGCCGGTGGGGAGGTAGAAGCCGATGCGTCCGTCGGGTAGTCGTTGGCAGGTGAAGCGGCCGCGGGTTTTGAGTTGGTGGTGGTAGCGGCACAGGCATTGGCCGTTGGCGAGGTCGGTTGGTCCGTGGTTGGTGACGGCGAGGATGTGGTCGGTTTCGCAGTAGATGGCGTCTCGGTGGCAGCCGGGGAAGCTGCAGCATCGGTCGCGGTGTCTGATCAGTTGGCGTTGGGTGGGTGTGAAGAGTCGGCGGGTTTCGCCGGCGTTGATGATGACATTCGGTGCATCCCACACGACGCGTCGGATGCGGCAGGTGAGGAGTTGTTGGAGCATGATCCGGAACGGGATCGGATGGCCGTGGCCGGTCTCGCAGCGTCGTGACGGATCCACGGCGGCTGCGGTGGCCGGCAACCGGAGTTCGCTGCGGCCTGGTTGGACCGGAGGCTGATCTGGTGTGACGGCTCCGGTGTCGTCAGTGCCGGACTGGCTGCCGGCTTGGTCGTCGGTGGTCTCGCCGTCGGCGTCTGTGCCAGGAGCGGGAGACGTTGCGGCGTGGTCGAGGTCGGTGGTCAACATTTCGTTGAGGAAGTCTTCGAATGTCATCGAGTCGAGACCGAAGAACAACAACGGTTCGGGGCGTTGCGCGTCTTCGGGGGTGGAGGACCCGTCGATCACCAGCGACACCAACGCATCCAACCGGCGCTGCGCATCACTGCGCCGCAACCGGCCCTTGGTGATGGTTTCGCCTTCGGCGGCCTCGGCCTTTGCTTTGGCCCAGTCGGCATCGAACAGTTCCTTGGCCCGCCGGCCCACCAGGTTGAGGAACGCTTCCCCCGAGATCGGATCCAACTGTCCGGCGATCTGCACATTCCCATCCAGATCACGGGCCGTCTTCAAATAGCGGCGTTCCAGATTCCGGAGGAACTTGTCGTAGGACCCGTCCGGATCGGCGCCGTACAACCATTTCTGGCAGACCATACCGAATCTCGGCCGGCGACATCGAACACGCCGCGTCGCACAGCATCTGCTCGTCACGGTCAGGCAGGTCTTCAGATCGGGTGGTTGCGCCCCAGGCGCACAACCGAGATGATCCAAGTGGTAACCGGTGATGCGTCCTTCTTGATGGGCGTAATAGAACAAGGCGAAGGCGTTCTCGGTTTCGGAACGGCGGATCATCCGATGCGCATGCGCCGGGGTGACCCGTGCCTTGTGCGCCAGCCAGGCGCCGGTCGAGGACGATCCGATGTGGCGGCCCACCCCACGCCGATGGGCGGTCATGGCGACGTGACCGGTCTGGGTTTCGAGCTGTTCGGCCGCGTTGGCCATCACCAACAACAGTTCGGCCAGATCATCCGGGGCCAGATCGTTCACATCCGACAGCGACGCGAATGCCAGTAGCTGGTTGGCCAACTGCACCGCATAGGGCTCACGAGAATCGGCGGTGATGCTGTTCCTGATGATGTCTGCCGCCGAACCCGTCTCCATACCAACCAGTATGAACAAGGGGTATGACACTGCCGTCCTCATACAGACGCTGAGCTGCTGGGGATGGTCTCGGCCGGCCTACCAGGTGAGAGTGCTGGAGAAGGTTTGGCCCCGTATGGGGTCGGCGACCGACGTCCAGACCTGGCGGCCCGGATAGCCCATGTGGCAGGGGTCGGCCGAGATCGAGCCGCTGGCGTCGGCGGTCAGTGCGACGGTCTTGAAGCGGTCGTCGATGTTGTCGTAACAGCTCACACTCACGCCGGCGTTGGGAGTCAGGTTGCGGCCTTCGATGTGCATGTACTGACAATTGCCGCTGGCGCAGTTGACGCCGCTGTAGGGTCCGCCGCGGCTGAGCGTCAGCGTCACCGGCGGTTGGGCGGGGGTGAAGGTCGCACTGCTGCTGGGCCCACAGCCGACGGCGTTGCAGGCCGCCACGGTTGCGGTGTAGGTCGTCGAGTTGGCCAAGCCCGTGAACGGCTGAGTGCGGAGCGAGGGGCCGACGGTGAGTGTCGTGCCGTTCGACAGGGTCACCCGGTAGCCGGTGATCGCCGTGCCGCCGTTGGTCGACGGTGTCGACCAGTTGACCTGCCCGGTCGCATCGCCGGCCGAGGCATTCACACCGACGGGTGCGCTCGGTGGACCCCAGGTCGTTGCCGACACCGTTGCGCTGTAGCCGCTGCAGCCCACGCCGTTGCAGGCTCGAACGCGCAGGTCGTAGCCGCTGCTGTTGGCGAGTCCGGTGACTGTGTGACCGCTCGAGCCGACGGTGATGGGAGTCCCACCGTTGATCGAGAGCTCATGTCGAGCGATCGCCGAACCGTTGTTGCCGGCCCCGCTCCACGTCGCTGTCAGTTGGCCGATGGCGCTCGGATTCACGTCGGTGATCGTTGGCGGTGTCGGCGGGCCGGCGGGAACGACGGCTGGCGATGATCCGCTCCAGAGCCCCGACCCCTCTTCGTTGGTGGCCTGCACATCGAAGGTGTAGCTCGTGCCGTTGGTCAAGCCGGTGAAGACGTGGGTGTTGGTGAGACCGGTGGTCTGGACGACCGACCGATTGGCTCGGATGCTGTAGCTGGTGATCGCACAGCCTTGGTCGGCCGGGGTCGACCAAGTGACGGTCGCCTGACCATCGCCGCGCACCACGGTGGGTACCGGTGCGGCGTCGGGAATCGAGCAGGGGACGACGGGCGCCGACCACGGGCTCCAAGCACCCGGATCGGGATCGCGGTTGGACGCTCGAACACGGAACTGCTGGGCTTGCCCGTTGGACAGGCCGGCCCACCGGTAGCCGGTCGTGCTGGCACCGGCGATGGAGACGATCTGGCTCGTGCTCTGGATCTGGAGCTCGTACGCCGAGATGGGATCACCGTTGTTGTTCGGGGCTGTCCAGTCGATGTCGAGGTATTGGTTCCCGCGAGTCACCACGGGCGACTCGGGGGCGGCCGGTTGGGACAACGGATGCTCACTGGTCGACCACCCCGACCAGTCCGAGCTCCCGGCGTCATTCACGGCAGCCACTCGGAACTGGTACTCGGTTCCGTTGCTGAGCCCGCGCCAGACATGGGGTGCCGAGCCGACGGCGATCACCTGGTTGGCGCCTCCTCCGATCTCCAGCTGGTACCCAGTGATGGCACTTCCGGCGTTGGATGGCGGGGCCCAGCTGACCTGGAGTTCGCCGTCGCCGAAGGTGAGCGTCGGCGTTGCCGGCTGATCAGGAACGGTGTTGGGTCGAACCGGGGCCGACCACGGGCTCCACTCACCCCAACCGGCGGCGTTGCGAGCCTGGAGGCGGAACTCGTAGTCAGTACCGTTCACCAGACCGGTGAAGGTGTGGTTGTTCTGCGCTCCGATCTCCAGACTCGCCACGCCGGCGTTGCTCCGAGACTCGATGCGGTAGCGGTCGATCGGCGCACCGTTCTGTTGCGGTGCGGGCCAGACGAGTGTCGCGGTGGCGTTGTCGGCATCGGCCGCGGGCGTGCCAGGAGTGCCGGGCCGGCCGACGACGTCGACGGTCACCTGCCCGACCGATTCACGGTCGGTGCTGTTTGCGGCGTCGTGGATGGTGTAGCCGAAGCTCGCGGTGCCGAAGAAGCTCGGGTCGGGTGTGAACGTGGCCGTGCCGTCGACGAGGTCTGCGGTGCCGTCAGGGCTGGCACCGAGGGCGATGATCGTGAGACCTCGGCCGAGCGGGTCGATGTCGTTCCCGAGAAGGTCGATCGTCACGGCAGCGCCCTGGTTGGTCGTTGCTCGATCGGCGATGGCTCGGGGTGGTGGGGCCACGACCGGGGTCACGGCGATCGCGAGCGTCGATCGGGTGAACTCGCCATCAGGGTCGGTGGCCGTGAACTCGAGTGAGGCGGTGGTGCCGGCGCCGTCGATGGGTGCCCGAAGGGTGACGGTGCTTCGAACGAGGATGGCGCCCAGCGGCGCAGTGTCCAACCGGAAGGCCAGAGGATCGTCGTCGAGATCCTCGACCAACGACGAAAGATCGAAGGGGATCGTGCTGCCCGCTTCGATCTCGATCGCACCATTGCGTGAGGTCGGTGCGGTGTTGTCTGGCAGCTCGACGACGATCTGTACCGAGCCGGAGACCAGATGGCCGGATCGGTCGTCGGCTCCGAACGAGAACGCTGCCGTTCCGGAGAACCCGGGGCTGGGCGTGAACCGAACGTCGAGCAGGTCGGCCCGAGAGCGGACGATCTCGGCAACGCCGCCGGTCACGTTGTCGCAGCAGATGAAGTGCAGTTCGTCGTCGTCGGGATCATCGGCCTGGTCGTGCAGCGAGAGTGTGATGGCGGTGTCGTGAGCAGTGCTCGTCTGGAGGGGAGCGATCACCGGTGCCTCGTTGGCGACCACGACGACAGTCAGGGTCGCTTCGTCGGTGAGACCGTCGGGATCGGTGATGCGGTAGCGAACCTGGACGGAAGCAAGACCGACGTCGACCACCAGCTGGTTGCCGACCACTCGAGCCGACGGGTCGAGCGACGTGACGACCAGCGACGATGCTTCGCCGTCGGGGTCGGTGTCGTTGGCAAGGACATCCACGGCGAGGGAGCGGTTCCCACGGGTGGGTCCGGCGCGGTCATCGAGGGCGATGGGGGCCGCCGGCTCGGGCTCGGGCCGGACCTCGACGATGACGGTGCCACCATCGCCGTTGCCGTGGCCATCGCTGATCTCGTAGACGAAGGAGAGCTCGGTCGTCGCCGTGACCGACGGCGGCGTGAAGAAGACGGTCGAACCCCGCTGCTCGAGCGTGCCACGAGTGGGCGTGCCGACGAAGGAGAGCGTCAGGGTGTCGCCGTCGGGGTCGGAGTCGTTGGCGAGCAGGTCGAGCGTTGCCCGTGCATCGATCACGAAGCGGTCGTCATTGGCGGCCGGTGGTCGGTTCTCCGTTGCGACCGGGGTGACGCCGACCTGCACCGAGCCGATGGCCCGGGCGCCCTCGGTATCGACGATCACGTAGCCGAAGCGATCGGTTCCGGTGAAGCCTGCGGCAGGGGAGTAGACGATGGTGTCCCCATCGATCACCGCCATGCCGTTCGCCGGCTGGGAAGCGATGCTCTCGATACTGATGACGTCGCCGTCGGGATCGCTGTCGTTGGTCAGCACGGCGAGGGCCACCGGGCGGGATTCGATCGTGCGGCCGACATCGGGGCGAGCGGTCGGTGGTCGGTTGGGCTCGGTGGGGTCGATGATGCGTACATCGACGATCGAGGCGGCGGTCGCTCCGTCGAGGTCGGTCACGTCGTAGCCGAATCGGAAACCCGAGGACGCGGTCGGCGACAGCGTGATGATGATCGACTGGCTGTCGGGGCCGAGCTCGTAGGTGACGTTCGGATCGGATTCCGGAAGGCGGATCACCGAGAGCGATCCGCCCTCGGGGTCGAAGTCGTTGAGGAGCACCGGGATGGTGGTGCTCCGGCCGGGGCGGAGTTCGACCAGGTCGGGTCGGACGACCGGCGGCTGGTTGCTGATGCCGACGTCGGCAACCGACACGACGACGACGGTCGCAACCGGCTCGGCGATGCCGTCGGAGATGGCGTAGCGGAAGGTCGCAGTGGGCGGGGCGTCGGTCTCGACGGTCACCCGGAAGCCGATGCCGGGAACCGGTTCGATGGCGAGGCCGGGCGCCCCCGACCACTCGACGATGTCGACGATGTCGCCGTTCGGATCACCGTCGTTGTCGAGTACGTAGACCAGTCGTGTGCCACCGAGTGGAATCGCGACGTCATCGCGAACGGCGACGGGAGGTGCATTGATTCCGGCCTCGCTCACGTCGACGCGGATCTGCGCCGAGTCGTTGCTCTGCCCATCCGACGCGAGATAGTCGAAGAGGTAGACGCCGGGCCGTTCGGGGAGGAAGTAGAACTCGCCGTCACTCGTCATCTGGACCGAGGCGGCGATGTCGTCGCCCACCGGCTCACCGTCGGGACCCCGGGAGAGCACCGGCTGTCTCGCCACGATGAGCGGGTCGCCGTCGGGATCGGTGTCGTTGTCGAGCACGTTGATACGTGCCGGGTTGCCGACGCTCGTGATGGTCGAGTCGTTGCGTGCATCTGGCGTCGCGTTGGCTTCGGCGAGGCGGATGTTGACGATGATTCGACCTTCGGCGGTTGCTCCGAAGTCGTCGATGACGACGTAGACCAGGTCGGTTCTGCCCTGGGTCGCTGCGGTGTCCGGGGTGAAGGTGACCTGCCCCGCCGGGTCGAAGACCACCACGCCGGTGTCGGTCGTGACGGCGGCGAGCGTCAAGGCGTCGCCGTCCGGGTCGACATCGTTGGTGAGCACGTTGAGCGTGGTAGACGTTCCGGCACGGACCGTTGCGACATCGGTCGTCGGTTCCGGTGGGCGGTTCGATGCTTCGAGCGGCATCGTGATCTCGACGGTCACGATGGCACTGGCGGTACCGCCGCGGCCGTCGCTGATGCCATAGCCGAACGTGACGGTCCCTTCGAACCCAGCGGGTGGCGAGACCTGCACGGTGTCGTGAGCTGGTGTGATCCACACCTGGGCCGAGCTCTCGTCGAGGACCTCGACCGAGTCGATCAGCAGCACGTCGCCATCGGGGTCTTCGTCGTTGTCGAGGACCCGGACGACGACTGGCCGATCGACGCGAGTATGCGCCTCGTCGTCTCGGGCGACGGGTGGGTCGTTCTCGTCGTCTTCGTCTTGCTGGTCGGCCTCGATCAGCTTGACGTCTTCGGCGTCAGGGTTGAGTCGGACTTCCTCCACACCGCCCGAGTCCTCGACCGTGGCATCGGACTCGTCGATCTGATCCTCGGCGAGCGCGGCACCCCAGTCGTCGATCCGGCTCAGCGGTGCTTCGGCGTTGGTGATCCAAGCGCCACCCGTGTCGAGGTCGTTGACCCACACCCAGCCGTTGACGAGCCGAAGTCGCAGCTCGCCCATCGCGCCATCGAGGGGCATGGCGGTGCCGGTCCCGTCGCCACACGCTCGAGAGAGGGCGGGTCCGTCGACGATGGCGAACAGACAACCGTCGTGGTTGATTGGGTCGACGGTCGAACTCGGCAGTTCGGTCGAGCGCATCGAACCGTCGCCGTCGATGACGAACGCACGCTGCCGAGCGTCGACAACGAGGATCGAGCGATCGGTGCCCGACTGCTGCAAGGTGTACGGCCCGACGCCGGGGCGGTAGGTGTCGCCACTGGCGGAGACGATGATCTCGTCGCCGATGGCGACGACGGCTCGACCGCCGGCAAGGGTCAGAGCCTGCGGCTCCCCGTCGATCGCCGTCCGCTCGGTCTCGATCCCATTGACGTAGAGCGCCACCGAGCTCGTGCCGCGGTCGAACACGGCGATCGTGTCGCCTTCGGCGGCGACGAGCCCGTTGGAGCCGCTGACGTTCGGGACGACGTCTTCGATGTCCTCGACCGAACGCAACTCGTCGACCGACAGACTCCAGATGCGCAGCGGCGAGGTCTGGTGGACGACGACGCCGCCGTCGACGGCGTTGACGATCGCTTCGGTTGGAATCGCCAGTTCGCCGCGGGTCTGATTCGTACGACCGTCGAGCAGCATCGCTCGACCCGTCGAACGGTCGTGGATCACGATCACATCCGATGACTGGTCGACGTCGAAGTCGGCGCCGGGTTCGGCGACGCGCACGCCCGCCGAGACCTCGAGGACTTCACGATTGAGGTGACCGACCGCGCCGGCGTCTCGCTTGAGCAGCCAAGCTCCGCCGTCGTTCGACAGCGACTGACTGCCGGTTCGCCCTTCGGCACGGGTGGCGGCCCAGGCAACACCGCAGAGCAGGAGCGCGACGATGAGCAGCACGCCGCCGCTTCGCCAATGCCGGGTTGGTACGCCCATGCCTGGTCATCGGAGGGTGATTTGGGGTGCTTGAGGAAACTCAAGGTGACTTCGGATTGGGTCGAAGTACCCGCCGTGAGTATCGCGGTACGAGGCTTCGACGTGATCGAGGCCATTGGTTCGGGTGGGTTCAGTCGCGTCTACCGAGCCACGCAGCCAGATCTGGGGCGAGACGTCGCGCTGAAGGTGCTCAGGCTCGACATGGAGACGCGAGCCCAGCGAACCGCCTTCGAGCGTGAGTGTCGGGCAATGGGAGCGCTGGCTCATCATCCGTCGATCGTCTCCGTCTTCGCATCGACGTTTGCCGAAGACGGACGGCCGTGCATCGTGATGGAGTACTTCGAGAGCGGCACATTCGGGGATCGGTTGAAGCGCGAGGGCAAGCTCGAGATCGCCTCACTGCTGAGGGCGGGAGTGGAGGTCGCTGGAGCGCTGCAGACCGCTCACGACCACGGTGTGGTGCATCGTGACATCAAGCCGAGCAACCTGTTCGTCTCGGCGTTTGGCACCGCAGTGCTCGGCGACTTCGGCATCTCGAGCTTCGATGACGAGCGAACGATCACCGGTGGCGGTGGCCTCACCGTCCACTACGCACCGCCGGAGTTGATCGAAGGGGAGCCGGCCTCTGCCGCCTCTGACATCTACTCGTTGGCGGCGTCGCTCTTCACCCTCGCTGCCGGCGACAAGCCGTATCTCAAGGGACCGGGACAGACGACGGCCGATCTTGCCCGCCGGATCCTGGTCGAGCCGACGCCCCGTTTGGCTGTCGCTGCTGCACCGGCCAGCCTCGCTGATCTCCTTTGGGAGTCGATGACGAAAGAGCCCGACCGTCGGCCGGCGTCGGCTGGCGCCTTCGGTCTTCGGCTGCAGGAGATCCAGGCCGAACTGGGCCTGGCGATCACACCGCTGATCGCCGAGGGTTTCCACGAGACCGGTCCGCGGGCAACCGGCGCTCCGGCTTTCGCCGGTGCTGCGGCGACCGACGAGAGCCGACATCGTGAAGGGGCACGGCCTCAACCGCGCTCGGTCAACCGGCGACTCACCGCTGCCGCCCTCGGCGGCGTCGCTCTGGTTGCGCTCGGCTCCGGCGCCGTTGCGGTCAACGCCGCCGGCGGAGACAAGGCTGCAGGCGGGGACAGGGAGGCGACTTCAGGGTCCTCACCGTCCTCGCCGAGCACCACGGCCGATCCGTTCTTCGCACTGCCTTCGGCCCCATCGGCGGTATCGATCACTTCCGATCACGAGGGGAGCGTCACCGTGTCATGGTCGACGGACCCGTCGGGCACGAGCATCGGCTATCAGGTGCAGCAGGTGGGGTCGGCCGAGGTGATCGAGACGTCGATTGCCCAGGCCATCATCGAAGTGAGATCAGGAGCCGCGAGCTGCTTCGTCGTCCGTGCTGTTGGCCATGGTGGACGCCTGTCCGACGACGCCGACCCGGTCTGTCTTGGTGACGGGTAGTTTGTTGGCGCCCCCGCCCGGGTGGCGGAATTGGCAGACGCAGAGGGCTTAAACCCCTCGGGAGGGCAACCTTCGTACGGGTTCAAGTCCCGTCCCGGGCACGGCTGACCTGGTAGTATGTCGCCTGCGGTTCGGTTCGGTTCGGTTCGGTTCGGTGCGGGCAGTCAGTGGCAAAGTGCACGAAAAGTGCACAGACACTATCGTCGGCCCAAGGCGAGGGGCTCAATCTTCAAGCGGCACGGCGGATATGCGTTCAGAGTCGACGCGGGGCTCGACCCGGGGACCGGGAAACGCAAGCAGGTCTTGCGTCAGGGGTTCCGCACCAAGCGTGAAGCCGAGGCTGCACTCGACGCGTTCATTGGTGAGGTGCGTTCGGGCGACACGGTGAACCGGTCGCTGTCGACCCTCGGCGAGTTCCTCGATCACTGGCTCGAAGGTCAGCGCACGCAGCTGAAGCTGACGACGTGGGAGAGCTATCGGATCGGCGTTGCAAGGGCGACGGCTCGGTTGGGCAAGATCAGATTGCAGGCACTGACGACGTCCGATGGCGAGAGCTTCTACCGAGGGCTGGCTGTCGACGGAGGACGCAACGGTCAACCGCTGGCGGCGAAGACGATTCGCAACAACCACGTGGTGCTGCGCAAGGCGCTATCGGATGCCGAGCGGTTGAACTTGGTTGTTCGTAACCCTGCAGCTGTAGCGAAGCCGCCGGTCGCTGAACGGCTCGAGCACGAGACGTGGACGTCGGATGATGTGATCGAGTTCTTCGCCGGGATCGAGCACGAGCGGGTCTATCCGTTGTTCGTGTTGTTGGTGACGACCGGCATGCGGCGTGGTGAGGCGCTCGGGTTGCGGTGGCGAGATCTGGATCTCGATGGGGGAGAGCTGCGGATCGTGCAGACGCTGACGACGGTGAACTGGAAGCCAGTGTTCTCTACGCCCAAGACCAAGCGCAGCCGGAGGATCGTCTATCTCGATCCCGACACCGTTCGTGTGTTGCGTGCCCATCGGAAGAAGCAGCGAGTCCAGATCGCTGTGGGCTCTCTCGACGTCTCAGGTACCTCGTCGCGGCCCCTCTTTGCCCGGTACCCGATGAACGGGAACAGGGTTCCTGACGTGTTCCGGGTGGGTGAGGAACTCCGGGCGATACAGGCCATCACGAGCGACGGCTACGCCGTACTCGAGGAAGGCGAAGCGAACGGTTGGGTCGTTGGTCAACCACGACCAAAACGAGACGCCGAGATCGTCCAGATCGACCTTTCCACCGGCCAATGGACCATGCTCGCTGCCATGGACAATGGTCGCTCGGCGACAGGCCGCTTGCAGCCAGCGGTATCCACGGTCGGGGACAGCGGGCTCCGTATCGTCACCCAGGCCGACGAGTCGTCACTGTTCGTGTTCGATCTCTGGCCCCGCACACCTGCCCCGCCCGAGTCAATGGCCATGACCGGCCAGATCGAGCGCCTCTATCGCGCCTACTTCGGGCGAGCAACCGATCCAGTCGGTCTCAGCTACTGGCGGTCCCAACGAGCGGCTGGGATGCCGATCGAACAAATCTCATCGGTGTTCGCTGCATCCCCCGAGTTCACCGCCACGTACGGAACGCTCGACGACCGCCAGTTCGTCGAGCTGATCTATCGCAACGTGCTCGGCCGTGCAGCCGATGCAAACGGGCTCGGCTTCTGGACGAACCAACTTGGTTCGGGGGCGAGTAGGGGCTCGGTCATGGTCGGTTTCAGCGATTCCGCCGAGTTCGTCGCAGCGACCTCCACGCCTCGGACCCATCTCGTCAGCGAGGGCGAGGTCTCGCGCCTCTATCGCGCCTACTTCGACCGGCTTCCCGACCCGAACGGATTCTGCTACTGGGCAGGGCTGACCGAAAAGATCGGAGTCGATGCCGTCAGCACCGAGTTCGCGTCGAGCGACGAGTTCACCACCACGTACGGATCGCTCCGCAACGACCAGTTCGTCGACCTCGTCTACGCCAACGTTCTGAACCGCACGCCCGACGCACAAGGCAAGGCGTTCTGGACACGACTCCTCGACCAAGGAACCAGCCGCGGCGCCGTCATGACCGCCTTCTCCGAAAGCGCCGAGTACCTCCTCCAGACCGACACACTCCCAGCCAACTGATAGGCATCCGACACTCGATACGGACGCAAACCTGGCGGTCAGGGGCAGATCCGACTGCGTCGGCTGGCGAGATTTGGGGATGGTGCGATGGGCCCGGCGGCAGTGATGTCAGCGTCGCGCTCTACTGTGTCGCCGTGCCACGCCTGAGTGAGTTCTACGGGATTGTGATCTACATGTACTTCGGCGATCACAATCCGCCGCACTTCCATGCGATCTACGCCGAGCACGAAGCACTCGTACGGATCGACGATGGATCGCTGATCGGCGGCGAACTCCCTCGGACCGCGGCACGGCTGGTCGAGCAGTGGCGCTCACTCCATCAAGCCGAGTTGTTGGCGAACTGGGGGCTGGCGCAAGAACCGGCCGCCCTGTCGGCGATCGAACCACTCCAGTAGCCTGATCCTCATGAGCCGTCCTGCGAGAGTCGCCAGCGTCGAATATCTCGGTTATCGCCTGCTGAGGTTGGTGTTCACCGATGGCCTTGTCCGCGAACTTGACTTCGCTGGTGCGCTTCCCGGCGTGTTGTCGGCTGTCGATGACGACGTGGTGTTCGCGACCGCAGGGGTCGACACCGTCGCCGGCACATTGTCCTGGCCGATCGGTGTGGATCTCGATCCGGACGTACTCCATGGCGGCGAAACAACCTCGGGTGCTTGCACCCCCAGCGTCGTGTCGGAGTACCGGCTGCAGGAAACCAGCTGACAAAGTTGGTTTGGCAGAATCATCAAGGGGTCCGTTCGTACCCATGCCTTGACGTGCTCGGGCTCGGAGTGATCGAGTCATCGCCAGTGAGCCGAGGACCTTCACTGTCCCGGATCCGGCGCTAGGGAGTGTCGCGTACTGCGTCCCACGGCCGCTGTTATCGGGGGCGGGTCCGGGAGCATCGATCGGTGAGTGTTAGGGGGCACTACGAGGTTGGTGGACTCTGAGCGATTCCAGGTTGGTTTGAGATGGCTGGCGCAACACTCCGGGAGGGGCGACGTCAGCAGCTGAACCGGAGGCCTTTTCCGCCCTCGGCCCGATTCCCGTTGCACCGACACAGAGTCGACGCGGTGCTGTGCTGCTCATGCTCGATTCGTAGCAGTTGGATGACAAGGGCGTTGCAGGACTTGCTGCGGCATGCCTTGTTGGCGACCATGCGGCGATGGCAGTACTCCGGCGGGTGGCGATCTCTTTGATTCTGGTCATGACGGCGTGTGGCGAGTCCGTCACTGGCACCATCGATTCGACTCCAACCACGTCGATCGTGGGTGTCGACACGACTGTCTCGGAGCCCGACGAACACGTATCGGACCAACCACAGCAGACGGAGCTTCCCGCCCCCGGCTACAGCTGCCTCGAGCACGGTGCATCGACCATCGACGCAGCGACGCTCGAAGACATCGAGGATTGGGAGCCGGCACCAGAGGCGTTCACCTCGGCGTTGGCGCTCGAAAGCGGCCGACCGATGAGTGAACTCGGCGACTGGGTCACCTGGCCGCAGGCGCCCGCCGATCCTCCCGAAAACGACATGGTGGGATACGGCGAGCCGATCCCGCTGTATGTGTTGACGGCGGCTCTGTCGGTGGAGCCGTTGGTCCTGCTCACCAGCTACAGCGAGCCTGGCCTCTTCCCGTGTGAGGTCGCTTATGTCGAGTATTCGCCGGACTTCGGCTACGTCTCGGCAAGCCCGGTCATCGGTGAGACGTGGTGTGAAGTGACCGATGGACAACACGGACCCTCGGTCGTGGTGTACGGCGTCGGTTCGTCGGCAGTGCCCATTCGGATCCTTGTCGAGGGCGTCGAGACGCAGTCGGGCACCACTATGGGACCCACGCGCCACGTTGATTATCTGACCCCGCTGTTTCGTGAAGTGGGATGGCCCGTCGAAGAAGTCGTATCTGATATCGAGGAACCGGCTCGAATTGCGTCCTTTGCTCGCCATCTCGCCGGGGAGGGTGCTGACGGGCCTGTGGAGATTCGCGCCTCGTTGTTGGGACCCGATGGCTGGGTCGAGATCTCTTGCGGCAGTGGTCGCATGATCACCGTTGCCGACGTTGACATCACCTGTTCGGTCGACCTGGTCGACGGCGTTCCCCGCATCGCAGCCGTCGGTGTCGACGGCCTCTCCACGATCAGGCGCCAAGAAGCCGAGCTGACGTTTCCTCCCGGCATGGTCGCCCTCGATTTCGCGGCGCCCCGCGGGGAGCTGATTTCGTACTCGATCGAGGTGCTTGTCTCTGGCAGCTCGGTGACCGCCGACTGCGGTTCGGTTGACGTGCCTACCGTGCTTGACGTGGGCGCGGCGCTCGCTCTCACGCGTGAGGTAGCCGCTTACCCCGCGGGGCCGTATGTCTACTGGGAGTACGCGTTCATCTGTCCCGGCTGCGACACCGCACTCCAAACCACGGTCTTCTTCATCACCGATGCTCCACCCGTGGTTGACCGCCAGCCTGAGGGCCATCCCGGACTGCTTTCGCCGTTCACGGTACGCGACTATCTGATCGAGGCCGTCGCCGCTGGGAGTGAGGTCTCGGTGGAGTTCCTCGACTACGGCCGGATCGGGACGTGGGAGGTCGACGGTGTCGGTATTCGCACGAGCTGTTTGATCGCAGACACCCTGCCGCCGGAACTCGGCGCGACCTACTGCAACTATGCCGGTGACTGAACTGGCGCGTGTGAGCGATGACGGTTCCGCCTGCAAGGCCATGGCCGTTGTGAACACGATGGCGATCGACCTACACGAGCCATTGGCGCAGCGACCCAACATGGACAGTGGGTCCGGTCCGCCACGGACGGCGATCACCGTCGACAACTGCATGCAGGGAGGGACCTGTCCCGAGTCCCGTGTCGGTCGGGGAATGCTCCAAGCTGAGGGACTTGGGCGACACACGTCCCTCGGCCGGCGATGCGGGGCGGTGTTCGAGACCAGAGCCCTGAGCGGTAGGGGCTATCTCTGAACCTCGACCACGCCAATCTACGGGGTCGCCGCTCGAGCGTCAGTTGGGACGGCTCTACGCGAGCGTCAGGGGTTCGATCTGATCGAGCGTTCCGGCGAGGCGGTCTCGTTCGACCTCGAGCTCGTAGCGGCTCTGAAGATTCAGCCAGAACCGTTCGCTGGTGCCGAAGTACCGGGCGAGGCGCAGTGCGGTGTCGGCGGTGATCCCGCGTTTGCCGTGCACGATCTCATTGATCCGGCGCGGCGGCACACCGATGGCCACCGCGACGCGGTGTTGGGTGACGCCGAGCGGCTCGAGGTAGTCGAGCATCAGGATCTCACCAGGGTGGATGGGTTCCATGGTGGGTGTGGTCATGTCATCTTCTTTCAGTGGTAGTCCACGATCTCGACGTCTTCGGGTCCGGCTGTGGTCCAGCGGAAGCAGATGCGCCACTGGTCGTTGATTCGGATGCTGTAGGTGTTTGCTCGGTCGCCTTTGAGTTTTTCGAGGCGGTTGCCGGGGGGAACCCGGAGATCACCGATCTGGTCTGCGGCGTCGAGGATGAGCAGTTTTCGAAGGGCGGCGCGTTGTGTGGGTTGGTCGAGGCGTTTCGATCGTTGTCGGCGCCAGACGCGTTCGGCGTCTTTGTCACGGAACGACTGCAACATCTCGATGAGCATAACGTAGTGCGTTATGAACGGCAAGCGTTATGGAGGTTCGATCTCAGGCTGGCCGGTTGGAGTGCCCCGTGCGTTTCACCCCGGTTGTAGGTGTCGCCCGCATACCCGACGAGTGCGCAGCGACTGCGTCCCATAACTCGCGGTCAATATCCAGATGAGCCATGCCCCCGAGGTGCGTTCGGGGGCACTCGATAACTCGGCCACCGGGCACAGGCGAGACGCTCGGAGGCCGCCCCAAATACTTGGCAGGTCCCGTGGCGTTGTCGGCTGAGCGGCGCGCTCGACAAGGAGATCCACCTCCCATTCCGCGACTGACAATGGCATGACACATCTGCAGCTTCCCGCGGGGAAGCTCCACCGTTGCCTGGGAACGGGAGGTGGAATGTGAGATGGGGGAACCTGTCGGCCGGCTCGGCTGTTCTCTCGCCAGATCGTCAACACGTGTTGACGGTCTGGCCTCGTCGGCGTAGGTTGTTCGGGTGGACATCGAGGCGAGCGCGCGCAAGCACGGTGTCACTGATGACGACATGACTCACGCACTACTCCACCACTGGCGAGCCTTCGAAACCGATGATGATTCGGTGAGGATGTTCATCGGTCCATCGACCTCGGCCCAGCCGCTCGAAGTTGGTGTCGTCACCGATGCTGACGGAGCCGCGATCATTCATGCGATGCCTGCACGGAGGAAGTTCCTGAAGGGATGGTGGACGCCATGACCAAGTCACGAGCAGATCGGGCAGCAGCGCTCGAGGAGTGGGCCGATTCTGTCGAGCCTGACGATCTGGTGCTTGCTGAGACATCGACGCTTCGTGCGATCGTCGAACTCGTCGAGCAGCGAGATCAAGTGGACGATGGCCTCACTGCTGCGGTCAAAGCGGCGCGTGAAGCCGGTCGGAGTTGGTCGGAAATCGGGGCGATGCTCGGAGTCTCGAAGCAGGCAGCGCAACGCAAGTACGGGCCGTTGTCTGCGGCGTCGTGAGGAAGTGGGGGTCTTGCTCGACGCCAGACCCGGCGGTGACCCAGGGCGTCATCGCGGCGAGCGTGCGAGCGGCAGCTCGTCGGTAGTGCACGAAAAGTGCACAGGACTTCCCAGTACCCCGTCACGCCAGACGGACGGGGCGGCACTCGCTGGAACATCGCC
This sequence comes from uncultured Acidimicrobiales bacterium, assembly GCA_963698395.1. Classification (GTDB taxonomy): domain Bacteria; phylum Actinomycetota; class Acidimicrobiia; order Acidimicrobiales; family SZUA-35; genus JBBQUN01. Next base: position 1,031,792 of record CAVOQQ010000001.1, read on the forward strand.
CCAGACCAGAGCGCTCTCGACGGATTCAACAACACCACAAAGACGCTGGCGGGCGATCTTAAACCCCTCGGGAGGGCAACCTCCGTACGGGTTCAAGTCCCGTCCCGGGCACGCCTGGAAAAGAAGGTGCCGGGACTCGGTGCCGGGAGTGGTCGCTGTTCGAGGATTGCTGCGTAGGCATCCCAGGTCTGTTGGTCGAAGCAGACGAAACGAACCTCTGACACCGATGTTGGGGTCGTTCGAACCGTCTCGACGGCGATACGAGCGGCGGCCTGTGTCGGATAGCCGTAGACACCGGTCGAGATCGCAGGGAAAGCAACCGATTTGGCGTCGACTTCTTCGGCGCGCTCGAGGGACGATCGGTAGCAGGATGCGAGGAGTTCGGCTTCACCGTGGGTGCCTCCACGCCAGACCGGACCGACGGTGTGGATGACCCAGTCCGCCCCGAGGTCGAAGCCGGGGGTGGTCTTGGCGTCGCCGGTCTTGCAGCCGCCGAGGTTTCGGCATGCTTGGACGAGTTCGGGGCCAGCCGCACGGTGGATGGCGCCGTCGACGCCGCCTCCGCCGAGGAGCGACGAGTTCGCAGCGTTCACGATCGCGTCGACCTGTTGGGTCGTGATGTCGCCGAGCACCACGGTGATGTGCAGCACTTGATCCCCGATGGCCTCGACCTGTTCGTGTTCCTTGGTCAATGGAATGGACCTCCCATGAGGCTCAGAACGATAGAGCGACAAGCGAATCGCAGCGGCGGCACCGCCGCAACTGCTCCGCCGTTCCCCAGTGTGTGCTTCTCGACCGAGGGCCGCTCCATGCCCCGGGTCGTGATCTCTTGCCGATCTCCCGGACGCTGTTCGATGCCCCAGCGATGGTGCAGACCACGGCCATACGGCCGAGGACATCGTGCGGATCCACCAGATCAATCTGCTGACGCCGATCGAACTCTGCCGCCAAGCGCTGGTCGGGATGAACGACCGACGAACCGGCCACATCGTGAACGTGTGGTCGATGGCGGGTAGCGGCGGGTTCACCGGCATGTCGCAGTACTGCTCGACCAAAGCCGGCCTGTCCAACTTCTCCGGGATTCTGCGGCGCGAGCTGCATGGAACGGGCGTCGGCATCACCACCGTCGAGCTCGGCCCGATCCCCACCGACATGCTCGCCCACGTCAACGCATGCCCGCCCACCGAGCGGTCGTTCACTCACATCCTGCGCGGCATCGACTGACGTTGCCGCTTCGGCTGGTGGCATTTGGGTAGGCAGCCGCTGGCGCAGGCTTCACCTATTCGGCTTCGGTCAAATCGCTCGAGCGGAGCAGTGCGGTCATCGTGATGGCAGGTCGATCAGGCAAAGCGACGGTCACGATCGGCTGAAAGGCGCTCTCGTCATCGAGAACCGAGCGTGGCACCTCGAAGACGATCGTGAGCCGAGCAACGGGAAACTGGCCGGCACCTGACGTGATGTCGGTCCCGATCACGATGGGTTGCGGTCCGAGACCCGACACGCTGACTTCCGCATTGGTGAGCGGCTCGGCGCAGTAGCCGCCCGAAGGGTTGAAGCCGGTCACCTCGGCAATCATCGTTGCCGAGCCCTCGGTCGTTGCCAGATGGGGATAGAGCGGCTCGAGTCGCAGCGGAGTCCCGGCGAACAGGCATCGATCGATGATCGGCGCAACGGTCGGTGGAGGAAGGTCGTACCCCGTGACGGGAACGATGGTTGGCGGCCCTTTCTCGAACGGATGTGCCGCGATGAACTCGTCGTTGGCGGCGATCCATCGCACGACGCCATGGCGCGAGAGCTTGCCCGTCTCGACGAGGCTGATCCAATACGCCAGCCCTTCCGGATCGGGTTCGCGCCCGAGCACATTGCGGTAGACGATCGACACGAAGTCGCGGTCGTTCGTCGACCCGTAGGTCGAGCGGAACTCTGACGATTCGGCGAACGAGTAGGCCATGTCGTCGAGTGTGACGTTGCGGCGGCGTTCGATGAGCCAGAACTTGGCTCCTTCGATGTCGGGCGTCCGGGCGAAGAACGCCTGATAGAGACGGAGCACATCGGCGTCTTCGTCGACGTAGTCATGGGACATGAGGATCTGCGAAATGGTCGTTGCCTGCCTGATGGAATCATCGACCGACCTCGGCGCGGCAACTGGATCGGCACTCGCCGGGGAGTTGCCGACGCCAACGACACCGAGCAGCGCCATCGGCAGCATCAACAGCCGAACAAGACCTCGAGACACCGCGGACATGCGCCGACCGTAGAGCAGCCCTCCGGGGGTGCTCCATGGGCCGAACTCCATGGTGCTGGTCATGAGCAGTTTGGCTGCTGGCGGGCGTCGAGGAGGCCGATACGGTCGGGCTGATGAGGACGGGGTTTCTTGCTGTCGTGGTGGCCGTGTTCGGGCTCGCATTTTCATCGCTCGCCGACCCGGGTCGGGTCGGCGCGGTGACCGTGCCGATCTGTGCTGCGAGCGGCCAGCCCTACCCGGTGCTGGTCTCGGTGGACCGAACGTCCCCGGATCGAATCCGCATCGGCGGGAGCATCGCCACCGAGCTGGAGGCCAGCGGTGTCCGGCCGCTCGAGGTGAACCTGACCTACATCGGACCAGCCTCCAATCGCCGCGATGTCGAAAACGTGATCCCCGCCCAGGGAACCATCGCTAGCGGCAAGACGAAGACGATCGTCGGCGGTGTCGATGGTCTTGGTGTCGACGCCGGGTCGTATGAGGTCTACGTCGTCGTGCTGACCGATCCGTCGGGCTGCAGATCCTTCTACTACGGATCGTGGTCGGGGACCGACCTGGGCACCGTCAGCTATGAGCCCCGTATCGACGGTTTCGAGGATCAGCGCCATGGCTTCGATTTCTCGGCCGAGTCCTTCGAGGTCGCGATGCCTTGGCCCGGTTCGCAGTGGGGTTACGTTGCCGGAGCCGAGACCTTGGACGAGATCCGTTCGGCAGTGGACTACCGCAGCGCCGATGCCGGCACCCTTCGTCTCTACCGGGCCTTTCTGAACCGTGACCCTGATGTCGGCGGTTCGAAGTACTGGATCAGCCAAGCTCGGCTCGGTGCGAACCCGGATGACCTCTCGTGGGGGTTTGCGAGGTCGGCAGAGTTCCAGGCGAGATACGGGGAACTGTCGAATGCCGACTTCCTCGCGGTGCTCTACCAGAACATGCTGGGACGTGCCGGCGAACCGGCTGGTGTCACGTACTGGCTCGGACAGATGGAGGGTGGGCTGAGCCAATCCGGCGTCGTTCGTTGGATCGTCGCCAATGACGAGTTCATCGGGCGATACCCGTTCGGTCCGTTGTCGCCGACGAACCCCGGGAACACCAAGGACTGTTCCGATTTCAGGAGCCAGGTCGACGCCCAAGCGTGGTACGACCATCACGTCGATGCCTACGGCGACGTCGCCAGGCTCATCCCGCAACCCGACGGTCGCGTGTGTGTCTACCTTCCTTGACCGGGCAGGTGTCGCGTCGGCGGGCCGTGCACCGATTCAACTCGTTGCCGGGCTCGCAGCGGCGATCGTTGCCGCGGCGACGCTCCATGCCCATCCTGTCGGAGCGGAGATCGTCGATTCGTGTGTGGTTCGGACCGAAGCCACGATCAGCGCCGGGTCCGATCTCTACCAGGTGGGCGTGGATGGAAGCCATCGCATCTACGAGCTGACACGTGAGGGCGGTGACAGCGGCCCCGGCACCCCGGCAATGTGGGCAGTGCGCCGCTACCACGCATCGGGACAGCTCGATTCGGCGTACGGCACGATCGTGTTCCCGGGCACGTCGTCGGCGCCCCGCATGGCGGTGGCACCGGACGGCACGGTCTGGCTGGCATCGTTCCCGACCGACGAGGGTCGGCCGGCGATCCGGTACAGCAAGATCGAGCCCGACGGCCGGTTGTCGACCATTCGAGACGTCGGCCGTGCCAATCACGATGTCTTCGGGGTCGGGGCATTCGATCTCGGCGACCGGGTCCTTTCCGGCATCGTGCTGGTGCCGATCGGAGGGAGCGACGCGGTCGCACTCGTGGTGGACGTGGAGACCGGCACGATCCTCGTCGATCGCACCGTGCCACTCGTCGGGGACGTGACCGCCCTCTCGGCGAACGCGTTCGCATTGGAGAACGGCTGGCTCTCGATCAACGGCGTCGTACCGTTCGCCGTGCCGGTCCCCGACCCACGCGACCGCATCGAGGTGCATGATCTCCTGGAGGTCGACGGGGCGGTGATCGCGGTCGGGTCCGTCGACGTCTCGGGCACCTCCTCGCGGCCCCTGTTCGCCCGCTACCCGATGGTTGGCAACGGGTTGCCTGACGTGTTCCGCGTCGGTGAAGAAAGCCGAGCGATACGAGCCATCACCAGCGACGGCTACGCAGTACTCGAAGAAGGTATGGCGAACAGCTGGGTCGTCGGTCGACCACGACCTGGACGAGACACCGAGATCGTTCGCATCGACCTCTCCGACGGGCAATGGACCACCGTCGCTGCCGTCGATGACGGTCGATCGGCAACCGGACGGCTGCCGCCAGCAGTGTCAGCCAGTTCCGATGGAGCCCTCCGTATCCTCACCCAAGCCGACGACTCGTCGTTGTTCGTCTTCGATTTCTGGTCCCGTCCGCCTGCACCTCCCGAACCGTTGGCCATGACCGGCCAGATCGAGCGTCTCTATCGCGCCTACTTCGGTCGGGCCCCCGAGCCGGCCGGTCTCAGCTATTGGCGCGCCCAACGAGCGAACGGGACGGCAATCGAACAGATCTCGGCGGTGTTCGCTTCGTCACCGGAGTTCACCGCCACCTACGGCTCGCTCGACGACCGCCGGTTCGTCGAACTGATCTATCGCAACGTTCTCGACCGTGCCCCCGACGCAGCGGGCCTCGGCTTCTGGACCGATCAGCTCGGCGCCGGGGCAGCCCGAGGTTCGGTCATGATCGGGTTCAGCGACTCCGCCGAATTCGTTGGCGAGACAACCACGTCGCCGACGCATCTCGACAGCGAAGGCCAGGTCGCACGCCTCTACCGGGCGTACTTCGACCGAGTTCCCGACCCGGCCGGGTTCTGCTACTGGGCAGGACTGACCGAGAAGATCGGGATCGACGCGGTCAGCGCCGAATTCGCTTCGAGCGCCGAGTTCGTCAGCACCTACGGTTCGCTTCGCAACGAGCAGTTCGTCGACCTCGTCTACGACAACGTTCTCCACCGCGAACCCGATGGCCAAGGCCGGACGTTCTGGACACGGCTGCTCGACCGAGGAACCAGCCGGGGTGCGGTCATGACCGCCTTCTCCGAAAGCGCCGAGTACCTCCTGCAGACCGACACGCTGCCCGCCGACGGGTAGTCGCCGAGGCGTCAAACCCTGGGTCAGTGGCCGATGTCGTGATGTCCCGGCGTGATCACGCCACTCTCGTAGGCGAAAACGACCGCTTGGGCGCGGTCACGAAGTCCGAGCTTGGTGAGGATGTTGGAGACGTGGCTCTTCACCGTGGCGGCGCCGATGTAGAGCGTGTCGGAGATTTCTGCGTTGCTGGCCCCTTTGCCGAGCTCGGCGAGCACTTCGCGTTCGCGGCCGGTGAGGGTCCCGAGGCGCCGGTTGGTCGAGGTGTCAGTCGCCAGCGCCTCGGCGAATCGGCCGATCAGGCGACGAGTGATGACCGGGTCGAGGAGGGCGCCTCCCTCTTGGACGGTTCGGATGGCCGGAGCGAGATTCTCGGGCGGAATGTCCTTGAGCACGAAGCCGCTGGCGCCGGCCTGCAGCGCTCGGAACACGTACTCGTCGGGATCGAAGGTGGTCAAGATGATGACCTTGAGCGGCCAGTCCGCCTGTTGGAGGATTTCGGCGGTGGCGGTGAGTCCGTCCATCTCCGGCATGCGGATGTCCATGAGGACGACGTCGGGGCGAAACTCGTGGGTGACATCGACGGCCTCGAGTCCGGTGCCCGCTTCGGCGACGACCTCGATGTCGGGTTGGTGGTCGAGCACCATCGCGAAGCCACGCCGAACCAGGGCCTGGTCGTCGACGACGACCACGCGGATGGTCACGTCGGCTCCGGGACGAGAGGGAGGCGGCCGCTGACGCAGTAGCGGTCGGGATCGTGCCGGGCGGTGGTGAGCGTGCCGCCGAGGAGAGCCGCCCGCTCGCGCATGCCGGCGATGCCGTACCCGGACGTGGGGAGTTGGGCCAGGGATCTGGTCGCGGAATTGGTGATGTCGATGGCGATCGCTTGATCGTCGATGCTGATCGTGACCTCGACGGTTGGGTTGGGGCCGGCGTGTTTGATGATGTTGGTATAGGCCTCCTGCACGATGCGGTAGGCCGACAGCTCGACGGCGGCAGGAAGGCCTGCCGGGACCTGCGAGATCGTGAGCGAGACGTCGGCTCCGGTGTGGATGAGCTTGTCGGTCAACGCAGGGATGTCGCGGAGCCCGGGCTGGGGCCCGAGGTCGTCGCCGCCCGGTCCGTCAGGGCGCAACACGCCGAGGAGTCGGCGCAGTTCGCCCAGTGCCTGCCGGCCGGCGTGTTCGACGTCGCCCATTGCGTCGATGGCAGCGTCGAGGTCGGAGCGAGCCACGGTCTTGGCTGCGCCGGCTTGGACGGTCATCATCGAGACCTGGTGGGCGACGATGTCGTGGAGCTCGCGGGCGATGCGGGATCGTTCGTCGGCGACCGCTCGGTCGGCTTCGGCGTGCTGCTCGGCTTCGAGCCGTTGGGCACGTTCTTGGAGGAGGGCCAGGTAGTCGCCACGGTTGCGGATCCGGAGGCCCAGATACCAGGGCAGCCATCCGAGCATGATGGCGGGAGCGATGTCGATTCGTTGGTTCGTATCGATGATCGTGTCGAGGAGGCTCACCACGGTGACTGTGGTGACGACGACGAGACTGCGGCGATGGTCATCGGTGTAGCGGCCAACGGCATAGACCGCCGCGACCAGCGCCAAGTCCTGGCCGTCGCCATAGCCGACGATGGCCCATCCGATCATCAGTACCGTGATGAAGGCGGTCACGGCGATGGGTCGCTGCCGTCTCCACGCCAGCGCGGCTGCGGCTGCGGCCAGGAGTGCCAACGAACCAACCGGTTGGTCACCGATCGAATCGATCGTGAACCTCTCGCCTTCTCCGAGTGCGCTGACGGCGACGGCGACGACTGACGTTGCGAACACGACGACGGCAAGAGCGGCATCAGCGGCGCGTGGCCAGCGGGTGAACGGCCCGCGAGCAAGGTGAGGCTCGCCCGAGTCGAGCCAACCAGGCAGTGCGTGTCGCCGGCTGCTTGCCGCTGAGGTGACGTTTCGTTCGTGCGTGATGGCCTGCATATCCACAGACCAAGGTAGACCCCCAGTCGGGACCGAGTCACCCGACTGGGGGCGGATCGGTTCTCCGTCGCAAGACGGAGAACGGCGAACCGTGCACTGGCACCGGTCAGTCGACATCACGTCGCTGGACGGCGATCAAGCCGGCGGTCGCGGGGACGAGCGCCCAGCCAGCGAGGGCCACGGCGGCCGCACCTTGGCTCACCTCGTTGCCGACTCCGGTGAGGACCGTGGCGAGAACGCTTGGCATCCACGACGCAGAGTCGGGGGCGAGCTGCCCGATGAGTGGGGGCGCAATGAACAGCATGAGCACGGCGCCGGTGACGGCTCCGCCCACGTTGCGAATCAGCGCACCGATGCCGGCGCCCAGAACAGCTCCAGCGGCTCCTGCGAAGGCCGAGGCCGCAAGCACCTGGGCCACATTGTTGGCCGAGACCAGAAACCCGTAGTCGGTGGCGGGAAGGGAGAAGGCGACCGCGACGACAGTGAGTCCGGCGCCCACGAGACCCAGGATCCCACCAGCCAAGGCAATGGCGCAGACTTGCGCGAGGACCGCTCGATGCCGCCGTGGCGAGGCGAGGAAGGTCGGAACAACGGTGTGATGCCCGTACTCGCGCGCCGCTGCGATGGCGCCGAAGAGCCCGGCGATCGCAAGGGCGTTGGCGGCGAAGGCCATGAGGGATCGTTGATCGGTCTCGGTGGAGATGAATGCCTTGCTGCCGTCGAAATCTGTGCCGGCGATGACGGCAAACGCATTGATGCCGGCAAGGGCAGCGAGAACAGCAAGGAAGGCCAAAGGCATTTTGGTGGTGGTGAGCTTGCGAAGCTCGGATCGGATGAGTCGTTTCATGGTCATGACGTGTTACTCCTGGTCGATGGATGGGTTGGTGGTCCAATGAAGGAAGAGCTCCTCGAGCGAGCCTGCCTGCGGGGAGAGTTCGTGGAGAACGACTCCGGCCGCGAATGCCCGCTCGCCGATCTCGTCGATGGGCATGTCCCGTACGACCAGGCTGTCCGGACCCCGTGCGTCGGTCGCTGCACCGGCCCGTTCGAGCACATCCCCGAGCCGATCCGGGTCGCTCGTTCGCACGAACGACGCTGCCTTCTGGAGCTCGGCCAGTGGTCCCTGAGTGACGAGTCGGCCGCCGTTGATGACGATGACGTCGTCGGCCAGATGCTCGACCTCGGCGAGGAGATGGCTCGAAACGAACACGGTGCCACCGCTCGCTGCGCGAGCCCGGAGCCGATCTCGAAGCGTCCGGATCCCCTCGGGATCGAGGCCGTTCCCTGGTTCGTCCAGGATCAGCACCGGTGGCTCACCGAGGAGAGCAGCGGCAAGCCCGAGACGTTGCCGCATGCCAAGGGAGTAGGCGCCCACCGGGCGTCCGACTGCGTCCTTCAGCCCGACCTCCTCGAGGACTTCATCGACCCGTCGATGGGGGATGCCGGTGGCATCGGCCAGGATCCGCAGGTGATTGCGGCCGCTTCGGCCTGGGTGGAAGGCCTCGGACTCGATCATTGCGCCGACGGTTCTGGCAGGGTCGGACAGTTCTCGGTATCGCTGGCCACCGATGGTTGCCCGGCCTCGGTTGGCTGTGGCGAGGTCGAGCATCATCTTCATCGTCGTGGATTTGCCTGAACCGTTGGGACCGAGAAAACCGGTGACTCGGCCGGGTTCGACGGTGAACGTGAGATCGTCGACCACCGTGTGGTCGCCGTAGCACTTCGTGAAGTGCTGGACGACGAGCGGGTACTGATCTGGGTGGATCGTCATGAGTATTGCTCCTTCTCGATGGGTGAATCCGGTGTGATGAGGCTGTCGGTGAAGGCGTGAAGGCCAGGTCGAGTGGCGCTCCAGGCGGTGATCGCCATGACGATGCTCCCCGAGCAGACGAAGAGGGCATCGAGGTCCCAGCGGGCGCCGACGCCGGCGGCGGCCTGAGAGATCGACACCAGCCCGAGGCTCGCAAAGGTCACGAGGCTCATGGTTCGCCCGAGCATGTCGGGCGGGGTTCGCGCTTGGATCCACGTGAAGAGGCTGATGGCCAGGTAGCCGTTGCCGATCCCGAGCCCCGAGAGCAGAGCAGCATCGAGCCAGAGGTTGGCGAAGAGGCCGAGCGACGCAATGACGGCGCCGAAGCTGCTCAGCACACCGAGGATGATCGTCCGCATCCTGCGGCTCGATGGCCTCGTCGTGGCACCGGCCGCCACGTAGCCGGCGAGATTGCCGATGGCGAATGCACCCATCAGAACCCCAAAAGCCGTCGCCCCCTGGGGGAGGCGTTGGTGCGCAAGGAGCGGGATCCCAACCAGCAGGGGACCGACGACGAACAAGTTCACCGCGACGAGGACGAAGAACACGAAGCGGAGTGCGTTGTCTTCCCAGACACCGCGGAGGCCCTCGCCAATCGAGGCCCACAGTCTGAAGGCCAACGCGTCGGCGGGGGGACGTCGATTGACCTTGATGAGCCAAAAGGCGGTGGCAGAGATGGCGAAGGTGGCGGCGTCGATCAGGTAGGCAAGACCGATGCCGAACCTCGACTTCGAGTAGCCGGCGATGATCACCCCGGCCATGGTCGGTCCCACGAACCCGGTGACCTGCGTCGCCCCCATGATCAGGGCGTTTCCGGCTTCGAGATCATCGCGACGCACCAGTGTGGGCACGATGCTGTTTTCGGCGGGAATGGCGAATCCAGAGACCAGGCCGAAGAACAGGGCGAAGCCATAGAGCATCCACATCTGCACGACACCAGTCATCACGACCACAGCCATCGCGGCAGTCAACACGCCGCGGGCAACATCGGCTGCCACCATCACCAGCCGTGGTGCGAACCGATCCGTCACTGCGCCGCCGATCAGCATGAATCCGGCGCGTGGCAGACCCTCGAGCGCCAACACGACACCCAACGCCAGTGGGTCATTGCTCAACTGCAGTACCAACCAGGGCGTGGCGATGAGGGCGAACTGGTCGCCCAACAACGACGTCGATGCCCCCGTGAGCAGTAGGCGGAAGTCGCGCAGCGCCATCACCCGTCGCATCGACCCCGTCGATGCGCCATGTGGCGATTGTTCAAGTCCTTCGATGGTTTGCTTCGTCGTCACCGTTCCACCTCCAGATCGCTACCAACGATCAAACAACGGTGGGCGGAATCAATCACCCCGCCCGGGACGGATCGTCGACTCCGTCGCACGGGGGATCCGCCATCATTCGCGTCCCCCCAGCCTGCAGAGCGGTCGCCGAGGTCGACGCACGGCATGCGTGGCCGAGGAATCGCCAAGAGAAGTCGAAGCGAACAGTGACGGTCGGCCCTGTTCCTGACCTCGACGAGCGTCGTAGTTTCGGCTCATGACGTCACGATTCGGACTCGGAACCGTTGCAGCCGGAGCGACAGCGACCGGTCTCGCCGCCCTCGCCGGCTATGACCTGACGCAACGCCACCACGCCATCCTGCGTAACTTCCCTCTCCTCGGCCATCTGCGCTACCTGCTGGAAGAGGTGGGGCCGGAGTTCCGGCAGTACATCGTGACCAACAACACCGAGGAGAAACCGTTCAACCGGGATCAGCGGCGTTGGATCTATGCGTCGTCGAAGAAGGAGAACAACTACTTCGCCTTTGGCACCGCCAAGGACCTCGAAGGCTCACCGAACTACCTCATCGTCAAGCACTCGCCGTTTCCCCTTCGGGCGCCGGTCGCCGGCGACGAGAACTTCGACGAAGCGTGGCCGATTCCGGTGGTGAAGGAGATGGGCGGGGCGCGCAAGCGAGCGAAACGATTCCGGCCGACATCGGCCGTCAACATCTCCGGCATGAGCTTCGGAGCGCTGTCTTCGAACGCCGTCGAGGCGCTCAACACCGGAGCCAAGATCGCCGGTTGCCTCCACAACACCGGGGAGGGTGGCATCTCCGATCATCATCGTCACGGCGGTGACCTGATCTGGCAACTCGGCAGCGGCTACTTCGGGGCTCGCGATCGAAACGGTCGATTCGACCTGGATCGGCTGGTCGACGTCGTGGCAGCCAATCCGGTCCGCGCCATCGAGATCAAACTGAGCCAGGGAGCAAAGCCCGGGCTCGGTGGCATGCTGCCTGCGGCGAAGATCAGCCAGGAGATCAGCCTCGTCCGGGGAGTCGCCATGGGCCAGGACTGCATCAGTCCGGCGGCCCATCCCGAGTTCCACGATGCCGACTCCTTGCTCGACTTCGTCGAACGCATCGCCCAGGCAACGGGGCTGCCCGTCGGCATCAAGTCCGCGGTCGGTGAGTTGGCATTCTGGGCTGATCTTGCCGAGGTGATGGCGACCGAAGACCGGGGTGTCGACTTCATCACGATCGATGGTGGTGAGGGCGGGACGGGTGCCGGACCCCTGGTGTTCACCGATCAGGTCGCGCTGCCGTTCAAGATCGGCTTCAGCACGGTGTATCGCGAGTTCGCCAAACGAAACCTGAGCGATGACGTGGTGTTCGTCGGGTCGGGGAAACTGGGCTTCCCTCATGAGTCGCTCTTCGCCTTTGCGCTGGGCTGCGACATGGTCAACGTGGCCCGCGAGGCCATGATGGCCATCGGGTGCATCCAGGCCCAGCGCTGCCACACCGGAAAATGCCCCACCGGTGTCGCCACCCAGAATCCTTGGCTGGTCCACGGACTCGATCCCGAGATCAAGTCGGCGCGCCTCGCCAACTACGTCGTGGTGCTGCGCAAGGAACTGCTTGCCCTGAGTCGAGCCTGCGGGGTCGACCACCCCGCGCAGGTCTCACTCGATCATTTCGACATCCTCGACGATCGATTCGCGACCCGGCCGGCTCGAGCGGTGTTCGGGTATGACCCGGACTGGGGGGTGCCGAAGACGCCGAGCACCTCGTGACGACGGGCGATGCCCTTGGCTTGTCAGCGCTCGACGACCAAGGCGCAAGAGAGCTCGTGAGTGACCGCGGCGACCCTGTCGGGGCACCTGCGAGCGGAGGGACCTTGTTCCCTGGCTGGCCGGTCAGGGCGGGCTCAGTGTTGTCCCGTGAGCGATCGAGCGGATGACAGTCGGGCAGAGGGCAGTCGGACAGAGGGCAGTCGCGGCGTGGTGGTCGGCATCGATGGCTCGGCGGGTTGTCGGCATGCGCTGGCCTGGGCACTGAGCAAGGAAGACCGGTTGGGTCCCGTCCGGCCGGTCATCACGTTCATGGTCGGTCCGTTTGCCGACGGCTTCGGCACGGTCGGGGGCGTGAATCCGGACGGTCAACCCTACCGCGATGAAGCCATGGGCATGCTGTCCGACGTCGTCAGCCCCATCGACCCTGCGCTCGTGCAGCGAGCCGAAGTCGTCCAGCACCGGGCGGGACCCGGACTCGTCGAGGCGGCCGGCGATGCCGAACTGTTGGTCGTCGGAAGCCGTGGTCGCAGCGCATTTGCCGAGACACTGCTCGGGTCGGTCGGCTCCTATTGCGTGAAGCACGCCGGCGTCCCCGTGGCGATCATCCCCGATGAAGCCGAGGCCACCGGTCCCTTGTCGAGATTGGTGGTCGGCGTGGACGGCTCACCGAATGCCGACGCCGCATTGCGTTGGGCCATCGAGCACGTCGAGCCTGGCGGCGAGGTCGTCGCGGTCGAAGTCCTCTCGCTTCCGGCCAGCGATCAGTCGACGGCGAGTCGAGACACGGCGGCCCTGCAAACCCAGGAACGATGTGATCAAGTGATCGCGGAGACCGCGAAGCGAACGGGCACGAGTGCGCGAGTCCGTGTCGTCACCAGGGTTGGTGATCCGCGGGTCGAACTGCCGATAGCGAGCGAACGAGCCGACCTGCTCGTGGTCGGGGCTCGAGGACATCGGGCGGTCGCTCACCTGTTGCTCGGTTCGGTCGCCACCGCGCTCACGCACCATCCCACGTTGGCAACCGTCGTCGTTCCGCACCACTGACCTGGCGGGCCATCGACGCAGATCGGTTCGTCAGGAGCCCTGCGGCCGTACCGAACCGGCCCTACCCAGCGCGTCGATTCGTTCGCAGGCGGCGAAAGACGAACCAGCCGACGAAGGCGACGGCGGAACCGACGAGGACGATGTTGAGCCATCGGCTCACGGTTGCCGTGGCGCCGAAGCGATCGCCCAACCACCAACCCGCGCCCATCAACACGAGGTTCCAGATCAGCGAGCCGCTGGCCGTCAGGCCAACGAACCGAGCGACGGGCATTTGCTGCGCCCCCGCCGGGATCGACACCAGACTGCGCACCCCAGGAATCAGGCGACCCCAGAACACCACGGGCTGCTGCCAGCGGTCGAACGCCCGCCAGGCACGGTCGACGTCATGAGGGGACACGAGCGGGAGGCGTCCGGCGATCTGTGCCAGCCGAGCCGATCCCAAGGTCGCTCCGGCCCGGTACAGGAGCAGCGCGCCGGCGACGCTGCCGAGCGTCGCCCACGCCACCGTCGCCCAGAACCCCAACTCGCCGATCCCGGCCAGATAGCCGGCGGCCGGAAGCACCACCTCACTCGGAATGGGAGGAAAGACGGTCTCGAGCAGAACGATCAAGCCGACGCCGATCGGACCGAGCCCGTCGATGAGCGCGATCATCCAGCCGGCAACGCCAGAGAGGTCGTTGCCGGTGGCTGCGAACGGCCACCACCGGCTGCTGGCGATGATCACCGGGAATGACCGGGCGATCGGCCTCAGGTCGACTCGCTCGTGTCGTGCTCGAAGTGCTGGACCTTGGCGTCGTTCCCGGGGTAGAAGATCCCCTCGTGGCCGTTGTCGCCCCAGCGCACGAGATACGGGGCATCACCGTTGGCGCCCCTGACCTCGAGCACCAGGCAATCCCGAACCGGTTGGCCGACGCGTCGGCCAGGGATGATGATGCGGTCACCGACTGCTGCTTGCATGACATCCACCTCCTCTGAGGTCGATCATCGACCGGCTTGGCCGTGTGGGGCAGGGCCCGATGTCACTTCAGCCTCCGTTGGGTCCGTCGCAGCCGCCACCCTCCGTCGCCGCCCAATGCGCGACGGGACGGCTATTCCCAGCGGAAGTAGCGCACCGACAGGGCGCCGGAGCCGAGAAGAACGCCGGCGACGACGATGGAAGCGTTGGTATTCCAGCCGAAGCCGAGCCAGGGGTCTTGGAGGAGGGCGATCACGTGGGAGAGCGGGAGCAGGTTGCCAACGGCTTTCATCGGGCCACTGAGCACGTCCCGAGGTGGCCCCGACCCCGAAAGGAGAAACATGACGAAGAACAGCATGACGCCGAGACCTTGCGCCGCTCGTGACGTTGGCATCAACGAGCCCAACAACACGCCCAAGGACGCAAAACTCAACGCCGACAACGCAAACGCTCCTGCGAGTTCTGCTCCGTCGGCCGGCAGCAGCGCAGTCCCGTAGACCAAGGTGCTCGTGATCGTGATCGAGACGGCGCCGACCACAGCGGTCAACAGCGCCACGGCAATCTGGGACCCGAGGACCGCCCACACCGGCATCGCCGAGGCTCTGAAGCGGCGAAGAACCCCACGTTCGCGATAGCTGGCCAGCCGTGTTGGCATGCTCAAAACGCCGATCGCGGCCATGACCAGTCCGAGGTAGGCCGGGACGTAGTAGTCGGCGGGACCGACGCCGCGCCACACATCGTCGGCAGGATCGGTCGTCACCTCGTTGCCGAAAACGCCGTTGAGCACGATCAGGAAGAAGAACGGCAACGCCAGCGTGAAGAGCAGACTGAGGGGGTCACGAGTGAAGAGCTTGAGCTCGATCCAGGTCAGCTTGCGTAGTGCGTTCACACGGTCGTCCCATCGTCGTGGGCGGTGAGCGCCAAGAACGCGTCTTCGAGCGTCTTGCGTTCGGTCCGTAGGTCGAGCGGTGCGATGCCGTGCTGGACGAGGCTCGCTGCGGTGAAGGCGAGCAGCGGTCCGCTGCCGTGGACGCTCACGTGCGAACCGGTACGAGCGATCCGCTCGACGCCCCGGGTATCGGCCAGCCAGGACAGATCGGCGACGTCAGTGGTGAAATGCACGGTGGCTTCACCAGCGTGGGCGTCGACGAGTTGTTGCGGCGTGCCGTCGGCGATGATCCGGCCCTGTCTGAACACGGCGATCCGATCGCACAGCCGTTCTGCTTCGTCCATGAAGTGGGTGACCAGCACCACCGTCGTACCCCGCTGTCGAATCCGGTCGATCAGATCCCAGGCGATACGGCGCGCGGCGGGATCGAGACCGGTGGTCATCTCGTCGAGGAACACCAGCTTGGGGTTGTTCACCAAGGCGAGCGCAACCAGCAGTCGTTGACGCTGGCCACCCGAAAGGCTGGCGAACGCCGCATCGCGCTTGTCGTCCAGGCCCCAATCGGCGAGCAACCCACGCCAGTCGGCCGAGTCCGGTGAGATCGAGGCGAACAGGTCGAGTGCTTCCCAGACCCGGAGCCGATCCGGCAGCTCCGACTCTTGCAGCTGACTCCCGACCACGTTTCGTAGCGAGGTTCGATCGGTCTGGGGGTCGATGCCGAAGACCCGCACCGTCCCTGCATCGGGGGTGCGCAGCGCTTGCGCACACTCGACCGTTGTCGTCTTGCCCGATCCGTTTGCGCCGATGATCCCGAAGATCTCACCGGCGGCAACCTCGAAGGAGACACCGTCAACCGCTGTGATGTCGCCGTAGCGCTTGCGCAGTCCATCGACCGCGAGTGCGCTCTCCATCACTCGGACCCCGCTTCGGTTGTCAGCCGCATGCGGCTATGCATCGGTTCGGGGTTCGAAGACGACGACCGCGGTCTCGGTGGGGCGCAGTGCTGCATAGCCATCGAGGTTCTCGTCGAGCTCTCCCCAGCGGGCCCAGAGGCGTTCTCGCTCCTCGCCCTGGGCCGCTCGTGCGGTGACGAGACGTGAACCGCCGACCAGGTCGACCTTGGCGTGGGGATCGGCCTGCAGATTGAGCCACCAGGACGGCTCGGCCTCGCCCCAGCCGTTCATGGCCATCGTGACCAGGTTGGGGCCGTCTTCGAAGTAGCCGACGACCACGTGGCGTTCCCGGCCGCTCCGACGGCCATGAGTCGTGAGGCGCATGGCACCCCATCGGTTGGCTTTCGGGCGCCACAGGCCGAGGCGGCCACCGCTGATCCGGAGTACCGCACGATGAGCTTGCCAGAACATGCGGATGAACCAGCGTGGCGGGAGACGGTTCTTCTTGGCGGTTTGCGTCGACATCGGGACTCCTTCGAGTCGATCGTGGCGCTCAGGCCCCGGCCGAGCCAGGGCCCGAGGTCCCCCGGATGGGCGCTGCGCCCCGTCTGAGG
This sequence comes from uncultured Acidimicrobiales bacterium, assembly GCA_963698395.1. GTDB lineage: Bacteria > Actinomycetota > Acidimicrobiia > Acidimicrobiales > SZUA-35 > JBBQUN01. The sequence continues at coordinate 1,048,355 of CAVOQQ010000001.1, forward strand.
GAGGAGCGGGCAGCGGTCAGGTCGGGTTGAAGAGCAGACAGTCGGGGCCGGCGACGCACCAGTTGCCTTCGGTTGCCTCGGTCAGTGGAGCGAGGCGTGGGAGGGCGTTGCGATCCATGATGATGAGTTGGATGGCAGCACCCGGGGTCGAGGGGCACAGGGTGTGAACCATCACTGGGTCGTCGATCGGCAGTCCGATCTCGGGTGGCAGCTCCCAGACAGGATTGTCGCTCAGCGCGCAGGCCTGGGTGAACGATGTCGGGACGGCGGCGATGGTCACGTGCTCGCCGGTATCGAGCGTGAAGTCGACCACCTGGGCGTCGATCTCGATCGAGTCGATCGGGTTCTCGTCGAGTTCGGGGTTGTTGGCATCGGCGTAGCTGCCGGCGGGATCGGTGCCGGAGGAAAGCAGGAGGCAGGATTCGTCGGCACCACACGTGATGGTGGGGCCTCGTTCGTCTCGGTCGCGGGGTTTGATGGTGATCACCGGGCTCGTCTCGAAGCTTCCCGGCCAGATCACCGGCTCGTCGATGACGAGCCGTCCGAGGACCAGTGGTTCGTCGCCAAGGACGAGGATCTGTTTCTTGGCTTTGAACGGCCCGGAGCCTTCACTGTCGGTGACGTCCGTTCGCTCGACGATGTTCCGTGTTGCGGTGTCGACGCCGTCGAGCCGGAAGGTCACGTCGTCGGAGCCGATGCTGACCTCGATTCGATCGATGCCGTCGTTGCGTAGCTGGGCGACACCGCCAGGCAGGTCGCCATCGGCGTCGAGTTGGAGCTGCTCGGTCGAGGGGACCAACGACCGGTAGGTCCCGACGGCAACCCTGTAGCCCGTCGAATCACCGCAACTGGCCAAGACGGCAGCGGCCAGCAGCACTGCGGCGGCCACACGACCGCCGATCTCGTCGTGCTCCTCGATCAGTCGTCTCATGGCGCCATCGTGTCCTGGCCAGAGACACCTCGACAGTGTCCAACGTCCCGCCGGCGCGTGACCTTGGACTCTGGATGGTCGGTGGGGGAACGGGGACGATCGGCCCATGGCCGTCTCGCCAGACAACGAGTCACGCCCAACTCGTGGGCCACGTCGCGTCGTGGCCATCGGCGGAGACCGTACAGGGACCGAAGGGGTGTCGTGATGGCGACGATCTGGGATCTCGTGATCGACAACGACTCTGTCGGCGGCAAGCTGTTCACGACGGCCCTCATCGTTGCCATCGCCGTCGTGACTGGGTCGGTCGTCGGGCGCCTACTGGCCCGCCGAGCCAGCGACCGGTACCGCAAGTACTACATGCGCAAGGGCACGACCTTCGTGGTCAGCATTCTGACCGTGATCGGGCTCGGCATCCTCTGGCGGCCGTTCGCCGGCCAACTCGGCCTGGTCCTGGGTTTGATCACCGCCGGTGTCGCCTTCGCCATGCAGGAACTGATCGGGGCCTTGGCCGGTTGGTTCAACATCGTGTCGGGGTCGATCTTCAAGGTCGGCGATCGTGTCCAGCTCGGGGGCGTGCGCGGCGATGTGATCGACATCACGCCGTTGCGTACGAAGGTGATGGAGATCGGTTCCAGCGTCGACGATGACGTCTGGGTTCGGGGCCGGCAGTACACCGGCCGAATCGTCGCCGTGTCGAACAAGTCCACCTTCACCGACCCGGTCTTCAACTACAGCGCCTCGTTCGACTTCATCTGGGAGGAGGTGACGATCCCGGTCGCCTATCGCGATTGGCGGGCCGCCGAGGCGATCATGACCGAGGAGGTCATTCGCATCTCGGCGTCGAAGGATGCCGAGGTGGCCCTGGCGGCGATGGTCCGTCGCTACCCGGTGGCGCGTACCGAGATCGAACCACGCGTCTTCGTCCGGGCGACCGACAACTACCTCGAACTCGCAGGGCGCTTCGTCGTTCCGGTCCGCACGGCCCGAAGCTGCAACGACGAACTCACCCGCAGAGTCCTGGACCGATTTGCGGCGGCGGGCTTGTCTGTCGCTTCGCAGACGACCGACGTGACGCTCCGCTCTGCCATCCCGTGACCCGTCGATCACCCAGCTCGTTGGATCGGGGGTTTGATCATTGCCAGCTTGGTAAGGACCTTCGCATTGCAACGATGCAACAACTCCTGAGGTGACACATGATCCTGAACCACGACCCCCTCCAACTCATCGGCCGCCGAGTCGTCATCGAATCGGACGGCGACATGATCGAAGGGACGATGTGCGCTGCGGGCCTCGGCGGCATCGTCGTGAACGTCGATGGTGCGACGAGGCTCGTGGAGCCCGCCGAAATCGGAAGCGTCACCACCTTCGGCGCTGCCGTTCCGGCGGCCTGATCGAGTCCCGGCCACACAGCGGTGGTGGGAATCATCGGGTCCCTGGTGTCGGGCAAAGCCACCGGCGGTCCCGCGGCCGTCGAGCATGACCGTGCCAGCAACGCCGAAGTCGTTGTGGCAGTGTGCAACGGTCCGTGAGGCTTCGCCTCGGATCTCGGAGAGGTGACAACCGTGTCGACGGCGATCATGCTGCGCAACATCGTGAAGACGTTCGGGCCGACCCGAGCCTTGGACGATCTGAACCTCGAGGTGGCAACGGGCGAGGTGCATGGGTACCTCGGTCCGAACGGCTCCGGGAAGTCGGTGACCATCCGTACCCTGCTTGGCCTGTTGCACGTCGACCGTGGCGAAGCGAAGCTGCTCGGCGGTGACCCGTGGACCGATGCGGTGGCGCTACACAAACGGCTGGCCTACGTTCCGGGCGATGTGAACCTGTGGCCGAACCTGTCGGGCGGCGAGATCATCGACTACTTCGCACGACTTCGAGGCGATCTCGACATGGCGAAGCGGCAGCACTTCATCGAGCGGTTCGACCTCGATCCCACGAAGAAGGCCGGCACCTACTCCAAGGGCAATCGGCAGAAGGTGGCGTTGGTCGTCGCCCTTGCTTCGAATGCCGAGTTGTTCCTTCTCGACGAGCCGACGTCCGGACTCGATCCCCTCATGGAGACCGTGTTCCAGGCGTGCATCCTCGAGCTGAGCGCCGCCGGCAAGACGGTGCTGTTGTCCAGCCACATCCTGGCCGAGGTCGAGAAGCTCTGTGATCGGGTGACCATCATCCGCGAGGGCCGTGCGGTGCAATCGGGGACCCTCGACGAGCTTCGCACGACCACTCGAACCGCGATCAAGGTGTCGACGCAACGACCGATCGAGGGCTTGGAGCAACTCGGCGGCGTGCACTCGCTCCACCGTGAGGGTGCAACGACCTCGTTCGAGGTCGACAACCCGTCGCTCGGCGCGGTCATGGTCCACCTGGCGAACTTCGGCATCCATTCACTGGTCAGTCAGCCGCCGACGCTCGAGGAGCTGTTCCTGCGTGAGTACGACACCCCGGCCGTGAGCCCGAACGACCCGGACACGAAGGCGGCGATCACGAAGGCGGCGATGTCGTGACGGCGACCACCGTCGCGTCCGAGACGATCGACGGGGCGGCGATCCGCCGTTCCCAGCCTCGGCCATTCGCCGGCTACGGCCAGCTGTTCCGCTTCATGATCCGTCGAGATCGGCTTCGTGCCTCGATCTGGATCGGCTCGGTGCTCGGGCTGACGATCGGATCGGCAGCCAGCGTCGTTGCGCTCTACCAGACGCCGGCCGACTACCGGGAGTACGGCGAACTGGCCACGTCGGAGCCGGCGCTCAAACTGCTGGCCGGCCCCGGTTACGGCCTCGACTCACCGACGCTGGGTCCGGTGGTGATGAACGAGACCCAGTTGTACTCCTACCTGGGCATCGCACTGATGTGCGTGTTCCTCCTGATTCGCCATACTCGAGCCGAGGAAGAGACCGATCGAGCCGAGCTCGTCCGCGCCACCCAGGTCGGTCGCCTGGCCATTCTCGCCGCTGCGGTCTCGTGGATCACGGTCGTCAATGCGGTCGTTGCCATCGGCCTGTTCATCGGGTTCGTCGCCCTCGGGGTGCCGGCGACGGGCACCGCTGCCTATGCGGCGGCAGGTTTCGGCTTGGGTCTGCTGTTCATCGGTGTCGCCGGCGTCACGGCGCAGGTGGCAAGCAGCGCACGGGCAGCAAACACGATGGCCGGGGGCTTCCTCGGTCTCGCCTTCTTGCTGCGTGGCGTCGGCGACCTGGGCACCGCCGGCCTTTCCTGGTTGTCGCCCCTGGGTTGGGCGATGAACATTCGAGCGTTTGCGGGCGAGCGTTGGTGGGTCATCGGCCTGCTCGTCGTCACCGCCGGGGGCCTCGTGTTCGCAGCAACGGTGCTGTCCGCTCATCGCGATCTCGGTGCCGGACTTCTCCGACAACGCCCCGGCCCAGCGACCGGGTCGCCCCGACTCCGCTCGCCCTTGGCCATGGCCGTTCGACTCCAGCGTGCGTCGCTGGTGGGTTGGGCCATCGGGATGGCGACGATGGGGTTCTTCTTCGGGCTGGTCGCCGATGAGGCCGGTTCGATGCTGGAGAACGAGGCCATCGCCGAGATCATCGCTCAGGCCGGTGTTGGTTCGCCGGTCGACGCGTTCCTCGCGACGATGGTGCTGATGCTCGTCCTTCTTGCCTCCGGTTTCACCATCTCGAGCGTGCTTCGGATTCGTTCCGAGGAACGAGCCGGTCGGCTGTCGCCGGTTCTCAGCGGCCCGGTCAGCAGATCGCGGACGATGCTGAGCGGACTGGTCGTTGCCATGGTCGGCTCCATGGGCATCGTCATGGCGGGCGGCGTCTCGCTCGGCACCGGAACAGTGGTGCAGGGCGGCGACGCCGGCGACATCGTTCGGCTCGCCGGCGCTTCGCTGAACATGGCGCCGGCCTCGTTCGTCCTCGGCGCACTCACTGCGGCACTGATCGGGGTTCGGCCGAACGCCGCCTCGTTCGCATGGGCCGGTCTCGCTCTTGCCGGCGTCGTCGGTCTGCTCGCCGAGACGCTACGGCTGCCGCAGTGGATGCGTGACCTCTCGCCGTTCGAGCATCCGGCGCTGCTTCCCGCCGAGTCATTCGCCTTCCTCCCGGTGCTGATCCTCCTGGTGATCGTGGCGGCGCTCGTCGGTATCGCCCTGCTGGGAATCGATCGCCGCGACATCGACTGATTCGCCTTGTCAGCCGGCCGCTTCGGTGCGACAGCGCACCGGACCGCTCGATCGCCTTCCGGGTCGGTCGGCCGCTGGGCGGCACCGCGTGGTTCGTTTACGGTGGGGCGATGTCTGATCATTCTGGTCTTGCTCGCACCTTCAAGCAGCCGGTCGTCGCCAGTCGGGCGGTGGTGGCCACCAACCATCCGTTGGCTTCGGCTGCGGCACTCGAGGTGATGGCCGATGGCGGCAACGCCGTCGACGCCGCGGTGACGGCGCTGTTCGCGTTGACGGTCGTCGAGCCGATGATGGTCGGGGTCACCGGGTCGGGCTTCTTCGTGCATCGAACCTCGACCGGCGATGTCGTGACCCTCGACAACTACGGCACGGTGCCCGGTGCTGCTCGGCCGGACATGTTCGAACCCGTTGCCGGCAGCCTCGACCACGAGACCGTTGCCGATCGCAACATGGTCGGCCATCTGGCCGCCACCGTGCCGGGGGCTCTGGCCGGTTGGTGCGAGATCCTCGCCAGTCACGGCACCGTCCCGCTCTCCCGAGCCATCGCTCCGGCCATCCGCTACGCCGAGGAGGGCTTCGTCGTCTCGCCCTACCTCGCGCAAGCGATCGTCGAGTCGCCCGAACTGGCCGATCACCCCGCCGCCGCAGCGATCTGGTACCCGGGCGGCGCCGGCAGGGGCCTTGCCGCCGGGTCGCGAGTGCGGCAGTTCGACTATGCGCAGACGCTTCGCACCATCGCCGCAGACGGACCCGATGCGCTGTACCACGGCGACCTCGGTGATCGGCTGGTGGCCGAGATGGAGCGGGCCGACCTCACCACCTCGGTGCGAGGCATGAGCGACCGGGGCGACGGTCTGGGCCCATGGATCTCGAAAGCGGATCTCGCCGCCTATCGAACCCACCGGCGCGAGCCGGTGCGCGGCTCGTACCGGGACTGCGGGATCATCTCGATGCCGCCCGCCTCCTCGGGTGGGACCCATGTCGTGCAGATCCTCAACCTGTTGGAGGGCTTCGACGTGGCGGGAATGGGCTTCGGCACCGTCGCCGCCGTCCACCACTTCCTCGAGGCGCTCAAGCTCGCCTTCGCCGATCGAACCGAATACCTGGCTGATCCGGAGACGGTGTCGGTGCCGGTGGACTGGCTGACATCGAAGCGCTACGCCGACAGCCGCCGACGCGACATCTCGCCGGAACGCGCGAGTGACTTCGCCGCCGGCGCCCCGCCCCGCCCCGATGGCGAGGGATCCTCGACCACCCACCTGACCGTGGTGGACGACTCGGGTGCCATCGTCTCGACGACGCAGACCATCAATGCGCTCTTCGGCTCACGGGCCATGGTCACCGGGACCGGGATGATGCTGAACAACTGCATGTCCCTGATGGACCCAACGCCGGAGCGAACCAATTCGATCGCCCCGGGCAAGCGTGTGCTGTCGTCGATGTCGCCAACCATCGTGGAGCGCGACGGTCGCCCGTGGTTCGCCCTCGGGACACCGGGCGGCAACCGGATCTTCGCCGCGGTCACCCAGGCCATCGTCAACGTCATCGACCACGGGATGAGTCTGCAGCAGGCGGTGGAGGCACCCCGGGTGTGGACCATGGGCGCGGACGCACCGGTGCTCGTCGAGGACACCTTCCCGAATCTTTCCGAGCTGGTCGCCGGTCTCGAGCGACTCGGGCACCGGGTGGAGGTCGTCGACAAGGTCGCCGGCGGCATGAACGGGATCCTCATCGATGACGACGACCTGCGGCACGGGGCGGCGTGCTGGCGCGCCGATGGCGCCCCCGCCGGGATGTCCGGCGGATCGGCCCGCCTGGCCTCGACCACGCTCGACCGCGGTCGGTGACCACGTCGGGGGGACGCAACACCGAGGGAGCGGTGCCCTTCGGTCGTTGCGGTTCGGCTGTGCAAAGCTGGGGATTCGTGCCCGTGACCCGGGCCTGCAGCTGCGCACTCCGCAGGAAAGAGCAACGCCACCATGACCCAGTCCGCTGAATTCGGTCCTCGCACGCAGTCGGTGCTCACCGATCTGTCGATCGACGAGAAGGCAGCGATCACCGCCGGCTCGGGGTTCTTCACCATGACCGGCAGCGAGCGGCTCGGGATTCCCAACTGGATGACCACCGACGGACCGAACGGCGCCAGAGGCTCGTCGTTCCTCGGCTCGGGTGAATCGAAGGCGACGTGTATCCCGTGCGGTTCGGCGCTGGGCGCCAGTTGGGACCCGTCGCTCGTCGAGGAGCTCGGCGCACTGCTCGGACGCGAGACTCGCCAGAAGGCCGCTCGGGTCCTGTTGGCCCCCACGGTGAACCTGCATCGCTCGCCCTTGGCCGGTCGCAACTTCGAGTGCTTTTCCGAAGACCCGTTGCTCGCCGGCAAGCTCGCCGCCGGCTACATACGGGGCGTGCAGTCCCAGGGTGTGATCACCACGGTGAAGCACTTCGTCGGCAACGAGTGCGAGACCGATCGGTGGACGTCCAACTCGATCATCGACGAGCGTGCCCTGCGCGAGCTCTACCTCGTGCCGTTCGAACTGGCGGTGAAGGAGGGTGGCACGCTCGGGATCATGACCTCCTACAACCGGGTCAATGGGAGCTACTGCACCGAGCAGCGGTGGCTGCTCACCGATCTCTTGCGAGACGAATGGGGTTTCGAGGGACTGATCACCACCGACTGGATGTCGGGTGGCGACACCGTGCTCTCCGCCGAGGCCGGCCTCACCATCGAGATGCCGTCAGGAAACCGGGCGTTTGGAACAGCGCTTGTTGCCGCAGTGGCGGATGGTCGGGTGTCGGAGGAGACACTTGACATGCTCGCTGGTCGACTCCTCTCCACGTTCGAGCAGATCGGCGCGTGGGACGACGAACCGCAGCCCGAGCAGTCGATCGACCTGCCCGAGCATCGTGATCTTGCTCGCCGCGCCGCGGCAGGGTCGATGGTGCTGTTGCGCAACGAGACCGTCGGCGACCAGCCGGTGCTTCCGCTCGACGTGGCCTCGGTTGCATCGATGGCCGTGATCGGTCCGAACGCAGCGCGGGCGCAGATCATGGGCGGTGGATCGGCGAACCTGCGACCGTTCCATCGCACGAGTCCGCTCGATGCGATTCGTCGTCGGCTCGGTGACACGATCGACATCTCCTACGCCGAGGGGTGCAACATCGATGCTCAGGCACCGTTGCTCGGGGGCTCGTCGCTCGTCGCCCCCGACGGTCAGCAGGGCTTCTTGATCGAGCTGTTCGAGAGTCTCGACTTCGATGGTGAACCGGTGGGAACGGCCAACCGCGAGATCAGCCGACTGCTCTTCGGCGACGAGCCGTTGGCGGGCCACAAGCTCGACTCCTTCGCCGTGCGGGCGACGACCACCTTCACCCCGCCGGTGTCGGGCGAGTTCAGCTTCGAGGTCACCCAGGTGTCGCCCACCCGCGTGCTCGTCGATGGTGTCGTGGTGGTCGATGGTGTCACCGAGAAGCCGCCGGTCGGCACCGGGTTCTTCGGCTTCGGCGCCGATGTGCCGCCGTCCTTCGTGAACCTCACGCGGGGTCGACCCTGCGAGGTCGTGGTCGAGCTGATCGCCGATCGAGTGATGATGTTCGCCGGGATGGACCTGCGAGTTCGGGCACCACAGCCCGACGGCGCACTCGAGCAGGCCGTTGCCGCCGCCAAGGCGGCCGACGTCGCCGTCGTGGTGGTCGGCACCAACGACGACTGGGAGACCGAGGGGGAGGACCGCACGACCATTGCCCTCCCCGGCGATCAAGACGAGCTGGTTGCCGCCGTACTCGCCGCCAATCCGCGCACCATCGTGGTCGTCAACACCGGCGCACCGGTGCTGCTTCCGTGGGCCGGCGACGCCCCGGCCATGCTGCAGTCGTGGCTCGGCGGGCAGGAGATGGCCGATGCGTTGGTCGACGTGCTCACCGGAGCGGTCGACCCCGGTGGCCGCCTGCCGGTCACCTTCCCTCTGGCCATCGAGCACACGCCGTCGTTCGGGAACTTTCCCGGAGACAACGGTCAGGTGGTCTATGCCGAGGGCATCTTCGTCGGCTACCGCTGGTACGACTCGCGGACCCTGCCGGTGCTGTTCCCCTTTGGTCACGGGCTGTCCTACACCGCCTTCGAGGTCGGTCGGCCGGTGGCGGCATCGGTGGTCGCCGGTGAGACCGTCACGGTCGAGGTGCCCGTCACCAACATCGGCGATCGGCGGGGGAGCCATGTCGTGCAGTGCTACGTGCGACCGCACGGTTCGCGCGTCGTTCGACCGGAGAAGGAACTGAAGGCGTTCACCAAGGTCACGCTCGATCCGGGCGAGACCACCACGGTGACCCTCGAGCTCGACGATCGGGCCTTCGCCTACTGGGATCCGGCCCAGCCCGAATGGCCCGAGTTGCGGGCGGCGCAGGCCGCCACCATGCCCCAGCTCCAGCAACAGGAACGGCGCACCGAAGCTGGGTGGACCGTCGAGCCCGGGCGCTACGACATCGTCATCGCCAACAGCGCCACCGATCTCGTGGCAACAACCTCGATCGAGCTGACCTAGGGTCGCGACATGCCGAACGCCGAAACCGACTTCGTCAGCCTCTCGAATGGGCGGACCGATCCGCCGAACATCGTCTTCATCTTGGCCGACGATCTCGGGTGGGCCGACCTCGGTTGCTACGGCTCCGATGCCATACGAACGCCGCATCTCGACCGGCTCGCAGCCGGCGGCATGCGCTTCACCCACGCCTACTCGGGGTCGCCGTGGTGCTCGCTCACACGGTTCTCGCTCTACACCGGGCGCCATCCCGGCCGACTCGAGGCAGGACTCGAAGAGCCGCTGCGGACTCGATCCGAGCGTTCGGGAATCCCGGCCGGGCACCCGACCCTGTCGTCGATGCTGAAGGACGCCGGCTACGACACCGCCATGTTCGGCAAGTGGCATTGCGGGTGGCTTCCGTGGCACAGCCCGCTACGGATCGGCTACGACACCTTCTTCGGAAACCTCGACGGTGCCATGGACTACTTCGAACACATCGACACGCTCGGTGAACCCGACCTCTGGGAGGGCGAGACCCCGGTCGAGATGACGGGCTACTACACCGACATCATTTCCGAGAAGACCGCGGCGTACGTGGCCGAGGAGCGCTCGGCGCCCTTCTACGTGCAGCTCAACTACACCGCCCCGCACTGGCCGTGGGAAGGGCGAGGCGATGCCGCAGTCGGCGCTCAGATCCGCGCCGACTATGAAGAGGGCAAGGTGCTGCTCCCGATTCTGCACAAAGACGCCGGGTCGTTGGCCAAGTACGGCGAACTGGTCGAGGCGATGGACGACGGCATCGGCATGGTGCTCGACGCCCTCGACGCAGCAGGCAAGGCCGACAACACGATCATCGTGTTCGCCTCCGACAACGGTGGCGAACGATGGTCGAACAACTGGCCGTTCGTCGGAGAGAAGGGCGACCTCACCGAGGGCGGCATTCGCGTGCCGTTCATCCTCCGGTGGCCCGAGGCGCTCGCCGGTGGCCAACGAACCGACGATCCCTCCATCACGATGGACTGGACCGCCACATTGCTCGACGCTGCCGGCGTTGCTCCCGACCCTGCGTATCCGCTCGACGGCGTGAGTCTCCTGCCGTGGCTGGTCGACGGAGCCGACCATCCCGAGCACGATCTGATGTGGCGCATCTCGAGCCAGGGGGCGGTGCGGCGTGGCCGTTTCAAGTACCTGCGCGACCTCCGTGATCGTGCATTCATCGGAAACTGGCCCCGCCGACCGGGCACGTACGAACTGCTCTACGACGTGACCGTCGATGGCCGTGAGGCCGCCGATCTCTCCCGGCACCATCCCGAGGTGGTGGCCGAGCTCCGGGCTGTCTGGGACGCCTATGACGCCGAGCTGGTGCCCTATCCCGACAATCATCCCGGGTTGCCCCGGCACGCAACCGCCGGTCGGCCCGCCGTCAGCGAAGCGGATTGAGCGGCCGTCGCTCTGGTTGTCCCCGCCCGATGATTCGCATTAGCTTCGCCCACCGACCGCAACGACAGGATCCAGCATGCAGTTGAACCAAGCGCAGCATCGAGCGATGGCCGAAGCACTCGTCGAGGCCGAGGAGACCCGGGTCTGGACCGAACCGCTGACCCTCCGCCACGATGAGGCCGACATCGAAGACGCGTACGCGATCGGCCAGTTGGTCACCGAGATCAAGGTGGGCAATGGCCGGATCGTGAAGGGGCACAAGGTCGGCCTCACCTCCAAGGCCATGCGCGACGCCACTGGGGCAACCGAGCCCGACTACGGCACGCTCTTCGACAATTGGTTCCTCGACGAAGGCACCAAGGTGTCGATGAGTCAGATGAACCGGCCCCTGGTCGAAGTCGAACTCGTCTTCGTGTTGAAAGAAGACCTGGGCGGCCCGTCGGTCAATGCACTCGACGTGATCCGGGCCACCGATTTCGTGGTGCCCGCAGTCGAGGTCGTCGACAGCCGCTACTCCAAGAGCGGCAAGCCTGGCGTCATCGACAGCATCTCCGACGCCGCGTCATGCGGGTTCATCATGGTCGGTGGCAATCCCACCGGACTCAATGACCTCGACGTGCGGCACGTGGGTGGCGCGCTCTACAAGAACGGGGAGGTCGTCGAGTCGGGTACCGCCGCCGCGGTGATGGGCAATCCCATCAACTCGGTTGCCTGGCTCGCCCGCAAGCTCGACGAGTTCGGAGTCACGATGCAAGCCGGGCACAGCATCCTGTCGGGCTCGTTCATCCGCATTCATCCCATCGCCGCCGGCGAGTCGTTCGTCGCCGACTTCGGATCGCTGGGCCAGATCAGCTTCGGTGTCACCGATTGAACCGATGACGGCGTCGATCGGGCCTCAGGCGTGGGTGGTTCGAGACGATGCCGAGCGGTCGAAGACGATGGGGAAGGTGGTGTCGTCGGTGATCCGATCGCCCGGCCGCAGGTCGGTCATGTTCTGGTCGATGAGCGGATCCTTGCCGCGCTCCCACTGCCACGTGGCGTCGTCGCCCAGCCAACGCCACGACACGGCGACCCGACGATTCGGCGACGGGTTGCCTCGACTGCGGTGCAGAATCCGATAGTCGAAGAGCAGCACGTCTCCTGGCTCGACCGGGTAGCCGATGATCTCGTACTCGCCGGCGTGGTTCTCGAAGTCGATGATCCGATCGGGGAGCGCGTCGGCCATGTCGCCGAAGCCGTCCCACAGCTCGTTCAGTCGATCGCGGTCGCCGACGGGTCGGTAGGTCTTGTTCCACCGGTGCGACCCCTTGACGAATTCGAGTGCACTGGTCTCGGCGGTTGCTGCCGTGAGTGCGACCCAGGTGGAGGCAACCTGCGTGCCGCCGATCGGCCAGTACGGATGGTCCTGGTGCCATTCGAACTCGGCGTCGGTGCCGGCCTCCTTGACGAAGACCTGGTCGAAGTAGATCCGTATCCTCTGCGAGCCCGTTGCGTCGGCTGCCAGTTCGGCGAGCCCGAGGTCGGTGGCGAAACGGGCGAAATCCGGGTCGGTCGCATGCATCCGCTGGGTGAGGCCGTACGGCCGTGCCGGATCGGTGACGCGATCGACCGCCCGGAGCATCGGCTCGATGAAGGCTGGGTCGACGGCGCCACGCACGAGGATCACCCCGTCGCTGAGGTAGGACGCTCGTTGTGAGCTGGTCAGTGACGTCATCGCCGAGACGCTAGTACGCCGGTCGAGCGGCCCCAAGCGCGTGCGACGTCGGCGGCGAGGTCGGCAGGACGGTCAACCGCCGGGGTGCTGGCTAGATTGCTCGCCATGGTGCGAAGAATCACCGAGCCGGAAGGAGCCTCGCTCACTCGTCGCCGCGAGATCCTCCAGGCGGCCGTCGTGGTCTGTGCCGATCGTGGGATCGAGGAAGTGGCGGTGCGAGACATCGCCGAACGCGACGACGTCACACGATGAAGCCGCCGATCTGCGAGGTGTGCGACGAGTGGTTCGACCCCGAAGACGGCGGCCTCGTCGAGTTCCTCACCGGGGCGGTACTGGACCCCGATCGCCCGGTGCCGGCCGAACTCGACGATGACGCCCCCGAGCCGCCCGGTCACCCTTCGAACAAGGGGTGGTTCTGCGCCACCCACCTCGAGGTGGCTCGGCGGGCTTCGGCCTCGATGACCTTGGCAGAGGCGTTGCGCGACCTCGTCGGATCGGTCGATCCACCGCCACCGCCGAGCGGAGCACGGCGACCTCCGTTCGAGCCGTCGCCCGATCCCGACTTCGGCTCGGTCGACGCCAGCGTCCTCTCGCTCCCCGGTGGGGCTGCCACCGAGCCGGCGGCGGCAGCGCTGAGCATTCCCGGCCTCGACCCGCTCGCCCCGGGCCCGGACCTGGTGGGTGTCGATCTCCGAGGCGGTCAGATCCGACGGGGAATCGGAGTCGGCAGGTCGAGCATCGACTGGGCATTGCCGGGCGTGCCGCTCGCCCTGGCCCGGCAGCGCTTTCTCGCTCTCGTGCCGGAGCTCTTCGAGGCATTCGGTCTCGGCCCGGTCCCCGAACTGATCGAGTCGACCCGGAGGTCGTGGACGCCCATGGACGGCTCGAAACCACCGAACTGCCCATTCACCGACCTGGTCCGCCACGAGGCATCGGCGCCAAATGGAACGACGATCGTGTCGGTCAGCACCGACCAGGTGCACTGGAGCGACGATGACATCGACAACGTGAGCGCGCACCTGTTCGTGAACGTGGCCGATGTGCGTGTCTCGGCGTTCGCCTCCGGACGCGGCACCCAAGACGCCTGCACCTCGCTCACGCTGTTCCGGCCCACGTCAGCCACCGTGGTGGCGGCGCTGACCGCTGCGTTCGGTCTGTCGGCGTCAGGATCGGTCGAGGCCGGGTAGCCACGAGGCGATCGCCTGGCCGATCTCGTTGGGGCTGTCTTCCTGGATGAAGTGGATGCCGGCGACCGTGATCTCGGTCTGGTTCGGCCAACGGCGGCAGAACTCGCGCGGCGCGCCGGTGAGGATCGTGCCGGGGTCGGCATTGATGAACAGCTTCGGCAGGTCGGCGCCGGCGAGCCAATCGGCGTAGGATTGCACGATCTCGGTCACGTCGGCCGGCTCGCCCTCGATCGGGATCTGGCGTGGCCAGGTCAGCGTCGGTCGACGGTCCTCACCGGAGTTCACGAAGGCACGGCGATACTCGTTCATCTCTTCGTCGCTGAGCTTGCGGATGATGGATGCGGGCAGGATCGCCTCGACGAACAGGTTCTTGGTGAGCACCATCTCTTCGCCGGCGTCGGAGCGCATCGACTGGAAGATGCCACGTGCGGACTCGGGCCACTCGTCCCAGGTGACGGGGCGAACGATCGCTTCCATGTAGGCGATGCCGGCAACGCGGTCACGGTGACGATTCGCCCAGTCGAAGCCGAGCGCAGAACCCCAGTCGTGGATGACGAACGTGATGTTGTCGCCGAGGTCGAGTTGGTCGAGGAGTCCATCGAGGTACTCGCGATGCTCGACGAAGGTGTAGGAATCTGGACCGGTGTCGTCGAGCTTGTCGGAATCGCCCTGGCCGATCAGGTCGGGCACGATGCATCGGGCCATTCCCGACACATGAGGAACGATGTCACGCCAGAGATACGACGAGGTCGGGTTGCCATGCAGGAACACGACCGGATCGCCGGTACCGACGTCGTGGTAGGCCATCTGCTTACCCTTGACGGTCAGGTACTGCTTGCTCAGCGGTTCGATGCTCATGGGGCGAGTCTGGCGGCGCTGTGCGGTGGCGTCAAAGGAGGCGACCGGTGAGGGCGGGTGACGGCGAGCTCACCGGATCGCCGTGGCTCGGCAGCTTCAGCCGATTGTCGTCGAGCGAATGGCCTGCACGGTTCGAGCGATGAGTGCGCTCGGATGGCCAACTGTGTCCGGGCTCTGGAGCACGGCAACGTCGATGACGCCGAGGCCCGGCAGATCGGGCAGGTCGAGTCCGGTCGGGCAATGGACGATGGCGGCGATGTCGGGCAGCCGGCGTGCGGCGAAGTCAGCGGCTTCGAACGTGGCACGGCGACCGACGGAGACGATGGTGGCGGCTCGGGGGTTCGTGATGGCTGCCAGTTCGGTGGCGATGACCTGATCGGCTTGCTCGATCTCGGGGCGAAGCATGATGAGCAGATCGGGAGCCGGGCATTGCGGTAGCAGTCCCGAGGCCGAGGTGTCGGCAACGATGACGATCGGACCATGGATGCCGGCGAGGTCACGCAGCAGCGGGAGGAGGGCGGCGCCGACCACCCAGGCACGATGACCGCTCGGGTCGAGGTCGACTCGTTCGGGCGTGGTGGTTGCCAACGCCGCCAGCTCGTCCGCGATGTCGGTGGGCGGTCGGCCGAGGGTGGAGACCTGTGCGAACCGGCGGTAGGCCGGCGCCCGTTCCTCGAGCAGTTCGGCAACTCGTTGCCCCGGGTCGGCGACGGCGAGGAGTGGCCGTTCGACTCTCGCTCGGTCGGCGGTCACCCGCTCGAGGATGTCGTCGGCGGTGGTGACGAGACAGAAGACTCGCCCGTTTCGACTGAGCGAGGCCACGTTGGCATCGTCGAGCATCATGCGTCCGCCGGTGGCGATGACCAGCTGCTCACGGTCGGCGAGCTCGTCGGCCACCTGCTGTTCGATCGTCCGGAAGGCCGCCTCGCCCTGCTCGGCGAAGATGACCTCGATCGGACCATGCCGGTCCTCGATGATCGCATCGGTGTCGACGAAATCGAAGCCGAGTCGTTCGGCCAACAGGCGTCCGACCGTGGTCTTGCCCGTGCCCATGAATCCGGTGAGAACGATGCTGCGGCGATGCCACGCTGGGGGTGCCTCGGTCACCGGATCAGGTTACGCGCTCGGCCGGAGTTCGCCGTGGTGGCCTCCCGGCAACGGGCCAACAGCATCAGCCGACCGGCAGGGTGACCCGGAAGTCGGCGCCGTGGCGGCGACGTCTGCGACGAGTCGGTCGAGATCGATCGGGACCATCGGCTCGTTCGAGGTCCCGGCCTGGAGGTATCGGAAGACGGCGGTGACCCGAGCGCTCAGCCGGGCGACGCGCTCGTCGATTCGGCGTGAGATGGTGTTCGAGGTCGGGCACGACGCCGGTCTCGTCGATGCCCTCCCGTATGAATTCGACCACGCTCGAGATCTGATGCAGCGGCCCCTTGAGGTCATGGGCGCACCGCCTGCTGGTTCGCCAGATCCCGATAGCGGGTCTCCTCGGGGCGAAAGGGCTCGACAACGGCGGTGTCAGCGGCTGCGGAGACGTCGACGGAAGCGGCGCATTCCGGCAAGCCAGCGATCGTAGTCGGTGGCTTTTCTGGTGAAGTACGTGGCCACTTCGGCGTGGGGGAGGACCAGAAATCGGCCGGTTCTCATGGCGTCGATGCACGCGTCGGCCACGTCGTCGGGTTCGAGAATGCCGTCACCGGCGGCCTGGCGCCCGCCACCCTTGGCCAGCCGGGGGCCGAGGATGTTGGTTCGCACGGCCTGCGGGCACAGCACCGAGACGCCGATGCCGTCGTCGCCGTAGTTGATCGAGACCCACTCGGCGAAGGCGACGGCCGCGTGCTTGGACACGGCGTAAGGGCCCGAGTCGATCTGGGTGAGGAGCCCGGCGGCCGACGCGGTGTTGAGGAGGTAGCCGCCTCCCTGCTCGATCATGCTCGGGACGACCGCCCGTGCGGCGGCGAGGTGGGACCAGGTGTGCACCGCCATCATCCGTTCCCATTCATCGGTGGGGAGTTCGAGACCGCCGGCGAGGCCGTAGCCGGCGTTGGACACGAAGATGTCGATCGTTCCGTGCTTCGTGTGTGTGTCGACGACCAGGCGCTCGATGGCTGCCTCGTCGGCGACATCGATGGCCAGCGACGTGGCCGTCGTTGCCGTGTCGGCCATGATCATCGCGGCGGTCTCCGCCGCCTGGTCACCGTGGAGATCGGCGCAGACGACGACGCTCGCCCCGTTCGCTGCGAAGCGCCGGGCGAGCGATCGACCGATCCCGGAGCCTGCGCCGGTGACGACGATGACCTTTCCCTCGATCTCGGTCGTGTTGCGGCCTGGTTCGGTCGTTTCCGTCATGGCGTTCCCCCTGGTTGATCTGGCGTTGGTGCACGCTAGCCAAACACCGAGGTTTCAAGAAGACGAGGGGCGGTCCGAGGCTCTCGGAAAGGCCAGTTGGAGCGCGAACGGTGGTCTGAACGGCTGCCAGTCAGCGGGGTCTTGTCGCACTCGGTCGTTGATGAGGAACAGGACCGCGGGATCGATGCCCAGGGTGAGGTGGGAGCCACGAACTTCGACGTTCTCGCTTCGATGAGCGGTGTCGTCGACCAGCGATCGCCGCCAGGGCACGATCCGGTCGGAACGGGTGTAGACGGAGGTGGTCGGGACGCCGAGCGTCGGCGGGGGTCGCTCGTCGGCGCGTAGCGGACTGCCGAGGGTGGTCACGCTGTGGACGAGATGAGGCGTCGCTCTGGCCAGCCAGTGTGCGTACAGACCGCCCAGGCTCCACCCGACCAGGGCAACCGGTCGGCCGTCACGTCGGTGCAGTTCTCGGAGGCGAGCGGACAGCGCTCGGGTCGTCTCCTCGCTCGGACCCTCGTTGCGGCCGAGCTGCCATCGATGAGCAGGATGGCCGCGAAGCGCCAGCGACGAACGGATGAGTTGGGTGGATTGATCCGAGGTCGCATAGCCGGGAAGCACCAGAACACGGGTTGCCATCGACTCCACGCTAGGTCATGTCCCGATCGGGGCCTGATCGTGGCCCGTGACATGTGGCTCTCTCGGCGGCATCCTGGCCAGTTCACAGGTGGCTCTCAGTTTTCGTCCCTAGCTTGGCCGACATGACTTCCCGAGTTACGTCTCCTCGTCAGCGGTCTCGCTATCTCGAAGCCCTGAAGCGGACCTCCGCCGCACGATCGGCGGTCATCCGCTCGGCTGCCGCCGGCGCCATGCTCACGCTCCCGCTCGTCGCTTGTTCCAACAACGATCAGGCGACATTCGCGACAGCGGACAACGGCACCACGGCCGATCCCGACACCAACACCGGCGCCGGCTCGACGGAAACCCCCGGGACCGACACCACCATCACCACGATCGACGGCACCACCACCGTCGTCGACGGATCGGCCGCCACCACGACGGCCGAGAGCGGCGCCGTCTTTCCGGTAGGGGCCGAAGTGGTGGTGGACTTCACCTATGAGGCATCGGGCTCGGGTCGGATTCTCAACCCGTACATCGCCGTCTGGGTCGAGGACACCAGCGGCAACGTCGTGAAGACGGTGAGCCTGTGGTACGAACAGTCGAGCAAGGGCGCCAAGTACCTCGAGCATCTCCAGCGCTGGTCCGGGGCAACCGGGGAGTCGTTCGATGCGTCGGTCTCCGGCGCCACCCGGGTGGCCGGCAGCTATCGCGTGGCCTGGGATGGGACCGACGACGACGGCAACCCGGTGGCACAGGGTGACTACCTGCTCAACATCGAAGCCTCTCGCGAGCATGGCCCGTACGAGCTGATCAGCGAGTCGATCATCGTCTCCGATGCGGGGTTCAGCATCGAGCTGACGCCCAACGGTGAACTCACCGCCGCATCGGCCACACTCTCGGTGTGAATGACATGTCGGGAACCGAGACCCCGTACTCCGTTCGAACCGCCGAGTCGGGCACGGCAGCGCCGCCGGTTGGAGCAACGCCGCCGGTTGGAGCAGCGCCGCCGATCGTCGCCAGTCGGCAGGAGACGCTGAGGCAGCTTCGCCGGAACCGGCCGGCGCGTCGCAACACCACGCACCGGCTCGCTCGATGGCTCCACGTCTACACGAGCATGATCGCTCTGCTGATCGTGCTGTTCTTCGCCATCACCGGCATCACCTTGAACCATCCGACCTGGGCCTTCGGCGACGAAGAATCACAGACAGTCGAATCCGGCACCTTCCCCTTCGCTGCCACGGGGACGGACGGTTCGGTCAACTGGTTGCCGATCGCCGAATACGTGCGCTCGACCTACAACGTCAAGGGCGAGGTCGACAGCTTTTCGAGCACCGGTTCGGGCGCGACGGCGAGCGGTGTCATCGTCTTTGCGAACCCCGGCTATTCGGCCGATCTCAACTTCGAACTCGTGAGCGGAACCTACGATCTGACGGTCACGCAGCAAGGTCTCGTGGCCGTGATGAACGATCTGCACAAGGGTCGCGATGCCGACAGCGCCTGGCGTTGGGTCATCGACGTCGCCGCCGGCTTCCTGGTGTTGATCGCCGTGACCGGGCTCGTGATGCAGTTCTACCTGCGCAAGCGGCGCCGCTCGGCGTTGACGGTTGCGCTGCTCGGCGGTGCGATCTCCGTCGCCCTCATGTTGGTGACGCTGGGCTGACCGCCGCCGGCGCCGGCCAACCCGAGGTCTGACGCACGTGTCGGTCGACGTCGACGATCAGCGCCTCGAGCCCGTCGATGCCTTCGACGAACGCCACCGCTTGCGACGGTGACCGGACGCCGGCGGCGGTCGCCACCACGTCGGCCGTCGCAGCATCGGGCCCGATCACGCTGATCGAGGCGATCGACTCCACGGGCCATCCCGAGCGGGGGTCGATGACATGCCCGTGCCATCGGTGGCCGACACGGAAGCCTCGTCGGGCCGAGCCACTCGTGGCGATGGCGGCGTTCGACAACGTCAGCGTGGTGAGCGGGGGTTCGTTGTCGTAGGGCCGATGCGGGTTCTCGATCCCGACGGCGAGACCGCCGAACCCGCGGTGGGCGAGATCGCCGCCGGCATTCACCGAGACCCACCAGCCCTCGCGATCGTCGAGCCGTTGCGACACCCGGTCGATCGCTCGATCGACGATGTATCCCTTCGCGATCGCATGCAGGTTCATCAGCGAGCAATCACCGATGGCGACGGGCACGCCGTCGACCATCTCGTAGCGGGGCGCCCGAATGCGGTTGGCGAGTTGGAGCATCTCCTGCTTGCTCGGCGACCGGCCGTCGGTTGCAGCCTGCTCCCAGCGGGCCGACAGTTCGCCCGTCATCGGGTTGAAACCGCCATCGGACCGGTGCTGCCAATCGAGCGCAAGGCCGAGAAGATCGGCGAAGGCCGTTCCGGTGGTCGTGAGGGCACCGGCGCGCCAGCGGTGGAACTCGCTTGCCGGATCGAACGCGCTGAAGACGAGTTCGAGTCGTTCGACCTCCTCGATGATGAGCTGAGCGAGCGCCTCGGGACTGGTGGGGTGGTCGGGGCCGTGGTGGTCGTTCACCATCAGCCGGATCTCCACGACGGTGCCGAGGAGTCCACTGTGCCGAAACACCGCAGGACGAGCCGCGGGCGCTCCGGTTGGGTCGTCGGGGTCGCTCACCACCCTGAAGTGTAGATCGGCGTTCGGTTGCGATCGCCCCTCGCCCCGGTGTTCGCCGGACACTCGGGCTCGCGACGCTCAGACCACTCGTTCCCCTCGCGCCGATGTGGAGGACTGCTCGACGATCGCGTCGATCTCGGACGGGTCGGTGCCGAGCAAGCGGAGGACGAGCCGGGCGACCTCGGGTGCGTCGTCGGCCGTCGTCTCGTCGAGGAGACGGGAGCGGACCGACTGTAGCGAGGTGCCGAGGACGGCGTTGGTGGCTGCGGGACCGGGCACCACGTCGAAGCGGCCGGCAGCGACACCGTCGGCGATGGCCTGTCCGACCACGCCCCGGACCCGGGTGCGGAAGTCGGGAAGTGCCGCCGCCAGACTGGCGAAGGCAGCGGCGGCCGCCGGGGCGTTTTCGGCCATGTCGAGGAGTTGGAAGACGCCGATGGCCACGCGTCGAGCGGGATCGTGCTCGATCTCGGTGAGTGTGTCGTTGCTGATCTCGACGCCCCGGCCGAGGTCGTGGGCGATCGCGACGATGAGGTCGTCGATGGTCGGGAAGTGGTTGTAGAAGGTGCCGATGGCGACCCCCGCCGACTTCGCCACCTGGGCCGCCGTGGTGTGCCCGGGACCCCGCTCGGCCAACACGGCGGTGCCGGCGTTGAGCAGGCGGCGTCGAGTTTGGCGGCGTTTGCGGGGATAGCCGGCGCCTTCGTCGACACGGGTGTCGGGCGCGCCCGCACGGCGAGCGTGCACCGAGCGAGCGGATGTCTCGACGTCCGTCGACGGCGATGCCGTTGCTTGGCGTTTCGGTTCGGTCATCACCGCCCTGGTGTAGCGCGAAGAAAAATAGATGTCCATTTCAATATTGACAATTCAGATACAAAAATGGTTGACTTGTTCAATATTGCGAGGCGCCAGGTGTGCACCCGCCACGGGGATGACGCATGGCCACACGACGAGCCGAGAATGACCAGACCGGGCAGCCGCGAACAGACCGATCGCGAACTGATCACGGCAACCGTCGATGCCGTGACGAGCACGATGCCGACCGGGTTGCAGCCCGAGCAGGTGGCCGCTGCCGCCGGGCGCTTCGTCGAGACGGCGGTCAAGCAGCCGCAGGTGCTCGCCAAGCACGTGGCCAAGCTCGGATGGGAGCAGGCTCGAATTCTCGCCGGTCGCTCGACGATCACTCCCGATGCCAAGGATCGGCGATTCGCCGATGAGGCGTGGTCGGCCAACCCGCTCTACCGCCGCTTCGGTCAGTCCTATCTCGCCTTCGACGAGCAGGTCCATGGTCTGGTTGCCGACCTCGAGATGGATCCGAAGTCGCGTCTGCGCACCGAGTTCCTGGCCAATCTCGCCACCGATGCCGTGGCGCCGACGAACACCCTGCTCGGCAATCCGGCGGCACTGAAGGAGGCACGTCGCACCAAGGGCCGCAGCCTCGTCGACGGAACTCGCCACGCACTGCACGACCTCAAGGCCAACGGCGGCATGCCGTCGATGGTCGACAGTCGACCGTTCACGCCCGGCGACACGGTGGCCGCCACGCCCGGTTCGGTCGTCTTCCGCAACGAGGTGCTCGAACTCATCCAGTACGACGCCGACCACGGCCAGGGTCTACGAACGCCCGATGCTCGTGGTCCCGCCGCAGATCAACAAGTACTACATCCTCGACCTCGCGCCGGGTCGCAGCCTGTTCGAGCACCTCGTCGGCCAGGGCAACCAGGTCTTCTCGATCAGTTGGCGCAATCCCGGTCCCGAGCATCGCGACTGGAACCTCGACACCTATGCCGCCGCGATTCTCGAGGCCATCGACGCCACGCTCGACATCACCGGGGTCGACGATCTGAACATGCTCGGCGTTTGCGCCGGTGGCATCACGATGGCCGGTGTGCTCGGCCATCTCGCGGCGATCGGCGACACCCGTGTTCGTTCGGCGAGCTTCCTCGTCACGATCATCGACTGGGACGTGCCGTCGACGATGGGCACGATGATCTCGCAACCCGTGATCGAGGCGGCCACGCGGCGCAGCCAGACGCCAGGGCGTGTTGAAAGGTGAAGACCTGAGTCGCATCTTCGCCTGGCTGCGACCGAACGATCTGGTCTGGAACTACGTGGTCAACAACTACCTGATGGGCAAGAACCCGCCGGCGTTCGACGTGCTGGCCTGGAACGGCGACACCACCAACCTTCCCGCCGGACTGCACGCCGATTTCATGGCCATGGCCCGAGACAATGCCATGACCAAGCCGGGAGAGGTCTCGGTGCTCGATACGCCGATCGATCTCGGTGCGATCACCTGTCCGAGCTTCGTCGTCGGTGCGGTCACCGACCACATCACCCCGTGGGAGGCGTGCTACGAGACCGTCAACCTCCTGGGCGGCGAATCGGAGTTCGTCCTGAGTTCGCAAGGTCACATCCAGGCACTGGTGAATCCAGCCGGGAACCCGAAGGGCAAGTACTACCTCAACACCGATGCCGCCGAATCGCCCGAAGCGTGGCGAGCCGCTGCCGTGGAACACCAGGGCAGCTGGTGGGACCACTGGGCGAAGTGGCTCGTCGCCCAGGGCGGACGCAAGGTGAGCGCACCCAAGGTGCCCGGCAGCGAGACCCACGAGGTGCTGATGCCGGCCCCCGGCGCCTACGTGCTGCGATGAGCCGTTTCACCGGTCGGATCGTGTGTCGCTTCCGCTGGCCGAGGCGATTGACTGGCCCCTGTGCCGACTGTTGACGCCAGGATCCGAACCAAGTCCTCCACCGTCTCGGTGGGGTTGCAGCGGCTTCGCGTCACCGTGGAGAACCCCGGTGTCGGCCGACCGCTCCTGCTGATCAACGGCATCGGCGCGACGGGTGACCTCTTCGGTCCGTTGCGTCGTCATCTCACCGACCGCGAGACCATCGCCTTCGATGCGCCCGGGGTCGGCGGCAGCCCCGGTCGACTCATGCCGTTCTCGATGCGGAGCCTGGCCGCGACCGTGGCCGGCCTGGTCGACGAGCTCGGGCACGACCGAGTGGACGTGCTCGGCCTCAGTTGGGGTGGTGCGCTGGCCCAGGAGTTGGCCCGGCGGCACCCCGAAGTGGTGCATCGGCTGATCCTCACGGCGACGATGCCGGGCGTCACCAGCATTCCCGGTCGCCCGGCGGCAGTGGCCACCCTCATGTCGCCTGCCCGGTACTACTCCCCGGAGTACCTCAAGCGCATTGCTCCGACGCTCTATGGCGGCGCCATTCGCTCGCATCCCGAACTGCTCGATGAGCACGCCAAGCAGCGAGCGGCACGGCCTCCGAGCCAGCTCGGCTATCTCTATCAGCTGAGCGCGATCCAGCGTTGGACGAGCCTGCCGTGGCTCCATCGTCTGCCGCAGCGGACGTTGGTGCTGGCCGGTGACGACGACCCGATCGTTCGGCTCGCCAATGGTCGATTGTTGGCGAGCCGGATCCCCGATGCGCGTCTGCACGTCGTCGAGGGCGGAGGGCACCTGTTCCTGTTCACCCGCAGCGAGGAGATGGCCGGTGTCATCGTCGATTTCCTCGACACCGGAGCATCGAAAGCCCGCCGCCAACTGCGGAGCTGACCCCGGCGACCGCCCCGTCGTCAGTTGCCCGATTCGATCGTTGCCTTCAAGTTGGCAAGCGTGGTCGCACAGGCCCGCTCGAGGTTGTCTCGGCGGCCTTCGATCTTCCCGGGGTAGATGTCGGGCAGGGCGAGGAGCGGAGCATCGAAGGACTCGGTGACGACGCAACCATCGCCGTCGGGCTCGATCCGGTAGCTCCAGACGGTGGCGTGCTCGTACTTCGGCGGCACTTCGTAGGCAAAGTAGGTGTTCGGCTCGAAGGCCGTCACGACGCAATCCGCGTGCCACTCGTAGTCGCCGGACTTGTTATGGCCCCGGAACCGGGCGCCGACCGCAACGGCGGTGGCGTCATCGAGGAACTCGCAGCGGACGTTCTCCGGGCTGAGCAGCGGCAGTTTCTCGAGGTCGGTCAGGTGAGCGAAGACGGACTCGGGGGAGGCTGCGATGCGGATGCTGGCCGAACCCTGCGTTGCTGATGCGTTCATTGGCGTGACTCCTTGGGTCGGTGGGCATCCTACGCACCGGCCTTGACCAGACGCCCATCGATCCACACCGACCCGATGTCGCTCGGCCGCGCGGTGTTCACGATCTTCTCGAACACCCGCCGGTGGTCGTCGAGCTCCGGCCACCAGCGAAGCCCGGACGAACGACGTTCGTTGGCCGCACCGAGATCGATCGTGAACGCATCGAAGGGGCGTCCCGGCTCGATGAGCCCGGTCGGCTCCTGGAGGAGCTGGGCCCCACCTGCCGTCGCCATCCAGAAGGCGGTGACGCTGTCGATCGAGCTCTCGCTTCGCCCGCGTGTCGCCGCCGTCTGGGTCGGATCGGTTCCCGACTGGAGCATGCGTGATGCCGTCACGGCCTTCGAGGCCTGCGCCAGGATGCACGGTTCGAATCCTCCGGCCAGATCGGACCCGAGTCCGACTCGCACCCCTGCTTCGATCGAATGTCGCACCGGTAACACGGCGTCGCCGAAGTAGGCGTTGGACAGCGGGCAGTGGGCGATGCCCGCGTTGCGGTCACGCATGACGGCGAGATCGGCATCGTCGACATGGCCGCAATGAGCCAAGACCGTTCGGTCGCGCAGGAGTCCGAAGCGGTCGAGGGCCATCGTGTCCGTCGTGCCGAACCGTTCGAGCGCATACCGGTGTTCCCAGTCGCTCTCGCTGCAATGCGTCTGCACGGCAACACCGTTGGCGGTGGCGAGCTCGCCCATCCCCTGCAAGAGCGCATCGGTGCACGCCGGCGCGAACCGAGGCGTGAGGATCGGTCGCACCAGCGCAGTCGCCAGCGCATCGATGGCATCGATCGAACGCAGGCTGGCGTCGATCGCCGCAGACGGCGAGGCATCGCGGTACCACTCGGGGGTTCCGACGGGATGGTCCATGGCGACGCGGCCGACGAACGCGCGCTGTCCGTGGCGGTGACAGGCCTCGGCGAGCAGTGTCGTGGCGTCGATGTCGATCGTGCCGTAGTAGACCGCGGTCGTCGTCCCACCAGCGATGAGGGTCGGCACCAGATCGTCCCAGACCCGTGCGGCAAACCCGAGATCTCGGTAGCGGCGCTCGAGGGGCAGGGTGTACTCCAGGAGCCAACGCTCGAGATCGAGATCGAGACCGGTCCCCGTTTGTGGCCACTGCGGTGCGTGCACATGGGTATCGATCAGGCCAGGCATGATCACCACGTCGGGGCCCAGGTCGAAGTCGACCGGCGCCGTGGCGTCGTCGGTGACGGACTCGATGACGCCCTCGGCCCCCACCTGGATCAACGCGGTCGGCCGAACCTCGAGTCGATCCGCTGCCGGCGTTTGCATGAGTCGGCCGCGAATGCTGAAGCGGTCCGTCGACGATGGTCGGGGTGGAGGCGCTCCGTCAGGATCGGTTGTGCTCATCGAGGAGATCGTTGCGGTAGCTGTGGGTACCGTCGAATCGCGAGAGCAGGTAGGGACCGGAGACCATCGTCTCGTGGCGCAGCGGCTCGGTGCGGCACGTCGGGAGGGTCTCGATCCTCAGATGGAACGGGGGCGTCACGAACAACGGGACGGAGTAGCGGTCGGTCGCCGGCGGGTTGACGACTCGATGAGGATTCGAGACCCATCGGTCGTTGGTCCAGATCGCCATGAGATCGCCGAGGTTCACCACGAGATGGTCGTCGGGGATGGTGATGTCGATCCACTCGCCCGATCGCAGTCGCACCTGGAGCCCGCCGACGCCGTCGTCGCCCAGCACCGTGAGCGTGCCGTAGTCGGTGTGGGCCCCGCAGCCGAGCTGCCCGGGTTCCGGTGTCAGCCGTTCCATCGGTGGGTAGTGGATCAGGCGAAGGTGGAACATCGTCTCGCCCGGCATGTTCTCGAAGATCATCGGATCGAGTCCCAGCGCCATGGCCAGTGCACGCTGCACCCGCAACGCCGTCTCCACCACCGCCGCTCGGTACCGGTCCCAGGCCTCTCGGAATCCGGGCAGATCGGGCAGTTGATTGGGTCCGTGCAGGGGAGTGCCGGCACGGACCTCGGGATGGTCCGGCCCCTGTTCGGTGCCGGTGTCGAGCGTTTCCTTCATGTCGCCGGCCAACACTTCACCGATGCGCTCCTCGCCGGCGATCGCACCCTCGAGCGTCTCGGAAGCGAAGCCGACGTAGCCCCGGTGGCAGTCGCTGTTGCCGATGGCCAGCGCCTCCTTCGCCTCGATGGGCTGGGCGAAGAACTCCTTCATGGCGTCGAAGAACTGCGACTTGACGTCGGCGTCGACGCCGTGGCCGCGGACCAGGAGGAAGCCGGTTTCGCAGAGCGCCCGGTCGATCACGGCGGCCGTCGTTGCGGCCTCGACGTTCGGCAGGGCCGTGCCGGTTGCGAAGGGAGCGAGGTCGATGGAAGGAATCGTCATGATGATCCTGTTCAGTGTGCGCCGCGCACGAACGCAACGCCGAGGGCGGAGGGAGTCCTGCTCGCCCGGGCCCGGAGGACGAGGGCGAGCAGGGTGAGAAGGTACGGCAGTGCGAGGAAGAACTCGTAGGGGATCGCCGACTGCGTTCCCTGTAGGCGGAGCTGGACGGCGTCGGAGAGCCCGAAGAGGAACGCACCGACGATGACCGGAAGGGTCTTCCAGCCCGAGAACACCACCAGTGCGAGCGCCACCCAGCCTCGACCACCGGTCACGTTCTCGATGAACAGTCCGAGTGGACCGCAGACCAACGCCGCCCCGCCGAGCCCGGCGAAGGCGCCACCGATCACCGAGGCGATCGCTCGGATCCGCACGACGTCGAAGCCGAGGGCGTCAGCGGCTTCGGGCGACTCGCCGACGGCACCGAGCGCCAGGCCGAAGGTGGTGCGTTGCAGGAGGAAGTAGACCGCCGCCACCAAGACGGCCGTCATCACCACGAGGGCAACGAGGCCGATCCGGTTGAGACGAGGCGGCACCTGTCCGATCGCGTAGTTGCGCTGGAAGAGGTAGGTGGTGAGATAGCTGGCGAGCAGCGTGAAGGCGATGCCGGTGACGATCTGGTTCGAGCGGCCGATCACGACGAACAACACGAGGAGCAGGCCGGCGAGGGCGCCGACCGCCGTGCCGGCGAGGAGTCCGAACCAGGGCGAGCCGGTCGCCTCGGCTGCGGAGTAGGCGGCGAACGCCCCGCTGAGCATCATGCCTTCGACACCGAGGTTGAGCACGCCGCTTCGTTCACTCACGACCGCGCCGAGCGCAGCGAGCGCAACCGGAATCGAGAGCCGGAGTGCGGCAGCAATCGTGGCGGCGGTGAGGATCGTGGTCATTGGGTGTCTCCGGCGAAACGGATGGCCAGGGCATCGCCGGCTACGACGAAGACCACGACCAAGGCCTGGATCACTCCGACGAGCGACGACGGCAGATCATGGCTCCGGGCCGACACCTCGAAGCCGATGTCGAGGGCGGCGATGGCGAACCCGGCAACGACCACACCGATCGGGTGGAGCCGGCCGAGCAGGGCGACGATGATGCCGGTGAAGCCGAGTCCGAGGCTGGCCGAGCTGCCGAGGCGTCCCGTGACACCGGACATCTCGAAGAAACCTGCCAGCCCGGCGAGGCCGCCGGCGACCAGGACGACCAGCATCACCACACGGCGTGAGGCCACTTCGTTGGCATCGAGTGCCGTCGGATTGTGGCCGAGCACCGACACTCGGTAGCCCACGCGATGCCGAGCGAACAGCCAGGCCAGCAGTGGGCCACTGGCCACCGCAACGACGAAGCCGAGATGTGTGCCGAGGAACGGCAGAGCGCCGAGTTGTGCGTTGCCCAGCTGGCGACTGGCGGGCACGAAGGAGTCAGGATCTCGGATCGGCACGCGAATCGCCCACTGCAGCAGCGCCTGAGCGATGTAGACCAGCATGAGTGAGGAGATGACGATGCTGGCGCCGAAGCGAGTCCACAGCACCCCGGTGATCCCGCCCCACGCCGCACCGGCGATGGCGCCGCTCGTCACCCCGAGCACGATCAGCAGCGGGCCGGGGAGGTCACGCACGCCATCGGCGGTCACCAGGCCGACCGACACGATCGCTCCCAGCAGGTATTGGCCTTCGGCACCGATCGTGAACACTCGTGCTCGATAGGCCAGCGCATAGCCCAGGGCGATGAAGATCAGTGGGGTTGCCGAGGTGGCCGTGTCGCTCAGGCCACGCTGATCGACGAAGACACCGGCGGCGACGCTGCGGTAGACCTCGAGCGGGTTCGCTCCCTCGGCAACGATGGCGACGGCCCCGATCAGCAGGGCGCACACCAACGAGACGAGCGGCACGAGGGCCGCAGGGGAGGGCCTGATCGTTCGTCGGGGGGTCTCCGGTGTTCGGTGGCGATGCCTCCGCGGTGGCGTTGCGACCTCGGCCGCCTCGTCGATCTCGGAGGCAACCGACTCGAGCGACGTCATGACCGGGTTGCCGTCGAGATCGTCGGCTGCCCGGTCAGGTCGACCAGGGGTTCGACCGAGTCACCCGCCATGGCCAGCCCGATCGAAAGCCGATCGAAGGGGGCGGCGAACGGGCCGACGAGTTCGCCATCGGACATCACGAACAGACGGTCGGCGACGGCGAACAGCTCGTCGAGTTCGGCACCGATCCAAAGGACACCCGCCCCCTGCACGGCGCGCTCGACGAGGCGCTGAGCGACGACGTCGGCGGCATCGGGATCGAGGCCTCTGGTCGGATAGCAGGCGAGAACGACACCGGGCTCGCCGTCGAGTTCTCGCGCCAGCACCAGCTTCTGGGCGTTGCCGCCGGACAAGCTCGACGCGCTCGGCTGCCGGGCCGGCGCTGCGGACGTTCCAGTGGAACAGGGCCTCCCGGGCCTGTAGGTGGCGCTCGTCGTCGTGGCTTGCGATACCGGGGCACTCGTCCCAGTTCGAGGTTGTCGGCCAAGGCCATCGGGCGCACCAGACCCCACCGGATACCGATCGGAGGGCACGTAGGCGACCCCGAAATCGAGCCGGGCACGGGGTTCGGCGACCGCCATGATCTGACCATCGATGTGCACCGAGCCACGGTTCGGCGACTGCCTCGCCCGACAGCAGCGCCTCGAGGTCCGCCTGCCCGTTGCCGTCGACGCCGGCGATGCCGACGATCTCGCCGCCCCGAACGTCGAGGTCGATCCCTCGGAGCGACGTCGAGGCCACGTCCCGCAGCGACAGCCGAACGGGCCCGAGCGGATGCGCACGGCCCGATCGCTTGGTGAACGTGCCGGTCGCCGTCGCCCCGATCATCGCCGAGGCGAGATCGGACCGATCGTGATCGCTGACCGGTTGGTCGACGATGACGCCCTCGCCTTCTCGCGAGCACGCTCACCCGATCGCAGCCGTCGAAGACCTCGGCCAGACGGTGCGTGATGAAGGCGATGGCCCGACCGTCGTCGGCCAGCGACCGGCACACGGCGAGGAGTCCGGCGGCCTCGGCATCGGTGAGCACGGCGGTGGGTTCGTCGAGCAGGAGCACCTGGGCGTCGGCGTCGAGCGCCCTCAGCAGCTCGAGCCGCTGTTGTTCGCCGACCGACAGCTCGCCGGCCGGCACGTCGTCGCGTACGTCGAGGCCGTATCGTTCGACCAGAGCGGCGAGGCGAGCCCGGCAGTCGTCACGACCGGGCAGTCGGCGGCTCGTCGGCCGAGCCAGCACCAGGTTCTCACCGGCGGTGAGCGTCGGCACGAGCGTGAAGTGCTGCTGCACCATGGCGACGCCACGGGCTCGGATGGTCCCGGTTCGAATCGATCGATCGGCTCGCCGAGCAGGCGGACGCGTCCCGTCGTCGGGCTTCTCCAGACCGACGAGGATCTTCATCAACGTCGACTTGCCTGCTCCGTTCGAACCGAGCACCGCGTGGATCTCGCCCCGTCGCAGGGTCAGATCGACCCCGCTCAATGCCGTCGTCCCACCGAAGCGCTTTCGAATCGAGCGCATCTCGACGGCATCGGAACGAGGCCGAGCCGTGCCGACCCAGCAACGTTGGATCGAGTCGATCACCGACACGTTCAGCTCCGCTCGGGAACGAACGGCACCTCGAACGAGCCGGCCTCGATCTCGGCGAGCCGTTCGTCGTAGACGGCCATGGCATCGGCCGAGATCGAGTCGGCGTCGGCCGGATCGATGACGATGCTCATGCCGCCGTCGGCCAGTGGCACGCTGTAGTACTGGGCTTCGGTCTTGCCGGCGGCGACGTCGGCCACCATGAGCTCGAAGACCGCCTCGAGGTTCCAGTCGAACGACGCGAGGACCGAGTCGCCGACATCGGACATGTCGCCGACGTAGCCGCTCGAGACGCCGCCGACGTCGTTGGCCGCCTCGATCTGGCCGAAGGTCGGGCCCTGACCGCAGCCGATGAACATCGTGGCGCCGGACTCGGCCTGGCTCAGCGCCGCCTCCTTCGCCAGCTGCACGTCATACCAGTCGCCGATGGCGATGAAGCTGCCGGTCGGTGTCGGGACGAATCTCCTTCGCCCCGGCCAGGAAGGCTTCGTACATCGAGTAGCAGGCCGGGATCTCGAACCCGCCGGCCCCGGCGACAGCGCCCTCGTCGGTGGCGCCTGCCGCGAGGATGCCCTCGAGGTAGGCCGCCTGGTAGAAGGGCTGGTCGTAGTCGCCGACGTTGCCGGCGACGTCGCCGAACCCGCCGGCGTAGACGAAGATCGTGTCGGGGAAGTCGGCTGCGACCTTCTTCACGTCGTCGCCGTAGTCGAACGAGTGGGCGATGATCGGGTTGAAGCCGTCCTCGGCGTAGGCCCGCAGCGCCCGCTCGGCCTCGGCTCCCGGCGGCACGTTCTCGCTGAGCGCGATCTCGCGAGACGGCGCCGGCGGCTTCGAGCGCGTTGGCGCCGTCGTAGGCCGCCTCGCCCCACGAGCCGTCGAACCAGTCGGCGGAGTAGACGATGGCGAGCTTGGGGGCGTCGGTGTCACCGGTCGCACCTTCGTCCGTGCCGGTGTCTTCGGCGACGGTTTCCTCGGTGGAGGCCGATTCGGCCGTGGTGGCTCCGTCGCTCGACGATGCGTCGTCAGATTCCGAGCCACCGCAGCCGGCAAGGAGAAGGACGAGCGCAGCGATCGGAAGCCATCGGCGAGGGGCACTGGGTGACGAAACGTGAACGGAAGTCATGGATGGCGACGCTACGAAGCACCAATTGCGCCGAGGTTCCATCCTCGTGAACCCGAGGTTCTCGCCCGCTGTCCGCTTTCTGACGCCGCGGTGACTCCGAAGCGGCCGATGTCCAGCATGTTCGTCGGCGTTGTTCTCGCAGCGTTCACACGGCGTGACGAGAGGCAGAAATCGCGACGGCGTACGGTCGGCCTGATGATGGTGCAAACTCCAACGAGAAAGCGGCGTCGACACGACCGTCAGGTCGACAGCAACGCCCACCGGCTCACGTCGCATCTCACCGAGATCGACGGGCGGACCGTTGCCTACGCCACGGGAGGGCAGGGACTGCCGGTCCTCTTCATCCACGGCTGGGGGCTCGATCATCGTGCCTACTTGCGCCCGCTCAAGCAGCTGATGTTGCGCGGTTGTCGAGTCATCGCTCCGTCGCTGCCGGGCTTCGGTGGGTCGGCAGGTCTCCGAGCGTCGGACCTCTCCTTGACCGGCCATGCCGAGTGGCTGGCCCGGTTCCTCGACGAGATCGGCGAGACCGAGCCGTTCGTCGTGTTGGGTCACAGCTTCGGCGGTGGCGTGGCAACCCGACTGGCCGTCGAGAACCCGAGCTGCGTCTCGAGCCTCGTGCTGGTCAACTCCGTCGGGGATCCGACGGCCTTCCAGTTCCGCTTCGGACAACGCACCGGACGGCCGGTCGGGTTCACCAGGCTTCCGGCCGGACTGGCGCTGCTGTGGCCGTCCGCTGGGGGAGCGCATGTTCGGCGGTTCTCGGCCAACGTGGTGGAGAACCTGTTGAGGGATCCCATGGCCGTCACCCGAACGGCCTGGCTCGCCCGCCGAGCGGACGTACGCGACGACCTGGAAACGCTGGCGGCACGCGACCTCGGCATCACGGTCTTGTGGAGCGATCGCGACACCGTCATTCCCTACTCGGCCTTCGACACCTTCTGTCAGTCGTTCGGGGCGCACGGCCATGTGGCTGCCGGTGGGCACTCCTGGCTGTTGACCGAGCCGGACTCGTTCGCCCAGGTGCTCTCCAACCTGTTGGCCGTCGAGGGGGAGCGGCATCGCTCGGCTTCGGTCGGTACGACCGTCGACTCGCTCCGCGAGCTGCTGTCTGCGACCACACTGCCCAAACGCACCGTTGCTCGATTACTCGGAGGGCTCTGTCATCATTGGCTCCTGAGTGCGCCGGCCGACGTCCTTGCCGCCGATCTCACGCTGGCTCACCCGAAGCTCGCACGCAACGAGGTGCGCGTCGTCATCCGGCCGGTCGACGGCGGCGAGGCCGATCGACTCACGGTCTTGGCCCCGGACCGGCCTGGTCTGCTGGCCGACACCACGCTCGTCCTGGCAGAAGAAGGCCTGTCGGTCGTGGCGGCCTCGGTGCAGACCTGGACCGAGAGTCACCTGGCGATGCACAGCCTGACGGTGGTCCGCCGGGAGGTTTCGGACGAGAGCGCCGACGATCGATGGCAGCGGATCGGGGAGCGGCTACGCAGCGCCGCAGTCGATGCCGCCGACCTTGCCACCGATCAGGCCGCCGAACCGATCGAGGCGGCGTCGTACGGCGGGCGGGTCGACGTCTCGGTCATCGGTTCGGGCGAGGGCAAGACCATCGTGGGCATCACGGCTCCCGACCGGCCGAGGCTGCTGCATGCGATCTGTCGATGGTTCGCCGATCACGATGTCTCGGTGGAGGCTGCGAGCGTCGCGACCATCGGCGGGTCGGTTCACGACGTCTTCGTCGTGAACGGCACCTTCGACCACGAGGCCATGAGCCGAGAGCTGAGCGTGCGTTCGCCGAGACAGAGAGGCCTTGGCGATGCCATTCGCTCGGCCCTTCTCCCCAACGGTCTTGCCGCTGGTGGTTGAGCGTTCATGGCCGCGACATCACAGCGAAACGTGAGCGGTCTACCGTCGGCTCGACACATCGGTTCGACATCGGAGGACGAGATGGTTGGGGTTGGCACGAAGGCGGGGCGAGACGAGCGAGCGGAGCGAAACGACCGGGTGTTCGATCGAGTCGGTCGCCACTACTGGGCGGTACGACGCGCCACCTGGGCGGTGCGACACCTGTGGCTCGACACCCAACTGGTCGACGCCGCCAACGTTCCCGACGATGGGCCGGTCATCCTCGCCGCCAACCACCTCTCGTTCATCGACTCGCCCCTGTTGATGTTCGGCCTCGATCGTCAGGTGTCGATGCTGGGCAAGGCCGAGTATCTCCAGGGCCGTGCCACTGGCTGGCTCTTTCCGGCCGCCGGCATGATCCCGGTGGACCGCTCGGGGAAGGGCCTGGTCGAAAGTCTGCGTTGCGCCGAACGGCGTCTCGAGAACGGCGAGATCGTCGGCATCTTCCCCGAAGGCACCCGCAGCCAAACCGGCGAACTCTTTCGTGGGCGCTCCGGTGTTGCGCACCTCGCGTTGAGGACCGGCGCCCCGATCGTCCCCGTCGGCATCGTCGGCTCGGCGCAGGTGCAGGCCCCCGACTCGAAGCTGCCGTCCTTCCGCGGACGGATCGAACTCCGGTTCGGCTCGCCGATCGACATCGGACCCTGGATCGACCGTCCGACGAACGCCGAGACGAAGGCCGCGATCACCGAACAGGTGATGGCCTCGATCGCCGCGCTCTCGGGCCAGGTCTACCGCGACGAGTTCGCATCGCTCACCACCGACCGCGGAGACGACCCCGAGACGATGCTGCACCCGTCCTACGGCTGAGCTTCGCTCAGCTGTCACACCGAGGCGGAGCTTCGCTCAGCTGTCACACAGGCGGAGCTTCGCTCAGCTGCGACTCTCGCTGAGCAGCGCGTCGACCAGGTCGCGCATCGACACGATCCCCACCCGGTCGCCGTCGTTCACCACGAGATGGCGGACGCCGGACACCATCATCATCTCCGCGGCATCGTCGATCGAACGATCGGCGTCGATCTCGATCACCGGCATGGAGGCGATCGCCGCGGCCGTCAGGTCGGTCGTGCCGAGCGCAACCGCTTGGACGATGTCACGCTCGGTGACGATGCCGAGCTGGCCGTCGGGCATCCGTATCGGCAAGGCGCTGCAGCCGACCTCGGTGAGCCGCTCGGCAACGGCCTCGAACGAGTCCGACGGCGCGCCCTCGTGAACGCCGAACGCGGCAAGGGATCGAACCGGATCGGTCAGCCCGGCCGGTAGGAAGTACGAGAATCCAACCATGATCATCTCCTCGTGGTGCAACAGCAGATGGCCGTCGAACTCATCAAAGGGCAGGGATCCCGCAGCCGCCAGGGTCAACAGTCCCTCGAACGCACCACCATCGACCTAGCCTGGCGCGAGTCCACGTGATCGGGGCCTGCCGTGCATGCATTCGAACCTCAGCGATTCCCGCTCGCCCGCATCCTGCTCGTGCTGGCTGCCTTCGTCGGCTTGTCCACCTCATGTGTTGAGAACACACCGGAGGAGGCGGTGCAGCGAGACGCTGACTTCTACGAAACCGCCCTGATGCATCTCATCGATGCCTCAGAAGCGGAGCTGACCGCACGCTGGTCCGATCCGGTGGTGTTCGTCGAGGTGCTCGAGCCCGAGAGCGTCGACCTCGAGACCCAGATCGCCGTCGTCGATGATCTGGAGGAGGAGTACCGCATCCGCTTCATCGACGAGCTCGCCGAGGCCGTCGAGATGGAAGTGGCCGGACTTCCCGTGCGCGAAGGGTCGCTGCTCGTGGCGTTCGGGCCACTGATCATGGAGCAATCCGACGTCATCTTGCATGGCGAGTACTACCTCGACGCCGACTCGTCGGCAGCCTTCGAGTACCGCTTCGTCGTCGAGCCGGCAGCGTCCGGCACCGGAACGGTGGTGACCATGGTCGACGCCCCGTCAGACGTTGCCACCGAATTGGTCGTGGCCCAACCGTGACCGGGCGGATCGTGGCGAAGCGGGTGCCCCGAGAGGGTGACTCGGATGTTCGTTCGCTCTTTCCCATGCAAGCGTTTCACAGTTTCGGCGAGTCGCTCTTCGCGTTGTCGCTGGTCGGATCGTTGTTCTTCAACGTGTCGATCGATGCGGCCCGGCCGCGAATCATCCTCTATCTCGCCGTGACCATGGCACCATTCGCGGTTCTCGGCCCGCTGATCGGCCCGATGATCGATCGCGTGCGAGGTGGGCACCTCATGGTGCTCGTCTCCTCGCTCTCGGCCCGAGCCGTGGTGGCATTGCTCCTGTCCACACAGCTGCGGTCGTTGCTGTTCTACCCCGAGGCCTTCGCCCTGCTGGTCGGAGCGAAGGTCTACGCCGTCGGCCGCAACTCGATCGTGCCGTCGCTCGTCGGGGAGGGTGGCGACCTGATGTCGAGCAACGCCCAGCTCGCTCGAATCGGTTCGCTGGCCGGTGTGCTCGGCGGAGCCTTCGGGCTCGTGATGCTGCGCGTCGGTGGTGCGCCGCTCGCCGTCCGTTGCGCCGCGCTGTCCTATGCCCTCGGGGCGCTGGCAGCACTCCGTGCGCCGGCCCCCCACCTCGAGCATTCGCTACCGGCCGAGAAAGAGACCGAGGAGATGCACCGGCGAGGGGTTCGAATGGCGGCCGGTGCCATGTCGGTCATTCGATTCGCCACCGGTTTCGTCGTGTTCCACGTGGGCTTCGTGCTCAAGTCATCAGGCCAACCGGCGTGGGTCATCGGGTCGGTTGCCGGTGCGCTGGCCATCGGCGGCTTCCTCGGCACGTTCACCGCCCAACGACTGCGACGGCATCACGACGAACTGCCGATGCTGCACGGTGCCATCGTCGGTCTCGCCGGCTTTGCCGGCATCGCGGCGGTCTGGTTCTCCGGGCCGACGGCGGTGGCGCTGGGCTTCGCCATCGGACTCGCCGGCAGTGTCGGCCGTCGGGCCTTCGACGGCATCGTCCAGACCGATGCCCCGCACGCTCGCCGTGGTCGTGCGTTCGCCGGCCTCGAGACTCGTCTCGAGCTCGGCTGGGTGGCCGGCGCACTCGTCGCCGTGATCTCTCGGGCACCCGATTGGCTCGGACTCCTCGGTCTCACCGTCTTGCTCGGTGTCATCGGGCTGGTCCGGATCGTGCGAGACCCGCGGGGCGGGCAGGGCTCGTTGGATCCGGCCTGACGAGCGCAGGGACGTCCGACCCTGGCGGTCAGCGATTTCTGTGTCGACACTTGTGGCATGGGGACATCAACGCCAAACGACACCCAGGGCGATACCGGACCGATCGTGGTCGGTATCGATCTGTCCGATGCTTCGGGCGTCGCACTGGCCCAGGCGGGTCGACTCGCTCGGGCGACCGGCGCCCGGCTGATCGTCGCCGTCAACGTGACGATTCCTGAACGAGCGGTGATCGAAGAGATCGCCGAAGCCGAGCAGCGAACCTTCGACGAGGCAGGACATGAGGTGCTTCGCCGCATGGCCGCGCTCCACTCGCCCGACGCCGACGTCGAGACCCAGCTCACCCATCGCGACTCGCCTGCCGACGGCTTGCTCGACGTCGTCGCCGATCGCGATGCGTCCATGCTCGTGGTGGCCTCGCACGGCCGTAGCGGAATGCAGCGCTGGCTCTTGGGCAGCGTGGCGGAAAAGCTTGCCCGAGCGTCCAACGTGCCCGTACTGATCGTCCCGGTCGGCGACCGAACGGTTCGATGACCGTGGGCCGGGGAGAACCCGATTGCGTTGACAGGAGGCATCGAACGTGCTCCAACCACGGGTAGTCGAAACGCACATCTCTACGGTGTTCTTCGTCGGTGACCGTGCCTACAAGGTGCTGAAGCCGCTGCGCACGAGCTTCCTCGATTTCTCGACCACCGAGCGTCGGCTCGAGGCGGCAACGACCGAGCTCGAGCTCAACCGACGGATGGCGCCCAACGTCTACCTCGGTCACGCCGATGTGGTCGAGCACGGCGAAGTCGTCGATCGAATGATCGTCATGCAGCGCTTGCCCGATGACCGTCGACTGTCGACGATGGTGACGCATGACGACGTCGACGACTGCGTTCGCTCGATCGCTCGAACGGTCGCGGCGTTTCACGCGGCGCAGCAACCCATTCTCGACGCCGAGGCGATCGCCGGCCGTCCCGGGTTGATGCGGAACTGGAATGACAACTTCGCCGAGCTGGACCTCGTCGTCGGCGATGTCCTGCAGCCGGCCGAGTTGGTACGGGCTCAGACCCTGGTCAGACGATTCCTCGACCATCGCGAGCCCCTTCTTCGTCGACGCATGGCCGATGGTCTCGTGCGAGACGGCCATGGCGACCTGACCGCCGCCGACATCTTCTGTCTCGATGACGGTCCGGAGATTCTCGACTGTCTCGCGTTCGATCCGTCGTTGCGAATCGCCGACGTCCTGCTCGATGTTGCGTTCCTGGTGATGGATCTCGATCGGTTGGCCGGTTCGCGCCTGTCGAGCGCGTTCCTCCGGTGGTACTGCGAGTTCTCGAACGAACACCACCCGGCAGCCCTCGCCCATCACTACGTGGCCTACCGGGCCAACGTGCGGGCGAAGGTCGAGGCGATCCGCTACCGGCAGGGAGATCTGTCGGCGGCCGCCGCCGTCCGGGCCTATCACCACCTTTCCCTGTCACACCTCGAACGGGCCCAGCTGACGATCACCCTGGTCGGTGGGACCCCGGGGACGGGCAAGTCCACGCTCGCTCGTGGTCTGAGCGAGGCGTTCGGTTCGATGGTGCTGACCACCGATGAGCTCCGCAAGGACTTGGCCGGTCGGCCACACCTGGAGCATCAGATGGCTGACGCCGACGAGGGCATCTACAACCCCACCATGAGTGAGGCGACCTACCGCACGCTGCTCGATCGGGCCGGGGCGCTGTTGGACCGAGCCGAGTCGGTCGTCCTCGACGCGTCGTGGAACCGGGCGGAATACCGACGAGCGGCTCGAGAACTCGCCGCCGCCAAGGGTGCCGACATCATGGAGATCGAGTGCGTGCTCGATGCCGAGATCGCCAAGGAGCGAATCGCTGCCCGGCTGGCAGAGGGCACCGATCCCTCCGACGCCCGACCAGAACTGGTCGACGAGCTGCGAACCCGGCACGAATCGTGGCCCGAGGCCATCGCGATCGACACCCAATCGAGTCCCGGGTCGGTCCTCGAGTCGGTCCTGTTCGCCTTGCCCTGCCTCTGAGCCGCAAGGCTCCCGCTTCGGGTTGGTCTCGTCGTCGTCTGGTCGCTCCGCCTCGGGATCGGTGCACTGCCTCGGGATCAGCGGCCCGGGGTCAGAGTGAGTAGGCGAAGGCGTTGATGCTGGCGATGGTGCCGAGGTAGGCCTCGGGCATGGCGTCGCGGAAGATGCAGTCGCCGGCGTGACAGGTGCCGTTGACCGTTCGGCTCGTGGCCGACACCCCGGCATCGAGCAGCTTGCGGAAGTAGGCAAGACCCTCATCTCGCAGCGGATCGAGTTGGTTGACCGAGATCACGTGCGGAGGCAGACCCACGAGCATCGAGGTGTCGGCGTGGTAGGGCCAGGCCAAGGGATTGGTGTCGGCCGATCCGTCGGGACTGTACATTCGCACCATCGAGCCCATCATCGAACAGTTCAGGAAGTAGTCGTCGTTCTCGTAGAGCGACGGGAGTGCCGGATCCTTCTCGGCGTAGAGGCCCGAGATGTAGGGGCACTGGGCATAGACGCCGTCGACGAGGTCGAGCAGACCGTCCTGTTTTGCCTTCAGAGTGGTGGCGATGGCGAGGTTGCCGCCGCCGGACTCACCCGACATGACGATCGTGGTGATGCCCAACTGGTCTCGCTGGTCGCCAACCCACTGGAGGGCGCTCACGCAATCGTTGAGGCCGGCGGGGAATGGGTGCGGGCCGAGCTTGCCGCCGCCGTTGCGGAACTCGACGCCGATCACGACGAGCCCGGTCGAGGCGAGCTCGTCTCGCCAGCGCACGTAGCCGGGATCCGACGCCTGGAGGATCACCATGCCGCCACCGTGGGTGTGCACGATCGCCGGCATGGGACCGTCGACGTCGGTGGGGGTGTGCAGGTAGAGGCTGATGTCGTTGCCGTCGACCCCCTTGATGATTTGGGTGCGACGCTCGACGTTGGTGATCTCGGGGGCGTTCGCCGACAGCACCGTGCCGAGCGCACCGAAGCCCTCTTCGGCCAGGTCGGCGTACTCGAGGAGGGCATCGATGGGAGAGTCGATGTCGACCGGAGCGGGCGCCGGTGCCCCATCGAGGCCGAGCGGAACCAGCGCAGCCACCATCCGGGGGTCGGCCCGCGGGTCGGAGTTCATCACCATCGTCGGGTCGCCGAGCTTGCCTGGAAGTCGTGGATCAGTCATGTGCACATCTTGTTCGTGTTTGCTGCGCCGTGCCTGTCGAATGGCCAACAATCCGCGGATTGCCCGGGGTCGTGGCGGCCCACCGGTCGGAGAAGGGGACCTTCGTGTGGAGAAGGGGACCTTCGTCCGTGTCGCCGCCGCCGTCGGAGGATTACGTTCAAATTGCGAACAACGAGGAGGATCGCCTGATGACCTCAGGACGTACGAACCTGGTGATACTGGGAGCCGGAACCGGTGGCACGCTTGCTGCGAACAAGCTGCGTCGGCACTATTCGACCAGCGAGCTCCACATCGACATCATCGACCAGAACAACGAACACGTGTACCAGCCGGGGCTGCTCTTCGTCCCGTTCGGCCTGGCCGAGCCCGACGAGATCGTACGCAAACGCGACCGCCAACTGCATCGTGACGTGACGTATCACGCGGCCGGCATCACGTCGGTCGACATCGAGGCGAACACCGTGCTCCTCGACAACGGGGAATTGCTTTCCTACGACGTGTTGCTGGTCGCCACCGGCACCGCACTCCTCACCGACGAGACCGAAGGCCTCCTCGGCGATGGATGGATGAAGGACGTCTTCACGTTCTACGACATGGAAGGTGCAACCGCCTTGGGCGAGCGGCTCGAGACGTTCACCGCCGGCAAGCTCGTGATCAACGTGTTCGACATGCCGATCAAGTGCCCGGTCGCTCCACTCGAGTTCGCCTTCCTGGCCGACTGGTACTTCACCGAACGAGGCGTGCGTGACGACATCACGATCACCTACGTCACGCCGCTCGACGGCGCCTTCACCAAGCCGGTCGCCGCATCGGCCCTCGGCGATCTCCTGGCCGAGAAGGGCATCGAGGTGGTGACCGAATTCAACACCGGCGAGGTCGACGCCGATCGCAAGGTGCTGGTCGGTTACGACGGCCGTGAGGTCGCCTACGACCTGGCCGTCGTCATCCCGCTGCACGGCGGCGCTCCGTATGTCGAGGAGTCGCCGGGCCTCGGCGACGAACTCGGGTTCATCCCGACCGACAACGCCACGCTGCAGTCTCTCGTGAAGCCGAACATCTTCGCCATCGGCGACGCTGCCGACGTCCCCACCTCCAAGGCGGGGTCGGTGACCCACTTCGAGGGTGACGTGCTGCTCGAGAACATCGAGGCCTTCATCGACGGCAAGCCGCTTCCCGCCCGCTTCGACGGGCATGCCAATTGCTTCATCGAGACCGGGTTCTCCAAGGCACTCCTCATCGACTTCAACTACGAGACCGAACCGCTGCCGGGTCACTACCCGGGACCGCTCGGCCTGCCGCTGTTGAAGGAATCTCGTCTCAACCACCTGGGGAAGCTGATGTTCCAGTCCTTCTACTGGCACAGCCTCCTTCCCGGTCGGGACATGCCGGGGATCGGCTCCGACATGCCGATGATGGGCAAGCACGACGTCCCCAGCAGCTGACGTACCCCACAGATCAAACGAAAGGCACACGCACCATGGCAACCAAGACCATCGCCGGCACCCCGGTCGAAGTCGATCACGAGGGCTTCTTCGTCGATCCGAACCAGTGGACCGAGCCAATGGCCGTCGAGATGGCGGCGGAGGCCGACCTCGGCGAGCTGAACGACAAGCACTGGCAAGTCATCAACTTCATGCGCAAGGAGTACTTCGACAAGGGCACCGGACCCACCGTGCGCAAGCTCGGCAAGACCTCGGGGGTCACGGTCAAGGAGCTGTACCAGCTCTTCCCGAAGGGCCCGGCCAAGACCGCGGCTCGCTGCGCAGGAATCCCCAAGCCCAAAGGATGTATCTGATCATGTCCGATGCCACTACGCCAGCACCGATCGAGAAAGTGTCGATCGTCATCTCCAAGGGCTCGCTCGAGGAGATCTATCCCGGCCTCATCATGGCCAACGGCGCTCGTGCCGAGGGCATCGAGGCCAACGTGTTCTTCACCTTCTTCGGCATGGATGCGGTGCACAAGAAGCACCAGTCGCGCATCAAGGTGGCAACGGTCGGCAATCCCGGCCTGCACATCCCCACGTGGGCCGGCGGCCTGCCGGGTGTCTCCGGTCTGATGACCAAGTACATGGAGCATCAGATCGAGGAACTCGACATTCCCGACATCCCCGAGTTCGTCCAGATGATCGCCGACACGGGTGCTGGCCTCTATGCCTGCCTTGCGTCGGTCGACCTGTTCAAGCTGGAGCGTGAAGACCTCATCGACGAACTCGACGACATCATCACCGTCGGTGAGTTCTACGAGAAGGCTGCAGGCGGCCAGATCATCTTCACCTGAACCACCCTTCGATCGGTACCACACCGGTCCCCGCTGAGCGCGACGCTCTCGGCGGGGACCGGTGTCGCGTCCGAACTCGTGGGGCCGAGCGACCGCGCCGGTGGTCCTCAGCGCCGGTGGTCCTCAGACGATGAGGGCCGGGTAGAGGGCGAGATACAGCAGGATCAGCGCAACGCCGGTCGGCCAACGGGGTGGGCCCTCGCGCAGGAGGATGGCCGTGACGACGGCGATCACGGCCGCGGTGAGCAGACTGCCTCGCACCAGGCCGGTGCTGAGGACGGTGGGGAAGAGCAGGGGGCCGATGGCCGGTGCGAGGGTGGCATCGACGAACGAGGAGCCGAGGAGGTCGCCCATGGCGAGCTCACCTTCGCCCTGCCGCAGCGCCCGGGCATCGACGACGAGCTCGGGCAGCGAGGTGCCCAGCGGCCAGCACGAAGAAGCTGAGGAGGTATTCGGGAACCCCGAAGTCCTGGGCGGCCCGGGTGAAGCACTCCACGGCCAGCGCTGCGCCGGCGCCCACGACGACCAGGAAGCCGATCGTGCGGTAGACCTGTCGTTGCAGGCTGCCGTCGGCGGTCGATGGCTCGTGGTGCTCAGGGGCCGCACCGTCGATTCGAGCGGCTTCGGCGGCGCGCTGCACTTCTCGCTCTGCGCTGCGCTCCTCGGGGGTGGGTCGCTGGATGATGAAGGTGCCGACGAGCCAGGTCGCGATCAGCAACAGCGCGTCGGCGCGACCGAGGTGTTCGTCGGCGATCGCCATCGCGCCGATGAGCAGCGCCAGGACGGTGAGTGAACCGGTCGTGATGACGAAGCGCTGGGTCGAACGCAACCGCCCGGTCAACGCAAGGAGCCCGAGCACCAGCGTCGACTGGGTGACGACCGAGCCGATCGAGTTGCCGACGTTGAGATCGCCGTGTCCGGTGGCCGACGACACGATGCTGTTCGCGATCTCCGGCAGATCGGTGCCGATCGCCACCACCGTCATCCCGAGGACGAACGGCGACAAGCCGAGAATCCGCCCGACCGCCGTGGCGGAGTCCAAGGCAGAGCGGCTCGCGGCCACCGCGATCGCGAGCCCGACGACGACGCCGATGAGCCAGACGACGGTCACGGCGACCGCATCACGTGGTGAGCGGCACCACGACGGTCGGCGCCGCTGGATTGCGCACCAGCACGTCGGTGGTGGAGCCGAGAAGGAGGTGGGCCACACCGCGATGGCCGCGCGCGCCGACGACCAGCATCTGGGCGTCGGCGGCGAGCTCGCCCAGCACCTGACGGGGCTCGCCGTAGAGCGTACGGAGGGAGACGGCATGGGCCGTTGGCCCGACGGCGCGTCGGGCATCGGCGACGGCGGCTCTCAGCAGACGGTCGGCGCCCTTGGCCGCCTCGCTCGGGGGCCCGGGGTCGGCGCGAAGCGAGAGGTCGACGGGATCGAGGTAGCTGATCACGGCAACGAGTTCGGTGTCTGCGGGCGTGTGCTGCATCGCCCATCGGAGTGCCTCGTCGGCGTTTGCCGAGCCGTCGACCCCGACGACGACCGGTCCGCGCCGTGGTGTCATCGGCAGGTCCCGGGGGACGACGACCACCGGTACCTTCGAATGGGTGACGAGGTGCATGCCGGTCGAGCCGAGCAGGGTGCCCCGCACGGCGTCACGCCCTCTCGTGCCGACCGCAACGAGGTTGGCCC
Organism: uncultured Acidimicrobiales bacterium; assembly: GCA_963698395.1. Lineage (GTDB taxonomy): Bacteria > Actinomycetota > Acidimicrobiia > Acidimicrobiales > SZUA-35 > JBBQUN01. The sequence goes on from CAVOQQ010000001.1 coordinate 1,092,167, forward strand.
TGGCGCCGATGGTGACGAGGGTCGGCCCGGCCGAAGCCTGGCAGACGATCGGATCGGCCACCGGCTCGATGGCGAGCAGTTCGAGCTCGGCCCTTGCCTGGGACTCGGCTCGCCGCTGGAACTGCTCGACCGGGGGAGGGGCAGGAGCCCCGGGGAAGGGATTCGGAACCAACCACCACGGGTAGCGCCACGCCACCACGGGCTGGATCGGACCGAAGTGTTCACGGTGCGTCGCCGCCCAGCGCATGGCGGCGCGAGAACCGTCGGACCCGTCGAGTCCGACCACGATGCCGAAGCGTTCCTTGCCTTCCAGTCGATCTGCGGTCATGGCATCATCGTCACGGCGACGACGACGAACGCCCAGAGGCCAAGGTCACGCCAGCGTCTGATCGATCCATTGCCGCAGCGCCGGCTCGGGCACCGCGCCGATCTGACGCCCCACCTCGCGGCCTCCCTCGAACAACAGCATCGTGGGAATGCTCTGCACACCGAGACGACCCGAGATGGTGGGTGCCTCGTCGACGTTGAGCTTGACCACGCGGAGCTTGCCGGCGCGGTCGGCTGCGACGTGTTCGAGGATCGGCGCGATCATCTTGCACGGACCACACCACGGTGCCCAGAGATCGACGAGCACGGGGATCGTCGACCGACTGATCGCCTCGTCGAAATCGTCGGCCGAGGCATTGACGAGCCAGGGGAGATCGCTCTTGCACGAGGCGCATCGCGGCCTTCCGATCGCGACGACCGGAACCCGGTTGCGGGTGCCGCAGGTCGAACAGGTGGTGTTGTTGGAGGCCATGATTCGTTCCTGACTGCTCAGTTGTCCGGGCGTTCCGTTGCCCGGTCGTTGGGTTGCTGGGTCATCCGATCGCACAGCAGTGCGTCCGAGACCGCGCCGACGAGCTCCCCGGCCGAGACCGGTTTCGTGAGGAGTTGTGCGTCGGTGAAGTGCTCGTTCATCGGGCTGTTGGCGGCGTAGCCGCTCATGAGGAGCAGCTTGACCGTCGGCCAGCGGCGACGAATGATCGAGGCGAGTTCGGGGCCGCTGATGCCCGGCATGACCGCATCGGTGATGACGAGTTCGATGTCGTGGTGCTGCTCGAGGATCTCGAGCGCTTCGTCTGCATCGAGGGCACCGTGAACGCGGAAGCCGCGCTCGCGCAGCACTTCGGTGGTGAGCTCGAGCAACTCGGCTTCGTCTTCGACGACGAGCAGTGTTGCGTTGGGAGACGTCGAGACACCGACCAGCGGTGTGACCGGGCGTGCCTCTTCGATCGGGTTGGTGACGGGCAGCACGATCGTGACGGTCGTGCCGGCGTCCGGCTCGGAATCGAAGGTGATCGTGCCGTGGGCGTCGGTGACGGTTGCGTAGGTGGTGGCGAGACCGAGCCCGGTGCCGACGCCCGGTGCCTTGGTGGTGAAGAACGGTTCGAAGACCGAGCTGAGTGTGTCGTGGTCCATGCCGATGCCGGTGTCGGTCACGCGGAGCGTCGCCGACGGCCGGTCGCCGGCGGTGGCGGCCAGCTCGACGGCGAGGGTGCCGCCGAGGGGCATGGCATCACGAGCGTTGGCCGCCAGGTTCAGGAGCACCGCTTCGAACCGTCCCTCATCGATGGCGACCGTCACCGGATGCGGGGGCACCGTGATCTCGAGGCGCACGTCTTCACCGAGCAGGTAGGGCAAGGTCCCGGTGCTGCGACGCAGGAAGTCGCTGAGGTCGAGCGGCCTGCGAACGCCCATGGTCGGGCGGTTCAGGAGCATCAGGTTCCGAACGAGTGACGTCGCTCGCTGCACCGCTCGTTGAATGGCAGCGACGCGCTCGCCCTGAGCGTCCGAGCCGTCGACCGAGGCTCGCTCGAGTGCCTCGGCATTGCCTTGGATGATGGCAAGGACGTTGTTGAAGTCGTGAGCGATGCCACCGGCGAACGCTCCGAGCGATTGCATCTTCGCCGAGTGCACCAGCTGTTGTTCGAGGCGGTGTTGTTCGGTGACATCGAGGTCGATGCCCAGGATCCGAGCCGGGCGGCCATCGGCATCCCACTCGGTGATGACACCACGGTGCCGATTCCAGCGCCAGGTCCCATCCTTGTGCCGCACACGAAAGGTGAGTTCGAGCACCGTTTCGCTCGCCTTTCCCAGCTGCTCGGCGACTCGGAGTAGCTCGGGATGGTCGTCGGGGTGGACGAGGTCGTGCCACGGAGCAGAGGTGAGATCGATCTCGCCTGGTTCGTAGCCGAGCAGTCGATACCAGCCGTCGCTCAGGTGCAGCGTACCCTCGGCAACGTTCCACTCGCCGACGGCTGCTCGTGATGCGTCGAGGACGAGCTCCAGCTTCTCGCGCTGGGCCTGGCTCTGTTCCAGGGCGGCACGGAGCCGGGAGCGCGACCGTTCCAGCGCGGCGGTACGAGCCGACACCTGGCGCTCGAGCTGCTCGGCGTGGTCGGCCGTCTCCTGCTCGAGCCGAACCAGATCGCCGATGTCGATGATGTGCGCCAGGACGATCGTGGCCTCGCCAACGGATCGCAAGGCTCGTGCATGGAGCTCGGCCCATCGATAGTGGCCGTCACGGTGGCGATAGCGCTTGCGATGCCGGTAGACGTCGAGCGTTCCCCGGCGGATTCGAGTTGCCGCAGCATCGTCGTTGGTCACGTCATCGGGGTGCGTCAGCTCGTTGAAGGTCATGCCGATGAGGTCGCCGGGCGTGGTGCCGAGGAAGATCGCAAGCGCCCGATTGGCGACCTGGATCCATCGGGATCCGTCGGCTTCCAGCCGCGTGATGGCCATGCCGACCGGGGCGTCGGCGAACGCGGCTTCGGAGAGCCCACCGAATCCGTCCCAATCGACCGTCATCGCCACTGCGTCTGGATCCGACATGGCGTTCACGGCACGAAGCGGTAGCCGGCGCCTCGCATCGTGTGGATCCACTGGGGAGCCGATGGGTCGGGCTCGATCTTGCGGCGCAGGCGATGGATGTGCTCGGCCACCGTGGACGGGCTCTGCCACTCCGGGTCCGAGCTCCAGACCCGCCGCAACAGTTGGGTTCGCGAGAAGACCTGGCGAGGAGAGACCGCAAGGAAGGCCAGGAGATCGAACTCCTTTGCGGTGAGGTCGATGTACTTGCCGTCGACCGTGACATCACGCGATGCGAGGTCGATCACCAGGCGGTCGAACTCGAGTCGGGCCGGGGCCTGACCGCCAGACGCTTCGGCCCGTCGGAGGACGGTCTTGATCCTGGCGGCGAGCTCCCTGCTGGAGAAGGGTTTCACCACGTAGTCGTCGGCGCCCATCTCGAGACCTACCACCCGGTCGGCCTCGGAGTTCCATCCCGACAAGATGATCACGGGAAGGCCGCCCATCTGGCGGATCTGCCGCAGGATGTCGAGGCCATCGATGTCGGGCAGGCCGAGATCGAGCAGCACGAGGTCGGGAGGGCGGGATCGCACGATCTCGAGTCCTCGCCGTCCGTTCGGCGTCCCGATGACTTCGAAATGGTGTTCGGCGAGGTCTTGCTCGATGATCGCTCGGAGTTCGTCATCGTCATCGATCACCAGCACCTGCGGTCCTGCGCCTTCGTGTTCGATGGCCGGCAGGAGGTCACGCCGAGGGGCGACACCTCGTCGTTGGTCTGGTCGTGTCGGTAGCAGCGACGACGAGGTGGGGTTTGCTCGGTGCTGTGACTTGTTGATCATGGCTGCCCTCCTCTCGGGAGCGGAGCACTTCACTACCCACGTTCTACAACGCAAGATCAATACGTGCCAGGGTCTTTGGTCTGAGGTTCGAGGTCTGAGGTCTGAGAGGACCTCCTGCTCTGGCGCCAGGTCGCGGGCGGCGCTGTCATGGGTTCATGAAACGCACGCGAGACGGCTCCGAGACCATCGAGGACGTCATGACGATCGAACCGGTGGTCATCGGCCCGAATGACAAGCTCGGCCGGGCGCGAGACCTGATGCTGACGCTCGGGATCCATGCGCTCCCCGTCGAGTCGAGCGGCGAGGTGGTCGGGCTGGTCACCAGTTCCGACCTCGTCGACGACTGGCCCGACGACGAGTCGGTCTCGACGGTGATGACGTCGATTCCCTACACCATCGGGGCCGAGGCCAGCCTCGTCGAGGCAGCGGCCTACATGGTGGAACAGCGGGTGCACCATCTCCTGGTGGTGCGAGGCGCCGAGGTTGCCGGCATCGTGTCGAGTCTCGACCTTCTCGACGCGCTGGCCAGCCCGCTGGACTGATGCTCGACCCTGCCGCTGATCGACCCTGCCGCTGATCGACCCTGCCGCTGCGACGACCACGAGCAGGGCAGGCTCAGGGGAGCGGTTCGACCTTGCGGGGCGGAACGAGCAAGAGCGGGAGCGCTGCTCGATGCAGCGTTCGCATCGCCTGGCCCCCGAAGCGGAGTCCACTGAAGCCACCGGTCCCACGGGTACCGATGACGACCATCGAGGCCTTCTTCTCGGCTGCGAGATCGAGGACCGCCACCGCCGGATCGGCATTGACCACCGAGATGGCCGTGGTCGTGACCGGTGCATTGCGAAGGGGCTGCGACCATTGATCGAGGCGATGCCGCTCGGCCTCCTCCAGCTGGGCGATGGCGGAGACCCGATCATGATTGCGATGCGGTTGGCGGACATGGACCGCCACCACGTCGACCTCGAGCGACTGCGCAACCAGCGCCGCCATCTCGGCCGCCGATGCCGACTCCCGCGAACCGTCCAGGCCGATCACGACCGGCCCCGGTTCGCCGGCGAGGGTCGTGTCGAGGGGAATCACCGCCAGTGGTGTGTTCGTGTGGTGCGCGACGTACTCGACCACGCTGCCGACGTGGAACAGGCCCGGTTCGGAACCGCGCCCGGCTCGTCCGAGCACCAGGAGGTCGTATTCGTGGGTTGCTGCCGTGGTGGACAGGACCTGACGGGGGTCGCCGTCGCTGACGTACAGCGGAATCGTCTCGGGGAGGCCGTGCTCACGAAGCGTCACCTTGTAGTCGGCGAGCAATTCGGCATGGAGCTCGAGTGTCGTCTCCGACGGCGGTTGGACGAACGCGCTGAGGACGGCGAGGTCGGCGCCGGTGTTCGTGGCCACCGCTTGAGCCCATCGCAGTGCTGCCTGCGATCCTTCAGACCCATCGAACCCTACGGCGATCGTCGACAACGTCGTCATCTCGAAACCTCGCTTCACTCGTGGTCACGGTTGCGGTGTGCAACGACGCTTGACCTCTGTTCAGTATCGATTGCCTGATGTTGACACCACCAGGGACTTGTGTCCCCGGCTCGTTGCAGGTTGAAGTGGTGTTGAAGGTTGGGCCATCGGTAGTGGATGTGTATCGAGGACGATCGGACCCATGGATGCAACCAGCGCCTACGGGACCGCCGCCCAATCGATGATCGAGGTCTTCGTTCTCGATGACCACGACGTCGTCGTGCGGGGCCTGGTCGACGTGATCGACGCCGAGCCGGACATGGTCGTCGTCGGGACGGCGGCGACCGAGCGTGATGCCGTCCGGCATCTCGCCCGGCTGCAGCCCGATGTTGCCGTGCTCGACGTACGGCTGGTCGAGGGATGCGGTCTCAACGTGTGCCGCAGCCTGGCCGCCGACCACCCGTCGGTGGCCTCGGTCATGCTCACCTCGATCGACGACCAACGAGTGCTGACCGAAGCGGCCGCCGCCGGTGCCGCGGGGTTCTGTCACAAGAGTCGTCGCGCCGCCGACATCGTCGACACCATCAGGGCCGTCGCCCGTGGTGCGCGCCTGCTCGACCCCGTTGCCCTGGACGACGCCCGATTCGCGCCGATCGATGCCAACGAACCGTTGCCCTCGACCCTCAACGAACAGGAGTGGCAGATCGTCGAGCTCATCGGCCGCGGCTGGTCGAACCGCCAGATCGGGGTCGAGATGATCCTGGCCGAGAAGACCGTCAAGAACTACGTGTCACGCCTTCTTGGCAAGCTCGGTATGTCTCGCCGGGCCGAGGTGGCAGCACTTGCCGGTCGGATGGCCGAACGGCAGGCGAGCTGGGAATCGCTGATCGCACGAGCGAGCTGATCGAACAAGACAGGAGCACATCATGGGATTCATCGTTGTTGGTCTGGACGGTTCGCTGACGTCGCGCACGGCGTTCGCCGAGGCGGTCCGCGAAGCCGAGTGGCGTGGTGCCAGCATCGTTGCCATTCACGCCGTCCCACTTCCCGCGGTCATGGGTACCGAGTTCGGCGCCGTCATCGAACTCGACGCGCTACGCGACGCAGGAGAGGAGTTCTTGCAGACCGAGATGGCCGAGCTCGAGTCGCGCTATGAGGGCGGGTTCCCGGTTCCGGTCACGGCGACCTCCAGCCTGGGCCACTCCGGTGCCGAGATCATCAAGGCGGCAGAGGGCGGCCCAGACGGCCCGGCCGAGATGGTGGTGCTCGGATCGCGGGGCCTCGGGGGTTTCAAGGGTCTGCTGCTCGGCTCGGTGACCACCTATGCGGTGCATCACCTCACCTGCCCGCTGCTGATCGTGCCGGCCTCGTGACCGTCGGCGGCTAGCGGTTCACGAAGGAGGGCTCCCGGTCATTCGACCGGGAGCCCTCGTTGTTTTCTTCACCGACCTGGAGGGGTCGGGATCGATCGAGTTCGCTCGGTCACTCGCGGTCGTGGACGACCATGAAGCTGCGGGTGCTGTGTGCGGCGACCCGAGTCGAGACGCTGCCGCGTACGAAGCGGGTGGAACGGCTCATTCCTCGACTTCCCACGACGATGAGTTGGGCGTCCACCTTCTCGGCGATGTCGAGGATGGCGGAGGCCGGGTGATCATCGACGAGATGCGGATCGCACGACACGTTGCGCTCGGCGAGGAACGCTGCTGCCTTCATCAGGTCTGCCTCGGGAACGGCCGTCGGGTTGTAGTTGACCCGCAGCTCCTCCGGCAGCTGGCTGAGCAGGTGTGCGGTCTCGCTCGCCGACGGCAGCCGAAAGGCCGCCACGACGTGCACCGTGCCGTCCTCGGCAACCAGTTGTGCCGCCGCATCGAGCGCCTCGAGCGCGGTTGGCGAACCGTCGAATCCCACGACGATGGTGTTGAGTTTCATGATCGTTCCCCGTTCTTGTCGGTGGATCTGGATGATCGACGGCCATGGTCGGTCGGCGATGTCGGAGGTGGGCCCAGTTTCGGAGGTGGGCCCAGTGTCAGAGGCGGGCGAGGGCCGTCCGGAGGCGACCGGCGATGTCATCGGCGATGGTCTCGATGATGGCGACGGTGTCGATGCCGACCTCGTCGGAGGAACGCAGGACCGATGCGACGACGGCCGACGGATCCATCGCCCGCACCACGCTCTCCCCGTTCTCGTCGGAGACGATCACGTTGCAGGGCAGCAGCACACCCAGCGCCGGGTGGACGTTGAGCAGCTGCTGGGCGCTCGGCGGGTGGCAGGCGCCCAGGATCAGATAGGGGTCGTGCTCGCCCCCGAGCTTGGCGTTCAGCGTCGCTGCCATGTCGATCTCGGTGAGCACGCCGAAGCCTTCGGCGGCCAGCGCTTCGCGGCAAGCGGTGACGGTGTCGGCGAAGTTCTTCGTCGAGGTGACCTCGATGGCCATACGGCCTCCGGCGTGCGAGTTGGTCTGGTTGCTCATGACGGGCTCCTTGGGACGTTGGTGGTACCTGCGGCTGCCACTTCGATTGTCCTGGTTGCGTGGACCGAGAGGGAGGGGCGAAGGTCCCTGGGCACGGGTGGTGAAGTGGTCTTGGATGGAACGAGCGCTCACAGATTGGTGTCCCATGTCCCTGCCTTCGTCTGCCACGTCGCCCCAGCTGTTCCCTGATCAGACGGTTCGTCGTCTCCTCGTCCCAGTGGTCGCCGACCAGCGGACCGAACGGGGGGTGACCGTTGCGCTGCAACTCGCCGTCGCCTGGGGTACTCCGGTGGTGTTGATGCACGTCGGTCCGCTGTCATCGCCCGAAGGTGCGGCATCGCCGGTCGTGGCCATGGCGACCGAGCTGCGGCGCCGCCACCCGACGGTGACCATCGAGACACTCGCGTTCGACCACGTCGACGTGGCGGTGGCGATCAGCTCGAAGGCAGGGGCCGGCACGCTGGTCGTGCTGGCAACCGACCACGCCAACCAATGGCTCGGAGTGGACTCGGTGGCGGAACGTCTGGTGCAGCTGGGATCGACGCCCCTGTTGCTCATCGGGCCGAACGCCGACCGGTACCTGGCCGGGGGCGAGGTCATCGTCGCCCTCGACGGTACCCCGCTGGCCGAAGACGGGCTTGCGCCGGGCTGTGCATTGGCCACCGCCGCCGGCAGCGGTGTGCGGGTCGTGTCGGTCATCCCGGAGGCGACCGTCGAGCACATCGAGCACCTGAAGGATCGGGGCCAGCGAGTCTCCGAAAGCGTGTACCTACGGTCGCTGGCCGACCGTTTGTCCGACGCCGAGGCGTCCATTGCCTGGGAGATCGTCCACGGCGACGACGCCATCGAGGCGTTGGCCTCGCTGGCGAGGCGGCGTGACGCCGCCATCGTGGTGGCCACGACCCACGCAGGAACCGGCGTGCTTCGTCAGCGGTTCGGCAGCACCAGCATGGGACTGGTCGAGCGGTCGCCCGTACCGGTCCTGATCGTGCAGCCGGTGGGAGCAGCAACGACTCGCTGAGCGGTCGTTCCCCGTCCCTTCCCTGAGTCCGCCGGGGTCACGGGTCGCCTCGGCCCAGCATGTTCGTCAGATCACGACGGACCAGCGGAAGCGTGATGCGCTGAGCGATGGCCAAGCCGATGAGCGCAACCACCGCGCCGGCGACGGCATCGAGGAGGTAGTGGTTCGCGGTCAGGAGGACGGCAGCGGTCATCAGCACCGGGCTGGAGAGTGCAACCACGTGTCGTTGCCAGGTCGTGGTGGCTCGCCAGAGCGCGATGCCAACGAGCAGATTCCACCCGACATGGAGACTGGGGATGGCGGCGTACTTGTTGACCAGGCTCGGCGGTTGGAGCACCCGATACGACGTCGACATCTCGGTCACGGTGTCGACGAAGCCTGCGCCGATCAAGCGCGGCGGCGCGACCGGGTAGGAGACGAAGATCACCAGGCCGATGGCTCCCGAAACGAACATGGCGTTGCGCAGGAGGAGATACAGGTAGCGGTGCCGCTCGTGGAGCCACACGAGGGTGACGATGATCACCGGCCAGTGGCCCCAGATGTAGATCCAGTTCGCCAGCGTGGTGACGAGCTGATTGCTGGCGAAGTGGTCCTGCGAAGTCGGCTCGAAGGCGATGCCGAGGCGTTGTTCGAGCGCCATGACCGCGCGGCCGTGCTCGATCGCCGTGGCGGCCGAACCCTCGGTGACACCGCGCACGGCGAAGTAGAAGAGGACGGCCGTGCCGACCGAACACGAACTGCTTGCCGAGTTCGATCCAGACATTGGGTTGTGGAAGCTCGGGCCCGGTTCTCGCCGGTGTCTCGGCGCGTCGATCACGGTCGTTCATCGGGCCGCTGACTTCGCTGGTCGGAGCAACCATGTCGGACATACCTCCACAGTGATTCTCCTCCCTTAGATCATGAACCATCGAACGCCCAACGCGTGGGCAGCAATCGCTGATTGAGCGAGCGTTGATCGGCCCTGCGGTTTCATGCGTCGGCCGCTCGTCCAGAGTGGTAGGGGAATGTGACCATCCGCCCTTGTGTCGAGGGTGATTCTTCAATTGGCTGAGGGTGACCGAAGCCGGAGACGAGCCATGCCGAGACGGCACCAGGGAAGGACCAACGCAGCAAGACCGTCGAACCGCGGCGCGACGCCGTGGTGGCACGACGCAACGGGGTACTCGCTCTACCTGCGGTCGTTTGCCGACGGCAATGGCGACGGTGTCGGCGACCTCCGAGGCGCCATCGACCACCTCGACCACCTGCAGGACCTCGGTATCGATCTCGTCTGGATCACCCCGTTCTACCCGTCGCCGATGCTCGACGGTGGCTATGACGTCGTCGATCACGGTGGCATCGACCCCCGCTACGGCGACATGGAGGACTTCGAGGAGTTGATCCACCAGGCGCACGAGCGCAACATCGCCGTCGTGATCGACCTCGTGGCGAACCACACCAGCAGCCGGCACCCCTGGTTCGAGGCCGCCTGCTCGAGTCGCCATGACCCGTACCACGATCGCTACCTCTGGGCTGATCCAGCACCTGGCGGTGGCCCTCCGAACAATTGGGTCAGCTATTTCGGTGGTCCGGCCTGGACCTACGTCGAGGCCGTCGGTCAGTACTACCTGCACCTCTTCCTCCCCGAGCAGCCCGATCTCAATTGGCGAGATCCTGCCGTTGCGGAGATCTTCGACCGCCTGCTGCACTTCTGGCTCGACCTCGGGATCGACGGATTCCGGGTCGACGCGGCCCAGGGGCTGGTGAAGGATGCGCGACTGCGGTCCAACCCCCAGCGCCATGCGCTGGCTCCTGACGCCGACCGGATCGAGCAGTGGGCAGCGTTCGAGCATCGACACGATGTGCTGCAACCCGAGTCCATCGAGGTATTTCGACGATGGAAGGGCATCTGTGATCGCTACGACGCCGTGCTCATCGGCGAGATGTCGGTCGGCGATCCCGTGGCCTTCGGTCGGGCCATGGTCGACGGCGGCCTCGACGTGGGGATGTGGCTCGAGACCATGCACGTCGAGTGGGACGCAGCCAGGCTGCGCTCGGTGCTCGGCGAACCCATCGAAGCCATGGCCGGTGCCGGTCTGATCGGTTGGCAGGGCTCGAGTCTGGATGAGCAACGAGCCGTCACCCGGTTCGGCGGCGGCGAGATCGGGCGGCGTCGTGCCATCACCCTCGCAACCCTCCTTGCCTTTCTTCCCGGCATCCCGTTCTTGTACCAGGGTGAGGAACTGGGACTCGAGCAGGGTGTCGTCGGCGAAGCCGAACGCATGGACCCGGTCGGCGTCGACGCCGCCGCCGGCCGCGACGGTTGCCGAACGCCGATGCCGTGGTCGACCGGGCCGATGCATGGCTTCACCACCGGCGAGTCGACGTGGCTGCCCTTCGCTGCCCATGCCGATGCCGCCTCGGTCGAGAGACAGCGGCAGAACTGCACGAGCCCCCTCGCGCTGCACCGCCGATTGCTCATGATCAGGCGACGGTTGTTCGCCGATCCCACGATCGAGATCGGCACTCGGATCGAGTGGCTCGATTTCGACGAACCGGGGCTCATCGGGTTTCGGCGAGACGACGTGCGTGTGGTCGCCAACACGTCAGAAGATGCGGTGGCGCTCGACCCAGCCGGAACGATCGTGTTCGATTCGCTCGGCCGACTCGATGGCACGGCCCTGCGGCCCCGGCCGCCAAGCGGCGGTTGCGTGACGCTCAACGGAGCCCAAGCGGTCGTCATCCGAGTCGAGGCCGACGGCCCACCCCCTACATCGCTGCCTCCCAAGGCCTGATCGAGAAGAGCTGTTCCATGGAGAAACCCCTGGTCATACCCGGACCTCGTGCCGTGCTTCGCCACTCCTTGCCCAACGTCATCGTCGGGAAGGTGATCCCGCTCGTGGTCTTCGTCGGCTTCCTGCGGCTCGTCGGAACGACCGGCGCCCTGATCGCCGCCCTCGGTTGGTCGCTGGCCGTGGTGGTCCAGCGTCGCTGGACCGGACAGGCCGTTCCCGGGCTCGTGCTGCTCAGCACCATCGGTCTGGCCGCCAAAACGGTGTTGGCGCTGGCGACGGGCAGTCTGGTGGTCTACTTCCTCCAGCCGACGATCAGCACCGCGTTCGTCGGCGTGGCGTTCCTCGTTTCGGTGTTCATGGGCAAGCCGCTGGCCGAACGCCTCGCCAACGACTTCTGTCCCTTCGATCCCGAGACGGCCGATCACCCGATGCTGGGCCTGTTCTTCTCCCGTCTCTCGCTCCTGTGGTCCATCACCAGCCTGCTCAACGCCGGGCTCACGCTCTGGTTGCTGCTGACGCAGTCGGTCACCACGTTCCTCATCATCAAGTCGTTCATGGGGCCGACCTTCACCGCCGCAACGCTGGGTCTGGCTGCCGTCTGGTTCCGCTTCCACACGAAGAAGGCGGGTGTCAGGCTCGAATTCGCGCCGACGATGGGGTTCACCGCCGGCTGAGCGCCAGAGGGGTCGGGAATCATGGAATACGTGGCGCATCGCGCCGGAAACGATCCCGACTCACTTCGAGCGGCCGAGGGGCGCGTCGATCTGATCGAGCTCGACGCCCACCGGGCGGCCGAGGGGCGAACCGACGTCCGTCATGCCAAACGGCTCTGGCCGACCCGTCGGCTGTGGGATCGCTGGTACCTCCTGCCGACCGGTACCTCGACTCCTGACCTGGAGGCGATCCTCTCCGCTGCGCAGGCTGACAGCGCCCTGTGGTTCGACCTCAAGGGCGTCACCACGAACCTGCGGGTCGCGTCTCCTGGCCATGGCCCGCGAGGGCGAGCGGCAGGTGGTGGTGTCGTCGAAGTCCTGGTGGCTACTCGGCGGCCTCACCGGCACCCCGAATCTGCGAACCTTCCGCTCGGCGGGCAATCGCTTCGAACTGGCGCTGTTGCTGTGGCTCCCGAGCCGGGCATCGACCGACGGTGCGGTGGTGCACCGACGGTTGTTGACGCCGAGCGTGATCGAGCGTCTCACGAGCCGCGGACCGGTGTTCACTTGGAGCGTGACCGATCGCGACACCATCGACGAACTCGAACAGAAGGGCATCGCCGGTGTGATCCTCGACGATCTCGATCTGGTGGCACCGGGTCGATTCCCGACCGAGCAGGGCCACGAGCTCGACTCATGACCGGACCGACGGATACGCCGTCTGGTCCGCTCCCGTCCACCTCGGTGGCAACGACCTCCTCGCCGGTGGCGCCGTGGTCGCGTTCGCCGACCGCCGTGCTCGAGGAGTTGGACAGCAACGCCGAGCTCGGGCTCGACAAAGCGGCGGTCGATCGTCGTCGTTCGATGTTCGGTCCCAACGAACTGGCGAGTGCGCCACCGGTGCCATGGTGGCGGCGACTGATCGAACAGTTCGCCGACCCTCTCGTGATCCTTCTCATCATCGCGGTGGTGATCTCGCTCGTCGCCTGGCTGCTCGAAGGGGCCGAGGGCACGCCCTACGAGGCCCTGGTGATCGGGGTCATCATCGTGGCCAACGCCGTGATCGGGCTGTGGCAGGAGGCAAAGGCCGAGGCCGCGGTGGCAGCGCTCGCCCGCATGGCGGCGCCACACGCCCGGGTGTTGCGTGGCGGCGCTGTGGTCGAGATCGCAACGAACGCCGTCGTGCCGGGCGATGTGCTGGTGCTGGCCGAAGGTGACGCCGTCTGCGCCGACGCCCGCCTCCTCGAGGCCGAGACGCTGAAGGTCGCCGAAGCGGCGTTGACCGGCGAGAGCGAGGCGGTGATCAAGCACACCGTGCCGATCGATGGCCCGACGGTCGTCGGTGACCGGTTGAACATGGTGTTCTCCGGGACTGCGGTGGCCGCCGGACGCGGGCGCGCGGTGGTGACCAGTACCGGCATGGCAACCGAAATCGGTCGGATCGCCACCATGATCGAATCGGCGGTCGACGAGCCGACGCCACTCGAACGCGAGATCGAGGCGGTCGGACGCATGCTCGGCATCGTCGTCGTGGTGGTCGCTCTGGTGGTCATCGCAGCGATCTTGCTGACCTCCGACATCGATTCGGGTCAGAGCCTGGTCGACGTCCTCCTGGTGGGTGTCTCGCTCGCCGTCGCTGCCGTGCCCGAGGGCCTCCCCGCCATCCTCGCCGTCGTCCTCGCCCTTGGGGTGCAGCGCATGGCGGCGAAGAACGCCATCGTGAAGAAGTTGTCGTCGGTCGAGACACTCGGTTCGGCGTCGGTCATCTGCTCCGACAAGACCGGCACGCTCACGAAGAACGAGATGACCATCGAGAGGCTCGCCACGGCGTCGGGCCAGGTCGAGGTGACCGGTGTCGGCTATCGACCGGTCGGCGAGGTCCGATGGCAGGGCGCGCCCCTGCAACCGGGGGCGCTGTGGGACGAAGTGCAGCTCGTCGTCGGAGGGGGGAGTCTGGCCAACGATGCCGCAACGGGAGAGATCGACGGGGAGTGGTCGATCACGGGCGATCCCACCGAGGCGGCGTTCCTGGTCGCCGAAGCGAAGCTCGGATTGACCGATCGACGTCGGGAGCGGTTCCAGCGAATCCACGAACTGCCGTTCTCATCGGAGCGAAAGCTGATGACGACAGTCGATGCCGATGCGGAGAACCGCGAGCATCCGTTGGTCGTCACCAAGGGCGCCCCCGACGTGCTGCTCGATCGGTGCACGCACGAGTGGCACCATGGGCAGGCGGTGCCGCTGACCGAGCAGCGACGAAGCGAGATCCACGGGTCGATCGACGAGATGGCCGACGATGCGCTTCGAACGTTGGCGGTGGCCTTTCGTCGGCTCGATGGTGCCGACGAGGTGAGGAGCATCTCGCTCGAGAACGACCTCGTCTACATCGGCACCGCCGGCATCATCGACCCGCCCCGGCCCGAGGCGAAGGCGGCCATCGTCGCGGCCAATGACGCCGGCATTCGCGTCATCATGATCACCGGTGACCACCCGATCACCGCCGGTCGGATCGCCGAGCAACTCGGGATCACTGATGCCCCGGCCTCGGTCCTCACAGGAACCCAGGTCGATGCGCTGACCGACGAGGCCTTCCGGTCGGCGGTCCGTGAGACCTCGGTCTTCGCTCGGGTGGCCCCCGAGCACAAGCTGCGCATCGTCAAGGCCCTGCAGGACGACGACAACGTGGTCGCCATGACCGGCGACGGCGTGAACGATGCGCCTGCGCTCAAATCGGCCGACATCGGTGTCGCAATGGGGGTGACGGGCACCGAGGTCTCCAAGGAGGCCGCGAAGATGATCCTCACCGACGACAACTTCGCAACGATCCTGGCGGCGGTCGCCGAGGGGCGAGCCATCTTCGAGAGCATCCGCAAGTTCTTGCGCTACCTCTTGTCGTCCAACATGGGCGAGGTGATGACGATGTTCTTCGGTGTGCTCCTCGCTGCCCAGCTCGGGCTCGACCAGACCGGCGAAGTGATCGCTGCACCCCTGCTCGCCGTACAGATCCTGTGGATCAATCTGCTCACCGACACCGCACCGGCCCTCGCGCTCGGTGTCGATGCACCCATCGACGACGTGATGAGCCGACCGCCCCGCAAGCCCACCGATCGCGTGATCGATCGCGAGATGCAGTGGGGGATCCTCCTGACCGGGCTCGTGATGGGGTTGGCAACACTCGTTGCGCTCGACAGCACCCTCGTCGGTGGATTCATCGCCTCCGGTGGCGACATCGTCACGGCTCGGACGGTCGCCTTCACCACGCTCGTCTTCGCCCAGCTGTTCAACTGCTTCAGCAGTCGATCAGCTCGCCAGAGCGCCTTGCTCGACCTGTTCGGCAACCGACTCCTGTGGGCTGCCGTCGCCCTGTCGGTCGTCCTCCAGTGGTTGGTCGTGCATCTGCCGGTACTCAACACGGCCTTCGGTACCACCGGGTTGACGCTCCGGCAGTGGCTGCTGTGCGTCGGACTCGGCTCGACCGTGCTCGTCGTCGACGAGCTGAAGAAGCTCGTCCTTCGCCGCTCCGGTCAGTCGTCGTCGTCGAGATAGTGCTGACGAATCAGCAGCTCTTCCACCTCGGCGGTGGTGTCGGTGTCCTTGCGCCTGCGAACCGACCGGTCCGGTAGCTCCGGTTCTTCGTCATCGAGGTAGTGCACGGTCTGGCGATCGGCGTCGCCAACGAGTCGCCGCTTGCGCTTCCGCTCGACATGGAGTGCCCGTTCCTCGGGGCCCGGTCCGTTGTCGTCATAGGTATCGACCTCGTCGTCACCGGGAAGGAACTCCCACGGTGTCTCGGAGCTGTCTTCTGCAACTCGGCGCTCGGTCATGTCGTCATTCTGCGTGGTCGGCAAGAGTCTGAACAGGGACGTCGGTCCCTGTTCAGACCGCCGGTTCAGCGACCGGCGCAACCGCGGCGTCAGTCCTTGGGTCGCAGCCCCATCGTGGCCTGGTTGACGGTCGCCGCCACGGCATCGATGAAATGACGACCTGCGTCACGGACATCGCTGTGGACCGCTTTGTCGGTGGCCACATTGGTGATCGTGTCGGCCGCGTCGTCGATGGCTTCGGCCAGACGGTCCAGGGCACCCTTCACGTCGTCGTCGCCGTCGGCGAACTCCTGCTCGGCATGCAGCTTGAGCTTCAGCCCGAGCGACGACAGCTGGTCGCCGACCTTGCCCCACGCCAGCTTTACATCGGTCTGCGTCATGGTGGAACCTCCGTTGTTGGTGAGGATGTTCACCCTCCACCCTCGAGATGGACCGGAGATTCCGCCCGACTCAACAATTGCTCAACGCTGAGTTGTCAGAGCTGGGTGGCGATGGGCACCAGCACGAAGTTGATGGCGACGATCACGAGCAACGTCGACAGGTCGATGCCGCCCATCGGTGGCAAGATCCGCCGGATCGGAGCGAGGACGGGTTCGGTGATGCGGTAGAGCGCGCTGGCGACCGGGTAGATGGGTGAGGTCGGGTTGACCGGGAACCAACTCATGATCGCCCGTGCGATGAAGGCGAACGAAGCGATCTGGAGCACGAAGATGATCAGATTGCCCATCAGGATCGTGCCCCGGCGGGAGTGAGCGGGAGGGCACGGGATGGCCCGAACGGAGAACACAAGGGTGCGAACATGTCCCTGATCATGCCACGGACGGCCTAAACCGGGGCGAAAGGTGCCGATCAGCGGGGTGTTCGCAGCGCTGTGGCCACGATCGTGTGAGACTGCCGGCATGCAGCCAAGCACCGACGCCATTGCCTACGAGTACGCCTCGATCGACATCGCCGCACCAGCGGCCACCATCTATTCCCTGATCACCACCATCGAGCGTATGGGCGAGTGGTCACCCGAAGCCACGGGCGGTCGCTGGCTCGACGACGGATCGGCCGACGTCGGTTGCCGCTTCGAAGGACACAACAAGTCCGGCGACCGCGAATGGAGCCGAATGTGCGAAGTGGTGGTCGCCGATCCCGGCCGCGACTTCACCTTCGTGGTCGGTGGCGTGGAATCCAACTTCACCTGGTGGAGCTACGAGATGGCGCCGACGGAAACGGGCACCCGTCTCACCGAACGGTGGTGGATCGTCAACAAGTCTCCCGCCATGGCCGCGGCGACCGACGAGCAGTTCGCCGCCCGCGTCGACCTGACCAAGACGATGCTCGTCGACACCCTCGCGGCCCTGAAGGCCGCCGCCGAACGCTGACCACCGAGCGGCGCGGCCCAGGCCGGCCTGGTGGTCTGCCGTGACGATTGTCGGCCGGGGAACCAGGCTGCCAAGATGGCACATGGGATCGAAGAACAAGAAGAACAAGAAGAACAAGCAGCAGCACGAGAAGCAGTGGGATGAAGCGGCGGGGAGCACCACCACGGGCGACGCGTGTGGTGCGACGCCGAGCTTCCTGGGGTTGCTGAACGCCATTGCCGTCGCCGAGACCGAGGCCGAGTGTTACCTGCTCGGTTGGGCCGGCACCACGGAGAACGCCGAGCTGGCCGAGACGCTGCGGTTCGTGGCGATGCGCGAGGGCGAGCACGGCAAGGCGTTCGCAAAACGCATGCTCGAGCTCGGCTTCGAGGT
The DNA here is from genome assembly GCA_963698395.1 of uncultured Acidimicrobiales bacterium. Lineage (GTDB taxonomy): Bacteria > Actinomycetota > Acidimicrobiia > Acidimicrobiales > SZUA-35 > JBBQUN01. The sequence continues at coordinate 1,109,789 of CAVOQQ010000001.1, forward strand.
GCGTTGGCCCGACTCGGGTCGTGTCGAGGCGAAGGCGGCCATGGGGTGCTCGTCGATGAGCGACCTCGAGAAGTTCGCGGCGTTCGGTGTCGGCCGCAAACCCGGCGGGCCGGATGTGTTCGATCGGATGTTCGAAGACAAGTCCATCGATCCGATCACCGGTGGCCTGCTCGGTCGCTACATCGCCGAGGAGCGTGACTCGGGCCGCCGACTGCACGCCGCTCGCAAGCAACTCGCAGGCTGACCTCCGGTCCCGCCTCGGCTCTCTCCGGCGTCGGTGGGCCGAGCCGGCTCTCAGCGGGCGGACTTGCGGCGAGCCCGATGATCAGCGGTGTGGGTGCGACTGGCGCAACGGCTGTCGGAGCAGAACCGGCGAGAGTGGTTCTTGGTCTGGTCGAAGAAGAGGTTGTCGCAATCGGCCGCGTCGCAGCGCCCGAAGCGAAGCGTGCCGTGGTCGCAGATCTCCTGCGCGAGCGCCATCAGGATGTCGGTCAGCACCTGATCGTCGAAGGTGGCGTTCGCCGGCGTCCAGTGGATGTGCGGTCCTGAGCCATCGTGACGGACGATGGCCGGGGCGATGGCCAGCTCCGTGAGCTGTTCGTTGATGCGGCGCGTGGCGCCGTCATCGTCGGTTTCGGCCAGCTGGCCGAGCAGCGGTGCGAGCTCGCCGAGGCGTGAGGCGACGCGGTTCATCGAGGCTTCGGATGCATTGGGTGCCCGAGAGAACCCGGCCTCGGTCAGCATCGCGCGCGGGTCGAGCACTCCGCCGGCCAGGGCATTCGCCATCTCCAGGGCGACATCGATCGTGATGGCGATCTCGGACTGGGTGGGGGATCCAACGTGCACGTCACGGATTCTAGTGCGCAGGTTGTCGTGCGGAGTGAAAGACCGATAGAACCTTACTCGTTGGAGCTATCGGTCGATAGCTCCTTACAGAGACTTCGTCATCGTCCGAGGAGCAACGTGGTGGAAATCGAAACTGGTGTGGTGCTGGCCTTCTTCGTGCTGGTGGCCAATGTGCTCGGCGCGGGAATGATCGTCCCGCAGGTCCATCGGCTGCGACGTCTTCGATCGTCCGCCGGTGTGTCGCCGACGTGGATCGGGGTCGGATTGGCCATGAACGTGTGGTGGACCGTCTACGGCACCGCCCAATCGCTGTGGGGAATGGTCCCGGTTTCGGTCGTTGCTGCCGGTCTCTACGCCCTCATCGCGGCCGAGCTTCGCCGTCTCGACGGTTCGCCGAGCCTGCGTCTCGTGCTCCGGGGTGCCATCGGCATCGCCGCCGTGCCGCTGCTGTTTCTCATCGCCGGCGGCTGGGCCTCGGCCGGGCTCGTGATCGGGCTGATCTACGCCGTGCAGTTCGCACCGGCCACCGTGGCGGCGATTCGTGCCGATGATGTATCGGGTGTTGCGAGTGCCACGTGGGTGATGGCGCTGGGCGAAGCGGTCATCTGGTTCGTCTATGGCTGGTCGAGCGGGGACCTCGCGCTCACCATCGGCGGTGCCGGCGGGAGCCTCATGTCGTCGTTGATCCTCTTGCGGGTCGCCCATCTGACTCGACGGACACCGGTGGTCGCTGCGAATGCTGCGGCTGGCGTCGAACCCGACGCGGTCTTCGCGGGAAGTCGTTGATCGGTCAGTAGCCGGCTTGGGGTCGCCCCTCGACCTCGTCGACCGCACGCTGGCGAGCGTGGAGCGCGTCGAGTTGGTCCTGCAGACGGTTGTCGAGTTCGGCATCGCCCGGGGCGATGGCGGCACTGTTGATCGCAGCGTCGAGAATCCCGAGGACTCGGTCGCGTAGGAGGTCGATCTCGGGCTCGATCACCGGTGAGACCTGACCACCACGCTGGACCGAGAGCTCGTCGGCTGCGACCAGTTCCTCGAGCCGCTCGACTCGTTGCCTGATGGCCCGGTGATCGTCGGGCGTCGACCAGCCACGCGACCGGAGCTCGTTCGCCGCATCGGTGACTTGGGCGAGCTTCGTTCGCAGACGGTCGGCCGTTGTTCGTGGGGCATCGATCAGGGCTGGATCCACGATCGGGTGGTGCCTCGACCACCACAGATGGCCGAGCAGTGGTGCCAGCGCGAACACGAGGAAGAAGGCAACGAACGCGGCGGTCTCGCCGGCAGTGTCGGTTGCGGCATCATCCACGGCGGCACCGATGCCGCCGGCGAGCCAGATGGCCGCCCAGAGTGCCCAGGTGATCCGAAGGCCGGAGCGAATTCGCTTCCGCCAGGCGAAGCGATTCCGAGCGGCGTCGGGTGATGGTGGAGTCATCGCCGCCGAGGCGCGCGTCCCGCCCGGTGGCGCCCCGGGCGCCGGTGGTCGACGGCTGGCCGATGGGGCGCCGGGCGCCGGCGACCGGCGAGGCGATCTCGGTGGCTGCGGAACGGTCACGGCGTGAGCCTAGTTCGACCCGCCGGATGCGTCAGCTGGTCGATGGGCGAGCGGGCTCGTGCTCGCCGACTGTCGCTCGGGTCATGACGGCGACCAGGAAGTCCGATGACTCGGTGAAGGGCCGAACGTCCCAGGTCCCGAGTTCGAGATCTCGAACGAGGCCGACCGATTCGGCGTCGGTGAAGAACTCCTCGAACGAGTAGTCACGACCGGAACCGAAGCCGACGACCAGCCGGCCATCGTCGGCCAGGTGGCGTCGGAGGTTGGCCAGAACGGGGCGCCGTGTATCGGGTGCGAGGAAGGTCACGACGTTGCCCGCACTCACGATGATGTCGAAGCGATCGTTCACGCCGTGCGCCGCGAGGTCGACCTCGGCGAGATCACCGACGATCCAGGTCGACCCTGCGTGGTCTTTGATGGCTTGGTCGATGAGTACCGGGTCGATGTCGACACCGACCACGTCGTGGCCGAGTTCGGCCAGGCGAGCGCCCACGCGACCCGGCCCACAACCGGCGTCGAGGATCCGGCTGTTGCGGGCAACCATGGCATCGACCAGGCGTGCCTCACCGTCGAGGTCACGTCCTTCGGCGGCCATGGTGCGAAAACGCTCGATGTACCAGGAGGAGTGATCGGGATTCTTGGCGGTGAGGGCGAGCCAGGCGTTCTGATCAGACATCGCGTCAGGCTAGGGCGACGCCGTGCGTGAGCGCGGCGAGCGGCGAGGGCTCAAGTTCTGCCGGCTTTCGGTCGATGCTTGCCACGCACGTGGTCTGCGCCGAGGCCACGACGTGCGAACCGGAGACACCACGATGTTCACGACGCTCAGTCCACCCGCTCGAACCGTTGGGGAAGAGGGCCTGCGTTGGGCCGAGCGCATCGAGCGGGCGCTGCGCGGCGAAGGCGTCCGGACGGTCTTCCAGCCCATCGTCGATCTCGGAGCCCGCGCGGTCGTCGGCTACGAGGCGCTGACGCGTTTCGACGATCGGTCCGGCCGCTACCTCGGGCCCGAAGAATGGTTCGCCGCCGCTCACGAGTTCGGCGCCGGCGCCGACCTCGAAGCGACCTGTCTCGCCTTGGCGCTGTCGCACCGCCCGTCGCTTCCTGCTGGGTGTTTCCTGAGCCTGAACGTGGATCCCGACGCTCTGCGTTCGCCCCGTGTTCGCCAGCTGCTCGAACGCCAGGGCCGTCTCGATGGCGTCGTGCTCGAGATCACCGAACACCGGCCCTGGTCCTGGCCGACCATGGCGCCCGCCGTCGCCGAACTGCGTTCGGAAGGGGCGCGGTTCGCCATCGACAATGCCGGCACCGGGCAGGCGGGGATCCGTCAACTCCTCGACGTCCGACCCGATCTCCTCAAGCTCGATCGTGGACTCGTCGACGGCATCGACACCGACGAGGCGAAAGAAGCGCTCGTCGAGATGGTGGAACTCTTCTCTCGGCGGATCGATGCCTGTGTCCTGGCCGAGGGCGTAGAGACGCACGCGGAGGCTGCATGCCTCGCCTCGCTCGGCGTGCCGCTGGCGCAGGGGTATCTCTTCGGGCGACCGGCCGAGCCGTGGATCGATCTGCCGCCGACCGCCTTCGTCGACCGCGCGACTGCCGACGTCGGTCGGCCACCGAGCGCACGTGGCGCCACCGAGCGTCGGCGAGCGAACGTCAGCGATTGACGACCGCCAGGATGGCGGCGCCGTACTTCTCGAGTTTCACCGGACCGATGCCCGGGACTCGGGCCAGTTCGACCAACGTGGCGGGCGCCGTGCCGGCGATGGCGACGGCGGTCTTGTTGTCGAACACGACGTAGGCGGGCTTGCCGTCTCGGAGTTCATGACGGAGCTGCGCGAGGGCGGCGTACAGCGCTTGGCCTCGTGCATCGAGTTCCGCGGCCGGGTCGCCTGCGGTGCTCTTGTGCGTCGTGGCAGCCGGGGCCGGAGTGGGCCGGTGGAGCGACACTGCAGCGCTCTGCGACGGTTCCGTGGTCAGCTCGTCGATGAAGGGGCTGGGGTCGATCCCCGCCACGATGGTGGCCTGCCGGCTGGCGCGGGTGATGGCCACGTGGAAGAGCCGACGCTCCTCTTCGACGTCTTCGGCGAGGCGGTGGGGGTACTGCTCGGCGTCGGCCAGGTGCACGATCACCTGTGGCCACTCCTGGCCCTTGACTCGATGGACGGTGGCGAGCACGACACCACCCGGTGATCGTCGCCGAGAAAGCTGGTTCCGGAGCCAGGAGCCGAACGTGGCTGGGTCGTCATGGAGTCTCGCCAGCTGGCCGATCGCAACCAGGTCGTCACCCTGCGCCGCCCGATTCATGCCGCGGCGGTGAGCGTCGAGCGTGTTCACCGCGCCGGCCAGGCCGATGTCGTCGATGAGCGAGGTGACGAGCTGGGCGGTGGTGGCGCCGTTCTGCGCCAGCTTGGCGAGACCGGCGATGTCGGCGGCGAACGATCGCACCTTGTCGGCATCGTTGTCGTTGTTGAGCCGATCGGCGAGTCGTTGGAGATCGTCGATACTGCCCTGCTCGGTGATCCAGTCGTTGATGCGAGGATGGAACGAGCGCGACGGTCGACGGAGCGCCTCACGGAGGTCGTCGACCGAGAAGCGGCCCGCCCCGCCGTTGCCGGCGGTTGCCAGGCGAATCCAGGCGAGAACGGTGCGGATCGCCGTCCGCTCGGTGAACTCGAGGCCGACGCCGCCATCGACGGCGATGCCCTCGCTCGACAGCGCAACCTGCACCGGAGCCAAGACCGCGTTGACCCTGGTCAACACGGCGATGTCGGACGGGGCCGCACCGGCGTCGAGGGCAGAGCGAACCGCGGCAAGGCTGGCAGCAACCGGATCGGGCGAAGCGTCGAGGCGCCAGCCCGTGGCGATGGCGGAGTTCGCCCGAATCGTCTTCGATACTCGGCGGGTGTTGTGGCGCAGCAGGCGATCGACGGCGTCGACGATGCCGGCGGGGCAGCGGTAGTTGACTTCGAGCGGGTGCGAGCCGGCGCCGGGAAAGAGTTTGTCGAAATCGATCAACCAGGCCGGGTCGGCGCCGTTGTAGCCGTAGATGGTCTGATCGTCGTCACCGACGCCGAAGACGGCACCGCCGGGCGACGCCAGGAGACGAATCAACAGGACGTGAGCCGGCGTGAGGTCTTGGAATTCGTCGACGAGCAGCACCCGGCTCGCTCGCTGTGCGGCGGCCCGGGCCTCTGGCTGGGTCAGCAGGACTTCGATGGCTCGATAGATCTGGTCGTCGAAATCGACGGCGCCGGCCCGTTTCAGCTCGGCGCGGTACTTCGGCCACATCTCGGCAAGACCGTCCACGTCGCCGTCGTAGCGAGACTCGACGTCGCTCGGATCGACCAGGCCCAGCCGAATGATGCTGAGTGCCTCGATCCAGGGGGCGACCGGGTCGGCGTTTCGGCGTCGTGGGAACGAGACGAGGTTGCCGATGATGCGGCGGACGTCGATCTCGTTGATGGTGTTCCAGCGCTTGGGCTGGGCGGCGAAGGGCGGGGAGCCGTTGACGATGGCGAGCCCGATGGCGTTCAGCGTTCGGATACCGAGGGTCGGGAGATCGGACGTGCGCTCGGCCATCTCCTCCTGTGCCCGCTTGTTGAACGCCACCAGGCTGACGGCGCTGGGAGGTACGTGCCACGTGGTCAGCAGGTGGCGGGCTCGCTCGGTCAGCACTCGGGTCTTGCCCGAACCGGCGGGGGCGATGATGCGAGCGCTGCCACCCTCGTGGGTCACCGCAGCGAGCTGATCGGGAGCGAGATCGGCGTCGGCCCGATTGGGTCCGGGAACGACCAGGTTGCGGTGTTCGATCGACAGCGACGGCACGACGGCCACACCATCGATGGGATCGGTGTGACGGAACGGTCCACCATCGATCCAGACGGCGACACCGGAGGGCAGCACCACATCGGCCATGCCATCCTTCGCAGGCTTCGCTCCGATGGCGATGGCGGTGTCCAGGCCGATCCAGGCGGGCCGGCGACCACGATGGTCGACGCTGTTCGACCACACGAGATGCCACAGTTCGTCGAGTTCGAAGGCGAAGAAGGGACTGAGTTCGTGCGGCGGCCGGTGCTCGACCGATGCGGGTGGCTGGTCGAAGTCCGCGGCGAGTTCGATCACCGTGCGACGACGGGCAGCGGCCGCGCCGCGGAGTTGCCGGATCGCCTCGGTCGGCCGGCTCAGGACGGACGCGTCGATCACGACCCGGTCGGATCGGGTCCATGGCGGCGGCACGCTGCCCCCGGCTTGGATCACCACGTTGCGACCGAGCGAATCGGGGCCCGGGTTGGCGGGTGCGATGCCGCGGCGGACGTCGATGCCCGCAACACGGGGTTGGGTCGGTCGAGCAACGGGTCGCGATCGATCGGCATCGAGCGACGGCGGCGCGTCTTCCTCGACGGCTTCGAACGGCGAGTCGGTGGGTGGCACCGAGGAGAACGAAGCGGTGTCACTGCCGTTTGCCGGGTCGGAGCCGGTGGTGGTCATCGCCGGTTGATCGTGATCCTGCCAGCACTGGCGCACCTGCGCAGCCGAGTCGTGCTCACCATCGCAGTACACACACGCAATCGCCATGTTTCGAAGCTACTGCGGGGAGCTGCTCATCGAACCGATCTCGCCGGGTCGCGGACACGACCTCTGCCGGTCATCGGCCGCTAGCGTTGCCGGATGACTTCGAGCAGCGACACGAACGAGCCATCTCCGCACGCGGCCATCGCGCGTGATCACCTTCATGGTCTGACCACGGTGGATGCACCGGCACTCTCGCCTGACGGGAAGCGGTTGGCCTCGGTCGTTGCCACGGTCGACGTCGACGACAACGAGACCACGTCCCGAGTCTGGCTCGACGGCGCACCGCTCACGGCAGGGCCCAAGGACTCCGGCCCGGTGTGGTCACCGGACGGCCGGTGGATCGCCTTCACCAGTCGGCGAAGCGAGAAGAAGGGTGAGTCCACCCTGCACGTCGTGCCCGTCGATGGTCCGGGCGAGGTTCGGCAGCTGTGTGCGATGCCCGACGGTCTCGGCAACGTGGCCTGGTCGCCCGACGGCTCCACCGTTGCGTTCACCAGCCGTACACAAGACGAACGGTACGAAGCGAAAGACGTCTCGTGGCAGTCGCCCCGAAAGGTCGAGCGGTTCTTCTCTCGGCTCAACGGTGAAGACTGGATCTTCGATCGCCCCCAGCACGTCTACGTCGTCCCGTTCGACGGCACGGGCAGTCCCCGCAACCTCACGCCGGGCCCGTTCCAGCACGCCGGGATCAGCTGGTTGGCCGACTCCTCGGGCCTGGTGGTCGGTGCTCAGCGCCACGACACCTGGGATCGAGATCTGGCCGAAGATCTCTATCTCGTCCCACTCGACGGCGAGATCGTGGCACTGACCCACCAGACGGGCACGTATGGCCATCCTTCGGTGTCGCCCGACGGTTCGTTGATCGCCTTCTCCGGGGTCGATGGCCTGGAGGTCTTCCCGCAGAACACCCGGATCGGTGTGATGAACCTCGACGGTTCCGACCGTCGATGGATCAGCGAGGGACTCGACCGCACCTTCCACTGCATGTCGTGTCTGCAGGCCCCCCAGTGGATCGATGCGTCGTCGTTGCTGGCTCCCGCAGAAGACCGTGGCGACACGAGGCTCTACCGATTGGCCGTCGACGGCTCCGAGCCCGTGGCGGTCACCTCTGGCCCG
>CAVOQQ010000002.1:0-472236 GCA_963698395.1 uncultured Acidimicrobiales bacterium
TCGAGTTGTATGCGAAGATGACGACGGCGGCCAAGGCCGCTCCAGCCGGGAAATCCAGGAGGAAGGCGAAGTGATCGACGAACGCACACTGGCCCTGATCGACGACTTGCGTCAGCTTCCGGCGGAAACGGCGTGGATCGAGTTCAAGGAGAACAATGCCGGTGCGCCGACGATCGGCAAGCTGATCTCGGCGCTCTCCAACGCGGCGCGCCTGGCGGATCAGGCGTTTGCCTATGTCGTGTGGGGCGTGCGCGATGGCGATCACGCCGCGGTCGGAACCGCCTTCGAGCCTTCGAGTCAGTTGCAGCAGGGACAGCCGCTGGAATTGTGGTTGACGCAGAGATTGCGGCCGGCCATTGCCTTCAATTTTAAGCTGGTCGACTATCACGGCGTGCGGCTGGTTTTGCTGGAGATTCCAGCCGCCGCGGCCACCCCGTGGAATTCGAACGGCAGGCTTTCGTTCGCATCGGCAGCGCCACACCCCGGCTTTCGGACTACCCGGAGCGCTTGAAGGCGCTGTGGGCGAAGTTGCAGCCTTTATGCCTGGGAAACCGGCATCGCCGCGCAGTTCCTGAGCGGCGATGCGGTACTGGCGCGGCTGGATTACGCCGCCTATTTCGACATGACCGGCCAGTCCTTGCCGGATAACCGCAAAGGCATTTTCGACAAACTCAGCGCCGACCGCTTGGTGCAGGAAGATGTCGGCGGTCATTGGAACATTACGAATCTTGGAGCGATCCTGTTTGCCAAACGGCTGACGGATTTCTCCCCTTCCATTGCGCGCAAGGCCATTCGTTTTGTCGCTTACGGAGGCCTGAGCCGTGCCGATACGGTGACGCACCGGCAGGACGGAACAAGGGGTATGCCGTCGGTTTTACCGGCTTGATTGACTTCGTGGACGGCCTGATGCCGCGCATTGAGATCATCGGCAAGGCCTTCCGCGAGGAACGCCCCTTGTATCCGGCCATTGCCATTCGCGAACTGGTGGCCAATGCACTGATCCATCAGGATATGACGGTTACCGGCGCAGGCCCTCTGGTCGAGATGTTCGACGACCGTTTGGAAATCACCAACCCTGGCCAGCCGCTGGTGCACCCGGAGCGATTCCTCGACTTTCCGCCGCGTTCGCGCAACGAGGCGCTGGCCTCGCTGATGCGCCGGATGCGACTCTGCGAAGAGCAGGGCACGGGCATCGACAAGGTGTTCGTGGCCGTGGAATTGCATCAGTTACCGCCGCCGGATTTTCGTGTCGAGGGGGATGCGGTGCGCGCTGTGTTGTACGCGCCACGTCGTTTTGCCGAGATGACGCCGCAGGAGCGGGTTCGGGCCTGCGTGACCAGCATGCCGCCCTTAAATACGTGAGCGGCCAGCGAATGACCAATGCCACTTTGCGCGAGCGGTTTGGCATTGACGCCCAAAACGCGGCCCAGGCCTCCGGCGTCATCCGACAGGCAGCGCAGTCAGGGCTGGTTCGCCCTGCCGATCCGGTACACCCACGCTCGGGCTATGTCCCTTACTGGGCTTAGGCCGGAAAGATTTGATCGGGTTTTGATTTCATGAGGCAGAAATCCCGTCAATCCCCGGAGGGCGGGGTAAAAAAGACCGATAAAACAATTAGTTAGTTGGAGTGTTGGGCGGCGGAAAGATTTGATCGGGTTTTGATCGCCCGCATCGCGCAGAACGGGAGTAGAAGGATCCAAACTCATTTGCGAGTCTTCGAAATCGGATGGAAACGGATGGAATAAGGTGAGGCCTGATATGCAAAGCTATGAATACCAATTCCTTGCCAAACAATACAAACCCCGAAAAGAGTTGATCGGGTTTTGATTCTGGAAGTGACCGCCATGAACGCAACGACCAACCCAACCAACGCCTATACCGTCCCGTCGGTGTCCATCGCCACGGCGCGCACCGGCGCCTCCAGCAAGGCCAACGAGCTGGGCATGCGCGCCATGCAGGAGCGTGCCTATGCCAAGCGCGGCGAGCAGTATCTGCTGATCAAGTCGCCGCCGGCTTCGGGCAAGTCGCCGCGCGCTGATGTTCATCGCGCTGGACAAGCTCCACAATCAGGGCTTGCAAGCAGGCGATCATCGTGGTGCCGGAGCGCTCCATTGGCAGCAGCTTTGCCGATGAGCCGCTGAGCCAGTCCGGCTTTTATTGGGATTGGCAGGTGGCGCCGCAAGTGGAACCTGTGCAACGCGCCCGGCGGGACGACAATGGCGGCAAGGTCAAGTCGCTCGGTGCGCAGTTCCTTGAAAGCGACGACAAGGTGCTGGTCTGCACCCATGCCACCTTCCGCTTCGCGGTGGAAGAACTGGGCGTCGAGGCATTCGACGACCGCCTGATCGCCGTCGACGAGTTCCATCACGTTTCCGCCAACCCCGACAACAAGCTCGGCAGGCACCTGGGGCAGTTCATCGCGCGCGACAAGGTGCATCTGGTGGCGATGACCGGCTCCTACTTCCGGGGCGACAGCGAGGCGGTGCTTGCCCCGTCAGACGAGGCCAAGTTCGATACGGTCACCTACACCTACTACGAGCAGCTCAACGGCTACGAGTACTTGAAGCAGCTCGACATCGGCTACTTCTTCTACAGCGGGCCTTACGTCGATGACATCCTCAAGGTGCTCGACCCGGATGAGAAAACGATCATCCACATCCCCAACGTCAATTCACGTGAGAGCACGAAGGACAAGATGCGGGAGGTGGAACACATCATCGAGGCGCTCGGCGAGTGGCAGGGCATCGATGCCGCGACCGGCTTTCAGCTCGTCAAGCGGCCGGATGGCCGGGTGCTGCGCATTGCTGATCTGGTCGATGACGACGCCACGAGACGCGACCGCGTATCCGCTGCCCTCAAAGATCCGGCGCAGAAGAACAACCGGATTACGTGGACATCATCATCGCGCTGGGCATGGCGAAGGAAGGCTTCGACTGGATCTGGTGCGAGCACGCGCTGACCGTCGGCTACCGCGCCAGCCTGACCGAAATCGTGCAGATCATCGGCCGCGCCACGCGCGACGCGCCCGGCAAGACTCGCGCACGGTTTACCAACCTGATCGCCGAGCCGGATGCCTCCGAGGCAGCCGTGACCGAGGCCGTCAACGACACCCTGAAGGCCATCGCCGCGAGCCTGCTGATGGAGCAGGTGCTCGCCCCGCGCTTCGAGTTCAAGCCCAAGAATGCAGACAGCGGCCCGACACCTGGCTTCGACTACGGCGAGGGCGGCTACGACCCCGACAAGTCCAACGTCGGCGTCAACCACGAGACCGGCCAGGTCCAGATCGAGATCAAGGGCCTCGCCGAACCCAAGAGCAAGGAAGCGACGCGCATCTGCCAGGAAGACTTGAACGAAGTGATCGCCACCTTCGTTCAGGACAAGACCGCCATCGAGCGCGGCCTGTTCGACGAAGAACTGGTGCCCGAGGAACTGACGCAGGTCCGCATGGGCAAGATCGTCAAGGACAAGTACCCCGAGCTTGACGCGGAGGATCAGGAAGCCGTGCGCCAGCACGCCATCGCCGCCCTCAACCTGACGCAGCAGGCCAAGCAGCTTGCTGACGGGCGGCATGGCAGCGACGGGCGACGAGTCATCCGCCAACACCGCCCTGATCGACGGCGTGCGCCGCTTTGCGATGGACGTGCGCGAACTGGACATCGACCTGATCGACCGCATCAATCCTTTCGGCGAAGCCTACGCCATCCTCGCCAAGACCATGAGCGAGGACAGCCTGAAGCAGGTCGCGGCGGCAATCTCCGCCAAGCGCACGAACCTGACGCCGGACGAAGCGAAGGAGCTTGCCGTCCGCGCCGTCCAGTTCAAGAAGGAGCGCGGACGTGTGCCCGCGCTCGATTCGCAGGATGCGTGGGAGCGGCGCATGGCTGAGGGCGCCGCCGCGTTCATGCGCTTCAAGAAGGAGGGTCGCTATGAGTGACCCCGATCTCGACGAACTGGCCGCCGAGCTTTCCGAGTTCGCACGCGCCGGAAGCCAAGGGCGGACGCCCGCCGCGCGAGGAGCGCGTCATCGCCGGGTTCGAGGAAATCCAGCGGTTTGTCGAGAAGCATGGTCGCGCTCCGCAGCACGGGGAAGACCGCGACATTTTCGAGCGGCTGTATGCCGTGCGCCTCGATCGCCTGCGGGCGCTCCCGGACTGCCGCGCCTTACTGGAGCCGCTGGACCACCAGGGCTTGCTGCCGGTGCAGCCTGGAATCGCGCGAACCTCGCGCTAGACGTACAACGTGGATCAGCTGGCCGCCGAGCTAGCGGAGCGTAGCCGACGCCGACGACATCACCGTCTTGCGCCATGTCCGCACCAGCGCCGAAAAGCGCGCCGCGGAGGAGATCGCTGACCGCAAGCCGTGCGAGGACTTCGAGACCTTCAAGCCGCTGTTTGAGCGCGTCGCAGACGGACCTCAAGACGGGCCTGCGCCAGTCCCAGCCCATCGAGGCAGGCCGCCGCGCGATTGAGGCCGGAGACTTCTTCGTTCTCGACGGCATCACCCTCTACGTCGCCGAGGTGGGCGAGCCGTTGAAGACGACTGCCGGGGAAGTGGATCGCCGCCTGCGCGTTGATCTTCGCCAACGGCACCGAGAGCAATCTGTTGCTGCGCTCACTTCAACGCGCGTTCTACAACGACCCCGCCGCGCGGCGACTGGTCTCGCCGGAGAGCGGCCAGTTGTCCTTCGGCGGCGAGTTCGAGGCCGATGATGTCGAGAGCGGCACGATCTATGTCCTGCGCTCGCTGTCCGATCATCCATACGTCGCGCAGCACCGCGACCTGATCCACAAGATCGGCGTGACCGGCAGCAAGGTGGAGACCCGCATCGCGGACGCCGAGCATGACGCCACCTACCTTCTGGCGAAGGTCGAGGTGGTTGCCACCTACAAGCTGGCAGGCATCAACCGCACGCGAATGGAAAACCTGTTTCACAGGCTGTTTGCGCCGGCGCGGCTGGACATCACCATCAACGACCGCTTCGGCCATCCCGTGCAGCCGCAGGAATGGTTCCTCGTTCCCTTGTTCGTCGTTGACGAGGCCGTAGAGCGCATCAAGGACGGGACGATAACCAAGTACGTCTACGACCCCAAGGCGGCGCGGCTGGTGAAGGCGGTTTCCGCGTTGCGGGCGAAGGATGAGAAGGCTAGGTAAATCAATACGACTCCCGACCCCCATGGCACCCCGATGGCCACTTCAAATTCCTCCATCTGTGGCCAGGTCAAAATCCCCCAGGGCAGTGGACAGTGGTGGACGGATTGTTACTCGGAAAGGGTGCCCTTCGCAAGACGGTTGGCAGCCTCTTTGAGGCGGTAGCTCTTGCCCTTGAATTCCAGGAGGACGCTGCGGTGGAGCAAGCGGTCGAGGATGGCGGTGGCCAGCGCGGCGTCGCCGAGGAACTTGTGCCAGTCGTCGATGATGCGGTTGGAGGTAATCAGCGAACTGCGGCGCAGCTTGTAGCGCTTGTGGAGGATCGATTGCAGAGTATCGGCGCTCTCCGAGGGCAGTTGGCGTGCAAGGAAGAGATCGTCGAAGACGACCAGATCGGCGTCGATGAGCGGTTGGACGCGCTTGCGCTTGTCGGCGGCGGCGAGGCCCATGAGGCTGGTGAGAAAGTCGTCGGCCTCGAGGTAGGCCACACGCAGGCCGGTGCGCACCGCGGTGTAGGCGATGGCTTTTACGATGTGGCTCTTGCCCGTGCCCGGGGGGCCGATGAAGATGCCGCAGTCGCCCTGGGCGATGAACTTCAGGGTGGCGAGCTCGAAGCAGGCGCGCTTGGGGATCTTGGGGTTGTAGCCCCAATCGAACTCGGCCAGCGACGCCCGCTCATCGAGGCCGGAGAGCTGGTAGCGGCGCTCCAGCAGCCGGGATTGGCGGCGGTCGAGTTCGTCCTGCAGGATAGTCGAGAAGGTCTCCAGAAACGACAGATTGGCCGCCTGGGCTTCGAGGATGCGCGTCTCCAGCGTGGCGCGTACGCCCGAGAGGCGCAACTGGCGCAAGGCCTTATCGATTTCGGTCATGCTCATGGTCATGCAAGTTCTCCGGGGTGGGCAAAGAGGCAGCTGCGCGGCGGGGTCAAGGGCGGGCGCAGCCCGGCAAAGCGAACCCTTGACGCTGCGGCGCAGCGGATAGGCTGGGCCATGGCTGGGGACACGGCACAGCCGCGGCCCCAGCCATGGCGACCTGGCGCTACAAGCATCCATCATCGCCCCCGCTCACCCCAGGGGTGTCGACGCAGCGCTGGAAGAAAGCGGCGTAGTCGGCGGACTCGCGGATGAGTTCGTGCGTCTGGGTGAGCGCCGGACGATCGAGGGGCAGCTCTGCCTGCGGCGGATCGAATTGCAGCGCCGTTTGTGCGAGCAGTTGGTCGGCCAAGGCCCGCACGCGCTTGTAGGAGGGGTTCGCGGCCAGGGCGGTCGCGCAGGCTCGCTCCAGAATCCAGGCCGGATAGCGCCCGGCCAGGCCGACGATGCCCCACATGGAGCGTTGCGCCTCGCGTCCGCGGCGCTCAAAGAGGTCGCGGCACAGCGTCTGGGCCGCCGGCCCGATGGCTTCGGCCCGGGCGAGAATGCGGTGGGTTTGCCGCGACGGGTTGAACACCCGCTCCTCCTCGGGCAGCCGGACTTCGCCCTTGGCGGCACGGCTGTGGCGGCGAATGAGTTCGAGACTCTTGAGGTTGCGAATCTCGATCTCGTGCGCGTAGGAGCGCACCAGCACCTGGCTGCCGATGGCCGCCGGCCGGGCGGCATACCAGGCGTAGTCGAGCTGGACGGTACCGTCGTCTTGCACCGTGCGCACCGCCTCGGTGAAGTAGCGAAACGGTTCGATGGGCAAGGGCTTCAGATGCGCCCGCTCCTCCTGGAACATCTCCTCGACCTGGCGTCGGGCGCGGCCATGGATGCGTTTGGCTGCCCAGTGCTCTTCCCACTGATCGAGGTAGGCGTTTTGCTCTTCGATCGAGCCGAATCGTTTGCCCTTCAAGGCCGTGCCTTGGGTGTGCTGGATCGCCGACTCGACGCTGCCCTTGCGGTTCGGGTCTCGGATGCGGGCCGGATCAGCGACCACGCCGTAGTGGGCGAGCATCGCCGCGTAGAGGTGGTTCAGCTCGGGCTCGTAGAGGTCGGGCTTGATCACGCCTTCCTTGAGATTGTCGAGCACCACGTACTGCGGGCAGCCGCCAAAGTAGCGAAAGGCCTCCTCGTGCAGGCGCGCCCAGGTCTGGCTGCTTGAGGTCCAGACCACGCGGCGGAAGGAGCGCCGCGAGTAGCGCAGCGTCATCACGAATAGGCGCGGCCGGCGGTAGCGGCCGTCGGCCGTCAACGTCAGCGCCCCTTCGCCGTAATCGACCTGGGCTTCCTCGCCGGGCAGGAACTCCAGGCGATCGAACTGCGCCGGTTCGACCCGGCGCAAACCGCGGCAGAAGCGCTTGACGCTGTTGTAGCGGCTCGTAAACCCATGGTGATCGACCAACTCCTGGTAGATCGCCGTGGCGTTGCGGCCCAGCCGCACCTGTGCCTCGATCCACTCCCGCTGCGGCTCGCAGGCCGAGCGGGCATGCGCCGGCAGCAGGGGCAACACACCCATTGGAGCCGGTGGCCGGGGTGGGGGAATTTGACTGGCCAGGCCCGTCAAGCCGATGGCCATGGGGGAATTTGCCTCGGCCAGTGCCAGGGCGATCTTCCTGACCGTCTTGCGGTCGATGCCGGTCTTGCGATGGATCTCGTGCTGGGAAACCCCGTTCTCCAGCAGCGTGACGACGGTGTGCTTACGTTGCGGCTTCAAGACATTCACTCCTTGCCCCTCCTCAGTTCGAGGGGCGATGATGTCCTGTCGCTGCCAGAACCCGCCGACTATGTCATCGGCTTAGGCTCTGCTGGGGGATTTTGAAGTGGCCATCACTGGGGGAATTTGGGTGGCCGCCGGGGGGTCGGTTGACCGGCAGCATCCAACTCCCAATGTCGCGACGGTCGCCCATAGGGAGAGTTCAGAATCGGGCGATCGAAAAACGGAATCGACATGGCGACGGCCTACCCTCCCGCGCGTTGTTATTGCCCTACCGGCGCCCTATTCCCTACCAGAACCCTGGCGATGACCATGGCTGGCAGCTTGGCGTCATCATCCCGCGCCATCCGCCGAGTATTACCGTTGCGCCTTAGTCTCATGCGCCCGCAAGACGCCTGGGGCCTTCGGCATGCGGGTCAACCGGAGCGACAGGACGAGAAACTTGCCTAAGCACCTGGTGAAAGAGGAACGAGCAGCTTACCGTTGCACGCGAAAGCGTTGTTGCCTCGCGCGCGGCATAAGCGAATAATTGGCGTGATTCGAACCTGGAACGCCCCATGAGAACCTACACCGCGGTCATTGAACGTTGTCCACAAACCCCGCTGTTCGTGAGATTTGTGCCGGGCTTCCCTGGCGCTCACTCGCAGGGCGAGACTCTGGATGAACTCAACCAGAACCTTCGCGAGGTGCTTGCGATGCTTCTGGAAGACGGTGAACCTGATCTGGAATCGGAATTTGTCGGAGTTCAAACCGTTGCCGTGGCGTAGTTAATGGGTAAGCTTCCCGTTCTCAAGCCCGGTGAGATTATCTCCATACTTCTTGCACTGGGCTTCACGGAAGTTCGGCAGCGCGGACCCCACAAACAGTTTCGCCACTCGCATGGACGATGCACCACGGTCCCCGTTCACAAAAAGGCCATGACGTCTCGCCCATCCTACTCAGGCAGATCGCCAAAGACATCGGGATGCCGCTTCACGAGTTTCTGGCCCGTCGTTAGCTTGGATCGGTAAAGCCGCGGCAATCTTCGTCGTTCGAACCTTCAACGGCACTTCCCATGCCCGAATCCCGCAACACACTCCAATGCCTGCTTGAACTTTTGCGGCACATTCCGCGTCATCCGCAGAGCATTACCGTGGCGGAGTTGCGTGACGCGCTGGATCGCAACGGCTTTACGCTCACCGAGCGTTCCATACAGCGACATCTGGTTACGCTGTCGCAATCGTTCTCCATCACGGCCGAGGAGCGCGAAAAACCGTATCGTTGGTACTGGACGCCAAGCGCACAGGGTTTGACCATCCCGGCACTCTCGCGCACCGCCGCGCTCACCCTGCTGATGGCGGAAAAGCACTTGCAAGGTTTACTACCGCAACCGATGTTGAATGAACTCGGTGCTTACTTCGAGGCGGCGCGTCGCGCCCTTGCCAGCTCGCACGAAGGGCCGCGCCGCTGGCTCGACCGCGTGCGCATCGTGCCGCCGGCGCAACCGCTGCTTGCTCCCACCATCGCGGCAGACGTGCACGAGGCGGTCTCGAAAGCGCTTTTGGATTCGCGCCAACTCCGCATCAAGTACCAGAAGCGCGGCGAAAAAAGCGCCAAGGACTGGACGATTCATCCCTTGGCCCTCGTGCAGCGTGGCCCGATGCTCTACCTCTATTGCCGCTTGTTCGACTACCCGGACGCGCGCACGCTGGCGCTGCATCGCATCAAGTCGGCCGAGTTGCTCGATGACAAAGTCGAGGCGCCGGAGGGGTTCGATCTCGATCGGCAAGTCGTGGCGGGTACCTGGGGCTTTGGGGCGGGCCAGGAAATCGCGGTTGATCTCTACTTCTACAACAAGGCAGGTGATCACCTGATGGAAACGCCGCTCGCCGCCGATCAACAAATCACGGAGTTCGGCAACGGCGAACTGCGAGTCAAGGCGCGGGTAGCGGATACGCCGCAACTGCGCTGGTGGATTTTGAGCATCGGTGATGGCGTCGAGGTCAAGAGGCCCAAGCGCCTGCGCGGCGAAATTGCTGAAGTCGCCAAGGCCACCGCGGCGCTTTACGAATAGAGGAATGACGCGCGAGGAAATTTACTTAGAAGCCGCCCCTTACCCGATCAGCCTCTTGCCTGCCGATTGTCCTGTATGAACTTCCTGATTGCCCTCCCGCTGTCCGCATCAACACCAAACATCGTGCCCTTGAAGAAGAGAATGTTTTGGAGCGCCCGCTCGTCCATGCCAAAGCTCTGTAACCTTTCTGTGCGACGTTTTTCCGCGTAGCGCGTCTTGGTATTGATACTCAGCAGCATCGTTGTGCCTCCGAAAAAGTTGAGACATCCGATTGAAGGTGGCGTGGTTCCAGCGGGGACTCGCATAAATTTCTTGCAATCGCGGGAACTAAATTTCACCCGCTGTGCTCTATGCACGCCCACTTTCGCGCCGGAAATCCGAATGCCCTGGACTCTTGCCTACACCCAGCATTGCGGCAACAACCCCGACCAGCAGGACACACTGTGGTCCGGCCTCAAGATCTATCAGCACCGTGACCTTGCGCCCTTGCAACACGCGAGCGATGCCGATGAAATCTTTGCCGCCGTGGCCGATGGCGTCGCCAATAGTCCGGCACCGCAGCGCGCGAGCCGAGCTGTGCTGGAATCGCTCGCGGCCGATATCGCCGCCGGGAGAACCTTTAACGCGAGTCTTTTGCGCCGCGCCCACGGACGCTTGTGCGATACACTCGCGCGCGGTCGAAGCTACGGCTCTGCCACCACGCTGACCGCCGCCGCCTGCCGGGGCGATCGTTGCACCGTGGTGAGCGTTGGCGACAGCCGCGCCTATCGCGTCGCCGCCGATGGCCAATGGGAACAGATTACGCGTGACCATACCATCCTCAATCGTCTGATCGATGAAGGTGTGGCCGAGGACGGCGTGGCCTACGCCGGCTTCTACGGTATGCTCGACTCCTGCCTCACCGCCGATGATGCCGATACGGATTTTCCCGATCCATTACAGTACCACCGCCTTGCTGCCTGGCGACACGCTGCTCCTGTGCACCGACGGCGTTCACGATACGCTGGGCGAGCAGCTCGCGAACTCGTTTGACCGCCAGGCGGGCGCCCTGGCTCAGGTCCGTCGCTGGCGCGAAGCCATTCTCGCGCGCGGCGCGCCGGACAATTTTTCGTTGGTGTTGATCGAGCGCACCGCATAGGTGTCGGGCGCCCTCGACTTTGTCAGGTCGACGGTAAGGCGGTGGCATCGTCTTCACCATAGCCAGACTTCATGTGTTCGCGGCAGCGCGTCATGACCGGCATTCGATCGCGCGGGCGGCGACCGGTCTGGCCCGGATGGCCGCAGATCTCGCAGAGTCGTTTCGGACATCGCCGTCGCCATGCGTGCCAGGCCTTCGGTTACGTCGTCACCGCCGCGGTAGCGAATTCGCAGCGAGCCGAACTTTTCCTTGACCTGCTTCAAGACGACAGGCGGCATGTGACCGTGTTGCACCGCATGCTGCACTTCGGCGCAGAAGACATCGATGAGATCGAACCACCCGTCACCGCAGGTGGGGCCCCAGGCCATCGCGCTTTCTTCAATCGACAAACGCCGCTCCGCAAACAACTCCGGGTAACGCTCGCACAGCAGGTCGTCCATTTCTTTCTTCATCAGCAGTTCCTCGTTCAAATCAGCTGTTCAAACCCGCGCACCAGACCGTCCAAGGTCCAGAACGCCCTTCATCATCGTTTCTCTCGCGGCAACAAGCTACTGCGGCGAGGCTACACATTCTCAAACCGTGTGAACTCGCCGACGAAAGCCAATCGAATGGTGTCGATAGGCCCGTTGCGCTGCTTGCCGATGATGATTTCGGCGAGCCTTTGTCCGGCGGAGTCCGGGTTGTAGACTTCATCGCGATAGATGAACAGAATCACGTCGGCGTCCTGCTCGATGGCGCCCGACTCGCGCAGATCCGACATCACCGGTCGCTTGTTGGGACGCTGCTCCAGGCTGCGGTTGAGCTGGGAGAGCGCCAGCACCGGCACATGAGAGCTCCTTGGCCAGTGCTTTCAACGAACGCGAGATTTCGGAGATTTCGGTGGCGCGGTTCTCGCCCGGCCTGCGTTGCAGCACTCATCAGTTGCAGGTAATCGACCACAATGGCACCCAACCGCCCACCATGCTGGCGCGCCAGGCGCCGAGCCCGCGAGCGGAATTCGATCGGCGTGAGGGCCGGGGTCTCGTCGATGAATAGTGGTGCTTCGTGAAGCTGGCCCACGGCCGCGGACAGGCGCGGCCCAATCATCGTTCGGCCAGCCGCCCGGTGCGGATTTTGCGCTGATCGAGCCGCCCCACCGAGCCGATCATGCGCATGACCAGTTGCGCCGCACTCATTTCCATGCTGAACACCGCCACCGGCAACTTGGACACGACTGCGATATTCTCGGCAATATTGAGAGCAAACGCAGTCTTGCCCATCGAAGGCCTGCCGGCGATGACAATCAGGTCGCCTTGCTGCAAGCCGGAGGTCACGCTATCCAGCGCAGTGAAGCCGGTGGACACACCGGTCGACATCGGAGGGATTGGCTCGGGAACACAACATGTCGATGCGCTCGACTACTTGCGTGAGTAATGGCTGCATGGCCTGAAAGCCCGATTCGGTGCGCGCCCCTTTCTCCGCGATGTCGAACACTTTCTGCTCCGCGAGATCCAGCAATTCGCCGGCCGTGCGGCCTGCCGGGCTATGGGCAAACTCCGCAATCTCTGTGCCGACACCCGCAAGACTGCGCAAAATGGCGCGCTCGCGCACGATTTCCGCATAACGCCGAATGTTCGCCGCTGTCGGCACGTTTTGCGCAAGGTCGCCGAGGTAGGCCAGGTTTCCAACCACGTCGAGCTTCTTGGCCGATTCCAAGCCTTCGGCCACGGTGATCACGTCCGCCGGCTGCCCCCGGAGCAAGAGGCGCCGAATCTCCGCAAAGATCAATCGATGCGCCCTGCTGTAGAAGTCAGTTTCGTCGATCACGTCGGCGATCTTGTCGAGAGCGTCGTTGTCGATCAGAAGCCCGCCCAATACGGATTGCTCGGCTTCGGGCGAATGGGGCGGAATTCTGAGATCGCTTACGGATGGGTCGCGCTTCATGGTATCCCTCTACAAGCAAAGCCTGCCGATCCGCTGGCAGGACGCAAGGATCAGCTCGGAAAGCCTTTCGTTACTTTGGCGAGATCAATGCGTACTGCACCAGGCTGATGAATGCGGCCAACACCATATGCGCTAAGCCCATGCCAAAGGCCGCCCATCCGCTGGTGCCACCTGCCACTTCGAGTTCGCGGAGTGCCTCCTGCGGCGGCGTATGCGCCAGTACCAGCGAAACTTGCTTTTGCGCATGGTTGCGATAAAGATGGTTACCGAGGAGCCCCCAGCACACCATCAAAGCCAACCCAAACGCCATCCAGAACCACGTGCCAATCTGCGTGGTAGTTTGCAGAAGGTAGATCAAGTTGGCTGCGATGACATACAGCGTGCAATAGAGATACATCTTGCGGTACGCCAACCAGAAAATGGTGAAGCAGCCAGCCATCCAGTTCCAGGTGGCTATCGTTCGCAAGTGGTCTCCGGTGCGCCACTTGCGCGCATAGTATTCATAGTTCGGGCCGACAAACGTCCGCAACGCCACCTCGTTTGTTAGGTCACGATTAGGCGTTGCGCCTGCTGTTTGGGTCGCGGCAAGCGCTACAACGGGCGGAGGCTGGATTGCTGCCGGTTGCGCAGCCGGCTTGCCGCAGGCGCCGCAGAACGCGGCGCCGCGTAGGACTTCAATGCCGCAATGAATGCAGAGGGCCATGTCGATATCCGAAAGTTTGATCGGGTATGCATGGTCTCATTTTGGTGCGACATTTCGTGTCGCAGCATTCAAGGCCCGACACTTCCTGGTACTTTGAGCGCAGGGAGCGCGGTTAGCAGCTACGTGCTTACTATTTCAGACTTTCTAGCCACGAACTCGCGGAGAGCAGATGCGTTTCAGGTACCCACCGGCCCACTGCTCTTCTAACCGATCCAGATATCCCCAGAATCGCGGACACTTTTGGAAGGACTTTTTGGTTTTCATCTGAGAGCTGTGCGGCTGTTTGGAAGAGCTTTGAGCCACACTTGTCGCCCTCCACGATAACTAAGGTAGGTTCCGCGTTAGCGCGCCGCAAATGCGCGTTGTTGGCAAGATGGTTCAGCGCCGACGGCGGCCATAAAGGCGAATCGGGCATTGAATGGACTTCGCGAACCTTGAAGAGCCCGATCACAAAACAGGTGCCAGGCGACACCGCCGGACCCTGAAATCCAGCGTAGAACACAAGATAGTCGCCGGCCGTCAATCTGAGCAGTTGAAGGCGTTTTGGATTGTTAGGCTCGCCGTAGGTGAAGGTGCCAAATTCGGGATCGAAGTGCGATGGTTGGTCGCGGGAAACAAACTTGAGAAGCGAACCTCCAGAGCGAGCAGGTATATGACTGTACAGAACAGCGCGCCCCGGAAGCAACGGTTTGCTTTCGGGGATAGGGACGTACTCGAAACAGCCGTCGGCATTGATCGGGGAGAGGGTTCCTCCACATCCCCGATCAATGCCAATTCGAAGGAACAATATCTTCATGGCTGGGAAATGTCTTCCTCGCCCGCCGCGTCCGACTCCTTCTCGCGATGTTGGCACTCACCGCATCGCGGGGACTCGTTGGGATTGCCAGGCCCATCGGCCGGTTGGCCAAGTATCCCGGAATTCTCAATATTCAGATTACTAAGTGATGTGTTGAACCACTCCCGGAACTTTTCCCTGAAACCCGCATTCGCGTTGGAACGGTGCCCCTGGCCTCTCGGGACTATCGCTTCTAGTTCGTTGGGCAACCGCGCATTGTAGCGGTCGCCACGACCAAAATACCAGTACTGGCGGCCAATCAGGACTTTTTGCCCGTTAGTAACGTCTCTCTCAAAATCGTCCTCGCCATGACCAGACCACGATGGTAGAGGTGCCTGCTCATCTGTTGCACTCTTCCAAATACAATCGCCGGGGTCTCGCTCGCCCTGTGGCACCTTGGCTGTGAAGGACTGGTCGTTACTGCAGCGAGTGATATAGCATTCCCAGCATATTGCTTCCCCCACAACCATCAGATAGACAAGTCTGTTGGAATCATCTCCGCATCCAAACCCCGCTACAACATCGCCGGGTTGTGCAACACGCCGGATGATAGGCTTGCAAATGGCAAGCGTGCAAATTTTTCCAAAGGGGTTCGGCGCACTACCGCGGTCTGCCGCCACTTTGTACGTGAAAAGCCGATGATTCTTGAACTCCGGCAAACCGCCCATTTCCATTTTCTCCCGTTTTTTCCGCCGCATGCGGCATTCACTATCATCGAAAAGGACTAATCCTGTAGCGACCAATCCACCAAACTTGCCACTACGCGAGAGGCAGATTTTTCCTCGTTGTTCTGTGCAAAGAGATATCGCCGCTCATTATGCATCCCTCCCCGATCGCGCTCAACGGCCGGAACGCGCTCGAACCCCGTCCACGCCTGCGTGTACTCGGCCACCAAAAGAAACTCCGGGAAAACCCCGCATCGTTGCGCAATTCTTTCCAGCAGACCGTCGCGGCCAAAGCGCTCGTAGTTACCGCCGAAGCCATGATCGACAAGCACTACCGCAAACGGTGGCCGCTGTTCATGGCCTTGGCAGAACAGTGCGTCATAGCTGGCAATGCCGTCGGCGCCTAGAAACAGAATGGCGAGCCGCTTCGCGCCATGTTCTTCGCCGAGATCCGGGTTTCTTTCGAGCACTTCCACAAAACCAAACGGTGCGACCGCCACACTGGCAAAATTCAGTGCGGAGGCGATGTTTAGTTCGTCGGGCGCGAGGTGGCTTCTCCAGCCATTCGGAACGAGATCGCTTTCGCGCAATAGCACGCGGGCTAACCGGTGGTAACCGAGAAACCCGTGTTCCGGGTGCTCCAAAGCCTTTTCCAGTTCCGCCTGCGTGCGGCCATAGTCCACATAGACGAAGCAATGCGCAGCGTGCGCCGAGCCGAAGAGTTTGACCGGGTGGCCGTCGGTTCCGGAACCTGGGTAATAGACGATGCGCGAGCTAAGGAATGCCTGGCGCGGAAAGGCATTTCCATTTGTGAATTGGGCGAGCCAGTCAGGCATCGCTTCGCGCCTCTCGCCTAGATATTCGCTTGGCGTCATGGTGTTCTCGCGTATGCGGGTCATATCATTTTGGGTTCTTCTGGGTAATCACCCCCATCCCCGCCTCCCCCCATCGAGGGGGAAGGAGTTGAGCCAGGGTGGAGCGACCGTCAGGCCCACACCAACGTCCATTAGGCGTCATCTTGAAGAAGAGGAACGTAACACAATTCATCGAGGCCTCGCCGCCAATGCGGTTTCCGGAACACCGCTCAAGAATCCGATGGCGGCTCGCCGCACATCGGGGCGTGCCGCTTGCTCGGCGCGCAGGCGGCCGATGAGATCTTCAAGGTCGCTCACGGGGCGCAGACGTGCTTGGCGGATGACCAGGGCAAAGTCGCCAGGTGTGAGCGGGCCTAGGCGCAGCACCCGGTCCCTGATCGTGTCAATCCGGTCGAGGCCGAGCGTCTCGGCGGCATCTTGAAACAGCAGCCAGGCCTGCTCCGGCCGAAGATAGTCGAAACGGATTCTGCAATCGAAGCGCCGTAGCGAGGCAAGGTCGAATTGCTCGATCAAGTTGGTGGCGGCGAGAAAGACGCCTTCGAAGTTTTCCATTTGCGTGAGCATTTCGTTGACCAGCGTCACTTCCCAGGAACGTTGCGCGTTGCCACGTTCCTGCAGGAAACTGTCGGTTTCGTCGAGCAGCAATACCGCCTTCTCCTCGCGCGCCTCGGCGAACATTGCCGCGATATTGTGCTCACTCCCGCCCACCCACTTCGACAACAGGTCGGACGCGCGCCGCACCAGCAGGGGACGATCCATCACCTGCGCGAGATGCTGGGCAAAGGCGGTCTTGCCGGTTCCGGGCGGGCCATAGAAGCATAGCCGTCCGCTTTGTTCGCGCCGCAGCGTCTCGGCCATGCCGGTGATGTCGCAATCGCAATTGAGTGCCTCGGGTCGATAGGTTGTAACCGACCTTGCCTGCACGCGCGGCTCACGCGGCAAACCGAGCGCATGAAGCGAATTGCCGATGGTGGTGCTGAGAGCGGCTTCGAGTTCCGCCTCCGGCCAATCCGCCATGGCGGCATGCGCAATTTTTCCGGCCTTGGCCACTAGTGCTGGCACCAATTGCTCGTGCTCGGCGAAGCGATTCTTCCAGGCATCGGAAACGGCCAGACCGGCAAACTCCTTGTCCAGCACCTGACGGCGCACGCATCGGGGCGGCGCATCCATGCGCAGCACAAAGTCGAAACGACGTCGCAAGGCACGGTCCATCGACCAGACGTTGTTGCAGACCCAGATAGCGGGAACCGGATTCGTTTCGAGCTGGTTGATGAAAAGACCCTTGAGGTCGCCGTGTCTGGCCATCTCTTCGGGCGAACCGTCCGCGGATCGAATTACATCATCGATTTCGTCGAAGAACAGCAGCTGCGCTCCGTTGCGTTCGAGGAGTGCCTGGGCCACGCGAAAGGCGCGCAGGCGCGTCCTGCCTCCAAGCATAGTGCCCCGGCGAGTGAAGGCTCCAATTTCAAATAGAGCGCCCCCTGCCTCACGTGCAATCATTCGGGCAAACTCAGTCTTGCCGGCGCCAGGTTCACCATAGAGCAGGACATTGACGCCGCACCGGCGATCTCGCAGCGAAGCACCGAGATAAGCCTTCAACACCGCGATCTCACGCGCAAGGTGCGGGTAGTTTTGCGCTGTCAGGGTTGGTTCTGGCGCAGTGAGAATGAGGCCGTCAAAGGCCTTGAGCAGGTCGACCTCCGGGTTGTTAGCCAGCTCGTCCAGACTTTCAAGAACGCCTATGCAATGTAGAAACCCCTGCTTCACTACGCAAATTTCGAGAAGGCCGGTTCGGAAAAGCCTGCTCTCAAACGCCAAGGCTTTCCAAATGCGCTGCTCCTCAATGGCCAGAACGCAAGAAAGAACCCGGGCAGGAGGAGTTTCCTCCCCTGTGACCGGGGAGAGAATACTCTGCAGCGGGTCCCTATCTGCCGCCAAGCGAAATTCAAGTATGGCTTGCTCGACCGGATCAAGCGCAAGGTGGGCGGCAAGCCGCGCTACCGGTTCGCCAAACTTGCAGTGCCGCGGCGTTTCCTTCTCCATTGCCTCTGCCTGCTGCCAATCCCTGCGCATGCGGGCAATGATGGCATCACGGTTGAAAGGGCCTTGCTCGGGGCTGCGGTCGATTTCATCGCCTAGGCCGAGCGCCCGCGCAACGGAGTCTTCGCGAAACTCTTTTTCCGTGATCAGCTGCTTGTAGTAACCGAGCCCCAGGAGCAAGCGATAAGCCCATAGCTTCGAACGCGCGCAGGGCGTGACGCCGGGCAACATGCCCGGCTCCTCCGCCATGGGCAGTGCTTCACGCGTTGTGGGTTGTTTTGCGGCGGGATCGAGATCGGCGGGCATGGCGACACCAGAATGGAAAACGTTCGGGTGCCGATTGTAGGGGGTGCATGCGACAAATTATGTCGCTTTAACTATTATTGCGGCTTTGCGAGCAGATCGACTTGCGGGTCTTGAAACGCATCTATACAATTCCGCGAGTAGAACTCTGGCCTGGCAATGGCGCATTTTTTTCCGGATGGAGGCAATTATGGATATTCACCTGAATTGGGTAGGCCCAATGTCGTTGGAGGCCGCTCACGAACTTTTGAACCAGGATGACGTCGGTTTGTATCAGTGGTATGGCGACCATCCGGTATATGGTGCCGAGACACTGCTCTACATCGGGATGGCCTTTGACCAAAAGTTAGGAGAAAGACTGCGGCAGGAGAACTGGGGAGAATGGATTCCTTCCACTCCGAGTCTTTATGTTGGGCGCGTTTGCACCGAGAACGGCAGCGCGCCAAAAAATGGAAGAACGATAGTTATGACCGCGGAAAAGGTTCTTTTATTCTCCCACAGCCCTGCGTTCAACTCGAACAACCTAAACAATATCGACGGTGTGGCGCAAGATGTCCGCGTCCTCAATTGGGGGATGCGGAAGAGCTTATTGCCGGAAGTTAGCGTCTATCGGTGGGTGGCTGGCGGGCAGCATGGTCATCGGCTGCCGAATGGTTTATCTCCAGTTCAATGGTCAAATTGAGCTATATCTCGGGCGCATGCGTCAGGTGGTGCGACTTCGCGCCGAGTGGATTGAATGGCGGCATGAGCCTGTTTAGCGCCGCCACGGCCTCGTGGTTAGCGGCATCGATAATGTCTACCACGCTCGCATCCACGCCCATTCGTTGAACGATCGTCTCTAGCGGCAACGCCAGCACCATCGGCGTCCAACTACGCAACATGTACAGGGCGGTGGCAGCAGCACTCGCGGCACATGCACCTTCAAAACGGAAGGGTAGCGCCACCACTGCGGCCATGGGGATGCTGTTGGCTTGCGCGAGCCGACCCGGGTGGTCGCGCTCGTCCTCGGCCTCGGCACGCTTGCTGATCATCGCCGCCATCGCGCTGCTCGAGGTGTTCGTCTGGTCGCGCTACGACGTGCCGCTCGAGTCGACCCTGCGTGCGCTGGTCTCGGTGTTCATCTTGGTCCAATGGGCCGTCTCGATCTACCACTACGGACCGTCGGTGCGGACCAAGTGGCATTGGGACCTCCCCGGCGCGCTCGTCGCCGCCTCGATGTGGTGGTTGCTCACGCTCGGCTTCGGCATCTACGTCGATGTGACCTCGGGAGGCAACGAAGCCGCCGCCGCCATCGGTGCGTTCATCCTGGCGCTCACCTGGGTCTGGCTCGCAGCCCAGGTGTTGCTGATCGGTGCTGCGGTCAACTCCATCCTCGGCACCAGGCTCGGGATCAACCGGGCCAAGCGGGCATGGAAGATCAACGAGCGGATCTTCCGCACCGGTGAGATGAAGCGGGTCGACCTCGAAGCCAACCCCACGCCCCCGCCCGAAACGCTCTTCGGCCCCTGGTCCGAGGTCGACTGAACCGTCGGCCGTCGAGCCCACTTCCACCAACCGTCGGCGCGAAAGCCCAGAAGGGGGCTCCACCGTCGACGGTCGAGGGAGCTGGGTGTGTCAGCCGACGGTTGGGTCAGCCTCCGTTGGGGTGGTGGGGGTGAGGGCGACCTCGAGGACGTCGTCGATGGTGGTGGCCAGATGGATGTCGAGGGTGTCTCGGACCTCGGCCGGCACATCGTCGAGATCGGGGCCATTGGCGACCGGCAGGATCACCGTGGTGATCCCCGCTCGATGCGCAGCCAGCACCTTCTGTTTCACGCCACCGATCGGCAGCACTCGACCCTGGAGGGTGACCTCGCCGGTCATGGCAACATCGCCTCGGACCGGTCGATCGAGAAGCAAGCTCATGAGCGCCGTGGTCATCGTGATCCCCGCGGACGGTCCGTCCTTCGGGACCGCACCGGCGGGGAAGTGCACATGGAGGCGTTTGCCTGCCGGGAACTCCGCACCGAACTCCGGTGCTCGCACCGATGCCAGGGAACGAGCGAGCGAAGCCGACTCCTTCATGACATCACCGAGCTGCCCGGTGAGGAGCGGTTCGCCCTCGCCGGGCACCAACGCCGTCTCGACGAAGAGGACGTCGCCGCCGGCGCCGGTGACGGCAAGACCGGTGGCGATACCGGGTCGATCGATCCGGTCGACGGCCTTCTCCTGGATCGGCGGTCGGCCGAGGAGATCGTGGAGGTCACCGACCTCGACCGTGATGGAGCCGACCGAACTGCCCGAATCGGCGTCGCCTTCGGTGGCGATGCGAGTGGCCGACTTTCGTAGGGTCTTGTCGAGCAGGCGCTCGAGCTGTCGGACACCGGCCTCACGGGTGTAGTCGCCGGCGATCCGCCGAATGGCGGCCTCGGTGATGGTGACCTCGCCCACCTCGAGCCCGTTCGACTCGATGAGCCGGGGGATGAGATGGTCGCTGGCGATGGTTGCCTTTTCGGTCTCGGTGTAGCCCTCGATGGGGATGATCTCCATCCGGTCGAGCAGCGGGCCGGGAATCGTGTCGAGCACGTTTGCCGTTGCGATGAACACCACATCGGACAGATCGAGCTCGAACTCGAGATAGTGGTCGCGGAACGAATGGTTCTGAGCGGGATCCAGCACCTCGAGCAGGGCAGCCGACGGGTCGCCGCGGTGGTCGGAACCGACCTTGTCGACCTCATCGAGGAGCACCACGGGATTCATGGTGCCGGCCTCGGTGAGTGCCCTGACGAGGCGTCCGGGGCGTGCGCCGACGTAGGTTCGTCGGTGGCCCCGGATCTCTGCTTCGTCGTGTACCCCGCCAAGAGCGAGGCGGACGAACTCCCGCCCGAGGGAACGAGCGATGGACGTGCCGAGCGACGTCTTGCCGACGCCGGGAGGCCCGACCAGGCTCAGGATCACGCCGCCACGCCGAGGCGCGGGGGCGGTCTTGCCGGAGCTGGTTGTCGAGCCATCGGTGTCGGCGGTCGGGCTGCTGTCGCCGCCGATGACGGCGTCGCCGTGGTGCCGGCCTCGGCGGCTGCTCGAGCCTCGGCTCGGTCCGATCGCAGTTTGCGGACGGCCAGGTATTCGACGAGTCGGTCCTTCACGTCGTCGAGGCCGGTGTGATCGGCGTCGAGGATCGACCGGGCCTCGGCCAGGTCGAGATGCTCGACGCTGCGCGACGCCCATGGCAGGTCGAAGACCGTGTCGAGCCAGGTGCGGATCCAGTTGGCCTCGGTCGATTCACCACCGCTTCGCTCGAGCTTGTCGATCTCGGTGCCGATGGCCTCGGCCACCTTGCCGGTCACGTGGCCGTTGTCGACCAGTTCGTCGAGCTGGGCTCGATAGTCGGTGCCGGCGTCGCCGCTCGACTCGCCGAGCTCGTTCTGGATCGCGGCCAACTGACGCCGCAGGATGGCATCTCGTTGGGCCTTGTCGAGATCTTCGGAGACCTCGGTGTTGATGCGATTACGGATCTCCATCTCGGCCAGCGCGTTCTTGACGAGGCTCGTTGCGAGACGGAGCCGCTCGGCCACATCGACCGTCTCGAGGAGTTGCACACGCTGCTCGAGCGCCAGCTCCGGCCAGTAGCCGATCGAATCGGCCAGCGTGCCGGGGTCGGTGATGCCCCGCAGTGCACCGGCCATTCGCTTGCCGCCGACGCGGTCGAGCAGATTGGTGGCGGCGGCTCGGTACTCGGCGGCGAGTTCGTCGACGATGTCGGCGTCCACCGAGCTGAAGTCCTCGAGGAGCTCCGCCTCGACCCAGAGCCCGCCGGTGGTGCCGATGATGCCGGTCCCGATTCGCGCCCGTTGGAGCGACCGGATGGTCAGGGCCGGCGCACCGTTCGGGAGGGCACCACGGTCTTCGATGGTCGCCAGCACGCCGATGCGGGCATAGCGGTGGTTGCCATCGGGGTCCTCGAGGCGGGGCACGAGCAGCAACCGCTCGTCGGCGGTCGCCGCTGCCGCCTCGACGGCCTCGTCGGACTGGAGAGCAATCGTCACCACCATGTCGGGGAGGACCACGCCGTCGGGCAGGGGCATGACCGGCAACGTCACGGTGCTGGTGTCACCGGCCGGCTGGTCGGCCGTGTGGTCGGCGGTGGGGCTGCCGGCTTCGGGAGAGAGATCTTCGGGGGAACGGGTGGTCACGTGGACTCCTTGCGAGTTGCGACGGGCCGGCGGTACACCGGCCGATTTCGCTCATCCATGAACAAGCGGAATTACAAGATTACATGTAAGCTTCGCAACGCTGACGCGGCCCAGGCTATTCCCCCTCGCCGCCGACAGATGTCACAGCACGCCGAGAAGCCCGACAGAACGAAACGAGTACGCCATGGCCGAGCGACCAACCATCACCATCGACGACCTTGCCGCCTGGTTCGCCGGTCGGACGCCCGATCATTGGTTCGAGGGCGCCATCGCCGTGCGGGCCGATCGAGACGAGATCATCGTCACCGGCCGTCTCCCGTCACCCGCGGCCAAGCCCGAGGGCGCCGAGGCGGCGGCCATCGCCGCCCGGTCTCGCATCGCTGCCTTCCGCGAGGAGACCCGGCTCGATCGAATGAAGATCGCCGACGCGGCCCAACAGCGGTTCCAGCGTCATGTGTCGTGGGCGGCCGAGTGCGACGAGTTGCACGAGCTGTTCACTCATGCGTCGGTGCCGGTGATGACTCGGTTGCGATTCGATGAGCGGCAGGTGCTCGACACCCTGATCGACACCGGCGTCGCCCGCAGCCGTTCCGAAGCGCTGGCGTGGTGCGTCGCCCAGGTGGGAACGCATCAGTCCGAGTGGATCGATCGTCTTCGTGAGGCGATGTCGGAGGTCGAACGCATTCGCCACGAAGGTCCTTCCTGAGCGAGGGGGTCGGCACGAGCGTCATGATGCACACCGCCTCGTGCAGACTGCGATGGTGCGGACTGCGATGGTGCAGACTGAAGGCATGGACCCCGATGATCAAGATCGTTCCGCTCTGGACGAGAGCGAGGCGAGTGTCGCCGAGTCCTACCTTGCCGACTCGGTGCTCGTGGTCGGCGATGCCGGGATGGCGTCGGCGAGGTCGTTGGCCGAGCTGGGCTACGACGTCCGCCTGGCCCAACTCGGTGACGACGAGTCGATCGAGATCGTGTGGCGGAGCGACGAGCGTGGCGTCACGATCGAGCTCGAAGTCCATTCGGTCGAACACGCGGAACTGGTCTACGTGGCCGAGCCGGTCAGAAAGTTCTTGCGAGTGGTCAAGGTCGCTCGGCAGATCGGTGCCGGCATCGTCTGGTCACCGTTTGCCGATCACGATCACCAACACCGCCGCATCGTCGAAGGTGCCGGCCTGTTCTTCGTGTCCGGCGTCGACATCGTCGTGGTCGCTCGGCGACATCTGCGCAACGCCGGTCTCCAGCGGCTCGAGATCCTCGACGCATTGCTCCTGGCTCTCGACCGTTGGCATGACGTCACGGGGGTCATCGGTGACTCGGAGGATCGGCCCCATGCCCGCGAAGGGCTGATGAACGCGTTCGACCTCTCCGAGATCGGGGCCAACTTCGTCCTCGACATGAACCTCGGGCGTCGAACGAAGCAGGCCCGTCTCGAACTGGAAGCCGAACGTGCGCAGTTGCTTGCCGCCCTCGGCCTCGGTCCGTCGGCGTGAGCGCCGACGTCGACCTCGCTGCCTGGCTCTGGTGAGCGATCGCCTCGACGAACTCGACCATCCCGACTCGCTCGCCATCGCGCACGTCGGTTCGGTCAACGCAGGTCGGTCGGACGAAACGGCCGTCGGCTACCTCCTCCGAAGGCTCGGTCGAGTCGTCAGCTGACGGTCGGTCGGTGGGTGCAGTCGGTCGTAGCGGCTGACGTCGACCCACGCACCGGTTTCGAGGGCGAAGGCTCGAGCGGCCTCGGTCATGAGGTCGGTGTCGCCCTCCCGGGCACGAGTCGATGACACGTCGTGGAAGTCCTCGTCGACCGCCAGGAGGTGCTGATCGGGTACGGCGACCGGCGGCCGGGGAGCGATGGCCAGCTCGGGAAGGCGGGCGATGGCATCGTCTCGTTCGCGCGTCGAACCGGAGTACCACACCGGATCGTTGATCTGCTCCCACTTGTCGGCGCCGAGGATCAACACATCGTGACCTTCGGCGATGTCGACGAGCAGCTGCTGCTCGGTGGCGATGACCTCGAGCCAATCGAGGTGAGCGATCGACTCGGTGATGATGGCGAGCCGATGCTCGAACCGGGGATGCTCGACATGTTCCTTGGCCAGTGCCCGCTGGCTGAGAACGAGGAACACGCGATCGAGGTCGCGCTGCTCGCGTGCCGCCTCGGCGATGGCCAGATGGGCCACGGTCGGTGGGTTGAACGATCCCGGATAGACCCCGGTGCGGTTCGTGCTCATCGATCCACTCTGCCCCGTCGTCGGCCTAGCGAGGCGGGAGCTGCGGCATTTGCGGTTCGGTCAGCCAGGATTCGACCAGGGCGCGGGCTTCGGCACCGGCGAGCTCGTCGACGAGATCGAGGAAGTCTTGGGTCGAGGCGACACCACCGTTGTGGCGAACCATCCACGTCTGCAAGATGGCGAAGAAGGTGTCGTCGCCCACCGAACGGCGCAGTGCTTCGAGCGTGAACCCGCCACGCACGTACACGTTGGCGTCGAAGAGGTTCGGTGCGGCCAGGTCGACCAGGGGGCCGAGTTCGTAGCCGGGCTGGGTCCATGGATCGACGCCCGACTGTTCGACCCAGTGGTACTCGGCCCAGGTGGCGAACCCTTCGTTGAGCCAGATGTCGCCCCAGGTCGCCACCGAAACGGCATCGCCGAACCACTGATGGGCGAGTTCGTGCGCCATCACCCGGTCGGTGAACTCATCGGGCGTGAACGGGCCGAAGAACTCGGCGTCGTAGATGCTCAGCGTCTGGTTCTCGAGCGCAGCAAAGCCGAGGTCGGCGTTCACGATGGCGGAACCATGGCTCTCGAACGGATACGGGCCGAAGCGCTCTTCGAAGAGTTCGAGCATCGGGCGTTGGCGGGCAAGGATCGGGGCCAAGCGTTCGCTCTCTTCGGCGGGGACCACATGGCGGACCTCGATCTCGCCGAGAGCCGGTTCCTCGATGATCTCGAAGTCACCGGTCACCACCGAGGCGAGGTAGGTGGTCATCGGATCGCTCATGACCCAACGCCAGGTGGTGGTGCCGTCGCCGTTGTCGCTGGTCCCCTCGAGGACCCCGGAAGCGACGGCGACCTCGTCGGTCGGCACCGTGACGGCGATCCGGAACGTTGCCTTGTCGACGGGGTGATCATTCGACGGGAACCAGGTGGGTGCGCCCGTCGGCTCAGCGATCACGAAGGTGCCGAACGGCTCGGTGTACCAGCCGAGCGCTGCGGGCCCGGCCGGATCGTCGATGGGGACAGGCCGGCCCTCGTAGTCGACCACCACGGTGATCGGGGCGCCCGGTTCGATGTCCAGCGGGGGATCGATCGTGAGCTCTCGGCCGACGTGCTCGAACGGGGTGCTGGTGTCGTCGACGGACACGTTGGTCACGGTCAGCCCGATGAGATCGAGGTTGAAGCGGTCGAGCACCTGGTCGGCAACGAGCGTGATCGTGGCCCGGCCTCGCAGGTCCGGTCGTGCGACGGTGAGTTCGAGATCGTAGGACTGGACGTCGTAGCCGCCATTGCCGACACCCGGGAACAGCGGGTCGCCGATGCTGTCGCTGCCGATCGCGCCCACGCTCGTCGGGATGGAACCGGTCGTCGATGGGGATTCGGTACCGTCGGTCGCCGAGGTGGTCGCCTCGCCCGTTGACGTCGGTGTGTCGGCGGCGCTGGAGAGGTCGCCGGTGGTGGTTGCCGATGGTGAGGTGCAGCTCGCCGCCAAGGCAGCGGCGGCGAGGACGCCGAGGATCGCACGAAAGGACCGGGCGGGCCGAGCGAGATGCATTGCCTCAGTTGACCACACCGGTTGGCGAATCGGACGCCGGCTCCACGACCAGGAGAGCGAACGACACGATGCCCACCAAGGCAACGCCGGCAGCGACGGCCATCAGGGCCGACCAGCCCGACGAGTCGAACACCTCGATCCCGATCGGGCTGCCGGCGGCGCGCATGATCGTCGACATGCCGAGCGCCAGTCCGACCATCTTGGCCCGAGACACCGGATCGAGTTCGGCCAGCAGGGGCAGTGACGAGACGAAAGCGAACTCGAAGCCGAGGAACGCCGTCGCCAAAAGGGCAAGGCCGAGTGCGAGCGGGGGCGTTGCGCTGACGGCGAAGACGATGCAAGCGGCCGCCATCAGCGAGACCCCACCGAGAACGGCTCGGCGCTTGCCCAGGCGGTCGGTGAAGGTGGCGGTCGCCGTCGAGGCCATTGCCTCGATTGCGCCGATCGAGATGACGGCAAGCCCGATCTGGGTGGGATCGAGACCGTAGGCGTCATCGAGCCAGAGCCCGTGGCCGACGATCAGGAACTGCGAGGCGAGGGTGATCGCGTTGAACCCGATCAGGGCACCGATCGCGGTGCGATCGAAGACCAGTTTGACGTCCTCGGTCGGCACGTGAGCGACCGACGTGCCGTGCAGCCGATTGATGGCGAGCATCGGCGCGATGCCGGCGACACCGAGCAGGGCCGGTGCGGCCTGCCAGCCGAACTGGTCGATCAACACGCCGCACAGTGGCAACCCGACGAGTGCGGCCGCAGCCCAGGCCATCTCGACCAGGCCGCTCGCTCGTGCCCGCCGCTCATAGGCAACCACGTCGCCGACCCAGGTGTTCATGCCGACATCGAAAGCGATCTTGCCGATCCCCGACATGATCATGCCGATCACGAAACCGGTGGCACCTGCCGTGGCGACGAAGTAGCTGACGGTTGCCAGCGATGCGCCGAGACCCATCGCTCGCACGGTCCCGGACCGCTGGGTGAACTTGCCGACCGCAGGGGCTGCAGCACCGCTCAGATCGCGCAGCGCCAACACGGCACCGAGTTGGCCGTTCGAAAGGCCCGTGCCGCGGGCGATGGCGTCGAGGAAGCTGTAGGCGAACCGGACGCCGGTGTTCGAGACGAAGCGAAAGAACAGCAGCCAGCGCATCGGGGCACGGAGCTCGGCGCGGAAGTCGCCGAGAGGGTCGAGTCTGGCCATGGCATGCCGTTCTATCCCCGATCGCCGGCGACTCGCGCTCGTCGGGCAGACGAAGGGCTCGGGCTAGGTTGTGGTCGATCTATGCCGAATCGTGATGCACCGGAGTCCCGAGAAGACGTCGACCGAGCGGTCGAGGCGGCGCTGAGCCGGGTGCTCGGGGCCCTCCACCCGAGCTTCGAGATCGACGGGCTGACGGCAACGGCGATGTACGAGCCCGAGCCGGAGCACCGTGGCAACCCGGGCTGGCTCCACGGCGGCCATGCAGCAACCCTGCTCGATCACATCTGCGCCCGAGCCGCTGCCAACGCGCTCGGCACCCGTGTGGTCACCGGCACGCTCGATCTTCGCTATCGGCAGCCGGTCCCGCTCGCCGGTGGTCCGTACCGACTGACGGCAACCGCCGAACGCTCACGTCGACGCACCGCACGTGTGACCGGCGCGCTGAGCCGTGTCGATGGGACGCCGTTGGTCGAAGCCAAGGCGCTCTTCGTCAGTCTTCCCGACTGATCTGCCCGGCTCGGCGTGGCGCTGGTCCTTCGTGGCCGACTCGATCGCCACGACCTCCAGCGTCGGGCGTCAGGCCCGCATCAGCTCGTCGAGGAGATCGATGCCGAGCGAGCCGAGCGACAGCACCTTGGCGTGCCACGCCTTCTGATCGAAGTCGGGGGCCTTCGACATTTCCTCGCGGAGGTCGAGCAGGTAGCGCTCGCCGAGCTTGTAAGAAATCGCCTGACCGGGCCAGCCGAGATAGCGAACGATCTCGGACTCGGCGTTGGTGATCTCGAGGCGGGCGACGTCGACGAGCATCTCGAGGCCGAGGTCGTGGCTCCACGTCTCGCCGGCATGCGGGAAGACGGCATCAGCCCCGCTGGTCAGGGTGTTCGCAGGAACCTCGAGCTCGAGGTGGCAGCCGATGTCGATCACGACTCTCGCCGACCGGAAGATCTGGGAGGCAAGGAGCCCGAGTTCGTACTCCGGTCGTTCGAAGAAGTCGAGTTCGCCCATGAGGTGCTCGGCGTAGAGCGCCCAGCCCTCGCCCGAGCCCGGGTACCACACGAGGAGCCGATGGAATCGGCTCAGTGCATCGCCCATGGCCATCTGCCAACCGATTTGGAGATGGTGACCGGGAAAGCCCTCGTGGTACGCCGTCGAAACCTCTTCGTAGAGGGGAAAGACCGTGCGGCCGGCGGCGGGATACATCACCCGTCCCGGTCGGCTGAAGTCTTCCGACGGCGCCAGGTAGTGCGCGGCGGTCGCCCCACCCGGAGGTGCCATGCGAACCTCGACGTTCTTGATCTCGGCCGGGACGTCGAAGTGGCTGCCGTCGAGCGCAGCGAGCGCCAGGTCCTGGCGTTCTTGCATCACCGCAACGAAGGCGGCTTCGTCGGGCGCAACGAGTTCCAGGTCGGTCGTGGCCCGGCGAAGGACATCGTCGACCGAAGCGCTCGGGTCGATCTGGTGAGCGATGGCCGAGCGTCGGGAAACCAGGCGTTCGAGCTCGGACCAACCCCATGCGTACGTCGCCTCGGGGTCGACGACCGTGCCAAGCATCGGTGTGGCCGACGCAAGCCAGGCCTCTCGACCCACGCCGTCGGCCGGTCGGGCCCGAGGCAGATAGTCGGTCTCGAGCCAGTCGGTCATCTGCTCGTAGGCGGCCATGGCGTGATCGACGCCGGCTCGCAGGCGGTCGGCGAGCGCAGCAGTTTGCCCGACGTCGAGACCGAGATCGGCGGCGGCAAAGGCCTCGATGAGCAGCCGGAACGACGACGATTCGCCGGCAGCGACGCGGCCCTGTTCGACGGCGGTGCGGATCTGACGGCGAGCGACGGTGTCGTTGGCATCGAGACCGGCGGTCAGCGCCGCCCGATAGCCGTCGAGTGCCTGGTCGATCGTTTCCAGACGAGTGACGATGTGTTCCCAATCCTCGGCAGTCTGTCGAGCCATGAGGTCGAAGACGGTCCGGATGTCCTGCCAAGGCGAGGCGATGTTGTTGAGGTCACGGCGCCAGTTCTTCGCATCGATGGCGGTGATGGTGGTTCGCATCTCGGCGATCAGCACCTTCTTGGCCACGACGCGGCGATGATCGGGTGCCGGCGCAGCCTCTGCCTCGGCCATGATCGAGGCCATGATGTCCCGCCGAGCGGCGACGCCTGAGGGGGAGAGGTCGGTCCAGCGATCGTCTCGACCGGCGAGGCCGATCTTCGTGGCCATCAACGGGTCGGCGTCGGCGAGCAGCTCGACGGCGTTGCTCGAAATCGTGAGTATGTCCTTCATTGCTTCGCAGTATCAGGCCAAGCGAGCCAGATCACCAAAGCCGAGCCGAGGGCGCCGCCGGTCGACGAGAGCAGGAGGTCGCCGATGGTGTCGTCATAGGTGAGGCCGAGACCGGCCGTCCCCATCTTCTGCACGAGCCACTCGGCCGCTTCCCACCAGATGATCGCCAGCCCACCGAAGCCCCAGCCCAGCGACCAGGCGTTGAGCTTCCCGAGCCCGGCGCGCGCAAGGGCGAGCGTGATGCCGCCCATGAGCAGCACCCAGTTGGCGAAGTGGAGCACGTCGTCGGTGCGGTCGTAGTCGTTGTAGAAGTTCAGCACGTTGCCGAGCGTGTCCATCAGGAACGGGGCGACCACCAGGGCATCGACGAGGTAGGGGTACGGCGGATTCGAGCCCCTCACCTTCCAGATGATCGGCACCACGATGAGCGGCAACAGGTAGAACGGCGCCCGAAACGCCATGCCCTTGCCTTCGAACTGCTCCCAGCTCGGGAAGGCCACGCTGATCGTGATGGCGACGACGAGCCCGACTCGCACGGCCCAGAGGATGTTGCGTTGCATGTGGTTCCTGTCGGCCGGTCCGCCTGCGTCTTCAGTTGGAAGCATCGCGCACCCGATGGCCTAGATTGGGGAGATGCCTGAGTACCGTTCGCGAACCACCACCCACGGCCGCAACATGGCTGGTGCCCGCGCCCTTTGGCGGGCAACCGGCATGACCGATGACGACTTCGACAAGCCGATCATCGCCATTGCGAACTCCTTCACCCAGTTCGTGCCGGGCCACGTGCACCTCAAGGACCTCGGACAACTCGTGGCCCGCGAAATCGAGCGGGCCGGCGGTGTGGCCAAGGAGTTCAACACCATTGCGGTCGACGACGGCATCGCCATGGGGCACGGCGGCATGCTCTACAGCCTTCCCAGCCGCGACCTGATCGCCGACTCGGTCGAATACATGGTGAACGCGCACTGTGCCGATGCGCTCGTGTGCATTTCCAACTGCGACAAGATCACGCCCGGCATGCTCAACGCCGCACTCCGTCTGAACATCCCGGTCATCTTCGTTTCCGGTGGACCGATGGAAGCCGGCAAGACCCGCCTCGCCGGGGCCGAGGTCAAGGTCGACCTCATCTCGGCCATGACCATCGCCGGTGACCAGCATGCCGAGATGGACGACATCGACGCCGTCGAGCGGTCGGCTTGTCCCACCTGCGGCTCGTGCTCGGGCATGTTCACGGCCAACTCCATGAACTGCCTCACCGAGGCGTTGGGGCTGTCGCTTCCCGGCAACGGTTCCACGCTCGCCACCCACGCCGATCGGGAACAGCTCTTCCTCGAAGCCGGCCGCCGAATCGTCGACCTCGCTCGTCGCTACTACGAGAAGAACGACGAATCGGTGTTGCCTCGCAACATCGCCTCGCCGACCGCCTTCGAGAACGCGATGGTGCTCGACATCGCCATGGGTGGCTCCACCAACACCGTGCTGCACATCCTCGCCGCCGCCCAAGAAGCAGGTCACGACTTCACCATGGCGCACATCGACGCCATCAGCCGTCGGGTCCCCAACATCTGCAAGGTCGCGCCGTCGATCGACATCTACCACATGGAAGATGTCCACCGGGCCGGAGGTATTCCCGGCATCCTCGGTGAGCTCGACCGTGCGGGCCTCATCGACTCGTCCGTTCCGACGGTCCACTCGGCAACGATGGGCGCCTCCCTCGACCAGTGGGACATCATGCGAGACACCGCAACCGCCGAGGCCAAGCTGCTGTTCAGTGCGGGCCCCGCCGGCATTCCCACACAGGTGGCGTTCAGTCAGTCGACTCGTTGGCCGTCGCTCGACACCGACCGCGAACACGGCTGCATCCACTCCGTCGAGCACGCCTATACCGCCGAGGGTGGACTCGCGGTGCTCTACGGCAACATCGCCCTCGACGGATGCATCGTGAAGACGGCCGGTGTCGCCGAGGAGAACTTCGTGTTCTCGGGTCCAGCCCGAGTCTACGAGAGCCAAGACGATGCGGTCGCCGGCATCCTCGGTGAAGAGGTCGTTGCCGGCGAGTGTGTGATCGTTCGCTACGAAGGGCCCAAAGGTGGGCCGGGCATGCAGGAGATGCTCTACCCGACCACCTACATCAAGAGCCGCGGTCTGGGCACCCAGTGTGCGCTGCTCACCGACGGTCGCTTCTCGGGTGGCACCTCCGGCCTCTCGATCGGCCACGCCTCACCCGAGGCGGCGGCGGGCGGTGCCATCGGACTCGTCGAGAACGGCGACATCGTCGACATCGACATTCCGAATCGAACGATCAACCTGCGCGTCGACGACGACGAATTGGCCAGACGCCGAGCAGCCGAAGAAGCCCGCGGCGCAGCGGCCTGGACGCCCCGCAACCGCGATCGTGTCGTCAGCCAGGCACTTCGGGCATATGCCGCCATGACCACGTCGGCCGATCGCGGTGCCGTTCGCGATCTGTCGCAGCTTCGCTGAGCACGCGCGCCGATCGCTCGAGCGCTGCGAAGCCGGGCGTTCGGTCCGCGCTGGTCTCAGGGGCAGGTTCGGCCGCTGTCGTCGAGCCCGCCGCCGTCGACCCGCCATTCGCCCGCTTCGTTGCGGATGAGGGCCACGAAGCTGGCCCGAGGCTCCGTCGACGGAGCAGCAGAGGCGCTGGTGCCATCGGCCTCGTAGACGACCGTTCGATCGATCTCGCAGAGGTCGACTCGTGCGACGTCGTCGGCGAGAGCGCTGACGTCGATGATCTCGGCTTCGTAGTCACTCACGGCCGTTCGCCCGCTCGCCGCCAGCGATCGAAGCAGTCCCGACAGCGACTCGAAGTACGTCGGCGTCGTTGCCGCCCGGAGGGCAGGACTCTCGGGATCGATCGGTTCGAAGCTCGTTGCGACGGCCGCGTGGTAGGCAACGACGGCCGCTCGCACGGCAGCCTCCTGGTCGGCGTCGAGGGGTTCGGGTTCGGTCGTGGCCGATCCCATGGTCGTGGTGGAATCGAGCACCCCTTGGGCGGCTTCGGGGGTCACGGTGATCGCCGAGGCGTCGAGTGTCGTCGGAGCGGTGCCGTCGTCGGCGGTACTGGCCGAAGACGAGCACGCCGCCAGCAAGAGAGCGGCGACGGCGGCGGTGAGCGCCGAGCGGCATCGGTGGCTGCTGATCGGTGAAGGAATCGGCACCCTGAGACGCTAGGCCACCGTTGGTCGTTCGACGAGGCGGGCCGTGAACTGAAGGGGCAGATCATCCCGATTGGGTGAAGTGGCTGATGCCGGTGCGTCCGGTTCGGGCGTATCTGTGGAGGTGTGACTCGCACGTCGTCTTGCTCGAATACTCACGCCGGCTGGGCCTCTGTCCGCCGTTGGCTCCTCGTTCCCCTTTTCGTCGCCGGTGCCGCCTCGTGCGCCCGGTTGCCGGTGACCGAGGTGAAAGCCGACGGCGACGGAGCGACGACGACCTCCGTGACGACGCCACCGACCTCGGCTCCGATCACGACGGCACCATCGACCAGCATGGCCGACCCGACGACCACGGCCCCCACGACCACCGAGTCGACCACGACGACGGCGGCCGAGGCGACGGTGACCACGAGCGCGCCGACGACGTCGACGACGCCTGGGGAGGGCGAAGAACTCGAGGAACTGCCGTACACCGGGCCGAGCGAGGCGGTGCTCTTCGCCCTCATCGGGTTGACCATGGTGGTGGTCGGTCGTTCCGTTCTCGACCTGTCGAACCTCGTTGCTCGGTTCGGTCGATCAGGCGAGAGCCTTCCGCCTCGCTGAGCGTCCGAATGGCTCAGAGGCAGTAGGCGCCGTCGGAGCCTCGCTGACAGATCGTCGTTGCTTCGATCGACTTGATGGCCGCCGTACCGCCCTCGTTCATGATGAACAGGTGCAGGCGGTCGCCACGGACCGAGTCGTCGGCGTAGCCGAGCATGTCGATCGTGGCCTCGTCGAGATCACCGACGGTCGGCCCGTCGATCACGATCGCGGTGACCGGTGGACCTTCCTGGGTCTCGCCGAAGGCAACGAGCCGGGCCAGGAATGCTTCGATCAAGGCATCGGTCGAGGCGGCGGTGGGGAGCCCACCGAGAAGGTCGCTGAACTCGTTGGTGGCGTCACGGGTACCGCCGATGGGTGCGAGGAAGGTCGCGTTCGCCCAGCCGACGCCCTCGGGCACCTCGACTTCATACCAGATCGAGGTGCCGAGATCTCGCTTGCGTGCCGTGAGAATGGCGTCGCCCATGGGATCGAGCTCGGCGATGACCTCCGACGAGGAATCCGGGAGCCGTCGCACATTGAGCACGTCATCGGCTGCAACCCCGACGACCGCAACCGTCGAGCCTTCGGCCGGGCCGAACTCGAACGGCTCGCCCGGCAGGTCTGCTTCGTCGACCGGCTCGGAGGGCAGCTCGGAGCCGGCGGTGCTCTCGGTCGAAGACGACGTCGGAGCGGTCGTGGTGCTGGCGATCACCGTGGTCTCGGTGGTCGGCGAGAGCGTGGTGTCGGAGGCGTCGTTCTCCGAGCTGCCGCAGGCGCTCGCCGCCAGCGCGACGGCGACGGCGACGGCGAACACCCGACGGGCCGTTCGAGGGGTGCAGGCGGTGGTCACGGCATTGGTGGTGATCGAGCGGGGCATAGAACCCCAGCTTGCCACCTCACGACACTCGAACTTCGTCGGTGCCACGCATTTCGTGGGGGTTCGCCGCGACGGGGCCGGCGGCCGCAAGGTGCGGTGGCGGCGGATCAGGATTGCTTCGAGCGCCAATCGGCCAGGCTCGGTGCTTCGGCGGCGATCGAGGTGGAATCGCCGTGGCCGGTGTGCACCGTGGTGTGGTCGGGCAGGGTGAACAGGCGACTCTCGATGGAATCGAGAATGAGGTCGTAGCTCGAGAAGCTGCGGCCGGTGGCGCCCGGTCCACCGTTGAAGAGCGTGTCGCCGCTGAACACGATGCCGTCGTCGGGGAGGTGGAGGCAGCAACCGCCGGGGGAGTGACCCGGGGTGTGGAGCACCGTGAGCTCGGTACCACCGACCTCGATGGTCGTGTGGTCGGCCAGGGCATCGTCGATCCGCCGGTCGGGGTAGACGACCTCCCACAGCATCGAATCGGCGGGATGCATCAGGATCGGTGCGCCGGTTTCGTCGGCGAGTTCGGCGGCAGCATTGATGTGGTCGTTGTGCCCGTGGGTGCAGACGATGGCCTTCAGCTTGCGGCCGTCGAGACCTTCGAGGATGGCCCGATGATCGTGGGCGGCATCGATCACGATCACCTCACGATCATCGCCGACGATCCACACGTTGTTGTCGACGTCGAAGTCCTGTCCGTCGAGCGAGAAGATGCCGGAGGTGATGATGCGATCGATTCGTGCCATGGAATCGAGTGTAAGGAGGTGCGCGGAGAGGGCGACGAAGGAGCCCTCGACGTGCGCCGACCGGACGACCGGGTTCCCGCCCGCGATCGATTGACTGGGGCCCGGTCAGCGGGGCCGGTGCTCGGTCCCCTCGCCGGCGGTGATGAACACGCACGTTGCCGAATCGTCGACGTCGGCGGTGTGCCACACCCCAGGCGGGTTGATGGCGTA
Organism: uncultured Acidimicrobiales bacterium; assembly: GCA_963698395.1. Lineage (GTDB taxonomy): Bacteria > Actinomycetota > Acidimicrobiia > Acidimicrobiales > SZUA-35 > JBBQUN01. The sequence continues at coordinate 35,309 of CAVOQQ010000002.1, forward strand.
GTCGCCGACGTCGAGCGTGGTTCGCACTTCCTCGCCATCGATCTCCTGGACGAGACCGATCGAGCCGGCGGTGCAGAGCACGACCTCGGCTCCGCGGGGATGGACCTCCCACGAGTCCCAGGACTCGGTGAACGTGTACATCGACACCAACCGTCCCTCGGGCCCGTCGCTGCCATGGCGTTGGCCGTAGCCCTCGTACCACGCCATGCCGTCGAAAGGTGGCTGCGGCACGGCGGTGGCGCCCAGGCCGAGGTGGATGAAGGCGTTCTCGAGGTTGTTCGGTGCGGAGCTCACCGCAGCATCTGGCCGGGTCTCGTGGTGAGTGCATCATCGGCGAGTTCGCCGTTGTCGATGACCTGCACGCCGTTGACCAGGAGGTGGCGCATGCCGGTCGGTTGGTCGGCGGTGAGTCGCTCGGCACCGGCAGGGAAGTCGTTGACTCGACGGAGCGGACCGGGAGCCACCGTGTCGGGGTCGAACACGACGACGTCGGCGGCCTTGCCTTCGGCGAGCACGCCCCGGTCGGTGAGTCCGAACAGATCGGCCTGGACCTTGGTGAGCTTGTTGATCGCGCTCTCGAGGCTGAGGACACCCTTCTCTCGTACCCAGCGGCCGAGGAGATCGGTGGCGAGCGGTGCGTCGCAGAGCTGGGTGACGTGGGCGCCGGCATCGGACAGGCCGAGCGTGCAACCGGGCTCGTTCAGCAATCCGGCGATGGCCTGCTCGTCGTCGTTGGCCAGGACCGCCTTGACCCGAATGGTCCGCAACGATGGCTCGGCGAGCGCGAGGTCGAGGAGGACGTCGAAGGGCTCGGCGTTGCGTTCCTCGGCGAGATCGACCAGGCGTCGACCGATCAGATCGGGGTTGGCGGTGGACTCCATGATCTCGTAGGTCTCCCAGCGAGGGGGGATGCCACCGCTCGGTCCGGCAGCCCAGGCGTCTCGGACTCGCTGGCGCCACGCCGGGTCGGCGTAGGCAGTGGCTCGAGCGTCTTCGTCGCCTGCCATCAGCTCGGCGAAGATCGGGCTCGTGTTGAGCGTGAAGGGCTCGACCAGGTTCATCGAGAAGGTGAGTGGTCGGGGCGACACCTGTGGCCAGACGGCTGCACCCTTGGCCATGCCGGCGCGGTGCAGTTCGAGGGCCCGAACGTGCGAGCCGGCCGACGTGGTGAGCAGCGCCGTCCAGGTGATGGGCACGTCGAGCTCGAGTTGGAGGTCGTAGAGCTGGTCGAAGTGCAGCTGGTCGTTGACACCGTTGATGCCGATGACCCCGCGGCCTTCGGCAGCGGCGGCGTGGCACAGGGCGTTGATCTCTTCTCGGTCGGCCCAGCGGCTGGGGATCGGCTGCCCATCGGCGCCGAGGTGGGTCACGGCGAAGCTGGTGGCGAAGCCGACGGCGCCGGCTGTCATGGCGTCGCTGACGAGGTGAGCCATCTCTTCGATCTCGCCCGGCTCGGCGACCCGGCTCGAGGCCTCGTCGCCCATCACGAAGAGGCGGAGCGGGGTGTGACCGATGTAGGCGCCGTAGTTGAGGACGGTGCCTCGACGCTCGACCGAGGCGAGGTATTCGGGGAAGGTCTCGAAGTCCCATTCGATGCCGGCAGCGAGTGATGCCGGATCCATGTCTTCGACCTTCTCCAGCGTCTTCAGGACGACGTCTCGATCGGCGGCCCGAGTGGGTGCGATCGAGAAACCACAGTTGCCGGCGATCACCGAGGTGACGCCGTGGAAACACGAGGGTGTCAGGGCTGGGTCCCAGAACACCTGGGCGTCGTAGTGCGTGTGGATGTCGATGAAGCCGGGGGCGACCACGCAGCCGGAGGCGTCGATGAGTCGTTCGGCGTCGATCCCGTCGGTGAGATCGGGTCCGATCTCGATGATCCGCCCGTTCTCGATCGCCACATCGGCCCGGTAGCCGGGACTCCCGGTGCCATCGACCACGGTTCCCCCGTGAATGACCACTCTGTCTGACATGCGCGTCCTCCTCGTTACGAGCGCGACGCTACCGACTCAAGCCGCACCGGTCGAATGGGAGGAGCCCAGATGCGGCTTGGATGGGCGGAGCCCACCTGCGGAGCAGGTGCAGTGGCGGATGGGCGAGCCCCACCTGCGGAGCAGGTGCAGTGGCGGATGGGCGGAGCCCCACCTGCGGAGCAGGTGCAGTGGCGGATGGGCGGAGCCCCACCTGCGGAGCAGGTGCAGTGGCGGATGGGCGGAGCCCCACCTGCGGAGCAGGTGCAGTGTCAGAGCACCACGACGGAGCGGAGCACTTCGCCCCGTTCCATTTTGTGGAAGGCCTCTTCGACCGCATCGAGGCTGATCGTCTCGGACACGAACCCCTCGAGGTTGAGTCGGCCCTGGAGGTAGAGGTCGATGAGCATGGGGAAGTCGCGGGCGGGAAGGCAGTCGCCGTACCATGACGACTTGAGCGCGCCGCCTCGTCCGAAGATGTCGATGAACGGGAGTTCGATCTTCATGGTCGGGTTCGGCACGCCGACCAGTACGACGGTGCCGGCGAGGTCGCGGGCGTAGAACGCCTGCTCGTAGGTCTGGGGAAGCCCGATGGCCTCGATGGCGACGTCGACGCCGTTGCCATCGGTGAGCGCTCGGATCGCCTCGACCGGGTCGACGTTCGACGAGTTGATGGTGTGGGTGGCGCCGAAGTCCTTGGCCCATTCGAGCTTGGTGTCGTCGATGTCGACGGCGATGATGGTGCTGGCGCCGGCGAGTCGGGCGCCTTCGAGGGCGGCGTTGCCGACACCACCGCAGCCGAACACGGCGACCGAGTCGCCCCGGGTGACGCCACCGGTGTTGATGGCGGCACCGATGCCTGCCATCACGCCGCAGCCGAGGAGTCCGGCCACTTCGGGCTTTGCTTGCGGATCGACCTTGGTGCACTGGCCGGCTGCCACGAGGGTCTTCTCGCAGAAGGCCCCGATGCCGAGAGCCGGCGACAGTTCGGTGCCGTCGGCGAGCGTCATCTTCTGGGTGGCGTTGTGGGTGGCGAAGCAGTACTGCGGCTTGCCCTTGAGGCAGGCGCGGCATTGGCCGCAGACAGCCCGCCAGTTGAGGATGACGAAGTCACCGGGCGCCACGTCGGTGACGCCGTCGCCAACCGACTCGACGATGCCGGCTGCTTCATGTCCGAGAAGGAACGGGAACTCGTCGTTGATCCCGCCCTCGCGATAGTGGAGGTCGGTGTGGCAGACGCCGCATGCCTGGATGGCCACCACGGCTTCACCCGGTCCGGGATCGGGAATGACGATGGTCTCCACGGAAACGGGCTCGCCTTTGGCGCGAGCGATCACACCGCGTACTTCCTGAGGCATGGGCACACTTTCTGCTCGATGTCGGACTGCTCACGAACCGTAGTCGCTGGCACGGCGATCATGACTGAGTCGCTGGCACGGCGATCATGACTGAGTCGCTGGCACGGCGATCATGACTGAGTCGCTGGCACGGCGATCATGACTGCCTGCGCCGACCGCTCCCGATGGCTCGAGGGGACCGACTGACCACCTCGTCTCGCGCGACGGCATACTCGGCGGTCATGAATCCTCCCGAGCGACCTGTCGCCACCCGTTTGCCGAGCAGGCTTGCCGAGGCCCTCGTCTTCACGACCTCGTTCGTGGTTCTGGTGCTCGAGATCGTCGCCGGCCGCCTGCTGGCCCCGTACGTCGGCGTCACGCTCGAGACGTTCACCACCATCATCGGCGTGGTACTCGCGGGGATCGCCGTCGGCACGTGGGGCGGTGGCACACTCGCCGATCGGGTTCCTCCCCGGCGCCTCCTCGGCCCGCTGCTGGTGGGCGGCGGGCTGCTGACGTTCCTCATCATTCCCGTCATCCGACTGGTCGGACCTTCGGTCGGGTCGAACTCGATCGTCGGCTTGATGATGCTGACGTTCCTCGGGTTGTTCGTGCCGGCGGCGATGTTGTCCGCGATCTCTCCGACGGTCGTCAAACTCCAACTGCTCGATCTCGAATCCACCGGGGCAACCGTCGGCCGGTTCTCGGCGCTGGGAACCGCCGGCGCGCTTTTTGGGTCGTTCATGACCGGGTTCGTCTTCGTTGCTCGGGTGTCGTCGACCACGATCGTGGTGGGAGCCGGTGTCCTGGTCACGGTGGCCGGGCTCGTCGTGTGGGCCCTGCTCGGTCAATCGCAGAAGTCGTTCGCAGCGACCACGATTGGCGCCCTTGCGCTGGCGGCGCTGTTCAACTATTCGCTCAACGGGCCGTGTCAGGTCGAGAGTGTCTACTTCTGCGCCCGTGTCGTGCCCGATGAGGAGGGCGGCAGCGGACGCTTCCTCATTCTCGACACCCTTCGGCACTCCTACGTCGACCTCGAAGATCCGAGTCATCTCGAGTTCGACTACTCGCTGTCGTTCGCCGACGTCATCCACGCGTCCTTCCCCGAGGCGACCGCGCTGACGGCTCTCCACATCGGCGGTGGGGGCTTCACGTTTCCTCGGTGGATCGCTGCCGAGTACCCGGGCTCAGACAGTCTCGTCCTCGAACTCGACCCCACGATCGTCGAGTTGGTCGAAGACGAAATGGGCCTGGTGCTCACCGATGACCTTCGGGTTCGAACCGGCGACGCCCGGACCGGGCTGCTCGAACAAGAGGACGATCGGTATGACCTCGTGTTGGGTGACGCCTTCGGTGGGTTGGCTGTGCCGTGGCACCTCACCACGCTCGAGTTCACCCGAGAAGTCGGTCGCGTGATGAACGACGACGGGATGTACGTGATCAACCTCATCGACTATCCGCCGCTGTCCTTCGCCCGGGCCGAAGTGGCGACACTGCGAGAGGTCTTCGAGCACGTGGCGGTGGTGTCCTCTCCGAGCAAGTTCCAGGGGTTGACGGGCGGCAACTTCGTGCTCGTCGCCTCGCACCGACCGATCGACGGAGCGGCAATCGATGCGCTTGCCGCCGGTCGCGGTGATGACGACATCGCCCATGTCGACGGTTCGCTCGACGCCTGGCTCGACGGTGCGCGAGTGTTGACCGACGAGTTCGCTCCCGTGGATCAGCTGCTCTCCACGCCCTAGCGTCGGCGGGTCAGCCGGCGGCCAGGATGGCGTCGGTGAAGTCGGCGAGGCTCTCGAACCGGTGATCGGGCGCGACCTCGCTCAGTGGAGCTGCGGTCGCACCAAAGCCGTCCTTGGCGTGGCGTCGATGGATCCACGCCGTTTGCATGCCCCGATTCTTGGCGGGTTCGTGGTCGTGATAGAGGCTCTCGGCAACGTGCAGGAGTTGGTTGTTGGTGTATCCCAACGCTTCGAGTGTTTCGTCGAGCGCCTCGAACATCACGGTCGACGGCTTGTAGGCACCGACGTCCTCGGCCGTGACGATGGCGTCGAAGGTCACACCGAGTCGGTCATTGCTCAGGCGGAGTGACACGTTGTCGACGTTGCTCAGCACGATCAGCTTGTAGCGCTTCTCGAGGCGACGGAGGGATTCGACCGAGTCGGCGAACGCCGGCCATTGCCCAACGCTTCGCCCGAACGCCGCCGCCTCGAGTTCGGTCACCGGTGCGTCGAGATCGTTGCCGATCCGCCACATGAGTTCGGACAGGATGTCGGGGTACAGCCAGGTTGGATGCTCGGTTTGTATCTGGGTTTCGTGACGGGCGAACGCCGTCGTGAGCGCGTCGTCACTGATGAGCAGACCGTGTCGATCCGCCCACGGACGCAAGGCGCCGGCGATGCCGGCTTCCCAGTCGATCAGCGTGCCGTAGACGTCGAAGCTCAAGGCTTCCACGAGATGTATTCCCTCCATGGATCGACACGCTAGGCGATCTGACGCGGGCTGACCTGCCGACGGCGGCTCCGCCTCGTGCTCGCTTCGAGCCGGCGTCGGGCGCGCGTTACCGCTTCGTGAACATCGAGCAGATCGCGGATGCAAGGGTCTAGGGTCGCCAGGGCGTGCACCGTGCACCGAGTGAGACCGACCAGATCGAGAGGCCGAATGAGCGAGCCACTGGTAACCATGCGCGGTGTCAACAAGTGGTACGGCGACATGCACGCGCTCAAGGACATCAACCTCGACATCAACGAGCGCGAGGTCGTGGTCGTCATCGGGCCCTCGGGTTCGGGCAAGTCCACGCTGATCCGCACCATCAACCGACTCGAGCCGATCCAAGAGGGAGAGATCCGCGTCGACGGAAAGCTGCTCCCGGCAGAGGGTCGAGAGCTGGCGGCGCTGCGAGCCGAAGTCGGCATGGTCTTTCAATCGTTCAACCTCTTCGCCCACAAGACCATTCTCGAGAACGTGACGCTCGGGCCCATTCGGGTGCTGAAGAAGTCCAAGGAAGAAGCGCAAGCATCGGCCGAGAAGCTGCTCGACCGAGTCGGTGTCGGCCATCAGGCGGCCAAGTACCCCGCGGAACTCTCCGGCGGGCAGCAGCAGCGTGTCGCCATTGCTCGATCACTGGCGATGGAACCGAAGGTGATGCTCTTCGACGAGCCGACCTCTGCCCTCGACCCCGAGATGATCAACGAGGTGCTCCAGGTCATGCTCGATCTCGCCGAGGCTGGCACCACGATGGTCGTGGTCACCCACGAGATGGGCTTCGCCCGCTCGGCTGCCGATCGGGTCATCTTCATGGAAGAGGGCGCCATCATCGAAGAGAACGACCCGGAGTCGTTCTACCGAAACGCGAAGACCGAGCGCGCTCGCGACTTCCTTTCCAAGATCATCACCCACTGACGCCGCCAAGGCGGCAATCTCAATCAGCTACCAAACTCAATCAGCCACCAAACAATCAAGGAGTTCCCCCACCCATGACCAGTAACAAGCTTCGAATACTCTCCCTCCTCGCTGTCCTTGCGATGCTCGCATCAGCGTGTGGTGGCAGCAGCTCCGATGCCGCAAGCTCCGAAGGTGGCGGCTCCGAGGGATCGGGTTCCGACGAGGCCGCACTGCCGGCAGGCGGAACGCTCAAGGTCGGCACCAAGTACGACCAGCCCCTCTTCGGCGTGAACGAGCCGGGCGGGGTGGTTGGTTTCGATGCCGACATTGCTCGCTATATCGGCGCCGAACTCGGCAGAGAAGTCGAGTTCCAGGAGGCCGTCTCGGCCAATCGAGAGTCCTTCCTCGAGAACGGCACCGTCGACATGGTGGTCGCGACCTACACGATCAACGATGCACGAGACGAAGTCATCGACTTTGCCGGCCCGTACTACGTGGCTGGTCAAGACATCATGGTCCTCGCCGGAAACCCCAAGGGCATCACCGGGATCGACGACCTGAACAGCGCCGACATCAAGACCTGCACCGTCGAGGGCTCGACCTCGCTCGAGAACCTGAACTCGATGGCTCCTGACGCCGACGTCACCACCTTCGACGCCTACTCGAAGTGTGCTGATGCCATGGGTCAGGGGCGAGTCGACGCAGTCACCACCGACAACGTGATTTTGCTCGGTCTGGCTTCGGCCGCTGATGGCGCCTATGAACTGGTCGAGAACCCGTTCACCGAGGAGCCGTACGGCATCGGTGTTCCTCAGGGTTCACCACTGCGATGCGAGATCAACGCCGCACTGCAGAAGGCGTACGACGACGGCACCTGGGCCCAGATCTACACCGACACCGTCGGTGCTGTTGCCTCGGTCGTCCCCGATCCTCCAGCCCTGAACAACGAAGGCTGCTGAGCAACGACGTTTCGATCGGCGCTGCTCACATCCGAGCGCTGATCCTCACCCCTGACTGAAGAAAGGAGACGACGATGAACTGGTCGGAATTTCTCGACAAGTACCAAGACGCACTGGTCGATGCCACGCTGACCACACTGAGTCTGGCGTTCGTCAGCTTTGCCATCGCCGTGGTGGTCGGCATCATCGTCGTCTCCTTCCGGGTCAGCCCGATTCCCCCGCTGGTGAAGATCGCCACGTGGTTCGTTGCGGCCTTCCGCAACACGCCGCTGCTCGTGGTCTTCTTCCTCGCACTCTTCGGACTCGGTGATCTCGGCATCATCTTCGACTTCTTCCCAACCGCCGCGGTTGCCCTGGGTTGCTACACCGGGGCCTATATGGCCGAGGTGTTGCGCTCGGGCATCAATGCCGTTCCGCAGGGCCAGGCCGAAGCCGGCCGGTCGATCGGCCTCGGCTTCATCCAACTGATGCGGCTCGTCGTCATTCCTCAAGCAGTCCGCACGGTCATCGGGCCCATCGGCAACCTCTTCGTTGCCAACTTCAAGAACACCGCTGTCGCGTCCACCATCTCGGTGGTGGAGGTCACCGCCCAGTCGCAGCGCATGTTCAACGATGCTGCCGCCGGCGTGTGGCGCGTTCTGTTCGTGGTCGCCTCGATCTATCTGATCTTCCTCATCCCCGCCGGCTTCGTGTTCCGCTGGTTCGAGTCCCGCTACGCGATCAAACGATGACCGCCAACGTCCTCATCGAAGAACTCGGACCCCGCGGCAAACGCCGGGTTCGCATCGGCACCGGCGTGGCCTCGGTCGCTGTGGCCCTCGTGGTGTTCTGGATGTACCGCCAGCTCGACAAGAACGGCCAACTCGAAGCCGGCAAGTGGACCGACCTGTTCGAGCGTCAAACCGTCGACTTCCTCTGGCAGGGTCTGCAGGCCACGATCAAGGCGGCGGTCGTCGCCGGTGTCCTGGCAACGATTCTCGGTTTCGTTCTGGCCCTGATGCGATTGTCGGCGAACCGACTGTCGTCCAACTTCGCCGTCGCCTGGGTCGAGTTGTTCCGTGCGCTACCTCTCCTGTTGATGATCTTCGGCGTCTTCTTCATCGACACCTCGATTGCCCGCGGTCGCGGCGGCGACGCGTTCCTGGGCACCTTCTGGTCGGTCGTTGTTGCGCTCGTGCTGTACAACTCCGCTGTGTTGTCGGAGATCTTCCGTGCCGGGGTCCGCTCACTCGACAGCGGCCAGTCCGAAGCGGCCAAGGCCGTAGGCATGACCTACTGGCAGATGATGTTCCTCGTCGTGCTTCCGCAGGCCGTCCGCCGCATGATTCCCGCCATCGTTGCCCAGATGGCGACGCTGACGAAAGACGTGAGCCTCGGTTTCGTGATCAGCTACGAGGAGTTCGTGCGGCGCGGGCAGGGCACGGCCAACTTCTCGGGCACCCGCGTCGGCAACCTGCAAGCCTTCGTGCTGGTCGGTGTCGTCTACTTCATGCTGGTGTGGGCGATGGCCCGCTTCGCCAGCTATCTCGAGACGCGCCAGCGCAAGACCCCGAAGACCGCCGGTGCTGGGCCCGGACCCGGCGACGACATCGAGGTCGGCGTCGGCGACACGCTCGGTGCCGGCCCAGCCTGATCGGGCCAGCGTGATCGGCACAGCATCGGTGGCACGCCTCCGATCGGTGGAATCCGAACGGTTCACCAATCGACGCCGTGTCCTCGGTGCGATGGTGGTGCTGACCCTGCTCGCCGGAGCGTGCTCGGGCTCGTCGAGCAGCAATGCCATGCCGCTGTCGAGCGATGGGGAGGCGACGACCGGTACGTCGACGGCCGAGGCAACGCCGGCCGACGCGATCGCGGCCGGTGGCTCGCGCGTGATCGATGGTGCGGTCGAGGTCGCAGGCGGAAGCATCACGGTCGTCGAGATGGCAGCCAACGCCGACGGCGCCACCGACGACGTGGCGGTGTTGTTCCTCCACGGTGCGGCCTTCACGTCACAGACCTGGGTCGACAACGGCATCCTGGCGACCGTTGCCGGTGCGGGTCACCGGGCGGTGGCGATCGATCTTCCGGGTTCGGGCTCCTCCGACGCTGTCGATCTCGAAGAAGAGGAGTTCCTCGCGGCCCTCTTCGAGGCGCTCGATCTCGACCCCGCTTCGACCGTGATCGTGTCGCCGTCGATGTCGGGGATCTTCAGCCTCCCCGCGCTGCGAGACCCGTTCTTCGCCGATCTCGCCGGCTCTGTGCCGGTCGCTCCCAGCGGCGCCGCATCCTTCGCCGACGACGGACCGCCGGTCGAGGTGCCGGCGCTCCTGGTGTGGGGCGATGGCGACGGCGGCGACCCCCGAGGAGCAGCCGAGCGACTGGGCGAAGGATTCGTCGATGCCGAGGTGCTGATCATCACCGATGCCGGCCACGCCGCCTACCAGCAGCAGCCCGAAGCCTTCAGCCAGGCCCTCCTCGACTTCGTCAGCGGTCTCCCCCGCTGATGCTCACCACGTCGGCCGCTGGTTCCCCGACCAGCGGGGCGATCGAGCGAAGGTGTGAAGTTCCGGGCCTCCGTCCAAAAACCCGAAAGCTCCGGGTTTCCGTACGGCTGAGCGCACAGAACCCCGGAGCTTTGCTGAGATCACACGGAAACCCGGAGGTTCGTGCCTACTTGGGTGGCATCCGGATGCCACCGTCGACACGAATGGTCTCGCCATTCATGTAGGGGTTGGTGACGGTGTCGATGGCCATGAAGGCCAGTTCTTCACCGGAGCCGAGGCGCTTCGGGAAGAGCACCGACTGGCCGAGGTGGGCCTTGAAGGCATCGGACTGCTCGCCGGTGCCGTAGATCGGCGTGTCGATGAGACCGGGGGCAATGGTGTTGACCCGGATACCCATGGCCGAGAGGTCACGGGCGATCGGCAGGGTCATGCCGACGATGCCGCCCTTCGACGCCGAGTAGGCGGCCTGGCCGATCTGGCCATCGAACGCGGCAGCCGAGGCCATGTTGACGATGGCGCCGCGTGCGCCGTCTTCGTCGAGCGGTTCGGTCTTGGCCATGGCCGCAGCGCAGAGGCGCAGCATGTTGAACGAGCCGAGCAGGTTGACCTTGATCACGAAGTCGAAGGTCTTCTGCGGCATCGGGTCGTTGTTGCGGTCGACGGTACGAGCCGCCATGCCGAGGCCGGCCGAGTTGACGAGCACGCGAAGCGGGCCCATCTCGGAGGCGGCGGCCACCGCGGCGGCACCGTCTTCCTCGGACGAGACGTCGCACTTGACGAAGATGCCCTTGAGCTCGGAAGCAACGGCGGCACCCTTCTCTTCGTTGAGGTCGGCGATCACGACGTGGGCGCCGAGGGCGGCCAACTGGCGTGCACAGGCCTCACCGATTCCGGAGGCACCTCCGGTGACGACGGCGGAAGCGCCGTTCAGATCCATACGTGGCATCAGTCTTCAATCCTTTCGATGATGGTGGCGTTGGCCATGCCGCCACCTTCGCACATGACCTGCAGGCCCAGCTTGCCGCCGGTGCGCTCCAGTTCGTTGACGAGGGTGGCCATGAGCTTGGTGCCCGAGCACCCGAGGGGGTGACCGAGTGCGATGGCGCCGCCGGAGGCGTTGACCTTCTCCATGTCGGCGCCGGTTTCCTTCTGCCATGCGAGCACGACCGAAGCAAAGGCTTCGTTGACCTCGAACGCATCGATGTCGTCGATGGAGAGGCCGGTCTTCTCGAGGATCTTCTTGGTGGCGGGGATCGGGCCCTTGAGCATGGTGACCGGGTCGGTGCCGGCCAGTGCAAAGCTGTGGAAGCGGGCGCGAGGCTTGAGGCCGAGTTCCTTGGCCTTCTCGGCGCTCATGATGAGCACGGCCGAGGCGCCGTCGGAGATCTGCGAGGAGTTGCCCGCGGTGATCTTGCCATCTTCCTTGAAGGCCGGTTTCAGTTTGGCGAGACCTTCGGCGGTGGTGCCGGGGCGGATGCCTTCGTCGGTGGTCATGAGCTCTTCGGCATCGCCGACCACGACGGGCACGGGGATGATCTCGTTCTCGAAGCGGCCCTCGGCGGTGGCCTTCTCGGCCCGCTGCTGGCTCTGGGCGCCGAAGGCGTCGAGGTCTTCGCGGGTGATGCCGTACTCGTCGGCGATCATGTCGGCGCCGATGCCCTGCGGCGGGAGGCCGGTCTCGGCGTAGCGAGTCTGCATCGAGTCGGGGAACGGCATACCGAGCTTGCCCTCGACGACCGACGCCCCCATGGGCGTGCGGGACATGACCTCGACACCGGCGGCAACGACGATGTCGTAGGCGCCGGCCATGACGCCCTGGGCGGCGAAGTGCATGGCCTGCTGACTCGAACCGCACTGGCGGTCGACGGTGGTGGAGGGCACGGTCTCGGGCCAACCGGCGGCGAGAACGGCGTTGCGGCCGATGTTCAGCGACTGCTCGCCGACCTGCGACACACAACCCATGATGACGTCGTCGACCATCTCGGGGTCGAGGTTGTTGCGCTCCTGCAGCGCCTTGAGCACGTGGGCGGCGAGGTCCACGGGATGCCAACCGGAGAGCTTCCCGTTGCGCTTGCCACCCGGGGTCCGGATGGCATCGACGATGACTGCTTCTTGCATGTTCAGTTCCTGTCTTTCATGTGGGGGAATCTTGCTGGAGCGTGGGGCCGGTCGAGGCGGACTGGTCGGTCGTGGTGGCGAGCACCGCAGCGACGTTTTCCTGCAGGCGGGTCATCACGCTGGCCAATGCGGAGCGTTCGTCTTTGCCGATGCCGCTTCGCAGTTGGCTGCGCAACACGCCGTCGATCGTGGTGATGTCGGCAACGGTGTCGCGCCCCTCGGGTGTGATGGCAACGAGCCACACGCGTCGATCGGCCGGGTCGGGATGCCGCTCGACCAGACCGCGAGCCTGGAGGCGGTCGATGCAGGACCCGGTGGCGGCCCGGCCCACGCCGTTGCGATCGGCGATCTGGGTCTGGGTGACCGGCCCGTAGTCGGCGATGTAGGCGAGCATCGTCGCCTGGGTGAGGTTGAGATCGAGCACTCGGAGTCGGTGGTCGAAGGCCTGGCGAATCGCCCGAGCGGTGGCCATGATCGTGGACTCGACCCGCAGCCACGGCGGCGGCTCGACGGGCAGGAGCGCCGCTGCGCCCGGCCAGGCATCGGTGACGGTGGCGTAGCCGTCGGTGGTATGGCGGTCAGTGGTGTAACCGTCGTTGGCTACTTCGTCAGGGGGGTTCATCCGGAAGCGGACTGTATGGTGCCATACAGTCCGGTGTCAAGCCGTCACGTGGAGCGACGCGAGCGGACCCCGAACGCGATGTTCGGGGCCCGCTCGCGTCAATCGGTTGTCAACGCGCGAGTCGGTCAGTCGTGATCGCGGTTCTTGTGCCAGTCGCTGCCGTGGTGGTTGTGGCCCCGGCTGCTGCCGTGGCACGCAAGTGGGTTGACCTGGAAGGCCGAACCGTTTTCGAGCGGCACCGGCGCAGCGATGACGATGTCGCCGCGAACCGTCATGGAATCGAGGTTGGTGAGGCCGGGGATGGCAACACCGTCGTTGGCCAAGATGGTGTAGGTGGCCGAGAAGTCGGGATCCGATGTGGCGTCGGGGCCGAAGCTGTCGGAACCGATGGCCTCGATCTTGCGAGCGTCGATCATCCACTGCACGGCCTCGCCGGAGAAGCCGGGGGCGTCGGCAAAATAGCCGTCGGTTCCGAAGGCCTCGGCCAGACCCGTCTGGATGATCACCAGGGAGCCTCGCTGGATCTTTCCGTTCTTCTTCTCGTAGGCCTTGATGTCGTCGATACCGAGCTGGAAGCCGTCCTCTTCGGTGCCCGTCATCGAGTCACGGACGTCGATGATGTAGGCGGGCCACACCATCTCGCTCGCCTCGAGCTGGTCCACCGAACGGGCGCCGCTCTCGATGAAGTGAGCGGGTGCGTCGAGGTGGGTGCCGGTGTGGGTGGCGGTGGTCAGCTCTTCGATCCGGTACGAGAAGTTGTCGCCGAGCGGTGGCTCTGACTCGTCGTACTCGTTGTAGTCGAGGTCGTACTTCAGTCGATTGATCACCGTCTCGGGGTCGCCGGGGAAGTACGACGATTGCTCGTTGAGGACGTGGGCGAGCGAGGAGATGCCACCACTGCAGCTGAGCTCGGCCTTGCCTGGCCCATTGGACTTGACCTTGAAGGCCATGGTGGCGCCGACGGCGCCGGCGGAACCGACGATGGCGATCGTCAACGCAGCGGCCACGACTTTGCGCGAGCGCTTGGTCTTGGGCATGACGGCTGGGGTGGAGGTCATTTCGTCACTCATGTGTTCTCCGCTTTGGTTGAGGGCGAGCGCGCAAGGAGGCGAGCCAGTCGGGACCGTAGCGCGGCGTTCCTGGGTGGGCCAGGGGTCGGTGCCGTCGCCGTCCGGTCGCTGTGCCTATCGGCACATTGGCGCCGAAACCTTTAGTCCCTCGTCGAACCATGGCCTCGAACAACGACATTCGAGCAGCGCCGAACGAGCAGCGCCGAACGAGCACCGCAGCTCGATCCGCGGGCATTGGCTACGGTGGCATCCGTGGAGCCGCTCACCGACGCCGATCGAGAGGTGACCCGACGCTTGGTGCAGGATGCCCTTGCCCGAGACGAGCTCGGCTTCGACCAGCTCGACGAACGGTTTGCCGCCATCTACGCAGCGCAGCGTCGAGACGAGCTCGACGCGGTGGTCGCCGATCTCCCTCTGCCACCCCCGCCGATGCCGGTGCCGAGGGCTCATCCTGTTGCGAGTTCCTGGTCGATCTTCGGCAACCTCGAGCGAGGCGGCAACATCGAGGTCGATGGCCGCCTTTCGTGCACCGCCGTCTTCGGGAAGGTCGTGATCGATCTGTCGACAGCTCGGCTGGGCGAAGGGTCGGCCGTGCGGGCAATTTCGATCTTCGGCGACGTGACCGTGATCCTCCCTGATGGGATTCGTGTCCGGCAGCGATCGTTCACGGTCTTCGGCGACCAGAAAGAACGGCTCACTCCTCCGTTCCACGCCGCCCCGACGATCGACGTCGACTGCCGAACCGTGTTCGGCAGCACGGCGGTCTACTCCCTGTCCCAGGTGCCCGAGGGATGGCTGCGTCGTATGTGGAAGGCGTTCCGGCGTAGTTGAGGCGTCGGCCGGGCGGGACCGATGGTTGCAGAACCTCGGCAGGAGTGATTGACTGAGCGGCGATGGCGCACGAAACCAACAACCTCAGCTCGAGCGCCGTTCTCGTTGTCGGCAGCAATGTCGACCTCGTCGTAGTACTCACGTAGCGCACGCTGCAGAACTTGTCGTGTGCGCCGAAGCCTTCTCCTCCGGGGGAGGCTTCTTCGGTTTTCGTTAGCGTCGCTGCTGGCTTTCGCCGGCGCTGGTTCCACCATCGTCGGCTTCCCCGGCATTGTTCATGAAAGGCACTCGGATGCGAATCAACGGAGCGCAGGCTCTGATCAAGAGTCTCGAGATGGAGGGAGTCGACACGGTGTTCGGCTACCCGGGCGGAGCGATCTTGCCGGTGTACGACCCCGTTCTCGATTCCGAGATCCGACACGTACTCGCTCGCCACGAGCAGGGTGCCGGTCACATGGCCGAGGGCTACGCCCACGCCACGGGTCGGCCCGGGGTCTGCATGGTCACCTCCGGGCCGGCGGCCACGAACGTGGTGACCCCGTTGGCCGACGCCATGCTCGACTCGATCCCGCTCGTCTGCATCACCGGTCAGGTCGGTCTGTCCTCCATCGGCACCGATGCCTTCCAAGAGGTCGACACCACCGGCATCACTCGCTCGATCACCAAGCACAACTTCTTGGTGACCCGAGCCGAAGACATTCCCCGGATCGTCAAGGAAGCGTTCTTCATCGCCACCACCGGTCGTCCCGGTCCGGTGCTGATCGACGTGCCGAAGAACATCACCGACGCGAACAACCCCGATGCGTGGTTCGATTGGTACTGGCCCGAAACCGTCGACCTGCCGGGCTATGACCCCGACGTGTCCGTCGACAACGAGCTGGTGGCCACCGCGGTTGCGCTCATGCTCGAGGCCGAACGGCCGGTGCTCTACGTGGGCGGCGGTGTGCTCAAGGCTCGCGGCGCCGATGCGCTGCTCCAGCTCGCGGAACTCACCAACATCCCGGTCGTCACCACCCTGATGGCGCGGGGCGCGTTCCCCGACAGCCACGAGTTGAATCTCGGCATGCCCGGTATGCACGGCAACTACACGGCGATCACGGCAATCCAGGAGTCCGACCTCCTGATCGCCATGGGGAGCCGTTTCGACGACCGGGTCACCGGCAAGGTCGATTCGTTCGCTCCGCTGGCCCAGGTCATCCACGTCGACATCGACCCGGCCGAGCACGGCAAGGTCCGCCGTCCCGATGTGGCAATCGTCGGCGATGCGCGACTCGCGATGGAAGAGATGATCGCTCAGATCGTCGCAGCGGGGGGCGCCGACGCGGTTGCCGACCATGACGCTTGGCGCTCCACGATCTCGGGTTGGCAGGAGAAGTACCCGCTCACCTACCAAGCGTCGGAGCCCGGCGAACTCCTCAAGCCGCAGTTCGTGCTCGAAAAGCTGCGTGACGGCTCACCGGCCGACACCATCGTGGCCTCGGGCGTCGGTCAGCATCAGATGTTCACCAGCCAGTACTGGAGGTTCGACCATCCCTACACCTGGATCAACTCCGGCGGTCTCGGCACCATGGGGTTCTCGATCCCGGCGGCAATCGGAGCGAAGTCCGCGTTCCCCGAGCGCACGGTGTGGGCGGTCGACGGCGATGGCTGCTTCCAGATGACGGCACAAGAGCTCGTCACCGCCTCGGTGTCGAAGATCCCGGTCAAGATCGCCCTGCTCAACAACGCCTACCTCGGCATGGTTCGTCAGTGGCAGGAGATGTTCTACGACAACCGCTATTCCGAGGTGTACCTCAGCCACGACATGCCCGACTACGTGAAGTGGGCCGAGTCGATGGGATGCGTCGCGTTCCGGGTCGAAGATCCGTCCGAGGTCGAAGAGGTCATTGCCAAGGCGAACGCCATCAACGATCGTCCGGTCGTCGTCGAGTTCCGGTGCGTCGACAGCGAGAACGTGTTCCCGATGGTCGCTGCGGGCGGATCCAATGACGACGTGATCGTCGACCCGTCCCAGGCAGAGGCGCTCGAACGTGATCGCGCCGCACGGGCCGCTTCGTCGGCCAACGCCCCCCACAGCAAGGAGGTCGCACGATGACCCGCCCCGGAGAGCTCCAGCATCGCACCCTTGCCGTGCTCGTCGAAGACAAGGCGGGCGTGCTCGCCCGTGTCGCCGATCTCTTCGCTCGCCGTGGCTACAACATCGTGTCGCTCGCTGTTGCCCCCACCGGCAACGATCGGTTCAGCCGCATCACCATCGTGGTCGACGTCGAGTCGGCTCCGCTCGAGCAGATCGTGAAGCAGCTCTTCAAGCTGATCAACGTGGTGGAGATCCTCGAACTCGCACCCGAGGCTGCCGTGGAGCGCGAGCTCATCATGGTCACGGTCGACACGAGCGGGTCGACCGACGGCCGGAGTCGCCGAAGCGAGGTCATGGAACTCGTCGACATCTTCAAGGGTCGCATCCTCGCGGTGGGCACCAATGCGCTCACCGTCTCGCTCGAGGGAACGCCAGAGAAGATCGACGACTTCGAAGAGCTCATCTCCGATTTCGGGATCCTCGAGATCCAGCGGTCGGGTCGCATCGCGCTCACCAAACTCGGTGTCGACGCTCCCCGCCTGCGCGCTTAGCAGCCACCCCTCGTGCCCCGGTTGCGGGCACAGTCCCTAAGATCAACAACGATTCAAGCCTCCAAGGAGTACCAGACCCGTGGTCAACATCTACTACGAAGCCGACGCCGACCGATCCAAGATTGCCGACCGCAAGGTGGCGGTTCTCGGCTACGGGTCGCAGGGCCATGCCCATGCGCTCAACCTCAAGGAGTCCGGGATCGACGTGCGCGTCGGTCTGCGTGAAGGTTCCTCGTCGGTCGACAAGGCGAAGGAAGCCGGGCTCGAAGTCCGCTCGATCGCCGATGCGGTGGCCGAAGCCGACCTCATCATGATGCTCATGCCCGACACCGAGATGGCCGCCATCTACGAAGAGTCGGTCGCCCCGAATCTCTCCGACGGCGATGCGCTGTTCTTCGCCCATGGCTTCAACATTCGCTTCGGTCTCATCACCCCGCCGAGCAACGTCGACGTCTGCATGGTCGCCCCGAAGGGCCCGGGCCACCTCGTGCGCCGTACCTACCTCGAGGGTGGCGGCGTGCCGTGCCTCATCGCCGTCGAGAACGACGCCTCGGGTTCGGCCAAAGAGCTTGCACTCGCGTACGCCGACGCCATCGGCGGCAGCCGGGCCGGTGTCATCGAGACCACCTTCACCGAAGAGACCGAGACCGACCTGTTCGGTGAGCAGGCCGTGCTCTGCGGTGGTACCACCCGTCTGGTGCAGGCCGGTTTCGAGACGCTCATCGAGGCTGGCTACCAGCCCGAGGTCGCCTACTTCGAGTGCCTCCACGAGCTCAAGCTCATCGTCGACCTCATGTACGAAGAGGGCATTGCCGGCATGCGCTACTCGGTGTCGGACACCGCAGAGTGGGGCGATCTCACCTCCGGTCCTCGGATCATCAATGACGACGTGAAGGCCGAGATGAAGAAGGTCCTCACCGAGATCCAAGACGGTACATTCGCAAACAACTGGGTGGCCGAGAGCCGGAGCGGCCGCAAGAAGTTCCATGCGCTCGAAGAGGCCGGACACGAGCACCCGATCGAGAAGGTCGGGGCCAAGCTCCGCTCGATGATGCCGTGGATTTCCTCCGGCAAGGTGTCGGTGCGCGACACCTCCGGCGGCCAGGGCTGATCACCCACCCGGGCTGATCACCCACCGGGCTGATCACCCACCCGGGCCTCCGGAGCCCGGGCCGGTGCCCCGGCATGATGGGTGCCTCCCGACCGAGAACGACGACGTGTTGTCGAAGCCGACCACGAGTGGTCGGCTTCGACTTTTGGTGGGAGAGGGAAGGATGCTGCTGCATGATGGAGCGATGAGGCCTCCGGTCCGGTGCGTCGTCTTCGATTTCGACGGCGTGCTGCGTCACCACGACTCGATCCACGAAGCCGAGGCGGCGCAGGCGGTGCACCTGCGGCCTGGCCAGCTCGCTTCGATCGCGTTCCAGCGGGATCTGCTGAGCCAGATGGTCGAGGGTGGCCTGCGGCGCGCCGACTGGATCCGCGCCGTCGGTGACCAGGTAGGAGCGGCCGACGGCGTGATCGACCGTAGGGCCGCGGTCGACGTCGTCGCTCGGTGGCTGGCGGACTGGGGCTGGGTCGATCCCGAGATGGTTGCCCTGGTCGACGAACTGCGAACGAATGGACACCGGGTTGCTCTCCTGACCAACGGCACGGACACGATCGAGGCCGAACTCGCTCACCACCGTCTCGGTGGACGCTTCGATCCCGTCTTCAACTCCTGGAACCTGGGAATGGCGAAGCCCGATCCGCGGATCTTCGTCCACGTGACCGAGGAACTCGGACTGGACCCCAACGAGGTGGCGTTCTTCGATGATTCGCTGCCGAATGTGACCGCGGCGCAGGGGGTTGGCTGGCGGGCTCATCGATTCGATTCGTCAGTGACCACTCGCCGAATGCTCCGCAAGCACGGACTGTCGGTGTGAACGCCTCCGATGCTGCTCGGATCGCTGCGGCCCGCCCGATCGGTCGTAGGAGACCGTTGGCACCGAACAAGACACGCCCAGACCTCATGGCCCGGCTGCCACCTGCCGATAGTCCGGCATGGCTCAAACTCCTCGTCGCGTTTCTCTCGGTCTTCTGACCTCCACGATGTTGCTCGTCGGTGCCTGTTCATCGAACGATGCGCCCGAGACCCTCCCCCTCATCGAAGACGCACCGGCGACGGCGGCGGAGCCCACGACCACGACGGTCGCCGACGAGCTGGTCGAGCCCGGTGTCGACAGTGCCGTTGCCGAACTCTCGGCCGAACAGCAAGCCATGCTCGACACCTGTGCCGACGCCCTGACCGCCGCTGCCGAGGGCGCCGATGCGACCTCGCCGACCTACAGCGATGACGTCAGCGCGATCTTGATGGACCCGGCCTCGGGCGCCCTGGAGAGCTGCGGCGGACTGTTCGATCCCGCCGTTGGCATCGACCAGGGTGTCGTGATCTCGTTCATGATCGAGACCCTTCCCCCCGAGTTGTTGGGCACGCTGAGTGTCTTGGCCTCGTCGGTCGGTCCCGACGGGACCCCGATCATGCCGGGGGCCGACCCAGCGCCGGCCGCCGACGTGGCGTCGGATACCGGTGCCGACGGCGGCGCAGCCAGCGGCGACGAGCAGGTCGACACGCTCGACTGAGCAGTGGATCGACCAGGTCAGTCGGTCGCGTCGAGCCGGTGCCACCTGCCGTCGACGAATTCACGAGCGAGTGCTTCGGCCATTGCACGGTCGGCAGGGTGCGTCACCTTGATGTTTCGCTGATCCCCCAACACCCAGTGTGACGCGGCTGCTCCGTAGTGCTGCACCGTCTCGGCGGTATCGACGCCGGCAAAGCCATCGGCTTCGGCGCGCGGGTACGCATCGAGCAACAGGCTGAGCGGAAACGCCTGTGGTGTCTGCACTCGCATGAGGTCGTCGGTGTCGACGAACCGACCGGTCGAGTCGACCAACGGAGCCCCGATCGGCGTGGTGGGAATCGTGCCGCCTGAGCTGTCGTCGTCGAGAATGCGGTCGAGTACCTCGTTGGTGAGGAACGGTCGAGCCGCATCGTGGAGCAGCACGGTGGCGTTGGTGAGGTTCAGCGCGGCCGCGGCCTGCAGGCCCGCCCACTCTGACCCTTGACGGGTCTCACCACCGGGAACGACCGCCGCCAGTTTCGTGAGCTCCATGCTGTCGACGATCTCACCGACCACCGGTGCGTCGCCGGCACGCGCCACGATCACGATGGCGTCGATCCGGGCGTTTCGCTCGAACGTTGCGAGCGAGTAGGCAAGCACGGGGCGATCGCCGATGGGAACGAGCACCTTGTTGCGGTCCCCGCCGAAACGCACGCCGGAGCCGCCGGCCAAGACGATGGCGATCACCGACGCAGCGCTGGCGGGAGGTGCGGACATGGCCGACAACGTAGGCTCCGATGGTGTCTGATGAGAACACCGTGGATGAGATCGGGGATTCTTTCGCCGGACTTCACTTCTTGCCTGATGCCCCGACGTTGGAGGAACTGGCCCGAACGATCCGCTCGCTCGATGCTTCGGGTGTTGCCGCGGTCGTCGTCTCGAAAGCAGGTGTTGCCGGCCCCGATCGGCTTGCCGGCGCGACGATCCCTCCGCCGGTGGACGGCCGGATTGCCGCTCGGTGCACGCCGATGACCGATGCCATCAAGCGGGTCGAGGGCAATCGTGTCGTCGAGACCGTCGACCGCGATGGGCTCCTCGTGGTCGAGTGGCCCATGGTCGTGCCGATCGGCCTGGCGATCGCGTGGGCGTGCGACGTCCTCGACCCACCGACCGAAGCCGTCGATGCGTCGTCGGCTGCCGATCGGCGACGACGGCCAACGGCCGCTGCGCTACTGTCGCACTTCGTCCGCATCGAACCCGGCCTCCGAGTCGTCGGGATCGATGATCTCTCGTACTAGGAGCCTTCCATGGGTGAATTCGTCAACGTTGAACCGTCGAGCCACGACAAGGTGGCGATCATCCGCCTCGATCGTCCAAAGGTCAACGCACTCAACAAGCAGGTCGGCGCCGAGCTGCTCGCCGCAGCGAAAGAGATCGAGTCCCGTCCCGAGATTCGCGGCGTGGTCATCTGGGGTGGGCCGAAGATCTTCGCCGCCGGCGCCGACATCGCCGAGTTCCCGACGACCGGTGATCGCGATCCTTCGGCGCAGGTCGACGGACTCATCGAAGCGTTGTCGACCATCGAGAATCTGTCGGCGATCTCGGTCTCTGCCGTCAACGGCTTTGCTCTCGGAGGTGGCTGTGAGCTGTCGATGGCCGCCGACTTCCGGGTCTGTGGCGAGGGCGCCAAGTTCGGCCAGCCCGAGATCCTGCTCGGCATCATCCCCGGCGCCGGCGGCACCCAGCGCCTCACCCGACTCGTCGGCGTCACCAAGTCCAAGGAGCTGAACTACTCGGGCCGGATGATCGACGCCGCCGAAGCGCTGGCGATCGGTCTCGTGTCCGAAGTCCATCCCGACGATCAGGTGCTCGACGCCGCCGTTGCCCTGGCCGGCAAGTACGCCGACGGTCCAGCAGCGATCGCCAACTGCAAGAAGGCGATCATGGACGGCCTGCATGTTTCGATCGCCGAAGGCATGGAGATCGAGAAGCGTGAGTTCGTCGCCTCGTTCCAGACCGACGACGCCGTCATCGGCATCAACAGCTTTCTCGAGAACGGACCGGGCAAGGCCCAGTTCACCGGCAAGTAGCTCGCTCCGCCCTGGCCTCGGTTCGTGAGGCTGTCAGGGCGTCGAGCTGTCCCATCGTCAGGGTCGAGCCGTGATGACCCTTCGGACGGTGCGACCCGCCACGGCGGCGCAGGCGGCAAAGAGGCCGGTGGCAGGAACGATCCAGTAGGGATGCTCGGCGAGCCCGGTGTCGTCGAGCAGGCCAGACACGCCGATGGCAACGACGGCGATGCCGGTGACGAGCGCCGGAGTCGACCAGCCCGTGGTGGGATCGTGGCTTGCTGGAGATTCAAACACGGTGCACCTTCAGATTCCCGAGGCCAATGGTGGCATCGATGGTGATGAGGACGGGGTTCTCCGGCGGCGGTTGTGGAAGGCAGAGTCCGCCGTTCTCGTTGGTCTGGTAGGTCCATTCGGTGACCTCGTAGAGGCCGGTGGCCTCGTCCGGTTCCGAGATGAGATTGCCGTCGGCGTCGTAGCCGCCATCGATCGGGTTGCCGTACTGGTCGTACGCTTCGACCTGATCGTAAGGGTTGTCGTCCCAGGTCGCCGTCGTGGCGATCGGCCGCGGGTAACCCGCGGCCTCGATCGCATCGGCGATCTCCTCGTCGTCGGCGTCGGTCGGGAGCGGGACGTCCGACCACTCGGCAGTGTTGCGGAGCCCCTCCTCGGAATCGAGGGTCTCGAAGCAGGTGCGTCCGAGCGCTGCGTAGCTGCGATCGAGCCCGTAGTCGACGAGCGGATCGCCATCGTACGCCGACCAGTACGGCTCCTCGTAGACCTCGATCTGCCCGAGGCCGACGTGGCCGACGATGTGGAGGCGTGCCTCCTTCGGCACCCAGATGTCGGCCTGGCCCGCCGTGAGGCTCACCTTCGCCGTGATCGCTCCGGTCTCGGGAAGGTCCTTCTCGCTGATGGTCATCGACAGACCGCCATACCCCTTGGATCGCTCGATGATCTGCCCGTCCGCATAGGCGCCGAGCGGAAGGATGGGGGAACCGTTGGCGAACCTCGGCGTGTTGGCAACCGAGAACGCCACCCAGGCCGGCGCCAGCGGAACCAACAGAAGCGAGGTGAGTAGTGCTCGCCCTCGCCAGCCCGACAATGCGATCACGCCGCCGATGATCACGATGGCGCCGTTCACCGCAACCCCTGGGTCGACGCCGGGATCGAGCAGGTTGTCGAGCAAGACCAGAGCGAAGCCGTAGGCGAACAGGAGCGAGGCGGTCAGGGGCCAGAGCGCCGGCGATCGGCGTGATGCTCGAACGGGTCGAGGTGGGCGTTCGACCGACCGCGGCCCGATGGCCCCTCGCAGCGAGCGACCCCACGAGACCGCCTGCTCCTCGGGCGTCATGATCGAAGCTTTGGTTGGGTCGGTGGAGGTGCGGGTGCTGCTCGGCGAGCCGAGTGGGTCGTCGGCGACCTCGCCAGTGTCTCGGTGGCCGAGCAACGCGACGGCCGCTCCCAGGAGAATTCCCGCCCAGACCAAGCTCGGCCGGCCGATCACCACGATGGCAAGCACCGTGGCGGCGATGGCACCGCCCACCTCCTGCTTGGCCGGTCGGTCGCGGAATCGGCGAACGAGGGACCGGTCGGCCTCTGTTGGCCAGAACAGCCAGGCGGCGAGGTAGGCGAGCAGCGGGATGAGGAAGGCGCCGCTGCCGTTTCGAGCGAGCACGAGCGTGACCCCGACCAGGGCGATGCGAAGGTAGAACGGATCGATGCCGAGGCGCCGACCTTCGCCGCCGGCAATCCCCGCCAGGTAGCGATCCGCGGTGTTGCGCCGGAATGGGAGACGCCGTCGGCGGTCGGTGTCGTCAGCGAAGTCGTCGAGCGTGACGGCGTCCTCGGGTCGGGGAGGAGCGGGTGTGGTGATCGGGTCGTCGTCAACCGACGGATCGTCAATGGGCATGGGGTCATCGTGACGGGCTGGGCCGGAGTCCGATAGTCGGGACATCACGGATTCCTCGGATCGATGAATCCGGGTCATCCCGGATGCCGAGCGGCATCATCAGCTGCGACAATGGCATTGTCATGGCCGACCAACCACCCATCAACGCCCGCTTGTCGAGCAGCGACCCGCTTGCGCTCGGCGTGGCGTCACGCGTGGCGGCCCGACTCGGGGCATCGGTCGCCGTCGTCCGCGTGGGGTTCGTCGTCCTCGCTCTGGCGGTCGGTTGGGGCGGCGTGCTCTACGTCGGGCTTGCTGCGCTGTTGGCAGGTCGGACAGAGCCGACCCCACGACCGGTCGAGCTGAGGCGGAATCTGGGTGTCGTTCTCGCCACGGCAGGACAGCTGCTGGTGGTCGAGGACCTCGTCACGGCCCTTCCGACCGTGCTGCTGTGGCCGGTTGCTCTCGTTCTGTTCGCCTTGGTGCTCGCCGATCCGCAGCTCGATGCCGACTCATCGAGTCGCCAGGGCGTCATCGGACGAGTGATGGCCGGCGTCGTGCTGATGCTCGCCGGCCTGCTCACCGCTTTCGCCGGCGCCGATGACCTCGGCTCACTGTGGCGGGCCGGGGTTGCTGCGCTCGTGCTCATGGGGGGCGTGGCGCTGGTGATCGCTCCATGGCTCCAATCGGTGGTGAGCTCGGCCGATGTCGATCGACGGGAACGCATCCGCGCCGAAGAACGTGCCGACATCGCCGCTCACCTGCATGACTCGGTGCTCCAGACGCTCACCCTCATCCAGAACCGGGCGGGCGACCCGCAGCTGACCGCGGCGCTTGCCCATCAGCAAGAGCGAGAGCTTCGGCGTTGGCTGTACGGGGCGGCCGACACCGGCGGTGAACCGATCAGTTTCCGTGGCGCGCTCGAGCGGGCGGCGGCCGAGGTCGAAGACCAGTACCTCAAGATCGTCGAGTGCATCGTGGTCGGTGATACCTCCGCCGACACCGAGATCGGCGCCGACATCGAGGCCGAGGGGAGTGGGTTGGACGCAGCGGCGCTCGCCGCTGTTGGTGCCGCACGCGAAGCGATGGTGAATGCGGCGAAGTTCGCCGATATTCCGATGATTTCGGTCTTCGCCGAGGTCGACGACGAAACGCTGCTCGTGTTCGTTCGCGATCGCGGCGTCGGCTTCGAACTCGCCGCCGTTCCCGACGACCGCCACGGCGTATCCGACTCGATCTGCGGGCGTGTGGCCCGTTTGGGCGGTCGGGCCACGATCAAATCATCCCCGGGCCAGGGCACCGAAGTCCGCATCGAGATGCCTCGATGATGGAGCCGATTCCCGACGGTGTCGCCGTCACCTCACCGATTCGCGTCGTGGTCGTCGATGACCATGCCTTGTTCCGTCAAGGCGTGGTGGCCGGACTCGCTGCAGCGTCGGGTCCGATCCGCATCGAGATCGTCGCCGAGGCCGATGATGTTGGCAGTGGCATCGATGCCGTGAGGCGCCATCGTCCCGATGTCGTGCTGCTCGACGTTCATCTCACGTCCGGCTCGGGTGCCAGGATCATCGAGGCGCTCGGTGAGGAATTGCCGAGCGTGCGCTACCTGGCCCTTTCGGTGTCGGATGCGCCAGAAGACGTGCTCGGCCTGGTTCGAGCAGGCGCCCGAGGTTATGTGACGAAGCGAATCGACGGTGCCGAACTGGTTGCTGCGATCGACACCGTCGCCCAGGGGCACGCGGTCTTCTCACCTCGGCTGGCGGGCTTCGTACTCGATGCCTTCACCGGTCCGGGCGCTGCGTCGGTCGACGCGGTCGAGACTCCAGCAGGCGAGACGGTCGACGCAGCGGCGGACGTCGAGCTCGATCGGTTGTCGCCGAGGGAGCGCGAGGTGATGCAGTTCCTGGCTCGGGGCTACGCCTACAAAGAGATCGCCGGCGAGCTGCACATCTCGGCCCGGACTGTCGAGAGTCACGCATCGGCGGTCTTGCGAAAGCTCCAGCTCTCGAGCCGTCATGAGCTCACCCACTGGGCTGCGCAGCACCGGATCGTCTGAGTCGGTCGAGCGCTCATCGGCTCCGATCGAGGGGTGACACCGGTACCGTCGATGCGTGCTCGATTCATACCCGCAAGAAGGTCACATCGGCGAGATCTACCTCACCGAGGTCGAGATCCAATCTCGGGTGAAGGAGATCGGTCAGCAGATCGCGGCCGACATGGCAGGCGAGGTGCCGCTCCTCGTCACGATCCTCAAGGGTAGTGTGCTCTTCGCTGCCGACCTGATGCGTGCCATTCCGGGTGCGGTCGAGATCGACTTCATGGCCGTGTCGTCCTACGGCGACGAGACCAAGTCGAGCGGCATCGTCAAGATCGTCAAGGACCTCGATGAATCGATCGCCGGCCGTCACGTGATCCTGATCGAAGACATCGTCGATTCAGGACTGACGATGACCTACCTCCTCAACCACCTGGGCGGCCGTGAGCCGGCCAGCATCCGTGCCTGCTCGCTGCTCGTGCGGGAGGGGCAGCAGGCGGCGGGCGTGAAGGTCGACTACGTCGGCTTCGAGATCCCACCAGCCTTCGTCGTGGGCTACGGGCTCGACTACGCCCAGCAGTTCCGCAATCTGCCGTACATCGGC
Organism: uncultured Acidimicrobiales bacterium; assembly: GCA_963698395.1. Classification (GTDB taxonomy): domain Bacteria; phylum Actinomycetota; class Acidimicrobiia; order Acidimicrobiales; family SZUA-35; genus JBBQUN01. The sequence continues at coordinate 61,913 of CAVOQQ010000002.1, forward strand.
GTCTACACCGGCCCAGGTTCCGGCGCCGAGCACTGAGCGCTCTGGGCAAGCCGAGCAAAGCGACATAGAGTCCCGCTCATGGCTTTGACTGGTGAGTACATCCCGAGCACGAGCGGCTGGGTCCGCGAGCAGATCGAGACCTACGAGGCCTCGGGCGGAACCGAAGCCGGCACACTGAGAGAGACCGGCATCCCCGTGATCATCGTGACCTTCCGCGGGAAGGGAGAGGGCACGATCCGCAAGATCGCCCTCATGCGGGTCGAACACGACGGCGAATACGCGCTCATCGCCTCGATGGGCGGGGCTCCGAAGAACCCTGCGTGGTACCACTCGCTCGTGCGGAATCCGAACGACGTCACGATCCAGGACGGCCCGGAACCGTTCGCCGTGACGCGTCCGCCTCGTCGAGGGCGACGAGCGCCAAACCTGGTGGGACCGTGGCGTTGCGGTGTTCCCGACCTACGCCGAGTACGAAGCCAAGACCGATCGAACCATCCCGATCTTCGTCGCCACTCGCGTCTGAGTTCCCAGATCAGTCGACGGATTCGCTATTTCTGACCGATTTGGTCAGGAATAGGTCTATCGTGCCCTTGCACAGATTTCGACGGCGGGCCACGCCACACGACAGGGGAACGAACAGATGACCGACGGGTGGGGATTCGAGACCAAGCAGATTCACGCCGGGCACGAGCCCGACTCGGCAACCGGCGCTCGCGCCGTGCCGATCTATCAGACCACGGCGTATGAGTTCAAGAGCTCGGAGCACGCTGCGAACCTGTTCGCGCTGGCCGAGCCGGGCAACATCTACACCCGCATCATGAACCCGACCCAGGGTGTGCTCGAGACTCGGGTGGCGGCCCTCGAAGGCGGCCTGTCGTCGACCGCCGCCGGCGTGCCTGGTGCACTGATCGTGGCGTCGGGTCAGGCGGCGGAGACGCTCGCCATCATGAACATCGCCGAGGCCGGCGATCACATCGTCGCCGGATCCGCCCTCTACGGCGGCACCTACAACCTGCTCCACTACACGCTTCCGAAGTACGGGATCGAGACCACGTTCGTCGACGCCGACGACCCCGAGGCGTGGAAGGCTGCGGTTCGACCGAACACCAAGCTGTTCTACGGCGAGTCGATCGGCAACCCGAAGAACTCGATCCTCGACATCGAGATGGTCGCCGGTGTCGCCCATGAGGCCGGCGTGCCGCTCGTGATCGACAACACCGTCGCCACGCCGTATCTCATCCGTCCGCTCGAGCACGGAGCCGACATCGTGGTGCACTCGGCCACCAAGTTCCTCGGCGGTCATGGCACGGCGATCGCCGGCGCCATCGTCGACGGTGGCTCGTTCGACTTCTCCGATGCCGAGCAAGTACCCGAACTACAACCAGCCCGATCCCAGCTACCACGGCCTCACCTACTGGCCGATGCTCGGCGCCGGTGCCTTCATTGCCAAGGCCCGAGTGCAGTTGCTGCGCGACCTCGGTCCGGCGATCAGCCCGTTCAACGCCTTCCTGGTGATCCAGGGCATCGAGACCCTGTCACTGCGCATGGAGCGACACGTCACCAACGCCCAGCGGGTTGCCGAGTTCCTCGAGGCGCACCCGCAGGTCGAGCGAGTCAACTACGCCGGTCTGGCGTCGTCGCCCTACAACGCCGCCGCCGAGAAGTACACCGGCGGACGCGGCGCCGGCTCGGTGCCATCGTTCATCATCGCCGGTGGCAAGGAAGCCGGTCAGAAGTTCGTCGAGGCCCTCGAGCTGCACAGCCACGTCGCCAACATCGGCGACGTTCGGTCGCTCGTCATCCACCCGGCTTCGACCACGCACTCGCAGCTCAGCGAAGACGAGCAGCTCACCGCCGGTGTCGAGCCCGGTCTGGTGCGCCTGAGCGTCGGCCTCGAGTCGATCGACGACATCATCGCCGACCTCGAGATCGGCTTCGCCGCCGCCACGTAGCCCCTCCGGACCCCTGTCCGAACACACTGGAGCGGCTCACCCTCGATTTCGGGGGTGAGCCGCCCCAGTTTCGGCGTTGTGCGGCTCAGCCGCTCCGATCGAGTTCGAGGAAGACCCGCAGATCGGCGATCACGTCGAGGGGGCGGTGTCGGATCTCGGCGAAGCCGTAGCGAGCCAAGCCCCAGCCCTCTCGTCGAGCGGTGCGCTCCCGGGCGCGATCACGAGCCGTGTCTTGGGTGAGCGTGTGCCAACGCCGGCCATCGATCTCGACGATCTTGCGTTTGACGGGGTCGGCGAAATCGACGATGCCCCGGATGCCGTCGTACCAGGGCGGTTGGTACTGGGGGATGAGTCCCGGGATCTCGTTGGCGATCACCAGCAGCAGGAACTCATGCTCGAGCGCGCTGAGATCGACGGGCTGGTCGGCGATCTGCTCGAGCACCAAGCGCCGGGCAGCTGCTCCTGGGGCCCCCGACCGCAGCAGCGGCTCGACGCACGCCCGCAGTTCCGACGCCGAGCACTTGCCCTCTTTGATCGCCCACTCGGCGAGGAAGAGCGATCGGCTCGTGGTCACGATCTGGCTGAGGTCCACAAGCGTGCGAGCCACCGTCGTGGTGCGTAGATCGTCTACGACGGTCAGATCGCTCGCCGGAAGTCGGCGACTTTGGTGTACCACGGCGGGCGAAGAGAGCGAACGCGGTCGACCGTGCGGCACCACGAGATGGGGTGACCAGGGGATCTGGCCCATCGGGAGCTCGTGGAGATAGGCCGCAGCGATGTGACTCAGAGCGCCGCTCGGATGGGCAAGCAGGCATGCTCGTGCGATCTGCCGTTGCCGATCCGGCGCAGCAGCGAGACCGATGACGCCGTTGCCGAACGAGCGGAGCAGACCTGAGGCGAGCCGGCGATCGATGGCGCTCGAGGAGATGCCGCCGGCCAGCAACTGTTTCCTGGTCGAGACCCAGTTGGACCGGCCGAGTAGGGCCAGCAGGACGTGATCGATGGAACGGGTCATTGCGGTCGGTCTTTCCGTGAACGTGCTGCACGGCGACCGGGATCGCGAAACCATGACGGTAGGGAGCTTGGAGCCAGTCGCCACCTGGCGGCTCACGGTTGGAGCGTCTCGGCGTCGCTCGATCGAATTCTGGAGCGGATCGGTATCAGATCCGGGGGTAGGCCTCTCCAGAACTTCGGTGGGAGGGGAGGGGATCGCTGCCAGACTGGCTGGGCGGTGATCGCTCGAAGGCGAGTCGGTCGCCGCGCCCCCCGATCCCAACAGAAGGACACCTACGTGCCCGAGTGCCCAGCAGTAGACGGCTCCAGCCCCCGCCAGACCAAGTTCGACGGCGAGTTCGACATGTGCATCGATCCGTCGAAGCGCTACACCGCCGAGATGGTCACCTCGATGGGCACCATGGTGCTTTCGCTCGACCCGATCAAGGCCCCCAGGACGGTCAACAACTTCGTCTGCCTGGCCCGCTACCACTACTACGACAGCATCATCTTCCACCGAGTCATCAAGGACTTCGTGCTCCAAGGTGGCGACCCGGAGGGATCGGGTCGCGGTGGTCCCGGCTACCGATTCGCCGACGAACTGCCGAAGCCTGGTCAGTACGAGCTCGGTTCGTTGGCCATGGCCAACGCCGGTCCCAACACCAACGGCAGCCAGTTCTTCGTGATCAGCGGCAAGGCCGGCATGGGTCTGCCCCCGCAGTACAGCCTGTTCGGCAAGGTCGTGAAGGGCCTCGACGTTGTCGAAGCCATCCAGAGCGTCCCGACCGGCGGCGGCGATCGCCCCAAGACCGACGTCGTCATCGAGTCGGTGACCATCACCGAACACGACGACTGAAACGCTTCGGCCCTGGCGGGCCTCTGGCGTTTCTTCGAGTTGCTCGCTGCGCTCCCAACGTCGCGTTCTTCGAGTTGCTCGCTGCGCTCCCAACGTCGCGTTGCTTTGACGTTGCGGTGCTTCGGCCCTGGCGGGCCTCTGGCGTTTCTTCGAGATCGCTTCAAACCGAACAGACGAGGGGTCGGGGTTTGCCTCGGCCCTTCGTCGCGACCTGGGGCTCACTACGCTGGCGACATGAGTGATCCGATCCTCGATGTCGATCTGCTGGGGTTCGAAACCGGCGACGCAGCAACCCGACGGGCCGTGGTCGATGGCGTGATGCGGAGTTTGCGTTCGGGGTTCGTCTACACCAGCCACGACGTGAGCGACGACCTGATCGACACCGCGTACGGGATGCTCGAGACGTTCTTCTCGCTGTCGCCGGAAGAGAAGCAGACAGCCCATGCTCCCGGAACGTTCGGGCAGACCGGCTACACCGGCCTCCTCGTCGAGACGGCCGCGATCAGCGACCATCCCGACTGGAAGGAGATGCTCAACTGGGGGAGCGAGATCCCCTCGGGTCATCCGCTCCAGCGCAAGTACCCGACCCGCTATCCCGACCAGGTTCTGCCCGAAGCCCTCGTCCCGGGAATATCCGAGGTGCTCCAGCACTTTCATGACCGTGTCCACGACACCCAACGCCGATTCCTGCGGGTCATCGCCGAGGGAATCGGCTGCCACGAGTCGTTCTTCGATGTCATGACCACCGATGCGCCGACGCTCAGTCGGGCGATCCACTACCCGTCCATGCAACAGGCACCGACGAGCGACGGTTCCTACGGTCCCCACGTGTGGGCGGCCGAACACGGCGACATCAACCTGATCACCGCGCTCCCTCGAGCGACGGCCCGAGGCCTCCAGGTGAAGACCGAAGACGGCTGGACCGACGCCATTCCTCCCGACGGAGGGATGATCATCAACACGGGCATCATGCTCGAACACCTCACCAACGGGGTCATTCCCGTTGGCGTCCACCGGGTGGTGGCCGATCCCGATCAACCAGGCGAGCGCTACTCGGTCGTGCAATTCTGCCACCCGACGCCCTGGACCATTCTCAGTCCGGTCAGCACCTGCATCACTCCCGACAACCCACAACGCCACGCACCCATCTCGGCAGCCGATCGCCTCGACCTCGTCCTCTACGAGATCAACCTGGTCGACGACGCCCGCCGAGTCGAAACCCAAGAAGGAGCATCATGACGAACGCCGAGCCAACCAAGACCTTCGATCCCACCGAGTTGCGCAAGCGCCTCACCCCGGAGCAGTTCCACGTCACCCAGACCGCCGGAACCGAGCGCGCCTTCAGTGGTGAGTACTGGAACGTCTGGGATGACGGCACCTACCACTGCGTGGTCTGCGACGAGCCGCTGTTCGACTCGGGCACCAAGTTCGACGCCGGCTGCGGATGGCCGAGCTTCGACCGTGCGCTGTCCGACGACAAGGTCACCGAGAAGCGAGACCTGAGCCATGGCATGGTCCGCACCGAGGTCGTCTGCTCGGGCTGCGGCGCTCACCTCGGGCACGTGTTCCCCGACGGACCGACCGAGACCGGCGCCCGCTACTGCATGAACTCGGCCTCGCTGCATCTGGCGAAGGGCGAGCGAGTCGAGAGCTGACCGCTGTCTCGGCTCTCGGTGCACGGAACTCGTGGTGCACACGAACTCTCGGTGCACGGAGCTGAGAGCCCAAGCGACAATCGGTCTCGAGTTGGTGGGATTCGATTGGGGAGTGAGCGTCAGGCCATCTGTTCGACCACGTAGTCGATGCTCTTGGTGAGCGCTTCGACGTCGGTCGGGTCGACGCTGGGGAACATGGCGATGCGGAGCTGGTTGCGGCCCAGCTTGCGGTACGACTCGGTGTCGACCACCCCGTTGGCCCGCAGCACCTTCGACACCGTGATGGCGTCGATCGCGTCGTCGAGGTCGATCGTGCCGACCACGTGGCTGCGCTCGGACGCGCTCGGCGACGAACGGCGAGGTGTAGCTGGTGCGTTCGGCCCAGCCGTAGAGCGCCTCGGCCGATGCGTCGCACCGGCCGGCGGAGAAGTCCATGCCACCGTTGTCGTTGAACCACTCGACCTGCTGCACGGCCAAGAAGATGGTGGCCAGGGCCGGGGTGTTGTAGGTCTGGTTCTTGGTGGAGTTGTCGAGGGCGATCGTGAGATCGAGTCCCGGCGGAATCCAGCGAGGGCCGGCGCCGATCTTGGCGATCCGGTCTTGTGCCGCCGGTGAGCAGCAGGCGATCCAGAGGCCGCCGTCGGAGGCGAAGGCCTTCTGCGGGGCGAAGTAGTAGCAGTCGATCTGGCTCGGGTCCCAGCGCAGTCCACCGGCAGCCGACGTGGCGTCGACCGCCACGATGGCGTCGCCGGTGCCCTCCGGTCGGGCCAGGTTCATGGCCACGCCGGTGGAGGTCTCGTTGTGGGTGAGGGCGTAGAGGTCGACCCCCTGGGCGGCGACCGGCACCGGATGGGTGCCGGTGTCCGACGAGATCACGACCGGGTCGGCGAGGAACGGCGCCGCCGCAGTGCAGGCGGCGAACTTCGAGGAGAACTCGCCGAACACCAGGTGCTGCGACTTCGCCTCGACCAGGCCGAACGTGGCCGCGTCCCAGAACAGCGTGGTGCCGCCGTTGCCGAGCACGACCTCCCAATCGTCGGGCAGGCCGAACAGGGTGGCGATGCCGTCGCGCAGCCGGCCCACCATGTCTTTCACCATCGGCTGGCGGTGCGACGTTCCCATGTAGTGGGGGGCGGCCGACGCCAACGCGTCGATGGCTTCGGGGCGGACCTTCGAGGGTCCGGCACCGAAACGGCCGTCCTTGGGCAGAAGATCGGACGGAATCGAGATTGACGGTGGTGTTTGGCTCACAGGATGAGAGGATTGCAGCTCGGACCACGAGACACACCCAAAGTGGGGAGCAAACCATGGCAACCGGTCGAATTTCTGCACGAGTCGCATCCATTGCGCCTTCCGCCACGCTGGCGGTCGATGCCAAGGCGAAGGCGTTGAAGGCCGCAGGCGAGCCGGTGATCGGCTTCGGTGCCGGTGAACCCGACTTCCCGACGCCCGACTACATCGTGGAAGCAGCCGTCGAGGCGTGTCGCAATCCGAAGTACCACAAGTACAGCCCGGCGGGCGGTCTTCCCGAGCTCAAGGAGGCCATCGCGGCAAAGACGCTGCGCGACTCCGGCCTGACGGTCGAGCCCAGCCAGATCGTGGTCACCAACGGCGGCAAGCACGCCGTCTACAACGCCTTCGCCGGCCTGCTCGACCCGGGCGACGAGGTGCTCATTCCCACTCCGTACTGGACCACCTATCCCGAGCCGGTGAAGCTCGCCGGCGGCGTTCCCGTCGAGGTCCCCACCGACATCACCGCCGGCTTCAAGGCCACGGTCGAGCAGCTCGAAGCCGCCCGTACCCCCAAGACCAAGGCGCTCATCTTCGTGAGCCCCTCGAACCCGTCGGGCGCGGTCTACTCCAAGGACCAGGTCGAGGCCATCGGCCGGTGGGCGGTCGACGCCGGAATCTGGGTCGTCACCGACGAGATCTACGAGCACCTCACCTACGGCGACAACGAGTTCCACTCGATGCCGACCCTCGTGCCCGAACTGGTCGATCGTTGCATCGTGCTGAACGGTGTCGCCAAGACCTACGCCATGACCGGCTGGCGGGTCGGGTGGTTGATTGCGCCGGCCGACATGGCCAAGGCGCTCACCAGTCTCCAGTCGCACCAGACGTCGAACGTGGCCAATGTCGCCCAGGTGGCTGCGCTCGCAGCGGTGTCGGGCGATCTTGCTGCGGTCGAGATGATGCGTGAGGCCTTCGACCGTCGTCGCAAGACCATGTTCGCCATGCTCTCCGACATGAACGGTGTGTCGGTCATCGAACCCGAGGGTGCGTTCTACGCCTTCCCCTCGTTCGAAGGCGTCATCGGTCGCACCATCGGCGGCGTCACGATCGACTCGACGATCACGCTCGCCGACACCATCCTCGAACAGGTGAAGGTGGCCTTCGTCCCCGGCGAGGCGTTCGGCAGCCCCGGCTACGGCCGGTTCTCCTTTGCCATGGGCGACGACGACATGGCCGAAGGACTGCGCCGCATCGGCGAGTTCCTGGCTTGATCGATGCCTGAACTTCCCTACGGTTCCTGGCCGTCCCCGATCACCGCTGATCTCGTCGCCGCCGGCGGCGTCGGCCTCGGCGGACCTGCCGTTCGTGGCGCCGAACGATGGTGGGCCGAATCGCGTCCATCAGAGGCGGGGCGAGTCGTGCTCGTTCGGTCTGCTCCTGGGGCCGACGGCACGGCCGTCGTCGCCGACGTTCTGCCCGAGGGCTTCTCCGCTCGCACCCGAGTCCACGAGTACGGCGGAGGAGCGTGGTTCCTGGGCCGGGCCGACGCCTACTTCTCCAACATGGCCGATCAGCGGCTCTACCGGATACCGCCGATCGACGCCGACGATGCCATCGGAGGAATCGAGCCGATCGCGCTCACCCCCAAACCGCCGCTTCCCGGCGCCTGGCGCTTCGCCGATGGGGTCGAGACACCCGATGGTGCATGGATCATCTGCGTGCGCGAATCGCACGTCGCCCCACCGCCGCTGCCCCCCAGCGGTCTGTTCGACGACGAACCGACCGCTCATGGCGAGCCGACCACCGACGCGAGCTCGACCGATGGCGCCTCGTTCGGCGAGCCGGCGACGGTGCTGCTCGACGAAGCGTTGAACGAGATCGTCGCCATCCCGCTCGATGGCTCCGAGCCACCCCGGGTCGAGGTGACCGGCAGCGACTTCGTTGCGGCCCCTCGGGTATCGCCCGATGGTCGCTGGGTGAGCTGGATCCGTTGGAACCATCCCAACATGCCGTGGGACGGCACCGTGCTGTGCGCTGCGCCCATCTTCGACGGGTGCCGATTCGGCAACGCCCAGGTGATCGCCGGCAACGAGCACGAGTCGATCGTCGGCGCGAACTGGACCTCCGACGGGCGCCTCGTCTTCAGTAGCGACCGATCGGGTTTCTGGAACCTCAACACGTGGCGTCCCGGCGATCCGGCGGCATCGCCCCTCACCCGCCTTGGTGACGCCGAGATCGGTGGGCCGCCGTGGAACTTCGGTCTCCAGCCGTGGGCCGAGCTGTCCGACGGTCGGCTCGCCGTCATCGTCACCAGGCGTGCCGTCGATGCGCTCGCAATCGTGGAACCCGATGGCACCGTTGCGGTCGTCGACGAGCGGTTCCCGAGTCTCTCGTCGATCGTCGCGACGTCCGATGGTCGCGTCGCCTGTTGCGTCGGGCCGGCCGACACGGCTCCGGCGCTCGTCGAACTCGATCCCATGGCGCCCGACGCCGACCCCGTCGTGCTGCGAGCGCCATCCCGGCTGGTCGATGATCCCGCGTGGTTCAGTCGAGCCCAACGGTTCGACTATCAGGCGGCGGATGGCGGCGATCGTCACGCGTTCTTCTACGAGCCGACCGCGGCGGGGATCACCGGCCCCCACGGGTCGGTGCCGCCGCTGATCGTGGTCGGCCACGGTGGGCCGACCGCCCACTCGAACCCGGCGCTCAACCTCAAGATCCAGTACTGGACCAGTCGTGGTTTCGCCGTCGTCGACGTGAACTACGGCGGATCGACCGGATTCGGTCGTGCCTACCGGCAACTGCTCGACGGTCGGTGGGGGATCGTCGACGTCGACGACTGTGTGAACGCCGCTCGTCAATTGGCCGCCGCCGGCCGGGTCGATCCCGATCGCATGGCCATCCGTGGGAGCTCGGCCGGCGGTCTCACCGTGCTCAATGCGCTCATCACCTCCGATGTCTTCGCTGCCGGCACCAGCCTCTACGGGGTTGCCGACCTCGAGGCGCTCGCCACCGACACCCACAAGTTCGAGCGCCGCTATCTCGACAACCTCATCGCGCCGTGGCCGTCGGGCAAGGCGATCTACGACGCCCGATCGCCGATCAACCATGTTGATGCCCTCAACTGCCCACTGCTCGTCCTGCAGGGCACCGAAGACGAGATCGTGCCGCCGAGCCAATCCGCAGCCATCGTCGCCGCCGTGGCCAACAAGGGCATCCCCCACGCCGCCATCTACTTCGATGGCGAGCAGCATGGTTTCCGGCAGAAGGAATCGATCGTCCGCTCGCTCGAGGCCGAGCTCTGGTTCTACGGCCGGGTCTTCGGGTTCACGCCCGCCGACGAGATCGAACCGATCGAAGGCGCCGTCGGCCTCTGACCGGGCCGGCCGGGTCGGTTGTCGGCGTGCTGGTTGTCGGCGTGCTGGTTGTCGGCGGGTTGGTCGTCGGAGCGTGGAACGGGCAACATGGCGACCGTGCAAGCCAACGAGTCACCAGCCACCACGACACCGAAGGCGGCGTCGCCAACGGCATCGCCCGCCTATGTCGATTCGACCGATGGGGTGAAGGTCGCCGTTCATGACTTCGGCGGCGAGGGTCCGTTGCTCGTGCTCAGCCACGCCACCGGTTTCTGCGCACACCTGTGGTTGCCGATGACCGAGACACTGTCCGAGCACTTCCGCTGCATCGGCCTCGACTATCGGGGGCACGGGCACACGGTCACGCCGGCGGCCACCACCATGGCGTGGAGTGGTATGGGGCACGATCTGTTGGCCGTCATCGACGCCTATGCCGATGGTGAGCCCACCCTCGTCGCCGGACACTCCATGGGCGGCGCAGCCATCATCCTCGCCGAATCGCTGCGGCCCGGGGTGATCGCGAAGGGGTGGGGCTTCGAGCCGATCCTCTTCGACCCGGTCCTGATGGAACAGACCAACCCCGAGGACCCCAACCAGATGGCCGCGGCCGCCCAGCGCCGACGGGCCGACTTCGAGTCGCGCGAGGCGGTGTACGAGCGCTATGCCGCCAAGCCGCCCCTGAACACCCTGGATCCTCGGGCGCTGCATGCCTACGTCGACTTCGGGTTCCGAGATCTGGTTCCTGGTGATGAAGCGTTCGACGAGATGCCGGGAGGCGTGACCCTTCGCTGTACGCCCTCCCGTGAGGCGGAAACGTTCTCCAACTCGAAATCGGGAGCCTTCTCGGCCTCTGCCGACATCGGGTTCGACTATCGCGTCGTCGTCTCGGGCGACGGCATGCCGCCGGCTCTGATGGCCGAGAACGCCGCCAACGCCTTCGAGCGCTTGTCGCTCGTTCGCTACCCCGAGCTCACCCACTTCGGTCCGCTCGAGGAGCCGGAAGTGATCGCCAACGATGTCATCGAATGGTTCTCGAGCTAGCGGTCGCCTCGGGCGGTCGTGGCGTCGGCGACGCGCCTCGTGCGCCCGGGCAGACGAACGGGGCAACCCTCGACCCCGAGTTGCCCTAGCCTGTCAAACGTGTTCTGGGGGGAAGTGAACCGATGACGATGCATCGACTGGTGATCGGGCCGGGAGGCAGCGGTCGCACGCACCGATTGCGGACGTGGGTCGATGAACTCGATGACCCGAACATCGTCGCGTGGGTGGCCGGATCGAGCATCAGTGCCGTCGACGAGGCCGACATGGAGCGGGTGCTCGCCGACGAACCGGCGATCCTCGTCGTCGACGATCTGCAGTGGTGCACCGATGGTGCCATCGCAGTGGTGGCCGACTTCGCCCGCGCCAAGCCCGTCTGGGCGTCACGCCGGCCGTGGCCGTCGACCGAACGCCTTCGTCTGCTCGATGATCAGCTCACGAGTCGCGGCCAGGCCGAGCGAACGGTCTTCATCGACGCCGACGGGTTCGGCGCCTTCCTGGCCGAGCTGCAGGGCAAACCGGCTCGCAGTGATCTGGTCGATGGCCTGTTCGTCGCGACCGAGGGTTCGGTCGGACTCGCTGCCGATGCGCTCGCGTCCAAGTGGGAGGGTGACCTCGAACGGCTGCCCGAGGCACTCATCGATGCGGTGATCACGCGGGTCCGCAAGGCCGGCAACGATGCCGTCGCCCTGGCCGGCGTGCTCGCCGTCGAACCCTCGATCGAACCGGGGCTGGCGGCCCGCGCCCTTCCTCCCGGGGTCGAGGCGAGGGGCGCACAACGAGGCTTGCGTGCGAGTGGACTCACCGGAGCCGAAGGGACACTGCTCCCGCTGGTGGCTGCCGCCATCCTGGCCGATCTGTCGTCGGTCGAGCTCGAGGAGATCCACGACCGCCTCGGGTCCACCATGACCACCGTCGACCCCGACCGCGCCGCCGATCACCTGCGCGTCGGCGGACTCGAGTCGGCCACGTCGGTCGATGCCCTCATCGGATCGGCCGAACGACTACGCCGATCCGATCCCGAACGGGCACTCGAGCTGGTGGCCGATCTCCCAGCCATCGAGCCCGGAATCGAGCCTGACGCAATCGCAGGCGGTTCGGCGGAACGCGTCGTGTTGCTGCGATCGGAGGCTGCCTTCCACCTGGGCAGCGGAGCAGCCATCGCCCAGCTCGAGGCGCTGCCAACAGGTGGCGGGTCGAGTCCGCGGGCGGCCTTGCTCGGCTTCGGACTCGATCTCCGCGAGCTGCGGTGGTCGGCTGCGGCCGCTCGTCCGCTGCCCGCCGAGCTCGGACCTCATCTGCAGGCGTTGGCGCTCGCCGTGATTGGCCAGTTCGATCTGGTCCCGATGCTGCCCGAAGCAACCGGACCGCTCACCTCGATGCTGGCGTCGATCGTCGGCGGGCTCGACGCCCTTGCGCACGGGCAGCCAACCGAAGGCCTGGCGATGCTGGCCGGGGGCAATGACGACCATCAGCGGTTGCAGCCCGATCTGCCCTTGGGCTTCTCCCCGCATCTGTTGTCGTCGTTCGCTGCGGTCGCCATGGGCGACCTGGCTGCGGCTGAGGACTTCGCCGGGATCGGCGCCGAGATCGAACTCCCGGGAGAGGCACGGTCACTCGAACTCCAGGTCGCCTATGTCCGGCTGCTCGACGGCCGCTACGGCGATGCACTCGCCCTGGTCCGCGACGGTGAGGCCGATGACTGGAGCGCTCGCGATCGTCTGCTCCTGGCGGTGCTCGATGCGGCACTGGCCCGCCGCTCCGGCGACACGACTCGGCTCCGAGAGGCATGGCGTCGAGCCGACCCCGTTCTGGTTCGCCACAATGCCTCGTGGCTCCTCATCGATCCGCTCACCGAACTGCTCGCCGCCGGAGCCAAGATCGGCAACACCAACCGCGTGCAACCGCTTCTCGACGCCGTCACGAAGCAGATCGACTCGTTCGCTCCCTCGAGCCCGGCACCGGGCAATGCCTGCTGGATGCAGCTCCAGCTGGGGTTGGCGGTCGACGACCCGGCCGCCGTGGCCGACGCTGCAGGCGAACTGCGAGACCTGACGGCGCCCGGTCCGCGATCGCAGGCAAGAGTCGATGCCGCCCCGCTGTGGGTGGCGTTGGTCTCGGGTCGGGCCGAGGGCAACGTCGGCGACGATCAACTGCCCGGCGAGACCGAGTTCATCGACGCCGCAGCGGCGCTGGCCGACGGTGGAGAGTCGTGGGAGGCCTCGAGGCTCGTCGGTGCTGCGGCCATCGAGTTCGAGGATCCGGGATCGGCGCGGCGACTACTCGAACGAGCTCGGACCTTCACCAGCGATGTCGCGGAAGCCGATGCCGAGGACCCGCTCGTCGTCCTCGGCCTGAGTGAGCGGGAGGCCGACGTCGCTCGCCTCGTCGCCGAGGGCCGCACGCACAAAGAAACCGGCGCCCAACTGTTCATCTCGCCGAAGACGGTCGAGCACCACGTAGCTCGGATTCGCCAGAAACTCGGTGCGTCGAGTCGAGCTGAGTTGCTGTCGATCGTGCGGGAAGCGATCGACACGAACGCGTAGCGTTCCCTGATCGGCCATGGTTTGCCACGAGATCGGCCGATCGAAGGGGTTTCGGACTTTTTTCGGGCACGGAGCGTGACCATCCCCTAGTGTTTCGGTTCTGATCAGGGGGCTTCCCCGATTCGACTGGTTTCGGGCCTGCGTAGTGTGGGTTCTACCGAAGCAAGTCCGAGCAACACACCAGACAAAAACACACACCGGAGGGAAACCGAAATGTCAGAAATCAATGATGTCCTCGAGTCGATCATGCACAAGGTTCTCGGTAGCGAGACCGAAGCGTTGACCTATTCGGAGGATCCGCACGGCTATCTCGTCGACCATGGGGTCAACGACTACGACCTGTCCGAGGTCAACTTGGGTGACACCGTCACCGGTGTTGCCAACGAGCTGAACTTCAGCCCGCAGGTCACCCAGACCCTGATCGAGACGCCGGCACCCGCACCGGCGGCAGCACCTGCTGGTGCCTCGGCTCCCGGTGGTGCCACCGCCGCGCCGGTCAGCTCCGGTGGTGGCGGCGGCGGGGGTGGCCACGCTGCTCCGGCTCCGACGATGGAGACCATCGAGCAGACGATCAACACCTACGTGACCGAGGTCTATGAGACCAACGAGTACATCACGCAGAACATCGCCGACAACTCCCGGCATTTCAACGTCGACGTCGATGGCGAGATCCACGGCGACTCGAGATCACCGACGAGTCCACCAATGTGACGGCCCAGGGTGACAACTCCGCCGCTGCGGGTGGCGATCAGACCGGTGTGGCCACCGGCGACGGTGCGGTGGCGGCCGGCGACGACATCGAGGACTCGAACATCGCCACCGGTGATGGTGCGGTGGCCTTCGATGGTGAGAACAACGGTGTGGTCAACACCGGCACCAACTCGGGGATCATCGCCGATGGCGATGCCAACGGTGCGGTGGTCGGCGACGGCAACACGGTCAACAACATCGACGGCAGTGGCAACACGATCGGTGACGGCAACGTCGATTCCGACATCGACGTCGACGGCGACGCCGTGATCGGCGACGGGAACCAGACGATCCAGGGTTCGGACGATGTCACGGCGGGCTTCGGCTCCGGCGACGTCGTCAACCTCGAGGACGCCGAGATCGGTGGCGGCGGTGGCGACACCCAGTTGGCCTTCGGTGGTGGCAGCAACGCCATCCAGGACAACGACACCACGACCGACAACTCGATCAACGACTCGTTCAACGACGAGAGCGTCGAGATCACCGAGGTCGAAGACAACTCGATCAACGACTCGTTGAACACCGACACCGATGTCGAGGTCGAGGTCGACACCACGGTCGAGGATTCGTTCAACCAGGACAACTCGATCGAAGACAGCTTCGACACCGAAGACTCCTTCAACGAGGACTTCGAGCAGGACATCGACGCCGATCACTCCGATCTCAGCGACATCGAGATCGAGGACTGATCCCAAGGCGCCGGCCGCCGAACACCGAACGTCCCCGGGAGAAACTCCCGGGGACGTTCGGCGTTCACGCGCGATTCCTGGTAGTTCTGTAGTTTCCGGCATCGTGTCGAGTGACATCGACCACGGTGCGGGCATCGCATCGATGAAGTTGTGGAGGGTTCATGGCGAACGAGAGCGGCCGTGCGAGCGGAGGCACCGACGCGAATGCCGACATACGCAAGGTGCTCGATCTCGGACTGCAGGCCTGCAAGGCGTACAACCGTCCTGATCTCGGGGAGCGTCTGACCCGGCTGCGGGCACAGATCGGCAACCCTGGTGTCCAGATCGTGGTGGTCGGTGAGTTCAAGCAGGGCAAGAGTTCCCTGATCAATGCCCTGGTGAATGCTGGAGTGTGCCCAGTCGACGACGACATTGCGACCGCGGTGCCGACGGTCATCGCCTATGGCGAGGCCACCTCGGCCACCGCGACGGTCACCTCGGCCGATCAGCCCGACAGTCCGCCGTACGAGATCGACATCGAACTCGAGCAGGTGCCGTCGTATGCAAGCGAACTCGGTACCGCCGACCCGAACGTCGTGGTGAAGGGCGTCGAGGTCAAGCTTCCTCGAAAGTTGCTCGCCCGCGGTATGTCGCTCGTCGATACGCCCGGAGTGGGCGGTCTGGGTTCGGCCCATGCAACCGCGGCACTCGGTGCACTCTCGGTCGCCAATGCGGCGGTGTTCGTCAGCGATGCCTCCCAGGAGTTCACCCAGACCGAGATCGACTTCCTCGCTCAAGCTGCCGACCTTTGTCCGCAGGTGGTCTGTCTGCAGACCAAGATCGACTTCTATCCCGCTTGGCGCAAGGTCGTCGAGATCAACCGCGGCCACCTCCGCAACGCCGGCTATGACCTGAAGATCATTCCGGTGTCGTCCCTGCTCCGCACCGAGGCCGTTCGACGAAACGACAAGGAGCTCAATGCCGAGTCTGGCTTTGCCGAACTGGTTCGCACGCTGAGCAACGACATCGTCGGTCGAGCCGATCTCCTGCTGCGCAACCGAGCCTGCGAAGACCTCATCGGCGTGTGCGATCAGCTGGCCACCCAGTTCGATGCCGAGCTGTCGGCGCTCAACGACCCGGAGCAGGCCGCGGCGTTGGTGCGCAAGCTCTCGGAGACCAAAGCCCGCTCCGAGCAGCTGCGAAGCCAAGCGGCCAAGTGGAGCACCACGTTGTCCGACGGGGTGAGCGACCTCGGCAGCGACGTCGACTTCGACTTCCGTCAGCGAATGCGCCGGATCACTCAGGAAGCCGATCAGGCCATCGACAACAGCGACCCAGCCGACACCTGGAGCGAGTTCCAGCCCTGGCTCGTGAACCGGGTCTCCTACGAAGTCGTCGCGAACCACAAGGTCGTGGTCGATCGCTCCAGCAACCTCAGTCGGGAAGTCGCCGAACACTTCGAATTGGCCGGCGGCGAACTGCTCGAGGATCTCCATGTCGCCAATCCCACCCAGGCGCTCTCGAGAGTGGGCGTCGAGCCCCAGCTCGAGATGAAGGAGCAAACCATCGGCGGTCAGGGCCTCACAGTGGTCAGAGGTTCCTACTCGGGTTTCTTGATGTTCGGCGTGCTGGGCAGCCTCGTCGCCATCCCGATGATGACCCCGATCGCCCTTGGTGTCGGGCTGTTGATGGGGCGAAAGGGCCTCAAAGACGAGAAGGAGCGTCAGCTGACCCAACGTCGGGCCCAAGCCAAGAACGCCATCCGGCGGTACTGCGACGAAGTGTCGTTCCAGGTCTCCAAGGACTCCAAGGACACCCTTCGCCGAGTGCAACGCCAACTGCGTGATCACTACAGCACCCGAGCCGAAGAACTGAATCGTTCGACGCAGGAAGCGCTGAAGGCCGCGACCGAGGCGGCGAAGGTGGGGACCGCCGAACGAGCGAACCGGCAGAAGGATCTCGCCGCAGAACTCAACCGCATCCGGTCGTTGCGCAAGCAAGTCTCCGACGTCCGCGCCGCCATCGGGCCACCACTGCCGTGACCCAGCGCATGCATGACACCACCAACGCTTGGCGATCGAACGTCCGGCGGCAGATGACGAGCGTGCGATGATGGATCTCGTTGCCGAAGCCCGAACACTGCTGACTCGAGCCGAAGAGACCTTCGCCGGCACGCCTGACAACGCCCGCCTGGCCGAGGCCCGCGAGCGACTCGAGGGTCCGCTGCGGGTGGCCATCGCCGGCAAGGTCAAGGCGGGGAAGTCGACCCTGCTGAACGCACTCGTCGGCGAGCGGCTCGCTCCGACCGATACCGGCGAGTGCACCCGAATCGTCACGTGGTACCGAGACGGTCACACCTACCAGGTCATGCTCTACCCCGGCGACGGCTCGCCGCCGCAGCAGGCACGGTTCCATCGCGACGAGGGAGCGATCGACGTCGATCTCGCCGGCCGGTCAGCGCTCGACTACGACCGCATCGAGGTCACCTGGCCGTCTGCCGGTCTCCGCACCATGACGCTGATCGACACCCCCGGTGTCGGTTCGCTGACCGAAGGGGTTGCCAATCGGGCGTTCGAGTTCCTCGATCCGACCGAGTCCGAAACGCCGGCCGACGCCGTGCTCTATCTCATGAAGCACATCCACGCCTCCGACCTTCGCCTGCTCGAGGCCTTCCACGACACGGCCGTGTCGCAGCCGAATCCGGTCAACGCGGTGGCCGTGCTGTCGAGGGCCGACGAGATCGGTGCGGGTCGTCTCGACTCCATGGCCTCGGCTCGAAAGATCGCCAAGCGCTACGGCGACGATGGCCGCCTCCGCCGGTTGATCCAGGTGGTGGTGCCGGTGGCCGGCTTGATCGCCGAGACCGCCGAGACCTTGACAGAATGGGAATTCAAGTCGCTGAAGGCGCTTGCCGGTTGTCGCCCTCGCGACCTCGAGCCCTATCTGCTCTCCGCCGACCGTTTCGTCGAGGCACGGCCCGAGACCCCACTCACGTCGTTGGAGCGTCAGCAACTGCTGAATCGGCTCGGCCTGTTCGGGGTGCGCCTCTCGCTGGCACTGATTCGCCGGAACGTCGTCGAGACCAGCGCCGATCTCGCCGACGAGCTCGTCAACCGATCGGGACTCACCGACCTGCGGAGCATACTGTCGACCCTGTTCATGGATCGGGCCGACGTGTTGAAAGCGCGGTCGGCCATGTTGGCCGTCGAACGCATGTGCAACGAGTACCCCGAAACGCCCGGTGCGTCCGACCTCCTCGGCGCCATCGAGCAGGTCATGGCCGGTGCCCACCCGTTCAACGAGCTGACCACCATGGCCGCCGTGCGCTCGGGCTGGGTACGAGGGCGCGAGGAGGATCTGCTCGACGTCGAACAGATCCTCGGTGCCAGAGGCACCTTGCCGGCACAGCGTCTGGGCCTCGATCCCGCTGCGAGCAACGACCAGATCCGCGAGGCGGCGCTCGTGGCGTTGAGTCGCTGGCAGCGCAAGGCCGAGAACCCACTCACCTCGCTCGATCTCGTCACCGCCAGTCGAGTCGTGATTCGCACGCTCGAAGGGTTGATCACCGACTACAACTGAGGAGCCGATCATCGTCGGCCGGGTACGAACTCGCTAGAAGTCGTCGAGGTCGAGATCGCTCGGATCGACGTCGTCGTACACCTCGACCCCGTGGTCGGTGAAGCTGTCGTGTCCGATGTCGTGACCCATGCTGCCGTCCATCGGGCTGTCGAGATGCTGCTCGAGGTCGGCCGGCTCGAAGTCGATCGGCTCGAACTCGAGGTGCACGGTTGGCAGGCCGTCATCGGTGACCTCCTCGAAGAAGGGGTCGTCGAGTTCGGGGTCGAGCGGTCCACCACCGTGGATTTCGCCCAGGATCTCTGAGGGTCCGCTGTCGATTCCCACGCCGTCTCCAAACCCTGACTCGTCGTTTTTCTCGAGCGCTTCTGCTGCGTCGAATCCGTCATCGAATCCGTCGTCGAACTGATGGTCGTGGAAGCTGGCGCTGTCGACCCCGTCGTCGGTCGTGGTGGCACGCTCTTCCACGCCCGGCTCGAGCGACGCCTCGCTGGATGCGGATTCCTCGAGGTCGGTGTCGTCGAGGTCCGCATCGTCGGGGTGGCTGTCATCTTCGGTGTTGCCGTGATCTGCTGCTTGCGGGCCGGTGTCGTCGCGGACGTCGTCGGTCTGCGGCGGTGCCTCGTCGTCATCGTGGGGCTGGTGGCTCGGTTCGCTTCCTTCGTCGGCCAGGAGCCCCAAGCTGGCGAAAGGGTCGCTCTCCTCGCCATCGGTGAGTGCGAGATCGGGCAGGTCCTCGGCCTCGAACGGCACCGGGCTGTAGTGGGTGGCGATCCCGGCCACGGCGTCACCGTGCTCGATCGGCGCAGTGTCGGAGTAGTGCACGAAGGCCGTTCCGATCAGCTCACCGGGGATATCCTCGATACCGTGCTCGGCAAAGTAGGTCTCTGGCGAAGCTCGGAAGGCCTCTTGCTGCTGCTCGTCGGCGAGCAGCGATTCGATGGTTCGGCGAATGCTCACGTCCTCGATGATGCCACGACGAAGAAGAATGCCCATCGGGGAAGTCCCCGTGGGCTCTAGGGGGATCAGCGAACTAAGCTGAACCCCGGAGGGCAACTGTTGTGAGTTACCAGGTAGGCATAGATCTCGGCACGACCTATACCGCTGCGGCGGTGCACCGCGACGGGAAGGCGTCGATCTTCTCGCTCGGTGGGCGGGCAGCGGCAATTCCGTCGGTGGTTCTGTTGCGGGAAGACGAGACGATCCTCACCGGTGAGGCGGCGGTACGGCGTGCCATCACCGAGCCCGAGCGGGTCGCTCGCGAATTCAAGCGCCGTCTCGGCGACACCACCCCGATCATCGTCGGAGGAAGTCCCTATTCGGCCGAAGCGCTGATGGCACGCCTGCTCCGGTCGGTACTCGACGAAGTCACCACTCGTGAGGGCGGAGTGCCGAGCCGGGTTGCCGTCTCGCACCCGGCCAACTGGGGGCCGTACAAGCTCGACTTGTTCCGCCAGGCGGTTCGGCTTGCGGGTCTCGATGAAGATTCGGTGGTCACGCTCACCGAGCCCGAGGCCGCCGCCATCTCCTATGCCAATCAGGAGCGGGTCGAAGAGGGCCAGATCGTTGCCGTCTACGACCTCGGCGGTGGCACGTTCGACGCCTGTGTGCTGCGACGCACCCGCGAGGGTTTCGAGATCATCGGCAAACCGGAGGGCATCGAACGCCTCGGCGGGATCGACTTCGACGCTGCCGTCTTCGCCCACGTCGCCCGGTCGCTCGACGATGCGCTGAGCGAGCTCGATCCCGACGATGCCAATGCCATGGCTGCCGTCTCGCGGCTTCGTGCCGACTGCGTCGACGCCAAGGAGGGGTTGTCGTCCGACACCGACGCCACGATTCCGGTGTTGTTGCCCAACCTGCAGACCGAAGTACGCCTCACTCGGCGCGAATTCGAGTCGGTGGTTCGGCCATCGCTGGTCGACAGCATCGAGGCCATGCGCCGCGCGGTGGCATCGGCCGGCATCGAGATGTCGCAGGTCGCGAAGGTCCTGCTGGTCGGCGGATCGAGCCGCATCCCGCTCGTCGCCCAGATGGTGTCCTCCGACCTGGGTCGCCCCGTTGCGGTCGACGCCCACCCCAAGCACGCCATCGCCCTCGGCGCGGCCCATGCCGCCGGGGCGGCCGGCGGCGAGGCACAGGGGCCGACCGGTCGAGCGGCAGCACCGATCGCCGACAACTCACGACCGGCAACGCCACCAGCACCGGGGCCACCCCTCGCGGTGCCGGCGGCGAAGGAATCGCCCACGCCTCGCCCGGCTCCCGTCACGCCGACGTCCCCGCGCCAGACCCCGGGGGCAGTCACGCCTGCGGCGGCCACGTCAGGGGCGGCGTCCAGTGCGCCGACACCGCAACCACCCGTCGGCGTCCCGCCGGCCACAGCGACGCCACCCCCGGCAGCGACTCCACCAGCGGGCGTTCCGGCGGGCGGCCCTTCGGCGCCTCCTCCCGGTCCGCTGGCCGGTCGCACGACGCCGGCCGCAGCATCGGCTCCGCGAGCCGAGGCGGCATCCAAGACCGAGCCGCCGCGCCGGCCCATGGGTCCACCCGAGGCAACGGCGGCTCCGACCGACGCCGGCGGGGGTCCGGGCTCGTTCGATCCGCCGCTCGATCTGGGGAGCAGCGACGTCACCCGGCCGGTTGCGAACCGGACACCGCTGCTGCTCGGTATCGCCGCCGTTGCGCTGATCGCCGTCATCGGCGGCTACTTCGCACTCAACAGCGGCGGTGGCTCCGATGATGATCTTGCTGCCGGCAGCGATCCCGGCAGCGAGCAAGCCGGCGCCGAAGGATCCGACCCCGAGTCGACCATCGACGGTTCGACTGACACCTCCGGCCAGACCGAGGGCGACACCAGCACGACCGTTGCTCCCGATGCGGGTGGCGACGCCGAGATGCAGGCGGCTGTCGACTCGATGGTCGATGCGGCGGGACTCGGCGACTTCCTGACCGTGACCGTCGCCGACGGCATCGCCACCTTCAGCGGCGAGATCGACCGCTCCACCAATACCGAACTGCGGAACGCGCTCAAGAAAGACGCCGACGTGAAGGCGTTCGGCAGCGACGACGACCTGGTGGTCTTCGAAGACGACGAGTGGTGCGGCCCGACGGTGAAGGCCAACGACCGCTACGTCTGCATCACCTCGGCCATCTGGAACGGCTCGGAGCTCGAGGTGCTCTACGACACCGAGAACCTCGGTGAGCCACTCAACGTCAACGGCAGCTACCACTACCACATCTTCCCGAGCGAAACGCCGGTGGCCAATGCGGGCGTGATCGCCGAGGGGGCCGAGTCACAGGGCGGCATCGCCGGGAACCCAGGCTGGGAGGTCCACGGCGATCCGGCGGGCTACGTGTCGGGATTCTTCGGCAAGGTCGGCAAAATCTGTGCCCGCATCGCCACGCCGGGCCACGCACTCGAGTCGTTGACCTCGGGCAACTGCTGGCCGGTCACCGACGAGTCCTGAGCAGGCTCGAGCGCGTCGAGGTCATCGACGACCGCGTCCGGCATCAGCTCGTCTTCGTGGGCGAGCAACAACGCTTCGTCGGGGAGCTCGGGAAGGATCGTCTCGATGAAGTCTTCGGTCGCCTGAGCCAGCCCGATGTCGTTGCCCTCGCGCTCGGACATGTACCAGAGGTGGTCGAGCACCTGGTGATAGAGCTCGGCGTCGGTGAGCCGACCGCGTAGCGCCGTGGGAACGGCGGCGATGGTGGGCTCGTAGCGCTCGGTGAGCCAACGGTAGGCCATGACGGCCTCGGGCAGCGCCCGGTTCTCGGCTTGGGCCAGGTAGGCGCCGTAGCCGGTGATGGCGCTGAGGAGCCGACGAGCCTGGTTCTCCTCGGCTTCGATACCGGTGAGTCGCCGGAGTTCACGCCGGTGGTGGCCTTCTTCGACCACCTTCGGGCGGAAGGTGAGGTGATTGCCCGCACTGTCGTTGGTGATCTGGAGCTCGACGGTGTCGAACCCGAGGTCGTTGAGCCGCTCGAGCCGCTGGCTCACTCGCCACATCTCGTTCGATTCGAGCTCGTCGACCCGGGTGAGTTCGTTCCAGAGCTCTTCGTAGCGGATCCGCAGCTGCTCGACGACATGAATCGGGTCGATCCCGTTGAGCCTGCCGAGCGCTTCGAGTTCGTACAGTCCGCCGGCGATGTTGTCGCACGCGATGTCGAGATCGAGTCCGCGTTGACCGTCGCTCAACACGTCGTGTCGTTCACCGGTTTCGGTGTCGACGAGGTACGCCACGAGAGCGCCCGCATCTCGCCGAAACAGGGCGTTGCCGAGCGAGCAGTCGCCCCAGAAGAAACCCACCAGGTGGATGCGCGTGAGGAGAATGGCCAACGCATCGATCAGTTTCTCGTGCAGACCGTCTTCGCCCGGTGTCGCGAACAGATGGAGATAGGGAAGCGAGAAGCGCAGGTGGCGCGTGATCAGCACCGATTCGAGGGGATTGCCGCTGTCGTCGGAGCGATCCATGGCGATGCCGACCAGATCGACGACCGGGAGCCCCTCTTCGGACAGCCAGTCGAGCATCTCGTATTCTCGCTCCGTCAGCGCGGGCGGCAGTTCCTTGCAGGCGTAGTAGGTGTCTTCGTGAACGATGAAGCGCACGACGTGTCGGTGGCGTCCTTTGGCAAGGCGAACGGCCAGCTCGTCAGGCCAATCCTCGAGCGGGGTCGACCATGGGAGGTCCAAGAAGTTGGGCTGCGCGGCCATCGAGGTCTTGAGCGTGAGAGCGACCATGCCTCGACGCTAGCGACGGCAGGTCTCGGGTGGGTGCGACGTTGCCACGAGATCGTGCGAGGTGGGCTCACTGCACTAGACAAGACGGGTGATCGAACGCCTCCCGCCACACGAATCCGCAACGGCCCCGCCCAGCGCGTCGGGCCCTCCGCCACCGATCCGCAAGGTCACTCGGCAAGTCGCCTTCGAGGGCCGATGGGACGACGATCGGGCGCACAAGGTGGCCGCACTCTTCGACGGTATGGCCTCCCAGTGGTCGGCGCGGTCGCTCGATCCCAACCGAACGACACCGCTTGTCGACAGTCTCGAACGGGGCGGACTCGATCGTGCGGGTTGCTGGATCGAGCTCGGGAGTGGAACGGGGGCCGGCACCGCGGTCCTCGCCCCGCAGGTCGCGAAGCTCACCGCCTTCGACCTCGCCGGTGCCATGCTCGCCGAAGCGCCAGCGGACCTGGCGCCTCGGGTGCATGGTGACGCGAGCAGGATGCCCTTCGCCGATGACACCTTCGACGTCGTCGTGATGGTGAACATGCTGCTCTTCCCGAACGAGGTCGATCGAGTACTCCGACCGTCGGGAGCCGTGCTGTGGGTCAACACCCTCGGGGACCAGACGCCGATTCACCTTCCGGTCGATGATGTGCTGCGTGCGTTGCCCGGTGACTGGCATGGGGTCACGGCCGATGCCGGCACCGGCTTCTGGGCCGTGTTTCGACGCGTCGGCGATCCGTCCCCGACTGGCTGAGGGCTCAACCGGCGGCGAGCACCGTTTCGGCGGCGGCGAGGCCCGAGAGAAAAGCGCCCTCGACCTTGGAGCCGCCGAACGCATCGCCGGCCAGCACCAGTGGTCCAGGCGTGTGAGCAATCGTGAGACTGCGCTCGGGTCGTGGTGTGACCGGGCCGGCGTAGCGCCACTTCTTGACCTGGTGGTCGAGCAGAGCCGACGCAGCATCGAGCCCGGCGTTGCTCAGCACGTCCTTGGCGAGCGGTACGAGCACTTCGGCGATCGCAGCGTCGGAGCGTTCGAACAGCTCGCTGCTGAGCCCATGGCTCGTGTGGAAGGTCACCGTTCGTGCCTCGCTGATGCCCTTGGCCATGTTGTCGGCGACGAAGCTGAAGGTGGGGTCGTCAGGCTGTTGGAGAGCGCCGGCAGGTCCGAAGTCGGGCTGACCATCGACGACCGTGAGCAGGGCGATCACACAGTGATAGGTGATGGCGCGGAGGTCGTCGAGGGTGACCTCGCCGTCGAGTCGCACGGCGCCGTCGATCAACAGATCGATGGTCTGTGGGACCGGTGACGTGACGATCACCGATCCGGCCTCGTCGACCTCTCGGGTCCCTGCCTCGTAGGAGACTCCCCAGCGGTCGGCCATCTGCAGGAGTCCCTGGGCCCGCACCCGGGTGACCACCGACACGAGGGCGGGGTCGAGCGACGAGGCCAGGTGTTTGGCCAGCTGGTTCATGCCGCCGTTGGTCCGGTAGCGGGGGTAGCCGTCTTCCACGCCGAATCCGCGGCACCATTCGCTGGTGAGCCGCGCCTCGGTCCATTCGGCGACCGCTTCGGTGAAGGCCGGCGAACGGGTGGTGAAGAACTGGGCTCCGTGGTCGATGAGTCCACCGCCGAGTCGGCGCGTGGCCAGGCGGCCTCCGACGCTTCGGCCCTTGTCGACCACGATCACTCGGCGCCCAGCCTCGCTCAGACGTTTGGCGGCGACGAGTCCCGACAGGCCGGCCCCGACGATCAAGGTCGGCGGGTGGTCGGGGGATGCGTCGTTCGGTCGAGGGTCGAGAGCGGAGTCGTCAGTCACGGCGCAAGGGTAAGGGGAAGTGCCGTCGAGCCCCTGACGCCAACAAAATATGTTGAAACTCAGCGGTTTGGTTGGGCTTCGTGCCCCGGCGGGCAATCCTGTCGACATGGCACGCATTCTCGTCACAGAGGAATTGGCACCGAACGGTCTCGACAAGCTTCGAGCCGCTGGTCATGAAGTCGATGTCCAGCTCGGTCTGTCGCCCGAGGAACTGGTTGCTGCCATGCCGGGAGCTGCTGCGCTGATCATCCGATCGGCCACCACGGTCACCGAGGAGGTCCTTGCCGCCGGCACCGATCTCACGGTCGTCGGTCGGGCCGGCATCGGTCTCGACAACGTCGACGTCGAGGCGGCAACCAAGCGCGGCGTGATGGTCTGCAATGCGCCGCAGTCGAACATCGTGACCACCGCCGAGCAGACGATGGCGCTCATCCTCGCCCAGGCTCGCAACATCCCGCAGGCCGACGCGGCGCTCAAAGCCGGTCGTTGGGAACGTTCGAAGTGGACCGGCATCGAGCTCTACGACAAGACGCTTGGCATCGTCGGTCTGGGCCGGGTCGGCAAGCTCGTCGCCCAGCGCGCGCTCGCCTTCGGGATGAAGCTGATCGCCTACGACCCCTACATCTCCGAGGATCGGGCCCGCCAACTGTCGGTCGAGCTCGTCAGTCTCGACGAGCTCGCTGCCCGCTCCGATGTGGTCACGCTCCATGTGATCAAGACACCCGAGACGATCGGCCTGATCGGTGCCGACTTCTTCGCCAAGGCGAAAGATGGCATTCGCATCATCAACGTCGCCCGCGGCGGCGTGGTCGACGAGGCGGCGCTCTACGACGCGCTGGTGTCGGGCAAGGCCGCCGCTGCCGGGATCGACGTGTTCGACACCGAACCGAAGACCGAGTCGCCCCTGTTCTCGCTGCCGAACATCGTGGTCACGCCGCACCTCGGTGCCTCCACCCACGAGGCCCAAGACAAGGCCGGCGTCACCATCGCCGAGCAGGTCAACCTTGCGCTGGCCGGCGACTTCGTGCCGTTCGCGGTCAACATCGACGCCGCCGAGGTGGCGGGCACGATGAAGCCCTACCTGCCGTTGGCCGAGCAGCTCGGCCTCATCTTCGCCTCGTTCTCCCGAGAGCTCCCCAGCAACATCACCATTCGTTTCGACGGCGAGATCGGTGGCTTCGACAATCGTCTCGCCACCCTTTCGGCCATCAAGGGCTTGCTGTCGTTCGGCGCCACCGAGCCGGTCTCCTATGTGAATGCCAACCCGTTGTTGGCCGAGCGCGGCATCACCGTCACCCCGGTTGCCTCCTCCACCTCTCGCGACTTCGTCAACAAGCTCACCATCGAAGGAGGGGGACATTCGATGGCCGCCACGCTCGTCGGTCTGCGTGACGAAGCCCGCATCATCGAGATCGACGGCCACGACGTCGACGTTCCTCCGAGCGAGCACATGCTGGTGGTCCGCAACGATGACCGTCCCGGGGTGATCGGCATCGTCGGTACCCTGCTCGGCGAAGCCCAACTCAATGTGTCCGACATGGCCGTCGGTCGCGATACGGGTGGGACCTCGGCCACGATGGTGATCACCACCCGAACACGAGTCCCGGCCGACATCTTGGCCAAGCTCGCTGCCTCCGAAGGGGTGCTCAGCGTCGACGCCATCGAGTGCTGCTGACGTCCTCGGCCGGCCCGCCGAGCCCCATTCACGAGGCAAGGAACCGCTAGGGCTCGACCACGATCCAGCCGCGCCGCTGCAGCTCGGCGGCCAGTTCGGGAGTGGGGATACGACGGAGTTGTCGTTCCGCCGGGGTGAGGCCTGACCGCTCGGCCGAAGGCGTCGGGTTTGCCGGTTTCGGCTTCGGCGGTGTCGCGGAGCGCACTCGTGCTGCGGGTGGTTCGACCGATGGTTCGACTTCGGCTCGCAGCTGTTCGATGAAGGCGTCGGCTTCGTCGCGCGTGAACTTGCCGCCTGCCTGTCGCTGGGTGAATCCCATGGGTCCGCGAGCGTCTCGGAAATCGGTGTGACCTGCGGCTTCGAGGAGTTCGCTCAGCTCGCTCAGCTGGCTCCGTGAGGCCGGAGGCCCGGATTGCTGTCCAAAGGCCATACCTCAGTGTCTCAGGTGGGTGGCGCGATGCCTCGACCAGCCAGGATTCGGCTGCCTTCCTGCTGCGAGAACGGTCGTTGGGTGGGCCCGGAGAGATCCACGTTGCGACTCAAGTGACGCAACTGAGCGTCGATACCCTTGTGTGACACCAACGGCGATCGATCGGACGAAAGGGCAGGGCGGAGCCGTACTCGTCGAGTACGCGCTCCTGCTCTTCCTGTTCGTCGTCGGCACGATCCAGATCGTGGGCCTGATGGGCGACCGAGCCGTCGAATACCAAGAAGATGCGGCCTACGACGTCGGACGTGAGCAGGTGTGGCTGCCCAACACCACGACCACCACCACGATGCCCCCGACCACACTGCCCCCGACCACACTGCCCCCGACCACACTGCCGCCGTCGACGACGACCACGATGCCGAGCACCACGACGACGGCGGCGCCGACCACGACCACCACGACGGCACCGCCGACCACGACCGGTCCGACCACGACCACCACCTCCGGTCCTTCGTCGACGACGACCACGGCGCCGACCACCACGACGACGACCGCACCGACCACCACGACGACCATCCCAACGACCACGACAACGGTCTTCGTGCCGCCGCGGGGATGAGCATGGGGGCCCGACGACGATCTGAACGCGGCGCCGTCATGGTCGAAGCAGCGATCACGGCGCCGCTGTTGTTCTTGATGATCTTCGGCGTGATCGAGATGAGTCTGATGTTGCGTGATCGCGTCGCTCTCGATGCGGTCGGTCACGATGCCGCAAGGGCAGCGGCCATCGTCGGCAACGACCAGGAAGCCGACCACCACATTCTCGAGGTGGTGATGGACAGCGCATCGCCGATCGCCGAGGAGAACATCACCAAGATCGTGGTGTTTCGTGCCGATGGTCCGTCGGCGTCGGTGCCACCGGCATGCCTCGTCGGTTCCCAGGACAACACCGACCAGTGCAATCGCTACATCCCGCTCCAGTACCTCGAACCGTTGAGCGAGTTCGGATGCCGCGCCGATCGCAACCTCGATCGATTCTGGTGCCCGAGTCGAGCGCGTGGTCGCTCAGAGCGCGGCGAACGGTGGCCCGCCGGACTACATCGGCGTCTACCTGGAGTTCGACCGGTCCATGGTGACCGGCTTCTTCGGCAAGGAACAGACGTTGACGTCGACCACCATCGTGCGAATCGAACCGAGGGACCGGTGATGCGGACTCGCGAGCGCGGTGCCGTCATGCTCGAGGTGGCGCTCGTCGTCCCCTTGCTGGCGACCCTGGTGCTCGGGGTCGCCGAGTTGGGATTGCATGTCCGTGACGCCCAGAGCATCACCGCCGCGTCGCAATCGGGCGCCCGAGTGGTGTCGTCGGGTGGCAACAGCCGACTGTCGGACTACGACGCCTTGATGACGATGGCGGCGCCGCTGTCGAACTTCGACACGGTGGCGATCGAACGGATCATCGTCTTCGTGCCGACCAGCGACGGAGGGCTGCCGACCGGCTGTGATGTCGGACCGGTCGACGACATCTGTAACCACTACGACGGCGGATCGCTCGCGCTGACGCCGGCGGCCTTCACCGGCACGACCGACTGCGGCGTGTTCGATCCCGACCGATTCTGGTGTCCGCTCGACCGTGAGACGGATCAGGGAGCCGGGACCGACTGGGTCGGTGTGCGGGTCGAGGTGCTCCACGAGAGCGTCGCCCCCTTCCTCCCCGACCGCACGATCGCCGACACCACGGTCATGCGGATCGAACCGAGGTTCGAGCCATGACCGAGGTTCGCGTCGACGTCGAGCTCGGGCCGGACGCCGCACGCGCAGAGGAGGGCTACGCCATGGCGATGCTCGCGCTGCTCTTGATCCCCCTGCTGGCCATCGCGGCCATCGGTGTGGATCTCGGCGTGTGGTATCTCCAGGCCCAGCAGAATCAGCGCATCGCCGACGCGAGCGCCTTGGCTTCGGTGGTGTGGCTCCCCGACGGGGTGGCGGCGACCGCGGTGGCCGAGGAAGCCGTACGACGAAATGGGCTCGAGCCCGGCGTCGATTCAACGGTCGACATCACGATGCTGGGGCAGAATCGAGTGAAGGTCCGCGTGGCGACCAAGAGCAAGCTCGGGTTCTCCCAGCTGTTCTTCGACGACTTCGCGATCACCCGGTCGTCGATCGCCGAGTACAACCGGCCCCTCGCACTGGGCAGTCCTGTCAACACGCTCGGGACCCCGTCACTGTGGCTCGCCGTCTCGGGTGAGTGCTCGGTTCGTGAGAACGGCGATCTCCGGGTCGCCCAGTGGATGGCCGCCTACCCGGGCGGCTTCTACCCACCGAACGATTGCTTTGGCACTGCGAACCCCGATTACACCGGCGAGTACCTCTACGCGGTGACGATCCGGAGCAAGCCCTTGGCACCGGTCAGGCTCGAGGTCTTCGATGGAACCTACTCGCCGTACTCCGGTATCGGGACCGACAGCGAGCTGGTGAACCCGTCGAACTTCGACACTCGCTTCGAATTCTTCGACGCCGACGGTGCTCCCTTCGACGTCGATTCGGCGACCAAGCTGGTCGACCTCGTCGTTCCCGGCGGCGACACCGACTACGAGGCGGCGTGGAAGTCGATCGGTACGATTCCCGACCCGGAACCAGGCACCTACTATCTCCGGGTGACGACCCAGGGCGGGGGCAACCACTCTGGCGGCTCGAATGGCTTTGCCCTACGTGCCTTCAGCGGAACGAACTACGCACTCTGTTCGACCCTCACGAGCGCCTTCGAATACGACCCCACGTGCCCACAGGTCTCGGCGGTCGAAGATCTGTCGCTCTACGCCTCGTTGAGCGGGGGGTCGAGCGAGTTCTACCTGGCCGAGATCGGACCGGAGCACGCAGGAAAGCGGTTCGAGGTGTCGCTTTTCGACGTCGGTGAAGGAGCCGAACGGATCGAGATCCTCGACCCTGATGGCAACGAGGTGACCTTCGATTGGTCGACCGATTGCTCGGCCACGACCCCCGCCGGCGGTTGCTCGGGGTCAGGAAATCAGCTCGATGTGAGTGGCGACGGGCAGCAGGTCAATCCGAACACCCTGTCGCGCAGCCGCTACAACGACCGGATCGTCGTGGCATCGGTCCAGCTTCCCAACGATTACGCCACGCGCTACACCGGCCGCTGGTGGCGGATTCGCTACACCTACGGCAGTGACATCACCGATCGCACGACCTGGTCGGTGCGGATGGTCGGCGATCCGGTGCGACTCGCAGGCTGAGTGGAAGGCGATCAGCGCTTCCAGTGTCGCGGCCACAGGAGTGCAGCGGCGAAGCCGACGACGAGGCCTGCAGTCAGTCGGAAGGCGCCGCCACTCATCTGCTCGAGTGTGCTCGGGTCGACGACCGGTTCGTCGGGCTCGTCCATGGCGTCAGCCAGGGACGGCAGTGGTCGCTCGGCGGACATCGACTCAGCCGACCGGAGTCACGAGCATGGTGGTTCCGAGATCTTGCACCAGCCGGAAGGTCTCAGAACCCTCACCGACGAAGATCTGCGAACCGGAGATCGTGGCGCTGCTGCTGGGAACCGGTTGCGTGAGGTCGGCCACGATGTCACCGACGCTCGTGATGTCCCACGACTCGACCGAGACCTCGACCGAGTCCGGCACGCCCGGGAATTGCACCGGCCCGGTCGGCACCGTCTGTGTGCCGGCGACGGTGAGGGTGAGCACGGTGCCCTCGATCGATGCGATGGTGAAGATGGTCTCCTGGACGAAATCGATGCCGTTCAGGCTGAGTTCCTGGGTCTGCTTCCACGAGCCGCCGACGCCCATGGGTGCGGTCGGCAGGGCGTTGGCAAACTGGTTCTGGCCGGCAATCGACTCCATCATTTCCTGCAATGCAGCACTGTCGGCGCCCGCCGCTGGTGGAACATAGGCCTGTGAGACGACGTAACCCTGATCGTCGATGGTGCTGACGAACGCCGAGCCGACGAGCTGAGCGAGTTCGGCCTCCGAGGCCGCGACGATCGCAGGATCGGTTCCTTCGCCCATGCCGATGTCGGTGTACAGCGAGGTGAATTCGAAGCCGCCGTCGACGGCTCTCGAGGTGATCTCGATCTCGAAGAAGGTCTCGAGATCCTCGACTTGGGACACCAGCTGGCCATCGATGGTCTGGCTCAGGGATTGCGTCTGCGACATCCGGGAGTTGTAGACCCCGTCGGCGATCTCGTATCGGAGCTCGACGTAGGGTTCGGTGCCCTGATCGATCACCTCGATGATCGGCGGGTCGAGCGGCTTGGCGGGCACCGCTGCGGCAGTCGTCGTGGTGGTCTCATCGACCGTCGTGGTTTCGCCGGCCGTCGTGGTGGTGGTTTCGGCTTCGGTGGTCTCGACGCTCTCGGTCGCGACGGTCGTTGCCGCAGCATCCGCTTCGCCGTCGCTTCCGCCACAGCCGGCAGCAACGAGGGCCGAGCCGACGACGAAGGCCGCCATACGGCGACGGAGCAGCGGTGCCGAAGCGCCGCGACGGCGATCGATGGAGACGAGGGAGGCGGGGATCACCCAGAAACCCTATCCGGGTCGTACGTTCCGACCGGATCAGCGGCCGGAACGATCAATCAGCTTGCCGGGAGCCAGGCCGGTCGACGTGATTCGAAACTGGTGATGGCATCGGCGTGGCGGAGGCTGAGCCCGATGTCGTCGAGACCCTCGAGGAAGCGCTCCTGGGTGGCGTCGTCGAGCGGGAACGTCGTTTCGAACCCGATGGCCGGTGCTTCGACGGTGCGACGTCCGACGTCGATCGTGAGCTCGAGCGTGGCGTCGGCGTCGACCGCAGCCATGAGCCGGCTGACCTCGGCGGCGGTGAGTACCACCGGAACGAGTCCGTTCTTGGTCGAGTTGTTGCGGAAGATGTCGCCGAATCGAGGGCTGATGACGGCGTCGAACCCGTACTGCTGGATGGCCCAGACGGCATGCTCGCGGGAGGATCCGACGCCGAAGTTCTCGCCGGCGATGAGGATGGTGGCGCCGGCGTAGCGCTCCTCGTTGAGGACGAAGCTCGGCTCGTCGCGCCATTCGGAGAAGAGGCCCTTCTCGAAGCCGGTCCGCTCGACCTGCTTGAGCCAGTCGGACGGAATGATCTGATCGGTGTCGACGTCGGACCGGTCGAGCGGGACGGCGGTGCCGGTGACGATGCGTACAGCTTTCATGATGGCTCTCTCTCAGATCAGGTCGGCGGGGGTCGCAAAGCGACCGACGATGGCGGTGGCGGCGGCGATCTCGGGTGAGACGAGGTGGGTGCGACCGCCCCGGCCCTGGCGGCCTTCGAAGTTGCGATTGCTGGTGGAGGCCGAACGCTCCCCGACGCTGAGCTTGTCGGGGTTCATGGCCAGACACATCGAACAGCCCGGGTCGCGCCAGTCGAAACCGGCCTCGATGAAGATCGTGTCGAGACCCTCCTCCTCGGCCTGTGCCTTGACCACCCACGAGCCGGGGACGACGAGGGTGCGCAGGCCATCGGCGACCTTGCGACCCTTCGCCACGGCGGCCGCCGCTCGAAGGTCTTCGATCCGTGAGTTGGTGCAGGACCCGATGAAGACGGTGTCGACCTTGATGTCGGCAAACGGTGTGCCTGCCTCGAGGCCCATGTACGCCAGGGCTCGCTCCGCCGCACTCCGGGCCGATGGGTCGGCGAAGTCGGCCGGATCGGGCACGACGCCCGAGATGGGCGCGACCTGACCGGGATTGGTGCCCCACGACACCTGCGGGGTGATCGTGGTGGCGTCGATGACGACCTCGGCGTCGAACGTGGCGCCGTCGTCGGTGGGGAGCGTGGCCCACTCGGCCATGGCGGCGTCCCAGGCATCGCCTTTCGGGGCGTGGTCGCGGCCGGCGAGGTAGTCGAACGTCGTCTGGTCGGGGGCGATCATCCCGGCCTTGGCTCCCGCCTCGATCGACATGTTGCAGACCGTCATGCGGCCTTCCATCGACAGGTTCCGAATGGCCTCGCCCCGGTACTCGATGATGTGGCCGATGCCGCCGCCGGTGCCGATCGCTCCGATGATGGCGAGGATGAGGTCCTTCGCCGTCGACTCGGGTGGCAAGCTTCCCTCGACGGTGATCGCCATGGTCTTGGGTCGGACCTGGGGCAGGGTCTGGGTGGCGAGCACGTGCTCGACCTCGGAGGTGCCGATGCCGAACGCCAGGGCGCCGAAGGCACCGTGGGTGGCGGTGTGGGAGTCGCCGCACACGACGGTCATGCCGGGCTGCGTGAGGCCCTGCTCCGGGCCGATCACGTGCACGATGCCCTGGCCGGGCGAGCCCATCGGATGGTTCGTGATGCCGAACTCGGCGGTGTTGTTCCGCAGCGTCTGGATCTGCTTGGCGCTGATCTCGTCTTCGATCGGCTGATCGGTGTTCTCGGTCGGCACGTTGTGGTCTTCGGTGGCGACGGTGAGATCGGGGCGGCGAACGGTGCGATTCGCCAGACGCAAGCCATCGAAGGCCTGAGGCGACGTGACCTCGTGGACGAGATGGAGGTCGATGTAGAGCAGATCGGGCTCGCCGGGGCCACCGGCAGCCACGAGATGCCGGTCCCAGAGCTTGTCGGCCAAGGTGCGGGGTTCAGTCACGCGTGCTCCATCCAGGAAGGGTTCGCAAATCTCATCATTTGAGACGGTAGTCTCATCTGGTGGACGACAGCGTAGCCTCTCCCGCCCCACCCAACACCCCACCTCGCACGACGGTGACCAGCGGGGTCGGTGTGCTCGACAAGTCGATGCTGGTGATCGAGGCGCTCGCCGGTCAACCGTGCTCGCTCAACGAACTCGTCGAACGCAGCGGCCTGAACCGAGCGACGGCCCACCGGCTCGCCTCGGCGCTCAGCGAGCATGGGTTGGCCCGCCGGCTCGACGACGGCCGATTCGCGCTGGGCTTCCGACTCCTCGAGTTGGGGCGACGGGTGGCCGACGAACTCCCCCTGGCTGCGCTGGCACAGCCGATTCTCGAGCGGCTGCGAGCCGAGACGCAGGAGAGCGCCCAGCTCTACGTACGCGACGGCGCCGTACGCATCTGTGTCGCTGCCGCCGAATCCGAGCACGGACTCCGCACCATCGTGCCCGTGGGTCGCCGCCTCACCATGGCCAAGGGCTCGGCCGCCTCGGCCCTCCTCGGTCAGGGACTCGAGCACGGCTTTGTCGTCTCGGTCGGCGAACGAGAACCCGGCGTCGCCTCGGTGAGTGCACCAGTCAGGGGAGCCTCCGGCGACGTGGTGGCTGCCATCAGCGTCTCGGGCCCGATCGACCGGACGTCAGACGACCCCGGCGACCGCTACGGCCAACAGGTGGTCGCCGCTGCCCGCACCCTCGAATCGGCGCTCGGTTTGCGCTAGCGCGATCTCCTCGCCTCGACCGGGTCGTTGGACGGCTACTCCTTGAGGGCGCCCGACATCATCCCTGCAAGGAAGTACCGGCCCAGGAAGATGTAGATCAAGAGTGTGGGAACGGCGGCGAGGAACGAGGCGGCCATCTGGACGTTCCAGGCGATGATCTGCGAGCCGGCGAGGTTGTTCAACGCAACGGTGACCGGCCACGACGAATTGTTGGTGAGGACGACGGCGAACAGGAAGTCGTTCCACGCCGACGTGAACTGCCAGATGTAGACCACGACGAAGCTCGGGATCGCCAGTGGCACCATGATGTAGCGGTAGGTCTGGAAGATCCCGGCTCCGTCGATCTTCGCGGCCTCGAGCAACGTGTTCGGAAGCGTGGCGAAGTAGTTGCGGAAGATCAACGTGGTGATCGGGATCCCGTAGATGACGTGAACGAGGACGAGTCCCCAGGTCGAGCCGGCCAATCCGATTTCCGACATGAAGTCGACGAGTGGGATGAGGATGGCCTGATACGGAATGAACATGCCGAAGAGGAGGAACGGGAAGATCGCGTCGGCTCCTTTGAACTTCCACTTGGCGAGAACGAATCCGTTGACCGATCCGAGGAGGCTCGACAACGTCGCTGCCGGCACGACGATCTTGAGCGAATTCCACAGGTTCGGGGCCAACGCATCCCAAGCGGCGGTGAAGTTGTCGAAGGACAGCCCAGATGGCAGATCCCACATCGTGGCCAGCGAAACCTCGTCGAAGCTCTTGAATCCGGTGTTCAACATCACGAACATCGGCACCAGATAGAAGCCGGCCATGGCGAGGAGCGGGATGTGCTTCCAGGAGCGATCGCTGTGCTTGGCGTCGGTGCTCATGATTCTCGCTCCTGACGCAGGGTGAACCAAAGGTAGGGAATGACCAGCACGGCAACCGACAACAACAGCACCATGCCGATGGCAGCACCTCGACCGAAGAAGTAGCCGTCGAAGGTCGTGGTCCACATGTACGTGGCAGGCACGTCGAGCGCCACCTGCTTGCCGGCGAGCGCGATCACGAGGTCGAAGACCTTGAGCGAGATGTGGCCCAAGATGATGATGGCGCTGAGCGTCACCGGGCGCAGGAGGGGCATGATCACCAGGCGATAGATCTGGAATTCGCTGGCTCCGTCGACCCGTGCGGCTTCCCGCAAGGTCGTCGGGATGGCCCGAAGGCCGGCGAGGTACAACGCCATCGTGTAGCCCGACATCTGCCAGACGGCAGGGAGCGCAACGGCGGCAATGCCCCACTCTGGCGTTGCGTACCAGGTGTTGACCAAGAAATCGAGGCCCAGGTTGTCGAAGAGGAGGTTGAGTCCGCTCAACCGGTCGCCCTGCGCCGGATTCATCAGCCAGCGCCAGACGACACCGGTGACGATGAACGAGATGGCCATCGGAAAGAGGAAGAGCGTTCGGTAGATGCCTTCCCCTCTGATGCCTTGGTCGAGCAGGACAGCAAGCAAGAGACCGATGGTCAGACAGCCGAGGACGAAGACCACGGTGAAGATGATCGTGTTCTCGATGTCGATCTGGAAGCGGGCATCATCGGCGAGCTGCTGGTAGTTGTCGGCGCCGACGAACGTGTAGTCAGGGAGTAGTCCCTTCCAAGCGCTCACCGACACCCGGGCGGTCCAGCCGATGAATCCGTAGACGAACACCAGGACGGCGATGAGTGAGGGGAGTACCCAGACGAATCCCCACCACTTGTCCATCCGAAGACGGGGTCGGCGGTGAGTGCGAGCAGCGGTGATGACAGTCATGAGGTCTCCGAACTGGTGAGGAGGGTCGCGGCCGGTTGGACCGACCGCGACCCGCCAACCAAACCGTCAGCTGTTCTCAGCGGCGGCGGCCACGAGGGCCGATTGGAATTCGGCCACGTCGCGCGTGGTGAGGAAGAGGCCGGTGGCGGTGTCGATCTCGGACTTCCAGGAGTCGTTGGCGACGACGCCGTGGGTCAGGCTCCCGACCACGGTGTTGGACGCCCAGTCATCCATTGCCGACAGGAGGTACTCGCCGTAGAGCGAGCGGTCGGCGTCGTTGCGGGCGGGGATCGAGCCCTTCACCGGGTTGAACGCATCCTGACCGGCCTCGGAGCCGGCGACCCGCAACCACTGAATGGCGGCGTCGCGGTTCGGTGCATCCTTGGCGAGCACGAAGCTGTCGGATAGGAACTGGAAGGTGCCGTCGGTTCCAGGAACCGGTGCCCAACACCCTGGCTCGCGGTCACCTGGGTCGGCGACCCTGGGTCGGCTAGGCCTCGGTCACCTTGGGTCGGCTAGGCCTCGGTCACCTCGGGTCGGCTAGGCCTCGGTCACCTTGGGTCGGCTAGGCCTCGGTCACCTTGGGTCGGCTAGGCCTCGGTCACCTTGGGTCGGCTAGGCCTCGATGTCGACGACCGTGACGCTGAGCGTGCCCCCAGGTGCCTGGTACGACACCGCATCGCCCTTCGAAGCACCGAGCAGTGCCTGTCCGAGCGGTGATCCCGGTGACATGACCGTGACGCCTTCACGACGTTCCTCGATCGACCCGATCAAGTACTTCTCGATGTCGTCGTCGCCTTCGTAGCGGATCGACACCACACAGCCCGCCGTGATCGTGTTGAGGTTCGCTTCATCGACCTCGACGATCTCGGCTGCCTCGAGCAGCCCGCCGAGATGGATGATGCGGCCTTCCATCTTGCCCTGTTCCTCTTTGGCGGCGTGATAGTCGCCGTTCTCGGAGAGGTCACCGAGTTCGCGAGCCGTCTCGATCTTCTGGGCGATCTCGATCCGACCCCGCGTGGTGAGGTCGTCGTACTCGCTCTTCAATCGGTCGAAGGCTTCTTTCGAGAGCTGCTGTTTGTCAACCACAGCGCCGAGACTACTCCGGAACTCGCCCGACAGAACGAGCCACGAACGGCTCGCCCTCGCTAGCGTCGTTTGCCGCCGAGGAGATAGCTGATGTGGATCGTCGCGATGAGGCCGAGGAGCCAGAAGCTGATCGTCGTCGGCTCGGTGATCCGATGTCGAAGCAGTGCCGTGCTGGAGTTGAAGAGCTCGGTCGAGCTGCCGTAGGCCCGGATGAACTGCGTGCGTTCGATCACGTAGGCAACCGACAAGACCATGATCATGTACAGAACGGCCGACAGGCTCGCACGCACGTCGCTGTCTCGAGCGCCGCTGCCGACTCGTACCGCAACGGCGATGGCGGCTCCGAGAACCGGGGCCAACCAGGCGAACTGCGTGACGGTGTCGACTTCGTAGCGATACCAGACCCAGCCGCCGGCAAGTGCGACGATCATGCCGAAGATCGCTCCGCTCAACATGTCGGATTCGTCGCGCGTCGGAACCTCTGCCATCACCCGCTTTCGACCGAGTGGGGTCGGGTCAGGCGTGAGGTTGGAGGCTTCTGCCGCCTCTTTCCACGATTCTGGCGCCGAGCGCATGGAGTAGTTGGTTTCGATTTGAGTCATGAGAAGCCCTCCTGGGTGATGGTTTCGGCACGATCTGGGGGGAGCTTGAGCGATAGGCTCGACAATTCGTCACGACACACCGGCGTCGGGCCGAGAAGCGTTCGCCAGTCAGAGGAGTAGCACCGTGAGCAAGTACCGGATCGCAATCGTTGGTGGCGATGGCATCGGCCCCGAAGTCATTCGGGAAGGTCTGCGGGTCATCGAGGCCGCCGGCGTGGAGATCGACCCCGTGAACTACGATCTCGGGGGCGAGCGCTACCTGAAAGACCAGGTCATCCTGCCCGATGCCGTGCTCGCCGAGTGGCGCAAGCTCGACGCCATCTACCTCGGCGCCGTCGGCACACCCGACGTTCCCCCCGGCGTGATCGAGCGGGGTCTGCTGCTGAAGATGCGCTTCGATCTCGATCTCTACGTCAATCAGCGCCCGTTCAAGCTCGACGGCAGCCACGACTTCGTCGTCATCCGGGAGAACACCGAGGGCACCTACGCCGGCGAGGGCGGGTTCCTCCGCAAGGGCACCCCCGACGAGATCGCCACCCAGGGTTCGGTCAACACCCGAAAGGGAGCAGAACGAGCCATCCGCTACGCCTTCGAGCTGGCGACGACCCGCCGCAACCACCTGACGCTCGTACACAAGACCAACGTGCTCACCTTCGCCGGTGATCTCTGGCAGCGCACCTTCAACGAGGTTGCCCTGGAATATCCCGGCGTCGAGGTCGCCTACAACCACGTCGATGCGGCCTGCATCTACTTCGTGCAAGACCCGCAGCGCTATGACGTCATCGTCACCGACAACCTGTTCGGCGACATCCTCACCGACCTCGGTGGTGCGGTCTCGGGCGGCATCGGGCTGGCGGCGTCGGCCAATCTGAACCCCGATCGCACCTCGCCGTCGATGTTCGAGCCGGTTCACGGCTCGGCGCCCGACATCGCCGGCCAGGCGAAGGCCAATCCGATCGCCGCCATCATCTCGGGCGCGATGATGCTCGATTTCCTCGGCGAGGGTGAGGCCGCTGCCCGCATCTTCGCGGCGTGCGACGCCTGCGTCGACGCAACCGGCTCGACCTCGGCGATCGCTGACGCAGTGATCGCAGCGCTGTGACCACCGACAACGAACCGATGACCATCTCGCGCGAGGGGCTTCGCCGCCCGGAGTGGCCCGAGATGGTCGAGATCTTCGACACCACGCTGCGCGACGGGTCCCAGTTCGAAGGCATCGCCTTGACCGCCGACGACAAGCTGAAGATCGCTCGGCAGCTCGACTCCCTCGGTGTGCACTACATCGAGGGTGGTTGGCCGGGTTCCAA
The DNA here is from genome assembly GCA_963698395.1 of uncultured Acidimicrobiales bacterium. Taxonomy (GTDB): domain Bacteria; phylum Actinomycetota; class Acidimicrobiia; order Acidimicrobiales; family SZUA-35; genus JBBQUN01. The sequence goes on from CAVOQQ010000002.1 coordinate 101,327, forward strand.
CCCGCGAGACGACGAGTTCTTCGCCAGGGCCGCGGCCGGCGAGCTCGAATTGGAGACCTCCGAGTTGGTGGCGTTCGGGTCGACCCGTCGACCCAACGGCAAGGTCGATGTCGACGAGACACTCGCCAACCTGCTCCGAGCCGAGACCGGCATCTGTTGCATCGTCGCCAAGTCGTGGGACTATCACGTGCTCGAGGCCCTGCGGACGACGCTCGACGAGGGCGTGGCCATGATCACCGACTCGGTCGAGTTCCTGCGCAACGAAGGGCGGCGGGTGTTCGTCGACTTCGAGCACTTCTTCGACGGCTACAAACGGAACCCAGAGTTCGCGTCTCCGCGCCGTCGAAGCGGCGGCCATGGCGGGTGCCGAAGTGCTGGTGCTGTGCGACACCAACGGTGGCTCGCTTCCACACGAGATCGAAGAGGCCACGGCCGCCATCGTTCGCGCCTTCCCCGAGTCGATCGTCGGCATGCACACCCAGAACGACACCGGCTGTGCAGTGGCCAACGCCGTGGCTGGGGTGCGGGCGGGAGCCACCCATGTGCAGGGAACGATCAACGGCTACGGCGAGCGCACCGGCAACTGCGATCTCACCACCTTCGTTCCCAACCTGTCACTGAAGATGGGGATTCGCACCCTGCCCAACGGGTCGATGGAACGACTCACCGTCGGTGAGCCGACACGTTGCCGAGCTGGTCAATCTGCCACCGAATGATGCGCTGCCCTACGTCGGCAAGTCCGCCTTCGCACACAAGGCCGGTCTGCACACCTCGGCCATCGCTCGCCGCCCCGACGCCTACGAACACATCGATCCGGCGCTCGTCGGCAACGGCACCCGCTTCTTGGTGTCCGATCTCTCCGGTCGTTCCACGGTCGAACTGAAGGCCAAGCAGCTGGGTCTCGAACTCGACGGACCCCAGCTCAAAGCGGTGCTCGACGAGCTCAAGGAGCTCGAACACGCCGGCTATCACTTCGAAGCTGCCGACGCCTCGCTCGAGCTGCTGATGCGGCGAGCGACCGGATGGCGCAATCCGTTCTTCGAGCTCGAATCGTTTCGGGTCAACGTCGAGCATCGTCCGGGCGAGAAGATGGCGCTCGCAGATGAACCCGCTGGGTCACCACGACGGCGTCGAGACCGATGCCGTCGTCAAGCTGATCATCGACGGCGAACGGGTCGTCGCCACCGGTGAAGGCAACGGTCCGGTCAACGCCCTCGACGCTGCGTTCCGGGCGGCCATGGGCGAGCGCTTCCCCGTGCTGGCCGAGCGTCAAGCTCACCGACTTCAAGGTCCGAATTCTCGATTCGATCAGCGGCACCCAGGCGGTCACTCGCGTGCTCGATCGATGCGTCCGGACGGCGATCGCCGTTGGACCACGATCGGCGTCAGCGAGAACATCATCGAGGCGAGCTGGCAGGCGCTGGCCGACTCGATGATCTACGCCCTCGACACTCTCGCACGCCTCGATCCGGCTCGACTGGCGGCCGGCCGAGCGACCGGCTCGACTGCGACCGGCTCGACTGGTGAGGCTACCGGGCTGCCACATCATCAGGATGAGAGCGACGGCCAGCAGGACCTGGGTGACACCTTCGCCGATGGCGAGCTTGCCGGCGAGGGCCTTTGCCTCGGGATCGGATTCGAGCGTGGTCTCGGGAGAGAGTGCCTCGGCCCGGGCGGTCAGGCCCCGTACTGCCGGGCGAACCATGCCGTGGGCCAGTCCGATCACCACGAACGACGAGCAGGAACGATGCCGAGATCCAGGGCGCACCGAAGCTGATCTGGCCGTCGGACACCGAGATCAGCACGATCCCGAAGACGAACATCGCGTAGATCGCGTAGTGGGCGATGTTGGTGACGGCGGCGGTGTTTCGCAGTAGCACCAGCGCCTCGCCCGCCGTCGCTCGAAAGGCCTTGGCGTTGTAGGCGCCGTGGGCGATGAACCCGCCGAATCCCACGATGGCCGTGAGGACGTGAAGAAGCAGAATGATGTTGTAGAGGGTGGAATCGATGCCCATGAGGAGCACGGTAGCCTGTCGACGTGGCTGCTCCTGACTTCGTGCCGACTGATCCCACCCAACGTGTTCGCCGTTACAGCTCGCCGCCGCGACGCCCCGATTCGTGGATCGCCGATCGCCCCGGCGACCTGACCACTCCGGGCATGCCTCGCGGCGCCCGGCTCGGAACCACCGGCCCCGATCAGGGTTACGCCTACAAGTTGGTCGGCGCAGTTCGACGACCGCCTTCACCTCGGTCGAGTCGCACAAGGCCGACGCCGTCGCCGGCTGTGTCGGGGTCGCCATGAAGCGCTCGGCGCTCTTCGGCCGGGGGCCGATGATCCACGATCTCACCGCAGCGTTCACGCTCTTCGGATTCCTCGACGACGCACCGACCGACGAGCTCGTTGCCCTTGCGCGAGGCAGCCTTCGCCGAGATCTCGAGCCATCACCACTATGTCGAACGCCAGGCAGGTGATCGACCTGGTGCCCGACGCCGTCCTGCGACGCCCTCACGGCGCCATCGTTGCGACTACGCCGCCGACTGGCGTCGCAACCTCCCACAGCCTGACGGCTGCTCTGAGCTTCTGGTCGATCGCGACGGCTCGGCCGTCAAGGAGGCAGCGGATCGCAGCTGGCTGTTGACGGCGTCGAGTGCGCCTGATCGGCCTGGACTCCCCAGCACCGACATCGCTCCATCGGGGAGCTCACCGGCAGCAGATGCAGCCCCGAGGTGGTTCGGCGATGCCGGCCTGCATGGCTCGAATCATCTCGCTGTCGAGACCGTGCCAGCGCAGGGCTCGGGCAACGGATTCTCGGGGGTCTCCACCGACCGTGCCGTCGAGCGTCGAGGCTCTCCACGTACACACACATCGACTGCCACAGCTCTCGGACCACCATGATGTGGTTGCCCTGGGTGGTGACGTGGCCGTTGTAGACCCAGAGGGGCGAGTGCTTGTCGGTGATGGTGCGCTGCTCGATCACGTGCACCTCGTCGGTGGTGAGATCGACCGCGTAGATCGCCAGCTTCCTGATGCACGGCGTCGTCCGTGCGACGACTCGTCGGCCAGGTCGGGCCGGTCGGTGAAGTCGCTGACGAACATGAACGGGCGACCGTCGAGCAGGGCGATGTCGGTGACGCGTCGTTGTGTGGTGGTACCGGCCTCAGGCAGTTCGAGCGTGGTCATCTCGCCGCTGGCCGACCGGTGTTGCAGCTGGCGGCTGTCGACCATGATCGCGCCGCCGAGATCGTCGGCCAGTTCGATTCGTCTCACGGCATTCATCGACGGCGTGACACCCTCGAGGGTCGTGGCGGTCGCCACTGCCACCTCGGCCGTGGTCGGCGGCGTGTTCCACTCGCTCGGTGCTGCGTTCTCGGCGACCGGCTCGGTGGTTTCGGCCGGCAGGGTCGACGCGGTCGACGCAGTCGTCGTCGGCCCGAGGGGCGGCGGCGAACAGGGCGGCGGGCGAGCCGCCGGCGCTGATCGAGGTGTCAGTCGATCCCGACAGCCACCGAGCCGACCCGAAACCGAGGCCGCCAACGACCACGACCGACGCTGCGGTCACACCGATCTGGCGCCGCCGTTTGCGTTGGGCGGCGCGAGCCAGAATCGAATCGAGGTTGGGTGAGGTGGCCGGCGCCATACCGGCACGGCGAAGCCGGTCGACGATCGCTCGTTGATCGAGCGATCACGCGCGGCTCCTCGAGATGACTCCGGAGCCGTTCGAGTCCCCGGCTCATGCGGCTCTTGGCCGTCCCGGGCGAGATCCCGAGGGCCTCGGCGGTATCTCGCTCGGAATAGCCGAGCAGGTGACGCAGTACGACGACCGATCGGAACTTGATCGGGAGTGTGGCGAGCGCTTCGGCCAGATCGTGGTCGACGTAGGTGTCGCTGTGGTCGCTCAGGTCGATGGCGGCCAGCAGTTGGCGTTCCTTGTTCCGTCGCCAGATTCGGCGCCGCCCCCAGTTGAGACCCACCCGATAGACCCACCCGGCTGGGTTTGCCATTGCATCGACGGTGTCCCATCGTTCGAAGGCGCGGGCAAAGGCTTCATCGGTGGCTTCTCGGCCGAGGTCGTGATTGCCGAGCGCCCACCCGAGGGCGTTGGCGATCGACGCATGTTCGTCGGCGCAGAAGCGTTCGAATCGAGCGCCGGCAGAGGCATCGAAGACCCCGATCTGGCCGACGACTCCCTCGCCGGAGGTGAGTCGTGTCTCGCTCGCCGGAGGCCGGCGGTGGGGAGATCTCCACCTCGATTGCCTCGTGGGTCAACGTGAGCACGGCTTTCTAAGTCCTGGCAACGCGGATCGGTTCCCGGTCATCGGTGATTTCCCGCATCGGCTCCACGCAAACCAGTATGACGTCGCTCGCCCCGGCGTTGCTCGCTTCGCTTCACGACCGGCACGCCGAGCTAGCCTTGCCCGACGTGACCGTGCGTGTGCGTTTCTCTCCTGCCCCAACCGGCTATCTCCACGTTGGAGGCGCCCGATCGGCGCTGTTCAACTGGCTGTACGCCCGTCACACCAAGGGCACCATGGTGTTGCGCATCGAAGACACCGACGCCGATCGCAGCCGGCCCGAACTGGTCACGGCCATTCACGACAGCCTCCGGTGGCTGGGGATCGATTGGGACGAAGAGCAGCACCAGTCCGATCGCTTCGATCGCTATGTGGCCGTCGCCAACGGATTTCTCGAGACCGGTCACGCCTATCGCTGTGACTGCACGCAAGAGGCCGTCAAGGAACGGGCCGAAGCGGCCGGTGGTGCCGGCTACGACGGCTTCTGCCGAGATCGTGATGTACAGCCGGGCGAGGGCGTCGTCATCCGGTTCCGTACGCCCGACGAAGGCATCATCGGGTGGGACGACCTGGTGCGAGGACGGGTCGAGTTCGACTGCGCCGTGCTGGAGGACTTCATCGTGGTGCGCTCGAGCGGCGTACCGATGTTCCACCTCGCCAATGCGCTCGACGACCTCGAGATGAACATCACCCACGTGGTCCGAGGCGAAGACCTGGTCAACACCACCCCCCGGGTGTTGCTGCTTCGCCAGGCCATCATCGATTCCCGACCTGACGAGGAGCACCCCCCGCCGCCGTACTACGCCCATCTCCCGCTGATCGTCAACGAAAAGCGCCAGAAGCTCTCCAAGCGTCGCGACGACGTCGCCGTCGGCGACTATCGGGCCAAGGGCTTCCTGCCCGACGCCATGCGCAACTACCTGCTGACGCTCGGCTGGGGTCCGAAGGACGACGTCGAGATCGCCCCCATCGAGAAGTTCATCGCCGAGTTCGAGCTGGCCGACATCAACAAGGCCCCGGCGTTCTTCGACATCAAGAAGCTCGAGCACTTCAACGCCGAGTACATCCGAGCGCTGTCGGTCGACGCGTTCGTCGCGGCCGGCACCCCCTTCCTCGGCGACATCGACCCTGCCCTGTTCGCCACGCTCGCCCCCTTCGTGCAGGAGCGGGTCAAACGGCTCGAAGAGATCCCGTCGTTCCTCACCTGGGTGGTCGGCGAGCCCGACGAGCCGAGCGAGAAGGACTGGAAGAAGGTCATGGGCAAGCCCGATGTCCCGGCGGTGCTCGATCTGGTGATCGAGCGACTGGCCGAGACCGACTGGACTCCCGAAGCCATCGGTGAGGTCGTCTTCGGCGTCGGCACCGAACTCGACACCAAGACCCAGTTGCCGGTGAGGCTCGCGCTCGACCGGCTCTCGCTCGGGCATCCCGCTGTTCGAGCCGATGGCCGAGATGGACCGTGACGTCGTTCTCGAGCGCCTTCGAGCGGCGCGCGCCAAGCTGTAGCAGCCTCCATGGGCGGCAATCTCGGAGAAGGGAAGGGGCGTGGTCGAGCGACGAAGGCCCGGCGTCGGGTGCTTGCCCTCACCGCGCTGGTGGGCCTGCTGGTGCTCTATGTGGTGGCGACCTTCGTCGACGTCTGGCTGGCCTCTCGCCAGCAGTTCGAAGGCTCGGCCGATGCCGTCGTCGTGCTCGGCGCAGCCCAATACAACGGGACGCCATCGCCGGTGCTTCGGGCGAGACTCGACCACGCCGCCGAGCTCTACTTCGACGACCGGGTCGACCTGGTGGTCGTGACCGGCGGCAACCAGGAGGGCGATGTCACGACCGAAGCAAAGGCCGGCTACGACTATCTTCGCGTCAGCGCCGGCATCCCCGACGAAGCGTTGCTTCTCGAGGTCGACGGCCGATCGACCTATGAATCGCTTCGAGCAACCGCTCGCTTCCTCGAACGGCGCAACGTGAACTCCGTGATCCTCGTGACCGATCCCTATCACGCCCGTCGATCCCAGCTGATCGCCGAAGAGGTGGGTCTCGAAGCCGAGGTGTCACCGACGACGTCGGGCGCCAGCTTCGATCGTCTGGCCGAGGAGACGTTGGCCGTGGCGGTCGGCCGGATCATCGGATTTCGACGCCTCGACAATCGCTAGCGCCGTCGCAGCCGAAGAAGCGCAAGAAAAGATGCTGGTCGAGGTGGTCGTCTCCTCGAGGCCGGGACGATAACCTGGTGGCTTCCTTCGGGGATGGTGTAATTGGTAACACTAGTGCTTCTGGTGCATTCATTGGGGGTTCGAGTCCTCCTCCCCGAACCAGCGATTCCAGCGTGTTGGGTGCGTTCCGCCCACTCGCTAGGATCCGCTCGCTGTTCACACTTCTGATCCGTTGGTCGTGTGGGTGGTGAGGGTCGTCGGCTGACGACCCGAGAGTCCGGCCCCGTTCGTCTAGCGGCCTAGGACGCCGGCTTCTCATGCCGGTAGCACGGGTTCAAATCCCGTACGGGGTGCAGAAGCAAGAAGCCGACCCGCCCGCGGTCGGCTTCTTTGATCGTTCTGGAGGTCGGTGCTTCTGGAGGTCGGTGCTTCTGGTAGGTCGGTGCTGTCGGTGACCGGTCCGGCCCCGGTCGATCAGGCGGCGATGTAGCAGATGCCTTCGTAGATTCGCCGCTGGAGGCAGTCGACCTCGATCGTGGCCCAGTCCTCGGGCCACTCGGGCAGGACGGCGAGCACCACGTCTCGAGGGAGATCGACGCCCTCGACCAGCGAACGGTCGTGCTCGTTGGCCTCGACGGCGAGTTCGAGCCAGGCGCCGTCGATCACGAGCGTGGAGCGGAGCGGTCCCCGTCGCCACGCTGACGAGGGCGATCTGGCGGGGGAGATAGGCAGCGGATGATCCGGCGATCCGCAGGAAGTCGTCGGCCAGTTGCTCGTCGACCGGCTTCGTTCAGGTCGAGGCGAACCGTGGCCTGGACGACGACGGCGGGGGCGGCGATCTCGGGACGGGCGGCCTGGTCCTGACGGAAGCTACTCATGGGGGCAGCGTCGGAGTCGAAGTCGGCGATATGACGCAGCCAGGAAGATTTCTCGGGCCGCAGGCGACCCGTCAGATCACGACCTCTCGGGCGCTGACGGCGGTCGCGAGTTCGCCCTGCATCCTGGCTTCGTCGTACCGGCGAAAGAGCAGGCCGGCGACCAGGTAGAGAACCATGCCGGCGAACCCGGACAGGCGGATGCCGAGGTCATCACCGACGTCTCGACCGAAGGCGGCAAGCAGGGCGAACATCATGACGCCGATGGTCTGACCGAGCTTCTGCATGAAGGTCCGGGCGGCGAAGAAGGTGGCGGCGGTCGCCTGTCCGGTCGTGACCGCCGCATGTTCGGCGATGTCGGACAGGATCCACTGGGGGATGACGCTCAGGATGGCGAACGGGACGGCGAACAGCAGGATCAGCGCCACGGCTTCGAGCCAGTTCGGCAGCGGCGACCGGCCGAGGAAGACCACGCCCACGAAGTCGATTGCCGACAGGCACGAAGGCGACAACCACCAGGCGCTTCCCACTGCGCCGCTTGGCCGCACGGTTGACGACCGGATACAGGAACATGGCGATCGACCACCATGAGGAGCAGCAGGGGAGCGGTGATGGTCTCGTCGAGTTCGAGCAGCACCGTCACGTAGTAGAGGAGGCCGGTCTGGATGATCGTGAGCCCGCAGAAGAAGGCGAAGTCGGCGGCAAGGTAGTACCGGAAGAAGTGGTTGCTGATCACCAGACCGCACGGCCTGTCGTACCGGAACCGACGAGGGTGCCGACCGTACGAGCGAGGGCTCGTCGATCATGCGGATCGGTGCCCACATGCAGGCCAGTGCCACTCCGACCACGGTGATCACCGAACCCTGCCATGCTCGGATCGGGGTGAAACCGAGCCGTTGGTACATCGCCGAGATGAAGGGTGTCAGGGCTGCGACCATGATCCCGACCGCCCAGGCGACCGACGTCCACGTCGCCAGATCGAGTCGCTCCGAGGGGGTGCGACCGAGATCGGCAACCAGACTGAACGCCGGTGTGACGTAGGCAGTGAGTGCCACGTAGAGGACCGCCTGGATTCCGAGCAGCCAGGCGATGTTCCAACCGCTCACCTCTCCGACCGGCGGCACGAAGAGCAGAATCGTCGCCAGCGCAGCGGGAATCGCCCCGATGCGCATGAACGGGATCCGGCGCCCCAAGCGGTGGTTGGAGCGATCGGAGCCGACGGCGATCAAGGGGTCGGTGATGGCATCGAGCAGTCGACCGGCCGCGGCGACCATCACGATGGCATTGAGGACGAAGAAGAAGGTTGCATCGGTGACCAGCGCCGGAAGCCCGGCGGACGCAGGCGGGAGGTAGAAGTAGACGAGCAGGATGGCGATCAGATTGATGAGCACCGACATGCCGCCGTGGCCGAGGCTCAAGCCGACCACCACACGGCGGGGGTGTGGGGCAAGTTCGCCTGAGATCGTCACGGTCGTGAACGGTAACGAGGCACCGATAGGTTGCCGTCGTGGTGTCGCGGACTGTTCGACTGATCATTGGCGTGGTGCTGTCGGGCATCGTGGTGTCGAGTTGCACGAGTGAAGACGCCACGATCGTCGACCTCGACGCGGTGACCACGACGACTGTCTCGGGTGACTCGACCGAGTCATCGATGACCATGGCACCGTTCACCGACGAGGTCGATCCCGACGACCCCAACGCCGAGGCCCGTCAGCAGGTGATCGACGCCGCCCGCCAGCAGTGTCTCGACGACCCAGAACTCGACGAAGGCGTTGTTCGCCTGGTGATCGCCGAAACCGGCGAGCTGGCCAACGAATACCGAGTCGACTGCGCCGAGGTCCGAGCCGAAGAAGGTTGACGTCCGAGCCGGAGCCCTGGCTTCGGTGAGTCGTTCAGTCGGTGTCACGCCGGCGACCCGGCTGGTCCGGAAGCCAGAAGCGTCGGCGATCGGCGATGTCGCTCAGGGTGTCATCGGCGTTGGCCTCGCTGTCGAGTGGGCCGAGCTTGGAGCGATCGATCCGCTGCGAACCGTAGATACCTCGATTCGAGCTGAAGAGATAGGAGGTCACACAGCCGATGGCCAACGGCACGATGATGCCGCCGCCGAAGAGTTCGACCCCCATGATCGTGCAGGCGATCGGGGTGTTCGTCGCTCCGGCGAACACCGATACGAACCCCACGGCAGCGAAGACCCCGACCGGAGCATCGAACAGGTGGCCGATGGTGGCCCCGAGTGTCGCCCCGATCACGAACAGCGGCGTCACCTCGCCCCCCTGGAAACCCGAGCCGAGCGTGACGGCGGTGAAGAGCACCTTCCACGCGAAGGCGAAGGCGGCGACGCCGGCCACGCCGGTCAACGGATCGGCCGTCACCGCATCGACGATGAGCGGCACCGACAAGCCGAGATAGTCCCTCGTGCCGGCGACGAACGTGAGGCCGATGACGATGAGGCCACCCAGGAACGGGCGGAGCGGTGGCCAGATGACGAAGCGGGCCATGAGGTGTTTGCAGCCGTGGGTGAGCTCGATGAACGCGATGGCCACCAGGCCGAAGGCGATGCCGGCGGCGAGGAGCTGGATGGCCAACAGGAACGTCAGGTCGATGCCGTCGAACATGGGTACCGGTGTGTGCTCGACCCCGAGGAGATCGACCACCCGGTCGCCGACGATCGACGCCACCAGCGCCGGAACGATCGCATCGTGACGAATCCGACCGAGCGATTGGACCTCGAGACCGAAGACGAAACCGGCGACGGGGACGCCGAAGACGGCGCCGAAACCGCCAGAGATCGCGGCGATCAGCATGATGCGGCGATCGGCACCGCTGAGTTTCGCCAGCCGTCCGATGACAGCGTCGCTGAGACTGCCCGACATCTGGATGGCGGTGCCCTCTCGCCCGGCCGAGCCCCCGAAGAGGTGGGTGACGACGGTGCTGACCAGCACCATCGGTGCCATGCGACGAGGAACCCAGGCGGTCGGCTGATGGATCTCCTCGAGCAACAAGTTGTTGCCCCGGGCCGCGCTGTCGGCGTAGGCGTGATAGCTGTAGCCGACGGCCAGGCCGGCGAGCGGCAGGAGGTAGAGCAGCCAGCCGTTGTCGATGCGGGTGTCGGTCGCCCACTCGAGCATCGTGAGGAAGGCAGCCGATGATCCGCCGGCAAGGAGACCGACCGCCGTGCCGAGCACGATCCAGAGCACGAGGTGTCGCACCAGTTGCCATTGCTCGGCCAGGTCGAACCTGATCAGTGCCTGCACCGAGCCGTAGAGGTCCGACCCGAGACGACGATCGTTTGGTGTTCTCGTCATTTCGGGCGTCCAGGGGTCGTTCGATGTCGAGGGCCGGAGCCCGGGGAGTGCCTGGGGACTTCCCCAGGTCCGGGCCGTTGTATCACAGCCGGTACGCTCGACTCCGTGACCTCTGAGCCTGTTCTGTCATCTCTGCCACGCTCGACCTCATCGCTCGAAGCCGGGCGAGACGGCATCACGCGGCTCGAACGGCATTGGGAGGCGCCCGATGCCCGGGCCGCGATCGTCTTGGTACACGGCATCGGCGAGCACAGCGGTCGCTACGAGCACGTGGGCGCGCACCTGGCGGCGCACGGTTTCGATGTGTTGGGCTTCGACAATCGAGGATTCGGCCAGTCCGGGGGCAAACGTGGTCACATCGATTCCTTCGACCAATTCCTCGACGACATCGAGGATCTGCTGGCCATGCAGCGCTCGTTGGGTTTGCCCACGGTGCTCATGGGGCACTCGCTCGGCGGTCTGATGGCCACCGCCTACCTGGTGTCTGACCGTCCCCAGCCTGATTTCGCCGTGCTCAGCGCCCCCGCACTCGAGGCCATCGTGCCGGCGTGGCAGCGCAGGCTCGCCCCCGTGCTCGCCAAGTTTGCGCCGAAGGTCTTCATCAAGTCGAAGATCGAGCCCGAACTCCTGAGCTCGAGATGTCGCCGTTCAGCAGGCCTACCTCGACGACCCTCTCGTCTTCGGAGGGGCAACCGCCGGACTCGGCAACGAGATCTTTGCCACCATGGCGGCGACCTCGGATTCGCTCGGCAACATCTCGATATCGGTGTACGTCCTCCACGGCGAAGACGATCACCTCGTTCCGCTGACGGCGTCAGACGGCCTGGCCGGACTCGGCAACGTCGAGCGGCGGATCTGGCCGGGACTGCGTCATGAGTGCATGAACGAACCCGAGCAAGAGCAGGTGCTCGCCGAACTCAGCGCCTGGATCGAGGATCAGCTTGCCACTTCATAGCCTGCTTCGTCGATCGCGGCTCGAATCGCGGCGTCGTCACCGCCTTCGACCGTGACGGTCTTGGAATCGACGTCGACGATCACCGAATCGACGCCGCTCACGGTTGCCACCTCGCTTTCGATGGCGTTCTTGCAGTGGTCGCACGAGATGTCGGGAACGTGATAGGTGGCCATGGGGTACTTCCTTCGGCGTGAGGAGGATGGTGTGGTCTGGTGGTGTTGCGGGACGCTCAGCGTGTCGTGCGAACGGATTGGAACCGCCGCAGACGGAGCGAGTTGGTGACGACGAACAGCGATGACATGGCCATGGCTCCCGCCGCAATGGCTGGACCGAGGCGACCGCTCACCGCCAACGGCACGGCGGCGACGTTGTAGGCGAAGGCCCAGAAGAGGTTGCCCTTGATCGTGGCGAAGGTTCGCCGAGAGAGACGAATGGCGTCGACGGCGGCGAGGAGGTCGCCCGAGACGAGGGTGAGGTCGGCCGCCTCTCGGGCAACGGCGGTGCCCGTCCCCATGGCGATACCGAGATGGGCACGAGCGAGGGCCGGTGCATCGTTGATGCCGTCGCCGACCATGGCGACGCGCTTGCCCTGCTGCTGGAGTTCGGCGATCGCTGCGTCTTTCCCCTCGGGCAGGACCCCGGCGATGACGTCGTCGATGCCGACGGCGCCGGCAACGGCCCTGGCGGTCTGTTCGTTGTCGCCGGTGAGCAGGACGGTCGAGAGACCGAGTCGGTTCAGGTGAGCGACCGCAGCGGCACTCGACGGCTTCACGGCGTCGGCAACGACGAGGGCACCGACGGCGCTCGAGGTGCCGCCGGCAGAGACGACGACCACGGTGTTGCCCGCTGACTCGGCCTCGGAGATGACCGAGGCCATTGCGTCGCTGGTGACCGTGACGTCGGCCGGCCGGCCGATACGAAAGGCCACGCCTTCGACGGTGCCGGCAACGCCTCGGCCTGCAAGCTCGGCGAAATCGGTGACCGCCAGAGCCGGCCGATCGGCGTCATCGTGCAAACCCACACCCTGCAGACCTGCGGCGATCGCCCGGGCGATCGGATGGTCCGAGCGTGACTCGAGCGACGCCACCGCCGCACGCAAGGTCGTCAGCGGCAGACCGGTGATCTCGACGGCATCATCGGCCCAGTGCTGGGTCAGCAGGGTCATCGACCCTTCGGTGATCGTGCCGGTCTTGTCGAGTACCACGGTGTCGATGTCGTTCGCTGCTTCGAGGACATCGCCTCCTCGAATCAGGACACCGAGCTGAGCGCCTCGGCCGGTGCCGACCATGATCGCCATCGGTGTCGCCAGGCCGAGCGCGCACGGGCAGGCGATGACGAGAACGGCCACGGTGGGGACGATCGCCTCGGCTGGGCTGTGACCGGTGGCGAGCCAGCCGACGAAGGTGCCGACGGCGATCAGAAGAATGATCGGAACGAACACACCGGCAACTCGGTCGGCCAGACGTTGGATCGGAGCCTGAGAGCCCTGTGCTCGGGCCACCAGCCTCCCGATCTGTGCCAGCGTGGTGTCGGCTCCGACCCGTGTGGCTTCCACCACGATGTACCCCGAGGTGTTGACCGTCGCTCCTGCGACTGGTCGGCCCTCGCCGACGGTGACCGGCACCGGCTCGCCGGTGAGCATGGACGTGTCGATGGCCGCTTCGCCCTCGACCACCACACCATCGGTGGCGACCCGGCCACCGGTCCGGACGACGAAACGCTGTCCGACCACGAGTTCGGCACTCGGAATGGTCGAGCCATCGACCAGCTCGGCGGTTGGGGTCCCCAGGTCGGCCAACGCCTCGATGGCGCTGCGGGCCCGACCCTTGGCTCGTGCTTCCATCCATTTGCCGACCGTGATCAGCGCCACGATGACCGCCGCCGTGCCGAAGTGGACGTGTTCGTGCAGGCCGAAGACGAGCACGGCGAACGACCAGATCCAGGCGGTGCCGCTGCCCAGCGACACCAGGGCGTCCATTCCCACCGTCCCGCTGCGGGCACCGGCCACCGCCTTGCGGTGGTAGGGCCAGCCGATCCACCACACGACCGGTCCCGACAGCGCCGCCATCAACCACTGCATGGCAGCGGAATGGTCGGCGATCGCCATGTGGAGGCCCATGGCCGGGATGGCAAGGGCGAGCCCGATCAACGATCGAATCTTCAGCGCTCGCTCTTCACCCTCGAAGTCGATGACCTCGGGAACGTGGTAGCCGAGCTTCTCGATGCGGGCGGTGAAGGTGGCGACGTCGGTGGTGGTGGGGTCGAAACGGACGGTGGCCTTCGACGAGGCCAGGTTCACCTCGGCCTCGTCGACGCCATCGAGCTTGTTCAGGGCACGGGAGATCCGAGAGGCGCACGCGGCGCAGGTCATACCTTCCACGGGGAGCTCGATGTAGCCGGGGATCGGCTTCGGTCGGCGGAGCGTGGCCGAGGACGACCGTGGCCCTGATGGTGCTGGTGCGTCTGGTGCTGATGCGTCGGCCATGTCAGCTCCTCAGCAAGCGGGCGATGGCGGCCATCGCTTCGTCGAGTTTGGCCTCGCCGTGATCGTCGGACTCGGTGATCGATGCTCGCACACAGTGTCGAAGGTGTTCGTCGAGCAGGTTGAGCCCGAGGCTCTGGAGCGACTTGGTCACCGACGCCAGCTGCGTGAGTACGTCGATGCAGTAGGTGTCTTCGTCGATCATGCGCTGCAGGCCGCGAACCTGCCCCTCGATCCGGCGGAGGTGCGTGAGCTGCTTCGCCTTGGTGTCGGCGTAGCCCGGTGGTGTGTGGACCTCAGTCTCGATACCCATAGGGGGGAAGGGTATCAGTGAGTGGGCCGACCGGAACCATCGAGCGACGGTCGTCGGTCATGCGGCGGCGGAGGGATCAGGTCGACGACGGCGGCGCATCGTCGTCGATGTAGCCGACGCCGGGCTCCCAACGCGGGGCTCGGCCGAAGGGCTGCGACGGTGTTCCGGCCTCGGGTGCCGACGCCGAGGGCTGTGGCATCGCCGTCGTGGGGTCGGGCGCGTACGGGGATCTGACGCCCGGTCGAGGGTTGGCCGGAGGCTGGGTGTAGGAGGGCTGCACTACCCGTTGCTGAGCGGCGTACTGCCGCTCGGCCAGTTCCCGATTGGCTCGTTGCTGTGCCTCGTAGGCCTGACGTTGCTGTTCGGCCCGCTGCGCTGCTGCCGGGTCGTGTTGGGGGGCTCGGCGCACGTTGGACTGGGTCGAGCCGACGCCGCGACGCACAGCCCCGGGCGCCTGCTGGCGTTGGACCGGAGCGTCGTTTGCCGGTTGGAGGATTCGAGCGCCGGCGGTGGCCGACCCCGCAGCCCAGAAGAACGAGGCGGCGAGGCAGGCGGCGCCGAACCCGGCCATTGCCACGCCCGGGCGGATCATCGCGCCGAAGAACACATCGACGAAGGCCGAGATGATCGCAGTCGACGACGGGGCCAGTTTCTCGGCCAGGAAAGGGATCCCGAAGCCGACGACGATCCAGAACAGTGCGGTCCCGAACGCCCAGAACGAGACTCTTCGGAGGACCGCCGGCCGGTTTCTGGCGACCGCAAAGGCCGTGGCGGCACCGACGATCGCAACGAAGGCGAGGATGGTGGTCGCCTGCTCGACGAACGAACGAATGCGACCGAGAATGCTCAACCCACCGACGGGAAGCTCGACCTCGAGCACCGGGGTGGCGGGGAGGACGGCATCGAGTTCGGGGCGGAGTTCGACCAGCGCCGCGCGGCTGGCAGAGCCGAGTGCGGCGGCATCGACCGTCACGGGCTCGGCGTTGCCTTCCAAGGCGGACCGGTGCACGTCGACGATGCCGCGTTGCACCAGATTCTCGACGTCGGGGTTGTCGAGCGCAGCGGCCGCTGCGGCTTCGAGGAGTTGGCGCGGTACCGCAGCATCGCCGGGAACGGCGGACTCCATGGACGTGGCCAACCGGCTGATGAGCGCGGCCCGCAAGACCTCGTTGTCGAGAACCTGCTCGGCCAGTCGCTCCGAGCGGTTGGGGTCGAGCACGGTGTGTGTGAGGACGTACCCCGACCACGCCACGCTGGCAACGACCAATGACAGGCCGAGTATGAGTGCTGCTAGTCCTCTTCGCACGAGTGGCTTCCTTCGGGGCTGGGCCTGACCGTCGATTGTCTCACCTGATCGACGGTGATGGAGGTAGCGTCGGTACGAATGTCGCCAATCGAAGCGCTCCTCATCTTTTTTGGCGGGATGTTCGCCGGCGTCATCAACTCCATGGCCGGAGGAGGATCCCTGCTCACGGTGCCGTTGTTGTCGCTGGCCGGCGTCGATGGGCTCTTCGCAAACGGAACCAACCGGGTGGCGGTGCTGATCCAGAACGGTTCCACGAGCTACGGCTACGCCCGCAAGAAGGTGGTGGGTTTTCGAGACGCCATCCCGATCTTCGTCCCGGCCGTCGCCGGTGGTCTGATCGGCGCGTTGGCCGTCTCGGGCATCGACGACGACCTGTTCAAGAAGATCTTCGGCGTGATGATGTTCCCGATGCTGGCGCTGTCGCTCTGGAAGCCGAAGGCGAAGGCGGCGTCGAAGCCGTGGCCGCTGTGGCTCAACGTCGTGGTGTTCTTCCTCGTCGGGATCTACGCCGGAGCGATCCAGGCGGGCGTCGGCCTGATCCTGCTGCTCCTGCTCTCTCGGGCGGGGTTCGACTTACTCGAGGGCAATGCGATCAAGACCTACGTGATCCTCGTCGTCTCGGCGGTGGCGGTCGTCACCTTCGTGGTGCAGGGGCAGGTGCGATGGCTTCCGGCGTTGGTGCTCTCGACGGGCATGGCACTCGGCGGGTACGCCGGATCACAAGTGGCCGTCGCCGGCGGTGACCGGGTGATCCGTCCGGTGCTGGTGATCTCCGTGGTCGTCCTCGCACTGAACATGATCGGAGTCTTTGGCTGAGACGAGTCCACCGACTCGAGCGACCGACGTGTCCGATCGGTGTCAGGACTTGAGTGACCAGTAGGGGTGGGTGCTCGTGTCGGTCGGGGTGGTGAGGATCTCGGGACCGTCTTCGGTGATCAGGATCGTGTGCTCGAACTGGGCCGTGCGGCTGTGATCGGAGGTGACGGCGGTCCAGCCATCGGACCACATGCGGGCTCGCCAGTCACCGACGGTGATCATCGGCTCGACGGTGAAGGTCATGCCGGGCTCGATGATGTCGGTGAGTGCGGGATGGTAGTAGTGGCAGATCTGCAGATCGGTGTGGAACTGCTCGCCGATGCCGTGTCCGACGAAGTCGCGAACCACGCCGAACCCGTTGGCTTCGGCGTGGTCTTGGATGGCCCGTCCGATCTCGTTGATCGGACGACCGGGCATGGCGGCATTGATGCCCCGCTCGGTGCACTCACGGGTGACCCGAACCAGTCGTTGCGATTGCTCGTCGACCTCGCCGACGAAGAACGTGGCGTTGGTGTCGCCGTGGACGCCGTCTTTGTAGATGGTGACGTCGAGGTTGATGATGTCGCCGTCGCGCAGTGCTCGATCGTCGGGGATGCCGTGACAGATGACTTCGTTGATCGAGGTGCACAGCGACTTGGGGAACGGATTGTCGCCACCGGGATACATGAGGGGGCTGGGGTAGGCACCGCGGGCGATCGCGCCCTCGTGGCACGCAGCGTCGATCTCGTCGGTGGTGACGCCGGGCCTGATCATCTGACCGAGGCCGTTCAAGATGTCGGCCGCTTCGTTGCCGACGCAGCGCATGCGCTCGATGATCTCTGGCGACTTGACCCGAGGCTCATCCCAGCGGGAAACGGGCGTGCCATCGGCCCACATCGGCTTCGTGATCGAATCGGGGACGGTCCGCAGGGGTGACTGCTGCCCCGAGCGGATGGGATCGGTGGAGTTCTTGTGGCATCGCTTGTACTTCTGGCCACTACCACACCAGCAGAGGTCGTTGGACTTGGGAAGAACTCGCATGAATCCAGTGTAAGTGACCGCCTCGGTTTCGCCAGGGTCGGCGCTGTTCGAAGGTTGCGGTGTTCTTCGAGGGGTGCCCGTGAGGAGTGTGCGTGGTCAGACGAATCGGTCGAAGCCGCCTTCGCTGTCGATCACCTGGCCTTGGATCCACGACCCCTGATCGCCGACGAGGAACTCGACGAGGTCGGCCACGTTGTCGGGAGTTCCCCAGCGACCACCCGGGAACATCGAGGCGATCTGCGCATGGGCCTCGGGTGTGGCGTAACCGGTGTCGATCGGACCGGGATTGATGCCGTTGGCAATGATTCGATGCGGCGCCATGGCCTTTGCGATCGATGGGGTCATCTGATGGAGCGCACCTTTGGCCACGGCGTAGGCAAGCTCGCCGGGCATGGGCTGGAGGTGCTGCCCGCTGGTGAACCAGACCATGCGGCCGGTGGGCGGCCGGTCGGCGGGTGAGACGTGCACACGGACGAACGCCTGGGCGAGGAGCACGATGCTGCGAACATTTGCCGCCCAGCAACGATCGAGCTCGGCGGCGTCGACCTCTTCGAGACCGCCCTGTGAGCTGCGAGCGTGGCCTGCGACGACGATGTCGAGGCGGCCGTGCTCGGCAACGATGTGGTCGATCAGAGCGGCCGGAGTGGTCGGATCCTCGAGATCGTGGCGTTCGACCGGAAACGGGAGGGGCCCGAGCGGCTGCTCGCCCCAGGGCATCTCGGCGTCATGCGGCGGCCAGCCCGTGGCGACGACGGTGGCGCCAAGGGTGTGGAGGCGCCGAGCGATGGCGGGGCTGATGCTGACGCCGCGGGACACACCGGTGACGAGCGCGACGCGGCCACGAAGGGGAGGAGAGGACACGGATCGACCCTAGTCGGGTGGTCCGGACTGGGTCGCAAGGTCAATTGGCAGTAGCGTTGCGGACATGTCCTTGCGTGTTCTGGTGGCAAAGGTCGGCCTCGATGGCCACGACCGTGGTGTGAAAATCGTTGCTCGCATCTTGCGTGATGCCGGGATGGAAGTGATCTACACCGGGCTCCGTCAGACACCGGCCATGGTCGTTGCCACCGCCATCGACGAAGACGTCGACGTGATCGGGCTGTCGATGCTGTCGGGTGCCCACATGACGCTCGCCCCGAAGGTGGTGGAGCTCCTGCGAGCCGAGGGTTCCGACATTCCGGTCGTCGTCGGCGGGATCGTCCCCGATCTCGACGTTCCGAGATTGCTCGAGGCGGGTGTTGCCCACGTACTCCATCCGGGTGCGTCGGCCGATCTCGTTGCCGAAGCGGTACGCGGGGCCGCCGAGGCCCGAGCGGCCTGAATCGTCGCCGCCCCGATCCGCTTCTCGCCGTCACCTTCTCAAGGACCGTCACCTTCTCAAGGACCGTCACCTTCTCAAGGACCGTGCGAACGGTGTCGATGGTCGAGATGTGGGAATCATCGACTATCACCAGCACAGCCGGATTCGCGCCACGCAGAAGATCATGGCATCGAGTCAGTCGGCCGAGCTCGCTCGTGCCGAGTTCCAGGCGGACAAGTTCGAGCTCCTCGAGCAGCGGTTCGACCGATTGCGGCTGGCGACGGAGAGCATGTGGATGCTCGTCAAGGAAACGACGGGTCTCACCGAACAGCATCTGATCCACCGCATGGAACAGCTCGATGCGACCGACGGCAAGATCGACGGACGTCGCGTGGATCGGGTGAGCGAGTGTGGCTGTGGTGCGATGGTGAATGCGCGGGCAGCGATCTGTGTGTTCTGTGGTGAGGAAGCGCCCGAGCGCACGGTCTTCGACCGAATTTGAGCGGTCTTCGACCGAATGTGAGCGGTCTTCGACCGAGTTTGAGGCGGTCTTCGAGGGGTTGGTGGCCAAGTCGTGTGGCACCGGTCGGTGGGATACGGCGGTTGTAGACTCATCCGATGGCATCTGACTCACTTGCGTCGCTGATCGATCACACCCTGCTGAAGCCCGAGGCGGGCCCGGCCCAGATCGAAGCGCTGTGTGCCGAGGCCAATACGTACCGAGTTGCGGCCATCTGCGTCTCGCCGTCACGATTGCCCCTGGTCGATGGCTGGCTCGACGCCGGCATCGACATCTGCACGGTCATCGGGTTCCCTTCGGGAGCGCACCAGGCGGCGGCGAAGGCGGCCGAGGCGGCGTTGGCCATCGAATCGGGTGCCAACGAGGTCGACATGGTGATCGACCTCGGTCAGGCGAAGTCAGGTGATTGGTCCGGCGTCGAGGCCGGCATCGCACTGGTGAGGCGAGTGGCCCCGGCCGAGATCACGCTGAAGGTGATCATCGAGTCGGGAGCGCTCACCGACGAGGAGATCGTTGCGGCCTGCCGGGCCGCCGAGTCCGCCGGCGCCGACTTCGTCAAGACCTCGACCGGATTCCACCCTTCGGGTGGGGCCACGCTCGCTGCGGTCGAGCTCATGGCGGCAACCGTCGGTGGTCGGCTCGGAGTCAAGGCCAGCGGCGGCATCCGCGACTACGAGACGGCTGCCGCCATGGTTGCCGCCGGTGCAACTCGCCTCGGTACGTCGTCCACGGCAGCCATCATCAGCGGCGAGGGCTGAACCATGCGTTCGCTCGCCGGTTCGTTCCTGATTTCTCGGCCCGAACTTGCGGATCCGAACTTCGACGGCACCCTCACGCTGATCCTCGAACACGATGAGGATGGCGCGCTCGGCGTGGTCATCAACCGGCCATCCGATGTGTCGGTGGCCGACGCCTACCCGGAATGGGCGGATGTCACCGATCAACCGCCGGTCGTCTTCGACGCCGGTCCCGTCGACACTGACAGTCTCATTGCTCTCGGATGGGGTCATCGGTACGACGGCGACCTCCCGCTCGGTCTCGCCAGTATCGATCTCGAGGAGCAGGTGCCGCTGGTGGTGGCCGAAGGGCTCGAGAAGCTCCGTATCTTCGCCGGCTACGCCGGTTGGGGTGGTGGTCAGCTCGAGGGCGAGCTGGCGATGGGGGCCTGGTGGGTCGTGCCCTGCCTGCTCGACGACGTCTTCGTTGCCGAGCCCGAGCGACTCTGGGCTCGGGTCTTGCGTCGAAACGGCGGCGAGATGGCCTGGTTCGCCCACTACCCGAAGGACCCCTCGCTGAACTGAGGGCGATGCGTTGCGTCAGGCCCGGGCGAGGTCGGTGAGGATCGTGGGAAGTCGCCGATCGAGGAGGCGGACCGCCCAGTTGGTCGTGGTCAGCCAGACCACGACGCCGTATACCGGGGCGATGAGCGTGATCGCCGTGAGGATGACGAGGTTGCCGTCGGTCGCCTGCGAAATGGCAACGAGGATCGGAAGGGCGACGATCAAACCGATCGCAACACCGGTGAAGGAGATGAGCCCATTGATGCAGCCGCCGCCGCTGAGGCCGCTGGCGAAGGGGTTCGGGTTCGACTCCTCGGGATAGGAGACCGGTGCGAAGGTGGAGGTGATGCTGCCGATACCGGCACCGGTGAGTGACATGGCCAGGCCGGCGGCCAGCGCCGGCACGACGAACCGCCAGCCGCTGGTGTAGGCAGCGGAACCGAGCGTGATGAGGATGGAGCCGCCGACGCCGATGGTGGCGAAGACGAGCGAACGGCCCCGAAGCAGGGGTCGGAGCGACGGGAGGGCGACGGCTTCGGCCCACAGCGCTCGACCGTCGGGCCCGAGGAGGTTGGCGCCCGTGAGTCCGGCGGTCAGTCCGGGAATGCAGCCGAACAGCACGGCCTCGGGTCGTTGGTCGAGCACGGCACTGAGGAACGGGACGCCGCCGATGAACACGACCAGGGCTTGCGAGATGACTTGCACCCGGTAGCGGGGGTGGCGTTTGAGGTACCGCCACTCCTTGGCGAGGATCGGGCGAATCGCATGCGGGGTGTCGCTGCCGTGCTCGATCAGGTGGCCGCCGAGGTCGTCGGCCGTGCCGCCCTCATCGACATCGCTCAGCCCACGTTCGAGGATCCGTGCCCAGGTGAGCAGGAGGTAGGCGAGCAGGATCCATGACGCCCCGATGAAGAACAGCGGCCGCCAGATCTCTCCCTCGATCGAGCGGGTCAGCGCCATGGCCGGCCACCCGGTGGGCAGGACCTGGGCGGTTTCCGAGGCGACTTCCACGTGGCGGCGTTCGATGGAGCCGCCGAGGAAGATGCCGCCCTGGATACCGATCAGGATCACGGCGACGATGAGACTGCTGGCCACGGTGGCGATGTCGCGGCTGCGTCGGCGACGCAGCAGGGAGCCGAAGACGGTCATCACGAGCTTGGGCAACACCGCCACCAAGACGACGAGCGTGAAGGCCGAGATGGCGCCTGTCGCCATCGTGATGAGACTCGGTGCCCGGGTCGCCACGGCGAGCAGCGGAAGCAGGAGAGCGATCGGGCCCGGGCCGACGAGCGCAGCGGTGCCCATGCCCATGGCGAGACGCCGGGTGTCGAGGGGGAAGAGTGCAAGCCGGGTGGTGTCGACGGTCTCATCGGTCGATCCGAACAGCAGCGGGCTGAACACTGCGGCCACCACGAGTCCGAGGGAGATCAAGGGCATGGCGACGCGCAGGTCGTCGAGGGGTGCCGTGCGTGCGTTGATGATCGCCGTCACCGAGAGGATGCCGGTGAGCGAGGTGAACAGGATCAGCCCCAGACCCTGGCCGTGGCGAATCGCATTCCACAACAGCCTCGCCTTGAGGCGGGCGAAGGTGACGATCACGGCTCGCCGGTGTCGTCGAGCCAGTCGAGTCCCGGTCCGTCGACCCGGGCCCCGACGGCTTCGACGAAGACGTCTTCCAGTCGGCGCCCGCCGGCCACCAACTGCTGCGTTGGTCCGGTGGCCACGACTCGACCGGCATGGACGATGGCGACGCTGTCACACAATCGCTCGACGACTTCCATCACGTGGCTGGAGAACACCACCGTGGCGCCGTCGGCCACCAGACGTTCCAGCAGTGTCCGAAGCACTCTGACCGACAGTGGGTCGACCGACTCGAATGGTTCGTCGAGAAAGAGCACCGATGGTCGGTGAAGAATGGCGGCGCCGAGCGCAACCTTCTTGCGCATGCCCGATGAGTAGTCGAGCACCAGGCGGCCGGCGGCCTCGGTCATGTCGAGGACGTCGAGGAGTTCCTCGGACCGGCGCTGCGCCTCGGAACGGGGCAGCCCACGGAGCAGGCCGACGTATTCGAGCATCTCTCGGCCGGTGAGCCGCTCGAACAGACGAAGGTCTTCGGGGACGATGCCGATGCGGGCCTTGATGGCGCTGGGGTCGTCCCATACGTCGAGGCCATCGACGAGCGCCGTGCCGCTGTCGGGGCGGAGCAGGCCGGTGGCGATCTTGAGGGTCGTCGACTTGCCCGCCCCGTTGGGTCCGACGAGCCCGAAGAACGTGCCGCGTTCGACGCGCAGGTCGAGATGATCGACGGCCACCTTGTCGCCGAAGCGGCGAACGAGCTGGTGGAGCACGACTGCGGGTGAGGAAGATGGTGCCGTCACGGTGGTGGGAACGTACCAGCCCCGATCTTGGTATCGCGTGACCTGATCCGGGAGATCACGGGACGGCGGTCGGGTGGTCGTCGGGTGCGTCGATCGGGCAGCGTGCGCCGTGTCGATTGTTGCCTCTGCCGTCGTTGACCAGCGTCGAGCGGGTTACGATCGACTCCTGTTCGACGAGGGAATCGGCCGCGGCGTGGAGCGATCGAGATGAACCAAAACACCAGCATGGGGGCGCCGGCGGGCAGTGTCGACGACGATCTGAGTCGGCCGGCCGTCTTGCTGAAGATCGAGCGTGAGATCACCACCACGTCGTATCGAGCGGTGGAAGGTCGGCCGGTCCCGATCCCCGCTCAGGTTCGTTGGGCCATTGGTGCGATCCTTGGTGCTGCGGCCATCGTCGGGCTGACGATCTTCGCCGAACGCTCGTGTCGAAACCGAACTCGTCGACCGCACCGAGCAATCACTGCTCGACGCCGGGCTCGATCCCGCCGACTACTTCATCGACTTCGATTTCCGAGATGGAACGGTCGCCGGGTCGTTGCCCGATGGCTGGGTCGCAGACGCGTTTCCTGTCCGAGATCGGTGTCGACGGGGCGAGCAGCCTCGAGTTCGAGGAGCGACCCCTCACCGCTTCCGTGGAAGTCGATTCGTGACGCTGGTCGTCGTCCAACTCCTGTTACCGCTCCTCGGCGCCTTTGCTCTCGGGCTCGGCGTTGGCTGGTTCTGGTGGCGATGGCGCCAGCCGAAGGTCATCGTGACGGAGACCCGCAGCCTCGAGCAGCTCGATCTCGGCGACGATCCGATGCTGGCCGCTCGCCGCAAGGCGTTGGCCGATGCCGGTCTCGAGTCTCGAGTTCACGAACTGGAGTCCGAACTCGCCGACGTCGACGTGCAGGTGGTCGAACTCGAACGCCTCATCGACGCCGCACGCGAGCAACAGGGATTCGACCAGACCGACCGCTGACGCCACGGGTCGCTCGAGCTGCGGCCCCGCTGGCAGGCCTCTCTCGGTCAGGGACTCGCGTTGGCGCGGAGCGCCTGGATGGTCATGTCGAGGATGTGTTCGAGGTCGGTCGGCGTGATGTCGGTGTTGTCGACGATCCGCTTGGAGATCAGCGGACCCTGGACCATGTGCATCGCCAGCTCGAGATCGATCTCGGCGTCGACCTCACCCCGGGCGATCGCTCGCTGGAGGGCAACCGCGGTGGGTCCACGTGGCTGCACCCGAGCCCGCCGGAACAGCTCGTAGTTCTCCGGGCTCTCCATCGACTTGCTGATCATCCAGGCGAACAGCTCTCTGGTCTGGGGAACCGATGCCACGTCGATGTAGCGGCGGTGGATCGCTTCGAGGTCGCTGCGCAACGATCCGGTGTCGGGCTGTGGGGCGATCGAAACGCTGTCTTCGACGACAGCGAAAACCAGTGCATCGGTCGAGCCGAAGTGGCGGTACAGCGTGGACTTGGCAACGCCAGAGCGTCGAGCAACCTCGTCTGCCGTCACCGCGTTGACGCCCTCGCCCAAGATGATCGCCAGTGCGGCGTCCAGCAGCCGCCGTCGTGCAGCCTCGCTCAGTGGTCGTGCCATAACACTCGGGACCGTAGCGCATCATGTGTTGCAATATGGTTGATCTTTCTGCATAGTACCTCTGGAACGCTACGAACCGTAGCGAAATGATCTCGGACTGACCCCGGACTGATCTCGCTGCAAAGCGGAACATGCCGGAACGAACAGGAGAAGCTCCGCCATGGCTGCCCTCAACCCATCGACCGATGCCGAACGCCCAATCGATCCGAGAATCACGATCGCTGCTCTTTGGATCTCGATGCTGTTCGTCTTCGCCTACGTCGACATCTTCTCGCTCTACAAGCCCGGGATCCTCGACGACATCCAGGGCGGCACGATCTACCGTTTCGACATCACCCAGCTCTTCCTGTTCCTCACGACGCTGTTCATCGTCATCCCGTCGTTGATGGTCCCGCTCACGCTGATCATGCCGACCGGTCTGAACCGCAAGGTCAACACCGTGGTCGCAGGGGTCTACGCCGTCATCTGCGTCGGCAACTCGATCGGGGAGTGGACCTACTACGTGTTCGGCAGTGTGGTCGAAGCCCTGCTCCTCGTCGGCGTCATCTACTACGCACGCACGCTCGGCGCGGGCAAGGGGGGTGCGCTCCAGGCCGATTCAGGGGCGATTCGAGGGCGCAGCGCGCGATCCTGAATCGCCGGTGTCGAGCGTGCTCTCTCTTTCGCTTGTCGAGCGTGCTCTCTCTTTCGCTCGCCCTCGCTCCTTCGCTTGCGCTCCCTGAACCAGAATGTTCCTTGACATATCGAATGTCGATATGCATGATCAGCTGGGGTTATCGAAAGTCGATATGTTCCGAGCGAGGCTCGGGCACCCCCTCCTGTCGAGGCACGGTCATGAACGACAACGATGCATCCTCCACCCACGAAGGCACGACTCACGACACCACCATGCACGGTCGCAACACCGCCAAGGCGCTCGAGGCGCTGCTCGTCATCGGGATGGTCTTCATGGTCCTCGGCATGGTCGGCGCCGTCATCGACCGGCCGGGGCTCGGTCTCTACGGCGACACTCGTCCCGCGGTCGACGCCGAGGTGGACTTCCCGGTCGACTTCGGTGACCGATTGGCGACGACGGAGATCGACGACGCCATCGTCGATGCTGCCACCGGGCAGGCACCGGTCACGATCGGCGAGCCGGTCATCGCGCACTTCGTCTTCACCGAGCCAAGTGCGAGTCAGCGAGTGATCTGGGTGATCTGGCAGGTGACCGATCCACTCGTTGCGCTGCTCGGCACCTGGCTGGTGTTCGCGATCGTTCGCAGCGCCCGCCGGGGCGATCCGTTCGTTGCCAAGAACGAGCAACGTCTCTGGGTCCTTGCGTTCGTCGTCGGGGTCGGCGGCATGCTCACGCAGCTGCTCGGCGGCTTCTCCGAGATGCTGATGCTCCAGCGATCGGCGGCGTCCGACATGACGAGCATCACGGCAACGCTCTCGTTCCTGCCGGCCATCCTCGGTCTCGGTATCGCCGTGCTGGCAGCGGTCTGGCACGTTGGC
Organism: uncultured Acidimicrobiales bacterium; assembly: GCA_963698395.1. Taxonomy (GTDB): domain Bacteria; phylum Actinomycetota; class Acidimicrobiia; order Acidimicrobiales; family SZUA-35; genus JBBQUN01. Next base: position 127,398 of record CAVOQQ010000002.1, read on the forward strand.
GTCGGTCTTCGAGACGATGTCGAGGGGATGATCTGATGCCCCCCGAGGATCCACACCGAGTGCACTGTCACCTCGACGAACTCCTCGAGCAACGACAGATGACGCTCACCGAACTGGCCGAGGCGGTCGGGATCACCGTCATCAATCTGTCGGTCCTCAAGAACGATCGGGCCAAGGCCATCCGCTTCTCGACCCTCACGGCGATCTGCGACGTGCTCGGTTGTCAGCCGGGCGAGCTGTTCTCGGTGAAGCCGTAGCCGGCGAGAGGCTTGATCGGGAATCGCCGTGTCAGAGTGATGATGCTCGCAGGGCGGCGTAGCGGGGCTTGATGATCTCGTTGATGATCTTGAGGCGCTGCTCGAATGGCCAGAAGGCGCTCTTCATGGCGTTGAGCGTGAGCCATTCCATGTCGTCGAGTCCGTAGCCGAACGCCTCGTGCAGCTTGACGAATTCATCGGTCAGTGAGACGTTGCTCATCAGCCGGTTGTCGGTGTTCACCGTGACCCGGAAGCGCAGTCGTCGGAGGAGCCCGATCGGGTGCTCGGCGATCGACGCTGCTGCGCCGGTGTTGACGTTCGAGGTCGGGCACATCTCGAGCGGCACTCGGGTGTCTCGAATGAACTGGGCGAGTCGGCCGAGGTGGGCCTTGCCGTCGGCGTCGACCTCGATGTCGTCGACGATGCGGACGCCATGGCCGAGGCGTTCGGCCCCGCAGTAGCTGAGTGCCTCGTGGATCGACGGCAGGCCGAAGGCCTCGCCGGCATGGATGGTGATGTGGAAGTTCTCACGCATGCAGAGCTGGAAGGCGTCGAGGTGGCGTGTAGGAGGGAACCCGGACTCGGGCCCGGCGATGTCGAAGCCGACGACCCCTTCGTCGCGATGGCGAATGGCCAGCTCGGCGATCTCCATGCTGCGAGCTTCCTGTCGCATGGCCGAACAGATCAGCCCGACGGTCAGGTCGGTTCCCTGCGACCCGCTCTGGAGGCCGCGCAGCGCTGCTTCGACCACTTCGTCGAGGTTCATGCCCTTCTGCATGTGCTGCTCGGGGGCGAAACGCACCTCGGCGTAGACGATGTTGTCGGCGGCGAGGTCTTCGGCCGCCTCGCGGGCGGCACGTTCGAGAGCCTCAGGAGTCTGGGTGACGCCGACGGTGTGGGCGAAGGTCTCGAGGTAGAGCTCGAGCTTGTTGCGATCGGCTCCTCGACGCACCCACGCTGCCAGTTCATCGACGTCGGTGGTCGGCAGGTCGGTGTAGCCGGTCTCGGCCGCGAGTTCGACCACGGTTGCCGGGCGCATGCCGCCGTCGAGGTGGTCGTGGAGCAAGACCTTGGGGGCAGCAGCGATCACGGCCGGTGAGAGTTCGTCCATACCGCAGGCTACTCGGTGTCATCGCCCATCGACTGCGGTGGTGCACGAGGCTCTACCCTTGGTCGGCCATGGCGATCACCTCCATCGGCCTCGATGCCGACGACACCCTTTGGCACTCCGAGAACCACTTCACCGTGACCGAGGAGCGCTTTCGTGAACTGCTCGAACCCTGGATGCCGGGTGATCAGATCGCGAGCCGACTCCTCGAACGTGAACACGACAATCTGCGAATCTTCGGTTACGGGATCAAGGGGTTCACGCTGTCGATGGTCGAGACCGCCATCGAGGTCAGCGGGGGAGCGATCGACGCAACGACCATCAACGAGATCATCGGATGGGGCAAGGAGATGCTCTCGCACCCCGTCGAGTTGCTCCCCGGCGTGAGCGACACGATCGAGTCGTTGCTGTCGAGTGGATACCGACTCGTCTTGATCACCAAGGGCGACCTGTTCCACCAGGAATCGAAGATCGCCGAATCCGGTCTTGCCGACCACTTCGCCGGTGTCGAAATCCTGAGTGAGAAGTCACCGGCGATCTACCGTCGGGTCCTCCAGCGCCATGAGATCGAACCGCACGACTTCGTGATGGTGGGGAATTCCGTCCGGTCCGATGTGTTGCCGGTGCTCGAGTTGGGAGGGCATGGTGTGCACATTCCCTACTCGGTCACCTGGGCTCACGAGCACGTCGAGCCCGACGCGTCGGTGGCGTTTCCGGTGTTGACGTCGATCAGCGAATTGCCCGAGGCGGTGGCGTCGCTCAGCCCTCGGCGAGCCGATCGGGCGTGAACGCTCCGGGCAGGAGCTGCTCGATCGTTTCTGGTGTTCCGCTGGCGTCGATCAGGCAGCCGTCGGCGGCGTGTTCGGCGAGCAGCTGACGGCAACGGCCACACGGTGTGCACGGCTCGCCCGAACCCGAGACGACCACGACGGCGCGGAGCTGCCCGCCACCGCTGGCATGAAGCGCCGACACCAGGCCGCACTCGGCGCACAGGGTCAGGCCGTACGACACGTTCTCGACGTTGCAGCCGGTGATCAGCCGACCATCTGAGGTCAGCGCCGCCGCGCCGACGCCGAAGCCCGAGTAGGGGGCATACGCCCGCTGCGCCACCTCGATCGCTGCAGCGCGTAGGTCATCCCACGGGAGGTCGTCGGCGCCGGCGCCCGAGGTGTGCTGTTCGCTCACTTGGTGCCGTAGATGCGATCGCCGGCGTCACCGAGGCCGGGCACGATGTAGGCGTTTTCGTTGAGCCGCTCATCGAGGGCCGACAGGGTGATGGGCACCTCGGGATGCGCCGCGTGCACCGCGGCAATGCCTTCGGGGCAGCCGATGATCGAGATCAGACGGATCTTCGTGCAACCGGCGGCGACCAGGGCATCGAGCGCGGCGACGGCGCTGCCCCCGGTGGCCAGCATCGGGTCGACGAGGATGATCTCTCGTTCGGCGACGTCGACGGGCAGCTTGTTGTAGTACTCGACCGGTTCGTGGGTGTCGGGATCCCGGAACATGCCGAGGTGTCCGACCGCCGCGTTCGGAACGAGCGTGAGAATGGCCTCGACCATGATGAGACCCGCTCGCAGGATGCCGACGACCACGGGCGGCGGTTTGGTGAGCTGGTGGGCCACCATGGTGGTGATCGGCGTCTCGATGGTGATCGGCTCGGTCGGCAGATCGCGCAGCGCTTCGTAGGCCGTGAGCAGGGTGATCTCGTTGCAGAGCGAACGGAACATCTGCGGCTCGGTCGAGACCTGACGCAGCAGCGCCATCTTGTGGCTGACGAGCGGATGATCGAGAACGGTCACCCGCCCGGCGTCGGACGTGGTGCTGGTCTTGTGGTCGGTCACCACGAACGCCTTCCCATGAGTGCTGCTTCGGCCTTCTTGGCGACCTCGCGAGCCTGTTCGATGTCGTCGCCGACGGCGGTGACGTGCCCCAGCTTGCTGCCGGGCGCCGGGTGCTTGCCATAGAGGTGGACGTGGGCTCCCTCGACCGCCAAGGCGTCGGCCAGGTGGTTGGTGGGATCGACGTGGTCGAATCCGCCGATGACATTGACCGTGACCGCGGCGGGCACGGTCAGGTAGGTGGGCCCGAGCGGGAGGTCGAGCACGGCACGCACGTGGTTCTCGAACTGTGAAGTGGCGCACGCCTCCATGCTGAGGTGCCCGGCATTGTGCGGCCGGGCGGCCAGCTCGTTGATGACGAGTCCGGTGTTGGTGAGGAAGAACTCGACCGCGAGGACCCCGACGGCGTCGAGTTCATCGGCGATGCGCAACGCCGTCTCGGTTGCTTGCTTGGCCACCGCAGCGCCGATGGCAGCCGGCGCTCGCATTTCCCGGAGGAAGCCGTCGTGGTTCACGAGTTCGATGACGGGATAGGCCCGACAGTGCCCGCCCGGCCGGCGGACCACCAGCACCGCCAGCTCGGTCACGATCGGCTGGAAGTTCTCGACCATCAGCGCTCGATCCGATTGCTCGGCCATGACGCGCAGTGCCTCGGACTGGCTTTCGACGATCCACACGCTCCGCGCGCCAGGGCGCCCAGCCCGGATCGACTTGATGGCCACCGGCCAATCGAACACCGAGGTGAAGTCGATGAGGTCGTCGGGGCTCGACAGCTCGGCGAAGATGGGGACGCCGAAGCCTCGGTTGAGCAGCACTCGGCGTTGGTGGATCTTGTCGAACGCCGCGCGCAGTGTCTTGCTGCCGGGCCGGATCACGGTGCCGTCGGCCTCGAGCCGTTCGAGCATGCCGATATCGAGTCGCTCGTGCTCGAAGGTGATGACCTCGCAGCTCTCGGCGAAGGTCGGCAGCGCATCGGGATGGCTCAGCATGGTGTCGGGCGAGACGAGTGCCGCCGAATCGTCGAGACTCTCGGCAAAGAGGCGAGGCGTGATGCCGAGCTTCACCGATGCCTGGTGCATCATCCGCGCGATCTGACCAGCGCCGACGATGCCGAGTCGATAGAGCGCAGGAAGGTCGTGGGGCACAGCGTCGAGAGTAGCTCGCCGAGACCCCCGCTGGTCATCTGCCGTCGGGTGTTTCGCCACCGGTGGCTCGGTGTCGTCTGCTCGCCGTTGGCTCGGTGTCGTCTGCTCGCCGTTGGCTCGGTGTCGTTGGGTCGCCGTTGGCTCGGTGTCGTTGGGTCGCCGTTGGCTCGGTGTCGTTGGGTCGCCGTTGGCGGCTTGTCACAGCACACGGTCATGATGGTGCGACCGGCCCCGCAGCCGGCTCGACGGCGAGAGCCTCCCGACATTCTCACGAATCGAAGGCCCTCCCATGCTCGATCAACGAAACACCCGTCACCCGACCGCCCCCAGGACCCTGCGCCTCGTCCCATCGTCGCTCGGCGTCGTCGCCCCCTTCGTGGCCGAGGCCCGCGACCGGCACTCGTCGCAGCAGCTGCTCATCGAACTCACCTCGCCTCGCACCGGGCTGGTCACGAGCTTCGAGCCGGTCTCGTTCCTCGACTGCCTGTACGGCCACGTGCCCGCACCCAACGTCGAAGGACTGGCTGCGGTCGATCGCCGGGTCGTCTCGTTGGTCTGGCGCAGCGGCACCAGCTTCCGCGCCGACACCGGCGACGGCGATCACTGGCATGCCCCCGCCTACTCCCTGCACGGCAACGACGAGCCGATCGTCGACGCGCTTCGCCGATCCTTCGGCCTCGCCACGGCACCCGCAGCCTCGGGGCCCGCCTGGTACTGGCTCCTGATCTGGCTGCACGACCTCGCCACCGTGAACCGTGCCGCCACGATCGACATGCTCGAAGCGGCGCGTTGGCACCCGGGCCTCGAGCCCGATGAGATCGAGAGCACCGACGATCCCGCCGAAGTGGTCGAGCGGTGCCTCGACCGGCTCTACGAACATGCCCGCCTGACCGGTTGGGACGGTGTCCGCTCTGGTGCCGAGAACGGCTGGCTCGACCTCGGTCGCTGTGCCCCGCCGCTGGCCCGCTGGTTCGACGACGCCTCGTTCAGTCGGTTGCTCGAAGCGCAACTCGGCTCACCGGGGGCCGAACTCGACCGGCTGGCGGCCACCGATCGTTTGACGCCCGACGCCATTGCCATGTTTCAGCTGATGGTCGATGGGTTGTCGAGCATCAGGGCCACGGATTGTCACCAGTAGCGACACCGTGGGTCCTACGATGGTCGGGCATGTCGGAGCGTACTCCGCGGTCCGATTCCCGGCCGCCCTCGGTGACTCGTCGTCGCCTTCTGGTCACCATGGGATTCGGCGCGGCCAACCTCCTGGTCGGTCGCCAACTCGGCGCGCTTCCCGCCGCTGCTTCTGACCCCGGTGTCGATCCCGGCACGGTTGCTCTCTCGGGGGCTGCGCCGGCACCGGGAGCCGAGCACATCTTCGACACCGTCATCTCGGGCGGCCGCTTGATCGATCCCGAGACGGGCTTCGACGCCGTCGGCGACGTCGGCATCGACGGCGCGGTCATCACGGCGCTCGGTGGCACCGGCTACCTGGGCAGGACCATGATCGATGCCACGGCTCGTGTGGTCGCCCCCGGATTCATCGATCTGCTGTCGGCCGAACCGAATGGCTTCGGTGAGTGGAACAAGCTGGCCGACGGGGTCACCACCAACCTCGCCATGCATGGGGTCAACAACTACGCGGCCGCCTTCTTCCGGACCTGGACGGGCCAAACGCCCCTGCACTTCGGTGGCGCATGGCATCAACAGTTCATCCGGGCGGTCGACCCCGAGATCGCCTCGGCTCCCGAAGACGAACTCGACGACGCGCAGCTCACTGCGTTCGAGCGGCTGACCGAGAAGAACCTTCGGGCCGGGTTCGCCGGTGTCTGCTTCTCGCCTGAGTATGCGCCGGGAACCTCGTACGAGGAGATGCGGCGTATCGCGGCGACCGCCCATCGGCTCGGCCACATGTCGTACTTCCATCTGCGCCATTCCGAGCCGGGGACCGGCCCCGATGGGGTGCGTGAAGCCATTCAGATCGCCGACGACACCGGCTCGGCGGTCCATCTCGAGCATCTCAGCAGCACCGGTGGTACCGAGCCCGCCGCCATGGCCGAGTCGATCTCGCTGATCGAGGCGGCACGGGCACGTGGTCTCGATGTCACCGCTTGTGTCTATCCCTACGATTTCTGGGCGACCACCCTCGGCAGTTTCCGATTCGCCTTCGGTTGGGCCGAACGCTACGGCATCACTTTCAGCGATCTCGAGGTCGCCGGCGAAGGGCGGCGATTGTCGGCCGAGACGTTCGAAGCAGCACAAGCCGAGAACCTCCTCGTCGCCGCCCATGGAACCATTCCCGAGGCGACCGTCGAGCTGGCCCTGCAGACCCCCTGGATGATGGTGGGCAGTGACGCCATCCTCACCCGGTCGCTCAACAACCACCCGCGGTCGTCGGGTTGTTTCTCTCGTCTGCTCGGGGTCTACGTGCGTGAGCGTCAGGTGCTCGACCTCATGGCCGCCCTTTCGAAGATCACGATCCAGCCGGCACGGCGATTCGAGACGATGATCCCCGACCTCAACCGAAAGGGGCGGCTGCAGCGCGGCGCCGACGCCGACATCGTCGTGTTCGATCCGCTCACCATTCGCGATCGGGCCACGGTGGCCCAGCCCGAGCTGCGGTCCGAGGGTATCGATCACGTGCTGGTCGAGGGAACCCACATCATGCGGGCCGGTCAGCTCGACGAAACGCTGCGACCGGGCCGCCCGATGCTGAGCGTCGCGCGCTAGCACTCGAGCGGGCGTCAGCATGCACAGGCATGTGCTTGGGTGCGGCGAAACGCACCGCACGGTGTCAGTGATCGAGGCGGGCGCCGACCGAGGCGCGGATCTGATCGATCAGATGCTCGTGGCAGCTGCCCTGTCCGGCGAGTCCGTCGACGAACGCCTGGACCACATGGAAGGTGAAGGCCGCGTAGGCGGCTCGCTCTTCCTCCGTGGCGAGTCGTTGCACGGCATCGGAGTTCACGCACCGGTCCATGCCGTGCAGGAGATACTCCGCAAGCTCGACGTCGAGGTGTGACGACCATCGGAACGCGGGTCCGGTGGTGCGTGCGTGGCGATCCCAGGCGTCGATCAGCGACTGCCACTCCTCCAAGAAATCGCTGGTCGCGACGCCTTCGAGATCGCTGGGATCGACTCGGAACTCGCAGATCATCCGACGAGCGAAGCGCGCCCAGTCTTGGACGTCTTGAGCGGCGAGGGGACCGAGCTCCAAAAGCATTCGGGGAGCGTAGCCCGAACGAATCGACCTACCTAGCCGAGACGGGTTTCGTCACCCGATCGACGGCGAGCGTCAGTTCGGCGACGAAACGCTGCCTGCGGAGCGGGGCTGATAGTTCGACGGCATGCGATCGATCAGCCGCTTGGCCTGAGACCAGCGCCGCTCGGCCAGATTGCGGGCAAGGCGTGCGTCTTTGCGTGGGTCTCGGGCAGCCAGTTCGTCGGTGGCGGGGAAGTGACTCTCGGGTGTCGTGCGACGCGAGCGAAGCGGATTCCAGCGGCGCTGGTCGTCGTAGACCCGGGAGAGGTCGAGGTGGGGATGGCTGTGCCACGCGCCCCACATGGGTTTGTCGACGCCGGCGATCGGTGCGGTGGCACCGTTGCGAGGGTTACGCCGATCGTCGGGGAAGATCCGTAGCGAGAGGTCGAGCTCGAGGGCGGCGACCCGGCCGGCGAGCAGAGGGAGGGCAAGCACCGAGCCACCCCAGGTGGTGAGCACCCCGTCACGCAGCATCTCGAGTCGTCGATCGACCAGCGTCAGCAGCTCGGCTTCGTCGCCGTCGTAGAGCTCGTCTCCTGCCTCGGTGCTGAGGCCGATGGCAGTGATGCGATCCGAGGTCGGATCGATCCTCGGGCCCTCGGTGTTGGTGACGATGTCGAGGCCGTAGATGAGGGGGAGAGCAAGCACGTGAGGCGATCCTTCTGGGCGTTTCCAAACCGTAGGGCCAGCGGCCGCGACGGTGATGGATGCCCGTGAGTCGGGCGCCCGCTCTGCGAGTCCGAGTCTGCCAGGCTCGGCGCTGGAGGGCAATGATCCTCGAGGGAATTTTCGCTTTCCGGAGCCGCGTGAACGCCATGAGCGGTCAATGGCGTGGTGTGACCGCAGGGCGCGGTGGGCAGTAGCCTCGCGGCGACGTCCCAGGAGGACCCCATGACCTCAACCCTGCGCATCGGTGTGCTCGGCGCCGCCAAGATCTCACCGCCCGCTCTGTTGACCCCGGCACTCGAGACCGACGACGTGGTCGTGGTCGCCATTGCGGCTCGAGATCGCCGTCGGGCGCAGGCACAGGCCGACGAATTCGGCATCGAGCGGGTGCACGACACCTACGACGAGGTGATCAACGACCCCGAGGTCGACGCGATCTACAACCCGCTGCCCATCGCGGCCCATCTCGAATGGGGTGTGAAGGCGCTCGAGGCCGGCAAGCATCTGCTCCAGGAAAAGCCACTCACGAGCAACGCCGCCGAGGCCCGCAGGCTCGTCGCTGCTGGCGAGGCGTCCGGGCTCGTCATGATGGAGGCCTTCCACTGGCGCTTCCATCCGCTCGCCACTCGGCTTCGCTCGCTGCTCGACGAGGGCGCCGTGGGTGACATCGTTTCGGTTGCCGGCGGATTCTCGGTACCGATCGATCCGATCGACGATGTTCGACACGCCTACGAGCTGTCCGGCGGCGCACTGATGGATCTCGGGTGCTACGCAGCCCAGTGGGTGCGGTTCGTTGCCGGATCCGAGCCGAGGGTGATCTCGGCCACCATGGTCGAGGGGCGGCCGAACACCGATGTGATCACCGACATCGAATTGGCGTGGGACGCAACGGATTCGTGCGGCCCGCTCACGGGCACGATCCATTGCGCCATGGACGCCACCGCGTGAGCCGCTCGCCGAACTCGAGGTGATCGGCACGAGGGGTCGGTTGCACATCGTGAACCCCATCGCACCACATCGCGGGCACCTGCTCACTCTTGAGGTCGACGGTGAGCAGCGCACCGAGGTCGTCGACGGTCTCACCACCTATCACCACCAGCTGGAGGCGTTCCGAGATGCCGTCCTGCACGGGGGACCCCGACTCACGGGGGGTCGAGACGCCATCGCCAACATGGAGCTGATCGACGCCGCCTACCTCGCCGCCGGATTCCCGTTGCGGGGTCAGCCGATCTGAACACCCGATCGGGTAGTGAATCAGGACGTTCGACACTGCGCCGAGCAGTGAATCGCGTCTAGCGTTTCGGCATGACCACTCCTGCCAACCTGCAACACGAAGCACTCCGTACCTGGGTCGAGGAGATGACGACGCTCTGTCAGCCGACCGACGTTCACTGGTGTGACGGCAGCGACGACGAGTACGACCGCCTGTGTGGCGAACTCGTCGAAGCCGGCACCTTCATCAAGCTCGACGACACGCTGCGTCCGAACAGCTTCCTTGCTCGATCAGACCCCAGCGATGTCGCCCGCGTCGAAGACCGAACCTTCATCTGTAGCCGCACCGCTCAAGATGCCGGACCCACGAACAACTGGACCGACCCGGTCGAGATGAAGGAGACCTTGAACGGTCTCTTCGAAGGCTCGATGCGTGGACGCACCATGTACGTCATTCCCTTCAGCATGGGGCCGCTCGGATCGCCCATTGCCCAGATCGGCGTGGAGATCACCGACTCGGCCTACGTTGCGGTCAACATGAAGATCATGACCCGTATGGGCTCCGCGGTCCTCGACGTGCTCGGGACCGACGGCGACTTCGTCCCGTGCATGCACACCGTCGGTGCCCCGCTCGAACCGGGCCAGGCCGACGTGCCGTGGCCGTGCAATCCCGAAACCAAATACATCGTGCACTTCCCTGAGGAGCGTGCGATCTGGTCCTACGGCAGTGGTTATGGCGGCAATGCGCTCCTTGGCAAGAAGTGCCTGGCGTTGCGTATCGCCTCCACCATGGGCCGAGACGAGGGCTGGCTGGCCGAACACATGCTGATCATGGGCGTGCGTGAGCCCAACGGCCAGAAGACCTTCATCGGGGCCGCCTTCCCGAGCGCCTGCGGCAAGACGAACTTCGCCATGATCGAGCCCCCGGCCGCCTTCGCCGATGAAGGCTGGAAGGTCACCACGGTCGGTGACGACATCGCCTGGATCAAGCCGGCCGAGGACGGCAAGCTCTATGCCATCAATCCGGAAGCCGGCTACTTCGGCGTGGCTCCCGGAACCTCGCTCAGCACCAACCCCAGCGCGGTGGCAACGATTCGGTCGAACACGATCTTCACCAACGTCGCCCTGACCGATGATGGTGATGTGTGGTGGGAAGGCATGGACGGTGAACCGCCGGCCCACGCCATCGACTGGCAGGGCAACGATTGGACCCCGGCGTCAGAGACCAAGGCAGCCCATCCCAACTCGCGCTTCACCGCCCCGGCTGCGCAGAATCCGGTGGTCGACGACGCTTGGGACGATCCGAAGGGCGTTCCGATCTCGGCCTTCGTCTTCGGTGGTCGCCGGTCCGACACCATGCCGCTCGTGTATCAGTCGTTCAACTGGGCGCACGGTGTCTATCTCGCCGCCACGATGGGTTCGGAAACCACCGCTGCAGCGTTCGGCCAGCAGGGTGTCGTCCGGCGTGACCCGTTCGCCATGCTGCCGTTCGCCGGTTACCACATGGCCGACTACTTCAACCACTGGCTCGCTTTCGGTCGGTCGATCCAGAACCCGCCGAGGATCTTCGGGGTCAACTGGTTCCGTCGCAACGAAGATGGCAGCTTCGCCTGGCCCGGCTTCGGCGAGAACATGCGGGTGCTCCAGTGGATCATCGAACGCTCGCAGGGCAAGGCCTATGCGCTCGAGAGCCCGATCGGTTGGATGCCTCGTCACCAAGACCTCAATCTCAAGGGGCTCGAGGACTTCTCCGAAGCCGACTTCCGCCAGGCGATGTCGCTCGACCGGGAAGACTGGGACCGCGAGATCCTGGCCCACGATGAGCTGTTCATCAAGCTCAACGACCGCATCCCGAAGGAGCTGCTTGCCATCAGGGATCTCACGCTCTCCGCTCTGTGGCGTTCGCCCGAGCACTGGGAGATGAATCCCGACCCGACGTGAGCCGGACCGAGCTCACGTCGCTCGGTCAGTAGACGATCTCGGCGAACAAGCCGGTGGGATCGAGGTCGCCGCCAAGGCGGCGCTCGGTCCCATCGGCAACATGACGGGCGGTGAACAACAGGACGACGGCATCGAGGAGGTCGGTGACCGGGACGACCCTGGTGTCGATCAGCTCGTCGAGTGTCGTCGAGGTGAGTGGGGCAAGGGCCTCGCTCAGCAATCGGCGTCGGAGCTCGCGGCCTGCCGGCGTCGCCTTGGGGTGCACCAAGGGAGAGCCGGCGAGGCGAGCGAACGCACACTCGGGATGGGCCTCGACGATTCGCTGCTGATCCCCCGGCTCGATGCGTTCATCGATGTGTCGGATCTTGGGCAGCAGATGAAAGGCCTGCTTCGACAGCGCCTTGCCGCTCGCCGCACGCGAGAGCGCGCAGGCTTCGGTGTAGTCGGTGGCCTCGAGGGTCGATCGGACCGGGGTGGCGAAGACCGACGAACGGCGAGGCCCGAGCACCTTGCGGGCGGCAGCGTCGCTCGACCGGCTTCGATCGGCGAGCAGACCGATCGGCATGTCGATCGCTGCGACCGTCAGCGAGCCGTCCCTGGTCGAGTCGAAGATGGCGTCGAGCGACTCGATGCGTTCGATCGTCAGGCAACGCTGTTCCAGGCGAGCCACTGCCCAGCCGCCGGGGCACCCGTCGATTCCGGCGACGGCGATCGACTCCGGACGATTCGTCATGCCCGGCAGTGTGACGCGCCACGGAGCAGTTCGCACCCGATCACTCGCTGAGGCATGCTTGGCCGATGGATGCGATCTGCGATGACCTCGAAGCCGAACACGCCGCACTCGATGCTGCGCTGGCCGGCCTCAGCGAGGACCAGTGGAACACCGATACGCCCGCTGAGGGCTGGACGATCAAGGACCAGATCAGCCACCTTGCCTTCTTCGACGAAACCGGCACCGCTGCCGCCGTCGACCACGAGGCGTTCCGCGCCGGAGCCGCCGAGTTGATGAAGAACCCCCGCGGCGTCGACTCGGCGACCGACATCGGTCGAGGGATGACCGGTGAGGCCGTTCTCGAATGGTGGCGAACCGCCCGCTCGGCCATGGTCGCCGCCTTCCGTTCACTCGACCCGAAAGATCGATTGCCGTGGTACGGGCCCGACATGGGAGCCCGCTCGTTCGCGACCGCCCGGTTGATGGAGACCTGGGCCCATGGCCAAGACGTCATCGACGCACTCGGGATCGAACGTGAGGCATCCGACCGGCTCCGGCACGTCGCCCACATCGGTGTCGGCGCCCGACGGTTCGCGTACCTGATCAACGACCTCGAACTTCCCGAACCCGGTGTGTACGTGGAACTGACGGCGCCCTCGGGCCAGACCTGGACCTGGGGTGAGCCCGAGTGGGCCGATTCGATCAAGGGCGACGCACTCGACTGGTGCCTGCTCGTGACCCAGCGTCGCCACCTCGACGACACCTCGCTCGAGGTCGTCGGTGAGGCAGCCAAGGAGTGGGCCTCGATCGCCCAGTCGTTCGCCGGCCCTCCCGGCGGAGGACGAGAGCCGCTGAACGCCTGAAGCTTCTCAGGGTCGGCGTTCGGGATCGGGTTCACCGATGGCTCGAAGCGCCGTGGCGAGTTTGCCCGCCAGGGCATCCGGAGACATCGTCGTGCCCGTGGCCGCCAGCAACGATGGCCCGAACAGCTCCCACCCGATGACCAGGGCATAGGTGAGCGCAGCGTCGATGCCCGACCGCTCCTCGCTGAGCCGTTCCAGCAGCGGATAGTCGGCGTTGAGGCTGGCGATGTCGGCACCATCGAGGATCATGCCGCCGATCAAGCGGCCGGTGTTCGGGTGTTCGACGGCATGATCGCGATGTTGCGTGAACACACCGACTCGCCTGTCCACGCCATCGTCTACAGCCACGGCCACAACGGCTACAACGCTGCGGTCGATCGGTGGCAGCGTCACAACGCCGAACGCGGTGACCCGCCGGCTCGGCTGGTGGGACACGAGAACATCGTGAAGCGGTACGCGCGACCGCGAGACCGAGGAACTCCAGCGCCGCATGCTGGCGATCCAGTTTCCGACCCGCACACCCGTACCGCTGGAGTCCCGGGCAGCGGGAATGGCGCTGCATGATGTCACCGAGATCTTTGCCGATTCGATGGTGCTCGTCGATGGGGCTCGCCGGGTCGAGCTCATCTGGGCGCCATCGGAGGTCGACGATGCACTTGCGGTCTGGTTGCCCGACGATGGCCTGCTCTTCGGCGGGGCCGCGACACCCGGTTCGGTGATCCCCAACATCGGCACACCGCTGCGCACCCAGCGGTTCACCATCCGGTGGGCGGAGACCTTGGAACGGCTGGCCGCCCTCGGTGCGACTCGACTCGTCACCGAGTTCGGCCCGATGCTCGAGGGCGAGGCCATCGACCAGGAACTCGTGTCGACAGCGGAGGCGCTGCGATGGCTCCACGCCGAAGTCGTGGTTCGCATGAATGCCGGGATGAGCGAGCGCGAGATCTTGGCCGACATGACCTACCCACCGGAGCTGTTCGATGTCCCGTGGATGCAGCCGAATTCTGTCGAACCAGGGCCGAACAGGTCACGCCGTTCGTCTCGCGATCGTGCTACCGCTCCAGTGCCAATCTTCTCGACGGGGGACATACGAGCTGGACGGCGCTGCGATGACCTCGTCGACGGTGTGCGACGTGGCAGCGATCGAGCAACACGAAGGGCGGCTCGACACGTTGTTCGCCAATCAAGGTCGGGTGCGTACGCCTGGCTCGATCCGCCGAAGAGCTGTTGGCCGCCGATGGCGGCGGCCGCATGATCATCACCGGCGCGGGCTCTGGACAGTCCAATGCTCCCGGTCTCGGCAGGTACGGGATCTCGAAGGCTGCGGTCTCGCACCTCGTTCGCCAGCTGGCCGAGTTGCCGACCAACGGACCGAGCGGTCAGCGTTTCAGCCTCGCCGGCCGAGTTTTGTGACGAGCGCTCTGCCATACTCGAGATTCGGAACGTTCGAACACGATGGAGGGTGGACGTGAAGAAGATCATCGGAACGGTCGCATCGGTGATGATGTTGGCGGGGGCCTGCAGCGCGAGCGAGACCGACTACAAGTCGGCCGCCGAGGAGGCGGCCGTCCAGGCCGCCGAAACGGCCAACCCCGACTTCACCGCGACCCGCAGTCTGCGAGGAACCGACGTCGACCGATGTCGGCACATCATTCGAGTGCACCGTCACCTACAACGACGGCGACGTCGCTTCGGCCACCGCCGTGATCGGCGAGGACGAGACGGTCGAAGTCACCGTCGACCCTGCCGGCTAGCGCCGGTCTACAAGTCGTCGATCAGCTTGAAGATCTCGGCTTGTTCCATTCCGGCAGCTGCGCCCGCAGCGGTCAGCTTCGCCTCGACGCGGTGCGGAAGACCACCATCTGATCGTCGTTGGTGGCCTTCATCGTCGACTCGAACTGGCTCTCGTGAGCCAGGAGGGCTGCATACTTGGTGTCGAGCCAGCCCATCACGTCTTCGGCGTGATCGGGCTCATCGGCCTCCCACAGCAGCAAGCGATCGGGTCGATGGTGCTCGAGGTTCTGCTCGGGGAAGAACAGCGGATCGCGTGCGGCCACGACGCCGTCGGTGGCGAGCCAGCCGGCATTGCGGTGGTCGGGATGCAATCGGTAGCGCTTCCACGGATCGTGTCCGAGCACCACCGTCGGCCGCAGCTTGCGGATCCAGAAGGCCACTTCCCAACGCTGGCGAAGCGTCGACTCGAGTTCGCCGTCGGGCCAGCCCAGGAAGACGACGTCGCCGGTGGCGCCGAGCGCCTTGGCGGCGTTGCGTTGCTCCCGCTGACGCGTGGCGACCAGTTGAGCCTGGTCGGTCGTCGGATCCCACGTGCCCTTCGAGCCGTCGGTGCAGACCAACACGCTGACTTCGCAACCACCGGCCGCCCACTTGGCCAACGTCGCACCGCAGCCGAAGTCGACATCATCAGGGTGGGCGCCGATCGCGAGCGCCCGTTCGGGCGTCGGCAGGTTCGAGCTGGTCAGCCGCATGGCAACCGGCGCCGGCGTGAGTGGGTTCTGCGCTGCAGTCATGGCCGCAGCGTAGAAGGTGTGCCCTGGACCCGCTGATTCGTGGCCAGCTGACAGGTCATTCCTCTGTGCGTCGCAGTCACCGCTGACCTCGATCTGTGCGTCAGAGTTCCCACGAGCGGGAAGTTCCACTCACAGAACGGACTGGGGGGTGAGAATGACGCACAGAACGAGTGGTCAGCCGCCGTCGAGAGCGGTGAGGTCTTCGGGGACGTCGACGTCCCAGCCGAGTTCGGCGTCGGGGATGAGTCGGCACTCGAGTCCGAGGCGAGCAGCCTCGGCCCGGTGCAGCGACGCCGAACCGATGCCGTAGGCGAACTCGAAACCGACGCCGGTCGGTACGGCCATGACGTTGGTGCCGTCGTCTCGACGATCGGGCACGATCGTGACGCCCGGCCCGGCGCTCGCCACCCACGTGAGGTCGCGAGCGAGCGGGAGGTCGGCATGCGACACGACCACGCGGTCGTAACCTTCGAGCGTGAGGAAGCCGAAGCCATCGGCGACGGCGGCGTTGAGGCCGCGGGCGGCGCGCCACAGCACGTTCGCTCCCGATGAAACGGCGAGTTCGGCGACCGCGGGATCGTCGCAGACGACCCAGGTGGGAAGATCGTGGCAGGCAGCGATGACACCGCCGGCCATTCGCCGCGCCAGCTCGGAGCGCTGGGCGAGATCGAGAGTGCCGGCGAGGCGACCCTTGGCCACGTCGAAGGACTTGATGGGAATCAAGACCGCGGATCGCATGCCGTCAGGCTAGGTCTCCCGCCCCCGATTGGGTAGTCGGGCGGCGAGGCCTGTCGAGAGCTACGGTCAGACCGCGCCTGGCCGGGCGACAAAGGGACATCGTTGGGGGACTGGGATGACGAACATGGTGAAGAAGACATGGTGAAGCAGACATGGTGAAGAAGCACAAGGCGATCGAGCGCGAAGACATTCGAGTCACCGTGCTGGGCGGTGGGAGCTGGGGCACCACGGTGGCGCACCTGTGCGCCCACAATGCACCGACCATGGTGTGGGCGCGAGATGCAGCGACGGTCGACTCGATCAATCAGCGCCACGTCAACGAGCGCTACCTCGATGGCTTCCCACTGCATCCTCGGCTCACCGCCACCAACGACTTCGACGCGGCCGTGACCGAATCGGATCTGATCATCATGGGCGTGCCCACGTCGGCCTTCCGGGAGACCGCTCGCCGCGTCGCCGGCGTGGTTCGTCCATGGGTACCGATCGTCAGCCTGGCCAAGGGTTTCGAGGAGACGTCGCACCTCCGCATGACCCAGATCTTGCAGGAGGAGCTACCGAGCCGGCCCGTCGGTGTGCTCACCGGGCCCAATCTGGCAAAAGAGATCCTTGCCGGCCAACCGGCGGCTGCCGTGATCGCCATGACCGAGTTCCACATCGCCGAGCGTCTGCAGAGCCTGTTCACGACCGACACGTTCCGGGTGTTCCTGAACCACGACGTCGTGGGCGCCGAACTCGGTGGGGCCCTGAAGAACGTCTATGCCGTAGCGGTCGGGTCGGCGGAGGGTCGGGGCCTCGGCAACAACACACGAGCCGCGTTGATGACGCGTGGACTGGCCGAGTTGATCGAGCTCGGCACCGCCATGGGAGGCGAACCGCTGACGCTCGCCGGGCTGGCCGGGATGGGCGACCTCATCGCCACCTGTATGAGTGAGCAGAGTCGTAACTCCTTCGTCGGTCGCGAACTCGGCCGCGGGCGACCGCTCGACGAGATCCTCGGCGAGATGGACCAGGTCGCCGAGGGGGTCAAGGCCGCCAAGGTCGTCCACGAACTCGCAATCGAATACAAGGTCATCCTGCCGGTGGCCCACAGCGTCTACCAAGTCTGCTGGAAGGGTCAGAAGTCCGACTGGGCCGGTGACCATCTCCTCAAGGGCAAGGTGGGGCACGAGAGTGGGCGGCACGCTCGTCGCGGGGTCTGACGCGGTTCACCGTGCCGACGCTGCTCCCTTGCTGACGCCGGCGCTCGGCCGACTCCGCTGGTGAAGCTCGTAGGGTGGGCGTGTGACTGAGACCCCTCCTTCTCCGGCCGACCGAGGAGTCGACAAAGGAGCGGTGCCGACCCCGGTTGCGCTGCCGCCACGAGCCGTCCGCTCGGTCGGTCCTCGCTCGGTCGAACGCCCCGCCGACGCCGGTTTCACCCAGATCCGGATCCTCGACGACCCGGCCCCCGGTTCGCTCGATCATGCGGGTGGTTTCGCCCCCGCCGCCACCGATGTCCTCATCGATTGGTGGATCGGTGCCGACGACCGCTGGTACTTCCCGTCCAAGGAATCCACGATCCGTCAACGGCGCCTGGGTCCCGGGCCGGTGATCGAGACCTCCATGCGCATCCCCTCGGGCGACGCGGTGCATCGCTGCTACGCGGTATCGAGCCCGAAGGGTGCGGCAACGGTCATCGAGGTCAACAACGCATCGCCCGTCCCGGTTGCCCTCGCGCTGGCCGTTCGTCCCTACGGGATCGACGGCTCTCCCGCAGGTTCACATTCGATGATGCTCGACGGGCAATCGATCGTCGTCGACGGGACCGTCGTGGTCGAGTTGCCAAGGCGGCCCAACGAAGCGCAGGCGGATGCCGGCACCGACCTCTTTGCCCGGCTGGTGGCCGGCAACGCACTGACGGGGCCCACCGAGGCGGCGGGTGACGGCGCCAACCTCGTCGTGCTCTACCCGCTCCCGCACACCACCACGCTCCGCTTCGTCATCCCCGGTCCCGAGGGTGCCGTGCCGCAACACGTGCCCGAGCTCGAACGAGTGCAGCGGGGCTGGGCCTCGCTGCTCGAGCCCGGCGGGCGCTTCGTGTTTCCCGATGCCGGCTTGGGCGACCGCGCCGACGCCGCTCGGGTCCGAGTGCTCGGCGGTGCGGTCGATCTGCCCCGGCGCGTGGCCGATCTCGAACCGGGAGCGGGCCGGCTGCTCGAAGCGTTGGCCGTCAGCGGGTCGGCACGGGAGTGCGCCTACGCGTTGGGCGAGCTGTCGACCGCGTTCCCGGTTCGACTCCACCATGCACCCGGAGCAGCGGCGGCGGTCGTCGCCGGGGCCGCACGAGCGGCTTCGATGATCGGCGATGCCGAGGCGGCCGAGACGCTCCTCGAACCGGTCATGCAGATCACCCATCTCGTCGAGCGGTCCGGCGACCGAGCGGCCGCCGCCGAGGCCTTGGGCGGCCTGGCCCAATTGCTTCGCCTGATCGGCCAAGTCGAGGCGGCCGCCGATGTGGCCCGTTCGATTCCCGGGGGCCTCGCCCCGAGCGATCTGCCGACGGATCTCGCCGGGCTCACGGCACTGTCCGAGGCAGCATCCTCGGCGGGGAGCTGGGGTGACGACGAGCTCGAACCGGCGGCACGGTTCTGGCTGGGTGCTCGACGCCAGCTGATCGATGACACCCCCGGCGCCGTGGCGATGCTGCCGCAGTTCCCGACGGCCTGGCGAGGCGGCAATCTCGAGGTGCACCGAGCGGCAACCGTCGCCGGCCCGTTGTCGTTCGCCATCCGTTGGCACGGCGCCCGCCCGGCGTTGCTGTGGGACCTCGACGCCTCGACGACGCCGGTGGTCCTCTCGTGTCCCGGCCTCGATCCCAAGTGGAACACCACCGAGGCCAGAGGCGAAACGCTTCTCACCGGGGCGGCCGACGAGCTCCCGCCCGTGCCCAGCGAGGGCGAGAGCTTCTCGTGACCTGCTCGATCGCCTGAACACCGAATCGTCTGAACACCGACGTGTCTGAACCGAGAGCGGAAACGCCATCCAAGGGGTTCGACCGCAGCGCCACCACGGTGCTCGTCATCGCCACTATCACGGCGATGCTGACCGGGCCGGGGCAGACCATCGGTGTCTCGGTCTTCATCGACCACTTCGTCGACGACCTCTCGCTGAGCCGCTCGCAGGTCAGCACGGCCTACCTCATCGGCACCTTGGTCGGCGCGACGGCGCTGCCGACGGTGGGGCGGCTGGTCGACCGCTTCGGCGTTCGCCGTGCCCAGCTCCTGATCGCTCCACTCTTCGGGTTGGCGCTCGTGAACATGTCGCTGGTCAACGGCTTGGTCTGGCTCGCCGTCGGCTTCACCGGTATCCGATTCCTCGGGCAGGGCTCGCTGTCGCTGGTCGCCACCGTCACCGTTTCGTTGCGTTTCGTTCGCAATCGAGGGACGGCGATCGGTCTCTTCGCCACGGGATCCGGTGCGCTGATGGCGGTCGTCCCCGTGTTGTTGGCGCTTGCGATCAACGCCGTCGGCTGGCGCGAAGCGTGGTGGATCGCGGCGGCAACGGTGGTGACGCTGCTCGTGCCGATGGCGTGGTTCGGACTCCGCTCGCTGCCGACCGGCACGGCGGGCGCAACGAGCTCGACATCGGCCGAGTCGACCGACGGATCGTACGATCGTGGCGAAGCGCTCCGCACTCGCTCGTTCTGGCTTCTCGCCGTCATCAGCGGCTCGGCCGGCATGTTGGGCACGGCGCTCAACTTCCACCAGATCGATCTGCTCGGCGAGGCGGGGCTTTCCGAGACCGCAGCGGCTGCGTTGTTCATTCCTCAGGTCATCGGGTCGACGCTCTCGGGTCTCGGCGTCGGCTACGTGGCCGATCGTGTCGGTACTCGTTGGCTTCCGGCCACCGGCATGGCGTTGCTCGTTCTGGCGCACTGGTTGGCTGCCATTGCCGAACCGGGCGTCGTCGTCTTCGTCTATGCGATCTCGCTCGGCGCATGGGCGGCGCGATACGGACGACGACGGCCACCCTGATGCCGGCATGGTTCGGCACCGGCCACCTCGGTTCGATCCAGGGTTTGCTCACGTTGTTCACCGTCGGTGCCTCGGCGCTCGGTCCGGTGGCGCTCTCGCTCACCCAGTCGGGTTTCGGCACGTATCCTCCGGCCCTCCTCGCTGCTCAGCGTGCTCCCGGCGCTGGGCATGATCTTCGCGCTGACCAAGCCGTCTGATCTTCGGGCGATCCGGCTCGGCGTCGAGTGATCCGGACCATGGCGGGCGACTCGATCGCCGTGAGACTTGCGAACCACCCCGGTGGCACCCTTCACTGGTGAGTCACGCTGATCATCAGCGCCCTGTCGACCCGAGGACCATCGTGACCGATCCCACCAGTGCTCCATCCGCCTCCAAGCCATTCAGCGATCGAGTGCTGATGGGTCCGGGACCGTGCAACCCCTATCCCGAGGTGCTCCAGGCACTCGGGCGTCCGATGCTCGGCCATCTCGACCCCGAGTTCCTCGAGTTGCTCGACGAGACCAACGATCGACTGCGCACCGTGTTCGGCACCGAGAACAGGCTGACCTTTCCGGTGAGTGGCACCGGTTCGGCCGGCATGGAGATCTGTTTGGTCAACACGCTCGGCCCGGGAGACGTGGCGGTGATCGGTGTCAACGGTGTCTTCGGTGGCCGCATGTGCGAGGTGGCATCTCGAACCGGAGCCGAGGTGGTGCGCGTCGACACCGAGTGGGGGCAGCCGGTCGACCCCGAGCAGCTCCTCGCCGCCCATCCGAGCCCCAAGGTGATCGGGGTCGTCCACGCCGAGACCTCGACCGGTGTCCGCAGCGACCTGGAGTGGCTCGGCCAGAACAAGGGCGACGCCCTGCTGCTCATGGACTCGGTCACCGGCGTCGGCGGTATCCCGGTCGAGGTCGACGCCTGGGGGGTCGACCTCGCCTACTCGGGCACCCAGAAGTGCCTCGGGGTGCCACCGGGCCTCGCACCGGTCACGGTGTCGGATCGGCGCCCGTGAGCGCCTCGTCGAGAAGTCGCAGAGCTGGTACCTCGACCTCTCGCTCATCTCGGCCTACGTCGATGGCGAGGGCGGCCGCTCCTATCACCACACCGCTCCCATCTCGATGATCTTCGGTCTCCACGCCGGTCTCGGCGCGGTACTCGACGAAGGGCTCGAGCAGGCCTGGGCTCGCCACGCCGCCTGCGGGGCCCGACTCCAGGAGGGCCTCGTCGAGCTCGGCTTCGAGCTGTTCGCCGCCGAGGGGCACCGGCTCCCCGAACTGACCACCGTGCACATTCCCCGATGGGATCGACGAGGCTGCCATCCGTTCGCGCCTGCTCTCGGAGTACGGGATCGAGATCGGGGGCGGTCTCGGCGCCTACGCCGGCAAGATGTGGCGCATCGGCTGCATGGGGCACACCGCTCGCATGCGCAACGTCGAACTCCTGCTTGCGACGCTGCATCGCCTGATCGAGGATGGTGCATGACCGAATTCGACAATCCTGAGTTTGATACGGCCCAGACCGACCGACTGCTCACCACCACCAAGCAGGTTCGCAAACGTCTCGATCTCGAGCGCCCCGTCGACCTCGACCTCATTCTCGACTGCATCGACATCGCCCAGGCCGCTCCGATGGGTGGGAACCTGGAACGCAACCGGTGGATGATCATCGACGATCCCGAACTCAAGGCGAAGATCGGCGAGATCTATGCCAAGGTCGGCGGGCCGTACCTTCGGGCGAACGCCGAGACGGTCGAGGCCGGTTCGCGACAAGAGCGCGTGATCGAGTCGAGCGAGTTCCTCGTCGACCACCTGGCCGAGGTGCCGGTGCTGCTCCTCGCCATGCGGCTCGATCGACCCGACCCTGCGCAGGCGGCCGGCTATTTCGGATCGGTCGTTCCCGGCGTCTGGAGCTTCCAGCTCGCTGCCCGCTCGCGAGGTCTGGGCTCGACCTGGACCACCTTCCACCTGGCACACGAAGCTGAAGTGGCCGAGATGCTCGGCATCCCGCCGACGGTCACCCAGGTGGCGCTGCTTCCCGTCGCCCACTACACCGGTGACACGTTCAGCCCGGCGCCGCGCCGTCCGGCCCGAGACATCACCTATCGCAACAGTTGGAAGCAGCCGGTCGACTGACTCAGTCGGCTGTCGCCGCCGAGGGGTCGGGCTCGACCTTGATGAAGATCGAATCGCACGTGCTCAAGACGGTTCCGTCGGCCGAGCGGCACTCGCCGACGATCTGCATCTTGCGGCCCTGCGTCGACGCAACCCACGTGGCGAACGTGATGGGCTCATGGAGCGGCGTCGGTGCCCGGTAGTCGATACGGATCCATCCGGTGAACGCGAGGGTCGCCTCGAGCACCAGGTTGAACCCGCACAGGTCGTCGTAGATCGCTGCGACGATCCCGCCATGACTCCGACCCGGCGCACCTTCATAGCCCTGGCCGAGGACCACGGTGGTGACGGCCTTGTTCCCCTCCCGATGGATCGGTGACGGGATGCTCCATGGGTTGCCAGGCCCCGACACCGGCCGATCGAAGTCGAGAGCGAACTGCTCGCCGTCGGGTGGGACCTCACGTTCGTGTCGCCCGGTCCAGGGCGCTCGTGAACGTGGCTCACCGAGCTCGAGCTGATCGGCGATGTCGCGGAAGTGTGCGGTGAGTGCGTCGAGCGAGGCCGGATCGAGCACATGCCCGACCAACCCATGATGGAGGCGTCGCAGCTGCGTCGCCGCTTCGGCGCGGCTGCGGGCGGTCTCGCTGTCGAAATCGGTCGTGATCGGCGGCAGCTGCTCGGCAGGGGTGTTGGAGGTCATCGGTCGACCAGCGTGCCTGCACCAGGGGTGCTCGTTCAAGTCGACGAACGTCGACCTGCGCCTCTCCACGCAGGTCGATCGTCTGCCGGTCAGCCGTCGATCATCGCCCGCCAGTCGGGATTGTCGGGCGCCTTCTCTTCCCACGAGCGGATGAAGATCGAGATCGCCTTGATCTGCTCGGATGTGAGGGGGCCTCCGAAGTCTTGGGCGTAGGCGCCCATCTGGCTGCCCGGCACACCGACCGACACCAGTTGGCGAACCTGCAGATCGGTGGCACTGGCCAGGAACTGCTTGGAGTTCAGCGCCGGTCCGACCCCACCCTCACCGTTGAGGCCATGGCACGAAGCGCAGTTGAACCCGTAGGTCTCCTCACCTTGCTGCGCCAGCGATGCCAGGTTCTGTTCGCGGGCTTCCTCGCGATTCGTCGGTTCGAACCAGCGATACAGCGGGAAGATGAGCGCCAGCACGAACAGCAAGCCGGCCCCGATCATCATGACCCGGTTGGTCGACGCCTCGAGGTCGTCTTCGTTCTGATAGGTGTAGTTGGGATCACTCATGTCATTGCCTCCGGCCGGCGGGCCACGTCCCTCGCACGCTCGTCACTCACCCGTGCCCTCCTTCGCTGGCGCACGACGGACCGGTCGGGGGTTCGTCGATCGTCTCGGTGCCATTGGCCGGACCGGTGATGAGGTCACCGGTGTCGACATAGATCAGGCCGGTGTCGACGTCGATCTCGGTGGGATACCGGTCGAGCCCACGAGGAGCGGGCCCTGACCGAAACTCGCCGGCTCGGTTGAACACCGAACCGTGGCAGGGGCACTCGAACTGGCCCGACGAATCGCAGAAGGGAACACGGCACCCCAGGTGCGTGCACTTCTCGGAGATGGCGACGATGGTGCCCTCGATGTCGGCAAGGTACGCCTTGGCGGCCGCGACCTCGACCACACCGGTGGCGGGAACGGCCTCGGGAGCGATCGTGCGGATCAGGCCACCGAAGCCGCCCGAAGACAATGGACGAAGCAGGTCCCAGGTCGTCAGGCCGGCAGCACCGGCGACCAGCACCCCGCCGGCGCCCCACAGCTTCGTCAGGAACTGGCGTCGTTGCATGGGTTCAGACATCTTCTCGACTCTCTTTGTCGGCCATCAGAGTTCTCCGTGCCATTCCTGCCACGGCCACACCCAACCCCAGTTGGGGCCTCGGAATGCGAATCCGATGATGGTGAGGATGATCCAGATGACCAGGAAGGTGGTGAACGTGGCGACGGCCACCCGGCGATGCTCGGTTCGCACGTAGAGGCTGCGATCGATGTAGGGGAGAGCGATGAGCCCCACCACGATCGCTCCTGGCACGAGGACGCCGGCCACGAGCGGGTGGAAGAGCGCGAGCAGTTCCTGGAGCGCTGCGAAGTACCACGGTGCTTTCTCGGGGTTGGGCGTCACCGTCGGGTTGGCGTGGTCACGAAGCGGCGCATCGAAGAACACCGCGATGACGAGCACCAAGACCACCGTCGACAGCGCAGCGACGGCGTGACGAACGAGCAGGTGGGGCCAGACCATCACCATGTCGTCGTCGGCCGGTTCCTTGCGTTCACCCGCCACCGGCTTGCCGGGCACGACACCGAGCACTCGCTTCGGACCCGAGGCTTCGGGCGTGGGATCGAGTCGACCGATGCTGACCGGCGTGCCGATACCGGATGCCGGTCCCATGTTCTTCGAACCGGTCACATCAGACATTGGCAAGCTCCTCGCTCGTATCAGCCGCTGCCGGGTGGCCGACGGGCTCGTTGCGCTCGAGTTCGAGCATGGAGTCCTTGCGCCAGCGCCAGAGGTGGAACATGAGCGCAATCACCATGGCGACGGGCATGACCGCAACGTGGAGGACGTAGAAGCGCAGCAGGGTGGACGAGCCGACGACCTTGCCGCCGATGAGCGTCTCCTTGACCTGCTCACCGACGAACGGGGTGTAGCCCGCCATCTCGCTGCCGACGACGACGGCCCAGTAGGCCAGCTGGTCCCAGGGGAGGAGATAGCCGGTGAACGACATGAACAAGGTCATCGCCAGGAGGATGACCCCGATCACCCAGTTGAACTCCCGCGGGGCCTTGTAGGCCCCGCGGTAGAACATCTTTGCCATGTGGGCCGAGACCGAAAGCACCATGAGGTGGGCCGACCAACGGTGCACGTTGCGGATGTACTGACCGAAAGCGACTTCGGTCTGCAGCGTTTGGATGTTCGTGTAGGCCTGGGCCGGCGATGGAACGTAGAAGAACATCAGGTAGATGCCAGACAGTGTGAGACTGCCGAACAGGACGGTCGAGATGACACCCAGGTACCACGAGTACTTGAAGCCGATGTCGGACCGGCGAACCTTCACCGGGTAGATGTGGAGCAGGAAGCTCGACCAGTGGCTCGCTGCACGGTCACGCGGCGTGTGCTTGGTGGGCCCCCGCCAGATCGACCGACCGACCGGGCTCTGGCGAACGGTCTCGACGAGATTCCGTTCGGTGGTGTCCGATTTCATGTCCACTGCTGGTCTCCTTGCTGAGGAACGCCGACGCCGGTCCACACGCCCATCGACAGTGCGTCGGGCGGGCACCGCTCGATACAGAGCCCGCAACGGATGCACGCGGTTTCATCGAGGAGGAGCGCCGTGCCCCCCGGCTGTTCGGGGGCGATTTCTTCTGACGGAACGAGTGAGATCACGTCGACCGGGCAGACGTCGGCGCACAGGGCGCAGAGGACGCACTTCTCGACGTCGAGAAGAATGTTGGCGAAGCACCGCAGGCAGCGGCTGGCTTCGCACTGCGCCTGCTCGGGGGTGAAGCCGAGCTCGACTTCGGCCAGCCCGGTGCGGCGATCGGTGGCGAGCGTCGGCACATCGAGGCGTGGCGTGCGGTCGTAGTGGTCGTCGAGACGGTGGAACTGCTTGAGTTCGACCATCTGCCCGCCCCCACGCTGGGGGACATCACCTCCGAAGGAGCGGTGGATGTCGGTGGCGGTGCGACGACCGTCGGCGACGGCGTCGATCAGGGTGCGAGGGCCCTTGGCTGCGTCGCCACCGGACCAGATGCCGGGAATCGAGGTGGCGCCGGTCTCCCAATCGATCTGGATGGTGCGACGGGGGCTGATCTCGGGGCCGTTGGCGCCGAGTGAGTCGAGGTCGATCGCCTGCCCGATGGCCAGGATGATGGTGTCGGCCTCGACGAGCTGGATGTCGTCGGGATCGAATACGGGACTGAACCGGCCCTCGTCGTCGAAGACCGACTTCACGCCGATGGTTTCGACCCCGACGGCCTTGCCGTTTTCGACCTTGATGCTCTGCGGACCGCGACGGTTGAGGAAGGTGATGCCTTCGTGTTCGGCCTCTTCGACCTCGAAGTCGTGAGCCGGCATCTCTTCTCGAGACTCGAGGGACATCACGGTGATCTTGGATGCGCCGGCACGGGCGGCCGAACGGGCCACGTCCATCGCCTCGGTCATGGCGGCGCGCTCACCAGCGGGCGGATTGCCGCCGAGCGAAGCAGCGTCGGTGGGTTGGGTTCGTTTCTGCTGATAGTCAGACGAGCGCAGGGCGGTGCGGGCGGCGTCCATGGCGACGTCGCCGCCACCGATGACGAGCACCCGTTCACCAACGGTGACCTCGAACCCGCGGTTCATGTTGATCAGGAACTCGATGGCCTTGAGCACGCCGTCGGCGTCGCCGCCTTCGATGTCGAGGCCACGACCGAGCGTGGCGCCGATGCCGAGGAAGACCGCATCATGGCGTTCGCGCAGCTCGTCGAGGGTGACGTCGGTGCCGAGCCGGGTGTCGTACCGCACGTCGACACCAAGGCTGACGATGGCGTCGAGGTCGGCGTTGAGCACCTTGCGGTCGAGTCGATACTCGGGAATGCCCAGCCACATCGCCCCGCCGAGCTTGTCGGTGGCTTCGTAGACGGTGACGGAGTAGCCGAGCCGGCGCAGGTCGTGGGCGCAGGCCATGCCGGCGGGGCCACCACCGACGATGCCGATCGATTGTGGCCGTTCGACCTCGGGAGGTTCGACCTCGTAGTTGCCCGTCTCGGGTCCGAACTGTTCGGTCAGGTAGCGCTTGAGGGCTCGAATGGCGATGGGTCGGTCGACCTCGCCTCGTCGGCAGGCATCTTCACAGGGCGCCGCGCACACCCGGCCGCAGACCGAGGAGAACGGATTGGGGAGACGGGCGGTCAGGTAGGCCCGCTCGTCGTCGCCGTCGGCGATGGCAGCCACGTACAGGCCGGCGTTGGTGTGCACAGGGCACGCAGCAAGGCAGGGGATGTTCGTGTCGTAGTACGAGAGGTTGTCGGCCAGAGGTTCGAACATCAGATGCGATCTTCCTTGTGGGCGTACCAAAGCGCCCCGAGAACCACGCCGAGTCCGCCCATCCAGAGGGCGACACCGATGAACTGCTGGCCGAAGTCGCCGAGCTTGCCGACGGGTTCGGTCTGCAGCGCCCAGGAGGGGATGTAGACGACGAAGAAGATGACCGAAACCACGATCAGTGCGGTGCGGAGCCAGGCGTCGAGCCACGGGAAGTCGAGGCGATCATTGGCGTCGACGACTCGGGGAGCCAGGGCGATGGCCGCACCGGCGATGGCAATGGCGAAGGCGGCATACATGGTCATGTTCGCCAACCCGGGCAGCTGGGTGCCGGCAACGGGTCCGGTGTCTGCGGGCGCCGGCGTGTTCTCGGTGACCGGCGTCACGAAGCCTGACTGGATGTAGGCGATGACGGCCTCGACATCGGCATCAGGCAGGGTGGCGAAGGCCGGCATGACGCCGTTGTAGGTCTCGCCCATGACCGTGATCTCGCCCTGCTTGCCATTGGCGATGACCTCGGCGACGTACTCGGCGTCTTGCACGTTCGGGTTGCCGTTCAGTGGGGGGAACTGGCCCGCCAGGCCGGCGCCTCCGGGCTGATGACAGGCCGAGCAGACAGCGGTGTAGACGTTGGCGCCGTCGAGGAGGAGCTGGTTGTAGGCCTCGTCCTCGGCCGAGACGGCGCCGTCGCCACCGTCTTCGGTCGCGTCGTCGACCGGGGCATCGGTCGCCCAGGCAGCTGTGCTGCCGAACACCAAGAAGATCAGGGCAGCGACGGCAGCCAGCGAACGCACCTTGGAGGGTGGCTGCCGGGGCACAACGATGTCGGGACGAGTCAGGTCACTCACGCCCCCGATTGTTGCGACCGAGGTTGTCCGGACATAGGGAACAAAGTCCCTATCTCGATCAGCGCCGGCTTTGAATACTGGCGGGCATGGATGACACCGTCGTATCGACAGACGCGCATGCACCAGAAGAAGAGCACTTCAAGCCAACCGGCACCATCTTCTTCGTTGCCCTGTTCGTCGCCGCCCTCATTCTCCTCTGGGCCTCGGTCTATGTGATTCTGATCAGCCGGGGGGCCACGGTATGACGCCGCCCACCGACACCGAGGGGCGGCCGCCCGAATCGGCGCTCTCGATGGGGATCGATCCCGTCGAGCGGAATTGGATGCGACTCTCGATCGCCCTCTTGGTCGCGTTCGCTGCGGTGGTCACCGTCGCCGGCTTCACGATGGGCTTCCAGGTGCCCGGCGCCGACGCAGAAGTCGACCCGCAGACCTTCGCTCTCGAGGCACCGTGGAACGAACCGGGTCTTCGCGAGATCGGCGAGAACGAATACGAGGCCTATGTCATCGCCCAGGCATGGAGCTTCTCGCCTCGTGAACTGGTGGTGCCGCTCGGCGCCACGGTGAAGATCTACGTGAGCAGCCCCGACCTGCAGCACGGATTCAAGATCACCGACACGAACGTCAACATGATGGTGGTGCCGGGCCAGGTGTCGGTCCTCAGCCACACGTTCGATGAGATCGGCGAGTTCAACTACATCTGCCACGAGTACTGCGGCACCGGACACGCCCAGATGTACGGCACGGTCAAGGTCGTTGCCGAACTGCCCGAGGAGGCCGCTTCCGATGCGGCAGCCGACGATGCAGCGACCACCGATGCAGCAACCACCGAAGACAGCTCAGCAACTGAGGGAGAAGACGGCAAATGACCGTGATCGACAACAACCCCGCCGGTGACGGCGGGGCCGCTGGCGATAGCCCGCAGTTCCTTTCCACACTCGAGAAGTCCGAGGCCTTCGAGCTCTCCCCGGCTGAGAAGAAGTTCGTCGGCTGGCACATCGGGATCGCCGTGGCGGCGCTCGCGGTCGGCTCGCTCTTCGGCCCGCTTCAGGCGTTCCAGTACAGCGGTGTCGACTTCTATCCGTATCTCGAGCCGGTCATCAAGTCCTACTACCAGGGCCTCACGATCCACGGTGTGCTGAACGCCCTCGTCTGGACCACCTTCTTCATCATGGGGTTCACCAACCTCACCACGATGAAGGGTCTCGGCCGATCGCTCTCGCACCCGAAGATCAACAAGTTCGGCTTCGGCACGATGATCGTCGGGCTCTTGATGGCAGCGGTGCCACTGTTGCTCAACCAGGCGACCGTGCTCTACACCTTCTACCCGCCACTGAAAGCGAGCTGGGCGTTCTACCTGGGTCTTGCCCTCGTCATCATCGGTAGCTGGATCGAAGGCCTCGGCTTCTATCTGACGCTCCATGCGTGGCGCAAGGAGAACCCGGGCGTTCGCTCGCCGTTCATCGCCTTGGCCAACATCATCAACTCGGCCATGTGGCAGATCGCCACCCTCGGCATCGCCGTCGAGGTGCTGACCATGCTGTTGCCCTGGTCGCTCGGACTGATCGATGGCACCGACCCCGAGCTTGCTCGTACCTACTTCTGGTTCACCGGCCATCCGCTGGTGTACTTCTGGCTGCTGCCCGCCTACACCTCGTGGTACGGCATGCTGCCCAAGCAGGTTGGTGGCAAGCTGTTCAGCGACTCGCTGGCTCGCCTCTGCGTTCTGGATGTTCCTCATCGTTTCGGTTCCGGTCGGGTTCCACCACCAGTTCACCGATCCGGGTGTTCCCCAGACGTGGAAGTTCATCCACGCTCTTCTGACCTATTCGGTCTTCTTCCCCTCGACCCTCACCCTCTTCACCGTTGTTGCTTCGCTCGAGTATGGCGCCCGGAAACGGGGCGGTACCGGCATGATCGGTTGGATTCGAGCACTGCCGTGGAGCGACCCATCGGTGGCGACCCAGCTGTTGGCCGGTCTGCTCTTCATGTTCGGCGGCATCGGCGGCCTGACCAACGCCTCGTACAACATCAACCTGGTGATCCACAACACCGCCTGGGTGCCCGGTCACTTCCACCTGACCGTTGCCTCGGCCGTCACGATGTCGTTCATGGGTATCACCTTCTGGATGGTTCCCTACCTCTCCGGGCGCAAGCTCTGGAGTCAGAAGTGGGCACTCATCCAGACCTGGACCTGGTTCGTTGGCATGATCATCTTCTCCAACGCCATGCACGTGGTCGGCCTGCTCGGAGCACCTCGTCGCACGCCGTTGGGTGATGCGCTGTACGTGCCCGAAGAGTGGAACGGCCACCTCATGCGGGTCTCGATCGGCGGGTTCATCCTGCTCGTCTCGGCCACCATCTACATCTTCGGCATGGCCAAGACGATGCTCGGCCCGAAGGTCGATGCGTCGGAGCTGCCCACCATGCCGATCGCCGACAGTCTGCGTAGCGCCCAGCTCACGCCGGTGTGGCTCGACACGTTCAAGCCATGGCTCATCGGTGCCGGCCTGCTCCTGGTCATCGCCTATGGCCCGCAGCTGGTCGACCAGATCATCAACATGAACCTCAACGCCCCGGGTTTCCCCGGCGCCTACTAGTGCTCTGGTGCGCATCACCGAATCACTCGAACGCGTTTCGCTGAAGGCCGAGCGGCCCGTCCGCTCGGTCGTGCGATCGAGTCGGCTCGATCCCCTCCCGCACGCGGGCACCATCTCGGTGGTGTTGTTGGCGGTCGTGATCGTGACGGGCCTCTACATCACGCTCTTCTACGAGTTCGGTTTCGAGGCGTCGTACGACGCCGTCGTCAAGATGGAGGACCATCCGATCCAACGAACGGCTCGTGCCATTCACCGGTTCGCCTCCGCCGGCATGGTGCTCACCACCGTGATCCACGCCTGGCGAATCTTCGTAGCGTCTCGCTTCTCCGGGCCTCGAAGCCATCGCTGGCTCACCGGTCTGGCAGCGCTCGTACTGGTGTGGTTGGCCGGTGTCACCGGCTATTGGTTGATCTGGGACGAGCGGGCACAGGCACTCACCGAGGCCTTCAATCGAATGCTCGGCTCCACCGGCGCCGGCTCGGCCTTCGTTGTCCGCTCGCTCGTCGGCCCCGACGCCGGCAATGGCTCGGGTGTGATGCTCGCCATCTGGTTCGCTCACATCGGACTCACCGTGGTGATCGGTTACTTCACCTGGCGTCACCTACGCCGCAGTAGGTTGCCGTGGCTCCCGCCGAGGCACTGGAGCGCCGTCATGATCGCGGCGCTCGTGATCGCCGGCATCGCTCTGCCGGTCGGCATGCTCGAACCCGCCGACTTCTCGGTTGCCGCGGTCGACGTGCCGCTCGATCCATTCATCATGTTCCTGTTGCCGCCGTTGCTGTCGGTCTCGCCGTGGCTCGTGCTCGGCGTGTTGGTCGTCGTGCTCGGTTTCGTTGCGGCGATCCCTCGACTCCTCGGGCACGAGACCCCGGTCGTCGCCATCGACGACGACGCCTGCACCGGCTGTGATCTCTGTGTCATCGACTGCCCCTATCAAGCGCTTTCGCTTGCGGAAACCGAGGGATCACGCCGCGGGTCGATCGCCGTCGTCGACGCAGCGGCCTGCGTCGGGTGCGGCATCTGTATCGGCTCCTGCTCGTTCGGAGCGATGGAACTTCCCGGTTTCGTCGCTCCCGAGACCGTCGATCCCGAAGGCCAGGCCGTCGTGATCGCCTGCCAACGACACGTCCACCAGTCCGGACTCGACCTCGCGGCCACTCCGGTGGCGATCGGGGTGTCGGGCTCGGGTGACCAGCAACCCAAGATCGTGGAGGTCTCCTGCACCGGCATGGTGCATCCGCAGGCGGTGGGATCACTGATGAATGCCGGTGCCACCGGTGTCCAGATCGTCGGCTGCGCTCCCGGTGACTGTGCCTACGGCATCGGCAACGTCATTGCCGATGAGCGGCTGCAGTCCGAACGAGCGCCGCACGTCCCCAAGAAGTACGCCGGGGTCGCCACGGAAGACTTCGTCAGCCCGCTCGACCTTCGTGCGGCCATCGAACACCCCGGGGTGCACCCGTCGGCCGATGTCAACGAACTCCCCTCGGCCAAACGTGGCGCGGTGGCAGCTGCCGTCCTCGTTGGCGTATCGGTCTTCCTCGTAGCGCTCTCCACCTGGGCACCCTTCCACGCAGGCGACGACGAGGCGGCCGTCAGAGTCGTGGTCGACCATCAGCCCGGTTTCCAACTTCTCGGGCAGGTCGAGCCGACCGGTGTGCTGGGTGCCGACGTCGACGTCGAAGTCTTGATCGACGGTGAGTCGGTGGCACGCAAGCCCGTCTCGACCGCCGGTGACACCGCCGTCGGATTGGTCGACGTTGCCGCCGACCCCGGCGACCACCGCATCGCGGTCGTGTTGCACGAGGGTGCGAACACCCCAACGGTGCTCTTCGACGGCAACGCATCGATCGGCGCCGGGCAACGATTGGTCATCGAAGCCGTCGACGAGCCGGCGCCTCCCGGGGTCGCCGACGGCCGTGAGGTCTTCGAGGACAACAACCGTGGGGGCTGTGGCATCTGCCACTCGATCAAGCCTGGCGACAACGGGATCGGGCCCAGCCTCGCCGGTATCGGCACGCGAGCAGGCGAGACCGTCGCCGGACTCGATGCCGATGCGTACCTACGCCAATCGATTCTCGATCCCGACGCCTACATCGTCGGTGGCTACCGTGCAGGTCAGATGCTGCCGTTCTACGACGAGCGTCTCAGCGCCGAAGATCTCGATGCCCTGGTGCTCTACCTGGAGAGCCTGACCGGAGAGACAGGAACCGGAGAATGACATCCTCACGTTCGGGGCTCCCACACTCAGGGCTCCCACACTCAGGGCTCCGGGAAGATCTCCTCGGTGCCGACGCCGTCTTGGCCGAGGGTGACGCGCTCGCCGGTGAGGTTGCCGTCTTCGTCGATGGTGTAGACGGCGGTGCCCTCGGTGAGCTCGATGGCCGAGGCGGTCGTGTTCCACTCGACGGTGAGCGTGTTGCCGATCAGTCGTCCGACGCCCTCGTGGATGCCGCCGGTCACGAGCCACTCCATCCCGTAGATGTTGGGTTGGTCGGTGGCAACGATGGTGACCGTCCCGGAGTACTCGACGCCGCCGGGATCGATCCCGTTGACGCTGTAGACGCCGACGATGCCCTCCCCGTCCTCCAGGGAATCACCGGGGAAGGCACACGATCCGAGACCGATGGACAACCCGGCCCCCAGGGCGAGGGCGGCAACGGTGGTGCGGGCGCGACGAGCGAAAGTCATGGCTTCATTCTGCCCCGATGGGCCAAGGCGGCGATCGGGGCCTTGGTCCTGATCATCGCAAGTGCCATGGCCTTCGCCATCTTCCAGCCGATCACCGTGCTGCCGCGGATCCGCCTTGCCCCCGGTTTCGGGGTGATCGACCAATCTGGTGATCTGTTCACCAGCGAGACCACCCGCGGGTCGGTGACGCTCTACAGCTTCAGCTCGCTCGAGTGTGATGACCGCTGCATGGAGACGGCCGACACCCTGCGGTCCGTGCAGGAGAACATCGCACTCGATCCCAACCTCACCGAGGTCGACGTTCGGCTCGTCACGATTGCATTGGACGCCGATGCCACCCCGGCACAACTGCAGGCGGCTGCCGACGCAAGCGGTGCCGACGGCGAGTCGTGGCGTTGGGTCGGAGGCACCGAGACCCAGATCGAGAACCTCGTCGGCGTGGGCTTCAAACGCTACTTCGATACCGAAGGCGACGGCTCGATCGTGTACGACGGTGGCTACGTGATCGTCGATGGTTGGGGCGTCGTCCGCGGCGACTACAAATACCAGACACTGTCCGATGACGGCGACAAGCTCGCCCGTCACCTCGGGCTCCTGGGCGCCGAGATCCGTTATGCCAGCGGTGCCGGTGCCTTCGCCTACGAGGCCGCCCACCTGTTCCTCTGCTACCCCTGAGAGTCGATTGCCATGACTGCCATGCTCGATACCCCCGCCCCGACGCCGCCGTCAGAGATCACACGGCCTCGATCTCGCTGGCCCAAGTTCTTGATCGGCGGCCTCATCGTTGCCGCGCTCGTCGTCGGATTGGGGCGGCTCGCGCTGAATCGCTTCCAACCCCACCTCTACGCCGGTTCGATCCTTCAGGGAACCGAGGCCGCACCGGCCCTCGACGGGCTGACGCTTTCCGATGGCCGACCAGCCGACCTCTCGCTGTTCGAGGGGAAGGTCGTCATCATGTATTTCGGCTACATGAACTGTCCCGACGTGTGCCCGACGGCGTTGAGCGACGTGGCAGCTGCCCTCGACCTGATGCCGGCCGACGCGGCCGATGACGTGCAGCTGATCATGGTCTCGGTCGATCCTGCTCGTGACCGCCTCGACCTGCTCGGCTCCTTCGTCGGCTCGTTCGACCCCACGTTCCTCGGTGCCGGGGCCGAACTGCCGGCGGTCGACAAGGTCGCCACCCAATACGGGGTGTACTACGCCTACGGCGAGGGTGACGTCGAGACGGGCTACACCGTCGACCACACGGCGAGCCTGATGGGAATCGACCCCAACGGCGACCTCCGCATCATCTGGTCACCCGAAGTCACTCGCCCGCAGCTGGCCGCCGACCTCGAGGCGCTGCTCGACTGAGCCTTGACCTCGATCATGGTTGAGGTGCTCGACTCGGTGTATGCAAACACTTCTTCCACCCAAACTCGTCGGTCTCTTGTTACTCGCCATGGTGGCGATCCGTCTGGTCGACCCCCTGGCACCGGTCGCCGGATGGCCGGCACGCACCGTCGGGGCGGCCCTTTCCGTCGCCGGCGCCGCCCTCGCAGCGAACGGGAGTGCGCTCTTCGCCCGCGTCGGCACCAACATCAAGACGTTCGATGATCCCGATGCGCTCGTGGTCTCCGGGCCCTTCGCATGGTCTCGCAATCCGATGTACCTCGGTTTCGTCTTGCTCCTGCTCGGAGCCGCCGGGTTGTTGGCCGCGCCGTTTGCTCTCGTTGGCCCCGTAGCGTTCGTCGCCGCTGCGCAGGCGTGGTACATCCCGTTCGAGGAGCAGCGCATGGTCGAGACCTTTGGCGATTCCTACGACGGCTACCGTCGTCGTGTGCGCCGCTGGTTCGGGCGCACGACCGTGCGCCGGGAGGTCGCCAACCGTGCCTGATGATCCAGTGCCCACTACCCCCAACGGGTTGCTCGACATCGGCGTGGTGGTCGAACGAACGGGCGTGCCGGTCTCCACCTTGCACCTCTGGGAACGCAAGGGGCTGATTCGTCCGGCAGCCCGCTCGGGCTTGCGTCGGCAATACGACCCCGACGTGGTGATGAGGATCGCCGCCATTGTGGTGTCGCAGCGAAGCGGCTTCCGACTGGCCGAGGTCGTCGACCTCCTGGAACCTGAGGCATTCGACCAGGGTAAAGACCTGCTCGCCGCCAAGCTCGACGAGTTGCACGAACGCCGCCGCGAACTCGACGCTGCCATCACCGGGTTGGAACACGCGCTCGAGTGCACCGCCCCGCATCCGCTGGAGTGCCCCACCTTCCGCTCCATGCTCGAGAGCGCATTGCCGCGCCGATCGTGAAAGGCATCCGGGCACGAGCGTGGCGACCCGAGCGCGGCTGGGTCGAGCGATGCCGCTGCTAGTTTCGAGCCGATGGCTGCCGCCACGGTTCCGAAACTTCGCAAGGCGCTCAAGGCCCAGGCTCCCGGCCTGTCCGAGGAGCGCGAGCTGTGGGCCAAGGGTCACACCATCGTGGTGGGAATCGACGAGGTCGGCCGCGGCGCGTGGGCGGGACCACTGACGATCGGTGCGGTGGTTGCCCCGCAGGATCGTCGTATCTACAAGCTGCGAGATTCCAAGCAACTCACCGAATCCGAGCGTGAATGTCTGTTCGATCGGATCACCGACTGGGCTGCGGCGTGGGCGGTTGGGCATGCCAGCTTCGAAGAGTGCGACGAGCTCGGGATGTCGGCGGCGCAACGTCTGGCCGCTCGGCGAGCCATCGCCGGTCTCCAGCTCGAGCCCGACGCGGTCATCCTCGACGGCAAGTGGGATTTCGTCGGCCACCGCAACACCACGATGCTGATCAAGGCCGACGCCAAGTGCCTGTCGGTCGCTGCCGCCTCGATCCTCGCCAAGGTCACCCGCGACCGCATGATGCGCGAAGCCGCCGAGCACTATCCGGCGTTCAACTTCGACAACAACAAGGGCTACCCCTGCCCGAAACATCGGATGGCGCTCCAGGGCTACGGCCCGACCGCCATCCACCGGCGCTCGTGGGCCTTCATGGATTCGCTGTCATGGACCGATCGTCGGCGCCTGCGACCCGGCGGACAGATCGAGCTCTTCTGATGCGGCTGATGCGGCGATCCTCGGTGTTGGTGATCATGGCGACGGTCGGGTTGGTGAGCAGCTGCTCGTCGAGTGGATCAGCGGTCGGCGCGGTCGACGCTGCCGAAGAAGATCGAACCTTCTGCCAGCAGGCCGAGGCGCTCCAGACGTTCCAGAACGACGTGGCGGTCGACCTTGCCGACCCGGCAAAGGCGCCGGCGTTCCTCGAGGTCGCCACCGATCAGCTCCGGGTGCTCGCCGACAAGGCTCCGGCCGACATCGAGCCCGAGATCGAGGCGGTCATCGCCGGATACGAAGCGCTCGACGCCGAGCTGGCGGCGAACGACTATCAGCTCGACACACTCCTCTTCTCCGACTACAGCGACCCCGAGGCGAGCGCGGCAACCGATCGGCTCGACGCCTTCCTCGCAACCGAGTGCGGCCTGCTGCCCGGTCGCGCCGATATCGATGCGCCGCAGCCGTTCACCGCCGCCGAACTCGATGCGCTCGTGCACCCCGGGGGCTCGACGGGAACGCCAGACCCATCGATCGACGACGCCACCTTGACCCAACTGCTCACCACAGAGCTCGGGCTCACCAACGAGCAGGCTGCCTGCCTGATCGAAGGCCTCGGCGATGACGCAGCCGCCATCCTGCTCGGTGATCCGCTCGTTGGTGGAGCACTCGCCGATTTCGAGGCCTTGCTGGCCGACTGTTCGATCAAACCGGAGGACTTCGGATGAACCGCTTCTACGTACCTGGACTCGCACTCGGCGCATGGACCCTGCTGTTGTGGTTCACCCGTGTCCGCAACGTGCTTGCCGACACCGAGCTGGCGGGTTGGAGCAAGACCTGGCAACTCGGGATCTCGGTGATCTTCGTGCTCGCGGCGATCGCCCTCGCTGGACTGAGCCTGGTGCAGAACAACCCGGCATTGCGCATGCTGGCGATCCGGCTCAGCCTCGGCCTGGCTGCCTTCGGCAGTGTCTGGTGGGCGATCCGGGGTGTCAACACGATGTTCAACGATCACAGCGTCGGCTTCAAGGTGGTGCACGCGGCCCTGGCACTGGGCACCATCGCCATCAGCGCCTGGGTCATCAACGGTCAGCGTCAACGAATCCTCGCCCATGAGTTGGCCTGAGGTTTCGCCCAAGCGAGCGCGGAGTTGGTACGCTCGCCCCCGTTATGGGTGAACCTGTGAGTGTGATCCAGAAAGCGTCGAGCCGCCACGGCATCGTGCGCTTCGAGACCAACCGTTCCTTCACCGGCATGGGCCATGAGCGGTACTACCACGACCAGGCCATCTACGGTCACCGCCCGCCAGACCTCCTCGCCGGCAAGCTCTTCGAAACCGGCCAGGTCGACGAAGTGCACATCTACGCCCAGACCGTCACCGTGGTGCTCGCCGCCGGCGGAACCGCCGATGGCCTCGGCGACGTGATCCGCGATCTCTACACCTACTACCGTCCAGGCGTGGAAGTCCCCACTGAGGAATCGTTCAACGTCTGAGTCGACTGCCGAGCCGGCGGCGAGCCGTGATCTGGTCGAATCGGCCACGTCCGAGGTGATCACCGCACGGGTGCCCGCCCGAGTCGGGCTGCTCGGCAATCCTTCTGATGGTTATGGCGGTCGCACCCTCGGACTCGCCCTCGAGGCGTTTGCGGCCACGGTCACGCTGGTTCCCACCGGGGGGACCCGTGATCGTCGTGGCATCACCCTGGTACCCAATGACGACGACCGCCCGCATTGGTACAACAGCGCCGAAATGGCGGACCGCATCGACCGGTTTGGCTATGGCACCGGCACCCAGGTGCTGGCGGCGGCAGTGCGGACGTTCATCGATGTTGCTCGGGGCCTGCAGGCCAACGGGATGCAAGCCGACGGGTTGACGGCAAAGGGGCATGTGGTTCGCCAACCCGAAGACTTCGAGCTTCGCTACGAGACCACGATTCCGCGACAGGTAGGACTGGCGGGCTCGTCGGCGCTGGTCGTGGCCACGATGCGGTGTCTCATGACCTACACCGGCCTGGTCATTCCCAACGAGGTGCTGGCCTCGCTCGCGTTGCGAGCCGAGACCGAACAACTCGGCATCGCCGCCGGGCTGCAGGACCGGGTGGTGCAGACGCACGGGGGACTGGTGGCGATGGACTTTGCCAACATGACCACCGAGCCTCGGTTCGGTGTGGCCCATGGGCACTACGAGATGATGGACCCATCGTTGCTGCCGCCGCTCTTTCTCGCCTATCTCCCGGCCTCGGCCGAGCCGAGCGGTTCGTATCACGGCACCCTGCGAGCCCGATTCGACGCCGGCGATCCGATGGTTCGCACCACGATGCGGGAGCTGGCGGCGCTGGTGGTCGAGGGGCGGGCTGCCTTGCGCTGGCACAACCACGAGCGGTTCGGCGAACTCGTCGCCACCAACATGGCACTGCGGCGTCGACTGGGTCCGCTGCCCGAGCGTCAGGTCGCCCTGATCGACCTGGCGAGTGAGCTCGATGCTCCGGCCACGTTCGCCGGATCCGGCGGCGCCGTGGTAGGGGTCGCAACCGACGACGATCATCTCGAGCGCCTCGAGCGCAACTTCATCAACCAAGGCACCCATTTCCTCCGTCTCTGACCCGGGCCGTCTCTGAACCCCAGCTGGTTCACGAACCGTCGGCGCTCGAGCCCAAGTTCACGAACCGTCGGCTCTCGGGCCCGAAACTGAGCTCGAGGGCCGACAGATGGCAGGCATGGGCTTCAGGGCCGACAGATGCGGCACGTTCTTGGTGCCAGGTTGTGAAAAGCGAACAAGTGTTCGATACTGGCGAGATGGCCGGGCTTGCTCTTTCTCACACACTGTCGAGCCAAACACTGTCTGATCCTGGACTGTCTGATCCTGGACTGTCTGATCCTGGACTGTCCGGTCTTGCCAAGTCCGGTCTTGCCAAGTCCGGTCTTGCACCGGCCTTGCTGCCCGGTCGAGAGCGGCCGGAACTCGATCCCGACCTTCTGGCCAAGATCAAGCCGGTCACCTTGGCTGGGCAACGCACGGTGCCGGTCCCCGAACCGCTGGCTCCGCTCTTTCCCTGGGGTGGTCTGCCCCGTGGGGTCGACGTGATGGTGAAGGGGCCGGGCTCGTGGTCACTGGCCATGGCCATGTGGGCGGAAGCGCTCGGTGCCGAAGGGTGGCTCGCCGTGGTCGGGGTCCCTGACCTCCACCTGGTGGCGGCAGCCGAGCTCGGCGTTCGCCTCGATCGGGTGCTCGTCGTCGAGACTCCCGGCACGGCCCAGTGGGCCACGGTCATCGCTGCCCTGCTCGAGGCCGTCGACATCGTGGCCGTTGCGCCAACCGCCAAGGTCGGGCGGCGTGATGCTCGTCGTCTCGTGGCTCGCGCCCGTGAGCAGGAATCGCTGCTGTTCCATCTCGACGGTGGGGCCCAGTGGCCAGAAGCGGCCGATGTCGTGCTGGCCACCAGCAACGACTCCGACTGGGACGGTCTGGGCTGGGGGCATGGGTATCTGCGCGAGCGGGTCGTCACGGTCGAGGGAAGCGGTCGGCGGGCCCATGCCCGCACCCGGTCGGTCACCGTCACCCTGCCCGGCCCCGATGGCCGTCTCGCGGTTGGGTCTGCCCGTCCCCCACTCGCCTCGGTCCTGCGGTTCTCCCAACAGACATGA
This sequence comes from uncultured Acidimicrobiales bacterium, assembly GCA_963698395.1. Lineage (GTDB taxonomy): Bacteria > Actinomycetota > Acidimicrobiia > Acidimicrobiales > SZUA-35 > JBBQUN01. The sequence continues at coordinate 167,654 of CAVOQQ010000002.1, forward strand.
CCGCCACGCGGATGATGGTGGTGTGGTGCCCTGACTGGCCGGTGGTGGCCTGGGGTGTGCCGCCAGAGGAACCGGCAGCGGTGTTCGTCGCCAATCGAGTGGTGGCTGCCTCGGCGGCCGCTCGCTCCGAGGGCGTGGCGGTGGGTCAGCGGCGTCGCGATGCCCAGGGGCGCTGTCCCGATCTCGCCGTTCTCGAGCGAGACGTCGATCGGGAGGCCCGGCTCTTCGAGCCGGTGGCAGCAGCGCTCGAGGCGATCACGCCGAGCGTCGAGGTCTCGGGCCCCGGTCTCGTTGGCTTCCCCACACGTGGACCGGCTCGGTTCTTCGGTGGTGAGGAACCACTCTGCGACCGGGTCCACGAGGTCGTGCAGCCCGTGCTCACGGCTCGTGGCGATGCGCGCCTCGGCGTGGCCGATGGGGTGTTCGCGGCACGGTTGGCGGCTCGTCTGCCCGATGCTCGAACGGGTGCGGTGATCGTGCCGGCCGGTGGTAGTGCCGAGTTCCTGTCTGCTCTGTCGATCACGGCGCTCGACCAGCCACCACTCACCGATGTCCTCCAGCGGCTTGGACTCGACACGCTCGGGCTCTTTGCCGCCCTGTCGCCGGCTGATGTCGTCGGCCGTTTCGGTCGCGAAGGTCAGCAGGCTCATCGTCTGGCTCGTGGGGAAGACGAGCACCCGCCCGATCTCCGCAAGCCGGCGGCCGACTTGGCAGTCACGTGGGAGTTCGAACCGCCGGCCGAGCGGATCGATACCGCAGCCTTCGCCGCCAAGGCACTGGCCGACGAACTCCATGCCCACCTCGGCGCCGAGGGGTTGGCGTGTATTCGTGTTGCCATCGAGGCCGAGACCGAAGGCGGTGAAATCCACTGTCGATTGTGGCGGCACGAGGGCGCCCTCTCGGCTGCTGCGCTGGCCGAGCGGGCACGCTGGCAGCTCGACGGCTGGTTGCACGAACACCGGACGCCATCCTCGGGAATCGCCCGACTCACCCTGATTCCCGATCAGGTGGTGCCGGCCACCGGTCGCCAGTTGGGTTTCTGGGGTGGTCGTGCCGAGCGAGCCGATGATGTGTCGCGGGTCGTTGCCCGTCTCCAGTCGATCATGGGGTCCGACGCCGTCTCGGTGCCGGAGTGGCGCGGCGGTCGCAGCCCCGGTGAACAGATCGTGTTGATTCCCGCGGCAGCGGTCGACCTCGGCGAGGCTCGGCCGGCCACCCGGTCGACATGGGTGAACGAACCGTGGCCCGGACAGCTGCCGAAACCGAGCCCGGCCAAGGTGCTCGTCGAACCCGTGGCCGTCGAGGTGGTCGATCGGCTCGGCCGTCCCATCATGGTCAACGGCAGGGGAGAGGCGTCGGGTGAGCCGGCCATGGTCACGATCGATCGAAAGCGACACGTCATCGAGGCGTGGGCTGGTCCCTGGCCGATGGAAGACCGCTGGTGGGATCGGGCCAATCAGCGTCGCCGTGCCCGATTCCAGGTCGTCCTCGCCGATGCGACCGCCCACCTCCTCGTCGTCGAACATCAACAGTGGTGGCTCGAAGCCAGCTACGACTGACGGGTCACGACTCACTGGCCACGACTCACTGGCCACGACTCACTGGCTACGACGGGGGAGCCAAATCCTGCAAGGATGAGCGCACGTTCGCAAAGGGGACCCCATGACACGCACCAAAGAGACCGACTCGGGCAAGAACACCGACTCGGCTGCCATCAAGACCAAGGCCTATCGCACGTGCCCGTTGTGCGAGGCCGGTTGCGGCCTCGAGATCACGCTGACCGATGGTCAGCCGACGCTCGTCCGCGGCGATCGAGATGACGTGTTCTCCAACGGGTTCCTGTGTCCGAAGGGTTCGGCCATCGGCAAGTTGCACGACGATCCCGACTGGCTGCGGGCGCCGATGGTCAAACAAGACGGCGTCTTCGTCGAGGTCTCGTGGGACGAGGCCTTCGCCGCCATCGAGGCCGGTCTCCTGCCGGTGCTGGCCGAGCACGGTCGCGACAGCTGCGCCATGTATCTGGGCAACCCGGGCGCCCACAGCGTGGCGCCGCTGCTCTACAACCGAACCCTCATCAAGGCCGTCGGCACCAGCAACATCTTCTCGGCCTCCACGGTCGATCAGCGGCCGAAGGAGATCTCGGCCGGATTGATGTTCGGTTCGGTCACGGTCCCGGTGCCCGACCTCGATCGCACCGACTTCTTGCTCATGCTCGGCGCGAACCCCTATGCGTCGAACGGCTCGCTCTGCACCGCCCCCGACTTTCCCGGTCGACTGGAGCGTCTGCAGGAACGGGGTGGCCGCTACGTGGTGGTCGATCCACGTCTGAGCGAGACCGCAGCAAAGAGCGATCAGCACCTGGCCATTCGGCCTGGAACCGACGCCCACCTGCTGGCAGCGATCGCCAACACGCTCATCGTCGAGGGGCTGGCCGACACCGATCGCCTCGCACCCTACTGCAACGGCCTCGATCAGCTTCCCGCACTGCTCGCGGCCTACACACCCGAGTCGGTCGCTGCCACCGTCGGCCTCGAGGCCGAGGTCATTCGGTCGCTGGCCCACGAACTCGCCAATGCGCCAACCGCAGCGGTGTATGGACGAATCGGCACCTGCACCCAGGAGTTCGGAACGCTCGCCTCGTGGTTGGTCGACGTCGTGAACCTGTTGAGCGGCAACCTCGACCGTGTCGGCGGGGCGATGTTCTCGAAGGGTGCCACCGGGCAGCCCTCCACCAAGGGCGCTCCCCGCGTCGGGCGGGGCCTCAGCCTCGGCCGCTCCGTGTCACGGGTCGGAAAGTGGCCGAAGGCGTTCGGCGAGTTCCCGGTCAGCGCCCTGCCGGAAGAGATCGAAACACCCGGCGAGGGTCAGGTGCGGGCCATGATCGTGGTTGGTGGCAACCCCGTGTCATCGAACCCGAACTTCGGTCGTCTCGATGCGGCCATCGCCGGCCTCGACTTCATGGTGGCGATCGACCCCTACATCAACGAGACCACTCGCCATGCCGACGTGATCCTGCCTCCACCCTCGGCGCTGCAGAAGTCGCACTATGACCTCGCGCTGCTCAACTTCGCCGTGCACAACGTTGCGAACTACTCACCGGCCGTGCTTCCGCTGCCCGAGGGGCAGCTCACCGAGTGGGAGATCATGTTGCGCCTCGCCGCCGTGGTTGCCGGGCAACCGGCCGTGGGCGACGACGCCACTGCGATCACGGTCGAGATGGACCAGGCCATGGCCGAGGGGATGCTGGCAAGCCTCACCCGAGACACCTTCGGCAAGGTGCATGGTCGTGACCCGGCAGAACTCATGGCGCAACTCGTCGACGCCGAAGGCACGCCTCGCGTCGGTCCGGAACGCTTGCTCGACATCCTCCTGCGCACCGGTCCCTACGGCGAGGGCTTCGGTGCTGATCCCGATGGGCTCACCCTGGCCAAGCTCGAGGCGAACCCGCACGGTGTCGACCTCGGCGAGCTCGAGGGCGACCGGATTCCCGATTTGCTGCGCACGCCGAGCGGTCTGATCGAGGTGGCCCCCGAGGTGCTCGTCACCGACATGGCACGGCTCGACGCTTCGCTCGCGCGTGACTGGACCCAGTCGATGGTGTTGGTCGGGCGACGCCACGTTCGGTCGAACAACTCCTGGATGCACAACATCAAGGTGCTGACCAAGGGCAAGAATCGCTGCACCATGCAGCTGCATCCCGATGACGCCACCCGGCTGGGCATCGACGATGGGGCGATGGCCACCGTGACCTCACGGGTCGGCGAGGTGTCCCTGGCCGCCGAGATCACCGAGGGCATTCGCCCGGGTGTCGTCAGCATCCCCCACGGATTCGGACAGAACCTGCCCGACGTGCAGCTCGCCGTCGCCAGCGACTACGCAGGTGTGAACACCAACGTGCTGACCGATGAGTACTTCCTCGATCCGGTCAGCGGCAACATCGCACTCAACGGCGTGCCGGTCGAGGTGAGCGCCGCCGTGTGATCTGATCGTCGCCCGAGTCGCATGAGAGACGCTCAGGCACTTAGACTCTCGAACTATGTCGAAGGTCAGACGTCGTCGATCGAGCGATGAGCCAAAGGGTGAGGCGTTCAGCTCGCTCAAGAATCCCGAGTACAAGGTCCTGTGGTGGGGTGGGCTGTTCTCCTTCATGGCCGTCCAGATGCAGTTCCTGCTGCGGAGTCTGCTCGCCTGGGATCTCACCGAGTCCGAAGCAGCACTCGGCCAGGTCTACCTCTGCTTCGGGCTCTCGATGCTGATCGCCACCCCGCTCGGTGGTGTGGCCGCCGACCGATTGCCCAAGCGTGCCGTGCTGATCGGCAGCCAGGTGCTCATCGCCGTTGCGGCGATGGGTATGGGCATCGCCGTGGTCACCGAGCGGGAGACCTTCTGGATGTTGTTGATCGCCGCCGTTGCCCAGGGAAGCGCCTTCGGCTTCTTCGGCCCGGCGCGCACGGCGTTCACGCGAGATCTCGTCGGCCGCGATCAGCTCGGCAACGCCATCTCGCTCTCCATGCTGTCGATGAACGGCACGAGGATCTTCGCTCCATCGTTGGCCGGCGCGCTGGCCGGCGTTGCCTTCTTCGGGATCGGCAACACCTATCTCGTCGCCGGCGTGTTCTCGATCGTCAGCCTGCTGATGATGATGCGGCTCCCGAACATCGCTCCGGCGATGACCACCAAGCGGAATCCCTTCCTCGACATCGCCGATGGTGTCCGATACGTGGCCGCCCGACCGCCGCTGCGACGCATGGTCTTGTCGTCGCTCTTCGTGATCATGTTCGGCTTCAACTATGTGGCCTTCATGCCGGCCCTGGTCGAGGGCGAGTTCGGCCTCGGCGAAGGCTCAGTCGGTCTCATGAGCACCGCGAGTGCCATCGGCGCCGTCGCGGCCTTCGCCCCCGTCGCTCGGCGAGCCGATTCACCCGTCGCACGGTTGATGATGATCCTGGCCGGGTTCGGCTTCGGAGGCGGCGTGATGCTGCTCGGCCTGGCTCCCAACCTGTGGGTGGCGATGGTCGTCACCGCCGGCATCGGTGTGATGACCAACGCCTACCAGTCGTTGTCGAACACTCTGGCCCTCGGCATGGCCGACGAGGCACACCAGGGACGAGTGCAGTCGTTGATGCAGCTCTCCTTCGCCGGGTTCGGCATGGCAGCCGCACCACTCGGCATCCTGGCCGAAGCCATCGGTCTACGCCAGACGCTCGGCGTGATGGGCTTCGTCGCCATGGTGGCGATGGGCGCCTATGTCCTGCTCGAACAGCTCGCCGGTCAGGGCATCCGAGAGCCGGCCTACGTTTACGACGGCATCGAGCCGGCTGCGCAACCGGCGGCGCCCGCCGCCGACCGGGTGGCACCCAAGGGTGTCCCGATCGGCGGGAACTGAGGGGACACTCAGACGGGGAAGATCGCCTCGATCTGTTCTCGCTGTTCTGTCGTGATGGCGTCGGCAACGGCGAGCGACTCGAAGTTCTCGATGACCTGCGACACTCGGCTGGCGCCGGTGATCACCGATGACACGTTCGGGTTGAGGGTGCACCACGCCAGCGCCAGCTGCGCCTGGGTGCAGCCGAGATCCTTGGCGATGGGCGTCAGCTGGTCGACCTTGGCCAGCATGTCGGCATCACTCAACCGGTCGGTCAGGAAACCGAGATTGGCCGTGGCGGCCCGGCTGTCTTCGGGGATGCCGCTCGAGTACTTGCCGGTCAAGATGCCCGAAGCGAGGGGGCTCCAGATGGTGGTGCCGATACCGAGATCTTCGTAGAGGCGGGCGTACTCGTTCTCGACACGGCGCCGCTTCAGCAGGTTGTATTCGGGCTGTTCGACGATCGGCTTGTGCAGGTGGTGCCGTTCGGCGATCTCCCAGGCCGCTCGGATCTCGTCGGCCGACCATTCCGAGGTGCCCCAATACAACGCCTTGCCCGACGAGATGATGTCGTGCATGGCGAACACCGTCTCTTCGATCGGGGTGTCGGGATCGGCACGGTGGCAATACACGAGGTCGACGAAGTCGAGCTGGAACCGCTCCAGCGAGCGGTCGATTGCCTGCATCAGGTACTTGCGGTTGAGGGTGAACTTGGTGTTCGGGTTGTCGACGATCCCCCAGTAGAACTTGGTCGATACCACGAAGGTCTCGCGGGCCCAGCCGAGCTCGGCGAAGGCACGACCCATGAGCTCCTCCGACTTGCCGCCGGCGTACGCCTCGGCGTTGTCGAAGAAGTTGCAGCCGCCGTCCCAGGCGGTCTGCATCGTGGTGAGGACGTCATCGAACTCCTGCTGGTTTCCGAAGGTCACCCAGGATCCGTAGGAAAGGGTGGACAGCTTGATCCCGGAGCGGCCGATACGGCGGTAGGTCATGGTCATGGGCCCAGTGTGCCCGCCGTTCGCTCCGCTCACGAACCGAGTTGCTCGCCTGACGCTCGCAACATCGCGTCTGGCCAGGCGATCAGGGGTCAGAACCCCTGATCGCTTCTGGCGGTCTGACCCCTAATCGCTGATCAGTCGAACATGATGACCGAGCGAGCGACGCTGCCCTTCTTCATTTCCTCGAACCCGGCGTTGATGTCTTCGAGCTTGATGTGGGCCGAGACCATCTCGTCGAGCAGGAGGCGGCCGTCGAGATACATGTCGACGAACCGAGGCATGTCGGTGCGGAACTGATTCGAGCCCATGTTGGAGCCGGTGAGGGTCTTCTCGCTGAGGAGGTCGGGGCCGTGGACCTCGACCTTGGTGCCGACCGGGATCATGCCGATCACCGTGGCCTGGCCGCCGTTGCGCAGCATGGCGAAGGCCTGTTCAGCGGTCTGCTTCATGCCGACCGCTTCGAAGCTGTTGTGCACGCCGCCCTCGGTGATCTCCTTCACCTTGGCAACGGCATCTTCCTTGCCGGCGTTGATGACGTGGGTGGCGCCCATCTTCTCGGCGAGTTCGAGCTTCGAGTCGAGCATGTCGATCGCGATGATCTTGTTGGCCCCGGCAATACGGGCACCCTGGATGGCCGCGAGTCCGATGCCGCCGGCGCCGATGACGGCGACGCTCGAGCCGGGCTCGACCTTGGCCGTGCGGAACACCGCACCGAGGCCGGTGGTGACGCCGCAGCCGATGAGGGCTGCCTTGTCGAGCGGCATCTCGGGGCGGATCTTCACCAGCGCCTGCTCATGGACGAGCATGTACTCGGCGAACGACGAAAGATGGAGGAACTGATTGACCGTCTCGCCGTTGCGGGTGATGCGAGCGTCTTCTCCGGGCTGGCGAACGAGTTCGGTGGCCTTGTTCTCGCACAACGACAGGTGGCCGTCGGTGCACTGGGAGCAGTGACCACAGAACGCCGACAGGCAGGTGATCACGTGATCGCCGGGTTGTACGTAGTGGACCATCGAACCGACGGCCTCGACCACACCGGCGGATTCGTGGCCAAGCACGGCGGGGCATGGATAGGGGTACTTGCCTTCCATGAAGTGGAGATCGCTGTGGCAGAGGCCAGCGGCGACGGTCTTGATCAGGACCTCGCGTGGTCCCGGCTCGCCGATCTCGACGTCTTGGATGTCGAGTTGGCCCGGAATCGAGTTGAGGACAGCAGCCTTCATTGAGTACCCCTTGGAAGAAGCGCGATGCCGCGTCGCATCGCCAGGGGCCGATTCTGGCCTATCGATCGCCTTTTGTCACACTGCGCCCCACGCCGAGGGCGCTCGCCTCACGAGAGGTCGTCGCCGCGAGCGTCTTCGCTGGCCACGTACGTCTCGACCGAACGCACGAAGCGGCCGAGGAAGTCGGCCAGCAAGACCTGCTCGTCCGGTTCGAACTCGCTCAGGATCTGTCCGATGCCGGACTGGATCCGCCCGGCGATCCTCAGGTAGCGATCGGTGCCGGCCGGTGTGGCGGAAACCACGATCGATCGCTGATCATCGGCACCTTTCACTCGCTCGACGAAGCCCTTGTCGACCAGACAGCCGACGGCACGGGTGGTCGAGGCGGGAGTGATGTGCAGCGCCTCGGCCAGTTCGCCCATGCGCATCGGTCCCTGCTGACACAAGACGCTGAGGGCATCGGCGAGGGCGAGATCGAGGCCCTCGGAGCCGGCACCGTAGAACAGATCCTTGATGCGAATGGCAGAAGCGCCACGACGGATCTCACGCCAGGCGGTCCCCACTTGGCGCTGCAATTCGACCTGTTCTGGCGAGAGCGCTGGCGTTTGGGGGTCGGCGGCGGCGGTCATGGTGGGTCCAGTGTGGCGTCAGCCGTGCGAAATGTCACGCCAAAGCGCAAGCGCTTGCATGGCGAGTGATCGCAGTGGTTGGCCGGTCGCACGAGCGACCGACACGAGATCGTCGTGCTCGGGCTTTGCCCCGTGCGGTCCGATCTTGATCCTCACCTCGTGACCGAGCAGATCGACGACGTCCACCGAACGGCTCAACGGATACTTCTCGGCCTGGGTCTGTCGGATGCCGAGTGTGCCCGTCTCTGCGCTGATGATTCGGCGGAGTGCCGGCGCCAGCTTCGGACTTGTCAGCACCGACAACTGGTGGGCAGGGCGGGTCTTCTTCATGACGATCGGCGTGATCCATGCATCGGCTGCGCCCTCATCGATCAGGCGGTCGATCAGGTAGCCGAGGGTTTCGGGCGTCACGTCGTCGAGGTTCGTCTCGAGGACCAGTGCCGCTTCGGCAGGGCTGACGGTGTCGGCACCCAAACGGGCCTGGGCCACCTGCGTTTCGAGCAGGTGGGCCGTGATCACGTTGGGATGGGAGTGCGGGATCTCGCCCGCCGGCGCCTCGTGCGGAGTCGATCAGTCGACCGCTGGGCAGCGGGCCCCACGACCCGAGGGTGGCGAGCAGGGCGGCCCCGGTCGGGGTGCACGTCTCCATGGCGACATCGAGCGATCGAACGGGTGCGCCGCCGAGCAACATGGCCGTGGCCGGCGCCGGAAGCGGGAGGATGCCGTGCGCCCCCGTCACCGTTCCGTGGCCCAGGCCAACCGGACCGATGGTGATCGTGTCGACAGCCAGGAAGTCGATGGCCAGCCAGACCCCGACGATGTCGACGATGGCATCGACGGCCCCGACCTCGTGGAAGTGCACCTCGTCGATCGACACCCCATGGGCTTCGGCCTCGATCTCGCCGAGCCGCCGGAAGGTGCGCCGAGCGCCGTCTCGCACCTTCTCGGGCAGTGGTGCCGTGGCGATCAGTCGGTCGATCGTGCTCCATCGGCGACCGTGTTCGCGTGCACCGGACGTGACCTCGACGCGGGTGGCGCTGAGGCTGCTGCGTAGCACGGTCGACTCGGTCATCGACCAGCCGTCGACGTCGAGTCGGCCGAGCGTGTCGACGATGGCGTCGAGCGGCGCTCCGAGTCCGACGAGCGATCCGAGCAGCATGTCGCCGGACGCGCCGAACGACGGATCGATCCACAGGGCTCGTGTGGTCATCGCGAGGCGAGGATCCGGTGCACGGCACAGGCAGCACCGAAGCCGTTGTCGATGCCGACGACGGCGATGCCGGGAGCGCATGAGGCCATCATCGACAACAGCGCCGTGACACCTTCGAGCGCAGCGCCGTAGCCGACCGAGGTGGGAACGGCGATGATCGGCTTGCTGACCAGGCCGGCGAGCACCGTTGGCAGCGCGCCCTCCATGCCGGCGAGCGCGACGATGGCGTCGGCCCGTTGGATGTCGGGCACGACGCTGGTGAGGCGTTGGAGCCCGGCGACCCCGACGTCGGTGATGGCGTACGGGTCGTGGCCGAGGGCCGCCAAGGTGAGACGGCACTCGTCGGCGACCGGAAGGTCGGAGGTGCCCGCCGAGACGACAGCGATGCAGAAGCCTGTTGCCGGGCGGTGCCGCCAGGTGCGAATGCCGTTGCCTGCTGCCTGCGGCGAGCGTCGGTCGACGGCGATCGCCTGCTCCGGCGTGAGCCGGGTGGCGATCACGGCGTCGGTGCCGCCGGCCAACATGCGCTCGGCGATGGCGTCGACCTGTTCGGTGGTCTTGCCCTGGCTGTAGATGGCCTCGGGCAGATCGATGCGGTTCGACCGATCGAAGTCGAGCCGAGCGAAGGTGGCGTCGTCGGCCGCCAGATGGTGATCGGGCTCGATCGACCTAGCCGACACGGGGGCTGCCGGCGCTGTCGATGAGGGCACGGTTGAGGTTGCCCGATTGCAGCCCTGCGAGGTCGAGGGTGGCGTACCGGTAGCCGGCGCCGGTGACTCCGGCGACCAGTTCGCTCGCCAGACCGGCGGCTCGCACGAGATCGGCGGCGGGAAGCTCGATGCGGGCGGTGTCGTCGTAGTGGCGCACACGCACGTCGAGGAAGCCGAGCGCACGAACGGCGGCTTCGGCCCGGTCGATTCTGCTGAGCAGCGGCACCGTGACGGCGGTTCCGTAGGGGATGCGGGAAGACAAGCAGGGCATGGCCGGCCGGTCCCAGACATCGAGTCCCCACGCCTTGGCCAACTGGCGAACCTGTGCCTTGGTGAAGCCGGCATCGACCATGGGGAAGCGGGCGCCCCGCTCCCGCGCGGCCTCTTGGCCGGGGCGGTGATCGCCGAGATCATCGACGTTGACGCCGAGCACCACCGTTGCGCCACGCCCGTCGGCGATCGGCTCGAGCTGGTCCATCAGGGCTGATTTGCACCAGAAGCAGCGGTCGCCGGCGTTGCTGAGGTATCGCTCGTCGGTGAGCTCGGTGGTTGCGGCCGCCTGCCAGGGCAGGTTCCATTCGGCGGCGAAGGCTCGGCAATGCTCGAGTTCGCCTTCGGCGAGCGAAGCCGAATCGGCCGTGGCGAGCCAGGCTTCACCGGGAAGGGCTCGATGGGCGGCGACGGCCAGCAGGGCCGAGTCGACCCCACCGGAGAACGCAACGACCATCGGTCCGGTTGCTCGGCACGCATCGAGCAGGCGATCGGCCAGTTCCTCGTCGCTGACGGCCGCCGGTGTCGAGGCCGCCGGTGCCATTGCGGCATCCGGTGTCGAGGCCGCCGGTGTCATTGCGGCATCCGCTGTCACTGTTCCCACAGGGCCAAAGGCTACGGGACTCGGCGCGGACTTGCCCGGTCGGAAAAATCGTCGACGTGCTCGATCCATCGAGCAGGCGCTCGATCGGCAAGGGATCGAGCACGAGCTCAGACCATCGAGAGGTCGCTCATGCCGGCTGACTCCTCGATGGCGGGGCACCCAGCGGTTTGGTCAGGCCCGGTGTCGATGCTGGCGAGCCCCGTATGCTCCTTCACCATGATTCTCCGTGAACTCGAAGGCGTCCTGCAGTCGCGGGCCGGAGCCGATCCCAGCGAGTCGTACACCGCTCGGCTTCTCGCTGACCCCGAATACAACCAGCGCAAGATCATGGAGGAGGCCTTCGAGGTCTGCCTCGAACTCGGTCGCAGCACCATCGCTCCCGACCTGGTGGCCAACGAAGCCGCCGACCTGATCTACCACCTCCTCGCCGGACTCGTCGGCGTCGGGGTGCCGCTCGACGACGTCTTCGCCGTGCTGGAAGGGCGGCGCACGTGACCGCCGAATCGATCATCCGCGTCGCCATCCCGTCCAAGGGCCGACTCCGCGAGCAGTGCCTCGACCTCCTGAAGCACGCCGGCTACAGCGTCGGTGCCTTCAAGGGCGACAACGCCTCCGCTGTCGTCAACGGCATCGAGTTCATCGAGATGCGCCCGCGAGACGCAGCGGCCTGGCTGAAGGCCGGTCGTCTGAGTGCGGCGTTCATCTCGACCGACACGGCACTCGAGAGCAACGTCGAGGCCTTCCCCGCCATCCCGCTCGGCTTCGCCAAGTCTGACCTCATCGTTGCCTGTCGAGACGCCGATCCGTTCCAGTCCGCCGCCGACCTGGCGGGCGGCACGGTGGCAACCCACCTCCCCGACTGGACCCGTCGTTGGTTCGCCTCGAAGGGAATCGACGTCACCGTCGTTGCCATGGGCGGCTCGCTCGAAGGTGTTTGCGCGGTCGGCATGGCCGATGCCATCGTCGACCTTCGCGAAACGGGTGGCAGCCTTGCCCGCAACCGGCTCCGGGTGATCGAGGAGGTCGAGCATTGCGAGGCCATCTTCGCCAACGACGCCAATCCGTCGGCGGTCATCGACGATCTGCGACTGCGTATCGGTGCGGCGCTCTCGGCTCGCCGCACCCAGTACCTGCTGCTTCACATCCCTGTCGACAAGGTCGATACGCTCAGCACGGTCTTCCCCGGTCTTGCGGCACCAACCGTGTTGCCGCTGGCGGGGCGAACCGATCTCGTTGCCGCTCATCTGGTGGTCGATCGTTCCGAGCTGTGGACCAAGCTCGGGGAGCTCCGAGCGCTCGGTGCGAGTGGCATCGTCGCGCTGCCCACCGACGCCATTCTGGCCTGAACGTCCGGTCTGGCTCAGGTCCGGTCTGGCTCAGGTCCGGTCAGGCTCGTAGGAGTGTGCGGTAGACGTCGGCGGCCTTGCCGAGTTCGGCGATGTCGACCCACTCGACCGCCTTGTGCGCTTGATCGATCGAGCCGGGCCCGAAGATGACGATCTCGTTGGCGATACCCGGATATTTCAGGGCGTTGCTGCCGTAGGTGGCCGTCTCGGGTTGGGTGCCTGCCAGTTCGGCGAGGCCTCGGACCAGCGGCGAGGTCGGATCTTGGTAGAAGGCGGCTGATCCTCGGCCGTACGACATCTCGATGTCGACCTCGCACGGCTGAGCGGCGGCTCGCACGATGGTGCTGAGTTGCTCGAAGATCTCGTCGGGGTCTTCGCCTGGTGCCAGTCGGCGCCCGGCGTAGAGCTGGCAGCGATCGGGCACGATGTTCTGCGCCAGCCCACCGGCGATCGTGGTGACGCTCACCGTCCCGTTGCCAACAACGGTGAGTGGCGTCAGCGCGTCGAGCCGGAGTTGCTCCACCTCGAGGGCGGTGATGACACGAGCGGCCCCGTTGATCGCATTACGGCCGAGATGTGGCTTCGAGGAGTGTGCGGCGATGCCGTGCACCACGATCTGGAGGCCGACGCCGCCCTTGTGTCCGAACACCGGAGCGCACAGTGTCGGCTCGGCGACGATGATCTGATCGAGCGCGGTGCCGGTTTCACCGAGCCACTCGGCGAACCGCTTGGCACCCACCAGTCCTCCCATCTCCTCGCTGATCGTCCCGATGAGATGCACGGTCGGGGTCGGCTTCTCGCCGGCCCGCCGAAACTCGTCGAGTACCTCGAGGAGGACCGCCAGCGTTGCCTTGGTGTCGACCGAACCGCGGCCGTAGACACGGCCGTCGGCGATGCGGCCGTCGAATGGATCATCGGTCATGTGCTCCACACCGACGGTGTCGAGATGGACGTCGATGGCGATCGATCGATCGGTGCTGCCTTCGAACCGGGCATAGACGTTCGGTCGACCGGGCAACGCCTCATCGAGGACGACCTCGGCGCCCAAATCGGCGGTCCGGCCTGCCATCCATTCGGCAACGGCCGTCTCGGCTCCATCGCCAGACTTCGGTCCGGCCTGGAGCGGATTGACGCTCGGTATCCGAACGATCTCCTGCAGCAGCTCGGCCATGTCCATCTCGGTCCCCATCGGGTGAGCGTAGGGCAGGCGAACGACCGAGGTCCATCGCTGGCGACGATGGGCCGCCCGACGGTCTGCGATGACTTAGCAGAAACTTCTGTGAACGCCAAATTTCGACTGTGATTTTCGCCTGCTGTTGGTTCTTGCGGTCCTAGGCTTCTCGAGACTGAGGAGTTCGACATGATCAAAGTGCAGACCAACAAGAAGGCGACGAAGGCCACCATCACCTTTTCGCTTCCGCTCGACGAGACGCCCGAACCGGTGTCGGTTGCCGGCACGTTCAACGGATGGGACCCGCTCGTTCATCCGCTGAAGAAGCGGTCGAACGGTACCCGCGAGCGCGAAGGTCGAAGTCGACCTCCCGGCGGTCGTCGAGTTCAAGTACCTCGGCGACGGCGGCGTGTGGTTCAACGATGCCGAGGCGGCAACGACCGACGATGGCTCACAGAACAGCGTGATCGACCTCACCGACTGATCGCTGCTGGTTCCTCGGGCGTTTTTCGCCGAGCGTCAGCCGGCGTCTGGTCCGACCATGAGGACCGGCACGGTCGCCCCGTGAACCAATCCCATGCTGGTGCGGCTGATCGTCGCTCGCTCGCTGGCCCGGTCGCCATGCGAGGACAGCACGATCAACGCCACGGCCTCGTTTCCTGCTGTCTCGAGAATGGCCGCGATCGGATCGTTCGAGACGGGCAGCACCGCCCGGGCGTCGGTAACCGAAGCGGTGATGGCGGCGAGATAGTCCGACGCCGAGTCGCTCGTTCTGTCGTCAGCCGAGGTCGGCACGACCCTGGTGGCCACGAGCGAAGCGTTGCTCTTTCCGGCCAGTTCGGTCGCAACCGGCATGGCTCGTTCCGCCTCGGTGGAGCCGTCGAGGGCAATGAGGATCGGGCCGGCCAGCGCGTTGGCGGTTGCGTTGTCGACTGGTGTCAGCTCTGGCCCGACCATGACGACGAGACCGCTGAAGGCGTCGAGGACGTGTTCCGCCACCGAGGCCTTGCCCGACCACCGACTGGCATTGGTCGACTTGAGGATGACGAGCGATCTCGGTGTCAGCTCACCGATGATGCCGCTCACCACGTCGGCGGCGGCCACGCTGGCGGCTTGTACCGACACCTCGGGTGCGGTGTTCTGCAGGTGAGAGTCCAGCGGGTCGATATCGATGGTTTCGCCGTCGCAGGCGACATGGACGAGTCGAAGCGGAAGACTCGTGAGTCGGGCGAACTCGACGCCTACCCGCAGTGCGGGGTTGGTGGTGTCGGCGGATCCGATGGCGACGACGATCTCGTCGGCGATGGTGGTGGTCATGTCGATCAGTCTTCTCGTTGGACGACGCAGCAAAACAGCACGTGCTCTCGCTCATCGACAGTAGTGCTCGTGACTGCGTCGATCGAACGACGTGCCGCATGACCGGCAGCTGATCCCGTCTGCCGGCCCGGTCGGCCTGCTCCATCTCGGGTGTTGGTGGCGGTCGTCGACGGGTCCTCGACCGCTCGAGGATCATTGTCACACCTCTTGTTCATACTGGGTGTATGGCAGGTGCGGGGTGGAGCGGCAGCGGTGCTGGGGGCAGTGGCGGTGGGGGTGGCGAGTGGGGGTGCGGTGGGGGCAGTGGCGGTGGGGGTGTCCGGGATGGGGGTGTTGTGGAGGCGGTGCCGGGTGTGGTGTTCGAGTTGCCGGGGTGTCGCTCTGGTGGGGTGCGTCGTGAGGGTGGCCGGTTCTTCTCGTTGGGGTTCGATGAGCGTGAGGCCCGTATCGACGAGCTGATTGCCGGGTCACAGAAACTGGTGGGCCGGATCAACGCCGACCAGGCCGCCCTGGCAGCCAACACCACCGAACTGTTGGGCCTGTTCCAGGCCGGGCAGGGCTGGGGGTGGGGTTGGCGAACGCCGGCGCATCGGTTGGCCTGCCAACTCAAACTCACCGGCGCGGAGGCCCGCCGTCTGGTCACCGCCGCCGACGTGTTACCGGATCTCCCGCAGCTGGCTGAGGCGTTCGGCCATGGTGAGGTGTCGTTGCCGGTGGTGGCGGCGTTGGCCCAGGTGGCCACGGCCGACACCGAAGCCGAACTGGTGGAGCAGTCCCGGCACGCCACCGCCGATGCGATGCTGGGGCTGGTGTCGACGTTCAAACGGCTCGACGCCGAGGCCGGTGACCGGCCACCGCGTCCGGAGTCGTTGTCGTTGCGGGCCAGGGCCGACGGGTACGAGATCCGAGGGTTCCTCGACAGTGTGAACGGTGCGGTGTTGGAGAAACGCCTGGCGCAGCGCCGTAACGAGTTGTTCGACCAGACCGGCACGGCGGCCACCTCGGCCGATGCGTTGTTGTCGTTGCTGGAGGTGGGTCCCAGACCGGTCAGTCCCCAGTTCCTGGCCGTCTTGCAGATCGATGTCGAGGTGTTCCGGGCCTGGCAAGAAACCCGCCACCGGCCCTCGGGCTGCCCGACCTGCGGCACGAGCAGCGATGTCGCCGGCAACGGCCAGGCCAGCACCGGTGGCCATGGCCCCGGTTCTGACAGCCCGACGGGGGTGTCGGTGTTGCATGGGCCGCCGGTCACCGAAGCCGAACTCGATGCCATCCATCAAGAGTTGTCGGTGTGTTGGCTGGTGTCACGCAACGGGCATCCACTCTGGATCTCCATCAAAGCACCGAACGGCGCCGCCGTGGATGCGCACCGCCATGACGGTCGAGCAACCGTGTTGCGCGGCGGCGGGGTGTGGCCGGGCCGGGGTGCTCGAGGCGCATCACTCGGTGCCGTTCACCACCAAACCCGAAACCCTGTTCGACGAGCAAGTGTTCCTGTGTCGGTTCCATCACCGTGCTCTGCACGCCCAAGGAGCCAGCATCGAGTTCACCGCCGATCGGGCCGGTCTGATCATTCGTGACCATCGTGGCCGGGTGATGACCTTGACCGGTGTCCCCACCCGACCCGATACCCCGGCATCGGAGCGGCCTGAGTGGGTTGGTCGGGGTGCCTGGACTGCGGGGATGGGGAGCTACGACGCCTACGGGCTCGACGTGATGATCGCCCACCTCCAGTCCGGCAGCCGACGCCGGCAACACAACGACAACACACCCGGCACCCCCGGAAACACTCCGGCACCGGGCAACCGGCACGGCCCGCCACCCGCCGGTGGCGGACACCCCGCCGACCCCGACACCACCGGCGGCGACAACGGCGGCACCAGCCCACCAAACCACTGAGCGGCCCGCATGCCGGGCCACCGACTTGTCGAAACGTGGAGCTGAGCTCGAGGAGCTGCTGGCCGCCGAGATCGCGGCCATGCGGTGGATCGAGGCCGCCGTCGGACGCCGCTTCGCTGTCCTGGATCGCCATACGCCGCGTCCCGGCAACCGGACTTGAAGGCCGAAAGCCCGTAGGAGCTTTTCCTTTTCAATCGAACATGTGTTCGATATGGTGCCGGCATGGGCTGGCAGAACTCAGCAATGCCATGGCGAGACCTCGAGGCACAGCTCTCCGATCGCGCTCGGCCGGCACCGGCCAAGGCAAACCAAGAACCACACGAATCGGGCCAAGAATCCCCAGAACAAGCAGGCCCAGAACAGGAACGCCCCGAAGGGGCAGACGGCGGTGATTCGCCGGCATGGTCTCGCAAACGAGAACCCTACGTGCCACCGTCGACCATCGCCGGGTATCGCCCGGCGGCCACGCCGTACGCCGAGTTGCACTGCCACTCCTCGTTCAGCTTTCTCGACGGTGCGAGCGACCCCGAGAAGCTGGTCGAAGAATCGGCCAGACTCGATCACGAGGCCCTGGCCATCACCGACCACAATGGCTTCTACGGGGTGGTTCGGTTCGCCGAGGCGGCTCGGGCCGTTGGGCTTCCAACGGTCTTCGGCGCCGAACTGACCGTCGACAAGCTCGACATCTCCCAAGCCCAACCCGACCCCGACGGCACCCATCTCCTCGTGCTGGCTCGAGACCCGAAGGGCTACGCCGCGCTGGCTCGGGTCATCAGTGAGTCCCAGTTGGCTGGTGAGAAGGGTGCGCCACGCTTCTCGATGTCGTCGCTCGACCAGTGGCTCGAACCGGGGGAGGAGAACCACTGGCTGGTGCTCACCGGCTGCCGCAAAGGTGCCGTACCCCGGGCGCTCGAGCGAGAGGGACCGGCGGCAGCAGCACGAGCGCTCGATTCGTTGATCGGCCGCTTCGGCCGGTCGAATGTCGCCGTCGAACTGTGGGACCACGGCAGCCCACTCGACAGCGTCCGCAACGACGCGCTCGTCGAGCTGGCCATGCGGGCCGATGTCGACATCATCGCCACCAACAACGTCCACTACGCCATGCCGGCCGACCGTCGCCTGGCAACGGCCATGGCTGCGGTGCGAGCGCGCCGCAGCCTCAACGAGATGGACGGCTGGTTGCCGGGAACCTCCAGTGCCCACCTGCGCTCGGGCGACGAGCAACTCCGACGGTTCGTCCGCTACCCCGGCGTGGTCGAGCGGGCGGCCGAACTCGGTCGAGACTGTGCGTTCGACCTGTCACTGGTGGCCCCGAAGCTGCCGCCGTTCCCGTGCCCCGACGGCCTCACCGAGATGGGTTTCCTCCGGCGACTGGTCGAAGAGGCGGCCGTGCATCGCTACGGAACACGGGGCAACGAGTTCGTACCCGGTGCGTGGAAACAGCTCGACCGCGAGCTCGATCTCATCGAGCACCTCGGCTTCCCCGGCTACTTCCTGGTGGTGTGGGACATCGTCGATTTCTGCCGTCGCAGCGACATCTACTGTCAGGGTCGAGGCTCGGCGGCGAACTCGGCGGTGTGTTACGTGCTCGGCATCACCAAGGCCGACGCCGTGTCGCTCGGACTCCTGTTCGAACGATTCCTCTCGCCCGAGCGAGACGGCCCACCCGACATCGACCTCGACATCGAATCCGACCGCCGCGAAGAGGCCATCCAATACGTCTATGAACGGCACGGCCGCCGCCACGCCGCCCAGGTGGCCAACGTCATCACCTACCGAGCGAAGTCGGCGATCCGAGACGCAGCCAAGGCACTCGGCTATGCGACCGGCCAGCAGGATGCATTCTCGAAGGCGACCGATCGGTGGTCGGGTCTGAAGAAGCAAACCGGTCCGCTCGAACTCCCCGACGACGTCATCGAGCTGGCCCAACAGTTCGAAGACCTTCCTCGGCATCTGGGCATCCACTCCGGCGGCATGGTCATGTGTGACCGGCCGGTCATCGAGGTCTGCCCGGTCGAACGAGCGCGTATGGAGAAGCGCACGGTGTTGCAGTGGGACAAAGACGACTGCGCCGCCGCCGGACTGGTGAAGTTCGATCTGCTCGGCCTGGGCATGCTCTCGGCGCTGCACTACGCCGTCGACCTGGTCACCGAGCACCACATCCCCGAATACGGCGAGCCGATCGACCTGGCGGCCATCCCGCAGGAAGACGCGGTCTACGACATGTTGTGTCGTGCCGATTCGGTCGGGGTGTTCCAGGTGGAGTCACGAGCGCAGATGTCGACCCTGCCCCGGCTCAAGCCCCGCAACTTCTACGACCTCGTCGTCGAGGTGGCGCTGATTCGCCCCGGCCCCATCCAGGGCGGCTCGGTCCACCCCTACATCCGCCGGCGTAATGGTGAAGAGCCGGTCACCTATCTGCACCCGTTGCTCGAAGGAGCGCTCGAGAAGACGCTCGGCATTCCACTGTTCCAAGAGCAGCTGATGCAGATGGCGATCGACGTTGCCGGCTTCGCTCCTGGCGAGGCCGATGAGCTGCGCCAGGCGATGGGTTCCAAGCGGAGCCGAGCTCGTATGGAACGGCTACGACAACGATTCTTCGCCGGGATGGCCGAGCGAGGCATCACCGACGACGTCGGCGAACAGATCTGGAACAAGCTCGCTGCGTTCGCCAACTA
Organism: uncultured Acidimicrobiales bacterium; assembly: GCA_963698395.1. Taxonomy (GTDB): domain Bacteria; phylum Actinomycetota; class Acidimicrobiia; order Acidimicrobiales; family SZUA-35; genus JBBQUN01. Next base: position 187,071 of record CAVOQQ010000002.1, read on the forward strand.
TGGCTTCCCGGAGAGCCACTCGATCAGCTTCGCCTACCTGGTCTATGCCTCGTCGTGGTTGAAGCTGCACTATCCGGCGGCGTTCTGCGCTGCGCTGTTGCGGGCACAGCCGATGGGCTTCTATTCGCCTCACTCTCTGGTGCAAGATGCCCGTCGGCACGGTGTTCCCACGCTGACGCCCGACATCAACATCTCGCTGGTCGAGGCGTCGCTCGAACGGGTGGCCGAGGGGATCGGCGAGCCGCCGATCACCAGTCCCGGTGCCTCGTCGATCGCCGCGGAACGATTCGATCATGGTTGGGCGGTGCGACTCGGTATCGGCTCGGTGCGCCACATCGGCGACGATCTCGCCCAGGCCATCGTCGACGCCCAGCCCTTCGGCTCGATCGAAGACGTCGCCCGGCGCACCGGGGCCAATCGTGAGCAGTTGGAAGCGCTCGCCAGCGCCGGCGCCTTCGATTCGTTGACTGCGCCACCGGCGCAGAACACACAGCCGCAGGCGCAGAACCGGACGCGACGGCGTCAGGCCTTGTGGACCGCGGGTGCGGTGGCCCAGGCAACCGGGCGAGGTCGGTTGGAGGGCATCGTCACCGGTACCGAGGCTCCGCAACTGCCGGGCATGGGCGACAAGGAAGAGGCCCTGATCGATCTGTGGGCCACCGGTGTCGCACCCGACGGGCACCCCACCCGATTCCTGCGCCCCGAGCTCGATCGGCGAGGGGTGGTGCGAGCCGGTGATCTCGCCGGGTGCGAAGACACCTCGAAGGTCTGGATCGCCGGTGTGGTGACCCATCGTCAACGACCGGCCACGGCGTCGGGCACCACCTTCATCGGGCTGGAAGACGAAACGGGTCTCATCAACGTGGTCGTGTCGGTCGGGTGTTGGACCCGCTTCGGGCGCGTCGCCCGCAATGCGCCGGCCTTGCTGATCCGGGGTCGGGTGCAGCGTCAGGGAGCGGTGGTGAACATCGTTGCCGAGAGGATCGAGCCGCTACCGATCACCGACGAGGTCGAGGGTCGAATCGATCAGAATGCCACCGAGGTCCGTAATGCCACTGCGAGCATGAGCCGAGACTTTCGCTGAGAGAAGCCGACCGGTAGCGTCCGACGCGTGAGCCCTGGCACCACATCGACGACTGAACGCCCCGCTGATCAGCTCGACACCGCTCGCGGCTGGTGGGTGGTTGCCGCTGCCGTCGCCTCGATGTTCGCCGTTTTCGGCGTCGGCTACAGCTTTGGCACCTTCTTCAAGCCGATGGCCGACGAGTTCGACGCCGGCTCGGGTGCCACGGCTCTGGTGTTCAGCATCACGATTGCCCTGTCGTTTCTCCTGGCCCCGGTCACCGGGAAGCTCGCCGATCGATTCGGTCCTCGGCCGGTGCTGTGGTTGGGGGCGGCCTCGATCTTTCTCGGGCTCCTCGCCACGGCGGCCACGCCGAACCTGTTCCTCGGCTACGTGACCTACGGGGTCGGTGTTGGTCTGGCCATTGCCTGTGGCTACGTGCCCATGGTGGCCACCGTCGGCGGCTGGTTCGAGCGTCGCCGAGCCATGGCCATGGGGGTCGCCGTCGCAGGAATCGGGCTGGGCACGCTGGTGGGTGCTCCGTTGTCTGCCCGGTTGATCGGCGCAACGTCGTGGCGAACCACGTTCGTCATCTACGCCATCGGTTGCGCCGGCTTGCTGCTGTTGGCTTCGATCCCGGCTCGGTTCGGTCCCGCCGCCATGCCCTCGGCGATACCCCGCTCGATCCGAGAGCTGTTCCGATTGCCGGACTTCCGGCTGCTGTACCTCTCGAGTCTGTGCGTCACCCTCGGCCTCTTCGTACCCTTTGTGTTCCTGGCGAAATACGCCGACGAACGAGACATCGGCTCGGTGGCCGCCGCCACGCTGGTCGGACTGATCGGGGGGTCGAGTGTGGTGGGTCGCCTCGGTCTCGGCGGCATGGCCGACCGGCTGGGACCGATGCGGCTGTATCGCTTTTCCTTCGCGGTGATGGCGCTCAGCCACCTGATCTGGTTCGTCGCCGGATCCAGCTTCGCCTTGCTCGCCCTCTACGCCATCGTGTTGGGCCTCGGGTACGGCGGCTTCATCGCCATCTCGCCCGCCGTCGTCGCCACCCGTTTCGGTCTCGACAATCTGGGTGGCACGCTGGGCACGCTCTACACTTCGGCCGCCTTCGGCAGCCTGTGTGGCCCGCCGATCGCCGGCCTGCTCATCGATGGTCCGGGCTATGGCTCAGCCATCCTCGGCGCTGCAGCCATCAGCGCGGTGGGTGCCCTGGTCTTGACCCGCTTGGGGTGACCGCTGCTTCGGTGGTCGACCGGCCGGCCACGGTTTGCCTCGGGTGATCGCAACCCTGCGGCCTGACCAGGTACCTTTTCGGTGAGGCGTCCCCGTTGGTCGCCGCCGCGCTCGTGCGAGGTCCACCCGACCTGGAGGGAAACACCATGAAACTCACCACTGCCCGTGGGACGTCGCTGCTGGCCGCCATGGCCTTGACCATGGCGGCCTGCGGGTCTTCTTCGAGCGACAGCGGTCTTTCGTCATCAGCCGAGTCGGCGACGCCGGCCGAGACCACAGCCGTCGAGGAGACCACCACGACGACCGTCGAGGAGACCACCACCACAGCCGTCGAGGAGACCACGACCACGACCGAGGTCGCAACCGGCGATACGGGGCCGGACCCGTTCGCGGGCATGACCGACGAGGAACGCGCCGACGTGCTCGCTCAGATGGGCCTGACCGAAGAGGAACTCGCCCAGTTCGAGGCGCTCCTCGATACCGACGTGGGCCGCGAGATCATGGCCCAGGGCATCGTCGAGGCAACGGGAATCACGACCGAGCAGGCGCTGTGCATCGTGGAAGAGGGCGACATCATCGGCTTGATGATCGGTGTCACCGGCGGAATGACCGAGCCCAGTGGCGAGGTGACGGCATCGTTCCTCCGCACGCTCGACACCTGCGGCATTCCGCTGTCAGCCTTCGAAGGCTGACAGCGGTTCGCTCTAGGCGTTGGCCGACTGCGCCGCAGACTTGCGGGCCTTGGTGGCGCGAGCACGAACGGTCGGGTCGAGCTCGACCTTGCGCAGACGCACGTGATCAGGGGTGACTTCGACACACTCGTCGTCGGCGATGAACTCGAGTGCCTGTTCGAGCGACAGCACCTTCGGCGGTGTCAGTTTGACGGTGGCGTCGGAGGCAGCAGCTCGGTGGTTGGTGAGCTGCTTCTCACGGCAGACGTTGACGTCCATGTCTTCGGTGCGGCTGTTCTCGCCGACGATCATGCCGGTGTAGACGTCGGCCGTGGGGTAGACGAGCATCTGGGCTCGCTCCTGCAGGCCCATGAGCGCGTAGGCGGTGACCGGGCCCTTTCGGTCGGCAACCAGTGAGCCGGTGCGACGCACGCGGATCTCGCCGTACCACGGCTCGTAGCCCTCGAAGCTCTGGTTGAGCACGCCGGTGCCGCGGGTTTCGGTCATGAACTCGGTGCGGAACCCGATGAGCCCACGAGCGGGGACGAGGTAGTCGAGACGGACCCAGCCGGTGCCGTGGTTGACCATGTTGGCCATCGAGCCCTTGCGGGCGGCGAGCAGCTGGGTGACCGCACCGAGGTACTCCTCGGGAACGTCGATCGTGACTCGCTCGACCGGCTCGTGGATCTTGCCGTCGATCTCCTTGACGACCACCTGCGGCTTGCCGACGGTGAGCTCGAAGCCTTCACGCCGCATCTGCTCGACGAGGATGGCCAGCTGCAACTCTCCACGGGCCTGGACTTCCCAGGCGTCGGGACGCTCGGTGGGAAGCACCCGCAGGCTCATGTTGCCGACCAACTCGGAGTCGATGCGACCCTTGACCAGGCGAGCCGTGAGCTTCGAACCACTCTGTCCGGCGAGGGGTGAGGTGTTGATGCCGATGGTCATGGACAGCGAGGGCTGGTCGACCTCGATGACGGGCATCGGCCGGGGATCTTCGGCATCGACGAGGGTCTCGCCGATCAGGATGTCTTCGATGCCGGCAACGGCAACGAGATCGCCGGGGCCGGCCGAGTCGGCGGGCACGCGGGTCGAGGGCTTCGGTGAGGTAGAGCTCGCTGAGCTTGACCCGCTGGATCGAACCGTCGACCCGGCTGAGCGAGACCGACTGGCCCTTGGTGAGGGTGCCGTTCATGATGCGGCACAGCGCCAGGCGGCCGAGATAGGGCGACGAGTCGAGGTTGGTGACCCAGGCCTGGAGCGGGTGGCCTTCTTCATAGGACGGTGCCGGTACGTGGTCGACCATGAGCTTGAAGAGCGGCTCGAGGTTCTCTCCCTTGACGTCTTGATCGAGTGACGCCCAGCCGTCTCGGGCGGCGCAGTAGACGATGGGGAACTCGATCTGGTCGTCACGAGCGTCGATGTCGAGGAACAGCTCGTAGACCTCGTTGACCACCTCGGCGATGCGGGCGTCGGGGCGGTCGACCTTGTTGATCACGAGGATCACCGGAAGGTCTCGGGCCAGCGCCTTGCGCAGCACGAAGCGGGTCTGCGGCAGCGGGCCTTCGGCGGCGTCGACGAGCAGCACGATGCCATCGACCATGGTGAGCGCCCGCTCGACCTCGCCACCGAAGTCGGCGTGGCCCGGGGTGTCGACGATGTTGAGCGTGATGCCGTTCCAGACCACCGAGGTGTTCTTGGCCAGGATCGTGATGCCCTTCTCCTTCTCGAGGTCGCCGGAGTCCATGACCCGGTCGGTCACGGCTTCGTTGACTCGGAAGGCTCCCGTCTGCCGGAGCATGGCGTCGACCAGTGTGGTCTTGCCGTGGTCAACGTGAGCCACGATGGCCACGTTGCGAAGATCAGAGCGCGTCGCCATTGCGGCTACCTCAGATGTGTACTAGGGGACACACCAGGCTATCGGTGTTGGTAGGGATCGGCTCTTGGCTGTTCGGCACCGTCGTGAGCCGTCCGCCTCAGCGAACCCCAGCTCAGTCGTCGATTGCCCAGAGTCGGACCCAGCCGCTCTCGACCTCGAGTTCGGCCGTCTCGTAGCCTTCCTCGCCTGGTAGCACGACGTGGTAGGCCCCGTTGGGGTCGATCACGCGTACCCGCTGGTAGGGGAGTCGGCGAGCGGCGGCGCCCATGACCTCGTCGGCGGTGTCGAAGCGGCCGAGGCACGCCACCATGCGCACGGTCGGCGAGATCATCTCGAACTCGCCGCTGCTCCAGCGCTCGAGCGCATCGGCCGGCCGGATCCACTCCCACGCAACGATTTCTCCCTCATCGTGCTCGGGGACCTGGTCGACCGGGGCGTGGGCCACGAAGAAACGGGCGTCGAATCGTCGGGGCGACCCCACGGGAGTGATGAAGCGTGCGACCTCCTCGATGCCCGACGCGTCGAGTGTGATGCCGTGTTCGAGCACCAGGTCGGCAAAGACCGTTTCGTCTTCGCGAACCCGACGCCGCATCTCGACGAGATCGACGTCGGCGTCGCCGGCGGCCAGGAGCAGGCCGGCCTCTTCGAACGTTTCTCGACAGGCAGCGAGCCACCACGCCAGTCCGCCCGAGGGGACGTCGAGAATGGACGTGGCCTCGGCATCGGTCAGGCCGGTGAACATGGTGTCGAAGTCGTCATGATGATCTTCCGGGTCGACCCGACCGCCTGGGAACACCCATGCGGCAGGGGCGAACACCAATCGAGCCGTCCGTCGCAGCATCAGGACATGGAGCGAATCCCGCCCGTCGGGGTCGGGCCGGTCGGCGAGCAACATGACGGTGGCTGCGTGCGAGACGGGCACCGCGTGGGGATCGAACTTGGGGACAGGATCGTTCACTCCGCCCGATGACTGCTTGCTCATGAGGCAGACCCTAGGTCGCTCGACTAGAACTCACCGCATGCGTCCTCTCGAGGGAATCCGAATCGTCGAAGCCGCCCAGATGATTTCCGCTCCGCTGGCGGCATCCCTCCTGAGCGACCAGGGGGCCGACGTGATCAAGGTCGAGTCGGCCAACGGTGATCACATGCGCGAACTCGGTGACGTTCGCAACGGGATGGGCTCGGTGTTCGCTCTGTGCAATCGAGGCAAGCGGTCGATCGCACTCGACACCAAACATGCCGAAGGCCTCGAAGTCATGCGGCGGCTGATCGGCTCGGCCGATGTGTTCCTCCAGAACTTCCGGCCCGGTGCCGTCGACCGTCTGGGTATCGGCCCCGAGGCGATGTTGGCGGCCAATCCGCGTCTGATCTACGTCTCGGTGTCGGGATTCGGAGCCGATGGGCCCTATGCCGATCAGAAGGTCTACGACTACGTCATCCAGGGGGTGTCGGGCATGGCGGCGGTCGAGGGGGGAGGCGGCGACCCGGTCCTCACGAAGAACCTCGTGATCGACAAGGCAACGGCGCTCACCGTGGCCCAGGCGATCAGTTCTGCCCTCTTCGCTCGCGAGCGCAGCGGGACCGGGCAGCGGATCGACATCAGCATGCTCGACGCGGGGCTGCAGTTCCTTTGGCCCGACGGCATGTGGAACGACACGCTCCTCGGTGACGACGTCGAGCGCACCCCTCCGCTCTCGCTCAACTACGCACCTCGCCGTACCGCCGATGGCTGGATCACCCTCAACTTGTCGACCAACAACACCTGGCGCCACCTGGCAACGGCCGTCGACGCGTCACTGCTCGATGACCCCCGGTTCGCCACGTACTCGCTGCGAGGCGAACATGCCAACGCCTTGGCCGAGACGGTCGACGCCTTCCTGTCGGAGCTCGACAGTGCCACGGTGATCAAGCGGATGCGGGAGCACGACGTGCCCTGTGGGCCGGTGGTGCCCATCGACCGGGTCCACGTCGACCCACAGGTGGTGCACAACCGGTCGGTCGTCGAGGTCGACGACGGGGTGATCGGGCCCAGGCGCGAGCCTCGACCGGCGGCCCGTTTCGGCGGTGTGCGCTCGGACCCGGCCGGTGCTGCTCCCGAGCTGGGCGAGCACGCCGACGAGGTTCTGGCAGAAGCGGGCTACTCACCGGAACAGATCGTCGCCTTGCGGGAGGCCAACGTCCTCGGTTGACGACCGTGTTGCTCTCAGGTGGCGGCGTCGACCTTCATGAGCAGGGTTGCAGAGTCGTTGGCTCCGGCGGCGACGCGATCCCACGATTCGTTGCCGGGGGAGCCGGGTGCGATGCCCGAGGGAGCGGTCAGCGAGTAGAGCCGGAACTGCAGATCCCGGGTGCCGGTGGCCAGGGTCTCGATGCAGGGATTGCCGTAGCCGAGCTGGCCGTAGTCGTTGAGGGTCTCGATCGCGGCGGTTGCACCGGCCGCATCGAGCGAGGTGATCGACGGGTCGAGACCGACGACGAGCCACAGCAGCAGGGGGTTGGCCGGGTCGGTCTGGTCGCTCAGGCTCACTGCCCACTCGGCCGTGCCGACGTCGGGATCGGCCGTCCCCTCCCACTCGAGCGCCGGCGGTTGGTTGTCGCCGGCACAGGTCGTCTCGATCGGAGCGAAGTCACCGGGGGCGAAGTCGGGGCTCATGAGCTTCAGCCCGTTTGCGCCTTCGGACTCCGGCGGTGCCGAGGTCGGCGGAAGGGGCCGGGTCGTGGTGGTCTGCCAGGGCCGAGCGTCGGCGAGTTCTCGACCATCGGAGGCGCACCCAGCGGCAAGACCGCTGCAGAGGGCCAGCGAGCAGAGGGTCGCAGCCATGGCGATCGGGTGACGAGCGGCGGAGTCTCGGCGATGGCGTGGCATCAAGCGGGGCACAGGACGAGAGGGTAGTGGTGGCTACGATGCTGGCGAGGTCATGTCCACCGAGCAGGTCATGTCGAACACTCGGTCTCGGCCGGGGAGCGACCGGGGAGAGCGTGTTGTCGATCATCAGCGCGAGGCTCGCGGACCGAAGGTGGCGCCCCCTGCGCAGCTTCCTCGGCCCGGCGCGCGATGATGCAGCCCAGAGTCTGGTCGCCCTCCTGCTCTCGGCGACGACGAGCCTGATCACCGGTTTCACCATCGCCGCCTTCGAATCCAAGTTCCGAGAGTTTCCGGGCCTGCTGCTGTTCATTCCCGCGGCGATCGGCCTCAATGGCAACGTCTTCGGGCCGCTCGGTGGGCGGCTCTCGACGGCGATCCGCATGGGCACGCTGCACTGGACGTGGCGGCCCGATTCGGTGCTCGGTCAGAACGTGCTGGCCGCACTGATGTCGTCTCTCGGCGCCGCCGTGGTACTCAGCTTCTTCGCCGAAGGGTTCGTGTTGCTGGTGCGCAACGAGGGCACGGCACCGATCGGCCTGGCCGACTTCATCGTCGTTTCGGTGTTGGGCGGTCTGATGGCGGCCATGGTGGTGCTCGCCATCACCCTCGGCCTGGCCGTCGGTTCGGCGAGATTCGGCTGGGACCTCGACAACGTGACGGCACCGCTCGTCTCGGCTTCGGGCGACTTCGTGACCTTGCCGGCCCTGCTGATCGCCACCACGTTCATCCAGCGGGGTCGTGTCACCGAGTTGATGGCTGGATCGTTCGTGTTCGTCGCCCTGGTGGCTGGGTTGTTGCTGGTCCGATCGAACTTCGGCCTCTGCAAGCGCATCGCGCTCGAATCGCTGCCGGTCCTGGTGGTGGCCGGCAGCATGAGCCTCGTTGCCGGGCTCCTTCTCGAACAGTCGATCGATCAGTTCCTCACCTACACGGTGCTGCTCGTGATGCTGCCCGGCTTCTTGAGCGCCGCCGGTGCCCTCGGTGGCATCCTCTCGAGTCGACTCGCCACCAAGGTGCATCTCGGATTCATCGAGCGTGCCTGGATTCCCGAGGGAGAGGCCCGGGAAGACATCAAGATCGCCTTCGTCCTTGCCCTGCCGATCTTCGGCTATGTCTCGTTGACGGCGGCCGTGGTCGGCGGCTGGTTCGGCAAGACGTCGCCAGGAGCGCTCGATCTGTTCCTCGTTGCGGTGACCGGCGGTCTCGTGGTCACGGCGTTCGTGGCCGTCATCGCCTACTACGGCACGTTGCTGGTCGTTCGGTTCGGCCTCGATCCTGACAACCACGGCATCCCGTTGGTGTCGGCGAGCCTCGACGTGATCGGCGCGTCGACCTTCGTCGCGGCGCTGATGCTCTGGGGCGTGGCATGATCGCACGGATGGAATCGCGCAATCTCCGAGAAATGCTCGCCGAGGCCAAGGACTCGAGCGAGCTCATGGTCGACCTGGCCTACGCCGCTCTGTACTTCGACGACGCCGACATGGCCGACGAAGTCGACGGCCTCGAAGTCGAGATCTCCGGACTGGTGCACCGTATGCGTACCCTGTGCATCGTTGCGGTTCGCAACCCCCGAGAGGCCGAGGCCATGGCCTCGGTGCTGCAGGTCATCTCGGCGCTCGAGCGCATCGCCAACGATGCGGTCGACATCGCCCGGATCGTCACTCGGCGTCTCGGGATTCCTCGCGAGCTCGTGATGGACCTGACCGATGCCGAGGAGATCTCGCATCGAGTCGAGGTGGCTGGTGGCTCGCACTTCGCCAATCGCCCGGTCTCGGCGTTCGAACTTCCCGTCGTCACCGGCATGCGCATCATGGCCATTCGGCGAGCTCGCTCGTGGCTGGTCGATCCTGGCGGTGACGAGATCCTGCAGTCGGGCGACGTGCTCTTCCTCCGAGGATCGCCCGACGGTATTCCTCGCTTGCGGGAGCTGGCGGGTGCTCCCATGTGGAATCCTCCGCCCCCGGTCGAGTCGGCGGTGCTCACCGATCTCGATCGAGCGGTCGACACCCTGATCGAGATGAAGAACCTCTCCGAGGTGGCGGTTGGCCTTGCGTACTCGGCGCTCATCTACCGAGACCGCAGTCTGGCAGCCGAGGTCCGCCATCTCGAAGACCGACTCGACGAGATGAATCACCGACTCGAGCTCTGGGTGTTGCGCTGCGCCACCGATGGAGCCGATCCTGCGCCGCTCCGCGGCCTGCTCCACCTCGGTGCTGCCGCCGAGGACATCGGTGATCAGGCTCGGGCCATGGTGTGGATGATCGAGCAGTCGACCGAGTTGCATCCGGTGCTCGGTATTGCGCTGGGTGACACCGACGACGTGGTGGTTCGGATGCCGGTGGCTGTCGGTGCCGCCGTGCATCGACGGACGTTGGCCGAACTCGAGCTGCCGATCGAGCCCGGCTTCAACATCTTGGCCATCGAGCGCGAAGGCCGCTACTGGTACCGACCCCGCAAGCACGTCGAACTCCGTGAAGGAGATCTCGTGCTCGCCTCTGGCCCCGAGGAGGGGCGCTCGGCACTCGCCGAGCTCCTCGGCTGGCGCTACGAAGAAGACGACGACGGCGAAGTCGAGCTCACGCCGCTCACGCCCTGACGGGACCGGCGGCGCACTGGATCAGCCCGGAGGAAGTTGGCCTGGAGGAGGCGGGGGCGCAACCTGGCGTTGTGCGGGGATCGGTCGAGCCGGTGCCGCATCACGTGGTTGGGTCGGTTGGCGTGGTCCGCTGGCCGTCGGCGCCGATGGTCGTGCCGGGGCCTGCGTGCGCGGTGCCGGGGCGACCGCAGCCGCCGGCGGTGGGGCGGGCTTTGCGGTCTGGGGGCCGAAGCTGCCGCCGAAGAGCTCGGCGATCCCCCCGATGGCTCCCATCGACGAGCTCATGTCGGCGGGAAGGAAGATCTTGGTGGCGTTGCCATCGGCGATGGCCTTCAACGACTCGAGGTACTTGATGGCAACGACACGATCGTCGGTACCGGAGTCGAGGATGGCGGTGTAGACCGAGCGGATGGCATTGGCCTCGCCTTGGGCCACCACCTGCTGGCGGAACTGCTCGGCCTCGGCCCGGGTGCGGACGGCCTGTGCTTCACCTTCGGCGTTCAGGATGTCTTTCTGGCGCTGACCCTCGGCGGTGAGAATGGCCGATTCCTTCTCACCCTGCGCTCGGGTGATGGCAGCTTCACGCGAACCCTCGGCCTCGGTCACGACGGCACGCCGGGTTCGCTCTGCCTTCATCTGTTCGTGCATGGCGTGCATGACATCGGCCGGAGGATCGATGCGCTGGATCTCGACACGAACCACTCGCACGCCCCACTTGTCGGTGGCGTCATCGAGAATCTGGCGAAGGGCGGCGTTCACTCGTTCGCGGGAGGTGAAGGCTTCGTCGAGGCTCATCTCGCCGATGACGTTTCGAAGGTTGGTCTGGGCCAGCTTGGTGACGGCGAGGACGAAGTTCGAGATGTTGTACAGCAGTCGCTGCGGGTCGGTCGGCTCGAAGTAGACGACGGCGTCGACGGAAACGGCCACGTTGTCTTGGGTGATGACTTCCTGCGGCGGAACGTCGATCACCTGCTCACGCATGTCGACCTTCTTCAGCGACTCGACGAACGGCAGGATGACCCGCAAGCCGGGATCGGCGGTGTCCTTGTAGCGGCCGAGACGCTCGACCACGCCCCGCTGGTAGGGGCGGACGATCTTGACGCCGGCGGCGACGTACACGAAAGCGAAGATCGCAATGATGAACAAGAGGGACAAGAGGGCCGGGACCATGGGAATTTCCTTCTGACTGATGGAGATGGATGACGTTCGGTGGGCGGAGGGCTCACCGGTGACGGCTCAGGAGGGACCGAGCGGTCCGAGGCCGTGAGAGGCCGTGGGTTGCACCACGATACGCGTGCCTTCGACCGCAGTGATGGTGACGGGCGTGCCGACGGGAACGCCCATGCCATGGACGCCGTTGGCTGCCCATTCTTCGCCGCTGACCTTGACCCGTCCGGTATCGGCGGTGCCGCCGGGGATGGCCGTGATGACGACGCCGTTGGCGCCGATGAGGCGATTGGCGCCGAAGCCCTTGGGGTTCGGGAGTTGGGCATCGAGTTTGGCGGCGAGTGGCTTGAGTGCCAGGAACGAGGCGCCCGAGCCGACGAGAAAGAGCAGCCAACCAACCAGGATCGGCGCCCCGAGCAGGCTGACGACCGCCGCGAGCAGAGCGCCGATGGCAAAGGGCATGAGGAAGAACGAGCCGGCTATGGCGATTTCGCCTGCGCCGAACGCGGCGGCCACCACGAGCCAGATGATGCCCCAAGTTACTGGACTGTCCACGTATCCCACTCCTTGTTCACTGCGACCCTAGTAACGACGGTCGTGCACGTGGTGGTTCCCACAGAATCGAGAAACTGGTTCCGGACCGAGAGGGTTATCGTTTCTGGATGGCACGGTTGCTCTCGGTCCACGCCCATCCTGACGATGAAGCCTCGAAAGGCGCGCCCACGGTCGCTCGCTCGGTGAGTGAGGGACACGAGGCCTCTCTCGTGTGCGCCACCGGCGGCGAAGCGGGCGACATCCTCAATCCGGTGATGGATCGAGAGGACGTTCGAGCCAATCTGACCGCCATTCGGCGCTCCGAACTCCATGCGTCGGTCAAGGCGATCGGCTATCACCGGCTCGAGTGGCTCGGCTATCGAGACTCGGGCATGCCCGACACCGAGCCGAATACCCACCCGTCATGCTTTGCCCAGGCCGACCTCGACGAGGCGACGGGGCGCTTGGTCGAGATCGTTCGCCGGCTGCGCCCGCACGTGATCCTCACCTACGCCGATGATCAACAGGGTTATCAGCACCCGGATCACCTCCGAGTGCACGACATCAGCGTGCTGGCGTTCGATCGCGCCGCCGATCCCGACTGGTACCCGGCGCTCGGTGATCCATGGCAGCCGCTCAAGTTGTATTACTCGGTATGGAGCCGCGCGCGCATGCTGGCACATCACCAGAAGTTCTCCGACCTCGACCTCGAATCGCCCTACAGCGACGAACGCTGGTTCAAGCGGCCTTCGCTCGACCACCGCATCACCACCAAGATCGAGATCGCCGACTTCTACGCCGTTCGGCGGGCGGCGTTGCTCGCTCACGCCACCCAGATCGATCCGGCCGCATCGTTCTGGTTCGGGCTGACCGACGAGGACTCCGTCGATGCGTACCCCTATGACGACTACATCCTCGCCCGGTCGCTGGTGGGAGACATTCCCACCGAAGACGATCCCGAGACGAGCCTGTTCGAGGGAGTGAACGACTGATGGGCAACTTCGATCAAGCCTTTGCCGACGCGCTCGTTGCGGCAACCGCCGACCGGGCCGATGCGGCCGGACTCGGCGGCATCGTCGAGCTTGCCATCGGCAAGACCAAATCGGTGGTGCTCGAACTCGTCGATGGTCGGGTGATCGGTGTTGCCGAGGGTGTCGGACCTGGCGAGGCGAACGTACGGATTCCGTTCACCGGTGCCCAGCGTGCGGCTTGGCTTGCCGGTGAATTCGGCCTCATGCAGGCCTACATGCGAGGCGATCTCAAGCCAGAGGGACGTTCCGGCGATCTGCTCGCCGCCCTGGAACTGCTCGACGACCCTGCGGTCTACCGTCAACTGTCGTGATGGCGTCTCGAGCCAACTTCCTACCGGCTCGGGTTCACACCGGCGAGAGCGCTCGTTGGGCGTCTCGCAGTTCGCGGTAACCGATCATCACGGCCCCGGATGACTCGAGCAGCCTGCGGAACGCCGAGTCGTTGGTGATCAGGTGGGCATCGCCCACGTTGGCTGCCCAGTTCGGTGTGATCGCTCGCAGCTCGGGGGTGTCGGTGGCTGGACGGACGTGCAGTTCGGTGACGCCGGGCTCGAGATCGTTGATGGCGGTTTGCAGGCGGTTTCTGGCCTCTTGTCCTGGCGGCACGACGACGGTGTGGTCGGGAAGGAGCACGCCCTCTTCCGCGGCAAGACTGCGGGCGGGAAACCCGAGGTCGACACGGGGATCGGGGAGGCTGATGGGGAGCCGGAACTCGTAGGCCAGGTCGAGGTAGATGTCGAAGAACTCCGGACGGCTGTAGAGCGTGCCGAGATGGGCGTCGAGGTGGGAGACGTCGAAGCCCCACAGCACCGCTCGCTCGACCTGGGCTCGGCACTCGCGCAGCACCTCCTCGGTGTCGGCGTGGTCCCACAGGTCGGCCGCCGTGCGGGGGAGTCCGCCGTCGCCATCGAGGAGTGAGGGCGCGTGGGTGAGCGGGCCCCAGCGATAGTGCTCGTGCTCGCTGTTGAGCGTGAGCGACACGCCGACGTCTTCGCCGCCGTATTCCGCTGCTGCCCCTCGAGCCCAGGGGCAGGGCATCTGGATGGCGGCGGTGGTGCCCAGACCATTGCGGAGGGCGTCGTAGACGCCGCGGTTGGCTGCGTTGGATGAACCGAGGCCGTCACACGTCACGATCACCAGACGGGCGTCGGCTGGTTGCCCAAGACATTCCAGTACAGAGGTCACCAAATGTACGGTACTCAGTCGAGCGGTTGATCCGGTCCGTCGCAGTGGGACCACAGGCCGTCGCCTCGGGACCGTGCTCCCGCCTCGGCTCGTGCGAACCTCGCGGCGAGTCGATCGTTGGGGGCGTAGGCCACGGCGTTGGCGTAGCCCGAGCTCACCATCCACTCGTTGACGAACAACTGGTCGCCGGCTCGATGGACGTACAGGAGGAGGCGGCCGTAGCGATCGCGAGCTTCGGTGTCTCGCTCGACGGTGACCGGCGAGTCGACCGGGAGCAGACCACGCAGCGCTTCGGTTGCCTCGGCCCCGAAACATTGGTCGGGCGTGGAGCTCGACACGGACTCAGGGGTGTCGATGCCGAGCAACCGTACTCGTTCGGTGACACCCTCGAAGTCGAGATCGAGGGTGTCACCGTCGACGATGTTGGCCACGATCCCCACCGGGGCCTCGGGGCTTTGCGAGGCGATCGGCTCTCGAGCCGAGCCGACGCAGCCGGTGGCCAGAACGGCGGCGATCGCCGTGACGAGGAATCGACTAGATCCGCTCGATGATGGTTCCTGTTCCAATTCCGCCACCGCAACACATCGTGATGAGGGCCGTGTTCTTGTCGGCTCGCTGGAGCTCGTGAACGGCCTTGGTCATGAGGAAGGCACCGGTGCCTCCGAGTGGGTGGCCAAGGGCGATGGCCCCGCCGTTGGGGTTGACCTTCTCGAGGTCGGTGTCGAATTCCTTGGCCCAGGCCAAGACGACCGAGGCGAAGGCCTCGTTGATCTCGAAGAGGTCGATGTCGTCGAGCGTGAGGCCCGTTCGTTCGAGCATGTGCCGGGTGGCGTCGATCGGGCCGGTGAGCATGAGGACCGGGTCGACGCCGACCAGGGCGGTGTCGACGACTCGTGCCATGGGGGTGAGGCCGAGTTCTTCTGCCTTGGCAGCGGTCATCATGAGGACAGCGGCAGCGCCATCGGAGATCTGTGAGGCCGAGCCGGCGGTATGGACGCCGTCTTCGCGAGCGACCGGCTTGAGAGTTGCCAGCTTCTCGAGCGTGGTCTCGCGCAAGCCCTCGTCTCGGGTGATCGTGCGGGTGGTCTCGAGCTGCTCGCCCTCTTCGTTGCGTTCCGGTGCCTCGATCGGCACGATCTGGGTGGCGAAGCGGTCCTCTTCCCACGCCTGGGCGGCGCGTTGCTGTGACAGCAGGCCGAAGGCGTCGGTGTCTTCCCGGTTGATGCCCCACTTGTCGGCGATGCGCTCGGCCCCCTCGAACTGCGAGGTCATCTCGTACTGCTCGAAGTAGGGGCCGGGGATGGGGACGCCGAGCCCGAGCTTCTTGCTGGAGTTGATGCCGATGGGTATGCGGCTCATGGTTTCGACGCCGCAGGCAACGGCGACGTCGACGACGCCGGAACCGATCAGGGCGGTGGCGAAGTTGGTGGCCTGCTGCGACGATCCGCACTGCGTATCGATGGTGGTGTTGGCCACGGACTGGGGGAGTCCCGCCGCCAGCCACGCCGTGCGCCCGATGTTGAACGACTGCTCACCCACCTGGCTGACGCAACCGGTGACGACTTGACCGACGATCGATGGATCGACGCCGGTGCGCTCGAACAGCGCCTGATGGACCTTGCCGAGCAGGTCGGCCGGGTGCATGGTGGAAAGGCCGCCGTTGCGACGACCGATGGGCGAACGTACCGCGTCGATGATCACGACGTCGGTAGGGGAGATGGAAGTAGCCATGGCAGCGCAGCGTAGGGCCTGAGGCCCGGCGCCGGTCAAGCTGCGAGGGTATGTTCGTGATCGGTCGGTGCCGCTGCGGTGGCGGTGTTGCCGGCGGCGGCGAGTGCGGCCCGGGCGGCAGCGATGCCCTCGCGTCCGATGCGACGGGTGGAAGGGTCGATGCGCCAGGTGTTGTCGGTGGGGAGGAGGAGCAGCTGTGGTTGGACCATGTGAACAGTATGCGCAAGGGGTGTGACAGAGCTCTGACGTGGGGAAACGCCGATCGACGGGCAGCCTGTGGCGGGTGGCGGTCGCTGGCTGACGCCGCCGACGAGGGGTATGGCCGGCCAGGCGGTGCCCGGTGACTATCGTCTCGGCGTGTTCGTGCCGCTCCCCGTGACCCTGCTCCTGGCAGCGATCGCCGTGGTGGTCGGGGGGTTTGCGCTGGTCGAGGCACTGCTGGCGGGGCGAGACCGCCGTCGCTGGGCGTTGCTCGGTGACGAGCGACTCACTCGGCGAGCAGCTGCGGCCGTGGTCGAAGCCCGTGCTCGCCTGTCGGCAGCACTCGAGAACGACCATCGGCCCGAGCGTGCCGTTCGCCGGCATCCGGCCCTGGGCAATGTGGCGCCGGGTGTGCCGTCGGGTCTCGGTGATCCAGAACGAGCCGTCGACGACGGCACCGAGGTCGATGGGGTGGCCGGCGCCCGAGAGGCGCTACTCGACGCCCAACGGTTGTGGGCGTCCGTGCGCCCTCGTCCCGACGCCGACGCGAGAGTGGGTATCTGGTCGGGCCGCGGCCGGCTGCGGTCGTGGCAACTCGGTCCGATCGGCTTCGAACGCGTCGTGGTGCGTTGCGATCACCTCATCGACCCGACTTGTTGGGTACTGACCGAGTACCGCCGTTTCCGCCTGGGATTCGGCCTCGGTGTCGAGTCGCTCGATCTGGCCGTCTTCGCCGCCGGTGTGCCGAGCCGTCGGTTGGATGCCTTGCTGCGAGCGTTGCTCCGTGGCCCCGAAGCGGCCTTTCGCCCAGGGTTCGCTCCGCTGCGGTGGTGGCGCACGACCCGTCGCAGTCAGAACGCCCAGGCCGCGACCAACGCCGTGTTCGCCGATCGTCGGCTCGATCGGTCGCCCTTGCCGGCGACCAGCGAAGCGGTCTGGGTCGCCGTTCGGGAGGACTTCGGTTCCGATGTCGAACGGGTCGGCCTTCGCGGGGTCGGCGGTCCGATCGCCGTGGCCCACACGTCTGGCCCGTCGTTGCTCTTCGGGTGGTGGTGGGGCCTTCGCCCTCGCTCCCGCCACGTTGCCGCCAGTTCCCACGTCGTCTGGCGCGATTCGAGCTGAGCGGCCACGCTGTTCGAACCCCGACCGCCCAGAAGACCGAAGGAACCCATCCATGTCTCGCTACGGCATCACCATTCCCCTCGGCGGCAAGAGCCTCGTCGAGCACCGTGAGATCTACCGAGAGCTCGTCGATCTCGGCTACACCGACGTGTGGACGGCCGAGGCCGACGGCACCGATGGTTTCACGCCGCTCGCGCTGGCCGCCGCCTGGGCGCCCGAACTACGCCTCGGCGTGGCGATCATTCCGGCGTTCACCCGTGGTCCGGCGTTGATGGCCCAGACCGTGGCCTCGCTGGCCGATGCCGCTCCCGGCAATTTCGTCATGGGCATCGGTTCGAGCTCGAACGTGATCGTCGAGAAGTGGAACGGGATTCCCTTCGAGGAGCCCTACAAGCGCACCCGAGACATGGTCCGCTTCATCAAGAAGGCCTTCGAGGGCGAGAAGGTCACCGAGACCTACGACACCTTCGCCGTGAACGGATTCCGCCTCGGCGTTCGTACCGCCCAGCGGCCACCGATCCTCGTTGCCGCCTTGCGCGAAGGCATGCTGCGTCTCGCCGGACGAGAGGGAGACGGCGCCATTCTCAACTGGCTGTCGGCCGAAGACGTCACCACGGTGGCACCGATCGTGCACGCCCAGGGCGACGGCAAGGAGATCGTCGCCCGGTTGTTCGTCTGCCCCAATCCCGACGCCGAAACCGTGAGGGCACAAGCCCGATTCGCCATCGCCGCCTACCTGAACGTCCCGGTCTATGCCGCCTTCCACGAGTGGATGGGTCGCGGCGACGCGCTGGCGGGCATGTGGGAGAACTGGAAGGCCGGCGATCGCAAGGCGGCGCTGGCGGCCATCCCCGATTCGGTCGTCGACGAACTGATCATCCACGGGACGCCCGACGAGTGCCGGGAGCATGTTGCCCGCTACGTCGAGTCGGGCATCGATACGCCGGTGCTGGCGATCATGCCCTTCGGCGGACTCGACCCGCTCCAGGCCATGCGAGACCTCGCTCCGGTGTGAGAGCGAGACGCTGGATCAGGCCGGCCGGGGCAGCCAGACGAACTCGATGTCGTCGATGGTGATGTCGGTCTTTTCGAGGGGCACCTCGACGGTCTCGATGGCGGCGGCCTTGTCGTTCCATTCGTCGTCGATCTCGATCAGCGCCTCCTGAAGGTCGAGTTCGAGTTGGTCGAGATCGTCGACCTTCTCGGCGACCCGGTTGCGGGCCGAGTCGAGTCGGCTCTTCACCGCCGAGGTCGACTTCGAGCCCGATGCGGCGCGTCGGGCGGCCGTTGCGAGGCTCGATGAGCGCTTGCGTCCACCGAGCAGGCCACCGAGGATGCTCGTGCCGAGGTCGACGATCGACTTGTTCCTGGCCCCTTCGGCCTGGGTCTCGAGTTCGGCCACGCGATCTTCGGCCTTTGCGATCGCCGTTTCGACGGACGACCGTTTCTTCTCGAGTTTCGCCCGGATCTCCTCGGCCTCGGCATCGGCCTCGTCCTCGGCCGCCTCCCGACAGCGACGTGCGAAGTCGTCGTGGCTCTCACCCGGTCGAGACCACAGCCGGAGATCAGGGTTGCTCAGGAGTTCGAGCGAGCGCTTCGAGTAGAAGTGGTCCTTCAGGTCTCGCTTGAGCTGGGTGAGCATGGGGGAGGTCAGTTCGAAGCTGGGCAGCACATAGACCGCGCCATCGGGCATCGAGTCGGTGAAGTCCCGATCGTCGAAGTCGACCTCGACGGCGTCGTCCACGTCGATCACCCGGCCGGTGAGCGGGATGATCGCCTCCCACTCTTCGATGTGGCGCAGCTCGGCCTTGGTGTCGTCGAACAGGAGGTTGACCCGGGCGGCCAAGGAGGGCTCGAACCGGTTGGCCGTCGGGTCGACCCGGAGGGTTTCGAGCCAGGGCGCCGAGGCGCGTACGGTGAGCGGCCTCACGCCACTGGGCAGCTTCGGCGGCACGGTCGACTCGTTGTCGGCGAGCGGCGCCGCGGCAGCAGCAGCAGACGACGGCGAGCCGGCGACCGTCCCACCGGTCGAGGGTGCGGTTGCGGCGGGGGTGCCGACTTCGGTGTCGCGTTTGGCGTCCATCAGCGTGGCGATCTGCTCTCGTGTGAGCGGACCGGCGAGATAGCTCATCGCCCACCGGGTGGTCAGCATCGGGAGTGCGCTGGACTTCGACGTGCGAAGGACGAACTGTCGCTTGCCCAAACCCGAAATGGTGCGCTCGACCTCGGCGATGTCCACCGCACCGTCGGCCCCGCGCAGACCGTCGACCAGTCGGTTCTTGTCTTGATCGGTCTGGAGGCGACCGATCAGCCACGTACCGGCGTTGCTGATGGCCTTGTAGTCGAGGTCGACGGGGTTCTGCGTCGACAGCACGAGGCCGACCCCGAACGCTCGGGCCTGCTTGAGGAGGGTGAGGATCGGCTTCTTGGTCGGGGGGTTCCCCACCGGCGGCGCGAGGCCCATGACCTCGTCGAGGTAGACCAACGCTCGCAGTTCACCGGTACCCGATTGGGTGCGCATCCAACTGATGAGCTTGGAGAGGATCAGGGTGATGGCGAACTGGCGCTCGCTCTCTTCGAGGTGGCCGAGCGAGATGATCGCCGCTCGAGCCTTGCCGTTGGTGTCCCACAGCATTCGCTCGATGTCGACCGGCGCACCCTCGGCCCACGAGGCGAACGAGGGGGAGGCCAGCAGCCCATTGAGCCGCATCACCAGTGCCTGACGGTCCGACGGTGGGAAGAAGGTGTCGAGGTCGAGCACGCCGAGCTTGCGGATCGGTGGATCGAGAAGTTGGGCCAGGAGTGTCGGGAGGTCGAGGTCGGTGCCGGCGTCCCAGGCCTTGGCGATGAGATTCGCCATCAGAATGTGTTCGCGGCCCGAAAGCGGATCACTGTCGACGCCGATCAGTCCGAGCAGGCCGGCCACCGTTGCATCGACTTCGTCGATTCGGGCGCTCGGGTCGGTGGTCTTGGGTGCCGTGAGGCGACCGAGCACGTCGAGCGGAATGCCGTGGGAGGCGCCAGGGGTGTAGATGACAGGGCGCGACGCGTCTCGCAGCTCGGTGATGTCGGACCCATCGAGGTTCCAACCGGCCAGACCGTCTTGCCACATGGCAGCGGTCTTCTCGGCAAGGGCGGCCGTGGTGGTGCCCTCGACTCGGGCGGTGCCTTCGTCCATCCATGGCTCGAAGTCGGTCGCAGCCAGACCAGGGAAGGTGAGGCACAGGTTGCCGAGGTCGCCCTTGGGGTCGATGGCGAGGACGGGCACGCCGGACAGGAGGGTCTCCTCGAGGAGCACCATGCCGAGGCCCGTCTTGCCGGATCCGGTCATACCCACGATCACGCCGTGGGTCGTGAAGTCCGCGCTGTCGAGTTGGACCCCCTCGCCGTTGCGGTCGCCGCTCTTGGGGTCGAGCCCCTCGCCGATGAAGAGCTTGCCTTTTGATCGTTCCATGCCGACCAGGATGGCACGACGTCGGTCGCTTCGGGCGAGTTGCCCAGGGCCGGTGTTCGACTGGCGGTGTCGGCTTCTGCGGGGAGCGTCCAGCGACGAATCGGTGGGAATCGGCGACTTGATGGAGCCGAGCGGGCAGACTGGAATCGGCGGTCGCCGAGCGGTGGCCGACGAACCAGATGACAGGAGAGGCGATATGGGGATCTTCGACAAGGCCAAGGACATGCTCGGTGGAGCAGCCGAAAAGGCCGGGGATGTGGCCGACGGGGTGCGCGACACCGTGGAGGACGTGGTCGACAAGGGCCTCGACGCTGCCGACAAGGCAACGGGCGGCAAGCTGCACGACCAGATCGACAAGGCCCGCGAGGTCGTCGACAAGATCGACGGTGAGACCGACGGTGTCATCGACGGTGCGGCCGAGGCTGCTGGTGACGCTGCTGGTGACGCTGCCGATGCGGCTGCCGATGCCGTCGACAAGGTCGATCCGACCAACTGAGCGTCGATCCGACCAACTGAGCGTCGATCGAGGTGGTCGTCTGGCTGGCTAGTCTGCCAGCTGGGCGATCAACGCCAGGTCGGCAACCGACGGCACCGGTCCGACCACCGATCGGTAGTCCTCGCTGCCGACGAGCCAGACGGCGAAGCATTCGGCGAAGTCGCCCGCACCGGTCTCGAAGTCGGCAGCACCACTCGATGGCCACCATGGGGTGGCTTCGCTCGCCCCTCGCTGGGCCAGCCACGCTTGGCGTTCCTCACCGGAGTTGAGCGTCACATCGACGGCATGACCGAGTTCATGGGCGAGAATTCTTGCCAGGTCGGCGCTGGACGCGTTCGGCCGGACGAAGACCTCGATGCGTCGTTCCTGGCTCCACGTGTAGCCGGCGACTCGGTCGTTGCCCTCGACGAAATCGATGCGCCAGTGCGGCAGTCTCGTCTCCCAGTCGTAGCTCAGCCGGTCCAACGCAGCCGAGCCGAGCCGCGATGATCGCTCGGTGTCGTAGCGGACTCGCTCGTCGACGGCGGTGGCGAACCACGGCCCAGCGTCGTCGGGCAGGTCCGGCTCGCTGATCGCCGATGGCTGAGCGGCAGAAGCGTGACCAGCCGTCGCCTCGACCGGTTCGCCGGCGAGACCAAGGACGTCGGCCCCCGCCAACTCGAAGCCACCGAGACTTGCCGTGGCGACGATCGCCAGAAGCGCAGCAAGACCGACGGCCAGCGCATACGTGGCCTGATCGAGGCGGCGCCACCCGAAGGCGCGCCGAACGACGACCGGGTCATGGCCGGCGACGGCGGTCGGCGTCGCGGCATCGACAGGTTGTGGCGATCCAGCTGACTGGGCCATGGAGCGGCTGCTCCTTTCCACCCTGGATGTCGGATCGATTCGACCGGTGCTTGAGCAGCGAGGTGTGGTCAGGTGCTCGGGGGAGGCCCGGCGAGTGCGGTGCGCAGATGGTCGACGAGTTCGTCGATCGAGGTGCCGGCGTTCAGGCCCGAGGGATTGGGCATCAGGTAGACGGGTCGTCCCCCGAGCTGGCTGGGCTGCCAGCCGGCCATGCGCTTCTCACCGGTGGCGTGGCGCCAGCCGGTGAGCCCGGCCACGATCACGATCTTGGGTGCGACCCAAGTGAAGACGGTGTTGAGTCGGACATGCCCTGCCCGGTACTCGGCGGCACTGATCTCGTTGGCCTTGACGGTTGCCCGTTTGACCAGATCGGTGAAGCCGACCGACTCGTGGATCATGGCGTGTTCGGGGGCGCGGAGCTCGGTGAGGAGTCCAGCGGCGGCGGCGGCATCCCAGAAACGATTGCCCGGTCCGGCGAAGCCATAGCCGGCGTCGGCCGAGCGAAGGCTGGGGTTCAAACCGACGACGACGGCCCGAAGGTTGGGGGCGAGCATGTCGGGAAGGGTTCGTTCCTTGATCAGTTTGTCGGCGTCGGTCGAGAACCCCGCGCCCTCGATGAGGAGTTCCTTCGGGAGTGGCAGGTCACCCCGCATCGTGACCCGCACGCCGGCATCGACCGGCAGCGCACGATGCAGCCGGGCCAGCCAGAGTGGGAGCGCTCCGACGTCGAGCGATGACTCGCGACGCAGCCCGATGTCTTCGCTGTTGGCCTTGACGACGATCTCACTCATGCAGGTGGTCCGACTGCTTGGTCATGAGGGAGAATCGCCACCCGGAGACGCTACCTGCCGGTAGCCGCGTTGGGGTGCGCCCCGGCAGCGGTGCCGACCGAGCCTCGATGCCGATGAGGCGTCCGATCAGGGCACCGGCGATCACGTCGCTGGCGTGATGCATCCGGGTATGGACACGGCTGGCAGCGACCACCATGGCCATGCTCCACCAGAGCACCCGGGCTCGGGGCATGGCCTCGTGGAGCAGCGTGGCGGCCACCACGGCCGACGAGGCGTGACCGCTCGGGAAGCTGGAGGTCTTGGGTCGGCGGACCTGGTGGATGTCGACCTCCCACTTGCTCGGTCGCTCGCGTCGAACGATCGGCTTGATCATGCCGTTCACCAGAATCGACTCGATGCCGAGTGTGACGGCCATTCGGACGGCCCGACCACGAAGGTCGGGCCGCACGAGGGCCATGCCGAGGCCGATGGCGTGCCACAACATCGAGTTGTGGGCGCTTTCGCTCGCCAGATAGGCGACCCGGTTCACCGCTTGGTTCGCTCGAAGTGGTTCGAAGGCCCGATCGACGGACTCGTCGAAGCGACGAACCTGCTCAGGTGCTCGAAAGCGAAAGGGCATGGGGAAATCCTACGGAGCGATCGCCGTCGCTCAGGCGTTCTTCCATTGGTTGAGCAACTTGGCGAACTCGTCGGCCGGGCTGCCGGGCACGATGTAGCCCTCCTCGTCGTTGATGGCCGCCCAGTCGTCGCGCACCGTTTCGGCGGTGATGTCGCGGCCTCGGTGCACACCCTGGGTGAGACCGACGAAATAGCGAGCGACGGTGCCGCCGGCTGCGGAGTAGACCGCGCCGCTGCTGTCGCACTCGTTGTGAGCGAGCCAGATCACGAGCGGGGTGACGAGCTCAGGATTGAGTGCGTCGGCCATCGGGCCGAGGATGTCTTCGGTCATACGGGTGCGAGCAACGGGAGCGATGGCGTTGGCCTTGATGTTGTACTTGGCGCCCTCGGCGGCGAGCACTCGAGTCAGACCCACGAGGCCCATCTTCGCAGCGGCGTAATTGGCCTGCCCGAAGTTGCCGGTGAGGCCGGAGTTGGACGAGGTGTTGATGACTCGGCCCGAGCCCTGCTCACGGAAGTGCAGCCAGGCGGGCATGGTGACGTAGAAGGCGCCCTTGAGGTGCACATCGATGACCGGGGTGAGCAGGTCGTCGGTCATGTTGTGGAAGGTCTTGTCTCGCAGGATTCCGGCGTTGTTGACGACGATGTCGACCTGGCCGAATGCATCGATCGCTGCCTGGACGATGGCGGCGCCGCCTTCGGGCGTGGCGACGGAATCCGCATTGGCGACGGCTTCGCCGCCCAGCGCCTCGATCTCGGCAACGACCTTCTCGGCCGCGGTGGCCGAGCTGCCACTGCCATCGACGGCTCCGCCGAGATCGTTGACGACCACCCGGGCGCCGCGCCGGGCGAACTCCAACGCATGCTCGCGGCCCAGCCCACCACCTGCACCGGTGATGATCGCGACCTGGCCGTCGAATCCGAGATCTGCCATGTTGAACTCCTCGATGTCGTGTCTGCGTCCGTGAGCGGGGGTGCACACGGGCCGAACGATCCTAGGGCCGCCGACCGGCATTGGTCGAAGTCATGGGCGATCCGGCCGGCGATGTGCACTTGGTCGAAGTGACACTCCTCTTCTAGGTTGCAGATCGAACTCATCGATCGCGTCAACTTGGGGGCCATTCGTGTCGAAAGAAACTGGATCGGAGCAAGCGGTGTCAACAGAACCGGCGGTGCTGTACGAGGTCGATCAAGGGGTTGCCGTGATCACCTTGAATCGGCCGGCGAGGCTGAACGCCTGGAACGGCGACATCAGCAGTGGCTACTTCGGTGCGCTCGATCGAGCCGCTGACGACCCCGACGTCCGGGTCATCGTCGTCACCGGAGCGGGAAGGGGTTTCTGCGCCGGTGCCGACATGGACGTGCTGCAAGGAATCGGCAGCAACAGCGGCAGCGCCGACTCCGCCGCCGCGGGCCCGCCACACACCCACGCCATGACCATTCCCAAACCGGTCATCGCTGCGGTGAACGGAGCAGCAGCGGGTCTTGGCTTCGTCCATGCCCTGGCCTGCGACCTGCGGTTTGCGGCCGCCGGTGCCAAGCTCACCACCTCCTTCGCTCGTCGTGGCCTGATCGCCGAGCACGGTCTGTCGTGGACTCTGCCCCGACTGGTTGGTCAGGCAGTGGCGCTCGACCTCCTCCTGTCGGGCCGCGTGGTCTTGGCCGAGGAAGCGCTCGAGATCGGTCTGGTCAACCGGGTGTTCGCTCCGGAGGACCTCATGGCCGAGACCCTGGCCTACGCCCGTGATCTGGCCGTGCACTGTTCGCCGGCATCGATGGCGGTGATGAAGCAGCAGGTCTACACCCACCCACAGATGGCCGTCGCCGAGGCGCTCGCCGAGTCGAACGCCATGATGGTCGCCTCACTGCGACGCACCGACTTCAAAGAGGGTGTCGCCAGCTTCCTCGAGAAGCGCAATCCGAGCTTTGCTCCGCTCGGTGACCAGTGAGCTCGGCACACATCGTCGGGGCGTTCGAGCATCCGGGCCGCCATCTTCCCGATCACACCGTTCCGCAGATCCACGCCGAGGCAGCCCACGGCGCCTTGGCCGATGCCGGTCTCACTCTGGCCGATGTCGACGCGTACTACTGTGCCGGTGATGCCCCCGGCTTCGGCGGACTCTCCATGGCCGAGTACATCGGGGTGCGGCCGACGATGATCGACAGCACCGAAACCGGTGGTTCGTCGTATCTCGTCCACGTGCAGCACGCGGCCCAAGCGATCGCCCAAGGTGCCATCTCGGTGGCGCTCATCACGCTGGCAGGCAAGCCGCGCACCGGTGGAACCGCTCCCGGTGCCTCGGCCCGACCAACGGCTCCGGAGTCACCATTCGAATCGGACTTTGGTCTGGCCGTCGTTTCGGGGTACGCGCTGGCGGCGCAACGCCACATGTTCGAGTTCGGTACCACCGGGGCCCAGCTGGCCGAGATCAAGGTGGCGGCCTCCACCCACGCCCA
The DNA here is from genome assembly GCA_963698395.1 of uncultured Acidimicrobiales bacterium. Classification (GTDB taxonomy): domain Bacteria; phylum Actinomycetota; class Acidimicrobiia; order Acidimicrobiales; family SZUA-35; genus JBBQUN01. The sequence goes on from CAVOQQ010000002.1 coordinate 213,018, forward strand.
GCACAACCCCAATGCCTTCCTCCCCAACGTGGTGACGGTGGAGGAGGTGCTCGAGTCGCCGATGGTTGCCGACCCCCTCCACCGTCTCGACTCGTGCGTCATCACCGATGGTGGCGGTGCCCTCGTGGTGGCCAGCGCCGAAGTGGCAGCGTCGCTCGGGCGAGCCAGCGCCGAGGTGATCGGCGCCGGGTTCGGTTTCAAGGGCGCTTCGCCCTCACCGATCGACCTCACCTACACCGCAGCGGCCTACTCCGGACCGATCGCCTTCGCCCAAGCGGGCGTGAAGCCGACCGACATCCACTACGCCTCCATCTACGACTCGTTCACGATCACGGTGCTCCAGACACTGGAAGATCTCGGCTTCTGCAAGAAGGGCGAGGGTGGGCGCTTCGTCTCCGACGGCGGGCTCCAGGCTCCCCACGGCACCCTGCCGTTCAACACCGATGGCGGTGGCCTGTGCAACAACCACCCGGCCAACCGTGGCGGGATCACCAAGGTGATCGAAGCGGTTCGCCAGGTACGAGGCGAGGCGCACCCGGCGGTGCAGGTTCCCGATTGCGAGCTCGTCTTGGCCCATGGCACCGGTGGCAGCCTCGCCACCCGGCACGGCTCCGCCACCTTGATCATGAAGCGAGGGATCTGATGTCCACTCCATCGTCCGGCCTGCCGACGCACGAGCCCATCGTCACCAACGACACCGAGCCGTATTGGAGCGGACTGGCCGCCGGCGTCGTTCGGCTTCCGCACTGCAGCTCGTGCGACACCGTCATCTGGTATCCGCGAGCACTCTGTCCGACCTGTGGCACCTCCGAGCTCGAGTGGCGTGATCTGTCGGGCACGGGCACGATCTACAGCTTCTCCATCGCTCGACGTACCCCCGGTAGCTGGGGCAAGGTGGCTCCCTACGTGCTCGCCTACGTCGAGCTCGATGAAGGGCCCCGGGTGATGACCAACATCGTCAATGCCGATCCCGAGTCGCTCCGGTGCAACCAGTCGGTGCGGGCCGTTTTCGATCCGACGACTGAAGGCATGGCGGTCCTTCGATTTGAACCAATCGGTGCTTCCTAGGGCGTAGTGTTGGCGGTCGGTCAACCGCTGACCGTCCGCCAACCCGCTGCCGCCTCGGATGCTCTTTCCCACCACTGCCTTCGCTGCCTTCTTCACTGTTGCGTTCCTGGTCAACTGGCTGCTCCGGCCCCGCCACGATCTTTGGCGCCTGAGCATGGTGGCGCTGAGCTTCTTCTTCTACGGCTACTGGAACGCCAAGTTCACCGGGCTGCTCGCCGCCTCGGTGATCGGCAACTGGCTGGCGGCCCATGCCGTTGCAGTGGATCGGATCGAGGTCGGTGGCAAGACCCAGCTCGGACCAGCAGGACGGCGAGCGCTCCGGGTGTCGGTCGCACTCAATCTGGTGGTGTTGGGTTTCTTCAAGTACTACGGATTCTTTGCCACCTCGCTGACCAACGCGCTCGATTCGATCGGGATCGGGGCATCGCCGCCGCTCCTCGAGATCCTGCTGCCGGTCGGCATCTCGTTCTTCACGTTCCAGGCGATCAGCTACGTCATCGACGTTTCGCGCGGCGAGTTCGACTCGCCCATGACCTTGCTCGACGTCGCCTTCTACCTGTCGTTCTTTCCCCAACTCGTCGCCGGTCCCATCGTGCGCGCCACCGACATGGCCTCGCAGATCACGGCGGCCCCCGACCCCCGCCGCATCCCGACCGTCGAGGCGATCTGGCTCATCGGTGGAGGCCTGTTCAAGAAGGTCGTGATCTCGAGCTACCTATCGACACAGATCGTCGATCCGGTGTTTGCCGTACCGTCGCAGTACTCGCGGTGGGAGGTGCTGTTCGCCATCTACGCCTACGCGGTGCAGATCTTCGCCGACTTCAGCGGATACACCGACATCGCCATCGGCTGCGCTCTGCTGCTCGGGTTCCGTTTCCCGCAGAACTTCGACTCCCCCTATCGGGCGTTGAGCATCCAGGACTTCTGGCGACGTTGGCACATCACGCTGTCGTCGTGGCTTCGGGACTACCTCTACATCCCGCTCGGCGGCAACCGCGGCGGCACGCTGCTCACCTATCGCAACCTCTGGCTCACCATGGTGCTCGGCGGTCTCTGGCATGGCGCGGCCTGGAACTTCGTGCTCTGGGGCGGCATCCATGGGACGGCCCTCGCCGTCGAACGTTTCGCTTCGTCGGTCTGGCGTCCGATCGGCCTCCCCGTGCAACTCGTGGCGGGTGCCCGGTGGTTCATCACGTTCCACGTGGTGTGTCTCGCCTGGATCTTCTTCCGGGCCTCCGACGCCACCCTCGCCTTCGACATGGTCGAGCGCATCATCGGTGGCGGCGCCTCGTCGAGCTCGCTCGTATCGCTGCTCCTGGTCGCAACCATCGTGGCCATGCTGCTCAGTCAGATGGCGCCACAATGGATCGGAGCGCAAACCCAGCGCCAGTTCGGCGCCCTGCCGCTCTATGCCCAAGGTCTCTCGCTGGCCTTGCTGCTCACGGCCATCGACGTGTTCGGCCCCGAGGGCGTCGCCCCGTTCATCTACTTCCAGTTCTGAGCATCATGACCTCACCCGAAATGCAGCACCTGCGAGCGCCCGACCCGATGCAACCGAATCGCGTCGACGTCATGAGCGCCGGCCGAACCCTCGTCGTCATGGTGCTGGCGTTGGGTCTGGCCGCCGTCTTCAATGCCGGCCGTCAGGCGGAGCGGGCGTCGCAGCAACCGCTGGGTCCTGGTCGGGACCGGGCCCTGGCCATCTGGGAACCGATCGACGCCGTGGCATCACCGGTTGGCCTGGAAGCCCCTCGCTCGCTGTTCGAGGTGGTGCGCTACGGCCACACGGTCACCGGCGTCGACGACGAGAGCCCGTCGAATGACGTCGCCGCGAGCAACCCCGACGTGCCCGATCCCGACTCCACGTCGACGACGATCGGCGACAGCAGTGCGGTCCAACCTCCAGTCGAGGCGACCACCACGGTGCCGCCGGTGACGGCTCCTCCCACCACCGCCGGCCCTCGCGTTCCGTCCGCCGCCGACCCGCTGCGGGTATCCCTCGTTGGAGACTCGACCATGATCGAGACCGGCAAGGCGCTGCAGCGGTCACTGGCCGATACCGGCCTCGCCGAGAGCATTCTCGATGCCCGAGCGTCGTCGGGCTTCTCCCGGCCCGACTTCTACGACTGGCCGGCCCATTTGCGAGAGGTGATCCCGGAACGTGACCCCGAGGTGGTCGTCGCGATGTTCGGTGGCAATGACGCTCAGGGCTTCGTGGTCGATGGGTCGGTCTACGACTTCGGCTCGCCCGAGTGGATCACCGAGTACGGCAACCGTGTGCGCGGTGCCATGGAGTATCTCGCCGAAGACGGCCGCACCGTCATCTGGATCTCGCAGCCCACGATGCGATCGGCGTCGTTCGAATCGAAGATCGCCGTGATCAACCAGATCTACCAGGAGCAGGCTGCCGTGGTCGACGGCGTGGTGCTGCTCGACAGCCGGCCGTTGCTCACCCCCAACGGCTACGACGCCTACGGCACCGGAGTCGGGGGCTCCGAAGTGCAGCTGCGGGCCAGTGACGGCATCCATCTCACCGGCGCCGGGGGAGAGGTGATCGCTGCAGCGGTCCTCGATCTCCTCACCGGACGCGGCTTCCTCCCGCCGGGACCCTGACGATCGGGCTCAGGTGCAGCGTCTGTGCGGGTGCAGCCTCTGTGCGGGTGCAGCGTCAGGCGAGTGTGGAGGCCAGAGCATCGAGGGCCGCGTTGTAGCCGCACAGGCCGTGGACGCCACCACCGGGAGGGGTCGAGGACGAGCACAGGAACAAGCGAGGATTGCTGGTCCGATAGGGGTGGCGCCGCAGCCCCGGGCGGGCGAACAGCTGGAGTCCATCGACCGCGCCACCGCCGATGTCGCCACCGATGTAGTTCTCGTTGTACTGCTCGTACCAGGCGGGCGATGCCTTGTGGCGAGCGACGATGGTGTCACGAAAGCCCGGAGCGAAGCGCTCGATCTGTCGCTCGATCGCCTCGGTGGCGTCCACGGTCGAGCCGTGCGGAACATGGGCGTAGGTCCACAGGGTGTGGCCCCGACGCTCGCCGGCTGCCGGCTGAGGCGTGCGGGAATCGTCGAACACGCTCTGCTGTGCCACCAGTACGAACGGCCGCTTGGGCATGATCCCTCGAGTGGCCGACGTCTCGGCCTCGTCGATCTCCTGGATGGTGCCGCCGACGTGCACGGTGCCGGCCTTGCGGCAGACCTCGGCGCTCCACGGGACGGGCTCGCTGAGCGCGTAGTCGACCTTGAAGACGCCGGGTCCGTAGCGAAAGGCCTGATAGCTCTTGCGGTCGCGCGCCGACAGCGCATCACCGGCGATGGCGGCGACCTGACGCGGTGTGAGGTCGAACAACACCACCTTCGACGGCGGGAGGTCGGCCATCGACCGCACACGATGATCACATAGCACGTCACCGCCGAGTCGGTCGAGGATGTCGAGCATCACCGTGGTCAGTTCTTGCGACCCGCCCTTGACCGCAGGCCAGCCCGCCACGTGGGCTGCGCCGCCGAGCAGGAGGCCGAAGGTGGTGGTGAAGGGCTTGTGGAGCGGGAGGAACGAGTGCGCCGCCGCGCCGGCGAACAGTCCGCGAGCCTCGTCGGTGGCAAAACCTCGAGCGGCGACCGTGGCCGGCAGCAGGGCTCGGCTGCCGAAGCCCGCCATCATCAGCGGATGCTTCGGCAGGTCGGTGAGTGGAGTGAAAAGATCGCCGGCGAGCGCATCCCACCGCTCGGCCACCCAACCGATCAGCTGGTTCCAGCGTTTGCCGTCGTCTCCCAGGTGGTCGATCGTTGCCTCCAACGAACGAAACGCCGCTCCGGCACGGTCGCCGCCGAGCGGATGGGCGAAGTCGACCTCGGGCGCAGCGAACTCGAGCGAAGCGCCGGCGCGATGCCGGCCCTCGAGGTCGAGGGAGGCCATGAACGGTGTTGCCGTCGCCAGCGGGTGAATGGCCGAGCAGACGTCGTGGAGGTAGCCGGGCAGAGTGAGTTCGGCGGTGCGTGTTCCGCCACCGGGCGTTGCGGCCGCTTCGAGCACCCGCACCGATCGACCGGCCCGCGCCAAGGTGATGGCGGCCGCGAGGCCGTTGGGTCCCGCGCCGACGATGACCGCATCGAACTCAGCGGCAACCGTCATCGGTCGGCCGAGACGAGCGCGAACGTGGGGACGAGCGCGAGGACGAGAGCGAAGGTGGAGGAGCGGCGCACTCGATCAGTGTGCCCCACTGCGAGGCTCAGTCGGGCACCGAGTGATAGGCGGCGAGGAGATCGCGGACCGAGACCATGCCAACGACCTTGCGATGCCCGTCGACGACGTCGACGATGGGAAGGTGGCGCATCCCGCCCTCGAGCATCAGATCGGCGGCGTCCTCGATCGGGGTCGAGGGGCCGACCGTGCTGAGGTCGACGCTCATCCAGTCGCCGACTCGCTCGTCGGTGGGGTCGCCCCCCTCGGCCAACGAGCGAATGATGTCGCGTTCACTGATGATGCCCGCCAGGTCGCGTGTGCTGTTGTCGAGCAGGACCGGCGATGCGCCGATGTCGTTCTCCGCCATGAGGACGGCGGCATCGGCGATCGAGAGGTGTACCTGGATCTCGATGGGTACCGAGGCCATCGCCTGGCTGATGGGGGACTGCAAGCTGGTGATGGTTCGTGGATTGCCCATACCTCACCTTGGCTGGCCCAGGTGGGGGTGGCTAGGGGAGAAGGGCCCGATCCGGCGGGTTGACGCCTCGTTGCTACGATGCCGATCGTGGCTCGATGCCGGTGCGGCGCCAGCAATTCCGACGATGCGAAGTTCTGCTCCTCCTGCGGTGACGCGCTCGGCGAAGGCCCGGGTCTGCTCGGCGTGTCGGCGACGGTCACCGAGGTGACGACCGAGGGCGGCGTCGATCGTCGCTGGATGCTGATCGCCGTTGGGCTGTTCGCTGTGCTGGTCGGTTGGTCGCTGTGGTCGGGCGGGTCGGGTGAACCGCCGGCGGCGACCGACGAGCTGGCCGAGGAGTCGAGTCCGACGACCACGTCTGCCACCACCTCGTCAACGACCACCAGCGAGCCGACCACCAGCTCGACGCAGCCTCGGACCACCACGACCATCGGCGATAGCCCGAGTTTCAGTCTCGTTGGTGATGGCAGACCGCTCCTCGGCGAAACCACCGGGTTACGCCTGGTCCTCGGACGCACGTCGTACCGGCCGTCGGTGCTCGACCTCGACTCCGGTCAGCTGATCACTTCGCCGACGAGTCCAGGAAGCTTCACACCCTTGGTCACGTCGGGCGATTGGCTGGTCGTGCGGGTGAACGACCGTCTCCATGCCCTGCCGCTCGCCGATCTCGCCGCCGACCCGGTCGACCTGCGGCCCGGTGGATTCTCGAGTTGGCTCGACCTGGCCGACACCGTGCCTCGCACCGATGGCAAGGTGTGGCTCATCGAGTATCTGGATCCGTCGGCCCGTCTCGTGCTCGTCGACCTCGCAACCGGGACCGAGGTCGAGTCGATCGAGGAGCTCGACGTGTACGGACGAACGCAGTGGGCCGTCGCCCATTCGTCGCTCGTCCCCGCACTGATCGATCCTGCCGGCGGCGGGGTGTACGAGGCCGACGGCGACCGCTATCGCCAGACTGTCGACGGACGACTGGTCGTCGCCGATGATCGCCGCGTACTCATCGAGATCTGCGACGACCGGTTGGACTGTCGTCGTCAGTGGTTCGACCGACGCACCTGGGAGCCTGTCGATCTCGTCGTGCCCCCGGAGGACGCTTCGAATCTGGCCTTCGTCAACGGGTCGGATTGGCTGGCTCTCACCTGGTACACCAGCACCGACGCGACGGCCACGTTGTTCAATGTGTCGACCGGCATGTCTCGCGAGCTGTCTTCCTACGATCCGTACATCGGCGCACAGCGTCCTACGGTGTCGGCCGACGGGCGCTGGCTTGCCGAAGCGGATGGGCAAGACCTCGTGATCATCAGTCTCGAGCGAGGCGATGAGTGGCGGTTCGACGGCCTCGTCGCCTATGGCGATTCGATGCTCTTCACGTCGTCCGACGTCGGCTATGCGGCACTCGCCGAGGAAGCCGGCGAGTGATCGGCTCACCGCCGTGACCACCCGACGCGTGTGCCGCTGCGGCAACAGCGAGGAGAGCGGTGCCCGGTTCTGTTCGTCGTGCGGCGTCTCGATCGATGACGACACGAGGCTGCTCGAGTCGTCGGCCGAGATGACCGTGGTCGACCAGGCGCGTTCGAGCGGCATCGACCGGCGCTGGTTGGGGGTTGCCGTGGCGCTGATCGTTGCGTTCGTCGGTTGGTCGGCATGGTCAGGGTCGTCGCCGGGCAATGCCCCCGAGGGCGCCGATGCCCCGCAGGCACACGCGAGGACCACGGGCCTTCCGACGACCGTCGTACCGATGACAACCGCCGCACCGGTGACGACGGCCCCGGCGGCAGCGACCCAAACGACACGAGCGGTCACTGCGACGAAGAACGAAGCGGTCGTGAGCCAGGTCGGGTCGGGTGAGCCGCTCCTCGGCGAAATCACCGGGCTTCGTGCAATCTTCGTTCAGCGGCCGGACCAGCTCTCGGTGCTCGATCTCGACACCGGTGCGTTGGCGGCGGTTCCTTCCTCTTTCGGCTGGGTCGAACCGTTCGTCGTTTCTGGCGACTGGCTCGTTGCCCGCACCGATGATTCGCTGTCGGCGCTTCCCCTGGATGACCTCGGTGACGTCCCGGTGCGGCTCCTGCCGGACCGGAATCCGACCTTCGGTGTAGGACTCGCTTTTGCCGAGCCTCGGCCGGATGGGCGAATCTGGCTGGTGGTCTACGCAGATCCGAGCCCTGAGTTCGTCCAGGTAGACCTGGCGACGGGCGCTGTGATCGAGGAGTTCACCCCACCTCAGGGAGCCTTGGCCCATGCATGGATTCGCCAAGACGCCGAGGGCGATCGAGTGGTGCTGTCGTCGACCGATGGTGGCGTGTACGAATCCGACGGTGACGGCTATCGACGGGTCGCCGAGGGTCGGTTGATCATCTCCGACGATGATCGAGCATTGGTCGAGACCTGCGATGAACGGTTGACCTGTGAGCGCCGCTGGTTGGATCGGGCAACCTGGCAGCGAGTCGATTTCGTGCTTCCACCGGGTCCCTTCCGGGAGGCCACCTTCCTGGGAGGAACCGATTGGCTTTTGTTGGCTGCCTGGGAGAACGACATCGAGGAACAGACGTTGTTCAACGTCGTCACCGGTCAGCTGCGCTCGCTCGATGGCGCCGACCATCTGGGCTTCGAGCAGCAAGCGCCACCCATCTCGCCCGATGGCCGGTGGATGGCGCTGCACGACGATGCAAGGCTCGTGATCCTCGACCTCGTGACCGACGAGCGGCACGTGATCGACGATGTGGGTCCCCTCGCTGGCGGCGTGGTACTCACCGACGCTCCGGTATCGATCAGCTGACGCCGGCCTGGTCGGCGGCAAAGCCCGTCCACTTCTTGTAGTCGATCTTGCCGTTGGGGGCCCGGGTGAGTGAGTCGACGGTGAACACCTTGCGCGGTGCCTTGTAGGCAGCGAGCTGGCTCTTCACGTGGGCGATGATCTCGGCTTCGTCGAGGGGTGGCCCGACCGTTGGCTCGATGACGGCGGTGATGATCGAGCCGAATCGCTCGTCGGGTACCCCGACGGCGATGGCGTCGACGATGCGGGGATGCATCTTCAGTGCCTCCTCGACCTCCTCGGGGAAGACCTTCTCGCCACCGGTGTTGATGCACTGCGAGCCCCGGCCGAGCAAGGTGATCGAGCCGTCGGCTTCGATGGTGGCCCAGTCGCCGGGAAGCGAGTAGCGAGTGCCGTTGATGGTGGGGAACGTGGTCTGGGTCTTGACTTCGTCCTTGTAGTAGCCGACTGGCATGAGCCCCTTCACGCCCAGACGGCCGATGTCGCCCGAGCCGGGCTCGACGAGTTGGCCGTCCTCGCGGATGACCACGCCGTTGTCGCCCAGATCGAACTTGGCGGTGCTCTTGATGGAGTCCTTGCTCGAGTAGCTCGCACCCATGCCGAGTGCTTCCGATGAGCCGAGGGAGTCGAAGATGATCATGTCGGGCATGTATTCGAGGAGCCGTTCCTTGATCGGCTGGCTCCACATGACTCCGCTCGAGACCATGCCGGTGACGCTCGAGAGGTCCCAGCGATCGGGCTCGGCGTCGAGCGCATCGACGATCGGACGGGCGAATGCATCACCCACGATGACGACCGACGTGACCTTCTCGCGCTCGATCGTGTCGAGCATCAACTGCGGGTCGAGATGGCGGTTGGGCAGGGTGACGAGACAGCCGCCGGCAGTCAGCGCGTTCATGGCGCTGATGTGACCGGTGCCGTGCATCAACGGGGCGCCGGGGATCATGACGGGTGCCATGGCACCGATCTGACGGGTGACCTCCTTCCAGCCCTCGATGTCGGAATCGGGTCCGAGCGGGAAAGGGTGCGTGCGGGTGGTCGCTTCGATCAGTGTGTTCTGATCCCACATGACGCCCTTCGGCATGCCCGTGGTGCCGCCGGTGTAAAGAAACCACAGATCGCTGCCCGAGCGGCCCCACGGACCAGAGACGTTCTCGTCGGTCCCGCGGGCGGCTGCCGTTTCGTAGTCGGAGGCCCAGTCGGGACACGGTGCCGAGCCGTCATCGACCCAGAGCCACAGCTTCACCTTCGGGAGCTGATCGCGGATGCGTTCGATCGTGTCGACGAAGGTGCCGTGGAAGGTGATGACCGCGGCGTCGGAGTTGTCCCAGAGGTACAGCAGCTCCTTGTCGGCGTAGCGGTAGTTGGTGTTGACCGGAACGAGCGCCACCTTGAACGAGGCGAACACGGTCTCCATGTAGGGCGGTGAGTTGTAGAGGTACTGGGCCGACTTGTCCTGCTGCTTCACCCCGGCATCGAGCATGGCCTGTGCGACGCCGTTGGCCCGACGGTTGAAGTCACGCCAGCTCGTGACGTGGTCGCCGAAGACCTGCACTCGTTGGTCCCCACGGATCTCGGCGCAGTGCTCCCACAGGTTGGCGAAATTCCACTTGGTCATGGGCGATTGCTTAGCGCATCACGAGGTCGTGGCACCAGTTGGTGCTCCACCGATCAGCCGAGACGGCTCACTCGCTCTCGGCGTGAGCGGTCCAACGCTTGTAGTCGATCTTGCCGTTGGCGGCTCGGTCGAGCGATTCGACCACCAACACGCGTTTCGGTGCCTTGTAGTGAGCGAGATGCGCCTTCACGTGGTCGATCACCGCGGCCTCGTCGAAGTCGGCGGCCCGTGCCGACGCCTCCAGTTCGACCACGGCGGTCACCGCCTGGCCGAAGCGATCGTCGGGAATGCCGACGGCGATCGCATCGTGGATCGAGGGGAACTGCTTGAGGCTCTCCTCGACTTCCTCCGGGAACACCTTCTCGCCGCCGGTATTGATACACACCGAACCACGGCCGAGCAGGGTGATGCTGCCGTCGGCCGCCACCGTTGCGAAGTCACCGGGAATCGAATAGCGCCGACCGTTGATCGTGGGGAACGTGGCCTGCGACTTCTCGGGATCCTTGTAGTAGCCGATCGGCGTTCGCGAGCTCAGCGCCACTTTGCCGATCTCTTCCGAACCGGGTTCGAGGATGCGACCGTCGTCGGTGATGACGACCGAATCGGGGCTGAGTTCGAACGATGCGGTGGCCGTGGACGACCCGGCCGACGAAACCGACTTCGCCATGCCGATGGCCTCGGAGGAACCGAAGGCATCGACGATCACCATGCGTTGATTGAATGCCGACAGCCCGGTCTTGGAATCCTGGGAGAACATCACACCGGAGGAGATGATCACCCGCAGACTCGAGAGGTCCCAGCGGTCGGGTTCGGACCGAAGGGCGGCAAGGATCGGCTTGGCGAACGCGTCGCCGACGATGAAGATGCTCTTCACCCCATGACGCTGGATCAGGTCGAGCATCTCCTCGACCGAGAACCTGATGCCCTCGAGGGTCACGATCGCACCGCCCAGGCTCAAGGTGTTGAGCGCATTGAACAGGCCGGTGCCGTGCATCAGTGGGCAGGCAGGCAGGCTGATGGGGCCTGGTTTGGTGGTACGGGCGCGCACCGCAGGGGAGTAGCCGTCGGCATCGAGGTCGGGCACGATGGGAAGGGGTGTGCCATTGGACTTGTCGTTGACACCGAAGAGGTCGTCTTCCCGCCACATCACACCCTTGGGCATGCCGGTGGTGCCGCCGGTGTAGAGCAGCACGAGCTGATCGCCGCTGCGCCCCCATGGGCCCCGCACTCGACCCTCGTTCGGCGTTGCGGTCGCCGTTTCGTAGGGCGTCGCCCATGACGGGCAGTCGGCGGAATCATCGCCGACCCACAGCCAGGTGGTGATGTTGGGGACACGATCTCGAATGCGCTCGATGGTCTCGGTGAAGGCGTCTTCGAAGACGGCAGCGACGGCATCGGCGTTGTCCCAGATGTAGACCAGTTCGTCGTCGGCATAGCGGTAGTTCGTGTTGACATGCACGAGAGCGGCCTTCGAGCACGCGGCGAAGGTCTCGGCGTACTCGGGCCGGTTGTGGAGGTAGAAGACGACTTTGTCTTGATGTTGGCAGCCGGCGTCGAGCAGGTGACGAGCGAGACCGTCGGCGCGTGCGTCGAACTCGGCCCAGGTGACGACCAGGTCGCCGTGCAGCAGAGCAGGCGCCTCGGGGATACAGGTGGCGACGGTCTCCCAGATATCGGCGTAGGTCCAGCCGGAAGAGTCAGGTGCGCTGGCGGTCTCGTTCGAAGTGTCGGTCACGGCGGCGAGTGTAGGTCCGGTCGCCTCGACCGAATCGAGCGGCACCGAATCGAGTGAGCGGCTCAGTCGACCCCGGCGTACGCGCCCGGTCGATGGAAGATGCCGCGCTCCCAGCGTGCGGGGGTACCGAGCACGGCACGTGGGTAGTCCTCGAACAACCAGCGCCCGAAGTTGCGGCGGGTCCAGTCGTTGGTGTCGGCGACCGCCACGCTCCACGTCGCCCACCGCTCGGTCGCCAACAGGTTGGAGAGCGTGGCTGCCAGCCGGTGGTCCTTCACCATGCCCGAGCGGAGTTCGGCTTCGTAGTCGGCGGCGGCTGCGGCAAGGTCGGACCGGCCGTAGGCGGCGATGCGCTGCGCTGCCTGACGACCGGTTTCGATGGCCTGGCCGATGCCCTCGCCCGTCATGGGATCGGTGGCAGCGACGGCATCGCCGACGAAGAACACCCGCCCCGACGTGATCGGCAACTCACCGAGTCGTGCCGGGATGGGCCACGCCTTGTGAGGCCCCTCGGGCTCGGCGTCGGGTCCGAGTACCGCAGCGATGTGTGGCCGCTCGAGGATGTCGAGCCACAGCTTCTTCATCTCCTGGATGCGATGGTTGCGGCCGCGCTGGATACCGAAGCCGATGTTGGCCGAGCCGTCGGCGAGGGGAAACGACCAGATGTAGCCAGGGAGCAGGTCGGCATCGAACCAGACGATCAACTCGCGTTGCGCAGCGGGGGCGACGTTGCGCACGTATTGGCGGAACGCATGCCACTCGCCGCGATAGCCCTCTGGCGCCAGCCCGAGATGTTTGCGGGTGGGCGACCACATGCCGTCGGCAGCGATCACGGCCGCCGCTCGGATCTCGCCGTGTGACGTCGTGGCGCTCACACCGTCACCATCTTGGCGTATCCCCGTGAGCTCGACTCCTTCGAACACCTGTGCCTTGTTCCGCCTGGCCAGCTCGATCAACGCATGATCGAGCTCACTGCGCCGGGCCACCACGGAGAAGTTTCCCTGCCCGGTCGGCAGCGGCAACACCATCTGTCGGCCCGAGGGCGAGACGACGCGAACGTCATCGACCGGTTGCCAGCTCGGGACGTCGACCGGATCGAGTCCGAGCGCCTCGAGATGGCGCAGTGCGCTGGCGGTGAGACCGTCGCCGCAGCACTTCTCACGGGGGAAGGTGGCCTTGTCGATGAGGACGACATCGAGACCGGCGCGTCGGGCTTCGATCGCCGCTGCGCTGCCGGCCGGACCGCCACCGATGACAAGGAGGTCGGCGGTCTCGTTCAGCGCAGGCCTCGGACGGTCATCGTTGCTCGCCTCGGTGCTCACGATGTGCAGGGTAGAAGCAGACGAAGAGCTACGGCGTACCGGTCGTGGTGGTTTCCGCCGGTGGTGCCGTGGTGGGTGGTGTCGTGGTCGGCGGCGTGGTCGTCGCGTTCGGATCGGCGGTCGTCTCGGTCGGCTCGGTCGTCTCGGGCTCTGGTTCGGGTTCGGGTTCGGTCGTCGGCACGGTGGAATTGCCGTTGCAGTCGAAGCCCTCGCCCGGGCGGTAGAGAGCGAAGAACGTATCGAGATCGACCGTGCCGTCGTCGTAGGTTCGCTGGCGGGTGGTGGTGACCCGAGTGCAGGAGCGTTGGGCGGTCTCGGCTCGGCCGATGTCTTCGACCGCGATGTGCTTGGTCGAATACATCGTGACCGTGATCGAGGTGTCGGTGTAGCTGGTCCAGATCAAGATCCCGTAGGGCGTCTGGTTCCGAAGCACGAGGTCGGGCTTGGGCCACGAGATGGTGGCTTCGCGACCGCGTGGGTAGCGACTGAAGTAGAGCGAGTGGCTCTGGTACTCCGGGATCTCGATGCCGGCGAAGAACGCCGCATTGAAGGTGGTGGTGGCGAACTGGCTGACACCGCCACCGACCTGGTCTTCCACGATGCCACTGGCGATGGCACCGGCCGGGACGAATCCCCGCTCACGGGTGCGCTTGCCGACGAAGCCGTTGAGGCTGAACTCTTCGCCCGGCTCGATCACGGCGCCACGAACGATGTCGGCCATCAGGTGGATGTTGGTGACGCGCCCCGCGCAGCAGTCATGATTGGTCGTGAAGCTGGAGATCTCTTCGAGGATGCCAAGTGCCTCGAGATCGGCGACGCCCTCGTCGGCGCCGGCCGTCTTGGCCTCGAGCTCGATCAGAATCCGTGGCTCGGACGAATTCTCGTCGCCCTCGTCGGTCGTGTCGTCATCTGTCGGCGCGGGCCGGTCGACGTTGCCGCCGGCGAGCAGCGCCGCCTTCAGCGTTTCGGGAGTGTCATCGGCACAGCAGACGACCGACTCCGACGGTGGGACGATGATGGGCTTGCCATCGACGATGTCGAAGCGAGCGAGTTGATCCTCTGATCCCAATCGAGGCAGCATCTGCCGCAGTTCCGCCAGAGCGGTGGCCTCGTCGAACTGCCACGTTGGTGCAGCGCCCTCGAGGTCGAGGTCGACCCACGAGCGAAGCTGAGCCGAGCTGATCTCGGTCGAGCTACGCAGCACGCGAATGGTCACGGCTTCGGCAGTTGCGTCGTTTGCTTCGGTCGCAACGGCGTCGAGCACCTCGGTGTCGAGCTCGGGGCGTAGCGGGTCGGCCTCGACCGCGATGGTGTAGGGCTCACCCGCGGCGAGCATGGCGGGAAGCGCCCCGACGACCAGGTTTGGGTCGAGCGTTGCCCCGTCAGCTCCGGGGACGACGACGAGCTCGTCGTCGTCGAGCGTCAGATAGGGCTCGACCGGGTCGTCGAACGCGTTGGCGGCCAACTGGCTGACGGACTGAGCCGTTGCTCCCTCGTCGAGGACGTAGGGAACGTCGAGCTGCTCCTCGGAGAAGAACGTTCCCAACCATGTGAACGGTCTGAACAAGAAGAAGCCACCGCGGCGAGCATCCAGCGCCTGTTCGGCGAGCGTTGCGCTGTCGACTCGAACGCCGAGGGTGAATGCGTCGGTCACGATGGCGTCATCGCCGACTTGGAGCTCGACCGGTCGGAGGGAGAGATCGGAGGTGAGGTCGACGCTGACCGCCTCGAGATCGGCGGCGTCGAGCCCGCCAACCGACTGCTCGCCGATGTTCACGTTGCGGACGACTCGATCGCCGGTGACGGCGGTGTCGATGCCCCAGGCCGCGACGACGAAAAGCACGATGGCGAGCGGAAGACCGCCCGCGATGAGAAGGAGCCGCTTGCGTTGAGACACGAGTGCACAGTGTGCCACCTGTGGTGGTGGAAACGGTGTCAGCTTTTCGTCCGCGAGCAGTGCTGTGACATGATCCACAACACCTCATGGCGTTGGTCAACTCGCCGTGAGCCGTCAGCCACCAGGAGTGAAGGAACAACTCATGAATCGACTGTGCGACGACCGTGTCGTCATCATCACCGGCGCCGGACGCGGCATCGGCCGCGAATATGCCCTGATGCTCGCCGAGCATGGCGCGAAGGTGGTGGTCAACGACCTCGGTGCTTCGGTCGATGGTTCAGGCGGGGATCAGTCACCGGCCCACGAGGTGGTCGAGGAGATCAAGGGCATGGGTGGCGAGGCCGTGGTCAACGGCGACGACGTCTCCGACTGGGAAGGAGCCCAGCGGCTGGTCAACACGGCGGTCGAGAACTTCGGCGGTCTCGATGCGGTGATCAACAACGCCGGCATCCTCCGCGACCGCATGCTCACCAACATGACCGAGGCCGAGTGGGACGCCGTCATCAAGGTGCACCTGAAGGGCACGTTCGCCCCGGCCCGCTGGGCTGCGGCCTACTGGCGTGAGCGGGCCAAGGCCGGCGAGACCAACGACGCCCGGATCATCAACACCTCTTCGGTGTCTGGGATCTATGGCAACCCTGGGCAGACCAACTACGGCGCAGCCAAGGCCGGCATTGCCTCGTTCACGATCATCGCCGCACAGGAACTCGCCCGCTACGGCGTCACGGTCAACGCCATCGCTCCGGCCGCACTCACCCGCATGACCGAGAACCTCGGCATGGGCGAACTCGACGGCGAGGCCCGCGAGGCCATGTCGCCCCGGTGGATCGCCCCCATCGCCACCTGGCTCTGCAGCACCGAGTCGGCGCCGGTGACCGGTCGGGTGTTCGAAGCCAGCGGTCAGGTGTTCGGCATCGCCGAGTCATGGCACCGTGGGCCCACGGCCACTCCGGTCGACGATCCGACCCAGCTCGGGCCGATCGTGCGAGACCTGATGGGCAAGGCCCAGCCGAACAGCAACATGTCGGGTGCTCCCACCACCGGCCCGGGGCGTCCCACCCCGTACTGATCGAAATCGGGGCTCAGAAGAGCTGCTGCTGAGGCCGCTCGATCCCGCGGAGTTCGTCGTAGTCGACTTCGACGGCATGGATCGAGCGGTCACCGCACAGCACCTTTGCCTGCGGCTTGATCTCCTGGGCGACGAACGTGCCTCGTACCTCGCCGAGCCCGGCGCGGTTGAGGAAGCTGAGGTAGCGGGTGAGTTGTTCGACACCGTCGATCTCGCCTCGCCGCTTGATCTCGATGGCAACCACATCGCCCGAGGCCGAACGGCACAGGAGGTCGACCGGTCCGATGTCGGTGGGGTACTCGCGGCGGATGAGCTTCAGCCCGGGCTCGATCCGTTCGGGGTCGAGTGCGAGCAGTTCCTGGAGATGGGCCTCGACGCCGTCCTTCTGGAGGCCGGGATCGACACCCAGCTCATGGGCCGAGTCGCTGTAGACCTCGTGCAGGGTGATGATCAGCTGCTCGCCCTTGGGTGAGGTCACGGTCCACACCGTTGCCTCTTCGCGAAGAGTGTTCGGCGCGTTCATCCAGTTGAGCGGCTTGTAGGCGCCACCGTCGGCATGGATCGCCACGCAGCCGTCGGCCTTGACCATGATGAGCCGTGGTGCCTGAGGCAGGTGAGCGGTGAGCCTGCCCTGGTAGTCGACGGTGCATTCGGCGATGACGAGACGCATGCCTTCGTTGTATCGCTCAGCTTGCTTGGTTGCGCTGTTCGTTCGGTTGCGCTGTTCGTTCGGTTGCGCTCAGTCCAGCAGGCGGCCGGTCAGGCGTTTCTGGATCAGGGCTCGTCGTTCCTGGAGTTCGGCGTAGGTGAGCTGATCCATGTCTTCGGGGTCGACACCGAACCCGGCCTTGACGCCGGTCGAGATCGAGCTGCCAGGACTCCTGCTGAACACCGAGCTGGGCTGCGATCGCGGCGCCATGGTTGGTGGCGAAATGGGTGGCGATGTCGGTGACGACGGCGAACAGGTCGAGTTCGGGTGCCAGCGAAGCAATGGCGGCGTCGATGAAGATCAGGTTCTTCACGTACAACATCAGCGACTTGGGCATCCGGGCGCCGTAGGCGAGCAGCGCCTTGATGATCCGCTGGAGCTCGGCCACCAGTTCTTCGGGCTCGAGCTTGGTGGGATCGATCGGTCGGTCGAGCCCGAGGTCCTTCACGACCGCGGCCACGTCGGTGTCGGGGGGAAGGGCTCCGAGATCGCGCAGGGCTGCCACCTGCCCTTCGACGTCGTTCATGGTGGCGGTCATCATCATGCGGAGGAACGCAAGACGTTCGGCTTGTGTGAGGCGACCGGTGATGCCGAAGTCGAGCAGTGCGGTGCGACCGTCGGGTTGGACGAAGAGGTTGCCGCCGTGAAGATCACCGTGGAAGACGCCGTGGAGGAAGGCGCCCTCCAGGAACCCGAGCATTCCGGTGCGGATGACCGCATGGGTGTCGACGCCCGCGTCCTTCATGCCGACCACGTCGTCGAAGCGGAACCCATCGAGACGCTGCATGACCAGGATGCGTTCGGTGACGAAGTCGGGGTGGGGTCGAGGTACCACGAAGCCTCGCTGGTCGAGCTCGACGAACACCCTCGCCACGTCGAGCATGTTGGCCGCCTCGATTCGGAAATCGAGCTCTTCGATGATGGTCTCGGCGAAGAGTTCGACGAGCGCCGGCGGGTTGGCGAGTGCCGACACCGGGATGCGGCCGACGAGGAAGGGGGCAAGCCATGCGAGCACCTTGAGGTCTCGCATCACGAGATCGCCGATGCCCGGGCGTTGGACCTTGACGACGACTTCCTCCCCGGTCTTCAGCACCGCCGCATGGACCTGGGCGATCGAGGCTGCTGCGAGGGGTTCGGGATCGAACGAGCGGAAGACCTCGTGCATCGGTCGGCCGAGCTGCTCCTCGACGACCGCGACCACCTGGTCGTAGGAGACGCCGGGCACCTGATCGCGACACTTCTTGCACTCGGCGACGAGCTCGGCCGGAAACACGCCCTCGCCGGAGGAGATGATCTGGGCGAGCTTGATGTAGGTCGGTCCGAGGCGCTCGGCAGCGACCCGCACGCGTCGAGAGATGCCGGCACGCGAGGTTGGCTTGCCCCGTTCGCGCACCGCCCAGACGGCGACTTCGGTGCCGAGAACTCGCACCACCGTGATGGCCCGTCGAACGGGGGGCAGCTTGGGCGCTCGGGTCAGATTCGGCAGGGAGTGCAGCTGGGCCGAGCGCAGCGCCGGGACACGTCGGAGCCAGGTCGGGGGTCGTTTGGTGAGGCTCCACGGCTGCACCTCGCTGAACGAACCGAGGTCGAGGTCGTCGGCTCGTGCGGTCGTTGCCGTTGGCGTGGTGTCAAGGGTCATGTGAGATCACCGGGATTCGGGAGAGGAAGGGCGGAATCGAACAGGTACCGCTCGTATCGGTACTTCGGCTCGATGGTGGATTTCGGATTCGGAAGCGACAGGGATCACACCGATTGTGCCCGTCGCACCGGGATGGTGTGAGGTCGGGTGGCCCCGGGTGCGATCAGAATCGAGGGGCTCGTTTGTCGACGAGGGCGGCGACGCCCTCGCGGTACTCCTCGCCGCCCATCATCTCGTCGAGGAGGCGCATGGACTCGACGACCGAGGTACCGATGTCGCCGTGGAGGTCGCGATAGAGCTGTTGACGACTCGTGCGCAGCGAGCCGGCCGCGACACTCGAGACCAAGGCCTTGGCGTAGTCGAGCGTGGCGGGCATGAGCTGGTCGGCGGGGTGAATCGCGTTGATGAGGCCCCAGTCGAGCGCCTCCTCGGCGAGGAGCACTCGAGAACTGAGCAGGAGGTCGAGCGCACGCGGCACGCCGATCATGCGAGGCAGCAGCCACGACAGGCCGTACTCGGGAGGAAGGCCGAGTTTGCCGTGCGCCGTCGTGAACTTCGCTCCGGGCGTCGCAAAGCGAAGATCGGCGAACATGGCCAGTGCCATGCCGATTCCGGCTGCTGCGCCGTTGACGGCGGCGATGACGGGCTTCGAGAGCCCGAAGTGACAGGCGAAGGGATGATCGAAGATCGGCTCGACGCCATGGCCCGGGGTTGCCTCGTCGCCGAGGAGGCCGGTGTCATAGCTGCCCCGTTCGACGTGGCCCTCGAGCGCCTGCGAGTCGCCTCCGACGCAGAACCGCTCACCGGCACCGGTGATGACGATGATGCGAACGTCGGGATCGGTTTCGGCCCGGTCGAGACAGAATCGATACTCGCGATCCATCGTGCCGGTCCAGGCGTTGTTGCGGTGGGGTCGGTCGAGGGTGATCAACGCCACCCGGTCATCGACGCTGTAAGAGACGGCTCGCAGCTCGGGGAGGGTCATCGTCGGCAGCTCAGGTGTTGAGAATCGAGAGACATTGCTCGGCCCACTCGGGCCGACAGATGAGGAGGTCGGGCAGATACGGGTCGGGGTTGTTGTAGACCATCGGTGATCCGTCGAGGCGGGAACAGTGGAGCCCGGCGGCGAGCGCCACGGCCACCGGCGCGCAGTTGTCCCATTCGTACTGGCCACCCGAATGGGCGTAGATGTCGGCGTGACCCTGAACGACGGCCATCGCCTTGGCCCCCGCGGAGCCCATCTCGAGATACTTGGCGTCGAGCTTGCGAGCCAGCATCTGCGCCGCCGGAGGACGCCGGGTTCGGCTCACGATGACTCGTGGTGCGTCGGGGCTGGGAGCCGGCAGGACCGATGGTTGGTATGTCGAAAGCGTGATGCCTTGGGCCGGAAGCGAGACGGCACCGGCAACCGGGTCGCCGTTGACCACCAGCGCGATGTGGACCGCCCAGTCGGTACGAGGCGGTTCGGCGAACTCACGCGTGCCATCGAGTGGATCGACGATCCAGGTGCGGGTCGCCGAGAGACGAGCGCGTTCGTCGGCTCCCTCTTCTGACAACACGGCGTCGTCGGGGCGCTGCTCGGCGAGGATCGACACGATGAGGTCGTGAGCCGCCTCGTCGCCGGCGTCTTTCAGCTCGTAGTGGGTGATGCCACCTTCGACCAATCGTCGCCGTAGGTCGGTGAGCAACTCGCCGGTCTTCGTCGCGAGGTCGGCGGCGAGGCGGTGGTCATCGGGTGTGACGAGCGGTGATTCGATCAAGGGCACACGTCCACTCTAACGAGCGCTCCCTCTGCCTCGGTTCAGTCGTCGGCTGCGCCGTGGGGTTCACCGGCGGCGTCGTAGCACGCTTCGTGGAAGTGCTCGACTCGATCCCAGCGCCCTTCGACGTACACATTGCAGATCACCTGTAGGTCGCGTTGACGGGCTCGGAACTTGACCTGCTTCTCGCAATGCGCGCAGTCGACCATCGAGCCGGCCTCGATCAGACGAGTGACCGCACGGGTAATGGGCTTGACCTTCGTTGCCACCATTGATGCCATGACCATGTTTTCGGCACGATGGGGACCTGCTTGAGAAAGAAGTGGGGCGCCGGATCAGACGAGCTTCTTGTAGGTCAGCTTGTGTGGCTGGGCCTCGTCGCCGAACTCGCGCTGGCGGAACTCCTCGTATTCGGAGAAGTTGCCTTCGAACCAACGGACCTGTGAGTTGCCCTCGAACGCCAGGATGTGGGTGGCGATGCGGTCGAGGAACCAACGATCGTGGCTGATCACCACGGCGCAACCGGGATAGCGGTCGAGGGCATCTTCGAGCGCGCGTAGCGTGTCGACGTCGAGATCGTTGGTGGGCTCATCGAGGAACAGGACGTTGCCGCCCTTCTTCAACACGCGAGCCAGGTGGACGCGGTTGCGTTCACCGCCGGAGAGGACGCCGACCTTCTTCTGCTGGTCGGAACCCTTGAAGTTGAACGATGCCACGTACGCCCGACCGTTGATCTCGCGTCCGCCGACTTCGAGGACATCGTGTTTCTCGGTGATCGCGTCGTAGACGGTGTCGTCGGGGTCGAGAAGGTCTCGTGACTGGTCGACGTAGGCCAGATCGACGGTTGGGCCGACCTTGATCTCGCCGCCGTCGGGTTGTTCGGCATCGGCATCGTCGGTGGCGGCACCGATGAGCATCTTGAACAGCGTGGTCTTGCCGGCACCGTTGCCGCCGATGACGCCGACGATCCCTGCCTTTGGCAAGGAGAACGAGAGGTCTTCGATCAGGAGTCGGTCATCGAAACCCTTGCGCAGGTGTTCGATCTCGAAGACCTGATCACCGAGTCGTTTGCCCGGCGGGATGTGGATCTGGACCTTCTCGTCGCGCGGGTCGTAGGCTTCGGCCTCGGCCTGGAGGGTCTCGTAGGCGTTGAGACGGGCCTGGCCCTTGGCCTGGCGGGCCTTGGAACCCATGCGCACCCACTCGAGTTCACGTTGGAGCGTGCGCTGGCGAGCGGCTTGGGCGCGAACCTCGGAGTCGAGCCGACCCTGCTTCTGCTCGAGCCAGCTGGAGTAGTTGCCCTCGAAGGGGATGCCCTTGCCCCGATCGAGTTCGAGGATCCAGCGTGCGACGTTGTCGAGGAAGTAGCGGTCGTGCGTGATCGCGATCACGGCGCCCGGATAGTCAGAGAGATGTCGTTCGAGCCAGGCCACCGATTCGGCATCGAGGTGGTTGGTCGGTTCGTCGAGCAGCAGCAGGTCGGGCTTCGACAGCAACAGGCGGCAGAGGGCGACGCGGCGGCGCTCACCGCCGGAGAGATGCTCGACCGATGCATCGGCCGGGGGCAGACGCAACGCGTCCATGGCGATCTCGATCATGCGCTGGAGGTCCCAGCCCTGCACCGCTTCGATCTCGGCTTCGAGCCGGGCCTGGTCGGCGCCGAGCTTTTCGTAGTCGGCTTCGGGATCGGACCAACCGGCGAGCACCTCTTCGTACTTGGCCAGCAGCGAGACGGTCTCGCCTGCTCCGTCCATCACGTTGCCGCGAACGGTCTTCGAGGGATCGAGCTGCGGTTCCTGTTCGAGATAGCCAACGGAGAATTCCGGCGTGAGTCGGGCCTCGCCGGTGTAGCCGTCGTCGAGGCCGGCCATGATCTTCAGCAACGACGACTTGCCCGAGCCGTTGCTGCCGAGTACGCCGATCTTGGCCCCCGGGTAGAACGCAAGGGTGATGTTCTCGAGGATCTGGCGGTCTGGCGGGTAGTACCGGCCGACCTTGTGCATGGTGTATACGAATTGCGCCGACATGGCTGCGAGCGTACCGGGGGCTCCGGGCCGTGAACGCAAAAGGCCCCGGGCGTCGACGCCCGGGGCCCTTGTTCGATCGGTGATCGATGGTCGTTCGGCTCTACGTGCGCTTGGTGGCGGCCTTGCGGGCCGGTGCCTTCTTCGCGGTGGCCTTTTTCGCGGTGGCCTTTTTCGGGGTGTTCTTCTTCGCGGTGGTCTTCTTCGCCGTGGCCTTGGTGGCCGGTGCCTTGGTGGCTGTGGCCTTGCGGGCTGGTGCCTTCTTGGCGGTGGCCTTCGTGGCGGTGGTCTTGGTGGCTGTGGCCTTGCGGGCTGGTGCCTTCGTGGCGGTGGTCTTGGTGGCTGGTGCCTTCTTGGCTGTGGCCTTGCGGGCTGGTGCCTTCGTGGCGGTGGCCTTGCGTGGCCGGTGCCTTCCTGGCTGCGGTCTTGGTGGCGGTGGCCTTCTTGGCGGTGGCCTTGGTGGCCGGTGCCTTGGTGGCTGTGGCCTTGCGGGCCGGTGCCTTCTTGGCGGTGGTCTTCGTGGCGGTGGTCTTCGTGGCGGTGGTCTTCGTTGGCGCGGTCTTGCGGGCCGGTGACTTCTTGGCGGCCGTTTTGGTGGCGGTGGCCTTCTTCGCCGGTGCGGCCTTCTTTGCCGCCGCCTTCTTCACCGCGGTGACGCGGTGGCCTTGGCAGCCCGCTTCACCGGTGCCTTCTTGGCGGGTGCCTTCTTTGCCGTTCGCTTTGTAGCCACGTCTGTCTCGCTCCTTGTGAGATGCTTTGGTCCCGCCGAGTCGTCGGCAGACACTAGTTGTTCATGAGCTTCGTCGGTCGGATCATTGCTTTCGAGGGCAGCGATCAGTACGACATTGATGCCTCGTCGGTCGGCATCGAGCGAGTCGACACGGGCGCTGACGAGTTGTCCGATGGACACAAGCTCACGTGCCTTGGTTGGGGGTGGATCTCCCATGGACTTCAGCGGCAGATAGGCCTGGGCACCGCTGACGTTGAGGTAACACCCATGCGAGCTGTAGCGATCGACAGGAGCAATGAGCTCGTCGCCGATCGAGTACTTCGCAACGAAGTTCAAGAAGTCCATTGGGTCGTTGAGCTGCGAGCCGCTCGAGGCCGCCTTCGCCCTGGCTTTTGTCGCGGCCTTCGTCGTGTCGGCGTCGTTGGATGAGCGACCGTCGTTCGGAGCATCGGATCCGTTCGAGCGGCGACCGCGGCGGCGTCGTGTGGAGCCCGCCGTGTCGTCGTCGTTCGTCGCCTTCCGTGCGGGCGGTGGCGCCTTCGGCTTCGGCGGTGGGCCGAGTTCGACGCCGGACGACGTTGGATTCGAACGGTCGGCGTTCGAACGCGAGCGACGACCTCCGCTGCGTCCGTTGCCGCGAGCTTCGCGGGTGGCGCGCCGGCTGGCCGGACCACGAACGGGGATGCGGTCGACGAAGACCCAACCGACGTGCTCGACCGGCTTGCCGCCGACCAAGCGACCGTCGTCGAAGAGCCAACCGTGTTCACCATGGAACTCCTGGAAGGAGTCGTTGGAGAGCACGGCGGCGTTCGCCTTCTCGGCGACTTGGAGTATGAATGCGTCACCTCGTCCAACGACGCCGGCCGGGGGCATGAGGAGCTCGCCCGCTTCGATGGCGGCTTCGAACTCCTCACTTTCGGACGCGTCAATACGGTGCGCAAAGGTTGCGTCGACGATCACGGTCACGGAGTCGAAGTCACGCTCGGCGAGGACGGAACGAACCGCCTCATCCAGTTGCTTCAGGCTCGGGAGGGATCGACCCTCTGTCGCGATGTTGGATCCGTCGACCACGAGATGTCGTGTCTGGGATGTCATGTTCCCACTAGTCAAGCACCGCATTGGGAAGAAACGTTGGATCGTGCGGCTTCTTCCTAGGATTGCACGATGATCAAAGCCGTGCTCTTCGACTTCGGAGGCGTGATCCTGACATCACCGTTCGAAGCCTTCAATCGCTACGAGGCCGCAAAGGGTCTCCCCGCCGATCTGATTCGATCCATCAACGCGACGAATCCCGATGACAACGCGTGGGCAAAGCTCGAGCGCAGCGACGTCGACACCCACGGGTTCGCCGAGCTGTTCGAACAGGAGGCGGCAGCGCTCGGGCACGAGATCGACGGGCACGACATCCTCGGTCTGTTGTCGGGTGAGGTGCGGCCCCGCATGGCGGCGGCGGTCGCAACGGTGCGGGCGGAAGGTTTCATCACGGCCTGCTTGACCAACAACTTCATGGCCCGCGACGGCGACGAAACCGAAGGTCGTGGGAGTGGTGTGAGCGAGGGCGATCCCGCACGCAACGCCGTGATGGCGCAGTTCCATGAAGTCATCGAGTCGTCGCGCATCGGGATACGCAAACCAGAGCTCGGCTTCTACGAGAAGGCGCTCGAGCTGCTCGAGATCGAAGCGGCCGATGCCGTGTTCCTCGATGACTTGGGTATCAACCTCAAGCCGGCGAAGGCCATGGGCATGACCACCATCAAGGTCGTCGATCCCGATGTCGCCCTTGCGGAACTCTCCGACGTCATCGGCGTGTCCTTCGACTGAGGTCGAGCGTTGATCGCTC
Source organism: uncultured Acidimicrobiales bacterium (assembly GCA_963698395.1). Taxonomy (GTDB): domain Bacteria; phylum Actinomycetota; class Acidimicrobiia; order Acidimicrobiales; family SZUA-35; genus JBBQUN01. Next base: position 237,866 of record CAVOQQ010000002.1, read on the forward strand.
GGGGCAACGGTGTTGCCGCCGCCCCGAGCATTGGTTAGTCGATGCCGGCGAAGGCTCGCTCGAGCAGCTCCTGCTGCTCCTGCTTGTGGACGTTGAGCGAGCCGGTTGCCGGGCTACCCGACTCGGTGCGGCTCACCCGGCGGATCGCATGCGTCTCGCCGTGGGCCTCGTAGAGGCGGCCCTTGACTGCGTTCCAGGAGCCCATGTTCTCGGGTTCCTCCTGCAGCCAGACGATCTCGTCGGCGTTCTTGTACTTCTCCAGTGTGGAAGCGACGTCGGCGAAGGGCCACGGGTAGAGCTGTTCGACTCGCACGACGGCGGCCGCTGCGCCGATCTCGTCTCGATGGGCCTGTGCCTCGGCGGCGACCTTGCCGCTCGCGAAGATCACACGCTTGACCGACTTGGCCTTCGGAGCGCCGGAGTCATCGAGCACCTCTTGGAACGAGCCTTGGAGGAGATCCTCGATCGGGCTCCGTGACCACTTGGCCCGCAGGCCGGACTTCGGCGTGAAGACGATGAGCGGCTTGCGGGTGTCGCGCATCACCTGACGCCGCAGGAGGTGGAAGAACTGTGCTGCGGTCGTGGCGTTGACAACCTGGATGTTGTCTTCGGCGCACAGGAGGAGGAAGCGTTCGAGTCGGCCCGATGAGTGCTCCGGTCCCTGGCCCTCGTAGCCGTGCGGAAGCAGCATCGTGAGACTCGAACGAGTCTTCCACTTGTCTTCGGCGGCAACGAGGAACTGGTCGATGATGATCTGTGCGCCGTTGACGAAGTCGCCGAACTGGGCTTCCCACATCACCAGTGCCTCGGGATTGGCGAGGGTGTAACCGTATTCGAACCCGAGCGCTGCGTACTCCGACAGGGTGGAGTCATAGACCCAGAACTTGGTGCCGGGGGGCCCCGATTCGGTCAGTGGGGTGTACTCGCTGCCGTCTTCGTAGTCGTGCAGCGTCGCGTGGCGATGAGCGAAGGTGCCACGACGTGAATCCTGACCGGCGAGTCGGACGGACACGCCCTGATCGAGCAGGGTGCCGATCGCAAACGCCTCGCCGAGGGCCCAGTCGACCTCGCCATCGGCGTACATCTGGTCTCGCTGTTCGAACTGGCGGGCGAGCTTGGGGTGAACAGTGAACCCCTCGGGCGTCTGACTCATGATCGCGTAGATGCGATCGAGTTGTTCGCGGGTGGCACCGGTCTCGAAGTGAGGCAGCACACCGATGGCGGGCGGCGACGGTTTGGCGAGCAGCCCCGCGGGCGGTGCGGATTCCCGGGTGGCGTCGAGCGCACCCTGCAGGATGTCTTGGAAATAGTCCATCGCCGACTCGGCCTCGGCGACGGAGATGTCGCCGCGGTCGATGAGGTTCTGGGTGTACAGCGTGCGCACCGAAGGCCGACCGGCGATCTTGCGGTACATGATCGGCTGGGTGTAGCTCGGGTCGTCGCCCTCGTTGTGGCCGTGGCGCCGGTAGCCGATGAGATCGATGACCACGTCCTTGTGGAACTGCTGGCGATAGGCAAAGGCCAGTTCCGCCACGCGGACACACGCCTCGGGGTCATCGGCGTTCACGTGGAAGATCGGGGCCTGCACCATCTTTGCCACGTCGGTGGAGTATTCCGAGCTTCGCGAGTGGTGCGGGGCCGTGGTGTAGCCCAGCTGGTTGTTCGTGATGACGTGGATGGTGCCGCCGACCCTGTATCCCTTGACCTGCGACAGGTTGAGCGTTTCGGGAACCACGCCTTGGCCGGCGAAGGCGGCGTCGCCATGCAGAAGGATGGGGAGCACCGGGTAGTTGCGGTTTTCGATCTGGTCCATGTAGGCCCGAGCCATGCCTTCGACGACCGGCCCCACGGTTTCGAGGTGCGATGGGTTCGGCGCCAGTTCGGTTTCGATGACATTGCCCGACGGGCTCTCGTGGGTGCCGTGGAAGCCGAGGTGGTACTTGACATCGCCCGAGCCCTGGATCGAGCTCTCGCTGACGGCACCTTCGAACTCCTTGAAGAGATCGCTGTAGGTCTTGCCCATGATGTTCACGAGCACATTGAGACGCCCGCGGTGGGCCATCCCGAGAATCGCTCGGGCGTGGTGACTGTCGGCGGCCTGGGTGAGGAGCGAGTCGAGAACCGGGATGGTGCTCTCGAGGCCCTCGAGTCCGAAGCGCTTTTGGCCAACGTAACGGGCGGCAAGGAACTTCTCGAGCGCCTCGGCTGCGGTGAGTCGCTCGAGCACGTGGTGCTGTTGCTGACGGCTGATCGAGTACGGGTGCCCCTCGACCTGTTCCTGGATCCAGCGCTTTTCGCCTGGGTCGGCGATGTGCATGTATTCGATACCGATGCTGCGGCAGTAGGCATCGCGCAGAACACCGAGGATGTCGCCGAGCGGCATCTGCTTCGACTGGCCGCCGATCGACGCATAGACACCGTCGCGAATGCCGGTGAGGAAGGTGCGGTCGAGGTCCCAGATGGTGAGGCCGAACGTGGCGGGGTCGAGCTCGGGGTGCAGCGCCGACGCCGTATCGGCGAGCGGGTTGGTGTTGGCGATGAGATGGCCGCGCACACGGTATTGATTCACCAGGGTGCTGACCGCCATCTGCTTGGCGTGGAGGCCCTCGGTGTCGTCGGCCTCGGTCGCTCCGTGATCGTCGAGCCAGGTGACCGCGGTGTACGGCACGCCGATGTCGGCGAACAGCCCGTTGTAGAAGTCGTCGCCTCCGATCAGGAGTTCGTGGACCTGCTTGAGGAACGAGCCCGACTCTGCGCCCTGGATGATGCGGTGGTCGTAGGTCGAGGTCATGGTGACGACCTTGGACAGGCCGAGTTGGGCGATGACCTTCTTGTCGGCGGCTTCGAAGGCCGTTGGGTAATCGATGCGACCGACGCCGATGATGGCCCCCTGGCCCGGCATGAGGCGTGGCACCGATTGCACCGTTCCGATGGTGCCGACGTTGGTCAGGCTCACGGTTGCGCCGGTCATGTCGTCGACGGTGAGCTTGTTGTCTCGGACCTTCTTGATGAGCGCTTCGTAGGCTGCGACGAATTCGGCGAAGTCCATCGAGCCGGCGTCCTTGATGACGGGCACGATCAGCGAGCGCGTGCCGTCGGACTTCTGCTGATCGACGGCGAGTCCCAGATTGATCGCACCGCCCCGGATGACCCGTGGCTTGCCGTCGGCACCCTCGACGTAGACGCTGTTCATGTTCGGCACGGTTTCGGCGATGGCCCGAACGATCGCGTACCCCATGATGTGGGTGAAGCTCACCTTGCCGCCACGCACACGGCCCAAGTGGTTGTTGAGGATCTTGCGGTTGACCTCGAGCAGCTTCGCCGGTATTTCGCGGAAGCTCGTTGCGGTCGGAACCGACAGGCTCGACTCCATGTTGGTGACGATGCGGGCGGCGACACCGCGCAGCGGCTCGCCCGGTTCCTCGGCCGGTGCGGCCGGGGCCGGTTCGGCCGCCTGCGCTGCCGGGGCGGAGGCCGCAGCCGGGCTCGGAGCCGGAGCCGGAGCGCGGAGTGGGACGGGAGCCGGGACCGAACCAGGGGCCGGGGCCGCAGCGGGAAGCGCCGCGATGCCGTTGGCCGGTACCCCATTGGCTGGTGCGCCGTTGCTCGGGGCAGACGTGATCGCCGTGCCATTCGATGGGCCAGCACTGCTCGATGGGGCAGTACTGCTGACGGAGCCGTTGGGCGCGTCATCCTCGGCCTCGGCGAAGAGGTTGCGCCATGCCTCCGGAACGGATCGGGGATTCTCACGATACTGCTGACGAAGCTCTTCGATCAGCCAGTCGTTGGGTCCGGAAGGGGCAGTTGACGTTTGCGGGGCCACGACGATGGAGCCTAGCTGCGCGACCCGTCCAGGGGTCGCGCGAATGACAGGAGTCAGGCGGTGTTGCGATCGATGAGGCGTCCCGCCCAGCGTCGAAACTGCTCATCGTGGTGGACACCACTGATCGTGAGTTGGCCGATCCGCCATGACGGGGTGGCCGAGACGTCGAGTTCGATCGCCGTCGACCGTCCGTCATCGAGCAGCTCGGCGCCCTCGCCGCACTCGTGTCGCGTCAGGATCTCGGGGTCGATGGCCGCCTCGGCCGCCAGTTCATCGAGCACGGCACGATCGTCGATCGGTCGGCTGGTCACCCAGGCCGCCGTGGCGAGCGCGGTGTCGAACGCAAGTGATCGATCCGGCTGATGACGATGGACCAGTTCGAGCAGTTCGAGCGCCGCTCTGGTGTTGGGGGTGCGAACGGGTTTGACGAAGTCGATCCCCGCCGCCCGGCTCTGGGCCTGGAGGCGATCCAGGAGGCGGTCATAGGACCCGCCCGGGCGCACCGAGCGTCCCTCTGCCGGCAGCTCCGGATGGAGCTCGTAGCCACGAATGGACACCTCGACCCCCTGGTCGCGCAGCCACTGGGTCTGGGGCCGCCCAAGGTAGGCCCAAGGGCAGAGGTAGTCGGTCCAGGTGGTGACCGTGAAGTGCATGGTCGTCGAGCGTAGTGGCGGAGCCATCAACCGTGCCGCCAACGGTACCGGGCCTTCCAGGTGCCGGGCCTTCCAGGTGCCGGGCCTTCCAGGTTGCGGGCGTCAGTCGGTATCGTCGGGCAGATGTTGGTCGCCACCTGGAATGTGAACTCGCTCAAGGCCCGGATGCCAAGGGTCGAGGACTGGCTCGCGCAGGTGCAACCCGACGTCCTGTGTCTCCAGGAGACCAAGCTGGCCGACGACGCGTTCCCCGCCGACGACTTCGCCCGGCTGGGCTACGCGTCGGTGCACCACGGCCAAGGCCAGTGGAATGGTGTCGCGATCGTGTCACGAGTCGGAATCGACGATCCGATCGCCGGTTTCGCCGATGGCATCGAGCCCGATCCCGACGCTCGCCTGGTCTCGGCTTCCTGCGGCGGCATCCGCGTCCACAGCGTGTACGTGCCGAACGGTCGCGAGGTCGGTCATGAGCACTATCACTACAAGCTGTCGTGGTTGGCACGGCTGCGGGCCCATCTCGATCAGACGTCCACGCCCGACGCCGACGTCATCGTCGCCGGTGACTGGAACATCGCGCCGACCGACATCGACGTCTGGGATCGTTCGGCCTTCGAAGGCAGCACCCATGTGACGCCACCCGAACGCGAAGCACTCGACGAAGTCAAGGCGTTCGGATTGGTCGACACGTTCCGTGATCACCACCCCGAACCCGGTCTCTACAGCTACTACGACTACCAGGCCGGTCGATTCCACAAACGCCAAGGGATGCGGATCGACTACCTGCTTGCCTCGCAGGGGCTGGCCGAGCGTTGCATCCTCGACGTCATCGACCGCAACGGCCGCAAGGGCACCAAACCCAGCGACCATGTTCCGGTCATCGCCGTCTACCGCGATCGTGAGGCCGCCTGATGTCCGACGAAGCACCCCGACCAGCCCGAAGCCGGAGCCGAATTGCTGTCGGGCTACTACTCCGATGCCGACACCTCGTCACTGACACCCCGCCAGGCGCTCACCTGGCGAGTGGGTGATGCCATGCGCGAGATGATCGATCGGTTGGTCGACAATCGAGCGCCCGACGCCGCCTTCGCCGAGATGGCCGACGAGCTCGAAGCGATGGTCGCCACGCTGCGGGGTTTCGAACACGGTCGCCGCTACGAGCAGTTCGCCGAGGCGTCGACAGCCGGCGCCGGCCCGCCGAACGGGCACGCCGAGTACAGCCCGTTGATCGGCCGAGCCAATCCGATCGCTCCCCTCATGACGTTCACGATCGACCCGCCTCGGGTGCGGGCCGAGGTGACCTTCGGGTCGGCCTACGAAGGTCCGCCCGGCAGTGTCCATGGCGGTCTCGTCGCCGCAGCATTCGACGAAGTGATGGGCGCAGCCCAGGCCATCACCGGCAGTCCCGGTATGACCGGTTCCCTGACCATCAACTACCGCTCGCCGACGCCGCTTCACGAACCGCTCGTCTACCAGGCGTGGACCGACCGGATCGAGGGCCGCAAGATCTTCGTCGATGCCACCCTGCACGCCGGCGAACGATTGTGTGCCGAGGCGACCGGCTTGTTCATCAGCGTCGATTTCTCGAAGCTGAGCGAGATGATGGCCGCCCGCAATGCCGAGATCTGACGGCCGAGATCTGGAGCCCTGAGGTCTGACGCAGTCAGCGGCCCCGGGGTGACGCGTCGGTCGTGACCGAGCGAACCAGATCGATCATCTCGTCGCCGTAGCGTTCGAGCTTGGCTGCGCTGATGCCATTGATCGAGGCCAGGCCCACCCGGCTGGTCGGCCGAACGGTGGCGACGGCACGAAGGGTCTGGTCGTTGAAGACGACGTGCACCGGCACATCGGCGGCGCGTGCCCGGTCTCGACGCCATGACTGCAAGGCCACGAGCAGGGCGTCGGTGTCGCTCCCGCGTTGGGGAGCCTGCGATGCTGTCGGCGCCGTCATCGCCGTGCGGGAATCCTCGACCTTTGCTCGCCAGTCGAGCGGACGCTGCCCCCGAGCCATGTGCTCGATCGCCTCGTGGATCTGGCCGAGGTAGGGCGACACGCTGCGTTTGCGAGATCGGGTCCCGAACGTTCGGCTCGCAGCCCACGACAGGTGCAGTTCCCGTTCGGCTCGGGTGATGGCCACGTAGAGCAGCCGCTGCTCCTCGGCGAGCTGGCCGCCGGTCTTTGCATAGCTGATCGGGACGAAGCCCGATTCGATGCCCGCCAGGTGGACGACGGGCCACTCCAGACCCTTGGCCGAGTGGAAAGTGGCGAGTTCGACCGCGTCGAGATCGGTCGCCACCTCACCGGCTTGGATCGTGGCGATCCAGGCGGCGAGTCCCGGACCCTTGGGCATGGGGTCGACGGCGAGGTAGTCGCGAATCAGGTTGCCGAGCGCGCCGAGGTTCTGGCGTCGGTCGATCTCTGCCGGCGTCAGGGCCGATGATGACGACCGGGACCCGTCGGTCAGATCGATCGTGATGCTCGGTCCGAGATGGCGGTCGGAAGCCTCGTCGGCGTCGAGATCGGTCGAGGTGGAGCCATTGGCGTCGTCGGGCAGCGCGGCCACCCGCTCGAGGTCGGCAACCGCCGCCCGAAGGTCGACGCCGGGACGGCTGAGTTCGCGGAGCTTCGACTTCACCTCGGGGCTCGAGAGTGGGCCGCCACCGCCCCGGACGCGAACCGGAATCCCGCTGGCCACCAGTGCCTGCTCGATGGGGATGAGCTGGGCGTTGGTCCGCACCAACACCGCTTGGTGCGACCACGGTTCACCGACCGATCGGGCGGCTCGGAGCGCATCGGCGATCCCGGCGGCCTCGGCCTCCTCGGTGGGATAGGCCGTGATGGTCGGCACGGCGCCGTCGGGGCGATGGGGTATCAGCTGGCCGGCCTTTCCCGCCAGGGCGGCGGAGGCAGCGTTGAGAATCTGCGGCGTGGAGCGATAGTTGTCGGCCAGCGGAATGACGATGGCGGTGCGCTCGCGTTTGGCGAAGCGGACGAGCAGGTCGGGGTCGGCGCCGTTCCAGCCATAGATCGCCTGATTGGGGTCACCGACGACGAAGAGGTCGTTGGTGCGACCGCGCCATGCCTTGAGCAGCTCGAACTGCAGTGGGTTGACGTCCTGGAACTCATCGACGTAGAGGTGGCGGTGGCGCCAACGGACGGCGGCTGCGTAGTCGGGGTCGGTCAGCATGTCTCGCAGCGCCAGCGCGAGCAGATCGTCGAAATCGACCACCCGACGCTGTCGTTTCTCGAGGGCGAAGCGGTGAAGGAGCTCGGCCATGTCGTCTGCGGGAATGGGCGGTGTGCGTCCAGCGAGTTGGGCTGCCGTTGCGTAGTCGGCCGGTTCGACCATCCGGGCACGGGCCCACTCGATCTCCGAGACGACGTCCATGGGTTCCACGCCGCTGCGTCGGCCGAGGAGTTGACTGATCATGCGGTACTTGCGGTCGAGCAAGGTGGGTGGCGTGATGCCTCGCTCGGTCCAGCGCTCCCGTAGCTGCGTCAGCGCAATGCCGTGAAACGTGCCGGCGACGACGTCGTCTCGGAGACCGAGGTGTCGAAGCCGCGTGCGCATCTCGCCCGCTGCCTTGCGAGTGAAGGTGAGCGCGAGGACCCGACGGGGGTCGGTGTCGCCCTCGAGTACTCGGTACGCGATGCGACGGGTGAGCACCCGAGTCTTGCCCGAACCGGCGCCGGCGAGCACCACGAGCGGACCACCGGTGGCGGTGACGGCTTGGCGCTGTCGTTCGTTGAGTCCGTCGAGTAGGTGGGTGCCGCTCACGAAATCGGACCCTACCCGCGGCGGGGTCTACAATTCCCTCATGCCCTATCCGATCGATCAGCTCCACGCCCGGGAGGAGATCGTGCTCGACCTCCGCCCGCACTGGTGGTTCCTGTCGCGACAGGCCTTTGCCCTCATGGTTTCGATCGCGCTCGGTCTGCTTGCGCTCATCATCAGCAACGGCCCGCTCGGCTACGCCGCCGGGGTGCTGATCGTGGTCAGCGTCGTGTGGTTCATCATCCGCTACGTCGTGTGGACCACCACGAACTTCGTCGTCACCACCGATCGCCTGATCAGTCGCAGCGGCGTGTTGCGTCGAGAGGGTGTCGAAATCCCGCTCGAGCGGATCAATACCGTCTTCTTTGCCCAGACGATCTTCGAGCGCATCATCGGCTCGGGCGATCTGCGGATCGAGTCCGCCGGCGAGATGGGCACCTCGAGTTTCAGCGACATCCGTCGTCCACTCGATGTGCAGAACGAGATCTACATCCAGATGGAGAACAACGAGAACCGGAAGTTCGATCGCGTTGCCCACGGCATGCGGGCGAACGCCAACGCTGCCAACCCTCAGGTCTCCATCCCCGATCAGATCCAGCAGCTCGACGCACTGCGTCAGCAAGGACTCCTCACCAACGAAGAGTTCGAGCAGAAGAAGGCCGACCTTCTTCGTCGCATGTGAGCGGGTTGGCCGACAACGCCGAAGGGGTGCGAGTGGTGAGTCTCGTGCCGTCGATCACCGAATCGCTTCGCGCCTGGAACCACGACCCGATCGCTTGCACCAAGTACTGCGAACAGCCCGACCTCACCACGGTCGGCGGCACGAAGAACCCGGATCTGGCGGCCATCGCCGCCTTGGCGCCCGACGTCGTGATGCTCGACCGCGAAGAGAACCGGCGGGAAGATGCCGAGGCGCTCGAAGCGCTCGGCATCGACGTGTTCGTGACCGATGTTCGCCGACTCGATCAGGTCGCTGCCGAGCTCGACCGTGTCGCCGAACGAATCGGTCTGGGTCCGCAGACCGGTGGCTGGCAGGACTTCGGTTCGGCCGACGAACCGGCCGCACCCCGTCGCTCGGTCTTCGTCCCGATCTGGCGCCGACCGTGGATGACCATCGGCGCCCAGACCTACGGTTCGACGGTGCTCGACTGGTTGGGTTTCGACAACGTCTTCGGCCGGCTCGACGACGGTGCCTATCCCGAGGTCACGCTCGAGGCGGTTCGCAGCCGAACGCCCGATCTCGTGCTGGTGCCATCGGAGCCCTACGTCTTCGAAGCGGATCATCTCGACGAGCTGCGAACCATTGCACCGGTGATCGAGGTCGACGGTCAGGATCTGTTCTGGTGGGGGACTCGAACCCCGGCCGCCGTCGAACGCCTCGATCGAGCGATCGGCTGATACCCCGAGCGGCTGATCCCCGGAGCCGCTGATCCCCGGAGCGGGGCATCTGATCGGGGGGATCCCCCCGATTCGCCGGCCCCGTCGTCGCATCATCGTGGACTCATGACCACCACGACCCTGATCCAGACGACACCACTCCAGACGACACCCCTGCCGACGACGGCCGGCGACGATGCACCGGAACTCGTGCTTCCGAGCGTCATCAGCAAGGGATGGCACGCCGATCCCATGGCGATTCACAAGCTTCGCTGGCACGACGGTGAGGAATGGACCGAGCACGTGACCCATTTCGGCCCCGTGCCCTGTCAGCAGTGCGGCCGCTGAACCTGACCGGGCTGACGCCGGCGGGCGAACGGGTCGCCGAGTTGGCGTGGCCGATCGAGCCCGCCGCCCGATAGTTTGCCTCCTCATGACCAAACCGCCGGCAACGCAGTATTCGATCGCTATCGACGTCGTTCTCGACAACGTGCCCGGTGTGCTCGGCAAGCTCGCCACGGCCATCGGTGAAGCGGGCGGCAACATCTATGCGGTCGACGCCTTCGTCGCCAAGGGCTCGACGGTGGAGCGAACGATCGTCGTCAACTGCATCGATGTCGATCACCAGCAGGCGGTCGTCGACGTCGTGAGCAAGACGCCCGGGATCACGCTGGTCGAGTGGTACGACCGCACGTTCCGGATGCACGAGGGGGGCAAGATCGAGGTGCTCTCGCTCTGTCCCGTCGGTGACATCGACGACCTCTCGATGGCCTACACCCCCGGTGTCGCTCGAGTGTGCAAGGCGATCGCCGAAGACGAGACGAAGGCAGACGAGTACACGATTCGCAAGAACACCGTCGCCATCGTCTCCGATGGCACCGCCGTGTTGGGTCTCGGCAACATCGGTCCCAAGGGTGCCATGCCGGTCATGGAAGGCAAGGCGTTGTTGTTCAAGGAGTTCGGCGGCGTCGACGCCTTCCCGATCTGCCTCGACGTACAGACGCCAGAGGAGATCGTCGAAACCGTGATCCGGTTGGCCCCCACCTTCGGAGGGATCAATCTCGAAGACATCGCAGCACCGGGCGCCTTCTATGTCGAGGAAGAACTGAAGAAGCATCTCGACATCCCCATCTTCCACGACGACCAGCACGGCACGGCGGTCGTCACCCTTGCCGCCCTCGAGAACGCACTGCGCATCACCGGCAAGCGGATGGAAGATCTCGCCATCGTCATCTCCGGCGTCGGAGCCGCCGGTGTCGCCATCGGCAAGATCCTGCTCGGCGCCGGGGCCACCAACATCATCGGCGTCGACTCCCAGAGTGCCGTGCACATCGGACGCGAGGGCCTGAACTCGTGGAAGCAATGGTTCGCCGAGAACACCAACCCCGACGACCGTCACGGATCGCTCTCCGAGGTCATTGCCGGGGCCGATGTCTTCATCGGCGTCAGCGCGCCCGACGTCCTGACGGTCGAAGACGTCAAGTCGATGGCCTCGGACCCCATCGTGTTCGCCATGGCCAATCCGGATCCCGAGATTCGGCCCGAGTTGGTGCGCGACATCGTTCGTGTCCTGGGAACCGGCAGGAGCGACTACCCGAACCAGATCAACAACGTGCTTGCGTTCCCCGGGATCTTCCGAGGCGCGCTCGATGCTCGAGCCACCGACATCACCGAGAACATGAAGCTTGCGGCCGCCAAGGCCATCGCCGAGTCGGTCACCGACGAGCAGTTGAGCGAGACCTTCATCATGCCTCCGGTCTTCGACAAGTCGGTGTCGATCCGTGTGGCCGAGGCCGTGGCTGCGGCCGCCATCGCCGACGGTGTCGTTCGACCATGACCGGTTGACGTCGGCGAGTACGGACCCGCAGACGTGGCGACTCATATCGAAGGCCGGTCGGCCGACACGTCGATGCTGGGCCAAGGTCGCCCAGGGAGACGCTGTTCGACGAGACACTCCGGCGTGCGAGGTGTTCGACCCGCACCCATGTTCGAGAGCGAGACCGATCTCCAGCTCTCTGTGGCCGCCGCTGGGTGGTCACGACGAGAACGACGCTCGAGTGCCGCGAAGCGGCGTCCAACAACGAACCCCAGATCATCCTCATCGGCGGCCTGACGATCGATGCCCTCCTCGTTGCGCTGTTCGTCGGTCTCACTCGATCGAATCGACGAGCGAGTCGCTTCGCCGACGATCTCACGTCGGAGTTGGTGAGCAATGCGAAGCGACTCGAGCAGTCCAATCGGGAGCTCGAGCGCTTCGCATACGTGGCCTCACATGACCTGAAGACACCACTGCGCGGCATCGGGAGTCTGGCCGAATGGATCGAGGAAGACCTCGAGGACCACTTCCCCGAGGGGCAGACACCAAGCGAGGTGAAGGTGAACCTCGACCGGTTGAAGCACCAGCTCGACCGCATGAATCGTCTCATTGCCGGACTGCTCGAGTACTCGCGCATCGGTTTCGACCGCGACCCGATCGAATCCGAGGTCGACATCGATGCGCTCGTTCGCGACCTCCGTCTGGATCTCGATCTCGACGCCGAGCAACTGACGGCCACGGGCGAGACGGTCTTCACCACGACGTCGGCGCCGTTGCTTCATCAGGCCGTTGCTCCATCAGGCCGTTGCTCCATCAGGTGGTGGCGAACCTCGTCACGAACGCCGTGCAGCATCACCCCGACCGAGACGCCATCGAGCGAGAGCAGCGAGACGAACGACGAGAGTCTGAGATGTGTGTCGTATGAGCAAGATGTTCGTGGTCGAAGACAACGAACTAAACATGGAACGGATCGAGCGGTATCTGCGGAAGCTGGGTGCGAGTGATCTGTTGGTGCGGGCCCGAGACGGTCAGGACGCACTCGATCGGATCGCCGGCCTGATCACGAAGCAGATGTCCGGTACTTCGAGCTGCGTGGTGCTCGTGGATCTGAACATGCCGCGCGTGTCAGGTTTCGAGCTGATCGACCACATTCGCGACAACGAATGGCTTCGGCATCTGCCGGTGTACGTCTGCCCGACGTCGGATCACGAGCGCGACGTCAACGACGCCGACGAGCGTGACGTTGCGGGGTACATCGTCAAGCCGATCACCCTCGAACAGGTGAGCGGGTTGGTCGAGCTCGTACGAAGCAGGGTGGGATCTGCCGCCTCCTGAGCAGCGTCGCTCCGTTCGGCTCGAGTCCGTTTCAACGCAGGGCAGCGATGGCGTCGGCGATGGCCAACGATCGCCGGGCGATCTCGACGTGAAGATTCTCGATCATCTTGCCGTCGACGGTGATCACGCCCTTGCCTTCGGCGGTTCCCTCTTCGAACGCGGCGATCACCTTACGGGCATGGGCGATCTCGTCTTCTGACGGAGCCCAGATGTCGTTGGTCGGTTCCACCTGGCTCGGGTGGACGAGGGTCTTGCCGTCGAAGCCCATCTCGAAGCCGTCGATCGCCTCGACGCGGAATCCTTCGTCGTTGCGAACGTCGTTGTACACGCCGTCGAGAATGGCCTTGCCCGCCTCACGTGCTGCGAGGATCGACGTCGCCAGGTGCGAGCGGATCGGTGTCCGATCAGCGACCATCTGGGCCCGCAGCTCGCGATAGAGGTCATTGGTCCCCATCACGATCACGTCGACCCGAGGGTGTGCAGCGATCTCACGGGCGTCGAGGATGGCGGTCGGCGTCTCGAACATCGCCCAAATTCGCATGTCGGCCGGAGCGCCGGCGGCGTCGAGCGCTGCGGAGATCTCGTCGAGATAGGCAACCGATCCGACCTTCGGGATGACGACGGCCGCCGCTCCTGACTGGGCTGCGGCGGCGAGGTCCGCAGCCCCCCAGGGCGTATCGAGCCCGTTGCACCGAATGGTGACTTCGCGATGTCCGTACTCGCCCGACTGGGCAGCGGCGACGGCTTGCGCCCGTGCTTCCTCTTTGGCATCGGGCGCCACGGCGTCTTCGAGGTCGAAGATGAGCGCGTCGCAGGGAATGGTCTTGGCCTTTTCGAGGGCACGTGCGTTGGCGGCGGGCATGTAGAGCACGCTGCGACGCGGCCGGCCGGGCGAAGGGGCGGAGCCCGGAGTGTCATCGCCGGGCGAAGGGGCGGAGCCCGGAGTGGTACCAGCGGTGGAGGTGTCAGCCATCGTGTTGTCGCTTTCGATCAGAAGCCGTAGGTGGCGGCAAGTTCGGGATCTCGCTCGGAGAGTCGCTTTGCCAGTTCGACGATGACATGGCACTGCTTCACCGATGCGTCGTCCTCCATCTTGCCGTCGAGCATGATCGCTCCGGTCCCGTCGCCCATGGCATCGATCACCCGCTGGGCGTGGGCAACATCGGCCGGGTCGGGCGAGAACACCTTCTTGGCCACATCGATCTGGACGGGATGCAGGCTCCAGGCGCCGACACAGCCCAAGAGGTAGGCGTTGCGGAACTGGTCTTCGCAGGCGACGGTGTCCTTGATGTCGCCGAATGGGCCGTAGAAGGGCAGGATCCCGTGCATGACGCAGGCATCGACCATGCGGGCGATCGTGTAGTGCCACAGGTCTTGCTGATGGGTGGCGCGCGCTTCGTGGATGTCGTCGCCGGTGGGGTCGTTGCGAACGAGGTAACCGGGGTGGCCGCCGCCGACGCGAGTGGTCTTCATGCGGCGGTTGGCGGCGAGGTCGGCCGGGCCGAGCGAGAGACCCTGCATGCGCGGGGAGGCACCACAGATGGCCTCGACGTTGGCGACCCCGCGGGCGGTTTCGAGGATGGCGTGCACGAGGATCGGTTTGGTCAGGTTGGCCTTGGCTTCGAGCTGGGCGAGCAACCGATCGACATAGTGGATGTCTTCGGGGCCCTCCACCTTCGGGATCATGATGACGTCGAGCTTGTCGCCGATCTCGGTGACGAGGGTGGTGAGATCATCGAGGGCCCACGGAGAGTCGAGCGAGTTGACCCTGGTCCACAGTTGGGTGTCGCCCATGTCGACGGTCTTGCCCACCTTGACCAGGCCGGCTCGGGCGGCTTCTTTGTCGGTGGCGGGCACGCCGTCTTCGAGGTTGCCGAGCAAGATGTCGACCGTTGGTGCGATGTCGGGGACCTTCGACACCATCTTCTCGTTCGACGGCGGGAAGAAGTGGATCATCCGTGACGGGGCGAATGGGATCTCGCGAACCGGTGCAGGGGCACCGACGGCGAGTGGTTTGAAGAAGTCCTTGGAGCTGCGCACAGCGGAGCAGGGTAGAAGGTTCGCCGGTGTGAGTCGAGACGGCGCGCTGTGATCTGCGTCGGCGATTGCCCTGGGTTCGCTAGGCGGCCGGGGGGTCGAACCGCTTGGCGAACGTGAACGCCTCGGGGCTCGGACCATTCGCTGCCAACCGCTCCAGGCGCTCCCGACCCTCCAGCGCCGTCACGCGGGTCCCGGCTGGTACCCACCACATCACCTGCACCGGCAGGTCAGCGGGCTTGGTGAACCACTCGCGTCGTCGTTTCACGTAGGGCCCGTGCAGATCGCCGTAGACATAGGCTCGGAAGGCGTCGATCGACTCCCACGTCGAGATGTTGATCAGCAGGTCGTCGTCGTCGAAAACCCGCACATCCGTGAGGTTCCCGTTCTCTTCCTGGAGACGCCACACGAAGCCGGGGGAGGCGTCGGCAACCGCGTTGATCGCGTCGAGCGCCTCCATGAATTCGGCCATCACCGGGCTGTCGGTGGGTCCATTGGCCACGGCGATGTTGCACTGAGCGAGGTGCCACCCCGAGGCGTCGTCGGTTGCGCGGTTGGTCTGGCCGTTGGTCACCCGACCATTCTGCCCGAACGGTCCTGCCCGAACGGTCCTGCCCGAGCGCTCCTGCCCGAGCGATGGTGTCTGATCGCTCCTGCTCGAGCGATGGTGTCTGAGGAGGTGGCGCTAGGTCGACAGCTGGGAGAGCCGAGAAAGGACCTGGTCTTGCTGGCCGATCGCAACGGTGAACGACAGGATCGCCAGCATTGCCACCCCGGTGACCGACATGAGGGGCCGGAGTGGCAGCGTCAGCACATCGGGCATGAAATGCAGCACGACGCCAACGGCCAGAATCGGTGCGGTCACGCCGATGACGTACGCGGCGAAGAGGGCCATGCCCGTGCCACCGCGCGCCGGCAGTTCGTCGAGCAAGCGACCGAACTCGGCACCGACGCATGGTTCCCACAGAGCGGCCGCCGACAGACCGATCAACAGGCCGCCGAGAGCGGAGACCACGTCGAGTCGTCGAACGACCGGAAGGACGAGGACGATGGCACCGACGGCCAGCAGCCCGGCAATCGTGAGTCGCGGCAACGCTTCGGCCCGGTCCGAGAAGCGCAACCAGGAGAATCCCAGGAGGGACGTGGCGAAACCGACGAGGCCGGCGGTCGATTCGGTGCGCGACGCCAGGGCGACGGCAAGAGCGGGAACCGCCAGGGTGAGCGAGCAGGGCAGCAAGGCGGACGAGAAGCCCTCGAAGAGCAGACGAATCATGAGCCGGTCGTCGTCGGGTTCGAAAGCAGCCAGTCGACCGTGGCGGCGAGTTCGTCCTCGTCGCCTTCGCCGATGTGGTCGAAGCGGATCTGGCCTGCTTGGTCGATCACGTACGTGCGGGGCCAGAAACGCCGATTGCCCTGCCAAGAACGAAAGTTGGACTTGTCGGTGTCGAGAGCGATCGGCCAGGTGACGCCGAGGTCGACTGCCGCCTGGGCGATGGCTGCCGGGTCTCGCTCGCTGTCGAACTCCGGCGAGTGGACACCGATGATCTCGAGTCCACGCGGCCCGGCATCGGCGTAGAGCTCCTGGAGGTGCGGGATCGTTGCCCTGCAGTTGGAGCACGAGAACGTCCAGAACTGGACCACGCGTACTTGCCCGTCGAAGTCGGCGAACCGGGTGGCGTCGGTCTGGAGCCAGCCGTCGAGATCGACGAGGTCGGGAGCCGGTCCGAGCACGGGTGGCGCCTCGGCGAGAAGCGGTTCCGTGGTGGTGGCATCGAGTGTCTGGGTCGTCGTTTCGGTGCCATCGGCTTCGTCGTCGGTCGAGAGCATCGGCCCGAAAACGGCAAGCGCAACGAGGGCGCCGAGCAACAGTGCGGCGATCGCTGTCTTGTTCATGATTGCGCCCCTTTCATCTTGCGAGTGTCCTCATGATGGGGTGTCCTCGGTGCCGCTCGTACGCCGCATCGGTAGATGGGGGATACCGTCTTCGACGAACTCGGGGCCGACCACGGCGTAGCCCAGCCGTTCGTAGAAGGCTCGAAGATGGCTCTGGCCATCGAGCACGGTGGTGATCGAACCGACGTGATCGTGGGCCCATTCCATCAGCCGACCGGCAAGCCCGAGGCCCCGTTGGTCGGGCCGGGTCACCACGCGACCGATCCGACGGCCCTCGGGATCGGCGAGGATCCGCAGCGCGACCCGTGGACCGTCGGTGTCGGCGATCCAGAGGTGTTCGGTGTCGGGGAGAAGGTCGCGCCCGTCGAGCTCGGGATACGCGCATGCCTGCTCGACGACGAAGACGTCGACGCGCAGCTTGAGGAGGTCGTGGAGGTCACGTGCGGTCAACGCCGGTCCCGCGGCGAGGTGCACATGCTCGGTGGCAGCTGCGTGGTCGGGGGAGTCGTGCACCGGCCCCAGTGTCGCCCGCTTCGGTGTCGCTGACACCGCGGCTGTCGATCGCCGTCCAGATGACACGCGCCGGTCGAACGAGTAGGAAGTGGTGATGGCTGCTGTGACCGGTGACGAACCGACCTCGAGTGATCCCGATGGTGTGCCGGGAGGTTACGCCAACCATGGCGATGTCACGCTGTGGTACCAGCACTTCGAGGGCGAGCCCGGAGCGACGCCGCTCCTCCTGATCAACGGCTTGGGGTCGCCCTCGGTGGCCTATCAAAAGGGCTTCGTCGATGCCTTGCTCGCCGTCGGCTTCGATGTCGTTCGTTTCGACAACCGAGACCTCGGTCGCTCGAGTCGGATCACGACGGGTTCGGCCACCGATCCCGGCTACCGACTGGCCGACATGGCGATCGACGCCGTTGCCGTGCTCGATGCCGTCGGCTGGGACCAGGCCGTCGTCTTCGGCCAATCGATGGGCGGCATGATCGCCCAGCAGTTGGTGATCGATCATCCGCACCGTGTGCGTGCGCTGATCTCGCTCATGTCCTCCACGGGCAACCGATCGGTGGGGCATCCGAGTGAGTCGGCGAAGGCCGGGCTGATGACGGTCCCTCCGAGTGATCGAGATGGTTGGATTGCCAGCCGAGTCGAAACCGAGCGCTACTGGGCGTCGCCCGATCTGTGGGACCCGGCGTGGGTGGCGGCCAAGGGCGCCGAGATGTTCGACCACGGCGTCGATCCGAAGGGGACAGCGCGTCAGTATCGCGCGGTCGTCGCCAGCCCGGAGCGAGACGCGGGCCTGGCAACGATCACGACGCCGACGCTCGTTCTCCATGGCTCGGCCGACACGCTGATCGACCCATCGGGTGGCCGCCATACGGCGGCGTGTATTCCGGGCGCCCGATACGTCGAGATCGAAGGCATGGGTCACGATCTTCCTCCTGCCCTCTGGTCTCGCTTGGCCGAAGAGGCGGCAACGCTCCTCAGCTGAGGAGCGGTTGCTCGAGCCGAGCGCTGCGCCGCGCCCACTTTGTCCTGCCGGGCCCGGCGTTCTACGTTGGCGACGTTCGCCGAGAAGCAGGAGCAGGCCATGGGTCCACTACAGGGTGTCAAGATCATCGAACTGGCAGGGATCGGGCCCGGCCCGTTCGCGGCGATGATGCTGTCCGACATGGGCGCCGAGGTGATCCGCGTCGAGCGGTCGTCGGCGGTGACCGGCGGTGATCCGGCGAATCCCCCGAAAGATGCCCTCACCCGCGGCCGTCGATCGATCGGCGTCGATCTGAAGAACCCCGAAGGCGTCGAGACGGTCCTGAAGATGATCGAGCAGGCCGATGCGCTCATCGAAGGCTTCCGGCCCGGTGTGACCGAGCGCATGGGGCTCGGTCCCGATGAGTGTCTCGCTCGCAACCCGAAGCTGGTCTACGGGCGCATGACCGGGTGGGGCCAAGAAGGTCCCTACGCCCTGGCTGCGGGTCACGACATCAACTACATCGCGCTGGCCGGCGCACTCGAGCCGATCGGTCGGGCCGGCGAGGCACCGGTACCACCGCTCAACCTCGTTGGTGACTTCGGCGGCGGTGGCATGCTGCTCGCCTTCGGTCTCGCCTGCGGCATCATCTCGGCCCGCTCGACCGGCGAGGGTCAGGTGGTCGATGCGGCCATGGTCGACGGTGCGGCCGCACTCATGAACATGTTCTGGGGCATGCGAGCCAACGGCTTCTGGAACGACGAGCGGGGTACCAACATGCTCGACACCGGTGCGCCGTTCTACGACGTCTACGAGACATCCGACGGGCTCTACATCTCGATCGGTTCCATCGAGCCGCAGTTCTACGCCGAACTCATGCGACTGTCCGGTCTCGGGGAGCGCAGCGACTTCCCGGCCCAGCATTCGCGGGCAGAGTGGCCGGCCATGAAGGAAACGGTCGCCGAGGTGTTCAAATCCAAGACCAGAGACGAGTGGTGCGAGATCATGGAGCACACCGACGTCTGCTTCGCCCCGGTGCTGTCGATGGACGATGCCACCCGACACCCGCACAACGTCGCCCGAGGCACGTTCATCGAGGTCGGAGGACTCACCCAGGCAGGTCCCGCCCCGCGATTCTCCAAGACCCCGCCGGCCCCGCCGGCACCGGCGGCCCATCCCGGCCAGCACACCGACGACGTGCTCGCCGGATTCGGCTTCGATGCCGAGGCCATCGAGGCCCTTCGTGGTGGTGGTGCCATCGCCTGACATCGGCCGTGCTGGCCTAGCCTCGCAGGATGTCGACACTCGTCTGCTTCCACGCACACCCCGACGATGAAGCCATCGGAACCGGCGGCCTCATGGCCAAGGCGGCTGCCGCCGGGCATCGCGTCGTGCTGGTCACCGCAACCAACGGCGAACAGGGTGAGCCGAAACCCGGCGTGTTGGCCAAGGGCGAGGCCTTGGCCGATCGCCGACTCGTCGAGTTGGCCCGGTCGGCCGAGATCCTCGGCTCGGAGCTGGTGGTGCTGGGCTACGAGGACTCCGGGATGATGGGTGAGCCGACCAACGAGAACCCGGCATGCTTCTGGCAGGCCGATCTCGACACCGCTGCCGAGCGTCTCGTCGAGATCCTTCGCTGCGTCGATGCCGATGTGCTCACGATCTACGACGCCCATGGTCTGTACGGGCATCCTGATCACATCAAGGTGCATCAGGTCGGCCTCCGAGCTGCGAACTCGATCGGGCTCGATCACGTCTACATGGGGACGGTCAACCGTGACCGTGCCCTTGCCGGGTTCGCTGCCATGCGTGAGCAACTCGGCCCTGAGGCCGACCTTCCCGATCCCGACGGCTTCGCCGAGTTCGGCATGGTCGAAGACGACCTGTCGTTCGAGATCGATGTGTCGGCGCAGATCGAGGTGAAGAAACAGGCGCTCGAACAGCATCGTTCGCAGGTGGCACCCGACGACTTCTTCCTAGCCATGCCCGATGAGGCGTTCCATGCCATGTTCGGAACCGAGACCTATGCCATCCCCGGGGTCACGGCGACCGGCGGACCTTCCATGGTCGAGCTGCTCCCCGGGCTCTGAACCGCTGGTTTTCTGCTCGTTCGATCAGGCGAAGTCACCCTCGTCGAAGCCGCCGAGGTCGCTTGCCCCTCGAAACACATGCGCCCTTCCATCCGAGCGCACCAGCACGGCATCGCCGGTGAAGCTCCCCTCGGGGCCGGAGATCAACAGCTGGTAGGGCGCCTGGTCCACGACCTCGTCGACCGTGGTCTTGACGATCAGCTCCCAATCGAGATTCGGGTTCTCGGCGTAGCGAACGACCATCAGATCACCTCCGACGAGCGGGAGGTCACGGCCTGAGGCCACCAGCTGCTCGACGTAGTACTGGCGGTGTTGCACGGAGCGAGGCTACCCGGACCGGTACGATGCGGCCCGTGACGTTTGCAGGTATCCACGGGGTCTGGGCCTGGGTGGTCGTCGGGTCGAATGCGATTGCCGGTCTCTGGGCCCTGGTCGCTCATCGCAACGAGGCGCTGCGAGGTCGGGCGCTCTGGATCTTCACCGCCGCAGCGCAGATCGCCATCGGCGTGCAGGTCCTCCTCGGCGTGCTCGCGTTGAACGTCGAAGGCAAGGAGATCGGCCAGTTCCACATGTTCTACGGCTTCGTGGCCTTCGCGACGGTGGGCATCATCTACAGCTACCGCCAGCAGCTCGAGGAGTGGACGTACCTGCTCTACGGCTTCGGTGGCCTGTTCCTCATGGGTCTGGGGCTTCGAGCGGTCTTCCTCTCCTGAACCACTCGACCTCTCCTGAACCACTCGACCCTCGTTCAGCGATGCTGAACGAGGGTCGAGTGGTTCGAAGATCGAGACGGTTCGAAGATCGAGACGGTTCGAGCATCGATGGGTTTTCGTGAGCGGACGGTCGCCTGGCGGCACTGCCGCCCGCTCGCCGACCGACTACCGGCGACTACATGGCAGCGTCGATGCCGAGCTCGGCGAATCCCTTGGCCTCGTAGTTCGCCCGGAACATGTCGCGCAGCTTGGTGGCGCTGGCGTCGTAGGCCGCTTTGTCTTCCCAGGTGTTGCGGGGGTTCAGGATTTCGTCGGGCACGCCGGGGCAGGTGGTCGGCATGCGCAGGCCGAGGATCTCCTGGGTCTCGGTTGGCACGTCGTCGAGGTCTCCGTTGAGGGCGGCATCGAGCAGGGCACGGGTGTACTTGAGTGACATCCGCTTGCCGACGCCATAGCCGCCGCCGGACCAACCGGTGTTGAGCAGCACACAGCGGGTCTGGTGCTTCTCCATGCGATCGGCGAGCAGCTGGGCATAGACCGAAGGCTTCTGCGACATGAATGGTCCACCGAAACAGGCGGAGAACGTGGCCTGCGGCTCGGTCACGCCCACCTCGGTGCCGGCCAGCTTGGAGGTGAAGCCGGTGACGAAGTGATACATCACCTCGTCGGCGTTGAGGATGGAGACCGGCGGCAACACGCCGAAGGCATCGGCGGTGAGGAGGACGATGGTCTCGGGATGCGGTCCACGAGCACCCTCGGCAACGCCGGGGTTGCACGTGAGGGGGTAGGCGAAGCGAGTGTTCTCGGTGATCGAGTGGTCGGTGAGATCGAACTCCTGAGGATCGGTGTCTTCGATGGCCTTGCCGGGAAGAGCCGGCACGTTCTCGATGAGGGTGTTCTTCATCGACATGGCCGCCGCGATGACCGGCTCGTTCTCCTTGTCGAGATCGATGAGCTTGGCGTAGCAGCCATCTTCGAAGTTGGAGATGCCGCCCTCGGTCCAGACGTGCTCGTCGTCGCCGATGAGCAGTCGGTTGGGGTCAGCCGACAGGGTGGTCTTGCCGGTACCCGAGAGACCGAAGAGGATGGCGGTGTCGCCATTGGCGCCGACGTTGGCCGAGCAGTGCATCGACAGCTGGCCCTTGGCTGGGAGCACGAAGTTCATCAGCGTGAACATCGTCTTCTTGTTGACGCCGCAGTAGTCGGCCTTGCCGAGCACCAGCGCGACTCGGGTCTCGATGTCGATGATGACGGCCCGCTTGCTGAGCGTGCCGTCACGCTCGGGGTCGCATTCGAAGGACGGCACGTTGATGAGCGTCCAGCCGGTCTCTGGCCGGTCGGCGTCGTTGCGCACGTTCTTCGGGAACATGATGTTGCAGAAGTAGGCGTGGGTGGCGTACTCGCCGACGAACCGATAGGCCTCGGAGAAGCCGGGGTCGGTGCCGCAGAAGACGTCGGTGGCGTAGAGGCGAGCGTTCCTTGCGTTCAGGTGCTCGGCGACTCGTGGGAGCAGGGCGTCGAACTTGTCGGCGTCGAACTGCTTGAAGTCGTTCTTCCACCAGATGGTGTCGACCGTGCTGGGGCGAGCCACGGCGAAGGTGTCCTGGACCGGTCGGCCGGTGCAGGTGGGGTCGGTGTAGTAGACGAGCGGGCCGTCCACACCGAGTGCGGTCGGAAATGCCTTCTGCGCGTCTTCGGGGCCGTCGAGGCTGACGCGCCCGCGGTCGTTGGCGATGGCCTCGTTGAAGAGGTCGTCTTGGCTGAGGCCGAACTGGAGATCGATGCCCTTGAGGCCGAACTTCTGCTCGAGTTCTGCCGCTACATCAGCGGTCGTACGGTTTGTTGTCACGTGATACTCCGACGTCGTTGTCGAACGGATGGGGTGTGGTGACCGAACCAGTCGGCCACCGATTGCTCAGCTCTCGTCTTCTTGCAGCCAGGCGGGTGTTCCCATGTCGACCTCGGAACCCAAGCGGACGCGGATGGCCTGCTGTTGTTCGTTGAGATCGAAGATCACTCGCTGGCCCGGACGGAGCATCCGGAAGACCGAATCGTGGAGTGCATCTTCGGCGAGATCGATCTCGGTGAGATCTCGTTCGCTCAGGACGACACCGTCTTTGGTCATTGGGTCGTACGACTTCACTACACCCTGCATGAGTTCCTCGTTGTTCGTGGCACGGATATCGATGTGTGGCACTGCTACTTGTTGCAGTGCGGTTGTGACACTGCTGTTGGTTGCACTGGCTTGGATTGTTGCTTTTGGCCTGTGGTTCCACAGCCGTGGTACTCGCACATGGTGTGGTGCACAGGGAACGTGCGCCGCACCGCCGCCCGGAGACGACATGAGTGCCAAGGGTACGTCAACTCGCGAAACCGATAAAGCCCTGATGAACAGTATCGCTCGGGGCAATCACGCCCATCGGTCCGAGGCATCCGGTCCGTCGCGTCGTCGATCCGCCGTGCAAGCGCTTGCAGACGACCCGACCAGCGAGGTTGCTCGCCGGTCGGATCGTGGTGCGGGGTGGGGCGGGCGAAAGGCGAGGACTCGACGGTCCGATGATGCACACTGGACGCGCCATGACTTCTGCCGTGCCGAACAACGAGCCACTGGGGTTTCGCGACCTCCAGGGCATTGGTGTCGCTCGGTTGAACGGGGTCGGCGAGAAGAAACTGAAGGGATTGGCGGCGCTCGAGATCGAGACCCTGCTCGACTTGTTGACGCACTATCCCCGCCGCTACATCGATCGCACCAAGGAAGCCCGGATCGCCGATCTGTCCGACGGCGAAGAGGCGAGCGTCTTCGTCACGGTCAAGCGGACCGAGTCCCGTCGGATCAAGGGCAATCGGGTCATGGTCACCTCGGTCGTCAGCGACGGTCACTCGTCGATGAAGCTGACCTTCTTCAACCAGCACTGGCGGGTGCGACAGTTGGTCGAGGGGAAGGAGGCCGTGGTCTACGGGAAGCTCTCCTTCTTCCGGAACGAGCGACAGATGTCGAACCCGATCGTCGATCTGGTCGGCAATCAGACCGGGCGCATCATCCCCGTGTACCCCCAGTCGGAGAAGTCGGGGCTCCACACCAACGACGTCGTCGCCTTCGTCTCCGAAGCGCTGCGGCGGACGGTCGGCGAGAACGCCCGCGGCATCGTCGATCCGCTGCCCATGTCGATCCTCGATCGCTTCGATTTCGTCGATCGTCGGGCTGCGATCGTGGGAATCCACGAGCCGGAATCGATGGCCGAGGCCATGATGGCAAAGCGGCGCCTCGTGTTCGACGAGTTGTTTCGCATGCAGCTCGCCCTGGTCATGCGCAAGCGGGCCATCGAAGCCACCGAGGTCGGGCTGGCCCACACGGTCGGTGGTCCGCTCGTACAGCGGTTCTACCAGAGCCTTCCGTTCCCCCTCACCGGCGCTCAGCAGCGGTCGATCGAGGAGATCGGCCGAGATCTGGCTCGTCCCATCCCGATGCACCGACTCCTCCAGGGTGATGTCGGTGCCGGCAAGACCCTGGTCGCGGTCGCTTCGATGCTCGCCGGCATCGACGGTGGCCACCAGGCGGCGTTGATGGCGCCGACCGAGGTGCTCGCCGAGCAGCATGCGACCGGCATCCGCCGCCTCCTCGCCGGTCTCACCGTGCCGGCGCCCAACAGTCTGCTCGGCGACCGCCCCCTCAAGATCGAGCTCCTGTCGAACCGCACCGCAACGGCGGATCGACGCCGCATTCTCAACGACCTCGTGGTGGGCGAGGTCGATCTCGTCATCGGTACCCATGCGCTCATCCAGGACAAGGTGAAGTTCCACTCGCTCGGGGTGGTCGTGATCGATGAACAACACCGGTTCGGTGTCGAGCAGCGGGCGGCACTGCGAGACAAGTCGATGGCCGACGCGCTGCCGGATGTGCTCGTCATGACGGCCACGCCGATTCCCCGAACCGCCGCCATGACGGTCTACGGCGATCTCGACGTCTCGGTCCTCGACGAGCTGCCCCCGGGCCGCACCCCCATCGAGACTCGATGGGTTCGGGCCCCCGGCTCGCTCGATGGTGACGTCGAACCGGAGGGCGCTGGCGACCTCGACGCCATGTGGGCGGCGGTGCGTGCGGCGATCGGCGAAGGCCGCCAGGTCTATGTGGTGTGTCCGCTCATCGACGAATCGGAGAAACTCGAGGTCGCGTCGGCCGAGTCGATCTACGAGCGGCTGCAGCGGGTCGAACTCGAGGGGCAGGCGATCGGGCTGTTGCACGGCAAGATGGCGCCGGCCGACAAGGACGCCACGATGGAGGCGTTTCGTCGTGGTGATCTCGACGTGCTCGTCGCCACCACGGTGATCGAGGTCGGGGTCGACGTTCCCAACGCCACCGTGATGGTGATTCTCGATGCCGACCGGTTCGGCATCGCCCAGCTCCACCAGTTGCGCGGTCGGGTCGGCCGTGGCGAACACGCTTCGACCTGCTGGCTCGTCGGTGAGGCCGGCACGCCCGACGGTGAGGCCCGACTCGAGGCCCTCGTGGCCAGCACCGACGGCTTCGAGCTGGCCGAGATCGATCTCGACCTGCGGGGCGAGGGCACGATCCTCGGCGAGCGTCAGAAGGGGCAGAACGACCTCAAGCTGGCCTCGCTTCGGCGGGATCGCGAAACGGTCGTGAAGGCGCGCCAGGTCGCCATCGAGCTGGTCGACGCCGATCCCACGCTCGCTCGTCACCCTGCTCTTGCCGCCGAACTCGAGGTCTTCCTCGACGAGGCCGACGCCGAGTTCCTCCTCAAAGGCTGACCCACCCCAACCCCAACGGGAAGCAACGTGCGCGTTTCGGGGCCGAAAACGACCCTGTCGCCGCGCACGTTGGTGGATGGGTTGCACATCCGCCAGTCGTCATTCAAAGTAAATAAATGTCAACAAACATAAATGACAGTATTTATCGGATGGCTGCGGGCTGCGATGGTGTCGTCCGAAGGGAGGAGCTGTTGGGTGCGGGAGTGTCCGCCGGCGTGATCAAGCGTCGCCTTCGAGATGGGACGCTGTCGACCGTCGGGCGGGGCATCTACATCGTCGGTGCACTGCGCTCGGACCGAACGCCATGGCGAGTTGCGGCCTGGACGGTGAGGGGCGGAGCCCTGTCGCACTCGACTGCGGCGCGTCACCACCGTCTGCTGGGGGTCGAGGGCGTCGACCCGGCGACGCGACTCCACGTCGTGGCCCCCCGTTCTGCCCATCGGCCCGATCTCGCCGAACTCGTGCTGCATCGGACCACGCACTTACCGTCTGCGGACCTCGAATCGGTCGATGGACTGTCGGTCACGACGGTGGCCCGGACGATCTGCGACCTGGCGAGCATCGTCGGGCAGCGTCGGTTTCGGCGGATGGTCGAACAGAACGTGGTCGCCAAGCGCTGCGATGTGGGTGAGCTTCTCGCCTGCCGATCCGCCTATGTGCGCCGAGGTCGCAGTGGATCGGCTCGGCTGAACCTGGTGTTCGATGAACTCCTGAACGACGAGCCACTGCCTGCATCCGAGCTGGAACGGCGCATGTCTCGCCTTCTGGTCGAGGAAAGGATCCCCGGATTCGTGCCGCAGTTCCGCCCGCCTTGGTTCGACGGACGACGCGGTGTCGTGGACTTTGCCAACGAGCGAGCGAAGGTGATCATCGAAGTAGACGGTCGCCGGTGGCACGGCACCACGCAGGACTTCGACGAGGACCGGCGTCGAGATCGTCGTGCCCAGGCCGAGGGTTGGGTGGTCCTGCGGTTCAGTTGGTACGAGGTGGTGCATCGCCCGGCCGCCGTGGCCGAGGAAATCGCTGCGATCGTGACCGCCCGAATCTGACTTCACCCTCGATGCCGGCCAACTTGCGCGCCGAGAGTGTCATTTTCGGCCCTGGAGCGCGCAAGTTGCTGCTCGGGTGGGGCGGTGTGGGGGTGGAGTGGGTGGGTCAGTAGGCGTCGGTGTCGTCGTCGCCGATGACGATGTCCCAGCGGTCGAGGCAGTCCTTGCAGCGATAGGGGAGCACGGTGCCGGGCTCGAGTTCGCCGTCTTCGGGGAACCAACCGAGCGGGTAGCACGTGCCTCCGCAGTCGACGCAGACGATCTCGGAATCGGGCATGGGCATACCCTCGACGCTATTGGCGGTAGCGTCGAGGCGTGCGCATCATCGCCGGAACTGCCCGTGGCCGAATCATCAAGGCCCCCGACGGGCAGGGCACCCGGCCGATCACCGACCGGGCCAAAGAGGCGATCTTCAACATGCTCGTGAGCTTGGGCGGAGTCGACGAAGCGATCGTCTTCGACCTGTATGCCGGCAGCGGCTCGTTCGGGCTCGAGAGCCTCAGCCGTGGCGCCAAGCACGTCACGTTCGTCGAGAGTGACCGCCACGCCCTGCGAACGCTCGAGGGCAACCTCACCACGCTGGGCTTCGGCGGGCGGGCCACGATCCTCTCGATGCCGGTCGAGCGTGCCATCGGGTCGATCGGTCATGCCGACATCGCCTTCTGCGATCCGCCCTACCGACTCGATGTCTGGCCGACGTTGCTCGATGGTGTCGATGCCGACTTGTTGGTGGGCCACGCCGAACGACCGATCGAGCTGACCGACCGGTGGGTCGAGGAACGACGCCGGAAGTACGGCCGAGCCAAGATCGTGATCGCCTCCCGGGCCGACGGGCTCACCGGCGACGTCGACCAGGCGGTCGAAGACGCCGGCGAGTCCACGACCAGCGAGTAGGGCGGTGCTACGCCGCCCGGGGCGACTCGTCGTGGCGCGGTTGTCCGGACCATGTCCGGACCATTGTCCGGACCGTTGTTCGGCCGCCACGCCGCAACCTCACGGGGCCGCTACTCTGTCCGAAGCGGGGGACAGCGTCCATCGATCGTGCGATCGTTGGTGCTCTGGCAGGGGTTGGTTCGTCCAACGATGTGGTTGGCCCAACGACAAGGAATGCGCGTGAGTGTCGCTCTGTACCCAGGATCCTTCGATCCACTACACAATGGTCACCTCCAAGTGATCGGTGCCATCGCACCGCTCTTCGACGAGATCATCATCGGTGTCGGTCACAATCCGGCCAAGCCGTCCGGGCTCTTCACGCCAGACGAGCGAGCGGCGATGATCACCGAGGCCGTTGCCGGTATCCGCAACGTCAGGGTCGAGCTCTTCGTCGGTCTCGCAACGAGCGCCGCGCTCGATCGTGGCGCCGACTGCCTGGTGAAGGGTGTCCGTGGCGCCAGCGATCTCGACGCCGAGATGCAGCAGGCAACGATGAACTCGCTGACGGCCGGCGTCCCGACGATCTTCGCTCCGGCCATGGGCGAAGCGTCGCTGGTGTCGAGTCGCTACGTACGTGAGATCGCTGCGCTCGGCGGTGACATCACCGCCGTCGTCCCCCCCGTCGTCGCAGCGCAGCTGAAGGAGAAGTTCCCCTCATGACCACTCATTCCAGCCCTTACACCGTGCCGGAGGTCGATGAGATCCTGGCCGACGTGATCGCCATCATCGCCCAGGCTCGACCCATGCCCATGTCGTCGACGGTCAAGGTCAATCGAGACGAGCTGCTCGATCTTCTCGAAGACGCCCAGGCTCGGCTGCCCGAAGAACTGCGTGCGGCGCGCTGGTTGCTCAAGGAGCGTGAGGACTTCCTCCTCCAGGCCGAACACGAGCGAGACGAGTTGATCGAGCAGGGGCGGTCGCAGGTTGCCCGGATGATCGAGCGTCAGGAAGTGGTGAAGGCTGCAGACGCCAGAGCCCGGGCCATCGTGGAAGAGGCCAAGGCCGAGGCTCGACTGCTTCGTCATCAGGTCGAGGACTACTGCGACCAGAAGTTGGCATCGTTCGAGATCGTCCTCGAGAAGACGCAGCGGACGGTCCAGCAGGGTCGCGAGAAGTTGCTCGGCACCTCGGCCGCCGACCAACTGCCACCGCCACCGCCCGCTCCCGACGGCACCGTCGATGAGCCGGCGGTCTATGCCGAGTGGGATTGAGATGGCTGATCTGCGCCCCACACGCCACCTTCTGGTGAACGTCGCGGAATTGCGTCGCCGCCTCGGCGAGCGGATGACGGTCGAGATCGATGCGGTCCTGCCGCCGCTCGAGGTCATCTCGAGTCGCTTTCGACACGAGGAGCCGGTTGTCGGTTCGGTGGTGATCGACTCGATCGAACGAGGCGTCTCCGTGCTCGGGTCGGTGTCGTTCGGGTGGCAAGGCGACTGTCGGCGCTGTCTCGATGAGGTCCAGGGCGAGATGACTGCGCCGATCGACGAGATCTTTCAGGTTCATGCCCCGGAGGATTCCGACCTCGTCGACTTCGACGGCGAGCAGATCGATTTGTTGCCGCTGGTGCGCGATGCCGTGCTGATCGGTCTGCCACTTGCGCCACTGTGTCGCGACGACTGCGCCGGGCCGGACCCCGAGCGCTACCCGGCGGTCACCGCCGAGGAGTGGGAGCGTCAGGTGGCCGAGAGAGCTGCGGAGACCCCGGGACCCGATCCGCGCTGGTCGGCGCTGTCCGACATCGGATTCGACTGAGCACGACCACGTTCGACCGAGTACGACCACCTGGGAGCGGCCGACCGAGTCTGCAAGGCCGAGCTCACGACGGGTCTCGTCGGCTCACGGGTCGACCTGCACCCCGCAGATCTCCCAGTCGCCGTCGACCTTGAGCAGGTTCACGTTGATGGAGGTCGATGGGCTCCCCGAGATCGTGATGGTTCCCGAAACGTCGCTGACGGAGTCGCCGCCGCCCGTCGAGACATCCACCGAGGTGAGGTCGTACTCGGCGATGTCGACCGGGCCGAAGAATGCGGCGAGGTCGCGCTCGGCGGTTTCGCCGAAACAGCGGGGGTCGGTCGAGGCCATCGATGCAGCGCCGGCATAGTCTCCCGCATCGACTGCGGCGAGAAATTCATTCGCCCGATCGATCGGGCCCTTGAACGTTCGGAAGACAACGAAGCTGCAACCACCGATGCCGAGGACCATGAAGGCGAAGGCGCCGAGGACCCAGGGCCAGATCTTGCGCTTCTTGCGTTCTTGCGGAGGAGCGCCGAAAGCCGTGCCGGGCTGTTGGTATTGGGGTTGCTGGTATGGGGCTGTTGGTATTGGGGTTGCTGGTATTGGGGTTGCTGGTATTGGGGTCCCGGTGGTGGGTAGGCGGCAGGAGGGGGCGTCGGCCCGGGCGGTGCAGACCCGGCGGGACCGCTCGGCGGAGGCGCTGCACCCGGTGGAGGCGCTGCACCCGGTGGCTGCGACCTCGGTGCTTCCGGTGCCGGTGGTGCGGGATGAGTTGGGGGCACCGGTTCGCCCGAACCCGGATCCCAGGGTGTCGGTGTGTCCGTCATTCCCGTTTCCCTCCTGGATGCTTGCTGCTCGAGCAGTATGGCACTCGGCGGCCGGCGTCGCCCTGCCTCGGTCGAATGAGGCGAACGTCTCGCTGTGGAAGTGGATGGAATCGGGGGCATGCGCCGTTATCCTTCAGCGTTCGTGCCCGCCGGCCGGTGGGTGCATTGGATCGAAACGTTCAGGAACCCACTCATGGCCGTGCCGAAGAAGAAGAAGTCAAAGGCCAAGACCCGCAGCCGCCGGGCCGGGAGCTGGAAGCTCAGCGCGCCTGCCATGAGCAGCTGCTCGCGCTGCGGCACCGCCAAGCTGCCCCACCGCGTGTGTGGCTCCTGCGGCTGGTACAAGGGTCGTCAGGCGCTCGACGTCGGCTGATCGATTCTCGGCGCCGGCAACACTGCTGCCCTGACGAGGGGAAACGCACATGACTGAACGACTCCCGGTCGCGCTCGACGCGATGGGAAGTGACGGTGGCCCAGCCGTCTTGGTCGAAGGGGCTCGGCTCGCGGCCGAACGTGGCGTCGATGTCCTGCTGGTCGGTGACCCCGACCGGTTGGGTGACGTCGGTGATCTTCGCGTCAAGCCGGCCTCCGAAGTGGTCGAGATGGGCGCCGAACCGGCCTCGAGCGTTCGCCGCCTGAAGGACTCCTCCATCGTCCGTGCCGCCGAGGCCGTTCGAGACGGCGAGGCCTCGGCGCTGGTCAGTGCCGGCAACACCGGCGCCGCAATGGCCGCATCGTTGCTTCGCATGGGCCGCATCAAAGGCCTGACTCGGCCGGCCATCGCCGTGCCGTTCCCGGTGTTCGGATCGACCGAGACCACCCTCCTCGATTGTGGAGCGAACGCCGAATGTCAGCCCGAGTGGTTGGTGCAATTCGCCGAGATGGGGGCGGTGTACAACCGAGTTCGCTTCGGCGTCGAGCGGCCTCGGGTCGGCCTCCTCACCATCGGTGAAGAGGCGGGCAAAGGCAACCAGCTGGTCAAGGACGCGGCCAAGCTGCTCGAAGAGCCCGAATGGGCCACCGACGTCGGGGCCGAATACATCGGCAACGTCGAGGGTCGCGACCTCATGCTCGGTGTCTGCGACGTGATCGTCTGCGATGGTTTCACCGGCAACGTCGTGCTGAAATCGATCGAAGGTGCCATGCTCGTGGCTCGAACCCAGCTCCGTGCCGCCATGGCCTCGACGTCCGAGGGAGTCGAGGCAACCCGTGTCATCGCCCCGCTGATCGACCCGGTGATCAACCGCCTCGACACCGAGCAGACCGGCACGGCCCTGCTCCTCGGCGTGCGAGGCGTGTCGTGTATCTCCCACGGCTCCTCCGATGCTGCGACCATCTGTCGCTCGATCATCACGGCCGCCTCGCTCGTCGACGATCGGATCGTCGACCGGCTTCGCGACATGATCGACGCTCGTTCCTGACCAAGTCGCCACCCACTCGTTCAGGATCCGGCTACACTCTCGGCGTTCTGGCCCCTCTTCAGGAGCACGAATGCCTGCCGAGACTCATATGGAGCAATCCCCCATGACCCGTGCCGAAGTCCTAGAGCTGGTGCGCGACCGTTTGGCGGACATCCTCGAAATCGAACCAGAAGAGATCCGCGAGGGGGCCTCCTTCGCCGACGACCTCGAGGCCGATTCCCTGGCGTTGATCGAACTGGTCGAAGCGCTCGAGGAAGAACTCGCCGATCGCACCGTGGGCTTCCGGATCGACGACGAAGACCTCCAAGATCTCAAGTCGGTCCGAGATGCCGTCGACTACGTCTACGCCAAGGCGGGGGCCGAGTCCTGATCACTGCCGACAGCGAGCACTCTTTGGTCGAGCGGTTGGGCTACGCGTTCCACGACGACGCCCTGCTCACCCTCGCGCTCACGCATCGGAGTTACTGCGCAGAGAACGACGACGCCGAGTCCAACGAGCGACTCGAGTTCCTCGGCGATGCCGTGGTCGGACTCGCGGTGACCGGCTTCATCCACGACGAGTATCCCGACCTGCCCGAGGGGCAGCTGGCGAAGTTGCGGGCCTCGGTGGTCAATACCTCCACGCTCGCCAACGTGGCGCACACCCTGGGCCTCGGCGAAGCCCTCCGGCTCGGTCGGGGCGAAGAGATGTCGGGGGGTCGGAGCAAGGAGTCGATTCTCGCCGACGCCTTCGAAGCGGTGATCGGTGCCGTCTTCATCGACAGCGACTGGGATCGGGCCAACCAGTTGGTGCTCGAGTGCCTCGGCGACCAGATCGCCCACGGAGCGCAGCGCCCCGGACGACTCGACTACAAGACCCGGCTACAAGAATTGACTGCCCAGCTCGAACTGGGCTCGCCGGTCTATCGGATCACCGGTTCCGGGCCAGACCACGACAAGAGCTTCGTCGCCGTCGCTCTCGTGCAGGGAGTCGCTCGGGGCGAAGGGTCGGGAACATCCAAGAAACGGGCTGAACAAGCGGCGGCAAGCGCAGCATGGACGGCCCTCAATGCCTCACACGCAGGGGAAATGGGCGAGAGCAATGCTTGAACTGCCAGAGATCGAGACGCTGAAGCGTGATCTCGAACGCGATACCGCCGGGCGCAAGATCAAGAGTGTCGACATCAAGGTCCTCAAGACCATGCCTCGCCACCGGACCAAGAAGAGCTTCACCGATCAGGTCGAAGGGGCCAAGATCGTGGTCGTCGAACGAGTCGATCTCGCCATCATCATGCAGCTCAACAACGAGCACTCGATCGTGATCGAGCTGCTCGGCGACGCCTCGCTTGCCGCGAGTTGCCAGCAAGGAGCCCACCGAGTCGGGGACCGCGGTCGTCTTCACCTTCACCCAGGGCGGCGACCTGCGAGTGATCGATGCCGAAGCCGCCTCCCACATCGCGGTCGTGCCGACCGAGGAGCTCGACGACGTCCTGCCGAATGCCGGCGGACTCGACCTGTTGGCCAAGCCCATCTCCTGGGTCATCTTCGAGCGCTACATGAAGTCGTTCTCGGCGCCGCTCAAGACGGTGCTCACCGATCCCAGCGCCTTCGTCGGTATCGGCGACATCTATTCCGACGAGATCCTGTTCGATGCCGGTCTCCGCTTCGACCGCCCGGCCAACCAGCTCTCCACGCAGGAGTTGCGCCGCCTCTACCGCTCGGTCGTCGGCATCCTCTTCGACGCCATCAAGTACCGAGGCGTCTCGCTCGAGTCCCGGCCCTTCATCGATCTCACCGGCGCTCCGGGTGAGTATGGCGATCACCTGGCGGTCTACGGCAAAGACGGCGACCTCAGCCCCCGCTCTCGGCTGCCGATCGAGAAGACGCAGTTCAAGGGCCGCACCGTCTACTACTGCAACACCCAGGTCTGAGGGAACGCTTCGGCCTGGCGGCCGGAACCCGTCGGCCCAGATGGGCCTTTGGGGTTCCTTGGCGTTTCTCGCTGCGCTCGAAACGTCCCTGGCAGGCTTCGAGGCTCTGACCGATAAGCTTTCACGCTCACCGGCGGACGACGAGGTGTCTTCGTGTATCTGAAATCCTTGGCGATCAAGGGATTCAAGTCATTCGCTGATCCAGCGACGCTCGAGCTCGAGCCCGGCGTCACGGTGGTCGTCGGCCCCAATGGTTCGGGCAAGTCCAACGTCGTCGATGCCATGGCGTGGGTGCTGGGCGCCCAGGCGCCCAAGGCGGTTCGCTCCCAGAAGATGGACGATGTCATCTTCGCCGGCACGGCGAAGCGACCGGCGCTCGGTCGCGCCGAGGTGTCGATCACGATCGACAACAGCGATGGCACGCTGCCCATCGAGTTCTCCGAAGTCCAGATCACCCGCACCCTCTTTCGAACCGGCGAGTCCGAGTACGCCATCAACGGTGTGTCCTGTCGGCTGCTCGACGTGCAAGACCTGCTCTCCGACTCCGGCGTCGGACGCCAGCAGCACATCATCGTGTCGCAGGGCCAGATCGACGCCGTGCTCAATGCTCGGCCGGAGGAGCGTCGCCAGATCATCGAAGAAGCCGCCGGCGTCCTCAAGTATCGCAAGCGCAAAGAACGCTCCGAGCGTCGCCTGGCCTCGACCGACGACAACCTCGCCCGGCTGGCCGACCTGGTCCGCGAGGTCAAGCGCCAGCTCAAACCGCTGGAGAAACAGGCCAACGCGGCCCGACGGCACGGCGACCTCGTCACCGAACTCACCGCGCTCAAGCTCCACCTCACCGGTCGCGAGCTGAAGGCGATCACCACCGCTCTGGAATCGGCCAAGCGTCAGCACCACGAGTTCGACGCCCGCGAGACCGACCTCAAGGTCAAGCTCGCTCGTCTCGACTCGATCGTCATCGATGCCGAGGCGGAGTTGCGTGCCCTCGGCGGCTCCGACGTCAGCGACATCCTCAGCCGTGCTCGCAGCTTGCGAGAGCGCATCCGGGGTCAGGTCAACGTGGTGTCCGAACGTCATCGTCGTCTCTCCGGCGAACTGCAGTCCTCGGTCGATGAAGGTGTCGTGTCGAGCCTCGAGGCCGAATCGGCCCGGATTGCGAGCGATCTCGAGGCCACGGTCGCAGAGAAGGCAGCACTTGCCCCCGAGTTCGAGTCGCTCGAAGCACGGGCCCAAGCCATTGCCGGCGATCTCGCCGACTTCGAAGCCGAGTGGGGCGAGGGTGTCGGCCCGACACCGGCTGCGGCTGCCGAGGTGCGGGCGCAGGTGAACGCGCTGCGTTCGGCGGCCGAACGGGATCGGCAGGAGAGCAATCGGATCCTCGAGCAGCTCGAAACCATCTCGGAGCGTCGCGACCGCCTCGCTCGCGACGGTGAGGCGGCGGCAGCCGACGCGGCCAGGCTGGAGACCGACGAGCTCCCGGCTCTCGAAGCCGCCCTCGCACTGGCGCAGAACGACCGAGACCGCGCCGAGGCCCGTCTCGAAGCCGCCACCGAAGACCGGCGAAGTGCCGATGCCGACGTCAACCGCTGGGAGGCCAGGGCCGATGCACTCGAGCAAGCCCTGGCGTCGGCTCGCAGCGCCGCCGGCGCCGATGCGCTGGCCCACGCCGACGGTGTGCTCGGCATTCTCCTCGACCTGGTCGACATCGACCACGGCTGGGATGCAGCCGTCGAAGCCGCCGCCGGTGAAGCCCTGCAAGCGGTCGTGGTCGACGACGTCGCCAACGGTCGGGCAGCACTCGATGCACTCGCCAACAACGATCTCACGGGCGCTGTGCTCGCCCTGTCGTCCGTGGCACGTGCGACGCCTGCTCGTCCTTCCGAAAGAGGGCCGACGCCGAGCTTTGGCCAGTCGGTGCGTGATCGAGTGCGCTCGACCCGGCCCGATGTCGATCCGCTGCTCGACGCCCTGTTCTCCGACGCCGTTGCCGTCGAGGGTGACTGGCGCTCGGCGGTCGATGCCGCACTCGAGCATCCCGACGTCACCGTGGTCACCCGCAACGGCGACCGCTTTTCGGGATCGGGCTGGCGTATCGGTCAGGCCGGAACCGGCGCCACGGGGGCTGCACTCGACGAGGCTCGCCACGAAGCCGAGACCGCCCTTCGTCGAGCCGGCGAAGCAGCTGCCACCGTCGAGGAGTGTCGCTCTGAACTCGAGCAGGCCAAGCAGCAGCACCGCCGGCTCGACGAACAGCATCGAGCAGCTCGACGCGAGCTCGAGAACGCAACGGCAGCAGCCGAGCGGGCCGAGACCGAAGTCGAGCGAGTGTCCGCCGATCGGGTCCGTCTCCAGGACCAGCAGGCCGAGATCGCCGCTCGCCAAGACCGCGACCGGTCAGAACTCGACGAGCTCCAGCTCCAGCTGCCAGGTCTCGAGGCCGACGAAGCCGCGCATCTCGACCGCACCCAGCAGATGGGTCGGCTGCGAGCCTCGCTCGAAGAGCGCAACCGCGCCCTGGCTTCGGTCCGGACCAACCTCGAGGTGAAGGCCGCCGGCATCGGCGAGCGTGAGGAGATCCTGCGCAAGCGGGCCGGCGAAGTCGAGCAGCGGCTCGAACGCCTGGTCGTCGAACGCGAGCAGGCCAGGGTGCGCAGAGAGAAGCTCGAGGTTCAGCTTCGCGTCGTGCAAGGGCTCGGCCAGGAGCTCGACGACTACGGCCGACGACTGTCCGACTGGCTCGTTGCCCTCGAAGCCGAACAACAGCAGCAGTCCGCTGCGGTCAAAGACGTGTCTCGGCAGCTGTCGGCACGGCGCAACGAGCGAAAGCAGGCCGAACACGAGCTCGTCGAGGTGCGCGAGCGCCGGTCCAAGGTCGAACTGGGTGAAACGGAGGCTCGGGTTCGACTCGAGACCCTCACCGAAGCCATGCGTCGCGAGCTCGATGTCGAGCCCGAGGTCGCCATGAACGCCCCGCTGCCCGAGGTGCCCGCCAACGCCACTCCCGAGAGTCGAGTGCGAGATCTCGAGCGCGAGCTCAAGATGCTCGGCCCGATCAATCCGCTGGCACTCGAGGAGTACGCCGAGATCCAGGAACGCCACGAGTTCCTCACCGGTCAGCTCGAAGACATCAAGTCGAGTCGGCGTGAGCTGCAGCGTCTGATTCGCGAGATCGACGAGCGGATCGTCACGGTGTTCTCCGACGCCTACGCCGACGTCGCCACCAACTTCACCGACCTGTTCGACACCTTGTTTCCGGGGGGCAAGGGCACCGTGCAGCTCACCAACCCCGAAGATCTCCTGAACTGTGGTGTCGAGATCGAGGCCAAGCCGGGCGGGAAGAACGTGAAGAAGCTGTCGCTGCTCTCCGGCGGCGAGCGGTCGCTGACGGCCCTCGGCTTCTTGTTCGCCGTCTTCCGCAGCCGTCCGTCGCCGTTCTATGTGATGGACGAGGTCGAGGCTGCGCTCGACGACATGAACATCAGCCGGTTCCTGTCGTTGGTCGATGAGTTCCGCAAGGACGCCCAGCTCATCATCGTGAGTCACCAGAAGCGCACCATGGAAGCGGCCGATGTGCTCTACGGCGTGTCGATGAAGCCGGGCGGATCATCGAAGGTGGTCAGCGAGAAGGTCGAGAAGCAGCGATCCGAGATCGACCTCACGGCCGACCCTCAGCGGACAGACGAGCAGATCCAGCTCTGACACCACGGCTCGCCACACCAGGCGTGGCGAACCCGACTTGCTATACGAGGCGCTGGAACCACCAGGCGCTGAGCACCGAGGAGATCAGCAGCAGGACCAGGCCGCCGCCGACGAACCAGTCGGTGACCTCTCCCAATTCGGTTTCGTAACCGATTGCCGAACCGATGTCTTGGTAGACCGCCTCGAGCTCGCTCAGGTTCTCGGCGGCGAAGAAGCTGCCGCCGGTCGCATCGGCGATTGCCCGCAGGTTGTCGTCGCGGACCGGCACCGGAATCATCTCTTGCTCGACCTGGGGTGTTGCCGGGTCGTCATAGGCGATCGCACCGTTCCTCGTGCCGAAGGCGATGGTCGACACCTGGACGTCATCGGCCACCGCTTGGGCGACGGCCTCGGCATCGGGTCGGCCCACGGTGGTCTCACCGTCGGACAGCAAGACGATGCGTGCCGGCGGGATCTCGCCGTTCTCGTCGGCTCCGGGTGCAGCAGCGAGGGCATCGAGCGAGGTGAAGATCGCCTCGCCGATGGCGGTCGACTCGGCGAGTTGGAGGCGGTCGATGGCGCGATGGGCCGCCGCTCGGTCGGTGGTGGGGGGGACGAGAACGCTGGCCTGGCCGGCAAAGGCAACGATGCCGACGTTGAGTGTGGAGGGCAGTTGATCGACGAAGCGGCTGGCTGCCTCCTGCGCGGCGAGCAGGCGGGTCGGGTCGACATCGGCGGCTTCCATCGACAGTGAGACGTCGATGGCGACGATCACCGTTGCCCGCTCCCGTGGAACCTGGCGTTCGGTTGCCGGCTGGGCGAAGGCGGTGACGAGCGCGGTGAGCGCGGCGAGAAAGACGGCGGTGACGCCGTGTCGTCGCCACCCCGGGCGATTGGGCAGCACCGAGTCGAGCATGTGCGCCGAAGCGAGTCGGGCGGCGTAGGTGTTGCGTCGACGTTGTGCGAGCACGTAGACGACCGCCAGGAGGGCGACCCCGAGGAGAAGCCAGAGTCGGACGGGGGAGAGGAAGCTCATCGTCGCGCTCCCGGAGCGTTCATGCGCATGCGGCGATTGGCCATGAAGGTGACGACATCGTCGAGCCAGGGCCGGTCGGTGACGAGGCGCAGGTGTTCGATGCGGTGCTTGCGAAAGGTGTCGGCAAGGTGCTCGTGGTGTTGGGCGGCGGCTTCGGCATAGGCCGCACGAACCGAAGCCTTGTTCGTTGCGATCTCACGCAGCCGTCCGGTTCCAGGATCGACCACGGTGAGGAGGCCGACGTTCGGCAGTTCGGCTTCACGCGGGTCGCTCACCTCGATGGCCAGCACGTCATGACGAACCGACGCGATCGCGAGCGCCGCTTCCCAGCCCTCGCCGACACGGAAGTCGGAGATGACGGCGAGGAATCCCCGCCGCTTGGCCAGGCCGTTGAGGCGGTGGAGGGCACCGGTCAGATCGGTGACGGTGGTGGCGTCGTGTCGGGGGCTGTCGGCGAGCGTGTGCAGGATGTGGAGGAGATGGCGGCGTGAACCCTTGGCCGGGATCACGGTGAGGCCGTCGCGGGACGTGTCGGTGGTGTCGCCGCCGGCCAGGACGGCACCGATGCGGTTGCCGTCGCGGTTGGTGAGGAAACCGACGGCGGCAGCGCCGGCGAGCACGAGGTCTCGCTTCTCGACGTCGGCGGTGCCGAAATCGAGGCGGGGTGAGCGGTCGGCCAGGATCCAGGTCTCGAGTTCACGGTCGGCGATGGTCTGGCGGATGTAGGGCTCCGAGAGTCGAGCCGTGACGTTCCAATCCATGCGTCTGACGTCGTCTCCCGGCGCATATCGGCGGGTCTCGCCGAGCTCACTGCCGTGACCGGGAACGAGGCCGCGGTGGTCGCCGTGGAGGAGCCCATCGAGGCGAAGGGTCACGTCGAGCTCGAGACGGCGAAGCAGTTCTCGCGTGCGCCCGTCGGAGACGTCGGACGCATCGATCACGATCCGCCACCTTCATGGTGAGTGGGCGACGGCGCGCTGGTCGGAGCCCAGCGGCGGTCGGTGGCTTCGGTCGGCGTGGCTGCCGACTCGCCGGGCATGGGGGGCGTCGAGCCCGATTCGGTCGGGGATCCCGACCGGGCGCCTTGCGCCGGTGGGGGCGGCGGTGAGGGAAAGGCCTCCGAGGACGGCAGAGGTGGAAGGTTCATCGGCGTGGTGACTTCGTCGGGCGACGGGGCTGCCGGTGAACCGGGTGCGGGGGCGCCGTTGCTCGACGACGAAGCGGTCGCGGCGCTGGGCCATCCGGCGTCGGGGGTGGTCATCATGGCCGTGGTGGCCTGCGAACCCGATGGCGTGAACGACCGGGCGGTGGCCGCAGGCACGACCGAGAGCAAGCGGTTGAGGACGTCGTCGGTGGAGAGTCCCTTGGCGAGTGCTTCGTAGGAGAGCATGAGCCGATGCCGAAGGACGTCGCGGGCCACATCGAAGACGTCTTGCGGCACGACGTAGCTTCGCCCTCGGAGCAGGGCGATGGCCCGACCGGCGGCAACCAGACCCAGCGAGGCTCGGGGGCTGACGCCGAATTCGATGAGCGGATCGAGTTCGGGCAGCCCACGCAGTGAGGGCTCGCGGGTGGCCATCACGACGTCGACGGCGTATTGGGCAACCGAAACGTCGACGTAGACGCGGTCCGCCATCGTCTGCAGTTCCTCGAGTTGATCGAGCGACATCACCCCGTTTGCGCTGGGGGTCGAGGTGCCCATGCGCCGCACGATCTCGAGCTCCTCCGCCGGCGAGGGATAGCCAACGGTGACCTTCATGAGGAAGCGGTCTCGCTGGGCCTCGGGCAGGGTGTAGACGCCCTCGGACTCGATGGGGTTCTGGGTGGCGAGGACGAGGAAGGGCTTGGGCAGCGCCCGAGTCTCGCCGCCGATGGACACCTGTCGTTCGGCCATGACCTCGAGCAGAGCGGACTGCACCTTCGCCGGCGCCCGGTTGATCTCGTCGGTCAGCAGGAGGTTCGCGAAGACCGGGCCCCATTCGATGTCGAAGCGTTGCTCGTTGGCTCGCCAGATCCGGGTGCCGACGAGGTCGGACGGGAGGAGGTCGGGGGTGAACTGCAACCGGACGAAGGTGCCGCCGATGGCCTGCGCCAGCGTGGAGACGGCGAGGGTCTTGGCCAATCCGGGCAAGCCCTCGAGCAGGATGTGGCCTCGGGCCAGGAGCGAGACGAGCAGACGTTCGACCATGTGGTCCTGGCCGACGATCACCTTCTTGACTTCGAACAGGACTCGTTCGAGTTGCTCGGCGGCGAGCTGGGGCGTCTCGAACTCGGCGCGACTCGCCGACAGGCCGCCATGGTGATCAGCAGGGGAGTGCTCATTCATGAGACCAGTCAACCCGATGCAAGCGAAAGCGCGGCGAAAGCGGGAAATTGACCACCTAACGTTGGGGCATGCGGATTCTTGTTGTCGACGATGAGCCGGAGCTGGCGAGTGCCATCGCCGAATCGCTGCGCCGGGAGGGCTATGCGGTCGATGTCGCTCACGACGCGCACAGTGCGCTGGACCGACTGATGCTGAACCCGTACGACCTCGTGACGCTCGACCTCACCCTTCCCGACCTCGATGGTCGCGAGGTCTGTCGCCTGATCCGCACCGATGCTCGTTATGACCCGTCGACTCGAGTGCTGATGGTGACCGCTCGCGACGAGATCGCCGACCGGGTGGGCGGTCTCGACGACGGAGCGGACGACTATCTGGTCAAGCCGTTCGCCCTCGCCGAGCTGTCGGCGAGAGTCCGCAGCCTGCTCCGACGCGAAGTGTCGGGGGAAGACGCCGTCCTCGAGGTCGGCGATCTCCGGCTCGACACGGCCAAACGGATCGTCACATGGGCCGGCACGCCGATCGAACTCACGACCAAGGAATTCGCCCTGCTGCGGTACTTCATGAGCAATCTCGGTTCGGTGCTCAGTCAGGAGCGC
The DNA here is from genome assembly GCA_963698395.1 of uncultured Acidimicrobiales bacterium. Lineage (GTDB taxonomy): Bacteria > Actinomycetota > Acidimicrobiia > Acidimicrobiales > SZUA-35 > JBBQUN01. The sequence continues at coordinate 279,132 of CAVOQQ010000002.1, forward strand.
TTGTTGGAGCACGTCTGGGACGAGATGGTCGACCCGTTCACGAATACGGTGCGGGTCACCGTCGGCACGCTGCGACGCAAGCTCGCCGCGGCCACCGACGAAGCCTTGATCGAGACCGTGATCGGGGCCGGCTACCGGCTGGTCGACCCGTCGACGAACCACGCCGACCCGGCGAGCGATCCGACCCGGTGATGCGTTCGCCCCGTTGGAGCCGCACCATTCGCTTCCGGCTCGCCCTCAACTACGGGCTGGTCGTCTTCGCCTTCGGCAGCCTGCTGGTCGGTGGGCTCTACGTCTTCCAGGCTCGACAGCTCAACGAACCCGTCGTCGCCGAGGGGATCTTCGTCGATCCCGAGGGCCGATTCGTCTTGTTGGCCAACGGCGAGAGCCAGCGGGTGCAGCTCGAGCTCTTCGAACGCGAGGTCAACCGCCGGTCACTCGAACAGCTTCGACGGAACAGCCTGATCGGCGTTGCTGCACTTGCGCTCATCAGTTCGGGAGCGGGTTGGTCGCTCGCCGGAACGGCACTCCGGCCGGTGAAGGCGATCGGCGCCGTCGCCAAGGACATCAGCGGTTCCGACCTCTCCCGGCGAATCGAGATGCCCGGCCCCTCAGACGAGCTGAAGGACCTGGCCGACACGTTCGACGGGATGCTCGATCGAGTGCAAGACGCGTTCGAGGAGCAGCGGCGATTCGTCCATGAGGCATCGCACGAGTTGCGCAACCCGCTGGCGATCGCCCGCTCCAATCTCGAGTTGGCGCTCACCGCCGACGGCCGAGAGCCCGAGGCGAACGATGACGACGATGAACTGCGGAAGGCGGCGGTGATCGCCTACCGGTCGACGGGGCGCATGAGCGTGCTGGTCGACGACCTCCTCGAGCAAGCTCGAAACGGCATCAGCGAACTGAAGCAGTCGTCGGTCGACGTCAATCGGCTGCTGGTCGGTTTGGCCTCGGAGTACCGGGCGGCTGCTTCGTCGGCCGGTGTCGCGCTCGACGTGTCCGGTGTCGGCCCCACGCCGCTCGAAGTGGTCGGTGACGAGCCGGCCCTTCGCCGGGCTGTGGTGAATCTCGTGGCCAACGCCCTCCGTCTGGCGCCGTCCGGATCGACCATCACGCTGGCGAGTCGTGTTGCCGACGGCTGGATCGAGCTCGAGGTGCTCGACGACGGTCCCGGCATCGATCCAGCCGACCACGAGGCAGTCTTCCAGCGGTTCTGGCGCGGCAACGACGTCGGGGCGGGAAGCGGTCTCGGTCTGAGCATCGTCCGGCGGATCGCCGAGCGCCACGGCGGATCGGTCGTGGTCGATTCCTCGCTGGGCAATGGTGCACGATTCACCATCCGACTTCCCGATCAGCGTGGTTCGTCGGCCAAACTCGGTACGTGATCCAACGACGACCAAGCAACACGACGGCCATCGGATGGCCAAGGTGATGGTCGTCCTCGCCCCGAGGCGAGCCTTTACGCCGACTTTTCAGCTCGGTCCCTAAGGTCGAACCAACGCCTGACGAAGACGGGCGACGAGACGCCGATCGACTTCGGTCCATTCGGATCGAGCCGTCGCACCATGAAGGAGCTAGCCGTGAACGAACGCAACTGGGATTTCGACCCGACGCCGTCGAGTGCTCCGCCCGTGCGCCAGCGATCGGTCGCGACGACCGCAGCAGGTTTCGACACCACCGCCGGCGCGCCGCCGGCACCCCCGGCTCCTCCCGACCCCTTCGGCGGCTACGGCGCCGTCCCGCCTGCCGGTGGTGGGCTCTGGAACCAGCAGGGCACGGGAACCCCACCGGTCGGCCGTTCCGACGCTGCCGGTCCGGGTTGGAACGGTGTCACGACCGCGGGGTCGACTGCTGGAACGTCGTCGGGAAGCGTCGGCTCATCCTCTCGTTGGGGCTGGCGAGCGCTGGCGGCGTTCGTTGCCGGGGGCACACTGACCGCAGTCGGCTTCGGTGTCGGGATGAACGCGAACGACGGTGGTGAAGTCGCCGCCAATGTGGGTTCGACGATCCCGGCGGTCGCTTCTGGTGATGCGATCGTGGTGACACCGCCCGACCTCGACACCGCCGAACCGGCGGCGTTCGTCGCCACCATCCTCGGCCCCTCCGTCGTGCAGATCAACACCGAGTTGGGTCTCGGCTCCGGGGTCATCTTCGACGACGGCCTGATCATGACCAACAACCACGTGATCGCGAACGCCAATCGGCTCAGTGTTCGCCTGAGCGATGGTCGCTCGCTCCCGGCGAGCCTGATCGGCACCGATCCTCGCACCGATATCGCCGTGCTGTCGGTGGGAACGGGTCACAGCCTGGTGTCCGCCACGCTTGCGCTCGAGGGCGAGCTCGAGGTCGGTCAGTACACCGTCGCCATCGGCAGTCCGTTCGATCTGCAGCAGACCGTCACCTCGGGCATCGTGTCGGCCGTCAACCGGCCGGTCTACAACGGTGCCGGTTGGAACGCGATGGTGCAGACCGATGCCGCCATCAATCCGGGCAACTCCGGCGGTGCCCTGGCCGACCGTGAAGGTCGGGTCATCGGCATCAACACCGCGATCCAGACCGACGGGGTGAGTTCGACCAACGCCGGCATCGGCTTTGCCATGCCGATCACGACGGCCTACGACATCGCCACTCGGATCATTGCCGGCGACACGCTGGAGCCGGGCTTCCTTGGGATTGCCGGTGAGTCGCCGGGCGAAGACCTCCTCGGTGTTTCGGTCGCCACGGTGACCCCGGGTGCAGCCGCCGATCTGGCGGGGGTGCAGGTTGGCGACCGGGTGCTGAGTCTCGACGGAGCACCCGTTGCCAGCTTCGAGGAACTGGCCGGGCTCATCCAGACCGGGTTCCCCGGTGACGAGGTGGAACTCGAGATCGTCCGCGGCAGTGAGACGTTGCAGATCACGGTGGTCCTCGGAGAGAAATGAGGCGACCCGCCTGGTCGTCACCGTCGGAGTGAGCGGTTCGGCGCCCGGCGGTGACCGCTCTCCACCGTGACCGTTAGAGTCGTTGCTCGTGACGACAACCGTATGGATCATTCTCATCGCCGCTGTGGCCCTGGGGCTTCTCGCCCTGCTGGCCACCCGGTTCCGTTCCGGAGGTCGCAACGAGCTCCCCGACAGTACCAGTGGGCTCGGCGCGACCGCATCGAGCGTTGCGCTCGAAGAGCGTGAGGACGATGCGGGTGATCTGCTCGAGCGGGCCGACCGAGACGATGTCGAGGTCGTCGACACCGACACCGACGTCACGATCGACGAACTCGAAGAGGCACTGGCCGACGAGAAGTTGGTCGAGGAGCCACTCGTCAAGCCGTCGTTCTTCGACCGGCTCGGCAAGGCCCGCACTGCCCTCAGTGGCTACCTCGGCGGTCTCGTCGGTCTGGGCAAGGTCGGCGACGAAGACTGGGAAGATCTCGAAGAGGCGCTGATCCGGGCCGACGTCGGCGTCGGCGTCACCATGAAGTTGATCGCCGAGGTCCAGGAGAAGGCCAAGGCGCTGGGCGTCGACGACGGCGAGGCCATTCTCGGGTTGCTCAAGGAGGAGATGCGGGCCGAGATCGCCGACCAAGACCGCTCGCTGACCATCGACGACGACAAGACCAACGTCTGGTTGTTCGTCGGTGTCAACGGCGTCGGCAAGACGACCACGATCGGCAAGCTGGGGCGTCGACTGGCCGACGAGGGCAACACCGTCTTGATGGCAGCGGGCGACACCTTCCGCGCCGCCGCCGCCGAACAGCTCACCATGTGGGCCGAGCGTTCGGGCGCGGAAATCGTTCGTGGCAACGAGGGTGGCGACCCGTCGTCGGTGATCTTCGATGGCATCAAGGCGGCGGAGGCTCGCGGCTGCAACATCGTGCTCGCCGACACCGCTGGACGCCTCCAGAACAAGACCAACCTGATGGAGGAGCTGTCGAAGGTGCGCCGAGTGGCAGCCAAGGAGCCGGGCCACGTTTCGGAGGTCCTGCTCGTGATCGACGCCACCACCGGTCAGAACGGCATGACCCAGGCGAAGGTGTTCGCCGATGCCGTCGACGTCACCGGCGTGGTGCTCACCAAGCTCGACGGTTCGGCGAAGGGTGGCATCGTGTTCGCCATCGAGAGCGAACTCGGCATTCCGGTCAAGCTCGTCGGTCTCGGCGAAGGCGTCGGCGATCTGGTCGACTTCGACCCCGACGCCTTCATCGACGCCCTCTTTGAATAGGCTGGGGGCCTCATGTTCCAGAATCTGACCGACAAATTCGAAGGCGTCTTCTCGAAGCTCTCCAAGAAGGGGATTCTCTCCGAGGCCGATGTCGACGAGGCCCTGAAAGAGATCCGGATCGCCCTCCTCGAGGCCGATGTCAACACCGCGGTCGTGCGCAGCCTCCGCAACCGGATCAAGGAACGTGCCGTTGGTGAAGAGGTCCACAAGGCCCTGAACCCCGCCAATCAGGTCGTCAAGATCGTCAACGAGGAGCTGACCGCCAGCCTTGGTGGCGAGACGTTCAACCTGCGCTACAACGCCAAGCCGCCAACCGTCATCATGATGGCCGGGCTCCAGGGCTCGGGCAAGACCACCTCGTCGGGCAAGCTCGCCAAGTGGATCAAGGCCCAGGGCCGCAATCCACTGCTCGTCGGTGCCGACCTCCAACGACCCGCCGCCGTCGAGCAGCTGCGCACCCTCGGGCGCCAGGTCGACGTGCCGGTCTTCTCCGAGCCGTCCGACCCGGTCACGGTCGCTCGCAACGCCATCGCCGAGGCCAAGCGCCTCGGACGAGACGTCGTGATCGTCGACACCGCCGGTCGTCTCGCCATCGACGAGGCGCTGATGGAGGAGGTCCGCCAGATCTCCGACGCCGTGTCACCCGACTACACGTTCCTCGTCGTCGATGCCATGACCGGTCAAGACGCCGTCAGCGTGGCCGAGGCCTTCCACGAGAAGCTCGAGCTCGACGGTGTCATCCTGACGAAGCTCGACGGTGACGCCCGCGGTGGTGCGGCACTGTCGGTGAAAGAAGTCGTCGGCCGTCCGATCGCGTTCGCGGCCACCGGCGAGAAGCTCGACGAGTTCGAGCTCTTCCACCCCGACCGCATGGCCAGCCGCATCCTCGGGATGGGCGATGTGCTCACGCTCATCGAGAAGGCCGAGCAGACCTACGAAAAGGAAGAAGCCGAGAAGGCAGCCGAGTCCCTCATGGACGGCACCTTCACCCTCGACGACTTCCTCGAGCAGATGCAGCAGCTCAAGAAGATGGGTCCCCTCGGCGGTCTCGTCAAGATGCTGCCAGGACTTCCAAAGGAGATGCGAGACGTCGACGTCGACGACCGCGAGCTCGCTCGGGTCGAGGCGATCATCAAGTCGATGACCAAGGAGGAACGGGCGAATCCCGATGCCATCGATGCCTCTCGCCGCAGCCGCATCGCCAATGGCTCGGGCACCAACCCCAATCAGGTCGCGATGCTGGTCAAGCAGTTCTCCGAGATGCAGAAGATGATGAAGCGCATGGGCGGGTTCGGCACCAAGAAGGCTTCGAAGAAGAACCGCAAGAAGCAGAAGGGCGCAAAGGGCGGCGGTCGAGTGACCGCCAAGCAGACCGCTCGAATTTCGCAGCCCGGCACGAAGCAGACCAAGGCTCCGTTGATGCTTCCGGGGCTCGACCGCCTCGACAACGCCGACTTCGAGCAGCTCGCCACCGAACTCGACGAGCTCGGCAAGAAGTCCTGACCATCGTCGCCTGGCCGGCGGGCATGATCGCTCGTCGACCCACCTCGACCGACGTCACCGGCATCCAGAGTGGATGCAATCACCGGCGACGGTAGGCTCATCCGTCGTTTGTCTGTTCGCTCCATCTGCGACGATCCCGCTCATACGACCGTGGTCCTCACACCGAGGGCAGACATCACCAGCCAGTCCTATCACTGAAGAGAGAATCCTGTGGCCGTTCGACTCCGTCTCATGCGAATGGGTAAGAAGAAGCAGCCGACCTACCGTGTGGTCGCTGCCGATGCCCGTTCGCCCCGCGACGGTCGGTTCATCGAGATCGTTGGCACCTACAACCCTCGTACCGAGCCCTCCGAGATCACCATCGACAAGGCCAAGGCCGTGCACTGGCTCGCCGTCGGTGCCCAGCCGACCGAGCGAGTCCAGAAGCTGCTCGAGGTCTCGGGCGCCTGGGAAGCCTGGAAGGACGGCAAGACGCCCGCCGAGCTGGCCGAGGCCGCTGCCGCCGAGAAGGCCGCCGCTGCTGCTGCCGCCGAAACCACAGCGGTCGAAGCGTGAGCGACACACTTGCCCCCACTGCCGAGGCGGTGCTGTTGCACCTCTGCCGGTCGGTCGTCAGTACCCCTGACGACGTCTCGGTCGAGGCCTCCAGTGTCGACGAGGCCCGCATCCGCTTCGACGTCACCGTCAACAAAGACGACATGGGTCGCGTGATCGGTCGCCGCGGCCGAGTGGCCTCGGCCATTCGCACGGTCGTCGGCGCCGCCGGCGCCAAGGACGGCGTCACCACCGAGGTCGAGTTCGTCGAGTGACCAAGCGGCTCGAAGTGGGCCGTGTTGCGAAGTCGCACGGACTTCGTGGCGATGTCCTCATCAAGTTCACCACCGACCGCCTGGCCGAGCGCACGGCGGTCGGTTCGCGTCTCGGCATCGGTGAGCGTGACTATGTCGTTGCCAGTGCCAAGCCCTACCAGAAGCAATGGCTCGTCCACCTCGAAGATGTCGACGGTCGTGAACAGGCCGATCTGTTGCGGGGCAAGCTCATCGTCGCCGACCCTCTCGATGACGACGATGCGCTGTTCGTCCATGAATTGATCGGGCAGCGCCTGGTCGATCAGCACGGCACCGACCACGGCGAGGTCGTCTCCGTCGTCGCCAATCCGGCCAGTGATCTGCTCGAACTGGCCGATGGGCGCCTCGTCCCCATGGTGTTCGTGCAGGAAGCCGACGGCGACGTGATCTCCGTCGATGTGCCCGCCGGGCTTCTCGACGACGCCGACGACTGACCCCGGCACCGTGCGGATCGACATCATCACGATCTTCCCCGAGGTCATCGACGTCTACGCCGCCACCAGCATTCTCGGTCGGGCCCAAGAGGCCGGGCACCTCGACGTGCGGGTGCACGACCTGCGAGACGCCACCGACGACCCCCACCGCTCGGTCGATGATTCCCCGTTCGGGGGTGGCGCGGGCATGGTGCTCAAACCCGACCCGATCTTCCGAACCGTGGAAGCTGCCGAGACGCCGAGGCCGATCCTGTATCTCTCGCCGACCGGGCGGACGCTCGATCAGGCCTACGCCCGCGAACTGTCACTGCTGGAGGGGTTCACGTTGCTCTGCGGTCGCTACGAGGGGATCGACGAGCGGGTGCGAACCCACCTTGTCGACGGCGAAGTCTCCATCGGCGACTACGTGCTCGCCGGCGGTGAGTTGGGCGCGCTGGTCGTGCTCGAGTCGGTGGCTCGCTTGCTGCCGGGTGTGCTCGGCAACGAGTCGTCGGCCGGCGACGAGTCGTTCAGCAACGGCCTGCTCGAGTATCCCCACTACACCAGGCCGGCGGACTACCGGGGACTCGAGGTGCCGGCGGTGCTGCGATCAGGGAATCATGCGCTGATCGAGCGTTGGCGACGCGCCCAGTCGCTCCGTCGTACGATCGAGTGTCGCCCGGATCTGATCGAGGCGCGCGGCGGACTCGATGCCGCTGATCGCAAGCTGCTGGCCGAATTCGACCTGAGCTGACGGTCGTGGCCGACACGAGCGGCTCGTGGCAAGAGGAATTGGACGCCAGATCCCATATCCTCATGTGCTGCGCCATTCCGGCCTTCGATCGCCGCCAGCCTCCATTGCTTCGAGGCTGCTTCGCCACCAGGAAGTGTCATGAACCTGACTGACATCGTTGAACAATCACAGCTGCGTGACGACGTCCCCAGTTTCGATCCTGGCGACACCGTCAAGGTGCACGTGAAGGTGGTCGAGGGAACCCGTGAGCGTGTCCAGATCTTCCAGGGTGTGGTCATCGGTCGCCAGGGCGCCGGCTCCCGCGAGACCTTCAAGGTCCGCAAGCTGAGCTTCGGCGTCGGCGTCGAGCGCACCTTCCCCGTTCACTCACCGATCATCGAGAAGATCGAAGTGGTCACTCGCGGCGATGTCCGCCGAGCCAAGCTCTACTACTTGCGCGATCGCGTCGGCAAGGCTGCCAAGGTCAAAGAGAAGCGTTTCAACTGAGCGTGACGCTCGACCGAGCATGAACCCGTGAGCACCGACGATCTCGAGCGCTACGAGGCAGAGATCGAGCTGGGGCTCTACAAGGAGTACCGAGACGTCATCAAGATGTTTCGCTTCGTGGTCGAGTCAGACCGCCGTTTCTACCTCGCCAACGAGGTCGTGCGGACGTCCGCACCAGGCGCTGCCTTCGTGGAATACGAGCTGACCGACGCATGGGTATGGGACATGTACCGACAATCGCGCTTCCTGCAGCGGGTCACCGTTGCCAGTTCTCGTGGCATTGCCGTCGAGGAACTGCCGGCTTCGGAACTCTGATTCGGCTCGTGCCGGTGGCGTCGTGACCGCCGGCGGAGCCAAGAACAAGCTCGCACGATTCGGTGAGGAGCGGGCAGCCGACTGGTACCGCCAGCATGGGTTCGAGGTGCTGGAGCAGAACTGGTTCTGCCCGCCGATCTACGGTCGTGGCGAACTGGATCTGATCCTTCGACGAGACGCGCTCGTCGTCGTGAGCGAGGTCAAGACCCGCAGCTCGAAGCGCTATGGCAGCGGTTACGAAGCGGTCGGGCGGTCCAAACAACAGCAGATCCGCAAGCTGGCCACCATCTGGCTCCACGAGGTGGCGCGTCGCGACCGATCCTTTGGCTATGTCGAGCTGCGTTTCGATGTCGCCGACGTCGATGCTCGCGGTCACCTTGTGGTGTACGAGCAGGCCTTCTGATTCAGAAGTGCCGACCCCGTCGCGCGATGGGACACTGATCAGTCGGTCGTCGCGTCCGACACTTCGTGGGCTGAGGTAGTGGCGGGGGAAGCTCGCCTTCGCGGAGGCGCACCGCCGTCCCTCGCCGCTACCGATGCACCAACGGGGACGGCCGACGGCTCAAGCGAAGAGCGCAGGAACCCGATCCCGTGGGCGGCCGATGATGGCGGTCGTCGGCGTCTCGATCACGGGGCGCTGGAGCAGCTTGGCGTGCTTCAGGAGCAGATCGATGACGACCTCGGGATCGACGAGGGTGTCGGGGTCGAAACCGTCGCGACCCACCACGGTGTCTTTGAAGAACTTGTCGCGACGCACGAGATCGCCCGGGGGATCCTCGAGCTTGGCGATCACCCGTTCGAGCGTGGCTCGGTCAGGTTTGACCTTCAGGTAGAGCACGATCTCGTGATCGACACCCTCGTTCTGCAGCACTTCCAGTGCTGCGGTCGAGGTGCTTCAATGCGGGTTGTGGAACAAGATGACGTCGGCCATCTGGTCACCCTACCCGGCTCCCTCAGTCCCTCGGTCGGTTGACCCAGCACCCTCGATGCCAGTGGCGGCGTAGATCGGGATCATCGGGGGGCACCACGACCAGGTGTCCGAGTCCTTCGGGAATGATGCGGTTGCAGCCAGGACAGAGATAGGTCTTGACCGCGTCGTAGGGCTGGATGAACCGAACTTCGGCGCCGGGCACATCGGAGGGATCCGCTCGCCGAGCGGGGCGAGGCTTGCTGCCCGAGGAGCGTCGCCGCTTCTTGGCAGCCGATCCCTTGCGTTTGGCGTTGGCGGGCTTCGGGCGGTGCCGTTTCTTCTTGGCGTTGGGCCCCTTGCTCTCTCCCGGGTCTCGTGACGACGACGGCCGAGACATCAGGCAAACAGCGCCCAGGTCAACAAGGCGATGACGGCAACGACACTGGCGGCGACGAAGAAGTAGTCGAAGCTCGTGCGTTTGTGTTGACGCCTCGGATCGAATCCCACGCGCCCATTATGGGTGCTGTTCGCCACATTCAGTGTGGTTCGGCTCAGCGGCTGACATCATCAGGTGATGCGTCGTGTTGCGTTCTCCTCCCGTACCCGCCGTGCTGCACGAGTCGCCGGGCTGGTGTTCGCGATGGGCGTCCTCGCCACGTTCGCTGCCGGCTGCGCTGCCGCCGACACGCCGGAGGTCGCCAACGGCGACCCTGTGCTCGAGCAGGGACGTGACCTGTACATCCGTCAGTGTTCCTCGTGCCACGGGTCCGACGGTGGTGGCGGGCGGGGCACCAAGTTGAACGAGGGTGTGGTGCTGGCGGCCTACCCGGACATCGCTGATCAGATTGCGCTGGTCAGCGAGGGCAAGAACGCCATGCCGGCCTTCGGCGGCCGACTCGACGACGCCGAACTCGATGCTGTCGTTCGCTACACCCGCGAGGTGCTGGCCGAGTCCGGCGGGTCCGACGGATAGTCAGAGGGCGATGCGCTTCGCATCCTCGCGACGCTGGTGCGCGGTCGCCCGAGAGAGCACCGACGACCCGGCCATCGACTGCTCGTAGGAATCGAGCAGGGCCCTGATCGTTGGTTCGATGGGGCCGAGAAACTCCGAGAGCAGGGGTGCGTCCCGCTCGAGATCGGTCCACATGGATCCGTTCCAGAAGCGCTCGCGTGAGGGCATGTCGTGTCGGAGATACCAGCCGGGGAGCATGGGTCGAGGATTGGTCGGCGTCGTCATGCGGGGGATGACGGCGCGTTGGTTCGTGACATTGATCAATTGGTGAGCTCTGCCCAGGGTGACGCCCTCGTTGCTGGCCCGTATGGACTACGGCGCCTGGTCGATCGAGGAGCGGACTCGGCGGTCGAGCGCTGCGTTCGTCGAACGCGACGATGGCGCTGTTCTCGGTAGGCGCTGTTCTCGGTAGGCGCTGTCCTCGGTAGGCGCTGTCATCGGCAGGCGGTAGTGTTCGAGCCATCGGTGGGTTCGCCCCCTCTTCGTTGCCAACGAACAGGGACACCCGTGTTTGCGTGCATACCCACCGCAGTGGTCGAAGGCGTCAACGGTCTCGCCGTCCACGTCGAAGTCAAGACCGGGCCCGGCATGCCGGGCATGAACATCATCGGCATGCCCGACGTCTCGTGTCGCGAGGCCACCGATCGGGTGCGAGCGGCCGTGCTCTCCTCTCGACTCGAGTGGCCATCGGCCAAGCTCACCGTCAATCTGTCACCCAGCGGCGTCCGGAAGACCGGTGCCGGCTTCGACCTCGCCATTGCCCTCGGCATCTTGGTGGTCACCGAGCAATTGACTCCCGAATCGGTTCGCGGCCTCGGTGCGCTCGGTGAACTCGGGCTCGATGGCTCCCTCCGGCCGGTCACCGGCATGGTGGCGTTGGCCCATGCCGTGCCGGCCGGTCGCGTGATCGTCCCCGATTCCCAAGGCTCGAGCGTTGCCGCTGTTCGCCCGGGCGAAGCCATTGCCGCTCGATCGCTGCGAGAGGTCTTCGATGCGCTGTCAGGCGAGGGTCCACCGCTTGCGCTGGCCACCACGAGCCCCCACGATCCATTCGACGACGACCCACGATTGGAACTCGCCGACGTCCGAGGACAGATGCTGGCGCGGCGGGCCATCGAGATCGCCGCTGCGGGCGGGCATCACCTTCTCATGGTCGGTCCCGCCGGTGCAGGCAAGAGCATGCTCGCGTCACGGCTCCCGGCACTGCTGCCCGATCTCGATCTCGACGAGGCCGTGGCCGTCACCAAGGTGCATTCGGTCGCGGGCTTGCGCATCCCCGACAGCGGTCTGCTCCGACGGCCTCCGTTCCGAGCACCCCACCACGGCGCCTCGGCGGTCGCGCTGATCGGTGGCGGTTCGCAAACCATTCGTCCGGGCGAGATCTCGTTGGCCAGCGGTGGCGTGCTCTTCCTCGACGAGATGGGCGAGTTCCCGGTCGCCGTTCTCGAGGCACTGCGCCAACCACTCGAAGAGGGGGTGGTTCGGGTGGCGAGAGCCCACTCGAGCGCGGTCATGCCTGCCCACTTCCAGCTGGTGGGAGCCATGAATCCGTGTCCATGTGGGGAGGCACGGCCGGGGCGCTCGTGTCGCTGCAACGACGTCGCCCGCGCTCGCTATGCCCGCCGCCTGAGTGGACCGCTGCTCGATCGTTTCGATCTGCGAATCGAGGTGGAACCCCCCGATCCGCAGCTGCTGATCGGCACCTCGCCCCACGAGACCACCGAGGTCGTCGCCCAACGGGTGGCGACCGCGAGGGGCATCGCCCGGTCTCGTGGCTTTCGGTGCAACGCCGAACTTCCCGCCCGAGCCCTCGACGACCTGGCGCCGCTCACGCCCGACGCCCGCTCACTGGTGGAAGCCACGTTGTTGCGTGGGTTGCTCAGCGGTCGTGGCGTTCGCCGAGTCCGCACGGTTGCTCGGACCGTCGCCGATCTTGCGGGCTGCGAGGGTCCGATCGACGAGGAATCGATCGCCACCGCGCTCGCCCTCCGGGCAACGCCCTTCTCTGTGGTGGGGGTCTGATGTCGACGACGACGCCGGTCTCCGGCAGCGAACGAGCCGCTCGTGTCGCGCTCTCGCAGCTCGACGGCGTCGGTCCGGCCCGACTCGCCTGGCTGATGGCGCAGCGATCGGCCGAAGCAACCTTCGACGGGCTCTGCCGGGGAACGCTGCCCGAAGACGACGGCGCCGCACCTCGCGGCGTCTCCGCCCGGGCGGTCCTCGCCTGGCAGGAGGCGGCCCGACGCCTCGATCCCGACCGTGTGTTGGCCAACCACCTCGAGGCCGGCATCGAGGTGCTGATTCCGGGCGACACGCAGTGGCCGTTCGACCATGACCCCGAGCCACCTTCGGTCCTCTACGTCTGGGGCGACGCCTCTCGCCTGCGTGCTCGGCCGGCCGTGGCCATCGTCGGAACTCGCCGGTGCACCGATCTCGGTCGCACCATCGCAAGCGATCTCGGCGCCGAGCTGGCTGCCGCCGGCATCGACGTCATCAGTGGCCTCGCACTCGGCATCGACGGCGCGGCGCATGCCGGCACGCTGCGCTCCGGAGCGTCGAACGATCCTGGCCTCGGCGTGCCCCTGGCCGTGGTCGCCAATGGTCTCGACCGCGTGTCGCCGCGCTTTCATCGGGCGCTGACCGAGCGGGTCGCAGTCCGGGGCGCAGTGGTGAGCGAGGCGCCGCTCGGCACCAACGGCGATCGATGGCGCTTCCCGGCCCGAAACCGACTGATCGCCGGGCTGAGCGACGCCGTCATCGTGGTCGAGAGCCATGCCGAAGGGGGAGCGTTGATCACCGTCGACGAGGCAATCGAACGGGGGGTGCCGGTGATGGCGGTGCCCGGCTCGATCCGATCCGCTGCCTCCGTCGGCACGAACCGCCTGCTGGCCGAAGGAGCCGTGCCGCTGTGCACCGTCGACGACGTGCTCACCCTGCTCGATCTGCGAGCCCCATCGCCGGTCGAGCAGGGTCGGCTCTTCGCCGACGCGCCCTCGGACGACGATCATGCCGAATCGGGCGATCCGCTTGCCGAAACCGTGCTCGCCGAGCTGGCGACGGGTTCGGCCTCGATCGACTCGCTGGTGCGGGTCAGCAACGCTTCGCTCGCCGAGGTCATCGTGACGGTGCAACGCCTTGCGGTGCTCGGGCAGGTGACCCAGGTCGGGTCCACCGTCTCGTTGGCGATCGAAGCCGGCCGCTCACCGAGATAGGTTGCAGACCGTGACCACTGCTGCCCATGCCCGCTATCTCGAAGCCCTTGGATTCACGCACGTCGGTGCCGACAAGCATGAGAAGCGGCCCGAGATCACGGTCATTCCCGATCAGCCAGCGGTCGAGACGTCAACAAATACACAAATCCTTTCGCCAAAGACTCACAAAGAGTGGTCAAGTACCGACGGAGAGTGGGAGCGATTGCTTCAGGGGGTAACCCGGGGCAACGCAACGACATCTGGAGGTCCACACACCTTGGCGGGAGACGTGGCGAGTATCGAAACCGAAACCGACCTGGCAGCAGTCTGGCAGCGGTACAAACAAACCAACGAACAGGCCGACCGCGACCAGCTGATCGTGTATTACGCGCCATTGGTCAAGTTCGTCGCCTCGCGTATCGCCGCGGGTCTGCCCCAGAATGTCGACCAGGCCGACCTGGTCAGCTACGGCATGTTCGGTCTGATCGATGCGATCACGAAGTTCGACCTCGAACGTGGGTTCAAGTTCGAGACGTACGCCATCTCGCGTATCAAGGGCGCGGTGCTCGACGAGCTTCGATCCATCGATTGGGTCCCGCGTTCGGTGCGTGCGAAGGCGAAATCGGTCGAACGGGCGATGGCCAAGCTCGAGTCGGAGAACCATCGCGCCCCGACCGACGAGGAGATCGCAGCCGAACTGGGCATGAGCGATCAGCAGCTGACCAACATCTACAACCAGATCTCCAGCCTCGGCCTCGTCGCTCTCGACGAGATGCTCGGCGGTGGTGGCGATTCGATGACCTTCGGTGACACCCTTGCCGATCGCCATGACGGTCCGGGAGGCGTGTACGAGCGGGTCGAGATGCGCCAAACGCTTGCCGATGCCGTCAACCGCATGGGTGAGCGAGAAAAGATCGTGCTCACGCTCTACTACTACGAGAGCCTGACCCTCGCCGAAATCGGCAAGGTCCTCGGGGTGACCGAGAGTCGGGTCTGTCAGATCCACACCAAGGCCGTGCTGCAGCTGCGCTCGAAGCTGACGGCCACCGAGCGCGAAGGCGTCTGATCGTTTCCGACGGTCATCGGCGCCGTCGCCCGCAGCCATCCGCCCCTCCACAACCAGACCCCGGCCTCCTCCTGCCGGCAACACTTCCCCCAACCTGCTCCTTCCCCCACATGAGAGCGTTCGGCCCCGGGCCGAATCGACGGAAGTGGCGTCATGGGTGTTGTTGGTCCGAAGGGGTGGCAGGGAATCCGCCAAGGGTCTTGGTCGGTGCGGCTACGCGTGCTGGTCCTGGCGCTGGTGGTCGCTGCGTCGGTCGTCTGGAACGCCGACCCGGCTGCCGGCGGTGGTGATGGTTGGTTGGTGCCGGTCGATGCCGAGGTCGTCGATCCGTTTCGACCGCCGGCCAATCGGTATGCGGCGGGCAATCGCGGCATCGAGTTCGCCACGGCAACGGGTGATCCGGTGCGAGCGGTCGAAGCGGGGCGGGTCGTCTTCGCCGGCGCTGTGGGGCATTCGCTGTTCGTCACCATCGATCACGGCAACGGACTTCGATCGACCTCGGCCTACCTCGATGCGATCCTCGTCGTCCGAGGTCAACAGGTCCGCCGCGGCGACCTGATTGCCCGAGCGTCACCTGGCTTCCATCTGACGGCTCGGCTGGGCGAGGCCTACGTCGACCCCGCACTGCTGTTCGCCGGTGCCGAGGTGATGCTGGCGCTCGTCGAAGGGCCGACGACGCCGGCTGCTCCCCGTGGCGTGGCGGCGGAAACGGCCCGAGATTGGGGTGGTGTCGGCTTCAGAGGTTTGATCAGGCTGGTCGGCAACACCCTCGATCTCTCCGAGCTCGTCGCCCTCGGGGGTGAGGCCGGCAGACGTTGGAGGGAACAAGACTGTGCGTCGGGTGCTGGTGGCGACGGCGCTGCTGGTGGCGGCGCTGTGGACCAGGGTGCAGCGGACGTGGTCAGGCCGCCTGGGGATGGCCGACTGCTGATCCAGGTCGGCGGGCTCGGCTCCTCGAGCGACGATTCCTCGATCGGCGATCTCGATGCCCTTGCGTTGGGCTATGACCCGAACGACGTCGTCGGCTTCTCCTACGCCGGTGGCTGCACCCCGTCGCCATTCGGCGTCGATGGTGTGACGGGTGACGACGCCCTCGGTGCGCGGCTGGGGACGCAGCCTTATCAACCCGAACACACCTACGCCGACGTCGATCGGGCGGCGGGGTATCTCGCCGATCTGATCGAGGCGGCAGCGGTCGAGCGACCAGGACGGCCGATCGATGTCGCCGCCCATAGCCTTGGGGGCGTCGTGGCTCGGCGAGCGTTGGAGATCTTGGTCGGTCGCCCCGGAGCGGAGTTGCCCTCCACCGTCGTCACGATCGGTTCACCACATCAGGGAGTCGAATTGGCCGATGCCGCCCTGGCGGCAGCACCCGGATCGCTGGCGGCGAAGGCGCTCGACCGCTTGGCTCCGACCTCGGCGGTGTGGGACGCCATTTCGGTGGCGCAGGTCGCAACGGCAGGGCCACTCGCTCTTGGCGAGCCGGCGCCGCCCCCCGATGGCGTCCGCGTGGTCTCGATCGGTGGGGCGACCGACCTGATCGTGCCCCTCTCGTCGACCTGGTGGGACGGGGCGACCAACATCGTGGTGCCCGCCGGCTTCGACGACGCACCGGAGCTCCATGGTGAACTGCCCGGCCTGGCGATCGTGGAGGACGAGTTCGGCCGTGCGATCACCGGCCGGCGGCCGGCGTGTCAGTCGCTCGCAGCCCATCTCGCCGGGATCACACGCTCGGGCATCATCCAGGAAGCCGAGGACCTCGTTGCGCTCGGTATCGGAATCCTTTCGCTCGTCGATTGAGGCCGCGAGCGGCTCCGCAGCAGGGCTCGAGTGAGGTTCAGGTGGTCGTGCCGATAGGCTGCCAGTTCGGTCTGGAACGTCCCGATCGTTTTCACCTGCAGATGGTGCACATCCACGGTCACGCTTCGGCGTGCAACACCATCTGTTCTCTCAACCGGAGGAATACCACGTGACTGCAGTCGTCACCATGAAGCAGCTCCTCGACGCTGGCGTGCATTTTGGCCACCAGACCCGTCGTTGGAACCCGAAGATGAAGCGGTTCATCCACGGCGAGCGTGGGGGCATCTACGTCCTCGACCTCGTCCAGACCCTCGAGCGGCATCGAGAAGGCCTACATCTTCGTCCGCGACACCGTCGCCGAAGGCGGCACCGTGCTCTTCGTCGGCACCAAGAAGCAGGCCCAGGAGCCCATCAAGCGCCACGCCCAGTCGGTCGGCATGCCCTACGTCAACCAGCGATGGCTCGGTGGCATGCTCACCAACTACCAGACCATCTCCAAGCGCGTGTCGAAGCTCGTCGAGTACGAGCGCATGCGCGCCGCCGGCGAGTTCGAGCAGATGCCCAAGAAGGAAGCCCTGCTCTACACCCGTGAGCTCGAGAAGCTCGACCGCAACATCGGCGGTATCAAGACCATGGCGAAGTCGCCCGACGTCGTGTTCATCATGGACACCATCAAGGAACACATCGCGGTCACCGAGGCTCGCAAGCTGAACATCCCGATCGTGGCCGTCGTCGACACCAACGTCGACCCCGACCTCATCACCTTCCCGATCCCGGGCAACGACGACGCCATTCGTTCGGCCGAGCTCATGACCCGCGTGATCGCCGAGGCCATCGCCGAAGGCAAGATGATGTACGCCTCCAAGCACGGCGTGCCGACCGCTCCGGTCGAAGTCGCCGAGCGCACCCCCGAAGAAGAGGCCGAGTTCGCCGCTCGCCAAGAAGCTGCCCGCGCTGCTGCCGCTGCCGAAGCCGCCGCTCGCGAAGCCCGTCTCGCTGCTGCCCAGGCCGCCGAAGCGGCCGAGGCCGAAGAGGCTGCGGCTGCTGCGCCCGCCGAGGCTCCTGCTGCTGAGGCGCCCGCTGCCGAGGCGGCATCGGACACCGCAGGCGACGACACCGCAGCCGACGACACCGCAGGCGACGACACAGCATCCGACGACACAGCCGAGAGCTGATCCGTCCCGCTTTCACCAACCACTCGAAAGGAACGTTCAATGGCTGATTTCAGCGCGAAAGACGTGCAAGAACTCCGGAAGTCGACCGGCGCCGGCATGATGGACGCCAAGCGTGCGCTCGTCGACGCCGAAGGAGACTTCGACGGCGCCGTGCAGATTCTTCGTGAGAAGGGCCTGGCCAAGGCGGCCACTCGATCTGACCGCGAGAACGCCGAGGGCGTCATCGCCATCGCCCAAGACGACACCGGTGCGGCCCTGGTGCAGCTCAAGTCCGAGACCGACTTCTCCGCCAAGTCCGACGCCTTCCAGGCGCTGGTCCAGGAACTGGCCGACCTCGTACTGGCCAAGGGTCCCGAGGCCGTGGCCGAGAAGCAGGAGGCCATCGAAGACCTCAAGCTGGTCATCAAGGAGAACATCGAGATCGGCACCGTCGAGCGCTATGCGGCGGCCGATGGCAAGTCCATCGATGCCTACCTCCATGGCGGCGGTCGGGCCGGAGTCCTCGTCGAGGGCGAGGGTGTCGACGCCGACACGCTGCACGAAGTGGCGCTCAACGTCGCCTTCGCCAAGCCGCGCTACCTCAGCCGTGAGGAAGTCCCGGCCGACGAGGTCGCAAAGGAGCGCGCTGCGCTGCTCGAGATCACCAAGAGCGAGGGCAAGCCCGAAGCTGCGTGGGAGAAGATCGTCGACGGCCGGATCAATTCGTGGTTTGCCGAGAGCGTGCTGCTCGAGCAGGGCGTGCTCGGTGAGAAGGAAACCGTGGCCCAGCGCATCGGCAACGGAACGATCACTCGGTTCGTCCTCGCCGTCATCGGTTGATCGAACCCGGGCTCGCCGTTTGCCAACCCACCAGGCACGGTGTTCGTGAGCAAGGGGCTCGTGAGCAAGGGGCTCGTGAGCAAGGGCTCGAGAGCACGGTGCTCGTGAACATGAAGCCCCGTGAACGTGAAGCCGATGAGCAATAGTCGGCGTCGGTGAAACCGAACGAGCCCCGGGCGCTAGCCTCGCCCGGGGCTCGGTCGCGTCTCGGCCCTCCCCGTCCCACATTCGAAGGAGCACGTATGGCAGACGAATCGACTCTCCGGTGGAAACGAGTCCTGCTGAAGGTCTCTGGCGAAGCCTTCGCCGGCGACAAGGGATTCGGCATCGACGGTGCCGTGGTGCAGCGCATTGCCGACGACATCATCGACGCACGCGTCAACCTCGGGGCCGAGATGGCCATCGTCGTCGGTGGTGGCAACATCTGGCGAGGTATGACCGGTGCCGAAGGCGGCCTCGATCGAGCGCAGGCCGATTACATGGGCATGTTGGCCACGGTGATGAACGCGCTGGCGCTGCAAGACGTGCTCGAGCAGCGTGATGTCCCCACGAGGGTGCAGTCTGCGATCCGCATGCCGCAGGTCGCCGAGGAGTACATCCGTCGTCGGGCGATCCGCCATCTCGAGAAGGGGCGGGTCGTGATCTTTGCCGCCGGCACGGGCAACCCGTTCTTCACCACCGACACCACGGCCGCACTTCGAGCGGTCGAGATCGACGCCGATGTGCTGATCAAGGGCACCCACGGAGGTGTCGACGGGATCTACACCGCCGATCCGAGAGTCGACACCAGCGCGACCAAGATCGACGAGTTGAGCTACCTCGATGTGCTCAACGACGGACTGAAGGTGATGGATTCGACGGCCATCACCCACAGCATGGACAACCACATGCCCATCGTGGTGTTCGACCTTCTCGGCGAAGGCAACCTGCGCTCCCTGCTCTGTGGTGATTCCATCGGTACGCTGGTGTCCTGAGTCCGGTGGGCTCGCCAATTCGAACGAGCTCGGCGAGCCTCGGCCAGTGGGTCGGGGTCGGCGGGCCAGGAGGCCAAGACATGAGTGACGAGACATGAGCGACGAGATCATCGAACTGGTTTTGGATGACGCGAACGATCGCATGGCCAAGGCCATCGCCCATGCCAGGCAGGAATTCTCCAAGATCCGAAGCGGGCGTGCGGCGCCACAGCTGGTCGAACGAATCCGCGCCGAGGCCTACGGTGTCGAGATGGCCATTCTCGAGTTGGCCTCCATCTCGGTCCCCGAAGCCCGGCAGTTGGCCATCACGCCACATGACCCCGCCAACCTCGATGCCATCGAACGGGCCATACGCAACTCCGACCTCGGCTTGTCCCCGAGCAGCGACGGACGTTCGATTCGCCTCAATTTCCCGCCGCTCACCGAGGAACGGCGCAAGGAGCTCGTTCGCCTGGTGAAGTCGATGGCCGAAGACGGTCGGGTGGCCATTCGCAACGTGCGCCGTGAAGCCCGCAAAGACCTCGAGTCGGCCGAGAAGGACGGTCAGATGTCCAAGGACGACCTCGAGCGTTCGGAGAAGGAGCTCGACAAGCAGACCCAATCAGCCGAGGCACAGATCGACGCTGCGCTCGAGGAAAAAGAAGCCGAGCTCCTCGAGGTCTGAATGGTGCCGCTCGGCATCGTGCCCGAACCGACCGACAACAAGATGCGAGTGGTGCGGCCGCACCGCTCACCCCAAGGAACGAGATGGTCAGCAACGTGAGTGACGAGACCGAACCAGAAACAGCCAGTGGCTCAGCGGCACCGGGGATCTTCGATTTCGATCCGCCGCCCGAGATCGATCCCAACAAATTCGGCCCGGTCCCGATCGTCTCGCTCGACGACATCACGGTCGAGCCGGAACCGGCAGCTCCGCCGGCCACCCCGGCCACCGACCTGCCGCACTGGACCGAACCGGCCACCGGCCAGGTTCCCAAGGTCGTTGCCAACTCGGGCGATGAGAACTGGAGCGATCTCGGTGGCCCCCGCTGGCATGGCGAAGGTCCCGAGTGGGCAGGCGACGACCTCGACGCCGTACTCGGCGACGCCCCCCGGAAGAAGGTCGTGATCGACGACGACGTTCTTCCCGACGAGTTCGACGAGCCGTCTGCGGGCGATCCGCAGCGGGTGCCGCCCGTTCGTGTCGCCCGCGAACGTGCCACCCGGCCGAGTCGCGTCGAGGCCCCGAGTGGGGAACGCAACATCCCCCAGGCCATCGGCGTGGGACTCGTGCTGGCTGCGATCGCCCTGCTGATCTTCCGCCGAGAGAGCAATCTTCCGGCGCTGGCGCTGATCACCGTGGTTGCGGTGATGGCGGCAGTGGAGGCATTCGACGCAATGCGACGTGCCGGCAGTCACCCTGCCACGTTGCTCGGCATCGTTGCCACCGCTGCGTTGCCCGTCTCGGTCTACTACCGGGGCGATGCCGCCTTTGCCATGGTCATTGCGCTCACCGTGGTGTTCGGGGCCCTGTGGTACCTGTCGGGCGCCGATACCCAGCGACCGGCACTGAATCTCGGGCTCACCTTCCTCGGCGTCGGCTGGATCGGTGTCACCGCAGGCTTTGCCGGTCTCTTGCTGAAGATCGAAGACGGAAGCTCCATCATCGTCGCCGCCATCGTCTGCACGGCGGTCTACGACACCGGTGCCCTCGCCGGTGGATCGGTCTTCGGGAATCCCGGCCACAAGTTCCATTCGGCCAGCCCCAACAAGACCTGGGAAGGCACCATCACCGGCATCCTCGCTGCCGTTGCTGCCGGTGCCGTCATGGGCATCCTCGAGGTCTCGCCTTTCAGTCTGAAGATCGAGCACGCCGTGATGCTCGGCCTGCTCGCCGGCATCATGGCCCCGATCGGCGACCTCACCGAGTCGATGGTCAAGCGAGATCTCGGCGTCAAGGACATGGGCAACATCCTCCCCGGCCACGGGGGCGTGCTCGACCGGATCGACGGCCTGCTGTTCGTTCTGCCCGCCACCTACTACCTCGCCCTGCTGCTCGACCTCGCATGAGCGATGCGCCGACTTCGGTCGCCGTCGTCGGCTCCACCGGCTCGATCGGCACTCAGACCATCGAGGTCGTCAACGACGAGCCCGATCGCTACTCGATCGTCGCCCTCGGCGCCGGCCGTTCGGTCGACGCCCTCGTCGAGCAGGCCCTCACCCTTCGACCCCAGTTCGTCGCCATCGGTGATGAGCGTCTCGGCGACACGCTGCGGGCGGCGTTGCCGCCCGAGATCGAGGTGGGTGCCGGCGGCGAGGCGTTGGCCGAATGCGCCCGGATGGCCGACGTCACGGTCAACGGCGTCGTCGGATTCGCCGGGCTCTCCGTCACGCTCGCTGCGCTCGAATCGGGCAAGCGGCTGGCACTGGCCAACAAGGAGTCGCTCATCGCGGCGGGCCCCGTGGTGCAGCAGGCCCGGCGAACACCCGGCGCCGAACTCGTGCCGGTCGACTCCGAACACGCAGCGGTACACCAGTGTCTGCGGGCGAACGACGTGGCGAAACGACTCGCCCGAATCCAGCTCACCGCCTCGGGAGGCCCGTTCCGTGGCAAGTCCAGGGCCGAGCTCGAAGCGGTCTCGATCGACGATGCCCTGGCCCACCCCACCTGGTCGATGGGACCGAAGATCACCGTCGACTCATCGACGCTCATGAACAAGGGCCTCGAGGTGATCGAGGCCAACGAGCTGTTCGGGCGTCCGGCGGGAGCCGACGGCTACGACATCGGTCTCGACGAGATCGACGTGGTGGTGCATCCCCAGTCGGTCGTGCACTCGATGGCGACTTTCACCGACGGATCGACGATCGCCCAGCTGTCGATGCCGACCATGCGGCTGCCGATCGCCTATGCCCTGGCGTACCCCGACCGCGGAGCCGTCGCTTACGGGGCGATCGACTGGGCAACCCTCGGTCGTCTCGACTTCGAGGCTCCCGATCTCGCTGCCTTCCCCTGCCTCGAGCTGGCCTACGCCGCCGGCCGCCTCGGCGGCACGGCCCCGGCATGGCTGAGTGCAGCCAACGAAGTCGCTGTCGAAGCGTTCCTACAGGGTCGGATCCGTTGGGTCGACATCGCTGATGTAAACCAGGCGGTCCTCAGCATGCATGATGGTGGAAATGGATTGACCCTCGACGGGGTTCTCGACGGAGACCGTGCGGCTCGCGCGCATGCTGCGGCCATCGTCGCAGGAAAGGAACGTTCGTGACCAGCACCACCGACATCGGCCAGATGGATCCGCCAGATCCCCGTGAGCGCCGTGCCGCCGGCATCGATGACCGTCGCGGGTCGTGGGTGATGGGCGATCCGGTCGATGCTCCCGACGCCGAGCCCAAGTCGAGCCCGGTCGGGCTCGTGCTGCTTCTCGGTCTCTTCGCGTTCTTGTACTTCGCCGCCGGTCCCCGCTACTTCCTCGTGGTGGTCGGCTTGGTCGTCATGATCTTCCTCCACGAGTTGGGTCACTTCATGACCGCTCGTTGGACCGGGATGAAGACCACCCAGTTCTTCCTCGGCATGGGGCCACGCGTGTGGTCCTTCAAACGGGGCGAGGTCGAGTACGGGGTTCGAGCCATTCCGGCCGGCGCGTTCGTTCGCATCGTCGGCATGAACAACCTCGACCCGATCGAGCCGGGCGACGAGGCTCGGGCGTACAAGAATCAGTCCTACTGGAAGCGCATGCTGGTCATCACGGCCGGTTCGATGATGCATTTCATCCAGGCGATCGTCCTGTTCACGCTGTTGTTCTCGGTCGTCGGCTCGCCATCGGCGCCCAACGGCGAGCCCAACATCCCGACCGACAATTGGACGGTCGGAGAGATCTCGGGGCTCACCACCGGTGAGGTGCCGGCAATCGCCGCCGGCATCGAGCCGGGTGACACCATCGTGTCGATCGATGGCGTGGCGATCCCTCGGTGGCAGGACTTGCAGACGGCTGTGCAAGACCGTGCCGGCGAGATGGTGACGATCGTGGTGGGCAAAGCCGACGGCACCACGACCCAGTCGACCGTCGAACTGGCCGAATACACCGACGTCGACGGCACGACCCGCGGGTTCATCGGCATCGCCGTCGCCCGCGAGCGCCTCACCTACGGGCCGCTGGCCGGTGTGCAGCAGTTCGGCGACGTGTTCGTCGAGACGCTCGGCTTCATCCCTGAGTTCCTCAGCCCCTCGACCTTCGGTCGGCTGGCGACCGCCATGTTCGACTCGGATTCGGGAACCAATGCCGAGACCGGCGAGATCGAGAACCGGCCGATCTCGGTGGTCGGCGCCGTTCGCATCGCCGGGCAGCCCGGGTTCGACTGGTCCATCCCGATCCAGATGCTGGCCCTGGTCAACGTGTCGGTCGGCCTGATCAACCTGGTCCCGCTGCTTCCACTCGACGGCGGTCATGCTGCGGTGGCCACCTACGAGAAGCTCCGCTCTCGCCGGGGCAAGCGCTACGAGGTCGATGTCGCCAAGTTGCTGCCGCTCACCTATGCCGTCGTCGGTCTGCTGGTGTTCTTGATGGTGTCGACCGTCTGGCTCGACATCGTCCAGCCCATCGGGTGACCGGGAACGCTTCGGCCCTGGCGGGCCTCGGGAGTTCCTTGGAGTTCTTCGCTGCGCTCCGAACTCCCGTCCTTGCCAACAACGCCGGATAGTCTCGACTCATGGATGCTGGAGCGGTCACCTTCCCTCGTAAGAAGACCAGGCAGATCATGGTCGGCAACGTGCCGGTCGGTGGGGGAGCGCCCATCACCGTGCAGTCGATGACCATCACCAAGACCGCCGATCACGAGGCGACACTCCAGCAGATCTATGCGTTGGCCGCTGCCGGCTGCGACATCGTGCGGTGCACGTGCAACGAGCCCGAAGCCGCCGTCGGTCTGGCCAAGATCGTGCCTCGCAGCCCGGTGCCGATCGTTGCCGACATCCATCACCAGTACCGCCGGGCGCTCGAAGCGTTGGAAGCCGGTGTGCACTGCCTGCGGCTGAACCCGGGCAACATCCGCAAGCCCGAGCACATCAAGGCCGTCGCCCAGGAAGCCAAGGACCGTGGCGTGCCGATCCGTATCGGCGTCAACGGCGGCAGCCTCGATCCCAAGCTCTACGAGAAGTACGGCGGCCGGGTCACACCCGAAGCCATGGTGGAATCCGCCCTGCAGGAGATCCGCTACTTCCAGGAGGTCGATTTCGACCTCATCAAGATCTCGGTCAAGGCCTCGAACGTTCCCCTCATGATCGAGGCCTACCGGCAACTCTCCGAGGCAGTCGACTACCCGCTCCACCTCGGCGTCACCGAGGCCGGGCCACCGCCGAACGGCCTGCTGAAGGCCACAGCCGGCATCGCCACCCTGCTGGCCGAGGGCATCGGCGACACCATCCGCTACTCGCTCACCTCCGACCCGGTCGACGAGGCTCGGGCCGGTCGGGCGTTGCTCGAGGCGTTCGGACTGCGAGAGCGCAAGAACGTCGACCTCATCGCCTGTCCGTCGTGCGGCCGGGCCGAAATCGACGTCTACAAGATCGCAGCCGAGGCCCAGGCCGCGTTCGCCGACAAGCAGTTGCCGCTCCAGGTGGCCGTCATGGGTTGTGTGGTGAACGGTCCGGGAGAGGCGCGTGATGCCGACATCGGGATCGCCGCCGGCAACAAGCGCGGCCACCTCTTCGTCAAGGGCACCAATGTGGCGGTCGTCCCCGAGCGCGAGATGGTGGCGGCCTTGGTCGAGTGGGCCGAGTTCATCAACGAGCACGGCATGGACGCGGCCATGGAGCGAGCGGCATCGACTCGAGAGCAGGCCCGCCGGGCGGCGGAAGAAGACCGAGATCGCAATCTCGGTGAGAAGGGTGAAGATGCCAATCACACCGAGGTCGTGATCTCCGAGATCAAGCGCAAGCGAGACGACTGACCGCCTCGTCGGCGAAGCAGTCGACGCGGAAGAAGCGCGTTCGATCCGAGGCGTCTCGCCTGGCGGGTCGAGATCGGATCCTCGCCTGGGTATGAGCGGGTTCAGCTCATCGGGTCGTCGTCAGGATGTTCGATCGCTTCGGCGTCGGTGCCGTCGAGCACAGGGCCGTCGAGGGCATCGACGTCGGCTTCGGCGTCGGCGTGGGCGGTGCTGGCCTCGATCCGGTCTCGGATGGCAGCGAAGGGGTCATCGTCGATCTCACCCTGCAGCATCTCGAGCCGTGCTTCGGGCGTGGCCGAGAGCTCTCGCTCCTTGCGGGAGAGGTCTCGATCGAGCGACTCGGTGGCGTCGTGGATCGCGTCACCGATGTCTGCTGACTCCTTGCGGAGGAAGCGGCTGATCGAGTCGAACAGTCCCATGGCGCCATCTTAGGGTTATGATGACGGGGCATGCCTGTTGGCGTGGGCTCTGGCCCACGCCTTTGTTGTCTCAGGCACAGGTTTTTCACCCGCCACGCTCGAACCCGCAGGAGGTGCCCCATGTCTGTCGCCGACACCGTCACCGAACTGTTGAGCCCGGTCATCGAGACCCTTGGGGTCGAACTGATCGATGTGGAATGGGTCGGATCGAGCCTGCGAGTCGTGGTCGACGAAGGGCCGGGCATCACCACCGATCGGCTCACCGAGGTCAATCGCCTGATCTCGCCCATCCTGGATCAGCACGACCCCGTCCCCGGTCGTTACACCCTCGAGGTGTCGAGCCCCGGTGTCGAGCGCAAGCTCACCCGGCCGCTGCACTTCACCCGGGCCGTCGGCGAAGACGTCATCGTGAAGCTCGAACCCGGTCACGAGCCCCGGCGGGTCAAGGGCCACCTGAGCGGTTTCGACCCCGACAGCGCGACCATCACGGTCGAGGCAGTCGAACTCGATGGCGTCGATCTCGCCACGGCCGAGACCCACCAGATCGTTCTGGCCGACATCGCCAAGGCACGAACGGTTTTCGCCTGGGGACCAACCCCGAAGCAGGGCGGCAAGTCCGGCTCGAAGAAGGCGGCCAAGGCCAAGAACGATGCTTCAGAGGCTACGTCTTCCGGCGCTGCGGCGGCGAAGAAGGCCACCGGCAAGGCAGCCGGAACAACGAACCCCGGCTCGAAGAAATCCGGCCCGAAGAAAACCCGGGTCAAGCAGCATCCCGAGCTCGACGAACCGCCGATCTCGACATCCACCAACCAGTCATCAAAACGAAGCGAGGCTTCTCGTCATGAGTAATGAGATGATCGATGCGCTCCAGGCGCTCGCCGAAGACCGCGGTATCTCGGTCGAGAAGCTGTTCGGCATCATGGCCAATGCACTCGAGTCGGCCTACAAGCGTCAGCCAGACAGCTACGAGTACAGCTGGGTCACGATCGATCCCGCCACGTTCGACATCCGCGTCTGGGCCCAGGAGATCGACGAAGACGGCGAGCCGTTTGGCGACGAATACGACGTGACCCCCGAGAACTTCGGTCGCATCGCAGCGCAGACCACCAAGCAGATCCTCATGCAGGGCATTCGCGAGGTCGAGCGGGAGCAGAAATACGAGGAGTACGCAGGCAAGGAAGGCGAGATCGTCACCGGCATCGTCCAACAGACCGACTCTCGGTACACCCTCCTCGATCTCGGTCGGGTCGAAGCCTTGCTGCCCCAGGCCGAGCAGGTGTCGGTCGGCCCGCGGGCCGAAGCAGGCAGTCGTCTGAAGGCGTACATCGTCGAGGTGCGCAAGACGGCCAAGGGCCCCCAGATCGTGGTGAGCCGCACCCATCCGGGCCTCGTCAAGCGTCTCTTCGAACTCGAGGTCCCCGAGATCGCCGACGGCATCGTCGAGCTGAAGGCTGTCGCCCGTGAACCTGGTCACCGCACCAAGATCGCCGTGTGGTCACACGATCAGAACGTCGACCCCGTCGGCGCCTGTGTCGGGGCTCGGGGCTCGCGTGTTCGCATGGTCGTCAACGAGCTCAACGGTGAGAAGGTCGACATCATCCCGTTCAGCGAAGACACCTACGACTTCGTGGCCAAGGCGCTGTCGCCGGCCAAGGTCAAAGAAGTTCGCATCCACGAAGACACCGGCACCGCCGAGGTCATCGTGCCCGACTTCCAACTCTCGCTCGCCATCGGCAAGGAAGGGCAGAACGCCCGGCTGGCCCACCGCCTGACCGGTTGGCGCATCGACATCAAGTCCGAGACCCAGCTCGCCGAGGAAGCCCTCGGCGTCGAAGACTACGACACCGAAGACTGGGCTCAGGGCGAGTGGATCATCGATCCCGAGACCGGTGAGCAGAAGTGGCAGCCGGCCGATGGCAGCGAAGCCATCTCGGCCGAAGAGTGGCACCAGGGCGGCGACATCATCATCGAAGAAGACGACGATGCGGTCGATGGTGTCGACGGAGTCGACGCCGACGCCGACGCCGAGGAAGCGGCCGAAGCAACCGATGCCGATGACACCGTCGCCGGCGCAGAAGCCGATGAGGCAGAAGCGCCTGAGGTCGCCGACGATGCCGTGGCAGCAGACGCTGAGGTCGCCGACGATGCCGTGGCAGCAGACGACGGGGTCGCCGGCGATGTCGTGGCAGCAGACGACGGCGGGTCGACCGGCGATGCCGTGGCAACCGAGGACCAAGACACTGGCGGCAACTGAGGTCACCGGCCGTCGAGCGAACCCCCGCACCTGTGTTGGGTGTCGGGCGGTTCGCGACCGGTCCGATCTGCTTCGGTGCCGACTCGGTGCCGACGGCACGCTCCAATGGGGGTCGGGTGGTCGAGGTGCGTGGCTCTGCGCCGACACGGCTGCGGTGTGCTGTGAACAGGCGGCCAAGCGGGGCGGCTTCGCTCGAGCGTTTCGACAGACGGTGAGTCCCGAGGCGATCGACGCGTTTTCACTTGAACTTGGCCTTGCCGCTCAACGTGGTACAGGCGAACGGCTCCGGTAGGCTCTGAGTTCGTTTCGCGTTGCCGCCGTGGCCGCGTCCGGTTCACCAAGAGCCGCCAACCCTCGAGGGTGAGATTTACCTGTGGCATCCAAAGTCCGCGTGCTACGAGCTAGCGAGAGAACTGGGTCTCTCCAATGCTGAGACTCTCGAATTGTGCGAGAAGCTCGGCATTGGCGTGAAGAGCCACTCGTCGAGCATCGTCGAGGCGCAGGCCGACCGGCTGCGGCGCAAGGCGCACCGCGAGGGCCTGGTTCGAGACGTGGTCGAAGACGAGACGCCCGAACCCGAACCCGAACCCGAAAAGCCGGCACCGCCCATCTCCAGGAAGCCTCGTCCGGCCAAGCCCGCCTCAGGCGGTGTGGTGTCCTCTGGCGTGGTGTCCTCTGGTGGCTCTCGTCCCGAGACTCCTCGCCCGGCAACGCCGCCTCCTCCTCCGGCCGGCCGCCCCGCTGCACCACCTCGCCCGGTGCAAGACCTCCCGGCGGCGGCCAAGGCGCCGGTCGTCGAGACACCAGCCGCCGAAGCACCGGCCGCTGCACCCGCCCCGACCGCTGCTCCGGTCGAGACTCCTGCCCCGGTCGAGACTCCTGCCCCGGTCGACGACGCACCCGTTGCGCCCGCAGCACCAGCCGAGCCGGCGGTCGCTGCTGCGACGCCGGCTGCCGACGCCCCGGCCGCCGAACCGGTCGCAGCCGAACCAGCGGCAGCCCAAGCCCCAGCAGTGGCCGATACCACTGCCGAACCTGCGCCGGCCACTGCCGAATCGGTGGCAACCCCGGCCGCTCCGGCTCCCACCCGTCCGGCTGGAGCACCCATGCCGCCCGGCACCCGGCCCCCGGCCAGTGGTCCTCCCACCCCACCGCGCACACCCGGCGGCAAGCCGATTCCTCCTCCGCCCGGACCGCCTCGCGGTCGTAGCGGCAAGCCCATCCCGCCGCCTCCCGGTGGCGGCAAGGCACGGCCCGCGCCCACTCCTGGTCGCGGCGGTCCCGGTTCCGGTGGCTATCGCGGGAGCCCTGGCGGCGCCCGTCCCGCTCCCGGCGGCGGTGCTCCCGGTGGGCCCGGTGGCTTCCCCGGTCGCGGCGGTCCTCCCGGTGGCGGTGGTCGTCCCGGTGGTGGCGGTCGTCCTGGTGGCGGTCCCAACCGTGGTCGTCCCCGTCGCAAGAGCCGTCGTCGTCGTTCCTCCGAGGAACTCACGCCGATGGACGTGCCGAGCTACACCTCGTCCGATGCTTCGGTGCCCGAGGGTGTGGTCGTCATCGAGCGCGCCTCGACCGCCCAAGATCTCGGTTCGAAGCTGAACCGAACCGCCGCCGACGTCGTTCGCTTCCTGCTCATGAACGGTGAGATGGTCACCGGCACCCAGTCGCTCAACGACGAGATGATCAAGGCCTTCGCCGAAGACATCGGTGCCGAGATCCGACTCGTCGACCCCGGCGAAGAACAAGAAGTCGAGCTGCTGAAGCTGATCGACATCGAACTCGACGAAGACGTCGACGACGAGGTGCTCGCCACCTACCCGCTGCGCCCGCCGGTCATCACCGTCATGGGTCACGTCGACCACGGCAAGACCTTGCTGCTCGACCGCATTCGCTCGGCCAACGTCATCGAGGGCGAAGCCGGTGGCATCACCCAGCACATCGGTGCCTACCAGGTCGAAGCGGGCGGACGCCTCCTCACGTTCCTCGACACCCCGGGCCACGAGGCCTTCACCGCCATGCGAGCTCGTGGTGCCGAAGCCACCGACATCGTGGTCTTGGTCGTCGCCGCCGACGACGGTGTCATGCCACAGACGCTCGAAGCGTTGCAGCACGCTCGTGCGGCCGAGGTACCGATCGTCGTGGCGGTCAACAAGATGGACCGCGAAGGCGCCGATGCCGATCGCGTCATGTCGCAACTCGCCGAGCGTGAGCTCGTCCCCGAGCAGTGGGGCGGCGACACCATCTACGTGCCGCTGTCGGCCATGACCGGTGAGGGCATTCCCGACCTCCTCGAGAACCTCGCAGTCGTCGCCGAGCTCGAAGACCTCCGTGCCAACCCGGAGGGTCGGGCCGTTGGTTCGGTGCTCGAATCCCATCTCGACATCGGTCGTGGCCCGGTGGCCACCGTCATCGTCGAACAGGGCACCCTCTCGGTCGGTGATCCACTGGTGACCGGCGCCGCATGGGGCCGTGTTCGTGCTCTTCTCGACGACAAGGGCGAGAACGTCGATTCGGCCGGTCCGTCCAAGCCCGTGCAGGTCCTCGGTCTGTCCGATGTCGCCACGGCGGGCAACTCCTTCAGCGTTGCTCCCAACGAAAAGATCGCTTCGAAGGTCGCCGACACCCGCGAGCACTGGCAGCGCCTTGCCAGCCTGGGTCGAGACGCTTCGGCCACCGGCGGCGGCGCCAAGCTCGAAGACATCTTCAAACAGATCCAGTCGGGCGAGACCGCCACGCTCAACCTCATCGTCAAGGCCGACGTCAACGGCTCACTCGAAGCGGTCACCGACAGCCTCAAGAAGCTCGAACGAGACGACGTCAAGTTGTCGTTCGTGCTCCGAGGCGTCGGCGGCATCTCCGAGAACGACGTGCAGTTGGCGGCGGCCACCAACTCGACCATCCTCGGCTTCGGCGTGCGACCAGACCGCAAGGCCCGAGAACTCGCCGAGCAGGAGAAGGTGGAGATCCGGAACTACGAGATCATCTACAAGCTCCTCGAAGACATCGAGAACGCCATGCTCGGTCTTCTCGCTCCGGAATTCGAAGAAGTCGTCACCGGCGAGGCCGAAGTCCGCGAGGTCTTCCGGGTCCCGAAGATCGGTGGCATCGCCGGCTGCTACGTGCTCAACGGCACCATCACCCGTGGCTCCAAGGTCCGGTTCCTCCGAGAAGGCACGATCATCTGGAAGGGTGCGGTCAACTCGCTGCGCCGCTTCAAAGACGACGTTCGCGAGGTGCAGGCCGGGTTCGAGTGCGGCATCGGCCTCACCGACTTCCAAGACCTCAAAGAAGGCGACATCATCGAAACGTTCGAGGAGCGCGAGATTCCCCGAACCTAGTCGTTGCGGATGACACTCTCGTCCGTCACGCTCAGCGCCGAGCTCCATTTGCCGGTCGCCCAATCGCTCAAGGCGAAGCGTTCGATCGTCCAATCGATCGTGCGCACGCTCGACGGGTGGACCGGCATCGGCGCGTCCGAGGTCGATCACCAGGAACTGTGGCAGCGCACGGCGATCGGCGTCGTCGTGGTCGGCAGCAGTGACGGTTGGGTGGAACAGCGAGCGGAGGCCGTCGAGCGCTACATCTGGTCGCGACCCGACATCGAGGTGCTCGACATCACGTGGACCTGGCTCGCCGATTGACGAGCCGTCGACCGACCCTGCCGTTAGGATCGTCAACCCGACGAGTCACTCCATGTGGCTGCGAGTGTGGCGCCCTGCGCCACCACTCGGCAAGAGACGAGCGCAGCGAGAAACGACAGGAACGACGATGGCAAAGCGATCGAGTGGTGGACGCAAGTCTCGGCCGGCAACCAAGCGGCACTTCCCTCGGACGGCGCGTCTGAACTCGCTCCTGATCGAGATCGTCGCCGACTATTTCGAGCGAGCCGACGATGACCGCTTCGGCTTCCTCACCATCACCGGAGTGGAGGTCGACGCCGACCTGAACGTGGCACAGGTGTTCGTGTCCACGCTGGGTGGGCCGAGCGATGACGACGACGAACTGCTCGAGGCGCTCGAGGAACATCGCAAGCCAGTCCAACGAGTCGTGGCAGAGCAGGCACAGCTGCGAAAGACGCCGAGGGTCGTGTTCGAGTTCGATCAGGGCGTCCGTCACGGCGCACGCGTGGAGGAGATCCTCGCCACCCTCGAGATCAATCACGACGAGCCCGAGCAGGACGGCGCCGAGACCGACGTTGCCGACGGCGAGGCCCCCGCAACGGCTGCGCCCGACGACCTCGACTGATGGCGCGCCGATCCAAGCAACCGGACTCGGGCGTCTCGGGCTGTTGCATCATCGACAAGCCCCCTGGCATGACCAGCCACGATGTCGTCGACCGCCTCCGGCGTGCGCTCGGCACCCGCAAGGTCGGCCACGCCGGCACGCTCGATCCCGATGCCACCGGCGTCTTGGTCCTCGGCGTCGGCAAGGCCACCAAGTTGCTGCAGTTCGTGAGCGGGGCCGACAAGACCTACGAGTGTGAGGTGGTCTTCGGCATCGAGACCTCCACGCTCGATGCCGCCGGCGAAGTGACCGCAACGCACGACATGGCCGATCTCACGCCCGAGCGGGTGGCCGACGTCGTCGAGAGCATTCGTCGGCGACATCCTGCAGGTGCCGCCGATGGTCTCGGCCATCAAGATCGACGGGAAGCGACTGCACGAACTGGCTCGTGAGGGGATCGAGGTCGAGCGCGAGCCCAGGCCGGTCACGGTGTTCTCGCTGACCACCGAGCCCACCGACGATCCGCTGGTCTACCGGATGGCGGTGCACTGCAGTTCGGGTACCTATGTCCGCACCCTCGGTGCCGACCTCGGCGCGGCGCTCGGTGGCGGGGCCCACATTCGATCCCTGCGTCGTCCTTCGGTCGGCTCGTTCACACTGGCCGATGCCTCGACGCTCGATGAGCCGAGGCTCCTGCCCGTCGGCGACATGCTGAGGGGCATGCCTCGCCTCGAGGTCGACGACACCACGATCGCACTCGTTCGCAACGGCCGACCGCTGGGCGAGAGCGGGGGCTCGGGCCGCTTCGCCATCTGCGACCAGGCAGGTGAGGTCGTTGCCATCTACGAGGCGGTCGACGGTCAGCTCAAGCCGGTGAAAGTCCTGGCCCACTAGCCGCGCTGGCACGGCGTTCGTCTCTTGTGGCGTGCGACCATCTCGTGCGGAGCGCGACAATTGTGCTGCCGAGGGACTCTCCCGGTACCGTTTCCTCCCTGTGCAGGTGATCCGAGATCCGAAGTCTTGTCCATCGAGTGGTGCTGGTCACGCGCTGACCATCGGTGCCTACGATGGCGTGCACGAGGGGCACAAGGCAGTCATCGCCGCCACCCGGGCGCTCGCCGCCGAACGGGGCTTGCAGAGCGCCGTGGTCACCTTCGAACCGCATCCTGCGCTCGTGCTTCGGCCCGAGTCAGCGCCCAAGCTGCTGACCGATCTCGATCAGAAGCTCGAGTTGCTCGAGGAGTGTGGCGTCGACACCGTCGTCGTGGTCCCCTTCGATCACGAACGTGCGAAGGAGACGGCCGAAGACTTCGTCGTCAGCGTCCTGGTCGAGTGTTTGCAGGCTCGGGCGGTCGTGGTCGGCCACGACTTCCATTTCGGGAAGGATCGTGCCGGCAACGTCGACGTCCTTGCCAAGTTGGGGATCGAGCACGACTTCCAGGTCGAAGGGATCGAGTTGTTGCCCCGTCCTGACGGCAAGCTCGAGTCGGTGTCGTCGACCGCCATTCGCCGTGCGCTCGCCGGCGGCGAGGTTCGAACCGCGGCGGCCATGCTGGGTCGCAACCACGAGATCCGGGGTGTGGTCGTCGGCGGCGATCAGCGGGGCCGCACCATCGGTTTCCCGACCGCAAACGTGGCGTTGCCGCTCGAACGAGCCAAGCCCGCCGACGCCGTCTATGCCGCATGGTACCTGCGTCCTGACGGCTCCCGTCATGGCGCCGCCGTCAACGTCGGCAAGCGCCCGACGTTCTACCAAGAAGCCGAGCACTCGCTGGTCGAGGCCCACCTGCTCGATTTCAGTGGTGATCTCTACGGCGAGCTCGCCCGCGTCCAGTTCGTCGAACTCATTCGTTCCGAACAACGCTTCGATGGCATCGAGGAGCTGAAGGCCCAACTCGATCTCGACATCGCCGAGGCGACGGCGATCCTGGAGCGAGCCGAGAACCGCTGATTGCCCGGTGGAGGTCGAGGTGGTGCGCGGTAGCGTTGTCCGCCGCTGTGAGCGACGACGTGGCAACCCCGCCTCGACGTGTCTTGCGGCTGGGCCAACGGTCCCGAACCCTTCGAGGAGTACCACCATCATGAGCAAGCCAGCAGCCAATCTGCCGAGCAAGACCGACACGATCGCCAAGCACGCCCGCGGCGACAACGACACCGGCTCGCCCGAGGTTCAGATCGCGCTCATGACGGACCGGATCAATCACCTCACGGCTCACCTCAAGGAGCACAAGAAGGATCACCACAGCCGTCGTGGTCTGCTCATGCTCGTCGGTCAGCGTCGCCGCATGCTCGACTACCTCGCCGGCATCGACGTCGAGCGCTACCGTGCGCTCATCGCCGAACTCGGCCTGCGTCGCTGATTCTCCACGTCGCTGATCCTCCACGTGGCGGCGGTCCCTCGATCGCCCGCCAGTCCATTGCTCGCGAGTGGGCCATCAGGCCCGGTTCATTGCTGATCCGCGTGGTTCTGTCGCGCGTCGGGTAGCCTCGTCAAGGTCGTCGGCATCGTGCCGGCGGCACTAGACGGTAGATCAGCGACCAGTTTTCGGCTCCTGAGACCGCACACACCGCTCCCAGCCCGGCCTCTGTACGTCGCAGGTCATCTGCACGTCGCAGGTCAACGGAGGGTCCAGCCGTTTCGGCCTCGGTCGTTTCGTCGTGTGAGTGTTCACGGTGCAGTGGCCGAAATCTGGGCTCTGGTCTGCCCGCCCCAGCGAGGGTCGCTGTGGCAGACGAGAAACCAAGGAGGCTTCCTTGATGGAAGCGCAATCCGTATCTGGAACCGTTACCGGTGGTGACGGCCCAGACATGATTCTGGAGACCGGCAAGCTGGCTGGATTGGCCAGCGGTGCGGTCACCGCCCGTATGGGCGACACCACCGTGCTGGTGGCCGCCACCGGCGCCAAGCACGTCCGCGACGGGATCGATTTCTTCCCGCTCACGGTCGATGTCGAGGAGCGTTCCTACGCTGCCGGCAAGATTCCCGGTTCGTTCTTCCGGCGTGAGGGTCGGGCGTCTGACGCCGCCACCCTCACCTGCCGCTTGATCGACCGTCCACTGCGTCCGTCGTTCCCCGACGACTACCGCAACGAGACCCACATCGTGGTCACCGTCCTTTCGGCCGATCAGAAGAACCCGCACGATGTCCTCGCCATCAACGGCGCGTCGGCGGCCCTCATGGTGTCCGACGTTCCGTTCGACGGTCCGATCGGCGCCGTGCGCCTTGCCTACACCACCGATGGTGAATGGCTCCCACACCCCACCTACCAAGAGGGCGACGACTCGGTCTTCGAGGTCGTCGTCGCCGGGCGTGAGCTCGAAGACGGCAAGGTCGCCGTCATGATGGTCGAGGCCGGCGGCACCGAAGGCTCGTGGAACAAATACGAGAACGGCGCTCCGAAGGTCGACGAGGCCGCCCTTGCCCAGGGCCTGGCCGAGTCCGAGCAGTACATCAAGGAAGCGATCGCGCTGCAGAATCAGCTGGTCGAAGCCATGGGTGGTCGCAAGGCCCCGATGAGCTACCCGCAGCAGGCCGACTACACCGACGCCCAGATGGACGCCGTCAAGGCAGCAGCCGAGGCGAAGCTCACCGAGATCATGTCGATCGCCGACAAGACCGAACGTGGCGATGCCGAGTCGGCTCTGCGTGATGAAACCATCGCCGCCGTGCTCGCCTCGATGGGCGACGATGCCAGCGAGAAGCAGCTCAAGGCGGCGTTCCGCAGCCTCTCCAAGACCATCGTGCGTCGCCGGATCGTCGAAGACGGCGCTCGCATCGACGGTCGTGGTCCCACCGACCTTCGCGCCCTCTCTGCCGAAGTCGGCGTGCTCCCCAAGGTGCACGGCTCCGGTCTGTTCCAGCGAGGCGAGACCCAGGTGCTCAACATCACCACGCTGGGGATGAAGCGCATGGATCAGATGATCGACGGGATCGACCCGACCGAGCGCAAGCGCTACATGCACCACTACAACTTCCCGCCCTTCTCCACCGGCGAAACCGGCTTCATGCGGGGCCCGAAGCGTCGTGAGATCGGCCACGGTCTCCTCGCCGAGCGTGCGCTCGTCCCGGTCATCCCCTCGCTCGAAGAGTGGCCCTACACGCTGCGCCTCGTTTCCGAGGTCCTCAGCTCGAACGGCTCCACCTCGATGGCGTCGGTCTGTGGCTCGACCCTGTCGCTGATGGATGCCGGCGTGCCGATCAAGGCGCCCGTCGCCGGTATCGCCATGGGCCTCGTCTACGCCGAGGGCAAGTACACCACCCTCACCGACATCCTCGGAGCCGAAGACGCCTTCGGCGACATGGACTTCAAGGTGGCCGGAACCTCCGAGTTCGTCACCGCCCTCCAGCTCGACACCAAGATCGATGGCATCCCGTCCGACGTGCTCGCTGCGGCTCTCAACCAGGCCAAAGACGCTCGCATGCAGATCCTCGAGGTCATGAACGCCGCCATCTCGGCTCCTCGTGCCGACGTGCGCGAAGGTGCACCGAAGATCGTCAGCTTCGAGATCCCGATCGACAAGATCGGCGAGGTCATCGGACCGAAGGGCAAGGTCATCAACGCCATCCAGGCCGAGACCGGCGCCGACATCAGTGTCGACGACGACGGCGTGGTCGGCACCGTGGCCATCTCCTCATCGGACTCCTCCATCGTCGAAGAGGCCGAGCGTCAGATCCGTCTGATCCTCGACCCGCCGACCGCCGAGGTCGGTGCGACCTATCCGGGTCGCGTGGTGAACATCACCAAGTTCGGTGCGTTCGTCAACATCCTTCCCGGTCGTGACGGCCTGCTCCACATCTCCAAGATCGGTGGCGGCAAGCGCATCGACAAGGTCGAAGACGTGCTCGAGCTCGGCCAGGCCGTCGAGGTCGTCGTCGAAGACATCGACCCCAACGGCAAGGTGTCGCTGGCCATGGCCGGCGAGGCGCCTGCGCCTCGTGAGAAGTCGTCCGATTCGTCATCGGGCAGCTCGCCCTCGCGCAGCCGCTCCTCGGCTCCGGTCGACCAAGCCGATGACGACGACGCCGGAACCGAGTCGGTGAAGATGAGCTTCGACGAAGACTTCGCCTCTGACTTCGGTGACCTCGGTCCCGAGGGCGCCCCGGTGCCAACCGATGAGGATCGTCCTCGTCGTCGCCGCAGCAGCGGTGGCGGTGGACGCGGCCGAGGCCGCGGTCGCAGCTGATCCAAGCGCTTCGGGTCGACCCCCGTTCTCCTCGCACGAGGTGGGCGGGGGTCGACCCCGTTTTGCCGTCGATCGCCTCCTCCGTCGCGAACAACCGCAACATGCGCGGTGAGGGGCCGAAAACGACCCTCCAGTCGCCCAGGTTGCCGGGGCTCTTCGTGGTGCGACATCTAGACTCGGGGCATGACGATTCGTGTTGGGGTGTTGGGTGCCGGCGGCCGAATGGGGCAGGCGGTGTGTCAGGCCGTCTGCGCCGACCCCGATCTCGCACTGGTGGCTGCGGTCGATCCGAGCTTCGCCGGAATCGATGTCGGTGAGGTCACCGGCGTGACGGCCTGCGGCTTCGAGGTCACCGGATCCGTCGAGACCCTCTCCGAGGTCGGCGCCCAGGTGGCGATCGACTTCACACATCTCGAGGCCACGAGGGCCAACCTCGAGTACCTCGGGGCGCACGGGATCCACGCCGTGGTCGGGACCTCGGGTTTCACCGAAGACGATCACGTCGAGATCGAATCGTGGTTCACCTCATCGAACTGCTTGATCGCTCCGAACTTCGCCATCGGCGCCGTACTGATGATCCGATTCGCCGAACTTGCCGCACCGTTCTTCGACACCGCCGAGATCATCGAACTGCACCACGACAACAAGATCGACGCCCCCAGTGGCACGGCGATCGGCACGGCCGAGCGAATGGCCAAGGCGTCATCGAGCTGGGCCGCCGACCCGACCGAGCACGAGACCATCGCCGGCGCACGAGGGGCCGAAGGCCCCGGTGGCATTGCGATCCACTCGGTGCGGATGCGGGGCATGGTCGCCCATCAGGAGATCATCCTGGGCGCGGCCGGCCAGACGCTCACCCTTCGTCATGATTCCTACGATCGATCCTCGTTCATGCCTGGCGTGGCGTTGGCGGCGAAGCGTGTGTCCGAGATGCCGGGCCTGACCATCGGGCTCGATGGGGTGCTCGGTCTGTGAGCCGATGGGGCGCGGCCGGACGGCGCAGCGACGCGACCGATGCCGCTGCGGCCCAGGTCGCGCCTGAGCCCGAGGTCGATGCGTCGTGGCCGCCGCCGGCTCCCCACTCGGAAGCCGCAGCCGGCGTTCGCCTCGATCAGCCGGCGGTCAGCGAGCTCGGCGATGAACTGCTCCGCCAGGCCGAGGCGCACCGACACGATCCGCCCCCGATCGTCGATTTCGATCGCGACGAGATCGAGGCGATCCTGCGCCGAGCCAGCCAGCTCGGCGCCAACAACCACGCCAATCCGGCGATGCTCGACTCGGCAACGCTCGCCGATATCGCCGCCCAGGTCGGTATCCCCGCTTCGGCGGTGGCTGCTGCGGTCGCCGAGCGTCGAGTGGGTGTCGATCCCGATGTGTCGCTCCTCGATCGTCTCATCGGCCCTGATCAGATCTGGGCCGGGCGCCGATCGGTGGCGTCGAGCGACGAGTCGAATGAACGAGTCAGCGAATGGCTCGAGCGAGGCCACGGGTTGCGCCCGCGCCTGACCGACGACGGCGTGGTCATCGCGACCCGACGGTCCGGTCTTGCCGGCTCCGTCGTGCGTGGGGTGCGGAGCGCCCAAGGCAAGGGTGGGCTGGGAAAGGTTCGAGAGGTCCGAGGCACGACGGTCTCGATCGACGCCGATGCGTACTCGACGGACGGCGGTGGAGTTGTTCGGGTCGAGCCGGCTCGGGGTGGCGGGGAGCGGTGGCCTTGGTTGCCGACCTGTCTGATCGTCGCACCTCGGCGATCGCCGGTGGTGGTGTGGTGGCGGCGGTCGGGACCATCACCGTCGGCGCCGTCGCAGCGCTGACGACGCCGGTGGTGCTGGTGGTGCTCCCCGCGGTGGCCGGCGCCGGTCTGCTCACGTCTCGACTGGCCTTTCGGCCAACGGTCAGACGGGTCCGCGTCGAGCTCGACCACACCGCCGACCAGATCGCACGGGGACACGAAGCCCCCACACTCCTCGGCGACCTCACGACACCGATCACCGATCGTCTCCGTCGCCGCTGACCCACCCGGTCACGCCCGGCATTCGAGCAGACCCCTTACCCCAGGGGGATTCTGTGCGCCATTCTCCCCGCGCAAACCGGTCTGTGCGTGGAACTTCCCGAATGCGGGAAGTGTGGCGCACAGAACGGTGGGAGGCGGTGACTTCGGCGCACAGAACGACTCGTCTTGGCGTCATCGGTTCCGATGGTGTTCACCTCGGTCTTCTAGGGTGCGGCGATGGCTTCGACGTCTGACTGCGCATCGACCCCTGGGGGTTCGTCACCCGCTGCGCTCGTTCGCCAACTCGGTCTCGGAGGGGCCGTGGTCACCGGGCTCGGATCCATCCTCGGTACCGGTGTGTTCGTCTCGATCGCCATCGCAGCGGGTGAGTCGGGCGCATGGGTCATGTTGGCGGCACCGCTTGCCGCCATGGTGGCGATCGGCAACGGGATGTCGTCGGCCCAACTGGCCTCGGCCCACCCGGTCGCCGGCGGCACCTACGAGTACGGCTATCACTATCTCGACCCGTGGTCGGGCTACACCGCCGGCACGCTGTTCCTGACCGCGAAGTCGGCGTCGGCAGCCACGGCGGCACTCGGATTCGCCACCTACCTGATGGCTCTGACGGGCCTGGCCGACGGCTGGCGGGTGCCGATTGCGGTCGTCACGGTCGCCACCGTGACAGCGCTGGTCGTCGCCGGTGTCCGACGGACCGCAACCGTCAACGTCGTGCTGGTGGCGATCACCGTCGGTGCGCTGGCCGTTTTCGTCGTGAACGGAGCGATCGATCTGGCGACTGCGGATCTCGATCCGGCCCGGCTCGACATGACGAGTTTCGGTCCGTGGTGGCAGGTGCTCCCGGAGGCGACGGCGCTGATGTTCGTGGCTTACACCGGCTACGGCCGGATCGCCACCCTCGGCGAGGAGGTGGTGGATCCGCGGCGCACGATTCCCCGAGCGGTGATCGTCACACTCGTCACCTCGGCCATCCTCTACACGAGCGTTGCGGTCGTCGGCTGGCGACTCGGCGGCGTCAACTGGCGAATCGACGACGCTGCCGGTGAGCGGGTCGACGCACCACTCGCCGCCCTGCTCGATGGTCCGGCAGCCCGTTTCGTGGAACTCGGGCGCGCTGGCGGCGATGCTCGGCGTGCTGTTGAACCTCGTGCTCGGGCTCTCCCGAGTCTGGCTCGCCATGGGCCGTCGTCAACGATCTTCACGCCACGACTGGCGACGCTCGACCGACCGGCAGAACCCGACCCATCGCCGTGGTGTCACGGGTGTGGTCGTGACGCTGATCACGCTGATCGGTGACCTACGACTCGCCTGGAGTTTCTCGGCCTTCACCGTCTTGCTGTACTACGCCATCACGAACGCGGCGGCGCTCCGCGCTTGCCCTCGCCGGATCGATGGGCACCCAGATCCCTGTCGTGGTTCGGGCTGGCGAGCTGTGGCTTCTTGGCCTTCTGGGTCGATGGGACGGCCATGTTGATGGGAACCGCGCTCGTCGCTCTTGCCGTGGTGGTCCGGTTGATCCGCCTTCGGTCCCGTCGGGTGGGAGCCTGAGCGGCCGCCGGGGTGGCGATCGAAGGATGGAGGCCCGAGGCGGTTGGTTGACATCTGGGTCATCGGCAATACACTGCGCCAAGCATTTCGAGCGGCCCCTCTGTGGGGTCCGGCAACCTGGGATGGACACCCAAGGTGCCTGCTCTTCGGTCAGCGTTTCGACACCGGTGGTACCTCACCAGTGTGGCAGCGGCGGCAGGGGAGCGATGTGGCTACGTGCCTGCGCTGGTGACAGCGGAGGTCAGGGCAACAAAGTGTCAGCAAGCGAGCATGCCCTGACCGGGTGACAACGGGTGTCCACTCCGACTTTCGAGGAGTTCGTGACATGACCAACCAACCAACGACCAGCACGGCCGGTGACGACCACAACCCGGGAGCTCCCTCGCCCAATACGGTCGCCATCACGGCGGGCCGCCAGCACAACGCCGGGGCGCTGTCGACACCGCTCTACTCCAGCACGATCTTTCGTCCGGACTCGGTCAAAGAAGCCCGCAAGCTCGCCCAACAGCCCAAGCCGACGCAGTTCTACGGCCGCCACGGCAATCCTTCGGTTGCGGCGTTCGAGCAGGCGATCGCCGAGCTGGAAGGGGCCGATTCGGCTCGGGCCTTCGCTTCCGGGATGGGCGCGGTCACCGGGGTCATCCTCGCCCTCTGTTCGACGGGGAGCCACATCGTTGCCGCCCGCCAGCTCTACGGCGGCACCCGGGCGTTTCTCGAGAATGCCTGTCCACGTTTCGGGATCGACGTCACGTTCGTCGATGGGACCGAGCCTGGAGCGCTTGCCGGTGCGGTCATCCCAGGCAGGACGGTCCTCGTCATCGCCGAGACGCCCGCCAATCCTCGGCTCGATCTCGTCGACCTCGACGAACTCGGTGCGATCCAGGGGCCCTTCACGCTCGTCGATTCGACGATCGCGACCCCGATCGGTCAACAGCCCATCTCGCACGGGATCGATCTCGTGCTGCACTCGGCGACCAAGGGCATCGGCGGTCACAACGATGCGCTGTTGGGCGTGGTCGCCGGCGAGAAGGATCTGATCGACTGGATCTCTGGGTTCGGCAATCTGCACGGGGCGTGCGCGTCACCGGCCGAAGCCATCAACGGTCTGCGGGGACTGCGCACGCTTCCCGTGCGCCTGCGGCAACAGGCAGCGACGGCTCGCGCCCTCGCCGAGACACTCGAAGCCCATGCGGGCGTCGAAGCCGTCTGCTACCCGGGGCTCGAGTCCCATCGCCAACACGAACTGGCCCGCCGACAGCTCGAGAGCTTCGGCGGGCTCGTCACCTTCGACCTGGCCGGCGGATTCGCGGCCGGCACGTCGTTCATCGAGGCACTCGAGCTGGCGGTGCATGCCGTCTCGTTCGGCGGCCCGGAGACCCTGGCCTGCCACCCGGCGTCGACCACGCACGCGATCCTCGACGAGGATCAACTCGCCGACGCACAGATCGGAATGGGCACGATCCGCCTCAGCTGTGGGCTGGAAGAGACCGACGACGTGATCGCCGACATCGTCGGTGCCATCGATCGGATCGCCTGACGGCGTCAGTGAGCGCAGCGAACGGTTCGTGGAGCGGGGATGTTGTGAGCGCAGCGAGCATCTCCGGAAGTGAGCGCAGCGAACGGTTAGTTGCCGATGGCGAGCGGACGGGTTGGAGGACCGTTGGTGGCGAGTTGGCGCAGCAGCGATCCGAGTGCCTGCGGCGCG
This sequence comes from uncultured Acidimicrobiales bacterium, assembly GCA_963698395.1. Taxonomy (GTDB): domain Bacteria; phylum Actinomycetota; class Acidimicrobiia; order Acidimicrobiales; family SZUA-35; genus JBBQUN01. The sequence continues at coordinate 321,859 of CAVOQQ010000002.1, forward strand.
AACTGTGACCCACCCCGCTCGACCTGATCGATCGACCACCATCGTGCACCGTGGAGGAACTCGGCCCGCAGTTCCTCGGCCGTCATCGACGGCGCGAGTTCGGTGGCGTGGGCCCGCGCGGTGAAGTAGTGCTCGTGCTGGCCGTCGTAGCCGGCCATGCGATCGAAGATGGCCGTCCGGAGCCACACCGGGCCGGCGAGCGGGCCGTGCGGAAGCCCGGTTTCCTCGGCGATCTCTCGCACGGCAGCTTCCTCGGGCGTCTCGTCGACCTCGATGCCGCCGCCCGGAATCGCCCAGATCGAGCCGCCGGGCCAGGCGAACCGGACGAGCAACACCCGGTCGCTCGGATCGAACAGGATCACCCGCGCCGCTCGTCGAAGGGGAAGCCCCCTGGGGCCGATCTCGGTCACGTGCCCGAATCGGGACCGCTCTGCGCATCGCCGGAGCGTCCGGCTTCGCTGCCCGCATCGTTGGCCTCGTCGGAGTCGGCGAGTTCATCGAGTTCGTCTTCGAGGTGAACGAGACTCTTCAGTTCGGAGTTGTCGCCCCGGAACTCACCGAACACCGTCCAGAGCACGGCGAGGACCGAGACGATCAGCAGCGGTGTGCGGTACCGGCCGATCCAATCGGTGATGCCGCCGATCTCGGACTCGAAGTACGAGCTGAACTGTCGAACGAGAACGAGACGAGCGATGGTGCCGGTGATGTTCGCGACCATGAACGTGCGAACCTTCACCCCGCTCGCACCGGCCAGGGCGCAGATGATGTTGTTCGGCATCAGGAAGATCAGCGGAGCGGCGTAGCGGCGGAAGAACACCGCGCCGTCGTCGATCAGCGGACCGTAGGTCTTCGACTTCCGACCGACCCACGCAATGGCCCGGTCACCGAACCACAGGCCGAGCAGATAGTTCATCGGGTCGGAGGCGACGAGCCGAAGGAATCCGACGACGTAGTAGCTGACGGTCGTGACCTCGTTGCTCACCAGCGCGAGGTAGCGGTTGCGCGGCGTCAGCGCCATGAGGAGGAGCGGATACGAGTCGACCAACTCGACCCAGATCGCGTCACCGACCCAGCCGGCGATCAGCGAGGCGATCGAGACGGCGATCGCCACGGTGACGAAGGGCTTGGCCGGGGGATGTCCTGGACGGAAGAATCGAGACTCGCTCACCGGCGCCAGTGTTGCACGAGCCGTGGCCTTCACCTCGCACTCGGATCATCGACGGTGCCCGGAGGTCGCATCCGGGGCTCTGCCAACCGTCGACGATCTGGCCGGCGGACGATCAGGCTGGCGGACAAGCAGGATGGCACACGAGCAGCGTGGCGGAGCGAGTCTCAGCCGGCGGGCGGAGGCGACGACGAATCGGGGCACCAGTTGCCGTGGAAACCGAGTGGGACCCTCTGGGGCATCGTGATGACAGCCACCGCCGGCTCGGTGAACGCAGCAGCGTCGATGATGTGGAGTTCTGATCCGTCGGTGTTGCGATCGTGCACCATCGACAGGATCCAGCCTTCGTCTTCGCTGGTGGAGCCTTCCTTCGGAATGAAGATCGGCTCGGCGCCGCCCTTGCCCGCCCCGAAGTCGTGGCTGGCCACCGCTCCGGTGGTGACGTCGGTCTTGTAGATGGCGGTGTGATCGAAGGTCTGGGTCGGTCCGGATCCGACGGTGACGAGACCGGCGGTGTAGCCGTAGCGATGTTCCCGAGTGCCGACGCGCGGGTCGTGTCGTGGAAATTCGTGCGCCCGGTCATCGATGCGTTCCTCGGTGACCTTGCGAGTCTTGGGGTCGATCGTCCAGCGGTCGAGCGTCGGCATCTTCTCGACGAAGGGACCGAGACGGTCGGTGTCCATCATGCGCTCGTAGCGACACAGATCGACGACGATCCGACCGTCGGCGTCTTCGTAGGCGTTGAGCGGATGGAAGACGTAGCACGGCTCGACATCGCACCACACGATGGCGCCGGCGTCGTAGGCCTTGGGGCCGGTGCGGGGCACGAGGCCGACTCGGGCCGGATACTCGTCGTTCCAGGCGAAGGGGAAGGGGTAACCCTGTCCGGCGATGTCGAGGTTGACCGTCACGGGCAGGTCATAGACCAGCGCCCAGTTGGGCGTGATCGAGATGTCGTGGACCATCGGCATGCCGTCGACGGGGATCTCGAGCGTCTTGGACACCTTGCCGTCGGGGCCGACGATGACGTAGTGCAGGAACAGGCCTCGATCGGTGAACAGATCGGGCCAGGCGTAACACATCGCGTGCATCTCGCCGGTGGCCGGATCGAACTTCGGGTGGGCGGAGAACGGGCCCTCGAGCGTGTCCTCGAAGGCATTGCGAGCGATGGTGTCGAGCTCGTAGCCGAGCTCGGTCGGTGTTCCGCCGGCTTCGACCATGGCCCAGGTCTTGCCGGCGAACGTGCCGACATTCGTGTTCGGTCCGTGTGCGGTCCGGCCGCCGAACGCCGGTCCGCCGGGACGTTCTTCGCCCAGCACGTCGGCAACGTGGTCGGCCCGCACGTAGCGGTTGCGATACCACTCGGCCTTGCCACCACGGAGGCGGAGGCCATGCACCATGCCGTCGCCGAGGAACCAGTGATGCTTCGATGCGTCGACTGCCTCGATGGGATTGGGGCCGTTGCGCAGCCATCGGCCTTCGAGTTCGGCCGGGATGGTACCCGTCACCGGCAGGTCGAAGGCGGTGACTTCGTTCGTCACCGGGGCGGCTGCGCCCGACAGGTAGGGATTGGTGAAGCCCTCGGCCGAGGCGTTGGTGTTCGAATCGAGCGTGGTCATGTGGCTGGTCCGTTCGCAATCGAGTTAACAAGTGTCAACACAGACAAGTCGTTTGGTGCACACTTGTCAACCGAAACCTCGTCCGAGGTAGGGTTGGGTCATGCCGTTGCCAGCCGACATCGAGCTTCCGGTCAGCTCGAACAGCGCGGTGACGGCGTCGCCGACCGCGACCACCCGGGACCGACTCTTGGCGGCAGCGGTCGATCTGTTGATCGAGAAGGGCTCGTTCGAACAGGTCAGTCTGCGAGCGATTGCGGCAGGCGCCGGCGTTTCGCCCACGGCGGTGTACCGCCATTTCGCCGACCATGCGGCCCTCCTCGAGGCCGTCGCCGAATGGTGCTGGTATCGCTTCGACGTGGCGGTGTTCGGTCCTGGCGTGGTCGATCCGACCGACGACCCGATCGATCGGTTCCTGTGCAGCGGAACCGCCTACATCGAGTTCGCTCGCGAGTACCCGGGCATCTACCGGGTGTTGATGGACCATCGATTCGACAAGGTCTGCCGGGTCGACGACGGTCGTGTCGTCTTTGCGAAACTGGTGTCGGCCGTTGCCGACATCCTGATGGCCAAGGGCGATGCGCGGGATCCGGAGCACGTTGCACTGCTGGTGCACACGTGGATCCACGGCATCGCCACGCTGCAGCTCCCACCCGTCACCGGTCCTTGCCAAGTCGACGGGCTCCTCGTCGCCCTCGGAACGACGCTTGGGCTGAGCCGCTGAGCCGCTGAGCCGTCGAGCCGTCGAGCCTGAGTCCTGACCTGCCGCGAGGTCTCCCATCGCCGGCGCCAGGGGTAGAGTTCGGTCGTGTCAACCCCGCCAACTGTCGATGCAGAAGCGACGAACGGTTCGGCCCTCGCCGCTGATCGTTTTGCCGACGAGGAACTGCCGCCTCAGCCGAGGACGTCCGGGGAGCGCAGTTGGGATTTCTTGCGTCGGCCGGGGTGGATCGCATCGCACCTCTTCGCCGTCACAGTGATCGTCATCATGGTGGGGCTCGGGTTCTGGCAGCTCGACCGGCTCGATCAGCGGCGTGTGACCAACGCCCAGGTCGCTGCGCAATCCGAGGCGAACCCGGTGTCGATCGAGGCTGGTCTGGCCCGCCCGGTAGCCGAACGTGAGTTCACCGCCATCACCGACACCGGCCGTTTCGTCGACCCCGAGATCGTTCGGGTGGCCAATCGAAGTCAGGGAGGAGCCGCCGGCGACTGGGTGGTCGGTTTGTACCGAACCGACGCCGGATTGTACGTGCTGGTCAATCGAGGCTTCCTCACTCGAGAAGAGGTGGCAGCCGAGCCTGCGGCGGGTCCGCTGGTCGGCTGGTTGCGCACGTCGCAGACCAAGTCCTCCGCACTGGGAGGAACCGATACCGGCGACACGTTCCGGGTGCCCCGCCTCGATGTCGCCGCCATCATGGAGCGCGCGTTCGACGCGGATCTGATCGATGGGCCGGTGGCCCCGATGTGGGTGGAGATGGCCGAACCCGATCGTGCCTTCGCTGCGCCGGCACAGTCGGTCGGGGAGCCGGTGTTGCCCGAGCCGGTGCCGCTTCCCCCGCTCGATGAGGGTTCACATCTGTCGTATGCGATGCAGTGGTTCACGTTCTCGTTGATGGGCGCGTTCGTGTATCTGTTGATCTTGCAGCGCAAAGCAGGCGAGCGAAGCGAGTGATTCGGGTTGGGGCAGGCGAGCGAAGCGAGTGATTCGGGTTGGGGCAGGCGAGCGAAGCGAGTGATTCGGGTTGGGGCAGGCGAGCGAAGCGAGTGATTCGGGTTGGGGCAGGCGAGCGAAGCAAATGGTTCGTCCTCGGATCGTCGGTTCGACGGACTAGCCTGAGCGTTCATGGCCCACGCTTCTGACATCGAGCTGCTCGCCCTGCAAGGTCTTCGACTGAAGGGTCGAACCCAGCCCGACGCGATTGCCAACCTGTATGGCGTCGATCAATCGGCGGTCGAGGCGGCACTCGAATCCCTCGCCGAGGCGGGTTTCGCTCAGTTCCGGGAAGGTCGCACGGCCTTCTGGATGCAGACCGCCGAGGGCAAGGCCGAGGGTGAGCGCCTGATGGCTGTCGAACTCGACGCCGCCGGCGCCCGAGCGTTGGCCACCGAGTGCTATGAGACCTTCAAGGGCCTGAATGCCGAGATGTTGGCGCTCTGCACCCGCTGGCAGGTCAAAGACGTCGACGGCGAGCAGGTCATCAACGACCACGCCGACGAGGTCTACGACGCTGCCGTGATCGACGAGCTGGCCGGGCTCGACGCCGGCGTGCAGCCGCTCGTTGCCAAGCTGAGCGACTCGTTGGAGCGATTCGGCATCTACAGCGGTCGCTTCGACACGGCTCTGGCCAACGTGCGAGCCGGACAGCAGGAGTGGTTCACCCGTCCGATCATGGAGTCCTACCACACCGTCTGGTTCGAGCTGCACGAAGACTTCTTCGGCACGCTCGGAATCGACCGAGCTTCGGAGAGTCATTGATGCCCACCTTTGGAACCGTCCTGACGGCGATGGTCACACCCTTCGCTGCGGACGGCACCCTCGATCTCGACGCGGCGCAGGCGCTCGCTCGACATCTGGTGCAGAACGGGAACGACGGCGTCGTGGTCGCCGGAACCACCGGCGAGTCGGCCACGCTCACCCACGACGAGCAGATCGCGCTGATCGAAGCGGTCCGTGAGGCGATTCCGAACGCGTCGCTCGTTGCGGGGGCCGGCAGCAACGACACCCAGGCCGCTGTCGATCTCACCGAGCGGGCGACCGATGCGGGAGCCGACGGCATCCTGAGCGTCACGCCGTATTACAACCGCCCGTCTCAGGCGGGGATCGACGCCCACTTCCGGGCGGTCGCCGACTCGACCGACAAGCCGGTGCTGCTCTACGACATTCCGGTTCGTACCGGCCGCAAGATCGCCGAGTCCACGCTCCTCGGCTTGTTCGAGGTGCCGAACATCCTCGGCGTCAAGGACGCTGCGAAAGACCCGGCAGGAACGGCGTCGCTCATCGCGAAGGCCCCAGACCGCATCGAGGTCTACTCCGGAGACGACAGCCTGACGCTCCCGTTTCTGTCCGTCGGCGCCGTCGGCGTCATCGGCGTCGCCACCCACTGGGCAGGCCAGGAGATGGCCGACATGATCGCCGCTTACTCGGCGGGCAAGGTGGCCGAGGCCACCCGACTCAATGCCCTGATGATTCCCTCATTCGACTTCGAAGGATCCGATGACGCTCCCAACCCCGTTCCGAGCAAAGCCATGATGAACCTGCTCGGTGTCAAAGTCGGCGGTTGCCGGCCTCCGATGGGGTTCGCCCCCGACGACCTCGATGATCGAGCGCGAGCGATTCTCGCCGGTCTCGGTCGGTCGCTCTGATGGCGGCCAAGGGATCGACCTCACCGACGAACACCCCCACCAACTCGAACGACGTCCGTGTCGTCTTCTTCGGCGGTCTCGGTGAAATCGGGCGCAACTGCGCCGGTATCGAGGTCGATGGGCAGATCATGCTCATCGACTGTGGACTCATGTTCCCCGACGACGACATGGCCGGCGTCGACCTCGTTCTGCCCGACTTCACCTGGCTGCGTGAGAACGCCAGTCGTGTGATCGGTGTCGTGGCAACCCACGGCCATGAGGACCACATCGGGGCGCTCAGTCATCTGCTGCGAGACATCGAGCTCCAGATCATCGGTTCGCCACTCACCATCGGACTGGCCAAGAACCGCATCGACGAGGCGGGCATGATGAAGCGGGCCAGCTTCATCGAGGTGAGCGACAACGACCGCATCCAGGTCGGCCCGTTCGACATGGAGTTCTTTCCGGTCACCCACTCGGTGCCACACGGTTTCGCAACGGCCTTCCACACCCCGCAGGGCGTCATCCTCCACTCGGGTGACTTCAAGCTCGACATGACCCCGGTCGACGGTCGTCTCACCGACCTCGCCGGCATCGGCCACATGGCGAAAGACGACGGTGTCCGCCTCTTCCTCTGCGACTCCACCAACGTGGAGGAGCAGGGTTTCTCCGACTCGGAGACCTCCATCGGCCAGTCGATCCACGATCTCTTCCAGGCGAATGTCGGCCGTCGCATCGTCGTTGCCTGTTTCGCGTCGCACATCCACCGGGTACAGCAGATCGCCGACGCCGCCATCGCCAATGGTCGGACCGTCGCCACGCTCGGTCGGTCGATGAACAACAACGTGGCGCTCGCCCGCAAGATGGGCTTGCTCGATATCCCGGATTCGAAGCTGCGAGACATCGACTCGGTCGGTGACATCGCTCCGGAAGATCTCTGCGTGATCTCCACCGGTTCCCAGGGCGAACCCATGGCGGCGCTGTCTCGCATGGCGTCGGGTGACAACAAGTGGCTCACCATCACCGACGGCGACGTCATCATCTTGTCGTCGCACCCGATTCCCGGCAACGAGTCCTCGGTGTCGCGAACGATCGACGGACTGATCCGTCGAGGGGCAACGGTCATCCATTCAGGTACCGCTCGTGTGCACGCCACCGGCCACGCCAAGGCCGAGGAACTCAAGGTGTTGCATTCGATCGTGCAGCCCGAGTGGTTCATTCCGGTCCACGGTGAGTACCGCCATCTGACCGAGCACGCCCGCCTCGCCACCCGGATGGGCACCAAGCCCGAGCGGGTCATCGTCTGCCAGGACGGCGACTCGGTGGTGCTCACCGACAAGGGCATCGTGCGCGGCGACTCGGTTCCCGCCGAGTACATCTACGTCGACGGCAAGGTCGGCGATCTCGACGAGAGCGTGATCGTCGAGCGTCGCACGCTCGGCACCGATGGTTTCGTGTCGGCGGTCGTCTCGGTGTCGATCGAGGGCCCGCACGGGCACATCGTCGGCGTTCCCGAGATCATCTCTCGTGGCTGGGTCCATGGCGCCGAGGGTGATCAGCTTCGCAAAGATGCAGCCGACAGCGTGCGGCAGACCATCGAGTCGGCGCTGAGCGACGGCCAGTTCTCTCGCCAGCACCTCGAGCGTGTGTCACGGCGTGCGTTGGGTCGCTTCGTTTCGAACCGCACGCGCCTTCGCCCGATGATCGTGCCGGTCGTTCTGGGAGCGCACGAGGGCCTCGAAGACGACAACGGCGGTCAACCCAACACCAAAGGCAAGCGCTGACCCTCCTCATCACCGGCGGGTCGGGTTATCTGGCGCACCGGTTGGTGCCGCTGGCGCTCGAGCGAGACGTCGACCGAGTCGTGGCCGTGTCTCGCTCGGCTCCTGATCCGTCGACGATCGGTGGAGCCGAATGGCGTGCGCTCGATCTGGTCGATGCCGTCGCCGTTCGGTCGCTCTTCGTCGAGGTCGAGCCGACCGCAGTGATCTCGGCCGCAGCAACCAACCCCGGCCAGGGCGACACCTTTGCGGTCAACGAGGTGGGTGCGGCGGCGGTTGCTCGAGCCTGCAGCCTGATCGGCGCACGCCTCGTGCACGTGTCGAGCGACATCGTGCACGACGGGCGCCTGGCCCCCGACGCACCCGGTTACGCCGACGCAGCGGCGCCAACGCCGATCAATGCCTACGGCGAGTCGAAGGCGGCGGGGGAGCGAGCCGTGCTCGCGGCGCTGCCATCGGCGTCGGTCGTCCGCACATCGCTGATCTATGGGATTGCCAGCATCGACCGCGGGACCGCCGGGTTCATCGAGCGTCTCGATCGGGGTGAGCGCCTGTCGCTGTGGGGCGACGCCATTCGTCAGCCGGTCTGGATCGACGCCCTGTCGACGGCGCTGCTCGATCTGGCCCTCGAGCACACGAACGTCTCCGGTCCGATCAATGTCGCCGGTGGCGAGGCGATGAGTCGAGCGGAGTTCGCTCGGCGCTTGCTCGCTCACTGGGGTGTCGATGCCCGCGATCGCATCGACGTCACCCGGGCGGCCGAGCTCGATGACCAACCGCTCGACCTTCGTCTCGACCTCGGCCGGGCGCGGTCGCTGGGTTTGCCCTTGCCCGGCGTGTCGGAGGTGCTGCTCGCCGGCGACTGAGTGCCGACTACCGGTACGAGGCGATGGTGGCCTCGATCTGGTCGGCCAGCGGGGTGGCCGTGAGGCCGAAGGTGGCCTCGGTCTCGCTTGCCTCGATCACGAACGGTTCGTCGAACTGGTAGAGCATCTCGCGGAGCTCGCGCATCGCCGGCACGAACAGGCCGGCGAGCCGAAGTACCAGGGGCGGAATCGACCGAACCGTGACCGGGTCGACGTCGGCGGCGTTCGTGATGGCATCGACCATCTGCTGCGCCGTCATCGGCGGCAACGTCGGAACATGCCACGGACGGCCCATGGCTCGCTCGTCGGTGCCGACGGTTGCCATCGTTGCGGCGACGTCGCCCATGTAGCTCCAACTGTGCGGCTGGTGCGGGTCTCCGATGAACGAGACGTTCTTGCCCTTCAAGGCCTTGGGAACGACGCGATCACCCAGGTGGCCGTTCGCCCCGACCCCGGGGCCGAAGAAGTCCGACGCCCGAACCTCGGCCGCTTGGATGCGACCGGCATCGTTGGCCGCGAGCGCCTCACGCCACATCGTGGCTCGGATGGCTCCCTTCTTGCTCGGCGGATCGAGCGGGGTGGTCGCTGACATCGGCGAGCTGCCCGCCGGGTACACGTAGAGGTTGCCCATCGTGACGAGGCGGGCACCGCTCGCCTCGGCTGCAGACAGGAAGCTCTCGGCCAATGGCGGCCAGGTGGTGGCCCACTGGTCATACGGCGGATTCGCGCAGTTGTAGAGCGTGTCGGCTCCGGCGGCGAGCTTCGCCAGCGCGTCGGAGTCGGTGGCATCGGCGGCGAGGCACTCGATGCCGGTGCCGCTCGGTCCGCTGCCGGATCGAGTGACCACCTTGACGTCGTGGCCCATGGCGGCCAGTCGTTGTGCGGTTCCCGACCCGACCGGTCCGGCTCCGACGATCACGTGTGTACCCATTTCCTGCTCCTCATTCGGTTGTGCGATCAATGCTCTGATACGAGAGCACTGCTCTTGACTTGCACTCTGAACCAGTCGTGATCCTTTGTCAAGAGCGGTGCTCTCGTTTGTTGTCATTGCTCTCGTCGGACGCCAAGATGGACCCATGGCCGCACCGAAGAAGGCGAAGTCCGTGAAGTCCGCAACGTCCGTGGAGTCCGCAACCTCCTCCACGGCGGGTGCGAACCCGAAGAAGCCGAAGACGGCGCGCACCCTGCGCGATCGAGCACGCGAGGAACTGACGGCGGAGATCAAGGCCGTGGCCCGGGCCCAGCTGGCCGTGACGGGTGCCGAGGCGCTCTCGCTGCGAGCGGTCTCGCGCCAGCTCGGCATGGTGTCGTCGGCGCTCTATCGGTACTTTCCCAGTCGGGATGCGCTGCTGACCGCCCTGATCGTCGACGCCTACGATGCCCTCGGCGAGGCGGTCGAGGCAGCCGAGTCGGCTGTCGAGCGGTCCGATCTGCTCGGCCGCTGGCGGAACATCGCGTGGGCCACCCGTCGTTGGGCGGTCGATCACCCCCACGAATATGCCCTCGTCTACGGCACGCCGATCCCCGGCTATGCAGCACCCGACGACACGATCGATCCGGCCACCCGGGTGCCCCGGCTGATGCTCGGTCTGCTCGTCGACCTCGAGGCGGCGCTCGGGCCTGCCGGCGCCGAGCACCCCGGCCTCGCCCCGGTCGGGGCCCTCGATCCGGTGCTCTCCGACCAACTCGATGCTCTCGTTGCTCCGCTGCCGGGCGACGTCGATCGAGGACGCCTCCTCAACGGGTTGGGTGCCTGGGCGCTGATCTTCGGCCTGATCAGTTTCGAGCTCTTCGGGACGTTCCACAACACCTTCGACGAGGCCGAGCCGCTGTTTCGCTGCCAGGTCGACCTGATGGCGAAACACATCGGGCTGGCACCCTGACCTCCGCTGCCGGAGGCACAGAACCGCTGTGGGCCACCGCTGTCACACCTCGTCGTCACGATGTCGGCATGTGCATCAAGTGCGACGGCTATTCAGATGAAGAGATCATGCGAGGGATCGATCTCGCCGTGCGGGTAGACGGCTTCTTCGTGCAGGGGGTGGCCGAAGATCCCGACACGCCGGGCGGCTGGTCCTACACGATCGGGCTCACCGATTTCGACCTACCCGAACTCGTGGTCACCGACTTGCCGCTGAGCATCTCGCTCGGGTTGGTGCGATCGGTTGCCTCCCGGGCCATCACCGGCGAACCGTTGGCGGAGGTCGTCGCCGACCTCGATTGCACGCTCGGGCCGATTCACCTCGACCATCTCGATCGAGACCTCATCGTGGTCTGGCTGGAGTACTACGCCGAAATGCGAGCCGATCGTCTCCCGGCCAGCGCCCAGTTCCTCCAACTGGTGCCGGGCCCCACGCACCGCTGCTCCTGCAGGAATCTTCCGCTCACCGATCTGTCCCGAAGCTGCTGATCCAGAGCGATCCGGTCAGCTCCCTCAACGTGGCAGCCCAACCCGCTAGAGTGACGCCACTGTGGTTACATCGAATCGGACTCAACGTTCCGGTCGGGGGGCTGCGGGTGGACGATCGAAGACCCGTTCGGGGTCTTCTCGTCGCGCCCGAGATCAGCGGGCCGAAGTGCAGGGGATCATCCTCCTCTCGCTCGGCATCTTCCTCGGCCTTGCTCTGTACACCCCTGCCACCGGCATCGTCGGACGCTGGCTCGCCCTCGGAATGGGTGCACTGATCGGTCTGGCGAGGTACATCCTGCCGCTCGGATTGGCGCTCGCCGGCTTCCAGCGGTTGCGCACCGTCGATGCGAAGCAGCGGGCACCGCGCCCCCGAGGTGAGGTCATCTCGTGGTTCCTCCTCGGCTTCGCGCTCTTTGCCGTGCTCGACCTCCTCGGCGGTCGGCCAGGATGGAAGTCGTCGCTCGAGCGCCTGTCGGGCGCCGGTGGCTGGCTGGGCGTCAACATCGGCGGGACGATGGAGCGCTACTTCGGCTACTGGGGTGAAATCGTGATCGCGGTCACCATGGTGCTGGTCGCACTGGTGATCCTCACCTCGCTGTCGCTCGGGATCGCGGCCGACGTGCTGGCCGAACGCGGTTCGAGCCTGCGCGATCAGGTACTCGACTGGTGGAAGGCTTCTCGCAGTCCCGAGGCGAAGACCGAGCGAGCCGCCAAGAAGGCAACCGCCGATGCCGACGAGGCACCGAAGAAGCGGTCGGGCAAGAAGAAGGCCGCCTTCCTCGATCTCGAGTTCCCGGATACGCCGGTGCCGACCGGCGGCACCTCCGCCGATGGTTGGGGCAGCGGCGACGCCGTCGCATTGTTCGACCAGGAGCAATACATCGATCTGCGCCAGCCAACGGTCGATGGCTTCGTCACCGACGCCGATCGCCCCACCGGTGAGGTGCCGGTGATCGACGCCGACACCGACGCCGAGGCCCCCGCGAGTGAGCCCGTCAGTTGGGCGGCGTCGGGCCCGGCGCCGGTCATCGAGGTGCCGGCCCCGCCGGTGCCCGTGAGTGATCCCTCGCTGATCACGCCGCAGGCCTCCGACGGCGAGTGGCATCTGCCATCGATGGACATCCTCGTGCAGAGCGAGGGTCAAGAGGTCGACCGGGTGACCGTCGAGAAGACCGGACGCCAGCTCGAACACGCCCTTGCCGAACACGGCGTCGAAACCCGTCTCATCGGGGTCGTGGTCGGCCCGACGGTCAGTCGGTTCGAGCTCGAGCTCGGGCCTGGGGTGAAGGTCAATCGAGTCACCAGCCTCCACAAGGACATCGCCTATGCGATGGCCACGCCCGATGTGCGCATCCTCGCTCCCATCCCCGGCAAACAGGCGATCGGCGTCGAAGTGCCGAACGTTCGTCGCCAGATGATCACCGCCGGCGACCTGTTGTACTCAGAGGAGGCCGCCAAGTCGACCCATCCACTCGAGGTGGCGCTGGGTCGCGACATCACCGGCAAGACCGTCATGGCAAACCTCGCCAAGATGCCGCACTTGCTCGTTGCCGGTCAGACCGGCTCCGGCAAGTCGAGCTGCATCAACACCATGCTCACCTCGCTCCTGATGCGAACGACACCCGATCAGGTCCGCCTGATCCTGGTCGATCCCAAGCGAGTCGAGCTCACCCAGTACGAGGGCTTGCCCCACCTGCTCACCGAAGTGGTCACCGATCCCAAGAAGGCGGCCAATGCGCTGGCGTGGGGCGTCCGTGAGATGGAGCGCCGCTACGACCTCCTCTCCGACGTGCACGTGCGAGACATCGATGGCTACAACGAAGCCGTCGACGAGGGCCGTTTCGCCCCTCGCATGGGTCCCGACGGCGAGATGCAGGACTACGAACGGATGTCCTACATCGTCATCATCCTCGACGAGCTCGCCGACCTCATGATGGTCGCGGCGCGAGACGTCGAGGAGTCCATCTGCCGCATCGCTCAGAAGGCCCGAGCCGTTGGCATCCACCTCGTCATCGCCACCCAGCGTCCTTCCACCAACGTCATCACCGGCCTGATCAAGGCCAACGTGCCCGCCCGGTTGGCGTTCGCCGTCTCCAGCCTCACCGACTCGCGGGTGGTGCTCGACCAACAGGGTGCCGAGCGGCTCGTCGGCAAGGGCGATGGTCTGCTGCTCGATGGATCGACCAGCACGCCGGCCCGATTCCAAGGTGCGTGGGTCACCGAGCTCGAGGTCAACGAGATCGTCCAGCACTGGAAGAAGCAAGCACCGGAGGTCGTCTTCGACAGCCGAGTGCAGGGCGAAGAGGTTTCCGAGGCGGCCGCCGCCATTCCCGGTGGTACGACGGGCGACGAGGGCGACGACGACCTCATGTTGCAAGCGATGGAGCTCATCGTCCGCTCGCAGCTCGGGTCCACCTCGATGCTCCAACGCAAGCTCCGTGTCGGCTTCGCCCGCGCCGGTCGACTCATGGATCTCCTCGAGGAACGCGGTGTCGTCGGACCCTCGATCGGGTCGAAGGCGCGAGATGTCCTCATGACCCCCGACGATCTCGACGCCGGTCGCTGGCCGGTGGCGATGCGACCCTCCGGGGCCGGCGACGCCGCCAATCCGCCGGCGGGCGCTCCCGCCGCCACTCCCGCCGCCACTCCGGCAGCTGCGCCGATCGCGTCGGACAGCGCCCCGGCACGCTCGGCTCCCGCCGACGAGATCAGCCTTCGTGAGGTCACCGCTCCCGATCGGTCGCTCTTCGAGCCGACCGATGCCGATGCCGACACCTCCGCTGCCGACGAGGGTTCGCCGCCGGTTCGCTCGATCTTCGACGACGACGACACACTGGCATCACGCCTCGGCAGTGCCCCCGACTCCTCCGACGACTTCGACCTCGATGGCGAGTTCGATCCGGCCCTCGCACCGCCTCCGGGATACCGCACTCCCTGATGAGCGCCACGGTGACGAGCGGCCGCCTTGCCGCATCCCGGCCCTAGCCTGCCCTGATGCTCCTCGCGCTTCTCGCCGTTCTCGTGGGTGTCGGCAGCCTCTGGAAGGCTGCCGACGAGTTCGTGGCGGGCGCCACGAGGCTCGCGCTGATCTTCAAGATCCCGCCGGTCGTGGTCGGGGCGGTGATCGTCGGCTTCGGCACGAGCGCGCCGGAACTCCTCGTGTCGGGCATCGCCGCGTTGAACGGCGACATCGACGTCGGCATCGGCAACGTCATCGGTTCCAACATCGCCAACCTCTCGCTCATCCTCGGCTCGGCCGCCCTCGTGCTGCCCATCGGCATCACCGCCGGAGTGCTCAAGCGGGAAGCGCCACTGTCGCTGGCGGCGGTACTCCTCTTCGCCGTCGTGGTTCGCCTCGAGATGGGTCTGTTGCCCGGCGTTGCGCTGCTCGTGGTCCTGTGCGGGTTCCTGTTCTGGATCATCAGGGGTGGTGGCAACGACGTCGAAGAACTCACGCAAGAGGTCGAGGAACTGGCGGGTGACGGCGACCTCAGCGCCATGACCGAGTCGTTGCGTACGCTCGTCGGTCTGTCGATCACCGTCGGTGGGGCCTGGATCCTGGTGTGGGGTGCCTTGCGATTGGCCGACGAACTCGGCGTCAGCGGTGGCTTCGTCGGGGTCACGCTGGTCGCCATCGGTACCTCGCTGCCGGAACTCGTGACCGCGCTCGCAGCGGCTCGGGCCGGCCAAACCGAGTTGATCGTCGGCAACCTCCTCGGATCCAACCTGTTCAACTCACTCGCCGTCGGCGGCGTGGTGGCGGTCCTCGGGGAGGGCCCGATCCTGGATCCGTCGCTGACCACGATCGACGTCGGCTTCATGGTGGTCGTCTGCGTCGGTGCCTACGTCGCCATGCGAACCCGCGGTCGCTTCGAACGGGTCGAGGGCATCGTGTTGCTCACGGTGTTCTTTTCCTTCCTCGTCTTGAGCTACGTCAGCGAAGCCGCCTAGAAAAGCGCATGGCAACACAGATCGATCATCTCGTCCTCGCCGCGACCGACCTCGACTGGCTACGACGCTGGTGGTTCGAACGAAGCGGTGTCGAGGCGGTCGATGGGGGCGCCCACGATGGGCGGGGCACCCGCAATGCCCTGGTCGGTCTGGCCGGCGCCGTCGGCGACACCACGTATCTGGAACTGATCGGTCCCGATCCCGGCCAGCCGGCACCGGCGTCCCCACGCTCGTTCGGGATCGACGAGCTTCCGCCGAACCAGGCACGGCTCGTGACCTTCGCCCTGTCGGTCGACGATCTCGAGGCGGCCGTCGAAATCGTGGCGGCGACCGGGTTCCGTCCTGGAGGCATCATCTCGATGTCGCGAGTGCGGCCCGACGGTGTGCGGATCTCGTGGCGACTGGCCGTGCCCGATCCGGCCGAGCACGGTGGCGCCCAGCCGTTCCTGATCGAGTGGGGATCGACGCCCCATCCCTCGTCGACCCTGCCCGGCGGGGCCTCGCTCCAGTCACTTGCCGTGTCATCGCCGGCGAGTGACCGATTGGCGGCGATGTTCGGTGCGTTGGGTGTGACGATTGGCGTCGAGGCGTCAGATCGACCGATGCTGAGCGCAACCATCACGAGCCCGCGAGGCCCTGTCGACCTTGGAGCAACATGAGCACCACCCCTGACCTCATCGAACTGGCCTCCGGCTTGCGTTTCCCGGAAGGTCCCATCGCCATGGCCGACGGATCGGTGCTCCTGGTCGAGATCGCTCGGGGGACACTGACCCGGGTGGCTGCCGATGGTTCGGTCGATGTGGTGGCCGAGTGCGGTGGTGGACCGAACGGTGCGGCCATGGGTCCCGACGGCAAGGTGTACGTGGCCAACAACGGCGGTTTCGAGTGGCACGAGGTGAGCGGGCTCCTGCTGCCGGGCAATCAGCCAGACGACTACACCGGCGGAAAGATCCAGCGGGTCGACATCGAGACCGGCGAGGTCGAAGACCTCTACACCGAGGTCGGTGGTCATGGTCTGCGAGGTCCGAACGATCTCGTCTTCGATTCGACCGGAGGCTTCTGGTTCACCGACCACGGCAAGAATCGCCCACGCGATCGCGACCGGGGCGGTCTCTACTACGCCAAGGCCGATGGTTCCGAGGTACGAGAGGTCGTCTATCCGCTGCTGGCCCCCAACGGTGTCGGCCTGTCGCCCGATGGGTCGCGGCTCTACGTGGCCGAGACCTACGAGGGGCGGCTCTACCAGTGGTCGTTGGCGGGGCCGGGCGAGATCGCCGACTACTACGGCCCCGAGCACCGGGGCGAGGTGTTGGCCGACCCCGAGGGTGGGCCGCTGTTCGATTCGCTCGCCGTCGACGGCGAGGGCAACGTCTGTGTCGCCACCATTCGCAACGGCGGCATCACGGTCGTGAGCCCCGATGGTGGGCACCGTCACATCCCCTTCCCCGATCCACTCACGACCAACATCTGTTTCGGTGGCGACGATCGGCGAACCGCCTTCGTGACCCTCTCGGGCACCGGGCGCCTCGTCAGCTGTACCTGGGAGACCGCCGGACTCGTACTCGAGTTCTGAGCGGCCGCCGAAGCGGTTCGAAGTCGGGCACGATGGTGCGGTGGTTCGCTGCATCCAACGAGAGGTGATCGCCGTTCGCGGGCTCGTGCCGCTCATGGCCGTCCTGGCGCTTGGCCTGCTGACCAATTGGCCGATGGTGTCGGTGGCCGACGCCCACGCCAACCTGCTGGCATCATCGCCGGTCGCCGGTCAGCCGGCAGGGGGTGTCATCGAGCGCATCCAACTGGTCTTCGACGAGCCGATCACCGAGCTGGTGCCGTCGATCCAAGGACCCGACGGTGCCGAGCTCGCGATCAGCGTCGCCACCGTCACCCCGCAGCAGTTCGACCTGATCGTCGAGCCGCTGGAACTCGAGGGCATCTATCGCGTTCGCTACGAGTTCCTCTCGCTCGATGCCGACCGGGTCGAGCTCGGTTACGCCTTCGAGTTCGACCGAACGGCTCCGGCACCGCTGCCCATCAGTGGCCCCATGGTGATCAGCGGTGGCGGCTCGTCGTGGCAGCAGTGGTTGATCATCGGCGCGCTCGTGGCGCTCGTGGCGATCGTGGTAGCGCTCGCCGAGCAGTTGCGTCGCCGCCGTCGGGCGCTCGCCCGGTTGGCGGGCTGACCGTTCGCCATCGGGACTCACCGGGCGGTGGCCTAGGCTTGACGAACCGTGCCTGAACAAAACCCTCCAGCGCCAGTCAAGACGTTCTTCATCGAGACGCTCGGCTGTCCGAAGAACCAGGTCGATTCCGACAAGCTCTTCGGCACACTCGTTGCCGACGGAATGGTTCGCGCCGATGCTCCCGACCAAGCAGACCTCGTGGTGGTCAACACCTGCGCGTTCGTCGAGGAGGCTCGGCAGGAGTCGATCGACACGATCCTCTCGCTCGACGACCTGCGTCGTGAAGGGTCGGAGATCGTCGTCACGGGGTGCATGGCCGAGCGCTACGGCGATGAGCTGGCCGACTTGCTTCCCGAGATCGATCGCGTCGCCGGCTTTGGCGTGTCTCTCACCGCCCCTGCGCCGGCAGACACCGGCGTACTCGTCGGTCTGAGTCCCACCCGTCGCTCCGGGTCGGCGCCGGGTGGATCGGTCCCGGCGATGGACCTGCTCGAATTGCCCCGTCCTCGATCCAATGCGCCGTGGGCGTACATCAAGGTGGCCGAGGGCTGTGACCGCAACTGCGGCTTCTGCGCTATTCCGTCGTTCCGAGGCAAACAGCGAAGCCGCTCGATCGAGGCGATCCTGGCCGAGGTGGAGCAACTCCAGGCCAGTGAGATCGTGCTCGTCGCCCAAGACCTCGCCGCCTATGGCCGTGATCAGGGCAAGGGTGAGCGCAACATCATTCCGCTCGTGCAGGCCGTCGCCGACATGGTCGAACGGGTCCGGCTGCTCTACCTCTACCCATCCGATCTGAGCAACGAGCTCATCGACACCATCTGCGGCACCGGTGTGCCGTATTTCGACCTGTCGCTGCAGCACGTATCTCGTCCGCTCCTGCGAAAGATGCGGCGCTGGGGCGAGGGGTCGATCTTCCTCGAGCGCATCGAGGCGATCCGGGCTCGTGAGCCCCACGCTGCCTTCCGCTCGAACTTCATCGTCGGCTATCCCGGTGAAACCGAGAGCGACCATGACGCCCTCATCGAGTTCGTCGAACAGACCCGGCTCGACTGGTGCGGCTTCTTCCCGTACTCCGAAGAAGCAGGCACGTACGCTGCCGACCTCGACGACAAGGTGCCGACCGGTCTGGCACAGGAACGACTCGCCGAGCTCGTCGAGCTGCAGGATCGAATCACCGCCGAGCGCCGAGACGATCTCATCGGCCAGACTCTGCAGGTGCTCGTTGATTCCCCGGGCGAGGCCCGATCGCACCGAGAGGCTCCCGAGATCGATGGCATCATCCGCGTGCCCGACTCGCTGGCCGTCGGCTCGTTCGTCAGCGTCGAGATCACCAACGCCGAGGGCCCCGATCTCGACGCCCGACCCGTCGAGCGTGACCTCCGTGAAGACCGTGAGGCGGCCGTCTCGTGAGCGCCACTGCCCCACCCGTCGATCTGATCGGGAGCTCGCGCGCCGCGATCGCGGCCAACGTGTTGACGATCAGCCGGTTCCTGCTGGCTCCCGTGCTCGCCCTCCTGATCCTCGACGACAACCCCACGTGGCTGAACTTCGCCCTCGGATGGGCGATGGGGGCAACCGACTTCTTCGACGGCAAGCTCGCCCGCAATGCCGCCCCCACCAAGTTCGGGGCGTTCTTCGATCCGCTGGCCGACAAGCTGGTGGTCTTGCTCGCCGGTTTCGCGCTGGTCGAGATCGGCCGTTTCCCGATGTGGCCGATGCTGATCATCTTGGTGCGCGAGGTGGGCATCCAGGTCTACCGGTCGTATTGGAGTCGGCGGGGCCTCGCCATTCCGGCACGCCGCTCGGCCAAGTACAAGGTCTTCATCCAGGGGATTGCGATTGCGGCTGCCATGTTGCCGTTGCTCGACGGGGCGTTGTGGGTGGCCGACGTCCTGTTGTATGTCGCCGTGGCGTTCACCGTCGTCACCGCCGTCCAATACCTCCTCGACGGTCGCGACGCCATGAGCACCACCGGGGCGCTGGAATCGCGAAAGCGCTGACGGATCACACGAGGCGGGGGCGTGAACCTGTCGGTCTGTCGCCGGTGGCGCACCACCAGTAGCCTGCGGACATGCGTGTCGAAGTCGTCGCCGTCGGAACCGAACTGCTCCTTGGACAGATCGTCGACACCAACTCGTCGTGGATCGGCGAACAGCTGGCACTGGTGGGGCTCGACTCGCACTATCAGACCAAGGTCGGTGACAACCCGGCTCGGATTCGCGAGGTCATGGAGCTCGCGTTGTCTCGAAGCGATGCGGTCATCTGCTGTGGCGGGCTGGGCCCGACGCAGGACGATCTGACTCGCGAGGTCATCGCCGACCTCATGGGTGTCGAACTGGTTCGAGACGAAGCGATCGTCGAACGCATCGCCGACATGTTCGCCAGTCGGGGCCGACAGATGCCGGAGAACAATCTGCGCCAGGCGATGGTGCCGGTCGGCGCGATCACCCTTCCGCAACAACCGGGAACGGCGCCCGGCCTCCGCTGCCCGGTCACGGTCCGTGCCGACGATGGCAGCACGATCGAGAGGATGATCTACGCCGTTCCCGGTGTCCCCTATGAGATGAAGGAGATGGTCGAAGGGTTCATCCTCGACGATCTGGTCGCTCGTTCGGGTGAGCAAGCCGTCATCCGCAGCCGAGTGCTGCGCACGTGGGGCACCTCCGAGTCGGGGCTGGCGGAGATCCTTGCCGACCGCATCGTCGAGCTCGACGAGATCGGCAATCCCACCATCGCCTTCCTGGCCTCGGGGGTCGAGGGGCTCAAGGTCCGAATCACCGCAAAGGCGACCGACGAGCCGGCGGCCGTTGCCATGCTCGATGCCGAACAGGCCGTGCTCGAGCCGCTCATCGGACACCTCGTCTTCGGCTACGACGACGACAACATGGAGGCAGTCGTCGTTCGGGCCCTGATCGAGCGCGGTCTCACCGTGTCGGTCGCCGAGTCGCTCACCGGTGGGTACGTTGCCGGACGCATCGCCTCGGTCCCGGGAGCAAGTGCCACCTTCACCGGCGGCGTCGTCGCCTACGATCCGCGCATCAAGTTCCAACTCCTGGGTGTTCCGGAGGGGCCGGTGGTGACCGAGGAAGCAGCGGTCGCCATGGCCGAGGGTGTTCGCCGGGCCATGGGCACCGACATCGGCCTCGCCACCACCGGCGTTGCCGGCCCCGACGAATCCGAAGGCAAGCCGGTGGGAACGGTGTGTCTCGCGGTGGCTTCCGACGAGGGGGCCGTCGCCACCACCGTGCGCTTGCCCGGCGACCGCGAACGGATCCGCCAGTTCTCCGCCATCACCTTGCTCGACCTGCTGCGGCGGCTCCTCGTCGGCTGATCGATGGAATCCATCGACGCCACGGTCCAACGACTCGTCGAAGAGCGTTGGGACCCCGAGGTGCGACTCCAGCGTCTGCTCCCTGGCGCCGTTCCGGGCCTGGCCGCTCACGCCGATGCGGTCCACCTGATCCGCGAGACGGCGCTCGGCGCGTTGGTCGACCTCGGAGCAGGCAACGGCTCGCGGGCGGTCGCTGCGCTCGAGTCTGTGCTGGAGCATCAGTATCCCCTCGACGGCAACCCCTGGGATGGCACGTTCAAGGTGGCCCGCGGCGAACGGCCGCCGCCGGCCGACGCCGTCGAATGGGTGCACTACGACCCCAACTGGCGCCAGTTCCTGGGTGTGATCCTTGCTGTCGCGATCGAGCAGTACGAGCCCCAGCTTCCCGTCGACCTCGCCGGTCGAATCGTGGACGCCGTGAGCAAGGCGGTCGATGGCGAACCCGCCGACCGGATCCCGCGGTGGTACACCAATCCGAATCTCATGCATGCCTGGCTCCAGGGCTGGGTGGGGACGCGGACCGGCAGAGCCGCCGTGCTCGAACAGGGTGAGGCACGAGTCGCGGCCATCATGGCTCGGTTCGACACCTACGGCGACGTCGACGAGTACAACTCGCCCACCTACGACGGCATCGATCTCATGGTCGCCGGGCTCTGGCTCGGGTTTGCCCCGTCTCCGATCTTTCGCGAGTCCGGCAGACGGCTGCTCGCCGGGATCGGTGAGCGTGTGTCGCAGCTCTACCACCCCGGACTGGTCGCCATCGCCGGGCCCTACATCAGGAGCTACGGCTTCGGGCTCGATCGGCACGTGTCGTTACTCGGCCTGTGGTTCGCCCTGGCCGGTGATCGGCGGGCGCTGCCGGCGGTGCTCACCAGCGAGACCGACCACATCCACGATCTGCTGCTCTGGCCGCTGTGTTCGATGGTCGCCGGCGTCGTGGTGCCCTCGATCGAGCTGCGGCCGGTGACCTCGATCCGGCGTCATGTGCAGACGTTCCGAACGACCACAGCGGTCAGTGTGATTGGCCCCGATCTGATGATCGGTGTCGAGTCCGGACGGCGCTCGACCTTCTCGCGTGACCAGTACGCGCCGCTGGTGGCGCACTGGCGCACTGGCGACGAGGTTGGGTGGTTCGCGCTCATGCCGGGCGGCCAGACAGACATCGATGTCGAGTTCGGCGACCGACCCGAGGGCCGGGGAGGCAGCGCTGCCGATGCGCTGCAGCCGGTTGCCGAGCTGTCGATCGGTGGCGGCTCGGCCGGACCGCCACTCGTGCGCGTGATCCGTTCCGATGTCGACCAATCGGCGATGGCACCCGGCGATCGATCGGTGCGGTGCGGCCGCTTCGAGATCGTGTTCGACCCGGCGCCCGATGTCGTCGAAACACACCCGGGATTCGGCGGCTCCGAGCACCGGCTTCAGTGGCTCGCGGCACCGCCGCCCGGAGACGTGCCCGGCGTCGTCGGGATCGTGCTCGACCATGGCGAGACACGAAGCCGTCGACCGGAAGCGTGAGCGCCGATCCAGCCCCAAGTCGCCGATCGCCGCTGGTTCACCTCGAAGTCGCGTGGTTGATCGCTTCGACCAACTGGGTGAGTGATGCCGGCGAGTGGCCGGACACGAACGCGTCGCAATAGGGGAGTGCGGCGCTCATCGAACCGACGAGGGGTTCGTAGCCCGGCGCGGCCAGTCGAGGATTGACCCACACGACCCGGTGCGCAAGGCGGTCGATTCGTGCCATGACACGGTCGAGGTCGGCAGGCGGGTCGGTGTCCCAACCGTCGCTCGCGATCACCACGATGGCGCCGCGTACGAAGCCACCCCAGCGAGGATGCCGAATGAGAGTCGAGAGGCTGGTGGCGAGCCTCGTGCCGCTGAAGCGGTCTCCAACGGTTGCCGATGCTCGGTCGATCGCCTCGACCGGTGAGCGGTGGCGGAGCGCCGGCGTGATCCTGGTGATGGTGGTGGCGAACGCGAAGACCTCGGCTTGGCCGGCAGTCACGAGTGCCCGGGTCAGGTGTAGGTAGGCCTGGGCGAACGACTCCATCGAGCCACTCACGTCGAGAAGCACCACGACGCGTCGCGGGCGCCGCATCGGTGCGGCATGGTCGAGTCGCAGCGGATCGCCACCGGTGCGTCGCGCCTGGCGCAGCGTGGAACGCAGCTCCGGTCGTCGACCGGTTCGGGCGACTCGATGGCGACGGCTTCGGCGAGTCGGCACCGAGAGCATCGTCTCGAGCAGCGTGCCGACTCGGATCAGCTCGGCCTCATCGAGGAGATCGAAGGGACGTTCGGCGTCGTGGGCCACCGCCGACGGCCGCAGCTCCGGAATGAGCGTTGGCGAGTTGTCGCCGTCGTCGGCGTCATCGACCACGGTCGGTCGAGTCGCCCACGGAAGACCGGTGCCGGCGACGGCATCACCCTTCACGTCGACTCGGCGACGGTGCTCCTCGTCACCCGAACTCGTTGCCGCCGTGTCGCCGCGCTTGGTGAGGTTGCGGATGTCGTTGGTGGTGTCGAAGAGAGCATCGAAGAGGGCGTCGAAGGTCGACAGGTGCTGGTGGTGTGAGACGAAGCTGACCCGCGTGATCCAGTAGAGATCGTTGCGAGCGATGGGCCCGGCGACGGCCATGGCCTCGGCGCAGCGGACCGATGAGCTCAGTGGCACCGGGATGCCGACGCGGCGAAGTCGGTCGGCGAATGCCGCCACGAACTCGGCTCGGTCGACCCCGGCGAACAGGTCGCTCACGACGATGGTGGCGAGCCCGCCTCGACGTGTGCTCGGATCAGTGCGACATCGTCCGGCGTCTTCGCGAGTGAGCCCAGGGTGGTGATGGTCGTGGGGCGATCGAGCTCGCTCACGCCGAGGAGCTTCAGCGCAGAGACCCAATCGATGGCCTCGGCCAGGCCAGGGGCCTTGTCGAGCTCGAGTGCTCGCACTTCGTCGACGAATGCGGTTGCCGCCCGCACGAGCGACTCGCTGCTGCCGGCCACGCGGCGTCGCACGATGTTTGCTGCCGCTGCGGTGTCGGGGTAGTCGATCCAGTGGTAAAAGCAGCGACGCTTGAGCGCATCGTGGAGTTCGCGACTGCGATTCGACGTGAGGATCACGATCGGTGGTTGTTTCGCCCGCACCGTTCCGAGCTCGGGAATGGTGACGGTCTGCTCGCCGAGGAACTCGAAGAGGAGCGCCTCGAACTCGTCGTCGGCCCGGTCGATCTCGTCGATCAGCAACACCGGTGGCCGTGGCCCATCGTGGCGGAGCGCTTGCAGCAACGGGCGGTCGAGCAGAAACGACTCGTCGAACAGGTCGGCCTCGGCGACCGCGTCGCCGGTCGCCTCCGCCAGGCGAATCGACAGCAGTTGGCGCGGGTAGTTCCATTCGTAGAGCGCCTCGGAGCTGCTGATGCCCTCGTAGCACTGGAGCCGGATGAAGGCAGTGTCGAGCGCGACCGCGAGCGCCTTTGCCGCCGCCGTCTTGCCGACCCCTGGCTCACCCTCGAGCAAGACCGGTTGTCCCAATGACATGCCGAGGAACAGCGCCATGGCCAGACCATCGTCGACCAGGTAGTCGACGGCATCGAGGCACTGGCGAAGCTCGCCGAGCGAGGGCAGCGAGTTGGCTTCAGCGGAGGTCATGGTGGGTGGCGGACCCCGGGGTCGTGCAGCCGGGGCTCATGTGGCGGCCGCGAGTTCCTCGGCGTGACGAGTGCGGCAGCCAGGGTTGCAGTACCAGAAGTCGTCGCCCTCGTGCCGGAGGTGAGGTGTGGTGTCGATCACCGTGACGGTCATGCCGCACATCGGATCGATGGCCGAGATCGGACGCTCGACCGTCTCGGACTTGGCCGGCTCGAGTCCATCGAGTCGGATGGCACGGATGACGTCGGCGAGAATCGAGATGGCGATCTCCTCGGCGGTGCGAGCGCCGATGTGGATGCCGACCGGGGAGTGGACGACCGAACGTTCCGCCACCGACAGCTCGAGTTCGTCGAGGACCGCGGCTCCCCGTACTCCGCTCGCAACCAGACCGACGAAGCCGACACCCTCGTCGAGTGCCGCGCGAATCGTCTCGTGTTCGAAGCGGCCATGGCTGGCGATGATGACGGCCGATGCGCCGGTGGGATCGCCAGGACTGTTCCCGCTCGACACGATGTCGAAGCCCAACTGCGGCCCGAGCACGGCAAGTGCCTCGGCGATCGGGGTGGCGCCGACGAGACACAGACGCGGTGAGGGGAGCTTCGGTTCGAGGTAGATCTCGATGGCCCCACCGGAAAGGCAGGGGTTGATGACGGTCTGGGCCCCGGGACTCTCGGGGAACTGGATGCCATCGTCAGGGAGGATCCGGAGGAGGACCGGTTCGCCCGTGGCCAGCACGTCGAGGGCGGTCGTACGCACGGACTCCTCGGCGCACTGGCCACCGATGAACCCCTCGATGGTGCCGTCGGCGGCGACGACGGCTGCATCGCCAGGACGGGCAGAGGTGGGGCACTGGGCGCGAACGACGGTCGCCTGCACGAACGGCCGCCGCTGAGCGATCAGCTCGGCGACTCGTTCGGCAACCTTTCGTGACGCGGTGGTCATCGGACAATCCTCTCAGATCGGATGGGTACTCGGGCGTCGGTGCCGCCGAGCTCAGATGGGGGGCGTGTGGTTGCCTTGCATCGCCTCCCACACCCGCGATGGGGTGAGCGGCATGTCGGCGTGACGAATGCCGAAGGGCTTGAGCGCATCGACCACGGCGTTGACCACCGCCGGTGGCGAGCCGACGGTTGCCGATTCCCCGATGCCCTTTGCCCCGATCGGATGGTGGGGTGACGGGGTGACGGTGTGGCCCGTCTCCCAGTCCGGCACTTCCATGGCGGTGGGAATCAGGTAGTCCATCAAGGAGCCGGCCAGGCAGTTGCCATCTTCGTCGAACGAGATCATCTCCATGAGCGCCATACCGACCCCGTCGGTGAGGCCGCCATGCACCTGGCCTTCGATGATCATCGGGTTGATCTGGGTGCCGCAGTCATCGACGGCGACGAATCGGCGGACCTTGACCTCCGCCGTGCCGGGGTCGATGTCGACGACGCAGATGTAGGCGCCGAAGGGGTAGGTCAGATTCTCGGGGTTGTAGCAGATCTGTGCCTCCAGGCCGCCCTCGACTCCCTCGGGGAGATCGCCGGCCCCGTGGGCCTTCATGGCGATGTCTTGGATCGTGACCGACTTCGTCGGGTCGCCCTTCACGTTGAAGGAACCCTTGTCCCATTCGAGGTCGGCGACCGACACCTCGAGCATTCCCGAAGCGATGATCTGCGCCTTGTCTCGCACCTTGCGGGCAACGAGCGCCGCAGCCGCACCCGACACGGGGGTCGAACGCGAGCCGTAGGTGCCGAGGCCGAACGGCGTGTTGTCGGTGTCGCCATGGATGACTTCGATGTCGTCGGGCGGAATGCCGATCTCTTCGGCGACGATCTGGGCGAAGGTGGTCTCGTGGCCCTGGCCCTGGGTCTTCACCGAAAGGCGAACGACGGCCTTGCCCGTGGGATGGATGCGAAGCTCGCAGCCATCGGCCATGCCGAGGCCGAGGATGTCCATGTCCTTGCGAGGCCCGGCACCGACGGCCTCGGTGAAGAACGAGATGCCGATGCCCATGAGTTCGCCCCGGTCACGTTTCTCCTCCTGCTCCTTGCGGAGCTCGTCGTACCCGATCATCGCCATGGCCTTGCGCATGGTCGGCTCGTAGTTGCCCGAGTCGTAGACCCAGCCGGTCTTGGTCTCGTACGGGAACTGATCGGGCTGGATGAAGTTCTTCAGTCGCAGCTCGGCCGGGTCCATCTTCAGGTCGTACGCCAGGACGTCGACCATACGCTCGACCAGATACACCGCCTCGGTGATACGGAACGAGCAGGCGTAGGCGACCCCGCCAGGGGCCTTGTTGGTGTAGACCGCATCCATGCTGGCATGGGCGGCCTCGAGGTCGTAGCTGCCGGTGAAGACGCCGAAGAAGCCGGCCGGGTACTTGACTGGGGCCGCAACGCCATTGAAGGCGCCGTGGTCGGCGAGCACGCTGGTGCGAACGGCACGGATCTTGCCGTCTTTGGACGCCGCGATCTCGCCCCGCATGATGTAGTCACGGGCGAAACCGGTGCTGACGAGGTTCTCGGTTCGGTCCTCCATCCACTTCACCGGTTTGCCGATGACCAGCGAGGCGACGATCGCGCACACGTAGCCGGGATAGATCGGCACCTTGTTGCCGAAGCCGCCACCGATGTCGGGGGCGATGATGCGGATCTTGTGTTCGGGGAGTCCGGCAACGAGGGCATAGACGGTTCGGTGCGCGTGCGGCGCCTGGGTGGTGCTCCAGAGTGTGAGCTTGCCCGACACCCGCTCGTAGTCGGCGACGCAGCCGCACGTCTCCATCGGCGCCGGATGGACCCGGGGGTAGACGATGTCCTCGGTGACGACGACGTCGGCATCGGCGAAGACGGCCTCGGTGGCGTCGGCGTCGCCGGTCTCCCAGTGGAAGCAATGATTGTCGGTCTTGCCCTCGAGATCGTCGCGGATGATCGGTGCATCGGGGGCGAGTGCCTTGCGCACGTCGATCACCGGATCGAGGCGCTCGTACTGGACGTCGATGAGCTCGAGCGCGTCGCGCGCCGAGTAGCGGTCCTCGGCCACGACGAACGCGACCTCTTGGTGCTGGAACCGCACCTTGTCGGTGGCGAGCACGGCCTGCACGTCGTTGGAGAGGGTGGGCATCCACGCCAGACCTTGCTCGGCCAGGTCGGCACCGGTGATGACGGCCTTCACCTTCGGGTGGGCGGTGGCAGCGGACGTGTCGATGCTCAGGATCTTGGCGTGAGCGAACGGGGAACGAAGGATGGCGAGGTGCAGCATGCCCGGGAGCTGGACGTCGTCGCAGAACTGACCCATGCCGCGGACCAGTCGGGGATCTTCCTTGCGAAGCATGCGGCCGTAGCCGACGGGCTTGTGGTCATTGAGGTTGTCGTCAGGGGTGGGAACGAGGTTGTCGTTCTGGGCGTCGGAGCCCGGGCGTGGTTCGGCGATGGTCATGCGCTGGCTCCGATGGTGACGCTGGATTCCTTGGCTGCAGCCCACTGGATGGACCGCACGATGGTCGAGTAGCCGGTACAACGGCAGATCTGGCCGCTGATCGCTTCTCGAATGACGTCCTCGGACGGATTCGGATGATCGTCGAGCAGCGCCCGGGCGGTCATCAGCATTCCCGGGGTGCAGAAGCCGCACTGGAGGCCGTGGCACTGCATGAAGCCTTCCTGCAGCGGGTCGAGCACACCGTCGACCTCGAGCCCCTCGACGGTTCGCACTCGGTGTCCTCCTGCCATCGCGGCGAGTGTGGTGCAGCTCTTGACCGGTTCGTCGTCGATGAGAACGACACACGTGCCGCAGTTGGAGGTGTCGCAGCCCCAGTGGGTGCCGGTGAGGCCGAGATGATCCCGGATGAAGTGCACCAGGAGGGTGCGAGCTTCGACGTCTCGAGTGACGTCTTCGCCGTTGACGTTCATCGTCACGTTCATCAAATGTCTCCGTTCGCTCGTGCGACCGCTTTGCGCAGCGATCGGATGGTGAGTTCCTTTGCGAGGTGGGTCTTGTAGGCCGCCGTGCCCCGGGTGTCGGTGCTGGGTGAGGCGTTGTCGGCGGCGATCTGTCCGACTCGGGCGTAGAGCTCCTCCGACGGGGCCTGGCCGCGGAGGGCATCGGTGATCGGTCCGACGTTGGTGAGGTTGGGACCGACCGCACAGAGTCCGACTCGGCCGCCGGTGATGATCCCGCCCTCGAGGGTCACCGACGCCCCGGCAGAGGCCACCGCCCAATCGCCGGCTCGCCGCTCCACCTTGTGGTAGGCGCTCGACGAGTTCGCGACGATCGGGAAGCGGACCTCGGTCAGCATCTCGCCGTCGCCCACCGCCGTCTCGTAGGGGCCCTGATGGAAGTCGTGCATCGAGACGACCCGCTCACCGGCGCTGCTGCGGATCACACAGCTGGCGTCGAGGGTGTCGCACACCGCCGAGAGGTCTTCGGCCGGATCGGCCTGGCAGAGCGAGCCGCCGAGCGTGCCGCGGTTGCGAACCACCGGATCGGCGATCACCTTCTCGGCGTCTCGGAAGATCGGGAACACCGCGGCGAGCTGGTCGCTCTCGAGCAACTCGCGATGCCGGGTGAGCGCACCGATGCGGACCTCGGTGTCGGTGAATCGGATGAACGAGAGTTCGTCGGTCAGGTCGTTGATGTCGATGATGTACTCCGGCGCCGCCATGCGCAGCTTCATCATCGGCAGCAGGCTGTGCCCACCGGCCACCACCCGTGCCTCGTCGCCCAATCGCTCCATCAAGGAGATGGCGTGGTCGACGCTCGTCGCTCGTTCGTACTCGAACGGTGCAGGTACCTGCATGAGTCCCCCAATTGCCCTTGGCCTTCGCCAGTGTGGCGAACGTCACTTCTCACGCAGCATCACGCCTCGACGGTCGATCCGTCAACGCCGACTACAGCGATTGCTGAAGTGACCTGCTTTTGCGGCGAGACGTCTTCTACGTTGTCGTGTGTGACCCCGACACAACTGCGCACCTACGCTGCCATCGTGCGCCACGGCTCGTCGAAGGAGGCCGCCGTCGAACTCGAAGTTTCCGAAGCGGCGGTCTCGAATCACGTGGCGTCCCTGCGCAAGGAACTCGACGACGAGTTGTTCCACCGGTCCGGGTCGGGACTCACCTTCACCCCCGGTGGGCTCCGGCTGGCCACTCGCGCCGTCGAGCTGCTCGGCCTCCAAGACCAGACCCGGATGGAGGTGAAGGCGGCAGCGAGTGGACGCCGGATCCTCCGGCTCGCCGTGTCTTCACTCTTCGGCGAACTCTGCGCCCCCGGTCTCATCGAGCTGTTCTCGACTCGGGCAAAGGACCTCGACGTCGAGATGGCGGTCCACCTGTCGTCGGACTTTCCCGGACTCCTCGCCTCGCGAGCCGCCGACCTCGCCATCGGCCCGAGTCTGCGTGGCATCGAAGGCCAGCTCGTCGCCACCGAGTTCCTCCGCTACACCCTGGTGGTCGTGGCCGCGCCGGGTCATCGATTCGGCGCCCGACGGGTGGCGCCGAGCGACTTGGCTACCGCCACGTGGTACCTCGGGCCATCGGCCATCGAGGAGGGCGGCATTGCGCACGCCATGTTGAGCGGTCTCGGCATCCCTGAAACCAAGCAGCGCATCTTCCAGAGCCACGCAGCGGCGCTCGACCAGACCCGAGGTGGTCGGGGGCTGTCGATCATGCCGGAGCATCGCGTGGCCAAGGACCTGGCGGCGGGGAACCTCGTGCGGATCGATGGACCCGGCACCCAAGCCACGGGAACCTGGTCGGTACTCACGCTGCCCCGCGACCGGGGTGTCAGCCCAGCGGCGGCCGAACTCGCCCGTTTCGTCGCAACGCCACGCGCCATCCAGTCCATGCTCTCCGGCTCCGGCGCCAACATCGCCCACTTCCGACCCAGCGTGCACGTCACTCTCTGGAGCTGAGGCTCTGTTGCTGTGGATTGCTTCGCAATCCGGGCTTCGCCCATCCGAGTCACGTCTTCGGGGCTGCTTCGTTCTCTGTTGCTGTGGTTGCTTCGCAATCCGGGTTCGCCCATCCGCAGTCCGGGGCTGCTCGTCTCTGTTGCTGTGGATTGCTTCGCAATCCGGGCTTCGCCCATCCGAGTCACGTCTTCGGGGCTGCTTCGTCCCTTCGCAGCGTTGCCACGCGCACCGGGCTCTACGATCCTCGGGGTGATGGTCGAAACGAATCCCGTGGTCATTCGCATGTGGCGGGGCGACGCAGTGGAGTCCATCCATCGCGGCGCCTGGGTCGCCACCGACGTGAACGGTTCGGTCCTGGCATCGCTCGGTGATCCGCACCAGCCGATCTATCCCCGTAGCGCCACCAAGGCCTTCCAGGCTCTGCCCCTGCTGCTCTCGGGCGCAGCCGACGCCTTCGGCTTCGACGATGGTGACCTCGCGCTCGCCATGGCGTCGCACAGCGGCGAGTCCATGCACGTCGAGCGCGTTCTGGCGACGCTCGAGCGCCTCGACCTGAAAGAAGACGCGCTCCGCTGCGGACCACAGAAGCCGATCGCCGACTGGTCGACCGAGGCGACGCGGCGGGCATCGATGAACTGCTCGGGGAAACACGTCGGCTTTCTCGCCGTCGCCCGACAGCTCGACGTCGACCCCGCCACCTATCTCGACCCCGATGGGTCGGTGCAGCGAGCGGTCTACGACGCGACCAAGCGCATCACCGGTGCCGAAGACCACGAGCTGTCACTCGCCACCGACGGCTGCAGCGCTCCCACCTTCCGGATGCCGCTCGCTCGCCTCGCCCAAGGCATCGCACGAGTGGCGAACCCCGCCGTACTCGACGACGACGTGGCACTGGCGTGTCGTCGCATGATCGACGCCGCAACGAAGCACCCGGAGCTGATCGGCGGATCCAAACACCGCAGTGACACCGACCTCATGCGGGTCACCAACGGGCGCCTCTTCGCCAAGGTCGGGGCCGAGGCGGTGCTCGTCGTCGGCGACGTCGGCGGCAACGCCGCCTTCGCCATGAAGATCGACGACGGCGGCGATCGTGGCATCGCTCCGTTCATGCTCGACGTCTTGGTGGCCGCCGGTCGTCTGTCGGATGAGGAGCGACGCTCGCTCGCCGAATGGAACGATCGTGACGTGAAGAATCACGACGGCCTCGTCGTCGGTCGGCTCGACGTCGTGGAGTCGGCCCTATCGGGCGCCTAGGACTCGTCCCCCCGGGCATCGACCGCTAGCGTGCGCTCGGTGCCTTCGATGATTGCGCCACTTCGGCGCCCGGTCTTCCGCAGGATGGTTGCGTCACAGTTCGCGGCCGAGGCGGGCGACGGGGTGACCCTGGTGGCCCTGCCTCTGTACGTCTTCGAGCGCACCAACTCGGCGCTCGCCACGTCGCTGACGTTCACCGCCGAGCTCATCGGCGGCGTCATTCTCGGGATCGTCGGCGGCGTCTTGGCCGACGCGCTCGACCGGCGACTGGTTCTGATGATCTCGGCAGTCATCCGTGGGCTCCTGCTCGTCGGCGCCTTCCTCGTCGATCCGATCTGGCTGGCGGTCGGTCTGGGGGTGCTGGCGCGAGCCATGGGCTCGCTCGACAACCCATCGTTCGACGCACTCGTTCCGGGTCAAGCAAAGGGTGACCTCCAACAGGTGCTCGCCATCCGGCGGCTGATCCAGGCGGTGTCGATCACGGTCGGGCCGGCCATCGGCGCCGTTGCCGTCGAGCTCGTCGGCGCTCGCTCCGCGATCTTGCTGAACGCCGGGGCCTTCATCATCTCGTTTGCGATCATGGCCATGCTGCCCGGGCTCGACAAGGGGCTCGCTGCTCGACGGTCGAGCCGTGAAGGCCGAACGCTCGGCGAGCAGACTCGTGAGATGCTGAGCGGCATGGGCGTGGTGGCCACCACGCGGGGCGTGCGCAGGCTCGTCGCCTACAACGTCTTCGTCATGGCCACGGTGGCCGGCGTGATGGGCGCAGCCGTCATCTGGTACGAGGTCGACCTCGATGTCTCCGGGTCATGGTTCGGCCTGGCCGTCGCCGCCTACGGCATCGGTGCCGCCCTCGGCATGGGGATCTTCGGCGGTGCCGACCTGCGGCTTCCGCTCCCGGTCATCATCGTTCTCGCAACGCCGATCTATGCGGTGTCATCGGCCATCGGGGTCATGTTCGAAGCGCCGTGGTTGCTTCCGCTCGGCTGGTTGCTCTGGGGCATCGCTCTGGGACCGGAGCTGGTTCTCGGTGAGCTGACGATCGTCAGCAACGTCGCCGAAGAGAAGCTCGGTCGAGCCTTCGCCGGGATCGGCGTCGGCACCACCCTCGGCATGGCGGCCGGCTACGCCGTCGTCGGTCCGGCGCTCGAACGGTACGGGGCGAAGTCGACCGTCCTGTTCGTGTCTGGCCTCGTCTTCGTGCTCGGCATGAGTTGGCTCGGCCCGGCGATCGAGGCCCGCCGGGCGGGGTCCGACTCGTTCTGGGTTCGCCGCAACACGAGCGTCCCGTCCCTCGCCGAAGTCGTCTCGACCGAGACCAGCTGATCGAGCACCGCAGAACTATCCGAGTGGTGGGTCGGTCGGATCGTCTTCGACCTTCGACGAGCGGAGGCGCTCGACGGCGAAGGCAACGAGGCTGGCGGCACCCAAGGCGAGCGGCGTGATCCACAACAGGGGGGAGTCGCGCCAATCGCTGTCGCCGGTCGTCGTGATCGGCGATGCGGCGTCGTCGACGACGGCGGTGTCTTCGGTCTGCTCGGTGCCCTCGCCGGCATCGGTGGTCGTGGTGGCCGGTGCGGTCGTCGTGGTCGATTGATCGGGCTCGGTTTCCTCATCGGCCGGGCTCACCGGTTCGGTGCTCGGCGTTGCGCTGGGCTCGACCCGCACGGCGGGCGCCGGCACATCGGTCTGGCCGAGCTCGAACAGCACCGCCGTGCCGAACACACTGGGCCGCTCGAACGAGAGGTCGTCGACGTCGGCGGCGCTCCAGATCAGCTTGAGATCCCGATCGCTCGTCGACGCCCCGTTGGCGTGCATCTGGAATCCGAGGCTGACTCCGTGTGACGGCTCGATCCACTCGGAGAAGTCGATCACACCCTCGATACCCCATCCGTTGGGTGTGGCGAAGGCGAATCCCTCCACGGCAAAGGTCTCGATGTTGGTGCCACTGAGCGTGAGGGCAGCCGGATCGGTGTTGCCGATGTCGACGGCACTGAACCGGACCTGAGCGATCCCCGGCCCGTAGGACATCGGATCGAGATTGTCGGTCGCGTTGAGGTAGACCTCGATCGAGTCCTCGTTCCAGTACCCTTCCCCGTGCTCGCCGGCGATGATCGAATCGTCGGTGATCGTCGCCGACACGTACAGCCGGGATTCCTCGGCAGCGATCGACCAGGTCAGCTCGCCGTTGGTCGCCGGGTCGGCCGACGGCATCGGCCCGGTCGTGGTGACGAACGAGGGCACATCGGCCCAGTCGGCGAGATCACCGTCGATGGTGATGCCGATGTCGCCGCTTGGTGACCACGGCACGTAGATGACCTCGCCGTCGACCGTCGGCGGCACCTGGTCGCGGCCGTCGGCCTGTGCGGCAACGACTCCGCCGGTGGTGAAGATCGTCGTGACCATCGCAAGGCCTGCCGCTGTCGCCCGCTGGTTCCAGGTTCCGCCGTTTGTCATCCGTTCGTCCTTCTCGTCGACAGCGCTGCTGATCGATCGTGTTGCTCGTCGTTGGCCCCATGCTCGCACGAATCACCGACCTTGCCGTGGGCAACGATGCTGTATCCGCCCTGGGTTCTCCCAGTTCTCCGACTGCGGTGGCTGTGGTCAGACTCCGCCTCGGAGCTCGGCCAGCCGGGCATCGAGGAAGTCGATCGCCCGGCGGTCTTCGGCGAGGATGACCTCGTCGGCCGGGTGCAGGAAGAGTGGGGCGGCCATGCGGGGTCGGAGCGCTCCCGGCCCCGTCGGATTGGTCACTCGGTGGACGGTGGCGGGGTAGTAGCCCCCGCTGGCGAGTTCGAGCATCTCGCCGGCATTGACGGCGAGCGAGGAAGGGTCACACGGCACCGGGAACCACTCGCCGTCGGCTCCGAGCAGCTCGAGTCCTGCCTCGTTCGACGATGGCAGCACCGTGAGCAGGTTGATGTCCTTGTGGGCCGCTGCTCGGACGGCGCCTTCGGGTTCGTCGCCCGAAAGCGGTGGGTACCGGAGCATCCGCAACAGCGTCCGAGTCGAACCGTCCATCATCGACGACAACGGCTGGGACAACGCCTCGGCGACCTCGGGCGGGGTGTTCGCCTCGACCCAATCGAGCAGGGTGCGGGCGACCTCGGCTGCTCGCTGCGCATAGTCGAGCGCGGCGCTGCTGACCTCGGTGGGGTACTTGCCCCACGGGTAGACGTGAAAGAACTCCTTGAGATCTCGGATCGTGTTGCCCGAGGCGGTCTCGGCGACGCTCGGCGGGAAGTAGCCGTCTTGGCTGCCGGGGTCGGGGGTGTAGTCGAAGCGAGCGGGATGATCGAAGAACTCGTTCCACTCGGCGAAGAGCGCTTCGACCGCAGCCCAATCGAGCGGGTGATTGACCACGACGGCAAAGCCGGTGTCGAGCAGGCTCTGGGTGAAGGCCGCGGGGGCATCAGCAGCGGTGAAGTCGACGACGGAGACGTCCATGTCGACAGTCTACGACCGGTGATCTGCCGGCAACGTGCGCGACTCAGGGTGCGTTTTCGGCCCCTGGCCGCGCAGGTTGCTGCCGTTCTCGGATGGGGATGGGGCTAGGGGGCGACGTTGCTCATCACGATGGTGCCGCTGGCTGCGAACATGCCGCCGACACCATGGGCGATCGAGATCTCGGCCCCTTCGACCTGCGCGGGTGCGGTGCCTCGCATCTGGCGCACGCTCTCCTGGAGCGCGTACATGCCGTACATCCCGGAGTGCATGTAGGAAAGACCGCCACCATTGGTGTTCAGCGGCAGTTCGCCGCCGATGGCGGTCTTGCGATCCCAGATGTAGTCGGCGCCTTCGCCGCGGCCGACGAAGCCGAGGTCTTCGAGCCCGTAGATCGGCAGGTGGGCAAAGGCGTCGTAGATCATCAGGTGATCGACGTCGGCGTGGGTGATCCCGGCCTCGGCGAACGCCTTGGCGCCGGCCACCCGGAACGCCTTGGACGACGTGAAGTCTTCCATCTGCGAGATCATCGGGGTCTCGACGCTCTCACCGGTGCCGAGGAGGTAGACCGGCTTCTGAGGGAAGTCCTTGGCCCGCTCGGCCGAGGTGAGCACGAGGGCTCCACCGCCATCGGTGACGAGGCAGCACATCAGCTTCGTGAATGGGGTGGCGATCATGGTGGAATCGAGCACGTCGTCGATCGTGATCGGGTCTTTGAAGCTGGCTCGGGGGTTGCGAGCAGCCCACTCACGCTGGACGACCGACACGTTGGCGAGTTTCTCGATGCCGACCCCGTAGTCCTTGGCGTACCGTAGCCACGGAATGGTGAATCGGGTGGGTGGCCCTCCGGGGCCGAAGGGGCTCTCGAACTGGCCGGTCAGGCTGGCCGGGTCGGTCGACCATCGGCCGGCGCCGATACGGCTGCGGCCGCTTTCGGCATGGGTGACGAGGATCGTGTCGGCCAGACCTTCGTTGATGGCGGCAGCAGCGTGACGCACGTGCAGCATGAACGAGCAGCCACCGACCGAGGTGCCGTCGACCCAGGTGGGCGTGATGCCGAGGTAGTGGGCGACGTCGGTCGGGCTGGTGCCGGCAGTGGCGACGCCGTCGACGTCTTGGGGGGTGAGACCGCAGTCGGCGAGCGCGTTGAGCGCTGCGTCGGCGTGGAGGCCGATGACCGACTGGTCGGGGATCTTGCCGAGCTTGGTGGTTTCTGCTGCGCCGACGATGGCGACGGACTTCTGCTTCATGCTGCACCTCCAGCGGCGGGACGGAACAAGGCCAGGGTGGCGGCGTCGGACTCGTCGGGGCTGACGAACGATTGGTAGGTCGCGACCAGGGGCATGTCGAGTTGGAGCGCTTCCTCGGTCTGCTCGCAGTCGACGATGTTGGTCATCATGCGGGGACCTTCCTCGAGCTCGACGACCGCCAAGGCGACCGGCCCGTCGAACCCCGGGCCGGGGCGCTGGTTGATCACATAGCTGTAGAGCGTGGCGTTGCCGGAGGCCTCGAACACCGAGACGTCTCGACAGCCGCACGCCGGGCAGAACGGCCGCGGTGGGAAGTAGGCCTTCGCACAGTCATCGCACCGTTGCAGCAACAGCTGGTGATTCGCGGTGCCGTCCCAGAAGTGGGCGGTCTCCGGCGTCGCCGTTGGCAACGGGCGTTTGGTCACTTCGGCAGCAGTTCCAGTCACGGTTGCATCCTGCTTGCCCGGCTCGCCGCGTGCAAAGTGAGGTCGACACCGGTCGCGACTCGGGTCCCAGAGCGTCAGCGGTGTCGCTCCCCGACGCAGGACCCAGGCGTGCGGGTCTGGCCGAGGTCGTCCGGAGCGCCGCCCCTTGCTCGGTCGTCGACGAGGATGCGCATCTCGCCGTCGAGCTGGGCGGGCGAGTGGAGCCCGAGTAGGGTCCGCAACCATGCGCTTCTCTCACTGGATCAGCAATGGCATCGACTGGAACGAGATCGTTCGATCGGGCGTTCGAGCCGAGGACACCGGCTGGGACGGACTCTGGTTCGCCGATCATTTCATGCCGTTCCAGGGCGATGTCGACGGCCCGATCCACGAGGCATGGACAGTGCTCGCCGCCCTCGGCCAGGCCACCAGCAAGGTCCGTCTCGGTCCACTCGTGTGCGGCAACACCTATCGCAACCCTGCGGTCCTGCTGAAGACGGCGGTCACGGCCGATCACATCGCCAACGGTCGAGTCGTGCTCGGGCTCGGTTCCGGGTGGCAGGAGAACGAGCACATCGCCTACGGCATTCCGTTCGGCACGTTCACCGATCGATTCGAAAAGCTCGAGGAATCACTCCAGATCATCCGCGGCCTCCGTGATGGGCAGCGGTTCGATCTCGCCGGAGGGCATTACACGATGGTCGACGCACCACTCTCGCCGAAGCCCCTCGGGTCGTTGCCCATCCTGCTCGGTGGCGGTGGAGAGAAGAAGACGCTGCGCCTCGTCGCCCAGTACGCCGAAGAATGGAACGTCTGGTCGACCCCCGAGATCATGGCGCAGAAGTCCGGTGTGTTGAACGAGCACTGCGAACGCCTCGACCGTGACCCCAAGACCGTGGAGCGCTCGTCGGTCGCCCTGGTGTTCATGACCGAGACCGAAGAACAGTCGGCCAAGATGCTGGCGAACCCGATGCCTCGCCCCTCGGTCATCGGCACCCCATCGCAACTGCAGGAGCAGATGGCGGCCTACGTCGAAGCCGGCGTCGACGAGTTCATCGTCCCCGACTTCACCCTCGGTGCCGGGGCCCAGAAAGACGAAACGCTCGACCGCTTCCTGGCCGAAGTGGCCGCTCCCTTCCGCGACTGAGCTAGTTGCCTTCGACGGCGAAGCGGCCGGTGGCCTCGGCGTAGAGCTGGCTCCGACGCTCACACTCTCGGCTGAAGACGAAGTCCTGGAATTCGAGCTGCGTCGCCGACAGCTGGCTCCAGATCTCCACGAGCACCCGGTCGTCGAGGCGGCACAGTGTTTGTGCCACCTGTTCGCGCTGGGCGATCTCGGCGGCGGTGAGCTCGCGGCCTTCGAGTTCGCTGAGCAGCTCCCCCGTGGTGGGTTCGGGTGGGTCGTCGGTGCACGCCGAGACCATCGCCAGGCCTCCGATCAGCCCGGTGAGCAGGATGGATCGTGCCCAGCGACGACCGGTGACGAGGTGTGGTCGGGCACGAGGAGAGCGAACGCCGTGAGCGCCAGAGCGAGTCATCGAAAGAAATCCTAGTCCGGATGGTTGCCCGAACAGATGTTCGGAATTACGCTGCTGTGATCCCGTTGCAGTAGGTGCGGGTCATCACTGAATCCAGGTCCGGGCCCGGGGCTGAATCCGGGGGGAGCGCTCCGCTCGCTGATGACTGTCACACCCATCAGTGTCACACCCCATCAGTACGGTGCTCAACATACCCAACGGGCCCTCCCCAACCCGGTTCCGCACAACCAGCAGACGGCACCTCGAAGCGCCGACAAGGAGACACACATCATGGTCGACAAAGACAAAGCACTCGACATGGCAATGGGCCAGATCGAGAAGCAGTTCGGCAAGGGCGCCGTCATGAAGATGGGCGAGAAGGGCAGCCTTTCCATCGGCTCGGTCCCCACCGGTGCACTCGCCCTCGACATCGCTCTCGGTATCGGTGGCCTCCCTCGTGGTCGTGTCGTGGAGATCTTCGGTCCGGAATCCTCCGGCAAGTCCACACTCGCCATGCACGTGGTCGCCGAAGCCCAGCGCAACGGTGGCAAGTGCGCCTACATCGATGCCGAACACGCCATGGATCCCATCTACGCCCGGGCCATCGGCGTCGACGTCGACGAGCTCCTCATCTCACAGCCAGACACCGGTGAACAGGCGCTGGAAATCGCCGACATCCTGGTTCGGTCCGGTTCGATCGATGTCATCGTCATCGACTCGGTTGCCGCCCTCACCCCTCGGGCCGAGATCGAAGGCGACATGGGTGACACCCACGTCGGCCTCCAGGCTCGCCTCATGTCCCAGGCACTGCGCAAGATCACCGGCAACCTGAACAAGACCGACACCATCTGCATCTTCATCAACCAGCTTCGAGAGAAGATCGGCGTCATGTTCGGTTCGCCCGAAACCACCCCCGGTGGCCGTGCGCTCAAATTTTACAGCTCGGTTCGTCTCGACATCCGTCGTATCGAGTCGCTGAAGGACGGTGCCGAGGTCGTCGGCAACCGCACTCGTGTCAAGGTCGTCAAGAACAAGGTGGCACCGCCCTTCCGCCAGGCCGAGTTCGACATCATGTACGGCCATGGCATCAGCCGAGAAGGCTCGTTGCTCGACATCGCGGTCGACCAAGACATCGTCAAGAAGTCCGGTGCCTGGTACAGCTACGACGGCGAACAGATCGGACAGGGTCGCGAAGCGGTCAAGCGCTTCCTGGCGGAGAACCCCGACCTCATGATGGAGATCCAAGACCGCGTACTACGCGCCGTTGGTCTCATGCCCGGAGGCGACGACGACCTCGATCTCGACGGTGTCGAGTTCGATGAGACGAAGCTGGATGAACCGATTAGCCTCGACTGATCGTGAGCCTCGACACGATTCGAACCGGTCTGACCTTCGACGATGTACTCCTCGTACCCAGGAGGTCGAGTATCCGCAGCCGGTCGGATGTGTCGCTCGAGTCGTCGCTGACCAAGCGCATTCGTCTCGGGATGCCGGTCATCGCAGCCAACATGGACACCGTCTGTGAAACCGAGATGGCCATTGCCATGGCTCGCCTCGGTGGCATCGGCATCATTCACCGGTTTCTCACGATCGCCGTGCAGTCGTCGATGGTGGCAGCAGTGAAGGCGGCTGATCCGCTCGTCGGCGTCAAGGAACAAACGGGTAGGAGTGCCCGGGGCAATGTGTTGTTGGTCGGTGCCGCTGTCGGCACCGACCACGATGCACTCGATCGTTCGTTCGCACTGGTCGAGGCGGGGGCGGACGTCCTGGTGCTCGACATCGCTCATGGTCACGCCGATCATGCCATCGACGTGCTGTCCAAGATCAAGGCCGCCCATCCCGAGGTCGACGTCATCGCGGGAAACGTGGCCACCCGGTCCGGAGCCGAAGACCTCGTCACCGCCGGCGCGGATGCCGTCAAGGTCGGTGTGGGTCCGGGGGGCGTCTGCACGACTCGGCTGGTCGCCGGCGTCGGCGTTCCGCAGCTCACCGCCATCAACGATTGTGCCGGCCTCACCGATGCCGACGGTCGACTGGTTCCTGTCATCGCCGACGGAGGCATTCGGGCGTCGGGCGACATCGCCAAGGCCCTGGCCGCCGGCGCGTCCACGGTCATGATGGGTTCGATGCTCGCCGGCACCAAGGAAAGCCCCGGCGATCTCGAGCAATCCGATCGAGGCTTGGTCAAACGGGTACGCGGCATGGCGTCGTTCGAAGCGCTCGAGGCCCGAGCCGCCCGCGAGGGCGAGCCCATCGATGCCGAGTACTTCGAACAACGAGCCCCGGAGGGCGTCGAAGGGTCGGTGCCGTATCGAGGCGAGGTCGGCAAGCTCGTGGGTTCGCTGATGGCCGGGGTCCGTTCGGGGATGAGCTACTCCGACGCTCGCTCCATCGAGGAGTTCTGGGTGAAGGCCGAGTTCATCCGGGTCACGCCCAGCGCGGTTGCCATGAATCGACCACACGCCACCGGTCTCTGATCGTCGCCGGAATGTCGGCACCTTCTGATCGTTGCCGGCAACCCAGAGCCCGTATCTGAGCCCGATGCGCACCCAATAGCCTGCCGAAATGGCCCCACGCACGCTTGCTGCCGCGCTCTTCGACATGGACGGTCTCCTCACCGAGTCCGAATCGCGTTGGCGCATTGCCGAACGCGAGACTGCCGAGGCGCTCGGTTTGCCGCTGACCGACCACGACTTCGAGCTGACCATGGGCGTGCGCATGGCCGACGTGGCCAAGCGCTGGTTCGAGTGGCACCCGTGGGAGGGTGGCCCGAGCGCCGGTGAGGTCGCCGCCATGGTGGTCGATCGAGTGGTCGAACTCACCGCCGGCGCCGTGGCGCTCCCCGGCGTACCGGAGGCGCTCGACCTCGTCGCCGAGCGCGGCTTGCGGGTGGCACTGTGCTCCTCGTCAGACCAGCGCCTGATCGACGCGACACTCGACGCCCTGTCGCTCGCCGATCGGTTCGAGGTCATCCACTCCGCCGAGAACGATCACCATGGCAAGCCTCACCCCGAGCCCTATCTGGTGACCGCTCGCGAGCTGGGCATCGATCCTCAGCACTGCCTGGTCTTCGAAGATGCCGTGAGCGGCTGTGTGTCGGGCAAGGCGGCAGGGATGGCGGTGATCGCCGTTCCGGCGCCTCACTCTCGAGGCGCAGCCTCCTTCGGCTTTGCCGACGTCGTGCTCGAATCGCTCGATCATCTGGACCACGATGTGTTCGACGCCATCGAGCAGGGCCGGCCGCTGCCGACCATCTCTCGTCCGCGTTTTCATCTGGCGTTCCCCGTCGATGACCTGGATCGGGCCCGATGGTTCTATGGCGAGATCCTTGGCTGCCCCGAGGGGCGCTCGGCAACCGATTGGGTCGACTTCGATCTCTGGGGCCATCAGATCGTGGCCCACCTCGTCGCCGATCACGACCCGACGGTGGCCGCCGGCGCCGTCGACGGCGAGACCGTACCGACTCGTCACTTCGGTCTGCTCGTGCCTGCCACGACCTGGGAGCCATTGATCGCCCGGCTGAAGGCTGCGGGAATCACGTTCATCATCGAGCCCTACCGCCGCTTTGCCGGGCTGCCCGGTGAGCAATCGACGGCCTTCGTGCTCGACCCGGCCGGCAACGCCCTCGAATTCAAGTCGTTCGTCGACGATCGCAGCACCTTCGCCCGCTGATGATCACCCAGGCCGACGACTCCTCGACGATGCAGCGAGCGCGTGTTGCGCTGCGATGCTGACGCGAAGTCGAGCTGATCGGCGTCGTCGATTACCGTCGTCGACATGCAACGCACCGACCGCTGGGGACTGGACACCACCGCACCTTCTGATGACGCACTCGCTCGGCTCGAGCGACTGATCGACGACTTCGTCACCTTCGACGCCGAGCTGCCCGCTCACCTCGGCGAAGCGATCGCCGAGCCGTCGGCACCCATGGCCCGCATCGTCATGGGCCTGTTCCTCGCTCAGGCCAACACCGCCAGCGACCACCTGAGGGCGGTGGGGGTGGCAAAGAGCCTGGCCGATGTCGAGCTGAACCAGCGC
Source organism: uncultured Acidimicrobiales bacterium (assembly GCA_963698395.1). Taxonomy (GTDB): domain Bacteria; phylum Actinomycetota; class Acidimicrobiia; order Acidimicrobiales; family SZUA-35; genus JBBQUN01. The sequence goes on from CAVOQQ010000002.1 coordinate 363,955, forward strand.
GAAGCGCTGCACCGGCAGGCGCTCGACGACTGGCTCGCCGGTGAGAACGAACTCGCCATCGACCGGTGGGAGCAGATCCTCGATCGCTGGCCGACCGACATCTTCGCGTTGCGCATGCAGTACTACGCGCTCTTCGGCCAGGGGCGCTGCGCCGACATGCTGGCGTCGAGTCGGCGCTCGATCGATGCCTGGGGAGCGGTGCCTCGACGCAGCTATCTCGACGGCATGGTCTCGTTCGCCCTCGAGGAGCTGGGTGACTACGACACCGCCGAACGACTCGGCCGGTCCGCCACCGAGGCCGACCCCTCCGACCTCTGGTCGATTCACGCCGTTGCTCATGTTCTCGAGATGCAGGCTCGCACCGATGACGGCCTGGCATGGTTCGAGGGTCGAGACGACGTGCTCCACACCAAGGGATCGTTCGCCCGCCATCTGTGGTGGCACCACGCGATCATCCACTTGCGCACGGGTGATCATGGTCGTCTCCTCGAGTTGTACGACAACGAGATCCAGCCCGGTGATGCCATCGACACGCTCTCGCTCACCAACGCGATCGATGGCCTGGCTCGGCTGGAATTCGCCGGTGTCGACGTTGGTGATCGATGGTTGCCGTTGCTCGAGTCCTCGACGGCCCGAATCGGTCATCACACCCACCCGTTCGCCGATGCCCACTTTGCCTACGCCATCGCTCGGGCGGGAGCCGACGACCGGGTCGCCGATCTGCTCGAAGGCATGGCCGCCTGGCGAGATCGATCGGGCACGGCCGGCCGAGTCATCAGCGAGGTGGGCCTCGATACCGCAACCGCCATGGCCGCACTCGGAAGCGGTCGCCCCGACGATGCGGTGGCGCTGTTCGATCGCACCCGGGAGCTTCGTTGGAAGCTGGGTGGCTCACACGCCCAGCGCGAAGTCTTCAACCTGGCCCAGGCGTTCGCCAACGCCAGCTAGCGGGCTGCACGTCGAGGGCGACGATCGTCGTTGGAGACGCGGAGCTCGAGGTCCCCGCCCAGCCCTCGATTTCGGGCGGGGGTCGGTCCCAAGCGGAGCTGCGACCGGCAGACTGGTGCTTCGCCATCGGTGGAGGACCCCGTGCAGCTTGGAATGATCGGACTCGGACGAATGGGGGCGAACCTCGTTCGCCGGTTGGCGCTCACCGACATCGACTGCGTGGTCTACGACCGAGACGAGGCCAGCATCAAGGCGCTGGTCGACGAGGGGGTTGCCGTCGGCGCATCGTCGGTCGAGGACCTCGTGAGCAAGCTCGAAGGTCCCCGAGCGGTGTGGGTCATGGTCCCGGCAGCCGTCACCCCGGCCGTCGTCGATGACGTCGCTCGGTATCTCGAAGCGGGCGACGCCGTCATCGATGGCGGCAACAGCCGGTACACCGATGCCGTCGATCGAGCCAAGGTCCTCGCCGAGCGAGGCATCGACCATCTCGACGTCGGCACCAGTGGCGGCGTCTTCGGCCTCGAGCGGGGTTTCTGTCTGATGATCGGCGGTCCTGACGAGCCGGTCGATCGCCTCGATCCCATCTGGCGAGCGCTCGCACCCGGCGTCGACTCCGCCGACCGCACCCGTGGCCGCCATGGCGAGCCCGATCAGGCCGAATATCGGCTACCTGCACTGCGGTCCAGTCGGCGCCGGACACTTCGTCAAGATGGTGCACAACGGCATCGAATACGCCATCATGCAGGCCTACGCCGAGGGGCTCGGCCTGCTCGATCGGGCCGATGTCGGAACAGCCGAGCGTCAGGCCGACGCCGAAACGGCCCCGCTCGCCAACCCGGAGTACTTCCAGTACGACATCGACCTGCCGAGCGTCACCGAGGTGTGGCGTCGCGGCAGCGTCGTCGGTTCGTGGTTGCTCGATCTCACGGCCGCGGCGATGCATGCCGACCCCACCCTCGAGAACTTCAAAGGGCAGGTGTCCGACTCGGGTGAAGGTCGCTGGACCGTGCTGGCGGCGGTCGAGGCCGGCGCCCCCGTTCCCACCATCGCCGACGCCCTGTTCAGCCGGTTCGCCTCACGGGGCAACGCCACGATGGGCAACAAGGTGCTCTCGGCCATGCGATCGGAGTTCGGCGGACACGTCGAGCGCGATCACGACCTCGAAGGCGACTGATGGCCGGCGAGCCGTTTGCGGGTCCCGCCGACGCCCTGGTGCTCTTCGGCATCACCGGTGACCTGGCGAAGAAGAAGCTGTTCGCCGCGCTGTACAAGCTCGAGGCCGACGGCGTCCTCGGGGTGCCGGTGATCGGTGTCGCCTCGTCGAACTGGTCGCTCAACGAACTGCGCGACAACGCTCACGAGGCGCTCGTCGAGAGTGGGGAGGAGATCGACGAAGACGTCTGGAAGCGGTTCGCCGATCGTCTCGACTACGTGTCGGGTGACTATCGAGAACCCGAGACGTTCGAAAAGGTCGCAGCGAAGATCTCCGACGCCGAGTGTCCGGTCTGCTACCTGGCCATCCCGCCGTTCCTGTTCGCGACCGTCACCGATGGCCTGGGCGCCAGCGGGCTGAATCGCGGCCGCGTCGTGTTGGAGAAGCCCTTCGGTCGCGACCTCGAGAGCTCGCGCGAGCTCGACGAGGCGGTGAAGGCCCATTACCCCGAGGAGCGCATCTACCGGATCGATCATTTCCTCGGCAAGGAGCCGGTGCTCAACGTCTTGGTCTTCCGATTCGCCAACTCGATTCTCGAACCGCTGTGGAACCGTCACTTCATCCAATCGGTCACCATCGACATGTTCGAGGACTTCGGTGTCGAAGGTCGTGGCAAGTTCTACGACGAGGTCGGTGCGCTGCGCGACGTCGTGCAGAACCATCTGCTCCAGATCGTGTCGTTGTTCGCCATGGAGCCGCCGGTGTCCGAGCGACGCCGACGCCATGTCCGACGAAGTCGTGAAGGTCCTCCGCTCGATGCCGTCCTTCGATCCCGCCAAGGTGATCCGCAAGCAGTACGAGGGCTATCTCGACGAGGGCGGCGTCGCCGACGACTCCGACACCGAGACCTACTTCGAAGTCGAGTTCACCATCGACTCATGGCGTTGGGCGGGCGTGCCCTGGCGGATCCGCACCGGCAAGGCGCTCGACAAGACGCTCACCGAAGTCGTCGTCGAGTTCACGACCCCTCCGCGGCCGCTCTTCACCGATCTCAGCTGCGCTCCCGAGCCGAACCGTCTGCGATTCCAGATGAAGCCGAACGATGTCATCGATCTCGAGATGCAGGCCAAGCTGCCGGGCGACTTGCTCGTGAGTGAGCCGGTCGCTCTGCAGGTCGACCACACCGGTCTCGAATTCGGCCCGTCGCCCTATCATCGCCTGCTCGGCGATGCCCTCGAGGGCGACAAGCGACTCTTTGCTCGTGGCGACCAAGTCGACGAGGCCTGGAGGATCGTGCAACCCGTGCTCGACGATCCGCCGGACCTGTCCACCTACCCCTACGGTGCCGACATGCCCGACTGTCGCCCTCCCGCCTGACCGATGAGCATCACTGCCAGATCCGACCCCACCATCGCCATCGACCTCGGCGGCACCCATGTGCGTGCCGCCGTCGTCGATGCCAGGGGAGTGGTGACCAGCCGGGTTCGGCGAGCGACGCCCCACGACCATCCGACGCCGGCGTTCATCGCCGATCTGGTGGTCGAGGTGACCGCCGGTCAGCCGATCCGTCGAGTGGTCGTCGGTCTCCCCGGGGTCATCGACTACGACGCCGAGCACCTCGTCGCCGCCCCGAACCTGCCGGCGGCCTGGCTCCCGATGCTGAGCGATCAGTGGTTGACCGAGCGAACGGGGCTCGAGGTCGCACTCGCCAACGACGCCGACCTCGCCGCGGTCGGCGAGTCGAACTTCGGCGCCGGCGTCGAAGCTCGCGACGTCGTGTACGTCACGGTTTCCACCGGTGTCGGTGCCGGGATCGTGCTCGGTCATCGGCTCATGCGTGGCCGCTATTCGAGCGGCGAGATCGGCCACTCGGTGATCGACCGCAACCGCATGCTCGTCGGTGAAGACGGCACGGTCGAATACCTGGGCTCCGGCACCGCCATGGCCCGAGCGGCGAAGGCTGCCGGGCTCGACGTCAGCGGCGCCGAGCTGGCCGAGCTCGTGGCGGGCGGCGACCCGACCGCGGTCGAGATCTGGAGCGAAGCCATCGAGGCCGTTGCCGTCGGCGTGGTGAATCTGTGTTGGTTGGTGGCGCCCCAGATGGTGGTCGTCGGGGGTGGCGTCGGCATGAACGCCGACCTCGTCCTGCCGACCATCCAGCGCCGGGTCACCGAGTTCGGGCCGACGATCGAGCCAATCCAGATCGTTGCTGCGAAGCTGGGAGACGACGCAGCCCTGTGCGGGGCCGCTGCCTGGTGGAAGGCCATTGGACGTGATCTCTGATTTCGAGCTGATCATCGCCGAATCCGACGAATGGGCGGAGTGTGCGGCCGACGTGCTCGAACGCGCCGTCCGGGCCTCGGTCGACGAACGGGGGAGTTGTGTGCTCGGGATCTCCGGCGGTTCGACGCCCGACGAGGTGTTCGCCATCCTCGGCAAACGTGACCTCCCCTGGTCGCAGCTCACCCTCGTCCAGGTCGATGAGCGCATCGCCGCCATCGGATCGAATGCTCGCAACCTCACCGGTCAGCTCGAAGCCTTCACCGGCTTGCCCGTACGCTGGCTTCCTCTCCCGGTTGCCTCACCGATTTCCGAAGGCATCGCCGACTTCGTCGACGAGTTGCGCCTGGCCGCGGGCGATCCTGCGGCCATCGACGTCCTCCATCTCGGTCTCGGCTCCGACGGGCACACGGCCTCGCTCGTTCCCGACGACCCGGTCCTCGACGTGCTCGACGCCGAGGTCGCCATCACCGGCGCCTACAAGGGCAATCGGCGAATCACCCTCACCCGCCCGGTGCTCGACAACGCCCGTCTGGTCGTGTGGTTGGTCAAGGGCTCGGGCAAGGCCGAGGCGCTCATGCGGATGATCGACCACGATCCGAGCATCCCGGCCGGGCTCCTCCGACCCACCCGATCGATCGTCGTCGCCGACACCCACGCTGCGTCGGCCATCGAGCGCTGAACGGTCCGAATCGGCCGGCTGCGAAGTGCCTCGGGACTCTTGCCCGTAGCCTGATCCGGTGATGGCTGACTCGCAGAAGCGCTACCTGGTCAAGACCTACGGCTGCCAGATGAACGAGCACGACTCCGAGCGGATCGCGGGATCGCTCGAAGCCGACGGATACACCGCCACCGACTCGGTCGCCGATGCCGACGTCGTGGTGCTCAACACGTGCTGCATCCGAGAGAACGCCGACAACAAGCTCTACGGAGCGCTCGGCAATCTCAAGGTCGCCAAACAAGACAATCCGAACCTGCAGATCGTGGTGAGCGGCTGCCTCGCGCAGAAGGACAAAGACGAGATCCAACGCCGTGCCGGCCACGTCGACGTCGTCTTCGGCACCCACAACGTGCATCGGGCCACCGAGCTCATGGCCAAGGCACGGCTGCAGGGCCCCATCACCGAGATCTGGGACCAGGCCGACGCCGACGACGATGAGGCCTTCGCCTCGGCGCTGCCGGCCAAGCGCAACGTCGACTACGCCGGCTGGCTCACCATCCAGGTCGGCTGCGACAACAACTGTGCCTTCTGCATCGTTCCGGCGGTGCGAGGTGTCGAGATCAGTCGACCGATCGATCACATCATCGCCGAGGCCGAGCGGGCAGCGGCCGAAGGGGTCACCGAGATCACCCTGCTCGGTCAGAACGTCAACTCCTACGGGCGAGACATCGCGCTGGCGGCCCGCAAGGCCGGCGAAGACGTTCGCGTCCGTCCGATGTTCGCTCAGCTCCTGCGTGACATCGGTCGAGTCGAGGGAATCCGGCGAGTTCGCTACACCAGTCCTCATCCGAAAGACATGACACCCGACGTCTACGCTGCCATGGCCGAGACGCCCAACGTGGTGCCGCATCTGCACTTCCCGTTGCAGTCCGGATCGGACCGCATCCTCGCCGCCATGCATCGGGGCTACACCGCCGACCGCTACCTCGAAAAGCTCGCCGAGGCTCGTTCCATGATTCCCGATCTGGCCGTCAGCACCGACATCATCGTCGGCTTCCCCGGCGAGACCGACGAGGACTTCGAGCGCACGCTCGAGGTCGCGTCTGCCGCCGAGTACGACTCGGCCTACACCTTCGTCTACTCGCCTCGCCCCGGCACCGAAGCCGCCGAGATGGTCGATGATTTCTGCGACCCCGACGTGGTCAAGGAGCGGTACACCGCCCTTCGTACCGTCATCGAACGCTCGGCGCTCGCCAAGTACCGAGCCCGCATCGGGATGGTGGAAGAAGTGATCGTCGAAGGTCCGTCGAAGAAGGACCCGAACGTGCTGACCGGCCGCACGGCTCAGAACAAACTGGTGCACTTCTCGGCCGAACCGCTTCCACAGGGCGCCAGCAGGGTGGGCACCTATGTGACCGTGCGCGTGCGTGATGCGAAACACCAGTACATGCTCGGCGATTTCGCCGAGGTCACCCACCGGGCGACGCATCGCACCAAGATCCCTGTTCTCGCGCTCGACTGATTCGCGACCGTGAGCTCCGACCATCTCTCCTCCGCCGGTACCGACCCGCTCGGAACCATCGAGTCGACGACCGACCGATTCGTCTGGTCGCCGCCGCTGACCGGCAATGCCATCATCGTGCGCCGTCGGCTTCGCGCCACGTCGGCGATGCTGGTGGTCCTCACGTCGCTGTGGGCCGGTGCGTCGGTATGGGCCGACGGGCTCGATGCCGTCGCCTTCGCCCTCATCGTGCCGCTCATCCTCTTCGCCGTTGCGGTCCTCATCGATCGATTGTTCGCCGTCGGTGGGCGACTGCGGCTCGAGGTCGACGGCGATGCGCTGGTGATGCAGCGGGGAAAGCGTCGCGACGTCGTTCCTCGGCACGAGATCGCCGGGGTCGCGATCCGGTCGAAGTCGGTCGATGACCGCTCGAGCCCGGGCCCTCCCGGGTGGTATGTCGTCATCGAGCGAGTCGATGGACCCACGCTCTCGGCGATCGTGCCGGTGGGGATGGGCAGCGCCTTCGACCGGCACGAAGCCCTTCGGCTCGAGGCGACGCTTCGCCGACGCTGCCTCGGCTGAGGCCTCGCTGTACCATCGTCCCTTGTCGGCTCGGCTTCGCTCTCGTAGTCTGACGGCCAGCACGAGGAGGGAACCCTGTGTCCGATGTCGTCACACCAGAAGCCGTCTACGAATGGCGCGCCCCTGTCGACGGCGCGCTGGTCACGAAGGAACGGATCACGGTCGCCGCACTGCTCGGTGGTGGCGCCGCCATGGCAGCCTGGGGCGTGATCAGCGCCGTGATCGGAGCCGGGGCAGACGTGCGTTTCCTCGTCGTGGTCGGTGTCATGCTGCTCAGCCTCGGTGCCTGGGCGGTTCGGGACTCTCGCCGACTTCGATCCACCGTCATTCGTATCGATCGGATGGGGACGCTCACGGTGTCCGACACCAAGCAGCAGGCAACGATCGACCTGCGCACGGTGTCGACCCTGTCGGTTCGTCGACGCAGCGGCCGGCCCCAGTGGCACTGGTCGATCGAAGCGGCCCATCCCGGTGGCGCCTGGCACGCCGAACTCGCGGGCCTCGCCACCTACTGGAATCTCGGCGACGACGAGATGGCGAAGCTGGAATCGGAGCTGCTGGGGTGGCTCGCCTGGGCCACCGGCAATGCCGCCGTTGCCCGAGCACCCGGTGCGGCGTCGGCCAGTCCGTCGGCATCGTTCGCCGCCGGTTCGATCACCGATGCGGGGTCATCCCGGCCTCCAGCCGCAGCGATCGCGGTGCGAGGTGTCGTGACGAGCACACCTCGCGAGTTCGAATGGGAGCCGCCCGAACATCCGAACAAGGCCAGGAACCGACGCCGACTGCGGATCGGCGTCGTCGGTTTCGCGGTGCTCGTCGCGCTCTTCGCCGCCATCAGCGAGGCCGAGAACGGGGTCACGGCCGTGTTGTTCTCCATGTTCGTTCCGGTGTTGATCCTGTTGATCGGTTTCGGAGTCGACCGGGCCTACGACCTCGGTCGACGTTTCCGTATCGGTGTCGATGCCAACGGGTTGTCGATCCGCCGATCGAGCAAGCCTCCGATCGTGGTCGCCGCGCCGACCATCGCGACGCTCCAGATCTCTCTGGCCCATGAGTCCACCCACGACGCAAACATCGAGGCGAGCAATTGGTACCTGACGGTCGGCACGAACGACGGCGAGACGAAGCGGATCCCCATCCCGCTCTCGCTCGGTTCGTCGTTCGCCCGGAACGACGCCATTGCGCTCGAGGCGGAACTGCGACGCCGACTGGGCGTGGAGCCCTAGCCGATCAGCCGCCGGTGCGGGTACGAGGTGCGTTCGTCGGCCCGGCGGTGCTCATCCGTCGTCGCCGATGCCCGGGAACTGCACGAACGCATGGAGCTCGATGGGGGCCAGCTCCTGGAGGTCGGCATAGCCGAGCGAGCGGCAGAACTCGCGTTGGCCCGGTTGGTCATCGGTGAGGAGCACCTTCTGGCGCACGTGCTCGAACCGTTGGAGGCAGGCGCCCACCAGAACGGTGCCGATGCGGGATCGACGATGGTCGGGATGCACCAGGACTTCTTGGAGGTACATGATCGACACGTCGTCGGAGAGGCAGCGCGCCAGTCCGATCAGTTCACCGCCGGCCGTCCGTGCGGTGGTCACGTAGGTCGAGCGGTCGACGGCCCGAGCGAGCGCATCGGGATCCGACGCGTAGATCAGCCAGCCGACCGCCTCGTAGAGCGCAACGAGGTCGGCGATCGGGACGACCTCGTCGTCGGCGAACTCGGTCGGTCCGATGTGATCCTCAGCCATGGCCGAAGCGTAGAGCGGCACTCGATTCGAGCGGGCGATCGGACGGGCCGATCAGTTCGGGTTGGATGACGAGCCGGGCAAGGCAGGATCGAACGACATCAGCGTGTCGACCAAGGCTTCGGTCGCCGGCTGGCGCAGTGAGCCTCGGCGGCGCGCCGCGACCAGGCGGCGTTGGGCGATCGGGGGTGCCGTTGCCCGTCGGAGCGGCAATGGGCCCGATTCGGCCTGGGCGACCGGGAGCACCGTCCATCCGAGTCCGAGGTCGACCATCGTTCGGAGCACTTCGGGTTGGTGGGAGACCGCCACCACGTCGACCGTTGCACCCAGATCCGCCAGCGCGGCAACGATGGTGCGACGGGTGTGGGAGCCTTCGGGAAAGAGGACGAACGGACCCCAGGTCGACGGCGAGCCCGGGACGGTCCCGGCCGGTGCATAGAGGGCCAGATCCTCGACGAGCAGCGGTACCAGTTCGAGATCGTCACTCGGTGGTGGTGGATCGACGACCACCGCGACGTCGAGGTCGGCCGCCCGAAGCTGCTCGATCAAGGCGCTCGAGGGGGCGACGGTCAAGCGGAGATCGACATCGGGTCGCTCGGCTCGGAAGCGAGCGAGGGCGGCGGGGTAGTGCTCCACCGCCGCGGCATCGATCATGCCCACCCGCAGACGGCCGGCTTCGCCACTGCGCACCGACACCGCCCATCGACCCAGCTCACGAGTCTGGGCGACCACCCGCTCGGCGTAGGCCACGACTTCCTCCGCCCCCGGAGCCACGACGCGACGTCGGCCGTCCCGGGCGAAGAGGCTGACCCCGACGCGGCGCTCGAGCTCGGCCAGCCCCTGGCTCAGGGCCGATGGCGAGACCCCGAGCTCGGCGGCTGCGGCAGCCCAGGTCGGCTGTCGGGCGACGCTCGCCAGGTAGTGCAACTGCTGCACGGTGAGGGGAAGTAGTGGGGGTGTCTCCTGCATCATTGTGAAGTATCGCTGAACTGAATGCCGTTCATGATCGTTTCTGCTTATTCTTTGTGTCATGACCGAACCTCTCGACATTGCTCCTGCGACCGGCAAGCTGGGCGTGCTCACGCCGGGCATGGGCGCCGTCTCCTCCACCTTCATCGCCGGTGTGCTCGCCGCCCGGGCCGAAGGCAAGCCCCCGCTGGGCTCCGTCAGCCAGATGGCGCACATCCGACTCGGCAAGCGTGAAGAGAACCGCAGCCTGCTGATCCGCGACTTCGTCCCGCTTGCCTCGCTCGACGACATCGTCTTCGGCGGCTGGGATCCGATCTCGCCCAACGCGCTCGAAGCGGCCCGCACCTGTGGCGTGCTCGACGAACGCGATCTTGCTTCCATCTCCGCCGAGATGGAGGGCATCGTCGCCATGGAGGCGGTGTTCGATCAGAAGTGGGTGAGCCGACTCGAAGGAACCCGCGTCAAGCAGATCGACAACAAGTGGGACCAGGCCATGGCGCTCATGGCCGACATCGAGAACTTCCGCACCGAGAACGACTGTGACCGTCTCGTCATGGTCTGGTGCGGGTCGACCGAGGCGTTCCAGCAGCCCTCCGCCGTTCACGAGACCGTCGAGGCGTTCGAGGCCGGCATGAAGGCCAACGACGAGAACATCTCGCCGAGCCAGCTCTACGTCTACGCCGCGCTCCAGTCCGGTGTGCCGTTCGCCAACGGTGCGCCGAACCTCTCCACCGACCTGCCCTGCATGATCGAACTGTCGAAGAAGCTCGGTGTTCCGATCGCCGGCAAGGACTTCAAGACCGGTCAGACGCTCATGAAGACCATGATCGCTCCCGGGCTCAAGGCCCGCATGCTCGGCCTGCGTGGCTGGTACTCCACCAACATCCTCGGCAACCGCGACGGCGAGGTGCTCGACGCACCCGAGAACTTCAAGACCAAGGAAGAGTCGAAGCTCGGCGTGCTCCACGGCATCCTCCAGCCCGAGACCTACCCCGACCTCTACGGCAACATCGACCACGTGGTGCGGATCAACTACTACCCGCCCCGTGGCGACAACAAGGAGGGCTGGGACGCCATCGACATCTTCGGCTGGATGGGCTACCCCATGCAGATCAAGATCGACTTCCTGTGCCGAGACTCGATCCTGGCCGCCCCGATCGTGCTCGATCTGGCACTGTTCATGGACCTCGCCATGCGCGCCGGGCAGTCCGGTGTGCAGGAGTGGTTGAGCTTCTACCTGAAGGCCCCGCAGGCCGCCGGTGACCAGCCGGCAGAGTCCGACCTGTTCATCCAGCAGACCAAGCTCAAGAACACCCTGCGCGAATGGATGGGCGAAGAACCCGTCACGCACAGCGAAGCTGGTTGAGCGCCATCGCCCGGCCGCAACCGAACGCTGTCTGACCGGAGCCCGGGGCCTTGGCCTCGGGCTTTGGCGTTCACGCGGGCCGTGACTAGGGTCACACACGCTGCTGACGCAACCTGCAGCGGGAGTGCACGTGAGCGACAATCAATTCGAGGTGAGCCCACCGACTTCTGACGCCGTACCCGACCATGGCCCCATGACCTTCGTGCTGATCCCGAGCTACCTCCTCGGTCCCGAGACCTGGCACGGCGTGGGCGAGGTCTTGGGTCGGCTGGGCTACAGCAGCGTCATCGCATCGACCACGACCACGACCCCGCGCGATGCCGACCACATCGGCCCGTGGGTCGACCATGTGGTCGACGAGGTGGTGAACGAGGCCGAGGGTCCGTTGGTCTTGGTCGCTCACTCGGCGTCGTGTCCCCGGCTTCCCCTGGTCGCCAAGCGGCTGCTCGATCGTGGCCACGAGGTCCACACGATCATCGCCGTCAACGGCCGCATTCCCTGGGTCGATGGCCAGTCGCCGGTCGAGGCCGATCCGCCGCTGCGCGACCTGCTCGACGGCATGGTCCGACCCAACGACTATCTGCCGCCGTGGCATCGCTGGTGGGGTTCGATGATTCTCGACATGGTGCCGAGCGAAGAGGTGCGCAAGCGGATCTTCAGCGAGGCGAAGGCCGTCCCGCGGGCGCTGTTCGATCAGGGGATCGAGGTACCGACGCTGCCCTCGCACATCCAATGGGCCTTTCTCGCCACCGGCAAGATGTACGAACCGGCCTACGAGCGGGCGAAGGAGGCCGGCTGGCGTGTTGCCCGGCTCGACGGCGAGCATCTCCACATCGTGGTCGACCCCATCACGGTGGCCGGCACCTTGCTTTCCTTGATCGACCGCTGCGACACCGCCCCGCCGGGGAGCTGACGGGTCGCAGTGGGTCTCGGCAACCGTCGGTCAAGGGTTGTGAGTCGGTGCTGTCTACGCTGCAACGATGGCTCTCACCCCTCCCGATGACGTCGTGGCCGCCGCTGGGGCGACCGACTCCTGGGAGCCGGTCGAGACGACCAACGAGCGCGGTGAGCACGTCTGGTTCGCCGGTGATCTGGTGATCACCCGACAACGGCTCGGCGTCGGGTCGGCGCAGGCCGAGCGGATGCGTTGGCTGGCCGACCACGCGCCGGTCGCACCCGTCGAGATGGTTGCCAGTGATGCAGATGCCGACTGGGTCGTCACCCGCCGGCTGTCGGGCCACCCTTCGCATCGGATCGACTCGCACGGTGACATGCAAGGTGTTCCCGCCACCCTCGCCCGAGCCTTGCGAGCCCTCCACGACGTACCCGTCGATCCGACCGACTTCCCCTTCGCCATCGGCTGGCAAGCGATCGCCGATGAGGTCGAGGCCAACATCGAGGCACTTGATCCAAGCGAACTTCCCGACCCCTACTCCCGCTACGGCGCCGAGCGATTGGTCGAGATCTGGCAGGGCGGTCGACCACCGGTCGAGGACCTCGTGTTGAGTCACGGTGATCCATCACTGCCGAACCTCATCATCGACCCGGCGGTCGTGGGCTGGGTCGACCTCGGTCGGCTGCGCCTGGCCGACCGCCACCTCGATCTGGCCATCGCTCACTACAGCATCCATCGCAACTTCGGCCCCGACGCGGTGTTCGCCTTCTTCGAGGCCTACGAGATCGATCCCGATCTGGTGCGCCTCGATCACTACCTCCTCGCCAACTTCCTCCTTCCATGAGCACCGGCCGGCCGCCCCTGGTGATCGTCGGACCGACGGCGTCAGGAAAGTCGTCGCTTGCGCTGGCCCTCGCCGCCGCCGATCCCGGCGCGATCGAAATCGTGTCGGCCGATGCCATGGCGGTCTATCGCTCCATGGACATCGGAACGGCCAAGCCCACGCCGCACGACCGAGCCATGGTGCCGCATCACCTCGTCGATGTGGTCGAGCCGACCGATGACTACGCCGTGTCGAGATTCGCCTCGGAGGTGGTCGAAACGCTCGAAGATCTCGAGAGGCGAGGCGTCACACCGGTCTTGGTCGGCGGAACCGGGCTCTACGTTCGCGCCGTCGTCGACGGCTTCCGGATCCCTCCCCAATTCCCGGCCGTGGTCACCGAACTCGACGCCGAGCCCGACAGCGAGGCGCTCTGGCATCGCCTTCGCGAGCTCGACCCGGCGGCGGCCTCGAAGATGCTGCCGACCAATCGACGGCGTATCGTCCGGGCGCTCGAGGTGACCATCGGATCGGGGCAACCGTTCTCTTCGTTCGGGCCCGGTGTCGATGCCTACGGCGAGACTCGCTTCGCTCAGGCCGGCCTCGAGATCGATCGAGACGAGATGGATCGTCGCATCGACGCTCGCTACGACGCGCAGATGGCGGCGGGGTTTCTCGACGAGGTCGAGCGGGTTCGCTCCGGCGGCTGGTCGAGGACCGCAGCCCAGGCCCTCGGCTACAAGGAACTGGCGGCACACCTCGACGGACAGTGCACGCTCGAGGGAGCACTCGAGGAAGCCAAACGACGCACCAGGCGGTTTGCTCGGCGCCAACAACGCTGGTTCCGGCGCGATCCGCGCATCACGTGGTTCGACGCGCTCGCCCCCGATCTGGTCGACCAAGTCCGAAACTGGTGGGGCGAATCGGCAAAGTGATGCGAGACTGGTGGCCTTGACTGCTGTGCACCTCACCAAACACGTTGCGCTCGGCAACGATTTTCTCATCGGCGTCGAGCCGCCACGCGAGCTCACACCACGCGATGCCGTCGCCTGGTGCGATCGACGTCGAGGTGTCGGCGCCGACGGCTTGATCACGCTCACGGCCGATACCGCCGTTCCCGGACGTTGGCGGATGGTCCTGCTCAACTCCGACGGGAGCCGGGCCGAGGTATCGGGCAACGGACTCCGGGGCGTCGCCCAGGCCTTGACTGGCCACACCGGAGCGACCGCCCCCTGCCAGTTCGAGGTGGAGACCGACGGCGGACTCCGCTCACTCGACGTCATCTCGATCGACGGCGCCGATGCGCTGGTCCGAGCCGACATGGGCGCGGTTCGTCCCGGGCCGCCGACGTTCGATGGTTGGGACGACCTCGGCGTCGCCGTCGACCGCCAGATCGGTCTCGACATCGGGAACCCGCACCTGGTTGCCGTTGTCGACGATCCGTCCCGGCATGATCTTGCCGTGATCGGTCCGGCAGTCGAATCCCGCTATCCCGAGGGCCTCAACGTTCACCTCATCGAGGTCACCTCCGATCACTCGCTCGATCTGCGGGTCTGGGAGCGAGGTGCCGGGATCACCGAAGCCTGTGGCTCGGGGGCCTGCGCGGCTGCGGCAGCCACCATCGAGTGGGGTCTCACCGGGCCGACGGTCGAGGTGACCATGCCCGGCGGTACCGCCACCGTCGAGCGAACCGAGTCCGACAGCCTCCTGCTCACCGGACCGGCCACGTTCATCGCCGACATCACGATCACCGAATTCCCGACACCCGAAGAGGTTTGATGCCAACTGGTCCGTTCGATGACTACGACGAGGTCGAAGAAACCACCTTCGAACCCGAGTCGCACCGCTTCTCCGCCTCCGACGCTGCCGCCTCCGAGCGTGCCGACGCCGGTGCCCCCGATGGCTTCTTCGACGACGACGAATCCCATCGCGGAGCGTTCGGTGACTACGGCGGCGAGATCCGAGGCGGCTTTCTCGATCGGAGCTTCCGGGAACGCATCGTCCTCGTCGGCATGACCCGGGAAGGCCAGACCGAAGAAGACACGCAGGCGTCGCTCGACGAGCTCTCGCTCCTCATCGACACCGCCGGCGCCGACGAGATCGATCGAGTGCTCCAACGTCGCGACCGACCCGATCCGGCCACGTTCGTCGGCAAGGGCAAGGTCGACGAGATTCTCGAGTCGGCACTCATGCACGACGCCGACACGGTGGTGTTCGACGACGAGCTGACACCGGCCCAGCAGTTCAATCTCGAACGCATCCTGAAACGAACCGCACTCGACCGCACCGCGGTCATCCTCGACATCTTCGCTCAACACGCCACCTCGATGGAGGGCAAGACCCAGGTCGAGCTGGCGCAGTTGCGCTACAACCTCCCACGCCTACGAGGCAAGAAGGACTTCAGCCAGCAGGCCGGCGGTATCGGCACCCGTGGCCCGGGTGAAACCCAGCTCGAAGTCGACCGTCGGCGACTCGTTCGCCGGATGCACAAGCTCGAACGCGACCTGCGCGGTATCACCCATCGTCGAGCCAACCAGCGCAAGGCTCGTCGGCGCTCGCCCTTCCGCAGCGTGTCGATCGTCGGCTACACCAACGCCGGCAAGTCCACGCTGCTCAAGGCCATCACCGGCGCCGAGGTGAAGATCGAAGACCGATTGTTCGCCACCCTCGATCCCACCACCCGCCAAACCCAGCTGCCCGGCGGTGAGACGATCCTCATGACCGACACGGTCGGCTTCGTGAAGAAACTCCCGCATCAACTCGTCGAGGCGTTCAAGTCCACGCTCGAGGTCGCCGCCGAGGTCGATTTGCTCGTGCACGTCGTCGATGCCTCGGGGCCCGATCCCGCCGGTCACATGCAGGCGGTGCGAACGGTCCTGTCGGAGATCGGGGCGGTCGAGGTGCCCGAACTCCTGGTCTTCAACAAGGCCGATCTCGATCCGGTGGCAGCCGAGCGCCTCGTTCGCCAGCACCCGGGTTCGGTTGCGGTTTCGGCCGTCACCGGTGACGGGCTCGACGATGTGCTCGAGGCGATCGCCGATGCGCTGCGAGCCAACTCGTCGGTCTACGACCTGTTCATTCCGTACAGCCGGGGAGACATGCTGGCAGCCACCCATCGCGAAGGTGAAGTGCTGTCCGAGGTGTCGGAGTCCTCGGGCATCGCGGTGCGAGCCCGGCTCGAACAGGCCTCGGCACTTCGCATGCAAGACTTCATCGTCGCCACCATCGGCGACGCGCCGGCCCTGCCGCTGGTCGGTCTGGCCGACGACCCCGAGATCGATCCCAACATCGAAGGTCTGCAATGAGCACCGGCTTCGTTCCCCCGCCCTACCCCTACGACCGACTCAACACGCTGAAGCCCCTGGCCGAGGCCCACGACGGCGGCATGGTCGACCTGTCGATCGGCACCCCGTTCGATCCACCGCCGTCCGCCGTGGTCGAGGCGCTCGGCCATTCCAACGCCGAGCGTGGCTATCCGCCATCGGTCGGCACCCCCGCCTTCCGTGAAGCGGCTGCGGCCTGGCTCAATCGACTCGTCGGGTCCAGCCTCGACCCCGCCGACCTTGCCGCCGCCATCGGTACCAAGGAGTTCGTTGCCGGTCTGCCGCAGTGGCTGAAGCTCCGGTCGCCCGATCGAGACACCGTGCTGTATCCCGCCATCAGCTACCCGAGCTACGCCATGGGCGCCACCCTCGCCGGTTGTCGCGCCGTTGCCGTTCCGGTCGACGACGAGTGGCGGATCGATCTCGGCCAGATCGATCCCGCCGACGCCGCTCGAGCGCTCTGCCTGTGGGTGAACACCCCGGGCAATCCGGCCGGTGGCATCGACGACCTCGGCGCCGCCGCGGCGTGGGGACGAGCCAACGCCGTGCCGGTCTTCTCCGACGAGTGCTACATCGAGTTCACCTGGGACGGGCCGCCGCACTCGATCCTCGAGCACGGCAACGACGGCGTGGTGGCGGTGCATTCACTGTCGAAACGATCCAACTTCGCCGGTGCGCGCGTCGGTTTCTACGGCGGCGATGCCGATCTCGTGCACTACCTCTCCGAGGTTCGCAAACATGCCGGCTTCATGGTGCCCGGTCCGGTGCAGGCTGCCGCCATCGTGTCGTTCGGCGATCAGGAACACGTCGAGCAGCAAAAGGCCCGCTACCTCGAACGGCTGTTGATGGCGCAGCGGTTGGTGTCCGCCCTTGGCGTCGACGCCGCCTTGCCCGGTGGCGGCTTCTATCTGTGGGCTCCGGCTCCCAACGGCGATGCCTGGGCGTTTGCCGAGGAGCTGGCTCGTCGAGCAGGCATCTTGGTCAGCCCCGGCGAGTTCTACGGAGACGCCGGCGCCGGCCACGTTCGGATCGCCGTGGTGCAACCCACCGAGCGGCTCCAGCTCGCCCTCGATCGGCTCTGAGCGCCTGAACGGCCGCTGCAGGTCAGTTCGGAGTGATGACGGTGATGGTGTCGTTGTTGCCGTTGTCGGAGGTGACCCAGATCGAGCCGTCGGCTGCCTCGTGGACCCCACGCAGGCGGCCGCCGTCCCACAGCACCGGCGAGCGACCGAGGTAGAGACCTTCGGGGTTGAAGAAGTACACCTGGAGCCGGCTGGCCTTCAACGCGGTCACGGCCAGACCGTTCTGGTAGGAGCCCCAGGAATCATCGCTCAGCCATTCGCCGCCCGACAGGGCGAGGGTAGGTGACCCGGTCGAGTAGGCGGCGGTGAACGTGTTGGGCAACGACGTGTTGGTCATCGAGACCGACTCGTTGTAGCCGGGCACCGGGTTCCAGCCGGCGTTGCCGCCAGGCACCAGGCGATTGACTTCGTCGTCGCGGCTCGGCCCGTGCTCGACCGACCACATCTCGGTGGTGCCCGGTCGTTCGCTCAAGCCCTGCACGTTGCGATGGCCATAGGTGTAGATGAGACGGGTGGCGGCGTTGGCCGAGGAAGCAAACGGATTGCCCGCAGCCGGCGAACCGTCGCTGGGGTCGACCCGCAGGACCTTCCCGCCGAGCGAGGCCAGGTTCTGGGGCAGGGTGCCGACCGCAGCATCCCCGGTGCCGACGAAGAGCGTGCCGTCGGCGGCGAACTCGAGCTGGCAGCCACCGTGACGGCCCGAGGACAGGGGGATGCCGGTGACGATCGGGCCGACCCGGGTGGCCTGGGTGACACCGGCGTCGAGGGTCCAGGCAACGACACGGATGTCGACACCGGCCGACGTGCCGGGCTGACGGAAACCTTGGCAGGTGTAGATCCGGCGATTGCCGGCAAAGGCAGGGTCGACGGCGAGCCCCATCAGGCCGGTCTCGCCGCTGGCGAACAGGTCGGCAAAGTCGGCGGTGACCGTCGAGGCGGTGGTGCGGTTCTTGATCGCCACCAGCCGGCCGGCGCGTTCGGTGGCGAGAATCGTGCCATCGGGCAGCGAGTCGACATCCCATGGATGATCGAAACCAGCGATCGAGGACACCGAGAAGGTGGGGGCAACCGCAAAGCGATTGCGCCACTCGGGCTGTTCGAGGAAGGCGGCGGCCACGTCTCGGATCTGGGTGCCGTTGTCGAGCAACCCGGTCCAGTAGTCGAGACCGCCAGGCTCGGGCACCCGTTGCAGCATGCCGACGTAGACGAGTGTCGAGGTCACCTCACCGCCGAGAAGGGCCCGGTGCTCCGCCGACTCCGAGACGACGACCACGAATTCACTCAGCGTCAGTCGGTCGGCGTCGATTTCACCACGCCAGTAGGCGAGGCCTGCGGCATCAGGGGTCCGACCGAGCGAGCGGCCGTAGACCGCAGCGACGATCTCGTCGGTGGTGGACGCGTTGGCGAGTGCTTCGAATTCGGCGCCCTCGAGCATGCCCTCGGCGATGCCGGCGAGCGGAGCGCCCGCTGCACTGCGAGCGACCCAGAAGCGCAGTCCGGCGATGTCGGGCGTGCGATCGAAGATCGAGTGGTAGAGACGAACGATCGGCGCGGTGTTGTTCTCGAACTCGGGGGAGGTGAGGAGGAACTCGACCAGGGCGGCCGGGGCAACGCCGCGGCGCAGCTCGCTCGCCCAGTAGGCGAGGCCGGCCGGGTCCGGGCCGCGAGACAGGAAGTCCCGGTACATCTGGTCGACGAACACCTCTTCGGTGGCGAACCGCTCGCCGTAGAGCGAACCGGCACTGGCAGGAGACGCAGGGGCGATGACGGCTGCGACGAGTGCGAGGGTGAGGGCGGCGATGAACGTGCGGACTCGAACCATCGTCGCACGGTAGTTGATCCCCACACATGGGCGGCCGCGGGTCAGCCGCGGGTCGTCGGTCGTCGGTCGCTGGTCGTTGGGCAGTCGTGGAGAGTCGAATTCTCCGGAGTTCGATGGCGTCGCCAACTAGGGTGCCCGGATGAATGAAGCACCGAGATCGTCAGGGTCGGATCCGAACGCCGAGTTGGCGAGCACGATCGGCGGGCTCTGGCAGCAACGATCGGAACTGACTGCCAACGATCTCGAAGCGCTCGCCCCGGTCCTTCAGGCAATGGAGCTGCTCGATTCCGGCCAGGTTCGCGTCGCCGAGCCGGGATCCGATGCCGCCTCGGCCGTCGTGGTGAACGAGTGGCTGAAGTACGCCATCTTGTTGTTCTTTCAGTTCTCTGCCATCGACACCGTCGAGGTCGGCCCGTTCGAGTACGCCGACAAGATCCCGCTCAAACGCGACTACGCCGCTCGTGGGGTGCGAGTGGTTCCCGGTGCGTCGGCTCGGTGGGGCTCGTATCAGGCCCCTGGCGTCGTACTCATGCCCAGCTACTGCAATATCGGTTCCTATGTCGGTGAGAACTCGATGGTCGACACATGGGCGACCGTCGGCTCGTGTGCGCAGATCGGCGCGAATGTGCATCTGGCGGGTGGGGTCGGTATCGGCGGCGTGCTCGAACCCGCCGAGGCGGCCCCGGTTATGATCGGCGACGAAGCCTTCATCGGCAGCCGTTGCATGGTGACGAGCGGAGCAAGAGTGGGCACCGGTGCCGTGCTTGGCGCCGGGGTGATCCTCAACTCATCGATCCCCGTCATCGATGCCGAAACCGGCGAGGAGATCAGTCGGGGCGTCGTCCCTGATTGGAGCGTGGCGGTCTTCGCCACCCGGCCTCGCGAATTCGCCGGTGGCACCTTCGGACTTCCCTGCGCCCTGGTGATCAGGCGGTTGAGCGAAGGCGAGCGGCATGACAAGACCGAATTGAACGACGCGCTCCGAACCCACGGGGTGGCGCTGTGACCGGGAAGCAGTGCTGCCCGGGCGATGGTTGGCTCAGCTCGTGATCTGCGTCGGCCGTGGCGATCGGGCCATCGTGTCGACGATCTGGTCGAGGTAGGCCGAACGTCCGACAGCCAGAACGGCGTCGTCCGGCCCGAGAGCGCTCGCCATCTGGAAGTGGCCGAGATAGGCGGCGTAGGCGAATCGTGCCTGACGCCCTGCTGTGGAGCGTGAGAAGCCGAGATCGGCGAAGACCGATTCGAGGAAGGCGATCCGCTTGCCGGTGGCGCGGCGTACGATCTCGCCGATCACCGGATCCTCCGCTCGCGCAACCAGGGCGGTGTCGGTCGGCCCGAGCTCGTCGTCGCCGAAACTGACCTCGAAGAGCCCCCGGAGTCGCCGCTCGGGAACTTCGACATCGGCCATCGTCGTGATGACGTCTTCTGTTGCGACCTGTTCCCAGTGCTCGGCGGCCGCGACGATCAGCGCTGCTCGGTCGGCGAAATGCCAGTAGAAGCTCCCCTTGGTCACGCCGAGAGACGTGGCCAGGCGTTCGACCGAGAAACGGTCGATGCCGTCGCCGGCGATGGCGCCATGGCTGGGAGCGGCGGGACTCATCCACGCGGCGTGGGCTGCCGGTAGCACCTGAAGCGACGAGCTCGCCGACCTGGTGGTCGGTGTGCGGCCCTTCCCTTCGGCGGCCATGACGTTCGGCGTCGTCGCGTTGATCGGCGCAGGTCCGGGCTCGTGTTCCTGGAATCACGCCGACTTGAACGCACGGAGGCAAGCCGACTCGGATGCACGGAGGCAAGCCGACTCGGATGCACGGAGGCAAGCCGACTCGGATGCACGGAGGCAAGCCGACTCGGATGCACGGAGGCAAGCCGACTCGGATGCACGGAGGCAAGCCGACTCGGATGCACGGAGGCAAGCCGACTCGGATGCACGGAGGCAAACGGCGTGGCCGAACCGGTCTCGCCGGCCCGCCGGCTGCTCCGCGTTGGTGCCTGGGGTGTGGTAGGGGTCTTGGCCCCGCGTGGTGGCGGTGGGCTCATCGCCTCGGCCTTCCGCCTCGGGCAGGCGACCGACCTGTTTCGTCACTACGATCTGCGGATCCACTCACCTTTGTGCGTCGGCCTGGCCGCGATGTCGTCCCCTGCGATCTGGCTGCCTTCGACCGAGGGCTCAGATCCCGCTCAAACGGATCCGGCCCAATAGAGTGGCCACGTGACCGACGTGTTCCAGCTGACGGCCGATCTCGTGAACATGGCGTCGGAGTCCTTCGCCGAGGGGCCATTCGTCGATTGGCTCGAGTCCGAGCTCCGGGCGACCGAGCACCTCGACGTCGTGCGCGTCGGCGACAACCTGGTGGCCCGAACGTCGTGGGGCAGGCCGATGCGGCTCATGCTTGCCGGCCACTCCGACACCGTGCCGGCCAACGGCAACGCCGCGGCTCGCATCGAAGGCGACACGCTCTGGGGAGTGGGTTCGGCCGACATGAAGGGTGGCCTCGCCTGTTTTCTCGAGCTGGCTCGCACCGTCACCGACTCCTGGGTCGATCTCACCTACGTGTTCTACGCACGAGAAGAAGTGGCGGGGATCCACAGCGGACTGGCCGAGCTGATCGAGCTGCGGCCCGATCTCCTCGAAGCCGACTGCGCCATCCTCGGCGAGCCGACCGACGGTGACATCGAGGCCGGTTGTCAGGGTGCCCTGCGCTTCGAGGTCACGCTCGCCGGCGCTCGGGCGCACACCGCTCGGCCGTGGATGGGCCGCAACGCCGTCCATCGACTGGCGCCGATTCTGATCGACCTGGCTGCCTACGAGGCGCGCACCCCGACCATCGATGGCTGTACCTACCGCGAGTCACTCCAAGCAGTGCACGTCGAGGGTGGCGTCTCGGGCAACGTCGTGCCCGATCGTGCCATGCTCCGCATCCATCACCGCTATGCGCCCGACCGTTCCGACGCCGAGGCCGAGGCGTTCGTTCGCGAACTGCTGGCACCGCACCTCGAAGAGGGCGACACCGCCGAGGTGATCGACCGCTCGCTGGCCTGCGCCCCGTCGCTCACCCATCCGATTCTCCAGCGGTTGGTCGAAGGTGGCGCTGCCGGGCCGCCGGCCATCCGGGCCAAGCTGGGCTGGACCGACGTCGCTCGCCTGGCGGCGCTCGGCATTCCCGCCACCAACTTCGGTTCGGGCGACCCCGAGGTCGCCCACACCAAAGACGAGCACCTCCACCGCCGTTCCATCGAGCGCACCTGGTCGGCCCTCCAACACCTGCTGGCCGAGTGATCTATCGCTCGCTGTTCCAGGGGTCTTCGGGCCAGGAGTGTTTGGGATAGCGGCCGCGTAGGTCGGCACGAACCGCGGCATAGGAGCCGCGCCAGAATCCGGGCAGATCGGTGGTGATCTGGGCCGGACGATTGGCGGGGGAGAGGAGCTCGATCGTCACCGGCGTGCGGTGCGGCCCGACGGTTGGATGTTCGTCGAGTCCGAACAGGTGCTGGATGCGAACCGACCACACCGGACGCCCCGATTCGTAGTGCACGGCCTTGGCTCGGCCGTTCGCAGGATCGAGCGAGGCCGGCGCCAGGGTGTCGATCTGTTGGCGTTGCTCCCACGGCAACAGGCTGAGCATGGCGTCGGTCGCATTGATGCGGCGAAGATCGGCGATCGACCGACACCGGCTGAGGTCGAGCCACTCGTCGAGCCGCTCGATCAGCGCCGGGTCGCCGAGATCGGGCCACGTCGCCGGGTCTTCCCCGTGCAGCCAGGCGAGCCGGTTGCGAATGGACTCACCCCGTT
This sequence comes from uncultured Acidimicrobiales bacterium, assembly GCA_963698395.1. Taxonomy (GTDB): domain Bacteria; phylum Actinomycetota; class Acidimicrobiia; order Acidimicrobiales; family SZUA-35; genus JBBQUN01. The sequence goes on from CAVOQQ010000002.1 coordinate 386,883, forward strand.
CGCCCCACCGAAGCAGGCCCAGTCCGTAGGCTTGCAGCCCATCGAGGAGCGCCGAGCTGACCGCGGCAGGTGGTGGGCGATCGAGCGGCTGTCGGTGGAGCACGATGCTGCCGAGTCGTTGTCGGCGCTCGGCTCGGAGGGTGTCGTCTCGCTGGTCCCATTCGACATGGTCGGTCCACTCGATGCGGTCGGCGGCGACGTCGAGGACGGTGGCCCGATCGATCGCAACTGCGCGTCGAATCCGAGCGGCGCGGGGATCGCCGTCGGCTTCGGCAACGACCACGAACGGCGAACCGCTCAGCTGGTCGGCGGGATCGACGAAGACCTCGCGTCCGATGGCCAGGAGGAAGCGGCCAGGGCGATCAGGGCGGGCCATGGCGATGCGGTCGGGCCAGGCGCAGGCGAGCAGCGTTCCGAGTTCGGCCAGCTCCGAACGCGCAGCACTCGTGTTCGAGCCGAGACGACGACCGAGTCGATTGACGCCGCGGTCGAGTGAGGACCAGCGTTGGTCGAGCTCGCCGACGAGATCGGGGCGCTGGGGCCAGGAGTCGTCGTCGAGGAGGGCGGCTGCTCGCAGCCCGAGTCCGGTCTGGCCTGCGGCCTCGGCCGCCAGGACCAGTGCGGCGAGTCGCGGGTGGAGGCCGAGCCCGGCGGCCTGGTTGCCCATCGGTGTGAGGCGCCCATCGGTGTCGGTGAGTCCGAGGAGCCGAAGAATCCGCTGAGCCGATTCGAGGCGAGCGAGGCCGGGGTGGTCCAGCAGGGGAAGCGAGGTTGCCCACGGGTCGCCCCAGCGAGCGAGTTCGAAGGCGATCGGCAGGGGGTCACCATCGACGATCTCTGGCGGTGTCGCCTCATCGAGGTGCCGCTGGTCGTCGACCGACCAGAGTCGGTAGCAGTGACCGGGAGCGAGCCGCCCGGCTCGACCGCGACGCTGTTCGGCGGCGAACTGGGTGGCGTGGCCGGTCTCGAGTCGACCGAGACCGGTTGCCGGGTCGAATCGTGACCGTCGCAGCAGGCCGCCATCGACGACGGCTTCGATGCCGGGCACGGTGATCGAGGTCTCGGCAACCGCCGTGGCCACGATGATGCGGCGCCGCCGGCCACCCCGCAGCACCGACCGCTGCGTCTCGACCGCCGTGCTGCCGTGGAGTCCGATGCATTCGACGGCGGCCAGCGTCGCATTGGCCGAGGCACGAGCGCTGAGTGCGCTGAGCACGTCGTCGATTTCGCGGCGACCGGGCACGAACGCCAGCACGTCACCGCTCACCTCGGTGATGGCGACGGCGACCGCGTCGGCGACGGCGTCGGCGAATCGTCGGCGCTCCGGCCGTGGTCGATGATGGGTCGTGACGCCGAAGGTGCGGCCCGGCACGTCGATGACGGTGCGGGCCGCAAGGGCGTCTTGGAGGCGCTCGGTGTCGAGCGTGGCCGACATGACCACGAGCACCAGATCGTCTCGAAGCGCGGCCCGAGCCTCGAGGCTCATGGCCAGGCCGAGATCGCTGTGCAGGTTCCGTTCGTGGAACTCGTCGAACACGATGGCGCCGACCCCCGGCAGTTCGGGGTCTCGTTGGAGCCGATTGGTGAGCACCGCCTCGGTCACCACCTCGATACGCGTCGCTGTGCCGACGGCTCGCTCGCCCCGGATGGTCAGGCCGACGCTGCGGCCGACCGGCTCGCCGATCAGTTCGGCCAACCGGCCCGCCGTGGCGCGGGCGGCGAGACGACGAGGTTCGGTGACGATCACCGAGCCCGGGTGGTCGCCGAGGGCGGCCAACGCCGTGGCCACATAGAGTGGAACGAGGCTGGACTTGCCAGCGCCCGGCTCTGCCCGGATCACCAGCGTGCCGTGTGCCACCTCGGCCTCGATCGCCGCCCGCGCTGCCTCGACCGGCAGGCCGGTGGGCGTGATCGTGAACGGAGGGGCCGGCGTCACGTGGTCATCGCTCCGGAACCGCTTGGCGAGACGTCGCCGAGAGACGAAGCAAAGTCCAAGCTCGAACGACCACAGACTCGGACCCGTCCACTCGGGTCCTTACAGGCGGCGCATGACGGTGACGACCTTGCCGAAGATGGTGACCTCGTCGGGGGCGAAACGCATTTCGGTGAGCGAAGGGTTGTACGGAACCAGCACGACTTGCTTGGCCTTGGGGTCGTAGTAGTAGCCCTTCACCGTGGCCTCTTCGCCGGGGATGCCGGCAACGACGATGTCGCCGGTTCGGGCCTCGGACTGCACTCGGGCGACGACGAAGTCGCCGTTGAGAATGCCGGCGTTGATCATGGAGTCGCCGCGAACGGTGAGCATGAACAGATCGCCGTCGCCGGTGAGATCGGCCGGGACGGGCAGCGTCTCTTCGATGTGTTCCTGCGCCAGCACATCGGTGCCGGCGGCAACACTGCCGACGAGTGGGACGTGTCGAACCGGGCGCCGCTCGACGTCGGTGGCACCCGACATGGCGTCCCAGCGGACCTCGATGGCCCGTGGCTTGGAAGGATCTCGGCGCAGGTAGCCCTCCTTCTGCAGCTTGGCCAGGTGCGAATGGACCGTGGAGGGGGAGGTGAGGCCGACGTGGGCGCCGATCTCACGAACCGACGGTGGGTACCCGCGGTCGCGCATCTCCTTGCTGATGAAGTCGAGGATGGCGCGCTGGCGCTCGCTGAGCTGGTGCTGCTTGGCCATGGGGTCTCCCTGTGTGGTTGGGCCACGGTGGGGTCGTGGCAGCTGGCGGGTGTGGTGCGATCGAGTATGCCACGGCGAGACGTACAAATGTTCGATGCCGAGGTTGTCATCGAACGTGTGTTTGGATTGAGTGGGGGTCGAACACCCGTTCGGCGTGCTCGTCCCACCGCTTCCGCCAGACGTCACCGTCGAACACCGTCACCGTCGAACAACGTCACCATCGAACGCTGTCACACCCCCTGAGGAGAATGACGAACATGGTCGCACTCATCACCCCCTCATCCAGCCCCGTCTCGGCCGGGAGCACCGACGGTGCTGTCAGCTCGCCACCGACGTTGCGCCTGATCCGAGGCGGGCTCGGCGCCCCTCGGCGTGACCATTCCCTGCTCGTCGGGCTCGTGGCGGTGTCGGCGGTGCTTGCCGCCGTCATCGGCCTTCGCCTGGTGCAGGGGCAGCCTCCATCGAACGCCGCGGTGGCCAACAATGCGTGGGCCTCGGCGCCGGTCGCCATGGCCGACCGGGGTGAAGCGCAGCGGGTGGTCGCCGAGGGCGACACCCTGTGGGCCATCGCCGAAGATCTCGCCCCAGGCCGTGACCCCCGACCGATCGTCGATGCCCTCGCCGATCGCAACGGAGGCTCGGCACTGCGGGCGGGCGACGTCCTCGTCATCCCGGCCGAGGTCCTCGCTTCCGTGGCTCCCGCCGCCGTGCCGACTGTCGCGATGGCAGCCGAGGCGCTCGACTGAACCGACGAGCCCGAACGCCTTCGTCGTTCGCCGCCGCCGTCGAGAGGTCGACGGTCCGTCGAAAAAGCCGGTGGCGTCGCCCTCTGGAGGGTTCGGTCGGCTAGCTTGGCATCCATGATGTGCCCGGTTTGCCACGCAGATGACACCCGTGTCGTCGACTCGCGTGGTGCCGATGACGGCGTTGCCATTCGCCGGCGTCGGTACTGCAGTCACTGCGATCGCCGGTTCACCACATTCGAGCGCGTCGAGGAGCCCCCGGTCGTGGTGACCAAGCGCGATGGCGTGCGCGAGTCGTTCTGCCGAGAGAAGATCGTCGGCGGCCTGGTGTCGGCTTCGAAGGGACGGCCGATCGAGACCAGTTTCTTCGAGTCGTTGGCCTGCAGTGTCGAAGAAGCGGCACGAGCCTCTGGCAACGAAGTCACCTCCGAATGGGTGGGCTTGGCCGTTCTGGAGCGTCTGCGAGACGTCGATCAGGTGGCCGCACTCCGGTTCGCCAGTGTCTACAAGGGGTTCACGGGCGTCGACGACTTCGAACGAGAGATGTCGCTGATCAAGTGTGACGCTCCCGAGGTCGCCTGAACCTCCGGCGTCGCCGAGAACTGGTGCCAGACCCTCAAGCCTCACTGGGTCGGCGCCGACACTGGAGGGGTGAGGCGATTCTCTGGTTGGCGCAGTCGGGTGACGGCCATGGCGGCTGCCGCTGCGGTGTTCGGGCTCGCGTCCGCCCCGACGGCGTCGCATGGCGCCACGATCCACGCCACTGTTGCCGGCCCCGCCATCACCCCGGCGGCGGCGGCGGGGACCGCCGCCGACTTGTTGTCGTTGGCCGACTTGTTGCCCAATCCCACGATCATCCACCCCGACATCGCTCGTCAGGTCGAGGTCGATCTCGGCGGATTGGGGTCGCTCCCCGGTGATCTCTCGGCCGCCCGAGTAGCGTCGGTCGAGGCCGTTGCCGACGGCCACCGCGGTCGGGCGCTCCAGTCACGCCTCATGGTCGTGCAGCGTGAGACTCGGGCCGAGCACGTGATCGCTGTGGTCGAGGTCGACGACGCTGCCGCCGCACTGGACCAGGCCAACACCGATCTCGCCGCCTTCGCCACCGGCACCTTCATCGGCTCGACGGCGCTGGCGATCGAGTCGTTCTCGACCGACACGAGCCCCAGCCCGATCCCGACGCTTGCCGCCGACGCCGAGGATGTTCTGGTCGGCGCACAACGGGCCGCAACCGAACGCCTCTTGGAGGCCGAGGGCGAGCGAATCCGGATCGTCGGCGAACTCGAGACGACGGCTCGGGAACTCTCGGAGGCGGCAACGGCGATCGAACTGGCCGACCGTCAACATGCCGACGCCGAAGTCGAGATCGCGCGCCTCGAGCCGGCGTTCGAATCGGCTCTGCGGACGGCGCCCGTCGTGGGTGTCGATTTCCCGGTCGTCGTCCTCGACGCCTACTACCGAGCGGCGCTGCGGACGGCGGAAGACCGGCCGTCGTGCCAGGTCCGTTGGGATCAGCTGGCCGGCATCGGCAAGGTCGAAAGCGGTCACGGGACCTTCGGCGGCGACACCGTCGGCGCCGACGGCCGGACCGATGGTGAGATTCTCGGGCCCGTGCTCGACGGGACCCGCTTCGCATCGATTCCCGATACCGACGGCGGTCGCTACGATCTCGACGCCGTGTGGGACCGCGCCGTCGGGCCGATGCAGTTCATCCCCGGCAGCTGGGTTCGCTTCGGTGGCGACGGCAATGGCGACGGTGCCGTCGACCCGCACAACCTGTATGACGCGGCGCTGGCCGCCGCCAACCACCTCTGCGGCTCGGCCGGCGGCCTGAGTGATGAGGCCAACTACCAACGGGCCCTGCTCGGCTACAACCGATCGGTGCCGTACGGCACGATGGTGATGGACTTCGCTCGCCGGTATCGGGCCGCCGTCGGTCTCGAGCCGACGTCGGACTCGGTGAGCGACCCGGTGGTCGATGTCTCGGTGGCCGCCGTGCGGATTCCGTTGGTGGACTGATTCGGCTGCCGAGTCGCTCACTGGCGACCTGGCACCGCCCGCACCCAGCGGCCGAACAGCATGCCATCGGCAAGCCACAGGCGAGTGAGATCGAACGAGCGCGCCGTGCTCGGATGGGGGCCGTGCGCCGATCGTGGACTCTCGCCACCGACGAGATCCGGTGCCAGTGACAGGTTCCATTCGTCGACGAGGTCGTTGGCGATGAACTGGCCGTTGATCGTCGGCCCTCCTTCGAGCAGTGCCCGCTCGAAGCCGCCGGCGTGCAACCGGCCGAGTGCGAGTTCGAGGTCGACGTCACCGGTACCGGCCTCGATGAAGTCGGCAACCGGTTCGAGTGCGGCGCGACGGTCCTTGGGTGCGTCGGTCGTGGTGATGATCAGGGGACGGGCCGAGGGGTCGCCGAACACCCGATGGGTGGGCTCGATCGACAGGCTGCGGGTGATGATGGCGATGGTTGGTCGAGGGCGTTGGCCGCGATCGAGGCGGTCGGCGCGGTGCCGGTCGCTCGGTGGCCGGTAGTTCTCGTCGATCACCGTCGTCGCGCCGACGAGGATCACGTCGGCGACCGAGCGCAGCGCGTCGAAGACCGCCTTGTCGGCCGGACCGCCGAGAGCGCTCGAGACGCCGTCGATCGCCACCCCTCCATCGAGGCTCGTGACCATGTTCGAGTAGACCCAACTGCGCCCGCCGAACGCCATGCGTGGTTCGTTGATCACCTCGTGCAGGGGGTTGGCGCCTCGGCCGGTCGGCGGCACCAGTTCGGCAAAATATATTTCGTCGCTCACAAGGGCTCACCCTAGGCCTCGGGCCGCGTTGCTTCGGTCGATCGCGGGCCGCTCGAAGGTCGATGGTCCATCGGATTCGACGGCGAGGGTCATGCCACGATGTCGCTGACCTGCGAGCACAGAGCGCCGTCGTCGGCCGGGTGCAGGGGTTCACGCTTGGGCCAGCGTCTGGCTCGTTGGACACGTGGCACCATGTCCACAGGGTGTGGGGAACGGGCGACGAAATCCACAAGGTCATCCCCTTGTGATCCACAGCAGCCTCTCCGTATGGTTGGCCGCATCGAGGACCGACCGGTCCGGAGACGTGGAAGCCGGGGCCTGTACGCAGGAAACCCTTGGGCGGATACTGCACATGGGCGAGGGACACGTTTGCGTGGATAGCCATGAGTTGTGACCAGCCTCGACCTGCGCCGCCGGGCCGGTCACATCTCGGTGCCGGTGGAGTGGTCACGTCGTGAAGCCAGATGACCACTCTCCGTCAGCGATATTCACACAAACGAAGCATTGACATCGACGTAATTACGATGCTGTAATGCCCCCCTACATCTTGTGCGTCAAACGGCATCGGAGCGCTCCTCGCCACAACATCTGGTAATTCCACTTCGGTGGTTGCCAGGGCTGGAAACAGGAATCGCACCGCGGTCGAGCGAATCACGAGATGCGTTGCGGAGGCACCCCCGTACCCCCCGACACGTTCGATGGATCACCATCGATGGCAACATCTTCGATGACACCAAGGTCGATCGAGCAACCCGATAGCGCAACCATGATGGAACAACCTCGTTGGAACAATGCCGGCTCGCCGGTGGTTTTCTTCCCCGGCACTGTTCTGTCGAATCCCCGTTCCCTCGACAACCATTCCCTCGACAACCATTCCCTCGACAACCGTTCCCTCGACAAACCGTTCGCCTCCGGCGAGCAAGCTCGATTCTCGGGCGGCACACCCCGGCCCTCACACCGCACGCAACGGTCGGCGTGAGAGCCAACAACACCGGCAGCGAAAGAACCTCGCCCATCGCTGCGGAACAGGGCTCGACTGGCCACCCGGCTCGTCGAGCCCGAGCAACGAACACGCACGACCACTCATCACCCCTCAACCTCTCTTTCGAGACCGAGACACCGAGCGACTTGGACTCGGTGCGCACAGGAGCAACTTCATGGCACTAGCACCAGAGCAGACCGGCATCGGCCTCCGCCGACACTTCACCACCGCCGGCGTCGATCCCTACGACACCGTCACGTGGGAGCGGCGCGACGCCCGTCTCGCCAACTGGAAGACCGGCGAGGTCGCCTTCGAGCAGCTCGGTGTCGAGGTGCCCAGCACCTGGTCGGTCAATGCCACCAACATCTTGGCCCAGAAGTACTTCCGTGGAACGCTCGGAACGGCCGAGCGTGAGACCTCTCTCCGTGCAGGTCGCCGACCGTGTGGTCGACACCATCACCACCTGGGGTATCGAGGGTGGCTACTTCACCTCCGACGCCGAGGCCGAGATCTTCTCCGACGAACTCAAGTACCTGATCATCCACCAACGAGCCGCATTCAACTCTCCCGTGTGGTTCAACATCGGTGTCAAGGGCGTACCGCAGCAGGCGTCGGCCTGTTTCATCTTGTCGGTCGACGACAAGATGGATTCCATTCTCAACTGGTACGTCGAAGAGGGCACCATCTTCAAGGGTGGCTCGGGCGCCGGCGTGAACATGTCTCGCATCCGCTCGTCCCATGAGCTGCTCAAGGGCGGCGGCACCGCCTCGGGTCCCGTCAGCTTCATGCGTGGCGCCGACTCCTCGGCCGGCACCATCAAGTCCGGCGGGAAGACCCGTCGTGCCGCCAAGATGGTCATGCTCGACGTCGACCATCCCGATGTCGAAGAGTTCATCTGGTGCAAGGCCACCGAGGAACGCAAGGCTCGCGTGCTGCGCGAGGCCGGTTTCGACATGGACCTCGACGGCGCCGACAGCCACTCGATCCAGTACCAGAACGCCAACAACTCGGTCCGGGTCACCGACGAGTTCATGCAGGCCGTTCTCGACGACGGCGACTGGCAGCTCGTCGCCCGCACCGACGGTGCGATCATCAAGACCGTCAAGGCTCGCGACATCATGCGTCAGTTCGCTCAGGCCACCTGGGAGTGTGCCGACCCGGGCATGCAGTTCGACTCCACGATCAACCGCTGGCACACCTCGGCCTCGACCGGCAAGATCAACGGCTCGAACCCGTGTAGCGAATACATGCACCTCGACAACTCGGCCTGCAACCTGGCCAGCCTGAACCTGCTCACCTTCCTCAACGACGACAACACGTTCGATGTCGAGGGCTACAAGGCCGCCATCGAGCACGTCTTCACCGCCCAGGAGATCATGGTCGGCCGGGCCGATTACCCGACCGAGCCCATCGGCGAGACCTCACGCCAGTTCCGTCAGCTCGGTCTCGGCTACGCCAACATCGGCGCCCTGCTGATGAACCTCGGCTTGCCCTACGACTCCGACGAAGGTCGAGCGCTCGCCGCCTCGCTCACGTCGCTCATGACCGGTCACGCCTACCTCACCTCGGCCAAGACCGCGAGCCGCATGGGTGCTCACGCCGGCTACGTCGACAACAAGGAGCACATGCTCCGAGTGCTCGAGCAGCACCGGGCTGCGAATGCCTCGATCGACGAAGACCTCGCCCCGCTCGACATCCTCGGCGAGGCCCAACAGTCATGGGACGCCGTGTGTGAACTCGCACCCCAGGTCGGTGTTCGCAACGCTCAGGCCACCGTGCTCGCCCCCACCGGCACCATCGGTCTCCTCATGGACTGCGACACCACCGGCATCGAGCCCGATCTCGGCCTGGCCAAGATGAAGAAGCTCGTCGGCGGCGGCACCATGATGATCGTCAACAAGTCGGTGCCTCGTGCCCTCAAGCGCCTCGGCTACTCCGAGCAGGCGGCTCAGGCCATCGTCGACTACGTCGATGAGAACAAGTCGATCCTCGGCGCCCCCGGTCTCGACCCGAATCACGTCTCGGTGTTCGCCTGCTCGATGGGCGACAACCCGATCCACTACCTCGGTCACGTCAAGATGATGGCGGCCGTCCAGCCGTTCATCTCCGGCGCCATCTCCAAGACCGTCAACATGCCCGAAGACGTCACGGTCGAAGACGTGGAGCAGCTCCACATCGACGCCTGGCAGATGGGCGTGAAGGCCATCGCCATCTACCGCGACAACTGCAAGGTCGCCCAGCCGCTCTCCATGGCCAAGAAGGGCGACTCCGAAGGGTCCAGTGCCGGCACCGATGCGGCCTCGGCGGCAGCGGCCGCCGTGACGGCCCCGGTCACCGAGGTGATCGAGAAGGTCGTCTACAAGCCGGTTCGGGAGCGCTTGCCTCGCAACCGCACGAGCCGCACCTTCGACTTCCGGGTCGCGGACTGCAAGGGCTTCGTCACCGTTGGCGAATACGACGACGGCCGCCCCGGTGAGATCTTCCTCCGTGTCGCCAAGCAGGGCTCGACCCTCGCCGGCATCATGGATGCGCTTGCCATCTCGCTCAGCCATGGACTGCAGTACGGCGTGCCGCTGCGCAACTACGTGCAGACCTTCACCGGGATGCGCTTCGAGCCGGCCGGCATGACCGACGATCCCGAGATCCGGATCGCCAGTTCGATCATGGACTACCTGTTCCGCAAGCTGGCGGTGCTCTACCTCAGCTACGAGGAGCGAGTCGAGCTCGGCATCTTCACCGTCAACGAGCGGACCCAGCAGACCCTGCCCGGTGTCGACGACACCGCCACGGTCCAAGGCCACGACATCGCCGCTGATCCGCCCTCGATCGACTCGGCCGAGGACATCATCGACATGATCGCCGCCGAACAGCAGCGCTCCGCCGCCCGCTCCGAGGTCGTCCTGGATCCCGATGCGCCGCTGTGCTTCACCTGCGGCATCAAGATGCAGCGGGCCGGCAGCTGCCATGCCTGCCCTTCGTGTGGCACCACCAGCGGCTGCAGCTGAACCATCGCAACAGCTGAGCGTCGGTCCCGGTGATGCGTTCACCGGGTGCCGGTGGATGCTCACGCACTGCAGGCAGTGACCGGAGGATCCCGCCCGAATTGGGCGGGATCCGTCGCGTCTGGCTGACGCCGAAACCCAGGGCGTGACGACCACCAAGAAGGCACAACGACCTGCTAGACCCATCGCATGGATTCTGCCGGCGAGCTGGCTACGTGGGTCGAAGCAGCGAACGAGGCGTCGTTCGCCTTCTACGAGGTGAAGGCGCCGCAACCGGAGGACCGCTGGGCGGGTGGCTACGGATGGCGAAGCGCCACCGACATCGTCGAACTCGCGATTCACCACGAAGTCGACGGATCCGAGATCGTGGTGACGACGACGGTCTTGGACCGTGAGGTATCGACGAATCAGACCGAAGCGATCGTGCGACACGGGGCGTTCGTGTCGCTGATGTCCGGTGTGTTCGGCTACGACGAGCTCGAGCCGCTACCGCTGGTCCTGGGGTTCGCCGAGGCCGCCGCAACGATCATGGTCGACGGAACCGACGTGTCGTTCGACGGCATCGAGGGCCGCAAGAACGGCGAGTTGTCCGGATGGTCGGGCCACGCGGTCGTCGACGGCGTGCGGGTGACGGTGACGGTGGCACCGGGGCCGGTTGCCGGGATCGTGTTGGGGCCATGTACCAACTGGGCGATGTCGGATGGGCCCAAGCAGCGCCGTGGGTGAGTCCACACTGGAGTTCTCATTCGAAGCAGCGGCCGGTTCGCAGCGACGAGCCGAGCGTCTGCCCGAGTGAGAGGAATGCGTAGCAGGCGACGACCAACAACGACCGTTCGACGGTCTTTCGACCGAGATCGAGCGCTCCTCCGTTCACTCGAGCGGAAAGGAGTCCGACGAACGGTTCGTTCTCGGTATCGAGACGGATCGGGACGAAGAGCGCCCTGCCCGACTCGACGAGCGTGAAGTGACCGTTGGCGGTCTGAGCTGCGCCGATTTCTCCCCATCTGATCATCCGTCGGCCGGTTCGATCATCGATCACGAGGAACTCGGGCGTGCTCGACAGCCGGTACGACACCGCCCCGTCCAACCCGAGACGGTTCATCGTCTGGATCGCCGACTGTCGGGGGACCCGGAACAAGCCCACGCCTGAATCGATCCGGCTTCCGGGTGGAACGTTCGGGCTGGCGGCTCGACGGCGGCGGGGGAGGAGAACGGGTCCGACATCACGAGCCCGAGAGTATGACAACGCAGGGGTGGACGATCTCGGCAATTCGACTCAGTGCCGATCACGTATCCTTCCGGCCATGGAGTCCGACTTCGCTGTGGTTCGTCGACGCTTCGTGTCGTCGATGGTGACGGCCATGGGCAGTTCGCCGGAGGTCCTCGAACGGTTGGGAACGACCGTCGTCGCCGACCCCAATCGGAGCCCAGACACCGTGGCCTGCTATCAGATCGGCCACCACACCATCATCCCGTGCGGATCGGCGGTGTCGTCGGTTGCTGAGCTTCGAGCGGCGGTCGAACAGCTCGCCACTGGCGAGCAGGCGCTCGACCACGCTGCCTTTCGCTCGTGGGCGACCGAGCACGGCGCCTCGATCGTCGGCCAGGCCGTGATGAAGACACGGTCGGCACCGATGGGCCGGCCAGCGACGCTGCCGGGGCAACGACACGTCTTCGACTGGAACGAACCCGACGACCTCGATCGCATCTCGGCGTTCGTCGGCACCTGCGATCCGGACGATCTCGATGAAGCCGAACTCGACCTCGATCAACTCGACGGCCTGGCCGTCGGTCTCCTCGATCAGCGAGGCACGCCGGCTGCCTACGCCTCGTCGCGGCCATTCGAAGAAGACCCCTCGTTCGGCGACATCGGCGTCATCGTTCGACCGGGGCAGAGGAACGGAGGATGGGGTGGGGCCGTGGTGCAGACCCTGATCGAGACCGTCCTCCTTCCCCTCGGCATCGAACCGCTCTACCGCTGCGATACCGGGAACTCCGCTTCGGATCGGCTCTCGGCCGGCCTCGGATTCACTCCGGCGCTCTCACTCACCGTGGTGCGGTTTCCGGCCCTCGGCGGTCCAGCAGGCTGAGCACGAGCGACCCACCAGAACCGTCGACGGCCGATCGCCGATTTCGTTCGAGTTACCACTGGTCGGTTGTTCGCATAGGCTCGAAAAGAGCAGCGGCACGAAAGCAGAACTGATAAGTTCCCAAGACGATCGGCGGGCGATCCACGCGCAGGTCAGCGGCGAAGCGCATGACCACTGGCACGACTTTGCCGCCGAACAGGGCGTGAGCGCCATCATCGAGGCGTTGGCCAGGGAACTCGGTCGCCTCGAACGCGCCGGCGCCGGGGGATCGAGGTGGCTATGCAAGACATCGTCACGAATGCTCGCCGCATCGATGCCAAACGTCGGCGCCGGACCAAGCGCTGACCGATGCCTGACGGCGGCCTCGCCGTCGAAGTCTCGCCGGCGGCTGCGTGTGTGGCATCGTTTGGTGTGCCAACGATCCGCCGAGCCGTCCCCAGCGACCGAGACGAGCTCGTTGCCCTGGTCGAATCGTTCTACGAAGTCGACGGCCACCGATTCGATGGGGCCAAGGTGACCGGAGCCATCACTCCGCTCCTGGTCGACGACCGGCATGGTCAGGTGTGGCTGGTCGAGCGTGATGGCGAGGGCCCCAGGGCGGTCGGCTATGCCGTCGTCACCTGGGGTTGGTCGCTGGAATCGGGCGGGCTCGACTCCCTGCTCGACGAGATCTACGTCGAACCGCGCGGGAGCGGTATCGGCGCCGAATTGCTGACTCGAGTGAAGATCGAGGCGGCTCGACACGGGGCCCGAGTGATGGCGCTCGAGACCGAGGCGCCGAACGAACGTGCCCGGCGCTTCTATCGCCGCCACGGCTTCGTCGACGAAGACTCCATCTGGCTGGTCGCTGATCTCGAGCCGGGCACGGTGCGAGGCCACGGCAACGACCACGACATCGATGACGGTCGCTGCAACCAAGGAGAAGCAACGTGACCACACCGCACGGACCATGGATCGACCTCCACGCCCACCCCGGTCGGTGTTTTCTCGCCGGATACACCGACGAATCGCCGATGGTCCGCCAGCTCGGGAGCGCAACGCCCGTCGACTCGATCGTCGACGCAGCCGGCGCCGGTGTCTGCTGTGTGAGTGTCTCGACCGTCGCCGATCTGGCGGTGCTCCGCAACGTCGACGGAGGGCTCGCCGCCGTCCGCGACTTCGCCCCCGGTGAGGCTCGCGCCGACCACGACCAACAGCTCGCCGGACTCACGGCCATGTTCGATCGGGTTCGTCTCGTCCGCTCCGCCGGCGACATGGAGCTTGCCCACGCCGACGGTCAGGGTTCGGCCTTCATCTCCTGCGAGGGAGCCGACTTCCTCGATGGCGACGTGGTCGGTCTGGTCGATGCCCACACCGTCGGCGCGAGGATGGTGACCCTGGTGCACTACCGCCTCAACGAACTCGGCGACATTCAGACCGCAGCGCCCCGGCACGGCGGCCTCACACCCTTCGGACGCGAGGTCGTCGCCGAGATGAACCGTCTCGGGATGATCGTCGACCTGGCCCATGCCACCTTCGACACCACGGTCGGTGCTCTCGAGGTGTCGAGTGATCCGATCGTGATCTCGCACAGCCACCTGGCGGGACCGGGAGCGGAACATCCCCGGCTCTTGACCAATGAGCACGCACAGGCGGTTGCCGATGCCGGTGGTCTGGTGGGGGCGTGGCCGGCGGGAGTGAAGGCCAAGACGCTGGACGACTACGTCGACGAGATCTGTCGGTTGGTCGAACTCATCGGCGTCGAACACGTGGCGATCGGCAGCGACCTCGATGCCAACGACAAACCCGTGCTCACCGAGTACCGGCAGTTCGGCGACGTCGCCGAACGGCTGACGGCTCGAGGTTTCGAGCCGTCCGAGATCGACGACGTACTGGGCGGCAACGTGCTGCGGCTCTTCGCCCAGGTATGCGGCTGAGGGAGCGGCAGTCGGCAGCGGCGGCTCGTGCGGTGCCGCACGCCGTCACCGGGGTCAGCTGCTCGGCGCTCGGGCCGCCGGGTTGTAGGCGATCGCTTCGATTTCGACCGCAGCGCCGAGAGCGAGTCCGGCTCGGCCGACCGTGATGCGGGCGGGCGGCGTCACACCATCGAAGAACGCTTCATAGGCCGCGTTCATCTCGGCGAATCGAGACATGTCATCGACGAAGACCGACAGCTTCACCAGGTCATCGAACGATGCGCCGACCGCTTCGAGGATCGTGCCGATGTGCTGCATCGTCTGGGTGGTTTGCGGCCCCATGCCCCCGTCGACGAGTGCCAGCTCGCCCGGCTTGGTGCCGAGCGTTCCCGACACGTGGATCCAGCCGTCGGCAACGGTGCAATGACAGAACTGCGGGAGGCGGGCGAGGCCGTCGACGACGACCCGGTGGACGGCAGAGTTGCTCATGGTGCCATCGTGGGCCGATCCGCGGTCAGTGGTCGATCGCGACCGGTCCAGGGGCTCGGCATCAGCCCAGATGCCGGACCGGCAGGTCAGGCCGAACCGTCACCCTCGGTTGCCGGTGCCGCCGGGGCCGCTGCGGTCGGCTCACCGACGTTCGTGTGGGGAGCGGGCGGGGGAGGACCGCCGAATGCGGTGGTCGATGCGGGCTGCTTGCGGCCGGGGCGTCGACGCCACGTGCGCAGCAGCCAGCCCAGTCCCAACAGGAAGGGCAGCAGGACCAGCAGGGGCAGGATGAAGCCGACGGTCACTCGCACGGCCGACCAGATCCCGGCCACCACGGTCTTGCCCTGTTCGAAGCCATCTTCGAAACCGGGGGCATCGCTGCTGGGGGTCACATCGAGCGTGTTGTTGCTGATCGTGGAGACCGGCGGTCCGGCGGGATCGCCACCCTCCATGGCCACGGGCCGTCCACCGGCGACCGTGCGCATCCAGATCTCTCGTTCGGGAGTCAACTCATGGGCCAGGATGATCCGCTGCCCGGGCTGGAGGGTGTCACCGAGGCTGCCGAACACCTCGACGAGGCCGCTGTCGGTCGTATCGGGTCCTGCCTCGATTCCCAGGCCGGTGTCGGTCAGGGTCAGGTCGGTGAGGGCTTGGTCGCCGACGTTCAGGAGCTCGAAACAGATCGTGAGGTCGGTACCGGACTCCACGCTCGTGTTCGACCGGCCGGGGCAGGACAGGCCACCGTTGTGCTCCTCGTAGAAGCTGACGTCGAGCTGGAGGTTGTTCTCGATGCGGTCTTGCGTCAGCACGAGGGTGATGGTGGCCAGGTCGACCTGATCCGAGAGGGTGCGGATCTGTCCTCGCATCACCTCGAGTTCGCTCTCCCGGTCGAGAAGCAGCCGTTCGAGCTGGGCGTAGTCCTCGAGGGAGGTGGCACTCTCGAGCGCCGTACGCAGGCGCTCGACTCCCAGTTCCGCCACTTGGATTCGGCTCTCCAGGTCGACGACGCGTTCGGTGACGTCGTCGGCAGAGATCACCTGATTACGCAGTTCGCCGATCCCGCTGAGCGCGGCGAGCGCCTCGTCGAAGTCGGCGGGCCGGACCTTGAACACGAACACCGACCGGGGCTCGGCACCACCGGTCGATTCCTGGCCGAAGACGAAGCCGCCGACCCGCTGGATGGCAGCAACGGCATCGACGCCCGCAGCGGCGACGTTGTCGACATCGACCTCGACGGTGGCGGTGAAGATGATCTGCCGGTTGAGGTCCGCTGCCGTGACACCGGCGGTCTGACCGGCGCCGCTCTGAGCCCCCGTCGTGTCGCCGCTGGTGACGTCGCCGTCGACGGCTGCCGCGTCGCTATCGGCTTCGAACGCCTCGGTGGCCGTTACGGCGTCGTCGCCGGAGTCGGCCAGCGCCTCGACCGGCGAGAAGGCTTCGCCTCCCTCTGCCTCTGCCGTTTCGAAGATGGTGTCTTCGACGCCCGAGGTGGCCCCATCATCGTCATCGCCGCCGCACGCACTCACGACGAGCGCCACCGCGAGCAGCGCAGCCCACGGTCGGCGTGCTCGACCCCACCGGGTGAGGTGATGGTCGGCCTGGCATTCCGCTGTTGCTCGTCGGGTCATTGCTGGCTCCTCGGTTCCGCTTCTGATCGGCGGTTCCGACGAAGCCATGACGGTCGCAGTTCCGTCGTGATGCGGTCTGTCGCCGTTCTGAAACACATTCGTCACACGTCGAATGGCCACATTGCCGCCGCGGACCTGCACTGCCAGCATGGGCACATGACCGCCGCCAGTCTGGGATCCAGCATCACCATGGAGACACTCGAGGGTGACCACGAGGCGCTCCTCGCCGACCTGCGGGCCAACGAGCCCGTGTGTTGGGTGCCGGCACTCGACATGTGGTTCGTCACCCGCTGGGACGACATCGAGACGCTCGACAACGACACCGAGCGATTCACCGCCGCCACCGATCCGTCGTTCCTCGCCCGGGCACTCGGCCCCAACATGTTGACGATGGATCCGCCCGAGGCGACGCGCACCCGACAGGCGATGATCGGTTCCTTCCGGGCCCGAGGCGCCAGCGGCACCTTCGTCGCCCATCGGCTCGACGACATGGCAGCGCACTATCTCGATCTGATCGAGGCCCGTGGATCAGCGGATCTGATGAGCGCCTACGCTGCGCCACTTGCTTCGGCCAGTCTCGGGGAGGTCCTCGGGCTCGGGAACCAGTCGGCCGATCAGATCTGGCAATGGTGCGTCGGCCTGTGTTCCGATATCGCCAACTTCGAAGACGACCCGGCGCTCACCGCGCTCGGTGATCGAGCTCGAGACGAACTCGGCGTCATGCTCGACGAACGCCTTGCCGCACTCTCGACCAGCCGGATCGACGACGAGCCGTCAGCGTTGACTGCCTTTCTCGCCGCACGGCCCGATGGCGGCCCGCTGACCCGCGACGAGATCGTCAACAACGTTCGACTCATGATCTCGGGCGGAATCAACGAACCTCGAGACGGCATCGGTCTCGTGCTGTGGGTGCTGCTCCAACGTCCTGACCTCCTGACGGCGGTCGTCGAGCAGCCCGAGCGGTGGTCCAAGCTGGTCGAAGAGGTGTTCCGCCGCTACTCACCGGTCGGCACCATCACCCGACAGGCGACGACCGATACCACGCTGGCCGGTGTCGAGATTGCCAAGGGAGCGTTGGTGTCGGGCATTCTTCGTTCGGCGAATCTCGACGAGACGCGCTTTGCCCGGCCGACCGAGATCGACCTCGATCGCCAAGAACGGGGGCACGCCGCGTTCGCCATCGGGCCTCATCGGTGCCTGGGCGAGTGGTTGGGCCGACAGCAGGTACGCACGGGCGCCCGGGCTGTGATCGAACGTTTTGCCGGCCTGCGATTGACCGACGATGTCGAGTTGCGGGGATTCGAGTTCCGCGGGCCGCCGACCCTGCCGGTGGCGTGGGACGTGAGCTGACCGAGGACTGACCACGGGTCCGAACTCATGGATGATCTCGTCGGACCGACGCTGTGGCGTCCGGCGTTGCCGGGTGGCCGAGCACGGATGCGAAGGCCCGTTGTCGAAGGAACGACGCCATGAGCCATGCCGACGAAGCGGTCGGGCGACCGAAGTCTTGGACCCAATGAACTCCTCCTCTCAGCTCTCCTCCTCGCCACCTGCCGGTGCGCGCCGCCGAATCGGCGGCGCGATCGGTCTCCGCCTCGTCGCTGCGTGGGCGGTCGTTGCGACCGGCATCTTCGGGATCACGTCGTCCGCCAGCGGTTTCGGCATGACGATGGAGCCGAGCATCATCTCGGTGGTGTGCGATGGCTCCTACGGATCGATCGGCCGCATCAGCGGGGCCGGTGCGAGCGAGGTGATCAACTTCGCAGCCTCACCCGCCGCCCAGTTCCTTCCCGCCCGTTCCAGCACCGCAGGCAACTACACCGTCATCTGGAAGTGCGACCCGTCCCAGGCCGGCACCCAGTGGAACGTCACGGCCTCGGGCGCATCGAGCGGTCGAACCGCGAGCTTCTCCGTCGTCGCCGAGGCACCACCGCTCGCACCGCTGCCGGCGACCGGAACCGAGCTGCTGACGAACGGCGGCTTCGAGACCGGGTCGACCGCTCCATGGGCGATCATCGATCAGTCGGGCTCGACCACGATGACCGCGGCATCGTCGTCCATCGCTCAGGAAGGAACCAACGCGTTGTTCGCAAGCAGCGGATCGACTGCCGGTGGCAGCGTCGGGCAGGACATCAGCGGACCCATCGAACCGGGCCAGACCTTCACCTACTCGGTCTGGGCTCGCCATACGCACGCCGGCGGTACGCCGCAGTCGGCGACCATCGTGCTGGAGACCGTCGACGGCCCGCTCGAGAGCTCCGTGCTCGCGGTCACCGTGACCGATGCCTGGCAGCGTTTCGACGTGACGCTCTCGGTCGCTTCCAGCCATCGAGGACTGCGAACCAAGTTCGTGATGGTGACCCCGACCTCGGCCAACCGGGGGAACTACGCCCTCGACAAGGCTTCGCTCGTTCAGTCGAGCCCCAATCCGATCGGTCTTCTCGAACTGGTGTCGGCAGGAACCGGTTCGGTCGGCGTCCGGGGCTATGCCATCGATCCGAACCAGCCCTATGACGCGGTGCCCATCGTGGTGAGCGTCGGTGCCGAGCAGACCCAGCTCGCAGCCGACGTGGTGCGAACCGACGTTGCTGCGATGTATCCCAGCGCAGGACCGGTGCATGGGTTCGAAGGCCAGATCGCCACCGGCCAGTCGGGCGTGACACCGGTGTGCGCCGTTGCTCGAAACCTCGGCGTCGGAGCAGACACCCCGCTCGGCTGTGTCTCGGTGGTCATTGCTGCAGTCTCGACCACCGCCGTGCCGACGCCGACGACGGCAGCACCCACCACCACGACCGCCCCGACCACGACGGCAGCGCCGACGACCACGGCGCCCGACCACCGCGACGCACCGCCACGCCACGACGCCCGCCGACGACGGCGACTCCGACGACGGCGAACCCGACGACCTCGTCGACCGTTCCCGAACCGCTCGGTCCTCAGGCCTTCGAGCCGAACAACCTGATCTCACTCTTCAGTGCCGGCGATCTGGCGTCGATGACCTCGGCCTACGACTTCGAGGTCGACGATGCCGACACGCTTCGGCTCTACTGGGCCTTCTTCAACCGGGAACCGGACATCGCCGGCGCCAAGTACTGGATCGGCATGAGCCGCACCGGCATGACACTCGACGAGATGGCGTACAACTTCGCCCGGTCCGTCGAGTTCCAGCGGACCTACGGCTCGGTCAGCGACCACGAGTTCCTCGGTATCGTGTACCGCAACGTCTTGGGTCGCCACTACGACACGACCGGCTTCAACTATTGGTTGGCGGTGATCCACGCCGGACTGCCTCGCAGCGGTGCCGTACGGTGGATCGCGGCGAACGCCGAGTTCGTCGACGCCCATCGGTACCCAGCGAGCAGCATCTGAACGGACGCCGCACGCCGCACGTCGCGGGTCGAGCGGTCGGGCCGAGTAGCTCGCGAGCGGGGCTAGTTCAGACCCGGTGGGAGGATGGTGCGCCAGTCGATCGTGGTGCTGGTCGTCGGGTTGATCGTGGTGCTGGTCGGCGCGGTCGTCGGTCGAGTGGTGGTGGTCGTCGACGGCACCGTGGTCGGGGTGCTCGAGGATGACGAGGGGACGGTGGTCTCGGTGGCATCGACCGTGGTGACACTCGTGCCGGGTTGCGTGGTCACGGGGGTGGCGGCGACGGTGGTCGAGGTCTGCGGCTTGGGTGCCGTGGTGGCCGTGGACGGCGCCGACGTTCCGACGACCAGGGTCATGCTCGGGTCGATGTCGATCGTGATCGTCGTGGAGCTGTTGGGTTGGCCCGACGTGGTCGGTGGCGCTGTGGCCGGGGTGGTGGAGGGGGTGCTGGCCACGACCATCGTGGTCTCTGGTGCGCTCGTCGTCGCGGGCGCGGGCTCGGTCGTCGCTTCGACCGGTTCGGTGTCGGGTGGCGGTTCTGCAACCGTCGTCTCGGGCTCGACCGTCGTGGTCTCGGCGGCGTCGATCGATGGCTCGGTGAGCGGCGGAGCCTCCGATGATGCCGGTGCGGCGACCTCCGACGATGAGTCGCTCGGGACGGAGGCAGGAGTCGTCGGTGCTGCCGGATCGGTGACCGCAGGCGCTGGTGCCGCAATGCTGGCGGAGGGCACGCCCATCGGCGTCAGCTGCGACTCACGGACTCGCACGGCCTGCAGTCCGAGCGGCACGGCAACGAGCGCGGCCGTGACGGTCGACAACGAGAGGGCAAGATAGAACCGCGGCGAGCGGAGCGTTTGTGTGACCTGCTCGATCATGGGCGTCCTGTACGAGCCAGTGGAGGGAACCAGCGCTCACTTTCTAGTGCTCGTCAAGCTCGCTACGGCCGAGATGGGATGAATCACCTAGTCGCGCTTCCGGCTGGTTGGCGTCGACGTCCGGCGACGATGGGGTGAACCGACGCGCCGTTCGTGACTACGGTGCTGGTCTGTGGCCAATCAACCAACGGTGTCCAAGGCGGAGTGGCGGAGGCGAGCGCTCGACAATCGGGCGGCTCTCCGAGTCGACAGTGCTCGGGTGTGCTGGCATCTCGAACGGTTCCTTCGCGCTGCGAAACTCGACGGCTGGGTCGTCGCCTTCGACGCGATGCCCGACGAGGTCGATCTGCGGCAGCTCATCGAGGTCGACGAGCCCGTCGCACCGTTTGCGCTCACCCGCACACCGACGCACGGCCACGAGCTCACGGTGCACCCGGTCGGGTCGATGCTCGAGCGCCACCGCTATGGCTACCGCCACCCGGTCGAGGGTTCCCCTGTCGTGCCCGACGACGAGATCGCCGCCGTGCTGGTGCCGGCGCTGGCGTTCGATCATCGCGGTCACCGGCTCGGTTTCGGTGCGGGCTATTTCGACCGATTCCTCGGTCGTCTGCGATCGGATGCCCTTCGCATCGGTGTGAGTGACGGCTTCATCGTCTCGGAGCTGCCGACCGAGCAGCACGACGTCGCGATGACCCATCTGGCCACCGAGGTCGGAGTCGTTTCCACTCCCTGGTGAAGAGTCTGGTCCTCCGTGGGGCGGACCACCGATCCACTCCTCACTCAGTTCCCCTTGAAGTCGGGGAGTCGACGGTCGGCCATGGCCTTCACGCCTTCCTGCCAGTCGGCGGTGGCCGTGAGCTTTTCTTGTTCGGCCCGCTCGCGGTCGGTGGCGGCACGGATGGCGGCCGGAAGGTGGCCCCGCATCGTCGCCTTGATGGATACCACCGCGAGTGGAGCAGAGCGAGCGATCTCGAGGGCGAGCGCGTACGCCGACGAGCGAATCTCGTCGTCGGGGACGAAGCGGTCGAGCAGTCCGATGCGGTGGCCTTCCTCGCCGTCGATCCGGGCCCCGGTGTAGAGCAATTCGAGTGCGTGTTGTTGACCGACGAGCGCGGGCAACGTGACGGTCAGCCCGAATCCTTGGTGAAATCCGAGCCTGGCGAAGTTGGCCGACAAGCGCGTGCTCGGGCCGCCGACACGGAAATCGGCAGCGCAGGCCAAGCCCAACCCGCCGCCGATCGCCGCCCCGTTGACGGCGGCAACGATGGGAAGCTTCGCCGAGAAGAGCTCGACGGCTTCGTCGTAGATGTGTCGATCGGCCAGGTCGCCGTCGTCGGCGTTGCCGGCACTGGTGAGCTTGGCTTCGGCGGGGTCGAACGACGCGCCGGCACAGAAATTCTTGCCTTCGGCGGCGAGCACGATGGCGCGAGCGCCGCCGGATTCGCAGGAGCGAACCGCAGCCGCAAGGTCGTGCAACATCTGCAAGCTGAAGAAGTTGTTGGGGGGTCGATGGACTTCGACCATCGCAACGTGCTGATCGTCGATGGTGACGGTGGTGTCGCCGAACCGGGTCGTTTCGCTGGAGCGTGCCATGTGCCGAGTCTTCCCGAAGTCGGTGCCCGCGTCGAATGGTGCAGCGTGCCGGTCCGCAATACCTTGGCGGCATGCCGCTCGACCCACAGATCCAGCCACTCGTCGACCTGATCAACGCCGCTGCTGCCGACGCGCCGCCGGCGGATCAACAGACCGCAGCGATGCGACGCGAGGCCTATCACGGCTTGGTCGCCATCGCCGGTGCCGGGCCCGAGCTCCACGACGTCAGCGATACGGCGGCGCCGGGCCCGAACGGCGACGTCGGCTTGCGGGTCTACACCCCACTGGCGACCCCGTCCGCCGGCATCGTCGTCTACTACCACGGCGGTGGCTGGTGCATCGGCGACCTCGACACGCACGACGAAGTCTGTCGTTCGCTCGCCAAGCAGTCGGAGCAAACGGTTGTCTCGGTCGACTATCGGCTGGGTCCCGAGCATCGGTTCCCGGTGGCGGTGGAAGACTCCTGGGCTGCGCTCGAGTGGGTCGCAGCGAACACCGAGCAACTGGCCGTTGCCGACGCACCCATCGCCGTGTGCGGTGACTCCGCCGGTGGGAATCTCGCTGCGGTGATGGCCTTGATGGCGCGCGACGCCGGCGGGCCGACGATTGCGGCCCAGCTCCTCGTCTACCCGGGCGTCGACATGGTCGACCCCGATCGCTTTGCCTCTCGTACCGAGAACGGCGCCGGCTATGTGCTCACCAAGGAGACGATGGACTGGTTTGCCGATCACTACCTGGCCCAACCATCCGACGCCGATGACTGGCGGGCCTCGCCGCTGCGAGCGGGGTCGTTCACCGACCTGCCACCGGCGGTGGTGATCACCGCCGAGTTCGATCCGCTGCGAGACGAAGGGGCGGCCTACGCCGAGGCGCTGGCCGCCGCGGGCAACGAGGTCGAGCACCGGGTGTACGAGGGAATGGTGCACATCTTCTTCCAACTCGGCCCCGTCGTTGCCAAGGGCGCCGAAGCGGTGACACAGGTCGCCGAGGCAGCGAAGGCTCGCCTCGCCCCGTGACCGCCTCGAAGACCGTCAGCGGCCACCGCCGTGTCCCGGTGCCACGCCGGTTCGGGCAAAACTGACCACGGCGAAGGTCCGATCGGCACTCGAATCATCGTCGGGATCGCTTCTACGTTTGCTCCATGGTGCGTAGGAGCCGAAGTGAAATCGAAGAACTCGTCGTCACGGCCGCAGTCGATCTGATCGAGTCCGAAGGGGTCGGAATCGGCCTCGAGGGCATCACGTACACCCGCGTGTTTCGCCATCTCGAGGCAACCACCGGCCAGCGTGTGACCCGGGCGTCGGTGCACGACCGGGTCTGGAGCGATCAGGCCGCGTTCCAGGCGGCAGTGCGCGACCGTATCGCCGCGATCGATGAGCACGTGATCGATCTCGATGCGCTCGACGCGGCGACCGACAGGGCCCGCGTGGCGATGCTCGAGAGGAGCGATGCTCGCGCTGCCCTGGGCACGGTCATGCGCGATCTCTCCTCGATCGACGCCACGGGCTCATCGACTGCGCTGCTTCAGGCCAACGTTGCGGTGAAGGCGCTGATCGCGCTGGCCGACGATGACGAACGAGCCCGCTCCGCCGAGAGTGTCGCCGCCTTTCGAACGAACCAGCAGCGGCGGATCGAAGTGCTCACGGTGTCCTACGGACGCACCATTCGCCGCCTCGGTGGGCGGGTCAAGGCGTCGCTCGGCGTCGAGTTCGACGAAGCCATTGCCCTCGTGGTGCGCGCCGTCGATGGTCTTTGCGAAGGTCTCCAACTTCGTGCGCCCTTCGATGAAGCCGGCCTCGCCGAGACGATCATCGACCTCGATGGGACGAGCGAGCCGTGGCCGCTCACGTCCATCGTCGGTTTCTCGCTGATCGAGTCCTTCTTCGATTTCCCCGCCAGATCCGGAGGCTGAAGCGCCCCGATCAGCGGGTCGGCACCCATGGGGGCTGGCCCCGGTGTCTGCCCGGACCGACCTGCGTTCAGGCTTGGAGCCTGCCGTCGCTGATCTCGACGGTGCGATCGGCGTAGTCGGTCATTCTCGTGTCGTGGGTGACGATGATGGCCGCGGTGTTCCGGCTCTTGATCTCCGAGCGGATCAGTTCCATGACCTGGACGCCGAGCTTGGAGTCGAGCGCCGACGTCGGTTCGTCGAACAGCACGAGCTTTGGCTGGTTCATCAGGGCGCGACCGATGGCGACCCGCTGGCGTTCACCACCCGAGAGCTGGTCGGGCATGTTCTTCATCCGATGGTCGAGTCCGAGTTCGCCGAGGAGTTGCTCGGCCCGAGCCCTGGCACCCGAACCGCCGGCCCCTCGCATCTCGGCGACGACCGTGAGGTTCTCTCGCGCGTTGAGAAACGGCACGAGGTTGACCGATTGGAAGACGAAGCCGATGTTGTTGCCGCGGAAGGTGGTGAGTTCCTTGCTCGTGTACCCGTCGATCTGCTCGCCGGTCACGGCAACGGTTCCGGCGGTCGGCGTCAGCAGTCCGCCGGCGATCGAGAGCAGGGTGGTCTTGCCCGAGCCGGAGGGGCCGACGAGAGCGACGATCTCGTCGTCGGCAACGGTGAGTGACGAGGAGTCGAGGGCAACGACCTCGGAGTCACCGGATCGATAGACCTTGCGTACGTCGATGAGTTCCAGTGCTGTCATGGTGGTGGGGCTCCTTCGAGACGCACGATCACACGCCGGCGCCGATCGCGGTGGCGGGGTCGACCGAGATGATGCGCCGTAGCGACACGAGGCCGCCGATGATGGCGGTGGCCGTGATGCCGACGAGGGTCGTCAAGCCTCGGCTGAGGGTGAACTGGACCGGAACGTTCGCTGGAATGCCGAGCGAGAGCACGAACGTGAACAGGGCCCCGAACCCGAACGAGATGACGGCGACCGCCAACGCCTGCACGGCTACGCCGAGCACGAGGGTGCGGCTGGGTGTGCCGAATGCCTTGAGGACGGCGTAGAGCCCGACGCGTTCGAGCGTGAGCAGGGCGAAGAACAGCGCAACCACCAGTCCGACGACGAAGAAGGTCGTGCCGATGATGGCGCTGAAGGTCGTGTTTTGTTCGGCGACACCCGGCAGCGTGTTGGCGGCGTCGATGGTCGAAAGCGAGCTGGTTGCCCCATTGCTTGCTGCGTCGATGCGTTCGGCGAGGTCGGCGGGGTCGACGCCGTCAGCGGCCTGGGCAACGACGGCCTGGAAGTCGTCCGGACCGACCTGGATGTCGGGCCGATTGGCGTTCTGCACTGCGCGCCAGGTCTCGGGCGCGACCCAGATGCCGGACTGGCCGAGGAAGTTCGAGTCGTCGACCCACCCGCTGATGATCACCCGTGTGCCGGCGGGCCCTACGGCGATGGTGTCGCCCAGCGAGGCGCCCGAGGCCTCGAGCGTCTTGTCGGCCCACGCTTCACCAACCGGCGGTGGCGCGGGGATGGTCTCGGATGCGAGCTCGTAGCCGATGACCGCGCCATCGGCGATGTCGTCGACCCCGGGAAGGCTCACGCCGAGCAGGGTGACGCCGAGCCCGCCTGCTCGTTCGACGCCGTCGATCTGTGCGATCGCGCCGATCTGATCCGTGGTTGCATCCGAGCGCAGAATCGACTCGCGCGAATCGGCGCTGAAGACGATCGCGCCGTCGGGCAGCGAGCGAAGCGCACCGGTCGATCCGAGATACAGCCCATCGAGCAGGCCGCCGAGGAAGAGCAGCAGGAGCGTCAGCAGGGTGAGTGCGCCACCAGCGACGGCGAAGCGACCCGGTTTGCGAAGGACTTCCAACAGTGCGAGTCGCATCTAGAGACTGCTCCCTGCGTCGAGCGTGGCTCGAATCGGATCGATGCGAAGCACCCGTCGAACCGAGGCCAGGCCGCCGATGAGCGCCAGCACGGTGAGCACGCCGACGGTGGAAGCGACCTGCGCCGGGTCGAGGCTGACGTCGATGGCGCCGCCGCTGGTGGCCGTTCCGACGAGCAGCGTGAGGGCAATGCCGATGACCGTGCCGGCGGCCATGACGATCACGATCTGGCCGAGCAGGTTCTGGACCAGGTAGCGACGGGGTGCACCGATGGCCCGCAGGAGGGTGAGTGGTTTCGACTTCTGCACGGTGAGGATCATGAAGAAGAAGCCGACCACGAGGACCACGACCATGAAGGCGAGGGCGAGAATGATGCTGAACGAGCTGTTCACGCCCTTCACTCCCGGGTTCTCGTCGATGGCTTGCTGTCGAGTGAGTGCCTCGATGCCGTCGACCTGGGCGGTGATGGTGCTCGCCAGTTCGCCCGGGTCGACACCGTCCTCGGGCTGCACCGCGATGAGCGATGGGAGCACCTGAGCGCCGGGGTCGAGCGCTTGCTTCGCCTGCACGTAGGTGTCGTAGGAGACGAAGATGGTGGCCTGCACACTCCAGCGCGGCATCGGCAGCCACCCCGACCACCGTGATGTCGACGGGCTCTTCGCCCAGGATCGTCACGGTGTCGCCCAGCTCGAAACCGGCGTTGTCGCTGCTGAACGACGTGACGCCCTCACCCGGTCCGGACGGAAGGCGACCCTCGATCAACGAAGTCGGTTCGCCGAGCCCGCCCAGTTCGTAGCCGAACACCGCCGCGTCTTGGTTCTCCGCACCTGCGCTGACGGTGAAGGTGTTTTCGCCGATCGACCCGGTCGATGCCACGCCGGGAATGGCCGCGATCTGTTCCTCGAGACCGGGGAAGATGAGGCTGGCCTCGACGTTGCGTCGTGCCTGGTCGCCGTAGGCGAGGACGGGGGCGTTCTGGTTGTCGACGGCCCCGATGAAGCTGGTGACGAGCCCGCCGAAGAGCGCCTGCTGGAACAGGATGAGAAAGACGAGGAGGCCGACGGCCAGCGACAAGAGCAGGAAGCGCAGCTTGGATCGTGCGATTTCTCGTAGGGCCAGCTCCACCGGCGGCATGATAGCGATGAGTTCTTGCTGTGAGCTTTATCCGCCGTGCGGTTGAGTGGACGCCCTACGCTCATGCGATCGTCCTGTCGTTCACCTGAGCGAACGGAGCGCTGCGCTCAGCCCTCCAGCGATGCCGTCCCGTCCGCTGTCAGCCAAGGTCCCCATGCCCGTCGAGACCGTCAGCCTGTTCTTCGCCATGTTGTTCGCAGGCGCCATGGTGATCAACGTCGTGGCAGCGATCCTGGGCGTCATCCGGTTGACCACGGGCCGGCTTCCCGCGGCGGTGGTGCCGCTGGTGAACGAGCTACGGCCCATCGCACCGATCATGGCGCTGCTCGCGCCGACCCTGGCCATGTTCGGGAGTCTCTACTACTCCGAAGTCGCCGGCTACGACCCGTGTCATCTGTGCTGGGTGCAGCGCTTCTTGATGTATCCGTCGTCGATCGTGCTCGGTATCAGCGTGCTGACGAAGCGCCCCGCACTTGCGTGGGTGCCGTTTCATCTGTCGCTCGTCGGGCTCGGTGTCTCGGCCTTTCACCGGGTCGAGCAGCAGTGGCCAACCCTGTTCACCCAGGCCTGCGACCCGTCGAATCCGTGCTCGGGTCGCTGGGTCGACACCTGGGGCTTCGTCACCATCCCTACGATGGCCTTCGCCGCGTTCGGCCTGGTCTGTGTTTTTGTCCCCCTATCGTTGCTCGGGCCCAAGGAGGCCACATCATGACGTCTTCAACTTCATCTGGCGGCGGCAGCCGCGGATTCCTGCTCGCCATCGTCGCCGTTTGCATCCTCGGGGCCGGACTGATCGCCTTCGTGATCAGCAGCGGCGCCGGTGATGATCCCGATGCGGTCGATGCCACCGCTCCGGTCACGGTCGAGGGAGACCTGCTGGCGCAGATGCCGAGTGTCGGCGGGGTGACCAACGCCGCCAACGACGAGGCCATCGGCCAGGTCGCTCCCCGCCTCGTCGGTACCGATTTCGACGGCAACGAGGTCGTGATCGAAGCCGACGGTCGTCCGAAGGCGATCTACTTCGTCGCCCACTGGTGCCCCCACTGCCAGGTCGAGGTGCCAACCGTCCAGGCCCTGATCGACGAAGGCAAGCTTCCCGAAGGCATGGACGTCTATGGCGTGTCCACCTCGGTGAATGCCGGGTCGAGCAACTACCCGCCCAATCGTTGGCTCGAAGGTGCCGAGGGCTGGGACGTCCCCACGATGCGTGACTCCGAAGACTCCGAGGCGCTGATCAACTACGGAGCCGGTGGCTTCCCGTACGTCGTGTACCTCGACGGCGACAACACCGTGCTCGCTCGTTCCTCCGGTGAGCTCGACAGCGGCACCATCGAACAGGCGTGGGCGCTCACCGCCGGAGCGGTCGCCTCGGCCGGCTGACGATGACCGACTTCACCCCTCCCACCGCGCCGCCCAGCATCGAGGATTCCTCGACCGAATCGGGTGTTCGTACCTCCAGCTCCGCCCGGATCGGGCCCGACTCGTCGCCCGGCGGGTCGGGAGGGTCGAAGGTCTGGATCTTCGCCCTGGTCGCCATCGTCGCTGCCGGGGCCGCCGCCTACTTCACCGGCTCCGACGACTCCTCGTCCACCGCAGCCGAGCTCCGATCCGGGGCCGAGACGCGCGAGACCCCATCAGCCGACACGCCAACGCCCGACACCACGACAGCCGAGCCACGAACAGCCGAGGACGACCCCACCGCGGTCGAAACGGCCCCGGCAAACCCGGTGTCACCGGCCGAGGACGGACAGACCGCGGTCGTGGTGATCGATGGCGCGATGCTCGATCAGATGCCGAACACGCCTGGCCCGACCACGCCCGAGATCGACTCGGCCATCGGCCAGATCGCCCCCACGCTCACCGGGTACGACTTCGACGGCAACCAGGTCACCATCGGCCCCGACGGACGACCGAAGGCCATCTACTTCCTGGCCCACTGGTGCCCCCATTGTCAGGTCGAGATGCCGACCATCCAGTCGCTCATCGACGCCGGTCTCCAGCCGGAGAACCTCGATGTCTACGCCGTGTCGAGCGCGGTCGCCCCGACCCGGGGCAACTATCCTCCCCAGTCCTGGTTCGAAGCCGAAGGCTGGTCGTCGCCGGTCATGCTCGACAACGACGACTCCTCTGCGGTCATCAACTTCGGTGCCGGTGGTTTCCCCTTCGTGGTGTTCGTCGATGGCGATCATCGTGTCCTCACCCGCGCAGCCGGGGAGATGCCGGCCGAGCTCATGCAACAGGTGTGGGACGCCGTTGCGGCCACGTCGTGATGGGCGGATGTCTCCCGCACGTCGACCAACCTAGGATTGTCGAATGACCGATCTCGACACCGACCTTCTGACCGAGGAGCTGACCGACCGCCAGCTCGACGACGGCGGCGACCACGACCGCTTCGCTCACTACGTCAAGAAGAAGAAGATCATGTCGAGCGTGGTCGAAGGGACGCCGCTCGAGGCGCTCTGCGGCAAGAAGTGGGTTCCGAGTCGCGACCCGCAGAAGTATCCGGTCTGTCCCACGTGCAAAGAGATCTACGAGCAGCTCAAGGACCCGAAGAAGCCCAAGAAGTAGTCTTTCTCGCGGCGCGATCCGCTCTGATCAGTCGCTGAAACCGTTGGGGTGTTTGGACTGCCAGTTCCAGCTGTCTCGAAGCATCGACTCGAGGTTGCGATCGGCTCGCCATTCGAGCTTCTCGTTGGCCAGTCGAGGATCGGCGAGCGAGGTCGCAATGTCGCCGGCCCGTCGAGGTCGTACCTCGTAGGGCACCGGTCGTCCGCTGACGGCGGCGGTGGTCTCGATGATCTCGAGCACCGAGGCGCCGTTGCCGGTGCCCAGGTTGTATTCGTTGCAGCCGTTCTCGAGGTGTTCGAGTGCGGCGAGGTGACCCAGCGCCAGGTCGACCACATGGATGTAGTCGCGCACACCGGTGCCGTCGGGTGTGTCGTAGTCGTCGCCGAACACGTTCACCATCGGCCGCCGCCCAACCGCCACCTGCATGACGTACGGGACCAGATTGTTGGGTGGTCCACTCGGATCTTCCCCGAGGTCGCCGGACGGATGTGCCCCGACCGGGTTGAAGTAGCGCAGCATGGTCATGCGCCACCGCTCGTCGCTCTTCGCGATGTCGCGACAGATCTCCTCGATCATGAGCTTGGTTCGCCCATAGGGATTGGTGGCGCCGAGCGAGGCCGTCTCGGGGATCGGAAGCATCTCGGGGTCGCCGTAGACCGTTGCCGACGACGAGAAGACGAAGTCGTACACTTCGGCCTCGGTCATCGCCGCCAGCACGTTCATGGTGGAACCCAGATTGGTCTGGTAGTAGCGCAGCGGCTGCTCCCAGGATTCGCCAACGGCCTTCAGGCCGGCGAAGTGCACCACGGCGTCGATGGTGTGCTCGGTGAAGATGCCGCCGGCCACGCCAGGCTCGGTCAGGTCGGCCTCGATCATCTCGACGCCGTGGCCAGAGAGCTTCTCGATCGCTTCGATCGCCCGGGGGGAGCTGTTCGAGAAGTCATCGACGACGATGACGTCGTTGCCCCGTTCGAGCAGTGCGATCGAGGTGTGGCTGCCGATGTAGCCGGCGCCACCGGTGACGAGAATGGTCTGGGACACAAACGCTCCTTCGGCCGTTCGAGCAGGGCAATGAGCAGGTCGGGGCGAACTGCGGTTCCTGCGAACGGTCTCGACGGTACTCCACCGCTGACGACGCCCGGCTACGGTGCGGTCGACCATCGGACGACAAGGACGGCGAGATGACCAACACCGTGCCGCAACCTCCTGGCTGGTACCAAGCCCAGGGGGATCCCCCGGGAACGCAGCGCTACTGGGACGGTTCGCAGTGGGTCGGTGGGCCCCAGCCCATTCCCGGCGCTGTCGGGGCCGGCGATGCCGAATCCGATGGCCATGGTCGGCGGGCAGACGATCGCCAAGCCCGGGAAGCGGATCATCGCGCGCATGATCGACTGGGTCGTCTGGATGGCCGCCATCTTCATGGGGGGCGTGGTGATCGCCGCCACGTCGGACATCTCGATCGATGGTGACTCGACCACCTCGGGGCTGGTGCAGCTCGTCGTCGTCATCGGATTCGTCGCTCTGCTGGCGGCCTACGAGGTACTGATGGTCGCCGCGGTCGGTGGGACGATCGGCAAGAAGGCACTCGGCTTGCGCGTGCTGACCGAGGAGGGCACGGCGGTCGATTTCCAGACGGCCTTGTTGCGCTTCTCGCCGTTCATCGTTCTGGTCCTGATCCAGCAGATCCCGATCATCGGCGCCATCGGCACCATCGGCACGGTCCTCTCGGCGACCGCTGCGCTGATGATGCTCTTCGTTGACTCCCGGGTCCAGGTACCCTGGGACAAGCTTGCGAAGACGCTCGTGGTGGAAGCCTGAGACGACGGAGGACCCAGACGATGGCACGACCAAGACCCGGGAACGGCCGTGTGACCAAGGCAGGTACCCGCAGCACGCTCGCCCAGGGGGAAACACCCGAACAGGCCCGAGGAGCGTACGGAAGCGAGATCGCTCCGCTCTACAAGCGAAAACCGGGCATGTTCGCCTTCATGATCATCGCTTGTGCCGCCATGGTGCTGTCGATGATGGCCGGCATCTTCACCGCTCTCTGAGGCGCTCCAGACCGGCGCGCCGAGCGCACAGGTGCTATGAACCGGTGGCGATCACACCGATCGCCGGCGAGAAGAGCCCCTGTCGGGCGACGATCGATCCGCAATGGCAGCAATGCTCACCCCGCGCGTGTGGGCATTTCGTTCGCTGTCTGCCATCCTTGAGTGTTCCGCTGCGCGGTGGAAGCTCGTTCCGAGGAGTCACATGACGTTCAAGACCGGCGACCGTGTCGTCTATCCCCACCATGGGGCCGCCATCATCGAGAAAACCGAGACCATCGAGATCAATGGCGAAAAGAAGAAGTACTTCGTCTTGAAGACAGCGCACGACGAACTGACCGTCCGGGTCCCCGTCGATCGAGTCGACGATGTCGGCATGCGTCCACCGATCAGTCTCGAAGACGTGGAAGACCTCTTCGTTCTGCTGGCCAAGAAAGACGTGCGCGAACCGGCCAACTGGTCCCGCCGCTTCAAGAACCATCAGGAAAAGCTGAAGTCGGGCGACGTCTACCAGGTCGCCGAGGTCGTACGAAACCTTGCGCTGCGCGATGCCGCCAAAGGCCTCTCGGCCGGCGAGAAGAACATGTACTCCAAAGCCCGCAAGGTCTTGGTCTCGGAACTGTCGTTCGCTCTCGACGTCTCCGAAGACGACGCCATGGACCAGGTCGACGCCCAGCTCGTCTGAGTCTCGCTAGTTCAATCCGAGCAGTTCGAACATCGCCGCGGGGATCTCCGAATCGCCGCGGCGAAGTCGCGCCGCCCGTTCCACGTTGACGGCGTCGAACTCGCGGTTGGTCCACTCGTCCCACGGGCCAGAGGGGAGTGACGTGATGTCACCGTCGACCTCGACCACCGCTCGCAGGTAGCCGATCAGGTCGGCCAGGTCGGCCCTGCCCCCGGGGGCACCGTGGCCGGGGACGATCGTGGTGGCGACGTCGATGATCTGTTCGAGTGTGTCGGCCCAGGCGGCGGGATCGCCGTCGAATGCGAGTGGCGTGACCCCGAAGCTCGCCAGCGCTCCGGCGAACACCACCCCCGACTCGGGGGCGACGACGAGCACGTTCATCGGCGACTCGCCGGGCGCCGGCACCACCTGGATCGATCCGGTCAACCACGCCGACTCATCGACGGTGTGGGTGATGGGCCGGGTCGTGAAACCGAAGTCGTAGACCTCGGCCAGGTGGGGGAGGAGCCGCTGGAGTGCGAGTGGGTTGACGGGGTCGTCGAGTTGGTCGCTCGTTGCCTGGCTGCCGTAGTAGGCCGCAGGCCAGAACGAGTTGGTGCCACCGGCGAAGGGAATCCGGCTCGAGGTGACGACGATCCGTTTGATGCGCAGTTCGAGCGGCTCGGTCAGCTCCATGATCATCTCGCGGACCCGTTGTGCTCGCTCGGGGGTGGCGCCGGTGTCGATCACGGTCAGCCCGTCGTCGTCGATCACCAGACCGATGTTCGATTGGCCGAAGCCCGGTGCCGGGTCGATGAAGGCATAGATCCCCTGGGCAAGCTCGTATTGGTGGATGGCGTAGGGCGGCATCGCTGACGACATGTGTCCGACGGTACTCGTGGTTGCCGACGCACGACCCTGTCATCGCGCCCGTCCGCCGCTAGATTTTCTTTGATGACCAACTACTCGCCGCCGCTCCGCTCGCTCACGTTCGTACTCGACGAGGTCATCGGCCTCGACGACGTGCTGGCCACCGACCGATTCGGCGACGTCGACGCCGAGACCCTGCACATGGTTCTCGAGGAGATCGGGCGCTTCATGACCGAGGTCGTCGCTCCCACCAACGTCGACGGCGACCAGATCACCACCACCTGGTCCGAGGGTGGCGTGGTCACCCCGCCGGCGTCGTTCACCAAGGCCTACCAGCAGTTCGTCGCGGCGGGCTATGGAGCGATTCCCTTCGACCCGACCTACGGAGGAGGTGGGTTCCCGTGGGTCACCGCGCTCGCCATCCAGGAGATGATGACCAGCGCGAACATGGCCTTTGCCCTGTGTCCACTGCTCACCCAGGGCGCCATCGACGCCATCGAGCATCACGGGTCCGACGATCAGAAGTCGGCCTATCTCCCAAAGATGATGACCGGCGAATGGTCCGGCACCATGAATCTGTCCGAACCGCAGGCGGGATCCGACGTCGGAGCGGTTGCCACCAAGGCCGAGCCGGTGGGCGACGGCAGCTACCGCATCAAGGGCCAGAAGATCTGGATCACCTGGGGCGAGCACGACATGTCCGAGAACATCATTCATCTGGTGTTGGCCCGAACCCCCGGGGCACCTCCTGGCACCAAGGGCATCACGATGTTCCTCGTGCCCAAGTATCTGCTCGACGCCGACGGCAACCCGGGTGAGCGCAACGACATCTCCTGCGTATCCATCGAACACAAGCTCGGCATTCACGGCAGCCCGACCTGCGTGATGTCCTATGGCGACCACGACGGTGCCATCGGCTGGCCCGTCGGCGACGAGTTCAC
The DNA here is from genome assembly GCA_963698395.1 of uncultured Acidimicrobiales bacterium. Classification (GTDB taxonomy): domain Bacteria; phylum Actinomycetota; class Acidimicrobiia; order Acidimicrobiales; family SZUA-35; genus JBBQUN01. The sequence goes on from CAVOQQ010000002.1 coordinate 421,042, forward strand.
CGGCATGCGCAACATGTTCACCATGATGAACAACGCCCGGCTCTCGGTGGGTCTGGAGGGTCTCTCCCTTGCCGAGCGTTCATATCAGATGGGTCTCGACTACGCCCAGGAGCGCCTCCAGGGCACGGCCATCGGCGCAGCGCGCGGCGTGCAGAGCCCGATCATCGAGCACGCCGACGTGCGCCGCATGCTGATGACGCAGCGGTCCTGGATCGATGCCATGCGCATCCTCCTCTACGCCAACGGGGCGGCGATCGACCGGTCCCGTTCACTGGCCGACCCCGACCAGCGCGAAGCCGCCCGTGAGCGGGCCGACTTGCTCATTCCGCTGTCGAAGAGCCTGTGCACCGATGTCGGTGTCGAACTCACCTCGATCACCATCCAGATCTTCGGCGGGATGGGCTTCGTGGAAGAGACCGGTGTGGCCCAGTTCTGGCGAGACAGCCGCATCGCTCCGATCTACGAGGGCACCAACGGGATCCAGGCCGCCGACCTCGTCGGACGCAAGCTGCCCATGCGAGGCGGAGCAGTACTCGCCGACCTGCTTGCCGAGTTCGACGACGCAGCCGACGCGATGGGAGCCATCGACGGCGATGTCCGACGCGGCCGCCTCCCTGCGGCGCGGCATCGAGGTCGCTCGAGAGGGTGCTGCCTGGCTCCTCGAGAACGGGGCTGGCGATCCCAACGCCATGCTCGCCGGCTCGTCGCCGTTCCTGCGCCTGCTCGGCACCGTCGTGTGCGGGGGCTTCATGGCCCAGCAGGCCGTGATCGCCGCCGGGCACGACGACGACCCTGACGGCTTCTACGCGGCTCGCCTGGCGACCTCGGCGTTCTTCATCAGTCAGATCGTGCCCACCGTCGAAGGACTCCTGCCTGCGGTGAAGGCGGGCGCTTCGCCGCTCTTCGCGCTCTCACCGAAGCAGCTCGCTTGATGCCTGCTGCGCTGCTGGCGTCGATTCCGTCGCCATCGTTCAACTCGATCGACATCGGCCCGCTCACCTTCACCCTCTACGGGTTGATGATCGCCCTCGGTGTCGTTGCTGCCGTGGAGATCAGCCGTCGGCGGTGGGAAGCCATCGGTGGCAATGGTGACGACATCGCCGATCTGGCGAAGTGGGGCGTGCCCGCCGGTCTCATCGGTGCTCGGATCTACCACCTCATCACCGACTGGAAGAGCTATCAGGGGCGCTGGATCGACGGCTTCAAGATCTGGGAGGGAGGGCTCGGGATTCCTGGTGGCCTGATCCTGGGTGTCGGCGTCGGCTACCTCTACGCGAAACGACGCGGGTGGGACGTCCCGCGTCTGGTCGACTGTGTGATTCCGAGCATTCCCGTTGCGCAGGCCATCGGTCGCCTCGGCAACTGGTTCAACCAGGAGGTCTACGGTCGACCGTCGACCCTGCCGTGGGCCCTCGAGATCGACGCCGAGCATCGAGCCGACTTCCCCGATGACACCACGTTCCATCCGACCTTCCTCTACGAGGGTCTCTTCAATCTCGCGCTGGCGTACGCACTGATCCGGATCGATCGCAAGAAGGTCCTGAAGCCGGGGCAGCTCCTGCCGCTCTGGATCGCCGGCTATGGGTTCGGTCGGTTCCTCGTCGAGTCGCTCCGATCGGACTTCGCATCCGAGGTCCTCGGCATCCGTGTCAACCATTGGGTTGCGGGCATCGCCATGGTGGTGGGCTTGGTGTGGTTCTTCATCATGGGTCGCGACGATGGCGACCCGGCAACGAGCATCGACGCGCCGAGCGGGACCGACACCGATGACCTGAGCGAAGACCTCGCCCCCGATCTCGAGACCGACGATGGCGAGCGAGCGAAGGCGAGCGTCCCGAAGACCGACGCCCCCGACGACTGATGTCGATCGAGGACCGACAGCGTTGGGATGATCGCCACCGCCGGGCTGGACCTGCGGCGCTGCCGCACGAACCGATTGCTCTGGCCCTGTCGGCGCATGCGCTCCCGCCGACCGGACGAGCGCTCGACGTCGCGTGCGGCTCCGGGGCCGTGAGCGTGTGGTTGGCGCTGCAAGGCTTCGAGGTGCTCGGTGTCGACATCTCGCCGGTCGCCGTTGCTGCCGCCCGTGACCTCGCGGCCGCTCATGACGTGGCGGCGACCGCTTCCTTCGAATTTGCCGATCTCGACGACGGATTGCCGACCGGCACGTTTGACGTGGTGGTCTGTCAGCGATTTCGAGATCCGTCGACCTACTCGGATCTGGCGGCGGCGGTTGCCCCGAGCGGGGTGCTGATCGTCACGGTCCTGTCGACGGTCGGGCACTCGGGCGATCCCGGGCCGTTCCGAGCCGGGCCAGGCGAACTGGTCGAGGCCTTCGCCGGCCTCCTCGACGTGTGCTGGACCGCCGAGGCCGACGGCGAAGCCCACCTCGTCGCCTGCCGCTGACCGGTCAGGCGCTGATCAACCGGCGGCGCGTTTGAACGCATTCGGCGGGAAGGCTGCGGCGTCGATGCAGCGCTGCGACCAGTCGTCGAGTTGTTCGACGATGTCGTCGATGTCGTCGCCGATGGCCTCGATGATCGATCGTTGGAGGCCGTCGGTCAGTTCTTCGATGGTGTTGCGGCCATCGACTCCCCACTCGCTGAGCTGGTCGCCATCGAGCCAACCCTCGACTCTCAGTCGTTCGGCCGTTGCCTCGAGCTGCTCGGGCGTCCAGCCGCGAGAGGCGCTGTAGCTGCCGAGCGGCATCCCGAGCCAGCATTCGGTCACGATGTTCATCGCAATGGGATCGAGGTTGCGCATCACGCACACCATGTTGTGGCTGTCGCCTCGATGCTCCCGCAAGAGCTCGCAGGCACGCCACAGGCGCCCGACCGGATCCTCGGGCCATGGATGGGAGGTGAGGCCGGCAAAGAGGGGTCGGGCGATTGCATCGGCGTGATCGAGGGCCGAGCGAAGTGTGTCGGCGACGGGGCCGACCTCGGCGTCGCCCAGCGCCGCGCTCAAGCTGGCGATCGTGGACGCCTCACGGGTGCGAAGCAGCGTCGTGCGGTCGATCGCCGCCCGACCGGCCTGGTAGACCGGCACCAGCAGATCGGGCGAGAACACGGCGAACGAACTCACGACCAGTCCGGGCTCGGGCTCGCCGAGGAGCGAGGCCCGGCTGCACACATAGCTCTGCAGGAAATCGAGCCCGTGGGCGGCGAGCGCCTCGTTGGTCGATCGAGACCAGACCGAGTGCATGGCGATCGGCTCGATCGCGTCGCGTAAGGCGACGGGCAGGCGAGGCGTGTTGCGTCGGACCGGGAACGACACCCTCCGGGCTCGGTTGGAAGGCATCAGCGATCACGTCGTCGTACTGCATGGACGAAACCTAGTGCTGTTGGGCCTCGTCGACCGGACTCGCCACCATGAACGAACGCTCGTCCGACTTCACCCGCACGCTTCGGTGCGGCAGAATGCGGTGTGGCCTACATCGAAGATCGAATCGTTCACGACGCTGATGCGCACATCATGGAAACCCCGGACTGGTTGCGCGACTACGCCGATCCCGACATCCGCGAACGGCTCGGCCGACCGGAGTACGCCAACGAGCTGAAGCAGTTCGGCGACTTGGTCGGTGTCGACGATCTCGACGATGCCTTCGACGCCATTCTCGCGAAGCACCGATCCGAAGCGTTTCTCGCCGATGAAGCGGTCGAGATCATGAACCGGAAGAACTTCGCGGCAACGGGCTCGTTCCTTGCCGAGGACCGGCCTCGGGTGCTCGACCTCATCGGTGTCGAATCGCAGTTGATGTTCAACACCTTCCACAACGCCCGTCTCTACCGCTGGGAACACCAGCCCGATCTCGACCTCGCCTACGGAGCGGCACGAGCACACAATCGTGGCATGGTCGAGTTCTGCTCGGTGAGTGATCGGCTGTTGCCCACGTGCTACGTGCCACTGGCCGACTTCGACCGTTCGGCGGCGATGGCCAACGAGGCCATCGAGATGGGGGCAGCGGCCTTGCTGGTCGCCTCGGGTTGTCCCGCAGGGCATTCGCCGAGCCACCGCGGGCTCGACCCGGTGTGGCAGGCCGCAGCCGACGTCGGCATCCCGGTGGTCTTCCATGTCGGCGGCACCGGTGACCTGATCGACCCGAACTACTTCGTGAACGGTCTCCCGATCCCGACCGACTTCCACGGCGGCGACGAGAACTTCCGTTCGGTCGACTACATGGGCATCCCGGTGCCCCCGATGCAGACCATGGCCACCCTGATCTTCGACGGTGTGCTCGATCGGTTCCCGACGCTGCGGTTCGGGGTGATCGAGCAGGGTTGCATCTGGCTGCCGAGCTGGGCCAAGCAGTTGGAGTCGGCGTTCGACGCCTTCTACCGACACGAAGAGCGTCTCCAGGCGCTCGAGTTGCGTCCGAGCGAATACATCGAACGCCAGATCCGGGTCACGCCGTATCCGACCGAAGACATCGGCTGGGTCACCGAACAGATCGGGCCGAACGTGCTGCTGTTCAACACCGACTACCCGCACGTCGAAGGCGGCCGTCGACCGTACGAGCGTTTCGAGCGCAGCCTTGGTGACGTACCCGAGTCGACGAAGCAACGGTTCTACGCCGACAACTTCGTCGACCTCATGGGTACCGCCGTCGCGGCGCTGGTGTGAGCCGGCGGGCCCTGCCGTGCTGAGTCTGCAGCGGTGTCGTCCAATCGCCCCGTCGGCGAGCGCGCTGGTTTGCAGGCGAGCTCTGGGCCCGAAGGCCCAGACCGAAACGATCAGCCGTTGCTGGTCGACTGGAGTGCACCGCCCTCGTCGGCGAGCTTGCGCAGCAGCGGCGACAGCGTCCAGTGATCGCCACCGAGCCGTTCGGAGTAGTCGGCGATCTTGTCGGCGACCTCGGCCAGCCCCACGGTGTCGGCCCAGAACATGGGGCCGCCCCGGTAGACCGGCCATCCATAGCCGTTGACCCAAACCACGTCGATGTCACTGCCCCGAATGGCGATCTTCTCCTCGAGGATCTTCGCACCCTCGTTGACCATCGGGTAGACGCAGCGCTCGAGCACTTCCTGGTCGGTGACCTCGCGCTGCTCGATGCCCTGTGAGGCGGCGAAATCGCGAATCATCTGCTCGACCTCGGGGTCGGGCGTGGAGGCACGGGTGTCGGGATCGTAGGTGTAGTAGCCCTTGCCGTTCTTCTGACCCCGGCGGCCGCTCTCGCACATGAGTTCACGCACGTTCGAGCTCGTGGAGGTCTCGGCCTTCCAGCCGATGTCGAGCCCGGCGAGATCGCTCATGGCAAACGGACCCATCGGGAAGCCGAAGTCGTAGAGGACCCGGTCGACCTGGGCCGGTGTTGCTCCCTCGAGAATGATCTTGTTGGCCTCGATGCCGCGCTGGAACAGCATGCGGTTGCCGACGAACCCGTGGCACACCCCGACCAGCACGGCGATCTTGTTGATCTTCTTGGCGATGGCCATCGAGGTGGCAACGGTGGTGTCGGAGCTCTTGTCGCCGCGTACCACCTCGAGCAGTTTCATCACGTTGGCCGGTGAGAAGAAGTGCAGTCCGATCACGTCTTCGGGGCGGCTGGTGGCAGCGGCGATCTGGTTGACGTCGAGCGCCGAGGTGTTGGACGCCATGATGGCGCCGGGCTTACAGATCTGATCGAGCTCGGCGAAGATGCTCTTCTTGAGGTCCATGTCTTCGAACACGGCCTCGATGACCATGTCGCAGTCGGCGAAGTCAGCCTTGTCGGTCGAACCGGTGATCAGCGCCATCCGGGCATTGACCGATTCGGGGGTGCTGGTGGAGGAGCGCTCGTAGTTCTTGCGGACCACCGCCAGGCCACGATCGAGGCTCTCCTGATCGCGTTCGACGATGACGACCGGGATACCGGCGTTCGCGAAGTTCATGGCGATGCCGCCGCCCATGGTGCCGGCACCGAGCACGCCGCACTTTTGGACATCGACCAGCGGGGTGTCCTTGCCGATGCCCGGCACCTTGTTGGCGGCTCGCTCGGCGAAGAAGTAGTAGCGCTGCGCAGCGGACTGGGTGTCGCTCATGAGCTCGCCGAAGAGCCGACGTTCGACGGCCAAGCCCTCGTCGAACGGCAGGTTGACGGCGGCCTCGATGCACTGGATGTTGTACTCCGGGGCGAGGAACCCGCGGGTCTTGCGGGCGATCTTCTTGCGAACGTCGGCGAAGACCGACGGATCGGCCTTGGCCGCAGCCAACTTGTCATCTCGATCACGGATGCGGGTGAGTTCGGTGCCCTCCGCCGCGACCCTGGCTGCGAACGCGACGGCGCCCGCCCTCAGGTCGTCGACGATCTCGTCGATGAGCCCACAGTCGAGCGCTTCGTCGGTGCCGATCTGGTCGCCCGTGGTCATCATGGCGAGAGCCTTCTCGACCCCGGTGACCCGGGGGAGACGCTGGGTGCCGCCGGCTCCGGGAAGCAGCCCGAGCTTGACCTCGGGAAGGCCGAATCGGGCGCCGGCATCGGCCACGCGGAAATGGGCGCAGAGCGCCACTTCGAGACCGCCGCCGAGTGCGGTGCCGTGGATGGCCGCAACGACCGGCTTGGGGCTGTTCTCCATGGCGTCTTGGACGGCCTGGAGTGAGGGTCCCTTGGGGGCGCCACCGAACTCGGTGATGTCGGCGCCGGCGATGAAGGTACGACCGTCGCAGATCACCACGATCGCCTTGGCGTCGCTCTCGGCGGCTTGGGTGACCCCGTCGAGGATGCCCTGCCGCACGTGATGACTCAGGGCATTCACGGGCGGGTTGTCGATGACGACGAGGGCGACGTCGCCTTCTCGTTCGAGGCGTACGGATTCAGTCAGCTGGCTCATGATGCCAAGTCAAGCACCGACCACTGACGACGTGAAATCCCTGGCCGAATCAGTCGTGAGGAGGCCGGAAACCCTCAGCGGGAGGGGTCGACCTCGCAGCCGATGACGTCCTCGAGCACGGCCATGGCGCCGAGCACCTCGGCGTCGGCCCGCTGGCGACCGATCACCTGGAGGCCGATGGGTAGCCCGTCGGAGTCGAGCCCGGCACAGACCGAGCCGGCGGGGTTCCGCGTCATGTTGATGCCGTAGGTGAACTGCACCCAGCCCTGGTCCTCGACGCCGTTGATGACACCGTCATGCCCGGTTCGAGGAACCCGGCCGCCCGTGGTGGGCGAGAGGATCAGCGGTGCCTGCTCGAAGGCGTCTTCCAGCAGGGCGTTGAGTCGATAGACGTCGTCGTGGGCGCGGGCGTGATCGACGCCGCTTGCCCGTGCTCCGAGCATGATCTGCGGCTTGATCGACTCGCTCAGCTGGTCGAACTCGGGTGTGTCGATCAGGTGGCCTTGGGCCTTGAACCGGGACACGGTCCAGAGCACGAGCCAGCTGTTCACTGGATCGGCATCGAAGATGGTCTCGATCTCGATGACTTCGGTGCCGGCCGCTTCGAGTGCCCGCACGGCGTTGGTGCAAGCAGCGAGGACCTCGTCGTCGACGTTGGCGAAACCGAAGGTCGGTGACCACACCACCCGCTCGGGGGCTTCGGCGGTGGCGACCGCGGCCGCCCACGATTGGCCGGGGTGGGGCAGCGACAGTGGATCGCGGGGGTCGGGCCCGACCACCACGTCGAGCGCGTAGGCGGAGTCGGCGGCTCGCAACGCCATCGGCCCGTTGGCGCTGAGGAGTCCGGAGCCGGGCATGGCACTGCCGGGAATCGGGATACGGCCGGTGGTGGGCTTCAATCCGGAGAAACCGCAGAGGGCCGCCGGGATGCGGATCGAGCCGCCGCCGTCGGAACCCGTCGCCAGCGGCACCATGCCCGACGCAAGAGCGGCTGCGCTACCGCCCGACGATCCGCCGGGGGAATGATCGAGCGACCAGGGATTGAGCGTGGCGCCGAAGGGCACGTTGTCGGTGGCTCCCTTGTGGCCGTACTCGGGCGTGTTGGTCTTGCCGATGATGACGGCGCCGGCGGCACGGTAGCGGGCCACGTGAACCGAGTCGGCGGCTGCCGGTGCATCGTTCACGTGGAGCGCCGATCCGAAGCTGGTGACGAAACCCTCGACGGCCTCGAGGTCCTTGACCCCCATGGGCACACCGGCCAGCGGGCCGACGTCTTCGCCGTTGGCGATCCGCTGATCGATGGCATCGGCCTGGGCGAGCGCAGCGTCGGCGTCCCAGGCGACGAAGGCGTTGATGGTGGGGTTCAGCTCGCCGATGCGGGCGAGCGCCAGTTCGGTGACTTCACGGGCCGACTGCTGCCTGTTGCGGACACGCTCGGCGATCCCGGTGACCGTCTCGCCTCGAAAGCCTGCCGATGATTGACCTGATCCTTGAGTCATGCCAGGAACCTAGTGCTTCGAGATGTGTTCGTCCCGCGCGGTGGCTCGAGCAACGTTTCGGCAGTTCAACGCTCGAATCGGCCTTCTTGGGTCTCCGCTTCGAGCTGACTCAGGCGAGACAGCGCAGGGGTTGGCCGCCGTTGTAGGTGACCATGTCGCCGATGGCGGCGACGATGTCCATCGGTGATCCGGGTTCGTTGCCATCGAGCTCGTGCATCGCCCGATGGAGGTTGCCGACGATGCGCTCGGCGTCGAGCAGATCGCTGAACTCGCCGAGGTCGACGCTGCGGCCCGCCTCGAGCGGGGTGACACCGCTTGCCTTTGCATCGGCCGCGGTCGCCAACACGAACTCGTAGTAGCGCACGTGTTGGTCGAGCGCGCCGAGGTCGCAGATCGGCCCGTGGCCGGGAACGATGACGTCGGCGTCGAACTGCCGCAACCGCTCGACGGCTCGGAGCGAGCCGGTGACCGAACCCATCAGCATGAACGGCGTGCCGCCGTTGAAGACGAGGTCGCCGGTGTAGAGGACCTTCTGGTCGGGGAGGTAGGCCACGATGTCGTTGGTCGTATGGGCCGGCGTGCCGATGTAGTGCAGTTCGGAGCGCACCTCGCCGGTCCAGACGGTGAGGTGTTCGTCGAAGGTGACGAACGGGGGCGCGATCTCGATCTCGCCCCACTCGGGACCATCCCAGATGTTGCCGAAGTTCGGCTTGCCCGAGGCGATGACGAGATCACGGCAACGCACATGGCCGATGATCGTTGCCGGGTAGGTGAGGTAGTTGCCGTGGGTGTGATCGCCGTGGTGGTGGGTGTTGATGACCACCCGAATCGGCGCCTCGGTGACGCCGGCGACCGTGTCGAGGAACGCCTTCGTTCGTCGCTCGGTGGAGCAGGTGTCGATGGCGGTGACACCGTCGTCGGCGACGATGAACCCGGTGTTGTTGATCCACCAGGTGCCGTCGGGCTGGATGTAGGCGTAGATGTTCTGCGCCACCTCCACCAGCTTGGGTGGATCGAGTGGCCCTTCGTCGTGCCCGTGGTGTGTGCTCATGTCGGTCCCCAGTGCCGGTGCGGTGTGGTGGCGAACGGATTGCCGGCGTGCGCTCGGCAGCCGCCGAACTCAGGCGTTGGCGTGTGTCTGCGCCCGCTGCGTGTTGAACAGGATGGCATCGGCGATCTCGCTGTGGCGAGTTCGTGGCACGTCATGACCCATGTCGGGGAACATCAGCAACCGTGAACCGGGAACGGCATTGGCGGTGGCGATACCGCCCGATGGCAGCACGAGCTTGTCTTCGAGACCGTGGATCACGAGCGTGGGAGCCGCCACCTTGGTGAGACCTTCGGTGCGATCGGGACTGGCGGCAATGGCGGCGGTCTGGCGTTCGACGCCGGCGGGACGATAGCTGCGCTCGACGCCGCGCTTGGCCCCTTCGAGGTGTTCGGCCCGGTCCCAGGACGAGCCGGCCCAGAGCGAGTACATCTCGGTTCCGTCCTCGGCGGCGGTTTCCTTGGTCGACGGCTTCATGCGGGCCAGCTTGAGCAGCACCCGCTTGTTGATCCCGCCGTTCTTGCGATCGCCGGTGTTGGACATCACCGAGGTCAGTGACACGACCTTGTGAGCGTGATGGATGGCGAGCGATTGCGCGATCATGCCGCCCATCGACATGCCGACGACGTGCGCTCGATCGATGTCGAGTGCGTCGAGCAGGCCGGCGGCATCGGTTGCCATGTCGTCGACCGTGTAGCCGGCGGCAACCGGCTTGCGTCGCACCATGGCGGCGATCGTTGCCCGTCGGCTCGGCGGCTCCCAGTCGAACTCGGTGCTGAGTCCCGCATCCCGATTGTCATGACGGATGACGCGGAAGCCACGGTCGACGAACTGGTCGACGAAGTCGTCGGTCCAATCGATCAGCTGTCCGGCAAGGCCCATGACGAGCAAGAGCGGTTCGCCTTCGCCCTTCTCCTCGTATTCGATGGTGATTCCGTTGGCTTCGACCTGTGGCATCTGGTGATGGTAGCCCGGCCCGATTCCCAGACCTGGCCGCCGGAGATGCAGCCGAGCTCTCGCTCTCCGGAGCGCCTCGTCACGAGCGAAGCGCTGCGCTGCGTGCCTGTTCGATGTTGGCCGTGGTCAGCCGAGAGGCGGCGAACGCCAAGATGACGAGGTTGCCGGCCGAGGCGATGAACCAGGGCAGTCGCAGCGCCAGTTCGCGAGATCCGTAGCGATCGGCGACCGAGACGATCAACCCGCCGAGCAGAGCGCCGATCGGCATCATCCCCCAGGCGAAGAAGCGGTACACGCTGTTGACCCGACCGAGCAGGTGATCGGGGATGATCGTCTGGCGAAGGCTCACCGTGATCACGTTCCACAGCACAGCGAGCATCATGAAGACGGCGAACATCAACCAGGCCAAGCCCCACCAGCTGGTCAGCCCGATCACGGCGTTCGTGACCGCCCCGCCGAGCAACGTCAGCCACAGCGATGGGCCGGGGCCGATCCGTTGGGAGATGCCACTCGCCGCCCAGCCACCGATGACCCCACCGATGGCGCCTCCGGTCTCGAGGAGCGCGAACTCGGTCGCCGAGGTGTCGAGCACCTCCTGGGCGTACAACACCAGCAGCGCACCCGACAGCGTTCCCAGCCCGTTGATCAGGCCGAGAATGATCGCCATCGGCCGGAGGAGCTCGTGATGCCAGAGCCAGCGAAAACCCTCGGCGAGTTCGGTGGTCCACCGCGTCGACGCCTCGGCCACCGGTTTGGCCTTCGTCGACACCGAGATCGAAGCGATGATGACGGCGGAAAGAGCGAACGTGGCGGCGTCGACGAAGAACGGCAGGGAGAAGGCGACGACGATCAGCAGTGCCCCGAACGGTGGGCCGGCGAACGTGTTCGCGACCATCTCCACGCTCCATATCCGACCGTTCGCCTTCTCGAGGTTCGGTGCGTCGACGACGGATGGCATGAAGGTCTGCCCGGCGTTGTCGTAGAGCACCTCGGCAACGCCAAGCGAGAGCGTTGCGAGAAGGAGGACCAGATAGAGGACATGGTCGGTGCCGACCGAGGCGGCGTCGGCGACGGCGTCGGGACCGGGCAGGTCGCTCTGTCGGGCGAGGACCATGAGGGCCACGACGAGCGTGAGCAGCGCCCGTGCGCCGTTGGCCCCGACCATCAACCGGCGACGATCGGTGCGATCGGTGATCACGCCGGCAGGAAGACTGAAGATCAACCACGGCAGTCGCTGGACGACGGCGACGAGCGAGATCAGGACGGGGTTGCGCGTGATCGCCGAGGCGAGCCACGGATACGCGACGAGGCCGATGCCGTCGCCGAGGTTCGAGATGCCCGACGCAGTCAGGAGCTTGTAGTAGCCGATGCCCAGCCTGCTCGGCGAAGGAGGCGGCTCGACCGTCTGCGGGTCGTCGAGGGTCTCGTCTTCTGCGGCCGTCATGTGCGCTCGTCTTCTTCCACCGAGGCGGGAAGCACGGGTTGGTTCGTCGGATACACCGCAGCGACGAACCCGTAGACGGCCTCGCCGGAGCGAGGGAGACGGGTGAAGTCCTCGGCGAGCTCGACCACTCGTTCGAAGAACGCGTCGGCCTGTTCGGCCGGGATGCGAACGTGGCGGAGCGTGGAGAGGACCTCGGCCTCGGTCGGTACCTCCGCAATGGCGTCGTGCAGCATGCTCTGGCGCTCGGAGAAGTCGGGCGTGACCCCTTTGCCGATGACGATCGTGCGTCCGGTTCGGCCGTAGAAACGCTCATCGATCGCCCGCACCCGACGGGTCCGGACCACCGTCAACAGTCCGGCCTGCAAGAGAACGTCGACGTGGTGGGCCACGCTGCTCTTGGGTCGGCCCAGGGCCTCGGCCAACTCGCCGACCGTCGCCGCCCGATCGAGTACGAGATCGAGGATCTGCGAGCGCAGCGGATCGGCCACGGCCTTCAACTGGGCCGGTGAATCGGCGTGCACGGTCGGCGCGAGGTCGTAGTCGGGGACCGGGGTTGCTGCGTCATCGATCGGCATTCGTCGAATGATCGAATATTCTCGATCGTTCGTCAAGGGGAGCCGCTTGCTCGGTGGTCATCAGGCGGCGCCTGCACACCTTCGACAGACGATGTCGTGGTCCGCTGGTCTCACGACGGCCAACGGTGGAAGACTCCTCCCATGCATGATCTCGTCATCACCAATGGGACCGTGGTGGACGGCTCCGGCGCTCAGCGCTTTGTTGCCGACATCGCGATCGACGCCGACACCATCACCGCCGTCGGGACCGACCTCGGCCCCGCCCGCCGAACCATCGACGCCACGGGCATGATCGTCACCCCTGGCTGGGTCGACATCCACACCCACTACGACGGCCAGCTCACCTGGGATCCCGACCTTGCGCCTTCGTCGATCAACGGCGTCACCTCGCTCGTGGTCGGAAACTGTGGTGTGGGGTTCGCCCCTGCCCACCCCACGAACCGGCAGTACCTGATCGAACTGCTCGAAGGGGTCGAAGACATTCCGGGTGCCGCGCTTGCCGAGGGTCTGCAGTGGGAGTGGGAGAGCTTCCCCGAATTCCTCGACGCACTCGAGCGCCGTGCCTGGCCGATCGACATCGGCACCCAGGTCCCGCATGCGGCGCTTCGCTACTACGTGATGGGTGACGACGGCGCCGACCTCGACATCCCGGCCAACGCCGACCAGATCGCCACGATGGCCATGCTGTGCGAGGAAGCGATCGCCGCCGGGGCCATGGGGTTCACCACCTCCCGGACCATCGCCCACCGAACCAGCACCGGACGCCGAATCGGCACGCTCAAGGCCTCGACCGACGAGGTGCTCGGCATCGCTGCCTCGTTGTCCAAGCTCGACCGGGGCGTGATCCAGTTGATCTCCGACGCCTACCAGTCCGAAGACGACGCACTCGTCGAAGCCGAGATCGAACTGTTGCGTCGCCTGGCCACCGAGACCGGTCGCCCCATCAGCTTCACCGTTCAGCAGAACGACGACACGCCGAATCGATTCCGGGAACTCCTGGCTGCCATCGGCGAGTGGAACGAGGCAGGAGCGAAGGCCAAGGCGCAGGTGGCGATCCGTCCCATCGGCGTGTTGATCGGACTTGATGCATCGGCCAACCCGCTGAACTTCAGCAACACCTACGTGGCCATGGCCGACCTCTCGCGAGACGAACGATTGGCCGAGCTGCACAAGCCCGAGGTGCGAGCACAGATCCTTGCCGAACACGAGGCAGCCCAGCCGAGGCTCTTCGCGAAGATCATCCACTCCGCCTACGACCGCATGTACCCGCTGGCCGATGTGCCCGACTACGAGCCGACCCCCGAGCATTCGGTCGCCGGCCTCGCCGACGCCCAGGGCCGCCCGGCCAACGAGGTGATGTACGACCTCTTGCTCGACAACGACGGCGAGCGGCTGCTCTACATCCCGCTCATGAACTACGCCAACGGCGACCTCGACGACGTCCGAGAGATGATGACGGCATCGAACTCGATCTTCGGTCTCTCCGACGCCGGGGCTCACTGCAACGCCATCTCCGATGGTTCCATGCCGACCACGGCGCTGACCCACTGGACTCGAGACCGCTCCCGGGGAGAGCTGATCCCGCTCGAAGACATCGTCCATCGCCAGACCCAGGCCACCGCGCAACACGTCGGCTGGAACGATCGTGGCGTCATCGCCCCGGGCATGTTGGCCGACCTCAACGTCATCGATCACGCCAATCTGCGGTTGATGGCACCTCACCTCGTTGCCGACCTTCCCGCCGGCGGCACCCGATTGATGCAGCGAGTCGAGGGCTACAAGGCCACGATCAAGCGAGGTGTGGTCACGGTGCTCGACGACGAACTGACCGGTGAGCGACCTGGTCGTCTCCAACGTTCCTGAGCGCGTATCGGTCGTGCCGGCGACGCCCCGACTACCGGGCGGCGATGCACGTCTCGGTGCCGCTGTCGAGGATTCGACCCTCGACATCGACGAAGCGCCAGGAGTAGTCGTGATCTCGCAGGTCGAGATCGAGCACACCCCAGGCGTCGGTGATCCGCACCTGTGACAGGGGGCGGGGCGTCAGATTGGTGCGCCGAGGCACGCCACCGGTGCCGACGGTGATGTTGGTGATGCCGCTCTCGAGATCGACGGTGCCGTCGGGTCGCATGGGGGCGAATCGCTCGTAGTGGTGGGAATGACCGCTGAGCACGAGATCGGTGCCGGCGTCGAAGAGTTGCTCGTGTAGCGGCTCGACGAAGCGGGCGTTGTCGTAGGGCGCATACGACGTGAACCGTGGGTGATGCATGAAGGCGATGCGGCAGACACCCGCCGGGGCCTGCGCCAGTTGTTGGTCGAGCCATCGGCCCTGGGGACTCGCTGCGTCACAGCCGCCAACCTCGCTGCAATTGGAGTTGAGGCCCAGGATCTGCCAGTTGCCCACCTGCAGGGCGTAGTAGCCCTGAGACGGATCGCCCGCTGCGTCGCCGAAATAGTCGAAGTACGGCACGGCACCAGGTGTGTCGTACTCGTGGTTGCCAGGTACGGGATCGAAGCGATCACGATGGCCGCCGAAGATCGGGTCGAAGCAGTTCTCGAACTCGACGGCGCTGCCGGACTCGTAGGCGAAGTCGCCGAGGCCGAGGATTCGACCGGGCAGTTGGCCGAGCAGATCGGCGACCCGCTGAGCCCCACCGCCGCTGCACTGCACCATGTCGCCGACGGCGAGAAGGTCGATCACACCCTCATCGGGTACTTCTTGGGTGCACGGTGTTGCCGGCGAGCGCTCACCGGTGGCCGACTCGGCGACCACCGTGTAGGTCAGCATGCCGACTCGGTCGTCGTCGACCTGGTGCAGTGCCGACGTACGAGCTCGCCAGTACGCTCCACTGCCGTTCACCGAGCGATACACCAGGTAGTCGACCGCGCCACCGGCAGCGCTCCACCGGATGTCGAGGGTTGCCGGCCCGAGCCGAACGATCTCACAGCTCGCCGGCGCTTCGAGCATCGCCGCCCGCTCGTCACTGCATGGTGCGGCGGTCGATCGAAGGCCGTTGGACGAAACCGCAACGATCGAATACTGGAGCTCGGCTGGCCGGTCGGTGTCGGTGAAGGAGGTTTGTGCTGTGCGTCCGCGCCAGTGTCGCGGTCCGCCGTCGACCGAGCGAGACACGATGTAGTGCGCCGCTCCGCTGGCCGGCGACCACGTGATCTCGAGTGTGCCGGTGGTGGGAGTCGTGACCACACATGCCGTGGGAGCCGCAGGCGTGCCGACCGCTCGGGAATCGGTGCACGCGGTCGCAGCGGAGCGCTCGCCCGTTGCCGAGATGACGACGATCGAATACTGGAGCGAACCGGCACGATCGGTATCGAGCAGGTGAAGGTCGGTCGTTCGGCCCCGCCAGTGATCGCGGCTGCCGTCCACGCTGCGATAGACCACGTAGCCAGTGGCGCCGCCGACCGGCTCCCACTCCACTTGCAGGTTGCCGTCGTCAGCGGCGACGACGGTGCAGTTCGCGGTGGGAGCGGCCACCGCACCGGCCGGGCTCGGGACGCTCAGCAGCGTGGACAACACGAACAGCGACATCGTTGCCACTCCGCGCTGCCAGGTCCATGATCGATGCATTGCGCCGCCCTTGTCCCGCCTTGCCGCCCACCGCAGCCTGTGGATAACAACGCTACCGGGCGTCGCTGCTCAGGCCAAGCCCGACGATCAGCTCCAGGAGTCGGCGATGGCCTCGATCGCGGCAACCCGATGCTCGAGGGCGTGGGCAACGGGATAGAGCATGAGTTCGTCGGCTGCGGTTCGGGCCCGAAGCTGTTGCAGCCCCTCGACCACGGTGGGGGCGGGGCCCACCAACGAGTTGCTCGGCATGGACGATGCCGTGGCAAAGTTCGGGTGGGCGAGCGCCTCGTCGGGACCCACGAGTTCGACCGGCTGCCCGGTGCGGAGCGCAAACCGGCGCAGCTTGCTGGGAGCGGCCAGATAGTCGGCCTCGTCTTGGGTTTCGCCGACCACGACGGTGGCCGAGACCATGAGGTGCGGAGCGTCGAGCACGACCGACGGCTCGAAGTGATCGAGGTAGATCTGTGCTGCCTGCTCGGTGCCGCCCATGTCGAAGTGATTGGCGAAGGCAAAGGGCAGGCCGAGCATGCCGGCGAGCTGAGCGCTGAAGCCGCTCGAGCCGAGCAACCAGACGAGCGGCGCCGACGTTGCCACCGGGGTCGCCCGGAAGTGCTTGAACAGTCCCTCCTCGGTGCGCTCGTCGCCGAGCAGCCCCATGACGTCGAGAAGATGCCGGGGGAAGTCCTCATCGAGGCCCTGGACCGAGCGACGCAGTGCCGCCGCCGTGTTGCGATCGGTGCCCGGCGCCCGGCCGATTCCGAGATCGATGCGCCCGGGGTTGAGTGCTTCGAGCAGGGCGAACTGTTCGGCGACCACGAGCGGTGCGTGGTTGGGAAGCATCACGCCACCCGAACCGATCTTGATGCGCTCGGAGTTCGCCGCGAGATGCGCCATGAGCACCGGAGGGTTGGTGGACGCGACCGTGGCCATGTTGTGGTGCTCGGCCACCCAGAAGCGGCGGTAGCCCAGGCGGTCGGCGGCCTTCACCATCTCGGTCGCCTCGAGGAGCGCCTGGCTGCTCGTCGACCCTTTCGCCACGATGGCGAGATCGAGCACCGAAAGCGGCAGGGAGCCGGGATCGATCTTGGCTCGCTGGTCGATCGGCGGATTCTCGTTGCTTGGGGACACGTGCATCACCTCATGTGGCTGAGTGGTCGAGTCTCGTCGTCCCCCAGGGTCAACGCCAACCCGCAGCGGCTTATGCCCCTCAATCGACGTTTCGTGCTGCCGGCAACCGACGACCGGATCGGCTGGACGGGCGGATCACAGCCGGATGAGACTGCCGAGCATGACGCCGTCCGACGCCACCGTTCCGCCCGCCTTCGATCACGGCCAGGTCCGGCACTCGCTGGTC
The DNA here is from genome assembly GCA_963698395.1 of uncultured Acidimicrobiales bacterium. Lineage (GTDB taxonomy): Bacteria > Actinomycetota > Acidimicrobiia > Acidimicrobiales > SZUA-35 > JBBQUN01. The sequence goes on from CAVOQQ010000002.1 coordinate 438,314, forward strand.
GATGCCTTCGGCACCCGGATCCACGTGGCCGAGATGGGTGAAGGCCCGCTCGTCCTGTTCGTTCACGGCTTCCCCGAGTCGTGGTATTCGTGGCGCCACCAACTGCCTGCGGTTGCCGCCGCCGGGTTCCGGGCCGCCGCGATCGACGTGCGCGGCTACGGCCGTTCGTCGGCTCCTCGACCAGTCGAGGAGTACCGGATGATCCGCCACGTCGCCGACAACATCGGGGTCGTACGGGCCCTCGGCGAAGAGAACGCGATCATCGTCGGCCACGACTGGGGCGCCCCGATCACCTGCAACACGGCGCTCCTACGCCCCGACATCTTCAGCGCCGTCGGCATCCTCAGCGTCCCCTACAACCCCCGAGGACCGTTGAGTCCGAACGAAGCGTTCCGCCTGCTCGGTGGCGAGGAGGAGTTCTACATCGAGTACTTCCAGGAACTGGGTCGAGCCGAGGCCGAGATCGAGGCCGACCTCGCTCGTTGGCTCCTGGGCTTCTACTACTCGGCCTCGGGTGATGCGCCGCCGATGGTTCCCGGCAACGGATCGATGGCGACGGTCGGACCGGGCGGCACGCTCGGCGAGCGGTTCCGATGGCCCGAGACCATGCCCAACTGGATGACCGACACCGACTTCGACTTCTATCGCAACGAGTTCGAGCGAACCGGCATCACCGGCGGTCTCAACCGCTATCGCAACGCTCAGCGAGACTGGGAAGACCTGGCGATGCTCGACGGCGCACCGATCACCCAGCCGACGATCTTCATCGGCGGCGAACTCGATGGACCCACCATCTGGGGTGCAGGGTCCATCGCTCGCTTCGACGAGACGATCCCCAACCTCGTCTCCTCGGTCATCGTGCCCGGCTCGGGCCACTGGGTGCAGCAGGAAGCAGCCGAGGCCGTCAATGCCGAGCTGATCGCCTTCCTGGAACAGGTTCGCCCCCGATGACGGGCAGCCCCTGCGGCTGATGCGTTGTCGTTGCGGCTGATGCCGTGTCGTTGCGGCTGATGCCGTGTCGTTGCGGCTGATGCCGTGTGGTTGCGGCTGATGCCGTGCCCACCACCCGTGGTGCGCGACACTGCACCCATGACCATCTCGGTGATCGCCGTACACGGCAACGGTGGCGGCGGCTTCCGCTGGGAACGTCTCCCGCTCCCGCTCGCCGAGGGCCTGGGTCCGAATGACGAGCGGGTCGAACTCCACGGCCTCACGCTGCCGGGCTTCCAGGGGACCACGCTGCCTTCGGGGACGATCTCGATGTCGACCTTCACCGACGCAATCGTCGCCGAGGCCGAAGCCTGTTCCCGCCCACGGGTGTTGCTCGGTCACGGCATCGGCGGCGCGTTGGCACTCGACGCCGTTGCGCATCACCCCGATCTCGTCGACGGCCTCATCCTCCACGCGCCCGTTGGCGCGAACCTCGACGAGCGCTGGTTCCCGAAGGTCATGTCCACGCCGGTCGTTCGCCGGTTCGCGAAGGCTGCGGTGAGTTCGCCGATCACCCAAGCGCTCGCCGGTCCCCGGCTGTTCCACGACGCACCGCCCGCCTACGGCCGTCGATTCCTCGCCGAGTACGCCCGGGCCGAAGGATTCGAGGTGATGTTCGATCTGCTCACCGCCGAATGGTTCGACGCCCTTCCCGAGACTTCGGTGCCCACCACCATCTTGTGGGGCGATCGAGATCGCGTGCTCCAGCCGAGCCAGGCCGACGATCTCGCCGGCAGGCTGACACACAGCAACCGGCGTATCGTCGAGGGTTGGGGTCACTATCCGATGATCGAGCAGCCCCGTTCCTACGCCGAGGTCGTGAGCGAGATCGCCGTCGATCTCGTCAGTCGATCGTGACCTCATCACCGATGGACAGCCGGCCATGAATCGCGGCTTGACCACCGGGGCAGTGGCGCAACTCGGGGTGCTCGAGTTGGGAACTGGTCGAATCGTTGCCGCCGGGGTCGGGCCCAAAGCCGCGAACCTCGATCGGGCAGCTGCCGCAGGTATCGCCGTTCCCGCCGGTTTCGTGATCGCCCACCGCCAGCCGGCCTCGCTCGGACGTGATGATCTCGCCATCCTCGGGCACGGCAAGGTAGCGGTCCGATCGGCCTTTTCGGCCGAAGACGCAACGTCGACGGCGATGGCGGGCTACTTCGACACCGAACTCGATGTCGCCCCGAACGCCGTCGCCATCAGGTCGGCGATCGAGTCTGTGCGGGGGTCGGCGGCCCGAGTGCGTGCTGCCGGAGTTCCGGTGCCGGCGTCGACTCGCCTCGATGTGTTGCTGATGCGTCAGGTCGAGGCCGAGCACGCTGGTGTGCTCTTCACCGAGGCCCAGTTCGAAGACGATCTCGTCAACGTGGTCGACGGACTGGCGGCCACCCTCGTTTCCGGTGGCGAGCCCGGTGGCTCGTTCCGACTGGCCAAGCTGCGCCGGTTCGAGCGACCAGACCGCTCGCTGCCGCCGTGGCAGCAGCGTCTTGCCCGGCTGATGCGATCGGTGCGCCAGACCTTCGGTGAACTCGATTGGGACATCGAATGGGCCGACGACGGCGAGACGTGCTGGCTCGTGCAGATCCGACCGATCACCGCCGGGCCCCGCCGCAACGAGACGTTCACCATCGCCAACCACAAGGAGATCCTTCCCGAACTCCCCTCGGTGTTGATGGCCTCGATCATCGAGTCGGCCAGCTTCGACCTGATGGATCACTACCGGGCGGCCGACCCTTCGCTGCCGGTCGACCGTCCGTTCATCGAATCGTTCGCCGGCCGTCCCTACATCAACCTGTCGCAGCTCACCGATCTCCTCCGCAAGCTCGGACTGCCCACCAGACTGCTCGCCGAGTCGCTCGGTGGCGATCCCGAGATCGTCGTCGGTCTTCGGCCCAACCGGGTGCTCCTGGCAATGCCCACGTTCGTACGACTCGGCATTGCCCAACTCGGGGCTGTCGGGCATGCTCGACGAACCGAGCAGCAGATCGACCGGCTGGCCGCCCGGCCGAGTCCCGACTTCGCCACCACCATGGACGGGCTTCGAGGCAGCTACATCGCCCTCGTCACCGAAATGTCTGCGCTGGCAACCGCCATGGCCGGGCCGGTATCGGCGCTGCGGAGCCTCGGGGTGCTCGACGAGCACATCGCTCGCCAGCGAACACCCGGTACCTCCATGCTCGAAGACCTTCAGCCCCTGCAAGCGCTTGCCGCAAGCGATCCGACGATCCAGGCCGACCTCGAGGCGCTCCGCATCCCGAGTGATCCCCGATTCGTTGCGCTGTGGGCATCGTGGCTCCAGAACCACGGACACCGCGGGGTGTACGAAAGCGATGTGGCCCGACCTCGCTTCGCCGAGAAACCCGATCCCATCCTCCGTGCCATCCGCCACGGAGCAGCAAGCGCGCCACAGGGCAAGTCGACCGGTCTGGTCGACTCGGTTCGGTTGACGATCGCTTGGCCACTGCGGGTCGCTGCCCGCCGGCCCATGCTCGCCCGGGAGCGCATTCGCTGGCACGCCATGATGGCGTTCGCCCATTTCCGTCGGCGGCTGCTCGATCTGGCCGACCAAGCGGTCGCCAACGGATCGCTTCCCGATCGACTCGCCGTGTTCGACTTGTCGATGGCCGAACTCGCGGCCATCGATCGGGGTGAGCACGTCGACTCGCACTTCGTTGCCGAACGACGTCGCCACGTCGAGGCGCTTGCTGCGATCCGGCTTCCCGACATCGTGCATCGCTACGACGACCTCGACACGCTGGGTGATGGCGCAGCCGATGATCGCCAGTCGTACCGAGGGGTGCCGCTGACCAAGGGCAGCGTCGAGGGTATGGCGTTGCGGTGCGACGAACCGCCCGACGGTCTGCCGCCGGGCCATGACCCGGCGACGACGATTCTGATCGCCCGCAGCGTCGATGCCGGTTGGGTGCCGATCTTCGCTCAGGTCGCCGGTGTTGCCGTCGAGATCGGCGGTGACCTGTCGCACGGCTCGATCATCCTGCGTGAACTCGGGCTGCCTGCGGCCACCAACATGGGTCCGATGGCCAACGTGCGGACCGGTGATCGAGTCCGCCTCGATGCCGGCACCGCAACGCTCCTCCTGCTCGACCCAGCTGGGTAGCCGGGTCGACGCTCACCTCATCGGTGACACCTAGGCTGGGGTGATGCGCATCGCCATCGGGGGAATCGTCCACGAGACGAACAGTTACGCCGTCGACTCCTTCGGCATGACCGGTCTGGGCTCGTTCGCCGTTCGCCGCGGTGACCGCATCCTCCGCTACACCGACACTCGGACATTCGTCGGAGGCATGATCGCTGCCGCACGTGCGGCAGACCATGAGCTGGTGCCGATCCTCCACGCCTGGGCTCAGCCGTCGGGAACGATCGAGGCCGAGGCCTACCGGTTGCTCAAGACCGAGCTGATCGAGGGAATCGAAGCAGCGTTGCCGGTCGATGCCATCGTGCTCGACACCCACGGCGCCGGCATCGTCGAGGGCATCGACGATCTCGAAGCCGATCTCGGCGCAGCGATTCGGACGATCGTCGGTGCGAGCGTGCCGTTGCTGACCACGCTCGATCTCCACGGCAGCATCACCGAGGAGATGAACGACGTCTTCGACTACATGCTCGGGGTCTACGACTATCCGCATGTCGACATGTTCGAACGTGGCGTCGAAGCGATCGCAGCCGTGCCGCGCCTGGTCAGTGGCGAGTGGCAGGTCACCACCGCAGTGGAGCGGCTGCCGATGCTGCTGCCCACCACGACCACGCTCGACGGAGTCGGGGCCCGTATCCGTCAGCGCTGCCTCGACGCGTCGAACGAACCAGGTGTGTTGCGGGCTGCCTTCTTCCACGGGTTCCCCTACACCGACATTCCCCAAGCCGGAGCCTCCATCGTGGTGTCGACCAACAACGATCCGCAGCTGGCCCGAGCCGTTGCCGACCGACTCGCCGACGAGGTGTGGGAAGGGCGCGAGGATTTCCGAACCGAGTCGCTGTCGCCCGAGATCGCTCTGCGTCGCGCCGTGGACGTGGTGGCAGACAGGGGCGGCCCGGTGGTCGTCAACGACACCGCCGACAACCCCGGTGGGGGCACGCCGGGCGACGCCACCCACGTGCTTCGGGCGCTCGTCGACGCGGCACCCGAGCGCGCCTGTTTCGCCACGATCTACGACCCGGCAGTTGCCAGCCAGGCGCACGACGCCGGACCCGGCACGGTCATCGCGGTCTCGCTCGGTGGCAAGCACGACGATCTGCACGGTTCGCCGCTCGAACTCGACGTCTACGTGAAGTGCGTGACCGACGGACGTTTCGTCTACACCTCGCCGATGGTGGCCGGCGTGGTTGCCGACTATGGGCGGTCGGCGCGGCTGCAGGTGGGTGGCCGCAATGGGCTCGACATCATCGTGGTATCGGAACGCTCACAGGTCTTCGACAGCGGAGTCTTTGCCTTGCACGGGATCGATGTCGAGGCCTACGACCTCGTCGTGCTCAAGAGCAGCCAACACTTCCGGGCGGGTTTCAGCGAGTTGGCCACCGAGATCATCACCGCCGACAGCCCGGGCTTGTCGACGCTTCGGGTCGAGAACTTCGACCATGGCAGGATCGACGGCCCTCGCTGGCCGATCGACCGTGAGGCTCAACGCCGGCAGTAGCAGATGTCGGGCGCACCCTCCCCGTTGTCGTGGTGCGAGGGCTTGAACGAGGGCTGATTGCGCGCCGTTCGCGCTGCCGTCTCGCGGACTCGACCGGTCGAGCGGGCCAGCGCTGCTTCGTCCCCAGACGACGAGGCGCCACCATGCAAACAGAACAGCGACCACCGATCATCCTCCTCCACGGGGCCCGGCATGGTGCGTGGTGTTGGCAACGTGTGGTCGAGGCACTCGAGGCCGACGGTTGGTCGGTGACGGCGATCACCCTGCCCGGGCACGGCTATGTCGTGCGGCGCTACCTCGAGCAGAACACCGATGTGGCTCGTGGCATGCTGGTGGCATCGGCTCCGCTCAAGGGTGTCGTCATGGCCAGTCTTCGATTCGCTGGCCCCGCCTGGCGAAGGTGACCACACCGATGGCGGTCATCGCCGCCACCGACGACGGGGTCTTCATCGTCGAGGAGCAGCGAGCCCTTTCAGCCGCCTATAGGGCGAGCTCTGGGTGATCGACGATTCCGGTCATGACCTCATGCTGGATGACCGCCGGCCGGAACTTGTCGACGCGATTGCCGAAACGGCGTCGGCCGTTTCGACCGGGCGAGACCGACTCGACGTCGGCGCCATGGCGGGGAAGACTCGGGCTCATGCCGATCCAACACCTGACGCCTGACGCAACCCCCGATGAACTGTCTGCGGTCTTGGCCGACGATGGGTGCGTGGTGATCGACCGGTTGGCGAGCGCCGAGGACCGGGCCACGTTGATGCAAGAGCTCCGGCCCTACATCGACGCCACGCCTGCCGGCTCCGACGACTTCAGTGGTCGCAACACCAAACGCACCGGAGGTCTCGTCGCTCGCTCACCGAAGGCTCGCGAGTTCGTGATGCATCCGCTGATCCTCGACACCGCCCGGACCGTGCTGTCGTATGCCACCAGCATCCAGCTCCACCTCACCCAGGTGATCGCGATCGGCGGCAACTCGCCCGCCCAATCGATCCATCGCGACCAGTGGGCCTTCGATTTCTTTCCGTTCCCCGCCGAATACGAGGTGCAGTGCAACACGATCTGGGCGCTCGATGACTTCACCGAGGCAAATGGCGCCACTCGAGTCATCCCGGGCAGCAACCATTTCGAGGACCGTCAACGGTTCGAACTCGCCGACACCGAGCCGGCCGAGATGGAGGCGGGCTCGGTCCTGCTCTACACCGGCCGGCTCTATCACGGCGGGGGAGCGAACCAGACCGAGGCGACTCGGCATGGGCTGAACCTGACCTACAACGTCTCATGGCTCCGACAGGAGGAGAACCAGTACCTGTCGGTGCCCCGTGAGATCGCCGTCGACCTCGACGACGACCTCCTGCGTCTCATGGGGTACGCCCGCGGCGCCTATGCGCTGGGCTATGTCGACGACACCCGCGACCCGCTCGACGCGCTGCGAGATCGGGTCGGGGCATCGGGACTGGGCGGCGACGACGTGCGCCCGAATCGGGTCGGCTAGAGCGCTGGCCGCAGCCCGAGATCGGTCGACTCGCCGTGGGCCCAACTGGTACGGCCCTCGCTCGTGAGCGACCACACCTGCCGGCCACCCATGACGAACGCCTCGCCGTCGTGGATCACCAGCCCGGTCTCCTCATCGATACCGATCACCGAGGTGTTCGGAGGGACCGAAGCGACGATGGTGTCGGTCATGCCCGGTCGGAACGAGTCGAAGCGATCGAAGTGTGGGATGACGCACAGGTCGTCGAAGACACCGAGTGCCGAGACCAGTCCCTGCCGCCGAGGCGAGGCGGTGACCGAACCCATCATCATCGCCCCGGCCGAACAACCGGCGAGGGCAGCACCCTTTCGCCACGCCTCGACCACCGCGGCCCACACCAGGGTGTTTCGCATGGTCTCGATCACGTACGACGGGTTTCCACCCGAGAAGTAGACGATGGCCGCATCGCCGATCTGCGCGGCGTTGGCCGGATCATCGGCGCCGATCCGGTCGATGATGGTGAGCGGTATCGCCTCGAGCCCGAGCCGCTCGAAGTGGTCGACGCCCCGGCTGAGCCACGACCCGACACTGGTGGGGCCCTCCTGGCCGGCGGCGGTGGGGATGATGATGGCCCGGGCAGAGTGACCGGCCACTCGCTCGAGTAGCGCGCCGTCGATCACGTCGGAGCACGCCATGAACTCACCGCTGCCGACGAGGCCGATCGGACCGGGCGCGGCGGGGCGCATCAGCCTTCCAGCGGGTCGGCGACCGGCACGTCCGGCTCGTGGTGCTGGACCGGAATGGTCGACCCGAGCGCTTCGCCGATGCGCTGCATCGTGGAGGGCTCGAAGGTCGACATGACCAGCTTCGCCCCGTTGAACCGGGCCGCCTCGGTGATGAGCGCATTGCGGTCGACATCTTCGAGGAGCAGGATGACCGTGGTGGTTCCGGGTGCGACCTCGTCGCGGAACCACTCGACCCATTCGTCGGAGATCCCGAGATCGACGACCTTGGCCGCAGCGACACCGGTGCCGGCGCCGAGCACCGTGCCGGCAACCCAGCCGACCGGTCCGCCGATGACCAAACCGATCAGGCCCGACCACACCGCACCGGACCATGCTGTTCGGGTGGCCTGGAGGTCGGTGGTCTCCTGCACCATGGTGCGGCCGTCGGTGTTCTTCACGACGATGACGGCGTCGTTGAGTTTGAGCTGATTGCTCGCATCGAGGCTCTTCGCCGCGAGGAGGAACTCTTGTGCCCGGAAGGAATCGCTGAAGGACAGCCCAACCAAGGAGCCGCTCGTGTCATCACCGGTCAATCGCATCCGCCCATGCTAGGCAGACCGTCGGGCGAGTCGCTCACCGGGGGCAGCGCACGGGTTGATCGGGTCAAGCTCGACCGAATCAAGATGGCGCCGAGCTGTGGCCGTGGCGGATCCTGGCGACATGGCCATCGATCTTCACGTTCCACCCGACCTCGAGAGCCTGCGAGCGGAGTGGGAGCGGTTCGCCGAGTACGAGTGCGGGACGTACACCCCGCTCTACCGACACATCTGCGAGGCGGTTGCCGTCGAGCCGGCGGTGCTACGGCTCACCGCCGAGGGGCCATCGCACGCTCGTCAGCCGAACCTGCTGCTCGCCGCGGTGCACTCGCTCGTACTGCGACACGTCGCCGGGAGGAGCGCAGGCGACCCGACGGTGGATCGCCTTGCTGCCATCTACGCCGCCGGCACCATCGAGGGAGCGGGCGAAGCGTTCATCGATGTCGTGCTGGCCAACCGTGCGGCGATCGCCGGCACCCTCGCGGCCCGGTTCACCCAAACGAACGAATGCGGGCGAAGCGCTCCGCTTGCGCTTGCCCTTGCCGCCGTGGCGGCGAGCGAGTACTCGGCCGGCGAGCCGACGACACTGGCGCTCATCGATGCCGGCTGCAGCGCCGGGTTGAACCTCGCGGTCGACCGCTACCAGCTCGACTTCGGGGAGTTCGGCATCGTCGGCCCGCCCGAGGGCGTGCGGGTGGTCTCGGAGCTGAGCGGTCCGAACGTGAACCACGTGCTGCCCCTGCCCGAGGCGCTCGAAGGCATCGGCTGGCGCCGGGGTCTCGAACGAGCCCCGGTCGACCTCGACGACGACGAAGCGGTGGACTGGATGCTGGCCTGTCTATGGCCCGAGCACGGCCATCGCCTCGAGCGGGCCGCTGACGCCTTCGCCTCGCTTCGGGGCGATCCTCCGCAGATCGTGAAGGGCGACATCGTCGACGATCTGCCGGGGCTGATCGAGGAGGCGCCGGCTGGCATGCTGGTGACGGTGCTCACCTCGTGGGCTGCGGCCTACCTGCGCCCAGCCGACCGGGAACGCCTCGCCGAGGTGTGCCGAGCAGCATCGAATGCCCGCCCGATCGTGTGGTTGAGCATGGAAGCGCCCGGTGTGGTGCCGGGGCTGGCGCTTCCCGATTTCGAGGTGGCGTCAGCCACCTCGCCGAGTCTCGTCGGTGCGCTCCGGTTCGATCGAGGTGTCGCAACGGCGACCACGATCGGATGGACCCATCCACATGGTGCCTGGTTCGCCCCGATCTGATCCCCGCTGAGGACCGCCGACCGATGTTCAGAGGAAGGCGGTCACGCCGGGTTCGAGTTCGACGGTCGTGTCGGCGTTGCCGACCTTCAGCGTCGGTCCCTCGATCGAGGTGACGGCGCAACGACCATCGGCAGCGAGCTCGACCTCGACCAGGGTGCCGAAGCGCACGATCCTGAAACGGACAGCGCCCCACGCCTTGGGAAGATTGGGGGCGAAACGCAGAACGTCGTCGTCGAAGGTCATTCCGCCGAACCCGAACACCACGCCGGCCCACACGCCCGCCGTCGAAGCGATGTGGACACCGTCGGAGGCGTTGCCGTGGGTATCGGCCAGGTCGACGTACAGCGCCTGACGGAAGTACTCGAAGGCAAGCTCATCACGACCGATCTGGGCGGCGACGATTGCCTGCACACAGGCCGACAGAGAAGAATCCCCGGTCGTGATCGGGTCGTAGTAATCGAAATTGCGACGCTTCTGATCGTCGGTGAAGTGATCGGCGCGCAGGTACATGGCGAGGACGACGTCGGCCTGCTTCAAGACCTGGTGCCGGTAGATCACCAGCGGATGGAAATTGAGCAAGAGCGGGTACCGGTCGTCGGGGGTGTGCTCGAAGTCCCACGGCTCACGTTCGAGGAAGCTGGCATCTTGGGGATGGATCCCCAGCTCGGCGTCGAAGGGCAGGAACATGTGGTCGGCGGCACGGTTCCATGCCGAGACCTCTTCGTCGGTGACACCGGTCTTGCGCACGAGGCGCTCGTAGTCGTCGGGTCGCTCCGTGCGAAGTCGTTCGACGGTGTTGGCCGCATACCGCAGATTGAAACGGGCCATCACGTTCGTATAGAGGTTGTCGTTGACGACTGCGGTGTATTCGTCGGGACCCGTGACCCCGTGGATCCGGAACTTCACCGTGCCATTGGCGGTGTAGAAACCCAGGTCTTCCCAGAGCCGGGCGGTCTCGGTCAGTATCTCGGCCCCTTCGTCGGCGAGGAAATCGAGGTCGTCGGTGGCATCCATGTAGCGCTCGATGGCAAACGCGATGGCGGCGTTGATGTGATAGGCGGCGGTACCGGCGGCGTAGTAGGCCGACGCCTCTTCGCCGTTGATCGTGCGCCAGGGGAAGAGGGCACCGTTCTGGTTGAGCGTGCGTGCCCGATCGCGAGCAAGTGGCAGCAACTTCCACCGGAAGCGCAGGAGCTTTCGAGCGAGCTCGGGGTTCGTGGTGGCGAGGAACGGGAGAACGTAGACCTCGGTGTCCCAGAAGTAGTGGCCCTCGTAGCCGTCGGCGGTGACGCCCTTGGCGGCGATGCCCTGTTCCTGGGTGCGTGCCGAGGCTTGCGCCAGCTGCCACAGGTTCCAACGCAGCGCCTGCTGATCGCCGGCAATGGTGTCGTCGGCTCCGCTGTCGTCGGCATCATCGTCGTCGGCGCCTTCGATCTCGATGTCGCTGCGATGCCAGAAGTCGTCGAGCCAGGTGCGCTGCGCCTCGAACACCGAGTCGACACCGACACTGATGGCGCGTGCCATCGTGCGCTGACAACGATCGGCCAGCTCCTCGGCCGGAACACCTCGGGAGGAGTGATACGAGATGATCTTCGAGAGCTTGACCGAACGGCCCGCCTCCAAGTCGATCGAGAAGACGGATTTGGCGTGATCGGCAGCGACGTCGGTCTCGCTGGTGACCTCGCACTGGCATTCGAGTATGTGCCGATAGCCGACCGCCATGGTCATGCCGCTCTCGGCACAGCGGTAGCCGAGCACGACATCGTCGCCATCGTCACGCTGGATCTGCGGCACGAGCACTCGCCGACCGAACCGTCGGGACTTGCGCGGGTCCATGCCCTCACCGAGCGCCGCCGAGCGCACGTGGTACTCGTCTTCGCCGTCTTGGCGGTTGAGCAGCTGTGATGAGATGACGATGGGTGCGGATCTGTCGAGGGTGGTGATCTCGACCGTGGCAACGGCGAGATGTCGATACTCGAAGCTGATCAATCGCTGGGTGCGGATCTGTACTCGGCCCCCGCTCGGGGTCCGCCAGATCAGGTCGCGGGTCAGCGTGCCGGCGCGGAAGTCGACCACGCGCTCGTAGTGATCGAGGTCGGCCTCGCCGAGCAGCAGCGGTTCGTCGTCGACGTAGATCTTCATGACCTTTGCGTCGGGCACGTTCACGATCGTCTGGCCGGTCGTTGCGAAGCCGTACGCGTTCTCGGCGTGCTGGATCGGCCAGGTCTCGTGGAAGCCGTTCAGCACGGTGCCGTGGCTGTGTGCCTCGCGGCCTTCCTCCGGATTGGCCCGCATACCCAGATAGCCGTTGCCGAGCGCGAACAGCGTCTCGGTCAGGCCGAGGTCGGTGCCGTCGTACTCGGTCTCGACCAGCCGCCAGGGATCGCTCGTATCGAAGCGGGGCGTCGGCAGGTGGAGCGGCGTGTCGTGTCGAAGCATTGATGATCTCTTCGGAAGTTGAGGGACGATTACGAGGGTTCTGGCTGCGCGGAGGGGTCAGGGCACCAGATCGCCGAGGTCCTTGACGACGAAATCGGCACCGTTGGCGAGCAGTTCGTCGGTGAAGGAACCGCGATCGACTCCGATCACCAGCCCAAAGCCACCGGCCGCGCCGGCAGCGACGCCCGAGGTGGCGTCTTCGACGACGATCGTGGTGGCCGGGTCGACACCCAACTGTTGTGCTCCGAGCAGGAACGCATCGGGTGCGGGTTTGCCGTGCAGCCCTCGCTCGGCGCTCACCAACCCGTCGACGATGATCTCGAAGCGGCCACCCAGACCGGCGGCGGCGAGTACGGGCACCGCGTTCTTCGACGAGGAGACGATCGCCTGCGGTACGCCGAGCGCATCGAGATGGTCGAGCAGGGCCAACGAACCGGGGTAGGCGTCGACGCCATCGATTTCGATGATCCGGTTGAACTCGATGTTCTTGCGGTTGCCGAGAGCGCAGACCGTCTCGTGCCCCGGCTCATCGGAGGGATCGCCCTCGGGAAGCGTCACCCCGCGGGACTCGAGAAACGAGCGAACACCGAGATAGCGAGGCTTGCCGTCGACGAAGCGCAGATAGTCGTCGGCGGTGAACGGCGAGCCATCGGCCACCTGGTGCTCGGCGCCATGCTCGTCGAGAAACCAGTCGAACAGCGCCTTCCAGGCGCGCTCGTGGACCAAGGCCGTCGGAGTGATCACGCCGTCGAGGTCGAACAGCACCCCCGACGTTCGCTGCCAATCCAGCGCATAGGGAGTCCAATCGAACGGGGCGGAAGAAGAGTCGCTCACCCCGGCGAGGCTATCGGCAGCACCACCCGGGTCTCCGACCGAACGCCGGCGAGGGTGCACGCCGACGACCTCATTCCTCTCGTCGTGGAGCTACGGATCGGGTGTTTCGCCCGATCGCAGGCGCCGGGCCAGGCTCACCTCGTGGCCATCGGCGTCGAGCACGTGGAAGTAGCGTTCACCCCAACCCGCATTGCTCGGCGCCATCATCGGTTGCCGGCCCGCCGCGACCAGCCGTTGGTGGTGGGCATCGGGGTCGTCGACGAAGATGATGTAACGACCCCAGAACGACGGTCTTCCCTGATCCGCCTGCTCGACGGTGAGGTTGATGAAGTTGGTTGCCGACCCGGGAATGAAGTCGTCGATCGCCATCGTGGTGAAGTCGCTCGTCGGCCCGCCGAAGACGACGGTGCACCCGATCAGCTCGTAGAACTCGACGGCGGCCGCCATGTCGACGGTTCGCAAGGTGATGGCATTGAGTTCAGCCACGGCCACCCGCTGCCATCCGCTCGGCCATGTCTTCGGGCATGCCGTGCGGCCGCGACCGCTCGTGCAGCAGTGCCTCGGAGCGAGGTCGTTCGAAGCGGTCGGCGATGAGTTTCTTGACGATTCGGTTGGTGCCCCGGGAATTGGCGAGGATCTGTTCGGCCAGCTGGGCCACGGTGTCGTCGAGCTCGTCGTCGGGAGCGCAGTGGTCGACCAGCCCGATGGCTGCGGCCTCGACGCCCGAGATGCGGCGTGCGGTGAACATGAGGTCCTTGGCCGTCGAGCGGCCGACTCGTTCCGGAAGGCGGACCGACATCCCCCAGATCGGCGCAAGGCCCCATTGGCCGTGGGTGTCGCCGAGCTTGGCCGATTCGGCCGCGATCAAGATGTCGCCGGCCAGGGCAAGTTCGAGTCCTCCGGTGAAGCAGTGGCCGTGGATACGCACGATGGTCGGCTGCGGGAGCTGTTCGAAGGCGTCGACGGTCTCGGGGACGAAGTCGGCGCTCGGCGCCTTCGCTCCGCTGGCGATACCACCCAGGTCGTTGCCGGCGCAGAACGATCGACCCGCCCCCTCGAGGACGACGCAGCCGATCGATGGATCAGCGGCAATGGCATCGAGGTGGGCTCGCAGCTCGACGAAGGAGTCGGGCAGGAGCGCGTTGAGCTTGTCGGGACGGTTCAGAGTGAGCGTTGTCAGACCGTTGCGGTCAGTACGCAGCACGAGAGGTTCAGCCATGGGCCGAGCCTGTCAGGTTGTGTCAGCTTGCGCCAGCCTCGGTGTGGACGGGCACCTCGACGCGCTTGATGTCGAGACCCAGTCCCTCGAAGTTCTCGATCGGACGGTTGTAGCCCCGGTCGAGGTGGTGGGTGCCGGTGATGGTGGTGCGGCCCTCGGCCGCCGCGGCGGCGAGCACGTAGGCGAACCCGCCTCGAATGTCGGGCACGTCGACTTCGGTGCCGACGAGCGGGTTACCGCCGCTCACGACCACCGAGCACGGTGTCGAGCTGCCGACGAAGCGAGTCTCGATGCTGCCCAGTGGCGTGTTGTAGAGCTCGATCTGGGCGCCCATCTTCTTGAGCGCCGGGACGTAGGTGAAGCGGTTCTCGAACACGGTTTCGTACATGACCGAGATGCCTCGGCACTGGGTGAAGAGGGCGACCATCGGCGACTGCCAGTCGGTCATGAACCCGGGATGGGTGTCGGTCTGCACGGCTGCCGGTGTGAGGGTGTCGGCCCAGGCCGAGATGGACGAGTCGGTGATCTCGAATCGGGCGCCCATGCCCTGGAGGGTGGAGATGGCGGTGACGAGTCGGTCTTGGGAACAGCCGTGCACTCGCACCTCGCCGCCGGTGATCAGGCCGGCCACCAGATAGGAGAAGGCCTCGATGCGGTCACCCTTGAGATGGTGCGCCGCGCCGTTCAGCGAGTCGACGCCATCGATGATGAAGCGGCGATTCGGGCGCATCTCGATGCGAGCCCCCATGCGCTGCAGGAACAAGGCGAGCTCGATGACCTCCGGCTCGGTCGCCGCGTTGTCGAGCACCGTGCGACCTTCGGCGAGTACGGCGGTCATGAGGATGGTCTCGGTGGCGCCGACCGATGGATACGGCAGCTCGATGTGGGCACCCTGGAGTTTCGCGGCCTTGGCTTCGAGTCCGTCGGTGGTGAACTCGATCTCGGCGCCCATCTTGCGGAGGGCGTCGACGTGGAAGTCGAGGGGTCGGGCGCCGATCTCGTCGCCGCCGACGAGCGGCACGAACGCATGGCCGATGCGATGGAGCAGAGGCCCGACCATGAGAATCGGGATGCGGTTCAGACCCGAGAAGCGAACCGGAACCCGACTCGACTCGATGAAACGGGGATCGATGTCGGCGACGCCGTCGTTGACCTCGACCCCGCAGCCCAGTGCCTCGAGCATGCCGGCAGTGATGGCGACGTCGCCGACATCAGGACAGTTCGAGATGCGAGACGGGGTGTCGGCCAGCATGGCGGCCACCATGTGCTTGGTCACGCCGTTCTTGGATCCTCGAACGGCGACATCGCCTCGCAAGGGTCCGACCGGGTTCACGATCCAGGCCGGTGTGGTCTTGATTGCCGCTGATGGTTCGACGTTTGTGCTCGGTTCACCACTCACTGTGCAGAGCCTACCCGCAGCGGCCTTCCACGAAGGGACGGCTGCATTGGGCGAGCGTGTGGGCCGCGCTGCGCTGACGAGTCGGACCGGGTCGGGGGACCTCAGACCGGAAGGCCGATGCGACCCAGAATCGGTGTGAGGTGGCCCCCGTGATCCAGCAGGTTCGACAATCGGCAGACTGGATGCAACGGCCCGAGCGTCGAACGGCGCGTCTTGGCAGCGATCGGGTTCGTGATGAGTTCCTGCACCGAAAACGAGATGGCGTAGAGCATCAGCCGATCGAACAGGGCCGGATGTTCGAATAGGTCCGGCCGTTCCTCGGCCACCCAGACCGGCACGTCGGCGTAGTCATCGGCGTGAGTGCGAGCTTCGTAGTCAGGGGCAACGTGGGCGTGGGGGAAGGCACAGAAGCGGAAGAGCACGTCGAGTTCGAGGTCGAGGGGCGCGCCTCGGCACCACTCGAAGTCGAGGATGGCGGTGAGTTCGGCACCGTTCCACAACAGGTTCTCGAAGCTGAGATCACCGTGGATCAGCGTCCGCTGGCTGTACTCACTGAGTGCGTCGGCCGTCCCGTGGACATACTCCGACAGATCGTCGAACAGCCCGGGGTCGATGGGACGCAAGTCATCGATCGCCAACAGCAGCGGCACGAGCGGGGTGACATTGCGAGGATCGATCAGGTGCGGTGAGTTGTCGATGCGAGGCAGATGGACCGGGGTCTGCGTCTCGTGGATGACGGTGAGCGCCGAGCAGAGTTGGCGAATGGCGTCGCGACGGACATTCGTGGAGAGACCTGGCCACCAGCGCGAGAGCGGGGCGCCGGGTTGGCGCTTGACGACGAGATAGTCGGCCCCGATCTCACCCCCGTAGGCGAGGACTTCGGGCGCCCAGGGCTCGTCCGGGAGATGGCGACACAGCAGTGCCTCTCGGTGGAGACGCTGATTCGGGTGACGATTGACCCGCACGACCAGCTCGGGGCTGAGGAAGACCTCGTTGCGGGTGCTCGACGCTCGTTCCAAGACCTCGGGATCGTCAAAACCCGCAAGGCGTAGTGCTTGTCGAGCCCGGGCTTGGGCGAACAGTGGGTTTTCGGAGGTCATCGGCACTTCCCTGTTGTATGCCAATGTCGGCTCGCGTCGTCGGGAATTGACCGATGCCGGCGAGAATTCGTCAGCCGGTCGTGTTGGACCGACCCTCGGAGACCAGCACCTCGGAGAGGATCGCATCGGAGAATGCGGGCCACGCTTGCATGGCCCAGGGGCCGAAGTCCCGGTCGGCGAGGGCAACCGCGGCGCATCCTGCGTTGGGGTCGACCCAGACGAGGGTGCCCGATCGACCGAAATGGCCGAAGGTCGCCGGCGAGTTGAGTTCACCGGACCAGTGCGGGGATTTTTCGCCCCGAATCTCGAAGCCGAGCCCCCAGGGGTTGGGCACCTTGCGCCCATAGCCGGGCAGGACTCCAGCGAGCTGGGGGAAGGCGACCTCGGTGGCCGTGTGCATGGTGGCGGGATGGATGAGGGTCGGCTCCAGCCATTCGGCCAGCAGCACGAGGAGGTCGTCGACCGAGGAGGTGCCGCCGTGCGCCGGGCTGTCGCCGATCGTCGTGGCCCCCAGGCCCAGTGGTTCGGCCACGGCTGCACTGACATAGCTGGCGGCAGACATGCCGCTGGCCTCGGCCAACGCCTGACCGAGCAGTTCGAAGCCGGCGTTGGAGTAGATGCGGCGGGTCTCGGGCTCGGCGGTCGGGCCGCCGACCTCGGGTGGAAGGCCCGAGGCATGGGCAAGGAGGTGGCGAACGGTCGACCGACCGGGGCCGAGCGGTTGATCGAGTCGGAGGGTGCCCTCTTCGATGGCAACGAGAACGGCGTAGGCGAAGATCGGCTTGGTCACCGAGGCGAGCGGAAACGGTGTGGCGTGGTGGCCGGTGACCTCGCGATGGCCCGATCGGTCGATCCACCCCGCTCCAGCATGCGGTACCGGCCAGGACTGAATCACTTCGAGTGCGGCCATGTGCGGCACCCTACCGCGTCCGTACCGGCCGGAACTTGCCGATGCGGAGGTGCGGACAAGCCGATCATGAATTCCCTGTTGCAGCGACTACCTCCAGCGTTCTGATCGACACTGGCGGTAGCGTCGACGGATGGATCGGGTCGATTTGGGCTTTCAGCGGCCGGCAACCACGCACCGCGTCAAGCGGGCATTCGGCTTCATCGATCTCTCCGGCTTCACGCACTACACGGTGGCCAACGGCGACGACCGGGCAGTCGAACAGCTGTCGGAATTCCGCCAGATCGTCCGTGCCACCGGGTCGGCCACCGGCGTTCGTGTGGCGAAGTGGTTGGGTGACGGCGCCATGCTCGTTTCGGTCGACACCGCCAGTCTCGTCATGGCGATCAATCGGATCATGCGCGCCGTGCAGGGCTCCGACATCGAACTGCCGTTGCATGCCGGGGTCTCCGACGGCAACGTGATCCTCTTCGAAGGCGACGACCACATCGGCTCTGCGGTCAACCTCGCTGCTCGACTCGCCGATCTGGCCAAGCCCGGCCAGATTCTCGCCCGTGCCGATCTCTTCCCCGGTGTCAACCGAACCAAGGCCGTCATCGGCATGGTCGACGTCCCCGGGTTCGAGGACCCGATCGAAGTCGCCGATCTGTCGCTCGTACCGGCACTCGTGGAAGCCCTCAACCTCTGAACGAGCCGTAATCGGTACCCTTCTGGGCATCAAGCAAATGGACAGGACCAAAATGTCAATCACGTTCGCCGAACTCGGCGTCGTCCCTGAGCTGGCCTCCGCCCTCAGTGCTCGGGGTATCGAAACCGCCTTCCCCATCCAGGAACTCACCATCAACGACGCCCTTGCCGGCAAAGACGTCTGTGGCAAAGCCAAGACGGGTTCGGGCAAGACACTCGCCTTCGGCCTCCCGGCACTCCAGCGCATGGCCGACCTCGAGCGAGGCCACATCCATGGACTCATCCTGGTGCCGACTCGTGAGCTCGCCACGCAGGTGGTCGAGGAGCTCGGTCCACTCGGTGAGACGATCGGCCTGAAGACCGCTGCCATCTACGGCGGAGCCGATATCGAGAAGCAGATCGCTCAGATCGACAAGGGTCTCGATCTCGTGGTCGCCACCCCCGGCCGCATGATCGACCTGCTCGATCGTGGTGCGGTGTCAGTCACCGACGTCAGCATCGTCATCGTCGACGAAGCCGACCGCATGGCCGACATGGGCTTCCTGCCCCAGGTCGAGTGGATCCTGCGCCGCATCGAGGGGGATCACCAGACACTGTTGTTTTCTGCAACGCTCGACGGAGCGATCGACACCCTCGTTCGCCGCTACCAGACCGACCCGGCTCGCCACGAGGTCGAAGAGGACGAAGTCACCGTCGACCAGATGGCCCACCGGTTCATCGCGGTGCACAAGATGGACCAGTCGAAGGTCGTCGCCTCGATCGTGCAGCATTCGCATCGCACGATCGTCTTCTGCAACACCAAACGCATGTGTGACCGCCTGGCCGACGATCTCGAGAAGCTCGGCGTGAGCGCCGAGCCGATCCACGGCGACCTCCGTCAGCGGGCGCGAGAGAAGGCGCTGGCTCGATTCACCGACGGCGAAATCCAGGCCCTCGTCGCCACCGACGTCGCGGCGCGGGGTATCCACGTCGACGATGTCGACGTCGTGGTGCACTTCGACCCGCCCGACGATCACAAGACCTACCTGCACCGATCGGGCCGCACGGCCCGTGCCGGTGGTACCGGTGTCGCCGTCACCCTGGTGCTGTGGGACCAGGAGCTCGAGGTCAAGCGCATCCAGAAGCGGCTGTCACTCGACATTCCCATCGTCGAGATGTTCTCCAACGATCAGCGTCTCCACGATCTCTACCACTGGGACCCAGCCGCCGACTGACGTGGCCATCTCCGAACGGCGTCGCTGGCTTCGGCGGCTCGTCGAACAGTTCGAGGCCGGTGCCTCCGCAGCGGTGCCGCATACGGTCGTCGAAGCGGTCGCGCGCCGAGTGGGCGGCGGTGACGTGCCACTGCTGAACGACGTCGACGACCCGCCCGACGGTTGGGCCGATCCGTGGCTCATCGGCTCGGTCCACGAGGTGCTCGCGTCGGCAGGGGAGCGGTCGGATCGGGGGGCCTGGTACACCCCGCGCCCGGTCGTGGAGCATCTCGTCGAACAGGCCTTGCCTCACCCGGTCGAACTCGGCGGTCATCTTGCGTTCGTCGTCGACCCCACCTGCGGAGGCGGTGCCTTTCTCCTGGCCACGCTCGATCGCTTCGTCGAGATCGGTGTCGACCCCGACGACGCACTCGAACACATCGGCGGGATCGACATTGACGCGGGGGCCGTCCGTGCGTCGCAGTTGGCCATCGAGGCCTGGGGTCGGCTCTGCGGAGCATCGGTGTCGGCCATCGAGCGGGCCGTCGATCGGGTGTCCACCGGCGATCAGCTCGAGGGTTGGCCCGATTCGTGGCCGCCGGTCGACGTCGTGGTCGGCAATCCTCCGTTCGCGACGCCCCTGCGGGGACGACCGTTCCCGAAGGCCGCTCACCTCGCTCGAGAAGCACGGCGAGATCGCCTCGGTCCCTACGCCGACTTGGCGGCCATTCACCTCGCGGTCTGCGTGGAACGGGTCGCAGCGCATGGGCGGGTGGGTCTCGTCCTTCCCCAGTCGATCCTCGCCGGTCGTGACACCGCCGGGCTGCGGGCCTGGATCGACGACGTGGCACCGATGGCGACCATTTGGGCCACACGAGAGCCGGTCTTCGAGGCGTCGGTGCGCGTGTGGTCGCCACTGCTCGTGAAGGGTTCGGCGAATGGCTCACCGAAGACGGTGACCGGGTCACCGATCGGTGAGTCGCGAATCGTCAGCGCCTCATGGTCCGAGGTTGCTGCGTCGGCCCTCGGCGTGCCCCGGGTGCGATTGACGTCGGTGGGGACGCTCGACACGCTTCTCACCTCGGCCACCGCGGGCTTTCGTGACGAGTTCTATGCACTCGCCGAGGCCTGCGTGGAGTTGTCCGACCTCGGACCTTCGGGCGAGTTGCCCGAAGGATTCATGCGCTTGGCAACGGTGGGGTCGCTCGATCCATTGACGAGCTGGTGGGGGAGGCGTCCCACCACGTTCGCCAAGCGACGGTGGGATCAGCCCGTGATCGATGGTGCGCGCGTCGAAGGTCGCAGTGCGGTGTGGCTGGAGCAGATGCGGGTGCCGAAGGTGCTGCTGCCGACACAGTCGCGGGTGTTCGAGCCGTTCGTCGATCGCGATGGCACGGTGGCACCGGCGACGCCCTTGCTGGCTCTGCGCTCCGAGGCGGCGGCGATCGACCTGGTCGCCGCCGTGCTGCTCGCTCCACCGGTCGTTGCCTGGGCCTTCGCCCGCTGGTTCGGCACGGCGATGTCGGTTGACGCGCTCAAGATCGCTGCCCGCGATGTCGGGCAGCTGCCGCTCCCGCATGATCGTGGCGCATGGAACGAGGCCGCTGCCATGGTTGCCTCGGCCGATCACCGGGAACCGGCGCTGACGTTACCGCTCGCGATCGAAGCGGCTCGCGTCATGCATCGTGCGTACGGCCTGCACCCGAAGGATGCCGATGGCGAAGCGGTCTGGCAATGGTGGCTGGCGAGGGCCGACGCGTTGCTAGCCTCGCGGCCATGACCGATCCGGGGCGTCCGCTACGCCGTGCTGCCGCCACGGGCGAGCCCTTGCCGGTGAGTGGTGCCTGGCGAGCAGGAGACCCGGTGGCGTGGCGCACGCTCGTCACGCTCGGGCGGGGGCGCAAGTTTGCGCTCGAAGGCGGGGGCCTCCTCGGCGAGCTGCAACTCGCCTACGAGTCGTGGGGTGAGCTGAACGCAGCCGGCGACAACGCAGTGCTGGTGTGTCACGCGCTCACGGGTGACGCTCACGCCAAGGGGCCGAGCGGGCTCGGTCAGCCAACCGAGGGTTGGTGGAACGACATGATCGGGCCCGGTCGCCCGCTCGACACCGACCGATTCTTCGTGGTGTGTGTCAACGTGCTCGGGGGTTGCCAGGGAACCACCGGTCCGTCGTCGCCGCATCCCGACGACGGGTTGCCGTGGGGTTCACGGTTCCCCGTGATCACCATTCGCGACATCGTGCGTAGCCAGGCGTTGCTGGCCAACGAGCTCGGGATCACTCGTTGGGCGGCGGTCGTCGGTGGCTCGATGGGCGGGATGCAAGCACTGGAATGGGCAGTGATGTACCCCGAGCGGGTGGGTGCCCTCGTGTCGATCGCCAGCTCGGCGGCGTCGAGCCCGTTCCAGATCGGGTGGAGCGAGGTCGGTCGGTTGGCGATCGCGCAGGACCCCCGCTGGCGCCAGGGTGACTACTACGACGCCGATCCCGGAGACGGGCCGGCGGAGGGGCTGATGCTCGCTCGGCGCATCGCCCAACTCCACTACCGTTCCGACCACTCGCTCGAGCAGCGGTTCGGTCGAGCGGTCGTCGGCAAGCTCGACCGATTCGCCATGTGGGACCGCTTCCAGATCGAGGGCTACCTCGACTATCACGGCCAGAAGCTGGCTCGCCGTTTCGACGCGAACAGCTACCTCGTGCTCAACAAGGCGATGGACCTGCACGACATCGGACGAGACCGCGGAGGGCCGGCGGCTGCGGCGGCCCGGGTGTTGTGCCCAGCCCTCGTCGTCTCCATCGATTCCGACATCTTGTACACCCCGCGTCAACAGCACGAGTTGGCCGAGATCTTGCGTGGCGGTGGCGCCCCCTCGGTCGAGTTCGCAACGCTCGAGTCGATCCACGGTCACGACGGCTTCCTCATCGAGTTCCCTCAGCTCGGCCCCATCGTCGAACGCTTCGTCGACGAGCAGGCCAAAGCGGGCAGCTGAGCCGGAGCGCCGCACCATGCCCGAGGGAGTCGAGATCGAGATGTACCGCCGCACGGCCGAGCAGGTCGTCGGGCGACCGATCGTCTCGATCGAGGCCGACGACGCGTGGTACCTCAAGGAGGGCGCGACCGTCGAAGAGGTCTCTGCGGTGTGCGAAGGCGCCGAGGTCGTCACCACTCGCCGGATCGGCAAACTGCTCATGCTCGACCTGTCGAGCGGACACGTGCTCGGCCTGCGCTTCGGGATGACGGGGCGGCTCATCGTCGACGGCACGGCCTCGATCGATTCACTCGAGTATTCGAGCGATCGCAACGATCCGACGTGGGATCGATTCGTTCTGCACTTCGCCGACGGCGGAAGTCTGCGAATCCGAGACCCTCGCCGTCTGGGCGGCGTGGCGGTCGATCCCGACGAGTCGAGCCTCGGGGCCGATGCCTTCACCGTCACGCTCGAGCAGTTGCGTGAGCGAGTACTCGTCGGCGACGTGGCGCTCAAGTCGCGGCTCCTCGATCAGCGCCGGATCGCCGGAATCGGCAACCTGATCGCCGACGAGACCCTCTGGCGCGCCGGACTCGACCCTGCACGCCCAGCCCGTTCGGTCGACGGCGACCTCGCGGTCGGTCTGCTGTCGAGCCTGCGCAGTGTTCTCGATGATTTCCTGCGTGATGGCGGTTCGCACACGGGCCGGCTCATGCCCGCTCGTGAACGGGGCGGACACTGCCCAAACTGCGGCGCTGAGCTGGCTCGGCGAACGATCGGCGGAAGAACCACGTTCTCATGTCCCCGTGAGCAAGCGTGAGTCCGCTAGATTCGTTCGAAGTGTCCGGTCTTCTCGTCGCCCAAGAGAGCATCACCAGCGCCAAGGTCAGGTGGTTCATCGTCGCCCTCCTCACGGTTGCGGTACTGCTCACGATGCTCACGGTGTGGTACTGGAAGCGAACCGATCCTCGGCAGCGGATGGCCGCGAATCGGCGTGCCCCGGTGGCACGTGCGCCGGTTCCACGACCGGCGCCGTTGGCGACCCAGCCGCCGACCCACCCTGATGCTTGGGGCGGTGCGCCGGCTCCCTCGGCTTCTGATGCCGCGGCCGACGCTCGGCGTCGGGCCCAGGCAGCTGGTATGGCCCCGACGGCCCAACCGGCAGCGCAACCGATAGCGGCCGCCGATGATCTCGAAGCCGACGATTGGCTTCGGCTCACCGGTCCACAGGCCCTACCCCGCGACGGCGCCTGAGCGTCCCGTTCCTCCTGCTTCGGCGGTCCCGGGGGCGATGTGCGGAACGCGTTCCTCCAGCAGGCCGAGCAGGACATCCTCGCCTACTCCGTGATCGCCGATGCCACGGGCGAATCGGTCGACGGAATCTCGACCTTCATGATCGACCGGCGACCGACCAGCGAATGATCCGTGAAATGATGGTTTGATTCGCTTGGGCGATCGCTATCATTGCCTGCTCATGCGGACGTAGCTCAGCTGGTAGAGCATCACCTTGCCAAGGTGAGGGTCGCGGGTTCAAATCTCGTCGTCCGCTCCAACATAACCCCTGGTCAGAGGCCCACTTCGGTGGGCCTCTGCTAGTTTTTCGACCGGTGGGGATAGTAGACATGTTTACTATCCGAGCGCCGTCGTCGAAGTGGATCGTCGGGTGTGTGCGGTCGCTGCCATCGAGGACGGCGTGTTGCTTCGGTCGTGTCCGGTAGCGGGTTCCATACCCCTCCTACGTGCTCGCGGCCCTCGATTCTGTGACAAGTTTCTTCGAGATGTTCCAGCGGGAGTCGATTGACGTGGACATGACGACCGTCGTGTTGGCGCAGTACAGATGCGACGGCCGTTGCCTGAGGTCGGTGTCATCGGCTGCTCGGCGAACCGTGATCATGCGCTACCCATCTGAGGGCCGGACCTCCCACAGTTCGCCGGCAGTGTTGCGCTGAGTGCCCGTGCTGTCATCGGGATTATCGAACGGCCAGGCCGGTCGGGTCAACGTGCATAGATGTCGGTGTGTTTGACCGGCTGGAACCCGACATCGGGGTACAGACGACTCGATGCCGGGTTGCCTGGCTCGAACACGATGCTGATGCGCTGGCCGCCGGCTCTCGCCAAGCGATCGATGCCGGCGGTCAGGATGTGGCGAGCGAGTCCGTTGCGTTGATGTGCTTCTTCGGTACGCATCGGTTCGATGACGCCAGTCGAGGTCTCGGGGTCGTATCAACACAAGCCGTAGGCGGCGCATGCGTCGTTGTCGTCAAGCACAACCATGTCGAGGTTGGCGCGATAGAGCGGCGTCTCGAGCAGCCGCTGCTCGATGTCGGGGTGATGACGAGGCGCCATGTGATGCGGGAGGTGCATCGTCTCACTGCGACTCAACAGACGGTAGCCATCGCCAAGAGGGCTAATGGCAGGTCGATTGTGAACGTCGAGCCAAGACTCGACATAGCCTTCTTCCTTGAGCGCGAATCCGAGGTTCGCAAGCACCTCCAGCATCACGCCGTCCTCGCGGTCAACCTCTAGTTGGACTGATCCAATTCCGGCGGATTCTGCATGTGCCAAAGCTCGGGCAACAACGTGGGATACCCACGCCGGAGTAGCGCCCGGCATGACAAGGGGATCCATCGATACCCAGTCGCGCCAGTCGGTGAGAATGACGGCAGCTTCGGGAACATTGGATTCGTCGAACCAAAAAGCTGACTGAGACTGTCGGTCGGACGGGGAATCTCGGCCCACCACCACAGCAACTCGGCCGCTTCATAGACGCCCTTTGTCGGATGGGCATTCCGGCCGCGTTGAAGAAGACTGGTGACTGCCTCGAGGTAGGCGGGCCCGACGAGGAGCTCTTCACGATTTGTCCGCATGCCAGGACCGTACAGTGGTACGGACTTTCGCCCGTTTGAATTAACCATTCGAGTGAGCAGAAGCGTCTCGCTTGGACCAACGCAGCTCGATATTGCACACGCAGAATCTCGCAGCGTGTCCGACGCGAACCACTCGGGAACGGTCCTTCCGTGACGTCGCAATATCACAGGCACCTCTAGACCTGTCCGGTTCCAGGTACTCAGAACGTGGCGTGGCTCGTGCCAGCGCCATAGGAGGCATCAGGCGTCGCTGTTGCTCAGCTTCGTCTTCGTCCCAGAGCACCGCCTGACCTTCGCTGTGTCGGCGTCCCGCTCGGCGCTCCAGACTCAGTTGTGGATTGCCTGCCACTCGTTGGCGAGGATTCGTAGCTCGCCACGGATCAAGTTCTGGCACTTCCCGCTCACACAGCGGGGCCCTCTCACCCCGCTGGTGTGGAATGCATCGTGATCTGCACCAGTGAGGTGTTCGGCGAGCACCTCTGGCAGCTGCGCGTCGACGAGGAACTACACGCCGCGCTGCCACTTTGTTTCCAGGGCGGCGCTTCATGTGTGACCATCACAACCGCCGAGCTACCCGGGTTCTAGCTTGTTCGGTGAGCACCTCGAGTCCGGAGCGGTCGGAATCGTGTGCCACCTCGATGTGACCCATCGAGTGGAGGTGGCGCTTGATCGGCCGGGCGCTCGCCACCGAACTCGGTGAATAGACGCACAACACGGCTAGCTCACCACCGATCAACTGATGCATCACCTCCTCCAGCAATGCACGGCGTTCGCTTTCATGTCACGACTTCTTCGGTTCCAAAGGCCGCTCGGACGTCGGCGACAATACGCACGCAAGCAGACCCGGGGTGTGAGGCAGTCAACGTGAGCGCTGCCAGCTAGCAGGGCCGAGGCATCAGTCAGAGGCCTCACGGGACAGCGGCGATTCGATGCCCGTGAGTATCTCGAAAGCTTCGGCCCGCTCGATCCAGGTGCTGGTCATCCGATGCGGTGTTGCCATGAGGTTCTGCTGGATCGTGAAGGCGGCATGTTCGGTGCCTCGATCGTTCCAGTCGTCTTGCTTGCTGTCCCACGACGCCAGACCCCAGTGCTCGACATAGGCCGCCTTGGCTTCTTCGGTGAGGTTGGCATCGACCCAGGCATGGGCGAGTTCGTGAGAGAGCACATAAGGCCGATCCGAACAAATAGAGATCACGGGAGCGGGGCCCGAGAAGCGAATGAGCCCGTCATGGCCATTGCAAGGCGCAGCCGAATCGTGGAACTCGACGGTGACCGCAGGCAGTTCCAAACCGACCTCAGCAAAGCGGGCAACAGCGACATCCACGTCAATCGATAGCGCAGAGTCATTCTCGAGGCCGACCACGCTTACACCCGACCACGCCGGTTCGGGGCTTGTCGTAGTGGCAGAGGGGTCCAATTCCGGGACGCCAACGGAAACGGCCAGAGCGGTGAGGACGAGAGCGACGATGATGCGAATTGCCATGCCAGCAACATCTGCTTGAGCGGTCGCAGCGACTTCGACGCACGATCACGAGACGTTCGCATTCGCCTGAAGACGCCACGGCGTCAGCTCGTTCACCAGCAGAGAACTAACTCTGGGAGCTAGTTTTCGGTTTGCGAACGATTTGCGAACGGGCGGCACCAGTGTTCGACCCCATGAAGAGGGAACCAACTCACTCGCTCGAGATCCAGCTTCTCGGCGCGATCGAGATCGCAGCTTCGCAACCAGAAGCCGAGCTCGAACCAGTTGCCATCGGAGGTCGCATCCAGCGTCGGATCCTGGCCGCACTGCTTGCGACGAGGCCAGACGTGGTGTCGATCGATCGCCTTGTCGACATCACGTGGGCAGACGAACCCCCAGCCCGGCGTAGAGCACAACATCCGCACCTACATCTCGCGTCTGCGGGCCGTCCTCGGGTCGGGGGCCGACTTCGAACAGATTGGCGATGGGTATCGAATCGTTCTGGCCGATGCCGGCTGCGACATCGACCGGTTCGACACGTTGGTCGCAGCGGCGGAGAGGCTCCGGTTGGCCGGATCAACCACTGATGCCCTCGTCGCCATCAGCCGAGCGGAGGCGTTGTGGGGAGGCCGACCCTTCGGCGAGTTCGCCCACGAGTCGTGGGCGATGGCCGACGTCGCCCGTCTCGAGGATCGCCATCACCAACTTGGATGATCGATGCCGAGCTCCTCCTTGCTGCTGGGCGATCCACTGAGGCCGTGACCAAGTTGCAGGCTCTGGTCGCCGACCATCCCCTGCGGGAGCAGCCCGCGCCCTGTTGATGCGGTCGCTCTACGCAGTAGGCGGGACGATGGAGGCGCTGCGCGAGTTCCATGACTTCCGGCCCACCTCGAGCGAGAACGTGGGGCTCGCTCCGTCACCCGAGCTCGTGGAGCTCGATCAAGCGATCGCTCGCGGGGAACTGATCGACCATGCGACCACGGTAAAGATCGGGGGCTACGAGCTGCACGAACGCATCGGGGCCGGCGCTTTCGCCGTAGTGCACCGGGCGACGCAGACAGCGCTCGGACGCGAAGTAGCCATCAAGGTGATTCGCGGACAGTTGGCGACGCAGCCTTCGTTCGTCCGGGGCTTCGAAGTCGTCGAGCCGGCGTCGTGGCTCGCCTCGAGCATGCGCCAGGATCGTGCCCTTGCATGACTTCTGGGATCCGGATCAGGCCTACCTCGTCATGCGTTACCTGCCCGGTGGATCGTTGGCTGATCGCCTTGCGGCGGGCCCGCTGTCTCTCGAGAAGGTGGACGCACTGATCGAGCGCATTGGATCCGCGGGCTGGTGGCTGCCCACGAAGTGGGCGTGATCCATAGTGATGTGAAGCCAGCCAACATCTTGTTCGATGCCGAGGGCCGGGCCGTACTGAGCGACTTCGGATTCGCGGTCGAGCAGAGCGTGGCTGGTCATGTCGTTGATGTGCGGGCGAGCGAATCATCGGCGCGTTTCGCCGCTCCCGAGCGGCTGCGCGGCGACCGATCGGGCCCGCCGACCGATGTCTACTCGCTGGCGTTGGTGGTGTGGTTGGCGCTCGCCGGCCAGGTGCCGTTTGCGTCGTCGTCGAGCTCGGAAAAGTCGTCGAAGACAAGATCGCAGGAGAAGCGCGGTTGCCGGGCTCAGGTCCCTGGTTCGACGTGCCTAGTGCGTTGGCAGAGGTCATCGATCGTGCGCTCGACCCGGACCCGCTTCGACGCCCGGCGACGATCGGGCAGCTCGTCGATCGCATGCGGGGGGCCGCATCGGAACCGGTCGACGGCAGCTCAACAGCCCGCGGCGCGGGAGGGAACCCGGCGTCAATCCCTATCAGGGCCTGTGGTCCTTCGATGAAGTGACCGCCCGCCACTTCCACGGGCGCACCGATCTGATCGACGAGTTGGTCGGCGATCGTCGCAGTCGCAACAGCGCCTGTTGACCGTCGTTGGAGCATCGGGTTCCGGCAAGTCGTCCGTCGTTCGGGCCGGGCTCCTTCCTGCGCTGAAGGAGGGGGCAGTGTCAGGTTCGGCCGAGTGGTTCGTCACCTCGATGACGCCGGGCTGCACCCATTCGAGTCGTTGGAAACCGCCGCCCTGCGGGTGGCTGTCAATCCGCCCAGTGGGTTGCCGACGCAGCTGACGAGTGGCGATCGGGGTCTTGTTCGGGCGGTCGAACGCTTGCTGCCGGAGCGCGTACGGTTGCCTACTGCTGGTCATCGATCAGTTCGAGGAGCTTTTCACCAATACCGATCCAGAGACGGCGAACCAGTTCCTCGAAGCACTGTCGGTGGCCTTGACCGAGCCGGGTGGTCGGCTCCGAGTGGTGGCGACGCTGCGAGGCGACTTCTATGACCGCCCGCTGCGCCATCAAGGGTTGCGCACCTTGTTGAAGAGCTCCACGGTGGCCGTCACGCCCCTGACACCCGAGGAACTCGAGGCGGTGATCGTCGAGCCCTCGGGCGCTCGGCGTGAACTTCGAGCGTGGCCTGGTGGCCCGGATCATGTCGGACACCGCCGATCAGCCGGGTGGCTTGGCGCTGCTCGAGTACGCACTGACGCTGGCCTTCGACCGCAGCGACGGTGAATGATCACCGCAGCTGACTATGGGGAGATCGGGGGTCTCGAGGGGGCGCTCGTCGGCAAGGCCGAGGAGCTACACGACGCCTTCGGCGTCGACGCTCGCGCACGTTGCGCCAGGTGATGGGGTCGCTCGTCGCATTGGGTGAGGGAACAGAGGACACACGCCGGCGGGCGTTGCGGTCCGAGCTCGCCAGCACACCTGCGGGTACTGAGGTGATCGACGCATTCAGCGCAGCTCGACTGTTCACCCTTGATCACGACCCAGCGACCCGGGAGCCCACGGTCGAGGTTGCACACGAGACTCTGATCCGGTCATGGCCCCGACTTCGGGAGTGGTTGGACGATGACCGAGACGATCTTCGCCTTGTGCGGCACCTGTCGTCGGCAGCTCGCGATTGGGAAGCAGCTGGTCGGCCGGAGAGCGAGCTGTATCGGGGTGGCCGACTCGAAGCAGCAGCGGCATGGCGATCTCGCACCGTCGACAGTGCCGTCCCTGGGATCGATGCATTCCTGGATGCGGCGATGGCTCGAGCGCAGGCCGAGCAACGAGCCGAGGCTGAGCGACTCGAATTCGAGCAGCAGTCGAACCGGCGGTTGCGCCGTTTGCTCTCTGGCGTGGTCGTGCTGCTTGCGCTCGCCGTCATTGCTGGCGCCGTTGCGCTCCAGCAGCGCAGCAGCGCCCAGGACACCGCCTACGCCGCCGAGACCAGCCGACTCGTGGCGACAGCGCAATCGTTGGCCGACACCAACCCACGGGCCGCTCTCTTGGTCGCCGTGGCCGCTCACCAACGCGAGCAGACACCAGAGACGCTCGGCGCGCGCAGGTGGCGTTGACGCGTTCAGGTCCCAACCTCGGCGTTCTCGGGAGGGGCACGCAGTACGTCGATCTCGTTTGGTTGGACAATGGTCTCGTCATCGGTGCACGCGTGACGGCCTCGAATCTTGTTCGAACCGGAAACGCTGCAGCTAGTTGACTCAATTGAGCTGCAGTTCGGAGACCTCGGAGAGTCCGATCGGTATCGGATAGCGGCGATGCCCGGGGGTTCACTAGCTGTCGCCCACGACGGCGGCGAAGTCACGATCTACTCAGCAGCCGGCGCGTTCGAGGAGGTGCGCCGTCTGCCATCTTCGGACGTACCCGTCGCAGCGATCACCGTTGGTCCTGAGTTGCAGATCGTGACAGCCTCATTCAACGGAACCGTCACCGTGTACTCCGATGAGGGCAGGGTCGACTTCGTCCGTCAGTTCGAATTGGCCGAGTCCCTTGCTGACCAGGCTCCAGAGCTGCTGGCCTCCAACGATGCCCTTCGCGAGCTCTTCAGAGAACTTCCGGTTTCGGTTGTCCCGTTCGCGCTCGATGAGGGACTTCTCATCGCCGTTGGGGCACAGCTGCATCGTCTCGGCTGGGGAGGCGACCCTGTCGGAACTCCGACGCTGGTGGTTTGGGAAACGCCGAGGCCACGAGGATCCATGATGACCCTTCCCGCTCCGACCCCTACTAATGTCGTGGTTCTCGGCGATCGGGTGTTCGCCTTGAATCAAGTGTCCGTTCTGGATTTCAATTGGGATGACGCTTGGGGCGACGTCACCGGAGCAAACCTGCTGCGCTCGGCGCTCGACGCCGGAGAAGGCGCAATGATCGTCCTCGGTGGGACATCGTCAAATCTCACGATCCTCAGCAGGACCGGCCTCACCAGAGAGTTCGACCTCACCTCCGGCGACGAGACCCTCTCGAGCTCTTCGCCCGTGATCGGGATCAGAGAGGCAACGCTGTCTCCCGACGACGCAGTGCTCGCATCCGTGACCAACGACGGCATCCAGCTGACATCGCTGCTCGATGGCGCACCCCTCGCCATCTCGCTGGACCGCTTGCCGACTTCGAGCTCGTTGTCGATCTCTCCCGACGGACGCACGGTCGCAATGGGCCCAACTGCTTCATTGGCACCGTTCGATGTGCGGGCCCGAAACCCTGACGGAAGGTTCGTTCCGGCTTTTTCCCATCACCGAGGGTCCGCTCGTCGGTATCGACCCTGGAGATGAGCTCCTCAGGGCTTTCAGTCG
This sequence comes from uncultured Acidimicrobiales bacterium, assembly GCA_963698395.1. Lineage (GTDB taxonomy): Bacteria > Actinomycetota > Acidimicrobiia > Acidimicrobiales > SZUA-35 > JBBQUN01. Next base: position 469,736 of record CAVOQQ010000002.1, read on the forward strand.
TGATGCGACCGCTACGTCCTTTTTCGCTCGATGGCACATTCGAGGCGATCGGAGTGTGGGATCCAGCACCCCCCGGAAACGTCGGAGCGCCTTCACCTGACGGGACTCTTCTCGCGGTAGGAACAACTGAGATCTCCGTGTGGGCGTTCGGCGCACGGGAACCGATCGTCACGCTGCCCGCACCGGGTGACGGAACGGTCCTGCTCGTGGGTGTCCGTTCTGATCCTTCAGGCACGAGGCTGTTGACGACATGGGCGGACGGGCGCAGCCAGTTGGTGGAAGTCGGAAGTTGGGAAGCGATGAGCCCGCCAGGCCTTGTGGATGCCGATGTCGCCCTCGGCTATTGGAGCCTCGATGGCACACTGGTCGGCACCGCAGCGACCGACGGCACCATCACGGTGCGGGACGGAACGACGTTCGAACCCATCCGGACCATGGTGGGCCCCGACGGAGTTGGCGACGGATTCACGCAGGCCGCACTGATGTTCTCACCGGACAATCGCTTTCTCCTGACCAACCTCCGGGGGCCGGGACGACTCTGGGATGTAGAGGCGGGAAGGCAGATCGGCGAGCCATTCCCACACATGCCGGGTGCGAACCCTGGGTCAAACACCGGCGAGAACGGCCTACAACTGATCACGGCCTCCACGGAAGGCGCACTGGTGTGGAATCTCGACACCGACACGTGGCCTAGCATTGCCTGCCGGACGGCCGGATCGAACCTGACCGAGGACGAGTGGACCCAGTGGGGTCCACGCGGACGAACCCTTCCGAGCCGTGTGTCCGTAGCGCAGCTCCCCAGCGTCGCAGGCTCGGGCCGGGTCGACCTGAGGAACTAGGGCTAGGGATGACACAAGGCGAGGTCTCGAGGCCGGACCGCCGAGTGAATCTGCATCTCGCCACACTCGCCAAGTTCATCGGAGCGACCGGAGGTTCCTCGCCTCGACGCACTCGATCAGGGCCGCTCAAATCATTCTTGTCTACCACGCAAGGTGCAGAAGAACGGCCCTGCCGTGACGCCACAGAATCCCGCTGGCCTCAGACACTTGCAGCCTGGCGGTGGAACGATCGCGCATGGTTCCTGGTCGCTCGTTACTGGTTCTCAACGATCACCAGGTCGAAGAAGCTGCTGACGTGGCCACGCTCGTGAAGATCTGCGATGCGACGGTCGTCGCTGCTTCTCGGGACGAGATCACTGCACCACCACGACACGCCGTCGACTTCGGTATCGGTCAGCTGATCTTCACCACAGGCGGCAGCGATCAAGCGGTCGACTCCCGGGCATACGACATCTTCCCTAAGGCAACCAGAGGTACTCAAGGATCGGAGGTCTGCGAACCGGTGGCGGAGGTGAGGAGCTTTCCTGCCTTGGATGTGACAGCCGTTGTTGGTTTCAGAGTCGGTTGAGTCGCTCGCCGAGCTCGGGGACGGCGCTGGTTGCGATTTCCCAGACCTGGTCGACGTCGACACGGTGGTAGGCGATGTGCGAGCAGAATCCTCACTCCAGAGTGCTGAGATGTCGCGCCTGTGAGCGATCACTGATTGTCGCGATCGGCGATCACCGAAAACTGACATTGGGCTGGGTGGTTCTGGTCGGCGGTTGAAGGTGAGTCGGTGGGTGTGGTGGCGGCGATCTCGAGGCCGTTGTGCTCGTGGAGTCGCCAGGACGGGCCTTTGATGTTGAACACGATGGCGTTGTGCATGAGCCGGTCGAGGACGGCTGCGGCGACGACGGTGTCACCGAAGATCGTGCCCCAGTCGGGCAGGCCGCGGTTGGTGGTGACGATGGTGGGGTGTCCTTTCTCGTAGCGGGTGTTGACGACTTGGAAGAACACGCCTGCGGCTTCGGTCCCACCGAGCGGCAACAGGCCGACATCGTCGATGACGAGCACGGTCGGCGCGGTGAACGCTTTCATCTTCGACGCCAGGTTCCCCTCGATCGAGGCCCGCACGAGGGTGCCGACACAGGTTGTCGGCGGTGGTGAAGTAGCCGCGGTAGCCGGCCTCGACCGCGAGGGTGGCCAACGTGCAGCAGCGAGATGGGTTTTCCCGCAGCCGGGTTGGCCGAGGAACAGGATGGGACGGTTCTCTTCGATGAACCTCAGCGTCGCGAGGTCTTCGACGAGTTTGCGATCCACGCTCGGTTGGAACTGGTAGTCGAACTCTTCGATGCTGCGCCGATACGGGAATCGGGCGTAACGCAGCCGGGCAGCGAGGCGCCGGTTCCGATCGGCGGTTGCTTGCTCGGCGACAAGCCGGGCGAGGAATTCGATGTGTGTCCAGTCGTCGGTTTTGGCTTGCTCGGCGAGGGTGGCGAAGGTGCCTGCGGCGGCGTCGAGTTTGAGGTAGCCGAGATCGGCTTTGATCTGTTCATACAGACTCATGCCGACACCCCGCCGCCGTCTTCGTCGTCGCTGTCGATGCGGTAGCGCTGATCGAGATCGGGTTCTGCAATGTCGTAGTCACCGCCGCCGAGAACGAGGCCAGCGATGGCCGCTCGA
>CAVOQQ010000003.1:0-1166103 GCA_963698395.1 uncultured Acidimicrobiales bacterium
TATAGCCGTAGGTATAGCTGTTGCCCACAAACATACTTTCAATTCTTTTTGCTGGGCATTCACCCGGCGACTCAGAAAAATGGTAAAGACTAGTAGTGTTAACTTCTTCATGCTCAAGTATATGGATAATTCTTATTACAAGATTGCTCTAACGTCCGGGAGCCTCATATCCGGCCGAAACATCATCAATCACCACCACCCAGTCGGGACCACCGATCTCCCTCTTTGATCATGTCATCCCAGTTGCCTGAATTCAAACTCCCCCTGGTTATCCATGGTGGCCTGACTGGACATTGCCTGTTTGAGGGTTGTACCACCATACCTTCAGCCTGGAACCTGGAATCACCTTTGTATTGATCTTAAAACTTTTGTAATAAGGCAAATAAACCATGATATAGGTAGCATTACTTTTACCGGCAGAACCATCCCGTGTGACCCGGATATGATCGGTGGCATGGGATGGATTATCTCCGAACAAAAGAATCTGATCCGGGATCCTTGAAAGAAATGGTCTCGATTCCATCAATTTCCGCAGGTGAACCAGTTGCCCGGCACCCGGACTATTCAGGGCCTTGTCCCAGCTCCGGTTGGGCCAAATCCTGCCGGAATCATCCTCGTTATTCATCTGCCAGATATTATTGTTCCCATAGGTATGTCCAAAGGCTCCTGCAAAAACCGACCAGTAGGCCTGTTTTCGGATCTCGTAATCATCGTGCCTGGGGTTGGCGGGATTAAACCAGATGCCAATCTCTTCATAGGCGGGTTCTCCGTTGACAACCGGCTTGGCCGGAGTCAGGTAGTAATCGTTGCTGATCCAGTCGTAAACGTTAAAGGATGGAGCCTGGTGACCGGTCTGCACCATATTAAAATCGAGCCACTCCCTGTTATGTAACCAGGTGGAGCTGCTCTTGCTGGCCCCGGGGGTGGTAGCTTATCAGGTGAATCGCTGAATCTCCTTCATTCAGGCCCCGGGCCATGGCGTCCCAGATCTTTATTTGCGGACCGGCGGGCCAATCCCCCCCCAGGATCCAGACGATATTGGGAGCATCTTTGTAACGTGTTCCCAGGAACTTCCCGTAAGCATAGGCATTCTCAGGATTAAACACAGCCTCTTCGTTCAGTAGCGGATGGGATCCAGGTAAAACATAGCTGTGCCAGGTGGGCAGCAATGCCAGTACAAGTCCAAACTCCTGCGCCTTCTTCACTGCAAAGTCCACCATTTCAAAGTACCTTTCGGTGGGCCGCTCCGGATCAAAATCCTCAAAAGGGAGATGGCCCTCTAAATTGGGAAAGGCCAAGCCGTTAATCTCGCCTACGATTACCGTCTGGATGACCGTAAATCCCTTTCCGGAGCGGTTTCGCATATAATGCTCCATCTCCAGTCTGTCCAGCCTGTGCAACATCTCCCAGCCCGTATCGCCCAACCAGAAAAAGGGTTTACCCCCGGAAGTCACCAGGAAGCGCTGATTGTCGGAAACTCTCAGAAACTGGGCGGATACCGTATGTAAACACAGTATCAAAGGAAACGCAAAAAGCAGCAGTCTTTTCATATTATTCCTCCTGATTGGAAGGTTCGGGCCCATATACAATCACATCACCCAGATCGACCCTGTAGCCCTTTGTTGGGTTTAGCCAGACCAGGCGTACCTGATGATCCCCCACTTCCAGGTTGTATTTCCAGGTCACTTCGTGCCTCCTTGCCTGGTTCCCAGTGGGCAGAACCGCCACCTCATGCAGCTCTCCATCCACCACTACTTCCACTTCCAGCTTCAGGTCCTCCTGCGCATCAGATAGTTTCCGGGCACCGCCTCTCAGGACAAATCCCTTTCCGGAGAAATCGAAACTATGCTCTTGTTCTCCGTCCACTGTAAGGGCATTCCCTCCCCAGGGGGCCTGTTTCTTCTCCACGGGGTAGTGCCCTTCAAAAGCCTTTTCGAATTTAACGGGTATTGGCTCTTCAATCTTAATCTTCAGAGCTTCCTCCGTTTCCTCTCCCCCATTGCGTTTCACCATTTCCACTGCCTGCCTGAAGCCCATGTTGTAGGTATCGGTCAGTGAGATGGTGGTGTATTTGAAATCCCGTCCTCCACCTTGTCCAGACCCTGCTTCCAGTAATCTGGAAGGGCCTCATACCCCAGGATGGTTCCCAGGACCCCCCGGAAGCTGGCCGGATTGCAATCGGAATCTTGTCCACAGCGAGTGCTGATATCTATGGTTTTTCCGAAATCGCCTTCGCCGTATAGCAACCCGATCACGATATAAGCGGCATTGATCTTTGCATCGATGTTAAAGGGTACAAATACTCCATCGGGACAACCAATATCGGAAGACCATTTTCTTTCCGCCTCGAACCAGGTCTGTTTCCAATCGTCCGGGTAGACCCCATACCAGCCAATAACATCCTTGATGCACCGGTAAAATTCACTTTGTTCCGGGATGCTTTTCAAGGCTTCACTAACAATAAAGGGAATATCGTCCGACCAGAAAGATAGGGCATACATGGCAGCCACATAGACTCCACCATACCAGCCATCCCCGTAGTTCATGATATGTCCAACCCGGTCGCATACCTCCGAAGAAGAATTGACCATGCCGGGATTCATCAGGCCCGCAAAATCGGCCTCAATCTGGAAGTCTATATCATCCGCATGGGGATTGTTCTCCCAGTACCCTGAGGCAGGTGGCTCAATTCCATTCATGATGTTATACCGGGCAGCCTGGTTTGCATGCCACAACATATATTCCGCATAGGCAAATGCCCTGGCATGCGAAGATGCGGGGGCATCCAAACCCTCCTTTTCAAATACATCCACAAAGGTCAGATCCATATAGATATCATCATAGAGTCCGGGTGCATGGTTATAGTACCACTCCATTTTTGTCTCGTCCCACTCTATGGGAACATAGTCCTGGATCATGGTCCCGTTGTATCTGAATTCGGTGGGACCTCCATAAGTGCAGCCTATGACCTGTCCGGCCCAGCCTCCCATGATCTTATCCATTAGATCCGTTTTGGACAGGGTGTACTCCACTGGATAATCCACCTTTTGGACAGGTGCAACATTCTCCCCGGTGCTACAGGAGAACAGGAAAATTGAACTTAACAGAATCGTTGTTACAATGGCTTTCATTTCAGTTGATCTTAGTGTTTCATTTTTTCTTTCAGATACTCAACTGTCTCTTCCCTTCGGGGGATGGAACTTTGAGCGCCCAGTTTCTGTACCGACAGCGCAGCAGCAGCATGGGCCATCACAACCGCCTTTTCCAGTGCCTCTCCCTCAGCCAGGCTAACGGCAAGCTGACCATTGAATACATCACCGGCTGCAGTAGTGTCCACAGCCTGCACGCTGAATCCAGGCACGATTTTCCCGGTTCCGGTGCGGGGATCGGAGAATAAGCCCCCAGGGCCCCCAGGGTAATTATCACCGTTTCAATACCTCGCATATGCAGGGCAGCAGCAGCTTCGGCTGCACTAAGCTCATCGGTGACAACGATCCCGGTCAGGCTTTCTGCTTCTGTCTCATTGGGGGTGAGAATGGATACATGCTTAAGTATGGCATCGCTTAACTCTGCTGCAGGAGCAGGATTCAAAATTACCCGTGTGCTAAGTTCACTGCAGAGTTCTACTGCTTTCTGCACCGTATCCAGGGGGGTTTCAAGCTGGATCAACATATAGTCCGCTTCCTGAAAGGGCTCCTCTGCCTCCTCCAGATCCTCCGGGCTAAGCAGGGCATTGGCTCCGGAAGCCACGGAAATGGCATTTTCTCCCTGTTCCGAAATGGTGATCATGGCGATACCCGAAGGGACACCTTTACAGATTTTAATTTCTTCCGTATTGATATGATCCAATTTATACCCTTTGATGGCTTCAAGACCATAGGGATCATCTCCTACGGAGGCGATAAAAACAACGTCCCCTCCTGCACGCGCAGCAGCTACGGCCTGGTTGGCTCCTTTGCCCCCTGGAAATGTCATAAACTCACCGCCCAGCAATGTTTCACCCGGACGGGGTATCTCCGGCACCTTAATGATCAGGTCGGTGTTAGAGCTTCCGACAACTAGAATTTTCTTCATTATAAAAGCCTTGCCGCGATTATCAATCCTAATCCAAGCAGAAAGAAGAGAAACATGGCCAACAGAAGGCCTTTCAAACCCTCAGCCTTCCCAAACTCCTTCCAGATAAAGACTCCCCAGAGTGCAGCGATCAGGGTAGCTCCCTGTCCCAATCCATAGGAGATAGCCGGTCCGGCCTGACCTGAGGCAATGATGTTGAAGGTGAATCCCAGGCTCCAGATCACGCCGCCCAGGATTCCAATCAGGTGCAGCTGCGTGTCACCCTTTTTAAAATAGTCCGCGTAGGTGGCTCTCTCTCCGGATACCGGTTTGTACATAAAAAAGGTATTCCAGACAAAATTGGAAACAAGGAGACCAAGGGCAAAAACTACAGAAGCTGTATAAGGTGTCAGTTTGCCTGCTGCCGGGGATGCGAAATTCTCCAGATCCATGGAGTTGGCTACCAGGTAATAAAAGAAACTCATCAGGATGCCTCCCAGAATGGCAATCAACAGCCCCCTGGTGGCTCCGGAGCTTCCTCCCTCGCTTTTCTTCCTGTAAGCAATGGCATTGATTACGATGGCAACCACCACCATGGCGACCCCAATGAACAGGATCACCGGATTCCCTTCGGGATTGGCAATGTAGTTCACAAAGACACCAATCACCAGGGCCAGGCCGATCCCCACCGGAAAAGCTACTGCCATCCCGGCAATATTGATGGCCACAACAATTAGCAGGTTTGCAATATTAAAGACCGCTCCTCCCAGCAAAGCCGAGCCAAGAGATTCTCCATCAGCCTGGGAGAGATCGGCAAGAAAGCCCCGGCCCTCTTCTCCTGCACTGCCCATGGTAAAAGCCAGGATCAGGGAGAGAAGCAATACTCCAAGGCTATAGTCCCAGTAAAAGAGCTGGAAGGCCCATTTTTTGGAAGCCATTTTCTGTGTATTGGCCCAGGAGCCCCAGCAGAGCATGGTGATCACACAGAGCAGAACCGCAACAAAATAAGATTGAATAATGACCATAACTGATAGCTTAGTGCTTAGTCCTGCATTAAATTAAATTGTGCTTTGATATAGTCCATCATGGTATTGTAGTATTCACCCGGCAGGCCATGTCCGGCCCTGGGATATACGATGTATTCTTTGGGAACATCCAACTGGTTATATGCGGCAAAGTTGATGTGCGGGGGACAGGTCTGATCCACCAGTCCGACCGACATTAACACCGGGGCCTTGATCCATGGAGCCAGGTTCTTGATATCGATATAGCTCAGGGTTTTATAGATCTGCTCTTCCGGGATCTCCGGATGCTCTTCAAAATACTGTTTGAACTCCCCTCCCGGCCATCCGGCCACCTTAAAATAGTCCCGGAAATCGGAAAGAAAAGGCACGTGCGGCACGCAGAGATCAATGCGTTTATTGTCCAGAGCTGCGGTAGCAAAACTGAGTGCCCCTCCCTGGCTCCCACCCTCAACGGCTATGCGTGAGGTATCCACTTCACTGCGTGAATAGAGGAAATCAACGGCTCGTACACAGTCCATGTAAGCGCCCCTGTAAACATAAAGTTCCTTATCATCCACATGGTGCTGCAGATAGCCCGGAAATCCCGGGTTTACATGGTCCCGACTGTTTCCATGTCCCCGGATATTCAGGGCCAGTGATACCATATCATCCCCCTGGTAAAGATTCTGGGGCCCTTTGGTACTGCTGTAGCCCTGCACATGCAACATGGCCGGGTAAACCCCTTTCTTTGTTGGCCTCATATACCATCCACGGATCAGGACGTTTCCAAGCGAACGCATTTCTAGCAGAAAAATTTCCCGGCTTTCTGTGCATAGTTCGTCCTGGCGGATCAGTTTAAACTGAGGATCCACTGCATCCAGTTCACGACGTGCCCGCATCCAGTAATTCTCAAAATCATCGGGACGATCCAGCGGCGAGACGATTTGTTCGGGCCGTACTCCAATGGCAAAATTTATCCGCTTGTTCTCACTTTCACTTTCAAGGACCACCGATACCCTGTAAAATCCAGGCGCCAGCCTGCCCATCTCCAGTGGAAACTGCTTTGTAGCTCCAGCTCTGACTTTCACCTCTTGGGCGACCTCATAGTAGACCTTACCGAAATCGCTCACCACGGTGACCAGCATGATTCCCTCCACCACTTGCTTCATCTTGTTTTCCACCTGCAGTTCAACTACCACCGGCCCCTCACTCAGCACCAGTTGGTCCGGTCGCTCCATAAGCGGTGTGATCAGCACCAACTCCTCCAGCCCTTTGACGGAGAGGCTCGACCGGATCACCCACTATCCCACCACCACCGCCACCATCATACACTCTGATCGCAATGGTATTCTGGGCTCCCCAGATGATCTGATCCACCGGTACGGTATAGACCCGAAGATCGCCATAACCACTTTGATAATCCGGAGGAAGTCCACCGGTCGATCCCAGGATCTGTCCGTTGAAATAGCTCACATCCGAATCATCGATCCTGGCCAGCCGAAGCAACAGTCCCCCGTTATCCTCGGCATGTTTTTTCAAGTCCTCGGGAATAAAAACCTTCTGCCGGTACCAGGCAAATCCGTCGTAGGTGTCCATAACCCTGGTTCTCCCAGTCGATGCCTGCTTTTATGGTCTCCCAGGCAGAGTCATCGTATTCCGGCCAGGCCCAGGCGGAATTATCACCTGTTTTAAATTTCCATTCGAGTTTCAAAAGGTTCTGCGCTTGCAGGGAGGGAAACAATCCAAGAATCAATAACAGTGTAATCAGATTTTTTCTCATGAATGAATGTTTAGTAGATTTTTCACTTATTTCCTTCAGTAATCCTCTTCCATGAATCTGTGCAAAATGAGCTTGCTGGCAAGCCCTCCATATTAAATAGATTGGGTTCTGCGGTATTGCTCCACCCGTAACGAACCGCTACCGGCGAACTAACTTCAGAAGCACTTACAAGCACGGTCTCTCCTTCAATAACAGCCTTGGCGGGATGATAGATCTGGTCCTTACCGGCTATCTCAAAATGCGTCAGCGGACCACCCATGGCCTTCAGTCCGCTTCCAGTGTAGTCGAAATGGATCCGTATTTTGTCCTGCCTTCAATGCGACTGTTCCCGGTAAAGGGGACCTGAGTATACCAGTTCTTTGTCCATAATCTTTGGCCAGGGCCCAGAGGGCCAGCCGTTTCCCCACATCCCTTTTATTGGTGGGATGAATATCCTCGGGATTCCCGATATCCATGGTCACCGCCATTCCCGTATGCTTCACCTTGGAAAGGGTCAGGAACTGGGCTTCCCGCAATTCCGGACTGCTTTGCTCCGGCCCATAATCATAGGGGGCAATCTGCACAAAATAGAAGGGGAAATCACCCTGCCTCCAGGTGGCTCGCCAGTCTTCAATCATCCCCGGAAAAATAGTCCGGTACTGAACGGCCCTGGTCTGGTTGCTCTCTCCCTGGTACCAGATGGCCCCCTTAATGCTCATGTTTTTAAGGGGATGCAACATCCCGTTGTAAAGCACCGACGGGGTATGCGAATTATAAGACCATGGGGACTTCCGGAAATTTGTATGCTATCTTGTATTTCCATGAACCTGCCAGGAGGACCGGCGATTGTTCGCTTCTGTCCCCGGTGGGATATATCTTTAGCTGTTCCGGAGCTCCGAAGATCCCTCCCTGCGCACTGGTGTTCACAATGCGGATGGCCAGCTGCAATTCCCCGGAATTTACCAGCGAAGCCGGCACCTGGTAGTACCTGGGCACGTTCCAGTTGTTAATCAATCCTGTTGGTCCCCACCTCCACCCCATTGATGTAGGTGATATCCATCTCATCCACCGGTCCCAGATCAAGACTGAGAGCTTTACCAATCCATTTATCCGGAATCCTGATTACCGTGCGCATCCAGACTACGCCTTCCAGCATTCCAATCTCCTCCAGGGAGCTCCATTCGGCCGGACAGGTATCAGCACCCCAGTCCGAATCATCGAATTCAGTATCCATCCATCCTTCTTAAATCCAATATTCTCCGGGTTTTCAAAATCCTGCTGTGCCTTGATCATTGCCTCTATTCGAAGTCTGTTCCATTCGTGCCTTCTCCACCTCCTCATCGGTGGCCCCGTATAACTGCTCCAGCTGCTGGTCAAAATCTCCAAAGGTGCTGAGGGTCTCCCTGCTGGTCCATGACTCCGAAGGCGTACCTCCCCAGGAGGTGTTCACCAGACCCACCGGAACACCCAGTTCCTGATGCAGCATCTTTCCGAAAAAATAACCCACAGCACTAAAGTCCTGTGGAGGTCTCAGGATTACATAGCTCCCAGGTAGCCGTTCACATCCTCAATGGGGCGGATGCCGATATGTTTCTCCACGGTAAACAGCCGGATATCCGGGAAACCGGAGTAGCGGAATCTCTTCCTCTGCAGTCTCTGCTCTGCGAAGTTGCCACTCCATATTGGACTGGCCCGAGCAGATCCATACTTCGCCCAGCATAATATCTTCCAGTACCCGGGTGATACCGGCCTGGATGGTCACGGTATAGGGACCACCTGCTTTGTCCGGTGGATACAGCTCACCTTCCAGTTGCCCTCCTGATCGGCAACCACCCTGTAGGTCTTTTGATTCCAGCTGGTGGTGACTTTCACCTCCTGATGCGGCTCGGTCCATCCCCAGAATCTTTGTAAATGATTTTTGCTGAAGGACCATATGATCGCCCAGGATCTTAGGCAATTGAAGGATGCTCCCAGAGGTAGCAGACCACTGCCAGAGAAACCAGCAGCAGAAGCATAAATAACTTTTTCATCATTTCCTATTGATTATAAAGGTCAATAAATTTCTGATCAAGCTCCTCCGAATCTTCATATTTCACCCGCAATTCTGCCAGCTTCTCCTTCAATTCGGCCACCACATCGGCGTACTCCGGGTTGTCATATTCATTTTGCATCTCCATGGGATCATTTAGACGGTCATAGAGCTCCCACTCATCCACATCATAATAGAAATGGGCCAGTTTATACTCCCTGGTCACGATCCCGTAGTGCCGTTTCACCATATGTACCGCCGGGTATTCATAATAGTGGTAGTAGACCGCATCCCGGTCCCAGCCCTTAATATCACCTTTCAGCAGGGGAACGATGCTTTCTCCCTGCATATCCGAAGGTGCCTCAATGCCTGCAATTTCCAGAAAGGTCTGGGCAAAGTCCAGGTTCTGAACCATCTGGTCATTTTTACTTCCGGCCTTCACGACTCCCGGGCCATCGGACTAGCAGGGGTGTTTTAAAGGACTCATCGTAGATAAAACGCTTATCGAACCAGCCGTGCTCTCCCAGGTAGAATCCCTGGTCGGAGGTGTAGACCACAATGGTATTCTCCGTGAGCCCCTCCTCGTCCAGGTAAGTCAAGCAGCGTTCCAACCCCTTCATCCACAGCAGCAATGCAACCCAGGTAGTCCTGCATATAACGCTGGTACTTCCAGCTCATCAGTTCTTTTTCGCTCATGGTGGGATAGCGTTGCTTGAAATCCTCGATGATGGGATCATAGACCAGCATTCCAGGCAGCCAGCTGCTCCTCAGTAAAACGATCGTATTTATCCTGCATGGCACGTTTGTCCCAGTTGGAAGCCGGGGCGATACCCAGCTCATCCAGCACCTCGGGACGTAAGTTTGGAGTCCCCCGCCCAGTTCTGATGAAGCAGAATATTCATCTCGGCCTCCCTGGCAGCCGATCCGCGTCCTTCATAATCGTCAAACAGGGTGGGCGGCTCCGGGAAAGTCTTTTTGGTAAACTCCTTGTAGTGCCTTTCGGCAGGCAGCCATTCCCGGTGGGGCGCCTTGTGCAGGATAGAAGAGCAGGAAGGGTTTATCCGGATCCCTGCGATTCTTCATCCAGTCCAGGGTCAGATCGGTGATCACATCGGTGGTATAGCCCTCGATGCGGATCCTGCCATCGTTGGTATTAAAATCGGGATTGTAGTAAGCACCCTGTCCGGGCAGAATCTTAAACTCGTCGATCCCCTTGGGATTGTTTCCAAAATGGAGCTTCCCAAACATGGCGGTCTGGTATCCTGCCTCCTGGAAGAGCTGAGGAAAGGTGAGCTGAGTGGTATCGAAGGGGAAGCGGTTGTCGATCTTCCCATGCAGGTGACAGTGCTTCCCGGTCAGGATGGTGGCCCTGGAAGGAGCACAGATGGAGTTGGTCACACAGGCATTGCTAAAGAGCATCCCCTCCTCGGCAATCCGGTCAATATTCGGGGTTTGTATCAGGTGATCGCTATAGGCGCTGATGGCCTGGTAGGCATGATCGTCCGACATAATAAAAACAATGTTGGGCCTGGTCTTTTCCTCCACCTGTTCCGAGCAGGCCGAGAAAGACAGAACCAGTGCCAGCAAAGGAAATAAAAACGTGATTCTCATGATCTTTGTATTTAATTTATAGTTGAGTGGCATCCTATCCTGCTATTTCGTATAAAGGTCTATATACTTCTGATCCAGCTCTTCTGAATCTCCGTATTTCACCCGCATACTCTGCCAGCTTTTGCTTCAGCTCGGCCACCACCTCTGCATATTCCGGATTGTTGTATTCGTTCTGCATTTCCATGGGATCATTCTTGCGATCATACAACTCCCATTCATCCACATCATAATAGAAATGAGCCAGTTTGTACTCCCTGGTCACAATCCCATAGTGTCTTTTCACCATATGTTCCGCAGGGTATTCATAGTAGTGGTAGTAGACCGCATCCCGGTCCCAGCCCTTAATATCCCCTTTCAGCAGGGGAACAATGCTCTCGCCCTGCATATCGCAGGGAGCTTCAATACCGGCAATCTCCAGGAAAGTCTGTGCAAAGTCCAGGTTCTGGACCATCTGGTCGTTTTTGCTTCCCGGCTTCACGGTCCCGGGCCATCTGACCAGCAAGGGTGTCTTAAAAGACTCATCGTAGATAAAGCGCTTATCGAACCAGCCATGTTCTCCCAGGTAGAAGCCCTGGTCGGAGGTATAGACCACTATGGTATTTTCGCTAAGTCCCTCTTCGTCCAGGTAATCCAGCAGGGCTACCAACCCCTTCATCCACCGCAGCAATACAGCCCAGGTAATCCTGCATATAACGCTGGTACTTCCACTGCATCTTCTCTTTCTCGGTCATGGCGGGATAGCGCTCCTTGAAATCCTCGATAATGGGATCATAAACCGCATTCCAGGCAGCCAGCTGCTCCTCGGTAAAACGCATGTAGGTGTTCTGCATAATCCACTTTATCCCAGTCTGGAGCTTGGCTTGATCCCCAGTTCATCCAGCACCTCAGGCCGCAGCTTGGAATCTCCTGCCCAGTTCTGGTGAAGCAGGATATTCATTTCTGCCTCCCTGGCAGCTGATCCGCGTCCCTGGTAATCGTCAAAGAGTGTGGCGTGGCTCCGGGAAAAGTTTTTAGGGTGAACTCCTTATAGTGCCTTTCGGCAGGAAGCCAGTTGCGGTGAGGAGCCTTGTGCAGATAAAAAGAGCAGGAAGGGTTTGTCCGGATCCCTGCGGTTCTTCATCCAGTCCAGGGTTAGATCGGTAATCACATCGGTGGTATAGCCTTCAATGCGGATTTTCCCTTCATTGGTATGGAAATCCGGATTGTAATAGGCTCCCTGTCCGGGCAGGATCTTAAACTCGTCGATTCCCTTGGGATTGTTCCCAAAATGGAGCTTCCCGAACATGGCCGTCTGGTATCCGGCAGCCTGGAAAAGCTGGGGAAAGGTAACCTGGGTGGTATCAAAGGGAAAGCGGTTATCAATCTTCCCGTGCAGGTGACAGTGCTTCCCGGTCAGGATGGTGGCCCTGGAAGGAGCACAGATGGAATTGGTCACACAGGCATTGCTGAAAAGCATCCCTTCATGGGCGATCCGGTCGATGTTCGGGGTCTGAATCAGGTGATCGCTGTAGGCACTGATGGCCTGGTAGGCGTGATCGTCCGACATGATAAAAACAATGTTGGGCCGTGTTTTCTCCTTTGCCAAAGCCGAACAGCCATTAATCAGTAAAGCAAGGGCAAATAAGGGCACTAATACAAGAGTTCTCATATTCTGCAGTTTATGATTGATAAAACATTTAATATCCTTCAGGGGCTTCACCGGCTTCTTTGCCGTCGACGGCGTTGACGATAGCCTCGGTGGCAGTGGCCCCAATCCGGGTTACTCCCAGTTCCCTTACCTTCAAAGTATCTTCCAGGGTACGGACTCCTCCTGCTGCCTTTATTTCCACCTCCGGGTCAGCATGCTCTGCGCATCAGTACCAGGTCCTCGTGGGTGGCCCCCTTGTATTCGTAAGATCCATCGCTTTGCTTCACAAAACCATAACCGGTGGACGTCTTTACAAATTCCACCTTCAGTTCGCTGCAAATTTCACACAAGCTGATCTTATCCTTGTCCTCCGGCAGAAAATCGTTCTCAAAAATCACCTTCAGAGCTACCCCGTGTTTTTTGGTGACGTCCACAATGGCAGCAATTTCATCGTACACGTATTCCCAGTCCTCTGAAAGCACCTTCCCGGTGTTGACCACCATATCAATTTCCATCGGCCCCATCATCTATGGCCCTTTCGTTTCAAATACTTTCACATCTATCCTGCTGTTTCCATGTGGAAATCCAATGACGGTACAGACCATCACATCCGAACCCTGCAGCAGATCTGCTGCCATCTTTACCGCATAGGGCTTGATGCAGACCGAGGCCACATGGTATTTTTTGGCCAGTTCAATTCCCTCCCTCAGCGTCTGATCATCCATGGTTGGATGCAAGCAGGGAGTGATCGATCATTTTGGCTATTTCGATGTTTAGTTAATTGCTTCATTTAATTCTTTAAGAATAATCTCCATATGTTTTTTTGCTGTTTCAAGGGTGACCACCGGCTGCTCCTTGCCGTCCAGGACATCAATCAGGTGCCTGGACAGATAATAGCCATCTTCCTCCGTCGGGACACTCACGGATAATCCGGATCTCGCGCGCCTTCCCTTCTCCATCCAGATCAAAGAAGCTAAGCTCCGGATCGTCCCAGGTGCAGTAGGCCAGTTTTATGCCCTCCCCTGGTCCCATAGATCCTGGTTTCATTGGGCACTTCCATATGCGCGTGGGCCCCGCGTTCCCAGTAGTAGCTGATTCCACCACTCAGTTTCATATTCACCATCAGGTGCTCCTCCACATCATAAACGTCAGTCTCCGGATCCACGTCATCCAGTCCGGATTTCAATCACGACACTTTCCACCTGCTTCAAGTTCGGGTCTGATCCCCAGAACTCCCAGGTGAAAGGACAGGTCGTAGACTCCCCAGTCAAACAGGGGCCCCCCTCCTGCCCTGGATTTGTCAAGAAACCATTTGGCCACGGGATGAAACTCAATTCCAGGCCGGTTCTGCCGGTTAACGCTCTGGTGGTGTATGTGATAAATCTCCCCCAGGGCCCCGAGATCGATCATTTCCTTCACCAGGGTGAATTTGGGATTCAGCCTGGAATGCCGCCCGGAACATTCCATGGCCATCAAATCCGGATATTGGGCTTTCACTGGCATCATCTCTTCCAGCTCCTCCTGATTCAGGGCCATGGGCTTCTCCAGCAGAACATGCTTACCTGCCTTCAGGGCCTCAATGAACATCTCCCTGTGCGTGTCCGGGGGGGTGGCAATCAGAACCAGCTCCACCGCCGGATCTTTCAGGATATCCCTGTAATCACTGGTTTTATTGGGGATATCAAAACCTGCCCTGACTTTCTCCAGGTTCTCAGGATTCCTGGCCGCAAGCCAGGTGATGTCGGCTCTGCCGGTTTGCTGCAGGAAACCCATATGGGCTTTGGCAATCCAGCCAGCCCCTATGACCCCAATATTGTAGCTATTCTGATCATTCATCAAGAGAGACTAAATGTAGGGAAGATAAATCAAAAAACTAAGCCCCGGGCTAAGAACATATTGATTACTTTTAAGGAAAATATCCACTTCCTATGACCATCAAGAAAATCAGCCTGGCCACGCTGCCAGTCCTCTTATCCCTACTCATCTCATGCAACACCAGCACCAATCAATGGCAGCTGGAATCTCCGGATCAATCCATCCGCATAAGAGTAGAACAACTCGCGGATCAAAACGAAAGCAGCCTGTACTATTCCGTTTTCCTGAAGGAGGGGGATGCCTATAAGCAGATTATGGAGGCTTCTCCCCTGGGAATCAGCTATGCTGAGCTCGCAAGCCCGGTTATCCGGGAGGATAAGCGTTTCGTGGAAGATCTGGAGTTTGTTTCTGAAGATATCCGGATGAATCAAACAGATAGCTATACCCTGACTACGGGTAAGCAACTACAGGTCAGTAAAGGGTTTAATGAAAGCACCCTGATCTTTCAAAACCAGGATCAAAAACAGGTCGCCCTGGAATTCCGTGCATATAACGAAGGGGTTGCCTTCAGGTATGTCTTCAAGGGTGAGGCCGATGAGGAATTTAAGGTGACCAGTGAGCTTACCGGCTTTGATTTTAAGGATGGAAACTTCTGGGGCCACCCCTATGACACCCTTACCACCTATACCCCCGCATACGAGACTTATTATGAAGGGGTGAAAGTCGGCACGGAAGCCCCCGCAAATAAAAATGGCTGGGCCTTTCCCATCCTGGTGGAGTCCGAGGGTGCCTGGATGCTGGTATCCGAAGCGGGACTTGACGGTTCCTATGGAGCCAGCCACCTGCATGCGGCGTGCGAAGACGGTCTCTACCGGATAAAGTTTGCTGAACAGGGAGAAGCTGAGGGAACCTATGAAAACACCTCCAGCGCAGCTCTGCCCTGGTCCACCCCCTGGCGCTTTATCGCTCTGGGTGAAAGCCTGGCCCAAATCCTGGAGACCACTCTTCCCACCGATCTGTCAGCCCCTTCAAGGATTGAGGATACCTCCTGGATCAGGCCCGGGCGAGCCGCCTGGAGCTGGTGGTCCGACAATGACAGTCCCCAGGACTACAAGCGAATGGTCCCTTTTGTGGACTTCGCTGCTGAGATAGGATGGGAGTACTTTCTGGTGGATGCCAACTGGAACCGCATGAAAAATGGCACCATGGAAGAATTGGCTGCCTATGCAGAAAGCAAGGACGTGCATCTGCTTCTTTGGTATAATTCTGGCGGCATACACAATGTGGTTACCGAAGAACCCCGGGACCTGATGTGGGACAGGGAAACCAGACGGTCTGAGTTTGAACGCATCAGCAGCCTGGGCATCAAAGGGGTTAAAGTGGATTTTTTCCAGTCTGACAAACAGACCATCATACAACAATATCTGGACATTCTGGAGGATGCCGCAGACTTCCAACTCCTGGTAAATTTCCATGGCTGCACCATGCCCAGAGGATGGAGGCGTACCTGGCCCAACCTGGTTTCCATGGAGGCAGTGAGAGGTGAAGAGTGCTATATCTTTGATCCCCTGTTCCCGGAACTGGCCCCGGGCAATATGGCCATACTGCCCTTTACCCGGAATGCCGTGGGACCAGTGGATTATACTCCCTGCGGGTTCTCGGATAACACCTATGCCCACCTGACCACCTATGGTTTCGAACTGGCCCTTCCCATCCTGCTGGAGTCCGGGATCATGCACTACACCGACACCCCTGCTTCCGCCCGTGCGCTTCCGCCAAAGGCTTTGGACTTCCTCAAGCAGGTACCGGTGGTCTGGGACGAAACCAAATACCTTGCCGGGTACCCGGGAAAAGAGGTGGTCATCGCCAGGAGAAGTGGTAAGCGGTGGTACATCGCAGGGGTAAACGGAGAGAATATGGAGAAGGAGTTGATTGTCGATCTGTCCCCTCTGGGCAAAATCCCCTCAGAGATGGAGCTGATCGTGGATGGGGATGGACCCCGCGACCTGCAAACTCTTGTGCTCACTCCGGTGGATGGCAAGATTTCCATCCGCTTAATGCCCTATGGGGGATTTACCGGTAGCTGGGAATAACAGGGCTAACATCGAAATGAAATCATGATGGGCAGAATAGTCGGAAGCCGGCGCGCCAGCATGCCCATCTCAGCGCAGAAACCCCCCCCGGCGTGGACCGGGGGATTGAAATTGGTCACATGCAGTAAGTAAATTATTTACCTTGACAACTTCATTACTCAAATATATCTTGATATAGTTCCAACATTTCCTCCGGCGAGGGATTTATCTGTTCAGGACTCCACTCAGAAATTGATGTATATCCTATATACATGAGTTTCCATTCCCCGTCAATTTTTTCTAATATCCTTGTACTTATAACATCATATAAATATTCTCCTTCACTATTGTACCATTTCTCAGTATAAACAGCCCAAGCGCATTCTGGAAATACTCTGATTTGATATTCTGTATTTTCTACTTTGTTTGTAAATGGAGGCATGTTGTTCTTTTTCCCCCAATCCCAGAATTCATAATACTGATCTAAACCATGCCCATAATAAATATAGTTTTTACCTATGCCTAATTGAACTACCTCGTCATCTTTAGCAATATAGGTAGATTGCAAATCATAATCAGCAGCGTATTCTGCCTCAGTCCATCCTTCAATAACAGCTATTATAGCTTCCTTCTCTTTGTCGATGTCAATTTTTTCCGTACAAGAAACACATGACAGTAAAACAATGGCAATTAATGCGTACAATAACCTTCTCATGATAAATGATTTTTGGGGTTAGACTTACACAAGGTACCCCTAACTTTAAAGCAAGTCAAGTATTTCGTTGACTATTAAAGATTTACTACAATCAATACAGTTCAATCCTATATTCTAAAACAATTGTCCGATTAGATTAAAATAGTCGGAAGCCTGCTCCCCCACATGTTCACAATTGCAAATAAAAAACCCCCAGCGTGAACCGAGGGTTAAAATCTTTTTATCGGTCATCAATGAATTAACCAATCGGTGCTTTCACTTTGAGAATCAATTACGATTTTGCTCCCTTCTTCCATTACTGGAGCAAAGATTTCAGTGGCTGCTTCATCGAATGGACCATTTTCATCTTCAGTAGGCCAGTATTTATCTCTTAGCTCAACGGAATCGAAAAATATAAGGGTACAGACTTTGTATTTATATTCTCCTCTATCCCCTTTCATAACAAACATTTTTGTTCCAGGATACGCTTGCTCAAATGCTGCTGCATACTTTTTTGCAATATCAAGAAATTGATTCATTGTAGCATCGGGTTGGAGGGTAACCTCCCAGGTATTAACAACAACAACAGCCCCTTTCTTTAGGGTCTGTCCAAATGCAAGACCTGCAAAGAGGAGTAAGGCTGTAATAATGAATAATTTTCTCATGATAAATTATTTTGGGGGTTAGACTAATATTAAGACGTACACGTCAAGCATTTTGTTGACATTTAATGATTTATCAGCATCGATACTCTCTGAAGAGTGAATACTATAGGGATTTTCCGATTAGATTAAAATAGTCGGCACTCCCCGGGCCCACACGTTTTCATCAGAGCATAAAAAAACCCCAGTGTGAACCAAGGCAACCCAGTTGCCGAGCTCACGACAATGCAAGGCATTGGAGTAACCGGGGGCTTTGAATAGTTTGTTCTATTCCTTAGTATTTAGGAGCACCATTATAGGACAGTATTTCTACCCAGCTTCTTCTTTTTACGATTATAGGTTTCCATACTTCCGTTAATAGGTATCTTAATTTTAATACTGCCTATTACAGCGCCGGTTATAGCACCTGCAACTGCTCCTGCCGGTACCCCAACGATATAATTGTCGTCAGCACTAAAACCGATAAATCCAATAGGATATGGTGGGGGGCCTATTACAATACGCGTCGTAAGAGCTCCTGCGGCCGCTCCAACAACTGCACCTAACAATGCTCCTTGTAATGCTCCTCCTCGTCTCTTTGTCGATATCAACTTGATGTCATCAATATAAAGCTCTGCTATTTTGTAGTTTCCGTTAAGGTATTCTTTTTTAACAAGTGAGTTGGATAAAAGTATCGAAGAATCTTTGAGTAGAAATAATGCACCTTCCATATTATCTGAACCACTAACCAATATGATCTCAGATTTAGTAGGTTTTCTGCTCAATGGTAGGGGTGACTGGGCCTCAACTGAATTGTGGTAAAAGGATGCTAATAGTAAATACAGAAAGTATCGTTTCATGAGCCTTGGGTTTTCGGGTTAGTCTTCGGAAATATACAGCAACATAATCCCAAAGTCAATTATACTATTCATTATTAATGGATTAACAAAATCTGACTAGCTCAAACATTTGATTCTATAACAACTGTCCGATTAGATTAAAATAGTCGGTATCCTGTGCCGCAGTATGACAATATCAATGCATAAAAAAACCCCATCGTGAACCGAGGCAACACAGTTGCTGAGCTCACGACAATGCAAGGCATTGGAGTAACCGAGGCAACACAGTTGCTGAGCTCACGACAATGCAAGGCATTGGAGTAACCGAGGCAACACAGTTGCTGAGCTCACGACAATGCAAGGCATTGGAGTAACCGAGGTAACACAGTTGCTGAGCTCACGACAATGCAAGGCATTGGAGTAACCGGGGGCTTACTTCCTTACTTTATAGAATACTAGTCAGTATTTTTTTGGCGATTTATTCACTTACCCCTACTCCCCTAACAAAGCGCCAAATTTCACTAGTAACCAGCAACCTTGTTTCATTTGTTAGTTTATCAAGAGCTTCATCTGATGTGTCAGCAACAGCCTTTTCCCATGCAGCATCATAAGCTTCCTGTGGGATGTTATTTCCCTGTGACATACTTTCAAAGCCATTCACAGCTACAAAATTATATTCACCTCCAAAGCCGTACGGTACAATTCGTTGATAAATTCCCCATGAATTCATTCCCCCGGCTTCAATCAATCCTTCTTGATATACCTTCCAATATTTCGATTCCATATCAACATATGCAGCAGCATTACCTTGTTCCACTTTCATAAATAAAAGATTGAGAAATTTTGCAGGTTTCGAGTTATCTGCTCCAACCACCATCGTATATACTTCTGCTCGCACCAAACTTCTGGAATCACTCGTTTTTGTCATAATCTCTTCACCTAATTGATCATAATACCCATCTGGATATCCTTTCTCATAAGTTGCCCAATCAGGGTAGACATTAACTGTCATAAAATCATACTCATCCTCTGAACCATAAAACATTTTTTCATACAACGACCAGTCAATTAAATATCCATTATCCACGCTTTTTTGATGAAGTTTTGACCATGCTTCTTCCACTTCAAGGTAAGTACTGTACTGTCCCGGTTTTACTTTCATATACTCTACAACAGTAATTTGTGAATACAGGATATTTGATGCAAAGCATATAAGTAATGCAAGCATCGCAGTTTTAATCGATTGATCTGAGACTTTCAAATGTGTTTTCATGATTGTTAAATTTGGATTAGAATTAGATAGTAGGTATAGAAGAGACGTATAAGTCAAGTATTTTGTTGAAAATTAACGGCTTAATAGCGTCATCTATTCAAATTCCCCAAACATTTTGAAGATTCTCGATTAGATTAAAATAGTCGTTAGTCGCCTGCCCATAATGATAATATCAGAGCATAATAAACCCCCAGACTGAGCCCAGGGGGTATTGTTTATCCTCGTCCTTATAATATTAACCAGGAAGTATTCATTGGCCATGGAGGATTATCCTCTCCTGCTTTCCTTATTACATATTCACTCTTCATCTCATCCAATTTCAACATTAATTTCATGTTCTTATTATCCGTATAGATCCAGTCAGGAGTTATGTATTTATTTCGTATTTCAGCGGACTCAAAATACCATAAACGGATCAGGCTGTTAACTTTCTCTACATTTTCACCTTTCAGCCAAATAAATTTTGTCCCCGGGAAAGCTTTCTCCAGTTCAGGCTTCACAGTAGATAATAGAAAACCAATGTACTCATTCATGCTTACACCCGGTTTTAACACCACTTCTGAATCTACATCCATCATCATCACAGCATCCTTTTTCAGAACTTGTCCAGCTGCAATTCCTGCAAAAAGGAGGAGAGCAGTAATAATCGTTAGTTTTTTCATGATAAATAATTTTCGGGGTTAGACTACTACTTAGACGTATTCGATAGGTATTTTGTTGACATTTAGTGACTTGATAGCAATATTCCATCAGATCACCAATACCTTGTGAAGGTTCAGATTAGATTAAAACAGTCGTCAGGCACCTGACCAGGGTACAATTGTGACAATATAGATTAAGGGAACGGGTGAATAATATCCCTGGAAGCCACCTCCATAACAAGCTCTTTGATCTCTGCCGGAGTTGGATTCAGCTCCTTTCGGGTGAAATGGCCTTGTTTCACGTCAATC
Source organism: uncultured Acidimicrobiales bacterium (assembly GCA_963698395.1). Classification (GTDB taxonomy): domain Bacteria; phylum Actinomycetota; class Acidimicrobiia; order Acidimicrobiales; family SZUA-35; genus JBBQUN01. The sequence continues at coordinate 20,368 of CAVOQQ010000003.1, forward strand.
CGGTCAAAGACCATCTTGTACAGCTGAAAGATGATATGAAGACTCAGAAGATACCTGCCGCTCAGTTTTGTTTGCAGTCGTTGTAGTTCCTTACATGTAAGGTCCATGTAAGCACTGGCCTGTTCATGATATTCCCCGATCACACTCCTGAATTCCTGAGGAATGGGTGCGCCTTCGGCAATTTCCCGTAAATCGGAAGGAAGCAGATTGTTGCGCTCTAAAATATCATTGGCAAAGTAATTCAGATTATTTTGCTGATCCTCCTGGAAGTCCCGGATGATATGCACCAGGTAACTGAAAATTGCACAGGGCCTTGCAAGCTCAATAATGTCATAATCAGGGGAGTAGTATTCCCCATCTTTTTCGGAAAGACAGCTTAGATGCACAAAGATCGAGGCTGGCGCCACGGAGGCTCCCTCCGCATACTCCATAAACTCTTCCAGGGTGGCGAAGCCATCATGGTTGATGTCGTAGATCATGGACTTCGCGAACTTGTGAAAGAGTTCTAAGGGGATCTTAAAAGTGGATATGGTATGTACCAGCTCCATATAGAAGGGATCATCCTCAGGCACCTTATCCAGACAATCAATCCAGCTGTTTACTTTCTCACTCAACTTCTCTTTTTCCAGGCAGCTGATGGACTCTTCCAATGCTTTCCTATCATCAATTAGATCATCTATCATCCGCATGAATTTGTAACAAACACAGGCGGCATGGTATCTTTTTTCGTCCCAGAATCTGGCTGCTATCAGAATATTGGGATGCTTTTTTATATTTTGAAAATCAATGCTCCCGAGGATCTCTTTTATCTCTTTCTCCATATCACCATTTATGAATTCCCGTATGTCCTATCTATGCGTTCAGTAACCAGTTTTGCTGATAGCAGGGACAGGGGCATACCACTACCGGGCTGGGTGCTTCCACCTGCAAAATATAGATTCCTGTATTTTTTATGATAATTGGCCGGACGCAAAAATCCCATTTGCATGATATTATGAGCCAGGCTTCCAAAAGTACCTCCCCTGGTCAGGTTAAATACTGATTCCCATTCATTAGGGGTAAAGCAGATTTCAAACTTAATGTGTTTTTCAAAATCTTTCAAGCCCTCATTTTCAAAACGCTTCAGAATGGCCTTCCGGGTCAGCTCCTTAACTGCTTTCCAATCCATGCCGGTTTTAGCTTCCAGGTTCCCTGTGTGCACAATAGCCGTGATGGAGTCCTGCTTCACTGGTGCGGCTGTGGGATCGGACCGGATCGGTGAATGTACATAAATGGATGGTTCGTCAGCAAAGGAATTTTCCCTGAAAATCTTTTTACAACTTTCCTTGTGCCTGCTTGATACAAATACGGTATGCTGACCCAGCTGCGGGTATACCTGATCCATGCCCCAGTGAAACACCATGGCCGAACAGGAGTACTTTAAACGGGTGAGCCTTCTGGCTTTTCTGCTTGCCGGAAGCAGATTATTATAGACATAAGGCAGATCGGCATTTGAAACCACAATATCGGCAGGATAAAAGGATCCATCCACTAAAGTTACGCCCCGGGCTCTTTTTCCTTCAATCTCAATCTTACTAACCGGCGCATTTAATAGGACCTTCACCCCAAGTTCTTTTGCAGAGCTAAGCAGGCAGCTGGCAATTTCGTGCATTCCTCCTTCAGGAAAATAGACTCCATCGGCAAGTTCCATGAAGGGAAGAAAGGTATACATTCCTGAGGCTGACAATGGATTCTGCCCCAGGTAAAGGTTCTGAAATGTAAAAAATGCACGTAACTCTTCGCTTCTGAAAAATCGGCTGATATACCTGTAATGCCTGCTAAAGGCTTTATACTTAAAGAGGAGGTAGGGATATTTCAGGATGGAGGGATCCAGTATTCTGAAGTAATTGCGATCGATCAGGGGCATGGCTTTTTCGTAAATTTCAAAGCCTTTGCCCATTAATTTGAGGAACTTCCCAAAACTTCCCTTTTCAATATCTTCGAATTGCTTTTGAAGACTGGACAGGTCTGAGCTAAATAAGACTTCCTTGCTATCCTGAAATTTAACTCTGTAAACGGGATCAATCCTGTGGAGGGTCAATTCATTCCACATGTTTTTCCCAACTGCCTCAAATGCTTCTTGATATACTCCCGGCATCATCAGAAACGTGGCACCGATATCAAAGCGATGTCCATCCTTTACATAGCTCCCGCATCTCCCTCCTGGATGAGCATTCTTTTCAATGATTGTTACCTGATAGCCTAAGCGTGCAAGAGCACCGGCAGCTGCAATGCCTCCAATACCAGCTCCGATGACAAGCACATTTTTTCCCTGATTCATCGACTAAATTTCGATCCATTCGGGGCAGCCCTAAGTTGATGCCTCCATTACCTTGCCAATAAAGTTAGCAGAATACTTTAAATTCAAAGGACCAAATTCGGGTCTTTGCTCAAGTATTAAATTCCTGCACGGCCTTAACCATGGCCAGGATATTTTCAGGGGGTACCTCGGGAAGTATGTTGTGAATGGGTGCGAAAATAAATCCTCCATTCCTGGAAAGAATTTCACAACGCTTTAAGACGTCTACCCTTACATCTTCAGGGGTCCCGGAAGGTAATACCTGTGAAGTATCTACTCCCCCTCCCCAAAAAGTTATTTCGCGTCCGAATTCTTCCTTTAATTCAACGGGATCCATTCCCTGAGCATTGGTTTGGACAGGATTAATGATATCAAATCCAGCCTCAATCAAATCAGGAATAAACTGTCTGATACTTCCGCAGGAATGGAAAAATATCTTCATGTTACTGTTTTGCCTGACATAGTCACATACGACTTTATACCGGGGAAGAAATAGCTTCCTGAAGGTTTCAAGGTCCATAAACGGACCTTTGGTCATACCAAGATCATCGCCAAATCTGATCACGTCCACCAGGTCGCCCACCGCACGCAATTTCTTTTCCAATTTGGATAAATGCAGATCCATCAGTTTATCCAGTAGTTTTGAAACACTCTCCTGATCAGCTAAAAGATCCATTAGGAAATTGTCCATCCTCCTCAAAAAAAATCCCAGCTCCAGAAGTTTAACCCCTCCGGACATGGCTATAGCCTTATCCGTGGATTCCCTCAAATGCCTGGTCCTTGCCCTTAACTCTTCGTCCTTAATGTCAATAAAGCTTGTGTGTGAATGTGCCATCCAGTTCACAGATTTGAATGCCTCTCCTATGCTGCTGAGATCATCAGGATACCCATCCTCCCAGGGGAAGCAAGTTTGGTCGAAACACATACCCCCGGACGGCATCCGGGCCATCACCCGTCCCTGGCTGTCCTTGATGATATAGGATCCGTCCTCAGCCCTTTCAGGTTTGAACCAGTCCGGAATTTCTCCTAAGCTCCCATCTCCCAGGGTAAAGGTATGCCAGCTTCTATCCTCCATAAACAGACGGTTGATATCCAGAACATCTATACCAAAGGAATCCACAAGCTGCCAGTCCACCATGGCCAGCTGCTGCACCACATCGAAAACTCTTGTGGGGGAATCGATTCCCAGTTTCGCTTTAAGTTTGTTGTAAGCCATGGCTGAGATACCGGTAACGGAAGTGCCTCCCAGGTCGAAAGGTACCCTGTCCGGCTCTATGTGTTTGATACTGCTTAATACGCGTTCCCGGGAGTTCATTTTACAAAGGCCTTAGTGAGTTTTTCCGAGGAACTGGATTCATTGATGACTCTGTACTTCCCTGCAGCCGCAGGTAAAACAAATGTATCCGCATAATTGAATCTCGCCCGGTATCCTGTTTCTGTTTCTATTATAATACTATCACCTTCAACCAGGCTCATTACGTGACACTTGCCATTTGTTTCCACAGATATGCTGCTGTTAGAATTGAACCTGTGCACATCATAAAGATGGGTGGGTTGAGTAGGCAGGTTCTCCAGGGTCCAGTCAGTCCCCCTTTGATTCCTGAAGCTGTCCTCGAGTGCATATCCAAATTCATCCGGATAAATATCATGTTCCCCTTTCCTGGAGTCAGGCTTACGCAATGGCAATAATTCCTGGGTTGTGCGTCGATAACTATTCTTCATTCTTATTTTTCCTTTCCACTCTTAGGGCATATAAGGCTACAAAAAACAGGAAAATCATACAGGCAAGCAAGACCAGCATTCCATACTCATAGCTGCTGAGATCTGTTATCCAGCCCATCAGAAGCGGGATAACCGCTCCCCCGCATATTGCCATCATTAACAGGCCTGATATCTCGCTGCTTCTTTCAGGGTATTTTTCAACGGAAATGGCGATTACAATTGGAAACACATTTGCAACGGCCAGCCCGATAATAAACAGTATTATCCATGCATATACAGGAGAACGCACCAGAAGGATCGCCAGGAACGCAAGGATTCCAAGAATCGCGGACCATAAATAAAACTTTCTGGCCGCAATTCTTGTCAGAAGAATTGCTCCTCCAAAAGTTCCCAGCATTTTGCCAAAGAAATAAACACTCCTCCCGGACTCGGCTGCCACCTGCTCCATCCCAATAACCTTCATTAGATACTGCCCTGAATGCGAGTTAAATCCCACATCAATTCCCACTACGATAAAAATGGACATAACCATAAGGAATATATAGGTATTCCCCAGCAACTTGAAAGCAGAGGAAAGCGAAGACTTCGATTCAGCCTCTATTGTTTCATGGATCTTTACAGAACCCAGCCATAATACGGAAATGATGGATATGACACCGAAGACCAGGAATAACAATTTCCAGTCCCCGAACCTGGCGGCAAGCAGAGCTGCCAGGGGCGCTCCCAGCATGGATCCCACAGACTTTATAAATTGAGAGAAGCTGAGAAAGCTGGTGGCTCTGTTTCCGGGAACTACGTGCACCAACAGGGGATTTGCGGATACCTGTATAATGGTATTTCCGATGCCCAGAAGTGCAAAACCAATGAGCACCATGGAAAAGGTGTAGAAAAAAAATGGTACGAGTAATCCCAGGGTAGTCGTCAGGATGCCAATATTCAGCATCAGTTTTTTCCCGATTTTTGATTGTAGCACACCCAGTGGAACCGAGAGAACAAGAAACCACAATAGAGCTGCTGAAGGTATCAGTTGGGCCATGGTTGCACTCAAATTCATATCAACGGTGATCCTGTCCACGCTAATACCCACCAGATCGACAAAACTCATCACAAAAAAAGCCAGCAGTACCGGGAGGACATGTTTCAGATTTACCTTCTTATTCATTCATGTTTGAGTTAAATCGTTAACTAATAATATCTTACAAACAATAATATCTTACAGGGAACCTTTGATGGCCCTGATCTCCATGCTGTCCAAATCAATGACGGCACAGCTAATATGACTCCCCCCTATATCAACTCCAACAGAATACTTCATTTAATTCATTTTGCAACTATTCAATTCAGTGTTTCCGGGCAGGGTTCTAGTTCGAATCACCATGGCTGATTTCACTTTTCCACTCCAGAAACCTCTGCTCCATGGCCTGAACCTGTTCCGGATTATCGGAAGCCAGATTGTTGGTCTCGGTGGGATCTTCGATAATATTGAAGAGGTCCCAGTCAGCTCCCTTTCCCCATCGGACCAGCTTCCAGTCACCTTCACGTATGGCCTGTCCCTGGGACCATTCCCAGAACAGGGCTTTGCCACGTTGCGGCTTTTTCTCCCAGGAATGCAGGCAGCAGGCTTTCACCCTGCAGAGGGAGTGATTGCTGATCCCTTAAATTCCTTGCGGATAGTTAGCTCCGGTAATATCCACAAAGGTGGCCATGATATCAATGAAATGGCCCGGAGAACCGGCTGAAAGTGCCAGGTTCAATTTTGCCGGGCCAGTGCGCAATCAGCGGGGTATTGATCCCCCCTTCGTAGCTGTAATTCTTATAATAGCGGAAGGGGGTATTGGAAACATTGGCCCATTGGGGTCCCAGGGAGGACCAGCGGGTCATGGTACCGATCTCCCCGTAATCATCATCGATGATGGACCATTTCGGCAGAGGCCCCATTGTCCGAAACAAACATGATCAGGGTGTTTTCGGCCCTCCCATGTTTCCTCGAGGGCCTTTAATACTCTGCCAATATTCTGGTCCAGCCGGTCAATCATGGCTGCATAGACCTCCATCTTCCTGATCTCTTCCTTTTTTACCTCCGGCGTCAGGGTATCCCAGTCCGGGTAAGTGGCCTTCGACAAGCTGATAGCTTTCATCAATCAAGTCCCATCTCCAGCTGCCTGGCATAACGTTTTCTCCCGGATGTCTTCATAGCCACTGTCATATCATTCCTTCATACTTTTGCTATATCTTCCGGCCAGGCCATCAGGGGATCGTGCGGAGCTGTGATAGGCCAGGTAAAGAAAAAGGGGACGCTTATCATCCTGGTACTCATTCCAGCCACTCCAGTGCGTAGTGGGTAAAATAGTCGGTGGTGTAAAAATCTGAGGCTTCCGGGGTGTAGGGGGCATACATACAGGCTGTCGATGCACCAGGCCCGCCTGGCCTTTTCTCCGCTCCAGCTTTTTCTGGCGGGCACTCCTTCTCCAGGTCGCTGATCTCCCGGATTGAAATGATTGCAGGCTCCATCCTTTAAGCCATAGTAGTGGTCAAATCCGCGATATATGGGATTTTCCACTCCATGGTGTTTCCCGGACCAGAGGGTAATGTAGCCGGCCTCGCGCATTACTTCTCCCAGGGTGACTGCATTCTTCAGTGGCTCAGTATAGGTCCGGCATAGCCACTTTGCTGGGCATATACCCCTGTGAGCAGGCAGGCCCTGGAGGGAAAGCATTTGGAGGTATTGTGAAACTGAGTAAAGCGCATACCCTGGCTCGGCCAGCAGATCAATGTTAGGGGTGCTGATCTCACTCCCATAGCAGCCCAGGTCAGACCAACCCAGATCATCAGCACTGATCAGGATGATATTGGGAAGCTCATGTTGTGAACAGGATAACAGGGAAAGTGTAAATAACAGCCAATATGACCCATCGCATTTTTCATTCTAGCAAGATATAAGAATTATTGACTATTTTAAGGCAAAACTTTTTCTATGGGCCTCAAGACCAGACTGCAGCTTTCCACCATGATGTTCCTCCAGTATTTCATCTGGGGAACCTGGTATGTTACTTTGAATACCTACCTGGGAGAGACCCTGGGTTTCACAGCAACGCAGATCGGGCTCTGCTATGGCACCTTTGCCATTGCCTGCATGATCTCCCCCTTTTTCGTGGGATCTAATCGCCGACAAGTTTTTTGCCACGGAAAAAGTGCTGGGTTCCATGCACATCCTGGGTGCTGTCTTGCTTGTACGTTGCCTCCCGGGCCACCACCTTCCAGGTCTTTTACCCGGCCCTGCTTGCTGTATACCCTGACCTACGCCCCAACCATGGCTCTGTCCAATTCCCTATCCTTCCACCAGATGGACAATCCGGGAAAACAGTTTCCCGGGGTACGGGTGCTGGGTACCATTGGCTGGATCGTCGCCAACAATGTGATCGGTTGGCTGGGATATACCCTCACCGTGGAACAGCTTTACGTGGGCGCTGCCGCTTCACTGATGCTGGGACTGTATAGTTTTACCCTTCCTCATGTACCTCCCAAAAAGGAGAAAAAAGCCAGCGTGAAGGAACTGATTGGACTGGATGCCCTGAGTCTGTTTAAGATCCGGGCCTTTGCAACCATCATGATTGCCTCGGTTTTGATCTTTATACCGGTCTCGTTCTATTTTGGCTTTACGGCTTCCTTTATGTCAGATATCGGAATAGATCCGGACATCATCCCCAACAGAATCAGCATGGGGCAAATGGCCGAGATTCTGTTTATTCTGATCCTGCCCTTCTTTATTACCCGTTTCGGGGTAAAAAAGGTGCTCTTTATCGGGATCACTGCCTGGATGATACGTTTCCTACTCTTTGCCAACGGAAATGCGGAAGGCGGAGTATGGATGATCTATACGGCCATCATTCTCCACGGAATCTGCTACGACTTCTTTGTGGTCACCGGACAGATCTTTGTGGATGAAAAGGCTCCGGATCACCTGAAGAGCTCGGCCCAGGGTCTGATCACCTTTGCCACTTACGGACTGGGAATGCTTATCGGAACCTGGTTTGCCGGACGTACCATTGATTCAGGCTTACCGTGGGTGGAGTGGCCGACTGGGACAAGATCTGGTATGTGCCCACCGTTATTGCTGCCGTGATCCTGGTGATCTTTATCTTTCTGTTCAAGGAAAAGAAGAAGGCCGCAGCCTAGGGGCTCAGGTTTCCTTCCTGAGTACAGTCTCTCTATTTGATCTTCTGTATGATCTCTCCCGATGGACTTTGTCCTTCAGGATCAGTTTGACTGTGCCATCGGGAATCTTCTCCTCCTTGATCAGGTAGTACTGGTCATCGTAGTCCTTTAGCTGGGGACCTCCGATGACTTCCTCACTGCCCCTCCAGTCCTCCAGTTCCACAGGCTCCCATTTTTTCGACTCTGAGGATTGATAGCAGGCATCCATGATGGCATTGACCACATAGCCGTCATAGAAGGTCTCCATGGGCTGCCTTGCCCTCGTCCATGGCATTGAACATATCGGTAAACATGAAATCGTAACCCAGGGCATTGACCTCATCCCCCACCGGGAAGAGCCAGCCGGTGGCCGATTCGGCCTTCTCTGCCACATAGTCCCCTTCACCCACAGCCGTATACATATCAAATCCGGTGCGGAGGAAGTGATTCAGGAAAATGGTTCCTTCCACCCCCATCACCTCATCCCGCAGATCCATTCCTCCCCGGAAACACCAGCTTACCTCGAACTGACCAATGGCACCGGAGGCATATTTCACCAGGGCAATGGCATGGTCCTCAGCCTCAATGGGTTTTACCTGGGTATCGGCCCAGCACATTACCTCAAGAGGCTTTACATCCTTTCCAATATAGTTCCGGGCAATCTCAATGCAGTGGCAGCCCAGGTCAATGATGGCACCACCCCCCGAAAGTTCGGGATTCCAGAACCAATCGCTGTGCGGACCCGGATGGGTTTCACGGGCCCTGACCCAGAGGATGTCGCCCAGGGCCCCGTTCTTCACCGATTCCACCGCTTTCAGGGTTTTGGGCGTATAGCACAGGTCCTCCAGGTAGCCATGAAATACCCCATGCTTTTCAACCAGCTCCAGCATCTCCTTGGCCTCTGCAGCATTTCGCCCCAGGGGTTTGGTGACCAGGACGGCCTTCCCGGCTTCGGCTGCCATCCTGACTGCTTCCAGGTGCTGAAAGTTGGGAAGAGCCACTACTACGGTGTCGATATCCGGATGATTGACCGCCTCTTTCATATCGGTGGTCCAGTGGGGAATCCCATGTCGTTCAGCCACTTTTTTGGCGCTGGATTCACTTCTGGAATAGACCACTTCCACCCGGTCGGGCCGGCGGTGACCATGAAGTGCATGTATGTAAAAGTCCCCGATAAATCCGCCGCCCAGCATGGCTATTTTCTTCCTTTTCATCATTTTGTAATGTTTGGTTAGGTGTGTTTTTGAGAAAACTAAAAATATAAAAAGTTTGAATTTAAACTGTTTCCTGCTGGCTTGTTTATTAAAAACGTGAACCTGTGGAACTGGATAGAGATGAAAGCGCAAGCAGCCTGGATCAGGGCCAAGCGGATCCGGGCTTTTCCTTGTAGTTCCAGAGTAGTTCCATGGTAAGTCCACCGGCATCCTCCAGGTCTATGTACTCATAGCGGCCCGAACCCGGCATTTCTTTCTCGCCCCAGGTACCTCCCATGGAGACCACAAAACCTCTTGAAGTGTATTCCTCCAGGACCACATCCATATCCGATACGGAGAAGGCCAGGTGGTGTATTCCTTCTCCATGCTTCTTGATGTGATCCTCATAAACAATGGGTGGTTTTACCGGGATGCACCATTCATAGGCTACGGTTCCATGGCGCTGCCAGCCCTGGATCAGCTCATGATCGGCCGGTTTTCCGTAATACATGGGTTCACCAAGGTCCGGGTGACTGATTTCCAGTTCGGGCAGACCAATACGCTTCCAGAAATCTGATACAGCCCGGGGATCCCGAATGGCAAAGGCGTATTGATTGAGCTTCAGGTTTAGCCTGGTTCTCATCTCCCAATGCTTTGTGAATGCTCTTTCCATGATCCCCGTAGGTAAACCCCAGCACATACTTACCTTCCTGGTCCGTATTCATTAAGACAAATGTCAGTTCCCCCTCACCAGTCATAATGCTGATTTCATCAAGCATCTCAACACCCAGCTCATTCAGGCGTACGATCTCAGCTTTAAGCTCATCCCTGTCCTGAATTCGGTGAACCAGACTCATGGCTGCATCTCCGTGGACCTCCTGGAAGGTTCGGAATATGGATTCCCCTTCAAGAGGCTGGATCCAGTTTACATGTGCGCCACCCAGGTTGGCACAAATAAGCCTTGCTTTACTGCTGCGGCCTGCATTCCGGGAATTGATTTCGACTGTTCCCAGATCCATAAATTGACGAATCCCAGAAGCCTGTAGTTTTCCATGGTGCGTCTCCACATCGGATACCACCCAGAGCACCTGATCAACTTCCTGTATAGCCAGTGGGCAGGTCCCCTGATTTTACTCCGGTGAGAGCATACAGGGCAACTCAAAACATAACTTTTTCATCAGAAAGGCTATCAATGATTAATCATCAAGTTCAATGGGACCAATATCGTAATATTTTTAAGGGTCCGGAATACTCCACAAATCCCTGTCTCCGGGTTCAGAAGTCCTGATTCATTTAGTTCTCTTCCAGGTTCTTTTTCCTTAGCAGCGCCTCCAGGTAGTAGTAGTCGGCATAGTTCAGGGGAACATCTACTTCCGAATCCATGGGTTTGGCTCCCACGGAATGGCCCAGGATAAATCCATAATTCTCTCCGGGTGCTGAAGCATAGGTGCTTCCCAGGCTCTCCATGATCTTGTCTGCCTTCTCTTTGTAACAAGCTCCCTTTCTCCGAATACCTGCATAACTCATAAAGGGCCGAGGCCATAATGGCTGCAGCTGAAACATCCCGGGGTTCATCGGGAATGCCGGGAGCATTATAGTCCCAGTAGGGAACCAGGTCCTCGGGCATGTTGGGATGTTCCAGCAGGAAATCTGGCTATTTTCTCCGCCTGCCTTAAAAATTCAATTTGATCCGTCAGGCGGTAGGTCATGGTATAGCCATATAAGTCCCCAGGCCTGTCCACGCGACCAGGAGGATTCATCGGCATAACCCTGATGGGTATCTTCTGTCGTACCTCCCCGGTAATGGTATCGTAATCCACCACATGCACCGAACTGTTATCGGCACGGAAATGATTTTCCATGGTGGTTAGGGCATGGCTGAACGGCAATCTCCGGTATATGGGATCGCCCGGTCTGTTCGGAGGCCCAGAACAAGCAGCTCCAGGTTCATCATATTATCAATGATCACCGGGCACTGCCAGTTTTCCTGGTTGAAATCCCAGGACCGGATGCAGCCGACATTTTCATAATAGCGGGCAATCAGGGTCTTCGCCGACTGCACCAGCACGGGGATATAGGAACCATCACCGGTGAGCCGAAGTGCATTTCCATAACTGCAGAACATCCTGAATCCCACATCGTGGTTGGATCCATTGTACTGCTGTTCTTCCAGTTCAGCCGTGTAGCTTATGGCCTTCTCCTTCCATTCAGCTTTACCGGTCAGTTCATACATGTACCACAATACCCCCGGGTAAAATCCACTGGTCCAGTCCCCTGCAGGCAACCACTCGAAGCGATCCATCCTTGTTTATGGTCCGGGGGACCACTCGCTTTTGTCCATTGGATCTCAGGAGGGGCCTCTGCCTGCACTTTATGAACGTTCTCATCCAGCAGTTCCAGTTGCTAGGCAATCTGGTTCCAGGGTGATCATTCCGGTTCTCAACCGGACGGGCCGTTACAGGATGTCAGCAGTAAAAATACAATGCAATCATGCAGTCCAGATAATACAGCTTTTCTTCATTGGATAGGTATTTTAATAGGGTTTATTGATCAGATAGTTTTCTCTCAAATAATCAGGATCATAGCCTGGATTGGGATCCATTCCCCTGGCTCCACTTCCTCCTGCCAGGTGTGAAGCAACTTCAGCATCTCGTCCGACTTTTTCCGGCATCTCACTCAGCCAGGTTCCTGCTGTCTCTCCAAGATCTTCTGCCAGGTTATAAAGTTCCACCGAGTTCCCGGGTCAAAAAATTCAATGAGTTTCTAATCACCCAGCCTGATGGCTGCACCCGGTTTTCCTCCCTGGTTGCTGTAATGGGGATAGTGCCAGAAAAGGGGGCGCTCGTTTAGCTGATCCCTTTCCCGATGAGCAAAGGCGCCAGGCTGATCCCGTCCATATGCTGGTCCGGTATCAGCTCCAGGCCGGCCATCTCCAGGATGGTGGGATAAAAATCGGTACTGGTAACCGGAACATCTGAAATGGCTCCTTCCGAACCTGATCCGGGCCATTTGATAAACATGGGCTCCCGGATCCCCCCTTCATACATCCATCCCTTTCCTGCTCTCAGCGGAAGGTTGGAGGTGGGTGAACCTTCCGCGGTGGCCAGTCCCCCGTTGTCCGACATGAAAATGACAATGGTATTCTCCTCCAGTCCCAGCTCCTCCAGCTTATCGCATCAGCCTGCCCACATTGGTATCCAGGGTTTCAATCATGCTGGCATAGATGGGATGTCCCTGCTGGATGCGCTCAACAAACCTTCCACCGGGAGGAGCATACTTGATCCACTCCCTGTCGGTGGTCTCCATGGCCTTCCGGATCCAGACCCAGATCATCAATCTTCTTTTCATACTTTTCAATAAGTTCAGGCTTTCCCTGCAAGGGGGTATGAACCGTATAAAATGAGAGATACAGAAAGAAAGGTTCTCCGTATGCCTCCTCCATAAATCGGATCGATTCATCGGTAAGCCTGTCGGTCAGACACTCCCCTTCCGGTCCGCTTTCCAGCCTGGGATTTTCATAGGGACTGAAATATCCACCCGTGGGAGATCCTACGCTCCATCCTCCTTTATTGATTTCAAATCCCTGGTATTCTGGCCAGTAGATGGAATCCTCTCCCATATGCCATTTCCCGGCAAAGAAGGTACTGTATCCTGCTTCCTTCAACGCTTCTGCAATGGTCACCTCCTCCAGTTTCATCTCCAGCTCAAAATCCCTGGAAAGCAATTTATCACAGGGCTAAGTCGCACTGTATGAGCTTGTCTTCCGGCAATCCAGTCGGTCACCCCTGTCCTGGCCGGGTATTTCCCGGTCATAATGCTGGCCCTGGTGGGAGAACAGACCGGGCAGGCGGCATAGGCAGCTGGTGAAGCGCATGGACTCTCCGGCCAGCTTATCAATGTTGGGGGTTTCATGAAAGGTGCTTCCATAACATCCCAGGTCGGCCCATCCCAGGTCGTCCACAAGGATGAAGATGATATTTGGTTTTGACTCTGATTTATCCGGCCCTGAGCAGGAGAACAGGATCAGAGCCAGTAACCCGATGAGATAGCATAAATGTTGTTTCATGAGCGGTGTAAAAACCAGATAATTTTACTCCCACTAAGTTATGAATATCTTTTCTTAGTTGATCCGAAGCTTTCATTTTCGGTATATTTGAAGGTATCAAATCCATCACCATGAAATTTTTCAGCCGAATCCTGATTCTTAGCGGAATGATTACCGGACTCCTCACCTCCTGCCAGAATACGCAGCCGCCACTGCCTGAAAATGAAGCAAACTCCTGGACACAAGTACTGGAAGAGGACCTGAATCTATTAGGTCACCGAAACTGGATCCTGGTGGTTGATAAAGCCTTCCCCGAGCAATCTTCGGCAGGAATGAAGTACCTCTATGTGGAGCAGGACCTCTTGCCCACGCTGGAACATGTGCTGGGAGCACTGGATAAAAGCACCCATGTGAAACCAATCATTTACCAGGATAAAGAGCTCTCTTTTATAAGAGAAGAGCAGGTAGCTGGAATTGAAGAATTCAGGGCCCTTGCAGCAAAGACTCTGGCTGACAGGAAAGTCAATACCCTTCTCCATGATGAAGTATTCAGCATGTTGGATAAAAGCTCCTCTCTGTTCAGGGTACTGGTGATCAAGACCAACTGCATTCTTCCATATACCTCTGTTTTCCTTCAGCTGGATTGCTCCTACTGGGGTCCTGAGAATGAAAAAATACTCAGGGAGCAAATGCTAGAGGCGCCAATGAGCCAGTAAGCCGCCTGCAAGTTCAACTAGTATTCCAGTAGGTAGCGCTGGTCTGCCTCAGTTGGGAATTCCACATAGCCATCCCCCCCACTAAGCTGCACCGGCTTTCCATTTGCTGAGACTTTTACCTTCCCCTCCGCGCTGATTTTACAATCTGCCCCCGCTTTTGACAGGAGCTCTACCCTTTTTATGGCGCCTTCTTCCCATTGCATATCAAGTTCAAAAGCCCCACGGGTACAGAGGCCATGGAACTCACCTGAAGACCATTCTTCCGGCAGAGCGGGCAGTAAGCGAATGATTCCTTCATGCGATTGAACCAGCATCTCAGATATCCCGGCAGTGAGGCCCAGCGACCCATCCACCTGAAGTGGTGTGCCGCATTTGGCAAAAAGGGAAGGGTAACATTGCTCCTCCAGGTATCCCTTGTAGATGGAATTTGCTCTCTCCCCATCATAAAGCCTTGCCCACAGGGCCATCTTCCAGGCACGCGAAAAGCCGGTTCCTCCATCCCCCCGCTGTTCGAGAACGGCTTTGATGGGAGCGACCAGGCCTGGCGTGTATGTGGCAGAAAGCACATTCCCGGGATAGAGTCCATACAGGTGAGAAAAGTGCCTGTGTTTATCTTCCATCTGTCCAAAATCTTCCGCCCATTCCTGCAGACTCCCATCCTTCCCTATTTGTGAAGGCACCAGGCGTTCCCGTGCTCTTGAGACTTCACGGGCATAGGCCTGGTCCCTGCCAAGTATCTCGCTTGCCTGGGTATAATAATGAAACAGATCCTTCAAAATCTGCATATCCATGGTGGCTCCGGAAGCAATGGTGGTAAAATAGTACATCCCGGTCACTTCATCGTAGAAATACTCATATCCGGGTCCTTCCGGTGGATTCTCCGGGGAGTTTGACGGATTGGTAATTAACCATTTTCCATTGGGGTGCTCCACCAGGAAATCCATAAAGAAGTCGACAGATCCTTTTAGTATGGGATATACATGATTCAGGAATTCAGTATCCCGGGTATATAAATAATGTTCCCATAAATGTGTGCAGAGCCACGCTCCTCCAACGGTAAAGGTACCCCAGGTAGGTCCATCCATGGGTGCAGCAACCCGCCAGAGATCAGTATTCTGATGAAATACCCAGCCACTGGCACCGTAATGCTCCTTAGCCACCTGAGCTCCCTGGTCCATGAGCTCTTCTATCATTTTAAAAAGGGGTTGTGTAAGTTCAGAAAGGTTTGCCCCTTCGGCCGGCCAGTAATTCATCTCCGTGTTTATATTGGTCGTATACTTGGAGTCCCAGGAAGGATTCATGTCTTCGTTCCATATGCCCTGCAAATTAGCGGGTTGTGTCCCCGGGCGACTGGATGAAATTAGCAGGTACCTTCCAAATTGATAGGATAGTGCTGCCATCTGTGGATCTGGTCTGGATTGAATACTTAGCATGCGTTTATCGGTGGGCAGAAAGGATGTTGGGGATTCGGGTAAATGCAAGCTGACGCGATCAAATAAGCTTTGATAATCTGCAATGGAATTCTCACGAATCGTTTGATAGTCTGCATCTTTTATCTTCTCCAGATAAACCTGAACGCGTTGTTTTTCATCTCCGCTAACATCCTGGTAATTAACAAAATTGGTGGCAGCAGCAAAATAAAGGGTAACGGAATTGGCATGATTCACATATATGCGGGTACCCTTACGGCTTAGCTCTCCCCCCTCGGCATCTACCCTCAAGCGCGCCTCATAACGCAGCTTACCTTCGACACCCATGTAATCGGCGGATTTGCCTGTCAGGATTAATTCATTCTCCCCTTCTCCATCCATGCGAAAATAATCGGTGGCATAATTGGAATGGGCGCCGTTACGGACTCCTCTCAATTCAGTTTCAAAGGTGATCGCTCCAGGTTCACTTGCTGTCAGGCGAACAGCAATTATCTGGTCTACAGCAGTAGAAAAAACTTCGCGGAGATAGGTGATGCCATTACTGGTATACTCCACCCCTGTGATGCCGGTAGACAGGTCCAGCCAGCGTATATAATCTTGTGCTTCCTGTTCCTTTTCAAAAAACAAATGAAGATTGGCCAGGGACTGATACTTCTGTTGCTCTACGGGATATCCCATTAAATGGCGCCCAAAAAGCTTATGGGCTTCAATGGGCTTACCCTCAAAAATGAGTTTCTGGATTTCAGGCAGGTGTTTATGGCCCCCCTCAACAACCGTGGAATAAGGGCCTCCCGTCCAATAACTTTCTTCATTCAATTGAATTCTTTCTTCATCCACACCTCCGAACACCATGGCCCCCAGTCTGCCATTCCCAACCGGCAGGGCCTCTTCCCAATCATTTGCTGGCCAGGTATACCACAGAAGTGTGGAGGGATCAAAAGACTTGTTTGAAATACTTTCCTTGATCGGGCTTAGAAAAGTTGAAGCTTCTGATAGATGGGCAGTTTGATTTCTCGTGCAAGAAATTAATACAATACAAAGAATGAGTACAAACTTCATTTATTTTTGATTTTTACTTATTGAAAATAAGCTTCTTTTACCAATTCAAGCATCTCCTCGTTGCTTGCCACACGAGGATTCCCCTGATAATCGGGCAAAACCATGGACTGCTTTGCCAGCCAGGAAATAACCTTCACTGTCCATTTTTCTTAGACGGACCGACAGGATGCCAAGCAGGAGGATACCCACCAGGTATACTACAATAATGATCAGGTCAACTGTATTTATGCTTAGATCCATCTCTTAAAAGAGTCTCAAATGAGTAATTGTCATATGTCTGTCGCCCTACAGTCTTTCAAAAGAAAATTCCACGGGCTCTCCTGCTTTCATATTCATCCAGACCAGCAAGGTCCGGCTACCATCCATATCCCTTACTATTCCTTGCCTGACATCGGTTTCCTGGGGAGGCGTTTTACCATTGATCCCTATGCTGGCCACTGAATCCCGTTTCCAGTTCCGTATAAGGAAGCAGGGATTGTGTATGGGGTGCTTTTCGCCGGCATCCACACGAAGAGCAATCTTATTTTCAACTGCCTTTAAAACAAAGGCCCGCTGTGACCTGTCATATCCTTCACTTTCACAACCCTGCAGGACCACCAGGTCCGGGGGATTGATCCAGGAAGCGGCCAGGGGGATCAGCTCTTCCGGTTCTTCATTTAACATGCCCTCCATCAACAGTTTT
This sequence comes from uncultured Acidimicrobiales bacterium, assembly GCA_963698395.1. GTDB lineage: Bacteria > Actinomycetota > Acidimicrobiia > Acidimicrobiales > SZUA-35 > JBBQUN01. Next base: position 37,747 of record CAVOQQ010000003.1, read on the forward strand.
TGCTGAAAAGGTTTCTCTCCGTGGTCCTCTTTAAAAGTGGGAAGGAACAGGTGTGTAAGGGAACTATGGGCGGTACGATCGGGAAAACTGGCATACCTGCCGTCAGATGGCATCTGAGCAACCGGCCAGTGATTCCAGGTGGGAAATACTGAGTAGGAAGTTTGTTCCCCGCTATACACGTTGGAACCAGTAAAAATTCCAATACTTACCGGATCATATTCGGCTTTGTAATTTATGTGTTGAATCACTTTCCCCTCAGGCTGGTCAACATTATCAGGAGGACCCTCCACCCAGCTGTAGTCCACCTTCCGGCCATCCAGGGCCACCATGGTAAGGGCCACTTCTGTTTCAAGGATCTGTTCGGGGTGCTGATTTGGACCAAAAATACCCATGGACTCCTGCCATTCATGGTTCCTCTTTCCGTGAGTCCAAAGGTGCATCTTTTTCACTGCCACTCCATCGGGATAGATGTAGTAGTACCAATCGGCCCAGTCTCCCCAGGCTGTAGTCTCATCCAGGTTGGCCATGACATGGAGTACATCCAGGAGAGGATAACGCCAGTGAATCACAATGCGTGCATCTGTGTTTTCAATGATCCTGGCAAAATTGGTATAGGCCTCCTTGTCTGACATGGGCTCCTGGCATCCCTGTCCACCCGAGGTCCCCCAGGTCTCATTAAACTCGTTGCTGTACCATTGCCCCTTTTCATTGACCATCATGGGAATATACCCGGTACCCCTCCAAAAAACAAACTTCGAGGGCAGCCGATCAAAGGAGACCACTACATCTGGATGCTCGCTGAATCGCCACAGGTTATCCCAGGTTTCGTAGAACTTAAGCCGGGTATAGGTGGCAGAGAATGAGTCAGTCCGGTCAAATACCGGTAAGCTTCGATCCTCCATATCCGGATTTGTTTTTTCTTCTACCGACAGGTCAAACAGGGCATATGCCTGCTCCACCTCTCCGGAAGTGAGCCCTATGTTGTAGATTTTTACTTCATCAATCATCCCGTCAAAGCCGTAGGAATCCACAAATGTATTTTCCCTGACCGAATCGGTGGGTCTGCGGTCCATGCCTTTCCCAATCTTTACGGGAGCATCCGATTGTGTTATGGGCAATCTGTCCACCATTCGCGAACCAGCTTCCCGGCCATCCACATATATGCACATTCTTCCTGAGACCGAATCATAGGTCCCTGCCAGGTGATACCAGGTATTCCTTTCCAAAAAGACCTTTGAAACCAGCTCCTCCCATCGTTTCCCAATCATCATACTCAATCCGGGATGACCATGGGCATCGACCCCCAGGAAAAAGCCCTCCTTATCACCCTGCTGAATTACCGGTGTCCAGTTCCATGGATAGGCACCCAGGGTGATCCATGCTTCCAGGGTGATCCCATCACTTATCTCAGGCCCCTGCTCCCGCGGCAGGCTAAGGAAGGAATTGTACCCGTCAAACTGCAGGGCAGTGCCTGATACGCCTTTCTTCCAGAGGCTCTTGTGTCCGTAAATCTCACTTTCCTGTCCGGACACACTTTCTGCGGTAAGATCCCCCCCGCCCTCATCAAATTTCCACCAGGCAAGCGGGCTTGCAACCGTTTCTTCGATTAGTGGCGAACCCATGACCGGCGGCTTTGGATCAGATTTTCCAGGTCCCGTAATACGCACATTCTTAATACCTGAAGTCTTCAGTTCAAAGGTCTGGGTAATTCGATTCTGCGGGTCATTCCAATCATCTGTTTTCCGGGTTCCCTGTCTGATGGTCCTTATCACTTTCCCATCCCTTGAAATGGAAAAGTACTCATCCACAAACTTCCTCGAATCAACTCCATGGTGCGGATTTAATCCGGTAAATTCGGGCAGGTACCTCCAGTGAACAAGCACCCGCTTTTCAGAAGTCTCAATGATCTTCACATGGGAGTAGGCATTGATCCTGTCCGGCATAATACCTTCGCCGTTCCCTTTCCGGGGAATCAGCTCTTCCACATACCACCGGCCTTTCACCGTCTCCAGGTAGGGAAGAAAACTGGAACCTCTCCAGAATACAAATTTTGAATTCCCCCATCCCAGGTCCACAATGATATCCGCATAGGCACCTGTTCGGGAATACTTTTCAAATTCTTCTCCAGAGTCGATTTTCGAATAAAAAGCTCCAAATGTACCAAGTTGCAAATCCTGAGAGACTTCTGATTCTGAATTACACCCGAGTATCAATGTGGACAGAAATACCGGCAGAATCCGGCTGATCAATGTTAGACTTCTCATTTCCAATAAATTTGTAAAATACTGAATTCGTAATTGTTAAGACCAAACGCAGATTCAGGATCATTTCAGGATTATGCTGGACTCAAAAGAGCATATCTTCTGATCCAAAGGATTACTTTCTTCCTTTACGAAAGATAGATTCTTTATTTCAACCCGGCAAAAATTTCATGTGAATCGGAAACCTGCTGTCCTCGGAATAATATAAAATTTCGATATGTTTGTTCTTCATGTCTTCAGCACACAATTCTCCGGATATAAAACCAGCCTCACATCCCGAAAAATCAATACACTATGTCCACAGCTCAAATACTAATCACCGTTATTGCAGGGGTATCCCTTCTCCTGATCATGGTGCTGAAATTCAAGATCAGCGCCTTCATTTCCCTTCTGATCACCTCCATGTTTGTGGGCATTCTTTCAGGCATGCCCCTGCAGGATATTCTGGTGAGTATTCAGGAAGGGATGGGAGGAACACTGGGTTTCGTGGCAGTGGTGGTGGGACTTGGGGCCATTTTCGGACAGATCCTGGAAGCCTCCGGGGGAGCAGAATCCCTGGCCCACTATCTGGTTAAGAAGTTCGGTACCGACCGGGCATCCTGGGCCATGGTCATTACCGGTTTTATTGTAGCCATCCCGGTGTTTCTGGATGTGGGACTGGTCATCCTGGCTCCCATCCTCTATGCCCTGTCAAGGGATACAAAAAAATCTCTCCTCTATTATGGGATTCCACTGCTGGCCGGTCTGGCTGTGACACACAGCTTCATGCCTCCAACGCCGGGGCCCATTGCAGTGGCTGATATTCTGGAGGCCCAGCTGGGGTGGGTCATCTTCTTTGGCTTTCATTCTGGGGATCCCCACCGCCATTATTGCGGGCCCGGTTTTTGGAAAGTATATTTCCAAAAAAATCAATATCCAGCCCCCGAAGGACATGATGGCTCAAAATTCTGCCGGTGCAACTGCACCGGAGAAAACCTGCCCTCGTTTCGCTCCATTGCCTTATTAATAGCCGTCCCTCTTTTCTTAATACTGGTGAATACTTTTACAGCTGTCCTGGTGGATAAGGGTGTGCTTGCCAAAAACCTTAGTAACAGATATCTTGATCTTCCTGGGGCACCCCTTCAGCGCATTGATTATCGCAGCCCTGCTGGCAGTCTATTTTCTGGGGATCCGGAGAGGAAAATCAAGGCAGGAACTTCTCGATCTGAGTAACAAAGGCACTGGGCCCGGCAGGAATCATCATCCTGGTAACCGGCGCCGGAGGAGTGCTGAAGCAAATTCTGGTGGATAGCGGAATTGGAGAAATGATGGCCAATTCCATTTCAGACTCCGCCTTGCCTCCCATACTCCTGGCCTGGATTCTGGCAGCCATTGTAAGGGTCACCCAGGGATCAGCCACAGTGGCTATGATCACCGCTGCGGGGATTATGGCTCCGGTTCTGAGTTTTATAAATCCCGGGGCTCCTGAGCTGGCACTGATTGTCATATCCATTGCTTCTGGAGCAACCATGCTTTCCCATGTAAACGACAGTGGTTTCTGGCTGGTGAGTAAATATTTCGGAATGGACGAAAGACAGACCCTCAGGTCCTGGACCGTGATGGAAACTATTATCGCCGTTTGCGGACTGGCATTTACAATGCTGGCAAGTCTATTCGTTTAGCTCCTGTGGCCGGGTTTCATCCATTCAACCTGAAGGGAGCATGTCATGATCCTGCCCCCAGGATCTCTCCGTACAATTCCGGTCGCCGGGCCTTTTTATACCGGTACCCCCCGGCCAGCTCCAGTTTATCGGGTGTACAGGTGGCCACCACCACTTCATCGTCCATGGAGCGGCATTCGGCCAGAATCTCCCCATAGGGATCCAGGATCATGGAGTTGCCATTCTTTAAGCTGGTCGTCGTCGGGACCAATGGGATTGGAAAATACGGCATAAATCCCATTGTCATAAGCCCGGGCCGGCAGCCATCGCATGAGCCAGCCCCTCCCTTTGGGTCCTTCAAATTCTGCTCTTAAGGCATCCGGATCCTGTTGCCGCTCGTCCCAGTATTTCTGATCCACCCATCCCCTGCCCGGCATGGGCGACGGAGTACATCCGGTCACATGGGGCATAAAGATGATCTCAGCACCCAGCAGGGTGCAGTGCCCTGACATTTTCAATCACGTTGTTATCGTAGCAGATCAGAATCCCGCAGCGGCAGCCGAAGAAGGTCAAATACCACATACTCATTCCCGGCCGAGAGGTACTCGGCTGATAAAGGGATGCAGCTTTCCTGAATTTGGCCACCAGGCCCTCACCGGTCACACAGACATAGGTATTATAAGCCCGGTCGCCTTCCTTCTCCACCAGTCCGGCCAGCAAGGCCACCTTGTATTTCCCTGCAATCTGTATTAACTGTTTTACGCTTTCCCCCGAAGGGACCTCCTCTGCCAGATCAAAGATCTCCGTCTTTAGACAGCTTACTGAGAAAGGTGTAGGAGGTGATACATCAACTCATGGAAACTGACAATCCTGGCTCCCTTTTCAGCTGCTTTTGCAGTTAGATCTTCGATGCGGGACAAGGTTAAACTGCTTGTCCCCGTTCCGGGTCTGAAACTGTGCGGTGGCAATGTGGATCTCTTTCATACTTAAAAAATATCTTTGATCAGACCCCGATAAGCGGTTCTGATAAAAACGCTAAATTTAAGCCATGATTCCGGAAAATGCCAGAGATACCCTTGTTTCTGCACTAAAGAAGGTGGAGAAGCCCTGATGGCACCAGCTTTGGAAAGAGTACGGAAGTGACGGTCAAGGAGAGTATCAGTTCTGTGGTGACCGAAGGCGGACCTGGCCTCTGAAAAGGTGATTCTTGAGATCCTTCAGGGCACCGGGGATAACTACAATCTCATTACTGAAGAAACGGGATATATGGAGGGCGGACATCGGAGTATACCTGGGTGGTGGATCCTCTGGACGGCACCTCCAATTTTGCAGCCGGACTGCCCTGGTTCGGGGTGATTATTGCACTTTTCAAAGGAGTTCCCATACTGGGCGGCATGTACCTGCCTGTGGATCAACATCTTTATCTGGCTGAAACAGGGAGCTGGGAGCTGGAAAAATGGCGAAGCCATTAAGCCTACAAGATCGGACCAAGCTGTCTGAACAGCTGGTCTCCTACTCCTTTGATTTCAGTGCAACACCCGGAAAAACAGAATCCGAAATGGAGATAATGAAAACACTGTCCAGGAAAGTGAGGAACATCCGATCCACCAACTCCCTGGTCGATTTTTGTTACACGGCCGATGGCCGGCTGGGTGCAGCCCTGAACCAGACCACGAAAATCTGGGATATTGCGGTGCCCTGGCTGATGATCCGTGAAGGCGGAGGTACAGTGACGGATATCAATGGCCGTGAGATCCAGTTTAACCTCTCTGCGGAGGCACTAAATCAGAACTATACCATTCTGGCCTGCGGGGCAGGATTGCATCAGGGCATCTTACAAAGCATACGAAGATATACCTAAGAACTCTGCAGTCATGAACATCCTGAGATTACTCCCTGTCATTTTATCCTTTGGATTACTGTCTGCTCATTTTTCAAGGGCAAATCTGTTTCCGCTGGTCATTCTGAGTTTACTGATCCCCTTGCTGCTCCTGATTCAGAAGAGCATGGGTAGCCAGAAGCATCCAGGTTCTGCTGCTGCTGGGGGCGGCTGAATGGATCCGTTCCATGTTCGGGTATATTGAAGTCCGGAAAGCCATTGGAGAAGACTGGGGACAGGCTGGCTATTATCCTGGGATCAGTTGCTGTGCTTACAGCCTGCGCGGGACTTGTATTCCGGGGAAAATCGCTTAGAAAAAGATATCACCTTGGAATAAACAGCAGGATGAAAAAGATCCGTTATTGCATGGCAGTGTGTGGCCCTTTGCCTGGACGCATGCAGTACCACGGCAGGAAGCCCAACAGAACACTAAGAACAAGAAGATATGAAAATAAATGTATACCAGGTATTTACCCGCCTGTTCGGAAATACCAACACGACCAACAAAGCCCTGGGGAACCATGGAGGAGAATGGGGTGGGAAAATTCAATGATTTCACCGATGAGGCCCTGGAGGCCATTAAAGGCTCTGGGGATTACCCATATCTGGTACACCGGGGTGCTTCACCATGCCATGGTCACCGATTACAGCCCTTACGGGATCCCCGGCGATGATCCGGATGTGGTCAAAGGAAGGGCCGGTTCTCCCTATTCGGTGAAGGATTATTACAATGTGAATCCCGACCTGGCCGTGGATCCGGCAAAGCGGCTGGAAGAGTTCCAGGCACTGATCGAGCGAACCCACCGGCATGGAATGAAGGTGATCATCGATATTGTCCCCAACCATGTGGCCCGGGTCTACCATTCCATTTCCAATCCGGAAGGGGTGGAGGATTTTGGAGCATCCGATGACCGGACCCGGGAGTACCTGAGAGACAATAACTTCTATTACATCCCGGGCCAGCCTTTCAGGGTCCCCGGTGGAGGGATGGATACCGGTACTGGGAGGTGAGAATCATCCCGGGGCCGACGGGCTATTTCAATGAGAATCCGGCCAAGTGGACAGGCAATGGATCCCGGAGTCCGCAGCCCGATATGAATGACTGGTACGAGGCAGTAAAGATCAATTTCGGTGTGGATCCCGATGGAAAATAGGATTTTGAGATCCCTCCCGGCGGATTATGAAAATGAATCCTGTCAGGCCCATTATGACTTCTGGAAGGATAAGGAGGTGCCCGACTCCTGGAAAAATTCAGGGATATTGCACTTTACTGGCTGGACAAAGGGGTGGATGGCTTCCGCTACGATATGGCCGAAATGGTACCGGTGGAATTCTGGAGCTATATGAACAGTGCCATCAAGATGGCCAAACCCGATGCCTTCCTGCTGGCAGAGATCTACCAGCCACATATCTACAGGGACTATATCAGTAATGGGGAAAATGGATTACCTCTACGATAAGGTCCAGCTCTACGACAGCTCTGAAAAGCGATTATGCAGGGACATGGAAGCACCGATGCCATTGTGCAGATCCAGGAGGATCTGTCCGATATTGAGCACCATATGCTGCATTTCCTGGAAAACCATGATGAGCAGCGTATTGCCAGTCCGGGATTTGCAGGAGATGCCCTAAAGGGAATGCCAGCCATGGTGGTTTCTGCCACCATCGGAACTTCCCCCACCATGCTCTACTTCGGCCAGGATGTGGGCGAAGCTGGTGCCGAGGAGCCGGGATTTGGGGCCCCATCCCGAACCTCCATCTACGATTACATCGGAGTTCCCCACCACCAGCGACTGGATGAACAAGGGGAAATTTGACGGTGGGGCTCTTTCAGAGAAAGGAGAGACAATTGCATAACTTTTATGTCCACCCTTCTGAACTTTCACAAAAAACAGCAGGGCCCTCACGGGAGAATACAGGGAGATCCACAGCCACAACAGGGAACATACCCAGTGGTATAACGACCGGATTTTCTCCTTTGTCCGCTGGAAGGAAGAAGAGCGTCTGCTTATTGTGGTAAATTTTGATTCCAGGGACATCCTTTGGCTTTGATCTCCAGCTTCCTCGCGAGATCTTATTACTGCCTGGAAGCTTTAGAGGATGGAACGTACACCCTTTAGGACCAGTTGACGTGAACACACTACTTGAACGTTGGGGATATGCGGAAGGAAGGGTGACTAAAACCAGACTTGATCATTAAACCTCTTCAATCATTAATACTTCAATATCATATCCATGATGAAACTTCTGACGTATCGCCTTACTTGTTCACAACACTTAGCGTCATTAACTCCTGCTAATGCTCCAAGAGAAGAGGCAGAAGTATCCCCCCTTGCCCAATGTGGTCATTATCTATGCCGACGACCTGGGTTACGGGGATGTGAGTGCCTATGGGGCCACAGAGATCTCACACACCGAATATGGACAAACTGGCCACGGGGGGAGTAAGATTCACCAATGGCTACTCCACTTCGGCCACCTGCTCTCCCAGCAGGTATGCCCTGCTTACCGGGGTCTATCCCTGGCGCAACGAGAAGGCAAAGATCCTGGATGGAACGGCACCTCTACTTATTCAAACAGATCAGATGACCCTTCCCAAGATGTTCAGAGAGAGAGGGTACCATACAGGCATCGTCGGGAAGTGGCACCTGGGACTGGGCGATGGACATGTGGACTGGAATCCCGAAGATTGCTCCCGGCCCCAATGAAGTGGGATTTGATTATGCCTATATCATGGCAGCCACCCAGGACCGGGTTCCAACGGTTTATATCGAGAACGGCAGGGTGGTGCGATCCGATCCCGAGGATCCCATTGAGGTCAGTTATCAGCCAGAACTTTCCCGGCGAACCCACCGGGATGGACAATCCCGAACTGTTGAAAATGAAATGGCACCACGGGCACTTCAATACAGTGGTGAATGGCATATCACGCATTGGATATATGAAGGGCGGAACGGAGGCCAGGTGGGTGGATGAAAATATGGCCGACACCTTTCTGGTCAGGGCCCAGCAATACATCCGTGGCACACAGGGAAGAGCCCTTCTTTCTCTACTACGCACTTCAGCAACCCCATGTTCCCCGTACCCCCCATCCACGCTTTGTGGGGAAAACCGGCATGGGTCCCAGGGGAGATGTGATTGTGGAAGCCGACTGGTGCATTGGTGAGCTTGTTGCTACCCTGGAAGAAAACGGATCTGCTCGAGAATACCCTGATCATTCTATCCAGCGACAATGGTCCGGTGCTGAACGACGGCTATTACGACGATGCAGTCGAGAAAGGTGGGCAATCATACCCCAGTCGGGCCCTCTCAGGGGAGGCAAATACAGTCTCTTTGAGGCAGGAACCCGGGTACCGTTTATTAGCTACTGGAAAGGACATATCGATCCTGCTGTCTCAGATGCCCTGGTGTCCCAGGTGGACCTGTTTTCCTCCCTGGCAAACTGGCAGGAAGGAAGTCCGAAGCAGTGATAGTGAAGAACTGCTGGAGGTTTTATGGGAAAGCAGGCTCCGGGGAAGAGAAGAACTGATTCTGGAGGCCACAGGCAGGACTGCTCTGCGCAAGGGGGATTGGGTTATGATTCCTCCCTACACGGGACCCTGCCCTTATTGAAAATGTGAATATCGAACTGGAAATGCTCCTGATTATCAGCTCTATAATCTGAAAGATGATATCGGGGAGCAGAATAACCTGGCCAGAACCAGACCGGACAAACTGAAGGCTTTGATAGACAGGTATCAGGAAATCCGGGGTGAAACAGGGGAGGTAAGTGGCGAAGTGGAGCTAAAATAATACCGTTAGTACCGATCTGGAAGGCAGGGATAGACTGCCCGGTTCCTGAATGGAAGTTCCAGATCCCGGTCCTTATCCGTAATATAGCATCTGAGATCTCTCTTTACTCCCCGTATGCACGATGACTTCGTCATCTGACTGATTAACAAAAACATATACCAGACTCGGATCTTTCGGGATCTTTGAATGCCGAAACCAGCACCCCGGTTTCGGGAGACTGGTTCTTCGGAGAGTCCGCACTTGAACCTTACCATACCCGGACGGATAAAACGGGAGTAGTTGCCAAGCACCCAGAGCAGTTTACTTTCGCGGACTGCACCATCATATTGCAGGCTCGGGAACGCTCCCTCCCATCCTCCGGTCTGACCTTTAGAACCATCATCCAGGTATACCAGTCCGTCTTTATAATCCACCTGGCTTATGGCGGTCCACCATTGCCAGGATTTTGCATTGGTCAGCACCAGGTCGTGGTGGATGATCCGGGCCACGTAAAGGGCCGTATTCATGCCCAGGTCCCTTCCGCCTCCGCCGCCGATCTCATCGTTTTTCTGAAGGATGCAATATTCGCTCATCCAGTAGCCCAGGTCCGGATTGGCAGCTCCGTATAGCGCCTTGTCCACCAGTAATTCTGTTCTGCACCTGATCGTCCACCGGCCAGACGGAGTGATAACTGTGGGCTGATATGGTACAGTTCCACATGGGGAAGGGCACCGAGATAGTGGGGAGAATCCTCGCTGAAGAAATAGCTGGCCTGATTATCACGTCCATCGCTGATTTGCCCCAGCAGACTCATATCCAGTGCAGCATGACCAATGGTTCCGGCTTCTGCAATCACAATCTTTGTTCTAAGTTCCTGGATTCCAGCTCATGGGACAGATAGTTGACCAGGGAAAAGATCTCTTCATTTAGATGCGGGAGTTCCCTCCTGACTGTGACCATCCCAGTCCCACTGGGGCTCGTTTACGGGACTCAGGTAATCAAAGGCAGATGCCTGCATTGCTGAAATGCTCCATCACCTCGGCCAGGTACCTGGCATAATCGTCCATGAATCCGGGTTTCAGGTTCAGATGACTTCTGCCCCCCGGGAGCAAAGCCCTTCCCGTTGCTAGTGTAGTGCACCGGAGGTGAGTTCGAAAAGGCCAGGGTTTTCTCCACACCCCTCTTTCTGGCAGCCTTCCAGGAACCAGCGCTGACCTTCATATTTGCTCCAGTCGTAGCTGCCGTCTGCATTCAGAAAGCACTCTCCCCGTCGCCAGGGATTGGCCGGACTGCCTATTTCGGAATCGTCGCCCTGCTCGGCAGTACCTGCCGAAAGATTAAAACGCCAGAGGGAGAGTCCTATGCCAAGGGGATTCCCATCCCTGTCAAACTCCCTGCTGAACAGCAGATCCGCAATTTGCTCCCGTTTTTCCAGGGGCCAGTTTTTCCCAACAAATTGAGCCCTCCAGGCATCAGAAGCACCAATCCGTCAATGAGCTGATAAGTAATATTTGGATCACTCTTAAGTGAAGGGCCACATGTACCCTGGGCATAACAGATATGTCCCAGAAGGCCAGGAGCGAAGCGAACTGGAATATAGAAGAAACTTTCTTGTCATGACATAGTGAAAGGCTTATTCTGCCGTACACCTGCAGGTTCCTGAATCTTCCCGAGGAACCGTTCCCGACCCAGAGTCCGATCCTGTCGGATTTGCCTGATGTTAGACGCTCCACCTTTAAAACCGGCTGCGTCTTATGCTCCACAAACACTTTCACAGCCTTCTCCGAGACCTTAATGGTGGCTTTGAACCAGTGATCGGGATTTGGAGGTGCCGGAATTTCATTTTCGAACTCACCGCTACGCTCCTCCCTGAGTTTAAACCAGGTGTATTCAGGATGATGATATACTGAACCATATGATCTTTCCGGATGTGCTCGGTGGCCACAAAGTTGAAGGGCCGGAAATAGACCGCTTCAAAGCTTTCCTCATCGCTGAATATTGAAGGCAATTCCAATGAAGCTTTTACCCGGATTGTTTTCTCCCAGCAGCTCAATTTCCAGGGTCCCGGTAACAAAAGCAATTTCCATTAATAACAGCAAGCCATCACCCTCGGCTGCATTCATCTCCACAGCTTCTGGGTGCTTCTTCATTTAGAGAGAGGGTACGATTCACGGCCTTGATCTGCTTCTCCTGCAGGGCAGTCGCCAGGTTCAGCTCCTGCTGACCAAAAGAAAGAGAGCTCAGACCTAGAAAAACAATTGCCTAAAGATTCCAGTGCTGCGATTCTCATGGTTGCAGGCTATTAATTGGTTTGTCGAGTTTTTCCAGGAAAGTAGATTTCAGCCCAGAATTGCCAGTCGAAATTAATACTCTGATTGGCCAGATGCGGTGATGATCCTGGTCCAGTAAATATCCGTCCGGCTTTGGAGAATGCGGGTTCGGGCATATACCTCTTCAAATTCTGCACGCAGATCCTGAGAAATTCCTGGGCAAGTAGCCCGGAGACTAGCCAGAGCCTTCTTCTTCTTCCTTTCCGCCTGGGCAATGGCAAAGGCCTGAAGGTTAAACATGGCCTTTCCTGAAAAACTAACCAGCTTATTTACCTGTTCATAGACCTCCAGACGGTATATATTGCGTACCGCCAGGTTCTTCATGGAATCGAGGACTACGATCACCCTGTTACAATTCGCTCGAACCATGGCAGCATTCTGAAGTTTACAGAGTACTGGGTGGTCCACTCCTCTTCATTCTCCCGGAAGGGCAGGTCAATCACCGCCTCAGCTGCAGGATCTTCCAGCTTACGTAAGTTATTCCGGTTATTTGATTTTAACAGGGCTCCGTTCCACCAGGCTACCGCTTCTTCCAGCGGTTCTACAAAACCAAACTCTTCGCCGGACAGGGCATGCCATAGGCCCGGTGACGGTAGGCGCCTTTAATTTCCTCCTTACTTCTCTGGTCGCCCGACCAGGTGTACTCCGCGAAGAAGGCAGATCCCTCTCCAATAAAGTTCGAAATGGGGGGAATCATCATCCCAGAGTGTAAGCAGGAGGCCATTTACTTCCTTATCATCGGAATTAAAATCAAAGGATCTTTCGCCCCGCATATCAATGGCGGTATTGGCAAAGGACCTGATGTTCTCCAGATTGCTATCATTCTGAGGCATCAGCTTCCACCTGGTCTGTCCTGCTGTTGCGCCCATCACGTCCAGATCATGTTCCCTGAACCATTCCATGGCCTTAATATTCCCTTCCGCCTGGGGATGGCTGTAGTTCCAACGCATGTAGATGCAGTTATCGGGAAACATATCCAGGTACTCTTCGAGCAATTGTGTCCTTCTCCCTCCACATGCGATCCACCTGGTTCCGGGATAAAGTGGTGTTGAACATGGGAGCGTACAGTCTGCATATTTGAGGGGCATATCATCCCAGAAAATGGATATACGATCGTTTTCCTTTGCAAATCGCATACCTTGTTTAGCCAGATCAGCTGAATTCGAGCTCGACTTTTACCACTGTCCTCGCCCGTTGTATGCACCTCATCCCCTCCCACATGTAGGTAGTCCCCGTCAGGCAGGGCTTTCAGGCATCCCGGTACAGGTCAAACTGGAGTTGATAGGTTTCAGGAAGCAAGGGATTAAAGGCCCAGTCACTCTCCGGGTCGTCACGCAAATACCGGTACTTGTCGTGTTTCAGGATGTAGGATGCATGGCCCAGTCCCTGTACGAGCGGACTCATCTCTATAAAACGGTCCTTCGCATATTCACTCAGCTTCTTCCATTCCTCTATGCTGAGGGCGTCGGCAGAGGCAATCACGGGATGACTTTCATATCCCAGTTTATCTTCCACCTCGGCAATCATTGCATTGATTTTGTATAGGGCCAGTTGATCGATCAGCTGATAATAGTAATCGGTTTTCTCCATATGGTGCTTCATATCCAGATGAATGGCCCGGTAGGATAATTTCGGGGAGTCTTCTATATGACAATGGGTAGGGGAACCCCCTGCTCCCTGGCATCTTCCAGTAACTGCATCAGAGGTCATAAAGCCATAAAAGCGACCGACTTTTTTACTTCAGCAACGATGGTAATCTGGTCCTTGGAAATATCCAGCATATAGCCTTCCTCTTTCAGTAATCAGCGGACATATCCTCCCGAAATACAATCTGAGGTCCGGATATTTTAGTCGTCTCCTCCATGCCTTCTCACGTATTCCAAAGGAACAGGGAGAGCAACTCCATCGGCCAGCCGGTAGATATTTTATGGAATCGGGATATAATTTGCTGCTACCGAAAAATTCTGCAATTCCGGTTGTGGGAGAAGCATAAATTCACCCTTTGCCGCCATTGGAGTAGTCGCATGCGGACAGCAATGCCAGTGAAGCTAAAGTCAGAGTGTATATTCAGATTTCTCATTGCTTCTTTAGTTTTTGTCGGTGGTACTTCAGGGCATTTCTTTTCACCTCCCCGGTGGTGTGCTTCACATGCTTGCTCAGAAAATCAAGTACATAGGCTTCATCCAATTTGGAGTATTCACGCATAACCCATCCCACGGCGGTTTTGGCAAAGCGCTCTTCGCGCCGTGATCAGGATATCTGAAAATAGTTTAATGCTTTTCGAATGCATGGCCTTTATGCTCTTTGCGTGGGCGAAAGGGACCAGAGAGGCCCTGGCTTTCCACAGATAGGGATCACAGTTCCATCTTTTCAGGGTCCAGATGACCTGTTCATCGCCCGAATCGATCAGGAAGGCAAGTACCTTGACGGAGAGCCAGTCGATGGTATTCCAGTCATGGATATACCTCTCGTAAACCAGTCGGAGATCAGGTTCAGGAGGAAGGTAGTTCTTTTGTTTCCCCAGCCAGAAGAGCTGGATATAGAGGATGGCCGCCAGTTTATGTTCGGCCAGTTCACTCCTCATCAATCCGTTGACCAGGCTGACCTGCTGATTCATGGGAAGTTGATCCAGCCCTTCGCTGCTTGTTCTTTTCAAGAAGAAGCTTCCTGATTTCGGGAATGCTTGTTCCCACAAACCGGATCTCACCTTTCATGTAGCTGTTCCACCAGTCCGCTTTCTGTGGGACCGACCTGATCTTCAAGTTCCTGAACAAGCGTCTCAGCGTGCTGATTCATCTTAAAATAGGATAGACATCTAAAATAGCTTTTTTATCTTTAATATCCCTAATCTGTAAACTCATAATACCCGAAAATTATGAAAAGGACGCTTCCTTTGCATTCTGCTTGTCTTTGCCTGTCTGCCACATCACAGAGGCCCAGCCAACGGCATACACCAGCGTACTGAATATTGCCTATTACCCGGAATCTGAGATTGCCAGCGATGACTATATCAAAGAACGTTGTGTGCTCGATCTATACCATCCGCTAGAGGCCAAAGATTACCCCACGGTGGTCTGGTTTCACGGGGGGGACTGACCGGTGGAAATAAATCGATCCCTGAGGCACTTAGAGAACAAGGGAATGGCCGTTGTGGCGGTCAACTACCGCCTCTATCCAAAGGTCAAGGCCCCGGTTTATATCGAAGATGCCGCTGCAGCAGTGGCCTGGGTATTCAGGCATATAGAAGAATATGGAGGAGATCCGGAACTGATATTTATATCGGGACACTCTGCCGGGGGCTACCTGCTCCAGCATGGTGGGACTGGATAAACGATGGCTGAAAAAACATGAAGATGGATGCCAACCGCATTGCGGGACTAATCCCTTTCAGCGGACATACCATTACCCATTTCACGGTTAGAAAGGAACGGGGAATTGAAGGAACACAACCAGTGGTGGATGACCTGGCTCCTCTGTTTCACGTGCGAAAGGATGCCCCTCCCCTGCTGTTGATCACGGGCGACCGGGAAATGGAAATGATGGGCAGATACGAAGAGAATGCTTACATGATGCGGATGATGAAGGTGGTTGGTCACCCCGATACCAGGCTCTATGAAATGGATGGCTACGGGCACAATATGCTGGACACCTGCCTTCCCCCTGCTGATCAAGGAGGTAAAGAGGATTAAAGCTTTGACAGGAACTTAAAAAGTGGCCTGTTTAATCTGCTGCCAGGGACTCACCTGAAACACGATGCCCTGGTAGGGATTCGAAGGATCCGGCTTCGTACAAGACAGCCAAGGTTTCCATTGGGAAGCTGTGTCAGGTCCGAATAGGCAGCCGGTCCCTGGTGCAAGCACCAGGCTCCGGTCCAGGAGTTCGCCGTCGTCCGTGCTGCTGCGCAGGCTCAGATTCTGACGTTTCTCCTTGTCGGCAGGATTCAGGAATAGCAGCAATGGATCTGTCTTCCTCCTCGGAATTAACCATCAACATGCTTGCCTGGCAGATGGGCTCTATTAAGGTCGGATCTGAGATAATATCACCCCAGCTTTGAGCCTCCATCCTCACTGAAGGCAATTTTTCTGTTCTTCTGGGAACGGTCATAGTTCCGCATATTCAGAATCACCCTTCCATCGGAAAGTTCTGCCACGGTGCATTCATTCACCTGATCCTGGGGCGTAGTGCCCCCAAGCTTCCAGTTCTGTCCCTGGTCGTCGGAATAGATGGTATGAGAATAATATTTCTTGGTGATGGGCCTCAATATGATCGCAGGGGATCAGCAGCCTGCCTTTGTGTGCACCCTGCTTTAACTGAATCCCGTGACAGGGACCGGTGGCATACCAGGTCCAGTTTTTTTGCTTCACCGAAGTGGTGATCTCCCGGGGCTCCGACCATGTTTGCCCCTCATTGGCCGAACTCATCACAAAGATCCGCCTGGTATCCTGACTTGTTCCGTCAATGATTTCCCTTTCATGGTCCTCCCCAAGATTCCAGGTAGAAAGCAGATGAATGGTTCCGGTAGCTTCGTCAACCACAGGTGCCGGATTCCCGCATACATGTTTTTCGTCGTCCCAGATCACCTTAAGTTTGCTCCAGGTTTTTCCCTGGTCCTCGGAGTATTTCATCACCAGGTCAATATCACCGGTATCGGAACAACCCGTTCTTCCGTCCTTCGGCAAAGGCAAGGATAGTCCCCGTGGTGCTTGTAACTATGGCAGGTATGCGAAAACACTGATAGCCTTCAGTCCCACTTTCAAACAGGTAGTTCAGCTGCTCTGCCTTGCTGGCACTCTCCCCTGGCATAGCAGTAAACAGCAGGGCCAGAATGGATAGGAACATAGAATTTGCTTTTTCATGAGATTGCGGAGATATTTATGCTCTGAACCAGAAAATATAGGTGCAAGAGGAGCAGACAAAACAACGGGCCTCCTTGTTGGCAAAATCCAGGTCAAAAAAAGAGGCCACTGCCGTATTTAGCTGAGCTCTTGTCTCAATAAACTGATCGTTGTCACATACCGGGACAAATCAGTTTTTTGTCCTTCACCAACACCGTATCCGGTTTTCTCTTGCTGAAGCGTGCCATAATAAGGAAATTTAGTTAGATGGTACAAGTTACATATCAAAGAGTAAAGATTTCTGGTAAAGCTTAATTTTATTCGTGCCGATTAGCATATAAAAGTTATACAGTATCATTTTTAACGTGTATATTTAACACATTATATGAACCCAATAAACCAGACTATGAAAAACACCACGATTAGAAATTTCTCTTTGCTGCTAACCGTAATCCTTATCTTCTCCTCCTGCGCCTCTACGAGAGTCGCAAAAGATCCTCATGCCCCCTACCTGGGAAACTGGGAATATGTGGTTGAAGAACTGCCGGTGGATATTGACGGTACCTTTGTGATTTCCAAGGAAGAAGGAGTCCTCAAAGGTAAATTGGTCACTCCCATGGGAGAGGTGGAACTTGAAGAGATAAGCATTGAAACGGGTGCTCTAAAAGCCGAGGTGGATGTGGAAGGAAATTTTATCGAGCTGGAAGGTACCTTCGAAGGGAATACCTACAAAGGTTTTCTCCTTGTTCAGGGAGGCGAGTTTCCCATGAAAATGACCAAACAGGAGTAAGCTTGTAAATGTCCTTAGCCCGGCCTTCCAAGGACAAACTTCTGACGAATATAAAGCCGCTGCCGAGCTCTATAACAGTTTTGGGGAGAAATGCAAAGCCGGGGGGATACGCTATGGCTATCACACCCGCAACGGGGAGTTTGCAGTTCATGATGGACGTACCCTGTTCGATATCCTGGTGAAGGAGACCGATCAGCAATTGGAAGAAGCTTACACTATCTTCGATCCGGCTAAAGAAATGGGCATGCTGATGCAGTTAATGAAAAAGCAAACCATTATCGGCGAGGGTGCCATTAACCTGAAGAAGATCCTCCTTTCAATCTAAAAAATGATACAACTGCGGAACAAAAGAATTACCCGGAGATAAAACATACTTTCCATTTCTCCGTTTAAAACAGGTAAATGCAACCTTTTTGCGCCAAATCTGTTTTGAAAGAGTGAGAAACTAAAATCAACCCTGTTCATCCTGCTGGGCCTGCTGTTAACAAACAGTATCCATGCACAGGAATCCGGTTTTTTGAATCAGCTGCGCATCGGTTTTGGGGGTGGAGCCAATATGGCCCAGATTGTGGACCTGGAACCCTACAATATCTATGAGGACCTGAGCGGGGAAAGCTATGTGAACGAGTATTCGACCTTATTTCAGAATATTGGCAATCAGTATTTTGTTCAGATTGAATGGTTCAGTGACTATCTTATCGTGGCCTTGAAACCTGGAACCTATACCTACCGTTTCAGCAAGCTCAATGAAATTGCTTTTACAAACGAAACAGTAGAAGAGCAGACCCCCTATCTTCTCCGTTACTTCGTGTTCCACTTGAGGCCGGTACAGATTTGACTTTCAGCGCTTTCGCCCCTATGCAGGTGGTTCCATTGCTTACAGTCATCTGCTGGGTTCACTGGATGCTTCCAATGAGACCTTTATCAGATCCAAGTTCACAGCCGGAGCGATGGCAGGAACCTACATTGATCTGAGATATGTTATTCTGGACCTGAATGTGGCTTATCATTTTGGACTTCATAACATTACCAGCAAGGCAGATCGTTTTGCCACGGGGAGTGGAGAAACCTTTGCCCAGGATGACATTCTGCTGAATGACCTGCAGATCAATCTCTCCATCCTCTTCTCGCTTCAGAAACAGAAGCACTACAGCAATGTTGAATGCTTTTATTGATGCCATGAAAATTAAAATCCATAGCCATATAGCTGTCTAAGCATCCTGCTCCTGCTTCTAAGTCAGGATGCGAGATAAATCAGAAGGATATCATGCCTGAGGATGGTTTCCTGAAGATCTATAACCATCCCGGATGAGCAGCTGGCCCTCTATCCCGAAAGTGTGGTGGAACTGTCCGATGGAGGCTACATTTTTATTTCGGCGGTAAAGGATGAAAATGCGGATATTGAATATCCCTATACCTCCATGGTGCGCACTTCTTCGTCGGGAGTGGTCATCTGGACCATGGACTACGCAGTGGCTGACCCCCACCTCGAAACTGATCCTTCAGAATGGTTCCGTCTGAGCTTTGTTGCCATGAATCAGCCTTCGATGCCTATGTGGTCACCATTGATCCGGCAACTGGAACGGAAACTGCTTCCCATG
Source organism: uncultured Acidimicrobiales bacterium (assembly GCA_963698395.1). GTDB lineage: Bacteria > Actinomycetota > Acidimicrobiia > Acidimicrobiales > SZUA-35 > JBBQUN01. The sequence continues at coordinate 56,854 of CAVOQQ010000003.1, forward strand.
CACTGGATATGACCATGCCACTTTACTCCTTTAGTGACGAGCAGGGAAATCTGGTGGTCCTGGGCTATGATTTTGTGACCCACTCCTCCTGGATTGCCAAAGTACAACAGCAGTTTTCAGCTTCAGCGAAGTAACAGGTTGCCATGTAAATACGGACCTGGAATATGATGTGCAGCGCCACCTGAACAAGACGGGACAGGATTATCCCTTTTTTATTGGCGCCTACAGTAACAGCTCCGCTTCCGGATACTTTGTGAATTGCTTCTACAATTATACCCTGCGGACCGTTTTTCTCGACGGGAACTCTTATCTTGGGCCACAGGCGATATTTACTCCTTCCAGACCGAGGAAGGAATCAGTTCGCTCATCCAGAAATCCGGAACCCTTTTTGGTCTCACCACCTACTACGAAGGAAATAACTACATCATGGCCGGGGCGGAAGTTGATGTGCTAAGTAGCGGAGAATATCAAGGATTTACCTGCCGAGCCCCTGTATGAACTAACCTACAGGGCACCGGTGATGGCCGGCTCTCTAATCACGGATGCGGATCAGTTTACCCTGTTATGTATCCCAGACCAACGATAATTCCACTGTGTCTGTACCAATATGCCCTGGAATCGGATAGCCTGTTAAACACCTATACCAGGGAGTTTGACGAAGCGGGTCGAGGTGCGGGACTTCATCCAGACTGCGGATCAGGGTATTGCCATTCTCGCAGATATCTACACCCTGGGGAAATACAAGCGTCCCCTGCTCCTGAAGATGCGATCCGGGTATCGTTTGTTCCGGAAGAGGAATAAGGATTTATCAGCTACTTCCTGCTTAGAGTTTCAGAAAACTGCTGTGCATTCGTTTACCACGATGGATCATCTGCAGATGGTACATGCCCTCTTTCAGATCCGACACATCCAGTGAAGTTGAATTGGGACCAAACATTCCTTCCTGCTGCACAGATTTAAGTCTTCGACCGGCACCATCTATCACATGGAGACTAAGCGCTCCTCTGAATTCAAGGTTATACTGGATATAAAGTATATCCTGTACCGGGTTTGGATAAAGATAGAGGGATGTGGGATTCTTACCCGGACTATAGGCTGTGTCCCGCCGGTATCGACAATGGGCAAACGTGTATCGACCCAATCACTAAAACCGGTATCGATGAGGGCCTGATCATCTCCCTCAAACCAGTCCTGGATAATGGAAGTATAGATTTGCCTGTAATCGATATTATAGACCAGGTTGTAATTGTGAAGATCTTCCGGCTTCAGGGAAGGATTCACCCCGTATATTCCATTGTTCAGCTGGGTTCCAAATACAAAAACCGGAGTGGCTGTTCCATGATCGGTCCCGTAACTGTCATTGGATTTGGCGCGGCGACCAAACTCGGTAAAGGTCAGTGAAAGTACCTTCTCGTCGATTTCAAGCTGATTCAGATCATCGTAAAAGGCTTTCACAGCACCGGACATATTGTACAGCAAGGCTGCATGGGTACCCAGGCTCGGGTCATGTTCATCCACTGCACCGGCAGCAAGATCACCGAGGCCGCCGTAGTACCACTGCTTGGCGACGTCGACGACGAAGCTCCAGGCAGTGCGCAACATGTGCAACGGTCCTCTCACTCGCACCAGGGTACGAACTGCGGAGGCCGTCGGCGTGCACCGATAGGGTCGGTGCGTATGGCGCAGCCCGCAGGTGAAGCATTTTTCGTCGGACCCGAAGGGGGCCAGCCCGGGCCCGGGATTCTGGTATTGCATTCGTGGTGGGGACTCAATGACTGGGTGCGGGACTTCTGTCGACGACTGGCCGACGAGGGCTACACGGTACTGGCCCCCGATTTGTTCGACGGCGAGACACCGGCCACAGCGACCGAGGGTGAGGCCGTTCTGGCGACGATCGAGCCCAACAGTCTGTCGGGCCTGGTCCTCGCATCGACCGGCGTGCTCCAACGAGCGGCCGCCGGCGACGACCAGCCGATCGCCGTCATCGGCTTCTCGATGGGGGCATCGCTGGCGTTCTGGCTCGCTGCTCGGGCGACCGATGTGGTGCAGACCGTCGTGACCTTCTACGGCGCACAGTCGATCGACTTCGACGAAGCCAGTGCCACCTTCCAGGCTCACTTCGCCGACGACGACCACCTCGTGTCAGAGGAAGATCGGGTCACCACGGAGGCCTTCATCCGGCTCGGCGACAACGACACCGACTTCCACCTCTACCCCGACACCAAGCACTGGTTCTTCGAGGCCGGCGAGACCTTCGACCCCGAAGCAGCCGAACTGGCCTGGGATCGGATGATCGCCTTCTTGGCCGAGCATCACCCGGTGAGCGGTAGCACCGAGTAGGCGCTCAGCCCTCGAAGGGCTTTGGCCAGAAGGTGCCGACCTCTGCGTCGTCCACGTGCAGATGGTTGGCGCACGGCTCCCAGTGCGTGCCCAGCACCAGCACGTCACGATCGGCATTCGCCGCGAAGAAGGCGCGTCGGGTCGCCTCGGATTGCGCTCGATCGACGTCGGCGCTGCTCCCCCAGTCGGGGTGAGCGAGCTGGCACGGATGGTGCGAGAGGTCGCCGGTGATCACCGCTTCGGCTCCGGCGGAACGCAGGCGGACACTCACATGGCCCGGCGTGTGCCCCGGGGTCGATTCCAGGGAGATCTCAGGGGTCAGCACCTGATCGGTTGCCACCAGATCGACGAGACCGGCGTCGAAGATCGGACGCACGGAGTCGGCCATCAACGCCACGTCGTCGGCCTCGCCGCTGCTCGACCAGTGCGCCCACTCGACCTCGCCGAAGAGATAGCGAGCGTTGGGGAAGGTCGGCACCCACTCGCCACCGACGAGTCGGGTGTTCCAGCCGACGTGGTCGACGTGCAGATGCGTGCACAACACGTAGTCGATCGATTCCGGCGGGTACCCCGCTGCTGCCAGATCCTCGAGGAACGGCCCCTCGCGCATCGACCACACCGGGATGCTCCGCTCCTTGTCGTTGCCAAGGCAGGTGTCGACCAGGATCGTGGTGTCACCGCTCTCGATGACGAGGCTGCGAACCGTCATCTTGGCCCGGCCCTCGTCGTTGACGTAGTGAGGCTGCACCCAGGGGATCGTCAGGAGGTTCTCGGCCGTCGCGTCCGGGATGATGAAGTGGATTGCCGACGTCGTCGCCAGCTCGACGACCTCGGTGACCCGTAGATCGCCGACGATCCACGTCCGGAAGGGCTGACCGGAGCTGCTCACGCCGTCGGTGCTGGTGGAGATGTTCGTCATGACATGAGCCTGTCACGCCGATCGGAGCCGTGCGAGCCGGCATCGCAACCGCTGATGCCCTCGCGGCGCGTGGCCCATACTTGCCAGATGACCGATCCCGGCGCCGCTCTGCCTGACCACGTCGTCTCGACACGAACCGCCTACGACCACTCGAGTCAGCTCTATGTGGAGCATGTCGGCACCGAGCTCTCGCCCGGTTTCGAGACATCGCTCGATCGTGCGGCACTCGACGCCTTCGCCGACGACATCGTCGCCATCGGCGGTGGCCCGGTTCTCGACGTTGGTTGTGGACCGGGGCGGGCCACGGCCTACCTCGCTCGTCGGGGCCTCGCCATCTCGGGCGTCGATCTCTCCCCAGCCATGATCACTGCGGCGTCGCTCGCTCACCCCGAGTTGAGCTTCGCCGTCGGAGCGCTCACCGACCTCCCGACCGGCGACCGCTCGTTGGTGGCCGCGGTCTACTGGTATTCGATCATCCACACCCCACCCGACCAGTTGGGCCGAGCTTGGGTCGAACTCGGGCGGGTCCTCCGACCGGGTGGCCGTGCGCTGATCGCCTTTCAAACCGGAGCCGACGATCGGATCGATCGGCCAGACGCCTACGGCTCATCGGCGACGCTCACCCGTCATCACCATGCGATCGACAGCGTTGCCGAGTCACTCGAAGCCTCGGGCTTCACCATTGCCAGCACACTCTGGCGACAAGCCGAACTCGACCACGAGACCACACCGCAGGCCATCGTCGTTGCCCACCTCGTGTAGCTCGCGCCGGTTCCACCCAGAACGCACCACATCATGGTTCGTCGATGTCGTACCGAACCCATCCAAGGATGAGATCGAGGTCGCCGTGTCCACGACAGCGCCGTGTCCACGACAGAAATCGACCACTGTCCGACAGAGGGCGGTCACAGGACCTGCCTATGGTGCCTCCCCATCGCTCCAATCGGAAGGCAACACCACATGGCAGCACACCTCGGCCACACGATCTTCTATGTCAACGACGTCGACCAGACCCTTGCCTTCTTCACCTCCTCGTTCGACATCGCTCGTCGCTTCATCACGCCTGAGGGCGACTACGGCGAACTCGACACCGGCGAGACCACCCTGTCGTTCGCCTCCACCGACCTGGCCGGCACGAACCTCGCGGCATCCGGCGGCTTCACGGCCTTGCGCGCCGATACCCCGCCCGTGGGAGCGTCGATCACGCTGGTCACCGACGACGTCGACGCCGCAGTCGAACGAGCGCTGACGAACGGCGCCACCCGCTACACCCCAACGGTCGACAAGCCGTGGGGACAAACCGTCGCCTACGTTCGAGATGTGAACGGCATCCTCATCGAGATCGCCACGCCGATGGACGCCTGAATCAGACGAAACGCGACATGCGCCGGCGTTTGTGCTCCTTCGAGAGCAGCTCTTGACCCGCCTTGGCTCGCTTCGACAATTGGACCGCCGTCGCCGATGACACTCGCTCGACGCCCGACAGACGGTTGAGCTCGGCGTTCACGATGGCGTGGGTCTTCCCCGTGATCGCCACCAACTCCTTCACGATGTCGGCGTTCTGCTCGCGAAGTCGCTCACGATCCTTGCGCGACACCAGCACCATCGGGCCAGGCCCGGGCGGCGGAAGGTGCTGGAGGTCGATGAAGAGCTCGGGTTGGTCGAGGTCGCCATCGGCATCGTCGGTGTCGGCGTCATCATCGCCGTCGTCGGTGCTGTCATCGAAGATGTCTTCGCCGTGGTCGACGTCACCGACGGTCGAGGAGAGCACGGCAAACAGTGAGAGCTGCTCCTCGGCCGGTTCCTCGGCCACCTCGTCGAGTTCGGCATCGTCGAACTCGCTCGACTCGTCGTCTTCCTTCTTCTTCAGGAGATGTCGCCGCGCCTCGGCGATCGACTGGCCGTAGTGGCGCAGTCGGGGATCGTCGGGCATGAACAGGTAGGCACGCTGACGCCCGGCACCCCGGGTCCATCGGACGATGCGGCCGACCGCCTGGCGGAAGAAGAGCTCGGTGGTGGTGGTCGTCGCGAAGACGGCGACCCGCAGACGGGGGATGTCGACGCCTTCGGACACCATCCGAACGGCCACGATCCACTCGCTCGTGCTGTTCGAGAACTGCGAGATCTTGGCTGATGCCTGTGGGTCGTCCGACACCGCAACCACCGGCTGGATCCCGTGGCGGCGCCGCAGCAGCGAGGCGATGGCCTGAGCGTGCTCCTGGTCCATGGCGATGACGAGACCGCCGGCGTTCTCGTGCGTGTTGCGGATCTTGGTGAGCTGTTCATGCGCGTGGCCGATCACCGCAGGCAGCCACTCCCCCTGCAACGACAACGCAGCCCGTAGCCGCTGATTCGCCTGGGTCCTGGCCAGCTCGTCGTCGAAACTGGCCGAGAGCTCGGCCCCATCGGGTGCCACCCATTCCATGTGGCCACCGAAGCGGGGAAAGAACACCGGCCTCACGACCGAACCGTCTTCGAGCGCGTCGCCGTAGCCGTACTCGATGTCAGGAACGACCTGGTCCCACTCGTACCGGACGAAGGGAATCGAGCGGGTATCGCTCCGAAAGGGCGTGCCCGACAGCGCCATGCGTCGTGCTGCTCCGCTGAAGGCGACCCGCACGCCATCACCCCACGCTCGATCGTCGCCCGCATGGTGGATCTCGTCGAGGATGACGAATCCACCTTCGGACAGGGACCGAAACGCCGTCGCCGAGGACCCGACCTGCTGATAGGTGGTGACGACGCCGTGGACATCGGAGGGCAGGCCGCCCGACGGGTTCCACTCGGTGTCGAGCATGAGCCCGAAACGCTCGGCTGCGTCGGCCCACTGCTCCTTCAGATGCCTGGTCGGGGCGACGATGACCAGTCGTCCCTCGAGCCCGGGAAGCGTCATCCGCGCCGCGGTCAGCGCGAACGTGGTCTTTCCCGCACCGGGTGTGGCGACAGCCAGAAAGTCCGGCTCCTCGGAATCGAGGTACCGGTCCAGCGCACGTCGCTGCCAGGGGCGCAATCGAAGCTTGGAGGCTGCCATGGGGACCCCCAGTCTGGCTGCCAATCATCGAAATCGAACGGTGTGAATCGGATGGTTGGCCGCTAACGCGCCGGTCACGTCTGCCCCGAATCGCCACGGCGTTCCCGCAGAAGCTTCACCGCCGCCGGTGCCGTTCGTGAGCAACCTCCTGCCACAATGCGTGGGTGACCACCGACCGATCGACCGCCGCCGGCGCGACCCCCGTGCCGACCGGCCAATCGCTCGTGGTCGCCCAGAACGTGTCGAAGTCCTACCGCGGGCACGCCGCACTTCACGACGCCACGTTCGCGATCGAGCCCGGCATCACCGGACTCCTCGGCGCCAACGGGGCCGGCAAGACCACGCTGCTGGGCATGATCATCGGCCTCCACCCGGTCACCGGGGGCACGCTTCGGGTACTCGGGCATGACCCGTGGAGCGCTGGGTCGACGGTTCGAGAACGCCTGGGCTATGCGCCGGAGCATCACACCCTTCCCCCCGACCTGAAAGCCGCCGAATTCGTTCGTCACGTGGCCGAGCTGCACGGTCTCCCGAAGGAAGAGGCCCAAACCCGAGCCAGCGATGCGCTCTGGCTTGTCGGGCTCGGTGAGGAGCGATTCCGCCCGATGGGCACGATGTCGACCGGCCAACGCCAGCGAGTGAAGCTGGCCCAAGCCATTGCTCACGACCCCGAGTTGGTGTTGCTCGACGAGCCGACCGACGGCCTCGATCCCATCCAACGAGATGCCATGCTCGATCTGATCGCCGGCATCGCCAAGGACTTCGGCGTCAACGTGATCCTGTCGTCGCACCTGCTCGACGAAGTCGAGCGCATCTGTGATGCCGCGGTGATCATCGGCGATGGCCACACGCTGGCCGCCGGGTCCCTCACCTCGCTCATGGGCTCCACCAGCGGCGTCCACGTCGAGTTCGACGGTCCAACCGCCAATCTCGAAGCAGCCTTCGCTGCCCTTCGCAACGGCGGCTTCATGGTGAGCGGTGAAGGGCGCCGCGCCATCGTCGAAGCGCCGAGTGTCGACCACGACGCCGACCTCGTCTTCGCCGCGGTACGCGACGCTGCGGTCGACCACGGCTGCGGCATCGCCCGCCTCACCCGCAAGGGACGCTCGCTCGAAGACATCTTCCTCGAAGAGACGTTCACGCCATCGGGAGTGCCGCAGTGAGCAACAGCGAGACCGGAGCGGCCCAGATCTTCGATCAGGGGTACCGGCGGTACGACGGGCCCCGGTCCGGTGTCGGCGGATCGATTCGCACGCTCGTCACCCACAGCGTGCGAGACGCGCTCGGACTCGGTCGCCTCACCCGCCACAAGGTGTTTCCCTTCGGCACGATCATCGCCGCCTTCCTGCCTGCCATCGCCTTCATCGGGGTCGCCGCCCTCGTTCCCGAGGATCTCGACGATTTCCTCCCGACCTACGCCGAGTACTACGGCTTCGTGATCGCGGCCATCTTCCTGTTCGCCGGTTTCGTCGCTCCCGAGCTGCTCTGCAAGGACCGTCGTACCGGGCTGCTCGGTGTCTACCTGGCCTCACCCCTGAACCGCCCGCTCTATCTCGTCGGCAAGGCGATCGCCGTGCTCCTCCTGATGCTCTTGGTCACGTTGGGGCCGCCACTGCTCATGCTCATCGCCTACTCGCTGGAATCTCGAGGCCCGGCCGGGTTCGGCGAATGGATCATCACGCTGTTCCACGTGGTGCTGTCGTCTCTGACCATGGGATCGCTCTTCGCCGCCGTCGCGCTCGGCGTTGCGTCGGTGACCGATCGCACCGCGGTGGCCACCGCCACGGTACTCGCACTGTTCCCCGGCTCGGCCATCGTTTCCGACATCCTGGTGCAAGAAGCCGACCTGAGCGGTTGGTATCGGCTGTTCAACCTGCCGGGACTCGCCCGGGAGCTCGTCTTCCGCATCCACGACGAACGCGGACTGTGGAATGCCAGCAGCGACCCCTCCACCTGGGCCCTCGTGGGCGCCTGGGCGTTCTGGACCATCGGGTCGCTCGCCTTCATCTGGGCCCGTTACCGCAAGTTGCTGGTCCGACGATGACCAATGCTCCCCCGCCGCCCAGTCAACCGGTATCGAACCAACCGGCGCCGAACCCGCCATCGCCAACAGCCGCGCTGCCGCCGCCCCCGGCTGCTTGGCCACCACCGGACGCCACGATCGTCGCCTACGACGTGTCGAAATCGTTCAGCGGTCTCGTTGCGGTCAGCAACGTCTCCCTTGCGATCGGGCCTGGGGTCACCGCACTGCTCGGTCCGAACGGTGCCGGCAAGTCGACACTGCTTCGCATCCTCTCGGGCCAGGCCAATCCCTCGAGTGGGAAGGTCTGGGTGGCGGGCGGCAACCCCCGGTCCGACCCCGAAGCTCGTGCCCGCATCGGTCTCGTCCCCCAGCAAGACGGCGTCTTCGAACGCGAGACGGCACTCGACGTCGTGAAGCTCGCTGCCATCCTGAGCGGTCTCGATCACCCCACCGAGCGTGCCCGCCACGCGCTGGCCACCACCGAGATGGACCCCGACCTCGACCGAGGTGTCGGCACGTTCTCCAAAGGCATGCGTCAGCGAGTCAAGATCGCTCAGGCACTCGTGCACGATCCAGCGGTCCTGATGATGGACGAGCCGCTCAACGGTCTCGACCCGCGCCAGCGCCGCAACATGACCAACCTCGTGCATGCCCTCGGCGACCAGGGCAAGACCATCCTGATCTCCTCGCACGTTCTCGAAGAGGTCGAGCGATTCGGTTCACACGTGGTCGTCATCGCCCACGGACGCCTCGCAGCGCAGGGTGACTTCCGCCGTATCCGCGCCCTCATGGAAGATCAGCCGGCGCGTATCCGGGTCTCGTGCGACGACGTCCGCCCGCTCGTTGCCGCGCTCCTGCAGAGCGGCGTGATCAGCGGCTGCATCATCCAGACCAAGACCCAGGCCGAGGTGACCACCGACTCGGTGGTCGAGCTGCGGCGCTATCTGCCCCACTTCGCCCGCGAGCTCGGTCAGCAGTTGCGAGAAGTCATGCCGCTCGACGACGACCTCGAGAGCGTCTTCCGCTACTTGGTCGGCCGAGGCCCCTCGTGAACGCCCTGTTCCCCCTGTATCGCCTGTTCCTCCGTCATCAGGTCACGGCCGGACGGCTGGTGCTCATCGGTGTGATGTCGGGCGTTGCCCTTCTCATTGGGTTCGTGACCCGAGCCAACGTGGCGGCGTTCGAACGCATCGAGGCCGCCGTCGGCATCTCCTCCGTCTTCGGGCTCGGCCTCATGGTCCCCATCGTCTCCCTCGTGCTCGCCAGCTCTGCGCTCGGCGATCTCGTCGCCGACGAAACGCTCGTCTACCTCTGGCAACGCCCGTCACCACGCTGGGCCATCGCCGCCGGCGCCTGGCTCAGCTCGCTGACCGTTGCCATTCCCGCCACGGTGATTCCGCTTTCGGCCAGTGCACTCCTCACGAGCAACGACGCCGACACGATGGTCGCCGTCGCCCTCGCCAACGGACTCGCTGCCGTCGCCTATACCGGTCTGTTCGTTCTGCTCGGGCTCGTGATCCGTCGATCATTGGTGACCGGTCTGGCGTACCTGTTCATCTGGGAACTGTTCGTCGCCCGCGTCGGTGCCGGAGCGGCCAAGTTGTCGATCAACACCTACCCCGCCTCGGTGTTGTCTCGCCTCACCGAGATCGAACTACCGCTCGCCGAGCGATCCATGGCCGTCGGCATCATCGTGCCGCTGATCGTCCCCCTCGTGGCAGTCCGACTCACCCAGTGGCGCCTCGATCGAATGGACATCGCCTGACTTCGCCTCGCGGTTGGCTGCCGGCACTTCGCACCGACCACGATGCCGCCATCGCCAAACTGGCGTTCCCCGCGCTCGGAACGCTGGTCGCCGAACCCCTCTACGTGCTGGCCGACACGGCGATCATCGGCAACGTCGGTACCAACGAGTTGGCCGGTCTGGCGCTCGCCTCGACCGTGCTTCTCACCCTGCACGCCCTCTTGATCTTCCTCGCCTACGGGACCACCGGGCCGGTTGCCCGCCTCATCAGCGCGGACCGCGAGAACGAAGCAGCGAACCGCTCGCTCCAGGGCCTGTGGCTCGCCGTGGCACTCGGCGTCATCGGGTCGGCCCTGATCTACGTGGCCCGCACCCCACTGCTCGATCTGTTCGGCGCCGATGTCGACGTGGTCGTCCACGCCGAGCGATACCTGTCGATCTCGTTGCTGGGCTTCCCCTTCATGTTGCTCATGCTGGCCGCCGGCGGCACGTTCCACGGACGTCAAGACACCACCACCCCGCTCATGCTCGCCGTCGGTGGCGCCATGGTGAACCTGATCCTCGAGTCCATCCTGATCTTCGGGTTCGGCTACGGCGTCGGGGCCTCGGCTCTCTCGACCGTGATCGCCCAGGTACTCACCGCCACGGTCGGGGTCACGATGCTGATGCGCTGGATCCGGTCGAACACCGGACAGCGACGTCCTCAGCCTGGCGCGATGGTCGCGTTGCTCAAGGCCGGGCAGGCGCTGGTGCTCCGCACGGCGGCCCTGCGGGGAAGCTTCACGCTGTCGGTCGTTCTCGCCAGTCGGATGGGGTCGGTGGAGGTGGCGGCGCACCAGGTGGCACTCCAGATCTGGGGAACCCTGGCCCTTGCGCTCGACGCCGTGGCGATTGCCGGTCAGGCCCTCACCGGCAAGTGGCTCGGTACCGGCGACCTCTCCCAAGCGAGGGCCGCAGCGCGCCGCATGATCGAGATCGACATCGCCGTTGGCGCACTGGCCGGGATCATCGTGATCGTGCTGCGCTCGCCGATCAGCGGCATCTTCTCCGACGACCCGGCCGTCACGGGGCTCGTGGCCAGTGTGCTGGTGGTCGTCGGACTCCAACAGCCGCTGAACGGCCACGTGTTCGCGCTCGACGGCGTGATGATCGGAGCGGGTGACCTGGGGTATCTCGCCCGCTCGATGGTGATCGCTGCAGCGGTCTTCGTCGGCCTCGCGCTCGTGGTGAGCAGCGCCGACCTCGGGCTGCGCTGGCTCTGGGGAGCGCTGTGTGCCTTCATGGCCGCCCGGGCGGTCGCGCTCCATCTGCGGTGGCGCAGCGAACGCTGGCTCCACACCACCATCTGAGTCAGCAGCTCGCTTCGATGTCCTCGATCGTTGCCATCAGCGCCGGTTCGGCTCGAGCGATCAGGGCGTCGGCCCATTGCTGCTCGGTCCAGATGGCAGGCGCGTCCGCCTCGTCGCCGACGAAGGCGTCGGCCAGCACCGTGAGGGCGTCGGCCTCTGGCCCGGGTCCGAGCCGATCGGCCGCTGCCAACAGCAACGCCCGTTGCCGTGCGACCACCTCGGCGACTTCGTCGAGCGAACGACCAGACCCGTAGTGCCGTGCGGGATCCGACTGTGCTGCCAGTGACAACAGCTCGCAGATCTCGACACCCGCACGAGACGAAGTGGCCGCCACGGCCCGAGGGTCCGGCGGTCGTGCGAGTGCCTCGGGTGGAGCCGACTCGGGCGAAGGGGAACCGGGCCGACCCGCCGACACCACGATGGCCCCGACCCCGGCGGCCCCGGCGACGACAACGGCAACAACAGCAAGGAACCGACGAAACCCAGGCATGTGACGTCTCCACTGATCACTTCGAGTCAGGGGGAAGTCGAGTCGGGGGATGAGGTCGCGAGGGCAGTAGCCGGGAGTTCTGGCGTCGGGAGGGCTGGACTCGCACACGCCGGGCGTCACGCCGTACACCCCGGCCGGCATGACGAATCGCCGGCGAGACGCCCATCGTAGGGTGAACCGAGCATCGGCCGACACGCGAAGAACCAGATTCGACGACCTCCCTCACTTCAAATGATGGTCGAATCTGGTTCCCGCCGCTCATTTGCGGCATCTTCGGCGCCCCCTCAAGCGCCTCGATGCTGCACGGTCATCATGCCCGCCCGGTGTTGAGAAATCGTTGAATCGACGGATTCGCACCGAGAGAGCGCCGCGTCGACGCGCAGCGTCTGCTCAGACCCAGCCGGGGTTGGCGACCAGCCAGCGATCGATGAGCCATCGTTCGCCCGAACGTCGAGTCCATCGATCGGCCTCGCCGAGGGCTTGCTCGACCCCAAACCGATCGTCACGGCGCACGGCGAGGTCGGCGCGGGCCAACGACACACGGACCTGACTGGGGTGGGCATCGAGGGCACGATGGTGCTGATCGGCATCGTCGAACATCCGCTCGGCCTCCTCGAGCTGGCCGAGCACGAGATGCAGGCGACCGGCGAACAACGAGCCCGATCCGAGGAGGAGAATCCCGTCGTAGACCGAGATGATCCGACCCGACGCCGCGATCATGCTCGGCAACATGCGCCTGGCCAACTCGGCATCGTCGAGGTTGGCTGCTGCCTCGGCGAAGAAGCTCGGGGTGAGGAACTGCAGGATCGGCTCACCGCCGCTGGTGAGCTCGGCCGGGGTGAAGCCGGCAACGATCTCGGCTGCCTCGTCGAAACGACCCATCTCGGTCAGCATGACCGCCTTCGGGGCCGAGAACGCCGGCCCGGGATAGCCGCTGATCTTGTGGTCGAGCAGGTCGAGGATCTCGTCGTGGCGGTGACGTTCTCGCCACAACGCCGAAAGCTGCATCCCGAACTGATCCAGCATCACATCGCCGAACCGTGCGTACTCCTCGAAGGCGTCATCGATGCGTTGCTCGACATCGTCGAGAAACCCCTGGAGGAGCAGGAGGGCCACCTCGCCGACCTCTGCGTTCATCACCGCGGCCGAGCGATCGAGTCGCTCGGCCAACTGCCGGGCCGAGGAGAGTTCGTGCCGGGCGGCGGCGAGGTCGCGGCGTTCGAGCGCCAGCACGGCACGGGCTCGGTGGATCGCAACCGTCTGCATCGGGTGCCGCTCGCCGTCGGCGAGGGCGATCGACTCATCGAGCAGTGCGGCGCGTTCCTCGAGACCGAGCACCCGTTGCAGGGCTCCGTGGCGCTGGTGGAGTGTCAGCGAAACACTCGGCGGGTAGTTCTCGCGGCGGGCCGCTTCGACGGCCGATGCAAACGCACGGTCGACCGCCGCGACGTCGTCGTACTCCCCGAAGTACTGAAAGCCGAGGCAGGTCCACAGCACCGGAACGTGCGGGTCGTCGGCGGGAAGCTTCTCGAGACACTCCTCGACCATGGGAATGATGACGCCCGGAGGACACCAATAACCCAGCCATGTGGGATCGGTGTCGCGGGTCGTGATCCCCGACGACCCTTCGAACGCGACGACCACCTTGGCCATTCGGCGCGGGTCACCGGCGCGACGAGCGACCTCGAACGCTCGGAAGGCGATCTCGTGCACCGCCGGCGGAAGGTCGGTGTGCTTCTTGACCGTGATCAGTTCGAGCAGCAGATCAGCGGTCAGCGCATCGTCATCGAGCGGCTCGACCGCTTCGAGTCCGGCCTCGATGAGCCGAAGGGCACCCTCGTAGTCGAAGAGCTTGAGGGCCGCTGCGGCCGCACGATGCGCGTACTCGGCGCCCTTCAACGCCGACGCCGGCCCCGACCCGTGGAGGAAATGATGCGCCAACTCCCCGACCGGAGTCCGCCGCGTCTCGAGCGTCTCACCGAGGCCGGTGTGGTAGCGAGCCCTCCGAGGACCCGAGAGTCCTCCCCGCAGTGTCTCGGCGAACAGATCGTGGGTGAACCGGAAACGATCGCCGTGCTCGGGATCCTCCTCGATCAGGCGCGCCGCCAGTGCGGCCTCGAGCTGATCGAGGACGGCGTCGTCGTCGCGCCCGAGCACCTGGGCCACCAGCGTTTCGCTGAAACCATCGAGACAGAGCGCACCAACGGTGAGCGACTCGGCGGTGCCCTTCGGCAACCGTCGCAGACGGGAATGGATTGCCTCCCTGACGGTGTCGGACGAGGTCATGTGTCCGGTGAGTTGCTTGGACCGCAGCAGCTCGTTGAGGAACAGCGGGTTGCCGCCGGTTCGCGACGTCAGTCGCTCGGCATCATGGGGATCGCCCTGCTCGTCGGCGGCGAGAATCTGTTCGACGGCCGCGGTGCGACAGGCCGCCGAGCGTGAGGCGCAGCGTCGACTTGGGCGAGAGATCGGCGAGCAGCGCCGCCACCTCGGCCGACACCGCCTCGGTGTCGCGCCAGCTGGCGAGGATCATCACCGGAACGTCGAGGAGGGATTCTGCGAGCACGTTCAGCAACCGGATCGAGTTCTCGTCGGCCCAGTGCAAGTCTTCGAGCACGATGCAAAGAGGCTGGATCTGCGAGCCGTGGCGCAGCGTGCGAACCACGGCTTCGAACAGGGTGTACCGATCGCTGGACCGTTCAGGCTCGACGCCGAGGCGCTCGCCGATCTCGGGCAGGATCTGCGACAACCATCGGGCATTGGGCCCCACGACGAACTCGAGCTCATCCGGCTCGAGTCGTTCGACAAGCGCACGCCACGCTCCGATCCAGGGGAACAGGGTGGCGTCGCTCGAGCCTTCGTGGCAGCGACCGACGGCAACCGCCATGCCGCGTCGTCGCGCTGCTTCGATCGCATGACGCAACACGGTGGACTTGCCGATTCCCGGCTCGCCGGTGACGATGACCAGCCCACCCCTCGACTCGATGGCTTGGTCGAGGAGGGCGAGGATCTCTTCGGCTTCGACCTCTCGCCCAGGAGGCGGTGACGGGTCGGGCTCTGCGGTCGGAGCCTCGGTGATCGATGCGGTCGAAGGCGTCCAATCGAGGAGTGGATCATTCGACAGAATGCGGTGCTCGAGTTCGCGGAGTTCGGGAGAAGCGTCGAGCCCGAGCTCCTCCAGCAGCAGTTCTCGACCGGCGTTGAAGCAGCTCAACGCATCAGCCTGACGACCGGACCGGTAGAGCGCCACCATCAGCTGACCCCGAACGCCTTCGTCGAACGGGTCTTGCCGAAGCGCCGCCTCGATCGACGGCAGGGCTTCGCCGTGTCGGCCGGTCGACAGGAGCGCCTCGTGCACCACTCGTCGACCGAGACGGCGCAGGTCGTCGAGGCGCTGCACCTCGGCGTCGAATGGTTCGAGGACACCGCCCCGCAGATCGTCGGCACTCCAACGAGCGAGCGCCTGCTCGGCGACGATCAGCGCCCGTGCGTGATCACCTTCGGCCAGAGCCTCGTTGGCCTCCGCGATCTCGAGCTCGAATCGCCAGGCATCGAGTTCGTGTGACTCCAGGTCGATCGCATAGCCCGGGGCTCGGGTGACGATGCGGCGGCCTCGTTCGCCGGCATCTCGCTCCGGTTCGAGCACGCGACGAAGGTGGCTGACATAGGAGCGGAGTGTGACGTGGGGCTTGGTCGGTGGGCGACCGCCCCACACCGCTTCGATCAACCGGTCGTTGGAGACGACGTTGCCCTTGGCCAGGAGAAGCGCAGCGAGTACTCGCTGTTGCTTGATTCCACCGAGGTCGAGGATCGGGGTCACCGGATCGATGCGGGCCTCGATCGTCAGACCGAGCACTCGGAACTCCACTGCCTCACCTCCGTTCCTCCTCACGCCATCATCGAGATGGTCACCGAGAGTAGCTGGCAGGCCGGCCACACGAGGAATGCGCCCACTCGACTGCTCAGGACAGGCATCGGCGACACCGGGCGCCCAGGGGATCGTTCAGGCCGACGCCGTTTCGGCCTTCTGACCGAGGAGTTGGTTGACGACCTTGCCATCGGCTTGGCCCTTGGTGGCCTTCATGACCCGGCCGACGAAGAACCCTTGGAGCTTGCCCCGACCGGCCGCATCGGCCTCGACGAACCGCTGCCATTCGGCTGGGCTCGCGTCGATGATCTCGTCGAGGACCGACTCGAGCTCGCCCGAAGCCATGGCTTCGAACCCCTTCTCGGCGGCGATCGCCTCGGGGGCGCGGCCGGTCTCGACCATGTCGGACAACACCTGTTTGGCCTGGGTGGCCGTGAGCGCTCCGCCGACCTCGAGCACCACCAACTCGGCGAGCTTGGCCGGATCGAGCGCTGCGGCGCCAGCGACGGCGAGGTTGTTCTGCACGTGGGTCATGATTCGGCCCATGTCGCCGCCGGCGTCGTTGGCGGCGAGTGCAAGATCATCGAGTCCGCGGCCAACGGCGATGGCCGCTGCCTCGTGGTCGGCACCTCGTTCGACCAGGCGAAGACGACGCTCACGCGGCAACATCGGCAACGAGGCCCGCAGCTCCTCGATGGAGTCGGGCGACGGATCGACGACCACCAGGTCGGGATCGGCGAAGTAGCGATAGTCCTCGGAATCTTCCTTGGTCCGGCCGGCCACGGTGCGGCCGCCCTCTTCGTCCCAATGGCGGGTCTCCTGCCGGGGCGCCTCACCAGACTCGTAGAGACTGACATGGCGCTGGGCTTCGTAGGCGATCGCTCGACCGAGCGATCGCAGGGAGTTGACGTTCTTGATCTCGCAGCGGGTGCGAAGCTCGTCAGAACCGGCCGGGCGCACCGACACGTTGGCATCGACCCGCAGCGACCCCTCTTCCATCTTCCCGTCGGAAGCCCCGACGGCAACGATGATCGAGCGAAGCTCGTCGACGAACGCCTTGGCCTCTTCGGGTCCACGCACGTCAGGACGAGAGACGATCTCGAGCAGCGGTACCCCGGCTCGGTTGTAGTCGACCAAGCTGTAACCGGCGTCGTGGATCCGCCCCGATGTGCCGACGTGGGTGGACTTGCCGGTGTCTTCCTCCATGTGGGCTCGCTCGATACCGACGCGGTGCCCGCTCGGCAGTTCGAGCCAGCCTTCGACGTTGAGGGGCTGGTCGTACTGGGAGATCTGATAGTCCTTCGGCATGTCGGGGTAGAAGTAGTTCTTCCGTGCGAACACGCAACGCTGGACGGTGCAGTTGAGAGCCAATCCGAGCTTGATCGACAGCTCGACCGCCTTGGCGTTGACCACCGGAAGGGTGCCCGGGAGGCCGAGACAGACAGGGTGGATGTTGGTGTTCGGTTCGGCGCCGAACTCGTTACGGGCCGGCGAGAACATCTTGGTGGCGGTGGCCAGCTCGACATGGACCTCGAGGCCGATGACCATCTCCCACTCGTCGCCGAGGGTCGTGGCTTCGCGCTCGACGGTGCTGTCGACCGAGTAGGCGGACAGGGTGGTGGCCGACACCGGATTGATGCTCATGCTCGTGCCTCCTGCGAAGCGGACGACGACGTGGGGACCGATGAAGGGGCGGCGGCTTCCAAGGCAGCGGCGGCGGCGAACAGCGTGGGCTCGCTCAGGAGCGGGCCGAGCAACTGGACACCAACCGGCAGATCGAGGGCACCGGTGCCGAACGGCACCGAGATGGCGGGGTGCCCGGCGAGGTTCGACGGAATCGTGCAGACGTCGTTGAGGTACATCGTGAGTGGATCGGCGACGTCGCCGATCGGGAAGGCGACGCAGGGCGAGGTCGGCGACAACAGCAGGTCGACCTGCTCGTAGGCGCGGGCGAAGTCGTTGATGATGAGCGTCCGCACTCGCATCGCCTTGCCATAGAAGGCGTCGTAGTAGCCGGCCGACAGCGCGTACGTGCCGAGCATGATGCGCCGCTTCACCTCGGCACCGAAACCGGCGGTGCGAGTGGCGGTGTTCATTGCTGCGGTGCTCGGCCCCTCGACCCGTTGCCCGTAACGAACGCCGTCGTAGCGGGCCAGATTCGACGACGCCTCGGCCGGAGCGATCAGGTAGTAGGCCGACAGCCCGTAGACCACCGAGGGAACCGACACCTCTTCGATGATCGCTCCCGCCGCCTCGAGTGCTGCGGC
Source organism: uncultured Acidimicrobiales bacterium (assembly GCA_963698395.1). Taxonomy (GTDB): domain Bacteria; phylum Actinomycetota; class Acidimicrobiia; order Acidimicrobiales; family SZUA-35; genus JBBQUN01. The sequence goes on from CAVOQQ010000003.1 coordinate 74,885, forward strand.
TGCGGCCCTGGTCTGCTCGATGACCTCCGGCTCGAAGCCTTCGATCTCGCCGCTCCCCATCAGTTCCTTGATGAGTCCGACCCGCAGACCCTCGACACCACGTTCGACGGCGGGGAGGCACGGCACGTGGGGCTGCGGGATCGAGGTGGAATCGCGGGGATCGTGACCGGCGATGAGGTCGAACAACGCAGCCGAGTCGGCAACGTCGGTGGTGAACGGCCCGATCTGGTCGAGCGAGCTCGCAAAGGCAACGAGGCCGTAGCGGCTGACGGAACCGTAGGTGGGCTTGAGCCCGACGACGCCGCAGAGTGCGGCGGGCTGTCGGATCGACCCACCGGTGTCGGACCCGAGAGCCAGAGGGACGAAGCCGGCAGCAACCGCTGCGGCCGACCCTCCGGAGGAACCGCCGGGCACGCGCGAGAGATCGTGCGGGTTTCGGCTGGGTCCGAACGCCGAGTTCTCGGTGGAGGAACCCATGGCGAACTCGTCGAGGTTGGTCTTGCCGACACTGACCACACCGGCCGCGGCCAGGCGCTCGACGACCGTTGCGTCGTAGGGCGGCTCCCACCCCTCCAGGATCTTCGAGGAGCACGTGGTGGGGATTCCACGGGTGCACATGTTGTCTTTCAGTGCGATGGGCACGCCGGCCAGCGGGCCGAGCGCCTCACCCGCCGCGAGCCGCTGGTCGACCGATGCCGCGACCTCGAGCGCCCGTTCACCGTGCACGAGGTTGAAGGCGTGGATGTCTCCATCGCGAGCCTCGATGACCGCCAGATGGTCGGCGACGACGGCCACCGCGGTGGTTTCGCCGGATGCGATCTTCTTGGCGAGTTCGAGCGCGGTCATGGTTCTTCTCCAAGTGCGGGTGGAACCCGGAACATGCCGTCTTCGGCTGCCGGCGCGTTGGCCAGCACCTCATCACGACCGTCGAAGGCCTCGACGACGTCGTTGCGGAACACGTTGGCCAGTGGGTAGGGATGGTGCGTTGGCTCGACGTCGTCGATGTCGAGCGCCTCGACATCGTTGGCATGCTCGAGGATGGCAGCCAGTTGCTCGGTGTAGGTGGCCAGTTCGTCGTCGGGGATGGCCAGCATCGCCAACCGGGCGACTTCCGCCACTTCTTCTTCGGTCAGGGGAGCAGACACCCCTGCAACCTATCTGTCTCCCGATCGGCACGGTCGTGTGCCGGTACCGATCGGCACCGTTCCGAGCGGATAGCCTCGAACGACACGGACGGGCCGACCTTGCCGGGCGTCATCTGTGTCACTCTGTGTGCCTGCCATTCTTTGTGTGCCTGCCATTCTTTGCGTGTTGCTGTCGGATCATCGTGTCATCGAGGAGCAAGAACTGTGTCGAGTCCTACTTACCATTTTCTCTCCGATGAGTGGGTCGAGGCTGCACGAGCGCTCCGCGCCGAATACGACGGGCGAATCCCCGAACCACCGGCCGCCGTACGCCTCAACACCATCATCACCGACTCTCCGCATCACGAGGGTCCGCTCCAGGGCCACATCGACACCACTCGCGGCGAGATCATCATCGACGAGGGGCACATCGAGGCGCCCGATCTGACCGTCACCGTCGACTACGCAACGGCGAAGGCGGCCTTCGTCGCTCGCGACCCTCAGGTCGTGATGCAGTCGTTCCTGACCGGCAAGATCCTGGTCGAGGGCGATGTCATGAAGCTGATGGTGCTCCAATCTGCGCAACCGACGGCCGAAGCCATCGAGATGTACCAGCGCCTCGATGCGCTCACGGCACGCGACTGACCACCGATAGGAACGCCGCACCAAGCGATTCCGCCTCGATCCACCAGGGCAACAAGGATTCTCCATGGCCAACAACTTCAATCGTTACCGCGCCCACCCATGGCACGGGCTCCCGATCGGTGACCAGGTGCCCGACTTCGTCGAGTCCTACATCGAGATCACCCCGTTCGACGCCGTCAAGTACGAGATCGACAAGCAGACGGGCTATCTCCGGGTCGATCGGCCCCAGGGGAGCTCGGCATTGCCGCCCACCCTCTACGGCTTCATCCCCCGGACCTACTGCGGCAACCGGGTGGCGGCGCTCACCCCGTTGGCCGAGCAAGGCGACCACGATCCGCTCGACATCTGCGTGCTGTCACAGCAGCGGATCGAACGCGCCGACATCGTGCTGTCGGCCAGAGTCGTCGGCGGCATCCAACTCCTCGACGACGGCGAGGCCGACGACAAGATCGTGGCGCTCCTCGCGAGCGACACGGTGTTCGACTACGCGAAGGACCTCAAGAACCTCCCGGTGGCGGTGGTCAACCGCATGGTGCACTACTTCGGCACCTACAAGATGGACATCAGCGGCACCAAGGCGAACACGATCGAGGTCGTCGGCACCTACGGGGCCGAGCACGCCCGCCAGGTCATTCGTGCCTCCATCGAGGACTACGACGAAGAATTCGGCGTGGACGATCGGCGCGGCATGGTGTTCGGCGACGACTGAGCGTCGGCCCGATCAGCGGGTGAAGATGATGACCGACGACCCCTCGCGCACCGTTTCTCCGGCGGGCGGGTTCGTCGCAAGGACTTCGGAGTTGGGTGGCCCCTCGGTGTCTTGCACCCAGAACCCTTCGGCCTGTAGCGCATCGGCAGCCTCGGCCGCGCTCATCCCGGTGACGTTGGGAACGGTCACGAAGGGTTTGCCCGTGGAGAAGACGACGGTGACCTCACTGCCGCGTTCCACCGTCGTGCCGACCTCGGGCGTGACCGAGATGATCTCGCCTTCCGGCACGTCGCGTGAGCTTTCTTCTCCCCCGACGAAGACCAACTGCACCGACTCGACGGCTGCCTGAGCGCCAACGGCATCGAGGCCCTGGATCGGTGGGACCGTTCGGGGAGCGGGACCGCGACTGACCGTGAGATCGATCGACGAACCCGTTTCGAGCACGGCCTCGGGCTCGACCGACACGGCGACGACTTCGCCGACGGGTATCTCCTCGTCGTCGACCTCGGCGACCGTGCCGACGACGAGGAACGCGTCGGTGATCGCCGCCTCGGCTTCGGTGAACTGCAGCCCGACGAGGGTGGGAACGCTGCGGAGCTCGACGCCGGCGGACACCACGAGCGTGACGGTCAGCCCCTCTTCGTATTCCACGCCGGGTTCGGGGGTCTGGGCGAGCACCTCGCCTGGGACCGAGCCGTCTTGGCGAACGGTGTCGTCGACTTCGACCAACCAGTTGTTGAGTTCGATGTCTCGAAGGACGCTGGCGATGTCTTGGCCGACGAACGTGCCCATGGGGTGGGTCGGAGTGGCGAAGAGATCGGTGAGGTCGCCGGCGGGGAGATCTCGGCCCTTGTAGGCGACGCCGGCACCGGCGACGAGGAGGAGCAGCAACACGACGAACGGCCATCGACGACGAACATCGGCCACCTCGACGACGTCGTCGTCATCATCGTCGATCGTCGTCGTCGCGTCTCATCGTCGTGGTGGTCGGGACGAACCGTCAGCTCGGCGGTGTCGTGCTGCCCGGTGGCCACGGGCTCGCTGGGTTCCGCGATGGCTCGGTGGACGCTGGTGGCCATCGTGGAGACGTCGTCGGGCGGGCTCGACGACGCGTCGACCTCGCCGGTGCCCGAAGGCCGGTCCGTGCGCTCGGCTCGAAGATCGATCGGCGGGGAGCCGAGCACGATGGCACCGTCGGGACCGATCGAGGCCTCGGGGTCGGATCGATCCGTGGTCGACGAGCCTTGGTCGGCAGGAGCGGGGGGTTCGAAGGGCGCAACGGCGAATTCGGCGGCGTCGACCTCGATCGGCACGAGCGGCAATCGCCCCGGTCGGGGCAGCGACGACGCCGCGTCGTAGAGCCCGCGAGCAAAGGTCGACGCGTCGATGCGCTGGAGGGGGTCGGCACGACCGGCGGCCGCGAGTACCGGTGCCAGAGACCCCAGAGCGTCGGGCACGTCGACGTCGGTGTCTTGTCGCAGCAGCATGGTGGACAGCGCCGTCGGCGCGGAGAGCGGCACCGCACCGGTGACCGCTTCGATCAGGCTGAGTGCCAGTCCGTAGACATCGGCCCGGCCGTCGACCACTCGGGTCGATGCCTGCTCCGGAGCGGCGTAGCGAGCCGTGCCGACCAGGGCCCCTTCGGGCTCGGTCCACGCGGCCTCGGCAACCGCCCGTGCGATGCCGAAATCGGCGATCCGGAGTCGACCGGCGGTGTCGAACAGCAGGTTGGCGGGCTTGATGTCTCGATGGACGAACCCCCGCTCGTGGGCGTAGGTGAGCCCCTGTGCGGCCTGAAGTCCGACCATCAAGGCCTGCGACGGGCTCAGTGTGACGTGGTTCGCTCGACCGGCATCCCCGCTCGACGCGCTCGGCCCGTCGAGCAGCGAACGGAGGCTGCCCCCCTCGAGCAGTTCCGACACCAGGTACGCCGGATCGGTGTCGGACCAGTCGTAGACCGCCAGCACGTGCGGGTGGTTGAGCTGGGCAGACGAGCGGGCCTCGGACTCGAAACGACGGGCGAAGCGAGGATCGGCGGCGAGACCGGCGTGGAGCAATTTGACCGCGACTCGCCGATGGAGGGAGAGGTCTTCGGCCAGGTAGACACGGGCCGACCCGCCACTCCCGATGGGAGCGACCAAGCGATACCGCTGGCCGAGGACTCGGCCAACATGCTCATCGAGACCGGGGGCACGCACAGCGTGATGGTATCGACCACATCGGTCCGGCCGAGGTACCCCCGCCAACTTCGTCGAGTGACCGCTCCGCCACGAGGGGTCGCTGATGGATGCGAGGTCGACGCACCCGATCCCCTGAAGCCCGTGCCGATCAGGCACAATGAATGCCTGTCAACCCGACACCGAGCCACCGCTCGTCGCCCTCGCTCTCCGGGACTGTTCACGTGCGCCAACGCATCATCATGTTCGCCGGGGTCTCCCTGGCCTTCACCGCTCTCGTCTTCGGCGCCATGTACGACGCGCCGACCGAGCCGGCGGCCATCGTTCGAACCCAGACCGCCGCCGACGGCGGCGGTGAACGTGACGCCGAATCCGCCGTGCTCGACGTCAGCCCGATCGAAGGTTGGTTCCCCCAGACCGGCGTCGGCAGTACCTGCACCGAGCCGGTCGGCGTCGATCTGCTTCCCGGCTACGGCGCGGTCCTGGTGATCAACGGCGAACCCATTCCCGACACCGAGCTGAACATCTTCGAGAACCCCGATGCCCCACCTGGCGAGCGGGTCCTCACCGCAGCCGGCGCCCTCGGCCGCTACACCTGGGGACCCGAGGAAGACTGCCCCAACGGTCGTCTTCTCCGTCCCGAGGGCAACACGGTCTCGGCCTGCGTCTACCGGATCGAGCAGGGTCCCAATGGTTGCCGCCAGTACGGGCCGTTCGACTTCGACGCTCTCTGACCAACCCCTCGTGTCGACTGTCGGCGGAATCGACTCGTTGCCGATTCGGCGGCGGGGCTAATCGGTCGGCGACCCCTCTGCGGCGTCGTTCCCCGGAAGGACGCCGGTGTCGAGCAGTGCGACGAACGCCGACTCATCGATCATGGGAATGCCGTACTCCTCCGCCTTGGTGACCTTCGAGGTGCCGGGTTCGGACCCGATCACCACCGCCGTGGTCTTCTTCGAGACCGAGCCGGGGCTCTTGCCGCCCCGGGACTTGATGGCATCGGCTGCGCCGTCTCGGGAGAAACCTTCGAGCGAACCCGTGACGACGATCGACATCCCGGCCAGGGTCTGGGGAACGTCGACCACCTCGGGTCCCTCGAAGTTGAGACCGGCGTCTCGCAGTTTCGCAACGAGCGCCTGCGCCCCCTCGCTCGAGAAGTACTCCTTGGTGGAACGGGCGATGACCGGTCCGACCCCATCGAGTGCGGCCATTTCGGCGACCGACGCCGCCATGATCGCGTCGAGATGGCCGAAACCTGCTGCGAGGCTGGCTGCGCCGCTCGGACCGAGGTGGCGGATCCCGAGCCCGACGAGCAGATTGGCAAGCGGACGATCGCGGGTGGCGTCGATGGCCGCCACCAGGTTGTCGATCGTTGCCTGCCCGAATCCCTCCCACTGGGCGACCTCGTCCCAGTCGATGGAGTAGAGATCACCGACGTCGGCGATGGTCCCCCGCTCGATGAAGAGCGCGATCCGGCTCTCGCCCATGCCGTCGATGTCCATTGCGCCACGCGAGGCGAAGTACTCGATCTGGGTCTGCTGACGAGCCGGACATGCCGGATTGATACAGAAGGTGTGGGCCTCGTCTTCGGGGCGAACCAGCTCGAACCCGCATGACGGACAGTGAGTGGGGAAGTGCCATTCGGGAAGGTGGGCGGGTCGCTCGGACAGCACCGGACCGAGCACCTCGGGAATGACGTCTCCGGCCTTGCGAACGACGACGGTGTCACCGGGGCGGACGTTCTTCAAACGTACCTGATCGGCATTGTGCAGCGTTGCCATCTGCACCGTGGAACCGGCCACGACGACCGGCGCCAACACGGCGAACGGCGTTGCCTTGCCGGTGCGGCCGATCGACACCTGGATGTCGAGCAGGGTGGTGGTCTTCTCTTCGGGCGGGAGCTTGTAGGCCATGGCCCAACGCGGGGCACGAGCCGTGGAGCCGAGGGAACGCTGCGCCACCAACGAATCGACCTTCACCACCGCTCCGTCGATTTCGTACTCGAGGTCGTGGCGGTGCTCGTGCCAGTGATCGGTGAAGGCGATCACCTCGTCGATGGTGCGCACCGCCCGACGCTCGGGGTTCACGGGGAACCCCATCGAAGCGAGCCAGTCGAGCGCCTCGCCCTGTGTGGCGAGTTCGGGGCCGTCGACGACCTCACCCAGTTGATAGGCCCAGAACGCCAGCCCGCGGGACGCAGTGACCGAGGGGTCCTTCTGACGCAGGCTGCCCGCAGCGGTGTTGCGCGGATTGGCATAGCGAGGCTTGCCCGCCGCCTCTTGCGCTTCGTTGAGCGCGTCGAACTCGGCGACCGGAAGGTAGACCTCGCCGCGTACTTCGAGCACCGGCGGGGCGCCGTCGAGCTCGGTGGGGATCACTGCGATGGTGGACACATTGGCGGTGATGTCTTCGCCGACTCGACCGTTGCCACGAGTGGCCCCCTGCACCAACACGCCGTTCTCGTAGCGGAGCGAGAGGGCGAGGCCGTCGATCTTGAGCTCGCAGAAGTAGCCGACCGGCAGGTCGTCGCCGGGGATCTCGAGCGACCGTGCCATGCGCTCGGCCCATCCTCGGAGCTCGGCATGATCGAATGAGTTGTCGAGGCTCATCATCGGGACGCGGTGCTCGACCGGGGCGAAGGAGGCCGACGGCGCACCACCGACCGCCTGGGTCGGTGAGGTCTCGCTGGCGAGATCGGGATTGGCGTCTTCGAGTGCCTGCAACTCGCGGACGAGTGCGTCGTAGTCGGCGTCGGGGATCTGTGGCGCGTCGAGCTCGTGGTAGTCGCGATTCGCCTGTGCGATCAGCGCTCGCAGTTCATCGATCCGAGCCGCAGCGTCGGCCGTCACAGCGTCGCTGCCCGTCACAGCGTCGCTGCCAGAAGGAGCGTCGCTGCCCGAAGGAGCGTCGCTGTCGCCCGTCGAGCCATCCGGTCCGGTGTGATCGTTCACAGCGGTAGAGCGTAGATCGCTGGTGCGACATTCACGGCGAGGCGGACACCGAGCTCGGCACCGGCGTCGGAGGGGCTCGGCGATGTGGTGGTCGTCACGGACGACCCCTGGCTGTCGCGCTGCTGCCTGTGCGGGGCAGAATGGAACGATGACCACCGTTTCACCGCCGACGACCCTGCCGGCGCTCATCGAGCGCGGCGGACTCTGGCCGATTCGTGTCGTGTGGTTCGTGCTCCCGCTCCTCGTCGGCCCCGGCCTCCTCGCCACCGTCGACGCCCGCAGCACCCCGGTGCAGACCCTGGTCGAGGTGGGCGCTTGGGCCGCCTGGTTCGTCGGACTGGTTTCGGTGATGGCCCCCTCGACGGTCACCCTCACCCTGTTGCGCACGATTGCTCCGGCCACCGTCGTCGCTCCCCTGCTCGGTGCCGTCACCGCCGGCGAATGGCCGGTGAGTGTCCTGATCGCCGTACTCGGCGGCCTCGCTGTCAACGCCGTTGCGTTCCTCCCGACCACCGGCGAACCGATGATCAACGGATCGGCCTACGGGGCAGAGAAACGCATGGCGCTGCGGCCACCGGCATCGGTACTGATCGGCCCCCTCTATCTGGCATGGTCGGCCGTCTTCGTCGGCGTCATCAGCGGCCCGCTGTTCCTGGCGGCAGAGAACTGGCTCGTCGGCGTTCCGCTCACCATCGTCGGCGCCTTCCTGGCGGTCACCGGCGTTCGTTCGCTGCATCAACTCGCCCGCCGTTGGGTCGTCTTCGTTCCGGTTGGCTTCGTGATCCACGACTACTGGTCACTGGCCGAATCCCTGCTCGTGCAACGCAAGATCAAGCCGACCCTCGGCCCAGCTCGAACCGGCGACCCTGACGGCGACCGGCCATCCAACCGAGGCGCAGCGAATGGGCCGGTCGACCTGACCGCCGGAGCCTTGGGGCTCGCACTCTCGCTCCGTCTGCCCGATCCGATGCCCGCCGCGCTTCGGGTCAAGGGACAGGTCGAGTCCACCACCGCCACGGAGTTCCTCTTCTCCCCCACCCGGCCGGGAAGGGTGCTCGCCGAAGCCCGCACCCGCGCCATCACCATCGGATGATCGGCTCCAGCGGATCGGCCCGCCACGCCGAGGCCACCCTCGTGCGACGAGACGGAGTAACCCGATGACCACCACGCCGACCACCGATGGTTTCGAGCTCACCGAGCGCGATCGACTGATCGCGCTCCAACGTCTGCTGCTCCCCCAGTCGTTGCCGGCGATCGGATGCACCGAGGCCGCCGCAGAGTACCGGGCCCACAACCACGTCTTTCGACTGGGCGGTGACTGGTACGACCTCATCGATCGTCCCGACAACCAGGTCGTCGCCATCGTCGGCGACGTCGTCGGCCACGGTGTCACGCAGATCGGCGTGATGGGCCAACTCCGAGCGGCCGCCAATGCGCTCAGCCGTGCGTGCGACGAGCCGGGCGAGGTACTCGACGCGCTCGACGCCTTCGCTCGGGAACTGCCCGGCGCGGCCCTCACCACGCTCACCGTGGTGATGCTCGACGGATCGACGACGGGTCGCATCGCCAGCGCCGGCCACCCGCCGCCGCTGCTGATCAAGCCAAACGGTGGCAGTACGATGCTCGAGCAAGGCCGGCGTCCACCGCTCGGCTTCGGAACGCCGAACGCCCATGGCACGTTCGAATTCGCCGTCGGCGACCTGATCGTGCTCTACACCGACGGTCTGGTGGAGCGGCGTGGCGAGATGATCGACGACGGCATCCGTCGGGTCATCGCCCAGGCCGAACGCGAGATGCGGGAACCATGCCGTGACATCGCGAGCAAGCTGGTCGAGAGTGTCGGCGACGACGCCACCGACGACGTGGCGGTGCTGGTGCTGCGGCCACGCAACCACCGTGCACCCCACTACCAACTGCTCGACCGGAGCACCCCGTCGGTCCGGATTCGCTGATCGCCACGCATTGCGGGCGAAGCGACGCCAGAGCGACAGAGCACAGCACGGAGCGACAGGGATTCAGCGCGGCGCACTGGCCTTGGCCAAACGATCCATGATCGCAGGAAGCAGATCGCCCGGCTCCCGCGGGGCCACCACGAGGATGCTCGGCGTGTCGGCGTGGTCGGCCCTACGGAGCGCAGCGTAGAGACCTTCGGCGTAGCCCGTTGCGTCGGCCGGCAACCACTGCGTGTTTGCACGTTCGGGATCGATTCCTGGTGTTCCCACCGGTGCGATCACCTGCACCCCGGCACCGGCGATGCCGGGGGCAGCGGGGATTCCTTCGACGACGACGACCGGCGCATCGGGCGCATAGTGCGACGCCATCATGCCTGCGGCTCGCGACTCACCGCCTCGATCGTCGAGGACTCGTTCACCGAGCACGGCCTCGATCGCCTCGACCGACACCCCACCCGGTCGCAGGAGCACCGGGACCTCGCCAACCACTTCGACGATGGTCGACTCGACGCCGACCTTCGAGGGCCCGCCGTCGAGAATGACATCGACCGAGTCGCCGAGATCGGCTCGCACGTGCTCGGCCGTGGTGGGGCTGACTCGTCCGAATCGGTTGGCCGACGGGGCGGCAACGCCCCCACCGAATCGACGCAACAACTCGAGCGCCACCGGGTGATCAGGCACCCGCACACCGACGGTGGTCCGTCCACCGGTGACCGAGGGTGCCGCTCGCCCCGACGACTCGACGATGATGGTGAGGGGACCCGGCCAGAATGCTTCGGCGAGCGCACTGGCTCGCACATCCTCGCCACGGGACCATTCGCTCAGCTGCGCGGCCGACGCAATGTGGACGATCAGCGGGTGACCGGCCGGGCGGCCCTTGGTGTCGAAGACCCGCTGCACGGCGGCCTCGTTGCTGGCGTCGGCCCCGAGGCCATACACCGTCTCGGTCGGGAGCCCGATCACTCCTCCGGACCGAAGCGCAGCAACAGCGGCGTCGATCTCGGCACTGGACGCGCCCGCACGGTTCGTCAACGGCTCATTCCGCCGTTGCGCCGCCGACGACCTGATCGCCGACGTAGAACACCACCGACTGACCGGCGGCGATACGAGTGTGCGGCGAAACCCACCGGACGACGGCCGCGCCGTTGATGCCGGGCTCGACCACACCGGGTTCCCGCCGCCCGTGCGCCGCAGCCTGGATCATGACCTGGCCGAGGACCGGCTCAGCGGTCCACGCCAGTTCCGAGAGCGCCGTGAGGTCGGTTCGGGTCAGCTCGCGCGGACCGACCGTGACCTTCGGCGAGGTCGGGTCGATGTCGATGACGTAGTTGCGCTCGGCGTTGCCGGCCAGGCCGAGGCCCTTCCGCTGTCCGATCGTGACCAACTGCACCGAGGTGGTGTGGCCGACGACGGCGCCGTCGGTGTCGACGATGTCGGCGGCAGTCAGCGGGATGCGATCGCCGAGGAACTTCTCGCGACCGCCGTCGGAGTGGATGAAGCAGACGTCTTGGCTGTCGGGCTTGTCGGCCGTGCGGAGTCCGAGCTCGGTGGCCAGCTCACGAACCCGGTCCTTGGTGATGTCGCCGACCGGAAGCAGCAGACGGGCGAGCTGATGCTGGTCGAGCATGTGCAAGACGTACGACTGGTCTTTCGCCTCGTCTTCGCCTCGGGCCAAGCGACGAACGCCCGAGGCGTCCTCGACGATGCGAGCATGGTGACCGGTGGCGACGAGCTCGAAGCCGAGGGCGTCGGCCCGCCGGAGGAGCTTGTCGAACTTGATGTGGCGATTGCATTCGACACAGGGGTTCGGGGTGCGACCGGCCTGATAGTCGGCGACGTACGGATCGACCACGAACTCGAGGAACTCGTCGCCGAAGTTGAACACGTGGTGGTCGATACCGAGCTGCTGGGCGACCCGACGGGCGTCATCCACGTCGGAGACCGAGCAGCAGCCCGAATCGCTCTCACCACCCCACAGCTTGAGGGTGACCCCGGTGACCTGGTGGCCCTGCTCGACCAGCAGCGCGGCGGCGACCGACGAGTCGACGCCGCCGGACATCGCAACGAGGATCTCGGCCATCTCAGTTCCCCCACTCGGGGGCGGGCGAGGTGTGCATGTCAGCCTCGCTCTCGTAGTCGCTGGACCGCCGGTCCGACCGCTGCGATGGCGGCGTCGACATCGGCTTCGACGCTCGGGTGGCCGAGCGACAGACGCAGTGACCCGAAGGCGAGCTCTCGGGCCAGACCCATGGCGGCCAGCACGTGGGACGGCTCCATGGCACCGCTCGCACACGAGGAGGCAGCGGACGCGAAGACATCGTGTTTCTCGAGCAGGAAGAGCAGGGCCTCGCTCTCGATGTCGTCGAAGCAGAGATGCGCGATACCGGCCACTCGCTCGGGTTCGACGCCGTCGATCACTCCCGAGACGTGGGTGCCGGGGACGGTGTCGACCAGTTCGGTGACGAGCCGATCTCGAAGGGCCGACAGGCGGCCGATGATCGCCGGCCGGGTGGCGTCGGCCTCGACCGCTGCGGCGACCATGGCGGCGATGCCGGCCACGTTCTGGGTGCCGCTGCGTCGTTCGCGTTCTTGTCCACCGCCGATGGTGCGGGCGGCGATCGGGGTTCCCCTGCGCACCATGAGGACGCCGACACCCTGTGGGCCGCCGAACTTGTGCGCAGCCAGGGAGAGCAGGTCGACATGCGGCGCAATGGTGCGGAGGTCGAGCCACGACAGGGCCTGGACGGCATCGGTGTGCAGCACGGCCTGCGGTGCCACCTCGCGGACGATTCTCGCCACCTCGGCAATGGGCTGCACGATGCCGGTCTCGTTGTTGACCGTCATGACCGACACCACCGAGATCGCCTGAGACGAATCGTCGACCGAGTCGGTCGCTGCGTTCTCGAGCAACGACCTGAGCGCGACGAGATCGATCTGGCCGTTGGGACGGACCGGGCAGACCAGGCCCCGCCGGTGCTCCACCGGTTCGAGTACGGCGTGATGCTCGATGGCGGAGCAGACCGCTCGCCCGCCTCTGGCGTCGAGAACACCGAGCACGGCCATGTTGTCGGCTTCGGTGCCCCCGGCCGTGAACACGATGTCACCGGCGTCACACGCCAGCAATTCGGCCATCTGCTCGCGCGCGTCGTCGAGTACCCGGTTGGCGTCGCGGGCGAATCGATGGGCGCCAGAGGGGTTGCCGGGCTGGCCGGTGAGCAGGCGCATCATCGTTTCGATCGCAACGGGGCGCAGCGGCGTGGTGGCCGAGTGATCGAGGTAGTGCGCCATCGAGCCAGGCTATCGGGGCCTCGCTGATCACCCAGGGTCGCCGATCGATCCCCCGGACCCGGCGCGGTCAGGACCCAGGAGACCGAGAGATCGGCGACGGGGGCGACATGGGGGGAGACATGGGCGGCGGTGGCGACATCGGCGGCGGCGAGTTGGGCACCGGGCCGGCTCCCGGCGGCGGTAGGTCCACCACCGGGCGGCCATACCCGGGAGGCGGTGGCGCCACCGTGGTGAACCCGGCTCCATAGGTGGTGGAAAACATCGGCAACACCGGTGCCTGCGTCGAACCGTCGGCGAAGGAGAATCGGCGCTGGTAGGCGAACACGGCAGCCATGAGGTAGTGCTCGTAGCTCATCTGCGGCGGCCGGGGCGTTGCGCCGCTGCGTTGGAGCCCCTCGGCCAGCACCTGAGCGAGGTGTCGAGCGGCGTCGGCCGAGAGAAGCCGGTAGCGAAGCATGTAGTCCCGCAGCACGGCGAACTGATCGTTCGACATCCCGCCGGCGTCGAAACGCTCGCTGAACTGCTCGTGTCCCCACACGACGGGGAAGAAGACCGGCTGCGGCATCGCTCGTTCGAGCCGCACCACGATGGTTCCTGCCGCCATGTCGCCGATTCGTTGGCTCCGTCTCGAAACCAGCGCGGCCACCATGGCGACGGCGCCGCCGGGCGGGAGTCCGAACTCGACGGTGCCGATCAGTGCACGAATCGCTGCGTGGCGGAACTGCTCGGGCCCGCCCTCGGTGGTCACGACACGAATGCCGAGCACCTTCTTGCCCGGGGTCTGACCGGACATGAACGCCTCGGAGACCGGATACCCGAACAGCACGACGAAGCTGGCCACGCCGAGGTAGACCGCGGCGAGCACATCGGACCCGGCGGCGAGAAACCCGAAGGGTATGAGGGCGAAACTGAGCACGATCGTCTGGAGGATGGCGTCGAGCGCCTTTGCCAGGATCCGCGACCCCAGACCCGCCGCCCTGAACTCGAGCAGGACTGCTTCGGGCGTGACCACCGACGAGTGGTGCAGGGCCCTCGCCGGACGGGCATCGCCGACCGTCGGCCCCCTCGTCGTGCTCTCATACGACCCAGTTCCGGACACGGCGTCTAGCGTAGGTTCCCGCATGGACATCGACCGGTATCTCGTGACCAATCGACCTGGCTGGGCCCGCCTGGCGCAACTCACGAGCCAGGTGGCCGGCCGGCCCTCCGCACTCTCGAGCGACGAGGTGCGGGAGTTCCTGAGCCTCTATCAGCGGGCGTCGAGCCAGCTGTCGTTCGCTCGCGGCCACTACGACAACCCAGAGCTCACCGCCGAGCTCACGACGCTGGTCGCCAACGCCAACGCGGTGCTCTATCGGCGCACATCGAGCCCGGCGAGTACGTTCCGCCGCTTCTTCACCATCTTCTTCCCTGCCGCCGTGTGGCACCTTCGCAAGGTGGTGGCCGTGGCGGCCCTCGTCACGTTCCTGCCGGCCGCAGCGATCGGGCTCTGGTTGGGCAACGACGACGTTTCGCTCAACGCCCTCGACGACGAGGCCAGCCGAGCCGCGTACGTCGACGAAGAGTTCGAGGACTACTACAGCTCCGAGCCGGCAGCCCAGTTCGCGAGTGCGGTGCTGCTCAACAACATCCAGGTGTCGTTCACCGCGTTCGGCGCCGGCATCCTCTTCGGCGTCGGCACCCTCTTCATCCTCGCATTCAACGGCGCCAACCTCGGCGTGGCCTGGGCAGTCTTCATCGCCGCCGGTCAGCAATCGAAGTTCTTCGGTCTCATCATTCCGCACGGACTGCTCGAACTGTCGGCCATCGTGTTGGCCGGTGCCGCGGGCATGAGTATCGGTTTTGCGATGCTCGCGCCGGGCGACCGTCACCGAGCTGCGGCGCTCGCCGAAGAGGCCCGTCGAGCCGTCGTCGTCATCATCGGGTTGATCCTCGTGTTCATCCTCGCCGGGTTCATCGAGGGATTCGTCACGCCGGGGCTGCCGGCGATCCCCCGCGTCATGATCGGCATCGTCGTCGAGGTCGTCTTCGTCGCCTACATCGTCGCCTTCGGCCGTCGAGCTGCCGCACTCGGATTCACCGGTCTTGCGTCCGAATCACTCGAGGGCGTTCGAGCCCGCCAGGCGCTGAGCATCTGAGCCCGACCACCAAGTGGCCGCACGAGCCCACCCGATCGGCAAGAATCGTGCCGATGCATCGCCCGAACCGTGAGCTCACCATTCGACCCGAGTCCCCCGCCGACCACCCGGCCATCCGCCGAGTCGTCGCGAGCGCCTTCGATTCGCCGGCCGAAGCCGAGCTGGTCGATCGCATCCGGGCGTCGCCGGGGTACCAACCATCGATGGCGCTCGTCGCCGTGTTCGACGGCCACATCGTCGGCCACGTCATGGTGAGCAACGCCCTCCTGCGAAACGAGCGCGGTACCCGCCCGATCGTCATGCTGTCGCCCCTTGCCGTTGCGCCGGATCGGCAGCGAACAGGCATCGGGTCGGCGCTCGTCCACGAGGTGACCGCGATCGCCGACCAACGGGGCGAACCGCTGGTCATCCTCGAAGGCGACCCGGGCTACTACTCGCAGCTGGGGTTCGAACACTCGAGGCGCTACGGCATCGAGATCCACCTACCGGACTGGGCGCCGGCCGAGGCGGCACAGGTGCGACTGCTCTCGGCCTACGACCCCGACGATCCGGCGCTTCGGGGCGAGGTGATCTATCCCGCGGCCTTCGATGGCTTGGACTGAGCCGGCGCCCCGCCCGATCCAGTGACACAGCCCGATCCAGTGACACAGCCCAATCCAGTGACACAGCCCAATCCAGTGACACAGCCCGACCCGGCTCCCGGGTGGCTACAACCGCCCGATGGCCTTCGCCTCGAGATAGAGCTCGCCGAGGGCACCACTGAACCGATCCGGTCCCTCGTCGACCACCAGCGCCCCCTTGGCCCGAAGCTGGGCGGCAACCCGGCGCCGAGCAGCGATGGCCTCGATGGCTGATGCCCGAAGAAAGGCTCCCTCGGTATCGGCCCGACCGCTGTGGGCCCAGGCGAGCACATCGGGGTCCTGCACCGAGGCCACCGCCACCAGATGGGTGCGGGTCAGGATCGGGAGAGCCGGCAAGACGAAGGACTCGACCACTTCCTCGGTGAGCTCGGTCAACAGGACGAGCATGTGCCGGCGGCGGTAGCGGGCAGCGACGTGGATGACCATCGAGCGGTAGTCACTCTCGGCGAGCGCCGGTTCGACGTCGAAGAGCCGCTCGGCCACCACTGCTCGCTGGGCTCGCCGGTTCGAGGGCTCGATCGTCGTGTGCACCGTCCGGTCGAAGGCGATCAATCCCATCCGATCGCCGAGCCCGGTGGAGAGATCGGCCAGGAGCATGGCGGCATCCATGCCGTACTCGAAGCGCGGAATGGCGTTGATCCGGCCGGCCATCACCCGACCCGAGTCGAGCAGACACAAGACGCTCTGGTTCTGCTCGGCTCGATAGCTGCGGACCACCGGGCGCATCGATCGCGCCGTGGCAGCCCAGTCGATACGGCGGGTCTCGTCGTCGGCCGTCATCTCTCGGAGATGGTCGAACTCGGTTCCGCCGCCGCGCGTTCGAGCGGAGCGCAGGCCGATCTGCTGGAGTCTGGCCTGCTTGGTCGCCAACTCGGCTTGTTTGGCCGATCGGTACAGCGGCAGCACCCGCAGCGTCGTCTCGACGTCGAGGTTGCGTTGTCGCGCCATCAACCCGAGAGGACCCTTGGTTCGTAGCACGACACGTTTCGGCAGGAACCGGCCGCGCCGAATCGGCCGGAACCAGGTTCGAGCCGACCCGACACCGTTCGCCGGAACGTTCACGCTCGCTCGGCGGGTCTCTGCGCCCAGCGACGGTGCGAACTCGTCCGCGATCTGCACGACCGCCTTGCGCCCGCCACGCTGACTGATGTCCCAACCGATCGACGCCCTCGCACCGATCGTGACGGCGCTGGGATGGACCCGTTCGACCTCGAACCGTTTGGGACTCGGCGCCAGCGCCAGATCGAGGAGGAAGACCACGACCAGGCCGAGGTTGACCAACACCCAATAGCCCGCCCACGCATCGCTGCTGAGCGCGATCGGCACGACCAGCGCCGACGCGCCGGCCAGCACGGCCACGATGGCGGCACGGCGAGTGGGGATGGGCCACCCCATCGAGATCATCAGGGAGCCGGTACCTGGGCGAGGATGCCGTCGAGCACGTCGTCGGCGGTCAGCCCCTCGATCTCGAGCTCTGGGCGGACCCGCACACGGTGGCGCAGGGTCGGCTTCGCCATCGCCTTGACCTCGTCGGGCGTCACGAATGCCCGGTTCGACAGCCACGCCCACGCCTTGGAGGCCTTGAGCAGTGCCGCTGCGCCGCGGGGCGAAACGCCCAACTCCAGTGATGGTGCGACTCGGGTCGCCCTCGTGAGATCGACGAGATAGGCGAGTACGGGCTCGCTGACCGTCACCTTCCCCACCTCGATCCGAGCGGTGGCCAGCGAACCGGCATTGGCCACCATGCGCACGCCCGACGCCAGCGGGTCATGTGGGTCGAGGCCGTGATGGTGGCGCCGAAGCACCTCGACCTCTTCGTCACGAGTGGGATAGCCCACCATCAGCTTGAAGAGGAACCGGTCGAGCTGGGCTTCGGGCAACGGGTAGGTGCCCTCCTGCTCGATCGGGTTCTGGGTTGCGATCACGATGAAGGGATCGGGCAGCGGCCGAGGGGTTCCGTCGGTCGAGACCTGGTGTTCCTCCATCGCCTCGAGCAGCGCAGCCTGGGTCTTTGGTGGGGTGCGGTTGATCTCGTCGGCGAGCAGCAGGTTCGTGAACACCGGCCCTTCTCGGAACCGGAAGTCACCACGGTCATAGACCATCTGTCCGAGCACGTCCGACGGCATCAGATCCGGGGTGAACTGGACTCGGGCCGCTTCGAGGCTCAGCGATGCGGCGAGTGACTTGACCAGGAGGGTCTTCGCCACGCCCGGCACGCCCTCGAGCAGCACGTGCCCGTCGGCCAGGAGCGCGCACAGCAAGCCCGAGAGCACGCCGCTCTGCCCGACGACCACCTTCCCGACCTCGTCACGGATGGCGTGGAACTGTGCTTGCGCCGGAACGGCGTTCACTGGCTGGTCGGTCATCATGAGCTCCCTGAGGAAGGCGAAGGACGGATGGGCGCTGCGGCCGACACCGGCGCCTGGCTGAAGACATGGGGTGTGGCCTGATCGATGGCGGTGAGCAGTTCGGCGAGCGAGAGCCCACGGTCGTCACCCAGGATCGGTACGAGCGACTCGATCGGGTAACCGGTGCGCTGGGCCACGGTCGACACGACGACCTCGGCGGAGGTGTCGGACCCCAGGCGATGTTCCTGACGGAGCCGAGCGGCAAAGTCCGAACGGAGCGTGGCCGACGCCCACTCGTCGCCCTTGGCCCGGCGTTGGAGCTCGGCTGCCGAACGCACGAGCAGCGATGCAGGGATCTCGACCAGTTGGGCCTCGTCGACGACCTTGCCGAAGCGCCGTCCGCGGTACCACAGCCAGATCCCGGTGGCCACGACGAGCTGGGCGAGGAAGACGTTGACCCGGGCGGGTATCAGGTCGAACAGCCCGGAGCCCGAGTCGAGGGCCGGTCCCATCGTGATCGTCGAGGGGTGCACGAGCGCGACCCGGCGGTTGCCGTCGGCGGTGGCAAGTCGAACGATGAGCGCCGCGTTGTCGGCTTGGGCCAGGTGCTCGTTGTCGACCAGCGTGGCCGCACCCAGCACCGTGACTCGACCTCGTTCGAGCCGGAACTGGGCAATGGCAGCCGTGCCGCCAACCGACCCGGCCGGGGCGCCGGCGAAGCAGACGGCCGACGCCTCGTCGGTGGCGTACAGCCGCATCCCCGGTGCCGTGAGGGTCGACAGATCGACGATGGCAGCGATCGAGCACTCGCCGAGGTCGATCGATTCACCCTCGGCGCTCACCACCGATGACGCCGCCGGCCGAAGAGGAGCAAAGGTGGATCGGTTGTCGAGCCAGATCAAACTGCCACCCCGACGAACCCATGCTTCGAGCGCCTCGTCGACCGTCGAGTCCCGCACGTCTTCGAGCACGATCACGGTGTCGGTCGAATCGTCGAAGTCGGCGGTCGCCACGTCATCGGCGTAACGACCGAGGAGTTCGCTCAGGGCACGAGTCCCGTCGGGCGCGGTCGAGGTCGGGTCCAGCGCAGCTCCATCGGATCGGCCGGGCCGAGCGATGAATCCGACCACGACCGCGACCACGAAGAGACCCACCCAGACGAGAGCGCCACGCCGCCTCACGAGCGCCCCCCGTCGATGAGTTCGCGATCGATCACTTCGAGTTCGCTCGAGTCAGCCAGTTCGACGGGCTGTTCACCGAACCATGCTCGCTCGTAGCGATCCGTCGCACGCACGAACCGATCCTTGCGTTGGGGCTCGGCATCGAAGGATCGAAGGTGTTCGCCACTGGTGACGGCCTCGTCGGCGTCGAGCTCGTGCCGATCGGCCAACCCTGCGGCCAACGCTCGATACCGGGCGCGGACCGCACCGGTGAAGTCTTGGTTCGCCTCGGCCTGCGTCGCACGCTCGAGCCATTCACGGCGAGTCGTTCGGTCCCGCGATCGCTGTTCGACGGTCGGCTCGTCCTTCGGCTTCTTCGCCAATCGGCGACGCGGCATCACTCGCACCAGGAACCAGATCACCAGAACGGCGGCGAGGGCGAGCAGGATCCACCCGAACAGGAAACCGCCGCCCCCGGCTCCGGCTCCTCCGCCGGCCGACGCGTCGAACAGTCCTGCGAGCCACTCCAGGAATCGTCCGATCGCATCGCCGACGGGCTGGAGCCGCTCGCCCATCCAGTCGATCGAACGCTGGACCACACCGGGCTCGGGTGCCCGGTACTGCGGCTGACCGAGAATGTCTTCGGCTGCGTCGTTGATCGAGTCGGCGTCAGCCACGGGGAAACGCCGATCGCGCCCGGAGTTCGAGATCGAACCCCTCGTTCCGGTAGCGCGCGTCGAGATAGAGCAAGCTCATGGCTGCCCCGTTGAGCGGCAAGATGAGGAGTTGGCCGATCAGCGTGGCGGCCGTCGTGATCGCCAGCGAGACGTTGTCGGAGAGACCGGAGAACAGCGAGATCGCGAAGAACAAGCCACCCTGCATGATCGCGCCGGTGAAGAAGAGGGAAACGATCAATCCGAACGTCGCCGAGGTGTTCGAGCGAGCCAGCCGCTTCGATCGGAGCAGTGCGGCCTTGACCGTGGTCGCCTCCTCCATGGCGATGATCGGCGACAGCAGGCAGAACACGACGGAGGCGAACAGCCCAGGAAGCACACAGAAGGCGATGCCGAGCACGATGGCCACGTGGCTCAGCACGAACGTGGCACCGATGATCGGGAGCCGACGCAGGGTGTAGCGGATCGCGTCGATCGGTGAGGTGTCGAGACCGATCAGCCAGCCTCCGACGATGCGAGCCACGGGGACACCGGCCAACGAGGTCACCAGCCAGCCGATCAGCACCTGCACCACGACCGAGTCGGTGACCACACCGTCACCGGTGCCGATACCGAATCCATTGTTGAACGTCGGTGCACCGACGCCGAGCACGCGTGTGTCGAGGACCAGCTGGAGTACGGCGGCCGGAATCGCGATCCACGCCACCGCGAGCACGAGCGCCGGGGGCCGCTGCCGCAGCGCGTGAAAAGCACCATCGAGCAGGTCGATGACGCCGAGTGGCCGATCCGTGATGGGTGCGGGTGCATCCGTGGCCGTCACTCGATCATTGTGGCCCAATGCGTCACCTCGACCAGGCATCCCACGGCCCGTGATCTCGGCGACGAGTCATGGCGACGACACCCGCTCGACGGTGCGGGCGACGGTCTCAGCTGGTAGGCAGCTGCGATGGATGGTTTCCGCCCCGACACCTACGGCGAGGCATTCGCCGACGTCTACGCACAGTGGTACGGCTCGATCACCGACGCCGAGTCGACCGCCGCGTTCGTCGATGCCCGCTGTTCCGACCTGCCGGTGCTCGAACTGGGGGTCGGTGACGGCCGCCTTGCCTTCCCGATCGCCGCCCGCGGTCGGACGGTGATCGGCATCGACGCCTCCCGAGCGATGCTCGACCAGCTGATGGCCGCTCGTGCCGTGCATGCGCTCGCCGATGGCGATGTGGTTCCTGTCCTCGCCGATCTCGGTTCGCTGGCCATCCACGGTCCGATCGGTGGGGCCCTTTGCCGCGTTCAACACGCTCTTCAACCTCCCAACGCCCGAGCAGCAACAGTCGCTGTTCGACCGCGTGGCCGCCGCCCTCGTCCCTGGCGCACCGCTGATCATCGAGGCCATCACCGGACAGGGGCTGGCCGACAGCCTCGACCAGTCCATCGGCATCTCCCGCATGAGCGTCGATCGGCTGGTCCTCAGCGCCACCCGGGTCGACCCACGGGCCCAGACCATCGAGGGGCAGCATGTCGACATCACCGAGGGCGGTATCCGATTGCGACCCTGGCAGCTGCGCTGGACGACGCCGGCGCAGCTCGACGCCATGGCCGAACGAGCCGGGCTCGCCTTGACCGAGCGACTGGCGGGGTGGCACGACGAGCCATTCGACGACGATGCCGACCGTCACGTCTCGGTCTACCGAGCTCGTTCCTGAAGGGCTCGAGCGCCGATCGATCTCGAGCCCGGTCGGGCCCGAGGGCCGAGTCAGATGTCGATGGAGACGATCCCGCCGGCGCGGGCAACGACGATCGCTCCTGCGAACATGATCACGACCAGAGCGGCGGCGAGTCCGGTGGCCACCTTCATGGCCTTGGCGTTGCGCCCGAACTCACGCTGGGCGACGGTGATGATGCCGGCGACCAGGAAGCCGCCCGCGATGCCACCGAAGTGACCCCAGAAGGAGATGCGAACGCCGGGGAACAGGGGCAGCAGCAGGTTGATCAAGAAAATGCCGCCGAGCCCGGTCTGGAAGATCGACCGACCTTGCGCCGCCAGAATACCCGCCATGGCACCGGCCAGGCCGAGAACGGCGCCTGACGCGCCGAGCGTCGGCTGCCCGAAGTTGAAGGCCAGGACCGCAAGCGAACCGCCGACGAGGCCACCGGCGTAGATCAGGGCGAACCGGAGTCGGCCGACCGCTGCCTCGAGGCTCTGCCCGAAGAGGTAGAGGGCGTACATGTTCAGCCCGATGTGCAGCAGCCCCGAATGCAGGAACCCGCTGGTGATGATCCGCCACCACTCCCCGTTGGCGACATACGGCCCCCACAACAGACCATCGTCGGTGAGCACGTCGTTGCTCGACATCTGCCCGAGGAAGGCCAAACCGCACAGGCCCATGATGGTGAACAGGACGACCGGCCGGTTGACGAGATCTCCGGGCCGCAGCACCTTCTGGGCGCCGGCCTTGGCACATTCTGGGCAGTGAAACCCGACCGATGCCGGGCGCATGCATTCGGTACAGATCGGTCGGTCGCACCGTTGGCAACCGACGGCTGCCGGTCGATCTCGATGGATGTAACACATTGCATCGTCGGCGACCACGCAGCGAGCGTATCTTTCCTGCTGCCGACGCTGGCGGCGGCGGTGCCATGGCCTGGCGTCGGGTGGCCGCGTTGCGACCCGACCGTGCGATGAGCGCCGACGACCGAACGCCGATCGTGGTGCGTCGCAGCTTGCCGGTCACGAACCTGCGACACTTGCCGTGCCCGGATCTTCGAGGCGAGAAACCCGACCGAAACGTCGGAATGTCGCGACTTCTGAAGGACGAGCAGCGTCAAAAGCAGATCCGGCCAAGTCGGCCGGTTGCGATGCAAGAGGAGTAAACCCGTGATTCAAGAATTCAAAGACTTCGTCAACAAGGGTGGCGTGTTCGAAGCCGCCGTCGGCCTGATCATGGCGCTGGCGTTCGCGCCCGTCGTCACGGGCCTGGTCGACTTCATCATCATGCCAATCGTCGCTGCCGTCTTCGGGCAGCCGAACTTCGACAACATCGGTTTCAACTTGGGCGACTCCCGAGTTCTGGTCGGCGCCTGGATCAGCACCATCATCAGCTTCTTGATGATCGCGTCCGTCATCTTCGCCCTGGTGAAGGTCTACAACTCGATGAACAAGCCGGTCGAGGAAGAGGCTGGTCCGAGCGAGGTCGATCTGCTGACCGAGATCCGCGACAGCCTCAAGCGAGCCTGATCGGTTCGAAGTCACCCCTCGGTGGCCACGCGCCATCGAATCGAGGTACGCATCGCCGGGTGCGGTCAGTCGGCTCCGAGGAGCCGAGTGGCTGCATCCCACGGCGCGATGGATCGATCGGCAACGGCATCTCGTAGGCCGACGAACTCGTCTCGGGCCTCGATGTCTCGCACCTGCTGTTCGATCCGCTCCCGAAGGATGGCGGTGAGCTCGTCGTTGCTCCGCAGCTTGCGTCGAGCCTCGAGTTCGCCGGAGGCGGCAACATGGGCCCGATGCTCACCGACCGCGGCCCAGAGTTCGTCGAGTCCCTTGCCGTCGGTGGCCACGGTGACCACGACCGGAGGCCGCCAACCTTCCTTGGCCGACAGGTCGAGCATGTACTCGAGATCTCGGCGAGTGTCCTCGGTGCCGGCTCGGTCGCCCTTGTTGATGACGAAGATGTCGGCGACCTCCATCAGCCCGGCCTTGTTCGCCTGCACGGCGTCGCCCCAACCGGGGTTGACCACCACCACCGTGGTGTCGGCCGCACCGGCGATCTCGACCTCGACCTGACCGACGCCCACCGTCTCGATGATGACGTAGTCACGCCCCGTCGCTTCGAGCAGCCGAACGGCTTCGGGTGTGGCGAGGGCCAATCCACCGAGGTGACCACGGGTGGCCATCGAGCGGATGAACACTGACTCGTCGAGGGCATGGTCTTGCATCCGTACCCGGTCACCGAGGATCGCGCCACCGGTGAACGGCGACGACGGGTCGATGGCCAGAACACCGATGCGCAGGTCTTCTTTGCGCATCTGGGCGACGAGCGCAGCCGTCAGGGTCGACTTTCCGGCGCCCGGTGCTCCGGTGATGCCGAGGGTGTAGCCGCTGCCGGCATCGGCGAAGGTGAGGCGCCCGAGCTCTCGGGCCGCGTCGCCTCCTCGCTCGATGACCGAAAGCAGGCGAGCCAGTGCGGCCCGCTTGCCGCCCTTTGCGTCGGCGTACAGCTGCGGCAGATCGATCGGCGGCCTCACAGGGAAACGCTGGTGCCGGTCTCGATGGTGCGGTCGCCGACGAGCGCTGCGCCGACGTGACGAACCTCGGTCACCCCTTCGATCCGGGCCTTCAAGATGCGCTCGACGCCATCTTTGAGGGTCCCGGTGGAGATGGGACAGGTGACACAGGCGCCGAGGAGCTCGACGGTGACGACACCGGTTTCGGTGTCGACGTCACGCAGTTCGATGTCGCCGTTGTCGGCCTGGATCGCAGGCCGAATGACCTCGATGACCTTGGCCACCTTCTCGGCCATGGTCGAGGTGCTGGCACCGGCAGGAGCGGCGGCCGCAGCAGCGGAGCGCCCCGTGGAGGTACCGCCACTGAGCGGCGATGTCGTTTTCGGTTCGGACATGGTTGCTCCTGACGTCGTGCCCCGGGAAAGACGACCCGGATGACACCCTGGTCACGGTATCGCCGTACCCTGGCAGGCAGTGAATCCAGCACTGTTGATGACGGTCGCCTCGATGGGGCACACCAGCGACAACCACGGCACAATCGAGCCCATTCGCCTCCTTGCTCACCAGGGTGGATGGGATGAAGCGCTGCTGGTCGGACTGCCGCTCGCCCTCATCGGTCTGTTGCTCTGGGTGGCCAACCGGCGGGTGTCGGCCCAGCTCGCGGCCGCAGCCGGCAGCGACGACAACACGGCGACCAGCTCCGTCAACGACCGCACCGCCGGCAGTGGCACCGACGGTCCCTCATCGAACGACGGAACCGACGCTCGCTGAGCACCCATGCCAACGATCACCACCCGACACCACCTGGCCGGCGACGACGACTCGATCCTCCGCTGCCGCACTGATCTCCTGAACGAGGTCGAGACGTCGCCGGGAGTCTTCGAACAGGACTTCGGCCCCTTCGGCCACTACCGCCGGACGCTCACCACGGTCGAGGCACCGAGCCGAGGGACTCCCGACGAGGCGACGGACAGCGAACGGCCGACCGGGCGCGTGGTCGACGAGACCATCGTGTTCAAGCTGGCCATCATCCTGTGGCCGTTCCTCTTCAACCCGATGATGAAACGGGCGCTGGCCGACGCCGATCGCCGCCCACGCGGACGCTGGTGGTGGCCACAGGCAGTGATCGGCGAACAGACCACTCGCCTGGTGTCGCTTCTGTCGATTCTCTCGATCATGGCCGGCTACCTCGGCGTCGTGATCAGTCAGACGATCGCGTTCGTCGCTCGAGACTTCGACGTCGGCGACGACGTCCAGAGCAACACCCTGGCCGCGATCCGCGTCGGCGTGATCGTCTCGGTCGTGCTGATTCGCAAGGCCGACCTGATCGGTCGGCGACCGTTGCTCCTCGGCTTCACCTTCGGAGCGATCGCCTTCACCATCGCCGGGGCCCTCGCCACCAACATGGTGGTGCTCGGTGCCACGCAGGCCATCGCCCGTGGATTCGATACCGGGCTCCTCACGTTGCTGAGCCTGGCGGTGCTCGAAGAGGTGCCAGCCGGCGTTCGCTCGCTCGGTGTCGGCCTCATGGGCATGGCATCGGGCTTGGGCGCCGGCTTCGTCATCATGGTCCTGCCCGTCGCCGACACGAGCCCTGGCGGGTGGCGCTGGGTCTACGCCCTGTCCGCCGTGTTCCTCCCCGTGCTGTGGTGGGTTGCCCGCAACCTGCCCGAGACTCGACGCTTCGTTGCTGCCGACCAGCAGCATGCACCGGGTGACATCGACCGTCGCATCTTCCTGCTGCTGGCCTTTGCCGCCTTCGCCGGAGCCATGTTCTTCTCCCCCGCGTCCCAGCTCAAGAACCAGTACCTCCTCGACGAACGGGGCTTCAGCGCCGCCAAGATCAGTCTGTACCAGCTCGTCATCGGTACCCCGGTCGGGCTCTCCATCGTCCCAGCCGGCTACCTGGCCGACCGATTCGGCCGCAAGCCCATCGGCGGTTGGGCGCTGCTCCTCGGCACACTCACCACGGCGGCGCTGTACTTCAGCGACGGTGCCGCACTGTGGCTGTTGTCGCTCGCCGGCATCTGGGCCCTCGGAGCCTCCTATCCGGCACTGCGCAGCTTCCAGACCGAGCTCTTCCCGACTCGGGCCCGGGCTCGAGTCGGAGGCTGGCTCGACATCGTCAGCGTCTCGGGCAGCGCCGTCGGGCTGGTGATCGCCGGCCAACTGGCCGAACGCTGGGGAAGCCTGGGACCGGCCATCACCGTGCTGATCGGCGGGCCCGATCTTGGCGGCGCTGCTGGTGTTGTTCGTCTACCCCGAAACGGCGAACGTCGAACTCGAGGAACTCAATCCCAGCGATCCGTCGCCGGCGAAGTGAGCCGGCTCAGCTCCGCTCGGTCACAGCGACTGCCGGGGCTCGGTTGGGCGTGTCCGCCACCGCCGACGGCACCACGGGTCAGAGCGCAGCGAGCCAGCGAGCGGTCGTCGCGATGATCTCGTCGTCGAACGACGGCTTGGGGTCGTGATTGGCTCCCTCGAGCCAACACGGTTCGAGCGGGCCGGCATAGGCACCCATGTGGTCTGCGAACTCGGCGGGGGTGCCGAACGGGTCGCGGGTGCCTTGGATCAACAACCCCGGAACCTCGACCGCAGGAAGGTGCTCGACCCGTAGCTTCTCGGGCTTGCCGCTCGGGTGGAGCGGGTAGCTCAGGAGCAGCAGCCCGGCCGCCGGCATCCCTTCGGCCACCGCCATCGAGGCGGCCCGACCACCCATCGAGCGACCGCCGAAGACCAGCGAGAACGGCGACACACCCCAACCATCGGCCAGTTCATCGGATCGCTCCCGGATCGAGGCGATGAGCTTCGGCATGCGATCGGGTGGTCGACGACCCGGACCCTTGTCTCGATACGGGAAATTGCAGCGAGCCACCGGGAGCGGGAGTTCGGCTTCCATCCGCAGGAACAGGCGGTGGTCTCGGTCACCACCGGCGCCGTGGAACAGCACCAGACCGCCCGGCGTCGTCATGACGTCAGCAGGATCTTGCGCGCCGCCGTCAGGTCGGCGATGCGCTTCGCCGCTTCGTCGGATCCGCCACCGTGATCGGGGTGGGCTTCTCGCAGCAGCGAGCGGAAGCGGCGTTGGATCACTCGCTTGTTCGGGGCGTCGCCGTCGTCGTTGGTGAGATCGAGGATCTCGAGCGCCCAGGCAACGGGGTCGTTCCACGACTCGAGGTCGATCAGTGAGGCGGTGCGCCCGCCCATCACCGCAGAGATGAACTGCTCGTCGACCGGACGGCCCCACAGGAGCGCACCGCGCATGGCGTCGAAGACGGGCCCACGAGCGTCGGCCGGAAGGCTGCCGGCGCAGTACAGAGCGCCGAGGGCGAACTGGACCGGTTTGCCTCGTTCGTCTTCGAAGTCGAACGTGAGGTGCTCACCCTCGGCGATCAACCGATGGGTGCTGCGCAGCAAGCCGACCTGGTCGACCTGGTAGCGATGACGAACCCGTGGCTGGGGCACCCGTCGACCGGCGGCGAGCTCTTCGAGCAGCCAGACCAGATGCTCGCGAAGGTCACCCTCGACGTTGGGCGCCGTGTGGGCGAGGATTCCGGCGAGCAGCACCCCGCCGGCGCCCGGCGCGGGGTCGATCGGAAGGTTTCGCATACCGAGGGCGATGCGCCGAGTGGGCGCAATCGGCCGCGAGTGGTAGATCTCGAGCTCCGCGACAATCACAGATGGCAACGGTATCGCGTGACCTGCAGCATCTCTGAGTCGGAGCATGTCAAGATCTGCCCATGAGCTTTCCCATCGACGACCTCCGAGCGAAGCCAGGCAAGAAGGTCGATCTTGCCTCGATCGACACCCGCGGCACCCCCGGTTGGGACGCCGACGAGCGAGAGGCGGCCGAAGCCCGCACCCTCGAGCTCAACGCTCGTCTCGAACAACTCCAAGAGGTGATGTGGGCGCAGGGAACCAAGCGGCTGCTGGTGGTCTTGCAGGCCATGGACGCCGGCGGCAAGGACGGCACGATCCGCCATGTGTTCGACAAGGTCAACCCCACCGGGGTTCGGGTGGCGTCGTTCAAGAAGCCCAGCGAGAGGGAGCTGGCCAGGGACTACCTGTGGCGAATCCACGCCGAGGTCCCCGGCAACGGCGAGATGGTCATCTTCAACCGCAGCCACTACGAAGACGTGCTGGTCGTTCGGGTACTCGACTTGGTGCCGAAGGAGCGCTGGAAACAGCGTTACGGACACATTCGGGCCTTCGAGGAACTGCTGGCCGACGAGGGGACGACGATCGTCAAGATCATGCTTCACATCTCCAAGCAGGAGCAGAAGGAACGGCTTCAGGATCGCCTCGACCAGCCACGCAAGCACTGGAAGTTCGATGTCGGCGACCTGGCCATGCGCGAGCGTTGGGGCGACTTCATGGCGGCGTTCGAAGATGCCATCGCCGAGACCAGCACCGACGCCGCCCCCTGGTACGTGATCCCGGCCGACCGCAAGTGGTACCGAGACCTCGCCATCAGCGAGGTCATGGTGCAGACCATGGAATCGATGGGCCTCGAGTTCCCGCCATCGGCCGATCTCGATGGCATCACCATCCCCGACTGAGCATCAGCCGGCCGCGGGCTGCAATGGCGCCAGCCCGGTGAGCAGGGCAAAGCCGGCGGTGAGCGTCTCCGCCTCTGGCGCCCCGATCTTGTACATGGTCATCGGCTCGTCGAGGAGGCCCCAGGCGATCGTCTCTGCCGCCACCTCTCGGCCCTGCCGCTGCCAGGGGATGATGTCGCCATCGACCCAGGTCTCGAGCCCGACCGACGCCAGGAACGCTTCGCGAGTCGCATCGTCGAGTTGTTGTCGCATCCACACATGGGCCAACTCGTGGAGAACGATGTGTTTGCAGTCCAGCTCGGAGTGGTACGAAATCCCATCGCCAGACAGATCGTGTTCGCAGAGACACAACAGGATCTCGGCGGCGTCGTTGCCGAACTCGACTCGGCCATTCACGTCGTGACACGGCTCGGAGAATTCCGAGAACCGAATCGAGTGGACATCGGGGATCTCGAGGCTCGCTTGCTCGAATCTCCGCATCGCCCAGTCGATCAGGGCCTCGAGCTCGTCGGTGCTGTTGTACAGGTCGATCTCGATATCGCCGACGCTCACGGTTCCGGTGCGGGTGGCGAGGTCTTCCGACGGCACGTATCGGTCGTCGAAGACCAGGCTCTGGAGACTCCACCAGCCGTCGGGAAGCTCGTCGGCCTCGAGGCATCGACGGGCCCTCTCCAAGTCCCAATACCGCGTCGACTTCTCGATCAGGTCGTCGGCGACATCGAGAACCATGGCCATCGGTCCCGGGCACTGGTTCCCGTCATCGCCCACCATGACGACCACCAGCGAATCGATCACTCCGGGTCCGGTCCTCAAGGGGTAGATCGCCTCCATCACCACATCGGCTGGGTCGTCGCCCTCCCCGCCGACGAGCGCGGTCGTCCAGTGGATCGTCGCCTCGCGTCGCACCAGCGTCGCAACCTCCACCGTGCCGCTGGCGATGACCCCGGCGATCGAATCGGTGATCGTGGCCTGCGGCGAGTACAGCGATTCGGGGGCAGCGCGACCCGATCGAACGTCGAGCCAGGCGGCAGCAAAGGCCTCGGCCGCATCGGGCTCGGCGGTCGAGTCACTGCGTTCGCGCCACGAATCGGCGGACATGCCCGTCACGACCTTCGCGGCTCCGTTGACACCGATCGGCGACATGACGTTCACCAGTTGGGCCGGGGTTCGGTAGGGCGTAGTCCAGTTCATGTTGGCCTCTTCCCAGCTGAAGCGATTGAGCAGCACCGCCCCGTCGCGATCGAGGAACACCGCCTCTCTCCGGGATGCCTGCGATTCTCTGGGGATCAGCACCGCCATCATGGTGACGGCTTCGTCGCCGCGTAGGATCCGGCCTTCGCGATCGATCGACACCGCATCCCACTCCACATGCGGGTCCCAGAAATAGCGCCAGGCCCGCCCACCCTGCTCGGGGATCACCTCTCCCAGCGCCCGGAGCCAGATATCGGCTTGCCAGGCCCAAGGCTGCGGCTCGGCGGTGGGCTCGACCGTCACCGACGACCCAGCACTCGACGAGTCCGACGGCGAGCGGCACGCAACCGCCGCAAGAGCGAGACCCAACAGGATGCCGAGTGCCTTTCGAGCGGTCATGCATCCACCATGACCGACACCGTTCGATCACTCCAGAGGCCGACGACACCAGACGCCGACGCAAAGACCAGGTCGGCGGAGCCGTGAGGCGACCGCGTCCGAGTCGCTATCGAAGTTCCGGGCCACTGTCCAATCCATCACGAGCTTCGGGGCTCCGTACGGCTGAGCGTACGGGAGCTCCCGAATCGAAGCCTGTCGCGTCGGTCAACGTCGAAGGACAGCGCTCCGAGCGGGAAACCCAGATCGCCGGCGGCGGGAGCTGCGGAGCAGCTCCAATGTCAGCGTCGGTCAAGCGTGCGAAGGGACGAAGCACGCTCCGAGCGGGAAACCCAGATCGCCGGCGGCGGGAGCTGCGGAGCAGCTCCAATGTCAGAGCGGGCCGGCGATGGCGGAGAGTTTGTGGATCGAGTGCGTGGCGTCGATGACTCGGACCGTACCGGAACGTGACCGCACGACGAGCGACTGGGTGGTGATGGTGTCGCCATCGAAGGTGACACCCTTGAGCAAGTCGCCGGTGCTGATGCCCGTGGCGGCGAAGAAGCAGTTGTCGGTGCGCACGAGGTCGTTCATGGTGAGCACGGCGTTGAGGTCGTAGCCGGCCTCTTCGGCTGCTGCTCGCTCGTCGTCGTCTCGGGCGTAGAGGCGGCCCTGGAGGTCGCCACCCATGCCCTTGAGGGCGCAGGCGGTGATGACGCCCTCTGGTGTGCCACCGATACCGAAGAGGATGTCGACGCCGGAGTTCGGTACGGCACAGGCGATGGCGCCGGCAACGTCGCCGTCGCCGATGAGACGGATACGGGCTCCGGTCGAGCGGATCTCTTCGATCAGAGCGGCATGCCGTGGACGGTCGAGCACCACCGCGGTGAGGTCCTGCACCTGCACCCGCTTGGCTTTGGCCAGGGCAGTCAGGTTGCGCTCGACGGGCAGGCGGATGTCGACGATGCCGGCTCCGCTCGGGCCGACGGCGATCTTGTCCATGTAGACGAAGGGGCCCGGGTCGAACATCGAGCCGCGGTCGGAGGCGGCAATCACGGCGATGGCGCCGGGCTGACCGTTGGCGGTCAGGGTGGTGCCGTCGATCGGATCGACGGCGATGTCGGTGTGGGGCGGCAGCCCGTTGCCGACGACTTCGCCGTTGAACAGCATCGGCGCTTCGTCTTTCTCGCCCTCGCCGATGATGACGATGCCTTCCATCTCCACGCCGTCGAGCACGTGGCGCATGGCGTCGACCGCGGCCTGGTCGGCGGCGTGCTTGTCGCCTCGGCCGAGCCAACGGGCTCCGGCCATGGCGGCGGCTTCGGTGGTGCGGACGAGTTCGAGCGCGAGGTTCCGTTCGGGACGGAGGCGTACATCAGTCATGGCTCAACACCGTACCGAACCAACCAGGCCAGGGGTAATGGACGTTGGTCCCTGTCTCGAGGAACGGCGATCAGCGCCTCGAAAATCACCACACCCGGCTGGTATCTGCGCATGCGCAGACCTGGCCGGGTGTGGGGCATCGCCGCAAGCGACGACGAGGATCAGTGAGCCGCTTGACCGGCGCCGGTGAGCCGAAGGCGAACCTCGGCCCAGCGGAGGTCTTCACGAGCGAAGGCGTCGTCGGCATTGGCCGCCAACGCGGCTTCGGCCGCGGCCTTGTCGGCCTGGGCCTGAGCAACGTCGATCTCGGCCGCAGGGGTGGAGGCGTCGGACAAGACCGTGACCTCGGTCCCGGTGACCGACACGAAACCCGAGCGCACGGCGAACGACAAGACGTTGCCGTTCGCCTCGGTCACTCGGACTTCACTCGGCTGCAAGCTGCCGATGAACGGTTCGTGCCCGGCGAGGAAGGCGATGTCGCCGCCACCACGGGTACGAGCAACCACCTGGGTGCCCTGGCCCGAGTACAGCACAGCCTCGGGAGAGACGAACTCGACCTGGAACGGCATCAGGAACTCGCGTCCTTGCGGAGCTTCTCGGCCTTTTCACGGGCCGAGTCGGCGCCACCGACGTTGAGGAAGGCCTGCTCGGGCAGGTCGTCGAGGTCTCCGTTGACCAGGGCCTCGAACGAATCGATGGTCTCCTCGACCGGGGTGAAGATGCCGGGAAGGCCGGTGAAGACCTGGGCCACGAACATCGGCTGGGAGAGGAAGCGTTCGACCTTCCGGGCCCGGTTCACCGTGACACGGTCTTCTTCGGACAGTTCGTCGAGACCGAGAATGGCGATGATGTCCTGGAGCTCCTTGTAGCGCTGGAGGATCTCCTGCACACGACGAGCGACCTGGTAGTGACGGTTGCCGACGACCTCGGGGGCGAGAATCGACGACGTCGACGACAGCGGATCCACGGCCGGGTAGATGCCCTTGGCGGCGATGTCGCGGGACAGCTCGGTGGTGGCATCGAGGTGGGTGAAGGTGGTGAACGGCGCCGGGTCGGTGTAGTCATCGGCAGGCACGTACACGGCCTGCAGCGACGTGATCGACTTGCCGCCGGCCGAGGTGATGCGCTCCTGGAGGATGCCCATCTCGTCGGCCAGGGTGGGCTGATAACCCACCGCCGATGGCATACGACCGAGCAGGGTCGACACCTCGGAACCGGCCTGAACGAAGCGGAAGATGTTGTCGACGAACAGCAGCACGTCTTGACCCTGCACGTCACGGAAGTATTCCGCCATGGTGAGGGCCGACAGGGCGATGCGAAGACGCACGCCCGGCGGCTCGTCCATCTGGCCGAAACACAGGGCAGCCTTGGAGAGCACCGAGGTCTGGCCGTCACCCATCATGGTTTCGCCCATCTCGATGAAGAGATCGGTTCCTTCACGGGTGCGCTCACCAACGCCGGCGAACACCGACACACCACCGTGGTTCGAGGCAACACGGGTGATCATCTCGGTGATGAGCACGGTCTTGCCGACGCCGGCACCACCGAACAGGCCGATCTTGCCGCCCTGCAGGTAGGGGGTGAGAAGGTCGATGACCTTGATACCGGTCTCGAGCACCTCTTTGGTGGGGGCCAGCTTGTCGAAGTCCGGAGCGTGACGGTGGATCTCCCACCGCTCTTTGATGTCGAGTGACTCAGCCGGCACGTCGAGCGGCTCGCCGATCACGTTCCAGATATGTCCGAGGGTCACATCGCCGACGGGCACGGTGATGCCGTGGCCGAGGTTGCGCACGGGCGTGCCTCGACGCAGACCATCAGTCGGCTTCATGGCAACGGCGCGAACTCGGGAGTCTCCCAACTGCTGGGCGACCTCGGCGCGAACGATGGTGTCTTCACCGGCGACGTCGACGGTGAACTCGATGGCCGTGTTGATCTTCGGCAGCGAGTCCGGTGGGAACTCGACGTCGACCACAGGGCCGGCGATACCGACGATGCGGCCGTCTTTGAGCTGCGGTTCGGTGGCAGTCATGGTGCAATGCTCCTGGGTAGGCGTCTTAGGCGTCTGGATGACGGTGCTCATGTCGCCCGAGATGCTCGGGAAAGATGTGCGCCGGCTGCAAGTGGTCGAGCAGAAGGTCTTCGTCATCGGTTTGGTCAGCGCTGAGCGACTCGGCACCGGAGACGATTTCCATGATTTCGGTGGTGATGGCTTCCTGGCGGGCACGGTTCATGATCCGCGAAAGCTTGATGATGAGCTCTTCTGCGTTCTCGGTGGCGGCCTTCATGGCACGCTGACGATTGGCGTGCTCGGATGCCGCAGCATCGAGCAGAGCGGTGTAGAGACGAGCTTCGACGTAACGAGGAAGCAAGTCTTCGAGGACGCCCTCGGCGGAAGGCTCGAAGTCGTAGCTGGCGAGAGCGGCCGCATCGCCACCGCCGGCGGTCGCGATGGTCTCGGTGGACTCGAGCGGCAGGAAGCGCCGTACGACGGCGTTCTGGGTGCCGATCGAGACGAACTCGGTGTAGATCAGTTCGACCTGGTCGACCGAGCCGGAATCGAAGAGCTCTCGCACCTTTCGGGCGATGGCCCGGGCGTTCTCGAAACCGGGGTTCGCCGTGAAGCCCTCGAAGTGTGTGTTGATCTCGAACCCACGGAAGGTGAAGTAGTCGGCGGTCTTCTTGCCGACGCTGATCAGTTCGTAGCTACCGCCCTCGGCTCGTACCGCCTGGATTTCGCGCTCGGCAGCGCGGAACACCTGGGCGTTGTACGGGCCGGCAAAGCCGCGGTCACCGGCGCAGACCACGAAGGCAACTCGCTCGACCTTTTCAGCCTGGCGAAGCAGCGGATGATCGACCGATGCGCCGCCGGCGGCGAGGTTCTCGATCACGCCGGTGAGGCGCTCGGAGTAGGGACGAGCCGCCGCGGCGCGCCGCTGAGCCTGAGCGACGCGCGTGGCCGCGATCAGCTCCTGGGCACGGGTGATCTTCTTTGTGTTCTTCACGCTGCCGATACGGCGGCGAAGAATTCGCTCGGCTCCACCTGGCATTGGCGATCAGTCCTTGACTCGGCTCACGTCGGCCTCGGGCAGGGTGTTGGCGGCATCGACCATCTTCGAGGTCGCTGCTCCCTGGTCCTTGGCTTCGGGGGCTTCGGTAGTGGAGGCCGAACCAGCGAACTGGTCGGTGAAGGCAGCGATGGCCGCCTCGAGGGCTTCCTCGTCGGCGACGGTGCCCTTTTCGACGATGTGCGCCAGCTGGTCGGCGTGGCGGCTGCGGAACCATTCGAGCAGTCCGGCCTCGTAGCGGCCGACGTCGGCGACCTCGACGGTGTCGAGATAGCCACGGGTGCCGGCGTAGAGGACCACGACCTGTTCCTGCACCGGAACCGGCTCGTTGATGCCCTGCTTGAGGAGCTCGGTGAGGCGGTAGCCCCGATCGAGCTGCTGCTGCGACACGGCGTCGAGGTCCGAACCGAACGCTGCGAAGGCGGCGAGTTCACGGAACTGCTGCAGATCGGACTTCAAGGTACCGACGGCAGACTTCATGGCCTTGATCTGGGCCGCGGAGCCGACTCGGGACACCGAGATACCCACGTCGACCGCCGGGCGGATACCCGACTTGAACAGGTCGTCCTGGAGGTAGATCTGGCCATCGGTGATCGAGATCACGTTGGTCGGGATGAAGGCCGAGACGTCGCCGGCCTTGGTCTCGATGACCGGAAGAGCGGTCAGCGAACCGGCGCCGTTCTCGTCGGAGAGCTTGGCGGCCCGTTCGAGCAGACGGCTGTGCAGGTAGAAGACGTCGCCGGGGAAGGCTTCACGCCCGGGCGGGCGACGAAGCAGCAGCGACACCTGGCGGTAGGCCTCGGCCTGCTTGGAAAGATCGTCGTAGACGGCGAGGGCGTGCTCGCCATTCTCCATCCAGTGCTGACCCATGGCGCAGCCGGAGTAGGGAGCGAGGTACTTGAAGGGAGCGGGATCGCCGGCCGAGGCGATGACGATCACCGTGTAGTCCATGGCGCCGAAGCTACGGAGGATCTCGACGGTCTGGGCTACGGTCGAAGCCTTCTGGCCGATGGCCACGTAGACGCACTTCACGCCGAGGCCCTTCTGGGCCAGGATGGTGTCGATGGCGATGGTGGTCTTGCCGGTCTTGCGGTCGCCGATGATCAGCTCTCGCTGGCCTCGCCCGATCGGGATCAGCGAGTCGACGGCCTTGATGCCGGTCTGCATCGGTTCGTGCACCGGCTTGCGGCCGGTGATACCGGGCGCCTGGATCTCCATGCGGCGCTGCTGCACGTTCTCGAGCGGGCCACGACCATCGATCGGTTCACCGAGCACGTTGAGCACGCGGCCGAGCACGCCATCGCCGACGGGGATCGACAGGATCTGGCCCGTCGACTCGACGGCCTGTCCTTCTTGGATGGCGTCGACGTCACCGAGCACCACGGCGCCGATGGAGTCTTCGTCGAGGTTGAGGGCCAGGCCCACGGTGCCATCTTCGAAGCGAAGGATCTCGTTGACGGCGGCGTCGGGGAGACCGCTGACGCGAGCAATGCCGTCGCCGACTTCGATCACACGACCGACGGTCTTGGACGACAGGTCGGACTGGAACGAGTCGAGGTTCTTCTGCAGGGCCGAAGTGATATCGGCGGGATCAAACGAAAGTGCCATGTAAGTGTTCTTCCTCTAACAGGTTCTTGGCGCCTACAGAACTTCGCGCATCTTGTTCAGGCGGGTACGGAGCGAGCCATCGATCACGGCATCACCGATGGTGGTGATGGCGCCGCCGACAACGGAGGGGTCGACAATGACGTGCAATTCGACGTCGCTGCCGGTTTGGGACGTGAGTGCCTGCTCGAGGCGGGCACGCTGATCGTCGGAGAGCGGAACAGCGGTTCGGACGGTGGCGACCTTCTTGCCTGCGCCCGAGGCCGCCTTCTCGACGAACGAGTTGACGATCTCGGAGAGCTGGCCACCACGACCGGAGGTGACGATCATGCCGATCAACGCACGAGTGTTGGGGGCGGCGTTCCCGAGGAGGTCATCGACGATCTGACCACGAACGGCCGCAGGCAACAGGTTGTTGCCGAGGGTCGAGCGAAGGTCGTCGTTGCCATCGGCGGCACGGGCGAACTCGGCGAGTTCGCTCTTGACGACTTCGAGGTTGCCGTCGGCCTGGGCGACAGCCAGGAGGGCGTCGGCGTAACCAGCGGTTGAGTCAGACATGTCGTGGAGCTCCGGGTGGGGGTCGGCGGGTGGTCAGCTCTTGGTGAGCTGGCCGACCTGGTTGATGTAGGACTCGATGAGGTCGGCGTGAGCCTGGGCATCGAGCGAATCGGTGACCACCGCTTCGGTGGCGCCGCGGGTGAGACGGGCGACCTCTTCGGTGATGTCGGCGAGCGCTTGGCGCTTGCCGTTCTCGGCATCGGCCGCTGCCCGCTCCTTGAGCGCAACAGCGTCGGCGTGGGCCTTGGCGACCATGTCGGTCTTCAACCGTTCGGCGGTCTCGCTGGCCTCGCGGCGCAGACGATCGGCTTCGGCGTCGACGTCGGGCAGGTCGGCGGTCGAGGCGGACAGCAGCGACTGGGCCTCGGTCTTGGCCGCCTGGGCCTCGGCCAACTCGGCACGAATCCGGGCAGTGCGCCCGGCCATGGCCTTCTTGATGGCGGGGACGCCCTTCATGAAGACCGGGATCATCAAGACGAAGAACGCCAGCGAACCCCAGTAGACCTCGTTGAGGTCACCCGCGAGGTGAACACCATTGGGTCCTTCAGCAGCGAACAGACTCAGCATGTCGACCTCAGTTCGGGTTCTGGAGGAAGCGCGACACGACCGGCTGCGCGGCAGCGGCGTCGATGTTGCGGTCCATCACACGGGATGCGGCTTGGCTGGCGAGCACAGCGATCTGGGGCTGCACACCGGCAAGTGCCTGGGAGCGTGCGGCCTCGATCTCGGCTGCGGCCTCGGCCCGAATGACCTCGGCCTCGGCCTCGGCCGCAGCAAGGATCTGCTGGACCTCGACGTCGGCTTCGGTACGGGCGGCGTCGACCACGGCAGCGGCCTCGGCACGGACGTCGACCAACTGGTCTTGGACTTCCGAGGCGGCCGATCCCGCCGTTGCCCGAGCTTGGTCGGCAGCGTCGAGGTCGGCACGAACGGTGTCGGCTCGCTGATCCATGATCTGCTTCACGGGTGGAAGCAGCACGAACTTCACCAGAGTCCACAGTGTGAAGAAACACACCGCACCCCAGAAGAGTTCATTACTGGTGGGCAGAATCGGGTTGGCGGCTTCCGTCGCTTCCCCTGCCTCGGCGGCGAGAAGAGTGAGCACAGGCTGACTCCTCAGGCGAACTTGAGCAGAATGAAGACCACGAAGCCGATGAGGGCAAGTGCCTCGGTGAAGGCGATACCCAGGAACATGGTGGTCTGGACCTGGCCGGCGGATTCGGGCTGGCGGGCCATGGCCTGCACGGCCTGACCAACGAGGTAGCCGATACCGATACCCGGGCCGATGGCCGCAAGACCGTAGGCGAAACCGGCGCTCGAGGCGCCAGCGGTTGCCTTGGCGGCGTCGGCGTCGGCGTTCGCCTCGGCGGCGATCTCGACGATTTGAGCTGCAGTGGTAGCAAGGGCGCTCATTGGATGATGCTCTCCTGTTTTGAGGTTGCTTCGGTGCGAAGCGTTGCTGTTCTGCCCGAGGGCGAGAAATGGACGAACGGGGATAGTGCGGAACTCTGTCGTGCTCAGGCCCCCGAGGGAACCAGAGCGGGTGTCAAACCGACGATCAGTGGTGAGCGCTCCGTGACAGCGAGATGTAGACCGCTGTCAGAAGGCTGAACACAAAGGCCTGGATGAGCGACACCATGATCTCGAAGCCGGTGAGGGCAACGAGCGTGGCGAAACTGAAGGGCAGGACGATGATGAGCGCCGTCTTCTGCCAGAGAGCGATACAGAGCACGCCGAAGGTGACCAGCAGAATGTGGCCGGCGAGCATGTTGGCGAAGAGACGGACCGCCAGGCCGAAGGGCCGGAGCAGGAAGGTCGAGAGGAACTCGATGGGGGTCACCAGGATGTAGAGCGCCTTGGGAACACCCGGGGGGAAGAGCGAGGACTTGAGGAAACCGCCGACACCCTGGGCCTTCACGCCAACGGCGATGAAGGTGGCCCACGCCACGAGGGCGAGGATCATCGGGTTGGCCATGCGGGCGTTTGCCGGCATCTGGAAGGTGGGGATGACCTCGAAGATGTTTCCGAAGAAGACGAAGAGGAAGATGCTCAGCAGCAGCGGGAGGTACTTGCCGCCGTCGGGGCCGATGGCTGACTGCACGACCTGCTTCTCGACGAAGCCGACCGTGCTCTCGACGATGTTCTGGAGACCGGTGGGGACCAGTTCCTTCTTGGAGAGGAGGAACATCACCGAGGGAATGACCACGGCCAGAACGCTGATCAACGCAATCTTGTTGAACTCGAAGATGGTGTCTTCAGCGAAGTAGGCGGGCCACTCGACGAGATTTTCGATTGGCGGGAATTCCAGGGCGAACACCTGAGGTACTCCTTGAAGGGGGTTGACTTCAGCGGCGTCCGGAAGCAACCGGACGATCTGACTTGCGTGACGATGACGTGCGTGGCTTCAGGCCAGGGAATGCAAGAGAAGCCGAGATGAATCGGAGTTCCCATACGAGCAGGCCCAGGTGCGTGACGATGATCGTAACGCCGAGGGGGACCATGGCGACCCAAGATTGATCTTTCACCAACCAGACGGCAGCGAAGATCAGGCTGAGGCGCATGACATAGCCACCGAGGGCGGCCGATGCCACGAGGGCAAACGAGATGCGAGCGGCCCAGCCGAGGAGGAATGCCGACAGCAAGAAGTTCACCAGGATGAGGCCCATGCCGAAGGCCACCGACCAGGCGCCGTCGGAACCGGCGAACCCGGCACCGATCAAGACCCCGAAGGGAACGAAGGGAAGACCGCGCCGGACCATGTCGACCGCCACCTCGGCGGCAGGTGACGGGCCATCGAGTCGGTCGACCGGCGTGGTTGCGGCGGCAGCACTCATGCGGAGGCCTCGGGCGTGTGGTTCCGGCCGTGGGCGGCCGCTCCGCGCTGAGCGTCGAGCGCCTCGGCGCGCAGGGCATCTCGCTGACGTTCGAGCTCGGCGATGTCGTTGCGGTAGCGGTAGTAGACCGAGATGGCGGCGCCGGCGAACCCGAGGAACGTGAAGACGAGCAGGAAGATCGGCGTGGTGCCGACCTTGCTGTCGATCCAGAGACCGATCAGCCCGAACAGGACGGCGGACAGCACGAGTTCGACCGAACCGTTGCTCGAATGAAGTTGTTCGGTCAGCGCTGGCTGCTTGGCGTCCACGGAATGTCTCACGTCAAAAGCCGAGCCTCGCTGCCCGACCGGCCAGAACCATATTTGTCTGGGCCCGTCGTTGCAACCCCGTCAGCCCGCTCTTGGGTCGCGTATCCCACTACGTGGCGTGGCGACGTGCTCGGCATCTGCCGGTTTGTCGTCGTCGGCCGAACGCACTCGGCGCGCAACGAACGGGACCACACCGGGGTCGAGCCCCAGGTCGGCGGCCGGTGGCGGTGCCGACGCAGCCTCGTCCTCGAAGTCGTCGACGTCGTTCCCGGTCAGGCCGGGCTGCAGTGAAACGAACAACAAGATCGCCATCCCGATGACGCCGATCGGCACGATGGCGTCGCCCTCGCCCTCGTTGTAGACCGGCCAGAGCACGATCCCCGAGAGCAACGCGGTCCACGCCCACAAGATCAACACGCTGCGTCGGTGCCCGTGACCGAGTCGGATGAGCCGGTGGTGGAGATGGTCGCGGTCGGCCGTTGCGATGCCCTGGCGGCGCGAGGCTCGGCGCACGATGGCGAACGCCGTGTCGAACATGGGCACACCGAGGATCACGAACGGAATCAGCAACGGCGCATAGAAGAAGAACGCCTGCCCGCTGAACGACTCTTCGGTGCGGCCGCCCACGGCAATGGTCGACGCCGCCATGAGGCAGCCGAGCAACAGCGAGCCACCGTCGCCCATGAAGATCTTCGCCGGATGGGCGTTCCACGGCAGGAAGCCGGCACAGATGCCGAAGACCAGCGCAGCGACGAGTGGGCCGAGACTCTGGGGCGACAGCACACCGGCGGCACCGAGCTCGAGCGAGTAGAGGAAGAACGCAATGGCGCCGATCCCCATGATCCCCGCTGCGAGGCCATCGAGACCGTCGATGAAGTTCACCGCGTTGGACATGCCCAACACCCAGACCACGGTCAGCAGGTAGCTGAAGTCGGGGGCGAGGAGGAACAGGTCGAGGAAGGGCACCCGGAACCAGAAGATGTTGGTACCACCCAAGACCAGCAGGGTGCCGACGAGCACGAGACCGGCGGTCTTGGCCGGGGCGGAGATCTCGCGTATGTCATCGGCGACACCCACGACATACGCCAGGGTGGCGGCAGCCAGCACGCCGAACGGCTCGGTCGAGTTGCCGAACAGACCGGGAAACCAGCCGCTGTACCAAGCGAGCCCGAACCCTGCAACGAAGCCGAGGTACATGGCCCCGCCCCCGAGCGTTGCGGTCGGGCGCTCGTGGGCACGACGCTCATCTGGCTCGACGACGAAACCGCGGCGACGTGGCGATCACTCGAAAGAGCGGCACGGTCATCACCGTGACGGCGAACGCCACGATCATGACGACGATGTACGAACTCAGTTCAGGACGCACGAGCAAAGACGCCGATCGCAGCGAATGGGACTCCACCGGAACCCGAACCGTCGGGTCTTGCGGCCGCAACGCCTCGATTCATCTGACCGCAGCGGCGGGTCCTCCATGACATGGAATCCGAGGCTAGCCCGCGATCGTCTTCGGGTAGGGCGCGAACGGACGACACAGTTCGGCCACCTCCTGACGGATCGCCGCAACGTCGTCGGCCTGATCGCGTGACCGCAATGCACGTGCGATCAGCGAACCGATCTGAGCCATCTGCGGTTCGGACATTCCCTGCGTCGTCACCGCCGGGGTGCCGATGCGAATGCCCGACGTGACGAATGGCGAGCGAGGATCGTCAGGGATCGAGTTCTTGTTGACGGTGATCCCTGCCTCGTCGAGCACCGCCTGCGCTTCCTTGCCCGTGAGCTCGGCATCGAACGGACGCAGATCGATGAGCAGGAGGTGATTGTCGGTGCCACCCGAGACGACGCGGAAACCTTCGTCGGCCATCGCCTTGCCGAGGGCCTGGGCATTGGCGACGACCTGGGCCCCGTAGACCTTGAACTCGTCGGTGGCCGCTTCGGCGAACGCCACCGCCTTGGCCGCGATCGAGTGCTCCTGTGGGCCACCCTGCTGTCCGGGGAAGATCGCCTTGTCGATCTGCTTCGCCAGCGCCTCGGTCGACAGGATGCAGCCGCCGCGCGGCCCACGGAGCGTCTTGTGAGTGGTGAAGGTGACGACGTCGCAGACCGCCATGGGGTTGGGGTGCACACCGGCGACGATGAGCCCGGCGATGTGGGCGGCGTCGAACATCAGCAAGGCCCCGACCTCGTCGGCGATCGCCCGGAACGGTTCTGGGTCGATGATCCGGGAGTACGCCGTGGCGCCGGCCACGATGAGCTTCGGCTGGTGTTCGATGGCGAGGTCGCGCACCTGCTCCATGTCGATCCGCTCGTCGGAAGCCGTCAGCCCGTACCCGACGAAGTCGTACATGAGACCCGAGGCATTCACCGGGGATCCGTGGGTCAGGTGGCCGCCCTGGTCGAGCCGAAGACCGAGCACCGTGTCACCGGGCTCGAGCAAGGCCTGGTAGACCGCCATGTTGGCATTTGCCCCCGAGTGCGGCTGCACGTTGGCGTGGTCGGCTCCGAACAACGAACAGATGCGCTCGATGGCCAGGCTCTCGACCTGGTCGACCACGGCGTTGCCGCCGTAGTAGCGGCGACCGGGATAGCCCTCGGAGTACTTGTTGGTGAAGACGGATCCCGTGGCGGCCATGACGGCGGGCGAGGCGAAGTTCTCGGAGGCGATCAGTTGCAGACCGGTGTTCTGCCGCTCGATCTCGGCTGCTTCGAGCTCGTTGTAGGCGGTGTCGTTCACGACGGGCCAAGACATCAGTGGTTCTCCTGGGAAGGTGTGGGGGTACTGCCACCGGCAGCAAGAGTCCTGCCACCGGCAGCAAGAGTCCTGCCACCGGCAGCAAGAGTGGTCGTGGATCGACCGCCGACGGCGACGGTCGTGGGACGGTGAGCCACCGGTGCGGTCATTCGGCTTCGAGCGCCATGATCTTGTCGACCCGGCGCTGATGACGACCACCCTCGAACTCGGCGGTCAGGAAGGCGTCGACGGCGTCGAGCGCCACCTGGTCGCCGGTGAAGCGTTCACCGAGGCACATGATGTTGGCGTCGTTGTGACGTCTCGCCATGCGAGCCGAGGTGACGTCGTGGACGGTGCCGGCGCGGGCGCCGGCAACCTTCGAAGCCGCCATGCAGATGCCGATACCGCTGCCACAGACGGCGATACCGAGCGTGGCCTCACCGGCCACGACCGTCTTGGCGACGGCGCGGCCGTAGTCGGGGTAGTCGACCGAGTCGGCCGAGTGCGTTCCCACGTCGACGACGCGATGACCGAGTTCGGCGATGTGGGCAGCAATCACGGTCTTCAACCGATAGCCAGCGTGGTCTGACCCCACGGCGATGTTCATCTCGTGCTCCTCGTCAGATCGACAGGGACGAGGCTACCGGCA
Source organism: uncultured Acidimicrobiales bacterium (assembly GCA_963698395.1). Classification (GTDB taxonomy): domain Bacteria; phylum Actinomycetota; class Acidimicrobiia; order Acidimicrobiales; family SZUA-35; genus JBBQUN01. Next base: position 118,171 of record CAVOQQ010000003.1, read on the forward strand.
ACCGTTCGGCCTGGGCGGCCTCGGCCGTTGCCGGCGAGACCGCATCAGCCGCGGGCGTTGTTGTCGCGCTCGCGGGCGATGAGGAGGGCGTGCACGCGCTCACGAAGATCAGGGTTGTCATCGAGGATGGTGCGGAACTCCTTGGTTCCGAACGACACCAGCACCATCTTGGTTTCGGCGACGACCGTGGCGGTGCGGGGGCGGTGCTCCAGCAGTGCCATCTCCCCCACCATGGTGCCGGGCCCGACAGAGGTGACGAACTCTCCTCGCATCAACACCTTGGCCGTTCCCTCGATGATCAGGTAGCAGACATCGCCGTAGCGCCCCTGGTCGGTGAGTTCGGCGCCGGGATCAGCTTCGACCCGATGGCCGAGCTCGGCGATCTGTTCGACCTGGGCCGGCGAGAAGGTGTCGAAGAACGACACCTTGCTGAGCCAGTCGATATCGAGTTTGTTGTGATGTCCGAACATGGTGACCTCTCAAAGGCAAAGACGGCGGCGCGCCGCCTCCGGCTGAGTGATCGTAGCTTCGACGCTGCGGCCGGCGAAAGCCGTCCGAGGTCAGGCCGATGCGGAAAGGTGAGCGACGATGCCCCGGGGACGGCCGGTGAGGTCGTCGAACGGCTCGACACGAGCGAAGTCGGCCGTCGCCATCTCGACCAGCCGCTCGACCTGGTGTGGCGCACTCTCGAGCACCAGCGCGCCACCGCCGGCGAGCCAGCGCGGCGCTTCACCGATCAAGACCTCGAAGGCGGCGAAACCGTCGGCGTCGGCGACGAGGGCGTCGTGCGGCTCCCACTCGGCCACCTCGGGCGGCAGCACGTCCACCGGCGCGACATAGGGCGGGTTCGAAACGATGACGGCGATCCGGCCGGCCAGCTCGATCGGAAGGGCCGAGAACCACCACCCCTCCACCACGCGCACCCGGCTGCCGTGCCGCCCGAGTCCGGCCAGGTTGGCACGAGCCACATCGAGCGCATCGGCCGAAACGTCGGTGATCCAGACCTCGGCCGAAGCGTGTTCCCTCGCCAACGAGAGCCCCAGTGCGCCGCTTCCGGTTCCCAGATCGACCGCGATCGGGGTTCCGATGGCGCTCAGGCGCTGCAGTTCGGCAAGGGCGCGCTCGGCGACCACCTCGGTCTCGGGCCGCGGAATCAGCACCCGCTTGTCGACCATGAGGTCGAGATGTCGGAAGCTCCACCGCCCCAGCACGTACTGCAGCGGTTCACCGGTTGCTCGGCGCTCCACCATGCGATCGAGGCGCGCGACACCACGGACCGTGGCCAGATCGCCGAGTCCGATCGCCAGGGCGGCTCCCTCGAACCCCGAGGCCTCTTCGACGATGCGCCGCGCACTGATCGCAGCGTCGGCGACGCCGGCGCGGGCAAGCCGTTGCTCGGTCTCGTCGAGGAGCACCCGCCACGTGATGGTGCCCTCGAGATCGTCGTCGTCGAGGTCAGCCGGCATCGGCGGCCTCGGCCTGCAACTGCTGGGTGCGCTCGTCGTGGACCAAGGCGTCGCTGATCTCGTCGAGCTCGCCCGACAGCACCCGTTCCAACTTGTAGATGGTCAACCCGATGCGATGGTCGGTCACGCGGTTTTCCTTGAAGTTGTAGGTGCGGATCTTCTCCGAACGCCCACCCCCGCCCACCTGACCCTTGCGAGTCTCCGACGCCGCAGCCGCCGCCTTGTCTTGCTCGAGCTGGAGCAGCCGCGACCGGAGAACGACCATGGCACGCGCCCGGTTCTGCAGCTGGCTCTTCTCGTCTTGCATCGACACCACCAGTCCCGTCGGGAGGTGGGTCAATCGAACGGCGGAGTCCGTGGTGTTGACATGCTGACCTCCCGCACCGGACGAACGAAAGGTGTCGACGCTGATGTCGTTGGGATCGATGGCGATGTCGACCTCGTCGGCTTCGGGGAGCACCGAGACCGTGGCCGAGGAGGTGTGTACCCGACCCTGCGATTCGGTGACGGGAACGCGTTGCACTCGGTGCACACCGGCCTCGTGCTTCATCCGCGTCCACACGCCATCGCCGCGGAACACCATGGTGACCTCGGCGTAGCCCCCGAGATCGCTGGGCTGCGCCGCGATGACCTCGGTCTTCCAACCCTGTCGAGCGGCGAACGCCTGGAACATCTCGAACAGGTCTCGGGCGAACAGGTTGGCTTCCTCGCCCCCCTCGGCGCCGCGGATCTCGACGATCACGTCTCGCCCCTCGTTGGGGTCCTTCGGCAGGAGCAACAGCCGGAACTGCTGTTCGAGTCGCTCGATGTCGGCCTCGGCGGCTGCCGCTTCGGCACGAAGCTCGTCTCGCTCTTCGGCATCGGCCTCGGCGAGCAACGACTTCGCCACCTCGAGATCATCGGTTCGCTCCCGAAGCGATCGGCCGACGGCGACCAACTCGCCGAGCTCGGCGTAGCGGCGGGTCAGCTGTACGAAACGCTTGTTGTCGGCCGCGATGTCTGGATCCCCGAGTCGGCCCTCGAGCTCGGCGTGTTCGTTCTCGAGTGTGCGCAGGCGTTCCAGCATCGCTGTCAGGCTATTGCACCAGGCGAGGAGCTACTCCCAGGGAGGCGCGAGGCCGACGAGGGTGGCGTTGGCCAGCCGACCGACCAACCGTTCGACCACCGGATAGCGATCGCGGGGCGGAATCACGACGATCAGTTCGGCGTCAGGGGCTTCGCGCGCTCGATAGTCGGCGGCTTCGGCTGCGAGGTCGACCTCGACGCCGACCGAGCAGACGACGACGACGGTGGAACCGTCGGCGCGCCGGCCGACGGCGGCCACCGGCTGGGTGCCGAGCAGGGTGTTGCGGGGCCGCAGCGGCGCGACGGCTTCTGCTGCCACCAGGCCGATCACCGATGGGTCGTCGAGGATGGTCGAGCGGATCCAGCGTTCACGAGCCAGCCGATTCAATGGATGCGGCGCAGCCCCGGGACGACGGTGTGGGGCGACGGCGGCAATCGCACGCCGCAGGCCGGCGTCGGGATCGAGGTCTCGGTGGACGAGTTGGTGGAGCTCCCGGTCGGCTTGGCCGACCCCGACCTCGAGCAGCGGAATGGCCGGCCGATCGCTCTGGCGATCGAGGATGACCCGGGCGACCTCGAGACCGGCGAACTCGGCGACGATGCGTCCGTGATCGTCGACCGCTCGTGCGCCGCCCTCGGCGATCAGACCGGCGAACGACCACTCGGTGGCGGTCAACTCGGGGACCTCGAGAATCGGCGACGGCTCGGCTCTGACCAGCGCGGTTCCGACGATCGAGAACACGGCGATCTCGGGGCCGGCGACGAAGGAACGGGCACGACGCGCGAGGTGACCGGCGATCTCGGGATCGGCCAGGATGTTCAGGGACGTGAAGCCCTGCTTCTCGGCCCAGAGCAAGGCCGGGCCGAGGGTTCGTTCGGCCAGCCCGAGTGAGCCGGTTCGACCCTCGTTTCCTCCGTCGTCGGTCAGGAGGAAGCCCGCCGACGCGACGAATCCCCCGGCGGAGCCAGGGGATTCGATGATCTCGATCTCGACATCCAGGTGTCCACGAACCAGCCCGCGAAGCTTTGCTTCGAACAGCGAGGCGCGTTCGGTCACCGAGGAAGCAGCGATCAGCTCTCGGGCGTGGTCTCGGTCGCCTCGTCTTCGGCACCAGCCTTGCGGCGCCGACCGAAACGGCGCTCGAAGCGCTCGACGCGTCCAGCGGTGTCGACGATGCGCATCTGACCGGTGAAGAACGGATGGCTCGCCGAAGAGATCTCGACCTTCGACAACGGGTAGGTGTTGCCGTCTTCCCACTCGATCGTGGCATCGGTCTCGATGGTGGACCGGGTGAGGAAGGAGAAATCCGCTCCGAGGTCTTGGAAGACCACGTATCGGTAGTTGGGATGGATGTCGGGCTTCATAACTGCTCCATTCTGGCGCCTGGTTGTCTCAGCGAGACGGGCACTAGGCGATTTCGTTCAGAAAATCTTCGTTGGTCGCCGCTGCTGCGACGCGCTCGGACAGCATGGCGGCAGCAGCGGCTGCCGGTGCGGCCTGGTCTGGTGCGAGGCCGTTCAGCATCAGGCGAAGGCGATCGAGACGGTCGTGCTCGCCGGAATCGACCAGATTGCCTGCGTTTCGAGTGCCGCTGTTGACCACATCGATGGCGGGGAAGATCCCGCGCTCGGCGATGAGGCGATCGAGTCTGATCTCGGCGTTCGCCGTGCCGTCGAACTCGCCGAAGATCGCCTCGTCCATCGGTGAGCCGGTCTCGACGGCGACGGTGGCGATCACCGTGAGCGAGCCGCCCTCGGCGAGGTTGCGTGCCGATCCGAAGAAGTGTTTGACCGGATAGATCGCACCGGCGTCGAGTCCACCGTCGAGGGTGCGGCCGGTGGCGGGACCGGCGAGGTTGTAGGCACGGGCGAGGTGCGTGAGCCCGTCGAGGATGATGACGACGTCGGTTCCGTCTTCGACCATGCGCTTGGCCCGCTCGAGAGTCAGTTCGGCCACCGAACAGTGCTCATCGGCCGGCCGGTCGAACGTGGAAGCGACGACGTCACCGTGCTCGAGATGCTGCGCCATGTCGGTCACGTCTTCGGGGCGCTCGTCGATGAGGAGGACCACCAACTCGACGTCGGGCTGGTTCTGTTCGATCGAACGAGCCATCTCCTTGAGGAGGCTGGTCTTGCCGGACTTCGGCGGCGCCACCACGAGGGTGCGCTGACCTCGGCCCATGGGGCTGACCAGGTCGAGGATCCTCGGGGTGACCGCCTCGGGCTCGGCTTCTCGCTCGAACCGCAGCCTGGCATCGGGAAAGACGGGGGTGAGTCGGTCGAAGTCGACTCGCTCACCGAGATCGTCGGCCTGGCGACCGTTGACCGACTCGACCTCGGCCAATGCCGGGTTCTTCTCGTTGCGATTGGCCGGCCGAGCGGTACCGGTGACGAGGTCACCGCGACGCAAGCCGAACTGACGCACCAGCTTCACCGGCACGTACACATCGTCCTTCGATGGCAGCAGTCCGTCGACCCGGATGAACCCGTAGCCGTCGTCGCGAAGGTCGAGAATGCCGGCGACGTCGACCGGCTCGTTGGTGACCGGCTCGATCATGTCGTCACGGTCGCGGCCACGCCCTCGGCGCCGGCGACGTCGGTTGCCGCTCTCGGTCTCGTCGGCCTTGCCCTGGCTGCCCCCGTTCGACTGACTCCCGCCCTGTTGGTTGCCGGCTTGCTGATTGCCGCCCTGCTGGTTGCCGCCCTGCTGCTTGCCGCGCTGCTTGCCACTGCCCTGCTGGTTGCCGCCGGTGGCACCGCCCTGCTGCTTCGAGGAGCGGTCGTTGTCGCCCCGACGCGCTGCGTCGGATCCGCCTCGGTCGTTGCTCTGGCCGGTGTTGCTCTGGCTGCGGTCGCTGGACTTGGCGCGGTCGCTCTGGCTGCGGTCGTTCTGGCCGCGGTCGCCTGATTGACGGTCGCCGTCGGAACCGCTCGAGCGCCCGGATTCCCGAGCCGAACCCGGCGACGGGTTCGCTGCCGCAGCACCGCTCGAATCGGAACCGCTCGCCGAGTCGGTCGGGTCGTTTGCGTCGGCCGAGCGCTCTCGACCGGCGTCGCCGCGCTCGCTCGTGTCGGACGGCGTGCCATCGGTGTCCGGCTCATCGGCCGCCGCGACGACGGCACCCGAACGCTCCATGATGAGGTCGACCAGGTCGGACTTCTTCATCCGGCTGGTGGCCTTGCCACCGAGGGCATTGACGATGGTCGTCAACTCGCCCTTGTCCTTCTTCTCGAGGGTGGCACGGTCGATGACCTGCTCAGACATTCAATGGCTCCTGGGTTCTCGCCAGCGTGGAAGCTGTTTGGACACTCGCGTTCGACCACGTGCGGCGCTCGAACACTTGGGTGGACGTCACCGGGGTTCAGTGACGAAATCGATCGTGAGACGCCGCAGTACCGCGTCGGTCGGATCAACGAGACCCAAGCAGATGCCGGGTCACCGTCTGCGGGGGGTGCTGCCGGAAGAACCAGGCACTCACATCCTGCGCTGGCAGGCTAGCAGCGGCGAGAACCGATCAGCGCTGGGCGAACACGCGGAGCTGATCGCCGATCTCGGTGAGCGAGGGATTGGCCCGCTCGTAGAGCTCGGGTCGTTCGAACAGCTCCGAGAGGAACGGGGGAAGCGGCGGTCGGACCCCGGTGGCCCGTTCGACCGCATCGGGGAACTTCGCCGGGGCCGCCGTGGCCAGCGTGATCATCGGCACGTCGGCGTCTCGTCGCAGTCGGCGGGCCACCTCGGTGCCGATCGCGGTGTGCGGGTCGACGAGGAGGCCGAGACGTTCGTGGAGGTGGGCGATCTCGCCGAGCGTGCCGTCGTCGTCGAGTCGACCGGCGTCGAATTCGCCACGGATCGCTTCGACCCACTCGACCGGCACTGCGGCCAGGCCTTCGTCGGCGAAACGTGCGAGGACCTCGGCCACGCGCGCACCGTCTCGGCCAGAGGACTCCCAGAGAAGGCGCTCGAAATTCGACGAGATCTGGATGTCCATGCTCGGGCTCAACGACGGTTCGACTTGGCGCATCGCCAACGATCCGGTCTCGAAGAACCTGGTCAGGACGTCGTTGCGATTGCTGGCGACGATCAACTGGTCGATGTCGACCCCCATCCGCTTCGCGTACCACCCGGCGAGGATGTTGCCGAAGTTGCCGGTGGGGACGGTGAACGATACCGGCGCGCCGGAATCGCCGACCACCTGGCGGGAAGCCCACACGTAGTAGACGATCTGGGCCATCACCCGAGCCCAGTTGATCGAGTTGACCGCAGCGAGCCCGAAGGCCGACCGCATCTCGGGATCGTTGAAGGCCGCCTTCACCAGGTTCTGACAGTCGTCGAAGCTGGCCCCCACGACGGCAACGTTGCGCACGTTGTCGGCATCGACCGTGGTCATCTGGCGTCGCTGGACCTCCGACACTCGCCCTTCGGGATGCAGCACCATGATGTCGACGTTGGCTCGACCACGAAGCGCTTCGATGGCGGCAGATCCCGTGTCGCCCGAGGTGGCGGCGAGCACCGTCATCCGGTGACCCTGCCGACCCAACTCGAAATCGAGCAGACGTCCGACGAGTTGGAGCGCGACGTCCTTGAACGCAAGCGTCGGGCCCTGGGTGAGATCGAGGAGATGATGACCCTCGCCGAGGTCGATCACCGGGCAGACCGCCGGGTCACGAAAGCCGGCGTACGAAGCGGCGACCATGGCGAAGAACTCGTCCTGAGGGATCGTGCCTTCGACGAAGGGCCACATCACCCGCTGCGCCACCTCGACATAACCGGCATCGGCCGGCAGCGCCGGGAGCACGGGCACCTCGGTAGGGCAGAACAGGCCGCCGTCGGAGGCGAGTCCAGCCAGCAGTGCACCGGGGAAGTCGACGGGTGTCGCCTGGCCCCGGGTCGATTCGTACCGGAGCGTCATCCGACGACCCGCAACACGCTCTGGATACCGGTGACCGCTTCGAGCCCACGCAGATCGTGGAGGGTGGCCTGCACGTCTTGCTCGAGCGCCCGGTGGGTGATGAAGACGATTCGGGCCTTCGAACCGACCTCTTCCTGCTCCATGGAGCGGATGGAAACACCGTGGCGGCCGAAGACCCCAGCGACCTGGGCGAGAACGCCAGGCGAGTCGTCGACCTCGACGTTGAGGTAGTACGCCGTCTCGAGGTCGTCGATCGAGCGGATCTTCATGGCACCGCCGGTGGGTACCACCTGGTGCGAGCCACGGTGCCAGTTGATGGCGGCATCGGTGAGGTCACCGAGCACGGCACTCGCGGTCGGCCGTCCGCCGGCCCCGCGTCCGTAGAACATCAGCTCGCCAGACGAGTCACCTTCGACGAAGACCGCGTTGAAGCTGTCTCGCACCGAGGCCAACGGATGATTGACCGGAACCATCGACGGATGGACGCGCACCCCGATGGCGGGACCGTCGGCGGTCATGGTCTTCTCGGCCACCGCCAACAGCTTGATCTCGTAGCCCAATCGGCGAGCGAAGGCGATGTCGGTCTGGGTGATCTCGGAAATGCCCTCGTGGTAGACGTCGCCGGCAACGACCTTGGCGCCGAACCCGATCGACGCCATGATGGCGATCTTCGCTCCGGCATCGAAACCCTCGACGTCGGCCGTGGGGTCACGCTCGGCGTATCCGAGTCGCTGGGCTTCGGCGAGCGCGTCGCCGTAACTGGCGCCGTCTTCGGCCATGCGGGTGAGGATGTAGTTGGTGGTGCCGTTGACGATGCCGGTGATCCGTTGCAGGTCTTCCCCGAGGAGCGACTGGCGGAGGGGTCGAACGATCGGAATGGCGCCGGCGACGGCGGCCTCGAACAGCAGGTCGACGCCGTTGGCAGCAGCGGCGGCGTAGAGCTCGGCGCCGTGATTGGCGAGCAGTTCCTTGTTGGCCGTGATGACCGGCTTGCCGGCGGCGAGCGCCGCCAGGATGAGTTCGCGGGCGGGTTCGATCCCACCGATGACTTCGACCACGACGTCGACATCGTCGCCGAGCACGACCGAGCGAGCGTCGGTGGTGAGCAGTGCCGGATCGACTTCGATGTCTCGATCACGACTGACGCTTCGCACCGCGATCCGCGTGACCTGCAGATCGAGCCCCGTGCTCATGGCAATGGCGTGGCTCCGCTCCGACAGGAGATCGACGAGCGATCCGCCGACGATGCCGCAGCCGAGGAGTCCGATGCGAACGGGGACGGCAACGCTGGTGTTCTTGGGCGGGTCAGATGCTTCGGGCACCCTCGAACCCTACTGGCTCCGCCTCGACTGACCGACCGAGTTCGGCGGTACCGAAGCAGGGGCGCAGCGCCGATGCAGAGGTGGAGTCAGCCGAGATCTGCGGCGAGCAGATCGTCGTAGGTCTCGCGTCGAACGACCAGTCGAGCGTCGCCGTCGCGACAGAACACGACGGGTGGCCGAAGGATCTTGTTGTAGTTCGAACCCATGGAGTGCCCGTAGGCGCCGGTGACCGGCGTGGCCAGGATGTCGCCCACCGCCACGTCCGAAGCGATGGCGGCGTCGCGCACGAGGATGTCGCCAGACTCACAGTGCTTCCCGACGACGCGAGCCATCTCGGTCCGCTCACCGAGCACGTTTCGGGGGAGGAAGGTCTCGTATCCCGAGCCGTAGAGAACCGGCCGCGGGTTGTCGCTCATCCCGCCATCGACGGCGAGGTACGTGCGGATGCCTTCGAGCTTCTTGATCGTGCCGACGGTGTAGAGCGTGACGGCGGCCGCAGCAGCGATCGAACGGCCGGGCTCGATACCGAGCTCCGCCGTGATGCCGAGGTCGGAAGCCGTCGCCTTCAGCTTGGCGGCCCATTGCGGGATCGTCGGTGCCTCCTCGCCCTCCACGTAGGCAACGCCGAGACCACCGCCGATGACCAGCTCGGGCAGACCCAACGGATTGGCGAACTCGGCCAAGATGCGCAACGCCTGGCCGAACGACGAGACCTCGAACACCTGCGAACCGATGTGGGCGTGGATGCCGACCAGGGTCATGGCGTCAGATTGCATGGCCCGCTCGACCGCCTGGGCGGCCAGCCCGGTCGACACCGTGAACCCGAACTTGGAGTCGTCGTGCCCGGTGGCGATGAATTCGTGGGTCTCGGCCTTCACGCCTGGCGTGACCCGCAGGTTGATCGTCGGTGCGTCGAGTCCCTCCGCCACGAGCGTCTCGATTCGCTCGATCTCCTCGAAGCTGTCGACCATGATCCGGCCGACGCCGACCTCCATGGCGTAGCGAAGTTCCGCCACGGACTTGTTGTTGCCGTGCAGGTGCGTCGCCGACGCCGGAACGCCGGCCGCGAGCACGACCGACAGCTCACCACCCGTTGCCACGTCGATCTGCATGCCTTCGTCGTAGGCGAGCCGAGCCATCGCTCGACACAGGAAGGCCTTCGAGGCGTAGGTCGCGTGATTGCCGAAGGCGTCGACGGCCTCACGGCACCGCGCCCGGAGGTGGTCTTCGTCGTAGACGAACAACGGGGTACCGAACTCGGCTGCCAGTTCGAGCGTGTCACAACCGCCGATCAGCAACTGGCCGGCCGCGCCGATCGAGGCGTTGTCCGGCAGGAGATGAAAGGGAACCGGATTGCTCGTCAACTACATCTCCTCTGGCGCCGAGACGCCGAGGATATCGAGGCCGATGGACAGCCCGATCCTGGCCGCTTCGACCAACCAGAGACGAGCCTGCCGCAGGTCTTCATCGGTGTCGTCTCGCAGCACCGGACAGTCGCGATAGAAGCCGTGGAAGTCGGCGGCGAGCTCGCGCACCCACGTGGCGATCTTGTGTGGCGCTCGATCATTCGCGGCGACGACGAGGCTCTCCGGCAACGTCGACAGCGTCCGCAACAGGTCGAGCTCCCGCTCATCGGTCAGCAGGCTCAGGTCGACCTGAGCCAATGGGAGCCGTGTGATCGACCGCTCGGCCGCCATCCGGCCGATGGCATGGATGCGAGCGTGGGCGTACTGCACGTAGAAGACGGGGTTCTCCGACGCCTGCTCCTTCAGCACATCGATGTCGATGGTCTGGCGCGTGTCGATCGACTGGAGCAGGTAGGCGAACCGAGCGACGTCGGGCCCGACCTCGTCGACCAACTCGGCGAGCAGGACCATCGTGCCGGCGCGCTTGGAGAGACGGACCTCGGCACCGTGGCGCATGAGTGTCACGTTTTGCCCGATGATCGCCTCGTAGGACTCTGTCGAGTGCCCGAGCGCTTGCAGGGCCGCCTGCATCCGAGCGACGTAGCCGTGGTGGTCGGCGCCGAGAATGTCGATCAGCAGCTCGCCTCGAGCGAACTTGTTGCGGTGGTAGGCGATGTCGGGAAGGAAGTAGGTCGGCTCGCCGTCGTCCTTGATCAAGACGCGGTCCTTGTCATCACCGAAGTCGCTGGTACGCAACCAGGTCGCGCCCTCCTCCTCGAAGACATGGCCTCGTCGACGCAGCTCGGCGAGCGCGGCCTCCATCTCGCCGGCGTCCACCAGCTCACGCTCGCTGGTCCACGAGTCGAACTCGACGTGCATGGCCCGCAGCGATGCCTCCTGCTGCGCACGGGCATGAGCGAGGCCCCACGTCAGCGGGTCGGCATCGGCGGGCATGGCTGCCGCCCACTCGATGAGGTACGCACCGCGATACCCGTCGTTTGCCGGCTCGTGCCCGGAGCGTCGGGCAGCGAGCGATTCGGCGAAGAGGGTGGTCTGGACCCCACGGTCGTTGACGTAGAACTCACGATGCACCACCCACCCGACTCGCTCGAGGATGCGAGCCAGCGAGTCGCCATAGGCCGCCCACCTTCCGTGACCGGCATGGAGCGGTCCGGTGGGGTTGGCCGAGACGAACTCGATGTTCACCGAACGACCGGCTCCCTGATCGAGGCGGGCGTAACCGTCGACGCCTCCCACCACGACAGCGGTCAGGACGTCATGGAGCCAGGTGGGAGCGAGACGGAAGTTGACGAATCCGGGACCGGCGATCTCGAGTTGCAGCACGTGCCGTGGCGCAGCTTCGTTCAGTGCGTCGGCGAGACGCCGACCGAGCTCTCGAGGGCTCGTTCCTGCCTGCTTCGAGCACACGAGCGCCGCGTTGGTCGACCAATCGCCGTGCGCCTTTTGGGCGGGGCGTTCGATCACGACACGTTCGGGCACGGGGTCGATGCCGAGCGTGTGCAGCGCAGCGCCGACCGCTGTCAGCAGTTCGTCTCGAATCATTGGCACGCAACGGTATCGGCACGGGCTCTTCGGGAGATTGACCAGTGATGTCACCCAATGAGCTGGGCCGAACGCACCAACAACCCCGTATCAGCCGGTTGTTGCCGGATCCATGCGACCCCGGATCCCTGCGACCCCGGATCCCTGCGACTCCGAATCAGGGCGCGGTCAGACCGGGCAATCCGTCGATGCTGATGGCGTTGGTGGTTGCGCGGTACTCGATGAGTTCCTCATCGGTTCGGTTGTCGGTCCATTCCGACAGCCGCGTTCGGTCGGACTGGTAGGCCATCAGCGGGACCGAGTAACCACACGAATCCGCTACCCGGTCGGCGTGCACGACGACGATGGCTCGGGCACCACGAGAGGGGGCGAACCGGCCGATCAGCTGATCCCACGATGCCGAACCTGGCAACACCACCTCGCCGCGCCCCTGCACCCTGACGATGCGCGCCGGCCCCTCGAACGCACACCACATCAGCGTGATCCGGCCGTTCTCCTCGAGGTGAGCGACGGTTTCGATGCCGCTCCCGGTGAGGTCGAGATAAGCGACCGTCGTGGCATCCACGATCTGCAGCGTTCCCGCCATGCCCTTCGGCGACACGTTGACATGTCCGTCGCCGGCCAGCGGCGCCGTACCGACGAAGAACATCGGCTGGCGCTCGATCCAGCCGATCATGGCGTCGGAGAGTTGCTCGTACTGTTTCCCCATGAGGCCGACGCTACTCCGACCTCGACGGCGCTGTCGGCGCAGGGTGAGCTCGGTGACGCAAGCGATACCGGCGGCCCCCCGGTTACCGTGCCGAGCATGGCCAGTCCTCGACCGCCGGCGTCGTCCGGCCTGTCTCTGCCGACGTCGTCGGCTCCGTCAGCTTGTCCTTGCGGCACCGGAGCTACGTTGGCCGATTGTTGCGGCCCGATCCATGCCGATCATGCTCGAGCCACGACCGCCGAGCAGCTGATGCGAGCCCGCTACAGCGCGTTCTCGCTCCGACGCCGCCGGTTCATCGAGGCCTCGTGGCACCCCTCGACGCGACCCGAACACGTTGACCTCGACGACCGCACCGAGTGGCTCGGACTGACGATCACGAAGGTCGTCGCCGGCGGGCCGTCAGATCTCCAGGGCGAGGTGGCCTTCACCGCTCGACTATGCGATGGCGACGAGCCGCAACGAGGCGAACAACAGCTGGTAGAACACAGCCGCTTCCAACGGGTGGACGGTCGATGGTTCTATCTCGACGCCATCACCTGAGCAGCTGACGGGCACCTGAGCAGCTGACGGGCATGGCCCCGGGCGATCGGGTACACGAGGCCGATCAGGACGAGGCGGATCAGGACGAGGCGGAATCGAACTTGCGGATCGACAGCGCGGCGAAGACCAGAGTGATCCCGACCGAGTAGGCGAGTGCATACCAACCGTTGTTGCCGACCTCGTTGCCGTTGTAGAGCGCACGCGCCGCATTGGTGACCACGGTGAAGGGGTTGGCGTTCGCGAAGACCTCGAGCGGACGGGGCAACGTGGCCGTCGAGACGAACGCCGACGACACGAACGTGACGGGGAACATCCAGATGAAGCCACCGGAGTTCGCCGCCTCGACCGACTTCACCGACAGGCCGATCAGGGCCTGCACCCAGCTCAGCGCGTAGCTGAACGAGAGCAGAAGCAGCGTGGCGCCGAGCGCGCCGAACAACGAGCCCTCGAACCGGAAACCGATGATGAAGGCCACCACGAGCATGATGACGAAGGTGAACACGTTGCGTGCGAGATCGGACAACGTGCGACCGATCAGCACCGACGCCTGGGTGATCGGCAACGACCGCAGGCGGTCGATCAGGCCCTTGGTCATGTCTTCGGCGAGGCCGATCGAGGTGAAGGCCGAACCGAAGACCACCGTCTGGGCGAAGATGCCGGGCATCAGATACTGGTAGTAATTGGTGTAGCCCGGCACCGCGATCGAGCCGCCGAACACGTAGGCGAACAGCAGCACGAACATGATGGGTTGCACGGCGGCGAAAATGAGCAGCTCGATGTTGCGAGGAATGACCCGCAGATGCCGCCCGGCTTCGGTCAGCGCATCTTGCACGGCGGGTCGAATGCCCTTCGGTTGCTCGAACGACATCGGCGGTTCTGCTGCGTTGCCGATCGGTGGGGACGTCAGGTCGGTCATGGCGAGGCCTCTGCGGTTTCGGCGGTGTGGCCGGTGAGCGAAAGGAAGACATCGTCGAGCGTGGGCCGCCGCACCTCGACGTCGACGATCTTGGCGCCGGCCTCGTCGAGGGCCCGAATGGCCGCAGGGATCACACCGCCACCGGCCTCGATCGGCGCGGTGATGGTGAGCGGGGCGTCGGGATCGACGATGACATCGCCGGTGGCGAGGGGCGCCAGCGCTGCTCGAGCGATCTCGATGTTCGCTCGATTGGCGATCGACACCCGGATGCGATCGCCACCGATCTGGTCTTTCAGCTCGTCGGCAGTGCCTTCGGCAATCTTCTGGCCGTGATCGATCACCACGATGGCGTCGGCCAGTTGATCGGCCTCTTCGAGGTACTGCGTGGTGAGCAGCACCGTGGTGCCCTCGGCCCCGAGCTCTTCGATCAGCGACCACATGCCGAGCCGCGACCGGGGATCGAGACCCGTGGTGGGTTCGTCGAGGAACAGGACCGAGGGTCGGGCCACCAGGCTCATGGCGATATCGAGGCGGCGGCGCATGCCACCGGAGTAGGTGTTGGCCACGCGGTCGCCCGCGTCGACGAGGTCGAACCGTTCGAGCAGCTCGGTTGCCCGCGACACCACCGTCGGCTTTCTCATGTGGAAGTAGCGGGCCATCAGCTCGAGGTTCTCTCGGCCGGTGAGGCGTTCCTCGACGGCGGCGTACTGACCGGTCAGACCGATTCTCGCGCGAACTCGAGCGGGCTCGGCGACGACATCGATGCCGTCGACGAAGGCTCGACCACCATCGGGCCGCAGGAGCGTGGTGAGGATGCGCACCGAGGTGGTCTTGCCGGCACCGTTGGGACCGAGCAGCCCGAGCACACTCCCCTCGGGAACCTCGAGATCGAGTCCGTCGAGCGCCCGGTTCTCGCCGTACTGCTTGATGAGGCCCTCGGCCACGACTGCATGCATGACACGAACCGTAACCACGACCGCTGACCGGGCCCCACGATTTTCCCCCATCGGTCACTTGGGTCAGACGCTGCGCACCGGCCGAGGTGCGCCCCTACTCGCCGATTTCGGAGCCCAGCTGACTGCTTCCGACGCGACGTCACCTCGGTAGAGTCCAGCGTCGTGCCGACGATGGATGATCAGCGGGACCATCAGGCCGAACACCACCGGGGTGCGGCGGTTCGGGGCGTTGCGTTCGTGGTCGCCTCCGCCGCAGCGTTCGCAACGCTCGCCATCTTCGGCCGGCTCGCGATCGACGACGGCATGCGTAGCAACACGTTGCTCCAGTGGCGTTTCGGGGTCGCTTCGATCGTGCTCGTCGGCGTCGGTGCCCTCGGAGCACCGATCCCCTCTCGCACTCGCTTCCTGCTCGTCGCCTCCGGGTTGGTCTATACCGCGCAGACGAGCTTCTACTTCGCCGCACTCGAGCGCATCTCGGCAGGAACGACCGCCCTGTTGCTCTACCTCGCCCCGGCCTTCGTCGTGCTGTACTCGGCGGTCCTGGGCACCCGTCCGGGGAGACTGCAGCTCATCGGCGTCGGCACGGCGTTGGTCGGGCTCGGCGTGATCCTGGGCGCTCCATCGTCGGCCGATGCGTCGATCGCGGGGCTCGCCTTCGGCGCAGCCGCCGGGGCGACGCTCGCCTCGTACATGCTGTTGGGCGAGCGAGCATTTGGGGGCGTGCCACCGCTCTCGATCGCAGCACACAGCATGGCGGGCGCGTTCGTCGGGTTCACGGGACTCGATGTCATCACGGGCAACGGCCCCCGCTTGCCGACCGGATCGACCCAGTGGCTGCTGATCGCCGCCGTCGTCGCCATACCCACGCTGCTGGCGATCCCCATGATGTTCGCCGCGATCCAGGCGATCGGCGCCGCCCCGACTGCGGTGATCTCGACGGCCGAGCCCGCCTTCACGCTCGTCTTCGCTGCCATCGTGTTGAGCGAATCGGTACGACCCTTCCAGCTCCTCGGTGGTGGTTTGATCCTCGTTGCCGCCGTCATCGCACAGCGCTCCACCAATCGGCCGACCACCACCCGCTTCCCGGTCGGGCCGGTCGACCAGATCCCCGACGGTCATGCCGGCAGCGAGCGATGACATCACGCTCGATCGTCTCGCAGTGGTGTTGCCGGTCGACGAGCTTGTAGACACCAGGGCATGAGCACGAACCACAAAGTCAGGATCGGCGTCGCCGCCGGTGCCGGAGTGTCCGACGATCCGGGAGCGTTCGTCGATCTGGTCGACGCCCTCGACGACCTCGGCTACGACTCGGTCTGGGTTCCCGACGTCATCACCACGCCCACGCTCGATCCGATTGCTGCACTCGCGGTTGCCGCCGGCCGCCGCCGGCGTCTCAAGCTTGGCACTCACCTCATCATCCCCGGCCGGAATCCCGTGCTGCTGGCCAAACAGCTGGCAACGCTCGACCAGCTGTCGAACGGTCGTGTCCTGATCAACGCCGTTCTCGGGTTGCGCCAGCCGAACGAGCTCGACGCCCAAGGCGTCGAGGCCGGCGCCCGCACCTCGATGCTGGAGGAATCACTCCACATCATGCGATCGCTGTGGCGAGGTGAGACCGTCACCTTCGATGGCGCACACCATCACTACGAGCATGCTCACCTTGCCGTGACGCCACGGCAGCAGCCGCTCGAAGTGTGGCTCGGAGGCCAGGTCCCCGCAGCGCTCCGCCGTTGCGGTCGAGTCGGCGACGGCTGGATGCCGGGTCTCTGCACACCCGCCGAGGCCGCCGCCGGACGTTCGGTGATCGAGGCGGCGGCTGCCGATGCCGGTCGCTCGATCGACCGCGAGCACTTCGGCGTCAATCTCAACTGGGTCGACGGTCCCATCTCCGACGCGGTTCGAGCCGGCATCGCTTCCCGCCGGTCCGATCTCTCGGCCGACGACGTGATCGCCATCGGCGCCGAGGGTCTCGCCGAGCAGATCAATGCCTTCCTCGACGTCGGGTTCTCGAAATTCGTGATTCGTCCGGCCGAGCAACCGCCGTCGTGGCCGAGGGCGATCGAGTCCGTCGCCGGCGTGCTCGACCTCCAGACCTGACAAGCGGCACGCTTGGCCACGCCGGCACGGGGCGCGGTCGTTGGTGCCGACGCTGTCGTTGCGCCGGTGCTACTGCTCGGTGGTCGTCGTCGTTTCGTTGGACGGCGGTATGGCGACATCGCCACCGGTCAGATCGGCGAGCTCCTCGGCGATCAGACGCACCAGCAGATCTTCGAGCGGCAGCTCTTCGTAGTCGATCGACTCGATGTCGGTGGACTGCCCGGTTGCCGCTCCGCCGACGCCGTAACTCAGGAACACGAATCGGGCGCCGGTGAACTGGGCGAGCTGGCGGAAGACGTACTCGGCTTGGTCGTCGCTGTCAGATGAGGCGATCGGGAAGATGCGGATGCCGCGCTCGGCGGCGATCCGCATGCTCGCATCGTACGGCTGCTCGACCTGCCGACCGATCTGTGGCGGAGCGTCGGCAAGCAGGAACATCAGCTGGATCGTGCTGTCGGGATCACGCCATGCGGGCTTGGCGAGGGCATCGGCCAACGCTTCGTCGAGTGCCTCGGGATAGTCACCACCTCCGTCAGCCACGACGTCGTCGAGCGCGGACTGGAACGAGGCGATGTCGGCGGTGAAGTCGAATGTTCGTGTGAGGAAGGCGTCGCCCTCGTCTCGATAGACCGTCAACGCCATCCGCAGATCGATTGGTGTGTCGAGCGCAGCGGCACGACTCGCGACCTCATCGACGGTGTCCTTCAGCCGGTCGATCTCATCACCCATCGAACCGGTCGCATCGATCAGGAAGAGCACATCGAGCGCGATCGCACCATCGACGCCACCCGATCGTTGGGAATCGATCGAGACGACCGGTGCATCGAGTGCCACGCTCACGCCATCGACCACCGCCGTCAGCGTCGCGCCGGGTGACCATCCGGGCATCGCCGATGGGTGGATCAGGGCAACACCATCGGCACCGGTGCGCACCGAACCGATGACGGTGCCGTCCTGTGCCACCTCGACCGGGACCCCGGAGACCGGGAGACCATTGGATCCTGTCACGACCACACGGTGCTGGACGCTGACATCGACCTCACGCACCGGCACGCCGAGATCGGCGATCCGCTCGAGGTAGGACCGATAGGCCTCGAAGGACTCGTTGTCGTCGATGCTGCCGGCGCGAGGCGGACCGGTGTCGACGGGTTCCTCCATCGTGAGGAGGGCCTCGCTTTCGTCCTCCATCGAACCTGCTGCCATCGTCGTGGCCGCCGCCCCATCGTCGGTCGACGCCTCGCCACTGCGCTCGCCATCGAAGGATCGGTCGGCTTCGGCTGGGCTGCCGTCGAGCCAGCCACCCCCGCCGAGATCCTCGGTCGTCGTCGGACTCGTGGTCGCCACACCGGCCTCGCCGGTCTCGTCGGACGCACACGCAGCACCACTCAGCGAGAGGGCAAGGAGGATGGCGACGAGGCGGGACAGGCCCGCTCGAAGTGGCCGGATCGCGAGGTGTGGCGTCTGCATGTCAACTGAGACGAACCCGTTGCCCATCTGGTTCCCCTCGTCGTGACCACCCGCCGGCCGGTGGTTCCGAGTCAGGCACCCGATCAAGCCAGCGAGAACGTCACTGCGGCGTCGGCGTGAATGCGAGTGGTGGGAAAGAAGGGCAGCGGCTCACCCTCGGCATCGGTCACGTCGTCCGGCCCGACGAGCAGCTCGATCTCGGTGCATCCGGCAATGACACCCTGTGCTCCGTCATCGACCATCCGGATGATGATGTCGAGGTACGCCTCCTTCGACTCCGGACGGATCACCCCGCGGACCAGCTCTTCGTAGATGATCTCGTGGATGGTTTCGCGATCGGGCTTGTCCGGCACCCGAACCGTGAGCCCGTGTGCTTCGAGCCGATCGCGGTAGAAGTCCTGCTCCATCGTGTAACGAGTTCCCAGCAGTGCGACGGTGTCGATCTCTGCGGCCAGAACCGCTCGGGCCGTCGCATCGGCCAGGTGAAGGAACGGCACGGTGATGGCCGCCTCGATCGCTGGTGCCACCACGTGCATCGTGTTGGTACACAGCATGATGCAATGGGCACCGGCGTCTTGCAGGCGTCGAGCATCACGAGCCAGGAGATGGCCGGCCGCGTCCCAGTCGTCGGCTGCTTGCAGCTCCTCGATGCGGGCGAAGTCATACGAGCGGATGATCAGATCGGCCGAGTGCGTTCCGCCGAGGGCGTCACGCACGCCCCGATTGATCATGCGCTCGTATTCGATCGAGCTCTCCCAGCTCATCCCGCCCAACAACCCAATGGTCTTCATCGCCTGAGTGTGCCACCACGGAATCGATCAGCGGGCGACGGATTCGAGATGCTGGTTGACGTACCCCTCGCTGTTGATGAGCTCGTCACTCGCACCGAGTGCCTTTGCCGCCGCGACACTGCTCGCAACGAAGTCGGGATTCCCCGCAACGAAGAGGCTGGTGTCGGCCAACGACTCGAAGAGATCAGCCAGGATGTCGGGGACTCGACCCGTCTGCGACCCTGCCGGAGCGTCGGCGCCGGTGTAGGTGATGATGGCCCGGAAGTTCGGATGCACCGACGACCACCAGGCGAACAGGCCGGGGTCGAGCACGTCATCGGCAGTTCGAGCCGAGAACACGAGCGTGACCGGGTGGGGGAAGCCTCGCCGAAGCGCAGCGTCGGTCAAGGCCAGGATGGGGGCCAGGCCCGAACCCGACGCCAGACACACCACGGGCGTGTCGGTTCCCGGGTCGCCGACGAAGGTTCCGTACGGACCATCGATCGAGAGACACTCCCCCGGCAGCACCTCGTCGTGCAGCCAGGCGCTGGTTGCCCCTCCCTCCACTCGGGTCACGAGGAGCGACAGCTCGCCGTCGGGGCGGGGCGCATTGGCGATGGAGTAGCACCGCTTGGCCGAGCCGGCTTCCGGTCGCCCCAGCAAGAGGTACTGCCCGGGCCAGTAGCGCAGCGCATCACCCCTCGGCCGAATGCGGAACTCGATGATCGAAGGAGTCCGATCGATCCGATCGGTGACCACGAAGGGCACGTCCGTACGAGGCGGGAAGAGCTTCGGCATCGCATCTTCGGTGCCGAACTCGATCTCGAGTTCGTCGGAAATGGGCGTTGCCATGCACATCAGGCCGTAGCCGTCGTCTCGATCGGCCCGAGAGAGCGCCATGGTCAACACCATGCCCTGATCGAACTCGCCGCAGAGCACCTTGGTCTTGCATTCGCCGCACGCGCCGGCCCGGCAGTTGTTCGGCAGGGCATACCCCACGCGCTCGAGCGCGCTCAGCACGGTGTCGGACGGCAACGCCTCGACCAACTTGCCCGACGGCGACAGCTTGATGTGCTTGCTCATCGGTTCAGAAGACCGGGATGATGTCGTCGAGATCGACGTCGCTCACTTCTTCTCCCGAGATGTCGACTTCGGGAATGGCGGGGAACGGGATGTCGTACTGATCGAGCACGCCCTTGAGGTTGAGGATGGCCTCGCGCCAATTTTCCTTCTTGGTCTCGTAGTCGGGGATGTGGAAGCCGGCCTCACGGGCAACGGCCTCGCCGGCCCGCTGGTTCTCGATGAAGTCGGCCGGGAGGTCCCAGAAGTCTTCCGGCGGCTCGAACAACACGGCGGAGAGGAACAGATAGCCGGCGCGGATCTGCTTGGTGATGATGGAACGATTCTCCAGATCGAGCTTCGGGTAGTCCCGCTGCATCAGGGTCATGCAGATCGCCATGTGTCGACCCTCATCACGCCCGATGTTCTTGAAGGCGGCCTCGAACACCGGCTCGGAAGCCCCGGCGGCCATCTGGTGGAAGATGGTCGCAGCTGCGATCTCGCCCATCAGGAACGAGCTGAACAGCACGGCGAGGTTGTAGCGCGGAACCGCCTGCTTGTAGCCGTCCCAGTAGCGGGCGCCGTTCCAGTAGAGCCACTTGGCGTTCTTCTGGAGCCGCTCACCGAGTTCGGTCTTCGGCTCGTAGGTCAGCGGATCGGGCCAGTCGAGGAGCTTGGTGATGGCCAGCCCACACATGTGCTCGTGATTCTGCTCGTCCCGCGTGACCGAGAAGAAGCAGCGCCGGACGGGATCTTCCTCGTGATCCTCGTAGGTCTTGATCAGGGCAGCGGCGAACACCGGCGGGGCCGAGGCATCGAAGACGCTGAGCAGCGTCCACCAGTAGGCCATCGCTTCACGCTGCTCCCAGCTGTACTTGTTCACATCGAACGAGTCCCACGGCAGTGCCGCCGGATCCCAGTTCTCGCGCTGGGCCGCCTCGTAGATCTCCTCCATCTTCTGGGTCTCCCGGACCCAGGTGAGCGGATAGATGTTGCCGGCCGCGATCGGCGGCGGAAACTCCATCTCCTGTGCGAGCTTGTTCTTGACCATGGCCATGACGAATCCCCCAGATGCGTGCCGGCGTCGACTTCCGACGCTCTCGACAACTCATTAAGGCCTTAACGACCACGGAGGGACCAGGGACCAAAGTCCCAAACGCTCGACGGCTCCCGAGCCTCGACCGCGATCAGCCCAGACGTCGAAGTTCCGCGTTGCGTACGTACACCGTGACGAAGATGAGCCAGGCAACGACGGCCGTGCCACTGATGGCCCTGCCGGTGCCATAGGCCTCGGAGAGGTTGCCGAGGACGAACACGCCGATGGGCATGAAGCCGGCCTGGACCAACGTGTAGAGCGCCATCATCCGCCCCATCAAGGGTTGGGGGGTACTGGCCTGGATCAGACCCTGGTTCATGTTGATGTAGAAACCGCCGGCGAGCCCCATCAGACAGCGCGAAACCGCAGACCATGGCAAGGTGGTCGAGCGTCCGATGAGAAAGGTCATCGTCGAGCCGACGATCACCGCTCGCTGGAAGAGGGTGCCCTTGTTCGGGAGGTCGCCGCTCTTCATCACCACGACCGACGAGATCGCGATACCGAGCCCCATGAAGGCCAGGGGAATGGCGGCGTCACCGGCCTCTCGCCCGAGCGCCGTCTTGACGTGGGCCTGCATGGTGACCATCACCGCCGGATTGATCGTCAGGCTGGCGACGATCAACAGACCGAACAGGGTGCGAAGCGCCGAGTCGTGCCAGACGTGCTCGATGGCATCACGGACCTCGGCAGAGACCTTTCGGCGAGTCGTGGCCACCGCATGCTGCGGCACCTGCAAACGAAGGAGGAAGGCCACGCCGAGGAACATCAACCCGGCCTGGAACCAGAAGGCGCCGGCGAAACCGACCTGGCGCTCGACGGTCCGGATCACCACCGGACCGAAGATCAGTGACGCCGTCATCGCCAGCGCGTTCAGGGCGATGGCGCTGTAGAGCTGATGCTTTGCGACCAGGGCGGGAACGAGCGACGAACGCACCGGCGAACCGAGCGCTGCAGCGCCGCCGGCGAAGGCGGCGGCGAGCATGGCCCAGCCGACGTTGAGCTGCCCGGAAGCGACGAGCACGGCGGTGGCCGTCATCACGATGGCGCCCGCGAGCTGCGTGGCCATCAGCATCTTGCGGCGGTCGACCCGGTCGGCCCACACCCCGGCATGGAGCGTGAGGAAGAGCGCAGGAACACCGAGGGCGCCGATCACCAAGGCCTGCTCGGACTCCCCCCGATCGAGGAAGTCGAGCACCAGTGAACCGAAGAGGAACCGCTCGGCGTTCGCAACGAGGAAGAAGGCGATGTTGTTGAACCACAGCAGTCGGAAGTTGCGCACCCCGAGCGCGTTGTGCGGGCCAACTTCCGGTTCCCCGGTATCGGCCGGTGCCGTCGTTTGTGTCATTCGGGACATCGTGGCACGGCGTTCGCTCGGGCGTCACCTTCGGTTCGTTCACCGGGCGTCACCTTCGGTTCGACGAAGTGCTGATGTCTCCGTCTGCGCCCGAGCAACGGCGATCGGCTCGACCAGACGATGACCTGGCCATTTCACGGTGGCGAACGAGAGCGTTAGGTTGAGGCTCGGGACTGAACGAACCGGCCGTCCAGCGGCCGGGCCGAGGGAGTGCGACATGTTGACCGGGGACCAGTATCGAGCATCGCTGAACGACGGACGCGCCACGTACTTCGAGGGCGAACGCGATCGACGACCTACCGAGCCATCCGCTCCTCGGCCAGACCGTCGACATCACCGCCGACGGGCTACGACCGCTGGTACGACCCCGCAGCCCGACGCCTCCAGTCCGCTGCATGTCGGTCCCTCGGTCGGCCGAGGAACTCCGAGACATGATCCCGCTGCTGCACGAGGCCGGGATGATGGCCCACGTCACCTACACCTCGATCCAGACGCTCAAGACGGCTTCGGGACGCATGGCCGATCTCAAGCCGGACTACATCGAGCGGATGTCGGCATACATCGACGAGGCCCAACGGGCCGACGTGCGGATCACCCAGTGCATCACCGACGCCAAGGGCGACCGCAGCCGTCCGCCGGCCAAGCAGGACGATCTCGACGCCTACGTCCGTGTCGTCGACCGCCAGCGCGACGGCGTCGTCATCCGCGGCGCCAAGCTCCACATCACCGGTGCATCGTTCGGTCACGATCTGCTCACCATCCCCACCAAGGCCATGAAGGCCGGCGAGGAGGAGTGGTCGATCGGTTGCATCGTGCCGGTCAACGCCGAGGGCGTGAAGATCATCAACACGACCTATGCGCCACGCCACGACGACACTCGATCGTTCCCGGTCTCCGCCGGCCACCACTACCCCGAGGGGTTCGTCATCTTCGACGACGTGTTCGTCCCGCACGAACGGGTCTTCCTCGATGGCGAGACGGCGTTCGCCGCCATCTTCGCCCACTCGCTCGGCCTGTGGGAACGGCTCGGCGGTCTGTCGGCCTTCGTCGAAGAAGCCGACGAACTCGTCGGTCTGGCCCAGCTGGTCGCCGAGGCGAACGGCACCGCAGGCATCGCTCACATCAAGGAGAAGATCTCCGAGATGATCATCCACGCCACCCTCATACGGGCCGCGCTCGAGGCGGCTGTGGGCAACTGCAACATCGGTCCCGACGGCGCCGCCTTTCCCAACGAGCTCTTCACCAACGCCGGCAAGTTCCACGCCGCCGCCAACTACAACGCCATGGTCCGCCACGTGCACGACATCGCCGGAGGCGCCGTGCTCACGGCACCGGTGCCCGCCGACTTCGAGAATGCCGACGTCGGCCACCTCGCCCGCAAGTACATGTCGACCGGCAACGGACGTCGATGGCGAGTATCGCTCGAGGCTGATGCACACCATTCGCGATCTGACCGCCGATGCCTACGGAGGCTGGAAGGCCGTCACCAACATCCAGGCCGGTGGCGGGCTCTACGCCCAGCGGATCGTCACCCGACGCCACTACGACCTCGACGGCGCCAAGCGCAAGGCGCTGCACATCGCCGGACTCTCCGAAGACGAGGCTCGAGGATGAGCGCCCGGTCAGTCGATGCCTCGGTCGCCGGGCCCCTGTCGCCGGACGAGCTGAGACGTGACGTTCGATCGTGGCTGGCGGACCACTGGGATCCCCAGGTACCCCTCGGTGTGTGGTGGTCGCAACTGGCCGATTCGGGGTGGGGCTTCCCTCACTTCCCGATCGAATGGTCCGGACGCGGCCTGTCACCGGCGCTGGCCGGCATCGTCGAGCAGGAGATCCGACTCGCCGGGGCCTACGGGCCGCCGCACGGGATCGCCACCATGATGGTGGCGCCGATGCTCCTCGAACTCGGCACCGATGAGCAGAAGGCAGCATGGCTCCCCGGCATCGTTCGCGGAACCGATGTCTGGTGCCAGCTGTTCTCCGAACCGGGCGCCGGGTCAGACCTCGCCGGCGTCTCGACCCGAGCGGTACGAGACGGCGACGAGTGGATCGTCAACGGTCAGAAGGTGTGGACCTCCGGTGGGCACTATGCCAAACGAGCGATTCTGGTTGCTCGCTCCGATCCCGCCCAACCCAAGCATCGCGGGCTCAGCTTCTTCGTGATCGAGATGGACCAGCCCGGTGTGGAGGTCCGTCCTCTGGTCCAGATGACCGGCGACGCCGAGTTCAACGAGGTCTTCCTGACCGATGCCGTCGTTCCCAACGAGAACCTCATCGGCGACGTCGGCGGCGGGTGGTCGGTGGCGCTGCGGACACTCTCGTACGAGCGAGGCTCACTCGACCCCGAGGCCGAAGCCGGCATCCAGTTCGCGCTCGATCACGCCGAGCCCGCCGGTCGCTACGCGTCCGGGGAGCTCAACGACGGCACCCGCGGGTTCATGCCAACCGGGTCCGAGGCGTGGCGCTTGCTCTGCTCGTTGGCTGCCGACACCGGCGCCGATCGTCACCCGGTCTTCCGCCAGCAACTCGCCCAGATCTACAGCTGGTTCGAGATCGCTCGTTTCGCCGGGCACCGAGCCGCAGCGCGACAGGACGCCACCGGGGAGTTGCCCGGCCCGGAAGTGTCGCTCGGCAAGCTGGCCTCGGTCCGGCTGATGCGCACCTACCGAGATGTCGCACTCGCCATGCTCGGCCCGAACGGACTGCTCCTCGGTGACAACGCTCCGTACGGCGGCCTCTTCGCCGAGATCGCCCTCTCGGTTCCCGGCATGTCGATTGCCGGCGGCACCGACGAGATCCAACGCAACATCGTCGGCGAACGGGTGCTCGGCCTGCCGGGCGACATCCGAGTCGACAAGGATCGCCCCTTTCTGCGGTCGAAACTGCTCGGGGGGCTTGAGGGCACGTTCAGACGCGCCTGGCGGGAGTAGTGTTCGAGGAGTGCCGACCGAACCGCCCGAGACCTGTTCACCTCGAGTACTCGGCTGGAGGGAGTGGATCTCATTCGATTCGTGGTCGGTCCCGTACGTGAAGGCAAAGGTCGACACCGGCGCCAGGACCTCGTCGCTCCACGCATTCGGCGTCGAGTCCTTCGAACGCGACGACACCGAGTGGGTTCGCTTCGAGGTCCACCCGTGGCAGCGATCCGAACGAGATCCGGTGATGGTCGAAGCCCCGTTGCTCGACCGCCGTAGCATCAAGAGTTCGACGGCCGACGTGCAGAACCGACCGGTGGTCACCGCTTCGGTCCTGATCGCAGGAGTCGCCAGCGACATCGAGATCACGCTGACGAATCGGGACGAGATGGGCTTTCGCATGCTGCTCGGCCGCGAGGCCATTCGAGATCAGTTCCTCGTCGACCCCGGTCGCTCCTACCTCGGTGGTCGTCCCCCGCTCGCCGTCCGCCGCAAGAATCGACAACGCGCATGAGCCGAACCCGCCGCACTCCGTTCACCATCGGTGATCTCACCGTCGTTGCCGGCCGCCAGGGCGTCGGCAACCTCCCGATCGCACGATTGGTGACCGGTTCGCAGATCTCGCTGCCCATCCAGATCCTGCACGGATCGGCCGAGGGCCCGACCGTGTGGATCAGCGCGGCCGTACACGGCGACGAAATCGGCGGTGTCGAAATCGTGCGCCGCGTCACCGCCCACCTCGACCCGAAACGAATGCGTGGCACGGTCATCGCCGTACCGATCGTCAACGTGCACGGGTTCCTCAGCGGTGATCGTTACCTCCCCGACCGTCGAGACCTCAACCGCTCGTTCCCCGGCTCGGCAAACGGGTCGCTCGCCGGTCGAGTCGCCAACCTCTTCATGACCGAAATCGTCGAACGATGCGAGGTCGGTGTCGATCTGCACACCGGCTCAGACCATCGAATCAACCTCCCCCAGATTCGTGCCGACCTCGACGACGAGAAGACCAAACGACTGGCCGAGGCGTTCGGCGCTCCGATCATGCTCCACGCGAGAGTGCGCGACGGCTCGCTCCGAGGAGAGGCAACCGTCTTGGGGAAGACCGTGCTGCTGTTCGAGGGCGGCGAAGCCTGGCGCTTCGACCAACAAGCGATCGAGGTCGGCACTGCCGGCGTCATCAACGTGCTCGGCGAGCTCGATCTGGTCGACGTGCCCCACGATGCACCCGCCGGCACACCGCTCACCAGTCGGCGCAGCCGCTGGCTGCGAGCCAGGCGGAGCGGCATCGTCGGCTTCCAAGCGTCACTCGGCGACGCCGTCGTCAAAGGTCAGCAACTCGGCGTCATCCATGACTCCGTCGGGCGGCGCCTCGCCCGACTCAACGCACCGATCGACGGCATCGTGATCGGCCACATCCAACACCCCCTCGTCAACCAGGGCGATGCGATCGTCCATATCGCTGAAGTGGAGGCTTCATGAAACTTGCCATTCTCTCCCGTTCGCCACAGGCCTACAGCACGAGTCGCCTGAAGACGGCTGCGCTCGAACGCGGGCATGAATGCAAGGTGCTCAACACCATGCGTTTCGCGATCGACCTGTCCCAGCACGAGCCCGACATGCAATTCCGGGGCAAGCGACTGTCGGACTACGACGCCGTTCTTCCTCGCATCGGTGCTTCCATCACGTATTTCGGAACCGCGGTCGTTCGCCAGTTCGAGCAGATGGATGTCTACACCCCGAACACCGCCAATGGCATCGCCAACTCGCGTGACAAGCTGCGGGCCACACAGATCCTGAGCCGCCACGACATCGGCATGCCGGCCACCTCCTTCGTGCGAGACAAGGCCGACGTGCTGCCGGCCATCGAACTCGTGGGTGGGGCTCCGGTCGTCATCAAACTGCTCGAGGGAACGCAGGGGATCGGGGTGATCCTCGCCCCCGACACCAAGGTGGCAGAGGCCATCATCGAGACCCTCCAGTCGACCAAGCAGAACGTGCTCATCCAGCAGTTCATCACCGAGAGCAGAGGTCGCGACATCCGGGCGCTCGTGGTCGGAGACCGTGTGGTCGCCGCGATGCGACGCACCGCGCAGGGCGACGAGTTCCGATCGAACGTTCACCGGGGCGGCTCGGTGGAGGCGGTGGAACTGACCAAGGAATACGAGGAGACGGCGGTTCGAGCGGCTCAGATCATGGGCTTGAAGGTCGCCGGCGTCGACATGCTCGAAGGCAACCAGGGCCCGCTCGTGATGGAGGTGAATTCCTCGCCCGGCATCGAAGGGATCGAGCGAGCCACCGGGCTCGACGTCGCCGGATCGATCATCGACCACATCGCGAACCAGGTCGCGTTCCCGGAGATCGACGTCCGACAGCGCCTCACGATCAGCAGCGGCTACGGCGTCGCCGAGATCCAACTGCACGACGATGCCGAGATCGTCGGCAAGACGATCGCCGAGTCGGGCCTTCGCGAGCGCGACATCACGGTGCTGACACTCCATCGGGGGACCACGGTCATCCCGAATCCGCGCACGACACGAACGCTCGAGGCCAACGACCGGCTGCTCTGCTTCGGGAAGCTCGAGGAGATGCGCTCGCTGATCCCCGCTCGCCGCACCCGTCGGGCCAAGGTGAAGAAGCTCTCGAAGCAGAACACGCCGCCACCCGAGGCGTGACCGGCGCGATCGACCGTCGAATTCTCGACCGCTTCGCTCATCGTGCGAGCAGGGTCCGGATCACCTCGGAGCCGGGCGGCATCGCTGCCACGGCTCAGCAGCAAGGTGCTCGACTGGATCGGTGGTTCCAACCGCTCACATCATCGAAACCGGCGCTCGAGCAGATCAGATCCTCCCGATTCCCGGCGATCTGAACACCCCGGATGTCAAGCCCAGTCGCTGCCGGACCAGGTGTTGCCAGACCAGGTGTTGCCAGACCAGGTGTTGCCAGACCAGGTGTTGCCAGACCAGGTGTTGCCGGACCACGTGTTGCCAGACCACGTGTTCCCAGACCACGTGCTCCCAGACCACGTGTTCCCAGACCACGTGTTCCCAGACCACGTGTTCCCAGACCACGTGTTCCCAGACCACGTGCTCCCAGACCACGTGTTCCCAGACCACGTGTTCCCAGACCACGTGTTCCCAGACCAGGTGATCTCACCCTCGAGGCGGCTGCCATCGGGGAGGAGGACGTGGTTGGATCCGCGGGCCGCTTCGAGCGAGCCGCTTCCGTCGGAGGTCTGATGTGTCTGATGGGCATCGATTGCCGGCATGGCAGCCGAGCGTTCGATGTCGATCATGCCCGATCCGCCGTGGCGGTCGAACTTGATCCCACCGAGGTTGTTGCCATCCCAATCTCGGAAGATCTTCTCGATGTCGGCGGTGAGCTTCTCGACCTCGTCGGCAGCCTTGTCGGCAGCCTTCAGCGCCTTCTCTTCGAGGCTGGCGGCATCTTTTTCGAGTTTGGCTGCGTCCTTGGCCAGGTCCTCGGCTGCCTTGGTCAGCTCCTTGGCAGCGTCCTCGGCCTCCTTGCCACTCCGCTTCGATTGTGCTGACGCCTCGGCGAGGCTGGCATCGGCCGCCAGACGAAGCTCGGCGGCTTCGGACCGCATGGTGTTGGCTTCGGCCCGATACCCGGCCGCTTCCTCGAGATAACGCTCGTAGTCGGGCTCGATGATCTTCTCTGCTTCGGACCGGTACTTGTCGGCCTCGGCACCAGCCGTTGTTGCATCCTTCTCGGCGTCGATCGCTCCCTTGACGTCGCCGTCGTCGCGCCGCTCGTTTGCGAGCAGAAGCAGCTCGGCGGCCTCAGACTGCTTCTCGGCCTCGAGGTCGAGAAGGTCGAAATACTCCCCGAAGTCGGCGAGTGGGGAGAGCTTGGCTGATCGACCCTTGCCCTTCTCGTCCACCGTTCCCATGATCAGCAGGGCCTTGACCTGATCAGGGGTCAGTTCAGGGCGCTGGTCGACGAGCAGGGCGGCGGCACCCGATACGACGGCGGCGGCCTGTGACGTGCCGCTCCCGCGAAGGAACATTCCGTCGATCAACGCTTCGGGATATTCGTGGGCGAGCCGGCTCCCCGGAGCTGCAAGACCGAGAATTCGGTAGCCAGGGGCCAGAACGTCTGGCGAGCGCTTGTCGGAGCCGCGATTGGAGAAGGCCGCAGCATCCGGGCCATCGCTCGCTGCCACGGCGATGACATACGGATCGTTCGCCGGATTGCCGAGACGGTCGGTGTCGTCGCCTGCATTGCCTGCGGACACCACGACGACATAGCCGGCGAGCCAGGCCCGTTCCACTGCCCGAGCGAGTGGGTCGATGACATAGGGCTGGTCGCTGTCGGTCACATACGACAGATTGATGACTCGGACGTTCAAGCCGTCGTTCTGCCCGTGCTCGATCACCCAGTCGAGGCCGGCGATCACCTGTGAGACGTCGACGGCACCGGTGTTGTCGGCGACCTTCACCGACAGGATCCGCGCGCCAGGTGCAATACCCCGGAAACCGTCGGGTCCGTCGCTGCCGGCGATGATCGAGGCCATCACGGTGCCGTGCCCGTAGCTGTCGAGACCGTTGAGCTCAGGCACGCCTGCTTCGAAGGAGAGATCCGGTCCGACCAGGAGTTTGCCGTCGCCGTCGAGTCCGGGCACGGGGGCGACACCGGTGTCGATGACCGCGACGTCGATTCCGGTGCCGTCGAATCCTTGTTCGATGAGAGGATCGGCTCCGATTCGGTGCGCTACTTCGATGACCGTACTCGAGCCAGGAGGACCCGACGCCTCACCGGCCGAGGCGACTGCTGGAACCGAACTGACCGACACAGCAAGAACGAGAAGAGCGATCAGAAGCTTGCGAAGCAATGTGGGAATGGTGGTGAGGTGCATGAATCGACTCGTCATCTCTTGACCGACCAGGTCATTGATCGGTGTCATGGGGTCTTGTTCGGCACAGTCGGCTTCGTCTCTTGAGGCCCAAGGCGAGAAGGAGTCGGCTGGCCCAACGCACGACGGGTGATCTTGCTCATGGCCGATGACTCCGGGAGCACACGATGGAGGTGAGCGGCCCAACGTCAGCCCGAGGTCGGGGACCTACGACTGTCGAGCCAACTCTCGAAACCCTGTGCGTCCATGGGTCGGGCGAAGAGATAGCCCTGCCCTTGCGGGCACCCGAGCTGCTCGAGCACGCGCCGCTGATCGATGCGCTCGATTCCTTCGGCGACGACCGTTGCATCGAGTGCTCGGCTCAAGGTGATGATGGCTGCGACGAAGACGTTCCGACTCGCCGCCGCGTCGGCACGGTGATCCGAGGTGTCGAGGTCATCGATGAATGACTTCGGGATCTTGATCGTGTCGATGGGGAGCGTGCGCAGGTAGCTGAGCGAGGAGTAGCCCGTGCCGAAGTCGTCGAGGGCGACGCGCATGCCCTTTCGACGGAGAAGATCCAGCGTCTCTGCCGCATTGTCGACGTCGTCGGCCAGGAGGTCCTCGGTCACTTCGATGACGAGGCGGCTCGGACTCACTCGATGCCGCGCGAGCGTGTCGAGAATCATCGAGGTGAGCGCTTCTTGTCGAAAGCTCTGAGGAGAGAGGTTCACATTGATCGATGGAACCGCGTTCGGGTGGGCGAGGTCGGTTGCGGCGAGCCAGGCACAGGCCTGGTCGAGCACGGACAGATCCAGGGCCTCGATGAGGCCCGTCTCCATCGCCACGGGAAGGAAGTTGTCGGGCGTCAACAGCCCCAGCGTCGGGTGATCCCAACGAACGAGCGCTTCGACACCGACGAGTTGCTGGGTGTCGATGGCGAGAATCGGTTGGAAATAGGCCGATAGCTCATGGCGTTCGAGGGCGTTTCGCAAGTCGGTCTGCAAATTGTAGCGACGCAGGCTGGACTCGTACATCGACGAATGGAAGGTGACGTGGCGATGCTTGCCACCGGCCTTTGCCTGGTACATGGCGGTGTCGGCGTTGCGCATGAGCGCCTCGGCGTCGGAGTCGGGCGTGCAGCCCGCGACGCCGATGCTGGCCCGGACCTCGATCGCTCGACCGGCGATCTGCGCAGGCGTGTCGAGCGACGTCAGGATCTTCCCAGCGATCAGCGCAGCGCTCTCAGCGGTCACATCGGGAAGCAGGATCGCGAACTCGTCTCCCCCGAGGCGAGCGACGGTGTCGTCGGCCCGACAGGCGGCTTCGAGGCGTTTGGCGACCTCGAGCAGCAGCTCGTCGCCGGCCCCATGCCCGAGTGTGTCGTTGACCGTCTTGAAATCGTCGAGATCGATGAAGAGCACGGCCCCCCGGGTTCCGTGGTGGTCGGCAAGCAAGGTCGCCAGTCGCTCACGAAAGAGGGTTCGGTTTGCCAGATCGGTGAGCGGATCGTGCGTTGCCTGGAAGCTGAGCCGGCGTTCGAGTAGCCGAAGCTGGTCGAGTGATTGTTCGAGCTGTCCGTTCTCGAGCGCGACGGCCGCATGGCTCGCGAGGGTGTCCGCCAGGCGGAGATCGTTCTCGTCGAGTGTGCGGATCTTCGACAAGGGGTCGGCGATGACCAGCGCGCCGACGACCTTACTGTCTTCGAAAAGTGGCGCGATGATCGCGATCTCGCAATTCCTACCGGCGACGAACGCCGCTCCCGGACAGTCGTCGGTCGAGCGAACCTTGCGGGCGCCGCCGAGTTCGTTGGCCAGCAGGGAGAGTTGGTCGTGGTCACTCATTTGGTCGTTCGTGAGCGGTTCGCCATCGTCGCCGACACCGAGTGACAACATCGCTCCCGCCTCGGTCCAGTAGGCCAGTTCTGCGGTCCGGACATTGAACGTGGTCTGCGCCCGGCGAAGCAGGTCGAGGATCGCCAGTTCGAGTTCGGGCGACTGTTGGAGGATTCGGCTCGACTGGTACAGAAAGTCGAGAACCTCGTGACGGCGGCGTTCGGTCGTGTAGGCCCAGTTGGCGAGGTAGGTGCCAGCAACGGGGACGACCACGAGCCACGACAATGCGGGTTGGGCGTCGATCATCGTCACCGCGATGACGGCAAGGCTGACGGTGAACCAATTGGACAGGATGCTGAATTGGACACCCGACAGCAGGCCTTCGACCTTTCGCTTGCCCGACGCAAGGACGATCACGCCGAGGATCAGTCCGAGTGACACCACGTTGGCGATGGTCAACGCCAGCGCTCCGGACAGAAGCAAGGCGGTGTCGACATCACCAGGGTCCGGGGACAGGAATCGGAAGACCCCAACGGCAACGACCGCCGAAGCGGCCAGGACCGCGGAGTTGAACGCCAGTTTCAGCGGCGACTGCCTTCGATAGAGGGCGAGAGCGAGTCCGCCTCCGACCACGTTGGCGGCAATGAGCGCGAGCGGATGGGTGTAGAACAGCCCCAGCGCCAGCGGCAACTCGGCCATCGAGAACGTATGCGCATTTCCCCGAAGGTGGAGATGCACCACGAACACCTCGGCCAGAGCGAACGAGGCAGCGAGTGCCATGAACCCGACCCACCATGGCCACGCTGCCGCCTCTGACCAGCGCTGAGGTCCTGCCAGCGCGATGGCGCCGGAAGCGACGAGTACCCAGAGCACCACGGACGCGAAGACGATTCTGGCCCGTGCGCTCAAACGCGGCACGGCGTCTCCCTGGAGTGATCTCGACACTCCTTCATCTCTCATCTCGGCGCGCTTCGACACATCACCAGTAACTTCGGCACTTGGGGGGCCGTGATGAGAGTGGCGACCCACCAGCTCTCGACGAGACAACGGACCCTGGCCAGGACGTTCATCGTGCTCGAGCCGGCGTGGTGTGCTGTTGCCGATGGGTCGTCTGTCCTACCCAGCTGCGCAATTCGACTCATCAGCCCAAGGGAGCATCCTGTCGATGCTTGTTGCATGAAATCTCCACCTGGGGAATGACCGCCAATCGAGGAAGTGCATGATGTCGAACGCCGAATAAACAGAGATCGAGAGCGCCGCGCAAGCCCGCGGTCGCGCCGCACCCCTGATCGGTGGACTGGCCGCGTTGGTGGGCTCGTTGCTCACCGTCAGCGCAGTGGTGGTGAGCTCCTCGACCGCCGCCTTCACCGCGTCGACGTCGAATGCCGGGAACTCATTGAGCACCGGCACCGTCGACTTGGTCGACAACGACCTCGGTGCGGTCATGTTCACGGCCTCGGATCTGGTGCCGGGGCAGTCGGTCACCGACTGCATCGTCGTCACCTATCAGGGAACCGTCGCTGATCCGGCCGGCGTCAAGGTCTATTCCGGGGGTTACACCGATTCCGGGACCGTGGCGACGTATCTCAATCTGACGATCGAGGAGGAAAGCGGCGGCACGTTCGGCAACTGCACCGGCTTCGTCACGGGTGCCACCATCGAGTCGGGATCCACGTTGGCCGGATTCGACAGCGCCTCGAGCGACTACTCGACTGGCGTCGGCGCGTGGGACCCCAGCGGCACCCCCGAGTCCACGACCTACCGGATCACCGTACAGCTCGATCCGTCGGCCCCCGACACCCAGCAAGGTGAGTCGGTCAGCGCCATGACCTTTGCCTGGGAAGTCCAGTCATAGACCGTGCTACCGCCGGGATCCTGGAGGTGACTGCGATGCGACGAACGGTCGAAGTGGGCCGATTCGCCGTCGGTGGGCTGTGTCTGACGCTGGTCTCCACGGTGCTCTGGCTCTTGCTGTGGGTCACGATGATCCCACTCGTCACGGGATGGTCACCGGTTGCCATCCTGTCGGGGTCGATGACGCCCCACATCGAGGTCGGCGACGTCGTGCTCGCAGCGCCGACACCCGTCGATCAGCTCGGACCTGGGTCCGTCATCATTTTCGACCACCCGGGCGCCGGCAGCTTGATCACCCACCGGATCGTTGCGGTCGGCGAATCGGGGGACTTTGTGACTCGCGGCGACGCCAATCTGCGGGCGGACTCGACGCCGGTGCCGCCGACTCGGGTACGGGGTGCCGGCCGGATCCTCGTCCCGACAATCGGCAAACCCCTGGTCTGGTTCGCCAACGGCGAGTGGGTTCGCGTGATCGTGACCGGCACCCTTCTCGCCGCGGCGTTGTGTGCGGTTCACGGTGGATGCTGTTGGCCCGTTTCAATCCGTGGCAGCCCCAGACCCGTGACCACATCCCGGCGCCCCAATCGACACGAGGGGGGCGATCAACGGCGTCGGCCTGTGCTGTCGTCGCCTTCGTTCTGCTGGCGGCCCTCACCCCCGGCTCGGGTGCCGCCTTCGGCGACACCACGGCGAATGCCGGCAGCTCGTTCAGCGTCGACGGGCGGAAGCGGATCATCGACATCGACGGAGGTGCCGGTCATGCGTGCCTGGCCCGCAGCGAGGGCTACATCTGGTGCTGGGGTGACAACGCCAAAGGCCAACTCGGCGACAACACCACCAACGACCGGATGGCACCGGTCGCCGTCAAGGGCCCGGGAGGCGTTGGCGAACTCACCGACGCGGCTGCGCTCGCCACCGGCACCCAGTTCGGCTGCGTTGCCAAGACCGACGGCACTGCCTGGTGCTGGGGCGACAACGCCGACGGACAACTCGGCAACAACACCAAGACCCAATCGTCGACCCCCGTCCAGGTGAAGGGCCCCGGCGGATCGGGCAACCTCACCGGCGCCATCGACGTGGCCGCCGGTGGCACGTTCACCTGTGCGGTCAAGACCGATGGCACCGTGTGGTGCTGGGGCCGCAACGACAGGGGCCAACTCGGCAACAACACCACCACCGACCAACTCACCCCCGTCCAGGTCAAAGGACCCGGCGGCACCGGAACCCTCACCGCCGTCGCCGATCTCGGAGCCGGCCAGAAACACACCTGCGCCGCCAAGACCGACGGCACTGCCTGGTGCTGGGGTGACAACGCCAAAGGCCAACTCGGCGACAATACCACCACCGAGCGACCGGCACCCGTCCAGGTCAACGGCCCCGGCGGCACCGGAACCCTCGGTGCCGCCCTCAGCGTGGGGGCCGGGGAACTCTTCTCCTGCGCTGCCCTGTCCGACTACACCGCCTGGTGCTGGGGCGACAACGCCAAGGGCCAACTCGGCGACAACACCACCACCGACCGGCCGGCACCCGTCCAAGTCAAAGGTGTCGGTGGCACCGGCACGCTGAACGGCATCCAGACCGTCGCTCTGGGCGACCAAACCTCGTGTGCCCTCGGCGCAACCGGCAGCCTCTGGTGCTGGGGCCTGAACGACAAAGGTCAGCTCGGCGACAACACGACAACGAATCGATCGACGCCGGTGGCGGTGGTCGGAACCGCCGGTGCCGGCACCATCAGCGATGCCACCGCGGCGACCGCCGGCGCTGCGCATGCATGCACGATCCGAGCCGACCGATCGACGTGGTGCTGGGGCGACAATGGCGACGGACAGCTGGGTGATGGCACCAAGAACGAATCGCCACGACCGGTCCAAGTCCTCTGACCAATCGACTCGGTCCGGTCAGCAGGTTCATGAGAACCTCAGCCGGCGATCTCCGGGCCACAGACCGACACTCTGCAACACCTGACGGACCGGGTGGAGCACGTGTGCTCCCTGTTCAGAGCGTGTTCAAGCTGGGTGCCCTCGGCAGGATTCGAACCTGCGCTCACGGCTTCGGAGGCCCACCGGCGAGCCTCTCCGGTGGACGATCACCGACTCCGACATGGGCGTGCACCAGTGGGCTCGCCGATAGCTCGCCGAGCAATGGGATGAATGGCAACCACGCACACGCACCTCGGCCATCGAGGCGCTCTCCCGCTTCGTGCCGCTTACCGTCCGCTCCGACGCCCCACCGCAGCCAGGCTTGCGGACCTACCTCGTCGATGCCCTCACGCCTGATGCCCATCCCGCGGACCCGGCGCTCGAAGCGTGGATGGACAAGTGGTGCCTGACGCTCGCCGACCTCGACCGCAAGTCGCTCGCGGTCGCCGAACGCCAGCTGGGCTGGGCTCACGGTCGGCCACTCGGTCCGGCGACCGCTGGCCGCTATCGCAAGGTCGCCCGATCATGCATCCGCCGAGCAGTCGACCTCGAGATCATCGAGCGCGACCCGTGGCCTCCACCGGCACGAGGAGCACAGCAACGCAAGTCTCGGCGGATCTCGAAGGGAATCGACATTCGATCCCTGCCCGAACCCTCGACCGTGCGAGCAGTGCTCGATGCGATGGTGACGCACCAGCCCGCCAGCCGCACGTACCGCGTCATGACCGCCGTGCTCTGCTACGCCGGCATGCGCCCGTCCGAGGTCGTGATGCTTCGAGCACGCTCGCTTCGGTTGGCTGCCCACGGATGGGGAGCGATCGAGATCACCGAGGCCGACATCTCCTTCGACGAACCAGGCGAGCCCAAGACCGGACCGCGCACCGTACCGATTCCCGCGGTACTCGTGGCCGAGCTGCGCTCATGGGTTGCCGACGGCGACTTCGAGGACGATGACCTCTTGTTTCGCACCCGGACGGGACAACGCCCGGCAACATCGAATTGGAGTCGCGCCTGGCATCGAGCACTTCGAGAAGTCGGCCACCCACCACTGCGGTTGTACGACTGCCGACCTGCAGCGGCGACCACATGGCTGTCCGCCGGAGTTCCGCTCGGCGAGGCAGCACGCCGACTTGGCCACTCCGTCGAGGTTCTCGTCTCGACCTACGTCGGGGCCCTGACTGGTGACGAAGCCATCGCCAACCGACTCATCGACTCGGTCCTTCACACCGAGAGCGATAGGACGTGGCGGGTTCCGGTTCCCACTGGAGTGACAACAGCCCAGGACCGTGTCAGCCTGCAGGCAATGCGACGCGAAGTCACGGTGACGGATGAGTTCTTCGAGCGCCTCGAGGTTCTGTTGCCTGCTGAACGGGCAGGAGACGGCGTGCCTTCACGCACCGACTTCCTCGTGTTCGAGCTGCCCTCGATCATCGATCAGCTGGCAGACGACTTCGAAGCAGTCACCTCAGAAGCGTCACCCGGCTCGCCTTTGCGGGTCTACGTGTCCGCGGGAGTCATGGTGGACTTCCTTGCGGTCTACGCCCGACTCGTCAGCGAGGTTGTTGAGGTGGTGTGGCTGTCGATTGATCAAGGCGAGCACTGACCGAAGCGGCCTCGGCTGCGATCCGCGCCCGAACCGACTCGGGAAGATCCTCGAGGCCGACCCTCGCTGCCCGCACCGCATCGGCGCGTTCATTCGGCGTCATTGCTGCCAGCTGCTCAACGGTGATTGCCACACCCGCGACACTACCCGCAGTCGGCACAACAGTGCTGAGCACCGGCAGTTCTGAACAACGGTGCCTTCCCGACGGGGCCGCTGTCCGACACCTCTTGAGTGCCGTCGAGTGCTGCCCGGTGTCGTCTACTGGCTGTCGTTCTCGTTGGTTTCGTCGAGGTCTTCGAGCAGTCTTCGCAGGATGTCAGATGTCCGCCGGGTCAGTCTGTTGTCCGAACATTGGCCCGCTGTGGGCAGATGAGTGTGGTGATGTGGTTCGGTGGTGAGGGCCGGCCCGTGAGGTAGCCCTGGATGTGGGTGATGCCGGAGGCCCGTAGGGAGGTGAGTTGTTCGTCGGTTTCGACTCCTTCGCAGACGACGGGGACGTTGAGGATGTTGGCGATGGACACGATCGCTTCGATGATGGCGCAGGGGTCGGTGGGGTCTCCGCCGGCCTGTTCACGCATGGCGGTCAGGGTGAGAAGAAGGGAGCGGTCGATCTTGATGACGTCGAAGGGGACTTGGAGGAGTCGGCCGAGGTTGGAGTAGCCGGACCCGAAATCGTCGATGGCGATTCGGAATCCGACGGCGCGGAGCTGTTCGATCCGGTGTTGGGCTTTGCCGCTGTGGTCGAGTGCGGCGGTTTCGGTCACTTCGACGACGAGTTGGGTCGTGTTGATGCCCCATTCCTGGGTGATGTCGAGCATGCGCGACACGAAGTGTTCATCGGCGAGCTGGCGTGGTGAGACGTTGAACGACACACTCACGTTCGGATCCATGCCGGCGCCGCTCCAGCCAGCCAGCTGTTCACACACTTGGTGGAAGACCCATTTCCCGAGCGGGCAGATCTCGCCGGTGACCTCGGCGATCGGTATGAACTCGTCGGGGGTTACCTCGCCCAGAGTGGGGCTCGTCCAGCGAAGCAGGGCTTCGAGTGAGGAGATGTGCCCGGTGTCGGCGGAGACGATCGGCTGGTAGACGACCCGGAATTCCTGATCGTGGTCGGCTTCTCGGAGAGCGCGTGTGATTTGTTCACGGCGCGTGGCGGTGGACTTGAGGCTCGTTTCGAAGACGACGACGTTGTCGCCGCCGAGTCTTTTGGCTTCGTAGAGTGCGACGTCGGCTTCGCCGATGAGGAGCTTGGTGTGCTCGGGGTCGTCGGTGATGGCAACCCCGAGGCTGGTGCGGACGTGTTCGATCCGATCGCCGATGGGGAAGGGCTCCCGCAGGACATCGAGGAGCCGGTTGGCGGTCAGTTCAGCGGCCGCGTTTCCAGTGATGCTGGGGATGACGAGAGCGAACTCGTCGCCTCCGAGTCGTAGGAGTGTTTCTCCTGCTCTGGTCACCGTGCCGAGACGGGAGGAGACTTGGACGAGGAGTTCGTCGCCTGCGAGGTGTCCGAGGGTGTCGTTGATCGTTTTGAACCCGTCGATATCGATGCTCATCACCGCCATCGTCGTGCCCTGCGTTTCCATCGTGTTGGTGGCGGCGTCGAGCTTGGGTTCCAGGATCCGGCGGTTGGGGAGACCGGTGAGGAAGTCGGTGGTGGCCTGATGCTCGAGTTCGCCACGGAGGAGGATCTCGCTGGTGACGTTGCGGATGGTGAGGAGGCGTCCTTCGACGAGGGGATGCTCGGTCAGGTCCGAGACCCGCACATCGAACCAGCCGCTGTCACCGTTGGGTGGTGAGAGTTCGAACAATGCCGATGATCCGGCCGATCCTGCATGGTCGAGATGGGCTCGCAGTGATGCTCGTGTCGTTCGGTGTGTCAGATCGACGAGATCGTCGAGTGATTGGCTTTGAGGGTCGAGAAGGTCGGAGCTGGATGCCGATCGGTAGCTGATCTGATCGTTGCCGTCGATGACCAACAGGATGTCGGGCGAGTCGTTCAGGAGGACTTCGAGCCGCTGTCCCGCATGGAACTGGGCGACAGCAAGTGCTCGGTCTCTGATCGCCCTCGATCTTGATCGTGTTGCCAGCCACACGGCGAAAGCCATGACAACCGAGGTCGCCGCGAGGGCGATCGCTGCGTTTCGTTCGGCGATCGTGGCGTCGCTCGATGACCGTTCGGTGGCTGTGCGGAGCAGTGCTTCGAGCCGCCCGTGGTAGTGGTTGGCAGGCTCGGATGTTTCCGGCTCGAGCAGCAGAGCTCCGTGTTCACCGATCTCGTCGAGGAGATAGCCGGCCTCGAGGGCTTCGGCCGGTGCGAGTGCGTGAAGGGCCGCTTCCCGGTTGCGGCTCAAGGCTTCGACCGACGTCGAGAGCTCGGCGACCGAAATCTCGCCGCCCAGGCTCCGAAGTTGATCGGCGTGATCCACCGCGGGTCGCGGCGAGACGGAGATTCATCGCAGCTTCCGCCGACCGGCCCTCCTCCACCGCCTCGAGTGTCGAGTGGGTAGCGAAGATCATGGAAAGAACGAAGACCGCAAACGCCGCAGCCACCACAGCCGAATCGATCCGGTTCCTACGCACTCCGCACACCCATCGGTCGTTCACTTCCTGCGGTCGACATCACCCCCAACACAGGATCGACCTTGCACCCGCCATCCATGAGCCCAGGGTTTGCGAAGAGGTCAAAGAACCCATTGGCAATGAGCAGCACATCCCGATCCACACGAGATCTGCTCCATCCCTGCGCCAGATCTGCGGTCGAGGTGTCCGAAGGCGATTTCGCCGGCGTCGCTCGACCTGAGGTAGGCGGGATTCCAACGCTCAACTGCGACACGTTTCGGCCGATTGCCCAGGGGTGGAGTTCGTGAGGAGACGAGCAGGCAGCACATTGGGGATTGCTGCGGTGTGTTGTCGTCGGGTGCAGCGATTTCCTTCGGTCATGTGGGTGGCGTTGTCGATGGCGTTGCTCGTGCTCCCGGCCACGCTTCCGGTGACCGACGCGGGGTTCGTGGCGACGGCCCAGAACTCGGCGAATAGCTTCGCCTCGGGTTCGTGCTTCCACCGTGCCACGGTGCAGAGCGGGTCGACGACGAACACGACGAACGGACCGGGGACGGTGGCGATCACCCCGGTCGACACCGCGAAATCGTTCTTGTTGTTCAGTACCAGCCACAACAGCAGCCAGCCCGTCGGTTCGCTCATCAGGGGCCGCGTTGCGTCGGCGACCACGATCGAGTTCGACCGGGTGACCGATGAGGCCAGCCCCACCCCCATCACGATCCAATGGTCGGTCATCGAATACGACTGCGGGGTCAACGTCCAGCGGGGCGCAGTGACCCAGGATGCCACGATTAAGAATGTGCCTATCACCGCCGTGAGTTCGCTGACAGCAGCATTCGTGACGTACTCGAAAACACCGGCTGCGGGCGACGGCGTCTGGGATCGGAATGACCCGGTCGTCGCAGAGTTGACTTCGACGACGAACCTGCAGCTACGCGTTGATGCGACCGGAGGTCTGGGTGACCACGAGATCTGGTGGCAGGTGATCGAGTTCCAGGACCCCACGATGATCAACGTCCAGAAGGGCACCACCACTCTCACCGGCGCGACGACGTCGGTCGATGCCACCATCACAGCGGTGGATACCGCCCGTACCTTCGTGCTGGCCACAGCGAGATCGAGCGGCACCGGCTCCGACATCGGGTCGGGCAGCGTTCGCGCTCGGATCACGAACTCGACCACGATCACCATCGACCGCAGCGCAACGAACTACGACGTCACCGAGATCTCCTGGCAGGCGATCGAACTCAGGGACGGCTCAACGGTGCAGAGCGGTTCCGCGACGCTCGCGTCGGGCAACATGTCGACGACCGCAGCGCTCACCGCGGTCGACCTCGCTCGATCGTCCGCCTTCGCTTCGACCCAGACCGGCGGAGGACAAAATGGCGGGCGAACCCCCTACACCGCCAACGACATCGTCGGCGTCGCTGCGTTCACCACCGCACTCACATCACCGACGCAGCTCACACTCACCCGCAGCAACGCCGCGGGCTCAGCCGATGTGGCCTGGTTCGTCGTCTCGTGGGGACCGACGTAGCACTCGACGTGCACCAACACCATGCCCGCATCGACGTGTCACGCATCGATTCCTGCACAGCCTGCGGTCCGAAGCGACGAGTAGCGCCGCACGAGTCCCACAGTTCAACCCCGTCAACCAGTGGTCCACGCCCTGTCAACAGCCATCTTGCGAACCCACACCGCCGGATGACGCTGACGGTCATGCTCGGCTCACGACTCTTCTTGTCCCCGGCCACGAGACGCCGAAGTTCCGGGCCGAGCTCGCATAACCGACCGCCCAAGCCTCGGGCGACCACCGCTTCGCCGAGATCCTCGCTCGAGCCGCGTCGACCCGCTGGGCGACCAACTCCCGTGCAACATCGGTGTTCCTCGGCACTGCAGCGCGAACCGCACGCTCCTCATCGAGCAAGCCAGCCTCGTGCGCCAACACTTTGCGCTTGACCGTCTTGGAGTCCACGCCGCAGATCTCGGCGGCACCCCGATACGTCCCCACGTCTTTGCACGCGGCAACTACATCCATTGGCCTCTTCGCTCGGTGACCACGAGCAAACTCGGGGCTCCCTAGACGCACGAGCGAGGAGGCTACGATGGCATCGTACGTTGGCGTTGATCTGCATCGCCGCCGGTCGGTGATCATGGTCCTGGACGAGGACGGCGAACGGGTGTGATCGAACCGGATCGAGAACAGTCGGTTGAAGCTCGAGGTCGAGCTCCGGACGATCCAGGCCCGCTTTGAGGCCCCGACCCATTTGGTGATCGAGGCCACCTGGGGCTGGTACTGGGCGGACGACGTTGGCTCGACGGACTCCCCTGATCCACCGGACCGTCACCGCCGATGAGAACCTGGCCCTCGGCTATGAGGCGATCCAGGCCCATCGGCGGAGTCGAGCGTGTGCTGGGGGCGGTGTTCGTGGCCGAGATCGGTGACGTCACCCGGTTCCCCCCGGCCCGGCAGTTGTGCTCGTGGGCCGGGCTGACACCCAGGCATCGGGAGTCCAATGACGAGGTCCGCTGCGGTCGGATCACCAAACAGGGACCGGTCTTGATCCGATGGCCGCGGTCGAAGCGTTGACTGGCCGTTGCAGCGGGCCGGTTCTGAACTCGATGAAGCGCCGGGTGATGACCGGGAAGGTCGTGGCGATGCCGGTGTACTCGAAGATTGTTGAGGGACTGATGCGCTGAGCCTGTGCCAGACACGGTGACGTTTGCGCCTTCGGATGCTGTGGCGATCTTGTAGGCGATGGTGATGGTCGACCCGGCGTCGTTCGTGTCTCGCAGGTCCGCGGCCATTGTCCAGCCTGTTGGCAGGGTGACGGTGGCGGCACTGTTGTAGTGGTGGACCAGGAGGTTGTTCTGCGTTGGTGGGGCGTTGAAGGCAGCGGCGACCGAAGCCGCGACGCCCGACGGTGCCTGATGTCTTGTTCTGCACGAGCGTGATCGGCTGCGTGACGGTGGCGGTGACCTGGTTGCTGTTGCTGCTTTCCCAGCTCAGGTGATAGGCGCGGATCACGCAGTAGTAGGTGCCGGTTGCGGGGGGGGGAGACGGTCGGGATCAGCGTGTACGGGTACGGTCGCCCGAGGTAGTGGCGCGGTAGATGCGGTGGCCGGTGGCGTAGGTCTCGGTGGTGGCGGTCCAGTTGAGGTCGCTCGGGGCGGGACGACGCCCAGGCGGCGAAGGCAGCGTTTGCCGCTGCTGGGCTGGTTGTTGCTGATGAACCGAGTGGCCCCGGTCCGGTCAGTCCTGGGCTTCGAAGGTGAAGTCGGCGGTGGCGGATTGGCCTTGGGCTGCGGGGTCGTTTTGGACGTCGACGGTGAAGCGGAGGGTGCGGCTGGTGG
This sequence comes from uncultured Acidimicrobiales bacterium, assembly GCA_963698395.1. Taxonomy (GTDB): domain Bacteria; phylum Actinomycetota; class Acidimicrobiia; order Acidimicrobiales; family SZUA-35; genus JBBQUN01. Next base: position 161,761 of record CAVOQQ010000003.1, read on the forward strand.
GGTTGGCGGCGGCGGTGAAGGTGGCGAGGCCGGTGGCCCAGTTGGTGTGGGTGGTGGAGTAGTTGGTGAGGGTGCCGGTGTAGAGGGTCGAGGTGGGGGTGAACCCGGTGCAGTTGCCGTAGGAGCCGCCGGTGCCGATTTCGATGGTGGTGTCGAGGTAGGGGGCGAGGGCGCCGCTGCTGGTGCCGTACATGCGGATGTCGGCGGGGGTGAGGGTGCCGGAGTAGGTGAGGGTGATGCACTCGACGACGGGGACCCCTGGGGTCATGGCGCTGGCAGTGAACAGGGCGCTGCCGGTGTCGTCGTCGGTGATGATCACCGATCCGGTGGCGAAGCTGTTGGTGGTGTTGTCGGTGGTGTCGGAGAATGCGGCCTGGGAGCTGGTGACGATCAGGACGGTCAACATGAGCAGGCTGGTGGCGACGGCGGTGAGCCGTACGAGCGAGATGACGAGTTTGCGGTGCCTGTTGGCGAACACGAGAAAGGCTCCGAGAGTAGATGGCGAGGCTTCTTCTGAGGGTCGGCCGGTGATTGCCGGTGTTGATGGGTCGTTGGGCCTATTGGCGGAATCGTGTCCGACACCCGGCGTCGGCGGGCTGTCCTTCCAGGGAGGTGTCGGGCTCGACTCTCAACACGGCTCACTCGGTGCCGATGCTGGAATGTGGTTCCCGTTTCGTCTCCCGCATCTGGCCGGTCCAGGCCCGAACGTGTGATGCCGTTCGTGCCGGCAGGTTTGTCGGCACGCCCCGGTGTCGAGTTGTCGACATCGCGGCTGGCGGTGCAGTACGAGGCGCGGGCCGTGGATGGGGACCGTGTGCGTGTACTGGCCGGTGATCCATCGATCACAGCACCGCTGCCGGTGTTCCGGCTCGTCGTGAACGCGATCGCCACGTTCGTGGTCATCGTTGTTGCCGGTCTGGTGGTCGTAGCCACGGCGCCGAGGCTCTTCGGGTACGGGTCGGTGGTGGTGGTGTCGGGTTCGATGGAACCCGCGATCAGGGTTGCCGATGTCGTGGTGACCTCACCGTCGGACGGGGCCGATCTCGGCGAAGGTGCTGTCATCAACTTCGACTATGGCGATGAGACACGGCTCCACCGGATCGAGGCGGTCACACCGCAGGGCTACCGAACCTCCGGCGACGCCAATCGTGTCGCCGATTCGGAGCTGGTCACGCCTTCCCAGGTCCGCGGGGTCGGCATCGTGGTCGTACCGTTCGTCGGGCTGCCCGCCATGTGGGCCCAGGACCGTCAATGGGGTCGGCTCGGCGCCACTCTGGTCTTGCTTGTTGCCGCCATGTCGGTGAGTCGGGCACGCTGGACCGAGCCTTCAGACAGCTGGGGTCGTGCATGACCGCCGTCTCGCCCGACCGGGGTAGCGCAACACTCGAGATCGCCACCCATGCCGACGACGCGCTCCGTGCGGTGCGGATCGTGTTGGGCGTACTGTCCTGTTTCGTTCTCGGCGCCTACCGGCCCCTCACCGGCCCGCCCTCGTGGGGGAGCCTCGCCGAGATCCTGGCCGGCATCGCGGTGAGTGTGCTGTTCCTCAACTGGATCGGCGGACGCGTCCCGGATGGCCGCCGATTCGCGATCCTCACCCAGGTCCTCGACGTGGCCGCCATCGTCGGGCTGGCCGTTTTGCTCGATGAGCCGCTGGGGCAACAATCGTGGGTGCTGCTCGTCATCCCCGTCGTGAGCGCGGCGGTCCGTCACGGCACCACAGCGTCGGTGCTGTCATGGATCGGCGGCTGCATCTTCTACGTCACTGCCGCCTCCGCAGGGCTGATCGAGGCCACCGATACCGTCACCCTGCTGGCGCGAGTACCCGGATCGCTGTTGACAGTGGCCGTCACCGTCGGACTGTTGGCTCGATGGATGCGAGAAGGCTGGGAAATCCAGAACGAACTCACCCGGTCGGCATCGGCACGAGAACACCGGATGAGCGTGATCGAACAGACAGGTCACGCCCTCCACGGTCTCCCACCCCAGCCCGCCCTCGAGCTCGCAGCAAACCAGATTCTTGCTCTCGGTTTCGACGCAGCCACCATCGACCACCTGACCGCCAACCGCGCCACGTTCGCGGTTGGTCGCCAGGAACTGATCGCACAACGACCATCTATCCCGGTGACGCCGGCCAATACCCACCTCACCGTCACGGTATGGACCGAGAACGATCAGGCCCGTGTCCACAGCGTGTCGATCCACGAACACTTCACACGAACCGTCATCACCGCATGGTCCGAACACCCAATCGAAACCGAACTCGCACAAGCAGCCGCAACCCTCATCGCCCACGCCGCCACCGCCATCGAAACAACGACCCGACTCCACCGACTCCAACGCTCCGCCGCCCAAGACGCCCTCACCGGACTGGCAAACCGACGTACCCTCGACGACGAAATCGAGAAACGAGCCAACGAGACCGGAAGCCTGTCCATCGCGTTCGTCGATCTCGACAACTTCAAAGCAATCAACGACCAACACGGCCACGACATCGGCGACAAGACCCTCGTGGCGGTGGCCAGAAGACTCGAAGCCGCCGCCGGGAACGCGGGCCTCGTCGCTCGTTACGGCGGCGACGAGTTCGTCGTCCTCATGCCCAACACCAGCCTCGACCAAGCCCGATACATCGCACAGGCAATGTTGCGATCGTGCGCTCATCCCATCGCTACCGGACCGGCGCCACTCAACGTCGGGTTCAGCATCGGTGTCGCCAGCGCCAACACACCCGTCCGAGCAAGCGTCCTCCTGCGCGCCGCCGACCAGGCCGTCTACCGGGCAAAAGCTGCTGGCAAAGGCACACTCATCGCCGTCGACCTCGACACAGCCGACCGCCGACCTGTCGACCAAACACCCCAACCATCGCCCGCCTAGAACGAACAGATCGTTCATGGTTCAACCTTGCCGGCAGCTCGACGCCTCGCGCTCCCGTCAGCCCCGATGATGCACAACCCCCCAAGCATCAGCAACCGAAGCGGTCGTCGCCTCGGGTTGTATCCCTGTCACAGTCCACGAGCACTGACCTTGCCCAGGTCTGACGGGGTTGGTCTAGGCATCCCATACCACTCACGCTCCGAGCACCGAAGAGCGTCCCTGATCGCCGGTTACACGGGTGATCCACGCTCGCTGCAGTTGATGGCAGGCCCCAGATCGGATCCTCAGCGCGCGGAGCGAAATGGCTCGCAAGCGATCAGCAAGTCGTCGACCGGATTGTTCACCAGCCGGGTGTGCACGCTCTCCGAACCCGTTCTGGACCAGTTGTACCCACTCTGTACCCTGAGAGTACCCTCGGGATCTCAGCACCTTCGAATGGTGCCGCCGATGGATAGCCGAGCAGTGGCCGGAGTGGCAGCCTCGCACCCGCAGGTCTGCCACCGAGGCGCTCACGCGCTTCGTCCCCCTCGCGGTCACCGACGGAGCACCTCCCCCTCCCGCCGACATCCGCAAGTTCCTGACCGGTGCCCTCACCCCCGACACCGACGAGGGTCCTCACGACACGAAGTGCGATCAGTGGCTCGAGAAATGGTCGCAGCCGCTGACCTCACTGACGCGCGAGAACCTGGCCATGGTCGAGGCGGCTCTCGGGCTCGGCCTCGACGGAGCGCCCTTGGCCACCTCGACAGCGGGCCGCTTCCGAAAAGTCTCGCGGTCCTCGATTCGACGAGCGGTGGATCTCGGGCTCATCGACTCCGATCCGTGGCCACCAACTGTGCGGGGACGAAGCCAACGAAAGAGCGTTCGACCACCAGCGGCGTTCGACATTCGACAGCTTCCGAACCCCGAAATCATGGCCGCTGCGATCGCAGCGATCCGGACTCACCAACCGGGCAGCCACAAGTACCAGGTCATGACGGCAGTCGCCTACTACGCCGGTCTCCGACCATCCGAGGTCGTAATGCTCCGACCTTCCGCTCTCGATCTTCCGCCAACTGGCTGGGGCCGAATCGAGGTCAGCGAGGCAGACATCGATTTCGACCAGCCTGGCGAACCCAAGACTGGTCGACGTTCCGTTCCTATTCCTCCCGTTCTCGTCAAGATGCTCACCGACTGGCTGAACGACAACAGCTTCGAAGTCGACGAACTGATCTTCCGCACTCGGAACGGCAAACGGCCAACGGCATCCAACTGGCGACGTGCCTGGCATCGCTCCCTCAAGTCGATCGATCAGCCGACGCTGCGGGTTTACGATTGTCGCCACGCGGCCGCAACGACGCGGCTGGCCGCTGGTGTACCGCTCGGCGAGGTGGCCAAGCGACTCGGACACAGCGTCGAGACTCTCGTTAGCACCTACGTCGGATCGATCGACAGCGACGAAGAGTTGGCCAACAAGCGGATCGAGGCGTTGCTTACCGGAGAGCCTGTGAGGGCTCGGTGAAATACGTGATTGGCGCCCACTGAAATGCACGTTGATGTCGGGGGTCTTCCGGTCCGAGGCGACGATGCCACTCCGTCAGGAAAACACGGCGGAGAGGGAATTCGTCCCTGGTGACCGTGAAGCCACGACGGTCTTTGAGTACGAGTCTCTGACCTGCAGAAACGCCTTCGGGAAGTGCGTTCGCCCAGGTCGAAAGACATTCCCCGCAAGCGTGCCGATAGCCGCAAAACCTCCCTGCAGACCCTTCTGGACTCCTGCCAGTGGCACCACAGTGGCACGGATGCGAACGGGGCTCTTTCGTCAGGATCGAGACTTCTCGCGCATCGGCACTCCCGCATGGGGCGACGAACGTCGTCATTGCTGATACAGCATGTTGTGCTAGCATCGAGTGCTATGACAACGACTCGGTCGACGTTCACTCTCGACGAAACGCTGGCCGAACAGGCCCGACGCCTCGGAGTGAACATCTCCTCCGCCGCCAGGAATGGTGTGGCATCCGCTGTTCGGGCAGCGCTTGCCGAACGCGACCGGGAGGCATACGAGAGAAAGCCCGAGAGCGTCGACTCGTTCTGGGATGAAACTGAAACCTGGGGTGAGGAGTGAATCGCGGGGACGTCTGGCTCGCAGAGGTAGGCCGGAAACGACGCCCCGTGCTCGTGCTGACTCGGACCCAGGTACTCGACGTTCGGGCTCTGGTCACGGTCGCAGAGATCACCACGGCACGAAGAGGTCTCGCCGCAGAGGTCGATTTGGACGATGCGACGGCGGGCGTCGATCGGGAATCGGTGATCAACTGCGACGGGTTGCACACGGTTGCGCAAACGACGCTCACTGCTCGAGTGGGCGAGGTCGACGAATCTACGATGGAGCAGGTCTGCTCGGCCATCAGCTACGCGCTCGGCTGCTGACACCCTGCAAGCGTTGTACGTAGGTCGGAGCAATTCTCGACACTCGGCCGGTCGAGCATCATGGGACGGTCGGCCGAGCGCGGATCCGGTACCAGCAGACTGCTGCAGGGCATTGCTGCCGCGAAGCTCTGATCGGCTCGTTGACCTTGGACGCGGTTGGTGCCGTGACGGCTTTGGCGTTCGTGGCGACCGGTGCGGTTGACTCCGTTTCCTCAGAGGTCGAGGCAGCCCTCCGACGATTCGACCGATCAGCCATGTCGCGCTGTTGGCCGGGAACGACCGTTGGCCGGGAGCGACCGCAGGTGACCGCTTCTCCCGTCCTGTTCCGTCCCGCCCTTGCGAATTCGTGCTCCGAGTGGGTCGAAGCGGGACCCGAAGGGGCCCGGGACAGATGGATCGCGCGCTCAGGTCTGGGATCGGGACGGGATGCTCAGGTGCAGGCGGACTGGACATCTTCGTCGCCGGGGACGTAGCGCTGCCATTCGTCGGACGTGAGATCTCGGCCAACGATGTCGCAGGCACGCTCCACCCACCGCTGGGGGTCGAGTGGGATCTCGAGCAATCGACCCGAGGTGAAGACCCAGATCGAGTCGCTCAATTCGTCGTACCAGGAGGGAGACGACAACAACGCTCCGCTGGTGCCATTCCAGACGAGTCCGGCGGGTTCCCCGCGGAGGAGGTCCCATACCCTGACGGTGCCATCGCCGGCGGTGATCACGAGGAGTTGGCCGTCGCGAGCGAACCCAAGGTTGGCGGGTTTGTCCGTTCCGAGCAGGTGTTCCACTTCGTCGCGGTTGGAATCGATGACGAACACGCCGCCGAGTTCGGAAACGACGGCGAGCACGCCGCTCGATGGGTCCATCGTGTTGATGAGAGGGTTCTCAGCCCCGGTGGCCAGTTCACGGATCAGCTCGCCGCTCGAATCGTAGGTTCGCAAGGTGCCGTCTTCGTCGAACACGTGCAGCCCTCCGTCGAGAGCGGGATGCACGCTGTAGCCATTGGGCGCAGGCACGGTGAACACAACACCGGCTTCGTCGTGGACGAGGCTGACGAGGCTCGCTTCCGGGTTGCCGTCAGCGTCCAGGCTGAACACGGCGAGCGTGTCGTCGAAACGTGTCCAGGAGACCATGTCGCCCGGGAAATCGATCCGCTCGACCATCGTCTCGCCCTCCCAGCGGGCCACGATCCCGCTCCACGCGATCGCCCACACCCCATCAGGTTCCGGATACACCCCCTCGGCGAGGAAGCGATTGCCGTCCGGGGTGCGGAGCTCCATCTCGGTGCGCACACCGGTGACGAGGTCGACGATCTCGACGGGATCGTTCGCCTGACGGCGGAGACCGGCCTTGCCGTCGTTGAACGCGACGCGGACGAAACCATCGATCGGCCAACTCCGCTCGACGAGCGCGTTGCCCTCCAGTTCGATCACCTCGTACATGCCATCGGTCCCGAGCGTGACGACCGTGCCATCCGGTCGCACACCGCCGTCGACGACGTCGCTGACCTCGGCCACGACGCCAGTCGGTCCGGTACGTCGGTCGACGAGTTCGATCCGCCCACTCGACGCGGTGACGATCAGACCATCGGGGCGAACACCGATCCTGACCACCGGGGTGGTGGCCGTGGTGGCGACGGACGAGACCAAGTCGCCGGTGACGAGGTCGACGGTCATCACGCTGCCGTCGACCATGCCGGCGACCAACTCCAGCGTGTTCGGGTCGAAGGCGATGCTGGCGGCGGGCGCAGCGGTGTCGACCCGATACAGCTGCTCGCCGGTCGTGGCGTCGACCACGTACAGGCGCCCGGTGCCCTCCGCCGAATCGACCGCCTGGAAGCTGACGGCGGCGAATGAGCCGGTCGAGTCGACCGCAAGCGACCAGAGAGACCCGCCGCCGATCGGTTCGCCGATCGGTTCGCCGGTCGTGGCGTCGAAGAGCTGTATGGCCAACGGCTCGCCTTCGGGTTCCACGACGAAGGCGACCACGTCGGTCGCCAGGTCGGTGGCGAACAGAAACATCGGGCTGGGCTGCTCCAGCTCGATCGCGTCGGGATCGTCGAACGACCCGATCCAGCTTCGTTCGCCGTCGAGCGTGCCCATCACGACCCGATCGCTCGCCAGGTCACCCAACCAGACGCCACACTCCTGTGTCGACGGGCCGTGATCGCTGACCAGCCCAGTCGTCAGATCGAGGCTCACCAGCCGACCATCGACGAGGGCGAATCCCGTCAGCGCATCGCTGCTGAGAAGTGTGGGCCCTTGGCAATCGCCGACTTCGAGCCCGGGAAAAGCCGCGACTCGATTCGGGATCCGGCTCGACCCGAGGGCGTTGAGCACAGCCTGCTCGGTTTCGGGCACGGGCGATCGTCGATGCGCCTCGAGGGCAAGGAGCATCGACACCTCAGGGTTCTCGACGGTCTGCGCTGCAGAGCGGCTGATCAAGGTGGCGAGGTCGGCGTCCTCGACCGCCGCCACCGCCACTTCGCTCTGACGCACCGCCTCGGCCGTGGCCTCGCGTGCGGCAGCCGCCTCGTCGTCGGCGCGCCGTTGTTGACGGATGGCGATGCCCCCGGCCACCAGCGCAACCACCAGGAGCAGTCCGACACCGGCGAGGAGCCGGCGCAGACGTCGGTTGGTCAGACGGTCGTGCTCCGCCTGCGCGCGCTGGGCCTCCTGCTCAGCGAGCCGTACCTGCTCACTGGTCGAGACGAACTCGCGCTCCAACGGGCTGAGGGCGTCGGGCTGGTCGCCGATCCACTCGAGAGCGCTCTCCAGTCGTAGGCCCCGATAGAGGTCGCCTTCGTCTCGACCCTGCCGCTCCCACGTGCGGGCGGCTTCCGCGATCTGGCCCTGGATGCGGAGCCCGTCGCCGGCGCTCGCCACCCAGCCGCCGAACCGGGGCCATTGGGTGATCAGCGCCTCGTGGGCGATCTCGACCGTGGGTTCGCGGCTGTCTGGGTCGTGGTCGAACGTGAGGAGGCGGGACGCTGCGAACGCGTCGATCACTGCGGCGGCCGCACCGGGATCCTTCGCCGTTGCGATGAGCTCGGAGCGGAGGGCGCGGCGCCTGCTCACCGACCGTGATTCGTCGACGCTGACCAGTCGTAGGAACACCTGTCGCGCCTTCTCCCGCTCCTCGTCGGCCAGCTCTGCGAAAACCGCCTCGGCTCGGCCTGCGACCGCGGCGTCGACGCCGCCGAGCTGGCGGTAGCTCTCCAGCGTGAGCACGCCTCCCGGCCGACGCTCGAACAGCTCGGTGAGGGTGAACTGGAGCAGTGGTAATGCTGCGGGCTGATCGACCACGTCGGCGACGAGCTGGGTCGAGAGTGCAGGTTCGACCTCGACGCCGATACCGGCAGCCGGTCGGGTCACTGCCGCCTCGAGCTCCTGCGCGGACATGCCGACGACGGTGACCCCGCCGTTCTTCACGAGCTGGCCGAACTCCGAGTAGCGCAGTGGTCGGTCGAGGAAGTCGGCCCGGAGCGTGGCAACGACTCGAAGATTGCTGTCGGCACGGCTGATCGCTCGGGTGAGGCCGTCAACGAAGTGCCGCCGCGTCGGCTCGTCATCGACCTGGGTGAACAGCTCTTCGAGCTGGTCGATGACGAGGAGCACCGTTTGAGTGGGCAGCACGGCGGCATCGAGGATCCGCTCCACCTCGAGCTCGTCTGGTTCGGCGGCGCGCGACCCCGAGTCGCCGGTGGCGACCGAGCGGAGCGCAGCGTCGAGCTCGCCGAACGGGTCGGAGCCCGGCATCATCGTGGCGATCACCCAGCCGTCCGAGCCGGAAACCGCACCGGTCCGAAGTGTCGGCAGGAGCCCGGCCCGTACGACGCTCGACTTCCCGCTCCCCGAGGCACCGATCGCGACGACGAAGCGGCCATCGATCCCGGGCTGTGCGAGTCGCTCGACGAGCTCGTCGACGACGGAGTCGCGTCCGAAGAACACCGAGCGATCGACTTCGGTGAACGCCCGGAGCCCCCGGTACGGATTTGCGAGCTCGTGATCCCGACGCTTCGGTTCGGCTCGGCCGGCGAGGGCGGCTTCGAGATGCTCGACGAAGGTCTCGACATCGGGGTAGCGATCAGCGGGGTCCCATGCGGCCGCCCTCCACATCACCTCGTCCGCGAGAACGGGGATGCTGGGACGCTGGACGTGCATCGGGGGGAACCGATCGTGCCGCGTCGCGATTGCCCGGGTGCCGAACGGGAGCTGACCGGTCAAGAGCTGTACGAGCAGCACGGCGAGCGCAAACTGGTCGCTCGCCGGTGTCGGCTGCTGGCCGGCCAGCAGCTCCGGGGATTCGTATCCCGACGATGGGTACGGCGAGCCGTCGCCAAGCGCCGACTCGACGAGTGTGGCGACACCGAAGTCCGCGAGGTAGGCGTTCGACTCGTCGACGAGGACGTTGCTCGGCTTGATGTCACCGTGCACCACGCCAGCTCGGTGGGCCGCCGCAAGGGCACTGCCGAGCTGATGCGCAATCGTCGTCACTGCCGGGATCGCCATCGGGCCATTGGCGAGTCGGGCGGCGAGATTGTCTGCCAGCAAGCGCATCACGATGTAGGCGCCACCGGGCTCGCGCCAGTAGTCGTAGATCGGGACGATGTTGGCGTGCTCGAGGTGGGCCACGAGTTGCGCCTCGGCATCGAAGCGTCGGATGAAATCGGCGTCGTCGGCCAGCTGGGCGCGGATCGTCTTGATCGCGACCTCGCGGCCCACGCCCGGCTGCACCGCTCGGTACACGACACCGTGAGCGCCCTCTCCGAGGGCCGAACCCACTCGATACCCGCGCAACGGTTGTCCGGCGGGTGAGTCGAGGCGGAGGGCTGGGTCGTGCGATGCGATGCTGCGTGCCACTCGCAAGAGGTCATCGGATGGTTCGAGGCCGACCTCCACGAGCTCACTCTGATATTCCTCGAGGCTCCGCAAGGCCTCGACCTGGCGACCGGCGCGGTACAGCGCAAGCATGTGCTGGCTTCGAAGCTTCTCTCGCAGCGGGTACTCCGAGATCTGGCTGCGAGTGGCCGACACGACGTCGTGGGCCAAACCGCAGGCGAGGAGTGCGTCGTTGAGCTCTTCGAGCGCGACGGTCTTGAGTTCTTCGAGGCGCGCTGCCTCGGGACGTGCCCATTCCTCGAAAGCAAACTCGCCGTATGCATCGCCGCGCCACAGTGCGAGCCCCTGACGAAGCGTGGCCGCAGCGCCGATCGGGTCCCGCTCGGCGGATTGGTGGCGAGCCGTGTCGATCGACGCTGCGAACTGGGCAGCATCGATGGCATCAGGGTCGGTCCGCAGGCGGTAGCCACCCTGCTCGGTCGAGATCACCTCGTCGACTCCTGGCGACGCGTCAGCCAGTGCCTTGCGAAGCCGGGCGATGTAGCTGCGGATGGTGGTGGTCGCTCCCGCCGGGGGTTCGCCTTCGAAGACGACGTCGATCAGCCGGTCGGTCGAGGCGACACCGTCGATGTGCAAGATGAGCGCTGCGAGCAGCCGACGTTGTCGGGCACCTCCGATATCCACGATGCCAGTGGGGCCTGAGACCTGAACCGGGCCGAGTATTCCGAACTGCATCTGCAACCCCTCCGACGAACAGTAGTGGAACGAGGGAAAGTCAACCGGAACGATGTTGCAACGGCGTGGCAGAGCGAAACCCCTGCTCAGCGGCGTCATTTGGCCGACATCGGGTCGATCGAGCCGGCCCAGATGGGCCGCTCGTGGTCATTCGCAACCTGACTGCAACGCCCTGTTGCGACGGTTGGGGCGGCTCAGAACGAGTCGTTCGATCAACAGAACACGGAGAAGACAATGCTGGTGCAAGACAAGCTTCAGGAGACCAACGAGACCACGAAGAAGGAGACGCCGGTCGAGGGGTTCTCGACCCCGGAGGGGCTCCCCGCAACGGAAGCGCAGCGTGCCACCCGGTCCTCACGGTCACGCCGACGTTCGGTGTGGCTGCCCGCTGCGACAGCCGCTCTCGTCGGGGTCGTGACGCTCGTGGCGGTCACCCAGTCAGGTCAGGATGCCGCCGACCCCGGTCGTGTGTCGGATGGTTCGTTCGAGGCAGCGGAAGCCATTCGCATGGAGGCGTTGCGTGGCACGACGTCAGTTTCGGTGTCGGATGGTTCGTTCGACGTGGCTGAGGCCAACCGGATGGAGGCGTTGCGGGACATGACGTCGGGTTCGGTGTCGGATGGTTCGTTCGACGTGGCTGAGGCCAACCGGATGGAGGCGTTGCGGGAGATGGCGACGGGTTCAGCGTCGGATGGTTCGTTCGACGTGGCTGAGGCCAACCGGATGGAGGCGTTGCGGGAGATGGCGACGGGTTCAGCGTCGGATGGTTCGTTCGAGGCAGCGGAAGCCATTCGCATCGAGGCGTTGCGGGATGCGGCGACGGGTTCATGAAGCGGCCTTGTTCGATTGTCGTGCGCCAGTTGGAAGGGACCAGTTTGGGGGGTCTGCGCCAGCTGGTAGGGACCAGGCTTGCGCCAGCTGCAAGGGACCACTTGTGAGGGTCCCGGGGGGTCGGTGTCGTTGACGCTGTGATTGCTGTGCCCTGCGTTGATAGCCGACGTGGAGAGCGTGCTCAGCCGGCCCCGCCTCCGACGAAGGATCTCAGCCGAGAACGCAAGGGTCTTCGGGGACGACATGACGATGCTGCTTGATTTGGTACCCGATCCGCTCGCTGTCCCAGCCGTAACTATTCGGCGACCCGCCCGACAATTGATCGGGCAACGATCAGCCCGACGCCGCATCGCACCAGTCACTCGCAGATCAGCCAACCAGTGCGTTCCACGATTCGACTCCTCAGCGCCCACTCGATGGGGATGCAACCAGAACGGCGACCGATTCCCTCCCACTGGCCTCCCACTGGCAGAGGGATACAGGGGTCGAAACGGGGCTTCAAGGGTCTTCAGCGGTCACACTCCGGCAGGCTCCTGAACTGGAGGTATTCCCAGTTCAGAGCCTATTTCAGCGTGGTGCCCTCGGCAGGATTCGAACCTGCGCTCACGGCTCCGGAGGCCGATGCTCTATCCCCTGAGCTACGAGGGCGGGTATCGGAGCGTACCTCGGTCAGATGCCCTTACCGAACCGATGGAGCACTTTCAATATCGATGCGGCCGGCACACCGGCGGCAACGACGAGCGCAACGGGAACCCGACGCTCGGTCGGCGACAGCTTGAACGTCTCGATCGCGGTGCGGAGCGCTCGGCCCCGCTCCCCCATCGCTGCCTGGGCAACGGCCTGCTGCCCCCGGATTCGAGCGAGACCAATGCGGTCGTCATGAAACTCGGGGAACTTGTCGACGAGGTAGCCCAGGGCATCATCGATCATGCGCCAGCGTTCGAAGAAGTACGAGGCGCCGTGCCAGTACACCCGCACCAGCGGCTGGGTGGCAGCGGCGAGCGGGGCGATTCGCGTCGCTCGCAGCAGCCAGTCGTAGTCCTCGGCGTAGCCACCGGGGAGATCTTCGTCGACCTGGCCGATGTCTTCCCATGCCGCCACGAGAAACAGCGTGGCGGACGGGTGGACCTCGGTCATCCGATCGCGGATGAAGCCTTCGAAGGTGAGCTTCACCGGATCGGGGATCCGCTCGGTGTCCTCGTCGTCGAAATTGATGAAGACGCCCGTCGTTGCCACCACCGAAGCCTCGTTGGTGCGCAGGGCGTCGAACTGGGCCGAGAGCTTGCCGGGCAGCCATTCGTCGTCGTCGTCGCAGAACGCAACCCAGGGGTGTGTCGCCTTGGCGACACCGGCGTTGCGGGCGCCGGCCAGTCCCGGCTTGCGATCGTTCGTCGTCACACGGATCCGACGACCCGGTTCGTCGAGCTCGAGCGAGTGATCGGGTTCGGAGTGATCGAAGACCAGCACGATCTCGAGATCGCCGCCCTGGTCCTGTGACATGACACCCGCGATGGCGCGGGCAAGCAGTTGGGGCCGATCACGGGTGGCGATCACCACCGAAACCGAGAGGTCGGTCAGCGCAACCGCCTTGGCAGCGGCCAATCGACTGGCAACCGCGGGTGCCGGCGCCGTGCTCACGAGTCGAGCACGGCATTGCGACGCGGTTCGATGTCGTTTGGCGTGAGCACCGTATGGATGCCGAGAAGATCATCGAGAACCTGCCCAAGTCTGACCACGCCCGATGCGGCCTCGAGTTCCTGCCGCGCAATGGTGAAATCCTCGGGATTCGCGATTGCCTGCGCCATCAGGGCGATGAATTCCTCGAAGGTCGTTGCGCACCTGGCCAACCCATGTCGTTCCAGATGCCGACCGAATCGGAGTTGATGGTCATCCACGTGCTCACCGAGCGAGTCGTCACGGGGGACGACGATCGGCATACGACCGGCCATACGGGCGTCCATGACGGTCGACGGTCCGCCGTGGCTGACCACGATCAGCGCCGAAGCAAAGAGCCGTCGGAGTTCGTCGTGGGGAATGAGATCGTGGCTCTCGAGCGACTCGGGTGCCGATGCCGTACCGCGTTGCACGATGACGCGATAGCCGGGGTTCGACGCGGCCCACGACTCAGCCCACTCGACCAGCCGCTCGAACGGGTGGTGGTCGGTGCCGACCGAGATCAGGATCATCTGATCCTCGGGCATTGAATAGTTCACTTCGGAGAGGGACATGGCAGAAGCCTTCATCGGATCCTGGCGTTCGAACGGAGCATCAGTAGAGAGGCCCAACGAGTTCACTTCCGGGGTTGAGCCGCTGCTGTTCAGGCCATTGAACGCAGAACCGAGAGGTGAATGGTCGCACGAGACGGCCCGTCATGGTCCGCGAGTCGATTCGGTCGTACACCTCGAGGTACACGGTCGGAATCCTCCGCGCCTTGGCGGCGATGAAGAAGGGAACCGCAACACCGGCTCCATTCGAAATGACGACATCGGGCCGCCATTCAGAAAGCACCTTGTGGGCCAACACCATGTTGCGAAGGGTGTTGGGGATGTTGCGTGTCGTCGGAAAGTGCGCAGGGATCAGGTGCTCGCCCTCGAGTTTCGAGTGCGCATCGGGCAGATCGAAGGTCACCCAGCGCCGCTCGTGATGCGCCCACCACGGGCGCAGCTGGAGCAGCTGCGAGAGGTGACCGCCCGACGACGAGACGAAGAGCACTCGTCGGGGAGCACTGGGAAGCCGGTGGACGCTGCCCATGGCGTGGTCCGCACCGTTCTTCGCCCGACGATCATCCGCTGCGTTGATCTGACTCATGCCAGCCTCTCGAAACCATCGGTTGCACAAATGGCAAGGAATGCGTCGGCCGCATCGGACATGCCATCGCTGCCGACGCTATCCAGAAGGACCGCACCCGCCGAGGCGTATCGCTCGTCGCTGGACGTCGAAGCGGCGACGGCACCATCGCGCAGTCGTTCCTGGATGGCGGCACCACGGTCGCCTTCGAGCAGCCCGAGGTAGCCGAACTCGACGACGGCACAGACCTCGGCCGCGCTCGGCGGCATGGCCGCACCCACCTGCGTTCCCGCGCCGTCAGCCGGCTCGGCACCGCCATTGACCGGCTCGCTCGACTGGCCATCAGCAGACTCGACGACGGGTTCGGGCTCGTCGACGACGACACGAGACCCCTCACCTGCTGGATCGTCACCGATGCCGGTTTCGCTCTCGGGTGGCAGCGCACCGTCGACCGACGATTCGTCGGTCGACGTCGTTGGGTCATCGTCGGCTTGCGACTGCCCGTTGCCAGCGGCACCATCGAGGACATCGCCAGGGGAAGCTATCGCCCCATTCCCCGTCTCCTCCACCGAACCGGTACAGGACGCAAGGCCGAGGGCGATCACTACGAGCAAAGCCATGAGGAGTCGGCGAGATCGGCGAGCAGTCATCACTGTTCTTTCGGCAGTTGGAACCTAGTGTTTAAGGCTCACCGATTGATGACGAAGTAGAGAGCGCATGAGTCGCGGAATATCTGGCCCGGAAACGAATGAGTTCGACTGGGTCCGTGCCGTACTCGGGGGCGATGGACAGGGTCTCACCAGGCCATACCTGTGTCGTCCGAGCCGTGAACAACCCGAATTGCTCGTTCCACTCCGACCGCGCCGTGCCGCGAGTGGCTCCATGCGTCGCTACCACGACGACCGGTCGTGGAAACAGCGAGGCGTCGTCCTCGCCGGCCAGATCCTCGGCCATCTCGGCGCCCTCGACTGGGCTCCGGGTGAGCAACTCGACCTCGCCCCCTTCGCCCTCATCGAACAACTCGCCGCCATGCTCGGCGAGCCTGCCTTGATTCCCGCCGTGGCGCTCGGCCCACGTCGTCGCAATCGCAAGCCCGTCGTGCAGCTGCTTCGCCCGAATGGCCAGACCATGGGATTCGCGAAGGTCGGTTGGTCCGATTTCACCACGGAACTCATCACCAACGAGGCGCACTGGCTTCGCCATGTCGACGGCCGCATGCCCCCCGGCACCAGCGCACCACCGGTGCTGCTCGACCATCGATTCGACCGGGTGCACGTGGTCGTGACCGCACCCGTCGCCACTCCGGCCCTGGCACGACGCCGAGGCCCACTCGGTTTCGAGACCCTCGCCGACCTCGCCCGCCTCGGCACGAACGTCGAAGCCGACATCGGCAATCTGGCCATGATCGGGCAGTTCCGCGACCTCGGTCTCGGCGACGTGGTCGACTTCGATCAGTTCATGGCTCGCCACGGCGATATCCGAGTCGAACTCGGCCTCTGGCACGGCGATCTCACGCCGTGGAACACCGCCACTCGCGGCAAGGTCACCGGCATCTGGGACTGGGAGTTCAGCGACGATCACCGACCGGTCGGGTTCGATGCACTCCACATCGACTTCGAACTCGTTCGTCGCAGCCGAGCCGGAAGCGAGGCCGAAGCCATCGCAGCGATCGAGGCGAACGCGTCGACCGTCCTCGCTCCCATCGCGACACCGGTGAATGCCGCTGCCATCACGACGCTGTACTTCTGCGAGTTGCTGGCACGAGAACGCCGGCTGGCAGGCGAGGGCTGGGAACCCGACCACCTCGGCCCACTCGAGCAGCATCTGATCGACACGATCCATCGGCGTCTCGGCTCTCCATGACCGATCGCCAGGGTTCGGCACCCGACCCGACCCAACCGCCGCTGCTCGGGTCACAGCAGTCCACCGCTGCCGCCTCGTCGTTGGCGTTGGCCGGGGCCCTCATCACGACCGTCGCGAACTTCGTGATCGCCGTCCTCGTTTCGAGCTCGAGCAATGCGCTGGCCGGTGTCTTCTTCACCGCCACCGCCGTTGCCACCATTCTCGGCAACGCTGCCAGCCTCGGCACCATGACCGGTTTGGTCTACTTCCTCCCGCAAGCGCTCCACAACGATCAGCCGAACCCTCGGGCACTCGTGGCGCTCGCCCTTCGTCCCGTCGTTGCGCTCTCGGTCGGTCTCGGCCTTGCACTCCTTGCCGTCGCCGGGCCATTCAGCCGCCTGGTCTCCGACGACGCAGCGGGCGATCTGGCCTCGATGCTTCGGGTCTTCGCCGTCGTGGTTCCCACCTGGGCGATCACCCAGGCACTACTCGGAGCGACCCGTGGTCTGGGCACGATGGGGCCGACCGTCGGCGTTGGCCAGGTGCTGCGGCCCGGCGGGCAGATCATGCTGCTCGGCGTGTTGTTCTGGCTCGGGGATCCATCGGCCGTTGCCATCGCCATCGGCTGGAGTGTCCCGATCGTCATCGGCTTGGGTGTTGCCGTCACCTCCGTCGCCCGGCTCGGCGGCTTCCAGCATCACGGCCCGCCACTGGTGCAGCGTCAGGAGTTCTGGGCCTACACCCGGTTCCGCGCCCTGTCGACGACGATGCAGATCGCGCTGGAGCGCATCGACGTCATCGTCGTGAGCGCCCTGCTCGGTTCCGGTCCAGCCGGCATCTACGGCTCGCTCAGCCGCTACATCAGCGCCGGCAACTTCCTGATCTTCTCGGTTGCCCAGGCCATGTCGGCTCACCTGCGCCGGGCCATCTCGAACGACAACATGGCACGCGCCCGTCAACTGCTCCAGCGCACCACCGGCTGGATCGTCGCCTTGGCCTGGCCCTACTTCGTGGCGGTCGCCATCAAGTCCGTCCCGCTCGCCGGATTGATCAACGATCGCTACACCAGTGACGCCGAGATCCTCCCGATCCTTGCGCTTGGCATGATGGTCAGTGCCTTCGCCGGACCGATCGATCTCATGCTGTTGATGCTGGGCCGCAGCAAGGCGTCGTTGGTCGGGGTGACGCTCGCCCTCGTGACCGACCTGGTCTTGCTCGCCGTTCTCGCTCCCACGTTCGGGTTGGTCGGCGCCGCCCTGGCCTGGGCCGCCGGGGTGGCGGTGCAGAACATCGTCGCCACCGTCTTGGTGTACCGAGACACCGGCTTCCTCCAGATCGCGAGCCCATCGCTCCTCGCCGCGATCGGCGCGGTCGCCACCGTGGCACCCGTGGGGTTGCTGACGCCCGACACCCTCGTCGGCACCGTGCTGACGGCGATCATCTCGGTGCCGCTGCTGTTGATCTGGTTGTTGGTGATGCGAGATCGGATCGGACTCCAGGAGCTGGTCCCCGCCCGCTTTCTCAACCGTCTCCCAACGTTCTGAACAACTCCACGAACGCGTCACGTGACTCGGGACTGGTGTCGTAGTCCCACACGCAGTCGGGATACGTGCCGCCCGGAGCCGTCACGTTGAACCACGAGACATATTCGAACTTCGCAGCGACACCGGGGTCGGCCAGGTAGGCCGCAGCGTTGCGGATCCACTCGGCCTTGCGGCCGGGCTGGGCGAGGTCTTCGACGCTCGCCGTCTCGGCAACGGCGAGCGGCTTGCCGTGACGTTCGGCGAAGGCCAGGGCCGGTGCAACGAGATCCTCGAACTCGACCCACTCCCGCTGTGTCCCCTGACACCGATACCAGTTGTAGGGATCGACACCGACGATGTCGACGCTCGCATCGCCGGGATACCACTCGTCGGCCACAGGCCCACCGAACGCTCCGCCGGTCAGCACCCACACGGTCTTCAGGTGTTCGCCACCGCGTTCGTCGAGCAGCTCGTTCCACCGTTGCCACATGGCCTTGAAGTCCTCGGCGGTCCCATTGGCAGCCGAGTCACGCGTTTCGGGTTCGTGATTGAGCGTCACATACGAACCGGTGGGCAACGCCACCATGCGATCGACCCAGGCAACGAAGTCCTCGTAGACGGCGGAACCGGGCTGCGCATCGGCGAGCTCGCGCCACGGCACCAGCAACCCGGCACTGCCGGCCGGTCGCACCGAGAGATGAACTCGTCGCCCCTCGGCCATCGCCCGCTGCATGTCAGGATACGACAGGTCGTCGTCCCAGCGCTGGAACCATCGAATGAGTTCGATCCTCTGACCGACGTCGGCTTCCACCGCCGCGATCGTCTCGTAGCGGCTTCGGGGAACGGACATCGCCATGAACGGCGTGCGAGTCGCTCGCCCATCGGAGACCGACGCCTCGGCCGAAGGCGATTCGGCTGTCGACCGCAGTCCGCCCGTCGCTTCGCCGGCCACCGTGGTGCACGCCGCCGAGAACATCGCCGTCATCACCGCGAAGATGGTGAGCCAACGATGCATCACGAAAACTGCTCGTGGTCCTCGGTCTGGATGCGAATGGCGAGGGCGGTGGCGGCGAGCATGGTGAACATCTGGTGGGGAACGTGAAGATAGAAGAAGGCCTGGATGAGGCCGATCAGGATCACCGCATGACACCACAGACCGGCGACCGAAACCTGTCGCCTGGTCTTCCAGGCCCAGGTGGTGATGGCGCCGAAGTAGCCGAGAGCACCGGCAAAGCCGTAGGAGAACAGCACGAACCACATCTGTCCGTGGGTACCGACCGATGGCAGGTTGCGGTCATTCGGGCGAGGCGCACCCCAGCCGAACACCGGCCGCTCGATCGTGCCCTTGATGGCGTCGGTGACCAGTTCGAGCCGATCGTTGTTGGAGTGACCCGTGGCGAACCGAGTGACGATCAGGTCGCCGAGCGGTGTGAGCACCAACAGCAACGCCAGCCCCATGAACGCAACGACGGTGTTGCGCAGCGCCTTGGACTGACCGGCAGCCCCGAGCCGGAGAGCCACGTACCCCATGCCGAGACCGAGACTGATCCAGAGCCCCCGGTTCAGCGACACGACGGCAGGGATGATCGATGCGATCAGGAAGATGCGGATGAGTCGATTGGAGAACCCGACCCGAGCCTCACGCTGGGCGATCAACGCGAACGGCGTGAGGAGCGCAAGCATCGAACCCCACGAGTTCGTGTACGGGAACGGTGCCTTCGGCCTCGGGATCGGGAACCCGATGATGTCTTGCACCTCGGCAAAGCTCGGGGTGACGAGCGTGCCGATCAGCTCGTTCGATCGAAGCCCGGCGGGCATGAGGTAGGCCATCGGCGACCAGTAGCTGAACTCGCCGAGCAGGAACGCCAGATAGCCGCCGACCACGGTGGCCATCCACAACCACACGAAGGCCCGGATCACGGTCCACGGCGTGATGCTGTTGCGACCGTTGAGGAGGTACAGAAGGAAGACGGTCGCGCCCACGTAGTAGCCGAATCGCAGGATCCAGCCGGCCATCCTCCCACCGGAGTCGATGCTCATCGACGAGCCGATGACGGCAACGAGGAACAGCAACCAGAGTCCGAACCCCTTGGGCACCACCAGGTTGCGTCGGCGCACCAGCGACGCGGCCATCGGCAGGGTGAAGAGCACCCAGGTGAAGCCGGCCAGTCCCAGGAGGAACCAGATCGGCATCAAGGTGATCAGCGCCGTGACCGGCCAGGTCGGCAACGGCGCGTCGGCCTCGGGTCGTGGGATCGTCGGCCGGAAGGGCCGGTTGATCGAGGGCGCAGTCACGGGAACAGTCTGGGTCAGCTACGGCTGGTTTCGGCAACCACGGTGCCGAGTACTTCTGCACCCACCCGGCGAAGTTGCTCGACCGAATCGGCGACGCCCGATCGAGTGGCACGGTCCGGCTCGATCACGAGAACGGCGCCCTCGCAGAGACGAGCGAGGTCGACGGCGTCGGCGACCTGCAGGACCGGAGGTGCTTCGAAGACCACGAGGTCGAACTCGCTACGAGCGCTGGCAACGAGCCGCCCGAAGGCCTCGCCCTGGAGCAGTCGGGCCGGGTCGGCGACCTGGGTGCCGGAGGTGAGGATCTGGAGGTTCGGAACCGAGTCGAGCATCTTGATCGACTTGGCAAGCGACGCCTGTCCAGACAGCACATCGCTGAGTCCGGCATCGTTCTCGATGCCGAATCGATCGTGGAGGCTGGGACGCCGCAGATCGGCGCCGATGAGCAGGGTGCGACGACCCGACCGGGCAGCCGCGGTGGCCAGGTTGGCGGCGACCGTGGTCGACGAGTGCGGGTTGTTCGTGCCGGCGACGAGCACCATGGACTTGTCGGCCTGATCGAGGTTGAACAGCAGCGAGCCCTGCACTCGGCGGTACGCCTCGCCGGCTTCGCTGTTGATCTCGGCGATCGCCGAACCCGAGCCGCCCTTGAACAGACCCTTGCCGACCGGAACCGTTCCGAGCATCGGCAGCCCCATGCTCTCCAGCTCATGCGACGCGGTGCGGACTCGATCGTCTTGGCGGTCGAGCACGAAGGCCGCGCCGAGACCTGCCATCAGTCCGACCAGTGCACCGCTGAACGGGCCAGCGAGTGCCGGAATCCCCGACTTGGCATCGGGCAGACCGGCGTCGGAGAGGATCTCGCCGGGGTCGACACTGATGGCTCCGAGGTTGGCGAGCTTCGAGCCGATACCAGCGAGTTCCTCGCTCTTCGAGATCTCGCGGTACGTGAGCGCCTGCACCTTGGCTTCGTTGTCGCCGGCGGCGGCGATGTCGGCCGCGAGCGTCTCGAGTTCGGCGAGCAGCACGGCTTCGCGCTCGGTCAACTGGAGTCGTGCCTGTTCGGTGTTGGCGAGTCCGGCGTCGCGGCGGTAGTCGAGGTAGGCCTCGGCCGAGGCCTGGGCCAGATCACGAGACCGTTCGGCCTCACCACCCGAAGCAGTGAAGACCAGGATGTTCGAATCGAAGTTGACCGTGACGTCGATCTGCTCTGCGACCGAGCGGGCAACGTCGGGATCGATGGCGATGGTCTCCGAGGCCTCGACGACCGCCGGATCGTCGAAGGTCGACGCTCCGAGATCATCACGGGCCTGGATGAGGGCCAGCGCACGTTCGGTCACTCGCTGCGACTCGGCGATGGCTCGTTCGGTGTCGGTGTTGATCTGACGCGCCGCATCGAGATTCGGGCTGTCGCCCGCGATCACCAGCGGCCGGACCTCGACCCGTGCACTGGCCTCGTAGACGCGAGTCTGCAGCTGCAGAACGGCGAAGCCCAGGACCGCCCCGATCGCTGCGGCGCCGGCGATCACCGGCCACCAGCGCCTGAGGACGCTGGTGTATTCAGACACGTCAACGACGGAATCGCCGTCGGCCATGGTGCCTACTTTCGTCGGTTGGAGGGAGCGGACATGAGTTCAATCGGTCAGAGGTCGACGTTGTTGAGAATCCTGTTCGCAATCGCGCCCCCAGATGAGGATGCTCGCAACGGTCGGCGCGGCCCACGACCATGCGTGGTCAGAGCCCGATCGGGGTCGCGTCGCCGTGCAGATCTGCCCAATGGATCGACCTCGACCAAGGCGTAACATTGATGGACGGCCGGCCGATAGAGGGTTCGATGATGAACACGAATTATCTTCTGAGTGATCTACGTGCTCTGGAGTCCGAGGCGATCCACATCATTCGTGAGGTGGCAGCGGAGTTCGAGCGTCCGGTGATGCTGTTCTCTGGTGGCAAGGACTCGATCGTGATGTTGCATCTGGCGATCAAGGCGTTCGCGCCGGCCAGGGTGCCGTTCCCGATCATGCATGTCGATACCGGCCACAACTTCCCGGAGGTGATCGAGTACCGGGATCGTCGGGTGGCCGAGGAGGGCATCCGTCTGGTGGTCGCGTCGGTGCAGGACCAGATCGATGCCGGGCAACGTGGTGGAGGAAACCGGACCTCGGGCGTCTCGCAACGGGTTGCAGACTGCGGCCCTGTTGCATGCGATCGAGGAGCATCGTTTCGATGCGCTGTTCGGCGGGGCCCGTCGTGACGAGGAAAAGGCTCGGGCGAAGGAACGGGTGTATTCGTTCCGTGACGAGTTCGGTCAGTGGGACCCGAAGGGGCAGCGTCCGGAGTTGTGGTCGTTGTACAACGGTCGGCATTCGATGGGTGAGCATTTCCGGATCTTCCCGATTTCGAACTGGACCGAGCTCGATATCTGGCATTACATCCGTGACGAGGACATCGACATCCCTGGTGTGTATTACGCCCATCGTCGGCAGGTGTTTGCTCGTGACGGGATGTGGTTGTCGGACTCGGCGTTCATCACCCGCACCGCCGATGAGGTGCTCGAGGAGCGGATGGTGCGGTTCCGCACGATCGGTGACGCGACCTGTACCGGTGCGGTGGATTCCCCGGCCGATGACATCCACAAGGTGATCGAAGAGGTCGGCGCGACCCGGATCACCGAGCGTGGCGCCACCCGGGCCGATGATCGGCGCACCGAGGCCGCCATGGAAGACCGTAAGAAAGAAGGCTACTTCTGATGCCTATCTTGACTCGGGTCTGCGGCGGAAGCCGCAGCGACGACAGAGCTGGGCTATTTCTGATGGCGGCTCCGTTGATGCAGATCTGTGGCGGCAGCCGCAGCGAAACGAGGTACTTCTGATGGAACTGTCTCAGACTCGCCACTGCTGGGTCGGTGGATGACGGCAAGTCGACGTTGATCGGCCGGCTGTTGTTCGACTCGAAGATCGATTTTCGAGGATCAGTTGGAATCGATCGAGGCCACGTCGTTGGCCCGTGGCGGCGAAACCGTCGATCTGGCGTTGCTGACCGACGGGTTGCGGGCCGAGCGGGAACAGGGCATCACGATCGATGTCGCTCACCGCTATTTCGCAACGCCCCGGCGCAAGTTCATCATCGGTGACACCCCCGGACACATCCAATACACCCGGAACATGGTCACCGGCGCGTCGATGGCCGATCTGGCGATCGTGTTGATCGACGCCCGCAAAGGGGTGATCGAACAATCACGCCGTCACGCGTTCATCGCCTCGCTGCTCCGCATCCCCCACCTGGTGTTGGCGGTGAACAAGATGGATCTGGTCGACTGGGACCAGCCAGGTCTTCGAAGACATCCGCAAGGACTTCACCGAGTTCGCCACCAAGCTCGACGTCACCGACCTCACCTTCATCCCGATCTCGGCCCTGTTGGGCGACAACGTCGTCGACCGAAGCGCGAACATGCCGTGGTATGAGGGCTCGACCCTGCTGCATCATCTCGAAGAGGTCCACATTTCCTCGGACCGGAACCTGGTCGACACCCGGTTCCCGGTGCAGTACGTGATCCGGCCACAGACCGACGAACACCATGACTACCGGGGCTATGCCGGCACCGTGCGTGGTGGTGTGATGCGCCCCGGTGACGAGGTCATGGTCCTGCCATCGGGGTTCACCTCCAAGATCAAATCGATCGACGCCGCCGGTGTGCCGATCCCCGAAGCGTTCCCGCCGATGTCGGTCACGATCCGGCTCGAAGACGAGATCGACATCTCGCGTGGCGACATGATCTGCCGGCCGAACAACCAGCCCGAGGTCGGACAAGACATCGAAGCCATGCTGTGTTGGATGGCCGACGCATCCCAGTTGCGCAAGGGTCAGAAACTCGCGATCAAGCACACCACCAAATGGGCACGGGCCATGGTCAAAGACCTCCACTACCGGCTCGATGTCAACACCCTGCACCGTGACGATGCGGCCGAAGCGTTGACCCTCAACGAGATCGGCCGGGTCACCCTGCGCACCACCCAGCCACTCTTCTACGACGAGTACCGACGAAACCGCCAAACCGGCAGCTTCATCCTCGTCGACGAAACCACCAACGTCACCGTCGCCGCCGGCATGATCATCCGCTGATGACCAACAACGACTCGACCGGCCCGAGCTCGCCGAACGAGCCGGCGGGCCATCCGGGCACTGACGCTCAGGCCACCGAGAACGTCGTGTGGCATCCGAGCGGTGTTGCACGAGCCGATCGCTGGGCGGCGACCGGCACCAACGGGATGACCCTGTGGTTCACCGGCCTCTCCGGCTCGGGCAAGTCGTCGGTGGCGGTCGAGGTCGAGCGTCAACTGCTGGCTTCCGGCCGACCGGCCTACCTCCTCGATGGTGACAACCTTCGCTTCGGACTGAACGGCGACCTCGGCTTCTCCGCTGCCGACCGAGACGAGAACGTCCGGCGAGTGGCTCATGTGGCCCGACTGTTCGCCGATGCCGGTCTCATTGCCATCGTCCCGCTGATCAGCCCCTACCGAGCGGCACGACGACTGGCTCGCAGCCTGCACGCCGCCGCCGAGGTTCCCTTCGCCGAGATCTTCGTCGACACACCGCTCGAGGTCTGCGAACAGCGAGATCCCAAGGGGCTCTACGCCAAAGCCCGCGCCGGCGAGATCACGGGCATGACCGGGATCGACGATCCCTACGAAGCACCGATCGATCCCGAGTATCGATTCACCCCCGAAGACGGCGATCCGGCCACCGTCGCCGGCCTGCTCATCAGCAACCTCTGAGCCGGCCGCAGGCCGTACCGATCAGCCGCAGGCGTACCGATCAGCCGCAGGCGTACCCTCGGGCGTCGGCCCCGGCACGATACCGACCACGGTGGTCGGCACGGTCTCGACGACCGCCGGCTCGTCTGGCGTCGCGGTGGTCGTCGGCGTCGGCAGCTCGACCGAATCACGCGGCGTCTCGAGCAGTCCCTGGTAGTCGGTTCCGGTGAGCAGCACGACCTCGGTCAGCGTCTCGTCGATCTCGTACGCCGGCCCGCTCACGAGGTAGGTGCCGAGCTTCTCGGCTCCGGCAGCCATCGACGAGGGGTAACGCACCGTGGTGCGTTCGGTGGTCGGCCCATTGTCGATCGTCTCGACGTTCATCCCGGCGGCACTCAGGGCCGTTGCTGCCTCCGACGCCTGTCCGGGCGTGCGGGACCCGTTGGATACCCGATACACCACGGGGACCGGTGCGGCGGTGACCGCCGTGGGTTCCTCGCCTCGGAAGATGGCGAGTGTCGGCTCGGCCAACTCTCGCTCGAGCCCGAGCACGGCAGCTCCTTCGGCCGTCCGGAAGTCGTAGACCGGGAGTGCGTGCCCGATGATCTGCTCCCCCGAGACCGTACCGAACGCCCGAGCCAGCGCGAGCAACGAACCGATCTCGGCGCCGCCGTCGATGGTGAGGTTCGAACCGGCGATGTCGAGCACGTTGTTGAGGGTGCCGAGTTCGGTGATGTTGATCTTCTGGAGCGTGGTGTCGGCGACCCGCCGGATGAAGTACTGCTGGCGACTCGAACGACCCAGATCGCCGGTGCCATCGGTGTGCCACGTGCCGTCTTGGAAGTACTCGACGTGGCGCCCACGGGTGAAGGCAAGAGCCTGGAAGCCGTCGAGCACCTGACAACCGGCGTTGGGGACGTCGAGGCCGGAGCCGGCGTCGCGCATGGGGAAGTCGAACCAGATCGGCACACCGCCAAGACCTTCGACGATGTCTTGGAAGCCGACGAAGTTCACCTCCGCGTAGTGGTTGATCTCGATGCCGAAGTTCGACTCGATCGTGTTGACCAAGCGTTCCTCGCCGCCCTCGCCATTGAAGGAGCTGTTGATACGACCCTCGCCGCCACCCTCGAGCGGCACGTAGAGATCGCGCGGGATCGACAACAGATCGATCTGACCAAGCCCTGGATTGACCCTGGCGACGATCATGGTGTCGGTCCGCTTGCCCTCGGGGGCGCCTTCTCCCAGGAAGACCCCGGCCCCGGGATCGTCCGGGTCGATGCCCTCGCGCGAGTCGGTGCCGACGAGCAGCCAGTTCGAGGGTTCGCCGGCCTCGGCCGCCTCGACACTGCCGATCTCGAGACTGCTGATGTTCTCGTACTTGTCGAGGCCCCACGCCATCACGCCGGCACCGGTCAGGCTGGTCGTGATACCGACGACACCGAGGGCGAGCACGCCGCGCTCGAACCAGCTACGAGTCGGCCGCTGGACGGATCGGCGAGAGTAAGCAGCCTCGTCGGGTGCGGAGGCGCCGGGCGGGATGGCCCCGGGGAGCGGGCCATTGGTTGGGCGATTCATGGCGGGTAGAACGCTAGCGCGGAGTCTGTGTGATCGTGGTGCACATCGGCAAGCGACACGAGTGCGCCGTTGCCGCTCGCCTCGTTCGATCGCTCACTCGCCGTGGTGCTCGCCGGCGGGAAAGCCGAGGTGTTCGAGCAGCAGTGGCGGGAACGAAACCGGCGCTTCATCGGTGACGAAGTGTCCGACACCGGCGAGTTCGACGAATCGGTAGCGACCCTCGACTTCTGCCGCCGTCGCCTGGGCAGCTGCCCGACCGACCGTGCTGTCGGCATCGCCCCACACGTACAGCGTGGGGGCGTTGATCGATCCGACATTGCTCGCCCGCAATCCCGATCCTCCGCCCGCTCGATACCAGTTGATGGCGGCGTCGAGCGCCGGGCGCTCACCGAGCGTCGCCAGATAGACCGCGGCGTCGACCGGTGGCACACCGCCTCGGGCATAGAGCGTGCGAAGCGATGCCGCATCGTCGGCCAGGAGCTCATCGGTCGCTTCCGGCCGCTGAAAACTCGCGTGGTGGCTCGAGCGAGCGCTCTGGGCCGTATCGGCCTTCATCGCTCGGGCGAACGCCGCCGGATGCGGGCGTGACAGCACAGCGAGCGAGGCCACCCGCTCGGCGTGGAGCGCGGCGATGATCCAAGCGAGGTGACCGCCCCAGTCGTGCCCGACCAAGTGGAACCGTTCGGCTCCCAGTGCGTCGGCGATGGCAAGCGCATCGCCGACCAGGTGCTCGATGCGATAGGCATCGATGCCCTCGGGTCGCGCACCTCGTGAGTAGCCACGTTGATCCGGCGCTGCTGCTCGAAAGCCCGCACTCGCCACCGCTTCCATCTCGGCTCGCCACGCGTACCGAGTCTGGGGGAACCCGTGAAGAAAGAGCACGAGTTCCGCCTCGTCACGCCCCACAAGGTCGACCGTGAAGGTCAGGCCGTTGGCCTCGACCGTCGAGGTTTCGACCCGGCCTTGCTCAGCAGGCTCAGGGACGTGTGGTGTTGGGTCGACGGCCATCATCGAAGTCTTCCACCGCACGAGTCGGCCAGCCAGGCTCGGCTCACCAAAGGCCGAACGCCGGTCAGACCGGAAGCAGGGGCAGGTGTTCGCCCGCGGGAGCGACCCACTCGATGCGATCGCCACACCCACACGCTGCCGGGTGGCTACCCCTTGGCCTTGGGCTCCTTGGGGAGGCCGAGCACTCGCTCGCCGACGATGTTGCGCTGCACCTCGGCGGTGCCACCCCAGATGGTCTCGGACCGGCTGAAGAAGAACGCGGCCTGCATGGCATTGACCGGATAGCTCGCCTTGCCTCGCTGACGGTTGGGGTTGGAGCTGTCGGCGTCGTAGATGCCATCGAGCACGAGCGAGTCCATACCGGCCACGTGGGTCCACAGCTCCATGACATCACGGTGGTATTCCGACCAGAACATCTTGTTGGTCGCACCGATGGCCGCCACGCCGAGGTCCTTCTTCTTGTGCAAGGTGGCCGACAGCGACCGGAGCCCATTGACCTTCATGATCTGGACCTTGGTGTGGGCAGCAGCAAGACGTTGGCGGATCACCGGGTCGTCGAGCTTGCCGTTCTCACGTGCGGTGTCGATGATCGTCTGCAACTCGGTCTCGAACCGTCGGTAACCGGTGGTGGCGCTGGTGCCACGCTCGAACCCGAGCGTGGTCATCGCCACCTTCCAGCCGTTGTTCACGCCGCCGACGACGTTGTCCTTCGCACACTTGGCGTCGGTGAAGAAGACTTCGTTGAACTCCTGCGAGCCGTCGACCTGATTGATCGGTCGAACCTCGACGCCCGGCTGATCCATCGGCACGAGGAGGTACGAGATGCCGGCGTGCTTGGCGACGCTCGGATCGGTCCGGGCGAGAAGGAACACGTAGTCGGCGTGCTGGGCACGAGTGGTCCAGACCTTCTGCCCGTTGATGACCCACTCGTCGCCGTCGAGCTCGGCCTTGCACTGGAGGGAGGCGAGGTCGGAGCCGGCCTCGGGCTCGGAGAAGCCCTGGCACCAGGCGATCTTGCCTTGGAGGATGCCGGGCAGGAACTCCTTCTTCTGTTCCTCGGTCCCCCACTGCAGAATCGTGGGACCGACCAACGTGTCGCCGAAGAAGTCGCCGCGCATCGGGGCGCCCACGCGGGCGAACTCCTCGGAGAGCACGACCGATTCCATCGTGGACAGACCCTTGCCGCCGTACTCCGTCGGCCACGATGCACAGATCCAGCCGCCCTGGAAGAGCTTGTCGGTCCAGTCGACGACGAAGGCCTCACGCTCCTCGTCGGTCATCTCGAAGTCGTCGTCGGTCCAACCGGCGGGCAGGTTGGTTTCCAACCAGGCCCGGATTTCACCGCGGAACGATTCAGCTTCTTGTGGGTAGTCGAGATCCATGGGGTCAATCTTGACCCACCGGTCAAGTTCTCTGCAACCCAGGGCGCTGAGCAGGGGTGACAGCGACCGATCCGGCAGCTCGCCGACGGTGACTACCCTCGGACCATGGATGATCTGGTGATCGGCGCCGACGGCAACGCTCGCTGTGGGTGGAGCGCTGCCACCCCCGACTATGTGGACTACCACGATCAGGAGTGGGGTCGGCCGGTCCTCGACCGAACGGTGCTGTTCGAGAAACTGTGCCTCGAGGGATTCCAGTCGGGGCTGTCCTGGCTCACGATCTTGCGGAAGCGAGAGAACTTCCGGCTCGGCTTCGCCGGCTTCGATCCGAATCTGGTCGCCGACTTCGGCGAGGCCGACATCGAACGGCTTCTCGCCGACGCCGGCATCGTTCGCCATCAGGGCAAGATCCGCTCGGCGATCAACAACGCCAACGCATTGCTCGCCATGGAGGATGACGGCGAACGATTGCACGAGCTGATGTGGTCGCATCGCCCCGAACAACGCCATCGTCCGAGGACCATGTCCGACGTGCCGTCAACCACACCCGAATCGATCGCACTGGCCAAGACGCTCAAGCACCGCGGCTTCTCCTTCGTCGGGCCGACCACCGCCTACGCCGCCATGCAGGCCATGGGGATCGTCAACGATCACCTCGCCGGCTGTTGGCAGCGCGATGCCTGCGAGACCGCGCAGCTCGCGATCGACTGACGACGGCGTCGAGTCCGGCTCCGGCCATATCGGCCACCGATTCGAAATGTGAGCACTTTTTGGAGAACTTTGCTCAAGGAAAAAGTTCGTTCGGTCGAAGAACACCTCGATGACTGACCGGCCCCCCTTCCCTCGAGCAACCGTGTCGCTCGGGATCGAGCTGGACCGGCTCCCCGAGATCAGCACCGGCCTCGAACTGCTCAACCGTCCCGAGCCCAGCCCACTCGAGCTCCGACAGATCTCCGGGCTCACCGCCGGAGCAGCTCTGCCCCTGCCGATCGGCCGCACCTGCATCGGCACGTCGACCGACGACCTCGGCTTCGAGCTCGTGCTCGACACGCTCGGCATGGTGACCCTCGTGCCCCGCGAGCGGGTCGTCCGACTCGATGGCATCGTCGCAACGGCACCGACGTTGGTCGGCTCCTCGGTGATCGATGTCGGTGACGCTCGCTTCCTCATCGCTCGTCGTCGCTCCGAGACGCCCCGCCGTCGGGTCACCCTCCGAACCGAGGGGACCATCAGCGAACCCGTGATCCCGGTGCCCGACCGGTCACCGGCCGTCGACCCCGAGACGTTCAACCTGGAACTCCGCAAGCGAGTTTCGGCTGCTCGTCGGGTGGTGATGGCGCAACACCGACGTTCGAACCCCGATCCCGTCGAGTTGCTGACCATCGCCCAACGTGACGACGGCCAACGCTGGACTCGTCGTCTCGGTGACTCCGACTTCGCTCGGGTCAGCCTCGCGCATGCCGAGCGGCCGTGGCAGCCGACGTTCGACAACGTCGCGCGGATCCCGAACGCCAGCGCCATCGCGCTCGACGATCTGCGCTACCTCGTCGCCGCGGCGGTCACGGCCGATCTGCGTGACGGCGCGCTGGCCATCGTCGGGGACCGTGCTGCCAGCCTCGCCGTCGCCCGTCAGATCCTGATCTCCCTCGCGACGCTGTCAGCTCCGAGCGATCTCGAGATCGCCGTACTGGCGCCATGGCAGCGCGCCGAGGTCTGGCGTTGGGCCGACGAGCTCCCGCACACCCAGGGCGGTGGCCACTACGCCGTGCCCGTCTTGGTGGTCGACGGCGTCGAGCAGCTCGACGACTCCCTGGGCAGCGCGCTGATCGACTCCTGCGGAGCTGGTGCGGTGATCATCACCGAGCAAGCGAGCGACATCGCGGTGCGCTGCGCCATGACGATGCTCTTGACGCCCGACGGTCGCGCCAATGTGATCGATCACCGAACCGGCGAGACGATCATGGGCACCACGCCGCTCGGCCTGACCGAGGACCTCGCGGCCTCCGCCGCGACCGAACTGCGCAACGCCACCCTGAGCGCCGTGCAAACCGCCGTCGGCTGAACGAGCAACGACCGTCGGCTCGACCAGCGGGCGCTCGCGCCCCTGCTATTTCTTCTTGGGGGTGGGGAGCCCGACGCGTGCATCGCCGTTGGCCCACTCGGGCCAGCGTTCCCGGCTCTTCTGCGCCAGCTTGTGCATCAGGGCGATGGCACCGGGGTCGTCGTCGCCGGGACGGGTCTCGATGACACCGTCGGTCATCATCGCCTGGATGATGGCTCGACCGAGATCGGTGCGGACGATGGTGAGGGTCCAGTCGGTCAGCTCCCCGATACCACCGGTCGAGATGTCGGCGTGCTCGGCGGCGAAGTCGGGACAGTGATTGCACCCCTCACGAGTCCAGGCGTGGCACTCCTTGAGGTTGATCTCGTGGTAGTCGCCGTTCTTCATCCAGATCTGGAAGACACCCTTGATGTTCATCTTGACGATGTCTTCTTTGTTCAGCCCGTACTTGATGCCGAACAGCTCATCGAAGAGCGAGTCGTCGAAGCTCTTGGAGCACAGCAGGCCGATGTTGAGCTTGATCGGCTTGGAGACCTTGCCGACCTTGCGATGCCACATGACCGGGGCGATCGACGACTGACAGCTCATGCCGACCAGGGCGAGGTTCTCGAGCCCACGTTCGCGCGCCTCGTCGTAGGCGATCGTGTTCGCCGAGTAGGTGTAACGACTGCCGGCGCCGGCGAGCACCTCTTCGGCGTTCGTCGCGACGCCAGGGGTGGCTTTCCATCCACTTCCGCCTTCGAGCATCGAGACCAGGGCCCCATCGATGATGTCGTTCTCGAGGCACCAGATGAGGATCTGGGACACGAGGCCGCCATCTTGACCCTTCTCGTAGACGTCGTCGCTCTTGGCCCGCACCAGCATGATGTCTTTGTAGATGCCGGCCATCGAGTCGGGTTCGCGATCGAAACCGAACAAATGCTCGTTGGCCTCGCTCTCCCAATCACGAAAGCGTGGGCAGGCCCGGGTACACGAGGTGCAACCCTTCTCGCCGTGGCCGCAGTTGGTCGGACCGAGCTCGTCTTCGAGGTGGAACGGTTTGTACTCGCCGGGCTCGTGCTTGTAGCCGATGACATCGTGCGGGCATGCGATGACGCAGCCGGCGCAGCCGGTGCACAAGCCTGAGGTGATCACCTCGTCGTACAGTTCCTTCCACTGGAAGGTCCACCGCTCCTTCTTCGCTGGAGCGGCCGGGGTGGGTGCAGCGGTATCGGTCACACCCGGACCCTACAGCACGTCGAATGCGCAGCCCCAACGATCGCCGGCCATCACAACTCGCCTACCTCGATCACGCACTCGGCCACGATCTCGACGATTTCGGGCGGGAGCGGCGGGGCCGGCTCCCCCTCGGCGACCTCGGCCGTGAGCGACGCCTCGAACGCGTCGAATTCGGCAAAGCGGAGACGAACCTGAGCGGTGTCGATCACGCACTGACAGAGTTCGGTCTGGATCAGTGCATCTTCGGTCGTGTCGGTACAGGCGGCCATGAAGCTGTCGGCGTTGTCCTGCACGAAATCGAGCTGGGTCTCTTCGGAACAGCCGGCGACGCCGATGACGGAGGCGGCCAAGACGAGGGGCGCAACGAACCGAGTGAGAGACACGGTCGGATGCTAGTACCCGCCGGCGGCAATGATTTCGCCGGCACGGGTGAAGACGGCGTCGAGCATCGGCTCGGTCAGCCGACCGGTGAACGTGTTCTGCTGAGAGACGTGATAGCTGCACAGCAACACCTGGCCGTCGCCGAATTCGACCTCGACGCCATGACCGAACGGCGGTCGGGGTTTGATGCCGAGGTAGGTCGCCAGCCCCTGATACGCGAACCCGCCGAGGGCGACGTAGACCAGCGGTTGGAGCAGCGCGATCTCGCGATCGAGGAACGGACGGCAGGTGTCTCGTTCCACCGTCGTCGGCTTGTTGGCCGGCGGCGCGCATTTGACCGGGGACGTCACGAAGGCGCCGTCGAGAACCAGACCGTCGTCGACGTCGGTGCTCTCGGGCTGGTTCGCGAACCCGGCCCGGTACATCGCTCGATAGAGCCAGTCGCCGCTGCGGTCGCCGGTGAACATACGACCCGTTCGGTTGGCGCCGTGGGCCGCCGGCGCCAGACCGACCACCATCAACTTCGCTGCGGGGTCGCCGAATCCGGGAACACCGCGGCCCCAGTAGTCCCAGTCGCTGTAGGCCGCTCGCTTGTCGGATGCCACCTGCTCGCGCCACTCGACCAGCCGCGGACAAGCTCGACAATGCGACACCTCTTCGGCCACCGCGGCGAGCGAATCGCCTCCCCCTGTGCCGGGCTTTGCCTTCGGTCGATCTGCTGCCACACCAAAACGGTAGGTACCGTGCACACCAATGGCACCCGCAACGAAGACAACACGCGTCAAGAGCACCGCATCGAAGAGCGCCAAGAGCACCGCATCGAAGAGCACGAGGGGCGCGGCATCGAAGAGCACGAGGGGCGCGGCATCGAAGAAGGCCAGGTCCACCGGTCCGAAGCCCACCACGGTCTTGTTGGTGCGCCACGGCAAGACGCCGACCACCGGCCAGGTGCTGCCAGGACGAGCAAAGGGTCTGCACCTCGGCGACGAGGGCGTCGCCCAGGCGCAGCGGGCGGCAGAGCGCATTGCCAATCTCGGCGAAGGCAAGATCGCAGCCGTCTACAGCTCGCCGATGGAGCGAGCTCGTGAGACCGCAGCGCCGATCGGCAAGGCGACCGGCAATCGTGTGAAGGTGCGCAAGGGCCTGATCGAGGCCGATTTCGGCGAGTGGACCGGCCAAAAACTGGTCGACCTCAACAAGCTGCCCGAATGGAGCCAGGTCCAGCGCTACCCGAGCGGGTTCCGATTCCCGGGGGGCGAGTCATTCGCCGAGATGCAACAGCGCATGACCAATGCGATTGCCGAACTCGTTGCCGACCATCCGGGTGAGACCATCGTGTGTGCCTCGCACGCCGACACCATCAAGGCCGCCGTCGCGCACGCCATGGGCACCCACCTCGACCTGTTCCAGCGCATCGTGATCGGACCGTGCTCGATCACGGCGATCACCTACACCACCGGTGGCCCGATCGTCCTCGGGGTGAACTCGATGGGCGACGACCTCTCCACGCTGATTCCCAGCTGAACGAGCCACGTATGTCTGAATCCTTCGACTTTCGCACTGCCAGTCACTTCACCGCCGGTGCCATCGGTGAGCCCGGTCGCCGAGTCTTCTTCTTGCAGGCCGGCGATCAACACCAGCACGTGTCGTTCAAGCTCGAGAAGCAACAGGCGATCGCGCTGGCCACGTTCTTGCGCACGGTGCTCGACGACCTTCCGGTCCCCGAGACCGAGCCACGGCTCGTCGCACTGGTGAATCCGGTGGAACCGGCCTGGGTCGTCGGCCAGATCGCCGTCGGCACCGCAGAACCGGGCGAGATCATGATCCTCGTCGAGGAGCTCGTGATCCCCGACGAGGACGAGGACGAAGACGCGCTCGAGACCTACGACGACAGCGGCGCACGCTGCACGGCGAACATCAGCATCGCCCAGGCCGCCAACTTCATTCGCACCGTCGACGAACTCGTGAGCCAGAGCCGGCCGCCCTGTCGCATCTGCGGCGGTCCGGTCGATCCCGACGGGCATGCCTGCCCGCGCCTGAACTGACGTCATGGTGAACGGCGAGTCCAGTCCTGCGTTCGACCTGACGGCCGAACAACTCATCGACCTGTTCGAGTCGGGTGAGGTCGAGGTCGAGGGCCGGATGCCGTACAGCTCCAACGCCACCCTGCTCGTCACCGTTCGCGGCCAGGATCAAGCGGGCGAATCCATCGAGCACCGAGCGATCTACAAGCCCGGTCAGGGCGAGCGGCCGCTGTGGGACTTTCCCGAGGGGCTCTACAAACGAGAGGCAGCGATGTACCGCCTCTCGCGGGCACTCGGTCTCACGGTCATTCCACCAACGACCATCGGCATCGGGCCCTTCGGCGAAGGATCGTTCCAGACCTTCATCGATGCCGATTTCGAGCAGCACTATTTCACCCTCCACGAGGCCGGCATCGGGTTCGACGCCATGCGCGAGCTCGCCGTTCTCGACATCATCGGCAACAACGCCGATCGGAAGTCCGGCCATTGTCTCATCGGGCCCGACAACAAGCTCTACGGCATCGACAACGGACTGTCCTTCCACGCACAGTTCAAGCTCCGCACGGTGATCTGGGACTTCGTCGGCGAGCCGATTCCCGCAGCCCTGCTGAGGAGTATCGACCGTTTCCTCGAGGCAGGACCGCCGGCCGAGTTGGCGTGCCTGCTCGATGCGTTCGAAGTCGACGCCATGATGACCCGAGCGAGTGCACTGGCCGAGGGTGGGGTTTTCCCCGCCGACGACACCGACGGTCATCGCTGGCCGTGGCCGCTCGTCTAGGCTCGCTCACCATGCACGAGACCAAGACCAGGTTCGAAACCACCGAACTCCGAGGTGCCGACGGTTACAAGCTGCTCACGGGACTCGTCGTTCCCCGCCCGATCGGCTGGATCGGTTCGGTCTCGTCCGATGGCGTTCACAATCTCGCTCCGTACTCGTT
The DNA here is from genome assembly GCA_963698395.1 of uncultured Acidimicrobiales bacterium. Taxonomy (GTDB): domain Bacteria; phylum Actinomycetota; class Acidimicrobiia; order Acidimicrobiales; family SZUA-35; genus JBBQUN01. The sequence goes on from CAVOQQ010000003.1 coordinate 197,236, forward strand.
CTTCAACGCCGTCTCCGGCAATCCGCCGATGGTCGTGTTCTCCGCCGGGTACGGCGATGGGCTGCGCAAGGACACCGCCGACAACGTGAAGTCGACGGGCGAGTTCACGGTCAACATCGTGACCGACACCACCGTCGAAGCGATGAACGCCACGTCCGCCAGCCTTCCCGCCGACGTCGACGAGTTCGCTCACGCCGGACTCACCCCGCTCGACTCGTCCTTGATCGCCCCCAAGCGCGTCGGCGAGGCCAAGGCACAACTCGAGTGTCGTCTGGTCAACGACATGCACATCGGGGCCGAGGGCGGCGGCAACTGGCTGTTCGTCGGCGAGGTCGTCGCCTTCTGGGTCGACGACGATCTGCTCGATGGCACGCGCGTCGACCAAGCGAAGCTCGCGGCGATCGGCAGACACGCCGGAAACTTCTACAGCACCACCGAGCACCTGTTCGAGATCATTCGTCCGACCTGAGGGCGAACCAGCGGCCCAGACCGAATCGTCGATCCCGGACGTTGGCCACCAACGCCTGCTCCTCAGCGGCGAGCGTTCCAGACCGCAACGATGCGGTCGAGCGCTTCGTCGAGGAGTGCCGGCGGGCGATCGAAGCACAGTCGAACGTGCGGATCGACACCCCCGTCGGGTCGTGAGGCCGATCCCGGTCGCACGCGAACACCATGATCGGCGAGGGCCTGCACGGCTCCCGACGCGTCGTCGCCCGGCAGCCGGGCCCAGACCGTGAGCCCACCATCCGGCGGCTGCACCTCCCAATCGGGCACCGCCTCGCCCAACCACAACACGAAGGTGCTCGCTGCGACGTCGAGCGTTCGACATCGCGACTCGCACAGGTCATCGAATCGCTCGAGAAGTTGGAGCGCGAGCAACTGGGCGGGAATCGATGGACCGTGGTCGAGCGCCGTCGCCCGATAGCCGGTGAGCCGAGCGGCTTCGGCCCGCGACGTGATGATCCATCCGAGCTGGAGTCCCGGCCATGCCGACTTCGACAGGGTCCCCACCGACACCACCTCGGCGATCTCGCAGCGCGGCTCGAGATGCGAGATCGGTGATCCGAAGGCCAGATCGTCGCCGGCTCCATCGACCACGACCGGCACCCCGTGGTGGTCGAGGACCTCGGCAACCGAATCGAGACGCTGGGCCGTCGAGACCACGCCGGTCGGGCTGTGGACACCCCCGAGGAGCACGATGAGGTCGGGGCGACGATCGTTGATCATCGAGTCGAGATGGGATGCGTCGACGCCCCGAGCGTCTCGACGCACCAAGCCGAATCGAGCCCCGAGCGAATCGAGCAGCGGTCGGATCCCGTCGTAGGTCAACTCCTCGACGAGGACATAGCCATCGACCGGCACCCGAGCGGCGATCACCATGGCCAACGCCTGATGAGCGCCGTTGGTCAGCACGACGTTGTCGCGATCGGCCGTTCGACCCGACCGTCGGTGCCGCTGGGCGATCCGCTCACGCAGCGGTTCGAGCGCGACCGTGGCGCCGTCGACGTCGAGACCGGTCGCGGGCGAAACCGCCAGGAGTTCGGCCGTTCCGAGCTGGAGTGCTCCGAGGTGCGACGCGTCGAACGGCACCGGCGTTGCGAGGTCGATGCCGTTGGCGAGATGCGGCGAGGGCGCCACCCGCGTTCCGCTTCCCTGCCGGGACTCGACCAGACCGAGTGAGCGCAGGTCGGCCATGGCGGCGGACACGGTCGGGCGGCTCACGTCGAGCACACCGGCGAGGGCACGTTCGGTCGGCAGTGGATCACCCTCGGCAACGACACCGGCGGCGAGCACATGACGGAGCGCAAGGGTCAAGCGTTGGCTGAGGCCACCCGCCCCCGACGCCTGCCATCCAACGAGCATCGCCGCCAATCGCTCTGCATCCATCACGTCTCCCATCAGCCCAAACGCCTCGCCCGCGAAACCCACACCCCATTTGGCTCAGTGGCAAACGTACCAATTCTCGAGGCCGATGGTCGTGATCGCCGCTGAGTCGTTCGGCCCTGCTTGGGCGGAAACTCTCAAGGTTGCTGCTTGTCGTTGTCGTTACATGCATTACCAAGGATGGTGCAGGGCCTCCTTCGGAACCCAAGGGTTACCGAACATGACTTCCAGCTTCGACGCGGCAAGGAACGCACGCCGCAAGAACCGCACGACCGAGAGCGACAGCAAGATCTCGACCGCCACGGAACGGCGCTCGATCCGACACCCACTCGCCGCACTTGCCGCTGTTGCCACGATCGTCCCGATGCTCGGCTCGCCGGCAGTCGCCGCCGCCGCCGCTCCCACGCCCGACGCCATCGGCACGGTGTTCGACTTCGACCAGCTCGAGTCGCTCGGCGAGCCTCATCGCCGGCGGCGACCGTCTCGGCGTGACCTACGCCAGGGCTGCGAACGCCGACACCACCAAGGTGACGACCAATGTCGTGGCCATGGTCAACACCCCCGATGGGCCCCAGGTGCTCGAACTCGACTCGGCCTCGCCCCAAGAACTCAGTGCAGCGCTCTTCGCCCTCGACGGCGTGATCGCAGCCGAGATCGACGGCTCCTCCTACCTCACCGGTGGTGGGGCTCCCTACGGCCACCTCCAAACCCACCTGTCGTCGATCCGCTCGCTGCCCGGCCGATCGGCCAATGGGGCCGTCGTCGCCGTGCTCGACTCGGGAGTCGAACCACACACCGACCTTCCCCCGATGGTGGCCGGATTCAACACCGTCGACGAGAACGCCAACACCAGCGCGGTCACGGAGCACGGCACGATGGTCGCCGGATCGATGACCGCCATTTCCGACAACGGCGTCGGTATCGATGCCGTGGTCGACGGCATCACGGTCATGCCGATCCGGGTGTGCCGCTCCGATGGCTGCGCCTTCGGCGACGTTGCCGAAGGGATCATCTGGGCGACCGACCATGGCGCCGACGTGATCAACCTGTCGCTGGGCGGGAACCACTCCTCGGTCACCGAGGCTGCGGTCAACTACGCCAACGACCACGACGTCCTCGTGGTGGCCTCCGCCGGCAACAACGGCGTCGCCGGCAACCCCACCATCTACCCGGCAGCCCTGCCCGGTGTGCTCGGCGTCGGCGCCCACGACAACGATGCCCCGACCACCTGGGCCTCGAACGGCTCGTGGGTCGAGATGTCGGCTCCCGGCGAGGCGATCGCCACACTGTCGACAGGCGGCAACTACGTCATCGGCAAGGGAACGTCCTTCTCGGCACCGCAGGTTGCTGCAGCAGCAGCGCTGCTGCGTTCGATCGCCCCTTCGGCCACCGCATCGCAGATCCGTGCTGCCCTGGTCTCCACCAGCCGTGACATCAACGGAGCCGGCTGGGACCGACACACCGGCGCCGGCACGCTCGACATCACCGCTGCCGTCGCTTGGGCCGACGCCCAGCAGTCGCAGGCGGGCAACACCCGGTCCGCCGACTCGATCGGCAACGCCTCCACCATCAGCGCACTGATCCAGGCCCGCGACTACCGGTCGAGCGACGCCATCACCCTCCGCCTCTACCGGGCCTTCCTCGGTCGGGAACCCGATGTGGCCGGTGCCCAGTACTGGATCGGCCAGACCCGCCAGGGTGCCGACTTGGCCGACATGGTCAGCGCCTTCACCGTCTCGAAGGAGTACACCAGCCGCTACGGCACCAACGTGACCAATCAGCGATTCCTCGAGGTGCTCTACGCCAACGTGTTCGAGCGCCAGCCGGATCCGGCCGGGGTCAACTACTGGCTCGACCAGATCAACCGAGGCGTCAGCCGCACCGAGGTGGTCTACAACATCGCCGCCGCCGCCGAGTTCACGAGTCGCCACCCCTACGGCGGCTGAGCCGTTCGACCCCCACTGGAACGGGGACTGGCACTGGCCATGACCTCGAGATCGATCCCGTCGCCAGGGGCAACGAGCGAGAGCAGGGAGAAGTCGACCCGGCCCTTCACCGCAACGGTGATCCGGCCGGGTTCGACGCGTTCGACCGACGCATCGACAAACGACGAGGGACGATCCTGTGTCGCCAGACTCCACTGCACGAGCGATCGAGCACGCTCGGCATCGAGCACGACCTCGCCCGAGCGTCGATAGCTCTCGGCGTCGATGCCGTTGGCACCGGCAGCAGCAGCGGCATCGGCCACTCCGGCCAGTGCTCGGTGCTGGGCGACGACTCTCCAGAGATCCAGGCCGATGCCCCCGACAACGAGAATCATCATGACCAGCCCGATGCCGAAGATCGTGACCTGGCCGCACTCGCCATTCGGCTCTCGACCGCGCAGGCGTCGGCTCATGGCTCCACCGCGCCGTAGTCGGGCAGGCGTTCGGTGTGGGTGGTCGTCCACGACGACCGACCGACGACGCCGAAGACCGGCAACGTCAATGTCGGCATGTCGACGACCACTCGGGCGGTGATCGGGTCGCCCGGCCGAGCATCCGTTTCGACCCCCACCCGCAAGGTGCCGGAAGGCAGCCTTCGCGCCGATTCGATGGCGGCGACCACGGCGTCGACATCGGCGTCGAGCCCGTGGATCGCGACTGCCCGAGCGACCTCGGCGGCGGCATCATCGGCTGCTGCCTGACGCTCCACCCAGAGCGGGAACTGCAGCACCAACAAGGCGAAGGGGATGACGATCAGGCCCAAGATGAGTGGCAGTTCGAGCACCGCACTGCCACGCTCGCCGCGCCGGGTTCGAGGTGTCGTTGCCGGGATCGAGATCATCCCGGCTCGACCTCGCGAACGGCGATGGCGCTCACGGTCGTCTGCCAATCCGGGGTGACCGGCAGCCACGAGGCGAACGTCGCGTCGACATCGAGCGTGACGAACACATCGCCGAGCTCACAATGAACGCCACCGACGTTGCGACCGAGGTCGCCGCCGAGCAGTTGCGAGCGAGCCAGTTCGAAGGCCTGTTCGCACGAACCCGCTGACGAATCGAGCGGAGCAGCGCTGCGTACCGCCGCCTGGGCCGCAGCCTGCAGGGCACCTCTGGCATAGATCCAGACGGCGAACTGGCAGACGATGACGAAACACAGCAGCAGGATCCCGATGCCGGACACCGCCGGAATGGTGAACGAGCCTCGCTCACCGCCGCGCTCACCCCATCGAGCGAACCACCGTCGTTCAGACACCGAGCGAGCCTCGAATGGCCTCGATCACACCGAGACCCACCTGTTCGAGTGCAGCGAAGATCCCGACGAGCATGCCGATCGACAGGGCGCTGATTCCGAGCCATTCGACGACGGCCGAGCCGCGCTCACCGGAACGATCCGTGCCGGGTTCGGTTGCCGATGGGCCGGCCGTCCGATTCCCGGCCGTCGCTCGCTCGAGTGCGTGGAACATGTACATGGTTCATCCTTTGTTGGTGTGTTTGGCAGCGCCGACGATCAGTACCGACCGAAGACGAGAGAAGGAAGGGCGGCAGCCACGAAGATCACCATGACCGGCGCCACGAGCAGGAGCAGGGGAAGGATCATGGCGGTGCGACGCTTCACGGCTCGACGAGCCAGGGCTTCTCGTTGCTCGGCTCGAACCTCATTCGCCATGGCGAGCAACGGCTCCACGATGTCGCCGCCACTGCGGACCGATGAGGCGAGCAGACGATAGAGCCGGGTGGCCACCGGCTCGGCAGATTCTCGGGCCAAGACTTCGTAGGCCGACTGTGGCGACATGCCTCCGGCGACGAGCCCAAGAGCACGGCGACAGTCCGCCGCGACAGGGCCGCCGCTGCGAGACACGACGCTCCGAACCGACTCGACCGGGCCATGCCCCGTCCGCAGATGCACGGCAAGGAGTTGGGCAATGACGGGAACCTCGGCCCGCATGAGCGAACAGCGAGCACGGATCGCCCGATCGAGCGCGCCGCGACGCATCGACAGACCGGCGACGGCAAAGCAGAAGAACATGACGAGCGACCACGGTCCGACGCCGAACACGGCGGCGCCGACCACGATCCCGCCGACACAGCCGACGACTGCGGAAGCCAACTGCCGGATCCGATACTGGGCCAGGTCCGGCAAGTCGTCGCCAGCTTGACGCAGACGCAGCTCGAGCACCTCGTTGTCAGCCGCATCGACCAACCTGCTGAGCTTCGCGGCGAGATCGACGACGGTAGGCCCGAAGACGCCACGAACCGCCGACCGCTCGGCGGCCGGCACCACTCGGCGGAGTGCGCTCGCCTCGGCTCGCGTCCCGAGGCGAGAGCGGCCGAACGCAACATACGGCTCGATCCGCTCGACCAACCTCCGCCTCGGCGGAATGGCCGACCGGACCACCAAGATGGCGAAGACGGCCGCCGACAGTGCGCCGATGCTCGCCGTGCCATTCATCATGATCCATAGCTCCCGTGCATCCTTCGGGGTTCGTCGGCGATGCGTCCGAGTCGAGTGATCACCGCGAGACCGACCAACGACATGGCGAGACCCAGGAGCACCACGGCGGTGCCCACGCCGCCGGCGTAGAACGATCGATAGCCAGACGAGCCGAGGCACAGCAGCGCAAGCACCACGAAAGGAAGTGTCGCAGCACCCCTTGCTTCGAGCGTGGTCTCGAGCTGAGCAGTCTCGATGTCAGCCATCAGATGCAGGTCGGCGACAGCCGAGTCAGCAAGATCGTCGAGGACGTCGATCACGACCCGACCACCTTGGTCGAAAGCGACCAGGAGGACGTCGACGACCCGATCCGACAGCGGCTCGGCCAACTCGTTGCGAATGGTCTCGAGAGCCACTCGTTGGTCGAGCGCATTCGCCAATTGCTCGTAGCGGACGAACGAGGCGCGTAGCGGAGCGGGTCCGAGCCGACCGAGATCGACCAACGCACCGTGCAGGCTCGATCCTGCCCGCAATCGAACGGCGACGTCTCGAAGCGCGTCGGGCCATGCAGCTCGTCGAGCTCGAGCGCTCGCCGAACGTCGCTGCTCCACGATCGCGACCGGCGCCAGGGCACCGGCACCGGCAGCGATCACTCCGAGCACCGGAACATCGGTGACGGCGACCGTCAGACAGGAAGTGGCAAGCGCCGAGCCGGCAATGACCGAAGCGAATGCTCCGACGCCGACAGCGGTGTCGCCCTGTTCCAGCCAGGCCAGCAAGCGCGGCCGCAGCCCGGGCGACCGACGCCGCCTGGGCAGCCGGCGCAGCTGCACCCCGCAGGCCAAACCGACACCGAGGTAGACGAACACGGCGGCACCCGATGCAGCAATCAGTGTCACAGCAGGTTCACCCGCCCCTCGAGTACGTCGTCGACCCGCACGCCCTGATGGCGCAGGGCCCGATCGATCCGCGCCCCCAACTCATCGGGCAGCGGAGCGCCCGTCCACACCAGCGGGCCGTCGGAGGTCGATCGAGCGAAGATCGGCTCGACCGTGACATCGCGCTCGGTCGCCTGCATGGCGGGGACGGCAACGATCTCGGCGATCTGCCGCCGACCGTCGGGGCCTGCTTCCCGAGCCGTGTGAATGACGACATCGACGATGGAGCTGAAGACGTGCCGCATCTGCTCGGCCGAGACGTTGGTCCCCGCCATGGTCGCCGTGGAGATCAGGGCCATCAGGCCTTGGCGCGCACCGTTGGCGTGGATGGTCGACAACATCCCGCACCCGGCATTTCCCGCTCGAGTCAGCTCGAATGCCTCGGCCCCTCGTGTCTCACCAACCACGACCAGATCTGGACGCATGCCGAGCGACATTCGGACGAGATCGCGCAACGCCACCTCGCCTGTTCCATCCGGGGCCGGCTGACGAGTCCGCCAGCGTGCTGCATGGAGATGATCGGTCGACAACTCAGGAGTGTCTTCGCAGACGATCACTCGCCGGCTGGTCGGCGTTGCGCGAAGCATGGCGTTGAGCAGCGTCGTCTTCCCGCTGCCCGGCTGACCGGTCACGACGACGCCGGTCGGCACGGCGACGAGCAGAGCCAGGAACGAGGCCGCGGCACTCGTGAGCGCCTGCCATTCGACGAGTTCGGCAAGGGTCTCTCGCCTCGCGAGATAGCGACGGATCGTCACGTCGATGTGCTCCGCGATCGGCGGAAGCACCACACCGAGTCTGGCGGCGCCGTCGAGGATCTGCGTCTGCACCACCGGGTGCGCTTCGTCGACCGAGGCACCCACCGACGCCAGCAGCTTGGCAACGACGTGAACGACTTCCTCCTCGCTCACGGGCTCGGAGTGAGCGACGAATCGGCCGCTCTCGTCGACATACGACACCTCCTCGCCATGGATGATCAGCTCCTCGTAGCGGAGCGAACCATCGAGAAAGGGGGTGAGTGGGCCGAACTCGAACACCGACCGGGCCAGTCGATCGACCATGGCGGTCGGATCCCCGAGGCGGCGACCAACGGCGCTCGACGATGCCGTCGATTCGTAGTCACCGACGACCGTTCGAATCAGGGCGAGCACGCTCGACCGATCGGAGACGTCGAGTCCGCGTCGAGCCATCTGGTCGAGCGTCGAGCGGCGCAGTCGTTCGTAGGCACTGGGTGCTCGAGTCCCGGTCACGACCGGGGCCGATCGTCGGTGGCCGACCATGCGAGCGGCCCGGCCGCCGAGTTGGTCGGTGACGGCGGTGCAACGGTGTCGGACGACGACGGCGACACCCGCGCTCGTCGCCACGGACGTCGACGGGGCGCACTGGCCGCGTCGATCGCCAGCTCCGCCACCGATCGACGGAATGGACCCCACGCCGGAACCTCCGCCTGCCAACTCGCTCGACCGACCCGGCGATCGTTCGGCGCGCACACGATCTCGCCGACACGGTCACCGGCAACCGATCGAAGATGTTCGACGAGCTGGGCTCGCTGTGATGGCGAACGCGGTGCTCGGTTCAGCACGACGTCGATCCGGCGGTCACCGACCAGTCCAACGGCATCCACCAGCCAATCGACGAAACGCAGCAGCCCTGGCGCCGACGCATCGCAGACACCGACGATCTGATCGGCGCTCGAGACCGCCCGGCGCGACAACTCGTACCGGCCGACATGTCGTTGCAGATCCTCGAGGCAAGGGCCGAGGCGGACGAAGACCGCAGGCCAGTCGGCGGCACAGGCGCCGATCAGTTCGACGACATCCTCCGGTCGCACCAGCGACCAGTCGTCTCTCGTGACGAGACCGGCGATCACATCGAACGGTAGTGGGCCGCGACCTCGATCGGTCACGCCCGCCAAGCAGTCTCGGAGCTCGGTCCGTCGTATGTCATCGACGGTCAGCGGCTCGCAACGGTGCACGTCGACAGCGGTCAAGAGGTGCGGGTGCAGACCGAGCCCGAGCCTGCGGGCCAGGGTCGGGTGCGTTTCGTCGACGTCGATGACCAGTGGCCGACCGACGGCGGAACCGGCCGCCAGCGCCACACAGACCTCCGTCGCCCCTGCGCCCGCAGGGCCGCCGACGGCGGTGACCCAGGCACTGGCCGGACTCGACGCGATCTCGACACCGCCATCGGCCAACAGACTGGCGAACGTGCGCTCCATCTCCGGGTCCGGTCGATGACGGCGAATCGTGTCGACCAGTCGTTCGCTGTCGACCGTGCAGTCCATCGTGGTGTCGACCCCGTGGCGCTGCAACTGTCTGCGGCCGAACCCATCGGCTTCGGCCGCATCGAAGAGGCCGATCATCGCAACACCGGCTGCTCGTGCCGACTGCACGAACGGGACCGACAACCAGCTGGTGTCGTCGTCGACGACCAAGACGTCGACGGAACCGTCGAGTGCATCGACGCCGTCGTGGAGAAGAACGACGGCCAGATCCGATTCGTGGTCTCGGCAGTGGCGCTGCAACGCACCTCGCCACGGCCGAGCACTCAAGGCAACGCCCACCGTCAGTCGGGTTGGGTTCACGGCGCTTCCTCCACGACCAGTCGCTCGACGCGCGAGACGGAAGGGGCCCCCGTCGATCGGACGAACTCGAGGGGCCCCCGCCGCAGTGCGCCGACGAGGGCGAGTGCCTCGGTATCGTCGACTTCGAGGGTGACGAACGACGCCGTCGGTCCGCCGAGCAAGCCCTCGCCCCTCGGTGCCTCGGGGAGTCGGGCAACCCGGACATCCGTCAGCACGAAGTGGATCCGTTCGTCGCCGTCGAGGCCGACCACATCGACCCGATCGCCGACGCTCAACCCGAGTCCGAGAATCGACACCGATTCGACCGCCACCGTCGCGGTTCGATGCAGGACCGCCGCCTCACGGTCGACGAGATCACCACGCCGCAACGGCGTTCCGGCGGAGACCGGATGGGCCAGCACCAGGTCCGGTTCGAGATCTCCCGCCTGGAGCAGCGATTCCAACAAGACCGAGTCGGCGGGAACGCCGAGCGTCGACGTCGCGAGCGCCGTGGCGCTGGTTCCCGGCGCGGCGTCGGATGCGACGACCAGCACCTCGACCACCGCACCGCGGTCGGCGAGGACCGAGCCGACAGCGACGAACGTGGCGAGCCCCGCGGTTGCCATCGCCGCATGGGCAAGGGACAGTCGACTCAGCGAACGTCGGCCACGCCCGACAACCGAACCCCGGCCCACTGAGGTCCGGCCATCTGGACGGCGCCGAGGCGCAAACTCGCCGGCGCTCGACTTCTCGATCTTCGAGTTCGTTCTCACTCCATGCTCCGTCAAGTCCATCGATTCCTGCCGCACACGGGGATCTCGGCGGCTGCGTCTGAACCTACGGACCTCGACCGGATCGAGGAAGGGAGCCCATACCCCCTTGACAGACACCGGGATTTCGGCAAGAGACGCGTCGCATCCGAGGTATGACGATCTCGGCCAGCCACACTGTCCACCGTGAACGACGCCACCTCGCTCCCCCGACCCCAGCAATCCATCATCACGCTCGATGTCGAGGGGGTCCTCGTTCCCGAGATCTGGGTTGCCGTCGCCGAGCGCACCGGGATCGACTTCCTCCTTCGGACGACACGCGACGAGCCCGACTACGACGTGCTCATGAAGGGACGGCTGGACTGCCTGGCCGAGCACGGCATCGGCATCGGCACCATCCAGGAGGTGATCGCAACCCTTTCGCCGCTCGAGGGTGCCGCAGCGTTCCTGTCCGACCTCCGAGCGCAAACCCAGGTGGTCCTGCTCTCGGATACCTTCGAGGAATTCGCTCGCCCCTTGATGGCGCAACTTGGCTGGCCAACCGTCCTCTGCCACCGGCTCGAGATCACCGGTGACGAGATCACTGGCTACCAACTGCGCATGCCCGACCAGAAGCGCAAAGCGGTCGCCGCCTTCCAGTCGCTCAACTACCGCGTGGCCGCCGCCGGCGACAGCTACAACGACACCACGATGCTCGGCCAGGCCGACGCCGGGTTCCTGTTCAACGCCCCGGACAACGTGATCGCCGAATTCCCGCAGTTTCCGGCTTGCTCCGACTACGACGTGCTCGCCGAGCGGTTGCTGTCGAGCCTCGGCGGCTGACGACTCGGCGCCCGGTCATTCGGCGGCTGCGACTCGGCGCCCGGTCATTCGGCGCCCGGTCATTCGGCCATCGGGACTCAGCCGGCGACGTTGCGCAGCCACTCGTCGATGATCGACCGGTAGCGAACGCTGCCCGCCTTGTAGTCGGCAACATCGTCGGGCATCGCTTCGAGGGCGGCCATCAGCCGCTCGCCCTCACCGTGATCGACCACCCATTGCAGCGGGCGTCGCAGGATCCGAATGGTGAACACGATTGCGCCGGTCTGCTCCAACCGGCGGAGGGTCTGGTACTCGACCCGAAGGCACAGGGCCTGGCCGACGGTCTCGACGGTGATCGGACCATCGGGCACGGCCGAACCGCCCGGCTCGAGTCGATTCGCGTGGTCGGCGTCGATGGTCCAGTTCGTCCGCCACACCGGCCGCTCGACTCGGAGCCGGTCGAAGAACGTGTCGGTCCTCGCCCGAAGATCGGTGGCGTAGCGCGGCACCGGCACATGGATGTCGGCCATCGACAGACCTCGCTTGGACGCGAGGTCCCAGCGCGTCGGGAAGCACACGCAGGCCGCAGTCAAGTGCCAATCGCTCGCCCCGCGTTCGAGCACGACGAGGTCTTCTTGGATCAGACGGGCCGCCTGCTCGATCGGATGAGCCGACGGGTCCACCGTCGGTGGCATGACGATGCCTTTGGCAGTGAGGTGCTCGACCACGAGGCCGAGCAGCTCGCTCGATGCCGCTTCGGCGCCGGGCGAGGCGATCATCACCTCGTCGTGTCGGTGCTCGCAGGAGCTGGGCCTTCTCGAGCCGATCGGCCTCGAGATCGTCGTCGACGACCAGCCAGTCGGCCAGATCGAGCGGTCGAACACCGATCTTCCATCGGAAGGGAGCGCCTTGGAACGGCGGCGCGATCGCCTCGACCCAGTCGTTCTCTCGAGCATCACCCATGGAAGGTAAGCGTAAACGAACGCTAGACTGCGGGGGTGCCTGAATTTCCCGATGCTTTCGATGCACTTCGCACCGCATACCCACCCATCCTGACCACTGCCCAGGTGGCCGAACTCCTCGACCTCAACACTCGCACCGTTCTCACGATGGCCGGCGATGGCCGCATTCCTGCCAGCCGGCTCGAGGGCTCACGCAAGTACCACTTCGTGCTCGAAGACATCATCGACACGTTGAAGCGGAACCGGGTCATCCCCGAGAGCGCCCCGACCAACTCCTGATCCTCCGGCCGACCACGACCCATCAGGTCGTGGTCACCGCCACCACGGCGTCGAGTGGAATGACCATCTCGCCTCCCGGCGCGGTCCGAAGCGTCAGGTGCGTTGCGGCAACACCGACGAGCTGCCCCTGCACGGTGCCGGTGAATCGGCGATCCACGGCCACGAGTTGCTCGCCGCCGACCATGGCTCGCAGATGGGCGACGAGGGTGTGGGGGTGCCCGGCCGAGCATTCGACCCACGTCGTCTCGAGCACTTCGGTCGGGGCAAAGCTCTCGACGTGGCGCAAGGCCACCACTTCGCGGACCCCGTCCTCGCGGACGAGCGTCACCACGGTGTCACCGACATGCGCCACGCGTCCTCGACGAGGACGATCGACGGCGTCGAGCTGGACGTTGTGGCCCCGGGCTGCCCAGTCGCGCAGCACCTCGGTCAGCGACGCCGTCGACGCTTCGAGCTCGGCCTCGGCCGCTTCGACATCACGAAGCCGTCCACGCGCCTCGAGCCGGAGTCGCCGCAGCTCTCGCTCGTGATCGTCCATGCTGGCCCATCGGCTCACGCCCCCACCGATTGAGTGCCCGCGATCGAGCATCGATCCAAAGCGACGCTTGACAACTGTTGACAACGTTTGTTTACTTTCATCTCATGATGATCGAACACCCACTCTTCGAACAACAGCTCTTCGAACTCGCCCGGTGGCTCCTCTTGGCGGTCGCGCTGTGGTGGATCATCAGCGCCGCCCTGTGGCTCGGGGCGTTGGGCAGCGACCGCGTCTGGCTCGGGCGAGTCGGCGTCCACCATCGCACTGCCCGGAACCCGACGCATCGCACAAGCCCTGCTGGCGGTCGGCCTGACCGCGCTCGCCTGCCTGTTCGCCCGATCGATCCGCACCCTCGCTCGTCTATCTCGGCCAGGCCCCGACCACCACCGGATCATCGACCACCGCCCCGACCACCACGCCCCGATCGCCAGCGCCCCGACGATCACGCCACGGTCACCACCTCGACCACACTTCCGACGGTCACACTTCCGACGGTCACACTTCCGACGGCCACACTTCCCGGACCACCGACCACGGAGTCGGCCATCCCCGACCCGACCGAGGACGAAGCGGCTGCCGAGCGACCCGTCGGTGCCGACGGGGCGGACACAGGTGAGGAGTACCGAGTCGTGGTGGGCGACCATCTGTGGGGCATCGCCGCCCAGCATCTGGCACGTACCGGCGAGTCGCCGACCAACGAAGCGATCGCCCGCCACTGGCGGCAGGTGATCGACGCCAACACAGCAACGATCCGCTCGGGCGACCCCGACCTCATCTTTCCGGGGGAGGTGTTGACCCTGCCCACGGTCGTGGGCGAACAGGGGTCGTGAGCCAAAGGGTCGTGGACGAACAGGGAATGCCGCCACCGGCACCAGGGGTTGCAGGACACATGACCATCACTGCAGAACTCATCGACGGCTTCCACGTGGACATCTCGAATGGCACCCACCGGTGGAGCGCCGACGAACCGATCGATGATGGCGGCACCGACCTCGGCCCCAACCCCTACGATCTCCTGCTCGGTGCTGTCGCCGCCTGCACCGTGATCACCCTCTCGAGCTACGCACAACGAAAGGGCATCGTCATCTCCTCGCTCTCGGCCGAATACAGCTACGCCAAGGTGCATGCCGCAGACTGCGTACAGTGCGACGACGACAAGACCGGCATGGTCGACCACGTCACCTCCCGCATCTTCATCGACGGCGACTTCGACGAGCCAACCAGAGCGCGGCTCGAAGACATCGCCCGCCGGTGCCCCGTCCACCGCACCCTCGAGCGAGGCATCGTGTTCAATGACATCGTCTTCGCCGGGTGACATCGCCTTCGCCGGGTGACATCGCCTTCGCCGGGTGACATCGCCTTCGCCGGGTGACATCGCCTTCGCCGGGTGAGAACGCCCTCCTCGGGGTAAGCGGTGAACCGACCGGCTACGCTGACGAACGCATGTTCGCCAGCTCGGTACTCGACGACCTCAACGACCGCCAGAGAGACGCCGCCACCCACGAGGGATCGCCGCTGCTCATCGTTGCCGGCGCCGGTACCGGCAAGACCAAGACGCTCGTCAGTCGCGTCATCCGACTGATCGACGAAGGCGCCGACCCCAACCGCATCCTGCTCCTCACCTTCACTCGGCGCGCGTCGTCGGAGATGCTGTCTCGCGTTGCTGCCACCTCCACCAACCGAGCCGCATCGCAGGTGTGGGGCGGCACCTTCCACGCAACGGCCAACCGACTCCTGCGGAGCTACGGCCAAGCCGCCGGGCTCGCCGCCGGTTTCACCGTGCTCGACCAGGGCGACAGCACCGATCTGTTCGGCATGGTCCGCACCGACGAAGGGTTCGGCGAGCGGGGCAAGCGCTTCCCTCGCAAGGAGACCATCGCCAACATCTACTCCCGCATGGTCAACTCCCAGGCCAAGCTCGGCGAGGTGCTCGACACCGACTTCCCGTGGAGTGCCGAACACGCCGATGACCTCAAGGTCATCTTCACCGCCTACACCGCTCGCAAGCGTCGCCACCAGGTTCTCGACTACGACGACATGCTGCTGTTCTGGCGTGGCCTGCTGGCCTCGCCCATCGGCGAGACCATGCGCGGGTTGTTCGACCACATCCTGATCGACGAATACCAAGACACCAATCCCATCCAGGCCGACATCATTCGCGGCATGAGCCGCCCCGACACCCAGGTCTGCGCCGTCGGCGACGACGCACAAGCCATCTACGGCTTCCGCTCGGCCACGGTCGCCAACATGTGGGCCTTCCCCGAACACTTCCCCGGCGCCCGTGTCGTCACTCTCGAACAGAACTACCGGTCCACCACACCGATCCTCGACCTCGCCAACGCCGTCATGTCGGCGTCAGACCACGGCGGGGTCGACGGTGCCGCCCAGCACTTCGACAAGCGTCTGTGGTCGACCCGTTCCGGCGGCGCCAAACCCAAGCTGGTCACCTGCCACGACGAAGCCGACCAGTCGTCCTACGTCGCCGAGGCCATCCTCGACGCCCGCGAACGTGGCATCGACCTCCGCCAGCAAGCCGTGCTGTTCCGTGCCGGCCATCATGCCGATCACCTCGAGCTGGAACTGACCCGGCGAGACATTCCCTACGTGAAATACGGCGGACTCAAGTACCTCGAAGCCGCACACGTCAAAGACCTGCTGTCGTTGCTTCGCATCCTCGACAACCCGTCCGACCAGCTGGCGTGGCGCCGAGTTCTCGGCTCCATCGACGGCGTCGGACCGGCAACGCTACGCAAGCTGGCCGAGACCATCGGCCTCGACCCGATCGAGACCCGTCGACGCAAGGGCGATACCGACGCTTCGGCATCGACGCCGGGGCACACCAACGCCGGCCACCAGAACGCCGTCGGGCAGACCACCACCGACCAGACCACCGCTGACCAGACCACCACCGACCAGACCACCACCGACACGGCGCTGTTGCGCTTCCTCGACGAAGATCTGCCGGTGCCGTCGGCCGCCGCCGAACAAGTCGGCGTCCTCCGCTCGGCCCTCCGCGACTGTGCCACCGACGGCATGCCCCCGGCCGAACAGATCGACCGGCTGAAGGCGTTCTGTGAGCTGTCGTTCGCCGCCAACTACGAGAACGCCGCCGCCCGCCTCGCCGACATCGACCAGCTCGCGGCCACGGCCGCGGCCTACGACAACCGCAGCCGCTTCCTCACCGAGCTCACCCTCGACCCGCCAGAGCGAACCGGCGACCGAGCGGGTCCGCCCCACCTCGACGACGACTGGCTCACACTCTCGACGATCCATTCGGCCAAGGGCATGGAGTGGCGGACCGTCCATGTCATCCACACCGCCGATGGCAACATGCCGTCCGACATGGCGATCGGTGACCACGACGGTCTGGCCGAAGAACTGCGCCTCATGTACGTGGCACTCACCCGGGCCAAAGACGAGCTGACGGCCACGTTCCCGCTGCGCTACCACGTGCATCGTCACGCAAACGACGACCGACATCTGTATGCGCAGATGTCGCGATTCTTCGAACCGGTCCGCGAGTTCTTCGATGTCGCCACCACCGGCGAACACCCCGCCGACCCCGTCATCGACCTCGACACCGTGGGGGTTGCCGACGAGGTCGACACGATGCTCCACTCCCTCTGGGAGTAACCGGTCGCGCGATCGCCGACGAACACCGGCGATCGATATGACCGCCTTTGCGACGCTGGTTACCCTTCCCGCCATGAGCACCGACCGCACCCGCATCGAAGCCGACGACATCGTGATCGGCGGCGGTTCGGCCGGGGCGGTCGTCGCCGCAAGACTCATCGAGAAGGGCCGGACGGTGGTGCTGGTCGAAGCCGGCCCCGACTACGGGTCGGTCGACGATCCCCGTTGGCCGACCGAGCTGGTCGACGCCCGAATGCTCGCGACCTCACACGATTGGCAGTACGCCGGCGATCGCTGGACCTTCTCTCGAGCACGGGTGATCGGTGGGTGCAGCAGCCACAACGGCGCCATTGCTGCCGTTGGTCACCGGTCCGACTATGACGGCTGGCGACTTCCCGGATGGTCGGCCGACGACGTTGCACCGCTCTTTGCCACCGTGGTCGAACGGATGCGCGTGCGCGCCTACCAACCCAGTGAGGTCGTGCCATTCCACCGTGAGTGCCTCGCTGCGGCCTCCGCGATGGGCTGGACCATCGCCAGTGATCTCTGCGATCTCGACGCCGGCGCCTCGTTCGGATTGGAGACGGTCAACGTCAGCGGATCGACCCGCTGGAACACCGCCTTCGCCTACCTCGACCCGGTTCGGCACTCACCGAGCCTGACGATCCTCGACTGCACGAACGTCGATCGCATCGTCTCGGCAGGAGGACAGACCACGGTGCACGGCCACCGCGTGCATGCCCACCCCTTCGATACCACGCACGCCTTCGCCCCCGGCACCAACGGCGAAGCGGTCGAGATCATCGGCAGCCGTGTGGTGCTTGCGGCCGGGGTCTACGGGACACCGGCGATCCTCCAACGATCAGGGGTCGGTGACCCCGACCGTCTGCGAGACGCAGGCATCGAACCCCGGGTCGAGTCCCGGTTGGTGGGCGCCAATCTCCACGATCATCCGATGGTCGATGCCAGCCGTGCCGTCGGTGAAGAACTCCAGCGCCACCTCGACGAGGCTGCGACGACTGGCTTCCTCCCCGAGGAGCAGACTCTGGGAAAGTTCGCGTCGTCACAAGCACCCGATGGTCTCTACGACCTCCACGTCTTCCCGGTGGTTGCCAGCGATCAGACGAGTGAGCTCCACGGTCGCGTTGCGGTCGAGGTGGCATGCATGAAGCCGAGAAGTCGCGGTCGCATCGACGTGACGGGACCGAACCCGTTCGCAGCACCCGTCATCGATCACGCCTACCTTTCCGATCCCGATGATCACGATCTCGCCGTACTCCGTGACGGGCTCGCCATTGCCGAAGCGCTCCTCGAGCACCCGTTGGTGGCGCCGCTTCTCGGAGACTCGCCGTATGGACCGGTCACCGACGACGCCATTCGCGAACGCGTCGCGCACTACTACCACCCCGTCGGTTCGTGCGCGATGGGATCGGCCGACGTCGATGTCTGTGACCCGACCGGGCGCGTGCGAGGCCTCGACGACGTATGGGTCGCCGATGCGTCGATCATTCCCGAGATCCCTCGAGCGAACACGAACCTTCCCGCCATCATGATCGGGGAGCGCATCGCCAGCTGGCTCTGACCGCAGCGCCACGCACGCTGCCAGAGCGCCACGCAAGCCGGCCCCTCGCTCCCGGCACCGCCGATTGCCATCATTGCGACGCCCTGTCAGCATGGCCGACATGCGGATCGACACCATCACGCCAACCATCGGGGCCGATGTGCACGGCGTCGACCTCAACGCGCTCGACGACGCCCAGTTCGAAGCAGTGCACGAGGCGCTGCTGCAGCACCAGGTCTTGGCGTTCCGCGGCCAAGACCTCGATCCCGAAGCACAGCTCGCCTTCGCTCGCCGATTCGGTGAGATCGATCGCTATCCCTTCACCACCGGCAATCGCCACTTCTCCGCCCACCCGTCCGGGCTCGACGGCCTCGTCCGCCTCGAGCACGACGACAAGAACCCCGGCTACGAGAATCAGTGGCACATCGACATGACCTGGCGAGCGGAGCCACCGATGGGCTCGGTCCTTCGTGCCGTCGAGCTGCCGGCCGGTGGAGGTGGCGACACAGCCTTCTGCAATCTCGCTGCCGTGCACGCCTCATTCGACGAAACGACGAGGGACTATCTCGCCACGATCACCGCATCGCATGACTGGCTGAAGGTGTTCGGCCGCCAGATGGCGCCCGACGACCTCGCCCGTTTCCGTGCCGAACTTCCCACCGTCACCCACCCACTCATTCGGACCCATCCCGAGACCGGCACCAAGCACCTGTTCTTCAGCCCGCCGTTCGTGCTCGGCCTCAATGCGCTGCCCATCCAGGTCGGTCGAGCGTGGGTCGGTCACATCGTCGAACTGATCAACACCCCCGAGTTCCACTGTCGGGTGAAGTGGGAACCAGGCACGGTCGTCATGTGGGACAACCGGGCGGTCGCCCACTACGCGGTCAACGACTACTACCCCGAGCGACGCGTCATGGACCGCGTGACGATCGCCGGCGACAAGCCCTACTGAGACGTCTGCCATCGTCCCGGTAACGACGCCTACGCTCCGTCTCATGGCCAAACGCGTGGTGACCGTCCCCGCCACGCTCGATCTGCGTCGAACGGTCCGGGGGGCGAAGCAACCACTGATGATCGGCCCCACCGAGCGCTGGTGGTCGACACGCACCCCTGATGGCCCGGGGTCCATGTCGATGCTGCGAACGTCGGAAACGACGGTCGAACTCGAGGCGTGGGGCGACGGGGCCGATTGGCTGCTCGAGCAGGGCCCGCGAGTGCTCGGCCACGGCGACGACATCACCGGCTTCGAGCCAACGGGCGCCATCGGCGAGGCGTGGCGTCGTCGCCCGTTCCTGCTCGGTCGCACCGACCGCCCGTGGGATGCGATCGTCGGTGCCATCCTCGGTCAGAAGGTCCAAGCCACCAAGGCGCACCAGAGCCGGCGGGCCATGGCCCGCCGATTCGGCGAGCCAGCGCCCGGCCCAGGAGAGGCGTGGGTCCTGCCATCGCCCGAGACCGTCGGGTCGATGAGCTACACCGACTTCCATCCCATCGGCGTCGAGCGCAAGCGGGCCGAGATCATCATTCGCACCGCACGCGAGATGCGTCGGATGGGCGAGATCGGCGACCGCACCCCCACCGAGTTCAAGGCCCGGCTGCAGCACCTCAACGGAATCGGGCCGTGGACGGCCAACCTCGTGACCGCGGTCTCGATGGGCGACGCCGACGCCGTCCCCACCGGCGACTACCACATCCCCAACACGGTGGCCTGGGCCATCGCCGGCGAAGCCCGTGCCGACGACACCCGCATGCTCGAACTGCTCGAACCCTATGCCGGCCACCGCTGGCGGGTCATCCGACTCGCCAAGGCCAACGGTTCGGCGCCGAAGTACGGGCCCCGCCTCTCGTTACGAGGCGACGGCTTGTCACGAGGTCGCTGACGCCACGGCTCGTCGCTCAGAGAAGGTCGGACCAGGCGGTGGTTCGCTCGGCTCGTGGGTGTTCCACCAGGCCGTCGGCGCCGCCGAACTCGTAGACCGAACGCGACTCGTGGTCGTACGCCGGGAACCCATCGCTCGCCGGTGTGCCGTACCGGGCGAAGTGCAACCAGGTGTCTTGCATGCGCTCGGACAGTTCCACCGGCGGATCGTCACCGACGAACGAGGACATCCCCTTGGCAGCGATGGTGCCGAACACGAACGGCAACTCGAGGGCATGGCAGCTCCCGAGGATGCCACCGGCCACCGGCGAACCCCAAGCGAAGTGATAGTGGTGTCCGGGACTGCCGGATTCGGCGCGAGCCTCGAGCATCCGCACGGCGGGCATCCGGAACACGGCGTCGGTCATCAGCGAAGACTGGACCGAACGGTCGACCAGCCCGTCGCCATCGACCTCGACGGTGTAGGCCGCTGCCAGTTTCGACGTGGCGGCCTTGGGCTCGGCGGCCGATGCCGCCAACCGATCGAGCCGGCCGGCCAGGCGCTCGGCTGGGAGCGGTTTGCGCGTCGGGTCGAAGAGGTTCCACTCATCGGCGTTGGCCCCGGCAAGCAGGGCGACCGTTCGCCCGACGCCCGAGCGGATCGAATCGATGAGCGGTTCCGAGATCACGTGGCCGTCGAGGACCGGTTGGAACGCCATGAGGTTCGGCCCGAGTTCGTGGGCGCCGTTGATGCGGTCGAGCACATTGCCGCCCGCCGCCCGCACCGTCTCGCCCGCGGCGATCAGCGACGCCGGATCGGCCGCCATGAGGTCGTCGAGCGAGTCGATCCCTGCGGCTTCCATCACGCTGGCCGTCGTGCGTTCGGCCACCGCCGTGGGGGTCAGATTGTGGAGGGCGCCGCTCTGGGCGATGACCCGGTGGAACAGATCTCGATCCCCAGCAATGGCCAGCAGGGTGGCCACACTCATGGCGCCCGCCGACTCACCGAAGATCGTCACGTTGCCAGGGTCGCCGCCGAACGCGGCGATGTTCTCCTGCACCCACTCCAGCGCCGCCAACTGATCGAGCAGACCGAGATTGCCGGTACCGGCGAGGTCGGAAACCAGGTGATCGAGATGGAGGAACCCCAGAGGGCCGAGGCGGTAGTTGATCGAGACGACCACCGTGTCGCCACGCTCGGCAAGGGCCGCGCCGTCATAGATCGGCGACGATCCCGATCCGGTCGAGAAGCCGCCTCCGTGGATCCAGACCATGACCGGGCGGTCGGCCTTCTGGCCGATGCCCTTCGACGGTGCCCAGACGTTGAGCCGAAGGCAGTCCTCTGAGCGCTCCTCCTGCCGGCCGCCGAGCATCACCTCGAGGGCCGAGGCCGGCTGCCAGGCCGTCGGTCCGAACGCCGTCGCGTCGACCGGTCCACTCCCCACGTGCGCCGTGGGAGGCCGGAACCGGCGGTCACCGCTCGGGGCCTCGGCGAATCGCACGCCGGCGTATCGCTGCACGGCGCCGAGATCGGTCCCGCTCAGCACACCACTCTTCGTCGTTACCTCGAACATGCTCACCCCTTGATCGGGCCGCTCGGCCATGACCACCGTTCGACATCATGACAATCGCGTCGCCGCGGTGCGACCTCAGTCCGAGCGAGTTGGCGTGACCTGCGGTATCACTTACGATTGCGACTTCGGTCACAGCGGGTCGAGCGGATCTCTGACTGTCGTGAGTGTGGCCGAACGCAACGATCAACCAGGAGAGCCTCCATGGCAGCGGTAGCAGGAATCGAAATCGGGATGCCGACGAGCATCGAAGGCGTCTCGGCCGACTGGCTGACCAAGGCCCTGTTGGTCACCGGCGACATCGCCGAAGGCACCACCGTTGGGTCGGTCGAACACCATCGCTTCGCCGAGGGGGTCGGGCTGCTCTCCGAGCTCTACCGCACCACCATCACCTACGACGGACCGGCCGAAGGCGCTCCGTCATCGGCGATCACGAAGTTCGCCATCTCCGACCCGGCACAGCGGGGCATGGCCGAGGCACTCGGCTTCTATTCGCGGGAACTGCACTTCTACACCCACCTTGCCGACGACATGCCCATTCGGACGCCCCGGGCGTACGCCGCCATGCAGAACCCCGACAGCGGCGACTTCATTCTCATCATGGAAGACGTCTCGGGTCTGCGAAGCGCCGATCAGCAGATCGGTGTCACATGGGAAGACGCGCTGCGCTCGGCTCGAAACCTGGCCAAGCTCCATGCCACCTTCCACGAACACGAGCGCCTTCCCGAACTCGCCGAGATCTACCCGCCCATCGAGAACCCGATCTACCTTGCGGCGCTGCCGGGCGTGTTCGCCTCCGGTTGGGAGAACGCCCAAGAGCACGGGGCCGAGCACATGACGCCCGAAATCAAGGCATTCGGCGATCGCTACGGCGAGCTCGTGCCCTTCCTTCTCGGCAGCTTCATGGAACCAACGACGCTGCTTCACGGTGACTGGCGGGCCGACAACCTGTTCTACCTCTCGGGCTCACCAACCGACGAGAACCAAGACATGGCCATCGTCGATTTCCAGATCATGGGCCAGGGCTCCGGCGCCTACGACCTCGGATACTTCGCCGGCCAATCCATCGCTCCCGACGTCCGCGCGGGTCGCGACGGCGAACTGATCGATGCGTATATCGAGGCACTCGCCGCCGAAGGTGTCGACCGAGACCGAGACGAGTTCGAGCGTCAGTACCGGATCTCGCTCGCCCATTGCCTGATCTACGCCGTTGCCAGCTTCCAGTCCTACGACCTGTTGCCGGCCAACAGCCAGAGCCTGATGGTCTCGATGCTGGAGCGTTCGATGCAGGCCATCATCGACAACGACGCCCTCAGCTTGCTGCCGGAGTGAGCTTGCTGCCGGAGTGAGCTTGCTGCCGGAGTGAGCTTGCTGCTGGAGTGAGCTTGCTCGGCGCGCTCACCAGTGGCGGAGATCGATCGGCCACTCGTCGACCACCGTCTCGCCATCGACCACCCAGAAGCGGGTGTGTCGGGCGACGGTGGGATCGACATGGGCCGGCAGGAACCTGATCCGGTCACCGATGGCGATTCGACCCTCCTTGTTCTTCAGCGTTGCGTGCTCGTCGGACAGGAACATCAGGTCGGCGTCGACCGCCGTCGGCAGACCGTGGTCGAGTCCGAAGGCCTTGAGCCCGGCGTCGGCAACGGCCCACCCCTTGGGGCTCACCGACACGACGGTGCCGAGCACGCTGAGCGCGATCTCGAAGGGCGAGTCCAGCTTGGCGTACTCGGTGTCGAGGAGGCAGTACGAGCCGGCTTGCACCTCGGTGACCCAGGTGTTGGCCGCATAGGTACCGGTCCCACCGCCCGACACGATGTCACCACCGACCGCCTCGTGTGCTCGAAGCAGGATCGCCATGGATGCCTCGACCTGCGCCGCCTTGTCGCCAGGGGGCTCGACCATCATCAGGTGGCCTTCGTAGCCCATGACCCCGCGCACGTCGAGGCCGGCGGATCGGGCTCGCTCGGCCAGACGGCCGGCGTCGTCGACCGAGCAACCGCAGCGAGGCAGCCCGACCTCGACGTCGATCAGCACTCGTCGCACGCCGCCTGCGATCACGGCGTCGAGGACGACATCGGAATCGACCGCCGCCGTGATGTCGGCGCCGGCCTCGACCAACGGACCGAGCCTGGAATAGTCGTAGGTCTCGTTGGCGAGCAGGAGATCATCGTCGATACCCGCTTGAGCCATCCCCTCGATCTCGCGGACCGTCGCAGCACAGAAGTTCTCGTGACCGGCTGCGACCAACTGTTTGGCCAACGCCGTGGACTTGAAGGCCTTCGTGTGCGGCCGGAGCCGGTCGCCGGGAAGCGCCGCCGACATGGCCGCGACGTTGTGGTCGAAGATCGATTTCTCGACCACCAGTGCAGGAGTCGGAAGGTCATGGATGGTCGATGGAGTACTCACAGCGAGCACCTTAGAACCTCGGCGGTTCGTCGGTGCTGCCATACTCTCAGGCCATGGCAGCGCCCGATTCCTCGCCCGACTTCGGGCAGTTGCGCCTTGGTTGTGCCATGTGGGCCCATCCGCCGTGGCGCGAGCGATACGGGGTCTCGGCGGCCAACGCGCTGGCGTGGTACTCGAGCCACTTCACGACCGTCGAGGGCAACACCACCTCCTACGCCCTGCCGAAACCCGAGACCGTCGAGCGGTGGGCCGAGCAGGCCGACGAGTCGCTGCGTTTCTGCTTCAAGTTGCCTCGCCACATCACCCATGAGCGCCGCCTCCGCAACGTCGCCGAGCAAGTCGAGGCGTTCTTCGAGCGTATGGCGCCCGTGAGCGACCGGATGGGACCCGTCCAGATCCAACTGCCGGCGTCATTCGGGCCGGACGATCTCGGATCCCTCATCAGCTTTCTCGACGACGTCGTCGGTCGTTCACACGGCCTCGACCATCCTCCGGCGTGGGCTGTCGAGGTTCGCCATCCCGAGTTCTCCGCCGGCGGGTCGCTCGAGCGTCCGCTCAACGATGCCCTCGCCGCTCGAGGCGTGAACCGAGTCATCCTGGATTCACGAGCGTTGTTCGCTGCACCGCCGGTGACGAAGGAGGAGCACGAGGCGTGGAACGCCAAGCCCCGGCTACCGGTTCGTCCAACCGCCACCGGTGCCGCGCCGCTGATCCGTCTGATCGGTCAAGCCGACCCGGAGGCGTCGCTCGAGATCTGGCGACGCTGGTTCCCGAAGCTCGTCGAGTGGTTGGAGGCGGGCGTCGACCCTTACGTCTTCGTGCACACGCCCGACAACGTGACCGCTCCGGAGCTCGCGGTGCGCGTCGGGAACGAGCTCAGCGCACGCTCCGGTGGACGACTTCCACCGATCGAAGCCATCACGCCGATCGATCGGACCGAGCCGACGCTCGATCTCTGATCGATCAGCGGATCATGTTGTTTGCTTCGGCTTCTCTTGTCAACCAAGCGCGATGATCAGGGTGGGCGATCCCGATGAGTGCATGGGCTCGTTGCGACATGGTGAGGCCGCGGAGTTCGGCCATGCCGAACTCGGTCACCACGTTGTCGACGGTGTTCTTGTTGGTCGTCACGACGGCGCCGGTGTTCAGCGTCGGGGTGATGCGGCTGATCCGACCACCCGCCGCCGTCGACGGCAGCACGATGAAACCCTGGCCATTCTCGGAGTACTGAGAGCCTCGAGCGAAGTCTGCCTGACCACCGCTGCCGGAGAAGTACTGGGTGCCGATCGTCTCGGATGCGCACTGCCCGAACAGGTCGACCTGAAGGGTGGCGTTGACGGAGGCGAACCGAGGCTCGCGCCCGACCAGACGGGGATCATTCACTTCGTTGACGCCCACGAAGATCACCTCGTCGTTGTTGTCGAGGAAGTCATAGAGCCGCTTGGAGCCCAGCGCGAACGTGGTGAGGGCACGACCCTTCGAACGGCTCTTGTACCGGCCGGTCGCTGCGCCGGACTCGATCAGATCGACGAGTGGATCGCTGAAGAGCTCGGTGTGAATGGCGAGATCCTTGCGGTCGACCAGGAGCTTGGCGACCTGGCTCGGTACCGAACCGATGCCGAGTTGCAGCGTCGAGCCGTCGCCGATTCGTTCGGCAACGAGCGCTGCGATGGTCCTGTCGATCTCGCTCGGCTCGCTGACGGCCGTCTCGACCAACGGGTAATCGGCCTCACACCAGCCGACGACGTTCTGATGACGCACCCGGTTCTCGCCGAACGTCCGCGGCATCTGCTGGTTGACTTCGACGATGAAGGGAACCCGTCCGATCATCGGCGAGGCGTAGTCGGCGCTGGTTCCCAACGAGAAGTGACCGTTGCGATCCGGAGGGCTCGCCGCCGCGAGAACGGCAACCGGGTTCTTCTCGAGCAGTCGCAGCGGCACCTCGGAGAAGTTCGCCGGTGCGAACTCGCATCCGCCGGCCTCGTAGGCCTTGCGGGTGATGTGCGACAGGAACCACGAAACATGGTTGAGGTACCCGCGATAGGCGCCGTGCAGGTAGGGACGATCGTGGAGCGCGTGCATCTGATGAATGGTGACGTTGCGGAAATCGCAGGCCCGCGCCTCGATTGCATCGAGCAGCTTCACCGGCTCGCCGTTGCCGATCGGCACGACCAACTGGGCGCCCTCGGGCAGTTGCTCGACCAGCGCATCGACAATCTCTTCTGGTGAGGCCGGCGACGGAGGGAGTACGAGTTCCATCCCTTCGACGATAGGCACCAACGATCGAATCGGTATGGGACCAAGTGCTTAAAACCGTTCGGTTTCCCTCCACTGCGGCCCGAGGAAGCGGGCCACTACGCTCGACCGCGATGCCCGAGCTCCCCGAGGTCGAAACCGTTCGCCGGCAACTGGCACCGCGCCTCGTCGGCCGCACCGTGATACGGGCCGGCTCGCACGATTCGGCGAAGTTCACACCGGGTCGCTCCGCCGTCGGCCACCGCTTCGCAACGCCCGCTCGGCGCGGCAAGTACCTGCTGCTGCCGACCGACCGCCATCGCGAACTCGTCGTCCATCTCGGCATGACCGGCAAGCTGTCCTTTCGCTCGGGTGGCCCCGACCTCGCCAACACCTACCTGCGGGCGTGGTGGGAGCTCGACAACGAAGAGACGCTCGAGTTCGTCGACGTTCGCCGCTTCGGTCGGCTGCGCTTCGTTGCTGCCGGCGACTACGCCGACATCCCGACGCTGCTGCACGCCGGACCGGAGCCGTGGGACCCAGAGCTGACGCCACGTCGATTCCATGCGCTCCTGGGTTCGAGCAGGCGCGCCCTCAAGACCAAGTTGCTCTCCCAGCGTCCGATCGCCGGCGTCGGCAACATCTACGCCGATGAGGCCCTGTGGCTGGCTCGCATCAACCCGATCGTCACTCGACTGGGAGTCGCACGGGCGGGCGACCTCCTCGAAGCGTTGCGAGACGTGATGGAGCAGGGCATCGAATTGGGCGGCACGACACTACGGGACTACCGGAATGTCGAGGGCGGTACCGGCGGCAACCAACACGAGCTCCACGCGTACGGTCGGGCTGGGCTGCCGTGCGAACGCTGCGGCGAGACGCTGCGATCCGCCGTGGTCGACGCGCGCACCACCACGTGGTGTCCCGTCTGCCAACGGCGCTGACACCCAAGGATCGCCGATTCCGGTGACTGGTTCCTCGACGGGCCAACGAGCGCTGCGGCCTGGCTCGCTGGGTGGCTGATGTGGAACCATCGTCGACGAAGTCGAGCTGCGTTGCGCACCCCGCCACTGGCAGAGATGACCTAATCGACGAGCGAACTGCCGAGCATCTCGTGCAGCGGAGCGGCGAGCAACTCGAGTCGAGTGCCGTCGGGATCGCTGAAGTAGGCAGACTCCCCGGCCACGAGATGCACCTCGATGCCCGCAGCGTCGAGACGGCCGAGCGCAGCGTCGTACTGCTCACGGCTCACCGAGATCGCCAGGTGGTGGAACCCGCCGAGCACCTCGCGATACGGCGGCAGATCGAGACCGGGGAAGTCGAAGAAGGCCAAGAGGTTGCCGTTGCCGATGTCGAAGAAGAAGTGCGTCGACCCGGTGTAGTCCCGGTTCTCGAACAACTCGACCAGGGGGAAGCCGAGCAGCTCCTGGTAGAAGCGGATCGTCTGCTCGACATCCGAGCAAAGCAGCGCCAGATGATGCACACCCTGGGCAATGGTGGCCGGCCGAACAGCCGACGGCTGCAGATACCGGTCGCGGAGTGCGTCCCACTCGGCTTGCCGTTCGCTTGCGAGCGAAGCGTCGGCCTCTGCGGTATCGGCTGTCGTTGCTTGATCGTTCGTCGTCATGGTGAACCCTTCATGTTGCGTTTTCGTGCACTACCCATTCCGTGCTTCGCCTACTCCCACCCTGGCGTTGCTCAGCCGGCGGCGACGAACTGGAGCTCGAGCTCGACGGCGACCTTGTCGCCCAGCAACACGCCGCCGGTCTCGAGCGGAGCGTTGAACTCGATGCCGAAGTCCTTCCGGCTGATCGTGGTCTGGCCGGCAAAGCCTGCCTTGGCATTGCCGTAGGGGTCGGTGGCGAGACCGTAGAACTCGACGTCGAGTTCCACCGGCTTGGTGATGCCGTTGACCGTGAGATCGCCGGCGAGCGTCCAGTCCTCTCCGGCGCCGCTCATCGACGTGGACTGGAAGGCCATGGTGGGATTGGCCTCGACACCGAAGAAGT
This sequence comes from uncultured Acidimicrobiales bacterium, assembly GCA_963698395.1. Taxonomy (GTDB): domain Bacteria; phylum Actinomycetota; class Acidimicrobiia; order Acidimicrobiales; family SZUA-35; genus JBBQUN01. The sequence continues at coordinate 225,656 of CAVOQQ010000003.1, forward strand.
CGGTGCTGAGCAGGTGAGCGTCACGATCGGCGTTGTTCGTGTCGACCGACGACATGGCGATCGAAGCCTCGATGCTGCTGGCCCCGATGGTCTCGCCGACGTCGATCGAGGCCTGGAAGTCGTTGAAACGGCCGCGCACTTTGGTCAGACCGAGGTGGCGAATGGTGAACTCGACCGACGAGTGTGCGGGGTCGGAGGTCCAGGTTCCGGTGGCAAGCGGGAGCGTTGTCGTAGTCATGATGAGCGTTCCTTACGAGATAGGTTGTTCGAATTTGAACAATACACGAATACTCATTCAAATGTGAACTATTCGATGTGACTTTCGTCCCGACCTCACCCGGTCAATCTGCCTCGCGGAAGGTGGTGGGCCTAGCCTGGGGACATGACCAGGTGGCTCGATGACGATCAGCAGGACGCTTGGCGGCGTTTTCTCCACGCCAGCTCACTGTTGTCCGACCAGCTCGACAAGGGCCTGTCGGATCGATCGAATCTGTCGAGCACCGACTACGAGATCCTGGTCTTCCTTTCCGAAGCGCCGGGGCGACGTCTTCGCATGAGCCAGCTCGCTTCCGAAGTGCTCGTGTCGAAGTCTCGCCTCACCTATCGAGTCGATCGACTTGCGGCTCGGGGACTCGTCGATCGAGAGAACTGCCCGAACGACGCCCGCGGCACCAACGCCCTCCTCACCGACGAAGGGCTTCGAGAGCTCGAAGCGGCGGCTCCGGGACACGTCGACGACGTCCGCCACTACCTCATCGATCAGATCGAGCCCCACGAACTCGAGACGTTCCGGGCCATCTTCACCAGGGTCGAAGCGGCGCTTCTCGCTGCCGACTGACCTCGAGCGTTCGATCCGTGGCCGGTCTCAGCGAGCAACCACGCGGGCGCTTCCGCACGATCGGGCTCGGTCGCGCCGGTGGGTCGATCACCGAGGCGTTGTGCTCGGTCGGTTGGGACTTCGCCGGCTCGCTCGGCCGAGGCGACGACCCGAGTCGGGCAGCCGCCGAGGTCGACCTCGTGGTGATCGCCGTGCCAGACGACGCCATCGCCGGCGTGGCTCGATCGATCGAGCCGGGCAACGCCGTGATCATGCACCTGGCCGGATCTCGCCCGCTCACCGATCTGCGGCCCCACGCCAGAACGGCCTCGCTCCACCCGCTCGTCTCCCTGCCCGATCCAGCAACCGGCGCCGAGCGGTTGAAGGCCGGCGCAGTCTTCGCCGTCGCCGGCGACCCGATCGCTCGCTCGATCGTCGAGCAACTCGGGGGGCGGGCTGTTGCCGTCGACGACGCACGTCGCTCGCTCTATCACGCAACGGCTGCCGTTGCGGCCAATCACCTGGTGGCCCTGTGCGCTCAGGTCGAGCGATTGGCCGACGAGGTGGGCGTACCGGTCGAGGCGTACTGGCAGTTGATGACGGCCACCCTCGACAACGTCACCCAACGAGGCGCTGCGGCCTCGCTCACGGGTCCGGCAGCGCGGGCCGACTGGCAGACGATCAACAGCCATCTCGCCGCACTCCCCCCGAGCGAACGACCGCTCTATGAGCTCCTGAGCCGTGGCGCCGCCGAGCTCGCCGGCCACCCATGGCTGGCCGACCACGCAGCGCCCGGCGCCGGCCGACAGCATCCGAGGTCGGCAACAGAAGAAGGACCACGATGACCATCGACCGCATCGACACGATCGATCAGCTCCGGACCACACTCGACCGAGCTCGGGCCGACGGCAAGACCGTGGGGTTCGTGCCGACCATGGGCTACCTCCATGATGGGCATGCCTCTCTGATGCGGGCAGCCCGGTCCGCCACCGATCTGGTGGTCTCGTCGATCTTCGTGAATCCGCTCCAGTTCGCGGCCAACGAGGACCTCTCGGCCTATCCACGAGACCTCGAGCGAGACACCGAGGTCGCCGAGTCTGCCGGTGTCGACCTCCTCTTCACGCCGACGGTCGACGAGATGTACCCCTTCGGCCCGGTCCTCACCACCGTGTCGGTGGGCGAGATCTCGCAGCGCTGGGAGGGAGCCAGCCGACCCACCCACTTCGCCGGGGTCGCCACGGTGGTCGCGAAACTCTTCTCGATCGTCGGTGAGAGCAAGGCGTTCTTCGGCGAGAAGGACTTCCAGCAGCTCACCGTCGTCCGCCGTATGGTCGCCGATCTGTCGATTCCGGTCGAGGTCGTCGGCTGCCCGATCGTACGCGAACCCGACGGACTGGCCATGTCGAGCCGAAACGTCTACCTCGATGACGAACACCGAGCAGCGGCCACGGTGTTGAGGCGATCGCTCGATGCCGGGCTGGACGCCGCAGGTGTCTCCGACGACCCCGTCGTCGTGATGCAGGCGATGTCCGCCATCATCCAAGCCGAGCCGCTCGCCGCTCTCGACTACGTGGCAGCAGTCGATGCATCCACGCTGGCCGTACCCGATCGGCTCGTCGGCGAATGCCGGCTGCTCGTTGCGGCCCGAGTCGGGAAACCTCGTCTCATCGACAACTGCGCGCTCGACCGAGGCTGACTCGGCCTTTCGCCATCGAGGAGGTGAGCGTTCGCCCTCCCTGCGTTTCCTCTAGGTTGGGCGACCGTGAAGCAGCCGTTGGTCAATGCTCCCTCCGAATTCGAGGCGGGGTTCGCACGCATTCGAGTCGAACTCCATGTGCCGGACTCGTTCCCCGCCGAGGTGCTCGAAGCAGCGTCAGCCACTTCGCCCGCACCCGTCGCACGACGAGACGCGAGAGATCTCCCGTTCATCGCCATCGACCCGCCGGAAGCGACCGACCTCGACCAGGCGCTCGTCGTCTCCGCCACCGACAGCGGCTTTCGGGTGTTCTACGCCATTGCCGACCTCGGCGCCTTCGTCGAGCCCGGGGGTCCGGTCGATCTCGAGGCACGAGAACGAGGCACCACACGGTATTCACCCGACCTTCGCACGCCCCTGCACCCGCCGGTCATCTCAGAAGACCGTGCAAGCCTCTTGCCCGGTGCCGATCGGCCGGCGCTGCTGTGGACGATCGACCTCGACCACGACGGCAAACCGACGGCTTCGCATCTGGAGCGGGCGACGGTCACGATTCGTGAGGCGATCTCCTACGCAGAAGCCCAGCGGCGAATCGACGCGAACGATCCCACACTGAGGACGCTCCGAACGATCGGCGAGCTTCGCCTCGCCCGTGAAGTCGATCGCGGCGGGGTCAGCCTCAACCTTCCGAGCCAGGAGATCGAGCGCACGCCGTCAGGTCGGTACCAGCTTGCCTACGACACCTCGCTTCCTGTCGAGGACTGGAACGCCCAGATCTCGCTGCTCACCGGGATCGTCGCCGGCACGAAGATGGCCGAGGAAAAGGTCGGGATCCTCCGGACCCTGCCGGCCACCCGCAAGCAGGACCTGCGGGCGCTGCGCCGCCAAGCGAAAGCCCTGGGAATCGACTGGCCCGACCAGGTCGACTACCCCGAGTTCATTCGCACCGTCGACCCGACCGAGGCTCACCGGGCAGCCTTCCTCCTGCAGGCGGCACGTTCGTTCCGTGGTGCCGGCTACGTCGCGATCAAGGGCTCGCTTCCCGAGGAGCACGAGCATGGCGCCATCGCGTCGGTCTACGCGCACGTCACGGCACCCTTGCGCCGCCTGGTCGACCGATTCGGCAACGAGATCCTGCTGGCGCTCTATGCCGGTGAGGCGCCGCCGAGCTGGGCCATCGACGCACTCGACGACCTTCCGGCGCTGATGGGGCGATCTCGATCGCGCGAGTCGGCGCTCGAACGAGCCATCATCGACTACACCGAGGCGATGCTGCTCCGAGATCGAGTCGGTGAGATCTTCCGTGCGTTCGTCATCAACATCGATGACGGGCGAACGGTCGCGAAGATCCAGTTGATCGATCCTGCGGTGGTCACGACGATTGCGGCCGACCATCTGCGGTTGGGCAGCGAGATCACGGTCCGACTCGATGCCGTCGACACCGAAGCTCGTACGCTGGCCTTCACACCTGTTGGGAAGGGAGCCCCGTCGTGATCGATCCACCCCTCGCCCCGAAACCGACCCGACGACCACCCTTTCCCGCCCAACCGGCGACGGTGCCCTGGCCCACCGACCGCTGGCCGACCGGGCCTGTCGCCCCCGACGTCGTCACCGAGCGGCTGCACGATCTGATCGCTCGGGGCTTCGGTCCGAACGCCGACCCCGCCACCGACCTCAACCTGGCCCTCGTCGCGATCCATCGTGGCCAACTCGCCGCCGAGGCCTACGGACCCGATACCACCGAGACGAGCACCTTGATCTCCTGGTCGATGGGCAAGAGCATCACACAGGCCATGGCCGGGCTCCTCGTCGGCGACGGGCTGCTCGACGTCGACCAGCCGGCCGATGTTCCTCGCTGGGCGAACGATGAGCGACGAGCCATCACCACTCGAGACCTGCTGCGGATGACGAGCGGACTCGAGTTCGTCGAGGACTACGTCGACGATCAGGTCTCCCACGTGATCGAGATGCTCTTCGGCGAGGGCCGGCACGACGTGGCGGCCTATGCCGAATCGCTCCCGCTGCTGCATCAGCCGGGTACGTACTTCAACTACGCAAGTGGCACGACCAACATCATCTCGGCGCTCTGTGGGCGCGTCATCAGCGGACTCGACGGCGCAGCGGAGACGAAGGCCGACGCCGTCACCGCGTACCTCACCGATCGCCTCTTCGGTCCGATCGGCATGTCGAGCGCCGTCCCGAAGTTCGACGACGCCGGCACGTTCATCGGCTCGTCGTTCGTCTACGCCACCGCGCAGGACTTCGCCCGCTTCGGCTACCTCTACCTGCGTGACGGGGTGTGGGACGGCCGCCGTCTCCTGCCCGAGGGCTGGGCCGACGCCGCTCGCACACCCGTCGAGCCCGACGTCCACGAGGTTCGTTGGTACGGCGAACACTGGTGGCTGTGGGACGACGACACCGCTGCCTTCGCCTGTCAGGGCTATGAGGGCCAGTTCATCATCGTGGTGCCCGCTCGTGACCTGGTGCTGGTGCGACTGGGCAAGACCGAGGTCAGCCGACAGCCCGCCGTTCGGGAGTGGCTGACCGAGATCATCGGGTGCTTTCCCGAGACCGCCGACACCGGAGCGTCGTCGTGACGTTCGCCGTCACACGCTCGAGCCGGGCAGGGCAGTGGATCCCGCTCGTTGGCGTCGGGGCAGCCCTCGGCGCGTTGACGGTGATCGACGGCCCGGTGCTCTGTCCGTTCCGTCGCTGCACCGGGGGCTACTGCCCGCTGTGCGGGGCCACTCGGTCGGCGGCGACGCTCGCGCGGCTCGATCCGGTAGGAGCGCTGCGGCTCTACCCGGCGCTGCCCCTGCTCGGGTTCGCCGTGTTCCTTGCGGTGCGTCCGGGGTGGCTCGTCGGGCAGCAGCGCGTTCATCGGCTGCTGAGCAGCGACCGGCTGCTGCTGGGCATCGCAGCGGCGATATCGGTCATCTGGCTCGTTCGGATGGTGGTCGGCGACGTGCCGAGCCCCACCGGACTGCGGTGGCCGCTGCCGATCGGCTGATCGGCAGCAACCCCACGGGCTCAGACCTTGCGGACCTGATAGTCGAGGATCTGGTCGCTCAGACGTAGGCGTGCGTTGTCCTTGAAAAGCCACAGATAGTCGAGCAGGCACAGGCCACCGAGGAAGCCTCCGAGGAGGTTGCGCACGAAAGCCATACCGATACCGACCGGCTGACCCGTCTTGTTGTCGAGCAGTTTGATGCCCTGCTGCTTCTTGCCGATCGTCTGTCCGGTGGTGCCCTGCAGATACAAGATGTTGTAGATGGCGAAGCCGAAGATGGCGACCAACCACACGAGCACCATGATGGCGCCGAGGAAGTCGGCGATCGCACCGAAGATGGCAACCAGGATGATGCCGGCGATGTAGATGCCCACCATGAGGCCGGCATCGATCAGGTACGCAATGAGACGCTGGCCGAGTTCGGCGGCATCGCCGGCCCCGGAGAACGCCGACTGCGCACCACCCGGGGTGGCGCCGCCGACGGGCTGTGGCCCGCCCTGCCATTGTGAGCCATCCCAGTACCGCTGTGTGCCGGGAGGGTCCCCTGCCGCTTGGTACCAGCCGGGGGGCGTCTGTCCACCTTGATCAGTCATGCCGTGCTTTCCTCCGTTGGCGCCCGAGTCCCTCCGGCGCGTCGTCAATCAGCTGACATCATCGCACAGCAACCAACCGCACTCGGCGGAACTCGACAGTTTTGTTCGATCAGGTCGACTGGTAGAGCGGGTCGTCTGAGCTGGCCGGACGTTGCAGCACGATGTCGACGCCGAGGGCATCGGCGAGCAGCTTGGATCGCTCCGCCGCGGCGTAGAGCTCGAGTTCGAGGTCATCGGCGTCGTCGTGGGCCAGGGGCTCGATGGTGAGGACGGGGCGCTCGGTCTCGTTCGACACGAGCACCCGAATCGACTGCACCCGAGCGGCGTGACTCCGGTCGAGTCCGATGGCGATACGCAGGAGGCCGGCGAGAATCCGCACTCGCATCTGATCCTCTGCGTTGAGTGCGGCGAACTCGCGATGTCGCTCCTTCGGACGGCCTCGGCGGTGATAGCGGGCGATGAGTGCGATGATCTCGATCTCGTGTTGAGCGAACCCGGTGAGGCGATCGGTGTTGCGGATGACGTAGTAACCGTGCTTGTGGTGGCTGGAGTGGCTGATGAACAAGCCGACGTTGTGGAGAAGCGCCCCCGAGACCAGCAGCTCACGATCGGCGGCATCGAGCCCGTGCAGTCGTTGGGTCCGATCGAAGAGCTGCCCGGCGAGATGGGCACAGGTCGCCGCATGGTCGGGGTCGGGGTCGAGTTGGGTGGCCATCCGCTCGACGTTCGTACGCCGCAGGTCACTCAGCCGGTCCAAGCCGGCCGTCCGGGAACCACCGAACCGATCGAGCAGGACTCCCTCGCGCAGGGCGTAGCTCGAAACCGTCATCTCCTCGAGGTCGAACGCACGGAAGATCTCCGACAGGAGAATCGAGCCGCCCGTGATGATGTCGACTCGTCGCGGATCGATCCCGGGCAGGTCCTTGCGCTTGTCACGATCGGCGGAAGCGATCGAGTCGATGACGGCATCGAGCTCGTCCTTGGTGAAGCGCACGCCGTTGACCGAGCGGGGGTCTTCGCCCCGGGCAGCAGCAGCCATTGCCGCAAGGGTGGAGATCGTGCCGGACGAGCCGATCGCGATCTCGGGCTGATGGCCGTTCAGCTCGCGAGCAACCGCAGCGAGCGCAGCCCGAACGTACTGGCGGCAGGCGGACACCGACGTCTTGCTCATCTCACCATCGGGGAAGAACCGCTGGGTCAGTCGAATGGATCCGAGCTTCATGCTCCGGGCCTCGATGACCTCGCCTGCTTCCCCAACGAGGAGCTCGGTGCTGCCGCCCCCGATGTCGGCGAGGATCAGACGGCGATCGAAGACCGGCAGGGCCTGCAGAACTCCCAGATGAATGAGCCGGGCTTCTTCGATTCCGGCGATGACCTCGACCATGACCCCGGCTTCGAGCCGGGCACGTTCGATGAACTCGGCACCGTTGCCGGCTTCTCTGACTGCCGAGGTGGCAACGGCGACGAGGTCGACGGCCCCGAAGCTCTGGGCCACTTCGGCCATGCGCTGGAGAGCAGCGATGCCCCGGTCCATGGCGTCTGGCTGGAGGCGTTTCATCTCGTGTGCCCCTGAGCCAAGGCGCACCATCTCCTTCTCGGTGGTGAGAACGTCGAATCCGCCGCTCGCGTCGGCCTGGGCAACGACGAGATGGAACGAGTTGGTTCCGATGTCGATGGCGGCGTGCATCGGAACGGCCGGGACCGTGTCTTGGGGCGTGGTCGACTCAGTCAGTTCGCTCATGAATAGCCTGATGTTATGTCCTGGCTCCTGACGATCGCACTCCAGCCGAGTGACGGCCCCGAGGAACTCGAGCGGCGGCTCTGGGATCTGGGCACGACGGGAATCGCCGAGGTCGACCACGACGGCTCACCTTCGCTCATCGCCGGGTTCGACGATCAGGCCACGGCGCTGCAAGCGGCGGCCTCTCTCGGCTCGCGGTCGGTCGTGACGGCGGTCGATGCCTCATCGTGGCCCTCGCCCGAGCCCCAGGAGCTGATCGTCGGCGGACGTCTCCTGACGATCGAAGTCGCCAAGGCGTTCGGGCACGGCCACCACCCCACCACGAGACTCGCCCTCGAAGCCGTGACACGACTCGCCGGTGCCGGCACCTCGGTCCTCGATGTCGGTACCGGCACCGGGATCCTCGCCCTGGCCGCCGCTGCACTCGGTTCCCATCCGGTGGTCGGGGTCGACGTCGATCCCGAGGCCATTGCCGTTGCCATGCGCAATGCCGGCGCAAATCGGCTCGACGTGATCATCACCGACCATCCGATCGATTCGTTCGACCGAACGTTCGATCTGGTCGTGGTCAACATGCTGGCCGCCGAGCTCGCACCGCTCGCCGACAGCGTCGTCGCTCGTCTTTCGCCCAGTGGAACGCTCGTCGTCACCGGTTTTCTGGGCGAACAGCTCGGCTGGGTCGAGTCGTTCTTCCCTGCACTCGAGGGCGCCGGGCACCAAGACGGCGACGACCAGTGGGGCCTCGTGACCTTCACGCCGAGGGCCGCCGATGCCTGACCTCGACACACCCGTCTGGTACGCCTCCTACGGCTCCAATCTCCTTCGCCGGCGGTTCTTGGCCTACCTCGAGGGAGGCGTGGTGCCCCAGTCGACCAGCGGCGACGCTCAACGGGGCTCGCGGGATCGCTCGGCACCGACGGCCGATCAGCCGTTCGTGCTCCGGCACCAGTTGCTGTTCGCTCACTCGGCTGTTCGTTGGGGTGGTGGCGCCGTCGCCAAGTTGGCGCTGACGCCGGATCCGGGGGTCGAGACCCAGAGCCGAGCCTGGCGCATCACCCTCGGCCAGATGGAAGACGTGTTCGCCCAGGAGAACCGTCAGACCGAGGTCGCTCCGGTCGACCTCCCGCGACTCCTCGCCGACGGCTGCGTGACCCCGTACCCGACCTGGTACGGGTCGCTGCTGCACGTCGGATCGATCGACGACGAGCCGGTGCTCACCTTCACGGGACCAACACCCGATGACGCCGTCGGTCCTGCCCACGAGTCGTACCTACGAGTGATCGCCGACGGCTTGGCCGAACTGCGCGGTTGGGATCGTTCGGCTGCCGCCGCCTATCTGGCCGCGTGTCCCGGTCACACCGGTCACATCGACGCCGGCGTCATCGAGCGGGCATTGGCCGTCACGAGCAGATAGACACCGGCGACCACGAGCACGCCGCCGGCGGCTTCGGTCAAGCCGAGCACTTCGCCCCGGATCAGCCAGCTGAAGAACACACCGAAGACGGGAATCAGGTACGCACTCGCTGCTGCCTGCGTCGGGGTTGCCCGGCGAACCACCGTGGCCAGCAGGGCGAAGGTCACGGCATTGGCCGGGATGGCCGCATAGGCAAGTGGAAGAAACAGCCCGAGCGACCAGTCCATGTCGGCCGTGCCTTCGACGACGAGCGCCAGGGGGACGAGGACGAGCGCCGACATGATCAGCTGGACACCGACGAGCATCACCGGGGACACCCGGCCGAAATCCTTCCACTTCATGAAGACCGTTCCGAAGGCCCAGGCCAGCGCCGAGAGGACGAGCGCAGCGATCCCGATCGCGGCCGCGTCACCACCGAGTGAGGGCGACGCGAGCACCACCGTCCCGAGGAATCCGACCGCCAGCCCGATCAGCCCGAGTCGGCTGACGACGGTGCCCATCAACACGAACGCGAGGACGGCGACGAACAGGGGCATCGTGCTCGACACCAGCGAGGCAACGCCGGCCGGCACCCGACTCACGCCGACGACGAGCAGGGCGCTCGAGACGGTGGTGATGCTGAACGACACCACGAAGATACGGAGCAGATCCTCTCGCCGAAGAGGGAGCCGTTCGCCTCGCAGCAGGGCGAACGAGATCAGGAAGCTCCCGCCGATCACCGTTCGGAGCCCGGCGAAGAACAGCGGCGACGCATGGTCGAGTCCGAACTTGATCGCGGTGAAGTTGCCGCCGATCAACATGGCCACGAGACAGACGGTGGCCAAGACCAGCCGATTGCTCATCTCGTCTCCCTTTCGAGCACGCTCGGCCGCTCAGCAGGACCGGCAACCGGGTATCAGGGAGCGACGATACGACCGACGCTCGGCGGAACCGTTCCGCCGAAGACCTCGGTCCAGGTCGACTCGCCGCCCTCGACCCCGGCCGATACCTGCACCTCGAGCCACGACGTGCTGCCATCGACGAAGCGATGGGTGGCGGTGGCCACCCGGTCTCGATAGCCGTCGGAACCCCAGGCATCGATCCGCCGCGTCACCTCGGTCGGGGCGAAGAACAGCTGGGGCGCCGGACCGCCGACGATCGCGACCGGCGCAGCATCGTGGTGGCTCTTGCCGACGGTCATCGAGTACTTCAGCTGACCGTCGAGGTGAGCATGAAGCGCAGCGAGAACGGAGGCGTTGCCTGCCATGTCGATCGCCACCGACGGCTCCTTGCTCAACGTGTCGATCTCGTCGTAGGTGATGGTCTCGTCATAGCAACCGAGCGAGCGCACGAAGTCGACATTGCCGGCCGACGTGAGACCGACGACGTGGAGTCCACGCTCGTGCGCCAGTTGGGCGAAGCCGATGGCGGTCTTGCTCGAGGCCGAGGCAACGACCACCCGGTCGACACCGAAATATGGCTCGGCGCCCGGCGCATCGGCGAAGAAGGCGTCGGCAAGGAATCCGGTGATGAACAGTCCCCGAAGGAGCGCATGACGGTGCTCGCCCTCGTTGCCTTCGAACGATGCACCGTTCGGGTCGCGGTCAGGATGCAGACCATCACGGTCGGTACGCACGAAGGACCGATAGACCGGCGCGTGTTCCGTGCGATGGTCGCCGTCGTCTCGGAACCCGTCGGCGGTCGGCGCCGCCATGATGTCGACGGTCTCTGCCATCGGGAACCATCCGTAGTAGCGACCACCGACCTCGATGTCGGGCTGGTTCGACTCGATCACCTCGGCCCAACCCATGAACGGCACCCGGCCCCAGCCATCACTGCCCGGGAAGAAGTCCCAATAGCCGAAGAGATCACCGATGACGGCATAGGTGACGTTGTTGGCCGTGACGGCGAGGTGGTCGATCCGTAGCCGGACCAGCCCTTCGCCAAGCGGCGGCTCGTCGACCTCGACGATCCGGGTGTCACCGCAGGCTGCTCGATTGACTTCGACGATCCGGTTCATCGGGCCATCCTGCCACCGGAACCGGGCCTTGGCCCCTTCGGCGGGGCTCGTCAGCTCATGCCTCCGACGGTGTCTCGACCGATTCGGCCGCCATCGCCGGTGCTGGCGGCGCCGGAGGCGCCGGTTGATCCTGGATAGGTGGTCGAGCGGCCTCGGGGACGATCAACCAGGCGACGAGGTAGGCGGGAAGAGCGACGCCGGTGGTCAGAGCCGCAACGACGAAGATGAGGCGCATCACGGAGACATCGACGCCGAGGTAGGCGGCGACGCCACCGGCAACACCGCCGATCTTGCCGTCGGGATCGCGTTCGAGGCGACGAACCACCGGGGCCGGCGCAAGGGGTGATGGGGGCGGGGGGAAGGTTGAAGTGGTCATGCCTCGATGATGCGCTCGTCGGCCGACTCCGGGTATCGGTGAGCACCCCGACCATCCCCCTACCGAGGGTCGGCGTCACTCAGGGTTTCCCCTGAGCGCACCGCCATCGACCGATACGAGCGGATGCCGTGACAGCCGAGGCCACCACATGGCATGGTCTGGGCGTGACCAACACCCGTGCTCCCTTCGACAACCGAATCACCCGACTGCTGGGTGTCGACTACCCCATCATCCAGGCTCCGATGGGCTGGATCGCTCGTAGCCAGTTGGCCTCGGCGGTATCCAACGCCGGCGGACTGGGCATCATCGAGACGTCATCGGGCGAGCTCGACAACGTGCGCGACGAGATCCTGAAGATGCGAGATCTCACCGACAAGCCGTTCGGCGTCAACATCGCTCAGGCCTTCGTGCGAGACCCGAACATCGTGCAGTTCGTGATCGATCAGGGCGTCACGTTCGTCACCACCTCGGCCGGCAATCCACAGGCCTACACCGCCCAACTGAAGGAGGCGGGGCTGACCGTCTTCCACGTCGTGCCAACGCTGAAGGGGGCGATGAAGGCCGTCGAGGCCGGCGTCGATGGCCTCGTCGTCGAAGGCGGCGAGGGCGGCGGCTTCAAGAATCCCGACCCGGTGGCATCGATGGTGCTCCTGCCGCTGATCCGCTCGAAGATCGATGTCCCGATCGTGGCGGCCGGCGGCATCGTCGACGGACGATCGATGGCGGCAGCCTTCGCGCTTGGGGCCGAGGCCGTCCAGATGGGTACCCGCATGGTGTCGGCGGCCGAGAGCCCGGTGCACCACAACTGGAAGCAGGCGATCATCGACGGAGCCGAGACCGACACCGTCTTCCTCAACCAGCGCCACTCCCCCGCCCTGCGAGCGATCAAGACCGAGAAGACCCTCGGGCTCCAGTTCGCCGAACACAACGTCTTCGGCGACTTCGGCAACGCCCTCGACCTCTACTTCGGTGGCGACATGAACGCCGCGATCGCGCTCAGCGGCCAGGTGCAGGGACGCATCGACGCCGTCAAGCCGGTCGCCGAGGTGATCGACGAGTGCGTCGAGGAGTTCTACGCCACGCTCGGCGATCTGGCTGACCGCTATCTGGACGGCCGGGCATGATCGATCCGATCGTCGGCCTCGACTGGCTGGCCGAGCACTCGACGAACGATCACTCCTCAGACGATCAGCCGCAGAACATCGTGGTGTGCGATGTCCGCTCGTATCTCGACGGACGGGTCGGGCGCGAGGCCTTCCTCGCCGGACACCTCCCCGGAGCGAGGTTCATCGATCTCGACACCGTGCTTGCGGCCCCGGCCGCCGCGGTGGTCGGTCGACACCCGATGCCGACACCCGAGACGTTCGCCGTCGGGCTGGCGGCCGAAGGCATCGGTGACGACACCACGGTCATCGCCTACGACGACGCCGGCGGCATGATCGCCGGGCGATTGGTGTGGATGCTGCGGATCATCGGTCACGATGCGGCGCTGCTCGACGGCGGTCTCGGCGCGTGGGTCGAACGCAATGGCGAGGCCCGACTCGAAATCGGCGAGGCAGCCGTCGTGCCCGCTCCAACGAGGACACCCGTCCCCTGGCCTGACGATGCCATGGCCGACGCCGACGAGGTGGCTGCTCACCTCGCCGATGGTGGTGTGGTGGTCGACAGTCGGGCGGCCGAACGATTCCGAGGCGAGGTCGAGCCGATCGATCCCCGAGCCGGCCATGTTCCCGGCGCGATCAATCTCCCGTTTCCCGACAACATCGACGGGCCGTTGAACAGCGGCCACTTCCTCCCGAAGGCGTCGTTGGCCAGGCGGTTCGACGAGGCGGGCGTGACCGCCGAGTCGATCATCTACTGCGGGTCGGGCGTCAGCGCCTGCAACAACATCCTCGCCGCCGAACTCGCGGGGTTGGGTCGACCCAAGCTCTACGTCGGCTCATGGTCGGGCTGGTCCTCCGAGGCCGATCGCTCGATCGCCACCGGCGCATGACGACGGACTACGGGCTGTGCTTCCACCGTGAGTTCTCCGCCGGTGCCGTGGTCGATCATGCTCGCACCGCCGAAGCGCTCGGCTACGACGAGTTCTGGGTGATCGAAGACTGCTTCTTCACCAGCGGTCCCACGCTCGCCGCTGCGGCCCTCACCGCCACCGACCGCATCGGCGTCGGTATCGGGATCATGCCTGCAGTCGCCAGGAACGCCGCGATCACGGCCATGGAGATCGCCACCCTGGCCGAGCTCGCTCCCGGCCGATTCCATGCCGGCATCGGCCATGGCGTCCAGGCCTGGATGGCACAGATAGGAGCCCGCAAGGAGTCGCCTTTGACCGCACTCGAGGAAACGATCGTCGCCGTTCGAGCATTGCTGGCCGGACGGCGCCTCACCCGACACGGTCGCTACGTCAGCCTCGACGACGTCGCTCTCGTGGCCCCGCCGACCATCACGCCCCTCGTCTCCGCCGGCGTGCAGTCGATCAAGTCACTGCAACTGGCGGGCCGCAGCGCCGACGGCACGATTCTCGCCGAGCTCTGCAGCCCCACCTACCTGCGGTGGGCCGGGAAGCAGATCGCCGCCGGGGCAGCCGAGGCCGGCCGCGAAGCCGAGCCGCATCGCATGACCGTCTTCGCCTCGATGATCATCGACGAAGACGGTGACCGTGCACGAGCGATGGCAACCCCGTTCGTCGCCGGGGTCTTGGCCAACCCGCACGCGGGACTGGTGATGCTCGACTTCTACGACGACCTCGCCGACCGAGCAGCCGACACCTCGTGGGAGGAGGCCGTGGCGATCATGCCGATGGAATGGTGGCTCCAGATCGGTGCGTTCGGGACGGCCGAGGAGGCAGCCACCTACGTCGGATCGATGACCGACGCCGGCGTCGATGCCCTGACGTTCTTTCCTGGAACGGCCGACCCGCTCGACGCCGCTGCGGTGTTGGCAACCCAAGTGCTGCCGCTCGTTCGCTGATTTGCGACGGTCGTAGTAGACCGACGCAATGGACTCGCTGTTCGCCACACCCCGCCGTTTCACCGGATTCGATCTGTCCCTCGAAGACCCGGGCATCGCCGTCATCGCCTTCGACAACCAGGAGCGTCTCAACGCCTCCACCTCGGCGATGAAACGAGACCTGCTCGAGGTCTTGACCCAGGCACAGATGGATGACTCGGTACGGGTGGTGGTGTTCACCGGGCGCGGCACCGCGTTCTGGGCCGGCGACGATCTCAGCGGAACGGCTCCCGACCGGTCCGATGCGGAGGTCCCCCCGATCCACCCCGGCCATCACGACGCCATGGGGACCTACAACGGACTGCGAGTCATTTCTCAGGCGGTGAACACGGCCGTGCGGAACCTCGACAAACTCACGATCGCTGCCATCAATGGCTATGCGATCCAGACCGGCTTCTCGCTCGCGCTGGCCTGCGACTTCCGGCTGGCCGCCCGCTCGGCCAAGATGGGCAGCGCCACCCTGCGCTTCGGCCTGCTTCCCGACGAGGGCGGCCAATACCTCCTCGTGCAGCACCTCGGCGTGGCCGGAACCATGGACTTCCTGATGCGCAAGCGGATCGTCACTGCCGAGGCCGCCCACGACCTCGGCCTGGTGCACGAGGTGACCAACGACGACGACTTGATGGACACGTCGATGGCCCTGGCAACCGAGCTGGCCAACGGGCCTCAGGCGGCGATGCGCATGCTCAAGCGATCGATCTACCTCTCGGCCGAACAGACCTGGGCCCATGCACTCGAGGACATCGCGACCCGAACGGCGATCACCGACCATCACCCCGACGCCCGCGAGGGCGGGCGAGCCTTCGCCGAGAAGCGGTCACCGGTCTTCAACGCCGACCTCGAGCAACGCACATGACCGATCTGTCGACACCGCAGACCGACGAGAGCGAGCTGACCCACCGCCAGGTGATGGTCATCCTCTCGGGCTTGTTGCTCGGCATCTTCCTGGCCGCCGTGGATGGCACCATCGTCTCGACCGCGTTGCCGACGATCGTCGGCGAACTCGGGGGTTTCGACCAACTCACCTGGGTGGTCACCGCCTACTTCGTCACGTCGACCGCGGCGACACCGCTCTACGGCAAGGTGAGCGATCTGCTCGGCCGTCGAGTGGTCTACCAGTTCGCCATCATCTCGTTCATCGCGGCGTCCATCCTCGCCGGCCTGGCCCAGAACATGACCCAACTCGTGCTGTTCCGGGCGCTGCAAGGCATCGGGGGCGGCGGGCTGCAATCGCTCGGCTTCATCGTGATGAGCGACATCGTCTCGCCCCGCGATCGTGGCCGCTACATGGGCTACTTCACCGGGACCTACGCACTCTCGGGATTGGCCGGCCCGCTGCTCGGCGGCCTGATCGTCGACTCCTCGTTTCTCGGCTGGCGTTGGATCTTCTTCCTCAACCTGCCGATCGGGCTCGTCACCTTTGCGGTGATCACCGCCGTGCTGCGGATGCCGCACACCCGAATCGAGCGTCGCATCGACTGGGAGGGAGCGGGCCTCCTCATCGTCGGCGTCAGCTCGCTTCTGATCGCCGCCAGCATCGGCGGTGCCGACTACGCCTGGTCGTCGCCACTGATCCTCGGACTGATCGCGCTCGGCCTCATCGGTTCGGCCGGCTTCGTCTGGTGGGAGGGCAATCGGGCCGAAGAGCCGATCCTGCCCCTCCGGCTCTTCTCGAATGACATCGTTGCCGTCGGCATGATCCTGAGTGTGATCACCGGCGCGGCCTTGATGAGCACCAACGTGTTCCTCCCCCTGTTCCTCCAGGTGGTCACCGGAACCAGCGCCACCGAGTCGGGGCTGATCCTGTCGCCGATGATGCTGGGGCTCACGCTGTCGTCGATCATCGCCGGTGGCAGGTTGTCGAGGACCGGCCGCTACAAGCCCCTGATTCGGATCGGCCCCATCGTCGCCCTGCTCGGCATCGGTGGGCTCACGCTGCTCGATTCCTCCTCGCCGGTGCTCATGGCAGTCCCGTTCGTGATCCTGATGGGCATCGGCATGGGCATGCTGATGCCTCCGCTGTCGGTCTCGGTCCAGAACGCCGTTCCCTTCTCCGACCTCGGCGTGGTCACCGCCGCCACCGCCTTCTTCCGATCACTCGGCCAGACCATCGGGGTGGCGCTCTACGGAGCGCTCATGGCGGCAAAGCTCCGATCCGAGCTCGCCGAACGAATCGACGAGACGACGCTCGGCGGTCTCGACCTCGCCGAACTCACCGGTAGCCCGAAGAAGATCCGCGAGCTCCCACCCGACCTCCAGACGCCGGTGATCGAGTCGATCGCCAGCTCGGTGCACCTCGTCTATCTGGCTGCGGTGCCGATGGCGCTGCTGGTCGTTGCCGTTGCGTTCGGCTTGCGAGAGATCCCGTTGCGTACCCAATCGCCCATGGCCGAGGCGAGAGCGGCGGCAGCGAAGGACGACTGAAATTCGGTGCACATCGCCGGGTCACGGACAACACTGCCGAGATGACCGTTTCGTTTCGTGTACCGACCACCGACGACTTCCGGCGCCTGGCCGACTTCGATGGGCGGGCCTTCGGCTCGGAGTGGAACGACGACGATCTCGCGCGGGTCGAGCCGACGGTTCCCCTCGACCGATTCCTCATCGCCGAAGACGACGCCATCGACGATCGGATCGTCGCCGCCGGTGGGGCCTACGAGAAGGAGCTGACGCTGCCCGGCGGAAGCACGATCGACGTTGCCGCCGTCACGTGGATCGCCGTTGCGGTGACCCACCGCCGCCAGGGATTGCTCACCCAGCTGATGCAGCGGCTCGATCAGGCAGCGGCCGCGCGACGTGAGCCGGTCATGGTCCTGACCGCCAGCGAGGGATCGATCTACCGCCGGTATGGCTACGGACCCGCCACCCGTTGGCGTTCGACCACGATCGACCGCCGATTCGGCCAGATCCAACCGGCGTTCCATCCAGCACCAGGTGAGGTCCGCATCGTCGATCGGGAAGGACTCGACGCCGCCCTCGTCGAGCGGTGGGATCGGTACCGCGGAACGCAGCCCGGTGAGCTCTCACGAGATGCGGCGTGGTTCGCCGCCCACCTCGACAAGGGCACGACCTCGACCTTCGCCCTCCACGACGACGGCTTCGCTGCGTGGTCGATCACCCCGGACTGGGACGACGGTCATCCGCGGCACAAGCTCGAGATCCGAGACTTCTGCGCCGTGACCCCCGAAGCGCACGCGGCACTGTGGCACACGATCCTGTCGGTCGATTTGGTCGGGCCGATCCGATCGCTCGTCGTCGTTGCACCCGATGATCAGCTGGACCATCTGTTGACTGACCCTCGAGCGTTGCGGACCACCGAACTGAACGACTTCCTCTGGGTCGCCGTTCGTGATGTCGCCGCTGCGTTTTCCGCCCGTACCTACCGAACCGACGACCGACTCGTGCTCGGGACCGAGCAGGGGACGTTCGCCGTCAGCAACGAAGGCTGCGTGGCAACGACCGATCGATCCGGACCTCGTGTGCGAGCCCGATGCCCTCGGTGGGCTGCTCCTCGGGAGCGTCAGCGCCAGTGCATTGGTGAGGGGTCGGCGGATCCAGGCCGAGCCCGGCCTAGCGTCGCGTGCCGATGCCTTCTTCGGACACCACCCCCTCGCGCACTGTCGCACGTCGTTCTAGTGCGCTGGCACTGATCCTCGCCGCCACCCTCCTGGCCGCCTGCTCGAGTCTCGACGATGCCTCGTCGGACTCGTCGCCCACCAGCACGATCTCGCAACCGGCGTCAGCGGGTGAGACCGACGAGTCGACGACCGACTCGACCACCGCAGCGTCGAGCTCGACAACACCGACCACCACGACATCGACCACCGCGACCGAGCCGACCACCACCAGCACCACCATTGCGCCCGACGACCGCCCGCTGCCGACCGACGCAGCAGGTTTGGGAGCCGCCATCAGCGAGGCGGAGCTGGCGATCAGAGACGAGGCGAACAGCACCGACGAGGCTCGGCGTTGGGGACGGCGTTTGCAGCTGCTCTACCGGCAGCTGGCCGACAACGAAGACTGGGCCCTTGCCGTCCTGGCGTCGGCCGACCCCGCCATCGCTGCCGACGTCGAGTCGAACTGGTCGGCACGCCAGCATCTGTCGGCGCTCGTCACGAGCACCCAGCTGGCCGAGAACATGCCGGCCTGGCGGATCGATGAGCCCCTCCCTGTCGACGAGCTGCTCGGCTACTACCAAGCGGCCGAGGCATCGACCGGTGTGCCGTGGGAAATCCTGGCTTCGATCAACTTCGTCGAGACCCGGATGGGTCGCATCGAAGGGCTGTCGACGGCCGGTGCGGTCGGCCCCATGCAGTTCCTGCCATCGACATGGGAAGGATGCTGCGAGGGCGACCCAACGATCGACGCCGACGCCATCCAGGGGGCAGCGGTCTACCTGACCCTGGTGGGAGCGCCCGACGACATCGACGGCGCCCTGTTCTCCTACAACCGGTCGACCGACTACGTCGAGGCGGTCAAGGACTACGCCGCTGTCATGGAACGCAACGAACGTGCCTACCGCGGCTACCACGCCTACGAGGTGTTCTTCCGGTCGGCCGAGGGGCTGGTGGTACTCGAACCCGGGTACTACGAGCCCGAGCCGATCGACGCCGCAACCTGGATCGCCGACCATCCCGACGCCTTGATCTCGGACTGATCGCTCAGAGGATCGACGCTCCGCCTCCACCGCCGCCCGGCGGTGGGCTCCAGGTGGCGTAGTCACCCTCGGCAACGAGGACGGGCCCGAACCCGCCGTCGATCAGCTCAACCCACACCCCCGAGGTCGTACCGATCGTGCCGGCGTAGACCACCGCTTGGGCTTCGGGTTCCCAGCGGTTCTGGCTCTGGGCGTACTGATCGAAGAAGGGGAGGTACGCCGACTGATCGAGCGCACTGGGCACATACGGCGACAGTGCGGTGAACTCCCCCGCCGTCGACCAGACGTGCCACTGCACCTGCGTGGTGTCGACTCGCCCGAGCCAGGACAGCAGGGCGCTGTTCGGACTCCACTCGAAGGCGATGGGCTGGTCGTCGGTGACCAACACGTCTCGACCCGAGGCGAAATCGAACACTCGGAGACGGACCTCGGGCGGCGCCGCCGGCTGGAAGGCCACGGTCTGGGTGCCGGCTCGGACCGTGAGGTACGCCAGGCGGGAACGGTCGGGGCTCAGCACGAAACGGGTGACGTCGCCGATCTCGAGCAGCTCCCGACGTTCGTTGGTCTCGACGTCGAGGGCAACGAGCTTGCCTCCTTCGACGATCAACACGTCCTCGTCGTTGAGCCAGACCGGTGCCGCGAACTGCCCGGCCGTCGGTGCGATCGGCACCGCAGCCGAGGGTGGAGTCGACAACTCGATGCGATCGGCGTCGGTGTGCAGCGCCAGTTCGGTGTCGTCGGGCCGCCACGAGAGATAGAGAGGCGCGCCGACCTCGCCCGGCGAAGCGGGCTCCCCGGGAACGATGGTCCCCATCTCGAATCTCGGGCCGCCGGATTCGGGACTCAGGTAGGCCAGCGATGTCCCGGCGTCATCCCACGCCAGGTAGAACGGCAGCGTGCCGACCTCGGACGAGTCGAGCGAATCACCGCCCGGCGCACCAACCGAGACCGTCGACTCGACGCCGTCGGTGACCGCCCATGCCAGCCGCGAACCGTCCGGCGACCAGGTGGGCTGCGTCGCCACCTCGAGCTCGGAGCCGGCAACGAGAAGCGGCTCGGAGCCATCGGGAGCCATCACGTACAGCTCGTGACCGTCGATCACGGCCAACTGCCCGGCCAACGCGACGACGGCTTCCTGCTCGGGGGTGAGCGGCTGCTCGGGCATCGGGTCCTGCGGGGTGGTGGGTGAGGGCTCGTCGGCATCCCCCGACGACGACGTTCCCGACGTGCAGGCGGCGGCACCGAGCATGCAGACGCCGACGAGGGCGACGAGGCGTCGGATGGAAGCACGGAACGGACTCACGGAGCACCATCCTGCCCTCGTTTCCTGCTGGTTGGATGGTCGGGCTTCGCCTTGCCGTTTTCACGACGAGGAGGACGACCACTACCGTGACCGTCGTCACCCGACGATTCCGGAGAAACCAACGTGGATTCTGCAGCACCCCGTTCCTATGCGGCGCAGTTCGCTCATCATGCCGAGACTCGACCCGATGCGCCTGCCGTCACCGTCGGAACCAGCACGCTCAACTACCGAGACCTCGACCGGGCTGCGACCCGGATGGCTCGGGTGCTGCTCGATCACGGCGCCGAACAGGGCGACTTCGTCACCATCGCCGAACCGAACTCCACCCACTTCCTGGTCGGCGCGATCGCGTGTTGGAAGATGGGCGCCATTCCCCAGCCCGTGTCTTCTCGCCTCCCCCGACTCGAGCTGGCGGCCATCATCGAACTGGCCGATCCGGCGGCAGTGATCGGTGTCGAGGTCGAGGGCCGTACGTCGTTCCCACTCGGGTTCGAACCGGGCGACGACGTGAGCGATGAACCCCTGCCCGACATCATCTCGCCGGCGTGGAAGGCGCCCACGTCGGGGGGCTCGACCGGTCGCCCGAAACTCATCGTGTCGGGTGATCCGTCGGTGATGAGCGAAGACGGCGAGAGTCGGGCCCGGCTCCTCGGTGCCACCGAGTCCGACACCATGGTGATGCCCGGGCCGCTCTATCACAACGGCCCCTTCATCTGGTCCTTCCTGACCTTGCTGTCGGGTGGACATCTCGTGCTGCTTCCCCGCTTCGACGCCGAGGGAACGCTCGCTGCCGTCCAAGAGCACGAGGCCACGTCGATCTATCTCGTGCCCACCATGATGCAGCGCATGTGGAAGCTGCCCGAAGACATCCGCGACAGCTACGACCTCTCCTCGCTTCGAGTCGCCTTCCACCTGGCCGAACCATGCCCTGCGTGGCTCAAGGAGGTGTGGATCGACTGGGTCGGCGCCGAGGTGCTGTGGGAGTTGTACGGCGGTACCGAAGGCCAGGCCTCGACGGTGCTCAGCGGCACCGAATGGCTGTCGCACCGGGGGTCGGTCGGTCGCCCGAGTGCGGGTGAGATCCGTATCTTCGACGACGACGGCAACGAGGTCGAGCCCGGCACCGTCGGCGGCGTCTGGATGCGGCCCTCCGAACCAGGGCGAGTGACCTACCGATACATCGGGGCCGAGGCCGAGGAGCGTGACGGCTGGGAGTGCCTCGGCGACATCGGTTGGATGGACGAAGACGGCTATCTCTACCTCGCCGATCGCCGCAAGGACATGATCCTCGTCGGTGGCGCCAACGTCTACCCCGCCGAGATCGAGGCAGCCATCAGCTCGCACCCCAACGTGGCTTCGTGCGCCGTGATCGGGCTCCCCGACGAAGACAAGGGCAACCTGATCCACGCCATCGTGCAGCCCGCCGGCGAGCTGACCGACGACATGCTGCGGGAGTTCCTCGCCGAACGACTGGTGCGTTACAAGCAACCACGCTCCTTCGAGTACGTCGACGAGCCGTTGCGAGACGACGCCGGTAAGGTCCGCCGAGCTCAGCTCCAAGCCGAGCGTACGACTCAGACAGAGGTTGGATGATGAGTGAGAACAACGACGTTCGCGGCATCAACGCCGGCCCGGTCACCGACTGGCTCGAAGCCAACATCGACGGCGCAACCGGTCCGTTCGTCTTCGACATCATCACCGGCGGCCACTCGAACATCACCTACAAGGTGACCGGCAGCGACGGCACGGCGTTCGTCCTCCGGCGACCGCCGCTCGGCGCCGTGCTCGCCTCGGCCCACGACATGGCCCGTGAGCACCGGATCATCGCCGGCGTCGGCAAGACCTCGCTCCCGGTGCCCCGAGCGCTGGGGCTCTGTGAAGACGTCTCGGTCAACGACGCGCCGTTCTACGTCATGAACTACGTCGAGGGGGTCGTCCTCCACAACGACGAAGTCGTGCTCGAAGCGATGCCAGACGAGGCCAAGCGAACCGCCACCAGCAAGAGCGTCGTCGAGGTGCTCGCCCAACTCCACATGACCAACCCCGACGACATCGGGCTCGGCGAGCTCGGACGCAAAGAGGCCTACCTCGATCGCCAGCTCAAGCGCTGGGCCGGGCAATGGGAGAAGTCGAAGACCCGCGAGCTGCCGATCATGGAGCAAGCCCACCAACTGCTGGTCGAACACAAGCCCGAGCAGAAGTACACCGGCATCGTCCACGGCGACTACCGCCTGGGCAACATGCTGGTCGACGTCGAGCAATGCGACGTCGTCGCCGTGCTCGACTGGGAGCTGTGCACGCTGGGCGATGTGCTGGCCGACGTCGGCTATCTGCTCAACAACTGGGTGCAGCCTGGCGAGGAGTCGGCCCGTGGCGCAACCGCGAACCCCACCTCGGTGGGCGGCTTCCGAACACGAGAGGAGCTCGTGGAGCACTACTCGGCGATCACCGGGTTCGAAGTCACCAGCATCAACTACTACCGGGCCTTCCAGAACTGGCGTCTCGCCGCCATCGTCGAGGGGGTGCTGGCTCGCTACCTGCAGGGCGTCATGGCCGACGACTCGGTCGACACCGACGCCTACAAGGAACAAGTCGAGGGTCTGTGCCAACAGGCGCTGGACCTCCTGGCGACGCTGAGCTGAGGGGCTCCTTCCTTCCGGCGACGCTCGGCAACGACGCCTCGGGCACGTCCCTGCTCGAACGCAGCATCGGCAGACACCGCCTTGGCCACGCCGAGTACGTCGAGCGAACCTGGGACTGGTCCGCCGGCCACCGACCTCGGCCGGGGTGGCCGCACTGGCCGCAGCAACAGAATGGGCCCGACCCAGGGCGCCAGCTAGTGTCCGAACGCATGACCCAGAGTTTCGACGCGATCATCGTTGGCGCCGGCTTTGCCGGGATGGCCATGCTCCACCGGCTGCGTTCCATGGGACTGTCGGCCCGGGTGATCGAGCGGGCCGACGGCGTTGGCGGCACCTGGTACTGGAACCGCTATCCCGGCGCTCGCTGCGACGTCGAGAGCATGGAGTACTCCTACCAGTTCGACGACGATCTCCAGCAGGAGTGGGAGTGGACCGAGCGCTACGCGGCGCAGCCCGAGATCCTCCGCTACGCCAACCACGTTGCCGACCGGTTCGACCTGCGGCGAGACATCACATTCGAGACGAGCGTCTCCTCGGCCGCCTTCGACGAGGTCGCGAACCGCTGGACGATCACCACCGATCGATCGGAGCACCTCGACGCCACCTTCTTCATCTTGGCCGTGGGATGTCTCTCGTCGACCAACATGCCGACGTTCGAAGGGGCCGAGTCGTTCGAGGGCGCCACCTATCACACGGGTCAGTGGCCGCACGAGGGCGTCGACTTCTCGGGTCTTCGAGTCGGGGTGATCGGCACCGGCTCCTCCGCCATCCAGTCGATCCCCATCATCGCCGAGGAGGCCGAGCACCTCACGGTCTTCCAGCGCACCGCCAACTACGCGGTTCCCGCCCACAACGGGCCGCTCGATCCGGCGTTCGTGGCCGAGATCAAGGCCGACTATGCCGACTTCCGTGCCCGCAACAGCTTGCAGAACGGCGCCTTCGGAGCGAACACCGACCGCAATGAGGCCCCGGCCCACTCGGTCAGCGAAGCCGAACGCAACGCCGCCTTCGAACGGCGCTGGCAAGAGGGCGGGTTCGGCTTCCTCCGGGCCTTCGGCGACCTCGCTCTCGACCCCGAATCCAATGTGTTTGCCGCCGACTTCGTCCGACGCAAGATCGCCGAGATCGTGCACGACCCGGCAACGGCGGCTCTGCTCTCGCCGCAGCAGACCATCGGCTGCAAACGGCTGTGTGTCGACACCGGCTACTTCGAGACGTACAACCGATCCAACGTGGAACTGGTCGACGTGAGCCAGGCACCGATCGAGCAGCTGACTCCCTCCGGCCTCACCACCGGCGGCCGGGAGTTCGAGCTCGACGCCATCGTCTTCGCCACCGGCTTCGATGCCATGACCGGTTCGATCATGCGGATCGACATCCGGGGCCGCAACGGTCTGAGCATCGCCGAAGCGTGGGAGGCCGGGCCCACGACGTACCTGGGACTCGGCGTCGTCGGCTTCCCCAACATGTTCACCATCTCGGGTCCCGGCAGTCCCTCGGTGCTCACCAACATGATCGTGTCGATCGAGCAGCACGTCGCCTGGATCGGCGACTGCATCGACTCTCTGCGAACCAACGGTCATGCCACGATCGAAGCCACCGACGACGCCGCCTCGCAGTGGGTCGACCACGTCAACGCCGTGGCCGAGCAGACGCTCTTCACGACCTGCAACTCGTGGTACCTCGGCGCCAACATCCCCGGCAAGAAACGGGTCTTCATGCCGTTGATCGGCTATCCGCCCTACGTCGAAACGTGCGAACGGGTGGCGGCCAACGGCTACGAGGGTTTCGCCCTCGACGGCGCTCCGATCCAACGCGTTGCGTCACCGGCCACTACGTTCATCCGATGACCAGGATCACCCATCCGACCGCGTCCGGCGAGACGCTCGTGCTCGAACGACCAATCGACGAGCTGTCAGCGAGTGAGCGCGAAACCTTGATCGATCAGATCCAGCGGGGGGCGCGCCTCTTCCTGGTTCTCCAGCCCGGGGACCAGGCGGGGTCGGAGCTTGCCGGCGCCGAGGTCGCGCACATCGAGCCGCTCACCGAGTGGTTCGTGACGCTCGCCGATCGACCCGAGGCCGCCCGACTCGACGGTGAAGTCCCGGTTCGCAGTGGTCTCCGCCACCTGCGGCCCACGACCGACGACGTCGAGATCGCTGCCACCGCCAGCGTGCGTTTCGAGCATCGTCCGGTGCTGACCCTTCGCCAACTCGGCGCGGGCGTCGTGATCGGCAGCGGGCTCGATGCCGATGCTGCAAGGAATCACGCCGTCGTCGGGCACTTCATCGAGCGTCTCTTGGCGGGCACCGCCGACCCGACGCTCACCACCATGGGCGTCGCCGTCGTCGGCTACGGCCCGTTCGGGGGCATGGGCTATACCCACGGCCTGGCCTGCACCGAGACCGAGGGGCTCGAACTCGTTGCCGCCGTCGACACCTCGCCCGACCGCCTCGAAGCCGCACTCGCCGACTTCCCGGCCTTGCGCATGTATCACGATGCCACCGCCATGGCCGCCGACGACGGCGTCGACATCGCCATCATCGCCACGCCGCCGGTCTTCCACGCACCGCTGGCCCTCGAACTCCTCCGCGCCGGCAAGCACGTCGTCCTCGAGAAGCCGATGTGCCTCACCCTCGAACAGGCGGACCAACTCCTGGCGGCAGCCGATGACGCCGGCAAGACGCTCACGGTGCACCAGAGCCGCCGCTGGGATCGCGACTACCTGGCGCTCGCCATGGCCATCGAACAGGGTCGTATCGGTGAGGTCTTCAACATCGAGACGTTCGTCGGAGGCTTCGAGCATCCCTGCCGCGCCTGGCACTCCGAAGACACCGTGTCGGGCGGGGCGGTGTACGACTGGGGGTCCCACCACATCGACTGGATCATCCAGCTCTACGGTGCGGCGCCTCGCCGAGTGATGTCGAACAGCCATACCCGGGTGTGGCACGACACCAGCAACGTCGACCAGCTGACGGTGTGGATGCAGTGGGACGACGGTCGTGAGGCCACGTTCCGGCAAAGCGATGTCGCGGCGATTCGGCGCCCCAAGTTCTACGTGCAGGGCACCGAAGGAACGATCGAGGGCCACTACCGGCCCCTTCGGAACGAGAGACTCGAAGCCGGTCGGGGTCATCTCGACGGATGGCATCACCATGCCGAGGCTCCGGTCGACCTCCTCTTGGCACGCTACGAGAGCGGCTACGGCATCACCGAGACCCAGCTCCCCCCTGCGCCGCACCCGGGCTGGGGTTTCCACCGGAACCTCGCCGATCATCTCCTCGCCGGCGAGCCCTTGGAGGTCGACCCTCGACAGAGCCGGGCGGTGGTTGCCGTCCTCGAGGCCGCACACGAATCGGGGGCGAGCGGCGGCGTCCTGATCCAGTTGCCCGACTTCGACCTGTCGTGAGCTACCACCCCGGCCGCTCTCGTCTCATCCCGATCCGTTCGGGGGTCGAGCTGCGAACCGTGTGGTGGGAACCCGAGGGTCCGCCGGTCGGATCACCCTGGCTGCTCGTCCACGGACTGGCATCGAATGCCCGTCTCTGGGACGGCGTCGGCCGACGGCTCGCCGGGGCAGGCCGGTTGGCGGTTGCGGTCGACCAACGTGCTCACGGACTGTCATCGAAGATCGACGGCCCGTTCGACATGGCCACCGTTGCCGACGACCTGATCCACCTCCTCGACGCGCTCGACTGGTCGAGCGTCCACCTCGTCGGTCAATCGTGGGGTGGCAACGTCGTGGTCGAGGCAGCCGTGCGGCATCCTCGAGCGCGTCGACCTGGTCGTCGGTGTCGATGGGGGCGCCATCGACCTTCGATCGCGGTTCGCGACCTGGGAAGAGACCGAGCGTCGGCTGGCGCCACCCCGCCTGGCGGGAACGCCTCTGCGACAGATCGAGCAGTGGCTGGCCGCCTCGGCTGCCGACTGGCCGGAAGAGGGTCGACAGGGCACACTCGCCAACTTCGAACTGCTCGACGGCGATGAGCCGACCATTGCGCCCTGGCTGTCCTTCGAACGTCATCTGGCGGTGCTGCGAGGACTCTGGGAACACGATCCCAGCGAGCGCTTCGCCGAACTCACCACACCGCTGCTGCTGATCGGTGCCGATGACGGCAGCGGCAACGCTGCCGAGAAGCACGCCAACCTCGACCGGGCGGTCGAGTTGGCACCGCGGGCGAGAGCCGAGTGGTTCACCCCCGCTCACCACGACGTGCACGCCCAGAAACCCGACGAGGTCGTCGCTCTGCTCCTCCAGGCTGCCGACGACCCGGACTTCTTTCCTCAGGACTCCAGCTCACACTGACGGGGCTCGGGTGAGCAACGGGGAACCGGTCGGCCGCCGAACCGAGATCCACCGATCGGCCGATGACGGTGGTCGACCGCAACGGGTACGCGTTGCCACCCGAGGCCGGCGGGGTCCTCGGGTGGCACGATCGCTGGTGGCGTTCGGGTGTTCAGTTGTTGGCGGGTTCTCGTTCGGTGGCCCGGTTCTTGACCAGCCGGGCTCGCGGTTTCGAGTCGTCGGGTGGTCTGTCTCGGCCCGGGGCTGGGCTCGATCGCTCGGTATCGGCCGGGGACCCGACGCTGGGCCCAGCGGCGGGCCGGGTTTCGGGACTGGCCTGGGGTCTGGTTCGAGTCCTCGAGGCGGCTGCTCGGGTCTTCGAGGCGGCTGCTCGTGTTTTCGGGGCGGTCTTGGCTGTCTGCCAGTCGGTCAGCCGTGTCGGCCGGCAGGCCGCACGCACGGTGCCGCCGGTGTCGGTGAGGAACAGCAGGCCGGGCTGGGTGACGCTGTGCATCAGCGACCAGCCGCCCTCATGCACGAGATGATGATGCCGCCAACACAACGGCACCAGATTCACCAGATCGGTCGGGCCGCCGTGTTCCCATTCCAGGATGTGATGGATATGACACAGATCGAACACGGTGTCGCACGCACCGACCGCACACGTGGAATGCAAGGCCCGTAGCACCGTCCGCTGGGCCTGGGTGGCGGTCCGGTACCGGCGGCCCACGTTGAGCTCACCGGTGAACGGGTCGACCACGATCGCTTGGAACACCGCCCCGCAGCACAACCGACGGAGTGTGGACGGCGGGACCGGCGCACCGTAGGCGGTTTCGGCCACTGTGTGATCGGTGAACCCGTTGGCCAAAGTGTCGGCATCCACGATGGCGGTGATGTCGGCCTTACCGGCCGCAGCCAGCACACTCGAGGCCAGCATGGTGAGCGCTTGTGCTGTGTACTGCTCACGGCGGATCGGTTCCCCATCGTGGGGTGCGAACCCGAGGCCGGCACCGGCCGGATCGTTCTGGGCGGTGTTGATGAGTGTGTCGGTGAGGTGGCCGAGGGCGTTGGCCACGGTTTCGCCCCGGATCGGGTCGAGCGCACCGGAGAAACGGATCATCCCGGTGTGGGGATCGATCCACGATTTGTGGAACGAGTCCCGGCACTGTCGGGCCAGCCGGTTTTCGCCCCGGTCGTTCTTGATGGTGTCGGCCAGACGTTGGCAGTGTTTGCGGAACGCTTCGGGCGACAGTGTTCGGGCGGTGCGGGCCAACTCGGTGTCGTGGCGGGCGAACGCGTGCTTTTCGTCGTCGGTGAGGCCGTGTTGGGCGGCTGCGGCGGCGTCGAGGTGTTCGGCGGAGATGTCGCCGTTGGCCAGGGTGTCGCCGACGTCGGGGAGCTGACCCAACGTGTTCCCGCGGCGTGTGGCGGTGCGGGCCTTGCGGGCACTGGTGCGGCCGTTGTTGCCGAGCAGGTCGTCGGGTTCGGGGGTGTTGCGGTCGCTTTGTTTGAGGGCGGTGACCCGGCGGGCGATGGCGGCGGTGGTGTAGGTGACCAGGGAGTCGAGTTGGCGGCACGCTTCGGACAGTTCGGCCAGCTGCGCGACGGTGGCGGTGTCGATGGTTGCGGTCTCCAACTGGTGGAGATGACACTGGGCCGGAGTCATGAAAATCACTCTACCCACGGGGTATGACAGAGCTCTGAACAGGGAACACGTGAGACATCCGTCGTTGACACACCGAGAATCCCTAGCCGACCTCGGACAGCCGGCGAGCCACGTCTCGTCCTCGTTCGACGTCGACCGAGCGCAGCAGATAGATCCCTGCAGCGAAGAACACGAACAGCGACAGCACCGCGGGCCGGCTCGAATCGAAGATGGTCACGCTCAGGACGAAGAGCAGCGGCGAGATGAACGAAGCGAACTTCGACACCACCGAGAAGAAGCCGAAGAACTCACCGCTGCGCCGCTCGGGGATCAGTCTGGTGAACAGCGATCTCGACAGCGCCTGGCTGCCGCCCTGGCACACGGCGACGAGCCAAGCGAGGAACCAGAACTCCACCACGGAGTCGAGGGCGAAACCCCAGACGGCGATCACGCTGTAGGCAACCAGGGCGATCGTGATCGCCCCCTTGGTGGTCAGCCCATCGGCGAGCGAGGTGAAGCGGCGGCTGGCAACGGCAGCCACCACGACGGCGACGAGTTGCGTGATGACGATCAGGGCAAGGATCGTCGGGATGCTCGAGGATCGTGGCGGTGGCAGCACTTCGATGGACTCGATCCGGAACTGATCGCCAGACCCACTGATGACCTGGAGCGTGATGATGTGAGCACCGGCCTCGTCGATCTCGATCAGCTCGGTCTCCCCGGTTCGATCGGAGGGATTGTCAGTGTCGATGACGAACAGCTCGCCGTCGTCGTCGACCATCGGATCGCCGTCGATCACCACCGCGATGTCGCCGAATCCCGGGCCGGCGTCGTGGGTGATCTCGAGCGACTGGCCATTCCAGCGGAAGGTGACCGGGCTGACGGCGCTGTCGATCTCGACGACGCCCTCCTCGACGAAACCATCGAGGGCAGCACCACTCACATCGCCGGCAGCGAACAGCCGAGCGCCGATCCCCACGATCGGCAACAAGACGATGTTGGCGATCACGAAGGCTGTGAGGAACCGGCGCCGAATCCGATCGGCCGTCAGCAGTGATCCGAACATCAGACTGTAAGGAATGCCGACGAACTGGACCAGCAAGATCGCGAGCGTGAGCTCGATCGCCCCGAAGCCGAGCTCGGCCCCGTAGATGGCAGCCACGGTGATCACGGCGTTGATGCCGTCGTTGTAGATCAGGAAGGCGATGAGGAACCGTTTCAGGTCTGGCAGCTCACCGAGCCCACGCAGGGTCACGAGGGCGTCGGACACCCCGGACTTCACGGCCTCGGTCACTCGTCGGGATCCGAGGCCTGGTGGCTCTGGTACCGATCGGACCAATGGCGTGGCGAACAGGGCCCACCAGATGCCGACCGAGACGAAGCTCAGACGGACACCGAGGTTGTCATCGGGCAGGGCGAAGATCGCCACCACGTTGGCTGCGAGCAGGAGTCCACCGCCCAGATATCCAAAGGCATAGCCTCGGGCCGAGACCCGGTCGATGTCGTCGGCCCGAGCGACGTGCGGCAGGAGCGAGTCGTAGAACACGTTCGAGGTTCCGAAACCGATGCGAGCGATCGCGAAGAGGATCGAGGCCATCAACCAATCGCCCTCACCGACACCGAACATCGAGATCGTCGCCACGATGCCGATCGTGGCGAACACCAACAGGAAGCGCTTGCGCCAGCCCGCCTCGTCGGCAGCGGCGCCGAGAACGGGACTGAGGAGAGCGACGATGAGCACCGAAAGGCTGAGCGTGAGGGTGTAGTAGCGGGTGGCCTCGGCCGGCGACGACAGCGTCGAACCGGCGACCGTCGAGTAGTAGACGGGCAGAACGGCCGCCAGCATCGTGGTGGCGAAGGCGGAGTTCGCCCAGTCGTAGAAGACCCAGGCCCGAACTCGTTCTCGGTACTGGTCTTCCTTGGAGGCCACCCGCAGATCCTAGAGGTGGAGAAGTCGGTCAGTGCCGGTGCATCGGGCCGTAGCCTTTGCCCGTGCCTCTTCCAGCCGACCGACGAGCGCTCCAGTCCGTGGCTGCCCAGTTCTTCGTCAACGGGGCGGTCGTCGCCTCGTTCGTCCCTCGACTTCCCGAGATTCGGGACGCCATCGATGTCTCACTCGCGACGCTCGGGTTGATTCTCACCCTCGGCGGGGCGGTGGGGATCAGCGGCAGCGTTGCCGTCTCACCGCTGGTGGAGCGTTTCGGTACCCGGCGCGTCATCATCGTCGGCGGCATGCTGCTGGTCTCGTGCTTGAGCGTGATCGGATTCGCCACCCATCCCCTCGTGCTCGTCCTGGCGCTTGCCGGCATCAGCACGTTCGACGTCGTCGTCGATGTCTCGATGAACATGCAGGGCTCGTGGATCAGCGCACGGCGTTCGCGGCCGGTGATGAATCGATTGCACGGCCTGTGGTCGTTGGGCACCGTGGCCGGCGGGCTCGTTGCCGCTCGGATGGCGGCGGCAGGCATCTCGCCTCGTGTCCATCTGCTCGGAGCCACCGTCGTGCTGTGGCTGACGCTCGTGTTCATCGGACGGGGATTGCTGACCGAAGACGAGGCAGTCGACGAGGACGCGGCCGACGATCCCACCGCCGACGACCAACGGGTGCGTCGACGAGCCGCTCGACGGGGGCTGCTCATGTTCGCGCTCGCCGGTGGAACCGCCGTTGCCATGGAGATGACCTCGAGCGACTGGGCCGCCTTCCGCCTCACCGATGACTTCGGAGCCACCGCCGGTTTCGCCGGCCTCGCCTATGTCGCGAACACCACGGGCATGACCGTCAGCCGACTCGCTGGTGATGCGATCGAGGCGAGCATCGGCAAGCACTCCCTGCTGCGAGCGGCGATCGCCATCACGGCCGTCGGTCTCGTGTTGGCCTCCTTCGGGCCGAACCAAACCGTCACGATGGTGGGTTACGGGCTGACCGGCATCGGCATGGCCCCCTTCATGCCGCGCCTGTACGACGACGCCGTGAAACTCCCTGGCAAACCGGGCGCCGGGGTCGGGGCACTCACCGCCGGGATCCGGGTCACGCTCTTGGTCACACCGGTCGTGGTCGGAACCCTGGCCGCCACCGTGCTCACGATCGGGCAGGCCACCGCGGTCGTGACCTTGCCGGCCATCGCCGCCTTCGCCTTCCTGACCCAGTCGCCGCAGATGCGACCCAGCGCAGTTGAAACAGCGCAGTTGAAACAGCGGAGCTGAAAACGACACGGCCGAGAGAACCAGCCCAGCGTCAGCTGTCGAACTGTTCTCGCTCGGCGCTGGTGACGCACTCACCGGCCGCCGTCGACAGGATCTCCTCGGCCTCGGGATCACCGAGCGCCGACAGTCGTGCATAGTCGGTTGCCTTGACCTTCTCGTCGATACACGCTGCCGTCTGGGTCGAGATCTCGATGCCTCGCTCCTTCCAGAGCGAAGCCTGGTACAGGATCCCGGTGTCGAGACAGGACAAGACCGTGCCGTCCAGCGCCAACTTCATGGCCTCGTCGTCTTCTTCGCGATAGACCACCCGTCGATAGCGCTGGAGCCAGAAGTTCACTTTCTGCTCTGGGGCCGAATAGACCTCTTCGAGGCACGCCTGATCCACCGCCGGAGCGGTCCGTGGTTCTTCGAGCAGCGACGCCACCGACTCGCCGAGAATCGGGGCCACCGGGGAGACACAGGCGGTCGCTCCGATGATCGCCGGGTCTTGACCCGCGCCGCTCCACGCCGGCGTCTCGAGCCGACCGTTCATCAAGTGGAGCAACCCGAGAAAGGCCATGCCCTGGGTGTCGGAACCCTTGATCGCCGTTGCCAGGCAGTCGCGCATCTCCTTGGTGAGCCACGGCTGGTCGGCCTCCTCGAGCCGAAGGCTGATGAGCTGCGGCGGCGAGCACTCCGTCGCCCTCGTCACGATCGTGACGTGCTCCTCGACCACCAGGTTCACCGCTCCACCGGCGGTGTCGGCCTTCTCGAGCAAGACGCCGAGCCCGGGGTCGGCAGCAACGAGCTCCTCGAGACAGGTCTGACGGACCGCTTCGAGCGCCGCCCTCTCGGCGTCGGCCGGATCGCTGAACGCAGTGCCGGGTGCGGTCGTGACCGGTGTCTGCACCGTGGACTCGGTGGTGACGGACTGCTCCGCCGACTCACCACCCGATCCACTCGATCCACTCGATCCACAGGCGGACGCACCGACTGCCATCGCCAACAACAGCTTCGCCAATCGGTGCATGCCCAACTCCCTCGCGTGGCTTCCCTCCAGCCGGACCGACGGTACTCGATCCTGCCCTGGTGGTCTGCTTCAACCCGGTTCGACGAGGAGGAGGTAGCCGTCCTCGACGGTCGGTGGAACGAGCACGGCATCGGGCGGTGGTGTTCCCAGGCAGCGATGGGTGCCGTCGGCCTGCAACCACGAAGCTCGGGCCGACGCCGGCCTGTCCACTTGTTGCCACGCCCGCCCGGCAGCGACCTCGGCCAACCGACCAGGAGATCCGACGAAGCGGACACGACCGGCGGCGAGCACGATGACCGTGTCGCAGTGCACCACCTCATCGGTGAGGTGGGTGGACAGCACGACCGTCGACCGTTCTCGCCGCTCGGCGATGATCTCGCGCAGCCGGAATCGCTCGTCGGGGTCGAGACCAGCGGCCGGTTCGTCGAGAACCATCAGCGAGGGGGCTGCGAGCAACGCCTGCGCCACCCCCAACCGTTGGCGCATGCCGCCCGAGAGGTCATCGATCGAGGTTGCGGCTCGATCGTCGAGACCGACTCGTTCGAGCGCGTCGTAGATCATCCGACGGCGCGTCCGATCGTCGCCGCATTGTTTGAGAACCGCCAGATAGTCGAGGGTGTCAAAGACTCGGTTCGGGCCCGCCAGACCATGGTCCTGCGGGAGGTAGCCGAGCCGACGACGGATCTCGATCCGATCGGTCTCGAAGGTCGGGTCCATTCCGTCGATCAGTATCGAACCGCCGTCGGGCCGCAGCACCGTGGCGAGGCAGCGCAGCAAGGTCGACTTGCCGGCACCGTTCGGTCCGAGCACCGCGGTGAGGCCTCCCTGAATCGACAGATCGGCTCCGGCGAGCACCTTCGTTTCGCCGAACTGCTTCTCGAGCCCGAAGGCGAGGACGGAACTGGTCACGGCCGTCCCCGCATCAGATCGAATCGGTCTCGCTGCTGCCGAAGAACGAGGAGCGCTGCGCCGACCACGACCACGGAGGCGACCTGAGTGGTCGCTCCGAACACGTCGAGCCGATCGTCGAGGCGACGACCGGCGATCACCATGCACACGGTCCAGCCAACGGCGGCAAGCGCCGTGGCCCGACGAGGCGACAACACCGCCATCAGCACCAAGGTGATCGAGGTCAGACCGAACGATGGCAACATCCACGCCAACGAGGTGGTTGCGTCGATCGGCGAGGCCAGCGAGACCAAGCCCAGCAGCACGGTGGCGACCCCCTGCACCGTCGCCGCACGAATGAGCAGCAGTCGCAGTCCCTTGCTCGGCGTGGCCAGTTCGATCTCGTGCGCCGGGTCGCTGGATGCACCATAGGTCATGGCGATACCGGCGACCGGCACGAGCGGGGCGAGCACCGCCAGGTTGAAGAAGGCGTCGCGCGGCTGCTCCGACCCGGCAACGAGGAGCCCGATCACGGCGACGACGAACATCGCGGTGAACCAAGACCGTCGCAGCGCCGCCGTGGCGAGCATGACCCGGGTGACCTCGGAGGGAATCCCGATCGTCCGGAGGACTCCTTCGAGTCGACCCGGGCGCGGTGCATCCAACTCGATCGTGATGGCTCGCCAGTTGGCCTCGATTCGGGATCGTTCGACCGGCATCATGCGAGCAGCTCCTTCATCGTCGATCGTGCCCGTTGCAGCCGGGTCTTGACCGTTCCCTGGGGCACGCCGAGCACGGCCGCCGCTTCCTTGGTCGTGAGCCCATCGATGGCGGTCAACACCAGTACCGCACGCAGGTCGGGGTGCAGACGTTCGACTGCCGGACCGAGAACCCCGTGGAGACCGTTGTCGAGGAAGGCATCCTCGAAGCTCACGACGCCATCGACCACCGCATCAGGCGGGACCGGGACCGGCCTCCTCTTGCGGAGCTGGTCCACGAGCCGACGAACGGCGATGCCCCACAGCCAGGCGCCGACGTCGCCCTCGCCCCGATACTTCTTCGCCGACTTCCAGACGGCGACGAACGTGTCCTGCAGCGCCAGATCGACCAGATCGGGGTCGGAACAGCGGCTCTGGAGCCGTTGCATCAACCACACCGCATGACGCCGATAAAGCTGTTCGAGCGCGCTTCGATCGCCTCGGGCGATCCGAGCGACCAGCGCGGCATCTTCCCCTCGTTCGACGACCATCACCGTTCCTGTCGGCCAGAACCCCTCGATCGGTTCATTCTCGGACAGAAATTCCGTGGATTGGGTCGTCTTGCTCGGGTCTGAACCGATTGGCTGCTTCGCCACGACAACCCAGACATGACGACCACGACACCAGCCCCGCCAGTTCGCCCTCGCCCATCGTGGCCGCCCCCGTCGCCAACGGATCGGGTCGTGACCAGGCGCGACCGCCTCATCCGGCGCGCATCGGTGGCGGCCGCCGGACTGATCGTCGCCGGATCGTTGCTGATCGATCGGTCACCGGTGGGCATCGTCGTCGCTCTCTTCGTCCTGGTCGTGCCGTTCGAGAAGCTCGTTCCCCGCCACGTCGGTCAACCGATCCGCCGTCCGCAGTGGGCCAGCGACGTCGGCTTCGCCCTTGCCAGCCCGCTCCTCAACGGCATCGGACTCGCCGCCGCCATCGTCGTCGGTGTGGTCACCTTCGCCTGGCTACCTGGTCTCGCGATTCGCCCGATCGTGCAACGGATCCCGGCACCGTGTCTGCCCTTCGTCGGCATCGCCCTGTTCGACGTGGCCATCTACTGGGTGCATCGTTGGTCGCACGAGGTGCCCTTGCTGTGGCGGTTCCACGCCATCCATCATTCGACCGAACATCTCGACTGGATCAGCGGGTTTCGCAACCACCCCTTCGACGGCGCCATCGTGGCACCACCGTTCTTCTTCCTGGTGGCAGCCGGCTTCACCGCCGAGTTCACCGGCGCTCTGGCGATCATCCAGATCGTTGCCGGCATCTTCCTCCACGCCAATGTTCGATGGCGGCTGCGCCCCCTGCATCGGCTGGTGATCACACCCGAGTTCCACCACTGGCACCACACCAACGATCCGCAGGCGATCCACAGCAACTACTCGGTCTTCCTCCCGGCCTGGGACCAGCTGTTCGGCACGTACTTCATGCCGAACGACCGGCGACCGGAGCACTACGGCGTCGACGAACACATCCCCGACGGCATGGTGGCGCAGCTCTTGCACCCGTTCCGGGGCATGGGTCATCCGATGCGACACGTTCGTCACCCGGTTCGCTGCGCCAGGGCCGGAGGTCGCCTCGCCATCACGATCGCCGACGGCATCAAGGCCTCGACCCTGCGCCCGACCCATCGGCTCAGGTAGCGCCGATGGCAACGGGGAGCAGACCGAGCATCGATTCCCAGACGTCGATCTCACACCCGTTGTTGCGGGTGACGGTGGCGTCGATCGCAACGCCGTCGATCTCCCCGACGATGTGGGCCTCGTCGGGCCCGCCGTAGATCTCGGTACACATCTGATCGGCGGGGAGGCCCTCGGTCAAGAAGGTGACGACGGCTTCGTCGGCAAGGAGTTCGCACGCCTGTTGGCCGTTCACTCCGTCGACGGGCGGCGTCACCGGGAACGTGTCGCCCATGCAGCCCACGGTGTAGACGATGGGGTCGATGTCGGGGTGCGTGACGGTGACCTCGACGGATCCGATGGCCCCGATACCGGCGCCGAGCGGGCCATCGTCGAGCGGGCCTTCACCGATCGTCGTCACGGGCAGGGTGTCGTCGGCCGTCACCTCGGCGGTGTCGCTGCCACAGGCAGCAAGGGCGAAGGTCATGGCGAGGGGGAGAGCGATGCGATTGATCTTCATACCCCTCCGACGATCGCCGACCCGATCTGGTTCCCCAACCCCTTCGAGGCACAATGGGACATGGCCAGGAAGGAGAAGAACCGGCTGCACTCGTTCGGCACCGGCACGATCGTCATGGCCGCGATCGAACGGGCGGTCGCAAATCGTTGGGACCAGGCCTTGGAACGAGCCGAGGCGACATCGGGGACGACGACCGAGCGGGTCGCCACGATCGAACGGGTCTTCCTCCGCGAGCTCATCACACTCGGCGCCACGGCCGGAGGCACCGCGGCGATGCCCGGCGTCGGCACCATGACGGCCATCGGGCTGACCGCCAGCGAGATCGCGTGGACCGCCACGCGGACCACCGACATGATCCTCACCGTTGCGGCCGTGCATGGACACACCGACGCCGTCGTCGAAGAGCGCAAGAGTTGGGTGCTGGCTCTGCTCACCTTCGACGACGAAGCCGCCGAGGACCTGGGCAAGACGATCGCCGAACTCGGCGGTACCGTCTCGGCGTCTCGCACCGTGTCGCTCAATGTTCTCGAGCGGGCAAATAGAAGAATCGCTCGCACCCTGATTGCTCGCTACGGCACCGACCGCAGCGCGCTCTTCATCGGCAAGCTCCTGCCCTTCGGCATCGGGGCCGTCGTCGGTGGAACGGCGAACCACTTCCTCGTCCGGTCGACGATTCGGCGCGCCGACCGCTTCTTCGACGAGATCGCCCAGTGGAGGTTGATCCCCCCTCCGAGCATCGACCACAAGATTTCCGACTGATCGAAAGGATCGAGACGATGCCGGACACGTATCCCATGTGTCAGTCCTTTCGCCATCGTTCGAGCGTTCGGCCACCCCTGCTGTTCGGCCAATGACCGCCACCGACCGAACCGAGGCCTTTCGAACCCTCTTCGAGGCCAACCATCGCGACCTCGCGGCCTACTGTCGTCGTCGAGCACCGGAAGCACTGGCGAACGACGCCGTCAGCGAGACCTTCCTCGTCGCCTGGCGTCGCCTCGACGACATCCCGCCTCCGCCCAGCAGCAGGCTCTGGTTGTTCGGCGTCGCTCGCAACGCGCTCGCAAACCTACGCCGAGGCGAAGCTCGTCGGGACCATCTCCACCTTCGACTGGTCAACGAGGCGACGGCGTCCGACGCCCCGCTCGATCCGGCGAATCAAGTCGTCGGCGACCCATCGCCGGTGCTCGACGCCCTCGCCACCCTGAGCCAAGACGACCAAGACGTCCTCACGCTGGTGACCTGGGAGGGTCTGTCACACGTCGAGGCAGCTCAGGTTCTCGACTGCTCCACCAACGCCGTTGGCATCCGACTCCACCGAGCCCGTCAACGGCTCGCCGACGCCCTCACGAAGGACCGACCATGACCGATTCACCCGACGCCGATCCCGTGCTCGAGGCGTTGGCCAACGCCAACCCGATTCCCGATCCAAACGACCTTCCAGCCTCGGCCGTGCGTGCCGACGCCCTCTTCGAGGAGATCACCATGACGTCCCACCCCACCGACCCATCCACCATCCGCGACTTCGGTCCTGCCCCATCGAAGGACGAGTTCGCGCCTCGTCGGGCCAGGAAGCGAGGCTTCGCCATCACCGGTGTCGCCGCGGCAACGGCGGCGGCCGTTGGCATCGGTGTCGTTGCGCTCGGTCCCGGCTCGGTGCCCGAAGCCCACGCGGCCATGATCTCGGCCGCAGAAGACACCGAGGCCGCGCGGGCCGGAACGGCCATCATCACGGTGATCGCCGACGACGGCAGTGGTGAGCAGCAGCTCCTCCTCACCACGGCCTTCGATGGCTCCGATCTGACCGCCACGATCAGCGGCGACGACCTTCCCTCGCCGCTCGGGGCGACGCCGGAGGTCCGCGTCGTCGACGGAACGATCTACCTCAGTCTCGGCGACGGGTGGTTCGCGATCGATGATCCCGCCATCGCCGACCTTCTGACCACCACAGGGTTGCCGGTCGACGTTCGAGACTCCCTCTCGAACGGCATCGTCGAGCTGGTGAAATCGGCCTCGAACGTCGAGCAGCTCGACAGCACCCACTTTCGAGCAACGGTGACGCTCGAGGAAGCGCGGGCGCTGGCTGCCGACCTCCCCAGCCTCGCCCTCTTCACCGATCGCGCTCTCGGTGCCGGCGATCTTCCTGCCGACGTGGCCGAACAGCCCTTCGACATCGACCTTGTCCTCGACGCCGACGGCCTGATCGATGTGGTCACCATCGGCACCAACGCCGTCGACCCCGAGAGTGGCGAGACGGTCAACGGTTCGGTGAGCATCGACCTCAACGACCTCGGTAGCGCTCAGACCATCGAGGCGCCCGCCGATGCCCAGCCCCTGGACATCACCAGCCTCCTCGGTGGCGACTGAGCGAAGGTCAGCGGATCCAGAACTGACGATCAGCGGCGGCTGCCCGCCCATTCGAGGAATCGCTCTCGAGGCCAGGTGTTGACCACCAGGTCTGGGGGAGCCCAGCCTCGTTGGGCGGTCAGCACGCCGTACTCCATGCGACCGAGTTCGGATGTGTGATGTGAATCGGTGTTGATGACGAGCTTCACCCCTCGATCCACGGCTTTGCGCACCACGTCGGCGGCCGCATCGAGCCGTTGCAGTGCGCCGTTGATCTCGAGGGCCACATCGAAGTGCACGAGGGCCTCGAGCACGATGTCGATCTCGAGCTCGATGCCGGGTCGGCGACCGATGTAGCGACCGGTCAGATGGCCGATCGAGTTGACGGTCGGATCGGCGATGGCGGTGACGAGTCGCTGTGTCTGGGTCTTTGGATCCTGGTCGAAGTGCGAGTGCACCGACGCCACCGTGTAGTCGAACATTGCCCGGAAGTCCGGGGTGTAGTCGAGACCGCCCGACGCACCGATGTTGAGTTCGCAGCCGTACAGCAGCGTCATGTCGGGGTAATCGGCCTGGAGCAACCGGATGTTCTCTCGGTGTTCGAGCATCTGCTCCTGGTTGGATCCGTTGATGGCGAGGTCTTCGCCGTGGTCGGTGATGGCCAGGTATTCATAGCCATGCCCGGCGGCCTCGGCCACCATGTCGGCGAGCGACGAGCGGCCATCACCCGATCGGTCGGTGTGATAGTGGAGGTCACCGCGAATGTCTTCCTTGGTCACCAGGGTGGGCAAGGAGCCGGCGGCCGCCGCTTCGACCTCGCCCGTCGCCTCACGCATCGGGGGCGGTACGAGCGACAGCCCAAGCGCCTCATAGATGTCGGCCTCGGTGAGACGAGCGACGACCTCGCCGTCGGCGTCGAAGAGCCCGTACTCGTTGAGGACGAGCCCGCGGTCCATGGCCCGCTGCCGCAACTCGATGTTGTGGGCCTTCGATCCGGTGAAGTAGAGGGTGGTGGCGCCGAACTGTTCGGGCTCGACCACTCGGACGTCGACCTGTAGGCCCTTGGCGGTGAGGAATGACGTCTTCGTTTCTCCCGTCACGACGATGTCGTGCACGTCGGGATGGCCACGAACCTGCTTCATCACGGCAACCGGGTCCGTGGAGGCGACGGTGATGTCGACATCACCGATGGTCTCGGAGAAGCGGCGAAGGCTGCCGCAATAGGCAGCGTCGGTGACCGACTCCAGGGCGGCGAGTTCGGCGACGAGGCGTTCGGCCAGTGGGAGCGCGTCGGCAATCGGCGTTCGTCGGTCCTTCCCCGACATGCCGAGGCGTTCGATGGCCTTGGCGATCTTGGCTTCGCTCGTTGCTCCGAGACCGGGAACCGTTCGCAACGTCTCGTTGGCAATGGCCTCCTGCAGACCCTCGAGGTCGTTGATGTCGAGATGGGCGCGAATCTGCTGGAGCGTCTTCGGACCGAGCCCGGGGATCTTGCTCAGGGCAACCACGTCGGGTGGATATTCCGAGCGCAGCGTGTCGAGCTTCGCCACCGACCCGGTATCGACGAACTCGCGGATCTTGGCCGCAGTGGACGTGCCGATGCCCTTCAGCTTGGCCAGTTGGGCCGCCGACATGTCGGCGAGCACACCCGACTCCGACTCGACGGCGCGCATCGCGTTCTCGTACGCCCGCACCTTGAACGATTGGGGCGAGCCCTCGGCGAGCGTGGTGAGTTCGGCCAGTTCGCCGAGCATGGCGGCGATCGACCGATTGCCCACCGTGGCCGGTTGATCGTCGGCGCTCATCAGGCGAGCCGCGCCTTCACCAGGTCGGCGACCGCTCGGCCATCGGCTCGACCGGCCACCTCGGCGTTGACGGCCTTCATGGCCTTGCCCATATCGGCCTTGTCGGTGAAACCGTTGGCGGAGAGCGTCGCCTCGACCAGAGCAACGAGTTCGTCCTCGGTGAGACCCTTCGGCAGATAGCGCTCCAGGATCTCTGCCTCGGCCCGCTCCTCGGCCGCCTTCTCCGGGCGGTTCCCGGCGTCGAACGCCTCGGCTGCTTCGGCGCGCCGTTTGACCTGAGCGGCGATCACCTTGATCACGCCGTCGTCGTCGAGCTTGTTGGCGGCCTTGCCCGACACCTCCTTCTCTTGTACGGCTGCGATGACCGAGCGCAGAGTTCGGAGGGTGAGTGCGTCACGCGCCTTCATCGCTGCGGTCAGGTCGGTGCGTATGGTCTCGATGAGCATGCCGCCATGATGGCACGGACCGGAGACCGTTCATCGATGTGCCGGCGGGCCACTTGGCGGATTAGGGTCATGCGGCCACACAGGCGACAGGGGGACTCCATGAGCGTCATCGAAGGTCAGCACGACGGTCGCTTCGGCGAACTGAGCGACTTCTTGTCACAGCAGATCGACAGCGAGCACGATCTCGGGTTGTCGATTGCGCTCACCATCGACGGCGAATCGGTCATCGATCTCTGGGGCGGCTGGGCCGATCCGGAACGCACCGTTGCGTGGGGCGAGAACACCATCACCAACGTCTGGTCGACCACCAAGACCATGACCAACTTGTCGGCCCTCGTTGCCGCCGATCGGGGGCTCCTCGACCTCGACGCCCCGGTCGCGACCTACTGGCCCGAGTTCGCCGCCAACGGCAAGGAGGGCGTGCTGGTTCGCCATGTGCTCAGTCACACATCCGGCGTGTCCGCCTGGGATCAGCCGATCACGATCGATGACGTCATCGACGTCCCTGCGGCCACCGCACGACTGGCCGAGCAGGCCCCTTGGTGGGAGCCAGGCACCGCCTCGGGCTACCACGCCCTCAACCAAGGCCACCTCGTCGGCGAACTGATTCGCCGAACCGACGGCCGCTCGCTCGGCACCTTCTTCGCCGAGGAGATCGCCGGACCACTCGACGCCGACTTCCACATCGGCCTGCCGGCAGCTCATCACCACCGGGTGTCCAACGTCGTGCCCCCTCCGCCCGCGGCGGTCGACCTCGGCGCCCTGCCGCCCGATCATCCAGCCGTGCGTACCTTCACCGGACCGGTGGCCTCAGCCGAGGCATCGTGGCGGTCCGACTGGCGGCAGGCCGAGATCGGCGCCGCCAACGGCCATGGCAACGCCCGATCGGTCGCCCGGGTGCAGTCGGTCGTTGCCAACGGTGGGGAACTCGACGGCGTTCGTCTCCTGTCCCCCGCCACCATCGATCGCATCTTCGAGGAACAGTCGAGCGGTATGGATCAGGTGTTGTTCAGCAACGTCACCTTCGGCATCGGCTACGCGCTCGAGGCCGACAACTTCCCCGAGATGCCACCGGCTCGCCGCTGCTTCTGGGGTGGTTGGGGCGGATCGGTCGTCATCAACGATCTCGATCGTCGCATGACCATCGCCTACATGATGAACAAGATGCAGGGCGACATCCTCGGCAACGCCACGGCCAAGGGAGTCGTCGAGCGAATCTACGAGATCGTCGGCTGAGGGCTCGACCTCTCTGCGACTTTCTCTGAGACTACGATCGTCGCCATGCGACGTGA
This sequence comes from uncultured Acidimicrobiales bacterium, assembly GCA_963698395.1. Lineage (GTDB taxonomy): Bacteria > Actinomycetota > Acidimicrobiia > Acidimicrobiales > SZUA-35 > JBBQUN01. The sequence continues at coordinate 268,721 of CAVOQQ010000003.1, forward strand.
ACAGGTGCTCTTTCCGGTCCTGCGCCACATCGCCAAGCGTCCGGCGATGGCGAGGGCGCTGACGCCGCTGCTGGCTCCCTACAACCCGTTCGATCCCGAGCGCCGAGCCAATCCGTACCCCGGCTACCAACGGCTGCGCAACGAGGGTCCAGTCATGTACCACCAACGACTGCGGGGGTACATCGTCACCGGCTACGACGAGTGTGAAGCCGTCCTGCGTTCGCCGAACGCGTCGGTCGATCGCAGCGACCAGCTGCTTGCGATCCGTCCCTACAACCAGCTCGACGACGACGTCCTGGCCTTCTTCTCCACCTGGCTGATCTCGATCGATCCGCCCGACCACACCCGCCTTCGCAGACTGATCAGCCGTGCGTTCACCCCGCGATCGATCGAGCTGCTCGAGCCGAGCGTCGAGGCGATCACCGAGGAGCTGCTCGACGATCTCGCCCGGCGTTCCGCCGATCCGGACCTGCCGGCGAGTGTCGATGTGATGACCACCTTCGCCGACCTGCTGCCCATCCAGGTGATCGGTCAGTTGCTCGGCATCCCGAAAGACGACTGGCCGTGGCTGAAGACCGTCTCCGACACCGTGGTCACATTCGTCGACCCGCTCAATGCGTTCGATCCCGGTGAGATGAACCGGCTCGTCCACGACCTGTCCGACTATTTCATGGCACTGGCAGACCGACGACGCGAGGAACCGGCCGACGATCTCCTCAGCCGGCTGCTCGAGATCGAAGACGACGGCGATCGCCTCAGCAGAAGCGAGCTGATCTCGATGGTCAGCCTCGTGATGGGCGCCGGCCACGAGACCACGTCGAGCCTCATCGGCAATGCACTCGTTGCGATCGATGCACACCCCGACGCTCGCAGCATCATCCTCCAGCGGCCCGAGTGCGATGCCAACGCCGTCGAGGAGCTCCTCCGCTTCGACAGCCCGGTCCAGGTCACACAGCGGATCTCACTCGGCCCCATCGAGGTCGGTGACATCACGATCCCGGCGGGCAGCGACATCACGGTGCTACTCGGGGCCGCAAACCGAGATCCTCGTCGATTCGACCGGGCGGGCGACCTCCTCCTCGACCGGCCCGACCCGCGGCCGCTGTCGTTCGGCCACGGTGTGCATCACTGTGTCGGTGCCGCCCTTGCCCGCATGGAGGGGCGCATCGCCATCACTCGTTTCGTTCGGCGCTTTCCCGGCTTCTCGGTCGACCGCGACGAGCTGATCTGGAAATCGACGCTGACCTTACGAGGGCCGAGCCACCTACCGGTCTATCTCGACTGATGTACGACGACTTCGAAGACAACGAGAGCTCGCCACGGGCTGCACTCATCCGACAGGTCGGGTTCGTCGTCGGCATCGTCGCCGTGATGTGGGTGATCGAGTTCGTCGACACCTTTGCGCTGAGCGACCGGCTGCAGCGCAACGGCATCGTGCCCCGCGCCACCGGCGGGCTCGACGGGATCCTCTGGGCGCCGTTCCTGCACAGCGACTGGCGCCACATCTTCTCCAACAGCGCACCCTTCCTCTTCCTCAGCGCCCTCGTTGCCATTCGGGGGTTCGGCTACTGGCTCCGGGTCACCATTGCGGCGTACCTGTTGGGCGGGCTGCTCACCTGGGCGTTTGCCGGTGCCGGCAATCACATCGGCGCCAGCGGTGTGGTGTTCGGCTATCTCGGGGCTCTGCTGGGCGCCGCCATCTTCGAGCGAAGCGTGCGTGCCGCCGCTCCCGCCGCGGTCGCGCTGTTCCTTTACTACGCCATGCTGGTCGGCCTCGTTCCTCAGCAGGGCATCTCGTGGGAGGGCCACCTGGCCGGATTCGTCAGCGGCGTGGTCATCGCTCGTTCGATGGCCGAGCCACGCCCCCGACGAGCGATCGAAGAAGAACCGCCCATCACCGGCGACGAATACTGGTTGGAGTGACATGGACCTCGGACTGCATCAGCGCACCGCGCTCGTCACCGGCAGCCACCGCGGCACCGGGGCGGCAACAGCTCGCTACCTGGCCGCCGAGGGTGCGTCGGTCATCGTGCACGGGCTCGAAGCGGGTCAGCCCGACGACGTCGTCGCCGCGATCACCGCAGCCGGCGGCTCGGCCATCGGCGTGGTTGCCGACGTGCTCGACGACGCTGCGGTCACTCGTATGGCCGACGAGATCGGCAGCGACATCGACATCGTCGTCTGCAACTACGGGGTCGCAGCCGGTGGGCGCTGGGGTACCGCCACCGACGACGACTGGTTGGAGGCCTACCAGCGAAACGTCATGTCGGCCGTGCGAGTCGTGCGGGCCTTCCGGCCGGTCCTGGTCGATCGGGGCTGGGGACGAATCGTGCTGCTCGGCACGGTGGGTTCGCTTCGCCCGGCCAAGGTGCGGCCGCAGTACTACTCGGCGAAATCGGCGCTTCCCGGTCTCGTTGTGAGCCTGGCCCAAGATCTCGCCGACACCGGGGTCACGGCGAACCTCGTGAGCCCCGGGTTGATCGCCACGCCCGAGGTGCTCGAACGGCTCGGGGGTCGATCGGTGGCCGAGGCGTTCGGCTCGGACCTCGCACCGCTCACCAAGGAGATGACCACGCCCGACGAGGTGGCGGCGTTGGTGGCCTTCCTCTGCGGGGACCAGGCCGGATCGATCACGGGCTCCAATTTCCGGATCGACGGCGGCGCTGCCCGGGCGGTCACTCCCTGATTGCTGTCACTGGCGTTCCCTAGGGTGGGTTCATGACTACCGCCGTGGAACCACCTCGCCCGACCCGAGCAGAGGTCGAAGCCGAGTTGGCCGACCATGTTCGAGCACTCGCCGGGCCAGGTGCCGTGCCGCGCCCGGAACAGATCGAGGCGGTGGCGGCGGTGGTCGCCGGTCGTCAGCGCACCCTGCTCGTGGCTCGTACCGGGTTCGGCAAGTCGGCGGTGTACTTCTCGGCCACCCGAATGCTGCGCGACCGGGGTTGGGGGCCAACCGTCGTCGTGTCACCACTGCTGGCGCTCATGCGTGATCAAGTGGCCTCGGCTCGCAAGCTCGGTCTGGCGGCCGAGACGATCAACTCCTCCAATCTCGACGCCTGGAGCACCATCGAAGACCGCATCCATCGCAACGAGGTCGACCTCCTGCTCATCGCCCCGGAGCGTCTCGCCAACGCCGGCTTTCGCGATCGGGTGTTCGCCACCATGCGGTCCCAACCGTTCGCCCTCGTCTGCGACGAAGCGCACTGCATCTCCGACTGGGGACACGACTTCCGACCCGACTACCGGCGCCTGCGTCGCCTGCTCGCCGAACTTCCGGCCTGGACACCGGTCCTGGCCACCACGGCAACGGCAAACCAGCGAGTCACCGACGACGTCGCGTCACAACTGGGCGACGACACGCTCGTGCTTCGCACCTCACTCGACCGTGAGTCCCTGCGCCTCAGCGTCGTCGAACTCGACAACGACGCCCAACGGCTGGCCTGGCTGGCCGAGACCATCGAGCAACTCCCCGGTTCGGGCATCATCTACTGCCTCACGCAGGCACAAGCCGACGACACTGCTGCCTGGCTCCGAGGGCAGGGCCACGATGTCGAGTCCTACACCGGCGGGATCGATGCCGACACCCGCCAGCGTCTCGAAGAGGGGCTTCGCAACAACGAGCTCAAGGCGCTCGCGGCCACGTCGGCTCTCGGCATGGGGTTCGACAAGGGCGACATGGCGTTCTGCATCCATCTCGGGCTGCCGCCGTCCCCGGTTGCCTACTATCAACAAATCGGGCGTGCCGGTCGAAACATCGATCGGGCCGAGGTCATCGCCCTCCCCCGGCCCGTCGAAGATGCTGCGGTCTGGCGATGGTTCGAATCGGTCTCGCTGCCGTCGGAATCCATCTGCCGCACGGCGCTCGACCAACTCGATCGCTCACGACCGACATCGGTTGCGTCGCTCGAGACCTCGGTCAACCTCGGTCGCAATCGCCTCAGCACCCTCATGAACATTCTCGAGGTCGACGGTGCCGTCAACCGGGTCAAGGGCGGTTTCGTTCGATCCGGCAACGACTGGCAGTACGACCACGAGCTCGCCACCACGTTGACCGAGCTCCGCCGGGCCGAGTCCGATCAAATGCTCACCTGGGCGAAGCTCGATCGCTGTCGGCTCCGTTACCTTCGCGAATCCCTCGATGACCACGAGGCCACCGAGTGCGGGCGGTGCGACATCTGCACCGGCGACACCTGGTTCCACGAGCCAGATCCCGATCTCACCAGCCGAGCCAACGCCTTTCTCCGCGGCGGCGAGCTGGTCATCGAGGCGCGTAAGCAGTGGCCGAGTGGCATCGAGCCCCCGAAGGGCCGCATCGGCGCCGAGCGCCAAGCCCAACCGGGGCGGGCCCTCGCCAGAATCGGCGACGGCGGATGGAGCACCCCGTTGGCCACCCTCATCGCTGCTGCCGACCGAGCCGACCCCATCACCGTTCCCGACGATCTGATCCGCTCGCTGGCGGTCGTGTTGAAGGAATGGTCGTGGGACGAGCGACCGACCTGGATCTGTCCCATGCCGTCACGGCGTCGCCACGAATTGATCGACGGTGTGGCCACCGGCCTGGGATCGCTCGGCAAGCTGCCGGTCCATCTTGCGCTGGTCGAGGCGGCGATCCCCGATGCCACGTTCCAGACCGAACAGGCCAATTCCGCCCATCAGGTCGGCAATGTTCGGGGCCGCATCGTGGTCGATCCAACTCGCCTTCCCACGGATCCGGCAGTGCTGGCCGGACCGGTCCTTTTGATCGACGACGAAGCCGATTCTCGATGGACGATCACCGTCGCTGCATGGGAGCTCACCGGCGTCGGCACCGGGCCCGTGCTCCCCCTGGTCCTGCGCACCCGCTGAGCGCCGGTGGCCGACCAACCTGATCCCTGCCAAGATCGCCCGATGGACCGTTCGCCACTCGCTGCCGACATCATCGACATCAACCTGTGGAGTCCGGCGACCTTTGCCGATGGTCCGCCCTACGAAGCCTTTGCCGCCCTACGCAAGCAGGCTCCGGTCTCCTGGCATCGTGAGCCACCAAAGCGTGAGGGTGGCCGAGAAGGGCCGGGATTCTGGTGTGTGACGCGCCACGCAGACATCCACACCGTCTCGGTCGACCCCGACACCTTCTCGTCATGGCTCGGCGGCTTCACCGGTGCCGACATCCGCGGCGACATCCTCGAAGAGACTCGCCTGAACCTGATGGCCATGGATCCGCCCGAGCACACGGCGCTCCGCAAGGCGATCCGAGAGCCTTTCGGGCCGAAGGGTGTTGCTCGACTCGCAGCATCGATCGAGCAGATCGCGGTCGACGTGGTCGACGCCATCGCGCCGAAGGGAACCGCCGAGTTCGTCGACGAGGTGGCGTCAGAGGTCCCGCTTCGCATCCTCGCCAATCTCCTGGGCGTGGCCGAAGCCGACCGTCGCACCTTCTATGCCTGGTCGAATGCCATCATCGGAAATCACGATCCCGACTACGGCGGCACGGTTGCCGACTTCCTCGCCGCCAAGGACGCCCTCTTCGACTACGGCCACGCGGTCATCGCCGAGAAGAGGGTCAATCCGGGCGATGACTTCATCTCTCGAGTCGTCAACGCCGAGGTCGATGGCGAGCCCATGGCCGACGACCACGTGGCGATGATGTGGTACCTGTTCCTGGTCGCCGCGAACGAGACCACTCGATCGACGCTCACGGGCGCCATTCGGGCCTTGACCGATTGGCCCGATCAGCGCGAGTTGTTGCTGTCCGATCTCGACACCCATCTCCCCGGTTTCGTCGAGGAGACGCTGCGGATGAACAACGCCGTGCTCCACTTCCGGCGGACCGCCACCCGCGATGTCGAGCTCGGCGGGGCATCGATCAAGGCGGGTGACAAGGTGCTGCTCTGGTACCCGTCCGGCAACCGTGACGAAGCAGTGTTCGACGAACCCGAACGCTTCGACCTCACCCGATCACCCAACCTGCACCTGGCCTTCGGCGTCGGACCGCACTTCTGCCTCGGCGCCCGCCTTGGTCGACTCTCGGTGGCGACCACGCTGCGCGAACTGCTCACTCGCCTTCCCGACATCGCGGTGGCGGGCGAGGCCAAGGGTGCGCACTCGACCTTCCTCAACTGGGTGAAGGTGCTGCCCGTCCGTTTCACACCGTGCTGACTACTCCACCGTGCTGACTATCTCCACCGTGCTGCCTTCTCCACCGTGCTGACTTCCAGAGCTAGACCGTGCTGAGTCGCAGCGTCGCTGCGGCAACATCAGCCAGCAGCTGGGCGTCGAGGGTCGCGTCACGTGGCACCTCACCGCGCCGGACGGCGAGGGCGGACTCGAACGCCGGGCGTTCGGCCTCGGTTGCCGCTCGCAGCATTCGCTCACCCGCCTCGGTCTTCGAGATGATCTCGCCGGTCTCGATGGTGTGGACCAGTCGAGCAGGACCGAGGCCCACCCACTCGAGCATCGACGCGACCGCTGGTCGACGCTCCTCGAGGATTCGCTCGGCCATCGGCCGCCAGTACTCGGTCAGGTTGGTGCGGCAGAAGGCAGCGATGTCTTCGTCTTGGGGGTCGCGCATCCACACCCCCGTCGGGGTGCCTCGCACCGCAATGGCGTGGCGGACCAGGTTGCGCCACGTGACCGGGTTCACCTCGAAATCGGTGCCGTACTCGGTGGTGCCGTCGTTGTGCGAAACCGATGGCACCTGCGGATCGGCATTGGTCGCCAGCGACGACGTGGTCAGATAGCTCGCCTGCATCGGTCCTGCGGCGTTGGCCCGGTCTCGCTGATGGACCGCATCGACGGTCGCGACATCGGCTCCACCGAGTGGGTGACGAGTCACGACGATCACATCGATGTCGGAGCGGCCGGGCTGGTAATCACCAAGAGCGATCGACCCGACGACGTGGAGTCCGGAGATCACGTCGGGAAGCGCCTGATCGAGATCGGCAAGCAGGGTCTCGATCCGTTGGTGGGCGTCGACGGGCAGGTGCTGGGCGTCCATGCCCACCGACCCTAGCGAAGAGCACCATCGGTCCCGAGGCGGGATAGATTGCCTGCGCTCCACTCACGGCTCCGCGCCATGCACAGATTCCTGTGAGCACATGTCTGTCACGAACACCGACGCACCCGTGAGCTACGAGGGCGCCGTACCCCACCCCTCACCACGAGCGGCAGCAACGGCGCTCCTCGGCGGTTTCGGGTTGCTCATGCTGGGCAACGGCATGCAGGGTTCGCTGATCGGCGTTCGATCCGAGATCGAGGGGTTCTCGTCCTCGTGGACCCCGATCATCATGGCCGCCTACTTCGCCGGCTTCCTCGGGGGCACCAAGCTGGCAATTCGCACCCTGTCGACGGTCGGCCACATCCGGGTCTTCGCCGCCCTCGCCTCGCTGGCCTCGACTGCGTCATTGAGTTACGCCGTCGTGCTCAGCCCGCCCGTCTGGGTGGTGTTGCGACTCATCACCGGCATGTGCCTCGCAGGGCTGTACGTCGTGGTCGAATCCTGGCTCAATGCCATCACGACCAACGTCAATCGCGGCCAACTGCTCGCCGCGTACATGACGGTGTCGACCGCCGGTATCGGGCTCGGGCAACTGCTCTTGAACGTCGCCGATCCGGCCGGCGTCTCGTTGTTCATCCTGGCGTCGTGCCTGGCCTCGCTCTCGCTGATCCCGATCGCTCTGTCCACCACGACGGCGCCGCCGGTCGAGGTTCCCAATCCGCTCCCCATTCGCCAGCTCTACGCCCTCATGCCGCCCGGCGTCGTCGCTGCGATGCTCGTTGGCGTGAATCAGGGCACGATCATGGGCATGTCGGCCATCTACGCCAGCCGAGAAGGTCTCACCGGCACCTCGTTGTCCGCCTTCCTGTTCGCTCCGCTGATCGGTGCCACCGTCTTGCAGTTCCCACTCGGCCACTGGTCAGACCGTGTGCATCGCCGGTCGGCGTTGGCCATCATCGCCTCCGCTGCCAGCGTCCTCAGCTTCTCGATGCTGCTCGTCGAACCCGACAGTGTCGCCGCCCTCGTCATCTTGTTCTTCGCCGGCGGCACCATCTTCCCCCTCTACTCGGTGTCGCTGGCCTTTCTGAACGACAACCTGCCGAGCGAATACCTGGTCGCCGGATCCGCCGGCTATGTCCTGCTGAGCGGGGTTGGCGCCTTCTTCGGACCGCTGATCACCGGCGGCCTGATGGCCGTGTTCGGCACCCGCGAGTACTTCGTGATGCTCGGCGGCGTTCCCCTGGTGCTGGCGCTGTACCTCGGGGTGCGCATCACCACCCGAGAAGCCATCCCGGTTGCCGATCAGGGTGACTGGGTGCCGGCGGCGCGTGGCGCCGGGATCATCGCCGCCGTCGACAGTCGCCGCAAGATGCGCAAACAGCAGCGCCGCTGAACCAACTCAACAACGGCGATCTGCGACCGATGGTGCAGGAGACTCGCTCGTCGGCAGAGGGCCGCAAGCGTGAGAGGGAAGTTGACCCATGCGCCAAACTCGTCACACCGTCCGTCTGTTGATCGCCGGCTCGGCTGTCGTGCTCGCCTCCTGCGGCTCGAGCAGCTCCTCGGGCTCCGATGCCGCCCTCGAGAGCGCCGACTCGGCGGGCGGCGAGGCAACCACGACCACCGCGGTGACGCCGATCTTCTCCGAGACCGAATTCACCCAGGTCTGCCGAGGCACCGGTCTTGCCACCGCCTCCGCCTATACGCCCGAGGGCGACCTCCACCCGCTGGTCGTGTTGGAAGGCGAAGACCCCGAATACGGCTACAGCTCCGTCACCTTGCCCGATGGCTGGGAGACCTCGTACGAGAGCTACGAATCCACCCAGCTCGTTGCGTGTCTCGACCGCGTGTCGACTACTCCCGTCGAGCTGTGCGAAGGCTACGAGGACGACGAATCCGGTATCTCCTGGTCGGTCCAGACCTTCGACTCGACCTACGAGCTGACCCTCCGTGACGCCCAGAGTGCCGAGGTCGTGGCGGAAGAGACGTTCGAAGGACCATCCGAGGGCTGCCCGATGTTCTCGATCTTCTCCGAAGGCGACCCCGATCCGGCCCCCGAGTACGACGTGCCGAGTGCCGACATCGAGGTCTTCCTGAAGGACTACGTCACCGGCGTCTGAGCGAGACGCATCGGCACGAATCGAGCGTGGTTCAGCGGTTGTTCACTCAGGCGACCATGCCACACGGATACCGTGCGATCATGCGTCTCCTCCTGACCAACGACGACGGCATCGACTCCGTCGGCCTGCACATCCTCGCCGAGGCGATGAAGCCCTTCGGTGAGGTGATCATCGTCGCCCCCGACCGGGAGTACTCCGGAGCGGGCGCCGCGATCGGCGCTCTCTGGTTGACACGCCCCGAGGTCCATCAGGTGAAGCTCGACGGCTTCGACACGGTGTGGACCGTGTCGGGACCGCCGGCGCTCTGTGTGTTCTTCGCTCGGCTCGGCGCCTTCGGACCGGCGCCGGACCTCATCGTCTCGGGCATCAATCCCGGTGCCAACGTCGGCCGCTCGGTCTATCACTCGGGCACCATCGGCGCTGCGTTGACCGCTCGCAACGGCGGCATCAACGGCGTCGCCGTCAGCCAATCGGTCACCGGTTTCGGGGCCGAAGGGCAGGGCTGGGATGACGCCATCGCCAATCAGAAGTGGCACACCGCCGCGGCCATCGCGGCCGAAGCCGTCCAGGCGATGATCGAGACACCACCGTCGCAGCCCTCGGTACTCAACATCAACGTGCCGAACGTCGAGCTGAGCGAGATCACCACCCGCCGATGGACCCAGGTCGGGAACGAACCGCCCCGAGCCATGTCCACCGCTGTACTCGAACCCAAGATCGGTCACGAGGGCAGCTTCTACGTCGACATGCAGTTCGGTGATGAGCGCGAGCAGACGACCACCACCGACGTCGGTGCCATCATGGCCGGCGAAGTCTCCCTCACCTGGCTCGGCCGGATCCAGGCGACCGAGGAAGACACCGAGGCAATCGACTCACGGGTAGACGCACTCCTCCAGCGCTGAGCTAGCCTCTACCTTGGCCTCATAGGCGCTCGGGAGAGCGGTCGGTTCGCCGGCCCGCCGAAGGAGCAACCGCCCCGGAAACTCTCAGGCATCCGTACCGTTTGTCTTTGGCCACTCTGGAGAGCGTCGGATTCCTGTTTCGGCAGGGAGAAGCGGCCACCGAAGGAGAAAGCGGCCCCGGTCGCCAAACTCTCAGGTATCGCGACAGAGGGGGCACCCAGCCAACGAGCTCCGAGGTGCCCCCGTGTCCGAAACGACTGCGACCGAAACGACAGCGTCCGAATCCAGTCTCTTGACCACGCCCCTTGCGGCGTTGCACGACGAGCTCGGCGGTCGCATGGTCGACTTCGCCGGCTGGTCGCTCCCGGTGCACTACGACGGTGCCATCGCCGAGACGAACCAGGTGCGTTCCTCCGCCGGGCTCTTCGACGTTTCGCACATGGGTGTCGTTGATCTTTATGGGCCCGAGGTGGCCGAGGCGCTGGAGGCCATCACGCCGGCAGGGATCACCACCCTCGAACCCGGCAAGATGCGCTACGCGCTCCTCACCAACGAGCATGGGGGCATCATCGACGACATGATGGTCACCCGCCCGCTTTCCGCGCTGGCCGGCGACCACCTCGTGCTCGTGGTCAACGGCGCCCGCCGCTCGGTCGATCTGCCCCATCTCCGCGCCTTGCTCTCATCGGTCGACGTCGTCGAACGCGATTCCTATGCCCTGCTCGCGCTCCAGGGCCCCAAAGCCGTCGATGCACTGGCCCGCTTGGCCCCGTCGGTCGCCTCGATGGTCTTCATGGAGGCCATCACCGTCGACATCGACGACACGCCGATCGAGGTGTCTCGCTCGGGCTACACCGGCGAAGACGGCTTCGAACTCACCATTCCCGCCGATGCTGCCGAGGCGGTCGCTCGGCTTCTCCTCGACCAACCCGAGGTCGAGCCGGCGGGGCTCGGCGCCCGCGATGCACTCCGCCTCGAAGCCGGATTGTGCCTGTACGGGCACGACCTCGACGAGACGATCAGCCCGGTCGAGGCGAACCTCGTGTGGTCCATGCCGAAGCGGCGCCGCGAAGCCGGCAACTTCCTCGGCGGCGCACGTGTCCTCGCCGAACTGGCGAACGGACCGGCACGGATCCGTGTCGGGCTCGCCCCGGAGGGCAAACGACCCGTTCGGGAGGGTGCGGCGCTGTCGACACCCGACGGCGAACCGGCAGGGATCGTGACCTCGGGTGGTCACGGACCGACCGTCGAACGACCGGTCGCCATGGGCTACGTGCCGCCCGATCTCGCCACGATCGGCACCCGCCTGATCGCCGATGTCCGAGGCAACGACGTCCCGTGTGTCGTCGCCGAACTTCCGTTCACCCCCCATCGCTATGTTCGAGGTGTCTGACATGACCGCTCTCCCCCACGACTTCATCACCCGCCACATCGGCTTGACCCCCGAAGATCACGACAAGATGCTGGCCGATCTCGGTCACGAGTCTCCGTCGGCATTCCTCGACGCTGCCGTGCCGGCCGACATCCAGACCGGTGAACCGCTCGATCTCCCTCCGGCGCTGAGCGAAACCCGGGCGCTGGCCCGGCTGCGCGAACTGGCCGACCAGAACCAGGTCCTGACCAGCTGTATCGGCATGGGCTGGAACGACTGCATCACGCCGGCGGTCATCCGTCGCAACATGATCGAGAACCCGGCCTGGTACACCTCGTACACCCCGTATCAGCCCGAGATCTCCCAGGGTCGGCTCGAGATGCTCACCGTGTTCCAGACCATGGTGGCCGAACTGACCGGCTGCGAGCTGGCCAATGCGTCCATGCTCGACGAGGCCACCGCCGCCGCCGAGGCCATGACCTTCCTTCGCCGCGGCGACAAGACCAAGCGAACCGGCTTCTTCGTCGACGCCGAATGCCATCCGCAGACCATCGAGGTCGTCCAGACTCGAGCCGAGCCACTCGGTATCGACGTGATCGTCGGCGACCCCACCACCGATCTCGATCCCGAGACCGTCTACGGCGCGCTGCTTGCCCACACCGGCACCACCGGTCGCCTGCTCGATTTCACCACCATCGCCGAGGCACTCCACGCCGCCGGTGCCGGAGTCGCCGCCACCACCGACCTCCTCGCTTGTGCGATCGTCACGCCGCCGGGCGAGATGGGTGCCGACGTCGTCGTCGGCTCCGCCCAGCGCTTCGGCGTACCCATGGGCTTCGGCGGCCCCCACGCCGGCTTCATGGCCACGTACCAGGACCGAGCCCGACAGCTTCCCGGACGCCTTGTCGGCGTCTCGGTCGATGCCAACGGCAAGCAGGCCTACCGACTGGCGCTGCAAACCCGCGAGCAGCACATCCGGCGAGAGAAGGCCACGTCGAACATCTGCACCGCTCAGGCGCTCTTGGCCAACGTCGCTGCCGCCTACGGCTGCTGGCACGGGCCCGACGGACTCCGCTCGATTGCCTGGGACATCCATGCCCACACCATCGGACTCGCCGCGAAGCTGGACGGTCTCGGATTCCCCACGCAGTCCGAGACGTTCTTCGACACGATCACCGTCGGTGCTACCGGCCAGGCCAAGACCATCGTCGAGCGGGCCGCAGCTGCCGGTGTCAATCTCCGGCTCGTGGACGACGATCGGGTCGGCATCACGTTCGACGAGACCACGACCACCGACACCGTGAACGACATCATCGCCGCCTTCGCCCCCGACACCGATCCCATCACGGTCGCCTCGGTGCCGGGCCTGCAACCGGCCGGCTCGCCGCTGTCCGACGCGCCTTGGACGCGCACCTCTGACTTCATGACCGACGAACGATTCCATCGCTACCAGAGCGAGCACGAGATGCTCCGCTGGCTGCGTCGGTTGTCCGACCGCGACCTTGCGCTGGATCGCACGATGATTCCGCTCGGCAGCTGCACGATGAAGCTCAACGCGGCAGCAGAGATGGAGCCGATCACCTGGCCCGAGTTCGCCAACATGCACCCGTTCGCCCCCGCCGAACAGACCGTCGGCTATCGAACCCTCATCAAGGAGGTCGAAGACGCCCTCATCGAGGTGACGGGTTACGACGCCATCTCGTTGCAGCCGAATGCCGGCAGTCAGGGTGAATACGCCGGTCTGCTCGCGATCCGGGCGTACCACCTGAGCCGGGGCGACGCTCAGCGCGATGTCTGCCTGATCCCGTCGTCGGCGCACGGCACCAATGCCGCCTCGGCCGTGCTCGCCGGTATGCGGGTCGTCGTCGTGGCGAGCACCGAGCGAGGCGACGTCGACCTCGACGACCTCAATGCGAAGATCGACGAGCACGCCAACACCCTCGCTGCGCTGATGGTCACCTATCCCTCCACCCATGGTGTCTACGAGCGAACGATCATCGAGATCTGCGACCGGGTGCACGCTGCGGGCGGCCAGGTCTACACCGACGGCGCCAACCTCAACGCCCTCGTCGGCGCAGCCAAGCCCGGCAAGTTCGGCTCTGACGTCAGCCACCTCAATCTGCACAAGACCTTCTGCATTCCCCATGGGGGCGGCGGCCCGGGCGTCGGCCCGGTCGGTGTCGGTGCCCATCTGGCACCCTTCCTGCCGGGCCACAGCGTGGTCGACGACATCGGCGGCGCCGGCGTCGATGGTCATCGGGTCAATGCCGTCTCCGCTGCGCCCTTCGGGTCGGCGGGCATCCTGCCCATCACCTGGATGTACATCACGATGATGGGAGCCGAGGGGCTCCGTCGAGCCACCGAGGGCGCGGTCCTGGCCGCCAACTACGTGGCCAAGCGGCTCAGCGAGCACTACCCGGTGCTCTACACCGGGCCCAATGGGCTCGTTGCCCACGAGTGCATCATCGATCTTCGCCCGATCACCGAGGCCACCGGCGTCAGCGCCGACGACGTGGCCAAGCGACTCGCCGACTGCGGCTTCCATGCCCCGACCATGTCGTTCCCGGTTGGCGGAACCCTGATGATCGAACCGACCGAGTCGGAGAGCCTGACCGAACTCGACCGCTTCTGTGAAGCGATGATCGTGATCAAGGGCGAGATCGACGCCGTCGCCAATGGCGAGGTGTCGATCGACGACTCCGTGTTGCGCCACGCGCCGCACACCGCCGACGTGCTCATCGCCGATGAGTGGGACCGTTCCTACTCACGCCGTCAAGCAGCCTTCCCGATGCCCGGCATGACGATCGACAAGTATTTCCCGCCGGTCGGACGAGTCGACAACGCCTACGGCGATCGCCATCTCAGCTGTTCCTGCCCGCCGCTCAGCTCCTACGACTGAGCGACCGAGAGCGAGCGCCCGACCGGCGTCCCCTGCGATCAGTGGGGGACGACTCGGAAGGCCCGCGAGAGCAAGGGGCTGTCGGCGTCGAGGTGCGCCTCGGCCGAGGCCGGCTCTGCCCTGCGGCCGAACTCGAAGCCCGACGCATCTGCGGAGCGACGACGTGCGGGGCGGCCCGCCGGAGCGGCATCGCTTGGGGCCGGAGCTTCGGTGGCCCACACGTCGGCCTGGGTTGGGGTCCGCTTGTCGACCAGTGCCCAACCGACCGGAGCCGTGCGGCTCCTGGCGTGTTCCGCGCACAGCGGGATGCCGGCAACGGCTTCGGCGAGATCGATGATGTGCACCTCGGCGATGTCGTTCTTGAACTGCATGCTGGCAACAGCCTCGACACCACAGCTCAATCGTGCACAACGCAGACCCATGCTGTCGGAATCTAGCTTGTTCTGGGTCGACATGGTTGGATCCTCTGCTGGTCAGAGCATCTTGGCGACCGCGCCGGTCCGAAGCGATCGAGAGGATGCGAGAGTGTGGGTATGCAGTCACTGGTTCTTCCTCTCCTTCGACAGTCGGACCACGGAAGTGAGGCGTCGATCGTGCACGTCATCTCGCTCACTGGCTTCGGGCGGCGCGACGCTGCCGATGGCGCGCTGGTCGACCACGATGGTGTGCACGGCGAGGTGCTCGCCGGCATTCTCGACCCCCAGATCAGGGCGGCGTTCGCCACCGATCAGGGCCGTCAGCTCGTAACGGGAAACGTGTCCGACCCCGATGCCGACGCTGCCGGGCTCCTGTGCGGAGGAACCGCCCGCCTCTTGCTCACTCCCATGGCCGACCTCCCGGCCCTGTTTCGAGCGTCGATCGAATCGGCGGCTCCCGTGGCGCTGGCCACCCGCCTGTCACCGGCCGGTTCCATCAGTTCCACCATGGTCATCACGAAACAGACCGTCGAAGGCACACTGTCGGCAGCCGGCGAGATCGATGACACGGTCACGCAGGAGGCTCGCCGCCTCCTCGACACCGGCCAATCCGATACCGCCGTGCTGGAACTGCTCGGCGACGAGGTGGCGATCGCCACGCTCGTACCCCGACCGCGAGGTCACGTGGTGGGCTCGGGTCCTGTCGCCGAGGCGATCCTTGCCCAGGGTGAACTGATCGGATGGCAGATGACGGCCGACGATGCACTGGTGACAGGCCAGGAGTTCATCGCCTCGGCGGGACCGGCCGACGCCATCGTGATTCTCTCCCATGACCCCCGGATCGACACACCGCTGCTCGACACCGGACTCCGATCCGACATCGGCTTTCTCGGAGCGATGGGATCTCGACACACCCAGGCGAGGCGCCGGACTCGTCTCGAGGACCTCGGTCACGATCGGTCGAGCTTCGCTCGCATTCATGGCCCGGTCGGGCTTGATCTCGGTGCGCGAACGCCGGCAGAGACCGCTGTCGCCATCGTGGCGGAGTATCTCGTCAACCGATCGGGTCGGGAGCCACAGCCGCTGAACCGCACCGACGGACCGATCAATGGCTGACGACGTGTCGAGGTCGAGACTCGAAGCGCTCGATACCCGCGAAGGCAAGCAACGCCAGGACCGATGAGTTGAGCGTTTGGGTAAATCTGACTCTGCTCCGGCCGAAAAGGAATCACCGGGACCATTGTTCGCCGCCACCCGGAGCGTCACGCTTTGGTGATGCGTGAGAAGGAACACGGCCCGGATCGAACGACCATGAACGCCTCGATAGCTCCCCGCACGCCCCTGGTGCATCCTGGCACCGCCGAATTCGAGATGACGCCGTACGGAGCTCGCCATGTCGCGCCCGACGGTCTGGTCGGGCAGGTCAAGGCACGCGTTCTCGACGGCATCCGGCTCTACGGCTCGGCCACGGCCTTTCTGCGGGTCGAACCCGACTATCTCATCATCGGGGCCAAACGAGGCGGGACCACGTCCTTGGCCCGGTACCTCCTGCTGCATCCCGACGTTCGTCCGCTCTTCCCCGCTCGAGAAACCCGCAAGGGCACCTATTTCTTCGACATCAACTACGGCCGGGGCGAAGCCTGGTATCGCTCGCACTTTCCCACCCGTTTCGCCCACGGCCTCCGCCGACGCCGAGCAGCTCGCCCGATCGCCATCGGCGAGGCCACGCCGTACTACCTCCATCACCCACACGCCCCGGTCCGCGCTCGCGGCATGGCCCCCGATGCGAAGGTCATCGCCCTCCTGCGTGACCCGGTCGAGCGGGCGTACAGCCACTGGGTCGAGCGCACACGCAATGGTGTCGAAACGCTGAGCTTCGCCGCAGCGATCGAGGCCGAAGCAAGCCGGCTCGATGGTGAGGAAGAACGGATGCTCGCCGACCCGAGCTATCAGAGCTTCGCTCATCAACACCATTCCTACGTCGATCAGGGTCGTTACGCTCGTGGGCTCCGGCGATGGATGCGTGCGTACCCTGCCAGCCAGATCTTGGTCTTGCGATCCGAAGACTTCTACGCCGACCCCGCATCGATCTACGCACAGACCGTGGGCTTCCTGGGCCTCGCCCCGTTCACACCGCAGGAGTTCCGGGCGTGGAACATGAAGCCGAAGGAGGCGCTCGATCCCGAAGTCGTCGCCACGGTGCGGTCGATGTTGGCTGACGACATCGTCGAACTCGAGCAGTTGCTCGGCCGACCGATGCATTGGCTGTGAGCGGAACTCGCCAAACCGTGCTGTTCACCGGAGGTCTCGGCCGTTCGGGCAGCACCCTGATCGAGAAGCTGCTGAACGAGCTACCCGATACGTTCGCCGTCGGCGAGACGGTGCACCTCTGGGAACGCGGCGTGCGTGACCAGGAGCGATGCGGCTGCGGGGAGCCGTTCGCCACCTGCGCCCACTGGCAATCGGTCGGCGAGACGGCCTTCGGAGGCTGGGACCAGATCGATCTCGACCGGCTGATCGACCTTCGCTGGACGATCGACCGCAGCCGTCGACTCCCCCAGATCTTTGCGGCGCTCAGATCACGGCGGCTGAACGACGACGAGCTCGACTACGTCAGCCACCTCCGGCGAGTGCTCCTTGGCGCAGCCGAGACAGCCGGTCAACCCCAGGTACTGCTCGAGTCCAGCAAGCATCTCTCCACCGCTGGGCTGCTCGCGACCGATCCCGCGCTCGACGTCCGGGTCCTCCACCTCGTCCGCGACCCCCGGGGCGTCGCCTATTCATGGACCAAAGAAGTGAAACGGCCCGAGGCCGGGCCCGATGAGGTCATGCCGATCTACCGGCCGGAGCGAACGGCCGTGCGCTGGGTCACCGACAATCTCGGCTTCCGGACTCTGGCGTCGCTGGGTGTGCCGACGATGACGCTGCGCTACGAAGATTTCCTCACCGCACCGACTGCGACGATTCAGCGCATCGCTGCGTTCGCCGGCCTTTCGACTGGTCACGAGGCGCTCGCCTTCCTCGACGGCAACCGGGCAACGCTCCGCACCCCCATGCACTCGATTGCCGGCAACCCGCTGCGATTCGGCGGCGCCGAGCTGATCCTTCGCCTCGACGACGCCTGGCGCACCAAGCTCGATCCGTCGGCTCGACGCATCGTCACCGGCATCACGGCGCCGACGCTGCGTCGTTTCGGCTACTCGCTGCGGGGCTGAACCCGCCCGTCGACGACCATGACTCCTTCGGCGGCGAGGCGTCGGGCATGCTCGGCGGGATCGTGCGGAATGATCCGGCCGTTGGCCGCGACGACACGCCACCACGGCAAACCCTCGTGCCGCCGTAGAACACCGCCGACCGCTCGGGCTGCTCCGGGAAACCCCGCCTCCGCTGCCACCTCGCCGTAGCTCATGACATCGCCGGGCACGGTGGCAGCAAGCACAGCGATCACCGCCGCTTCGAACGGTGTCGGGTCAGGACTGGGCAATGGAGCGCTGCTCCCACCAGGCACGAAGCCGAGCTTCGATCTCCTCGTCGTCCAGTTCGCCCTCGGTCCGCTTGAGCTCGAGGAGGAACGCCAAGGCCTTGCCGACCTCGGGGCCGGCAGGGAGGTCGAGCATCTCCATGACGGCCTTCCCGTCGAGCTGGGGACGCTCGGCCGCCTCCTGGGCTTCCCTGGCCAACCGGATGACCCGGCGTTCCAGATCGTCGATCAGTTCGTGGAGACGGGCCTCCTTCGCCCGGTTGCGAGTGGTGCAGTCGGCGCGGACGAGTTCGTTGAGCAGGCCGAACAGGTGGCCTGCGTCACGGGTGTAGCGACGAACGGCCGAGTCGCTCCAGCCGTCGCCGTAGCCCTTGAATCGGCCCGACAGGCGCACCAGTTCGGCGACGTCCTTGACCATCGCCGGTTCGTAACCGAGGTCACGCAGGCGACGCTTGGCCAGCTTGGCGCCGACGGCCTCGTGGTGGCGGAAGGTGACCCCTCCATGCTCGAAGGATCGGGTTGCCGGCTTGCCGATGTCGTGGAACAGCGCAGCCAGCCGGAGGGTCAGATCGGGGCGGGTCTTCGCCGTGACGGCGATCGTGTGCGCCAACACGTCTTTGTGGCGGTGGATCGGGTCTTGCTCGAGTTCGAGCGCGGCCAACTCGGGAAGGACGATGTCGGCGTCACCCGACGAGTGGAGCTCCCAAAGAGCGTCCGTGGGGTCGGGTTCCAACAACACGGCGTTGAGACGGTGGCGTCGGTCTTCGGGGTTCACGTGTCCACGACTATCAGCCGGCCGGCCATTTGGCTACCGGGCTCACTCGACGAACGGCAGCACGCGCACCGCGCCGCCGCTGCGGATCGACACCGTCGCCGGGGTGTTCGGATCGGTTCCCACTTGGAGGTCGACCTGATCGGCCAGTTCGTCCTCGGTGAAGACCATCAGGTCATAGCCCGTGTCGGGGACCACCAGGTCGACGACACCACGGTCGTTGGTCAGCACCACCGTCTCGGGTGAGGCGGCGAACTCGAGGTCCATGGCGGCATCGTCGAGCTCCACCGTGAGCTGGTCGAGCTGCAACCCGAACCCGGCAACGTTGCCGGTTGCGCTGACGACTCGGGCCGAGCCCGAGACCGGACCGAGATACACGTCGTCGTGATCGGAGAACACGGTCAGATCCCCGCTGAACGAGGAGATCTGCACCGTGCCGTCGGCGGCGATCACCAAGAGCTCGGTTCCGGGTTGCACCTCGATCGTCGTGGTGGCACGGCACGGCCACATCGTGTCGCACAGCACCCGCAACACCGCCTCGTCGCCGTCGGTGGCGAGCTCGATGGTGGGCCGTCGGATGAGGAAGGAGTCGGTGTGGCTCGCTCGGTTTTCGTCGCCGCTGGTGACCACCACGGGTCCGGCATCCGAAACCACGACGATCCGGCGACGATCGCCGAAGCTCGAGGCTCGCGTCCTCGGTCCGGTCGAGCCAACCGAATCCGAAGAAGAGGGCTGCGACGACGGCGCCGACCGCCAACAACAGCGAGCGACGCCGACGAACGCGAGCACCGACCGAACCGGTCACCTCAGCGGACCGTCGTCACCGAAGCAGGAAGATCCCGACTCGACCAGCCGAGACGGATTCGGTAGTCACCAGCGGGCACGTGCCAGCCGGCGGCGGCCGTCCACACCTCGAACGAGCGCGGCGCCACCTCGATGATCACCGATTGACTGGCACCCGCATCGAGCCGGGCAACACCGAAGCCGCACAGCGAACGAACCGGGCGGGTCACTGCGCCCGCAGGTGGTTCGAGGTACGCCTGCACCACGGCCTTGCCGGGACGCGAGCCGGTGTTCGTCACTTCGACGTCGATGGTGGTCGGGGCCCCGGCGGCCGCCGCGGTCAGTACGACGTCGCTCATCTCGAACGTGGTGTACGAGCCACCGAAGCCGAACGGCAGTCGCGGCTCGATGTCGCGGGCGTCATACCATCGGTGGCCGACGAACAGCCCCTCTCGATAGTGGATGAGGTCGTCGTCGCCGGGGACGTCGAGACCGGTCGGTCCGTGCTGCACCTGGTGCGGGAAGGTGACCGGCAATCGACCGCCGGGATCGGCGACCCCGGTGAGCACATCGGCCAGCGCACCACCGAACTCCTGCCCCGGGTACCACGCAACGACGACGGCGGGGGTGTCCTCGAGCCACGGCATGTCGATCGGACTTCCTGCGTTCACCACCACGACCGTGGTCGGGTTGGCGGCAACGACCGCCTTGATCAGTTCGTCTTGCCGGCCGGGAAGCCCGAACATCGGACGGTCATGGCTCTCCGTCTCCCAGTCGTCGTTCAGACCGACGACGACGACCGCTGCGTCGCAGCGGCGGGCGAGGGCGACCGCCTCGTCGAACAGCTGTTGCTCGTCGGTGGGACTCAGATGACCGAAGCGGAGGCCGACGAGCAGCTCGGCGAGCCGGGGTTTCCACTCGACGACGACCTCGACCTCTTGTCCGGCCTCGAGGTCGATCGAACCAACGACTTCGAGCGACGATTGTTGGAAGAAGCCATCGCCGGGTTGCGGGTCGGTCCAGTTGTCACAGACCAAGGCGCCGTCGACGAAGACTCTGGACAACCCGACTGCCATGACACCGAAGCGATGGGTTCCGGACACGTCGATGGTGAGCGACCCCGTCCATCGTTGGGTCCATGATCGTGGATCGGGCACGTCGGTGCGAAGATCGCCGAGGACCGTGCCAACCGACCGGCTCGCGCGCGTCGCCACCGAGTCACCGGCGAAATCGGGGCCGTCGAACGTCTCGACCAGCACACCGTCAACGGACCACTCCCGGCTTTCGATTCGTGGCAGGTAGCGGTGGGTGAGGCAGCCGACCGCATGTTCGACGGCGGCGCCGGCGAATGCCTCTGCCAGCCCTTCGAGCGGGGACACCACGTGACCCGCCCTCACCGTCGCCGAGCCACCACCGAAGATGACGCCCGGGTCGGCGTTGGGCCCGATCACGGCGAGGCTCTGGATCTGGTCGGTCGCAAGCGGCAGGACCCCCGTGTTGCGGGCGAGCACCATGCCGTCGGCCGCGGCCGAGCGCACCAGGCTGCGTTCGCCGGGCACGTCCTCGAACACCTCGGGAGCCTCGTCCATCTGACCCAGGCGTCCCGATCGGATCACGAACTCGAGCACCCGCTGCGCATGCCGGTCGATGTCGGCCTCGGTGACCTCGCCGGCCCTCAGGGCGTCGTGGAGGTTCGAACCAAGAGCCAGTGCTGGACCGGGCATCTCGAGGTCGAGACCGGCCGTGACCGGTCGTGATCGGTGGTGGGTGGCGCCCCAATCCGAGACCACCAGACCGTCGAAACCCCAGTCATGTCGAAGCACCTCGGTGAGCAGCCACGAGCTCTCGGTGCAGAACGTCTGGTTGAGCTTCGGATAGGCCGCCATCAGCGACCAAACGCCGTGCTCGACCGCTGCTTCGAACGGAGCGAGGTAGACCTCGCGGAGGGTGCGCTCGTCGACTTGGGACGACGCCGTCATTCGCCGGTACTCCA
Source organism: uncultured Acidimicrobiales bacterium (assembly GCA_963698395.1). Lineage (GTDB taxonomy): Bacteria > Actinomycetota > Acidimicrobiia > Acidimicrobiales > SZUA-35 > JBBQUN01. Next base: position 290,438 of record CAVOQQ010000003.1, read on the forward strand.
CGTCGTTGGCGACGAAGTGTTTGGCGCAGGCGCCCACGCCGTGGGACTGGACCCCATCGATGTAGGCGACACCGAGCTGGCCGGTCAGGAACGGGTCTTCCCCGAAACACTCGAAGTTGCGGCCGCCGATGGGGTGGCGAGCGATGTTGATCGTGGGGGCGAGCAGGAGTTGCGCCTGTTTGCGCACGGTTTCTCGTCCGAGCAGGCGACCCAGCTCCCTGACCATGTCCGTGATCGAACGTTGCCGCCAAGCTGACCGCCGCAGGAATACACACCGCCGGTGTGCCACTGGCCATGGAGTCGCCACGTGCACCGTTCGGGCCGTCGGTCATCTTCATCGCGGGCACACCGAGTCGCTCGATCGGAGCGGTGTGCCAATTGTCCCGGCCCGACAACAGCGAGATCTTCTCCTCGAGGCCGAGCTGACCGAGCAACGCAGCAGCGGCAGAGGTCGTCTCGATCGGTTGCTGCATGGTGACTCCCGGGTGAGGTCAGGACTCCAGTGCCCAACCAGCGAGGCGCCATTGTGCCAGATCTACCGCTCAGACCGTCCCGGCGACCAGCATCGCGATACCCAGGTGAATCAGTCCGATTGCCACGGTCTGGGACAACGAAGCGCGCCGTTGGATCAACAACCTCGCCATGCCGATTGCGTACAGCGCGGCCACCACCGAAGCGAGCAGCAGCGTGGAGGTCAGCTGACCGACGACGACGAGCAACACCACGACGGTGACCAACGAGAGGGTGCTCGTCGGCTGGTCTGCCAGCTGGTCGAGTGGCCCTCGACTCGACGTCCGATGGTTGCCCGACTCCTCAAATACCGCCGCTGTCATTTCGCTTCTTTCCGAGAGGTGCTGCCGAAGGGCAGTACTGGGACGAAAAGACGAATGACCGTCGTGCAGGACACGACACCGGAACATCGATTGGCCGCCCGCCCAGCTCACCGTTCGACGGCGCTGACTAGACTCGGGACTTTCCCACGACGATGAGCCGTCTGTCACGTCGACATCGCCGACTGTCACCTTTTCGCAACAGAATCGGGCGAACCTGCCCCGAAAGATGACGATCTGACGGAACTCTTCACCGCATCGCGACCGTTGGAGCTTCGCATGCGTCAATGATGATGTCCGGCGATGCAGTGCCGCCGCCCACGAACGCTCGTCGCCTCCCAAGGAGCCGAACCATCATGAACAAGATCCTCACCGGTGCCATTCTCGGAATCGTGGCCTTTGCCGGCTTTGCCGTGTGGTCCAACGTGATCGACATCCGATTCCCGTGGCAGGTCCTTCCCGAGTTCGCCGACGTCCAGGTCGATCTGACCCTGCCCGAAGAGGCGCGAATCGTCGAAGTCGAACCCATAGCCCTGGACTGCCGAGCCCGGATCCACGCCGAGGTGCCGGTCGAGGGCCGCCGAGAGCATTCGGTGTTCGGCAAGGTCTACCGCACCGACACCGTGACCATGCAGGCAACCGGCGATGTCGACACCTGTGTCGAGGGGACGAGCGCGGACGTCGTCTACAAGCGAGACGGCTCGACCGAGGTCATCATTCCCGGTGAGGCCATCCTGTTCGTCCGCCCCCGTGTCGACGCCGTTGCCACGGCGGCCACGGTCGATGAGACCAAGGGCGCGTTCGGCAAGCTCACCGATGCGTTCCCGTGGGTCGACAGCGATCTCGGGCTCACCCCGCTGGCCTACGCCTACGCACAGACCGTCATCGGCTCGAGCCAGTGCATGGAAGCCGCCTACTCGGTGACCGAAGAGGTGCTCATCGACGCCTATCGCCAGCAGTTCATCGACCAGGGCGCCGATCCGGCGACGCTGACCGTCCGCATCGACGGCCAGCCGCTGTTCCCCGACGCTCCCGAGGTCGACATGGGCGAAGACGTGACGATGTCGGTCGGTACCGGCCAGATCAGCTGCACGACGGCAGACGGGCTGGGCCGGGTCCTTCCCCAGCAGTAGTCACCCGAGGGCGGTGCCGGCCATCGGCCCTAACCGTCGGTCGACTCGGCCGGCGGCGGATCGAAGATCGTCGGCGGCGTGACATCCACCTTCGGGATCGTCACGGTTGCCGCGGTCGTCGGCGCTGCCGTGGTCGGCGCCGCCGTGGTCGGTGGGCTCGTGACCCGTGGCCGAGTGGTCGGCGGCGCCACCGAGCGAGGACTGGTGGTCGGAGCCGGTGTGGCCGCAACGGCAGCAGTGGTCGTCGTTGCTTCGGTGGTCTCGCTCGTCTCGGTGGTGGCGACCGTCGTGCTCGTGGTGCTCGTGGTGGGACGAGTCGTCGTGGTGCGTTCGGTCGTGGTGGTCGATGATCGAACGACCGGCTCGACAGTGGTGGCGTCGACATCGACCGAGGGTTCGTCACCAGCCAGCAACAGATAGCCGTTGACACCGAACACGGCGAGCACGACGGCGACGCCGAAAACTCGCTTCATTTCATAGGCTGGAAATTCCATAGGTCCCGCTTACCTTCCCGCTCCGCCCCTCCAGTATGCGATGCCTCGCCGCCGAGCGAAAGGTCGGAGGGTTGAATCACCCGCTCGGGCAGAGCGAAAAACCCGAGCGAAGGACCCTCGAGCATCCGGTACGGTCGAGGCATGGCGACCGATGGCCCACTCGAGGTGAATGGCAGGCTGACCATCCCGGCTGCCGAACTGACCTGGCGCTTCGGTCCATCAGGTGGCCCGGGCGGACAGCATGCGAACACGTCGAACACACGGGCCGAGCTGGTGTTCGAGATTGCCACCTCCGAGTCGCTCGACAGCTACCAGCGCGACCGCCTCGAGCGCGAGTTCGGGCCCCGGCTGCGGGTCGTCGCCGACGATTCCCGATCACAGACCCGCAATCGCGAGGCGGCACTCGAACGGATGGCGGAACGTCTGGCCGAGGCACTGAAGCCGAAGCGGATCCGACGAGCAACTCGCCCCGGGCGAGGAGCCAAGGAACGTCGTCTCAAGGAGAAGCGGCACCGGAGCGAGCGGAAGGCACGCCGCAGCAAGCAGTGGGACGACTGAACCGTCATGTCGTCTGCCGCTGGTCTCCCCGGACGGACCGGGACATACTGGCGCCATGGCAGAGATCATCAAAGCATGGGACATGGTCGACCAGGCGAAAGCCGAGTTGGAGAACCTGAGTGCCGAACAGGTCGAGGCGGAGCGGCAGGCGGCCTCGGCGATCATCGTCGACATCCGCGACCACCGCGAGCTCTATCTCAAGGGAAAGATCCCGGGTGCGGTGCATGCACCACGCGGCATGCTCGAGTTCTGGGTCGACCCTGCGAGTGAGTACTACCGGGCCGTCTTCGTGCCGGAGAGCCGCTACATCATCTACTGCGCCGGCGGCGGCCGATCGGCGCTTGCAGCCAAGACCATGAAAGACATGGGCTATCCCGACGTCGCACACCTCGAACCGGGGTTCGGCGGATGGGAAGCGGCCGGACTCGAGATCGAAGACATCAAGGACGGCTCGAAGTGGGTGCCACGGGCCGGCTGAAATCAATCGGCGACCACGAGCCCCTGCGATCGGGCAACGACCCTCACCGGCGCCGTGCCCCACGGCTCTCCATCGGCCCAGAGCGGTTCGTCGGTCTCGAGCTCGACCGCATGGGCTCGTCGGGTCAGCACCTGGGGATCGTCGACGTGGCGGCCGATGAACACGGTCGGCATCACGCGCAACAGCTTGTGCGCCGGGACCGTGGGAACGATGACGATCTCGAGCAAGCCGTCATCGACGATCGCGTGGGGACAGATGGCCATGCCGCCACCGAAGAACCGCGTGTTGCCGATGGCGAAGAACGCCGTGTCGAGCTCGATCACCTCCCCGTCGATACGAAATCGGACCGGCACCGGCTCGAGCTTCGCCGATTCGAGCAGGGTGGCCACCGTGTACTTCGATTGGCCTGGCGGAAACCGCATGGGGTTCGCCCGGGCGGTCACTCGACCGGAGAAACCGGCCGTCAGGACCGAGGCGGCATACCGACCGTCGTCGCTCTCGATCAGGTCGATCGAACGCGGCGCTCCGAGTAGAGCGTTGCGTATGGCGGTGCGCCGTTTGGACGCCGGCAGTGCAAGGCCGCTGCCGACACCAAGCCCGCGCGCAAAGTCGTTGCCCGTGCCGCTCGGGACGATCCCCACCACGATCGAGGTTCCGGCGAGGAATGGCAGCGCGTGGTGGATCAGTCCGTCGCCGCCAACGATCACGAGGCGGTGCATCGTCTCCCGGTGACGGTCGAGCTCATCGGGAATCGATTCGGCGGTGGGAGCCGACACCACGGTCGTGGTGAACCCGAGCGCCTTGGCGGCGTCGAGGACGGCGGTCAGTGAGGCCGCTCGCTTGCCGGCTGCACCGGGGCGGGCCAAGACGTGGATGTGGTCGAGATCAGCCACGGTCCTGCCAGGTGCAGATGCAGGCCTCGTTGCCCTCGACGTCGGCGAGCACCCAGAACGCCCGCGCACGTTCGGCGCTGACCAGCACGCCCCCGGCATCGAGCGCGGCAGCCACGCGAGATTCGGCCTGATCGTGAGGGACCGAGATGTCGAGATGGATTCGATTACGACCCGTCCGCGGTGCATCCATCTGTTGGAACCAGACGGCCGGGCCGCGCCGCTGAGGGTCGCGGAGGTCTTCGATGTCGACGTCGCCGCCCACACCCCGGTAGCCGAGTATCGCCATCCAGAATGGCCGGACGGCGTCGATGTCGAGCGCGTCGATGGCGATCTCGATCCGTTCGGTCGAAGCCGGAACCGCCGAGACGCCACGCTCCTCTGCCAGCGCCGAGATGGCACGAGCCAGGTCCAGGTCGAGTTCGCTCAGGTCGTCGATCTCATGGGTCTTCAACGTCACGTGCACCATGCCCGGGTAGCGGAGATCGATGTCGGGGTGATGCTGTGACGTATCGGCGAGTTCGGCCACTGCTTGGGCGAACGAGGCTGCCGCGGTGAACGCCGGCATCTCGTCGGTGGCGACGGCACGGAAGCTGGCCTCGATGCTTCCGAGCAGGTAGCGCCACTCACTGAGCCCCTCCGCCCTTGACATTCGATCTGCGCCAACAGGTTCCGGCATGCTGCGAGGTTAGCTGCCGGTCGACCGATGGTCGCCGGCCGTGGTCGACTCGACGTCCACGTCCACGTCGGGCCACGGGTCGAAACCTCGGGCGCCGATGTCGGTCACCGGCTCGTCCTAGCCGACGACGCTGAGGTGTTGACGACGTCGAGATGGTTCAGCGTTCGCCGTCGTCCTCTTGCGCGATCCGCTCGCCGGCGACATCGAAGATGGCCGATCGAATGCGGTTGATGACGCCATCGAGATCATCGACGAAACGAAGGGTCTCGGATTTGGCACACTCGTCGGTCAGGAACGAGGCGAGCGACTGCAAGCCCATGCCGATCGCAAAGACATCGTGGATCACGGTGTCGTGGAGTTCTCGAGCGACGCGCTCGCGATCGTCGATCAATTGCGATCGTTCCCGGACGGCGCGGACCTCGGCCTCGGCCTCGAGTCGGCGGGTGACATCTCGCACGGCAGCCACGGTGCACCGGCCATCGGGACCGGCGACCGGGCTCAGACTGATCTCGACGATGAAGGTCGAGCCGTCGCGGCGGCGCGCTCGAAGTTGGTCGCCCTCACCCATGGACCGCACCGTCGGCCTCATCTGATAGTCGCCTCGCAGCTGCCGGTGCCGCCCGGCCATGGCGTGGTCCATCAGATGCTCGACCGGACGACCGAGCAACTCACCGCGGTCGTAGCCGAACATGGCCTCGAGCTGAGAGTTGACCAGGAGCATGGTGCCCTCGTCGTCGACCACGATGATGCCGTCGGGAGCAGCGTCGACGACGGCCCACGCCACTTCGTCGCCGACCCCGCCCTCTGCGAGCGGACGCTCAGGTCGTCGGCCCTCGTCGAGCAGCCGAGACTCACTTCGAGTCCGGCCGTCGTCACTCAGGTGGAAGGACATCGGCACAGTGTGGCCCAAGGTCAGGTGTGTCGAGGAGTCCTCGGTATCAACCTACGATCAACAGCTCGTTGATCGCGTGATGGAGCCACGGACCGCCACCACCGACGTCCGGAATCCTCTCGACCCAGAGCCAACCAAGATTCGAATTCGTATGCTCTAGCCGCCGGAACTCGAACGCAGCTTGATGCCGCCGAGCACCCGCCCCTGCCCCCGTAGCTCAGTGGATAGAGCATCGGTTTCCTAAACCGTGAGCGCAAGTTCGATTCTTGCCGGGGGCGCTCAGCGAATCACCTGTTCAAAGCCCTATCGCTTCCTCAGAATGCGTGCAGATGGCGGCTCAGCGGGGTTTGTCCCATCTGTTGCCCCATCGCTTTGCCAGGTTTCGCTTCATGGCGGCAGGCAAAGGTGGCATTCGATTGAAGCGGGCACCCGACGACCGGGAGGTGCGGGCGTTCGCCGGTCGTGATCCGGTGACGGGCACAAAGCGCTACGTGAGCCGGTCGGTACGGGGCGGAGAACGTCGTTGCCTTTCGTCTCTTGGCCGCCACCGGAGCCCGCCGAGGCGAAGTGTGTGGCCTCCGCTGGGACAGCGTCGGTCTGGCGACTGGCCGAGTCGAGATCCGAGCCGCCATGGCACAGCTCATGACCTGGGAAGTGTTCGAGAAGGACCCGAAGAGCCACCAGATTCGTGAGGTCACGATCGACGAAGGCACACGAGCACTGCTCGTCGACCACCTCGAGCAGCAGCGACGTACCGCGCTCCGGCTCGGCTCGACGCTGTCGGGTCGGGCCTACGTGCTGGCCGACCTCAGCGTCGACGCCGAGGGTCTTGCGCCGACGCATCCGAACCGGCTGACCCAAGCTTTTGGCCGACTTCGCCGCAAGGTCCCGGGGCCGAGAACCTTCGACTCCATGATCTGCGCCACTGGTACGCCAGCACCCAGCTCGACCCCGGGGAACCGCTGCCCGCTGTTGCCGCCCGCATCGGCGATCACGTCGAGACGTTGGCCAAGGTCTACGCCCACAAGGGCCATCGAGGCGATCAAGCAGCCGCCAACCACATCGGAAGCCTCCTCGATGGCTGAGCAGAGGCCACCTCTCAGCCGTCGCTGATCAGCCATCCCGCTTCATGCGACGTCATCGGTGGGACCGTCGATCATCTGCATCAACGCTCGCCGGGGAACGACCAGAACGGTGTCCGAGCCGCAGGGATGAGATCGTCCCCGACCGGACCGCCTCATAGGCCGACGATCGCGAGATCCCGAGGATCGCTGCCGCCTCCTGAACGGTGACGGTGGCTCGGGCCGGCCGGCGGGCGTGGCCGTTGCGGGCGGGGCTGGAAGGGTCGAACTGATGCGTCGTGTCCTCGCTCGTTGCATCGGCGGCTCTCGTCACCCCTACAGAGAGCATCTGAACTCCCGCAAACGCGACACGGCTGTTCGTGCCAGCCTCCCATCCTCCAGCAGCCAGCGCCGGATCGACCCACGAAGCAACGCACGTTCGCCGCGCTCGCATCGCACTCTCAGCGGTCCACCAACGCACTCTCCGGCTCAGCCCACAATCGAGAGACATCTGGAGGTTCCGCTGGAACCTCCAGAGTGCGTACGCACGCTCGCCCTTCGACGTGACCCAAGCAGCGCCTTCCGCATCCGCTTACGATCGTGCAATGGCAGGACCATCGGCACCGCTCGAGGACGATCCCGAAGAGGTGCGCCGCATTGTCCTACAGGGCGTCGTGGTCGGCTGTGAGCTCGACGACATCGCGAGCAACCTCGCCCCCCTCCATCACCCAAACCGCGCCTTCCCTGGCGACGTCTTGCTCGATCTTGCGGCTGACGCGATCGAGTTTTCGGGCGCAAGCCGCCCCAACCCGATCGCGTTCGACCAGATACGCGAACGGTTCCTGCCCGAACGGATACACCGGACCAAGTCCGACCACCACAAATCGAAGTGGACCATTCGCGCCGCGGTGATGATCCGTGCCGGAGTCGACCCCGCCATCGATGAAGAAGTCAGCTGGTGGTACGCAGACGACTTCTGGCAATGGGCTCTCGACGCCTTCGCCGTCCTCCTTCGGGCCGCCGCCGAACACACGAGCACCACACCCGACGCCGTTGCGCGTGCCCTGGCGGCACGTCACGACATCGACCTCGACATCGTCCTTGGGCAATGACCCCCTGCCGGGCAGGTGGAATGCGTACGAGCGTGCGTTGAAGCGTGAGTTCGAACGTGCGTCGCGGGAACCAACGCACTCAGCCATTCCGCAAACCTCGAGGATCAAACCCCTCGACTCGGGGCGCTCTGGAAACCGACCCCTCCGGAGCCGGTCGGACGCAGCTATTGAGTGCCCCCGACCGGCACCAACACTTATGCCATAGTCCTCGACGCTGGTCCGACGGTGATATTGGGACACCCCATCGGCCGGTGTCATATGACTGCGGTAGCTTGGTGGTCATGGCCCGCAAGATCTGGACAGCAGCCGAACTCGAACAGATGACCCCGGCCGAGCAAGACGCCGTCTTCGAGGCGAGCATCGTCCGAGATCTCGCCGAAGTGCCCGACGGGTTCCTCGACCGCATCCGATCTCGGGCCAACGATCGAATCACCAGACTCGAGACCCCCGGCCGGTCGTGAGCGAAGATCGTCGCCCAGTGCGGGCGACGTCGGCATTCTTCGTTGATCTCGAAGCCCAGTTGGCTCCCGAGCGCGGGCCACGAGGCGAACCGTCAGTCAACGATTTTCAGACGTTCGAGCTCCTGCGGATCGTCGAGGTCTTCGCCATCGGGCTCGACGAGCTTCCGGAGCTGATCGAGGGGCGTCCCGAGTACCGGCTCCTGATCTCGACCGGAATCCTCGTTTCACGGTTCTCCGTCCTTGGTCAGCTGGCATCCGACGGTGCCGTGGAGCTCATCTCATTGGAACTCGACCTTGAACCAGGCTGGTGAAAGCGACCAGCGAATGAGCATTCGGCTCTCTCGCGTTTCGTGACTGGACCGCCCCCGATCGCCGGGATGCGGGCGCACATTCTCGGGCGGGTAGCTGAGCGCAGAGCGCCGGGATCGTGACACGCTGAGAGCCCGCGACATCGAGCGTCGCTGCGGGCCGAGTTGCTCCACACGAGTGCCGGGGACAGAGCGACGCTGATCGGTGATTCGATTTGGGAAATCGGGTCCTGAGTCTCGATGGCTGTGGGACACTCGACGGTCGTGATGGACACCACATTGCGGTCGATGCTCGCCCGTTCCGAAGTCGCCGCAGCAGATCTCCTCGTTCGATCGATGCACGAACAGGGCAATCACGAGGCGACCACCGAGGCATTCTCCGCAGGCTTCTCGTTTCGCTCGGCTCACAGCGATACATCAACCGCCTGATGTGGACCGATCTGGGGCTCAGCGAGGACGACATCGCTCGCACCATCGATTTCTTCACCTCGAGTTCCGTCGGAGGGGGTTGCAGCGGACGTTGATCGATATGCGCATCGACATGGCAAGGCGTGACGGGCACGAGTTCGTTGCAGCGACAGCGGTCCCCGGTAGCGCTTCCATACGCAACCTCGAAAAGGCAGGGATTGTTCTCGTCGACACAGCGCTTCGGAGCTGACCGACGCCTATGCCGCGGCATTCACCGAGTGGGCCGGTGACCCCTCCAACGACGTGTGGGACAACGTCGTTACCGACCGCTGATGCGCAGAAGCGGGATCCGACAGGTCAACCTCGATCCAGTGATCGGAAACGAAGCTGCCAACACACGTCCGGCCGTCGTCGTCAGCAACGATGGCGCCAACACCACCGCGGCACGACTCGGGCGTGGGGTGATCACTGTCGTACCGGTCACCTCGAACATCGATCGCATCCATCCATTCCAGGTTCTGCTGTCAGCAGAGGAAACCGGGCTTCCGGTCGATTCCAAGGCGCAAGCCGAGCAGGCCAGGTCGGTTGCGATCGAGCGTGTCGGCCCAGTCGTCGGGACACTCGGGTTCGATCTGATGGACCAACTCGATGACGCACTCCGACTTCATCTGGACCTGTAGAGCCTCGGCGATCGAGCCTCCACCAAGCAGCGTGGCCGCATCGAAGAGCTAGTTCTCGCCGGTCCTCACAACACGCCATGCACCACTTCGCCGAGTCGACGGCGCACCTTCTCGTACGGTCGGCCGGGAACATGTTGTCGGTTCCCGAGCGACCCCATAGGCCGTCACCGTCGTCAACTCGAGCGCCCAACAATGCAGTCCGGTCTGCACGTACTCGGGAGTCCACCAGATGGCGAAGGCGCGCTGAAGACCGCCTGGGCGAATTGCGACCCAGACGCCAACGTGCAGGGTGTGGCCCCCGTCAAGGAGGTTCACGGGGGCCACTCGGCTCCGGCCACGCATATCGCGCGCAGCATGGGCTGGGATCATCGCCCAGCACAGCACAGACGCGAGCGGCGAGGTATCCCATGTTCCCGGCCGACCCAAGCCAAGAAGCCGCCCCCGAAGACCGGCGGAAGGACGGAGTCATGGCCGAACCAGAAGAGCAGCTGACGCTCGCCGATTCGTCAATACATGATGTCGAGGGAGTACCGCAACGCCTGGTCGAGCAAGGCACGAGTGACGTCGTCAAGACAACCGATGGGTTGATCATCCAAATCGACGACGGGGATCGTGATGACGTTGTCGCAACTGATGACACACGCTTCGGGAAGGCCGTGCTCGGGACCAAGTTCTACTTCAGATCGGATGCCGCGAACCGTTCTCGTGATGGGAGCGCACGTGACCGCTGTGAGCACTTCGATTGCTGCGTCGCGTGTGAGCACGCAGACAGGACGGCGGCCAGCGGGCGTTCCGAGGTCTGCCCAGTAGATGTCGTTGCGGGCTACCACGCTGGGGCGGTCTTCGCGGCGAGTCGTCGAGCCGACTCGACGAGGGCGGGATCGGCTGGCTGTCGGCGGTACGCCAACTTCAGCGCGCGATCCGCGGTCGCGAGGTCTTCTGCTTCGAGGACCGCTTGGGCGCCTCGGCGCATCAGCTCGGAACGGTTGGTACCGAGGTCGGCGGCCAGCGCGTCGAGGCGTTCCACGAGGTCGTCGTCGAGTTGGACCAGTACTTCACGTCGAGCCATAACCATATGCTATGCCATATGATCTCCCAAAGGAACTCCCCTTTGGAGGAGGGTCGATGCCATCCTGGGATTCGAGCTACCGACGAAGCGGCCGACGGCCTCTGAGGTGACGGCCACGCCACAGGCGACGATCGCGGCGTGATCCACTGATCGGGCTCCACCGATCGAAAGGCTCGCATCGACGACGAGCAGCGGTCCGCGTGAGCCAACAGGACAGGCCCTGGTGTCTACGCTTCGAGCATGAAGATCGCCATCATCGGAGCAGGCACCGTCGGGACGGCCATTGCGTACGCATGCGCCATTCAAGGCGTTGCCGACGAACTCGTGCTGTACGACCTGAACGGCGGGAAAGCCACGGCGGAGGTGCTCGATCTCCAACACGGCCTGCAGTTCGTGCCCTCGGTGCAGATCTCCGGCGGCGACGAGCTCGGCACGTGCCGCAACGCAGACGTCGTCGTGATCACCGCAGGCGCCAAACAGCGCCCGGGGCAGACCCGTCTCGATCTCGCCGGGACCAACGCCACGATGACCCGGGAGCTCGTGCCGCAACTCATCGACCTGGCGCCGAATCCCGTTCTGCTCTTCGTGACGAATCCCGTCGACGTGGTGACCTTCATCGGCCAGCAGGCGGCAGCCGAATGCGGCGTCGATCACACCCGTGTCATCGGCTCGGGCACCGTCCTCGACACCTCGCGGCTCCGACATCGCCTGGCCACCGCGCTGTCCGTCGCCGTCTCGAGCGTGCACGCGTCGATCGTCGGGGAGCACGGCGACAGCGAGATTGCGCTGTGGTCGACCGCCAACGTGGGCGGCGCGGCGCTTCCGTTGGCCGACCTGGAACTCGACGAGATGCTGCACGAGATACGCCATGCGGCGTACCGCATCATCGAAGGCAAGGGAGCGACCAACCTTGCGATCGGCCTCTCGACCGCCCGGATCCTGGCATCGATCGCCAGTGACGAACGGGCGGTGCTCCCCATCTCCACTCGTCACCACTTCGATGGCATCGGCGACGTCTGCCTGTCGCTCCCCACCATCGTCGGTCGGGGTGGAGCGGTCGGTGTGGTCGATGTGCCGATGGCCGACCACGAGCGAGAAGGCTTGCTGGCGAGCGCTCGGGCCATCCGGTCATCGATCGACGCCGTCATCTGAACCTCCACAGCCGGCCAACAGCCATCACCAGCGCCTCCACCGCCCGGCGCAGTCGGTACCGCAGATCTGGCAAGCGCTCGGTCACTGGTGAAGACTGCAGCCATGTCAGCTGAGAGCATCGTCAACCAGTTCATCCAGGCCATCGAACACAAGGACATCGATGCGGCGATTGCGCTGACGGCCCCCGACATCTCGTACGAGAACATGCCGGTGGACCCGATCGTCGGTCGTGACGGCGTTCGAGCGACGCTGGCGGGCTTTCTCGAACATGCCACCTCCGTCGACTGGCAGATCACGCGGCAGTGGTCGATCGGCTCGACCGTGATCAACGAGCGTCTCGATCGGTTCCAGATCGGCGACGGCTGGCTCGAGCTGCCCGTGGCCGGCATCTTCGAGATCGACGACGACGGCCTGATCAGGCTCTGGCGTGACTACTTCGACATGGGCAGCTACGTGAAACAGATCACCGCCTTGACGAGCTGACCCTGACGATCCGGCCAACACTCGGCCAGACCCGGCGAGGGCTACTCTTCGGCGATGCGACTCACTCCGACCGAGCGAGACCGATTGCTGATCTTCACCGCAGCGGAGCTGGCCCGCTCACGACGTGCCCGCGGGCTTCGGCTGAACGTGCCCGAAGCGACCGCGCTCATCGCCGACACCGTCTGTGAAGCCGCCCGGGACGGCCTTCGCCTCGCCGAGGCAGCGGCCGCCGGCAGCTCGATCCTCACCGTCGACGATGTGTTGCCGGGAGTCGTCGACATCGTCACCGACGTCAAGGTGGAGGCCGTCTTCGACGATGGCACACGCATGGTCGTGGTCCGCTCCCCATTCGGCCAAGCGACCCAAGGCCTCGGCGAAGACGCGCCAGGAGCGGTCCTCCCCGCCGACGTCGCCGAGACCCGGGGCGAGCAGACGATCATCGACGTGGTCAACACCTCCGACGTTCCCGTCAGCATCACCTCACACTTCCATTTCTTCGAGGTCAACCAGCGCCTCCGGTTCGACCGGTCGCTCGCCTACGGCATGCACCTCGCCATTCCTGCCGGAGCGGCGCTTCGATTCGACCCGAGCGTGAGCGTGTCGGCCCCGCTCGTCCCCATCGGCGGCAAACGCGTGGCCATCGGCTTCGCCGGTCTGGTCGATGGCCCTCTCGATGTCCCCGGCGCAAAAGAGGCCGCCCTCACCAGAGCAGCCGAACTCGGCTATCTCGGAGCGGAAACGACCGGTGGCGGAAATGACTGAGCACTCCCACGGCAGCGAATCGCACACCCACGGCGGTGGCGACACGCCACACGAACATCTGCACTCCGATGAGATCCTTCCCGGTGATTACGCCGCCATTCACGGGCCGACCGTCGGCGATCGGGTTCGGCTCGGCGATACCGGACTCGTCATCCAGATCGAGTACGACGCGCAGCAGCGAGGCAGTGAGTTCCTCGCCGGCTTCGGCAAGACGGCTCGTGACGGGATCCATCTTCGGGCAGCCTCGGTTCGAGAGACCTGCGACCTCGTGATCTCGAACGTCGTGCTGGTCGACGCAAAGCACCGGATCGGCAAGGTCTCGATCGGCATACGGGAAGGCCGCATCTGTTCGATCGGCCGGGCCGGCAATCCCGACACCCTCGACGACGTCGACGTCGTGGTCGGCACCGGCACTGCGATCGTGTCGGGGGAAGGCATGATCGCCACCGCCGGCGCCATCGACACCCACGTGCACCTGCTGTCGCCTCGCATCATGGAGGCGTCGCTGGCCTCCGGCGTCACCACGATCATCGGCCAAGAGTTCGGCCCGGTGTGGGGTGTCGGCGTCAACTCGCCGTGGGCGCTGCGCCATGCATTCAACGCCTTCGACCAGTGGCCGGTGAACATCGGCTTTCTCGGCCGCGGGTCGTCATCGCACGAGGCGCCGCTCATCGAAGCGCTGGTCGAAGGGGGCGCGTGCGGCTTCAAGGTCCACGAAGACATGGGTGCCCACGCCCGAGCGCTCGACACCGCGCTGCGCGTTGCCGAGGACCACGATGTCCAGGTGGCGCTCCACACCGATGGTCTCAACGAGTGCCTCTCGGTCGAAGACACCCTCGCCGTGCTCGCCGGCCGTACGATCCATGCCTTCCACATCGAAGGCTGCGGCGGCGGCCACGTACCGAACGTGCTCAAACTGGCCGGCGTCGCCAACGTGATCGGCTCGTCGACCAACCCGACGCTGCCGTTCGGTCGAGATGCGCTCGACGAGCACTACGAGATGATCTTCGCCTCGCACGGGCTCAACCACCACTCCCATAGCGATCACGAGATGGCGAGTGACCGAATCCGTGGCGGGACGATGGGCGCCGAAGGTGTGCTGCACGACATGGGCGTCATCGGGATCACCTCGTCCGACGCCCAGGGGATGGGACGCGCCGGCGAAACCGTTCGCCGCACCTTCCAACTCGCCTCGGCCATGAAGCTCGCGCTCGGCATGACCTCCGGCGACGTTGCGACCGTGCATGACAACGAGCGCGTGCTTCGGTACATCGCCAAACTGACGGTCAATCCGGCGATCGCCCATGGGTTGTCGCACGAGATCGGGTCGATCGAGATCGGCAAGCTCGCCGACATCGTCCTCTGGCGCCCCGATCATTTCGGGGCCAAGCCGCAGATGGTGCTCAAGGCCGGGTTCCCGGCCTACGGCGTCACCGGTGACCCGAATGCCACCACCGACTCGTGTGAACCGCTCGTGTTGGGACCACTGTTCGGCGGGTACGGAGCAACGCCAGCCGATCTGTCGGTGGCCTTCGTCAGCGGTGCTGCTGCCGGGGCCGACAACGACCACCTGACCACCCGGCGACGACGCGTCGGTGTGCGCAACACTCGCGGCATCGGTCCAGCCGACATGATCTTCAACGATCGCCTCGGCACCGTCGACGTCGACAATCGCACCGGCATGGTCAGCTTCAACGGCGAGCGCGTCTATACCGATCCGGTCGAGTCGGTGTCACTGAGCCGCCTTTACTTCCTCTGAGGACACCATGAACACGCCCCGCACCAACGGTTTCTCGATGCCGCCCGAGTGGGTCCCCCACGAGCGAACCTGGATGGAGTTCCCTCCGAGCAACGAACACTTCGGCCCTCCCAACAGCGCCGACCTCGACCGCTTCCGGAGGGCCTGGATAGCGGTCACCAACGCCGTTGCCCGCTTCGAGCCGGTCTCGCTCATCTGCAACGTGGGTGACATCGAGGCGGCGCAGGCGTTGCTCGACCCCTCGGTCGCCGAGGTGGTGACCCTCTACGAGGCACCGATCAACGATGCCTGGTTCCGAGACAGCGGCCCCACCTTCCTCACCCATCCCGATGGTCGACTCGGCGCCACCCACTGGACCTTCAACGCGTGGGGTCACCCCCAGGTCGATTCGAGCGACGAAGCACAGATCGGCTCGTTCGCTGCCGGTATCGCCGGCGCCGAAGTGTTCGCGACGTCGATGGTCAACGAGGGCGGCGGCATTCATGTCGACGGGGAGGGCACGGTCTTGATGACACACACCGTCCAACTCGACCCCTTCCGCAACCCCGACTGGCTGCCCGAGCGGGCGGCTGCCGAGGTCACCAGCTTTCTCGGGGCCGAGGAGGCGGTGTGGGTGCCGCGTGGCCTCACCGTCGACTACGAGCCATTCGGCACTCGGGGGCACATCGACATCGTCGCTGCCTTCGTCCGCCCTGGCGTCGTCGTCGCGCACGCCCAGCTCGATCCATCGCACCCCGACTTCGAGGTGTGCGCCGAGAACCTGGCGATCCTGCGGGCGGCCAACGACGCCCAGGGCCGTCGACTCGAGGTCATCGAGATCCCCGGGCCGCGGCAAGGCCGGATCGGCGATCGGTTCAACGACTGGTCCTACATCAATCACTACGTCTGCAACGGTGCGGTGATCCTCTGCTCGTTCGACGACCCGAACGACGAGCAGGCGGCGTCGATCCTTGCCGAGCAGTATCCGGGGCGAGAGATCGTCCTCGTCGACGCTCGAGCGATCTTCGAGTGCGGCGGAGGCATCCACTGCATCACCCAACAGCAGCCGGCCACTCAGCAATCCACTTCCTGAGGCCGACGGCGCCCGAATCGACAGCAACGCGGGAGCGTCGACCCCTCTCGGCGCCGTCGCTTCGCCATGCGGCGCCAGGGTCTCGACGACCGGTGGCTGACGCCGGCGGTCTTCGGCGCGCCGAACGTTCCCTCGCTTTTCGAACAGTCACGATATATCGTGACTGTTACGGGAGAAAGGCTCTCGCCAGCATCCGAACGGAAGATCCATGCCTCGCAACCAGCGACGCCCGATCGACGAACGTCCGCCGTGGGAAGACCGCGGCCGAACCCCTCAGGAGCCAACCATGCACCACGACCACGATTTCGACACACCACCCTGGGCCCGCCGAGGACCCCGACCCGAAGGATCCGACATGACCGAACCACCATTCCGAGGACGCGAAGGCGGAGGACACCGCGGTCGGGGCGGCGGTCGCGGCGGAGGCAAACGCGGGGGCCCGCATCGTCGCAATGGCGTCGGCCGCGGCGACGTTCGTGTCGCCGTGCTCGCACTCCTCACCGAAGAGCCCATGCACGGCTACCAGATCATGAGTGAACTCGCCGACCGCAGCGGTGGGGCGTGGCAGCCGAGCCCCGGATCGATCTACCCCCTCCTCCAACAACTCGCCGACGAGGGCCTCGTGGTGAGTGACGACGCCGAGGGTCGCAAGGTCTTCACCCTCACCGACACGGGAACCGCGTTGGCGGGCGAGACCGCCGACCAACCACCGGTGTGGGAGCGCTTCGCCCAGTCGGGCGGCGCCGTCGATCTGCGCGACGCCGTAGCCAGTCTGGCCGCGGCCTCACGCCAGGTCGCGACGACCGGCACCCAGGACCAGGTGGCGAAGGCCGCCGAGATCCTCGTCGATGCCCGAAAGCGGCTCTACCAGTTGCTCGCCGAGTAGCCGACGAGGCACCGCCGGCGACGAACTGGGCGGTTCAAGGCGACGAGGTGGTCGTTGCCGGTGCAGCGGTCGTGGTCGTCGTGGCGGACGCCTCGGTCGTCGGCGGCTCGGTCGTCGGTGACAGCGAGGCATCGGCTTCGTAGGCACCGAGGTCCCAACCGCCACCCTGGGGGCGAGCAACACCGTCTCGATCGTCGGGAACGTCAGCCACCTCGACGCCGGCGTCGATGGCAGCGGAGCCCTCGACCAGGCGGAGGTCGCCACCCTCGGCATCGACGAACAGATCAGCGGACGAGACGATGTTGCCGTCGACGGTCGATCCGATGTTGTTCACGAGCTGGGCGTCGGCTGGGTTGTCGCCCTCTCGGATCTCGATCTCGGTCATCCCGGCGTTGAAGACGCTGTTGTTGTAGATCCGGACCAGCGTGGCGTCGCGGTTCTCGAACTTCGCCTCGATGAGAATGCCGCGGTGTTGGAGATTCCACATCACGTTGTTGTAGATGAGCGCCGGCGTGTTGACGTTGATCGCGTTGCCGTCGGCATACGGGGACGTCGCCGTGACGTTCCAGATCGAGTTGTTGCGAATGATGAGGTTGCTGTCGAAGTGGGGAATCACGGCCTGATAGACCTGGCCGGCCACGATTGCACCGGAGTTGGCGGTGTCGATGTCGTGCACGAGGTTGTTCTCGACCACGATGTCGAACGCGCCGGGTTTGATGTCGATGGCTTCTGCCGTGGTGAACGCGATCTCGCAATCGCGAATCGTCACGCGGGCAACCGGGTCGACTCCACTGTCGGCACCGATGTAGAACCCCTCGCCGAAGTTCGCGAACGGTGTTCCGTTGAGGTCGCCCTCTCGCACGCCGGTCCCGATCACGGCGCATCGCTCGAACAGGATATCGGTGCTGCCCTCGTTGATCTGCACGCCCTCCTGGCCGACGTCTTCCCAGCGCATGTCGGTGAAGGTCAGGTTGTTCGATGCCTGGATGTAGGTGCCGTGGATACCGCCGCGCACGGTGAATCCGGAGAACTCGATGTGCTGCACCGACCGCATCGACAGCGAGTCCGATCGGTCCAGATTCTGCGGGTCGAACACCACACCACCCTCGGGCGCCGTCACGGAGATGGGTGCGTCGGCCGTGCCGCCGACGCCCTCGAGCTGGGTGAAAGGGTAGGTGCCGGGGAGGAGACGAATCTCGTCGCCGGGAACCGCGACGGCGAACGCCCGAACCAGCGAGGCGACGGGAGCCTCGAGAGAACGTCCGTCGGCGGCATCGTTCCCGCCGGGTGAAACGTAGACGACGGGCTCACTCGCCGGCTCGGCCGTGGTCGCGGTGGTGTCGCTGCCACCGTCGGGCACGGTCGAGTCGACGGTCGACGAGACCGTGGTCGATCCGGCCGAGCCGACCTCATCGTCACCGCCTTGTGTGGTGAGCAAGACGATGGCCGCGAGCAGCATCAAGCCGACACCGACCCACAGCATCCACAGATCCCGCACCGCCCGCAGCGGCTTTTCCTGCGGGTCGCGTTCGTTCCGATCGGTTGTTGGTTCCACTCGCCGTCCTTGCCTCGCCGAACCGCAAGGGTACTGGTGATCTCGCCGGTACTTCGGTCGCTCCCGTCACGATCGTGCGGCTCCACGGTTCCCTTCACTAGCGTGCGGACATGCGTTCGACTCCTCCGGTCACCCTGGTCCTTCGAGGCGCCACGATCTACGACGGCACGGGAGGCCCACCACTGGTCGCGGACGTATCGATCGCCGGCGATCGGATCCATCAGGTCGGCGGCGTGATCGAGAGCACCGGCGTGCCGGAGGTCGACCTGAGCGGCCTCAGTCTGTCGCCCGGCTTCATCGACACCCACACCCATGATGACTTCGCCGTCTTGCTGCATCCCGACATGGCCTTCAAGGTCTGTGGCGGCGTCACGACCTGCATCGTCGGCAACTGCGGCATGGGCGCCGCACCCCATCGCCAAGCCACCCGAGTCGCCGAGTCGTTCCACCCCGACGCCGAGCTCCCCGTCTGGGAGGGTTTCGGGGGCTATTTCGACCAGCTCGAAGCCCACCCAGCATCGGTCAACGTCGCTGTGCTGATGGGCCATGGCACGATCCGAGCGGCGGCCATGGGTCGCAGCGAAGCAGCCCCGTCGGTCGAGCAGCTCGAGGCCATGCAGGCCATCATCGAAGAAGGTCTCCGAGCCGGCTGCCTGGGCCTGTCGACCGGGCTCATCTACGAACCCGGCAAGCATGCAACGACCGACGAACTGGTCGAGCTGGCCTCGATCGTTGCCGGTGCCGGCGGCCTGTACACCAGCCATCTCCGAAACGAAGCCGATCTCCACGAGCAGGCGCTCGGTGAAGCCATCGAGATCGGCAAGCGCAGCGGTGCGCCGGTGGTGGTGAGCCATCTGAAGATGACGGGCAGGAAGAACTGGGGCACCGTCGAGCGTGTGATCGCCCAGATCGAAGACGCCCGAGCCGAGGGAGTCGTGATCGCGGCCGACCAGTACCCCTACACCGCCGGCAGCACGGTCCTCTCCGCCATCGTCGAACAGGGGGCGCTTCGCGACCCCGACAACGGCTTCGGTGGCTTGCGTGGCGACGACGTGGTCATCGCCAGTTGCCCAGCGAAGCCGGAGTGGAATGGTCGAACGCTCACCTCCATCGGCGAGGAGCTCGGCATGGACGCTGCCGATGCCGCCGATCAGGTGGTGGCCACCGACCTGCGCACCACTATCATCGTGCACTCCATGAGCGAAGCCGACGTCCAGGCGATTCTCGCGACCGAGGGCATCATGATCGGCTCTGACGGCCTTCCGACGCTGGAAGGCCGCCCCCATCCACGCCTGTATGGCACGTTCGCCCGGGTGCTCGGCCACTACAGCCGAGACCTCGGCGTGATCGGTCTCGCCGAGGCGATCCACCGGATGACCGGGCGGTCGGCCGGGGTCTTCGGTCTCACCGACCGCGGCGTGATCCGTCCCGGGGCGATCGCCGACCTCGTCGCCTTCGATGCATCGACCATCATCGACGTCGGCACGTTCGAGGATCCGCAGCACCACCCGAAGGGCATCGAATGGGTGTGGGTGGCGGGCACCCCGGTGGTCGCGCATGGATCGCACACCGGTGAGCGCCCGGGCCGAGCCATTCGGCGCGCATCGACCACTCCCGCTCCAGCATCGCGTTGAAGGCACCGGTGCTGGAACTCGACCTCGAACAGCTCATCGAGCGATCGGGCGACGTCGATCGGGCGATCGACGCGACACCAGACATCGACCCGTGGTGCTCTGCCGTCGACTGGATCGAGCCCGTTCATCGGGCCTTCGCTCCCGAAGCCGAGCCGCTCCTCCTCGAGAGTCGGTCTGGGTTTGCCCTGCTCGCCCGCTATCCGATGGTCGACGACGCCCGGGGGCTCATCGCCGGACTCGAGCCGCTGTGGGGCTTCGCCTGTCCACTCCTCGGCGCCGACCAGGCGGCGTTGGCCGGCGATCTCGCCGAACAGCTCGTCCTCGACGAACGCTGGGCCACGCTGGCCGTTCCCGGGCTCCCACCCATGCGATCGACGGTGATGGCCATCGCAAACCGCCTCGCGCCACTCGGCGAGGTCGGGCTGCAGGAGGGCATCACCCGCCAACTCGTCGACCTGAGCCACGGTTCTGCCGCCTGGCTCGAGCGACGGAGCCCGAAGTTCCGCCGCAATCTTCGCAACGCCCAACGCCGCGGCCGGGAGGCCGGCCTCGACTTCGAGATCATCGATGACGCCCCGGATCTCTTCGAGCGAATCCACGAGATCGAACGCACCAGCTGGAAGGGGGCGCAGGGCGACGGCATCACGAGCCCGGCGATGAACACCTTCTATCGCGTCCTGTCGCAGCGCCTCCAGGCGTCCGGTCGTGCTCGGTGCGTCGTCGCCACCGTGGACGGCACCGATGTCGGCTACATCGCCGGCGGACTTCGCCACGACCGCTACCGCGGGCTCCAACTCAGCTATGCGACCGACGTGGGCTCGCTCTCCCTCGGTCACCTCCTGCAACTCCACGAAATCCATCGCATGGCGGCGAGCGGCGTCCGCACCTACGACATGGGCATGGACATGCCGTACAAGCAGAAGATGGCCGACCAGGCGATGGCCTCGGTCATGCTGGTGGTGCGCCGAGCCACGACGGACTACGTTCGACGAGCGTGATCGACATCGGACGTATCGGTATCTGGCAGGGCGTGCTCGACGGGCACCCGAGTGGCGTGGTGCGAGACACCATGGCCGAAGTGGAGGCCATGGGCTGGTCCACGATGTGGATTCCCGAGACCATCTCTCGTGACCCGTTCGTCTCCGCATCTGTGATGCTCGCCGCCACTTCTCAGATGAAGGTCGCCACCGGGATCGCTTCGATCTGGGCCCGGGACGCCATGACGACCGCCAACGCCTCGAAAACCCTCAACGAGGCCTACGACGGTCGCTTCCTGCTCGGACTCGGCGTGAGCCACCACACCCTCACCGAGTGGGTTCGCAAGCACGACTACTCCAAACCGCTCTCGACCATGCGCGAGTACCTCGAGCGTATGGATGCCTCGATGTTCCGGGGCGTCGAGCCGGCCGAGCCACCGTCGCGGGTCCTGGCAGCGCTCGGCCCCAAGATGCTCGAGCTCTCGGCCACCGCGGCCGACGGCTGCCACCCCTACTTCGTGCCGGTCGAACACACCGCCATCGCCCGAGAGGCCGTTGGCCCCGACAAGATCGTCGCCACCGAGCAGATGGTCGTGCTCGAGACCGAGCCCACCGCCGCTCGTGAGATCGCTCGCAAACACATGGGCGTGTACCTCGGGCTTCCGAACTATGCGAACAACCTGATCCGCCTCGGCTACACCGAGGAAGAGATCACCAGCGCTTCGGACCGGGTCGTCGACGCCATCACCGTGTGGGGCACCGCCGACACCATTGCGACCCGGGTGCAAGATCATCTCGACGCCGGTGCGAGCCACGTCTGTGTCCAGGTGCTCCAGAAAGATCCGACCGCGATTCCGATGGAGGCCTGGAGGGAGCTCGCCGGGGCCCTACTCTGAAGTAGAGAACAACGACGAGCCTGCTCGACGACAAGCGAAGAAGAGGCGACTTCATGACGCAACAAACGGTGCTGATCCTGGCCGGGGCCGGACTGATCCTGGGATTGATCGCCGTCGTCATCGACCGGCTGAACTTCCCCCAACCCAAATTCCGCGCCAAGGGCGTTCGGGTGGGTGAGGATCAGGCACGCGACCGCACCGGCGCGCACATCGTCGAACTGGAGGACCAGGAGTGACCGCCACAGCCGTCGACACCGCACCGCCGGAGAACCCATCGCTCGTCGAGATGGGCAAGCATCTGCTGGTGCGGATCAAGGCGCACAACGTGGTCATCATGTGTGCCGGCATCGCCTTCTATGGCGTGCTCGCCCTCGTGCCGACGCTCATCGCCCTGGTGACCATCTACGGACTGGTCACCGACCCAGAAGAGATCACGAGCCAGATCGACAGCCTTTCGCAGCGAATGGACCCCGCCACGGCCGAACTGATCGGCAAGCAGCTCGAGAGCATCGTCGACGGAGCCAAGGGCGGCGGTGGCATCGTCGCCCTCGTCTCCGGCATCGTGCTCGCACTGTGGGCGGCCTCCGGCGCGGTGCAGAAGCTGATGTTGTCGATCAGCATGGCCTACGCAACGATCGAGCGCCGCAAGGGCTGGAAGGTTCGTGGCATCGCCTACCTGTTCACGCTCGGCGGCATCCTCGGCGTTGCCCTGCTCGTCTTCCTGCTCGGTGCGCTGCCACCCCTCATGGAAGAGGTCAACCTGTCCGGGCCGACCCAATTGATCCTCAACATCCTCCGCTTCCCCCTGCTCGCCGCCCTCTTCGCCGGTGCGCTCACCTTCCTGTATCGGTTCGGCCCTGACCGAGGCGACAAGACGCCGTGGTGGAATCCGGGCGCCATCGCAGGCACCGTCGCCTTTCTCCTCTTTGCCGGCGCCTTCTCCACCTACCTGTCCTGGGCCGGCGGGATGCCTCCGAGCTACGGCGTCCTCGGCTCCATCGCCGCCCTCATCATCTTCTTCCAGCTGTGTGCCATCGCCGTCATCATCGGGGCCGAGGTGAACGCCACGTATGAGGGAGAAGATCTCGATCCGGTGAACCGCGGATCGAGCCTGGTCGGCCAGAAGGCCGAAGCGACGAAGACGATCGAGCCGGTCAAACTCGGCACGGCCGTCGCCGGCCTGGCCGCCATCATGCTCCTCGGCAAGAACGACTGATCGACTGCCGATCGTCGCTCGGAAGGCGTCGATCGATCAGAATGGGTCGGACGACTCATTTCCCTTGAATCCGCCTTGAGTTTCATCAGCCGGTCTCGCTGTGTGCCGATGGCTCAGGCATGCGATCGAGCCAGGAAAAGCAACGCAAGAGCGCTGCCAACGTTCCTGCGCGTCGTCAGCGCCCGGTCCACTACCGCCTGACCAAGACCGAGGCCGAGAACTGCGAGACGAGGCGCGCGACAAGCGTGCCCAGCGCATCGCCGCCGATGGAGCACGAGGAGGACTACAGCCGACTTCCTCTCTTCGATGCTCGGCACCGCCATTTTCTTCTTCGTGGTGCAGACCCTGGCGTCGATCATGATCGCCAACTTCCAGGGGGTCACGATCACGATCAAGCTCTGGAACCATCTTCTCCCCTACATCGAGCTACGGGGTGATCTCAACAGGTTCGTCTTCATCACCACCTGGTCGTCGGCAACAACCGTGTTGCTGGGCTCGTTGCGAGCGATGGCGGCGCTGGCCTTCCAGCGCAAGAACGTCCAGATTCTCGACGGCCGAGCGACTGCGCTGCTGATGGGCGGACTGCTGCTCGCCTACCAGTACATCCGCCACGCGCTGAACCCGCCGGTGATCGACACCTGGATCTACGCCCAAACCATGGCCGGCGTCGTCGCCGCCACCGTGGTCTACCTGGGGTTCCGACCCACAGGGCACCAATCGGCTCCTGCCGAATCGCGCGACTCGACCGACGCGAGTCGGGCGTGCGAACCACCCAACCCAAGCAACTGAGCAACGAAAGAGCACCCAACGATGACAACCAAAGGACGTATTTCCCGGAGGACGGCCATGGCCGCCACCGCCATGACGGTGTTTGCCACTCCGGCATTCGCCTCCATGGTCATTCAGAGCTACATGTCAGCCGACGTGAGTGTCGTCTCGACCTGCCTGGTCACCAAGGCCGGCAGCGACGTCGGCTCCTACAGCGATGCGAACGGCGCCAACGTCGGATTCGCCAGCAACAGCGTGAGCAACACCCGTGTGCTCATCGAGGAAGACAAGATCACCGTCACGGGCATGAGTGGCGATCGTGTCATCTACAACGACGTCGCCCGCATCCAGAACACCTGCGACATTCCGCTGACCGTCTCGCTCAAGATGGAGGGCTCGCAAGGCACCGGCTGGACCGACCGCTTCGCCGAGGTCTATCTCAGCTCGACCGCGGCGACCATCGACTCGACGACCGCCCTCGGCTTCCCGACCGACAACACGGGCAACTGGACCGGTGCTCCACTCCAGGTCGACTCGAACGGCGCTCCGATCCAGGCACAGACCACGGGTATTGCGGTCAATCCTGGCGAAGAACTTCGAGTCGCGACGCTGCTCGAGGCCGGCACGACTGCCTCCAGCCTGAGCGCAACATCGACCATGAGCTGGGAAGTCAACGCCGTCAACAACAACGGCAACTAGGAAGCCATCGGTTCGGGACCCCCCGAGCCCGAACCGCTTGCCCAGTTCAGTCGGGCCGCGTCGATGAGCAGCCGTCCGGAGCGATCCGGGCGGCTGCCACGCGTCTGCCCGTCGACGGTGCCGTACCGTCAAGACGTCAGTCGTCGGTCTCGCTGCCCTTGGTGACCACCGGCGCCCGACCGGCGGTGGTGTCGTCGCAGGTCAGCAACGTCGAACAGAACGCGACCACATCCGGGCTCTGCGCCACCGCACCGCTCGAGACACCGAGCGGCTGATAGGCGGTCGATGCCATGCCGAGGACTCGCCCCTCACCGTCGACGACGGGGCCGCCGACGAAGAACGTTCCGAGCGGCGCGGTGTGTTGGAGCCCCTGAGCCGAGCGATCGACCAAGACACCTGGGGTCGCCGTCGCGCCCTGACCGCCGATCCCACTGATGGCGAAGACTCGGCCGCCGAGCGCCGACGTCTGCGATGCCGGGTCGGCGAGCACCAGCGGATCGATCGGCATCGTGGTGACCAGAAGGGCCAGGTCGTTCGCCTCGTCCCACGCCCAGAGTGTCGCCGACACCCGCTGGTCGCCCTTGATCAACGTGATGCTCGGCCCCGGCTCCACAGTCGACGCTCGCACCACGCTGAGACTGGTGATCAGCGCGGTGCCACCGTTGTGGCCGGTCACGGCGAACGCCGAGCCGATGGCGCTGGAACCCCCGTCGTCGAGCGTCTCGACGGTCCAGACCGACGGACCGACGATCGCGGGGAGTTCGATGACCCCTCGCGCGTCAGAAGCGAACTCCGACAGCGGGCCCAACTCGGCGCGGATGTCTTCGATCGAGGAAGACCGTGTCTCCTCGAGAGCACCGGTGGCATCGGTGAACTGTTCGTCGAATCCTTCGACGAAGCTGGTGATCTCCCGCTCGTTCTCGGCCAGTCGATCGTCGTAGTAGGCGTAGAACGCAGCGCCCGAACCACCGAGGCCGACGGCGAACGCCAACAGCATGCTCGACGTGCCGATGACGGTGCGAGGCAGGATGCGGTGACGCCGTTTCTCACGGCCCGGACTCATCGGCACGAACCCTCTCGGCGCCCAGGTCCGTCGCAGGCGCCATTGTTCGAAGCGACTCGGAGGCCGGAGCATCGGAGCGACGCCTCTGACGGGCTCAGACCCGCGAGACCAGCGCAAGAACGACCAACGACGCGGCGCCGAGACCGGCTGCTGCGTGGTGGGACGTTCGCCGGTGGTCGACGCTCGGCCCGTCGGCTGGGCACCGCGGCGCCTGGTGGAACGGTCCTTGAGGGGAGACGAGGTCATTCGTCGCTTCCTTGTGCATCGGAGGGATTCGTCGTGGTCGTACTCGGCACGGTCGACGGGGTCGTCGTCGGCGCCACCGGGGCGGTCGACGTCGTCGTTGCTGGAGGGATCGTCGTCGGGGGCGGTCCGGAGACGTCCGGGATCGGGATCAACGAACGCTCGCACGGCCCGTCACAGTCGGGATCGACGGTGACCGTTTGACCGCGAGTGCCGACGATCGTTCGCTCGTGCAGCGGGCGATAGGTGTCGGAGGCGGGAGCGGTGATGGGCCGCGGCACCACGAAACTCTCGACCGGGGTGTCAGCAAGTGCCGCCTTCATGAAATCGGCGAACGCCGTTGCCGGGTGACTTCCACCGGTGACCCGCCCGACGCCGTTGACATTGGTGAGTGAAGCGAGTCCATCGATATGTCCCATCCACACCGCGGTCGAGAGCGACGGGGTGTAGCCGACGAACCAGGCGGCCCAGTACGACTGCGTGGTACCCGTCTTGCCGGCAACCGGCCGACCTCCGAGCGAAGCCGCCTGGCCGGTACCGTCGGTCACGACGCCCTGGAGGACGTCCGACACCGAATCGGCAACGTTGGCCTCGAGCACCCGAACACCCGGTCGGAGCTGCTGATCGATGAGGATCTGTCCGTCGGCATCGATCACCTGCAAGATGCCGATGGGCTCATTGCGAATACCCCGGGCCGCGAACGTTCCGTAGGCCGACGCCATCTCGAGCGGCGAGGTCTCGGCGGAGCCGAGGGCCAGGCTGGGCCCATAGGGCTCATCAGGGTCGACCCGAGAAAGACCGAGGTCGTTGGCCAGTTGGGCTGTCGAACTGATCGAGAGCTCGTCGATCAACATCGCGAACACCGTGTTGACCGACGACACGGTGGCATCCCGAAGGGAGATCTCGCCCCGGTCGGATCCGTCGTAGTTGCTGATGGCGCACTTGGTGCCGGTACACCCCGGGACGACCCACGTGCCGGGAGCCGGGCGCAGCGCGTCCGCGGGAATGCCCTGGCGGAACGCTTCCGCCAGCACGATCGGTTTGAAGGAGCTACCGGGCTGGAAGCCGGTGCTGCCGCCGGTCGCCAGGTTGACCTGACTCGATTCGTAGTCACGCCCGCCGACCATCACGAGGACCTGCCCCGTCCGCGGGTCGAGGGAAACGAGCGACATGTCGATCGGCGCTTCGGTGTTCGCCAGGCGAGCAGCAACGGCCGCGTCGCCCATGGCCTGGAGCGTCGGGTCGATCGTGGTGTGGATCTCCAGCCCGCCCCGGTACAGCGCGTCAGGACCCACACGATCCAGGAGCTCCGCTTCGATCCAGTCGACGAAGAACGGGTACTTCGTCGCACCCTTCGGCGGCGGCGCGGCCACCACGGTGACCGGTCCGCTCGGAGGCGACGGATCGGTCTCGCTCCAGAGCGTGCGTCGGGCTTGCCGCTCGTACTCATCGAGCGAGATGAGGTCGATGTCGAGCATCGCCTGGAGGACCAGACGCCGACGCTCGTCGGCCGCTTCGATGTCCTCGCGCGGCGACAGGCGGGTGGGCGATTGCAGCAAACCGGCGAGCGTCGCTGCCTCCGACAGATCGAGTTCACCGACCGGTTTGGCGAAATAGACCTCGGACGCAGCGCCGACGCCGTAGGCTCCGGCCCCGAAATAGGAGGTCTCCAGGTAAGCGAACATGATCTCGTCCTTGGTCATCTCCTCCTCGAGCTGGATGGCCAGCAGCGCCTCGCGTGCCTTTCGCTCGAAGGTCTGCTCGCCCGAGAGATAGGTGTTCTTCACGTACTGCTGGGTGATCGTCGACCCACCCTGCGCCACCGATCCCACTTCGACATTGGTTCTCGCAGCACGAGCGACGCCCTCGATGTCGACACCGTTGTGCTGATAGAACCGCTGGTCCTCGATGGCAACGACTGCGTCGATCATCACCTGTGGCACATCCCACGGCTGGATGTCGACGGTTCGGTCGAATCCACGGAAGACCGCGATCTCATTTCCGTCGCGGTCATAGGCCCGCGACGGCACCGCCTCGAAGGCGGGCGGTTCATCGGGCAATTCGCCCGGGAGCGGGGCTCGCAGGAGCACGGTGATGCCGACGGCCGCTGCGACCGGCGGCACGATGATGACGGCCAACGCACAGGCAAGCAGGATGCGGAGAAGCCCGGTCACCACCCTTACGAATCGGTTGCTGTCAACCATCGACGGCTCCCAGACTCGGGCTCGTCGTCGGGGTCGTGCTCTGGTCCGTTGCCGGGTCGGCATCCGACGGCGGAGCCGGAGCCACGCACGTGGTGAGCGCCGACGTCACCGAGCCGCCCGCGTCGGTTCCCAAGGTCACAGGAAAGGAAGCCTGCGTCGAGCCGACGGCGCGACAGGCCACGCCGAACCGAGCGGTGCCGGTCGCATCGGTCACCGCCGCCAGGGCGGACACGGCACGAAGCGGCGAAGCACCCAGCACCATCTCGACGCCGGCACCCGAAATCGGGTCGATGACCACGATGCCGTCGGCGTCGACCCGTCGTCGACCGACGGTGACCGCCACCGTGGCGCTCTGTTCGAGCTCGAGCGAGGGCGGTGAGACGACAGCAAGCACCAGCGCAGCGTCGGGAAGCACCACGGTCAGATCCAGAACGACTGTTTCACCGGAGGA
The DNA here is from genome assembly GCA_963698395.1 of uncultured Acidimicrobiales bacterium. Taxonomy (GTDB): domain Bacteria; phylum Actinomycetota; class Acidimicrobiia; order Acidimicrobiales; family SZUA-35; genus JBBQUN01. The sequence continues at coordinate 319,311 of CAVOQQ010000003.1, forward strand.
GACGAACAGGACCCGAGGCTCGGTCGAAGCGAGTTGATCGGAAAGGAAGGCCCGGACTCGCCAACGCCCTCCACCGACACCGGCCAGCTCCCAGTCGCCGTTCTCGTCGGCGACCACATCGAGCGAGGAGACGATCGGCGAGCCACCCGAAGGCGCCACGCCGTGGTGCTCCAGGCGGATCGTCGCAAAGGGCACCGGACCGAGACCGTCGCCGACCGTTCCTCCAAACGAGACCGAGCCGGTCGGCAACCCATCTCGCACCACGTCCGCCGGCCGCCAGCAGCAGCGGAAGGGCCACGTCCTTGGTGTCGGCTGCCGTCGGTATCAGCAGCGGTGACGGACCCAGATCGGCCCGCTGGCTCGTGGCGAACTCGAGACCGTCGAAGGCGAATGACACCGGCTCCCGCTCCTCGGTGTAGGCCGCGATGACCGGTTCACGGCGTTGCCAGACCGCCACCACCATGGTGGCGAGCAACACACCGAGACAAAGCCGCAGAGCTCTCACCGGTGCCTATCGGCCCGCTCCCCACGATCATGAGCCCTTCGGCCCATGCCTCTGGGGCGAACGGCCCCGCCCCGACACGAGCGCTGACGACACGAGCGCTGACGCGCGACACGAGCGCTGACGCGCCCCGACACGAGCGCTGACGCGCTCCGACACGAGCGCTGACGCGCTCCGGCCCTGGCGTGTTGCGCCAGGGCCGGAAGCGATTTCGATGGAGTCGATGACGTCAGCGGAAGCGACGTCGGTGACCTACGACCTCAGTCGAAACGACCGAGGTGTCGGTCATCGGTGTCAGTCGACGTCGATGAAGATGCACTCGCCGGGACACTCTTCGGCGGCTTCGATCACGCTGTCGAGACCACCGTCAGGGATTCGGGCCATGCCTTCGGCGCCGGCAGGGTTGTTCGTACCATCGAACAGCTTCTCGGATCCGAAGTTCCCGGCCGTTTCCTTCACATAGTAAAGGCCGTCGTCCATACCGAAAAACACATCGGGGGCGATCTCGGCGCACAGACCATCGCCCGTGCAGAGATCCTGGTCGATCCAGACCTTGACCATTTGACACCTTCTTCTCGATCTTGGCGAACGACCTCCAACGGATCGCTCTACCTTGGTATCGGCACCAATGTGGCACCGATGAGGGATCTTACCCGAGGGAACGCCAGCTGCGAAGACAGGGAGACGAGTGCGCCGTCGATTGACCGATGTAGAAGCGCTGATGTGGGAGCTCGACCGGCATCCGATGCTTGCCTCCACCATGGGATCGATCATGGTCCTCGCCGGAACGCCCAGCCCTCTGCGGTTCACCTCGACGGTGGCCAACGCCGTCGCCGCCATCCCTGCCCTGCATCACCGGGTGTCTGCTCCGGCCCTTCCACTGGCCGATCTCGAATGGGAGCCCGATCCCGACTTCGACCTGGACCACCACGTCCGGCTGCTTCGCCTGCCGCCACGGGCAGGGATCGACACCATGCTCGACGCTGCCACGCGCATCATCAACGATCCCTTCGACCGATCGAGGCCACCCTGGTCGATGACGCTGCTCACCGGTCTCCCGAAGGGACGCTCCGCTCTGGTGGTCAAGGCGCACCACTCGATTGCCGACGGCCAGGGGCTGGTCAGCCTGGGCATGCACCTGTTCGACCTGGCGGCCGAAGCGCCGGAGAAGCCGGCGATCGATCTCGCCGCGGTGCTCGCCGAGCAGGCGACGGCATCGGGACCGACCAAGGAGAGCATGACCGAGGCGATCCGAGGAAAGGTCGAGCGAATCCTCGGCCTGGCCGTCGACACCGTCGGCACGCTCGGCTCACCGAACCGGACCGCCGGCTTGATCGACGACATCGCCGCCACCACGAACCTCCTCGGGGGTGGCGTCGTCGACCGCCCGTCCGCATCTGCGCTGTGGCAGCGCCGGTCACGCAACCGTCGATCCTTCCACCTCGGCACCTCGCTCGCCGATCTCCGCCGCCAGGCCGACGAGCGGGGCTGCAGCATCAACGATCTCTTCGTGACCGCGAGTGCCGAGGCCGCGATCGGCTATCACCTCGCCAAGGGAGAGAGCCTCGAGCACGTCAGCACCAGCGTGGTCGTGAGCACTCGAACCGTCGACCACGATGACGCCCACAATGCCGTCATCCCGTTCGGCATCGTCGTACCCGGTGTCGGTGCATCGACCGGTGATCGACTGCAGGCGGTGAAGGAACAGGTGGCCGCACGGCGAGCAGCCGTCGGTGCCCACCAGCGGGGCATCGACGCCGCCCAGCAGATGGCGGGCTTCCTGCCGACGTCCATCGCCGCGGCCGCTGCCCTCGATCAATCCCGCAAGCTCGACATCGCAACGAGCAACCTGCCCGGACCACCGCTGGCGATGTGGCTCGCCGGCGAGGGCATCGAGTGGATCTCGCCCTTGGGCCCCGTGGCGGGAACGGCGTGCAACATCACGATGCTGACGTTCTGCGACGACGCCGCGCTGGGCGTCCACTACGACCCGAGCGCCGTTGCCGACGCGCCGCTCCTCGCCAGCGAGCTACGCTCGTCCCTCGCTCGACTTCACATCGACTCCCGCAATCGAGCCATTCGAACCCGATGACCGACTTCCCTCGCCAATACGCCGAGACCCGCCGTTTCACGCTGGGCACCCCTCGCAACGTGCGTGTCACCCCCAACGGCGACACCGTGTTGTTCCTGCGCTCCACCGGCCCCGCCGATGCCGTTCTGTGTCTCTGGGCGCTCCGCACCGCCACCGGTGCCACGGAGCTCCTGGTCGATCCCAGACAACTCGGCCCGGGTGACGCTGACCTTCCCGCAGCCGAGCTCGCTCGGCGCGAACGCGCCCGCGAGAGTGCCGCCGGCATCGTGGCGTATTCGACCGACGACGCCGGCGCCGTGGTGGCCTTCGCTCTGGGCGGCGACCTGTACGTCGTCGACACCTCGGGCGGCGATCCGACGCCACTGCCGACCTCGGGCGGCGTCTTCGACCCCGTCATCGACCCCACCGGACGGACCGTCGCGTACGTCGCCGACCGTTCGGTCGACGGCGAGACCGTGTCGGGGTTGTTCGTTGCCGACCGCGCCGGCACCAACGATCCGGTCCTCGTGGCGAGCGACGCCGACCCGTTGGTCTCGTGGGGTCGGGCCGAGTTCATCGCCGGGGAAGAGATGTCTCGAACCCGGGGCGTTCTGGTGGTCGCCCGACGGTCGCGAGTTGATCGCGCAACGAACGGCGGAACACCACGTACCGGTGTGGTGGATCGCCGATCCGGCCCATCCGCAGCGTGAGCCCCGACCCATTCGCTACCCAGCCGCCGGCTCGACCAACGCCGACGTGCAACTCGCTCGGTTCACCGTCGGCAACGACGCTGGGCAGCTGACGGTCGAGCGCACCGGCACCATCGACTGGGCCGGCTCGCCGCCATCCTCGTTCGAGTACCTCGCCAACGTGGTGTGGTCGAAGGGCCACGAGCCACTCGTCATTCGCCAGACCCGAGACCAACGCACGGTCGAGATCGTCTCGGTCGGCCAAACCAACCAACTCACCGTCGAGCGGACCATCGAGGACCCGGTCTGGGTCGAGCTGATCCCCGGTTCGCCCACCTGGGCGGGTTCACGCCTCCTGACGGTCGAAGACGTCGACGCCGCTCGTCGGCTCGTCGTCGATGGTGTGGCGGTGACGCCCGACCACGTGCAGGTACGTTCCATCGTTCGAGTCGATGGTGATGTCGCAACCGTCACGGCCTCGCTCGACGATCCGACCAGCGTGCACATCGTCGACGTCCGGCTCGATGCCTCCGATGGCACGGCACCGATCGACGTCCGGACGACCGAACCTGGCGTCTACTCGACGGCCCGAGGTGGCCAGACGTCCGTGCTCCTGGCCCAGCGACCTCGCCATCGGGGAATCGACATCACCGTCGACGCACCGGGCGAGGCAAGGCTCGCCATCGAGGATCTGAGCGCCGAGCCCGTGATCGTTGCCCGGCCCACGTTCTTGCGCACCGGGCAGCGGCACTTGCAGACGGCGCTGTTCCTCCCGAGCGATCACGATGGCCTCACTGCGTTGCCCGTCCTGCTCGATCCCTACGGCGGACCCCACGCCCAGCGGGTCATGCAGGCCCACAACCCGCACCTGGTCTCCCAGTGGTTCGCCGATCAGGGCTATGCCGTTCTCGTCACCGACGGACGTGGCACACCCGGGCGTGGGCCTGCGTTCGAGCGAGCGGTGTGGGGTGATCTCGCCGCTCCGGTTCTCGACGACCAGATCGACGCGCTCGATGCGGTGGCCGAGGAGGTCGGCTTCCTCGATCTCGACCATGTCGGGATTCGCGGCTGGTCGTTCGGCGGCTACCTCGCTGCGCTTGCTGCCCTGCGGCGTCCGGAACGGATCCACGCTGCCGTCGCCGGAGCACCGGTCACCGACTGGCGCCTGTACGACACCCACTACACCGAGCGCTACCTGGGACTCCCGACGGAGCACCCCGATCACTACGAGCGTTGCGATCTGGTGAGCGAGGCACACCTGCTCACCAGACCGCTGCTGCTCATCCATGGGCTCGCCGACGACAACGTGGTTGCGGCCCATACCCTGCAGCTGTCCAATGCCCTCCTCGCCGCCGGCCGGTCGCACCAGGTCCTGCCGCTCTCGGGCGTGACGCACATGACTCCTCAAGAAGTCGTCGCCGAAAACCTGCTGCGCCTGCAGCTCGAGTTCCTCGACACCCACCTTCGACTCAGCCCCTCAGCGATCTGATCTCCCTTGGCCACCAAGCAGCATCCTCCGTCACCATCACTCGAATCGCTCGGCTGGACCGACGACCACGAGCGCTGGGCCGGAGCGATCGAGCACGAGCTGCGGGGCCGTATCGCTCGGGCGAGCCGGGGTTTCTCGGTGGTGTTCACCGGCAACGACACCGTCCTCGCTGCTTCGAGTTCGATCCGCAGCGACATCGGGATCGCGCCGGCAACCGGGGACTTCGTCACGATCGCCAATGTCGATGGGGAGCCGGTGATCAACGGCATCGCTCCCCGGACCACCGAACTCACTCGTCGCGCACCGGGCCGAGTGCCCGAGCCGCAGGTGCTCGCCGCGAACATCGACGACGTCTTCGTGATGCACGGTCTCGACCGGCCGCTCAACTTGCGCCGGCTCGAACGCCAGCTCGTCATCGTCTGGCAGAGCGGTGCCACCCCCGTGGTTCTGCTCACCAAGGCCGACGAGGTCGCCCACCACGAGGAGGCCCTTGCTTCGGTTCGCAAGATCGCTCCCGGAGTCGAGACCCTCGCCATTTCGACGGTCACCGGTCGCAACATCGACGTGGTTCGACGCCACTTCACCGAGACCCGAACGATTGCGCTGCTCGGCCTGTCCGGAATCGGCAAGTCGACACTGATCAACGAACTGTCGGGAGGCACGGTGCAACGCACCGCCCAAGTGCAGGGCCACCGACAAGCGGGGACGCCACACCACGGTCACCCGAGACCTGATCCCGCTTCCCGACGGCGGCATCGGCGTCGACACTCCCGGGATCAGGGAGATCGGCCTGTGGCAGGCCTATGACGGCATCGACCGGACCTTCGCCGAGATCACCGAGGCCCGCGCCCACTGTCGTTTCACCGACTGTGAGCACCAACGCGAACCCGGCTGTGGCGTGCGTGAGGCGCGCAGTGACGGCACGATCACCGAGCGTCGACTCGATCACTGGCGCGAGCTGATGGCCGAGATGGACCTCCAAGAGGAACAGCTCGAAGAGTTCAGCCGCCGTTCGGAACATCGTGATCGCGCCGACGCCGACCGCAAGCACAATGCCGAACGACCCCAGAAGGCAGGCAAGCGCCGGAGCGGCCGTCGCGGCGGCAAACGTCGTTGACCACGAGTTGAAATCCTGCGAGGGCCACCGCGTACGGGCATTCGACGAATTCCACCCCTCGGCAGCGAGCACGGAGAGCGTGGATGAGCAATACTCACCGTGAGGTCTACAGCGAAGGGACACCGGTATGGGGCGAGGCAAGGCACAGCGGCTGGCGATGCTCGGAGGCATCGCGCTCGCTCTCGCTGCGTGTGGTCGCGCCGACGATGGTGCCGACGTCGCCGGCGTCGAGGTCACCCCTTCGTCGGTCTCGACAACGGTGGCGCCTTCCACGACGCCGCCTCCCCCCACGACGACCCAGGTCAACTACGTCGTGCAGTCGGGTGACTCGCTCTCGGTGATCGCCAGCCGATTCGGTGTCAGCACCCAGGAGTTGGCCGATTTCAACGCCATCACCGACGTGAACTCGATCGTGGTCGGACAGGAGCTCTCGATCCCTCCGACCACCGTGGCCACCACGGAGACCACCGCAGCGGGCTAGGCACCCAACGAACCTCGGCCACAGCCGCCGCACCCAGAGATTCACCCAGCCACCGTCCTCGAAGCCGACACCACCGGGTGGGTACCCTGGGTCTCGCGATCGCTCGCACACCCGACAGCCTGCGAACGCCCGAGGAGCCCATCATGAGCAACATCAGCAGTGAAGCACCATCGACGACTGGCGCCGGATCCAACCGGCAGCGGGCCGACGTCGTCGTGGTCGGCGGCGGCATCGTCGGGCTGGCCTCGGCCTACAAGCTGCTCGCGACCCGTCCCGACACCTCGATCGTCCTGATCGAGAAGGAGCCGCACGTCGCCGGCCACCAGACCGGCCACAACTCCGGCGTGCTGCATTCGGGCATCTACTACAAGCCCGGCAGCCTCAAGGCAAAGACCTCGACCGAGGGTCGGGCCCAGATGGTGGCCTTCTGCGAGGAACACGACATCGACTACGACATCTGCTCGAAGGTGATCGTTGCGACCGAAGAGGCCGATCTGCCCCGTCTCGATGTGCTCCAGGAGCGGGCCGCTGCGAACGGGGTCGAGGCGAGACGGATCGACATCGGAGAGCTCCACGAGCGCGAACCGCATGCCGCCGGCATCGCCGCGCTGCACGTTCCGGCCGCCGGTATCACCGACTACCGGGCGGTCTGCCGTAAGCTCGCCGACCTCATCACCGACGCCGGAGGCGAGATCCGCACCGGCACCACCGTGACCGACATCGACGAGCGGTCCGACGTCGTTCGGGTCAGCACCGACCGCGGCGACGTCGAAGCCAGGATGGTCATCACCTGCGGCGGCCTCTTCAGCGATCGCTTGGCGCGGATGACCGAGCCCGACACCACCGAGCGGATCATGCCCTTCCGGGGTGAGTACTACGAACTGGCCGAGCATCGGCGGCACCTGGTCAACACGCTGATCTATCCCGTGCCAGATCCCGATTTCCCCTTCCTCGGCGTCCACCTGACCCGCATGATCGACGGCTCGGTTCACGCCGGTCCGAACGCGGTGCTCGCCCTGGCTCGCGAGGGCTACACCTGGGGCGACATCGATCTGAAGGATCTCGCCGAGGTCATGGTGAACCCCGGTTGGTGGCGACTGGCCCGGAACTACTGGCGAACCGGACTCGGGGAGTACTACCGCTCGCTCTCCAAGCAGGCCTTCGTCAAGGCGCTCCAGCGTCTCGTGCCCGAGATCACCGCCGACGATCTCGTTGCGAGCCCTGCCGGTGTCCGAGCCCAGGCGGTCAACCGACAGGGCGCCCTGCTCGACGACTTCGTCTGGGCCGAGACGAACCGAGTCGTGAACGTGCTCAATGCGCCGTCGCCCGCCGCCACGGCGTCGCTTGCCATCGGCGAACACATCGTCGATCACGTGCTCGCTCACCAGCATCTGAGCTGAAACCCGACGCGAATTCAAACGTTTTCGCAGCTCAAGCCAAATTCCGACTTTTCCGATCGCCTTTTGCCTGAATAGTGCGTACGCTCCAGCGGACACCACCCGCTTCTGCTTGGAGACTCCACCATGGCCATTCGTCTCGGCGACCTCGCTCCCGACTTCACCGCTCCCACCACCGAGGGTGACCTCTCGTTCCACGCCTGGAAGGAGGGCTCCTGGGCCGTCCTCTTCTCGCACCCGAAGGACTACACCCCGGTCTGCACCACCGAACTCGGTTTCACCGCCAAGCTCAAAGACGAGTTCGACAAGCGCAACGTGAAGGCCATCGCCGTCAGCGTCGACGACGTCGACAGTCACCACGGCTGGGTGGGCGACATCGAGGAGACCCAGGGCACCGCGATCAACTTCCCGATCATCGGCGACGCCGACCGCAAGGTCGCCGATCTCTACGACATGATCCACCCCAACGCCAGTGACACCCTGACCGTGCGGTCGGTCTTCGTGATCGATCCGAGCAACACCGTGCGTCTCACGCTGACCTACCCGGCGTCGACCGGTCGCAACTTCAACGAAATCCTTCGCGTGATCGACTCACTTCAGCTCACCGATGGCCACAAGGTGGCAACACCGGTCAACTGGACCCCAGGCGACGACGTCATCATCTCACCGTCGCTGTCCAACGACCAGGCAAGCGAGTTGTTCCCGGGCGGCTGGGACGAGAAGAAGCCGTACCTGCGACTCACCAGGCAGCCGGCCTGACGCCAGCGCCTCCGTTCGACGCCGGCGAGATCGCCGCGTCAGACGGAGGTCGGCTCGGTGGCTCCGGGGCGGGCAGCGAGGGTCCAGCTCCGACGCCACCCGGTGGGATCGATGCCCATGGCGGTGATCTCGTGCTCGACGACGGTCGTGTCGTTGCCGGTGACGATGGCCTCGACCAACGACACGAGGAGAGGCGAGACCTTGTCGTCGGTCTGCGCCAACACGTCCTTTGCCGAGGAGAGGCCGGCCCGCATTCGGTCGAGGTCGCCTTGAGCGCTGCTCGCCGCCGCGCTCGACAGATGGGCAACGAGCTGATCGAGATACGTGGGCTCGCCCGCCAACGCCGCCGACGCCCGCTGATGGGCGCGCTCGAAGTCGCCTGCCGCCGAGGCGACCGCCGCTCCCACTGCAAAGGCGTTCGTGTGCTTGCGATCGGTCGGACTCGTGGCCCGCTGATCGTCGAAGGCCCACGCCAACTGGGCTTCGGCCTCGTCGACGAGACCCGTCTGCATCATGGCGCTGGCCATGGCAACCGACAGGTCGGTTTCGCCCAGGATGGCCGAACCGTGGCTCATGCCCTCGTAGCGGGCGGCCCAACGCAGCGCTCGCTCGGCATCGCCCAGACGGGCCGAGGCAGCACAGTTGCTCACCATCGCGATGCGGCGGGTCTCGGCGTCGCCTGCGCGCTCGGCGAGCGCTGCCGATTGTTCGAGGGTGGCGAGACCTTCGGCGACTCGGCCGCGGGTGATCAGCGCCCGACCCTCGATGGCTCGCGCCTGCACCGCAAGTGAGAAGTCGTCGGCCCGTCCGGCGGCGTCTTGTGCATCGCGTGCGACCTCGAGCGCGGCGCGAGCGTGACCCGTCCAGAGGCACATCGACGCATGCAAGATCAGCATGATGGCCTCGCCCCATGGGTCGCCGCGCCGGCGAATCTCGGGAAGGACCTCGCTGACCATGGCCTCGGAGGTCTTCCAATCACCACGGTGGAACGCAACCCACGCACCGAGGCCCATGGTCCAACCGAGGCCCGAGCGGTCATCGAGCTCGGTGAAGATCTCGATTGCGGCATCGACGAACTCGGCCGCCTCCTCGATTCGCCCACCTCGGTAGGCGAACCACGCCAACGACTGCAACGCCCACGCTTCTTCTCGTCGCTCGCCCGCTTCGGCCGCGACCCGACGGGCGAGTTCGAGGCTCGATTGCGCGCTCTCGACATCGCCACGGTGCATGTCGGTGAGTCCGAGAAGCCGAAGCGCTGCCGATTCTGCTGCGAGATCGCCGAGCCCGTGGAGCTGCTTGATCGCCTCGGTGAGCGCCTCGGTGGAGTGCTGGAAATCGCCGGCCTTCGCATCGATGTCGCCGCGTACGACCAACGCCTTCGCCCGTAGCGGCGGGTCGTCCACGCCGAGTGAGTCGAGATGGTCGAGATCGGACCGAGTGCCGCTCACGTTGCGCTGTTCGGCCCGCGCCTTCGCTCGACCCAGCAGCATCATGGGTTGATCGGCTTCCGGAGCGAACTCGATCGCCCCGGTGAACCATTGCTCGGCCTCGCTGGGCACGCCGGCGTCGATCGCACGCCAACCGGCCTCGCTCAACCAGTAGGTGGCCCGTTCGACGATCTCGGCTCGTTCGGCCGGCGTTCCGGCTGCGAGTTCGAGGACCAGCTGAGCCGCAGCCTGGTAATGGCGAGCAATCGCCACCGCGATGGAGTTGCGGTATTCGGGTCGGTTCTTCTCTTCGAGGTAGCGAGCGGCGCGTTCGTGGGCCACCGCACGGGCGGCCTTCGTGATGGTCCCGTAGGCGACCTCTCGGGTGAGGTCGGAGACGAACGTGAAGCGCGAACCGTCGATCGAGAGGATGTCGCCCTCCACCAGGGTGGCGATGCCGGCGTCGACATCGCCTTCGAATCCCATGCCTTCGAGCATGAGACCGATGCTGACCACCGGACCGGAGCGACCGAGCACCGATGCCACTTCGAGAACCCGCCTCGCGGTCGGGTCGAGTTGATCCAGACGAGCAGCCAGCAGGCCGCGAAGCGTGTCGGGGATGCGAGCGAGCCGATTCTCGACGACGGACCCGTTGTCATTGGTGCCGGCGAGTGCCTGACTACCGACGAGCTCGGCCAGCTCTTCGAGGAAGAAGGGGTTGCCACCGCTGCGCTCGATCAGTTCGTCGACGTCGGCGGCCGACAGCGCAACATCGAGCTCGGTCACCAGTCGCCGGGCCGCTGACGCTTCGAGTGGTCCGAGTTCCAGGATGAGGCGACCGAATCGACCCTCGATGGCGCGCAGGTCTTCACCGGTTCGGCGGGCAGTGAGCACCACGACGAACTGGGTGCGCGCCAGCTGGGACAGCACGTGCGAAACCAACGCCCACACAGCCTCGGCCGCCCAGTGCATGTCGGAGAGCAGCAACACGACCGGTCGCCGAGCGAGTTCGAGCTCGAGCAGACTGGTCAGCATCAGCGTCACTTCGGCCCGGTTGCGATCTCGATTGCCGTTGCGGAGCGGTGTCTGGTAGCCGAGGGCATGGAGGGCCGCCGTCGTGAATCGATCGACGTTGCTCGCCATCGGATCGCCGTGAGCGATGATCTCGCGACGAACGATCTCGTCGGCGAGTTCGAGCGAGGTATCGATGTCGATCTCGAAGAGCTGGCGCAGCACTTCCGCGACCGGCCACCAGACGTTGGCCTCGCCGTAGGGCACGCACCGGCCGCGGAAGATGATCGCGCCGTCGTTCCGTGCCAGGTTGCCGGCGAGTTCTTCGGCCAGTCGGGTCTTTCCCATGCCGGCATCGCCCTGCAGGAACGAGAGCTGAGCCTGACGAAGATCGAGCGCCAGACGGCTCTGGGCCCGGAGCACGGCGAGCTCGTGTTCGCGCCCGACGAACTCCGACGCCCTGCGGGTTCGGGTGCCAGGCGGCCGGGTGGCCGAGAGCGCCACCCAAGCTTCGATCTGGCTGCTGCGACCCTTTGCTTCGAGCAGCCCCAAGGCCTCGTAGCAGATGGCATCGGCGGTGATCGCATACGTCGACGGCCCGACGACGATCTGTCCGGGATCGGCCATGGTCTGCAATCGTGACGCCGTGTTCATGACGTCACCCATGGCGGTGTAGTCACGACCGGAGGCAGAACTGCCGACGAGCACTTCGCCGGTGTTGATACCGATCCGGACCTCGAAGGGCGTCTCGGCCTCGACGGCCATGGCCGCCAGGCTCTCTTGCATCCGCAATGCGGCTCGCACCGCACGCTCGGCGTCGTCTTCATGCGCGACCGGTGCACCGAACAGGGCAACGATCTCATCGCCGATGATCTTGTCGACCACCCCGCCGAACGACGTGATGTCGCGCGTCAGCTGCACGAAACATCGGTCGACCATCCGCTTCACGTGCTCGGGGTCGAGGTGCTCGGCCAGCGACGTGAACCCGACGATGTCGGCGAAGATCGTCGTGACGACTCGGCGTTCCTGGTCGTCGCCCCCCTGAGAGCTACCACACGATGGGCAGAACCGGGCGCCGGCGGGCACCACAGATCCACAGGAGTCGCATGACATGCCGCCGAGTCTAGGCAGCGTGCAGGGTATCGATGCTCTCGGTCGCCGGGGACAGGTCCATCGGCCGGTGGACACCGATCGGCCGTTGCACGCTCATGGTTGACACACCGGGCAGAAGTAGGTGGATCGAGCCTGCTCGCCATGCGTCGTCCGCTCGATCGGCGATGAGCACCGAGGGCAGGGTTCGCCGCGTTTGCCGTAGACCGCCAGACCACCCTCGAACGTGACCCGAGGCCCGCCGCCGAGATTGCTACGCAGCAGCCGGTGGGCAAGGCCGACGATCGCTTCTCGTTCGCTGGTCGTGAGCTGGCCCAGCTCACGGTCGGGGCTGATTCCGAGCGCGTGCAGCACCTCGCTCTTGTAGACGTTGCCGACACCGCAACAGATGCGTTGATCGAGAAGGGCAACCGCCACGGGTTGATCGCCCCGGCCGACGGTGGCGAACCGACGAACCGCCAGCTCGAGGTCCGGGTCGGGTGAGGTCAGGTCGGGGCCGAGGTGGCTCGGGCCGAGACCGCGGGATCGATTCGGCCGGGTCAGTCGGACCCGTGGTGCCGAGAAACAGACGGCGGTCCACTCGTGGTCGACTTCGATCAGGGCACGAACCGAGTTGCGGCTTCGCTGCCACCTCTCGCCGGTCCGATACAGGTGCCAGCTCCCGGTCATCATCATGTGCGTCTCGAGCACCTGACCATCGCCGAAGCCGATGAGCAGGTACTTCCCCTTGGCCTCGATCAGATCGACCTTGGTGCCGGTCGCAACGGTGCCGACGAGTCGTGGCGCCTCGAAGCGGGTGACTCGTCGGCCGAGCAGCGCCGGCCGCAGTCGGGCGGCGGCTCGCCAGATCGTGTCTCCCTCGGGCATCACGTCAGTCTGACGGGCCACCATCGCGCACGACGACTCGGCTGCGAGATTCCGATACCAGTCGGCCCCTCTGATCGCTGCCGGAGAAGGATGCCGGCACTTCGCCCAACGGGTTTGCAAACGCTTACATCACTGACATCATTGCCGGTTCGCGCTCGGCACTGGTCGGGCGGCGTCCTCGCAACGAGAGGTGCAGGCACATGACGAGTCCATGGTGGCGCAAGGCGGTGGTCTACCAGGTCTACATCCGTTCGTTTGCCGATTCGAACGGTGACGGCACGGGCGACATCGACGGCCTGCGCTCGAAGCTCGGCTACCTGCGGGATCTCGGAACCGACGCCATCTGGATCAATCCCTGGTACAAGTCACCGCTCCACGATGGCGGCTACGACGTGGCCGACTATCGGGCGATCGAAGCCAAGTACGGCACGATCGACGAGGCTTCGGCCCTCATCGAGGAGGCCGGCGCCCATGGCATCAAGGTCATCGTCGACCTCGTCCCCAATCACACCTCGGCTCAGCACGCCTGGTTCCAGGAGGCCATCTCGTCACCGATCGGCCACCCCGCGCGTGACCGCTACCACATTCGTCCCGGCAAAGGGAAGAACGGTGAGCTCCCACCGACCGACTGGACCTCGGTGTTCGGCGGACCGGCCTGGGACCGCCTGCCCGACGGCGAGTGGTTCCTCCACCTGTTCGACCACACCCAGCCCGATCTCAACTGGACCAATCTCGAGGTCATCGAAGAGTTCAAGCAGATCTTCAGGTTCTGGCTCGACCGGGGCGCCGACGGGTTCCGAGTCGACGTGGCCCATGGCCTCGCGAAGGACATGACCTTCCCCGACCTCGGCGTCGAGCAGGGCGAGATCCTCGAAGGGGCGAAGACGCTCAACCACCCGTTCTGGGATCGCAACGACGTGCACGAGATCATTCGCGGCTGGCGTGAGGTGCTCGATTCCTATGACGGCGACCGGATGATGGTGGCCGAGGCGTGGGTACCGACCACCGAGCGGCTGGCGCTCTACCTTCGCCCCGACGAATACCAGCAATCCTTCAACTTCCGTTTCCTCGAAGCGGCGTGGGACGCCCCGACCATGATCGACATCATCGAGTCGTCGTGCACCAATGCCGCCGCGGTGGGATCGGCCCCCACCTGGGTCCTTTCGAACCATGACGTCGTCCGCCATGCGACCCGGTACGGGCTCCCCGCGGGAACGAACTGGCGGCATTGGCTCCTCGACGGCCCGCACGACGGGCTCGACGCCGAACTCGGACTCCGACGAGCACGGGCGGCCACGCTGGTCACGCTGGCGCTCCCCGGATCGACCTATCTCTATCAGGGCGAGGAGCTCGGGCTGCCCGAGGTCTACGACCTCCCGACCGAGGTGCTCGATGACCCGGTCTGGGAGCAGTCCGAACACACGCTGAAGGGCCGAGACGGCTGCCGGGTCCCGATTCCGTGGACCAGCGAACCGCCGGCGTTCGGCTTCAGCGAGGGCATCCCTTGGCTGCCGATGCCCGACTCGTTCGGCGCCCTGGCGGTCCAGGCGCAGACCGGTGATCCGACCAGCACCCTCGAGTTCTATCGATCGGCGATCGCTGCTCGCCGGGAACATCTCACGGGCGACGAGTCGATCGAATTCGTCGATGCGCCGACGCAGGTCGTTGCCTTCCGACGTGGATCCGGCGTCGAATGCTGGCTCAATCTGAACACCACCGAGATCGAACTACCGCCGTGCGAGGTGCTTCTCGCCAGCGGTACCACACCGGCGGGGACCGGCTCCGTTCTCGGCCCGAACGAAGCAGTTCTGCTTCGACGCTGATCAGGGTTCACCCTGATTCCTCCCTGAGGGGACGCACACCGGCCGAACTCCGAGGCAGACTGGCCGTTGGCCGTTCTCTGACCCACCCGCCTGTAGGAGTCCCACATGTCGATCGATCCAAACCCACCGGCCCCGACAAGCGTCACCTTTGCTGCCCACTGCCAGGACGCCTCCAAGGTCTACGGCGAGGGCGACACGCAGGTTCACGCGCTCCGCAACGTCACCGTCGGCTTCGAGGCCGGCAGGTTCACGGCCATCATGGGCCCATCGGGGTCGGGCAAATCCACGTTGATGCAGTGCATGGCGGGACTCGACCGCCTGACGAGCGGCACCACGTTCGTCGGCGATGTCGAGATCTCGACACTGAAGGACAAGGCGCTCACCCAGATCCGGCGAGACAAGATCGGCTTCATCTTCCAGGCGTTCAACCTGATTCCGACGCTCAACGCAGAGGAGAACATCACGTTGCCCATGGATCTCGCCGGCACCAAGGGCGATCAGGCGTGGGTCGCCAAGGTCATCGACACCGTTGGTCTTCGTGACCGACTGCACCACCGACCGAACGAGCTCTCCGGCGGCCAGCAGCAGCGCGTTGCCGTTGCCCGAGCACTCGCCAGTCAGCCCGACATCGTCTTCGGCGACGAGCCAACCGGCAACCTCGACTCACGCAATGGCACCGAGATCCTCTCGTTCATGCGCTCTGCTGTCGACGAGCTCGGCCAGACCATCGTGATGGTCACTCACGACCCGGTGACGGCTTCGTACGCCGACCGCGTCCTGTTCCTGGCCGATGGGCGCATCGTCGATGAGCTCCTCGATCCCGACGCCGACACCATCTTCGACCGCATGCGCCACCTCGGAGACTGAGCATGTTCAAGACCACGCTCAAATCCATCAGGGGCCACAAGGCCCGGCTCATCGGCACGGCCTTTGCGGTCATCCTCGGCGTCTCCTTCCTCGTCGGCACGTTGGTCTTCACCGATTCGGTCGGCAAGGCCTTCGACAACCTGTTTGCCAGCGTCTATGAAGGCACCGACGCCGAGGTGCGCTCGACCGAAACGCTCGACCTCGGCTTCGGCGGCGAGATCCGGGCCAACATGGACGAGTCCTATGCCGCTCAGGTCGCAGCCGTCGACGGTGTCGCTGCCACCGATCCCTATGTCGCCGGCACGGGGCAGATCATCGACGCCAACGGCGAGCCCATCGGCAACCCGGGCCAGGGACCGCCAACCTTCGCCTTCTCATGGCCCGCCACCGACGAGGTCAACCCGTGGAACCTGCTCGACGGCAGCCGTGCGCCATCGGGCCCCGATGAGCTCGTCGTCGACAGCGGTTCGGCCAAGAACGGCGACCTCGCCGTCGGCGACCGGGTGAGCGTCATCGGCACCTCCGGTGCCCGCGAGTTCGAACTCGTCGGGATCGCCAAGTTCGGCGACACCGACTCACCCGGTGGCACGTCGTTCGCCCTGATGGATCTGCCCGACCGCCCAGGAATTCCTCGACCTCGAGGGTCAGCTCACCGGCATCTCCATCGTGGCCGATGACGGCATCGGTGAGGAAGAGATCGTCAGCCGCCTCTCGGCTGCTCTCGATGGGCCGGTCGAGGCCGTCACCGGCACCGAACTGACCGAGGAGAGCCAGAGCGCCATCCAAGACGGCCTCTCGTTCTTCAACATCTTCCTCACCGTGTTCGCCATGATCGCGCTGTTCGTCTCGAGCTTCGTGATCTACAACACCTTCTCGATCCTGATCGCACAGAAGCAGCGTGAACTGGCCCTGCTGCGCGCCATCGGCGCCAGCCGCCGGCAGGTACTCGAATCGGTGTTCCTCGAGGCCGGCGTCATCGGACTCGTTGCCTCGGCCCTCGGCATCGGCACCGGCATCGTGCTGTCGATCGGCATCCGGTCGGCACTGAGCGGCATCGGCCTGTCCTTGCCCAGCGCCGGTCTGGTCATCCAGACCTCGACCCTCGTCTCTGGCATGTTGGCCGGCATGATCGTCACGATGGTCTCGGCCGTCTTCCCTGCGATCAGCGCCTCGCGCATCGCCCCGATCGAGGCGCTGCGCGATGCAGCCGCCGAGTCGCAGGGCTACTCCCGGACCCGCCTCCTGTCGGGCCTGCTGATCATGGCGCTCGGGGTGCTCGCTCTGGTCTTCGGGCTGCTCCAGCCGGAGATCTCGCTCGTCGGCCTCGGCGCCGCCGTCATCTTCATCGGCGTCTTCGTGCTCGGCCCCGTGATCGCACGGCCCGTTGCCAGAGTGATCGGCGCGCCGTTGGCCGCCACGCGTGGCGTGACCGGCAACATCGCCCGGGAAAACGCCATGCGCAGCCCGAAGCGCACCGCCCGCACGGCGGCGGCACTCACCATCGGGGTGGCCTTGGTGGCCGGCGTGTCGATCCTGGCCGCTTCGCTCCAGACCACCATCCGCGACATCGTCGGACAGCAGTTCACCGGCGACTTCGCCATCGACTCCGGCACCGGTGGCTTCGGCGGTGGCCTCCCCCCGTCGTTGGTCGATGAACTCAACGCCCTGCCCGAGGTCGAGGTCGCTGCCGGCATCCGAGTCGGTTTCGGCCGTGTCGGCGACGAGGACAGCGCCGACTTCTTCTCGGTGGTCGACCCGTCCAAGGCCTTCGAAGTCTTCGACATCGGGGTCATCGAGGGGACACCAGCTGATCTCACCGAGTCCAGCATCTTCATCTACGAAGACAAAGCGGCCGATCTCGGCCTGGGAATCGGCGACCCGCTGAGTGTCACCTTCATCGATGGAACCCCTCGCGAGCTCACCGTGGCCGGCATCTACGCCAACAACGAGTTCGCAGGCAACTACACCATCGCCACCTCGCTCTACGAAGCAACCGGTGCCGAGCAGTTCGACTTCACCGACTACGTGATCCTGGCCGACGGGGTGTCGATCGAAGACGCTCGACCGAAGATCGAGGCCATCGCCGCTCCCTACCCGAACGCAACGGTGCAGGATCGTGACCAGTACATCGAGGCACAGGCCGACTCGCTCAACCAGCTCGTGCAGTTGATCTATGGCCTGTTGGCTCTGGCGGTCATCATCGCCGCCTTCGGTATTGCGAACACCCTGCGGCTCTCGGTCATCGAACGCACCCGAGAGATCGGCTTGCTGCGTGCCATCGGCATGACGCAGAGCCAGATCCGCTCGACCATTCGATCCGAGGCGATCATCACGGCCGTCCTCGGTGCGGTGCAGGGGATCCTGCTCGGCATGTTCTTCGGCTACGCCATCGTCTATGCCTTACGGGACCAGGGCGAGATCGCCTTCAGCATTCCGGTGGTCAGCCTGATCGTGATGCTCGTGCTCGCCATCCTCATCGGCATCGTGTCGTCGTTGGTTCCCGCCTATCGAGCTTCTCGACTCAACGTGCTGGAGTCGATCGCCACCGAATAGCACGGTTCAGCACCGAAGGGGTTCAACGCAGGGTCGGACCCTTGTAGCCATGCTTGAACCCATTGGCGAGGAGGAGATCGCGCACGTCGGGACGCTCGGCCGTCGGTTCGCCGTCGATCTTGGCCACCTCGATCCGTTTGATCTGTCTGCGCGTGACGAGACCGGCGAGCGCTCGGACCCATGCACCGTCGGTTGCGAGGTCGATGCCCTCGGGATGCTCGAACAGCGCAACACTGCGAGCGCCGCGTTCGAGAAAGGCGAGTGGGACCCCAGCCCGCAACACCACGTAGGCGCCGATCGATCGCGAAGCGCGCCCTGCAGTTTCGGGCCATGGCAGGGCGGCACCATAGGGCTGGGCGGGGTCGGTGGCGGCGAGGACCAACACCTCGGTGTCGTTGGCACCGGCGGCCCCGAGCGGGTCGTGAGCGCGAGCGTCGCGCTCGCTCCGGAGGCGATCGACCGCACCGGGGAGGGCGAACTGTGCCGCACCGAGCCCCGAGACGAAGTAGCCGCGCCGCACCTGACCGCGATCTTCGAGCTCTTTGAGCACCGGGTACACCCCGGCGAATCCGCCGACGGCTCCTTCGGCCAGAGCCATCTCGCGAGTGAGCACGCCGTAGCGCTCGAGCAGTTGCAGCGCCCTGGCCGTTGCCTGCTCGGTGGGGCTGGCCGCAGGACGACGCAGTTGTTCGACCAAGGACCAGCGACCCGTTGCGGCCGGTGGGCCGAGGCGCGAGAGCGATCGCATGTTGGGACGACGGGCTGAGCGGCCCCGACTCGCCGCCTTGGCCTTCGCCGGTCCGGCGCCACCGATGAGCGCTCGCAGCGGCGTGAGCGAATCATTCGTGACCTCACCGGCCCAGACGAGATCCCAGAGGGCCGAGAGCACGGCACCATCGCTGTAGTCGAGGTCGGCCGACTGGGCAGCGTCGACCAGATCCGACCAGAACGAAGCGCCACCCGTTGCCAATCGGTCCCGAAGCGCGGAATGGATAGGGGCATCCGGCCGCTCGTCGGACGGCTCGGGCGAGAGGAACGGCACCTGATCTCGCCAGAGCAATCGAAGGCGGCCGTCGCCGGCCCCGAGCGCTCCGCCGCCGACCCACACCACTTCGCCTGCGGTCAGCAGGGTGTCGAGATCGGACGTGCGGTAGGCCTGGAGCCGGGCCGGGAGAAGGTCGACTTCGAGCATGGAAGCGGGGAGCGCAGCCCCCTGCAGGCTGGTGATCACCTCGGCCAGCCCATCGACGCCCGAGAGCACGCGAGCCAACGTGCTGCCAGTCGGGCAAGAAGCGAGCCAGCACGTCGTGCTCGACCGGCTCGACCTCCTTGCGAAGCGCCGCAAGCGATCGGCGACGCAACACTCGCAAGACGTCGTGTGGCACCACTCTCGCTCGACCCCATCGGGGCGGAACTCACCACGAACGATGCGCCCCTGACGCTCGAGCTCGGTCGAGCCCGCTACGGGCTCGGTCGGGGTCGAGGCCGTAGCGAGCCGCAACGTCCTCGGTGAGGAACGGGGTGTGGGTGCGGGCGAAGCGAGTGAGGAGATCGCCGAGCGGGTCGGCCACGGATTCGGTGAAGGCCTGGGGCAGGCCGGGCGGCAGTGCGACACCGAGGGCGTCGCGCAGGCGCGACGCGTCTTCGGACGCAGCAAAGCGTTGTCGACCACCAACACCGACCCCGATGATCCGTCGTTGGTCGAGGAGTTCGGCGACCGCCTGGTCGGCGTCGATGCCGTCGCAGCGTTCGGTGATCTCTTCGATGTCGAGCGGCCCGAGCCAACGCATCAGATCTTCGACGGCGTCGACCTGCCGGGCTTGCCAGCCATCGAGGGTGCGTTGGAGTTCGGCCTCGAGAGCCTCGAGCACCTCGGGGTCGAGCAGCTCCCGTAGCTCCTCGGCACCGAGCAGATCTCGCAACATCTCGCGATCGAGCGAGAGTGCGGCGGCCCGACGTTCGGCCAGCGGCGCATCGCCTTCGTACATGTACTGCGCGATCCAACCGAACATGAGCGACTGGGCGAAGGGTGACGCCGACTCGGTGTCGACACTGTGCACCTTGATCTTGCGGCTGCGGAGTTCGGTGAGGACCTCACGCAGAGCGGGAAGATCGAAGACGTCGTTGACGCATTCTCTGGTGGCTTCGAGGAGCATCGGGAAACTCGGATACTTCGCGGCAACCGCCAGGAGGTCAGCGGCCTTCTGCCGCTGCTGCCACAGCGGGGTGCGACGGTCAGGGCGTCGACGGGGCAGCAGAAGCGCTCGGGCCGACGCTTCTCGGAACCGGGCGGCGAACATGGCGGTTTGCGGCAGCTGGGTGACGAGCAGTTCGTCGAGCTCGTCGGGATCGATCATGAGTTCGTCGACCGGGACGCGGTCGACTGCCTCGGGGAGGCGGATCACGATGCCGTCGTCGCTCCACATGAGCTCGACGTCCCAGCCCCACTGTTCGGCCAGTCGATGCTGCAGTGCCATCCCCCACGGGGCGTGGACCTGAGCGCCGAAGGGGCTGAGGATGCACACACGCCAGTCGCCGATCTCGTCTCGGAAGCGCTCGACCACGATGGTGCGGTCGTCGGGCACTCGTCCGGTGGCCTCGCGCTGTTCTTCGAGAAACTGCACCAGGTTGTCGGCCGCGAGTCGGTCGAGCCCGTGACGCTCGGTCAGACGCCGATCGGCCTGCTCAGGCGACAGAGCGAGGATTTCGCGATTGAACAGACCCATGGCGCGTCCGAGTTCGAGCGGGCGGCCCGGACCATCGCCGTGCCAGAACGGCATCTTGCCCGGCTGACCGGGAGCCGGGGTGACGACCACTCGCTCGTGGGTGATGTCTTCGATTCGCCAGGTGGAGGCACCGAGCAGGAAGGTCTCACCCACCCGAGACTCGTAGACCATCTCTTCGTCGAGCTCGCCGACCCGAGCGCCGTCGGGGAGGAACACGCCGTAGAGCCCACGGTCGGGAATGGTGCCACCGCTGGTGACGGCGAGTCGTTGGGCACCGGGTCGACCCCGCAACGTGCCGGCCACACCCGCCGGGGCATCGACATCGGGCCGAGCGATCCGATCCCAGATGATGCGAGGGCGCAGCTCGGCGAACTCGTCGGAGGGATACCGGCCGGCAAGCAGATCGAGCACCGAGGTGAAGGCGTCGTCGGAGAGCTCGGAGAAGTTGGCGGCGCCCCGCACGATCTCGCCGACCTCGGCGACCGACAGCTCGTCGAGCGCGACCATCGCCACGATCTGTTGGGCCAACACGTCGAGTGGATTCCGCGGGTAGCGGGTCTCTTCGATCAGACCCCGCTGCATGCGGTCGACGACGACCGCCGCTTCGAGCAGATCGGAACGGTGCTTGGGGAAGAGCTTGCCTCGGCTGGGCGCGCCGACCTGGTGACCCGCCCGACCCACTCGCTGGAGTCCCCGGCTGACCGCACCCGGGGACTCGACCTGGATGACGAGGTCGACCGCTCCCATGTCGATACCGAGCTCGAGCGACGACGTGGCGACGAGACCCTTCAACGTGCCGCGCTTCAGCTCGTCTTCGATGATGAGGCGCTGCTCGCGGCTGAGCGACCCATGGTGCGCCTTGACCAGTTCGCGTCCTGGTTCGGGAGGTCGCCCCTCGGCCTCGGCCGAGCGGTTCTCTCCTTCGAGTGCGAGTTCGTTGAGCCGAGTGGCCAGTCGCTCCGAGAGGCGGCGAGCGTTGACGAAGATGATGGTCGAGCGGTGTTCCTGCACCAGCTCGAGCAGTCGAGGATGCATCGCCGGCCAGATACTGCGGCGCACCGGCCCGGCTGCCGCCGGGCCGCTCACGGGCTCATCGACGATTTCCTCACCGAGGCGGGCCATGTCGTCGACCGGCACGATGACCTCGATGTCGAGCACCTTGCGAATGCCGGTGTCGATGATCGTGACGGGCCTGGGCGTGCGCTCGGCGTCGAAGCCCCCGAGGAAGCGTGCGATCTCTTCGAGTGGGCGCTGGGTGGCAGACAGACCGATTCGTTGGACCGGGGCATCGGTGAGGCGATCGAGACGCTCGAGGCTGAGGGCCATGTGGGCGCCCCGTTTGGTGGCGGCGAGGGCGTGGATCTCGTCGATGATGACCGTCTCCACACCGGCCAACGTCTCTCGGACCTTCGACGTGAGCATGAGGTAGAGCGACTCGGGTGTGGTGATCAGCAGGTCGGGGGGATGGCTGGCCAGACGGCGTCGTTCGTCTTGAGGCGTGTCGCCGGTTCGCAGCGCGACCTGGGGCTCGTGGAACGCGTGACCCAGGCGTTCGGCCGCGAGCCGAACCCCCTGCAAGGGGCCACGCAGGTTCTTCTCGACGTCGACAGCGAGCGCTCGCAGGGGCGAGATGTAGAGAATCCTGGTGCGGCGATTCTTGTCTTCCGGTGTCGGCGCCGCGGTGAGCTGGTCGAGACCCCAGAAGAAGGCCGTGAGGGTCTTGCCCGAGCCGGTGGGGGCGAGGATGAGCGTATTGTCACCACGGGCGATGGCAGGCCAACCCTCGACCTGCGGTGCGGTCGGCTCGACGAACGTGGTGGCGAACCACTCTGCCGCGGGCGCGCTGAAGCCATCGAGAACCGGGTGCCGCTTCGGTCTCGCGCCCGACTGATCACTCACCATCGCCTCCACCGTACTGATGCGCGCTGACACTCGACTGGTCGATGCTCGACGCCGCAGCGGCCGGTTCTGGCGCTCGTTCGGTCGGCAGGGACGACGTCACCGTGGCGAGCGGCCGACGAACGAAGAGACGAACGGAGGAAAGCGAGCCTTGGCCATTCCGCAGCGACCTCGTAGAGTCGCCGGATGACAAAGCCTTTCCGCTTCGGAGTCCAAGCACGCGCCGCATCCACCCGCCAGGAGTGGGTCGAGCTGGCGAAGAAGGCCGAAGATCTCGGGTACTCGACGCTCACGATCCCCGACCACTTCGACGGTTCGATGGCCCCGGCCATCGCGCTCCAGTGCGCAGCCGACGCCACCACCGACCTCCGCCTCGGTGCGCTGGTCTGGTGCAACGACTATCGCCACCCGGTCGTCTTCGCCCAGGAGATGGCCACCCTGGACCTGCTTTCCGAGGGGCGCCTCGAGTTGGGAATCGGTGCCGGGTGGATGGAGACCGACTACGTCGCCGCCGGCATGACCTACGACCGTCCCGGCGTGCGCATCGATCGCATGGTCGAGTCGGTCCAGATCCTCAAGGGCCTCTTCGGCGATGGTGCCTTCTCGTTCGAGGGCGAGCACTACACCATCACCGATCTCGATCTGCATCCCAAACCGGTCCAAGACGCCGTGCCGTTCCTGATCGGCGGCGGCGGCAAGCGGATGCTCGGTCTCGCCGGAAGACATGCCGACATCGTCGGTGTCAACCCCAATCTCAAGTCCGGCAAGATCGACGGCGACACCATCAGCGACGCGGTCGCCGAACGATTCGTCGAGAAGATCGAGTGGGTCAAGGCGGGTGCCGGCGACCGCTTCGACGACATCGAGCTCAACGTTCGTTGCTTCTTCGTGGTGTTCTCCGACGATCGGCAGGGAACGGCCGAGGCGATGGGTCAGGGAATGGGCCTGAGCGCCGAGCAGGCACTCGCCTCGCCACTGGCCCTGTGCGGAACGGCATCGCAGATGGCCGCCGATCTGGTCGAGCGGCGCAAGACCTACGGCTTCAGCTACATCGGCATCGGCCCTGACGAGATGGATGCCTTTGCCCCGGTGGTGGCCGAGCTCGCCGGCACCTGACCGACCGAACCCGGCGGAATGCCGCCGCGAACGCTAGGCGACCATCTCGTAGAGGGTCCACCAGCCGGCAACGCAGAGGCAGTGCAAGGCGCCGCTGGCGATCAACGATGCCATGCGTCGTTGCGGTGTCTTCTGCCACGCCCACAGCACGACACTGACGCCTGCGATCAGGTGCAGCACGACCATGAACGGGAAGGCATCGTCGAGCAGTGCTGCTCCGTCGCGCACCTGTTCGTTCGAACCATTGGACCGTTCGATCGCGGCGGCGATCAGTTGAGCCGACAGGAGGGCCACGCAGTGCCCGATGGCAATGATCGTGGCGATGAACAACCGCCGGCTTCGTTCGGCTGAGTGGTGGTGATCGGTGCGCGCGTAGTGAAGCGGTGGCAGCGACTCACCGGGCTCGAGGAAGACCGGGCGCTCGACGATCGGCCGATCCGGGCCGGATGGCCATTCGAAGTCTTGGTCGGTTGCCATCGTCGCCCCCTCTCCGAGGTTCGGTGCCGCTCGCGAGACTCTAGGACGGCATCTCCTCTGGCGTCGACAAGCGGTTCTACCGGGGTACCGACCGACCTGGTCCACCTCATCCGGGCGCGACGGAGCGCCAGCGGCGGTCCGGGTAGGAGCGGTGATGGGCCTCGGTCGTCAAGACTCCCCCATCGAGACGGAGCACCTGGTCGGCACGCTCGAAGGCGACCGCTCGATGGGAGACCGCCAAGACCGTCATGCCCGCCGAGGCAAGGTTGGTCCACAGCGCCAGCTCGGTCTCGACATCGAGGGCACTCGACAGGTCGTCGAGCACGACCAACTCTGGACGGTGGACCAGGGCTCGGGCCGTCGCCAAACGCTGACGCTGCCCGCCGGAGAGCCTCAGGCCACGAGGCCCGATGAGGGTGTTCACGCCCTCGGGCAATGCGGCGATGTCGCCTCCGATTGCGGCGTGTGCGAGAGCGGCCTGCAAAGCAAGCGGATCGACCGGGCCGAGCGAGACGTTTTCGGCAACCGAGTCGGAGACCAGTTGAGGAACTTGCGACAGGAAGGCGGCATTGGGTGGAACGAAGAACGCGGCCCGATCCTCGACCAGGTCACCGTTCCAGCGCACCTCACCCTCGACGTCGGCCTGCCACGCCAACCCCAGCAGGGCACGGAGCAAGGTCGACTTCCCCGCTCCCACCGGCCCGGTGAGCACGACGAAGCTGCCTCGCTCGATGCTGAACGACACCGCCTCCAGACCGACGCCATTGTCATAGCGGGCAGACAGATTGCTCACGTCCAAGCGTGCGAGCGGCCGACGCTCGGGACGTCTCGGGTCGAGCGCCGCCCGCTGCTGGCGGGCCTCGATCGGCAGATGGCGTGCCTGCACGGTGTTCTCGGGCAGCTGGTCGGCGACGAGCAGCCCCATGCGCTCGAAGGCAACACCGGCCTGTTTGCGGCGAGCCAGGAGCCGACCGATCATACGAGGCAGGAAGCTCAGCCAACCGAGATAGGCGGTGAAGAGTGCGAGCTGAGCAACACCGAACCGGCCCGACGCGATTGCGCTCGCGCTCACGAGGAGGACGAGGCCGAGTCCCACATCGGCGGCGCCCTTGCTGAAGGCCTGGACACCTTCGTCGAGCACGTTGTCCCGAACCGCAGTGTGACTGCGGTGGCGGACCAACCCGGTGAGCCGGCCGAGCAGCGAATCGGCGGCATCGTTGACCTTGATCGTGGTGGCACCGGCCATGATGTCGCCGACCAGGCCGCTCACCGCTGCCGCAGCAGCTCGGTCGGCACTGCGGTAGGCCTTGATCCGGCCGTCGAGCACTCGAGTTCCCGCGGCGACCACCACCAGCGGCAGGACGAGAATCGCAGCGGCCGGCGCATTGGTCGCCCCGAGGACGAAGCCTGCCACCGCAGTGAACGCAAGACCACCAGAGACGTCGATGATCCCGTCGAGCAGCATGGCGACGTCATGGGTGTCGTCGCGGAAATGGGTGACCGCCTCGCCGGCGGATCCAACAGGCTGGCCGGCTTCGGGGCCGCCACTCGACAGCTGGGCAGTGAGCATGTTGACCCGAAGAAAGCTCTCCATGTGGACCCATGCCTTGGTCCACTCGATGACGCCGGCATGCAGAGCCACCATGCGCACGAGTTCGCTCGAGAGGTAGAACGCGACCCACTGGCCGACGCCCCAGCCAAAGCCCGACGACCGGTTCTCGATCGCGTCGTAGCTGCGAGCGAGCACCCAGCCGCTGAGCGCAGGCATGCAGAAGAAGATGACGAAACCGAGCCAGCCGAGGAAGAAGCTGCGGGGTTCGTGCATCGCCACCTTGCGGGCCAGTCGCCACACGTTCACGGCGATACCTCCATGGCGAGTTCGAGCAGCTTGGCGAAACGGCTCTCACCGTCGGCGATCAAGTCGGTGCGTTCGCCATGCTCGGCGACCCGTCCCTGATCGAAGACGAGGATCTCGTCGAGTGACTGCAGTGTCGAGAGCCGGTGGGCGATCACGAGTGTGGTGCGTCCCTCGATGAGTCGGGCGACCGCAGCATCGATGCGGACCTCGGTCTCGGGATCGACGCGAGCCGTCGCTTCGTCGAGCACGATCAGATCGGGTTGGCGAAGCCAGACCCGGGCGAGGGCGAGCAGCTGTGACTCACCGGCCGACAGGCCTTCGCCACCGGCGCCGAGCTGGCGGTCGATACCACCGGCAGCCAAGGACTCGAGACCGACATCGACCAACGCGTCGAACACGGCGCGGTCACTCACTTCGTCGTCGAAGAGCGTGACGTTGTCGCGAATCGAGCCGCTGAACAGCTCGACCTCCTGTGGGATCAACGCCACCCGACGCCGAAGCTCGCCCAGCGGGATGTCGCCGATCGGGATACCGCCCAGCGACACCGCTCCCTGGGTCGCCTCGGTCAGTCGAAGCACCAGCCGTGAGAACGTCGTCTTCCCGCTACCGGTTCGACCGACGATGCCCACGGTTCGGCCGGCACCGATCTCGACGTCGACGTCGCTCAACACCGCCTGATCATCGCCGTAGTCGAACGACACGCCGGAGAACGAGATCGTCAGCGGACCGGTGGGGGGCGAGTCGGTGCCCGCATCGACGATTGCCGGCTCGATCGCCCGGAGCGAGGCCACACGCTGCATCGCGCCGGTGGCCTTCTGCACCGTCTCGAGTTGGTGAACCACGTCTTCGAGCGGGCGCGAGACGGCCAGAACGTACTGGAACAGCAAGAACGCCGTTCCGATCGTGATCGATCCGTTGCCGACGAGGGCGGCACCGGCGAACAACGACAGGGCGGCACCGATGGCCAATGAGCCCTGGACCGCCCACCACATCGACATGAAGGCACGCTCTCGAGACACCGAACTCACCAGGGCCGCACTGGACTCGGTGACGAAGCGGTCGATGGCGTACTCCGTTGCACCGTTGGCCCGCAGATCTTCGGTGGCGGTGAGTCGCTCCTCGATCCCACCGTAGAGTTTGGCGTAGTCGCCCATCTCGCTCGCCGACTCGCTGATGGCACGATGCCGGTTGGCGGCCAAGACACCGCAGGCCAACCCGAGATACACGAGCATCCCGATCGCCAGACGCCAATCGATCGCCGCCAGCACGACGACCATCCCGATCACCAAGAGCACCGCACCGAGCGCCTTGGGCACGACCTTGCCGAGGAAGTCCGACACCGACGTGACATCGCCATCGACCCGCTGGATCAGCTCGCCCGGGGTGTGCGTGCGATGGAACTCGTGGTCGAGTGTCAGGACATGGCGAGTCATCGACAGCCGGAGATCGTTGGTGGTACGCCAGGCGGCGACCGTGGCGGACCAGGCGACGGCCACTTGTGCCAACTGGGTGACCACGGCGACGGCAAGGAACATCAGCGCCAGCCGCACGATCGTGGCGGTGCTTGCCCCGTCGGCCGCTTCGTCGACGATCCGTCGGATCACGACGGGCCCAGCGAGACCCAGGGCCGAGGTCAGCGCCACCAGGACCCCGAGCGCGATCCAGCGACCGCGATCGGGTCGAAGCAGCTCGAGAAGGGC
This sequence comes from uncultured Acidimicrobiales bacterium, assembly GCA_963698395.1. Lineage (GTDB taxonomy): Bacteria > Actinomycetota > Acidimicrobiia > Acidimicrobiales > SZUA-35 > JBBQUN01. Next base: position 347,250 of record CAVOQQ010000003.1, read on the forward strand.
GCGCCAGCGAGTCGGCGTGGGTTCGCTCACCCCACCAGTCTCCCCGAGGCCCACGACCGACGGGGCCGAATTTCCCTTCTGTGCGTCAGACTCCTCGCCCAAACCGGTCTGTGCGCCACACTTCCCGCTGCCGGGAACTCTGGCGCACGGAACGCTTCCTGCGGTGAGAATGGCGCACAGAAAGGCGAGACAACCCGGGCGAGAGGCAACCCGGCGAGGTCGACACGACGGTGCTCAGAAGAGGGTGGTTTGGACCTCGACGATGCCGACCGACTCGGTGGCCGTCGGCGCGGCTTCGCCCGAGACGAGGAAGTCGGGCAGCGGATCGTCGTGGACGACCACGAGCCGCTTGGTGGCACGGGTGAGAGCGACGTAGAGCGACCGCGCCCCCTGCGGCTCCTCGTCGAGAATCGCCTGCGGTTCGACCACGATCGCGACGTCGACCTCCAGGCCCTTGACCACTCCGACGGGAACCACGGTGATCGGATGATCGAGGCCGTCACGAATGGCGAGTCCGACGTCGAGGGACCGTTCGTCGAATCGGCCGACGAGTGCCTCGTAGGACGACGGCGGCACGATGATGGCGATGTTGCCGCTGCCCAGTGCATCGCGCTCGGCCAGCGCCGTGTCGATGACGGTGTCGAAGAGCGTGGACTCATCGGCGGTGTCGACGAAACGAGGCTCGTCGCCGTCTTGGCGAACCGCCTGGGGTGCGCTCAGCTCCGGTGCGGCCACTTTCAGCGCCTTCGCTGCCAGCGCCATCGATGGCCCGGGTATGCGGTAGCCGACGGTGAGTTCGGCTCGACGAGCCGGTCGACGGTTCGGGAGGTGGTCGAGTACTTCGCTCCAGTCGGCGTGGGCCCACGCACCGGTGGACTGGGCGATGTCGCCGACCACGGTCATCGAGCCGTTCAGCGAACGGCGAGTGAGCATGCGCAGCTGCATCGGCGAGAGGTCTTGCGCCTCGTCGACCACGATGTGGCCGTAGGTGCGGGCCTCGTCGTCGTCATCGCTCTTTGGGCGGGGACCGAGCAACTCGAGCGCCTCGTCGAGCACCGGGACGTCGTCGACGGTCCAGATGACCGCCCGCTGGTCCATTGCCGGCTGCCATGGGCGGAAGAGGTGCTGCTGCTCGGTGTCGGACAGCGCCGTGCGCTTCGAGCCCCGGCCAGCGGAGCGGAGCAGCGCCTCGGAGCCGAAAAGGTCGTGGAGCAGCATCGCCGGGGTGAGGATCGGCCACATCCAATTGAGCGCCGATCGCAGGTCGGGATCGTTGGCGAGCTGGTCTTTCACGGTGGCGGCGTCGGTGCCGTCGGGGTGGGTGGCGGCGATGGCGTCGTACACCTGTGAGACGACGAACTTGCGAGCCCCGTTGTGCGTGCGGAATCGACGCTTCGCCTCGGCAACGATCCGCTCGGACTCCCCGGCCCTCAGCCGTACCTTGCGGATGCCCATACCGAGCACGAGATCGCTGCGAAGCGATCGCTGCCGATCGGCCACCGCTCGACGAACGACGCCCACCATGCGGAGGTCGCCCTTGATCCGAGCCGTCGCCAGGGCATCACGGCCGGTGACGCGAACACGAGGCACCAGGTCGGCGAGGACGGCCATCTCGACACCTGCCTCGCCCAGCGACGGCAGCACCTGCTCGATGTAGCCGAGGAACAATCGGTTCGGCCCGACGACGAGCACGCCCTGCCCTTCGAGCGGGAAGCGGTGTTCATAGAGCAGATAGGCGGCGCGGTGGAGCGCCACCACCGTCTTGCCGGTGCCCGGGCCCCCCTGCACCACGAGCACACCGGCGATGGGTGCCCGAATGATCTCGTCTTGCTCGGCCTGGATGGTGCCGACGATGTCACCGAGATGACCGGTGCGACCGGTCTCGAGCGCAGCAACGAGGGCACCCTGCCCCTGGAGCTGGCGACCGTTGACCGTCGCCGCCGTGCTGCCGGCGGCCTCGCCGAAGAACTCGTCTTCGAGCCCCAGCACCTCTCGACCACGGGAGATGAAGTGACGACGCCGGACCAGACCATGCGGCTGGCGTCCCGTTGCCCGGAAGAAGGCCTCGGCGACCGGGGCGCGCCAGTCGACGATGAGCGGCTCGAGGTCGACGTCGGCCACGGCGACGCGACCGATGTGATAACTCCCACCACCGTCTGCTTCGGACTGGTCGACCCGCCCGAAGCAGATCGAGCGCTCACCGATGTCGAGTTGGGTCAGGCGGTTGACGATCTGGTCGGTGATGACCTCACGCTCGTAGCGGGCTTGATTGGTGCCGCCGGACCCGACCTCGACCATTTCACGGAGCCGCTTCGCTTCGTCTCGACTTTCGTCGAGCCGGCGATAGGCCCGATCGACGTGCGCCTGCTCTGCGGCTAGCTCGGGGTGTGACTGAGTCAACGCGCTCCTGACCAGAAGGGGACGTTCGATTGTAGAGGGAGAACCGGTGGGACAGGTACCGTTCCAGGGGTGAAGACGATCTCGACCGACCACCCGTATCGCAACAGCCCGTTCATTCGGGCCGCGCTCCAAGAACCGGCCGAAAGGGTCCCGGTGTGGTTCATGCGGCAGGCGGGGCGATCGCTGCCCGAATACAAAGCCGTTCGGGGCGAGGGCACGATTCTCGATGCCATCAAGGACTCCGACCGAGCCACCGAGATCACGCTGCAGCCGGTTCGTCGCTACGGGGTCGACGCCGCCATCTTGTTCTCCGACATCGTCACGCCCGTCTGGGCGTCGGGCTTCGGCATCGACATCACGCCGGGCGTCGGCCCGACCGTCGAGCATCCCTTCCGCTCGGCGTCCGATCTCGAGCGCCTCCGTCCCCTCGACCCCAGCACCGACCTCGATTTCCAGACCCGCACCGTCGAGCAGCTCGTCGTCGAGCTCGACATCCCGCTCATCGGCTTTGCCGGCGCCCCCTTCACGCTCGCTTCCTACCTGATCGAGGGCAAGCCATCGAAGGACTACGCCCAGGTCAAAGCACTGATGTTCGGCGATCCTGCTCTGTGGAACCAGCTCTGTGATCGCCTGGCCGACTACGCCATCGCCACCCTCACGTCACAGGTCGAGGCGGGCGCATCGGCGGTACAGCTCTTCGACTCCTGGGCCGGAGCGCTGCGGCCCGAGCACTACGCCGAGTACGTCGCTCCCCACTCCGCCAAGATCATGGCGGCGATCGACGACCTCGGCGTGCCCCGTATCCATTTCGGCATCAACACCGCCGAGCTCCTTCCGCTGATGGCCGACGTCGGCACCGAAGTGCTCGGTGTCGACTGGCGAACCCCACTCGCCACCGCCCGCGAACGAACCGGTGGTCGAGTGGCGCTCCAGGGCAATCTCGACCCGGCTCTCGTCTTCGCCCCCATCGACGTCGTCGAGCGAGAAGTCCAGCGGGTCTTCGACGACAACGGCGGCCACCCCGGGCACATCTTCAACCTGGGCCACGGTGTCGGCCCCGCCACCGACCCCGACGTGCTCCTGCACATCGTCCAGCTCGTGCACGCGCACCCGACGACAGGCGATCAGACGGAGAGCAACACGGCCAACGGCAACGGAGGCGTCTGATGTCTGCTCGGTCCGTCACCATCATCGGCGGTGGCATCTCGGGTCTCGTCGCCGCCTTCGACCTCCAACGAGCGGGTTGGAAGGTCACGCTCCACGAGGCGAGTGATCGGTTCGGCGGCAAGATCTGGTCGTCGCCGGTCGGCGACCGGATGGTCGACGCCGGCCCCGACACCTTCCTGGCTCGAGTGCCCGAAGGTCGCGAGCTCTGTGAGGAACTCGGGCTGGCCGATCAGCTGACGAGCCCCGTGGCTCCCGTGCCGGCGTACTTCCACCGCGATGGACAGCTGTACCGCCTGCCCACGGGCACGGTGCTCGGCGTTCCGACCGACCTCGATGCGTTGGCCGAGAGCGGCCTTGTCTCACCCGAGGGCGTGGCTCGCGCCGCACTCGACCTCGAACTCGAGGCAACCCCGATCGACGGCGACATCAGCGTCGGCGAGTACTTCCGAGCCCGACTGGGCGATGAAGTGACCGGCCGTCTCATCGACCCGATGATCGGGGGGATCAACGCCTCCGACATCGACCGCCTGAGCCTGGCCTCGGCCTCGCCCCAGATCGCACGCGCCGCTGCCACCCACCGATCGATCATCGAGGGACTGCGAGCAGCCCAGGCCGGCGTCGGCGCCACGCTCGGTTCGCAGAAGCCAGACGAGGGCGGCACACCGGCGCCGGTGTTCTATGGGCTGCCCGGGGGTATCGCCAGTCTGACCGACGCGCTCGTCGCCGCCCTCGCCGACTCCGAACTGCACCTGAACCGTCCGATCACCGACCTGTCGACCATCGACGCCGATCACGTCATCATCGCCACGCCTGCCCCGGCGGCCGCTCGACTGCTGCATTCGACCGCACCCACCGCCGCTGCGTTGCTGGCCTCGATCGAATACTCCTCGGTCGCTCAGGTGACGATCGAGATCCCCAAGTCGGCGATCGCGGACTCGGCCTGGGAACACGGTCTCGACGCCTCCGGCATTCTCTTCCCCCGGATCGACGGCACGATCATCACGGCGGCCACGTTCTTCTCCACCAAGTGGGCGCACTACGACCGACCAGAAACCGCACTGATCCGTATGACGTCGGGCCGCTTCGGCGACACCCGTGCGCTCGAACTGAGCGACGACGAACTCGTGGCCACCCTCTTCGGCGAGCTCAAGGGCGTGATCGAGATCGACGGTGACCCCATCGCAACCCGAGTCCACCGCTGGGTCGACGCACTCCCCCAGTACACCCCGGGCCACGCCCAACGTGTCGCCGACATCGACGCAGCCCTTGCGGCCGAAGCTCCGAACTGCTCGGTGGTGGGCGCTCCGTATCAGGGCATCGGCATCCCCGCGTGCATCGGACTCGCCCGCGGGGTCGCTCGTCAGCTCATCGACGCGTGACCGATCCCGAGGTCGGCACCCACGGACGCTTCTCGCGCCAGCGGCTGTCGATCGCTGTCCGGTGCATCGTCGCCGGCGTCTGCCTTGCCGGCTCGGTCCCGCCCTGGGGGTGGTGGCCACTTGCGTTCGTCGGCATGGCGATCGTCGACCGGCTCCTCTCGGTGCGCTCGGCCAAGCAGCGATTCTGGCGTCTGTGGGCCGTCGGGGTGGCGTGGCTCGCACCGGCGATGCTCTGGATGTACGACCTCACCCCGCCTGGCTATCCCATCGCCTTCATCACCTACTCCGCCTACTTCGGGATCGCCGCGGCCATCACCCCACCCGACGATCGGTGGCGCCGCCTGCTGCTTCCCGGCACGCTCACGCTGGCCGAGATCGCCCGCTGGTACTGGCCATTCGGCGGCGTGCCGCTCGCCAACCTGGCCTTGAGCCAGGTCGAAACACCACTCGCCCAAACCGCCCGCCTGGCCGGCCCGCTTCTGGTGATGATCCTGATCATCGTGGTCGGTCAGGCGCTCTCTGCCGCCCTCGATCGCTCGTTCCGACCCGCCCTCATCGGCCTCGGCATCGTCGTCCTTGCCATCATCGGCGCCGCGCTCCACCCGCGCCTCGGTGGTGCGCGAAGTCGAAACCGCGTCGGTCCAGGGCGGGGGGCCGACTCGCACGAGGGCATCGGTAGGTCAGCAGCCGGTCGTTCTCGGCCGCCATGTCGAGGCAACCAAGTTCATCGATCGTCCGGTCGAGCTGATCGTGTGGCCCGAGAACGTGGTCAACCCCGGCTCCCTGCTCCCGATCGAGCAGGCACGCCGGACCGTGAACGAGGTTGCCCGGTCCCAGAACGCCACGCTCCTCGCCGGCTGGTTCTACCCGGTCAGCGACACCGGAACGGTCAACTACCAGTCGGCCATCACCGCCGACGGGGTCGAGATCGACCGCTACGACAAGGTCCGTATCGTCCCCTTCGGCGAGTACGTGCCGTTGCGCGGGTTCATCGAATGGACCGGTCTCGGCGAAGGAATTCCCTCTCGCGATGTGATCGCCGGCACGGCCGAGCCGGTGCTCGACACACCCGTCGGCCCGGTCGGCGTCTCGATTTCCTGGGAGGGTTTCTTCGAGCGACGGGCCCGAGCTTCGGTCGATGCCGGCGCCGAACTGCTCACCAACCCCACGAACGGCGCCTCCTACTGGCTCACCCAGGTGCACACCCAACAGGTGGCCTCCAATCAGCTACGCGCCATCGAGAACGATCGCTGGGTGCTGATGGCGGGTCCGACCGGCATGAGCGCCGTGATCGAACCCGACGGCACCCTGCAGCAGCGAACCGACATCGGCGAGCGAGCCGTGCTCTACGCAACGGTCGAGATGCGAAGCGGCCGAACACTGGCCAGCCTCGTCGGCCTCTGGCCGGTACTTTGCTTTGGCCTTGCCGCCTCGACACTGGGAACGTGGCTGCTGATGCGCCCGACCCCTTCACCGACCGACGCCGTCGACCACCACCCACCTGGAGCCCAATCATGAGCATCGACCAAACCGCCGCCTGGAAGGCCGTCGCCGAGGTCGCCCAACCGGTGACCCTGCGAACCCTGTTCGACGATGATCCCGGTCGGGCCGACCGCTACACCTTCACGGCCGGCGACCTCACCGCCGACTTCTCCAAGCACTGGCTGACCGACGACATGATCACTCGCCTCGTCGCGCTCGCCGAAGAGGCCGGTCTGAACGAGCGCACCGAAGCAATGTTCGCCGGTGCGCACATCAACGCCACCGAGGATCGGGCCGTCCTCCACACGGCACTCCGGCGACCCGCCGACGCGCCGCTCGAGGTCGATGGACAGGACGTGACCGGCGACGTGCACCGAGTCCTCGGCTCGATGAGCGCCTTTGCCGATCGGGTCCGATCGGGCGACTGGGTCGGCCATACCGGTCGGCGGATCGAGACCGTCATCAACATCGGCATCGGCGGCTCCGACCTCGGACCGGCCATGACCTATCGGGCGTTGCGCCCCTATGTGCAGGCCGGTCTCGAGGTGCGGTTCGTCTCCAACGTCGACCCGGCGCATCTGACCATGGCACTTGCCGGCATCGACCCCGCAACCACGCTGTTCATCATCGCCTCGAAGACGTTCTCCACCATCGAGACCATTTCCAACGCCGAAGCGGCCCGGTCCTGGCTGGTCGAGGCACTCGGCGACGGTGCGCTCGACGCCGGCGATCCGGCGGCGGCGCCGATCGTCGCCAAGCACTTCGTCGCCGTCTCCACCAACGCCGACCGCGTCGCTGCCTTCGGCATCGACACGGCCAACATGTTCGGCTTCTGGGATTGGGTGGGCGGCCGTTACTCGGTCGACTCCGCAATCGGCCTCTCCCTCATGATCGCCGTGGGGCCGCAGGCGTTCCGCGACTTCCTGGCCGGGTTCCACACGATCGACGAGCACTTCCGCACCACCCCGCTCGAGCGCAACGTTCCCGCGCTCGCAGGCCTGATCGGCGTCCTCTATCGAAACTTCTACGACCTGCCCACCTACGCCGTGCTGCCCTACGCCCAGCAACTCGACCGCTTCGCCGCCTACCTCCAGCAACTCGACATGGAGTCCAACGGCAAGCGGGTACGGCTCGACGGCACCCCCGTCGACTACGAGACCGGGCCGATCGTGTGGGGCGAGCCGGGCACGAACGGCCAACACGCGTTCTACCAGTTGATTCATCAGGGGACCACCATCATCCCGGCCGACCTCATCGGCTTCATGGACTCGCCCCACGATGTCGAATCCGATGGTGCGCTGGGCGATCTGCACGACCTCCTCATGGCCAACCTCTTTGCTCAGGCAGAGGCGCTCGCCTTCGGCAAGACGGCCGACGAAGTTCGGGCCGACGGCGCCGACGAGGCGCTCGTGTCACATCGCACCTTCCCCGGCAACCGCCCGACGTCGGTGATCCTCGCCGACCAGCTCACCCCGTCGGTCCTCGGTCAGCTCATTGCCCTCTACGAACACAAGGTGTTCACCCAGGGAGTCATCTGGGGTGTCAACAGCTTCGACCAGTGGGGTGTCGAGCTGGGCAAGATGCTGGCGACAGCGATCGGCTCCGAGCTCACCGCCGAGACCACCCCGTCCCTCACCCATGATTCGTCGACCAACGCGCTGATCGCTCGCTACCGGGCCTTCCACCAGCGCTGACCATCGATTCGACGCAGAGCACGCAGACCGTGGTGTCGAATCTCACATTCGGTCGCGTTCGCTCTAGCGTCTGTCGGGCATGACCGTTCTGCCCGCCATCGACATCGTCGGCCTCACCAAGGTCTTCGATCGGTCCGGTCAACACCTGGTCGCGCTCGATGGGCTCGACCTACGCGTCGAAGCCGGCGAGTTCGTGAGCCTCATCGGTCCCAGCGGCTGCGGGAAGTCGACGCTGCTCCGAGCGGTCTGTGGCCTGCTGCCGATCGACGGTGGCTCGATCTCGATCGGCAGCGAGTCACCGATCGAGGCAAAGCAACGCAAGCACTTCGGCTTCGTTCCGCAGACACCGGCGCTGCTCGAGTGGAAGAACGTGCGCGACAACGTTCGACTGCTGCAGACCGTCAATCGATCGACCGGCGATGGCGCCAACATCGACGACCTGATCGACCGAGTCGGTCTGGCGGCAGCGGCGACCGCGATGCCTCGGGAGCTGTCGGGCGGCATGCAACAGCGAGTCAGTCTGGCTCGCGCCTTCGCTCTGCGCGCGCCGGTACTCATCATGGACGAGCCGTTCTCTGCTCTCGATGAGATCACCCGAGCCGACATGCGCTACCTGCTGCTCGAGCTCTGGCGTGAAACCCAGGCCACGGTGCTGTTCGTGACCCACAACATCGACGAGGCCATCGTGCTCTCGGATCGAGTGGTCGTGCTCGCCGGGCAACCCGGCACCGTGGTCGCCGACGAGCAGATCACGCTGGGCCGCCCGCGGGCCGAGGGCATCGAGGACGACCCGCGCTTCCATGCCCATGCCGCCTCGATCCGCCGAGCCCTCCACAACGGACACCGATGAACCGCCGCCTCGTCCTCTCCCTTGCGCCCTTCACCGGGATTGCCGGCTTCTTCGCCCTGTGGGAGCTCTACGTCCGCCTGTTCGACATCCGGCCACTCACGCTTCCGGCGCCATCGCGCATCATCGTCCACATCAGCGAGAACCTCGGCTTCTATGCCGACAACGCGGCGGTCACGGTCGCCGAGGCGGCTCTCGGATTCCTGCTGGCGTTCCTGGCCGCCATGATCGTTGCCACCGCGATGGCGCACTCCTCGTTCGTCGAGCGGGCGTCGTGGCCGGTCCTCGTGCTGATCCAGTCCACCCCGATCGTGGTGCTGGTGCCCGTCTTCATCCGGTGGCTCGGGTTCGGCATGGCACCGAAGATCGCCATCGCCGCCCTTTTCGCGTTCGTGCCGTTCGTTTCGAATGCCGTGACCGGCTTGCGCTCGGTCGACGCCGATCGACTGGATCTCCTGCACTCCGTCGATGCCTCCGATCGGGAGATCTTCTGGCGACTGCGACTCCCGAGTGCGCTCCCTGCGCTCTTCGCGGCCGGACGTATCTGCATCGCGCTCGCACTGATCGGGGCCGTCATCGGCGAGTACTACGGCTCGTCGACGGCCGGGCTTGGCACGGTCAGCCAGCGGGCGGCCAGCCGTGCCTTCGTCGACCAGCAGTGGGGCGCGATCTTCGTTGCCTCGTTCGTCGGCATCGCTGCCACGCTCATCTTGCTGGCGTGCGAACGCCGCGTCTTGCGGTGGCATGCCTCGACCCAGCAGTACTGAGCGACCAGCAGAACGCCAGCAGTACCGAGCGAAGCGACCCAGCAGTACCGAGCGAAGCGACCCAGATCCAGAGCGAAGCGACCCAGCAGTACCGAGCGAAGCGACCCAGCAGTACCGAGCGAAGCGACCCGCGATCGGAGGGATCCGTGGTTTGCTTCATATAGAGACCGACTCGCTAGCGTGACGAGATGCGTTCGCACCTCGCCCGCCGGTCCGTCTCGGCTCTGGCCGCTCTCGCCTTGCTCACTGCGAGCTGTTCATCGAGCGACAGCGACACTTCGTCCGGTGCCACCGATTCCGAAGGTGTTGCCGCCGGCGAAGTGGGATCTGTCGAACGATGTGATGCCAACAAGGCCGCCGGCACGATCACGTATCTCTCGGGCTTCGACTATGCCGCATCGCCGGGGATCATCGACGTGCTGCTCGCCTCCGAGCTCGGCTACTTCGAGGAGCTGTGCCTCGACGTCGACGTGCTGCCCGGCTTCGCCCCGGGCAACCTCAGCCAGGTGGCCGGTGGTGAGGCGCAGTTCGCCAACGCGGGGTCGCTCGGCGATGTCGTCACCACCAACGTCAACGGCGGCGCCGACCTGGTGGCGGTGCAGCAGTACGGCAAGGTCGCCATTCAGGCGCTCGTCGTTCCCGAAGACTCCGAGATCGAATCACTGGCCGACATCCCGGGCACACTCATGGGGATCAAGGGCGATCTGCCTCCCGACATCGAGATGATGCTGTCGCTCGAGGGCGTCACCCGTGGCGACTTCGACGAACTCGAGGTCCCCTTCGATCCCATCGGTGCCTTCGAGCTCGGCATCGACTCGTTGCCGGTCTACAAGAGCAACGAGCCGGGCCAGCTCGACGCGGCCGGCTTCGCCTACCGCACGTTCGACCCTGTCGACTTCGGCGTTCCTTCGTCGTTCGGCGTGTTGGCCACCTCGGCAACATTCCTCAACGATCACCCGACGGCGGTGCAAGACTTCATCCGCGCCGCCTCGAAGGGTTTCGCCTACGCCGTCGACAACCCCGAAGACGCCGTCGCCCGGGCCGTTGCCAAGATCAATCTCGGTGACAACCAGGCATTCCTCACCACCGAGTCCGAGAGTGCCCGCTGGACGGTCGAGTCCGCGTTGGTGCTCGAGTTCACGGCCCAAGGCGAGGGTCTGGGCATCCCCGATCTCACCCTGGCCGGTGAGCAAGTCCAGCTCCTCACCGACATCGGTCGCTTCGACGAGCTTCCGGACTGGGAGGCCATGGTCGTGTCCGATCCGGCCGCCGGTGTCTACGACGGCACCGATCTCATCTGGCCTGCCGGCTGACCATGGTCGAGTACGGCCTGATCTCGCTGGCCGATCATCTTGCCGATCCGAACACCGGCGAGCGGATCAGCCAGCGCCAACGACTCACCGAGATCGTCGATCAGATCGTCCTCGCCGAGGAATTCGGACTCGCGCTCTTCGGCGTCGGCGAACACCACTTCGGCAATTACATCCTGCCGTCTCCCGAGCTGGTTCTTGCCATGGCGGCCGGCCGGACCGAGCGCATCATCCTCGGCACATCGGTGTCGCTGCTGGCCAATGTCGATCCGGTTCGCTACGCCGAGAAGCTCTCGGTTCTCGATGTCCTGACCAACGGCAGGACCGAGGCCGTGTTCGCCCGTGGTGCGTCCGAGCGAACCGCCGAGGCGTTCGGCATCCACAGCATCGAGGAGCTTCGACCCCGTTTCGACGAGTCGCTCCGGCTGGTTCTTCGTTTGTTGTCGGAAGACGAAGTGACCTGGTCCGGCGACTACCGCTCCGGTCTCGATGGCGTCCGGATCGAGCCCCGACCCATCCAGCAGCCGTACCCTGCCATGTGGATCGGTGGTGGCCTCTCGAATGTGTCGGCCGACCTGGCCGCCGACCTCGGGCTCCCACTCATGCTGCCGAGCCTGTTCCGCTGGCCGGTCGACTACGTCGATATCGCCGATCGCTACCGAGATCGGTGCCGCGCCAACGGCTTCGAGCCCCGTATCGGGTTCCCTTCCTACGTCCACGTAGCGAAGACCTCGCAGGAGGCCAAGGACCGGTGGCGTCCGCATCTCGAGCACTACAGCGATTTCGCCATGGAGATCCGCGGCAGCTTCGGTCGACCCACCGACTTCGACTCGTTGCTCGCCGGACCGGCCTTGTGCGGCAGTCCGGCCGAGGTCGCCGATCGCATCGGCCACATCAACGACTTGCTCTCGCTCGATCGTCACCAGTTTCTCATCGACGTCGGCGGGCTCCCCTATCCCGTGGTCGCCGAGGTTCTCGAGCTCCTCGCCACCGAGGTCCTCCCCCAGGTCGGGTGAGCCTCACCACTCGAGGATGAGCGTGACCGGACCATCGTTGTGGATCTCGACGTCCATGTCGGCGCCGAACCGGCCGGTGGCGACCGTCATGCCGATCGCTCGAAGTCGCTCGACGCAGCGCTCGATGAGGGGTTCGGCGACTTCGGGCCGAGCGGCGGTGATGAACGACGGCCGGTTGCCCTTGCGGGCATCGCCGTAGAGCGTGAACTGGCTGATCAGGAGGATCGATCCGCCGATGTCGGCAACCGAGAGATTCATCTTGTCGTCGGCGTCAGCGAAGATCCGCAACTTGACGAGCTTGTCGGCCAACGTGTCTGCCATTGCCTCATCGTCGCCCTCGGTGATGCCGAGCAGCACGCACAGGCCGTCGTCGATGGCACCGACGACCTCGCCACCGACCGTGACACTCGCTCGGGTGACGCGTTGGACGACGGCTCGCATGGTCGAAACGGTAGCGGCAGCGTCACGCACGCCCGCCCGGGACGATGCCGCTCGACGCATCGTTCGCTGCGACTCGATCACCGCACGCCGGCCCAGGTATCGCCCAGCGGGAACTCCGCGTAGCCTGACTCCGTTCTACCCAGCGGTAACTCGACCCTCAGGGCGAGGGGCCGCTGCGCTACGGCGGGTGACCGCCAAGAAAGTCTCATCCATGATTTCCCCCGAAGACCGACCGCTCCGCCTCGCCTACCTGTCATATCGGTCGAAGCCGACGGTCGGCGGCCAGGGAATCTACACCCGCCACCTCACCAAGGCGCTCGCCGACCTCGGTCATTCGGTCGAGGTGTTCTCCGGCCAGCCGTACCCGGTGCTCGACGAGCGGGTGAAGCTGACGCAGCTGCCGAGTCTCGACATCTTCAACGACCAGTATCCCGGGCGGTTCCCGGCCTACTGGGAGGTCAAGTCGAAGGAAGATCTCCTCGAGATCGCCACGTTCTCCACCGGCATGTTTCCCGAGCCGCTGGCCTTCAGCTACCGGGCCAAGAAGGCGCTCGAACCGCGCGTCGCAGAGTTCGACCTGGTGCACGACAACCAGTGTCTGGGCTATGGAATCCTCGGGATCGACAAGATGATCCCCACCCTGGTCACGCTGCATCACCCCATCACGGTCGACCGCCGCCTCGAGATGGAGGCCGCACCGAACTGGCGCAAACGGCGAAGCGTCGGCCGCTGGTACGGATTCGTCAAGATGCAGGGGCGAGTCGCCCAACGCATGCCGCGCATCGTCGTCGTGTCCGAGAACTCGATCCAAGACATCCACGACGACATGGGTGTCGATCTCGATCGAATGCGGCTGGTCCATGTCGGTGTCGACCCCGACCTCTTCAAGCCGATGCCCGAGGTGCAGCGCATCCCCGGCCGCCTGATCACCACGGCCTCGGCCGACGTCGAACTCAAGGGTCTGCGGTTCCTCCTCGAAGCGATGGCCAAGCTGCGAACCGAGCGAGAGGTCACCCTCACCGTCATCGGCCGGGCGAAGAAGGGTGGACCGGCCGAGGCGCTCATCGAGAAGCTCGGCCTGTCGGAGCACATCCAGTTCGTGAGCGGCGTGACCGACGAGCGGATCGTGGAGCTCTACGCCGAATCGGAACTCGCTGTCGTGCCGTCGCTCTACGAGGGCTTTTCGCTTCCTGCGGTCGAGGCCATGGGGTCGGGAACGCCGCTCGTCGCCAGCGACGGTGGGGCGCTGCCCGAGGTCACGGGCAAAGACGGCGAAACGGTGCTGCGCTGCAAGGCCGGCGACGTCGACTCGCTCAGGCGGGCGCTCGAGCGCGGCCTGGACGATCCCGAGCTTCGCGATCGCATCGGCGCCGCTGGGCGTGAACGGGTGAGCGAGCTCTACACCTGGCGCCAGACCGCGATCAACACCGTGGCGCAGTATCGCGAAGTGCTCGCCATGCGAGCCGACGCCGCGAGGGCCAACTGATGCTGACCGTCGACTACGAACGTCTCGCGCTCGAACCGGGCATGCGGGTCCTCGATCTCGGCGCCGGTTTCGGACGCCATGCATTCGAGACGGCCCGTCGCGGCGCCTCGGTCGTCGCGGCCGATCTGGCGTTCGACGAGATGGCATCGACGAAGGACACCTTCGCCGCCATGTTCCTCGCCGGCGAGATGCCGCAGGGCATCAGCACGGTGGTGCTCCAGGCCAACGGGCTCGAGCTTCCCTTCCCCGATGGCTCGTTCGATCGCATCATCGCGTCGGAGATCCTCGAGCACGTCCCTGACGATCTCGGCGTGATGGCCGAACTGTTCCGCGTCCTCGCCCCCGGTGGGCGGCTGGCTGCCACCGTGCCCGCCGCGCTGCCGGAGCAGATCTGCTGGTGGCTGTCCGACGAGTATCACGCCCCGGCCGCCGTCGGTGGGCACGTCCGCATCTACGGCCAGCCCGAGTTGCGGATGAAGCTCGCCTCGGTCGGCTTCGAGCCCGGCGATACCCATCGAGCCCATTCGCTCCACAGTCCCTACTGGTGGCTGAAGTGTGCCGTTGGTGTGAAGAACGACGACAACCCGCTGGTGAAGCAGTACCTCAAGTTCCTCACGTGGGACATCGTGAAGGCGCCTGCGGTCACCCGTACCGCCGACCGGATCCTCAACCCGGTGCTCGGCAAGTCCCGAGTCATCTACGCCGACCGGCCGGCCGTCTGATGCGTATGGAGACGCCCTTCGTCGAGGGCATCGTCACCGCCGAGGACCTGCGCGCCACGGCTCAGACCATCCTCGAGCTGCAACTGTCGAACGGCATGATCCAGTGGTATCCCGACGGCCACGCCGATCCCTGGAACCACATCGAGGCGGCGATGGCCCTGGCCACGTGTGGATTCGTCGAGGATGCCGAGCGGGCCTACCAGTGGCTGGCCGACATCCAGCGACCCGATGGCAGCTGGCACAATTACTACACCGCCGACGGCATCGAAGACGCCAAGCTCGATTCGAACTGCATCGCCTACATCGCCACCGGCATCTGGCACCAGTGGCTGGCCACCGGTGACCGTCGTATGCTCGAGCACTTCTGGCCGGCCGTCGAGGCAGCAACCGAGTTCGTTCTCGATCTGCAGACCAAGCGCGGTGAGATCATCTGGGCCCGGCATTCCGACGGCATGCCATGGAACTACGCCCTGCTCACCGGCTCCTCGTCGATCAGCCACAGCTTGGCCTGCGCGGCGCTGGTTGCCGAAACGGTCGGGCAGCCCCGGCCCGACTGGGTCGGAGCCCGAGCCCGCCTGGTCGACGTCATCGCCAATCAACCGAACGCGTTCGAGCCGAAGGCCCGCTGGGCGATGGACTGGTATTACCCGGTCATGACCGGGGCCGTGACCGGCGACGACGGCGTCAAGCTCCTGGCCAAGAGTTGGGACACCTTCGTGATGGCCGGAAGAGGCGTGCGCTGTGTGAGCGATCGGCCGTGGGTCACTGCCGCCGAGACCTGTGAATGCGCTCTCGCCCATCTCGCCGTCGGCGAAACCTCCGCCGCCCGCACCCTGTTCTCCTGGATCCAGGCTCATCGCGACCGAGACGGCTCGTACTACACCGGTCTGGTCTTCCCCGAGCTGGTCTTCTTCCCGGCCGACGAGCGCAGCTCCTACACCGCTGCCGCCGTGATCCTCACCGCCGATGCACTCTGCGGGAAGAACCCGACCGCCGGTTTGTTCATCGACTACCCGTCGACCCACTGACTGCCGGCCCTCGCCGCCGCATCGGCTGCCGACCGACGGCGGTCGCCGATCCACCATCAGCCTTCACGCCATCAACCTTCACGCGATCAACCTTCACGCGATCGGGGGCGCTCCCTACGATCGCTGGTATGCGCTCTCACTTCCTTGCCGGTGCCCACGTCGTGCTCGAAGCGATCCAGTGTCCGCAGGTGGTCGACGCCTGGAACGAACCGTCGGTGTTGGAGGGTCAGACGGTGGGTTCGCTGTGTGGCCACCTCGCACGCGGTTCGATCTGGGTCGTTGCCGACTACCTCGCGCTCGAACAGCCTGCCTCGGCCACCTTCGACAGTGCCGACGACTACTACGCCACGCTCACCGAGTCGCTCACGGTCGAGGACCATCGCGACGTCCGTCGGCGTGGTGCCGAGGTGGCAGCGATGGGATTCGACGCCATCGTGTCCAAGGCCTCCGAAGCCCTCGCCACGTTGGACCGGCAACTATCCGACGAGCCGGACGATCGTCTCGTCACGGTCTTCGGCGGCATGGGCATGCGACTCGATCCGTATCTGAGCACTCGCATCGTCGAGCAGGTCGTCCACCTCGACGACCTCGCCCGTTCGGTCGACGCATCGTTGCCGACGATGCCGCGGGAGAACATCGAGATGGTGCTCGACATCGGGATCCGCGTCGGCGTTCGCCGCTTCGGCGCAAGCGTCATCATCGGCGGCGTGTTCCGAGGACTGCCTGGCGCGTTTCCGGTCCTCTGAGCGTTGCGGCGACCTGATGCGTCGGGATTCTTGCCGACGCCGACCGGTTCGACTTTGCAGAGCCGAGCAGGTCTTCTAGCGTCCGGGCATGGGACAACTCGATGGCAAAGTCGCACTGATCACCGGCGGCGCACGTGGACAGGGCGAGGCCGAGGCCGAGCGCTTTGCTTCCGAAGGGGCGACGGTCTACATCACCGATGTGCTCGACGACGTCGGCCAGGCCACCGCCGATCGACTCGGCGATGCGGTCACCTACCTCCACCACGATGTCACCAGCGAAGACGAGTGGAACGGTGTCGTGGCCGGGATCGTCGAAGAGCACGGCAAGCTCGACATCCTGGTCAACAACGCCGGCATCTTCCGAACCGCCAGCCTGTTCGACACCACACTCGACGACTGGAACCAAATGGTGAACATCAACCAGACCGGCGTGTTCCTCGGTCTGCGCACTGCGGGACTGGTGATGCGAAACCAGGGGTACGGCAGCATCGTGAACATCTCGTCCATCGCCGGGCTCGGCGGCGCACGGGGCGCCCATGCCTACGCCGCAACGAAGTGGGCGGTGCGGGGCATGACCAAGTCGGCGGCGCTCGAGCTCGCACCCGACGGTGTTCGGGTGAACTCGGTCCACCCGGGCATCATCGAGACGGCGATGCTCGAGGAGTTCGGCGGCAACCTGCCGCGTATTCGCGAAAGCATCCCCATGGGGCGAACGGCAGCAGCTTCCGAGGTTGCGAACGTCGTGTTGTTCCTCGCGTCGGACGAGTCGTCATATTGCAGTGGCCACGAGTTCGTGGTCGACGGAGCGATGAAGGCCTGACGGCCGAGGCCCTTCCACTACTCGAGCTCGCTGGGGTGACGGAGGCCCCGATGGCCGGCATCTCGGTCACCACCCATTCGGCCCCATCGCCATGGATCTCCAGCACCCCACGCATCCTCGACACGGGCCGGCCGAAGCGGCGCCGGACGGTTCGACTCAACAGGTTGCAGGCCGCGAACTAGGTTGAAGCTCGGGTCGACATTCCGACATTTTGGGGGGACCATGGAAGACGCAATTCAAGCGGTACTGAACGCCGGTGTCGCAAGCGGTCTCGTACCAGGCGTGGTCGCGATCGTCGTCGACCGCGACGGCGAGCGCTACCTGGGATCGGCAGGTGAACGCTCCCTCGGCACCGGCACCGCGATGACAACCGACACCGTCGGCGCCATCTTCTCCATGACCAAGGCGATGACCGGTGCGGCGGCCATGCAACTGGTCGAACGAGAAGCGATCGATCTCGACGCACCCATTTCCGTCGTATGCCCCGAAGCGGCCAATCCAACCGTGCTGCAAGGATTCGGCGCAGACGGGCAGCCGATCACCCGCCCCGCAGCCTCCGAACCGACGTTACGCCAGCTACTCACACACACGTCGGGCTACGTGTACGACATCTGGAACACCGACATGGGAGCCTGGTACGCCGCAACCGGCACGCCGACGCTGTTCTCACTTCAGCGAGCCGCACTGCGAACCCCGCTCGCCTTCGACCCGGGCACACAGTGGCAGTACGGCATCGGCATCGACTGGGCAGGCTTCATGATCGAAGCTGTGTCGGGAATGACGTTGGGCGAGTACTTCGCCCAGAACTTGACCGGGCCGCTCGGCATGGCAGACACCGGCTTCGCACACACGGAGTCGATGCTGGAACGGGCTGCAGCAATCCACGCCCGTCTGCCCGACGGCTCACTCGCAGCGATCGACCTGCCCGCAGCAGAGACGGCTGAATTCGAAATGGGCGGAGGTGGCCTCCAATCGACGATGCGTGACTACGGCAAGTTCATGCGGATGATCCTGAACGACGGAGAACTCGACGGCACACGAGTGCTCCAAGCCGACACCGTCGCCCAGATGTGTTCCAACAACATCGGCAACCTTCGAGTCAGCAAACTCAAGACAGCCAACCCACAATTCTCCAACGACGCCGAGATGTTCCCCGGCGACGAGAAATCCTGGGGACTCACCTTCCAGATCCACGAACACGCCGCAGCATCGACCGGCCGCCCCGCCGGCACACTCAGCTGGGCCGGGCTGGCCAACAGCTACTTCTGGATCGATCGGACCAACAACATCGCCGGCGCCTACCTGAGCCAGATCCTGCCCTTCGCCGACCAAGGCTCGATCAGCCTCTACTACGACTTCGAACGAGCCGTCTACGCGAACCTCACCTAGCGACACCCGCACAGCACCAACCCAATGGCTGTCGCACCCCGACATCACGATGATCACGTGATCAAACGAGCAATGGTGGGATCAACTCGACCTCGAACTCGCCTCGTGTGTTCGACACCTCGCCAACCCCGGCGGATCATCCGGTGACACCGCCAGGTGCGAACGATTCGCCTCGCTCGGCCACGGATCGGCGACGGCCGGGGGACCCCGGCGAAACCGCCCGGCTCAGATCGCTCGCCGCTGCTGCGCCTCGCGCAGGCGCTCATGCAGACGGTCACGAACCTCATCCGCCGGAACATCGACGAACTCCCGTCGCTTCCGGATCACCGACACCGCCCCTGCGGCAACACCAGCGGCGGCAACACCAACCAACCCGGCGAGACCAACCCACTTCCATATACGCATCAATCACTATCGTACGACGATGACCGCCCGCTCCAGCCAGAAACCGATGCCATACGAGGAGGCAGCAGGCCTCACCCGCACCGGCGACATCTGGCTCTTCCGCGGAACCTCAACCGCCGACCGCGCCATACGCGCCTTCACCAACAGCCCCGTCAACCACGTCGGAATGGTCATCGCCTTCGATGACCTACCGCCCCTGCTCTGGCACGCCGAACTGGGACGCACCATCCCCGACGTCTGGTCCGGAGGCACCCAGCGAGGAACCCAGCTCCACCGACTCGTCGACGCCGTCGGACAATGGCACCATCGGTACGGCCAGCAAGCCTGGATGCGACACATCAGTATCGACGTCACCCTCGACATGGAAGACGCGATCATCCAAACCGTGGCCGAACTCGACGGCCGTACCTTCCCCGGCACCACATCACTGGCAAAGGGATGGCTCAAGGGCCGCGTCCGGCGAACCACCTCGCTCGAGCAGCTCTTTTGCGGCGAAGTGGTCGCAATCACCTACGAACGCATGGGACTCATCGACGCCAAACGACCACCCAACTGGTACGACCCGGGCAAGTTCTGGAGCGGCGACCGGCTCGAACTCAACGGCGCCTCACTCGGACCGGAAATCCCGATCAACCAGATTCCACCGTTCGAACCGCCTTCTACCGGCCAATGAAACCCCGACGCCAACAGCCACGGCTGTCGCACCCGACGGATTCGAGCATGCTCCGGCCCTTCCGCGCCCTGCCGCGCCGCCCGACTCCTCTGCGTCGGCGCCGCCTCGAGGTCGTCGCCCGAGCCGTCCACACCATCGCCTCCCGCACCGGTGCGACCGCAGATGCGGGTGGCGGGAGCAACATCACCGCCAACGGCGACTTCACCCTGTCCGTGGCGTTCGCACCCGCAGGTTGCACCGCTGCTGCTCAGATCGCGGGCAGCTCGCCCGTCAGGTTGGCCCGCTGCGACAGCTCGAGCCAGTCGCCATCGGGGAGTCGAACGAACGAGATCGCTGCGGTGTCACCGAGGCGTGTGGGTGCCATGCCCTCGGTGAATCCCTTGCGAATGAACCGTTCGTGCTGTTCCCGGACGTCGAAGACTTGGGTGGTGATGTAGGTACAGCCCAGGGATCGATGCGGGCCGGCAGGCGCTCGGCCCGGCTGGTGATCGAAGGCGATGAGTGTCTCGCCGACGTGGATGCGACCGCCCTCGGGTCGGGCATCGAACGCCTCGATCATGATCGAGGCGGTGTGGTCGACCGACCGAGCCGCGATCGTGATCTCGACCGCGCTCACGCCGTCGTGCCCCATCGGGACGAGCTCGACCGGGGTGCCGTCGGGGTGAACGAGCGCAACGACCTCGTCGACATCGGCGGCGATGCGAAGGCGGACGAATCCACTGGTCGAGGCCTCGAGCGGATCACGCGAAACGTTCTGCTTGAGGACGCCCTCGTGCAGGGTGTATCGGTGCTGGTGGATACCGCCACCGACCTTCAGCAGCTCCTCGTAGCGAAGTCCGACCGAGTCTTGCCAGAACGACTGAGCTGGCTCGAGATCGTTGGTGTAGAACCCGACGTCGAGGGCTGGCTTGGCTGGCGAAAAGGTCATGCGCCATCTTGGCCGACAATCACCGAAGCGGCCACTGCGCCGAGGTCGCGTTAGTGTCGCCCGCATGCGCATTGGTATCAACGGTTCCAGTCTTCTCGCCCGCCCCGACCTCGACGCCATCGTCGCCGACATGGCCGACGCCGAGACGTCGGGCTTTGCCAGCTACTGGCTCGCCCAGACGGGCCTGATCGATCCGCTCCACTGCTTCACGGCGGCACGAGCCGAGACCTCCACGATCGAACTCGGCACGGCGGTCGTTCCCACCTGGCCTCGTCATCCCCAGGCGCTCGCCGCATCGGCGCTCGCATCGCAGGCGGCCACCGGTGGCCGCCTGGTGCTCGGGCTCGGGCTCGCGCACAAACCGTCGGTGGAGGGCTCGTGGAAGATGGAGTGGAAGAAGCCCATCCGCCACATGCTCGACTATCTCGACATCCTGCTCCCGCTGCTCGAAACCGGCGAAGCACATCACGAGGGTGAGGCGTTCTCCTACGAGGGCAAGGCCGAGCGGATCACCGACCAGCCGCCGAGCGTGATGCTCGCCGCGCTCGGCGACCAGATGTTGAAGATCGCAGGGAACCGCACCGACGGCACCATCTTGTGGTGTGTCGGCCCCAAGACGCTCGAGCAGCAGATCGTTCCCGGTATCACCACCGCGGCCGACTCGGCCGGCCGGCCGGCTCCCCGAGTCGTGTGCAGTCTCCCGGTCTGGGTGACCGATCGCCCCGACGAGGCACGAGCCATGGTGGCCAAGACGCTCACCATCTACGGCCAGCTCCCCTCCTATCGGGCGATGCTCGACATCGAGGGGGTCGAAGGTCCGGCCGACATCTCCCTGATCGGCGACGCCGACACCGTGCAAGCGGGTCTCGACGAGATCAAGGCGGCCGGTGCCACCGACTTCACCGCCGTCGTGCAGGGCTTCGACCCCGACGAGGTCTGCCACGGCTGGGAGGCACTGAGCGGCTGGGCGGGTTGAGTGCCATGACGGCGACGACATCGTCCGAACGGCGAGCACTGGAACAGCGAGCACTGGAACAGCGAGCGTGAGCGGCGATCGCCTCGGCGTTCGTTGGGGACTTGCCGGTGGCGTCGCGCTCGCCACGATCGACCAAGTACGAGAGATCACCCGGTGGGGCAACGCCGCCGGGTTCGACAGCCTCTGGATCTCCCAGGCCGCGGCCGTCGACCCGCTCGTTGCGCTCGCCGCTGTGGCCTCCGATATCACCACCATGACCGAGGTCGGCACCTCGGTTGTGCCGCTCTACGGCCGCCACCCGTTCGGGCTCGCCCAGCAGGTGATGACCGCTCAGTCGGCACTCGACGGCCGGCTCACGCTCGGGGTCGGACCCTCCCATCGGCCTTCGGTCGAGGGGACGCTCGGTCTGTCGTGGGATCACCCGTTCGCCTACACGAGTGACTTCCTCGACGGGCTCCAACCGCTGCTGGCCGGAGACGAGGCCAACGTCGAAGGGACCGAGATCACCACCCGGGCCCAACTCGCCATCGAGGCGCCCAACACACCGATTCTGCTCGCCGCGCTCGGGCCGCGCATGCTGGCGTTGGCCGGCCGGCGTACGGAGGGAACCACGGTCGGCCAGTGCGGGCCGAAGACCATCGCCAACCACATCGTGCCAACGATCACCGCTGCGGCCGAAGCCGCCGGGCGCCCCGAGCCACGAGTGATGGCGCTCATCCGTCTCTGTGTCACCGACGACGTCGCCGGCGCCCATGCGCTGGCCCAGAGCATCGGTGCGGCCTACGGCGCTCTGCCCTCGTACGCCGCCATGCTGGCGAAGGAGGGGATCAGCGACGCCGCCGATCTCCACTTGATCGGATCGTGGGACCGCGTGCTGACCGGCTTGGCCGAGTACGCCGAGGCCGGTGTCACCGACTTCCGCATCGAGGTGGTGCCTCATACGCCCGAGGCCCGCGACGCCACCAGGGCCGCCCTTGCCGATCATCTGACGTGACGCTGGCCCGAGCGCAGCCAGCGCTCGCCGTTGCCAATGGCCTCAGCCCCGAAAGTTGGCGGCGATGCGTTGTCCCAGATAGTCGGCGGCCGTGATCGGCGGGTAGGTACCGCTCGGTCCTTCGATCACGGCGTCTCGGTCGGCCTGGGCGAAGAAGGCCATCGCGTAGCGGGGGCCACTTGGTTCGTCGGGATTGGGCATCCGCACCCGATGCAAGGTGGAAGGCAATCGATCGTCGCTCCAGCGCATCAACATGTCGCCGATGTTGCAGGTGATCGTTCCCGCCACGGGCTCGACATCGGTCCACCCCAGTGGCTCGATCCGCTCCAAGAGCTGCGCCTCACTGCCCGGGCACACCTGCAGACCGCGTTGGCCCGGCACCTGGTGCAGGAGGGTCAGGCAGTCGTAGTCGGTGTGGGCACCGGCCCGCCAGACACCCGCTGGCGGCTCCGCCGTGAGCGGAAGATAGTGCAGCAGTCGCAGCGTGCTCTGATAGTGCGGTGACGCAGGATCGTGGCGAACGGTGAAGAAGTCGTCATCGAAACCCAGCAGCCGGGCAACGCTCGACAGGACGCGCATGGCCACCGCCCAATTCGCCGCCTCGAACGCGCTCATGGCCTCCGCGAATCCCGCCAGCTCGTCGTCGGTCGGCCACAGGTCCAGCTCGACCATCCGGCTGCGAGTGATCTGATAGGACTCCTTGTCGTCGTACGTGCCCGTCGATGGCCGGTTCTGGCTCTTGAACTCCCACCCTGCGTTCGTGCCGGAACGCATCGGTCGGCGCTCCTTGACCTCGGCCGGCAGATCGAAGAACCGAGCGGTGAAGTCGAAGGCCTGGTCGATGACCTCCTGCGGGATGCCGTGGCCCGAGATCTGGAAGAAGCCGATCTCCGATGCGGCGCGCCAGAGCGCTTCGTCGATCAGGTCCTGGTCGACGCCACCGAGATCGACACATCGAATCTCGCGTTCGACCACGACGCCCTCACCGCCGAAGGTTCGCTCCTTCGCCAGCTCGGACTCGGCCGACGCCGAACGATGGTCTGTCTTGCTCACGGTCACCGCCGCCGATTCCCTCGTTCAGAGTGCTTCCAGGAAAACAGCAAGTGGTGGGTTCACGATGTCGGGATGGGAGAGGTTCGCCGCGTGCGCTGCACCCGGCACCTCCACGAAGCCCCGGCAATCCTGCACGTTCTCGGCCACCACTCGGGCCTGATCCATGGTGATGGCCTGGTCTTCGGTTCCGTGCACGACCAGCACCGGGCACCCGATCTCGCCGAGACGATCGGTGACGTCATCGCGATCGAGCAGCGCCCCGCCGGCAATCGTGATGTCGGAGTCGGCGATGAGTTGCTTCCATTTGGGCAGCCACTCGGTCGTGAGATCGGGTTCGCCGAGAATGAGGTCGGCCACGCCGGCGAGCACCTGATCGATGACCTCGGGATCGCCGCTCGTCAGCGCGCCGAGCATGCCGCGATACCCCTCGATCGCCTCGGGACCATCGACGCCGGCCATCGAGTCGATCATCACCAGGGCCCGCACCCGATCAGGGTTCGCCAAGGTGGCACGCAGCGAGAGATAGCCGCCCTGGCTCATGCCGACCAGCACCGCCGAATCGATACCGAGGTGATCGAGCAGACCGATGGCGTCGGCGGCGGAGTCCCAGTAGGTGAACGGGCCGGGTGCCGGCGTGTCGCCGAAACCCCGCTCGTCCCAGCGGATGCAGCGATAGCTCGACGCCAAGGCGTCGACCTGTGGATCGAACATGGTGTGATCCATCAAGAACCCGTGACTGAACAACACGGCAGGACCATCACCCCCGGTGTCTTCGTAGCGAATCGGGATGCCGTTGATCTCTGCGGTAGCCATGACGCTGACGCTACCTCAGGTGACTCGGCAGGTCTCACCCCGCCGCCGGACGCACCGGCTCGATCAGGCGGTGCGCTGCAACACTCGCAAGGATCCGGTAGCCGAGCGTTCGGTGAAGCGGCCCGAGGCCATCGCCGGCAGGTAGATCTGTTCGTAGGGCGGTCGGCCACCGTCGGCCGGGTTGGGGAAGACGTCGTGGATCACGAGGTAGCCGCCCGGAGCGACATGAGGTGTCCAACCCTCGAAATCGTCTCGTGCCGGTTCCGCCCCATGACCGCCGTCGATGAACAACAGTGACAGCGGCGTTCGCCAGTGCCGCGCCACTCGTGGGGAGTCCCCGACGATGGCGACCACCCAGGGTTCGAGGCCGGCGTCGTGCACCGTGCGACGGAACACCGGGAGGGTGTCCATCTTGCCAACCGCCGGATCGACGAGGTCAGGCTCGTGCCACTCCCATCCGGCCTGGTTCTCTTCGGAACCGCGGTGGTGATCGACACAGAACAGCTGGGTGTCGAGCGAGCGAGCGGCCGGTCCGAGATAGAGCGCCGACTTGCCGCAGTAGCTCCCCACCTCCAGCATCGGGCCGAGTGCAGGATCGGCTCGACGCGCGGCGTCGTGCAGGGCAACACCTTCCTCGGGCGGCATGAACCCCCGAGCGGCTTCGGCCAACGCTTGCTCGTCGGGGGTCACGACGGCTGCTCACCGACCAGACGATCGGCGTCGTCGACCGGCGTGATGAAGAGACGATCGAGCAGCAGGTACTTCAACAGCCAGACCAGGAAGTAGGCGACGAGTGTGGCGAAGTTGACCACGAGGCCGCGACCGAACCAGCGATCGGCGACCTCGGCGAACACGGTGGAAACGGCGAGACCGAGCAGTGCGATGCCGAGGAACGGCGCCACCTCACGCCGCAGATCGTGGCGCCGAGTCTTCACTCCCCAAACCCACGAGCGGCTGAGGAAGTAGGCGGGAATGGCCGCAATCGTGCCGGCGAACAGGTTGGCCTGGCCACCCGACCAATGCCAGATCGAGTTCGCGACGTACAGCAGCCCCTGATGGTTGACGTTGTTGACGAGCGTGACAAGAAGGAATCGACCGGCGCGCTGCGAGTGCGGCGCCACTCTGCCAACCACTGACGTCATCCCGGTGGGGGCGGAGGAAGCCGCATCGGAGTTCACCCCGCGAGGCTACCCGGGCAATCGTTGACCGACGGAGCACCACTTCACTGTCGCCACCCTCCACAATGGTGGCGTGACGCAAGGACCGGTCGACGACCTCATCAACCTGCTCGACCTCGAGCCGATCGAGCAGAACATCTTCCGAGGCCAGAGTCCCGATGAGCAGCGCCAGCGCGTGTTCGGCGGACAGGTGGCGGGCCAAGCCCTGGTGGCCGCCACTCGTACGGTCGAGAACGGCACGGTGCATTCGCTCCACGCCTATTTCCTGCGTCCGGGCGACCCGACCATTCCCATCCTCTACGAGGTCGAGCGAATCCGCGACGGTCGATCGTTCACCACCCGTCGGGTGGTCGCCATTCAGCACGGTCAGGCGATCTTCCACCTCTCGGCTTCGTTCCACACGGCCGAAGAGGGGTTCGAGCACCAGACCGATGCTCCCACGGGCCTTCCCGACCCCGAGTCGCTCCCCGACTTCCTGACCCGCAACGCCGATCAGGCCGAGCTGCTCGGCGACTGGTACACCCGGCCCCGGCCCATCGATACGCGCTATGTCGGCCCCGACGGACTCAACCGCTCCCGGGCCAAGCTCGATCCTCAGCAGTATGTCTGGATGCGGGCCGACGGTGCACTGCCTGACGATCCGGTCCTGCACCAGTGCGTCATCACCTACGCCTCTGACATGAGCTTGCTCGACACCGTTGCCCGGCCCCACGGCGTCTCGGTCTTCGACGGTGACGTCATGATGGCCAGCCTCGATCACGCCATGTGGTTCCACCGTCCGTTCCGTGCCGACCGCTGGTTCCTCTACGCCCAAGACACCCCCTCCGCCTCCGGGGCCCGCGGCCTCGCCCGAGGCTCGATCTATCAAGACGGCATCCTCGTGGTTTCGGTCGTGCAGGAGGGGCTCGTCAGAAAGCTCAGGAGCTGACGCCACTCTGGGGCGCTGACCGGCAACAATGGAGCCGGTGTCGCCTCGGTACCACCGAACACACCCGTTCGGTTCACGCGCCAGCGGCCACCTCCGACTGTCAAAGCGACCCCCATCACCATGCGGCGATTCCCCTTCCTCCTCCTTCTTGCGCTCCTGACTGCGTCATGCGGCCTTCCCGAGGTCGCCACCGCGCCGACCTCGAGCATCCCCGAGACCGAGACCGAGACCGAGACCGAGGCTCCCGACGTCGACCCCGCCGAGGGTGCCACTGCGGCCACTCCACCGATCGCCGAGGCAAGTGAGGTGCCGGTGTGGTCCGAGGTCGACCTCGTCCTCGAACCGATCCTCGAGATCGAGAACCCCATCGCGATCACCGGCCGATCAGGAACGCTGAACCTCTACGTCACCACCCGCGAGGGCACGATCCGGGTCCTCGAGCGCTCCATCTCGCCCGAGCGGGCCATCGAGCGGATCCGCATGGCGTCTCGGCCGATGCTCGAACTCACCGGCCTCGTGTCTCTCGACAGTGAACAGGGCCTCCTCAACGTCGAGTTCTCCTCCGACGGACGCAACATGTTCGTCTATTACACCGACCCCAGTGGCGATGTCGTGATCGACAAGTACGAGGTCGACCGATCCGATCGGGCCAGCTACGACGACCGGATCGAGCTCATCCGGATTCCTCAGCCTGCCGCCAATCACAACGGCGGTGGACTGGCCGTCGGACCCGATGGCTTCCTCTACATCGGCGTCGGCGATGGCGGCGGTGCCGGCGATCCTCGGCGGACCGGTCAAGACCCCACCGACTTCCTCGGTTCGCTCTTGCGCATCGACCCCGTCAGCGGCGAGACCACCACCTATGCGGTCCCGACGAACAATCCCTTCGCCGACGGCGTCGATGGCGCCCCCGAGGTCTGGCTCTACGGCGTCCGGAATCCGTGGCGCATCTCCTTCGACCAGCTCAACGGTGATCTGTGGATCGCCGACGTCGGCCAGAACCGCATCGAGGAAGTCAATCGATTGCAGCAGACCAATGGTGGCGGTCTGGGCGCCAATCTCGGCTGGAATCTGATGGAGGGCAACGACTCGTTCGAGGGCGGCGATGCCCCCGCCGACCACACCCCTCCGCTCTACACCTACGAGCACGAAGACGGGCGCTGCTCGATCACGGGCGGCAACGTCAGCCGAGCGGAACTCATGCCGCAATTCGACGGGGTCTATGTGTTCGGCGACTACTGCACCGGTGAGATCTTCGGTCTCTCGATGGTCGATGGAGCCGTTCTCGTTCGCCCCCTGAAGGTGACCGCCGCGAGCGGCGAGTTGGTGTCGTTCGGACAAGACACACTCGGGCGAGTGTTCGTCGTCGAGTCAGGCGGCCGCATCAGCCGTCTCGCACCGGCGCCGGCCGAGTCCGAAGGCTGAGGCGACACCGCTGATTCAGACCGACCACCGGTCGAGGCGAAGCCCACGCTCGTCCTGGGTCACCTCCATGGCGAAATCGAAGGCGTCGACGCGAGCGGCGTCGTCGATATCAAGAGGGTCACTGTCGGGTGGACCGAGCGCAAGCGTCTTGCGGGCCTCCTCGGTGGCGAGGAGCGCAGCGCCCGCCGACGTTCGTTGCACCACGGTTCGCCCGGTCAGGTCCGACTTGCGCGACCGCCACCGGTGAGTTGCCGACGTCGAAGCCTTCTGACCGACGCTCGCGATCCTCCCCACCGCCAACACACTGGCATGCCGTCTGCGGTACCCGACGACATCGGACGACGATGCGAGCCGAAACGGCGTTCCTTCGCCACCGATCGCGTCGGGGAGCGTAATCGAACACTTGTTCGATACTCTTGGTGGATGAACCGTGCCTACGAACCATCGTCAACGCCAGCATCGCCGACACCGCCCGCGCCGGGGCCGACCACGGCCGAAGACTGGGAGCTGATCCGCCGTTCGATCGCCATGCTGCCGCCGGGCGCGTGGGCGATGCGGCGTGAACAGGCGCTCGATGCGCTGTCGTCGCTGGTCAAGGGCCTACGAAATGATCGACACAGCGGAGCTGCTCGAGACAGCGGAGCTGCTCGAGACAGCGGAGCTGCCAAAGACAGCGGAGCTGCCAAAGACAGCGGAGCTGACCAGAGAGAGCGGAGCTGATCAGTCGCCGCCGAGGTCGAAGCGATAGACGTTGGTGTTGCGCTGCTCGAAGCCGATGCGGGCGTAGAGCCGGTTGGCGGCTTCGCGAGACGGACGCGACGTGAGGTCGACGGTGACGGCGCCGGCGGCTTTCGACATCTCGATGGCGTGCTCGCTGAGGAGCCGCCCAACGCCCTTGCCACGAGCGTCACTGTCGACGATCACGTCTTCGATCCAGGCCCGGACGCCGGTGGGAATCCGGAAGAGCACCAGGGTCAGGCAGCCGTAGACGATTCCGTCCTCCTCGGCCAGCAGGAGATGCGACGCCTGTGAAGCCACGAGGTCTTCGAGTTCGGCCCGCGTTGGGGGCGGGTTCGATTTCGACAGCTGCGGCACGAGCCGTTCGAACACGGCGACCACTTCGTCGGTGACTTCGGTGACTTCAACGATCTTCACCTGCCCAGTATGGCGATCGCAGCGGCATCGGCGAGGGATGAACTTCCCGTTCGGGTCCAACCGGGAGCTTCTGCCCAGGTCGGCGACGCCGATTGGGCGACGTTCACGGCCCAGCCCAAGCCCGATACGGTGGTGGGGTGAACCACATCCAGTGGATCGAGCCACTTCCCGAACTTCGCAAGCCGACGCTCGTTCTCGCCTTCGAAGGCTGGAACGACGCCGGTGATGCGGCGACCGCCGCTGCTGATCACCTGGTGAACCTGTTCGACGCCGAACCCGTTGCCCGGATCGACCCCGAGGAGTTCTATGACTTCTCGACCACCAGGCCGCTCGTGGTTCTCGATGGTGCGCAGCGCATCATCGAGTGGCCCGCGCCAGAGTTCACCGCCGCCCACCTGCCCGACAGCGATCGAGACCTCGTCGTCCTCGCCGGCATCGAGCCCCATCTGCGCTGGAAGACGTTTGCCGATGCCGTCGCCCAGGTGGCCGAGCAGCTCGACGTCTCGATGGTCGTGTCCCTCGGCGCCCTCATCGCCGACGTCGCCCACTCCCGCCCCACCACGGTGTTCGGGTCGGCACAAGACGTCGCCCTGGCCGAACGACTCGATCTCGAGCCCTCGTCGTACGAGGGACCGACCGGCATCATCGGTGTTCTGACCAACCTGCTCCACGAGCGCGGGACCGACACCCTCTCGCTTTGGGGGTCGATCCCCAGCTACGTCCCCCACGCCAACTCGCCCAAGGCTGCTCTCGCCTTGGTCGATCGGCTCGGGAGCGTGCTCGGTCTGCCCATTCTGGGCGGCGATCTGGTCGAGGCAGCGGCAGAGTACGAAGCGCAGATCACTGCACTCGTCGAAGACGACGACGACACCCGGGCCTATGTTTCGAGTCTCGAGGCCGCCTACGACGCCTCGATGCGCCCCGAGTCGTCGGCCGAGCTCATCGAAGAGCTCGAGAACTTCTTGCGCGACCAGTAGAAAACCACTTCGGCGTCACACCGGTGAGCGCTACCGTCGCGGCGATGTCGACCGCCACGCTGCTCGCCTTCTCCGCCGCCGCGCTGATTCTGCTGGTGATCCCTGGTCCCGCCGTCATGTACATCGTGACTCGCAGCGCCGCTCAGGGTCGCCGGGCCGGTCTCGTCTCCGTCGCCGGGATCCACCTGGGAACCATCGTGCACGTCGTGGCAGCGATGATCGGCCTGTCGGCGGTCCTTGCCGCGTCGGCGACGGCGTTCACGGTGGTCAAGACCGTTGGCGCCGCGTATCTGGTCTGGTTGGGCCTCCAGTCGATCCGCGCCTATCGCCGGGGGACCGTCGACACCTCCGACACCGTCCCGACACGAACGTTGCGACGCGTCTTTCTCGACGGGGTCGTGTTGAACGTCCTCAATCCGAAGACGGCCATGTTCTTCCTCTCGTTCGTGCCGCAATTCGTCGACCCGAACACCGCCCATCCCCTGATCGATGTGGCGACACTCGGCGCCGTCTTCATCGTTCTCGGCCTGGTCTCCGATGGTGCCTACGCCTTGGCCGGTGGGTGGGCCGGTTCACGGCTGCGGAGTTCGCCTCGACTCCGGCGGCGCAAGGACCTCCTGGCCGGCGGCACCTACCTCGGCCTCGGAGCTGTGACCGCCTTCGGCGGCGGACGCTCCGCCTGAGCGGCGCGAGTGAACCACCGGTCGTGGGCCGGTGGTCAGTGATCGCTCGAACCACGCCAGACCGGCTGCCGGGGTAGGTCGAAGTCGGTGCCATTCGCTTCGCCACGGATCGAGGCGAAGGCGGTCGGCCCCCACTTGTCGAAGTTCGCGATCGGGGCCGGCAACTCTTCCTCACCGAACCATCCGACATCGAGGCATTCCTGCGGATGGTGCTGGAGCTCGCCACCCGTCGCCCGACAGAGAAACACGATCGTGTAGAGCGGGATTCGGCTGAACCCGAGGCGGAGCCCGTCGTAGATGCCGATCGGGCGGACGACCTCACAGTGGATGCCGGTCTCCTCCTGGACTTCCTTGACTGCGACTTCCGAGGGTGAGTAGCCGACGTCGGCCCAACCGGTCGGGTAGAGCCAGATGCCCGAATCTGATCGCTGGATGAGGAGAATCCGTCCCTCGTCGTCGCCGACGACGGCCCCGATGGCCACCTTCGGCGTCACGTAGCCGGCGATGCCCGAGCCAACGACCTTGAGCCACTCCCCATGGAAGTGCGACGCCTCGCCCCCATCGACATGCGACCGAATGTCGGCAGCGACGGCAAGCACCTCTTCGAACCGCTCGCGCTCGTACTGGTTCTCGGTGAAGCCGAGGCCGGTACGGGCGATGCCTGCCAGCGACTCGGCCCAACGCAGCAGTTCCTGCGAGTTCACGGTTCGGTCGGTCATGATCGGTTCCTCGATTGCAGAGATTCGTGTGGCAGCCAGTGTTGCGGGATGCGCGGGGATTCAGTCTGCCTCGGGATCGCGCGTGATCTCGGTGAGTGCCAATTCGAGCTCGGCGAGCACCGCCGGGTCGGTCACCTTCTTGCCGTCGACATCGCAGAGATAGAAGCTGTCGACGGCATCGGGGCCCAGGGTGTGCACCTTCGCGCTGAGGATGCCGAGGTTCATCTCGGCAACGACCCGCGTGATCTCGTAGAGC
Organism: uncultured Acidimicrobiales bacterium; assembly: GCA_963698395.1. Classification (GTDB taxonomy): domain Bacteria; phylum Actinomycetota; class Acidimicrobiia; order Acidimicrobiales; family SZUA-35; genus JBBQUN01. The sequence continues at coordinate 379,107 of CAVOQQ010000003.1, forward strand.
ACACCGATCGTGTCGGGGGTGTGCACGTCGACGACGGTGGCAGCATCGGACAGGGTGTTGTCGATGTGGACCTTGCGTCGTGGCGGAGTGGCCGCGAGCCGGCGTTGATAGCGGGCGTAGGTGCGAGCCCGCTGGGCGATCCGAGCCGACAATGCGAGGCGACGGTCGAGCGCAGCATGAGCGAGATCGATCACACGATCCCATTCGACCGCTGCCCCGGTCGATGATTGGACCACGAATTCGGTGGCCGCCATTCCGTCGGCAGAGAAAGCGGAGGCATCGAGCACGTCGAGCCCCGAAATGGCCATGACGCCGGCAAGCCGGCTGAAGTGCCCGTGGGAATCGGGGGCGATCACCGTCATCGTGGACCCCTGAGCCATGATCACCCGCTCGCCGGCGGCCATCAGGTCGAGAAGTTCCGGCGTGGGGAATTCGGCAACGACTTCCTCGACGTGGCCACCACCGAGCACGTGCTTCGTCCGTGCCACCAGGTCTCGAAGCAGTCCTGCCTTCCACGAGCCCCACATCGATGGCCCCGTGGCCATCGAGTCCGCTTCGGCCAACGCCGCAAGCAGGTCGAGGAACGCCACGGTGTCGACAGCGGCGGCGACCGCTCGGATCGTGCCGGGATCGGACAGGTCTCGACGAGTCGCCACATCGGGCAGGAGCAGGTGCAGCCGACAGAGATCGACGAGGACGGCCACCTCCTCTGGCGGATAGCCCATGCGTTCGCCGATGGTCTGGATGTGCAGCATCCCGACCTCGGTGTGATCACCCGGATAGCCCTTGCCGATGTCGTGGAGCAGGGTGCCGATGACGAGCAGATCGGGACGCACGACCGACTCGGCGAGGGCAGCCGAATTGGCAGCCGCTTCACACAGATGCCGGTCGACGGTGAACAGATGCATGACATTGCGCTGTGGTTTGCAGGAAACGTTGCTCCACTCCGGGAGGATCCGGATCATCAACTCGAATTGCTCGAGGTCTTCGACCACGTCGATGGCGGACCGACCTGCCAGGAAGACGGCGGCCAGCAGCTCTCGAGCTTCAGCGGGCCACGGTTCGGGTATGCGCGCCTCGCTGTCGGACAGGCGTTGCAGGGATTCGCGTCCGATGATGGTGTTGGACTTCGCCGCTGCGGCGGCCATGCGGAGCAGGAGCAGCGGATCGTTCTCGACATCGGCGTCGGCTGCGAACTCGAGCTGGCCATCGACCAGTTCGATCCCGGGCTCGACGTCGGCGCGGGGCCGCCCACGCCGAGGACGCGACCGGGCGTGCTCCCAGCGGTACCATGCCTCGTCGCTGTGCCAACCGATCCGGCGCCCGGCTTGCGCCACCCGGAGCATGAGATCGGAGCCGTCGCTCATGCCCATGCGCTCGGCCACCGCATCGTGATCGTCGAGGGTCAGTACGTCACCCGCACGGCCCGTCACGCGATGCAGCGCCACCCGAACGGTCGAGAGCATCTCGGCGTCTGGCCGAAGCTCATCGAGCAGGTCGCTGGCGAATCCCGGTTCACCGCGCTCGGCCCACGAGAGCGCATGAAGGTCACGGAGACCTCCACGACCCTCTTTCAGGTCGGGCTCGAGCCGGAAGGCCACGTCTCCCTGGGCGGCGTGCCGACTCTCGACCGCAGCGGCGAGCCGCTCCATGAGGTCACCGCTGCGTTTGCGCCACAGCTTGTCTCGGCCATGCTGGAATGACGCAAAGAGGTCGGCATCGCCGGCAATGAGGCGGAGATCGAGATAGGCCGTCGCCCGCTCGAGCTCATCGGCAGCCATGGTCAGCGCATGTTTCGGCGTCCCGACCGAGTGACCGAGCTTGAGGCCCAGGTCCCAGACCGGGTACCAGAGTTGGTCGGCAAGTTCGGCGATCGACCGCGACGGCGAGTGCAGCAGCAAGACGTCGAGGTCGCTGTAGGGCCACAGCTCACCGCGGCCGTACCCACCGACGGCCACGAGTGCGACCCCGTCGAGATCGTCGGTCGCCTTGAGCATCAGCTCTCGGAAGAAGGCATCGGCCGCAGCGGCGTGCGCTGCGGTGTAGGCACTGCCGGTCAGATCTTCCGACGGCAACAACGTGTTCTTGCCCTTGGTGCTCATCAGACGGTGACGATGGTGAGGGTGAGAACGCTCAACGGCCGTACTGATCGCTGACAGCCTGCCGAATCGACAGTTCGATCCGACGCCGTCGCCGGTCGACCGAGAGCACCTTGACCATGACCTCTTCGCCCGGCGTCACAATCTCCTCGGGCGCCGACACCCGATACTCAGCGAGCTCTGACAGATGCACCAGTCCCTCGACGCCGCCGAGATCGACAAAGGCACCGAAGTCGACGAGCCGAGTGACCGGGCCGGAGACCACACTCCCCGGCGTGACCTGACCGAAGGGATCGGGTGCAACCTGTCGCATCGAGAGCGAGACACGGCGTTTCTTCACCTTCACGTCGAGCACCTTGACCTCGACGGTGTCACCAACCGACAGGACGTCTCGGGGGTGACCGACACGGTGCCACGACAGCTCCGACAGGTGCACCAGCCCCTTGACCCCACCGAGCTCGATGAAGGCGCCGTAGTCGGCGAGCGAGGCGACCGTGCCGGTGATGGTCGAACCGACCTCGAGGCTGGTCAACCGTTCGTGAGTCCCCTTGCGCTGCTCGCGCAGCAGGATCGATCGACGGGACAACACGAGCCGCTCTTTGCGTGCGTCGGACTCGAGCACACGCAATTCGAGTGTCTGGTCGGCGAACTCGCTGAAGTCGTCGAGCGGCTCGAGAGCGAGATGCGACGCCGGGACGAAGCCCCGCAGACCGCCGACATCGACCACGATTCCTTTGCCGCTCAGCGAGGTGACGCGGGCCTTGACGGTGCTGTGGTCAGCGGCGGCAGCCTCGACGACATCCCACGCGTGCTTCTTGATCGCCCACGATCGCGAAAGCACGACGCGACCCTTGGGATCATCGCGGGCGAGGATGGCCGCATCGACTCGGTCATGGAGCGAGACGACGGCGTGGAGGTCCTCGATCGGCTGGAGGTCCCAGTGGCGGCGAGCGAGCACCGCAAGGCGTCCGTCTTCGAGCGTGAGCGAGAGCTCGTCGGTGTCGATCGCGGTGACGATCCCACTGACGATCTTGCCGGCATCGGTGGTCTTTGGCTTGGGTGCGCTCGGGCGCTTGCCGCCGGGAGGCGGAGGCGGGCCACTCGACGCCGGGCCGCCGGCGGGCGCAGAATCGCCGACTGATGGACGAGGGACACCCGCGACGGACTCTGCCACGGCCGGCTCGGCATCGGGAGCCTGCGACTCGGCATCGGGAGCCTGCGACTCGGCATCGGGAGCTTTCGGCGCGGACGGTTGCGCCGCCGCAGGCACCGAGACCTCGGGATCGGTCTGGGCCTCGGTCTGCGTGTGCGACTCGGCCTGGGGTGAGGAGGCCTCTGCCTCGGGAGCGCCAGCAGAAACGCTCGGGGCCGCCGCCACCGTCTCAGGAGCTCCGGGCTCCGATGCAACCGAACCAGCGGCAGGAACTGCGGGCTCCGACGCTTCGGGTGCATCGGCAGGAACTTCCGGCTTCGGTGCGACAGAATCAGCGGCAGAACCATCGGGTTCGGCCGGCTGGACCACCGGCTTGGAGGGGGTGACGACCGGTTCGGCGGACGCGGACTCGGGCATGACCTCGACCGTTGCTTCGGCCTCGGCGGGCATCGCCGGGTCGGCCTCTGGCACGGCGTCGTCTGGTTCGGTCATGGCGCTACCTCGTTCACAACGCCCAACAGTAGGCAAAAAGCGATGCGACGCCGTTCTCGGCTGTCTCTGGCGTCTTGGACCCCAACCGGTCAGACGATGCCAACAGCCGAAAGGGTCTCATCGGGCGAGGCGACCACGCCAGTGTAGAAGGCGCCGAAGTCGGCATACACCGCTGATGCCTCATCGAATCGCATCGTGTACACCACGTCTTTGAGGTCGTCGGGCCGCTGGGCGAACAGCGTGACACCCCACTCGTAGTCATCGAGCCCCGCCGAAGCCGTGATCAGCTGGACGAGCCGGCCGGCGAACTTCCGTCCGGAGGTGCCGTGCTCGTACATGAGGTCCTTTCGCTGCTCGAACGGGAGCGTGAACCAGTTGCCGGTGGCATCACGACGCTTGCTCATCGGGTAGAAACACCAGGCGTTCTTTCCTTCTGGCGGCAGAACCGGGTAGAGCCGAGCTTGCTTCATCTCGTCGGGCACCCCGGCGGCATACTCGCTGACCTCGGTGATCGAGACGTAACTGTCGACCAGTTCGAGTCCGGCCGCAGCCAAGTCGGTCTGGATCCGACGCAGCCGCCACATGTCGGGACCGAGCACCATGGTGGCGAGATCCGTCTTGTGACCGAGCATCGCGACCGTGACCACCTGGTCGCCATCGGCTTCGGCCTTCTCGATGGCCTGAACGATCAGATCACGATCGGCAAAGGGAGTGGTCTGCCAGAACAGGTGGAGGACACCAAGGCCTTCGGACAGCGTCGCAGAAGTAGACATGGTTCCGAGTGTAGGGAACCGGCCTCCGACGGCGTGATCAGGCGCCCTCGGGACTGTAGAAATTCGCTCGACCGGCCCGGGCGAAACCCACCAGGGTCATGCCCGCTCGTCGGGCAGACTGCACGGCGAGCGCCGATGGGCCAGAGGCGGCAACCAACGCCGTGAAACCGCCGGACCACGCCTTCTGCACCATCTCGAACGACGCCCGGCTCGAAACGAACAGCGCCAGATCATCGGCGGGCAGCCTCGCATCGAGCAGCAGTCGACCAACGACCTTGTCGACGGCGTTGTGCCGGCCGATGTCTTCCCGGGCGACCACGACGCTGCCGGCCCGATCGAACGCGATCGCCAGGTGGACGGCCCCGGTGGCATCGTGGAGAGGCTGATTCCCATCGAGGCGGCCCGAGAGGCTCACGAGCAATTCTCGGTCCCACGCTCGATGACTGGGCAGCGGACCGATGCGACTGGCCAACTCGTGGATCGCATCGCTTCCGCACAGACCACATGACGAGGAGATCATTCCTCGACGAGCGGCCGGGTGCTCACCGTCGTCGATTCGTGCCGCTCGCCCACCAGTTTCGACCGTCACCACGTTGAACTCGAGCGCAACGGCCGAGCCACGCCCGCAATAGCGAATCTGATGGAGGTCACCGGGCTCGATCAATCCCTCGGACAGGCAGAAGCCGGCTGCGAGTTCGAAGTCGTTGCCGGGGGTGCGCATCGTGCTCGCCACGAGGTTGCCGTCGAGCTCGATGCTGAGCGGCTCCTCGACGATCAGATCGTCGGGCAGGAGTGGCGCTTCTCCTGCGGCGACCTTCCGAGTCAGGAGCCGTTGTGTCGTCGATCGACTCATACGGTCAGCCGACCACATTCGACACCGAGGCACAACACCGCACCAAAACCCATAGTGTTTTGCATCGTGAGTGAGCCCTTCGATCCGAACACCGCCTCGCCGCCCAGCTTCCCGCCACCGGGCGCTCCCGGCGCGCCGATGGGGGCTCCACCGAACGTTCCCGCCTATGGCGCCCCACCGCCGGTCGGTATGCCGGGGGACCAAGATGTCCCCGCCTATGGTGCCCCACCACCAACCGGCTCGTGGGGCCCCGACCCCCAGCCGGCCATGTCGAGCGGCGTGCTCGCAGGCTTCGGGGCACGCCTGGGAGCGACGCTTCTCGACGGGCTCTTCATCGGGTTGGCCACGTTGGTGCTCCTCGTCCCGCTCGGTTTGGTCGCCGCCAACCAGTGGGAGACCGAACTCGAGACCTGCACGGTCGATGGTGAAGCCGGCCTGTGCGAGGTACCGACCGATGACACGCTCGCGTTGCTCCTCATCCTGCTCGGCGTGTGGGCCCTCCTCGGCATCATCGTGTCCGTCCTCTACTACGTGCGGACCGTGGCCAAGACCGGCCAGACGCCGGGCCGCAAGATCGTCGGTATCAAGGTCGTCAACACGACCACGGGCGAACCGCCATCGTTCGGCATGGCCTTGCTTCGCTATGTCTTCGCCAGCTTCATCAGCGGCAGTCTGTGTTATCTCGGCTATCTCTGGATGCTCTGGGACGCCCAGAATCAGACCTGGCACGACAAGGTCTGCTCGACCGTGGTGGTGAGGGCCTGACCTCGCATCGCCTTGCCCCGTCCCGATTGCTCGGTTCCCTGCTGTGCGCTGCCGCGCTCGTCGCCGGCTGCACCAACGGCATCGAGGAGACCGCGCCGACCGGCGGCGCCTCGCTCGATCAGCCTGAGCCGCCCGATTGCAGACCACGGCCGCTCTCACCAGGCACGGCGATTCCGGCCGACCCGGGTGCAGCGGCCCTCGCGGTGAGCCAGGCCGTCTATCCGACCTGTGCCGACATCGTCGTGGTCACCGATCTCGAGCACCTCGAGGTGGCTGCCGATCAGGCGATCGAGTCCGAGGCGCCCCTCGTGCTCATCGAGGGGGTCGATGCCACGACGGCAATTGCCGAAGTGACTCGCCTCGATCCGGGCGTCGCACTCTGGGCCGGCCTTCCCGACGATCGGGCAGCAACCGAGGAGCTCCTCGGCGTCGATCTCGGCCAGCTGGTTCCTCCCGATACCCCGACAGAGGGTGAGCCAACACAGGCAGCGACCGTCGAGACACTCGACCCCGGCACGCACGTGTGGTTGGCCGGCCCCGAGCAACACACGGCACTGGCCGCCGCCCGGCCGGCGATCACCGCCGGTCGTGGCGCCACGAGGATGCTCACCTCCCTTTCCCCAGGCGATCTCGACAGCGAGTTGGCGCTGATCGAAGCAACCGACGCCACGCTCGTCGAGGGAACCACACCGACCGAGACCTGGCGGATCGAACTGGCGCTGGCCGGCGCCACCCTTCCGGGCGGGGGCACCACGCTGTTCCCCGACCGCCGGATCATCGCCTTCTACGGCAGCCCGGTCACCTTCCGCCTCGGGTTGTTGGGCGAGCAGGGGCCCCAGGCAACCGTCGATCGCCTCGGGCCGATCGTCGATTCGTACCGCATCGGCGACGAAGTGTTGGTTCCCGGCTTCGAACTCATTGCGACGGTGGCGGACTCCCAGGCCGGCGAAGACGGGAACTACTCCAAGGAGCTCGATCCCGAAGCCTTGAGGGAGTGGATCGACATCGCCGTGGCGAACGACATCTACGTGATCATCGATCTCCAACCCGGACGCACTGATTTCCTCACCCAGGCCAAGCGCTACGAGGAATACCTGCGGCTCCCCAACGTCGGTCTGGCCCTCGACCCCGAATGGCGCATCGGCCCCAACGACGTCCATCTGGTCAAGGTCGGGTCCGTCGACGCGGCCGAGGTGAACAGCGTCGTCGACTATCTGGTCGACATCGTCCGGGAGGAGAAGCTCCCCCAGAAGGCACTGGTCCTGCACCAGTTCCAGACCGCGATGATCACCAACCGAGAGCTGATCAACACCCCACCGGAGCTCGCCGTCGTGATCCACGTCGACGGGCAGGGGCCGCTGGGCACGAAGTACGGCACCTACGACACCATGCTCGGCGCTCCCATCGGTCCCGAGCAAGACCTGTGGTGGGGTTGGAAGAACTTCCTCGACGAAGACACGCCGATGGCGACCCCGGAGCAGACCAACGCCGTCACACCGCTCCCCGTCGTCGTCACGTTCCAGTAGCCGACACTAGGAAAAATGACTCGGCCGGCGGCTTGCGCCGCCGGCCGATATCCCGGTTCCCGCCGAGAAGTGTTGAGGCCCAATGGGGAGAGGAGACCTCGACACAGATAGCTTCGGTCGAATTCGGGCCGCACTGAGTCAAATGATTCGAATGGCCCCCTCGAACCACGTGCTCCGACCATTCTCGCCATACGGCCCGACCTGACAGCCCGCGACCCCGCCGGCACCTCGCTCCGATCTCCCCTCACACCCCTCCTCATGCGCCTCTTCGATCACCGCACCTTCACCGTTGACGAGCTCCTGGCGGTGAAAGGATCGACGACGGTCACGGTCGCGCTCCCCGCCAAGGATGAGGCGCCGACGATTGGGGCGATCCTCACCACCATTCGTGAAGGTCTCATGGACCGGGTCGGCCTCGTCGACGAGTTGATCGTGATCGACGATCACTCGACCGACGACACGGCAGCGGTTGCACGACAGGCCGGAGCCGAGGTCTATCCGGCAGCCGAGATCCTGCCTCGCTACGGCGCAGGACACGGCAAGGGCGAGGCCCTCTGGAAATCGCTGCACGTCTCCACCGGTGACATCGTGTGTTGGTGCGATGCCGACATTCGCAACTACGACAACCGCTTCGTTCTCGGACCGCTCGGTCCGCTCCTGCAGAACGACGACATCAGTTTCACCAAGGGCTTCTACCGCCGACCCCTGCGTGACGACGGTGAGGGCGGCGGTCGAGTCACCGAACTCGTGGCTCGACCCCTCATCTCGAGTCTCTTCCCTCACCTTGGACCGCTCGTACAGCCACTCTCCGGAGAATTCGCCGGTCGACGATCCGTTCTCGAAGCCGTTCCGTTCAGCCGCGGCTACGCCGTCGACCTGGCCCTCCTGATCGACCTGACGGATCGGTTCGGCACCGACGTGATCGCCCAGGTCGACCTCGGAACGAGGATCCACCGCAACCGTCCGCTTCGCGAACTCGGTCCGCAGTCGGCGGCGATCACCAACATGGTCTTGCGACGCGCCGGCCATGAGACGGTCGCCGACCTCATCGACGGCGTCGGTGCGCTCACGCTGCTGCGCCCGACCCTTGGCGACGCCACGATCACCGTCGGCGACCTTCCGCCGATGGCCGAGGCCGAGACCGACTAACTTCGGGTGCATGCCCGATGACTCACTCGAACGCCCACCCGTAGCGCCGCTCGTTGCGGTCCTCGTTGCTGTGGTCCTCGGCGTGATCGTCGTCGGCTGGGTCGTTCGCACGATCATTGCCGGCGCCAAGTTCGGGCTGGCCGTTGCCGTGGTCGGTGGGCTGATCTACGGCGTGTCTCGACTCAGGTCGAGCGACGACTGAGGTCGGCGGCCACGGCCTCACGCACCAGATCCACGGTGTCGGTCATCGACCGGTCGATTCCAGCCATCTCGACCAGCGAGACCACCGTGACATGATCGGGCCAGGTGACCTCGGGGTCGCGATCGCCGACGACGGCGAGAACCGGAACACGCTCGGCGGCTGCCCACTCGGCAACGCCGCCGACGACCTTGCCGTTGAACGATTCGTCGTCGAGGAAGCCTTCTCCGGTGATCACGAGATCGGCACCGATCAGTGCAACGTCGAGTTCGGCCCGTTCGGCGAGAACGGAGAAGCCTGACTCGAGTCGGGCACCCATCGCCATCAGACCCCCGGCAAGGCCACCGGCGGCACCGGCGCCGGGCACGTCGGAGACATCGATGCCGTAATTCTCGTCGTAGACCTGGATGAGCCGCTGGAGACGCCGAGTCAGGAACTTGACCTGGGCCGGCGACGCGCCCTTCTGCGGCCCGAACACCGCAGCCGCTTCGGCGAACGGGGTCCTCACATCACACGCAACGACGACCTCGATGCCCTTCATGCGAGGAGCCGGCGGCATCGCTCGAATGGCGCCCCACCCACCGTCGGTCGTTGCCGACCCGCCGAGGAACACCACCACCGTGGTCGCCCCCAGTTCGATGGCGGTGCTGATCAGCTCGCCGGTGCCGGTGGTGTCGGCGGCCACGGCATCGTTCTCGCTCGGGCCACCGACGACCGCGAGTCCCGACGCTGCCGCCATCTCGATGTAGGCGGTGCGACCATCGAGCCGCCACGCAGCCTCGATCGGGTCACCCAGTGGCGAGGTGACCGTCGTGGTCTTGTTGGGACCCCCGATGACCTCGAGCGATCCTTCGCCTCCATCGGCGAGCGGGATGGCAACGACCTCCCAACCGAGTTCGGTTGCGATGGGCACCACCGCATCGCTGAGTTCGACGGCGGAGGCCGATCCTCGGAACTTGTCGAAGGCAACGACGACCTTGGGCTGAGGCACAGTGAGTGAGGTGTCAGGAAGGACGATCCAAGAGGATCGTCAGACCTTGATCACGCCGTCGGAACCGACGCGCACCACGATGTTGGCACCCTGGGTGTCGGCGATCGGTGAGGTGGTGGGATCGAGGGGCTGCACGACCGTCGACGGCTCGACACCGAACACCGCAGCCACCGCATTGGCCTCGGCCTGGAAACCCTCGGTGAAGAACACAGCCGATGGCCCGTTCACATCGGCGTCCTTGGGTTCGAGCACGATGTAGTTGAACGGCTTGAGCAGGTCGGTACCGGCACCGGCAACGCCGGCGACCCGGTTGTCGGCGTCGGTTCCGTTGAGCACGAGGACCTTGACCTCGCTGGGGTCACGAGGTGGGGCCGACACCACCGTGGTCGTGGTCGACTCGACGGGGGTCTCGTCGACGGGCACGGTGGTGCTGGTGTCGATGCCCTCGCCGCCGCCTTGGCCATCCGCGGCGGTCGTCGGGACATCACCGGCGGCGGTGTCGTCTGATCCGTCGCTGATTCCACGGAACATGAGCAGCAGCCCGACCGCAACGGCGGCGACGATCACGATGATGCCCCGCGCCGCATTGGTTCCCGCCGAGCGGCTGAACCCGCCACCTGCGTCATGTGCACCTGCGGTCATGCTGACTCCTCTATGCGTACGTTGATTCGAGAGCCCGAGGCCGGATTCGAACCGGCGACATCCGCTTTACAAGAGCGGCGCTCTGGCCAACTGAGCTACACGGGCGTGGCCGACAAGCGTAGACGGTTTGTCCTCCGGGTCACTGCAACTCGAGATGGACCGCTCCGTCGATCCCATCGACTTCGACCATCATCGTCAAGGCCGGGAGGTCAGCGGTCGGCACCCGCCAACACACCTGCCCTTCGGCGGTCTCGCCCACCGACACCAGCCGGTCCTCGGGAAGTGGGGAACTCAGTGCTGCACAGCTCCCCGAGGAGGTGCGATCGCCGTCGGGGGAAACCGCGGTGAACGTGAGCGTCGAGAGGTTCTTGGCCCCATCGGACTCGCTCAGTCCGACCCGCAACCGCACCGTGGCATCGGCGTCGTTGCCACCATCGGCCAATGTGTCGATCGGTGATTCGGTGACTTCGATCGTCCACTCGGTGCGTCCGCCGCCATCGGGGTCGTCGTAGGAGATACGAACGAGGTCACCGGCGGTGTGGGGGTTGGCCGCGCTGCCCTTGACCGCCGTCGGGTCGAACGCGACCGCTTCGCCGCCATCATCGCCACCCCGGCTCAGTGCGAACGCGAGTCCACCGAGGACGACCAGGCCCAACAGGGCTGCAGCAGCAATGAGGCGTCCCTTGTTCGACGATCCACCACCGGTCGCAAGGGTGTCGTAGACAGGAGGTGGGGCGGCAGCGGGCGGCTGTGACCACTCACCCGCCGGGGCGCCGGGCGTCTCGAAGCCGGATGGTCCACCACCCGGCGGCTTCGACCAGGAATCGGCAGCCGGCGGATCGAAGGAAGCGGGAGGTGACGGGTCATTCCCGGGAGCGGGCATGGCATGACCGGGAATCGCTCCCCCGTCCGCCTGCGCACCGGGGGCCGGCCCCGGACCTGGTGCGGTCGGCATGACGGTGGTGGGATCGCGATCGAAGGCCGGGGCGACCGCCTGGGGCGCCTCGAACGAGGGCGCAGGCGCCGGAGCAGGAGCCGGGGTGGGCTCGACCGGAACCGGCTCGGCTGGGGTGGGCTCGGCGGCGACTGGGCCGGGCCCGTATCCCTCGGGCCACCACAGACCATCGCTGGCCTGATACCACCCATCGGGCGGCGGCGAGGGGTAGTCGTTGCCATCCCAGGCTTTGTACGTACTCATGTTGCCTCCTCGATCGGGTTCGCTGCTCGCTGCCGGACGACCTCGAAGCAAGCGACGGCGCTCGCCATGGCGACGTTCAGACTGTTGAGATTTCCTGCCATCGGGATCTGCGCCACGATGTCGACGCGTTCTCGGACCAGACGGCTCAGCCCCTTGCCTTCGGCCCCCAGCACGAGGGCAATCGGTTGGCCGTTGGTGACGGGCAATTCGAAGATGGAAGCTTCACCGCCCATGTCGAGTCCGACCGTCAGGACACCGAGGTCCTGCAACCGCTTGAGCGCCGCAGGAATACCGGGGACCAGCGTCATCGGAAGGTGCTCGATGGCGCCGGCGGCGATCTTCGTGACCGTCGGCGAGACGTGAACGGCGCGATAGCGCGGCAGGACGATGCCGGTGACACCGGCGCATTCCGCCGTACGCATCATGGCGCCGACGTTGCCCGGATCGGTGATGCCATCGAGCACCAGCAAGAAGGCGCCAGGAACCTGGGCCAGCGTGTCGAGATCGTGCTCGGGCAGTTCGGCTGCCCGCGCCAGCACTCCCTGGTGCGATTCGGTGAGCGCCTCGGCGTCGAAGTGGCGCCGGGAGACGGCGCGCATCGGGATCCGCATGTCGTTGGCAAGTTCGACGATGTCGTCGAGAATGTCGGCTGCATCGAGATCTTCGATCATGTAGATCTCGCGGACATGACGTGTCCCGGCGAGAAGGAGCTCTCGGACGGCCTGGCGACCTTCCACCTGATCTCCACCGAGCGCACGCTTGGGTGCTCGCTTGGCGTTTCGCCCGGCTCCGGGGGCCCGTGAACGACCACCTCGCCCGCCGCTGCGCCCCTCATCGCCGGTGGGTGTGCCGCCGGACGGGGCGCCGCGTCGACTCGAGCGTCCTCCGGCTCCCCCAGCAGTGCTGCGACCCGCGCCGCCACCGGCGCCGCGACCGCCGGTCGTGCGCCCACCGGCGCTGCCCCGACCACCTTCACCAGCGGAGGCGCCACGGCCCGCCCGCGAACCCTTGCCACCTGTCGGGCCCCGGTTGGGACCACCCTTGCTGGGGCCGCTCTTACCGGGCCGTTTGCCTGCCATCGAATCTCCGAATCATCGTTTCGCCCTGTCTATCGGGGCCACGCTCCGGATACAGAGAGCGACGGCATGGCACTGGACACCACCGGCGAGTCCTTCGACGCCTTCGCTGCGTTTGCCTTTGATGCTGACGGGTGCCTGCACGGCTTCGCTCATCTTGGTCTGCATGGCCTCGCGGTGCGGCGCCAGCTTGGGACGATCGAGAATCACGGTGCAGTCGGCGTTGACCACCGCCCAGCCCGCTTCGGCGACGGCAGAGCGAGCAGCCGCAAGCAGCGTGAGGCTGTCGGCCCCTTCGAATTCGGGGGAGGTGTCGGGGAAATGTTGCCCGATGTCGCCGAGTCCGGCAGCTCCGAGAATGGCGTCGGTGACGGCATGGGCGATCACGTCGGCATCGCTGTGGCCACGAAGGCCGGGACTGTCGTCGAACGTGATGCCACCGAGCACGAGCCGGCGTTTCGGATCATCGGACCACGGGTGCACATCGAACCCCTGACCGATCCGCAACTGGGGAATCTCTGCACCATCACGCACGCCAGCACCCTACCCCACCACCCCACCGACGACCGGGAGACACCGACCGCCGTCGGCTACGAGTCAGAGGATTCGAAGTCCTGGGGCGAGTCAGGGCCACGCCTCGGGAAGTGAGGAGGCCCCCGAAGCCGCACGACGTGGGGGTTTGACGCCCCGGCGCCGCCGCTCCCAACGCGAGCGAAGCGAGCGTCTGTGACGGAGTGCACGTCATTCTGCGGTACCGTTTCCCCCATGATCCCCCTTGATCTTCTCCGCCGAGTGGACCTCTTCGAGCACCTCGATGAGGACACACTCGTCTCGCTCGCTGCATCTGCTGAGCAACTGCGACTCAAGCGGGGCGATGTCATCTTCAACGAGGGCGATGCACCGAACGATCTGTACGTCACGGTCTCCGGCCGGATCGCCATGGTGAACCGGTCGATCGATGGTCGAGAATCCGTCGTCGCACTCATGGAAACGGGCGATCTCTTCGGCGAAATGCCACTCTTCGACCAGCAGAACCGTTCGACCGACGCCCGGGTGCTCGAGGCCAGCGAGGCCATTCGGATCCCCTACGAACCGTTGCGTGCGATCTACGCCGAGCAGCCCGATCAGCTGTGGCAGGTCGTGAAGCTCCTCGCCACCCGGGTTCGCACGATGGACGGCGTCTTGGCCGACTCGGTGTTCCTCGATGTCACAGGGCGTACCGCCAAACGACTGCTCGAGATCGCCGGCGACGCCGACGAGTTCGCCCTTCCGGTCACCCAGGAAGAGCTGGCCGGCATGGTCGGCGCCAGCCGCGAACGAGTCAACAAGGCCATCGCCAGCTTCATCAAACTGGGCTGGCTCGAACAGCGTGATCGACGCTACGGCATCCTCAACCGCGAGCAGCTGGAACTCCGCTCCCGATAGCCACCAGGCCGAACCGTTCCCGGCCGCTCGGCCGCATGGTTCCGGCTACTGGTAGCGGTCGAGAATCGAGCTCTCGGCCAGACGGCCGAGCGAGTCCTTGACCGACCGGGCCCGGGCCGCGCCAAGACCTTCGACGGTCTCGAGCTCTTCCACCGTGGCTCGCAATACTCGCTGCAGTGACTCGAACCGTTCGACGACGGCATCGACCACCGTGGACGACAGCCGAGGAAGCGTCGAGAGCAGCCGGTAGCCACGAGGCTCCAGATTCTCGTCGAGGTCGGTCATCGACGTGGCGAGATGCAGGGTCTTGGCGAGAACCTCCTCGTCGTAGAGCGCCTCGTCATCGAGTTCGGTGAGGGCTTCCATGGCTTCGTCGAGGTGGAAGGTGGCGTCTTCGTTGAAGTAGTCACGAATGAGTAGCCGGCGATCGTCGACGACCCCGCCGACGAGTTCTTCGAGCTGCAGACGCACCAGCCGACCGTCTGAGCCGAGCTCGACCAGGTTGCGTTCGATCTCGGAGGCGATCCTGGCCACCATCTCGGTGCGCTGCAGGACTTCGATGACGTCGCGGAGGGTGACGAGATCTTCGACCTCGAGGGCGGTGAGGTTCTTGCTGACCGCAGCCAGGCGGACGCGGTAGCGCTCGAGGGTTTGCAGCGCCTGATTGGACCGCTCGAGCAACCGACTGACCGGCTCGAGCGGGTGGCGTTGGGCCCCGACGTAGACCTGGATCTCCTTGCGAGATTCCGAGACGGCGATGACCGGTACGTTCAGGGAACGCGCCACGCGCTCGGCGGTGCGGTGCCGGGTGCCGGTTTCCGATGTTGGCACATTGGGATTGGGGACGAGGTGCACGTTGGCCCGAGCGATGCGGGAGGTGTCGGCAGCCAAGATGATGGCGCCATCCATCTTTGCGAGCTCGGAAAGCCGTTGGGGGGTGAAGGCTGCGTCGAGCAAGAAGCCGCCGGAGCAGATGTTGAGCACATCAGGCCCGTCACCGATGACGATGAGACCACCGCGCCCGGATTGGAGAACCCGGTCGAGCCCGTCGCGAACGGGTGCACCGGGAGCGACCTGGGCAAGGGCCCGCAACAACGCTGTCTCTGCCCTGGAGTCCATCGGCGTACTGTAGTGCATGCCAGCCGCCGGTCGGACGGCCAAAGCACCGGGGACGGCCAACCATGGCCTGCTCACCCAACGGCGACCCGAGCGATGGAGCCGACCGCTTGATCGAGGCGTTGACAGCGCACGAGTCGGAGACCGGCCGGCCCGTCGCCCGCCGAAGCCGGGACGATGGCCGTGCGATACCCGACTCGGTATGCCTCGTGGAGTCGAAGGTCCAGACGCGGGACGGCTCGCAACTCACCAGCCAGGCCGACCTCCCCGATGGCGACGATTCCCGATGCGATGGGCTTGCCCGAAGCTCCCGAGGCCAACGCCAGCGCCAGCCCGAGGTCGAGACCAGGATCATCGGTCTTGACGCCACCGGCGACCGAAGCGAAGACGTCGAACGCTCCGAGGTCGATGCCGGCCCGCCCGGCGAGGACCGCAATCGCCAGCTTGAGCCGGGCACTACCGATGCCCTGGGCGGTTCGTTGAGACGAGGCCTCCGATCGAGCCTGCACCAGCGTCTGCACCTCGACCATGAGCGGCCGGTGCCCTTCGAGAATCGGTACCACCATCGACCCGGCGACGTCGGCAAGCCGGTCGGCCAGGAACCGGGCCGAGGGGTCGAGGACCGGCATCAAGCCTTGGTAGGTCATCTCGAACAGGCCGACCTCGGTGGTCGCACCAAAGCGATGCTTCGCCGCCCGAAGCCGACGGAGATCCGAATTGCGATCGCCTTCGAAGCTGAGCACGGTGTCGACGACGTGCTCGAGTTGGCGAGGCCCGGCGAGGGTGCCGTCTTTCGTGACGTGCCCGATCAACACGACGGTGCAACCATGGCGCTTGGCTGCGGCAACGAGATGCCCGGCGACCTGGCGCACCTGAGAGACCGACCCCGGAGCACCGTCGAGATCGGCGTCGTGCATCGTTTGGATGGAATCGACGACGACCAACTGGGGCCCGATCTCGGCGATGGTGGCGGTGACCGCGTGGACATCGACCACATCGAGTACCGAGACGGTCGGCGGGATCGGGCCGAGGCGGTCCGCCCGGCCTGCCACCTGCGATGGCGCCTCTTCGCCAGTGACGAGCAGCACACTGCCACCACTCGCTGCCACCGACTGCACGATCTGGAGACTGAGGGTGGATTTGCCGATACCGGGTTCACCGCTCAACAGTGCGACCGAACCGGGGATGATCCCTCCGCCGAGTACCCGATCGACTTCGGACAGTCCGGTGGGAATGGGAACCGCCGTAGCCCGATCGACCGACGACAAGGACTGATGCGACGGTGCCGCGGCCCCGATTCGCGGTGCCGCAGGGCCGGGCGCCGACTCTTCGAGCGTTGCCCACTCGCCGCACCCGGTACACCGGCCGGTCCAGCTGACACTCGTGGTGCTGCACGTTCGGCAGACGAAGACTCGACGTTGTTTGGCCATACCCGAGACCTTACGGATGGGGTGTGACAGCGACGATGATGACACCGTTCGTCAGCCCTGACGGACCTACTCGGCTGGGGTCGGAACGGCGAAGCTGCGAAGGATGGCGTGCTGGCGGGATTGATCGTTCGTTGCCTTGGGAGCGAACCACGCCGTACGGAACCCGAGGGCGCGGGCGGCATCGAGATTGTCGAGCTCGTCATCGACCACGAGGATCGTCGATGGCGCCGCCCCGGTGATCCGCCGCAACACCTCGTAGATCGGCTGGTCGGGTTTGCGCACGCCGACGGCGCCGCTCACGATCCACGGGTCGATCAGACCCTCGAGGCTGTGTTTCGACCGGAGCTTGGTTGCCCACTCCGTACAGTCGTTCGTGACGCACGCAACCTGCACGCCGTTCCGGCGCAGATACCGCAAGAACTTCACCACGCCGGGGCTGAGCTGGAAGAGATTGAGATAGTCGTCGTCGAGTCGATTGGGGTCGCCCTCGACGCCGACAGCGGTCCAGAACTCGGCGGGCGTGATCCGGCCGAGACTCATCGCCCGTGCACGAGCCACGATCTTGTCGTGGGTCACCTCGGAACCACGCTCACGCACGAACGGAACGAGGAGTTGATTGATGTCGTCACCCTGCCGGTAGAGCACGCCCATGCCGTCGAGCGCGACGACCGCCGGCAACTCGTCTTCGTCTCCGTCGGGCTCGACCACCGACGGATCGTTGACGGCTTCGGGTGGCGACTTGCCCGAGGATCGGCCCGTCTTGGCCGCCTTCGGCTTGCCCGAGCCACTCGATTTCGCCGCCGCACTCGACTTGGCCGACCCACGAGCACTGCCTGCCTTGCGGGCCTTGTCCGGCCGCAACACCCGCAACACGTGACCAAAGGCCACGAGGACGGCAAGCACTGCCGCCACGATGGCGACACCTCGCCACACGAGTGCCGCCACCTCTCGGGTGGACGACATCACGCTGATCGAGACCGGCGCCGACGCGTCGAGACGAGTCGTGAACACCCGACCCGAATCGGAACCGTCAGGGTCGAGCGCTCCGTTGGAGAACTCCGGGTCGATGGTTCCCGGCAGGCGGACCGTCATGGTCACGAAGACATCGGCCGGCGTGGCCCCGTATCGCTCGGCGATATCGGTCACCGATCGACCGAGGCTGGCCGCGAGCTCGTCATCGGAGAACGCTTCGAACCCCGATGGATTGATGACACCGTTCAGTTCGTAGTCGACCGTGGCGAACGCCTTGGTGCGTTCCAGCGTGAAGGGGCCGACGAAGCTGTCGCCACCGACCAGTTCGGCCATGACCTCGCCGAACTGCTGCGGCGTACCGAACGCCTTCGCCGCCGAGACCCGTACGGCGCCGTTCTCGTCGGGTTGGGGCGGATCGATCTCCCAGCCGGCCTGGAAGAGATCTTCCAGCGCGAGGCCATCGGTGCTCGGCAGATCGAGAACGGCCGCTGCGGTCTCGCGATCGAGCACGAGCGTCGCCGTGACCACACCCGAACCGTCTTCTTCGACGTCGACGTCGACCATCACGTCGGTTCGGCAACCCGAGGCCGCCAACGCGACCAACCCGAGGAACAGCACGACGATCCAACGGCGGGTCGTGATTCGTGATTCGGGCCCTCTCAACACCGTGGCAACACTACCGGCCAGGCGACCCCTCCTTGGCCAATGCCAAAACGAGCACGCCGACCAAACGCGCCGGTGGGGCGCATCGATCGATGCGCCCCACCGGGGCCTGCGGTTTCGTTGCTGGGGCGTGACCCCGCCCGGAGCGAGTCAGTCGCCGGCCTCGGCCAATTCTGGCGTGGACGGCGGCTGGAAGCCCTCGTGTGCCGTGAACGACAGCTCGCGGTTCCCTTCGTCGTCTTCGACGACATCGACCACGACGATCTGCCCGGCCCGGAACTCCTTGTAGAGGAGTTTCTCGGAGAGCACGTCTTCGACCATGCGCTGGATGGCACGCCGCAGCGGGCGGCCGCCCATGGTGGGGTCATAGCCACGATCGGCCAGCAGATGCTTGGCGTCGGTGGTGAGTTCGAGGCCGATGCCCTGGTTCTCGAGTTGCTCGGTGGTGCGGGCGATCAGGAGATCGACGATCTGCGACGATCTCCGGCTTGCTCAGCTCGTGGAAGACGATGGTCTCGTCGACACGGTTGAGGAACTCCGGCCGGAAGTGCACCTTGAGCGCGTCGTCGACCTTCTGCTTCATGCGCTCGTACGACACGGCCTCGTCGACCTTGGCAAAGCCCAGTTGGGCCTTGCGCAGATCCTGGGTACCGAGGTTCGAGGTCATGATGAGCACGGTGTTGCGGAAGTCGACCGAACGACCCTGTGAGTCGGTCAAACGACCCTCTTCCAGGATCTGGAGGAGCGTGTTGAAGACGTCGGGGTGGGCCTTTTCGATCTCGTCGAAGAGGACGACGGAGAACGGCTTGCGACGAACGGCCTCGGTGAGCTGGCCACCTTCTTCGTAGCCGACGTAGCCGGGAGGCGAACCGACGAGACGGCTCACCGTGTGCTTCTCCATGTATTCCGACATGTCGAGCGTGATGAGGGCCTTCTCGTCACCGAAGAGGAACGACGACAGGGTCTTGGCCAGCTCGGTCTTGCCGACACCGGTCGGGCCCAGGAAGATGAACGAACCCGATGGACGCCGGGGATCCTTCAGACCGGCACGGGTACGGCGGATCGACTGGGAGACCGCCTTGACGGCGTCTTCCTGGCCGATGACCCGCTTGTGCAGTTCGTCTTCCATGCGGAGGAGCTTTTCGGTCTCTTCCTCGGTGAGCTTGTAGACCGGGATGCCGGTCCAGATCGAGAGCACCTCGGCGATCGACTCTTCGTCGACCTCGTCGAAGAGATCGACACCCGACGCCTTGATCTCGGCCTCGAGTGCTTCCTTCTTGTCGAGGAGTTCCTTCTCCTTGTCCCGCAGGCGACCGGCCTCTTCGAAGTCCTGGTTCTCGACGGCACTCTTCTTCTGCTCGACGACGCCATTGAGCTCGGACTCGAGCTCTTTGAACTCCGGCGGTGTCGCCATGCGCTTGATTCGCAGGCGGGAGCCGGCTTCGTCGATGAGATCGATGGCCTTGTCGGGAAGGTGACGGTCGGCGATGTAACGGTCGGCGAGATTGGCAGCAGCGACGAGCGCCTGATCGGTGATGGTCACCCGGTGGTGGCTCTCGTAGCGATCACGCAGACCCTTGAGGATCTCGATGGTGTGCTCGACGGTCGGCTCCTCGACCCGGATTGGCTGGAAACGACGCTCGAGTGCGGCGTCTTTCTCGAGGTGCTTGCGGTATTCCTCGAGCGTGGTGGCGCCGATGGTCTGGAGCTCACCACGCGCAAGCATCGGCTTGAGGATGCTGGCCGCGTCGATGGCGCCTTCGGCGGCGCCGGCACCCACGAGGGTGTGGAGCTCGTCGATGAACAAGATGATGTCGCCGCGGGTCTTGATCTCCTTGAGCACCTTCTTGAGGCGTTCCTCGAAATCACCGCGGTACCGACTGCCGGCAACGAGCGCACCAAGGTCGAGCGAGTAGAGCTGCTTGCCCTGGAGCGTGTCGGGGACGTTGTCGGCGGCGATGCGCTGGGCGAGGCCTTCGACGATGGCGGTCTTGCCGACGCCAGGCTCGCCGATGAGCACGGGGTTGTTCTTCGTGCGCCGCGACAGCACCTGCATGACCCGCTCGGACTCGCGATCGCGACCGATCACGGGATCGAGTTTCTTGTCTCGGGCGAGCTGGGTGTAGTTGCGGCCGAACTGATCGAGGATCAACGAACCCGACGGAGCATCGGCGCTCCCGCCGCCCGGCGTGGCACCGGGCTTGCTCGAACTGGACTCGGGTGCGCTGCCGGAGGAGCCGGACGGACCCGAGTAACCACTGAGCAACTGGATGACCTGCTGGCGCACCCGGCTGAGGTCGGCGCCCAACTTGACGAGGACCTGAGCGGCCACGCCTTCGCCCTCACGAATGAGGCCGAGCAGAATGTGCTCGGTACCGATGTAGTTGTGGCCGAGCTGGAGCGCTTCACGCAGCGACAGTTCGAGGACCTTCTTCGCCCGTGGGGTGAAGGGAATATGGCCCGACGGTGATGAGCCGCCCTGACCGATGATGTCCTCTACCTGGCTGCGAACAGCCTCCAACGAGATGGAGAGCGATTCGAGCGCTTTCGCGGCGACACCCTCTCCCTCGTGGATCAGCCCGAGCAGGATGTGCTCGGTACCGATGTAGTTGTGGTTGAGTAGGCGGGCTTCTTCCTGGGCCAACACGACGACGCGACGTGCTCGATCAGTGAAACGTTCAAACATGGAACTCCTCCCGGTGGGGCGTGAGGAACGTGGAGCGAGTCTAGCGGCGCCCGTAGCCTCAAGGTCGGCTCGCGAGCCGTAGGTGTGAGAACTCCGCGGACATCCTCGATGTTCCCAGGTGCCGCGGTCGAACGACACATCCGGCGAAATCCCGACTCCGGAGACCAACGACTGCGACGCGTGAGCGCTGGTCACCAGGGGTGGGATCCCTTGGTTGAGGATCGCCGCTACCGGTGCTCTAGGTTGTTTTCGTGGTCGCCAATCCGCTTGCACTCCTCCCCACCGGTCCTGATGACAAAGCACGTGTCGAGTCCACGCTGCTCGAGGTCGTCCACATCGAGGGTGACGAGTATCTCTCCGAGATCGCCTCCCACCTCATCAAGGCAGGCGGCAAGCGCCTTCGACCGCTGTTCACGATCGCCGCAGCAGCGGCTTCGTTGCCCGACGGCGCCTCGGTCCACCACGACGTGGTTCGCGGGGGCGTGGCGGTCGAGTTCGTCCACATCGGCTCGCTCTACCACGACGACGTCATGGACGAGGCCGAGATGCGGCGCCAGGTCATCAGCGTCAACGCTCGCTGGGGCAACCTCAAGGCCATCCTGGCCGGCGACTACCTCCTGGCGAAGGCCTCGGAGATCGCCGCCGATCTCGGCACCGAGGTGGCGGGCCTCCTCGCCGCCACCATCGCCGAGCTCTGCCGAGGCCAGGTCGGCGAACTGCAGACGATGTACGACGTCACCCGCACCGAGGCCCAGTACTTCCCCTCCATCGAGGGCAAGACCGCCTCGCTCTATTCCGCCGCTTGTCGCATCGGCGGCATCGTGTCGAGGCAATCCCGCGAAGACATCGACCGACTCACCGAGTTCGGTCGCCTCTACGGCATGGCCTTCCAGGTGATCGACGACATCCTCGATGTGATCGCCACCGACGAACAGCTCGGCAAGCCGGCAGGCAACGACATGGTCGAGGGCGTCTACAGCCTCCCGGTCATCCACACCCTGGCCTGGCCCGAAGGAGCCATCCTCCGCGAGATGCTGGCCGACGGACTCGATCCGGCGCAACGCTTCGAAGCCATCGACATCGTCCGCCGTGGCCCCGGCGTCGACTCGGCCTTCGCCGTTGCCGAAGACTTCGTCGAACAAGCCAAGGCCGTGCTGGCCCAGGTCAGCACCAACGCGGCGGCGACGGCGCTGGCCGGTGCGGCCGATCATCTGCTCCAGTCGGTCCCCCGTCCCCAGACAGCCTGAACCAGACAGCCTGAACCAGACAGCCTGATCCAGACAGCCTGATCCAGACAGCCTGAAATCAGACCGGCTGAACCCGCCGTTCCACGGCGCCTCCGTCGAGGCCGATCGTCGATGCCCTTGCGGACTTCGGCGAGACATGACAGCGTGAGAGCTGAGACAACCGTCACACCAACC
This sequence comes from uncultured Acidimicrobiales bacterium, assembly GCA_963698395.1. Classification (GTDB taxonomy): domain Bacteria; phylum Actinomycetota; class Acidimicrobiia; order Acidimicrobiales; family SZUA-35; genus JBBQUN01. The sequence goes on from CAVOQQ010000003.1 coordinate 401,736, forward strand.
CGCAAGGGGGTCCCACGATGGCCGTGATCTCCGCTCCGACGCACGCCTTACTCGGCACCGATGCCGTTGCCCACTGCTGGACCTGCAACCCTGACGGCTCGCCGCAGGTCTCGGTCGTCTGGGTGATCGCACAGAACGACGAGATCCTCTTCGGAACCGATGCTCGCAGCGTGAAGGCTCGGAACCTCGCCGCCAACCCGAGCGTCATCTTGTCGATCGAAGACACCGAGCGAAACGAACGAGGGTTCCAGCGCCATCTCGTGATCCGAGGGCAGGCCACGATCGAGCCGGGACCCAACCCGGCCCTCATGGACGCGATGGCCGAGAAGTACACCGGCCTCAAACGCCACCCACTCGCCATGCGCGACTCGCCGACGAGCGTGATCGTGCGCGTCGCCATCGACCGCATCAGCGGCGTCGGACCCTGGATCGACGAAACAGCGACCGGCACCACCTGAGGGCCTGGTGCCTTCTCGAAGAACGGGACGGTGTCGGGGCGAAGGGCCCTCTGCCTGTTCGAGACCTGAGGAACTTGTCCGTCAGCCGTCGGGCACCGAGGCTTCGCAACCCTCGGTGTCGCCGGTGCCGGTGAAGGCGATCGGCACCAACACGTTGCCGGGCTGCCCTCCGAAGAGCCAACGACTCAGGTCGAGCCGCACGTAGTCGTCGAACTGGCTCGACGATCCCGCCTGGAAACACAGACCGTCCTGGAACGTCACGGTCACCGAGAAGGTCCGTCGCTCGTCGGCACGAAGCGAGAGATCGAGGTCGAACACGGCGTCGACTCCGTTCGAGGCCGAATGGGGCACGAGACTTCCTGGTTCCAACCGGGCGGCGAGCGCGCCCTGGGCGCCGGCGGCACCGAAGGGGATCACCACCCGATCGACATCGACCGAGCGTTCACCGGTGTTCTGGACGTGGAACTCGATGACGCACTCCATGCTGCGACGCAGTTCGATGCGGTAGAAGCTGAAGCTGCTCGACGAGTCCACTGCCTGCTCGACGGAGCCAGGCTCGATTCCGCTGCACTGCAACGGTGTGGCATCGACCACGACGCGGGTGTCGGCGAAGGCCGACTGGGCGTCGTTCCAGGCCCAGAGGTACAGACCGAACCCGGCAACGATGAGGATCGCCACGATGATCGGCCACCAGGGTCGACGGGTGCCTGCCATGCGCGCATCGTACCGATGGCTCCGACAGCTCGCCGTGATGGGGGACCTCCTGATCTGGTGACGGTGTGATGAGACGGTGTGATGAGACGGTGTGATGAGACGGTGTGATGAGACGGTGTGACGAGGCGGTGTGACGAGGCGGTGTGACGGTGCGGTGGCCATGGAATCCTCCACCGCCCGAGGCTGCGATCAGCAGCAGGCCGAATCGGCCGATTGACTCGATGCCGGAGTGACCGGATCCGACGATGCCGGAGTGACCGGTCAGGCAGCGCCGCCGTTGATCTCGATGTTGGTGCCTGTCACGTAGCTGGAGGCATCAGACAGCAGATAGGCAACGACATCGGCGACTTCGCCGGTGGAGCCGACTCGGCGGAGCGGGATCGAGTTGATCATCTGCTCGGCCACCGTTGCCGGATCGCTCGGAAAGTACTGGCTCCCGGCGCTGGCCTGCAGCTCGACCTGACGCTCCCACATCATGCCAGGACCGATGAAGGCGGGTGAGATGGCGTTGACCCGGATGTTCCACGGAGCGAGGTCCTTGGCAGCCGACTTCGTGAGCCCGATGATCGCTGCCTTCGACGCGCTGTAGGCCGCCATGTTCGGGGCGCCCGAAACCCCGGCCATCGAAGAGGAGTTGACGATCGCTCCCCCGTTTCCGGCATCGACCATGGCGGCACCGACGACCGCGAGCACGGAGAAGGCGCCCACCACGTTGATCGACAGCACCTTTGCGACATCGGCAGGCGAGGTCCGATGGACCGGCGTGAACTCGCCCTGCACGCCGGCGTTGTTGAACAGCCCCCGGGGTGGCCCGAGTACCGATGCGCACGACTCGATGCCTGCCACGACGGCCGCATGATCGGTCACGTCGAAGCAGTGTTCGGCGACCGTTGCGCCATCGGCTCGGAGCTCGTCGGCCCGCAGCGCCAGCGAGTCGGCGACGGCGGGGTGGTCGCAGAGGAAGAGCCGGTGGCTGCCAGCGAGGTGGCGGGCCGCCGCCATGCCGATGTCGCCCGCCGCACCGGTGATGATGACGACGGGGGCAGGGCCCGACGGGTCGGTCGGCGAATCGTGCAACGCCGGCTCCGGCGCGGCGCTCGTCGGTACCGAATTGGATGGCCGTTCTCGTCTGCTGGGCACCGACCTAGTGTGCCCGGGTGACCACGAACGCGCCGCGCTCGACCATTCGCCTCCGTTCGGCCACCTTGTCCGAGGTGGCCGAACGCGGCATCGCCACTCCGACCTACGACCGCTCCACACTGGTTCCTCGGATCGTGCACCTCGGCGTCGGTGGATTCCACCGAGCGCACCTGGCGCTCTACTGCGACCGGCTGGCGGCTGCAGGCAGCGACTGGGGCATCGCCGGTATCGGCCTCTTGGCCTCCGACGCGGCCATGGCCTCGGTGATGGCCGAACAGGACCACCTCTACACGCTCACCGCAAAGGGCAACGGCGAACCAACGTCACAGATCATCGGCAGCATCATCGAATACCACCACGTGGCCGACGATCTCGATGCGTTCGTCGCGATCGTTGCTCGGCCGGATACGGCGATCGTCTCCATGACCATCACCGAAGCGGGCTACGCCGAACCGATCGTCGGATCGAACATCACCTTCGACTGGCTCGTTGCCGGCCTCGAGGCACGCCGAGTCGCCGACCTGCGACCCATCACCATCCTCAGTTGCGACAATCTCCCCGGCAATGGGGACGTTGCTCGAGCAGCGACGATGCGGGCCGCCGAGCGTCACAGTGCCGTACTCGCAAGGTGGATCGGCTCCTCCTGTACCTTTCCGAATTCGATGGTCGATCGCATCACGCCAGTCACCGCCGATGCCGACCGAGACCATCTTCGGGACCGTTACGGCCTCGTCGACCGGTGGCCCGTGGTTGCCGAGCCGTTCATCCAGTGGGTGATCGAAGATGCCTTCGTCGCCGGGCGACCTCCGTTCGAAACGGTCGGTGTCGTCATCGCCGACGATGTCCACCCGTGGGAGCTCTACAAGCTCCGCCTGCTGAATGCCGGCCACTCCATGTTGGCCTACCTCTCGAATCTCGCCGGGTTGGTCTTCGTCGACGAAGCGATGGCCAACGAGACCATGTCGGCGTTCGTCGAGCGCTTCCTCCACGACGAGGCCGCTCCGACGCTCACCGAGATCGAAGGCTTCCCACGGGGACTACGTCGCCTCGGTCATCGAGCGTTTCGCCAACACCGGGGTGCGGGACCAAACCGCTCGCCTGTGCATCGATGGCAGCGCGAAGCTCCCGATCTTCGTCCTCCCGACCGTCGAGCGTCAGCTCGAACTCGGAGGTCCCATCGCCATGTCGGCGCTCGCCATCGCCGGCTGGGCACGCTACCTCACAGCAACACCCGAAGCCCAGGTGGCCCCCGACGCCTCACTCGATCAGGCCCGTTCGTACGCGACTCTCGCCGCAGTCGATCCTGGTGCGTTCCTCGACTTCGAGGCTGTGTTCCCGGCGAGCCTCGCCGGCAACCAGCGTTTCCGCGGCGCCTTCGTCGATGCCTATGCATTGCTGGCCGAGGGAGACATCCTCGGTGCCGTGGCCAACGCCCTGGCCGGCCAGGTCGAGTAGCCGTGCTGCCATCGGTCTGGCCATCGTGCTCCTGACCGACTGGTGTGCGTCGGTGCTGCTCGACCTGGCGTGAGTTCAGGTAGATCCACCCGGTCACAAAACGGTCAGATGGTCTACTGTCGGCTGCGGCCGGAGGGGCTGAACGACCGATCGAGGCGGCATGGCAGGTACGGGCGGGAACACCACATCACACCCCATCTTGATCAGTGGCGACCAGGGTCCCGCTCCCGTGGCGGTGCTCGCTGGCATCACCATCGACCTGTCCAGGCGGGGACGACCGGCAGGACGACCCGTCCGGGTTGCGGTCATCGATCGGTCCGACCGGTCGCTCATTCGGCTTCGGCAGCTGCCGACCAACGACTGCTACGTGACCATCGACGATCTCGTCGGTATCGAAGGGCTCCTCGATCAGCTCACCGAACGCACCCTGCTCGAGCCTCGAGTGGCCGGGCTCGATCTGCTCATCGTCAACGAACTCGCCCGACTGCTGAGCTTCCTGTCCCGTAGCGGTCGCGTCGATCTCGCCGGTCGACTCGGCGAGCTGATCGAGCGACACGACGGCGACCGGCTCATGGTGGCCGCGTCATGCAGCCACCCCGAGCTCTTGCCTCCGCAGGTCCGAGGCTCGTTCCGCTCATCGCTCGATTGCGGGGCCGATGGCAACGGTCGTCTGGCAAACCCGAACGGCGAGACGGTCATCGACCTGCGTGAGTGGTCACCCGAACGGGTGACCACCGCCGTCGCCGCGGTCACCCAGGCGCGTACCGTCACCCAGGCCGGCGCCTGACCCGCGTCGAGTGGGCGTGTCGCGAGCAGTCAGGCCTGTTCGGGGCGCAACGTGGGGAACAGCACCACGTCTCGGATGGTGTGGACGTCGGCCAGCAGCATGACGAGGCGATCGATACCGATGCCGAGACCGCCCGTGGGGGGTAGTCCGTATTCCATGGCTCGCAGATAGTCCTCGTCGACCACCATGGCCTCCTCGTCGCCGTCGGCCTTGAGCTGTGCCTGGTCTTCGAACCGGGCCCGCTGTTCGACCGGGTCGATCAATTCGGAGAACGCATTGCACAACTCACGGCCGGCGACGATCGCTTCGAACCGTTCGGTCATGCCCGGCTCGCTGCGATGGTCACGTGACAGGGGCGAGACTTCCTTGGGATAGTCGGTGACGAACACCGGTCCCCAGAGCGCCGCCTCGGTGGTCTTCTCGTAGATCTCCAGCACGAGCTTGCCTGGACCGTAGGAGTCCTTCACCTCGACCCCGAGATCCTTCGCCGTGGCTCGTAGCTCGTCGAGGTCGGTGTCGAGCGACAGCGCGAGCCCGGTGTGCTCCTCGATGAGCTCCAGCATCGTGGCCCGCCGCCACGGCGTGCTGAGGTCGAGCTCGCGCTCGCCATAGGTCAGCTGCGTGGTGCCATGGAGCTCGGTGGCCAGATAGGCGACGAGCTCTTCGGTGAGCGACATGATGTCGGCGTAGTCGGCATAGGCCTGATAGAGCTCGAGCATGGTGAACTCGGGGTTGTGCCGGGTGCTCATGCCCTCGTTGCGGAACACTCGACCGATCTCGAAGACCCGTTCGAACCCGCCGGCGATCAGACGCTTGAGGTAGAGCTCGGGTGCGATCCGCAGGTAGAGCTCGGCGTCGAGCGCGTTGTGGTGGGTGGTGAACGGCGTGGCCAGTGCTCCCCCGGGAATCGGGTGCAACATGGGCGTCTCGACCTCCATGAAGCGGCGGTCTTCGAGCCAGCGCCGGATCAGCGAGATGATCCTCGACCGCATCACGAAGACGTCACGGCTCTCCGGTGTGACCCAGAGGTCGACATAACGCTGGCGATACCGAGTGTCGGGATCGGAAATGCCATGGAACTTGTCGGGGAAGGGGCGGGCGGCCGGGGCGAGCATGACCCAGGACTCGACCTTGATCGACAACTCTCCCTTCCGGGTCTTCATGATCTCGCCCGACACACCGATCCAGTCGCCGAGGCTCAGGTCGGTGAAGGCAGCGAAGTCGGGAGTGACCTTGGAAGGGGCGAACAACTGGATGCGGCCACCGCCATCTTGCAGGGTGCCGAAGGCGAGCTTGCCTTGCACCCGACGCAGCATGAGGCGTCCGGCGATCGTCGCCTGGACGCCGGTTTCGGCGCCGTCGTCGAGATCGCCGAACTCGGCGCGCAGCGCGTCGGAGGTGGTGCTGGGGGTGAACTGGTAGGGGATCGTCAGCGAGGCCGACGGCTGCGTCGTGGCGGTGTCGGCGCCGGTGGCGTCGGTGGTCTGCTCAGGTGTGGTCACGGCACTCAGACTTGGTCAGGCACGACATCGAGACCGATGTCGAGCACGGTGGACGAATTGGTGAGCGCGCCCGACGACAGCAGGTCGACGTGGGAGTCGGCATAGGCGTCGAGCGTGTCGAAGGTGATTCCGCCGGACGCCTCGAGAAGCGGCCGCTTCCTGCCCGGTTGCTCGGCGGCCCAGGCGTTGGTGGCCGCAACGAGGTCGCGCAGCTCGGCGGGAGCAAAGTTGTCGAGCAAGATGATGTCGGCGCCGGCCTCGAGGGCCTCGATCATCAGCTCACGGGAGTCGGCCTCGACGTGGATGGTGCGCCCGGGCCAGCGGCTGTGCGCCAACGCCACGGCATCGGCGATGGTGGTACCGAAGAGGTGGTTGTCCTTGATCATCAGCCAGTCGGAGAGATTCCCGCGGTGGTTCGACGCGCCGCCCGCTCGCACGGCTGCCTTCTGCAGCGACCGGTAGCCAGGAAGTGTCTTGCGGGTGTCCCAGACGATCACTCGACCGTCGGCGACCTCGACCCAACGGGCCGCGCCGGTGGCGATCCCCGAGAGGTGGCTGAGGAAGTTCAGCGCCGTCCGTTCTGCGGTGAGCAGGGTGTTGAAGGGCCCCTTGGCCGTTCCGATGAGATCGCCGGCCTCCACGCTGTCGCCGTCGGTCTTGACCCACTCGACGCTGAGCCGCGGATCGAGCGCAGCGAACGTCTCCTCGACACAAAGGCAGCCGGCGACGACGCCCTTCGCCCGGGAACGGAACTCTGCGGTGGCCGTGAGCGACGGGTCGATCAGCGATGAGGTGAGATCGCCGAAGGGCGTCAGGTCTTCCGCGAGCGCTCGCTCGACGAGGAACCGGACATCGTGACGTGGTGGGTGGAGATCGGGGCGCACACCGAACAGGGTACGGGTCAGGGAGTCGCAGTGCGGACGAGTTGTCGTACCAACCACTCGTCTTTGGTCTCGGGGTGGTCTTCACGAGTGTGGGCACCGCGGCTCTCCTCGCGTGATGTCGCAGCAGCAACCAGCCCACGACCGAGGGTGACGAGGTTGCGGACCTCGGCCCACTCGGTTGCTGGATCGTCTGGCGGGACCTCCCGGGCCAGCTCGTCGAGACGGGCGGCCGTGGTGGCGAGACTGTCGGCCGTGCGAACGACGCCGGCCCCTCTCGTCATCGAGGTCTGCACGTCGAGGCGCACCTCGGCGGCGTCACGGGAGAGGTTTCCTCCGAAGAGCACCGGCGTGAGCGGCTCGAGCTGTCTTCCTCCGACCCGGTCGGCCTGGGGCGCGAGCACGCTTCGCATCGCCCCGGTGGCTTCGGCGACAACCTTGCCGGCGGCGATCGCATCGACAGCACGAGGAGCGAAGACCATGCCTTCGAGCAGTGAGTTCGAAGCCAAGCGGTTCGCTCCATGGACGCCGCTACAGGCGACCTCGCCTGCGCCCCAGAGACCGGGGATCGAGGTGGCGCCGTCGAGATCGGTGACCAGACCGCCACAGGTGTAGTGAGCGGCCGGAGCGATCGGAAGGAGATCGCGAGCCGGGTCGAGACCCACCTCCTCCAATGACGACATGATGGTGGGGAACCGGATGTCGAACTGCTCGAGCTCACGCGCGTCGAGGAACAGATGGTCGACATCTTGCTCGAGCATCCGCTTCATCATCGCCCGGGACACCACGTCTCGAGGCAACAGTTCATCGACGAAGCGCTCACCGTTGGCATCGCGCAGCAACGCCCCATGACCGCGAAGTGCTTCGGAGAGCAGGGGTCGCGGCATCGAGGGGTGATGGAGGGCGGTGGGGTGGAACTGGACGAACTCGATGTCGGCCAGGGCCGCGCCCGCGGCCAGGCCCATGGCGATGCCGTCGCCGGTGGCCTCGACGGGGTTCGTGGTCACGGCGAAGAGCTGGCCGGCACCGCCGGCCGCCAACAGCACATTGCGGGCCAGGATCTCGGTGAGCTGACCCGTCTCGGACACATACGAGACGCCGACACATCGGCCGTTCTCGATCAGCAGCGTTTCGGCGAACGCATGCTCGACCAGGGCGGCGGCGGTGTCGTGGACCGCGATCACCAACGCCCGCTCGATCTCGGCACCGGTGGCTGCACCCTTGGAATGCAGGATGCGTGGCATCGAGTGGCCGCCCTCGCGGGCGAGCTTGTACGCACCTCCTGCATCGGTGTCGAACATGGCGCCCATGGCGATCAGCTCGTTGACCCGTGCCGGTCCCTCGTCGACCAGCACCCGCACGGCGTCGAGGTCGCACAACCCGGCGCCGGCCGACAGGGTGTCGGCGAGATGCAGGTCGGTCGAGTCGGCCTCGGCGCCGAGCACGGCGGCAACACCACCCTGGGCCCACCGAGTGGTGGCCTGATGCAACTGACTCTTGGTGATGACGCCGACCGTGAGACGATGCGCACTGGCAGCACGGACAGCGGCCGAGAGCCCGGCTACACCGCTCCCGACGACGAGCAGATCGAGTTCTGGCATCGTGCCGTTCTAGCGCCGATTCGGCCCGACCGCGGTGTTGGGCGTTCGGGAATCACCCGTCGACGCCGTCGGAACTCGCTAGAGCTCGCCGATGTTGCTCACCTCGCCGTAGGCCTTCGCGCGGTCATAGCGGGGGTGCACGAAGTCGGGGTCCAGATCCAAGAGTGGATCCATGACGAAGTTGCGCTCGTGCATTCGTGGGTGCGGGACGACGAGTTCGGTGGTGCTCACCCGGACCCCGTCGATCCACAGGACGTCGACGTCGAGCGTTCGAGGCCCCCACCGAACGACCCGCTCACGACCGGCCGCCCGCTCCAGGCGCCGACAGGTCTCGAGCAATTCGTGAGGGAGTTGGCTCGTGTCGAGCTGGACGACGATGTTGAGATACGCACCTTGCTCGGGCCCTCCGACGGGAGCGGACTCATAGAGCGACGAAACCGCAACGAGGTCAGGCATGTCGGCAACCGCTGCTCGGAGGTACCCGAGTCGATCGCCGAGATTGCTCCCGAGGCCGAGGAAGGCCCGCATCAGCGACTTCGGCGAATCCGCACACCGGTGGTGTCGATGTGCTGGGCCACCGGCGGCCGCAGTTTGCGAGCCACCACGGTGACGGCCTCGACCCTTGCGTTCTCGAGCGTGATCTCGGCCACTCGAGTGGCCATGCGCTCGAGCAACAGGAAGCGCTCGACGTTCAGGACATCGGCGAGTCGGTTGCTCAGGGCTCCGTAGTCGACCGTCGTCTCGAGATCATCGGTTCGGCCCGCCTCGCTCATGTCGAGCTCGATGTCGAGGTCGAACTCGAAGGGCTGACGACGTGCCTGCTCCTCGGGCAAGACGCCGCAGTAGACCAGGAGTTCGAGACCTCGGACCTCGATGAGGTCGGGGGATCGATCAGTCACGTTGCAGCTTCTTCGCCTCGACGGCTGCCGACGCGAGCTCGCGACCGACCGGACCCATCTGACGTTCGAGAATGCGCTCGATCACGATGATCGCCTTCGAGGTCTCGGGCACCATGCCGGACCACTGCAGGTAGCCGGCCATGAGCCCGGCGAGTCGATCGCCGACCTCTTCGGTGTGGAGGAGCAGTTTCGAACCGTTGGCCAGCAGTGCCGAGAGCTGGGGAAAGATCTGCGCCATCGCCACCTCGGGATCGACGCTCGGCGTGAGCGGCCAGTGCTTCCACGGCAACCCGAGTTCGTCGTAGCTGTGCAGATTGTGCGACGAGGGGATGAGCGAGATGACGAACGAGAAGTTCCGCTCCCGGATCCAGATGATCTCCTCTTGGCGACGGACACGACGATGATTCGTCCCGTAGCCGCCGGGACGTTCACACACCGCAAGCTGATCGGCGATGATCCAACGAAAATGTCGAGGCTCGATGCCTTGAGCCCACCTACCCTTCGCCATCAGGTCCCTTCCACTTCGGGTCGGCAGCAACGACGGTCGCCGCCTGCCACGCTGCCTTCACATCATGCATTCGGATCATGCTGGCTCCGAGGAGCATGGCATAGGTTGCCGTTGCCACCGATCCTTCGAGCCGGTCATCAGCCGGGACCGGTACGTCCGCCCCATCTGATCGAGCCAGTATGGCCCCCAACATGCTCTTTCGGCTCAAACCGACCACGACCGGCCAGCCGGTGTCGACCAGCGCCCGCAACCCGGCGAGCAGTGCCAGATTGTGGCTCTCGCTCTTGCCGAACCCGAAACCCGGGTCGATCCAGATGTTCTGCACCCCGGCGGCCCGGCCGGCGGTGGCCCGCTCGACGAGGAAATCGGTCACCTCGGCCACGACATTTGCGTAGTGCGGTCGGTACTGCATGTCGGCCGGCTGACCCTGCATGTGCATGGCTATCCAGCCCGCGCCCAGCTCGGCAGCCACCAGGTGGAGCGAGGCCGAGACGTCGTTGATGATCTCGGCTCCGGCCTCGATGGCAGCACGAGCAACCTCGCCATGGCGAGTGTCGATCGAGATCCGGCACTCCGGGCGAACGGATCGCAGCGATTCGATGACGGGAACGACCCGGCCGAGTTCGGTGTCGATCGAAACGATCGCGGCACCGGGACGCGTGGATTCGCCACCGATGTCGATGATGTCGGCGCCCTCGTCGAGCATCTGCACGGCTCGATCGACCCCGCGGTCGACCGACACGAACTGTCCGCCATCGCTGAACGAGTCAGGCGTGACGTTGAGAATGCCAAGGACGAGGGGGCGCATGCGGTGGTCAGGCTAGCGAACCGTCGGCGCTCTCGGAGGAGGAATCGCTTGGCGGAGCGACACCGAATCCCGTCGAGGCATCGACCTGCAGCCGTCCGTTCGTCCGCGAAAGGCGGCGACCGCCGGGAAGTTCGCAGGCCCGGACGCGATGCTCGACGACCTGCCATGCTCGATCGAGTGCTGCGGTCGACGGTGGGTGGCCGCCGACGCTCCGCAACCACTGTCGAAGCGCGGCACGGGCGACCACCGGCGGAGCCGAGCGCAACGCTGCGGTATCGGCGGCATCGAGTCTGTCGGCCAGTCCGTTCACACCGTCGACGAGGGAGCGGGCATGGTCGGCCGTTCGGTTGAGCAGCGGGACCGGGTCGCGCTCGGCGATGTCGGCCAGCAGAGGAAGCAGTTCGTGCCGAACTCGATTGCGAACGAATCGTGGATCGTCGTTGCTCGGATCGATGAACGGTTCGAGACCGACCTGCTCGCACAGTTGCTCGGTCTCGAAGCGCCGAAGGCGCAGGAGCGGATGACTGCCTCCGGGGCGCATCGCCGCCAACCCGTCGGGCCCGGCACCACGGGCAAGATTGATCAACACCGTCTCGGCCTGGTCATCGGCGGTGTGCCCGAGCAGTGCTCCCGGCCCGAGGGCGCGATGACGGGCTGCCCGAGCACGCGCTTCGAGATTGGGGCCCGAGGGCACCTCGACGACCAGCGATTCGAAGGCCGCATCGAAGCGACGAGCAGCAGACTCGACGCGATCGGCTTCGTCGGACGAACCCGGGCGAAGACCATGGTCGACGTGCACGGCCGTCACCTCGAGCCCGGCCGCAACGGCAAGCGCGAGCAACGCCAGAGAGTCCGCGCCTCCCGAGACACCGCACACCACCGGTGTTTGCGGTGCCGGAAAGTGACACCGATGGAGCAACTCGCTCACGAATCGGATCTCGACGATGGGGTTCGCTCCCGGTCGAGCCATCGATCGGGGCGAGTCGGTGCCGGGGTCAGGGGGCCGTGACATCGACCGGGCCGCCGGTCTCGACTCGTTCGATCCACGACGCCGGGGAACGGATTTCGTCGATGGTCGGCAGGTTCTCTGACTTGACCCAGACCTGATCGAAGAGCTCTCGCCCTCCGGCGGCCTCGACGGTTTCGACGAACGCCTCACCCTCGGCGTATTGGGCGAGCTTGGCCTCGAAACCAAGCAACTTCTGCATCACCTTGGTGAGCCCCGATGCGTTCTTGCGACGCTGACTCATCACTCGGGCGAAGCGCGGCTGGCTCGGGATCAGGCCGGCCCCCGCACGATCCATGGTGATGTCGCCGTGTCCTTCGAGCAGGCTCATCAGACCGGTGAGCCGGTCGAGCACGACCTTCTGCTCGGGACTCGCAAGCAGTTGCGACAGCCCGGCATCGAGGCCGGACTCTCGGCCTGCCCGCTTGTTGGCCGCGACCTGCTTCGCTGCGTCGAGGATGCGGGCCGGATCAGGGTCGACGGCATCGAGCAGCGCCTCGACCTGGGACAGGAAGTACGGCCGCAACCAGGGCACGGCGGTGAACTGTGCTCGGTGAGTGCACTCGTGGATGGCGATCCAGAGGCGGAACTCCTCGGGTGGGAAGCCGTAGCGCTGCTCGAGCGAGGTGACGTTGGGGCCCACGTAGTAGACCCAATCCTGTTCCTCGGGACGTTCGTCTTCGACGATCAGCAGGTCGTACTGACCGATGACACGCCCGGACATCCATCCGAGCATGGCGCCGAGTTCGGCGCCGGCGACTCGCGGTCCGACGGCGTCGGACACCGGTTGGAGGAATCGCCCGACCGGGCCAGGTGCATCGGCTTCCTCGTCGAACTTGCCCAGCAGCGGGCGAGCCAAGCGGTCGAAACTGGCCAGATTGGCGTCGACCCAACCCATGCGGCCCGTGACACGGGCCCGTGCCGGACCGTCCAGGGAAACCAGTCCGGTCTCGTTCGCCACCAGCTCTTCGGCCTGCGTGGTGAGTCGGCGAAGCTCGGGCTCGAGCTTGGACTGGAGTTCGGCGACGTCGTCGGCCTGCTCGCGAGCAATCGTGTTGGCAACGCCGCGGGCGACGCCCCAATCAACCGAGGAGTCCACTACGGCTTTCTCGGGTACCTCGGGTTCTCCACGTTCTTGAAGTAACCCACGATCACTCCGAGCACAGTGAACAACGCGCCGACCGAGAGGAAGACCCCGATCCACCAATGCCATACAACAGCCAACATGGCGGTGAGTGTACGTGCTCACTCACCAATCAGCGAGTCACGCCTCGTCGGGCCGGCCAACCGACGGCTCGGACGGGTCGCCGATCTGGCCGGTTCCACCGGCGGCGAGATCGGCCAGCGACACCCGAATGCGATCGCGGAGTTCGTTTGGCACCTCGCACTGACAGCGCCGACTGATCAGGTGCCGGAGTTCGGCGTGGAACTCGAAGGCGTCGAAACAGCCCGAGCACGAATCGAGATGGCCTGCGATCAACGCACGACGCTCTTCGGTCAGGGCACCATCGAGGAAGGTGTGGAGTTCGGCTGCGGCGTCTCGGCAATCGCCGGGGTTGTCGAAACCGGCACAGGGCGACGGGTCGGAAGGCATCGAAGGTTCAGTCATGGGTCATCCGGGCTCACTGGCAAGGCCACGGGCAGCGGCATAGGTGTACAACTCCCGCTGGAGCGCTTTTCTTCCTCGATGCAGCCGACTCATCACCGTGCCGATGGGGATATCGAGGATCTCGGCAATCTCCTTGTAGGCAAATCCCTCGACATCGGCCAAGATCACCGCCATCCGATAGTTCTCGGGGAGCGCCTCGACGGCAGCAACGACCTCACCCTCGGAGAAGAGATCCATCAGCTCGTCTTCGGCACTTCGGCCATAGCGGCTCGGGTCGTTCAACCGGCGATAGAGGTAGAGATCGTCGAGGTCGTCGAGCTCGGTCTCGTCGGGACGGCGTTGCTTGGACCGATACCGATTGATGTGGGCGTTGGTCATGATCCGGAACAGCCACGCCCGGAGATTGGTGCCTTCGGTGAAGGACCCGTAGGACCGGTAGGCCCGCAGATAGGTGTCTTGCACCAGGTCTTCCGCGTCTTGCTTGTTCCCCGTCATGCGCATGGCAGTGGAGAACAGCGACCCCATGAACGGTTCCGCGTCGGTCACGAACGTGGCTTGATCAGCCACGTTCCCACCGAACTCGGATGGGTGCATCGACACCCCGTGGCGGCCTGATCATCGGAGCCCGAAACGAGAGTTGAACTCGTGACCTACGCTTTACGAGAGCGTCGCTCTACCAACTGAGCTATCCGGGCGGAGTGAACAGCTTATCGGTGGTTCGCCGGGCGCCACGCCACCGCCACAGGTTCGACCTGACGGCGAACTTCGGTGCACGTCTCGTTGCCGTTCAGGCGAGTTGGAGGAACAGCGCTTGCAGCAGCAGTGACTCGTTCGGATTCCGCACCAGCGACTCGGCGGCGTGCTGGATCGCAGCGATCGAGGCAACGGCGTGGGGGTCTGGCGCGGCGACCAGCCGATCCCGATAGTGACGGGACATCGTGGCCAGACCGAATCGCAGCTCGTCGTAGCGGATCGCCTTGGCCTGCCGCTTGTGCTGGGCAACCAGGGCAGAGCGGCCGAGACCGCGCTCCCCCAGCTGTTCTGCCTTGGCGTCGAGCGCATCGATCTCCTTGGCCTGCATCGCTTCGAGTGGTGCCTGGGCCTCGTCCATGCCCTCGCGAACCTGCTTGACCAGCTCCACCACGTTGGCGCCGGTGCCGTTGAGCTTCTCGGGGATGCTCGCCCACAACGCCGCTCTCGCGGCCAACTGGTCATCGTTCGACAGCAACCGTGCGCGATCGAGGTCGCCGCCCGAGGCCAGGGCCGCGAGCCGGGCTCGCTCGGCCGAAACGCCATCGGCCACCAACGACACCTCGAGCACCGAGGTCGGGATCGGCGAGAACTCGACCGTGACGCAGCGGCTCGCGATCGTGATGATCTCCGGTTGGACGTTCTCGGCCAAGAGGACGAAGATCGCCGACGGAGGCGGCTCCTCGATGATCTTGAGCAAACGACCGATCGCTGCCTCTTCGATGTTGTCGACGCCGTGCACGACGATGACCTTGCGCGGGCCTTCGGCCGGCGAGGTCTGTCCGTGACGGATGATCTCCTTCGCGTCGTCGACTCGTAGTGCGGCACCTTCGGGTTGGACCTCTTTGAGATCGGGGTGGTTGCCGGCAATCGCAAGCCGACGCGCCCGATCGGCAGCCTCGCCCTCGAGGTGCCCCGACAGCACCACTGCGGCGAAGGCCCGAGCGGCCCGAGCGGTACCGACACCCTGCTGACCGAGAAAGAGATAGGCGTGGACCGGCGACGCTGCCGCCTGGTCAAGCCGGGTGATCGCCTCGGGTTGGCCGATGACGCCGTTCCAGATCGGATCGTCGACGATGCTCACGACGTCGGCCATCAGAGCCGTCCTTCGATCGCCGACCAGATGGCCGATTCGATCGCATCGGGCGTCTGGTCGGCATCGATCACGATCCAGGTGTCGGGCTCGGCTTCCGCCATGGACCGGTACGAGTCGTAGACGGCGCGGTGGAAGCGTTCGCCCTCCTGCTCGAGCCGGTCGAGCGATCGGACGAGCCGTTCGCCGGCAACACGAGGGTCGAGATCGAGGAACACCACGACGTCAGGAAGGCGGTCGGCCACAGCCCAGACGTTGATGTCGCGAACGGCCGCCAACCCGAGTCCACGGGCACCTCCCTGGTAGGCCATCGACGAGTAGAGGCTGCGGTCCGACACCACGTGGCGACCGGCAGCCAACGCAGGAACGACGACCGTGGCGAGATGCTGCGCTCGGTCGGCCGCCATCAGCAGGGTCTCGGCTCGCGGATCGATGGCGGGACGCTCGGCGTCGAGCAACAACGATCGCAGCTCGATGCCGAGCGGTGTTGCGCCGGGCTCGAACGTGCGGATGGCGTCGATCCGCTGGGCCAGACGACGCGCCTGGGTGCTCTTGCCCGAGCCCTCGCCGCCCTCGAAGACGATGTACCGCCCCGACACGAAGCGACCTAGAACGGCGTTTCGTCGGTGGACTCGGCAGCGGGCGCCTTCTTGGCCGCCTTCTTCTTGGTGGCCTTCTTCTTGGCCGCCTTCTTCTTGGTGGCCTTCTTCTTGGCGCCTTCTTCTTGGTCGCCTTCTTCTTGGCCGCCTTCTTGGTGGCCTTCTTCTTGGCTACCGGGCCCCTTGCTCGACGATCGGCGAGCAACTCCGACGCCCGCTCGATCGTGATCGTCTCGGGATCATCGCCCTTGCGAAGGCTGGCGTTGCTCTCGCCATCGGTGACATACGGCCCGAAGCGTCCGTCTTTGAGCTGCACCTCTTTGTCGGTGGCCGGGTCGACGCCGACGATCTTCAGCGGGGCGGCCGCCTTCTGACCGCGACGCCGCTTCGGCTCGGCCAACACCTTGAGCGCTTCGTCGAGCGTGATCGTGAACAGCTGCGACTCGGAATCGATGCTGCGGGAATCGGTGCCCTTCTTGATGTAGGGACCGAAACGTCCGTTCTGCGCAGTGATCTCGACCTGATCCTCGGGATCGAGACCGATGACTCGAGGCAACGACAGGAGCTTGACCGCATCGTCGAGCGCCAAGGTCTCGACGTCCATGTCCTTGAACAACGACGCGGTGAGCGGCTTCTCGCCGGTGTCGTCGTCGTGCTCGCCCATCTGCACGTAGGGGCCGAAGCGGCCCGCCTTCAACATGATCGGCAACTTGGCTTCGGGGTGGACACCCAGCTCACGATCGCCCTTCGGGGCGTCGATCAGTTCGATGGCCTTGGCGATGGTGAGCTCGTCGGGCGGCAGGTCTTCGGGGATCGACGCTCGGTCTTCGCCTCGTTCGAGGTAGGGCCCATAGCGCCCGACACGGGCCACGATGGGCACGCCATCGTCGTCGGCGCCAAGCGGGATGGAGTTCACCGCCCTGGCATCGATGTCGCCAAGCCGTTCCGAGACTTGCTCCTTGAGCCCGGGGATCTCGTCGGCGCCGAAGTAGAAGTCGGTCAGCCACGGAACCGTCTCGGCCTCGCCTCGAGAGATGGAGTCGAGATCGGCTTCCATCCTGGCGGTGAAGGCGTAGTCGACGAGGTCGGGAAAGTGTTGCTCGAGCAACGTGATCACGGCGAACGCCTTGAAGCTCGGCACCAAGGCCGAGCCCTTCTTCCACACGTACTCACGGCCCTGGATGGTGCCCATGATGGAGGCATAGGTGGAGGGTCGGCCGACTTCGAGTTCTTCGAGCCGCTTCACCAGTGACGCCTCGGTGAATCGGGGTGGCGGCTGGGTGTCGTGACCGGCCGCCTCGACGTCGGCGACGGTGGCGGTATCGCCCTCGGTCAGGGGCGGAAGCAGCTGTTCTGCTGCCTCCTGCTCGTCTTCTTCGTCTCGGTCTTCGCGGTAGACCTTCAGGAACCCCTGGTGTTGGATGACGGTGCCACTGGTGGAGAAGACGGCACTGCGTCCGCTCGCCGTCTCGACCCCGAGACGCAAGGTGACCGTTTCGCCGGTGGCGTCGGTCATCTGCGAGGCGACCGTGCGCTGCCAGATCATCTCGTACACACGGAGATCCTGCGTGGAGAGTTCGCCGGCGATCTCCTCGGGACTCTGGAATCGATCACCGGCGGGGCGGATGGCCTCGTGTGCCTCTTGGGCGTTCTTCTGCTTCTTCGCATAGGTGCGCGGGGCGTCGGGAAGGAAGTCCGAGCCATACCGTTCTGCGATCTGGTTGCGCGCCGCACTGATGGCCGTTTCTGACAGCGTCGTGGAGTCGGTTCGCATATAGGTGATGTAGCCACGCTCGTAGAGTCCCTGGGCAACGCCCATGGCCTGAGCCGACGACAAGCGGAGCTTGCGCCCAGCTTCCTGCTGGTAGGTGGAGGTGGTGAACGGAGCTGCCGGACGGCGGCGATACGGCTTGGATTCGCGGCTACGCACGGCGGCCGTGCGCCCGGTGAGCTCACCGGCCAGTGTTCGCGCCGCCGCCTCGTCGAGGTAGGCGCGATCGGCATGGGCCAAGGTGCCGTCGGCATCGAAGTCGCGCCCGGTGGCCACCCGCAGATCGTCGAGTTCGACGAGCATCGCGCTGAAGACGTCGGATGTCTCCTTGCTGTCGCGCTGACCGGCGGCCGCATCGAACGTGCCCTTGAGATCCCAGTAGTTGGCCGAGCGGAAGGCCATACGTTCGCGCTCTCGGGCCACGACGATACGAGTCGCCACCGATTGCACTCGCCCGGCAGAGAGCCGTGGCATCACCTTCTTCCACAGGACTGGTGACACCTCGTAGCCGACGAGGCGATCGAGAAGACGACGGGCTTCTTGAGCGTCGACCATGCGACGGTCGAGTTCGCGCGGATTGTCGATGGCCCGTTGGATCGCCTCGGGGGTGATCTCGTTGAACACCATGCGCTTGACGGGAACCTGGGGATTGAGCACCTCGAGCAGGTGCCACGCGATGGCTTCGCCCTCGCGGTCTTGGTCGGTGGCGAGCACGAGTTCGCTCGCATCCTTCATCAGCTTCTTGAGCTTGCGTACCTGCTCGGTCTTCTGTGGCGACACGACATAGAGCGGCTTGAATCCGTTGTCGACGTCGATCCCGAGGCTGGCCCACTTCTCACCCTTGTAGGCGGCGGGCACCTGGGCCGCGTTCTGTGGCAGGTCGCGGATGTGCCCGATCGACGATTCGACCATGTAATCGTCGCCAAGATAGCCGGCGATCTTCTGGGCTTTGGCTGGTGATTCGACGATGACGAGCGGTTGCGGCACCTTCGCAGACTACGAACACCGACAGCCGTTTTGCGAACACGCCTCAAAAAGCTGGCTTCCCTTTGCGTCAATCGCCGCCTCGAAGGCCGACCGGCGATTCCTCGCCGCAACCCCGGGACCTGCTAGTTCGCGTGCGCCGTTTCGGCTGGCTCGACCACCTGATCGGCCTCGGTCGGCGACGGTGCCAGTCGTATCAGCACGGCGCCGAGGACGGTCGCCAGGAACGATGCAACCAGAATCCCGATGGTGGCAGCGTCTTGATTGCCCGGAATCTCGAAGGCAAGACCGCCGATGAACAACGCAACGGTGAAGCCGATGCCGGCGACAGCACCGGCGGCGAGCACATGCATGAAGGAAACACCTCTCGGCATCTCGGCAACGCCGAAACGAACCGCCAGCCATGCGAACAGGGTGATACCCAACGGCTTGCCGACCACCAGGCCGACGATGACACCCCACATGACCCGGTTCGACACGGCGCTGCTCAGCACGTCGCCAGTGAGCAGCACACCGGCGTTGGCCAACGCGAACAGCGGCACGATGATGAATCCGGTCCATGGCGAGAGCAAGCTGATGAGCCGAGAGGTGATGGGCACCGACTCCTTCATCTTCCAATTGACGTCTCGTACCGCAACCGGAGTGGCGCGCTCGCCCATCATGATGTCTTCGATGTTCTCGAAGGCGCGCGGACCGAGCAACGGCTTGGCCGGGGCGATGAGCCCGAGGGCCACACCCGCGATCGTGGCATGCACCCCGGAACGGAAGGTGCAGTACCAGACGAAGATGCCGACGATCACGTAGACGGGGATGTACCAGACCCGGAACTTCTTCAGGAGCGTCACCACGACGAGACCGGCGAGCGCAGCAGCAAGCCACTGGAAGGACAAACCGGTGGAGTAGAAGATGGCGATGACGAGGATGGCGCCGATGTCATCGGCGATGGCCAGCGTGAGCAGGAACAACTTGAGGCGAAAGGGCACACGTGGGCCGAGCAACGCGAGCACGCCGACGGCGAAGGCGATGTCGGTGGCCATCGGCACGCCCCAACCGTGCGAACCCGAGCCGCCGACGTTGATGGCAAAGAAGATCGCTGCCGGGAAGAGCATCCCTCCGAGAGCGGCGATGGCCGGAAGGGCCGCGACCTTCGGGTCCGAGAGGTCGCCGGCGACGAGTTCGGACTTGATCTCGAGACCGGCGACGAAGAAGAACAAGACCATCATGACGTCGTTGACCCACAGATCGAGCGGGAGCGCGTGGCCCTCGTGCTCGAACAGGTGTGTGCCACGGAACACGACGTCGAGACCGCTCTCCCAGAACGACTGGTAGCTGTCGGGCGCCACGTTGGCCCACAACAACGCACACGCGGTGGCCGCGAGCAGAAGGACTCCGGAGGCGGTTTCCTGCTGGAGGAATCGAACCAAGGGGCGAGCAACCGCTTTGGCCAGGCGGGTGTCGCCACCACTCCACGCCTCTTTGCGGATGGCCAGGGGAGATTCAGACATGATCCTCGACTCGAGACTGGGAGATCAGTTCACGAGCGTAGTGCCCTGAGTGTTCGCTCAGTCTCCGACGAGGTCGGCGTTTGGATTGCTGGGACCCTGCCACAATTCGAGGAACACGGTGGTGCCGTTCGGTGTCGAGTCGAACACGACCTCGGACGAACTGAGCGTTCGCATCAGCGGGATGCCGAAACCCCCTTCGATGTCGAGCCGCTCGGGCACGTCGATGTCGGGAACGGCCAGCTCAGCCGGCATGCCAGGACCTTCGTCGCTCACCGCCAGACGCACCCACCCCGTTCCGACCGTCGCCCGCAGATGGACTCGACCGAGGGGCCCTTCGATCTGATTGGCCTGGATGGCGTTGGTGGTCGCTTCCGAGGTCACCCATCGAAGGTCATCGAGACGATCCCCGACGAGGGCATCGGCGGCAGTGGAGCACGAGGCAATGATCATGCGCACGACCGTGACGAGGTCGAACCGTGAAGGTATGTCGATCTCGATGACATCGACGGGTTCGGGTTTGTCGTCATGGCCTAAGGAGCGGGGGGCCATCGCTCAGACGCTACAGCACCACACCGACCGAGCGACAACGCGACCGCACCGACCGCCGAGACGATCGAGGACCGTCCCCATCGACGACCGGTGGCCACCGACGCTCAGTCCGTGTCGATGCCTCGCAGCCACGCGCTGTAGGAGCGAACCGAGCCGCCGTTCGGGCGGAAGTGCCAGGGATAGGGGTGCACCACGGCCGGCTCGATGATCGCCGAGCGACGAAGGAACCCGGGAACCGGAGCATGGGTGACCGCAACGTCTCGCCCCTTCAACTCTTCCTCTGGTCGACCGAGTCGCAGTTCGAGCGGGCGACGGGCGGCCAACTCGGCGAGCGTTTCGGTGAGGAACACGAGCCGCTTGCCCGAGAGACGCAACGCCGCGAGGAGTGGCTCGTCGAAGACGAACACGGCCGGGACGTCGGGATGGGCGACGAGCGCCGGGTCATCGTTGCCGAGGGATTCGGCCGTCAACCAGACCGCCGACGGCTCACGCTGCACGACCGGAGCTTCCGGACCGGCCACCGTCGAGTCGTCGCCGGACCGGAGCGAGACCGGCTCATCGCGACCGATCGGCAACGCCGACTCAGGCCACGACTCGACCGGGCAGTCATGCACCCGGTCACACGAGGCACACAACCCGGCGGCGCGTTGCTCGACCTGCCACCGGCTGAACGAGTAGGACTTGGCCGACGACAGACCTGCCGTCCACTGCCAGCCCAGACGGTTTGCCGCGCGAGAACCGTCGAGCAGATGACGAAAGAAGAAGTCCTCGCCTTCGGCCCATGGGGCGGCCATACGCACGCTCCAGTGACTGGCAAGCCACATCCGGGATTGGTTGACGAGCCAACCATCTTCTTCGAGTTCGCCGAGGGTGAGGTCCATGCAGGCCATGTCGCGGTCGTACAGATCGGTTGCCTGCCAGGACTCGTCGATGGTCGGCTGCTCGGCTCGGATGCCACGCCGAGTGCGCCCACCGAGCCGGGCGTACCAGTGGCGGGCGTACTCCTGCCACAGCAGTTCGCTGCGGTACTTGGCGACGTCGGCCGCCGGACCATCGGCGACATGTGCCCACACCCGATCGATCGAGAGCAGTCCGTGCCGGATGTAGGGCGAGAGCGCCGATGCACCACGGCGCGGCGTCGGATAGACCTCGTTGCGACGGCGGTCGTAGCCGGTGACGTCGAAGTTGCGAAGGGCCTCGTCGGCCGCGGACTGTCCTCCCCGGAAACGCAGCGACCCCGACGCCTCGTCGCTGATGACGTGGTGCAGATGGTCACCGACGAAACGCATGGCGGCGTCTCGTCCGATGTCTGGCGTGGGGAGCGGACTCACATGGTCTCCGTATGGCGTTGGATGAGGCTGGTTCCAGTATCGGTCACACCGCGCTCATCCCTTCTGGGTCATCTCCACCAAATGCAGCGGGCGTCGCCAGGTGGATCATCCTGCGACCACCAGCCGGTCACAGCGAGCCGGCGTCGAGGCGATCGCGGATCTCGACGGCGTGCTCGCGCACGGCGTCGAGGTTCGACAGTCGTCGCATGCCTGCGAGCTCTCGGGCAAGGCGGTGGTTGTCGGCAAAGGCCGCCTCGTTTCGGGCGAGAAAGTCCCAGTAGAGCGTCGTGAACGGACACGCGGTCGGCCCGACACGCTGCTTGGGATCGAAGGAGCATCCCTTGCAGAAGTCACTCATCCGGTTCAGGTAAGCCCCGCCGGATGCGTAGGGCTTGGTGGCCATTCGCCCACCATCGGCGTGCAAGGCCATCCCCACCACGTTCGGCACCATCACCCACTCGGCGCCGTCGACGAACGACGCCCACATCCACTCGGTCATCGCTCGAGGATCGACGCCGTGGGTGAGAGCGAGGTTGCCGAGCACCATCAGCCGTTCGATGTGGTGCGCATAGCCGTGATCATGCACGTGCTCGACGGTCGAGGCAACGCACTGCATCTCGGTGGACGCCTCACCGGTGAACGCCGGGGGAACCGGCCGATCGGCGGCGAGTTCGTTCATCTCGCCGTACTCGGGCATCCAGGCCCAGAAGAGTCCCCAGACGTACTCGCGCCACCCGATCACCTGACGGATGAACCCTTCCGCCGATGCGATCGGCACCCTTCCCGCTCGATAGGCACGCTCCGCTGCCTCGACCACCTCGAGCGGGTGCAACAGGCCGAGGTTGAGCGACGACGACAGCACCGAATGGGCGAGCTTCCATTCACCGGCGAGCATGGCATCTTCATGCGGTCCGAACACCGGCAGCCCGTGCTCGATGAACGCGTCGAGCCGCCGTTGCGCCTGGGCGCGAGTGACCGGCCAGGTGCCGTCGGGATCGGCACCCCAGACATCGTCGGGCAGTCGCTCGATCACGCCGCGATCGATCTCGTCGAGTTCGAAGGGCTCGACTGCGGGCCAGCTTCGCCCGTCCTTCGGTGGCGGCTCTCGGTTCTCGTGATCGAAGTTCCAAGCCCCGCCTTCGGGCTGGT
The DNA here is from genome assembly GCA_963698395.1 of uncultured Acidimicrobiales bacterium. GTDB lineage: Bacteria > Actinomycetota > Acidimicrobiia > Acidimicrobiales > SZUA-35 > JBBQUN01. The sequence continues at coordinate 424,835 of CAVOQQ010000003.1, forward strand.
CGCCGTCCATGAGGAGGTCGAGTCGTCGACGCTGGAAACGGTAGAAGTCCTCCTGCTTGAGCGAACCGAACGGCCCCTCCCGGGTCACGCCACGATCGTCGAGCCACCGAGCGAAGTCGTCTTCATGGCAACAGAACTGCTCGTTGGGAACGAGGGCGACACCGAGGCGCCGCAGCAACGGCCGGGCCGCCCAACTCATCGGCTCCATTGCGATCACGTCCGACGGCTCGAAGGCCGCGACATGTTCCCGGAGCCCGGTGGTCATGGTGGAGGAGCGCCGGTGGTCGACCTCGTAGCCGTCCTGTCGGAGTTCTTCCGCCAGATGCGCCATTCCCGAGAGCACCACGTGTAGCCGTTGCCGGTGCCAGCGCTTCGACTCGATCTTGGTCTGGCTCTCGACCATCAGGACGCGGGCCTCACCCGGGGCCAGATCTCGCAATGGCCCCATCGACGGATCGAGTTGATCACCGAGGATCCACACCGTTGGCAGAGCAGGAGACGACGTCATCGATGCATCGTGACAGGGCCACGACCTTCGGCGCACACCGCAGCGTCGCCAATCGTTGACCCTCGAATTCGCTCGATGACCATCATTGACGCTTCTTGTCTCTGTCACCATCCATCGCTACGCTCACCTCTCTCGGCGCTCTCGAGCCCCCTTCACCTCCGGCATCTGCCCAGAAACAACCGCTCCAACGGCGGCCGCCACAGCACGAAGGACACCTCGATGAGCTCCACCGACTTCACCACCTCCGATTCCTCACCAACCAATCCGGTCCCCGATTGGGCCGATGTGTTCGACCATCGGGACACCGCTCGACGATTCGTGGAGGTCGTCGCCGACGTCGTGCGACAGCGCTGGGGCGGCGCCGCCACCTTCGATGCCGCCATCGGGCAGGTCACGATGTCATCGGGCTGCACGATCGGCTTCGCCAATACCGCGTGTGAGCTGATCGGCTTCGACGAGCCGTACTGGCGCAGCTACCTGTTCCTGATGCTCTCCGAGTACGACGCATTCGACCCGGAGGCACTCGATCGAGAACTCCGCTCCTGGAGCCAGATCCGGAGCAGGCTTCGGGTGCGCCTCTTCCCAACCGGCGCGTCATCCTCCGATGCGCGCACCGACCTGGTGCGCCGGCCCGTCAGCGACTCCCTCAGCTTCATCCTGGCTGCCGACTCCGACATCGGCTGCGTTCCGGTTCCCGCTCAAGCCGCCGCTGCGTGGAACAAGCCGATCGACCAGGCGTGGCGCACCGCCATCAAGAACACTCATTCACGAACCGACGTCGGCATTGCCGCCGTGCAGACCCCAGAGGCGAGCTTTGCGATGCTCGAGGGCGGCCTCTACACCACCGGGCACGCCCGTGATCTCTCACGTGCGCTCCCCGGACTCATCGGACCGTACGGAGCGCTCGTGGCCGCGCCCACCAGTCGGGCCCTCTTCGTCTTGCCGATCGACGATCCGGCAACCGTTCCGGGCGACGCCGTGGGCCTGCTCGTGGCCACGGTGACCTATCAAGACCGCGAGCCCAACCCCCTCAGCACCGACATCCTCTGGTACCGGGGTCCCGACGACCTGGTGGGTGCACTCGACGTCGGGCCGGGCATCCGCATCCGCAACGTCGCGCCCGAACCGATGGCTGGTTGGCTCGAACCCGACTGAGCGCCCCGCCCGGTCCGTGTCGGTGGCGGGCAGTACGATCGGTGGCCGATGACGGAGCCCGAGCGTTGACGACCATCGACACCGGAGCAGCCACCGCCGCTTCGCTGATCGACGCGCTCGACGTCACCGGTCGGCTCGTACACATCGAGACGCTGCCGGAGCGGCTTCCCACCATCGCTCCGCTCGCTCGACCCCTCCCCGGCGCGATCGCTCATCTCGAGCCACCTGGTGGTCTGTGGAAACACCAGGCCCAGGCCGTCGATCTCCTCCGCGACCACCGTTCGGTGGTGATCGCCACCCCAACGGCATCGGGCAAGTCGCGCTGCTACCAGATCCCCATCGCCGAATCCGTGGTCACCGGGCTACGGTCCGGCACCTCGCTCCTCATCTACCCCACCAAGGCCCTGGCCCAAGACCAGCTGCGGGCCTTCGGCGATCTCGACATCCCGGGGTTGTTGGCCATGGCGTACGACGGCGATGCCACTCGCAAGGAGCGGGCGTGGGCTCGAGACAACGCCAACGTCGTGCTCACCAACCCGGAGATGCTCCATCACGCCCTGCTGCCGCACCATCCGAAATGGGCCACCTTCTTCCGCCGACTCGACTACGTCGTCATCGATGAGCTCCACGTCCTGCGGGGTGTGTTCGGGAGCAACGTTGCGCATCTACTCCGCAGGCTTCGGCGAGTGTGCGAGCTCTATGGGTCGTCGCCGACGTTCGTCTTCTGCTCGGCAACGATCGGGGAACCCGACGTCCTGGCATCGGCGCTGAGCGGCGGATCGGTCACTGCCATCACCAACGACGCGTCGCCGGCCGGCGTTCGACACGTCGCCATCGTCCAGCCCGCCACGATCAACGAGGCGACGGGCACCCGCCAGTCACCGGCCACCGAAGCCATCGCCGTGCTCACGAAGCTGACGTTGGCAGGCCAACGAACCATCTGCTTCTGCCCCAGCCGGGCCATGACCGAGAGGGTGGCCGCGGGTGTTGCCCGCTCGCTACCGCCGGACCTCGCCGACACGGTGCGGCCCTATCGATCGGGCTATCTCGCAGCCGAACGACGCGAGATCGAAGACGAGGTCGCCGAAGGCAAGGTCCGCGTGATCGTGGCAACGAGCGCGCTCGAGCTCGGCGTCGACATCGGCGGTCTCGACGCCACCGTGCTGTGCGGCTTCCCCGGCACCATCGCCTCGCTCTGGCAGCAGATCGGCCGGGCTGGTCGATCCCAACAGGAATCGGTGGCCGTGATCATCGCCGGTGACGACCAACTCGATCAGTGGTTCGTCCATCATCCGAAAGACCTCTTCGAACGGTCGCCGGAACCGGCAGTGATCAACTCGGCGAACATCGTGGTCGCCGATCCGCATCTGGCCTGTGCAGCCTACGAATACCCGCTGACCTGGCGCGACGACCGGTGGTGGCCAGACCTCGACGACAGCGTCCGCCGACTCGTACAAGCCGACGAGCTGCGGATTCGTCCCGGTCGTCAACGAGTTCCACGGGCGGTGTGGGGCGGGCGAGGCATGCCGTTCCATCGGGTGGGCCTGCGTTCGGGATCGAGGGGTGAGGTCGCCATCGTGGACCGACACGACACCGTGATCGGTACCGTCGAACTCGATCGTGCCGCTGCTCGGGTCCACCCGGGCGCGATCTATCTCCATCGCGGTCAGGCGTGGCAGGTGTGCGAACTCGACCTCGAGGCTCGACGAGCCATCGTCGAGCCCAATGACGGGACCCAGTACACCCAGACCCGCACCACCATCGACATCGATGTCACCGACACCCGACAGCGCAAGTCGGTGGGGCGGTCGACGCTCTCGCTCGGCGATGTCAAGGTCACCACGCGGGTCACCGGCTATCACCGGTTCGAGCAGGGCTCGGCCACCGCCATCGAGAAATGTGACCTCGACCTCCCGCCGCAGGAGTTGCTCACCACCAGCATCTGGTACGAATGGGCACCCGAGATCATCAGGCTCGCGGGGATTCCCGAGCATCACCTTCCTGGCGCGCTGCACGCAGCCGAACACACCGCCATCGGCATCCTTCCGCTCTTCGCCATCTGCGATCGGTGGGATGTCGGAGGCGTCTCGATCGCCGTCGCGTCACACAGTGGGCTTCCGACCGTCTTCATCTACGACGGCTTCGCCGGTGGCGCCGGGGTGGCCGAGCTGGCGTTCGAAGCGGCTGATCGGCACCTGGGCGCAACGCTCGACGTCCTCGATCATTGCCCGTGCGACGCAGGCTGTCCGTCGTGTGTGCAGTCACCCAAGTGCGGCAACGGCAACGAGCCACTCGACAAACACGCAGCGCTGGCGCTGCTCCACACCACGCTCGGGTTCGACGAGCCGTTCTGAGTTCGCCCCGGCGTGCCGGGCTCCTGGGCGCAGCGAGCATCGCAGCCGGCAGCAACCTGCCGCTGGGACGAGATGAAGGCGGCGCCACCAGCCCTCGGCACCTTCGTCGGCCGGCACGGCGATCTTCAGCTGGCGTGTGCCGATGATCGTCGCCGTGAACCTGGTGGCGTTCGGCGGCATCATGGCTGCTCAGGCCAGCAGAACGCTCTGGACGCGGCGACGAAGCGAACGTCGACGGGCAACCCCGCCCGTGGGTCGCCAGAATCACGAGTCGAACCGAAGGCCGGCGACTGCGTCGGCCGCGACCAGCATCTGGGCTCCGACCGGTTCGAGACCGATGCTCGTGGCGAGCAATCCGGTCGCAACCCGCTCGCCGACTCCCCAATCCCAGATCGCCGCGGCATCGCACCCGGTGCGACTCGCCAGCCAGTGAGCGCGATCCCGCGGGTCACCGCGCAACAGCTCGACGGGGTCTTCACGCATCATGACGCCCAGGTCGTACTCCGGCTCGGCCAGGAGCCCGTCGGGGTCGATGAGCTTGAAACCGTCTGTTGCCTGCAGCGCGTTCCACTCGTGCACATCGCCATGCACGAGAACGGATCGTTCGTCATCGTGAGCCATGCTCCGGCGCCGTAGCGCTGCGAGGGCCGACTCCACCGCGGCCTCGCCACATGGATGGTCGAGGTCTTCCCAGGTTCTGCCGATGAATGTTTCGAGCCATCGGGCCTTGTCGAGTCCGGTGGGCAGATCCAGCTCGGCGGCCGGGCGCCAGATCGCCATGGCCAAGAGGCAGAGGATCTCGTGGCGCTGCGAGATCGGTAGGCCCAGATCGTGCAGCGATGGTCCGAGCCGCTCGAGCAGCAGGGCCCCACGCTCGCGATCATGGCGAAGGAGCCGGGCACAGCCCTGTCCGTCGGCGCGGAGCAGGACATCGATCTCGTGTCTCGCTGCGTCGTCGTTGCGAGGAACGATCAGCTTGAGCACCACCGGCTCACCCGATTCGGTTCTCGCCTCGGCGACGAAGGCCTCGGTCGGGTCGGGGTACGCGTCAGCGACGATGATTCGCCAGTCATGCTCGAGTGCGGTCACCAGAGCGGGCAGGCTGTCGATCCATGCCTGGGCGCCCGCCAGATGGGCCCTGGCGCGAACCGCTTCGGGGAGACGCAGCATGGTCAGATCCAACCAGACCGAGCCCATTGGCGCTCGGCGTTTGGAGCGTGCTCCCCTCTCGGCCTTCGTTCTGCTCGACTCTTGCCCTGCTCGACTCTTGCTCTACTCGACTCGCATGGTCACCTCGGCCCGCAGTTCGATGTCACCGACGAATCGGCCGACGAGTGGGACGTTCGTCGGCGAGCGATAGGTCACGGTTGCCGTCAGCCGATCACCGCGAGCGGTCCCACCACCGAGTTGGCTCGACAAGCGGGCGGGGTCCAACGCACCGGCGTTCACCGCTGCTTGCCGTGCGACCCCCGGCGTCGGCTCGACGGCCGCGGCGCGGGCGGCCTCGCGTGCCGCGTGCTCGACGAGGAGCGCATCTTTGGCCACCAGGGCCGTTTGCACGACGATGAGGGCCACCACCACGACCAGGGGAAGGACCAGCGCGAACTCGACGGTTGCCTGACCCCGCTGGCCCCTCCCCCGTATCATCAGCCCACCTGCCCGATGACCGAGTTCAGAACGGCGTCGAGCAGACGACCGATCTTGCCGGTACCAACGGCCCAGGCGAGGGCGAGTCCGGCCACGGCGGCGGCGCCGAGAATGACCAGCGCGTATTCGGCGGTGGCTTGGCCTCGTTGGCCAAGACGAACGGGGACGGTTCGGGTGGTGAGTGCGTGGAGCATGAACATGGTGAATCTCTCTTCGACATGAAAACGATCGGCAGATCGATCTGCGAGGGGCGGTCACGGACCGCCCGAGTGGCGTCAGAGACGGCGAAGCGAAACCAGAACGAGCGGAACGACGGCTCCGAGCACGACCGCCGGTAGCGAGCAGAGGACCAGGGGCAGCACCATCTGGACCGGCAGCTGCCGAGCGGCCCGTTCGCCCCGTCGGCGCCGGGCATTCGTTGCCTCGTCGGCAAGGCGAATCAGGAGCGCACCGAGTGGTGACCCCTCCCGCTCCGCCTGCGCCATCGTCACCAGCAGCGACCGGTAATCAGGCCCCAGATGGTCGGCGGCTCGATGGAGCGCGCTGGCGATCGCGCCGCCCGCCGCCAGATGTTCGAGCGCGACGGCGAATCCTGGCCGGGCGGCGGCCGGTCCGCGTTCGGCAACGAGCCGCAGGGAACCGGTGATGGTCACACCCGAGGAGATGGCGATCATGATCAGATCGACCACGTCAGGCAGGGCGTCGACTCGTTCGCGGTGTCGGCGGCGGTCGAGAGCCAACGATCGCAGCCGTCGGACCGCAGCCGGCGCGACGAGAGCAATCGGCACCAACGGCCACCACACCAACGCAACGACGAAGGTGAGGATCATCGTTGGCATCGGGCGCTTCATCGATGCACCAGCCGATCGATCCACGACCAACCGGCAAAGCTGAGCGCTCCGGCACCGGCGACACAACCGGCCCCGGTCCAGGTGGTGAGGTAGAACGTCCTGGCAGCCGGTTCGACCACGGCAACGAAGACGGCGAAGACCATGGGCAACACGGCGAGCAGGAGGGCCGATGCGGTGGCTTGCCCCGCCTGTGCAGCCGCCTCGTCGCGAGCAACGACGCCGGCGCGCAGCGTCTCGCCGACGCGGTCGAGCGACACCGCAACCGGACCACCATGGTCGAGGAGCAGGCGAAGCGAAGACCCGAGGAGGTCGAGGGAGGTGGACTGGTCCGAGTCCACCCGCTCGAGAGCACGCCCGAGCCCCTCGCCTGCAGACATCGCCGCTCGAACCGGATGCACCATCGGAGCGAGCGACGTGTCGACCTCGGTGAGCTCGTGCTCGACCGCGGCAGCCAACGAGCTCCCGCCTCGGACGTGCTGGGTCAGCCGATCCACGAAGTCGATCACTGCACGATCCGCCCGGCGCCGCTCGAGCCGCTGCCGATGCCGGCGGCGCAGCTGCCGAGCACCCAACACGGCCGGTGGCCCGGCGAGGAGCGCCAGCGGCGACGAAATGGCGATCCCGATGACGACGCATGCGAGAGCCGTCGCAAGCCCGGACACCGAACCACCGACTCGACGACTCTCGACGGAACGGAGCTGCGGCACTCCATCGAAGCGCGCCAACACGGTCGAACGGTGTGACGTCACGTCGGCCCCCGCCACAACGTCGTCGGTTCGAGTGGGCGATCGGGCTCCACACGAGCGACCTCGGCAATGGCGCGGCGGGCACCGAACCGTTCGATGTGGACGACGTAGTCGATGGTCTCCGCCAAGATGTCGGTGATGGCGTGTGGGGACACGGCGACGTCGGCCAACGACGCCAGGAGCTGCAGCCGTCGCATTGCACCGCCGGGGTGGTTGGCGTGGACGGTGGTGAACGAGCCGCGGTGCCCCGTGGTGAGCGCCATCAACAGATCGAGACACTCGGCCGACCTCGTCTCGCCGAGGATCAATCGATCAGGACGCATCCGGAGCGCGTTGCGGACCAGTTCCCGTATCGTCACCTCGCCAACGCCCTCGGCGTTGGCCGGGCGGGATTCCAACCGAACGACGTGCCGGTGACCAAGGCGAAGTTCGGCGGTGTCTTCGATCGTGATGATGCGCTCGTCGGCGCCGATGGATTGCGCCAGCGCGTTCAGCAGGGTGGTCTTGCCTGCGCCCGTGCCCCCACTGACCACGATGGTCTTGCGTCGCTCGACCGCCGTTCGGAGCTCGGCGGCGACCTCGCTCGGAGCGAAGGCCTCGAGCTCGAACCGCTTGGCTGCGAATCGCCTGATGGTGATCGCAGGGCCATCGACAGCAAGCGGTGGAACGATGACGTTGACTCGGCTGCCATCGGTCAGGCGGGCGTCGGCCATCGGGTGCAGCCGATCGACGCGCAGCCCGAGCGGGTCGAGCATCCGGGAGATCAGCAGCCGAACCTCGCTTTCGTCGAGCCAGAGGTCCGTCTTCTCCAGCACTCCCGCTCGTTCGATCCAAACGCAATCGGCACCGTTGATCATGATTTCGGAGATGTCGTTGGCGGCGATCAGCTGCTCGATGGCGCCGAGCCCCCGGGCACGGGTCAGCGCACGTTCGACGAGGTCGACGAGCGCCGAGGCCGGCACCGACGGCCACTCCCGTCGTAGCTCGTCGACCAGGTCACCGGCCAAGGCAGATGGACGGGCCATCAACAACTCGATGATTCGGTGCTCGAGGTCCGAGGCGCCGACCGTCATCGAAACACCCCGAGTCGGCGGAGCGACCTGGGCATCCGGGTCACCAGGAGACCGGCGTCGACCGCACGAAAGATCTGCGGCTCGAAGGGCACGACGGCGGCGATCGGTGCACCCAAGACGGCTTGGATGTCGACGGTGGTCAACGCTCGATGCGGCTCGGCCACGACGACCACATCGTCGGGAATCGGGAGGTGGCGGGCTCTGCTGAGCGCCACGTAGCACGGACGGGTCACGAGGACCGAGCGACGTGCCTGAGCCGCCAGCGGTTGGAGATGTGTGTGGTCGCCGAGGTCGACGACCACACGCCGACCATCGGAACGCAACAGCCTGGCCAGCATCGAGAGCCGATCGTCGGACATCGAAACGGGGCCACCACCCGATCCGAGAAGTGTGAGTTGACCGGTGACGGGCCGTTCGAGCCAGCGCAGTGCGTCAGGGGCCGGATCGTCGAGGGTCGCCCAGCTGGCGAGGCCCTCGGAGCGAAGGTCGTCGGGCGGGCCGAGACCGAGGATCTCGAGCTGGTCGCCGGCGAGGTCGACGAGCACCGTCGGCTCGTGTTCGGCCAACAGCAACGACGCCGCAGCAGCGGTGACCGAGCAGCCGGCGCCGCCTTTGGCGGAGGAGAAACACAACACAGCGACCTCGAAGGGTGCTCGAGCAGTAGCCGGGGAAGCGCACTGGAGGAAGTGCGGTCGAGAAGGGATCGAGCGGCAAGACCGATCGTGACCGAGAGCGGGTGGCTGCGTGCCGCCGAGGAACGTGGCTCCGGTAGGGTGCGGAGTGGAGGTGTCCGAGTACCTGGTGGGCTCCCCCGCCTTCAAAGCGGGTGTGCGATGTGATCCATCGTAGGCGGGTTCGATTCCCGTCCACCTCCGCCATTCGCCTGCGAGACCGAGCGGCCTGCAAACCAGCGTGACGGTACTGGCTCGATCAGCACCCTATACGCCGTTCGTGGATTCCACCACGAACGGCGGTCGTGGTCAGCCGGGGAGGGGTCCACCGATGGGGTACCTGGCGAAGAGCTCGTCCCAGATCGCGTTGTTGAACACGTAGGCGGCGTAGTCCGGGCTGCCTTCATGGCCAGGCACCAGGCGCATGGCCCAGAAGTCGGCCAGGCCCTCGTTGGCCGTTGCACTCTCGATGGCGACTCGGGTCACCTCTGCGGATTCCTGCGGGGTCAACGCATGACGGTAGGCGAACAACGCTCCGACGCGAGCGTGAATGGCTTCGTGAACATGGACGCCATCGATGGACTCCTGGGCGAACGGCGCGTCCATGTTGACGCACCAGCGCATCTCGTAGGGCGATGTGTACCAGTCGACCCGGCCGCCAAAGCCCGAACAGAGCGACGCGTCGTACGTTCCGGTGGCCAGCTCGGCATCAGCGGGGCGGCCCAGCACGTTGCGGTAGACGAGGTCAAGGAGCTGGTGGTCGTCGAGCGATCCGTAGCGCTGCACGAACTCGGGTGACACGATGAACTCGGCCGCGACTGCGGTCCCGTCGAGACCTCGCGCTGCGGTGAGCTCGACCCAGTAGTCGAAGCCCGCCCGGTCGGGCAGGCGACGAAAACAGCCGTCGCGGCTGAAGCGCCCATTCCCAGGGTGGCGACGAGACGCCGCAGCGAACACCATGAGCGTTGCGGTGAGGCGAGAGCCATGTGGCGATCCTTGGCAGCCGAAGACGTGCCAAAAGCATCGGAGCCCGCATCAGAAATCTTGAGCGATCAGCGGCCGTGCGCGCCGGCGCTCAGCAATCGGACACGGCGTCGCTCACATTGCTCGACGACGTCGACCCGTTGGCCACTCCTGCAACGAGATTCTTGAACCCCGTCGCCGAGGCCCAACCGCCTGCGGTGTCTCCGCTGCCGATTCGATACCACCAGCCGTTACCGCCGGGCGTGATGGACGAGCTGAACGCCTTGCATTCGATGACCACGATCTGGCCACCGGGGAGGCGGCCGAGCTTGGGATCGATCGCCGGCCACGCCGTGTAGGTCTCGACACCGGCCTGGACGGTTTCGAGTGCGACCAGCACCGGCGCCGGAGGCAGGGGAACCGTCAGATCGGGGTCTTCCTCGGTGGTGGTCACCTTCTTCGGTGCGGTGGTGGTCGTGGTGGGGACCGCCGTGGTGGACGGCGACGTCGGCGGGGCCGTGGTCGGCGCCGGTGTGGTCGGCGGTCGAGTGGTCGGCGGTCGAGTGGTCGGCGGTCGTGTCGTCGGTGGCTGGGTGACGACCACGGAGGTCGTGGTGGCGGGATCGATGCTCGGACCGGCCGGCTCGGGCAATTGTGTTCGCACCGAGAGGGACGACATCACCGCCCCGGCGCGCTGTTGGCTGGCGACGTTCTTCGCTCGCTCGACGAGCTCACCGACCAGGGGCACGATGTCGGTCAGCGCCTGACGGTCGGCATCGTCGACTGCATCACCGAGACCATCGAAGACACAGTCGAAGTAGTCGAACAACGACACTTCGAGCGATGCTCCCAGATCGGAGTCTGCGACCGTGTCGACATCGCAGGCTTCGGCCAGGTCGGCAGCCCAGTCGAAGGTGTTCTCGAGTCCGAGCGCCGACATCACTTCGCTGGTGGCTTCGATGATCGCCCAGCGCTCGGCGAAGACCAAGGAGAGCTCTTGCTCGTCCCATGCTCCGGCGTCGGCCGTCAGCTTCGCTCCGACACCGGGTCGAATGAGGGCGCCGACACCTCCGGCAAGGACGGTGACACCGTCGGGCTCGTTGCTCGCCAACTCCCAACCGGCGACGGCATCGGGGTACTCGATGCTCAGCGGGCCCGAGCCGTTGTTGACGATGTTCAGGACCAGGCCATCGGTGGCGGTCCGATCGGCGCACACGAGCAGCGGGCCCGACGACGATGGCGCCAGTGACTCGGCAGCAACCCAGACAGGGAGGCCATCGTCACAGTTCGGTACGGCCGCGTCACCACTGGTGACGGTGTTGTACCAGTCGGCGAAGGTCAGCGTCAGACCGTCGGCGAGATCGGGCGAGATCGCTTCGGCCGAGGTCGTGGTGGTGGTCGTCTCCTCTGCGGAATCGTCACCACCGCCGGTACAGCCGACCGCAACGACGCCAGCAACGAGAGCCGCCGCGGTATACCGACGTCGCCATCCTCGCTCGCTACGCATGCAATCTCCTGATGAGGCAGAGGACCAGCACGGTCCAGCACTGTTCTTCGGCTGTGGTGTCTCGCGTATGAGACCGCTCCGCCGGAGCACGGTAGTCCGAGAACGGCCCACTCATGGACCACGCATCGTGCTGCACCCCTGGTGGCGGGTGTTCGCCGTCGCAACGCAGCACCCGTGGGCCCTTCCCGACGTGCCTACAGTGAGACGATGACCACGATTCTTCCCGGCGCCGAACCCATGAGCGTGAGCGGAGGCCCCACCGGGGTGCTCGCCATCCACGGCTTCACCGGAAGCCCGCAGTCGATGAGACCCGTTGCGGCGGCCATGGCCGCTGCCGGCCACACCGTCGAGCTCCCGCGACTGCCTGGCCACGGCACGAGCGTCGATGACATGCTCGCCACCGGTTGGTCCGACTGGACCACTGCGGTCGATGCCGCCTACCGAGATCTCGCCGCCCGGACCGAGCGCGTCGTGGTCACCGGACTGTCGATGGGCGGGACACTGACGCTCTGGCTCGCAACCCAGCACCCGGAAATCGCCGGCATCGTTCCGATCAACGCCGCCGCCATCGCCGATCCCGAACTGATGGAGGGGCTCCAGGCGTTTCTCGACTCCGGCGCGACGGTGATCGACGCCATCGGCGGCGACATCGCCAAGGAAGGCGTCGTCGAAGTCGCCTATGACCAGACCCCGTTGGCCCCGCTGCTCAGCCTGCAGCAGGGAGTGGTGGCGCTGGCATCCGACCTCGCCAGGATCACCATGCCGACCTTGTTGATCACGAGCCGCAACGACCACGTCGTCGCACCCTCTGCCAGTGACTTCATCGCCGAGCAGATCTCGTCGACCGCCGAGCGGTTGTGGCTCGACGACAGCTTCCATGTCGCCACACTCGACCATGACGAGCAGCGGATCATCGAGGCCGTGGCGTCGATGATCGATCGAGTGACCCCCTGAACTCGAGAGGCGAAAACGAACCTGGGCGACCGTCGAAGCGGCCGCCCAGGTCCATGGGGAATCGGTTGCAGCGTCTACCGATGCACGAGCACTGATGTAGGAGTGCTGGTGCATCCAGCGCTCGTGATCGGTGGGCGCTCAGACAGCGAGGAGGTCGCGTGCTCCGGTGTCGGAGCTGGGGTGCCGGAGCTTCGACATGGCCCGAGCTTCGATCTGACGAATTCGCTCTCGAGTCAGATTGAAGTATTCACCCACCTCTTCCAAGGTGCGAGGCTCGCCGCGGTCGAGGCCGAAGCGAAGCTTCAGGATCTCTCGCTCACGCTCGTCGAGCGGTGCGAGCAATCGTGAGATCTCTTCGGGCAGCAGCGCGGTGGCCGCCACTTCGAACGGCGAGTCGGCGGAGCGGTCCTCGACGACGTCGCCGAGTTCGGCATCGCCATCTTCTCGCAGCGGTTCCGACAACGACAGGGGCTCGGCAGCAAATCGCAGTGCTTCGGTGACCTTCTCTTCGGTCATCTCCACTTCTGTGGCGAGTTCGGTCAGCGTGGCCGGCCGGCCGTACTTGAGTTCGAGCCGAGCCCGCGCCTTCTGGAGGCGGGCGAGGGTGTCGCCGGCATGCACGGGCAGTCGAATGGTCCGACCGGTGTTGGCGATACCGCGAGTGATGGCTTGACGAATCCACCAGGTGGCATAGGTGGAGAACTTGAAGCCCTTGCGCCAATCGAACTTCTCGACCGCGTGCATCAACCCCAGGTTTCCTTCCTGGATGAGATCCAGGAGGGGCAGTCCCGACGCCTGGTACTTCTTGGCGATCGAGACCACGAGCCGGAGGTTGGATTGGACGAAGGTCCGTTCTGCCTCACGGCCCTTGCGGATGGCCCGATTCAGCTCGCGCTTTCGGGTTGGCGTGACCGCCGGATCGGTCTCGAGAGCCTCGGCCGCCTCTTTGCCGGCCTCGATGGCCTGCGCCAGACGTACCTCGTCTTCCTTGGTGAGCAGCGGATACTGCCCGATATCGGTGAGGTACAGACGGACGAGATCTTCCTCGTCTCGTTCTACTCGCTCCTTGGCCAAGGATCCCAACCTCTCGTTTCTGCCGGCGCCGAGTGCAAAACCCGCCATAACAGAGGGTATCGACTACCAGCAACAGTTGTGGTATCGCATCGTATCGAAGCGGAGGTGCCGCCCGATGAACGATGCATCTTGTGGTTCGGCGCCTCGGGCGCCGTACTTGAGCAACGAACGAATCGCAACGGCAGCACGGCGAAAGAGACGTCGGTCACTGTCGCACTCTGGCCAGCTTGGCAGGTGAATGACCGTTTCCCTCACCAGCGCGTCGATCAAGGGGTATCGACCCACGTGCCGAGGGCCGATACCGGCAGCTAGATCGAGGTCCTCTGACCGTCGACCGGGCCGAACGAGCTCACCGAACCCGGCCCGGTGACGCCACCGGCGGCCAGCATGAGCTTCTCGAGATTCGCCTGATGGATCGCTGCTCGATCGACGTCGTCTTCGTCATGGATGAGCGATTGGATCATCATCTCACCGTCGCGCCATTCTTCGATGTCGTCGGTCAACGCAAGGTCGAGTGAGCGGATCGTCGGCGCATCGGTGATCGTCGCGGTGTTGTTGCGGTGGAACGTGTAGGCCGCAATCAGGTGGGGGAGCAGCACGCGGTAGAGGCCCACCAGCTTTGCGAGCGAATCGTCGAGACGCTCGTTGTCGGCGAGTGCTTCCATGAACGCTTCGAGTTCGGCGTTCGGCGCCATGGTCAGCCGTGCCGGATCCATCTCGCGCAATTGGGGGAGGCGCTTGTGCCACAGCTCGGCGTGGAAGGCGTGATGATAGCAATGGGTCCCGAGGCGGAGCTTGATGTCGAGCTCGGGAACCGACGACACCCAGCTGCCGAGCACTTCGAAGATCCGCATCTCGACCCACTTGTAGTTGCCGATCCGCCGGGCGGTCTCCTCGACCGAGAACCGACCGGGCAGTTCATTGCGCTCCCAAGAGGCCCTCGGCGGGCGTGATGTCGAAGCTTCTGCCATTGCGCACCTTTCGATCTCGAATCGCCGACGCTAGTCCAACGGGGTCGAGTCGGTGTGCTCGAACGGCGGCGGCCCAGGGACGGGCCCCGGCGTCAGCGGCCGTTGGTGGACCAGTGCCAGGGCTCAGACGGCAGGTTGTAGAAGCCGTAGCTCGCTGCGTTTGCTGCCAACCACTGGTAGGCGGGGCTCGAGCGGGTGCTGATGATTCGTCCACCATAGGTGAAATCGATGGCCCGTCCCTGCTCGTGCATGGAGCTGCCAGGCCGTGCGGTCGGCGGGCGGCAACTACTCGAAGGCATCTCGTAGACGGCGTAGTTCGACGTGCCGCAGTTGTTCCTTCGCACGGCGATCTGGCCGGCGGGATCGCGGTAGCCGCCGCCGCTCAGCTCGACCCCGGCGGCCGAGGCGGCGGCGAGCATCGACTCGAGGTTGCCGGAAATCGAACGATGGACTCGGATCCCGCGGACGCTCACGATCTCTCCGGAGCCGACGGTGGTTCCGCCACCGCCACCGCCACCGCCGGTGCTCGGGGCACGAGGTGCTGCCGCTGCTTCGGCTGCACGCTTCTTGGCCAACTCGGCGGCGAGCCGATTGACTTCGGCCTGTTCCTGGGATGCCAGCTGGGCATCGAGCTCCTGGATGGAAGCGAGTTCGGAGAGCTCGTGGTCGAGGCGGGCTTCGGCCTCGGCCGTCAGTGCGGCCTGGGCGTCTCGGGCCTCGGCCAACACGCCGAGCTCGTCGGCCATCTGATTGCGTAGCGTCTCGGCTTCGGCGGTGGCGTCGGCTGCCAACGCTCGCTCGACCACGAGGTCTTCCTCGGCGGCCCTGAGCTGTTCTTCGAGATCGACCTCGCCCTGCGTGACGTCCTGCACCAGGGTCTGCATTCGCACCGCCTGGGTGATGTCGTTCGAGTCGAGCAACACCGAGTCGGTGTCGCCCTGCGACATGAAGGAGTTGATGGCTCGGCCGGCCAGTTGCTCGCGCAGGAACGTGATCTCCTGTTCCTTGTCGATGACCGCCTGTTCGGATTCAGCCAGGCGGGCCTCGGCATCGGCGAGGCTGCGCTCGGCATCGGCGACTCGATTCTCTTGAGCCGCCACGTTCGCCTGGACCGCAGCAAGCGCGTCGGTCAGTTCATCGACTTCGGCCCCGACGGCATCGACCTGTTGCGCCTGCGCTGCCTTCTCGGCCTGGGCCTGGCGCCGCTGTTCCCGAATCGATTCGAGATCATTGGAGGTCTGGGCCTGCGATGGCGAAGCCAACGACGCGAGCGCCAGGGCCATCACCAACAGCGCGGCCCGGCGTAGAGGGGTGAAGTTCTTGCGTGCCATCGTCCGGACCACCGTACTCGGCGATTCGCGGCACCGGTAGCGCGCGGGCAGTGCTCCCCATCACACCTCCTCCACCGAAACATCGTCCTCCACCGCAACCACGTCGTTGCCGACGCGCCGTGCCGGTGGACCGTTGCCGTCTAGCCCCGATATCGATTGGTGATCGGCACCCGTCGGTCACGCCCGAATGCCTTCACCGAGATCCTGATTCCTGGCGGGCTTTGGCGCCGCTTGTACTCGGCGATATCGACCAGCCTGGTGATACGGGTGACGATGGCAGCGTCGTGGCCCCGACCGATGAGCTCGCTCGCGGTCAAGTCGTCTTCGACATAGCCGGCCAGGATGGCGTCGAGAACCTCGTAGGGAGGCAGGCTCTGGTCGTCTCGCTGATCGGGACGCAGCTCGGCCGACGGCGGCTTGTCGATCACGTTGTTCGGGATGATCTCCCTACCCGCCGACTCATTGCGCCAACGCGCCAGTTCGTACAGCCGGGTCTTGAACACGTCCTTGATCACGGCGAAACCACCGGCGGTATCGCCATAGAGGGTGGAATAGCCAACGCCAACCTCGCTCTTGTTGCCCGTCGTGAGGATCATCCATCCCAACTTGTTGGACAGCCCCATCATGAGCACGCCGCGGATACGGGACTGGAGGTTCTCCTCGGTGGTGTCGGGCTCGCGATCACCGAACGACGGCGCCAACATGTCGAGGAGCGCGGCGTGGGCTGGTTCGATGGCGATGGTCCGATAGTCGACACCCAGCGTCTCGCACATCGTCACCGAGTCGGAAACGGAATGATCGCTCGAGAAGCGCGAGGGCATCAGCACGGCATGCACCTTGTCGGCTCCGACCGCTTCGACCGCGATCGCCACGACCATGGACGAGTCGATCCCGCCCGAGAGCGCCACGCCGACGTCGGTGAAACCATTCTTGAACACGTAGTCACGGGTGCCGAGGACGAGCGCTCGCCAGATCTCGGTGTTCTCGTCGAGCAGCTCGATCATCGGCGGCAGCAGCGGTGGCCCCTCGAGCGGCTCGTGCTTCGAGAGTTCGATGACCGGCAGTGCCGGCACCGGCAGCTCTTGACCACGGGGGTCGAGTCGGCGTTTGCGGTAGGTCGGAATGACCTCGAGGTCGCAGACCAACACCGCTTCTTCGAACTGGGCTCCCCGGGCGATCAGGCGCCCCTCGTGATCGAAGACCACGGACCCACCGTCGAAGATCAGCTCGTCTTGGCCACCCACCTGGTTCGCATAGACCAGGGCGCAGGAGCTGTCGGCGGCTCGGCTGCTCATCAAGACGTCTCGATCGAGCGCCTTGCCGGCGTGATAGGGACTGCCGTTCGGCACCAGCATGACTTCGGCACCGCCGGCGGCCTGCTCGTGCATCGGCCCCGTGGGACTCCAGACGTCTTCGCAGATGGCGATGCCGACCTTCACACCCTTGATCTCGACCAGCTGATACGGCTCGGTGCCCGGGGTGAAGTAGCGCCGTTCATCGAACACGCTGTAGTTGGGAAGCACACGCTTGTGGTAGGTCAGGACCTGCTCGCCATTCGCGCACAACACCGCCGTGTTGAAGATGTCGCGCCCGCCGTCGACCGTGCCGATCAAGGCCGCGCACTCGCCGGTGCGGGCGGCGATTCGGGCGACGGCCGCTTGGCAGGCGGCAACGAAACCGGGTTTCAGCACGAGGTCCTCGGGCGGATACCCGCACACCGACATCTCGGGGAAGACCGCAACATCGGCCCCGGCCTGCTCGGCCTCGTCGAGCCGGTCGATGATGCGAGCGACGTTGCCGTCGATATCGCCCATCACCGGATTGATCTGGCATACCGCAACCCGCAACCTTCGCATTCGAGGGAGTGTAGGAGGGTCTCGGGCGCAGGACCGCAGCCGGTGCGACGCGGCGGCGGCACCGTACTGAGGCCGCTCAGTCGTGGGCGACGACGGGTGCTCGGTGGTCGAGCCACCGCTTCGCCATCGCCGCAACGCCTCGGGGCTCCGGACCGAGGATGGTTCGGAGCCCCGAGGGAGCGAGACACGATCGACCGTGTCGAGGAATGGCCAGTCGATCATGGCAAGGCGGAATCAGGCCTCGCCCTCGACCGCAGCGTCGTCGGCTCCACCGGGGCCGTGGCCCCGCATGCCGGGTCGGCCGTTCTCGGGCCGTACGCCATCGAGACGATCTTGGATCCGCTCGGCGATGCCGGCTTCGATCTCGGCGGCCTTGTCGGCATCGATTCGACCGTCGGCCACTGCGGCAGCCAGTCGCTCCTCGGCAGCGGCGGTCATGGCCGCCACCAACTCGTCTTCACTGACGCCCTGGGCCGCTGCTGCTTCGCTCAACGTGCTGCCACTTTCGAGCGCAGTCCTCATCTCGTCGGCGTCGAGACCGAGTTCGGTGAAGAACTCAGCCCGGTCGACACCACCGGCCCCGCGCCCTCGTTCGCCGCGACCCTCGCCATCGGCCGGGCGATCGCCAGGAACACGGTTGACGGCATCGCTGATCCGAGCCTCGAGCTCGTCCACCATCGTGGCCGCACGGTCGGCATCGAGATGACCGTCATCGACGGCGGCGGTGATCCGAGCGGTCGCCTCGTCGACGAGCGCCGTCACGAGCTCGGATTCGCTGACACCCTGTGCCGCCGCCGTTTCGACGAGCGTCTGTCCATCGGCTCTGGCCGCTTGCAGCTCGTCCGAGCTCATGCCGAGCAGATCCTGGAGGATCTCGGATGCCCCGGCGACAGCAGCTCGCCTCGGGCCGTGGCGCCCATCGGGAGCGCCGGATTCACCGGTCATCGCATCGTCCGTCGCCGCGTTGGCGGTCACAGAGTCGACGCTCGACGGCGCCGAGAACGAATCGTCTTGGGCCCCGGCGAGTCCGATCGGGGAGAACAGGGCGCCGATGGCGATGCCACCGGCGACGAGCGAACCAGCGAACGCCATTCGGCGACCGCTGCGAGAGATGGGGCTGGAGGAGGTCGTGCTGTTCATGGTTGGCCTTTCGAGCTTCCGACTGATGATGAGAACAGCTTCGGCCCGGATTGTTAGCGCTTCGTGATGGATCGGCCATGGCTCGATGAGGACACCGGGATGCTAGAACGATCCCCATGATCGTCACCGTCGTCCGCTTCACGCTCCCCCAACCGGTCGGCCTCGATGAGGCCCGCACCCAGTTCGGCGCCAACGCCGCTGCGTACCTCGACGTACCAGGGCTGCTGTTCAAGGCCTACCTACGAGGCGACGAAGGCGCCACCGCCGGGGGCGTCTATTGGTGGGCTGACCGAGCAAGCGCCGACGCCAAGTTCAACGACGACTGGCGTGCCGGCGTGACCGAGAAATACGGAACATCCCCGACGATCGAGTACTTCGACGCCCCCGTCGTGGTCGACGCGCAGCAGCAGGTCATCCGCACCGAACCACCACTCATGCGATGAGAACGCGCCGATGCCGAGACCCCAGGGGCCTCGGCATCGGATCGATCAGCACCGAATCATCGAGCGATCACATCATCACTCTGCGAGTGCTCTCACATCATCACTCTGCGAGTGCTCTCACATCATCACTCTGCGAGTGCTCTCACATCATCACTCTGCGAGTGCTGCGCACACCGTGTTCGTCATGAGCGTGGCCAACACATAGGGATCGGCATTGGCGTTCGGTCGACGATCCTCGATGTAGCCCTTCTGATCCTGTGCGACCTGCCACGGGATGCGGATGGAGGCGCCACGGTCGGAAACGCCGTAGCTGAAGGTGTCGAAGCGCTGCGTCTCGTGAGCGCCGGTGAGGCGATCCTCGATACCGGGGCCGTAACCGGCGATGTGCTCGGCGGGCTTGCCGGGGGCGCCGAGCGACTCACACGCAGCAATGATGGCGTCGTAGCTCTCACGCATCTTGTTGGTGGAGAAGTTGGTGTGCATGCCGGCGCCGTTCCAGTCGCCCTTCATGGGCTTGGCGTTGAGGCTGACCTCCATGCCGTGATTCTCGGCGACCCGGTACAGGAGGTAACGGGCCATCCACATGTGATCGCCGACCGCAACGGTGTCAGCTGGGCCGATCTGGAATTCCCACTGGCCGGGCATGACCTCGGCGTTGGTGCCGGAGATGGCGAGACCGGCGGCCATGCAGGCCGCAGTGTGTTCCTCGACGAGATCGCGGCCGTGGATCTTCACGAAGCCGACACCGCAGTAGTACGGACCCTGCGGGGCGGGGAAGCCGGTGGGAGGGAAGCCTGCCGGCCACCCGGTGTAGCCGTCGAGGAGGGTGTACTCCTGCTCGAGACCGAACCACGGCTCCTGATCGCCGTACTTCTCCATGGCAGCCACCGCCCCAGCACGCGTGTTGGTGGGGTGCGGCGAGAGATCGGCGGTCAGCAATGTCTCACAGAGAACGAGGATGTCATTGCCCCCACGGATCGGATCCGGGCACTCGAAGACGGGGCGAATGACCACGTCGGAGTTGTCGCCGCTCGCCTGATTGGTGCTGGAGCCGTCAAAGCCCCAGATACCCGGCTTGTCGCCGTCGGCGAGGATCTTGGTCTTGCTTCGAACCTCTGCGGACGGCTCGCTGCCGTCGATCCAGATGTATTCAGCCCTGTATGCCACGTTGGTGTCTCCAACTTCTCGAGTTGTCTTGGTTGACCGGAGTCCCTAACAGTTAAGGCCCCACCAACTGAATCGCCAATGTTTCGATTGTGAACGCACTGTGAACCGGCACAGCAAGAGTGACGCAACCGAATCCGGCTGCTATCTCTTGGTGAGTGGAACGACAGCATGAATACGTCCTCCGGGCCGTCGAAGAGCGCAACGTCAAACTGATCCGTCTCTGGTTCACCGACGTGCTCGGCCAGTTGAAATCGGTCGCCATCTCGCCGATCGAACTCGAGAACGCCCTCGAGGAAGGCATGCACTTCGACGGTTCGGCCATCGACGGCTTCAGCCGGATCCAGGAGTCCGACGTTCTCGCGATCCCCGACCCGAGCACGTTCGAACTCCTCCCCTGGGCCGACGGCGGCTCCACCGGACGGATGTTCTGCAACATCTTCAACCACGACGGCAAGCCCTTCGAAGGCGACCCCCGTCATGTGCTCCGACGCAATCTCGGCAAGCTCCGCGACGCCGGCTTCCAACTGATGGCCGCCCCGGAAATGGAGTTCTTCTACTTCGCCGACGGCGACCCCAATGGTCCGCCAAAGGCGCTCGACTCCGGCGGCTACTTCGACCTCACCACGAGCGACGTCGCCTCCGACCTCCGCCGCCAGACCATCTCGGTGCTCGAACAGATGGGCATTCCCGTCGAGTACTCCTTCCACGAAGATTCACCCTCGCAACACGAGATCGACCTTCGCTACACCGGCGCCTCGGAAATGGCCGACCAGATCATGACCTTCCGACTGGTCGTTCGAGAACTCGCTCTCGAGCGCGGCCACTACGCAAGCTTCATGCCGAAGCCGCTCGCCGGCATGCAGGGGTCCGGTATGCACCTCCACCTCTCGCTGTTCAGCGGCGACGACAACGTCTTCCACGACGACGACACCCCCTACCACCTCAGCAAGATCGGCCAGCAGTTCACCGCCGGCCTCCTGCATCACGCCCGCGAGATCACCGCCGTCACCAACCAATTGGTCAACTCCTACAAGCGCCTCGTGGTCGGCTACGAAGCTCCCGTGTGGGTTGGCTGGGCGCGCAACAATCGCTCGGCGCTCGTTCGCGTGCCCGTCACCCGACCGGACAAGCACAGCTCGACACGGATCGAATTCCGCTCGCCCGACCCCTCGTGCAACCCCTACCTCGCCTTCTCGGTCATCGCTGCTGCGGGGTTGAAGGGCATCCAAGAGGGCTACGAGCTCCCCGACGAAGCCAGTGAGAACCTTTTCGAGCTCGATCAACGCTCGGCGAAGAAGCTCGGCATTCCGGCCCTCCCCACCTCGCTCGCCGAGGCACTCGACGAGATGGAACGTTCCGAGCTCGTCCAAGAAGCGCTCGGCGAGCACATCTTCGAGTGGTTCCTGCGGAACAAGCGTGACGAGTGGCGCAGCTACAAGGCGCACGTCAGTCAGTGGGAACTCGATCGCTACCTTCCGCGCTGGTGATCGCGATGGCCGAGTCCTTCGTCATCTTCCCCAACCCACCACCCCCCGACCTGGCCCGAGCGCTCGACCTCGACGGCTACCGATGGACCGCGGTGTCATCGGCGAGCGAGCTCTCCGATGCCGAACCTGACGAGGGCTTCACCGGAGCGATCATCGTCGCCGACGAGCAGGCCGACGCTGCGTGGTCGCTCTGCCGAGACCTCCGCAAACGAGACGTCCCGATCGAGCCCCTTCTCCTTCTCGTGTCCGGCAACCAACTCGACGAGCTCTCATCACGCAACGATCACTACGACGACTTCATCATCACGCCGTTCCATCCCCGAGAACTCGAGGCACGGCTCAAGCATCTCCTGTGGCGAGCCGGTCGTGGCGTTCGTCCTGAACTCATCGAGTACGGACCCATCGCCCTCAACGTCGAGACCTACCAGGCCTCTCTCGAGGGCCGGCCGCTCGATCTCACCTACATGGAATACGAGCTGCTGCGATTCCTCACCGCCCAGCCCGGCAAGGTCTTCACTCGCGAGACCCTGCTGAACCGAGTCTGGGGCTATGAGTACTACGGCGGCGCCCGCACCGTCGACGTGCACGTGCGTCGCCTCCGGGCCAAGCTCGGCGAAGAACACGCCAACCTGATCCAGACCATTCGGTCCGTCGGCTACAAGCTCGGCCAATCCCGCTGGGGGTGAGGGCTCTCCTTGGTTCGGCAGCAACCCGAAGGGTTGCACGCCTCAAACGGCTTCGCCGATCCCCCGGACGCGCAACAGCTGGCTGGACCGTTCGATCCAGCCAGCTGTCGGGATGGGTGCTACTTGGCGTAGAGGGCGTCGATTTCGTCGGCGAAGGTCGACATCACACCACGACGCTTGAGCTTCGAGGTCGGCGTCAAGAGATCGGAGTCCGGCAGCCACTCGTCGGCGAGCACCTTGACCTTCTTGACGGCTTCGGCGTTGTTGAACTTGCTCATCGCCTCGGCGAGACCGGCCTCGATCTCTGCGATCACCTCGGGGTTCTTCGCCAGGGCGGCCACCGTGGCGTCATCACCGGTGAGGCCCTTCTTGGCCGCCCAGGCAGCAGCCGCGTCGGGGTCGAGAACCACCAGAGCCGAAACGAACGGCTTCTGATCGCCGATGGCGCAGGCCTGGCCGACCAACGGGATCATCTTGAGCGAACCCTCGAGGTTCGCCGGGCTGATGTTCTTGCCGCCCGCGGTGATGATGAGCTCCTTCTTGCGGTCGACGATCTTGAGGTAACCCTCGTCGTCGAGCTCGCCGATGTCACCGGTGTGGAACCAGCCCTCCTCGTCGATCGCCTCGGCGGTCTTCTCGGGATCGTTCAGGTAGCCGGGGAACACGTGCGGCCCGCGGGTCATGACCTCACCGTCTTCGCCGAGCTTCAGCTCCACCCCCGCGGCAGGGAAGCCGACATAGCCGGGCTTCACGGCGCCGGCCCAGGTGAGCGCGGCCGTGGTCTCGGACAGTCCGTAGCCTTCGGTGAGCGGAACACCGATGGCGCGGAACCACGCCATGATCTCGGCCGGCAGCGGTGCCGCACCACTGATGGCGATCGTGGTTTCGTTGAGGCCGACCAGCGGGCGAACCTGACTGAAGGCCACCGCGTCGAGGAAGTTCCAGGTTTCGATCTCTTCCGGGGTGGCTTCGCCTCGAGTCATCTTCTCCATGATCGGCAGGGCCGCTTCGACGGCTTCGTTGAAGGGCTTGCCCTTCTCGGGATCGGCCGACAGCACGGCGTTGACGCCGGCGTAGATCTTCTCCCACACTCGGGGCACACCGATGAGGATGTGGGGGCTGGTCTCGGCGGCGTACGCCGCGATCTTCGAGGTATCGGGGCAGCAGATGACCTGCGTCGCCAGGTTCACCATGTAGTAGTGGCCGAGCAGGCGCTCGAAGATGTGGGCCATGGGCAGGTAGGAGATGTAGCGCTTGCCGGCGGAGGTCCCGATGTCGGTCTGAGCCTCGAGCTGGTTCTCCATGGCTGCGAGGGTGAACGTGACGTTGGAGTGGGTGAGCATCACACCCTTGGGCGGGCCGGTGGTCCCCGAGGTGTAGATCACGGTGACGAGATCGTCGGGCTGGCAGATCGAAGCGAGAGGCTCGAGATCGGCCGGCTCGCTCGAAGCGAGATCGGCGTACGGCATGGCGCCGGTGCTGCCGTCGGGATCGTCGAGCACGACGATGCTCTCGAGGGTCGGAAGCGCCTCACGCACCTTGGCGAACCGTTCGTAGAACACTGCGTTCTCGACGATCGCGACCTTGGCGCCACAGTGACCGACCAGGTATTCGATCTGCTCGGGGGCCGACGAGTTGTAGATCGAGATCGGCGTGGCACCGAGGAACAGCACCGCCAGGTCGATGGCATGGAATTCCGCACGGTTCGTCAACATGATGACGACTCGGTCACCGGGACCGACGCCGAGGTCGCGCAGCCCCGTGGTGAGGCGAGCCGTCTCGTCGGCCAACTGCTGGGTCGTCCACGTCTCCCAGTCACCGGCGGCGTTCTTCCAGCGGAGCACCTCGGTGTCGGGATACTGGGCAAGGGTCGAGAGGAAGCGCAGTGGGATGTTGTCGAGGGCGGTCTGCTCAGTGGTCATGCCACACAGTGTGGCAAAGAACACGCCGCAGGGCGCATCAACTCGTCATTGTCTTCGTCGGGGGGCCGTATTTTCCCGGCCTACTTCGGCTCGATGACCTCGAGGCCACAGAAGGGACGCAAGATGTCGGGGATCGCGATCGTGCCGTCGGCCTGCTGATGATTCTCGAAGATCATCAGCATGGTCCGCCCGATTGCACACGCCGTTCCGTTGAGCGTGTGAGCGAACTCGGTACCCCGATCGGTCTTCATACGGGTGCCCATGCGCCGGGCTGAGTAGTCGGTGTAGTTCGAGCACGAGGTGACCTCGCGGTAACGCTGCTCGGAGGGGAGCCAGGCCTCGATGTCATACTTCTTGGCCGCCGCAGCACCGAGATCGCCGCTGGCGACGGTGATCACGCGGTGTGGGATCTCGAGCTCGGAGAAGATCTCCTGCTCGGTGGCTCGCAGGTACTCCAGTTCGTCCCACGACGTCGCCGGGTCGGCGTAGATGAACATCTCGACCTTGTCGAACTGGTGCACGCGGAACAGACCTTGGGTGTCTTTGCCATAGGTGCCCGCCTCACGGCGGAAGCAGGACGAGTAGCCGACGTAGCGCTTCGGCAGCTCACCCTCTTCGAGCCGCTCGCCGCGATGGAGTCCAGCGAGGCCGACTTCGGCGGTGCCGACCAGGTAGAGCTCGTCCTTTTCCAGCTCGTAGACCTGGTTGCGGTCGGTCGGGAAGAAGCCGGCGTCGATCATCATCTCTTCGCGAACGAGCACGGGAGGGATGACCGGGATGAACGACTTCCTGACGAGCTTGTTGAGCACGTACTGCACGAGACCGAACTGCAGCAGGACGGCGTCGCCCATCACGTAGGCGAATCTGCTGCCCGACATGCGAACGGCCCGTTCGGAGTCGACGAGGCCGAGCCGTTCACCGATCTCCGCGTGGCTCTCTGCCGGTGGCGGCGACTCGTTGCCGAACGTGACCTCGACCCGGAAGTCGTCCTCGCCACCATCGGGCACCGATTCGTCGGCTGGATTCGGCACCGAAAGCGCCAGTTCCTTCACGACCTGATCGGCCTCGGCCAGCCGAGACTCGAGCTCGGCCAACTCGAACTTCAGACCGGCGACGGCATCGATCTTGGCCTGGCGCTCTTCTGGCTTGGCCCGGCCGATCTCTTTCGACGCAGCGTTTTGCGCCGCACGGAGCTCCTCGGTTGCCGATCGTGCCGTACGAGCGGTTTCATCGGCAGCCAGCAGGGCACTGATGGCGTCGTCGGTCGCTCCCTTGCGGAGTGCGCCTGCTCGATAGTCGGCGTCTTCTTTGAGTCGTCGGAGGTCGATCACGACCGCGACCGTACCGCTCTCGCACCGTGGTCCGGAACTTTTACCGGGAGGTCGGCGCGTCCTCGAACCCCTGCAACACCCCGAGGATGTTGCCGCCGAGCTCGGCCGTCGCATACCCGCCCTCCATCACGAACACCGACGGCAGACCGAGTGTGGCCAGACGTGCCCCGATCACCGGGTAGTCGTCGACGTCGAGCTGGAAGTCGCTGATCGGGTCGTCTTTGAAGGTGTCGACGCCGAGAGAGACGACCAGCGCTTCGATCCCCGACCCGACGAGGTCGGCCATGGCGGACTCGAGCGCCGCCATCCATTCGCCCCGTTCGGTTCCCCGTGCGAGCGGGTAGTTGAAGTTTGCTCCCCTGCCCTCGCCCTCGCCGGTTTCGTCGGCGTGGCCGAGGAAGAACGGGAACTGCTGTCGTGGATCGCAGTGGAGCGAAGCGAAGACGACATCGGCTCGTTCGTAGAAGATGTCCTGCGTGCCGTTGCCGTGGTGATAGTCGACGTCGAGGATGCCGACCTTCGCAACACCCTGGTGCCGCAGACGCTGGGCAGCTGCCGCCGCATTGTTCACGTAGCAGTAGCCGCCGAACTGGTCTCTCGTTGCGTGGTGGCCCGGCGGCCGGCACAGAGCGAAGGCTGCTCGCTCACCGTCGGCCACCCGCTGGGCTGCCGTTTGCGCGATGGCTGCCGACTCGACCGCAGCGGTCCAGGTGTGCTCACCGATCGAACAATCGAGGGCAAAGCTGTAGTGGCCGAGCTGACCCTCGATGTGGTCGGGAATGATCGAGCGTGTCCGGTGCCCGGGAAAGCAGAACGCCATGGCCGAGGTGGCGGTCCGCCCCGACGCCACCCAGCGGTCCCACGCCTGGGCCATGAAGGCGAGATAGTCCTTGGCGTGGATCGCCTCCAACTCGTCGAGATCGACGGGATCGGGTTCGATCACCGGACCCATCGCCGCGGCATCGAGCGCCGCCACGACGGTGTACGCCCGGGCGGGAGACTCCCACGAGGCGATGAGTTCACCACCGTCGAGTTCGGCCACATGATGGGCGGCGTGACCGTCGGAGCGAACGATGAGCATCCTGGTCGGCTATCGGTTGGTCTCGATGAGCTCGGACCCCTCGTTGTCCGCCTCGGAGCCGTTCTTCAGCAAGGTGCCGATGACGGCGGCAGGAATCGCCATGGTCATCAAGAACCCAACGGGGATCACGACGAGCAGGACGACGGCGATGACGATGAAACCGATCATGGGCGCCAGTGTGCCGCAGCGCTGAGCGTTCGGCGACTTCGCCGACCAACGGCTCAGCCGATGTAGACGAGCGCCTCGATCTCGATGAGCGCCCCGAGGGGCAGCTCCTTGACCGCAACGGCCGAACGAGCGGGCCGGTGGTCAGCGAAGAGTTCGGTGTAAACCGAGTTCATGACCGAGTAGTCGGCCATCGAGGTCATGAACACGGTGGTCTTGACGACCTGATCCATCCGACCACCTGCTGATTCGATCACCGCCGCAAGATTGGCCATTGCCTGGCGCAGCTCGGGTGCGAGACCACCGTCGACGATCGCTCCGTCGGCGATGCCGATCTGTCCACTCGTCACGAGGAACGGGCCTGCAGCAACGACGGGCGTGTAGGGACCAACAGGTGTGCTCATGACGACATCATGCCACCACTCGTGACCGGCCACCTCGGACCCAACCCGTGATGCGTCCAGACCGCAGCGGCGACGGCAGCGAAGACGGCATCGGAGCCGTTGATCGCCGGCCCATCATCGTCGATCAGGTTCACCTCGACCCGCGGCATGTCGATGGCTCGGGTGATGCCGAAACTCCTGATGGTCAGATCATGGACCTCGCCGTCGTCATCGACGGTGAGCGCTTCGCTCGTCACCCACGAGTACGCCATGTGAGCAGCCCCGATGCAGTACGAACGCAGGACCACGTCGTCGAGCGCCTCGCCACAGCGAACGTCGATGCTGATGACGCCATCGTTCACACTCGCCTTCGCCTCGGCCCCGTTCGGGGCGGTGATCCACTCACGAGTCGGTTCGATCGCTTGTCGGAGCACCGCTGCTTCGGCCCACCCCGCCGCACGAATCGATCCCGAGACGGGCGGGCCGGCGAGGTCGACCAGTTCGACGACGAGATCGGGAGCGACCGCCTCGATGGCCGACCGCACACCCGGTGCGTCGGCGATCCTCATCGTGCCGGTGCCATCGCTTCGGATGCCGGCGGCGACCGGGGGACGTTTGGGACCCCAACGCACGGCATCTTCTCGACTGAGAAGGGCCAGAACCGGTCGATCGTGCTGGTCGGCGAGCATTCGCGCCACCTCGCCGAGAGTCGACTCGGCCTTGCCGCCGAACGCTCCCCCATTCGCCAGGGGTGAGGCCGGCTCACCACCCGGTTCACACCAACAGGCATCGGTCTCGAGATAGGCAGGCTCGACCCACGTGGTCTGGAGCGTCACCGCCCACGGGAGGCCGCCGCCGTCGGGTAGCTCGATCGGCCAGCGATGTTCGGCCGTCGTGCGCCGGCCCTGGACCTTGCCTGCCGCGGTTCTGGCTTCGTGGAGCGTCTCGCCCAGCGACCAGCCGTCGGCACCGTTCGGGACGGCGATGAGGGCACCGCTGGGCGCCGTGTCGGCCGCGAATCCACCGGCACCCAAGGCCACCTCGGGTGACACCATCTGCGGTGCGCCGCCCTCGATGGTCGCCCGGCGCGAAGCGGCGTCGAGATCGCGCGCCGGCGACGCCACGCCATCGTGCGCCCACGCCTCCTTGATCGTCTGCCACCCGGTGCAACGGCAGAGATGCGCCAGGAGCGCCTGATCGACCGGTCCCGAATCGTCGCGCTCGACGCCCTTCTGTTCGAGGGCATCGAGCCGCACGATGATCCCCGGCGTGCAGAAGCCGCACTGGCTTCCGCCGGTTTCGCAGAACCGTGTCCCCCACCGCTCGACCCGCTCGCGAGGCAGCCCCTCGATGGTCGTCACCGAACGACCGCCGACACGGCGCGCCGGTGTCACACAGGCCACCCTTGGTTGACCGTCGACGAGCACCGTGCAACAGCCACACTGCCCCTGAGGACTACAGCCGTCTTTCACACTCCGAACACCGAACTCGCCTCGCAGGACACCGAGCAGCGAGTCACCGACGTCTGCCACCTGCACCGGTTGCCCGTTCAACTCGAAGTCGATCGTCCTGGGCCGCGGTTCGTCTGTCATGGCCGAAGGATATGGTCAGGCGCGTGCCGAGCCGAGCCCCCCATCTCCTGAGCCGCCGCTCCGTCATCAAGGCAGGGGCGTTCGGCGTCTTCGGCGCCGCCACCGGGTTCGGCCTGTCGGGCTGCGGGTCGTCGAGCGTCGGCGACACCACCGCTGGGCCCCAGCTCGTGCCGCTGTTCAACCCCAACCGAGTGATCGCCGCCGGGGTCCCTCAACGCCTGCCGTTCGGGCTGGTCGACAACGGCATCACGCTCACCGGCGATGGCGCCCCGGTACCGGCCAGGGTTCTGCAAGACGGCGAGCTCCTCGACAGCACCGAGGTCGTGGGGCGGGTCGTCGCCCACGATCACCCCGAGGGAACCGCCGAGCACCAGCACTCCGGCCTTCTGCGCTACTACGCATTGCGCACCACGCTTCCAAGACCCGGCATCTACGACGTCGAGCTCGACATCGGCGGCGTGAGTGCCACCGCCCCGGTGCAGGCCTTCGACCCGAGCGAGATCGAGGTGCTCCTTCCCGGAGCCGCCTTCCCGACGTTGATCACCCCGACGGTCGACGACCCGAGCGGCATCGACGCACTCTGCACCCAACCCGGCGGGCCATGCCCGTTTCACCGTCACACCGTCGCCGACCTCGTCGAGTCGGGAACACCCATGGCCGTGCTCGTCGCCACGCCGGCGTTCTGCGCCACCGCCTACTGTGGCCCGGTGCTCGACACGCTCATCGAGGGTGCGCCAGGCGCGCCCGGTGTGGCCATGGTCCACCTCGAGCCCTATGCGAATGCGCGAGCTGTCAACGGCGATCTGACGAGCCCCGACCTCCTGCTGGCGCCATCGATGGGAGCGCTCGGCCTCACCTACGAGCCAGTGCTGTTCCTCGTCGACGGCTCAGGAACGCTGGTCGACCGGATCGACAACGTCTTCGACCTCAGCGAACTCGAGCCGGCGCTCGCCGCGCTCCGCTGAGCCACGAGGCCCGACCGAGAGTCGATCAGCTGAAGGACTGACCGCATCCGCAGGTGCGCTGGGCGTTGGGATTGTCGATAGAGAACCCGGCCTGCTGGAGACCGTCTTTGTAGTCGAGCGTTGCGCCACTGAGCAGCTGGGCGCTGGTGGGGTCGACGACCACGCGCACGCCCTCGCCGAAGGTCGACGTGATGTCGTCGGCTGCCGCATCGGCGTCGAAGAACATCTCGTAGCTGAAACCGGAGCATCCGCCGGGGCGGACGGCGACTCGAAGTGCCAGCGCTTCGTCGCCTTCCTCGTCGAGAAGGGTCTTCAGCTTGCCTGCGGCGTTGTCGGTGACGGTGATCATGCCAAGTCCTCCATGGAGACGGTGCGTCAAAGGCTAGTGGTGCCGTGCACCGAGACGCACACCGCCCACCCGAACTCCTCAACGCCGATCCCGCCGCGATCATTCCCACCTTCTACCCTGGGTCCATGACGTTCCTGACAGGCAACGATGACCCGAACGACGACCCAATGACGACCGACGCCGCTGCCGCACCCACGCCCGACGACGTGATGCAAGTGCTGCGGGGTGTGATCGATCCCGAACTCAACCTCGACATCGTCTCACTCGGTATGGCAAAGGGCGCCAAGGTCGATGGCAACGTCGTCACCATCACGATCGCGCTGACCACCATGGGCTGCCCGCTACGAGCCCAGATCAAATCCGATGCCTCGGCGCGGATCGCCTCGCTGCCCGGAGTGTCCGACGTCGTGATCGACTGGACCGAGCTGAGCGCCGATGAGAAGGCCCGCACCATGGATCGGGCCCGCAAGAACGCGGTCGACTCGGCCGGTGACACCGCCATCGCTGCCACCACCAGGGTGCTGGCGATCTCCTCGGGGAAGGGAGGCGTCGGCAAGTCGTCGGTCACGGTCAATCTCGCCGCTGCTCTCGCCATGCGCGGCCTGAACGTCGGCATCATCGACGCCGACATCTGGGGCTTCTCGGTTCCTCGAATGCTCGGCATCGAGGGCCGCCTGGACGCTGACGCCTCCGGTGAGCGACCCATCATCAAACCCCATTCGCTGCCTTTCGGTGCCGGTCGACTCGACGTGGTGTCCATGGGATTCCTCGTCGAAGACGAGGAATCGGCCCTGCTGTGGCGAGGCCTCATGTTGAACCGCGCAGTCCAGCACTTCCTGGAAGACGTCGCCTGGCCTTCCGACCTCGACTACCTCGTGATCGACATGCCTCCCGGCACCGGCGACGTCGCCATGGGACTCGCTCGCATGCTCCCCCGAGCCGAGATGATCGTGGTGACCACACCGGCCACCGGCGCCCAGAAGGTGGCCGCGCGAGCCGTGACCATGGCGAGGAAGTCGTACGTCCGCGTGGCCGGGATCATCGAGAACATGTCGGTGTTCATCACCGACGACGGTCAGCGACATGAGTTGTTCGGCACCGGCGGCGGCGCAGCGCTTGCCGAGATGTCGGGTACGCCGCTGCTCGGGCAGGTGCCGATCGAGCCGGCGGTGTCGCATGGAGGCGATGGCGGCCGACCGGCGGTGCTCGGCGAAGGACCGGCGTCGGCTGAGTTCCATCGCATCGCCGACCGCATCGTGACCGAGATCGCACCACCCATCGAGATGGCGGGCTGTACCGCTCGTCTCCTCGCTGCGGCAGAGGCCGCACTCGACGAGATGGATCTCTGACCGAACGCGACAGCTCGGCAGCTGGTGATCAGCCGGCCGTGGGATCGACGGGCGGGGCGGACCGTTCGATGACCAACCGCTCGCTGGCAATGATCGACGACGGGACGAGCACTCGCTCGCCGTCTGCCGTCTCGACTTCGACGGCGATGGGGTGCAGACCGACGATGAGACCGGCGACGTCGCCGGTCTGGATGCGGTCGCCGATCGACACCATCCGCCGAAGCGTGCGTGTGGCGGCCACCTCGCCGGCGATCTCGCGACCCCCGAGGCCAACGAGCAGCGTGAAACTGGCGGCGACCCCGAAGAAGATGGCGGCCACGCCGAGATTGACGACCGTGGTGTCGATCCCCAGCTGAGCCACCGCAAGCAGCACGGCCAGACCGACGATGGTTCCTCGCACCGCGAGCGAGACCTGCCGCTGCACCGCAGCCGAGGCTCGGGCCAGGGCCGGACCGATGGCGGTGAGCGCGAATGCGCTGAGCACGTTGGCCAAGATCACGATGATGGCGGCCGACAAGACGCGCGGAAGGAACGCGATGAGATCCTTCGGCAGTTGATCCAAGGCGTCGGGACTGATGACGCCCAGCGCCCCGACGAGACCGGCGATGACGCCCGCCCAGAGAACGAGACTCGACAGTGGCGATGCCGCCTCCTGCAATGCCGGCGGACGGCTCTCCTTTGCCAGGGCCCGGAAGAGGAACCGCGAGGCGAGGAGACCGACGAGGATCCCGCCGATCAGCAATCCTGCAACAATGATCCAGTCAGCGCCGCTCATAGGTCTTCCTCCGTCAGCAACAACTTAGAGGTTTCGAAGCCGGCACCGAACAGGTCGGCGAGGACGACCGCCATTTGCCGGGAGCCGAGACGATTGACGACCCGCTCCTCGACGCGATCCGACAGACCCTCGGGTGGGGCCAGGAGGTTGATCAGCGCCGATGCGATGGCGGAATGATCGAAGGCATCGCCGCTTCCCGAATCGAGTTGTTCGAGCTTGGCGGCACAGCGCTCGCAATCGTCGACGTGGGCGGTGACGTCGGGGAGATCGGACGCCTCGTCGGTGTTCAGCCATCGACGCAGGAGATCGGCCGAGGGGTGGCGACGCATCATGACCACTCCCGAAGCGCAGAGGCGAGCTTGCGCCGGGCTCGCAGGAGACGGGTCTTGACCGTCGGCAGCGGAACGCCGAGCAACCGGGCGATCTCGTCATAGGGCAGGCCTTCGATCTCTCGAAGAACCACCACGCTTCGAGACAGGTCGTCGAGGGTGTCCAGCGCTCGTTCGAAGTCGCTTCGGACCTGCGCCTCTTCGGCCCGGTGCTCGGGCAGCCGAGCGGGATCGACCGGCGCTTCCGGCATGTCGATCGGGTCGGTCACGAACGCTCGCCGACTCCGGAGCGCGGAGATCGCGGTGTTGTGCGCGATCCTCATGATCCACCCACGAATCGATGAGTCACCTCGGAAGGTGGGCAGAGCGAGCCACGCCTTGAGCATCGTGTCTTGCGTGACGTCTTCGGCGAGCGCCCGATCTCGCACGACCGAGTAGGCGAGGCGGAAGACCGCATCGCCGTGTTCGACCACCAATTGATGCAGATCATCGGGATCACCCCCCTCGACCCGCGCTCGCTCCCCCGGCGACCCGGTGCCGGGCGGTAGGGCCCACAGTGAGGGCGTCCGAGAGCGGTGGAGGAAAAAGCGGAATACGGACACGACGTTCGGAAGCCTAAACGAGTCGCGTAATTTCGACTTTTCCTCGGAACTCCAGAGAGACATTCTCGACTTTGCCGCGACTTTCCGACAGCGCCGATCGTCACACCAAGCAGTGACGACAGCAACCGCTACTTGCCGACCAGTGTGCAGGGAGATTCGATGAACCAAGCACCACGCCGAGCGGCGAGCATCGACTTCGGTCGCATCGACGATCCGGCGCGAGCTCTCGACCGATCGTCCCACGCTCGACCGACTCCATGGACGAGGCCGGTGTCGGCAACCTCGGCCCAAGGAGCTGGGCGTGATCGGGTCACCAGGGCATGCGCCGTGCCCTGTGATCGGTCAACGGGTCCGTTCCCCCGGCCCGTTCGACCGAGTTTCTCAGGCACCCTCGAGTTGCCTGACCCCGTCACTGGTCCCACCTGAGCACTGCGGGACCAGCGGCCGGAGCGGCGTGGGGCTGGGTGGGCGATCCAGCCTCACGGCGCTCGTGGAAAGCAACCCAAGGGCGACAACGAGAAAGGCCCCGACCGTTTGGTCGGGGCCCTCTCGGTTTTGGGGTACTCGGTGTCCCCGAGCGAGACACCCGGATGGGCGAAGCCCGCTCGGCGAAGCCGAGCCAGGTGACAGGACGGATCATCCCCGAGCGAGACACCGGATGGGCGAAGCCCGCTCGGCGAAGCCGAGCCAGGTGACAGGACGGATCATCCCCGAGCGAGACACCCGGATGGGCGAAGCCCGCTCGGCGAAGCCGAGCCAATGTCAGAGCCCGAGGTGCTTCTTGGCTTCTTCGATGTATTGCCCGCGCCCCGGAGCGATGGCCTTGAGTCGGAAGGTCTTCACCCGCAAGGGGAAGTCGGTGGGGATGTCGCCGGTGAGATGGTCCCCGGCGATCAGCGACCGCTCCTGCTCGAGAAAGAAGACGTGGCGCCCATCGCTCGGACTGCCCATCGCCATGGCTGCCATGCGGAACTCGGTGGCGTCGATCTTGTAGCCATCGCCGAGGACGGCGTCGGCACCGTCGAACCCTGGCGGAGCAACGAGTTCGGCACCGGTGAGTTCCTTGAGCTTGAGTGCTCCACCGGCGTAGGCCGGATCGGGATCGGTCATCACGATCCAACGGATGCGATCGCCACCGCACCCACAGAGAACGTCGAGATGGGCCGCATCGCCGGGACCGGGGTCGACGATGACGATCTCGTCGATACCGATCAGGTAGGTGTTGAGCCCTGGCTCGCCATCGGGCTCTGCACACGCGATGCGCCGCACCAGCGGGCTCAGGGCCCTGGCGACACCCGGAGTGATGGGTGGTGGTGGTGTTGGTTCTTCGATGGTCATCGGATTCGTTGCTCCTCTGCGACGAGTAAGTCAGCCGATTTCAGGCCGAGCCGAACGTGATTGATCCGCAACATCGGCGCTGTCTTGGCGACCGGGATGATCCCGATCGACGAGGTCGACGTCGATGATGGTTCCATCGCCCGATGGGCCGCGGCGTCCGGGCCATTGTCCGGGGCGTGGGCCTGAGCGGTTGATGAAGGGCACGGACCAGGAGGTGGCCCGGGCCGCGAGCAGTGGCTCGACGGTCTTGCGAACCGGTGCCAGGAGGAGGACCAGACCCAGCGCCGAGGTGATGAAACCGGGAAAGCTGATGAGCAGGCCGGCGACGAGGCCGAGCGCTCGACCAGCGACGGCGGTCGTGGTCTCCACCGAGGGGTTGGTGGCGGACTGGATCGTGGAAACGAGCAGGCCCGAGGACTGCCAGCGGGCGACCGCCACGCCGAGGAAGCCCAAGCCGAGGAACACCAGCAATGTCAGCCCGAGGCCGATCTGGCCAACCACCCATGCGGCGGCAAAGAACTCAGCAACGATGACGCTGAAGATCGCGACTGCCGAGCGGGAGAACATCGACGCCAAGTCTACCGGCGCCGAGGCCCTCCCCGACCGGCATGCCTATCCTCACAACGTGCCGTCCGCCTCTGAAACAGCGTGCTCATGACCAATCACCCTCCCTCGGTCGACCGCCTGGCGCGCTCGCTCCGCTCCACCGGACTTCCGCACCCGCTCCTGGTTGGTCTGGCCCGTCAGCTCATCGCCGACGACAAGGTCGATCAGGCCGAGGCCGCGGCGGCACGCCTCAAACGCTCCTTGCTCACCCCGGTTCTCAACGGAACCGGGGTGCTGCTCCACACCAATCTCGGACGGGCGCCGCTGGCGGTCGACCAAACGGCAACCTTCACCAACCTCGAGTTCGATCTCGACTCGGGTGAACGCGGCAGCCGCCAGGCGGGCGTCGGGCGGCTGTTGGCCACGGCGACGGGAGCCGAGGCGGCCATGGTGGTCAACAACTGCGCAGCCGCCGTGATGCTCGCCCTGGCCGCGTTGGCTTCCGGCAAGCACGCAGCGGTGAGCCGCGGTGAGCTGGTCGAGATCGGTGGCGGCTTTCGCATCCCCGATGTCATGACCCAATCCGGCGCCCTACTGGTCGAGGTCGGCACGACGAATCGGACCCGGTTGGCCGACTTCCAGCGAGCCATCGACACCCATGACGATCTCGAGGTGGTTCTGCACGTCCACCAGAGCAACTACGAGATCGTCGGGTTCACCGAGTCGGTGAGGGTCGACGAACTGGCGACGCTCGATGCCATCGTGCTGGCCGACATCGGATCGGGCTACCTCGATGCCGCGTGCCCGTGGCTCGACGGGCCCCCACCGGCCTGGCTGGCCGATGAGCCGGCCGCCCGCCAAACCCTCGAGGCCGGGGCCGATCTGGTGATCTTCAGCGGTGACAAGCTCTTCGGTGGCCCGCAAGCCGGCATCATCGCCGGACGACGCGACCTCGTTGCCGCCTGCAGTCGCCATCCGCTGGCCCGGGCCGTTCGGCCGGGGAGCCTCGTGCTGGGCGCGATCACCGACGTGACCCTGGCCTACCTCGATCGTCGCGGCACCGACATCCCGTTCTGGCGCATGGTGAGCGAGACGGTGCCGGCGTTGCGAGCGCGGGCCGAGGCCATCGCTTCCGCCGTCGGCGGCAACTGGCACGTGGTCGACACGCTGGCCGTTCCCGGTGGTGGCACGCTGCCGGGGGCGAGCTTCGACAGCGTGGGCCTCGCCAAGTCGGGCGATCATCGTCGAGCGCTGCGGGCGGGTGAGCGGCCACTGATCGCCCGAGTCGAGCACGGGTCGACCATCGTCGATCTGCGCACCATCGATCCGGCCGACGACACCGACCTTGCCGCCATGCTCGCCCAGGTGACGCACCCATGACCGTCTTCGCCACCGCCGGCCATGTGGATCATGGCAAGTCGACCCTCATCCGCATGCTCACGGGCACCGATCCCGACCGGTGGGAGGAAGAGAAAGCTCGCGGACTCACGATCGACCTCGGCTTCGCCGGTCTGACCCTTCCATCCGGCCGACTGCTCTCGTTCATCGACGTACCGGGCCACATTCGATTCCTGCGCAACATGCTCGCCGGTGTGGGCGCCGTGCAGGGTTGCCTGTTCGTCGTCGCCGCCACCGAGGGGTGGAAGCCCCAGACCGAGGAGCACCTGCGCATCCTCGACCTTCTCGGGGTCGGCCACGGCATCATCGCACTGACCAAGACCGACCAGGTCGATGACGAACTCCTCGAACTGGCGCTGCTCGATGTCGCCGAGCACGTCGAGGGCTCGTTCCTCGCCGACGCTCCGGTCATCCCCGTTGCCGCACCAACCCGGTCGGGCTACGACCAACTCGAACGCGAACTCGATGCGTTGGTCGATCGGGTCGGCCCGCCGCTCGACCAGGGGAAACCTCGCCTGTGGATCGACCGCTCCTTCGCCCCTGCCGGCGCCGGCACGGTGGTCACCGGCACCCTGACCGGAGGCAGCCTCTCGGTCGGCGACGAACTCCTGCTGGCGCCACAACGAGCCTCCGCCCGTATTCGCTCGCTGCAAACGCACCACGAGGGCACCGAAACCACGCCGCCGGGAACACGCGTGGCGGTCAACCTCACCGGGATCTCGCACCATGAGGTCGAGCGGGGCAACGTGCTCGTCACCACCGGCGCCTGGCACCACACCCAGATGATCGACGCCCGTCTCGACGTGCTCGAATCACTGAGTCACGACGTGTCTCGCCGTGGCGCCTACGCGGCCTACATCGGTTCGGGTGAGTTCAACGCCGCCGTGCGAATCCTCGGGCCCGAAACGCTCGCCCCGGGCACGAGCGGCTTCGTGCGCCTCCACCTCGGCCGTGCGCTCCCGCTGGTGCCGGGCGACCGCTTCATTCTTCGTGAGCACGGACGCGACGAGACGATCGGCGGCGGCGAGGTGCTCGACGTCGACCCGATCACCCAGGCGTCAAAGGCTCGCCCCGATCGGTCGGTCGAACGAGTCGTTGCCGAGCGCGGCTGGGTCGAACTCGATCGACTGCGACGGCTGATCGGCGTCGACCGCTATCAGCCCGAACCCGACGATCCGGCGCTCGTCCTCCTCGGCCGGTGGGTGGTGCTGCGCTCGGTCCTCGACGACGCCGTCGAGACCCTCCGGTCCGACATCGATGCAGCCGGCGCCCTCGGCCTCGACATCGCGACACTCGACGAGCAACGCCGGGCCGTTCTCGAACGGATCGACGAGGCCAAGGTCGACGCCGGACGGGTCGTCCTGGGTACGCCGGTCGACCCCCTGGCCGACCATTGGTGGGTCGAGGCGCTGATGGCGGAGCCGTTCTCGCCGCCGAATGCCGATGGCGTCGACCGAGCCGAGGTGAGGGAACTCGTGCGTCGAGGTCTCGTCATCGAACACGATGGCGTTTACTTCGCCGCAGGCGCAATGGAGTCAGCGGGACGTCAATTGCGCAGCGCCCTCGAGTCTCGACCCGAAGGCATGACGGTCGCCGAGATCCGCGATCTGTGGGGAACCAGCCGCAAGTACGTGCTGGCGATACTCGGCTGGATGGATGCGACCGGCCAGACTCGCCGGCGAGATGACCTGCGGTTGCCCGGGCCCCGCTTGCCCGAGGCGTGATGCGCCGAGCCCGGCTCCGTTCTCAGTTCGAGGACCGAGCGAGGCTTTCTCGTCGTTCGTTTTCGGTGAGGCCGCCCCAGATGCCGTGTTGCTCACGGATCGACAACGCATAGTTCAGACACGAGGTCTGGACCGGACAACTGGTACAGATCTCCTTGGCTCGGGCTTCGCGCATCCGCTTCTCGGAGCGGCGTTCGAGCCGTGGCGGCGGAAAGAAGATCGCCTGGTTCGGCCCTCGGCACGCCGCGCCCTTCTGCCACGTCACTTCGAGTTCGTGCACGCTCACTATGGGACCCCCTTGAGTGCTGGAGCCCGACCCTATGCCCGAAGTGACCCTCGACACAAGGGCCCATTTTGGCCGGTCACGAGGTTGTGGGTCACACAAGGCGGTGTTCGAACGCTGAGCGCGGTCGCAAGTTCGCTCGCCGTGAGATCTCGTCAGCTGCGATCTCGGTAGTCCTTCGCGCCGCCTTCTTCGGGCGCGACCTCGAGCAGCATCCGGTTGAGGCCGACGACGCGAATTCGGTCCCCCGCCTTCAGTGGGGTTGCTCGATTGGTGATGGCTCGCCACGGCGCGTCGCGCACGACGACGGTGCCCTCGGGATCGATGTCGCTCGTCGCCTCACCGAACTCACCGATGATCCACGAGCGGCCGATGGTCGGACTCGAGAACCGCGTGCGAACCATCGAGGGCATCCCCGTGTAGACATAGAGCGCGGCGCCGATGAGCCCGACGCCGATGGTGATGATCGACATCGAGACGCCGTCGTAGAGGGTGAGGGTCCCGATCGCGAACAGCACCATCCCCGCCCCGGAATACAGGCGCGGAATGTTGGTCTGGATGTCGACGGCAAAGGCGATCATCGACAACACGAGCATCACGACCGCAGAAGTTCTGATGGGAAGGACGGCCAAGCCGTAGCACCCCATGACCAGGAGAAACGCACCGATCGCTCCGGCAATGCCGACTCCGGCGGTGTAGAGCTCGAAGACCAGCAACGCCAGACCGCCGACGAAGAAGAGGTACGCGACCTCGGGGCTGGCGACGGTGTGGAACAACTGCAGGGTGAGCGGCAGCTGACGGAACTGCGGCTGGCTGAGCCCGACTGCGGACTCGGTGCCTTCGACCGGTGCCTCGTAGCCCGGCAGCTGGCTGACGAACTCACGGAGCACCGACGAGGTCTCGAGCGGGCCGACCGAGATGCCGAGGTCGATGGCCTCCTGGGCGTTGATGGTCTGATCGATCAGGCGACCGGTCGCTTCGCCGAACGGATCGCCGAATGAGTCATCGAGCCGCAACGGGCCGGTGTCGCCGATCCGAGAACCACCGGCAACGCCGACGAGGTCGGCGACCCCGAGCAGTTCGGCCGCGCCGCCGTAGGCAACCGACCCCGAGGGCCCGACCCAGATGGCCAGCGGCACGGGTGAGCTGTCGAGCCGACTGGCCAAGCGTTCGAAGTCGGCGTCGTCGAGCACGGAACCCTTGCTGTCCATCTGCAAGACCACGCCGAGCACGCCCTCGGCCTCGGCGTCATCGAGCTCGGCCAGGAGGAAGTCGGTGATCACCGGATCGATCAGACCCGAGATCTCGACGATGCGCACCTGCGACGCGCTGTCGGATGCCTGGGCTCCCGCTGGAGGGGTGAGCCCCAGCAACGCACTGCACGCCGCCAGGAACAGCGAGAGGGCAGCGACGAATCGGGTACGTGAGCGGCGATGACCGGGCGCTAGCCTCGGCCTCAGTGTCCGCATTGGAGTTCTTGACTGCATCTCGCGTCCTGATCGTGGCGGGGAAAGGCGGGGTCGGCAAGACAACGCTAGGGGCAACCCTCGGTCTTGCCGCCGCCCGACTCGGTCTGAGCGTCGCGCTCGTCGAGCTCGAAGGTCACAGCACTCTAGGGAGATCGCTCGGCGCAGGCCCACTCGGGTACGAACCCACCACGATCGACCTCGACCCCGGCACGCACGGCCGCTTGCGGGCCCGCCGCATCACGCCCGACGAGGCGTTGGCGGAGTATCTCGGTGATTCGGGTCTGCGCCGGGTGGCGACGAGGCTCATCAAGACCGGCGCCATCGACGTGGTCGCCACCGCCGCACCGGGGATACGCGACCTCCTGGCGCTCGGCAAGATCCGCCAGCTCGAACAGCGAGGTGACACCGACCTCATCGTGGTCGACGCTCCCGGTTCGGGCCACGCCATCACGTTCCTTCGTTCGGCCGCCGGCATTGCCGACTCCTCACCGTCGGGCCCGTTGCGCGAGCAGGCCGATCTGGTGCTGGCGATGTTGGCCGACGACAAACGCTGCCAGACGATGCTCGTCACCTTGCCCGAGGAAACCCCAGTCAACGAGGTGGTCGAGACGGCCTTCAGTCTCGAAGACCAGGTCGGCGTCAAGCTCGCACCCGTCGTCGTGAATGGATGCTGGCCCGAGGTCGAAGGACTCGCCGAAGCCGTCAACGCGCGAAACCCGGCCTGGCGCAAAGGGCACCCCCAAGCGTGGGAGGCCGCCCAATTCCGACTCGCCCAGATCGCACAGCAAACCGACGAGTGCGCCCGGCTGGCCGACGAGCTTCCGCTGCCCCAGGTTCGGCTGCCCCATCAGTTCACCACCCACATCGAAAGAGAACACCTGTCCGACCTGGTCGACCATCTGGTCAGCCAACTCGACACCCTCGGACGTGATCGATGACCACCCCACTCGACCAGGTCGCGGCGCCGACCATCATCTGCCTCGGCCCCGGCGGCGTCGGCAAGACGTCGATGTCGGCCGCCCTCGGCGTTGCTCTCGCCCAGACCGGGAAACGGGTCGTGGTCCTCACCATCGACCCCGCCCGTCGCCTGGCCGATGCGATGGGCCTCGACGGTGACCTCAGCAACCAACCCCAGCAGGTGGCCGGCCCCTGGCCCGGTGAGCTCTGGGCCTCGATGCTCGATCCGGCGGCGACCTTCGAACAGGTCATCAACGAACACGCGCCGAGCCCGGCGCAGGCGGAACGCATCCTCACCAACCGTCTCTTCGCCAACCTGGTCACATCGCTCTCCGGCACCGGCGAGTACATGGCGACCGAGCGACTCCACGCCCTGGGCAACGATCCACGATTCGACGTGGTCGTCGTCGACACGCCGCCGTCTCGGCACGCCTTCGATTTCCTCGATGCACCGGGGAGGCTCACTCGGTTCATCGAGCATCCGCTCTATCGCCATGTCCTGGCACCACGGCGAGGACTGCTTCGGGCCGTTTCCAAGGCGAATCAGCTGGCGGTTCGCACCGTCTCACGAGTGGTCGGCGCCGATCTCCTCACCGAGGTCGTCGAGTTCTTCTCGCTCTTCGACGACATGGATGACGGCTTTCGCGATCGTGCTCGTGTGGTCGATCAGCAGCTGAGCAGCCAGAACACGGCCTACGTCGTCGTGGCGTCGGCCCGGTTCCAAGCCGTCGAGGAAGCCCGCTGGATTGCGAACAACCTGACCAAGCGAGACCGGACGATCTCGCTCCTCCTGATCAATCGGGTCATTCCGCCGACGTTCGCCGCCGCTCGGAACGACACCGATCTGCCCGAGGCCGTTCGCCGCAATCTGGATGACCTGACCAGGCAGATCACGGCCGAGACCGCGCTGGTCGACGACCTTGCCTCGGCTGCCGGTGAGCCGGCACGATGTACGGTTCCCCAACAGCCGACTGCGGTCAGCGATGTCGGCGGGCTGTCGGCGCTGGCGGGCTACCTCTCAGCCGAGCTCGACGAGACCGAGCGTCAGTCCTCGGCGACCTGATCGAGCGCTTCCAGCGCTTCTTCGAGGCTGTCGGCGACGGGCACGATCCGGTCGAAGCCGGTGGTGTGCAACAACCGAGTGATCGTCGAACGATCGCAGGCGACGGCGACAGCACCATTGGCCTCGCGAGTCTTGCGGATCCCGCCGATCAACGCGCCCAGACCAGCCGAGTCCATGAATGGGACCGACGAGAGGTCGATCAACAAACGCTGCTCGCCGGCGAGCTTGCCGAGTGCTTCACGAAAGGCACCAACGCTGTACGCATCGAGCTCTCCCGATGGGCGGCAGAGGGTGTAGTCGTCGTTCTCTTCGATATGGATCTCGAGCACGGTTACGTCCTCTTTCCTTCATTGGTCACAGCGCACCACACAGTGGATGCGCCATGGATGTATTGCTGGAGCAGCCGACGAATCGGCAGCAGACCTGTTTCGACAGCGGAGCCCAGGGGCGGTCACCGTCTCGGCACGAATGCTATCGCCCAAACGCACGGCGTCGTCATCCGGTTCCCGTCGTTCCCGCCGTTCCTCGCTGCGCTCGTCTCACCGAGTTTCTCGCTTCGCTCC
The DNA here is from genome assembly GCA_963698395.1 of uncultured Acidimicrobiales bacterium. Classification (GTDB taxonomy): domain Bacteria; phylum Actinomycetota; class Acidimicrobiia; order Acidimicrobiales; family SZUA-35; genus JBBQUN01. Next base: position 467,603 of record CAVOQQ010000003.1, read on the forward strand.
AAACTCGCGCCAACCAGAGGCTGCTGCCTGTTTCGCTGCGCAGCAGCACCGAGCGCTCGAACCGGATCGGCGGAGCCAGAACCTGCGGAGCAGGTTCACAGCAGCAGAGTGGAGCAGCACCGAGCGCTCGAACCGGATCGGCGGAGCCAGAACCTGCGGAGCAGGTTCACAGCAGCAGAGCTAGCCTGGCTCCGTGCCTGCGATTCTTCTTGCCACCGATTCCGACGCGTTGTTCGACGAAGTCGACGCCGCGCTCGCCAGCGACGACACCACGGTCATGCGCGTGACGGCCGGTGCCGACGTCGTTCGTGTGGTCGAGGTCAAGTCGCCCGATCTGGTGCTTCTCGACATGCAGATCGGCAACCAGGGCGGTATCGCCACCTGTATCGCCATCCGCCAGGAAGAGGGTTTCGACCGTCTTGCGCATCGCCCGGTCGCCCTCTTGCTCGACCGAGCGGCCGACACCTACGTCGCCGGGCAGTCAGGCGCCGAGGGTTGGCTGGTGAAACCGATCGATCCCCTTCGACTGCGGCGAATGACCAGCGCGCTCCTCGCCGGTCAGACTCACTACGAGGGCGTCGCTTCCGCCGTCTGAGATCTCTCCGGATTCGTCGGTCGGCTACGCCCTCCGATTCCGATAGCATTCCACCGTTCGTCACTACGGGTTGTGGCGCAGCTTGGCAGCGCGCCTCGTTCGGGACGAGGAGGTCGGGAGTTCAAATCTCCCCAACCCGACGCCGATCACGATTCCTTGTTGCCATGTCGATGGCAACCAGGAATCGTGTGTTTCGCCTGACCGTGCCGCCGGGCCGATCTCCCACCACGGGTGACCCTTCGCTAGCGTTGTGGCATGGCCGCTCCGTCGAACCCTGTCGAGCAAACGATCTCGATGCTTCGCGTCGGGGGCGCTGCGGTCCTTCGTCGGGCGATTGCCGGCAACGAGACGCTCGACCCCGGCGAGCTGGCCACCGATGACGATCCGGGCTGGTTTGGTCCCGACAGTGCCGTCTGGCAGGTTCATTCGAGTTCGTCCATGCTGATCGGGGGCCTCCGTGCGCTCCTCCTCCAGACACTGCATCCGCTGGCCATGGCCGGAGTGGCCGAGCATTCCGATTACAAACAAGACCCTTGGGGTCGGCTCCATCGCACCGGCCGGTTCGTCGGCGCCACCACCTATGGCAACACCGAAACCGCGGAGACGGCGGTCGAGATGGTGCGTCGGGTCCACCAACGGGTGAAGGGCTTCGCCCCCGACGGACGCCCCTACTCGGCCAACGATCCTCATCTCCAGCTGTGGGTCCACATCACCGAGGTCGACTCGTTCCTCGTTTCCTACCGGCGCTACGGCGACCAGACGATGCCACGAGAGCGTCGTGACGCGTATGTGGCCGAGATGGCCATCGTGGCCGAACGTCTCGGCTCCGAACGTGCGCCGCGGTCCGAAGCCGAACTGGCCGCTTGCCTCGACGACTTCCGGCGGGAGTGCCGCGGCAGCCGACAGAGCCGCGAAGCCACCCGGTTCCTGTTGAACCCACCGGTCAGTCTGCTCGCACGACCTGCCTACGGCTTGATCACGGCGGCAGCAATCGGGCTGCTCCCCTCGTGGGCTCGACGCCAGCTCCTGCTCCCTGCGGTGCCGTTGGTCGATCCCTTGGCGGTGCAACCGGCGGCCAAGCTGCTGATGGCGACGATCGGCTGGTTGATGGACTCCGGCGAACCCGGCGGCATACCCTCCCAACGTGCAGATCGATGAGTTTCAGGAACTGATAGACCGCCTCTACGGCGCGGCCGATCGCGAGCGAGGGATGCCCTCGACCGTGGCGTGGCTGTGCGAGGAAGTCGGTGAGCTGGCCCAAGCCGTCAGGAAAGGCACCGCCGAGCAGCAACTCCATGAACTCGGTGACGTGCTCGCCTGGCTGTCGTCGCTGGCCAATCAGCTGGGCCTCAGCCTCGAGGAGGCGGCCAACCGGTACGTCACCGATCCGCCCTGACCCACCGACCAGGCGGGCCGGTCCTCCGACGAGGCCAGCCGAGCGATGGTTCAGCCGAGCGTGTCTGGATGATGATCGGCGTGATGGCGCGCGACGTTGTCGGGATAGCTCCGGCAGTAGTAGTTCCACAGCTGCTGCCCGTAGACACCGGCACCCACATCGCTTCCGATGCCGTCGACACCGGCGTCGAGCTCGTTCTTGCGAGCCATGAAACCGGCGGAGGCGTGCCACGGGCTTGCCGCGACGGCGTCGCCGAAGGACGAGTCGAGTGGCAGCGGGTCGAGCCTGGTGGTGAGGTCGGGACCGTGGAACCAGGCCGACGAGAACCGCTCGTCGCCGGCGATCACGCGGTGGGTCGTTGCCACGAAGTAGTTGCCCGTCATTTCCTGCAACATCTCACCGATGTTGACGACGAGGGCTCCCGGCGTCGGGGCGACGTCGATCCACTGTCCGTCGGAATTCTGCACCTGGAGTCCGCTGACCTCGTGCTGCATCAGCAGCGTGAGGAATCCGGCGTCGTGATGCGGGTTGACGCCGGCGCCGCCGGCGGGCGTCGGCGGGTAGTGGATCAGCTTCACCAGGGAATGGGGATGCGGGCCGAAGATCTCGCGTAGGCGAGTCGGCTCGAACCCCAAGCCGATCGAGAAGACCTCGAGGAGTTCGTCGGCGAGTGCACACATTCGGGTGAAGAACTCGTCCATATGCGCGCGGAACCCCGGAAGGAGCGCTTCGGCCGGCCACTGGTTGGGGCCGTCGAGACGGAGATACGGCGGCTCGAGCCGGAGGCCCCGCACGGGGTTCTCCGACGACAGATCGAGCTGTTCCCGCAGGTCGGGTCGGCCGCCTGTGAGTTCGGCGCCGACGGGCTCGAATCCTCGGAAGTGGGGCGAGTTGCGCTTGTCGATGCTGAGACGATCCGACTCGGGCAGAGCGAAGAAACGGGCACGTTGGCGGGCATGTTCATCGAGAAAGGCGTGCTCGATCCCGTGCTCGGTCAGTTGGAAGAACCCGACGTCGTGACACTCCCGGCAGATCTCGTCGGCGATCGCCTGGCGTTGCCGATCGTCGGTGGCCGCACGCCACCGCCCGAAATCGATCGCAGGAATGACGGTGAACGGGTGTTGAGCAGAGGTGATGGCTGATTCGGACATGGCGTGCACACCGACAGCGTGGATCAGCCTTCCTTGGCGATCAATTCGGCGATCTCGACGGTGTTGAGTGCGGCACCCTTGCGAAGGTTGTCGCCCGAGACGAACAGCGCCAAGCCGTTGGGAACGGTCTCGTCTCGCCGCACGCGACCCACGATCGACGGGTCGGTTCCCGCCGCCTTCAGCGGCGTCGGCACGTCGTCGACCACCACGCCGGGAGCAGCAGCGAGCAGCTCGAGCGCTCGCTCGACCGACAGGGGGTTTGCGAAACGAGCGTTGATCGACAACGAATGCCCGGTGAACACGGGCACTCGGACGCACGTGCCCGACACGGCCAGAGCGGGGATGTGCAGGATCTTGCGGGACTCATCTCGCAGTTTCTGTTCCTCGTTGGTCTCGAACGAACCGTCGTCGACCATGGCACCGGCGAACGGCACCACGTTGTAGGCGATGGGCTCGACGAACGCCGACGGGGCGCCGACATCGATCGAGGAGCCGTCGTGGGTCAGCTGGCGAGCGTCGCCGGCCTTCGCGATCTGACCGGCGAGTTCCTCGACGCCGGCGAGCCCGGCACCCGAGGTTGCCTGATACGACGCAACGACGAGCGCTTCGAGTTGGGCTTCGTCGTGCAGTGGCTGCAGCACCGGCATGGCCGCCATGGTGGTGCAGTTGGGGTTCGCGATGATGCCCTTCGGTCGGTTGCGCGTGTCGGCATCGTTGACGCCGACGACGACGAGCGGGACGTCGGGATCCATCCGCCATGCCGAGGAGTTGTCGACGACGACGGCGCCGGCCGCGGCGACCTTCGGTGCCAGCGCCAGGGAGGTGGCGCCCCCGGCGGAGAAGAGGACGATGTCGAGACCGGTGTAGTCGGCGGTCGCAGCGTCTTCGATGGTGATCGGTGCGCTCTTCCAGTCGATCGTCTTTCCCGCCGAGCGGGCCGAGGCGAAGAGGCGAAGCTCATCGACGGGGAAGTTTCGCTCCTCGAGAATGGAGAGCATGACGCTCCCGACCTGACCGGTGGCTCCAACGATTCCTACGCGCATGGTCACAGCCTAAAGCGGTTGCCCGATTCCGGCTCCAGGTTTTCGCCGCCGAGCACCGACCCGAGGCCCCGAGCGACGACGGTCTTCGTTCTCGAGACCCTTGACGCCCGTTCCGTCGCTCGCTCTCGAGAACCGCGTGAGACGGTGCAGTGGGTCTCAGCTTGCGTCGAGGCCGAAGGCGGTGTGGAGGAGCGCCACGGCATCTTCGGCCCGATCGGCACCGATCACGCAGCTGACCCGGATGGCCGAGGTCGAGATCATCTCGATGTTGATGCCGTTGTCGGCGAGGGTCTCGAACATCGTGGCGGCGACCCCGGGGTTGGATTTCATGCCGGCACCGATGACCGAGACGCGCCCGATCGACTGATCAGTGGTGACCGTTTCGGCGCCGAGATCGGCGATGACGCCGCCCTCGAGCAGGGCGACGACTCGCTCGTGGTCCTCGGTGGGGACCGTGAACGAGATGTCGGTTCGACCTTGATCGGAGACGTTCTGGACGATCATGTCGACGTTGACGTTGGCGTCGGCCATGGCCCGAAAGAGCCGGGCCGAGATCCCGGGTTCGTCGGGGACTTCGGTGACCGTGACCTTCGATTCGGAGAGATCGTGGGTGACGGCTCTGATGATGGGCTGTTCCATGCCGGGTTCCTCTTCGATGACGAGGGTGCCCGGCTCCCAGGTGAAGGCCGAGCGAATGTGGAGTGGGACCTGATAATTGTGGGCGACTTCGACCGATCGCATCGCTGGTTTGGGGCAGCCGGTTGCGGTCATCTCGAGCAGCTCGTCGAACGTGATCGTCGACATCTTCTGTGCCTTGCTGACCACTCGAGGATCGGCGCTGAACACTCCCGACACGTCGGTGTACAGCTCGCACAGATCGGCCTCGAGCACATGGGCCAGCGCCACCGCGGTGGTGTCGGAACCGCCGCGACCGAGGAACGTGACGTCTTTGCCGGTCGAGACACCCTGCGAACCGGCAACGACCGGCACCACGCCGGCATCCAGCGCCTCACGCACCCGGTCGGGGTGGATCTCGAGGATCTTCGCGTTCCGATGGTTGGTGTCGGTGATGAAACCGGCTTGGCTGCCGGTGAACGAGTGCGCTTCGTAGCCCTGCTCGGTGATGGCCATGCACATGAGCGCGCACGCCTTGCGCTCCCCGGCGGTGATCAGCATGTCCATCTCGCGCCCGGTCGGCTTCTTGGACACCTGCGACGCCAGATGGAGCAGTTCGTCGGTCTCCTTGCCCATGGCCGAGATCACCAGCACGACCTGATCGCCGCGACGACGACAGCGTGCAACGTGGTCGGCGACGATCCGCATACGGTCCGGATCGGCCACCGAGGTTCCACCGAATTTCTGAACGACGAGAGCCACGGCGAAGAACGCTAACGCTCCCAGCGGTCGATGAAACGTGAATTTCTCCTCAACAGAGCCGACTCGGTTTCCGGAGTGACTCGGGGTGGCGTCGAGTGCAGACCCACCGCCGGTATTCTCCCTGCCGTGGGTACCCAGAAGCGAGAACGCCAGAAAGCCAACCGCCAGAAGAAGCTGGAGGAGCTCCACCGCGTCGAGAAGAAGAACAACGTCAAGAATCGAGCCATCTTCTTCTCGGCCATCGCCGTGCTCTTCCTCGGCAGCCTGTTCCTGTGGTCGGTCCTCAGCGGTGACGACGAGACCAGCGGACTCGAGACGAGCCAATCGACCGGTCCAGCAGACGATGCCGTCACCAGCGACGACGCGGGCACCAGCGAAGCGGCGAGCACCAGCGAAACGGCCGAGGCCGGTGGTGACGCTGCCGACGCGATGGAACCGATTCCGGCCGACTGCCCACCGGCCGAGGGAGCACCCCAGGCCCTGCAATTCCAGTCGGCACCCGAGATGTGCATCGACGTCACCAAGACCTACACCGCTCTGGTCAGCACCACGATGGGCGACTTCACGGTCGCGCTCGACGCCGAGCGAGCCCCGCTCACGGTCAACAACTTCGTCTTCCTCGCTCGCTATCACTATTACGACGGCGTGGCCTTCCACCGGATCATCCCTGGCTTCGTGATCCAGGGCGGCGATCCCGTCGGTGATCCGCCCGGCATCGGCGGCCCCGGCTACTCCTTCGACGACGAACTCCCCGAAGAAGGCGCCTACGAGCTCGGCTCGCTGGCCATGGCAAACTCGGGGGCGGACACCAACGGCAGCCAGTTCTTCGTGATCACGGGTGATCAGGGCGTCAACCTGCCGGCGCAGTACTCACTGTTCGGCCAGGTGACCGACGGCCTCGATGTTGCGCTCGCCATCCAAGACGTCGAGACCGACGCAAACGACGCGCCGGTCGAACCGGTGATCATCGAGTCCATCACCATCACGGAGAGCTGACACCGGCGTCGTGAGCGACCCACTTGCTCCGACCTGGTGTTTCCCCGCCATCAGCGACCTGCCCAACGACGACCTGGTGGCCCTCGGGGCTGATCTCTCGCCGCGCACCCTGCTTGCGGCCTACGCCGCCGGGTTCTTCCCGATGCCGCTCACCCTGCCTCTGTCGGAGGCGCTCCGCGCCAGAAAGCGAACCGAGATCGGCTGGTTCCATCCGCTCGAACGAGGGGTGCTCCTGCCCGGCCAACTCCATATCAGCCGCTCGCTTCGGCGGTCGCTCCGGCACTTCACCACCACGATCGACCAGGCCTTCGACCAGGTGATTGCGGCGTGCGGTGACCCAGCGAGGCCTCATGGTTGGATCAGCGGGGAGATCGTCGCGGCCTACACCGAGCTCCATCGGCTTGGGATCGCCCACAGCATCGAGGTCTGGGATCACGAGGGATTGGCCGGCGGTCTCTATGGCGTGGCCATCAACGGGCTCTTCGCCGGCGAGTCGATGTTTCATCACCGCACCGACGCCTCCAAGGCAGCCATGGCCGCCTTGGCCGAGATCATCGGCGACGAGCCTGGGCGCCTGATCGACGTCCAGTGGCTGACCGACCATCTCGCCACGATGGGATGCACGAGCATCACGCGAGCGGACTACGTGGGCCGACTCGATCAGGCCATGCAATTCGATCTACCCGAGGTTTTTCGCTCCCACCGGTGATTTCGGGCGACAATGCGGCCATGACTTCCTTCCGTCGAGACCAGCCTGATCGCCCCTGGATGATGCGGACCTATTCGGGCCACTCAACGGCTCGAGCCTCGAACGAGCTCTACCGAACCAATCTCGCGAAGGGCCAGACCGGCTTGTCGATCGCCTTCGACCTGCCCACCCAGACCGGCTACGACCCCGATCACATCCTCGCCCGGGGCGAGGTCGGCAAGGTCGGCGTCCCCGTGGTGCATCGGGGCCACATGTCCACCCTGCTCGACCAGATTCCGGTCGGCGAGATGAACACGTCGATGACCATCAACGCACCGGCGGCCTGGATGCTCGGCCTCTACATCGACAACGCGACCAGCCACGGTGTCGCCTCGAACCAGCTGCGAGGCACCACGCAGAACGACATCGTCAAGGAATACCTGAGCCGGGGGACCTACATCTTCCCTCCCGAGCCGAGCCGCCGCCTGATCGTCGACATGTTCGCGTTCTGCAACGCCAACGTTCCGAAGTGGAACCCCATGAACGTGTGCAGCTACCACCTGCAGGAGGCGGGGGCGACCCCGGTGCAGGAGATCGCCTACTCGCTGGCCACCGCCATCGGTGTACTCGACGCGGTCCGAGATTCCGGCCAGATCTCCGACGACGCCTTCAGCTCCACGGTCGCGTCGGTGTCGTTCTTCGTCAACGCCGGGATCCGTTTCGTCGAGGAGACCTGCAAGATGAGGGCCTTCACCCAGTTGTGGGATCGAATCACCCTGGAGCGCTATGGCATCACCGATCCCAAGGCTCGGCGGTTCCGCTACGGCGTGCAGGTCAACTCGCTCGGCCTGACCGAAGCCCAACCCGAGAACAACGTGCAGCGCATCGTGCTCGAGATGCTCGGCGTCAGCCTGTCGCGAGATGCCCGGGCCCGTTCGATCCAGTTGCCGGCGTGGAACGAAGCGCTCGGCCTGCCTCGCCCGTGGGACCAGCAATGGGCGCTGCGCATGCAGCAGGTCCTGGCCTTCGAGTCCGACCTCTTGGAGTACGACGACATCTTCGCCGGAAGCCACGTCATGGAAGGCCTCACCAACGAGCTGATGGAAGCATCGATGGCCGAACTCGACGAGATCCTCGAGCTTGGCGGCGCCTTCGAAGCGATCGATGAGTTGAAAGGCCGCCTGGTGCGCTCGCACGCCGAACGGATCCGCCGCATCGAACGAGGCGAGCAGACCATCGTCGGCGTCAACGACTTCGTCGAAACGGCGCCTTCGCCCCTCGGTGGCTCCGAGAGCATCCTCACGGTCGACCCCTCGGTGCAGGAAGAAGCCATCGCCGACGTGCAGGAGTGGCGAGCCAACAGGGACAACGGTGCCGTCGGCGCCGCACTCGCCGAACTCACGACCGCTGCCAAGGGCACCGACAACATCATGGAGGCCACGATCGCGCTGGCTGCGGCCGGTGGTACCACGGGTGAATGGGCCGACTGCCTCCGTGAGGTCTTCGGTGAATACCGCGCTCCGACGGGTGTTGCCGCCGCCGGTGGCGCCGGTGGAGGCTCCGACCGACTCCGTGCGACCGCCGACAAGTACCGGAACAACGAGGACGGCCCGATTCGCTTCCTGGTCGCCAAGCCGGGGCTCGATGGTCATTCGAACGGGGCGGAACAGATCGCCGTTGCCGCTCGAGACGCCGGTATGGAAGTGATCTACCAGGGCATCCGCCTCACCCCCGAGCAGATCACGGCGGCAGCCCGAGACGAAGACGTCGACGCCATCGGCCTGTCGATCCTGTCGGGCAGCCATCTCGAACTGGTGCCGACCACGCTGGCGCTGCTGCGAGCAGCGGGCGTCGAGGCGCCCGTGATCCTGGGGGGCATCATTCCCGAGGCCGACCGAGCCAGCCTGATCGAACAAGGGATCGCTGCGGTGTACACGCCCAAGGACTTCGACATCGGCACGATCATCGCCGAGGTGGCCGAGCTCGCCATGGCGGCCCGATCGCAACGGCTCTGATCGAAGCCATGAGCGCGCGAAGGCCACCGCGCGTGAGAGAATCGGATACCTGGCCTACTCCTTGAGTTGTCGGCGCTTCAGCCGATGGAGTCTGTGATGAATGCAAGAGAGTCGCTACCCGGATTGATCACTGGTGTCCTCGGCCTGGCCGCGGGCATCATCGCCACGATCCTCGACGTCCCCATCTTCGGCTCGGTAGCCGGCCTTCTTGCCCTGGCCGCCGGCATTGCGGGCGTCCGCCTTGCTCAGCGCCTGGAAGAACAGGCTGCCGTCCAACGCCTGGTCGAGGACGAGCTGCGAGCCGTCCGTGCCAACGCGGCGGCGACCGAAGACCGTTTGATCGCCGAGCTCAACAACGAGGCTTCGCTCGACGGCGAGCCCGATGACGCCGACGCGCTCACCGACCCCTCCACCGGCTTGTTCAGCGAGAGCTTCTTCACCGTGGCGCTCGACTCTCGCGTCGCTGCTGCTCGCCGTCATCTGCGCCCGGTCGCCATCATCCTGCTCGAGGTCGTCGAAGGCGTTGCCAGCGGCAACCAGTCCGATGCCGACGCCGAACTCGTTGCCGAAGCCATCCGAGTCACGCTCCGCGAAGCCGACACCGCATGCCGTCTTCGCAACGGCTACTTCGCCCTGCTGCTCGAAGACACACCGGAGAACGGCGCCATCTGGACCGTCGAGCGGATCCGCCGACAGCTGCTCGGTGCCCAGCAGGGTCTCACCCTGTGGGCCGGCGTTGCGTGCTATCCGGCTCATGCCTTCTCGCCGAACGAGATCATGGCCGCGGCCGAGACGGCCCTCGGGGCCGCTCGTGAGTGGCGCCAGGACCGCATCGAAGTCGCCACTGCGGCCGTCGACTGACCTGACCGGTCAGTCGCCAAGAGAGTCGTCGGCCTTGTCGTCGAGCTCGGCGAACACCTCGTCAGTGTCGTGGCCGAGTGAGCGGCCTCCATGGCGAACCTCACCCGGTGTTGCCGACAGCTGCGCGATGAGGCCGGGCATCGGGTATCCCTCGTAGCGGGCGAAGGTGCCACGCGCTTCGATGTGCGGGTCGGCGCAGAGCTGGGCCATGTCGTAGACCTGTGCCGCGGCGGCATCGGCCTGCTCGAAGGCCGCAAGTACCTCGGCCATCGTGCGCTCCGAGGCCCAGGCGACCATCCGCGCTTCGACCAGATCCCGATGCTCCATCCGGTCGCCGACCGTTGCCACCCGAGGATCGCCACCGAGCCCGATCAGTTCCATCACCCGAGCAGCGACCGTGTCGGCCGACGTCGAGACGGCCACCCACTGGTCGTCGATGGTGCGGTAGGTGCCGCGCGGAATCGAGTACGGCAGTCCCGACCCGAGTCGAGGCTGGAGCTCGCCGGTCTGCAGGAACAGCGAGGGAAGCGGCCCCATCATCTGGATCATCGAATCGATCAGGTTCGCATCGACGACCTGGCCGACGCCGGAGTGGACAGCGACCATGGTGGCGAACGCCGCTGCCAGGGCCGTCACTTCGTCGGTGAGAGCGATCGGCGGAAGCGTCGGTGCACCATCGGGGTCGCCGTTGATCGACGCCAAGCCCGACATGGCCTCGGCCAACGTGGCAAATCCCGGCCGGTCTCGATACGGCCCGGTCTGGCCGAAGGCGGTCACGCGGACGATGACCAGATCGGGTCGACGCTCATGCAACACGTCGGGACCGAGGCCGAGCGCCTCGAGCTTGCCCGGCCGCATGTTCTCGACGACGACCCGGCTGGTCTCGACCAGTTGAAGAAATCGTTCCTTGCCATCGGGTGCGGTCAGATCGAGTTCGATGAATCGCTTGTTGCGATTCGCTCCTTTGAAGAAGAAGGTCTCACCGTCGGCCGGATCACGCCAGCCAAGGTTTCGGGCGGTGTCGCCTACGCCGGAGCGTTCGATCTTGATGACATCGGCCCCGTAGTCGGCGAGGTAGCGAGCGCATCCTGGGCCGGCGAGCACCGTCGCCAGGTCGAGCACACGCAGGTCGGAGAGGGGGCCCATGCTCGGAGGCTACTCGCCGTATCGGACACCGATCGCTTCGTGACCCACACGTTCGACCCGGTGCGCAGGGTCGAACCGGCTCTCGTCAAAATTGACGAGACGCCGCTGATGCGGGTGGGGGATCCCCGATCGAGTCGACTGGTTCAACCTGGTCTCATGAACGCCACCACGACGACCGTTGTCGGTGCCTACCTCGCGACACTCGACGAGGTCCGAGACGCCCAACTCGCTGCCGTCCTGACGAGGCAGTTGGCACCGAGCGCCGACGAAAAGTTCTGTTTCGTCACCATCGATCGCGACCACGAGATCTTCACCCTGGCGATCGACGGCGCATGGGTGGGCCTCGGGCTCGAGATCCAGCGGAACCACTCCCCCGTCGAGCTCGACATGGAGCTACCCCGTGCTGCCCTCCGGGCCGTTGTTCGGGGACTTCCCGAAACGGGAACCACGCCGGTGGGTGTGGCCCCATCGATCACCATGAGCCCGGATGGAATCCCCCACATCGCCTTTGCTGCCTAGGGATCAGCGCGGTCGGCGTGGTTCAGCCGGGAAAGTCGACCAACTCGGCTCGGGCGGCGGTGACGACGGCTTCGAGTTGGGATCTCGCGTGGAGCTTGACGAGGATCGAGCGAATGTGACTTCGAACGGTGTGGATCGAGAGCCCGAGGTCGCTCGAGATCTGCTCGGCCCCCCTCGCCTGGGCCAGCAGCGTCAACGTCTGTCGTTCACGATCGGTGAGCGTGGCCCCGACCTGCGTCCGGTCGCCACGGGCCAGCTGACGGAGGAACCCGTCAGGAAAGACCGATGCACCGTGCGCAACGGCCTCGATGGCATCGACGAGTTCAGCCAGGTTCTGACTCTTGTTGACGAATCCGTCGCAGCCCGCAGCGACCGCTTCCTCGACGATCGATCGACGGTCACGCCCGGTGAACAGCAACACTCGGCAGGGCAGTCCTGCAACCCGGGCATGCTCGGCAAGCGCGGTGCCGACGCCATCCGGCAGGTGGTAGTCGGTGACGACCACCTCGGGGCGTAACTCGCCCATGAGCCGACGACCGGCTTCGAGCGTGTCACCGGCGCCGGTGATCTCGATGACCGCACTATTGGCAAGGCTTTGCACCAAGGCCTCACGGACGAGGGCGTGGTCCTCCACGATGACCACCGACAGACGGTCGGCCATCAGTATCGATCAGCCATCTGGTTGCCTGCTCCTCGTCGAGACCCTCGACCGTTCGCTTCCTGTTCGAGCCTAGCTCCCGACGCTTGCGACGTTCGCGACCAGGCGGGACCAGCGCGCGTCCGGCCTTTGCACGAGCGCTCCTCGGAGCGGTACGTTCGACGTGTACGGCCGAGTCAGCAAGCTGCTCTGCCGTTCCGAATCTCCCACGTTGTGAGGCACCGATGGGTTCGTCCCCGATGATCCGCCAGATCGAGTCCCCCACGCCACCGGTCGAGCGCAGCCGAGACCTCTTCGAACTCGCCGCCGGCTTCGCCGAGGAATCAGTGATCGTCACCACGCCAGATCTCGACGCCCCGGGACCGACGATCCTCTACGTGAATGATGCCTACACCAAGATGACCGGTTACTCGGCTTCGGAGGTACTGGGGCGTTCACCACGATTCATGCAGGGCCCACGTACCCGACGCTCCACCCTCGATCGGCTCAAGGAGGCGATCAATGCGGGGGAAGACTTCATTGCCCGAGAGATCAACTACCGCCGAGACGGCACGCCGTTCGAGCTGGAGTGGATCATCACGCACCTGCGAGATGCGCAGGGACGAACCACGCACCTGATCGCCGTGCAGCGAGACATCACCGGGATCGAGCGTGCGGCGGCCGGGCTTGCCGTGTTCGACGAAGAGCTCCGCGTCCTCGGGTCCCGGCTGCTCAGGGCACTTGCGACGTTGCACCGGACCGAACGACAGATGGCGCGTTCGGAACGGATGAACGCGCTCGGGCGAATGGCCCGCGGGATCACCCACGACCTGCAGGACTCGCTCGCTCCCATTGCGTGGATGCTGGACTTCCTCGATGAAGACCCGAGCCTCGGCAATGAAGCACGGTCTCGTGTCGACGGCATCCGCTCCAATCTGGAGCATGCCATGAGCTTGAACCAGCGGCTCCGCGACTTCGCAGGCACCGACGCCGCAACCGATTCCGAGACGTCCGAGCTCCCGGCCCGCGAGATCATTGCGGAAGCAGTCGACCTCGTCAGCTCGCAGCGCAGCCGATCAGGTCAGCCCATCGAGATCCAAATCGACGCCGAACCGGGCCTCACGCTCGACGTGCAGCCCACCGAGTGTCGCCAGGTCTTGGTGAACCTGGCACTCAACGCCATCGACGCCATGCCGGACGGCGGCACGCTGACCTTCCGAGCCGACAGCGAGGAGACCGGCACCGTCATCGAGGTGATCGACACCGGTGAGGGCATGAGCGACGAGATGCTCGAGCACTGCTTCGACCCGTTCTTCACCACCCGCGATCACGGAACCGGTCTCGGTCTCAGCATCTGCCATGGCATCGTCGAACGCCATGGTGGACGCATCGACGTATCGAGCGTCACCGGGAGCGGCACGACCTTCTGCGTCCACCTGCCCGCTCGAGGAGCCGGCGCGGATCGCGTCGATCCGTGCCGAGCATCGTCGGTCTGAGATCGAGCGGGCCGAGGTCGGCGCCGACGTCGGTCAGGGACGGCGGCGGCTGGTGATCGTCGGTTGGCTCCACCAGCGGCCACTGAACCGCCAGCGGGGCGGACCCTGGTCGGGCAACTGGCTGCTACCAGCGGGACGGGGCCAGGCCATCTCGATGGCGGCGACGATGGCCACCGCCTCCTCGTCGGTCGGATCGGGAACGATCGACGCCGGGCTCACAGGGGCACGTTTCCATGCTTGCGCTGCGGCAGATCTTCCCGCTTCGACTGGAGCATGTTCAGGCCGGCGATCAGCTTGATGCGTGTCTCGGCCGGATCGATGACGTCGTCGATGTAGCCACGCTCGGCTGCCACCCATGGATTGGCGAAGCGTTCCTTGTACTCGTTGATGAGCTCGGTTCGACGCCCGGCTGGATCTGCGGCGGCCTGGATCTCACGGCGATACACGATGTCGGTGGCACCCTCGGGGCCCATGACCGCGAGCTCGGCCGTTGGCCAGGCGAACGCGAGGTCGGAGCCGATGCTCTTGGAGTCCATCACCACGTAGGCGCCACCGTAGGCCTTGCGAGTGATGACCTGGATACGGGGCACGGTGGCTTCGCAGTAGGCGTAGAGCAGCTTGGCGCCGTGGCGGATGATGCCGCCGTATTCCTGATCGACGCCGGGCAAGAACCCGGGAACGTCGACGAAGGTGACGAGCGGAATGTTGAAAGCGTCGCAGGTCCGGACGAAACGAGCGGCCTTGGACGACGACTCGATGTCGAGCACGCCGGCGAGCATCATCGGCTGGTTGGCCACGATGCCGACGGGCTGGCCGTCGAGACGGGCGAACCCGCAGGTGATCGCCTTTGCCCAGTTGGCGTGATACTCCATGTACTCACCGTCGTCGACGACGGTGGTGATCACCTTCGTCATGTCGTACGGCATGTTGGGGCTGTCGGGCATGAGGTCGCCGAGCTCGGGACACAGACGATCGGGATCGTCGGTGGCGTCGGCGCGTGGCGGACTTTCGAGGTTGTTGGCCGGGAGGAACGACAGCAGGTAACGAACGTCGTCGAGCACCTGCTTCTCGTCGTTGGCAACGAAGTTGGCAACACCCGACTTCGACGAGTGCGAACCGGCACCACCCAGTTCTTCGAGGGTGACCTCTTCGCCGGTGACGGTCTTGACCACGTCGGGACCGGTGATGAACATGTGCGAGGTTTCGCGCACCATGAAGATGAAGTCGGTCATGGCCGGGCTGTAGACCGCGCCGCCGGCACATGGGCCGAGGATGACGCTGATCTGGGGAATCACGCCCGATGCCTTCACGTTGCGGAAGAAGATGCCGCCGTAGCCGTCGAGGCTGACCACCCCTTCGGGGATGCGGGCACCGGCGCCGTCGTTGAGGCCGATGAAGGGAGCACCAACCGAGAGCGCGAGGTCCATGGCCTTCTGGATCTTCTCGGCGAAGACCTCGCCGAGCGATCCGCCCATGATCGTGAAGTCCTGGCTGAACACGAAGACCTTGCGGCCATCGACGGTGCCCCAACCGGTGATCACACCATCGGTGTAGGGCCGGGAGGTCGCCTCGGGTGACCGGGTGCGAGCCAGCATGTCGAGTTCGTTGAACGATCCCGGATCGAGGAAATAGTCGATCCGCTCCCTGGCCAGCATCTTGCCCTGATCATGCTGACGCTGAACCGACCGTTCGGAACCGGCATTGAGTGCCTCTTCCTTGCGAGCCTTCAGGTCGTTGAGCTTTTCTTGCAACAGGTGGTCGGTCACGGCCGCTGAGGTTAGCCGCCGCGCGCCTCAGGACGAAGCCCACCGACAGATGACCGTCGAGCCAACGAGCCCATTGCGGTCGAGTCGGGCTCGAGATCTCGGCCTGGTGAGCGCGCCGAGGGACGCTTGTGGGCCTGCGTAGAGTGCCACCATGGCCGAACCGACTCCATCGACTGCACCACGGGAACCGGGAACCAACCGGATCGAGTCGATCTGCGTGTACTGCGCTTCGTCGCCGGGCTCCAACGAGCAGATCACCGCTGCGACCGTGGCCCTCGGCGCCCTGCTGGCATCGCGGGGCATCGGACTCGTCTATGGCGGCGGGGCCGTCGGCCTCATGGGCCTCATTGCCGACACCGTGCTCGACGGCGGCGGCACCGTCACCGGCGTGATGCCGACCGACCTCTTCCCCCGCGAAGTCGGCCATCCTCACCTCACCACGATGATCGAGGTGTCCTCGATGCACGAGCGCAAGCTCGAGATGTTCGAACGAGCCGACGCGTTCGTTGCGCTCCCCGGCGGCCTCGGCACCCTCGAAGAACTGGCCGAGGTGGCGACCTGGGCCCAGATCGGCATCCACTCGAAGCCCATCGGCATCCTGAACGTCGACGGCTATTTCGACGCCCTGCTCGCGTGGTTCCAGCGTTCGATCGATGATCGACTCCTGAAGCCCTCGAATCGCGACCTCCTCATCGACCGAGACGACCCGCTGGATCTCCTCGAGGCCTTGAAAACGGCAGCACCGCAAACCGAGTCCAAGTGGCTCGACCTCGATCAGACGTGAGCGCCGAGGGCGGGGAGCCCCATCGGGTTCGGGAACGGCAGCACACCAGAGGCGGCAACACCACGAGCAAGCAACGCCAGCCGCTCGACAACCGGACGAGCGGCAACGGGCGCGAGGTCATCGGTCGACGACTCGATCCCGAGGCGCAGGGAAACCCCGGCGTCGGTCAGGCCACCATCGGCGTCGAGCAATCCCCGACTCACGAGGTCGTGGCGAGCGTCCTCGCGTTCGGCGTCTGACCAGCCTCGGTTGGAGAAGAAGACGTCGGGGTCCACCCCGGAATCGGCCGCCAGGAGATGGTGTGCTTCGATACCGCTGACGCCATGCGACGCCAGCGCAACGAGATGACCGTCGCCGCGCTGTTCCCTCAGCGTGGTGCAGAGCTGCCAAAGCTCCTGCACCGGGTCATCGAACCGGTCGACGGAGCGGTTTGCGGAATAGATCGGCCGAGCGAGCGCGTCACCGCGAGCCGCGAGGGATCGAAGCTGACCGTCGACGTCGATCGATACGCGCTCGGCCTCGCCACTGATGCGACGCAAGGCGGAGGCGGCAGCCGCCGCTCGCTGCTGAACGAGGTCGGCAGGGTCGGCAAATCGCCATGCGTCGGGAATCGAGCGCTCGACCATCGATGGTGCGAAGTTGGCGAACGCCGCCTCGACGACGCCGGCGGAGACCGCGCCGAGCGGGGCAGCGCGGAAGCCGAAGTAGCCCATCCAAAAGCCCCTCAGGCCTGCGGCCTTGGCTGCGCCAATCGACTCGGGAGCGAAGTAGGTCACAGCGTGAATGGTCTCGATGATCTGCCAGAACGCTCGAGCCGGGTGCACCGGAGGTTCGGTCGTCATCGTTCTTCCCATCGTGTCGGCCCCAAGCTCCCCGGCCACCGATCGTAGGACACTTCCGACGATCACAGCAGCCCTTGCGGAGGTCCCCCGACGGCATGAGCCGTCACGAGTAGTGGTAACGAGCCAACGTCTCGGTCTCGGTGAGCCAGAGCGTGAGATAGGTACGAAGTTCGTCGTCTTCGGTGCTGTCGAGCCACACCCCGGACTCGGTCTGTTCATCGACCGCCCAATGGCCGGTGGTGGTGGCGTGGTCGGCGAGGCGAGCCAGTTCCTCGGCCTCGCCGGCCGTGCCGGCGTCGAGCGTGGCGGTGGCGGTGATGTCGACAGTGAAGCTGACCGGCTCGGCGTAGGGGTCGCCGGCGAAGCCGGACACCGAAACACTCGTCGACGCATAGCCATCGGCCAGGGGCAATCCGGCCTCGATCTCGGCGAGGAGGCCGGTCGGCACCGCGGCTTCGGTCCGGGTCACGGTGTAGTAGATCCTCACCAAGGTTCCGGCGTCGTCGGCGCGTACCTGGAGCGAGAGATTCGCCCACCAGATCAGCGGGTCGGGATGGTCGCTGAAGTTGCCGAAGTCGATGTCGATGAACTCGCCATCGTCATCGCTGCCGATCTGGCTCTCGCGCTCGGCAAGATCGATCGACGGCAGTTGCTCCCGGTAGAGCGCCACCACCTCGTCGACCGATTGCTGACTGAAGTAGCGAACAGCAGCTCGGTACTGGATGCGGACCTCGCGGTCGCGTTCTTCGCGATCGACATCGAGGGTGAACGACGCCAATGCAGCATCGTCGGCGACGGGGAACGGACCCACTTGGTCGGTGAAGGTGGCGATGAGGCCAACGGGATCGCTTCCGCCGATGAATGCTCGGCTGATCATCCAGAGCTCCTCGTAGGCGGCGGCGATGGGATCGGTCGTCGACGTTGCTGGATCTGGAGCTGGATCGCTCGGCGTCTCGGCGCCGCTCGATGCCCGCTCGATCTCTTCGTTGCGATCGCCGTTGGGCGTCGGCTCGGTGCCGGCTGTTCGCAACGGCGCAGGTTCGGCGACCGACTCCAGTGCTGCGGTGTCGCCGGACGAAGACCGGAGCACGAACACCGCACCGAGTGCCCCGACCGCGACGATCACCGCGAGCGCGGCAACGCCGAGCAACGCCTTGGATTGCGAACCCGAGGTCGCCGATGACGTCGGCATGTGACGATGTCCCTCCCCTCACATGCCCGCCACCCTATTGCCTGCCCGGTGGGTCGTCCACAGGCCCGCCGGATAGCGTCGCGCCGGTGAAACTCGGCCTCGCCAGATCAAGCGTACTCGCCTCGAGACCAGCGCTCGCCCTCCGAATGGCGCTGCTCGCAACCGTGCTCGTTGCCGCCGCCACGACAGCGGCCTCGGCGCAGACCGACGACGTCGAGCGAGCGGTGCTGACCTTCGACGACGTTGCTGCCCTCGACGAACTGACCACCGAACACGCCGACCTGTTCCGCCTCTACTGGGCCTTCTTCGACCGAGTCCCCGACGCTGCCGGCGCGCTCTACTGGGTCGAGCAATACGAACAATGCGCCACGATGGCCATCGTCGTGGACTCGTTCGCCGGGGGCAGCGAGTTCGAGTCCACCTACGGTGCGGTCGATGACGACGGCTTTCTCGAACTGATCTATCGCAACGTTCTCGATCGAGAACCCGACGACGCCGGCCGGGGCTACTGGATGGGCGAGCTCGCCGACGGTCGGGCGACGCGGGCCGAGACCATGCTCTACTTCGCTGCGTCGACCGAGTTCGTCGCAGAGCATCCATTGCCGTCCGACGGCGTCCCCGGTCGGGGCTGCCGTCTCGGAGGCCGTGGCCCCAACACCACCCGCCAGGTGTCGCTGCTCGAACCAGCTCCGTTCGCTTCGTTCGACGACGTGGTCCTGTTGGCTCCTTCGATCGCCGTCGAGCGCATCGGCTACCACCAGTCGACCAACGACGCCGCCCGGCCGCTCGACCCGATCCAGACACCGATCCCTTCGACCACACTGGCCAGCCGCAATCGCGACACGGCGGCTCGAGGCGCCGCCGATGTCGCCGTCAATCCGCTGCTGCCGATCACGTCGCCGGTCACCGGCACCGTGCTGCGAGCGGGCGGCTACACGCTCTACTGCAACTACCGAGACGACTTCGTGGTGATCGAGCCCGACAGCCATCCGGGGTGGGAAGTGAAGATCCTCCACATCACCGGGGTGGCCGTTCGCAAGGGCGATCGGGTCGAGGCCGGCCTCACCGTTCTGGCGCCGAATGCTCACGTGCTGCCGTTCTCGTCCCAGATCGACGATCTGACCGCCAACCCCTCGTGGCCGCACGTACACATCGAGATCGTCGACCCCTCGATCCCCGACCGCCCGAGCACCGGAGGCGGCTGCTGACGTTCGACCTGCCAAGGTTGTCGGACCGGTGAGGTCTCAGTAGGTCCTCGTCTTGGTCAGCGAGCCATCGGCGGCATAGGTCTTCCACACACCGACCTGTTCACCGTCGACGAAACTGCCCGTTCGCTTCAACGATCCGTCCCGGCGATACCAGTGCCAGGCGCCGTGGAGCCGGCCGTCGCGCATCGACCCCTCGGCCTTGACGAGACCGTCGGGGTAGAACTCGAACCGTTTGCCCTTCGACACCTCGGAGATCTCGGCCATCCTGGCCTTGACCAACCTGCGAACGAGACCGACCGGTAGCGGTGTGTCGATCGGGAACTGCAGCGTGCCCTTGCCGGCGACCGAGCCGCCAGGGAGTCCCGAGATGGTCTGGAGCACGTTGCCACTGTGAGGGAAGTACGAGCAGTGGTCGTCGAATCCGTCATAGCCGGCGACGGCCTTGCCCTGGAGCGAGACACATGGCATCGAGTAACTGATGCGTTCCTCGGCGTGAGGCAGGATCGAAAGCAGCGTGGACCGCAGCGCTTGCAGGGTCGATCGCTGAGGTTCGGGGAGGCCGGCCAGGTGGGTATCGACCAGGGTCGATCCATCTGGCGAGTTCTTCGACTCGGTCTTCGCTGCGGCCACGACCGCGATGCTACGTCAGCGGCGGTTCCGGCGACCGTTGCGAATCAGCACGCGTTGGTACAGACCGGCAGGCAACCGGCCGGCAAGGTCGAAGACCCGGGCGTCGCCACCGATGAGAGCACGCCGCTTGTTCTTCTCGACTGCTCGGAGGATCTGGCGAGCGGCGTCCTCGGCGGTGGTGCGAGCGATCTGATCGAAGGCATCGGGGTCATCGCCATCACCCAGCCCGACGAGCGCTGCGCTTGCATCACTTCGGGCACTGCGAGCGATGTTGGTCTTGATTCCGCCGGGGTGGACCGTGGTCGCCGACACGCCGCATCGTTCGATCTCGAGCTCGATCCGGAGCGCATCGGTGAAGCCACGTACCCCGAACTTCGCGGCGTTGTACGCGGATTGCGAAGGGATGCTCACCAGTCCGAAGACACTCGACAGGTTGACGATGTGCCCATCGCCGCCGGCCTTGAGGTGCGGCAGGAAGGCCTTGGTGCCGTAGACCACGCCCCAGAAATCGATGTTCATCAACCATTCGAAGTCGTCGTAGGTCATGGATTCGACGGTGGACGACAGGGCAACACCGGCGTTGTTGATCACCAGATTCACTCGGCCATGATCGTCGACGACTCGCTCGGCCCATTCGTACACCGCCTCGCGGTCGGCGACGTCGAGGATTCGCGACGTCGCCGTGGCGCCGACTGCTTCACAGAGCGCGATCGTTGCTGCGAGGCCTTCGGAATCGATGTCGCTCAGGGCAAGAATCGCGCCTCGCTCGGCCAAATCGACGGCGAGTGCCCGGCCGATTCCCGAACCGGCGCCGGTGATGGCGGCCACTCGACCATTGAAGTGCTTCATGGTCGGCGAGCGTAGGTCGGTTGAACGCGCCGATCCCCTCCGCTGAGGGAGGGGATCGGCAGACGATGTTGGGCCCAGAGGTCCCGGCGTATGGCGGTCAGCCGACGGTTGCCAGGGAATCGCTGTCAGCGGTGAAGGCTTCGGGGACCGTGTCGGGGAAGGCAAGCGGGTCCTTCGCCCGCACAGCCCAGACCATGCCGGCGCCGACGAGCAGGAACGTGAGTCCCAGGCCACCGAAGAGTCCGCTCAGGGCCAGACCCATCTGCAGCGTGGAGTGCGTGACCGTGCCGACGCCCAACTCACCGACCAAACCGTGCACGGTGCCGGTCCAAGCCATCTCACGGGCGGGGCCCTCGAGCGGGTGCATCCGGTCGAAGTCGGTCCAGTACTTGCCGTCGACATCGAAGTCGTAGTCACCGGCGGGGAAGACCTCACCGTTGTACTCGACGTCCTCGGCCAGCGTGATGGTCTGGGTGCCGTGCAGAACGTGGAAGCTCACGGTCGCCATCTGGAACATGTACTCCGTGCCGGTGTTCACCAGCGGATCGGCTGGATCGAGGTCCGACTCGACCACCGGGTACTGCCAGTCGTCGACCAGCAACGACATGATTGCCTCGGCTCCCTCGGTCGTGCCCCGATCGATCAGCTGACCGTCTTCGTTGTAGCTGAGCTCGACGTTTTGCTGTTCGCTGAAGGCCTGGAGCGAGCCATAGCCGTCCTGAACCTTCGTGTAGGCGACACCGCCGGCGACCACGAAGATCATCCCGACAGCCAGGAGTGCATACCCGAGCATCGACAGTCGTTTCCTCATGATTTCTCTTCTTTCTTCTTCGTTCCCCACCCGAGTTCTGTTCTCCAGATGGGATCCTGTTGGCGAATCTCTACTGGAGATGATTTCGTCGATCGGCGATGGACGATAGGGAAGAAGGTCCTGTTGTGGGCCGGCCCGACGGCCGCTGGTCAGGAGGCCCGCTCGGCGATGCGCTGGGCGAACGACCGCAGCACCGATCGACGCAGGCAGTACCAGACCCGTGGACCGTCTTGCAGTG
This sequence comes from uncultured Acidimicrobiales bacterium, assembly GCA_963698395.1. Taxonomy (GTDB): domain Bacteria; phylum Actinomycetota; class Acidimicrobiia; order Acidimicrobiales; family SZUA-35; genus JBBQUN01. The sequence continues at coordinate 489,843 of CAVOQQ010000003.1, forward strand.
CGACGAGGATGCCGGCATCACGAAGGATGCGAAGGTGTTCGGACACCGTCGATTGGGCCAGACCGGACGCGAGGACGATGTCGCCGGTCATCTTGGGCACCGCGTCGGCGAACATCGCGACGATGGCCGTTCGGGCGGGGTTGGCCAGGCCCCGGGCAACGCGAGCGACACCCTCCGGGTCGAACTCGTCGAGTCCGAGCTCCGTGACCGGTTCGGGATCGTCGCAGAAGCACGGCGGCGGGGTCGGCCTCGCTTCGGTTGCTGCGGTCGTCGCTCGTCCCATCGGACACCACTTTCAGTCGTCAACGCAATGGTGCGCCCGCAGCGAACCACGGGGAAGGGACCATGGGCCAATCTGCGAGCAGCCCGTCACCGCTCGACGGTGGGTGCCCTCCCGGTGAGGCCGTTCTGGACGGCGGTTCGGCCGGCGCTTTGACGACGCCGTCGCTCCGCGTCAACCTGATCCCGTGAGCACCACGAACGACGAACTCGACCTCGCAACCATTCGCGCGAAGTACGACGAGGAGCGGGAGAAGCGACTCCGGGCCGAAGGCAACGAGCAGTACGTCGAACCGGTCGGACGCTTCGCCCACTATCTCGAGGACCCCTACGTCGAAGTGGTCGAGCGCGAACCGCTGTTCGACGAGGTCACCGTGGCGTTCATCGGGGGTGGCTTCGCCGGGCTGGTGACGGGCGCGAAGCTCAAGCAAGCCGGCATCGACGACGTTCGCATCATCGAAAAGGGCGGCGACTTCGGCGGCACCTGGTACTGGAATCGCTACCCCGGCGCCCAGTGCGACACCGCGTCGTTCATCTACCTCCCACTCCTCGAAGAGACCGGCCACATGCCGAGCGAGAAGTACACGCACGCCCCCGAGATCCTCGAGCACTGCCGGCGGATCGGACGCAACTTCGACCTCTACGAGAACGCCTGCCTGTCCACCGAAGTCACCGATCTGGAGTGGGACGAGCACCGCTCGCGTTGGATCATCCGCACCAATCGAGGCGATGAGATGCGGGCCAAGTACGTGGCGATGGGGACCGGGCCGCTCCACCGGCCCAAGCTTCCCGGCATCCCCGGTATCGAGCGCTTCGAGGGCCAGAGCTTTCACACCAGTCGCTGGGACTACGACTACACCGGTGGCAGCCCCGCCGGCGATCCCATGGTGAACCTCGCCGACAAGCGGGTCGGCATCATCGGGACCGGGGCAACAGCGGTGCAATGCGTGCCGCCTCTGGCGAGGGACGCAGGCGAACTCTTCGTGTTCCAGCGAACGCCGAGCTCGATCGACGTTCGCAACAACGTTCCGACCGACCCCGATTGGTTCGCCACCCTCGAGCCTGGGTGGCAAGACGAGTGGCTGATGAACTTCACCACACTCCAGACCGGCGGCTTCGCCGATGAGGATCTCGTGATGGACGGCTGGACCGACATCTCGCAACGGATCAGAGACAAGGTTCTCGAGCATCCCGAGAACGGCTTCGGCCCCGAAGCGATGCTGGCGGCCTATCACGCGTCCGACGACGAGAAGATGGCCGAGATCCGGGCCCGGGTCGATGCCATCGTGAAGGACCCCAAGACCGCCGAGGCACTGAAGCCCTGGTTCCGCCAGCTCTGCAAACGCCCGTGCTTCCACGACCAGTACCTCGATGCCTACAACGTGCCGACGGCGCACCTGGTCCACACCGATGGCAAGGGAGTCGAGGAGATCACCGAGACCGGTGTCGTCGTCAACGGCGAACACTTCGAGCTCGACCTGTTGATCTATGCGTCGGGGTTCGAGGTGGGCACCGAGTTCACTCGCCGCGCCGGCTTCGACATGACCGGTCGCAACGGCGAGAAGCTCTCCGAGCACTGGGCCGACGGGATGATGAGCCTCCACGGCATCCACGTCCACGGCTTCCCCAACGCGTTCGTCGTCGGGCCGTCGCAGGGCGCCAACCTCATCTCGAACGTGCCGCACAACCTCACCGAGGCGGGAAAGACCATCGGGGCGATCATCGGCCACGCCGAAGCCATCGGTGCCCGAGAGGTCGAGGTCGATGCCGCCGCCGAGGCGGCCTGGGTGGCGAAACTCGAAGCCGGTGGGCGCACGTTCGGTGCCGATCCGACCTGCACACCGGGTTACTACAACAACGAGGGCCAGGACGCCGGACGAGCGGGGCTGCTCAACCGCTTGGGCTACCCCGAGGGCCCGGTGGCGTACTTCGAGTACATCGACCGTTGGCGCACCTCCGGTGATTTCGAAGGCCTCGACTTCCGCCGCTGACCCGGGCCAAACGGAGAGAACGAAGCGGGGAGGCTGCGGTGGGCCTCACACGCAGAACTCGTTGCCCTCGGGGTCGGCCATCGTGACCCACTCGTGGGGCCCTTGGCGTCCCGAGTGCAGCACCCTGGCTCCTCGCTCGACGAGCGACGACCGAACGACCTCGACGTCGTCGCCGACGTTGCGCAGATCGAGGTGGAGTCGATTCTTGACCACCTTCGGCTCGGGAACGGTCTGGAACAAGATGCGCAGGCGGTCGGGCGTCGGTTCGACGTCTGGATGGATGGCAGCGGCGCCGCGCCAGACGAGCGCGCCCCGGTGACGAACCGTGTCGGCCTCGGTGGCAAGACCCTCGTCGACCATTCGCCGGATGAACGCCTCGTCTTGGGGCTCGACCACCCACTGGAGGGTCTCGGCCCACCAGTCGGCCAGGCCATGGGCGTCGACGCAATCCACCACGATCTGCAAGCTGTAGCTCATGGCCGGATCGTAGGGCTCGACGCCGGGCGACGCCTGCGGTGCACCGGTGGGGGGAGATCAGTCGACAGAGCGAGTCCCGTGGCCGACGAGCGGCGCCATCGTGTCGCCGCCGATCTCGACTTCGAAGGCCGTTGCCACCGTGATCTCGACGAGCCCGGCACCAGTGAGCGCCTTACGGATCTCTTCGACCGAGAGGCCATGCGGATCGGTACCGGTCCGTTCCCAGTCCCACTGGATGAAGAGGCCGCCCGGGCGCAGTCGCGCCACCAACTGGGCGACGGTGCCCGGATAGTCGTCGAGGAACGAACACACCGACGAACAGGCAACCACGTCCCACACTTCTCGACCCGCAGGCAGATCGGCTCCGGTCACCACCTGGGACCATCCGCGCTCGGCGATCTTCGCCTCGAGCGCATCGAGCATCGCGGTCGAGGTGTCGATCGCCGTCACGATCGCACCGTCGTCGACCAGTTGCTCGGTGAGCAAGCCCGTGCCGCAACCGAAGTCGACGATCGTCGCTCCGTCGAGCGACAGGCCTGCGAGTCGCACGGCGTCTCGCAGCGACGTCATGGCCGCCGCTGCGTAGCTGCGTACGTACGGATCATCATCCCAACCCTCGGCGTACTCGTCCCACTCGTTGCCGTGCTCGGTCTCGGAACGGTGATCGGGCTCGGCCTCGAGGCCGGCATGGCGGTCCGGCGTTTCGTCGGCTGGCAAGTCGCTCGAGGACGCAGAGATCATCTGGCCATCGTGCCACACGACCGCCCCGCCCGGCCTCTTTCACCGACCCGATCCCGACGTGTCATGCTGCGGGGATGGCAATCGAGACCGTCACCGGATACTGCTGGCCCCAATCCGTTTCGCCCGGCGGCGACGTCGCGCTCCATCTCTCGTCGGCGGGTGACCGCCCGGTCGATGTCGAGATCGCACGGGTCGGGGCCGAACGCACGGTCCTCTGGACGGGAACCGTCGATGCAGGCGACCACCCGACGCCGCTCGACGCGTCGGCGAACGGCTGCAACTGGCCGAGCGCCGCCACGGTTGCGACCGGCGCCGACTGGACATCGGGCTACTACGAGGTCTTGCTGACCATCGACGTCGACGGCAAGACCCGTCAGAGCCACGCCTTCTTCGTCGTGCGCCCCACCGCTGCGTCGAAGAACACGATCCTGCTCCAACTCGCCACCAACACCTGGCATGCCTACAACGACTTCGGCGGTCGCAATCTCTACAACGGCGGAACCCAGTCGTCGCTCCAACGTCCGATGGCTCGCGGGCTACCTGTTCAAGCCACGCGGGGCCGGGCGCCGAGTCACCACCACCCATCCGCCCGACCACGACATGAACACCCACGTCGGTTACCTCCGCTTCAACCACCTGTCGCCGTGGGCAGGGTCGGCCGGTTGGCCCGACTGGGAGTGGCCCTTCATCGCCTGGGCCGAACGCAACGGCTACGGCATCGACGTCATCGCCAACGCCGATCTCGAGGAGCATCCATCGATCGTCGATCGCTACCGGTTGGTACTTTCGGTCGGGCACGACGAGTACTGGTCCGGTCCGATGCGCGACACGGTCGAGGGCTTCATCGCCAAGGGCGGCAACGTCGCCTTCTTCTCGGGCAACACCGCGCTGTGGCAGGTGCGGCTGGAGGAGCCGGTCGGCGGGTCGGCGTCGGTCATGGTCGGCTACAAGGGCATGTACAAACAAGATCCGGTGTACGAAACCGATCGGATGAGCGAGCTCACGAGCATCTGGTCTGACCACCTGATCGGTCGACCCGGAGAACCACATGACGGGTGTGAGCTTCACCCGGGGCGGCTACCACCGCATCGGCAAGCGGGTCACCAACGGTGCCGGTGGCTACACCGTGTATCGGCCCGATCACTGGATCTTCGAGGGAACCGGCGTCGACTACGGCGACGTGCTCGGTGCGAGCGCAACCACGGTGGGCTACGAGTGTGATGGCTGCGAGTACACGATCGTCGATGGGCTGCCCGTTCCCACGGGCACCGACGGCACACCGTCGATCGTTCGAGATCCTCGGCATGGTGCCTGCGGCGCACTTCACCCGAACCACTGCGGCGCGACCACCCAAGCCGGACGAACCATCCGAGATCGAGTTCCTCGCCAATCGAGTGTTCGACTCGCGAGACGAGGCCTACGTGAAACGCATCGCTGCGGGCCAGGCGATGCTCGGCACCTACACCTCACCCGGCGGCGGCACCGTGATCACGTCGGGCTCGACCGACTGGGCCCACGGGCTGGCGGGCCGAGACGAGCAGATCGAGCAGATCACGGCGAACATCCTCGACCGCCTTGGTTGAGGTTCGCCGCCCCGAGTAGCGTCGCGACCACATCACAACCGAGCGAATCGCACAAACGAGGGGGAACTCGTGAGCGAGGAGCGAGCGACGAGCGGGGCCACCCGGCCCGGCCGTCCGGCCAAGAGGGGACAACGATGAGCGAACACGAACTCGTCATACGAAACGGCACGGTCATCGACGGCACCGGGAGCAACCCCGGCGCCACCGCCGATGTGGCCGTCAGCAACGGCGTCATCACCCACGTCGGCAAGGTCGAAGGGACCGGGAAACGTGAACTCGATGCCGAGGGTCACCTCGTTGCCCCGGGTTTCGTCGACATCCACACCCACTACGACGGCCAAGCCACCTGGGACCAGCACCTCGCCCCGTCGAGTTGGCATGGCGTCACCACGGTCGTGATGGGCAACTGCGGCGTGGGCTTCGCCCCGGTTCGTCCCGACAACCACGAGCGACTCATCCAGCTGATGGAGGGCGTCGAAGACATACCCGGCACCGCACTCCACGAAGGCCTGCCCTGGGCGTGGGAGTCGTTCTCGGAGTACCTCGACTACCTCGACGCCCGACCGCGCGACATCGACCTCGGTGCTCAGCTTCCCCACGGGGCGCTGCGGCTCCACGTCATGGGTGAACGAGGCGGAAGGCAGGAGCCGGCCAGCCCCGAAGACATCGCCGAGATGGCCGAACTGGCCCGACAGGCCGTGGAAGACGGCGCCCTCGGGTTCACCACGAGTCGCACCCTCAATCACCGCACCAGCCTCGGCGAACCGACGCCGACCCTGAAGGCCGAAATCGACGAACTCGTCGGCATCTCGCAAGGGCTCGGCGCCGCCGGCAAGGGCGTGCTCCAAGTGGTCAGCGACTTCATCGACATCGAGGCCGAGACCACCATCTTCCGGGCGATGGCCGAACGGTCTGGCCGTCCGATCTCCATCTCCATCGCCCAGGCCCCCAAGCGGCCCGACGACTGGCGCCGACATCTCGATGGCTTCTCCGCTGCGACCGCCGAGGGGATCACCATGCGCGGCCAGGTCGGCGCACGAGCCGTCGGTCTGCTGCTCGGCCTGCAGACCACGCTCAATCCGTTCATGTTCTCCCAGGCCTACAAGGACATCGCCGATCTGCCGCTGGCCGAGCGAGTGGGCCGCCTGCGCCAAGCCGAGCTTCGGGCCACCATCATCGGGCAGGTCCACACCGAGAACAGCGTGCTCGGTGGGCGCGCCGTCAACGCGTTCAACCACATGTTCCGACTCGGCGACCCACCGAACTACGAGCCCGACCCCAACGACTCGGTCGGCGCAACGGCCGAGCGCGAGGGTCGTGCACCGGCCGAAGTCGCCTACGACTGGGTGCTCGAGGCCGAGGGCAAGTCCATGCTCTACATTCCGAGCCTCAACTGGGCGGCGGGCAACCTCGACGTCGTGCGAGAGATGCTGCTGCACCCGGCGGCGGTGCCCGGGCTGTCCGATGGCGGCGCCCACGTCGGCACCATCTGCGACGTCAGCTTCCCAACCACGCTGCTGCAGTGGTGGGGCCGAGACCGGCCCTACGGTCGCATCCCGCTCGAGACACTGATCGCGAAGCAGTGCCGGATGACCGCCGAGACGGTCGGTCTCCATGATCGAGGCGTCATCGCCCCCGGCTATCGGGCCGACATCAACGTCATCGATTTCGACAACCTCATGCTCCACGCACCCGAGGTGGCCTACGACCTGCCGGCCGGCGGTCGCCGGCTGCTCCAGCGGGCCGACGGCTATCGAAACACCTTCGTTGCCGGAACCGAGATCATGAACGATGGCGAAGCAACCGGCGCCACGCCGGGGAAGCTCATTCGAGGCGCACAGAACGCACCCGCGGGAGTATCGGCATGACCACGATCGACGATCTGCCCACCACGACCGGTTCGAGCTTCCGCTTTCCCGTCATCAGCGCCGACTCGCACATCACCGAGCCGCCGGATTGCTACACCGCCTACATCGACCCGGCGTTTCGAGACCGAGCACCGTCGATGGTCACCGACCCGGTCCGGGGCGACCAGTTCGTCGTCGAAGGCATGCGCCCGATCTCGATGGGCCTCGTTGCCGCTGCCGGCAAGGCGGCCGAGGAGATCACGGTCAACGGCGTGATGTTCGACGAGCTCCACAAGTCGGGGTGGGACGCCACCTACCGGCTCGCCGATCAAGAGCGAGACGGCGTCTCGGCCGAGATCATCTATCCCACCGTCGGCATGGTGATCTGCAATCACCGAGACGTCGACTTCAAGAAGGCCTGCTTCGACGCCTACAACCGCTGGATCAGTGACTATTGCAGCGAAGCGCCGAGCCGCCTGCTTGGCTGCGGGCAGACGGCGCTGCGAAGCGTCGAGGAGGGCATCGCCGACATCACCGCCATCAAGGAGGCCGGCCTGCGTGGCGTGATGATGCCCGGCGAACCCGGCATCGAGCAGGACTACGACGACCCGATCTGGGACCCGTTCTGGCAGGCGGCCATCGACCTGGGTCTGCCGCTCAGCTTCCACATCCTCACGTCGCGACATTCGTCGCTCGGTGGCGGGAAGCCCCGGGGCTCACGGCTGAACAGCTTTCTCGGCATCATCCGAGGCATCCAAGACATCATGGGCACGCTGGTGTTCGGCGGGGTCTTCGAGCGCTTCCCCGATCTGAAGGTCGTGTGCGTCGAGGCCGACGCTGGCTGGGTTCCGCACTACATGTACCGGATGGACCACGCCTACAACCGGCATCGCAACTGGATGGCTCCCGGTGTCAGCTTCTCGAAGGCGCCGTCGGAGTACTTCGCCGAGAACATCTACGTGACCTTCCAAGACGACTGGACGGCGTTCAAACAGGCGAACGACATGAACTGGCGCCGCCTGATGTGGGCCAACGACTTCCCACACTCCGATTCCACGTGGCCGTGGTCACAAGCCATGCTCGTCGAACACGCCGCCAACCTCACCGAGGAGCAGCGCAAAGCCATTCTCGGGGGCAACGTCGCCGAGCTCTACGACATCGATCTCGACGCACTGCGTACCTGACGCCTCCTGCCCGACCATCGAACAACGGGTCGTCCGAACTAGCGACGATCGTTTGTCGCTGTCGACACTCAAACCGTGAGCACGGACGCGCACGGCCTCGACTTCGGCTGCCTGGATCTGCTCCCCGACGCCGTGTTGATCTGCGCCGATGGGACGATCCGGTGGTGCAATCGCGCCTTCAGCGACCTGATCGCCACACCATCGAGCGAGCTGCGACCTACCCGACCTGCCGGCGATCGAGTCGACGCTCGTTGCCAGTGAGGCACCGTTCGCGTTCGACGTGGTCGGTCAACGAGAAGAGTCGACCGCCTTCGAAGCTCGGGCCCGGCTCATCACCTTCGACGCCCTGCCGGCCCTGCTCATCACCGCTCGGCCGACCGCCCATCGACGGGCCGCAGCCCAGGCACAGCGTGCGCTGTCCCGATTCATCATCTCGGCGACGACACTGACCCATCCCTCGAACGAGCGCTCCCACGACATCGAGCTCGAACTCGGCCGACTCGTCGGCGACTACGCCGAGTACTTCGCCTTCGATCGAGTCGAGCTCCTCGACAGCACCGGGCATCTGGCACTCAGTGTCGAAGACACCATGGTGGAGATCGACCACGACGGCAGTGAGGGTGTGTGGAGCGAAGCAGCAGCACGGGGATTCCTCAGTGCCCACCGGCTCCTCGTCGGCAATCGAACCGGTGAGATGCATCTGTTCCATCGCCGGGAGGGAAGCACCGTCGAGCAGTTGGATGGTCACTCGCTCTTTGCCGAGGTGCTGCTCTCGGCGCTTCACAACGGTCGCGAAGTCGGACAGCTCCGATTCGCCGCGGCGCATGACGCGCTCACCGGCCTGCCGAACCGCGTGGGCTTTCGCGCCGGTCTCCAACGCCAGCTCGGCTCGACGGTCTCGGCATTGCTGTTCATCGATCTCGATGGCTTCAAGGCGATCAACGACGAGCTCGGCCACCACGTCGGGGACGCCGTGCTCGCCGAGACGGCTCGCCGCCTCCAGCACCAGCTTCGGCCCGGCGACCTTGCGGCGCGCCTGGGCGGCGACGAATTCGCCGTTGCCGTTGCCACCACCGTGCCGGGTCACCTCGAGGCGTTGGCCAAACGACTGTCGGATGCCATCGAGCAGGAGATGTTGATCGGTCCGTACCAGGTGCGAGTCGGCGCCAGCGTCGGCTTTGCCTCGCTTCGCCCCGGCGATTCGCTCGACGATCTGATGGCGGCCGCCGACAAGGAGATGTACACGATCAAGAGCAACCGCCGGGCTGTCCGCGAACGCCACTGACCCGCTCGAAGGCCGGCGACTACGCTGCCGCCATGGACCTGCCCGTGAATCCGCCGGTGAAACCCATGCTGGCCAAGGCCGTCAAGGGCATCCCCGATCGCACGGACCTGCTCTTCGAACCGAAGTGGGACGGCTTCCGCTGCATCGTCTTCCGCGATGGTGACGAGGTGGTGCTCGGCTCTCGCAACGAGAAACCCCTCACCCGCTACTTCCCCGAACTCGTGCCCGCCATCAAGGCATCGCTTCCCGAGCGCTGCGTCGTCGACGGCGAGATCATCCTCATCACCGACGACCACCTCGACTTCGACGGGCTCCAACAGCGCATCCATCCGGCTGAGAGCCGGGTGAACATGTTGGCCGAGAAGACCCCGGCATCGTTCGTTGCGTTCGACCTGCTGGCCCTCGACGACATCGATTACCGCTCGCTGCCGTTCGCCGAGCGACGCGCGGCGCTCGAAGCGACACTGGCCGATGTGCAGCCGCCCATCCATCTCACGGCCACCACCGCCGATACCGAGGTGGCGGCCCGCTGGTTCCGAGTGTTCGAGGGTGCCGGCCTCGATGGCCTGATCGCCAAACCGATCGACGAACCCTATGCCGAGAACAAGCGCAGCCAACTCAAGGTGAAGCACGTTCGCAGTGCCGACGCCGTGGTTGCGGGATTCCGGTGGCACAAAGACGGTGAGGGCGTCGGCTCGCTGCTGCTCGGCCTGCACGACGAGTCAGGCGATCTGCAGCACGTGGGGGTGTGTGCCAGTTTCACGGCCAAGCGACGCAAGGAACTCGTCGACGAACTGGCGCCGTTCACCGTCGATGCGCTCGCCGACCATCCTTGGCGCTCGTGGGCCGAGGCCGAGGCCCATCAAGACGGGCGTATGCCGGGGGCACCGCATCGCTGGAGTGGCGAGAAGGATCACTCATGGGTACCGCTCCGCACCGAGCTCGTGGTCGAGGTGAAGTACGGCTCGACGCTGAACGGACGCTTCCGAGAGGTCACCAACCTGTTGCGCTGGCGGCCCGACAAGACGCCGGCTCAGTGCACCTTCGACCAGCTCGACGAACCCGAACAATCGAGTGTCGAAGCGGTTCTCTCCCCCGAGTAACGTCGCGTCCATGGCCGCACCGCTCACGCCCGACCGCATCAACGCCGAGGTAGGAGCCGCCTTTCCCGGCTCGCCCAGCCAGTGCGTGGAACTCGGCGACGGCTGGGTGACGGCCCGCATCGCCCCGGACGCCTCATCGTTGCGTCCCGGCGGGTTCATCTCGGGCCCCACGCAGTTCAGCCTGGCCGACGCTGCGCTCTGGTTCATGGTCTTCAACGCGACCGGACGCATCGAACTCATGTCGCTCACGTCGGAACTCTCGATTCGCTACCTCCGACCGGCCATCGGTGACGTCTTGTGGGCCAAGGCAACACTCGACAGCGCCGGCCGGCGCAACGTCATCGGCACCGTCCGACTCTGGGTCGACGACCGCGAGGCCAAGCCGACCGCCGTCGCCCAGGGCACCTACGTGCTTCCGGCGTCGTGATGACCGAATCCACCACCAACCGAGGACGACCACGATGACAACACTCGACCATCGCCCCAACACCGCACTCGTCGTGATCGACATGCAACACGGCGTCGTCGACGGCGCTCACGAGATCGACTCGGTCGTGAGCAACATCGCCACCCTCGTCGAGCGAGCTCGCAGCGAGGGCGTTCCCGTCATCTGGGTTCAGCACTCCAGCGATGAACTGCCCGTCGGCAGCGAGTCGTGGGCGTACATCCCGGCGCTGCAATGGGCCGACGGCGAGCCCGTCATCACGAAGACCTACGGAGATTCGTTCGAGGCCACCACCCTCGAGGACGAGCTGGCGGCGCGCGGGGTCGGCCGCTTGATCATCACCGGGGCCCAAACCGATGCGTGCATCCGCTCGACGCTGCATGGCGCCTTCACCCGCGGCTACGACACGACCCTGGTGAGCGATGCTCACACCACCGAAGACCTGACCGAATGGGGAGCACCACCGGTCGATCAGGTCATCGCCCACACCAATCTGTACTGGAACTTTCAGACCGCTCCCGGCCGCGTGGCCGACGTCTCACCAACCGCAAGCGTGTCGTTCTCGTCTCGCTGATTCCTGTCCATGAGACCGTTGACCCGATTTCACTAGGTCCTTGGCCCCAAAATGGGCGCCCCGTTCGGCGCGGGAGCGTTTCGTGTGGTGAACTGGTGACCGTGGGTAGGAAGCAGTCATCACCGACGCCGAGACAGCGCCCCCCGTATGTCGAGCCTCAGACCTGGTGGCAGCGCTTGATCGGGGTTCCCCAGCGTCAGCTCATTCCGGTCCGAGTACCCCCTCGCCAACAGCGGCGTCGATGAGCGAACACACGAATCGCCATGAGTCGCCCGATGCCTGCTCGACCGGCGCATTGAAGGCTCGCACCTGACTCTGGTTGATGCCGTGTTCTTGCCAGCTCGCGCCGCCGGTCACTGCATTGAGCATGATCGGTTGGAGGCGGTCGCAGGCGTAGGCGAACTGCGCCGTTGGCGTGGCCCGCTCTTCGTACTCGTCCCACAGCGCTCGTAGTTCACCGCCGACCCCAAGAGGAGCGAGGGCGAAGATCCGGTCGGCAGCCATTCGCTCACGTTCCTCTTTGTCTTCGTGACCGGCCGTGTCGTAGGCGAAGGTGTCGCCGGCATCGACTTCGACGATGTCGTGGACGAGCAGCATGGCGACGGCCCGGGCGAGATCGACCGCGGTGTCGGCTCGCTCGGCCATGACCATGGCGACCATGCTCAGGTGCCACGAGTGTTCAGCGGTGTTCTCCAACCGAGAGCTGTCGGCGATCCGGCTTCGACGGATGACCGTCTTCAGTTTGTCGATCTCGAGGAGGAAGTCGATTCGTCGGCCGAAGTCGGTGTCGATCTCGCTCGCGAGCTCCACCACCCGCTCGCGATCGAGAGGCCCGGCGCTCACGACGCGGTGTTCGAGGCGAGGAACGCTCCGAAGGCCTCATCGGCCGCCGGGAGATGATCGTCGTCTTTCCACTGCTCGACGAAGGTCACGTTCGGAGCGAGGGAGGCGATGGCCCGAGAGGTCGATTCGGGATGGTAGAGGTCGTTGCCCATGGCGACGAGCAATGGTGTGGACGTCGCTGCCACTTGATCAGGCGTGGTGTTGAACAGGAAGTCGCCGTCGTACATGTTCGACCGAAACGAGTTCCACGCTGCCTCGTCGGCCTCGGGATGGTCGCTGGCGATGTCGGCCTTCCAGGCGTCGAACATGTCGTAGAACGCCTGATGGTTGTCGTCGAGGCCGATTGGCTGGAGCATGATCGCCGCCCGCACCCGCGCGCCCGCCGCCTTCACGAGCCCCATCACATAGGGGCCACCGATGCACATGCCGATCACCGCGAACTCATCGATGCCGAGATGGTCGAGCACTGCCAACTGGTCGGCGGTGTAGGTATCCCAGCCGTCATTCGCCGACACCGGCGCCGTGGACTGCCCGGCATTTCGTTGATCCATGCCGATCACCCGGAAGCCATCGCCGAGTCGATCATGCGGATTCCACGGCATGTTTGTCCAGAGGGCATCGGCCGATTTCATCCCACCCGGCGCGATCACCAGGACCGGGAATCCGGCGGGATCGCCGGTCTCGGAGTAGAACAAGCGGGCACCGTTGGCTTCGACGAAAGGCATGTCCCACTCTCTAGCAGACCGTGCGGCCCCTCCTCACGTCGATCAAGGACGTCGGCCGGTAGGTCAGGCATCGCACGGCGATTCGCCTCCTCCGTCGGCGAAAAACCAGGCTGGGTTTCTGGGTCGGCGTGCGGTGCGGCCTCGTTCCTCGGCCTACCCGCTCGCCTCCTGAGCGCCACAGCTTCTTCGTCCGGCCCGCCGATACCAAGTCGATCGGGCGAGTAGCGTTTCGTCATGGCCTCGAGCGAGCACGTCATCATCGAACTGGCGGGTCACGAGGTGAAGATCTCGAGCCCCGACAAGGTCTTCTTCACCAAACGGGGCGAGACCAAGCTCGATCTGGTCCGCTACTACGAAGCCGTCGCCGAGCCCCTGATGAACACCATGGGCGGCCGACCGACCCTCATGCAGCGCTTTCCCGATGGCGCCTCAGGCAAGTCGTTCTTCCAGAAGCGAGTGCCGAAGGGAGCGCCCGACTGGCTGCAGACGACGATCGTGTCCACGCCCAACGGCACCACATCCGACGCCATGGTCGCCGCCGACATCGGGCACATCGCCTGGGCGGTCAACCTGGGCTGTCTCGGGTTTCACCCCTGGCCGTACCGCGCCGATGATCCCGAACACACCGATGAGCTACGCATCGATCTCGACCCTTCCCCCGGCGTCACCTTCGATGGCATCCGAGAGGGAGCGCTCGAGGTGAAGACCCTGCTCGACGAACTCGGCATCGCCTCGTTCGTCAAGACGAGCGGCTCGAAGGGCCTCCACATCTACGTCAGGCTCCTCCCCGAGTGGGACAGCTACGAGGTGCGAGCGGCCGCCGTCGCCCTCGCTCGCGAACTCGAACGGCGTCGAGGCGACCTGCTGACCGCCGCATGGTGGAAGGAAGAACGAGGTCGACGAGTCTTCGTCGACTTCAACCAGAACGCACCACACAAGACGGTGTTCGGCGCCTGGTCGGTGAGACCACGAGTCGGCGCGCAAGTCTCGACACCGATCGAGTGGGGCGACGTCGAAACCGTCATGCCCGACGACCTCACCATCGCGACCGTGCCCGACCGCCTCTCGACCGACGGCGACACCTGGGCAACGATCAACGATGAGCCGCAAAGCATCGCTGCGCTGCTCGAGATGTCGGCCAACGACATGGCGGCGGGGCTCATGGATGCACCGTGGCCGCCGGTCTATCCGAAGCAACCCAACGAGCCGCCGCGAGTTGCGCCGAGTCGGGCCAAGCAGACCGACGGCTGAAGTGGGTGGGAATGCGCCACGCCTGACGGGAGTTCCGTTTTGGCATGGAACCGGTATCGAAGCGTCGCCGTCCACTTCTGATCGCTGCGGGGGTCGTCGGCGTCGCCGTCATCGCCTTCCTGGCCTTTGGGGTCTTCGGGGTGCATCTGCTGTTCATCGATGAGGAAGTGGCGGAGGCCGCCCCGACGTTCGCGGCCACGACCCTCCCGGCCGATACCACTGTTGCCGATCCCCCGTCGACCGAGGGCGCGCTTGATGATGAGGTACCCGACGACGATGCCACCTCGACGACGGGGGCGGCCGCCCCCATCGTCCCGACCATCGCCGCTGTCGGCACGTTCGTCAATGGCGATCATCCCACTTCGGGAACGGCCAACGTGCTGACCGATGGCGGTCTGCAGCGAGTTCTTCGGTTGGAAGACGACTTCGCCACCGACAACGGGCCAGACCTCAACGTCTATCTCGCGCCGAGCAGTGACGTCGACGGCGACTACATCGACCTGGGCGACCTCAAAGGCAACATCGGCTCGCAGAACTACGACATCCCCGCCGATGTCGACCTCGAGACCTACGACACCGTGGTCATCTGGTGCGTCCGCTTCGGCGTCGCCTTCGGCTCCTCGGAGCTCGGCGCCGGCTGAGGTCTACGACCCGTGTTCGCCCCTGACGACCAGCACGGGGCAGGGTGCGTGATCGATCAGGTGGCGGCCGACCGAGGGGTGGAACAGTCGCTCCCAGATGCTGCGTTCGTGCGATCCGATGACGATGAGGTCGACGGCGTCGCGGATGGCGATCTCGACCAGCGCCGGGCCAGGCGAACCAACGGCCGCCTCGATCTCGGTACCGACCGGAAGGTTCTCGCTTGCCGACAGGGCAGTGGCTTCGGCTTCGCTCTCGGATCGTTCCCGCAGTTCGCCGAGCAGCACGACGTCGGGTTGCACACCAAAGGGCGACAGTGGCACCGTCACCGGGTTGGCTCCCACACTGGCGACGATGAGCTGGTGTCCGGCACCGAAGGTCGCGTAGGTGTAGTGCACCGCATCCACCGATTCGGACGAGTCATCGACAGCGATCAGAATTCTCATGGCACATCCATCTGTTGGCGAATTGGTACGTCGTTCTATCACGCAGCGCGGCGGGCAGACCTCGTGCCCGCTCAGCCGTTGGCCGGGACATCTCGGAAGCGCTTGTCGCGATCGGGTTCGGGCTCACGCGGCAAGCCGAGGATCCGCTCGCCGATGATGTTGCGCTGGATCTGGTCGGTACCGCCGCCGATCGACGTGAAGTAGGCGTTCAATTGCGAGTAGTTGGCGTCTCTTGCCCGCGGGTTCTGGTCGCCGTCGAGGGCGCCTTCGGGTCCGAGCAGCCAACCCTGCGCCCGACCGGCTTCGTGCAGGAGGCCAGACATGGCAAGTTTGCCGAGCGAGAACAGCGGCGACGATCCGCCCATCTTCAGCTCGGCCTTGGCCCGGTCGCCGTTCCATTCGGTGACCTTGCGCATCGCGTGGAGACGAGCCAGCTCGTCTCGTACCGGGGATTCGGCATGCTTGCCGACGTCGATCGCCAAGTCGACCAGCGACAGATCGGGCGTGGGGATCGGGCCCATCGCCTCGGCGGTTCGGTCGACGCGCTCACTTGATTGCTGGCGAGCCCGACTGCCCGGTCGACCCATCGCCGCTCGTTCGTAGGCCAGCGCAGCCTGCAGCACGCCCCAGCCGTTGTTCAGGCCACCGACGATGTTGTCGGCACTGACCCGGCCGTCGACGATGAAGACCTCGTTGAAGCGAGCATCGCCGGTCATCTGTCGCAGCGGCCGCACTTCGACGCCCTCCTGTTTCATCGGGAACCAGAAGAACGTGATCCCGCGATGCTTCGGCACGTCCCAATCGGTGCGAGCGATGAGCATGCCATAGTCGGCGCCACGCGCTCCCGAGGTCCACACCTTCTGGCCGTTGACGACGTATTCGTCGCCATCTCGTACGGCGGTGGTCCTGAGGCCTGCGAGGTCGGAGCCCGCACCCGGTTCGCTGTAGAGCAGGCACATGGCGACCTCGCCCAGCAACAGCGGGCGCAGGAATTGGTGCTTGAGCGTGTCGGATCCGTAGCCGAGAAGGGTGCCCGCCCACAGGTTGGTCCGGTCGTGACCGGGCCCCGGTGCATCGGCGGCGGCAAAGAGGGCCTCGACCTCTTTGGCGTCGTCGTTCGACAACCCGCGCCCGAACCATTCGACCGGCCAACGAGGAGCGGCCCAGCCGTTGTCGACCACGAGCTCATGCCAGTCGGCGAGCGAACCCTCGGGGTCCCAGTGTCGGTCGAGAAACGACTGTGCTTCGGCCACGTGCGAGGACATGGTGGCAAGCTAGTACCCGGTACCAGATGGGTCGAACCCGTACCCATCGATGGGACCACCGATCTGGCCTGGCAACACTCGTCAGTCGGCCTCGCTCGAACGGGCGCTGCGCAACGCGATCAGGTTCGCGTCGAGCTCGACGACCGTCATGGCCGGTGTGGCGATGGCCACGATGCCCCAGCTGCTGGGTTCGCCGGCGGTCTGCGCATCGACACGGTGGAGTTCTCGGCGGTCGCCGACCCCCTGCACGAGCCAGCAACCGCCCGAGCGATCGCCGACGAACCCCTTCAGGCGGATGATGTCGCTCGGGAGAACGGCGAGCGCCTGGCGGAGGTCGTCGGGCTCGATGGGCTCGGGAAGACGTACCGAAGCCACCACCCAGTCGACCGTGGCTGCCACGCCGGCGTCGATCGGTCCAGCACTCGTCTCGGTGCGCGGCGAGCAGGGTGTCGAGTGGGAGCTGCGCCGCCTCGATGATGGGAGCGTTCGTGTGCGGGGCGAGCGAGAACGGGGCCGCACCGAGGTCGGTCTTGGTGAGCACCACGAGGTCGGCAGCTCGCAGTTGCGCCCGCACGGTGTCGGACAACCAGCGGTCGCCGAGTTGCCGATCGATCCGCTCGGCGTCCACGCACACCACGATTGCCTCGAGACGGAAGCCGGTCGTCGACGCCCACGGCGCAACCCGGGCCGGCTCGGCGACGCCGCTGAGTTCGACCACGATCTGATCGGGCGGCACGGCGAGCCGGCGCAGGTCTTCCAAGGCCTGTCCGAGGCCGTCGGTCATGCTGCAGCAGATGCATCCGTTGGTCAGCTCGATGACGTCGTCGGTTGCCGACGAGATCAGGGCGGCGTCGACGGCGATGTCGCCGACGTCGTTCACCAAGACCACCAATCGACGGCCGTCGGCCTCGGCCAGCAATCGGTTCAGCAGCGTGGTCTTTCCCGACCCGAGGACGCCACCGAGCAGCGTGATCGGCACGCGACGGCCGCCCCAGATCTGCTGCATCGGATGGCCGACCCTCGACTCAGTCGGCGCGGAAGTTCACACCGCCGACGACGGTGCCGTGCACGGTGATGTCGCGGATCGTCATCGGATCGACCGTCACCGGGTCATCGCTGAGCGCCGTGAAGTCGGCCCGCTTGCCCGGCTCGATGGATCCGATCTCGTGGTCGAGGTGCAGCTGGTAGGCGGCGCCGATGGTCACGGCGTGGAGCGCGGCTTCGGCGGAGATCTTCTCGGCCTCGCCGAGTACTCGGCCCTTCGGCGTCAATCGATTCACCGCACACCACATGGTGTGGAGTTGTCCGAGCGGCGTGATGG
Organism: uncultured Acidimicrobiales bacterium; assembly: GCA_963698395.1. Taxonomy (GTDB): domain Bacteria; phylum Actinomycetota; class Acidimicrobiia; order Acidimicrobiales; family SZUA-35; genus JBBQUN01. The sequence goes on from CAVOQQ010000003.1 coordinate 507,842, forward strand.
CAGCGTCGGAATGCATCGAGAAGCTCACGCCACTTCGTTCCGCCGTTCCGCAGGCGTCCATGCGCTTGGCCCGATCAGGGCCGACGGTGATGTCGTGATGCTGATCGCCCCAATACCAGAGGTGATTGGCAAAGATGTTGGCGCACATCCCCATGGCCGCCATGCGTCGATACTGGGCCGGCGTGGTGAGCTGGCAATGCTGCACGGTGTGACGGTGATCGATCCAGGGAGCGAGGCGGTTCGCTTCGGCAACGGCGTCGAGGAAGAGGTCGACGGCCTGGTCGCCGTTGCAGTGGGTGTGAATCGTGATGCCGGCTGCGTGGAGAGCCACGACCAACTGGCGGAAGCGCTCGGGGTCGTACAGCCAGATGCCGGTGGCGCCGTTCAGATAGCCCGGCCAGTTCAGTCGAGCGGTGAAGCCCTGGATCGAGCCGTCGAGCACCATCTTCACGTGCCCGAGGTGCAGCTTGTCGGTGGACTGAGCGGCCAGGCCGTTGGCGAGTTCGACGATCTCGTCGACGGAGGCATGCACCGGGCCTGGATTGAAGAACACCGACACACGGGCCGGGAAGTCGGGAGCGTCGACGACGGCCTTCCAGGTGCTGATGGTGTCGGGCCAGTCGAGGCGGGTCGCTCCGAGTTCGGTGACCGTGGTGCAACCGGCCAACCGGGCACTCTGGCCGAACCGCTCGATGGCTGCTGGTTCGGTGATGGCGGCCGAGAGCTTCTGGAGTGCCGTGCGGGCCAACGAGTACGCCGCCGGCTCCTGCAGCTCGCCGATCGGCCGGCCATCGGCATCGACCGGCACCCCCTCGACGTCGATGCCGGGTTCGATGCCTTCGGCGCGCATGAGGGCCGAGTTGACCGTGGCCAGATGGGCACTCGCGTGGAAGACGAAGATCGGCCGGGTCTCGCTCACCGTGTCGAGATGGGCGGCGACCAAGCGGTCTTCACCGTCGAAGTAGATCGGGTCGAGCCCCCAGGCGATCAAGGGTTCGGTGGGGTCGGGGTCGGATTCGTTGATCTCGCGGAGGCGATCGAGCACCTGCTCGATGTTCGTGCAACCCTTGCGCAGCACACCGTCGGCACCCATCCGGTCGAAGTACCCGACGTACTCGAATGCCCACAGGCCGCCCTCGAGAACGTGACTGTGCGCTTCGATCAGGCCGGGCACGAGCACCGAGTCGGCAAAGGTGTCGTCGAACCTGACCGGCCCCCAGACAGAAAGCTCCTCGACCGTACCGACACCGAGGATCCGACCGTCTCGCACCGCGATCGCCTCGGCTGTCGGGCAGGCCGGATCGACGGTGCGCACCAGCCGGGCCCGATAGATCGTCGTGTCGGTCAACTCCTTGATGACCATGGCCACCTCTTCGTCGGGGCCATAAGGCCGGAACCGGTCGACTTCGCCGAAGCCGAAGATCTCGTGGAACCGCAGCGACCGCGGATTGGGCGGCTCGGTGTTGACCTCGGCTGCGAGCTTGGGCCGCCGGTTGGCGACCGCCCATTCCTGGAAATCGTGATAGAGCGCCGGCCCCCACCCCTGCCCCCGTGCGGCTTCGCCGATGGCGACGCGGTCGACGTAGGCGAAGGAGTCATGGCGATCGAGGAACCAGTGGTAGTTCTTCGACGGGTAGTCGGTGTTGGCCTCGGTGAGACCGATCAACATGCCGACGACATCGCCATCGATCTCGACCACCTTGAAGTAGGGCGCCTGGTCGAAGAAGTAGTCGAGCTTGACTGCGTCCATCGTGCCGACCTCGGGCACATTCGCGGCGTTGAGCGCGAGGAGTGCGGCGTGATCGTCGGCGGTGGCGTCTCGAATCACTGTCCAGCGCTCCCTCGGACAGCGGCGAGCGCGGCCGCACGAGTGAGCAGGTCGGGTGCGTCGAATCGTTGGGCGATTGCGGCAAGGTCGTCGGTGGGGCCCGTCCAGCGAAGCTCGTCGACGTTGGTGATGGTCGGCGCATCGAGATCGAGGGTGGCGATCCGACGGAACAGCAAGGCGTCGTCGAGCTGCTCGGCCAGGGTGTCGGCGAGCTTGGAACCGCCGCGAACGGTGATGTCCCACTGGCCGGCGCCGGTCGGGATGTGCTCGATGTGCCCATAGCGAGCCAGCACCGCCGCCGCAGATTTGGCCCCCCAGCCCTTCAGCCCGGGAAAACCGTCGGCGGTGTCGCCGACCAGTCCCAGATAGTCGGGAATCGACTCGGGGCGGACGCCGTACTTCTCGATGACGTCGGCGACGTCGTAGATCTTCTCGCGGCGTCGATCGAACTGGACGATGCGCCCCTCCTGCACGACCTGGGCCAGGTCCTTGTCTGGGGTGCAGATCATGACCTTGTCGACCCGGGGGTCGGCGGCGGCGACGACGGCGGCGGCTCCCATTGCGTCGTCGGCCTCGAACTCGACCATGGGAAACAGCGCGATGCCGAGCGCTCGGAGGCCGTCTTCGAGCGGCTGGAACTGGGTGAGGATCAGCGGGTCGAGGCCCTCGCCGTCCTTGTAGCCGTCGTAGAGATCGTTGCGGAACGACGTGATCACGTGGTCGGTGGCGACGCCCAGGTGTGTTGCGCCGTCTTCGAGCATGTAGAGCATGTCTCGCAGGACCGACCGAGCAGCGCCCACCTCTTCGCCCGCGGCATTGATGTGCCCCGGCCGCCCGAAGAACTGGCGAAAGAGCTCGTAGGTCCCGTCGATCAGATGCACGATCACCCCGTCATCATGCCCGTTGTCACTCGTGCTGTCCTACGCCACGACTCGATTCCGAGATCGCCCGTTCGAATCACGTCACGGTGTGTCGTTCGAGGCAACCGGTACATCCCCGCGAGCCGTACGATCGCATCGTGGACACGCCTCTCGATCACTTCTGCCGCTACGACGAGTTGACCGCCTTCCTGCACGATCTCGCCGAGCGTTTCCCCGCTCTCGTCGACCTCGAGTCGATCGGCCAGTCGCACGAGGGCCGTGAGATCTGGCTGGCAACGGTCACCGATCGTTCGACGGGTGACCACCGCAACAAGCCGGCGATGTGGGTCGACGCCAACATCCACGCAACCGAACTGACGGCCGGCGTCGCCGCCATCAACCTGTTGCACCGCCTGGTGAGCGGTTTCGGGGTGGATGACACCGTGACCGCTGCGCTCCAGACCCGCACCTTCTACGTGGTGCCTCGGGTGAACCCCGACGGAGCCGAGCTGGCCCTCGCCGACGACCCGCGACACCTTCGCTCCGGTGTCCGCCCGTGGCCGTGGACCGATCGCTGGACCCAGCCCGGTCTCCACAAGCAAGACGTCACCGGCGATGGGCGGATTCTCAGCATGCGGGTGGCCGATCCCACCGGAGCCTGGACCACCGATCCCGACGACGAGCGACTCATGATTCCGGTCTCTCCCACCGGCTTGTGCGATCGTCAGCGATACCGCATGCTCGACGAAGGCTTCATCACCGACTTCGACGGCTACACCGTGCCGACCCCACGCGCCGTCCAGGGGCTCGATCTCAATCGGAACTACGCCGCCGGCTGGGGAACGACGGTGACCGGCGCCGGCGATTTCCCCGGCAGCGAGCCCGAGACCCTTGCCCTCATGAAAGCGATCACGAGCCGACCCAACGTGTGCGGGTTCAACGCCTATCACACCTTTGGCGGCGTGCTGTTGCGACCGTCGTCGACGCTGGCCGATGCGGCACTCCCGCCGGGAGACGTCTGGATGTTCGAGCAGCTCGGAGCCCGCTGCACCGAGCTGTCCGGCTTTCCCGTCCACTCGACCTTCGAGGACTTCACGTGGGATCGCGCCGACACGATGTCGGGGGCCAGTGACGACTGGGCGTACGAACACCTCGGCATCTACGCCTGGACGACGGAGTTCTGGGACCCGATCTTCGCTGCGACCGGCAAGCGGGCACCGACCTCCCTGTGGTGGGTCACGATCGAACCCGAGATCGAACGGGCGGTCCTGCGCTGGTTCGACGAACACCACCCCGACGCCTACGTCGACTGGACCCCTTTCGAGCATCCCCAACTCGGGCCGGTCGAGATCGGCGGCTGGGACTCACTGCACTCGTGGAGCAATCCACCCGATGCCATGCTGGCCGCCGAGGTGGCCCCGCACGCCGACTTTGCGATCCATCAGGCGCTCGCCTCGCCCTGTCTCGCCATCGAACATCTCACGGCCGACGACCTCGGCAACGGTGTCTGGCGAATCAACGCCGGTATTGCCAACACCGGCTACCTCCCGACCACGGTCACCGAGTGGGCGGCAAAGCGTTCGATCGTTCGCCCGGTCACGGCCGACATCGAGTTGCCGGAGGGCGCCAGCGTCATCGAGGGCACCAGCCATCGACACCAGCTCGGGCAGCTGGCCGGCTTCTCCCAGGCTCGGTTCGACAGCGGAAACGACGGCACGCCGAACCGAGCCCACACCAGCTGGGTGATCCGTGCCGAGGCGGGCTCGGTCGTCGAGGTCGTCGCCGCGCACCAACGAGCGGGAGCGGTCCGCCGGCCTCTCACCCTCGGCAACGAGTGAGTCGTTCCGCGACGACCCTGATCCCCGACCTCCAGCCCGGATCAACGGACCCTTTGAAATAGGTGTGATTTCTTAGGTGCTTTGATTGTCGTTGGTTCCGACGGGGTGTATCGTGTTCCCCACTGAAGGGGAGTACCCCTCGAGGCCAGTCGTCAACACGCTCACCCAATGAGCCGGCGTGGCCAGTCCGAGTGATCGGGCGGGGAGACGTTCAGCATTGTCGTCATTTGCGTCGTCTGCTGAAAAGGAACGCCGTATGTTCAAGAACACTGCGAAGACCTTCACCCTTCTCGCCGGCCTGGCGGGCACGTTCGTCCTGCTCGGCTCCCTACTCGGTGGTGCCACGGGCCTGGTCATCGGCGCCCTCTTCGGGTTCGGCCTCGTTGGCAGCTCCTACTGGTTCTCCGATCGGCTCGCCGTGCGTTCCGCCCGTGCCTACGAAGTACCGCCAGGCCAGCTCGAATGGCTCAAGATCGATGTGGAGCAGCTCGCCGGCCGGGCCGGCATCACCCCGCCTCGTCTCTTCGTCTCCCCCGACGCCCAGCCCAATGCCTTTGCCACCGGCCGCAACGAACGCAACGCCGTGGTATGTGTCACCGAAGGGCTGCTGTCGGTTCTCGATCGCGACGAAGTCCGTGGTGTCGTCGCCCACGAGATCGCCCACGTCCGCCACCGCGACATCTTGATCGGGTCGATCGCTGCCGCCGTCGCCACCGGCATCTCGATGTTGGCGAACATGGCCATGTTCGCGTCGATGTTCGGTGCTGGTTCCGACGACGACGAGGCACCGAACCCCTTCGTCGTCCTCGTTCTCGCCATGGTGGCCCCGATGGCCGCCAGCGTGCTGCAGATGGCCCTGTCTCGCTCCCGTGAGTTCGAGGCCGACCGACTGGGTGCCGAGCTGGTCGGGGACCCCCGCCCGCTGGCCTCGGCGCTGGCAAAGCTCGACCGGATGGCCCGCGGTGTTCCCATGGACGTCGCACCCGCGCAGGCAACGGCCTACATCGTCAATCCGCTGACCGGGCGAGACGTCAAGTTCGCCAACTTGTTCCTGACCCACCCGCCGACCGAAGCCCGGATCGCCGCCCTCCTCGGCACCGACGCCGTGGCGGCAATGTCCCGATGAGCCCGCTCGGCCGCCGGAGAGAACGCTGATCGATCGTGCTTCGACGGCGCCAGCCACCCCCGGACCCCGAAACGCCGCTGCCCGAGTGGCAGCGGCGTTTCGACGACGCCAGTGCGTTGCTTGCCGCCGGCCCGCAGCCTGCTTGGGTGAGCGAACGCCTCCACGATCTGCGCCGCGCGCTCATCGAAGCCGCAGAGGCGGCGACGCTTCTCTCGAGGACGGCAGACCAGCTCGGGCCGCAACAGATCGCCGACGATCTCAAATTGGCCCTTCGCGAGCGTGGGCGAGCGAGCACCGGCGTGGGGGCCGATGACCTCGACCACCGAATCCGTAGCCTTCGCGAGCGCTACGAGGCCGTGAACGACATCATCAATCGTCGTGAACTGCTGGAGCGCCAGATGCTGAACACCGCCGCCGACGTCGAGTTGCTCGCCGCTCAGGCCTTGCGCCAACGGGCGCTCGGGTCCGACCCGTCGAACCGCCTCGATGACCACCTCCAGCGGCTCGACGACGACCTCCATGCGTTGGCGCTCGCCCGCCGCGAAGTCGACGACCTCTGACCGCTGCACGCCAACGACCACCTTCGGTCCCCTTTCCTGCTGCTTTCCCCTCGCCTGCCACGATCGACTCCATGAACTGTCCCCTTTGCCTCGACACCACCCTCGACGTCACCTTTCACTCCGGCATCGAGCTCGACATCTGCCCCCGCTGCCAGGGGGTCTGGCTCGATCGAGGCGAGCTGCAGCGACTCGCCTCCGATGCCGCCCGCCCAGCCAGGTCACGCACGGCGGACGCGAGCCCCGATGCCGTGACGCGCCCGGGGGAGAAGGCCGAGCGCCGAGAGAAGATGGAAGCGTGGGAGACGAAGGGCTCGTCCGGAAAGAAGTCGAGCAAGAAGAAACGCAAGAAGAACTTCGCCGAGCGACTCGGCGATGTCTTCGAGGAGATCATCGACCTGTGATGACCACCACCACGATCGAGCCGAGCCGGTGCGAGGAACGTGGGAGCATGGACCGATGACCGCACAGTTGCCGCAGATCATTCTCGTCATCGTGCTGGTGGTCATCAATGCCGCCTTCGCCGGGACCGAGATGGCGCTGGTGTCGCTGCGTGAAGGTCAGCTGCAACGCCTCGAAGAGCGTTCACCCACCGGGGCGACGCTCGCTCGGCTCGCTCGGCAACCCAACCAGTTCCTGGCCACCATCCAGATCGGGATCACCCTGGCCGGCTTCCTGGCATCGGCAGCAGCCGCCGTTTCGCTCGCCGCACCGCTCGAAGAACCCCTCGGCTTCCTCGGCGGAGCCGCCGAGCCGGTTTCGGTCATCGTCATCACGCTGCTGCTCGCCTACCTCACGCTGGTCTTCGGCGAACTCGCACCGAAGCGTCTCGCGCTCCAGCACGCCGAAGGCTGGGCCATGGCCATGGCCCGACCACTCGCAGGGCTCACGACGGCGACCCGACCGGCCGTCTGGCTGCTCTCGCAGTCGACCGACCTCGCCGTTCGACTGTTCGGCGGCGACCCCAACCGACAGCGGGAGGAGGTCACCGAGGAGGAGATACGCGACATGATCTCCGAGTACGACAGCTTCACCGCCGAGCAGCGCCTCATCATCGACGGAACCTTCGAAGTGGCCGATCGCACGCTCGACGAGATCATGGTGCCTCGCCGCGCGGTGTTCGTTCTCGACACCGAAATGACCTGTGCCGAGGCACTGTACGAACTGGCCGATTCGGGGCACACGCGTGCACCGGTGGCCCCGGCACGGAGCCTCGACGCCACGGTGGGGGTTGCGCACCTCCGTCAGCTACTCGCCGGCGGGACCCAGCCCGTCGCCACCGTGGTGGCAGAAGCACCGGCGTTCCCCGAATCGGCCAAGGTGCTTCCGACGATGCGTGATCTGCAGATCGCCCGGGCCCAGATGGCTCTGGTGATCAACGAGCACGGGGGAGCCGAGGGCATCGTCACGGTCGAAGACATGATCGAAGAACTGGTCGGCGAGATCTACGACGAATCCGATCCCGACCCGGCCACGGTGAGGACGCTCGACGACGGCACACTGCTCGTTCCCGGTGGCTACCCGATCCACGATCTGGATGACATCGGCATGAGCCTTCCCGAGGGCAACTACACCACGGTCGCCGGACTGGTCCTGGACCATCTCGGTCGGATTCCGCGAGCGGGCGACGTCTTCGTGCTCGACGGCATGACCATCACGGTCAAGGCGGTGAACCGGCATGTCATCACCGAGGTGGCGATCGTCCCCATCGATGTCGAAGCCGAGGACGCGACCGAAGACTGACCATCCAGCGCCGACACTCAGGCCGGGGGGCGGTGCTGATGTTGGGGGCGGGCGGCTTCCATGGCGCGGGCTGCACGAAGGAGCTCGGTGTCACCAAGGGGTCGACCGATCACCTGGACGCCGACCGGCAGCCCTTCGTCGGTGAATCCGGCGGGGAGGGACAGTGTCGGCAAGCCGAACATCGTGATGCGCGAGCACGAGCGCATCCACTCGATGTAGCGGCCCATGGGTCGACCGGCGACCTCGGTCGGGTACTCCATGGCGACGGGGAACGGCGAGACCTGACTGACCGGGGCGACCAACACGTCGTGGTCGGCAAAGAAGTCGACGCCACGCCGCCACAGTTCGGTCATCTGTGTCTGCGCCTTCCAGACATCATCGGCACCGAGCGCCCGTCCTTTGGCCACTTCCTCACGCAGCACGGCCTTGGTCTCGGCCAGACGATCACCGAGAGAGCCGAGAGCACCGTGGGCGTAGGACCAGGCGCGAACGGTCTCGAAGCACTCATCGACTCCGGCGAAATCGGGCTCGGCCTCGGTGACGCTCCAACCCATCGATGTCAGCCACTCGGGGACGCTCGAGATCACCGCGGCGACGTCGGATTCGACGGGCAGGCCGCCGAGCGATGGGCTGTAGGCCACGCGCAGCGGCCGGTCGAGCGGGGTCCGGGCAAGGGTGAAGTCGACCCTGCGGTGGAGGAGATCGCCAGGGTCGGGCTGGCCGAGTACCTCGAGCAGCAGGAGGAGGTCGTCGACCGTACGGGCCATCGGGCCCTCGATGAGGTACGGAAGCAGGGCGTTGCCCGGAGCGACACTGGGCACCACTCGCGAGGACGAACGAAAGCCGACGACGTTGTTCCAGCCTGCCGGGTTGCGAAGCGACCCACCGGCGTCGCCACCATCGGCGATCGCCAACATGCCGGCAGCCAAGCCGACAGCGGCGCCGCCCGACGAACCGCCGGCAGCCCGCTCGGGATTCCACGGATTTCGGGTGACGCCATAGACAGGATTGTGCGTGTGTGAGCCGGCCCCGAACTCCGGTGTGTTGGTCTTGCCGACCGCCAAGACACCCGCGGCCTTCATCCTGGCAACGATCAGACTGTCGGCCTTCGGCCGGTGGTCGGCAAAGACGGGCGACCCATAGGTGGTGGGGAAGTCAGCGGTGTCGGTGAGGTCCTTGTGAGCCGTGACGAGGGCGGCGAGCGGCCCCAAGGATTCACCCCGGGCAACGGCCTCGTCTTGGACGGCGGCCCGCTCCTGGGCCTTGGACGGATCGAGCGCCACCACGGCATTCAGCGTCGGATTGCGGTTCTCGATTCGAGCGAGGTGAGCATCGAGCAACTCGCGTGCCGAGACCTTCCGTGCCTTGAACAGCTCGGACTGGGCAACGGCGGTGAGGTCGACGAGTTCGGTCACCCGCCGATTCTGCCTCAGTGGTCGGGGTCGAGCGACTCCATCCGGGCAAAGCTCGAGTCGTTCCGACTCTGACTGGTGGACAGCGAGCCTTCCGCCGGGAGCCGCTTCGGCCAACACCTAGCGACCAGCCACCGCGACGACGTCGCCGTCGTCGCAACCGAAGGAGGTCGGATTCGGACCATACGGAGCCGGTGGGTCGCCGCCGGCGCGCCACCGAGCGGACATGCTCCGCAGCACGAAGAGTGCCGAGAGCCCGAGACCGAGGTAGACGACGACAAAGCCCGCCAGCACCAGACCGATCCCATCGCGTGGGGTCACCGCGTCTTCGACCAGCATGACTTGCTGCGCGATCCATGGCTGACGCCCGACCTCGGTGGTGGTCCATCCGGCCTCGAGGGCAAGCACCGACGCCGGCCCGCTGGCTGCGACCGCCCAATACCACCAGGTCGCGGTCGGAAAGTCGCCCGATCGCCAGCGCTTCCAGCCCGAGAACGCCGGCAGCGCAAGGAGCGACATGCCGATCCCGACCATCAGCTGAAACGCAAGGTGGACGACGTTCGCCGGCCGGTCGCTGGCGACGTTCCGAGCGGCCAAGTCACCGGTGATCAACTGGATCGGGGCCGTGACGGCACCAACGGTGAAGCCGATGGCCATACCGAGACGGTGGAGCCGGTCACGCCGGCCGCGCAGTCAACCAACGGCATAGACCGAGGCCACGCCGAATCCCGTCACCATGTAGGTGGCGGGAAGCATGTGGAGGAATTGTGGGACCACCGATCCGTTGAACATCGCGGTCCAGGGCTCGATGTCGGTGACGACCCCGGTGGCTCGGTAGGTCTCGAGGTCGAACCCCGTCGGTTCGTTCATCCAGCCGTTGTCCGCCAAGATGCAGAAGGTGCCGAAGACGGCGGACAATCCGATCGGCACCAGCGTCGCCAGGTGGAGACGAGCGGGCAAGCCTTTCCATCCGTAGAGATACACAACCGAGGAGGATCGCCTCGAGGAAGAAGAAGACACCCTCGAGCGCGAACGGCAACCCCAACGCCGAGACACGACAGCACGATGTGGAAGCCGAGCGAAAGGGCCATGAGCCATCGCGCTGCCAGCAGATTGGCCTCGGTGTTTCCGACCTCGACGGCGAGAGACGCATGAGTTCAGGCATGGGGGGCGGGTCTCCGGCTCAACGAACGAACAATTGATAGAGATCGGCGTAGACACCACCCTGGGCGAGGAGCTCGTCGTGCGTTCCTGACTGGGCCACTCGTCCTTCGTCGAGCACGACGATCAGGTCAGCCTCGGTGATGGTAGACAACCGGTGGGCGATGACGAGCGCGGTTCGCCCCTCGAGCGCCTCGGCCAGCGCCGCCTGCACGAGCGATTCGTTCTCCGAATCGAGGTGGCTGGTTGCCTCGTCGAGGATGACGACCGCCGGATCCTTCAACAACATCCGGGCGATCGACAGTCGTTGCTTCTCGCCACCGGAGAAGCGGTATCCCCGCTCACCGACGACGGTGTCATACCCACTCGGCAACTTGGCGATGACGTCATGGATCTGCGCAGCCTTGCACGCCGCGACCATGTCGGCCTCGGTCGCATCGGGCTTGGCATAGCGCAGGTTGTCGGCGATCGATTCGTGAAAGAGGTGGGGGTCTTGCACCACCACGCCGATGGCCTTGCGGAGCGAACTCTGGGTGTACTCGCGAACGTCGTGACCATCGACCACGATCGCACCATCGGTGACGTCGTAGAGGCGAGGTACGAGGTTCGTGATCGTGGTCTTCCCGGCGCCCGACGGACCGACCAGCGCCACCAACGTGCCGGGTTCGATGGTCAGGGCGAGATCCTCGATCACGGGCCGGGCGTCGGCATCGGAGAGTGTCGACGACGGCGTCTCGAGTGAGGGAATGATGGTCTCGTTGGACAGCGGGTAGCGGAACGTGACGTTGCGGAACTCGATCCGTCCCTTGGGATCGACCAACTCGATGGCATCGGGAGCATCGCCAAGCGGACTCGGTGCATCGAGAACCTCGAAGACACGATCGAAACTCACCAGTGCGGTCAATACGTCGATCCGAGCGTTGGTCAGGCCCGTCAACGGCTGATAGATCCGGCCGACCAGCAAGCCCATGGCGGCGAGATCGCCCACGCTGAAGTCGCCGTTGATGACCATGAGGCCACCGAGCCCATAGACGAGGGCCGTGCCGATCGAGCCGAGCAAGCCCAGCATGATCATGAAGGCTCGGGTGAACAGGGCCGAACGAATACCGATGTCACGCACGCGCGCCGCACGACTCGAGAACAGGCGCACCTCGTCGTCGTGGCGGCCGAACAACTTGGTGAGCAACGCGCCCGACACGTTGAACCGTTCGGTCATCGTCGAGTTCATCTGGGCGTTCAGATCCATGGACTCGCGCGTGATGCTCTGTTGGATCGTGCCGATCCGACGGTAAGGGAGCACGAAGAACGGCGTGAGGATCAGGGCGAGAATGGTGAGCCGCCATTCGAAAATGAACATGGCGATCAGCGTGGTGACCAACGTGATCACGTTCGAGACCACCGTGCCGAGCGTGGCCGTCAGCGCCCGCTGCGCGCCGATCACATCAGAGTTCAACCGATTGGTGAGCGTGCCGGTCTGGGTACGGGTGAAGAACGAGATCGGCATACGTTGCACGTGATCGAAGAGCGCCGAACGCAAGTCGTAGATGACACCCTCGCCGATCAGCGACGACAGGTACCGCTCGCCCAGCGCCAGCACGCCGTCGAGCACCGACGAACTCACGATGAAGAAGGCAAAGATCGCGAGCAGTCGCTTGTCGGCATTCGGAATGGCGTCGTCGATGATCCGACCGAAGAGCACCGGCGGCACCAGACCGAGCATCGCCTGAGCGGTGGTGATGGCCAGGAAGCCGATCACCATGCGCCGGTAGGGCTCCGCGAATCGCCAGACCCTCGCCGCCGATTCCTTCGTGATGCGCGCCCCCTTCACGGAATCTCGGTCTCGCGGCCACATTGCATGCATCGCCATCATCGTGTTCAGGCTATGCCGAGCGCCGCTGCCGCCTCGACTCCGGCACCGTCGGCCCATGACTGCACCTGTGACGTTTGACCCTATTGAGCAGAATCGGTTGGCTTCACGCTGTTCTGGTGACGATCTGTGATCAAGACGACAAGCGCCTCAGCGCTCCAGAGGTCGGTGACGACGCCACTGATCACCGCACCGAGACGATCGTCCAGCAGCTGTATGCAACCGGGTTGAGCCTGCAGATGTGCCTCGATGGCGCCAGCACGGCCAACCAGCGACACCGTCTCGAGCGAGCGATCGACGTGCTCGACGGCCTCATCACCGAACTCGGTTCGCAGCCGCTCGGTCCCCGCTCCAGCGACTGACCAACGACCGCGAAGTGTCGCTCGCGAACTTTTTCCTCGATACTGGGGGCGCCGGCCCGGCCAGAGGATCCCAACGTGAGCACCAGTGACAGTCCCATCAGAGTCTTCCTCCTCGACGATCACGAGATCGTTCGCGTTGGGCTGAGCGACCTCATCGACGCCGAAATCGACATGCAAGTCGTCGGCCAGGCCGGTTCGGGAAGCGACGCCCTGCGCCTGGTCGGACAGCTCTTGCCCGATGTCGCCGTCCTCGACGTGCGGTTGGGTGAGGGCAATGGCATCGCCGTCTGTCGAGAGATCCGCACCGAGCACCCCGAGACGGCGTGTCTCATGCTGACCTCCTTCGCCGATGATCAGGCCCTGATCGACGCAGCCGAAGCCGGGGCTGCGGGCTATGTCCTCAAACAGATCCGCAGCAATGACCTGATCGAGTCCATCCGCAAGGTCGCCGCCGGCGCGCAGCTGCTCGATCCGGCCATGGTCCGCATGGGGACCGAGCGGTTGAAGGGCACCGAGGCCGGGATGCTCGAGAGCCTTTCGCCCCAGGAACGACGCATCTTCGACCTCATCGGTGAAGGTCACTCCAATCGCGAGATCGCAGACGAGCTCTTCCTCGCCGAGAAGACGGTCAAGAACTACGTGTCGAATGTGCTGTCGAAGCTCGGGATGCACCGTCGGACCGAGGCCGCAGCATTGGCGGCTCGTCTCGACGAGCGCAGCAAGAACCGTTATGAGTGACACCGCCAACGACCAGCACGCTTCCGCCGCTGCGGTGTCACCGACGGCGAGTTCGGCCGTGATGTCCTCTGCGTTCATCGACGCCGCACCCGACGCCATCGTGGTCGTTACGACCGACGGCACGATCAAGATCGCCAACCATCAAGCACTCGACATGTTCGGCTACGCCGAAGCCGATCTGGTCGGAGCCTCGATCGACACACTGGTTCCTCGTTCGCTCCGCGGCAGACACGCCCAGCATCGCGAGGCATTCCAGGACCAACCACGGGTCCGGCGGATGGGCGACGTCCGCACACAGCTGATGGGCCGCCGGGCCGACGGTTCGAAGGTTCCGGTCGAGATCGCACTCAGCCCCGTGATCGTCGACGACACGTCGTACACCATGGCCATCGTGCGCGACGTCAGCGAGCGGCTGAACGCCGAGCGACAGCAATCCGTCATGCGCCAGCGGCTTGCGGTCTCCGAAGACCGAGATCGGATCGCACGTGATCTCCACGACCTCGTGATCCAACGGATCTTCGCCACCGGCATGCGTCTCCAGGCAGCGCTCAACGATCCGACCCGATTGAAGGAACGCGCCACCGGCGCGATCAGCGAACTCGATGAGACCATCGTCGTGCTACGCGAGTCGATCTTCCGTCTCACCAATCCGGAAGAGGCACTCAGCACGAAGGTGCGGAATCTGCTCCTCGATCACGACGTCAGTGTGCAGTGCGACGTCGATCTCCATATCGACGAGCAGATCGACTCGCTTCCCCCGTCAATGGCCGAGCATCTGGTTCCCACGATCAACGAGGCGCTCTCGAACGTCGTCCGCCACGCTCGGGCTTCATCCGTCGCCGTTCGATTGGGGATCGAGAGCGGTGCCACCCTGTCGATTCGCGTGATCGACGACGGCATCGGGCTCGACCCCGACGCCACGCCGGGTTTCGGTCTCGCCAATCTCCGCGAACGCGCCGCCCAGTTCGGCGGCACGATGGAGGTCAATGCCTTGGCCGACGGCGGTACCGACCTCGAGTGGACCGTGCCCATCGACGGTTGATCGAGCGCCGGTGACCAACGTCGGCGTTGGCAACCGATGCGCTCGTCTACAAGCGAGCGATCACGAGAGCGACGTCGTCGCTCGTCCCCGTCGACTCACGAAAGTCCGCAAGCAGACCGTCGGCGATGTCGTCGACCGACGAGCCGGCTCTGGCAACGAACGCCTTTGCGAGGAGATCGATGTCATCGACGATGGTGCTGCCCCGGGTCTCCACCAGGCCGTCGGTGAACATGAGCAAGGTCGAGCCGGGTTCGTACGCGACCGGCGTACACGGCATCGCGGGCGCAGAGACACCGATGAGCGGTCGAAGTGAGTGCTCGACCGACGCCACCTGACCATCGGGTCGGGCGATCAGCGGAGGTGGGTGACCGGCCAGCACCGTGGTGAGTGTGCGGTCGACGGTGTTCACGACCGACACGCCGACCGTTGCGTGGATCCGCTGGTGTCGGCCGTGGAGGATCTGTTCGGCCAACTCGAACAGCCGGTCCAGTGGCGTGTCGAGCATCACCAGCGACGAGACCACGGTGCGAATCTGGGTCATGTGCGCAGCGGCGATCGGATCGTGGCCGACGACGTCGCCGACGATCAGCGCCACCCGGTCCTGGTCGATCTCGACGATGTCGTACCAATCGCCACCGAATCCGAGCGCGTCGCCAGCAGGCTGATAACGAACGGCCATCTCGAGACCCTCGATCGAGGGCGCCGGCGTGAGCAGTGAACTCTGCAACGAATCGACCAGCGTCAGGCGCTCGGCGAAGACACGCGTTCGTTCGAGCGCCTGTGCCGCGATGTCGGCCAGCGTCTCGAGTTCGAATCGCGGAAAGTCGACGTCTGCGAGCGCTCGTTCCCAGCCGGCGACCAAGACACCGAAGACCCGCCGGTCGGACGCGAGAAGGGGCACGGACCCCGACGCCACCGTTCCGGTGGCGTCGACGATCGGCAGCGTTGCCGGAAAGTCCCGCACTCGCTGCTCACGATCGCCGACGAAGACCGTGGCTCCGGTCCGCGCCGTCAGCCCGTATGGCGAGGCGTCACGGGCCGACAGATCGAATCGGGCGAGGATCTCGGCCTCGGTTCCGTCGGAGCGACCGAGTGTCACGACCCCCTCCGGATCGTTTCGCAGGCCGAGGGTGACGTTGTCGGCGCCCAGGTAGTGGTGGCCGTAGGTCGTCACGACCTCGACGACTTCGTCCGTCGACTCGCATGCACCGAGACGGCGGGTGATCTCGGCCAGTCGCTCGGCTCGTACCCGGGTGGCCACTCGCTCGGTCACATCGGCGACGATCGTCCCGACGCCGATCGGCTCCTCTCCGGCCTCGATACGGAAGTAGCTGGCCATCCAGGTTCGTTCGATGCCGCTTTGCGCGTCGGTCTCACCAGTGATCTCGATATCGATCTCCGGCGCGCCGGTGTCGAGGACGCGCAGAGTCAACGCGACGGCGGCTTCGGCGACCCCCGGCACCATCTCCCCGATCGTTCGGCCGAGGTGATCGTCGGTGGGATGACCGTTGATGGCTGCCATCGCCTCGTTGACGAGCTCGTAGCGAAGGTCGGCGTTGACGAGCGAGAACCCGATCGGGGCCTGGGCGAGCACCGCTTCGAGAAGCGCCTGCGAGCGCCGTGCTGCGGCGGCGCTCTGCTGCGATGCGATCTCGTCAGCTGCGATCAGCGCGAGTTCGCGGAGCAGTGCCGCGTCGTCGGGTCCCCAGGTTCGAGCGGCCGTGTCGACCACGCAGACCGTTCCCAGGGCTTCGCCACCCGGCGCCCGGAGCGGAACGCCGGCCCACGCCCGCACGCCCATCGATTCGATCGCTGGATTGCCATGGGTTCGATGGTCTGTCTGGGCATCGTCGACGAGAAAGGCGTCGTCGGTCCCGACGACGTACTGGCAGAACGATGCCTCGATGGTCGTCTCCCGCACGGCGAGCCCCTCGCCGACGGCCGCCTTCCAGAAAGAGCGTGCGTCGTCGACGACGGTGATGAAGGCGTAGGGCGTTGCGAGCAACCGAGCCGCGAGCGCCGCGATGCGGTCGAAACCCGTCTCTGCAGGCGAATCGAGCAGACCGGATCGGACCACGGCCTCGAGGCGTTGTTCGTCGGTGAGCCGTTCGGCCACGAACTCGGTGAATGCGCGGTCTGGACCGGCGCCGGTAGGCGACATGCTGGGCAGGGTAGGGGAAGGGACCGCCCCAATGCGTTCGGTGACAGCCGAACCTCACGTCACGGCAGCCGTCGACTTCCACCCCCCGGAGTCGACGACGCCAGCCGGGAGCGCCGGCCCCAACGACCGCCGAGCTCATCGGACACAGCCGAGCGGGGCGACAGACTCACCCACCGCCCGTCGATCGACCATGTCCTTCGCTCGGGATCGGGTTCTTGATCGAATCCCGCGAGCGACGGCTGCCCTCGTCGACCGGCGAGCGAAACGCACGCTCTCGAATGCGCTCTCTTCGACGTGAGCGAACTCCCATCAAGATCTGGACTGCGGCCGAGCTCGAAGCGCTTCCGCCAAACGAACGCCACGCTGTGATCCGTTCGGGCTTCGTCACCGACCCCAAGACGGTCCCCGCTGACCTGCTCCAACGAGCGCGCCGAAAAGCCGACGCACGCATCGCTGCCACCGAGAGCATCCACCCCTCACAGTGACCCGCCGGAACATCGGTGTCGACGCGCAGTTCTTTGCTGAGTTCCACAGCCAGCTCTGCTGGATCTGGCTCCAGGTTGGAGCTGTCGTTCGAGTGAGCCGCGACAACGACCCATGATCCGGTGATATCCGTAGCATCCGTGCGTGGTGCATCCTCGAGCCGGCGGCAGGTGATGGTTGGTCGGGCACGAACCGGTAGGCAAGAGGAAGCGTTTGACGTTGGTCAGATCCTGACGATTTCGAACTCGACTCGAAGCTTTCGACGGGTCGGCCAACGTCCATCGGTGGTGACCAGCTGATCGACACCGGCGGTGATGGACGTGGCGATGACGAGTGCATCAGGGAGTCGCAAGGAGCGGTGGCGAGCCCCGAGTCGGGCCGCTTCGGTTGCGATTGACCGATCGAGCTCGACGATCTCGATCGGAAGCCGATCGAAGGTGTCGTTCAGGATCTGGATTGCCTGTTCGCTTCTACGGGCTGGTCCGACGAGACACTCGGCGAAAGCGGACGCAGCCATGGCGAGGTGGTCGCCGTCGTCGAGTGCTCGGGTCAGTGACGCCGTCGCTGCGGCGTGGTGGGCGTCGGCGGAATCGAGGAATCCGATGATGACGCCTGCGTCGAGGTGGGTCAGTCCCATTCGGAGCGAAGCTCGTCGAGTTCGTCTGGTTGGTAGACGCCGGTCAAGGCGCCGGCGAGCTCAGCGACAACGTCGTGTTCACGTTCGAGAATGACTCGGCCTGCACCGTCGGAACGGGCAACCAGCCGGTCGCCGATCTCCAAGCCGGCGCTCCGAAGAGCTTCGGCGGGAATCGTGATCTGATGCTTGGAGCTGATCTTGGAGGTTCCTCGGCGTCGTTTCTTTACTTCAGTCACATATGTAAGGGTAAATGGTTCGATGCCGGATGGCAAGGTCGCATCGTCGAGCGCTCCAGCGACAGGGCGGTGCAGTTCCGGCCTCACCGATCGACGAAGCGCCACCCCCAGAACCGGCGTTCGAAGATGCCGTTCGCTGCGTCCTCTACCCGGCCGTTCGGGGGCGGTTCGTGGCTTCGGTCGGCCGGGATTATGGGACAGCTCACCGCTCGCGTAGGTGCCGATCCCGCGCGGGTCGCCGGTGCCGGGGACCACCCGGCTTGCGAGAGGGCACGTCGGGATCTGAACCGGCGACCCTCATAGGAGCGCCGCGAAGGCCGGGCGGTCGAGGACAAGTCAGGAGGGCTTTGGCGGAGTACCGATCAACGCTGGGTGTTCTCGAAGTACTTCTTCTGGGAGGAGAGGAACGCCTTCCCCATGTTCCGCGAGCCGAACCTGCGGTAGAGGAACCCGAGCACGCCGTTTGCCTGGACATCGCTCACCATGCTGTGGAATTGCACGCCACCCGAGTTCGATGCGGTGTAGGTGTCTTCGAAGTGTGATCTGCCTGTGACCTTGCTGGTCTCGTAGACTTCGTCGAAGCTCAGGATGACCTTGTCATCCGCGACGGAGCGCTCGATGTTGTGCCGCTTCATCACGCCCTCGTTGGTTCGGATCGTGACGAAGTCCTCGCCGTGTTCGAGCAGTTCCGCCTCGCTGATGCCCGGCATCGAACGCACCACACCCACAAAGTGCGTACCAAGGTCAGCGACTGAGGACTTCACCGTCGGAAGATCGCAGTCGATCTGGGTCGTTCCGTCAAACCATGCTTTCATTGCTGACTCCTTTGCTCTGCGGCGATCTTGATGAGGACTTTGCCGGCGGCGCGATGACTCTGCACACGGCGGATGGACTCCGCGACGCCGTCCGGGTCGAAGCCCACGCGAAGTCATGACCCGGCGCGTGGGGCTTGGCCCCACTTGGTCGGATCGACTTCCCGGGCACCACGAATCGCCCCTCCGCGGTGCGGGGGTCGATGTTGACCGCCGTATAGGGCACCCGAACCCTGAACTGGTCCGGCCCCGGCATCGGGTCGAGAACATCTCGGATCTCGAACGTGTCCGCGAGCTCGCCCGGCGGTGCGACGGCGGTGATACAGACGGCTTTCATGGTTCGCTCTCCGCATAGACGCTCGGCTCACCCAACGCCAGGAGCAGGAGCTCGACCAGTCGTTCCCACGCTCGCTCGAGACGTTCCCTTTCCCGGGTGAGCATCAAATGGGTGGCCATACCGTCGATCGCGGTGACGGCGATGTCGGCCACTTCTCGAGCTCGCGCCGGGTCGGCATGCGGCGCAGCGGCGGCGAGCTGCTGTCCCATTCGATCACGATTGATCATCGACAGCGACGCCATGCGCTCGGCGAGCCCCGGGTTCTGACCGGCGCCGGTGAACAGGGCGTTCATCGCGAGTGCCTCGTCGGCACCCTCGGCCGTCAGCCACAGGACATCGCGCCCCGCCTGGAGAAGGAAATCCCTTGCGTCGTCGTGGTGCTCAACCGCGGCCACAAGCCCGTCGATGATGAGGTCCAGGGCCGCCAGCGGGACCTCGTCGATGGACGGAAAGTGGTGGAACACGGTGGCCTTGGACACGTCTGCCGCCTGGGAAAGCGTCGCCCCCGAGACGCCGGCAAGACCCTTCGCAGCGATCAGCGACACCGATGCCTCGACAATGCGCTGTCGGGTGGCTGCCCCCCGTGCCCGCCTACCGTCCTCCATGGCTCGACGGTATAACTATCCGACCGGTCGGTCAAATTGATTCGTCGCTGAACTCCAAGTCGGGTGGCCATCCCGTCGATCCAGGGGCGCTGCAGTCGCCATCAGACAACTCCTCCATCCCATGGGAATGGCCCGCGCCGTGGCGCCCTTCGGCGAAGCTCCGTGCCGTTGTCTCCAGAGCCTCAGCGCCGAGTCCCAGCGGGGCCACCACTTCATCGACGGCCAATGGAGCGGCTCCTACATCTACGGAATTGCCAGACCCGAGAACGCGAACTGCGCTCGACCCCAGGATCAGCTCAAGCAGGCTGGTTGTCCTGAAGTCACTCGCTCGGGAAGCCGCTCGTATCATCACGACGGTGATGGCCTGCAGCTAGCCCAGATCCGGCAATCTGAGCCCATCCACCCGCCCGAGAAAGTGCATCATTCTCCCGGCGTTGTGGGGCGTTGTCTGACGCTGGTGCGGCGAGCGGTATGGGTCACCTAGCCAATGGCGTACCCGCGGGCGCTCGGAAGGGTCTTGGCTGCCCGGCGATCCGTGATTATGCGCTGCCCAACTGAGGCTCAGACCTCCCACAGTTCGCCGGATACCGAGTGCGGGACGGCGCGTTCTCGCCCGCGATTACGAGCTGGGCGCCAGCGCGCTGTCCCCGATCGGAAGTGCCGATCCTGCGTGGGTTGTTGGCGAGCTGATGAACGCGATTCCTGAGCGTGTTCGTGGTCCAGGATGGCTGCGACGTTCGGCCGTGCTCGTCGTCCTGACTACGACCGGGGCGTCTCTATCGACTATTGACCTACTAGGTCGATAGTGGATATAGTTCCCATGTGGCTCGACGCACGCCTGATCCCAACGACATCGACAGCTACCTGCCGCTGCCCGCGTCGGCGATGCACATCATCGTCGCCCTGGCAGCCGGTGAGCGGCACGGCTATGCGATCATGCGCGACATCGACGAGCTCTCCGCCGGGTCGGTGACGATGGGTCCAGGAACGCTGTACGGGTCGCTCAAGCGGATGATCGGCCAGGGACTGGTCGAAGAGACCGATGAGCGGCCCGATCCGGTCCTGGACGATGAGCGACGCCGCTACTACCGGCTCACCGCTCTGGGCCAACGGGTCGGCGCTGCCGAGCAGGCCCGCCTGACTGGGTTGCTCGACGCCGCGCAGCGCCGTGAGCTCGGCCTCGGTGGCGTGTCGTGAACACGTTCGTACGCGTTGCGCTATGGGCCTATCCACGCGAGTTCCGCTGCGACTACGGCAACGAATGGACCCGCACCGTCAACGACCTCAGCGTGCATGGCGGACGAAGCACCGCCCGCGTCACCGCGTCAGTGCTCACCGAAGCCGCCACCGTTGGTGTGCGGATGAGATGGGAGAACCTGATGACAACCGCCCGCACCGCCTTCACCGTGATCGCCGCCGTCATCGCGCTCGCCGCGCTGGTCATCGGATCACCCGCCATCGCCGTGCTCGCCGTCGCCCTCGTCGCCCTCGTCGCCCTCGCCGCGTTGCAGTTCGCCGGACGCGACCGGCCCATCGTCACCACCGACCCGGCGATCACCCGACGCTGGTGGATGTGGCTGGCCGCCGGCGCCGTGGCCTTCCTCATCGGGCTCGCGAGCGTCGCCATCGACGGCGACGACGACCTGAGCACCGCCGCCTGGGCCACGTGGCTGATTAGCTGGGCCTCGGCAATCGTGCTCGCAGTGATCGGCATCGGTCTCGCCACCACCCGCCTCATTGTCACCCGCCGCTGACCAAGACCACCAGGAGCACCACATGCAACATCTCAAATGGCTCGCCGTCCCACTCGCAATGCTCGAGCTCGTCTTCTTGTTCTTCGGACTCATCTGGCAAGGCGGCGTCCAACTCGCCGTCGCCAGCTGGCGAGGCCTGGCCGGTTCCTGGCCGTCCACGAACACGTGATTCATTCCGCCAACAGCGCGCCGTCGCCCTCGGCGTTGCGTTCGCCGCACATGCCGATCGCTTCGTCGCCGGACCACCGCGACCACGCGAGCGTGCTGGCACCGCCAACCTCAACCCGCCTCCAGGAGGCATCGGCACCCCACCGATTTCCGAACCCGACTGTCTCACGGGTTGACAGCGCCCGACGCGAGACTGCTGGCGCAGACGGCTGGTGTTGGTGCTGCGTAGCGTGCACACTGCCGAGATGAGCCGGGAGGTCAGCGCCTTGATCGTGGCGGTACCCGAGATCGATTCCATCGTCGGCCCATATCGAGCAGCTCTCGATTCGGGTGCGGCGCTGGGAGTGCCCGCCCACATCACCATCCTGTACCCGTTCATGCCAACCAGTGCCCTTGGTCCGCGCGTGCTGGAAGAGCTGCGAGAACTGTTCGCTGCCCACGACGCCTTCTCCATCTCACTCGCTTCGGTCGATTGGTTCGGACAGGACGTCGTGTACATCCGACCCGAGCCCGACGACGCACTGCGTCGGCTGACTGCGATCATCGCCGAGCGTTGGCCGCAATGGCCTCCATATGAAGGAGCCCACCCTGACCCGACTCCTCACGTGACCATCGGCGACAACGGGGATGTCGTCGCGATGAGGAAGGCAGCACAGGCTGTAGCCGAATCGCTCCCTGTCGACGTCGAGGTGTCTGACGTAGAGCTCCATGCAGGCACCCTCGAACCCGATACGTGGCAGCACCGACTGACCTTCCCGCTCCGCAAACGAAGTGGCGGACTCACGCTGCCCGAGCCCCGGTCGACATAACCGCGGCGAGCTCATCCCGGATCGCGGTACTGGCACTCGACCGCCAACCTGAACCCCGTCCGGTATCCGGCAATCTGCTCATTGTCGACCACGCATATCGTGCGCTCGGAAACGCGGCTCTGGGAGGACCCGAGGCGTCGCATCACGGCCCCACTGCGGCACCACGGAATCACGCTTACGAGTGCGGCGACGGGACCTCACATTCAGGCCGATCGTCAGAGGCTGAGCTGCTGAGTCGATCGGCGCATCGCCACTCGTTCTTCGACATCAAGTCCGTTCCGCGTCTCTTCTGTCCTAATCCTGGTCAGTTCGGAACCCATCTCGCTCGACTCGAGAACGACGAATCCCAAACGCTCGTAGTACGGCCCATTCCATGGAACATCACGGAACGTAGTCAACGTGATCGAGTCCATCCCAGATGCCCTTGCCCAATCAAGCACGACGTCCAAAAGGTGACGACCCACGCGATGACCCGCCGCTGCTCCGATCACACTGATCTGATCCAGGTGCGCTTCGTTGTCCACGATCGACGCCGTGACGTAGCCGACTGCATGGCCGTCACCGTCGCGAGCGATCCAGACCGTCGCTGAATCGATGTGGCCTGCGAGGAGCTCGGCCGAGGGTGGTGCATCGTCGGCGATTGATGCGAGGCCGACCTGGCGGAACCGTTCACCGGCGTCGAGTTCGATCTCTTGAAGGCGGACGACATCGCGCAACGTCGCAGGCCTCACCGTCACATCCACGACAACCCCATTCGACTAGTTGTAGCACCCGACAGCGGTGACCTCACTGGCTTGCAGCCCGCACACTTTGCGTACGCATAGTCACGGCACCAGCGCCTGGCGTGCCACTCGATATCGGCCCAAGTGCGGCGCTCGATAATCACGTGGTCGGACCTTGGTCTTGAACGACCGCATCCGATCCCGACCGTCGACTCGCCAACGCACGAAATACCGACGTTTCGCCTTTGGTGTGCCCTTCTCTGGCAGCCCGAGCCCGAACACCTGCACCTCCTGGGGCGTCATGACCGAATCTCGCAAAGATTGGGAATGTCGCCCCCAGGGCACCTTCGGAGGCCCTCGCACCCCGTTGCCAGTGTTACCGCAGTGTTATGGACCCCTTTCGAAGCCCGAAACGAGAAAGACCCTGACCGGTTCGGCTTCTGTCGAAACCGTACCTGATCAGGGTCTTTGTGGCGGAAGATAAGGGATTCGAACCCTTGGTAACACGAAGTGCTACAACGGCTTTCGAGGCCGCCCCATTCGTCCGCTCTGGCAATCTTCCGTTGGCGAGGCTAGCGCCTTCAGCCGCTCTCACCGACCTCGTCGAGACCCGGACCCCGGTCACGGAGGAACGCCAAGAGGTTTGCGGCTTCGGACTCGTCGACCGGCCCACTCGACGACACCACGCTTCCGGCGGTGACGAAGGCTCGACCGTCGGTGGTCGAGGTCCACCAGACCATCGCAATCAGGCCTGGCTCGGAACCACCCTTGAAGGCAATGGTTTCCCAGTCACTCGACGTTGCCGGCACACCGGGGTTCGACGAGAGGATCTCGAGCGCAGTCGGATCAGCAGACAGCCACACCATCGCGTCACACATGGCCACCGGACTCGCGAACCACTCCAGTTCCTCGACCAGCACCGGTTGCGATGGATCGAACTCGGAGAGTTCGGGGAGGTCGAGGGCGGCCACCTCGTTCTCGAGAATCGAACGCCGTTCGGCTTCATCGGCGACGGCGTATCGCTCACCCAACGCACGGTCGGCGAACTTCAGGATGAACAAGTCTCGTGTGGTCAAGAATGGCCGATTGCGTTCGATCGCATCATTGCCCATCGGTGTCAGCATCTCTTCGACCGCCTCTCGACCGACGAGGTCGATCAGGTGATCGGTTGCCGTGTTGTCGGAGATCGAGATCATGCGATCGGCCAACTCACGAATCGTCAGCTCGGTGCCGGGCTCGTCGTTCTGCGTCGTGCCGGACGGCAGGCTGTCGAGGTCGTCTCGGATCGCCACCGTCGTGTCCCAGCCGATCGAGCCATCGTCCATTGCTTTCACGACCGCCCCGAGCACGTAGAGCTTGAACGCTGACCCGAGGGGCATCACCTCGTTGGCCCCGGCGTCGACCGCGGGCGCACAGGCTCCATTGGAGGCGTCGGCCACCACCGCGCGAACCCGACCGAGTGCTTCGAGTCTGGCAACGGCGTCGTCGACGGTCTCCGGAGATTCGAAGACCCGCTCCGGTGAGAGGAACAGCCCGTTGATGCCCTCACCGTCGGGGTCGACCGAGACGTCGAGGAGGATGGTTTCTCCTGCTTGCGAAACGATCGCGTATCGACCCGAGGCACCGACGACCTCCCCCGCCGGCTCGAGCGTCCACGGCCCCTCGGCGGCGACCTGGGTCACCAACGTCGAGAAGTCGTCGAAGCCGATGGCGTCTCGGAAGACGAGCGCAAAGCTCGCCTCGAAGCTCGCCTCGTCGATCGGGGCGCCATTGAGCAACTCGACCACCAACGCCGCTGCGTCATCAGGGGCGGTCGGCGCGCCTGGGACGTCGACGGTCGTCGGCGGAGCCACCGTGGTCGTCACTGCCTCGGTCAGCGTGGTGTCGGCCCCGTCGGACGTCGACGAATCGGAACCGCAGCCGGCAAGCGCGAGAAGTCCGACGAGGACCGTCGGGAACGTCGTGCGTTTCATGAGTCGATTGTCGCAGGCCGGCGCTCCGGTTTCCTCGCAACCTCGGAGACAGTGAGCAACGCTCGTGCGGACCACAGCGATCAGCCTCGGCAGAAGCTGCTAAGACACATCCGTGGGACTGACGTTGATCGACCGCCTGCCCGAACTCCGAGACGACCTCGAAACCGATGCCGATCCACATCGAGCGATCGAGATGGCGGCGTACATGAAGGACCAGTTCGACTTCCTCGGCCTGCCGGCGGCGGTTCGCCGGGCGGCACAGAAGCCGGTACTCACCGCTTCGGCGCCGGCCGACCACGATGAACTCGTGCGCTTCGCCGAGGCCTGCTGGAACGAGCCCGAACGCGAGTTCCAGTACGTGGCCGCCGACGTTCTTCGCAAGCGGGTGTCGACGCTCGAGGCAAGCGACCTGCCGCGGCTACGGGAGCTGATCACCACCAAGTCGTGGTGGGACACCGTGGATGCACTTGCGGTGCACGTGGTCGGCGGTCTCGTGCGCACCCATCCGGAGTTGAGCGACGACATGGACCGATGGATCACCGACGCCGATCTCTGGGTTGCTCGCACCGCGATGCTTCATCAACTCATGTGGAAGTCCGACACCGACCAGGAGCGACTGTTTCGGTACGTGCGACTGCAGGCAGGCCACCGTGACTTCTTCATGCGCAAGGCGATCGGGTGGGCCCTTCGCCAGTATTCGAGGACCGACCCGGATGCCGTTCGAGCGATCGTCGCCGAACTCGATGGTCAGCTCTCCCGCCTGTCGAAACGAGAGGCGCTCAAACACCTCTGACGCTCGCACCCTGGCCGACCGGCGATCGCTGGGCGTTCAGCGCTGGTCGGCGAAGAAGCTCGACAGCATGGCTGCGCACTCGAGCTCGAGCACGCCGGGAACGGTGTCGATGCGGTGGTTCAACCTCGGGTCGTCGCAGACGTTGTAGAGGCTCAGACAGGCACCGGCCTTCATATCGGCGGCCCCGTAGACGAGGGTGGCCACACGCGCGTTGAGCAAGGCGCCGGCGCACATGGCACAGGGTTCGAGGGTGACCACCAGCGTGCAATCGTCGAGCCGCCAGCGTCCGAGTCGCTGGGCCGCATCGCGCAGAGCCAGCACTTCTGCGTGAGCGGTCGGATCGCCGGTGAGCTCGCGCTCGTTGTGCCGTGAGCTGATCAAGACGTCACCTTGGAACACCAGCGCACCGACGGGCACGTCGCCGTGCTCGATCGACCGCTGGGCCTCGGCCATGGCCAGACGCATCACCCGTTCGTGCTCGGCGCCAACGCCGAACCATGCCGACGCCTGGGAGCCGGGCGGTCGATCATTCGACGAGTCGGTGGGCACGGAATCGGTCACCGGCGCAATGTAGTGGTGAACCTACTGACCACGCACGAACGGTACCGTCGCCCGGTGGCTCGGCTCCTCTCCTTGATCGCACCCGAACACTTGGGCCGGGACTACCGCGAGATGCTGGTCTCCTCGTGGGTCACGAACCTGAGCGACGGCATCGCCTTGGCGGCCGGTCCGCTGCTGGTCGCCTCCCAGACCCGGAGCCCGTCGCTCATCGCGGCAGCGACCGCCATGGCCTGGTTGCCCAATCTCCTGTTCGGCCTGTACGCCGGGGTGCTCGCCGACCGGCTCGATCGCAAGCGTCTCATTGCAGCGGCCAATCTCGCTCGGGCGCTCGTTCTCGGCGTGCTGAGCCTCTTCATCATCGCCGACACGGTCAGCGTCTGGCTCGTGCTCGGCTCGCTCTTTCTGCTCGGGGCAGCCGAGTCATTCGTCGACACGTCGGCCAGCACGCTGTTGCCGATGCTCGTCGACCACGATGACATCGGGGTGGCGAACGCCCGCCTCATGTTCGGTCACATCACGATCAACCGCCTGGCGGGTCCACCGCTCGGGGCGTTGTTGTTCACCCTCGGCATGGTGCTTCCGTTCGTCGCCCAGATCCTCGCCGTGTTGGTCGGCTCGGTGCTGGTGATGAGGATCGCGTCGTCGACCAGCGTGCCTGACGAAGAACGAGCGCAAGGGGGCATTCGGTCCGAGGTCGTCGAGGGCGTTCGCTGGCTCTGGCGACACCCGCCCGTGCGAACCCTCACGCTGACGATCATCTCGTTCAACGTGACCTTCGGCGCTGCCTGGTCGATCCTCGTCTTGTACGCACTCGAGCGGCTCGGGCTCGGCGAAATCGGCTTCGGGCTGCTCACGACGGTCGGCGCTGCCGGCGGCCTCATCGGCACCACGATCTACCCGGCGCTCGAGCGGCATCTGAGCCTCGGCAACATCATGCGCGTCGGGCTCCTGATCGAAACGACGACGCATCTCGGTCTGGCCATGACATCGAGCCCGTGGTTGGCGCTGCCGATCTTCTTCGTCTTCGGCGGCCACGAAGCTGTCTGGGGCACGGTCGCCACGACCGTTCGCCAGCGAGCGGTGCCCCGAGCATTCCAGGGGCGAGTCACCAGCGTCTACATGACCGGGGTGTACGGCGGACTCGTGGTCGGCGCCGTCCTCGGAGGTCTGATTGCCGACCGTTGGGGAGTGACCGGTCCGTTCTGGTTCGGGTTCGCCGGTTCGGCGTGCATCTTGGCGACCATCTGGCGACAACTCGATCAGATCGCTCACGCGGGAACCTGAGCACCGAAAATCACTCCGAGCCGGCACCATGGGGTGCCGGCTCGGTGCGTAGCTGGCTCGGCGAGCCAATGTGGCGGAGGAGGTGGGATTTGAACCCACGGAAGGTTGCCCTTCACACGCTTTCCAAGCGTGCCGATTCGGCCGCTCTCGCACTCCTCCAGGTTTGCGTTCAGGGTTGACCTGACCACGAATCCGATAGGCTAGCGGACGTTCCACCTGCTTTGGCAGGTGACGGTCGGACCCTGTGCGACTGAACGCCGTGAACCGAGTCAGGGCCGGAAGGCAGCAGCTCTCAGCGGAACGTTCGGTGCGCCGCAGATCGTCTGGCCGTCACTTGCGAGAACAGGTGGTTCGCTCTTTTGCCCCCTCGTGCCGCTCCTCGCCCCGACCCTGACGCCGGCACCGGCCGAACGGGCGATGCGGCCGGCAACGGGGAGTGTCAGACCTCAGCGGTAGGCTCGAAAAGTGGCGCATCAGTCTCTCTACCGCCGATACCGATCTCAGAACTTCGCCGAGATCAAGGGCCAATCGCATGTCACCCGGGCGCTCCAGGCCGCGGTGGCCGAAGGCCGCCACAGCCACGCCTACCTCTTCAGCGGTCCCCGCGGTACCGGCAAGACCAGTACCGCCCGCGTGCTGGCCAAGGCCCTCAACTGCGAGAACCTGGTCGATGGCGAACCCTGCGGGGTGTGCAAGAGCTGTGTCGACATCCAGAACGGCACCTCGTTCGACCTCCACGAGCTCGACGCCGCGTCGAACAACAAGGTCGACGACATCCGCGACCTCATCGGCAAGGTTGCGCTCGGCTCCCCCGGCCGCACCAAGGTGTACATCCTCGACGAGGTCCACATGCTCACCTCGGGCGCCGAGAACGCCCTGCTCAAGACGCTCGAAGAACCGCCCGAGCACGTGGTGTTCGTGCTGGCCACCACCGAGCCCCACAAGGTCGTCGCCACCATCAAGAGCCGAACCCAGCACTTCGAGTTCAATCTCCTGCCGGGCCACGATCTCGAAGAACATCTGCGCTACGTCATCGCCGACGCCGGCCTCGACGTCGACGAAGAAGGCATCGAGTATGCCCTTCGGCAGGGCGGCGGCTCGGCCCGAGACACCCTCTCGGCACTCGACCTGGTGGCTGCGGCCGGTGGGGTGCCCAAGGGATCCGACATCGGCGTCGAACTGGCGTTGGCCATCGGCGACGGCGACGCTGCCGGCACCATCGCTGCGGTCGAGCGAGCCATCGAGGCCGGCCGCGAACCGCGCATCATCGGTGAGACCACGGTCGAGACCCTTCGCCATGCCTTCCTCTCGTCGATGGGTGCGCCCCTGAACCAGCTGAGCGATGCCGCTCGAAACGCATCAGCCGAACTCGCCTCGAAACTCGGCCCGGCCACCATCACCCGATCACTCGAGATGCTCGGCCATGCGCTGGTCGAAATGCGCCAGGCCCCTGATCAACGGGTCCCGCTCGAAGTGGCGCTCCTCCGCCTCGCCCGACGCGATGGCAACGACACCGCCGGACTCCTGCAACGCGTCGAACAACTCGAGGCTCAGATCAGCGCCCTGGTGGCCGGCGGGCTGCCGACCACCACCTCGGGCGCCGCGGCCACCGCCCCACCGCCAGGTCCTGGTGCTTCGGATTCCCCTGGGCCGTCGAGCGGCGCCGCCGACCCGACCCCGTCAGCAACCGAGGTTCCCGCCGAGCCGGCTCCGGCCGCTTCGCCACCACCGCCGGCCAAGACCATGCCCCCGTCCTCGACACCCGTCGGCGCCCCGCCACCACCCGCCCGACGCAACGCTGCGAGCTCGGCCCCCGCACCCTCGGGAGGACCAGCCGACCTGGCTCGTGCCAGCTTGGCCGACACACTGAGCACCCGGCCGGAGCCGGCACCGGCCCCCGCCCCAGAGGCACCAGTCGATCCACCGCCCACCTCGACCGCTCCCGCCGGCAATCCGAAACCCCTTTCACTGAGCACCCTCACGGCCGCACTCGACAGCGGACTCCTCGACGCGGTGTCGCAGCGGGCCCGCGTTCGTTTCGCTGCGGCCTCGCCCGTCGACGCCGATGACGCCACCAACGCGGCCACGTTCTCGGTGCCGAACACCTACTACCTCCCACGCTGCGAAGACGTCCGCTCCGAAATCGAAGAAGCGCTGCTCCGACACTTCGCTCGACCCGTCACGATCACGATCGTGGTCGATGCCAACGCACCGAAGGCGGTCGCGCCAACGTCGTCGAGCAGTCCTGCCACCCCGATGCCGAGCCCACCACCAGCCCCCGATCTCGACGACGAAGATGTCGGCGACATCGCCGAACTCGAGAATGCGAGCAACATCGCCGGCTCGGGAATCGAGCGTCTCACCCAGGCGTTCCCCGGCTCGCAGGTGATCGAATCGCTGGACTCGCCACACGGCTGAGCCCGGAGCCACGACCGGCCCAACCGCAGCGTTTGCGAGTCCCGCTCGACGGCAGCGCTCACCGTCACCGGCAGTGCCGCGGTTTCGCGAAGACCGCCGTCCCGAACGTCCACCGGCGCTCGCTGCTAACTACGATTGGGTTTTCGCCTTCCCAGGAGACTCGTCATGAGCGATTCGATCGAACCCGCAGGCCTCGACTTCGGTGCCCTCTTGCAGCAAGCCCAAGCCATGCAAGAACAGATGGTGGCGGCCCAGGAGGCGCAAGCATCCCAGGTCGTCACCGGCACCGCAGGCGGCGGCAAGGTTTCGGTGGAGATGACCGGCGGTGGCCAGTTCGTTGGCGTATCCATCGCTCCCGACGTCGTCGACCCCGACGACGTCGAACTGCTCGAAGAACTGATCCTGGCTGCGCTGCACAACGCGACGAACCAGGTCGCCGAACTGCAAGAGCAGGCCATGGGAGGCATCGACATGGGTGGCCTCGACCTCGGTGGTCTCCTCGGCGGATCGTGAGCGTCTACGCACGTCCGGTCGAGGTCCTCATCGACGAACTCGGCCGACTCCCCGGTATCGGGCCCAAGTCGGCCCAGCGCATTGCCTTTCACCTCCTGAAGGTCGACGCCATCGACGCCCGTCGCCTATCCGATGCGATCAACGACATGAAGGCGCTCGTCTCGTTCTGTGACCGATGCTTCAACGTCTCCGAGGGTGCCACCTGCGAGATCTGCCGTGACGCTCGACGAGACCAGCACGTGCTCTGTGTCGTCGAGGAGCCGAAAGACATCGCCGCCGTCGAGAAGACCGGGGCGTTCAACGGCCGTTATCACGTGCTGCAGGGATGCATCAACATGCTCGAAGGCATCGGACCCGACCAGCTCAAGATCAAAGAACTGGCCCTGCGAGTCGCCACCGAGGACATCACCGAAGTCATTCTCTGCATGAACCCGAACATCGAGGGCGAAACCACTGCGGGCTTCATCGCCTCGAAGATCCTCGCGCCATTCGAGATCACCGTCACCCGACTCGCCTCGGGCCTGCCGGTCGGCGGCGACCTCGAGTACGCCGACGAGCTCACGCTGGGGCGGGCCCTCGAGGGCCGACGAACGTTTGCCTGAACGATCTCGTGGATCATGACGCGCTCGGACGGCCCCCGAGCAGTCCGACGCCGGCGATCGCGAATCCCCTGGGCCCGGGCGCGACAACCGGGTCGGCGGGGAGAGGATCACCGACCCGGGAGTCTTCAGATTCGGCGGCCTGACCACTTCGACCTGAGAAGGTCGCCGAACGTCTTGTGTCGGTTACGTTACGACATTGCCGCTTCTGTTACAAGTACCACTCGTGGGTATCTTTACCCAACGTTCGGTGTTCTTTTGATTACATCAACGTTATTTGACGCTTTTGAGCAGCACGGCATCGCCTTGGCCACCGCCGCCACACAGCGCCGCCGCACCGAACTCGACATCGGATCGCCGCATTTCGTGCAGCAAGGTCAACGCCAGGCGGTTGCCCGAGGCCCCGATCGGGTGACCGAGCGCAATGGCACCGCCATTCACGTTGACCACCGAATCGGTGATGCCCAGGTCGGCCATGGCCGCAAGCCCGACCGCGGCGAACGCCTCGTTCAGTTCGAAGAGTCCCAGGTCGGAGAGACCGAGTGGCGACCGCTCGAGCGCATCGACGATGGCCCTCGAGGGCTGGGTGAGCAGGGAGGTATCGGGTCCGGCGACCTGGCCGTAGCCGACCACCTCGCCCAGTGGCGTCACCCCGATCGACTCGGCCTTGGCCTTGCTCATCATGACGACCGCCGAAGCGCCGTCGGAGATCTGTGACGCATTGCCGGCGGTGATGTTGCCCGCTGCGTCGAACGCCGGTCGCAGGGCCGCAAGGCTCTCGATGGTCGTGTCGACCCGCACACCCTCGTCGACCGACACGGCGACGGGGTCGCCGCGCCGTTGTGGCACCTCGACGGTAACGATTTCGTCATCGAACAAGCCGTTCTTGATGGCGGCAGCTGCCCTTGCGTGTGACTGGGCGGAGAAGGCGTCTTGTGCTTCACGAGCAAGACCGGCCGAAGCCGCGTATTTCTCGGTTCCCGCGCCCATCGCACAGACATCGAACGAGCAGAACAACCCGTCGAACATCATCGAGTCGACGACCGTCTGGTCGCCGGCGCGATACCCAGCACGAGCGCCGGGTAGCAGATAGGGCGCGTTGGTCATCGACTCCATCCCACCCGCCACCACGACGTCGGCCAGCCCGGCCTGGATCAGTTGATGGCCGAGGAAGATGCTGTTCAACCCGGACAGGCAGACCTTGTTGATCGTCGTGGCCGGAACCGACAGGGGGATGCCACCATTGACCGCCGCCTGCCGTGCGGTGATCTGACCGGCGCCTGCCTGCAGAACCTGACCCATGTAGACGTAGTCGACATCGGCGCCGGTGACACCCGCCCGTTCGAGCGCCGCAGCGATGGCGATGCCGCCGAGGTCGGTCCCCGAAAGACTCCCCAGCGCACCGCTGAGCTTGCCGATCGGCGTGCGGGCGCCGGCGACGATGTAGGAACCTTCTGATGCCTGGGCCATTGGGCTGTCCTCCTCGAACGTGGTCGACCGAACACTATCGAAGGCCCGAGCGGAGCGCCGCGCCGCAGATCCGATCCCTCGTCACCTGGTCAAACCGCAGCGAGGTGTCAGTTCTGATTGCCTCGGGCGCTGTCGACCGCTCGCTGCATGGCTTCACGAACCAACTTGGCCAGTGCGTCTTCGTTCTCCGGCGTGTTGATGTCGGCGACCGGTGCGTCAGAGGGCGCTTCGTCGACCTCGATCTGATCATCGACGGATTCCACTGGCGCGGCAGTCGGCGCCTCACCAGTCGTCGACGAGTCGGCGTCGTGATCAGCCTCATCATCGGGCATCAGACCCTCGAGCGGATCGACGTCGGCTGCCGGCGGCGTCGCCGTCGTGTCGACCGAGTCGAAGACCGGGGCGTCGATACCGACGGGCGCCTCGAATCCGGGGGGAGGGGGCGGAGGCGGGGGAATGTCCTCGGTCGCTTCACTGCCACGGGAGCCGAAGAAGCTCCCACCATGCACGGTTTGACCGACGCCGGGATCGACGAAGTCGTCGCCGAATCCGGGAGGCGGAGGCGGCGGGGCGATGGTGTCGGGCGAGGGAAGATCGACGAGCGGGGCTTCCGGGGCGGCAGCACCATCGGCGGCGAACTCGGGAGCATGGGTGGTGGCTTCGGCAACGTCGACGATCTCGGCTTCGAGGTGTCCCTCGGTGCTGACCGCAGCGGGATCGACCGACTCGCTCCGTTCGACCGATGGGTCGGCATCGGGCGTCTGGAGCTCGTCGGCCAGCGTCTGCGACAACGATGCATCGAAACCGCCGACCTGGCCGGTTTCGATCGCTACCTCATCGAGGTCGGCGGCTTCGGAACCGGTGGAGCGATCGGTATCGGGGCCGACCGTTTCCACATCGATGAAACCGGCGTCGACGGCTTCGGACGAGTCCGGCGTCGGGGCGACCAGCGATCGGTTCCCGCTGGCTGCCTCGTGGGCCTCTTCGAGCACGAGATCTTCGGTGCCGGCCGGAAGACCGGGAGCCGGCTCGGCATCGAGCCGAGCGAGGGCACTCTCCAGCTCCTTGCGAGCTGCGGCGATCCGATCCTTCGATGCCGTCTCGGTGGTACGCAACATGTCGATGCGCTTCTGCGCCTGCTCCATGTTGGCTCGCACCTTGGTGCGAATGATCTCTTCGGATTCCTGTCGGATGAACTCGCTCTGCGCCCGGGCTTCCTGGAGCAGCGTAGAAACCTGGCTGCGAGCATCAGCCAGTTCGGCGAGCGCCTGCTCGCGCTCGGCGGCGACCTCGGCCTCTTGCTGGGCGATCACGGCTTCGCGACCAGACAGTGTGGCGACGCCGTCGTCGATGGCCTGCTGACGCAGGGTGACGACCTCGGTCTCGGCTTCCCGGAGCGCCGTTGCGGCCTCGGTGCGGGCAGCGTCGAGCTCGGCAGATGCTTGGGTCCGCATCTCGTTGGCATCGGCGAGAGCATGTTCGCGGATCTCGGCTGCTTCGGCCTGTGCACTGGCGAGCGCCTCTTCGGCCGCTGCTCGCATCGAGGCGGCGTCGGCGTCGGCCGAGCTACGCACCTCGGTGGAGTAGACCTGGGCCGACGATCGAAGCTCTTCGGCTTCGGCGGCGGCTTCGGCTCGCGTCTCGGCAGCGTAGTGATCGGCGCTGGTACGAAGCTCCACTCCGGCGGCGGCGGCTTCGGCGCGAGTCTGGGCGGCGTCGGAGTCGGCCTGTCTGCGTACTTGTTCAGCCGTCTCCTGGGCGTTGCGGAGCAAATTGGCGATCCGGTCTCCGAGGGCACCGAAGCGATCGGCCTCGTGCTCGATCGAGGGCGTACCGCTCGACGTCTCGGGAACGGGCGCAACCGGCTCTGGTGCGACCGGTTCGGGCAGCTGCGAACCGGGTGCACCGAGGTCGGGCAGATCTCTCGGGGGAAGGTCGTCGGGAAGCGGAGCCAGCACCGGCGGCGGCGGTCGAGTGTCGATCCGTGGGAGTTCGAGATCGGCCGCCGGTCGTTCGGTCGTGTCAGAGGAGCTGTCCTTGACGGCTTCGACCTCCGACTCGAGGTACCGGACCTCGCCGGCGACGCGGCGCAGAAACGCTCGCACCTCTGCTTTGTCGAACCCGCGTAGTGCGGAGCCGAACTCTCGTTGTTCGATGTCTTCGGGACGCAAAACCACGGGCGGATTCCTCCTCGCTCAGACTATTCGATCGGCAGCGGCGGGCTTCGACTGAGCTTTTCGCGAGCAGAATTGCCCAACAACAACCCCACGGCCACTTTGAGTGCACAGGGCGCCAACCGCTACCTTTCCCCGATGCATGACTTCCGTGAAGCCATAGAAAACAACGCCAGCCCCGAAGAGCTTGCCGCAATTCCGATTCCTGCGAGCTACCGGGCTGCCTATGTCAAGCGCAGCGACGCGTCCATGTTCGAAGGCATGGAATCCAACGAGAAGGATCCCCGGCAGTCCATCCACGTCGGCGAGGTGGCCACGCCCGAACTCGCCCCCGACGAGGTCTACGTCGCCGTCATGGCCAGCTCGATCAACTTCAACACGGTCTGGACGTCGATCTTCGAGCCGCTGTCCACCTTCGGATTCCTCGATCGTCTGGGCCGCGAGAGCGAATGGGGTGCCCGCCACGCCCTCGATCACCATGTGATCGGTTCCGACGGATCCGGCGTGGTGTTGCGCACCGGTTCCGCCGTTCGCAACTGGAAGGTCGGCGACCGGGTTGCCATCCACTGCAACTACGTCGACGACCAAGATCCCGACGCCCACCGCGACTCCATGCACGCCGCCAACCAGCGCATCTGGGGATTCGAGACCAACTTCGGGGGCCTGGCCGACCTCACCGTCGTCAAGGCCAACCAGCTCATGCCGAAGCCGGCCCATCTCACCTGGGAAGAGTCGGCGGTCAATGCGCTGTGCGCCTCGACCAGCTACCGAATGCTCGTCTCCGATGCAGCCGGAAGCATGAAGCAGGGCGAAACCGTGCTGGTGTGGGGCGCCACCGGCGGACTCGGCGGCTACGCCATCCAGCTCGTGCTCAACGGTGGCGGCTACCCCGTCGGCGTCGTGTCATCGCCCGACAAGGCCGAGCTCCTCAACCAGATGGGATGCGAGGCCGTCATCGACCGCCGAGCCGAGAACTACCAGTTCTGGTCCGATGAACACACCCAAGACGAGTCCGAATGGCGCCGCTTCGGCAAGCGCATCCGCGAACTCGTCGGTGACGATCCCGACATCGTCTTCGAACACCCCGGTCGCCAGACCATGGGTGCCTCGGTCTTCGCAGCCAAGCGGGGCGGCCGGGTCGTGACCTGCGCAGCCACCTCGGGCTACATGATCGAATACGACAACCGGCACCTCTGGATGAAGCTCAAGCGCATCGTGTCGAGCCACTTCGCCAACTACGCCGAGGCGTGGGAGATGAACAAGCTCATCGACCGCGGTGCGATCCAACCGATTCTCTCGTCGGTTCACGACCTCGAGCACGTCGGCGAAGCAGCCAATCAGGTGCATCACAACCAGCACGAGGGCAAGCTGGGTGTGCTCTGTCTCGCCAGTGGCGAGGGCCAGGGCATCACCGACCAGGCGAAGCGCGAGCGCATCGGTGAAGACAAGATCACCATGTTCCGCCGCCATGCCGACTCGTTGACGAAGTGAACTGAGTGGTCGGCGGCGGCCGCCCACCCACCAACCACCATTGGAGCATCACATGCAATTGACTGCGATCGATCACATCGCCATCGCCGTGCGAGATCTCGAATCGGCGATCAGCTACTACCAAGAGGCCTTCGGCGCCGAGGTCCACCACCGCGAGATCGTCGAGAGCGACGGGGTCGAGGAGGCGCTGGTCAAGGTCGGCGAGTCCTACATCCAACTGACCTCGGCGACTCGGCCCGACTCCCCTATCGCCATCTCGATCGAGAAGCGCGGCGAGGGTCTGCACCATGTCGGCTACCGAGTCGAGAACTGCCAGGAGGCACTCGATCAGATGGTCGCTGCCGGCGCCACAGCCATCGACAAGGCACCCCGGCCAGGTTCCCGGGGCACGACCGTGGCGTTCGTCCACCCCAAAGGCAGCTTCGGCACCCTGATCGAACTCGTGCAGGAATAGTCGTTGCCGATCCAACATTCGACCCCGCCGACCAACTTCGTCGAACTCCTCGAGCTCGAACAGTTGGCGGCGGGGCTGTTTCTCGGCCAGAGCGCAGCCCGCGGTCGAGAACGCGTCTACGGCGGCCAGGTGGTGGCGCAAGCACTCGCCGCAGCGCGTACCACCGTTCCTGCCGATCACCGGGTGCACAGCCTGCACAGCTACTTCATTCGAGCCGGCGACGAGACCGTGCCCATCGTGTTCGACGTCGACCTGATTCGCGACGGCCGGTCGTTCACCACCCGCAGCGTGGTGGCTCGCCAACCCGGCGGGGCCATCTTCAACCTGTCGTGCTCGTTCCATCGTGACGAGCCCGACGTCGAGTTCTCGCGGTCGGTCGCCGACCTCGCCGTTCCGCCACCCGACGAGTGCATCCACGAGGAGTGGGACGACATCTCCGACGTGCGAACCGTTCCCGGTACCGAACCAGGCCGTGCGATCGCATGGATCCGCAACGCCCTACCCGATCGTTTGCCCGACGATCCGTGG
Source organism: uncultured Acidimicrobiales bacterium (assembly GCA_963698395.1). GTDB lineage: Bacteria > Actinomycetota > Acidimicrobiia > Acidimicrobiales > SZUA-35 > JBBQUN01. Next base: position 545,358 of record CAVOQQ010000003.1, read on the forward strand.
GTGCACACCGCCGCCATGGTCTATGCGAGCGACCACATACCGATGGACGCCATCTGGAGCGGCAACGAAGAGGCCGAGGGCCACGGCGGGGGCACGCACATGGGGGCGAGCCTCGACCATTCGGTCTGGGTGCATCGCGAATCGCGAGCCGACGAGTGGCAGCTGTACGACATGCGCCTGCAATCGCTGCAAGGGTCTCGTGGTGTCGCCCACGGCACGGTGCACAGCGCCGATGGCATGCTCCTGGCCACCGTGGCCCAGGAGGGACTTCTGCGACGGATTCGCCAAGTCTGAGCCGAGGCAACAGACTCGCCGGAACCGTCCGTCTCACTGTCAGGATTCCTCATGCCCACCGATCCCTCGTCACCGGCACCGCGTCCGACCGCACCACGCGTCGCCCCCATCACCGAACTCGACGGTGAACTGACCGAGATCCTCGCCAACGCACTGACCGTCGATGGTTCACCCCTCAACATCTTCGCCACCATGGGCCATCACCCAAAGCTGCTGAAGCGCTTCAACCTGCTCGGCGGCTACCTCCTCAACAAGGGCCTCATTCCCGCACGTGAGCGGGAGATCGTCATCTTGCGCGTCGGCTGGAACGCACAGGCGGTCTATGAGTTCGGACAGCACACGCTCATCGGGAAACAGACCGGACTGACCGACGAGGAGATCGCGGCCATCGCCGGCGGGAGCCATGAGTGGAATGCCGATGATCAGGCCCTGATCGATCTGGCCGACGACCTCTGCCGCGACGACGTGGTGTCTGCCGACACCTGGGCGCGCCTCGGCCGGTGGAACGACGCCGAGCGCATCGAACTCGTGATCGTTGCCGGGTTCTACCGCCTGGTTTCGGGCTTTCTCAACACCTTCGGCGTCCAGCTCGACGAGGGCGTTCCCGGCTGGCCCGGCAACGCCGACAGCGCGACCGACTGAACGAGCCGCCGCGGCCGGCGCTCACGTTGCCAGGATCTGGACCACCGTCAGGCCGTTGAACAACACGTGGGCGATGATCACCGGCGCCAACCGACGGGTCTTCACCGCCACCGTGCCGAGGACCAGACCGACGCTTCCGATGGTCCCGAGGAGAACCGCCAACTCGGCCGGTGTCGCCGAGATGTAGTGCGGCAGGGTGAAGGCGATGGTCGATCCGATCACGGCAACGACGGCCCCGGCGCGCTTTTCGAATGCTCGCAGGATCAGGCCGCGAAAGAGCAGCTCCTCGCTGACCGGCGCACCGACCGCCACCCCGAAGATCAGTACCCAATAGGACCAGGTGCCCTCGGCGTCGTCGAGGAATGCGGTATTGCTCACCTCGTCGGAGATCCCGACGAGCTCGGCGATCAGCGATCCCATCACCAGTGCGAGGACCAGAGCGGCGAGCGCCGTCACCGGACCGATCCACAGGTCGCGCCAGGCGAATGACCAGCCCCAGTCGAGCGCCATGCCTCGACCCTTCCACTTGGAGACGATCCAGGGCCAGACGCCCTGACCGACCTGTTGGCCGACCAGCGATGCGGCAAACAGCGAGGCCGGTACGTCCTCACCGTTGGCGAGCGCCTCGATGTCGAGCGACCCCGCGAGGGCGGCCCCGACCGCCCACACGATGGTGCACACCACGGTGGACACCACGATGAACGGAAGCGACAACAGGGCGTCGCCAAGACCCCACCAGGGCCTCGTTCGCCCGTCGTGAGGCAGGGGAGCACCCGACGCCGGTCCGCCGGGAAGCGGCGAACCCCATGGGGTGCCGGTTGGAGGCGGCAGGCTCGTAGGTGCGCCCGATCCCTGCGCCGGGGTCGTTTGTCGCGACCCCGGATCGAAGACCGGAGGCCCGGTCGGAGGTGGCCCGAAGGGATCGGCGCCGGAACCGAGCGTCACTCTTCGACAAAGGGAGTGATCAGCTCCCCCTGCGCCCACAGCTGGATGGCTCGCTCGAGCGGCACCGGCGGGCTCAAGAGATAGCCCTGAGCGACGTCGACCCCCAGCTTGGCCAGTTCGGCGAACTGATCGTAGGTCTCGACGCCTTCCGCCACGACCGACAAGCCGAGCTGAGCGGCGAGCTGGGTGGAGGTGGACACGATCGCCGAGTCTTCCCTCGAGATCCCCAGCCCGCTCACGAATGAGCGGTCGATCTTGATGGTGTCGGCCATGGAAAAGCGGCGCAGATAGTCGAGCGTCGCGTAGCCGATGCCGAAATCGTCGATCGACAACTTGCAGCCGAGCACGGCCAGCTCGTTGAGCGTGGCGGAGGCTCCGTCGACGTCTTCGACCTTCATCGACTCGGTGACCTCGAAGCCCAGATGCGTGGTCGACACGTGATGACGCTCGAGCGCCCCGATGACGACGGGGATGAGATTGGCATCGGAGAGTTGCCGGGCCGAGAGGTTGACCGAGATCACCGGCTTGGCACCCTCTGGTGAGGCGGGCCAGCGGGCGATCTGACGACAGACCTCGTTGATCACCCAGGCGCCGACGGGCACGATCAAGCCGGAGTCTTCGGCGATCTCGATGAACTCCGAGGGCGGCAGCAGACCCTTGCCCGGTCGGTCCCAGCGCAACAAGGCCTCGGCTCCGACCATTCGACCCGAAGCGATGTCGACGAGCGGTTGATAGTGGACGACGAGCTCGTCCTCGGTGAGCGCCACCTCGAGGGCCTTCTCGACCTCGAGTCGCACCAGGATCGGGTTGGTGGTGCCTTTCTCGTAGATCGCATAGCGGGATCGACCATCGGCAACGGCCTGGGCGAGCGCCGACTCGGCGTAGGAGATGATCACGTTTGGTGATTGTCCGGGTTCCTCGACCAGGACCACGCCGACCGATGCGGTGATACGAAGTTCGGCGCCACCGATGAGGAAGGGCCGGCCGATGCCGTCGACGATGCGTTCGGCCATGGCCTGCACATCGGAGTCGGAGGTGAGGGCGACGCAGAGCACCATGAACTGATCGCCGCTGATGCGACCGACGGTGTCGCCGAGACGGACCGATTGCCGGAGACGGCGCGACACCTCGATGAGGACTTCGTCGCCGACTTCGGGACCCCACGCATCGTTGATCAGTTTGAAACGGTCGACGTCGACCAGCAGCACCGCCAGACGGGCGCGCTCTCGACCGAGCCGGGCAACCGCCTGATCGAGGCGATCGGAGATGAGCATGCGGTTCGGCAGCATGGTGAGGCGGTCGTGGAGCACCTTGTGGGCGAGGTGGGCCTCGGCGACGCTTCGCTCAACGGCCAGACTGACGAGCCGGGTGAGATGGCCGAGGGCGATGGCCTCGTCGTCGGTCGGCCGAAGCCTCGACATGTGCGCGATCACCATGGCGCCGCGCCGCTCACCGTTGGGACCCCACAGCGGCTGGACCCAGAGCGCGTCGACGTTCTGCTCCCGCAACGAGGCGGCGAGCCCGTCATCGAGATCGGCGACGCGCACGAACAGCTCGGTGCTGATCTGCCTGCTGTCGGCCACCGACTGGAGCACCCGGTGGACGAGGTCGAGATCGTGCGGCCCGGTGATGACGGGTTCGAGCCCACCGAGTTGATCGGCCAGGGCGATCCAGCAGGTGCCGCCGCTGATGTGACGGTCGATGCGTTCGGCGGTGCGGGTGAGGAGCTCGGAGACGTCGTGGCCCCCCACGAGTGCGTCGAGGATCTCGGCGGAGTCGGTCAGCAGCTGCTCCTGGGCAACCCGAGCGGTTGGCTCGCGGAAGATCGACAGGTAGTAGGGCCACTCCGAGGTCATGGATGGCAGACGCAGGAACGAGCCGCGGACCCAAAGGTCTTCGCCCTCGGCTCGGGCCAGTTGCAGGTTGACCACAGCCTGTTTGCCTGCCTCGACCAGCTCGGCGATGGCGTCGAGTTGCGCATCGGGCGTGGACTCGGCGAAGAGCACGCCAGGGCTTGCTCCCAGCAGCTCGCCCGGCAGATAACCGAGCAGATCGAGCAGATTCTCGCTCGCATAGAGGATGTGTCCCTGCCCGGTCTGCGGATTGACCGCCGAGATGGCGACGCCCTGGATCGACGAATCTGGCGTCTGGTCGCCGGTGAGGTCGATCAGCGGTCCAAGCTCGTCGACGGCGACCAAGGGTGGGTCGAACGGCAGCGGCGGAGCGGAGGGATGTCGGGGATCGGGCAATGCGAGACTCGGGCAACAGCGGGATGAGAAGGGACGTCTACACCGGGCGGGGTCGGTGCAGACGTTAGTCAGCGACGACCGGGGCGGCGGGGATGGTGAACTGCCGAGGTCGTGTTGACGGACCCCCGACAGTAGCGTCTCAAACGTGCCGGAGACGATGAGCGTGGAAGAGGTTTGTCGCGCTCTCGAACGCACGATCGACGAACAGTTCCCCGATGAGGTCTGGATTCGGGGTGCGATCTCGGGCCTCAACCGATCGAGCGGCGGGCATGTCTACTTCGATCTCATCGAGCCGGGCGAGCTGGGCAAACGCCCCGAGGCGCTGCTTCCGGTGGCGCTGTTCGCCAAGCACAAGTTCCGGGTCAATGCGATCCTGAAGAAGTCGGGCCGGATCCGCATGGAAGACGGCATCGAGATCCGAGTTCGCGGCCGGCTCGCCTACTACGGGCCGCAGAGCAGGATGCAGCTGCTCATGACACTGATCGACCCGTCGTTCACCCTCGGCCAGCTCGAGATCGCTCGCACGCAACTGCTCTCGGCGTTGCACGCCGAAGGCATCATCGAGGCCAATCGGCGCCTCGCCATGCCGGCGCTGCCGCTTCGCATCGTGCTCGTCACCAGCGTCGCCAGCGCCGCCGAGGCCGACTTCCTGCACGAGCTCGAGACAACGGGGCTGCCCTTCCACGTGACCACCATCGATGCCCGAGTCCAGGGCACCGAGGCGGTGCCGATGATCGTCGATGCCCTTCGCCTCGCCGCCGAGGAACGACCTGACGTGATCGCGGTGGTTCGAGGCGGCGGCGCCAGGACCGACTTGATGGCGTTCGACCACGAAGACGTGGCTCGTGCCATTGCGTTGTCGCCCGTTCCGGTGTTCGTCGGGATCGGTCACGAGATCGATCTGTGTGTCGCCGACCACGTCGCCCACCTGACCACCAAGACCCCAACCGCCTGCGCAGCCGCCATCGTCGATCGCGTGCGCTCGTTCATCGAGCGAGTCGACGATGCCGAACTCCGGCTGATCCGGGTGGCCACCGAACGACTGGGCGACGAAGACCGTCGGCTGTTGGCCGCAGGCAATCGCATCGGGCTCCTCGCCGGGACGTCGGTGGAACGTCAGCGCGCTCGGCTCGAGCTGTTCAAGCACCGAACGGCCGAGGCCGGCAACCGCGCGCTCGAACGCCACGCCGACCTGCTCGAACGCTGGGCGTTGCGCACCAAGGCGCTCGACCCGGCCGTCACGCTGGCCCGCGGCTGGTCGATCACCCGGCGTGCCGATGGGCAGCTCGTTCGCTCGCCCGAGGACGCTCCGCCGGGCACCGTGCTGGTGACCGCCCTCGCCACTGGCACGATCACCAGCACCAGCACCACGATCGACGACGACCCTGGTGCCGACCGCCGCGACACCCGCCCGCCTCCGACCCCACTGACCACACCCGTCCCCAGCATCGTGGATGACACCAACTCATGACCAACGACGACCAGCCCAGCCCGACCCTCACCACGCCCGACGGCGAGCCCCTCCCCTACGCCGATGCCGTCACCGAACTCGAGAACATCCTTCGCTCGCTCGAGTCCTCGAACGTCGACGTCGACAACCTGGCAACGCAGGTCGAGCGAGCGACCGCGCTGATCGGCTACTGCCGGGCTCGCCTCGCTACCGTTGAAGGCAACGTGGCTGCGGTTCTCGACGGCGGCACCCAACCGTCTGAGGTCACCGATGACTGACATTCCGGCCGGCCTCACCGAAGTCGCCGACAAGGTCGATGCCAGGCTTGCCGAGCTCTTCGCCGCCGAGCGGGAGCAGTGGGCACAGGTCGATGTCCGCCTGGTCGAGGCGATCGACGAATTGGCGAGGATGACCGCCGGTGGAAAGCGCCTACGAGCCGGGTTCTGCTACTGGTCCTGGGCGGGGATGAACGGGCGCGAAGCCGACGAGCAACGCATCATCGACGCCGGGGCAGCCTTCGAATTGCTCCAGGTGTTCGCCCTGATTCACGACGATGTGATGGACGCCGCCGACACCCGGCGAAACCGCCCGACGATCCACATCCAGCAGGCCAAGCGCCTGACCGACAACAAGTGGCGGGGCGAGCCACGGCGCTACGGCGAAGGCGTGGCCATCCTGGTGGGCGATCTCAGCCACGTGTACGCGGATCGATTCGTCGGAGGCGCTCACCCAACGGCGCGCACCGTCTGGGACCAACTCCGGATCGAGCTCAACCTCGGTCAGTATCTCGACATGCAAGCCGCCGCCTCGGGCGAGGTGTCCCGAGAGACCGCCCAGCGAGTCGCCATGTTCAAATCGGCGCTGTACACGATCGTGCGACCGCTCCAGCTCGGAGCGGCACTCGAAGGCGGTGCCTCGAGCGAGATCCTCGAGCAACTCGATGCGTTCGGTCGGCCGATCGGCCAGGCCTTCCAACTGCGCGACGACCTGCTCGGCGTCTTCGGCGACGCCGATGCGGTCGGCAAACCCGTCGGTGGCGACCTTCGGGACGGCAAGCCGACCGAACTGGTTGCCGTCGCCGCCGAACGCGCCAACGAATCGCAACACTCGGTCTTGGCCATGCTGGGGCGGCCGAACCTCTCTGACCAGGAGGTTTCAAAACTCGTCACGGTGCTGGTCGAGACCGGAGCCGTCGACGAAGTCGAGCGCCGAATAGATTCCTTGATCGAAAACGCGATCCATGAGTCATCTCGCCTACCCTTTGCCCCCGAGGTCAGAATGAACCTGGTGGCTTTCGCCACCTACGTAGCGGCACGGAACCATTGAGGCGGCCTCATTTGGTCACCGATTGACTCTCGGCGATTGATCCGGCGGTTTTCGTGCCGATGGGAGCAGCATGACGACGAGCAAGGGGCAGGCGGGTGATGCTCGCCCACCGTCGGGGACCTCCCCGGCCGGTGAGGTACTGCTCGCCCTGCGCGCCCTGCGCCACGGTGGTCTCGACGACGCCGGCCGAGCGCTCGAACTCGGCCCATCGGTCGCCGGCTCGTTGTCAGCCGTGCTTGCTGCGCTCCGCTGGGGCGCCGTCATGGTCGGGGTCGGCTGGGCCGCCACCCGCGCTGCTGCCGGTGAGCTGCCCATCGTCGCCACACTGACCGTTGCGATCTTCCTCGCTTCCTGGCGCACCATTCGCCCCATCCGCCTTGGCGACAAGGGTCAGCCCCAGCAGGTCTTCGCGCTCACCGACGTCGCCGTCTTGTCGGCAGCGGTCGGCGTTGCCGACGGCCTCAGCAATCCATTCGTCGGGGCGGTCATCGTTGCCGTTGCGCTGGTCGCATTCGGGTGGGGCCCCCGGCTCGGCGCCTGGGCCGCCGGCACGGCACTCATCGTCTCCACCAGCGTTGCCTCGATCGTCGCCCTCGGCCTCGAATTGCCCAACCCGGCGGGTGTGATGGCCGTGCTGGGTGCCTGGGTGTTCCCCGGGGTCGCCCAACAACGCCTCCTGCAGCTCGAGGATCGCCGCCGATTGACCAACGAACGCGCGGCGTCGCTCGGCGAGACCAACCAACTCCTCGGTGCGCTCCACCAGGTCGCCACCTCGCTCCCCTCGTCGCTCGACCTGCCCGATGTGCTCGCCGCCACTCGGAGCCAGCTCATCGACAGCTTTGCTGCCGATCGTTTTCTCGTGCTGGCCTACGACGACAGCGTCTGGTCACCCCAGCTGGTCGAGGGCTTCGACCTCCCGCCCACCTTCACCTCGCACCAGCTCCCCGCCCCGCTGGTGGAAGCCGCCATTGCCTCCCAGGTCATCCGGATCGACGAGCTGGCCTCGGTCACCTCCGACCGCACCGGCAGCGGCCTCTACGCTCGGCTCGTCGTCAACGGCCGAGACACCGGTCTCGTTGCCGTCGAACGCACCGCTCCGGCGGCCTATACCGCCGCCGATGCCGAACTGCTCGATGGCATGGCCCAGATGCTGGCGCTCACCATTGCCAACGCCCGGTCGTTCCAACAGCTTCGCTCGCTCGCCGCTGCCGACGAGCGAGGCCGCATCGCCCGAGATCTCCACGACCGTCTCGGCCAGTGGTTGACCTACATCGGTCTCGAACTCGAACGGATCAACACTGCGCAGCCGGAGCCTTCGCTCGAGCTCAAGGAACTGCACGGCGACGTGCAGGGGGCCATCGCCGACCTGCGAGACACCCTGATCGAGCTCCGGGCCGCCGTACAGCCAGGACGCCCCCTCACGGTGGTCATCGGCGAGGTCGTCGACCGCTTCTCGAAGCGGGGCGAAGTCGAGATCACGGTGAGCGTTCCCGACGATCGATCGGTGCATTTGGCACCCCTCGTCGAGAACGAGCTTTTGCGAATTGCTCAAGAGGCGCTCGCGAATGTCGAAAAGCATGCCAAGGCCACTCATATTCACGTGAGCTGGTCGATCGAAGATGGACGAGGTGTGCTTGTCGTGCAGGACAATGGTCGAGGTTTCGATCCCACGAGGGGAATTCGGGGCACCGCCTACGGTCTGGTCGGGATGAGAGAACGTGCTGCGTCTGTCGGAGCAATTCTTGAAGTGACGAGCGAACCCGAACAGGGAACGGTCATCACGGTGCTGACAAGCCCACCCGCCTGAGAGGTAAGACCACAACATGATCAAGATCCTGCTGGCTGATGACCACGCCCTACTCCGAGACGGCCTGCGCCGTTCGTTCGAAGCCGCCGGCGACACCGTCGTCGGTGAAGCGTCGACCGGTGAAGAAGCCGTCGCACTCGCCAAGGCTCTCGTGCCCGAGGTGGTGCTGATGGACCTCTCGATGCCGGTGATGGATGGCATCGAGGCCACCCGCCGCATCCGCGAAGCCGTGCCGTCGTGCCGCATTGCCGTGCTCACCATGCACGACGATCTCGGCCGTACCCGTGACGCCATCGGTGCCGGGGCCAGTGCGTACCTGAGCAAGGGCACCTCGTTCGCCGAGGTTCGTGAAACCGTCCTGAGGGTCGTCGATGGCGAGACCGTGCTGTCACCAGCCCTTGCCGGGGCCATGCTGACCACCGCCGCCGAGCAGAAGGCCACCGACGATCTGCTGTCGGATCGCCAGATCGAGATCCTGCAGGCCATCGCCGACGGCATGAGTACCAAACAGGCTGGTCGCTACCTCGGGATCACCACCAAGACCGTGCACAACCACCTGAATGCGATCTATCGCAAGCTCGATGCCCAGAGCCTCACCCACGCCGTACTCGGCGCGGTGCGACTGGGGATCATCAATCTCAACAACGTCGAAGACGAAGACTGAGACGAATCAACAACGTCGAAGACGAAGACTGAGACGAATCAAGGACGTCGAAGACGAAGACTGACCGTTGCATGCAGGTAGTCCTGCTGCCCTCTGATCGACGTTCTACCCATCCCTGACCTCCTTCGATGCGGCTACAACTGTTCCATGCCTGGCGGCGTGGAGGCAGCCGGCATCGGAGGAGTCATGGTCGAAACATGGAGACGCCTGGTGTTGCACCCGGCGAGATGGCGGTGGTGGGCGGCGGTGATCGTCTCGACGAGCATCTCGTTGCTCACCGTCTTCCCGCTCGTCTTCGGCTGAGCTCGCTCAGCGCGTCACCTTGGGTCCGCTGGCGTAGCGATCACGTGCGACGTCGATGGGCTCACTGAGCACACCGGGCTCATTGGCCACGGCTTCCAACCAGGGCGGCCTGACCCGAGCGGTCACCGTGAGCGGATTGACCAGGTCGGAATGGTCGAGCAGGAGGCGCACGAACCCCATGGCATAGTCGGCGGGACGCACATCAGTCGACAGCTCGAAGAGAGCGAAGGGATCGGGACTGGCACCCGTGGCATCCGCGGGCGAGAACCAGGTACCTGACCCAGGTCCGTCGGAGCCGCCGGCCAGCCCGGGACCGTCGCTCAGCACGAGACCTCGAACGAGTTCGGGCCGAGCCGCTGCGGTCATGAGGCCGACGTAGGCACCGAGCCCTCGGCCGACGACGGTGGCAGGCCCGACATGGCTCAGGGCGATGTCGACGTCGCTGGCCAGCACCTCACACGTGTAGCCGCCGCTGCTGGGGACGGTGCTGACACCGTGCCCGGTGAAGTCGAGACCCCAGACCGGTCCTGGCCAGGCCTCCCATGGCCGGGGGATGGTGGTGCCGGTCTCCTCACCCAGTCCGTGGAGGATGAGCAGGGGTTGGCAGTCGCCCGACCCCTCGCTGAGCCGGTGCAGGGCGAGTTCGATCTTGTTGTGTGGCAATCGGACGATCATGAGAGGAACTCCAGGACGAGGTTGGCGATCATCTCGGGCTGCTCCACGTGCACGAAATGCCCGACGTTCTCGAGCGGCACGAACTGGGCCCCGGGCGGCAACCACGGTTCGACATCGCCCGGCTGGGTGCCCCAGCCCATTTCCTCGAGCTCGAGGCCGAGAACGGCCAACAGCGGGACGCGGAGGCCGGGGAGTCGGGACAGGGCCCATTCCGGACGATTGGGGCCGAAGCCGCCGAAACGCATCGACGGATCGATCTTCCACCGCCAGCCGTCGGCGTCGTGTCGGGCTCCGATCGAAACGAGTCGGCGCAGCCAGTCGCGATCCAACCGGGGGTTCATCCTGGCCCGACGCTCGGCGAGCTCGTCGAGCGTGCCCGGCTTGCGTTCGTTCTGGTGAGCCTCGCGGCGATGGTCGAGTCGGCTGATGAGCTCGTTGGCCATCATGCGGGTGCGTTCACGGTCGGGGATGTCGGGCATCGTGCGCCGCGACGGCAGCCCGTCGAGGTTGACGAGATGGCTGATGAGATCGGGGCGCACCTCGCTGAGCGCCATCATGAGGCCACCACCCTTGGAATGCCCGAGCATCGGGATGCTTCCCTTCGACACCGATTGCTTCACCGCAACGGCGTCTCGCAGGTCTGCGTCCCAGCTGTAGAGCGCCGCATGCTCGGAGTCACCGTGGCCTCGCTGGTCCCAGCTGATCACTCGCCATCCGGCGTCGGCCAGGCGCGGAGCAAACCCGTCGAGAGTCCCGGCGAAGTCGAACCCGCCGTGCGCGACCATCATCGGGGGCGCGTCGTCTTCTCCCCATTGGTACGCCGCGATCGACAGGCCGTTGCTGTCGACCATCCAGTGACGATCGGGACGTCGGGCGCCCGGATAGTCGATCACGTCGTCGGTCGGGACCGGTCTCGATTCTGACAGTGCTTGATTGACCACCCGGCGACGATAACGCCGCTCGTCGCTTCGCTCCTCGCCTACGGCGTTGCTCGCTCCGCATCGCAACATCCCACGCTCCTCACCGTCCCTCGCTTTGCCACGTGCGCCGCTAGCGTTCCGGGGGTGACCACTGCTCGAACCGAGGCGGCCAGACGTCGGACCTTCGCCATCATCTCGCACCCCGATGCCGGCAAGACCACGCTCACCGAGAAGTTCCTTCTCTACGGTGGCGCGCTCGGCAAGGAAGCCGGTGCGGTCAAGGCCCGCGAAGGGCGCCGTTCGGCGACGTCGGACTACATGGAGATGGAACAACAGCGAGGTATCTCCATCACCTCGGCGGTGCTGCAGTTCGAATACCGAGACTGCATCATGAACCTGCTCGACACCCCCGGTCACCGCGACTTCTCCGAAGACACCTACCGAGTGCTGGCCGCCGCCGACGCTGCGGTCATGGTGCTCGACGCCGCCAAGGGCATCGAGCCGCAGACCCTGAAGTTGTTCGAGGTCTGCCGTGAACGTGAGATTCCGTTCATGACCTTCGTCAACAAGTGGGACCGGCCGGGGCTCGGCGCACTCGAGATGCTCGACCTGATCGAGGAGACGCTGGTCGTCGAGCCGACGCCGGTCACCTGGCCGGTCGGCATCTCCGGCGACTTTCGCGGAGTGATCAACCAGGTCGACGGTTCCTACATCCGCTTCGAACGCACCGCTCGAGGGTCCACCATGGCGCCCGAGACCCAGGTCAGCCCCGACGAAGCCGCCGCCGTCGAGGGCGAGGCGTGGACGACCGCGCAAGAAGAATCCGAGCTCCTGCGAGAACTGGGTCGTGTGGTCGATCGAGAGAGCTTCCTCGCTGGTGAGTCGACACCGGTCTTCTTCGGGTCGGCTCTCACCAACTTCGGCGTTCGCGCACTGCTCGACGGAGTGGTCGACTTCGTCCCGGCTCCTCAGCCACGTCTGATGGCCGACGGCACCCGACGCGACCTCGAGGCCGGTTTCTCCGGTCTGGTCTTCAAGGTTCAGGCGGGGATGGACAAGGCCCACCGCGACCGGTTGGCGTTCATCCGAGTCTGCTCCGGCCGCTTCGAGCGGGGCATGATCGCCACGGCCGGGCGGAGTGGTCGTCAGTTCTCGACCAAGTATGCCCAGACCATGTTCGGCCAAGACCGCGAGACCGTCGACGAAGCCTGGCCCGGCGACATCCTCGGCCTGGTCAACGCCAACGACCTTCGGGTCGGCGATGCGGTCTACGTTGGCGAAGCAGCCGATTTCCCGCCACTGCCGGCGTTCGCTCCCGAGCACTTCATGCGGGCCCGAGTCAAGGACACCTCGAAGTTCAAGCAGTTCCGCAAGGGGATCAATCAGCTCGACGAAGAGGGTGCCGTCCAGGTGCTTCGTGAGCAAGACATCGGCGATCAGGCACCGATCCTCGCCGCCGTCGGCCCTCTCCAGTTCGAGGTGGCGACGTACCGACTCGAGCACGAGTTCGGGGCGCCCGTCGAACTCACGGCCACTCGCTACACGATCGCCCGGCGCACCGATCAGGCGAGCACCCCGGCACTCCGAGCGATGCAGGGGGTCGACGTATTGGAACGCGACGACGGCACTCGACTGGCGTTGTTCGAGAGCAAGTACTGGATGGACCGGGTGGTCGGCGAACACCCGGAGCTCAAACTGGAACGCATGGTGGCCGAGGGTGGACTGAATTGAGAGCGCGGTCGAGTCTGTGGGCCTTCATCGCCGCGGCGATCGGCGTCGCCGCCTGCACCGGCGGCGCCACCGACGAGCTGACCGCTCAGGTCGGCGGCATTCCGATCGAGCAGGGAACGACCACCACCGAGACCTCGGGTGACTCGGCCGCCACATCGACCAGCACGACGCTCCCGCCGACCACCGAGGAGACGACCACGACGCTCGCCCCGTTCGACGGTTGGGTCGATCCTGTGTCATCAGGTCTGCCGTGGTCGGTCATCGGCGCCAACGAGGGCTTGCTGACGTTCCGTGGCAACCCCACTCGGAGCTACTACGGGCAGGGACCGGTTCCCTCCGACCCGCAAGTCCTGTGGACCTTCGACATCGGGTGCTCGAACTCCCCGGTCGGTGGACAGCCGAAGCAGTGGTGTGGTTCAGGTTGGACGGGGCAGCCCTCGGTCTTCCATCCACCCGGGGAAGCGTCGGGCACGCTCGACACCGACCGCTGGTGGGTTGCCTTCGGCGGCTACAACCGCAAGGTCAACTTCCTCGACCCGGACACCGGCGCCGAGGCCTACCCGGGATACGCAACCGACGACATCATCAAGGGGTCGATCACCATCGATCCTGACGGTTTCCCCCTGATGTACACCGGCAGTCGAGACGACAACTACCACGTGGTGGCGATCGACGGCCCCGAACCCCGGGTGCTGTGGAAGCTGGCCGCCGACCTGGTGCAACCCACCAAGTGGAACAACGACTGGGACGGCTCCGGTCTGATCATCGATGACTATCTGTTCGAGGGCGGCGAGAACTCCCGCTTCTTCATCGTCAAGCTCAATCGTGGCTACGACGCCGAGGGCATGGTCACCGTCGATCCTCAACTCGTGTTCTCCGCGGCCGGCTGGGACGACGAGCTGATCAACGCCGTCGGCAACGATGTCTCGATCGAGAACTCGGTGGCGATCAGCGGCAACACGGTCTACTTCGCCAACTCCGGCGGGCTGGTTCAGGGCTGGGACATCACCTCGCTCACCGAAGGCGTCGAGCCGACTCGGGTCTTCCGGTTCTGGACCGGTGACGACACCGATGCTTCGGTCGTCATCGACGACGAGGGCATGCTCTACGTCGCGAGCGAGTACGAGCGGGGCAACAACCGATCCAAGGAACTCGGCCAGGTCATGAAGCTCGACCCGTCCAAGCCCGATGATCCGCTCGTGTGGAGTCGTGAGGCCAACTCGGGCCTCGACACCGGCGTCTGGGCGACACCGGCGCTCCACCGAGACCTCGTGATCATCGCCACCGACGACGGCCGGGTGCTCGGTCTCGATCGAGCGAACGGCGACGAGCGCTGGGTGCTGCGCCTGCCCGGACCGCTGTGGCAGAGCCCGGTGGTGGTCGACGACGTGCTGATCCAGGGCGACTGCGAGGGTGGACTTCATGCCTTCGACGTGAGCGACACCACCGTCGAGCCTCCGAGAATGTGGGAGCTCCAGCTCGAGGGCTGCATCGAGTCGACCCCGGCGGTGTGGGATGGCCGGCTGTACGTCGGTAGCCGAACCGGCACGTTCTATGCGCTCGGTGATGCCTGAATCCTCGTCCTTGGAGAACCCCATGCCACAACGACTGCGAGACCTCGGCTTCGAGATCGGGCCGTTCCCGACCGGCGAGCTCAATGCCATCACCGATGTGGAGGGGGTGCGGGTCGGCCATCGAACCGTGGAGCGAGACGAGCCCCACGTCGCCCGCACCGGCGTCACGATCATCGAGCCTCGTCCGCTGCCAGAGGCAGAGGACCTCTGCTTCGGCGCCTACGTCAGCTTCAACGGCAACGGTGAGATGACCGGGTCGCACTGGCTCGACGAGAGCGGGCTGCTGGCCGGGCCGATCGGTATCACCAACACCCACCAGGTCGGTCTCGTGCGAGATCAGCTGGTGGCCGAGGTGCTTCGGCGGGTACACGACACCGAGTGGTGTCTGCCGATCGTTGCCGAGACCTACGACGGGTTCCTCAACGACATCGCGTCGTTTCCACTGAGGCCCGAAGACGTGCAGGCGGCGCTTGCCGCTGCGGGTTCAGAGGCTGGGACCGGACCGGTGGCAGAAGGCAATGTCGGCGGCGGCACCGGCATGATCTGCCATGGTTTCAAGGGTGGTATCGGTACCTCCTCACGGGTCGTGCCGGTCGGCACCGACCACTACACCGTCGGTGTGCTCGTGCAGGCCAACTACGGCAACCGCCGCCACCTGCGGTTGGACGGGCGACCGATCGGTCGGATGATCGATGCGGCCGAGGTGCCCGAACCCACCGATCCACGCACGGCCGACGCCGGGTCGATCATCATCGTCGTCGCCACCGACGCACCGCTTCTCGCCGACCAGTGCAAGCGGTTGGCGCGCCGAGCAACGGTCGGCCTGGCTCGGGTGGGTGGCAACGGAGCAAACGGGAGCGGCGACATCTTCCTGGCCTTCTCGACCGGCAACCGCATTCCTTCCGATGCGGTCGACCCCGTGGAGGTTCGCACCCTGCCGGCTGGTTCGATGTCCCCGCTGTTCGAGGCGACGGCCGACGCCGTCGAGGAGTCGATCTGGAATGCGCTCTGCGCGGCCGAGACCACCGTCGGACATCTGGGGCGCACGGTGAACGCGCTGCCAACCGAGCGGCTGATCGAGCTGCGCTGACCGCCGACCCAGCGAACGAAGTGGACGCCACCCGTCCGCCCGGAGATCATGAGCGGGTGCTACGCGTCACGCAGTTCTCCGACACCCATTTCACGACCAGCAGCGAGCCGACGCACGGGGGCCTCGGCTACGACACCGACGAGACGTGGGAGCACGTCTTCGCTCATGCCTTCGCCTCCGACGACCAACCCGATCTGGTGGTCGTGACCGGTGACATCGTCGACAACGGACGGCCCGACGAATACGCCAAGGCGGCGCGTCACCTCTCCCGGTTGCCGATCCAGGCGAACGTCTGCATCGGCAACCACGACTTCCAGGTGCCGTTCGACGCCGTGCTCCCCGGTCGGGGCCTCACCACGTCTCGGACGATGCGACTCGGCTCATGGCTGTTCGTCTTCGCCGACTCCAACTTCGGTGGTCGGTCCCTTGGCGCCGACGGTCGGCTCCATGACAAGCACGATCGCATCGAGAGCCCACCACAGCTCGGTGAACACGAGGTTGCCTGGATCGATGACACCCTTGCTGCGACCGACGCCGAGCATGTCTTCCTCTGGGTTCATCACCCGCCTCGCAGCCGGGCCGGCTCTGGTGCCGGTGACTACGAGAACGAGATCCGCGGCTTGTTCGAGCGGCACGACGCACTCCGCGGCATGGGTGTCGGCCACACCCACACCGACACCGTGATCGACATCGATGGTCGGATGGCCTACACCTGCCCGGCCCTCACCATCAACCTCGACCTTCCCAACGGCACCGTGCTCCCGCCCGGCTACCGGACCTATGAGTTCGGCGACGACGGCTCGGTGAACAGCGTGAGCCATCTGCTCGACGATCCTCGCTGGCCTCGCCGAGTGCTCGACCCGCCCATCGTGGCCTGGCTGCGGGGCAAGATCAGCTACGAGGACATGCAGCAGGCGATGGCGACGTTGCGCAAGGCGGAGAGCACCCGCACCACGAACTGAGCTCCGGTGTGACGCTCGGCCACGCCGCCGACGCTCAGGCTCGGGCCGCCCCGGTCTGGGCCACCGGTTGGTTCCACATCGACTGCGGCACCATCGTCGACCCGGCCAGAACCAATGCGACGAGACCAACGATGTTGGCGGCTGATCCAAACAGGAAGGCCGTTTCGTAGTTCGACCAGTCATGTAACAGGCCCAACACGAACGGACCCGAGGCCACACCGATCGTGCCGAAGAGCTGGTTGAGCGAGTACACCCGGCTGTACTCCTTGACGCCGAACGCCTCGGCGATCAGCAGCGGCTGGAGCATCAAGAGATTGCCGACACTGAGCCCGAACACGGCGGCCGCCACCAGCAGGGTGGCTCGGGTGTCGGCAAAGGCGATGAGCGCAAGGGCGACGGCCTGCACGACGGTGAGGATGGAGGTCATGACCTTGGTCGAGAGGCGGAGCACGACCACACCGCCGACGAGCCGGCCGACCACACTCGAAAGGGCCATGGTCGACAACACCGTGGCGGCCACGTCGGAGTCGGTGCGTTCCTTGGCCAGGTTGAACAGCTGGGCGATGCCACCGACCTGAGCAAGGAAGATCATGGCGTAGGTGATGCACAGCATCTGGAAGAAGCGTGTTGCTCGAGCCTCAGCCAGCGTGGCGCCGGGAACGGCGGTTGCCGTGGCGGGCGCCTTCGCGCCATCGGGCTGCAGGCCGCGGTCGGCCGGAAACGAGCGGAGCAGGAGAAGGGAAATGGGCACCACGCCGAGAAACCACACCAGCGCCATCCACGGGCTCGCCGACGCCAGGTCATGATCCTCGATGTAGCCGGCTGCCACCGGGGTCAGCAGAATGCCGCCGACGGACAGACCGGTCGATCCGACCGACAGGGCGACGGAGCGACGCTTCGAGAACCATCGAGCGATCAGCGTGGTCGAGGGCACGAGACCGGCGAGGGCGAAGCCGACGCCGAACAGCGCGAAGAAGACGTACAGCCCGAGCACCGAGTCGACGAACCGCAGACCGGCCAACGCCAGCGCACCCAGCACACCGCCGCTGAAGTAGAACCAGCGAATGTCGACGAGTTCCATGCGTTTCGACAACAAGAACCCCGTGAGGCCGCTGATCCCGAAGAAGAGCGTCGGCCCGAACGAGACCGTGCCGACCTCGGTGTTCAGCTCGTCGGCACCGGCAGACAGGATCACGGACGCGTTGTAGAAGCCAAGTCCGGCGGTGATCACGAGGATGACGAAGACCGCGCCGACGATCACCCACCCGTAGAAGAATCGCCCGGTGTCGGTTGCGTTCGTTGGGGGCGATTCGCTCATTGCGACGACGCTAAGACCAGGGGTGGGGGCTCGTCCAACTCACCGGTAGCATCGTGTCGGTTCCGGGGGCTGTAGCTCAGTTGGCTAGAGCACCTGCTTTGCAAGCAGGGGGTCAGGGGTTCGATTCCCCTCAGCTCCACGAAACAACCCCTGTTCAGGCGGCATTCCACGGCCGAAATTGCCGTTGCCAAGGGTCCCAGAGCATTCGTTGGCGCGCGTATCGCGCGCTCCAATCCCTCCGCCACGAGAGCACCTGCTTTTTGCGCAGGCGCTCTTCACGCCGCCACTCGCAACAGCCGGGTGGCCTACAGCCACCAACTCCTGTCCGAGCTCGGAATGGAGGAGCCTCCGCCCGACTGGCTTTCGGTGAAGGACCACCCTCGGGCAAGACGAGCGCCGTAGCCTCGAGGAAACTTCGGCCCAACGCCGGTTGGGCGTCAGCCTCGACATCGACGAAGCTTTGTCCCCCGGCCTTCGTTCACGCCTGCCAGCCTGGCCTGCACTGCAGCACCACCGATCAGGACCAGACTGGTGTTGCTCCCCAGCATGACATCGCCGTTTGGATTGCCGACCAGTACGCCCTCCACGTCGATCGCAACCACGTTGCGCCCCGTCGCGGCCAATAGATTGCTGTCGGCCAGTATCTTGCCCCGCATCGAGAGCGGCACCGGTGCCCGGAAGACGTCGAGTGCTTCGGCAACGACGAGCGTGTCGTTGCCTCGGAAGTTGCTCCAGATCGCGGTCGCACCAGTGGAGGCATACGACAAGACATCGTCGTCACGCGTGGTGATCAGCACCCCCGTTGCCGAGCGGACCCCGGCCGACTCGAGCACCGCAATGTCGGCGGCGTCACCAACGACATATCGGTCGTCTCAGATCCGATCGGGTTGCTGCTCGACGATTCGGTGGCGGATCCCGGCGGCCTCGAAGGCCCGCGCCGATGCCCGACCCACTCGGCCGCCCCCGATGATCACGACCGAACCGGCAGGGTCCGAACCCGTCTCGAGTTCCCGGTCGTATGCGGCAAGTTGTTCTTCAGAAGCGGCCAGGATCAGCACCGATGATTCGCCGAGCAGGGTGTCGGGGCTGGCGATCGTGAACTCAGGTCGGCGGTGATTCCGGTCCCGCAGCGCACTTCGCCAGGCGACGCGTGTAACCGTCTCGGTGGCTCGTCGTCTTGAGGAGGTATGTCGCCTGTCACGACCACGAAACAACGATCGCTCGAGCTCACCGACTACCTGCTTCGGCTCGAGGGCGGCCTCGACCTCGACCTCGGTGCCGCGCTGATCGACGAGTTTGCCGACGCCGACGCGCTTGCTCCGTCGCTCGTCGGCGATCGCCAACTCGATCACGAAGTCCGCCGAAGCAATCAGGTCAACCTCGCTCGCGAGGCTCGCCAGCGAGGTACAGCTGCGGCCCGGTCGACCTCGCGCCGGCTGAAGAACAGCATCCACGACTGGATGTCCGCCTACTGCAACCACATCGAGGCCGTTCAGCTCGACACCTACGCGGCGCCGGCGCTCATTCGCTACGACGTCGGCGACTTCTTCACGGCGCACTGCGATGCCAACAAGCTGTCACTGCGAACGGTGAGCGCCGTTGCACTTCTTCCGTCCCACTTCGACGGCGGTGACCTCACCTTCTTCGACGGCCGGCAATCCGCCGAACTGTCTCCCGGCGATGTGGTGCTCTTTCCCTCCAACTTCTTGTTCCCTCATGCGGTCTCACCGGTGACCGACGGTGTCAGGTATTCGATCGTGACGTGGATGCACTGATGACACACGTGGCGCAGAACACCGAACCATCGACGCCGAACCGCGAGGGCGAGCGAGCAGCACCTCGGGAGTCGTCGTGCCTCGTGCTGTTCTCCGGAGGCCTCGACTCCACCGTCGCTCTGGCAATGGCAACGCACAAGTTCGATCGCGTCGTGGCCGTGATGTTCGACTACGGGCAGCGAGCCCGGATCGAGCTGGAGCGAGCCGGTGAGATCGCGCAGTGGCTCGACGTCGAACTACGAACGGTCGAGATCGACCTTTCCGCGTGGGGTGGGTCACTCCTCTTCGACGAAACCGATGCCGCCATCATTCGCCGGGGGCCCTATGTACCGGCAAGAAACCTGATCCTGCTCTCGCTGGCGGCCGGCCTGGCCGAAGCCGAGGACCTCGACTGCATCTGGCTTGGCACCAATGCCTCGGAACAGGGCTTCGCTGACACCTCGCCCGCATTCATCCGGGCGGTGCAACAGTCATTCGATGAGGGCCTCCGCCGCTCTCATGCCGGACGTCGACTCCGGATCGGCGCGCCACTGGGCGCCATCGAGAAGCAGATGGTCGTCAAGGCCGGTGTGAACCTCGGAGCCCCGCTCCACTTGAGTTGGTCCTGCTACGGGCCTGGGCCAGAGCCCTGCACGGTGTGCCTCGCCTGCGAGCAGCGCCGCCAAGCATTCGCCGCCGCCGAACTCCCCGATCCAGCGCTGCCGACGTACCAGGGATCCGCGACCTGCGAGCCGGGCGATGCACAGTGGGTCCACCTCATCGGTGTCCTCGGAAGCGGTTCGACACTGCTCAGTCTCCTGTTGGGGAGTCATTCGGACATCACCGCAGCTGGTGAGTTGATGGATCTGCAGGCCGATGTCGAAGCGGGGCTGCTGTGCTCGTGTGGACATCCGGTGGCGACCTGCGGGTTCTGGGCCCGCGTCCTGTCGAGCTCGCCCGATTTGTCTCGTTCGACACTGGCAGCGACCCAGCAGCTTCCCACCGACAGTGATGCCTATACCCGAGATGCTGCGGTGATCCTCGACCGAGTCGCCGAAACAGCTCGAACCGGTGTGTTGATCGATTCCAGCAAGCACCACCTCCGCTTCGAAGCCCTTCGACACCAACGCCCCATGAAGGCGTTGCACATCGTCCGCGACGGCCGCTCGTTTCTCGCATCGGCCCGGCGCCGACGGCGATCAGCGGGCACCTACTCTGCGACACAGGCAGCCCAGCACTGGCAACACCATCACCAGCGCGCGCTCGAGTTGGCGAAGATCCTCGGATCCGATTACCTCCGCGTGCGATACGAAGACCTCTGCCGTTCCCCTCGATCCGAGCTCGACCGAGTCTGTGACTGGCTGGGCGTCGACAACGACATCGACCTCGAGACCTGGGGTGGCGCCGAGAGTCACCACCTACGAGGTAGCGGCATTCGCTTCGACCGATCATCGATCGAGGAGAACAACGCCTGGCGAACCGAATTGAGCGGCGACGACATCGAAACGTTCTCGACCGTTGCTGCCGACGAGTTGGCCACGTTCGGCTACCTGGACACAGGGCTCACTGTAACTAGCGACACCAACCGCCGTCTCGACCAACAGAACGACATCACAAGGAGCACCACATGAGTCAGCAACTGTCCATCGACGAGATCAAAGGTCTCTCCGAGAATCGAAGCCTTCGCCGACAGCTCACCGATCGGCCGCAACTTCACTGACACCGAATCCCGGATCGAAGATCGCGTCCCGACCTCGAAGCTCGGGACCGGACCAGTGGTCAAGGGCAAGGACCCTGCACCCTGGGAATGAGGTCGTCGGCCAGAGCGAGCCGTCGAACATCCAGCAACCACAACATCACAAGGAGCACCACATGAGTCAGCAACTGTCCATCGACGAGATCAAAGGTCTCTCCGAGAAAATCGAAGCTTTCGCCGCCAGCCTCGACAACCGAGAGCGCGACGCACTTGCCGCCGCACTCTGGAACGGCGAAGAAGGCGACGAAGTGTCCGGCTTCGCCGACATATCACCGATCGGGCGAAACTTCATGGACATGAAGTTCACCACCGGCGCCTCGAAGATCGCCTTCCCCAAGAGCAAGGACGCCCACGGACTAGTCGCTCCCAAGGCTGCTCCTTCCCCCTGGGAGTAGCTTCACCATGAGCATCGAGGCAACGAACGAACAGCGATCGCACTACCGCCAGGAGGGCTGGCTCCATGTGCCTGGCCTCGTTTCGAGGGAACGGTGCGAGGAGTTGATTCGTCTCGTTCTGCCCCACATCCCCGACCCCTCGATGCCGAACACCTACATCATCGACTCTGAGCTCTGGTATGCGGAGCCCAGAATACGCGACCTGTGGCATCGTTCGGTCGTCGAGCAATTCGTGCAAACGCTGCTCGGCGACCCACCGGTGCACGTAGCGTTGACCGCCGGCGGTATTCACGCGATCGGACCCGATACGGCCGAGCGCACCTTTTGGCATCAAGAGGCCGCTGTGAGTCCCAACCCATGGGGGCCGTACATGTGCGCCGCCTGGGTGGCACTCACTGACGCACCCGAACAACGGGCTCCCCTCCTCGTCGTGCCCCGAAGCCACATCGACCCCGTACCCACCTTTGGTGAGGGTCTGCAATACGGTTTCGAGCAATTCGACGAGGTCCGCACGGTGGTCGATGAGGAGCACGCCTTTCCGGACTGTCTGGCCATCGAAGCTGAGGCCGGCGACGCCGTCTTCTTCGACCAATGGACCATTCATGCCAGCCGAGCAAACACCGATGTCGAGCCCAGGATCGCCCTCACGGGCCGCTACCGGCTGACAGACGAGAGCGCTGAAGCGACCGGGCGGCAACGTGTCGGCTGAGGCAGACCCCGACGGGTCCCACGTACTCGGCATCATCCATGGGCACTGGCAAGCGGCTGGCCTCGCCGCTGCTGTCGAGCACCGAGTCTTCGATCTCTTGGGAGCGGGAGAGCGGAGCGCGATCGAGGTCGCTGAACACACGAACCTCCCGACACGGAACGCGACCATGCTCCTCGAGGGCCTCGTTGGGATGAGGCTGGTCGAGGCCAGCCAGGATGCCGAGGGTTCGGCCCGCTATCGCAACACACGAGCCGCCAACCGCTACCTCGTGCGCAACAAGCCGGACTACCTCGGCGACCTCTCGACCACGCTCACCACCACCGGAGGGGTCTGGAGTCTTTGGGCCGACTTCGTCGGCTCGGTCGCGCAACCATCGCGGGAGCGCAACGCCCAGGGACCCCCACCCGACTTCGACAACGACGCCTACAAACTCGGCATCACCAATGCCATCGTGCCGCTGACCCGGCGAGCCGCCGAGATCACCGTCGATCGGCTCAAGAGCGAAGGGCGAGAGATCCGGCGAATCCTCGACGTCGGCGGAGGCTCGGGCATCTTCGCCGAGATTGCGCTCGAGGGGTTCCCGCTGGCGACTGCCGTCCAAGTCGACTACCCACGCATCAACCAACAGGCAAGACATCGGCTTGCCGAATCTGCGGTCGCCGGCCGATTTCAGACGTTGGACGGTCAGTTCCCCGCGGTCGATCTTGCGCCCGGCTCATTTGATTTGATCATCTACTCCGGGTACTCACATCAACTCGGTGATGCCCAGAACAGAATGCAGGTCGGGGCCTGTGCCGATCTCCTGAGCAACGGTGGACATCTCGTCTTTCACGACTACCTCTCGCGGCCTGACGCACCGCAGGATCCGAGCCGAATCACCAATCTCAATTGGCTGCTCGTCGGATTCGGCCAGACCTGGCCACTCGCCACCGTCATCGACTGGTTGGAAGACAGCGGGCTCATCTACTCATGGTCGACCGAAACGGGGTTGTGGATGACGTTGGCAGCAGCAACGAAAGGCTCCGGGTAGCACGCTTCAGCTCACGGTGCATAGCTCGCCATGCAGCTGGCGTTCTCCCACACGGTGATGCTGGCAACTTTCGATCCCTCGTGTTCAGCGAGCGATTCAACCGCGAGATCGAAGAGATGCTTTGCCAGATTCTCCACCGTCGGGCGAAACGGCACGGGTCGGATGCTGTCGCATCGCCCGACGCTTGCCACCGCTTCGTCGCCTTGTTCGACGAGCATGGCACCCTCGATTTCGGGCCGCAGAACCGATCGCGCCACTCGACGGAGTGAGCGGTAGTCGACCACCATCCCCTCGCTCGTGCCCTCGATCGCCAGCTCCCCCGTGCACTCGATGCGAACGCGGAACTCATGCTCATGACTGTCCAGAACATGGTGACCGCCTGTCGCCACGAACTCGAATGCGGTTGTGAACATCGCGACTCCTCGTTGGATCCTTCGTCTACAACGACCAGACGGCTGCCGGAGCGGCAGGTTACGTCACCCCGTCACGAACTCGATGGCTCCCGTTTCCGCTGTGTTCTGTAACCGGCGCCGACTGCGACCGTCACGATGAACATGACATCAGTGACCACCCCAGTCGGCATCCCGCAGCCACTGACCGTCTCGGCCCTGACGGTCAGCGAAATCTTCGGGCCCACCGTCCAAGGCGAAGGCCCGTCGACCGGCCAACGCTGTGCCTTCGTACGCCTGGGGCGGTGCGACCTGGCCTGCGCATGGTGTGACACGCCCTACACCTGGGACTGGAAAGGGGTCAACGGTCGAGCCTACGACCCTCGTCAAGAACTCGAACAGCTCTCCATCGATTCGGTCCGTCGCCGGGTCGAGGCCATGGACGTCGGCCTCGTGGTCATCACGGGCGGCGAACCGATGCTGCAACGATCGGCTCTCACCGAGCTCGTCGGGGGACTGCGTGATCTCGGGCTGGACGTCGAGATCGAGACGAACGGCCGGCACGCCCCGATTCCTGTTTCCGGCGTTCGCTACAACGTCTCACCGAAACTTGCGTCGTCGGGGATGAGTGTCGACCAACGACTGCGATGGCTCCAACTCGGAGAACTCGCCGCAGAGGCGAGGAGCGTCTTCAAGTTCGTGTGCAGTCACCCCGGCGACCTCGAGGAAGTCGAGCAGGTGATCGGTCGAGCCGAGATCCCGCCTCATCGAGTGTGGATCAGCCCCCTCGGCACCACGCCGGAGCAAATCCAACAGTCACTGCGATCGGTCGCCGACGACGTGATCTCACGAGGCTGGAATCTGTCGACTCGTCTCCATGTCCTCGCCTGGGGCGACGTGCGAGGCCGCTGAAAGGAATGAGAACGTGAACCAACCCGAACACCAAGCACTGAGCCGGTGTGTTGGCGACGTCAACGACTTTGCGACCAACCGATGGGGCAAGGAGTCTTCGGTCCACCGCGGAGACGACGCGTTTGACGATCTTTTGTCGCTCGATGGATTCGACGAGCTCTTGGCCTCGTCGCTCCCCACGTCGGTTGTCGACGTCATCCATGGGGGAGAGCTCATCGACAAGTGCTCGCTGATCGTCGACGAACGTGATCGTGGCACCGCAGTGCAGGGAGCGATCGACCCGACCAAGGTGACGTCCGCCTATCGAGATGGCGCAACGATCGCCCTTCGATCCCTTCACCATCTCTGGCCCCCGCTTGCGGGCTTCACCGCCGAGCTCGAGCGGTGCACCGGCCTCCGCAACTACGCGCAGGCGTTTCTCACGCCACCGGGAGGGCGCGGCCTGCGTTCTCACATCGACAACCACGATGTCTTCGTCATGCAGGTGAGCGGCAGCCGCGAGTGGTGGGCCGAGGATCTCGGTGACCTCACGTTGCACCCCGGTGACGTCTTGTACATGCCGATCGGCACCCGCCATCGGGCTCGCAGCGGCGGCAAACCCAGCATCCACATCTCCATTGCGATCCTCGCCGACACCTACCGGGAGATGGTGGGCCGATTGCTGCGATCCGCAGCGGACTGGCTCGACGAACCGCTGCCGCTGCCACTTGCAGCTGATCCCACCGCCATCGCGCGGCGCCTTGGCGAGCAGATCGATGCCGTCTGTGCCCACCTGGCGGCGACCGATCTCGATGCTGCAGTGCGCCGCCAGGTCGCACGAATGGTCCAACCCCTTCCCGCCGGCCGCGGCTTACTCAGCTCGGTCGTCCAGACTGCCTTGATCTCCGACGACTCGATGCTTCGTGCGCGCTCGCGAGATTCGATGGAGGTCCAGCCTGGCTACGGAGGTCAGGTGGTTCTTCGAACCACTGACCTGTTGGTGTCACTGCCTGCGGAGTACGAAACGGTCCTGCGACGAATTGCCGATGCCGAAACGTTCCAGGTCGGAAGTCTGGCTGAACTCGACCGTGAGCCGCGCGAAGCACTCGTTCGTGAGCTCATCGAACGGGGCTTCCTCGCCGTGTGCGCCACGTAGCTCCGGAACGGGAAGTCCACAAAGACCAGCGACGCTGCCACTGCCGTCGGCAAAGCTGCTGTGTGCTCGCCATGGCTCCGGGCCTGGACGGGTAGGCGAAGTAGGGTCCGGCCCAACATCATGAGAGGGAGTAGGCTCGACGGGATCGTTGTCTCCCTGCCACAGGCTGCCCGAATCCACGGCGCCGTCCTCGGGAAGCACCACGCCCCCGAAATCCGAAGCAACCCGCGAGCGCATCATCAGCTGCAAACGTGCTTGCCGAACGGGGCTACGCCGGGACCAAGTTTTCCGACATCGGCAAGCAGGCGGGCATCCAGGCTGGGAGTCTCTACTACCATTTCGACGATCGCGACGACCACGTCCTGCGGCGGGGTGTACGAGAGGTGTTCGACACCGTCCGCGACACCATTGCCGACCTGCCAGGCGATGCCGACGACCTCACGATCCTCGAGACGGCGATCCGGGCGCATCTCTCGGTCATCCTCGATGCAACCGACGTCGCCTCCGCCAGCTTGCGGCTCCTTGGACAACTGCTACCCGAAACCCAGCGCCGCTACCGGCAGGCCCAGCGGCAGTACGGCGACTATTGGCATCAACTGATCACCAGCGCCCAAGCCCATGGAGCGATCCGCTCCGACCTCGACCCCGTTCGTCTCCGACTGCTCATCATCGGCCAGCTGAACTGGGTCGCCGAGTGGCCAAAGGCAGCAACGGCTTCCCGAGTGGACGTCGAACGTGAAACCGTCGCGTTGATCATGCGAGGCCTGGAAACCTGACCACTTGGTCTGCGTGTTGCCGACGCGTCTTGTCGACTGACGTCGTCGATCGGCGCGGGCTCGCCCTCGCCCGACGTGCATAGATGGCCCATGGGAATCAGACGAGTGGTCACGGGTCATGACGGATCGGGCAAGGCGATCATCGCCAGCGACGAGATCGTGGAACCGACGAACATCGGCATGCTCCCCGGCGCCGACTTCTTCCGGCTCTGGGGCGCCGACGAAACCGTCGGCTTCCCTGGTGACGGCTCACCTCCGTCGGCCGTCCAGTGCTTTCCGCCAGTTGGCGGCTTCCGCTTCGGGCTGTTCAGCGTTCCGCCCGATGCCTCGGTCGGCTACGACGATCTCGACATCGAGGCCGCGCTCGCCGAGATGGAGCAGGCGCTCCCCGGACTCGCCGCGCACATGGAGCCAGAGACGCCGGGGATGCACACCACCGCCCGGTCGACTACGAGTTCGTGGTGTCCGGACGAATCGTCCTCGAACTCGATGACGGCCAGACATGTGAGCTCGCCACCGGCGACACCGTTGTGCAGAACGGCACCCGGCATGCGTGGCGCAATCCGTTCGACGAGACCTGCCTGATGGTCGTGGTACTGATCGGCGCCAACCACGCCGACCTTGGTCGAACGAAGTTGGAACCGACAT
Organism: uncultured Acidimicrobiales bacterium; assembly: GCA_963698395.1. Classification (GTDB taxonomy): domain Bacteria; phylum Actinomycetota; class Acidimicrobiia; order Acidimicrobiales; family SZUA-35; genus JBBQUN01. The sequence continues at coordinate 572,812 of CAVOQQ010000003.1, forward strand.
TCGAATTCACCGCTCCGCTTTGGCTGCACTCGAGCGGGTCGTGGGTCTTCCTCACCGTGCCCGAAGACGAAAGTGACATCATTCGCGAACTTGCACCCCACATCGGAGGGTTCGGATCGGTGCGTGTGCGCGTGAGTGTCGGGGGGAACTCGCTATAGCTAGTAGCGACCTACGTTGCCGCGTCGACGTCAATGCTTGGGTCAGATGCCAGGCCAGGGTTCACCTCATGGACTTCCCGATCCGATTCGACGTCGAGGACCTTCGGCTCTGCTCAGCGCGGGAATCGACTGGACCAGGATGACCTGGGAGCGTGAATCGCCGTCCAGCGAAGCACTCAGCGGCGACTCCAACGAGAGTGAGAACACAAGGAGGAGCGCGATGCCGGACTATGACGCAGTCGTCGTGGGCAGCGGTGCAGGTGGTATGTCCGCTGGGCTCCGGATTGCACAGGCTGGTCGATCTGTCTTGGTGCTCGAGGCGGCGCCCGATTTCGGTGGCTGCCTGAGCCCGCTGCAGAAGGCCGGCTACAGCTTCGATGTTGGCGTGCACTACATCGGTGAACTCAGCGAAGGCGACAAGACATGGGCGGCGTTGAACGAGATCGATCTGCTCGACCGAGTGGACTTCATCGAACTCGATCCAGACGCCATCGATCGCTACGTGTTCCCCGACTTTGAGCTACGCCTCTGCAAAGGCGAGGACCGCTTCAAACAACAACTGATCGAGCTCTTCCCGAATGAAGAACTTGGCATCCACCAGTTCTTCACGATCTACGACAAGGTGACGCGTGCTTCCGATGCATTCGGGGATATGGAAGTTGGGCCTCTGGCGCTTCTGAGATGGATGGTCCAGAACCCGATCATGCTGAGATACGGGCGAGCCACCTATCAGGTCGTGCTGGACAAGGTGACATCCGACATCCGCCTTCAGTCCGCCCTGGCGGCGCCATGGTACGACTACATGCTTTCCCCCGAGAAGGCGTCGGTGATGTACGGGATCGGCACTTGGAAGCACTACCTGTCGGGCGGTTTCTACCCACAGGGCGGCAGTGGAGCCATGCGCGACGCCTTCGTTGAAGCACTGACCGATTGTGGAGCCGACCTGAAGTGCTCGTCCAGAGTGAAGTCCATTGACCGACGCTCCGATGGCGAGTTCGTGGTGACGTCGACCGACGGGCAGCAGACGACAGCGAGCGTCGTCGTGAGCGACGTCGATCCGGCCACGACGATTGTCCAACTCGTCAATCGCGAACTCGTGCCACACAGAGTCCTCAAGAAGGCGTCCAGATTGCGGCCCTCCGCGAGCATCTTCGGTCTCTTCGTGGGCACCGACCTGGACCTGGGCGCCTTGGGCATGACGACCGGCAATATGGTCCACTACGGCGCATACGACATCAACAACATCTTCGACGACACGATGTCTCCCGAGAGCCCCAGACTGTCCAGTGGTGTGTTCTTCAACAGCCCCACACTTCGGGACCCAGCGGGCGGACTAGCACCTGAGGGACAGGCCAGTCTCGTGATTCTTTCGGGAGCAAACTACGCAGCATTCGAGCGCTGGGCAGACCTCCCTCCCGGCGAGCGAGGCAACGAGCATGATGCCTTTGTGAAGACCCTTGGCGACGGGCTCATCTCGACCGTGGAGCACTACCTGCCGGGGTTGTCACAACACCTGCAGTTCGTCGAACCCATAACGCCGTTGGATTTCGAACGGAGAATCAACCTGAATCGGGGAGGGATCTACGGGCCAGAGCTCACCCCGGATCAGATGGGACCGGGACGCTTTCCAAATGGGACGTGTGGTATCGACGGTCTCTTTCTCGCAGGCGCAGGCACGACGGGCAGCAGCGTCAGCTTCTGCGTGACATCCGGCCTCCAGGCAGGTCGAAAGGCGGTTACGTTCTTGGACTCTCCAATGGCGAGCCACTCGCCAGCACCACACCGCTCCTAGCGGCCACGCCACTGTCGTCGACAGCCAAGCAGATCCGACAATGAGCTGCAGGACGAAGGACGGGACCATTGCGGTGAAGCTCGGCAGTCGCGCCACGGAATCACGAGCCTCCGAGCCGAACGGCGCAACAGTTCGGACCCTTCGTGACACTGCAATTTCACGGGTGAAGTTGAGCAGAAAGGGCTACCCGCCGCCGTTGGCGTCCTGCGCGTAGCCTTGGCCGATGAGGACCGCCTCTCGACGCACCCTGCTCGCTGCAGGAATTGTCGCCATCGCCGTGATGCTGCTTGCAGTTGGCTCCCTCCTGTACTGGGTGGGCGAGGGCCGACCGCGTACGCCCGAAGCGTTCCGGGAACTCGTGGCTTCGAGTGGGCTCGTCGTCGAGTGGTCGAACAATGGGCCCCGGGGCGGTGACGGCTTCGTTGCCACCGACTGCGGTGAACGAGCGGTGAGCGTGAACGAGTTGGACGGCGAGCTGTGGGTTCAGTGGGGCGACCAGCGTGCCCCGATCCTGCCATCGGTGATCGACGAGATCGTACGGTGCGATGGGTCGGGCGAAGACGACGGTTGAGAGGCGGGGATCGACTGACTCCAGCGCACGTCGCACAGCCCCATCACCCGCAACCGTCTGGCGCGAGCGACCGTCACCGACCTGCTGCTCAACGGACCACCCCACAAGGAGCGCACCCCGACGCTAGGCCAACGGCAACAGTTGCCCGAACGCTCTCCGATTCCCGGGCGTCTCCCTGCCCGCAGCGTCGAGGAAGATCCGGGATGCACCAACACCGACTGTCCAACCAGGGATTCTGACGCGACCGATCAAGACACAGCCACTCGACAACACCCGCACGGAATCACGGCGCATTCCTGGGGGCCAGCACTCGGTATCAGGCCCAATCGTGACGTCACAGAATTCCGAGCGGTCGGATCGCTCGCAGCGGGGGTTCTACGGTGCGGCGGACATGCCCGGAGGTGGTCCACGCCAATACCGATAGTGCGTCACAGACGAGACTCCCGATTCGCACGAGATAGCGCGCATAGGAAGCGGTGCGGCCGGGGCTGCTGGCTGATGGTGGCCTTCTCGGCGTATCGTCGGGGCATGAGCGACTTGGAACCGGTCACCGTTGAGACTTTGGCAGCGATGAGCCCGAACGAGCGTCGAGACTACATGGCGTCCCGCCCGGTGCTGACAATGGATGATCTGTCGGAAGAGGCACGTCGTCGGGTCGTCGCCAAGGGCGAAGAGATCGAGCGGCGCCGAGGGCGCTAGGCCGGGCCGATCTCGAGACCGATGACGTTCACGACCTCGTCGACGAGTTCGGTGTAGACGGTGACGACGCCGATCAAGGTTGGGGTGATCCGTATTCTGCTGTCGGCGTCTGGCCGCCAAGGGGTGGTGGATGTTTCGTAGTCGGTGCTGAGGGTGTCGATGATCGACGGCATGACGTAGGCCAGAAAGTCGGTTCGGGAGAATCCGCCGTCTGCGGTGCGTTCGGCGGGTAGCAGGCCATTGAGGTCGTCGAAGAAGTCATCGGTGACAATGACCGAACGCGTCGTCATCGGCCAGACCCTACGCCTGGAAGGCATCGAACTGGAGGCAACGGTCGACTCCGGGGTCCGCTCTCGATGCCAGCGGACACTCCTCGACGCGATCGCCGGACCGGTCATTGTCGGGGACGCAATGAATGGCTCGAACGTCCCACGCGATTCGACCAACCCTGCGTTTCCTGCGCGCGTATCGCGCGCGTATGGATCCGCCCGAACGGGTTCGGGCGGCATCGAGCCGGATCGAGCGGTACGCGCCTGATCAGGCGAATCGAGTGTTGTACCTGGTCAGAGTGTTTTCGTGTTCTTGCTTTGCAAGCAGGGGGTCAGGGGTTCGATTCCCCTCAGCTCCACGAAACAACCCCTGCTCAGAGAGGGTGCGACACCCTCTCTTGAAGCACCGGAGCCCTTGCCAACGTAGCCACATCGGACGTAGCCTTTTGGCTGGCGGCTACGTCGGGGAGGTCGAGCGGTAGCGCAGCGACCGACAGTTCGGTGGAACGAGTCCAAGGAACGGTGGATGGCGTGGGTTCACTTTCCTGATGGCTCGCGCCGCAAGGTCGAGCACATCGTCAAGGCCGAAGCGCAAGCCGACCTCGACGTCCTCCTCAACCTTCGAGCACGGGGGCAGGGCCCCACACCGGTCGGCGTCAAGGGAACGACGTTCGCCGAAGTGATCCAGGCCTGGTTCGATGACGACTGCCCGAACGTCGCACCGACCCGGAAGTCGCGGCACGCTCGGCCGAAGTCCCCGAACACGATCGCCAACGCCCGTCAGCTGCTCGGCACCTCGGTCATCCCGGCGATCGGCAAACTGCGGGTCGACCAGACCACCACGCAACGGCTCGAAGAGCTGTTCCAGTCGATGGCCGCCCGTGGGTACGCGACCAGCACCATCGATCGCGATTGGAACTATCTCGATCAGGCCTTGTGGCCATGCGTCGATCTCGACAGCGACGACCCGAGCATCGAGATCGCCGAACGAGCACTCGAGGTCGACGACAAGTACGTCGGCCAGGCCATGCCGAAAACCACCCGAAGCAAACGAACCATCGGCCTTCACCCGCTCCTCATCGCCGCACTCGAACGACACAAAGAAGAGCAAGACCTTCTCGGGCTCTACGAACCCGAGGGGTTCGTGTTCTGCACCCGCAACGGCACCCCGATGACGATGTCGAACATACGCCGGGCCCTTCGGACCCTCTGCCAACGTGCAGGACTCGGCGACGACTGGACCACCTACGAACTTCGCCACTCGTTCGTCTCACTCGTCAGCGACCAACTCGACGATCTCATCAAGGTCGCCGACCTTGCCGGCCACGTCGACACCCGAACGACCGAACGACCGAACGACCGAACGACCGAGGGCGACCGCCACTCCGTTCGCCAGAGCCTCCCCCACGCCATCGGCGCATGGGACAGTCTGCTCGAAAGCGCCAGCCCCAAGTGAGCTCGCCCGGTTCGATCGATGCGTGGGCGTCGGTGCCGCCAGCTTTCAGGATGGCATCAGGGTGTACCGTTGTCGGGTACCGAGGAGGTGGGACATGGCCATGCGGCACGAAGAGCTGACCGATGATCAACAGCGACGCCAGGACGCGCTCGATCGATCGTGGGCAGCTGCGGAGAAGGACCTCGCCAATGCCGAGTTCGTCGAGCTCCTCAACGAATCGCTCGATCGGGTCAATGCCTCGGAGTCGACGGAGACGATGACGGCCGCCGAGTTTCTCGCTCGGACCGAACCGCCCGCTGAGTAGTGGCGCTTCGAGATATCGAGGCATTCCACGCCTGGATCGAACGCGAGGCGCCGAGCCCCGCCGCTCGAAGCACAGCCCGTACGTTCATCGCCGAGATCGGTGACGAACCCTGGCGAGCACCGAGCATCCCGGTCGCGGAACTGTCGAATCAGCCCGAGTACGAGGTCCGCGAGGCAGCGCTCGAAGTCCCCGACGAGCCGGACGTCCGCGTCTACTACTCGCACGCGTACGCGTCAGGGAACGTCGACCTGATCGCCGTCACCAACCTCTGACGCACCCAACTCCATCCATTGCCGACACCGTCACTTCTCGGCTGCAACGGGACCACGGCCGTCGCATCAACGCTCAGATCCAATCACTCAACAGGCCGAGACCTGACCAAGAGCTGCGAGCCACGCCACCTCCCACTCCTCGACCAAGAAGGTGAAGACACATCGGTGAGTGATGCTGATGGTGGAATCACTTGCCAACCATGACGACAAGAAGTCAGGGTGTTCCAGCTCGATGGCACTCACCGGTCGCCCCTGTCACGGGCGGTGTCGACTCCCACAAAGACGTCCACTGCCCTTTCTTCGCGGCGAGCGTGTGGTGCCGATCGGCGGTTTCGGCTGGCCGGTGATCGGTTCGTCGTCGCTCAACAATGGTCGCCCCTGCCAGGGCAGACATCCTGTGTTGACTTCGGACCCTGTCGCCCAGGCGGCGCCGGGGGGACTCTTGTTGACGTGCTGACATCGCCAAGAGGCGCTGCCCGAGCCTGATGCAAGGAGGATGCGCATGTCCACCGGCAAAGCGCCGTGGGTGTTTGTTGACCGCGACGACCTCTCACCGGTGTGCCCGCATTGTGAGGACACGCTCGAGCAGGTCTACCGGCGGGCGACCGGCTTTCCCATTGGGCAAGGTCGAACCGTCGTCTACTTCTGCCCTCATTGCCACAAGACTCTGGGGATCGCCCACGGACTGGCTATCTGAATCGGTCGCCCCCGGACCAACGGCCCTCGTCGAGGTCCTGGTTCACGCCGATGGGCTCACCTGCCACACGACTGTGACAGCAATTGCCGAGTGCGCCAAGGTTCGTCGCATGCTGCTCGCGGACGTGGAAGCGGCCATCACCCTGGAACGGAACCTCAAAGCCCTGCTCGCCATTCAGGAGACCGTCCAGTCGACCGCTAGGGATGCCCGAGCTGGCGTCTCGTCAATCGATGAGGCTGAGCCAACCCCCGTCGCAACCACCGACAAAGCGATTGTGGTCCAGAGGACTCCGGTCATGTCTCTCGACGGTGGCCAGGAGACAGGGATCGAAGGATGGGTGGGCGAGGCCGGTCGCGCGGGTGCCGGGACCAAAGCTGGTCCCGGCACCCGCCTTGGATGGTCTAGTCCTTGGGGAGGTTTCTCGGGTCGAACGGCATCGGTTCCCCGTTGGCGATCCGCTTCTCGAGTGCGTCCTCGAAGTCCTCGTCGCTGCGCTCGGTCCCCTTCTCACCGTCATTGTTGCGCCACGCCGTCTTCAGCGCCGCACGACGCTTCCCCAGTCGGGACGATTCCTTCCGATGGGCCTGACGCTCGCGAGCGTCGGTCGAGTTCTCATACGCCTCATCGTGCTGCTCGATCTGCTGATCGACCTCGGCGGTCTCGTCGAGGATCTCATCGTCGGACATCTCTTCCGGGTCTGTCGACCCAGCCTCGGCTGGTGAGGACTCCGACGTTGTCTCGGTCTTGGTGCCCGCCGCTGCTGCAGGGGCAACCCCGGCAGGAACGACCAGGAGGGCGAGGAGGGCTGCTGCGATGCGCTGTGAAGTAGTCATGTTCACATCGTCCACGAGCGCAGCGGCACTCGAATCGGTGATCTCCCTGGTAATCCCCCCAAGCAGTTAGGGGCCGGGGGAACACCTGCTTCCTGCGCACTGGTGGGTCGCACCGCCACTTGGAACGGGCGGCCGTCCCACTGCGCAGAACAACTTCGGTGCGAGACTCTGGCCCCAGCTCCTCATGACACCCTCGCCAGGCACGACTGGTCGCCGGTTCTTGCCCTGCGATCACAGCAGGATTCTCGAGTGGCCGTCTCCGCCATGAAGCTGTCGTCGGTTCGAGGGAGCCGCTTCGTCCGGCACCTGGACAATGACTGGATTCAGCTGTTGCGTGGGGTGAGAATGTTCGAGTCGTAGGCGTGCGCAACTGCTGCTGCCCGGTCGGCCACACCGAGTTTGTCGTAGATATGCAAGAGATGCGTCTTGACCGTCGCCTGACTGATGTGAAGCTCGTCGGCGATCTGGGCGTTGGTGCGGCCTGCAGCAACTTCGCGCAATACCTCGATCTCACGTCGGGAGAGGGCGCCTGCTGCGGGGTCGCGGACTCGTTCGACGAGGCGCCGAGCGACCGGCGGAGCGAGGACCGTTTCTCCGGCTGCGGCTCGGCGGACAGCATCGAGCAGGGTCTCGGTTGGTGCATCTTTGAGGAGGTACCCGGAGGCACCGGCCTCGATCGCTCGGACAATCGCCTCGTCGGTGTCGTAGGTGGTGAGCACGACGATCGCCGCCTCGGGCCATTCCGCTCTGATCCGGGCGATCGCCTCCACGCCGTCGACGTCGGGCATGCGAAGGTCCATGAGCGTCGCCGACGGTCGCAGCGCCAGGGCGGCTGCCACCGCGTCGGTTCCGTTGCCCGCTTCGCCCACGATGGTGATGTCGTCCTCGGCGGCGAGCAGCGTCGCGAGCCCGCTGCGTACGATCGGGTGATCGTCGACGATCAACAGCGTGATCACGACGGCACCGCTGGGAGTTGCAGCGAGACGGCCGAGCCGCCCGCCGAGTTTCTCTCGATGGTCATTTGGCCGCCAAGGGCCTCGGTTCGATGGCGGAGCGCTCGCAGTCCTTGACCACCGGTGAGCGTTCCGTGATCAGTGACGGTGCCGCCGGTGAAGCCGCGTCCGTCATCGCGGACATCGAGGGCCACGATGGCCCCGAGGTAGCTGAGGGTGACGTGGACACTCGTCGCCTCGGCGTGTTTGCGGACGTTGAGTAGTGTTTCTTGGAGACCGCGGAACAGCGTGACCTCGACATCGGCCGGAAGGCGGGCGGTGTTGCCGCTCACCTCGAAGTGTGCCTTCGTGCGTGCCGGATCGATCGTCTGATCGAGTTGTCGGCGCATCGCATCGGGGAGCGACCGTGTTTCGAGGTCAGCGGGGCCGATCGCCGCGACGAGCCTCCGCGCTGCGGCCAGGTGGTCTTCGGCGACCGATTCGATTTCGATGAGCGCATCGGTGGAATCGTTGGTGCGCCGGGCGGCGCGACTGAGCACGACGATCGACGTGAATCCCTGGGCCAGGGTGTCATGGATCTCCCCGGCGAAGCGTGCACGCTCGGCGAGCACACCACGTTCGTGCTCGGCGGCCGCGAGCTCGACTTGCGTCGACTCGAGTCGCTCGACGAGTTCAGCAAGCGCTGCGCTCTCGATTTCGGCGCGTCGCAACGTCGACCACAAGACCACCCCGGCGCCGAAGACGGCGAGCGGAATGAGGAGCTGCCATCCGTCGACACCGTCGTCGATCCACGCGGCCGTCCAGATCGAAGAGACCGTCAGCGCGAGAACGACACCGATCCCCCGCTGAATCGAGAAACACAACCCGAACAGTGCGAACGTGAGGATCGACCATCGGTCGTCATGGATGACCAAGATCGCCCATCCGGCGATCGCCACGATCGTCGTGAACGTGAGCGTCGACGAGGGGCCCCGTTCGGGCAGGCTGATTGCCGCGAACCCGATGATCGGAAGGAGGAGGAATGGAATCAGGGTGAGCGCCGTCGAACCGAGGCTCGAGAAGTCGGGGTCGAAGGTGAGCAAGAGTCCAGCCAGCACGGTTGCGATCGCGATCGCCGACCACACACGAGGTAGCTGACCGACAGGAGCATGACGCTGCTCTCCCTCGTTCCCCATGGCCAGTCCTCCCTGCCCTTGCCTCATAGCGATCGTAGCGATCATGCCTGAGCGTGCAGGCAGCCGATGCACTCCGCCCTCACTTCGCCGAGCTGGCCACGGCGGACGTACCGGTACGGGTCCGCTGTGCGGAGCGCAGTACGAGCAGCGATCCGAGGCAGGTCACGATCGCCAGGACGAACGGCGCAACCGTGGTCGTTGCAGCGAAGTCATCGGCGGTCCACGGTGCCGCCGCACCCTCTGTCAGTCCGGTCGGCACCGACACGCCGAGCCAGGGCGACAGGTGGAACGCAACGGCGCCGATCATGACGAACAATGCAACGCACGCACCAGCCAGTCGAGTCCGGCGGAACAGGATGAGCGTGCCGGCGAGCACCTCGGCGGCACCGACCGCGTAGCTGGCGAGGGGGTGAAAGAGGTCGATCCCCGACTTGTGCTCGATGTACTGGAAGACGTGGCCGCCGCCGAACTTGGTCGCCCCCGATGAGATCAAGAACAGGGCGAGCGCTCCGGTGAGAACGTGGGCGATACGGGACGCCCACGTCGGCCCGGTGGGAGTCTCGCCGGGTGGCTCAGCTCCGAACTCCGAAGTGGGTGCGGAACGATGGATGGTCAGTGGATTTGTCATGTCATCAATGGTGACGACCGAGCTGCCCGGACGCATCGACCGCCAGGTGGCTTCCCCGATCAACCGATCAGTTGACCGCCATCTCACTGGAAGTCGACCTCGAGCGAGGCGGGTGAGAGCGGCCAGCGAAATGGAGCGGCTTCTAGGCCGCTAGGCCGAGCCTGGCAGGCGTCTGGTTCCGCCGCTCCCCGACCCGCAACAGCCACACCGGGATCATGTCGATCGCCGCCGAAACGCCGGACAACCGGCTTCCAAACCGTCTCGGGTGGATGAGATGGCGAGCGCGTGCCGGCGTCAGACACTGATCGCCAGGGCGGAGGCGCTGAGCGTGCCGATGAGGAGGATCAGAAAGAGGATTGCTGGGCCTCGTTCGTTGCGGGCCAGGAAGTAGCCCGGGCTCGTGATCACCGTGTAGAGCAGCATGCCCAGTGCAATGAGTGAGACATCGAGCTGTCCGTCGAGGATCGACAGCAAACCACCAACGATCAACAGCGTTGCGGTCAACAGTTCGGCGCTCAGGTGAAGCGCCATCTCGATCACGGTGCGGTCGTCGCGGTGGAGAGCACCGTCGCGGATCTCCACCACCCACCACCCGATCATGAGCAAACCGAGCAGGGCGCAGTAGCTGCCAACGGCCATCGTTGCGGTCATGCAGCCCCCCTCTCCGCGCCCGTCGCTCGGTATCGGCGCACGGCTCTTGGCCGGCCGACCCCCATTGTTCGACACACGGGGGAGGCGGCCAACTCTCTGCGTGGACATCGGCGGTCACGATGATCTGATCTTGATCCGGCCGAGAACCGGAATCGCCTCGATCTTCACCGATCGCCCATCTCCTGCCGGCTCGACGTCGATCGAGTGGCTGCCGAGAACATCGCCACCGCTCAACTCGATCTGGGTCCCGGGCGCCACGAGGACCGTTGCCGAGCACAGGACCGTCACGACCGTGAGCTTTGCCCCTTCTTGCGATCTGGCCGTTGCGTCGATGCGAGTGGAGCCGAGCACCGAGAGAACGACTTCATCATCCCAATCGGCAGCGAGGACCTGATCGCCTTTGCGCATGAAGTGGATGTACATGGGACCAGGATCGCTCCTTCACCGTTCTACGGACAGAGGCCAAGGGATCCCACGGCGCAGCGTGAGACGAGGTCGGCTCCGATGGCAGCGGCGACCCGCAGCAGGACCGCACACATGATCGAGACGGCGTCCCTCCTCGCCCCTGGGCCGATCACCTCGAAGGCCGAGTGACCTTCGCCTCTCACGTTCGGTTCGCCGAGGTCGGAGGGTCATGGACATGGGTTCTCCGAAGCGTTCTCCGGTGCCGGCTGGCCGGCAGCCCTGGGATCCTGCCAACGGTCTACGAGTCGGAGGCTTTGTCGGTGCGATCCTTGGTGGGGCGCTGGTGGCAATCACGGGGTTCCGGAGCTTCTGGATCGTGGCAGTGGGCGGAGCAGCGGGCGGCGCCATCGGGTTCTGGTCCCAGAAGCGGCAATCGGGTGGATCGGTGCACGTCGTTGGACCGTCTTGGTCGACGACGAGCTTCGCATGGGTGCGATGGAGTCTCGTGGTCTTGTTCGTCGGGCTTGGCTTTGCCTCGGTCGTCGCCCCCAACTCGCTGTCGGCCGACGCTCCCGAAGCGAGTTTCTCGGCTGCCCGTGCGATCCGGCATGTCGAGGTGATTGCCCGTGAACCGCACCCCATGGGATCGCCGGCCAACGCCGAGGTGCGTGAGTACCTGGCCTCCCAGTTGAGGGGAGCGGGGCTCGAGCCTTCGCTGCAGACCGTGTCGGCCCCGAGCTACTTCGACGACGCCGGGACCGTCGACGTGGTGAACGTGTACGCCACGATCACCGGAGCCGCCAGTACCGGAACGATCGTCCTGGTCGCGCACTACGACACGGTGCCAACGACGGCGGGAGCCAACGACAACACTTCGGGCGTTGCGACCCTGTTGGAAACGGCTCGAGTTCTGTTGTCCGGCCCCCGGCTTCGCAACGACGTACTGCTGTTGTTCACCGATGGCGAAGAGCCGGCCCCTCGTTACGGATCCTCTGCCTTCGTCGCCGAAGGCCGGGTCTCGAATCCGGCGCTGGTCGTGAACTTCGAGGCTGTCGGCACGTCTGGCCCGTCGCTGCTGGTTGAGATCAGCGGTGACGAGTCGGCGATGGTTGCCCACTTCGCGTCAGCAGTAGCCGACCCCGTCGCCTTCTCGTTCGTCGGCGAAACCGTGGCGCTCGTCGGCGAGATCGGAACCGACTTCGATCCGTTTCAGGCGGCCGGCGTTCCCGGCTTCCACCTCGCATACCTGCGCGGCTCGCCTATCTACCACACCGGTGGCGATGATCTGGATTCGGTGAGCCTCGCCTCGCTGCAACATCACGGTTCGAACGCGGTGGGCTTGACCCGTGAATTTGGGGATCTGGACCTGACCACCGTGTCGGGTGGCGGGGGCTCGGTGTACTTCACGCTCCGGCCGTTCTTCATCCAATACCGACCGTGGCTCTCCATTGCGGTGGGCGGAGGCGCCGCCCTGCTGCTCGGACTGGGTCTGTCCCGAATGCCACCAAGGGCCAGACCTTCGGCGGCAACGTTGGCCGGCGACGTCGCCCGAGCGCTTCTGGCCACGGCGGCGGTCACGACGGCGGCAACAATGGTGTGGCTCGGCATCGCCTCGATCCGGTCTTCACCCTCGGTGACGGAGAGCTACTGCTACCTGGCCTGCATCGCCGGCGCCGGCACGGTAGCCATCGCCCGGCTCGGCCGCTTCCGGCCGACTGCTCGGCTCGAGCGCTCCGTCGGATTCTCGGTTGTGTGGGTCGCCCTCGGCCTGCTCACCGCCTTGATCGTTCCGGGGTTCAGCTACCTGTTCGTATGGCCGGCAATGACTGCAGCTGTCGCTGCGAACTGGGCGATCAAGAGGCCCAGCATCGCAGGCGTGGTGCGCTTCGCCCTGGTGGCGGGACCAACGATCGTTCTGCTCGTTCCCGCCGTCGAGTTCTACTTCCAGTTCGGCCAGCCCCGCCCGGGCAACCCGGACTCGAGTCTTCCCGTCGTGGCCGCAGTTGCGTTTCTCTTCACGACGCTCGCTGCCGGTCTCATCCACGAGGCCGAGTCATCGACAGCCGGGGCGACGATGCCGCGGTGCGAGTAGCCCCCGGTTGGGTTCCCCTCTCCTTTGCCAGTCCGGTTGCCGCCGGCCGACTGCGGTTCGAAAACATCGACTCGCCGGAACGTGGCGTCAAATCGGCCCGGCTGTCAGGAAGCGACCACCGAACCTCGCAACGAAGTAGCGTCCCGGCATGACGCGAGTGAACGACGAGGGCCAACCGATCGGCGACGACCTCGGCACCTGGGTCACCCCTCCTCCCCCACCGAACCAACCGTTGACGGGCCGGACGGTCCAGCTCGAGCCGCTCGATCCAGCACGCCACACTCCAGGCCTCTTCGATGCGTTCGCCCGATCGCCCGACTCGCTGTGGACCTACATGGCCTTCGGCCCGTTCCCCACCATGGACGATCTGACCGACACGCTCGAACGACTCGGCGAGCTGCCCGATTGGCAACCGTACGCGATCACCGTCGACGACCAGCCCGTCGGTCTCTGCTCGTTTCTGCGCATCGACCCGGCCGGCGGCGTCATCGAGATCGGCTCCATCGTCTTCAGTGCCCAACTCCAGCGAACGACGGCAGCGACCGAGACGATCTTCTTGATGATCGACCATGCCTTCGCCCTCGGCTATCGCCGGGTCGAATGGAAGTGCGACGATCTCAACGAGCCCTCGCGTCGCGCCGCTCACCGGTTCGGGTTCCGCTACGAGGCCACCTTTCGGAAAGCGACGCACTACCGCGGCCGCAATCGTGACACCGCCTGGTTCGCCATCGTCGACGACGATTGGCCCGACATCCGGGCGGCGTTCACCCGTTGGCTGTCGCCGGCCAACTTCGACGCCGACGGCCGGCAGCGGCGGCCGCTCCAGACCTCGCCGCGGTCGTGACGAAGTCGCTCGACGACGGCGCCCGTTCTAGTGTGCTCAGGCAGCACACCACCGCAGTCACACGAACGGCCTTTCCATGAAACTCAGTACCACCATCGGATTCGACGGCGACCCACGACGCCTGGCGAAACAGGCCACCGACCTCGAAGCCGCCGGCATCGACATGGTGTGGGGCGGCGAGATCTATGGCTATGACCTCGTGTCGACTCTGGCATACGTCGCGGCCAAGACCGAGCGACTCGAACTCATGACCGGCATCCTCCCGGTCTACTCGCGCAGTCCTGCACTCATCGCTCAGACCGCAGCAACCCTCGATGCCCTCTCCGATGGCCGCTTCATTCTCGGGCTCGGCACCTCGGGTCCGCAGGTGATCGAAGGCTGGCACGGTTACCCCTTCTCGAAGCCGATGGGCCGCACCCGCGACGTCATCGAGATCTGCCGCAAGGTCTGGAGCGGCGACAAGGTCACCCACGATGGCCCGTCGTTCAAGCTCCCACTTCCCGCCGGCGAAGGCACCGGACTCGGCAAGCCACTCAAGTTCATGAACCGGCCACCGAAGAAGGACATCCCGATCGTGATCGCCTCGATCGGCCCGAAAAACGTCGAGATGACCGCCGAGATCGCCAACGGTTGGCAAACCATCCACTTCGTCCCTGATCGCTTCGAGCAGGTCTGGGGCGATGCACTGGCTGCCGGCAAGGCCAAGCGCTCCCCCGACCTCCCACCGCTCGACATCATCGGTGGAGGCGTCGTTGCGCTCGGTGATGGCCCGCACGTGGCCGAAGCGCGAGAAGCAGCACGAGCCCACATCGCGTTCTACGTGGGTGGGATGGGCGCCAAGTCGAAGAACTTCTACAACGATCTGTTCCGCCGCTACGGGTGGGAAGAGGAAGCCGAGAAGATCCAAGACCTGTTCCTGTCGGGCAAGCGAGCCGAGGCAACCGCTGCGGTCCCCGATGAGTACCTCGACCTGTCGATGCTGTGCGGCGACGAGGCCCACGTGCGTGAGCGGCTGGCCGTCTACAAGCGCGTCGGTGTCACCCATCTGAACGTCTCGCCGGCCGGTGAGAACCCGCTCGACACGATCGAAACGATCAAGGCCTGGGCCGAGTGATGGCTGAGCGCATCCTCGACGGCGATATGGTCACCCTCGACCGAGAGGGCGAGGTGTTCGTCCTCACCATGGTCGATGGCGAGAACCGGTGGAACACCACCTTCACTCGGGCCATGAATGCAGCCCTCGATGCCATCGACGCCACCGACGGTCCGGCCGCGCTCGTCACCACCTCGGCCGATCCGAAGTTCTTCTCGAACGGTCTCGATCTGGACTGGGTGACCTCGGAGGGCGATCACCGCGGCGGCGATCGTGCGGCCTTCGGGGCCGAGTTCATGGCGTTCATGGCGAGAGTCATCACCCTTGGGGTGCCAACCGTCGCCGCCATCAACGGCCATGCCTTCGGCGCCGGCTTGATGCTGGCGATGTGTCACGACGTTCGGGTCATGCGCGAAGACCGAGGGTTTCTCTGTGCCAACGAGCTCGATCTCGGGATGGCCATTCCCCACGCCGAGCTGGCGCTCTTCCGGCACAAGCTCTCGATGCCGGTCTTCTTCGAGACCGTCCAACTCGCTCGTCGATGGACCGGACCCGCCGCGCTCGAAGCGGGCATGGTCCAGCATGTGGCGGGTGCCGACGACGTCGTTGCCGTCGCCAACACTCGAGCCACCGAACTCGCCCGGCTCGGCAACGACCGTGCACTGTTCTCCTGGACCAAGGAAGCCATCTTCGGTGAGAACGCCGCCGTGGCCGGAGCCAACGGGGCGGCCTACCTGCTACGCAACCCCGACCTCTACCCTCGGTTCACCAAGGGTTGACCAACCGGGGAGTGGTCTGATGTTCCCTCGGCACACCACGTCCTACACTCCCCGCGTGTCTCGGTTGCTCCAAACAACACCCATTCGCTCGATCATCAGCGTCTGGGCCTGGTTCGCGCTCGGCCTGGTCATCGTCGTCTTCTTCCCCCTCGTCCTGATCACTCGCCTGGTGACCGCACCGTTCGACCCGGGTCGCTACCACGCCGGGCTCGTCTTCCGGAAGCTGGCGGTCGCTCATCAGCTACTCAATCCACTGTGGCGATTCGACGTCACCGGTGGCATTCCCTCCGACCCTCGGCGGCCCTACGTGGTGGTGGCAAACCACGAGAGTTTCGTCGACATCCTCTTGATCTCCCATCTCCCCTTCGAGATGAAATGGATGAGCAAGGAGACGTTCTTCAAGTATCCGCTGGTCGGCTGGATGATGCGACTGGCCGGCGACATCCGACTCGAACGGGGCGACAAGGCCTCGGCGGCGAACGCGTTGGCCGAAAGCCGAGACCGGCTCGACAAGCACGTGTCAGTGATGATCTTTCCCGAGGGAACCCGATCCAAGACCGGTGAGCTCCAACCGTTCAAGGACGGAGCGTTCCGTCTCGCGATCGAAGCCGGCGCCCCGATTCTGCCGCTTGCCGTCTACGGCACTCGCGATGCACTCATCAAACACGACTGGCGTTTCGGCTACAGCCGGGCCGAAGTTCGTGTCCTCGAACCCATCGAGACCGAGGGTCTCGGCCCTGACGACGTGGCCGACCTGCGAGAACGAACTCGTTCGGCGATCGCCGCGTCGCTGGTCGAACTGCGCCAGGCCCACGACTGAGTCGAGATCGACCTCAGTTGCGTCGAATGCGCGGATCGGCCCACAGCATCGCCAGGTCGATGAGCGCAGACATCACCACATAGATGCCCACCGTGTAGAGCGTGAGTCCGAGGAGCAGGTGGAGATCTCTCGTCACACTGGCTTCGACGAGCGCCTGACCGAGCCCACCGATCCCGAACACGATCTCGACGATGAAGGCACCGGCGATCATCGAGCTCACGTTCAGGCTGAGGACCGTCAGCAAGCTCAGTGAACCAGGCCGCAAGGCATGCCGGAACAGCACGTATCGGCGGCTCATTCCCTTGCCCATGGCGGCAGTGACGAAGTCTTCCCGGAGCACCTCGACGACACCGGCGCGCACGACCCTGGCGATGACGCCGGCTTCGGCGAACGCGATCGCAACTGCCGGCAGGATCAACCCTCCGAGGTTGCCGCCGATCGATTCACTGATACGGGTCCAACCGGAGGAGCGGGCCCAACCGAGGTTGACCGCAAACACCCAGATCAGGATCGTCGCCGTCGTGAAGACCGGAAGTGACTGGGCAACGCTGAGCAATGAGGTCAGCGATCGACCAGAAGCCGTTCCGTCACGACCGGCAGCGAGCAGTCCGAGGGGCACACCGATGACGACGGCCAGGACCATTCCGGCAAGTGCCAATTCGAGAGAGATCGTCAACCGGTGGGTGATGTACTCCGCCACCGCCGTCCCCCCTCGGGTCGACCGGCCGAGATCGCCCTGGAGCGCGTCGATGATCCAACGTGCATGGCGAACGATCAGCGGGTCATCGAGGTGATAGAGCTCGACGATCGCCATGTCTCGCTCGCTGTTCGGATTCGTGCCCATCGGCATCAGCACGGCTCGGTGACCACCCGAGATGGACAGCTCGATGGCGACGAAGACCCCGAGGGTGGCGAGAAAGCTCGTGATGACGAGACGCAACAGGAACGGGCGCAGAAAGCGGAAGATCATGCTCGGTGCTGATCAGTCGGGCTGGCGATGCCAGATGGCGCTCGTCGGTTCGATGACGACACGCCCCTCGCCAACCGACTCCACCTCGGCAAGGCCATCGACGAGGAGACTCATCGTTCCAGCCTCTCGGGCAGGCCAGAGCAAGGTGACCACCGGGCGCTCACCGCAGTTGGTCGTGCTGCGCCGCCCGGCGGAGAGAACCAGGCACCCGGCCTCGAAGACCACCGGCACGTTCGCCGGATGTGGCGACAGGTCGGCGTTGGTCGTCAGCAGGAAGCACGTGGAGCCAAGGCCTGCGAGCGCCGAAGGCAGGTCAGCGAGTTCGACCTTGATACTCATGACGACACAGTAGGCGAGCCGTTCGAACTGTTTCGCCTTCAGTGGCTAGTCGACGTGTTCGTATCGGATGACGAGGCCGACGCCGAACGGCTGACGTTCGACCTCGACCATGGTCGCATCGAGACGCTGGACGATCGGCGGCACGAGGTCGATACCGCTCGCCGCCCAGAGCACCACGTAGAGATCGCCCTTGGGCGCCGGGATCGTCGTGTCAGGATAGGCCTCGAGATTGGGGTGGCGTGGTGCAGTCCAACCGAGGGCGGGAGCCATCGGGCGTGCCATGGCGTCGCCGTTGCCCTCGAGGTACGTGTAGTACTCGAACGGTGACTGGGCATAGGCGGGTTCGAAGGCGATGATGTCGTCGGGGGTCGCCCGCTCGGAAACATAGGCATGCAGCTCGTCCCACGGGACGTCCTCGTTGCCGTAGCCGGTGGCCGTGCGAAGACCGAGGACGGCGAACACGATGACAAAGGCGGCCATCGAGAGGCGACGGTCGACCCGCTGGAGGCGAACGGTTCCTGCCGCAGCGAGCACCATGATCGGCGGCACCATGGGCACGGCGTACCGAGCCGAGAAATAGGCACGGGAGAAGCTTCCGGCCGTGAGAACGATCAGCGGCACCACGGCCCAGATCACGAAGGGCAGGGTCCGCTCGCGATAGTCGGCACGGTCTTGGGCGTTCTTGATGTCGCCAACCGAGACGGTCTCGTACGCGGCGAAACAGGCGATCGATCCGGCGCCGACAACCGACAGCAGCAACGACGCCTTGATGTCTTGGGCCCCGAGCATGGCCATGATCATCTCGACCAGGCGGCTCACGGTGAACGTGCCAAGCCATTCGGTGTGGTCGACCGCCTCGAACAGCGTGAGGTAGACGAACGGCGCCGCGAGGACGGCGGCGAGGACTCCCGCAGCGACGAAGTTGCGGCCGCTGACCTGGCGACGGTGGAGGAAGACCCAGAGCGCCTGACCGATCAGCACCGGCACGCCGAGCGGTTGGGCATACAGCGACAGCGCCGCCAAGAACCCGACAATCAGCCACGAGGACAGCGTTCCCCGGGTAAGCGCCCGATCGAGAGCGAACCAGATCCAGGTCAGGGCGGCGGCCAGGAGGGTGTAGGCGCGGCCCTCCTGGGCATTGGCGATGAAGTTGTAGGTGACCGCCAAGAACAGCAGCGCACGAAACGCCGTGTCACGCCCGAAACGGGGCTGGACCAAACGGTAGAGCGGGTACGGAATGGCCACGGCCGCGAGGAGTGCCGGAAGACGGATGACCCAAGGGTCACTCCCGAGAACCGCAGTGAACACGCGGACCAGGAGGAAGTAGAGCGACTGGCTTCCACCGTCTTCACCGACGCCGATCCGGAAGGCTTCCCACGAACCCAGTCCGAGACCGGCCGAGATCGATTCGTCTTGGCCGATGCTTCGCGAGCCGAGGAAGAGTCCCCCCATCACGGTGATGAGCGCCATCGAGACGAAGACCGGTATCCGGAAGTCGTCGGTTTCTGCCGTTTGGATCCCGTCGAGGTCGCCCATCGACGGATCGAGTGATACCACCATGTGTCGCTATCTTCTCGTTCGTTTCGGGCGAGACAACTCGAGGCCGAGTCGACCCCAGGTGAATCGTTCGTGGAGGAGGTAATTGGCGATGGCCGCCATGCCGATCGCCAACAGGTTGGAGAGTCCAGCAGCCAAGAACCTGCTGTCGAGCGCATCTTCGAGCGGGCCGTCGAGCGCTTCGAAGACCAGACCTTGAATGGCAAGTCCGTACAGGCTGAACACCTGATAGACCGCGAGACCTCTCCACCAGCGAGCACCGCGGTAGTTGGTCGGACGGAACGAAAACAGATTGTGCCCGGTGAAGTTGAACACGATCGAGAGCTGGATGCCGACGACCAGCGCCACCAACGCCGGAGCGCCCAGCCCGAAGGCGAGCAGGAACGCCAACAGGTTGATCACCAGGCCGGCGGCGCCGACGAGGGCATAGCGAAGGAATTGAGCCGAGACGATCAGGCCGAACCGCAGCTCGACGAGCGCAAGCAAGTAGTCGAGAACGACGCCTCGTGAGAGCTTCGTCTCGCCTTCCTCTCGGTTGCGGAAGACGTAGCCGACTTCCTCGACCGTTGGTTCGGACCGGCTGAGGAACTCGAGCAGGATCTTGAAACCGCGAGGATTCACATCACCTTGGAGGGCTTCGTAGTGATCGCGTGACATGACGAAGAAGCCACTCATGGGATCGGTGGCCTTCACCTGGAGCAGCATGTGGGCCATGGCCGTTGCCAGCCAGCTGGCAAATCGGCGCCCTCGGCCCCAGTCGCCATAGCCACCACCCTCGACCGCCCGACTGCCGATACAGACATCGGCACCGGCGAGGACGCGCTCGGTCATTTCCGGAAGAATCGCCTCGTCATGCTGACCATCGGCGTCGATGACGCCGAGCACTCGACCGCGAGCCGCTCGCATGCCGGCGAGGACCGCAGAACTCAGGCCGCGTTCGGTGCTCCGCCTGATGACGTGGATGCCGGGGTGATCAGCGGCATACTCCTGAGCGATCCGCCACGTTTCATCGGGACTGTCGTCGTCGACGACGATCAACTCGTGCGGGACACCGAGCAACGCTCGGTCGAGCCGCTCGAGCATGGACACGATGTTCCCACCCTCGTTGAAGGTGGGAAGCACGATCGAGACGACCGGGTCCGTGGTGGAGGCCTCGTGCGTCACCGAATCGATCTCGGAGACGTCATCAGACGGCATTTCGGCTCTTCAGCTCGGCAAGAATCCGATCTGACATGTCGATTCCGTCCTTGACTGCGTAGTTGGTGCCGCGGTCCATGGGATAGATCTGCGAGAAGTTCGCAAGCAACACGCCTGGACATGGCGTTTGATGGTCGGCGAGCTTCTTCTCGAAGCCGATGTCGACGATGTGCTGAGAGTTGTTGAACTTGAAGACGTGGTCCTCGACGATCTTCGACCGGTCGAAGTCAGGGAACATCTTTGCCAGTTCGGCGTACCAGTGATCACGCATCTCGTCGTCGGAAGCCGTCATGTACTGATGTTCCGGCGGCACGTAGTCACCGATGTAGTACACGTGTTTGCCACCGAAGGATTCGGTGCCGATCAACGCCGTGAGGGAGAGGAAGACCACGAAGGGGGCGTCCGGCGTGTTCACGTTGTGCCAGTAGTACGGCGACACTTCCTGATCGGTCGCAAACACGAGCAGTGCAGCCGACAGGTAGTCGATCGATTCGAGCTGCTCGAAGTATTCCGGCGCCGTCTTGCGGTGATCTTCGATGAGGTTCGCAAGGATGCCAGACGGCACGGTGGCGAGCACTCGGTCGAAGCTCTCGGGAGCGCAGCCCTCGACGGTGACTTCGACCATGTCGGTCGCTCCGTTGTGGCGCAGCGACGACACCTTGGTACCGGTGCGGATCTCGCCACCGCCGGCGCGGACCTTGGCCTCGAGTGTGCCGACCAGCGTGGCGAATCCGCCATCGAAGTAGCCAAGCTTCTCGGCCTTCTCGCCCGGCTGGCGAGAGTCGACGCGCTGTTTCACACGGCCCCACAGCCAGGCCATGGTGACCTTGTCGTAGTAGCGATCGAACTTGCCGATGAGCAGCGGCTGCCAGATGACGTCGGTGACCTGGTCGCCGGCGTACTTCCGGAGCCAGTCGATCGCCGTGATCTTGGTGAGCTTCTCCCAGTTCTTCACCTTCTGGAGGTAGAGAACGGTGACGCCGGCGCGGATCCGATTGACGAAGCTCAGCGGTTTGAACTTGAGCAGATCGATCGGGGTCATCATCGGGTAGAGCGTGTCGTCGTAATACGTCGACACCGAGCTCTCGTGGTAGGTGAGCTGATCCTCGAGATCGAGCTCCTTCACCAGACCGAGCATGTGCTCATCGGTGCGATACAGAAAGTGATAGGCCTTCTCGGCCGGTTGCCCGAGCAGTTCGAAACCGCTGGCAAGACCGCCGAGCTCGTTGCCCGCCTCGAAGATCGTGACATCGACCCCAGCTTCGGCCAGGCGATAGGCGGCCGTCAGGCCGGTGAATCCGCCACCGATGATGGCTACTCTCTCGCTCACTTCGATACTCCGATCTCGACGTCGTTCGAGTTTGTGTCGGTTGGGTTCACGTCGCTCTTGAGCTTCTGCTCACGGAATGTGAGCCGGGTGTTGAGCAGGTACTGGAGCACGAACACGACCGGCAGCGAAACGAGCTTGGCGACGAAGCCCGAGATGTCGACGATCTCGGCCGTCCAGATGATTCCCTGACTGGCGGCGAAACCGATGCCCGACACGACCGCGAACGAGGCGAGACGAGCGAGGATGACGTCGGTGGTCTTGAAGTTGATGGTGGCGTTGAGCGCAAAGCTCCATACCACCGAGACCGGGACCGACACCGCGTTGGCTGCCAACGCTCGCCAGTCGAAGACCTCGTGGAGCAGGGTGAACAGGCCTACGTCGACGACGACGGCGCTGCCGCCGATGAACGCGTACAGGATCAGATTGCGCTGCTGGATCCAGAGCCGGGCCAGGGTGCCCTTGAGACCGGGCTCGCCTGCCATCGCAACAAGGCGATCGGTGCCAGACCGGCTGGCCCCAGCCGGAGCGGTCGGGGCGCCGCTCATGGATCGCCCCCCATCGGGTTGCTTCATACTCGAATCCCTCATCCTTCTCGGAGTTGCTGCCTCAACGCCGACGCCGTTGTTACTGAACGTATCGGGCCCGGACCACTCGGACCCAGGGGAAGAACCACCCAAAAAGCGCTGGTTGTAGACCGTTGTGTGCGCTGCCCGGGCGGCACGACCGAGCAGCGCAGGCCCCTACCGAACATCGTCGAACGAGGGGTTGATTGCCCTTCACTCATCGGCCGACCCGGATCGAACATGAGCGACATCGAGATGAGAGACCGTTCGATTCAGTCGGTGTCGACACCCGCCGACGGTTCACCCAGTCGAATGAGGGTGGTGAGGACTCGATTCATCGGCACCTCGATGCCGTGCTTTCGTGCGAGTCGTACCACGACCCCGTTGCGGGCGTCCCACTCGGTCGGTCGCCCTTCGAGACGGTCGACCGTGATCGAACTCACATGCCCGCTGGCCCGCTCGCTCATGGCCGCCATCATCTGACCGGGCAGCTCGGGGGGCAGGTTCGCTCCCTCCGCTCGACCGACCGCGGCCACCTCCTCCATCAGTCCCGTGGCGATCGAGTACGCCTCGGCATCTCGTCCGAAGAGTCCATCATCGCTCCCGGCGATGACACACAGGCCACCACCGGCGGCGTTGAACATCAGCTTCCTCCAGGCCACCGTCAGCCAATCATCGGAGGCGACGACCGAGATGAACGAACCATCGAGCGCGGCGACCAGCGCTTCGGCGCCCGGGCCGGACGGGACCGTGAGCTGCGCACTCCCCCCACCTCCACACGACCCGGTGCTCGACGCTGCGCGGGGAGTGCCACGACCGCAGGGACCAGCGACGCATCGGGATGGACGAGTGGCGTGAAGCGATCGAGGTGCTCGACGCCGTTCTGGAGGATCACCACGACCGTGGAGGCATCGACCAGCGCATCGAGCCAGTCCCGAACGGTCGGTGAGTGATGGGCCTTGACGGCAACGAAGAGCAGATCGGCCGGGCCGACCTGCGCCGGGTCGGTGAACGACCTGACCGCCGACTCGATCGGCGCATCGGGCGTGGTGACGGCGAGATGGCTCAACGGCGAACGAGCGGCGAGCACGGGCGAATGGCCGGCCTGGACCAGGGCGCCGGCGACGGCACCGCCGATGGCACCGGGACCGAGAACCACGTGGGCATGACGCGACGGCATCCCTCCAGCCTCGCAGAGCATTGCGTCTGCGTCGCCTCGAACGCTCACGGGCCGAGACGCCCGAACGATCAGAGTGGGCCATGCCGGCCGGTTGTGCGATGCTCGTCGCGTTCGCGCTATCGGATTCCCACTGCTGGAAGGAACCCCCACCCCATGGGCTATGAGTGTTTTGACGTCGAGATCACCGACAAGGTCGGTCACATCCGCATGAACCGTCCCGAGAAGAGCAATTCCATGATCGCCGCCTACTGGCGGGAGCTACCCCAGATCGTCGATGAGATGTCGGCGTCCGGCAGCGTGCGAGCGGTCGTGCTCTCGAGTGAGGGTCGACACTTCTGTTCCGGCATGGATCTCGAGGTCTTCACGTCCAACGACGACATCGGGCCGACCAGTTCGCGAGGTCACCGCAGCCGACGCAACGAGCGATTTCGCAGCACGGCGCTGAAGCTGCAGGACACCTTCACCTCGTTGGAGCGAGCTCGCATGCCGGTGCTGTGCGCGATCCAGGGCGCCTGCGTCGGCGGGGCGATCGACCTGGTATCGGCCGCCGACATGCGCTACGCCGATGCCAGCGCCTTCTTCTCGATCGCCGAGATCAACATCGGCATGACCGCCGACGTCGGCACCCTGCAGCGCATGCCGAAGCTGGTGCCCGAGGGCCTGGTGCGGGAGTTGGCCTACACGGGCCGTCGATGGACCGCAGAGGAGGCGAAGGCCGCCGGTTTCGTGAACGCCATCTTCGATGACCACGACTCCCTTGTCGACGGCGTGTTGGCCATCGCGGCGGAGATCGCCCAGAAGAGCCCGATGGCCGTGTGGGGTACCAAACAGACGATGCACTACACCCGCGACCACTCGGTGGCCGATGGGCTCGAATTCATCGCCAACTGGAATGCCGGCATGTTCGACACCGACGACATGGCCGAGGCCTTCGCGGCAAAGGTGGAAAAACGCGAGCCACTCTTCCCCGACCTGTTCCCGCTGAGCGAAGGACTCTGAACGCGCCTCCCTGCTGTGGTCCGGCGAACCCGGACCACAGCCGAAGGAGTTCCAGGCCGCCTCGGTGCCTCGCCGAAACGGCCTGGACGGGAACGGGGCCGAGGTGAAGGACGGCGACCAAGCGGTCGGCGTGGAGGGGAGTGGTGGGTCGACCTGGACAGCGGAGCAGCGACGAACGACGGCCCGGAGTCGACCCACCAAACCTTGCCGACACCAAGGTGTCGACCTCTTCCCCGATGAGCACCGGGGAAGAGAAGATCGACCACGCCTCGGCGGGATACCGGCGTGGTCAGGACATGATGTGACGGAGCAGTCCGAGCGCAGGTGCGGCGGTCTGGGGCGAGGTGATCCGAGGCGAGCAACGGGCCACCGGCGAGTTTCTTTCGGTGTGGAGCGAACTCTAGCTGCTTGGACAAGCATATGGAAGCACCTCGTTTCGATTCCACGAAAATCGGCCGCTGATCAGGCGGAACAGCGCACCGGTACTGCCGGCACATCCGGTCGCTGGGCTGGAGCACGAGTGGGGGCCGCAAACACTAATGTCGGCAGACACTATGGTCACGGCCGAGCACAACGTCATGGACACCACCACGACGATCGCCACGGTTCGACACCGCCATGAGGTCACCCAAGGAGATCCCACGTGACGAGCCCCGCTCCATCCGAGCCCGGCCGCATCCGAGCCCAACGAGTCTGGTGGCATCGACACCTCGAACCCGAGGAACGTCGTCGGGTCATGCAGGATCTGGCCATCACCAAACGACCCCACTGGACCTTTCGCTTCTCGGTGATGCTCTCCCTGGCGGTTGCGGTCGCCGTCATGGGCCTGCTGGCGAACTCGGCCGCCGTCGTGATCGGTGCCATGCTGCTGGCGCCGCTGATGGTCCCGGTTCTCGGCCTTGCTGCTGCGCTGTCGATGGGCTTGCCCAAGAAGATCGCGCTGCAGGGAACTCGCGTCGTGCTCGCCACGGTCGGCTGCATCGCGCTGGCGGCGGGCATGGCTGCGCTGGTCCCGTCGAATGGGCCGTTTCCCGATGAAGTGGTCAGCCGAACGAGTCCCGACATCAAGGACCTCGTCGTGGCACTGGCCGCCGGTCTGGCCGGCGCCTACGCAACGGTTCGAGCGGACTCGTCGGCTGCGCTTCCGGGCGTCGCCGTCGCCGTTGCGCTCGTTCCGCCTCTGGGAACGGTCGGCATCACCCTCGAAGCCGGCCGAGCCGACCTCGCGCAGGGCGCGCTCCTGCTCTACGTGACCAACCTGATCGCGATCGTGCTCGTCGGCATCGCCGTGTTCGTCGTGACCGGCTTCGTTCCTCCACGACGTCTGGCCAACACCTCCACCCGACTCGCCATCAGCAGCCTGCTCGCCGCCCTGGCCTTCGCTGCGGTGGCCTGGTTGCTGCTCGGCGCCACCCGGTCGGCGACCGAACAGGCGCAGGAGAACGAGCGAATCAATGCCGTGGTGCAGTCCTGGCTCAGCCAGTCACCCGGCACCCGCATCACCTCGTTCGACCGCGACGTTGCCGCCAATCGCCTGTCGATCGAGGTCTCCGGTCCCGTTCAGCCTCCCGACAGGGACTCGCTCCGACCCCTTCTCGATCCGTTCCTGGGCGATGTGCTCTTGAGCGTTCAGTGGGTGAAGACCGAGGAGGCGACCACGACCACACTGGCCACCACGACCACGCTGGCACCGACCGAGCAAGACGTCCTGAAGGCAGCGATCGACGAGGTCGTCGACGACTGGCTGGTGTTCGAGGACAACGGCAACGGCTACGAACTCCAGGGGGTGTTCCTCGACGGCAACTCGCTGCGAGTCGACGTCATCGGCGCCGGTGACCCGCCGTCGGTCAACGATCTGTCACAGCTGCTCGCCTCTCGGATCGACACGCCAATCGAACTCGATGTCACCTGGGTTCGGCGTGAGGTGAGCCAGCCCGGGACCACCGTGCCCAATCCCGTGGAGATCCAGCGCGACGAGATGACCGACGCCCTCTCGGCGTTCGCTGCGGCGAACGACATCGCAGTGATCTCTTTCGACTACGACGGGACCTCGGCGTCGGTCGAACTGGCGGGGCCCGTCGAGCCCGAGACCACCGACCTCGTGCTCGAACTCCAGCGCATCGCCACCGACCCCGAACTCGTGGTCGACGTCTACTTCACCCAGCGGATTCGGCTGGAGACCACCACGACGACCGCCGAGACGACGACCACCACCAACCCGTGATCGAGCCGGGCCCCGCGGCGATCAGGCCTCGTTGGGCGGACGGTAGAACGCAGCGATCTGTGCCGTCCCGGCGACCACGCCGACGACCACTGCCAGGGCGACACCGACCAGACCGTTGAGGTCGTCGGTCAGGCCGAGTGCGCTGTCGAGTGACCACTCACCCGGCCCAAGCCCGGCGATCAACGCAGCGATCAGGGCAACGACGAAGGTGTACTCCCAGCCGTTCTTGACCACCGCGAAGTTGCCGCGGTGAACGGTGTATCCGGCGACCACCATGACGCCGATGACGGCGGCTGCGGCGAGTGGCGTGAACAAGCCGAGGGCGATGGCGACGCCCGCACCCATCTCGGTCGATGCCGCCAGCCGGGCGTGGACCTTGCCGGGTCGCATGCCCATGCTGTCGAACCACCCGGCAGTGCCGGCAAGGCGGCCACCCTGAAACTGTTTCGCATAGCCATGGGTGAAGAACGTCAATCCGAACAACACTCGGAAGATCGTCATGATCACATTGAAGTCGGTCGATGACAGATCGCTCATTCGCTGCTGCCGTAATCAACCGAGCTCCAACGCTCAGGCGCCATCAGGAAGCAGATGCTGTCGCCTTCGCCGTCTTCGATGTATTCATCGCCGAGCCCGGGGCCGAGGTAGCGGTGTGCCATCGGCCGTGCGTCTCGTTCGATCCCAGCTGGTCGAGACTCCACGATCGGACCTTCGACCGACACGTACTTGTACGGCAGTCGTTCACGCTGCACGCAGAGGGTGAAGCGTCCGGCGGCTCGAAGGAGCTGGGTCTTCTTCGAGTTGACCCCGGTGAGTACCTTGACCTGGCCTCCCGATTCGTATGAGTACCAGATGGGCACCGTCACCGGGCCTCGCCCGTCGGCCTCGATACTGATCACGCCCACATGGGGTTGAGCCAGGAAAGCTTCGCGTTCGGACTTCGACATGATCGCCATGGGGTCATCATGGCCCCAAATGGTTAGCTTGGGGAAGTGACTCGACGCGTCCTTGCCATTGCCGCCCATCCCGACGACCTCGACTTCGGTGCTGCCGGCACCATCGCCAGCCTGGTGGCCGCGGGCGACGACGTCGTCTACTGCCTCGTCACCGACGGTGATGCCGGCGGTTTCGACAACACGATCACCCGCGCCCGCATGGCCGAGATCCGCCGGGTCGAACAGACCTCCGCAGCGAAGGTCCTCGGCGTCACCGAACTGCACTTCCTCGGGTACCCCGACGGTCGCGTCGTTGCCGATCTCGAACTGCGCGAGGGTCTGAGCCGCGTGATCCGCCAGGTGAAGCCCGACGTCGTGCTCAGCCAGTCGCCCGTTCGCAACTTCGATCGCATCTACGCCAGCCACCCTGATCACCTCGCCACCGGCGAAGCGACGCTGTCTGCGGTCTATCCCGACGCTCGCAACGAGTTCGCCTTCACGAAACTGCTGAGCGACGAGGGCCTCGAGCCTCATGCCGTCGCCGAGGTATGGATGATGGCCGGTCCCGAACTCGACCATTTCGTCGACATCACCGATCATATCGAAGCGAAGATCGAGGCTCTGCTCTGCCACGAATCGCAGATGCAGGATCCATCCGGCCTCCCGGAGCGCATCCGTGAGTGGGGCCGAGAGGTTGCCGCACGAGCCGGCTTCGCGCCGGGTCGCCTGGCCGAAGGCTTCCGCCGCATCGACACGAAATAGGCCGCCGGCACGGCACTGACTCGACCGGCGACTCCCACGTCGCCGGGCCGGGGAACGGAGACCCGCACACATCGAGCTGGCCCTCTGGCGTTACGGGCGATTTACCGCGACCTGCCACAGTGGTCATCACCAAGGACGACGGGGGCATCATCGGCACCTGATGCCGAGACCCCCCATTGGGTTCGTCGCTTGCGCAAGCGTTGGCCGGTCGGGTTGAGGGGCTCGACCGGCCTTCACTCGTTTTCGTTGACGAATCGGTTCTCGAGCCAGCCGATGCCCTCGACCTCGATACGAACGACGTCGCCGTTCACGAGGAACCGAGGAGGGTCGAAGTAGGCGGCCACCCCGCTGCTGGTTCCGGTGGCGAGCACGTCGCCCACTTCGAGCGTGCACACGGTCGACAGCGTCTCGATCTGGTGCCAGACGTCGAAGACCATCTGGTCGGTCGTGGTGTTCTGGCGGAGTTCACCGTTGACGAACGTCTGCATCCGCAGCCCGTGCGGCTCCGGAAGTTCGTCGGTGGTCACGAGCCACGGACCACAGGGGCCGTGGCCGTCCCATGACTTCCCGAGCCACATCGTCGGTGACTTGGCCTGCCAGTCGCGTACCGACACGTCGTTGATGATGCAGTAGCCGGCAACGACCGACGGTGCGTCGTCACGGCTCACCCGTCGACAGCGCTTTCCGATGACCAACCCGAGCTCGCCTTCGTAATCGACCTTGTCGGGCGACTCGGGCGGGATCGGGACGTCGGCGTTCGGATCGTTCACGCACGTGGACTGCTTGTTGAAGAACACCGGAAACTCCGGCACCGGGCGACCACCCTCGGCAATGTGATCGAGGTAGTTGAGTCCGATCGCGAGGAACTTCGGCGGCCGAGCGACCGGGGCCAACAGGACCACGTCGGCCAGTGGCCGACGTGCGGCGCCAACGAGAGCGGCGGCGCGCTCGGCAGGGTCGAGCAGTGCGGCGGCGACGACGTCGTCGCCGAGATCGAGCGAGGCGAGTGAAACGACCTCGGACCCATCGACGGCACCGAGTTGCGCTGCGGTGCCGGAATCATCCGAGCGGAGACGGAAGCGAGCGATCTTCATGCTGCACCTTCGAAGCTGAACTCGATGCGTCGGTTCCTCGCCCGGTTCTCGTCGGAATCGTTCTCGACGATCGGCTCCGATTCGCCTGCACCCCGCGACGTGAGGCGAGCCTCGTCGACGCCCAGCTCGATCAAACGGGCGACGACTGCGTCAGCACGAGCAGCCGACAGTTGCTCGTTGGCTGCTTCACCGCCCTGATCATCGGTATGGCCGACGACTTCGACGTTGATCCCCCCGGCGGCGTTGATGGCTGCTGCGGCCTGCGTGATGATCTCGTCGCTGGCCGGGTCGATCTCGGCCGAACCGGTTTCGAACAGGATCGGGTTGGCCTCGAGCGCCGCTCGGAGCTGCTCCTCCGATCGAGCCAGTGCCTCGGCACCGGTGTCGACAGTGAGGCCCGAGGTGTCGATGGTGGCGCCGGACGACGCGGCGGCCAGCGCAGCGGCGAACTCGTCGCCGCGGGTATCACCGGCATCGACCGAGCCTGTGACACGAATCTGTCCCTGAGCCCAGGTGACGTCGCCGATGACCAAGCCGGAACCGTCGACGTTCTCGGCCCCCCACACGCCCTCGGCTGCCGCGATCACGGCGTCGATCGAAGCCTGGTCCGGCAGCTCGCCGGTGAGGACGACCGTGCCGGCTGACAGGGCGGCTTCGGCATCGACGGGGGTGAGCGGTGCGACTTCGTAGGTGACGTCGACGCCACCGTCGGTCAGACCGAGCGAAGCGACCAGATCGGCTTGGAGACCGGCCGGATTCGGATCGCCATCGACCGCGCTCCCGGTGGTGGTGATCGAGCCTCCGGTGAGGGTCGTACCTTCGTCGATCGTCAGCTGATCGACCACGTTGCCCTCGCCGTACCGGGCCGCGGCCGCGTCGACCAGCTGCTGGCGTGCGCCCTCATCGGGCACGGCGCCGGTGAGGGTGACCACCCCGTCGGCGACGACGAAGGACAGCGCAACCGGGGTGGCCGCCTCGGCCACGGTGGCCGTGTCATCGGCGGGGGCCGTGGTGGCGACCGGGGTGGTCGACTCGGGTGTGTCCGAATCGCACGAGAACGCGAGCAGGGCGACGACGCCGAAGATCGTGGCCAGGACGGCGAGGTAGGTCCACCCGTAGGCGACGGCGGCGCGCTCGTCGTCGTCGTCGCTCGCCAGGCCGGCCGCGCTCGAGGCGCCCGCAGCCGCTGCGACCACGTCGGCGACCACCTCGGGTTGCTCGGCGCCGGAAGCAGAGGCTGCCTCGGGCGTCGTTGCGAGGACCGCATCGGCGGGAGCCCCCTCGAACGCAGGTTCCGCCGCCTCGCTGCCTTCGGCGGCAAGCTCTTGGGGCGCCGCGGTCAAGTCGTCGGCGCCGCCGGCACCCTCGTTCACTTCGTCATGGTCAGACATGTTGGTCTTTCTCAGGGTTCAGCTGGGACGCAGGGCTGGGGCTCTACGAGATGTGCGGGAGGTGCGAGAGCGCCTCGGTGACCTTTTCCTCGGGATAGGCGTAGTCGACGACCTCGCCGCCCAAGTAGCGATCGTAGGCGGCCAGATCCAGATGTCCGTGCCCACACAGCGCAGTGAGTATGACGGTCTCCTCTCCCGTTTCCTTCGCGAGTTTCGCTTCACGAATCGCCGCGGCCAGTGCATGGGTGGGTTCCGGTGCCGGGACGATGCCCTCGTTTCGGGCGAACGTGACGCCGGCATCGAAGCATTCGGTCTGTCCGATCGAGATGGCCTCGATCAGTCCGAGCTCATAGATGTGGGAGATCAGCGGAGCCATGCCGTGATAGCGGAGGCCGCCTGCGTGGATCGGATCGGGAATGAAGTCGTGCCCGAGGGTGTGCATCTTCATGAGCGGCGTGAGTCCGGCGGTATCGCCGAAGTCGTAGGCGTAGGTGCCTTTGGTCAACGAGGGACACGCCGCGGGCTCGACCGCACGGATGGTGGGATTCATGCGGCCGGCCATCTTCTCCCGGAGGAACGGGAAGCTCAAACCGGCGAAGTTCGAGCCACCGCCGGTGCACCCGACGATGACATCGGGCGTCTCTTCGACCTTGGCCATCTGGAGCAGTGCCTCTTCACCGATGATGGTCTGGTGCAGCAGCACGTGGTTCAGCACGCTGCCCAGGGCGTAGCGAACCGCAGGGTCCTGCGCCGCCACTTCGACCGCTTCGGAGATGGCGATACCGAGACTGCCGGGCGAGTCGGGGTCGGCGGCCAGAATCGCACGCCCCGCCTCGGTGAGATCAGACGGACTGGAGTGGACCGTGCCCCCGAAGGTCTCGATCATGATCTTGCGGTAGGGCTTGGCCTGGTAGCTCGCAGCCACCTGCCACACCTCGCACTCCACACCGAAGAGCGAGCAGGCGAAGGCCAGTGCGGTTCCCCACTGCCCCGCACCGGTCTCGGTGGTGAGCTTCTTCACGCCTTCCATGGCGTTGAAGTAGACCTGCGGCACCGCCGTGTTGGGCTTGTGGGATCCGGCGGGGCTGACCCCTTCGTACTTGTAGTAGATGTGCGCCGGGGTATCGAGCAGCTTCTCGAGGCGATGCGCCCGATAGAGGGGTGACGGCCGCCAGAGCTTGTAGACCTCCTGCACCGCTTCGGGGATGTCGATGTAGGACTCGGTCGACACTTCCTGCTCGATCAGGGCCATCGGGAACAGTGGTGCGAGGTCGGCCGGTCCAACGGGTTCGTGCGTGCCGGGGTGCAGCGGCGGCGGCGGCGGGGCCGGCAGATCAGGAATGACGTTGTACCAACGGGTCGGCATCTCGGACTCGTCGAGCAGGATTTTCGTGGGACCGACCATGGAGCGCTCCTCAGCACAAAGACAACGTGGGTTCGGTCGAGCAATGTAGTTCGGCACCGGCTGCCGGTCAGGCTGAGGACGATGCCGGCGGTGCGAAGGCCGTCAGCGACGACCGAGGAGGTGCTTGATCTCGGCCACGGCAGCGATCTCGGTGTCTCGATCGGGCCCGCAGGGGGTGATGTTCACGTCGACACAACCGGCGTCGACGAACGGGGCGAGCGCTTCGGCGATCTGGCCGGCGGTGCCGACCGGCGTGAAACGCTCGAACGGCTCGAACGGCATCCGGTAGAAGGTGGACATCGCAGCGGCGACATGCGCTCGCCCACTGGCGGCGTCGTTGCCGACGCCGACCCAGATCTGGTAGCCGTGACGCCAGTCGACGGCCGCATCGTTGCCGGCCGTCCGGCCCGCCGCTTCGGCTGCGACGGCGGCCCGCTCGACGCCCTCGGCGAATCGTTCGGGTGTGGTCCACGCCGCCAACCAACCATCGCCCACCCGTCCGGCGCGTTCGATGGCGGCATTGCTGCGACCGCCGACGACGAACGGCACCGCCGGGCTCGGCGTTGGGATGATCCGTGCCGCTTCGAGCTCGAAAAAGTCGTCGTGCCAGTCGAGCGTTTCCCCCGCGAGCAGCCGACGGACGATCTCGAGCTCGGCGTCGGTTCGCCGACCTCGGGTGGCGGGATCGATGCCGCACACCTCGAACTCGTGCCGGTCTTCGCCACCGACGCCGACGCCCATGACCAGGCGCCCCGGCGCGATCGAGGCGAGTGTGGTGATCTGGCGGGCCGCGATCATCGGATGCCGCAACGCCAGCAGGTAGACACCGGCATACAGACCCAACCTCGGTTCGAGGCCAGCCAATGCCGCCAGGTGCACGAGGACATCGTTGCCTCCACCACCCCGGAAGCTCACGTGGTCGGCCATGAAGATGTGGTCGATCCCGGCGTCGACGATGGCGTCGAGCTGGGCACGCTGTTCGGCGACCGGCGACTCGAACAGATTCCAGGGCGACGAGATCCCGACTCGAAGCGGTGATCGGTCAGAGGCGTTGGGCACGCCTACTTGTCTAGTTCGGGTGGAGCCTGCTCATCGAACTCGATGAAGATGCACTCACCGGGACACTCGGCTGCAGCGTCGATGACGTCGACCTCACGATTGGGCGGCACCACCGCCAGCTCGTACGAGCCACCCGGATCGTTGAAGACCTTTGAGCCGTCGAGACAGTACGCGATGCCGTCTTCGAGAATGGTGAAGACCTCGGGTGCGTGGTCGGTGCAGATCCCATCGCCGGTGCAGAGGTCCTGGTCGATCCACACTTTGAGCACACCTCGTCGGGCCATGTCCATGATCGACCAGGGTACCGGTGGCACACACATCGGGTCGTACCGGGCGGGCGTCGATAACCTCGGCGAGGTGAGCAGCCGCTTCGGACAACTCTTCAGCATCTCGACCTTCGGGGAGTCGCACGGGCCCGCAGTCGGGGTGATCCTCGACGGCTGCCCGGCCCGACTCGAGATCAGCCCGGAAGAGATCCAGTTCGATCTCGACCGGCGCCGCCCCGGACAGAGCCGCCTCGTCACCCAACGAGCCGAGGCCGACTCGGTCGAGATCCTCTCCGGGGTGTTCGAGGGCAAGACCACCGGCACCGCGCTGGCCATGATGGTCCGCAATCAAGATCACCAATCGGGCGCCTACGACCATCTCAAGGACATCTACCGCCCAAGCCACGCCGACTTCACCTATGACGCCAAGTTCGGCATCCGCGATCACCGCGGCGGCGGTCGCGCTTCGGCTCGTGAGACCATCGCTCGGGTCGCTGCCGGTGCCGTTGCTCGCAAGCTGCTTTCGGTCGCCGCCGGCATCGAGGTCTTGGGTTGGGTCAGCTCGGTGCACACCATCGAGGCCGACGTCGACCCCGACACCGTGACCCTGGCCGATGTCGAGGCCGGCCCCACTCGTTGCCCAGACCCCGAGGCGGCCGCCGCCATGACCGCGGCGATCGAGCAAGCTCGTCGAAACGGCGACTCACTGGGCGGTGTCGTCACCTTCGTTGCTCGCAACGTGCCCGCCGGGTTGGGCGAGCCGGTGTTCGACAAGATCGACGCCGACCTCGCCAAGGCCATGATCTCGCTCCCCGCCGCCAAGGGTTTCGAGATCGGCAGTGGCTTCGCCGGCACGCTGCTGACCGGCCTCGCCCACAACGACCCATTCGAGCCCGGGCCGAACGGCCGCCCCATCACCACCACCAACAACTCCGGCGGTGTGCAGGGCGGCATGACCACCGGTGGCACCATCGTCGGCCGGGTTGCCTTCAAGCCGACCGCCACGATCTCGTCGGAACAAAAGACGGTCACCACCGACAACGAACTCACCACGCTCGCGGCCAAGGGCCGTCACGACCCCTGCGTGCTCCCCCGGGCCGTCCCCCTGGTCGAGTCGATGGCCCTCTTGGTCATTGCCGATCACCTGCTCCGCCAGCAGGCCATCGAGATCCTCCCCCGCTAGGCACCGCGGCAACCCATACCCGGCAACCTGCGCGCCCACGGGCCGAAAACGACCCTCTCCTCGCGCAGGTTGCGTTTCGGTTGCGGTGATTCAGTCGTCGGCCTCGGGGTCGGAATCGGATTGATTGTCTCGGAGGAAGGCTTCGAGTTCGGCCGCCAGGTCGTCGCCGGATGGCAGCAGGTGCTCGTTGGAGTCGACCTGGCGTTCGAGGCGGCTGACGTAGCTCATGGTCTCCTCGTCGGAACCCACCGCCTGATCGACCCGCTTCACCCATTCGGTGACCGCGCCGTCGAGTTCCTCGTAGCCCGTCGGCACGCCGGTGGTCTTCTGGATGCTGCGCAACAACGCTCGAGTGGCCTTGGGGTTGGGTGGTGACGGCACGTAGTGCGGCACGGCCACCCGCAACGACATCACCGGCAATCCGGAACGATCGAGGCGCTCGTTGATGACCCCGGCGATCCCCGTTGGCCCTTCATAGGAAGGCCGATCGAGGTTGAGGCGGCGAGCGAGCTCGGCGTTCGCCGCACTACCGGTGATCGTGAACGGCCGAGTGTGCGGCACCATCGACACCATCGAACCGACGGTGACGGCCATCTCGGCCCCGCTCTGACGGGCGACATCGAGGATGAGATCGGCAAACGTGCTCCAGCGCAACTGGGGCTCGGTGCCCGTCATGACGAGCAAGTCTCGAACCGAGTCGGTTCGGCAGGCCCAGACCTTCGCCCCGGGCCAGTCGATGGTCCGCTTGCCGCCCGAGCCGATCCGCACCATCGGACGGGTTTCGACGAAATTGTAGAACGTCTC
Organism: uncultured Acidimicrobiales bacterium; assembly: GCA_963698395.1. Lineage (GTDB taxonomy): Bacteria > Actinomycetota > Acidimicrobiia > Acidimicrobiales > SZUA-35 > JBBQUN01. Next base: position 608,561 of record CAVOQQ010000003.1, read on the forward strand.
ACCATCGATCTCGGCGACCTGGGCCGAGTCGTTGCGCTCACGGATCCAACCGAGCGCGTCGGTTGCCGCCTCGGCTGCATCGAACAAGCCCTCGAAGGCGATGAGCAGCAGCGGGCGGCGCAGGGTGGGACGTTCGTTCCAGATCAGCTCGGTCACTGCTCCCACCTTCGCGCAGATACGGGGTCGGATGTAGTCTCGGCGCCATGATCGCCGAATGGGGAGACAACGAGCGCAAACTCACCGACCGAGTGTCGGTGCTGGTGGGGCCCGACAACGGCAAGTACCCATCGGGCAACTCGGTCGTGGTTCGCGGTAGCGCCGAGTCGGTGATCATCGATCCGTCGGTCACCGTGGTCGAGCTCGGAGGAGCACCGGTGCCGATCGACGCCGTCATCAACTCGCACAGCCACGAGGACCACATGCCCGGCAACGGCCTCTTCGGCGATGCTCGGGTGCACATCCACGAAGCCGACCTGCCCGGAGCGGTCAGCGTCGAGGGGCTGATGGACGTCTACGGCCTCCAGGGTCAGCCGAGGATCGACTTCACCCAGGAGGTGATCGAGCACTTCAACTACACACCCCGTCCCGACGCCGAGGGTTTCGCCGATGGCCATCGCTTCGATCTGGGAGGAACCACCGTCGAGGCCGTGCACCTTCCCGGCCACACTCGCGGCCACAGCGGCTTTCGGATCGACGGCGGCGTCTTCTTCCTCTCCGACATCGATCTCACCGGGTTCGGGCCCTACTACGGCGATGTCTGGTCCGACCTCGAAGACTTCGAGGAATCGTTGCGCGTCGTGCGAGACGAGGAGGCCGACTACTACGTGACGTTTCATCACAAGGGTGTCATCGAAGGCCGCTCGGCGTTTCTCGAACTGCTCGACGGTTTCCACGCCGTGATCGGTCGTCGCCACGACGCCATGCTCGACTTCCTCACCGAACCACATTCGGTCGAGGACATGATCGACCACCGGTTCGTCTACCGGCCGCACGTCGAGAACACGTTTCTGCTCTCGGTCGAACGTCGGACAGCCGAACTCCATCTGACCCGCATGCTCGCTCGTGGGGAAGCCGCCGAGATCGAACCAGGAAGATTCCAACGCACATGACCATCAGCACCGTTCACGTCTTTCCCGGTACCCGGAGCGCATACCTCGCGCCGATCGTCGAGGCGCTCGCGGGTCGAGACGTCGTCTTTCTCGACGACCTCGAAGCGAACCTGGCCGACATCGAGGCCCTCGTCCATCTCGGCCGGGAGCCGATCGACTGGAGTGCTGCGACCAAGCTCCGGCTGATCCAAGTCGGTGGCGCCGGCGTCGACGGCCTCCTCCCGGCCAAGGGGCTTGCCGACTCGGTCGTGGTGACCAACGCCAGCGGCAGCCACGAACCCGAGATGGCCGAATTCGCCATCGCAACGATGTTCGCTCTCGCCTACCGGATCCCGGAGTACGTGGAGCAGCAGCGCACCAAGGTCTGGCAGCCTCGCATGCCCCGTGCGATCGAAGGGTCCACGATGTGTGTCGTCGGGCTCGGCACCATCGGGCAGGCAATCGGGAGTCGAGCCCGGGCGCTCGGCATGAACGTCACCGGTGTCCGACGCTCTGGCGCTCCGGTCGAAGGGGTCTCGAAGGTCGCCACCATGGACGATCGCATCGAGGCCATCGCCGGCGCCAACGTGCTGGTCGTGGTCGCTCCGCTCACCGACGAGACACGAGGGCTCATCGGCGCCGAGGAGCTCACAGCGCTCGCCCCGCGGGCGACGATCATCGACGTCTCACGCGGCGGCGTCAGCGACATCGACGCCGTGGTCGCCGCCCTCGAGTCCGGACAGCTCTCGGGTGCAGCCATCGACGTGTTCGAACCGGAGCCGCTGCCCGACACCTCGCCGCTGTGGTCGGTGCCCAACCTGCTGCTCACGCCCCACACCGCCGGCAACAGCCGGACCTACGTCTCGCGATGGGCCAAGACGCTGGCGAGCAACCTCGACGCCCTCGAGGCGGGAACGCCGCTGGCCAACGTGGTCGACCGCACGCTCGGGTATTGAGCCCCGCCGACCGGAACCACCGCAGCTCATTGCGGTCGACCGGTCGAACGGGTGCCGAATCAGCCCCGGTCGAGCAGTTCGTCGGGCTCGAGACACAAACCCAGCGCCGTCGCCAACTCGAGTTCGACCTGGGCGGCCGGGAGTCCGACGCCTTCGAGGTTCGCGGCGATCAGCGACTCGGTCAGTTCGCTGTTGAGCTTGCTGGCGATGCAATCGATCGATGCTTCGCTGGCCCCCTCGGTGAAGGATGCGGTGGCCGATCGGATCAGCCGGTCGGCGTCGACGCAGTCGAGGACGGCGCGAGCGACCGTGGCGGCCAGATCGACCGAGAGGCCTGGATCATCGATGGCTCGAGCCAGCGCATTGGCCTGCTCATCGGTCAGGCGCCGGGCCACACACTCGGCATCGGCATCACCCAGGTTGACCGAAGCGGCAGCGGCTCGATCGGCAACCAGGCCCCGCGTCGAGTCGACGAGTTCCTCGGAGAGACGGTCGCTCTGTGAGCCACAGCTCGCAAGGAAGAGCAAACCGGCCGCAGCGATCACGTGCACCATCGGGTGGGGGATCCTCGGAGGGCGAAGTAGCGAGAACCGACCCACGGTGTCACGCTACCGCCGACTCATCATCGATCCGAAAGGCCACCGCTCGCCCGCTCAGCGCACCGAACACCGCCGCCGATCCTGGTTCGACCCGCCGCTGGCCCTACGATGGGCGGACGCCCCGGCTGGCGCAGACGGCGAAACGCTGCGCAACGCAGGCAAGAAGGCAGCGCGATGACTGATTTCGAACCAACCACCGACTTCCCCGACTCGATCGATGCCGACGACACACCGATCAAGTCGACGGCCGGCGCACGAGACGAACAGATCCAACGACGACGCCGCAACGGCCTGTTCCTGCTGGTCGTCGGTCTCACGGCGGGGCTCATCGGTTTCGGCATCGATCCCGTGCGAGTCGTCGTCGCCATGGCGATCTTCTACCTGATCCTGCGTATCGGGATGGCCATTCTCGGCGCCTTCGCCCGCCCGATCCCCGAGCCACCTCCGCCCGGCGAACTCCGCAAGGTCAAGCTGGTGTACCGCTGTTCCTCTTGCGGTGCCGAGCTGCGGATGACCCTGGCCAATGACCAGGTGCCCCAGCCGCCGCGTCACTGCGCAGACGAGATGGATCTTCTCACCACGCTCGACGAACTGCTCTGACCCAGCAGCAACGCAGCCAGGACTCAGCGATCCAGAATTCAGCGATACTGCGTGGCGGTGAAGATGCCGCCGAGGACCAATCCGAGGCCACCGAGCAGGTACCAGTTCGACGGTGCTCCGGGAATCGGCGCCACGTAGTTGAGCAGAATCATGACGACACCCAGACCGAGCAACCCGAACATCAGGACCGGCACCCAGGCCGGTGACGGGCCGGGCAGGGGCGTAGGTAGGCCGTCCTCGTTCAGCGGTCGAGGGGCGCGATAGACGTCGTCACCCTTCGGAGGCGTCGTCTGCGTGCCCTTCGGCGTGACTCGGCTGCGTTTCGGATCGTGGCGTGCCATCGCCGGACAGCATAATCACTCCGACAGCCGTCGGCGTGCCGGTAGCCTGCCCATGATGGGTTCAAAGATCCTGGTCATCGACAACTACGACTCGTTCGTCTACATCCAGGTCCAGTACCTCGGTGAACTCGGCGCCGACCCGATCGTGGTTCGCAACGACGAGCGCACGATCGACGAACTCGTTGCTCTCGAGCCCGACGGTGTTCTCATCTCACCCGGTCCCGGCACCCCTGACCAGGCCGGGCTCTCCCTCCAGATCATCGAGACGTTCGCCGGCCGGGTTCCGGTGCTCGGGATCTGTCTCGGGCATCAATGCATCGGTCAGCTCTACGGCGGAAACGTCGTCCGGGCTCCGGAGCTCATGCACGGCAAGACCTCGATGATGCAACACCAGGGTGTAGGGGTCTTCGCCGGACTGCCGACGCCGCTCGAGGCCACCCGCTACCACTCGCTGATGGTCGAGCGCTCATCACTTCCCGACGACCTCGAGATCACGGCCGAGACCCGAGACGGGCTCATCATGGGCTTGCGGCATCGAGAACTCGACGTCGAGGGTGTGCAGTTCCATCCCGAGTCGGTGCTCACCACAGCCGGCATGGACCTGCTGAAGAACTTCCTCGATCGCTGCGCCAACGACGACTGACCGGCACCCTTCGCCATGGGGTGCCGCGGCGACTCCAGCGGCACCCGATGGCGACCTCAGGGGGTCGTCGAGGAGGACGACGTGGTGGGCGCCGTGGTCGATGTCGTGGTGGTGGTGGGGGGGGCGGTGGTCGTCGTCGTTTCCGCAACGGCGACGCCGACTCGGATCTTCACCTCGGACCCCTTGGGCTGCTTGTCATTGGCACCGGGATCTTGGGCGATGACCTTGCCGGCGTCGTTCGAACCCGCAGCGACGTCGACGTTCTCGATCACCGGGATGAAGCCCTTGTTGATGAGTGCCTGCTCCGCCGCACTCTGCGTGAGCCCGATCACCGGCGGCACCTGTGCCGTTTCCGGGCCGTTCGACACGTACAGCGTGACTCGACGATCGATCGACACCGGCGTGCCGGCGGGCGGATCAGAACGGATGACCTGACCGTCTTCGAACTCTGACGACGGCTCGAATCGCACGTCGGGGCTGGGCAACTTGCGTTGTCCGAGCTGATTCGATGCCTCGTCGAGCGGCAGCCCGGCGAGCTGTGGCACCTCGACCTGTGCTGCGCCGGTGGAGATCGTGATGGTGACGAGGGTCTCCTTGTTGACGTCCTGGTCGGGGTCGGGTGTCATCGAGATGACGACCCCTTCAGGGACGTCGTCGCTGGCCTCGATCTTTGGTGTCACCCGCAGGCCCAGCCCACCCAGGATGGCTTTGGCTTCTTCCTCGGTCCGGCCGACGACGTTGGGCAGCAACACGGTGTCGGCAGCCTGGGAGATGATGAGGGTCACCTCGGAGCCGACGACGGCCTGCTCGCCCTTGCCCGGCGACTGGTCGAACACCACGCCGGGTTCGACCTCTTCGTTGAGCTCGAATTGCTGGACTGCCACCAGGTCGACATCGGCCAGAATGCGGGTGGCGTCCTCTGCCGTTTCGTTGATGACCGACGGAACGTCGACCATCTCGCCTGCGGCTTCACCGTCGGCCGAGTTGTCGAGCTGACTGGCGATGTACACGAAGAGGCCGGCAAGCGAGAGGATCAAGACGCCGAGCGCCACGAGGAACAGCCCGTTGCGGCGCGGCGGGTCGTAGTACTCCTCGGGCTCGACCGGTTGCGCCGGTGCTGCCGTGGCCGTCGGCGTGACCGGCATGGCGCGCGTGGCATCGATGACGGCCCGGTTCTGCACCGGCTCGGCCACGGGGGCGACGGTGGCGTGAGTGGTCGAACGAGCGCCCTGACCGGCTGCTGCGGCGGCGGCGGCTGCGCCACCGACGGCACCCATGGCCATCAAGGGCTGTCCTTCGCGGAATCGACGCAGGTCGGCGCGCACTTCCTCGGCCGAGGGATAGCGCTGATCGGGATTCTTCGCCAGCAGTCGGGCGATGATGACCTCGAGCTGCTTCGGGATGGCCGGATTGAGCGATGTGGGCCGTGGCGGCATCTCCTGCACGTGCTTGTAGGCGATGGCAACGGGCGACTCGCCGACGAAGGGGGGTCGGCCCGTGACCATCTCGAACAGCACCACACCGAGCGAATAGAGGTCGCTTCGAGGGTCCACGGGCTTGCCCTGGGCCTGTTCCGGCGAGAAGTAGGTGGCCGTTCCCATGACCGAACCGGTCTGCGTCAGCTCGTCGCCGCTGCCAAAGGCGCGTGCGATGCCGAAGTCGGTGACCTTCACCTGACCCGATGGGGTGATGAGGATGTTGCCACCCTTGACGTCTCGGTGAACCGTGCCGTTACGGTGCGCAAAGCCGAGCGCAGCAGCGGTGTCGGCGGCAATCTCGGCGGCCCGATCGTGGTGCAGCGTACCTTCGGCCTTGATGATCTCGGCCAGGCTGCGACCCTCGACGTACTCCATGACGATGAAGTACGTGTTGTCGTGCTCGCCCCAGTCGTAGACGGCGACGATGCTCGGGTGATTCAGATTGGCCGCTGCCTGGGCCTCACGGCGAAACCGTTCGACGAACGACGGCTCGGCGGCGAACTGGGGGAACAAGACCTTGACGGCGACGGGGCGGTCGAGGAGCTGGTCGCGCGCCAAGAAGACGTCAGCCATGCCACCACGGGCCAGGCGACGGTGGAGTTCGTAGCGCCCGTTGAGAACCGGGCGAGGTGATGTCGATTCACTCACAGCGTGCAAAGGTTAGTGAAGTCTGACCGGTGATCGACGGTCAGGTCCGACATCGCCCGGCATGTCGTGCGGTTTTGGCTCGTCACTCGCTGCATCGGCAGCACTGCAATCATTCTCAACACGGCATCCTCAACGCTGGAAATACGCCTCGATCATTGCCCGCACGATTGGCCCCGCCACTCTGCCACCAGTTTGTTCCGATGCGCCATCGGTTCCTTCGACCAAGACGGCGATGGCGATCTCCGGGGTCCGTCCCGGTGGCCCGGCGAACGCGATCATCCATGCATGCGACTTCGGCGGCTCGGTGCCGAGCTGGGCCGTTCCGGTCTTGGCACCGACCTCGATGCCGGAAACGGCCGCCGCCCCGGCGGTGCCGTTCTCCACCACGTTGACCATGGCATCGCGCAGGTCGAGCGCAACCGTGGAGCTCACTGAACGCTGCCACCGGCCGGGGTCGACCGTCGTGACCACCGACCCGGTCCGATCCTTGGTCTCGCCCACCACATGGGGTGCCATCAGTTCGCCGTTGTTGGCGATCGCGGCGGCGACGAGGGCCATCTGGAGCGGCGTCGCCGACACGTCGTTCTGCCCGATGGACGTCTGGGCGAGCAGTGGGGTGTTCTCGAAGACACCGGCGGGGATCTCGGCCGAGGGTGCCTGCAGTTGCTCGCCATAGTCCGTGGGGAACCGACTGGCGACGGCTCCGGGAAGGTCGAGCGGCGGCGTCACGTTGAAGCCGAAATCCTGGGCAGTCAGACTGAGGCGTTCGGGGCCGAGCAGCTCTGCCCCGAGCCTCGCGAACCCGGTGTTACACGAGACCCGCAGGAGTTCGAGGAGATCGCCGCCGCAGGTACTGCCACCGAAGTTGCGCAACGGCCGGGTGGTGAGCGGTGCGGTGTAGCTCGACGCGCTCGGGAACACCGGCTCGGTGAGGGTCACGGTGTTCGATGCCAGTGCCGCAGCGGCGGTGACGACCTTGAAGGTCGACCCGGGAAAGAAGATGTCTCGGTACGCCTTGGCCCGCAGCGGGTTGCCGTCTTCGGCCAGCAAGGCCTGGTAGTTGGCGTTGACCTCGGTGCCGACCAGGCCCGAGAGCTCGTTGGGATCGAAACTCGGATAGCTCCACATGGCCAGGATCGCACCGGTTCGTGGGTCGATCGCCACCACGCTGCCCTTGCGCTCGCCGAGCTGATCCTTCGCGATCTGCTGGAGGTCGTGACGCATCGTGAGCACCACTTCGCCGATCGGTTGCTGACCACTCAGCATGTCGGAGAGGTTGCTCAGCTGGAAGGCGTTGGATCGCCCGATCAGGTCGTCGCTGTAGGCCCGCTCGACGCCCTCGGCGCCGAGGTTGAACGAGAGATAGCCCACGGTGTGGGCGTAGAGGTCACCGAAGGGGTACTGGCGCTGACGCTCGAGGGGTCCATCGACGGGCACCGAGAAGGCCACCACCTCGCCATCGGCAGTCGAGATCGGCCCGCGCTCGCGAGCGAAGTCTCGTTGGATGGTGCGAGTGTTGTCGGGGTGCTGGCGAAGCGAGTCGGCTTGGAAGTACTGGATGCGGTTGAGCTGCACGAACAGCGCAACGAAGCAGAGCATCAAGACGGCCAACACATGTCGGAGCGGCTTGACGATCACGCCGGCACCATGTCGATCTCGACCGACTCGTTGCGCGGCATGGCATTCGATCGCTGGGAGATCCGCACCAAGATGCCCAAGATCACGTAGTTGGAAATGAGCGACGAGCCGCCGTAGGACACGAACGGCAACGTCACACCGGTCAAGGGGAGGACCCGCAACACCCCACCGATGATCACGAAGGCCTGGAAGCCGAGGAGCGCCGTGAGCCCGCCGGCCAGGAGTTGCTCGAACGGGCTGATCGCCTGCGTTGCCACCCGAAACCCAGCGGCAATGAGGAAGAGGAACATGATCAAGATGGCGGTGGCGCCGACCAAGCCCAGCTCTTCACCGAAGGCGGCGAAGATCATGTCGGTGGACGCATACGGGATCTTGCCCGGCGTGCCACGGCCCAGCCCGGTCCCGGTGAGTCCGCCGTCGGCCAGCGCGAAAGCCGCCTCGACGATTTGGAACCCGGTGTCCTTGGCGTCGGCGAAGGGATCGATCCAGATCTCGACCCGCCGCTGGACATGATCGAACAACTGGTAGGCGACACTCGCCCCGAGCCCGAACATGACGACACCGGTCAGCACGTAGGCCACCCGGCTGGTCGCCAGGTAGACCATCACGACGAACAGCGTGAAGAACAGCAACGACGATCCCAGGTCTCGCTGGGTCACCATGACGAGCAAGGCAACACCCCACGCGAGCAGCAACGGACCGAAGTGCTTGAAGTCGGGAAGGTGCAACGGCCCGAGCCGACGATTCGACACCATGAGCAACTCGCGCTTGTCGACCAGGTAGCCGGCGAGGAACGCTGCCAGCAGGATCTTCGCGAACTCGCCGGGCTGGATACTGAACGGACCGATGTGAAGCCAGATCCTGGCCCCGTTGATCTCGACGCCGAGTCCCGGAATCAGAGGCAAGAGCAGCAGGATCACCCCGGCCAGCGCCAGGGAGTAGCGGTAGGGCTGCAATCGCCGAGGATCATCGAGCACCATCAGCGTGAGCCCGAAGGCCATCAGACCGATGAACGTCCAGGCCGACTGGCTGTCGGCCAGCTCCGGGTTGAGACGGGCGATCATCACGTAGCCAAAGCCGTTGAGCAGGGCAGCCACGGGAAGCAGGAGCCCGTCGGCGTCGGGGGCGAAGAAACGAACGAGCAGGTGCCCGAGCATGAGCAAGGCCACGACGATGCCGAGAAACGGGCCGATGTCGGCAGGGAGCGAAGCGGCGCGCCCAAGACTCGTGAGGCCGTAGGCGGCGACTGTGATGATGCTGGCCAGAACGAGCAGACCGAGTTCGACAGTGCGGGGCCGCATGCTCAGCCGCTGCTGGTCGTCGTTGTCGTCTGTTCGATCGGGGACGTGTCGGCGGGGGTCTCCGTCGTCGAGGAATCGGTCGTCGACGACGTGCCATTCGCGAGTTCGAGCTGAGCCACCAGCTGCTCCGCAGCGTCGACCGACGAGAAGATCGACTGCTCTTCGATTCGCTGCTGCGACGACGCATCGAGATCGTCGAACTTGGTGTCGGTCTGCTCGACGACGACCGGGTCGAAGATCACGCCGCCGCCCGGCCGGCCACGCAAGATGGCGACGTCGCCGTCGACCGTGTCGACGTACCACGCCCCACGGTCATAGACATAGGTGGCGATTGCCGCAATGACGACCACGCTCAGGATGGAGCCGACATAAAAGAGCCCACGAAAGGGCAAGCGGCGCCGTTTCGCTGGCCGCTTGGTATCGGCGAGAGGGTCGGCCGACAGGTCAGGTCGGGGGGCGTCGGTCAGGCTTTCGATCTCGGTGCCATCGTCGAGCGAATCGGAAACGTCGTCGACCACGGTGGCGGCAACCGGCTCGTCGACGACATGCAGGATCACCACCGTCACGTTGTCGCGACCACCATTCGCCACTGCAGCATCGACCAGTGCCTGTGCTGCCTCGTGCGCATCGGGATGCCCGGTCAGGATCTCTGCGACGTTGTCGTTGTCGACCTCGTTGCTCAATCCATCGCTGCAGAGCACGATCCGGTCGCCGGGCTCGACGACGACATTGAAGACATCGACGTCGATGTCAGGACCGATCCCGAGGGCCCGGGTCACCATGTTTCGCTGGGGGTGATTGCGCGCTTCGTCTTCGGTGAGACGACCCTGACGCAGCAGCTCCTCGACCAACGAGTGATCGAGCGTGACCTGTTCGTACTGCCCCGCTCGAAACAGATAGCCCCGACTGTCGCCGATGTTGGCGATGCTGACCACGGAGGTCTCCGGGTCGAAGGTGGCCACCACGAGGGTGGTGCCCATGCCTCGCAGCTCCGGCGCCTGCGATGCCTCGTAGACCCGATGGTTGGCGGCTCGTGCGACGTCGATCAGCCGCTGTTCGGAGATCACGCCGCGGACGCCGCTGAGTTCCGCAATGGCGAGCGCCGCCGCCTTCTCACCACCGACGTGCCCACCCATACCGTCGGCGACGGCCCCCAGAGTTTGGGTGACGAGAGACCGGTCTTGATTGATTTCGCGCACCTGGCCGACGTGCGTGGCGCTGGCCGTGATCACATGCATCATCGGAGCTCCAGGATCGTGCTGCCGATTTGGATGAGATCGCCGGGCCGCACCAGTGCGGGAGCCGTGAGCCGTTGGCGATTGTGGTAGGTGCCGTTGGTCGAGCCCAGATCTTCGATCACCAGACCATCGGGGGTCTGCTCGAGACGGGCGTGGAGCTGCGATGCGTAGGTGTCGTCGAGTGTGACCTCGCATCCGGCGGCGCGACCGATGGTGGAGGTCTGCGACAGCTGGAAGCTGACGCCAGATTCCTCGGGGGGTGCGATCACGACCAGGCTCGTTCCCGAACTGGGGGCTCGCTGCGGTGTTGCCGTGGTTGCCAGAGCGCGACTGGCATCGCCGGCCGTTCGTTTCTTGCTGGTCGCTTTGCGCTTGCGGCGGGGCGGCGAGGGCCGCGCCGGTACAACCGCTCCGTGCCAGGTCGTTTGGAGGACGCGCAGGAAGAAGAGGTAGACGAGCGCCAAGAGGCACCACTGCAAGACGGTGAGAAGAGCTTCGGACACGACCGCGCCACAGTACTCAGAGTCGAGTCGTTCGTCGCGTTCATCGGCCCGGTCGCCACACCGGTTCGAGGAGGAGCGATGCTGGGCCGGACCGTGTCAGAGGAGATGAAAGCGGACACTGACCGTTCCGAACGTGAGTTCATCGCCATCGGCAAGGAGTCGGCTGGTGATCCGTTGTCCATTGACGCTGGTCCCGTTGGTCGAGTTGAGATCGACCAACCGATAGGTGTCTCCCTCGGGCTGGAGGTCGGCGTGGTGCCGGGAGGCATTGGTGTCCACCAGGGTGAGGGTGCACTCGTTGCTCCGACCGATCGACACCACGGACCCGGTGAGATCGAGGCGCGCCCCATTCGGCAGTTCGAGATACGACGGCGCGGCCGATCCGCTCGTGGTCTCGTCGAACGCGCCCTTGACCCGGCACCGCCCGACGGTGAGCGAGGGCTCATCGACCAGTTCGACGAACACTCGTCCGAGAAAGCGCAGCTGCTCTGCTGCGGCATGCTCGCGGATGGTGGCGGCGAACTCTGCGGTGAGCGCATCGTTGACCGTGATGAAGCGCTCGTAGTCCGACGTTGCCAGCTCGACGGTGAAGCGGTTCGGGGCGATCGCGGCTCCTCGGCTGTCGAACGCCCGATCGGCGTCGACCACCTTGACCAGACGGCGAGCGACTTCGATCGGCTGGAGTCCCGAGCGAAACAGCCGAGCGAACATGCCCTCGACTGCCTGTTCGAGCCGTTCTTCGAGATTCCGCAACACCATCGTGGTTACGCTACCTGAGCCGTGGACGCTCCAAAGGAGCAGCCAGTTCCGAGACGTTCGAGCAGCCGACGATGCCGACGATCGTGGCACCCGTCGAATGGAGTCCGACGACGCTCACGGTGTCGCACCGGACGAGAAGATTGCTACGCTGCCGTCTTCCACTCGCGCGAGTGGCGGAATTGGCAGACGCGCTGGATTCAGGTTCCAGTGTTCGAAAGGACGTGGGGGTTCAAGTCCCCCCTCGCGCACGATTGTGATGTCTCAATACATCGGAAACCCTCGAACCTGCGGTTCGGGGGTTTTGTGCGTTTTGCAGCGTGGTTGGTAGCCGATGTTCGGGTTGAGGGTGAGGTGGCGGAGGAGTTCGCCGGTGTCGGTGGCGATGACTCGGATGTCGAGGTCGTCGATGAGAACGATGACAGCGATTCCTTGGTGGGCTCGGCCGATCGAGATGTGGTGCATGCGGCCGCCGCGGCGTAGGGAAACGGCTCCGGTCTTGTCGATGCGGTCGCGGCGGACCCGGTAGTGGGGGCCGGCGGTGCTGCCGGTGGGGCCGGTCTTTGGAAGCCGTTGGTAGGCGATGGCTGGTGTCGCACGGCCGAGGGAACGGTGGGGGCGTCGTTGGTTGTATTCGATGACGAAGACGTCGATCAGGACAGTGGGCCGTCGCGACGCGCTCAGAACAGCGGGCGGTCGATGGGAGCCCCCTCGATCTCGAGTAAACGGCGTTTGGTCACGGTGCCCCCGTTGGCCGAGAAGCCGCCGAGTTGACCGTCGGCTGCGACCACCCGGTGGCACGGCACGATGATCGGCACGGGATTGCGACCCATGGCACCGCCGACAGCTTGCGCGCCACCGGGCTGCCCGAGACGCTTCGCAACGGCCCCATAGGTCATCACCACACCGGGCGGAATCGTTCGCGCCACCTCGTAGGCCGCACGATCGAAGTCGGGCACGGCATCGAGGTCGACGAGCACATCGCCGAGATCGCGGCGGGATCCAGCGACGAGGTCGGCCATCGCCTCGATGCCAAGCTCCACCAACGTGGGCGGATGGGTTCCCGTGGACTCGCCGATGACCGCTCTTGCCCGGGCGAGCGTTGCCGCATCACTCGCCTCTGGAAGCACCACGACTTTGATGCGCTGCTCGACCCACCCGACCCCACACCGGCCAAGTGCGGTGTCGAAGAGTGCCACGCCGCGCTCGGGAAGCCAACGACAGGCGAACCCGATCCGTTTCGGGCAGGTCGATCCCGAACCTGGTGGCCAGCACCGTTCCGAGCTCGCTGTCCTCGAAGCGTTGCTCTGATCGCTTGCCGTCGACCTCTTCGATCAGACGGGACCCGCTGAGCGTCACCCGGCCGTTCGAGGTGAGGCGACTCACGATGGGCTTCCGAGTGAAGGGTGACGCCTGGGCCGTCTGATGATGACGACAGCCCGGTTCGAAATCATGAAGCACCCGCGGTGTGAGACTGAATCGGTACTGCGCCTCGCCTTCGCGCAGGAGATCGAACCATGGATCATCCACCGATTCGATGTCGCCATCGCCCGGGGTGGCGGCGACGATCCGGAACGCACCGGCCGAATCGACGTGGTCGACCTCGGGCTCGAAGAGGACCGGTTCGACGAAGGAGTCACCGAATCCGACGTCGACGAGGTAGCGGCGGTCGAGGTCGACGAGCAGGCACAAGTGATCGAAGGCGATGCCGAGCACGGGATCATCCGGCACGCCGTGGTCGAACACCCGGCCCTCGAGCAGCGTGACGTGATAGCCCAGCGCCGTGAGCAGGTCGGCGAACGCACCGTTGAGCTCGTAGCAGAACCCTCCCCGGCGAGCGTCGACGATCTTGGTGAGGATGCGGTCGAGGTCGAGTTCGACGGCCCGTTCGATGTGGATGTCGAGGTTCTCGAACGGGACGAACTCGAGATGCGCGCGATGCAGCAACCGCAGCGCTTCGAGCGAAGCCGCCGGTCCCAGCGCGGCCCGCTCCAGCCCGATCCGCTCCAGGTAGGCCGAGACTCGATCGGATGACAGCACGTGGCGACACTACCGCCGCCGACGTTGCAGATCCGTCGCATGGTGGCTGCTCATGGTTCGGTTCAAGGGGCGCTTCCGACCCACCGCCTGCCACTGATTCGAGTAGCGTTCCCGGCTGTGTTTCCCCCGGCTGATGCTGCGAACGAAACCGAAGCGGCCCTGCTCGACTTCATGAGCGAACTGGCTCCCACCGTGCGGGCGCGTTTCCTGACGAGGTTCCGGCGATCACAGATCGACTCGCGGCCATCGCTCGCTGCGCTCTACGGCGAGCACCGCGCCGACGACGTGCTCTTCGCTCTGGCCTCCTCGGCTGCCCGAGCACTCGCAGCTCGCCCGGGCGACCTCGCCATCCTCGACGCCGCCCGCGAGGTCGAACCGAGTTGGTACCAGGCCCCTGACCGCCTCGGCTACGTCGCCTACTGCGAACGCTTCGGTCCGACCATCAACGACGTCGAGCAGCGCGTTCCCTACCTGCATTCGCTCGGAGTCACCTACTTCCACCTGATGCAGGTCATCGCCGCTCGACCCGAGCCGAACGACGGCGGTTTCGCCGTACTCGACTACCGAGATGTCGATCCATCGCTCGGCACACTCGACGACCTCGCCTCGCTGGCCAAGGCATTGCGGACGTCCGGCATCTCGCTCTGCATCGACGTGGTGATGAACCACACCGCACGCGAACACGCCTGGGCCGAAGCGGCTCGGGCCGGTGACGCCGACAAACTGGCCTACTTCCTGACCTACCCCGATCGCGCCGAGCCCGACGATTGGGAAACCACACTCCCCGAGGTCTTCCCCGAGCTGGCGCCTGGCAACTTCACCTGGGACGACGACCTGAGGCGGTGGGTGTGGACCACGTTCAACACCTACCAGTGGGATCTCGACTACTCGAACCCGGCCGTGCTCGGCGAGATGCTGGAGATCATCCTCTTCCTGGCCAATGCCGGCGTCGAGGTCATGCGCCTCGACGCCGTGGCCTTCACGTGGAAGCGCAAGGGCACCAACTGCCAGAACCAGCCCGAGGCGCATCTCATCGCCCAGATCCTGCGCCAGTTCACCAACCTCGCCGCGCCCGGTGTGCTGCTCAAGGCCGAAGCCATCGTCGCTCCGGCCGATCTGCTCGGCTATCTCGGCCAACACGGCGAACAGGGGGAGCGCAACGAGTGCCACCTCGCCTACCACAACCAGTTGATGGCGATGACCTGGAGTGCGCTGGCGAGCCGAGACGCGAAGCTGCTCGCCACGTCGATGGCTGCGCTGCCCTCGACCCCGGAGGAAGCCGGATGGGCCACCTACGTCCGATGCCATGATGACATCGGCTGGGCCGTCGACGACGACAACGCCGTCTCGGCCGGTCTCGACGGCTCCGCACACCGCCACTTCCTCGCCGACTTCTACCGAGGCGGCTTTCCTGGCTCGTTCGCCGAAGGCGCCCCGTTCGGGGTCAACGTGGCGACCGGCGACGAGCGAACGTGCGGCTCGACTGCATCGCTTGCCGGCCTCGAACGGGCTCTCGCCGCGGGTGATGAACGCTCGATCGCCGCAGCAATCGAGCGGATCGTGCTCGCCTACGGATTGGCCGCCTCGTTCGGCATGCCCCTGCTCTACATGGGTGACGAACTCGGAACACTGAATGATCACTCGTATCTGGATGATCCCGAGCTGGCCGACGATTCGCGCTGGATGCAGCGACCGTTCATGGATTGGAACGCCGTCGAACGGTCGATCACGAAGGGGACCGTCCAGTTCCAGATCCGAAGCGAGCTCCAGCACCTGTTTGCGACGAAGGCGGCGACGCCGGCGCTGGCTCAGGGTGGCGACTCGTGGATCATCGACGCCGGTGATGCCCGGGTGTTCGGTTTCGGCCGCTATCACCGTCGCAACGGCCGCCTCGTCGGCCTGGTGAACGTGTCCGACGAACCGGTGGTGGTGGATCGCTCGGTCCTCGGCGACGCCGGATTTCGATTCGCGCCGCGAGAGGTTCTCGGCCAGTCGAAGGTTTCGATCACCGACCGTACCGTGCACATCGGCCCTCGCTCGATGGCCTGGTTCACCGACGATTTCGCGGAGCGGGTCGTCCCCTCGGTAGCGTCGCAACCATGGTGAGGCGCCCGGATCAAATCCGAAAGAGGCTCAAGGCTGCCGGTGAGCAGGCGAAGCGGGCAGCCGATCGCAGCATCGAAGAGCGACGCGGCAACATGCCGATGGCACGGCCGACCCCACCTCGTCCGCTCGCCGAGATCCAGGCCGAACTCGACGGCCTCGTCGGACTCGATTCGGTCAAGGACCAGGTCAGCACGCTGATCGCCTTTCTCCAAGTGCAAGCGCAACGACGTGAACACGGGCTGTCGGAGGTGCCGACCAGCCAGCACCTGGTCTTTCTCGGCAATCCGGGAACCGGCAAGACCACCGTGGCTCGACTCATCGCCGAGATGTACGGCTCGATCGGCCTGCTCAAGCGGGGCCACCTCGTCGAGGTCGATCGGGCCGGACTCGTCGGCCAGTACGTCGGCCACACGGCGGTGAAGACCAACAAGGCCATCAAACGAGCGCTCGACGGCGTGCTGTTCATCGACGAGGCCTACGCCCTCTCCCCTGCCGGTCCGAAGAGCAACGACTTCGGAGCCGAGGCGATCGAAACGCTGATCAAGCGGATGGAGGACCATCGCGATCGTCTGGTCGTGATCGTTGCCGGATACCCCAAACTGATGCGGGCGTTCCTCGACTCCAACCCCGGGCTGCGTTCACGGTTCGCTCGTGAGATCCCGTTCCACGACTACACGACCGCCGAACTCGTCGCCATCACCGAAAAGGTCGCCAAAGACGCCGACTACACGCTTGCTCCCGAGGTGCACCGCTCACTCGAACAGATCTTCGAACGAGCGATTCGCAGCGACGGCTTCGGCAATGCGCGCTACTCGCGCACCCTGTTCGAGCAAGCCATCAACCGGCAGGCCCTCCGCCTGGCCGATGTCGGCGACGTCACCAAGCTGGGCCGCCAGGCGCTTTCCACCTTGGAAGCGACCGACTTCGAGACGGCCGCCAAACTGATCAAGAACTGACATCGAGACAACTGCCCGAGCCGGGCATGGTCCGAATGGACCAGTCACGACGCCGGTTCACTCTGGGTCTGATGCGTCGTCGCCATCACGATGGCGACATGCGCCTCTGGCGGGTCCTCTTCTCGGCTGTTCACCTCTCGACCCTGATGTCGACGCTTCCGGCTCCCGCCGGTGCCGAGCTGGTCACACCCCAGGAAGCCCCATGGGGCCTCGCGACCGAAGGTCTGACCGGCAACATCGACCGATGGGTGACCGGCGTCTGGTCGGCACCACCCGAATGCACAACACCGCTGGTTCCCTGAGCCACTGGGTGTGATCAGATGAGCCCTTCGGCTCGTCGTCGGCTGAGGTGCACATGGGCCTTGGCCGCTCCCCACATGAGTCCGGCTTCCTGTAGGGACTCGTCGATGTCGCCGAAGGTCGCCGGCGCCAGGTCGTAGATGTCGTCGGGAAACGCCTGCCCGGCGAACGGGTCCCGGTCGACCGCAGGAACCCCGAGCGAGACCAGCAGATCGGTTGCCGGACCGAGGCCGGATCGAACGATGGCGAGGGGGTTGGCCCGCTGCTCGTCGATGTCGGTGGCCAACAGTGTTCGAACCCGCTCGAGCATCGGACCGGTGATCGCCTCGATGGTGGCATCGAGCGCCTCGGAGGATGCTGCGTCACCGGAACGTTGCGCAAGAAGGCGCCGCAGCCACGGGCCGAGATGTCGCTCGAGCCCATCCGCCAGGTCGCTGGCGATCGCTGCCAATCGCTCGTCGTCGGTCACTGTGGTTTCGCGATGCTTCGCTTGCCGGTGAGATACGACCTCGACGGATCGATGAGCACCTTCTTGCCCAGTCCCTTGCGCCCGATCAGCATGCGGAAACCCAGCTCGTCTCGGGAAGCCAACGACAGCTCGATCGGCCAGCTCGCACCGCCCATCTCGAGGTGGGTCTTGATGACGATGCGGCTCTGCTGCTGACCATTCGAGGAGCGGACCAGGCGCCGATCGTGGACCGGAGATTCACAGGTGACGGTTGGCAGCCGAGACCGCTGACGGGGATGGAGCTGGAACCGCACCCACTCGACACCGTCGATCGCGAAGGGCTGGATGCCGAAGGCATGGATCGCCGACGTTCGTGCCCCCGTGTCGACCTTCGCCTTCACTGCGTCGACGCCGAGGTCGGGGAGTCCGACCCACTCTCGCCAGCCGATCTCGAACTTCGCCATAGCCGTTGATTCTGCCCCGAATGGCGCCTCGATGCTGGTACCGGCGTCATCGAGTCGCTCCGCGCCGACCTCATGGCACGGCGACCTTCCGGAGCTAGCGTCGTTCGGGTGAATCATGTACTCGTGTCGGCCGGAGCCGACAGCACCCCGGCCTCTCGCCGAGCCGCCCTCCTCGACATCCTCAAGACCAAGGGATTGCTCCGTCTCGACGCACCCGTGCAGCTCTCCTCGGGCGCGATGAGCCGCTACTTCCTCGATGGCAAGAAAGCGTTGGCGCAGGGCGCCGACCTTGCGCTCGCCTGTCAGTGCCTGCTCGATCTGGCCGACGCCGCCGGCATCGAGTTCGACGCTGTCGGCGGTCTCACACTCGGCGCCGATCAGTTCGCCCACGGCGTGGCCATCGTCGGCGACAAGGAGTGGTTCGTCGTTCGCAAGCAGCCGAAGGGGCGCGGCACCGACAAGTTCGTCGAGGGTGCATCACTCGAAGGCAAGCGGGTGCTGCTCGTCGATGACGTCATCACCACTGGCGGCTCGAGCCTGACGGCCAAGGAGCGCATCGACGCGGTGGGGGGCATCGTCGTGCTGGCTTCGACACTCGTTGCTCGCTCCGACGAACCGAGCACCACCTTCGCCGATGCCGGGGTGACCTTCATTCCACTTGCCACCTATGAAGACCTCGGCATTCCCGCCGTCGGCGCCGAAGAGGCCGCGCCGGCATGAGCGATCTCCCGACGAGCGCACAGCGAGTGGTCAGCTTTGCCGGCGACCGAGGCTCGGTCCTCGAGGTCGTCGAGTACCCCGATGGCACGCGGTCGGCGGAGGACGCCGCCGCAGCCGTTGGCTGTGTGGTCGACCAGATCGTGAAGTCAATGATCTTCGACGCCGACGGCGAGCTGGTCCTGGCGCTCACCAGCGGCGCCAACCTGGTCCATGGACAGGCGCTTGCCGCCCTCGCCGGTGTCGACCGATGCGGCCGGGCGAACGCCGATCAGGTGCGAGCCACGACGAGCTTCGCCATCGGCGGCGTGCCCCCGTTCGGACACAGCACGCCGATACGTACGTGGATCGATCCTCATCTCATGACCTTCGATCGGGTGTGGGCGGCGGCCGGTACCCCTCGCCACGTTTTCCCGATCGAGCCGACGGTGTTGGTGTCGCTCTCCGGAGCAACCGTGGCGGACTTCGCTCAGTGACCGAGCCGGAGGCGAGCCAAGTCACCGAGCCGGAGGCGAACCAGTTGACCGAGCCGGAGGCGAACCAGTTGACCGAGCCGGAGGCGAACCAGTTGACCGAGCCGGAGGCGAACCAGTTGACCGAGCCGGAGGCGAACCAGTTGACCGAGCCGGCGGCGAACCGGTTGACCGAGCCGGAGGTTGGGGTCGGGCCGCATCCGAAGCCCTGGCCGGTCGGTGAACAGTTCGATCCGGAACTCCTGGCCGGGGGTGATCGACGCAATGTGGTTGATCACTATCGCTATTGGTCGCTCGAAGCCATCGTGGCCGACCTCGATCAGCGCCGCCATACCTTTCACGTCGCCATCGAGAATTGGCAGCACGACCTGAACATCGGCACCGTCGTGCGTACGGCCAACGCGTTCCTGGCCGCGGAGGTCCACATCGTCGGCAAGAAGCGTTGGAATCGCCGTGGCGCCATGGTGACGGACCGTTATCAGCACGTGCGACATCATCCGACGGCCGAGGATCTCGCCGACTGGGCTCGGGAACAGAGCCTGCCGATGGTGGGCATCGACAACCTCCCCGGGTCGACTCCGCTCGAGGTCGGGAGCTTGCCGATGGCCTGTGTGCTCGTGTTCGGCCAGGAGGGGCCCGGCCTGTCGGACTCGATGCGACCGTTGCTCGATCAGACCCGATCGATCGCCCAGTTCGGGTCCACCCGCTCGATCAACGCCGGTGTGGCGTCGGGGATCGCCATGCATGCATGGATCGCCCAACACGCCACCCTGCCACCGACCTGACCCAGTCCTTCGGCGAGGTGCCCGCGCTGCGTGGTGCCGGCCTCGAAGTCGACGAGGGTCAGATCGCGCCCCGCCAGAACCGGGCGCCCCTCGCCTGATCGTCGTCAGCCGTTGCGGCGAGCCACCAACACCGTGTCGTGAATGGTGACCGAACGGCCTTCGGGGTCGGTGGCCTCACGGGGCCGTGCGTCGGCAGCGATCACGGTCCAGTCGTCATCGAGCAACGCGGCGACGTCGTCGGCGGTGTAGAAGAATTCGGGCACCTTCGGACGTCGAACCGTGGTCTCCAGGTCGGAGGGATGGTGAGCCACGATCTGCAACATGCCACCCGGCGCCACCGCATCGATACAGCGCTCGAACAGCGGGGTACGGTCGGCCGGCCCGAAGTGCATGAAATGCAGGGCCACCAGATCGAACGGACCGTCGGGCAATGGTGAGGCGAGGATGTCGAGGTGGGTCCACTCGATGCGCTCGGCGACACCGCGCCGCTCGGCCTCACGGCGGCCGCGATCGAGAGCGACGGTTGAGATGTCGAGCGCGGTCACCGACCAACCTTGCTCGGCCAGCCAGACGGCGTCGGCCCCTTCGCCGGCGCCGACGTCGAGCGCTCGTCCCGGCTCGAGACCGGCAGTGTCGGTGATGAGGTGTGGATTCGGGTTACCACTCCAAACCTGGTCGGCAGCGGCATAACGAGCATCCCAGAAGGCTTGGTCCATGACAGGCAGCCCGGGATCGGATGGCGAAGTCATGGGCGGAACACTAGCGACACCATTCGCTGGAGAACGAGAGCGGGCTCGACCGCCGATGTCGACGATCGAGCCCGCTCTCCCTTGCTACCCCAACACGGATGCCGGATCAGGTGTCCGGCCGAGTGCCCGGCCCCGGGTGTTCGGTTCGGCCGGGCTTGCGGCGGCCTGGTCTCAGGCCGACGTCGTCTCGACGTCGATGGCGGGTTGGGCGCCGCCGCCGATCGAGATCTTCTTGGGTTTCGCCCTTGCCGATACCGGCAGACGAAGCGTCAAGACACCGTCGGAGAAGTCGGCTTCGATGCCTTCGACATCGAGGCTGTCACCGAGGTGGACCTGGCGCCGGAATGTGCCCTGGGGCCGTTCGCTCATGTAGAGCTGGTCACCCTCTTCACGCTGCCAGTTCCTGGTGGCGGTGATGGTGAGGACGCTTCGCTCGACGTCGATGTCGATGGAGTCCTTGCCGACCCCGGGAAGGTCGACATGAACCCAGACGTCGTCGCCCCTGCGGTAGGCGTCCATCGGCATCTGGCGGGTGCCCTTGGTGTCTCGGAAGAAGAGATCGAGGTCGCGGAATGGATCGTTTTGCATCAACAACATGGGGTACTCCTTCGTTCGGTGACCGTCGATGGGCCTCGACGATCGACGGTCGACCCGTTCGTGGAAAGGGTGCATGGCCGTCGAGGCGATAGAGAAAGTATTTCACTATTCCTGATTGCTTGTCAACATAGTTGATGGTCAGTCACTCAAGAACTATGTTCGTCGGCATGGCGCCACCAGCCCGGCTCACCCCGAAGATCGTCACCCTCGCGGCGATCGATCTGATCGATACGCATGGCTTCGATGCCCTCAGCCTGTCAGCGGTGGCCGACGACCTCGACGTGGTCACCTCGGCGCTCTATACCCACTGTCGGGGGCTCGATGGCCTTCGGCACCTGGTGGCCGTCACCGCCACCCAGAACCTGACGGCGACGGTGCGCAACGCGGCCATCGGAACCGCCGGCAGTACGGCGCTCAACGCCATCGGGTCGGCGTATCGCTCCTTCGCCCTCACCTACCCCGGCCAGTTCGCCTCGACGCTTCGACCGCCCGAGGCCGTCGACGACGAGCTGATCGACGCGAACGCTTCCCTGCTCGATGTCTTCACCCTCGTCTATGCCGCCAGCGGGTTGACGCCCGCTGACTCACGGCTTGCGGCGCGCAGCCTTCGCAGCGCGATCCACGGCTTCTTGGCCTTGGAGCATTGTTCGGGTACCTCGTCGGAGCACGCGGCGGAGTTCCAGTATCTCCTCGACGCCTTGCAGCGCGGCCTGTCGGCCTGAGACAACAACGGCCTGTCGGCCTGAGACAACAACGGCCTGTCGGCCTGAGACAACAACGGCCTGTCGGCCTGAGACAACAACGGCCTGTCGGCCGGGGCCGGGGGTGCCGTGATCAGGGAGCGATGAGGACGAACTCGATGCGACGGTTGGCGGCTCGTGCCTCGTCGGTGTCGAAGGGCACGACTCGGGGACGGGTTTCGCCGTAACCGACCGGCACGAGCTCGGCCTCGACGCCGCGGTCTTGGAGTTCGGCGACCACGGTGGCCGCTCGCTCGGCACCGAGTTGCCGATTGGCCTGGTCGGACCCTCGGTCGTCGGTGTGGCCACCCACTTCGATGACCGCATCGGGGAATGGCTCGAGCAGAGCGGCGACCGCATCGAGGGTGGCCTGTGATTCGTCGTCGATCTGGCTGGATCCGGAGGCGAACTCGATCGGCTCGGCAGCGAGGAGCTCGTCGAGGTCGATCTCGATCCGGGGAATCTCGAGCCGGCGGAACCGGAAGTCGACAGCGGCCATGGCAGGGTCGAGTCGATCGAACGCAACGCGAAGCTGCTCGCCGATCTCCGGCCTGGTCGATTCCAGGTTGACGGCCACCGTGGCGGGCGTGGGCACTGCGGGATCGACGGTCACGGCTCCCGTGATCTGGTCGGCCACGTAGACGGTCTGGACGGCTTCCAGAATGGCCGTTGCGGTGACGGCGTCGACGACGGAGCCCGAGAGTGTCACCTGGCTGGTCGTTCCGACGATGAGCACCTCGGCCGAAGCGCCGGGCGTCGCCACCACGGTCTGGTCGATCACCTGATCGACACCCGGTAGGTCGCTCACCAGGCGGGCAATCACCCGTTGCGAGGCTTCGTCGGGCACCGATCCCGTGAGCGTGACCACGCGGTCGAGCGTCTCGGCCTGGACATCGGGATAGCCGGAGGAGGCAAGGAGGTCGACGACCGCGCCGGACGTGGCCGGAGGGGGCAGGGTGGTCGTGGTGGTGGCCACCTCTACGTCGAGGCGCTCGCTCGACACGAGTCCGGCTCGGGCCAGTCGATCGCGGACATCGGCCGACTGGGGGAGCCCCCCGAAGGCGAACGAGAAGAGGAACACGGCCAGGGCGAGCCGGGTGATCATCCAGAGCGAGACACCGGTTCCCTCCGCCGGCTTGCCACCTCGCCGTCGGGGGCCCGTGGAGGCGTCGTGAATCAAGCGGCAGTCTCGGGATCGGCGACACTGGGGTAGCGCCGCGAGCGGATCACCATTTCCGCCGCCGTCGCCAGCCCGACGACCACCGTGAGGATCATCACGTAGCGTGCGACGTCTTTGACGATGTCGGGGAGTCCACCCGGCGGTTCTTTCAGGAGTTCGGCGAAGAAGGCATCGGCCGCCTGTGCCGGTGTGGTGGCGGCAGCAGCAGCCTTCTCTGCTCGAGCGAACCCGTCGAAGTAGTCATCGGAGACCGATCCCTTGACTTCGCCTTCGAGGCCGAACACGAGGACGGCGTCGACGTCGGCCAGCTGACGCACCCGGAGAGCGTAGGCCTCGGCGTCGGGTTCCGGGTCGGCGGGTGCCGCGATGACCATGTTCACGCCACGCGCCCGAGCCGCATCGACGACCCCCACCAGTTCGGCGGCGTCGAAGTCGCGGCCGGGTGCGATGTACACACCGTCGGTCGCGCCAGAGACCACGTCGGCCGGGGGCTCGGCACCAGCAGGAGCAGCAATGAGGAGGGCAAGGACGGCAAGCACGCCTATCAAGCGTGCGACCGTCCGTGATCGCAGACACGACATCTGCGCCAGTCTCACATGACCGAAGCAAAAAGCGGTGCCGTCGACCAGATCTGTCTCAGGCCGACAGGCCGGATCGGTCTCAGGCCGACAGGCCGGATCGGTCTCAGGCCGACAGGCCGGATCGGTCTCAGGCCGACAGGCCGGATCGGTCTCAGGCCGACAGGCCGGATCGGTCTCAGGCCGACAGGCCGGATCGCTCGACTCGGTCGATCAGCCGAGAATCCAGTCGCGTGACTTGTCGTGGTCGATCTCGGCATGGAAAAAGGCATCGAAGGCCTGCGACTCGAGCTCCTCGGTCTCGTCGTCGGTCTCGATCGTCGAGGCATGGGTGCGGCGAGGAACGAGCTTTTCCTTCTGCTGTTTCGCCGTCTTGTTTTCTTCGAGTTCGGCCGCCAGCATCACGGCTCGGGGCGAGATGGCCCGCTCATCGGCGACGGGGGCCGCTGTTTCGTCTGCTTCTTCGCCGAAGGGAGCGCTGCTGCGTCCAACAGCTGCCTCGACATCGGCATCACCGACATGCTCGACACCGTCGGTGGGATCGACGCCGTCACTGCTCTCGGTGGCGTCCCGCTCCGCAACGGCCCGCTCGGCTGCCGCAGCGCACTCCTGCATGGCCAAATCGTCCTGACGACGCTGGCGGGCTTCGAGTTCGCGGTCTTGCTCGTGTCGTGCATTCTCGATCTGCTGGAAGGCCTCGTGCAGTGCACGAACCTCCTCACGCAATGCCGAGACCTCGACCGTGAGTTCGCTGCGATCGGACATCAGCTGCACCGCGTCGCTGCGGATCTTCGCCAGCTGATCCACGATGGCGGCGACTTCGACGGTGAGTTCCTCTCGCTCGAGATGGAGATCGGCAACGGCCTTCCCCGCCTCGGTCTTGTTGATCAACAACATCGCCACTTCTCCTTTGAGTTGATCCCGCTCGTTGGCCAAGCCAGCGAGCAGCGTCACGAGAGCATCCTTCTCTCGCTTCATCACTTCGACCGCCGCCTGGGATGCGATCGCCTCGGGCGAGGTTCCCTGGGTGCGGGCGAGTTGCTCGAGTCGTTTGAAGGCGGCCAGACGCGGCGCGGCCGAGCGCAGAGCGGCCTCGTACTCGGTCACCTTGTGACGAAGTTCGTCGAGCTCCCTCAGCTCGGCTTCAGATTCTGGCATTACGTCTCCTCGCGACTTGCCGTTCCTTTCGGTCCGAGACGAGAAGAAGTGAGGAGTTTCGTGGCGATCACGAGGGCAAACGCATCGAGCGCTCGCTGTCAGCGGCCGAACATCATCATCCACTGCTCGATCGAGTTGGGCCGATAGACGACGTTGGTCGACCGAGTGACGCCCATGCTCTGGTGCGGTTCGTGGTGATACTGGTGGCCGGGGTAGAGAACGGCCTGGTCAGGGACCTTCGCGAGGCGATCGGTGAGCGAGTGGTAGAGCTCTTCGGGGCTTCCGCCCGGAAGGTCGGTGCGACCACAACCGTCGAGGAACAACGTGTCGCCCGAGACCAGCCGGTCCTGCACGAGGAAGCACTGGCTCCCGGGCGTGTGCCCGGGGGTGTGGATCAGTTCGATGTCGATCGTTCCGACGGTGACGATGTCACCCGATGCGTGGGTGACGAGATCGTCGGAGACACCGGTCGTCTTCGTGACGAATTCGGCCTCCGGGGCCTGCACGTGAACCGGCACATTGACCCGTTCGAGCAGCTGCCCGACACCGTCGATCGAGTAACCCATCATGTTCCCGCCGACATGATCGGCGTGGTAATGCGTGGCAAGGACGCCGGTGAGGCGCATCTCGTCTTCGTCGAGGATGGCGAGCAGCGAGTCGACGTCGTAGGCGGGGTCGACGACGACGGCTTCGCCGGTCTCGCGGTCGCCGATCAGGTACGCGAAGTTGACCATCTGATGAGCGATGGGGTTCGACGTGGCGAAGTCTCGGCCAGAGAGCAGCTGACGGAAGTAGAGGCGATCGTCCATCCTCAGACCGTAGTGGGAAGGATCCCGAACACCGAAACGGTGTGAGTCGGGCCCGCCCCGACGACGAGAATCCGGCTCGTAGGCGGGCTGCGGGCTCGTAGGCTGGAAGGAATGACTGCAACGACCCGCCGCATCGGTTTCCTCGGGCCCTTCGGAACGTTCACCGAACAAGCGCTGCGTAGCCAGCCCGACCTGGCCGGCGAAGAACTCGTTCCGATGAGGACGTTCGTCGACATCTTGCTGGCCACACAGGAAGGTGAACTCGACCTCGGCTTCGTGGCCATCGAGAACGCCATCGAGGGGACGGTCAACGTCACCATGGACACCCTGGCGTTCGACACCACGCTCCTCATCCAACGTGAGGTCGTTCTCGACATCGAGATGATGCTGATGGCTGCCCCGGGCACCAACCTCGACAACATCACCATGATTGCTTCGCATCCGGTGGCCAACGCCCAGTGCCGCACGTTCCTCAGGGCCAATCTGCCCGACATCCCGGTCGAGGTGGCGAGCTCGACCGCGCAGGCAGCCGAGATGGCGGCCTCGAAGCCCGGGCTCGCTGCCGTCGGACCGGCAATCGCCGGCGAGCAATACGGACTCGATGTGCTGGCAGCCAACATCGCCGATCACCCCGACAACCAAACCCGCTTCCTCGTCGTCGGTCGCGACACCATCCCCGCCCCCACCGGACACGACCGCACCACGATCATGATCACCCAGCGCGAGGACAAGCCCGGTTCGCTGGTGTCGATTCTCCAAGAGTTCGCCGCACGAGGCATCAACATGTCGCTGCTGATCTCCCGGCCGGCGAAGACCTCGCTCGGCAACTATCACTTCATCATCGATCTGGCCGGACACATCAACGACGATCTCGTCGCCAGCTGTCTCCAGTCGGTCCGAGCCAAGCATGCCGACGTCAAGTTCCTCGGTTCGTATCCAGCGGCGACCAACGGTTCGTCGGCGCTACGAGAGGAAGCGGTCGAGGCGTTCGCCGAGGCGGCCAGTTGGATGGCCGAACTCCGCGAACGCATCGAACCCGGACCCGGACCTGACGACGCGCAGACCAACGATCCAGAGGTCGGGTAGGTGAGCGATCTTCGATGTTCGGTCCAGTCGCTCGAACTCGGCGACTCGCCACTCGGCACCGCAGGCCACGACGACCACTACCTGCTGATCGAGCTGCCACTCCCCTGGCCCAAGTCCATCGAAGATCATCCGTTGTTGGCGGGTGTCGACCTCGCCACGGCAGACGACTCGACTCGCGTGCTCGCGGTTCTGTCGGATCAGCCGGCTTCGGTCGGACCCGACGGTTCCCCGGTTCACCGAGTCATCGCCTACCGCGGGTCCGATGGCACCACGTTCTCGCACTTCCAACGACACGAGGCCTTCATCGCGCGGCACGATCTGGTCGATGTCGTGAACGACATCGTGATGGGCGAGCTCAGCGATCTCGAACCAGTCGACGACGGTGTCACCGACGTCTTGATCTGCACGCACGGAACCCGCGATCGTTGCTGCGGAACCCAGGGTGCCAGGCTGTTTCTCGATCTCGTCGGTGAGGAATTGACCGACGTTCGGCTGTGGCGAACGAGCCATACCGGCGGGCACCGGTTCGCTCCGATCGCCTTGACGTTCCCCGACGGCTACACCTGGGGCCGAATCGACGCAGCCGAGTTGCACCGAGTGTTGGACCAGAGCATCGAGCCCAACGAACTGTTCGAGAAGAATCGTGGATGCATGGGCTTCGCCGACCCGGCGGCCCAGGTCGCCGACTCGGTGGCGCTGGCCGAGTTCGGCTGGGACTGGCTCACCTCCGAACGAGAAGCCAGGGTGACACCCGAGCACGGTGGCCGAGAGCTCGCTGTCGAGATCGGCGGCGAGCTCGGGCAGTTGGTGGTCGTGGTTCGCAGGGGTGATCGGGTGCCGGTCCCTGCCTGTGGCGAACCGATCGAGTCGGCCACCAAGAGCACGTCGCCGCTGTTCGTCGTCGAGGTCGAGCACGACGAGTAGGGCGTTGGTGGGCTAGGTTCTCACCCACATTGGTCGGCAATGAGTCGACGGCGTTCTGGAGGGAACACGATGAACAAGAGACTATTGGCGCTCTTTGGCGCGGCGAGCTTGGCGATGGCGGGCTGCGGTTCGGGCGGTGATTCGGCGGGAGGACTGGCCTCCGAGACGGTGGTGACCACGACCCAGGCAACGCCGACCACCGAGACCGACGAGCCTGCGAGTGATGAGACGGTCGAGTCGGCCGACCGCGATGAGGCCAATGCCGATGGCGGCGACGCTGGTGAGGGCGAGGAGGCCGAAGATCCCGACGCCGAACCGGAACCCACGGCCGAACGCGAGCCATTGACGATGACGGCGGTGAGTGCCGGGCCCATCAGCATCACGCCCACCGAGTGCACCGTCGAGGGTGCAGCACTGGAGGGACCGGGAGGCGCCGAGTCGATGGCGTTCGCCGGCGACCACCTCTTCGTTGCCAACGACGCGGGCGTGCTCGCCTTCTCGTTGAGCGGACCCGATTGCACGCTGACGCTCGACACCGCAATGGGCACCGACGGCGTGATGGTGGACGATGATCTGTACGGCTCGCTGTCGGGGACACCCGATGGTCGACTCGCAGCGAGCGGCGTCCTCGGATCGATGGTGTTCGACACGACCGAGGGCTACTCCTACGAGTGCGACATGACCGGCTACGTGTCGCTGTCGCCCGACGGCACGACCGCGCTCATGAACTTCCCCGGCCGAGAGGCGCTCGAGCAGTGGACGCTCACCGACACGAATTGTGACGAGACCGGGTCACTCACGTTCGATGGCATACCCGATCTCAAGTTCGTCACCTTCGACGGCGGCGACTTCCTGGTCGGTGGCAGCAACGCCGACGAGACCGTCGTGGTCAGCCGCTATCGCAACGGTGCGTCGGTGTGGACGGCGGGAAGTGACGACGTCGGAGCGGACGACTGGTGGGGTTGGGTACACGGCATGGCTCCCTGCGGGAACTTCACCTGCATGATCGACACCAACACCAACGCCCTCGCCTTGATCGGCGACGACGGAGCCGTTGCCGCGGCGTTCGGTTTCGACGAGCTGATCGGCGCCCGGGGCTGGATCGAGCCGATGGTGGTCGGTCCTGACGGTGCTGTCTACGTGCTGTTCGACAACGCCGTCGACGACGAGAACGACGTGCGCACCTACTTCGCTTCGATCATCCGACTCGACGTGACCGGCTGATCACATCCAAGGGCCTTCGCTGCGCTCGACCGTCCACAGCACGCGATCCCGCATCGACTCGGCAACGGCCAGGTCGAGATGCGGGATCGTGATGCTGCCACCGGCGGTACTGCAGGTGATCGAGGCCAGACCGTTGCGCCGCTGCCACCAACCTCGGCGCAATTGGACCGACTGGATCTTGCGAAGCTCGACGTCGCTGCGCTGGTCGATCAGCAGGCCGTTCCGGGTGCGGAGCGTGGTTTCATCGAGGTGCCAACGCCAGCGACGCTGCGACGCTGCAGCCGACAGCACCCCGATCACCAGGACCATGACGGCGATGACGAGCAAGACGACCGCGAGACCGATCGGGCCGTCGAAGGCAACGACGAACCCGGCGCCAGCGGCGAACCCGACCGCGGGCCAGGCCGCGCCATAGAGCGCCCAACGCCAGCGAGCCCTGGGCGAGATCGTGTTGGTGAGCACGGCCATCGACTCGCCGAGGAACAGTGACGTGAGTCGGTCGACGATGTCATTCGGGACACTCGGCACCATGAAGGTCTGGGTCGATGAGCCCGTCGGCGACGCGCTCACCGCAGCGGCCGCCTGTGGCAGAACGACGGTGGTGCGTTGCAGCAGCCGTTCGAGCGGATTGGCCCGGCGTCGTACGAGTTGTACTCGCTCGGTTCGAGCGAACTGTTCGCGCTTGGTCAGCAATCCGGCGGTGAGGCGCAGCCCCTGCCGAGACCGCCAGACGGTGAGTTCGAAGTCTCGGAGCACGGCGCCACCGATGAGCGCCGTTGCCACGAAGACGATCGAGACCGTCACGAAGAAAGCGGCGGCGATCGTGCTCGTGACCCGGCTTTCCAGGAAAGAATCGACGGCGCTGCCGAGCCCAAGGCCCAGCAGCGCCAGAACGGCGCTCAACACCTGACCTCCAGGCCGGACGAGCCCGACCTGCACGAGGTCCTGCAAGCGCATACGGAGCACCGCCTCGGTCGGCACCGAGGGCCGGACGGCCGCGTGATCGATACCGGATCCCATCGGCGGCCCGAAATCCGTGCTCGTCGGTGGGGCGAGCGGTGCTGCCACCCGTCCTGCCACCAGATCGCGGGCCATCGGCGGCAAGGGCTCGACACGGTCGGCACCGACGACCAGCTGTCGGAGTTCGACGACGACGTCGTTGCTGATGGCGCTCAACGAGAACTCGGTGCCGACCGAGCCCGCCGTTTCGATCGAGACCTTTCGGACGTCGAAGATCTGCTGGATGATTCCCTGCTCGGTCGAGATCTGCTGGATCCGATCGAGCGGAACCTGGAGCCTCGTGCGGTTGAGGATGCCCTTTTCCAAGATGAGTTCGTCGTGTTCGACCCAGAACAGCGTGCGCCACCAACGCAGAATCACCAAGCCCATGGCCACGATGATCGCCAGGGGCAGCACGACCAGGACGAGTCGGCCTTCCGTGGCGACACTGACGAACAGCGCCGGTAGGAGTACCTCGCCGAACTGGCGGAGCGCGGCGCCACCGAAGAACTCGGCAACGATGGCAATGGGTAGCTGACGCTGCGGTTGGTCGAGCCGTCCGACCCCGGCCGGTGCTACCGGTTCCTCTGCCGACCCGTTCAACACCGATCACCGGGCCGCCATCGGCCGACGCTCCTCATCGCTCGAGCGCTGCAGTGCTCTGGCCGGCCTGCGCCACGTTGTGGAGGATCAGGCTCTGCAGCTTCGCTGCGTCGTCCTGGCGAAGCCCTTCGATGACGACGTCGGCGCCGACCCCACCGGCGGTGTAGACCCGCAGCGTCGCCAGTCCGAGCCACCGTTCGAGCGGACCGCTGTTGACCGAGGCGTGCTGCACGCGATTGAACGAGACGGACGTGACCGTTCGATTGAGGACCCCGTGGCAGACCGTCAGATCCTGCTCTCGAACGAGGTAGCCCCAGTAGCGGAAGCTGACACGCGTGGCGACGACTGCCAGCGCGGTGAAGACGACGACCGTTGCGATCACGATGAAACCGACCCACCGATGACGATCGAGAACGGCCAGTGCGACCACTCCGGCGGCGGTGAGTACCGACCCGGCAACGAGCGCAAAGACGGTTCGTGCCTGCAGCAGGCGCTGATCGAGGGGCTGGAAGTCGGCGGGATCGATGGCCGGCTGGGAGGGAAGTGACACGACGCGGTTGGTCGAACCAGCTTGAGTCTGGGGTACATCGGTCACACTCGAACCGTACTCGGCAACACCGCCGACGGTGTTACGGTCAGACCATGGTCGACGTCTTCCATCTCGGTCTCGAACGCTCCGATCTCGAAGGAGCCACCACGGCGATCGTGCCCGGTGACCCCGGTCGAGTCGAACGCATCGCCGACGCGATCGGGCCTGACAGTCGGCCGCTCGCCAGCACCCGTGAGTTCACCAGCAGACTGGCGCGCCTCGACGGTCAGCCGGTCGTCGTGTGTTCGACCGGCGTCGGCGGGCCTTCGACCTCGATCGCGGTCGAAGAGCTGGCCCAGCTCGGCGTCACCACGTTCCTGCGTGTTGGCACCACCGGCGCCATCCAGCCCCGTATCGAGGTCGGCGATCTGATCATCACCACCGGTGCGGTCCGGCTCGACGGTGCGAGCTTCCATTTCGTGCCGGCCGAGTTCCCCGCCGTTGCCAACTTCGAGGTCGTGCGGGCACTCGTCGACGCCGCCGATGCCGTACGAGCCGCCCACCACGTCGGCATCACGGCCTCCTCCGACACCTTCTACCCCGGGCAGGAGCGCTACGACACCGTCGCCGGCCAAGTGACCCCCCGATTCCGCGGGAGCCTCGCCGAATGGCAGCGACTCGGTGTTCTCAACTACGAGATGGAAGCAGCAACACTGTTCACGATGTGCTCCGCCAACGGGTGGCGCGCCGGCTGTATCGCCGGAGCGATCGTCAACCGTACGACCCAGGAAGCACCAGTCGAAGCCGCCATCGAGGAGACCGAGAAACTCTCGGTACAGGTGGCGGTCGAGGCCGTTCGCCGCTTGCTCGCCGATTGAATCGACCGATCTGATCCGAGGCGGGCCACGAGCGCTCGCCAGACCCGCCGGGCTACATACGCTCGGGGACGTCGATGGTGAGGACGTCGAGCACATCGATCAGCAAACGATGCGTGAGGTCGACCAGCGCAAGCCACGAGTCACGAACCGCAGCGTCGGGCTCGGAGATGATGTGGCAGGCGTCGTAGAACTGATTGAACGCTCCCGCGATGTCGTAGGCGAACTCGGCCACGGTGTTGGGGGCGAACCCCTCGAGGCTCCGGGCGACGATCTCGGGCCATTGCAGCAGCACCAGGAGCAGCGCCCGCTCGGCATCGTGGCTCGGGGGCTGGAAGGCCCCCGGAGCGAATCCGGCCTCGGCGGCGCGGGCCAGCACCGATCGGGTGCGCACGGCAACGTATTGGAGGTACGGGCCGGTGCGACCCTGGAGGAGGGTGAACCGCTCGAGGTCGAAGACGTAGTTGGTCGTGCGGTGATTCGACAGCTCGCCGAACTTCAGGGCACCCAGGCCGACCAGACGGGCGATCTCTGCCCGTTCGTCGGGTGGGAAGCCCTTGGCCAGATCGTTCTCGTCGAGCCGCCGCATGGCCAGCTCGGTGACGTCGTCGAGGAGCTCGCCGAGTCGCGGCAGGCTGCCGTCTCGGGTCTTGAACGGCTTGCCGTCAGGCCCGTTCACGGTGCCGTTGCCGGCGTGGGTCAGCCGAACCGAGCGTTCGGGCGCCATACCGGTGAGCCTGGCGGCCCGAAAGACTTGCTCGAAATGAAGCGATTGGCGAAGGTCGACGACGTAGACGATGTCGGTCGCACCGAAGTCTTCGACCCGTTCTTGGATGGTGGCCAGGTCGGTGACGGCATAGGTCGAGCCGCCGCGGGAGTTCCGCAGCATCAGCGGCGGCAGCTCCTTCTTGTCGGATTCGTCACTGACGTCGATCACGATGGCACCGTCGCTCTCGACGGCGAAGCCGGCCTCGGTCAAGGCTTCGACCATGCCATTGACGCGGTCGGCGACCGACGCCTCGCCGAGCCACAGTTCGAACTCGACGCCGAGCCGGTCATAGATGGCGCGGAGCGCGTCGACCGACACCGAGCGGAAGTGCGACCACAGGGCCCGGTAGCCGCGGTGGCCATCTTGGAGGGCAACGGTGGCGGTTTGCGCTCGCGCCTGGAACGCCTCGTCGGTCTTCGAACGAGCCGAGGCCTCGGGATACAGCACCTGCAGGTCCTCGATCGTGACCGGCGAGGTGTCGGGGAACGGGCCGACGGCGCCGGCGGCGAAGTACGGGAGTTCGGGGTGTCGGTCTTCGAGCTCGGCGAGGAGCTGACCCATCGGCAGGCCCCAGTCGCCGAGGTGCACATCGCCGCGCACGTCGTGACCGGCCCGTTTGTGGAGCCGTTTCAAGCTCTCACCGATGACGGCCGGCCGCAGATGACCGACGTGGAGATCCTTGGCGACGTTCGGGCCGCCGTAGTCGACGATGACCGTCTTGGGATCGTCGGCCGGCAAAACGCCGAAGCGGGGATCGGCAGCGGTTTCGGTTGCGATCTCGGCGAGCAGCTCGTCGGTGACGGAGATGTTCAAGAACCCGGGACCGGCGACGTCGATGTGGGAGATACGCGGGTCGGCAGCGAGCGTCTCGGCGACCGCCGTGGCGATGTCTCGTGGCGCCCGACCCACCTGCTTTGCGGCGGCCAGCGCACCGTTGCACTGGAACTGCGAGAGGTCGGGGCGTTGCGAAACCACCACCTCACCTCGGGCGCGATCGATACCTTGAGCTTCGAAGGCGTCGCCGACGAGACGGGAGAGCGTGGTGACTACGGACACGGTCGATCAGCGTACTCGGCGGGCAGGAACCTCGGTCGAACCTTCGACAAGCCTTCGGGATCAGCCCGGCGCCGGTCAGCTCAGGGCTCGAGCCAGCGCCTCGAACGCAGCCACGGACGCCGTCAGACCGACGTGGGTGGTGTCGACCTCGATCGGCGAGGCATGGGGATCGAGTGTTGCCTGCCACTCGACCACACCGTCGGTTCGCGAATAGATCGTCGTCCACGACAGATCGGCGGGAAACGGCTCGAGGAGTTCGCGTTCGTAGCCGACATCGGCGTCGTCGTCGTAGGTCGGTCCGAACGGTGAACGACTCAGCAGCCGCAACCCTTCGATCGAACCCCGCAGCGGGAAGCTACGGGGAAGGTGGTGTCGCACGGGAGCGCCGAGGGTGATCAACCGATCGACACGATCGATTCGTCGAGCAACGGCCACTCGAGCTTGCTGTCCACCTCGCGAGTGGCCGATCACGATGACCCGTTGCTCGGTCGACTCGTTGACGGCAACGATCGCCTCGACGATCCGGTCGGCGGCCCAACTCGACACGTTCATGTTGCGCCCGACGCCGGCGAACGAGACGTCGTACCCACCCCGAACCAACCAGCGATCGACCTCGCGCATGCTCGAATCGCCGGCGAGGTAGCCCGGGACGAGAACGACGGGTCGACCGGCACCGGGTGGCAGCAGGGTATCGAGACGTTGCCGGTCACGCTCGAAGGCCTGCCGCTCGAGGGGATGGCGGAACTCTCGCCAGACGGCCGGACCGACCAAACCACGCCATCTCGGCGGTAGTTGGGGAAGCTCGATCGCTTGCTCGGCCGGTGCCATGACGAAACGGTAACGGCTGCGCCGCCGCGTCCGAGAACCGAGGCAGGCCGCAGCGAGGAGCACCGACGACGACGTACCCGTTCGTCGAGTCGAACCTGATCCCCGTTCCTCCTACAGTCCGGAAATGACCAACTCGTCCTCGCTCTCCGGCCACCACGCGTTCATCACCGGCGGGGGCTCCGGGATCGGCCTCGGGGCAGCCCGCGCGTTCGTTGCCGACGGCGCCACCGTCACGCTCTGCGGACGATCCCTCGACAAGCTCGAGACCGCCGCGGCCGAGTTGGGTGAGGCCGCCCGCATCGTGGTGGCAAGCGTCGGCGACGAAGCTGCGCTGGAATCCGCGATTCGCGAAGCCAACGAGTCAGCGCCGCTAACCATCGCCGTGGCCAATGCCGGGGTCGGGGGTGCGTCGCCGCTCGTCGCAACCGAGCTCGCCGATTGGGAACGCGTCCTCGCCACCAACCTCACCGGTGCCTTCCTCACCTTCAAGCACGCCGGCCGAGTCCTCATCGAGAACGGCGGTGGGGCGATGTGTGCGGTGTCCTCGATCGCGGGGTCGCACACCCATCGATTCATGAGCGCCTACACCGTCAGCAAGGCAGGCGTGAACATGCTCGTGCGCAACACCGCCGACGAACTCGGGTCGCTGGGCGTGCGAGTGAACGCCGTGTCACCGGGCCTCGTCGAAACCGACATCTCGACCAGTCTGTCCAACGATGCGCTGGTCAATGAGGACTACCGGATCAACATGCCACTCGGCCGACGTGGCCAGACCGCCGACATCGGCGCAGCCATCCGCTTCCTCTGCGGTCCGGAATCGAGCTGGATCACCGGCGCCGTGCTGCCCGTCGATGGCGGGCATCATCTTCGCCGAGGCCCCAACATCGACCCACTGCTCATCCCCTTCTTCGGCGAGTCGCTCCCGGCCATCAGCCCCGACGTCTGAGTGCACCGACGACGAACACCCGGCCGGCCTCGCGGCGTCAGCCGATGCGAGCGATCTGGCCACCATCGACGGGCAGCATCACGCCGGTGACGAATCGGGCCTCGTCCGAGGAGAGGTAGAGCGCGGCGTAGGCGGTGTCCCATCCGGTGCCCTGCTGCTGTCCCAGCGGGACCTGGCGAGAGCGTTTCGCCCGGAGTTCGTCGGGGTCGATGCCGGTGGCGCTCGAGTGACCGCCGATGGCCATGGGCGTGTCCATGAGGCCGGGCATGATCGCATTGACTCGGATGTTGTGGCGGAAGTTCGCCGTTGCGAGCTGATGCGTCAGCGCGTTCACCGCCGCTTTCGATGCCTTGTAGGCAGCGAGCGGCGTCGAGGCGATTGCCGCAACCGACGAGACGTTCGTGATGGAGCCACCACCTGCTTCTCGCATGAGTGGCAACACGTGCTTGCAGGTGAGGAACATGCCGGTGACGTTCACCTCGAAGATGCGGTCCCAGACAGACCGTTCGAGGTCCATCACCCGACCGTCGCCGGTGCCGATCCCGACGTTGTTGTGCAGGATCGTCGGGAGACCGAAAGCATCCGCGCAGGCAGTGGGGATACGTGCCACCTGGTCCTCGTCGGTGATGTCGGCTTCGAACGCAACGGCGGTTCCACCGGCGGCTGCGATGAGGTCGACGGTTGCCTGCGCCGCCGCTTCGGTTCGATCGACGGCGAACACCCGTGCGCCTTCCCGGGCGAACAGCAGGCGCGGTCGCCCGTCCGTTCCCGATCGTGGTGTCGTCGGGCCCGCTTCCCGGTGACTGCCCGGCACCGACCACGATGGCCACTCGGCCCTCGAGTCGTCCGGAGCCCGGTCGGCTTGCCAGTGCATCGTCGGTCATCTCGCTGCCCCCTTTGCTCGACGCCGAAGGCGGCGTCAGGTGACCGGAACCTATGCCAGACGAGCTCACCAGAAAAACTGCCCGAGGCGATCGCCTGATGCCCAGCGGTTCTGTGCGTCATTCTCCTCGCCATTCCCGATCTGCCGCGTGGTACTTCCCGCTGGCGACGACTTCGACACACAGAACGCTCTCGCCGGTGACTCTGGCGCTCAGAACGCCGATGGGCCGGTGCGTTGGGCGCACAGAAGCGCCCGAGTGGGCGGGGCGCGTATCCGGCATTTCGCTTGCAACCGGTGCCGTTCCCGGCTTCCATCTCGGAGGGAATTGAAAGGAGCGAGCGATGTCCGTACTCGTGCTGAATGCGAGCTACGAACCCATCGGCGTCGTGAGTTGGCGGCGGGCGGTGGTCCTGATGGTGTCGGAGGTGGTCGACCTGACCGAGGCCGACGCCGACGGTCGCGTCATTCGCTCGGCCGGTGGGCTGGTCATCCAACGGCCGGCCGTCGTGCGGTGTCGCAGAATGGTGCCGGCATTGCGAAACCGGCCGGTTCCCTGGACCCGGGCGAACCTTCGTATCCGAGACCAGGGTGTGTGCCAGGTTGCCGGTTGCACCAAGCCCGGCAACTCGATCGACCACCTCCAACCGGTCTCGAGGGGAGGCGAGGCATCGAGCTGGACCAACACCGCGCTCATGTGTGCCCGCATGAATCAGGCGAAGTCCGACCGGACTCTCGCCGAGGTGGGCTGGACCCTGAAGAGCCAGCCTCGAGCACCGATGATCCGCGAGCTGCTGGCCAACAAGGTGGTCGACCACCCCGAATGGGGCCAGTGGGTCGCCTGACCCACCGGCTCATGTCCTGAGTCAGGAGTTGGTGGGGAAGCCCAGGTTGACCGAGCTGGTCGACGGGTCGGGCCAGCGCGAGGTGATCACCTTGGGTCGGGTGAAGAAGCGCACCCCTTCCGGGCCGTACATGGTGGTATCACCGAAGAGCGAGTCATCCCAGCCGCCGAAGCTGTGATAGCCGACCGGCACGGGGATCGGCACGTTGACACCGATCATCCCGGCCTGGGCCGATTCCTGGAAGGACCGAGCGGCGCCGCCGTCGCGAGTGAAGATGGCAGCGCCGTTCCCCCACCGGTTGTCGGCCAGGAGCTGCATCGCTTCGGGGTAGGTGTCGACCCGGACGACGCTGAGGAACGGTCCGAAGATCTCGTCTCGATAGATCGACATGTCGGTGGTGACGTTGTCGACCAGGGTGGGAGCGAGGAAGAACCCTGCTCCGTCGAACTCGGTGGTGCGACCGTCGATCACCACGGTGGCGCCGGCTTCGGCGCCCTGGCGCACGTAGTCGGCCACCCGGTCACGATGCTCCGAGGTGATGAGCGGACCCATCTCGGAGCCGGCGTCGGTGCCGTCACCGATGACGAGCTTCTCGGTTCGGGTACGAATGGCCTCGACCAGTTCGTCACCCACACCGCCAACGGCGACGAGCACCGAGATGGCCATGCATCGCTCGCCCGCCGAACCGAAGGCGGCCGAGACGGCAGCGTCGGCGGCCATCTCGAGGTCGGCGTCGGGGAGCACGATCATGTGGTTCTTGGCCCCACCCAACGCCTGCACCCGCTTGCCGTTCTTGGTGCCGGTCTCGTAGACGTACTTGGCGATCGGGGTCGAACCAACGAACGACAGCGCCTTGACCGTGGGGTGTTCGAGGAGCCGATCGACCGCCACCTTGTCGCCCTGCAGCACGTTGAGCACCCCATCGGGGAAACCCGCCTCGTGGAAGAGCTCGGCGATGAACATCGGCGCCGAAGGATCGCGCTCGGACGGTTTGAGGATGTAGGTGTTGCCCGACGCGATCGCGTTCGGGATCGTCCACAGCGGCACCATCGCCGGGAAGTTGAACGGCGTGATACCTGCGCACACACCGAGCGGCTGGCGCACGGTGTAGACGTCGACGCCGGTCGACGCGTTCTCGTTGTAGGAGCCCTTCAGCATCTCGGCGATGCCACAGGCGTACTCGATGTTCTCGAGCCCGCGAGCCACCTCGCCGGCAGCGTCGCTCAAGACCTTGCCGTGTTCGGCGGTGAGGCGACGGGCGATCTCATCGACGTTCGCCTCGACCAGATTGCGGAACACGTACATCAGCTTGGTTCGCCCGGCGACGCTGACCTCGCGCCACTCCTCGAAGGCCTTGGCCGACGATTCGACACCGGCATCGACATCGGCGATCGACGCCAAGCCCACCTCGGCGGTCTGCTCGCCCGTCGCCGGGTTGAAGACGGGCTTGGTCTGACCCGAGGTGGCGGCCACGTTCTGGCCGTTGATGAGGTGGTCGATGCGCTGCATGGCTGGTTCCTTAGATGAGATAGGAGGAAAGACCTCGACGGACGAAGGCCCCGTCGCCGGGGCGACCGTGGTAGGCGCCCCCTTCGATCACGACCCGGCCACGAGACATCACGGTGTCGACCTTGCCGGTCAGTTCGAAGCCTTCATAAGCCGAGTAGTCGAGGTTCATGTGGTGAGTGTCGACGCTGATCGACCAGGTGGCGGTCGGGTCATAGAGCACGATGTCGGCATCGGACCCGGGTTGGATGACGCCCTTCTTCGGATACAGCCCGAACATGCGCGCCGGCGTGGTGGCGCACAACTCGACCCACCGAGCAAGGGTGATCTCACCAGCGACGACGCCCTGATGGATCAGGTCCATCCGGTGCTCGACCCCGCCGATGCCGTTGGGGATGAGCCGGAAGTCGTCGACACCCAGCGCCCGCTGATCCTTCATACAGAAGGGGCAATGATCGGTGGAGACGACCGCGAGATCGTTGGTCCGCAGGCCCTTCCAGAGGTCGGCGGCATGGGGCTCGTGCTTCGACCGCAGTGGCGTCGAGCAGACATAACCGGCACCGTCGAAGCCGGGCTTGCCGAGGTGATCTTCGAGCGTGAGGTACAGATAGTGCGGACAGGTCTCGGCGAACACATTGCCGCCGGCGTCGCGAGCGCGCGCCACCTCTTCGAGTGCCTCCGAGGCCGAGAGATGCACGATGTAGAGCGGGGCGGCACCGACCTTGGCCAGCTTGATGGCCCGGTAGGTCGCCTCGCTCTCGAGTTCGGCCCGACGGACGTACCCGTGATTGATCGGCGCCGTCTCGCCGCGTTCGACCGCCTGTTCGGCCAGCACGTCGATGGCGATGCCGTTCTCGGCGTGCATCATGATGATCCCGCCATTGCCCGACGCCTGCTGCATGGCTCGCAGTATCTGGCCGTCGTCGGAGTAGACCGACCCGGGATAGGCCATGTAGAGCTTGAAACTCGAGATGCCGTCGTCGACGAGGTCGTCCATCTCCTGCAAGGACGACGGGTTGACGTCGGCCAGCGCCATGTGGAAGCCGTAGTCGATCGCACAGGCGCCTTCGGCTCTTCCCATCCACTCCTCGAGCCCCTCACGAAGGGATCGACCCCGCGACTGGGTTGCGAAGTCCACGATGGTGGTGGTGCCGCCCCAGGCCGCCGCGCGAGTCCCGGTCTCGAACGTGTCGGACGAGGTGGCGGTGGCGAGTGGGAGCTCCATGTGGGTGTGCACGTCGACGCCGCCGGGGATCACATACCTGCCACTGGCGTCGATGACGCGCTCGGCGCCACGTTCGGCGGCGGCGGCCAGCTCCGAACCCGGCGACAGGACCGCAACGATGATCTCGCCGTCGACCAGCACCTCGCCGAGTGCGGCGCCGGTGGCACCGATCAGCAGTCCGCCTTTGATGAGAATGGTCATGGACTGGTTGTAGTCGATCTACTCGACACCGACGATGGCGGCACGAAGCGCTTCGAGTCCCTCGTCGATCTCGTCGGCGGTGACGTTGAGCATCGGCGCCATGCGGATCACGTTGCCGTAGAGGCCCCCCTTGCCCACCAGCAGATCCTGGCGCTTGGTCGCCTCGAGCACGGCGGTTGCCTGGCTGGGCGTCGGCTCCAAGGATTCGGGTGCGGCGGTCTCGAACGCCTGCATCAGACCCCGGCCCCGCACTTCGGCGATCCACGGGGTGCCGGCAGCGATGGCATCGAGACCGGCACGGAATCGATCCCCCATGACCTTGGCGTTGTGCTGCAGGTCGTTGTCGAGCACGTAGTCGATCGTTGCCAGCCCGGCCGCCGACACCAGGGGGTTCCCGCCGAACGTCGAGAAGTTGAGGACGTTGATGGTGTCCATGATCTCGGCCCGGGCGACGACACCGGCCAGCGAGACACCGTTGCCGACGCCTTTGGCGAACGTGAGCATGTCGGGCACCACGTCGTGCGCCTGGTAGCCCCAGAAATGGTCGCCGGTTCGGCCCCATCCGGTCTGCACCTCGTCGCTGATGTAGAGAATGCCCCGGTTGTCGAGTTCCTTCTTCATCGCTCCGAAGAAGCCGTCGGGTGGGGTGGCGAAACCGCCGACCCCCTGGATCGGCTCGGCGATCAGGCAGGCCACGTCGCCGGCCGAGGTCATGGTCAGCAATTGGGTGAGGTCGTCGACACCGGCTCGGGTGAAGGCCTCGTCGTCGAAGCCTCGGTAGGGACTGCGCAGCTGGTACGGGCCCTGCACGAAGGTGACCTGCAGACCCGACACGCTGGTGGACGACCAGGCGCTGTGCGACGTGATCGCTTGCGTGGTGAAGGAGCGGCCGTGATAGCTGTTGCGCATGGCCAGCACCTGGTTGGACTTGCGATAGCTCGTGGCCAGCAGGATGGCGGTGTCGTTGGCCTCGGTGCCCGACGGAGTGAGGAAGACCCGAGCGTCGGGGATGCCCGAGAGCTCGGCGATCTTCTCGGCCAGGGCGATCATCGGCTCCGAGAGGTACAGCGACGACGTGTGCATCACCTTGCCCGCTTGCGCCTGCACGGCAGCAGTGACCACCGGGTTGTTGTGGCCGATCATCGTGGTGAGCACGCCGCCGAAAAAGTCGAGATAGCGATGATCGTTGCGATCCCAGACGTAGCTGCCCTCGCCGCGCTCGATCTCGATCGGCTCGGCGTAATACGGCTTGAGGAAGGACGGGAGGGCCCGCTGATATCGCTCGTACAGC
The DNA here is from genome assembly GCA_963698395.1 of uncultured Acidimicrobiales bacterium. Lineage (GTDB taxonomy): Bacteria > Actinomycetota > Acidimicrobiia > Acidimicrobiales > SZUA-35 > JBBQUN01. The sequence continues at coordinate 650,237 of CAVOQQ010000003.1, forward strand.
GCAGCAGTGCCCGAGGGGGCGGTCTCGGTCATGGGCTGACCGTATGGTGTGTCGAGTTCCGATACAAGAAGGTCTTTGTTGTACACAAAAGTTCTCGAGCCGTTCGATCGAGCGCTCGGATCCGGGCGCGATGCCATCAGCATTGCCCGAGCCATGGGTTCGCTCGTCACGATGGGTGTGCTGGCGCCGGGTGACAAGCTGCCGCCGATTCGCACCGTTGCCGCCGCCATCGGTGTGAGCACGTCGACGGTGGCCGACGCCTGGTCGATCATGCGGGATCACGGATTGATCGTGACCGACCGACGGCGTGGCACCACCGTGCGACCATCGACCGGCCATGGCCGCCGGCGTTGGTGGCGGGTGCCGATGCCGCCGGGAACGCTCGAGCTCGATCTCAGTACCGGCACGCCCGACCCGCGACTGCTCCCCCGGATCGAGCCGATCCTTGCGAAGATCCACACCGATCTGGAGGTCACGTCGTATCTCGAACCGCCCATGCTGCCGGATCTCGGCGACGAGCTGCGAGGACGCTGGCCCTACGAGCCGTCAGGCTTGGCGGTCATCGACGGCGCGAACGACGGACTCGACCGGATCATCCGCTCGACCATCCGACTGGGTGACGTGGTCGTCGTCGAGGACCCCACGTACCCACTGCTGCTCGATCTGCTCGACGTGGCGGGGGCGGAGATCGTCGGTATCGGACTCGACGCGTCCGGCCCGAGGCTCGATGAGCTGACCGACGCCCTCCGCCGCCGTCCCCGCGCCCTCGTCCTCCAGACCAGCGCGCACAACCCGACGGGCATCACGCTGACCGACGAGCGAGCGTCAGACATCGCCGACCTGATCGAGGGCAGCGACACCATCGTGATCGAAGACGATCACGCCGGAGCCACAGGCGATCAGCCGGCAACCAGCCTGGGCAGTCGGCTCCCCGAGCAGGTGTTCCGCATCCACAGCTTCTCCAAGACCTACGGCCCCGACCTCCGCATTGCAGCCCTGTCCGGACCGGCCGCCGGTGTTGCCGAGATCGAGCAGCGTCGTCAACTGGGCCCCGGATGGACGAGCCGACTCACGCAGCGGATCCTGCTCGAGATGCTTCGCTCCTCCGAGGTCGACGATCAGATCGCCACCGCCACCGAGGCCTACCGATCACGCCGCAGCCAGCTGATCTCGGGACTCCGAAGTCACGGCATCGACCTCGCCGACGGTGCCGGACTCAACGTGTGGGTGCCGGTCGCCCACGAACACATGACGACCGTCGGGCTGGCGGCCCAGGGCATCGGGGTGGCGCCGGGCGAACCCTTCCGGGTGCATGAGGCCGCTCAGTTCGTTCGAGTGACGGCGGCGAACATCCGCGATGATGTCGGTTCGGTGGCGGAGCGCATCGCTGCCGCGGCTGCCTCACCAACCGGACTCTGACCCGGAGCCGATGCCGGCTGAGACCGCTCGGCGGTCAGCTCTCGGTGTTCAGCTCTCCACCGTGAGCGTGAACGAGAACTTCTCGCTCTTCGTCTTCGGCTTCGAGCCGCTCGACGTTCCGTCGAGATAGGTGACGATCATCTTCATGTCGTAGACACCGGGCTCGATGAGATCCGGATCGAACCAGATGCGGGCGACATCGCTCTCCTGGGCATGCAGACGGTCATCGTGGTGAAGGCTCGTGAAGTCGCCCTGGGGGTAGTAGAGATCGAGGTCACCATCGAGTTCGATGGCGATGCCCTCGGTCATCGGGGCCAAACCGAGCAAGTCGATCTCGACCCAGTTGCCCCTGGGGTCGTCGACACCGGCGGGGCCCGCCTTGACGGCTGCCGAATCGGTCAGGACCGAGAACCTGTCACCTTTGAACTTCTCCGCCCGGACATCGAGTCCGCCGGGATAGAAGCGGAAGGTCTCGCCATCGTGTTCCCACTCGGCGACGAGCTGGAGGAAGAACGACGACGCTGCGTTGTCATCGACCTTCAGGAGAAAGGCGATGCTGTCGATCTCACCGGCCGACAGGTTGGCGTCGTTGGTGAGCGCAGCCGACGCGCGATCGGCGGCGTATTCCACTTCGACCCCGTTGGTCCACTCGTTGACGATGACCCGGAAGTTCTCCATCTCGGTCGGTGCCGTCCAGTTCACCGACACCCAGCTCTCGCTGCCCTTCATCACGTTGACGTTGTTCGAACCGACGATCGATGGCTGACTGGTCGACTGAGCCGAGGCCGGTGCTGCGGGCAACACGGCGGTGAGGGCAACGGCGGTGGTGGCAAGGGCGAGGAGGCGGCGAGACTTCATGCCTCTCCATCGACGCCCTGATTGGCGTGCTTGAAGGGTGAACGAACCTGCTCATGTGAGTCGTTCAGCCCAAATTCGGGCCAGTTTCGACGGTTTCACGCCCGGTATGAGTGTTTTGGGCCGATCGAGCGAATTCGTCGGATTTCTTCGAACTCTCGAGTGATCGTCGTCTTCAAACGGCTCAGGCGGTGGCAACGGCGCGAGTGGAAATGGTTGCCATCGCTAATTAGCATCCACAACCAATGACTTCCACCACCTCGATCGACGCCGAGACCGTCGCCCGACTTCGTCTGGCCATGGCTCGTCTCGCCAGACGCCAGCGGCAGGCCGCATCGACCGGGCTCACACCGAGCCAGCAGTCGGCCCTGTCGATGATCGATGTCCACGGTCCGATCTCGCTCGGTGAGCTGGCCGAACTCGAGCAGGTGGCTCGCCCGACGATCACCCGCATCGCAGCCAAGCTCGAGGAACAGGGGCTCGTCGACCGTCTCATCGACACCGATGATCGACGATTCGCTCGCGTCGCCATCACGTCGTCTGGACACGAGCGGTTGGAGGAGACCCGGCATCGGCGAAATCGCTGGCTGACCGAGCGGATCGAGACGCTTGCCGCCGACGACATCGCCGCCATCCTGGCCGTGGTCGAGCCGCTCGAGCGGCTTCTCGCCGTCGAACGCGCCGGACCTGCAGCATGAGCGGGCTTCGCAACGCAGCGGGTGAAACCTTCCGCTCCCTGAAGGTCCGCAACTTCCGGCTGTTCTTCCTCGGCCAGCTCACCAGCCAGGCAGGCACCTGGATGCAGTCGGTCGCACTGATCTGGGTGGTGCTCCGTCTGACCGATGACGGCTTCGCCCTCGGGCTCGCCACCGCCGCCCAGTTCATGCCGGTGCTCGTGCTCGGCGCCTGGGGCGGTGTGATCGCCGACCGAGTCGATCGCCACCGGTTCATGATCATCACGCAGGTTGCGTTCACGATCGTCGGCGGCGGCTTCGCTGTGCTGATGGTGCTCGACCAGCTCACGATGCCCTTCATCTACGGCCTGTCGCTGCTCTACGGCATCATCACGGCAGTCGACAACCCCACCCGCCGCACCCTCGTGGTCGACCTCGTGTCCCTCGACGACGTGCCGAATGCGGTCGCGCTCAACTCGGCCATGATGACCGGGTCTCGAGTCGTCGGGCCGTCCATCGCCGGACTCCTCATCACCACCGTCGGTGTCGAGTGGTGCTTCATCGTCAACACCGCCACGTATTTCGCAGTGATCGGCGCGCTCCTCATGATGCGGCGGAACGAGATCCGCGAAGCGCCTCGTACCGCACGGGCCAAGGGTCAACTGGTCGAAGGGTTGCGGTACGTGTGGTCCGAAACCCAGCTCCGCCATTCGATCATGCTCCTCGCCGTGGTCGGCACCCTCGCCTTCGAGTTCCAGGTCACGCTGCCACTGCTCGCCGAGCGCACACTCGACGAGGGGGCGGGCGGGTTCACACTCCTCTATTCCGCGATGAGTCTCGGTTCGGTGGCCGGCGCGCTCACCATGGCCCGGCGCAAGACGGTCGATGTCGGCTTCCTCGTGAAATCTGCGTGGGGGCTTGCCCTGGCGATGTCGGTGTTGTCGATCGCACCGACGCTCTGGCTCGCCGTCATCGCCGTGATTCCCGTCGGGGCGGCCACGATCTTCATGGTCTCGGGCGCCAACTCTCTCGTGCAGCTCCAGGCCGATCCTCGCATGCGCGGCCGAGCACTGGCCCTCACCACCGTGGTGTTCCTGGGTTCCACACCGATCGGCGGACCGATTGCGGGCTACGTCTCCGAACAACTCGGTGCACCCGCCGGTCTCCTGATGGGCGCGATCGCCACCGCCGGTGCCGCCCTCTGGGTCGGCCGGCACCGCAACGAGGGTATGAAGACGATCGGCGAATCGAGCCCCGCCACCGAAGGGCCGGCGCTGACCAAAGCCTGAAGGACACCGGCTCGACGGCTGGGCACCCGGCGCTTTGGTACGTCGGCGCTCGGCTGAGTAGCGTCGGACAACGCCAAGGGGGAACACATGGCTCACGATCTGATCATTCGCAACGGCACTGTCGTCGACGGCTCCGGCACTCCTGCCTTCCGAGGTGACATCGCCATCGATGGCGAGCGCATCACCGCCATCGGCCAGCTGGGAGGCGAGACCGCAAACCGGGAAATCGATGCCACGGGTCTCGTCGTCAGTCCCGGCTTCGTCGATCTCCACACCCATCTCGACGCCCAGGTCGCCTGGGATCCGCTGATGACCTCGAGTTCGTGGCACGGCGTGACCACCGTGCTCATGGGCAACTGCGGCGTGACCTTTGCTCCCGTTGCCAAGGCCGACCGCACATTCCTCGCCGAGATGATGGAGAGCGTCGAAGACGTTCCGCGGGACGCAATCCTCGACGGCCTCGCGTGGGACTGGGAGACCTATCCCGAGTATCTCGACTCCGTCGAGCGCATGCAGCCTGCTCTCAACATCGTCGGCATGGTCGGCCACTGCGCCGTTCGCTACCACGTCATGGGTGAGCGCTCGCTGACCGACGAACCGGCGACGCCGGAAGAACTCAACCGCATGCGAGACATCGCCGAGGAATCGGTGGCCGGCGGTGCGGTCGGCTTCTCCACCTCCCGCATCCTGTTGCACGTGGTTCCCGACGGCCGCTACGTGCCAGGCACGCTCGCACCCATCGACGAGTACCTGGCGGTTGCCGACGGCATGAACGCCGCCGGCGGCGGGCTCTTCCAGGCGGTCAACGACTTCGCCAACAAGTACGACCACGAGATGACCCTGCTGCGAGAGATGGCACGAGCCTGTGGCGACGTGCTCTTCTCGGGTGGCGCCGGCAACGGCACGGGCACCGCCGGCGTCGAGGTCTTCGGGAAGTTCCTGCAAGACGTCAACGCCAACGACGGTCGCATGACGCTCGCCAGCCAGTCACGACCCGGGGGATCACTGTGCGGACTGGCGCAGATCGCTCCGGTCAAAGGCAAGAAATGGAAGGCGCTGCTCGACCTCCCGACCCTCGAGGCCAGGGTCGCGGCCCTGAAGGATCCGGCGACACGCGCCGCCCTCGAGGAGGAGGGCAAGACCAAGGGCATGTGGTACGACCCGAGGCACATCTACCCGCTCGGCACCGACGAATCGCCGCACTACTCCGAGCAGGGTGGCATCTCCGTTGCCCAACACGCCGAACGACTCGGCGTGCACCCGGTCGAGTTCGTGATCGATCGGTTGATTGCGAGTGAGGGCCGTGAGCTGTTCAACACGTGGTTCTTCAACCGCAACACCGAAGGGCTCGCCGAACTGCTCACCTACGATCACGTGTATCCCGGACTTGCCGACACCGGTGCCCACGCCGGACAGATCTGTGACGCCGACATGAGCACCCACTTCCTCACCTACTGGCACCGGTCCGAGCACATGAACGACCTGCCCACCGCCATCGCGCGACTCAGCCAGGAGCCGGCGAAGGTGCTCGGTCTGATCGATCGAGGCACCCTCAGCGTCGGCAGCTATGCCGACATCAACGTGTTCGACATCGACCGCCTGGGCTCTGATCATCCGGTCTACGCCAACGACTTCCCCAACGGCGCGGGCCGTCTCAAGATCGGCGGCCGGGGTTACGCCGCCACCATCGTCAACGGTGCGGTGGTCACCGAGCATGGCACCAACACCGGTCGACGCCCGGGCCGGGTGATCCGCGAGTTCGCCCGGGATGTTCACACCGCCTGACGACTCGTGCTGGTCTAGCGTTGCCGCATGGCAGACCGGTTGACAGGCAAGCGAGCCCTCATCACCAGCGCATCGACCTACATGGGCCCGGCCATCGCCGAGCTGTTCGTCGCCGAGGGAGCCGACGTCATCGCCGATGAAGGGGCACTCCTCGGGCCCGACGAACCAGCGGAACTGATCGAACGGTCTGGCGCGATCGACATCTTGGTGGCCAATCTCGACCTTCCTGCTTCGAGCGCGAAGGTGGTCGACATCGACGATGCAACCTGGATCGCCGGCTTCGATGCCATGGTCCATCCGCTCATGCGACTGGTCCGCGAGGCGGCGCCGGGCATGATCGAGCGCGGCGGGGGCAGCATCGTTGCCATCACCTCGTCGTCGCCGCTGCGGCGGATGTCGCCCCAAGCCGTGTCGTACGTCGCGGCACGAGCAGCGCAGAACGCCTTCGTTCGATCGGCCGGACACCAGCTGGCGAAACAGGGGGTTCGCTGCAACGCAATCGCCCAGAATTTCGTCGCCAACGACACGTACTACCCTCCGGCGGTACTCGCCAACGAGAAGTTCCGATCACGCTTGGCGACCGAGGTTCCGGCCGCCCGCATCGGTGAGCCGGCCGAGACAGCCGAACTGGCGCTGTTCCTGGCAAGCGATGCGTCATCATTCATCTTCGGACAGATCATCAGCCAGGACGGTGGCTGGTCCTAGGCACCGCCGGCAACCGGGGTGGAACAACGGTCTCGACCATGCAAGCGCTTACAATGCGTCGGTTCGCACCCGACGCCGCCGGCATCGAGCCGCTTGCCACTCGGGATCCCCAGTCGAACGACCACGGCCATCGAAGGAGTGGACGCATGAAAGGCGACATCATCGTCTTGGAGGAGCACCACATTGCTGCTGCGGCAGCGATCGTCCCCAAGATCGTCGATCAAATCAACGCCAAGGACCGTCGCCACACCATCGCCGTTGCCGGGGAGTCCGGCAGTGGCAAGTCCGAGACCGGCAAGGCGATCGCCGAAGCACTCGGGGCGCACGGCATCACCTCGGTGCTCCTCGGGCAAGACGACTACTTCGTACTCCCGCCCACGTCCAACGACGCCCGACGTCGCGAAGACCCCGACTGGCTCGGCCCCCACGTCGAGGTACGGCTCGATGTGCTCGAGCAGAACCTGATCGATGCGATCGGTGGCGCGGTCGAGATCACGAAACCGCTGATCGACTACGACGCGAACTCGATCGAGGATCAGGTGATCTCGCTTGACGACGTGAAGGTGGTGATCGCCGAGGGCACGTACTGTTCCCTGCTCAAACACATCGACACCAGGGTCTTCATCGCCCGCAACCGCATCGACACGCTCGAGCACCGTCAGAAGCGCAATCGAGGCAATGAGGTCGGCGACCCATTCATCGAGAACATCCTGATGATGGAGCACAAGATCATCGCCGGCCACAAGCAGTTGGCCGATTTCGTGATCACCAAGGACTACGACGTCATCGACGTCGGCCCGTAGGTCAGGGTCTGATCGGGACCTTCGCCGGTCTGAGTGATCGTGAAGCCCTTGCTCTCGAGGTCGGCGTCGAGCGTGGCCACCGAGTCACCATTCGTCCACACCATCACCAACCGTTTCGGATCTGACGAGTCCAGCGAGAGCCGACCGGCAAAAGCGCTCGACGTCGTGCGCAACCGCATCATGTCGAGTTGGTCGATCACGATGGCACGTTCGAGTCCTTCAGCGATCTCGGACATCGAGAGATTCGTGCGGTTGATCTCCTTGTGGCCGCCAGCACCGCCGGCATCGGCAGCGGCGTCGTCATTGGTACCGGCGAACAGATCCAGGTACCAGACCTGTGGCGTTCCGGGCATGAAGAGTTGGAGGGCCCTTGCCAGACGCAGGCTGGCTTCGTCTTCACCCAGCGCGCTGAAGAACGTGGCGTTGACCTGGTAGTACGAAATCTTCTCACCGTCAGGGCCATAGAGGTTCTTCACCCGGCCACCGCGCTCGAGGAGCCGATCGATGATCGCTTCGATCCGCTCATCGGACAACAGCCCATCGTGAGCCTTGCCGTCTCGAGTCCCACCGCGGAGATCGATGACGGGAATGCCGTCGTGACAGCCCAACATGTTCACCACGGCGAGGTCTCGGTCGATGATCTCGTTGATCCACCGGACCAGGCCGGCGTTGCTGGCCCGATCGAGGGCGTCGATGACCAGGCCGGGGAAGAAGAAGTCGTAGACCGGGTAGCCCTTGTCGGACAGCTCCTCGTGAATTCCGGTGCCGTACTCGGAGTGGATCTCTGGCAGCAGAACGAGGCCGAACTCCTCGGCGATGATGCGCAGACGGTCGAGGTAGTCCCACGTGCCGGGTCGATTGAAGAAGTTGGACATGCCGACTTGCTTGTGCAGGTAGGCGAAGGCATCGAGCCGCAGGATCTTCACGCCGAAACCAGCCAGGTTCCGCATCGTCTCGCGGTAGAACGCCCAGACCTCGTCGGACTCGGCGTTGAGGTCCATCTGGCCGAGATACCGGCGGTTGCGCTCGACGATGTCGATCACGGCCGAGGTGCAGTCGCCGAGATCGAGGTCGGTGACCTCGGTCCCGTCGGCGATGGCGGCATTGACCTCGGCGACGATCGACTCGACTCGGCCCTCGGTTTCGATGCCGGCGAGGTCATCGACCGTCAACGGGAGGTAGTCGACCTGCTGGTAGAAGGTGTTCCAGTAGAAGCGGTCGCTGCCATCGGGGAAGCGGACTCGCAGGATCGGCAGCCCCGGCTTGCGCATGAAGAGCTTCTCGAGGTGCTCGGGTGCCGGAACGATGGCGCCGTCGGGCGAACGTTCGCCATTGCCTTCCCAGAAGTCGTTCCAGTCGATGAAAAAGTCCCGATACGGCGAGTCTTCGCCGCGCTCGACCATGTCGAGGAACTGGGGTGAGCCCACCGACAGGTGGTTCAGCACGAGGTCGACCTTCAGCATGATGCCGAGTTGGTCGAGTGCCTCGAGATCGCCGGGCGAGACGAGATGAGCGTTGAGGCCGTAGTCGACGATGGAGAACCCACGGTCGAGGTCGCTGTTGAAAAGGGTCGGCAGCACGTAGAACTGCGAGAACACCCCACGCAACGCCGGCATCTGCAAGAGGGTGACGGTGTCGGACAGCGTCTCGCCGATGCTGTCGGGGTAGGCGTTGAGCATCACCCCGTTCGGCAGTCGATTCTTCATCACGCCTCCCAAGCTATGGAGCGCCAGGGGCCGTCAGCACCCTCGGCAGGGGCCAATCCCCGGATGGGGAGCCCCGTCGGCGGAGCGAGACGAGAACGAGGTCAGTCGTCGTCTCGCTCCAGGTCGTTGCGCTCCCGGTCACGACCGTCCCGGTCGTCGTCGTCCCGGTCGTCGTCGTCCCGGTCGTCGCGGTCGTTGTCGCGGTCCCGGTCGTCGCGGTCGCGGTCGTCGCGGTGCGGTCGCGGTCGTTGTCGCGGTCGTTGGAACGGCTGGGTTCAGCGTTGCGGGCCGCTCGCTCGGGCGAAACCACCGTGGTGGGAGGGTTGGTCATGGTCGGTGCAGCAGCGGGCGGAGCGGTTGTCGGTGCGACCGGAGCCGGGGTCGCCGTGCTCGGCGGGGTCGCCGCAGGGGCCACGGTCGTCGGCGGCGCAGTGCCGGGGGTCGAGGCCGAGGCGGCGGTGGCGGGCGGTGCGGCAGCCGAAGTCTCGGTCGTGTCGCGATCGAGCGCTCGCTCGGCCGCACTGACGGCTGGACCCGCCGCCGTGGTCTCCGGCAGGGTGGACAGCGGGAGGGTGGTCGTCGGCAGGGTGGTCGTCGGCAGGGTGGTCGTGCTGGACTGATCCTTGGTGCCGCGAGCCGGCGAATCGGCACTGGTCGCTCCACCCGCGTTGCCGGTTCCGGTGATCGTGACGGCAGTGGCGCCCGAAGCACGCTCGGGCGTGCTCATGGCGGCGTCGTCGCTCGTGTCGTTCACCACGTCCGACGGCAACAACGTCAGGGAAGCGACGACTGCGGCGATCGTGAGACCAACGGCCACGAGCGGACGCCGCCAGGTACTGAGGTCGACCACGCCGGGCATCGGTGCAGCGCCGCCCGCCGATGCGGCGCCGTCGCCGGGAAGCAGGAGCCCAGCAGCTGCGGTTCTGGGCCGTAGCTGCTCGGTGCAGCGAGCCGCCATGGCACGAGTCCCGCCCTTGGAATCGATCATCAGGCGCAGGGCGTCGTCGCAGGCTGCACGCATTTGCTTGGACGCCGCGTCGAGCAACTCGTCGGGAGCAACCGGCGGCAGATGGGCCAACACGGCGACCGCAGCCGAGAATCGGCGATCAGCGTCACTCTGTGACAGCACGTAGAGCACGTCGGCTCGCAGTGCCTCGATGTCCTTCCGACCGTTGCTCTCGACTTCCGCCGGCTCGACCATGTCGCCTCCAACTCCGCTACGCAAGCTCGCGACGAACTCGCGACGGCTCCACACCGCTGCGCGACACCATGCCACGAGTCTCACTCCTTGCGACAATGCTGGGCAAAAGTGCACGGTATGTGGTCAACATCGAGATCGCCGCCGACCGCCTCGTGCGCCGGATCTGATCGATTGCGGTCGGGTTTCCGAGGATGATGTTGTTGGCCGAGTGCACGACGGAAGACGACCCAAAGCCGTCGGCGGCACTACGGCGCCGGTGAACAACCGCGCAGTGCTCGCTCGAGTTGGTCGATCGACGCGTGATCGTCAGCCAGGCGCCAATCGGCCTCCTTGGCCACCTCGAACCATACGAAGCCAACGACCTGGCGGTACGAGCGAAGGGTGGCCACCAAATCGACCACCCATGCCGGTCGGTCGCCACCGATGCGTGCTGCGGCCGTCTCGGCCACGACGATGGGCTTGTCGGCGAGCGACTCGAGCTCGGTGAGGGTGGTGGCGAACAGCTGGCTGGGTGAGAGCCATCCACCCATGCTCGCGATCTCCGCACCGCCGTTGTACCCACTGAACCCGAGAAGGTCGACCACGTCGTCGCCGGGGTAGTACTCGGCCAACGGGGCGCTCCGTGGACTCACGGCGTTGGGGCTCCACATCCAGCGAACGTTGGTGACACCCTGCTCGTCGAAGATCTGGACCGTTCGCCGGAAGGCATCGACGTAGTCCTGTGGCTGGTTACCGCCCTGACCGCGGCCCCACGGGTACCAGTTGCCGTTCATCTCGTGCGCGAACCGAAGGATGGGCGAGGCATCGAGCGACGAGAATCGATCGGCGGTGGCGCGGATCAGATCGTCGAATGCGCCCTCGGCCAGGCGGCGCAGCGGTCGGTCGGCAACGGTGTCCAAGAACCAAGGTTCGAGCGTGACGATGACGTCCTGACCCCGGGCCTCGGCGTCGACGATCCCGGCGACCGGGAGCGTGTCACCGAGCCGCACGAAGCCGTGCACATAGTGCGGGGCCAGCCCCGTCTCACCGGTGAATCCGTCGATCTCGTCGTCGTTCCACAGGGTCGAGGCCCCGGCGATGCCGAAGTGCAGCGGACGGCAGTGAACGGCAACGGTGCTGGCCACGGCCGTCTCCATGCCGACGCCAGACCCGACCGGGCCGGTGCGTCCCGAGGCGGCAGACGAAGCAAGGAGCAGCAACGTCAACATCGACGACAGCAGTGAACTCATCGTTGCCTTCCGCCTCCTCGCCAGACTCGCTCTTCTCCAACAGTGTGCACCGTCCGTGGTGGATTCGGCACTGTTCGTTGCCGGGGAGACCTGGCGGAAAGGAGGCTGCCGAGGACCAGGAAGCCTCGACGATCATCACGACGATCTCGCGACGAGCGCAGCGGGCCACTCGAACGCTCCCGTCGCTGGGGTGCCGCGAGCTGCTCGCGCCGCGGTCCGGTTCGCCGGTCCTCCCGTGCTCATTCGAACTGGCTGGCCATTGCGTGATAGCCGGCATCGACGTGGAGGATCTCGCCGGTGATGATGCGGGCCAGGTCGGAGGACAGGAAGATGGCGGTATCGCCCACCGGGGTGGCGCCCTGCGGGTTCCAACTCATGGGCGACTGATGGGTCCAGGCGTCCAAGAGCCGATCGAACGAGCCGATCGCTCTGGCCGCTCGGGTGTGGAGCGGCCCGGCAGCGATCAGATTCGCCCGAATCGACCGACTGCCGAGATCTCGGGCGAGGTACCGATTGGTGGATTCGAGGGCGGACTTGCCGACGCCCATCCAGTTGTAGACCGGCCAGGCTCGTGCAGCGTCGAAATCGAGCCCAACGAGTGACCCACCCGTCGCCGGCGCCAGATCGCGTAGGAGACGAGCGAGGGAGGCGTAGGTGTGAACGCTGGTGTGGCGTTGAGTTCGATGTCTCGGTCGAGCCCGGACAGCACGACTTGTGCTCCAGACCCGAGTGCGGCCTGTGTGGTGGCGAAGCCAATCGAGTCGTTGTTCACGACTCCGTTGACGACAAGACGTTTGCCCGGCAGGAGTTGTGGCATCGAGTTCACCGGGCGGTCAGATGTCGTCATCTGGCGCGGTGAAGTACTCGGGGCGGCTCACGTGGGTTTCACTGACGAACATCACCCCGGCGGTGTTTTCGAGCACTCGGCGGATGCCCGCAACGAGCGATTCGGCACGTTCGATCGGGATGATGCTGATGAGGAGGGACAGGCTGTTGCGGTCGTTGAAGAGCAATCGCCCCTCGTGCTGGCCGCTGTGCCCGAAACCGGAGACACCGTGGAGCGCGGTGTAGCCGGTCGCCCCCGATGCGAGGAGGAGATCTCGAATGATCGGAACATGTTCGCCATCGATGACGACTTCGATTCGCGCCATCGGGGTGAGGCCGGTCCAGGTGTTCATTGGTGCTCCTTGTTCGGGGTGAGAGTGAGGTTGGGGTCGAAGGTACGCGGTGTTTCGATCCATGTTCCTGACGAGGTTCGGGTCGACCACCGCTCGTGCGGATTGGAGCGGGCGGCGATACGGAGCCATGATCCGCTGGTCAGGGTCCGAAGGATCGGGTTGTTGGCGATGATGGTTTCGATCTGGCTGAGGTCGGCTTGGATGACCGCAAGGAGACGGACAGGCTGGTGGAAGCGCTCACCGTCGACATGGGTGCTCTGGAGTGGCAAGCCGACTCGGAGGTCGCCGCGATCGCCGGAGATGACTCCGGTGGTGCCGAAGGGGTTGTGGAGCAGCTTGTTGCCGGCACCGAACACTTCGGAGTCGACGGTGGAGAAGTAGTACTGGGCCGAGATCCAGTGTCCGACGACCAGTGGCGCCGTCATGATCGTCTCGAGCACCCGACCGGTCGGGTCGTTGTCGGCGTCATAGCTGTGGAGGAAGGCTCGGCCCTCGAAATCGAGTCCTGCGGTCATCGAACGGGGACCGATGATGAAGGCGGCGTTGCTGGCCAGACCCCACTCTGGCCGCACCTGTGCCCAGTCGGCACCCCGTTCTCTCACTCGCGATGACGACCCGGGAAGGCGGGCGGCGCGAGCCGCAGCCTGACGTTGGCCAGCCTGCTCGAGCACCCCCTCGATGGTGCGGATGCGGTGGTGGTGCTCGCTGGGAACGTCGTCGCCATCGAGCAGTGACACCCGGTCGCTTGCGGTGTCGTGGAGTCCAGCGGTGAACCAGGTGTCGTCGGGAATGGCGATACCTCGCTCGCCGAGGCCGTGGCGCACGTCGGGTGAGTTGAGGAGCGCAGCAACGGCTCGAGCATTGTCGTCGCCCGACGCCCCTGCGCAGGCACCACACTCGAGGGCCGTGGCGTGGGGGTTGTTGACGGTGCGGCTCGTGTGGCCGCAGAGGATGACGAGCGGCGCGAACCGTTCGGTGAGTCCCATGGTCTTGAGAACCGACTCGGCGAAGAAGGTCCGTTGCTCGAGGAGCACCTCGTCGTCATCCAGGATCATCCGTGTCGCCGGCGCTGCCGGCGGGTTCGATGGCGAAGGAAGGAAGGTGCGGCGAGCTGCGGAAGGTCCGGCGAACCAACCTGCGGTCTCGGCGAGAGCGAACGGCGATCCCGGACCGTACTTGGCCCCGGCGTGCGCAGCGACCACCGCCGACGTGAGCCGCTGCCGGGTCATCACGGCTGCCACCTGCTGAATGCTCTGTTCGCGTGCCTGCTCGGTGGCACCGATGGCAGGAGAGACCAGCACGGGGCAGCGAGGCTCCGCATGATCCCAGCCCAACTTGCGGATTCGCATCGGCACACCGAAGAAGCCGGCGAAACCGATCGTCTCGATGTTGCCCAACGCCTCGATCTGGCTCCGTAGGCCCTCGGATCGCACGTCGATGCAGAAAACCATCTGGGCGTCTGGTCGATCGGTCGTCTTCCCCGGGTCCAACCGGTCGAGCATCGACAAGATCCGTGCGTCGACAGCGCGTTCCTGGGCTTCGAGCCACATCGACGCCCGAGCCCCTGCCGGCACCTCGGCCAGTATGGAGCGGATGGCAGACCGATCGGCGGGGCCACCCGAGGGCGCCAGAAGGTTGGCAACCGTATCGACGCGGGACTCGAGGTCTCGTTCGCCAGTGTTGTCGTCGCTGGACGACGCCGCTGGTGAACGATCGGAGGCGCCCTGCGAGGCGAAAACGCCCGCTTCGAGCAGTGCTCGGACGGCGACGAGTTCGATCGGTGCGAGCGGTGGCCGCTGCTCGTCGGAGAGCGCCCACTCGGTCCGCCACTTGGCCAAGCCGGACCAACCGGCGAGATGACACAGTTGGCTGCGAGCCTCGGCGACACGGTCCTCGTCGCTGACACCCGACACCGTGAGCGCCGCATCGATGAGAGCGGCGGGGTCGTCACCGAGGTCGGCGATCCACTGCCGGACCGATGGGGTGGTGAGGGCGTTGACTCGCGGATCGCTCTGCATCAGGCGACGGGACATCGCAACGAAGCTCTCTTCGGACCGCCGTGCGCCCCACTTCGGTGGCGACACGTAGGCCATCAGCCACGACGACAACACGTCATCGATGACGCCGCTCGTCGCGTCGGCCAGCCGCCCGTGCAGCGCCGTGGTGACCGTGTCGATCGTCGTGGACTCCGGGCCGTGCAGCAGATCGGCGACGATCACATCGACCGGAGACACGTCGTGCCCGTCGATCACGACGGGACCCCGTTCGCACAGCTCGGTGAACCGATAGTGAGCAACATGGGCCAGATCGGCCGCCTGGGTGCGCCCGTTGGCATGGTCGAGTCGATACTCCTCGAGGCTGAGGTGGGTTCGGGCGCCCAGCCAGCGCCGAGCCATCTCCGTGGCGTTGTCGAAGCCCATCGACTCCAGTCCGCCCAGCGGATTGACGGCGACGAACGAAGAAAGCGGCCACTGCGGGGCGATAACCGAGCCGGCCTGTGCGACGTCGGCCCGGATCTCGGCCCGTCGTGGGCGATCGATCGAGACGACCGGGAGGCTCGCCGGCGGCAGCAGCATGGCGCCGTTCGCTGACCGGGGACTCGACAGCGCCGGCTCGCTGAGACGAACGACGAGTTGTCGAGCCTGGTCGCGGCGTGAGACACCCCGATCGCCCGGGAGCAGCACGATCGTGCCGACAGCGATGCCGACGACGGCCAGGGTGATCAGGAGTTCGCCGCGACCGATGACGGTCGACGAAGCCACGTTCTCCAGCGACGGTTTGAGAAAGAGTTCCAGGAGTCGCAACCCTCCGAGATAGGTCAGAGCCGAAAGCACCGCGGCGATCGCACCGGCACCAATCGAGACGGCCGGTTCGAAGGGTGAGCGCTGTAGCCAACCGTGCATTCCCGAGGCAATGGTGAGCCAGGCGAACACGAAGACCAGCACCTCACCCGCCGGGGCGACGTCCGGCGGTATGACGAGCCCGACTGCTGCGACGGCGATCGTGGCAACCGTGGCCGAGGCGATCAGTCGAGTCGTAGCCGAGACCTCGACGCCGATGGCGGGCCGGCGCCGACTTCGCAGACCCGAAGCCACGGTGTCACCGGAGCCGAGGAAGAGCGCCGCCTTGTACATGCCGTGTCCGGCGATGTGGAACACGGCACTGCTGAAGGCGCCAACGGCACATTGGATGACCATGAAGGCCATCTGCGCCACCGTCGACCATGCCAAGGAACCCTTGATGTCCGACCGAATCAGCATGGCGCCGGTGGCGACGACGACCGTGAGCACGGCGAGAGCGAACGCCGCGATCACCGCCGGGTCCGACTCGACGAACGGTGCCGCGAATCGGATCAAGACCAAGCCGGCACCGCTCACCAGGCCGGCATGGACCAGAGCCGAGACGGGAGTGGGTGCAGCGAGGGTGCCGATCAGCCAGCGGTGGAAGGGCACCATGGCCGAGCGCGAGGCGCCGGCGAGGACGATCAGCATCATCACGAGATGCAGTGTCTCGATGCCGAGTATCGACGATGATCGCAGGTCGGCCACGGCCAAGCCGGCGTCGCCCGTCAACAGACCATCGCTGCGAAGCGTGGCCAACGCGACGCCCGCCACCAGGGCGAGGTCACCGATCATCAGGGTGCGCCGAATCCGACGTTGCGCCTGTTGAGCCGTCGACCAGCCCGATTCGAAACCGACGAGTCCGATCAGCGCCCAACCCGACAGCACCCACCCCACGACCAAGAACACCGGTGCCGAGGGGACGATCACCATGGCGCTACCCGAAGCGACGAGTCCGATGCGAGCGAAGTAGCCGGCCGCTCGGCCGTCGTCGTCGAGCGATCTCGACGAGAACCCCGCCACCACCGTGGCCGTGCCCATCACGACAGCGAGCAACACCGCGGCCGTCCGGTCGACCGATGCGTCCAACCATCTACTGACCTCGAGCGTCCCGTCGCCGTCGAGACCGCTCGACACGACGAGCACCATGGCGGCAGCAAAGGCGAGGGCCCCAGCAATCGTGAGCGAGCGACCCGCCCGCTCCTTGTCGGTGGCCACCAACGCCAACGCTGCCCCGACGAGCGGCACGATCACCGCCATGACCACGGCAAGAATCAACATCGGGGCGCTCCGATCTCCTTCGCATGACCCGCGACCGTGTCGACGTGGCCTCGCTCATGGTCAGGACACTCATCTCGCCGGTCGTGTTCGGCGGCTTCTACTCTGAACATGATCTGCAATATATGTATTGTATTTCATGTGTGCAACAACATGAGGCGAATTGCGCTAGAATTTGTGGATGACGACGAGTTCGAGCTCCCGATCCTGGACGTTCCTCACCAACCACGCTCACGTGCTCTTGGCCATCGCCTCGTCACCCGACGCCCGTGTTCGCGACCTGGCCCAGCTCGTGGGTGTCACCGAACGCACGGCGATGCAGATCATCGATGACCTGGAAGTCGACGGCTACATCACTCGAGAGCGGGTCGGCCGCCGCAACCGCTACCACATCGATCGATCGCACCCGCTGCGCCACCCGCTGGAACAGCACCACGAGATCGACGCCCTACTCAAGGCGGTGTCGCATGCAACCGTCACGCTCGACGAGGAACGCCCTGCGGTCTCCTAGTCGGCGAACCGACCGCATCGCAGCCGCCGCCTGCCGGTGCAACGAGACAACCGGCGATTGCCTCCAGCACCACGAAGGCACTGCTCAGCTCGATCGCCTGGCAAGATCGGCAGCTGTCCAGAATCCTGGTTGGGGATCGTCGAGACGACCACCCGACGCGTAGAGGCGGAGCCGCTT
The DNA here is from genome assembly GCA_963698395.1 of uncultured Acidimicrobiales bacterium. Classification (GTDB taxonomy): domain Bacteria; phylum Actinomycetota; class Acidimicrobiia; order Acidimicrobiales; family SZUA-35; genus JBBQUN01. Next base: position 667,887 of record CAVOQQ010000003.1, read on the forward strand.
CAGGCTGTCCTCGGAGAGCATGTCGATGGCGTCGAAGAAGGCGTTCGGCCCAGCCGTTCGAAGTGCGGTGTCGCCGTCGCTGGGCTTCCTTGGCAGATGACTCGTGAGGAAGACCAGCGGCACCCGCGCTCGATCGGCGTCTCCACGAAGCGCGTGCGCTCGGCCAAGGCACTTCCACACGGTGTCGGTCTTCAAGAGCCCGCCGCGGTGGCTCGTGAACGCTCCGGACACGTCGAAGTACCATGAGTCGCCGTTGCCGTCCTTTGCGATGAAGTTGACCGTGACACCGGTCTTTCTGATCCGCCGGTTGCGCGCTTCGATGGTGAAACCGGCTTCGACCAGGAGCTCTTCGGCGAGCTTCTGAGCTGCCTTCCCTTCCCTGGTCGCCCGGCTCTGGAAGTCCTCTGGTTCTTCTTGATGGTCGAGCACCGGTGTCGGTCCAGTCGGATCGTTCTCGGCAACCGTGATTGTCAGAACGATCGGTTGCGGAGCCTCGGTCGCAACACGCTCGCGAGCGATCTCGACGTAGTTCGGATCGAGGTCGTAGCCGGCATACCGGCGTCCGAGCCGTGCGGCGGCAACGAGCGACGAACCTGATCCCATGAACGGGTCGAGAATCAGGTCGTCTTTGAACGTGTACAGGCGGATGAGCTGCTCGGGAAGTTCCACCGGGAAGGGCGCCGGGTGGCCGACTCGCCGAGCCGACTCGGGTGGGATCGACCAGACGTCGAGCGTCGAGGCCATGAAGTCTTCGGTGAGAATGGTGCTCTCGTGCGGCAGCCCCGCTGCGAGACGTTGCTTGACCGTCTTCGCTCGGTCGAAGCGACCCTTGCTCGCGACGATGACCCGCTCGCTGATGTCACGGAGCACTGGATTCGCCGCGCTGCGGAACGATCCCCATGCGCACGACCCGCTTGCGCCCTCTGCTTTCTGCCAGATCAGTTCACCCCGAAGGAGCATGCCCAGGTCGTGTTCGAGAATTCGAATCACGTCGGCCGACAGGCTGCGGTACGGCTTGCGCCCGAGGTTTGCGACGTTGACAGCAATTCGCCCGCCCGGCTCGAGCTTTCGAACACACTCGGCGAACACGTCGGTCAGCATCTCGAGATACTCGAGGTACGACGCGGGGATTCCCTCGCGATCCAGTTCTTCCTCGTACTGCTTGCCTGCGAAGTACGGAGGTGACGTGACGACCAGTGCGACGGATCCGTCGTCGATGGCGTCCATGTAGCGGGCATCACCGCAAAGGAAGGGTTCTGCGATCGGCCTCGGGACAGGAATGTGCTGGTCGTCGGTCAGCGCGGGCGCACGGAACCGATCGTAGAACGGAGTCGAGTCGTGACTCTCTCGCGCTCCGACCCCGAAGTTCGAGGTCGTCGTCTTGCGTCGTTGCCCCACAGATCCTCCGATCACCGGCAGCCCCCAAGGTCTCGGGCACCGTGAGCGCGTCGAACAGACGCGCGGCCCGAGCATAGTGGTCCGATTCATCCACGAACATCAGTCGGAGCGAAGGGTCGCGCCGGGCGCCTCGGCACCAGTGAGTCGGGAACCGAAGACCTGAGGCGAACGCTGGAAGGAGAAAGCACATCCATCGCCGGCCCCTGGAGCCGATCGCCGAACCGTTTCGTTTCCGCTTCGGCGTTGCCTACGATTTGCCCGTTTCCGGGGAAGCGCCGTCGGCCCCAACGATCCCCGAACTCGTTGGCAGCCTGACCGTCGGGGCACAGACTAGGAGACGACCTCGTCGGCGTCGACCAAGTGGTCGCAGCTCCGACAGACGAGATGATGGTGGTTGTCGTTCACGTGAGTCTCGTGACTCTCGGGCGATCCAGCCGGGTGGAGGAGAGCGCCACCGAGCTGGCCCGGCGATGGTGGCGTCTCGGCGGCATTTGATGAGAGCGTTCTTTGCCCGGGTGGGCTTGTTGTCACGGTCAGAGACGGTGACGCCGCGCGTATCGGCGTCACCGAGAGATCGTCGACCGGTACGCAGATGACACCCCCCGGCATGCTGAGATGAAGTGGCGTCACGCCGTCGACAGTGACTCCCGGTTCGAACTCGCTGACGACTGGCACATCGACGACTCGCAACCGACGGACAAAGATGGCATCGCAGAAGCGACCATGGTGGCTCGGGCTTCGCTCCAGCCTTGCCAGCGTTCGTCTGATCATTGCTCGCAGCCGTGGGGACTGGCGTTGGAGACGTGACGACGGGAGGACGGCTCATCGGCAGCGGGCGCTCGGCTGACATCTACGAGATCGACACCTTTCTGGTCCTCCGTCGGAGCCGGTCGAAACCGATTCGCGACTCTGAGCCGATGATCATGGGCAAGGTTCGAAGCGGCGGGTTCCCGGCTCCACAAGTCCATGCAGTCGACGGCTACGACATGACGATGGATCGACTCGCCAGGCCGCGCGTAGGTAGCGAGGGTGACCCATATCGATCAACAGTCCGCCCGAGAATTGCATCCCCAAACAGCGGGTAGGCGTCGCTATTCTTTGACGCGAACGTCGCTCCTCTCCCCCGTGACTGAACGAGGTCGTGCGCAGCTTCGGGCGTCATGACCGCTGTCGGACTCAGGCGACATCGAGGAATTTACGGAGCGCCTCGCGAATCACTGCGCTCGTCGTCGTGGACTCTGCCTCTGCTCTCGCCTCGATCGCAGCCCGCAACTCCGGGTCGATGCGCACAGGCACCACGTCGGCAGGCCCTGAACCCATCGCCGGCCGTCCGGGCCTCCGCTGCTGTTTCAGTGTTTCGACGTCGTAGTCGGTGGTTTCGGCCTCCGTGGCGAGCGCGTCGAGTTCGGTGAGTGTGCGTCCGGTTTTGGTGCGTCGAGTCATCGTTGGTCGTCCCCTGTCGGGAGTAGATCGAAGAAGGTCGGGCGAAGCCGCATGGCGTGGATCACCAGATCGACGCCATCGAGTTGTAGCCAGATGACCTCGAGGCGGTTGCCAGCCAGATCAGGGCCGATCGTCAACACCTTCGGTGGGTCGGCATCCGGTTCGAAATCGATACTCGTGATTGCGTTGTCTACGGCGTGGATGATCGACGATTCGTTGCGGTCGTTGCCGCCACCGACGTCCCGTCGACTCGCAAGAGACCACGACTGAGCGCGAACTCGAGCTCGCCGGCACCGATCTCGTTGAGGCCGAGCGAGTGGCGATCGAACCACCGAGCCAGAGGTGAGGTCGTATCCATCTCGGCATTGGGGTCGAAGGCCACGTTGTACAACCAGGACCGGAGCTCGGCGTCGGACACCGGCGGCGCTGGATCATCCGGGTAGACGAGGTGGGGCGTGAACGCCACGAGTACCTCGACCCCGGCCCGTCGAGAATTGCCGGCCCATTTCGGCCACTTCACCTCCAGCCACTGCTGCGCCCATTCGAAGAACGACAGGTCGACCCGCACTCACTCAGCCGGCAGGCCGGTCGCGAGGTCGAACGGCTGGGCGGCGCCGACGGCGACGAGCAGCAGCGACCGGAGCCGCTCCGCCTGGGCCTTCGACTTGAATTTGCGCATACGGTCGCGACCGCCGATCCGCCAACGCACCGACCACCGACGTTGCTCCTTTGCGACGTCGGCCTTCGGCACACCGAGCGCGAAGACCTGCACCTTCTGGGCGGTCATCGATCGCCTGCGTCGTGTCTCTGGAACACCGTTGGGGTCTCTATCGGCCCCTTGCCAGTGTTCCGTGAGTGTTCCGGCGTTGATTCTGGTCGCTTCGAGACTCATTGCTTCCCTTGACTGATGAGGGTCGAAACCCAGGCTGATCAGGGAACACTTGGCGGAGAGAGGGGGATTCGAACCCCCGGTGACCGTGAAGCCACAACGGTTTTCAAGCACGGGTCTCTGACCTGGAGAACGCACCCGGAGAGTGCGTTCTCGCAGGTCGGAATGCACTCCGAGCGATCGTGCCGGTGACCGCGAAACCTCGCTACAGACCCTTCTTGACTCCTGCCAGTGGCACCACAGTGGCACGGATAGGCCCACCCCCGTGATGCTCGGTGTGAACGAGCGAGTGCACGCGATCAAGAGGTAGACCACCGTCTCGGTCCAGCTTGAGCAAGAGCTCGGTGACGCCCTCGACGAGGCAGCTCGGCCCTCATCCAGGATCCCGCTGCGACGCGATCTGTCACCAGGCCGGATCAGCGGCGCCCGCCGGGGATGCGCCGCCGCTCGAACACCATGCCCGGCGGTCGCCGGGGCCGATAGAGCCTGCATTCGAGCTCCCGACAGGGATCTGCGTAACCGAGGTCGCCGTTCGACGTCAGGACCCCGAGCGGCTCCGGCCAATCCGGAATCGACGCGAATCATGACCGACTGCCAAACGCAAGGAGGTGACGCATGACGGAGTCGACACACCGCTGCCTGAGCGTGCGACCCTGGCGGTCGAATGCCGACAGCGCACCGCACCTCGGCGAAGTCAGCCGGACCAATCCCCCGCCGCTCGACTGCGAAGCCACGATGGTGCTCTGCGGTCGCCACCACGTCATCCCTGCATACTTCCGACCATCCGAGGGTGCCAGGCGACTGCTCGTTCTCTTGCCCGGCGCTCTCGATCGAAGCCGATTCGACGTTTCTTTCCAGCGGGCGTCGTGGGCCCCGGCTTTCGACGCCCACGTACTGGCAGTCTCGGATCCGACGATCATGGCGTCGCCGACTGCTGCGTTGGGATGGTTCCAGGGAACGAACGGCCAACCGGTTCTCGAGGACCTGGCGGAATGGATCGACCACCTCAGCTCGAGGATGGGGATCAAGCCGTCGGGAGTTGTGCTGTACGGCAGCTCAGCTGGGGGCTTCGCCGGTCTCAAGCTCGCCGAGTCGCTCCGGGACGCAACCGTTCTCGCTCTCAATCCGCAGCTGTACGTCGAGCGCTACGACCCCGACCATGTCAGGGCGATGCTCGACATCAGCTACCCGCAGAAGAGCATCGAGGACGTGACCGCGCTTCATCGGGATCACCTGCATGTCAGTGCGTCGATCGTCGACCGCCGTGCACCCTGTTGCATCGTGCAGAACACCTACGACCGGGTGCATCACCGGCACCACCTGTTGCCATTTCTCGGAACCGTTGGGCTGGACTTCGCCGAAGGCTCGCTCGAACGGTTCACGCTTCGCCCTGGCTTTCAGGCCTTCTGCTACCGCGATTTCGAGAACGGTCACAGCCCGCCTGGTCGATCCTGCGAGTCCCTCATCATCTCGGCCGGGCTGGCCTACGGTGCGTGACCGACCGCAGACCATCGCCGACCTCGTCGGCGCCCTCCTCGTGGCCCGCATCAAGGAACAGCCCGGCTTTCGGGCAGCGTTGCTCGCTCAGCCCCAGCCGTGGGTGACGGCGATCATCCGGGAGGCATTGGGCGACGAGCGCCCTGCCGAGGTCACCCAACTGGCTCGAGGCATCGATGTCGAGAGCGGCTTACGCTCAGGACGGTGGCACTGCGAACCGGCAGGGGTCGAGGTCGTGTCGCGTGCCCACTCCTACGAGGTCGCGATCGACGCCCGCATGATCGAACTCGAGACCGGCCCGATCGTGCGATGACGATCGATGAAGCGGCGAACGCCGCCGAGCGTGAACTCGTCGCCCGCGTCGATCGGGGAATCCCCGAGGTCGGCAAGACCGCGGCGGACGTGCGCGACATACGTCGCGGGTTGTCGGATCCCCATCGCGGCCGTCGCCAGGTTGCCGAGGTCGTGTTCGACGATGGAACATCGTGGTTCCTCAAGCCTCGATCACTCCAACCAGAGCGGTGGTTCAGCGACGTGCTGAGCGCGCTCGACGAGTCGTGGCGAACGGCGCCGCCGCCGTATCGAGTGGTCGACCTCGGCGACCACGGCTGGATGAGCAAGGTCGAGGCTTCGGCCATCCCGAGTACCGAAGGCTTCTGGCGCCGGACCGGTGCTGTCGTCGCCACGATGCACGTGCTCGGCGTCACCGATGTGCACACGGAGAACTTCGTCAACCATGCGGAAACGATGATCCCGATCGATCTGGAGTGCATCGGACAGCCGCTGGTGGCAACGGCGCCCGACCTCATTCTCAGCGATGGTCCCATGGCCATCGGGGTCCTTCCCCGGACGTTGGGTTGGTACACCGCAACCGCAACCGATCGGTCGGGGCTTCACCTTGGGAACCTTGCCCATGACACCCCCGTTGCCGATCCCATCGACTTCGTCCGGGGGTATCGGTCGGCCATCGAGATCGCCGGGCGTCTCGAGCCTGACCAGATCATCCATGGCGACCTCGAAGACATGCCGCTACGGGTTCTCGTTCGGCCCACTGGCGTCTACGTGAGCCACATGAAGCAGATGGGCTCGGCACGGTGGGCCGATGCAGCACCGGCGCTTCCCGACGAGCTCGCTCGTGTTCTCGGCCCCGGTGGCGTCACCCGTCTCATCGAAGCCGAGGCGGCGGCGCTTTCGGGGGGCGACGTACCGCTGATCGCAGTGCGTGGTGGCACCCTGATCGCGCTTGGCCCCTCCGAGGAGACAGTGGTCGTCACAGGGCTACGACGGACCGCTACCGACGGAATCCGGCGGCGGCTCGAGCTCGCCGGTGATGGCGCCGTGATCCGCGCTTGGTGTCACGACATCGAACTCCGACTCGCTCAGGACGGCTGGACTGCTGCCTCGGGCCACAAGCGCCGACAATCGGGCACCTTGTTTGGTGAAGGGGAAGAACCCGAGTATGGCGGGCGCCGGCCATGGAGTTTCCGGGGTCTCCCATGCGACCTGGCCGAGTACCTTGCTGAGCACGCTGTGCGGAACGGTCAACGTGTTCAGTGGCCAACTGATCGGCTTGGTGGACTCAGCGCCTATCGCGAAATGTCGGCGACGTTGCCGGGCTTGTTCGATGGCGCTGCCGGCATTGCCCTGGCACTTGCGCTGGCTGCGGTCGTCGGCGACGACGAGCGCTACGCTCGGCTCGCACTCGACGGATTGCCCGAGATCTCTGCCGTCGGCGACGATCCGACGTTCGACGACGGACAACCCGGGGTCGCGTGGGCGTCGGCGTGGATCGGCACGCTGCTCGACGAGCCCAACCTGGTGCAGCGCTCGGTCCGATGGATGGTCGGGGTCGCCAACGAACGAGAGCACGGTACTCGACTCGACCTGGCCGACGGCTGGGCTGGGACCGCGGCCGCAGCACTTTCGATCGCGGCGCTGAGCGACGCGCCGGAAGCGCACAGGCGCGCACGCGCCATCTGTCGAGCCGGGGCGCAAGAGATTCTCGCCAGTCCGTTCGACAACTGGCCGCCAGCACTGCGGCGTCCCGGTTTTGCTCACGGTGTGACCGGCATCGCCATGGTGCTCCTCGCCGCAGCCGAGACGTTCGACGATGAGAACTGCCTTCGGGCGGGCCGAACGTTGGCGCTGCTCGAGGACCGCTGGATGGAGCAACGTGACGGCGTCGGCGGGCGGCGTGCCTCGCTTCTCGATCCGACCAGCCCGGCACTAGTCTCATGGTTCAATGGGAGTGCGGGCTACGTCGGCGCACGGGTACGGGTCGAACGAGTCTTCACCACCGACGCAGAGCATCTCCGGCGCACCGCGGCCCACATGGAACGCACGCGAGCCATCGACGCATCGCTCGGCTTCGGGACCACCGGAGTCGATGCAGCACTTCGACTCGCCGGAAGCAGCGCCCGGTCCCGACAGCGAGTCGCCAATTCCAGCTACCCCGTCGGCCTCGGACTGCTGAGAGGAAGAGCAGGGCAGCTCCTGGGCGAGCTCATGCAGGGCGCTGGGACGTCGACGACCCCCGATCTCCTGACCTTCTGTTGAAGCCTCGTCGCACGAACGTCGTCGGGCAGCGAAAGCGAGCCAGGGATGTAACCAGACAGACGATCAGCCGTCCTGTTGAACAACACAAGCGCAAACATACAAGTGAGGGACCACCATGACGAACAACGATGCCGAACTGTTCAATTCGCTCTCGACGAAGCTCGCTTCGCTCGACTTGTCCGACAACGAGTCACAGGCGCTCGACCTGATCCTGAGCCGCGCTGCGGCCCTGGACAACGACGAAGACGTGAGCGGATTCGCCATGAAGGGACTCCGAGACAATCCCTATGGCGACAAGCCCATCCTGATGAAGGATCGACTCGGCCAGAAGCTCGGTCTCGGCGCGGGCGTCATCAACGCCTCGGTGCTGACCCCAACCGAGGACGGCCGGGTCTGAGCCAGATCATCGTCGGTGCGGCGCATCATGGCCGCACCGACGATCGTTCCATCTCGAGGCGTTCGCTTGCGTGAGCGAGCCGTTGCGCTGCTCGAGCAGGGGCTTGCGTCGGCGGTGTCCATCGGTTTCGCCCGCCGTCGAAGCCCGCCGCCCGTCATCGTTGCCCACCTGGATGGACCACCGGGATGGCATGCCGCAGCCCACGCCTTCTCAGAGTGGCATCAATCCGAGCTCTTGTTTGCTGCGGACCCGCTCGAACTCGCGAGACGAGAAGCCGAGCGTCGCGGCGCTCGCTTGTATCTCATCGACCCCGACCAGAACCTCGGTCAGGGAATCGACGTTCGTCGCCCAACGAGCGGCCAGACGGTCGACTGGTTGCTGGCCGAGGCGTTGCGCCTACGCGTTCCCCTCCATCTGATTCCCGTCTGCTCATCGCCACAACGATGCCGATGCCAGCCATCGTGCGCCGATCGGCGCAGAGGCTTCGGCCACCTGGGGATTCCCGACCCCTACACCGTTCGGCAATCTGCACTCGATCCCGACGATGACGACCCCGGGACCGCTCCCGAGAGCGTGCACCTCCTGGGAACGCGATTCTGTGGCTCCACGTTGCTCGGCTTGCTGCTGGAGTCCCATCCCCAGGTGTTCACAGCGGGGGAGCTCGACACGCTTCCGCACGACTTCCGCCAGCGCTTCATCTGCTCGTGCCGCGTGCCCCTGGATGCGTGCGGATTCTGGGGCCCCCTCGCGCCCGCGTACTTGGCGTCCGGGGAGGATCGCGTCGTCGACGTCGACGCCCTCATCGCGGCTGCGGCACACCGGGCGGGGTCCACCGTCGTGATCGACTCGAGCAAACACCTGGCATGGGTGTCGAATCTCCCAACATCACAAGAGCGGCGATATGTCCACATCGTTCGTGATGGCCGGGCCTACCTGTGGTCGGCTCGGCAGTGGGACGGCACACCCGCTCCCGAGGCGGCGATGCATTGGGCGAGCACCCACGCAGCGATCCTCGACTTCGCCGCCGACCACCACGATCGCGTCATGACGGTTCGCTACGAGGACTTGACGACGAGAACGGGCGAGGTGCTGCAAGACCTGTTCGCCTGGATCGGAGTCGACCCCTCACACCTCGACGTCGGGGCCATGTTGACTCTGACCAGCCACCAGGTGCGGGGCAACCCCATGCGATTCAATCGTAGGGCGATAGCGATCGACGAAGCATGGAAAGACCATCTCGACGACACCGACATCGCTGCATTTGACACGATCGCCGGTGATCTTGCTCGTCGACTCGGCTACTCCTAGGAGCCTGCCCAGCAGTCGGGATACCAATCTCGACAAGGCGGGTTACTTGGCGGAGAGAGGGGGATTCGAACCCCCGGTGACCGTGAAGCCACAACGGTTTTCAAGACCGACGCAATCGTCCGCTCTGCCATCTCTCCGTGGTCGAGAATAGCGGCTTCGGGCACCGTTGAACCCGGGCGACCAGGGGCTGCCTCGTCGTGACAGAATGAAAGGCGTCAAAAACAGCCGTTCGTGGTCGTTTCTGACACCTTCCGAGAGCGGGTGCGCGCCGGGGGATGAGCGCTGACCTTCCGCAGGCGGTCGTCGTCGGCGCCGGGCGTCGCACCGGCCCGAGGACGACCCGCGCTCTCAGGTCGCGGGCACGATGGCGCTGCGACCTTGCCACACCCCGTACTCGGCCAGGGGCCGAAATCGCAGAGCAGCGAACTCGTGGTGGAAGTCCTTGCGTCGCTGCTCGGCCATGGCGGCGACGTGACGCTGAGCATCGGGCCGGTCGCTGGTGCCACCCACCATGTCGATCATCTCGTGCTGGCTCCGCCACATCGAGAACGTGGCGAGGAGGCGTGGCGGCCGCATCCCTGCGACAGCCAGTGTTGCCGCCGGGTGGTCCCGCACCAGCAGCTCGACCGGCTTCCCCCATTGGATGAACCGTGGAAGCTGCGGCAGCTTCAGTCGAGCCATGGTCACCGCAACGACCGGTGCGTCGGCGTCGTGCTCTTCGGTCACCCGCACCGGCTCGTCGAAGCCCGAGATGTGGCCCCAACGACGCAGGAGTTCGAGCCGGACGTGCCAACCATGGGCGAGCGACGAGCCGAGGCCTGGCGAGGCCAGGAAGTCATCGATTGCTGCCTCACGCTCCCAGGCAGCAAACACACCCAACCGCCGTGGCTGGAGCCGCGAAGGCGAAGCGAGCGGCAGGCCGAGTTCCATGGTCGTCATGCATTCCGCGTTGATCAGGCCGCGAACCGTCGCTTGCGTCGGCGGCCGGAGGATTGCCCTCATCGTCGTTCTCGGCCCGACCTCTGCCAAGTGGAACGTGTGCACCGCCATGGCATTCAACGTAGGCCGAAGGGAGCGGAGCGTGCTCGATCGGCCTCGGTCAACCGGCCGTCATCGCCCGTCGCAACGCGGTGCCGCCAAGAGCAAGCAGCGCCGCAGCAAAGGCGGCCAAGATGCCCAGGTTGGACGCGATGTTGCTGAGCGTTGCATCGTCGAACATCAGCTTCTTCCACCCTTCGAGCGCCCAATAGTGCGGCGTGTACTTCGCTGCGCTTTGCAGGATCGGCGGGAAGAACTCGCTCGGCACCATGCAGCCCCCGATGGCAGCCAGCACCAGAGCGATCGGCGGGCTTGCCGCCCCGACGGTCTGCTCGGAGGTGAACAGTGATCCCAACAAGATGCCGGTGGCCAAACCGACCAGACCGAAGATCACGGCCAGGGCGGCTGCGGCCATCGGATTCCCCCAGTCGACACCGAAGGCCAGTGCACCGACGGCAATGATGATGCCGGTCTGGACCATGGCGAGCGCCATCCACCCGGCGCCGATGCCGATGCCGATCGCTCCGGCGCTGACCGGTGCCGCCATGCTTCGCCGCAACACACCGGATTGGCGAGCCCGCACCAGCAACGCCGCCGCTCCCAGGCAGTTGATGAACACGAACAGCACGAGGTTCTGTGCTGCGGTCAGCGCAAAGGCCCCCTTCGATGCCAACCGGTCGTCACCGACCGAAACCAGCGACACCGGAACCACCGACGCTTCGTCGACACCGGCTTCGAATCGGTCGATGACCCGCTGCGCTGCCGCCCGGGCGGCAAAGCCCGACGCGTTGGCATCGTTGGCCAGAAAGCCGTACGAGCCGTCGTCGTTGCGGACGACCGCCCCCTCGAGGTCGAACCGGCGGATCTCGCCCGTCACCTCATCGAGGTCGTCGCGTCGTTCGGCCTCGATGCCATCTTGGGCGTCGAGCTGCTCGACGATGGCCGCAGTGGTGTCGTCGGCGGGGCCAACGACCGCGATCTCGAGCGCTTGCACCCCGCCGAAGGTGGTCCCGATGATGAGCATGATCCCCAAGGGAAGGATCAGCATGAAGAACACCGAGGTCTTGTCACGACTCTGTTGGCGAAGCTGCGCCCCCACGAACGCGCGAATCGAGGACCACATCAGTCGCCGACCGTTCGTCGCAGCTGCACGAGGCCGATCGTGCCGAAGCACAAACCGAAGCCGACCAGCACCGCCAACGTGGTGCTGATCGAGCCGATCGAGGCAGCGTCGACACTCAACTCGGTGAACGCTTCGAGCGCTCGACCATTCGGTGTGAACGACCGGAGCGATCGCAACGCCGCAGGGGCGTCAGCCGGACCGGTGAAGTTGCCGCCCAACAGACTCAATCCGAACGTGACGACTGCGGTGAGCGTTGCCGCCTGCTGGGGAGTTCTCGCCATGCCACCGACGAACGTGGCAACGCCGGCCAGCCCAACGACCGTGGCGACGATGAGCAACATCACGGCGAACGGGCTGCCCCAGTTGGCACCGAAGATCAGTGTGGTCACGATCCACACCGTCACGAACCCGAGGATCGCCAGCACGCCGACAGCGAGCACCTTTCCAATGAGCACCGACCACAAGGTGGTCGGGCCCGACAGGATCCGATCGAGGGTTCGGTTCTGCTGATCCTCGAGGATCGACTGTGCCGCCATTCCGGTGGAGAAGAAGAGGAGCAGGATGGCCATCGACGCCCCGAAGTAGGCGGGAGCCGAGAGATCTCGACCACCGAGCTCGAGCTCGGTGAACTCGGTCGGTGGTCGACCGCCGGTCTCGATGGACGTGCCGACACTCGAGGCGATGGACCGGGCCACCTGGCCGGTGAGCGACGTCTCCGGATTCTCGATGACGGTCAACCCGAGCCCGGCCACGCCGGGGCCCTCTTCGAACACGATCGCCGCACCGACGTCGCCATCCTCGACGCCGGCCATCGCCCCCGCCGTGTCGTCGAAGCGAATGAAGGTGACGCTGTCGTTCTCCCCGTCGACCATCGCCGCAACGATCGGTCCCGAGATCGGTGACCCCGCCGCATCGACCAATCCGATCGAGAAGGAGACCGATGACGTCGAGCTGAACATCAAACCGAACACGATGGCCATCGCCAGCGGCGCAACGAACGCGGTGATGATGGCGGCGCGGGAACGCAAACCTCGGAGCAATTCGGCACGGGCGATCGTGAACACGCTCATGCGTCACGCAGGGCTCGACCGGTGAGGTCGAGGAAGACCGCTTCGAGATTGGGCTCACGCAGCTGTACACCGACGATCTCGGCATCACCGGCGGTGAACACCGCAACCAACGGACCAAGCGTTGCCCGACCATCGGTGGTGGACACCTCGACCCCACGGGTCGTCACCTCGACCGACGCCACACCGGGAAGACCGCTGATCGCCGTCATCAACGCCTCGTCGTCCGACGATGGTGTCTCGACGATGACGAGGTCGTACTCCCCCACCCGACTGATGAGTTCGGCCTGTGTACCCTCGGCGATCAAACGACCACCGTCGAGAATGCCGATCCGATCGCAGAGACGCTCCGCCTCTTCCATGTAGTGCGTGGTGTAGAGCACCGAAACGCCCTCACCGCCGAGCACCTCGATACTCTCGAGGATCTGGTTGCGGCTCTGCGGGTCGACGCCGACGGTCGGCTCGTCGAGAATGATCAGTTGCGGCTCATGCAGCATCCCGGCGGCGATGTTGACCCGCCGCTTCATGCCGCCGCTGAACTCGTCGATTCGATCGTCGGCTCGGTCCGCTACGCCGACGATTTCGAGGACCGACGCGATCCGCGCCTGCAGCTGCTTGCCCTTCAGGCCCTGGAGCCGACCGAAGAAACGCAGGTTCTCCGCCGCCGTGAGATCTTGGTACAGCGCGATCTCCTGTGGGACGAGACCAACCGCCCGCTTCGCCTCGATCGACCGAGGCGTGAGTGGCTTGCCGGCGAGCTGAACCGAGCCGGCATCGGGGACCAAGATGCCGGCGAGCATGGAGATGGTGGTGGTCTTCCCCGAACCATTCGGGCCGAGCAGGCCGTAGGTTTCGCCACGAGCGATCTCGAACGAGACGTCGTCGACCGCGGTGCGGTCACCGAATCGACGAGTCAACCCCTCACAACGCAGCACCAGGTCCGGTTGCATCGTTTCGGAAGCCATGGAAAGCAAGCTAGTCAACCTTGGCTCGTCATGAGCCGGGAACGCCGATGGTCACACCGTCGCTCCTGACCCAAACGCCGTGACCCCACGACGACGCCCGGACCGGCCACCGAGCGCTGGAGACGACCGCGAGTGTCAGTCGGCGTCTCGCCAGGTGGTCACCTGGACCCGGGGCAAGGGGTCGACGCCGACCGATGCTGCCATCGACTCCAAGACGTGCGACCACATGTCGGTCTGCACCCACCACGCCAAGGGGAGCACATCATGCAGGAGCCAGAATCCTCGGCTTCCCGCCCGAGCCGTCGACTCGATGCGCAGGATCGGCCGGTTCCCGCCGATGACGCTGAACTCGATCCAGCCCGCCTCCATGTGATCTTCGAGTGTCGCAAGCCGAATCCGATCCGGCTCATCGAGCACGACTTCGACGGGACCCCGCCACGGACCGGCCAGATCGATGGTGAAGCGCAAGCCATCGCAGAGTGGGCCGCTGGTGAACTCGGCGTACTCGATCGGCGCGAAGTCGTCTGGGTCCTGACGGAATCGATCCAGAAGCTCCACCGGTTCGACGCTCGCCCCAGCGATCCCGATCTCGTACCGCCTCACCAGGAGGTCGCCCACGCCATCGCCGATGGGCTGGGAATCATCGCCACGAGCCTCGACCGGTGTCGGGTCGAGCTCGGCAACCCGCTTCGTCTCGATCCACCAGCGGCGGCGAATCAGCCGGTCGGCGAGCGCAAGGGGCGGCACGACCGGGCGCAGCAACGGCAGGGGAAGCCACCTCACGGCGGAGCGGTAGAGGCGACGGTGGACCACCGGTCCATTCTTCCCGCAGAATCGCTTCCGAAACGATTTGATCCACGGGGAGACCGGTCGCCACGTCGTCTTCGGCGGCCGACCGACCGTCTCTCCTCACTGCTTCGGCGGCGGAACAACCCGGTTCGGGCGCTCGAGGGCGGGGTAGGTCGGCTCGAGCAGCGAACGGCAACCGATGGAGGCCAGAGCGTGAGTGTCCGATTTGAACGAACCGTACGGATCGCTGCGCCGATCGAGCGGGTCTTTGCCCTGTCGTTGAGTGTCGACTTCCACCTCGAATCCTTCTCCGACACCGGCGAACAGATCGTCGGTGGCGTCCGGCAGGGCTCGATGGCACTGGGCGACGAGGTGACGTGGCGAGCCAAACACTTCGGTATCTGGTGGCAGCTCACCTCGGTGATCACCGAGTACGACCCGCCGTACTCCTTCGTCGATACGCAACTGAAGGGCCCCTTCGCTTCGTACCGCCACGAGCACCTCTTCGCCGAGGTCGGCGAGGAGACCGAGATGCGGGACATCGTCGAGTTCGCCGCACCCCTGGGGCCACTCGGTGTGATCGCCGAACGTGTGGCCCTTCGCCGCCATCTCGAGGCACTCATCGACCTCCGAAACGAGGATCTGCGCCGAGTCGCCGAAGGCTGAACGAACGCGGGCCGGCCGGGCTCATCGCACGTTCTCAAGGCACCGCCAAAGTGCGTCGATGACCTGCCCATGTCCTCTTCGACGACCCTGCATCCGCCCATGCCCGGGATGCCAGAGCCGACGCCGCCCACCCCGTCGTCGACGCAGGACCAGCGACCGTCACTGACCGAGGTCGGACACCAGATCGAGCGCCAGCTCAGCTCGATCTTGATCGGCAAGGCTCGTCAGGTGCGGATCATGACGGCGGCGATCATGACGGGCAGTCACGTACTGCTCCACGACGTTCCCGGCGTCGGCAAGACCACGCTCGCCTCGGCTGCCGCCCGTGTGGTCGGCGGCGAGTTCCGTCGGGTGCAGGGCAGTCCCGACCTCCTCCCGACCGATCTCACCGGCTCGGTCGTGCTCGATCAGAAGACCGGCGACTGGCGCTACCGACCGGGTCCGCTCCTCGGAAACGTCATCCTGGTCGACGAGATCAACCGCATCTCGCCACGCTCGCAGTCCGCGCTCTTGCAGGTCATGGCGGAGCGCCAGATCTCGATCGAAGGCACCGTTCGACCCCTCCCGGACCCGTATCTCGTGATCGCAACGATGAACCCCACCGGTTCGTCCGGCACGTTCGAGTTGGCGACCGGCCAACTCGACCGGTTCGAGGTTGCGCTCTCGCTGGGCACCGTCGACCGAGCAACCGAACGCCAACTCCTCCGCCAAGCGAGCGGTCCCGAGCTGGCAGGCAAGCTGACGGCTGCGCTGCCGGCATCGGCGTGGGCACAGGTACGCCGAGCCGTTGCCGCCGTGCACATCGCCGACACCATCACCGACTACCTCCTCGACATCTGCGACGACGTTCGCGAGGACGGCTACGTCAGCGTCAGAGCGTCCCGGGCGTTGCTTCGCATGGCACAGGGCCTGGCCGTACTCGAGGGTCGCACCTTCGTCGTGCCCGATGACATCAAGACCCTTGCGCCCGCCTGTCTGGCCCACCGCCTGATCGAACCGGGCGTGACGCTCGAGTCGTTGACGAATCGGGTCGTCGTGGCAGCCGAACGAGCGAACGCTCCCATCGTCAGCCGCTGAACCTTCTCGTGCTCACCGCTACCGCACGAAACGCACCATCGCCTCGATCGGCAGTGGCGACCGAGGCGATGGTCAGGCGTCGCCGGATCATGTTCATGTCCGAGGCCTGGGTCCTGATCGCGATCGCCCCGGTGCTCTACCTGCTCTCGATGAATGGCCATCGCGGCCTTCGTTTCCTCATGTTCGCCTTCCTCTTCCTCGTGATCGGCGACGGCCTGTTGAGCGCCGTCCTGGTCCGATCGATCAAGGTCTCTGCGAAGCTGCCTGCCACTGCGGACGTCGACTCGCTCGTGGAGGTACCGGTCGCCATCCGATGGCCGATCGGTGGCCCGATCATCGCCCACTTCACCGATGGCCTCTCGTCGGAGAAGGCAGGAGGGCCGACCGACATCCAGGGTTCGCTGCCATCGACCGCACCGCGACGCGGGCCGGTGGACGAGGTGACGATCACCGTCGCTGCCGGCGCCTTCCTCGGCCTCATCGGCTTCGTGACCGAGTCGACGATCGCGCCACCGACGTCCATGCTCGCACTCCCGCGAGCCGTTGCCCATCCCGACGTCGTCTCGTACCTGCAGTCGATCACGACGCCGACCGAGCCGGATCTCATCGGCGTTCGCCCCTACCGGCCCGGCGATCGACCGGCGGACGTGCACTGGCAGAGCGTGGCCAGAACCAGCGAGATCATGGTGCGCGAGCGTGCGCTGATGCCGTTCGAACCGCCACCGCTCACGATCGTTGCGACGAACCCGGTCGCGACTCGTCTCGACGACACACTCGGTCTCGCTCGTTTCGCCGTCGAGCAGGCGTGGCGCGCCGGCGTGCAGGTCACCCTCGTGACCCATCAGGCCGACGAGACAGCGACGCCACCGATGGAGCGTCGCCGTGCCCTGCCACATCAAGCGACCGCTCGCCCGGCCCCGAAGCTCACGCACCACGAGCTGACAGGGCTGAGCGACCTCCACCACGCCTTGGCTCATGCCGTTCCCGGACCAAAGCCGTCACTCGACATCGACGGCGCTCGCCTCGTCATCGACGACCGCTCAGTGGCGGTGTCATGACCGGCTCGCTCCAAGCCGAACAACGCGTCCACATCCTTGCCCTCCGCACGACGAGCGTGCTGATGTCCGTGGCCGCCGTGCAGCCGACGAGCACGCAATGGTTCGTCGTCCTCGCCTGTTTCGGCGTCGGGATGTTCGGCATCCCTCAGCCGAGTCGAGCACCGGCTCCGCGGTGGGTCCTGGCCATGCTCGGACTCGCACTCGTGGGTTCCACACTCCAGCGAACAGCGACACATCAGCTGGCCGCCGTGCTCGTCTTCACCGTCGGCTTCATGCTGGCGGGCTGGATGGTGCGGGGACGAGCCCTCGGATCCGCTGCGGTCTCGATCGCGCTTCTCGGGCCAGCGATCATGGAGGCCGTCAGTCTCGCGACGTCGCGCGACCCTGTGACCATGGTCGACACCCGTTGGGTGGTCGCCGGCTTCGTCACCATGCTCATCACGAGGGTGGTGGCCGAGTTCAGTCCGGATCCGATCCCCCTCCGACGCATCGGGGTGAGTCACCGTCCGCTCGCCCAACCGCTGCTGGTCCTCCCGATCATGCTCGCCGTCATGGTCACCGCCGTCGGCAGCGCCGCCGTCGCCAACGATGCACTCCCCGACACGAACCGCCGACCGCCGTCGCTCCAGTGGAGCCCCGGTCACGACGGTGGAGACCAGCTGCAATCGCACCCTGGGCTCTCCGGCCGATTGGACGCAGGTGACACGCCATCGCTCGATGACGAGATCGTTCTTCGAGTGCGGTCCGACCGGGCGATGTACTGGCGAGGCCTCACCTATGGGGACTACGACGGCCGGTACTGGACCGACGACGGACGAACGCAATCGTTCATCACGCCGGCCGGCACCCTCGAGCTCCAACCCGGCACCACGCCAATCGGATCCGAGATACTCGTCCAGACCTTCACCGTGGAGCAGGCGGGACTCGATGTGTTTCTGGCCGCCGATCGGATGGAAGTGCTGCACTTCGACGGTTTCGAGGGCCTCTGGGGCATCGATGACCACTCGATTCGACCGACACGGCCACTGTCGGCCGGCGCTCAGTGGACCGTCGAGAGCGCCATCATCCCGGTCGACGCCGTACGGCTGCGAGCCGCCGACCAGTTCGCCCAACTCGTGCCGCCGACGGTGAGCCGGCGCTACGCCGTCGAGAACGACGTGTCGGACGAAACCGCCGCTCTTGCGCTACAGATCACCGCCGACGCCCACACGACCTACGACAAGGTGATGGCGCTGCAGGACTGGTTCGCCGCCAACATCGTCTACCGAACGGACGTGCCCCCGGCGCCCCGCGGGGTCGACCCTGTCGATCGATTGCTGTTCGAGCGCCACGAGGGCTACTGCGAACAGATCGCCAGCTCGATGACGGTGATGCTTCGCTCACTCGGCGTGCCCGCCCGGATCGCGGTCGGCTACGTCCCCGGTGAGTACGACCCCGACGCCGGCGAATGGCTGTCGCGAGGCACCGATGCCCACGCGTGGACCGAGGTGTATTTCGCGGGGATCGGGTGGCAGAGCTTCGACCCGACGTCCGCCGTGCCGCTGGCCGGCGAGCAGAACCCAGACGACCTGCCGAGTACCGCCTTCCCCTGGTCGTCGATCGGCCTCCTTGCCCTACTCGTCGTGTCGGCGGGTCTGCTCACGTGGCTCGTGTCTCGACGCAGCGGCACCGCACGTTTGCCCTCGGACGTCGAGCGCCTGAATCGGATCGGGCGGTCGCTGGACGTCACCTGGCCCGAGACTGCCACGTTGCGCGAACGGTTGGACGTGCTGGCCGAGCGCGGTGTCGATCCCGATGCAGTGACACGGGCCTTGCGTGCGATCGAGGCCGCCGAATTCAGTGCCGAGCACGAGCCCGGTGCGACGGCTCGAGCGCTCGACGAACTCGAAGTCGCAATCCGCTCCGTGGCTCCCCGGTAGTCGCAATCGAACATCTGTCCGTCTTGATGGTTGCATTCTGCGGATTTCACCGTCAGCCTTCGAAGGGTGAGGACGTTGGACGTAGAGCAGATACTCGCCGGGCTCGACCCCGAACAAGCCGAGGTCGTGCGTTGGCGGGGGGACTCGCTCTGCGTCATCGCCGGGGCCGGATGCGGCAAGACCCGCACCGTTGCCCATCGGATCGCGCATCTTCATGCGACCGGTGACATGGCTTCGAAACACGTCCTCGCCGTCACCCACTCGCGCAAGGCCGCCGGGGAGCTGCGCGGTCGACTGATCCAGCTCGGCGTTCCCGCTGCCACCTGTAAGACCTTCCACTCGGCTGCTCTCGGCCTGGTCAAACGATTCGACCCGGAGACGGCCCAGCGTCAGCTCGTCACCGACACCTGGGCCCCGCTCAAGCGCATCATCTACGGCGGCAAGCGCATCGATCCCGACCAGATGGCAATCGTCTCCGACGTGAAGGCCGAGATCGAGCTGGCGCAGGCTCGCTTGGAGACACCGAGCTCGATCGCGCGCCTTGATCTGCTGCCGACCGGACGCCCCGGCACGCAGGTGGCCAACGCGTGGGAGAAGTGGATCGAGCACAAGGAGCACCAGCTGCTCGTCGACTTCGGCGACTACCTCTCACTCGCCACCGGGCTGATCGAAGACGACCCGTCCATCGCGGCCACCGTGCACGACGAATGGCGCACCATCGTGGTCGACGAGTACCAGGACATCGACCCTTCGCAGCAGGCGTTCCTCGCCGCTCTGCTCGGCCGCACCGGCCAGCTCTGTGCGGTCGGCGACCCACGACAGACCATCTTCTCGTTCAAGGGTTCCGAGCCGTCCTTCTTGCGTGACTTCGCCAAGCATTGGCCGGGCTCCGAGGTCCGCTATCTGAACCGGAACTACCGATCGACCGAGCAGATCGTCACCGCTGCCAATCTCACCTCACGGAGCGTCGGCAAACCCGAGGCGTTGGTGGCCCAGCGCGGTACCGGTCCACTCCCCCGCCTCGTCGAAGCGCCCTCGACCGACGTCGAGCCGCTGAAGGTACTCGACGCGCTCCAGGAAGCGAGTCGTAGCGGCGTCGCCTGGTCGGAAATGGCCGTCCTGTTTCGTCTCAACTTCCAGTCGGCGGCGCTCGAGGGCTTGTTGCGGCGCCGATCGATCCCGTTCCGGGTGCTCGGCAACAGCCTGTTCTACGAGACCGACGCCGTGCTCGGCATCCTTCGCCCGTTCGGTCAGGCGGCTCGCACCGATGGCGATCGCAATGGTCTCGAACTCCTCGTCCAGACCGCCAAGCGGCAAGGGTGGCATCCGGATCGGGCTCCCGCGGGCGAAGGCGCGGCGCTCGAGAAGTGGGAGTACCAGTCCACCCTGGTCGAGCAGGCCGAGGCCTTCGCCAGCAACCACATGGCCGACACCGGCACCCCGATCAGCGCGGCCGATCTCCGACTCGCCTTCCTCGAATCGGCCACCCATGATGCCGAGCCGGCCACCGACGCCGTGACACTTGCCACCATTCACAAAGCCAAGGGTCTCGAGTGGGACCAGGTCGTGCTGTACGGAGCGGCCGAAGGCATGTTGCCGTACCACAAGGCGGTCACGGCCGGCGGCGAGGCCATCGAGGAGGAACGGCGGCTCTTCTACGTCGCCATCACCCGGGCTCGGAAACATCTGACCATCACCCACGCCACCTCGAAGACGACGGCCAAGGGCTGGACCATGAACCAGGAGCGTTCGTCGTTCGTCGACGCCATCCTCCCTGCGCACGTGCGTCCAGCGGGCGGACCCCGCACCGGAGCCGGTACCCGATCCGGGTCGGCTCGGGCCGGCGGCGGGCGGACAGGCGGGGGGCGATCGAACGGTTCGTCGGCACGGGGCGGTGCCCGGACGTCGGCAACCAAGACCAAGGCTCGCAGTGCACCGCCCACCTGCGCGGCGTGCACCGAACGCCTCAACGCCGGCGAGAAGAAGCTGGGTCTCCATCTCTACTGCCTGATGGGCAAGGCCGGCGCCACCGCCAGCCAAGTCATCGACTGGCGAGCCCGGGTGGCCGCCGACCTGGGCCTGTCGCCGACCGAGGTGGCCTCCGACGAGCTCGTTGCCCACTGGATCGCCGATCGGCCGACCAAACTGAGCGCCGGTGTGTTCGACACGCTGCCCCAGCGCAGCGTCGTACTCCAGCGCTTCGGCGACGAACTCCTCGCCATCCTCGCCGACTGAACCGATTCGACCCACGGCCGACTCGCCGGCCGAACCGACACACCCCGACCCGGAACCGTCGGCCGTCGAGCCCATCTCGGTGAACCACCGGCTGTGGTGATCGAAATCGGGCTCCAGCGCCGACCGTTCGTGGTCTCGGGCGTGACCACCGGTGTCGGTCAGGTGAGCGAGTGCGCCTCGACGGCGAGGAGGCTGTCGGCGACGCGTTCGAGATCGAGTTGATCGAATCGCAACGAGTCGAGTGCGTCCCGAGCCGACGCGCCCGCCGCCAAGGCTCGATGCAACGCCGGCATGACGAGCGCGGTCTTGTCATCGTCGAGTTCGACGGGCGAGATGATCAGCTGGCGAGTCCCGCGGGCGGCCATGGCTGAGGCGAAACCGAAGCTGACGTTGCTTCCGGTCGAACCGCCGGAGCCGACGAGACACGAAGCCAACACCACCATCGGCGGCGTCACATTGGCCATCTCGATGTCGTAGACCGTGAGCGGCCCGTCGGCGAGCGTGATCATCGCCATCAGCGGGTCTTTCGGATGCAGCGATCCGTGGCCGGCAACGTGGGCGATGTCGACGGTCTCGAATGCCTCGAGCACGGCCGCAACGGACGCCGCCGCACCGGTCAGTACGAGCGGGTCCCGGTACATCGCCGCCACCGCTTCGACCTCGGCGGCGATCCCGCCACCGAGGCCGGGACCGGCGACGATCAACGCCCGCATGTCTTCCGACGCCGATGGCGCACTCACATGGTCGAGGGAACAGACCAGCGGTGTGCCGGCGTTGATGCCGACTCGCCACTGCTTCACACTCGGCAGAACACGCCACGGCACCGACGTGAGGAACCGGCCGGGGAAGAGCATCACCTCGGCCTCGGGTTCGATCTCGACACCGGACAACAGGAGTTCGTCGAGCTCGGCAGCCCGACGGTCGAGGGCGTCGATCAACTGATCAGGGATGGGCGACGGCCGGCGAGCCAGGCCATCGGAAACGTGACGGACCCGACGGATGGCGCTGGTGAGCGCATCACGAGAACCGAGGTCGACCAGCGTCGCCTCACCAACACCGGCGGTCGATTGGGGAAGGATCAGACGCCAGAGATGGCCGTCGGATTCGGCGAACAGCGCCAGGGACTGTCTGCAGCCGTCTTCGAGCAGACGCTCGATGCCGATGGCGTCGGCGAGCGGCGCCTTCGGTCGCTCCATTCGCCGGTGGAGTGAACGGAGGCGAACTTCGAGCGAGTCGACCTCGGCACGGTCGACCGTTGCCGGATCACGGGCCTTGATCGACGATCGGAGCTCCTCGAGCTGGGCGATGAACTCGGTGTCGGCCTCGGAGAGCGGAGCGATCGAGTGGACCACGGTGTTCGCCTGATCGATCAGGCACGCCAGATCGAGCGGATCACCGGCGTTCGCGATGCAGATCGCCAGCCCCTCGATGTCGACCAAACCAAAGACCAGTGCGGCGCGAAGCTCGACCGCATTGATGTCGGCCGTGTGGTCGGCGAGCGTGCCGATCACGAGCTCGGCCTCGGCCTTGGCCGCCGCTGGGTCGCGGAGTTCGAGGTGGAGGCGAGCTTGGGCGTAGTGACCGAGGACCCGCAGCTGCTTGCGCTCGGAATCCACGGCCCTCGTGGCGGCCCTCCAGCAAGCCGAGGCAACCTCTGATGTGTGCTCGCCGAGGGCGATCAAGGCCTCGTAGACCGCGTCGGCTCCCGGCTCATCGGGACCGATGTCGGGAATCTCGTGGCGCTCGAGCAGCGAAACGAGCATCGCACACTGCGCCTCGCTGACGGCACGCCCCTGTTGGGCGTAGAGCTCCATCGCCTTGACGACGGCTTCGCGAGCGACCTCGAGATCACCCGCTCGCAGCGAGGCTCGGGCAACCAGCACGAGCAGATCAGGCACCTCGAGCGACGGTTCGCCCGGTCTCACCAGCTCGAGTGCCAGCGCAGAGTTCGCGGTGTCCAGACACTCGTCGAAGAGCGCAGCGCCCAACAGCACTTCGGTCTCGGCAATGAGCGCCTGCCCACCGTCGATGCCCTGACCGGTACGGGAGACGGCTGCTCGATCCAGGCGGTCGATTGCCTCGCGCACGGCGCCTTTCTGTCCCAGCACCGCGCCGAGATTGTGCTGCACCATGCCATCGAGCCGGTCGTCACCGACCGAAGAAACGAGAATCGAACGAAAGTCGAACTCGGCTTCGTCGAGGAAACCCAAGCGCTGTCGGACGATCGCTCGGTTGTTCAGCGCAAGCGAGCGGACCGTCGAGTTCGAATCCTCCCATGCGAGCTCGACTGCTCGGCCATAGTGAGCGAGCGCGTCCGAATAGCGTTGCTGTAAGTCGGCAAGAAAGCCTGACTGCAATTCGAACAGCGGGGCATCGGATTCGCCGAGATGCGGCAGCGCTGCGTCGAGGAGCTCCTCGGCCCGGTCGAACTCACCCATTCGCATGCGAATGCCCGCCCAGTAGATCCGCGCCCGCGCCGCAACGGCCGACGAGGGATCACTCGCGACCGAACGCTCGAAATGGCCACCAGCAGGCTCGAAGTCTCCTCGCTGGCGAGCGATCAGCCCGAGGGCGCAGCTGGCCGAACACCGAGCCGCGACCGAGCTCGCTGATTCGACGACCTCGAGGAGTTCGCTTTCGACTTCTTTCGGAACACCATCGGCCCGAAGCCTCTCGACCAGCGCAAGCAGTTCTTCGCCCGAGTGTTCGGGCCGCTTTGTGGTCGAAGGTTCCGTGGCTACAACCTGACCCACTCGGTCGAGAGGCGACGACCCGATTGGGTCACCAGCGCCACTCGAATGACGTTGCTCGCTGGTCGAGCGGTCAGGAAGCTGCCGAGGTCATCGACGTCGAGCTGCTGATCGCCGTCGAGGGTGATCAGTCGGGCCGACAAAACCGGTTCTCCGAGGATCTGGCCCAGCATGTCGGGGCCGTCGAATCGGACGGCCAGCTCGAGATCGCCGAACTCGAACAGGAGGTCGCGTTCGAGACTCGCGGCTCGACGCACGCCGACCGGAAGCTGCTCGAAGGAGTCCGACGACAGCGTGGCGATCTCCTCGTCGATGGTTCGCAGATCCCACATTTCTTTGGCCCGATCGACCACGCCGTCACCAGGCAGGTCTCGCAGCAGGTCTCGCAACTGATCGAACAGCTGGTCATCGCTCATCGGCACGGTGGTCCCTCGTTTTCGGGGTCAGGGTCGGGAAAGACTTCGTTGTAGAGACGGCGCAGATGGGCCAGGCAGCGCTTGCGCCGGGGCCCGATGGTGCCGACGGCTATGTCGCACCGTTCGCTGATCTCGGTGTATGGGGCAGGTGGATCTTGGATCAGCATGAGTTCCAACAAGGTACGACAGGTGTCGGGCAAACGAGAAAGCGCTCGACGGAGGTGATGGGCTCGCTCGGCTCGATTGATCAATTCCTCGGTCTGTTCGTCGCCGCTCGCGAGCTCGTCACCGAACTCGGCCGGCGCCATCCGCCCCGACCGTTTGATGAGCGCCTCGCATTCGCGGCGAGCGGTGGTGTGCAACCACAGTCCCACTCGCTCCGGATCGTGCAGACGACCGAGATGCTGAGTCAACCGCAGCCACGTGAGCTGGGAGACGTCGTTGATGTCGTGGCGATCGAGCCGGTAGCGAGCACCGACGGCCTCGACCAATCCGGCGTAACGCTCGACCAGTGCTTCCCAGGCCAGGCGGTCGCCCACGTTGGCCCGCTCGACCAGTTCGGCATTGCTGGCGCCGCCGAGCGACTCGCACGAAACCTGACGACGCCGGCGCTGGAGGGCGACCGAGGTAGGCCGAGGTGTCGCGTGAGTGGAGGGATCGAGAGACGGTGCATCGAGAGTCGGTGGATCGAGCACGTCGATACCAGAGGAAAGAAATTCCGGATTTCTCGAATCAAACGTCACGATGCCTCCTCTCTCTGGGTGCATCGTTGCTCAACCACAAGGATATTGCACCATGAACAAGATCAAGTTTGCTGCTGCCGCCCTCGCCACCGCCGCCGTCTCCGTCACGATCGGGCTCGGACCGATCGCTGCCAGCATCAGCGGGATGGGCTGACAACGCCTCGCTCGGTAGGGTGCAGCGATGGCGCTGCACCCCGATATCGAGCGCCCCTCCCGCGCCGATCTGCGGGAGCATTTCGAACACGATCGACCGATCCACGTCTACGGCATCGGCGACCTCACCGACGCTTACTGGTCGCGTTCTCGCTGGTGGCAGCGGGGTTCGTCGACCATCGGTGAGATCGGACTGCCCGGCGAACCGCCGGATCTGATCGTCTACGGCATCAACGCCGACGACCCCGAAGGCGCGCTCGCGCTGTGGGCAGACGTCGATCATCTGCTCCCCGATCGCTACTTCGCCACCGGCGACGTCGGGTTCCCGGAGTTCCTCGCTGCCTGTGGTCGCACGGTCGAATTCGCCGCGGGCGAGCACGTGAAGATGTTCCTGGAAAAGATCGCGCCGAACCACGAGATCGCGCCCTCGGCCGACGGCTACGCCGGTCGCCCCCTCGATCGGAGCGATCTCGGCGCCATCGACGAGCTGCAGGCGAGCCGGATCGACCCCGGTTCGTTCTTCACTCCGACGCTGCTCGACGACGGGCCCTTCTACGGCCTGTTCGAACAACGCGGCGTCGAACAACGCGCCGGCGAGCCCCGCCTGGTTGCCATGGCCGGCATCCACGTCTGCAGCCGGGCGATGGACGTTGCCGCCGTTGGTTGTGTGCTCGTTCACCCCGATCGGCGTGGCCGGGGCCTTGGCACCGTGGTGACCGCCGCAGTGGTACGCGCCCTTGCTGACCTGGGAATCGGCTCGATCGGCCTCAACGTGAAGGCCGACAACCACGCCGCTCGCGCCATCTACGAACGGCTCGGGTTCGTCGAGGTGCACCGCTACGAGGAGGCGCTGATGGTACGCAACCTCCCGGATACCTTCACCCACTCGTAATGCCACTGGCGAGAAGTCCGGTCGAACTGCGCCACGACGATGGTAGACAAAGCGGGTTCATTCGTTCACTTCGACCTGGGAGGGTTCATGCGATCCCGATTGACTCAACTACTGGCCCTGCTCTTTGCTCTCGCTCTCGTCGCTGCTGCGTGTGGCTCCGACAGCGGCGGCGATTCCGAAGGGGCGTCCGAGGCTGAAACCACCAGCGAGGGCACCACCGACGAAGCGGCACTCGACTGCTCGATCGAGAATCTGCCGCTCACCGAGGCGGGCAAGCTGACCATCGCCACCGGAGAACCAGCCTACGAGCCGTGGATGGTCGACGACGATCCCACGAACAAGCAGGGCTTCGAAGGCGCGGTTGCCTACGCCATCGCCGAGAAGATGGGCTTCACCGACGCCGATGTCGTCTGGACCCGCAGTGACTTCGATGAGGCCATCGCCCCCGGCGACAAGCCGTACGACTTCAACATGCAGCAGTACTCGATTACCGAAGACCGCGACGAGGTCGTCGACTTCTCGTTGCCGTACTACTCCGGCACCAAGTCGGTCATCGCCCTCGACGGCACACCGGCCGCCACCGCCACCAACTTCGAAGAACTGAAGGCCGGCACCTGGGGTGCCACCATCGGCACCACCGATCTCGACTACATCGAGAACACCCTCGGCATCGAAGACGTCGCCGTCTATGACACCCAAGTCGACGTCGTCGCCGCCATGCTCGCCGGCCAGATCGATGCCACCGTCATCGCCCTGCCGTCAGCGCTCTACCTGACCGCAGTCGAGATCGAGAACGGTGTCATCGTGGGTGTGCTTCCGACCGATGCCGACCAGACCCAGGGTGACCAGATGGGTCTGCTCTTCACCGATGGCAGCGAACTCACGCCGTGCGTGAACGTGGCCATCGAAGCACTCACCGCCGACGGCACGCTCGACGCCCTCGCCGTCGAATGGCTCCAGGGCGAAGGCACGATCGCCGAGATCGCCGCCAGCTGACCCTCCAATGACGACGCTCTCGGAGTCGACGCCACCCCCGGCGCCCAAGACACTGAGCGCGCGCGAGCGCTACACGCCCGTGCTGATCTCCGTGATCAGCACGGGTGTCATGCTCTTTCTGCTGATCTGGTGGATCGGCTCGGCCGAGCAATGGCCCCGAGTGAGGAGCCAGTTCTTTTCCTGGTCCGACATGAGGGCGTCGTTCCCCGACGTCCTCGACGGCTTCTGGGTCAACATGCGGCTCTGGGTTTATGCCGAGATCCTCATCCTGATCGTCTCACTCGGACTGGCCATGATGCGCTCGTTCACCGGACCGATCGCCGCACCGTTTCGGTTCTTCGCTGTCCTCTACATCGACATCTTCCGCGGCATGCCAACGCTGCTGTGGATCCTGCTCCTCGGCTTCGGTGTTCCTGCACTACAGCTCGGCGGGTTGCCGTCGTCGGCCACCTTCTGGGGCACCGTTGCGCTCGTCTCGAGTTATGCCGCTTACACCGCCGAGGTCTATCGCGCCGGCATCGAAGCCGTTCACGACGGACAGCGTGCGGCAGCCAAGGCCCTTGGGTTGAACCAATGGCAGACGCTTCGCTACGCCATCATTCCGCAGGCCGTGCGCAATGTGTCGCCCGCCCTGCTCAACGGCGCCGTTTCGCTGCAAAAAGACGTGGCTCTGCTCTCCATCATCGGCGTTCGAGAAGCCGTGCGAGAGGCGCAGATCTACACGGCTCGAACCTTCAACTACTCCTCGCTCGTCGTTGCGGCCGGGCTGTTCATGTTCGCAAGCATTCCCCTCGCCCGGTTTGCCGACTGGTACGCCAGACGCGATCAGCAACGACGATTGCAGCAGACACGATGAGCGAATCGAAGATCCACGTCGACCAACTCACCAAGTACTACGGACCATCCCTCGTTCTGCGCTCGATCGACCTTCGGGTCGAGGAGCACGAGGTCGTCTGTCTGATCGGGGCGTCGGGCTCGGGAAAGTCCACGCTGCTGCGCTGCATTGGTCGACTGGTCCCCTACGACCACGGACGGGTGCTTCTCGACGGCACGGACATCGAAGACGGTGGTCTTTCCGAGGTCGAGTTCCGCAAGCGGGTCGGCATCGTCTTCCAGTCTTACAACTTGTTCCCGACGATGAACGTGCTCGACAACGTCACGCTGGCGCCACGCAAGGTCCACGGAACCAAGCGAGCGGTTGCCGACGTGAAAGCAATGGAGCTGCTCGAACTGTTGGGCATGGCCGAGTTCGCAAAGGCCTATCCCGACCGGCTCTCGGGGGGACAGCAACAGCGCGTCGCCATCGTGCGCGCGCTGGCGACGAACCCCGACGTACTGCTGCTCGATGAGGTCACTGCTGCGCTCGACCCCGAACTCATCGGTGGGGTCTTGAACGTGATTCGAGACCTCAAGAACAACGGCATGACCATGGTGATCGTCACCCACGAGATGGGCTTCGCCCGAGACGTCGCCGACCGAGTCTGCTTCCTCGACGCCGGGAGCATTCTCGAAGAGGCCCCGCCGGACCAACTGTTCAGCCATCCTCGAGAGGAGCGAACCGGACAGTTCCTCCAACGCATCATCGAAGCCGGGAGACTATGACCACCGATTCGCCAGCCGGCCGCTCTCGCATCGCCGATCCGGCGCTCGCCCCCACCGGCCACCAGGCCATCGAATGGGCGAGGCAACGTTCGCCGGTCCTCGACGGCTTCGTTCGAGAACGTCTGACCGACGGTTCACTTCGAGGAAAGCGTGTTGCCGTCGTCGTCCATCTCGAAGCGAAGACGGCGTTCCTTGCCACCGTGCTCGCCGACGCCGGCGCCATCGTCGTCGCTGCCGGCTCCAACCCATGGTCGACGAGAGACGACGTCGCCGCCGCACTGGTCGAGCGAGGCATCGAGGTCCATTCGAGTCGTGGCTCGACCAACGAAGTCTGGGAAGCCGACCTCCTGCGCGTTGCCGACTCGAACCCGGAGTACGTCATCGACGACGGCGGCGAGCTCACCATCCGGATGGCCCGCGACAAGCCCGAGCGCTACGCCCAACTCAAGGGTGTGTCCGAGGAGACGACCACCGGGGTTGCCCGATTGCGAGAGCTCGAACGCCTGGGTCGGCTGCCGATGCCGGTCGTTGCCGCCAACGACGCCGCGCTCAAGCACATGTTCGACAACCGCTACGGAACGGGCCAGTCGACCATCCAGGCGATTCTCGCCCTCACGAACCTGCGGCTGCCGGGCAAGCGGGTCGTCGTCGTCGGCTACGGGTGGGTCGGACGCGGTATCGCCACCTACGCCCACGCCCTCGGGGCGCGGGTCACCGCCGTCGAAGTCGATCCGATCCGTGCGCTCGAAGCCCACACCGACGGTCACGAAGTCGCCGATCTGAACACGGCGTTGTCGACCGCCGACATCGTCATCACCGCGACCGGCGGCATCCGTGCCGTCACCACTCGCCACTTCGAAGCCATGAAGCCGCACGTGATCCTGGCGAATGCCGGCCACCACGACCACGAGGTCGATGTGCCCGCGCTGGTGGCCGCCGCCGACGAGGTCACCGAGGTGCGACCCGGTGTCACCCGCTACCAGCTCGGCTCCAAGCCCACCTATGTGCTGTCCGAAGGGGCGCTGGTCAACATCGCAGGCGGGTTGGGACACCCCGTCGAGATCATGGACCTGTCGTTCTCGGTCCAGGCCCTCGGTTGTCACCATCTGGCATCCAACGACCTGGAGCCCGGGATCCACCAGTTCCCCGCCGAACTCGACCGTGCGATCGCGACGGCCAAGCTGGCCAGCCGGGGGATCACACTCGATCACCTCGACGACGATCAGACCGACACACTGACCGAGATCCTCGAAGCCGACACGTTCCATTCTTGGGGGAACCAATGACACTGCGTTCGTCCGACGCCGACATCGGCCGCGGCATGATCGATTTCGCGAACAGTTTCATGCCCGCCCTGGCCGCCGCCACCGACCACGCTCGCGCGTCGGGTCGGCTCGCCGGCAAGCGCATCGGCATCGCCTTGACGCTGGAACCCAAGACCGCCTGCCTCGTCGAGGCCATCGCCTCGCTCGGCGCGGAGGTGGCCGTCTTGGGTTCGTCGAACTCGACAAAGGCACCCGTCGTTGCCGCCCTTGCCGACGTCGGCATCCCCGTCTTCGCCGAGCCAGGGTCGACGCCAAAGCGATCATTGGAGCTGGTCGATCAGTTCATCGACACTCGGCCACAGCTCCTGGCCGACGACGGCGCGAGCGTCGTTCGCCGGATCCACGCCGAGCGGAGCGACGTGCTCGATCAGCTCGAAGGCGTTGCCGAAGAGACGACCAGCGGTGTCCGCCCCCTGCGCAACATGGAAGCCGAGGGTCTGCTGCGAGTCCCGTGCGTCGCCGTCAACGACGCTCGTACCAAGTTGCTGTTCGACAACGTCTACGGCACCGGCCAGTCGGTGGTCATGGCGCTGCTCGACTCGACCAACATGCAAATGCAGGGCAAGGTCGTGGTCGTCGTCGGCTACGGAAAGGTCGGACGCGGCATTGCGGCTGCTGCTCGCGCCCTCGGCGCCCGGGTGATCGTGACCGAGATCGATCCGGTCGAGGCCCTGGTTGCCCATCACGATGGCCTTGGCGTTGCGCCGCTGCTCGAAGCGCTCGTCGACGCCGACTTCGCCATCACCGCCAGCGGGATCGGCCATTCGCTCGTCGCCGACCACGTGGCCGCCATGAAGGACGGCGCAGTCATCGCCGTCGGTGGCGCCGGGCCACCCGAGTTCGATCCCATGACCACCCTCACCGGCGAACCATCGGACCTCACCTGGGGCGCCACGGTCCGCAGCAACATCCGGGAACTGGTCGTCCCCGATGGGCCAACCGTCTTCGCCGTCAGCGAGGGCTACTGCGCGAACACCTCGGCAGGCGAGGGCAACCCCATCGAGGTGATGGACCTCTCACTCGCCCTGCAACTTCGAGCACTCGACTACCTCGCCGGCACCGATCTCGAGCCCGGGGTCCACCTGCTGCCGAAGACCATCGACGACGAGGTGGCAGCCAGCCAGCTGTCGGCCGCCGGTCTGCGCATCGACACGCCGACCCCTGCGCAGATCGATGCCGCTCATCAGTGGTGAGCAGCCGATGGTGAACGGCCCGGTCACACTCCACCTCGCCGATGTGGTCCTGCCGGTCGGTTCACCGGCCATCACCGATGG
This sequence comes from uncultured Acidimicrobiales bacterium, assembly GCA_963698395.1. Lineage (GTDB taxonomy): Bacteria > Actinomycetota > Acidimicrobiia > Acidimicrobiales > SZUA-35 > JBBQUN01. The sequence goes on from CAVOQQ010000003.1 coordinate 699,463, forward strand.
GGGCATCGCCGTTGCCTCCGGTCGGGTCCAGGGGGTCGGTCCCTCCACCGCGCTGATCGCCCAGTTCCCCGACGCAAGGGTGCAGCGGTGGTCGGGCGTGCTGTTGCCGGGACTCGTCAACGCCCACACGCACCTGCAGTACACCTCGTTCGCTGCCGTCGGCGAGGCCAGCCACGCCGACTACACCGCCTGGTCGATCGCCTTCGTCGAGGAGTACGACGCCCGTCGCGACGAAGACTGGCTCACCGTCGCCAACGACGGCATCGATCAGATGCTGACCGCAGGCATCACCTGCATCGCCGACATCGTCACCGACTACGTTGCACGCGATGCGCTCCTCGCCCGGAACGTTCCGGGCGTGGCCTACCTCGAACTCATCGGCACCGATCCCGATGCATGGCACCGCACCGAAGCCGCCCGTCTCCGCGCTGCGATCACCGACGCACCGACCACGCCGTCGACGACCGTCGGCATCTCGCCGCACGCTCCCTACAGCCTCGAAGAACCGGTCCTCGAGGCGATGGCCGCGCTCGCACGCGAGCTCGGCGTTCGGCTTCATGTGCACGTTGCCGAGTCCGACGGTGAGGACGAGTACTACCGATCGGGAACGGGCTCGCTCGCCGATCGGCTCCGCATCGTGGCAAACCGTCCGCTCGGCATCCTCGAGCGCGGTGGCGCCGGTTTGAGCGCAGCCGAACTGGTCGAACACCTCGGTCTGACCGGACCCGACTGCCATATCGCTCATGGTGTCTATCTCGGCGTCGACGGCCGAGCGATCATGGCGAGAACCGGCACCATCGTTGCGCTCTGCCCTCGATCGAACATCGTGGTCGGTATCGACCCGCCACCGGTCGCCGACTTCCTACGAGAGCGGGTTCCCTTTGCCGTCGGGACCGACTCCCTCGGATCATCGCCGTCACTGGACCTGATGGAAGACGTCGCCATGCTGCGATCGCTGGCCATCGACGGCGGCTACACCGACGACGACCTCGATCGTCGTCTCATCGAGGCGGCAACCGTCGGTGGGGCGAAGGCGCTGGGTCTCGACGATCAGCTCGGCACCCTTCGTGCCGGTCATCGCGCCGACTTCGCGATCTTCGCAGTCGAGCGGTCCGGTCGCTCCGTCGAGCGGGCGCTCGTCGAAGACGGGGCCGGATCGTGTGTTGCCACCATCATCGGCGGCGACGTGGTCAGCGAAGTGGCGTGAACGGATAGCGGTTCGTGAACTCGCTGTTCGCGGTCACCCAACGAACCACCTCGTGCGAACCGAGACCATTCGAACGCATTTGATCGAGCCAGTACGAATAGCCCGCAGGATCGGGGGATCGCCCGAGCATGTTCTCGAACATCAGCGTCAGGAACCGAGCATCATCGACGTTGCCGTAGCGCGTCATGAACTCGGTCGAGTTCGCAAAGCTCCACGCCAGTGTCTCGGGCGTGGAACCCAGACGAGACTGGGTGATCCAGTAGGCGGCTCCGGCGGCGTCAGGGTCACGATCGAAGAACGCACGGTACAGGCGGAGGGTCTCGGCGTCGGAGGCCGAGTAGTCCGTGGCTGCCAGCACGTCGGTCAGGGTCCGAGCGGCAGCAACGGTTCCCGGCAAGGGGGTGGTGGTCGTCCCCGGCCGAGCCTTCGAGGGTTGGACGATCGCGGTGGAACCGACCTTGGGACAGGCGTGGAAGTACGCCGGGTCATAGGCATCACCGGTGGCCGCCGGCGCCGCAGCCGAGGTGTTGGGGGTCGACCAGCTGCCATTCGAGTCGAGCATCGTCGCCCCGATGATCAGGTAGCTCGAGCCGTTCGCCTCGAAGCATGCGGCGTAGACCATCATCGACTCGGCGTCGGGCGACATCAGCCACTTCGTGTGTGGAGGCGAACTGAGCCACGAGGTCGCGGTACGAACGGGGTTGGCTCCTCGGCTTCCACCGGCTTGCCACGAAGCAGCGAGAATCTGCTCGCCGGGGACGACGGTCGTTCGCTTGGGACCGCAACTGTTGGCCGCATCGTGGGTGAGGCTGGCCGGGCTGCCCAACAGCGCACCCATGTTCAGTTCGAGGAGGCAGTTGCGCCACGTGACGAGCCGAGGGTCGGCCGATCCGTCGGTCGTGACGATCAGGTCGACTGGAGCAAGACCTTGATCGACTCGCATCTGATTCATCAACGTGGCCACGTCTTGCTCGAGCTGAGGCGCAACCTGTGGACCCCGGTAGTCGGCGGCCGACGCAGGCGTGGCCACGGTGCTCAACCCGGCCGCAGCGATCACGGCAACCACGCTCAGCCGTAGGGCCGTCAAGACCCGTGAGCGGGCGCGTCGAAGCAGGTTCAGTTGGTGATCCATGTGCTGTCTCCATTCGCGTCGCGTCAGGAGCGACTGGTGCCGCCGAGCGGCCGAACGTGCCCGTCTGATGTCGGGCCGGGGGTCGCGAAACTTGAGCCCTTCGAGCAAATCAGGTGATTCGACCTAGTACCCGACAGGGTCAGGCCGGTCCATGGGGAAGCGCGTCAGATCACGTGGCGAAGAACAGCCGAAGATCGAGCGGCAACCAGCCACCGTCCAATGCGCCGCTGTCCGGAGGAGGCACCCACGGCGCCGAAAGCGCCGTCACCTCCGGGTCGAGGCGCACGAACTCCTCGATAGCCACGGCGATCTGCATCCGAGCGAGCGGGGCACCGATGCACGTGTGTGGGCCGTGTCCGAAGGCCACGTGACGATTCGGACGACGGTCGAGAACGACGCAGCCAGCGTCAGCGAAAACCCGTTCATCATGATTCGCCTCGGCAAAGCCGAGTCCGACGAGGTCTCCCTCGGCGATTCGAAAGCCGTCGACCTCACCGTTGCTCGTTGCGGTTCGGCCGATGAACCCGAGCGGCGAGAAGAACCGGAGATACTCCTCGACCGCGCTCGAAACGAGCCGCTGCTCGCCTCGCAGTCGTCGACGTTCGGCTGGGTGCGTGGCGAGATGCCAGAACGCTCCGACGATCGCGGTGATCACGGTGTCGCGGCCACCAGCGAGTACGAGCGAACCGAACCCCATGATCTCGTCACGGGTCAGCGTCCGGTCGCCCAGCCGAGCACGTGCGAGATCGCCGAAGAGATCATCGCCCGGATCGCTGATGGCGCTGTCGGCTCGTTCTTCGATGTAGGCGTCGACGTCGTCATTGCGTCGTCGTTGGCCCGTGAGGGGATCGGTGAACACGTGGATACCCCACGAGTGCAGTCGCTCGGTGTCTCCCGGACGACCCAGCGTCTCAGCGATCGCCCGGGTGACCACCGGTAGTGCCAGCTCCTCGACGACCGCAATCGAGCCGGCGGCCAGTCCGGTCGACAGGCGTGACGCCACGAGTTCGCTGATCAAGGGACGAATCCGGTCGGCTGCTGCTCGGCTGAAACGGTCTTCGATCAACCGTCGACAGGCACCATGCTCGGGCGGATCGGTCTCGATAGGAAGCTGTTGGACACCTCGCAGTGACGACTCCTCCGGGATCGGAACCCGAAACGGGGTCGCCGAGCTGTAGGCCTGCCAGTCACGAGCGGCCGAGCGCAGCAGCTCGTGGCCGATGATCATCGCGACCTCTTGCGAGCCCACCGTTCTTCGTACGACTTCACCCATCCCTCATCCGGTCCTGGCTCACTCTGCTGTCGATCCGCTGCTCGATCAACATCGACCGTAGATCCCTGACCGCCGATCGACCAACAGATGTCGACTGATGCGTCACTCCCTGCGAGCTCGCGCCTCGACCGGTAGGTCAACGCCCGCAGATTCGTGGATTCAACGCCTGTTGCGTCCTTGATCGAGGGAACCCGACAGCGAGCGTCGGCTGGCCCTCGTGAGTGCGCACCTGCTCGGCATCGTGGTTGGTCGCAGCGTCGTCGAGCTGTCACCACTACGTCAAGCGACCATCGATCAACTCGTCGACGTCGTCTCTCCGGCAGTTCAGACCTCCTTCGACCGCTAGACGGGGTGCTCGCAGTGCAGCGCTTGACCTATCGGCGCGAATTCCAAGCGGGGAGGACGTGGCGCGCAGCGTGCGACCACCTCATGGCACACTGCTGCCATGGCGTCCCCCCTTCTCGACCCGGTTCTCGAAGCTCGTCTGCGGTCCGTCGTCCGAACGGTGCCGAACTGGCCGCAGACCGGCGTGATGTTTCGCGATGTGACGCCGTTGTTCGCCACACCCGACACCTTCCGATCCCTCACCGAGGTGCTGAGTGTCGAGGCCGACCGACTCGGCGCCGTCGCCGTGGCCGGGGTCGACGCTCGGGGTTTCATCGTCGGTGCAGCGATGGCGCTCGAGTTGGGCATCGGTTTCGTTCCCATCCGCAAGGCCGGCAAACTCCCCGCCGACGTGATCGCCGAGAGCTACGACCTCGAGTACGGATCGGCAACCGTCGAGATGCACGTCGACTCCGTCGCCTCTGGCGATCGCGTGGTTCTGGTCGATGACCTGATCGCCACGGGCGGCACGATGCTCGCCGCTCACAAACTGCTCGATCGACTGGGTGCCATGGTGGTCTCGGCGATGGCAGTGGTCGACCTTCCCGATCTCGGCGGCTCTGCTGCGCTCGGCGATGCCGGTCTCGAGGTGTTCTCCCTGCTGACCTACGAAGGGGACTGACGCGCCGACGGCCGGCGTCGACCATTCGCCTCGATCCTGAGCGACTCCTACGATCGCCAGATGTCCTTCGACAACGCAACAGCCGTCAGCGCCGATCCCGCGGTGGCAGGCCGCTACCGGGGTGAGATCCAGCCAGGCTGGGACATCCGGGGCAATGCCAATGGCGGCTACCTCATCGCCATCGCGGCCCGAGCCATGGGCGCCGCCAGTGGACGGGCCAACCCGGTCACGGTCACGGCGCACTACCTCGCTCCGGGCAAACCCGGTCCGGTCACCATCGACACCGAGATCGTGAAGGCCGGCAAGTCATTCGTCACCGTGACGGGCTCGATGCGAGCCGACGGCAAGCCGATGCTCCAGCTCCTCGGATCGTTCACCGACATCGAGCCGTCAGGCGACGTCTTGCTGGCGAGTGGCGCGCCACCGGAGCTGCCGCCGGTCGAGGACTGCGTGGCGTTCACACCCACCGATGAAGAGGACTGGCCCCCGCCGTTCCACGGCAAGATCGACCTGCGGCTCCATCCCGACGACGCCATGTCCCACGACGGTGCACGCTCGGGGAACGCACTGGTCCGGGGCTGGTTCCGGCTGGCCGACGAAGAACCGCTGACCGCCCTGGCGCTCTTGCAGGCCAGCGACGCCTTCCCACCGACCATCTTCAACGCCAACCTGCCCATCGCCTGGGTTCCCACGCTCGAACTCACCGTCCAGGTTCGCTCCGACCCCGCACCGGGCTGGCTCCGATGCGTGTTCTCCACCCGATTCGTCACCGACGGCCTGCTCGAAGAAGACGCCGAGCTCTGGGACTCGACCGGCCGGCTCGTCGCCCTTTCCCGCCAACTGGCTCTGGTGCCGCGCAGCCCCTCGTAGTGCTTCGACGCCTGTTGCGCCGGCCTCCCTTCATCGAGTGTCACACCCCCTGTTCCATACTCGGGACGCGTGTTCGAAAGGGAGATCAACATGACCACCAGCACCAGCACCGGCTCAGCCACGAAGCCAACCCCACGTCGCCAGACTTCGAACGAGACCACCGAGTTTCGCTTCGACGACGACGGCTCACTCGTCCCGCTCGAGGCCGGCAGCGCGCCCGACGGGCACGGCGGCTTCGGCCAGACCCGTGAAGTCGACCGGAACGATGGACTCGACCGGAGCCGCGACGACTCCCAGCATCCCGGCCGGTCGGCCGGTGCCGAGATCGACCTGCGAGCCACCGACGACGCCGACCAGATCGAGCATCTCGTCCAACTCGTCTCGGGCGACGTCGCCACGGTCATCGGCGCCAACGCCTACCAGCCGGAGGGGCCGATGACCACGTTCTTCGCCACTGGTTCGAGTCGCGGCACCATCGATTCGTGGTCGGTTCGCATCGCCTCGTATCGCACCAACGACATCGTCTCGATCCAGCGCTCGCTGCCCACCCCTGCCGACCTCCCTCAGCGCCGACCCAACCTGGTCGCCGTCTGACCGACCCGTCGGTTCGAGACTGGGGCGATCGCCGTGTCAGCCACTACCTTGGGCGCCGGTCTTGGGCCATGTATCCACGGGGCAGGACCGCCGAACGAGACGCGGAGGATCGATGTACATCAACGGCGAGTGGACACAGGCCACGAGTGGCGAAACGTTCGAGGTCACCAACCCGGCAACGGGTGAGGTGATCGGCACGATGCCCGCCGGTGGATCGGTCGATGCCACCAACGCCATCGAAGCAGCCCACGCGGCGTTCCTCGCCTGGTCGACCACCACCGCTCATGCTCGAGCAGCGCTGCTCCGCCGAGCCCACGCCCTCATGATCGAGCGAGCAGAAGACCTCGCCCAGCTCATGACCAAGGAACAGGGCAAACCACTCAAAGCCTCCCGAGCCGAGGTCAACTACGGCGCCGACTTCCTCCTCTACTACGCCGAGGAAGCCACCCGAGTCATCGGATCCTGGATTCCCTCGGCTCGACCCGATCAGCGGTTCCTCAGCATTCGCCAGCCGGTCGGGGTGGTTGCAGCCGTCACCCCGTGGAACTACCCCATCTCGATGCTCACACGGAAGATGGGGCCGGCGCTCGCCGCCGGTTGCACGGTGGTTCTCAAGCCGGCCGAGGCCACGCCCCTGTGCGCCAAGGCAGTCTTCGAGCTCTTCATCGACGCCGGCGTCCCCGAGGGCGTGATCAACATGGTCACCGCGCTCGACCCGAAACCGATCGGCGAGGTCTTCACCAGCCACCCCAAGGTCGCGAAGCTGACCTTCACCGGTTCCACTGCGGTCGGGCGGCGTCTCGCCGGTGCGGCCGCGTCGAACCTCAAGCGGGTTTCGGTCGAGCTCGGCGGCCATGCGCCGTTCATCGTCTTCCCCGACGCCGACCCGGTTCGGGCGGCGAAGGGTGCCGCAGCGCTCAAGTTCCTCAACTCGGGGCAGGCGTGCATCAGTCCCAACCGGCTCTACGTGCATCGTGATGCCGCCGACGCCTTCATCACCACCATGGTCGAACGAGTCGGTCGGGTGAAGGCGGGCAATGGGTTCGACGACGGGGTCGGTGTCGGCCCACTGGTCAACGAAGCCGCCGTCGCGAAGGTGGCCGCCCAGGTCGACGATGCCACGACGAAGGGAGCCGAGGCGCTGGTCGGCGGCAATCGACTGACGAGCGGCGACTTCGCCCGCGGTCACTTCTACGCCCCCACCCTGCTCACGGGGGTCGACGACACCATGACCATCTATCGCGAAGAGACCTTCGGCCCGGTCGCTCCGGTGATCGTCTACGACGATGTCGACGGCGTGATCGACCTGGCGAACGACACCAACTACGGACTCGCGGCCTACGTCTACAGCAACGACATCACCACGGCGATGCGGGCGTTCGAGCGCCTTCACTTCGGGATCATCGGGATCAACGACGTCAATCCCACCTCGGCTTCGGCGCCCTTCGGCGGAATGGGTGATTCCGGCCTGGGTCGAGAGGGGGGTGCCGAGGGCATCGCCGAGTATCTCGAGACCAAGCTCGGCGGCTTTGCACTGTGAGTCCGGAAGACACTGCGCAGCAGCGAGCAACACTGCGCAGCAGCAGAACACCGCGCAGCAGCACGCGATGAATCCGTCACCGTCGCATCATTCGCTCATCGAGTTGATGACCGTGCTGCCAACCGAAGACCCCGCCACGTTCACCGGGATCACCGAGAGCTACGGCATGCTCGGCATCTACGGTGGTCACTTCCTCGGTCAGTCCCTGTCGGCTGGCTTCGCCACGGTGGAGGAGCCGAAGCTCGCCCAGTCGTTGCACGGCTACTTTCTTCGCAAAGGCGATCCCGACGCACCGTTGCACTATCGGGTGAGCACGCTCCGCGAGAGTCGCGGCTCGAGCGTGCGCGCCATCGCGGCCATCCAACACGAGGCCGAGGTGTTCCACATGATCGCAGCGTTCAAGCTGCCGGAATCGGGCGAGGAACACCAGAAGCAGGCGCCCTCGGTGGCGAGCCCGCAAGACTGCCGAGCGGCTCGTGAAGCACGCGGCGGTCCACCATCAGGCGGTCCCACCTCACTCGGCGGGCGGGTCGAGGTCGAGATGGTCACCCCGGCACCGATGGAGTTCGTCGCCGGTCGTACGCCAGAACTCCAAACCTGGTCGCGGGTACCAGACGGCGGTCGCCTCGATGATCGGCAGCGGCAAGTGGTCACGGCGTTCCTGGCCGACGGAACCCTGATGTTCAACTCGGTGCTCCCCTACGGCCGACCATTCGACGACTATCGGCTCACCTCGCTCGATCAAAGCGTGTGGTTTCACCGACTGCCCGATCCCGGTGACTGGATGCTGTTCGACCAGCGCAGTACGGCAGCTGCCGATGGGCGAGGCCTCAACGAAGGCGAGATCTACGGCGCCGACGGCAGGCTGTTCGCTTCGTGCGCACAGGAGTCGATGCTGCGAAGCAATCGCTGAACCTCGGCGGCAGCTGGGCTCGAATGCCCTGGCGGTGACAGACTGCGACGATGCACGCCATTCGCTTTGCCGCCACCGGAGGACCCGAGGTCCTCACCTTCGAAGAACTCGACGACCCGACGCCGGCCGGCGGCCAGGTCGTCGTCGACCTCGCCGCGATCGGCGTGAACTTCATCGACACCTACCATCGCTCGGGCCTCTACCCCCTGGCGCTGCCCGCCGGTCTCGGACTCGAGGGCGCCGGAACGGTGTCGGCCGTTGGGGCTGATGTCGACCATCTCGCGGTCGGCGACCGTGTCGCGTGGGCCATGGCCCCCAACTCCTATGCGACGAGCGTTGCGATTCCGGCAGCCGTTGCGGTCAAGGTGCCCGATGCCGTCGACCTCGAGCTCGCCGCCGCCGTCATGCTGCAGGGGCTGACGGCCCACTACTTGATCACCGACACCTGGCCACTCGCCGACGGGGAGCGATGCCTCATCCATGCGGGTGCGGGCGGCGTCGGCCTCCTGGCCATCCAGATGGCGAAGCGCAAGGGGGCCGAAGTCTTCACCACGGTCAGCACGCCGGCCAAGGCCGAACTCGCGGCCGGAGCCGGGGCAGACCACGTGATCAACTACGTCGAAACCAACTTCGCCGACGCCATCGAGGAGATCGCCGGTCCGCGTCCACTCGATGTCGTCTATGACGGGGTCGGCAAGACCACGTTCGACGACGGGCTTCGACTGCTGCGACCTCGTGGCCTCATGGCAACGTTCGGCAATGCCTCGGGGCCGGTCGATCCGATCTCGCCGTTGGTCTTGTCGAACGGGTCGCTGTTCCTGACCCGTCCAACACTCGGGAACTACACCCAGACTCGCGAGGAACTCGTCGGGCGGGCCGACGAGTTGTTCGATTGGATGGCAGCCGGGCAGCTCGATGTGCGCATCGGCGAACGGCTTCCGCTGGTCGAAGCGGCCGAAGCTCATCGTCGACTCGAAGGCCGACGCACCACGGGCAAGGTCGTGCTCATTCCCTGAGCGACGGCGCAGCCCGAGGGAAAGCGCGAACCCGGCGAGCCGTCGATCGGCCCTTGGGGCCCGTTCGCCCGACCGGCCACGACGGCGCCGGCGGTACCACCGACTTCCTCGGCGATCACGTGGTCGATCGTTCCCTTGGGGTCCGTGGTGCAGCCGGCGATCACCGTCTCGCCAGGCCGAAGCGGAGCTCGTCGGGACGCGATGAGCCGTAGCGGGGGTCAGGCCTTGCTGCGCCCGGCGGATCCGCCACGCTTGTTCTTCGTGCGCGGTTTGCCCGAACGAGAGGTCACCTTGGGGCCCTTCTTCTTCTTGGCGGACTCGTCGTTCACCTTCGCGGTACCGGGGCGCCCACCGGCGTTCGAGCGGCCAGGGCGAGTGCCGTCGGCGGAGGAACGGCGCGCGTCGCGGGGCCCGCTGCGAGAGGGCCGCTCATCGGCGCGCTCACCACGAGCCGAACGTCCATCGCCGGAGGCATCGCCGCGAGCATCGTTGCGGCCCGAGGATTCACTGCGTCCACGGTTGCCGCCTTCGCCGCCGCGACCACCGCTGTTGCGACGCCCTTGGCCGCCGCGTCGCTGGCCCGCGGGCTTGCCGGTGGTGCGGGCCGACGGGGTGGCCTCTTCGCGAATCGGGGCCGGTCGATCGCTGGGATCGGTGAGTTCGGGTGTCTCCTCGACATGGTCGGGAAGGCCGAGCTCTTTCTGCATCTTCTTGGTCGACTTGTACTGGTCGGAGTTGACGAACGACACCACGACACCGCCGGCGCCGGCACGAGCGGTACGGCCCGATCGGTGGATGTAGGTCTTTGCGTCTTCTGGCGGATCGAAGTGGATGACACCGGCGACGTCGTCGACATGGATGCCTCGGGCGGCGACGTCGGTGGCGACGAGCGCAGCAACACGACCAGAGGTGAAGGCATCGAGGGCGGCATCGCGCTGGTTCTGCGAGCGACCACCGTGGATCCAACCGGCCTTGACCCCGGCATTGCGGAGCTGGCGAGCAACCCGGTCGACACCGTGACGAGTCCGGCAGAACACGATCGTGGTCCCGGTCTCGGTGATCACATCGGCCGCGAGCGAGACCTTGATGTTCTGCTGGGTCTTGATGAAACGGTGTGACGCCCGCTCGTCGAGCGTCTGCTTCGACGGACCGAACTCGTGGCGAGCCGGATTGTTCTGATAGGCGTCGACGATCACCTGCACGTCACGATCGAGCGTGGCCGAGAACAGGGTGGTCTGACGATCAGACGAGGTGAGGTCGAGCAGTTGGCGGACGGGGGGAAGGAATCCCATGTCGGCCATGCGATCGGCTTCGTCGATGACGACCTGGTTGACCTCGGAAAGCCTGACCTCGCCCTGGTTCAGCAGGTCGATGAGGCGACCGGGGCAGGCGACGATCAGGTCGACACCGGCACGCAGCGCACGCTGCTGGTCGCGGAAGCCAACGCCACCGTAGATGGCGATGGCGGTGAAGCCTCGCTCACGGATGAGCGGGTCGAGCTCGGCCCGGATCTGCTCGGCCAGCTCTCGGGTCGGGGAGAGAATGAGCGCCTTCGGATGGTGCGGGCGGGCCTTCTCGAGCCGGGCGACGAGGGGAAGACCGAAGGCCAGCGTCTTGCCGGATCCGGTCGGCGCCCGGCCGAGCACGTCTCGTCCGGCGAGCGCATCGGGAATGGTGGCCGCCTGGATCTCGAAGGGGCTGTGGATGCGCTGACGTGCCAGAACATCGACCAAGTCGGCCGGGAGGCCGAGGTCAGCAAAAGAGGTTTCCATGAAGTTGTACTTCCGTTCGGTGCCCAAGCCCCCGTAATGGGCACGAGCAAGAAGTGACCCACCGTAGCGGCGGCATCACGAACGGCCACCGTGACGCATGGCATGAGCCCGTCGAGGCGAACGCTCAGGCTCTGGTGATGCCCGGTCGGCGCAATGGCGGCACGGTCTTCGGCGGCTGGCGACGCGGGGGTACCTGTTCGAGCAAGGTGGTCGTGGCCGCCGCCACTGCGGTCACGGCGGCCTCGAACGCCTCGGTGGTGGCGGCATTCGGATGGCGGATCCCGCTCACCTTGCGAATGAACTGGCGAGCGGCCGCTTCGATCTCTTCGCTGGTTGCGGCCGGTTCGAGGCCGCGTAGTTCGGTGATGTTTCGACACATGCCCATGATCCTGGCACGGCCGGCCGGACACCGAGGACGCACTCCTTGATCGCGGAGACGCGGTCGCAGGGGAGCCGTCGACGACCGAGGGCTTCCGATTCGTGGTGGAGGCCTCCGGTCGAGCTCAGGACTCCGAAGAGGCGCCCAGGCCCGCGCTCCATGCGCCGAAGAGGTCGGCGTAGTGCCCATCCAGCGCAACCAACTCGTCATGAGGTCCGATCTCGGCGATGCCACCATTGGCCACCACCGCCACTCGGTCGCAGCGAGCAGCGGTCGTGAGCCGGTGAGCGATGGCGATGACCGTCCGGCCGCTCATCAGCCGCTCGAGCGCAGCTTCGACGATCCGCTCGGTGCCGGGATCGAGCGATGAGGTGGCCTCGTCGAGCACGAGGACTGCCGGGTCGACCAGGGCCGCCCGCGCCAACGACACCAGCTGCCGTTCACCGGCGGAGAGACGGCTGCCACGCTCTTGCACCTCGGTGTGTAGACCCTCGGGCAACGCCTCGATGCGCTCCCAGACACCAATGCGTTCGAGTGCGCTACGCACGTCGTCATCACTGACGCCCGGGTTTGCGATGCGGATGTTGTCGGCGATGGTTCCGTCGAAGAGGTAGCCCTCCTGCGGTACGACGAGGACCCGCCGACGGAGCTCGGTGACGGCGCCGTCTCGGAGGTCGACGCCTCCGAAGTGGATCGTGCCCTCGGTCGGGTCGTAGAGCCGGGCGATGATCTTGGCCAAGGTCGACTTGCCCGCACCGGTTGGCCCAACGAGCGCGATCCGTTCACCGTCGGCAATGGTGAGGTCGATGCCGTGGAGGACCGGCTCACTCGACCCCTCGTAGGTGAAGCCGAGACCGCGCACGTCGATGGCGCCCGATGCCGGGAAGGCAACCGGATGTTCGGGTTCGGTCAGATCGATCTCTTCGTCGATCAGACCGAAGAGCTTGTCGAGCGAGGCGGTCGCCGATTGCACCAGGTTGAACAGCTGGCTCAGCTGCTGGACCGGTTCGAACAGCCCCTGGAGGAGCAGGATGAACGCGACCACGGTGCCGATCGTCAGGTCACCCTGATGCGAAAGATAGCCACCGACACCGATCGTGAGCGCGGTCGTTGCGGTCGAGGAGAACTCGATGATCGGGAGGTACCAGGCCGCGACGCGCACCGAGTTCATGTGCGATCGATACAGATCCTCGTTGGTCTCGGAGAACTGCTGCGCCTGGAGGGACTCTCGCCCGAAGGCCTGCACCAATCGGACGCCGCTGATGCCCTCTTGCAGAGCCGAGAGGGTGGAGCCGATGTTGTCTCGCACGGCGAGGTAGGCCCGATTGGAGTCCTTCTGGAACTTGATCGACGCAAGCCCGACGAGCGGAATGGCGACCAGGCAGCACAGCATCAGCTGCCAGCTGAGGAACGTCAGGACGACGATGGTGCCGACCAACTGGAGGAAGGCAGCGGTGAACATGAGCAGCCCGAACTGCACCAGCTCCGAGAGTGAGTCGATGTCGGAGGTCATGCGGGAGACGAGAATGCCGGCCTTGTTGCGGTCGTAGTAGGCGAGCGATTGGCGCAGCAGCTTGTCGAAGACACGACGGCGAAGGTCTCGCAGCGTGTTCTCCCCGACCCAGGCGAGGGTGACGATGGCCCCGCGATAGAAGACATAGCCGAAGACGGCGGCTGCGAGATAGCCACCGACGGCGAGCGCGAGGTGGTTGCCGTCCTTGGGGCGAATGCCCGAGTCGATCGCCGAGCGCACCAAGAGTGGTCCAGCGATCGTCGTGGCCGTCCAGAGCACGAGCAGCACGACCGCCTGTGCGCCACGCCGACGATAGGGCCCGACCAGTCGGAAGGCCCGACGAAGCACGTCTTTCGTGCCGGCGAGGTCGAGGCGCTCGTCGGCGCTGACGCCGCCTTGCATCCATCCCGCCATCAGCCTTCGGCCCCTTCGGCTACACGGTCGTCGGGCCCGCCGTCGACGGCTACGTCTTCGGACGCGAGCACTTCCTGATAGCGGGCGTTGGAGACCAGCAATTCGGCGTGGGTACCGGCGGCCACGACGCGACCCTCGTCGAGCAACACGACTCGGTCGGCCAAGGCGATGGTTGCGGGCCGGTGAGCGATGACGATGGTGGTGCGTCCGCCCATCACTTCGGCCATGGCGTCGCGGATCTCGTGTTCCTTGGTCGGATCGACCGCCGAGGTGGCGTCGTCCAGGATCAGGACCCGCGGATCGGCAACGATCGCCCGGGCGATCGAGAGCCGCTGCCGCTGCCCACCTGACAGCGAGAACCCTCGCTCACCGAGCGGTGTGTCGTAGCCATCGGGGAGCTGTTCGATGAAGTCGGCTGCACCGGCCAGGGCAGCGGCATGACGCACCACGGCATCGCTGGCCGACGGATCGGCGAACGCCAGATTGTCTCGGATCGAACCGCTGAACAGGAAGGTCTCCTCGAAGACGAGCGACACGGCCTTGCGAAGCTCCTGGCGACGCAAGGCTCGAAGGTCGATGCCGTCGAGCAGGACCGCACCGCTGTCGACGTCGTAGAACCGCGGCAGCAACCGAGCAACGGTCGACTTGCCGCAGCCCGTCATGCCGACGAGCGCAACCGATTCTCCCGACTCGATGCGCAGGTTGAAGTCGTGGAGCACGGGGACGTCGCCGCCGTGGTAGCCGAACTCGACGTCGCGAAACTCCACCGCTCCCCCACGACCCCTCGGTGGCAGCGGCGTCGGATGGGGAGGGTCGACGATGAGCGGCGCGGTGGCCAGCACCTCGGCGATGCGATCGCCGGCGGACGCAGCTCGCTGACCCTGGGCGACCACCTGCCCGAGCATGCGAAGGGGCTGAATCAGCATGAGCACGTAGAGGTTGAACCCAACGAGCTCACCAACGGTCAACTGATCGTTGATCACCAGGTGACCGCCGTAGGCGAGGACCATGACCAGGCCGAGATTGGGGAGCAGTTCGATGGCGGGAAGGTAGGTGGCCCGCACTCGAGCCGAATGCATCGACGCATCGAAGACGTCGTCGGCCTCGACGTCGAGTTTTCCGGCCTGGAGCCCCTCGGCCCCGAAGCCCTTGACGACACGGATTCCCGACACGGTTTGTTCGACGACACCGGCAAGCTGGGCCGACTCCTGCTGCACTGCCAGCACGGCCGGGTGGAGATTCTGCGAGAATCGTCGACCCAACACGTTGATGATCGGCAGGCCCACCAGCGCAAGCAACGCCAAGGTCGGTTGCAGAACGACCATGATCACGACCGCCGACACCACGATCAAGAAGTTGCCGGTGGTGATCGGTACCTGCGTGACCACGTTCTGGAACTGCTGCAGATCGGTATTGGCCCGGCTCATGAGCTCGCCGGTTGCGGTGACGTCGTGGTAGGCGATGTGGAGCCGCTGGATGTGGGCGAAGAGGCGATCGCGGTACCGAGCCTCGACGATCCGAGCGTTGCGGAAGGCGGTGTAGCGCCGGGCGCCGAGCGACACCCCCGACAGCAGTCCTGCAGCGGCGACCGCCAATGACCATGGCAGCAGGGGATCGTCGCCCTCGATACCGCGATCGATCGACAGCTGTATCAGGCGCGGCACCGCGACGCGCCCTGCGGTCCAGCAGAGCGCGGCCAGCATGCCGATGAACAGCCCCATTCGCTGCTCCCGCAATGCCTGCCGCAGAAGCGCCCAACCGGTCGTCGGCGTCGACGCGTGTGCTGACGCCTCAGGTTCGCTCGTAGCGCCACCCCTCAGGATGCAGCGCCATGCGATGACGAGGCCCGGGGTCGTCGGCGCCGCCACCGGCGTGGAAGACATCGGGCTCCCAGGTCAAGGTGGGCACGTCGGCCGGGAGATGCTTGGTGTGGAACCGCAACGGGGTCTGTTCCGACGCCCACTTGATGGCCGAGGCCGAGTTGGGATGTTCGCCGAGCTGCAGAAGCGTGACCCACGTCGGCGGCACCAGTTCGATCTGCCCCGACCGATGGAGTTCCATGGCGTTCGACGGTGTGAGCCAGCGATGCTCGTGGATCTCTCCGTCGTCGATGACGACGTCGCCTGAAGGGGCGATCGTGGCGAAAAACCAGGTGCTGAAGCGCCGACGAGGACCCCGTGTGGTGGCCATTACCGACGCCACCGGCGGCTGCCAATGCGACCAGGTGACGAGTTTGTCGGCCGAGATGGTGAGCCCGGCCTCTTCCTGACATTCCCGAGCCGCGGCTCGCCGAGCCGTTGCCAGCTCGTCGTCGTGGTCTCGCTCGTGCTCATCGACACGGCCCCCGGGGAAGACCCATGCACCGCCGAAGGCGATCGTGGAATTGCGACGCAGCATCAACACTTCGGGACCTTCGGTGGTGTCTCGAAGCAGCAAGACGGTTGCTGCGGAGATCAGTTCGAGGTCGTCGGTCATCGTTTCCAACCTAGCCACGGAGTCGGAAACACACGAAATGAGCCCGGGGCTGGCGTAACGTGGGCCAGATGCATCGGGACGGCATCGAGGTGGCAGTGGCAGCAACCGTCGGTGCAGTCATTGCGCTCGTGGTCTGGGCGCTGATGCAGAACCCCGATGACATCACCGACTCCGATTTCCAGCGGCAGGCGTCATCGGAATCGGTCGATACCGCGGAGGGATCGACCAGCGAGGCGGGTTCTGCGGCAACGACCCAACCGCTGCGTGAACAGGCCGACATCAACGAGTTCCTTGCTGCGTTCCGCACCAGCCGAACCGGTACCTACAAGGTGGACGGTCGGGTGCAGGTTGCCCAGGCAGGCACCGACGACACCAACCAGATCCTCTTCACCATCGTGCGCCGCGGCGCCGAGACGATCGAGGTGGCCGGAACCACCCTGTTGGTTTCTCTCGACGGGCAGACACAGACCTGCGAGCGAGTGTTCGGCGAAGACCTCGTGTGCGGCGAGGTGATCCCCACTCCCGACGTCGACGCCGAAGTTGCGAGCCTCGAAGTCCTCTTCGGCGGGACGGACCCCGAGTATCTGCTGTACGCCGATCAACCGGGATGCTGGCAGCTCGTGGCGACGACCAATCCGGCGCCTGCACAGTGGGGGCAATCGACCACGATCTGCTTCGATGAACAGACCGGTGCCATCGCTCGACAGACCACGAGCAGCATGCAAGGCACACGGACGTACGTTGCCGAAACGATCGACCCCGACGTCACCGACGCCGACCTGCTGCCCCCGTCGTAAGACTCGACGAGCGGTGCGGTGGGGGTGCGGCATCTTTGCCGCTTCGCTCCTCACGACGAGGATGGGGATGGGACGAGCGAAGGCCACCGGTGCGTTGCCGACCCGAAGGCCGACGCTGCGATGCGTGTGGAGGGAGTGGTGACCCCCGCTCGTATCCCGAAACCGGTGTGGGCGATGACCACCGGTGTGCTCATATCATCGGTTGGCCCTCCCCCCGACTTGAGGGCTGATTCGAGAACTTTTGCGATGATCATTGCCCAAGACCCCAATCTGCTCGGAGACAACCTTCTGGCGTGGCTGGTGCTGGCCATCGGCGGCGCCCTGTTTGCCGGTACCGCCATGGCGGTGTTTCGCCCGCCGGAGGAAACCAAAGAGGGCCAGTTGGCCCGGGCACCGCTCGGCCGAAGCATCGTCCAGATGCTGATCGGCTTCGTGGCCAGCGCTTGGGCACTCGCCACACTGCTCGCCTGACACCGCTCCCCTGGCTCTCTTCGTTTCCGAGACCACCGTGCGGTCTCGAACAACGACTACGTGGTGAACAACGGGTAGGTGGTATCACCTCGGTTCCTCAAGCCCGTGGCGAACCCGGCCGATAGGAACCGTGATGAAAGGGCTGTCACTGTGAGCACCATCGCCGAACAAACCATGCAAGCGATTCACGCCGCCGGCCGGTCGACCTCGACACCGTCGCCGACACGCCGGCGTGTGACCACGGCGACCGGGCCGACGCATCCCGTGCTCACTCTTCCCGACGATCGAGCGTCGAGGATCACCGCACTCGTCTTTCAATCGGTGTTGTTCTGTGCGATGTGCCTCTCGTTGCTCGCCGTCATCCAGCAGGCGACCCATTCCTCACCATCCGACGCCGTCGTCGGCACCGGCGTCGACGACGCTCCCCCGGCTGTCTTCGTCAACGCCGACTGAGCGACCCGCTGGTCGACCGCTCAGAACTCTGACCGCGAGTCGTCGCGACTGCGAGCCATGTTCTCGAACCTGGTGTAGTGCCCGAGGAAGGCCAGCTTCACGTTGGCGGTCGGACCGTTTCGGTGCTTGGCCACGATGACTTCGGCGATGCCCTTCTGATCGGTCTGGGGGTCGTAGACCTCGTCTCGGTACAGGAACATCACGCAATCGGCATCTTGCTCCAACGCACCGGACTCACGGAGGTCACTCAGCATGGGGCGCTTGTCTTGACGCTGTTCCAGACCGCGGTTGAGCTGGGCCAATGCCACGACCGGCGCTTCGAGCTCGCGAGCGAGGATCTTCAGGTTTCGAGAGATCTCCGACACTTCGACCTGGCGGGACTCGGCGTTGGACCGGCCCTGCATCAGCTGGATGTAGTCGACCACCACCATGCCGAGTGACCCGACACGGCTCTGGAGGCGTCGGGCCTTGGCCCGAATCTCCATGACCGAGGTGTGCGGATTGTCGTCGATGTAGATCGGCGCTTCGGCCAGGCGACCGACCGAGTGACTGATGCGGTTCCAATCGGATTCGTCGAGACGACCGGTCTTGACCCGGGTGGCGTCGACCCTTGCGTCGGAGCAGAGGATGCGCTGCGACAGCTCGACCTGGCCCATCTCCAACGAGAAGAACAGGACCGGCTTCCCGGTCTTCATGGCGGCGTTGGTGCACATTCCGAGAGCGAATGCGGTCTTGCCCATGGCGGGTCGAGCGCCGACGACGTAGAACGCATTCGGCTGCAACCCGGAGAGCAGCTCATCGAGGTCGGCGTAGCCCGTCTCGACGCCGGTGATGGTGTCGCCACGTTCGTAGAGCTGCTCGAGCCGGTCGAGGTTGGTGGCCAGCAGATCCTTGATGGGCACGGTGGTGTTGGCCACACGACGCTGGGCCACATCGAACATCCGAGCCTCGGCGTCGTCGACGGCCTTGATGACATCGTCGGGAATGCCGTAGGCCATCTCGGCGATCTCGTTGCTCACGCTGATCATCCGCCGCAGGAGCGCATGCTCCTCGACGATCCGTGCGTAGTGGGCGGCGTTGCCGATGGCGGGAGTACCCGCCTGGAGGTCGATCAACAGGGACGGACCGCCGATGGCCTCGAGCAGATTCGCTCGCCGCAGCTCTTCGGCCACCGTGACCGCATCGATCGGTTCGCCGGCGGAGTAGAGGCTGAGAATGGCCTCGTAGACATGGCCGTGCGCCGGACGATAGAAGTGTTCCGATTCGAGAACCTCGACCGCATCGGCAATCGCCTCACGACTCAGCAGCATCGCTCCGAGCACCGCAGCCTCGGCTGCGGTGTTGTTCGGGGGGAGGCGCGGCGTTGGCGACGGAGGGGGACCATCGTCGTACATAGAGACCATCCTCGCTCAAACGAACTGTGGATCACCAGGCGCGCAGCCTGTGGACAACCGTTTCGTGTCGGTGGATTACCGGTGGATATCGCCGTCGCCTGGGGACAAGGCTGGGGATTTCGAGGCGCGACTGTGGAGGAGGACCCCGACCGGCGGGGCCCTCCTCCACGATCGGGCGATCAGAGTGCGACGACCTCGACGGTCACCGGGAACTGCACCTCGGGGTGCGGGTGCACGGTGACGCTGTGGGCGCCAAGACTACGAATACCGTGACCGTCATCGAGTTCGATCAGCTTGCGATCGAGGTCGACCCCGGCTTGTTCACGGATGGCATCGGCGATGTCGGAGGACGTCACCGAGCCAAACAGCTTGCCCTCGCCGCCGGCACGCATCGCAATGGTGATCGGCTTCGAGACGAGCGCCTTGGCAACCTCTTCGGCCGCCTCCCGCTCGCGAGTGTTGCGGACAGCCCAAGCCTTCTTCATGGCCTGCGCTTCGACCTCGACCCCAGCAGAAGCCTGGCGAGCCAAACCCTTCGGGATCAAGTAGTTACGGGCGTAGCCGTCGGCGACCTCGACGAGATCGCCTCGGTTTCCGAGACCGGAAACCTGGTTGTGCAGGACGATACGCATCAGTCCTCCTCGGTGGTTTCGGCGTCGGACGTTTCGACCACGTTCTCGGTGGTTGGCTCTTCGGACTCATTCGACGGACGGCGATCCGGACGATCGCCACGATCCGGACGATCGCCGCGATCAGGACGATCCGAGCGGGTCCGGCGCTGGGTGGTCACCCGGCTGGTGTAAGGAAGCAAGCCCATCTCACGGGCGTTCTTCACGGCCGTGTTGATGACTCGCTGCTGCTGGGAATCGTTGCCGGTGATGCGGCGACCGCGGATCTTGGCCCGGTCAGAAACGAATCGACGCAGCAGATCGGTGTCTTTGTAGTCGACGTACTCGATCTTCTCGGTCAGCAGCGGGCTGATCTTCTTCTTGCCGCGGCGACCTGAGTCTTTGGGCTTGGCCCGGCGTGTGCTCTTCGTCTTTGCCATCAGAAAGGCTCCTCATCGGGCTGGTAGGCAGGGGGTTGTTGTTGGTTCTGTGGCGTGCCGAACGACCGGCCGCCTCCGGCGCCACCCGTCGGTGCGCCTTCGCCGCCATCGCGGCGCTCGTTCCTCGTTGCGCTGGCCGTGGCCCACCGCAAGCTGATGGCGACATCGTCGGCGACGATCTCGACCTTCGAACGCTTGTCGCCTTCGGGGGTCTCCCACGAACGCTGATCGAGTCGTCCGGTCACCGTGACTCGGGTACCACGACCCACCGATTCGGCGACGTTCTCTGCGAGCTGTCCCCAACAGGTGACGTCGATCCAGGACGTCGCCTCTTCCCATTCCTGGGTTTGGCGATTCTGCCAACGACGCGAAACCGCGACACCGAAGTTGGCGACCGGTTGTCCGCTGGGCGTGAACCGCAATTCGGGTTCGCGCCCAGCGTTGCCGGTGATGGTTGCTGTGTTGTCTGTGGCCATGGAGAAACTCCCCGTTAGACCGTTGCTGCTGCGAGGCCTCGGCGATGGGCTTCGGGAAGCGGCAAGCGGATGAACTTGTGGCGGAGCACTTCGTCCGCGAGGCGCAACGTGCGATCGATCTCGGTCAGCGCGTTCGGGGCAAGGAATTCGAGAACGAGATAGAAGCCCTCGTTGCGGTGCTTCATCTCATAGGCGAAGCGGCGAACGCCCCACTTGTCGATCTTCTCGAGGCTGCCACCCGCCTCTTCGGCCAATTTGCCGAGGTTGTTGGCGGTGGTCTGCACGGCGGACTCTTCGGTCTCGGCCGTGAAGATGATCATGAGTTCATAGGCTCGCATGGCAAGCATCGATCTCCCTGTGGACCCGGGTTCTGGCCGGGGCCCCGGCTTTCGGGGCAGGGTCTGTGGTCGTGGGACGGATCCCTCGACGGATGACCACGTGATGCTAGCGGGCATGACGTGAACCTACACCGGGGGTGTGACAGCCGGGCCAGCCCGGGTCCACCACTTCAGTCGCCGGAGGGTTCGGTCGTGGTCGTGGCGGGGTCGGCAGTCGTCGGTGGGATGGTGGTTTCGGTGGGAGCAGCGGTCGTCGTGGTCGTCGTGACCCCAGTCGGCGCCGTGGTCGAACCGGGATCGTCTTCGATCGTGGTGGTGGTCGCCTCCGGTGGGGGCGGCTCACAGGGCTCGGTGCTGGGCGTGACTTGCGTTTCGGGGTTCGCTGGATCGCCTTCCCCGGGATCCGGAAGCGGAGCGCACACCGGCAGCGTGGTAGTGGTCGACAACTCCGAGTTGAGCAACTGGCCCGAGAAGTTCCGCTCCACCGGCAACTCACAAGGCGGGGCCGATTCCGTCGCCCGACGCATGAAGGCCGACCAGATCTCGGCCGGGAAATCGCCACCGTGGACCTCGATGCCTCGCACGTCGTCCATCGGCCGAACCGGCTCCCCTGGACCGCCGGTGTAGCCCATCCACACCGCAGCGGTGAGATCGCACGTGTAGCCGACGAACCACGCATCTCGGGCATCTTGGGTCGTCCCCGTCTTGCCGGCAGCGTCACGGCCGAAGTCGGCGGCTCGCCCCGTTCCGGAGGAGATGACCTGACTCATGGCGTAGGTGACCTGGCGCGCGATCGAGCCATCGACCGCGCCGACGACGTCAGGCCCACGCTCGGGACCCTCACCGCAGCGGCCGTCGTGGGGGAACCAACACACCGAGCCGTCGGGTGCTTCGATCCGCTCGATCAACACGGGGTCGAATTGATCACCCTGATCGGCCAGCGTCGAGTAGGCGGCCGCCATGTCGAGCACCGACACCTCGCCGGAACCGAGTACCAGAGCGTTGACCGGCTCGAGTTCGGCGCTGACGCCCAGTCGTTCGGCCATGTCGACGACCGCGGTCGGACCGAGCTGCACCATCAACTGTGCATAGACCACGTTGGACGACACCCGCAGTGCGTCGGCGAGTGATCGGTACCCGTCGCTGCTGCCACCACCGCTCACCACCCAGTCGGCGCCGTTGTTCGCCCCCTCGAGCGAGATGGTGGACGGAGCAGCGAAGTACGAGTCGGCCGAGATGCCGGCCTCGATCGCCGCGGCCAGGGCAAAGGGCTTGAAGGACGATCCCGGTTGGCGACCAGAGCCACCACCGTCTCGACCGGTGGCCAGGTTCAGCTGCGACGCAGAGAAGTCGAACCCGCCCATCATGGCGACGACCCGGCCGACCTGGTCGATCGCGACGAGCGACGCCGACGGGTCATCGGGGTTGACCCGTGGATCGACGACCTCGGTCACGCTGGTGAACGCGGCTTGCTGGAGTGCGGGATCGAGGGTCGTGTAGACCCGGAGTCCCTTGGTGTAGAGACCGCCGTCGGGATAGAGATCGGCCAGCTCCTGGCGCACCGCCTCGACGAAGTACTCGCTGCCATCGGCACCACCCACCGACACCGGACCCGAACGATCGCTCGCTGCGATCGTGATCGCCGCCAGATCGGTCGTCGCCGCCTGGGCCGCAGCCTCAGGGGTGATGTAGCCGCCGTCGGCCATCAGTGTCAGCGTCACGTTCATGCGCCGTTCGGCCTCGACGAGGTCCTTCTTCGGATCGGCCGAGTTCGGCGAACGAATCAGTCCGGCCAGAAACGCAGCTTCGGGCAACGTGATCTGCTCGACGTTCTTGCCGAAGTAGTTCTGCGCTGCCGCTTGGACGCCGTAGGCACCGCGACCGAAGTAGATCCGGTTGAGGTAACGACGCAGGATCTCCTGCTTCGCCCCGATGCCGTCGTACTGGTTGGCCAGCTCGCGCTCCAGCTTGATCGCGAGCGTTGCCTCACGCACCTTGCGAACGACCGACGCCTCATTCCCGACGTAGGTCAGCTTCACGTACTGCTGGGTGATGGTCGAGCCCCCCTGGGCTGCCGATCGCTCGCGGACGTCTTGATAGAGCGCTCGAGCGATGCCGAGGGGGTCGACACCCTCATGGGCGAAGAAGTCCTTGTCTTCGGTGCTGACCACGGCATCGATCAGGACCTGGGGAATCTGTTCGTAGGTGACGACCTGACGATCTTCGCCGGCAGAGAACTGGGCGATGGCGACGTCGTTGTTGCACTCCGCACCCGCGGTTCGGGTGATCTCGGCCGTGCACACGAACGTGGTTTGCGCGAGCGACGCGAAGTCGTCGTCTTCGAGTTCGATGCGCGACAGCACGGCGATCGCCGTGAACAGACCACCGAGGCAGAACAGCCCGAACAAGAACACGACGCGGCGGAGCCGCCACAAGAGGTGTCGCTCTCGACGTGGCGTCGGGCCCGGACCACCCAGGACTCCACGATGGCTGGTTGCGCCTCCTTGCGGGCGCGCCGTCGACGCGGCACCAGAGTTGGTTGGACGCTTGGAAGATGGCGACAAGGCGGGTTCCTGCGATGAACGAGTCAGTTGGCTGACGAGGAGACGTCTTGGCCGCTGAGGGCGTAGGACTCACGGAGGTGGTTCCACCAACAGCTTCGACAGATCTCGAGCGAGTAGCAGGTGGACGGCTTGCCGCGATGCCGCAGCCGGGTCATCTCTCGGAGGTCGGCAACGAGTCGCCCACCCTTGGGCAATCCGGCGCCGAAGGCGAAGGTGACCGTCACGAGTTCGTCGGCGTCGCAGATCGGGCACGGCTCGTCGAGGGGGGCCGCGTGATGGTGGGCCACCCGGCGGAGTTCGGGTTGGGCATCACACACCTCGGTTGCGGTGCGACGACCTTCGTGGAAGGCAGTGACCGTGCGCTGGCGCGCCAACCGATAGCTCACGACGCCATCGTTCTCGGAGGCTTGCCATCGGGGCATGGCGCTCAAGGGTAGCGACCGGCGACCTATGAGTTCAGGCGGGGTGCCAGCTGACCCCAGGCACGCAGTTCGTCGACGGCTTCGTCGGGGGTCATCGGGCCCCGCTCGATGCGACGTTGCTCCAGGTATGCAACGGCCTTGCCGACCGCTGGACCGGGCACGAGATCGAAGGTCGACATGATGGTGGCGCCGTCGAGTGGCGGCCCGATCGGCACCAGCGACTCGGTGGACGCAAGGTCGTCGAGCGCCGTACGAAGCTCGTCTGCTCGCACCCTGGTCGTCTCGATCTGTCGACCGATGGCCAGCGCGTCATCGACCACGGTCAGGTCGTGACGAGCATCGGCGATGAGTCGGCGGACCCCGGCAGGTGTTGCGGTCCGCTCGTCGAGACCGTCGAGCAACGCCATCGTGCGCAGCGTGCGGCGTCGATCCTCGGTCGAGTACCGAAGCCTGGTGAGAAACGCTTCGGCCCGGTCCTGCCCATGCGGCAGCAACAAGCCGACGCGCCGGCGGGCCGGGTCGGGATCGGCGTCGACGAGCCGAAAGGATTCGCCAACGGCCCTTGGTGAGGGACCGAATCCCAGCACCCGTTCGAGTAGATCGACGTCGGCCAGAAACTCGAGTCCGCGCCGAGGACGGGCGACCTGGAGCAAACGCTCGAGCTCGTCGTGCACTCGCTCGCGGGAAACGATGTCGAGTCGGGCGGCCAACGCTCGAGCCGCCGCCAGAAGCCCGGCGTCGGCCTTGAGGTCGAAGCGGGGAAGGAAGCGAGCAGCACGCAGCATGCGCAGCGGATCGTCGGAGAACGACACCAGCGGATCGAGCGGCGTCCGAAGTCGCCGCGCCGACAGGTCGTCGCAACCGCCGAAGGGGTCGTGGAGTCGACCGTCGACCAGCGAGACGGCCATGGCGTTGATCGTGAAATCACGGCGCGCCAGGTCGGTGCGGAGCTCGTCGCCGAACGCCACCTCGGGCTTGCGGCTCTGCGGGTCGTAGTCCTCGGCTCGGTACGTGGTGATTTCGACGTCGTAGGGCCCGACCTTGGCCCCGATCGTGCCGAACCGCTCCCCCTGCGTCCACAACGCCGACGCAAAGGGCCCGAGGAGATCCTTGATCACGCCAGGACGAGCCGACGTCGTGGCGTCGATGTCGGCCGAGCGTTCGTCGACGCCGAGCAGAGTGTCGCGCACGATTCCTCCGACGAGGAAGAGCTCGTGACCGGCGGCGGCAAACGCCTCGCCGACGCCGCGCATTGCTTCGATGGTCGGCCCGAAATCCGCCTGGTGGTCGCCGTACCTCTCCGGCATCAGTAACGAAAGTGCAAGCTGCGAACCATGTCGACGATCTCGATGCCCGGACCACCCGAGGTTGCCGACTCGCGATCGACCGCAACGCCAACCGCAGCGCCGGCCACCGAAGCCGTGCAGTCATAGAGCGCTTGGAGGTCGTAGCCACCTTCGAGGAACAGCAGCCGCTGCGAGGCGGGAACGAGCGGGAGCATGTTGGCGACGATGTCGGCGTAATCGCCGGCGCTGAGGCCGAGATCGGTGAGCGGATCGGTCTTGTGTCCGTCGAATCCGGCGGAAATCAGCAACCACGTGGCCTTGTGTCGCTCGATTGCCGGCGCGATCACGGTGTTGAAGGCGTGGCGGAGAACGTCGCCGGTGGCGAACGCCGGCAGTGGAATGTTGATCGTGGTTCCCTCACCCGCGCCGGTACCGACCTCGTCGACGCGTCCGGTGTAGGGGTACCACGGGAACTGATGGGCGCTGATGAACAGCACATCTGGGTCGTCGTAGAAGATGGCCTGGGTGCCATTGCCATGGTGGGCGTCGATGTCGACGATGGCGACTCGCTCGCCTCGGTCCGCCAACAAGCGTGCGGTCACGGCGATGTTGTTGATGAGACAGAAGCCCATCTGGGTGTCGGCAAGGGCGTGATGACCGGGCGGTCGCACCACCGACCAACCGACGTCGGCCTCGCCGCGGTCGAGCGCGGCAACGAGATCGAGCCCGGCGCCGGCCGCTCGCAGGGCAGCCCGATAGGAGTCTTTCGATACGAAGGTGTCGCCATCGATCCCTCCCCCACCCGCATCGCACAACGCTTCCAGCGAATCGAGCAAGGCGCCAGGGTGCACCCGTTCGACCAGCGAACGCGGCGCCTCGGAGGCCTCGATCCACTCGAGCGCGTCGTTGATGCCAGCGCCCTCGAAACCCTTGAGGACGGCGGTGAGGCGGTCAGGCCGTTCAGGATGATCGGCACCCGGATCATGCATCCGGCACAGATCGTGCGTGGCGAGCAACATCGACATGACTCCACGCTAGGTGGTCACAGCCGTTCTGTCCCAGTCCTTTGGTCACCAACTGTGTGACGCAGAGGCCAGACCGGCGCCCGACTCGTGATCCTGGAACCGCTCGGTCGTTGGCCCACCCACCACTCCGAGGACCTAGCCTGACGGTCGGTGGATCACTTGCACCCGCACTCGCACCGCACCGGGCTACACCGGAGTTGGACCAATCCCGTGTCGTTCGTCGGGCTACGGGTCGTTCCTTGGCGCGGCGACGCCCACGTTGCCCTCGTCGGACCCCGGCGTGACGGCCGACGACCCAGCTCGTTCGACATCATCCATTGCCTCGAAGACCTCGCTCGGCGTGGCGTCGTCCAAGCCATCACCCCGGCGCTCGGCCAACTCGACGCCCAACCGTTCCTCGATGCCGGCTTCCGGCTCCACGAGAACCTGCACCTCTTGGCCAATCGCCTCGACGAGCATCTCCCGGCACCCGCCCATCGGCTCAAGCCCGGGCGACCCTGGCATCGGTCGGCCGTTCTCGCCGTCGACACCCAGGCCTTCGAGCCGTTCTGGCAGTTCGACCGCCTGTCGCTACGGGAGGCTCGCCATGCAACACCCGCCAGTCGGTTCCGGGTGGCCACCGTCGACGGTGCCGTCGTCGGTTACGCCGTCACCGGTCGGGCCGGTGATCGCGGCTACCTTCAGCGCCTTGCCGTCGCACCGGCTGCGGCCGGTCGAGGACTCGGCACCGCTCTGGTCCTCGATGGTTTCCACTGGCTCAAGAAGCGCGGCGTCCACACCGTCATGGTCAACACTCAGGAACACAACGAGCGTGCCCTCGACCTCTACGAGCACCTGGGTTTCGAGCGCCAACACCCCGGCCTCGTCGTGCTTCGCTGGGACGCCGCGTGATCCTCACACTCGCCGACCTCGTCGCCAGGATCGGTGGCCGGCGCCGATCCTGGCGCACCCCCACACTCGCTGCCTTCATGATGGTTGCCTTCATGATGGTTGCCGTCCTGGTGATGCCGAGCCGTGCGAGCAGTCAAGACGACACGACGACCGACCAGGCCACCGAGGTCGGCGGAACCGATGAGGCCGATGAGCCCCCCGTGAGCACCGACCCCTTGACCGCCGGCTCCCTCACGCTGCTCGGGCAGTCGCACTACGTCGCGGCCGATGGCGATTTCGTCGTGCGCTTGGGGTGGGATGGGCCGGTCGATGCCGATCTGGTGGTGGCCACGACCATCCGAGGCAAGATCAACAGCGAGTCACAGTTGGGTGCCGACACCTCGGTCTTGAATCGACCACCGATCGTCCCGCTGGTCACGGTTCGTGAACCGGATGGTTCGCTGCTGATCGAGGTCCCGATCCGAAGCTTTCCCCAGTCGGTCGGCGATCCCCCCGATCGCATCCTCATCCCCGACCCGGGCGTCTACCCGGTGATCATCGAGATCCGAGACTCGTTCGGCACCGTGGCCTCGCTGCGGACCTACCTGATTCGACTCCCCACCGAGACCGCCGAGATCGATCTGCAGGCAATGGCGGTCATCTTGCCAGTGAGTTCGGCCGACGGATTGACGATCGAGGACGTGATCACCCTCCTCGATCGGCACCCCACGCTTCCCGCCACCGTCCACCTCGAGACCGGAGTGGTGTCGGAACTGATCGAAGACCCCGCCTCGGCCCTGGCCCTGAACATCGCCCTGCGCGACCGGACACTCATCGTCGGGTCGTCGCTCGATCTCGATCCTTCGGCGCTGGCCGAGATCGGTCAAGGTCACCTGTACGGCCAAGCGATCGAGTCCTCTCGTGCCGTCCTGGTCGACCTCGGTTTGGATCCGTCCACCTCGACCCTTCCCATCGAACCTGCGCTGACGGTCGAAGGTGCCGAGCTGCTGAGAGACCTGGGCGTGTCGACGGTCTTCGATGCCGAAACCGGCCTCAGCGGGATCGTCATGACTCCATCGGGGCCCCTCCGAGTCACCGGCGTCGACGAGGAACTCACCTCGCTCCTGACGTCGGGGTCTGACGCCGTTGCGGCCGCTCACCGGCTGATCGCCCTGCTCGCCCTCCGGGCCGAGACCGATACCACGCCGATTCTCATCGGCGGGCCGACGCTCCGCCAGGCCTCGCTCGATGCGATCGACGTGATCATGACGGCTCAGGAGATGGTCGGTCTCCTCGAACCGGTGTCACTGGAGGAGTTCAGCGAGCTGAGTCCGCCCTTGACGCTCCGCACGGTCGAAAACCCAACCCAGGATCTGGTGCCGGTCTCCGATCTCATCTCCGAGAGTCTCGGACTCATCGAGAGCTACCGCAGCTTCCACGCATCAGGGGACCCCAGTCCGCAGACCTTCGAGAACGGGCTCTACGCCGCACTCGGTCGAGACCGCAATCCCGGTGATCGCCGCCGGGCGATCGAACAAGTCGATGCCCAGATACGCGATGCATTCGGAGTGGTCACCATCCGCGACGGACAGTCGATGACACTGACCGCCCGAGAATTGCTCGTGCCACTGAGCGTGGAGAGTTCGGCCTCCGGTGATCGAATGATCGAGCTCCGGTTCACCGGCGACAAGGTGGCGGTGAAGGAAGACGGTCAGGTCTTCGTGATCCCGCCAGGACAGACCACCCTCGACATCACCGTCGAGGCAAGAGCCCTCGGCTTGTCACCCCTCGATGTCCAGGCGTTCTCACCTGATGGACAGCAGGTCCTGTCGAGTACTCGCCTCCAGATCCGTTCGACGGCCGTCCCGGGCCTCGGCCTTCTCCTGTCGGGAGCCGCCCTCGCCTTCCTGATCAGTTGGTGGATCGTGTCGATCGGGCGGACTCGGGCGCAGAGGCACACGGCTGCGCTCGACGCCGACGCGGCGGCGGTTGGCGTTAACGTCGACGCCGACGGCCCCACCCGAACGATTTGATCACCATGGACTCTGAGCGTGCGCTCGGCGCGCAATTGACAACCGGCTCGATGCTGGCTCGGCGCTACCGACTCCTCGCGCCCATCGCCACCGGTGGCATGGCCCAGGTATGGCGAGCCGAAGACACCGTGCTCGGTCGCCAGGTCGCGGCCAAGGTCCTGCATCCCCATCTGGCGACCGATCAAGCCTTCCTCCTCCGGTTCCAGCGCGAAGCGATCGCCGCAGCCCGGCTGTCGCATCGCTCGATCGTCGGCATCTTCGACACCGTCTCCGATGACGGTGTCGAAGCCATCATCATGGAACTCGTCGAAGGACGCACGATGCGGGACGTCCTCGATGAGACCGGACCGATGCCGGTCGCCGACGTGCTCGATATCGGGGTGCAGGTGGCCGAGGCGCTGGGCGAGGCACACCGAGGTGGCGTGGTCCACCGCGACATCAAGCCGTCGAACATCTTGCTGTGCCCGGACCGCCGGGTCATGGTGACCGACTTCGGCATTGCCAAAGCCGGTGAAGACACCGACCTCACCGTGACGGGCACACTGCTCGGCACGGCGAAGTACCTCTCCCCCGAACAGGTGCTCGGCGATGACGTCGACCCGCGCTCGGACCTCTACTCCCTCGGCGTCGTGCTCTACGAGGCCATTGCCGGTCGAGCGCCGTTCCGGGCGGAAACCGACGCCGCAACGGCGCTGGCCCGACTCCACCAGCAACCGCGACCACTGAGGGAGTACCGCGGCGATCTGCCCCCCGAACTCATCGCCATCGTCGATCGACTTCTTGCCCGTGATCCCGAACAACGATGGTCTCGAGCCATCGACGTCCGTACCGCGCTGGCCGCGCTGACCAGGCCGGACCACCCGACAGCGAGCGACGCACACGACCCCACCCGAGCGCTCGACGCGCCGATCGCCCTGTCAGCGACCGAAACCGAACCGCCGGCCGACGACGAATTCGATCACGGCGACGAAAACGAGCCGTTTCTCCGGTCCGAGCGTGGTTGGGTGGTGCCCACGCTGATCGTGCTCGTGCTGGCCGGCGCGCTCGTGCTCGCCGGCGTCCTGTTCACCAACGGCGGTGGGGTCGCCGACATCGCCTCACCCGGCGAAGGAGAGTTGACCGACTCGACGATCCCGCTCACACCATTCAACGAACTGGTCGAACCCTCCGTCGCCGGACTCTCGACGATCGACCGCCCCAGCGAGGGCGGCGATGGCGAGGAAAACGACGCCTTGCTCGGCCTGGCGTTCGATGGCGACACCGACACCGTCTGGCGAAGCGACCTCTACCGGGGGCCGGGATTCGCCGGACTCAAGCCCGGTGTGGGCCTCCTGGTCGACCTCGGTGGTACCGCACGCGTGCAGCAACTCGATCTCGAAACCAACACCGATGGCTGGGCTGTCAGCATCTTCATCGGCTCGGACTTCTCGGGCCCGATCGACAGCTGGGGGGAACCGATCGGCAGTGGCGCCGACCTCGATGGCCGAGAGAGCTTCGAATTCGACGACGCTCGAGGGAGCCAGCTCCTCGTGTGGATCACCGAGCCCGGTGTCTCGCCCGATCGAAATGGCGATGGGAACGACGACTTCCGCTTCGAGCTGGAGGAGATCTCGGTCGAATGATCGGCCGGGTCCCCACGCCTTCGACAAATCATCGATGATCGGTTCAGGGCTTGGCAATAGGATCGGCCAATCGAACGGACCGACACAGATCTCGTACGAGCAGCCCAGTCAGGGGACCGCTCCGCCATGGAGGCTCTGCTGTCGCGCCACTACGACCGGGTCTACGCGGTGTGCCGGCGCCTGGCCGGCAATGACGCCGACGCCGCCGACGCCTGCCAGGAAGCGGTGATGGCCATCGTTCGTGGACTCGATCGATTCGACGGCCGATCGAGCTTCCGTACCTGGAGCTATCGAGTCGCCACCAATGCCTGCCTCGACGAGCTGCGCCGCCGCTCCCGACGACCCCTCGCCCTGGTCGAAGGTCATGAGCCCGCCTCCGACGAGCCCGGACTCGATCAGCAGGTGGCGGACCGGGTCACCCTCGACGAACTCTGGATGCGCATCCCCGAAGAGTTCCGTGCGGCCGTGGTCATGCGCGATGTGGCGGGAATGGACTACGCCGAGATCGCCGAGGCCCTCGATCTGCCGCCGGGCACCGTGCGGTCTCGGATCGCTCGGGGCCGCCGCCACCTTGCGAAACATCTCGGGAACCAGACCATGACCGACGAACGTCAGAGCTGATGCCATGAGTCAGCATTGGGACGAAATCGCCTCCGCCTATCTGGATGGAGAAGCATCGCCGTCAGAGATCGCCCGTCTCGAAGCCGATGCCGAGGGACAGGCCGCCCTCGCCGAACTGCGTCGTGTCGCCGAGGCCAACGCAGTGGTCCCTCTGCCGCCTCCGGGCCTCGCCGACCTTCATCTCGGCGCCGCCCTCGATCTGTTCGACGAACGCAACGACCCATCGTCGTTGCAGACCCGCGAGCACTCGACCGCTCCGGCCACTGGCGTCTCTACCGGCAGCACCTCCCGTACGAGCGCAAGGCCGCCGGGTAACACCGGGTCGAACAACGTCGTGCCGCTGCGACGGCGCCGGGCAGGCGCCTGGCTCGCCACGGCGGCCGCCGGTCTCGTCGTCGTGGCCGGGGTGGGAATCGGGATCTCCCGGCTTGGTGACTCGTCCGACGACGTCGGCGGCGAAACCGCGTCGGCCTCCTCTTCGGCGGCGAGTGCCGAGCGGTTGGCAGCCGAAGGCGAGAGCGAAACCACGCTCGGAGCGTCGGCCCTGGCGGCCGACGGCCGACGCCGCCGGATCGATGGCCGACGATCAGGGATCCGCGGCGGCCGACGCCGAGGAGGCAGCAACGGCCACCGACGAGGCCGAGTCGATGGTGACATCAGTCACACCGACGACCATCGATGCCGCCGATGGAACCGATCCCCCGGTGGCCGAGTTGACCGCCGACGACGACCTGTTCGCCGTTGCCGAGGCCCTGATGACCGAGGGTCTGATGTCCGACGAGCCCGGCACCGACATCGAACAGGTGCTCGAAACGTTGCAGGCCCGCTGCCCGGATGCCTTCGCCGGCTTCGACCAACCGGTTGGGGCACCCGTCCTCTTCGATGGTGCGTCGGCCACGCTCGTGATCAGTACCTCACCGACGAATCAGGCCATGGTGATCACCCGAGCGTGCTCGGTTCTGGCCGCCGATCAGCGACCCTGATCGACCCCGCAGCGACGGGAACCCGGCATTTGCGGTGCTGACTGACTAGGATCGGCGCCGATGTCCGACGCAGATGCCCTCACCAACGCCACCCCCGCCGCCCCAGCATCATCGGGCAACGACGATTGGCCCACCACCCTCACGGCAACCCTGGTGGGCTACGTCGACACGGTCAAAGGTGCCACCACCGGCAAGGCGCTCGTTGCGTCACGCATGGGGGTCTACTTCTTCCCCATTGCGCTCATCGCCATGGTGCTGGCCATTCTGGTCCTCATCATGCTGGTCCGACTGCTCGTCGTCGTCACCGGCTATCTGCCGTTCGTGGACGAAGGAAACCCGTGGATGGCCTATCTCATCCTCGGCTCATTGTTCACCGCGGTCGGCGCTCTGCTGTGGCGGAAGAAGGACGCCTAGTCTGCGGTTGAAGTAGTGAGTGGGCTGCGCCAACATCACCCCAACCCCTGGCCCCACCCGGAGTACCAATGTCCGATAGCAAGATCCACGACGTCCTCATCCTCGGAAGCGGACCGGCTGGCCTGACCGCTGCCATCTACACTGCTCGAGCCAGCCTCGAGCCGCTCGTGATCGAAGGCGAACCCTCCTCGACCGGTGATCAGCCCGGCGGGCAGCTGATGCTCACCACCGAGGTCGAGAACTTCCCGGGCTTCCCCAACGGCATCATGGGACCCGAACTCATGATCGGTTTTCGCGAGCAGGCCATCCGCTTCGGTGCCGACGTGCGAACCGAGAAGGCCACGCGGGTCGACTTCACCACCCGACCCTTCAAGGTTTGGGTCGGCGATCCCAACGCCGACGAACCCACCTATCTGGCGCAGTCGGTCATCGTTTCCACCGGCGCCACCGCTCTCATGCTCGACTTGCCGAACGAGCAGCGACTCCTCGGGCACGGCGTCTCGACCTGCGCGACATGCGACGGATTCTTCTTCCGCGATCACGACATCGCCGTGGTCGGAGGCGGTGACTCCGCACTCGAGGAGGCCACCTTCCTCACCAAGTTCGCTCGCTCGGTCACCATCGTGGTTCGTCGAGATGAGCTGCGTGCCTCGAAGATCATGCAGGATCGCGCCCTCGCCAACCCCAAGATCACCATGCTGTGGAACACCGTCATCACCGATGTGATCGGCGATCAATCGGTCGAGAAGCTCATCACCAAGAACACCCAGAGCGGCGACGTCGGCGAGTTGGCAGCAACCGGCCTCTTCGTTGCGATCGGCCATCGCCCCAACACGTCATTGTTCGAGGGTCAGTTGGCCCTCAAGGACAACGGCTACCTGATCACCGACGCCCCGAGCACGCGCACCAGTGTCGAGGGCGTCTTCGCCTGCGGCGACGTCCAAGACGACACCTACCGTCAGGCCATCACGGCGGCCGGCTCGGGCTGTGCGGCCGCGATCGATGCCGAGCGTTGGCTCGAAGCCAATCACGCTTCGGAATAGAACGACCCCAGGGGCGTGTTGTCCCTAGTTGTCCGCCGATGCCTCGCGCACGGCCTCGTCTCGATGGAATTTCCCACCCCAGCCCGGAAGGCACCGATATGTCAGACAACATCACCAACCTCACCGAAGCCACCTTCGATGAGGTCATCAATGCAGCCGCCGAGCCCGTCGTGGTCGACTTCTGGGCCGAATGGTGTGGTCCCTGCAAGATGATCGCACCGGTCCTCGAGGAGATCGCGGACGAGCAAGGCGGCGCCGTGAAGATCACCAAGCTGAATGTCGACGAAAACCCGGCCATCGCCCAGCGGTACGGCGTCATGAGCATTCCGACCATGCTGGTCTTCCGCAACGGCGAGGTCGACCGCAAGGTGGTCGGAGCCAAGGGCAAGGCGCAACTGATCGAAGAATTCGGACTCTGATCCGCAGCGGCCACCGACCAGCCGCCTCGACGACGCCAACGGCAAAGGGCCAACCCCTGCAAGGGTTGGCCCTTGTCGCGTCACGAGCAACGACCATCGGGAATCGACGACAGCACCTGAGGCCGCTCGCCTCGAACGGCTCTTCAAACCGCGTTCGGATCAGACGTTCCCGGAAGCGATCCTCAACCGCAGACGATCGGAGTCGTTGCGATGACGCCGAGGCCACACTCCCCCCACTCCACGGCCATCTCATGCAAGCCACGAAGGCCCGGCAGCACGCCGACGATCGGCACCGACCATCCCAGTACTCGCACCCCGGCCCGGTCACTCCATCGCGACCCCGGCGGCCAACATGTTCCACGGGAAACATCGCTGACCGAACGAACACGCTGACCAGCCTACTCTCGATCGCTCATCGAGAGTAAGGGTTACGCACACCCTTGTCCACAACCTGTGTGTAACCCTGAACCTCAGAACTCTCGACCACAACGTCGTCGAGAACTTCTTTCGTCAATCGTCTTCGGGTGCCGGCCCGGCGCCCATGAGCACCTGATAGATCCGTTCGAGGTCTTCGAGATCGGCAAACTCGATGGTGACCTTGCCTTTCGACTTGCCCATGGCGACACCCACCCGGGTGTCGAGGCGCGAACCCAGCAGCTCCTCGAGCTCCAGGAGCGCCGCCGGTTTGGTTTGGCCAACCGACGGGCTCGGGGGCTCCGACTTCTTCTCTTCGGGTTCATCGTCGTGGGACAGCGACTGGCGAACCAGTTCTTCGATCTGACGGACGTTGAGGCCGTCGCGGACACACCGACTAGCCATCTCTTGTTGGAAGGCGCGATCAGGACTGGCTAGCAGCGCCCGAGCATGACCGGCAGAGATTTCGCCGCTCGCCACCAGCTTCTGCACCGACGTCGGTAGCTGGAACAGTCGAAGCGTATTGGCGACGGCGGAACGACTCTTCCCCACCCGCTTCGACACCTCCTCCTGCGTAAGCGAGAAGTCATCAATCAACTGCTGGTAGGCAGCCGCCTCTTCCAAGGCGTTGAGATCCTCGCGATGCAGGTTCTCGACCAACGCATGCTCGAGCGAAGTCTTGTCATCGGCGTCACGTACGACCGCCGGCACAACTGCCAAACCCGCACGCCGAGCAGCACGCCAACGCCGCTCCCCCGCGATCAGCTCATAGCGATCAGTTCCGGACCGCCGTACCAGAATCGGTTGCAGTACCCCGAGCTCCCGAATCGACTCGGTCAGCGAGACCAACGCCTCCTCGTCGAAACGACTGCGCGGCTGGAACTCATTGGCTGCAATCGCCGAGATCGGTACTTCGATGAACATCTCATTTGTTTCCTTCACCTTCTCGGTGGGAATCAATGAGTCCAAGCCACGTCCAAGCCCACTACGTCGGTTCACCGACAACCTCCATTGCCAGATCCCGGTACGCCAAGGCGCCACGAGATGTCGGATCGAACACCGTGATCGGCTGTCCGAAGCTCGGTGCCTCCGAAAGCCGAACCGTCCGCGGGATCACCGACCGGCAGACCTTCGAGCCGAAGTGTTCGCGAACTTCCGACGCCACCTGCGCCGCAAGGTTCGTGCGGGCGTCGTACATCACCAACACGATCGCCGACAGCTCGAGCGACGCGTTGAGGTTCCGCTTCACCAGGTCGACATTTCGAAGCAGTTGTCCCAGACCCTCCAGCGCGTAGTACTCACACTGAATCGGTACCAATACCTCGGTCGCCGCAGCAAAGGCATTCACCGTCAACAGACCTAGCGACGGCGGACAATCGATCAAAACCAGGTCGAAGTCATCGGCCACCGAGTTGATGGCGTTCTTGAGCCGCATCTCACGGCTGAACGCCGGAACCAGCTCGATTTCTGCACCCGCCAGATCCAGGTTCGCCGGAGCAACGAAGAGATTGCGGACGGCTGCCGCCTCGATCGCGTCATCGAGTGGAACATCATGGAGCAGCACGTCGTACATCGACGCATCGAGACTCCGAGGATTGATCCCCAACCCAGTGCTGGCATTTCCCTGGGGGTCGAGATCGACGATGAGCACCCGATGTCCCAGTTCCGCAACCGCAGCGCCGAGATTGAC
The DNA here is from genome assembly GCA_963698395.1 of uncultured Acidimicrobiales bacterium. Taxonomy (GTDB): domain Bacteria; phylum Actinomycetota; class Acidimicrobiia; order Acidimicrobiales; family SZUA-35; genus JBBQUN01. The sequence continues at coordinate 735,950 of CAVOQQ010000003.1, forward strand.
GGTGGTCGTGGTCTTGCCCACGCCACCCTTTTGATTCGCCACCGCCATGATCCGAGGGCCAACCCGGTCGAGCGGTCGTGACGCCGGAGCAGGCGTTGCCGATGGATCGGGTCGACTCCCCCACCCGCGATCCACTCGGGCTGGATCACTCGCTGCCTCCGCCGAGGACGCTGCAGCCGACGATGGCGCTGCGGTTGGCGGCGCTGCGGAGCCGGCCGGACGGAAGGCCATCGAACCGCCAGGCGCCGGAGTTGCCACGCTCGCATCGTCCGCCTTGGGACGACGGTCTTGGGGCGGTGCTGGCTCGAGCGCTTCCTTCCAACTCGACAGCGATTCCCGAGTCGAGACCGGCGCGTGTCCGGTTCCGCCTTCACGCTCTGCGGGCAACGCCGGCGCCTCAGTCGACGGCGTCACGGACGGCCCGGCAGCGTGTGCTGGCGAGTCCGGCCCCACATCGTACGCCGACGGGGAAGGGGCGGCGCCCAGCGATGGGGCCATGGGCTCCGGTGTGGTTGGGGTCTCTCCGCCGGTCGGCCTCGACGGCGACACTGGCGGACGGTCGATCGACACCGAGTGCGCCGACCGCGGATCACCGCCATCGACTGGCATGCCGGTTGATGGCGGTGATGCCGGATCAGCGCCCGCGTTCACTTGGACACCGCCCACCTCCCCAGAAGGGAAGGCCGTCGGCGATGGCGAAGCGGCCGGTCCTGAGGAAAGGCCTTGGCTCGCTGGCGGCTGGTCCGATGGCTCGCCAGATGCAGCCGAGAATGCTTCGGTCGTGGCCGGTGACGATGGCTCGGTGAACGCCGGGCCCGTTGCCACACTGTCGTGACCCGCCGACTCGTCGCCCGAATCCGAGGTATCCGAGGGAGCACTCTCTGTCGACTCCTCGACCTGATCGGACCGCTCTTTCGTTCGTCTCCAGGGGATGAAATCAGACACTGTTGCCTCCTCCAAGTAGCAGCCACCGCTCGGTCAGGGGGCGGTGCCCCCGTGTTTCACGTGAAACAATGACCGGCTGCCGAACCGGCCTTCACGCTAGCCGCAGGTGACCCTGCATGCGCCCGCAGTGAGCGAGGAAGGCAACCGTTTGCCAGCGCTCCGGCCCGCAACGGGAGTCCGGACCCGACTGCGACCTTCCGCGGCAGAATAGGGCGTCGCACGGCGTCGGGCCGGACGCGGCAGGTGCACTCGCTCGGCCGACCTCCTCGTACGGCACACGCTCGCACATCACGTCCGTCCGCATCCGCAACGGTTCCGGCGATGGCCCGATGGCCCACGACCGCTGCAGCCTACGGACTACTCGGCTCTTCGACCAAGGTCGGCGACCGACTTCGACGAGCTCGTCGCGTGCTCCATAGCAGGGCTCGTGATCGACCGGACCATCGATCAGGTCTTGGACTGCTGGGAGGCGAGGAGGATGGGAGGCGAGGAGGGTGCAGAGCGAGGTGGATGCAGAGCGAGCTCGGCAGAAGATGGGTCGTGACCGGTCGTGACCGACCGACCGAACGGACCACACCAGGGGTGCATCAGCAGTGTGGGGGCTGTGCAGTGCGGGGGAGTCAGAACAGTGTGGGGTCCGCACAGCCAGCGCCCCGAGGGCGACACCGGAACCGTCGGCTCGTCGTCATGACGGGCAGGGGAAACCGGAGTCCAACCCCATCCCCTCCACAGCCGCACGCGCCGCTGCAACCATCCTCTGACCTCTCCCAACACGTTCAGACGCGTCGGATGGCGTTGAAGCGGGTGCCTCCGAAAGGTCGGACACCCCGGCCGAGGGCAACACCGAAGAACGAGCCCCGTCGCCCCCGCTTGGTTTCGTCGTCTTCGCGTGTCGACCGAGGCGGCTCGAGTATGAGGGGGAGTCTATGAGTTTCTGCGAGGTGAACCCGGCGTCGGCCAGCACACCCACGACGGCGCCGCCGGCGCAGGTGCGAGAGGCATCGTCCGATCATCTTCGCCCGCTCGCCGGCGGGACCGATGTGACGACCCCAAGGCAGATGACGGAACCGACCGCGCCACTCACCGACTCGTGGCCTGGGGCCACCTCGGTGGGCACCTCGGCCGTGCACCTCTTTCTTCACCGAGCCAGGCGAAATCACCCGGTGAGCGGCGCTGGGGCGTGGATGACGGGTCCGGGAACCCCGATGGCGGCCAACAAGACCGGCTCGCCCCACAGGCTGAAGTCCCGGCCTCCGGCTCGAGGGGCGGCGGTGCCACCCGATGGTGGCACCGGGGTCGCCTCCCCCAAAGTCAGCGGCAGTCGAAACACGTCCGGTCGAGCGATGCAGGACGAACGACTCGTTCGGTTCGCTCTCCACCGCCCTGAGCACCTCGCCCGACGCGAGGGTGAAATTGATTGCCTGGGCGCCACGACCTCGAAGTCGCCCGGCCCAGCGCTCAGAACAGGGGGGACCGTTGCTGCTGTTTGTGGGGGCGGGGAATATCGGCCGGAGCATCCCCGATCGCACGAAAGACGGCGACCTCCGAGGGCGCATCGACCTCTTCGAACGCCAGGCGCTCGAGCGCCGAGGACGGCCAGCGACGGCCACCAGGCGGTTCGCTGATGATCGACAGGCCACCGGGCAACAGGTAGGCCCGTGCATTCTCGAGGGTTGCTGCCGGAGGCCCGAACCCGCGTGAAACCATCACGTCGAACTGTTGCCGGTACGCCGGGTCATGAGCCAACACTTCGGCGCGACCGACTGCCACGGTGACTCGATCGGTCAGGTCGAGTTCGGTCAATGCCCAGGTGAGAAAGGCGCCGCGCTTCGTGGCTGCGTCGAGAAGTACCCCCGAAAGGGTCGGTCGGGCTTGCAGAATCGCCAAGCCGGGAACGCCGCCACCCGAGCCAAGATCGATCATGCGCTTCGCGTTCGGCGGAATGGCCGCGAGATAGCGATCGGCGTGTTCGATATGGGCGCGAATCGGGCCCGGTCCGAGGAAACCCACGGACCGGGCCCGATCGAGCACGGCATCAAGTGTCGAGGTCATGGTGCAACGCCACCTTCGCCAGACGGCGAAGCGGTCTACTCTTCTTCGTCGGTCTTCTTGGCGTTGTCGGCGGGGCCGACCACCACGCGACGACGGGGTTCGGTGCCCGCCGACCGGGTGACCGCGCCATCGATCTCGTTGATGGCATCATGCACAGTCTTGCGATCGGCCGCATTCATCGGCTCGAGAACGACCTCGACACCCTCGTCGATGGCACGCTCGGCTGCCGTCTTGGCGAAACCGATGAGCGCCTCTCGCCGAGCCTCGCGGTAGCCACCGACATCGACCTTGATGCGCATCGAGGAGGGGGCTCCTCGCTGGGCGGTCACTCGAGTCAATTCTTGGATGGCATCGAGCGTATGGGCCTTCGGCCCCAGCAGCAGTCCGTGCTTGCCCTCGATCGACGCCATCAGATGGTCGTCCTCGACGACGATCGTGACCGGCGCATCGATGCCGAAGGCTGCGGTCAGCCCGGTCAAGAAACTCTCGACGGTACTGGTGACTTCTTCCACTGAGCTGTCCTCCTGCTTGGGACGGTTGCTTCCGCCGCTCGATCGTTGTTGGCGTTTGCCGCCGTTGTCGCGCCCGCCTCGGCCACCACGGGTCGCCGGCTTGTCCTCGAGAACGACATCGTTGTCATTCGTCGCGGCTGGTTCGGTCGACTCCGCTGCCTTCGGCTCGCGCTTGGGCTTGGCTGCCTTGGGTTCGGGCTTGGGTTCGGACTTGGTCCCTGACGACTCGGCCTTCTTCGGCCGACGGCGACGCTTGGCGTCTTCCTTTGCGCGCGGCAGCTTCGGAGCAATGCGGGCACGAACACGAGCTTCGCCACGCACCCGGCCGAACAGGCCCTGACGAGGCTCCTCGAGGACCTCGAACTCGGCCTCGGTCTCATCGACGCCGAGCTTGTCGAGCGCCAGATCCTTGGCTTCCTCGAGTGACTTCGCTGCTGTTTCGATCCATTCCACGATCGCTACCTCTTCCGGTTCTTCTTGTTTTTCGCACGCTGATCCTGCGGTTTCGTGCCCTTGGGCGTGATCCGATCGGATTTCGTGGCTGATGATTTCTTGATTTGGGCCTTCGCAGCACGACGCCGTTCCCATTCCTCGTTGCGTCTGCTCGCCTTCGAGGACGTGGTTCCGTTGGCGGCCGAGGCGTCATCGGTGTCCACAGCCTTGGCTGCGGTCTTGTCGTTGCTGGTCGTCTTGGTCGACGACGTGGTGTCATCGGCGGTACGAGCGGCCGGCTTCTTCGGGGGAGCGGCGAGCTTGCCCCCGTCGACCATCTCCTTGCCGTAGATCTGGTGGGTGATGTAGGACTGCTGTCCGATACGGAACACATTCGAGGTCGCCCAGTAGAGGACCAGACCGGCGGGGAAGAAGAACGACCAGATGCCCGACATCAACGGGAGGAACTTGAGCAACATCTGCTGTTGCTGGTTCATGGGGGAGGGGTCACCGTCCTTGCGACGGGCGGACACCTGTTTTTGCTGGTAAAAGCTGGTGCCAACGACGAAGACGATCAAGACGATGTAGGGGAGACCCTTCACGAAGTTGTTCTGGATGACATCGCCCGCCTGCGCGGCCAGATCGAGCGGTCCGAAACCCATCTCGGTCGACCTGCTGAGGTCGCTGAACATCTTGGTGCTGTGATCGATGTGTGCGGGGCTGATGGTCTCACCTAGATCGGGGGCCAGCCCTTGAGCGGCTCGAACATCGTTCATCACCGAGAAGAACGGTGCATCGGCGGTGTGCCGGGTGATGCCACTCAGCACCCGGAACAGGATCAGGAAGACCGGCAACTGAGCGAACATGGGCACGCAACCGCCAACGGGATTGATGCCGTTCTCCTGATAGAGCGCCATCATCTCGGCGTTCATCGTCTCTCGGTCGCCCTTGTGCTCCTTTTGGAGTCGACGCAGCTCGGGCTGTACGGCCTGCATCTTGATCGTGCTGCGAGTCGCCTTGAGCGTCAGCGGCATCAAGACGACCATCACACCACCGGTGAGCATGATGATGGCGAGTCCATAATTGCCGCCGACAACCGGCAACGAATAGAGACCTGCGAGTAGTCCTGCGACAAAGTCGATCAGGTTGTTGAAGATCGCCATTTACCTCTCCGGATCGGGAACCGGGTCATAACCGTGGGAGCCAAACGGATGGCATCGAGCCAGTCGTTTGATCGCCAGCCAGGAGCCGGCGACGGAGCCATGGAGTTCGATGGCTTCGGCTGCATACTGCGAACACGTGGGGACGTATCGGCAACGAGCTCGGCGGACCGATGACGTTGCCTGGTACATCGAAATCAACCAGAGGAGCAATCGCTTCACCACCGGTCGGGCACCTCAGACGCTCGCCGGGGCGAGTTGAGCAAGACAACGTTCGAGCGACGCAGTCAACCGTGTGTACTCGGTGTCGAGCACGGCGCGAGAGCAGCTGACTTGGTAGGCGCCGGCCGGGAGTTCCTGGATTGCCGCCACGTCGTTGAAGGCCGCTCGCAACCGACGACGGGCGCGATTGCGCTCGACCGCGGTTCCGAACTTCTTCCCGATCGCAAAGGCAAGGCGGGCATCGGGCTCGACCGCGGCAAAGATCACACTCACTGGGCCCGAACGGACCCGTCGCCCATCACGCCGGAGTGCGGCGAATGAGGAGTGTCGTGTCACCGACGGAATCACGCACTCAGCTTGCGGCGTCCCTTTGCCCGACGAGCTCGAAGGACAGCGCGGCCGCCACGGGTGGACATCCGAGCACGGAAGCCGTGCTTGCGAGCTCGCTTGGTGTTGTTGGGCTGGAAGGTGCGCTTCACCGCAGTCTCCTTGAGAGAGGGACGACCTCCGAGAAGGCCGAGCAAGACACGTGCGGACCAGGGTGGCCGCCCGCTTGAGCCGGTGACCGCCGCAGCGATCGAATCGACTTCTCGGACGACATCGCACTGATGGCAAATCGCTTGCCATCGGTGTCGTCCGACGAGTGCATTGTCGGTCAGTCAGGATCGACCAGAGCCATGGTGGCGGCGATCAGGGGACTGCCCGCCCCGCTGAAGCATCACAAAGGACGCCCAACCGAGCCAGATCAGGCTATGCCTCCTCGGCACGAGGGACAACCAACCTTTTCCACAGGTCCGTGTGCACCTGGCAGAGCGCCCTGCTACCGTCCGCTGACCCACCTTCGGGCCTCGATCCCCTCTACTTCAGCCTCCGAAGGGGCGGATGCCCACGTGACCGAACCGACGTGGGTCATTCTGTGGAAAAGGCTGTGGAAGATGGGGAGAACGGCTGGTGTGAGACAGTGATCGCGGCGGACCGAGTCTGGAACACAGCGGCAGACCGTCTACGAGAGATGGTCGCCGACGGCGTGTGGCAATCAACGTTTTCCCAGGTCCAAGCCATCGATCTCGATAACGACACCATCATCTTGGCCGTCCCCAACAGCATCATTCGCGAGAAACTCGAAGGAACCTACCGAGGCCTCGTCGAAGATGCGATCGATCAAGCGTCCGACACCGCACTCGTGGTCCAGTTCGACCTTCGCCCGCCGACCCTGTTCGACTCACTCCCTCCCGACCCGACGAATGCCGTGCGCTCTGGTCGGCCGACGAGTAACGATGGCCTGGTCATCGATGTCACCACCAACCGCTCGACTTCGACGCCTCCCGTCGATCGATCGACACCGTCAGCCTCGGTCGATCACAACGCGCCGTACCGCCCGGCACCATCACTCGACGGCGCCAACCGCTACACCTTCGAAGGTTTCGTCATCGGCCCGTCGAACCGATTCGCCCACGCGGCGGCGTTGTCGGTCGCCGAGCGACCGGGGGAGTCCTACAACCCGCTCTTCATCTACGGATCCGCCGGCTTGGGCAAGACCCACCTGCTCCGGGCGATCGAGCACTACGTCAACGACGTCTACCCCGACCTGCGAGTGCTCTACATCTCCACCGAACAGTTTCTCAACGAGTTCGTCGACGCCATCCGCAACTCGTCGAACAATGAGTTCAAGCGCCGCTATCGCCAGATCGACGTGCTGTTGGTCGACGACATCCAGTTCATTGCGGGCAAGGACGGCCTGCAGGAAGAGTTCTTCCACACCTTCAACGAGTTGTACGGCTCCGGTCGCCAGATCGTGCTGTCCTCGGACCGGCCACCCGACGCCATTCCCACCCTCGAAGATCGACTCCGCAGCCGCTTCATGATGGGCCTGCTCACCGACATCCAACCGCCCGATGTCGAGACCCGTATGGCCATTCTCCACAAGAAGGCCGATCGAGACGGGTACTTCATTCCCACCGAGGTGTCGGAGTTCATCGCCACCAACATCACGAGCAACATTCGCGAGCTCGAAGGTGCCCTCACCAAGGTCACGGCCTATGCCAACCTCAACCGGCAACCGATGACCCGCGAGCTGGCCGAGCAGACCTTGCGCGACTTCATCGCCGATCGACAGCCGCGCCCCATCACGGTCGACATGATCCTCGAAGCCACCTCCGAGCAGTTCAGCTTCGATCTCACCGAACTCATCGGCAAGTCACGTCGACGACCGCTCGTGGAAGCTCGCCAGATCGCCATGTACGTCACGAGGGAGCTCACCGACCTCAGCTTCCCCCTGATCGCCAGCGCCTTCGGCGGCCGTGATCACACCACGGTCATGCATGCCTGCGAGAAGATCGGCAAACAGATGACCGAGCGATCGCAGATCTTCGAGAAGGTCGGGGCACTGGAACGCTTGGTTCGCACCCGAGCCGCCGACTGACATGCCCTCCACGACACCGCGCTCCACCACACCGCCCGCCAGGGCGGCCATCACCATGGCACCCACACCCACCCAGCGGGCTCACGCTCCGCGGTGCAACATGCGCCCATGGTCACCGCCGGCCACGGCGGCTGGGGACAACCCTGCGGATGACCTCGGAATCACCGGGGGATCAGCCGTGGACGATCGAGGGTCCGTCGGTGGACAACGTACGTGTCATCCCCAGGGCTACCGTGCATCCGTGCTCAACTTGGGGACGACGCACACCACCCTCTGGACAACCAGTGGTGGTCTGACCAGGGGATCTCGGTGTTCGTCCACAATCCACAGGACCTATCACCACCTCTATCTGAGCAAAGCACAATCGGTAAGTAGTTGGGGAAACTCCGCATGAGGACACCCAACTGGACAAAGGGAGCACAACGGTGAAGTTCCGTTGCGAACGAGACGTATTGGTTGAAGCGCTGGCCACCGCAGGCCGGGCCGTGAGCGGCCGAGGCACGTTGCCTGGACTTTCGGGTGTACGAGCTCAGCTCACTGGTGATCAGCTCCGGCTGACCGGTAGCGACCTCGATCTCACCATCACCATCGCGGTGCTGGTGTCGGGCGAGGCCGACGGTGTCGCGGTGATCCCGGCTCGGCTGGCCTCCGACATCGTGCGCGCCCTCGAGCCCGGAGCGGTCTCGGTTGCCGCCGATGGTGACGAGCTCCTCATCAGTGCCGGCCGAAGCCAGTTCTCGATCCGTCTCATCGCCGGTGACGAGTTCCCGCAGATCGAACAGATCGACAGCGAGCCGGTCGAGCTCGCCTCGGCTCAGTTGGCCGAGGCGCTCAAACAGGTGGTCCCGGCGGCCAGCAACGACGATTCGCGCCCGCCGCTCACGGGGGTGTTGTTTGCCTCGGAGAACGGTGGCTTGCGACTCGTTGCAACCGACTCGTATCGACTGGCAATGCGTGACGTTCCCGGAATCTCGGTGCTCGAAGAGGGCCAGAGTGTCTTGATCCCCTCTCGTGCGCTGTCGGAACTCAATCGCATCCTCGGGCAGGGCGAGAAGGTCGAGCTTCGTCTCGGCGAGCGCGAAGCCTCGTTCCATGTCGGTTCGGTCGACCTCATCACCCGCCTGATCGAGGCGGACTTCCCCAACTATCGCGGCCTCATCCCGGAGTCGCATCCCAATGCCTTGACGGTCTCGCGAGAGGAACTCCTCGACGCCTTGCGACGGGTCAAGCTCCTTGCCCGTGAGGCAACGCCGGTTCGTCTCGAGATGTCGGCGGATGGGCTCGAGCTCGCCGCCGTCACCCAAGATGTCGGCACGGCGCGCGAGCAGCTCGAGGGCACCTACGACGGAAGCCCGCTGACGGTGGCCTTCAACCCGCAATATCTGCTCGAGGGCATCGAGGTCTCCACGAGCGACGAGATCGTGCTCTCCACCATCGACGAACTCCGGCCGGCTGTGGTTCGCATGCCGGGCACCAACGACTTCCTGTATCTGTTGATGCCCGTGCGGGTGTCGTGACCACTCGTTGTTGAGTACACCCGGCGGACGGCCGAATGCGACTTGACCGGGTCTGGCTGACCGATTTCCGCAGCTACGAGTATTTCGAGATCGAACTCGATGATGGTCTGACGGCCGTCGTCGGAGCGAACGGCATCGGCAAGACCAACCTGCTCGAAGCCATCGGCTTGCTCGCCACGTTGAAGTCGTTTCGGGGTGCGCCGACCGAGAGTCTGATCCGCCAAGGGGCCCAGCGGGCCCTGATTCGGGCCGAGGGTGAGCGAGAGGGCCGCCCCGTGCTGATCGAACTGGAGTTGGCCCCCGGAAAGAGTCGGGCGCAGGTCAATCGACAGAAGTTGCAGCGCACCCGTGATCTGCTCGGTGCACTACGGGTCACGGTGTTCGCCCCGGATGATCTGACGCTGGTGAAGGACGGACCAGCCGTCCGGCGTGAGTACGTCGACGACCTCGCTGTCGCTCTCGACCCCAAACTCGACCGAACGCTGAGTGACTTCGATCGAGCGCTCCGGCAGCGGAATGCGTTGCTGCGCACGGCCGGTGGCCGCCTCGACGAATCGGCGGCGATGACCCTCGACGTCTGGGATGCCCAACTCGCCCAGCTCGGCTCACTCGTGTTGGAGCGTCGCTACGACGTACTGGAGCAGCTCGTCCCTCTGGCTGCCGAGTGCTACCAAACCTTGGCGGCCGACAGCACCGAGGTCACGGCCGACTATGTCACCTCGTGGAACGAAGCCTCCCTGGCCGAAGCCTTCGAAGTGAGCCGGACCAATGACGTTCGTCGTGGCCTGTCGACGGTCGGGCCGCATCGTGACGAGATCGCCTTCGCGATCAATGGGTTCGGCAGTCGAACACAGTCGTCGCAAGGGGAACAACGCACGCTGGCGCTGGCGCTGCGGCTCGCCGGGCATCGCCTCATCACGCAACGCATCGGCGAACCGCCGCTGTTGCTCCTCGACGACGTGTTGTCCGAGCTCGACCCTGATCGGGCCTACGCCTTGTTGTCGACCCTGCCACCGGGCCAGACGGTGATCACCAGTGCGTCGGCGCTCCCAGCGGCCACCGAGCCGGATACGCTCTTGGTCTACGACGCCGGCGCCGAGAGCCCCGGTGGGTTTGTCCGGCAACGGACCGAGTAGGCGGAAACCAACAGCAGTTGCACCGAGCGGGGAGTGAGCATGTCTGAACCCCAACGCCTTGGGTTTGCCCTGGAGCGGCTTTTCGGGCACCTTGGGGCACCAGCCGTTCGTACCGTGTCGGACCTGGGCGATCGCTGGGACTCGATCGTCGGACCGGGCCTCGCGGACCACAGCACGCCCGCCGGCCTCATCGATGGCGTGCTCACGATCCACTGCGATGATGCCGCCTGGGCCTCACAGATCAAGTGGATGGACGCCCAGATCAAAGAGCGTTTCGCCTCACACTTTCCCGATACCGAGTTGCGCACCATCCGAGCCTCCGTCGGCGCCTGACTTCCCCCTGTTCAGTGCCCAAAACTGCTACGCTGCACCAGCTTGAAAAGCGATTGATGTATGACTGATCTCCCCATCGAAAACGCCGTCACTTCCGACTCACCGAAGGGTGTCTCCGGCGCCTCTGGCCAGGCTGGTTCGACCCCACCGAACGACGGCAGCTACGGCGCCAAGGACATCCAGGTCCTGGAGGGTCTCGAGGCCGTTCGCAAACGACCGGGCATGTACATCGGTTCGACCGGTTCGACCGGTCTTCACCATCTGGTGTGGGAAGTCGTCGACAACTCGGTCGACGAAGCCATGGCTGGTCACTGCTCGGTGATCGAAGTCGATGTCATGGACAACGGGGGTGTCGAGGTCCGAGACGACGGTCGTGGAATTCCGGTCGATCTCCACGAGAAGTACGAGATGTCCGCCGCCGAGGTGGTGCTCACGATTCTGCATGCCGGCGGCAAGTTCGGTGGCGAGGGCTACAAGGTCTCTGGCGGCCTCCACGGGGTGGGCATCTCGGTCGTCAACGCGCTCTCGAGCCGGGTCGAGGTCGAGATCGACCGAGACGGCAGGCGTCATGCCATGTCGTTCGTCGACGGCGGCACGCCCGATCAGAAGCTGGTCGAGATCGGCGATTCACCGTTGAAGGTCGACGGCAAACCCCGGACCGGTACCACCGTACGGTTCTGGCCCGATCCCACGATCTTCAAAGAGGGCACCGAGTTCCGAACCCAGACCCTGCTCGAGCGCTTCCAGATCATGGCGTTCCTCAACGCCGGTCTCGAATTCCGAGTGCGGGATCTGCGCGACCCCAAAGCCGAAACCACCGTCCACCGCTACGACGGTGGCATCCGCGATTTCGTCACCCACATCAATGGTTCGAAAGAGGCGTTGTTCGACGAGGTCGGATGGTTCGAAGAGGCCGAGGAGACCGAGGAGGTCGAGATCGCCTTCAGCTGGAACACCGGATACCAGACCGACGGCATCCACAGCTTCGCCAACGGCATCTCGACCCTCGAAGGCGGCATGCACGAGCAGGGCTTCCGCACCGCGCTCACCCGCACCGTCAACAACTACGCGCGAGACAAAGGCTTCCTCAAGGAGAAGGACGAGAATCTGCAGGGCGAAGACATTCGCGAGGGTCTCACGGCCATCATCTCGGTTCGTCTCCAAGAGCCTCAGTTCGAAGGCCAGACCAAGTCGAAGCTCGGCAATGTCTCGGTGCGATCACTGGTCGAGAAGGCCACCAACGAGAAGCTTCGTGAATGGTTCGAGGAGCACCCGCGCGAGGGCCGCGCCATGTTCGTCAAGGCAAGCCAGGCGGCAAAGGCCCGGATCGCGGCGACCCAGGCCCGCCAGACCATTCGCCGCAAGTCGGCACTCGACGGCGCCGGCCTTCCCGGCAAGTTGGCCGACTGTCGGAGCAAGGACCCGGCGGCGTCCGAGCTCTACATCGTCGAGGGCAACTCTGCGGGCGGTTCGGCGAAGGACGCTCGCGACTCCAACACCATGGCGATCCTGCCCATCCGCGGCAAGATCCTCAACGTCGAACGAGCGCGGGCCGACCGAATGCTCAAGAACACCGAGGTGGTGTCGCTGATCCAGGCCATCGGCGCCGGACTCGGTGAGCCCGACCCGGAGACGGGTGAGGGTTTCGATGTCTCCAAGGCCCGGTACCACAAGGTGATCCTGCTGGCCGATGCCGACGTTGATGGCAGCCACATCCGCACGTTGCTCCTCACGTTCTTCTTCCGTCAGATGCGGCCGATGGTCGAAGCCGGCTATGTCTATATCGCGCAGCCGCCCCTGTATTCGACCGAAGTCGGCAAGTCGAAGATCTACCTGAAAGACGACGTCGCACGGCATGCGTACGCCGCCGATCACCCGAACGCCGAATTCCAGCGGTTGAAGGGCCTGGGTGAGATGGATGCCATCGAGCTCTGGGAAACCACGATGGACCCGGCCACCCGCACGCTGCTCCAGGTGACCGTCGACCAGGCCGCCATCGCCGACGAGGTGTTCTCGGTGTTGATGGGTGACGACGTCGAGAGCCGGAAGAAGTTCATCCAGACCAACGCCGACGACGTCCGTTTCCTTGACATCTAGCTGAAAGCGATCTCAACGACGTCTGCAGCTGCAGACCGTCGACGAGTTCTGACGCAAGAAGAGTTGACTGCATGAGCGATCTACCACCAGACGACACCGCCACCGACGACGGTGACACGCACGACAACATCGAGCCCATCGAGATCCAGGCGGAGATGGAACAGTCGTTCCTCGAGTACGCCATGTCGGTCATCATCTCGCGTGCGCTCCCCGACGCACGCGACGGATTGAAGCCGGTGCACCGCCGCATCCTGTGGTCGATGTTCGACGCCGGTCACCGGCCCGATCGCAGCCATGTGAAGTGCGCAACCGTGGTCGGCGACGTCATCGGCAAATACCACCCCCATGGTGACCAGGCCATCTACGACTCGCTCGTGCGCATGGGCCAGAGCTTCTCGCTGCGCAATCCGCTCATCGATCCCCACGGCAACTTCGGCTCGCCCGACGATCCACCGGCCGCCTACCGCTACACCGAGTGTCGGTTGCGACCACTGGCCATGGAACTGCTGGCCGACATCGACCAAGACACCGTCGACTTCCGCGACAACTTCGACGGCAAGCACCGTGAACCCACCGTGTTGCCGTCACGCTTCCCCAACCTGCTGGTCAACGGCAGTCAGGGCATCGCCGTCGGCATGGCCACGAACATCCCCCCGCACAACCTCGAAGAGGTCATCGACGCCGTCGTGCATCTGATCGACAACGACGAAGCCACCGTCGACGATCTCATGGAGTTCGTCAAAGGTCCGGACTTTCCCACCGGTGCCCAGGTGCTCGGTCGGGTCGGTATCCGCGATGCGTACCGCACCGGTCGCGGTTCGATTCGCATGCGTGCCGTCGCCGAGATCGTCGAAGGCAAGACCCACGATTCGATCATCGTCACCGAGGTCCCGTACCAGACCTCGGTCGACCAGATCGCACGCAAGACCGCCGAACTGGTCGAGCGGGGTGATCTCGCCGGTATTCGTGAGATCCGTAACGAATCGGCCAAGGGCCAGCTCCGCTTGGTCTTCGACCTCAAGCGCGACGCCAGTGGCCTCGTCGTTTTGAACAACCTCTACAAGTACACGCCGATGCAGACCTCGTTCGGCGTCAACATGGTGGCGCTGGTCGACGAGGTGCCGCGCACGCTGAACCTGCGCGATGCACTGGTCAGTTATGTGGGGCATCAGCGTGACGTCGTCACCCGCCGTACCCAGTACCGACTCGAGGCCGCTCGCAAGCGCGAGCACATCCTCGAGGGTCTCATCAAGGCGCTCGACGTCATCGACGAGATCATCGCCACGATCCGTGCCTCAGACGACCGCCCCGACGCACGCTCGCGCCTCATGGCCGAGCCGTTCGAGTTCTCCGAGATCCAGGCCAACTTCATCCTCGACATGAACCTGGGCCGTCTGACGCGCCTGGCCCGCATCGAGATCGACACCGAGCTCACCGAGCAGCGAGACGCCATTGCGGGTTTCGAGGCGATTCTCGCCGACCGGCTCGTACTCGATCAGGTCATCAAAGACGAGCTCGCAGAGATTCGTTCCACCTTCGGCAGCGAGCGCCGCACGGCGCTGGTGAACGATCCGGGTGAACTCGACATCGAAGATCTGATCGACGACGAAGCCTTGGTGGTCACCTTGTCCACCACCGGCTACATCAAGTCGGTCTCGATCGACGAGTTCCGCACCCAGGCACGCGGCGGTCGGGGCGTGAGCGCGGCAAAGCTGAAGGGCGACGACGACGACATCATCGCCCACCTGCTCCAGACCTCGGCTCACGCCTACCTGCTCTTCTTCTCCAATCGCGGTCGGGTGTACCGGATCAAGACACACGAGATCCCCGTCACCAGTCGGTCGTCGCGGGGAATGGCGCTGGTCAACCTGCTGCAGCTCCAGCCCGACGAGAAGATCCAGGCGATCATCGACACCCGCGACTACGAGACCAATCGGTTCCTGTTCTTCGCAACTCGCCAGGGCCGGGTCAAGAAGACACTCTTCAATGCCTATGACTCCTCGCTGCGCGCCGGTTTGATCGCCATCAACCTCAACGAAGGCGACGAACTCGTGTCCGTCGTGGCCACCAACGGCGTCCACGACATCTTCATGGTGTCGCGCCAAGGCCAAGCCCTGCGATTCCCCGAGGACCAGGTTCGTCCCATGGGTCGCACCGCGGCCGGGGTTCGCGGCATGAAGTTCCGAGCCGGTGACGAGCTGGTGTCGATGGATGTCATGCAACCCGACACCGAACTGCTCGTCGTCACGAGCGAAGGCTTCGGAAAGCGGACGGACCCCGAGCTCTTCACGGCGAAGGGTCGCGCCGGTCTTGGTGTGCGCTGCGTGAAGGTCAACGAACGCAAGGGTCGTGTGGTCGGCGCCATGTTCGTGGGGCCAGATGACGAGATCCTGCTGATCTCCTCCAATGGCGTGATCATCCGGACCACCGTCGGCGCCGTATCCCAGCAGGGTCGAGATGCCACTGGCGTCTCGGTCATGAACCTGGGATCCGGCGATGCCGTCTCTGCCGTGGCTCGAGTACTCGTCCCCGATGCTCCCGAGATCGACCCCGGGGCCGATGGCGACGAGGGCGCAGTCGAGGCCGTCGATGGCAACGATGCGCACCTCGAGGCAACGTCGGTCGACGACGACCACGCTGACGACATCACCGACGAGGGTGACGAGCCGGACGACACCGAGGACTGAGTCCTTTCGCTCGACCACTTCCCCCAAGACCTCGACCACTTCCCCGAGAACAACGAGCCCGAAGCGGGCAATGGAGGAAGCACGATCGTGTCCAAGCGACGGACGATGTCTCGCCCAGGTTCGGTTTTTCGCCGATGGTCGGGTTCGTGGCGAAGAGCGGTGGACCGAAGAGCGGCGGACGACCGTGAGTGCGGGGGAGCGCTGGTGATGTTCGCGCTGACCGGTGTGTTCGTCGTCGTCGCCATCTTGTTGCTGGCCGGGCTCACGCAGCGCGTGGTCGATCGAAGTCGGGCGCAGGCGGCCGCTGATGCCGCTGCGCTGGCCGGTGTCGTCGACGGGCGCGCCGGGGCAGAGGCTCTTGCGGCGGCAAACGACGCCGTGGTGGTTCGCTTCGTAGACCGAGGCACCACCGTCACGGTCGACGTTGCGACCTCCGACGGTACTGCCGCCTCCGCAAGCGCCGAGCGACGGTTGGTGATCGACGGCTAGGAGGGCCGGTCGAGGCACCGGGTGACCGTCGGCGGGGTCGCCGAGGACCTTTGATCGAGGGTGATCGCTCTTGGGCGAATTGTGACCGTAGACTGCGACGAGTATGTCTATTGACGATCCCTCGGCGAAGGACTCAGTGGTTCTTGGTGCCGACCTAGTCGCAGCGCTCGGCTTTGAGCCGGTGTCTGTCGAGCCCGATGACGTCGATGACATCGAGCTCGCGGCGGAGTCAAATGGCGACATCGTCGTCGATGACGTGTCGAGCCGTGATGCTTCGAGCACCGCCTGGTCGAACAGCGGCGCGGCGAGCAATGGGCACCATGCATCGGTGACCCTTGACGACGAGGCGAGCACCGACGCCGGCACCGTCGACGAGCAGGTCGCGGCCGCGGGCGATGGCGACGCTGATCCTTCCGATCGAACCACCAACGACCATGCGTCATTCGACGCTCAGGAACCGAGCATGGCGACAGAGACACCCAGCATGGCCACAGAAGCCGAGTCCGAAACCGAAGTCAGTGACGACATCCAGGTCAGTGACGACATCGAAGTGATCGACGACGCCGTCGCTGCTGAAGCGGTCGACGCCGCCCCAGCAACCGGTCGCAAACGCTTCGGTGTCCGTGGCCTGTTCAGCCGTCAGGCCGAATCGGTCATCGACGCCGAACCCGGATCAACTCGAGATCTGTTCGCCAACGAATCCCGACTGGCCGATACCTCGGGTGTCGAGGAGGTTCTCGATGTCAACGCCGACGCCCTGGACCAGGCTGACGCTGTCGCAGTCTCTGACGCGACCTCTGACGCGACCTCTGACGCGACCTCTGACGCGGTTTCTGACGCGAGCTCCAATGTCCTCTACGACCACGAGGCCGACGGCGAGGTCGCGACCGAGGCCGACGCAGCGACCCCGGAATCGTCCGACGCTCCGAGCTCAACTGACGGTCGGCTTGCTGGCGGTCTGGCCGATGACGAGGATCCAGCAGTGAACGATGCGGCGCTTGCCGATGATCCCTTGGTCGACCCGGCGATGTTCGCCGCCGCCGCCGAGCCCACCGCGTCGCTGGATCTCACCGACCCGCACGCTCGCACCGGCACCATCGATCTCGATCAACACGAGCGTGATCAGCTCGAACTCGATCGGAGCTTTGCGCCCGATCTCATGCCAGGCGAGGCATCGCCGACGGCCCCCGCGGCCGAGACGGGTCTGGCCGGTGCGGCCGCCACCTCGGTGGTTTCGGCGTCGAGGGTCGGATCGTCCTCCCGATCGACCAAGAAACTCCGGGCTCGTAAGTCACGGCGGGTGATTCGTCACATCGATCCCTGGTCGGTTCTCACCTTCTCGATCCTGTTCCACCTGGCGTTCTTCTCGGCGATGCTGTTGGCCGGCGTGCTGGTGTGGAACGCGGCCATCGCTGCGGGCACCGTGGAGAGCATCGAGAACTTCATCCGAGAACTGGGCGACTACGAGACGTTCGAGATCAATTCGAACCAGGTCTTCCGAGCAGCGGTGATCATCGCCGGCATGTTGACCCTGGCCTCTTCGGTCTTGGTCGTGCTGCTCACCGTGGTGTTCAATCTGATCTCGGATCTGGTTGGCGGTATCCGGATCACGGTCATCGAGGAAGAAACCGTTCGGGTCCCCGCCGATCAGAAGTAGTTGGTTCCCGCAGCGAGCGGTATCGTAACCGTTCGCCTCGGGGCTATAGCTCAGTTGGTTAGAGCGCACCCCTGATAAGGGTGAGGTCACAAGTTCAACTCTTGTTAGCCCCACGAAGCGTTCAGAGATGCCACCCCACCCGGGGTGGCATCTCTGCTTTTGGGTCATCGTCGGTTTGGGTCATCGTCGGTTTGGGTCGGTGCTCGCCGATGACATCGGCTGGCGACGGCTCCTCCGAGGGCCACTGCTACGGTGACGTCATGATCACCCTGGTGCGGAGAGTCGCTGCGGCCATCTCGATGGCTGGTCTGGTCGCCACGTTCTTCCGATTGCGTGGCACGGGCGGTACGCCGCCCCGCAGCGGAGGCTGGCGCGAGGTCACCGACGACGACCTCACCTGATGCGGCTGGCTGTCGTTGGTCTCGGCGCGGCCGGTACCCATGCCGCTCGGCGATTGCAGAGTCATCACCCCGACACGTTGTCACTCTTCGACATCGACGAACGGCGTGTGCTTGCGGCACTCGAGCACCATGATCTGGCCGAGTGTCGCCCGGGGACAGCACTTGGCGTCGGGGCCGACGTGGTGATTCTGGCGACGCCCGCTGGTACCCATGCGTCGTTGGCTCGCGCCATCGTTCGCGAGGGGCGCCACGTCGTCTCGATCAGCGATCACCCCGGCGACGTCACGGCGCTTCTCGAACTCGGTCCCGAAGCCGCAGGGCGTGACTGCAGCGTCATCGTCGGCGCGGGGTTCGCTCCGGGATTGAGCTGCCTGCTCGCCCGCCAGGCCGCCGACCTGCTCGATGTGGTCGACCTCGTCTCGGTCGCCAAGAGCGGTACGGGCGGCCCCGCTTGTGCCCGAGAGCACCATCGGGCGATGAAGCACTCGGGTCAGGAGTTCCATCACGGTGACTGGGTGGTGCGCTCGGGCGGCTCCGGCCGGGAACTGGTGTGGTTCCCCGACCCCATCGGGGCCAGGGACTGCTACCGGGCCGATCTGCCGAGTCCGGTGCTCCTCCAGCGGGTCTTTCGTGACGCCAATCGTTTGACATCGAGGGTGTCGGCCACCCGCCGTGACCGATTCACCTCCCGGTTGCCCATGCTGCGCCCGCCGCACGCCGACGGTGGGCCCGGTGCGATTCGGGTCGAGGTTCGCGGTCGACGAGGCCCGAGCGTGGAGACGATCGTCTACGGCGTTGCCGATCATCCCTCGTTGGCTGCAGGCACCGTGGCGGCGGTCTGCGCGGTCGATCGTGCGACCTCCGATCGGCCAGCGGGGGCCTTTGGATTGGCGGAACATCCGGCGCGAGTCGACCTGCTTCGTGCACTCCGAGCCCACGGCATGCGAGTCGAGACCTATGAGGGTGCGGGCCTTGCCTAGCTCTTTTCGACCCGAATCTCACATAAGGCGCGAGAATCTTCTCAAGAAATCACGGAGAGTGGTCGAATAGATCGATAGGGAAAAAACTTCGGATTTCTCCTCAAGTTGTGCCTCCGCCGTGCCGAGAACCTTTGGCGTATGGAGGACAACAAGAGGATGAAGACGATGGGCGAGATGACGAAGGCCGAAATCAACGGACGGATCGAGGCGAATCTGCCGCTCGTGAAGCACGTGGTGTTCCAGGTGGCGGTGCACTTTCCCCGCCACGTCGACCGGGAGGATCTGGCTCGTGCCGGTGCCCTCGGTCTGGTCGAGGCTTCGCGGCGATTCGATCACAGCCGGGGCGTTCCGTTCGAACGCTTCGCTGCGCAGCGCATCCGGGGGGCGATCCTGGACTCGGTGCGAGCGGCCGACTGGGCACCCCGCTCGGTACGTCTGCTGGCTCGCCGCCTCGAAGCCACCGAACAGCAGTTGGCGTCGGAGCTCGGGCGAGTTCCTTCCCTACCGGAGATGGCCAACGAGCTCGGTGTGTCGATCGATGAACTCACCAAGTTGCAGGATCGGCTGTTCCGCTCGGTCGTCTTGGCGCTTGACCACGAGACCAGCGATGAAGGTGATGAAGAGCTGACCCTCGTCGACGTACTCGAAGACCGCAATTCGGTCGAACCGCTCGAGGAGCTCGAGACTCGCGAGCTGCACGCATACCTGCGCGATGCCGTTGGCCTCCTGCCCGAGCGTCAGCGCTTCGTGGTCGTTGGCTACTTCCTCGAAGGTCGTACCTCAGAAGAGCTCGCTCGTTTCCTCGGTGTGACCGAATCCCGGGTGAGTCAGCTTCGATCCGAGGCGCTCCGCAACCTCAAGCTCGGCATCGAAGCTCAGTACGACGACGAAACACCCGACGAGCCATCAGGTCGTGTCGCCAAGCGTCAGGCGGCCTACGCCGAGGCCGTGTGCGAGGAGTCGAACTGGAAGAACCGGCTCGGACGCTGGGACGGTGAGTACGACGTTCCCGAGGAACCGCTGCTCCCGGTCATTGCGGTCTGAACGAGGATGCTGCCAGGCTAGAAGGTGGTCGCTGCCTGCCAGCGGTCGAACAGGCTGGCATCACCGAAGAGCTCGAGGCGACTCGGTGGAATACGACTCCACAGCGCCAGGAGCAGATCGGACACCGGGCCTCGAGCAGCGACGTCGCCCTTGGCGTGACCGGTGGTCCAGGTGATCTCGGTTGGTCCCAACGTGATCAACCATTCGCCGTCGTCGATGTCGGTTGCGTGCAGGTGGATGACCTCACCACTCCCTGCGAGCGAATCGAAGCTCAGACGAGTAGGAGCGAACGTCTCGAACACCTCATCGATGCCGTCGCGCGCCTGGGCGGCGTCGATGGGCTGCGGTGAGCGGATGGCCGACTCGGCGTCCCACCGGTGCATGGCGGTCTCGTGTGCGAGTCGGCGAAGCCACCAGCGAGCAGGCTGGGGACCGGTGAACGTGGGGACGATCTGATCGAGATCCACCGTGTCGAGCTTGGACATGAGCCCTTCGGTGGACTTGGCGAACCAGTCGAGCACGGCCTCGCCCAGTGGCGGCTCCGGGATGTCAGCACGCCGCGGTGGTTGCTCGGGCGTTGCGCCAAGGGCCAGCGTCACATAGCGAAAGACCCAGCCGGTGTGGCCGATGACGGCGCCAACGGTCCAACCCTCGATATGCGGCAGGTCGATGTCGAGATGGTCGACCGAGATCGACTGCAGCCGTGCCGCTTCCTCAGTGAGGAGGCGCCGGTATTCGGAACTGGGCAGCTGAGGCATGCCTAGAGTCTGGCACCTCGGTGCCGAGCATCGGCGGACATCGCCGCAGAGTTCCGGTGAACGCGGCGTGGCGGATCTCGTCGAGGCTGCGTGAGCAGGGGATCGATATCCGGGAGCGACCGTGCCGAACGGCGAGCGGACGTCAGACCCGCCGGTGTTCGCTGACCCAGGCGTCGAGCTGGCGCCACTGGTCGTTGAGCCACGCCACCTGCTCGGCGGGCTCGGTGGGAACGGTCGATCGGTCGATCTCCCACCAGCGCACGAGCACCCGATGTCGAAGCGGCAGCTGGCGTCGCAGCCCCTGCAGTTCGGCAACGCCTTCGAGGCCGGTGTGCGCCAGGATGACGATCGGGGAGTCGGGGCAGTGGGCGAGGAGCGCCAGGGTGCCCGCCGGTTTCGGCGGCAGCAGATGCACCAACTCGTCGTTGAGTCGTTTGGCGGTGTCGTCGCCCCGCCGGTTCAGCGAGGTCCCGATGCGTTGCTTCGCCGATGGCGTGGCGTACGTGCCTTCGGGGAAGATCACGATGCCGGCATCGGGGTGGGCGTGGTCGGCGAGGCGGGCGATCTGAGCGATCTCGGCATCGGTGTCGCCGTTGCGGTCGACGAAGTGGTCGCCGAGTCGATGACCGTAGATGTCGATATTCGGGAGGTTCTGGAGTTCCTTCTTCATCACATACTGGACCGGTCGGCTGAACATCATGGAGAAGAGGTGTGCGGGGATGACGGCATCGACCATGCTCGCGTGCCGGCTGAGCACGATGACCTTGCCCGGCGGCATCGGATCGGTGCCGGTGTCGAGGTGGACATCGAGCAGGCGACCGGCCCACTGCAACAGCGAGGTCGACCACCAGCCCTGCATCGAAACGTGAGCCGCGTAGTCGAGGCGTCGACCGAACCCGCCGGTGATCCACAGGTAGAAGGCGTAGGTGACCCCGATCCATTCGTGGATGCAGAACACCAGAACGAAACACCAGAGTCGCAGCAAGGGCAGGTCGAACTGACCGGTGACGAGGTCGTAGAGCACCAAGGCCGGGCCGATCACGGGGAACAGCACGAGCCACAGGGGAACGGCGATGATCAGCGCCGGAATGGTCTTGCATCGCCGCTTCATCGTCTCCACCGGTCAAAAGCTAGTGGCTTGGTTTGCCGCTCGTTGACAACACTGCCGTCGACGACACGGCCAACGACGCGAAACAGCGCACCCGAAGGTGCGCCGTTTCGAAGGTCTGGTGTCACTCACCCGCAGGAGAGGGGGGCGAGGAAGGCGCTCAGCGCTCTTCCTTGAAGATCACGTGGCGGCGAACCACGGGATCGTACTTGCGAAGCTCGATGCGCTCGCGAGTGTTCGTCTTGTTCTTGCGGGTCGTGTAGGTGAACCCGGTGCCCTCGGTGGAGCGGAGCTTGATGACGGGGCGCTTGTCGCCTGACTTGGCCATTAGAACTTCACTCCTCGGCGGCGCATGTCGGCCGCAACGCTTTCGATGCCCTTCTTGTTGATGGTCTTGATGCCCTTGGCACTGACCGTCAACTTGACCCACCGCTTTTCGCTGGGGAGCCAGAAACGCTGGGTTTGGATGTTCGGATCCCAACGACGCTTGGTGACGCGGTGTGAGTGGGAAATGCTATTACCGAAGCTCGGCTTGCGACCGGTGACTTGGCAGACCATCGACATGGCGGTGACCTCTTCAGACGTTCGACTGGCAGTCGTTCTCACGGCAGGGACCGAGTGGTCACAACCGACCGCCAAATGGTAGCGGCCCAACCACTCGCCTCCACCCGCAGGCATCGGCAACGGTGCGCGTGTGAACCCGGCGCCATGAGGCGCTCCACCCGATGTGCCCGGCCGAGGGTAGTGATGCCCACGGGTCGCCGCGTGGATGGTTCGAATGACCTATGCGCAACACGGGCAATTATGTCGATACGGTGACGAAACCCGTTCAAGGCGAAAGGTCGAACCACTCGATGGCCGACCACGTCTGTGAAGGAGATCCCCTTGCTGAAGAAACGCGTTACCGGCGTGGCTGTCGCTCTCAGCGCACTCGCCTCCGCCGTCGTGGTGGTGCCCGTCTCGCCCGCAGGAGCCGAGGTCGTGGTGCACGACATCGTGCTTCCGGTCGATGCCGGCTCGCTCGATCAGGTCTACTGGACCGACACCTGGGGTGCGCCGCGCAGTGGCGGTCGCGCGCACGAAGGCGTCGACATGATGGGTCCCAAGGGCACGCCGCTGCTGGCGGCGGCCGACGGTGTCATCACGTGGTTCCGCCACGACGACGTGCGGGGCAACTACCTCGAGCTCACGGGCGACGACGGCTGGGTGTACCACTACTCCCACATGAACAACGACACGCCCGGTACCGACGACGGTGCCAACCCGTTCGAGTACGCCTATGCCCCTGGCATGGAACGCGGTGTGCGGGTCAGTGCCGGTCAGCTGATCGCCTACATGGGCGACTCGGGCAATGCCGAGAACGCGGGCTCGCACCTGCACTTCGAGATCGAGACACCAGACGGTCAGGCCATCAACCCGACGCCCAGCGTCGACGCGGCGAGGACCCGGGTGGGCATGCCGTCGATCCCGGCCAGTCTGCTCGGTCCATTCGATTCGGCGCTCGCCCTCAGCACCGAGGTCTTCACCACCTTCACCGGCCGCGAGCCGACGTCGGCCGAGGTATCGTTGCTCGCCCATGCAGTCGTCGATGGCGGATTGGCCAACGCCATCGTCCCCTACGTCGACAGTGCGTCGTCGGTTGCACAAATCGACCGCCTGTACGTGGCGTACTTCCTTCGTCGGCCCGACTTCGGTGGACTGCAGTACTGGCTCGGCATCCGTGGTTCGGGCACCAGCGTCACCCAGATTGCCGATTCGTTCGCTGACGGCGACGAGTTCAAGGCCCGCTACGGCAGCCTGACCTTCGGCGACTTCGTCGATCAGCTCTATCGCGACGTGTTGTCTCGCGAGCCGGATGAGGCAGGGAAGGCGTACTGGCTGGCCGAACTGGCTGCCGGGCGGGTCACACGCGGCAACATCGTCGTGCAGTTCACCGAGGGTGCCGAGCTGATCGGTCTCACGAGCAAGCGCAGCGAGGTCGTCGGCCTCATGGCGTTGTTCGGCGATACCGCACCGACCGATGCCGAGATCGAGGCATGGATTGCCGACCGGGCAACGATGTCGCTCCCCGACGCGGCCCAGGCATGGTTCCTCACGGACTGAGCGAGTCACACCAATCGGCGGCCGCTTCGCAGAAGCGATCGAGCTGCGCGTCGGTGACCGGGATCGAGAGTGCGATGAACCCCCGTCTCGCCAGGTAGAAGCCGGCATCGAGCATGTCGAAGAAGAACAGCTCTCGGTAACGCTCGTCGCTCGCGGTGAGGTCAGAAGGCGACCGAACCGGGCCGGGCACGGCGTGCACGTTCATCAACGAGCCAAGCCCCGACACACTCATCGGCAGGCCGGATCGTGCGAAGATCGCCGCCAGGTCGGCGCGTAGACGCTCACCCTTGTCGTTGAGCGCACCGATGGCGTCGGCGGTGGCGACCTGCTCGAGCGTTGCCACGCCGGCGGCCATCGTGAGCACGTTGTTGTTGAAGGTTCCGGCATGGCCGAGGGACTCGAGACCTGCGTAGGGCCCATCGGTCGACGATCGGCCGGTGTCGAAGACCGACAGGATGTCGGCTCGCCCACCGAAGGCGCCGAAACTCATGCCGCCGGCGAGGTATTTGCCAAACGTGGTGAGGTCAGGCATCACGCCATAGCGCTGCTGCGCACCCCCAGGCGACAGGCGAGAGGTCATCACTTCGTCGAAGATCAGCAGACTTCCGTGCCGATCGCAGAGCGAGCGAAGCCCCTCGAGGAACGAGGGTTCACCGGGGATACAACCGCCGGAGCCGAGCATGGGTTCCACCACGATCGCCGCGATCTCCTCGCCGCGACGTTCGAGGACGGAGGCCACCGAGTCGAGGTCGTTGAACGTCGCCACCTCGGTGTCGAACGGCACGTTGATCGCCCGACCGCCGGCGCCGTAGGTCAGGACACCGCCGTGGTAGCCACCGTCGAAGACGATGATGGTCGACCGACCGGTGACGTGCCGAGCAGTGGCAATTGCCATCAGATTCGCTTCGGTGCCCGAATTCGTGAAGCGCACCCGTTCGAGCGACGGGAATCGGTCGACCATGAGCTCGGCGAAACGAATCTCGTTGGGATGGGTGGCGCCGAGTGCCCAGCCCGACGTCATGGCAGCAGCGACGGCATCGGCCACCGGCGTGGGGGAGTGGCCGGCCAACCCGGCGGTGTAGTTTCCGAGCAGATCGACCATGCGGTGACCGTCGACGTCGGTGAGCGTTGCCCCGTCGGCCTCCGCCACCCGGAAGGGAAAGGGATCGAAATGCAGAACGGTACGGGTGTGACCGCCGGGCAGGTAGCGAGCGGCCTCGTCGGCCAAGGCAGCGGATCTCGGCCGTTTGGCAACATAGGTTTCCCGAGCCGCATCGAGTCGTTCGTCGAGGGTCGTCGTCACGCTCGCGACGGTACTGGTCCGACGTTCGGATCGTCGAGGTCACGAGCTCGGGCGAATGCCATGCCTCGGGGCCTCGAGTGCGTCGACCTCGATCGCCGTCAGTGGTCGGTATCGATCTCGTATGGAGGACGGGCCCCTCTGCGGTGCGCGTGTGGAGTGTTGCGCTCGATGCGCTCGGAGTGGTCAGTTGACCACTTTCTCGCGAGCCGCGCGTGGATCACCGCTGTTCGCGCGAGAATGACAGCGATGGTGTTTCAGGGGAAAACGTGGTCAGAAGCCCGGATACTCAACCTTTTGTGCTGTGGATAACTCTGTGGGGTTTGTGGACAGTAGTCGAGTGTCACCACCGGTCATGGAGGCTCGGATGACCGTCGCCACCACACTGGGTGACATCCAGATGAACACGGTGCGTCGTGTCCAGCACTGCCTCACGCTGGCGCCTTGCCGCCCGCATCGGGCGGTGTCGGCCGCTCGCACCGGCGACGGTCATATCGGCGACCTTAGATGTCATACCGGCGACGTAGCCTTCGGGTCACTCGCCCGGTGTGTCGCTCCGGTGCCGCCTCGCCGATGTGCATCGGCCATCGACGCAACAACGAACGAGACACCGCATGTCACCCTCCTCACCTACGAACGCCGCACCTACGAACGCCGCACCGCCACCACGAACAACGCCGTCGCCGTCGACCGCAGACTCGTCCGATGCAACGGGTGCCGATTGGCACCGGCTCGAGACCCGCCTGCTCGATCTGGTCACCGAGGCCTACGACCAGGGTTGGCAGCCGGCCGAGCTGCTACGCCAGGCGCGACGCCAGGCCACACGCCCGGCGTTCGCTCTTGCCATGCTGGCGATCGCAGCCGATCATCGATCACGCCCGAGCAGCGCCTACCACCCGCTCTGGCTCGAACAGATCGAGGGGCTCGACCTGCCGATCGACGACGCCACCGGCGGTTGGCTCCGTCGTGCGCTCGACGACCCGACGCCTCCGAGCCCCTCTCCTGTCGCCGACGGGGCGGTTGCCGGCTCGCCACGCGGCGATGCTTCACCGGGTGATCGCCGGGGCGCTCGTGCCGGTGCCGACGCGATCGCCGACGCGATCGCCGACGACGCCTGGTCGCTCTTCCTTGCCTGGGCAACGCCACCGGAGCTGCCATGCCTGCTTCCACCACCGGTGGGTGTCAGGGCGCGATTGATCGTCGACCTTGCCGGCTCGACCGCACCCAACCCCATCCTCGACAAGGTGCGGGCGCTGCTTGCCAAGGCCGAAGCCACCACGTTCGAGGCCGAGGCCGAGGCGTTCACCGTCAAGGCGCACGAGCTGATGGCGAGGCACCTGATCGACGATGCCGTTCTGGCGGCCGGCCGCCGCAGCACCGGACGCACCACGGCCCGGCCGATCACCATTCGTCTCCCGATCGACGCGCCCTACGCCGCCCCGAAAGCCACCCTCATCGCCGTGGTCGCCGATGCCGGCGGGTGCCGCGCCGTGCACCACCAGTCATTGGGTCTCACCTCGGTGGTCGGTCACGCCGCCGATGTGGCCGCCGTCGAACTGCTCTTCACCTCACTCCTGGTCCAGGCGCAGAGCGCCATGCATGAACAGGCTCGACTGGGTGAGGCGCACCGTCGCCGCGGGTTTCGATCGGCGTTTCTGACAGCGTTCGCGTACCGAGTGGGGGAGCGGCTGCGAGAAGGCAACGATGCGGTCCGTCGCTCGGTCGAGGAGGCAACCGGTCAGAGCCTCGTGCCGGTGCTCGCCGAGCGGACGGCTGCGGTCCAAGACGCCTTCGACGAGATCTTCACCGATGTCGTCACCCGACGACCCCCACGCCGGTGGGACCACCGTGGGGCAGCTTCGGGCCGCAACGCCGCCAACCGAGCCCAGCTCGACACCCCTGCGATACCCGGCGCCGGCGGTGACACGTCGCCAACCGGCCGACGGCGTCTGGCCGGTCCGAAAGACAACGGCTCCAGTTGACCGAGCCTTGATCTCGGCTGTTCGGATCCATTGACTATGCTCTCGCCAGTCATGAGCATCCTGTCCGGTCCCTTCTCGACGCTGCTGGCTGCACTGCTGCTCTCGGGTGCCGACAAGCTCCTGCGGCCGGACGCCGCCGCTCGAGCTCTTGCCACCGCCGGCTTGATTCCAGGACCCTCATCCCGCCAACTCCGGACCGGACGAGCGATTGCAAGGGTCTTGGGCGTCGTCGAGGTGGCCGCCGGTGTCGGCGCCGCCTACTCCCTGCTCGTTCTCGAGGCCACCGATGCTCGGCTCGTGTCGGCGGTCGTCGGGGTGGCGCTCGTCTACCTGGGTTTCGCCTGGTTCCTCCGTCGTATCGAGGCAGTCAGTCCCGGTGCCTCGTGTGGCTGTTTCGGCAGTGGATCGGCCAGCGGCGCCCTCCACATCATCGCCAACCTCGCTGCCGCTGCGCTCGCCGTCGCCACGGCGGTCACCATCGTGGTGGCCCCGAGCGATCAATCGCTTCGCCAGTTGCTCGGCAGCGACCTCACCGTCGTTCCGTTGGTCGCCGCCGCGTTCACCGGTGGACTGATGTTGCTCCTCACACCATCACTGGTCGCCGATGTCCGGCGAGCGCGAACTGGCTCGACCTCGTCGGTGCCCCTTTTCACGGTCTCGAGGTCGATCAGTCCATGACCTTCTCCACCACGCTCACCGATCACCTCGCGTCGGTTCTCGACCGGCGGACGAGCCGTCGCGGGTTCGTCGGCCGTACCGCGCTCGTCGGCAGTGCCGTGGCGGTGAGCGGCACCGACTACCTACTTCGCCCGGGTACCGCCTATGCAGCCATCTGTCGGTGTCCGCGCCAAGCGATCAACGGCAGCGAACGGCAATGCGGCTGCGGGGATCTCTGCTGTGATGGGTACACCGAGTTCTGCTGTCAGATCTACGGCGAGAACTCCTGCCCGACCGACACGGTCCTCGCCGGATGGTGGAAGGTCGACAACTCGACGTTCTGCGATGGCGCAGCCCGCTACTACATGGACTGCAACCAGACGAGCCCGAACTGCACCTGTGGTGCTCGAGGGGTGTGCCGCCCTGCCGACAACTCCTGCAGCTGTCGGTCCTGTGACAGTCGCGCCGACGGCTGCACCACGTTCCGCTACGGCAACTGCAACAACGACATTGCGTGTGTCGGACCCATCATGTGTCGAGTCGTCACCTGTACCAAGCCGTGGGAGATCGACCCTGGCTGCTCGACAGTGGCCCGCACCGATCCGGCCACGGCCTTTCATCACCGCCCCTGCCTCGAGGCACCGATCGAGCCGACCGCCGAAGCGCTGGCCTTCGCCTCGGCCCTCTTCATCGACTACCTCGAACGGCCACCGACCGAGAGCGAACATCTCGAATACGCCACCCGGTTCACCAGTGGTGAGAACCGCAGCCGGATCTCGTCCTCGCTGGCAACGAGCTCGGTCTATGTGGGGTTCTTCGTCGATTCGATCTATCAATCGGTGTTCGGTCGAGCGGCAGACCCCGCCGGGCGTGACTACTGGACCGAGCGAATCGTCGGCGGCGTCACACCGGCCGAGGTGGCCATACTCTTCTACGGCTCCGAGGAGTTCTACTCGAGTTCCGGCGGTGTGGCGGCCTACGTCACCCGGCTCTATCAAGAGATCCTCGGCCGCGAACCCGAGCCCGACGGTTTCGAATTCTGGGTCGATCAGGTCGAGGTCAACGACGATCGTCTCGGCATTGCCGACTCGTTCTACTCCTCGATCGAATCTCGCCGCCGCCGGGTTGCCGATCTGTACCGACGGTTCCTCGATCGAGAGCCCGACGACGCAGGCCTCGAGTATTGGGCCGAGCAGCTGCTCGTCGAAGACGATCTGGAGCTGGCGGCGTTCCTGTCGGGCAGTGAGGAATATCTCAACCGGGCCCTCGCCAGGTTCGCGCCATGACCTGCCACGGAAGGGCCGTGAACCACCCCCGAAGGACCGCATCGTGACCATCGTCGTTTGGCTTCTCGTCGCCATCGTCAGCCTGCTGTGTCTCCTCGTGGTGGGCCTCCTCCGTAGTCACGCAGTGATTCTTCGAGCACTGCACGACGCCGGTATCGACCTCGACCCCGATCGCCATGCTGCTGCTCCACCCGCCAACCGCCTTCGCCCCTCGGTCGAGTTCACTTCCGATACCGAGCCAACGATTCGCACCATCGACGGCGTCCCGGGTCCGGCGAACGTCACCGGCATGCGGGTGCCCGATCTCGTTGGTGTCACTCCCACAGGTGGAGCCCGCACGGTCGCGGTCAACGATCGCGGCGCCACCCTCCTCGCCTTTCTCACCACTGGATGCGCAACGTGCGCCACCTTCTGGTCGGAGTTCGCCAACGGCGTGCACCTGCCGGCCAACACTCGACTCGTCATCGTGACGAAGGGCGGCAACGACGAAAGCCCGGCCGACATCGCCGCCATGGCACCGGCGGGGGTGGTCACAATCGCTTCGAGCGAAGCGTGGGACGACTACCGCATTCCCGTTGCTCCCTATTTCGTGCTCGTCGACGGCCGTCGCGGTGTGGTCGCCGGCGAAGGCGCAGCACACAGCTGGGCGTTGGTCTCACAGCTGCTCGATCGTGCGCTCGCCGATGCCGGCTACGCCGAGGGCGAGCTGCGTCGGCGAGACATTCTGCTCGGACGTCGCCGCCACGAGCGAGTCGATCTCGACCTGCGAGACGCCGGCATCGTGCCCGGAGACCCGCGCCTCTACCACGGTCGTATCGAACCCGAATGAGCAGCTCCGTCCTCGTCATCGGCATGGTGGCAGCGGTTCTCGGTGCCATTCGATCGACCTGGTCACCCTGAGGTGAGTCGATGCTGTCCAGCATCCACCCCCTCGGTGAGCGGGGTCGACGAAACAACTTCGCGACGACCGCCGGAGCGTTCGTCATCGGCAGCCTGTTCGGTGGCGCGCTGACCGGATTCGTGTTCGGCGCTGCCGGCGAAGCCCTCGATCGAGTCATCGGGCCCATCGGCGAGCGTCAGCGCCTCGTCGTGCTCCTGTTCGTCGGTGTTGTTGCGCTCGGTTTCGATCTGAGTGGCCGGTCGCTGCCCTCGATCGAGCGACAGGTCAACGAGAACTGGCTCGGTGAGTTCCGGGGCTGGGTCTACGGGCTCGGTTTTGGCGTGCAGTTGGGCGCCGGAATCGCCACCTACATCACCGCTTCCGTCGTGCTGCTCTGGTTGATGGCCATGCTCGTCGTCGGATCGGTCGCTGCCGCCGTGCTCATCGGCGCGACCTTTGGCTTGATCCGTGGGTCCTCCATCGTCTTCGCTCGGTCGATCACGAGTCCCGAACGTCTGGTTGCGCTCCATCGCCGGCTGCATCAGTCGGTCGGTCGTGTGCGGGTGCTCACTCGCGCCGCCCTCGCGGCCTTGACCGTCGCCACGGCCGTGGTTGCCGTCGGCGCATGAAAGGACATCGAGCGTGAATCAGCGCAACGACGACTCCTCGCTCACCATGATGCGCACCGCTGCGATGCGACTCGGCCTGCCGCCGGGGTGGGAAGCCGAGATCGATGCGGGCTCGGGCGAGGCCGAGGCCGCCGGCCCCTCGGTGTCCACGCCCCGTGTGCATGTCGCCAACTTCGCACTGCCGGCCGAGCGAGGCGACTTCGGCAGCGGTGCCGTCGAGCGAATGCAGTCAGGCAACGTACTGATCTGCTTGCTCGAGGAAGACCGGTCCGTGATCGGCACCCGTTTGTTCGATCACGAGGGGCTGCCGGTTCTCACGGTCGACGACTTCTCGCCGACGGGCATGCAACGTCCGATCCGTGGGCAGTCGGGAGCCCAGAAGTTCTTCCATGCCAACGGACGTGCCTTTGCGCTCTATGTCGTCGTCGGCAGCCACCTCTCCCGAGCGTCGTTCATCGACGAGATCAACCGGGTCATTGCCGCCATCGAGATCGTCTGAAGCCGGCCAGGGGAGTTCTTCGACTCCCTTCGGTCAGTCGATCACGACGGTCAAGGACACCTCCACCGTCTCGCCGACGTCAACGCCGATCCGCTTGCGAATGTCCTTCTTCACCGGGAGCACGTAGGGCCCGGCGTTCTTCTGCGGAAAGACCGATGTCTTCCACTCGGTTCGGCCGATGCTCACGCGGACTCGGACGGAGCCGAAGCCACCGACGTCGGGGGCCAGGTCCCGAATGATCTCGCTCTCGTCTTCAGGGACGGTGAGGAAGACCCAGGAGCCATTCGAGTGCAACCACAGCGGCGCGTCGAAGTCGAAGGTCGGCTCCATCGGTGCCTCAGCTGATTCCGCTGTGGTTGGCACCCACCAACACCACCACCATCAGGCAGGTCTCGTCGAAGGGATTGCGCCATGCGTGCCGAGTGCCGTTCTGGATCACCGTGTCGCCGGCGCTCAGCTCACGAGTCTCGCCGTCGTCGAGCTCGAGCACGACCCGGCCCGAGACCACGAACTCGTAGTCGACGCTTGCAGTGGTGTGCATCCCCGGCGCGTCGGGCTCCATGTGGGCGGCCATGCCCGGAAGCACGGTTTCCATCTCGGCAATCGCCGCTTCGATGTCGAGGTCGTCGAAATCGATCTCCCCATCGGGCGGGACGCTGAAGAGTCCGAATCGGAAGCCGCCGACTGGCGGAAAGTACTGCACTGCGGGTGGAGCCGAACCGTCGTCGGGAAAGCTCACGGTGTCGTCGGCGCCCCAGAGCCGGAAGAAGTCCATGCCGGGAAGCAGCCCAATGTTGATCGGCTCGATGACCTCATCGCTTGCGAACACTGCCTTGCCGGACTCGTCATGACCGGTCACCACTCGTCTGATTCCCATGAGGCATCTTGTCACGGTCACCTCGGCCGAGCTCGTGGACCACGAGATCGCCGACGGACACGAGCGCCCCCGCGGGGTCATAGGGTGGGTGGCAGATGCTTTGGCTGATGGGCCCCCTCGCTCTCGTTTCCGGCTCGTCGTTTCTCTTCTACGGCTACGAGACCCTGTTCAAACAACCCCCTCGGGGTGAATTCGAGCGCTACGGCATGCCTCGGGTTCGACGCTTCGTCGGTGCGACGCAGCTGCTCGGGGGCGTCGGCGTACTGATCGGACTTCTCATCGCGCCCCTTGGCGCAGCAGCCGCGCTTGGGCTGGCACTGATGATGGCCCTGGGGTTGGTGGTTCGATACCGAATCCACGATGCCCCACGCTTGATGGTGCCGGCAGCCACGCTCGGTCTGATCAATGCAGTGCTGGTGGTGCTCTTCTCGATGCAGTAACCGAGTCAGTCCCGTCGACCGAGGAGTGCCGCTGCTGTCGACAGGGAGAAGACGCTGATGGCGGGGAGCGATCGCTTGATCGGATCCTTCACCTTGACGTGCATGCCGATCGCACCGAGCATCATCGTGGCGAGCCCGGCGGACAGCGGGGCGAGCGAGCTTTGGCACGAACAGACCGACGAGCATGGTGCCGGCCAGGCCGACCTTCGTTGCGCCGACGGCGTACATCGTCTTCTCTGACATGCCGTATTCGGCGAATTCCTCTTTCATGTTCTTGGCGTCACCACCGCGATAGCCGGTGTCTTTGTCGAACCGAAGAAACCAGACGTTCAGGATCCACAACGCGGCGGTTGCTTGGGCGATTCTTGCGATGACGTTCATGAGGGTCTCCCTTTTGTTGCATGACGAAGCTCGGCCTGCGATGGCACAGCTTGCCCCGGATCGGTCCGAATGAAACATCGCGAGCAGAGCGTCCGGGGACTTCGGTCCCTGTTCGGCTCTCGGGTCGGGTCGTACCCTGCAGAAGTTGGCCGCCGCCGCAAAGCGAAGGGGCCGGCCCGGCTTGGAGGAAGGGGATTCTCTTGCATGAGCCGAACGGGGGGGTGCTGTCTGTTCAGAACCTCGAAGTGGTGTACAGCGACGTGATTCTCGCCCTCAGGGGTGTGAGCCTCGACGTCCCGAGTGGATCGATCGTTGCGCTCTTGGGGGCGAACGGCGCAGGCAAGACCACGGTGCTTCGAGCCATCAGTGGGCTTCTCGGTTCACACCGAGCGCGCATCACCAAGGGATCGATTTCGCTCGATGGCATCGACATCACGAGTCGCTCGACGGCAAGTGTCGTCGGCCACGGTCTGGCCCAAGTGATGGAGGGCCGTCGGATCTTCGCCGACCTGACCGTTCAGGAAAACCTCCGGGCGGGTGCGCTCGTTCGGAGGCCGGGACGCGAGGAACTCGATGCCGCCTACGACGTCGTCCTCGATCTGTTCCCGGTCCTGAAAGACCGCTGGGACAGTTCAGCCGGCTACCTCTCCGGTGGCGAGCAGCAGATGCTCGCCATTGGCCAAGCGCTGATGTCGAGGCCGCGGATGCTCCTCCTCGATGAGCCGTCGCTCGGTCTCGCACCTCGAGTCATCGAGCAGATCCGCGACGTGATTCGCAATATCAACCGAGAGGGCACGGGCGTGCTGCTGATCGAACAGAACGCCCAGATGGCGCTGTCGATCGCTGATCACGCGTACATCCTCGAGAACGGCAAGGTCGCAAAGGCGGGTGCCGCCGACGAACTCCGAGAGGACAAGGACATCCAGGAGTTCTATCTCGGCGTGGGAGAGGGTGGCGGCCGTACCCGCCTCGACCAGGTGAAGAGCTATCGGCGGCATCGAAGTTGGAGCTCGTGATGACGACCGAGACCGACAGCAAGGGGATCCTGCTCGACGTGGCCGACGTGTCGCTCTCCTTTGGAGGCGTGCACGCACTGACCGATGTCAGCTACCAGGTGGGCAACGGCGAGCTGTTCGCCGTCATCGGGCCGAACGGCGCAGGCAAGACCTCGATCTTCAATTGCCTCAACGCGGTCTACCGCCCCCAGCGGGGCATCGCACGACTCGACGGTGTCGATCTCCTCGAGCTTCGTCCCGTCGACACCGCCGAACTCGGCGTGGCGCGTACCTTCCAGAATCTGGCGCTGTTCACCAATCTGTCGGTGATCGACAACCTGATGTTGGGTCGACACCATCTGCTCCGAGCCGGCCCGATCTCGGGGCCATTGTGGTGGGGAAAGGCTCGACGCGAGGAACGGATCCAACGGCAGCGGTGTGCCGAGATCGCCGATCTCCTCGAACTGGGCGACTACGGCAGCATGCCCGTCGGAGCCCTGCCGTACGGGGTGCAGAAGCGCATCGAGCTCGGCCGTGCCCTGGCGATGGAGCCGAGACTGCTCCTCCTCGACGAGCCGGTTGCCGGTATGAACCAAGAAGAGACCGAAGACACCGCTCGCTACATCCTCCAGATCCGTCGCGAGCTCGGGATCGCCACGATCCTCGTCGAGCACCAAATGGATCTCGTCATGGATCTGGCCGATCGAGTCATGGTCCTCAACTTCGGTTCGGTTGTCGCCATCGGCACACCGGCGGAGATCCAGCAGAACCCGAAGGTGCACGAGGTCTACCTCGGAAGTGAGGAGTCATGAGCGCAACCACCGTCGAGGCAGCGACCGTGTCCAGCGAGCCGACCTCGTTGGCAGCGATGCTCGTTGCCCGGGCCGGCGACATGGCCGACGGGACCGCATTGCGCCACCATCATCTCGGCGTCTGGGTGTCGCACACCTGGAGCGAGTACGCCGCCAGGGCCGCTCGTGTCGGCATGGCGCTCCACGAACTCGGTGTCGGCGTTGGCGATCGCATCGCGATCCACAGTCAGAACCGGCCCGAGTGGCTGTTCGTCGACATCGGTGGTCAGGGCGTCGGCGCAGTACCGGTGGGTATCTACCCGACGTCGCCGGCATCGGAAGTCGAGTACCTCCTCGGGCACAGCGAGGCCTCGGTGCTCATCGTCGAAGACGAGGAGCAGCTCGACAAGGTCCTCGAGGTCCGAGATCGGCTGCCACTGCTGAAGCGCATCGTCGTCATCGATGACCGAACGACCATGCAACACCTCGACGACCCGCAGATCATGACGTTCACCGAGCTCGAGGCCCTGGGCGCCGGACTCGAGGGGCGGTGGATCGAGCACGTCAACAGGATCGATCCGGATCAGGTGGCGCTCATCGTCTACACCTCGGGCACGACGGGCCCGCCAAAGGGAGCGATGCTCAGCCATCGCAATCTCACCGCTGCGGCGACCACGTTCAACGCGGCATTCGAGTCGAGCAGCAGCGACGAGGTGCTGTCGTACCTCCCGCTGTGTCATATCGCCGAGCGGCTGAGCTCGGCCATCAATGCGTTGCGTGTCGGCTATGTCGTGAACTTCGGTCGCGGTGGCGAGTTCTTCGCCAAGGATCTTCGCGACGTGCAACCAACCATCTTCCTCGGTGTTCCTCGTGTCTGGGAGAAGATGGCGGCAACCGTCGAGATCAGGATGAACGACGCCTCGCGACTCAAGCGCAGTCTGTACCACGCTGCGGTGCGTCGAGGTCGTGTGCAGGCCCGCGATCAGATGGACGGCCGATCGAGTCTCGGTGGCCGATTCGTCGCGTGGCTGCTGTGGATCGGAGTGTTTCGAGCGTTGCGAGACAAGCTCGGCCTGCGGCGAGTGCGAGTTGCCTTGTCGGGTGCAGCACCGATCGCGCCGCAGCTTCTGGAGTACTTCTGGGCCATCGGTGTGCATGTTCGAGAGGGCTATGGGCAGACCGAGAACACTGCGGTTGCCACCTATACGCCCGAAGACGACGTTCGGTTGGGCAAGGTCGGCAAGGCATTGCCAGGCGTCGAGATCCGCATTGACGACACGGGCGAGATCCTCACCCGTTCCGCGTGCAACTTCGTCGGGTACCTGAAGAACCCCGAGGCAACAGCCGAGACGGTCGATGCCGAGGGATGGCTCCGCACTGGCGATGTCGGCGAGCTGGATGCCGCCGGGTTCCTGACCATCACCGACCGCGTGAAGGATCTGATCATCACCGCCGGCGGGAAGAACATCTCGCCGAGTGAGATCGAGAACCAGCTCAAGGTGTCGCCCTACGTTCGCGAGGCGATCGTCATCGGCGATCAACGCAAGTACCTCGTTGCCTTGATCGGCATCGAACTCGACACCGTCGGGGACTGGGCAGCTCGCCGGGGGCTTCCCTACACCACCTATGCCGATCTGACATCGAAGCACGAGGTGGGCGAGCTGATCAGTGAAGTGGTCGACCACACCAATCGTGACTTGGCGCGAGTCGAGCAGATCAAGGCGTTTCGACTGCTCGCTCGTGAACTCGACCACGAAGGGGGCGAGTTGACGGCGACGCAGAAGGTCAAGCGTCGGTCGATCGCCACGGAGTTCGGCGACCTCATCGAGGAGATGTACCGATGACCGACTTCCTCCAGCTCTGCTTTGCCGGCATCGCCCTCGGCGCCCGCTACGCCCTGGTGGCACTCGGGTTCGTGGTGGTCCACCGAGCCACCGGCGTCATCAACTTCGCACAGGGCTCGATCGTTGCCCTCGGTGCATACCTGACGTTCAACGCTCACCAGACGTGGGGCCTTCCGTTCCTTCCTGCTGCCATGCTCGGCATCGCGGCGACGGCTGCGGTCGGGCTGATCGTGGAGCGAGTGCTGCTTCGTCGAATGTCGGGCCAACCGGTGTTCTCCGTCATCATGATCACCATCGGGCTCCTGTTCGTCATCGACCAGGTGATCACGATGATCTGGGGTCAAGACGCGCAGAATCTCGGCGACCCTTGGGGGATCGACACCGTCGTGGTCGGTGACATCGTCATGGCGGTCGTCGACCTCTGGGCCATCGCCCTTGCGTTCGTCGTCGTGCTCCTGTTCTTCATCTTCTTCCGCTACAGCGGGACAGGGCTCGCCATGCGGGCGGTTGCCATCGACGAGGAAGCAGCGATGGCGCGTGGCATCTCGGTTCGTCGGGTGGTGGCAACGGCCTGGGCCATCTCCGGAGCGGTTGCTGCTGTTGCCGGCATCACGCTCGCCTCCGGCCCCGCTGCCCTCCGACCCTCGGTCGGCCTCATTGCCCTGGCGGCCTTCCCAGCAATGATCCTCGGGGGCCTCGATTCGCCGCTCGGGGCAATCCTTGGTGGGTTCATCATCGGTCTCACCCAGACGTTGACGGCGGGCTATCAGCCGACACATGCAAGCTGGCTCGGCCAGGACTTCCAATCGGTCACGCCCTATGTGGTGATGATCCTGATCTTGATGGTCCGCCCGTACGGGCTCTTCGGAACGAAAGAGGTGGAACGGCTGTGACTGCCATCGCTCGGCGCCGCGATTCGGCGAACTCTGGAATGCTCCAGGGCCAACTCGACAGTGTGGCGCTGTGGCGCTCCGGCTGGCGTCGGGCGGCCTTGGTGGTCGGCCTGGCCATCTACGTGTTCGCACCCATGGTGCTCTCCGACTTCCAGCTGTCGGTGATCGACTACGCAGGGATCGCCGCCATCGGCGCACTCGGACTGAACGTGCTCACCGGCTACACCGGTCAGATCTCGCTCGGCCATGGCTTCTTCCTCGGCGCCGGCGCCTACACCGCTGCCTACGTCGGCAGCGAGCTCGATCTCCCCATGCCGGTGTGGCTCCTGGCCGCGGCGGCGATCGGCGCCGCAGTCGGACTCCTGATCGGGCCGTTCGCGCTTCGGCTGCGAGGCAGCTACCTGGCCATCATCACCCTCGGGACGGTGTTCATCGGGCAACACATCTTCGAGAACTGGGACAGCGTGACCGGTGGACTGAACGGCATCAACGTCTCGGCTCCGGTGGCGCTGGGGCCGATCAGATTTTGCCGCCTTGAGTATCGGCGGACGCGAGTTCAGTCGCGAGGGTGGCTACTTCTACCTCATCTGGGCCTCGGTCGCCGTGGTCGCCCTGCTCGTGAAGAATCTGATGCGGACCAGGCTGGGGCGCGCCTTCCAGGCGGTTCGCGACCGAGATGCGGCCGCCGAGGTGATCGGGGTCCGCCTGGCTCGGACCAAGGTCATGTCGTTCATGATCTCGAGCTCACTTGCTGCACTCGCCGGGGCGCTCTACGGCTCGTTCCAACGCTTCGTCAACCCCGAGGAGTTCGGGCTCTTCCTCTCGATCGAGTACGTCGCCATGATCGTCATCGGCGGAGCGGCAACGGTCTACGGCCCGATCCTCGGCGCGCTCTTCATCACCACGGTTCCCTTCCTGATCGAGGAGTGGAGCGACCGCATCCCCGGCGTCGCCACCGAGGCCGGGGAATCGGGCATCACGGTCTTCGCACTCAACCAGGCACTGTTCGGCTTGTTGATCATCGGGTTCCTGATCATCGAGCCGCGTGGCTTGGCCGCCCTGTGGATGCGGATTCGTGTCTACTTCGCTGCTTGGCCGTTCTCCTACTGATTCCTCGAAGCAAAGGACAATGACATGAGACGACAACCGAACGATCCCGTGCGGCGGTTCGCCGCCATCCTCTTCGCCCTGGGCCTGCTGGCCGCCTCCTGCGGAGGCAGTAGCGATGCGTCCTCAGGCGATGACGCCGGCGATGACACCACCAGCGCGGCGGGAAGCGACGATGCCGGCAGCGATGACGGTGACGACACAGGCAGCGATGATGGAGACAGCAATGGTGGTGACAGCGGCGGTGGCGAACTCACCGCCGGTCCCGGCTTCGATGGCACGACGATCAAGGTCGGCGTGATGTCGGCATTGAGCGGGCCGACCGCAGTCATCGGGACCCAACTGGCCGCGGGCCAGCAGGTCTACTTCGACTATCTGAATGCCGAAGAGGGCGGCGTCGCCGGGATGTACCCGATCGAGATCGTCCTCGAAGACCACCAGTACGACACGGCAGCAACGGTGCAGAAGTACGGCAAGATCAAAGACGACGTCGTGATGTTCTCCCAGATCATGGGAACGCCCTCGGTGTTCGCCGCCCTGCCGCTGTTGGCCGAGGACAACATCGTTGCCTCGCCGGCGAGCCAAGATGCCTTCTGGGTTCGCGAGCAGTACCTGATGCCGGTCATCGAGCCCTACCAGGTCGACGTGATCAACGCGATCGCGTACTACCTGGGTGATGGTGGCGGATCGACCGACGACACGATCTGTGCCGTGATCCAGAACGACCTGTACGGCGAGGCAGGCCTCGAGGGCCTCGAGTTCGCTGCGGCCGAGTTCGGCTTCGAGATCGCCGCGGTGACCCGTTACGGCGCAGGCGATCAGGCCTTCACTGCTCAGGTCACCGAGCTCGTCAACGCCGAGTGCGACATGGTCTGGGCCACGGCCCTGCCGACGGAGTTCGGCGGCATCCTCGGCACCGCAGCGCAGTCGGGTTTCACGCCTCGCTGGATCGCTCAGTCGCCATCGTGGATCGATGCGCTGGCGGCGACGCCGCTGGCCGACTACCTCGAGGCCTATGTCTGGGTCGCGGCGCTCGGTAGGGAGTGGGGCGACCCCGATTCCGCCGACATGACCGCCATGGTCGAGCGTGTCGCCAAGTACAAGCCGGACCAGGATCCGAGCTACTACTTCACGTTTGGCTACATCCAGGCGTGGGCGACCCATCAGGTGCTCGAGGCAGCCGTTGCCAACGGCGACTTGAGCAGGGATGGAATCCTCGCCGCCATGAACGGGCTCGATGAGCTGAACTTCGGCGACCTCGGGCCGGCCTATGGATTCGGTTCGCCTGAGGACCGCAACCCGCCGAGGTTCACCACGATGTTCGAGGTCGACGTCGAAAAGCCGTTCGCCCTTGGGGCCATTGCCACCGACGTCACGTCGCCGGCGACCGAGGCTTTCGAGTTCGTCGCTGCCGGCTGAGCAGCAGCTCCGCCAGCTCGGTACGACTTCGACGCTGGATCAGCGAGAGCCTGGATTGGGCGACCGCTCGTCGAGAACACGTTGACCTTGACCTTCTTGACCTCTATCCTCGAGGGTCAAGGAGGTCAAGGCATGAGTGCCACCGGATGGATCGATGACGCAGCTGCGGCGTTCGAGTCTGCGCTCACTGAGCTGCTCGGTGAGCGCCGCCCCCACCTCGACGCCGCCGAGGCCGGCCGAAGGGCTGCCCTGAAGGCCGTGGCCGGCGGCATGTGGACCGACGCCGTCGGTCCGTTCTACGACACCGTGGGGGTCATGACCCTGCTGGGAGGGGTGTCCAAGCAGGCGGTCAACGATCGAGTTCGCCGTCATCGGCTCCTGGCGTTGCGCACCGGGTCGGGTCGCCTGGTCTATCCCGTCGCCCAGTTCGACGGTGAACGGGTGGTCGACGGGCTCAGCGATGTCCTCGACGTGCTCGTTCCCGATGACACCGAGGCCTGGATGGTGGCGTCGTGGTTGACCACGCCCGATCCCGAACTCGCTGGGCACACCCCACTCGAGGCTTTGCGCTCGGGTGAGCGAACCGAGGTGGTCCGCGCCGCACGCGAGCTCTCGAGCGCACTGAGGGGCTGACCCGTGATCGACCTCGATCTGGCTGAGCCCCCCGACGACCCGCAGGTGCTTGCTCGCTTCCCGACTCGGACGCTCAGAACGGGCACGGCGATCCATCGCATCCATCACGACGAACTCGGGCCCTTCTGGTTCGGCTCGTCGGCAGTCGACGCCGAGGGCGCCAGCCGCTTCGACCTCGCCACGCCGCGGGGTTCGTCCTACTGGGCGTTGCAGCCCGAAGCGGCGTTCCTCGAACGCCTGGCCCGACGACCGGCGGCGATGCTGCCGCTCGAGCTGCTCGATCGCTTCCATCTGTCCACGGTCGATCTCCCCGATGACTTGACGGTTGCCAACAGCCCGGTGAAACGGGCTCGAGGTTTCGGCCTCACGGCGGAGTTCCACACCACGAGCCACTACCCGATCACCCGCCGCTGGGCCACTGCCCTTGCGTCGTCGGGCCATCGCGGCCTCCTTGCGATCCCCCGTCACGACGTGACGGCGCGGCTTCGCACCCTCACGCTGTTCGGCCGCGGTGGTGAGCATCGGCCGCGTGGATGGAACGCGGTCACCGGTCCGCTGCCTACTTCGCTGCTCGATTCGATGCGCCAGTGGGGTATTCGTTGCCTGCCGATTCCCTTCGACGTGGAGACCGTTGCGCCGTAGCCGAGCTCGGTCCCGCAACGCCGGCTCGATCGTCGAGCAGCGTTTGCG
This sequence comes from uncultured Acidimicrobiales bacterium, assembly GCA_963698395.1. Classification (GTDB taxonomy): domain Bacteria; phylum Actinomycetota; class Acidimicrobiia; order Acidimicrobiales; family SZUA-35; genus JBBQUN01. Next base: position 777,308 of record CAVOQQ010000003.1, read on the forward strand.
CCGGCCTCACGGCGCTCGCCTTGCCCGGGGATGTTCACCGACCAACAACCAGTCGGGCGGGGGCTCCTCCAACCCGAGTTCGGCGAGGAGTTGATGGCTGTAGGCCACGCGCCCGGTGTGCTCGCCCGAGACCAGGGCGAGGGCGGCTCGCGCCATCATGGATTCGTCTTCGACGAACTGCTCTCGCTCGGGAGTGATCAGTTGGTGATGGACCACGCCGGGGGTTGCAACCACCGAGGTGGGTGAGAGGGCGTTGACGGTGATCCCATCGGGTGCCAGCTCGGCAGCCAGTCCGGTCGAGAAGCGCTCGAGTGCCGCCTTGACCATCCCGTAGATCGTCCCCCCTGACGCCGCCGAGTCGGGCTCTGGATGCAGCGCTGCCTTCGAAGAGATGTTGAGGATCGATCCGGACCCACGCTCGCGCATGCCGGGGATGACCAGTTGAGCCAGCTCGAACGGCGCTCGAACCTGGACCTCGAACATCAATCGCCATCGCTTCTCGGACATGTCGGCGACGGGCTCGAAGAACGTGACGGCCCCGTTGTTGACCAGAATGTCGATCGGACCGAGCTCGGAGACCACCTCATCGACCAACCGGCTTCGATCCCCAGACCGAGAAAGATCGGCCGCAACAGGGTGGGCGATCCCGCCGGCTGCTCGAATCCGGGCCGCGGTGCCATTGAGCGATCCCTCGAACCGGCTGTCGCCGTCGTCGACGGTTCTGGCGGTGATGGCCACTGCAGCACCCTCGGAGGCAAACAGTTCAGCGATTGCTGCACCGATCCCCCGACTGGCCCCGGTGACGAGTGCGATCGTTCCCTCGAGTTGCCCCATGGCACAACTTCATCACATCACGGCGAGCCGGACCAGCGACGAAGTGGATGCAGTGTTCACCCGCAATCCTGGGCACTACGCCGATCGATGTTGGAGAGTCCAACGTGCGGTGGCAAGGACCGCGAAGAACCCGGCCCCGAGAACCAGCCCGTTCGGACAGATGTCGGCAGTCGGTCCTGGGTCGGGGCACGCGATCGGCCCTGCGATGGTCGAGTCCTTTACGAACGAGGAGGCGCAGGGTTGCTGTTCACCTTCGCCGGGGCGTGGCCAGTACTCGGACAAGACGCCAACGATCCACCAACTCGAGTCGCGTACCTCACGATCGGCAACCAGGGTTGTCGGTTTCGGGGAATCGAGCCTGCGCCCGGAGCCGTTGTCGTCGACGACGTGACGAGCCTCTGACCTCAGCAGTGTTCGGCACCGGTCCCGCTCGATCAGTCCCTGGTCCGCCTTGCCTGGCTCCGTGGAGCGGCCGCTGACCTGGGCTTATGTAGCGCGCTCGGAGGTACTCGAAACCCCAACCTTCTGATCCGTAGTCAGATGCTCTATCCAATTGAGCTACGAGCGCTAGAGCCAAGAACTCTAAAGTACTTTCGACCGTTGTCCACCCATCTTGAGTCAGAGATACGACTTCTCCGGTGAAACGTTGGATGGATCATGTCGGTGACCAGGGCGAGCGCCGAGGTGATGCCGGTCGACGTCACCCCGACCCACCCACGAGAACTTTGAGAACAGCACGTTTCGACTCATCCTCGCGGCCGCCCTCACGCTAGCTTTCGGGCTATGCGTGTTGGAGTGTTCATGTTCGGTGGTGTCGAGATGGACGACGCTGGTGCAGGGCCCCCCGCACCAACGGATCGTCGCTACACCAATGAAGAGATGTGGCGAGCCACCGAGCAGTTGCTGGAGATGGGCGTGCTCGCCGACCGCCTCGGATTCGACAGCTACTGGCTCACCGAGCACCACTTCCAATATGAGGGCTACGAGGTCGTGCCCAACGGGATGCTCTTCAGCTCGATCCTTGCCGAGCGCACCGAGAAGCTGCGCATCGGCGCCATGTTCAACGTCGTGGGTCAGTGGCACCCGCTGAAGCTGGCCGAAGATTTCTCGATCCTGCACAACATCTCCGGTGGTCGCGGCATCTTCGGTGTCGGTCGTGGCACCGTGCCCCGAGAGGCGCGCACCCTCGGCACCGACATCGGGAGTTTCGACAACCCCGACTCCGCCGCAGCCGACGCGTTGAACCGCCAGCAATTCGACGAGGCCATGCAGGTGATGATGCTCGCCATGTCCGAGGAGGAGTTCTCCTTCAAGGGCGACATCTTCGAGTTCCCCCCACCGGGCATTCCTGATCGTGGCGGCTTCGTCGAAAAGCTCACGCTCGTTCCCCGACCGCTCTACCCGTTCGAGACCTGGCAGGCCATCACCTCGCCACCCTCGCTCGAAGCGGTGCCACGCAACGGTTGGGGCGGGGTCTTCTGGCTCAAGCATCACGAGTTCACTCGCCAATGGTGGGAGAAGTACGCCGCCAACTACGCCGAGGCCCACGGCCGAGATCTCGACGCGGGAGAGAAGCGCCTGCTGGTGCTGAACGTCTGCATCGAGGACTCCCACGAGGCCGCCATGGCCTCGGTGCGTGACGGCCACGACGAGTTCTGGAAGTTCCTCGGCCCCTACGGCTGGAGCCGTGGCTACATGGGCCCCGATGGCCGGCCGGCCGAGCCCGGTCTCATTCCCACGCTCGAAGAGTCGATCGACAACAAGACCTGGATCGTCGGAACGGCCGACGACGTCATCGAAGGCATCCAGACCTACTCCGACGCGCTCGGTGGCCTGAACGACCTCGTCATCTTCCCGAACATGGTCGGCGACCCCTATGGCAAGACCGCCGAACAGATGACCCGCTTCTCCGAGCAGGTCCTGCCTCACCTCACATGAGGCTCGGCGATGCGGCCGACCGGTCGTCGCTCGAAGCGGCCGGCTACCTGGTCCTGCCGGCGCCGGCGGAGCCGCACGCCCACCTCGACAAGGCCCTCACCGCCGATCGGGTGCTCAATCCCGCCGGCGACCTCATGGGTGCCATCCTGGCCTGGATCGAACATCGTTCCACGATCGCCAAATCGGACTTCGTCGAGCGGGCCACCCGGGCACTCGAGATGGGTCTCGTCAACGGCACCACGGCCGTTCGCACCCATGTCGACATCGGCTCCGACATCGGTACCAATGGTGTCGAGGCGCTCCTCGAGGTCAAAGCCGCGATGGCCGATCGTGTCGATCTGCAGCTCGTCGGATTGGTCAGCTCGATCACCGACCCCGGCCTCGGCCCCGGCAATCGGTCGGCCCTGGTCGACGCCCTCGACCTCGGGATCGACATCGTTGGTGGCGTTCCGCATCTCGAGGCCGACCCCCGTGCGGCGCTCGATTGGTTGATGGAGCTGGCAAGCGCCAGGGGACGTCCGCTCGACCTGCACACCGATGAGAATCTCGACCCCGACTCGCTCGATCTGGAGACCTTGGCCGACGCCGTCGTCGGTGGTGGATTCGCGCACGGCGTGGTCGCCAGCCACTGCGTGAGCCTCGGTATGCAGCCCGAGGCGGTGCAGCGGCGAGTCGCCGAGAAGGTGGCCGACGCCGGCATCAGCGTCATCGCGCTCCCGCAGACCAATCTGTTCCTCCAAGCTCGAGGCATCGCCACGGCTCCGCCACGCGGACTCACCGCCGTCGCAGCCCTCGATACCGCGGGGGCGAACGTGGCCGCCGGCGCCGACAACCTCCAGGACCCGTTCTGTCTGGTCGGAAGAGCCGACGCGTTCGAAACGGCTTCGCTCATGGTCATGACCGCCCACCTCACGCCGGAGCTTGCCTACGGGGCGGTGTCGACCAAGGCGCGGCGCGCAATGGGCCTGGGGCCGAGCAACGACCTGCTCGGCGTGAGGGCTGCATCGCTCCGGGAGGCCATCGCAACGGCGCCCGCCGACCGTGTGGTGGTGCGAGACGGTGTGGTCGTCGCTGCCCCTCGTCAGGAGCGATAGCGGAAGTGCTTCACCTCGGTGAATGCCTCGACCAGTCGATCGATGGTGGCGGCGTAGGCCTGCGCGCCCCGTTCGGCGGTGGCGAGGGTGGGGTCCCCGATGTGGCCATCGGGACCGAAGTCGGACGCCAGCCAGCCGAACGACACGCTGCCACCGAATCGGACCTGGTGGTTGCCGGCCAGGTGCTCGGGCACGTTGCGCGAGGCGAGGTCCATCCGCACCAGTTCCGGCCGCAGATGCAGCATCAGCGACGTCTCATCGATCCCGCCGTGGATCCCCATGCCCAACTCCTCCTCGGCCGACGGGCCCCCCTGATCGGGTGGGACCGAAGGATGCAGCAGGAAGGTCTCGAGGTCATGGTGGAGTCGCAGCTCGCGGCAGGCCACGTTGAGCAGCGACGAGTTGCCTCCGTGGCCGTTGAGAAAGGCCAGTTTGCGAGCGGGGGTTGCCCGGATCGAGCGACCGATGTCGTTGAGCACCGCCAGCAGTGTCTGCGGACCCAGCCACACCGTGCCCGGCGTTCCGGCATGCTCGTTGGACTTGGTATAGGCCAAGGGTTCGAGGAGCCACAGATCCAGTTCGTCGCCGACGCGTTCGACCACTGCGTTGGCACACTCCGAGGCGATCAAGAGATCGGTGTTGAACGGAAGGTGTGGCCCGTGTTGCTCGACAGCACCAACCGGCAGGACGAGAATCGATTCGTCGCTGATGTGTTCGCAGAGGTCCGAGGCGCGGAGGTCGGAAAGGCGCCGGGTTCCGCCGGGCGTCGCTGCAGGCCGAGTCATGCGGTCACGGTAACGGAGGTCAGCCAGTGAGCGAAGTCGCCGAGGATCGTTTCGACGCGATCATCGTTGGTGGCGGACACAACGGTCTCGTGTGCGGCGCGTACCTTGCTCGATCGGGACGACGAGTCCTGCTGGTCGAGGCTCGACCGAGCATCGGTGGCTGCGCCGGAACCGACCATGCCATCGGCGCCAAGGTGAATCTCTGCAACTGCGACCATGCGATGGTTCGCTCGGTACCGCTGGTGGAGGAACTCCGCCTCGATCAGTTCGGTCTCGACTACATCGAGCTGTCGCCTTCGATGCTCGGCCTGGGCTGGGATGCGCCCGGTCCGATCGCCATCTTCCACGACGTGGAGCAAACGCTCGAGGTACTGGCCGTGAGCCATCCTCACGAAGTCGACAACTACCGGCGCTATGCCGAGGTCGCCGTCCCTGCTGCTCGCCTCCTGACCGAAATGGCATCGTCGCCCCCGACGGCCAAGGGGCTGCTCACCCGGGCGATCGGTCGGAACTCCCGGGCCGCCATCACGTTGGCCCAGTGGTCGCGCCGCTCGGTCGGTGATGTCCTGCGCAGTTTCTTCACCTCCGAAGGACTGCTCGGGCCGGCCATGGCCGCCGGGCCGGCCGTGTGGGGTCTCTCCCCCGAGACGCCGGGTACCGGCCTCGGGGCTTTGTCATGGGCCTTCAAGCACGTGCTCCACACCGGTCGGCCGGTGGGTGGGAGCGGCGCACTCACCGACGCCATCGGTGCCTCCCTCACCTCCATGGGCGGCACCATTCTGACCGGTACGCCCGTTTCCTCGATCCTGTGTGAGGGCGAGGCCGTGGTCGGCATCGAGACCGCCGACGGGCGCGAGTATCGAGCTCCCACGGTCGTGGTCGCCTGCGACCCGAGGGAGGCGATCGTGCGCTACCTCAGCAACCCACCGTCGTCGGCCTCGAGCTTCGTCGACAAGTGGCGTGACCGTGAGCCGCAGGAGGGCTATGAGTCGAAGATCGACGCCCGAGTCTCGGCTGTTCCTGGCTGGCTCTATCACGACGAGCGGTACGCCGCCGCGGGCCTCACCGATCCGGCCTCGGCCTCGACGTTGGTGGCTCCGCCCCTTGCCGAGATCCATCGAGGGTTCGAGCTGATGCGAACCGGTGGGATCCTCGAGCGTCCCATGCTGTTCATCAACGTGCCGTCCATCAATGACCCGACGTTGGCGCCCGAAGGCGAGCACGTCCTCAGTATCGAGGTGCTCTTCACGCCCTATTCGTTCGCTGGCGGGTGGGACGACGCGAGTGAACCCGAGCGCTGGATCGACGTTGCGTCGACCCTGTTCGCACCCGGGTTCACCGATTCGATTCTCGATTGGCGTGCCATGACGCCTGCGGTCTACGAACGTGACCTTCACCTTCCGAAGGGTCATGCCACGTCGTTTGCCGGAGGTCCACTGGCTGCGATCCTCGGACGGGATCGAGAACTCACCCGCTACCTCACGCCGATCGATGGGCTGTTCCTCACCGGCGCCGCCACGTTCCCGGGAGCGGGAGTGTGGGGAGCCTCAGGCCGCAACGCCGCGTCGGTGATCGCTCACCAGACGAGTTGAGGCCGGCGGGACTACCAGCCCGCCGGCGTGGTGGCCTTGGCTTCGGTGCCGGTGCACGTGTTGGCGGTGCTGCCGTACTCGACGGCGCCGGCGGCGTCCAGGTGGATGGTGAAGCAGGTGCCCGATGCCGAGAGCGAGGCGCCCCACCAGTTGTTGGCGTCACCGGGCAGCACGCTGACCACGGTCGGGGCGTCCGAAGCGGTGGTGGCGTCGACCCACTTGATCCCGGGCTCGCTGGCTCCGAGGTTGGCCGGCGTGGCCTGGGTGAGGTCGGCGTCGTCGGTGAAGATCACCATGGCCGAACTCTGCGCGATGCGCAGCGAGGTCTGGGCGGCCCGATCCTGGGCCCTGGTGCGAGCACCGAGGAAGGTCGGCACGCCGATGGCGAGGAGGATGCCGATGATCAGCACGACCACCATCACCTCGATGAGCGTGAACCCACCTTCGCCGTCGCGTTTCTTGGTTCGATTCATGAGCGCTTGCACGTTGTTCGTCCTTTGAGCGGGAGTTGTTCGAGAGCAAGTCTCGGAAGGACGTTCGATGGTGTGAGAGCGAGTCCGAGAAATCTTGCCGATGCTCGTCGACGATCGACGGGATGCGTCATTGCACGAAGTCGATGATCCGGAACATCGGGAGGTAGAGCGAGATCACCATGCCGCCGACCACCAAGCCGATGAGGGCCATCAGCAGCGGTTCGATCAGCGACGAGAACCCGTCGACAGCAGCGGCCACCTCTTCTTCGTACGTGTCGCCGACGATCGAGAACATCTGATCGAGCGAGCCGGACTCCTCACCGACGCTGATCAACTGCACCATGGTGACCGGGAAGAGCGGCTCCTCCAGCATGGTCGGGCCGATGGCTTCGCCTCGTTGGATGGCGTCGCGAACTCGCTCGAGCGCTCGAGTCACTGCCGCGTTCCCGACGGTCTGGGCGGCGATGGCGAAGGTATCGAGCACCGGCACGCCGGCAGCGGTCAGCACCGCCATGGTGCGGCCGAATCGGGCAAGGACCGTCTTGTGGATCAACGTGCCGACGAGGGGCAGGCGCAGCTTGACCGAGTCCCAGCGGAACCGGCCGTCTTCGGTCGCCAACCACCGGCGAGCGCCGAAGACGGACAGGCCGATGACGATCACCAGGGGGATCGATCGTTGGACGACGAGGTCGGAGGCCGCCACGAGCATCCTGGTCGGAAGGGGCAGTGTGCCGCCGAGGTCGGTGTAGATCGTGGCGAAGCGGGGCACGACGAAGCGCAGCATGACGGCGATCACGCCGGTGACCATCACGAGGACCGCGATCGGGTACGACATGGCGGAGCGGATCTTCTGTCGAACCACGACCGAGCGTTCCTGAGAGGTCGCCAGCTGGCGAAGGACCTCTTCCAGCGCACCCGATTCTTCGCCGGCGGCCACCATCGAGCAGTAGAGGTGATCGAACACCTTCGGGTGCCGAGCGATCGAACGACTCAGCGAGTCACCGGCCTCGACGTCGAAGCGTGTCTGTTCGAGCACCTTGATCATGAGGGGGTTGTCGTTCTGCTCCGCCAACACCGTCAACGAACGAATGAGCGGGATACCGGCGCCGACCATCGTGGCGAACTGTCGGGTGAACGCAGCCAGCTCACGCGGTTTGACCGCCGAGCCGATGCCCGGGACGGAGAACTCCCTGGCGAAGACCGACGGCCGAGCGACGCGCAGTCGGACCGGTCGAAGCTGCTGTCGTCGGATGCGGTCGATCGCCTCTTGGGGTGACCCGGCCGTGAGCTCGCCGCTCACACGCTGGCCGCGACTGTCGACGGCCACGTAGCCGTACGTTTCGAGTGTCCGAACGGCCGGCTTCGCGGCCTCGGTGGAGGTTGCCCGTTTGGCCGACGCGGTCTGGCGTCGCGCGCGGCGCACCGCACTCTGGCTGGAGCCCGAACCACTCGACGAGCTGGGCGATGGCTGGCGGTCGATCGTCGGTGAGGTCATCGGCGCAGGAGATTGTCGAGGCTGGTGGGCCGGTGGGCGACGCTGCGGGCGACATCGAACGAGATGCGCCCGGTGCGGACGGCGGCGCCGAGCGCCTGATCGAAGGTGTGCATGCCGTCGGCCCCGCCGGTTTCGAGTGCGGCGTGGAGTTGGTGCGTCTTCTCGTCGCGGATCATGGCTCGGATGCCCGAGGTGGCGGTGAGCACCTCGCTGACCAGGGTGAGCCGGCCGTTGACATCGGGAACGAGCTGCTGACTCACACAGCCGCGGATGGAGAGCGCGAGCTGGGAGCGGACCTGGTTCTGCTGCCCTTCGGGAAAGGCATCGACGATGCGGGTGATCGAGCCGGTGGCATCGGAGCTGTGCAGTGTCGCGAAGACGAGGTGCCCGGTCTCGGCGGCGGTCAACGCCGTGCTGATGGTCTCGAGGTCACGGAGTTCGCCGAGCAGAATCACGTCGGGATCCTGGCGAAGGGCGTAGCGGAGGGCCGTGGCGAACGACTCGGTGTCGGCTCCGACCTCGCGCTGTTGGATGACGGACTTCATCGGTGTGTACCGGTACTCGATGGGGTCCTCGATGGTGATGATGTGCGCAGCTCGAGTCTGGTTGATGTGCTCGATCGCAGCGGCCAGCGTCGTCGACTTCCCCGATCCGGTTCGCCCGGTGACCAGGACCAGGCCGCTGTGATGATCGGCGAAGCTGCGCACGGCGGGAGGGAGTCCGAGTTGGTCGAGATCGGGCTGATTCGACGGGATCAGCCGCATCGCTGCGGCAAGCGAACCGGATTGGCGGAAGAGCGCCGCGCGAAAGCGACGACTACCACTGCTCAGCGCGAGCTCGAGGTCTCCCCGGCGGAGCAGCGTCTGGCGCTGATCGGCATCGAGGTGAGCGAACATCATCGCCTCGAGCTGCTTGGGTCCGATCGGGGCGGCGCCGGCAATCGGTCGCAATTCCCCCTGCACCCGGATGTGCGGTGGTTGGCCCGCCGCGAGGTGCAGATCCGATGCTCGGGCATCGACGGTGGCGACCAACAGCTCATCGAGCCCCGCCGCGGCATCGATCGGGGCGAGCGGCGACCCCGACGAGGGCAATTGATCGCCCAGCGCAACGTGGTCGGCGGTCGAGAGGGCAGTGGAACCGAGCGTTTCGGAGAGAAAGGCGCGACTCTCCTCATCAAGTCCGTACCACTCGTCGTTGCTGGTTCCCGTCAGGTCTGACACGGAGCTGAGCTTCGGTGCAGGAGCGTCCAACGTGAGGGTGGCCCTTCAGCTCCATCCTTTTGGGTGGTTGTCTCAACAGCACGGCGAAGGGGCCGATGGAGACGACGTGACTACCAGCACGGTTGGTACCCGTCGCCGTATCGGCGAAATCCTCGTAGAGCTTGGCATCATCGGTGACGATGACGTTGGTCGCGCCCTCGACCTGCAACGCTCGACCGGCAAGAAGCTCGGCGATGTCCTCCTTTCCGAGGGCATCGTCAAGCCACGCGACCTCCTTCGAGCGCTTGCGGTGCAGTTCGAACTCGAGTTCGTCGATCTGTCCGAACGACGAATCGATCTCGAACTCGCCCAACAGATCCCACCGCAGCTGGCTCGACACCATCGAGCGTTGCCGGTCTGGCATCGCGACGGCAAGATCGTCGTGGCCATGGCCAACCCCGTCGACGTGCTCGCACTCGATGACATCCGCGACGCGCTCGGTCGGCCGGTGCTTCCGGTCATGGCCGACAGTGAGCAGATCATGGCGGCGATCGCTCGCCTCGGGCTGAGCGATTCCCGCGTCCAGGAAGCAATCCAGGCTGCGGTCGGTGACACCGAGCCCGCCCAGGCCGAGGCGGTGGTCAACGAGGTCAACGAGGAACGGGCACCCATCGTCGCCTTCGTCGACCTGCTGTTGTCGAAGGCCGTGCAGGAGCGAGCGTCGGACATCCACATCGAACCGGGCAAGAACGACCTTCGCGTGAGGTTCCGTGTCGATGGCGTGCTCCACGAGGCCATGACCCCGCCGAGTTCGTTGCAGGCCGGCATCATCAGTCGAGTCAAGGTCATGGCGGAGATCGACATCGCCGAGCGGCGCATCGCCCAGGACGGGCGCATGTCGACGGTCGTCGGTGGCCAACCGGTCGACATCCGCGTGGCGACGATCCCCACGATCTACGGCGAGGCGGCGGTGCTGCGAATTCTTCGCAGCGGCACCGAGATGATCTCCATCGACAACATGGGCTTCCTGCCCCTCCAGCTCGAGCGGTTCAAGGCTGCGTACGAGCGACCCTGGGGTGCCATTCTCGTGACCGGTCCGACGGGTTCGGGGAAGTCGACCACGCTCTACGGCGCCCTCGAGGCCCTGAAGGATCCGACCCGCAACATCATCACCGCCGAGGATCCCGTCGAGTACAAGATCGACGGCATCAAGCAGGTGCAGGTGAACAACAAGGCGGGCATGACCTTTGCCCGAGCCCTTCGTTCTTTCCTGCGTGCCGACCCCGATGTCATGCTGGTCGGAGAAATCCGAGACGCCGAGACGGCGACGATCGCCGTCGAAGCCTCCCTCACCGGCCACCTCGTGCTGTCGACGCTGCACACCAACACGGCGGCCGCGACACCCATGCGGCTCATCGAAATGGGCGTCGAGCCGTTTCTCGTCACGTCGGCGCTGACGGCAGTCGTGGCCCAGCGGTTGGCGAGGCGGCTGTGTGATCGCTGCAAGACGCCCCGAAGCACGACGCTCAAAACGCTCGGTGTCGACAGCCTCGACGGCGTCGAAGCCGACGGGAACGGAACGGTCACGGTGTTCGAAGCCGCCGGCTGTGAAGCGTGCAACGGCACGGGCTACCAGGGCCGTTTCGCCATGCACGAGGTCATGACGATCTCCGATGAGATCCGAACGGCCATTCTCGGGCGCAGCAGCGCCGAGGAAGTGCATCGCCTCGCGGTGTCCCAGGGGATGATCTCGCTGCGCGCCGATGGTCTCATCAAGGTGTCGCAGGGGCTCACGACCGTGCAGGAGCTGTACCGAGTCACCACCTGACGGCGCCCGGTTTCGAGCTGTCGCCGGCGATGCTGGTGTCGAGCGAGGCCCGACGTTCCGCCGGGTTCAGGTGAGGATCAGGCTGGGTCCGGCGAGGGCGACGACCCCGGCGCCGACACAGAGTGACGGCCCGAATGGCACCGCCGTTCCTCGCGCCGTCACGCCCTGACGGCGCACCAGAATCGCCACGCTGAGGAGTCCGAAGGCGCTCGCCAACATCAGGCACCAGGCGACCATCAAGGCGACATCGACCGCCGAGTCTCGAGTCCAGCCGAGGATCAGGCCGAGTGTGAGCGCCAGCTTCACATCCCCCATGCCCAGGCCATCGGGCTTGATCACGTGGAGGGTGCCGAGGATCGCAGTGAGCACGACCGCACCCAAGGCGGCGTTCGTCGCGTCGCCCGACGTGTTGCGGCTGATGGCGAGAGCCGTGATCGTCGACGACGTGAGCGCCAAGACGAGCAGCGAGAGTCGATCGGGAATGCGCTTGGTGCGTCGGTCGATGTCGGCGATGAGGGCCAAGATGGGGGCCGCAACCATGAGCGGTCCGTATGCGTGGAGCAGACTCATCACGATCCGCTCGGCCGGTGGTGACCCATCGGTGTCCTGTCTGTTCTCACGGCGCGACCGAGTGCCATGCAGAGCTCGTCCATTCGATCGTTGCGTCGACGACCCGAGCATCGGCGCTGACCCTGAGCGAGTTGTTGGTGAACGTGAGCGAACCGAGGGTCGCTCGGCCGGTGATGTCGAACGCGGTGTCGACGGTGACCTCTCGTGATGGTGCGTCGAGGATGCCGGTCATCTTGGTCCCGTCGTCGAAGAAACGGCCGTACTCGTAGCCGCCGCCGCTGGTCGGCCCGCCGACGGCCTCGACGATCAGGTCGCGGGGATCGCCGCCGGGATTGAGGTTGGCCCGCAGGAACCAGAGTGTGACCTTCGAGTCGACGTGGATGATGACGGGTGGATTGATGATGTTGACGGTCTGGTACAGGATCGTCGGCCAGTGGCCGAAGTAGGGATTGTCGGTTCGGAACGTGCATCGAAACGGTTTGCCGTTCTTGCCGTCGACGGTGCCCAGGAATCCGTACACGCGGCTCCGGTTTCCGTTGGTCTGGGTGAGCGTCGCCTGCGGGCAGTTCTGATAGTCGGTGGGGTCCGGTGGTTGCGGCGTGGGCCAGGTCGGCGACTGGGTCGTCTGATTCGTGCAGCCGGTGCACGAACCGGACGGGGTGAAGGTGTGAATCGCCAGGCCCCGGGCATTGCCCGACACGCTGACGGCGCCATTGCTGCCGATCGGCTCGGACAGCGCATGGTTGTTGCTCGAGATCCTCATGCCCTTGGTGGTGAAGAGCGCATACGGCGAGTCACCGGCGTAGGCGCCGGTGAGCGAGGCCGAGGCACCTCTCGAGATCGAGCCCAACGCCGAGCTGGAACGGGATGCGGTGGCCTCTACTGTCCAACTGAGCGTCGCCTCCTTCGTCGCCGTGTAGGTATAGGACACGTCGTTGATGGTGCCGGAGCCAGTGAAGCTGCTGTTCTCGCCGAGTTCGATCCGACTCATGGCGTTGGCCATGGCAGCATCGAGTCCGTCGGTCACCGAGCGTTGCATCTCCTGACGCATCGACGCTCGCGCGCTCGACTGGCTGTAGGCGAACATCGATGCCGCGAGCATCCCGATGACCATGAGCACGAGCATCGACATGATGACCGAACCCCGTTCGCCCTCGCGCCCTCCTTCGCTCGCACGTTCGGCTGTCGGCCCGTGCACGGTGTTCGTCGATCGAACGGGCGTCAGCATGATCCACTCCCGGCGTTGAGGTTTCGGCTGGCGACGTCGAACGCGAGGTGATCGATGCCGGTGCGGGTCGCGCGTTCGATGTTCACGCTCACGTAGCCGGGGCACGTCACGGCGGCGGTGAGCACCTTGTTGCCGTTCTGATCGAAAGCGGCAAAGGGTGCAGCGGGATTGAGCGTCGAGAGATCATCGAGCACGACCGACGACGTCGGCTTCCCTGCGACGGTCACCGTTCGGATCAGCGCAGCATCCTTGCGTGCCCAGGTGACCGCGACGGACGCGCCGCTCCGGTCGACCACGGTCATCGACAAGACGCCGGCGCTGATCTGCATGCTCGTGGCCGAGCGAATGTCGGCACTGATCCGCTCGACGGCGACGGCGCCACTCCTGGTGGCATCGATCGATGCGGTCTGCGCCGCTTCGGCGGATGTGGCGCTTCGGAGCACCATGAGGATCGGAATGGTGGCGATGACCAGGATCGTGAGTGCCACCAACACCTCGACGACCGTGAAGCCGGCAGTGCCTCCACGCCGATCGGTCATGGCGCAGCCGTTCGCGAGATGGCGGTGTCCGACCGAGTGTCATGTGATCCGTGATCGTCGTTCCACCTGACGATCACGGTCACCTGTTTGAACGCCTTGTCGACCGTGGTCCCGTTGACCGTTGCCGAGCGCCAGGTGACGTACCGGGCGATCTCGTAGGTCACGCCATCGATGACCGCCGACGACGAGGAGATGATCCGTCCGTTGCTCGCATCGGTGACCTGCGGAGCGCCTTCGAATGTGGGCGATCCGGTGGCGGGGACCTTCATGGCGAGCTGGTCGTAGGGAATCGCTCGGGCCTTCTCGAGCTCCGAGGCGGTGAGCTGCGTCGCGCTGGCCAGGCGGTCGCCGCTGGCGGCGAGGTCGTTCGAGGCGCTCATCGACTGATAGAGCGCAAGCGAGCCGATCGTGAGCAGCATCATGGCCACCAGCATCTCGGTCACGGTGAAGCCGGAACCGAGGTCATGACGTGAGCGCGTCGGAGGCGATGACTGACAGGGTTGCACGAGCAGAGTCTCGGCTGCGAGGAGAGCTGCGTAAGCCGATTGCTGATGATTGTCTAAACAGCGACACGGTTCATCCGATGGTGTGCCGGTGAGCGTTTTGACGATGACAACAGAGGATCGGCCTTGATTGCACGATCGATCGTGGGCGTGACCGTTCACGACGACGTGCTGCGTGGTCTCGAGATCACTCGTGATCAGCCGAGTCGTTGGGGCGAGGTTGCCTTGCCGCCCGGGGTCATCGATCAGGGTGCCGTGGTGGATGCCACGGTGCTCGCTGCTTCGCTCCGGGAACTCTGGGACACGGCCGGCTTCGCGACGAAGCGGATCGCCCTCGCCATCGAGACCGAAGCAGCCACCATTCGACGCGTCTCACTACCCGCTGCCGTTGCCGATGACATCGCCGAGGCCGCGGCGTACGACATTGCCGAGATCCTGGCCTATCCAGCGGCGGAGGCGGTGATCGATCACGCAGTGCTCAATGCCGACGCCGTCAACGCCCAGGTCGAGCGGTCCGGGTCAGCCGACGAGGGGGAGGTCGACGGTTCGCCGATCGAAACCCTCGTGGTTGCGGTCCGCCGCGAAACCATCGAATCGTTCACCCAAGCCGCCAAGCTCGCCGGTTTGCGTTGGGTGCGGGCCGAACTCGCCCCCGCGGCGAATGTGTCGCTGCTCCCCGAGGGATGCCTCGACAACATCACGGTCGACGGGCCGCCGGCCGACGAGGGCACCCCGCGAGAATCGGTCGGAAACGGGATCGCAACGCTCGGCGCCGTGGTCTCGATCGGCGAAACGACGACGACGGTGTCGGTACACGACGGGGAGGGCTTGCTCTTCGCCCGCGTGCTGATGACCGGTGTCGGTGAGCTGGCCTCGTTGTCCCACGAGCTCGAGAGTCAGCTGGCCGAGGTCGAGATCCTCCGAACCGGCGGCAACGCATCGGAAGGCGGCAGCGCCGCTCCGAGCAGCGACGCACCCGGCGTTGCCGTGGTTGCCGAGGGCATTCGTCGAACACTGCTCTTCCACACGACCGAAATCGACAAACGACCCATCCACCACGTCGTACTCTGCGGCGCCAGCAGTCGAGCGAGCGGGCTGCTCGAACGAGTGACCGAAGCGCTTCCGAACGCGTCGGTTGCGTTGCTCGAGCACGCCGATTGGCCGACGATCGAACAGCCCGAACGGTTCGACACGGCCTTCGCCGTCGCCCGACTGGTCCTGACATCCCACAGCGACCACCTCCGTGACCTTTCGCTCGTTCCGGACTCGGTGCTCGCCAAACGAAACGACACCCGCGCCGGCTTGGCCGGCGCCGTCGTTGCCGCAGTGGTTGCCGTGGTGGCATTCGGAAGCTTCCAGAACCGCTCGACGGCGATCGATCAGCAGGAGGTTGCCGTCGAGGCAGCCGAATCCGCTGTCGCCCGTGTCCGCACCGAGGTCGCACGGTATGCCGACGAGCGTTCGCTGGCGGCCGAGATCGACCGGCGTCGCGCTCTCGTGACAACGCTGGCGGCCGACCGCGTCGCCGTGCCCTCATTGATCGGCCAACTGGCCGAGGCGATGCCTGACGATTCGGTCCTCCGGTCGCTGCAGATTTCGGCGGTCGACACCGTTGCCGAGGCGAACGGAGGGGGTGCCTCTGACGGGGCGCTGGTGGCCATCGATGGTGCTGCGCCCGATTTCGACGGTGTTGCCGAGTGGATCGAGGGGGTCGACAACAGCGGTGTTCTCACCGATGTCCGCCTCATCGGGACCTCCTTTGGGCCCTATGGCTCGGACGAGCAAGACGTCGCCATCTTTCAGGCGACGGCGAGAGTGACGCCCGAGATGATCGCGTCACCGCCGGCGGTCATCTCGGAGGTGACCGAATGAGATCACGACTCATCGCCATCGCCGCCGTGCCGCCCCTGCTCGTCGCCGGACTCTGGGTCGGCGCCGTCGTGCTGCCGACGGGGAACAGCGCCAACGATCTGCAAGACCGTCTCGAGGCGAGCGACGCCGAACTGGTCGATCTGGCCCTGGTGCTCGAGGACTCGCGGTCGGTCGATTCTCGCCTCGCCGAGCTGAACACCCAGCTCGACCATCTGCTGATCGCCGTGCCGCCGACTTCCGACATTGCCGGTTTCGTGCGACTCGTCCATTCGATCGCCGACGAGTCGGGAACGCTGATCACCTCGGTCACTCCACAAACCGAACAGGACAGCACCATCTCGCTCGGTTCTCAGGTCACGACCGTTTCGTTGTCGCTCGAAGGTGACTACCCGGCGGTCATGGCCTTCGTCGATGGCCTGCTCACTGCCGACCGTCTGGTCCAGGTCGACAGCGTCGACCTCGCAGCGGACTCATCGGCCGGATCACTCTTCGTGGAACTCGTCGTCTCGGTCTACTCCGAGGCGGGTGGCTCCACTGCCGTCGGCGATCTCTTCTCCCAAGCCGGCCAGCAGGTCGATGACGCGTCGGCAGGACTCACCCTCGAGGCGGACAGCTGATGGAAGCGATCTCACCGAAACTCAAGGTCGGATTGGGCCTTGCCGCTGCAGCCGCCATCTTCTCGTTCGTACGCGACGGTGGCGGCACGGAGCCCCTCATGGGGGAGACCTTCGACAGCCCCCTCGCGCTCGTGATGGAGAACGACACCTCACCGACGACCTGGAACGCTCCGCCGGTGACTCGGAACCCCTTCGCCTCGGGGGAGCTCCGTGTCGATGACGAAGCAGTCGAGGATCTCACGACCGAGACGACGCTCGGCCCTGCGATCGCCGAAGGAGGCGTCGCCGATGGTGCAGCGTCGACGTCGACGTCACTGCGCACGCTCGACACCACGGGCACCACGCTGAGTTTGGCCGAAACGATCGATCGACGGCTTCCGCCCGCTGCGCAGACGACGACCACCGTGGTCCCCGACGACAGTCAGACGCCGTCCACCGGCGCAGGAGCTGCCGAGCTCGACGGATAGTGCGGGCACCCTGCGGACCTCCGCCCTCGCTGCGGCACGCCCGGACTGAAGAGCACGGACTGAAGAGCACGAACCGGAGAGCACGAACGCCCACCCTCGCAAGGGTGGGCGTTCGCTGTGAGCGGAGAGGGTGGGATTTGAACCCACGGTGGGCTTGCGCCCACACCTCCTTAGCAGGGAGGCACATTCGGCCGGACTCTGTCACCTCTCCGGGACGTGGCGAGTGTAACCAGAACGGCCGCCCAGTCGCATCCGTCCCCTTGCCTCATACGGCGAATCGATGGGCTCGGCGAGCCGTGTCGCCACTAAGTGCGACTAACGCGCCAACGTGGGGCAAACTGGGCAGGTGGCGAACAAGACCTATGCACAGTGCTGTCCGGTTTCGAGAGCACTCGACATCATCGGGGAACGTTGGACCCTTCTCATCATCCGTGATCTCGGGTTCGGCCTTCGCCGATTCTCCGAGCTCCAGAGCGAACTCGCCGGCATCAGCCCGAGCCTGCTGTCGGGTCGACTCCGCCAGCTCACCGACGCCGGGGTCATCGAGCGGGTCGGGAACCGATACCACCTCACCGAGCGGGGAATCGAACTCCTCGATGTGATCAACGAGATCGGCCGGTGGGGCATCGGTCTGATGGGGCATCACGTCGACGACGAGCAGTATTCCGACTTCTTTCCTCGTGCCGCCATCGGCTTCATGGTCCGGCCGGAGCTGCTGCCCGACGGTGCCTTGATCGCCGAACTCCACCTCGACGACCGGATCCACACGCTCGAGATCGCCGAGCCGTCGATCGACCTGCGGCCGTCGCGTCGGATCACGGTGCATGACGGACCAGCCAACGAGCCGGTCGACGTGCGTGTGCGCGGTTCGCTCGACGACCTCACGCGCTATCGGCAGGGAACGCTCCCCTCCGGCACGGCCTTCGATGGTGAGGTTCTCGATCTCGACGGCGATCCCGGTGCCAAGGCCATCGTCGGCCGCCTGTTCTCCGCCGGCTGATTCCGGGGGCCGGCGCCCGGGCGGAACCGTCGTGGCGGAGGGAGGAGTGGCACGCAGCCTCACCGAACCCGCCGATCAGTCGGCGACGAAGCCCTTCCAACCCGCCATGTAGTCGATGAAGGGCTCCGACAGCCCCTCGCCTGACAGATACTCACGGGTCACCGGTACGCGGTTCGGCGTGAAGTCGGTGTCGGCAGCGAGCCGCTGGGGGTAGTCGTGGTGGAGGATGGCCACACGGCCGAGCGCAACGACGTCGGCCCCCAGGGCCAGCACCCGCTCGGCATCGGCCGGATCGTGGATCTTCCCGGCGACTGCCAGCGGGACCGCTCGTCCGGCAGGGTCGCACCGACGTTCGATACCGGTGGCCGCCTCGGTGAGAGTTCGGCCCTTCCACGCCGCTTCCTCGGGTTCCTTGAAGCAGTCCCACAACGACAGGTCGACGAAGTCGATCAGTCCGGTGTCGACCAGACGCTGTGTGACCTCGCGAATCTCGGAGAGCACCATGCCGAAGCGCTCGGGTGACAGGCGAACACCGAGGATGAAGTTCTCACCGCATGCAGCACGAACACCGTCGATGATCTCGAACAACAGGCGACTCCGGTTCTCGAGACTGCCCCCGTAGGCATCGGTTCGGTGGTTGAGCTCGCTGCTCAGGAATTGGCAGATGAGGTAGCCGTGCGCGCCGTGGAGTTCGACCCCATCGAAGCCCGCCTGTTCGGACCGCACGGCGGCGGCGACGAAGTCGGCGATCACGCCCTGCACTTCGTCCTCGGTGAGTGCCCGGGCTCCGGTGTCGGGATCGTCAGATGGGCAGACCGGTGTGGTGCCGATCAGGTCGGCAGGGGCGCGGTTGCCTGCATGATGCAGCTGCACGATGCCGACCGGTCGTGCGTCGGGGTGGCTGTTGCTGGGAACCGCTGCGCCGTCGGGTGTGCGTTGGATGGCCTGGGCGAGCCGCGTCAACCCCTCGAGGTGGCGATCGTCGAAGCAGCCGAGCTGGCCGGCGAATCCTTGGCCCACCGCCTGGACATGTGAGGCACACGTCATCACGAGGCCGAAGCCGCCGGTGGCTCGCATCGTCAACCAACGAAACTCCTCATCCGAGAGCGTGCCATCGGGATGGCTCTGTTGGTTGGTGAGCGGCGCCAGCATGAAGCGGTTTGGCATCGCGGCCCCACGCGGAAAGGTGACGGCATCGAACAGGGGGGACGGGGCGAGGTTGCCGGCCGAGTTGGTCATGAACGAGGAATCTAGGTGGCAGGGTCCGGACCCACCCAATGCGCCGATCGCCAGGCACCCGAGTCGCCGATCGGGTGACGATCTCAATGTCGCTCGCTTGCCGGCTTCAGTCGTCCGAAGCGGTGTGCTCGGGCCCTTGATCGGCGGTGATGTCCCAGTAGGCGGTGATCCGCTCGATGAAGGCGGATGGCGTCTCGGCATACACCGTGGCTCCGATGCGACCGGCAGACAGCCCGAGGCGGTGTTGGGCATCGTCGGCGCGATCGGCGGCCCGCTGGATGTCGGCAAGGGCACCGGCGGCATCGGGAACCCTGCCGGGCTTCTTCCGTTCGCGTTTGGTGATGAAGCGATGTTCTTCGGCGAGACCGTCGAGCAGGAGCGTGATGTCGTGATGGTGTCCGAGATCCTCCCCGAGTCGCCCGACCTGCTCGATCAAGGGATCGAGCACCGACGGTGCGACCCGTTCGATCAGCCGAAGCTGGTACCAGAGATCCTTCACGTCTTTGCGCCATTCATGGAGGTGCTCGGCGCTGGGGTCGAGTCGTGTGGTCGTCAGCCCCCGTCGACCCCGTCGGTAGGTCCGCTCCAGTCCGGATGCCAACGGAGTGAAGCCATCGGGGAGCTCCCAGCACTCGATGAGGCGCCGTGCGGCACGGAGATGGTGGCGAGCGTCGTCGACCGCTGCGGTCAGATCGCCGGCTTCGGCCGGTGACGCTCGGAGCGTTCCTTCGGCTGCCGTTGCGGCGTCGAGTGCCTCCCGCAGTTGCTCGGACACGTGAGCGTTCCGCAAGGGGGCCAGGGCGCGCGCCGCATCACGAACGGCGGTATTGAACGGAGCGAAGTCGTCGCCGAGCGAGGGCCGAACCAGACGAGCGAGCGCTCTGACCTGTTTGCACCGACGCCGAACGGCGTGCACGTGCGAGGCGTTTCGGCTCTTCGCTTCGGTCTCACTCGTGGACGCGCCACCGTCCGCTTCGACGCCGACGAGCGTGTCGATCTTGCTCAGGTGCACGAGCGCGCTCTCGATCCGCTCGACAGCGAGTTGCTGGATCTGGAGTTGGGTGGATTGCGGTGGATCGAGCCGGAAGGCCACGCTGTCACTCTCCGTGAGGTCGCCCCACAAACCTAGGACCTTCGTGCCGCTCGCTCACGTCCATCACCAAGAATTCATCTGGGCGACGGCCGGCGTCGACCACGGATCGGCTCGATCGGACCCCGGCGCCTTCGCTTCTTGTACGGTGCTCGCCCATGGACATGCCCGAAGCGGTCACGGACCGCCACGCCGATGCCAGCACCAACCGGTCCGTCATCACCCGCCTCGCCGTCCTGGCTTCGACCCGCTGGACCGTCACCCTCGGTGTCTGGCTGACGGTCATCGCCGTCGGCGGACTGGCCTACTTCGGCGGTCTCGCCCGGGAAGGTTTCCCGCCGGTCAACCTGCCGATCGTGGTCGTCGATGGCACGTACTTCGTCGATGATCTCGAGACGGTGGACGCCGACGTCGCCCAGCCATTGGAGGAGGCCTACTCCTCGATCGACGGCGTCGTCGAGGTGCAGAGCTTTGCGCTCGCCAATGCCTTTGCGGTCGTCGTCGAATTCGGCGACGCCTTCACGTCGCCCGAAGGGGCCGCTCTCCTCGAACAGGCCAACACCTCGGCCGCCATACCTTCCGAAGCCGACCTCACCGTGCGACCGATCGACGCCACGAAGTTCCTCGAGGTCTTCGACGTCTTGGTGGCGGTGACCGGACCCGAGGGCGCAACG
The DNA here is from genome assembly GCA_963698395.1 of uncultured Acidimicrobiales bacterium. GTDB lineage: Bacteria > Actinomycetota > Acidimicrobiia > Acidimicrobiales > SZUA-35 > JBBQUN01. Next base: position 798,345 of record CAVOQQ010000003.1, read on the forward strand.
CCAGAAGCACTCGAGGCGGAGGCACTGAAGGTCGAGACCTTCCTGGCCGAGGCAGACGCCATCGACCGGGCCGACGTGCAAGAACTGTTCACCACCGGTGTCGACCCGGCAACTGGCGAAGAGCAGACTCGTCGAACTCGATTCGGACGGGTGGCCCTCAGCGCCGATGGCGGCTATCAGGAAGCCGCCATCATCGGCCTGGTACGCAGTGAGAGTGCCGGTCTCGACACCATCGGCTTCAGCGATGCCGTCGCCGATCGTCTCGCCGAGGACGCCGGCCTCGATCCTGGATTCGAAGCGAACGTGACGGCAGATTTCGCCACGGCCATTCGCACCCAGGTCAGCTCTCTGACCGGCAATCTGCTCACCGGATTGCTCGCCGTTGCGTTCGTCAGCCTGATCCTGATCGGCTGGCGCGCTGCGGTGGTCACCGGCCTGTTCATGGCGAGCGTGATGCTCGCTGCGCTCGGCGGTCTCTGGTTCATGGGCTACTCGCTGAACACCATCACCCTGTTCGGTCTGATTCTCACGCTCGGTCTTCTCGTCGATGATGCGATCGTCATCTCCGAATCCATCGACGCCAATCGCAAGGAGGCCGACGATCCGATCGACGTGGTGAGGACTGCGATCAACCGAGTCGGCTCGGCGTCGCTCGCCGGCACCCTGACCACGGTGCTCGTCTTCGGTCCGATGCTCTTCGTCAGCGGTGTCCTCGGCGAGTTCATCCGGGCGATCCCTGCCACCGTGATTCTCACCCTGCTGCTCTCCTACTTCTTCTCGATCATCTTCATCACCGCGGTTGCCCGTCCGTTCCTGCTGAGGGGCGCACCAGTCTCCAACCCGGTGACCAAGGTCGAGAAGTTCTTGGGCCGCAAGCTCGGCCAGCTCGCGGAGTACCCCTCGAGCCATGGCCCGAAGGGGTTGCTCGTCGGCACCGTGGTTGGGGTCGGTGCCATCGCGGTCGTGTTCTCGTCGTTCGGGATCGCCGGCTCGCTCGGCTTCAACATCTTCCCTCCCGGTGACGACGCCGATGCGCTCTCGCTCGAGATCGACTTCGATCCGGGGACGACCATCGAGCAGGCCGAAGCCCTGTCGGCCGAGGTGGACGACATCGTCCTGACCACGCTCGGCGACGACCTGCTCCGCTCCCAGTACATCAGCGGCAACGAGCGGGGTGTGCGGACCTTCATCGACCTGGTGCCGTTCGACACCCGAGACACGAAGGCTCCGACCTACGTCGAGCGCATGGAAGCATCGTTGTCGTCGGTCGAAGGTGCGCGCATCACGGTCGGCACGCTCGAGAACGGGCCGCCGGTCGAGGAGTTCCCGTTTGCCGCTCAGATCCTCGTCGACGACGATCAGGTTGCGGCAGGTGAGCAGCTCGCCGTCGACCTCCGTGCCGCACTCGTCGGTCAGGAGCTCGACAAGGCCACCGGTGAGGCCACCACGATCACCGACGCGCTGATCTCGACCGAGGGTCAGATCCTTCGGGTCAACGGCGCTCGCGAGATCGAGGTGCGGGCAGCCTTCAGCAACGACGACCTGACCAACAATCTGACGGCTGCCGAAGACCTGGTGACGGAGCAGTTCGACGCCGCAGAGCTCGAGCGACGAGGGCTTCCCGCCGAGGCCCTCGGCTTCGACTACGGCCAGGAATCCGACAACCAGGAGGACTTCGCGTCGCTCGGGGTGGCGCTGATGGTGGCGTTGGGTCTGATGCTGCTGCTCCTGGTCGTGCAGTTCCGGTCCCTGATCCAGCCGTTGCTGATCCTGTTGGCCATCCCCTTCAGCTTCTTCGGTGTCTTCACGGCGCTCAGCCTCACCGGCAACCCGATCAGCTTCTTCGTCGCCGTCGGGTTCATCGCTCTGGTCGGCGTCGTGGTGAACAACACCATCCTCCTGGTCGATGCGGCGAACCAGGGCCGGCGCGATGGGTTGCGCCCGGGGGCGGCGATCCAGCAAGCGGTCGAGCGTCGATTCCGGCCACTCGTTGCCACCACCATCACCACCGTCGTCGGGCTGCTACCCCTTGCCCTGAGCGATCCGTTCTGGGAAGCACTGAGCTTCACGCTGATCGGCGGAATCATCAGCTCGACCATCGTGGTGTTGCTTGCGTTCCCCGTCTTCTACCTGGCGATCGAGAAGCCGCGCACCTGGGGTCGCAATCTCGTGCGAGCCCGGCGGGGCCGTCCTCTGGTCTGAGGACGGCGCTTCGACACCGGAGGTCAGCGCCCCTCGGGGCGATACATGCGAATGGGGCGGTGCTCGGTGATCCACTCACCCTGTTTGGCCCACGGCTTGCCGGCAAAGGCGCCACCGTCGACCACCTGAGCATGGCCGGTGACGAAGCTCGAGTCGTCGCTGGCCAGATAGAGCGCGGCCTGGGCGATGTCGAGGGGGTCGCCGATGCGTCCGAGGACCTGCGATTTCCCGAGGGCACGCTTCATCTTGTCGAGCGTCTCCTGCGACGTGCCGGCACGCCCGGCCGCGAGCGGTGTGGCGATGATGCCGGGACAGATGGCGTTGACGCGGATGCCGTCGGCGCCGAGTTCGAGCGCGACCGACTTGGTGAGGTGGATGACGGCCGCCTTCGCGACGCTGTACAGGTGGGGTGACCAACCGGCTTGCAGGCCCGCCACCGAGGCCGTGTTGATGATCGAACCACCACCACTGCTGCGCATCGCCGGAGCTGCGTGCTTGATGCCGAGGAAGACGCCTTTGACAAGCACGTCGAACGTGAGGTCGAACTCTTCGACGGTGGTGCCATCGATCGGTCCGAGTGCACCGCCGAACCCGGCGTTGTTGAACATGATGTCGAGTCGGCCCCATCGGGCCATGGCGTCGTCGATCGACGCGGCCACCTGGTCTTCTTGGGTGACGTCGACCCGCAGAAAGGCGACGTCGTCGCCGAGTTCGTCGGCGAGGGCCTCGCCGTTGGGTTCGTGCATGTCGGCGATCAACACCTTCGCCCCTTCGGCAGCGAAGAGGCGAGCGCTGGCCGCGCCGATGCCGCTGGCTGCGCCGGTGATGATGGCCACCTTGCCGTCGAGTCGATTCATTTGGTGCTCCCGGTGTTGATCGGTGGCCGGCGACCGGCCAGACGCATGATGTCTCGGTTGCCCTCCTGACGGATGAGGGACAGCTTGACCTTGGCGAGCTTCCAACCGTCGGACGTGCGGACCGCCTCGTCGATGTAGGTGCCGAACATGGTGTACTTGTCGCCTCCGCGCTCAGAGGTCAGCCAATGCTCCGCTCGCATGTGGGCGGTGATCACGGCGCGGTCGCCATCGATGGCGTAGCGGTGCGAACCGATGAAGTGCTGGGTCCCATCGAAGTTCGCGAACATGCGGGTGACGGCCCGAACGTGTTTCTCGATGGGGAGCAGGCGAGGCCGCGGTTCTGGTTCGACATCGGTCATGTCGATGATCACCTCGTCGAGGAAGATCGACTGCCACAGATCCCAGTCTTGGCGGTCCAACCCGAAGGCATAGGAGTGAATGAGGTCGCGGAACGCCGACTCATCGGCCAATCGGCGGACGAGTTCCTCGGCCGACTCGGTCATGGTCGTCCCTTTCGGCGGTTGGGCTCGGCAGTACCCAGCGTCCATTCGTCGGCCAGGATCACGCCATCGGCGACGAGCTGGTCGATCGAGGTCTGGTCGGCTCCGAGCCACTTCGACAGCACGTGCCGGTTGTGCTCACCGCGGAACGCCGGGATCCCGACGTGGCTGGTATCGGCCGCCGACATGCGATACGGCGAGCGAACCACTTCACGAGTGCCGCCCTCGCGATCGTCGATCGTGGCAACCGTTCGTCGATGTCGAATGGTCGGCGACTCGAGGACCGATCGGAGTTCACGGAGCTCGCCCCACGCCAGATTGACGTTGTCGAGGGCTTCGAGGACGGCCTCGCGGTTCGGGAGGGAGCACAGGAACTCGGTGATGATGCGGCGACGGTTGGCCAGTTTGACCTCGAGCTCGGCATCGGGAGGGGAGGGATCGACGAGGCCGTAGCCATTCGACAGTTGGTGCCAGATCCAACGAAGCCCGCCGACCAAGGTGATCTTGCCACCTGCGGTCTGCCAGATCTCGCCGCCCATGGCCTCGCGATGGCGGCCGTCGAGACTGTCGATCACCTTGTCGTTCGAGAACACCATGGCATCGGTCATCGCCAAGTCGATGTGCTGACCGATGCCGGTCGCGTCGCGCATGCGCAGTGCGGCGAGCACGGCGATGACCCCATGCATGCCCGACAGCACGTCGGCGGCGCTGAACGTGACGTCGACCGGCCAGTGTTCGGTGTTCTGGTCGACGAGTCCGGTTTCGGCATGGATCACGCCGGCGTACGCGGCCCGGTGCGACTCGGGACCCTCCTGGCCGAATCCGCTGATCGACAACATCACGAGCGCGGGGTGGTCAGCCGACAGCGAGGCCCAATCGAGCCCGAACTTGGCCATCACCCCGGGGCGAAAGTTCTCGACGACGACGTCGGCCGATGCCGCCAGCTCGGCAACGAGTGCCGGCCCTCCCTCGGATCGAAGGTCGATGCAAACGTTCTCCTTCCCACAGTTCTGCTGGAGGAAGTAGGTGGAGACGCCGCCGGTCTTGTAGCCCCAGAGACGGGTGACATCACCTTCGGGTGGCTCGACCTTGACCACCTCCGCGCCCAGATCGGAGAGGACTCGTCCGGCGACGGGCCCGGCGAAGACTCGAGACAGATCGAGGACCCGGATGCCGCTGAGTGGTCGTGGGGAGGAGGGCTGGTCTGCGACGGTTGGCGCCATGAGCGTGACCCTAGTCACTCTGCTCGCAGCGCTCGAATTGGATCCGAGCGCCCCACCGATGGAAGATGACCCCGGGACTGACAGGGTTTCGACGAGGCCGGGGGACGGTCTCGTCGTCGCCCGTTCGATCGAAGGGCACCGCCGATGACCGACAAGAAGCCGCAGAATCCATTCCAGTTCGACATCACCGATGCCGACGGACGCAGCCGACCGCCGCAGGAGTACTACGACGCCGTCAAGGCGAAGTTCGCCGAGGAGCGAGACCTCCGTCTCGACTACCGACCACCGGGCACCGACCAATACACCGCGCTCGAGGGCGACCTGGCCCACTACGAGACCGACCCCTACGCCGACGAACGGATCGAGCGAGACCCGATCGACGACGAGGTCGAGGTGCTCTTCATCGGGGGCGGGTTCTCGGCGCTGCTGACCTCGGCTCGGCTACGCGAAAAGGGCGTCGAGAGCATTCGCATCGTCGAGCGCGGCGCCGACGTCGGCGGTACCTGGTACTGGAATCGCTATCCCGGTGTGGCGTGCGATGTGGTCGCCTACGACTACCTCCCCCTACTCGACGAACTCGAGTACGTGCCGACCAAGCACTACGCCGAGGGGCCCGAGATCTACGCCCACTGCCAGGCGATCGCCCGCAAGTACGAGCTGTACGACCTCGCGGTGTTCCAGACGACGGTCACCTCCACGGTGTGGAACGAGGAGACCCAACGCTGGCATCTCACCACCGACCGCGGCGACACCATGCGAGCCAAGTACGTGGTCTGTGCGAACGGTACGTTGTCGAAGCCGAAACTCGCCCGCATCGACGGCATGGAGCGCTACGAGGGCCACTCGTTCCACACCTCACGTTGGGACTACGACTTCACCGGCGCCGAGCTCGAGAAACTGGCAGACCTACGGGTCGGCATCATCGGTACCGGCGCCAGCGCGGTGCAGATCGTGCCGAACCTCGGGGCGAACGCCAAGGAATTGATCGTCTTCCAGCGCACACCCTCCTCGATCGACATTCGGGACGACTGGGCGACCGACCCCGACTGGGCTGCCTCGCTCGAGCCGGGCTGGCAGGCCAAGCGCCGCGAGAAGATCATCTCGAAGCAGCGGGCGATGGCCGAACGCCGTTCCACGTTGAAGGGCATCACCAAGGAAGAGAAGGTCCGGCGCCAAGAGAACGCGAACATCGACGCGATGATGCGCATCCACCGTCGCATCGACGAGATCGTCGAGGACCCCGAGACGGCCAACTCGCTCAAGCCCTGGTACATGCTGATGTGCAAGCGTCCGTGCTTTCACAACGACTACCTGCCCACCTTCAATCGTCCCAACGTGCGACTGGTCGACACCCACGGCAAGGGCATCACCGAGATCGGACCGAAGGGCCCCATCTTCGAAGGCACCGAGTACGAGGTCGACCTGCTCATCTACGCCACCGGCTTCGAGGTGCAGCAGACCGGCATCTACAACCGCATCGTCGGCGAGGGTGGCCTCGATCTGAACGACAAGTACGCCGACGGCATTCGCACCCTCCTCGGCATCCATTCCCACGGCTACCCGAACCTGTTCGTGATGGGCGGCTATCAGGCGTCGTTCCAGTTCAATCTGACCGATCTGCTCCAGGTGCAGGGCGACCACATCGCCAACTGCATCGACATCGCCCGCCGCAACGAGTTCGACACCATCGACGTTCGCCCGGAGAGCGAGCAGATGTGGGTCGACGAGGTCATCGCCCACCGCGGCAAGACCACGCGGAACCAGGACTGCACACCCGGCTACTACAACTTCGAGGGCCAGGAGAATCGCCGTCAAGACGGCAACTACAACGGCGGGTTTCCCCGCTACATCGACCACATCGCTGCGGTCGAGGCCGACATGGAAAAGCACTTCGTGTTCACCGAGGGTTAGACGATGCCCGATCTGTCGGCCCGCTGCTTCGAGGACTGGACGGTTGGCGAATCGTTCGTTTCCGAGAGCCACGAGATGACCGCCGAGCGGATCCGATCCTTTGCCGAGGAGTTCGATCCGCAGCCGTTCCACGTCGACGAAGCGGCGGCAGCCGACAGCATCTACGGCGGCATCATCGCCAGCGGATGGCACACCGGCTCGGTACTCATGCGGCTGCTCACCACGTTCCTCGGGCCGTCGAGCATGGGTTCGCCTGGCGTCGACGAACTTCGCTGGCGAGCACCGGTTCGGGCGGGCGATCAGCTTCGCCTCCGCTTGAGCGTGGTCGACACTCGCACGTCGACGTCCAAACCCGATCGTGGCATCGTGGTCTTCGACGAGGAGCTGCTCAATCAACGCGACGAGGTCGTGATGTCGCTACGTGCCACGCTCTTCATGTTGCGGCGCACACCTGCCTGATCGAACGGATCACGCAGTCGAATCGGGCTCGAGGTCCTCGGTGACGAAGCTGTAGACGTAGGCGTCGTGTTCGACGCCGTGCAGACGCAGGCGTCGTCGCGCCCGCCCTTCGTAGGTGGCCCCGGCTCGCTCGGCGACACGGCGCGATGCGTCGTTGTGGACCGACATCACCACCTCGATCCGTTGGAGGCGGGCGGTGAGGAGGCCATGGCGAACGAGGAGACGGGTGGCGGTGGTCGCGTAGCCGTGGCCGGTCTGATCTGATCGCAGCCAGTAGCCGAGATTGGCCCGACGGTTCACCGTGTCGATCATGTTCAGTGCGCACGAACCGACCAGGTCTCCTGCCTCGTTGATCATGATGAAGCGATGGACATCGCCGAGTTCGCCGCTGATCCAAAGCTGGGCGTCGGTCTCGTCGTAGTCGGCGCGAGCCCACGGGAGCCAGGGCCGGAGCTCATCGACCGACGACAGGATGCCGTCGAGCAAGGCGCCGACGTCGGCCGCGACCGGTTCACGCAGCACGAGTTGCCGACCTCGAAGCGTTGCTGGCGCAGACATGACCTGATCATGACAGCACGGCGGCATCGGGGTGGATTCTTGCCCGAGTTGGTTTGTGGTCTGTCAGATGGGGGAAGCTGACGATTGGCCGAGATTCGAAAGGAAGCCAGTGAGCCAAACTCTCATCGACTTCGATCGCACCACCGTCGAGTTGACCGACCAACGACTGGGCAAGCTGCGTCGATTCAACATCGTGATGGGGGCATTGCATCTGGTGTCAGGATTGGCGATGGTCGTCCTCGGGAACGACTTCGCTCTCAGCGTCACGACCTTCAACCTCGGCGGCCCGCCGGGTACCCCGGTCTCGGAGGGATCGTTGTCGCAAGTCGCCGATGTGCCCCTCGCCTGGGGTACGGCGCTCTTCCTGTTCCTCTCGGCGTTCTTCCACTTCTTGATCGCCTCGCCGATCGGCTTCGCCGGCTACGGCAGCGAACTGCGACGAGGTCGCAACCGATTCCGGTGGGTCGAGTATTCGCTTTCCTCGACCCTGATGATCGTCCTGATCGCGATGGTCACCGGCATCATCGACCTGGCTGCGTTGATTGCCTTGGCCTTCGCCAACATCTCGATGATCTTGTTCGGCTGGCTCATGGAGATGGCCAACGCATCGGACCGCTCCACCTGGTGGACGCCGTTCTGGTTCGGCTGTGTGGCCGGCATCGGCCCGTGGGCCGCCATCGCCACCTACCTGGTGGTGAACCTCAATCAGACCGACGCCGAAGGCCCACCCACCTTCGTCTACGGGATCATCTTCAGTCTGTTCTTCTTCTTCAACACCTTCGCCATCAATCAGTGGCTCCAGTACCGCAAGATCGGCAAGTGGCGTGACTACGTCTACGGCGAATCGGTGTACATCGTGCTCAGCCTGGTCGCCAAGAGCGTTCTGGCGTGGCAGATCTTCGCCAACACCCTCATCGACTGACCCGATGGTGACGAGCCCTCAGACCGCAGCGAAACATGGCGGCGTGCGGGCGTTTCATCGGGGCACGATCAAGGCAGTGAGATCAGCGTCACGGCGCCGGTGTCACCGTCGACCTCGATCTCGGCACCGTTGGGGATCCGCAGCGTTGCGTCCGTCGCCGACACCACACAGGGCAGGCCGAGCTCGCGGCTGACGATGATGGCGTGGCTCAGGGCCGCGCCGACGTTCACCACCACCGCGCCGGCGGCGACGAAGAGCGGTGTCCACGCGGGATCGGTGTGCGGCGCGATCAGGATGTCGCCGTGGTCGAGGTCGCCAGGCTCGGATGGATCGAGGATCACTCGAGCGGTGCCGCGGTAGCTGCCCGAGCAGCCGGGGAGTCCCGACAGCACGTCGCCGACCTTCAGCAGTGTGAAGCCATGATCAGACCGGCGTGGCCAGATGTCGACCGGTGGAACGGTTTCGTTGATGATGAACGGTGGCTCGATCGATTCGAGGCGCTCGAGATGCTTGCGACGTTCCTCGATGATGTCGGCGAACGATGCCGGGTCGGCAACGAAGGCTTCGAGCTCGTCGTCGAACAGCAGGCAGATGTCGGCCGCATTCTCGAGCGCGCCGGCCGCGCGTGCCCGACGGCCCAACTCGAACACGGCCATGCGTACCTCGTGGATGACCTTGATGATGGAGGTCTTCGAGCGCTCGCGACCGGGAACGAAGGTCTTGGCCGAGGTGATGGCGGCCAGGAACGTGCCCTGGGTCTCGGGATCGCCCGACAACGCCTCGGTGACGGAGGCGACGAGTGCCTCGCGTTCCGCCTCGCGGGCGGCATGGCTCGCTCCCGGAGCCGACTCGTCGGGAGCCAACCGCATGCGGTCGATCAGCGCCAGGACGAGGTCGGGCTTGGTCTCCCACACTTCGGCATGGATGTCCCACTCGTTGGGACCGCGAGAACCGAACTCGGCGAGGAAGGAGTCGAGCTGATGAACGAAGGCGACGATGTCGGGTTCGGTCGATGCTCGGAGCTTGGTGGTGAGCCCGTGGTGACCGTGACCGAATGCCTCCCGCAGCGTGCTCGACGCTCGAACGGTGCGCGACATCTCCCACATGGCGTAGCTGGGTGCGGCGGAGTCGACGTCGCCGAGACCACCGATCAGGCGGAGCGTCAGCGTTGGATCACCCATGGCCGCTGCGATGGCCCCGAGGACGCCGGGGCCGATCGAGGCCGCTCCGCTCTGGTTGATGTGTTGGCTGAACATCGACAGGATCGTGGGGGCGAACGAGCGGGCGCGGGCGATGAGCTCGGCATCCGACGCGGTCGACAGATCGGGGCGACCGGCCCGGGCCTCGTCGGCAGTGATCCGATCGGCCTCGAGCTCGCTCTGGTCGAACGACCCCATCACCCACCCGAGCCAGCCTTCCATGTGGGTCGTGGTCTCTGGTCGGTGGTGCCAGGCCTCGGCAACGTAGGGGGGAACGTCGGGGTGATCGCCGAAATACGCCGCGTCGATGGCGTCGGCGGTCATGCCCGGCGTGCGCTCGGCCCACAGCCGGGTGGCGGACGCACCGAGGTAGGCATAGCCGCCGAACATCCCGACGACCTCCGGTCGATCGGGTGACAGCTCGTCTGGCCCCATGCCGAGGCGATGAACGAAGCAGTGGCGCCACCCTTCCAGGACGCCGATCTCCCAGACGAGGTCCCAACCCAGCGGACTCGGTGGCTCGGGCAGTACCTCGCCGACGTTGGCTCTGGTCCAGAATGGCCAGCGCTCGTTGATGACGTTGTCTTCGATCCAGCGCATACCCGTCTCCGATGTCGTGCGACACGTCGGTGCCGACCCGTTGGTACTCGGTGGTCCCTACCGAGCAATCAGGAACCTAGGCGACTCTCGCCGCTCCGCCCTCGAGGTCGAGCGGGTAGGCCGAAGAACGAGGCCGGCCCACTCACCGACCCGGGACCCGGTGAGGAACCCGATCACTGGTCGGTTGCAGCCTCAGCTGCTCCCGTCGACCGGGAACTCGACGACGAATCGAGCGCCACGGGACAGCCACTGCTCGTACCGGATGTGCCCATCGTGCCGTTCTACGATGTCCTGCACGATCGCAAGGCCGAGCCCGGCACCGCCGCCCACCCGTGCTCGAGCGTCGTCGGTTCGACCGAACCGCTCGAAGATTCGCTGACGTGCCTCAGCGGGAATACCGGGACCATCATCGCTCACCGACAACGTGATCAGGTCGACCGTTGCCGAGAGTTCCAAGACGACCCTCGACCGTGCGTGACGGAGGGCGTTGGTCAGCAGGTTTCGAACCATGCGAGCGAGCTGATCGCGATCCCCAGACATGTCAGCGGCCGAGACCCCGGTGGTGTCGATCGCGAGCGCAGCGCCGGGTCGCAGCGTTGTCACTTCCCTCAGCACGACATCGTCGAGGTCGATGCGCCGATGAAAGGAGGGGAGTTGCCGTTCGTCGGAACGTGCGAGGAACAGGAGGTTGTCGAGCAGATGCTGAAGTCCGATGGTCTCCTCGAGCACGGTGGCATTCGTCGCTTCCGGAGTGGCCAGCGATGGTCGATTCCGGTCGACTTCGAGCTCGGTACGAATGCGAGTGAGCGGCGTGCGAAGTTCGTGCGAGGCGTCGGCGACGAACTGTCGCTGCCGACGGCTGGCGGCGTCGATGCGGTCGAGCATCTCGTTCATCGTCGCGGCCAGTCGGGAAATCTCATCGAGGTGTTCCGGAACGGGCACCCGTCGCGTCAGGTCGGTTCCGCTGATGTCGGCAACCTCGGTGCGAATCATCTCGACGGGATGCAACGTCCGACCGACGAGCCACCACACCAGTGCTGCGAGCAGTGTGACAACGGCCGGGACGGTGACGAGGAGGGCGATGGAGAGGTAGCGAATGGTGTCGTGAAGGTCATCGATGTTCTGCACGACATGCAGCACGGCTGGGCCCGATGCGTACGCGACCGGCGTCGACAGGACTCGGAAGGCGTCGTCTTCGAGCCCCTCGACATCGGTGCTACGCACGGACGATGACGTCGTGGCTTGCGGAGGAAGCAATGGAGCGACACCGACGAGATTCGGCGTCGACGCAATCACGTCGCCGGTGCGCTGATCCACCAGTTGTGCCGCTCGGTCTTCGTCGTTCGAGTTCAGTAGCAGCGAGACCTCCGCACCGGCTGCGGAGGCGAACGACGATTCGTAGGTGTCGGCGCGTTGTTCGAGTGAGCTGTCGAGATTGGTGAAGAGTTCGATCCGTACCAACATGATCAGCGCCACGGCAGCAATCGTCAGCACCACGGCCACCGCAACGGTGGCGAGGGCGGTGATCCGAAAGCGGATGGTTTCGGATCGATGGACGACGCTCGTCATTCGTTCCGTTCACCCACCGTCGGTGGCGAGGCGATAGCCGGCCCCACGAACGGTCTGGAGACCCTGCCGTCCGAACGGGCGGTCGATCCGCGAACGGAGCCGTGCGACATAAACCTCCACGATGTTCGGATCGCCGTCGAAGTCGCTCTCCCAGACCCCAGCCAGTATCTCGCGTTTCGACAGAACCTGGCCCGCTCGCCTCATGAAGAATTCGAGCACCTCGAACTGGCGGGCGGTGAGCTCGATCTCGACGTCTCCTCGCCACACCCGGCGCTCACCCGGATCGATCCGTAGATCACCCAGGGCCAGCAGGATCGGATGTTGGCCGGTCGTGCGCCGCAGGAGTGCGCGCAGTCTGGCGACGAGCACCGGGTAGGAGAAGGGCTTGGTCAGATAGTCGTCGGCTCCGGTGTCGAGCGCTTCGGCCTCATCGAGATCACCGTCTTTGGCGGTGAGCACCAGGATCGGGGTCCACACCTGCTGCTCACGCAGCTCTCGGCAGATGGCGAAGCCATTCTTGCCCGGCAGCATGAGGTCGATGATCAGCGCGTCGTAGCTGCCCTCGGTCGCCATCCACAGACCATCGATACCATCGAAGGCGATCTCCACGCCGAAGCCGTCGCCTTCGAGACCGCGTTGATCGCGGTCGCGATCTTCACGTCGTCCTCGATCAAGAGCAGCTTCACCGCAACAGTCTTGCTCTCACTGCGGTTGCCCGCTGGGCCGATCGCCCTCGGCCTGTCGTCGCGCCCGGCGGGTCTGGAAGAGGAGCAAGGCACCGACCGCTGACGGAACGATGACCGCCACCGGGAGAATCCCCGAGGGGTCGAGACTTCGCTGATCGCTCACGGTCACTTCGACGACGTTCGACGCAGCGACATCGGCGGCGCCTTGCGACAGGGCGACGGCGTAGACCGCGTAGGTTCCCGCGGCCACGGGTTGCAGCGCCCAATCGACCGTGATCGAGCGACCGGGGCCGATCGTGCCGACCAGTTGGTTCAGCGTGGCGGTCCAGTCCTCGGGATCGACCGAGGTCGTCTGGGCCGGGTCGGTGACGTCGAGGTGTACGACGATGGGTGAGGAGTCGGTGGCGGCGTTGTTCGTTGCGGTGACGGTCAGGGCGACCTGTTCGCCAAGTGCGACGCCGCCCGGTGAGGACTCGACGGTCAACGCAATGGCATCGAGTTGCCGAACGGGAGCGCCCGCCCCGGCAGGGGTGGCCAGGCCGATCGATACGGTGGTGGCGCTGAGGATCACTGCCGCTGCAACCAGCGGGGCTGTCCATCGCTTGGGACCTGCGTGGGTCATCGGGATCCTCCGAGTTCGAGCCGCCCGGCGAGAGCAACGGCAAGGCTGGTGAAGCCGACTGCGGCGATGATCGGCGACAGGAGATACGGCAACTGATCGGACCAGGCTTCCTGCTTGACCAGCACATTGTCGGCCAGATGCAGGCCGGCACTGACCGGATTCGCCTTGATCAGCAGCGAGCTCAGCGGTCCATTCGCTTTGACAGCCGGCAGCTGACTGGGCGCTGCGAGTGCGAACAGGAGCGCGACCGACCCTGCGAGGCTCGTTCGATTCGACATCGAGAGCACGCTGATCGCCAGACCGATCGCCGTCAGCGCGGCGGCTGTGAGACCCCCGGTGATGACCAGGGTGGCCGTCGCAGCTGCCACCAATCCCGGCCCGTCGGCGAGAACCACGACGAACGGCAGCGCAAGGACGAGCGCAGCGATCCACATGGTCGAAGCGGCGAGCAGCTTGCCGACGACGAGGTCGCGTCGCCGGATGGGTGTCACGAGCAGGGCCTCGAGCGTACCGCGTTCTCGCTCCCCGGCGATCGCATCGGCGCTGATCACGAGGGCGGCCAACGTGCCGATCGCCACCGCTGCTCGTACCACGAGGCCCACGGACTCCCGGGCATCGAGAAGGTTGATGCTGGCATCGGTCGACGCAAGGTAGGACAGCATCGCCAACACCACGGTGTAGCCGAACAGAACCGACAGGCCTTTCGACCCGAACCAGAGTTCGGCGAGTTCCTGCCGCGTGATGATGCCCCAGGTCGATCGTGGTCTCGATCGAGTCGTCGTTGCGGGTTCGGTCGAGATGCGGGGTTCGGTCGTCGTGGCAGGTCCCAGGGTCATGATGGCTCCTCGGTGGTCTGGCCGTCTGCGTTCACTGCTTGGGTGATGGCAAGAAAGGCCGTGCTGACGTCGCGCTCGCCGCAGGTCGAACGCTCGAATGTCGGCACCCGCGTCCAGCACGCATCGCAGGACCTCGGTTCGAGCTTCGTCGTTCGCCGTCAACTCGATGTCGATGGCGCCGGGTCGCTGGGCATCGACATCGAGCGAGGCGATCTGGGGGGACGCCCGCAGTGCGGCCGTCGTTCGCTCGAGCGAATCGGGCGAAACCTGAATGGTGCCGCTGACCGCAACGCCGGCGCGCTCGATGACCTCCTCGACCGAACCCTGTTCCACGATCCGGCCACGATGCATGATGCCGACGCGGTCGCACACTCGATCGATCTCGTCGAGCAGGTGGCTGCACAGGATGACTGCCATGCCATCCTTCTCGGCGGCACTCGTGAGGTAGGCGAGGATGTTGGCCTGCCCGGCGGGGTCGAGACCCAAGGTCGGTTCGTCGAGGAAGAGCAGGGCGGGCCGGTTGATCAGTGCCCGGGCGAGCCCGAGGCGTTGGCGCATGCCACGCGAGTAGGTCGAGAGCTGCCCCCTGTTGTCCCCGAGACCGACCTCGTCGAGCACTTGGCCGGCCCGAGCGCTCGCTTCGTTGGCGGTCATGCCGAACAGTCGCCCGAAGAACGTGAGGTATGCGTGCCCGGTCTGGGCACCGGGATAGCCATTCGATTCCGGTAGGACACCGATGTTGGCGCGTACGGCCATCGGTTCGGTCAACGGATGCCCGCAGATCGTCGCCGAGCCCGACGCGATCGGGACGATCGTGGTGAGCGCTCGGATCACGGAGGTCTTGCCTGCGCCGTTCGGACCGAGCAGTCCGTAGATCTCCCCGGCCCGGACGGCCAGGTCGACCCGGTCAGCCGCAATGAACCGCCCATACGTCACGGTGAGATCGTTGGTCTCCAGTACCGGTCGATCGTTTCGGAAGGCGGATGGTGCGAAGGTGCCGGCGCTCATACCGTTCATTGCGCCACAACGAAGCTGACTCCTGCCTGACTCTGGCCGCTTGCGGGAGTCAGGCGTTGGCCGGCGGCTTGCCGAGCAGCCGAGTGGCGCGGTGCCCGGATCACTTGGAGATCGAGTGGATCGGCCGAGGAAGGCGACCGGCTCGCTCGCCGACCCGGGAGCCCAGCCCGGCTGTTCTGCCGGCGAAGGAGGCGAGTCGCAGTGCAGCGCTTGACCTGTCGGCGCGCCTACTCACGTGAGGAACTCGATCACTCGCCGGTTCACGATGTCGGGCTGTTCGAGCTGGAGGAAGTGGCCGGCGTCCTCGATGATTTCGACGGTGGCCCACGGCGCCATGGCTCGTGCCGACTCGGCCACTTCGACGCCGATGCAGCCGTCGTTGCGTCCATGGAGGTAGAGCGTCGGCTGGGAGAGTTCGCCGGATCCGGCCGCCTGGATGGCGTCGAGATCGGGGTGGCGTGCGCCGTCACCGAGGGTCGCCCGGTAGTACCCGAGGGCAGCGGTCAGGTTGGCCGGATCCCGTAGACAGGCCTTCACGTTCTCGATCTCGGCTGCCGCATCGAAGCCCGGTGACCAGTCCTCCCACAGCATGTCGATGAAGGCGAGATCGTCGGCCGGCACCACCATGTCGGCCAGGCCGTGCTGGAAGAAGAACATGTACCAACTCCGCTTGAGCTGGGCCCGGTTTCCGATGAACGCCGCACCCATCGCCGCCCCGGGTGGCACGGCCATGCCGACGACTCGGCTCCAACGCTCCGGCGCACTGCCCGCTGCACCGTAGACCGACGGTGCTCCCCAGTCGTGCCCGACCAGTACGGCGGTTTCGTCGGCGCCGAGAGCCTCGTGCAGCGCATTGGCGTCGGCCGACAGCGCGCCGGTCTGGAAGTAGCCGTCTTCTGGCACGCTCGTCGGCGCATAGCCGCGAGTGAACGGGGCCACCGCTCGAAAGCCGGCGTCGGCGAGCTCGGGTAGCAGGTGACGCCAGCTGTGTGCGCTGTCGGGAAAGCCATGCAGGCACAGGGCGAGCGGGCCGGTGCCGCATTCGAAGAACGTGAAGTCGACGCCGTTGGCGGCAACGGTCGAGGTGGTGATCGCTGGTTCCATGGCGAGACCGTACCGCTGTTCGCACCGGTGCGGCGAGCCCCCGTGCGCACGTTCGGTCGTGCGCCACACTCGAGCGGGAAGTCTGACGCACGGAACGGGCATCGCCGAAGCGCTCGGCGCACACCGTGACCCGTCTCAGACGATGTCGAGGAGGGTGAAGGTCAGCTCGTGCTTGTTGTGGTGGAGATGGCGGACGCCGGCGCCGGGGATCGCGGCGAAATCCGCAACGATCCCGTGATCGGTCGGACCCTGGAACTTGATCGAGCACACGATGTTGCGAGCAGCACCGGCATCGATCCAGCGATGCACGAGGCTGAGCAGGCGCCCGGGGTAACAGATGATGTCGCTGAACAACCAGTCGACCACGTCATGGTGCCGTGGCTCGATGGCGAAGGCCGAACCCTGTCGCCACTCGACGTTGCGCATGTCGAGCACGTTGTCGGCGATGGGCGCCTTGTCGACGGCCATCACGGTGGCTCCGGTCTGTGCGAGCAACCAGGTCCAGCCGCCGGGACTGGCCCCGAGGTCGAGGCACTGCTCTCCCTCGGTTGGCCACCGCCGGGCCCGCGCCAGTGCCTCCCAGAGCTTGAGGTAGGCCCGACTCGGTGGGCCCTCACGCTGTTCGTCGATGCGGGGAGCGCCGTTGGGGAACGGGTCGCTGCAGTCGGCAGCGGCGAGCAGCATCGTCGGCTCGAGCAACATCCATGATCCGAGGGGTGGTGTTGGAGCGAGCCCACCGACCGCGAGCGCCTTGGCCGAGACGTGCGGCAGCTTGTCGGTGATCAGCCGAGAACGGCCGCCGTGATAGGGCGAGTACGCCGCCCAGCTTCGCTGCCGGGCCTTCAGCTCGCGAGCGGCATGGCCGATCGAGTTGACGGGAATCCACTGTGGATCTCGCCAGATGTTCGCAGCCCAGCGCGACTCGACCGGAGGATCCTCGGACAGGAAGAGCCGTTCGTACCGAGCCGTGATCTCGACGCCGGCGAGGGCGAGCTCAGTGGTCACTTCATCTTCGAGATCTTCCGGGGCCAGGTAGCCGGTGAGCGCCATGGCCCCATCCTGCCGTGCGCTCGCCCGACAACACACGGGTGCCCCGTCGATGGAGAGGCCGGCGACACTCAGGGGCCGGGCGACGCTGCCTCGGGTCGGAGCATCGGCGGATGCAGGAGGCGGGCGGTGCCCGTGGAGTAGAGCGCCGCCGGTCGGCCCCCCTGGCGTGTGGTCCGTTCGCCGGTCGGAACGAGAAAGTCGCTCGTGCTGGTGATCTTGCGATGGAAGTTGCGGGGATCGAGCTCGCAGCCCCATACCGCTTCGTACACCTGGCGAAGCTCGTTGATGGTGAAGGCGTCATTGCAGAAGGCCGTGCCGACGGGTGAGTACTCGAGCTTCGCCCGAGCACGCTCGACCCCGTCGACGAGGATCACATGGTGATCGAACGCCAGCTTGCGTGGGTGCTCGATCAGGTCGTCCACCGGAACCCAGAACGCGGCCGCAGCGTCGGAGCCGGGCGTTGGTTCGGGGAGATCGGGCACCAAGGCCAGGTAGGCGACGCTGATCACACGACCGCGTGGATCACGGTCCGGTTTGCCGTAGGTGGCGAGCTGCTCGATGTAGAAGTCGACGTCGGCGATCCCGGTCTCTTCACGCAGTTCGCGTGCCGCTGCCACCGGAAGGTCCTCGTCGGGGAGGACGAAGCCGCCGGGTAGGGCGAGCCGGCCGCGGAAGGGCGCAATGCCTCGTTGGACGACCAGAACGTTCATGGTTCCTTCGCGGACGGTGAGCACCACGAGATCGACGGCGACGGCGAAAGGAGTGGAGGGCATGCACCAGATGCTAATCGTCACCTTGACGATTAGCCATCCCGTCTCTATAGTTATCGTCAGTAAGACGATAACTAGCACGACAAGGAGTCGAGATGACCGAAGTGAGCAACAACCCACTGATCCCGATCGTTCGCCACCTACGGGCGGACACGAACATGTATGTGCGGCATTTGCGGAATGGCGAAGTCGCTCACGAAGGAGCGGGGATCGCCTTCTGGTTCCGGCCGAGGGTGTCGGCGATCAGCCAGGTGCCCCTCGATGACCGGGAGCAGGCGCTGCTGTTCCACGCTCGAACCGCAGACTTCCAGGACCTCACGGTGCAGGCCACCGTCAACTACCGGGTGGTCGATCCTCTGCTGGCCACCACCCGCATCGACTTCGGGGTCGATCCCTCCACGGGCTACTGGAACAGCGTGCCCCTCGAGACCTTGGGTGGTCTGCTCACCGAACTGGCGCAGCAGCCGGCCCTCGAGCTGCTGGGCCGGCTCGAGATGCGAGACGCCCTGGCCACCGGCATCGGGCAGGTGCGGGAGCGAGTTGCCGCTGCCCTCGCCGACGACCCGCGACTCGCCGAGCGTGGCATCGTGGTGACCGACATTCGGGTCGTTGCGATCAAGGCCGATCCGGACTTGGAGCGGGCGATGCAGACCGAAACCCGTGAACAGGTGCAGCAGGAAGCCGACCGGGCCACCTTCGAGCGGCGTGCACTGGCGGTGCAACGTGAGCGAGCCATCGCCGAGAACGAGCTCGAGAACCAGATCGAGCTGGCGAAGCAGGAGGAGGCACTCGTTGGTCAACGAGGCCAGAACGAGCGCAAGCGGGCCACCGAGCAAGCAGCAGCGGAAGCCATTGCCGCCGAAGCCCAGGCAACGCAACGACGCCTGGCCGCAGCAACCGAGGCCGATGCCACCCGAGTACTCGGCGAGGCGGCGGCCGATGCCGAGACGGCGAGGTACGGCGCCTACCGAGAGGTCGAGACCGCGGTGATCGCCGCGCTTGCCATGCAGGAGCTGGCGAAGAACCTGCCTGCCATCGAGAACCTCACGATCACACCCGACCTGATCAGTCAGGTCCTCACCCGGTTCAACGGAGGCGGCCCTGCGACGGCAGCGGTCGAGACGGCATGACCCTCCAGCCGAGGGCGGTGCTGATCCACCGGCGCTCTGAATACGACGAGATGATCCGGCGCCACGGAACCCGGCAGCAGGCAGCATTCTTTCTCGACGCCAGGGGCGGTTCGATCGACGATCTCGCCGATCGAAATCAGGCGCTGACCAACAGCATCGATCGGGTGGTGAGCGCCATCCCCCCGACCTGGCGGCGGGCGACGGTCGAACGCAGCGATCTCGATCGGTTCGACTTCACCGACGACGACATCGTGATCGTCGTCGGCCAGGACGGACTGGTTGCCAACGTGTCGAAGTACCTCGACACCCAGCCGGTGATCGGCATCAACCCCGAGCCCGAGCGCAACCCGGGGGTCCTGGTGCCGCACCGGGCCGAAGCCATTGCCTCGCTGCTGTCGTCGGCGGTGAGCGGGAAGTGCCAGATCGAGCGGCGGACGATGGTGACGGCCCGCACCGACGAGGGTCACGAGCTGCATGCGCTCAACGAGGTGTACTTCGGGCATCGGGGCCACCAATCGGCTCGATATCGCCTCGTGCTCGGCGACGGGTCGGTCGAGCGGCAGTCGTCGTCGGGTGTCTTGGTCGGCACCGGCACCGGGGCAACCGGCTGGCTGCGCTCGGCTTGGCAAGAGCGGCGGAGCAGCCTGGCACTGCCGGCGCCGTGCGATCAGCGTCTGTGCTGGTTCGTCCGGGAGGCATGGCCGAGCATCGCCACCGGCACCGACAACACCGAGGGGCTCCTCGACGAGGGTGACGCCGTCGTCCTGTACGCCGAGAGCGACGAACTGGTGTGCTTCGGTGACGGCATCGAGTCTGATGCGCTGCGCCTCTTCTGGGGCCAGGCGCTGACCATCACCGTCGCAACCCGTGCCCTCCACCTCGTCCGTTGAGCGATCGACAGCGGCTCCACCGGCATCGCACCGGTTCGACTGCGACAATGGCGAGATGTCAACGAGCGGAACCAAGGCCATCCGGTGTTCGCTGACCGCCTCGCTCAGCAAAGCCGGCAAGGCGATGCCGTGAGCGTGCTGCGCTACATCACCCACCCCAACGTCGCCATCGATGCCGGCACGCCGGTACCCGAATGGGGGCTGAGCGCCCTGGGTCGACGGCGGGCCGAAGCCATGCTCGAGCAGCCCTGGGCGAGCCGGATCGGCCGAGTCGTTTCCAGCGCCGAGACCAAGGCGCTCGAGACGGCAGCGGTGCTTGCCGCCCGGCTCGGTCTCGAGGTGGAGAGCCGACCGGCGACCGGTGAGAACGACCGCTCGGCCACCGGCTTCGTGCTGCCAGCCGAGTTCGAGCGCCTGGCCGATGCGTTCTTCGCCCGACCAGAGGAATCGGTCGAAGGTTGGGAGCGTGCCGTGGACGCCCAGGCACGAATCGTGGTCGAGTTGGCCGACGTGTTGGCATCAGCAACTGTCGCCGACAGCAACAGCGGCGGCGGATCCGGTACCGATATCGCCGTCGTCGGACACGGCGGGGTCGGGACCCTCTGGTACTGCCATCTCACCGACCAGTCGATCGAACGTCGCCACGACCAACCAGGACAGGGGCACTATTTCGCGCTCGACCTCACCACCGGAGTGGTGTTGCATCCGTGGCGACCGATCGACCTGATCGAATCATGACTCGCCTCGACCAGCTCCACCTGGGACACGTCTGCCTGCCGAACGCGCCCCGAGCGTTGACGAGCGCCCCGACCGCTCGGGCCTCCATGTCGCTCGGACCTCCATGTTCGCTTGGACCTCACGTCGTTTCGGGTTCGCTGCTGACCCAGAGGTCTCGGCTGAGCTCCGCCGTCGCTTTCGATGGGTCGAGTTCGTAGGCGATTCGCCAGGCTTGATCCGCTCGGGACTTCACATCGAGGTAGTCACGATGAGCCTGTGTGGCCTTCTCTTCCGCCTCGGTGATTCGTGCGGGATCGTTGTCGCTGTCCATCCGGGTCAGTTCGGCATCGACGAGCAGACGGCTCGCTTCGGCATCGAGGTCGTGGGCGCGAGCGGTGAGTGCCTGGGCCCGATCGGTGGCGACGGCAAGCTCGGCGCTGATGCTCAGATCGGGCTGCACGTCGAGGTCGACGGGCGCGACGGCTTGGGCGAAGACCGTGATGGGCAGATCGTCGAGGAGTTCGGCAATCGGGATGTTGCCGGGACCAAGCGCTTCACTGGTGCGGGCTCGAAGCGGCGCGAAGACCAGATGTGCCGTTGCGGCGTGGTGCGTGAACTCGGTCGGGCCGGCGATTCCGGAGACGACGGCTGGTAGGCGAGCGTCTTCCAGGATGTCGGTGATCCTGTCCGCTTCGGCTGGGTCGTCATCACAGACCACGACCTCGATCGACGCCTGATTCCACGAGGGTGTGCGAGTGCAGAGCCAAGCAAGCATCGTCAACAGCTGGCCGTTGCGATCATCTGACCACCACACCAAGATCCGACGGTCGGCACCGGCAGCAGCGTTCAGCGCATTCCAGGCCGGATCCGACGCAGCGAGCACGGCAAGGTGCGTGCCGTTGCGAAGTCCCGTCTGCAGAACCGTCCAGTACGGGTCGGCTTCGCCGATCTCGCTTCCGAGCTCGGAATGCCAGTTGAAGAGTGAGACGTTCGGGCGCAGCGGCCCGATCCCGTGGGATTGGAGCACAGACGCAACACCTTGCTCGACGGTGTCGGCCACCACGACTCGGCCATAGCTGCCAACGGGGCTGAGTTCGTTCTGCAACTCGAGCTCGATACGGGCGGCGTGCCGGCGCACCATCGGGCCCGCCCCCGGAACAATGCGAACGATCGTGGTGAAACCGGCGCCGCCTTCGATCCAAGACGCCACGGCGGACAGCCGTTGCCGCCGCTGGGGGTCGCGGGACGCAAAGGCGACGGTGCACGGTCGCCAGTCGCGGCCGGGGTCGACGGCGGGTCCCATGGCCAGCAGGTGCATTCGGACCTCGGTGGCGTGGAACGAGCGGGTGCTGTCGGCCCAGCGAGTGGCGGGTGCGGACCGTGCGAGGTACCGGTAGATCCCGAACACAGCCATGCCGGCGACAGCTCCGGCGAGGGGGTCAATGGCCAGAATGGCCCCGACGCAGCCGAAGGTTCCGAGCAGGCTGAGCCGCCAGTGGAAGTAGCGGAACGACGGGCGGAACGAGGTGCTGGCTGCACGGGCTTCGGAGTACGTGGCGTAGTTGATCATCCCGTAACTCGCGAGGAAGAACATCGAGATGATCGGTGCAACAACATCGAGGTCGCCGGCAGCAACGGTCACCATCGCGATGCCGGCGCTCAGCAGGACACCTCGGCGGGGGTTGTTCGATGGGCCGGCACCCTCTGCAAAGGGTTGGAGGACGGGAACGAGACGGTCGGCTGCGAGGCGCTGCAACGTCCGGGGAGCGCCGAGGATCGATGCGATCGCCGATGACAGCGTGGCGGCGATCACGCCGACATCGATGAGCCACGCCGCGGGTGCGAGTCGGCGCATGATGGCGGTGTCAGCGCGCAGTTCCGCCAGTGGGACCGCCGCCGCGAAACTGAAGACCACCGCCAGGTAGACGACCGTCGAGAGGCCGATCGCAGCGAAAGTGCCGATCGTGATGCTCCGGCTCGGCGTCCTGAGATCGCCCGACATCGCCACACCTTGGGTGAACCCGGTGATGGCGGGAAAGAAGATGGCGAAGCTCACCCAGAAGCCGATCCCGCCGCTCGGCGCCCCGAGGTTGTCGGTCAAGAGGTTGCTGCTCATGTCGGGGACGGCACCGACGAAGTAGGCCCCGATGGCGACCACGAGGCACACCATCACCAGATACTGGAGTCGAGTGGCCACGTCGGCTCCCACCCACGCAAGCGCCGTCAAGGCGACGATCGTTCCGGCAGCGATCAGCCGTGGCATGACGGTGCTGGACGATCCGGTGATGCTGGTGATCGCCTCTCCGAGGCCGATCGTGTAGAAGGCGACCGATACCGACATGGCCAGGTAGAGCACCAGACCGATCGAACCTCCGAACGCAGCACCGAGGGTTCTCGAGATCAGGAAGTAGACCCCGCCTCCACCGACTTTGAGGTTCGTTGCGATCGCAGCCAGGGAGATGGTCGTGAGCACCGACACCGCGGTTGCGAGACCGAGGATGGCGAGCATCTGGATGAGTCCGACGTTGCCGACCACGAAGCCGAGACGGAGGAAGAGCACCAGGCCGAGAATGGTGAGCAGGCTCGGTGTGAAGACACCTCCGAGGGTCCCGAGTTTCGCCGAATCGGGTTGATTGGCTGTCATGCTCGCCCCTGCCGTTCCCGCCGCCAACAGTGGCAACGTGGTCACTTCCAACTCGCGGAGTGTATGGCGCCGAGCCCGCTCCGGGTGGAGTCGGCCCGCGCCGTGTGGATCGCCAAGCCCCATGGCATCGAGCCGCCACCTCGACCGAATCGTTGTGGGTGGCTCACTTCCGGCCGGCAGTACGCTGCGACGACGACCGGTGGCTGGCAGGGGAACCCGACGTGGCAGGCGTGAGTGAAATGGTGGGTGTGTCCGGACGCATCGAGAGCCCCGGCTGGCAATTCTGGATCGATCGAGGCGGCACCTTCACCGATGTGGTCGCCCGTGGCCCCGACGGTGCAACGATCGCCCACAAGCTCCTGTCGGAGAATCCACGGCGATACCCGGATGCCGCAATCCAGGGCATCCGAGACATCCTCGGTGTGGCCGACGGTGCGCCGTTGCCGACGGAACTGATCGATTCGGTGAAGATGGGCACCACGGTTGCCACCAATGCCCTGCTCGAGCGCAAGGGCGAGCCCACGGTGCTCGTGACCACCAAGGGCTTCGGCGATGCACTGCGGATCGGGTATCAGGCACGGCCGGACTTGTTCGCGCTCGACATCGTGCTGCCCGAGATGCTCTACGGCGAGGTGATCGAAACCGACGAGCGAGTCGCAGCGGATGGCACCGTGCTGCGCGAACTGGATGAAGCTGGCAGCCACCGAGGCGCTTCGCCTGGCCCGAACACGGTTCGACTCGGTGGCGATCTGCCTCATGCACGGCTATCGCCATCATGCCCACGAGGCGAGGCTCGGGGCGATCGCCCGTTCGCTCGGGTTCGCTCAGGTCTCGTTGAGCCACGAAGTCTCACCGCTCATGAAGCTGGTGTCGCGCGGCGACACCACCGTGGTCGATGCCTACCTCTCGCCGATCCTGCGCAACTACGTCGACCGGGTCGATCAGATCCTGCGGCCCGGCGGGGCCGGACCTCGGCTCATGTTCATGCAATCCAACGGCGGCCTCACCGACGCGCATTCGTTCCAGGGGAAGGACGCGTTGTTGTCGGGACCAGCGGGTGGCGTGGTCGGGATGATTCGAACGGCAGAGGCCGCCGGCTTCGACCGTCTCATCGGATTCGACATGGGAGGAACGTCCACCGACGTGTCGCACTACTCGGGCGAACTCGAGCGAACCTACGAATCCCAGGTCGCAGGGGTGCGCGTCCGGGCGCCGATGATCGACATCCACACCGTGGCCGCCGGGGGTGGGTCGATCCTGAGTTTCGATGGTGCCCGCATGCGAGTGGGTCCGGAGTCGGCCGGCGCCGACCCCGGCCCTGCGTCGTATCGAAACGGTGGGCCCTCTGACCGTGACCGACTGCAATGTGCTGCTCGGTCGACTCCGAGCCGAGTTCTTCCCCGCCGTGTTCGGGCCCGATGGCAACCAGCCCCTCGACGAAGCGATCGTGCGGGCAGGATTCGCCGAACTGGCGCACTCGATCTCCGAGGCGATGGGGGAGGAGTGGCGCCCGGAAGCCGTGGCCGAAGGATTCCTCGCCATCGCCGTCGAGTCGATGGCCAATGCGATCAAGAAGATCTCGGTGCAGCGCGGCCACGATGTCAGCGACTACACGCTGGTCTGTTTCGGTGGTGCCGGTGGCCAACACGCGTGCATGGTCGCTGATCGATTGGGCGTCGAGCGCGTCCACATCCATCCCCAAGCCGGTGTCCTGTCGGCCCTGGGAATCGGTCTTGCCGATCTTCGTCACGTCGAAGACCGGGCAGTCGAGTCCGTGCTCGACGACGGGTTGCTCGTCGCGCTCGAGCCGACGTGGAACGAAATGGAAGCCGACGGACGAACGACGCTCGCCGGCCAGGGCGTGTCGCACGACATGGTTTCGTTCGAACGGCGTGTCTCGCTGAAGTACCTCGGAGCCGACACCACCTTGGAGGTTCCGGCTGCCCGTCTGGGTGAGACGGTCGCAGCCTTCGAAACGATCCACCGGTCTCGCTTCGGTTTCGTCACCCCCGAGAAGCCGTTGATCGCCGAGTCCGTACACGTCGAGGCGATCGCCCGTCACGAGACGGCAGACCAGTCACCAGCCCCATCCCGATCGCTCACCGGCGCCTCACCCGACGACGGCACGCCGGCCGAGATGATCACGCGGCCGCTCTTCGTCGAAGGTCGCCGCATCGACACGCCGTTCGTTCTCAGGGACTCGCTGCGGGTCGACGAGCCCATCGACGGACCAGCGATCGTGCTCGAGGCAACCGGGACGGTCTTCGTCGCCCCCGGTTGGCGGGCGGCGATCACCGAGCTCGGCGACCTGGTGCTGACCCGGGTGCAGCCACTGCCGAGCACCGGTGCGGTCGGTACCGACGTCGATCCCATCCAGCTCGAGATCTTCAACAACCTGTTCATGAACATCGCCGAGCAGATGGGCCTGGTGCTGGAGAACACCGCCGTCTCGGTGAACATCAAGGAACGGCTCGATTTCAGCTGCGCCATCTTCGACCCCAACGGCGATCTCATCGCGAATGCACCGCACATGCCGGTGCATCTCGGGTCGATGAGTGAGTCGATCAAGTCGGTGATCCGAGACCACCCGACCATGTTGCCCGGTGATGTGTACGTGATGAACGCGCCGTACAACGGCGGCACGCACCTGCCCGACATCACGACGATCAAACCTGTGTTCGACGCGGCGAGCGGCGGTGAGCCGATGGGGGGAACGATGCGCCCAGCGTTCTTCGTCGCCTCCCGGGGCCATCACGCCGATGTCGGAGGCACGGTCCCCGGCTCGGCTCCGGCCAACTCGACCACGGTCGAAGAGGAGGGCGTGCTGATCGACAACGTCACCCTGGTCAGCGGCGGACGGTTCCTCGAAACCGAGCTCCGCGCATTGCTCGGCGGCGGTCGATACCCGGCGAGGAACATCGATCAGAACGTCGCCGATCTCAAGGCGCAGGTCGCAGCGTGCGAGAAGGGCGCCATCGAACTGCTCCGGGTCATCGATCACTACGGGCTCGACGTCGTGCACGCCTACATGAGCCACGTGAAGGACAACGCCGAGGAGTCGGTGCGGCGAGTGATCGAAGCGCTCAGCGATTCGAGTTTCGTCTACGAGATGGACGACGGTCACCGAGTGGCGGTGCAGATCACCGTCGATCACGAGCGCCGGTCCGCCATCGTCGACTTCACCGGCACGAGCGCCACCCATCCGGGCAATTTCAACGCGCCTTCGGCCATCGCCCACGCGGCGGTGCTCTACGTCTTTCGTTGCATGGTCGACGACGACATCCCCCTCAACGCCGGTTGCATGAAGCCGCTGAAGGTCATCTTGCCGCCGGACTCGATGATCAACCCGAGCTATCCGGCGGCGGTCTTCGCCGGCAACGTCGAGACGAGCCAGGTCGTGGTCGACACCCTCTTCGGTGCTCTCGGCGTGATGGGCGCATCGCAGGGAACCATGAACAATCTGCTGTGGGGCAACGATCGGTATCAGTACTACGAGACCATCTGTGGGGGCGCCGGGGCGACGCCGTCGGCCGACGGCTGCTCGGCGGTGCACA
Source organism: uncultured Acidimicrobiales bacterium (assembly GCA_963698395.1). Taxonomy (GTDB): domain Bacteria; phylum Actinomycetota; class Acidimicrobiia; order Acidimicrobiales; family SZUA-35; genus JBBQUN01. The sequence goes on from CAVOQQ010000003.1 coordinate 825,365, forward strand.
CGCACATGACCAACAGCCGCTTGACCGACCCGGAGGTACTCGAGTGGCGCTACCCGGTGGTGCTCGAGGAGTTCACGGTCCGTCATGGCTCGGGCGGTGCCGGGCGGACGACCGGCGGCGACGGCACCGTTCGTCGGCTCCGGTTCAACGAAGCGATGACGGTGAACGTGCTGTCTGGCCACCGTTCGGTCGGGCCCTATGGGCTCGCGGGGGGTCGGCCCGGCATGGTGGGCAAGAACCGCAAGATCGCCGCCGACGGGTCGGTCACCGAGTATGGAGCCGTGCTCCAGACCACGGTCGAGCCGGGTGATCGATTCGAGATCGAGACGCCCGGTGGTGGCGGCTACGGCAGCGTGGCCGGTGCCGGCAACGATTGGGCCGACCGAGCGAACGGCACGTGACCGCTTGGAGAGCCGCCACCCTCGGCGGGAGCGGTTTCGGCGCTGGGTCAGTCCTCCCGATGTGAAGCCAGGAAGTCGTCGATCACCCCGACCGCTTCGCCCAGGTGGGCCCGGCCATTGGGACCGGTGTAGTAGTGGGTGGCGCCCTGCACCAGGTGGAGCTGCTTGCGATCGTGGCCGATGGCGTCGAAGAGGCGCGTCGTGTGGCTCGGTGTGCAGGCGTCGTCGGCGGTGTTCCCGATGACGAGCACCGGCACACCGATGGCGCTTCCCGACGCGATGGCGTCACAGCGGGCGTCGTCGTAGCTCCACTGGCTGAGCCAGCTCCGGAGGCTGCAAAATCGGGCGAGTCCAACCGGGCCGTCGTTCACGATCTCGGGGTCACCGAGGTAGCAGGTGCCGGGCTCTCGGTCGCTGGGTTCGACCGTCGGATCGAGCCAGCGGGGGTCGGCCATCGTGCCGTGGACGGTGAAGGCGAACTCGCGATTCGGTGAATCCGAGGCCCGAATGCCGGCCAGGCGTTCCTTGACCCAGGCGGTGATCCGACGGTTTCGGGCGATCTGCGCCTCGGCGAAGGTGGTGAGGAACTCGGCGGAGTACGGCGGTTGGTTGGGATTGGCGGGGTCGTAGAGGTTCAGCGACGGGTCTCGCACCTCGGGCCGAGACTCGTCGTGGATCGACGGATCGATCCACTCGGTGAAGATGCGGTGGCGGCTCACATGGGCGGCCAGCATGAGGATCGCATCGGCCGGCGGCATGCGTGAGGGATCGACCACGTACGGGTCACCGGCTGCGGTGTCGGTGATCCCCGCCCCGGTTTCGGCCAATGCCTGATACCACATGGCCAACGAGCCGCCGCCGGACCAGCCGGCGAGCACGACACGCGTGTAGCCCAGGCGGTCCTTTGCGTCGCAGATCGCTTCACCGAGATCGCAGGCGACCTTCTCCATGATCAAGGCGTAGTCGGCACCCCGATAGCGCGAGTTCGCCCAGATCACGTGGTGGCCGGCCGCAGCGAGCGCCCGCACCATCGGCAGGTACATGCCACCGCCGACCGGGTGCATGAACACGATCACCGTGTCGGATGGCTTGTCGACCGGGCGGATGAGGTGACAATCGAGCCCGACGATGGCGCCACCCCCGCCGTAGACATCGCTGTAGGTTGCGTTCTCCTGGAACCCGACCGCATAGGCAATTCGTTCGCACCCGCGCGGTGTTCCGGGTGGTTCTGTTCTCGGTGATTGTGTCATCCAGGGCTCCATCGTCGAGTCCCTGGAATCTACGTGCAGGCTCGGCATGCGTCGAACCATCGACCCCGGCGAGGCACCCGCCGGCTGCTCGTGCTCCGTCGACCGTGATCGGCAGCACCGTCCTCAGTCGTCGGGATGCCTCAGTCGTCGGGATGCCTCAGTCGTCGGGATGAAGGAGGCCGAGCTCTCGCTGCTTCTTCTTGGACAGTCCCTGTGACACGATGAGGTGCGAGTCCTCGAGGTGCTCGAACAGCTCGGCATCGTCGATGCCTGGGTGGCCCATGTATTGCACCCACTTCATCCCGCGAGAGGCGAGGTACGGGGCAGGTTGGAATCCCTGCTGTTGGCTGAGCAGCTCGAAGTCCTCCGGCGCCACCTTCACGCTGAAGACGACCAGCCCCGTTTCTTCGTTGTCGTGGCCGATGGCAAAGACCTTGCCGCCCACCTTCCAGACATCGGCATTGCCCCATTGATTGACGAAGGTCGTCGACATCAGCGCCCGACAGAACTCGTTGTACTCGTCCCTCGTCACGACCCGAGCGTAGCCAGGACCGCGTTTGAGCTGGCGACGACGAGCGTCGAAGATGGTCCCCACAGCCGACCCTGGAGCGTGTGTTCATGACCGAGAGCCAACCACCCATCGTCTTGGCCGGCCAGTACGGGTCGCCGTACACGCTGAAGATGCGAGGCGTGCTGCGCTATCGCCACATCCCGTTTCGCTGGATGCTGCGTGACTCCAAGTGGGACGATCTTCCGACTCCGCCCGTGCCGATCATCCCGGTCATCGCCTATCCCAACGCCGACGGCGACGGATACCGCGAGGTGACGGTCGACTCGTCGCCACAGATCATGCGGCTCGAGACCGAACATGCCGAGCGCAGTCTGGTGCCGACCGACCCGGCCCTCGCGTTCATCGACCTGCTGATCGAGGATTTCGGCGACGAGTGGCTGACCAAGGCGATGTACCACTACCGCTGGGCCTACCCGAGCGACATCGACAAGGCAGGCAAGCTCCTCCCGATCTCACGCAATCTCCAGCTCGACTCCGATCAGTCGCAGAAGATGTACGACTTCATCACCAACCGGCAGATCACGAGGCGAGCGCTCGTCGGGTCGACCGACTGGAACACGCCGATCATCGAAGGGCTCCTATCGCCGGGTGTTGGCGATCATGCAAGCTCGGTTCTCCAGGGGTGACTTCATGCTCGGCGACCGTCCGGGACGCGGCGACTTCGGCCTCTACGGTCAGCTGACCCAGCTCGTGCGATTCGACCCGACGCCGATTGCCATTGCGGTCGAAGTCGCACCGAAGGTGATCAACTGGGTGGAGCGCATGGACGACCTTGCATGGCTCCCCGTCGCCGACGACGGATGGGCTTCGCTCGACGCACTCGACCCGGCAACGCTCGACCTGCTGTCGGAGATCGGGTCGACCTACGCACCGTTCATGGTCGCCAACGCCAAGGCGCTGATGTCGGGCGCCGATGAGGTCGTGTGCGAGGTTGCCGGAAGCGAATATCGGCAGGCGCCGTTTGCCTACCAGGGCAAGTGCCTCCGATGGCTTCGGGCCGACTACGAAGCCCTCGCTCTGGCCGATCGCGAACGGGTCGATGCGGTGCTTGCCGGCACCGGCTGCGAGCTGTTGTTCGAGTGAGCCCGACCGACGGGTTCGTGCGCTCGACCGGCGAGCGACGTCCCCTGGCTGCAACGATCGACCGATCGCTGATCATCACCATTCGTTCCCCGGAGGCACCGATGTCGACACACTTCAACGACGCACTCACCGTCGAGAACGCCGGGTGGCGGATCGCCGAAACCGGTTGGGATCCCGACCGTTCGGTGGCGGTCGGCTCGAACTTCATGGTCGGGAACGGCTACCTGGGGTATCGGGGTACGGCTCCCGACCAGACGGCTGATGGATTCGTCGCCCTGGTCGTCACCGACACGTACGACTGCGCCGATGGTCACTGGCGTGAGCTCACGACGGCGCCGAACCCGCTCTTCGTTGCCGTTGCCGGTGGTGATCGAGCGCTCGGCATCGAGACGGCCGATGCCGTCGAGACCTGGCTCGATCTTCGGTCCGGTCTCTTCGGCCAACGAACCCGCCATGCCGTCGGCGAGTCGGTCGTCGAGCTCGAGGTCGAACGCTTCGCCAGCTACGACCAGCTGAGCCTCCTTGCGCAACGAGTCACGATCACCGCCTCCTCTCCTGCCGAACTGATCGTCGACGCCGGCATCGATGCCCGGGTATGGAGCCTCAATGGTGAACACCTGCCGGCGGTGCAGTTGGCCGACCGGGGGGCGGTGCTGACGGCCACCGGATCGACCGTCGAGAGCCACATCGAACTGGCGGTCGCCGCCGTCACCACCACCAACATCGGTTCACCAGCGCCGATCAGGGTCGATGCCCAGACCGCACTGCGTCGTCATGAGGTCCGCGTCGAGCCGGGGTCACCGCTCGTCGTCACCACCTTCGCTGCCGTGACGTCGTCGAACGACGCAACAGCGCCCGACGCACGCGCGCAGGCGGTCGTCACCCGGGCCGATGCTGCCGGATTCGACCAGCTGCTCGAGCGACACCGGGACGACTGGTCGACGTTCTGGAGCGACACCGATGTCGTCATCGAAGGGGCGCCACTCGATGACGCCGCCCTCCGGTTCGGCGTTTACCACAACCGCATCTGTACCCCGGCCCACACCGATCACTTGCCGGTCGGCGCCCGCGGGCTGTCGTGCCAGGCCTATCAGGGAGCGGCCTTCTGGGACCAGGAGGTGTACAACCTGCCGGCGTTCCTGTTCACCCAGCCCGAGATCGCGCGGTCGCTGCTGGTCTACCGTCATCGCACACTCGACGGTGCTCGGCGCAAGGCAGCACGGCTCGGCTACGACGGGGCGTACTACGCGTGGGTGTCGGGCGAGACGGGCGACGAGTTGTGTCCCGACGTGTTCTTCCAGGACGTGCTCACCGGTCGCGACATTCGCAACCATTTCAACGTGTGGCAGATGCACGTGGCTCCCGATGTCGTGACCGTTCTGGCCCGATACGTCGAGGTGACGGGCGACATCGAGCTCCTCATCGACCACGGCGCCGAGATCGCCTTCGAGGTCGCTCGGTTCCTGCGATCGTTCGTTCGCTACGACGACTGGCGGGGGGTCTATCACTGCATCCGTCTCCTCGGCCCCGACGAGTGGCATGAGAACGTCGACGACAACGCGTTCACCAACCACCAGACCCACGCCGCGCTCGCCTTCGCCATCGACACCTTCGAACGGCTCCGGCGCGACCATCCGGAACGGCTGGCCGATCTCTCGACGCGCCTTCGGCTTGTGCCCGAAGAGGTCGATCGCTGGAGGCAGATCCGCGATCGCTTGCTGCTGCCCGAACCCGACCCGACGACGGGTCTGATCGAACAGTTCGACGGCTTCTTCGACCTCGAAGACATCTCGCCGTCGGCTCTGGCCGAGCGGCTGCTCGACCCGTCGGAGTACTGGGGCTGGCCGAATGGGATCGCGGTGCGGACGCAGGTATCCAAACAAGCGGACGTCGCGATGTTGCTCTGGTTGCATCCCGATCGCTTCGACGACGCCACCGTGGCCGCCAACTACGACTATTACGAGCCGCGCTGCTCGCATCAATCGTCGTTGAGCCATGCCGCCTACGGCATGGTCGCCGCTCGCTTGGGCCGGGCCGAAGTCGCGCTCGATCATTTCCGGCACACTGCAACCGTCGATCTGCTCAACACCAACCACGCCGTCGTGGCGGGCACGTTCATCGGCGGCATCCACACGGCGGCCTGTGGCGGGACGATGCAGCTCGCCGTGCAGGGCATCGGCGGGTTGTCCTACGACGCCGAACGTCTGGTGATTCGGCCGGCGCTGCCCGCAGCGTGGACCAGCCTTCGCTATCCCGTCCGGCGACGCGACCAGCGTTTCGTGATCACCGTCGACCACGACACCGTCACGATCGAGGCCCACATCGCCAATTCGACTCGCACGGTCTTCGTGGTCGCCGACACCGAGATCGAATGTCCGCCGGGTAGCACCATCGCGCACCGGCTGGAGGCCTGATCCGGAACCGACCGCACCCCGATCATCTGATACCGGCCGGTTCTGGACAACCGGGAGTTCTTGACTCTGTCCATAACTTGTCTTATGGTGCTCTTCGTGGCCTACGACCCAGTGGAGACGTTGCGAGAACACGGTTTGAACGTCACCGCCCAACGGTTGGCCGTGATCCGGGCCGTCTCGGCCCATCCGCATGCCTCGGCGAACGATGTGGCCGAGAGCGTGCGGGGAGACATCGGCACGATCTCTCGGCAGGCGGTCTACGACGCCCTGGCGGTACTCGCCGGACACGGCATCATCCGTCTGATCCAGCCGGCTGGATCACCCGCGAGATACGAAACTCGGGTGAGCGACAACCATCATCATCTCGTCTGTCGTACCTGCGACCGTTTGGTCGACGTCGATTGCGCCGTCGGGTACGTCCCGTGCCTGACGCCGGCCGACGATTGGCGATTCGACGTCGACGAGGCCGAGGTCATCTATTGGGGTGTCTGCCCCGACTGTCAGGCCGCCAACGCCTGAGATCCGATGCCCTCACGCAGCATCGAACACCGAACACTCGAACCGAATCCCGCCAACTCAACAAGACACTCACACCTGATCAGGAGACCCGATGACCGAAAGCTCGACTGCAACGCCGGAGTGGGGTTCACTCACCTCAGCCGAATTCCAATCGAACGAGAAGTGGTGGCCCAACCAGTTGAATCTGCGGATTCTTCATCAGGGCCATCCGGCTTCGAACCCCCTCGGAGCCGACTTCGACTACGCCGAGACCGTCTCCGGCATCGACTTCGACGAGCTCACCCGCGACGTCGACGCCCTCATGACCGACTCGAAGCCGTGGTGGCCGGCCGACTGGGGTCACTACGGCGGCTTCTTCATCCGCATGAGCTGGCATGCCGCCGGTACCTATCGAGTCCATGACGGTCGCGGCGGTGCCGGCACCGGCGCCCAGCGCTTCGCCCCGCTCAATTCCTGGCCCGACAACGGCAACCTCGACAAGGCTCGCCGCCTCCTGCTTCCGATCAAGAAGAAGTACGGCAAGGCCATCTCCTGGGCCGACCTGTTCGTCTTCGCCGGCAACCGCGCCCTCGAGACCATGGGCTTCACCACGTTCGGCTTCGCCTTCGGCCGGGCCGACATCTGGTCTCCCGAGGACGACATCTACTGGGGTCCCGAGAACGTCTGGCTCGACGACAAGGACGAGCGCTACACCGGTTCGTTCGATACCGGCGACCGGGCACTCGTCGGCTCGCTGGCCGCAGTCCAGATGGGCCTGATCTACGTCAACCCCGAGGGCCCGAACGGCGTGGCCGATGCGCTGAAGTCGGCCATGGACATCCGCGAGACCTTCGAGCGGATGGCCATGAACGACGAGGAGACCGTGGCGCTGACCGTCGGCGGTCACACCTTCGGCAAGATGCACGGCAACGGTCCGGCCGATGCCGTTGGTGTCGAGCCCGAAGGCGCCGGACTGGCCGAGATGGGCTTCGGTTGGGTCAACAGCAACGAGACCGGCCTCGGCCAGTTCACCGTGACCTCCGGCCTGGAGGGCGCCTGGACGCCAACCCCGACCCAGTGGGACAACAAGTACCTCGAGACGATCTTCGAGCATGAGTGGGAGCTGGTCCACTCGCCGGCCGGCGCCCAGCAGTGGCAGCCCAAGGAGGTCAAGGAAGGCTTCATGGTGCCGCCGGTCGAGCCCGGTGCGCCCGAGACCAAGCCGACCATGTCGACCGCCGACATGGCCATGGTCACCGATCCGGCCTACCTCGAGATCTCCAAGCGGTTCTACGAGAACCCGGATCAGCTGGCCGACGCCTTCGCACGGGCCTGGTTCAAACTCCTGCACCGCGACATGGGTCCGGCCAGTCGCTACGTCGGCCCTCAGGTCCCCGGCGAAGAGCTGGTGTGGCAAGACAACGTCCCGGCGCACGAAGGTGCCCTCATCGGCGACGCCGAGATCGCCGAGCTCAAGTCGGCGGTGCTCGATTCCGGTCTGACTCCGGCGCAGCTGGTGTCGACGGCGTGGGCCTCGGCCTCGACCTACCGTCGCACCGACTTCCGGGGTGGCGCCAACGGCTCCCGGATCCGGTTGGAGCCGCAGCGGAGCTGGGACGTCAACGTCCAGGCCGGGATCGGCCAGGTGCTGTCGAAGCTGGAGGAGATCCAGGGTCAGTTCAATGGCAAGGGTGGAGCCCAGGTGTCACTGGCCGACCTGATCGTGCTGGGTGGATCCGCAGGAATCGAGGCCGCAGCCAAGGCTGCCGGCCACGACATCAGCGTGCCCTTCTCCCCTGGCCGGACCGATGCCGACCAAGAATCGACCGACGTCGATTCCTTCAGCTACCTGGAGCCCATCGCTGACGGGTTCCGCAACTACGTCGCCAAGCAGGGTGCGGTTCCGACCGAGCACCTCCTCATCGACAAGGCCTACATGCTCAACCTGTCGGCCCCGGAGATGACTGCTCTCGTCGGTGGGTTGCGGGTGCTTGGCACCAACGTCGACGGTGGCAACCATGGCGTGCTCACCGACCGCCCTGGGCAGCTGACCAACGACTTCTTCGTCAACTTGGTCGACATGGGCACCAAGTGGGCCTCGGTCGGCGAGGCCGAAGACGTCTTCGAAGGTCGGGATCGGGCCACCGATGCGGCCAAGTGGTCGGCCACACGGGTCGACCTGGTCTTTGGTTCGAACAGTCAACTGCGGGCGATCACCGAGGAGTATGCCTCGGACGCCGGCGGCAGCGAGCTGTTCCTCGATCACTTCGTTTCCGGTTGGACCACGGTCATGAACAACGACCGTTTCGATCTCGACTGAGATCGAGTTCTCTTCCGGTGGGGCGTCGCTCGGTGCGGCGCCCCACCGGCGCGTTCGGGCGGAAACGTGCCTTTCTCGCAAGCCGGCGAGTGGCTCAGTGTCGGCTGCGAGCGTCGGGCTGCGCAGGCGAATCGAAACGACGATCCGGTCAGGACGAAGTGACGGCCTCTCGGGATGGAGAACCGAGCGTGGTCGGCGGAGCCTCCTGCAGGCCGGTTGCGTCCATGTCGATGACGACGAGGTTGGCCTTGCCCGCTGCCTTGGCTTGGTAGACGGCCTTGTCGGCTGCCTCGATCAGATCGGCCGCAGAGACGGGAGCCCGACAGACGGCGAGGCCGACGCTCAGGCCGAGAGGGATGGTGAGCGGGCCGAGCGCAATGGGGTTTGCCGCAGAGAGAAGAGGTCCGCTTCGGCCGACTTCAGCTTCGAAGTTCGGGACTGACCGGACTGAGGTCACCTCGGTGACATCGGAACAGCCCTTCCTCGAACGGACGCCGGCCTCGGCCGGCAGTCCATCACAACCGGGCGGCATCCTCGTCGTTTGGTGGAGGAGGCTCTTTTCCACCGGGGCACTGGCCATCCTGGCGGCGCTGCTCTCCGCTGTGGCCACGCTGCCCAGTACCGGAGCGACGTTCAACGCAACAACGAACAATGCTGCGAACCTCTGGTCGGCCGACAGCCTGGAATCCCCGACGTTGCTCACCGTCACCGGTGGTGGAAACGCCACGCTCGACTGGACAGCAGCCGGTGACACGTACGCAACAGGCCATCGGATCTATCGCGCCGCGAGTTCCGGCGCGCAATACACCCAGATCGCCGAGTGACCCCGCGCACCGTCACCACCTATGTCGACAGTCCGATCGCCGGTGCCCACCACTACGTGGTGCGAGCGTTCTCCTCGGGTTGGGAGAGTCCCGATGGCAACGAAGCGACGGCAAGGGTGACCGCTGTCTCGCTTGCAGATTCCTGGCAGACCGGTCTGACGCACGTCGCGGGATCAGGCTCGGACCGGGCGCTCGTCTTCGTTGCATCGAACGAGCAGCAGACCACGATGTCGCCGATGCTGAGCAGCGTGTCCTTCGGCGGCCAGCCGCTCACGCCAGTGTTGGCCGAGCAGGTTGCCGACGGATGCTGTACAGCAAGCCTGGAGGTGTGGTTGCTCGATGAAGCGGGGATTGCCGCCGCCACCGGGTCGGGTATCACCGTCAGCTGGACCAGTGCACCGGATGCACCGCTCTACTCTCACGCCATCTTCGAGCAGGTCGATCAGATCTCGCCGACCGGTGCGATGACGAGCGCTTCGGTGATCGGTGACACCCCGAACCCTGTGCCGCTCAGTTCCGTTGCCACGTCGAAGAAGGACATGGTGATCGGTGCTGCCACGGCGGGCGAAACCGGGTCCTACACGCCGCCGAACGGTTTCCTCCTCTCCTCGACCCTGACTCGACGGTCGTTGGGAGTACCACACTCGGCACGAGCTACAAGCTGGCGGACGGATCGACCGAAACCGGCTCGATGCTGTTCAACCCGGCGACGCCTCCATGGACCAACCGTCAGGTGGCCATTGCGTTGGTGCTCAACGTCGCTTCGTGATCCTCGCTTCGTGAGCATCGGCGCCGAGGCCACTTGACCACGTTGGCGCCGAGGGTAGGGTTTCGACGTCGCCCGCAAGGGCGCGCCGGTGTTCGGCAACCGGCACAGACATTGGAGGGACCCAAGATGAACGAAGACGACTTCGTCGACCCCAGTGCCCCGCAAGCACCCCAGCGGCCCGGTGCCGCGCTGCCTCCCGAATCGGTGGACCCAACGCAGCCGGCGCCCTACCCCCCATCCCCGATGCACGCTCCCGCTCCGCCCGGAGCGTGGGTCGGGAACGGAGCGCCGGTCCCGGCAGTACCCGACCGCAAGAAGCGGCGTCGGCGCTTGTTCGCCGTGTTCGCCGTGGTGGGCGTTGTCGGCCTTGTTGCCGCTGGATTCGCAACGTTGTTCTTCCTCGGGAAACGGGTCGAACGGGAGGTCGAGCAGGCGGCTGTGGATTGGTTCGAGGCCTCGAACAGGGGAGATGACCTGACGCTGCGACTCGATGGCGGCGAGGGGTGCCTGCCTCCGGATGAGTTCGCTTCAGAGCAGCCGTTGTTGGAATGGGAGCCGACCGGCGTTCGCTACGAACTCAACTCGGACGGAGGCGGAGGGACCTCGTTCAACTCCGCCACTCTCGATCGCGAGGTGGTCGACGACTTCAGGTCCGGCCGGCCCGCCGGTACCGACTTCGCCGTGGCGTTCGGTGTGCTTCGTGGTGCCGGCGCCGACGAGCTCAGTCTCGGCATGCTGTTCATCCGAGAGCCGGAAGGTGACTGGCAGATGTGCAACTTCGGTTCAGGCTCGTGACCCCAACATGATCCCGGTGGTTGCTTCCACCGTACGGCGATGGCCACCGAACAGCAGCCCAACCGGTGGTCAGTCGGCGACGTCGAACCCGGCCGTGACCTTGGTCGGGTGGAGGCGCACCACGAGCTCACCCGGCACGCCGTTGCGCTGTCCGTACTCCGCGGCCCGGTCGGGCCCCATGTAGCGCCCGCCGATCAGGGTGGCGAACCGTTTGACCTCGGCGAGGTCGTCCGACAGCGAGATCGTGCCGTCGACCTTGACGAACGAGTAAGGCGGTCTCTGATCGTCGACCACGAGGCAGGCACGCCCCTCGCGACGCAGCGCCTTGGCCTTCCCCGCCTCGCTGTGGGTGTTGAACACCAGGTCTTCGCCGTCGAGCACGAACCAGATCGGGGCCGCGTGGGGCGCGCCATCGGCTGCTACCCAGGCGACCTTGCCAGTCCGAGTACCACTCGAGAGGAATGCACGAACCCGATCATCGGAGAGAGACGCCATGCCCGAGTATGCCGCGGATCTGGGCCACGCTATGAACGCAGGGCACCGAGCCAGTCGACGCGGCACCAGGTTCGGTGGCCACAGCCGGTGCATCGCAACAGTCGATTGTGCCGCTTCGACGGTACCCACCACGCGCCTGGGGTAAGGCTCTGCTTGAGTGCCTCGACGACATCAATGGGAACCGAGGCACCGCACGAAGAGCACTCGACCGCAACCCGGCGCCCATGGTCGGTTGTATCAGAAAAGAACGCCCGTTTGCCCGCGTTCGCCACGGGCTCGACCACTTCGTCAGCGTCGTTGTCTGCGATCGGTTGGCTGAACAAGGCTCGCTTGCCGCTGGGGTCGGTCATCGTTTGCGATCCAATCGTTTGGCAAGTTCCCGATAGGCCTCTGCAGGCTTCGACCCGGATGCGTGCTCGAGGATCGACCGCCCCTCTCGGGGTGACTCGGCCACCCGAACCGACTTGGGGATCGGCGGCTCGAGAACCTTCAGTTTGTACTCACTTCGCACGGACTCGAGGACCTCGTTGGCCAGGTTGGTGCGCCCGTCGTACATCGAGGCGATGACACCGCCGACGGCCAGATTGCTGTTGGTGAACTCGCGTATGTCCTCGATCGTGTCGAGCAGTTGACCCATCCCCCGGAGGCCCAGCGTCTCGCACTGGAGCGGAATGATCACTTCATCGGCTGCGGTCAGCCCGTTGATCGTGAGTACACCGAGGCTGGGCGGGCAGTCGATCATGACGTAGTCGTAGTCGTCGCGAACCTTTGCGAGCGCCTTGCGCAGCACGTGCTCGCGGCCCGGCTTCGTGAGCAAATGGACCTCCGCTCCAGCGAGGTCGATATTGGCCGGCGCGACGGTGATGTTGTTGGCCTCGACGAGCACTGAGCGCAGCGACGTCCGCCCTAGCAGCACGTCGTGAATCGAGGCGTCAAGGGCCTCGGGATCGATGCCCAAAGAGAAGGTGAGCGAGGCCTGAGGATCGAGGTCGACCACGAGAACGGAGCGCTTTCGCTCGACCATCGCAGCCGACAGCGAGAGCACCGACGTGGTCTTCGCGACGCCGCCTTTTTGATTCGCGAACGCGATCACACGGGTCATGGCCTGACCCTACGCCGAATTGATGATCAGATCATCACCTCAGTTTGGTGGCACCTGTCTCTCGCGGTCGCATCTCCGGTGTCGTGCGCCAATTGGAAGGGACCAGTTTGGGGGGTCTGCGCCAGCTGGTAGGGACCAGGCTTGCGCCAGCTGCAAGGGACCACTTGTGAGGGTCCCGGATGGTCGGTGTCGTTGACGCTGTGATTGCCGCCGTTGCGTCGACTGACCCGGAAGGCAGTGCGCATGGCATTCAGGGAGGTTCCGGTGTTCGAAGTCAGGGAAATGCTCAGGTTGTGGCTCATGGGCCACGGTCTACGGAAGATCGCGTCGCTGGTGCGTTGCGACCGAAAAACCGTGACCAAAGTGGTCGACATCGCGAAAGGTTTGGGCCTCACCGCCGGTGACAACCCGACGGTGTTGACCAACCGGTTCGTCGGCGAAGTGATGAGCGTGTTGGCGCCGAAACGTCCGGATCGTCACGGCGAATCCTGGGGCCTGATGCTCGAGCATCGTCCGAAGATCGAAGCGTTGGTGACCGCTGGTGATGTGCCGGCGGTGAAAATGGTGGAGTTGTTGGCCCGGCAGGGTGTGTTCGTCCCGGAGCGGTCATTGAACCGGTTCATCGCCGCTGAGTGGCCGGCCGTGAAGCCGTCAACGGTGCCGTTGGCTGACGGGGAACCGGGGATGGAGTTGCAGGTCGACTTCGGCGAGGTCGGCCGCATGTTCGATGAGGAGACCGGGAAGAAGCGGCGGGTGTGGGCGCTGGTGTTCACACCAGTGTTCTCCCGCTACAGCTTCGTGTGGTTGTCGCACGACCAGACGGTGGTCACGGCGATCGACGGGTTCGAAGCAGCCTGGGAGTTCTACGGCGGCGTGTTCCGGGTGGTGATCCCCGACAACATGGCGACAGTGGTGACCAAGGCCGATGCGCTGGACCCGGTGTTGAATCAGGGGTTCGTCGAATACGCCCAAGCACGAGGGTTCGTGATCGACCCGGCCCGGGTCCGTTCCCCGCAAGACAAGGCGAGGGTCGAGCGGGCGGTGCAGTTCGTGCAGACCTCGTTCTGGGCCGGCGAAGACTTCGGCTGCATTTCTATCGGACTGCGAAAGTTCACCGGGATCATCACATCGAGGTAGCGAAAGCCCTGCATTCGGTGCCCGGCGACCGGCCCGGCAACCTGGTCGAGGTGAACCGTCTACCCAGGTCGGAGTGGGTCAGTGTGACCGACCTGTCGACGACGGGTTCGAGAAGTTGCACGACATCGAAGTTTGACGCCGTGGCTCCCGTATCTCCTCGGCCGGAGTCGAGTGGTGCCTGGTCTTCTTCGACCTCGCCGTGGGGTGAAGGACGGGGATTGTGTTCGTCGAGTCGAGTACATGGTCCGTATGGGCGAGCATGGTCATATCGGCGACGGATGCGGGTCGATCGGTCCAGTGGGCGCACGAGCTCGCTGGCACCCCAGCGCGAAGCCCTCGAGCGAGCCTCGTGACGGCGAGCGGCCATTCGGCGCTTTACATCTGGTAGCGAAGGAGTAACCGATCCCGTGCACTCCCCAGAGGCCGGGCGGGCGATTATGCGGTAGGCCAGAAGGCTGGGGTGGCGTGCGACGACCCCGGAAGTGCAGTTGACCGTTGTGCGCCTACGGTCGCGATTATGCGCTACCTCTGGTCTGCTCGTTCGGTTACACCGGCAAGTGCCTGATTGATGCTCATGACAGCGTTGCGGTGGTTCCGTAGCGTTCGGCTGGTCTGGATCGAGGCCTAGGTGTCGAGCTCTGTCAGATCGACGATCTCTTCGAGCGAGCCCGCCCCGAGCACCTCCCAGTTTTGGTCTCGCTTGTGCAGGGCGAACCATTGGTCGCCTGTCGGATCAGCGACGAGGCGTACCTTCGACTCCACAACGGCGAGCCATGCTGGTGTCGCACGTACCCTGACGCCGCCGTCGCTCAAGATCTGTCGAGCGACGTCGCTCAGGATGGGGTCGAGCTGGGGCCAATCCTTGACCAGGCCCTCATTGACTGCACAGGCGATCGCCACGCCGCTCTCGCCGGCGGTGATCCATGACGCGGCAAGCGCGTTCAGCCGGCTCGGCGTGACTGCCATCTGTCGAGCGATCAACTCTCGTTCGTACTGGTTGGCACCAACCGCGTGGCGAGCGGCGTCGGCCAGTGGCGTGATCGTCGCAAGCGTCGGCTGCCCTTCGGCGAGGCAGAGCGCAGCACGGCGTGCTGCGTCGGCAACATCGGCAACAAGTCGGCCATCGTGATCGGCGGTGAGCGACGCCCACCTTGTGGCAAACGGTGCGACGCCAAGGTGCGAAGTTGTGGCCTGACCGCTGCTGGTTCGCCCGATGATGTTGAAGAGATCAGGTTCGAGCTCGACATCGCTCCACAAAGCGGCGGCTAGCTCGTCGGACCGTAGGGTCGCAGCGACGGGACTCGCGACGGCCGAGCGTTGCGCCTTGAGGCGTTCCTCGACCTCGTGTCGGGACCGCCCGCGGAATCGGAGGATCTGGAACGGGTCGGTGTCGAGCGCCGATGCGGTCATGTAGCAGACAGCGGCGAGGTGTTTGCATGGCACCGCCCAATCAGGGCACGAGCAGTTCATCGACAGATCACCCGCCTCGGGAAGCAGTTCCACACCGCGGCGCGTCGCGTCGGCAACGAGTTCGTGAGGCACGACGCCCGCCAGGAGATCAGCGGTGAAACCGACCTGGCTGCCAATCACCTCGAACAACGAGTCCCACTCTTCGGGTCGGAACCGGCGAATGCCAATGGTGATCCGATAGGGCCGCGAGCGACTGCCCTCGACCTTTGCGGTGATCTGTCCCTCATCGACCTCGAGGTCGAACACAGCGCCCCGCCGGGCATACGTGCGGCCGCGGGGTAGACGGTTCGGGTCGCGCAACGCTCTGGTTTCGAGCGCATGGATCCACTGCTTGCTCCACCACGTCTTTGCCAGGTCGTTGCGAGGTGCCACCGGCCGAACCCTCCTCAGCCGAGTCCACTGAGTTCAACCAGCGAACGCAGGGACAAGTCATCGAGTTCGCTGAGCCATCCTTCGCCGCTGCCGACCACCGACTCCGCAAGCGATGCCTTGCGTTGCAACTCGCGAGCGATGGATTCTTCCAGGGTTCCCTCCGAAGTGAGCCGGTGGACGAACACGGCGCGAGTCTGGCCAATTCGCCACGCCCGGTCCGAGGCCTGGTTCTCCACCGCAGGATTCCACCAGCGGTCGTAGTGAATCACCTGATTCGCCCGGGTGAGGTTCAACCCCGTGCCACCCGCCTTGATCGAGATGATGAAGACCGCAGGACCCGAGCCGTCCTGGAAGCGATCGACCATCTCCTGACGAACCTTGGTGCTCGTGCCGCCGTGGAGGAACTGTGACGAGATCCCGAGCTGGTCCAACCGTTGCACCAACATGTTGCCCATGCCCACGTACTGGGTGAATACCAGCACAGCGTCGCCCGCATCGACCATCTCGGTGACGAGATCGTCGAATGCTGCGAGCTTGCCCGATCGCGACACCAACGGGCCGCCCTGATCAAGCCACAGCACAGGATGATCACAGATCTGTTTGAGCGCGGTCAGCATCTTGAGGACGAGGCCGCGGCGTTGGATCCCATCGGACTGTTCGATCTGCTCTAGCACGTCAGCTGTCATGGCACGGTAGAGAGCGATCTGTTCGGTGCTGAGCGGCACGACGTGGTCGATCTCGGTGCGAGGCGGGAGATCGGGTGCAATCGACGGATCGCTCTTGGTGCGACGCAGCACGAACGGCGCAATCACGCGATTGAGTTGCGCGGCCGCAGACTCGTCGCCGTCTCGTTCGATCGGATTGGCGAACCGTCGCCGAAATCCTGCCTTCGAGCCAAGCAGCCCCGGCACCGTCCAGTCGGTGAGCGCCCAGAGATCGTTCAGCTGATTCTCCACCGGAGTTCCCGATACCCCCAGACGCACCGCGGCCGGAAGTGAGCGCACTGCCCGAGCTGTCGCCGAGCCGTGGTTCTTGATGTGCTGGGCCTCATCGGCGACGATCATGCCCCAGTCGCGTTCGGCGAGACGATCTCGATCGAGCCGCACCGTGGCGTAGGTCGAGACGACGACATCGCCGGGGGCCACCGCCTCGAGAGACCGCTCAGGTCCGTGATAGCGGTGTGTGGTGACCGTCGGAGCGAACCGCTCGAACTCGCGAATCCAATTGGTGACCAACGACGCAGGTCCGACGACGAGCGTTGGCCCGTCCCGACCGGCGTCAGCGTCGGACACCGTCGGGTTACGCAGAAGGTGAAGCGCTATGACCTGCATCGTCTTGCCGAGACCCATATCGTCGGCGAGGATGCCACCGCCGATCAACTCGCTGATCTGGCGCAGCCAGGCCACCCCGCGTTGTTGATACGGCCGAAGCTCGGCAAGGAGGCCCTCCACCGTCTCGATCGAGCGCTGGGAGTCGAGAGCCCGTACCCGTGCAACAAGGTCGGCCAGGGCGCCGGTCGTTTCGAGTTCGACCGCTTCGCCATCGAGGACGATCTGTCCGCCAAGGGCGGCGCCGAGTGCCTCGGCCCCGCTCAGTCGTCGCTGCAGTTGTCGTGCCAGCCGTGCATCGACTCGCACGAAGGTGTTGCGGATGCGAACGACATCGGCTTGGGAGTCGATCAGCAGCTTCAGTTCAGCCGCCGAAAGTGCGCTGCCATCAAGTGAAGCAGTCACCTTCACTTCGCACAGCGCTTCGAGCGCGAAGACCCCAGACGACTCCGAATCGCTCGAAGCGGAGACGGTTGCCTTGACGCTGAGTTCCTTAACCAGATCGCGAGGCAACAGCACTTCGAGTCCAGTGGCGGCCAGGCGGTCCATGCCGCCAAGGAGGAAGTCGCCGATCGAGTCGTCGTCGAGCTCGATCGACGACGGAGCCGCCTCTGTGAGGAGCGCGGTGAGCGGTTCCCAGATCTCGCCAAGCCGCTTGAACCGCCGCAGCAGCCACATGTCGGGAGTCGGTTCGCCGATCACCGTCGCCCCCGCAGGGTCGGCCCAGATCTCCGATGCGCTGCGGCGCTCAGTGTGATCCGTTCGGTTGCGAGCCTCGAAACGAAGCCGCGCGCCGGACTCGGTCAATTCCAGGCGAGCAACGAGAACCGGTCCGGAACCCACCAGTTGGGCTTCGATGTCGCCGATCTCGACTGGGTCAAGGGCGCGCTTCCTGCAGGCGGCTGCCGGAGTAGAAACCAACGCGTCCGCGACCGCATCAGCGAACCTCGTGACGACGGTGAACGAATCGAGCACTTTGAGGGGCTTCTGGCCGACGGGCTCGGCCCGGAGCGCCGGTGGCAGATGATCGGCGATGCGACGTAGATCGGATGACTCGGCGACGCTCCAGGGCCCAACCGCCCAGTGGTGCCGGATATCGCCGCGGTCGTGATCTATCGCTCGAGGAACCACCCTGCCGTCAGCGACTGCGGCCAGGGTGACTCTGGTGATGGCTGCTAGCGCTTGGGCTTCGAGCGGGGCCGCTGCGGTCGGGGACAGGTTGGCGAGCGGGTCGATCATCTCGCGGACGGTTGCAGCGTCGGCCAGGACCTTGCGACGCCTCACTCGACCCAGCGAATCGGGGAGGGCCAACTTGACCGTGCACTGCGACTCCAGTCGAGGATGCTTGGCAAGCGAGCGAGCGGAATTGGCAGTGGAGGCCTCCGTAGCGGGCCAGAGTGCTACTCGGCCATCGTTCAGCAGGGTAAGGTGCTGATAGTGAGCCAAGTCGCCTGAAGCCACTTGGCGATGCTAACCGGATCAACGGTCGACCAACTGCTGTCGCTCTCGTCCGACGCCGAACAGCTCCCGTCCGCTCGTCGGGTTGACGTGGCGGCCGCCGAGGATGTCGGTCTCCATGGTCGCGAACCAGGCACGTGCCTCGGCTTTGGTGGCGAAGGTGGTCTCGGCCGGGACCTGCTTTCCGAGGTGGTAGTAGCGCGCCTGATACCGCCCACTCGTGAGCTTGCGGACGTTCCCGAACGGTCTGCTGCTCGCCAGTGCTGCCCCCAGTTGCCCGATCTTCTAGGCACACTCTAGGCACGGAGCCCCGGTGGTGAACCGGGGGAGTGGTTCAGAATCCGCCTTGAACAGGGAATTCTTGGAGAGCGGGTGACGAGAATCGAACTCGCGTATTCAGCTTGGGAAGCTGATGTTCTACCATTGAACTACACCCGCAGGGCGGCCCAACCTAGCGCCAAACGGCCCCGTTGAGCCAGGTCCGGCCAGTCTCGCAGCCGAATCCTACCGAGTCTACGACTGGCGTCCGGCGAAGGCGATGAACCGTTCTACGACCGCCGCATCGTCGGCCACCGCCACGGCGTGCACGAAGAGTCCGGGAAGGCGGATCCCATCGCCGAGCGGGCTCGTCACGGCCGGTCCCTTCCGGGTCACGAGTCCGCCGGTTCGCTCTCATCACGCCGATCGTCGGGTCACCCCTTCATCTCGTGGCTCCGATGCCGATGCTTGCCTTGTGGTTCCCGCCCGCATCGTGATCGCACTCACCGCTCTCGGATTGTCGGCGTCGGCTTGCTCGACGCTCTCCGAATCGGCCGCGCGGAACGACGTGACCAGTCCCACCTCGACGGTGGATGCAGCGTCGGCCGTGTCGACGACCGTCGCCGCCGTCGCCGATCCGGCGGACGAAGTCTCGCCGGAGATGCTGGCGCTGGTCCTCGCCGAGGCGGCGCGTTCTGCCGGAGCGCAGGTCACCACGTCGACGACCGCAGCCTCAACGAACCCGACGATTGGAACACCTCGAACCCCGGCAGCGGGACCGGCAGCGCCGGTCGATCCGATGTTGGCGTACCGGGGTCTGCTCGGAACCCTCGGGCCCGACGACTTCGTGGGACCAGCTGCACCCGCCCCGGCCCCCGTCGCTGCACCCAACACTGCACCGCTCACGGGTCTGTGGTTGGAAACCGTGCCGGCTCGCGAAGCCGTGGTGGTCAAGATCGACAACTCCAGCAAGGCTCGTCCCCAGGTCGGGTTGAACCTGGCAGACATCGTGATCGAAGAAGAGGTCGAGGGTGGCATCACGCGTCTGGCCGCCGTCTTCCATTCGAACACCACGACCGTCGGCCCGGTGCGAAGCGGCCGAACGACCGACATCTCCTTCCTGACCTCGCTCGGCTCGCCTTCCTTCGTCTACTCGGGGGCCAACGACATCTTCGACGAGCTCCTCCTCCGGCAGCCGACCGTCGCCAACTTCAGTGCCGCCCGCAACGGCGGGTACTGGCGTGACAAGACTCGCAAGGCGCCGAGCAACTTGTTCGCCAACACGGCCACCTTCGAGCGGGCGGGGTCGGCGCCCCGCGCCCAGTTCGAGTACCGGCCGATCGGTCAGCAAGCACCGTGGCCCGCGGCGTCGTCGATCACGGTGGACTTCGGACGCACCATTGCGAGCTGGACGGTGCAGGCCGCTTCAGGCCAGTGGCAGCGCACACAAGACAACAAGGCGCACATGACCGATGGCGAGCGGGTGGGCGCCAGCAACGTGGTGCTGATCTACACCGAGGAAGTCGACACCGGACTCACCGACGTGAGCGGCAACGCCGTTCCCGAGTTCGTCTTCGTCGGGAACGGTCGAGCGGTGGTCTTCGCCGGCGCCCATGTCATCGAAGGAACCTGGACCCGACCGACTCTGCGAAGCCCGGCGATCCTCACCGATTCCAGCGGGACCGTGATCCAGCTCGACCCCGGACGAACCTGGATCGAACTGGTCGGCGAGAACGACGCCTTCTGGTCCTAACGAGTCCCTGCTGCACCTGCCCACTAGCCTTGTGCAGTGTGATCCTCTCCGACCGCACCATCAAAGAAGAGATTGCGGCAGGCCGCATCATCATCGAGCCCTACGCCGAGGCTGCGGTGCAACCGTCGTCGGTCGATCTTCGACTCGATTCGTACTTCCGAGTCTTTCGCAATCACACGCTCAGCCACATCGATGTGAAGCAAAACCTCGAGGAGCTCACCGAGCTGGTGGAGACCTCCGACGAGAACCCTTTCATCTTGCACCCCGGTGAGTTCGTGCTCGGCTCGACCGCCGAACGGGTCGCCATTCCGGCCGACCTCGTTGGTCGCATCGAAGGCAAGTCGAGCTTGGGGCGCCTGGGCCTGCTCATCCACACGACGGCGGGTTTCGTCGACGCCGGGTGGGACGGTCAGCTGACGCTCGAGTTCTCGAACGTCGCCAGCCTTCCGATCACGCTGTACCCCGGTATGAAGATCGGTCAGATCAGTTTCATCCGCATGACCACCGATGCCGACCAGCCGTACGGCACCGGCAAGCTCGGATCGAAGTACCAGGGTCAGAAGGGTCCGCGGCCCAGCCGCTATTGGGAGAATTTCGACCTCGACTGAAGATCGATCTCGCTCGAGGATCGAGCCCGGTTCTCGCCGCCGAATTCCGCGAGGGCGTCCGATCAGATGACGCCGGCAGTCAGCACCCGGCGGTAGGCCTCGATCGAATCGGGGTTCAACTCGCCATGCAGCGGTGCGGTCCCCGAGAAGGGCCAGGCGAATGCTGCGTTGATGTCGATCCGGTCGGCACGCAACCGGCGGATCTGCTCGAACAGCGCCTCGACGATGCCGAAGCGTTCGGTGATCCCGATGTCGTCCAGTCGGTTGGACTGTCTGCGGTCGCCCCGAGGTCGGAGCGACTCGGTCAACACGAACGAGCGACCGGGGATCCGAGCGTCGAGCGAGCGGAGGGCGTCGGCGGCCCTTTCCGGTCGTCGGATGCTTGTCGGGTCGACGTCGAGGGCGACGAAATCGATCGCAGCCTCGGGAGAAGCGAGGTGGGAGATCCAGGCCTGGGCCGATGCGGCATGGGCCGGACTGCGCGAGTCGTCGAGTTGTGCGATGTCGACCGAGGCCCCGAGCATGGCGTGGGGCACATGACCTCGGAGGATGCGCGCCGCGTCTTGCTGTGCTGCCACGAGATGGTTCGTCATCGACGGATCGAAGTTCCTGGGCCGGGCGCCGCCGATGGTGATCCACTCGTCGACGAGGTAGCCGAGTCGGGCGCCGAGGGCACCGACGAAGTCGCCGTAGGCCCACACCGTTGCCTCGTTGCGCCAGCCACCGTCAGCCTCGAGCGACGACGGCAGAGAGACATTGTCGATCGCCACGAGCGGTTCGATGCCGGCGGCGAGAAGGCGCTCGATGGTGAGGGCAACCCGATCCACCTCGTCATGGTCGACGAGATAGGACGAACCTCGGCTGATGACATCCCACCGCAGGTTCACTCGATAACGCTTCACACCGACGTCGTGGAGCTGGGCCACAACGGCTGGATCCGGATCGGTCGAGTCGACCTCGGCATCGAGTTGTACTCCGACACCCAGCTGGAACGGGCTGAGTGGTTGCGGATCCAGTGAATCGAGGCTCCAGGAGACCGGTTGTGTCATTGAACGCGTGCGCTTTCTCCACGTGCCCGCCCGGACAGGAGCGACAGTATGGGCGTAGTGAAACGGTCCTGCAAGTTCAATCAACACCTAACGTGTTGATGCCACCACAAGCAGGTGTCTTGCCAGGGGAAACGTGGCCGAAAAAGTGTTCGACCCGGGCCCGAGCCCGGGTCGAACGAGGCGACGTGCTGGTTGTTCCAGCCGCTTGCGGAATCAGTCGACGGCTGCCTCGGCAGCGATGATGGCGCTTCGGTCCGCTGCGGCGCTGGCCTCGATGGCCTCACCGTTCTCGATGGCCTCGAGCACGTGCATGGCGATATCGGCGACGCGGATCTGATCCTCGTCGGCACCGTGCCCCTTCACGCCGTCGTCCATCATGACGTAACAGAACGGGCACGCCGTCGCGACTCGGCTGGCGCCGGTCTCGATGAGCTCTCGTGAACGTTCGTCGTTCACCTTGGTTCCGATGGTTTCTTCCATCCACATGCGAGCGCCACCGGCGCCACAGCACATGCCCTTGGTGCCGTTGCGTCCGGCTTCGACGATCTGCACACCCTTGAGCGAACCGATCACGTTGCGCGGCGCCAGGTAGACGTCGTTGTGACGGCCGAGGTAGCAGCTGTCGTGATAGACGATCCGCTCCTCGAGCGTGGCCGAGTCGACGTCGAGCTTGCCCCGGTCGATCAGCCACTCGAGGAACTGGCTGTGGTGGACGACCTCGTAGTTTCCGCCGAGCTGCGGATACTCGTTCTGCAGGGTGTTGAAGCAGTGCGGGCACTGCGTGATGATCTTCTTCACACCCATGGTGTCGAGCGTTTCGATGTTCTGTTTGGCGAGCATCTGGAAGATGTATTCGTTGCCCGAGCGACGAGCGGGGTCGCCGGTACAGAGCTCGGCCGGGCCGAGGATGGCGTAGTCGATGCCCGAACGGTCGAGCAGCTTCGACATGGCCTGGGTGACCTTCTGGTTCTTGTCGTCGAAGCTCCCGGCGCAGCCGACCCAGTAGAGATACTCGTGGTCGAGGATCTCGGTGCCGTCGACGATGGGGATGTCGAGGTTCTTCGCCCAGTCGGCCCGGGTGCTCTGGCTAATGCCCCAGGGGTTGTTCGAGTTCTCCATCGAACGGAACGCCGAACCGAGCTCGGTGGGGAAGTCGGATTCCATGAGGGTGAGGTAGCGGCGCATGTCGAGAATCTTGTCGAGGATCTCGATGTTGACCGGGCAGATCTCGTCGCACGCCTTGCAGCTGGTGCAGGCCCACACTTCCTCGGTGGTGACCCGCTCGAAGATCCAGTCGGCCTTGACCTCGATCTCGGCATCGACACCGATGGGAGGTGGCACCGCCGGGTCGCCGGTGCGGGCCATGACCTCGCCCGTCTTGAGCACGATCTCGCGGGGATCGAGCGGCTTGCCGGTGGCGTTGGCGGGGCAGACCGAGGTGCAGCGTCCGCACATGGTGCAGGCGTCGGTGTCGAGCAGCTGCTTCCAGGTGAAGCTGCCGATCGTGGACGCACCGAACGTCTCGAGGCTGGTGGTCTCGAGGTCGGGCATCGCCTTCATGGCGCCCTTTGGCCGCTCACGGTCCTTCAGGTACATGTTGAGCGGCGAGGTGAACATGTGGCGCAGCATGGTTCCGGGGATGATGCCGAGGAACACCACGAAGCTGATCACATGGGCGATCCACCAACCCTGGTGCCAGCCCGACAGATTTCCGAGCGGCTCGACGGCGAGTGAGAGTGGGTAACCGATGACGCTCCACTTCTCGAACTCCGGTTGATCCTGCAGTGCGATGCGGAAGGCCTCGGCGCCGAACCCGGTGATGCCGATGGCGAGCAGCGTGCTGTTGATGACGAGGTGTTCGGGACGGGTCTTGACGGCAATGCGGTAGGGCCGCCACTTGCGAGGGCCGTATCGGCGAACCATGGCGATGACCATGCCGAGCACGAAACCGGCGCCAGCGAGGTCGCCGATCAGGGCATAGCCCTTGTAGACGTCGCCGTTGAGGAACTTCATGCTCTCGGGAACCTGGTGGTTGATCTCGAGGACGGTGGTGACGGCGAGGAGGATGATGAAGTTGAAGTAGATGAGGCTGTGCATGATGCCGGCACCGGGCTCACGCATGAGGGTCTGCATGTAGATGCCAGAACGGAAGTCGGCAAGGCGCTGTTTGATGTTCTTCGGTGTGGTTGCCCGATTGTCGGGTGCGCCCCGCTCCCAGTTCTTGACCCGGTAGCTCATCTGGAGCGTGGCCCACAGCAGCATCACCGGGATGATGGTGTAGAACGCCAGCTTCAGCGGCCCGGGGACGTTCAGGAAGACCTCGCGTTGGATCTCTGAATCGTCGTGGAATTCGAAGATCATCGCCGCGACACCCGAGAGGGCGGTGACCGCAGCGATCAGGATCCCGACGCTCAGCCAGACGACGCGGGCGCGAGGCGCACCGCTGCTGGGCGTTTCGGTTTGAAGTTCTTCACTCAGAGGTGCATCCATAACGCCGTAGACGGTAGTGGCTAGTGAAGCGAGGCGAGTAGCTGCGAAGCGCAATTCCCTCGATCAATCAGGTGGGGTGGTCGATTTCGGTCGTTCGCCGGGTGGTGGTGACGTCCGAGTGCAGGCCGTCGAGGGGGTTTCTTCGCCTTCATGTTGACGAAACAACGGCGAAACGTTCGTTCCGTATGTTCGGGCCATGGACGTGGCAATGGTCAGTTGGCCAGATGAGGAACAGCGCAGGCTCGACCTCCGCGAACGCGGCCGGGCGCGCCTTCTCCTGGTGAAAGCCGACGCCCCCGCCCCCATCGCGTCTGATGCTCTCGAGGACTGGATTCGGCTCCCGGCCGACGAGCACGACATGCGGGCCAGAATCGAGGGGCTCACCCTCCGCGCCGGTCTCTCCGAACGGGCGCCACTGCGACTCGACGAAGACGGACTGCTCCATCACGGCGACGCGTGGGTTGCGCTGCCGACCATCGAGGGGCGTTTGGTGACGGCCTTGATGCAGAAGGTCGGCACGGTCGTCGGTCGCGAAGCGCTGGTGAAGGCGGGTTGGCCCGGTGAGGCGCCGAACCGCAACGTGCTCGATGTTCACATCCTGCGATTGCGCCGTCGGCTCGAGCCCATCGGTCTCTCGATTCGCACGGTTCGTTCGAGGGGGTACGTCTTGGAGGGATGACCGTCCGACGCTCGGCGATGTCAGATAAGTGAAAGATCGACGTCGCCTGCACGTAACGCAAGGCGAATCTTTCGGAAATCCATCGTCTCTAGCGTCGAAGACAGCACAGCAGCACAAAAGCGCAAGCATGCAAGCAAGACAGCACCGGATGACCACCGGGGGTCGACCCGCACCGACGGGGAACCGCCACATCGGGTCGAACCAAACGAAGTGGAGAATCAATGAGACGAAAAGTAGTAGCCGTAAGCCTCGCAGCGATGTTGGGGTCGCTGCTGTTGGCAAACCCAGCGGTGGCCCAGGACGCCTATGAGCCAACCATCAACGATTTGCTGGACAATACGTGGATCGTCATCGCGGCGGTGTTGGTCCTCTTCATGCAGGCCGGCTTTGCCCTGGTCGAGGCCGGGCTGACCCGGGCGAAGAACGTCGCCAACATCATGATGAAGAACCTGATGGACATGGCCATTGCCTTCATCGCCTTCTGGGCTGTCGGCTACGCCTTCGCCTACGGCGACAGTGCCGGCGGCTTCATCGGCACCGACCTGTTCTTCCTCCAGGACAGTTCGACCTATGAAGGTGGCTTGACCCTGTCGACCAACTTCATCTTCCAGGTGGCCTTCGCCGGAGCGGCGGCCACGATCGCTTCCGGCGCCATGGCGGAACGGACGAAGTTCTACAGCTATGCGGTGTTCAGCCTGGTCATGACCGCCTTCATCTATCCGGTGGTCGTGCACTTCTTCTGGGGTGGTGGCATCATCGCCGATCTCCAGATCGGGAACGCCAAGTTCGGCGACTTCGCCGGCTCCACGATCGTCCACTCGGCTGGTGGCTGGGCGGCGCTCATGGGTGCACTCTTCCTCGGGCCACGTATCGGCAAGTACGGCGCCGACGGGTCGGTTCGTCCGATCATCGGCCACTCCATGCCCTTCGTCATCACCGGTGTGTTTATTCTCTTCATCGGTTGGTTCGGCTTCAACGGTGGCTCTGAACTGGCGGCCGACCTCTACGTTCCTGACATCGCTGTGACAACGGGTCTCTCGGCTGCCGCCGGCGCCATCGGTGCCGTCGTCGCCATCACCATGAAGACGGGCAAACCCGATGTTGGTATGGCCGGCAACGGTCTCCTTGCCGGCCTGGTATCGATCACGGCCGGTACCGGCACGATGACCCCGCTCGGCGCCGTCATCACCGGCTTCCTCGGCGGCATCATCGTGGTGCTGTCGGTGCTGTTCATCGACAACAAGCTCAAGATCGACGATCCGGTCGGTGCGGTTTCGGTACACGGCGTCTGCGGTGTCTGGGGAACCCTGGCCGTCGGCCTCTTCGCCCACCACGGCGATGCGTTCGTCGACGCTGCCTTCCCGCTCGAGGACGGTACCGAGTACGCCTCGTCCGGCCTCTTCTACGGTGGCGGTGTGAATCAGCTCATCGTGCAGCTGCTTGGTGTGCTCATCGTTGCTGCCTGGGTCCTCGTGACCTCCGGCCTCCTCTTCGCAGCCATCAAGGCCACGATCGGGCTGCGAGTGTCGGCAGAAGAAGAGATGGAAGGACTCGACGTCCTCGAACACGGCGCTCCGGGCTACGGTCCTGATGTGTCGGTCCTGGCCTGAAAGAAGAGAGAACCAATGCAACTCATTACGGCAGTCATCAAACCGCACATGCTCGACGAGGTGAAGGAGGCCCTGCGGGCCATCGGCATCTCCGGTATGACGGCAACCGAGGTGAAGGGGTTCGGTCGCCAGGGCGGTCATACCGAGACCTACCGCGGTGCTGAATACCAGGTCGACTTCGTGCCGAAGGTCAAGCTGGAGATCGTGGTCGATACACCCGACGTCGCCAAGGCGACCGAGGCCATCACCGCAGCAGCCCAGACCGGCAAGATCGGCGACGGGAAGATCTGGGTCACGCCGGTCGAAACCCTGATCCGCATCCGCACCGGTGAACTCAACGTCGACGCTGTCTGACCTGGCGCCAGACGCCATCTGACAACCGACGGTACAAGAAAAGGAGCGGAGGTCTTCGGCCTCCGCTCCTTCGCTGTTTTCGCCTCTTCACATCTCTGAACAGGTCTTTCGTCGAGGTCGTCGGTGTTCGCAACGGGTCGATCGACCCAACCTGCCCTTGTCGATGTGGGCCGTATGGCCTAGCTTGTCGTCATCTGTCCATGCGTGTGGAAAGGAGGCGAATCATGTGTGAAGGAGTTAGCTGGTGGTAGCCGCTGGCGATACGGGTGGGGTGCCCTGCGCGGGTGCCCCACCCCGCCAGTTCGTCAGCGTACAGCGCTCGAGAGTTCGCGCTGTTCCACCAACCGGGCGCGAAGCAGCGTGATGGCGACGAGAGCCGAGGCTGCAGTCACGAGCATCGCAACTGCTGCGGTCTCCTTGGAGCCGAGCGAGTCGGCCCCAAAGCCCCCGAGTGCAGCTCCCAGGCTCGTTGCCAGGAACACCAGGGCTTGGAGCACGCCGAACGTGCCAGCTCGAATGTCGCTCGGGATGCGCCGACCAACGGCGATGTTGGCGGCGGTCGCGAAGGTGAAGATCAGGCCGACGAACGCGTAGCCGAGGAAGGCCGATGCCTCGTTGTACCCAGCGCCGAGGAGCAGTGCAGCGGGAACGGCGGCGATGAACGCAAGGATCAGCCCCTGCTCGAGAATGTCGTGATCGTCACCGTCGGTGCTGAGGTCCATGATGGAGAGCAGGGTGGCAGCCGGAACAACGGCGGCGAGCAGGCCTGTCGCCGCCTTGCCCAGCCCAACCACATCAGTGCCATAGACGACCGCTTGGCTCTCCACCGCCATGGCGCAGGCCACGGTCACGAACGTGGCGGCAACAGCGATGAGTGAGAGTCGGTCGTTGGCCAGAAAGTTCCACGCCTGTCGGAGACTGGGGGAGGTCTCCGACCGTTGGCTCTCGGTCCTCGCCTGGATTCGGCTGATGAGAAGTGCAGACAACAAGAAGGTCGCTCCGTTGAGCGCGAGCGCACCCGAGGGACTGACGATCGCTGCCAGCGCGCCACCGGTGGCGAAGCCGACGAGCTGTGCCGATTGATTGATCGCATTCGACACCTGGACCGCGGCTGGATACTCCTCAGCAGGGACGAGGTCGAGCACCAACGCCGAGCGGTTTGCTTCGAAGACGGGATCGACCGTGGCTGCGACCGCGACGAGCACGATCAGGACGGGCAGCGACAGCTCGAAGAAGCCGATGGTGACGAAAACGGCGCCGCGCACCATGTCGCACGCCATGAGCAGGCGTCGCCGGTCGAGCCGGTCGCCCTGGGTGGCGAGCCACTGGCCAGGACCCAGCCAGGGCAGCACCAGCACCGTGGCCACCAACCCCACGGCTTTCGCGTCACCGGTTCGCTCGAAGACGAGGAGCGAGAGCGCGAGCCGGGCGGCCCAATCGCCGAGCTGTGAAGCGATCGAGGCCGCGATGAGTTTCCGGAAGTCCCGGCTTGAAGGCACCCTCATGGACTGTCGACGATACCCCCAAGCGTCATCCTGGTTGTTTCGTGATGGCACTGATTGTCGCTGAGGGCGCTTGGTTCCTGTCGTGCCGATCGGCCGTGCTGATCGACCGTGCTGATCGACCGTGCTGATCGACCGTGCGTCGTCGAAGCGCCGTCGATCGTCACCGTCAGCAGCGCCGTTCGACGGTCAGCCGTTGGCGAGTGAGGCGACCAGTGCGAGCTGATCGGGGGTCGGCACGCCGGCTGCCCTGCTTCGGAAGTTGGCGGCGCCGACCTGCCAGACCGCGAAGGCCTCGGCGAAGTCGCCGGCTCCGGTCGAGAAATCGGTGACACCGCTACCGGGCCACCATTGCACGGTCTCGATGCCGCGGGCCGCTGCCCAGGCCGCCCGGTCGTCGCCACCGTTGAACGACACGTCGACGGCGTGACCCAGTTCGTGAGCCACGACGTGCGCAAGCAGTGCATCGCTCATCTCGTCGCGCACGAAGACCTCGATCCGCTTCTCGTCGACGTAGGTGTAGCCCATCACGCCCGAGCGACCGGGAGCGAACGTGATCGACCAGTCGGGCAGTCGGGCGACCCAGTCGTAGCGGATCCGACTGAGCGCCTGACGGCCCCGAGCTTCCGGAGTCGTTGCCGGCGCGGTCGTCGGCGGGACCGTGGTTGGCGGCGCCGTGCTGGAGGGAACGGTGCGAGGTGGAACGGTGCTGGATGGAACGGTCCCCGACCGGATCGTGGTTGGCGGGCTTGCGATCGGGAAGACCGTTGTCGGTACGAACGTTGTCGTCGAGCCGGTGCTCGGTGGGAGACCGTGCGCCTGTTCGGTGCCGAGCACCTGGATCGCCGCGACGTTCCCCGGTGACGACGAGGCGGACGCTTGCCCACCGGCACCGCCGAAATCGAACCATTCGGCGAAGTCCGGCTTCGTCGTTGCCGTGTTTCCTCGATCGGACCGTGCCGTAGCCATGTCGGCCGGGGCGAGAGCCTCGACGGAAGGGTCGGGCGGATCAACCCGTTGCGTCCAGGCCGAGGCCGCCAGCGCGATGGACAGGGTCAGCACGGCTGCGACCCGAGGCTGCCTCCGGTTCCTCTCCACGAACGGTCACCGTAGCGATTCGCCGGTCGGCGTGAGAGGGCAATCATCCTCTCCGGGGAAGCGTCGTACACTCGACTCGATCAACGAAGGTGAGGTCACCATGTCACGATCGCTCGAACCGCTAGCAACATTCACGCATCGGCCGGGGCCGCTGCTCATCGTCGTCGCCGACGGTGTGGGTGTTGCCCCTGCGGGGCCCAGCAACGCCGTCACCTCGGCGCCGACCCCGACCTTCGATGCGTTGACCACCTCGGCACTCTCGACCGCCCTGCTCGCACACGGCCCGGCGGTCGGACTGCCGAGCGACGACGACATGGGCAACTCCGAGGTCGGTCACAACGCGCTCGGCGCCGGGCGGATCTTCGCTCAAGGTGCCAAGCTCGTCAACAAGGCCATGGCCGACGGCTCGATCTACCAAACACCGGTGTGGAAGCAGGTGATCGAGCACGGGAAGGCGAACACTCTCCACTTCATCGGTCTCCATTCCGACGGCGGGGTCCACTCCAACACCGAGCACCTCTATCAACTGCTCGAACGTGCCGCCGAAGAAGGGGTCAAGCGAGTGCGGGTGCACATCCTGCTCGACGGCCGAGATGTCGGTGCTCGCTCGGCACTCGATTACATCGCGCAGACCGAGCAGGTACTCCAGAAGATCAACGAGCACGGCCGAGCGACGGAGGACGGCGATTCGCCAGGTTTCGACTATCGCATCGGATCCGGCGGTGGGCGCATGAAGATCACGATGGATCGCTACGGCGCCGACTGGGAGATGGTCGAGCGCGGCTACCAGTGCCACACCAACGGTGTCGGTCGGCCCTTCGCCTCGGCCACCGAAGCGGTCGAAACGATGTATGGCGAAAGCGATGCCGGCGATCAGTATCTCGACTGCTTCGTGATCGTCGACGAAGCCGGCGATCCGGTCGGGACCATGCACGACGGCGACGCGGTGGTCCTGTTCAATTTCCGAGGCGACCGGGCCATCGAGATCTCTCGGGCGTACGAGGAAGCCGACTTCGATGAGTTCGATCGCGGGGACCACCCCGCCGTGTACTTCGCCGGCATGTTGCAGTACGACGGCGATGCGTTGGTGCCGAAGCAGTATCTGGTCGAACCGCCGACGATCGATCGCACGATGGGCGAGTTCCTTTGCGCAGAGGGTCTGCGCAGCTTCGCCATCTCCGAAACGCAGAAGTTCGGTCACGTCACGTACTTCTGGAACGGCAACAAATCGGGCTACATCGATCCCGAGCTCGAGACCTATATCGAGATTCCGTCCGACAACGTCGAGTTCAACACCACGCCAGGCATGAAGCTCCGAGAGATCACCGATCGGACCATCGAGCTGCTGCGCAGCGGGGACTACGACACCGGCCGGTTGAATTTCCCGAATGGCGACATGGTCGGCCACACCGGCGATCTCGAAGCGACCAAGGCAGCCATGGTGGTGCTCGATGCGTGCCTGGCCGAACTCGTTGCAGTGATCGACGAACTCGGCGGGATCCTCGTCTTCACCGCTGATCACGGCAACGCCGACATCATGTACACCGAATCCGGTGGCGTACGTTCGCCCAAGACGTCGCACACACTCAGCCCGGTGCCGTTCGTCATCCATGATCCGCTCTACGCCGGTGAGTATCACCTGTCGGTACCCGAGCGTGCCGGGCTGTCGAACGTCGCCGCAACGGTGTTCAACTTGCTCGGATTCCAGGCGCCGGACGACTACGACCAGAGCCTGATCTCCTTCGACCAGTAGTCGGCGAACGAAGCGAGTCCTTCGGGGCATTCGCGTTCGCGTGCCGTCGTTCGTTTCCCTCAGCCCACCCATCATGGGTGGGCTGAGTCGCGCCCGAGCCAACACCGTGCCTGAGTTGACATACGTCACACGAGAAAAGTTGATAACGAGAGACTCAACTTTGTACACTTGTGAAAGTCAGGTCGCTACACTCGCCTTCGTGGCGTCGTTTCGACCCTCACTTCTCCCCCCCCCCCAACACCCACTGGCCCCGAACACGGGTCAAGCAGAAAGAGAGACAAGATGGCAAAGGCAGTTGGCATTGACCTCGGAACCACCAACTCCGTCGTGGCCGTGCTCGAAGCAGGCGACCCCGTGGTCATCCCCAATTCGGAAGGCGCTCGCACCACCCCGTCGGTGGTTGCGTTCGCCAAGGATGGTGGCGAGGTGCTCGTCGGCGAAGTCGCCAAGCGCCAGGCCATCACCAACCCTGATCGCACGATCCGTTCGGTGAAGCGTCATATGGGCACGAGCTGGAGCACCGATATCGACGGCAAGAAGTACACCTCGCAAGAGATCAGCGCTCGCACGCTGATGAAGCTCAAGCGAGACGCCGAGGCCTACCTGGGTGACACTGTCAC
Source organism: uncultured Acidimicrobiales bacterium (assembly GCA_963698395.1). Classification (GTDB taxonomy): domain Bacteria; phylum Actinomycetota; class Acidimicrobiia; order Acidimicrobiales; family SZUA-35; genus JBBQUN01. Next base: position 857,426 of record CAVOQQ010000003.1, read on the forward strand.
CCAGGCCGTCATCACCGTGCCCGCCTACTTCGACGACGCCCAGCGCACCGCCACCAAGGAAGCCGGGCAGATCGCCGGGCTCGAGGTCCTGCGAATCATCAACGAGCCCACCGCAGCCGCGTTGGCCTACGGCCTCGACAAGGAAGGCGAGGATCAGACGATCCTGGTGTTCGACCTCGGCGGCGGCACGTTCGACGTGTCGGTGCTCGAGATCGGCGACGGCGTGTTCGAGGTGAAGAGCACCTCGGGCGACACCGAACTCGGTGGCGACGACTGGGATGCCGCCGTCATCGATTGGCTCGTCAGTCAGTTCAAGAACGCCCACGGCGTCGACCTCAGTGCCGACAAGATGGCGGCACAGCGCCTCAAGGAAGCGGCTGAGAAGGCCAAGATCGAGTTGTCGACAACCCAGTCCACCTCCATCAATCTGCCCTTCGTGACCGCCACCGCCGAGGGACCCCTCCACCTCGAGGAAACCCTCAGCCGTTCGAAGTTCCAGGAGCTCACCTCCGACCTCCTCGCTCGGGTCAAGAAGCCCTTCGAGGCGGCAATCAAGGACGCCGGGCTCAAGCAGTCCGACATCGATCACGTCGTCATGGTCGGCGGCTCCACTCGCATGCCCGCGGTCACCGAGCTGGTCGAGTCGATGACCGGCAAGGAAGCCAACAAGACGGTCAACCCGGACGAAGTGGTCGCCATCGGCGCTGCGGTCCAGGCCGGCGTGCTCAAGGGTGACGTCAAGGACATCCTGCTGCTCGACGTCACCCCGCTGTCTCTCGGTATCGAGACCAAGGGTTCGGTGATGCACAAGCTCATCGAGCGCAACACCACCATTCCGACTCGCCGCACCGAAACCTTCACCACCGCCGACGACAACCAGCCGTCGGTCGAGATCCACGTGCTCCAGGGTGAGCGTGAGATGGCGAGCGCGAACAAGACGCTCGGAAAATTCCAGCTCGTCGATCTGCCGCCTGCCCCACGAGGCATCCCACAGATCGAAGTCACCTTCGATATCGACGCCAACGGCATCGTCCACGTGTCGGCGAAGGATCGGGCAACGAGCAAGGAACAGTCGATCACCATCACCGGCCAGTCCACCCTGTCGAAGGACGACATCGAGCAGATGGTGAAAGACGCCGAGGCTCATGCCGAGGAAGACAAGAAGATCCGCGAAGAGGCCGAGGTTCGCAACGGTGCCGATTCGCTCGTCTACCAGACCGAGAAGCTCGTGCGTGAGCAGGGCGACAAGCTCGACGACGCCGAGAAGTCGGCGGTCGAAGAGGCGCTCGTCGAACTCAAGACCGCCATGGCCGGCGACGACCTCGAAGCCATCAAGGACGGTACCGAGAAGCTGATGACCGCGAGTCAGACGGTGTCCACCAAGCTCTACGAGCAGGCGGCAGCCGAGGCTGATCCCAACGCTGCCACCGGTGGCGCCCCCGACGACGACGAGGTCGTCGACGCCGAGATCATCGACGAGGACGAGTCGTGAGCGATCCTTCCCAAGACGACCTCGGGACCGAGGCACCACAACCAGCCTCGGCGGATTCCGCAACACCCCCGGGCAATCCCGGCTCACCCTACGGTGAACCGGGTGCGTCCGCAGCCGATCCCGTCGACGCCGGCCCTGCCGCCGGTGTCGGTGGTTCGGCCGGGGCCGACACCGGTGAAGGGGCAGACGAGATCGCCGACATCACCGTCGAAGATCTCGTCGCCAACCTCGAGTCGGTGACCGCCGAGCGCGACAACTACCTCGACGGCATGCGTCGGCTTCAAGCCGAGTTCGAGAACTATCGCAAGGCCGTGGCCAAGCGCGAGCTCGATGCTCGGGAGCGGGCCAACGAGGCGTTGGTCGGCGAACTGCTGCCGGTTCTCGACGCCTGCGACGGCGCCATCGCCAACGGCGCAGACGACGTCGCCCCTGTTCGCCTTTCGCTGCTCGAAGTGTTGGCGAAGCAGGGTCTCGAGCGCATCGAAGAAGCCGGTGCGCCGTTCGATCCCGAGCAGCACGAGGCCGTGATGCACGAGCCGTCAGACGACGACACCGGTCCCCACGTCTCTCAGTTGCTCCGGGTGGGCTACCGCTGGAAGGGTCGTACGGTCCGCCCGGCAATGGTCCAGGTAAAGGGTTGAGCTTGTCTCATCGGCGCAGTGCGATGCCTTGCGCCGGCGAGTTCGCTTCGCTGGTCAGCCGCCGAAACGATCCGGGTCGGCGGGTGCGCCCGCCGACCCGACTCAACGCGACATCCGAACACGACATGATGAAAGGAGGGTTGGATGCCACCACAGCACGAATGGATCGAGAAGGATTTCTACAAGGTCTTGGGTGTGTCTTCTGACGCCTCCGAGAAAGACATCACCAAGGCCTATCGCAAGCTTGCTCGTGAGTTCCATCCCGACAAGAATCCCGGCGATGTCAAGGCCGAGGAGCGGTTCAAAGAGATCTCTGCGGCCTACGACGTTGTCAACGATCCCAAGAAGCGAGCCGAATACGATGAGCTCCGTCGCCTCGGCCCTGCTGCCGGAGGCTTCGGTGGTCGGGGATTCGGCGGTCCCCAAGGCGCCCCCGGAGGCGCCGGCTTCGATGTCGGCGATCTGGGCGACCTGCTTGGTGGCCTCTTCGGCAACCGATCCCGCACCCAGGGGGGGCCAGCGGCCACCGGTCCGACCCGCGGCAGCGACCTCGAAGCCGAACTCCACCTGAGTTTCGACGACGCGGTTGCCGGCATCACGACCTCGGTCCACCTCGTCTCCGAGGCCCCATGCAGTACCTGCCGGGGCTCGGGTGCCAAACCCGGCACCGTGCCGAGTACCTGCGGCCAGTGTTCTGGCCGGGGTGTACTCGACGACAACCAAGGACTCTTCTCGTTCAGCCAGCCCTGCCCGTCGTGCGGCGGTCGCGGTCGTGTCATCAAGGACCCTTGCCCGAGCTGCTACGGCAGCGGCATGGAGCGTCGACCTCGCCAGGTCAAGGTGCGGGTCCCGGCCGGGGTGAAAGACGGCCAACGCATCAAGCTGAAGGGCCGGGGCACGCCGGGCCGCAATGGCGGACCGGCCGGTGACCTCTTCGTGCTGGTCCAGGTGGCCAAGCACGAGGTGTTCGGTCGCCGAGGCGATCACCTCACGATCACGGTGCCGGTGACCTACACCGAAGCCGTGCTGGGTGCGAAGCTGGCCATCCCAACCATCGACGGTGGATCCGTCACGCTCCGCCTGCCTGCCGGCACCCCCACCGGCAAGACCTTCCGGGTCAAAGGCAAGGGTGCGCACACCTCGAAGGGCGATGGCGATCTGCTCGTCACGGTCGAGGTCGCCGTACCGACGAAGCTCAGCGACCGCCAACGCGAAGCGCTCGAGGCACTCGATCGAGTGCTCGTCGAGTCGCCTCGTTCCCATATCGAAACACTGGCCCGCCGAGCCCGTCGATCGACGTCTGACGAAACCGACGCCGACACGGCCTCGACCGATTCGGGCCGAGGAGGTGCATGATCGTGGCAACACGCTCGGGCAGCGACCGATTTCGGGCTCTCTACGTCATCTCGGTCGCAGCCGAACTCGCCGGTGTCCACCCCCAGACACTGCGCATCTATGAACGCAAGGGCCTGGTCAATCCGGCCAGGACCGGAGGCGGAAGTCGGCGCTACTCCGAGGCCGATCTCGAACGCCTCCGTCGAATCCTCGAACTCACCGAAGAGGGACTCAATCTCGCCGGTGTGAAGCGGGTTCTCCAGCTCGAAAGCGAGTTGGCCAAGGCCCATGAGCAACTCGAAGCCCTTGCGGCTGTCAACGAAGAACAAGTCCAAGAGGCCCACCGGCAATACCGCCGAGACCTCGTCCCCGTCACCCAAGCCGTGACGTTGTACCAAAAGCGCCGTCGCTGACCCACTGACGACTCCGCCGATGCCGTTCCGGCCCTCGCCGTTTCGGTGCCGTCGTAGCGCCTGTCTCAGCCGCGGCACCTCGTAGAAGGGAAGCCAGACATGGCTCTCGACCCGAACCGCTGGACCATCAAGACCCAAGAAGCCGTCACTGCCGCGATCGGGCGGGCCAAAGACGACTCCCACCCCGAAGTCACTCCCGACCATCTGCTCTCGCTGCTGCTGAGTCAGCCCGAGGGTGTGGTGCTGCCGATCCTCACCAAGGTCGATCGCCAACCCGGCAAGCTCCGGGCCGAAACCGAGGCTGTACTGGCGGCCTTGCCCAAGGCCTACGGTGCCGACGCTCGATTCTCGAAGCAGACGAACCGTGTGTTCGACGATGCCGATTCGGTGCGTCGCCAGCTCGGTGATGACTATCTGTCCACCGAGCACCTACTGCTCGCCTTGGCCAATCGAGATGTCGGCGGTGCCACCGCCGCTCGGCTCGATCTGACCCGAGACGTGCTGCTTGCTGCGCTCCAAGAGGTGCGCGGCTCGCATCGAGTCACCAATCAGAACCCCGAGGCTCAGTTCCAGGCCCTCGAGCAATACGGTCGTGACCTCACCGAAGACGCTCGGTCCGGTCGACTCGATCCCGTCATCGGACGTGACGAGGAGATCCGCCGGGTCATCCAGGTGCTGTCACGCCGCACGAAGAACAACCCGGTGCTCATCGGCGAGCCCGGTGTCGGCAAGACCGCCATCGTGGAAGGACTCGCCCAGCGCATCATCGAAGGCGACGTTCCCGAGAGCCTGCGCAACCGGCGCGTGATCTCGCTCGACATGTCGGCCATGCTCGCGGGCGCCAAGTTCCGGGGTGAGTTCGAAGAACGGCTGAAGGCCGTTCTCAAGGAGATCACCGACGCCGAGGGCGAAGTCATCACCTTCATCGACGAGATGCACACCGTGGTCGGTGCTGGCGCCGGAGGCGACTCGGCGATGGATGCCTCCAACATGCTCAAGCCCATGCTGGCCCGTGGCGAGCTGCGCATGGTCGGAGCCACGACACTCGATGAGTTCCGCAAGTACATCGAGAAGGACCCGGCGCTCGAGCGGCGCTTCCAGCAGGTGTTCGTCGGCGAGCCTTCGGTCGAAGACTCCATCGCCATCCTGCGCGGTCTCAAGGAACGCTACGAGGTTCACCACGGTGTGCGGATCCAAGACGCCGCGATCATCGCCGCCGCCATGCTCTCGGATCGCTACCTGACCGGTCGGTTCCTTCCCGACAAGGCGATCGACCTCATGGACGAGGCCGCCTCGAAGCTGCGGATCGAGATCGACTCGCTGCCCACCGAGATCGACGTGGTCGAGCGGCGCATCCGTCAGCTCGAAATGGAGCAGGTCGCGTTGGCGAAGGAGACCGACACGGCTTCTGAGGAACGGCGCACCGAGATCCAGGTCGAGCTGGCCGACCTGCAGGAGCAGTCCCAGGCCATGAAGGCTCACTGGCAGAACGAGAAGGACGCCATCGCGGCGATCCGTTCGCTGAAAGAGGAACACGAAGGTCTCAAGCGAGACGCCGAGCGTGAGACCGACCTCGAGCGTGCAGCCGAGATTCGTTACGGGAGGATCCCGCAAGTCGAGCGCGACATCGAGCAGGCGACGACCGCGCTGGCCGCGCTGCAGAGTGAGCAGACCATGCTCAAAGAAGAAGTCGATGAAGAAGACATCGCCGAGGTGGTCAATCGTTGGACCGGGGTTCCCGTCAGTCGTTTGATCGAGAGCGAGTCACGCAAGCTGCTCCGGCTCGAAGACAAGCTGCACGAGCGGGTGATCGGCCAAGAGGAGGCCGTCGCCTCGGTCTCGGCCGCAATCCGTCGAAGCCGAGCCGGGTTGTCCGATCCGAATCGCCCGATCGGTAGCTTTTTGTTCCTCGGTCCGACTGGTGTCGGCAAGACCGAGCTCGCTCGATCGCTGGCCGACTTCCTCTTCGACGACGAGCGAGCGATGGTTCGCATCGACATGTCGGAGTACATGGAGAAGCACTCGGTCAGTCGGCTCATCGGTGCGCCTCCGGGCTATGTCGGCTACGACGAGGGCGGGCAGCTCACCGAAGCGGTTCGGCGCCGCCCGTATGCCGTCATCTTGCTCGACGAGGTCGAGAAGGCGCATCCCGACGTGTTCAACGTCTTGCTGCAACTGCTCGACGACGGCCGCCTGACCGACGGCCAGGGTCGGACGGTCGACTTCACCAATGTGGCGCTGATCATGACCTCGAACCTTCCTGGTGATCCGAAGGACTTCTTCCGTCCGGAGTTCATCAACCGGGTCGACGACATCGTGCGATTCACTCCGCTCACCGAGGCCGATCTGACGAGAATCGTCGACATCCAGCTGGCCCACCTCCAGGATCGACTCGATCAGCACAAGCTGCGGCTCGAGGTTACCCAGGAGGCGACGGCGAAGCTGGCGAGTCTCGGCTATGACCCGGCGTTCGGCGCCCGTCCGCTGAAGCGCACCATCCAGAAGGAAGTGGCCGACCGCATCGCCATGGAGATCCTCGACGGCGGGCTCGAAGAGGGCTGGACCATCAAGGTCGACGTGGTCGACGACGAATTGGTGATCGCCTCGCAATGATCGAGAACGAGGCCCGGAGTCGCAGTGCTGCGACTCCGGGCCTCGGCGCGTCCGCCGGCCGTTCCTCGCCCAACCCGAAGGGTTGGCGTGCTCGTCGCTTCCGGAGTTCCTCGCTTCGCTCGACGACATCCCCGCTCCGCTAGGCTTGACCGACGTGCCAGCAACGATCGTGGTCGGAACTCAGTGGGGCGATGAAGGCAAGGGGAAGTTCACCGACCTCCTGTCGAAGGAAATGGCCATGGTGGTCCGCTACCAAGGTGGCCACAACGCCGGGCACACCATCGTGGTCGGCGAAGAGAAGTTCGCCATCCAACTGATCCCCAGCGGCGTGCTCTACGACCACATCATCCCGGTGATCGGCAATGGTGTCGTCGTCGACCCGTTCGTCTTGCTTGCCGAGAAAGAGATGCTGACTCGCCGCGGGGTCGACTGCTCACGCCTCAAGGTGTCGGGCAATGCGCATCTGATCCTGCCCTACCATCAGCAACTCGACGCCCTCCACGAACGTCACCTCGGCAAGGCCAAGCTCGGCACCACCAAACGTGGCATCGGCCCGGCCTATGCCGACAAGGCGATGCGTCTGGGCATCCGGGTGCAAGACCTGCTCGACGAAGACATCTTCCGTGAGAAGCTCCACGGAGCGTTGTCGCACACCAACAAGGTGCTCACGAAGGTCTTCAACCGCCTTCCCGTCGACCCCGATGCCCTGGCCGATCGGGTGCTCGAAGAGTGCCTCGAGGGCATCAAACCCCACATCGCCGACTCGGTGAACCTGATCCACGAGGCGCTCGACGCCGATCAGCACGTCTTGTTCGAGGGAGCGCAGGCGACGTTCCTCGATCTCGATCACGGCACCTACCCCTTCGTCACGTCGAGCAATCCCATCGCCGGCGGCGCCTGCGCCGGGGCGGGCATCGGTCCCAAGGACATCACCCGAGTGGTCGGCATCGCCAAGGCGTACGTCACCCGGGTCGGTTCGGGGCCATTCCCGACCGAACTCTTCGACGAGACCGGAGAGAAAATCGTCGACATCGGGCGCGAGTACGGGGTCAACACCGGTCGTCGCCGTCGCCCCGGATGGTTCGATGCCGTCATGCTCCGTCACGCAGCCCGAGTCAATGGCCTGACCGAACTCGCCATCACGAAGCTCGACATCCTCGACACGTTCGACGAGATCAAGATGTGCGTCGCCTACGAGATCGATGGTGAACGCGTCGAGCGTATGCCCTATCACCAATCCGATCTCCACCGGGCCAAGCCGATCTACGAGACCTTCCCCGGTTGGAAGACCGATCTCACCGCAGCAAAGGCGCCGGGCGACTTGCATGCCAACGCGCAGTCCTACCTTCGTGCGCTCGAGGAGCAGGTCGGCGTCAGGGTGTCACTCGCCTCCACCGGCCCCGGCCGAGACCAGTTCATCCACTGGGGCTGAGCGGGCCGGCTTTCGGCCCGTGGCCGGTCAGTCGTTGTTGCGACGCTTGGGCAGGGGAGCCGCTTGGCGCTCGGCCACTGGTGCCATGCCCCGGAGGAGTGGTGGGATCCAGTTGCCATTGGCATCGGTATCGGCCGCTCCCGCCACCGGCGCTCCACTTCCGGTCGGCGCCGCCATCACAGCCGGCCGGCTGGTCATGGCGGCCGCTGCCGGTTCGGGAGCAACGACGGGCGGTGGTGTGCTCGGTGCGTGTGGGGCCGTGGGTGCCGTCCACTGCGACCGGGCGTCGGGGATGGGAGCCGGAGACGACTCGCTCCGACGCTCGGCGAAATCGGGAGCCGCCGCGACGACCTGATCGGCGGCTCGTTGGCGAGCGGCAAACGGCTCCTGGCTGGCGGCGGGCGGCGTCATCGGTTCGGTGGCGACGTCAACCGGCTCGGCGAAGGGATCGCCGATGCTGAAGGGGTCGTCGTCGAGGTTCTCCCCGGACGGCACGAGCGTGGACTGCCAGTCGAAGGCTTGCGTGGGGGCCTGTGTCGGCGGTGGCGTGGGGAACGACACATCGAGTGGTGCCGGCGACGAGGGTCCCTCGTCGGGCAGGGCAATGGCAAAGGGGTCGGCGTCGAGTTGGCTGCCCAGCGGCAGCTGGTCGATCGTTGATGGGGCTGGATCGTGCCCGGAATTCGACGCCGGTAGAGCGAACGAAGGGATGATGGGCGCCGCTGGGACCGAGCGGGTCCGAAGCCGATCGGCGAGCGAGCCCGGCGATTCCACCACGCCGGCGCCGGCGCCGGCGCCAGGTGGGACTGGTCCACGGTGCGCGTCGTCCCAAGGGATGTCAGCTGCGGCGATTGGATCATCGGGCTCGCTGATGTCGCTCGGCGAGGTGCCACTCGGGGTCCTGGCCAGAGCACCACTCTCGATGAGCGTGGTCGCCGGCGTCGATCGGCCGCTTGGTGCCGAAGGCGGGGGCGGAGCAAGCTCCTCTGTCTGCTCGTCGAACTCGTCGAGCGCCGTTGGTTCGACCTCATCAGTCGAGGTCTCGTCGCTCTTGCGACGCAGGGAGAATCGGCGCTTGGCTCCTTGCGCTTTCGCTTCTTCGTCCGGCTCGTCCTGAGGCGCGGGTGCTGCTTCGATGTCGTGTCGTGTCGAGTAGTCGGCCGCTTCATCGAAGAATTCGAAGGTCTTTGCGTTGCGCGTTTCCTTCGATTCGGCGAGGGCCTGACGAGCTCTTGCCACCTGCGCCTTGGACGGTCGCGGTTTGTTGGACTTGCTTCCTTTGATCCCGCTGTTGCGAATGGCGCAGTCTCGGCAGATTTGTTGACCCTTTCCGCCCCTTGTTTGGATCAAGCAGGAACGACAGAACTCATCGCCACAGAACTCGCAGATGTCATCGGCATGATCGAGAGGATCAGCGGTACAGCGGCCATTCATCGTGATCAGGACTCCGTTGCGGACGAGGGATGCCCGAGGGATCGTCACGATTTTGGGGGGCCTTGAGGAAGTTTCTCGACCGATCAGTTTCCGCTGAACGTGATGAGGGCAGACCCGCCGCGGCCTGCCCTCATCGCTGGTGTTGCGCCCGTACGTGGTGGGTCAGCTGGATCGGCTGACGCCTGCGGCCTTCAGCGTCTTGGCAGAGACGCCGAGTTCGCGGAACGCGCTGTAGGAGATGCCTTTGCGTTCGGCGTAGCTCTTCGCCACGTCGATGAACGAGATCTCGAGTGCTTCGAGGTCACTGTCGGTTTCGAGCCGCTCGAGTTCTTCCTCGAGGTCGATTCGTTCTTGCGTGAGTTGCAGACGCTTCAACGGATCGACGTCGGGGAGTTCTCCTGCAATGGCGTCGAGCCGATTCTTGATGGAATCCGGCGTGCGCTTTCTGCCCCGTTTCGGACGATGGGCATCGAGTGCTTCGAGGTAGCTGCGAACGATTCGACCCTCTGCTCTTCCTTGGGCGAGTGCGTCTTTGTGTTCTTGGGACATGGAAGTTGATGGCGGCGTCATAGGTTCAGTCAACACGATCACGGGCAGTGAACAAACATCGCGCCATTGTTGGCGACACGATTGGCTCCATTTGATGCCGTTCATCGATCGCATTTGCTCATCGTCAACCGGTCATATTGATGCGTCTCCGACCGCTGTGTCGACCGCCGACGGGGGACGTGTCTGACCCGAGGTGCTCATCGATCGGCCGGTCGAACCGGGGAGCACCGGTCTCGCTGGAGAGAGGGGGCGCGAGGAGGACAGGAGGTGAGAAGACAGGAGGTGAGTAGAACAGGGGTGAAGAACAGAACCGGCCAGGACCGAATCGGTCCTGGCCAGTTCTGTCGTGCTCGTGGTCGGGACCGGCGTCGATCCGGTGACCTACCGCTTTTCAGGCGGTCGCTCTGCCAACTGAGCTACCCGACCGTGTTGGCCGTGTCGGCCAAACGGTGCCAGCGGATGCCAGGCGCTTCGCCACCAAGGCGAAGGGCCGAACAATCCGAAGGATTGCAGCGGTCCCGACGAGATTTGAACTCGCGACCTCCGCCTTGACAGGGCGGCGTGCACTCCAGACTGCACTACGGGACCTCTTGGAAACCACATCGTATGGCAAGTCGATGTGGGAATTGCAGGTATTGCGCACCCCCAACGGGATTCGAACCCGTGTTCCTGCCGTGAAAGGGCAGTGTCCTAGGCCGCTGAACGATGGGGGCCAGTGAGACCAGGCTCATGCCCGTGAAGGCCGGGACAATCTAGCACGCCCGCTCTGAACCACCACCTGGTCGATCGCTTTTTCCCGCAGGCAGTATCGCTTTCTGCTGCGAGCAGTATCGCAGTCTCGTGCCGGCGGTCAGTCGGGGAGTGCGGAACGCAAGGCCCCCACGATCGACTCGAGGAGCACGCCGAGGACGTGGTAGAGCTCGAGGCCCTCCGCTCGAGGGTCATCGTCGTCGACGTGGTGGTCGTCTTCGCTGACATCGAGGACGGTGCCGAGAACCAGACGCAGATCGTTGATCACGTGCATCCACGACAACACCGTGGCTTCGTCGACCCGTCCTTCACCGGCCGATTCGATCACCCGTTCGACGTTGGCCCTGCGCTGCTCGACCAGTTCGCCCCGAGCCAGGATCTGATAGCCGGCGTCGCGCTCGGGATCGTCGGGATAGGCCGTGGGAAAGAGTCGCTTCAGCTCAGGGCGGTCGTCGTCGAGCATGGCGTCGAGCTGACCGGCGAGCCCGACGACGAGTTCGATCAGGTGATCGGGAAAGGCAATGGAGAAGGTGCCGTCTCGATGGGCTTTGACCAGCTCGAACATCGTTGACCTCAGTCGTCTTGCTGGAGGGTGGCCCAGAGCCCATGACCGTGCAGTCGGTGCACGTCACGTTCGGCGTCGGTCCGGGTGCCACTCGAGACCACGGCTCGCCCCTTCTCGTGGACATCCATCATGAGCTTGTCGGCCTTCTCCTTCGAGTAGCCGAACAGCTTCTGGAAGACGAACGACACGTACGACATCAGGTTGATCGGATCGTTCCAGACCAGAACGATCCACGGCCGGTCTTCGTCGGTGCGATCGTCGAGATCGGATTCGATGACTTCGAGCGGTGAGGTCTCGCTCATCGTGTACCCGCCATCAGGTGCTTGCTTCGCTCGTTGCCAGGCGTCGGCCACCATCGAGCACTGGGGTCTCTCGGGTGAACAACGAGAGATGTGTCCACAGCAGTGACGTGAAGACCACGATCGACCCAAGAACATGGAGTTCGACCAGGAGCGCCGGGACACCGGTGAAGTATTGGAGATAGCCGACGGCTCCCTGGACCATGAGCGCGCCCAACGAGAACGACGACAGCTTCGAGAGCTGGGGGTCGGCGTTGGATCGGAGCTTGATCATCAACACCACGACGAGGGCGACGCAGATCCAGGCGGCAACGCTGTGAAGACGCACGATCGAGCCAAGATCGAGAGCCAGACGGTCGACGTCGGGGTCGCCACTGTGGGGGCCGGTTCCCGTGACCAGGGTGCCCAGCATCATGACCACGACCGACCAACCGACGGCGAGCCGGCTGATGATGACCGTGTGCTGGTCGACCAGGGCCCGGGATCGTCCTTGCTCAGACCGATTGCGGTCGAGCAGCACGATCACGTTCCACAGCAGGACGATGGAGAGAAGGAAGTGTCCGGCGACGAAGAGTGGGTGGAGGTCGACGAGCACCGTGGCTCCTCCGAGGAGGATCTGGGCGATGACGCCGGCGACGAGTCCCCACGCCCACGTGACCAGGTCATCCCGGCGCGGCCTGCGCCGGTAGGCGAACAGCACGGCAGCGCCAACACCGAAACCGACCGCGCCCGACAACAATCGGTTGCCGAACTCGACCCATTCGTGGAACCCGGCGGCGGGTACGAGCCGATCTTCACTACAGGTCGGCCAGTCCTCACAACCGAGGCCGGACCCGGTGAGCCGCACGGCGGCGCCGGTGAGAATGATGCCGGCCAAGAGCGCGGCGGCCACGAGGACGACACGTTGATATCGCTCGGGGCTCATCCCCGGCCGCCGCTCGTGGTCGAGGTCGGAGAGCGAGCGCGCCAGATCATCAGGCATGGGGCCAACGCTAGTGGACGCCATCCCAAATCGACAGGTCGCCGGCAGGTGATGACCAAGGTCCCGGAGGCAACGATTCACGCCGTTCGTCACATCGTCTTTCTGGCGGGGCGACTCCAGGGCTACCCTGTCCCACGGTGTTGATCACGGTCGCTTCTCAATCCAGGGTTCGTGCCTTCGTCGCGCTGACGAAGCCGCGCATCATCGAGCTCCTCTTGGTGAGCACCGTTCCCACGATGGTTCTGGCTCAGCGGGGACTTCCCGACATCTGGCTCATGGTCGCCACCGTCATCGGTGGCACCTTCTCCGCCGGGGGTGCGAACGCCATCAACATGTATGTCGACCGCGACATCGACGCCAAGATGGAGCGAACCAAGGGGCGACCGCTCGTCACCGGCGAACTGCAGCCGACCGAGGCCTTGGTCTTCGCCGTCGGGCTCGAGATCGTTTCGTTCATCTGGCTCTGGGGTTTCGTGAACCTCCTCAGTGCCGTGCTCGCGGTCGCGGCATGCCTCTTCTATGTGTTCATCTACACCCTCTGGCTGAAGCGCACCTCCACCCAGAACATCGTGATCGGCGGAGCGGCGGGAGCTGCTCCGGTGCTGATCGGTTGGTCGGCCGTGACCAACGAGGTCGGCTGGCCGGCCGTGTTGCTGTTCGGGGTGGTCTTCTTCTGGACCCCGCCGCACTTCTGGGCGCTCGCCATTCGCTACGAATCCGACTACGCCGCAGCGGGCGTCCCGATGATGCCGGTGGTCGTCGGCCACGAGAAGACGGCCCGGCAGATGCTCGCCTACTCCCTGGTGGTCTGGGCGTGCAGTCTTGCGCTGATCCCGGTCGCCGACATGGGCTACGTCTACATCGCGACGGCGATTCTCGTTGGTGCGGCGTTCTCCGGCGGAGCACTCCAGCTCGTTCGAGAAAAGGATCCCGCGGTCCTCAACAAGCTTTCGATTCGGTACTTCGCCTTCTCGATCACCCATCTGACGGTGCTTTTCGGCGCTGTTGCCCTTGATCAATTGTTGGGATGGGGAACATGAACTTCGTCTCCGGCACTTCAGCCGGTTACAGTACGCCCGCACCCACGAGCTGGCGCGGGTGGCTCGCGCCCAATCACCACCTCCAACTGGGGTCCACGCATCCATGGCAATGACTGAAATCCGCCCCGAAACCGAAGCTGAAGCGAGCCTTGCTGCGCCAGCGACGACCCTCGACTCGGTCCTTGCGACCGGCGATCACAAAGTGATCGGCCGACTCTGGATCGGAGCGGGAGCGCTGTTCCTTCTCGCCGCGCTCGGCCTCACCGTCGTGGCCGCCGTCGAAACCCTCGACCTCGGCGGCTTCACCATCGTCGAAGACGCCGGTGAATACGTCCAACTCTGGTCCTTCGGCCGAGAAGCGTTGTTGTTCGCCGGCATCGTGCCTCTGCTGGTCGGCCTCGCCACCTATCTCACGCCGTTGCAGGTCGGCTCCTCGGCCCTGGCGTTCCCCCGTGGTGCCGCAGCGGCCTTCTGGAGCTGGCTGGTCTCGACCCTCATCTTCATCGTCGCCTACATCGACAATGGGGGCCCCGCCGGTGGGCGCCTCGACGGCACGGTGCTCTGGACTCTGGCCCTGGCCGGAATGATCGGATCCATCGTGTGGGCGCTGTTGTGTGTCGCCACCACCGTGCTCGGTGCTCGAGCCCCGGGCATGACCGCCGACCGAGTCCCGGTTTCCACCTGGTCGTTCACGGTCTTCGCCGTCGTCGGTCTCTTCACCCTTCCGGTGGTCATGGCGCAGTTGGTGCTCGCCTACATCGATACCAAGTACGGCTACCTGCCGACCTCAGCCGACCGGGCGTCACTCATCACGATCGGCAACAGCTTCAGCCTTGCCCCGGCGCTCTACTGGGTCAGCGTCCCCGTGCTCGGCATCGCCGGCGACATGATCGCCGTCCACGCCGGCAAACCGATCCGGTTCCACCGTTCGGTCTTGGCGGCCCTTGGTCTCCTCGGCATCGTGAGCTACGGTTCCGAGCTTCTCAGCTTCGGAGGCCGCGGTCGCCCGGTGGCGTTCGACAATGGTCTGCTCGTCGCCGCCCTCCTCATCGCCGTGCTTCCCACGCTCGCAGCGCTCGCCCTGATCGGCGAGAGCATCAAGAGCGGTGGCTTCAAGCCCCGTACGCCGATGGTGGCCGGACTGCTCGCCGGCGTCCTGACCCTCCTCGGCATCGTCGTCGGAGCCCTCGGCACGATCGCACCGATCGTCAGCTTCATCGAGACCATCACCGACCAGACCATCAATCTGTCGTCGGCGTTCACGCTCAATACCACCGCCTATCACGACGGTCTGCGAGCACTCGTCCTCGGGGCAGCGATCGTCGTCATCATCGGCGCCGTGCACCACTGGGGCCACAAGATCTGGGGTCGCAATCTCAGTGAAGCGGCCGGTCTCCTCAGCGTGCTCGCTGCGGCACTGGGCACCGTTCTGTGGGGCATCGGTGGCATTGTCAACGGGTTCCTCGAGGCACCGCTGGTCATGGTCGACGCCGACGTCGATGGCAGTGTCGAAACGTTGAACCTTCTCACCGTTGCGGGGTCGGGACTTCTCGCCGTCGCTGCTGCGGTGCTGTTGCTGAACGTTCTCGGTGCGTTCGCCGGTCGGGGCGCCTCGACCGAACCCTGGCGGGGTCTGACCCTCGAGTGGGCCACTGCCTCGCCGCCACCCCTCGGCAACTTCGCCGAGATGCCCATCGTCAACTCGGCCTCTCCGCTTGCTGATGCCGCCGCCCAGGAGGATCCGGCCTGATGGACTCCACCATCGCCCTCGATCGCAGCCCATTCGATGCCATCCCGGCCGAGGTTGCCCCGCCGACTCCTGCTCGCCCTCGTCTTCTCTTCATCGGGACGGCGCTGGCCTCGGCTGCGGTTGCGTCCGGTTTCGGCTCGCTCATCGGGCTCTATATTGCCGCTCGCGCCGACTTGCGGGCCACCGGGGCGACCTGGTTGCCACAGGGCGTCGAGATCCCGCTCACCCAACCCAACATGATGGCCTTCACCCTGGTGTTCAGCGCCGTCACCATGTACTGGGCCGTCTACTCGATGAAGCACGACGACCGGAACAACGCCAGCATCGCCTTGTCGATCACCATGCTGTTCGGTTTCTCCTACATCGCTCAGACGGCGTACCTGCAAACCATCATGAACATGCCCATTCGAGGCGACGAAGCAGGCAGGCCTCCGCTCTTCTACGCCATCATCGGTTCGCACATCGTCATCATGCTCGCCGCCTTGCTCTACACGGCCGCGATGTGGCTGCGCACCGTGGGTGGGGAATACAGCGCAAAGGACGTCGAAGGCATTCGCGGTGCTGCGATGTTCTGGTACGTCACCGTCGGTCTGTACCTGGTCCTCTGGTACGCCATCTACATCACCAAGTAGGTAGGGACACCAATGTTCACCTGGGTTTCCAAGTTTCTGTTCGCCATTTCGCTGTCGGCGCTGTTGAGTGCCTTTGCGTATGGCTTGATCACCGGCGGTCAGCCGATCGGTGTCATCAGCGCCGGCTACAAGGGCGGTGTCGGTGAGCATCTCGGCTACACCATCTTGGTGTTCGCTGCCGCCTCGGCGCTGGTGCTCGGCAGCGTCGCGGTCATCGCTCGAGACGGCGACGCCGAAGCCATGGCGTCACTGGCGGGAACATCCACCGTCCCCGCCGTCACGCCACCGGCCGACCCGGCCTACTGGGGAATCCTCGGCGCCTTTGGCCTGGCCAGCGTCATCGTCGGTGCTGCGGTCTCGAGGGCCTTTCTGTACCTGGGTCTTGCGGTCTTCGCCGTCGTGGCGATCCAGTGGCTGGTCCATACGTGGTCTGACCGGGCGACCGGCGATCCGGAGGTCAACCGCATCATCCGCCACCGCATCATGGGGCCGATCGAAGTGCCACTCATGGGCACCGTCGCCATCGCGGTCATCGTGCTTGGCATCTCCCGGATCTTCCTCGCTGCGCCGAGCAAGGTATGGTCTACGACTGCCGGGTCGATTCTCACCGTCCTGGTCTTCGGCACCGCAGTTCTGTTGTCGAAGGTCCAGGTCAAGAAGAGTGTGGTCAACGGCATCATCCTCGTCGCAGCCCTCGTGGTGTTGGCCGGCGGGATCATCGGCGCCGCAGTGGGAGAACGAGACTTCCATCACGGCGAAGAGCACTCCGAGGAGGCAGAGTGAACCTGCTTTCTCGCCCCCACTCCCGTTCTGACGAGAAGGTCATGACCAACTCCCGACTCCGATCGCTTCGCACTGTCTCCGCACTCGGCCTGGGCGCACTCGTCCTCGCTTCGTGCGCCGACGACAAGCCGCTCAACACCTTCGAACCCGAAGGCCCGAAGGCCGAACTCCTGGTCGATCTCATGTACCCCTGGATCTGGGGCATCATGGGCGTCGTTTTCGCCCTGGTCGTCTTCGGCGGTATCGCCCTCACTCTGAAGAACCGGGTGAAGCCCGAAGACTACGACCCCGACGACCTTCCCTACCAGCGTCACGGCAACGACAAGCTCGAGATCGGCTGGACGATCTTGCCCGCCATCGTGCTGGCCATCGTGACCGTCCCGACGGTCATCAGCATCTGGAAGCTCGAAGAGAAGAACGACGCCACCGAACTCGATGTCATGGTGATCGGGCAGCAGTGGTGGTGGGAATACCGCTACGACGTCGATGGCGACGGTTTCTTCCGTGATGCCGACGGCGACGGTCAGGTCTGGGGCGCCGACGGCGTCGGCGGCGACGACGCCGACCGCGAGTGGCCGCTCGAACTGGCACTCGACCCCGACGACCTCGTGGTGGCCAATGAACTGGTCATTCCGGCCGGTATGCAGGTCGACCTCACCATCACCTCGCGAGACGTCATCCACTCGTACTGGATTCCCCGCCTCAACGGCAAGCGAGACGCCGTACCCGGTCGGTTCTCCACCTGGAGTATCGAGGCCGACGAGCCGGGCAAATACACCGGTTGGTGCACCGAGTACTGTGGTCTCTCCCACGCCCGCATGCGCATGTCGACCATCGCCCTCAGCCAGGACGAATGGAACACGTGGTATCAGAACCAGATCACCCCGGCTGAAGTGCCGACCGACGAAGCAGCGCTGGCCGGCCGCACGCTGTTCCAGGCGAACTGCGCCAGCTGCCACGTCATCCGGGAGAACGATCTCGAGGTGTTCGGCGAGGAACAGGGCGACCCCTATCTGAACCCCTACAACCTCTCGCAGGAGGAGTACGACAACGCGTTCTCCGCCGACCAGCGAGCGGAACTCGGTGAGAATCCCGAGGGGGTGGCCTTTGCCGACCTCATTCCGCTGGTGTCGAAGGCGGCTCCCGACCTCACACACTTCGCCACCCGGTCGGTCTTCGCCGGTGCGATCTACAGCCAGTACGCCGAGGTGGATGCCGACGACGACAACCTGCTCGAGCAGTATCCGGACTACCTCTCACTGAGTGATTCGGCGAGATGGAACGTACCGCAGCTGACCCGCTGGATCCGAAACGCCCCAGAGCAGAAGGCAATGTATTCCGAAGGTCTGCGAGGGATGCCGGCATTCCCCGGCCTCTCGGCGCCAGACATCGACAACTTGGTCGCCTACCTGGCGACCCTGGACTGAGCAGGAGCTGACCAGCGATGGCAATCATCGAAGGTGAACCGCTCGCCCTTCCCTCGGGCGATCCACGGCGGGCCGAACAGCCCTTGGGCGTGTTTGCCCGTCCCCGCAATGCAACCGGTCTGAAGGATTGGTTGACCACGGTCGACCACAAGAAGATCGGCATCATGTACGGGGCGTCCGCTCTGTTCTTCTTGCTGATTGGTGGTGTGGCTGCCCTGCTGATCCGTACCCAGTTGGCCACGCCGAACAGCCAGTTCCTTTCCGCCGACATGTACAACCAGGTCTTCACGATGCACGGCACCGTGATGATCTTCCTGGTGGTCATGCCGATCGGTGCGGCGTTCGCCAACTATCTTCTGCCGCTCCAGGTCGGCGCACGAGACGTCGCCTTCCCTCGCATCAACGCCTTCAGTTTCTGGGTGTTCCTGTTCGGTGGCCTATTGCTCAACACCAGCTGGTTCCTCGGCGGTGGCGCCGACGGCGGCTGGTTCAACTACGCACCGAACAACGGCGTGTCGTACTCGCCGTCCCCCGGCATCGACTTCTGGAACGCCGGCCTCCTGATCACCGGTATCGGCTCACTGAGTGGCGCGGTCAACCTCATCACCACGGTGCTCAACCTGCGGGCTCCGGGCATGGGCTTCATGCGCATGCCGATCTTCGTCTGGATGACGCTCGTCACCCAGTTCCTCCTCCTGTTTGCGGTACCGGTGCTCACCGTCGCCCAGATCCTGTTGCTACTCGACCGCAATTTCGACGCCAATTTCTTCAACATCGAGCAGGGTGCCGATCCACTGCTGTGGCAGCACCTCTTCTGGGTGTTCGGTCATCCCGAGGTCTACCTCATGATCCTGCCGGCCTTCGGCATCGTCTCTGAGGTCATCCCCACCTTCGCCCGCAAGCCGATCTTCGGTTACCCCTTCATGGTGTTCTCCGGCATCGCCATCGGCTTCATGGGCTTTGGCGTGTGGGCGCACCACATGTTCGTCTCGGGCCTCGGTCCACTCGGTGTGACCGCCTTCTCGGTTGCCACCATGTTCATCGCCGTTCCGACCGGCGTGAAGATCCTCAACTGGCTGGCCACCCTGTGGGGAGGCAAGCTGACGCTCAACACGCCGATGTTGTTCGCCATCGGCCTGGTGACCCAGTTCACCATCGGTGGTCTGTCGGGCGTGTCGCACGCGATCGCACCCTCTGACACCCAGCAGACCGACACCTACTACATCGTTGCGCACTTCCATTACGTGCTCTTCGGTGG
The DNA here is from genome assembly GCA_963698395.1 of uncultured Acidimicrobiales bacterium. GTDB lineage: Bacteria > Actinomycetota > Acidimicrobiia > Acidimicrobiales > SZUA-35 > JBBQUN01. The sequence goes on from CAVOQQ010000003.1 coordinate 876,821, forward strand.
TGCCCTGTTCGGGTTCGTTTCCGGCATGTATTTCTGGTGGCCCAAGGCCTTTGGTTTCAAGCTCAACGAGACCATCGGCAAGTGGCACTTCTGGGGCATGGTGGTCGGCTTCAACCTGACCTTCGGCCCGCAGCACATCCTCGGCCTCCAGGGCATGCCTCGGCGTATGCACACCTACGACGACGCCATGGGCTTCAACATGTGGAACCTGGTGTCGACCATCGGATCCTTCATCCTCGGCGTCTTCACCCTGTTCATCCTCTTGAATGCCTGGGTGTCGTGGAAGAACTGGAAGGCCGACGGTCGTCCCGCCGTCGGTGCCGATCCGTGGGATGCTCGCACCATCGAATGGTCCATCCAGTCCCCGACGCCGGAGCACAACTTCGACACGACTCCGGTGGTCACCTCGGTCGATGACTTCTGGCACCGCAAGTACCAGAAGGACGACGACGGTGTCCTGCGTCGGGTCCACACCGGCGAAGAACTCGCCCAGCCCGGCAACGGCAAGGGTGTCCACCTCCCGGCTCCCAGCTACTGGCCGATCCTGCTGGCGTTCGCCTTCCCCATTCTCGGATACGCCGTCATCTTCAGCCTCTGGCTGGCCATCCCGGCGGTCTTCCTCCTGATCACGTCGATCTTCGGTTGGGCGCTCGAACCAGCCGACGACCTCGACGTCCAAGACCACGATCACGATGATCACGAGCTCGCAGGTGCCAACGCATGACCGACATCGCAGAACCCACCGAGCACGTCGCAGCGGCAGCCGATCACGACGAACACGATGATCACGCCACCAGCCTCGGTATCTCGAACCAGAAGCTGGCGATGTGGCTGTTCCTCGGCTCGGAGTGTCTCTTGTTCGGGGCACTCATCTCCACCTACCTGCTGACCAAGACCCGGTTCCTCACCGAACTCATCGCGGGCAACCCGCGAGTGGTCGACACGATGCCGGCCGAGTTGGTCTCGAGGATGGTCGAGGACGGTTCCGTCGAGCCGATGTTCGACATTCCCTTCACCTCCTTCAGCTCGTTCGTGCTGCTCATGAGCTCGTTGGCCATGGTGCTCGCCCATTCGGCGGTCGTTCGCGGCGACTACAAGAACACCAAGCTGTGGCTCGCCACCACGGCCCTCCTCGGCACGATCTTCATCGGCGGTCAGGTCTACGAATTCACGGCCTTCTATCGCGAGGGTCTGAGCTTCACGAACAACCTGTTCGGCTCGGCATTCTTCACCCTCACCGGATTTCACGGCATCCACGTCACCGTCGGCATCTTGATGCTGCTGGCGCTGCTGGTCGTGGCCCAACAGGGCAAGCTGAAACAAGATCGAGCCGAAACCGTCGAACTCGTTGGCCTCTACTGGCACTTCGTCGACGTCGTTTGGGTCTTGATCTTCACCATCGTCTACCTGATTCCCTGAGTCGAAGGAACAACATGTCGGAATCCATTCTCGACGTCGAGATCGAACAGCACGGCGACTTCCATGAGGAACACGTTGCCGAAAAGAGCTACTGGATCGTCTTCGTCGTCCTCGCCGCTCTTACTGCCGTCGAGATCGCCTGGTCGTACCTCGGGCTCAGCGGTGTCGCGTTGGTGCTGCCGCTCCTGATCATGATGGTCATCAAGTTCCTGATCGTCGCCGGGGTGTTCATGCACCTCTACTTCGACATGAAGTTCGTGAACGGCAAGTACTTCAGCATCATGTTCGGCTTCGGCCTGACGCTGGCCCTGGCGGTCTTCGTTGCCGTGTTCGCCTCGTTCGACTTCAGGATCTGACGGTGACCTGATGTTCGCCATCACCATCGGGTTCGGCGACGTCGACTACGTCGCGCATCCAGAGGTTTGGTTGCTCCTGGTCGGAGCGTTGAGCATCGGCTGGTTCGCCGCACGAGTCCTGCAACCCAAGGCAATCGCTGCCGGCTACGAACCGATCACGCGCAATCAGAAGCGCTGGTTCCTGGTCGGATTCTTCAGCATCTGGTTGGCGTCGGACTGGCCGGTCCACGACATCGCCGAGAACTACCTCTACTCGGTACACATGCTCCAGCACATGCTGCTGTCGATGCTGATCCCCGCTGCCTTCGTGTTGGCGACGCCTCGCTGGCTTCTCGAACTGGTCGTCGATCCTCAGAGTCGGCTCTGGGGCTGGTTCCGTACGGCGTCGAAACCACTCGTTGCCGGACTGGTGTTCAACGCCCTGACGATGTGGCTCCACTGGTCGCGGGTCGTGCAGATCTCTGCCGACTCCGGTGCCGTTCACTTCCTCTTCCATCTCATGATCTTCGTGTCCGGACTCTTGATGTGGATGCCCGTGTTCGGTCCGATCACCGAGTGGCGACTCAAGCCGCTCAGCCAGTGCATCTACCTGTTCACCATGTCGCTCGTGCCGACGATCCCGGGTGGTTGGCTTGTCTTTGCGACCGGCGTGGTGTACCGCCACTACGACATCACCGAGCGGCTCTGGGGTATCGACGTCTTGGCTGACCAACAGGCCGCCGGGGCCATCATGAAGTTGCTCGGCGGGTTCGTGCTGTGGGCGATCATCCTGGTGCTCTTCACCCGCTGGGCCAAGTCGGAAATGCGTTCCGACGAGGCAGCCCGAGACGAGCGCCAGCGGTTGGAGCGGGTCGAGACGCTCACCTACGAGCAGGTGAGCACCGCGTTCGCCACCACGCCGGCACCCGCTGAACCGAGCTGAGCAAGGCCGAACGGAAGTGAGCCAGGGGTGCGAGGTCGACCGTCGGCGGCCATCGGGCCGGCCCAGGCGAGCGGGCCAGGTTCGAGCGGCGGGGCGTCACTCCCAGCGAAAGAGTCGGAGCGCCATGAGTGGCATTCCGACTGCCCAGGCAAGCATGGTGACCCAGGCCCACCCGGGGCCGGCGTCGCCGGCGAAGCCGGAACGCAGCAGTTCGGCGAGTGCGGTCGAGGGTAGGAGCTTGGCGACGGCTTGGAGCCAGCCAGGGAGCTCGTCGAGTTCGAACACCAGCCCGCTGAGGATCAGCAGCACGACGTAGAGCGTGTTGGCGAGCGCGAGCGCCGTGAGCCCTTCGACCACGCTGGCAACGACGATGCCGAGCGCACTGAACAGGATGAGGCCGAGGACGAGCGCCGCGGGCGCAGCGAGGTGGAAAGACGGGTCCCAGCCCAATCCCAGCGCCACCACCGAGAGCACGGCGAGCTGAACGGCGAAGAAGACGAGCGTTGCGGCGAACTTGGCGACGATGAACTCCGAGGCGCGGAGAGGCGTGACCGCGAATCGACGAATGGCACCGAAGCTTCGGTCGAACCCGAGACCGATCGCTGTGCGCACGAACGACACCGACAAGACTGCCAGGGCGATGATGCCGGGGGCCAGGAAGTCGACCGGCTCGCCGTTGCCGGTGGGCAGCACATCGACACTCGAGAAGAAGACCAGCAACAAGATGGGCAAGCCGAGGGTCAGGAGGAGTTGCTCGCCATCGCGCCGGGCGATGCGGAGGTCGGCGACCAGCAGGGCTTTGATCCGATCGAGGCTCACGACGCTGCGCTCTCGTCGGTGCCGGTCAGTTCGAGGAACACCGATTCGAGCGACGCGGCGACCGGCGAGCATCGAACTCGCCATCGTGCCGTGGTCGGCGAGCCACTGGTTGACGTGCCCGACCGCCCGCGAGCTCGGCGCCAGATCGATTCGGTAGTGGCCGGGGGGACCCTCGGTGGCGCTGGCGGCGAGCTGCCGGGCCAAGTCCTGGACCGGCAGGCCGGTGGGGGCACGGAACTCGATGCGGTCCTCGGTTCGGGTGAGGTCGTCGATCGTTCCGTGCGCAACGTCGATGCCGTGATCGAGGATCACGACTCGGTCGGCCACGCGTTCGACGTCGTCGAATCGGTGGGTGGTGATCAAGACGGCGGCTCCGTCGCCGGCGCGATCGGCGACGAGTTCGAGAATGCGTTCTCTTCCGGCGGCATCGACGGCATTGGTCGGCTCGTCGAGGAGCAGCACCTCGGTGCCGCCGCACAACGCCAGCGCGAGGCTCAGACGCTGTTGCTCGCCGCCGGAGAGCTTCCGCCACCGCTGCGTGCGAAGCGCGGCCAGGCCGGTGGCATCGAGGATGGCCGAGACGCGCTCTTCGGCACCGTGCAGCCCGGCGAACAGCTCGATGGCCTCGATGACCGTGACGCCCATGGGGAGGCCGCCGCTCTGGGGCATGACGCCCCAGCGGTTGGCAATGGCGTGCCGTTCGGTCGCCGGATCGTGACCGAGCACCCGGACCACGCCGGCGTTGGGGACCACGTAGCCCTCGATCGCGTGCAACAGGGTGCTCTTCCCGGCACCGTTGGGACCGAGCAGCGCCACGACCTCACCGGGATCCACGTGCATGGTCACACCATCGACGGCCGTCGTGCCCGAGTCGTCGTAGCGAATCACGAGATCCTGCAACTCGATCGACATGATCGCACGCTATCGCCGCAAATCGGCTTGACTGGGACACGTGGACTTGGCACGAATGCGCGCAGAATACGAGAACCGTGGACTCGACGTCAGCGATGTCGATCCTGATCCCATCGTCGAGTTCGAGGCCTGGCTGGCCGCCGCACTCGAGGCCGAGCTGGTCGAACCCAACGCGATGGTGCTCGCCACCGTCGACCACGAGGGGCGACCGCACACACGCAATATCCTGCTCAAGGGGATGACCGATGGCGGTTTCGAGTTCTTCACCAACTATCAGAGTGCCAAGGCCGAGCACCTGGCCACCAACGAGGCGGCGGCCCTCACGTTCAGCTGGCTCGGACTCCACCGCCAGGTCAACGTGATCGGCACCGTCTCGAAAGTCGAGCCGGGGGAGTCCGATGCGTACTTCAGCGTCCGTCCTCGTAGCGCCCAGATCGGCGCCTGGGCGTCGCTCCAGAGCACCGAGCTTCCCGATCGCGCCACCCTCCTCGCTCGCTACGCCGCTGCCGAGTCGGGCTTCGAGGGCAGCGAGGTACCCCGCCCCGACCACTGGGGTGGCTACCGCCTGGAACCCACCGAGATCGAATTCTGGCAGGGCCAGCCCAGCCGACTGCACGATCGGGTGCGCTTCCGCCGGGTTGGCGACGACTGGTCCCGGATTCGCCTCTCGCCCTAGGTCCCAGGGGGAGCGGTCAGAGCAGTTGGTCGCCGGCGTAGGCAACGTGATCGAGGTCGGCGAGGTCCAGCACCTGGAGATAGATCCGTGAGATCCCGAGCTCCGCGTAGCGGCCCAGGCGGTCCCGGACCTCTTCTGCGGTCCCGGCTGCAGAGTCTTCCCGCATCTGAGCGAGATCTCGGCCGATGTTGGACGCTCGACGCTCGGCGTCGGCTTCGGACTCACCGAGGCACATCACCATCGCCGAGGAGAGGACCAGCTCATCGGGGTCTCGATCGATCGCCTCACAGGCGGCGCGGGCGCGATCGATGATCGGCGGCAGGTCGGCCAGTGGCACGAAGGGCGTGTTGAATTCGGCGGCATAGCGAGCGGTCAGCGCCGGGGTTCGCTTGGGGCCACGCCCACCGATGATGATCGGAGGGCCGGGTCGTTGCGCCGGCTTGGGGAGCCCGGGAGAGCCGCTGAACGAGTGGAACACGCCTTCGTGGTCGAAGGTCGCGCCCTCGGGCACGGCCCAGAGGCCGGTGATCTGTTCGAGGTATTCGCTGAGCCGATCCATTCGCTCGCCCATCGCAGGAAACGGCAGTCCGTAGGCTCGATGCTCGGCCTCGTACCAGCCGGCGCCGATCCCCAGTTCGACCCGGCCTCCGCTCATCTGGTCGACCTGGGCCACCGTGATGGCCAACGGTCCGGGTTGGTAGAAGGTGATCGGGCTGACCAGCGTCCCGAGCCGGATCCGGCTGGTCTCACGGGCCAGGCCGGCGAGCGTGGTCCATGCGTCGGTCGGACCGGGCAGACCCGAGACGTCACCCATCTTGAGGTAGTGGTCGGATCGGAAGAAGGCGTCGAAACCGGCGTCTTCGGTGGCTTTGGCCACGGCGAGGAGGTCGTCGTAGGTGGCACCCTGCTGGGGTTCGGTGAAGATTCGGAGCTCCATACGGCCAACGTACCGGACATGCGGCATGCTCATGCCATGCAGAAGGTCAGCCGCGACGCCATCGACTTCGCCACGTTGCTCGAGTTGCCCGGGGTCATCGAGCACTGCGATCTGCGGGGCACGTTCGGCTTCATGGCCTTCCACGGCGGCAATCTCGAACGCCTCACCGATCAGATCGCCAGCGAAGCCGCTGCTCGGTCCGGTGCCTCCTTCTACGGCGTCATCCAGCCTCCCGGAATGCGCCAGCACATCCCCTCGGCCAAGGTCGGCCCCGAATCCTCCGACGCGCTCGCTCGATTCCTCGACCACTGCGATGTCGTCGTGGCCATTCATGGCTTCGGTAGCAACAAGCGTTGGACCGACTTGCTCTTCGGCGGCGGCAACCGTGAGTTGGCGCGCCATCTTGCGTTCCATGTCCGCTCGACCCTGCCGGCCTATCGGGTGATCGACGACATCGACCAGATCCCCCGTCGCCTACGCGGGCTCCACCCGGCGAATCCGTGCAACCGCACCTCGGGCGGTGGCGTGCAGATCGAGCTGCCGCCCCGCGTCCGGGGCCTGTCGCCGCTTGCGCTCTACTATCCGGGATCACACGGTGAGCGAGTGCCCGGCCCGTCCAACGGATCGCTGCGTCGATTCAGTCATACCCAGCACCTGATCGACGGGTTGGTACTCGGTGCTCAGGCCTGGGCGGCCTGACGCTCCGCGCCGCTCCGGCGAGCGAGGGCACCGGCGACGATCAACGTGGCGTTGATCGCAAGGAATCCCCACCCGAGGACGGTCGAGCGATTGTTGATCCAGGTGGCGAACGAGCCCTGCCATTGTTCGGCCTTGGTCACGATGTCGTTGCCGATCGCGGCGAGCCCGGTGGGTTCTTCGAGAAAGGGCACCGACAGCGACCACCAGCCGTAGATCGAAACATAGATGCCGACGACCACCAACACGAGGGCGGAGATGAGATTGATCTTCGGGAGCAACTGGCGGAACCGGTTCACGATCCCTCGTTTGCCGAAGGCAACGGCAAGGGTGAGGGTGGTGGCAAGGAGGCCCATTCCCAGTCCGTAGGACAAGAAGCCACCCAGCCGCTCGGTGAAACCCTTGGCCGAGCTGGAGGTACCGACCACCCCGAGGAACAGCCCGATCGTGCACGACAGGGACGCAATGGCATACGACACCCCGAAGACGAACATCGACGCCACCGACCGGCTACCGGTGCCTCTGTCGAGCTTCGGAAGCTTCAGCGCGAGGTCGAAGCCGCGAAGCATGGCGATGCCCAGAGCGACGAGTCCGACACCGATCACGATCGTGACGTAGGGCAGCGCCCCTTGGATCGACGAGTAGAAGCCGGCGAACACCACACCGAGCAGTCCGAACACGAACATGAAGCCGAGCGACAGGGACAGCCCGACCATCTGTGCACGATTGAGTGCGACGATCCGCGATTCGTCGACGTCGTCGTCGAGACCGAGGAAGTACCCGAGGTAGGCAGGAAGGAGCGCGAATCCACAGGGATTCACCAGCGCGACCATGCCGATGGCGAACGCGTACGGTTGGAACAATTCACCCATGGGTCACTCCCGTAGTTCCGAGTTGATCAGGTCGCGCAGCGAGTCCTCGGTCTGCAGCCCGGCGACGGTGTGCACGAGCCGGCCGTCGGCATCGAGGAAGATGGTGGTCGGCATGAAACGACCGTCGATCGACTCGAAGAGAGTGCCGGCGGCGCCCTCGAACACCGTGGGGAATGTCACCCCGGTCTCCTCGACCATGGCGGCCCATGAGGACTCGTCGATGTCGCGATTGACGCCGACGATGTCGATCTCGTCGGCGAACTCCTTGCTGATGATCTCGAGGTCGGGCATCTCGGCGCGACACGGGCTGCAGTAGCTGGCGAAGAAGTTCACCACCGTCGGGGTTCCGGCATAGGCCGCAAGGGTGGTGCTGCCGCCCTCGGGGGTGGTCAGGGGAATCGAGGTCAGATCGGTGGCTGTGTCGCCGGACTCGTCGGAGGCGTTCGAGCAGGCAGCGGCGACCGAACCGAGTGCGAACAACGCCACACCGAAGCGGAGCAGGGCGCCAAAGCGGTGAGGTTCATGAGTGGGGGGAGTGATCATGGTGCTTCCGTGAGGAGGGGAGCGCTCGCTCCTGGGTACGACAAACCGTTGCCAGGATGCCAGCATTCCCCTCCTCGTCACCGTCGCCCGTCGACTGGCAGGAGCTCGCTTGTGTCGTCACCTCGGGTTCCCGGGGGTCAGACGGCCGTTGCTCTTGCTGCGATCGGGCTGATCTCTCGCCCGAGGTGGTGTCAGGCGATGAGCTTTTGGAGGTGCTCGGGCACCGGGATCATGGGCAGTTGGTCCTCGGGCCGAGGATGCTTCGGCGGGCGCCCGCGACGACGCTTGATCATCACGATGCGTCCGGAGTCGAAGAGCTGCCCGCCCCAGACCCCGCACGGCTCTGCCCGGCGGATCGCTTCCTCGAGGCAGGGAGCGATCACGGGGCAGTCGGCGCAGATCCGCTTGGCTGCTGCCATGTCGGTCAGTTCCTCGGAGAAGAACAGATCCTTGGCATCGGGGACGGCTCGGCACGCGGCAGCCACCCACCAGTCTCGGGCGAACGGGCTCGAGCCGGCCGTTGCGTCGCCGTGCTCGCCGGTCACACGGGGTGCGGCGATCGACGCGAGCGCACCCGATAAGGGGGGCACCGGCAATGCTTCGATGGGTGGGGGTGTGGTCAACATGGTGGTTCCGTGATTTCGAGTTGCGTCGTGGTGGGCGTCTGCAGTCAGCCGGGTGAGATGGGCCGAAAAGCAAAGAAGCCGCTGGGAGCAAAGGCTCCCAGCGGCTTCGAGTTCGACCCGATCGATGTGCGTCAGGTCAGTCTCTTGCGTTGGGAGTGGTCCATGGTCGTGAAGGCGTCGTTCTTTGCGAAGGCATGGCTCTTCGTGAACGGCTTCACGGTGGACGGGGCATACGCCCACGTACCGGTGCCACAGACCTCGCCGCGGGACGCGGCGCCATCGATGGCAATCGACTCGAGCGCGGGCATGGTGGCGGCACGGTTCGAAGGCGAGTCGGCAGAGGCGACGAGTGTTGGATGCATGATCTTCATCGGGCCTCTCCTTTCGCGATCGGAACGAGGCAGTGCCGGTGCCGGATGGCACTGACTGGGTGCAACGCTCCTATGGATCGGGAGACGTGTCAATCGAATTAACGGCGAATACGGTCGAATGGTGACGTTCGACCCACAGCCGTTGACCATGCTCCCACCGGTGGGGCGAACCTATTCCCAGGTCAGGAAGGTGCGCCTCGGTGATGTTCGACCCGATGGCAATCTTCGATTCGATTCGCTCGTTCGCTATGCACAAGACGTGTCGAACGACGACACCACCGATGCCGCCTTGCTCGATGATCTCGCCTGGGTCGTGCGAAAGACCACGGTCGACGTCGTGGAGGAAGCCCAGTTCGGTGAGACGCTCACGTTCGTCACGTTCTGCTCCGGGTTGGGTCGTCGCTGGGCCGAACGCCGGCTCCACGTCACCGGGGATCGGGGAGCCGCCATGGAGATCGCCACGTTGTGGGTCCACCTCGATGTCGACAGTGGCAAACCGATCCGCCTGTCCTCACAGTTCCTCGACATCTACGGTGAAGCGGCCCAGGGGCGGCAGGTGGGTGCCCGACTCGAGCACCCTGGCCCCGGGGAGCACGCCGAGACACGGCCATGGCCGGTTCGGTTCGTCGACTTCGACATCTTCGACCACATGAACAACGCGGCCTACTGGGCTGCGGTCGAAGAAGTGATCGCCGAACGTTCCTTCCCTTCGGCCGGCTGTCGTGTCGAACTCGAGTACGGACACGGCATCGATCATGGACCGGCGGTGTCGCTGATCGTCGACGACCATGAGCCGATGATCGATGGATCGCCCGACGGGTTTGCCCTGTGGTGGTCGGCTGCCGGCAGTCAGAAGCCGGCAGCGTCGGGCGTGGTCCACCCGATTCCTGCCTCCTGGTACCGCTGAGCGGGGCGGTGCCGGCGTTCAGACCGTGTAGACCGCCGGGGGCTCGGGTGTCTTGAACAACGCCTCTCGGTAGAACACCAGCTCGTTGATGCTCTCCTTGATGTCGTCGAGGGCGCGGTGCGTCCCGGTCTTCTTCGGCGCACCGTTGGTCGCCTGCTGGTTCCAGCGTTTGCCGAGTTCCTTGACGGTCGAGACATCGATCGATCGATAGTGGAGAAACTCCTCGATCTCGGGCAGGTAGGTGGCGAGGAAGCGCCGATCCATGCCGATGGAGTTGCCGCACAGCGGAGTGGAGCGGGGTTCCATGTGCGCCTGCAGAAAGGCCAAGGTCTGCTCGCCTGCGGCTTCGAGCGTGACGGTCGATGAGCGAATGTCGGTGAGGAGCCCCGATTTGGTGTGCATGTCGATCACCACCTGGTCCATCAGCGCCAACTCTTCCTCGGTGGCGTGGATGACGAGCTCGGGTCCCTCGGCGATGATGTTGAGATCGTCGTCGGTGATCAACGTGGCGATCTCGACGATCACGTGTTGTGTCGGGTCGAGGCCGGTCATTTCCAGATCCATCCAGGCAAGCACGTCGGCAGCCTACCGCCGACCCTAGGGTGCAGCCCGTGGTTGACGTTCCCCTGCTCCGTCTCGATCCCGATCTCGCCGCCCCGCGCCGGATGCGAACCGGTGACGCTGCGGCCGACCTTCCCGCTGCGGTGTCGGTCACGCTTCCCGCCGGTGGGCGCTCCTTGGTCCCTACCGGCTTCGCCATTGCGGTGCCCGATGGCCATGCCGCGCTGATCCTCCCCCGATCCGGACTGGCGCTTCACCAGGGCCTCACGGTGCTCAATGCCCCCGGCCTCGTCGATTCGGGGTACCGGGGCGAACTCAAGGTCGTGTTGCACAACACGTCCGACGTGCCGGTCGAGATCGAGCGGGGCCAACGCATCGCCCAGCTGCTCGTCGTCGCCGTACCGCCGTTCCAGCTCATCGAGATCGACGAACTGCCGGCTGCCTCTGATGATCGCGGAGCGGCAGGCTTCGGTTCGTCGGGCGTCTGAGTCTCAGGCGTCGTCTTCGAGAATCAGCGCCACGTGTGATTCGCCGATGCTCGCTTCGTCGACGAGCCCGCCGAGAATGCCGGCCAGCTCCTCTTGCCGCTCGCTGCCGAGATGCGCCTCGGTGTTGGTGACGTCGATGTGGAGTCGTCCTGGCTCCCAGCTGGCCTCGACGGTCACGATCCCGTCGCCGGCGAGCGAAGCAACGGCTTCCTCGACCGCCAGGCGGAGCTGCTCGACTTGTTGTACTTCGATCTCGAGGCGCAGAGCCAGGCCGGCCATCGCAACTCGACCGACGCGAGCAAAGCGCTCGGCCGCAGGAAAGGCGACACGCATCGTGTCGGTGGTCCCGTCGTTCATCGCCTCACTATCCCACGAAGTCCGCTGCATTCGCCCACGGAGAATTTCCTCGAGCGCGGTCGGCCAGCCTACCGACCAGTAGGTAGGCTGACGGGCATGGTCATCGACGCTGACATCGCCTTCCTCGCCGAGCTCGAATCCACCGCCGAGACGCTGCTCGAACGCCACCTGGTGCAAACCAAGGAATGGCACCCGCACACGCTGGTGCCGTGGAGTCGGGGGCGCGATTTCGAAGCCGACTACGAGTGGACGCCCGAGGAAGCCAACATCCCGGCCGACGTGCGAAGCGCCCTCTTCGTCAACCTCCTCACCGAAGACAACCTGCCGTATTACTTCCGCGACATCGAGCGCATGTTCGGAGCCGACGGTGCCTGGGGGGAGTGGGTGAGGCGTTGGACCGCCGAGGAAGGCCGGCATGCCACGGCCATTCGCGACTACCTGACGGTCACCCGAGCCATCGATCCGGTGGCGCTCGAGCGGGGCCGGATGGCACAGATGAGTGGTGGCGAGGTGCCTCAGCCGCCCGACGCTGCGTCGGGCATGTTGTACGTCACGATGCAGGAGCTGGCCACGCGCATCTCGCATCGCAACACCGGCAAGCTGCTCGAAGACGTGGATCGTGCCGGCTACGACATCATGCGACGGGTGGCCATCGACGAGAACTTCCACTTCCTGTTCTACCGAGACATCGCAACGGCGGGCTTCGAGATCGATCCGTCGCTCATGATGATCTCCCTCGAACCCCAGGTGACCGATTTCGCCATGCCGGGTACCGGGATCCCCGACTTCATCGCGCACTCCAAGGCCATCGCCAACGCCGGCATCTATGACTTCGCACTGCACCACGAGCAGATCCTGGTCCCGATCGTGCTCCAGCACTGGCGGATCGCCGAGATCGAAGGTCTCAACGCCGAGGCCGAGCAGGCCCGCGAGCGAATCCTCGCTTACATCGCGAAGGTCGGTCGCGTGGCTGAGCGGGTGAAGTCGAAGCGAGAAGCAGCGGCGGCGAAGGCATCCAGCGCCGCCTGATCCGTTCGGTTTCCCGAAGCTGCATCCAAGGAGCCCATTCGCTCGAAAGCTTGCTAGGGGAGATTTGCCGGTTGTGCGGGTGCCAATCGATCGGCCACCATGGACCCTTCGGTGTGCGGTGGGCGTGGACCGCGAACAAGTGGATGAGGCGTAGCGATGCAACGACGATCGGTGAGAGTACGGCGGACGATGGGCAAGCTGCTTGCCTCGGTCGCGTGCATTGCGGTGGCGCTGCTCGGCCTGCCGAGCGCCAGCGGGGCACACTCGGCGAACGAGCCCTTGCTCTATCTCGATTTCACCGACATCGCCGTCGGCGGCCGTGTGGAGTTCCCGACGACCATGATCGAAGAGCTGCTCGGGCTCCCGCTCGAGGGCAGGGGACAGGAGCTCATCCCTCAACTCGAGGCCGACCTGCCGCTGCTCCAGGCCTACGCCGACGAGCATTTCGATTTCATCGTCGATGGTGAGTCGAAGCCGCTGACCTGGGAAGGCCTCGACATCCTGTACGAGGATGGCATCGACAGCGATCTGAACTTCGTCGACCTGGGCTTCACCGTCGAAGGGCTCGACGGGGAGATACCGCGGGTCTTCGAGGTGCGTTTCGATCCCTTCTTCGACGTGACCGACGACTCGACGGCGCTCTTGCTGATCGGCAACGACATCCAGGGTGGCATCTTCGACAACGGCGAAGACTGGCTGATCGACTTCGACGACGACAACCGGACCCGAGCAATCGACCTCGGTGACGCGAGCCAGTGGAACAACTTCTCCTCGAGCGTCTCGCTGGGTGTCGACCACATCAAGACCGGCCCCGATCACATCCTGTTCATCCTGGTGCTGCTGCTTCCGTCGGTGTTGGTGTTCCGCAACGGCTGGTTGCCCGGTGACTCGTTCGGGTCATCGCTCTGGCGCATTCTCAAGATCGTCACCATGTTCACGGTCGCTCACACGATCACGTTCAGCCTCGCCGGTCTCGACATCTTGCCGCTGCCTCCGTCCAAGCTGGTCGAGTCGATCATCGCGGTCTCGATCGCGCTGGCAGCGTTGCACAACATCAAACCGATCGCCCCGAACAAGGAATGGGCGATCGCCTTCGGTTTCGGACTCTTCCACGGCATGGGTTTCGCCACACTGGTCGAAGGACTCGACGTCTCTCGCCAGACCCAGTTGGTCTCGTTACTCGGGCGCAACATCGGTATCGAGATCGGCCAGACCGTCGTCGTGCTGGTGTCGTTCAGTGCGCTGTTCCTCCTGCGCCGCACCCGCTTCTACCAGCCACTGTTCGTCGGTTCCTCACTGCTCCTGGCTGCGGTCGCTCTCGGGTGGATGTACGAACGAGTCTTCGAGGTCGACCTGGGAATCAACGGTTTCGTCGACCCGTTCTTCGAGTTCCCGAGGATCCTCATTCCGGTGGCACTCGGCACGATCGTCGCCGCCGGTCTGCACCAGTGGGAAGCGACCCGAGGGCGACACCTGCCAACAGCAGGGATGCTGGCGCGCAGCGAGGTCGAGGTCCAAGAGCGCGAACCGGCAACGGTCTGACGTCCGCCTGACATCTGGCTGCGGTGCGTCAGGGTGCGAAGCGCTGCTCGACCTCGTCGAGCCACGCGGCGAATGCTTCCGGAGACCGCTGGTCGACCTCGTAGAGCGCGGTCCACGAGGTGCGACACAGCGGGTGACACATGATGCGCATCGTGCGAAACACCGTGAGCCGACCGCCGTTGCCCTGGATGAAGTTGACCAAGCGTGACGAACCGTGCGAGGTCACCACGTCGATGCGTCGCACGTTGTGGAGCTTGGCCTTGATGCGCGTGCCGTGTTCGGGAAACTGGAAGGCGACGTCGTTCATCCACACCCGATCGAACCAGCCCTTGAGACGCGCCGGCTGTCCGCTGAACCACGTCGGATAGACGAGCACGATTCGCTCCGCCCACTGCAGCGCTTCGACGTGCTCGGCCAGATCGGGTCGGTCGGATGGTCGCCCGAAGTGGTGCTCGCGTTCGAACGCGGTGAGGCGCGGGTCGAACCCCTCCGCATCGAGATCGATCACCCGGAGCTCATGGCCGGCGGTCTGAAGGCCGCGAATGACGCGTTCGAACGCGGCTCTCGTCAACGAGTCGGCTCGGGGATGGGTGACGACCACCAGGCATCGAGTCATGTCGTTCCGCCGAGTGCTGCGAAGGTCGACTCGACTTCGACGAGAAAGGCCGCACGTTCGTCGTTGCTGCGCCCGTCGAGTTTGTCGAGCGAGAGAAACCGGGTCTTGGTCGAGCGTCCACACACCAGTCGTATCGTCCGCTTGACAGTGCGGCGGCCGGCATCACCGACGACGAGGAGATACCAGCGTGGCGAACCGTAGGTGGTGACGCCGATGAGGTGCTGGAGCTCGAGAGCACCCTTGACCTTCCTCGTGCGGTCGTCGAGCCGGAACGCAACGCCCGGCAGCATCGTGCGATCGAGCCAGCCCTTCATGATGGCGGGAAGGCCCGACCACCAGGTGGGGTAGATCAGGATGAGCGCGTCGGCCCACTCGAGGAGTTCGATGTGGTGGGCAACGACCGGGTCGGGATGGTCGTGCCCGATGGTCTCGTAGCGGCGGTGTTCGTCTTCGGTGAGACACGGCTGGTAGTCGATCTCGTAGAGATCGAGCACTTCGGTCTCGTGGCCGGCAGAGCGCAGTCCGACAACGACGGCAGTGCGCAAGGCATGGGAGTACGAGTCGGTGACCGGGTGAGCATGAACGACCAGGGCGTGCACCGGCTCAGGGTACGGGTACGTCCCACCAGATCACGTCGGGTGGCGTGCGCTCGGGCGGGTGTTCGGCCAGGAAGGCAGCAACCTCGTCGAGCCGTTCGGGCCCGAGGCAGCACATGCGGGCGACCTGGGCGGCCTGAGCGAGCGGTGGCTGCGGGGCGCGCTGCTCGTTGATCTGAGGATCATGTTCGAGCGTGGCGTCGATTCCCGCCTCGGTCAGCACGGCGAGCGCGTCTTCCGACGTGGGGCCGGCAGGTCGGGCTACGCCCCAGAAATGGTCCCAAACGGCTTGGTTCCTGGTCTGGGGGTGTCGCGGCGTGAGCTCGACCACCACTCGTCTGGTGGCGGCGTCGCCGAGAGCGAGCCCGAAATCGGCGAGATCGGGCACGTTGTAGAAGACGTGGTGACAGACCACGACGTCGGCGGTGTCGACCGCGGCGCGAGTGTCGGGCCAGCGTCCGAGCACCGTGCGATGGGCGACCCCACGAGCGGATGCCGACGTCGCGAAGAGTTCGAGCATGCCAGGAGACTCGTCGATCCCGATGACGGTCCCTGCCGGTGGCACCAACGCCAGCGCCGCCGCGCCACCCCCGCACCCGATGTCGAGCACGGTCCCGCCGGGAGGCAGGACCTCGAGCGACCGTCGCATGGCGAGCCCGGGGGCATCGACGGAGCGGTGGCCCGCCGGTGCGAACAGGCTCGGGTCGAGTTGCCAGGGATCATTGTCCTCGGCCTTCGCCAAGATCTCGGCCGGGATGGCCCAGGCGCCGAGTTCGGCCTGCCATCGTTCGAGTGCGGTCATCGGTCGAGTCTGACAAGGTCCGTCGAACGAGGCAAAGTGGCGCATGACCGACGACGCGTCTTCGACCGATGAGCGCTCACCGCTCGACAAGCTCGAGCTCATGGCGATGCAGACCGCTCACATGGGCCCCGATCTCGACCATCTCGAGCTCTACACGATGCAGGGCTTGCTCAGTGTGTTGTGGCACGGCGATGCCGAACTCGAGAACGTCGTGATCTGCCTCGGTGGGGCGATGGGCGGCTTCCTCGGGCCCGACGGTGGTTTGTACCAGAAGCTCGGCGATGCGCTGCCGCAGATGGGCATCGGTGTCGTTCGAATCGACTACCGAAAGCCCAACGACCTCGGCCGCTGTGTTCACGACACCCTTGCGGTCATGGAACTCGTCGCCCGCCACGGCGGGCGACGCTTCATCACCCTCGGGCATTCCTTCGGCGGCGCGGTTGCGGTGCAGGCGGCGGCGCATCTCGAACGTGCCTCGGTGCCGGGCGTGGTCACCTTCGCCACCCAGTCGGCTGGGTGTGAAGCCGCCGATCGCCTTGGCGATCGTGATCTGCTGTTCTTCCACGGCACCGCCGACACGATCTTGCCCTCGTTCGCCAGCGAGATGGTGCGCATGATCGCGGGGACCGGGGAGCTCGCCCTGCTCGACGGAGCCGATCACCTCCTGGCCCCGGCCGGTGACCAGGTGTTCGACCGACTCCTCGAGCATCTTCCCGCCGTGTTCGCCGCAGACTGATCGATCGCCGCGTTCTCGGCCCGTCGTCTCGCCATCGGCCCTGTCGTCTCGCCTACTCGGCCCTGTCGTCTCGCCTACTCGGCCCTGTCGTCTCGCCTACTCGGCGATGAACTCGACTTCGTAGAGCACCGGCCAGTACTTGCCGGTGACGTACCAGTGGCCCGTTTCGGGCTGGTAGGCCAAGCCGTTCAGCACGTAGTCGTCGTCATCGGCCGAGAGACCCTCGGGGCGCAGGCCGGCGGCGTCGATGACACCCACCACGATGCCCGACGTGGTGTCGATGGCGACGATCTGGTCGAGCCCGTAGACGTTGGCGAGGACCTGTTGACCGACGCATTCGAGTTCGTTCAACCGATCGACCGGGCGGCCGTTGGCGGTGACCTCGACCCTGGCCGTCACGTCGAAGGTGACCGGGTCTCGAACCGTGAGGGTGCTGGATCCGTCGCTCATGACGAGGTGCTCACCGTCGTGACACAAGCCCCACCCCTCACCCGCATAGCGCTGGGTCGAGCCGGCCTCGAGATCGGCGAGTCGGCTTCGCAACAGTCGGCCCTCACGCCACGTCAGTTGGAGGATCTCCTCGTCGAGGATCGTCAGTCCCTCGCCGAAGACGTCGTCGTCGAGCGGGACGATCAGGTCGATGTCGCCAGTCGACGGATCGAGGCGGCGTCGATCCGATGCGCCGTACTGGCCGGTGCTCTCGTAGAGCCAGCCGTCGTGCCACTCGAGTCCCTGGGTGTAGGCCAGCGGATCGTGTGGCAACGCGGCCACGACCTCGACACCGTACGTGCCCTGCAGCGGGGTGGGAACGTCCGCAACGATGACGGCGGTCGTCTCCGGTGCTGTGCCAGTCTCAGGAGCGCCAGTCTCAGGAGCGCCAGTCTCAGGAGCGCCGCTCTCGGGGACCGTGGTCGGCACGAGCACGTCCTCGGGGGATTCGCTGCTCGAACATCCGGCCATGAACAGCAGCGACGTGACGGTGATGGCCACAAGGCGAGAGGTGATCAGAGGGGTGAGACTACCGCGCCCTTGGTGCTCACCGGTAGCGTCTCGCCATGTCTGGAGCCACCGATCTCGACGCCATGCTCGCCTCGCTGAGCGTCTCGCAGCGGCCAGCGACCTACACGATCGTCGACATCGGTGAGCCGAGCGAGCGACCAACGATCGGGGACGGGATCGAGGCCCTGATCAACGAGGGCGAGGGACTCACGGTGGTGTGCACCGTCGATGGTGCCCGCGCGCACGGCTGGCCGGTCGACTTCGAAGCGGCGTGGCTGACGCTCGACGTGCACAGCGCCCTCGAAGCGGTCGGGCTCACGGCCGCGTTCGCCACTGCGCTCGGTGCCGCATCGATTCCCTGCAACGTCCTTGCCGGGTTCTACCACGACCATCTCCTCGTTCCGGTCGAGCGGGCGGCCGAAGCGATCGCCTGCCTGGAAGGCTTGCGCTCGCATTGAGCGAAACCGCTGGTCATCCCGCAGGAACGAAGCGCACTTCGTAGAGGGTGTTCCAGCGCTTGCCCGTCACGAAGAACGTGGAGGTCGTCGCTCGGTAGGCGATGCCGTTCAGCACGTCGTCTTGGCTCAGTGTCTGGTCGGCGGGGACGAGCGAGCGAGCGTCGACCACTCCGGTGACGAGACCCGTGGCGGGGTCGATGCGGAGGATCTCGGTGGTGAGCCAGCGATTGGCCCAGACGAGACCATCGACGCATTCGAGCTCGTTGATGTTCGAGACCAGCTGGTCGTTGAAGGTGACATCGACCGACCCGATCGGCGCGAACGAGGCGGGATCCCGAAAGGTCAGTCGGCTCGAGCCATTGCTCGTGATGAGCCGATCGGGCTCGGCACAGATGCCCCAACCTTCGCCATCGAATTCGAACTGACCCGTCGGCTCCAAGGTGTCGGGATCGGCGACGATGGCCCGGCCGGACTGCCAGGTCAGCTGGATCAGCCGGTCGTCGGAGACGGTGAGGCCGTTGCCGAACTGTTCGGCCGGGAGCGCCACCTCGACCTTGATGGTGCCGGTGGCCGGATCGACGATTCGACGGGCAGAGCGCCCGTACTCGCCCAGGCTCTCGATGAGGTCGTCGCCGGCGAACTCGAGACCCTGGGTGAACGCCTGGGTGTCGTGGGGGAAGGTGTTGAGGATCTCGGGCTGGAGTACCTCGACCCCTGCGAGCTCGGTCGTGACCGTGGTGTCGACCTCGGCCGTCGTCGGCACGGTGGCCTCGACCACCGTGGTGGATGCGCCAGCGCCCGCCATGGCGTCGGTGGAGGAGGTCTCGGGAAGGGCAGAGGTGGTCGTTTCGAGGCTCGTCGGCGTCGAGCCTGCATCGGTGGCGTTGGCGCCGGGCTCGAGTCGTGAACACGCAGCGAGCAAGGCCGACACCGCCAGGACGACAACGAGTCGACGAGGCCTACCGGCGAGCAAGCTCAGCCCCCGAGCAGTCGAGCCTTGGCAGCCTTGGAACGTTCGAGCAGCGCAGCGGGAATCTGGCTGGCGACACCGTCGCCACCGCCACCCTCGACGGCTGCGGGGGCCTCGGCGGCCGACTCGGTTTCGCTGCGAAGCGCCGCTTCGGCCTGCGCCTGGGCTCGAGCCTCCCACTCCTCGGCCTGGGACGGCCGGACCAGATCGTCGTGGCTCACCTGTCCGACGATCTCACCATCGGCGAACCGGACCCAGTAGCGGATCCAGGTGTCGAAACCGTTGATCAGCTTGACCTTGCCCTCTGATCCTTCGGGGCGTGGCCCGAGCGCTCGGGTGGTCAACACCTTCTCGCCTCGCCGGAATGGCGTGTCGAGTGTTGGTGCAGACTTGGCCATGGAACCGGCTCCTGGGAGAGAACGAACTGAGCGATGCGAACGATGCAGACAGCGATGGACAGATGATGATGGGCGGACTGTGACGGAACGCCCGTGAAGGCTAGTCGTCCGAGCCTTTCACGACGAACCACGCAGAGTGCCCCCGGTGGGATTCGAACCCACGACCAATGGATTAAAAGTCCACTGCGCTAACCAGGCTGCGCCACAGGGGCGAGACGAGGCTACTTGCGCGGCGGGCCGACAGCACGCTTTTCACCCCACCGGCCCTGGGCAAACCCCTCCTGCGGTGTTTTCTGGGTCGGGAGGTGACAACATGGCTGCGATGTTGCCTGCTCCGCCAACGCCATCGCATCCGATCGGCGATCGTCGTCCGGCACGGGCTGGCTCGTTGCTCGCTCGGTCACTCGTCGGTGTGGTGGCCTGTGCCTGGCTCGTTGCCGCGTGCGGCGAGATCGAACCGCCCGACCTCGGAGCAGAGATCACGGTCGCCACCACGATCGATCCCGGCGCCGACAGCAACGGTGAGGCCGAGAGCGACGCCCCGGTGCCACTCGCAGTGCAAGGCCCGCTGGCCGTCCTCCCGCCACGCGACCCCGGCTACGAATCGGTGGTGGTGCTCGGCGGTCCCGAAGGTGTCTCGAGCGGCACGCTCACCGAGTTGACCCCGCTGGCCGACCCGCTGGGCGCTCTGCCGACCACTGCGGTGGCCGACGATCTGTTCGGCGGCCTGGTGGTCGACGCCGCCGAAGGCGTGCTCTGGTTCCCTGCCGAAGGCGCCGAGGCGGTGGTGATTCGTCCCGCCGATGGCCGGCTGCTCGACGTCGGCTATCTCAACAACACCGCCGAGGCGCTGGTTCTGGTCGACGACAAGCTGATCGAACGGGTGCGTCTGTTCGATCTCGAGGCCGAACCGATCATCGTGCTCGACGACGCCGACGAAGTGCTCGACTTCTCCGCCGCGGGTGGTCTCTATGCCGTCACGATCGCCAACGACGAGTGCGGCCGGATCGGGTTCCTCAACTCCCTCGGCGACCCGGTGGGCATCGCCGGTCCGAGCGTGATCGACTGCCCGATCCCGCGCCGGGCGACCTTCACGCTGATCGACCTGAGTCCCGACGGCGACGCCATGGCCTACACCGAAGTCACCTACCGATCTGACGGCGTCGAGGCCACCACCGAACTCGTCGGTGCCGAGCTCAGCAGCGGGGTCGAGCTGTTCCGCATCCCGGTCGGTGCCGCCGGCGATCGGATCAGCTCGTTGAGCTTCGATGGGCGTCGTGTGGTGTTCATTCGCACGCCGCTCGAGGGCGACGATCGCGAGCTGGTGATGATCGAGGCCGTCACCGATGGGGTTCCGACCGAGACGGTCACCCTGCTGTCTCGTGCGGGTCTGTTCGACGTCTCGTTCGCACGCCTGCCACTGAAGGTCGGCGCTGAGCCCGCCGGGTAGGATCGGCACCGTGATGCCCCCGCCCTCCTCGAATCCGAGCCTCCCGACTCTTGCGACGGAACCGAGCGATCTTCCGACCATGGCCGATCTCGATCAGCTCCAGCTACAGCTCGAAACGATCGACCAGACACTCGCCGAGCTCAACGAGAACCCGCTCAGCCCGCCTCGCCCTTCGCCATGAGGTAGCCCCGAGCTCGTTCACTCAATGGGTAGCGATCCACCAGCGCCCAGAACGACGCCGAGTGATTGGGCTCGACCAGATGAGCCAGCTCGTGCACGATCACGTAGTCCACGACCCAGTCGGGGAAGTTCGACATTCGATCAGACAGTCGGATACTTCGATGCTCGGGGGTGCACGAGCCCCAGCGAGCGCGCTGATTCGATACCCAGCGAATCGATGTCGGTGCCGGCAGTCGGTGCTTTGCCGCCAGCGTCGCGGCGCGAAGGTCGAGATCGAGATCGCCGGCGCGTCGCTTGCGCTCGTAGAGCGATCGAAAGTGGTCGACCATCGAAGCGACCTCGGTGGCCGGCATCGACGCCGGGACCCGTATGACGACCGTGTCGTCGATCAGACGCGCTTGCGCCGTCTTCTTGCGGCGAGTGCTCCGAATGACCTCGACGTCGAGCATCAGATTCGGTTGCCATCGCCTCCGGTGGCGATGGCCTCGTCGAGAAAGCGGATCTGGTCTCCGAGCGAGACGGCATCGTCGTCGGCGATGCGCACCACCCGGCCCGACAGGTTCGGCACGCGACCATCGACGACACCGTGATGCTCTTCGATCGCCTTGATCACCCCGCCGTGACACATCACGAGCACGGTGGCCCCTCGCATCTCATCGGCGATCTGACGGAGTGCCGGCAGCACCCGGGCGATCACCGACTCGTCGGTTTCGAAGTCGTCTGGCCGCCGGCCGTCGGCGAGCCACCCGGGGTAGTCGGCTTCGATGTCGTCCTTGGTCAGCCCTGACCACGAGCCGGCAGCCCGCTCGCGCAGGTCGTCGTGCACCAACACCGGACCGACCCCGGTGTTCTCGGAGATGATCATGGCGGTCGACAACGCTCGGTCTTGAGGCGAGGACACGATGGCGTCGGTCACGCCGATCCGCGTGGCAGCGAAGGCTGCCTGTTCCCGACCGTGCTTCGACAGCGGCGGATCGGCCTGGCCCTGCCATCGCTTCTCGGCATTCCAGGTGGACTGGCCATGTCGGGTGAGGAGGAGGACCGTCATGGGTTGCAGGCTACGACGTCGTCGATGGTCTGGCCTGACGGGGCTGCCCTACAATCGTGCAGTGGCCACCCTTCGACTCTTCGCTCAAGCCCGGGAACTGGCGGGTGTCGGCAAGGTCGAGATCGACGCCGACACGGTGGGTGCGGTCATCGAGCAAGCGCAGGCGCAGTTCGGCTCGGCGTTTGCGGCGATCGTCGACAACTCGCGGGTCTGGCTGAACGGGGCGCCGGCCAGTGCCGGCGATTCGGTCGATCCGACCGATGAGGTGGCCATCCTCCCGCCGGTCTCGGGCGGATGACCGTGTCGGTGCCGGCGCCAACCACGCCGCCGCGTCGTGAGCGCCGCCAGCGACGCGCCGAGCAACGCGTCCAGGCACAGGAGCAGCGCTGGAGTCAGCAGCGATTTGCGGTGCCCCACCGGATCGACGGGCCGAAGATCACCCTCGGCGTCGCCTGGTTCCTCGGCCTCCTCGCTGCCATCACCGTCTCTCCCCGTCTCGTTGCGCTGTTCGTGCTCCCGGCCGCGGCGATCGCCGCGCTCCAGGTCGCTCACGCATGGGAACGCTTCGCGGTGCTCGACCGCCAGCTGGCCGCAGTCCTCGCCGTGCTCGTCGCCCTTCCGGCCCTTTCGGGCAGCCTGCTGTGGTTCGGCGCCGGCGTCGTTCTCGGCACCCTCGCCATCTCGGCCTACGCCGGTGCCACGCTGACGAGTCAGCGTGATGAACCGCTGCGCTTCGTCGAAGTCACGATTCGGAGTGCCCTGCCCGTGGCCATCGCCTCTGGCTCGCTGCTCCTTCTCGCCGCATCGCACACCGGAGCGTTCGTCGCCCTGCTCTGCCTCGTGAGCGCCTACGAGTCCGGCGATTTCCTGGTCGGCTCCGGCGCGGTGAACGACGTCGAAGGCCCGGCCGCCGGTGTGGTGGCCGTCGGCATCGTCGGTGCCGGTGTCTGGCTCCTCCCACCCGAGCCGCTCACCACCACGATCGTTCCCTTCTTGGTCGCGCTCACCGCGCTGGCCTGCCCGGTCGGTCAGATCTTCGGTTCGGCACTGCTGCCCCGGGGCGACGCATGGGCTCCGGGTCTTCGGCGGCTCGACTCCTATCTGCTGGCCGCGCCCCTCTGGCTCTTGTTGCTGTGAACCGTCGTTGCGATGCTCGATTCGGCGAGAGCTGGTCGACCCGGCGCTGGTTCGGCGATCGCTCGGGGTAACCGGTAGCCTCACGCAGTGTGATCGATGCTCTTGAAAAGGTACTTGGCGACGACCTCCTCGAGGGGCTCACCGCTCGTCCCATCGAAGCGATCCGCGCGCTGCGTATCGAGTGCGCCCAAGTCGAGGCCGATGTGTCCTTGGCCCGACGGGTCGTCCAGGGACGCCTCGACATCATCGGCTACGAAGCCCGGCGTCGAAACGGCGACACCGATGCCGCCGACGCCCTCCCCGGTCTGTTGTTCGACCTCCCGTCCCTCATGACCGACGAGCCTCGCCCGGCGGGGCAGCCCACCATGCCGGGTGCCCGGCAGGTGTCGATCAACGCTCCCGGCGAGGTCGCGGCGGCGTTGGTCGAACGCCTCGACGCCGTTGCCTCTCCCGGCAAGCTCACCGGCGTCGGCAATCTCTCCGACGCCGAACTGGCCGATCTCCTCGAGCGTATGCGGGCCTACGAGAGCGAGTTGTCCACCGTTCGACGCCGATTGCACGACCGCATCGATACCTTCCAGGCCGAGATCGGGCGCCGCTACCGAGACGGCGAAGCTTCAGTCGATTCGCTTCTGCGCTGAGCGTGCAGTGATGGCTGAGCAACCCCTCGACGTCGGCGACTTCATCCGAGAGCAGCGGCGTCTCGCCGAGCTCTCGGTGCGTCGCCTTGCCGAGATGTCGGGGGTCTCGAATCCCTACCTCAGCCAGATCGAGCGGGGCCTTCGTCGGCCGTCGGCCGACATCTTGGCGAACATCGCTCGAGGCCTCCAGATCTCGGCCGAGTCGCTCTACGTCCGTGCCGGCATCCTCGACGGCGATGCTGCGCTCGACGCCACACCTTCGAGCGTGGAAGAGGCCATCCGGCACGCCCCCGAGCTGCATCCCGATCAGCGCAAGGCGCTGCTGGGTGTCTACCGCAGCTTCGTCGCGGTCAATCAGAACCAAGAGGCCGACCGCTCAGAAGACGACGGTTGAACGAGATCATGCAACGCGTCGCCGTCCTGTCCCTCCATACCTCGCCGCTGGCCCAGCCAGGCACCGGCGACGGTGGGGGCATGAACGTCTACGTGCGAGAACTCGTTTCTGCGCTGGCGCAAGCGGGTGTGCAATGTCGGGTGTACGTCCGCCGATGGTCTGACGACCAGCCGAAATCCGTCATCGTCGAACCGGGTTTCGAGGTGATCCACGTGCCGGCAGGTCCGGTCGATCTCCCCAAGGAGCAGCTTTCGGCCTATGTCGAGGAGTTCGCCGACTGGGTCGCCACCGACATCGAGGAGTTCGGTGCCGACGTCATTCACGCGAACTATTGGCTCTCGGGCGTTGCCGGCCTCTTGCTCAAACAGCGACTCGGCCTCCCACTGGTCACCACCTTCCACACGCTCGCCCGGGTCAAGGCGGTCAGTGGCGATCCCGAGCCCGAACGCCGGGCCGAGGCCGAGGCCCGGGTCATGGCTTGTGCCGACACGATCCTCGCCAATTGCACGCCCGAGGCCGAACAGCTCGTCGAGTTCTATTCGGCCGACCCCGAGCGCATCGAAATCGTGCCGCCGGGTGTCGACCACGCCTTCTTCTCTCCCGGTCATCAGGGCGGGGCTCGTTTCGCACTCGGTGCCGACGATCGTCCGCTGCTCCTCTTCGTCGGACGAATCCAGCCGCTGAAGGGGCTCGATGTCGCCGTACGGGCCTTGGCCCAGGCCGAGCGCGACGACGCTCGGTTGTGGGTGGTCGGTGGCGCAAGCGGTGCCGAGGGTTCGCTCGAGGTCGAACGCATCCGTCAGCTGATCAGCGATCTCGGGGTGGCCGACCGGGTCGTCTTCCGTCCCCCGCAGCCCCATCATCTGTTGTCGACCTTCTACCGTGCTGCCGACATCTGCCTCGTGCC
The DNA here is from genome assembly GCA_963698395.1 of uncultured Acidimicrobiales bacterium. GTDB lineage: Bacteria > Actinomycetota > Acidimicrobiia > Acidimicrobiales > SZUA-35 > JBBQUN01. Next base: position 902,186 of record CAVOQQ010000003.1, read on the forward strand.
GAGCCGGTCGGAATCCTTTGGACTGGTGGCGCTCGAGGCCGCGGCGTGTGGAGTCCCCGTGGTCGCCTCGGCCGTCGGCGGGCTGCTCACCCTCGTCGAGCACGGGCACACGGGGTTCCTGGTCGAAGGTCGAGATCCGGCCGACTACGCGGGATGGATCGATCTGCTGCTCGGTGATCCCACGCTGGCCCGCCGCATGTCCGTCTCGGCTGCGGCACGTGGCCGTACCTACACCTGGAGCACCTCGGCGGCCCGCCTCCGGCGGCTCTACGTCGACCTCGCCGCCGGTGCGCTGACCAACTGCGAATGACACCCTCACCACACCGGAGTCGCACAGCATGAGCCCGATCACGCCCGATGCCTTGGCCGAAGTCGAAACGGCGATCGACACCTTTCTCACCGAACAACTCGCCGAGAACCCCGTGATCGACGCCGTCGACAAGGGTGTCGACGGTCCTCGGAGCTGGTTCGTTCGCGTTCGGGGCGAAGAGAAAGACGTCTCTACGATCCGCTTTCACCTCGACCAGCGAACGCTGTCCTACGAGACCTACGTGATGCCGGCACCGGAGGAGAATCACGAGGGGTTCTATGCGCACCTGCTCGGACGCAACCGGCGTCTCTACGGAGCATCGTTCGCGATCGGCGACGAAGGGGCCATCTTCCTGCAGGGCCAACTCGACAACCGTCAGGTGCTGGTCGACGGGGAGCTCGATCGGATCCTTGGCTCGCTCTACCAGTGGGTCGAGGCCTATTTCCGGCCGGCCCTCCGCATCGGCTTCGCATCAAAATTCTCTTGAATGCGGTTGAATGGTCTCATATTCGCATCTATGATGTCGCCATCGCCGGTCGAGACAGCGACGACGCGAGTTTGGGGAAGGTCGCCCGTTCCTGTCTCGACCTGCCGATCCCGGTAGGTTGCAGCCGTGACTGATTCCGCTGCAGATGCGACCACCACCGCCACGCTCCAAGTGGTCGGTGGCGGGAAGATGGGACTCGCCCTCGTCGGAGGACTCGTTGCCTCGGGCTGGGCTGATGAGGCGGCCATCGTGGTCGTCGAGGTCTTCGCTTCCCAACGCGCCGCCATTGCCGAGCAGTTCCCGGCGATCACCGTCCTCGAGCAGCCGATCGCCGGCGTCGACACCCTGCTCGCGCTGAAGCCATGGTTGACGGTCGAAGTGGCGGCCACGCTCGAGCGCCCGGGTCGGGTCATGTCGGTGGCGGCCGGGGTCACCATCGCGGCGCTGGAAGCGGTTCTGCCCTCGGGCACCGCCGTCGTTCGGGTCATGCCGAACACTCCGGCGTTGGTGGGAGCCGGCGCCAGCGCCGTCGCTCCCGGCCATCACGCGACCGGCGCCGACGTCGAGTGGGCCACGGGGCTGCTTGCGTCGGTCGGCATCGTCGAGGTCGTGTCCGAGCCGCAACTCGACGCGGTCACCGGGCTGTCTGGTTCCGGTCCGGCCTACGTCTTCCTCGTGGCCGAGGCGCTCACCGACGCCGGTGTGCGAGTGGGATTGACCAGAGCGACCGCCGAGCGGTTGGCCAACCAGACCATCCTCGGCGCCGGAGCCATGCTCACCGCCGGCAATGAATCGGCCGCCGAACTCCGAGCCGGCGTCACCACGCCTGGCGGCACGACCGCCGCCGGCCTCGGTGCGCTCGAAAGCCATGCGCTGCGAGCAGCGTTCCAAGATGCGGTTCTCGCGGCGACCGCTCGCTCCGAAGCGTTGGGCCGGGCATGAGCGAACCGCTGGCCTTCGACACCATCTCGTTCCTGACCGACTACGGCTCGAAGGACGAGTTCGTCGGCGTCGTGAAGTCGGTGATCCGCACGATCACGCCCGCTGTCGCCGTCATCGACATCACCCACGACATCGAACCCCACGATGTCCGAGCCGGCGGTCTCACCCTGGCTCGTTCCGTGCAGTATCTGGCCCCTGGTGTGGTGCTCGCGGTCGTCGACCCCGGCGTCGGGACCGAACGCAAGGGCATCGTGATCGAAGTCGCCGACGGTGCGGCCTACCTCGTCGGCCCCGACAACGGTCTGCTCGCACCGGCGGTGTCGATCGTCGGTGGCGCCACCGGTGCCGTCGTCCTCGACAACCCGGACTATCAGCTCGCACCCGTCGGCTCCACATTCGATGGTCGAGACGTGTTCGCACCGGCTGCCGCCCACCTGTGCGCCGGTGTCCCCATGGACGCCCTCGGGACCCGAATCGATCCCTCGCAGCTGATCCCCGGCGTGCTCCCCGTCAGTCAGACCGGAGACGACGGCACGATCAGTGCCGAGGTCCTGTGGGTCGACCGATTCGGCAACCTCCAGCTCAACGTCGATCCTTCCGACATCGAGACATGGGGCCAAGCCGTCGAGGTGACCGGCGGTCGAGTGCCACGAACCGCTGCCCGCGTCGACACCTTCGCCCAGGTGCCGACCGGCAGCCTCGGACTCATGGTCGATTCCTACGGCTTGCTGACGATCGTGGTCGATCGCAGCTCGGCCGCCTTCGAGCTCGAGCTAGGCGAGGGCGATGCGGTCACCCTGCGAGAGGTGCAGGGTGGTCCGAGCGTGTCCACCTCGGTGCAGCTCGGGCGCACCAACAGCCGGCCATCCACTGCGTCGTTCGAGAATGAGGAGCTTGCATGCGACCCGCCGTCGTGATCACCCTCGTGTTGCTGATGATGGCGTTGCTTCTCGCCGCCACCCTGCAGCTGTTCGTCTTCACCCGTTAGCCGTTCCTCGCCCAACCCTCAGGGTCGGCTCGCTCAGAGCCCCGCTGCGGCGAGGTCATCGGTGAGCTGTTCCACCAGGGCGGGCGCAACGATCAATCGAGGCGGCGGGGGAGTGGTGGTCGACGTCGTGGTGGAAGCAGCATCCTGCTGCGGCTCCGTCGTTGGCGTGCTCGCCGCCGCACCGTTCGGGGTACTCCCGGGTGTCGCGGCGTTGGGCGCTGCGCCGGCGATGTCGCGTGGCGGCGCCGTGGTCGGGGTCGAGGACGGGGCGGTGCTCGGGGTCGGCGTCGACGTTGGGGCCGACGTGGGAGGGCCGCTGGCGCCCGAGGCGAGCGCCATGAAGCGGTGCGTGGTCCAGATGCGGCCGTCCTCGCCATAGACCACGCCGACGCCGAGATAGCGGTAGTCGGGTTTCACCAGGTTGGCGTAGTGGGCGGGGCTGGCGACGAAGGCGTCGAAGAGTGCCTGTACCTGGTCGGCCGGCCCGACCCCGACGTTCTCGCCGAGGCGGCTCCAGTCCTCGGTCACACCGACCGACAGGTCCTCGGCATGGGCCAGGGCGCCCTTGGCCCGTAGCTGGGCGGCCCAGTCGCGAGCGAGAGGCACGAGTGTCGGTGACACGGTGAGGGGCTCGAGTCCGAGTCCCGTCCGGAGTTCGTTGATCTTGGAGACGAACAGCTGCTCGTCGCCGACCTCAGAGCGTCGAGCTGCGGAGGAGTCGATCGTCGAGCCGACGGCAGCGTCCACGCCGGCAGACCCGCCGAGGAGGACGAGCAGCGCGATGATGATCGACCGGACCGAGCGCGAGGAGGGCACTCTCCCTACATCGGTCGAAGCACCGCACGGTTGAGGCAACCGAGGAGCGGGCTGCTTCGGACCGAGGTGACGAGCTCGATGGTCTGCTTCTCGGGACCAAGGTCCCGAGCTCGATGGTCTGCTTCTCGGGACCAAGGTCCCGAGAAGTGCTTGCGCGCTTGTGAAAGAGGGGGGTGATCCCTAGCCTGGTCCCGTGAAGCGCGACCGTGTGAGCGAGGCCACCGTGGCCCGACTGCCGAGCTACCTGAGGGTCTTGGTCGACGCCGCCACCGAGGGCTCGGCCACCATCTCCTCCGAGCACCTCGCCCAGCTCAGCGGAAACCAGCCCGCCACCGTCCGCCGCGACCTGTCATCGCTGTCGATCACCGGTACCCGGGGCGTCGGCTACGACGTCAAACACCTGGTCTACGAGATCAGCGTCGTGCTCGGGGTCAACCAGGAGTGGCCGGTCGTCATCGTCGGGTCCGGCAATCTCGGTCGTGCGCTGGCCAACTACGAAGCGCTGGCCGACCGCGGTTTCCCGGTACGCGGGCTCATCGACATCGATCCGGCGCTGGTCGGGCAGCGTGTCGCCGGCGTCGCCGTCTCGCCACTCGAGCAGCTGGAGCGGCTCGTCGGCGAACAAGCGATCACCGTCGCGGTCATCGCCACCCCGGCCGACGCCGCGCAAGACGTCGCCGATCACCTCGTGGCCGCCGGCGTCACGTCGCTGCTCAACTTCACCGCCACGCCGCTCGTGGTCGCCGATCACGTGCAGGTCCGCAGTGTCGATCTCGCCACCGAACTCCAGATCCTCAGCTTCTACCAACAACGCACCTCGAGCGCCCGTGACGGCGTCGGTGTTCCCCTTGCCGCGTTGCGAGCCCTTGAACACGAGGCGGTCTGATGTCGACATCTTGCACCGCCCGAATGGGTATGCAACGCCGTGAGGGGCCACACTGGGTGTCCGTTCTCCTGGACTCACGCACATGACCGTCATTGCCATCGGACTCAATCACCGCTCCGCACCACTCGAGGTGCTCGAAGGGATCGCCATCGCCTCTGATGGCGTGTCGAAGGCGTTGTCGGCCATCACCGATTCGGAGTTCGTGAACGAAGCCGTCGTGCTGTCGACCTGCAATCGCACCGAGGTCTACATCCACGGTGAGCGCTTTCACGACGCCTACCACGACGTACGAGACGCACTCGCGGTGCTCTCGGGCCTCGAAGTCGACCGCTTCGTCGATCATCTCTACGTGTACTACCACGACGAAGCCGTCCGCCACCTGTTCAACGTGACCGCCGGTCTCGACTCCGCCGTCCTCGGCGAGCACGAGATCCTCGGTCAGGTGAAGACGGCATGGGAGACCGCCCGTGTCGAAGGAGCAGCCGGCACGTTGCTCGGCCAGCTGTTCGAGCACGCGATCTCCTGCGGCAAGCGGGTCCGGACCGACACCGGAATCGGGCGAAGCACGGCGTCGCTGTCACACGCGGCAGTCAGCCTCGTCACCGAACGACTCGGCTCGCTCGACGACAAACAGATCCTGCTCGTCGGCGCCGGTGAAGTCGGCGCCGGTGTCGCCATGGCACTCGCCAAGTCGGCCTCGGTCCAGGTCGAAGTCACCAACCGAACCGCGGTCAAGGCCCAAGAGGTCGCGGCGGCCGTCGGTGCCGTGGCCATCGACTGGTCTGAGCTCACCGACGCCATGACCCGGGCCGACGTCGTCATTGCTGCCACCGCTGCGCCGGGCAATGTGATCACCCTCGATCAGGTCTTGGCAGCAACCGCCGATCGAACCACGCCCACCCTGTTCCTCGATCTCGCCGTCCCGCGAGACATCGAGTCGGGTGTCGCCGAGCTCGACGACTGCGAGCTCCTGGTACTCGGCGACCTCCAGGCCTTCGCCAACCGCGGGTTGGCACGGCGGCAGAAAGAGGCAGCGAAGGCACGCACCTTCGTCGAGGAAGACCTCGAACGCTTTGCCGAGGCATCGTCGGCCCGCCAGGTCGCCCCGTTGATCGGGGCCCTCCATCGCCGCTCAGAGCAGTTGCGTGCCGACGAGATCAACCGGCACGCAAAGAAGCTGGCCTCGCTCGACGCCGAACAGCTCGAGGCGGTCGACGCCCTGACCAAGGCCCTCATCGCCAAGATGCTGCACGAGCCCTCGGTCGGGCTCAAGAAGGCGGCCGGGAGCCACCGCGGCGACCGCCTCGCCGAAGCCATGCGGGAACTGTTCGATCTGTGAGCCCGCCCCGGTGTGGGGCGTCCCGGCTCGAAGCCCCGTCTCGATGGCCACGACGCGGCGAGCAGTGAGGGAGCGACCCATCCCATGATCATCCGCATCGCCACCAGACGCAGCCCGCTCGCCATGTGGCAGGCCGAGTTCGTTGCCGATCGGCTCCGAGCCGACCATCACGACCTCACCATCGAGTTCGTCTCGATGGACACCACGGCTGATCAACGGCTCGACATCGCCATCTCCGAACTCGGGGGAAAGGGCGCGTTCAGCAAGGAAGTGCAGCAACTGGTCCAGACCGATCGCGCCGATATCGCGGTCCACTCGGCCAAGGATCTGCAAGCGGTCACCCCCGACGGCCTGATCCTGGCGGCCTTCCCGCTGCGTGGCGATGTGCGAGACTGCCTCGTCGGGGCTCGTCTCGACGATCTCCCCGAAGGGGCGCTGGTCGCCACCGGCTCGAACCGCCGTCGCGTGCAGCTCGCGTCGCTCCGGCCCGATCTCGAGTTCTGTGGTCTACGCGGCAACATCGCCACCCGGCTTGGGCAGCTCGATCAGTTCGCCGCCATGGTGATGGCCGCGACCGCCTTGGAGCGGCTCGGTACCAAGCCGGCAGTGGTCGATGTGCTCGACGCCGACGTCATGATCCCGCAGGTCGGACAGGGAGCGCTGGCGGTCGAGTGTCGTGACGACGACCACTCGACGCTCGAACTGCTCGCCGCCATCGACGATCCGGCAGTGCGTAGCACGGTCAGCGCCGAGCGAGACTTCCTCGTCGAGCTGGGCGGTGATTGCACCATGCCGGCCGGAGCCAACGCATGGGTCGACGACGAAAGCAACCTGTGGCTGCGAGCCATCCTGGCCTCCGCCGACGAACAACGCATCGAGCGAATCGAGGTCGGGCCCGCGCAGGCCGTCGATCAGCAGTCGCTCGGCACGCTTGCCGCACAACGGCTGCGTGAACGAGTGTCGTGACGCCGGCCTCGGCCGCCGGCGACGCCCGCTCGCCGCAGGAGTCGGTCCTCGCCGGCCTTCGAGTCGTGGTGTGCCGGACGACTGACCAAGCGGTGGGGTTGCTCGCCTCGATCAGCGAGCTCGGCGGGACCGGCATTGCGCTCCCGCTGCTCGAGTTCGCCGAGCCCACTGACTCGGGCGCGGCGCTCGACCAGGCACTGGCCGGTGTCGACTCGTTCGACTGGCTGGTCCTCACGTCGGCCAATGCCGTGCAAGCGGTGGCCGGCCGCCGACCCCAGCTGCCCGAGTCACTGCGGGTGGCGGTCGTCGGTCCGGCCACGTCCCGAGCTGCGGCCGAAGCCGGGTGGGTGGCATCGTTCGAGCCGAGCGCAGCGACGGCCGAGGCGCTGGCGAGCGAGCTTCCATTGGATTCGTCGTCAGCCGGCCGGATCCTGGCTCCGCTGGCGGAGCTGGCGGCCGACACCATCGAGCGAGGGTTACAGGCGCGGGGAGCCGTGGTCGAGCGCGTCGACGCCTATCGGATGGCGACGCCCGAGCACAGCGCCGAAGCGATCGAAGCCGCGCTCGGTGCCGACGTGGTGCTGCTGACCTCGCCCTCGATCGCCAATCGGTTCGCCGATCTCGCTGTCGGGGCGGTCGATCCCCGGCCGAACCGCCGCCTCCCGAAGGCGGTCGCGATCGGCCCGTCGACCAAAGCCGCCGCCGTCGCAGCCGGCTTCGACGTGCTTGCCACGGCCGATCCCCATACCGAGGTCGGGTTGCTCGACGCTTTGGTGCGTAGCATCGGGTCATGAGCTTTCCCCAGCGTCGTCTCCGTCGGCTCCGTCGAACCCCTGCGCTCCGTCGCCTCGTTGCCGAAACCACGCTCACCCCGAGCGATCTCGTCGCCCCGCTGTTCGTCCGAGAAGGCATCACGACGCCGCAACCGATCGTGTCGCTGCCCGGTGTCGTACAGCACACGCAGGAGTCGGTGCTGGCCGAGGTCGATCGTCTCGTGGCGCTCGGCGTTCCGGCGGTGATCCTGTTCGGTATTCCCGAGCGCAAAGATCCCGAGGGTTCCGAGGCCTGGAACCCTGACGGCGTGGTCCAGATGGCGCTGAAGCATCTGCGGTCCCAGCACGGTGGCGAGCTGGTGATCATGTCCGACCTCTGCGTCGACGAGTACACCGATCACGGCCACTGCGGCGTGGTCGACGACAGCGGTGACGTCGACAACGATCGCACGCTCGAGCTCTATCGGCGGGCCGCCCTCGCCCAGGCGAGGGCTGGGGCCGACGTGATCGCCCCTTCGGGCATGATGGACGGCCAGGTTGCCGCCATCCGCGACGCGCTCGACGGTGAGGGCTTCACCAAACAAGCGATTTTGGCCTACTCGGCCAAGTACGCGAGCTCGATGTACGGCCCGTTCCGTGATGCGGTCGACGTCACGATCGCCGGTGGTGGCAACCGCAAGGGCTACCAGCAGGATCCGCGCAATGCCCGGGAGTCGATGGAAGAGATCCGATTCGACCTCGATGAGGGGGCCGACATGATCATGGTCAAGCCGGCCCTCATGTATCTCGACATCATCGCGCGGGCCCGAGCCGAGTTCGACGTCCCCCTCGGGGCGTACCATGTCAGTGGCGAATACGCGATGCTGAAGGCGGCAGCCGCCAACGGGTGGATCGACGGCGACGCCGCTGCGATCGAAGCGCTCACGTCGATCAAGCGGGCAGGCGCCGACATGATCCTCACCTACCTGGCCGGTGAGGTCGCCGAGCTGCTGTAGCGCCCGAGCATGGCGAACCCGAGCCTGGAGAAAAGGCAGAGAAAGGGCGTGGCGGAGCCGTTGGGTGCCGGTGCCTCGATGCTGGCACACTGAGCACGTGACCAACTCCGACAGCCCCACCACCAACGACGAGCTCTTTGCCCGGGCCCAGAAGGTTCTACCAGGCGGTGTGAACTCGCCGGTTCGAGCCTTCCTCTCGGTCGGTGGCACGCCGTACTTCGTGGCCAAGGCCAGCGGAGCGAAGGTGTGGGATGAAGAGGGACGCGAGTACCTCGACTACGTCCAGAGCTATGGCGCCTCGATCCTCGGTCACGCCGACCCGAAGGTCATCGGTGCCATCACCGCTGCTGCGGCCAACGGCACCACCTACGGAGCACCCACTCGTCTCGAGGTCGAGCTGGCCGAGCAGATGACCGCCTGGGTTCCCGGTCTCGAGATGGTTCGCATGACCTCGTCGGGGACCGAGGCCGCCATGTCGGCCATCCGCCTCGCCCGGGGAGCGACCGGTCGGGCGAAGGTGGTGAAGTTCGCCGGCTGCTACCACGGGCACACCGACTCATTGCTGGCTGCCGGGGGTTCGGGTGTCGCCAACCAGGGTTTGGTCGGCTCGGCCGGTGTTCCCGAATCGGCGGTGGCCGACACCGTGGTCGCTCCCTACAACGTCGTACCGACGCTCGACGAGTCGGTTGCGGTCCTCGCCGTCGAGCCGGTGGCGGCCAACATGGGACTGGTGGAGCCCGAGCCGGGGTTTCTCCAGGCGTTGCGCGACGAGTGCGATCGTGTCGGCGCCTTGTTGTTGTTCGACGAAGTGATCACCGGGTTCCGCATGGGACGCGGCGGAGCGACCGCCTGGTCGGGGGTACAGCCCGACGTGTGGGCGTTCGGCAAGGTGATCGGTGGCGGTCTGCCGGTTGGCTGCTTCGGCGGATCGAGAGAGGTCATGGCCAACGTCGCCCCGCTGGGGCCGGTCTACCAGGGCGGCACGCTCTCGGGTAACCCACTGGCCATGGCGGCAGGACTGGCGACGCTCGATCAGCTGACCGACGACCGGTTCGCCGAGCTCACCGCTACCGCCACCCGTCTGGCCGACGGACTGCGGGCTGCGTTCGCCGACGCCGGTGTCGCCGCCACCGTTCCGCAGGTGGGTCCACTGCTCGGCGTCTTCTTCGCCGACCAACCGGTCCGCGACTACGACGACGCCAAGGCTGCGGCCGAGGTCGGCCGGTACGCCCCGTATTTCCACGGCATGCTCGATCGAGGCATCGCATTGGCCCCGGGCCCCTACGAGGTGATGTTCCCGAGCCTGGCCCATACGGCTGCCGACATCGAGCGCACCATCGAGGCTGCGGCCGAGGTGGCAGCCGAACTCGGCGGCTGCTGACCGATCGCCGTCGGGCGAGGTGACCGGCCCGCGTCGCACCGGCGAGGCCTCGGGGCCGGCCGGCCAGAGCAGAGTCGACCAAGCTGAGGGCTAGGGCAGGGTGCCGGTGCGGAGGACGAACTCCTTCGACGCCGAGAAGCCGGCGATCATGACGCCGCGGTCGACGCCGCGAGCCAGTTGCGCGAGCCAGTAGGAGCGGCCGCCCTCGTCGGGCGAGCGGGTGAGCACGTTGTTGTAGACCAGCTCGACGAAACGAGCGTCGGTCATGTTGCCGTACGTGGCGACGAACTCCGGTGACTTGGTCATCTCGACGGCGATGGTCTCGAGCGAACTTCCTCGTCGTTCGGTGTTCATCCAGAACTCGAGCCCTGCGCTGTCGGGCTCGCGGAAGAAGGAGGCGAAGTACAGGCGCGAGATCCGCCCCTCCGACGACGACGTCGAGCGGACGGTCGCCGTGTTGGCGATGAACTCGGGCGACTCGGAGAAGCCGGTCATGACCTGTCCACGATTGCGCCCGGCCTGCAGCTGCCCAACCCAATACGTGAGACCGGCCGCATCGGCTGCTCGGCCGAGCACATTGCGATAGATGCGGTCGACGAACGCTGGATCGTCGAGGGCGCCGTAGCGCTGGCGAAACTCGGTGCTTGCGGCGAAGGCAGAGGAGATGTCGGCTAGCGAGGTGCCGGACGCTCGCTCGCGAAGCCAGTAGTCATAGCCCGAGCGGTCGGGCGAGCGTAGGAAGTAGGCGGTGAAGAGTCGACCGACTTCGCCGTCGAGCGGAAGGGGGCGGATGATCCCGTCGGAGACACCGACGAGCAGCGAGGCGCCGCTCGGACCACGACGGCCGTTGCGAACGGCCGAGACGCGAAACTGATACACCCCTTGCGGAAGCGCAGCGGTGGTCAGCGAGCTGGTGTTGGTCGATCCGATCGAGGTCCAGGGGCCGCCGATCAATCGTTGCTCGACTTGGTAGCTCTCCGAGCCGTCTGCGCCGATCGGTGGCTGCCAGGCAATCGTTTGCACTGCCCCCCCACCGGTGGCAGCCACCTGTCGAGGCTGATTCGGTGTGTCGGGCATGGTGACCGAGATGTTCGAGGTCACACCGACGGTGCCTCGTGCCTCGGGTGTGACCTCGACGCGGTAGTCGAAACCGTTGTAGAGCGGGCCGAGCGTGACCGACGACTGGCTGGCGCTGACGGTGATCGAGGCATCGGTCTCGTTGCCGCGTCGAGCGAGGATGCGATAGGTCTGCGGGACGTCACCGATCTGGGCGAGGTTCGGATCGATCGTGAGCGCGATCTGCGCCGAGCCGGTGGTGGCGCCGAGTGATGGCGAGACCGGGGCGCCGGTGGTGGTCCACCCCTGCTGGGTCAACACGCCGAGGACGGCAGCGTCGATGGTGCGCTGCACGGAACCGGAGCCGAGTTCGGGCGTCATCATCGAACCGCCTCGAGTACCACCGGTGGTGGCGGAACTGAAGTGCGAGAAGCTGCTGCCGTTGATGAAGTAGCCAGGCGAGTACAGACCGTAGAGAGCGCCGCCCCCGACATCGATGGACAGGGCGGTGGTCAGCTGCGAGGACGGGTCGGGCTGGTCGAGAAGCCGGCCACCAGCGGCGTGGACGAGCGCGTCGTACGCGTAGGGCGGTGACTCGAGGGTTGGCTGGTTGGCCCCCGGCTTCCGCCAGGCCGAGCCGAGAAAGCCGATGCCGTGGGCCACTTCATGGAGCACGACCGACAACATGTCGACCTGTGTGGCCGGGGGAGTGCCGGTGCCGGTGTACCAACGGTCGGCGGCGAAGCTGCAGGTGTTCGATGCGGCGAGTTCGGCGTTGAGCACCACGCGCACTTCCGGGTTGGAGCCGTTCAGGTCTCGACCCGTGAGGAGGTTGGCCAGCGCATTGGGGTAGCCGTAGTCGGTTGGCAGTTCGACCAAGTGGTAGATCTCGGACGCACCGGCGTAGCCGAGGATGCCGGGGTCGCCGAGGCAGATCCACGAGACCTGTACCACGACGGGAAGCGGCGACTCGAGGACGCTGCCCCACGTACCGACGGCTTGGCCGACCGCGGCGCGCACATCGGCTGGCACATTGGCATCGAACGAGGCGACGAAGCCTGCACGGGCAGCGCCTTGGCCAGGGGCAAGTCCGACCCTCGGGTTCGCCGCCGCTCGTTGGTCGAGTTGGGCGTCGACCGCTTCCATCCGCTCGATGAGGGCGGGATCGTTCGGGTCGAGGTCGCCGATCGTCTCGATGACGAAGGGAGCGTCGACGATCACATCGGTCGCCGACGCCGTCAGGATCGCCGTGCTCGGCGTGGCGAGGGACGACGGTGTAGCTGATGAGGGTGCGGTGGCAGCGGCCGGCACCGCACCGAGGAGGCCGACGCTCGCCACCAAGGCGAGAAGCATGCGCCGTGTACCCATCGGTTGCCCTCCTGCCGGCCATGGAGTGGCGTTCACCCCGGTGGTGAACAACGTGACTCCAACAACTAGCAGCAGTTGGGGCCAACGCGTGCTCGACTGGTCATGCTCGACGGACAAATTCTCCTCAACGAGTTCCTCGCTGTGATGGCCGTCACCACAAAACCACGAAGGGCACCGGCGTGAGCCGATGCCCTTCGTGGTTGCGTTCGTCGATGAACGAGAAATCAGCCGCCCATGGCCGCTTCTTCACCTTCGGCCGCCTTGGGACCGGGGCATGCCTCGGGATCCTCGGGGTTGCCGGTGGCGCCCGGGGTGTATTCGGGGTTGGCGCAAGAAAGCAGGAACTCGATGGCGGCCTCGTCGATCACGTGGGACTCACCGGATTCGATCTTCTCGCGAAGTTCCTCTTCCCAGGCGATGTAGGCCTCGCTGGTGAGTTCCTCGCCACCCAGGATGTGCCGTTCGTGGTAGACGACCAGCTCGAGATGCTCGAGGGACAGACCGTTGGCCCCGGAGAAACCGGGCATCACGCCTCGCTGGCCGGCGACCCGGGCGCCGCCTTCGCGGTTGGGGTCACCGTATTGCTCACCGGCGATGGCGCCGGAGCCTCGGGCGATGTGGACCATCTGATCGATGGGCTCGGGGAAGGTCAGCATGATCTCGCCGCCGCTGAACTGGTATCCCGATCCGCCGCCGCCACCGGCACCATGGCAACCGGCACAACCACCCTCGACGGTGTAGACCTCGGCGGCGTCGATGAGAAAGGTGTCTTCGACCGCCGGTTGTTGCATGGTGCCAGCGTAGATCCAGGCCCAGATCGGCAGGGCGAACACCAAGCCCATGGCCCAGATCGGCATCTTCTTCCTGGCGTTGGCCGCTGCGATGTAGGCCGGTACCGGCTTCTCGGGTGCCGCCGGCTTGTCGGGGCTCATCGACGCCGCCGCCTTGGCAAGCGCCGGTGGCACGCCGGCGGGAGCGGCGGCCGCAGCAGCAGCGGGCGTCACCTCGCCAGATGCGGGCGAGGCGTCGGCATCGGCGGAGGAACCGCCCTTGGCCTTCTTGCTTCGCTTGAGAAGATGTTCTGGGATCTCGGTCACGATACGTCCGGGGGTTCCAGGGGTCGGGGCGCGTCCGTCAGGACGGAACAGGGGACAATGCTAGGTCCGATCGGTTGCCGCTGCCCATTCTTGACCATGCATTTCTTTCGCCCAGTTTTCTTTCCTGTGAGAAAGACTGTCTGATCGGATGAAAAGGTCGCCTTGCGGGCATTCGCGTGCTACACCGACGGTGCTCGTTATCCGGCCCCCGGTTTGCCGGTGACCCACTTTCCCACTGTAGATTGTGCAGAGCTTCACAAAGTCTCGAGGATGCGTCGTCTTGCCGACCTCTCCAACGGGCCTGTGAACTGCCCTTTTCGTCCATCCAGGAGTTTCGCCGTGGTCGCCCTCGTGGTGTCGACATTGATCGCAGTCGTGATGAGCCTCGCCATCACGTGGTACGCCAAGCGACGTCCTCAGGGAACGAGGACGACCTGGGGCGAGGCGATGTTCGGGAGCGTCTACGTCTTTTGCATCCTCTACCTCGTCTTCGGCGTCGTGCCCCATCAATGGCTCACCCTCGCCGAGAACGAGTGGAGCTGGCGGGCTGACCGCATCTGGGACGCGTGGGGCTTGATCACCGCCCAGAGTCGGGGCGGATGGTTCCCCTTCGAGATCACCTACCGGGTGCTCTCCGACTCCATCGCCGCACTCATCTACATCGTCTTCCTCGGGGGCATGGTCAAGATGTGGGGCGACTGGCAGGTCCGTGGTGATGGCACCGCTGCCTCCAAGGAGATCGAGACGAGCACCTACGGTCGTCCCCTGGTGAAGCGGGGTTGATGATTCATGGTCACGACTGATGCCAACCCACCGCTCCCAGAATTCCGCGACGACTATGTGCTGGTCGAGGTCGACGCCGACTACCTCGGCAAGGCCGTCAAGCCGAAGCAGTTCATCCACATCGATCAGTCGGAGTGCATCGCCTGCGAGGGATGTGTCGACATCTGCCCGTGGAAGTGCATCCACATGCAGCCCACCGAGGTCATCAGCGAGAGCTACGGCATCGCTCGCCCCGGCGATGACCCCAACGATGCCTTCATCTTCACCATCGACGACGACGTGTGCACGCGCTGCGCGCTGTGTGTCGATCGCTGCCCCACCGGCGTGATCATCCTCGGCAAGATCGTCGATCCGAACGCCACCGGCGACCTCCATCAACGAATGACCTCCTACGGCTACGGCTACGGCATGCGCCTCGCCTGAGTCTGACGTACGACACCCTTCAACGAAGCAACAGGAAACCTCCATGGCAAAGTCGATCCAAGACAAGCCCTCTCTCGGCGAGCGGGTACAAACGCAGCTCTCCGGGCTCGGTGATTCGGTGCAGGGCTCCCAGACGTGGAACTCGATCTTCCGTCCGGGTTCGGTGTTCCGCAAGGGCTACACCGACAGCCCACGGAACCGGTCCTACGTGATCATGAACAGCGTGCTCTATCACTTGCACCCGGTGAAGGTGAAGCGGCACGCCGTCAAGGTGTCCTACACCTTGTGTCTCGGTGGGCTGAGCTTCTTCTTGTTCATCGTGCTCACGGTCACCGGCATCTTCTTGATGTTCTTCTATCGGCCGACCGCCGCTGCCGCATGGACCGACATCCAGACGCTGCAGACCTCGGTCACCTTCGGTCTGCTCGTTCGCAACATGCATCGATGGGGTGCTCACCTCATGGTGCTGTCGGTGTTCTTGCACATGGCCCGGGTCTTTTACCACGGCGCCTACAAGGCACCCCGAGAATTCAACTGGGTCATCGGCACCATCCTCTTGCAGATGACCCTCCTCCTCTCCTTCACCGGGTACCTCCTCCCCTGGGACCAGCTCGCTCTGTGGGCTGTGACCGTGGGAACGAACATGATGGGCTACACGCCGGTCTTCGGTGACCAGGTTCGTTTCGTGCTCCTCGGCGGCAAGGTCATCGGTACCGACACCCTGCTGCGTTGGTACGTGCTGCACGTGCTCATGCTCCCCTTCGTCACGGTCATCTTCATGGCCATCCACTTCTGGCGGGTACGCAAGGATGGTGGGATCAGCGGTCCGCTGTAGGCCTGCGCTCCCCCCACTACGCTTCCTCCGTTCGACACCAAAGAGACTGCATCCATGACTGAGATCCCAGAACATCTCCGCAAGCGAGCCGAAGAGGCACGAAAGAAGGCCGAGGGCGCTGCTGCTGCCCCCGAGCCTGCTCCGGCTGCCGCCAGCGATGCCCCCACCGACCCTGCTGCGTCCAAGATCCCGGCACACCTGTTGCAGCGGTCGAAGTCGGCCAAGTCGAAGGGCGCCGAGACGGCCGTCGCCCCCGCTGGTGCCGGTGCCGGAACTGCCGTTGCTGCGGCCACGGCGGTCGCCGATGCGCCGGTCATGAGTGGGCCCGGAGGCCACACCCAGCGGTTGCTCACCGTGGTCAAGTCCGGCTCGATCCAAGACATCAAGATGACCCCCCACGACAAGGTGCACACCTGGCCGCACCTCATCGTGGTCGAGTTCGGTGCCGCCCTCTTCTGCCTGGGCTTCCTCACCTTCTTCTCGATCTGGTCAAACGCTCCATTGCTGGAACTGGCCAACGTCAACCAGACCCCGAACCCATCGAAGGCGCCGTGGTACTTCCTCGGCCTCCAGGAGCTGCTCACCCTCTTCCACCCCATGGTGGCGGGCGTGACCATCCCCGGCATCGGTCTGATCATCTTGACCATGGTCCCCTACATCGACAAAGGCCCGTCCAACAAGCCAGAAGACCGCAAGTTCGCCGTCTCCATGTTCACGGTGTTCATGATGTTCTGGGCCGTGCTCGTGCTCATCGGATCCTTCTTCCGTGGACCTGGCTTCAACTTCGTCTTCCCTTGGAATGACGGACTGTTCTTCGAGCTCTGAGAGAAAGAGGAAACGCACGTGATTGGCTACATCATCGCCGCCGTCGTCGTCTTGGCATTACTCGCCATGGTGGGGGTGGCAACATCGCTCCGCCGCAAGGACACCAACACCGCGCTCGGGCAGCTCTCGGGTGAAACCGTCAAACGTGACCGGCCGGTGACGGTCGGTGCCGACGCTGCGGCGCCGGCGGTCACCGGCCGTGCCGTCGAGGCGCTGGCTCGTCAGGAACAGTCGGGCGAGCTCGTCGCCGCCGGCTCCTCCGCTCCGGTCGCCTACGTTCCGCCAGACCCCGAGACCCTCGGCGTCGCTCGTCGTCAGTTCCTCAATCGCAGCATCATCGCGATGTTCGGACTCGGGCTCTCCGGCTTCGGCGCCGCGGCCATCGGGTTCCTGTGGCCGCAGGGTGCGAGCGGTTTCGGCGCCAAGATCAATGTCGGTCGGATCCCTGACATCGAAGCGGCCATCATCGCCGGCGGCGGTTTCTTCTACGTTCCCGAAGGCCGTATGTGGGTCACCGAGTACCCCCGCACGGCGCTCGAGAAGGCCGTCACCCAGTACGCCTTCTACCCCCAGGTCGAGCAAGGTCTCAACGCCGGCGTCACGGCCCTGTATCAGACCTGCCCTCACCTCGGCTGCCGAGTCCCTGAATGCGGCACCTCGCAATGGTTCGAGTGCCCGTGTCACGGTTCGCAGTACAACCGAGTCGGTGAGAAGAAGGGCGGACCGGCTCCACGAGGCATGGACCGCTTCCCGATGGAAGTCAACGCAGCCAATGAGCTGATCGTCGATACCGGACAGGTCATCCAAGGCCCGCCCATCGGCACCAACACCACCGGTCAAGAGGCCGAGGGTCCCAACTGCATCGGGGCCTCGGAGGGACACTGATGAACTCATCCATGCTGCTTGCAGCAAACTTCCGGGCCATCGGTCTCACCGTTGCCGTCATCGTCTTCATCCTCTACATCGCCCTGTTCATCAGGAACATGATCCAGGCCAAGCCCGAGCTCGGGTCCGAGCTCGAGCTGGCGGCCAACAAGCGCGAGTACTTGTCCGATGAAGAGCTCGAGGGCCCGAAACTCGATCGCTCGTTGAGCTTTGCCCTGGTCTGCCTCGGACTCATCGCGATGGCGCTGCCGTTCTACTGGCTGGCCGAACCGGGGCGCCAAGAGGGCGCCGTCGATGCCTTCGACTTCCGGTTCGAGGTCTTCGGTTCACGCCTCTACCTCAATGGCGCCCAGTGCGTGAACTGTCACGCGGCCGGCGGTGTCGGCGGCGGTGCCGCGTACGTGCTCCAAGACGCCGACGGCCAGTTCATCGCCAATGCCAACTGGGTTGCGCCGGCGCTCAACAACGTGCTGCTGCGCTACTCCGAAGAGGAAGTCACCTACATCCTCAACTATGGCCGCCCGGGCTCGCCGATGGCGGCTTGGGGAACTCCTGGTGGCGGTCCGCTCACCTCGCAGAACATCGAAGAGATCATCGCCTACATCGCCACCCTGCAGGTGCAGACGCTCGACCCGGTCGCCATCAGCGAGTCCGAAGATCCCGCCGCAGGGCAAGAGGCGGCGAATGAACTCACCAATGGCATCATCGGCGAGGTCCAGCGTTCGCTCGACGACGGTGAGTTCTCCACCGTCGGCGAAGCCGTGTTCAATCTCGGTCTGTTCTCTGGCTACCAAGCGGGTTCCTTGAGCTGTGGCCGTTGCCATACCGCCGGTTGGTCGCTCGGTCCGGACGTGTCGCCCGACATCCTCGACGAGGGCGTCGCCGGTTGCGGTGGCGGTGACCCGTCCGGTATCGGCTACAACCTGTGTGGCGGGTCCGTCCTCGAACGGTTCCCGGATGACAGCTGGAAGTTGCCCGACACCGGCGCAACCCACACGATCGAGAGCAGCGGTGTCGAGATCACACTCGACGGCGGATGGCTCCCCTCGGGTGGCCTCACCGGTGAGGACGGTCGCAACTACCTCCTCGGCGCCGATGGCGAGACCCGGATCCAGCTCGACGAAAAGGGTGTTCCGCTTTCGAATCTCGTCGATGCCGATGGCGAGCCTCGCCCGTTCATCATCCTCGAAGAGGGCGAGGTTTCCGGCGATCTCGCCGCCTGCGGTTTCGTGTCGAACCTGTGGGAACCGGGCGGCGTCGCCGCCAACGCGTACCCCTACGACCCGCAGATCCCGCTCGTCTTGGCCGACGACGCTCCTGAGGGCGCAGCGACGACCAACGGATTCGCCGATCCCCCGGTGCTCGAAGAGTCCGAACTCTCCGGGCAGGTGCTCGAGTTTCCCGACGGCCGGTTGGGCGGCGACTGCGAGGTCGTCGACATGCCGGAGCGAACGAGCCAGGCGCACTACGACTTCGTGTACTCCGGAGCCAACGCCGGTGCCGGTTACGGACGCGGCGGTCAGAGCCACGCCGGTATGATGCCCGGCTTCGGTTCGACCCTTCCGCCCTCGTTGATCCAGGCGGTCATCGACTACGAGCGAGGTCTCTAGATGATTCACATGCTGTCGTTCATCGACGGGCTCGGCTTCGACCCGTTCATCCGCGGCCTCCTGTCGGTCATGGTCGGCGTGGTGGTGCTCATCGGCGGTACCTACCTGCTCGTTGCCACCAACTCCGGTTCGCGAACCGGCGGACTCATCTCCGGTGCGGCCCTGTTCGGCTGGATGATGCTGATGGGCATCTTCTGGACTGTCTACGGCATCGGCTGGCGCGGTCAAGCCCCCACCTGGGAGCTCGTGGAGATCGTTCCGGAGAATCTCGATCTGGCTGAGAGTGAGCGGGCCCAGGAGCTCGGTTTCGCCCTCGACGAAGCCGACCCTGGCGACGGCGTGAGTTCCGACGACCCCGACATCGCCCAGGCCCAGGCGGTCGAGTACGTGCGTGAGAACGAAGACGCGTTCGCCAGTTGGCGTTATCTGTCGACCTCGGATCCGGCGCGGGGCGAGGCCACGTCGCTGGCCGGTGAGTACCTCGCCGAGTTCGAGGTCTATGAGGCCACCAGCGACTACCTGCCACTGGTCTACGGTGCCTACAACATCGGCGGAAAGCCGTTGCTCGATCCCGACATCGACGCCGACGATCCCGACAAGAACCAGTGGGTCGAGACCTTCACCGACGCACCGGCTCGGGTGCTGCACAAGCTCGACACGATGACCCTTCACGCGATCCATACGCAAGAACTGATGGTCATCCAGGTGCAGGGCGTCACCGAACAGCCGACCCTGCCCGGTGAGGCGCCACCGATCGCCCAGGTCGACCCAGAGAAGCCGATTTACAACGTCGTGATGGAACGTGATCGCGGCGGCCCGTTGCCCTGGCTCTTCGGCGGCCTACGCTTCACCCCCGCCATGTTCACCCTCTTCAACGGCATCCTCTTCGCGGTGTTCTGTTACGCACTTCACGTTCGTGACAATCACGAGGCCGAGATCGTCGCCAACGCTTGACCGAGTGGTTCGCCGTCCGACGCTGATTCGGACCTTTGGCCCCTTTGGACCATGACCTTCTCGCTCTAGCATCCCAACAACACCCGAGAACGAAAGGACACCCATGGCCCAATATCTGCCGATTCTGGCGTTGACGGTCTTGGCGGTGCTCTTTGCCGCTGGCAGCTTCGTTGCCTCGAAGCTGCTTGCTCCTCGCCGTCCCACGGTCGAGAAGTACGCCCCCTACGAGTGCGGCATCGTGCCCGGTCGGGAACCGCCGCAGCGGTTCCCCGTCCGCTTCTATCTCGTGGCGATGCTCTTCATCATCTTCGACATCGAGATCATCTTCCTGTATCCCTGGGCGATGATCCACCGCGAGCTGGCGCTGCCCGGCCTCGTTGCGATGATCGTCTTCTCCGTGCTGGTGTTCGAGTCGTTCCTCTACCTGATCTCCAAGGGAGCGCTCGATTGGGGCCCCCTCCAGGTCAACACCCGACAGCACGAGATGCGCTCCAACACCCGTACCACCACCACGACCATTCGCCGGGTCGGCCTCGAGGGTCGCTTCGACGAAGTGCGGGTGCCCGACCGAACGACGGTGGCCGTCGTCGGCGCCAGAGAGGACGTGGCCTGATGGGCTTCTCCGACATCCAGGCGCATGGCCTCGAGGGCATGGAGCACAATGTGCTCACCGGCCAGCTCGAATCGTTCATCAAGTGGACTCGCGCCCGGTCGTCCTGGCCGGCAACCTTCGGCCTCGCCTGCTGTGCCATCGAGATGATGGCTGCGGGCGGTTCGCACTACGACATGGCTCGCCTGGGCATGGAGGTCTTTCGGGCCTCGCCTCGCCAGGCCGACATCATGATCGTTGCCGGACGAGTCTCCCAGAAGATGGCTCCGGTGCTCCGCCAGGTCTACGACCAGATGATGGAACCCAAGTGGGTCATCTCGATGGGCGTCTGCGCCTCGTCAGGTGGCATGTTCAACAACTACGCCATCGTGCAGGGCGTCGATCAGATCGTTCCGGTCGATGTCTATGCCCCTGGCTGCCCGCCCGGCCCCGAGACCCTGATCCATGCGATCAACACCTTGCACAACAAGATCGAGACCGGCGAGATCATGCGCCGCCGAGCGGCCACCGGCGCCGGTGCCGGCATCATGATCGAGGAGCGCAACGCCGCTGGTGAGTCCAGCTTGATCACCCTGGGGCGTCAGTGATGGCCGACAGCACCGAGACCGAGGTCGACGACGCAGTTCCACCACCGGCGCCGCCTGAGCGCTACGGCGTTCTCGCCGACGAATCCGGCGAGCGGCTCGTCCTGCACCCAACGCCGGATCAGTGGGTCGATCTCGCCCGAACGTTGCTGGCCGACGGTTTCACCATGGGCCTCGACCTCACGGCGGTCGATTACCTCACCTACAAGGGCCATCGACCGCTGCCCGACGGCGTCGTCGGCGAGCGGTTCGAAGTGGTTGCCGCCTTCGCCGATATCGAGGGCAATCGCCGCCTCTGGGCCAAGGTCCAGTTGCCCGCCGATGCACCGGCCGTTTCCTCGCTGACCAGGTTCTATCCCGGATTCGATTTTCTCGAGCGAGAGGTCTACGACCTGTTCGGTATCGAATTCATCGACCATCCCGATCTCTCGCGCATCCTGATGCCCGAGTCATGGCAAGGGCATCCGTTGCGCAAGGACTACGCCATCGGCGCCATCCCCGTGCAGTTCAAGGGCGCGCCCGGCGCGCGCTAGGAGCACCAATGACGCTCACCGAACGTCCCACCGACACCGCTGCGCCCGCGTCGTCGCAACCCCCCGAGGGCCAACTCCATCTCCTCCCGCGCCGCCATGCGGTGCTGCGCATGTCCGAGGTGCAGATGGCCGAGTTGGCCGATGCGCCGCTCGTCGACGAGAACGATCAGACCATGTTGATCAACATGGGCCCATCGCATCCCTCGACCCATGGGGTGCTGCGGCTGATGCTCGAGATGGACGGCGAGACCGTCCGGCGATCGAAGCCGGTCGTTGGTTACCTGCACACCGGCATGGAGAAGCAGGCCGAAGCCCTCACCTACCTGCAGGGGTCTACCAACGTCACCCGGATGGACTACGCATCGCCGCTGTTCACCGAGCTCGCGTTCTCGCTCGCCACCGAGAAGTTGCTCGGCGTCGAGATTCCCGAGCGGGCCACCTGGATCCGCATGCTCATGACCGAGATGAACCGCATCTCGTCGCACCTGTTGTTCATGGCCACCAACGGCATGGACCTCGGGGCGGTCTCGATGATGATCTACGGCTGGCGCGAGCGAGAGCAGGTGCTGCGTTTCTTCGAGTCGGTCACCGGCTTGCGGATGAATCACAACTACATCCGTCCGGGCGGTGTTGCTGCCGACCTGCCCGACGGTTGGCGCACCGAAGTGCTCCAACTGCTCGAGATGCTGCCCCATCGGCTCGAAGAGTACGACATCCTCATGACCGGGCAACCCATCTGGCGTGACCGGTTGCAGGGCGTCGGCGTCCTCGGGCCCGAAGAAGCCATGGCGCTGTCGGCCACCGGGCCGTTGTTGCGGGCAACCGGCATTGCCGCCGACCTGCGCCGCGACCAGCCCTACCTCGCCTACGACCAGGTCGAGTTCGATGTCGTCGTGGGTACCTACGGCGACTCGTTCGATCGGTTCGCCATTCGGCTCAACGAGATCCGCGAATCGATGCGGATCCTCCACCAGATTCTCGAGCTCATGCCGAAGGGCGACTACCGGGTGCAAGACACCAAGGTCACACCGCCGCCGCGGGCCCGCATCGACGAGTCGATGGAAGCGCTGATCCACCACTTCAAGATCTTCACCGAAGGTTTCAAGGTTCCCGAGGGCGAGGCGTACGCCGCCGTCGAGTCACCCCGGGGCGAACTCGGCTGCTACATCGTCAGCGATGGCACATCGAAGCCCTACCGCATGTCGATTCGCCCGCCGAGTTTCATCAATCTGCAAACGCTGCCGCACATGATGGCCGACGGCCTTCTCGCCGACGCGGTCGCCATCATTTCGTCGGCTGACCCGATCCTGGGAGAGGTAGACCGTTGAGTCGCTTGAATGCTGCGAACGAGACGCTGGCCAAGGAGATCATCGGTCGGTATCCGCGTCCGAAATCTGCACTGATCCCGCTCCTGCATCTGGCCCAGGAACAAGATGGCTACGTCGCCGACGACGCCATGGAGCACTTGGCCGAACTGGTCGGCGTGACGCCGGCCGAGGTGCTCGGCACCTGTTCGTTCTACGAGATGTTCGTGCGCCACCCGGTCGGCAAGTACAAGATCAATATCTGCACCAACCTCAGCTGCCAGCTCATGGGTGGTGAGGAACTCCTGCACCACGCCGAGACGACGCTCGGTATCCGTGCCGGAGGCACCACCGACGACGGGCTCTTCACGATCGAGGATGTCGAGTGCATCGCCGCATGTACCGAGGCGCCGTGTCTCGCCGTCAACTACCGCTTCGAGAATCGGGTGACGTTCGACGACTTCGACCGCCTCGTCGACGAACTGCGCAGCGGCAAACGAGCCGATATCCCCGACCACGGCACGCTGGGGATCGTGCGTCAGCACATCCCCGCTGACCGCCTCGGGGGCATCGCCCCTCCCGAACAGACGACCAAGCCGGACTGGTTTGCCAGCCGAGAGGCCGACGCGGCCCCGGAAAGAGCGTAGATGGCCACCAACGCCTACATCCCCCACGCAGCGGGTTACGTCGACAACGAGGGCCCCAAGGTCGTCAGTAGTCGGTTCACCTACGAAGACTCCTTCACCCTTGATCGGTTCCTGGCGACCGACGGGTACGCCGCGCTGAAGAAGGCGCTGACCATGTCACCAGCCGAGGTCGCCGGTGAGGTCAAAGAGGCCGTGCTCCTCGGCCGCGGCGGCGCCGGCTTCCCCGCCGGCATCAAGTGGGGATTCATGCCGCCGGTCTGGCCCCGCTATCTCGTCGTCAACGGCGACGAGTCCGAGCCCGGCACCTACAAAGACCGCCTGCTCATGGAGCGTGATCCGCACCAGCTCATCGAGGGCTCCGTCATCACCTGCTACGCGCTCGGGTCTCAACCAGTGCTTCTTGTACATCCGAGGCGAGATGGCCTTGGCCCAAGAGCGAGTCGCTCAGGCGCTCAACGAGGCGTACGCCGCCGGCTACGTCGGCAAGAACATCCTTGGTTCCGACGTCTCGATCGACGTCGTACTCCACTGGGGGGCCGGCGCCTACATCGTCGGCGAAGAGACGGCGCTCATCGAATCGCTCGAAGGCAATCGTGGGATGCCGCGTCTGAAGCCGCCCTTCTTCCCCGCGGCCAAGGGCCTCTATCTCAAGCCGACCATCGTGAACAACGTCGAGACCCTGGCCAATGTGCCGTGGATCGTGAACCACGGACCCATCGAATACAAGAAGATGGGTTCCGAGGCATCGCCCGGCACCCGCATGGTCGCGGTCAGCGGCCACGTGAACCGCCCCGGCGTCTACGAAGTCGAGCAGGGCGTCACCACGTTCCGAGATCTCTTCTACGGCGACAACTTCGGCCAGGGGATCAAGGACGGCAACGAACTCAAGGCGTTCGTCCCCGGTGGCGGTTCCGCTCCCTGGTTCTTCCCCGAACAGCTCGACGTCCCTCTCGAAGCCCGGGTTGCCGGCGCCGAGGGCTCGATGCTCGGTTCCGGTGCCATCATCGTGATGGACCACACCTCGTGCGCGGTGAAGTCGGCGCTTCGTCTCGTTCGTTTCTACGCTCGCGAGTCGTGCGGCAAGTGCACGCCGTGCCGTGAAGGCACCAACTGGGAAGAGAAGGTGCTCCAGCGCATTCTCGACGGCCACGGTCGACCCGACGACCTCGAGCTGCTGCTCTCGATCGGCGAGAACATCAGTCCCGGGCCCTATCCCGTTGCTGCTCACCCCGAAGCCGGCCTCACGGCCGTGCCCTTCCCGCCGAAGCAGACCACGATCTGTCCACTGGGCCCATCATCGGTCGCCCCGATCACCTCGGCCATCCGGCGATTCCGAGACGAGTTCGAAGCGAAGATCGCGGCCAACCCGGCCAACACCGCCGCCGCAGCAACATCAGCATCCGCAGCAACATCAGCATCCGCAGCAACATCAGCATCCGCAGCAACATCAGCATCCGCTGTGTCAGGAGCGCACTGATGACCGCCACCGACCCAACGCCAGCCGTCACCGGTGTGCCGTTCGTGCTCAACGGCACCCCCTGTGAGGCCAACGAAGGCGAGCTGCTGATCGACGCGGCCGAACGCAACGGCGTCCACATCCCCCGCTTCTGCTACCACCCACGGATGACACCGGTGGGCATGTGTCGCATGTGTCTCGTCGAGGTCGACGGCGGACGCGGACCGAGCCTGCAGCCGAGCTGCATGTTGCCGGTCACTCCCGACATGAAGGTGAACACCGAGGTCGAGTCGGCCAAGGCCGCCCAAGACGGTGTCCTCGAACTGTTGCTCATCAACCATCCGCTCGACTGCCCGGTCTGTGACAAGGGCGGCGAGTGTCCGCTGCAAGACAACGCCTACGCGTACGGGCCCGGCGAGAGCCGCTTCGTCGAAGAGAAGCGGCACTACGAAAAGCCGATCCCGATCAGCGATCTGGTGTACCTCGACCGCGAGCGATGCATCCTGTGCGATCGCTGCACTCGTTTCTCCAAAGAGGTCGCCGGCGACCCGCTCATCCACTTCATCGGGCGCGGTGCCGACACCCAGGTCAACACCTTTCCCGATCATCCGTTCTCGTCGTACTTCAGTGGCAACACCGTGCAGATCTGCCCGGTCGGGGCGTTGACGGCCGAGCCCTACCGGTTCAAGGCTCGCCCCTGGGACCTGGCCGAGAACGAGTCCACCTCGACCGTCGACGCCTCCGGCGCACGAGTGGTGATGCAGTCGTCGCGTGACCGCCTCCTTCGGGTGCTCGGGGTGGATTCCGACGCCGTCAACTGGTCGTGGCTGTCCGACAAGGAGCGCTTCGCCTACGAAGCGACCAATTCCGACGAGCGGCTTCGGGTGCCGCTCACCCGCACGAGCAACGGCGCGGATCTCGAACCCACTCGTTGGGCCTCGGCTGCCAAGACCGTTGCCGCGGCGATCGAAGCAGACCCCGATCGAGTCGGCGTGCTCGGCGGTGCGCGCCTGCCGGTCGAAGGGCAGTACGCCTGGTCGAAGCTGTTGCGCTCGGTCGCCGGTGTCACCAACATCGATGCCCAACTCTCCGATGGGCTTCCCGATCGAGCGATCCTGGCCATGCCTCGCGCCACCATCGCCGAAACCGTCGCACCCGGTGGTGTGATCGTCCTGCTCGGCGCCGATCCCAAGGAAGAGCTGCCAACGCTGTTTCTGCGTCTGCGCCATGCGGCGGAGTTCGACGGCGCCTCGATCATCGAGATCACCCCGACCGCCACCTCGCTGTTGCCGCACGCTGCCGCTTCGCTGCGACCCTTGCCGGGCAATGCCGGCGTGGTGGCCGACGCGATCGCCACCGGCGATCTCAACCGCTCGATTCCCGGGGTCAACCCCGCCGCGCTGGCCAAGGCGGGTGAGCTCATCACCTCGGGCCGTCCGGTCACGGTGGTGCTCGGTCGAGCCAACCTCGCCGAAGACGCCTCGTTCGCTCTGGCTGCGGTCGAGCACCTGCGCAAAGCGGCACCGCACCTGAAGGTGCTGCCTGCCCTCCGGCGCGGCAACATCATGGGTGCGCTCGAACTCGGACTCACTCCCGGCGTCGACACTCGTGGCGACGCGTTGGTCGAGCCTGGTCTCGACGCCGACGCCATGCTGCGACGCTGCTGCGAACGGTGTCATCAAGACCCTCGTCCTGCTCGGGGCCGACCCGCTCGTCGACCACCCCAACCGAGCGCTGGTCGAGGAAGCCTTCGACAGCGTCGAGACCATCATCTCGGTCGATCTCTTCCTGACCGAGTCGTCGAGCCGAGCGCAGGTCGTGCTTCCCGCCGCGGCCTTCGGCGAGGTCGACGGCAGTTTCGTCAACATCGAGGGGCGCATCAGTCCGCTCCAGGCGAAGGTCACGCCGCCGGGCCAAGCACGCGCCGATTGGATGATCGCCACCGAAGTGGCAGCAGCCATGGGCGCCGACCTCGGTTTCGGCACGCTCGCCGAGTTGCGGGCCGACCTCACGGCCAACGTGCGCTCCTTTGCCGCAGTCGATTTCGACGCTCTCCTGACTGCCGCCGACGGACCGTTGCTCGATATCGGCCGAGATTGGACCGTGCCATCTGCCGCATCGGTCGTCGCGCCCGCCGCAGACGGCTACGGTCTCCGACTGGTGATTGATCGAAAGCTCTGGGATCTCGGAACAACCGTGCAACAGTCGGCGTCGCTCGCGCACCTGCCGTCAGAGGCCAGGCTCGAGCTTTCGCCGTCTGACTTCGCCGCTCTCGGCGTTGCTGCGGGCAGCGAGGTCACCATCGAGTTTGCCGGCGGGAAGGTGACAGCGCCGGTCGGTTCGTCGCCTGCCGTTGCCAAGGGCACCGCACGAGTGCCGTTCCGATTGCCCGGCTTCGATCCCGGTGTCCTGGTATCCACTGACCGACTGGTCACCGACCTGCGAGTGACGGCAAGCTGATGGGACATCCATTTCTCCGTGACGGCGTCGACTTCTGGGACTTCGTGATCGTGGTCGTCATGGTCGTCGCTGCCTTCGCCATCTGCCTCGTGGCCACCATGTTCATGGTCTGGTACGAACGCAAGGTCGTCAGTCGCCTGCAGAACCGCATCGGCCCGAACGTCGCCGGTCCCTTCGGCTTGTTCCAGACCCTGGCCGACGGCACCAAGCTCTTCATGAAGGAAGACATCATCCCCACCAAGGCGGATCGCTTCGTCTTCCAGCTGGCGCCGTATCTGTCGTTGGTACCGGCGTTCCTGACGTTCACCCTCATCCCGATCGCCGGCAACTTCGGTGAGGGTGGATCCGGTTCGAGCACCATCGGAGGCCGTGAGTTCTACTGGCAGGTGGCCGATGTCCCGGTCGGCATCCTCTTTTCTTGGCCATGAGCTCGATCGGTATCTACGGCGTCATGCTCGCCGGCTGGTCATCGGGATCCAAGTACCCGCTGCTCGGTTCGATCCGTGCCACGGCGCAGGCCATCTCCTATGAAGCGGCGCTCGGTCTCTCGCTGGCGGCGGTCATCATGGTGGCCGGTTCACTGAGCACGCACCAGATCGTGGCCAACCAGGTCGGTGGTATCCAGAACTGGCACCTCGTGGCCACCGGCGTGATTCCGTTCCTGGTCTTCTTGATCGCCGGCACCGCCGAGCTCAACCGGCCGCCCTTCGACCTGGTCGAGGCCGAGCAGGAACTGGTTGGTGGTTTCCACACCGAGTACTCCTCGATTCGTTTCGCCTTGTTCTTTCTCGCCGAGTTCATGAACACCGTCACCATGTCGGCCATCATCGTCACCCTCTTCTTCGGCGGGCCGTCGCCGCTGTTCGACATCCCCTTCACCGACGTCTCGCTCGGAGCCTTCGGTGGGTTGCTCTGGTTCTTGTTCAAGCTGAATTTCTTCCTGTTCACCTTCGTCTGGTTCCGGGCCACGCTGCCTCGGTTGCGCTACGACCAGCTGATGGACCTCGGCTGGAAGCTGCTCATCCCCCTGTCCCTCGGTTGGCTGCTCGTCCTCGGCGCCATTCGCATCTCCCAAGACGGCAACCTGGGGATCACCGACGACGCGACGGCCGACACCCTGATCGCCATCATGATCGCCATCGTCGGCCTCGGGATCGGCGCTTCGCTGGTGGTCAAGGCGTCGAAGAACGCTCGCCAAGACCGTCTCGAGAAAGCCGGCCTCGCAGTCGTTCCCACCCTCGCGGGAGCCACGACCCCACGGGCGACCGCACCCGCCACCGGAGCTGATCACTGATGGGTTACCTCGAAGGATTCGCCGTCACGTTCAAGAAGTGGGGCGAAGGCGTCACCACTCGTGAGTACCGGGGTGGGCGGCCCGGTGAAAAGGCCGACACCAAGGCGCCCAAGCCGCCACGGCTCCATGGTCGCCACGTGCTGAATCGCTACGAAGACGGCATGGAGAAGTGCATCGGCTGCGAGCTCTGTGCCGGCGTGTGCCCGGCCAAGTGCATCTACGTCCGAGGCGCCGACAACCCGGTCGATGATCCCAAGTCACCCGGTGAGCGGTTCGGGTTCATCTACGAGATCAACTATCTGCGTTGCATCCACTGCGACCTGTGCGTCGAGGCGTGCCCGACCCAGGCGATCACCGAAACCAAGCTCTTCGAGTTCTCGTTCACCAATCGCAGCGACGCCATCTACACCAAGAACGAACTCCTGGTCGGCGACGACGGCAAGCCCCAGTTCCTGCCGTGGGAAGACTGGCGGCCCGGCGACGACGAGCACACCTCGGGATGGATGCGGGCCACCTCCTCGTCGGGCAAGGCGTCCTACGAGGGAACGGTCGGCTGGGCCGGCGAGCTCGGCTACGGCGTCCGCGCCCCCGAACAGGGGCAGCATGGCGAAGATCCCGAACCCGAGGTCGTCAGCCACGACGACCACGACAGCCACGGAGGTCATCACTGATGGATGTCGCAGTCTTCATCGTCTCGGCGATCATCGTCATCGGCGGTGCGATCGGTGTGGTGGTCAACCCCAACCCGGTTCGTGCTGCGCTGTCACTCGTCGCCAGCTTCTTCGGCGTTGCGGTGCTCTTCGTGCTCCAAGAGGCGCACTTTCTCGCGCTCGTCCAGGTGGTCGTCTACGCCGGTGCCATCGTGGTGCTGTTCCTCTTCGTCATCATGCTCCTCGGTGTCGACAAGGTCGAAGACATCCAGACCGAGCCGTTGGTGAATCAGCGGCCCGCCGCCTTCGCCGGCGGTGCGCTCTTGTTCCTCCTGATTCTCGGTGGGCTCTTCCTGTCGGGGTCCGATGATGGCAAGGGCGCCGTCGCGATCACCGGCCAGCCCGAGATGAGCCAGGCGCTCGACGCTCCCGGGATCAAGGCCGGCAGTCCGTCCTCGGACGACCCGGCCAACCTCCAGGAGCCCGATTCCAACATCGTGGCGCTGGCGCGAGATCTCTTCACCCGTAACCTCTTCGCCTTCGAGGCCACTGCCTTGTTGCTCACGATCGCCACGGTGGGAGCCGTGGTCCTCGTGCGCAACGAAGGAGCGGAAGACCTCGTGGTCGACGAGCCGGGCACCGCGAACCGATGACCCCCGAGGCCAACGTGCAGACAAACATGACAAGCGAGGTGGCCTCATGGAGGTGACCCAAACCTGGTATCTGGTCTTGAGCGCGGTGTTGTTCACGATCGGGACGATCGGTCTGCTGACTCGACGCAATCCACTGGTCATGTTCATGTGCGTCGAGTTGATGCTCAACGCGGTCAACATCTCATTCGTCGCCTTCTCGAAGGCACTCAATGACATCGCCGGTCAGACGGCGGTCTTCTTCGTACTGGTGGTTGCCGCCGCCGAGGTGGTCGTTGGTTTGTCGATCGTCGTCGCCCTGCTGCGCCGACGCCCAACAGCAACTGCCGATGACCTCGTGCAGCTGAAGGGATAGCGCCATGGTCGAAGCAGCGTGGCTCATCCCCGCACTCCCGCTTGCGGGTTTCTTGTTCCTGATGGCCTTCGGTCGCCGGCTCGGTGAGCCGGTGGCCGGCTGGGTCGCAACTGCCGCTGTCGGTGGCAGCTTCCTGTCGACCGTGCTGGTGTTCCTCGGGCTGCTGGCGGAAGAACCCGACGACCGGTTCTTCATCCAGACGATCTTCACCTGGGTGCCGGCCGGTTCATTCCGCGTCGATGTCGGCTTCTTGGTCGATCCGCTTTCGATCACGATGTGCTTGTTCGTCACGGGCGTCGGCACACTCATCCACCTGTATTCGGTCGGATACATGCACGGAGATGCAAACTTCTCGAAGTTCTTCATCTACCTGAACGCCTTCGCCGCCTCGATGCTGATCCTGGTGCTCGGCGACAACCTGCTCCTCACCTTCCTCGGTTGGGAAGGCGTCGGTGCCTGCTCCTACCTGCTCATCTCGTTCTGGTTCACCAGCGAGTCCAACGCCTCGGCGGGCAAGAAGGCCTTCGTCACCAACCGCGTCGGCGACTTCGGGTTCATGCTGGGCACGTTCGTCGTCTTCGGCGCCATCGGCTCGATTCGCTACGCCGACGTCCTCACCAGCGAGTTCTCCTCGGGCATCGCCACGGCAGCCGTGTTGCTGTTCCTGCTCGCCGCCACCGGCAAGTCGGCCCAGATCCCGCTCTTCGTCTGGCTGCCCGACGCCATGGCCGGCCCCACGCCGGTCTCGGCGCTGATCCACGCCGCCACCATGGTCACCTCCGGCGTCTACCTGCTGGTTCGCATCAACCCGATCCTGGCTCAGGCCGATCCGTGGTCGACCAGCGCCATTGCCTGGGTCGGAGCGATCACGGCGCTCGTTGCCGCCCTCGCCGCCCTGGTACAGACCGACATCAAGAAGGTGCTCGCCTACTCGACCGTCAGTCAGCTCGGCTACCTCTTCCTCGCCATCGGGGTCGGAGGCTATGTGCCCGCCATCTTCCACATGGTCACCCACGCGTTCTTCAAGGCGCTGCTGTTCCTCGGTTCGGGTTCGGTCATCCACGGCCTCCACGAAGAGCAAGACATGCGCCGCATGGGCGGACTCACCAAGTTCATGCCGATCACCGCCGGCACCTTCATCGTCGGTTGGCTCGCCATCGCCGGAGTCCCACCGTTCGCCGGCTTCTGGTCCAAAGACGAGATCCTTCTGTACGCCTGGAACGAGAACCCCGTCCTGTGGGCCATCGGTCTCATCACGGCCATTCTGACCGCCTTCTACATGACGCGACAGGTCGTGCTCACCTTCTTCGGTCGCACGCGCTTCTTCGACGTCCATCAAGACGAGATCGATGTTGCGTTCCGCCAAGCGATCGCCGGCGCCGAGGCCGAGATCGCAGCAGCCGAGGAAGCCGCAGCCAAGGCCGAGCAGGCCATGGGCAAGGCCGACGACGACGTCGCCAAGAAGCAGGCAGCGCTGACCTCGGCCACCGAAGGGCTCAGTGAAGCGCAGGCTGCGGTCACCGCGTCCTCGCCCGAGGACGACGGCCATGCCAAGCTCGTCAAGGCACTCGACAAGGCCGACAAGGCACTCCCCAAGGCGGTGTCGGCGCTCGAGAAGTCGCAAGCGAAGCTGGCCGAGGCCACCCAGGCACATGCCGAGGCCGTCGAGGCCATCGATGCCGCGAAGGACAACATGCGGGCGGCCGCTGCGCAGGTCTCCGCCGCGCCACGGGTGCCCGAACACGTCACCGCGCTGACGCCGGCTGTCGACGTCTCCGGGTTCGCCGATCAGCTACCCGAGTCCTACGTGCACCGCCAGGAGTACCACCCACACGAATCGCCGTGGACCATGACCGCACCACTCGTGGTGCTGGCGGGGCTGGCAGCCGCCGGTGGGCTGCTCAATCTGCCGTTCGCTCACGACTTGCACTTCCTCGCCAACTGGCTCGAACCGATGTTGTTCGGCAACGAGGTCCACGTCGCCGCGGGCGCAAGCACCAAGGTGATCCTTGCCCTCATCGCAACGGCCTGTGCGATCGGTGCGATCGTCGCCGGACTCGCCGTGTACCTCAAGGGCAAGGCCGACCCAGCGGCGATCGAGCGCAAAGACCTTGCGTTGGCCGTCACCTATGACCAAGGCATCGCCCGTCTCATGGGTGGGCCCGGCACCGAGACCTTCGAACGAGCCAGTTGGTTCGATCGCACCTATGTCGATGGGGCCGTGAACGGTGTGGCCTCGGTCATCCGCATGGCCGGTCGCTCTGCTCAATCGCTCCAAACCGGCTTCGTTCGCAGCTATGCGTTCGGCATCGTCGCCGGTAGCGCCGCCGTGGTGCTCTGGTTCCTCGTGAGGCTCTCGTCATGATCTCCGCAGTCGTTCCCGCCATCACGTCGATCCTCGGAGCCGAAGCCGGCCCAGCCACCGTGGCCTTCGGCGATTTTCCCATCCTGCTCGCCCTCATCCTGGTGCCCCTGTTCACCGCTGGCGTGCTGATGCTCATTCCGGCGCACCGAGTTGCCGAGCTTCGTCAGACCGCCCTCGTCGGTTCCTCGATCGCCGGCGCCATGTCGGTGTACCTGATGGTCAAGTTCGATGGGGCCGACGGTCACTTCCAAGCTGTCAGCCGGCAGACATGGGTCGCCGATCTCGGGCTCGAGTGGCACCTCGGTGTCGACGGCATCTCGCTGTTCCTCGTGGTGCTCGGTGGCCTGCTCTTCCCGATCGCCATCCTGGCCTGCGATCCCCACCACGATCACAAGCCCTACTACATCTGGTTGATGATCCTGATGGCCGGATCCACCGGGGCATTCGTGGCCCTCGATCTGCTGCTGTTCTTCCTCTTCTTCGAGGTCGTCCTGGTCCCGATGTACTTCCTCATCAGTGGCTGGGGACACGGCAACCGGATCTACGCCGCCACCAAGTTCTTCCTCTACACGATGTTCGGCGGAGCGCTCATGTTGGTGGGGATCGCCTCACTGGCCATCCTCACCGCGCGCTCGACCGGCAACGACATCACCTTCGACGTCGAGGTGCTTGCCGGGGCCGAGGGTCTCAGCACCACGGCGCAGCGACTGATCTTCCTGGCCTTCGCCGGTGCCTTTGCCGTCAAGGTGCCGCTGTTCCCGTTGCACACCTGGCTTCCCGACGCCCACACCGAGGCTCCGACGGCCGGTTCGGTGATCCTCGCCGGTGTGATGCTGAAGCTCGGCACCTACGGCTTCGTCCGCTTCGGGATCTACCTCTTCCCGCAGGCGGCCAGTGATTTCGCTCCACTGTTCATCACGTTGGGCGTCGTCGGCATCGTCTACGGCGCAGCGGTTGCCACGATGCAGAAGGATCTCAAACGGCTCGTCGCCTACTCCTCGATCGCCCACCTCGGCTTCATCATCCTCGGTATCTTTGCGCTGAACTCGCAGGGCCTCGAGGGCGGCATCCTCCAGATGGTCAATCACGGGCTTTCCACCGGCGCGTTGTTCATCCTCGTCGGTTGGATCTACGAACGTCGCCACACTCGTGAGATCGCTGCCCTGTCGGGTCTCCAGAAGCCGGCGCCGATCATGGCTGCCTTCTTCACCGTGGTCATGCTCTCGAGCATCGGTCTGCCGGGCCTGAACGGGTTCGTCGGCGAGTACCTCATCCTCTTGGGCGGCTACGAGGCGGCGCAATGGTGGACCGTGGTTGCGGTCACCGGCGTGATCCTCGCGGCGCTCTATCTGCTGTGGGCCTACCAGCGGGTGTTCCACGGCGAAGCCGAAGGTGACAACGCCACCATGCCAGACCTCAAGGTGTCCGAGATGCTGGCCATCGCCCCCTTGATGGTGCTCATCGTCTTCATGGGTGTCTACCCCAAGCCAGTGCTGGAGCGGATCGAACCGTCGGTCGATGTGCTGATCGCCCATGTAACCGACCACGTCGACGGTTTCGTCGAGCCCGAACCCGACGCACCGGGCCAACCCGCAGGGGCCGAACAGCTCAAGGCGGCCGCTGCGGTGGCCGCCGAGGAAGCCGGTCACTCCGAGGACGAGGGCGATCATTCCGAAGAAGACGGCACCGGTGACCACTCCGATGAGTCCACCAACGAGACCGGGGAGGAGGGCTGATGCTGTACGTCTTGGCTCAAGCCGGACAGGTATCGATGCCCGACGTCGAATGGTCCCTGATCTGGCCACTGACGATCCTGGCCATCGGATCGGTTCTGCTCATCACGATCACGTCGCTCGTTCCCATGCTGCGGACCAACGGGTTCCCGGCGCTGTTCTCGATCACCTGTGCCGTGGCGGCAGCGGCGGTGTTGCCCTACACCGCACAGCGAGTGAGCGATGCGCCCGGGCCGCTTCGGGTCATCGGCGGTGCCATGGTCGTCGATCACTTCACGGTCTTCGTCACCGGCGTGATCTGTCTCTCGGTGCTGCTCGTGTCGTTGATCCTCGACGACTACCTACGACGTGAGGGCTTCGACGGTCCCGAGTGGTACGTCCTCATGCTGCTGTCGGCATCGGGCGGCGTCATTCTCGCTGCCGCCAACGACCTGATCGTTGCCTTCCTGGGCCTCGAGATCCTGTCGATCGCGGTGTACGTGCTCGCGGCGTTGCAGCTCCGCCGCACCGACTCCCAGGAAGCAGGCTTCAAGTACTTCGTGCTCGGCGCTCTCTCGTCGGCCATCTTCCTGTACGGCATCGCCATGACCTACGGCGCCATTGGTTCCACCAGCTACGACGCCATCGCCAATGCGCTCGGGAGTTACTTCGGCACGGCCAACGCTGCCGGACTGAATCCGGTCACCGACTCGTCGCTGCTCCTCGTCGGCATGGCGATGATCCTGATCGGTTTTGCCTTCAAGGTGTCGGCGGTTCCGTTCCACTTCTGGACCCCTGACGTCTATCAGGGTGCTCCGACGCCGATCGTCGCCTTCATGGCCTCGTCGGTGAAGGTCGCCGGTTTCGCCGCTCTGCTCCGTGTGTTCGTGGTGGCCTTCAGCGACCGCGGCGCCGACTGGCGTCCGCTGATCGGTGCGCTCGCCATCTTCTCGATCCTTCTCGGTTCG
Organism: uncultured Acidimicrobiales bacterium; assembly: GCA_963698395.1. Taxonomy (GTDB): domain Bacteria; phylum Actinomycetota; class Acidimicrobiia; order Acidimicrobiales; family SZUA-35; genus JBBQUN01. The sequence continues at coordinate 937,493 of CAVOQQ010000003.1, forward strand.
GTCATGGCGGTGGTGCAGACCGATGTGAAGCGCATGCTCGCCTACTCGTCGATCGCCCACGCCGGATTCATGCTGATCGGCGTCCACGCTGCCGGCAGCGAATCGCTCGATGTCGCCGAATCGGGTGGCAGGGCCGTCCTGTTCTACATGCTGTCGTACACCGCCGTGGTGGCTGGCAGCTTCGCCGTGGTCACTGCGGTCAGCGGTGACGGCGACGCCGACACGAGCCTCCGATCGTTCCAGGGGATGTCGCGCCGACACCCGGCGCTCGCCGCCATGTTGGTCGTGCTGCTCTTCTCTCAGGCAGGAATTCCGTTCACCGCAGGCTTCTTTGCGAAGTTCCGGGTCATCGTCGCTGCCGCCGACGGTGGTGCCTACGTGATGGCGGGCATCGCGATGCTCGGTTCGGTCATCGGCGCCTACCTCTACCTGCGGATCGTGATCGCGATGTTCACGAATACCGACGAGCATGGTGACGACGCCGAGGTCGACGTCGAGGCCGACACGGCGTCGGCTGCGATCGCCGGCACCGGCATCCTCGCCGTTCCGACCACGATTCTCCTGGCCGTTGCGCTCGCCACGTTCGCCACGCTGTTGCTGGGCATCTGGCCGGCGGTCGTCGACACGCCGTTGAACGACGGTGTGCAGTCCCTGCTGGGCATCGCGGGCTGAAGCCAGCGGTGTGAGAGCGGGCTGAAGCCAGCGGTGTGAGAGCGGGCTGAAGCCAGCGGTGTGAGAGCGGGCTGAAGCCAGCGGTGTGAGAGCGGGCCGAAGTCACTCGCTCGATGCCTTTGGCCTCAAGTGGTCTCGAGAAATGGTCGATGGACGGACATGGAATCCGTACCTGCAGCCCCGCGCAAGCACACGGTCGTGCTCGGTGTCGCCGATCCCATGGCTGCCGCTCACCTGCGTCGTCAGCTCATGGACCACCCCCGCTTCGACTTGGTGGCCACGGCGCGCAACGCCGTTCAGACTCTCTATGCCGTCGAGGAGACCCGTGCCGATGTGGTCTTGATCTCCGATGATTCCCCCGGTCTGCGTGGTCGAGAGGTGCTTGCGGACATCGCCGCGACCTCACCGGGCACGTACGTGATCATCACGACACCCGGTGATCCGAAAGCGCTGGCCAACGAGCCGGCCGTCGCTTCGGCCGTGGTCGAGAACGACATGTACGGGATCTATGCGGCGCTCGATCAGCTCGCTGCCTTTCTCGATCTCCCGAAAGCAGACACGCTCAATCGCCGCACGAGCCGCGATCGCCGGATGCATCAGGACTGGACCAAGGTGTTCGCCGAGCGACGCGAGAGCCCTCGCCGCTCAGACTCGATGGCGACAGGCTGACGGCCGGCTCATCGCGCCGGTGAGCTGCCCTCGAGCCAACGGCGACGAGCCGTTCGTAGTATCTCGACGGCGGCCGTCGGTACCGATGACCACACGTTCTCGAATGGTCGACGCACCGAACTGATGAAGATTCGGTTGCGATCGTCCGGACGTTGTTCCAACCAATAGTCCCGCGCCCGTTTGGCGTGCAGCGGGTCGGAGGCAAGGATCACCCGGTCGAAATCATCCACCAACGGCGCGCTGTAGGCGATGTTCTGCCAGGTGCTCTCGGATTCGGTCTCGACGCTGATGGCGTCGGGCGGGACGCCTGCGGCCCGGGCGAGCGAAGCCATGGTCTCGGCTTCGGTGAATTCGTTGGCGACCGCTCCGCCGGTGAAGAGGATGTGGCTGGCCGATGCGGCTCGCATGGTTCGAACGCCCATGCGGACACGAGATCGCTGAAGCGGATGGGGCTGTCCGTTGGCCAGGGTCGGATAGCCGAGCACGATGACGACGCCAGATCCTGCAGATGGGGCCGGAGCCGAGCGGGCCGCTCGCTGATGGAGCACTTCGGCCGCGCCGACGATGGCGGCGGATCCAAGCGAGAAGACGAGGGCGCCGCTCGGCAACGGTGTGCGTCTGAAGGTGTCTGTCGCCCGGAGCATTTCGTGGCCGCTAGCCGCCCGAGGCAGCAGTGTCGCCGTCGGCGTCGGCCACGGCGTCGTCGTAGGGGTCGTCGAGCCAGCCGTGGGGGAGCGCGACCACTTGCGGCCCACGAGTGTGGCCGCGAGCCACGCGCCGGTTCTCCGGGGGGAGCTCGGCATCGGGAAGCGTGCCGAGCAGGTCGTCGAGCTGGGCCAAGCTCTCGAATCGTCCGAGCCGACCACGGACCTCGCCGCCGGTCGGGTAGCCCTTCAGATACCACGCCGTGTGCTTGCGAAACTCGCGCACCCCTTTGTGATCGCCGAACCACTCCACGAGGAGGCGGGCATGTCGTGTCATGATCGGGGTGACTTCGGCCAGCGAGGGCGGTTCGGGGATTGGTTCGCCCGCGAGCGCCGCTTCGAGCTGGGCAAAGAGCCAGGGCCGCCCCAGGCAGCCGCGACCGATCACGACCCCGTCGCAGCCGGTCTGTTCCATCATGGCCAGCGCATCGTCGGCCTCCCAGATGTCGCCGTTGCCGAGTACCGGAATCTCCGGAACGGCATCCTTGAGCCGACCGATGGTGGACCAGTCGGCCGTACCGGAGTAGAGCTGGGCCACGGTTCGGCCGTGGAGCGCCAGCGCGGCGACGCCGAGATCGGCGGCGATGCGGCCGGCCTCGAGGTACGTGAGATGTTCGTCGTCGATGCCGACCCGGAACTTGACGGTGACGGGCACCGTGCCCGCGTTGTCGACCGCTGCCTTCACGACCGACGCAAAGAGCTTGCGCTTGTAGGGAAGGGCCCCACCGCCGCCGTGGCGGGTGACCTTGCGAACGGGGCAGCCGAAGTTCATGTCGAGGTGGTCGATCCGGTCCTCGTCGACCAGCAGTTTGACGGCTTGGCCGACGTAGCGTGGGTCGACGCCGGCGATCTGCAGGCTCCGGGGCGATTCGTCGGTGTCGAAGCTGGCCAGCTTGTCGGTCTTCTCGTTGCGTTCGCAGAGCGCACGCGCCGAGATCATCTCGCTCACGTAGAGCCCGCCACCGAACTCACGACAGAGTCGGCGAAACGGCGCATTGGTCACTCCTGCCATGGGGGCAAGGACCACCGGGGTCGGAACATCGATCGGGCCGAACTTCACCCATCAAGGATGCCAGTCGGGCGGGGCGGAACGTCGCCACGGGCACCGAGGACGGCGCGAATCGCCTCAACGGCGTAGTCTGCGGGGCATGACCCAGGAATCTCACGAGACCGTCGCCGTCGTCACCGGTGCCAACTCCGGAATCGGCCGCTCCGCCGCCATCGACCTCGCAGGCAAGGGCTGGCAGGTCTTCGCCACCATGCGCAGCCTGGACAAGGGGTCCAAGCTCGCCGACATGGCTGCGGCTGCCGGCGTCGACGTCACACCGGTCGTTTGCGACGTCACCGACGACGAACAGGTGAAGGCCGCCATCGCCTCGGTGATCGATCAAGCCGGGCGAATCGACGTGCTCGTGAACAACGCCGGCGTCGGTGGCAACGGCGTGCTCGAAGAGACACCGATCGACCTCTACCGAGAGGTGATGGACGTCAACCTCTACGGCATCGTTCGTTGTTGTCAGGCGGTGCTGCCGCACATGCGGGCTCAGGGGAGCGGCGCCATCGTCAACATCTCCTCGGTGGCCGGGGTGATCGCGGCGCTGGCGCAGTCGCCCTACGTTGCGTCGAAGTGGGCCGTGGAAGGTCTGTCCGAGGGGCTGGCCCAGGAAGTGGCGCCGTTCGGCATTCGTGTGGCCATCGTCGAACCCGGTGTGGTTCGCACGGCGATCTTGGCCAAGAACATCGACAGTCCGAACGTGACCGGAGCCTACGACATGCACAACCGTCGTCTCTTCGGCTTCTACGCTGCGGGGCTGGCCAAACCCGGGTTGCCTTCCGAGGTCGCCGACGTCATCTACGAGTCGGTCACCACCGACACGCCGCAGCTGCGTTGGACCTGTGGTTGGGGCGGACCAGAACTCACGGCCAACCGCCGGAACGTCTCCGACGCCGATTGGGTCGATCTGGGCCGGATCGAGGATGACGAGGCGTACGCCGCTCGGTTCGAAGAGCTGTTCGGACTGGACATCCGGTCGTGAGCGAGCTGATTCCTGACGGCGACCGCTGGCTGCTCAATGCCGGGAACCACCATCGTCTCTACGACGTCTTGGGAGCGCAGCCGCTCAGGTCGTGGAGCGAGCCGGGCCGCCGTTTCGCCGTCTGGGCACCGAGTGCCCGCAAGGTGTGGCTCGTCGGCGATTTCAACGGCTGGGTCAACGATGACGATTCGCTGATGGAAGCCCAGGGTTCCAGCGGCGTCTGGGCCATCGAGGTCGGCAGCGCCCACGTCGGCAATCGCTACAAGTTCCGTATCGAGACCGCCGACGGCAGCCTCGTCGAGCGAGCGGATCCGCTGGCATTCGCGGCCGAACTCCCGCCGGCAACCGGCTCGGTCGTGACCGACCTGAGCTATGAGTGGGCCGATGCGGAGTGGCTCGACACCCGTGCCCAGAAGCAGAACGCCGACGCCGCCATTTCGATCTATGAGATGCACGTTGGCTCGTGGCGTCACGCCGAAGCACATCGGAGTCTGACCTGGCTCGAGCTCATCGAGCCGCTTGCGGAACACCTCCACACCTGTGGCTTCACCCACGTCGAACTGCTCCCCATCATGGAATACCCGTTCTACGGTTCATGGGGCTACCAGACCACCGGCTTCTATGCTCCGACCGCCCGTTTCGGGTTGCCCACCGAGTTCATGGCGTTCGTCGACGGCATGCACCAGCGTGGCCTCGGGGTCATTCTCGATTGGGTTCCCTCCCACTTTCCGTCCGACGACTTCGCGCTCGCCAACTTCGACGGCTCGCATCTCTACGAGCACGCCGACCCAAAGGAGGGTTGGCACCAAGACTGGAAGAGCTACATCTTCAACTACGGCCGGCACGAGGTGCGGTCGTTCCTGGTGTCGAGCGCGATGTCGTGGATCGATCGATATCACGTCGACGGCATCCGGGTCGATGCCGTCGCCTCGATGCTCTATCGCGACTATTCACGCAACGCGGGGGAGTGGGTGCCGAACATCTACGGCGGTCGCGGAAAACCTCGAAGCCATCGAGTTCCTTCGCCAGTTCAACTCCGCGATCGGTGCCGACTTCCCCGAGGTGATCACGATCGCCGAGGAGTCGACGGCGTTCCCCGGCGTGACTCGCTCGGTTGCCGACGGCGGCCTCGGATTCCACTACAAGTGGGACATGGGGTGGATGCACGACACGCTCCAGTTCATGGAGCGTGACCCGATCCACCGGATGCACCACCACGACGAGATCACCTTCCGGGCGCTCTACGCCTTCAGCGAGCACTACGTCATGCCGCTCTCCCACGACGAGGTCACGCATGGCAAGGGATCGGTCCTGGCCAAGATGGCCGGTGACCCCTGGCAACAGTTCGCCAATCTCCGGGTCCTCTACGCCAACCAATGGCTGAACCCGGGCAAGAAGCTGCTCTTCATGGGGCAGGAGTTCGGGCAGGGACCCGAGTGGAACCACGACCGGCAGTTGTCGTGGGAACAGGCCGACCTCGAACCCCACGCCGGCATCACGCGATGGGTGCAGGAACTCAACGCGCTCTACCAGGACGAGCCATCGTTGCACCGCAACGAACAGCAACCGGCGAGCTTCGAATGGGTCGTGCGCGACGACGGTGCCAACAGCGTCCTCGCCTGGTTGCGGCGCGGTCTCGAGGGCGACCGACCCGTGCTCGTGGTCGCCAATCTCACCCCAGTACCCCGCCCCGGCTATGCGGTCGGGGTGCCGGAGGCCGGCGAGTGGGAGCTTCTGGCCAACAGCGACGCGGCCGATTTCGGGGGCAGCGGGGCGGCGCTGTCCGCTTCGTTGACCACCGTTGCCGAGCCTTCTCATGGTCGTCTCCAGCGGCTCGAGATCGACGTTCCGCCCCTGGCCACCGTGGTGTTCGCGCCCAAATCGGGGGCCTGACGCGCCAACTTTCCCCCGTTGACGTGCTACAGAGCTTGGGGTCGGGCACCGTTCAGAGGTAGCATCGCCCCTCGTGTCGGACTTTCTCCGTGACTACCTCATTGTTGGCCTCTTCGGCGTCACTGCTTTTGCAGTGGTCGGGGCGTTCATCGGCTTGTCCAGCTTGCTGCGACCCGACCGCCCGACAGCCCAGAAGATCGAGAACTACGAGTCCGGCGTCGACCCGGTCGGTAGCGGCTGGTCTCAGAGCCAGATCCGCTACTACATCTTCGCTCTGCTGTTCGTGATGTTCGACGTCGAAGCGGTCTTCATCTTCCCCTGGGCCACCCGTCTCGAGGCCTACGGTTACTTCGGTCTGGTCGAAATGGTCATTTTCATCTTCATTCTTGCGCTGGGGCTCGGTTATGCCTGGCGCAAGGGTGTCCTGCGCTGGGTCTGATCCCACCACTCACTCGCGAAAGAAGGCACGAAGCGCGTATGGGCCTCGTCGAATCTGGGAAGCTGCCAAAGCCGCTGACCACCCTCCTCAACACCAGCCGCAAGTACTCCCTCTGGGTCTACCAGTGGGGTCTGGCATGCTGCGCCATCGAAATGGGTGCCGCCTTCGGGTCGCCGCGTTACGACGTCATGCGCCTCGGTGTGATCCCACTTCCCGCCAGCCCCCGGCAGGCCGATCTCGTCGTCATCTCCGGCACCGTCACCGACAAGATGGCGCCGGCCATCCTTCGCCTCTACGAGCAGATGCCCGAACCAAAGTACGTGATCTCCATGGGCTCGTGCGCGAACTGCGGCGGTCCGTACTGGGACAGCTACTCGGTGACCAAGGGCGTCGACCAGATCATCCCTGTCGACGTCTACGTGCCCGGCTGTCCGCCGCGGCCCGAGGCCTTGCTGGAGGGCATCGTGCTCTTGCAGGAACAGATCCAGAACGAAGACATGGCCGAGAAGTGGAAGGGTGATCCCCTTGCCGTCTGAAACCACCGAAGAAACCGTCGAGGCTCCGGTCGACGAAGCGCGTTCCGCTCTGCTCGAAGCGATCATTTCCGACCTGGGCGACGCCGTGGTTGGTCACCACCTCGTGCCGGGTTCCGACCTCTGGATCCGTGTCGGCACCGAAGACTGGGGCGATCTCGCGGCCTATCTGCGTGAACGTCAGCGTTTCCGTTTCTTCAGCTGGCTCTCCGCCATCGACTGGATGCCGTCCCCCTATGGGCGGAGCCTCGACGCCAATGTCGACAACATCCTGGAGCCGTCCGAGCCGTCCGAGCCCGCCGAGATCGTCTCGGGTGTTGCCGGTGGTGACACCCGGTTCCAGGTGCTGGCTCGGGTCCACAACCTCTCCACCAACGTCGGCCTCACCGTGAAGGCCGATGTGCCCGACGACTCACTCACCATCGGCACGTGGACCAACACCTTCCCCGGTGCCGAGTGGCACGAGCGCGAAGCATGGGAGATGTTCGGCCTGAACTTCGCCGGTCACCCTGGCCTCCGCCACCTCTATCTGCCGGGTGAGTTCGAAGGCCATCCGATGCGCAAGGACTTCCCACTCCTCGCTCGCCTGATCAAGCCGTGGCCTGGCATCGTCGACGTCGAGCCCATGCCGGGCTCCGATGAGCCGAGCACCGAAAGCCCGGAGGGTTTGCAGTGAGGCACCGAACGAACGATGTTTGCGAAGCAAACTCGAGGAATCCGGAACACTCGCCGGGAGTTGGCGCAGCCAACTCCATGAACCCGGAGGGTTCACCGTGACCGCCATCTCTGATCGCCGTCAGCTCGCCTACATCGCCGCCCAGGCGGCCGATGCTCGCGTCAACGTCGAACTCGAAGCCGAGGGCATGACCCTCAACATCGGACCCCAGCATCCGGCCACCCACGGCACCCTGCGGATCGTTGCCCGCCTCGACGGTGAGCTCGTCACCGACGCCGAACCCATGATGGGCTATATGCATCGGGGCTACGAGAAGCTCACCGAGGTGCGTACCTATCCGCAGGTCACCACCCTCATCAACCGGATCGACTGGCTCGGGAGCTTCGCCAACGAGGTGCCGTTCATCCTCGCTGCCGAGCAGCTCATGGAGATCGAGGCCCCCGCTCGAGCCCAGCATATTCGCACGATCCTGTTCGAAATGGCACGAATCGCAAACGTGACCCTCTTCCTCGGCGACATGGGTGTGCAGCTCGGTGCGGTCACGCCGATCTTCTACGCCTTCCGAGATCGCGAGCACATCCTCAACCAGATCGAGGCGGCGACCGGTGGTCGTTTCCACCCGAACTTCGACCGCATCGGCGGCGTCAAGGACGATCTCCCGGCCGGGTGGATCGCCGAAACGAAGACATCCCTCGAGAAGATCCGCCAGTTCTGCGACGAGATGGAAGATCTCCTCGTCGGCAACGCCATCTTCGAAGCTCGGACCCGCGGCATCGGCGTCATTCCTGCCGACATCGGACTCTCCTACGGCCTGACCGGTGCCAACATCCGTGCCTCGGGGGTCGACTGGGATCTCCGCCGAGACAACCCCTGCGGCCTCGCCTACGACAAGGTCGACTGGAAGGTCTGGACCCACCCCGACGGCGACTCGTTCGCTCGGTATTGGATCCGTCTGCAAGAGGTGCGCGAATCCTGCAGCATCGTCGAGCAGTTGCTCGACACCCTGCCCGCCGGTCCGATCATGGCCAAGGTGCCGCGCATCATCAAGGTGCCCGAAGGCGAGGCCTACGCCGAAACCGAGAATCCTCTCGGTGTCATGGGCTACTACATCGTTTCCAAGGGTGGCCTCGAGCCGTTCCGTGTCAAGATCCGCTCGGCGAGCTTCTCGAACATGTCGATCACCCCATGGCTGCTCAAGGGCAGCTACGTGCCCGACGTGATCACGATCCTCGCCTCGCTCTACTTCATCCTCGGAGACATCGATCGATGACCCTCTTCGGCCTCGACCTGGTCATCCCGCTCAAGTTGCTCATCGGCGTCGGCGTCGTGCTGCTTCCCGCGGGCACGACCGTCTACCTCTATCTCTTCAAAGCCGTCTCGTTCATGCAGAGTCGGCTCGGCCCGATGGAGGCCGGCCCGTACGGGTCGATGCAGCTGCTCGCCGAGGTCGGCAAGTCGCTCCAGAAGGAAGACATCTTCCCGGCCAAGGCCGACCGCACGGTGTACGCCATGGCGCCCTACATCGTGTTGATGTCCACCTTCTTGCTGGCCGTGCTCGTTCCCTTCGGGCCCGACGCCTACTTCGTCGACCTCGACACCGGCATCTTCTTTGCGCTGGCGGTCAGCTCGGTGTCGGTCGTCGGCATCTTGATGGCCGGATGGTCGTCGGCGTCGAAGTACTCGCTCCTCGGGGGTCTGCGAGCCGCCGGTCAGCTCGTGGCCTATGAACTGCCGCTCGTGCTCGCCGTCGTCGGCGTGGTCATCCAGGCCGGAACTCTCAACCTCCAAGGCATCATCCTTGCCCAGACCGAGGGCGAGATCTTCGGGTGGGGAGCCATCGGCAATCCGTTCATCCTCACCCAGGCCGTCGGGTTCTTGATCTTCCTGATCGCCGTGCAAGCCGAGCTCACGCAGGTGCCGTTCGACATGCCGATCGCCGAGTCCGAACTCGTCTCGGGCTACATGACCGAGTACTCGGGCATGCGCTTCTTGATGTTCTTCATCGGTGAGTTCGCCACCGCTGCCGTGTTCGCCTTCCTGGGTTCGGTGCTCTTCCTCGGCGGCTGGCAGATCCCGCCATTCGTGTCCGACCTTCTCGGCCTCGAGTACGACTCGAACTGGTTCAACGTCATCGGCCCGCTGGTCATGGTGGTCAAGATGCTGCTGATCACGTTCGTGATCTACTGGGTCCGCTTCACCTACCCCCGCTTCCGTGAAGATCAGCTCCAGACGTTCGCCTGGAAATTCCTTATCCCGCTGTCGTTGGTGAACATCGCCATCACTGGTTTGCTCAAGGTGGTGTTCTAGATGGGTGCGAAGTCGCTTGCGACGAGCCAGACTATTCCGCCGGTCGATCCTGAAGACGTTGGAGGTGAGTGCTGATGGCGTTGGTACCCAAAGGATTGGTCAAGGGCCTGGGCGTCACCTTCAAGGAACTCACGAAGACCATCGTCAATGGCGCTGAGACCGTGCAGTACCCCCACGAGAAGGAAGCACCACCCACGCGAGCGCGTGGCGTGATCGCTCTGCACGAGGAGAACTGCACCTCGTGCATGCTCTGCTCGCGTGAGTGCCCTGACTGGTGCATCTACATCGAGGGGCACAAGGAACTGGCGCCGCCTCGTCGCGCCGGTGGCAAACCTCGGTCGGTCAACAAGCTCGACCGCTTCGACATCGACTACAGCCTTTGCATGTATTGCGGCATCTGCGTCGAGGTCTGCCCGTTCGAGGCGCTGTTCTGGAGCCCGGAGTATGAATACTCCGAGCCGCGCATCGCCGACCTTCTCCACGACAAGACCCGCCTCGGTCAGTGGATGGAAACCGTTCCCGACTTCGAGGCCTACGAGGCCGGCGCCGAGGTGAAGGCAAAGAAGGTGCCTCGTTGATCGCTCTCGTCGCCCCGATGTTCGCCGCCACCGAGTGGGCGCCCAACATCTTCTTCTGGATCATCGCCGTCGTCGCCACTGCGGCCGCGTTGAAGATGGTCACCACCGACAACGTCGTGCATGCGGCGCTGTACCTCCTGATTGTGTTGGCGGCCGTCGCTGCGGTCTACGTCATTCTCGGTGCCGAGTTCGCGGCAGCAACGCAGGTCATGGTCTACATCGGCGCCATCTTGGTGTTGCTGCTCTTCGGCGTGATGCTCACACGAGCCCGCATCGGTGGCGACGACGACCTCAACTATCCGCAGCGATGGATCGGCGCACTCGTTGCCACCTCGCTGTTCGCCGTCATGGGCTACTCGCTCTGGGAAGCCTTCGGCGATGACCAGCTTCCCGAAGACCGGATGGTCCAACGCACCGCCGACGTCGCCGATTCGATCTTCAGCTCGTACATCGTGCCGTTCGAGGCCATCTCGGTGCTGCTCCTCGCAGCACTGATCGGTGCGGTCGTCGTGGCGAGAAAGGACTGAGGTAACCAACCATGTGGCTGAATCAGTTTCTCTTCTTTGCCGCTGTGCTCTTCTCCATCGGGGTCTACGGCGTACTCACCCGGAAGAACGCGGTGCTCGTGCTGATGTCGATCGAGTTGATTCTCAACTCGGTCAACATCAACCTGGTGGCCTTCGGGTCGTTCAACCAAGACATCGCCGGTCAAGTGTTCGCTCTGTTCATCATCGCTGTCGCTGCAGCTGAGGTTGGCGTTGGCCTGGCCATCGTTCTCCTCATCTACCGGAACCGTCGAAGCATCGACGTGTCCGAAGCCGACCTCCTCAAAGGCTGACCCGAAGGTTCTTACTGGTGTCCCTCGCAATGCTCGCCGCAGAAGCTGCACCCACGTTCGAGGTCTCGTCGTGGTTTTTCGAGAACGCCTGGCTCGTCCCGGCGTTGCCCGCAGCATCGTTCATCATCACGCTCTTTTTCGGGAAACGGCTCCTTGGCGACAAGGTGCATTTCATCGGTCTCGCTGCCGTCGGCGCCGCCCTGGTCCTGTCGCTGGCGACGGCGTTCTCCTGGATCTCCGCCGTCGAGGGTCACGACAGTCACGGTGAAGAGGCCCATGCGGTCGAGTACAGCAACGACAATTGCTACGCCGGCTACCAGGGTGACGACGCCTATGGCGACGATCACAGCGAAGATGCCGATCACAGCGAAGATGCCGATCACAGCGAAGAAGAACTCCACGACGAAGACGCGGCCGCGCCCACCACACTGGCCTTCGCCTCCGAAGGCGAGGGCGGCGAAGAGGGCGAAGAGGTCCATGCCAAGCCGTTGCCGGTCGTCTGCTCCTACACCTGGTTCCAGTCCGGTGGATCTGCCGGCGAAGGCGGCGCAACGATTCCCTGGGGCACCTTGGTCGATGGCCAGTCGGTCCTCATGCTCGTGGTCGTCACCTTCATCTCGTTCCTGGTGCACGTCTTCTCCACCGACTACGTCGCGGGCGATCGTCGCTACACCCACTACTTCGCCTTCCTGTCGTTGTTCACCGCCTCGATGCTCTTCTATGTGCTGTCGTCTTCGACCCTGCAGATGATCGTCGGCTGGGAGCTCGTCGGTGTCTGTTCCTTTGCGCTCATCGGGCACTGGTGGGAAGACTCGAACAACTCCGATGCGGCGCTCAAGGCGTTCCTCACCAACCGTGTCGGCGACATCGGCCTCTTGGTCGGCATGATCATCTTGTTCTTCGCTGCCGGGAACACGTTCGACACCCTGTCGATCAACCACGCAGCGGTCACCGGTGCCATCGGGCACGGCACGCTCACTGTCGCCAGCCTGTGTCTGCTCGCCGCGGTGATGTCGAAGTCCGGCCAGTTCATTCTCCACACGTGGCTGCCCGATGCCATGGCCGGCCCCACCCCGGTCTCGGCCCTCATCCACGCCGCCACCATGGTGGTTGCCGGCATCTACATGATCGGCCGGCTCTACCCGGTCTTCTGGGACGGCCTCAGCATCTCCGGCTCGTCGCTCAATGTGCTCGCCGTCATGGGCGGCATCACCTGTCTCGGTGGTGGTGCGCTGGCCTTCGTGCAGCGAGATATCAAGAAGGTCCTCGCGTACTCGACCATCTCGCAGCTCGGCTACATGGCCATGGCGCTCGGCGTCGGAGCGTGGACCGCTGCGATGTTCCACCTCTTCACTCACGCCATCTTCAAGGCGTGCCTGTTCCTCGGCGCCGGTTCGGTGAGCCATGCCTGCCACCACAGCTTCGACATGAAGGCCGAGATGGGCGGGCTGCGCAAGTACATGCCCAAGACGTTCCTGACCTTCGTGATCGCCTCGGGTGCACTTGCCGGTATCCCACCGCTCGCCGGGTTCTGGTCGAAAGATGAGATCCTGGTCGGTACCGGCGGCTGGCCGGGCACCGACGGCAACGGCAACTACACGATCATCCTCGTGATGGGGCTCCTCACCGCCGCCATGACCGCCGCGTACATGACCCGGGTGATTTGGCTGACCTTCTTCGGCACCTACCGCGGACATGCGCATCCGCACGAGTCCGGGCCCCGCATCACGATCCCGCTGCAGATCCTCGCCGGGCTGGCCGTCGTCGTCGGTTTCCTCAACGTTCCGAAGGAGCTGCCCATCCTGGGTGATGCCTTCGGGCTCAAGTTCGAGGAGTGGTTCGAGCCTGGTGGCGGGTCGACCTTCCCGGTGATCGGCCACGCCAAGCCGAGCTTCTCGCTCGCCATCTTCGCCACGCTGCTCGCCCTCGGATCGGCGGCGTTCGTGTGGAACTACTACAAGCGGCTCTACGCCCAAGACAACAAGGCAACCGAGTACACCGACTCCTTCGTGGCCAACAACGCCGTCATCCGGGCCGGTCACACGTTGCTCGTCGAGAAGTTCTACCTCGACTACCTCTACAGCGGGCTCATCGCCGGTGCGGTCAAGGGTCCGCTCGCGAACGCTACCTACTGGTTCAACCAGAAGGTGCTCGACGGCGTCATCGACAACGTCGGCAAGGGGTCGGTCGGACTGGGCCGCTTTGTCTACCGCTTCATCGACCAGGGCACCATCGACGGTGCCGTCAATGCCTCGGGTACGGCTGCTTCGGAGTCCGGCCAGGTTCTGCGCCGGGTCGAGTCCGGTCGAATTCGCCAGTACGCAGCCTTGATGTTCGGCGCTTCGGCGCTACTCGCCGCCGTGTTCATCGTGGCCATCTGATGATGATCGCCATGATCGACACCGCAGCAACCGTCAGTGATCCCCCTGCTAGGGAACGAGTGAGGAATCAGAAATGACAGAGTTCTTGAACGACTGGGGAATCACCACCATGGTCTTCCTGCCCCTCGTGGGCGCGTTGATCATGATGATCACCCCCGCCGATCAGGAGGAGACCCACAAGGGCATCGCTCTCCTCACCACGCTGGCAACAGCGGTGATCGGCGTCCTGCTCTTCCTCGACTTCGATTTCGACAACTCTGCCACCCTGCAGTTCGTGGTCGACCGGTCCTGGATCGACATCGTGAACGCCCGGTACACGGTCGGACTCGACGGGATCTCACTCCCGCTGATCGCCCTGACCCTGTTGGTCGTACCGCTGGTGATCATCTACTCCTGGGATCACATCCCGGCCCCGGGGAATCCGAAGTCGTTCCTGATCCTGATCCTGGTGTTGCACACCGGCATGTTGGGCAGCTTCGTCGCCCAGGATCTCGTGCTGTTCTTCGTGTTCTTCGAAGTCGTGCTGCTCCCGATGTACTTCATGATCGGTGTCTGGGGTGGCGAGAAGCGCCTCTACGCCGCGATCAAGTTCTTCCTCTTCACCCTGTTCGGTTCGGCTCTCATGCTCGTCAGCTTCCTGGCGCTCTACTGGCTCACCGGTTCACAGACGTTCAACATGGTCGAGCTCGCCCAAGAGGTTGCCAGTGGCGACATCTCGAGTCGGGCCCAGTGGCTGATCTTCGGCGGCATGTTCATGGGCTTCGGCATCAAGGTGCCGATGTTCCCGTTCCACACCTGGCTGCCTGACGCCCACACCCAGGCCCCCACACAGGGTTCGGTCATCCTGGCCGCCGTGCTGCTGAAGCTCGGCACCTACGGGTTCATCCGCATCGCCATTCCGATCCTCCCTGACGCTGCCATCGACTGGGCGCCGATCATCGGTCTGCTCGCCGTCATCGGCATCATCTACGGTGCCCTCGGCTGTCTCGCCCAGACCGACATGAAGCGGCTCATCGCCTTCTCGTCGGTGGCCCACATGGGTTACGTCATGCTCGGCATCGCCACCATGACCCCGTTTGGCCTCAATGCCGCCATCTTCGGCATGGTCGCTCACGGTCTCATCACCGGCATGTTGTTCTTCATCGCCGGTTCGGTGAAGGAGCGGTTCCACACCCTCGAGATCAAACGTCTCGGCGGACTGCTCATCCAGGCACCTCGTATGGGCTGGGCACTGGGCTTTTGCACCATGGCCTCCCTCGGCCTCCCCGGCCTCGCCGGGTTCTGGGGCGAGTTCCCGGCCATCCTTGCTGCCTACCAGCCGGCCGACGGCATCAGCACCACGCTCTTCCGGGTCTACATGGTCGTCGCTGCCATCGGCACCGTGCTTGCTGCGGCCTACCTCCTCTGGCTCCTCCAGCGCACCGCCTTCGGCGAGCCGAGCGAAGAGTTCGTCGACGACCCGCACATCCACGACGCCGGCACCTTCGAGTGGATCGCCTGGACCCCGCTCCTGATCCTGATCGTCGTCTTCGGTTTCATCCCCAGCCTGATCTTCGACATCACTGATTCGGCCGTCGTGCAGGCGCTCCAAGCCTTCGGAGCCACTCCGTGATTCCACTTCTGGCCCAAATCGCGCAGGCGCCGTTCGTACGGCCGCACATCGACTGGCACGCCGTTGCCCCCGAGCTGGTGTTGCTCGGTGCCGGTGCCCTGATCACCCTGGTCGACCTCATCTGGCTCGAACGTGTGCGTCGAATCATCCCCACCCTCACGGCCTTTGCGTTTCTGGCCGCGCTGATTCCGGTGGCGACGCTCTGGGACGCCAACGACGGTGTCGCTCGCTCGATGTTCGACGGCTCGTTCATCGTCGACAACTACTCGCTCGTGCTCAAGGGCTTGTTCTTGCTCTCCGGCTACGTGATCGTCTTGCTCTCGACGAACTACATGAGCGAAGGCGACTACTACGACAGTGAGTACTATCAGCTCATCTCGGCCTCGGTCCTGGGCATGCTCGTCATGTCGTCGGCTCGCGACCTCATCTCGATCTTCGTGGCGCTCGAGCTCGTCTCGATCCCGGCCTACCTCATGGCGGCGTGGCGCAAGCGAGATCTTCGCTCGAACGAGGCCGGCCTCAAGTACATGCTCATGGGGGTGTTCGCCTCCGGCGTGTTGCTCTACGGCATGTCGCTCCTCTACGGCCTGACCGGAAGCACCAAACTCGCCGACATCGGCGAGGCGATCGCCATCGGCGAGTCGAAGCCGATCATCACCCTCGCCGTCGTCTTCTGCGTCATCGGTTTCGGATTCAAGGTGTCGGCCGTGCCGTTTCACACCTGGGCGCCCGACACCTACGAGGGTGCGCCGACGCCACTGACCGCCTTCTTGGCCGTTGCCTCGAAGGCCGCCGGGTTCGTCGCACTCATCAACATCGTCGTCTTCGCCTTCCCCGGCCAGTCCGACGTCGTCGAGCCGTTGATCTGGCTCCTCTCGGCTCTCACCATGACCGTCGGCAACCTGATCGCTCTGCGCCAGACCAACATCGTGCGCATGCTCGCCTACTCCGGCATTGCCCAGGCCGGCTACATCCTTGCGCCGCTCGCCGTCTTCAGTGGTCGATCCGACCAGGCCGTCTCGGCGATGGTCACCTATCTGGTGATCTACGCCGCCATGAACCTCGGGGCCTTTGCGATGGTCATCATCATCGCCCGGAAGACCCGCTCGGGCGAGATCTCCAGTTACGGCGGGTTGTTCCACTATGCGCCGGGTCTCACGGTTGCCATGACCGCCTTCTTGTTCTCACTCGCCGGCATCCCACCGATGGGTGGCTGGTGGGGCAAGTTCGAGCTGTTCCGGGTGCTCACCACCGGCAGCAGCAACTCGGGCGTGGCGTTGGCCGTCGTGCTCGCCGTCAACTCGGTGATCGCTGCCTACTACTACCTGGCGATTGCGAAGCAGATGTGGTTCATGCCCGCTCCCGACGGAGACCACAGCAGGATCGTGGTGCCGCCAGCGTTGCAGGTCGCCGTGGCGCTCACCCTGATCATCGCCCTCGGCACCGGCACCGTCCTGCCGGGTGCGCTCAGCGACATGACCAACTTCACGCTGCTCGCTGCGCCGTAGCACCGCCCAACCGAGGGCGAAGGCCACATGCCTGTCGAGCGTTTCGACCATTACATGAACCGCTGTCTCTACGGGGGCAGCGGTTTCTATGTTTCGGGAGCCGGCCGGGCCGGACGGCGAACCGGGGATTTCATCACGAGTCCCGAGGTCGGGCCGCTCTTCGGGGCGGTCCTGGCTCGGTGGCTCGACGAGCAGTGGCGGGCGCTCGGTCGTCCCGAACCTTTCGTTGTCGTCGACGCCGGAACGGGCCCCGGCACGTTCCTCCGAAGTCTCGAACGTGCGGCCCCGGCGTGTTCGTCGGCATGGAAGTTGGTGGGGGTCGACCTCGCCAATGGTGTCGAGATGCCGCGGCGACTCGACGGTGCCGTGGTCGTGGCGAACGAGCTGCTCGACAACCTCGTGGTGCGGATCCTCGAACGGCAGTCATCGGGATGGCACGAGGTGTGGGTCGACCACCCTGCCGATGGCGGGGCGGCTCGGAGCGATGCCACGGGTCGACGCGGGACCGAGGTCCTCCGACTCCTCGACGAATCCGACATGGCTCGGATTCCCACCGCACTGACGGCGCTGCCGGTGGGCGCCCGAGCTCCGTGGTTCGAAGCCGCGGCGGCGTGGATCGACGATGTCATCGATCGAGGGGCGGCCAGGGTGCTCGCGTTCGACTACGGGGCACCGACGACGGCCGAACTCGTCGAGCGCGGTGGCTGGCTGCGCACGTATCGCCAGCACCAGCGTGGGAACGACCCCTATGTCCAACCGGGAAGCGCCGACATCACCGTCGATGTGGCGTTCGACCAGCTCCCCCATGAGCCGCTTCTCGATCGACAGGCGAACTTCCTCGATGCCCACGGGATCAGCGAGTTGGTCGACGACGGTCGTCGGTATTGGGAAGCACACGCCGCTCGTCCCGATCTGGAGGCGATCATGATGCGCAGCCGGATCAGCGAGGCTGCAGCCTTGACCGACCCAGCGGGCCTCGGTTCGTGGGTGGTCGCCGCATGGGTCGGCGACCGGTCGACGCCGGGTGCGGAGAACTTCCATTAGCCTCAATCGGATGCGGCAGGCGGAGCGACCAGCACTCAGCCGAGAAGTCATCGCACGAGCGGCTCTCGAACTGATCGATACCGAAGGGCTGGCCGGGCTGTCGATGCGGAAGCTCGGGTCGAAGCTCGGTGTCGAGGCGATGTCGCTCTACCACTACGTCGCCAACAAGGGGGATCTGCTCGACGCAGCAGTCGAACAGATCTATCTCGAGATCGACATCCCGACCCAAACCGATCCAGCCGAATGGGAGGCCACGGTGCGGGCGGGGTTGCGGTCCTTCTGCGAGACGCTCACCCGCCATCCCAACACCATCTCGCTGTTCGCGGCCGAGCCTGCCGTGAGCCCCGGGGCCTTCGGTGTGTTCTACGCCGCCTATGACCGACTCCGTTCGGCTGGGTTGGCACCCACCCAAGCCCACGAGGCCCTGCATCTGGTCGTTTCGTTCGTGTTGGGTCATCTGATGCTGGGCGTCAGTCGTCTCGATGGTGAGGGTGTCTTCGATCTGGTCGACGTCACCGACAGCACCGACCCCGAGGTGGCCACCTTCATCGAGGCCGGACGAATCGTCGAACTCGACGACACCTTCGAGTCCGGGCTCGACACGATGATCGCCGGTCTTCGCTCCCGCTTCGATCTGCCCTGACCAGCGGCGGCAATCGCCTCGACTTCGACGCCCGACTAGCATCGACTGCGGGTTCGCCGAGGCATGGGGCCGCGGCGGCGAATGCGCGGAGAATGGAGTCTGAGATGACCGAGCCGACGATTGGGGTCTACGAGATCGAAGGGCGCACGTTCCCGCCGCCCCCGGCGTTCGCCGCCAATGCGCTCACCAACGATCGGTCGCTCTACGACGAAGCCGACGCCGACTACGAGGCCTTCTGGGCCCGCCAGGCCCGCGAACTCCTCACCTGGGACACCGACTTCACCACGGTGCTCGACTGGCAGCTGCCGTTCGCCAAGTGGTTCGAAGACGGCAAGCTCAACGTCTCGGCGAACTGTCTCGATCGCCATGTCGAGGCCGGACGGGGCGACAAGGTCGCCTATCACTGGGAGGGCGAGCCCGGCGACACCCTCACCATCACCTACGCCGAGCTGCTCACCGAGGTCAAGAAGTTCGCCAACGTGTTGAAGGGGCTGGGAGTCGAGAAGGGCGATCGGGTCGCCATCTACATGCCCATGATCCTCGAGCTTCCCATCGCGATGTTGGCCTGCGCCCGCATCGGCGCCGCCCACTCGGTGATCTTCGGCGGCTTCTCGGCCGACGCCATCCTCGATCGGTGCGTCGACGCCGAAGCAAAGGTGATCGTCACTGCCGACGCCGGCTATCGACGTGGCGCCCCGGCGCTGCTCAAGGTCACCGTCGATGCCGCGCTCGATGCCGGTGCACCGTCGGTCACCAACGTGGTGGTCGTCGATCGATGCCAGACCGGTCCCGCCATGACCGAGGGTCGTGATCTCTGGTGGCACGAGGTCATGGCCGACGCCTCCGACGACTGCCCGGCCGAGCCGATGGACGCCGAACAGCTGCTCTACCTTCTCTACACCTCGGGCACCACCGCCAAGCCCAAGGGAATCATGCACACCTCGGGCGGCTACCTCACCCAGGTCGCTTTCAGCCACAAGTACACCTTCGACCTGCGCCCCGACACCGATGTCTACTGGTGCGCCGCCGACATCGGCTGGGTCACCGGCCACAGCTACATCGTGTACGGGCCACTCACCAATGGCTGCACGTCGGTGATGTACGAAGGAACACCTGACACGCCGGGCAAGGACCGGTTGTGGGACATCATCGAGCGCTACGGCGTCACCCAGCTCTACACGGCGCCGACGGCCATCCGCATGTTCATGAAGTGGGGAACGCAGGAGCCGGCAAAGCACGATCTGTCGACCCTGCGGGTGATGGGCACGGTGGGTGAGCCCATCAACCCCGAAGCGTGGATGTGGTACCACGAGTACATCGGAGGTGGTTCCACACCGATCGTCGACACCTGGTGGCAGACCGAGACCGGTGGACACATGATCGCGCCGCTCCCCGGCGTCACCACCACCAAGCCCGGCTCGGCCTGCCAACCGATTCCCGGCATCTTCACCGAACTGGTCGACGATGCCGGCGAGAAGGTCGAGGTCGGTGGCGGCTATCTCACGATCACCCGTCCGTGGCCGTCGATGCTTCGCGGTATCTGGGGCGACCCGGAGCGATACGAGAACACGTATTGGAGCACCTACGAAGGCAAGTACTTCGCCGGCGATGGAGCCAAGCTCGACGACGACGGTTACCTGTGGCTCCTCGGCCGGGTCGACGACGTCATGAACGTGTCGGGCCACCGCATCTCGACGACCGAAGTCGAATCGGCGCTGGTCGATCATCCAGCGGTTGCCGAAGCGGCGGTCGTGGGCGCCACCGACGATCTCACCGGTCAAGCCATCGTCGGCTACGTGATCCTGCGAGGTACCCACGAAGCCAGCCCCGATCTGGCCAAGGAGATCCGTGAGCACGTTGGGGTGAAGCTCGGCAAGATCGCTCGGCCCAAGATGGTCGTCATCGTTCCCGATCTCCCCAAGACTCGCTCGGGCAAGATCATGCGACGCCTGCTGCGCGACGTCGCCGACGGTCGCGATCTCGGCGACACCACCACGCTGGCCGATCCCGGCGTCGTCAACGACATCGCTGCGCGGGCGGCCGAGGCCGCCGAGGGTTGATGCGCCTGAGCATGTATCGCGATGATCCCGTGTGGACCTGGAACGGGGGGAACGTGCTGTCGCCCGGTCCCACGGTCTGTGTCGACATCGACGGTGTGCTCGCCGACGCGACCCATCGCCAGTATCTGCTCGACTATCACGACTGGGACAGCTTCTTCATGGCCGTCGGCGACGACGGCCTGCTCGAACCCCAGGCTGCTCTCCTCGAACTCCTGAGTGAGAACCATGTCGTCGCGCTCGTCACCTCTCGGCCCCAATGGGTCGGTGATCTCACCATCGGCTGGCTCGGACGCACGAGCGTTCGCTGGGATCTCCTGATCATGCGCTCCAACGGCGACTATCGACGCGCACCGCAGGTGAAGGCCAACGCCGTCGAGCAGCTTCGTGCCGGCGGATTCGACCCGGTGTTGGCCTTCGACGACGATGAGCGAAATGTGGCCGCCTACCAGCGTGAGGGCGTACCGTGCGTCTACATCCACTCCGGCTATCACCCCCAGGACTGAGGGTTCGTGATGTGTCCGGTGCCACGGAACCTTGGTGGCTGAACGAGCGTTGGTGAAGACATGAAGAATGGATTCAAGACCGCAGTGCTGCTCGCTGCGATGGGCTCCCTGGTCATGCTGATCGGTGGCGCCCTTGGTGGGTCGAATGGCTTGATCGTCGGCTTCGTCATCGCCATCGCGATGACGGGGTTCTCCTATTGGAAGAGCGACACCCTCGCCATCAAGTCGGCCCGAGCCGTCCCCGTCACCGAGCAGCAGATGCCGGAGTACTACGCGACCATGCGAGAACTGACGCAGCTCGCCGACCTGCCGATGCCGAAGCTCTACGTGTCCCAGGAGCAACAGCCCAACGCCTTCGCAACCGGGCGTAATCCCGAGCACGCCGCCGTCTGTGTGACCGAGGGGCTGCTGCGGACCCTGAGCTGGCCCGAAATTCGAGGTGTCCTGGCTCACGAACTCGCACACATACGCAATCGCGACATCCTCACCGGGTCGGTTGCCGCGGCCATTGCGATGGCCATCGGCTTCGTCGCCCGGATGGCGATGTGGGGCGCGATGTTCGGGGGCAATCGAGACCGCGAAGGCGGTGGCAGCCCGTTTGGTGCGCTGGCCGTTGCGATCTTCGCTCCGATGGCCGCCGGCCTGATCCAGATGGCCATCAGTCGGAGCCGAGAGTACGAAGCGGACCGCACCGCTGCCCGCCTCATCGGTGACGGTGAACCGCTCGCCAGCGCCCTCGAGAAGCTCAACGGCTATTCGTTGCGGGTGCCGTCCCACGTCGAGCCGGCCCAGGCCAGCAACTACATCATCAATCCGCTGGCCGGCCGACGCGGTGGGTTCACCAATCTCTTCACCACCCACCCACCGGCCGAAGAGCGGATCGCCCGCCTGCGTTCTGGCGAGTGGCGAGGCATGGGCTTCTGAGGCAGCCCTCCTCCGTCGGGACTGCGTGACCGACGCAGTTCGGGCGTTGCCCATCTGGCCATGGCGCTCGGAAGAGGTTCAGTCCCGGAAGTTCTGGAACTGCAGGGGGAGCTCGAGGTCGGCTTCCTTCAACGAGGCGATGACGGCCTGAAGGTCGTCTCGTTTCTTGCCGGTGACCCGCACCTGATCGGCCTGGGTCTGCGACTGGGTGCCCTTCAACTTCAGCTCCTTGATGTGGACGTTGATCTTCTTCGCCATCTCCGAGGAGATCCCGGCCTTCAGCGAGACCTTGACCCGAGCCCGGCCACCCGAAGCCTCCTCGGTGGTGCCCCAGTCGAGAGTCTTGAGCGACACGCCACGTTTGACGAACTTCTCTTCGATCAACTGACGAATCGCCCGCAACTTGTCTTCGCTCGAGGTCTCGATCGTGAGCGACATGCCCTTGTCGTCGAGGCTGATGGTCGAGTTCGAGTCCTTGAAGTCGTAACGGTTGGCCACCTCGCGAGAGGCCTGGTCGACGGCGTTTCTGACTTCCTGCATATCGATTTCGGAGACAACGTCAAAACTTGGCATGGTTTGACGCTACACCGGCGCTAACCTCAGTTGCTCCTGGGTCGGTGCCCGAGTGGCCAAAGGGAACGGGCTGTAAACCCGTCGGCATCGCCTACGTAGGTTCAAATCCTACCCGGCCCACGTCGTTCGTCAGCCCTGGCGGGCTTTCTCACTCACCGAGTGCTCGCCGGGGCTCGCAACGTCGTAGCCCGACCGCAAGAGGGCCATGGGAACGGTCCTGAGGGTCGTTCTTCGAGTTTTTGGCGGCTTCGCCGCGGTTGATTAGGGTGCAGCCATGGAGCCTGTTCGCTACGTCGATCTGTTGAACCAGCGGTACCAACAACAGGGTTTTCCGCCCTACGAATGGACCGTGAACCAGCCTGACAACCTCACCCCGCTCGAGAAGCCGCTGGCGGAGTGCCGGGTTTCGATGCTCACCTCTGGCGGTGTGTCGCATTGTTCGATGCCGGCGTGGGATGCCCACGCCCGGAACGACTTCCGGCTCGACACCGTCGATCCGGGGAGTGCGGGCGTCGACTTCGCCGTCAACGACAGCTACTACGACACCGACGACGCCCAGGCCGACGTCAACACCGTCTTCCCCATCGATCGGCTGCGCGAGCTGGCCGACACCGGGGTGATCGGATCGGTCGCTCCCCGCCTGTGGAGCGGCTTCATGGGTCGCATCTACAAGCGGAGTCATGTCACCGAAGTGGCGGCGCCCGCCTTTGCGAGCGAGCTGCTCGCCGACGAGGTCGATCTGGTACTGCTCGTTCCCGCTTGACCGCTCGACCACCAGACAGTTGGTCTGGTCGCACGAGTCATCGAAGCCGCCGGCATCCCGACGGTGCTGGTCTCGACCGGGCGTGATCTCACCGATCTGGTGTGCCCGCCCCGATCCTTGTTCGTGAACTTCCCGATGGGCAATCCATTCGGCCCGCCGGATGCCCCCGAGCAACAGCGAAGCATTCTCTTGGCCGCCCTCGAACTCGCCTCCAGCGCCACGAGCTACGGAACGATCGTCGACTGGGAGCAGGAATGGCCTTCGGAGTTCTCCGAGAAGGTGGCCGCCAATTTGCTCGCTATGTAGCGTCTACACCCCCAAGCGTGTCGACGGCCGGATGCGGCGGAATCGCCACCGTCGGGTCGATGATGATCGATCGAGCCACCTCGACCGCCTTGGTCGGTCGAGGTGTCGCCCGGTTCGACGTGCGGCGATCAGGCGAACGTGACGCTCCCGTCGGCGCCGATCGACGCCCGAGCACCGACGCGGTGGCGATCACGAGGAGCGGGCCGACCGTTCCGATGATGACCAAGCCGGCTCGCAGCCCGAACAGCGTGATCGTCGCCGGCATCGCCAGAGCTCCCAACAGCATCGAGGCGACGAGGAGCGAATCGACGATGCCGAAGACCCGGCCGATCAACGACGGCGGCAGCAACTCGAGAACGATCGACAAGGCCGCCACCTCGGTGGCCACGCTGCTCGCTCCGGCGATGAAGACCAGCGCAATGGCCAGACGCTGGTCACCGGTCACCGCGAGCAGCGCCATCGGCAAGCTGGACAGCAGGAGGGCGACCGAGAGCGCTCGGAGGCGCCGGCGACTGCTCGCCAGTCGCTTGCTCACGACGATGCCGAGGACTCCACCGGCGCCGATGGAGGTGCTCAGGAGGCCGAAGCCTGCCGATCCGGTGCCGAGCAGCTCCTCGCTGACCAACACGAGACCGATCCCCTCGGCGCCGTTGAGCATGTTGGCGATCACGACGAGAAGGAGCGGCGCGGCCACGTCGAACCGCGTCGCGATGATCTCGAGCCCGGCCAACACCGAGAGGTCATCGGGCGCGGCGGTTGTCGACCGATCGGCCTCTGATGCGGTCGGCTGGACGCGACGCGGAATCGACCCGATCGCCGCCAACGACACCGCGGCCCCGATGATGAGCGCCTGCACCGGATCGAAGAAGACGAGAAGGCCACCGCCAACGGCTGGTCCTATGACCCAGCTGAGCGTCTCCACTCCGTTGACGATCACGCCGGCGGGCATCACGTCGTCGTCACTGACGAGGTGGGGCAGCGAGGAAGCGATGGCGGGAAACAGCGGGGTGGTCACCACCGCAGAGATGGCGATCAACCCCAGCGTGACTGCGGGGTGGAGATGCCACGAGAACGCTGCCGCCGTTGCCCCCAACAACAACGCTTGCCCGATCGCCATCGAGACCAGTGTTCGTCGACGATCCAACCGGTCCGCAACGAAACCGGCCAGCCATGACACGAGCAGAAAGGGAAGCAGTCGTGCGACGGTTCCTGCAGCAACCCACGAGGTCGAGTCGGTTTGCACGTACAACGCCGTTGCCGCCGGTATGGCTCCCAACGATCGGGCGACACCGGCGGTCCCGTAGTAGCCGACACATCGCCGTAGGTCGGAGTTCGCCCATGCGGCAGCGACCGTTCCAGGGCCCCGACGGGCAGGGCTCCGACGAGCAGGGCGTCGCTTGATAACGGGAAGCCCAAAGGCGCCCGAGCGAATCTTGGGTATCACGGCCTCGTTCCCTCCGAGTTCGGCCTGGCGGCGACCGT
The DNA here is from genome assembly GCA_963698395.1 of uncultured Acidimicrobiales bacterium. Taxonomy (GTDB): domain Bacteria; phylum Actinomycetota; class Acidimicrobiia; order Acidimicrobiales; family SZUA-35; genus JBBQUN01. Next base: position 962,637 of record CAVOQQ010000003.1, read on the forward strand.
ATCACCGAAGGCAACGGCGATCCAGAGGGTGACGAGGCAGACGGACGGGCGAGGATCGACGCGAAGGAGGAGCGCGTCGATCATGGCGTCGGCTCTTCTTGTACGAGGAGGCGGATGTCTGTAACACCCGTGCCTCACTCGCCTGGGCGGTGCAACGCCGCGCCCCGTTGCCTGGCAGTCGCTCGGTGATTCGACGAACCGAGGTCAGAGCAGGCGCTGGAGGAGAGCGACGTCGAGCCATCGGCCGAACTTGCGACCGACTTGCCGCTCGACACCGACCAGTTCGAAGCCGTGCCGCTGGTGCAGCGACAGGCTCGCTTCCTGGGCGTCGACGACCCGTGCGAACACCGCATGGAACCCATTCTCGGCGGCCCGCTCGACGAGCGCACCGAGGATGGCGTCACCGACTCCCTTGCGTTGGTGATCTCGATGGACGTACACCGAGTTCTCTACCGACGTCCGATAACCCGGGCGATCGCGGTAGAAGCTGAGCGCTCCGAAGCCGATGACCGGACCATCGTCGGGGTCGCAACCCATGCCGCCTCGATGGAGGTCATTGTCGACGGCGACCACGACCGCCAGGACGCCCGAACGCTCGCGAATGTAGGCGCGTTGCTGCTCCACCGTCCGCTCGACCAGATCGAACGTGTGCGTGCTGTCGATGACCTCGCGGTTGTAGATCCGCGCAATCGCTTCGGCGTCGCTGAGGTCGGCGTTTCGTACCAGCACGGTGGCCAGCCTAATCCACGCCGGGCTGCGGACGGATCGACGCCGGTGCTCCGTCGCTCGACGAACCGGACCGTCCCCCGGATTCGTCGCTGGGCGAGCTCGGCAGAATCTCTGTCCGAGTGGTTGGGGCCGACCACTTGTCGTGGCAGACTTTCGGACGGTCTGCTCGCAGACCGCACGCCTCCTTAGCTCAGTCGGTAGAGCGCTTCCATGGTAAGGAAGAGGTCAACAGTTCAATTCTGTTAGGAGGCTCTAGTGTCGGCCAGTACTCGCTTCGGTGAGTCTGCCTCGTGAGCGAGGCAGGGCCAGCAAGATCTTGCCACGTTCGCGAGGCAAGGCGTGCAACACGGCGACGTAGCTCAGTTGGTAAGAGTGCTCGACTCATAATCGAGAGGTCGTCGGTTCGAGCCCGACCGTCGCTACGCAGAAAATCATCTGCCCCCCAGCTTCGATTCCTTCAGGAGTGCGTCGTCATGGCAAAAGCAAAGTTTGAGCGTAATAAGCCTCACGTGAATGTGGGGACCATGGGTCATATTGATCATGGGAAGACGACGTTGACTGCGGCGATCACGAAGGTGTTGTCGGATCGGGTTGCTGGTAATACGGCGACGGCGTTCGACAATATTGATAAGGCTCCTGAGGAGCGTGAGCGTGGTATCACGATCAATGTGTCGCATGTGGAGTATGAGACGGAGAAGCGTCATTATGCGCATGTGGATATGCCTGGTCACGCTGACTACATCAAGAACATGATTACGGGTGCTGCGCAGGTTGATGGCGCGATTTTGGTGGTTTCGGCTGCTGATGGTCCGATGCCTCAGACGCGTGAGCATGTGTTGTTGGCTCGTCAGGTTGGTGTGCCGGCGATCGTGGTGGCGTTGAACAAGGCTGACATGGTTGATGATGAGGAGTTGCTCGAGTTGGTGGAGTTGGAGGCTCGTGAGCTTCTGTCTGCTTATGAGTTCCCGGGTGATGATGTTCCGGTGGTGCATGTTTCGGCGTTGAAGGCGTTGGAGGGTGATGAGGCTGCTGGTGACAAGATCATGGAGTTGATGGCTGCGGTGGATGAGTACATCCCGGAGCCGGAGCGTGATTTGGACAAGCCGTTCTTGATGCCGATCGAGGATGTGTTCTCGATTACTGGTCGTGGGACGGTGGTGACGGGGAAGATCGAGCAGGGTGTCGTGAATGTTGGCGATGCTTTGGAGATTGTTGGTATTCGTCCGACGCAGAAGACGACGTGTACTGGTGTTGAGATGTTCCGGAAGTTGTTGGATTCGGGGCAGGCTGGTGACAATGTTGGTGCGTTGTTGAGGGGTATCGAGAAGGATCAGGTGCAGCGGGGTCAGGTGTTGGCGAAGCCGGGTTCGATTACGCCGCATACGGATTTCGAGGCGCAGGTGTATGTGTTGTCGAAGGATGAGGGTGGTCGTCATAAGCCGTTCTTCGGGAATTATCGTCCGCAGTTCTATTTCCGTACGACGGATATCACGGGGACGGTGACGTTGCCGGAGGGTACGGAGATGTGTATGCCGGGTGATAACACCGAGATGTCGGTGGAGTTGATCAATCCGATTGCGATGGATGAGGGTTTGCGTTTCGCTATTCGTGAGGGTGGGCGGACGGTTGGTGCCGGTCGTGTCACCAAGATCAACAAGTAACCGTTCCTGAAGTCGGTGGTTCGATAACCACCAAAGGTTCACCTCGCTCGAGCTCGACCTCGACCCCTCCGGGTGTCGAGGTCGAGTCGCGTCTGGCCGTCGTCGTCGGACTGCGGCGGTGACGGGGTGGGGGAGAGGTAACCTGCGAGAGCGGAAAGGGGTCCAACCCAATGTCGAACTCGACGCAGCCGAGCCCCGACGATCGACGCACCGGCCTCCCACCGGCTGATGCGCACGATCGCTCTGATGGCTCGCGCCGTTCCGATCCCCCACATCGTGAGGACCCCGTGCCCCTTCCTGTCGCTGCGAGCGAACGATCCGGACCTGCCGATGCCGGTCGGGAGCCTCATCGCCAAACCAGTCCGCAGCGTGGCCGCACGGAGATCGATGGCTTGGTCGACCAGGCCAAAGACGGCGACCAACGCGCTTTCGAGGAGATCGTTCGTCGAACGTACGCCGATACCTACACCCTGGCTTTCCGTCTCACCGGCGACGAAGAAGACGCTCGCGACGTGGTGCAAGAGACCTACCTCCGGGTGCACAAGGGCCTTGCTCGTTTCCGTGGCGACGCCCAGTTCACCACCTGGCTCCATCGGGTGACGGCCAATTGTGCCAGTACCTTCCTCGGCCGGCGGGGCAAGCACCGCCACGATCCGCTGCCCGATGACCCGTCGATCGTCGACGAGCACCCCCGCCACGACCCGGCATTGCGAGCCGATGTGGGCCAGCTGCGCAGCCAACTCACCGAGGCCCTGCGTGCGCTGCCACCGAAGCTTCGGTCGGTGATCGTGCTGCGCGACATCTACGACCTTCCGCATGAGGCCATTGCTGCCGAGCTCGGAATCAGCGAGTCGGCGGCGAAGGTCCGCCTCCATCGGGCGCGCAAGCGCTTGCGCGAGCGTCTTTACCCGTTGCACGGCGACGCCGGGCTCGACGACTCCTCGGCCGACGCAGACTCGGGCGAGCCATCCCACGAAACGATCTTGGCCGAGGTACACCCCATCGGCGGTTCGAACCACCTCCCCAGCCCGAAGTCGGACGGCGAGCGATGACCGATTGTGCGGCCCTCGGGCTCCAGCTGGCCGAAGCGAGCGATCGAACCTCACGGTTGAGTGACTCGGCTCGCGCTCACGTCGACCGCTGTCTGCGCTGCCAGGCCGAACTCGTTGCCTACCGCAAGCTGCATCGCTCGCTCGCCGGTTTGCGGTCGGTGACCGCCGATCTTCCACCTCGACAGCTCGATGAGCTGTTGGCCCTCTTCAATCCCGACGCGCCGATTCATCCGTTACGCCGCGGCGCTCGCCGCCGCGCCTATATCGGCGGCGTCGCTGCCGCCATCACCGCTGCTGGGGCGGGGGCCGTGGTGCTCGCCGCTCGCCTGACGAGCCGCTCGGCACTGGCGGGCTGACGCCGGCCGATCGCGCCGGCGAAGCGCCGCTGGCGGTCCGGCCCGAACCGGGCGTTGTAGCGATCCACACCTCCAGCTGATTGACTGGAGTGCTTGCTTGCCGGTCGAAGCACCCAGTTCTGCTGCTAACCTCGGATCGGCCCTAGGGCACTAGCTCAATTGGTAGAGCACCGGTCTCCAAAACCGGGGGTTGGGGGTTCGAGTCCCTCGTGCCCTGCAAGGTATGTCACCTGCACAAACGTATGTGGCCTGCGCATGTGATCCGTTCTTCGAAAATACCGAAAGGTACAGGTCGTCCGACGCCCTCGTTGGCTGGCCGGTGGCGAGACTTCTTATGAGGCATCAGCAATGGCAATGAATCGGGAGCAGCGGCGCTACCTGCAAAAGCAGGGGCAACTCGATGCCGAAGGCAATCCGATCGCCACGCCGCGAGACAACAGTCCACAGCCCAGAGGCGAGTCCGTTGGCCTCCGTCAGTACATCGGCGAGGTCAAGACCGAACTGCGCAGAGTGCAGTGGCCCACCAAGAACGAGGTCATCAATTACACGATGGTCGTCATCGTCACCCTCATCATCATGACGGCCTTCATCGCCGGCGCCGACCTTCTGTTCGGTAGAGGCGTCATCAGACTCCTGGAGCTTGGTCAATGACCGAAACCGATCTCACCGCCGACCACGACGCCGGCGCCAACGAGCCCGAACTCGCCACGGACACCGTCGAGGAGGCAGTCATCGACACCGCCCCTGCTGCCGACGAGCCTGCCGCCGACGGCTCTGCTGTCGATGAGACTGCTGTCGACGAGCTGCTGCGACGGCGCCGCAGGCGAAGCGGCCGTCGCTGCCGAGGACGACGCCGCGGCGGCTGCTGAAGGGGACGACACGGCCGACGAAGACGGCGTCACCATCACCGAAGCGCCGATCTCCCCCTACGACCGTCCCGGACGCTGGTATGTGCTGCACACCCAGTCCGGCTACGAGAACAAGGTCCGCAAGAACATCGAAGCCCGAATCTCCTCCATGAACATGGAAGAGCGGATCTTCGAAGTCGTCATCCCGATGGAAGACGTCGTCGAATTCAAGAACGGCAAGAAAGTCGTCGTCCAGAAGAAGGTCTTCCCCGGCTATCTCCTGTGCCGCATGAAGCTGAACGACGATTCCTGGTTCGTCGTGCGCAACACCCCCGGCGTCACCGGGTTCGTCGGTGCCGGCAACAAGCCGTCGCCGCTGCCTCGCCGAGAGGTCGAGAACTTCCTGCAAGCTCCCGCCGAGGGTGAAGAGGCAGCACGCAAGGGCAAGCCCCGTCTCGAGTTCGAAGAAGGCGAGACCGTGCGGGTCAAGGAAGGCCCCTTCGCCGACTTCCAGGGCCAGATCGTCGAGATCAACGAAGACCAGCTCAAGGTCAAGGTGCTGGTCAACATCTTCGGTCGGGAAACCCCCGTCGAGCTGGAGTTCGCCCAGGTCGGCAAGCTCTGACCGGTCGAATCACCCGTTCCCCGTCCACCATTTCACCCGCCAGCGGGTGTAAGGCCCGCTTTCGGGCCATCTCCCGCTAGGCTCCGCAGTCGCTTTTCCGTCCACGTTTTCGACGTGCGTCACCCCGAGGCAGAGGTCAATGGCCAAGAAGAAAGTAATGGCAGTCGTCAAGATCCAGATTCCTGGTGGGCAGGCCTCGCCAGCGCCTCCTGTCGGTACCGCGCTCGGTCCCTACGGCGTTGCCATCATGGACTTCTGCAAGGACTACAACGCTCGCACCGAGTCACAGCGCGGCCAGGTCGTTCCCGCCGAGATCACCATCTTCGAGGATCGCACCTTCAGCTTCGTCCTGAAGACGCCGCCGGCAGCCGAGCTCATCAAGAAGGCCGCCAAGATCGACAAAGGCGCCGCCGATCCCAAGCGTGACCGCGCCGGCACCATCACCGACGCCCAGCTCACCGAGATCGCCGAAATCAAGATGCCCGACCTCAATGCCTACGACATCGAGGCAGCGAAGAAGCAGGTCGCGGGTACCGCTCGAAACATGGGCGTACGGATCCGCTGAAACCTTGGGCGCTGAGCGCCCTTCGGTTTCTCGGAGTTGCTCGCTGCGCTCGCAACGTCCACCCACTCGGGTTGGAACCGAGCGCTCGCAACGCAGGTTCAGCAGTTCTATTCATCGGCTCGGCGTACAGACCTCAGTCGTCGGCCTTACCAAACGAGGGAGCCAATCATGGCGAAAGCAAAGAAGTACGTCGACGCAACGCGCCGGTATGACCGAGACCACCTCCACGCACCGAGCGAGGCCGTCGACCTGGTCAAAAACCTCGCCAGCGCCAAGTTCGACGAGTCCGTCGACCTGGTGGTCCGTCTTGGCGTCGACCCCCGCAAGGCCGATCAGATCGTGCGTGGCACGGTGGCGCTGCCGGCTGGCACCGGCAAAGACGTCCGAGTCGCCGTCTTCGCCCAGGGCGAAGCGGCCGCAGCCGCAGTGGCAGCCGGGGCGGAATTCGTCGGTGCCGACGATCTCGTTGCCGAGGTCGAAGGTGGCATGCTCGACTTCGACGTGGCCATCGCCAGCCCCGAGATGATGCCGCAGGTCGGCAAGCTCGGTCGGGTTCTCGGCCCGCGAGGCCTCATGCCGAACCCGAAGACCGGCACCGTGACGCCCGACGTCGCCAAGGCCGTCGAGAACTTCAAGGGCGGCACCGTCGAGTACCGCACCGACCGTTACGGCAACATCCACGTCGGCATCGGCAAGGTCAGTTTCGAGCCGAAGGCTCTGCAGACGAACCTGCACGCCATCGTCGAAGAGCTGAACCGGGTCAAGCCGTCGTCGGCCAAGGGCCGCTACATGCAGAAGGCGTCGCTGTCGTCGACCATGGGCCCGGGCATCAAGATCGACCCGGCTCGTCTCGACGAGGCGCCCGCCGAATGATCGTGGGCGAGGGTCCGCGGTGCTGAACCGTTAGGCTTTCGCCCGCACTGCTGCTCGATCCGTTCGAGCCGCATGCAGCAATCGAATACTCACGCCAAAGACTTGGGTGCGGGCTCTGCCCGCCGAAGCATCCCAACGAGGTGATCTCTTCTGTGTCCCACACACCGGTCCGCCCGGTTCTGGTTTGCAGTCGTGGTTGTTCGGCCTCTGAGTACGTCGAAGCAACCATGAAGCAAACAGAACATGAGGAAGGAGGTGTGATGGAGAACCCACGACCCGAAAAGGTCGCGATTGTCGATGAGGTGCGCGAACGGCTGACCAATGCCGGAGGCGTCGTCGTCACTGAGTACCGAGGGCTCGACGTTGGCGCCATGTCGACGTTGCGCCGAGAACTCAGGTCAGCCGGTGGTGCTTACAAGGTGTACAAGAACACCTTGGTGCGCCGAGCGGCCGACGAGGTGGGAATGGACATCAACGACTTGCTCGTTGGTCCGACCGCTCTTGCGTTCGTCGAACAGACTCCCGAAGGGGAGCCTGGCGACGTCGTCACGGTGGCGCGAGTCTTGCGCGATTTCGCCAAGGCCAATCCCAACCTGATCGTCAAGGGCGGTGTCCTCGACAACAACATCATCGATGCCGATGGCATGAAGGCGTTGGCCGATGTCGAGCCACGCGAGGTCCTGTTGGCCAAGTTGGCCGGCGCGATCGCCGCTCCGATGGTCCAGTTCGCTGGATTGTTGCAGGCCCTGCCACACGATTTCGCGTATGGACTTTCAGCACTGATCGAAAAGGGTGGTGCAGGCGATGCTCCCGAGCAAAGCGCCTCAGCACCCGAGGCCGACGCAGCACCCGCTGCCGAGGTCGAAGAAGTAGAAGAGACCACTCCGGCCGATGCCGGCGAAGAGACACCGGCCGAATCCGGTGAAGAGAGCGAGAGCTGATCATGGCAACCAAGGAAGAAATCCTCGAAGGCATCGCCAGCATGACCGTGCTGGAACTGTCCGAACTCCTCAAGGAATTCGAAGAGAAGTTCGGTGTGACCGCTGCGGCCCCCGTGGCCGTTGCCGCCGCCGGTGGCGGCGCTGCCGCCGAAGAGGTCGAAGAGAAGGACGAGTTCGACGTCGTTCTCACCTCGGCTGGTGACAAGAAGATCCAGGTCATCAAGGCTGTGCGCGAGCTCACCGGCCTTGGCCTGAAGGAAGCCAAGGACATGGTCGAGGCTGCCCCGACCAATGTTCTCGAAGGAGCGAAGAAGGACGACGCCGAAGCGGCGAAGGCCAAGATCGAGGAAGCCGGCGGCGCCGTCGACCTCAAGTAAGACCGTCGCCGAGGCCGTCGCGCCTCGTCGGTGACATCGCGAAGACTCCCCGTCGGCATCCGCACTCGTTCGGTGGTCGGCGGGGAGTTCGCGTTTTGGTCACCGGCCCACGAACGTGTGGCGAAAACCGCAGCCGGAGTGCTTGACCTCTCGGCCCCTCACCTTTACAGTCCGCTCCACGTGGTCTTGACCCACGAACAAGCAGGCGTCAGCGGACCCGCCTCGAGCGGCCCTCCCGGCACCTCGCCCCACGAACCTGCCCGGAGCGGGCCCTCGGATGCCGATGATTGCTCGGTGGCCGCAACCTTGTCGGGTGGTGCGTTGTGGATAACGAATGGTGCGCGTATGCTTGGCCGTTGCCGTGCGTGCCCGCTCTGTTTTGCCGACCTCAATCTTGCGAAAAGTTGCGTCTTCGACGTCGCTGATCTCACCGTTGGTTCGGGAAGCGTCGAACTCCTCCGGAGTCCGACTCGAAGCTGATCAGCGCGCGCTGCTTTCCTTGGCCTCCCGTGCTACCCCAGGTGGTGTCCTTTGCCTGCACGTACCGTCGCTCGCGACCGTTACTCCTTCGGCAATCTCTCCGAGGCCCTCGAGCTTCCGGATCTGATCGCTATCCAGCGGGAGTCATTCCGCTGGTTCCTTGAGGAAGGTCTCTCCAACGCCTTCCGGGACATCAGTCCCATCAAGGACTTCACAGAGACACTCCAGTTGGAACTCGAGTTCGATCCTCACGACGAGGACCTCGAGCCCTATCCGAAGTTCTCCGTCGAGGAGTGCAAGGAAAAGGACATGACCTACGCCGCGCCGATCTTCGTGCGCGCCCGGTTCATCAACGCCAACACCGGCGAGATCAAAGAGCAGACCGTCTTCATGGGCGACTTCCCCATGATGACCGACAAGGGCACGTTCATCATCAACGGCACCGAGCGTGTCGTGGTGTCGCAGCTCGTGCGCTCCCCGGGTGTCATCTTCCAGCCTGGTGAGCGTTTCCGTCTGCGAAACATGTCGAAGCACCAGATGGTCACCGGCACCATCCATCCCTACCGCGGTGAATGGATCGAGTTCGACGTCGAGCAGAAGCCCGGCAAGGACCCGACGGCCGGCGTGCGCGTCGCTCGCAAGCGTCGCCTGTCGCTGTTCACCATGCTGCGCGCGCTCGGATTCGACGAGGAGAACGCACCGGGCTTCCTCGATGCGTTCGTGTCGCACTTCGACTTCCTCGAAGGTCAGTGGGAGAAGGATCGCGAGATCGCCCCCACCCAGGACGAGTCGCTCATCGAGATCTACAAGCGTGCCCGCCCGGGTGAGCCGCCCACCCTGGAAGCCGCCCGCTCCTACCTGCGCAACGCGTTCTTCGAGAGCCGTCGCTATGACCTCTCCCGCGTTGGTCGCTACAAGCTCAACCGCAAGCTGGGCCCCGAGATCGACCGCCTCGAAGAGCAGTTCCCGATGCTCAAGGGTCTGCTCGACAAGCCCGAGTCCGATCAGGGCGTGCTGTCTCGCTGCGAGGTCATGGCGGCTGCCACGTACCTGTTGAACCTGATGATCGCCGAGCCGGGTTACCGCCTCGACGACCAGGATCACTTCGCCAACCGCCGCGTGCGGTCGGTCGGCGAACTCATCCAGAACCAGGTTCGTATCGGCCTGTCCCGGATGGAGCGGGTCGTGCGTGAGCGCATGACCACCCAAGACGTCGAGGCCATCACGCCCCAGACACTCATCAACATCCGCCCCGTGGTCGCGGCCATCAAGGAGTTCTTCGGAACGTCCCAGCTGTCGCAGTTCATGGACCAGGTCAACCCGCTGTCGGGCCTCACCCACCGTCGCCGCTTGTCGGCGCTCGGCCCCGGTGGTCTGTCACGCGAGCGTGCCGGCTTCGAAGTGCGAGACGTCCACTTCTCGCACTACGGCCGCATGTGCCCGATCGAGACCCCCGAGGGTCCGAACATCGGCCTCATCGGTTACCTCGCTTCCTATGCCCGAGTCAACGAGTTCGGCTTCCTCGAGACGCCGTACCGTCGAGTCGTCGATGGCGTCGCCACCGACGAGATCGTGTTCCTCACCGCCGACGAGGAAGAAGAGTTCGTCGTCGCCCAGGCCAACGCCAAGTTGAACGCCGACGGCACTTTCATCTCCGACAAGGTCCTCGCCCGTCGCTCGCCGCAGGCTGCTTCGCTGCGAGACCTCAAGCTGCAGCTCGAACGAGACATCTTCTTCGGTGCCACCACCGAGATCTCTCAGGTCCCCGGCACCGAAGTCGACATGATGGACGTCTCGCCGAAGCAGATCGTATCGATCGGTACCGGCCTGATTCCCTTCCTCGAGCACGACGACGCCAACCGCGCCCTCATGGGCGCCAACATGCAGCGTCAGGCCGTGCCGCTCCTCACCCCGGAAGCGCCCTACATCGGCACCGGTATCGAGAAGCGTGCCGCGCACGACGCCGCCGACACCCTCGTCGCCGACGACGACGGTGTGGTGCTCGAAGTCGACGGCAAACACATCACCGTCGAGTACGCCAAGCTGGGCAAGAAGATCTACCGCTTGCTCAAGTTCGAGCGTTCCAACCAGGACACCTCGATCAACCAGAAGCCGCGGGTGGTCCCCGGCGAGACCTTCGAGAAGGGTCAGCTCCTCGCCGACGGTCCCTCCACCGACAACGGTGAGCTGGCGCTCGGCAAGAACCTCGTCGTGGCCTTCATGACCTGGGAGGGTTACAACTTCGAAGACGCGATCATCTTGAACCAGCGCCTGGTTCGCGACGACGTGCTCACCTCGATCCACGTCAAAGAGCACGAGATCGACGCCCGCGACACCAAGCTCGGCCCAGAAGAAATCACCCGAGACATCCCGAACCTGAGCGAAGACGTGCTCGCCGACCTCGACGAGCGCGGCATCATCCGCGTCGGTGCCGAGGTCAGCCCGGGCGACGTGCTCGTCGGCAAGGTCACGCCCAAGGGCGAGACCGAGCTCACCCCCGAAGAGCGACTCCTTCGAGCGATCTTCGGTGAGAAGGCCCGTGAGGTGCGCGACACCTCGTTGAAGGTCCCGCACGGCGAGGTCGGCAAGGTCATCGACGTCAAGGTCTTCAACCGCGACGACTCCCATGAGCTCCCGCCTGGCGTGAATCAGCTGGTCCGGGTGTATGTCGCCCAGAAGCGCAAGATCTCGGTCGGCGACAAGCTGGCCGGACGCCACGGCAACAAGGGTGTCATTTCGCGCATCCTCGCGACCGAAGACATGCCTCACCTCGCCGACGGCACGCCCGTCGACATCATCCTGAACCCGCTCGGCGTTCCGTCTCGCATGAACGTGGGCCAGGTGCTCGAATCGCACCTGGGCTACGCCGCTCGCTGGGGTTGGACCATCGACGGCGAGCGCGTGGGCCACGATCCCGTGCGCGGCACCGAGAACAAGACCCGTCCGTTCACCACCCCGGCCACCCTGGTGTCCACCCCGGTGTTCGACGGTGCCAAGTGGGACGAAATCGAACTGGCCGGCGACAAGCCGACCATCCAGTCGATCTTCGAGAACCTGAACCCCGAGGCCAAAGACGGCACCCGGATGATCCAGCCCGACGGCAAGACCACGCTGTACGACGGCCGCACCGGCGAACCGTTCGACAACCCGATCATGGTCGGGATCATGTACATCCTGAAGCTGTCGCACCTGGTCGACGACAAGATCCACGCCCGCTCCACCGGCCCGTACTCCATGATCACCCAGCAGCCGCTCGGTGGTAAGGCCCAGTTCGGTGGCCAGCGATTCGGCGAGATGGAAGTGTGGGCTCTCGAGGCCTACGGCGCGGCGTACTGCCTGCAGGAGCTGCTCACCATCAAGTCCGACGACGTCCTCGGCCGAGTCAAGGTCTACGAGGCCATCGTCAAGGGCGAAAACATCCCCGAGCCGGGAATCCCTGAGAGCTTCAAGGTGCTCATCAAGGAGATGCAGGCTCTGTGCCTGAACGTCGAGGTTCTCTCGGCCGACGGCTCCGAGATCGAAATGCGCGAGCTCGACGACGAGCTCTTCCGCACCGCCGAGGAACTCGGCATCGATCTCTCACGTCCCGAGCGGGGCACCGACGAAGACGACGCTGCCCGTGCTGCGGGTGGCCGACGTTGATCAGCGCTGACTCTGATCACCACAAGGGGACTACACACTGATGCTTGATGTAAACGATTTTGATCAGCTGAAGATCGGCCTGGCGACGGCGGACTCGATCCGTATGTGGTCGAACGGCGAAGTGAAGAAGCCGGAGACCATCAACTACCGCACCCTCAAGCCCGAGAAGGACGGGCTCTTCTGCGAGAAGATCTTCGGTCCGACCAAGGACTGGGAGTGCGCGTGCGGCAAGTACAAGCGCGTCCGTTTCAAGGGCATCATCTGCGAGCGGTGTGGCGTCGAAGTCACCCGATCGAAGGTCCGCCGGGAACGGATGGGTCACATCGAGCTGGCCGCCCCCTGTGTGCACATCTGGTACCTGCGAGGCACCCGGTCATGGCTGGCCTACCTCCTCATGGGCACCGAGCCTCGCGAGGAATTGAAGGCCAAGCAGCTCGAGAAGGTCATCTACTTCGCGGCCAGCCTGGTCACGTGGGTCGATGAAGAGCGACGCGACGAAGACCTCCCGAACCTCGAAGCCGAAGTCGTCGCCGAGCGAGAGACCATCATCAAGGAGATGGAGCTCCGCCTGGCCGAGGAGCACGAGGAGCTCGAAAAGGAGCTTGCTCAGCTCGAGGCCGATGGCGCCAAGGACACCGAGATCCGAGCCCGTCAGCGCTCTGCCGACAAGGACTTCGCGTCCACCCGCGAGCAGTACGAGATGGAACTCGACGTGCTCGACCGGGCATGGGACGAGTTCAAGGGTCTCTTCGGCCGCCAGATCCTCGAAGACGAACTCCTGTGGCGGGAAATGACCGACCGCTGGGGTGACTACTTCGAGGGTGGCATGGGCGCCGACGCACTCGCTCAGCTCATCGAGCGCATCGACTTCGACAACGAAGAGATCCTGCTTCGTGCCGCCATCGATCCGCCCGAGGGGCAGAAGCCGTTGTCGGCCCAGCGCAAGCAGAAGGCCATCAAGCGCCTCAAGATCGTCGCCGCCTTCAATCGTCGCGACGAGAACGATCGTCGCATCAACGATCCCCGCGCCATGATCCTCGATGTCGTTCCGGTGATCCCGCCGGAGCTACGCCCGATGGTGCAGCTCGACGGTGGCCGCTTCGCCACCTCCGATCTCAACGACCTCTACCGCCGTGTGATCAACCGGAACAACCGCCTCAAGCGGCTCCTCGATCTCGGTGCCCCGGAGATCATCGTCAACAACGAAAAGCGCATGCTCCAGGAGGCCGTCGACGCACTGTTCGACAACGGTCGCCGCGGTCGCCCGGTCACCGGACCGGGCAACCGTCCCCTCAAGAGCCTGTCCGACATGCTCAAGGGCAAACAGGGCCGTTTCCGTCAGAACCTGCTCGGCAAGCGTGTCGACTACTCGGGCCGTTCGGTCATCGTGGTCGGCCCGACGCTCAAGTTCCACCAGTGCGGTCTTCCGAAGATCATGGCGCTCGAGCTCTTCAAGCCGTTCGTCATGAAGCGACTGGTCGACCAAGAGCTGGCCCAGAACATCAAGTCGGCCAAGCGCATGGTCGAACGTCGCCGTCCACAGGTCTGGGAAGTCCTCGAAGACGTCATCCAGGAGCACCCGGTCATGCTCAACCGAGCACCGACCCTGCACCGACTCGGTATCCAGGCGTTCGAGCCCGTGCTCGTCGAGGGCAAGGCCATCCAGATCCACCCGTTGGTCTGCACCGCCTTCAACGCCGACTTCGACGGCGACCAGATGGCCGTCCACCTGCCGCTGTCGGCCGAGGCACAGGCCGAAGCACGAGTGCTGATGCTCAGCGCCAACAACGTGCTGTCGCCGGCCCACGGTCGTCCGCTGGTCACCCCGACCCAGGACATGGTCATCGGCTGCTTCTATCTGACCGAGTCGATTCCGCTGGAAACCGACGACGTCAAGATCCCCACCTATCGCGAGGCCTATCAGGTCGAGCGGGCCTACGAAGAGGGCCAGCTCACGCTGCACCAGGCGATCTACTTCCGACGCGACGATCTCATCGCCGAACCGGCCACCGACACCAAGGGCGCGGTGTACCACGAGACCACCGTCGGCCGAGTGCTGTTCAACGAGACGCTTCCCGAGAACTTCCCGTTCGTCAACCACCTGGTTGCCAAGCGTGACATCTCCGCCATCGTCGACGAACTGGCCAGCAACTACCCCAAGGCCGAGGTCGGCGCTTCGCTCGACCGCATCAAGTCACTCGCCTTCCACTACGCCATGCAGTCCGGCCTGACCGTCTCCATCGACGACGTCCAGACCCCGGTCGAGAAGAAGGCCATCCTCGACGGTCACGAGATCGAGAACGACAAGGTGGAATCACAGTTCCACCGAGGCGTGATCACCGATGGCGAACGTCGTCAGAAGCAGGTCGAGATCTGGACCCAGGCCACCGACGAAGTTCGTACGGCCATGGAGATCAACCTCCGCTCGAAGAAGTTCAACCCGATCGACATGATGGTCGGCTCGGGTGCTCGAGGAAACATGATGCAGGTTCGCCAGATCGCGGGCATGCGAGGCCTCGTGGCCAACCCACGAGGCGACATGATTCCCCGTCCGATCAAGTCGAACTTCCGTGAGGGCCTCACCATGTTGGAGTACTTCATCTCCACGCCTGGTGCCCGAAAGGGTCTGGTCGACACCGCACTGCGTACCGCCGACTCGGGCTACCTGACCCGTCGACTCGTCGACGTCGCCCAGGAAGTCATCATCAACGACCGTGACCCGTTCTCCGAAGGGCGCCCGGTCCGCGGTCTCGTGCTCGAGAACGTCAAGCCCGACGGCTACTACAACAAGATCACCGGCGAGCCATCCGACGCCACCGATCCTGATGCCACGCGTCAGGCCTTCTATCTCGAGACCCGACTCTTCAGCCGTACGTTGGCCGACGACATGGAACTCGCCAACGGCGTGACCCTGTCCAAGGGCACGCTCGTCGGTGAAGAAGAGATGGCGATGCTGCGAGACGACCCGAAGATCACCGAGGTGCGAGTCCTCTCGCCGCTCACCGATGATTCACCGGTCGGTATCTCGGCTGCCAGCTACGGCATCTCGCTGGCCACCGGCAAGCTCATCGAGGTCGGTGAGGCCGTCGGCGTCATCGCCGCCCAGTCGATCGGCGAGCCCGGCACCCAGCTCACCATGCGTACGTTCCACACCGGTGGTATCGCCGGCGGTACCGACATCGCCGGTGGTCTCCCCCGAGTCGTCGAACTCTTCGAGGCTCGTACGCCAAAGGGCAAGTCCACCCTCGCTCGGGTGTCCGGCGTCGTACGCATCGCCGAAGACGAAGGCAAGGGCAAGGTCATCACCATCGTCACCGACGACGGCGAGGAAGACTCCTACACCGTGCCGACCATCGCCCGCCTCGAGGTGCGCGATGGCGACGAGATCACCGCTGGTGATCCGATCGTCGACGGTCCTCGCGATCCCAAGGAACTGATCGAGATTCGCGGTATCCGTGAAACCCAGCAGTACCTGGTCGGCGAGGTGCAGAAGGTCTATCGAGACCAGGGCGTGTCGATCCACGACAAGCACATCGAACTCATCGTTCGCCAGATGACTCGCCGAGTCAGCATCCAGGAACCGGGCGAGTCCGACTTCCTGCCGGGAGAGCGCGTCGACCAGTGGCATTTCGCCGGGGTCAACCGCAACCTCGTGCAAGAGGGGCTCAAGCCGGCCGAAGGTCGCCCGGAGATCATGGGTATCACCAAGGCGTCGCTGGCCACCGACTCGTGGCTGTCGGCGGCTTCCTTCCAGGAGACCACCCGGGTGCTCACCGAGGCAGCCATCGAGGGCAAGTCCGACTCGATGATCGGCCTCAAGGAGAACATCATCATCGGCAAGCTGATCCCGGCCGGCACCGGTCTGCCTCGTCACCGTGAAGCGGTGACGTTCGCTCCCGACTACCAGCCGCTGTCGTTCTACAGCTCTGAAGGCGACGAGCAGGATCCGGCCGAATGGCTGGCCTCCCTCGGCCAGAACGGCGAAACCGAAGGCGCCCCCGAGGCACCAACCACCATCGGCTAGCCCTTTTGCTTTGAACTGCTCCGCAGTTCGGGCTTCGCCAAAGAAACTGACCGGTCGCCGCTCCCGAAACGGGGCGGCGATCGTCGCGTCTGCATCGTCGCGCCAACCGCACGACATCAACCTCTTCGGGTTGGTGAGACAGCGACCCTCCGGGTGTGGCAGCATCTGTGACGCGGGGCACACGGCCCCGGCGACCAGGCGTTCTCGTCTTCTGTCGCCACGTCGCCTTCTCCACGAGGGTGTCGCCACGGCAGGTCGCCAATGAACCAACCCAAGGGGGCCTCGTGCAGGTCGACATGACCATCAACGGGCGAGCGTGTTCGGCAGACGTCGAACCACGCACGCTGCTCGTCCACTACATCCGAGACGTGATCGGGTTGACCGGCACGAACGTGGGTTGCGACACCTCGTCGTGCGGCGCGTGCACCATCCACATCGATGGTGAGGCGGCGAAATCGTGCACGATGCTCGCCGTCCAGGCTCGCGGGGCCGAGGTCACCACGATCGAAGGCATGGCAGCCGCCGACGGCACGCTGCATCCGATGCAGGAGGCCTTCCGGCAGTGCCACGGGCTCCAATGCGGGTACTGCACCCCGGGCATGGTGATGGCGGCCACCTCGCTCCTCAGTGAGAATCCGAAGCCGACCGAGCAGCAGGTGCGCGAAGGGCTCGAGGGCAACCTCTGTCGATGCACCGGCTACCACAACATCGTGAAGTCCGTGATGAGCGCGGCAGGAGGCACAGCATGACCGCAACCGAGATTCCGCAGGGCGAGAAGGTCGTCGGGACCCCTCGCCTCCGGCGAGAAGACCCCGAGCTCCTGACCGGCGAAGGCAAGTACGTCGACGACATCCAGGTTGCCGGCCAACTCTGGATGGGCATGGTTCGTTCGACCATGGCCCACGCCACGATCAACGCCGTCGACACCACCGAGGCGTCCAAGATGCCTGGCGTCCACGCGGTCTACACCGGCCAGCAGTTGGCCGACATGGGCCTCTGGGCCGCTCCGCTGCCGTGCGCATGGCCGGTCACGCCCGACATGGTCAACCCACCGCACTTCCCGGCTGCGACCACCGAGGTCCACCATGTCGGCGAGATCATCGCCGTGGTGCTGGCCGAGTCCCGCTATCAAGCGGCCGACGCCGCCGAGACGGTCGTGGTCGACTATGAGCCGCTTCCGGCCGTCGCCTCGATCGATGCCGCCGTGGCCGACGCCAATCAGGCCCACTCCGATCTGCCGACCAACAAGGCGTATCACTGGGCGCTCGAACCCAACCCCGAGGCGGTCGAGGCGGCCTTCGCCGGTGCGACGCATCATGTGACGGCCAACTTCATCCAGCAACGGTTGATCCCGGCTGCGATGGAGCCACGCGGTGTGCTGGCCATTCCCTCTCCACACGGCGGCGACATCACCCTCTACACCTCGACCCAGGTGCCGCACATCCTCAAGGTGATGATTGCCGCCACCACCGGTTTGCCCGAACAGAAGCTCCGGATCATCGCTCCGGCAGTGGGTGGTGGCTTCGGAGCAAAGCTCAACGTCAATCCCGACGAGATCCTCGCCGTGACGTTGGCGAACAAGTTGAAGCTGCCCGTTCGCTGGACCGAGACCCGGTCTGAAGCAGCCTTCTCCACCCACCAGGGTCGAGCGCAGCAACAGAAGATCGAGTTGGCAGCCGACGCCGACGGCACGTTGCTGGGCGTCCGCGTGCATCTCGATGCCGACATGGGCGCCTACATGATGCTGATCACGCCCGGTGTCCCGTTGCTCGGCAGCTTCCTCTACACCGGCGTCTACGACGTGCCCGCCTTCGGCTTCACCTGCGACGGGCACTTCACGAACCTGACGCCGACCGACGCCTATCGCGGTGCCGGTCGGCCCGAGGCGAGCTACGCGATCGAGCGGGCGATGGACATGCTCGCACTCGAGGTCGGCATCGGTCCCGACGAGATTCGCCGGCGGAACTACCTGGCCGGCGGCGGCGAGTTCACCGATCTCGAGACGGCCTCGACCCTGGTCTTCGATTCGGGCAACTACGCACCCAACCTCGATCTTGCGCTCGAGATGGCCGGCTACGAGGGCCTTCGGGCCGAGCAGGCGAAACGCCGTGAGGCCGGCGACACCAAGCAACTCGGCATCGGTCTGTGCACCTATGTCGAGATCTGCGGCCTCGCCCCCAGCCGTGCCCTCGCCGGTTTGAATTACGGTGCAGGCGGCTGGGAGCACGCCCTGGTGCGGTTCCTCCCCACCGGCAAGGTCGAAGTCGTGACCGGATCGACCCCGCACGGGCAGGGTCACGAGACCTCGTGGTCCATGATCGTCGCCGACAAGCTCGGCATCGATCCTGACGACGTCGAGGTCTTGCACTCCGATACCGCGGTCAGCCCGCTCGGCCTCGACACCTACGGCTCGCGCTCGCTCTCGGTCGGTGGTGTCGCCATCTCGATGGCCTGCGACAAGGTGATCGACAAGGCACGCGAGATCGCCGCCCATCAGCTCGAAGCGAATCCCGACGACCTCGAGTTCGTCGGCGGCACCTTCGCCGTCAAGGGTTCGCCCGACAAGGCCCTCCCCATCCAGGCAGTCGCGTTCGGTGCCTTCACCGCTCACAACCTGCCCGATGGCATGGAGCCGAACCTGCAGGAGCAGGTCACCTTCGACCCGCCGAACTTCGCGTTCCCCTTCGGCACGCACGTCGCCGTCGTCGAGATCGACGAGGTCACCGGCAACGTCGAATTGCTGGCCTACACCGCTGTCGACGACTGCGGCAATCAGGTCAACCCGCTGATCGTGGAAGGCCAGGTGCACGGTGGCATCGTCCAAGGCGTCGCCCAGGCGCTGTGGGAGGGAGCGAGCTACGACGACGACGGCAACTGCCGAAACCCGTCCTTCCTCGACTACCTCGTGCCCTCGGCGGCCGAGGTGCCGAACATCACCACCGGCTACACCTACACCCCGAGCACCAGCAATCCCATGGGAGTCAAGGGTGTCGGCGAGGCCGGCACGATCGGTTCGGCTGCTGCCGTCATCAACGCGATCTGTGACGGTCTCAGCCCCTACGGCATCACCGACATGGCAATGCCGGCCACCCCACAGCGGGTGTGGAAGACGATTCAAGAGGCCAAGAAGAACGGTGGTGCCGCATGATCCCCGCAACCTTTGACTACGTCGAGGCCGACTCGGCCGACGCCGCCATCGCAGCGTTGGCCGAGTACGGCGACGAGGCCAAGCTCCTTGCCGGCGGACACAGCCTCATCCCGCTCATGAAGTTCCGATTGGCGACGCCCTCGGTGCTGGTCGACATCGGTCGTCTGAACGATCTGTCCTACATCAATGACGGTGGCGATCACATCGCGATCGGGGCCATGACCCGTCACCGTGCTCTCGAGACCAGCGAGCTGCTCGGAAGCCAGGCGCCGATCCTGGCGCACGTCGCCAGCCAGGTCGGTGATCCCGCCGTGCGTCATCGGGGAACACTCGGTGGCTCCCTCGCTCACGGCGACCCGGCGTCCGATCTGCCGGCAGCGCTGCTCGCACTGGGCGGCACCATGGTGCTGAGCGGTCCCGGCGGCACCCGTGAGGTGGCGGCGAGCGACTTCTTCACCGGCTTCCTCGAGACGGCATTGGCTCCCGATGAGCTGCTCACCGAGATCCGTGTTCCGAAGGTGCCCGACGCCGGCTGGAGCTATCAGAAGTTCAACCGTCGAGCCCAAGACTGGGCCATCGTCGGGGTCGCAGCCGTGTTGTCCGACAACCCGGGCATCGCACTGGTCAACATGAGTCCCCAGCCCATGCGCTCGGCGTCGGTCGAAGCCGCCGTGGCCTCTGGTGCCTCGGCAGCCGACGCGGCGACTCAGGCAGTCGAGGGAACGCAGGCTCCCGAAGACCTCAACGGTGACGCCGAGTACCGAAACCATCTGGTGCAGGTCCTCGTCGAGCGAGCCCTCACCGAAGCCGGACGCGCCTGATCGGGGCAACCCGCCGATCCGGCCGGGCCCCGATCGTTCTCGAGATCCACAGCGACACCACTTCCCGTTCCTGAGACGTGGAGCGACACTTCTGTCGCTCCACGTCTCGAGAACGACGGGATGTGTCGCTGCGGATCTCAGGAAACAGCGCCCGTTCTTCGGGAAGGAAGTGGCGACCCCGCCGGTTCGATGACCATGACGCCTCGACGCCTCGATCGTCCGCTCTGCTGTTCGCGATCGTCGCTGATGATCGGGATCGTGGCGCTCGCCATCGCCGCCTCGTCGTGCGTCGGCTCGTCGACCGCCGGTCCCGAATCGGCCGGAAGCTCTGGAACGGGCGCCTCGGTCTGGCCGGTTTCGACTGCCCCGAGTCCTGCTGTTCCGAGCGGTCCGCTCGACCCCGAGATCGATCGTGCGGTCGACTTGCTGATCGATCGAGTGCTGTACGAAGGCCCCGACGAGGTGGTCGATCGGCTGGTCACCAGCGGTGACCCGAGGGTCGCCTGGTACTTCGTCGATGTGTTGCGCTTCGTGCGCGACCCCGACTTCGCCGACCTGCTGATCCAGGCGTTTGCCGATCTGACCGGTGTCGCCGCTGACCCGGCGGCTCCGTGGAGCTCTGCCGTCGACCAGCTCCTCGTCTGGGACATCCCGGCTCCCCCCGGGTACTTCGAGAAGAAGGAGCGGATCTTCACGATCGTCGACGAGCGCTGGCTGCCCTTCTTCGACCCTGAAGCCGACATCGATTGGCGACAGGTCGGCTGGGGAGGCGTCTTCATCGATGATCGACCGCTCGGCGACGTGAACAGCTGTCTGCTCGGCTGTATCCCTGCACTCGATGACCCGCCCGTGACCACGGCGACCGAGGGCTCGTGGTACCCCGACGATGCCTACGTGTTCGGTGTGGTGATCAACGGGGAGGCACGGGCATATCCGAAGAACATCATGGAAGTCCACGAGATGGTCAACGACACCCTTGGTGGACGAAGGATTGCCATGCCGTACTGCACACTGTGCGGCTCGGCCCAGGTGTACTACACCGACGAGGTCGAGACCGAGGACGGTGAGCCGATCGTCCTGCGTACCTCGGGTCTGCTCATCCGGTCCAACAAGATGATGTTCGAGCTCACGACCCGATCGCTGATCGACACATTTCGCGGCACGGCGACCACCGGACCGCTACGCGAGCAAGGCATCCAGCTCGAGCAGGAGTCGGTGGTGACCGCAACGTGGGGCGAGTGGAAGCAAGCCCACCCCGACACGACGATCGTCGCCGAAGACGGCGGTCGCCACCGCACCTACCCGCTCGAACCGTTGCGCGGTCGTGACGACGACGGTCCCATCTTCCCGATCGGCACGGTCGACCCCAGGCTCGACGTGCAGGAGCCGGTGCTCGGCGTCGTCGTCGATGGTGAGGCCGTTGCGTTCCCGGTGGCCGAGGCCTTGGCGGCGCTTCGCAACGGCGAGACGGTCTCGGCCGGCGAGGTCGAACTCGTGCTCGACGGCGATGGCCTCCGTGCTGTCAGGCCCATTGCCGGCGATGCCGAAGCGGGTGTCGGCAGCCATCAGGCGTTCTGGTTCGCGTGGAGCCAGTTCCACCCCGACACCGGGCTCTGGCGGCGTTGACCGTTCACCCGGCGAAGCGACGAGTCGGCCCCGACCAGGACACCCCAGTAGTGTGCCATCTGTGACGACATCACTCGAAGCATTGGCAGGATCGGTCGACGACGTGAAGGCGGCGCTCGCGGCCAACGACTATCTGGCCGACGAGGGACTCGCCACCTCGATCTTTCTCGCCATCACGCTGCGCCGTCCGCTGTTCCTCGAGGGCGAGGCCGGCGTCGGGAAGACCGAAGTCGCGAAGGTGCTCAGCCGCTGGCTCGGTGGCCCCTTCATCCGCCTGCAGTGCTACGAGGGCATCGACGCCAACCAGGCCGTGTTCGAGTGGGATCACGCCCGTCAACTCCTGCATCTGCGAACGGCCGAAGCCTCGGGCCGGATCGATGCCAAGAACGCCGGCGTACTCGAGTCCGAGCTCTACGGCGAACAGTTCCTCATCCGACGACCATTGCTCGAGGCCCTGAGCCCCACCGATGACGGGTCGGTACCGGTCCTGTTGATCGACGAAGTCGATCGGGCCGACGACGAGTTCGAAGCCTTCCTGCTCGAGGCGCTGTCGGACTACTCGGTCACCGTGCCGCAGCTGGGCACGATCACGGCCGAGAACCCGCCGTTGGTGATCCTCACCTCGAACCGCACGCGAGACGTGCACGATGCGTTGAAGCGACGGTGTCTCTACCACTGGGTAGAGCATCCCGACTTCCAACGCGAGGTCGACATCGTTCGGCTGCGAGCCCCGCAGGTCGGCGAACAGTTGGCCCGCCAGGTTGCGGCCGCCACCGAGGCGGTTCGTGGCTATGGGCTCTACAAGCCACCGGGCGTTGCGGAGACGATCGACTGGGCCATGTCGCTCGCTGCGCTCGGTCGGAGCGAACTCGACGACGCAGCCGTGAGTGCGACGCTCGGCACGGTGCTCAAGTACCGAGAGGATCACGATCGCGTCGCCGAGCGGGGCGTTCATGATCTGGTGCGAGCGGCCATCGCCCGTGCCAAGTGACGTGACCGACGCCGACGCGGCCGACCGGCCATCGGTCGCGGCGTCGATGCCCGAGGGGGAACGCGTCGCCGTCGGCTTCAGCCGGGTCTTGCGCCACGGCGGGATGAACGTGCCGGCCAGCGCCACGATCAACTACGCCCAGGCTCTCGGCGTGATCGGTCTCGACGACGCCGAGCGGGTGTATTGGACCGGTCGGGCGACACTGGTCAACCGTCCCGAAGACATCCCGCTGTATGACGACGCCTTCCGGCAGTACTGGCAACGTCGAGACGGCTCGGGACTTCGCGTCGAGACCGTCGCCCAAGACGTGACGATGCTGCTCGACAGCGACGACAACGATGCCGACGATCCCGATGCGGCGGAGGAAACCGACGACGACGGCGAGATCGAAGCCGTTCGCTTCAGTCGGGTCGAGATCCTCGCCGAGAAGGATTTCGGCGATTGCACCGAGGCGGAATTGGCCGAACTCTCGGTGCTCATGAGTCGTTTGAAATTCACCTCGCATCGACGCCAGAGCCGGCGGCAGGTCGCCACGAAGAGCACCACCAGTCGGCACGACCTCGAGCGAACGGTTCGCCTGGCGCTGCACAATCATGGCGAGCCAATGCGATGGGCGCACACGGCGAATGCCTGGCGGCCTCGGCGGCTCGTGATGATCCTCGACGTCTCGGGCTCGATGGAGAGCTATGCCCGAGCGCTGCTCCGCTTCGCCCATGCCGCCGTGGTGGCCCGCAATCGGGTCGAGGTCTTCACCCTCGGCACCCGCCTCACCCGAGTGACTCGACAGCTGGGCAATCGTGATCCCGATGCTGCCCTGCGGGCCCTCACGCCAGAAGTCGCCGACTGGTCGGGCGGCACCCGGCTGGGTCAGGTCGTCGGCGACTTCAACGACCGATGGGGGATCCGGGGCATGGCGCGGGGGAGCGTGGTCGTCATCCTGTCCGACGGTTGGGACCGTGGCGACGCCGAGGTGCTCGGCGAGCAGATGGAGCGTCTGCATCGCGTGACGCACCGTCTCATCTGGGTGAACCCGCTGAAAGCGACGCCGGGTTACGCCCCCCTGGCTGCGGGCATGGCGGCCGCCCTGCCACACGTCGACACCTTCGTCGCCGGCAATTCGTACCGAAGCCTCGAAGATCTGGCCGCGATCATCGCCGGGGCCACCGACCCGTCACGTCGCTGACCCGCCGGCTCTCGAGTCGCGTGCGCCGAGAAGCGTGTTGCGAGCAGCGCATCCGGAAAGGTCGCTACGAGAAGCATGTCCCCAGCAACATGGTGTTGGGGAGGTCTCCAACGCGGCATTCGACTGCCGATAGACAACAGGAAGGTGACCCTTCGTTGCCAACCGACGTCGATGAATCCGGGTCTGCGTGAGAACTGATTTCCATGAGTGCTGACAGCCTGATCTTCGTGCTCGTGATCGTGCTCATGTTCGCGGCCTTGGTGTCGCGCCGGGTTTCGCCGGTCGTCGGCGTCGTCGGCACCCTCATGGCGCTGTTCCTGCTCGGTGTGATCGACGACGACCAGGCCTTGCAGGGGTTCTCGAACCGAGCGCCGGTGACGATCGCCTGCCTGTACGTGGTGGCCGGTGCCATCGATCGCACGAGCGCACTCACGCCGATCGTGCGGTCCCTCACCGGCGCCCGGTCGGCCGCGGCCGGGCTGGTGCGCATCATCGCCGTCTCCGCCGGCATCTCGAGTCTGGTGGCGAACACTCCCGTGGTTGCGATGTTGATCAATCCGCTCGTGTCATGGTCGGGGCGCCAGCGCCAGGCGCCCTCGAAGGTCTTGATCCCTCTCAGCTATGCCACCCTCTTCGGCGGCATGGTCACCCTGATCGGCACCTCGACCAACCTCGTGGGTTCGGGGGTCGTCACCTCACTCGGTGGTGAACCCTTCGGTATCCTCGAGCCGGCGAAGCTCGGTCTGCCGATCGCCCTGATCGGTCTCGCCATGGTGATGGTGCTCGGCCCTCGAGTCCTTCCGGATCGGGGTGGCGCGATCGATGCCGATGTCGAACGGCCCTTCACGGTGAACCTGATGGTCGAAGGCGACGGTCCCCTCGACGGGGCGACCATTCAGTCCGGCGGACTCCGCAACCTGCCCGGCGTCTTCCTCGTCGGCGTCGAGCGCAACGGCGAGCTGACGGCGCCGGTGCATCCCGGAGCATCTGTTCCGCGGCGGCGATCAGCTGACGTTCGCCGGTCAGGTCGATCAGGTCGTCGAGCTCGAACGCACGCCCGGCCTGAAACTCGACGGCCACAAGCACCTCATGGCGCTCGAAGATGGCGAACATGCCTGGTTCGAGGCGGTGGTCGGCGCGTCGTCGTCGCTCATCGGCTCGACGATCAAGGCGGCCGGGTTCCGAGGCCGCTACCAGGCTGCGGTCGTGGCGTTGCACCGATCTGGTGAAGCGGTCGAAGGTCGGCTGGGCGACGTCCGGATCCAAGTCGGCGACTCGTTGCTCCTCGTGGCCGACTCGCAGTTCCGTGCACGATGGAAGGACCGGAGCGACTTCCTCCTCATCGCCTCTCGCTCCGAGGCACCGCCGACGGCGTCGAAACGCGCCCCGATCGCCCTGGCCATCATGGTCATGGTGGCGCTGTTGCCACTGCTCGGCGTGTTGGACGTGCTGCGGTCGGCGGTCCTCGGGGCCGCCGCCACGGTGGTGTTCGGCCTCCTGACGCCACGCCAAGCTCGCGACAGCGTCGATCTCAGCGTCGTGGTGCTGATCGCCGCCGCCATCGGCGTCGGTGCTGCCGCAGAGTCCACCGGCGTTGCCGGATCCGATCGCCGAGTTCCTCATCGCGGTCCTGGGATGGGGAGGCGACTGGGGGGTTGCCCTGGCCGTCGTGCTGGCTTCGCTCGTGCTGACCGAGCTCGTCACGAACGCCGCTGCGGTTGCGATCGTGGTACCCATCGCCGTGCAGGTGGCCGATGAAACCGGCGCCGATCCCCGGCTGTTCGCGCTGGGCGCCACCCTTGCGGCCTCGGCCTCGTTCCTCACCCCGATCGGCTACCAGACGAACACGATGGTCTACGGACCCGGTCGCTACCGGTTCACCGACTATCTTCGTCTCGGCGCACCGTTGACGGCCATGATCGTGGTCGCTCTGCCGCTCATGATGGCCTATCGCTGGTCACTCTGAGCCGACGTCGGGCGCATCGCGTCCATAGCGTCTTGGGTGAAGCGGTTGGGGGATCCCCGGGACTTCGCCTGTTGCGTTCGTTGTGATCCCATGACTGCCCCCGTAGCATGGACCGTCGGCATTCCGGCCGAGTAGTTCGCATGCCCGGAACGCCACCTCGCTTTCCGCACCCAGAGGTCTCCTGTGCCCACGATTAACCAGTTGGTCCGTAAGGGCCGTCAGTCCAAGTCCAAGAAGGGGAAGACGCCGGCTCTCGTCGGCTCACCCCAGCGTCGTGGTGTGTGCACTCGCGTGTACACCGCCACGCCGAAGAAGCCGAACTCGGCCCTGCGGAAGGTCGCACGTGTGCGTCTCACCAGCGGTATCGAGGTCACGGCCTACATTCCGGGCGAAGGGCACAACCTCCAGGAACACTCCATCGTGCTGGTGCGCGGTGGTCGTGTGAAGGACCTCCCTGGTGTCCGATACAAGATCATTCGTGGAACGCTCGACACCGCCGGTGTCCGCGACCGCAAGCAGGCACGCTCTCGTTACGGCGTGAAGAAGGAAGGCTGACGATGCCTCGTAAAGGCCCCGCCCCCCGTCGTGAACTCGTGCCGGATCCCGTGCACGGTTCGGTCCTGGTGACCCAGGTCGTCAACAAGGTCTTGCTGCACGGCAAGAAGACCACCGCCGAGCGCATCGTCTACACCGCCCTCGACATCGTCGCCGAGAAGACCGGTGGCGATCCCGTCGCCGCCCTGAAGCGTGCGATCGACAACGTTCGCCCCCAGCTCGAGGTCCGCTCCCGCCGTGTCGGTGGCGCCACCTATCAGGTCCCGGTCGAGGTTCGCCCCCGCCGGGCCACCACCCTCGCGGTTCGCTGGCTCGTCGGCTTCTCCCGTCAACGTCGTGAGCGTTCCATCGCGGAACGTCTGGCCAACGAGATCCTCGATGCCTCCAACGGCATCGGTGCCTCGGTCAAGCGGCGTGAAGATCTCCACAAGATGGCCGAATCCAACAAGGCCTACGCCCACTACCGCTGGTAGTCCCCGCTCATGGGCGGGCTGCTGCCAATCTCGCAGCTCGCCACCGCACCATCCCATCGGCAGTTCGTCGCCGGTCGGGCCGGTGCATGCTCGCTCCTGTGAGCGAGCCGTCAATCGCCATCGGATTCGATTCGGTGTGACTGACTGTCAGAACCGCCGAAGTGCTCGCACGTCGGCCACAGGTCCGGGCGATTCTCTCGGACAGCCCGGACCGGAACCTCCACCTCCGGAAGATCCCCCTTCTCCACCACTGCTCTTCTCGACGAGAGCCGAAGAGGCCCACTACATGTCTTCGCGAACCGACACCACTCGACAAGTACCGCAACATCGGCATCATGGCCCACATCGATGCCGGCAAGACGACGACCACCGAGCGCATCCTCTACTACACCGGGAAGAACTACAAGATCGGTGAAGTCCACGACGGTGGCGCCACGATGGACTGGATGGAGCAGGAGCAGGAGCGTGGTATCACCATCACGTCCGCTGCCACCACCTGTTTCTGGAACGACCACCGGATCAACATCATCGACACCCCCGGCCACGTCGACTTCACGGTCGAGGTCGAGCGTTCCCTCCGGGTGCTCGATGGTGCCGTTGCGGTCTTCGACGGCGTCGCCGGTGTCGAGCCGCAGTCGGAGACCGTGTGGCGTCAGGCCGACAAGTACGGCGTGCCTCGCATGTGTTTCGTCAACAAGCTCGACCGCACCGGCGGTGACTTCTACTACGTGGTCGACACCATCAAAGAGCGCCTCACCCCCGAACATCGCGATCCTCCAGTTGCCGATCGGCATCGAAGTCGGACTTCGCCGGCATCATCGACCTCGTCGAGATGAACGCGCTGGTGTACCACAACGAGGACCTCGGAGCCACGTGGGACGTCGTCGAGATCCCTGAGGAGTACGCCGAGAAGGCGGCCGAGTACCGCACCGAGCTGGTCGAGGCGATCGCTTCCTCCAGCGAGGAGCTGATGGAGATCTACCTCGAGAACGAGGACCTCACCGTCGAGCAGCTGCACGCCGGTATCCGTCACGCCTGCATCAACAACGATCCTCGTCCCGATCCTCTGTGGCTCGGCCTTCAAGAACAAGGGCGTCCAGCCGCTCCTCGACGCCGTGGT
Source organism: uncultured Acidimicrobiales bacterium (assembly GCA_963698395.1). Taxonomy (GTDB): domain Bacteria; phylum Actinomycetota; class Acidimicrobiia; order Acidimicrobiales; family SZUA-35; genus JBBQUN01. Next base: position 990,693 of record CAVOQQ010000003.1, read on the forward strand.
GAGCTACCTCCCGTCGCCGCTCGACCTCCCGCCGGTGCACGGCACCGCGCTCAAGGGCGGCGACGACGTCGAGCGTGCGCCATCCGACGACGAGCCGTTCTCCGCCTTGGCGTTCAAGATCATGACCGCCCCGAACGTGGGCAAGCTCACCTACTTCCGGGTCTACTCCGGAACCCTCGAAAAGGGCAGCCAGGTGCTCAATACCCGCACGGGGAACAAAGAGCGCATGGGCCGTCTCCTCGAGATGCACGCCAACAAGCAGGAAGACCGTGACTTCGCCATGACCGGCGACATCATGGCCGCCATCGGCATCAAGAACGTGCGTACCGGTGACACCCTCACCGATCCCGCCCATGCCGTGGTCCTGGAATCCCTCGAGTTCCCCGACCCGGTCATCCACGTCGCCGTGGAGCCCAAGACCAAGGCCGACCAGGAAAAGATGGGCAAGGCCCTCATGGCTCTGGCCGAGGAAGACCCCACCTTCACGGTCCGTACCGACGAAGAGACCGGTCAGACCATCATCGCCGGTATGGGCGAACTCCACCTCGACATCCTCGTCGACCGCATGCTTCGCGAGTTCAAGGTCGACGCCAGTGTCGGCAAGCCGCAGGTCGCCTATCGCGAGACCGTCAACGGCACCGTCGACAGCTACACCTACACCCACAAGAAGCAGACCGGTGGTACCGGTCAGTACGCCGAGGTCCAGATCTCGGTCGAGCCGACCGGTCCTGGTGGTGGCTACGAGTTCGTCGACAAGATCACCGGCGGCCGTATTCCGCGGGAGTACATCCCGTCGGTCGATGCCGGGGCCCGGGAAGCCATGACCAACGGTGTTCTCGCCGGGTTCCAGACCGTCGACATCCGTGTCACCTTGCTCGACGGCAAGTACCACGACGTCGACTCGTCCGAAATGGCGTTCAAGATCGCCGGAACCATGGCGTTCCGCGAAGCCGCCCGCAAGGCGCAACCCATTCTCCTCGAGCCGATCATGTCGGTCGAGGTCGTCACGCCCGAGGACTACATGGGCGATGTCATCGGCGACCTCAACTCCCGTCGTGGTCGGGTCGGTCAGATGGAAGCTCGTGGCACCAACAAGGTGGTCACGGCACAGGTTCCATTGTCAGAGATGTTCGGCTACGTCAACGACCTTCGGTCCAAGACCCAGGGTCGAGCGAGCTACACCATGCAGTTCGACAGTTACCAGCAGACTCCTGGCAACGTCCAAGAAGAGATCGTGAAGCGAGTCCGGGGCGAGTGACCCCAACCACCTGAAAGGAAGCACGCCCCAATGGCAAAAGCAAAGTTTGAGCGTAATAAGCCTCACGTGAATGTGGGGACCATGGGTCATATTGATCATGGGAAGACGACGTTGACTGCGGCGATCACGAAGGTGTTGTCGGATCGGGTTGCTGGTAATACGGCGACGGCGTTCGACAATATTGATAAGGCTCCTGAGGAGCGTGAGCGTGGTATCACGATCAATGTGTCGCATGTGGAGTATGAGACGGAGAAGCGTCATTATGCGCATGTGGATATGCCTGGTCACGCTGACTACATCAAGAACATGATTACGGGTGCTGCGCAGGTTGATGGCGCGATTTTGGTGGTTTCGGCTGCTGATGGTCCGATGCCTCAGACGCGTGAGCATGTGTTGTTGGCTCGTCAGGTTGGTGTGCCGGCGATCGTGGTGGCGTTGAACAAGGCTGACATGGTTGATGATGAGGAGTTGCTCGAGTTGGTGGAGTTGGAGGCTCGTGAGCTTCTGTCTGCTTATGAGTTCCCGGGTGATGATGTTCCGGTGGTGCATGTTTCGGCGTTGAAGGCGTTGGAGGGTGATGAGGCTGCTGGTGACAAGATCATGGAGTTGATGGCTGCGGTGGATGAGTACATCCCGGAGCCGGAGCGTGATTTGGACAAGCCGTTCTTGATGCCGATCGAGGATGTGTTCTCGATTACTGGTCGTGGGACGGTGGTGACGGGGAAGATCGAGCAGGGTGTCGTGAATGTTGGCGATGCTTTGGAGATTGTTGGTATTCGTCCGACGCAGAAGACGACGTGTACTGGTGTTGAGATGTTCCGGAAGTTGTTGGATTCGGGGCAGGCTGGTGACAATGTTGGTGCGTTGTTGAGGGGTATCGAGAAGGATCAGGTGCAGCGGGGTCAGGTGTTGGCGAAGCCGGGTTCGATTACGCCGCATACGGATTTCGAGGCGCAGGTGTATGTGTTGTCGAAGGATGAGGGTGGTCGTCATAAGCCGTTCTTCGGGAATTATCGTCCGCAGTTCTATTTCCGTACGACGGATATCACGGGGACGGTGACGTTGCCGGAGGGTACGGAGATGTGTATGCCGGGTGATAACACCGAGATGTCGGTGGAGTTGATCAATCCGATTGCGATGGATGAGGGTTTGCGTTTCGCTATTCGTGAGGGTGGGCGGACGGTTGGTGCCGGTCGTGTCACCAAGATCAACAAGTAGGATCCGAGAACCATGGCTGCCAAGCAGAAAATCCGCATCCGCCTCAAGGCGTACGATCACGAAGTGATCGACCAGTCCACCAAGAAGATCGTGGAGACGGTTGCTCGTACCAACGCCGAGTTCCGCGGTCCCATCCCGCTGCCGACCGAAAAGCACAAGTTCTGTGTGATTCGGTCACCGCACAAAGACAAGGACAGCCGCGAGCACTTCGAGATGCGGATCCACAAGCGGTTGATCGACATCCTCGAGCCGAACCCCAAGACCGTCGATTCGCTCCAGCGTCTCGACCTTCCGGCGGGCGTCGACATCGAGATCAAGATCCAGCAGCTGTAGTCGTTCGGTCTTTGCGACCGGCGCCATCACGGTGACCAAGGGACCCGGGCCTCGGCTCGGGTCCCTTGGTTGCGTTGTCGCCGTTTGGTTGTCGCCGTTTGTGTTGTCGCCGTTTGTGTCGGCGGCGGTCGTTCGTGCGGTCGGCCAACGTCCCGCCGCATCTCTTCCCTTGATGGCGCCCGTCGCGTTGACACCCCGGAGGTGGAAACGGGGGCGCGGCTCGATACTCTTGCGAAGCCCAAGTGGTTCTCACTTGGCAACTGAAGTCCGACCAGGTCCAAATCGCTCCTGAAGGGGCGATCGGCTCTTGTGAGAGTCAGCTCCCTCCACGGAGCGCTGGAAACCCGCCGGCACAACCGAAAGTTCGCTCCGCTCGGCCATGCCCAGCGGAGCGTTGACGTGAACGGCCTGGTTTCAACCCCGGATTCAGGCCCGCTGACGGAAGTGGAAGGCATGACGAAGAAAGCGATTGTCGGCGAGAAAGTCGGCATGACTCAGGTGTGGGACGAGAACAACAACATCGTCCCGGTCACCGTCATCAAGGTGTCCCCGTGTCGGGTGGTGCAGATCAAGACGGTCGCCACCGATGGGTACGACGCCGTGCAGATCACGGTCGGCGACAAAGACGCCAACAAGTTGAACCGTCCCGAGGCCGGCCACTTCGCGAAGGCCGGCGTTTCCGCCGGTTCGCAACTGGTCGAACTGCGCCTTGCCGACATCTCGGGTTACGAGGTCGGCCAGGAGCTCACGGCCGAGGTGTTCGAGGCCGGCGACGTCGTCGATGCCATCGGCACCAGCAAGGGCAAGGGTTTCACCGGCGTCATGAAGCGCCACAACTTCTCCGGCCAGAAGGCCACCCACGGTACGCACCTCGTGCACCGCATGCCCGGCTCGATCGGTCAGTGCGCCACCCCCTCTCGTGTCTTCAAGGGCATGAAGATGGCCGGCCACACCGGTAACGAGCGGGTGACCACCCAGAACCTCAAGATCGTGCAGTCCGACGCCGAGCAGAACCTGCTCCTCGTCAAGGGTGCGGTCCCCGGACCCCGCGGTGGCACGGTCATCATCCGCAACGCGGTGAAAGTGAGCTCGTGATGCCGGTAGAGAAGACCATCGTCGAACTCGACCCCGCCATCTTCGGCGTAGAGCCAAACGTCGGTGTCATGCACCAGGTCGTCAACGCTCAGCTGGCTGCCAGGCGCGCCGGTACCCACAAGACCAAGACCCGCACCGAGGTGCGCGGTGGTGGCGCCAAGCCGTGGAAGCAGAAGGGCACCGGTCGTGCCCGCGCCGGCTCGAGCCGTTCACCGATCTGGATCGGTGGTGGCACGGTCCACGGTCCTCGTCCTCGTGACTACTCCGAGCGGACCAACAAGAAGATGAAGCGCCTGGCGCTGCGATCGGCTCTGTCGGACCGCGCCGCCGAGTCCAAGGTGATGGTCGTTGCCAACTGGGGCTTCGATGCGCCCAGCACGAAGGCCGCCAAGACCGCCCTCGCCGATCTCGGTGTGACCGGTCGTGTGCTGGTGGTCCTCGACCGCGACGACGAACTGGCCTGGAAGAGCATGCGCAACCTTCCCATGGTGCACCTGCTCGCTGCCGACCAGCTCAACACCTACGACGTGCTCGTCAGTGACTACGTGGTCTTCACCACCAGTTCGCTGCCGAGCTCGCAACCAACGACCGAGAAGGAGGCCTGAGGTGAAGGATCCACACGACATCATTCTCCGACCGGTCGTGTCCGAGAAGACCTACATGCAGGTCGAAGGCCTCAACGCCTACACCTTCGAAGTCGCCAAGTCGGCCTCGAAGCCCGAGATCGCCGATGCCCTCGAAGCAATCTTCGACGGTGTCAAGGTGAAGAACGTGAACACAATGAACCGCAAGGGCAAGCGCGTCCGGAATCGCCGGAACGGTCGCTGGTCGAAGCGGGCCGACGTCAAGAGAGCCGTGATCACCCTTTCCGAGGGTGAAATCGAGCTCTTCGCGAGCTGAGGAACGACTGATGGCGATTCGCAAACGTAAGCCAACCAGCCCCGGCCGCCGGTTCCAGACCACCTCCGACTTCGCCGAGATCACTCGGACGAGCCCGGAGAAGTCGCTGCTGTCGAAGCAGTCCAGCACCGGCGGACGCAACAACTACGGGCGCAAGACCTCCCGCCACCGCGGCGGCGGTCACAAGCGCCGCTATCGGGTCATCGACTTCCGACGCAACAAGAACGGCGTTCCTGCCACCGTCGCCTCGATCGAGTACGACCCCAACCGCAACTGTCGCATCGCGCTGCTCCACTATCGTGATGGCGAGAAGCGCTACATCCTCGCTCCCAAGGGGCTCGAGGTCGGCGCCACCGTGCAGTCGGGTGCCGGATCCGACATCCGACCCGGCAATGCGTTGCCCATGCGCTACATCCCGGTCGGTACGACCATCCACAACGTCGAACTCAAGCCGGGCGCCGGAGCCAAGATGGCTCGCTCGGCCGGGACGAGCGTCCAGCTCGTCGCCAAGGAGGGCGAGACCGCAACGCTGCGTCTGCCCTCCACCGAGATGCGTCGAGTTTCCATCGACTGTGTCGCCACGATCGGCGAGGTCGGCAACGCCGAGTTCGAGCTGATCAAGGTCGGCAAGGCCGGTCGCTCGCGCTGGAAGGGCAAGCGCCCCCAGACTCGTGGCGTGGCCATGAACCCCGTCGATCACCCACACGGTGGTGGCGAGGGCAAGACCTCGGGTGGTCGTCACCCGGTGTCACCTTGGGGGCAGCCAGAAGGCCGCACCCGTAAGAAGGGCAAGAAATCTGATGACCAGATCATCCGCCGTAGGCGGACTCGTGGCGGACGGAGGTAAGCAATGCCGCGTAGCCTGAAGAAGGGCCCGTTCGTCGATGACCATCTCCTGAAGAAGGTCGACGAGCTCAACGACAAGAACGAAAAGCGTGTGATCAAGACCTGGTCGCGTCGCTCGACCATCATCCCCGACATGGTGGGTCACACCATTGCGGTACACGATGGCCGCAAGCACGTCCCGGTGTACATCACCGAGTCGATGGTGGGTCACAAGCTCGGTGAGTTCTCGCCGACGCGTACCTTCCGCTACCACGCTGGACAAGAGAAGTCAGGACGGCGATGACGGGAATGAAGACCAACGAGCGCCCCGGCACTCGGGCCCAGGTCCGCTACTTGCGGATGTCGGCGTCGAAGGCCCGTGTCGTTCTCGACCTCATCCGCGACAAGCACGTCGACGAGGCCATCCAGATCCTCACCTTCTCCGAGCGTCTCGCCTCCGAGCACATCTTGAAGGTGCTGAACTCCGCGATCGCCAACGCCGGCCACAACGACGACATCCCAGCCGAAGAGCTGTATGTCTCGGCCTGCTACGCCGACGAGGGTCCGACGCTCAAGCGCTTCCGCCCCCGGGCGCGTGGCCGAGCCGGCCGGATCAACAAGCGGACCTGTCACATCACCATCGTGGTCAGCCGACTGAGCGACGAACAGCTCGACCGTCTTCGCAGCCGGGCCGAACGTCGTGGCGGCAGTGCCGACGCAGCCGCCGCTCGTAGTCGCCGTGTTGCCAAGTCCAAGGCCGAGGCAGAGGTCGAAGAGGCCGAAGCGAGTCGTCGAAAGCGACGTCGTCGAAAGCGATGTCGTCGAAAGCCAGCACCACCGCAGTCGAGGCGCCCTACGGCGAAGGCAGCCACGGTCTGGTCGACGGCGACGCCTCGATCATGCCCGAGGGTTTCCCCGTCAAGGGCAACGCCGACTCGATGCTCTACCACAACCCCGACAGCCCGCACTATGCGCGCACGACGGCCGAAGTGTGGTTCGCAAGCGACGAAGCTGCAGAAGCCGCCGGGTTCTCGAAGCCGGCCGGTCAGGCCGCCTCGGAAGACGCCGACGACGACACCACCGCCGAGACCGAGGGAGACGCCTGATGGGCCAGAAGATCAACCCGTACGGCTTCCGCCTCGGGATCACCACCGAATGGAAGTCCCGTTGGATCGCCGACGGAGCCGACTACCGAAACTTCCTCCACGAGGACGCCGCCATCCGCAAATACCTCATGGAGCAGCTGCCCAACGCAGCGATCAGCCGCATCGAGGTCGAGCGAACCAGCGACAAGCTCCAGATCGACGTCCACACCGCTCGTCCGGGCATCGTCATCGGTCGCAAGGGTTCCGAAGCTGATCGCCTTCGCCAGGGTCTCACCAAGATCACCGGCAACGCACGGGCCAAGCTCAACATCATCGAGATCAAGCATCCCGAACTCGACGCTGCGCTGATCGCCCAGGGTGTCGCCGACCAGCTCGTCGGCCGTATGGCATTCCGTCGGGCGATGAAGCGTGCCGTGCAGAACGCGATGAAGGCCGGTGCCAAGGGCATCCGGATCCAGTCGTCGGGCCGCCTCGGTGGCGCCGAGATGAGCCGCACCGAGTGGTACCGCGAAGGTCAGGTGCCGCTGCACACGCTGCGCGCCGACATCGACTACGGCCTCCGCGAGGCCCATACCACCGCCGGACGCATCGGTGTGAAGGTGTGGCTCTACAAGGGCGACATCCTTCCGTACAAGCCAAGCCAAGACAAGGCGGCCGTCGAGGCTGCCCTCGCCGTCGGCGAAACCGCCGGCGCACCCGAGGTGCCGAAGAAGGTCGTGTCGTCGAAGCGTCGAGCTGCTGCTCGTCCTGACGACGCCACCGAAGCCGAGCCCCTCGTCAAAGAAGCCGATCCGGAGTTCGAGCGTCTCCTCGCCGAGGAAGAGGCCATCGAGGCCAAGCTCTCCAGCTCCCAAACGGCCGATACCCCACACTTCCGGCCGGAGGACGGCGACTGATGTTGATGCCACGAAAGGTCAAGCACCGCAAGCAACACCGCGGGCGCATGACCGGAACTGCCAAAGGTTCCACGAAGGTCTCCTTCGGGGAGTACGGCATCCAGGTGCTCGAGCCGGGCTGGATCACCGCCCGCCAGATCGAGGCCGCCCGTATTGCCATGACCCGACACATCCGCCGCGGCGGCAAGGTCTGGATCAACGTGTTCCCCGACAAGCCCGTCACCGAGAAGCCGGCCGAGACCCGTATGGGTTCCGGCAAGGGCAACCCGGAGCGTTGGGTGGCCGTGGTCAAGCCCGGCCGCGTCATCTTCGAGCTCTCCTTCCCCGACGAAGCGATTGCTCGCAGCGCCATGGAACGCGCCATCCAGAAGTTGCCGGTCAAGGCACGTGTCATTGCCCGAGAGGAAGGTTTCGATGCCTGAGAATCTCCGAAGCCAATCCGTAGACGAGCTGAACGGGGCGCTGGCCGATGCCAAGCGCGAACTGTTCAACCTCAGGTTCCAGCTGGCCACCGGCCAGCTCGAGAACACTTCCCGAATGAAGCAGGTCAAGCGCCAGGCCGCTCGGATCCGCACCGAGATGCGAGCTCGTGAGCTCGCTGGTCAGGAGTCGTGATGGCTGAACAGGAAGTCAAGCCCCGTGGCGCTCGTCGCAAGGTCCGTGAGGGCCTCGTTCGATCCACCGGTATGAACAAGACCGCCGTGGTCGAGGTGACCAGCCGGTCGCGCCACCCGCAGTACTCGAAGACGGTGCAGAAATCGTCCCGTCTCTTCGTCCACGACGAAGAGAACACCCTCAACGTGGGTGACCGGGTGCGCATCGTCGAAACGCGCCCGCTGTCGAAGAAGAAGCGCTGGCGCCTCCTCGAAATCATGGAGCGTGCACGATGATCCAGCAGGAATCACGCCTCCGCGTCGCCGACAACTCCGGTGCTCGTGAAGTGCTCTGCATCAAGGTGCTCGGCGGCTCGCGTCGCCGGTACGCAGGCATCGGCGACGTCTTTGTCGCCTCCGTCAAAGACGCCATTCCCGGCGCTGCGGTGAAGAAGGGCGACGTCGTCAAGTGCGTGGTCGTCCGGACGAAGAAGGAACGGCGCCGTCCTGACGGCAGCTACATCCGCTTCGATGAGAACGCTGCCGTGCTGATCAACGATCAGCGCAATCCGCGTGGCACCCGCATCTTCGGCCCGGTTGGTCGTGAGTTGCGTGACAAGAAGTTCATGCGCATCGTCTCGCTTGCTCCGGAGGTGCTCTGATGAAGATCCGCAAGGGCGACCGCGTGCAGGTGCTCGCCGGCAAGGACCGCGGTCGCGAAGGGGTGGTCACCTCGGCCATTCCCGAACGCAACAAGGTCATCGTCGAGGGCGTCAACCTCGCCAAGCGCCACACCAAGCCCCGCTCGGCCGAAGAGCCCGGCGGCATCATCGACAAGGCCATGCCGCTCGACGTCTCGAACGTTGCGGTCATCAGCCCCTCCGATGGCAAGCCCACCCGCGTTGGCTACAAGGTCAACGCCGATGGCACCAAGATTCGTGTCTGCCGCCGCAGCGGCCAAGAGATCCCGGAGGTGAACGAGTGAGCACGCCGACCACCTCAGTGCCTCGCATGAAAGCGAAGTACAACAACGAGATCCGTGATCAGCTGAAGGCCGATCTCGAACTGCCGAACGTGATGATGGTCCCTCGCATGACCAAGATCGTCATCAACATGGGTGTGGGTGAGGCCTTGGCCAACTCCAAGACCCTCGAGAACGCGAGCAACGACCTCGCCCTGATCGCCGGCCAGAAGCCGGTCATCACCCGGGCGAAGAAGTCGCTGGCCAGCTTCAAACTCCGCCAGGGCAACGCCATCGGCACCAAGGTCACCCTCCGGGGCGACAAGATGTGGGAGTTCTTCGACCGTCTCGTGACGCTGTCGATTCCCCGTATCCGAGACTTCCGCGGCCTCAACCCCCGCTCTTTCGACGGCATGGGCAACTACACGTTCGGTTTGAACGAGCAGTTGATGTTCCCTGAGATCGACTACGACACCGTCGACGCAACTCGTGGCATGGACATCACCATCGTCACGACGGCTTCATCCGACGACGAAGGACGGGCTCTTCTTTCCGCCTTCGGATTCCCGTTCCGACGTGAGGGGCAGGCCCAGTAATGGCGAAGAAGGCGCTCAAGCTCAAGCAGCAGAAGAAGCCCAAGTTCAAGGTGCGGGGGTATACCCGTTGCCAGAGGTGCGGACGTCCGCACGCCGTGTATCGGCGCTTCGGTCTGTGCCGGATCTGCTTCCGAGAGATGGCACACGCCGGGGAACTTCCCGGTGTCACGAAGTCGAGCTGGTGAGGAGGTAGCACACCATGGCAATGACCGATCCAATCGCCGACATGCTCACCCGAATCCGCAACGCGAACATCGCGATGCACGACGAGGTGGCAATGCCGTCATCCAAGCTCAAAGAAGCACTCGCCGCTGTTCTCTACAGCGAGGGTTACATCGGTGAGTTCTCCGCATCCGACAACGAGTCGGGCGTGGGTCGCACCCTGAACATCAACATGAAGTACTCCCCCGAGCGCGAACGTGTCATCTCTGGCATCAAGCGTGTCTCCAAGCCTGGCTTGCGGGTGTACTCAAAGTCCGATTCGATCCCACGTGTCCTCGGTGGACTCGGGGTCGCCGTTCTCTCCACCAGCAATGGACTCGTCACCGATCGTGAGGCCCGCAAGGCCAAAGTCGGCGGCGAGGTCCTCTGCTACGTCTGGTAGGCCGCAATGTCTCGTATTGGCAAAGCTCCCATCTCCATTCCCAAAGGCGTCGAGGTGTCGGTGTCGGGCAAGGACGTCACGGTCAAGGGTTCCAAGGGTTCCTTGACCCACACCGTTCCCGAGGTCATTTCGGTCTCGGTCGAAGACGACACCGTCAACGTGGCCCGTGGCACCGACGAGCGTTCCGCTCGTGCTCTTCACGGTCTCAGCCGATCGCTGATCAACAACATGGTGATCGGTGTCAGCGAAGGGTTCCGCAAGGATCTCGAGATCGTCGGTGTCGGCTATCGCGCCGCCGCCAAGGGCAACGACAAGCTCGAGCTGTCGCTCGGCTTCAGTCACTCGGTCGAGGTCCAGGCGCCCGAAGGCATCACCTTCGACGTGCCCGAGCCCACCAAGATCGGCGTCATCGGTATCGACAAGCAAGCCGTTGGCCAGGTCGCCGCTGTGATCCGGGCCTACCGCAAGCCCGAACCCTACAAGGGCAAGGGTGTTCGCTACGCCGGCGAGCGCGTCGTGCGCAAGGCCGGAAAGGCAGGTAAGTAATGGCGAAGACCAACGTCAAAGCCGCCGCCCGCAGTCGGCGTCAGCGCCGGGTGCGCAAGAAGGTCGTCGGTACCGCCGAGCGTCCCCGTCTGGCCGTCTTCCGTTCGAATCGTCACATCAGCGTCCAGCTGATCGACGACTCGGCCGGCACCACCATCGCTGCCGCTTCGAGCTACGAAGCCGAGCTTCGCACGCCCACCACCGGCAACGTCGTCACCGCGACCGCTGTTGGCACCAAGATCGGTGAGCGAGCCAAGGCAGCAGGCATCACCACGGTCGTGTTCGACCGGGGCGGCAACCGCTATCACGGCCGGGTCGCAGCGGTGGCCGATGCCGCCCGCGAAGCCGGGCTCGAGTTCTAGGAGAATCGCTATGGCCAACGACAATCGAAACGACCGCGGCGATGGCCGTGAGTCACGAGTCATCACCATCAACCGAGTCTCCAAGGTCGTGAAGGGCGGGCGGCGCTTTGCGTTCACTGCGCTCGTCGTTCTCGGCGATGGCAACGGTCGAGTCGGACTCGGCTACGGCAAGGCCAAGGAGGTGCCCCTCGCCATCCAGAAGGGCACCGAAGAGGCCAGGAAGCTGATGTTCGACGTGCCCATGGCGGGTGGAACCATCACGCATCCCATTCTCGGAACCCAGGGTGCAGGCCAGGTGCTGTTGAAGCCGGCCGCTCCCGGTACCGGTGTCATCGCCGGTGGCGCTGCTCGCGCCATCCTCGAAGAGGCCGGAATCCGCGACATCCTCTGCAAGTCGCTCGGTTCCGCCAATCAGATCAACGTGGCTCGGGCCACCATCAACGCCCTGCAGGGCCTGAAGCGCCCCGACGAGGTCGCTCGCCTGCGTGGTCTCGATGCCTCGGAGTTCACTCCGAAGGGCATGCTCGACGCCTACAACGAGACGCAGCGCACTCGTCGTGGTGAAGCTGCAGAGGTCAACTGATGGCAGATTTCAAGATCACCCAGACTCGCTCCGCCATCGGCACCAAGCCGAAGCAGCGGGGAACGCTTCGAGCCCTCGGTCTCCGTGGGGTCGGCAAGTCCAACACGATCGCTGACAGCCCGGAACTGCGCGGCATGCTCGCCCGTGTTCCTCACCTCGTCAGCGTGGAAGAGGTAACGGCATGAAGGTTCACGATCTCCAGCCAGACGAAGGGTCCCGCAAGCGGGCGCAAGCGCGTCGGTCGTGGTATCGGTGGCAAGGGCGGCAAGACCGCCGGTCGCGGTAGCAAGGGTCAGCGTGCGCGCAACACCGTGCGTGTCGGCTTCGAAGGTGGCCAGCTTCCGCTCCAGCAGCGGTTGCCCAAGCTTCGTGGCTTCGACAACCCCTTCCGGGTCGAATACCAGGCCATCAACCTCGACACCATCGCCGAGTCCGAACTCGCCGAGGTCACGCCCGAAGCACTTTTCGCCAAGGGACTCATCGGCAAGGACGTCCTCGTCAAGGTCCTCGGCCGTGGTGAACTGTCCAGTGCCGTCACCGTGAAAGCGCACGCCTTCTCGAAGTCGGCCGAAGCGGCGATCACCGCTGCCGGCGGATCCGTCGAGAAGCTGCCCCTGCCGTTCGCTGTGCGTCCGGCGTCGTCGGGCAACCAGCACATGAACCGCTGATTCAGCTTGTTGCGAACCCCTGCCCCCTCTGGGGCAGGGGTTTGTGTCATTTTGTCTCGGTAGCGAACATCAGGAGCCCGAAGTGAAAACCCTGAAGCACGTCTTTGCCTCCGCAGAGCTGCGCAACAAGATCTTGTTCACCCTCGCCATGATCGCGCTGTACCGACTCGGTGCACAGATCCCCTCGCCCGGTGTGAACCTCGATGCCATCACCCAATTGGCCGACCGGTCGGGCGACGACTCGCCGACCGGGGGCATCTTCGGCTATCTCCAGCTGTTCTCCGGTGGTGGTCTCGGCTCGCTGTCGTTCTTCGCCCTCGGGATCCTGCCGTACATCACCGCATCGATCATCATCCAGATCCTCACCGTCGCCATCCCCAAGCTCGAGGAATGGCAGTCGCAGGGCGCAGTCGGTCAGCGCAAGATCACACAGTGGACTCGTTACGTCTCCATGGTGCTCGCGCTCGTGCAGAGCACCAGCTTCGTCTTTCTCATCTCGGGCAATCCCGACGGCTTCTTCGGCACCAGCGGGATCGATCTCTTCCCCCGCCAGCAAGACAACTGGGGCCTCAAGGTGGTCCTGGCCGTCACCTGCATGACCGTCGGCACGGCCGTGGTCATGTGGATGGGCGAGCTCATCACCCAGAAGGGCATCGGCAACGGCATGTCGCTGATGATCTTCGCCTCGGTCGTCTCGGGTCTTCCCGGTATCGGTCTGCAGATCGAACTGCTCAAGGGCTGGTTCGGCCTCGCCGTCGCCCTGATCCTGCTGATCGGCCTCACCGCCGGGATCACCTTCGTCGAGCAGGGGCAGCGACGCATTCCGGTCAACTTCGCCAAGCGAGTGGTCGGGCGTCGCCAATACGGCGGCAACAACACCTACATCCCCCTCAAGGTCAACCAGGCCGGCGTCATCCCGGTCATCTTCGCCTCGTCGCTGCTCCAGCTCCCCAGCTTGCTGGTGGGCGTGCTGCCGTCGGACGGCTGGGGCCAGAGTGTGCGCGGCTGGGTCTCCGACAACCTCTATCGCCCCGACAACGTGGGCTACGTGCTGGTGTTCGGTCTGTTGATCATCGGGTTCGCCTACTTCTACAACTCCATCGCCTTCGATCCGGTGCGACGCGCCGACGAGCTACGCAAGTCTGGCGGGTTCATTCCCGGCATTCGTCCGGGGCCACAGACCGAGCGCTACCTCACCAAGGTGCTGAATCGCATCACCTTGCCCGGCGCGATCTTCCTCGCCGTCGTGGCGTTGATCCCGTCCGCAGCGCTCTCTCGGGCGCTCGGCGACTCCGGAACCCAGGTCGGCTTCTCCGGCGTCTCGATCCTGATCGCCGTCGGTGTGGCGCTCGAAACGATGAAGCAGATCGACTCGCACCTGCTCAGCCAGAACTACGAGGGCTTCCTCAAGTAGTCCTCGCCATCGCTGACGAAGATTGCCGGCTGGACAAGTCGGCTCGTATCTGGGACCTTGTCTGGCCACGTCCTTTGTTCCCTGGGAGGAAACAATGTCGAGCCCCACACGATTGGTGATCTTCGGTCGCCAAGGCGCCGGTAAGGGTACGCAATGCGTCCGCCTTGTCGAGCAATATGGCGTGCACCACATTTCGACCGGTGACATGCTGCGGGGCGCCGTGGCCGCGGGCACCGAAATGGGGCTCAAGGCCAAGGCGGTCATGGACGCCGGTGATCTGGTCGGCGACGACATCATCAATGGCATCGTCCGTGAGCGGCTGGCAGCCGACGACATCGCCGAGAGTGGTTTCGTGCTCGACGGCTATCCGCGAACGGTCGCCCAGGCCGAGGCGTTGGTCCAGATCCTCGGATCCGACCACCTTCACTGCGTGGTCGACCTCGACGTGCCGTTGGCCGAGGTCACCGAACGCATGAAGGCCCGTGGTCGCGACGACGACACCGACGAAGGCATCGCCCGTCGCCTCGAGCTCTACGAGCAGGAAACCCGACCGGTTCTCGACTGGTTCGCAGCGCGCGATCTCCTCGTCGAAGTCGACGGCTTCGCCGACGAGGCAACGGTCACCAAGCGTCTGTTCGCTGCCATCGACAACGCCATCGCGTCAGCCTGAGCTCGCGAGTCTGGGCCGTGCTGTTCGGGCCTCGGCCCGAGGCCGTGCTGTTTGGGCCTCGGCCCGAGGCCGTGCTGTTTGGGCCCCGGCCCGAGGCCGTGCTGTCAGCTGACCACCGGGTCGGGCGAGAGTCGGCCGGCATCGGCGGCGTTGCTCGCACCGGCGCTCGTCGACCACGGTTCGACGGCGTGTCCCCACTCGGTCGTCCATTCGGGCTACAACGGTGTGATCGCCACCACCGTACGAAACCGTGATGTGGGTCGCTCGGACACCGTATGAAGATCCGGTGCGAGCGATCGGGCGGAGAATCGGCGGACGCGGTGGCTCGTCGCGATGTCCGTTCATCGTGATGAGTTCTCTCGTCGTGCTCGACTGAGGGTTGGAGCGCGGGTCGCCGACCACTAGCATGGTCTGTCGGCCATCGACGCGTCTTCTCGTCGCACCGGTTGCCCCACTCTCCGAGTCACTCCAACGCACTGTGTGTCAGCACGAAGCGTCAGAATTCGAACCGGAGAGCCGTCCGCTCGTCGAGGAGGAACGTCCTGCCCAAGTCCAAGGAAGATGCGATTGTCCTCGAGGGCACCATCGTCGAGTCGCTCCCGAACGCCATGTTCCGGGTCGAGCTCGAGAACGGTCTGACCGTGCTCGGCCACATCTCAGGGAAGATGCGCCGGCACTACATCCGAATTCTTCCGGGCGACCGGGTGCAGGTGGAGCTCACGCCCTACGACCTCACTCGTGGACGTATCACCTACCGCTACAAGTAGGACCCCGATTCCGACTCACCGGTCGGCGAGTTCGCTCGCCACACGCGGTGAGATGTCCGTTGCTGGCGCTGGTGCGCCAGCGCGCCATTCCAATCCGAAAAACAGGTAACCAACCATGACACGGGATGCACGATGAAAGTACGACCCAGCGTCAAGAAGATGTGCGAGAATTGCAAGGTCATTCGCCGGCGCGGTCGCGTCATGGTGATCTGCGAGAACCCACGTCACAAGCAGAGGCAAGGCTGATATGGCACGCATCGCTGGCGTTGATATTCCACGCGACAAGCAGGTGGGCATTTCGCTCACGTACATCTTCGGCGTAGGCCGCACCACCGCCGGTCAGGTTCTCGACCGCACCGGCGTCGAAGCCACCACCCGAGTCAAGGATCTGACCGAAGCCGAAGTCATGGCCATCCGTGCCGACATCGACGCCAACGTCAAGACCGAGGGCGACCTTCGTCGCGGGGTGTCGCAAGACATCAAGCGCAAGATGGAGATCGGAAGCCACCAGGGCATCCGTCACCGCAAAGGCCTGCCCGTCCGCGGCCAGCGCACTCAGACCAATGCCCGCACCCGCAAGGGCCCGAAGCGCACCGTCGCCGGCAAGAAGAAGGCAAAGTAGTCATGGCCAAGCCAAGCACCGGAGGCCGGCGGCCTCGCAAGAAAGAGCGCAAGAACGTCACGCATGGCGTTGCGCACATCAAGTCGAGCTTCAACAACACGATCATCGCGATCACCGATCAGGACGGCAACGTGTTGTCGTGGGCCTCGGCCGGCAACGTCGGTTTCAAGGGTTCACGCAAGAGCACCCCGTACGCCGCCCAGATGGCCGCCGAAGCTGCGGCCCGTCGGGCCATGGAACACGGTGTCCGCAAGGTCGACGTGCAGGTGAAGGGTCCAGGCTCGGGCCGAGAGACCGCCATCCGCTCCATCCAGAACAGCGGGATCGAAGTGACGGGTATCAAAGACGTCACGCCCGTTCCCCACAATGGTTGCCGGCCGCCGAAGCGTCGGAGGGTTTGATCCATGTCGCGTTACACCGGGCCCCGCGCCCGCATCTCCCGCCGTCTCGGCACCAACATCTTCGACACCCGGGGTGAAGCCCAGGCGCTCGAGAAGCGCCCGTACCCGCCCGGCGTGCACGGTCGCACCCGTCGCCGTGGCAACAACAACACCGAGTACCTGTTCCAGCTGCAGGAGAAGCAGAAGGCTCGCTTCGCCTACGGCCTGACCGAGCGCCAGTTCCGTAAGGTCTACGACGAAGCCCAGCGTCGCCCCGGTGTCACCGGCGAGAACATGCTGCGCTTCCTCGAGCTTCGCCTCGACAACGTGGTCTATCGCGCCGGGCTCTGCTCGACCCGTGCCCAGGCCCGTCAGTTCGTGAGCCATGGCCACATCAAGGTCAACGGCAAGCGCGTCAACATCCCCTCCTACCGGGTCCGCAAGGGCGATGTCGTGGAGTTCAAGGAAAAGACCCGCGAAAACGCCGTGATCCAGTGGAACAAGGACGTGCTCGACCGCACGCCTCCCGCTTGGCTCGACCGTGGTGCCGACGGCGCCTCGGTCACCGTGTACAGCGAACCCCTGCGTGAGCAGATCGACGTGCCGCTGCGCGAGCAGCTCATCGTCGAGCTGTATTCGAAGTAGACCCTCGCCCGAGCTGGCCGGAAGGAATCCCACCATGCTGATCATTCAGCGCCCCACCGTGGAGCAACTCGACGACGGCGAAACGAACACTGGTCGCTTTGCGATCGGTCCCCTCGAGCCTGGCTTCGGCCACACGCTCGGGAACTCGCTTCGCCGCACGTTGCTCTCCTCGGTCCCCGGCGCCGCCATCACGAGTGTTCGTTTCGACGATGCGTTGCACGAGTTCGACACCCTCCCTGGCGTGGTCGAAGACGTGACCGACATCATCTTGAACCTCAAGGACATCGTCGTCACCAGCGAAAGCGATGAGCCGGCCACCCTGCGTCTCGACGCTCGCGGCCCCGGCGACGTCACCGCCGGCGACATCGCCTGCCCTCCCGAGGTGGAACTCCTCAACGGCGATATCCACATCGCAAAGCTCGACGGCAAGGGTCGCATCGCCATCGATCTCGTGGTCGAGCGTGGACGCGGCTGGATCGGTTCCGACCGGATTGCCAACAACCCGGTCATCGGTGTGATCCCGATCGACGCGATCTTCAGCCCGATTCGTCGAGTGTCGATCACCGTCGAACCGACCCGTGTCGAGATGTCGACCAACTACGATCGCCTCATTCTCGAGATCGAGACCGACGGCGCCATTTCACCTCGCGAATCGCTGGCCTCGGCCGGCGCCACGCTGCGGTCACTGGTGCAACTGGTCGAAGAGATGAGCGACGAGCCCGAGGGTCTGACCCTGGGCGAAGCACCGGCCGCCGCGTCGGGCTCACCTGACCTCGATCTACCGATCGAAGACCTCGATCTGTCCGAGCGCCCGCGCAATTGCCTCAAGCGTGCGCAGGTCAACAGCATCGGGGAACTGCTTACCAAGACCGAAGACGACTTGCTGGCCATCACGAACTTCGGCCAGAAGTCCCTCGACGAAGTGATCGCCAAGCTCGACGAGCGCGGCCTCTCGCTTCGTGGATCCAGGAGCTGATCGATGCAAGGACGTCCCCGCAAGGCCCGCCGGTTCGGCGGTTCTGCACAACACCAGAAGCTGATGATGGCCAACCTCGTCGCGTCGCTCGTCGCCGCCGAGGGCATCGTCACCACCGAAGCCAAGGCGAAGGCCATGCGCCCCATCGCCGAGCGCATCATCACCAAGTCGAAGAAGGGCGGTCTGCACAACTATCGGCAGGTGCTGTCCTACCTCGGCGACGTCGAGATGACCACGAAGTTGTTCGACGATGTCGGACCTCGCTACACCGATCGTCCGGGCGGTTACACCCGAATTCTCAAGATCGGTCAGCGGGCCGGCGACAACGCGCCGATGGCTCGGATCGAACTGGTCTGATCCACTGCCGGTCGGCCGCGAGCGGCGATCAACCGGCGGGTGGCGGCAATGCCGACCATCATCACGACCCACCGATCACGACCCACCATCACGACGTGGAAACACTGAGTCTCTTTCCCGAAGCGAGCGGACCTGAGGGTCCGCTCGTTCGCGTCGCCCTGTTGATCGCGTATCACGGTGGCCGTTTCCGGGGGCTGGCGCCCAATGTCGGTGTGCGCACGGTCGTCGGCGAGATCGCCGACGCCCTGCGCCCGTACCTCGGCTACCACCCCGAGGTGGTGATGTCGGGGCGCACCGATGCCGGCGTGCACGCCTGGGGGCAGGTGCTTTCGCTCGACGTACCCGAGGCGAAAGGCGACCCCGAGCGGATCCGGCGCGTCATCAACGTGGGGTTGCAGCCCGAAGTGGTGTGCCGAGATGTTCGACTGGTCAGCGACGACTTCAGTGCTCGATTCTCCGCCGTCGGTCGCCGCTACCGCTTCCATGTGCTCAACACGGCACAGCCGAGCCCGTTCGAAGCCGACACCATGTGGTGGGTGCCGGAGCCGCTGAACCTCGCTTCGATGCGGCTGGCGTGTGACCCCATCATCGGTGAACACGACTTCTCGTCGTTCTGCCGACGCCCGAAACCGGTCAACGACGATGGGGCCGAGGTGTCGCTCGTGCGTCGTGTGACTCGGGCCCACTGGTCGGATCTCGGCGGTGGCGTGCTTCGGTTCGAGATCGACGGCTCGGCGTTCTGCCATCAGATGGTGCGCAGCATCGTGGGCTTCCACGTTGCGGTTGGTCGCGGACGGCGATCGGCCGGTGAACTGCGGGGCGTGCTCGCGGCCCGAGACCGCAACGCCGCCGCGTCGCCGGCTCCGCCGCATGGCCTCACGCTCTGGGCGGTCGACTATCCCGATGACCCCTTCGCAGGCACAAGCGAGTGACCCTAGTCGAAAGCGGCGGCGGACGGTTGGAGCCGGCAGCGCGCGACCGTATGCTTGCCGTTCGGCCCTTTCGGCCCGGCTTTTGCTGTCAAGACTGCAGGTAACTCGTGAAGACGTACTCTCCCAAGAAATCTGAGATCGACCGCCAGTGGTTCGTGGTCGACGCCGAGGGCATGACCCTCGGTCGGATGGCCACCGAGGTCGCTCGCATCCTGCGGGGCAAGCACAAGCCGACCTTCGCGCCGCACATGGACATGGGTGATCACGTGATCATCGTCAATGCGTCCAAGATCGTGCTCACCTCCGACAAGGCGTCGAAGAAGGAGATCCACCATCACTCCGGGTACCCCGGTGGTCTCACCACCCGTACCTACGCCGAGTCGATGGCCCGCCGCCCGGCCGACACCGTGCGCAAGTCCGTCACCGGCATGCTGCCCAAGAATCGGCTCGGTCGCCAGATGGCCACCAAGCTGAAGGTGTATGCAGGCCCTGAACATCCCCACGGTGCGCAAGCGCCCACCGTTCTCGAGATCCCCGGCGCACGCCGAGAGGTGCAGTAACCATGGCTTCATTGCTTCAAACCACCGGTCGGCGCAAGCAGGCTGTCGCCCGGGTTCGTCTCTCGACGGGCACCGGCGTCATCACCGCCAACGGCCGTGCCTTCGATGACTATTTCCCGTCGGCGGTGCACCGTCGCCTCATCACCGAGCCGCTGCGCATCACCGAGACCGAAGAGGCCTACGACATCGATGTCACCCTCGACGGTGGCGGTCTGTCCGGTCAGGCTGGAGCCTTCCGTCTGGGCATCGCTCGGGCGTTGATCACGCTCGACCCCGAGGCTCGCGGTGCGGTCAAGGCCGAAGGCCTTCTCACCCGAGATCCTCGGAAGAAGGAATCCAAGAAGTACGGCCTCAAGAAGGCCCGTAAGGCCCCGCAGTACTCCAAGCGCTGATCGCGCCCGTGGCTTCTTCGATGGTGCTGCCGTCGTTCGGTACCGATGGGGTACGAGGAGTAGCCAACACCGATCTCACTCCAGAGGTGGCACTGGCCCTCGGCCGTGCCGCCGCTGGCGTTTTGGGGGGCACCACGTTCGTGATCGGTCGAGATCCGCGCCGTTCGGGCCCCATGCTCGAAGCGGCGCTCGCTGCCGGGCTCGCCTCCAGTGGCGCTTCGGTCGAGCTCCTCGGCATGGTGCCGACCCCCACGGTGGCGTGGGTCTGTGCCCAACGCCAGGTCGCCGGAGCCATGATCTCGGCGTCGCACAATCCGTTCTCCGACAACGGGATCAAGCTGTTCGCTGCCGGCGGGATCAAGCTGAGCGACGCGGCCGAGGCCGAGATCCAGGCACGATTCCACGCCATCCTCAGCGGCGAGCCGGCAGGTGAGGCCGCTCCACTCCCGGTGGGAGCCGACGTCGGCGAGATCACCTCGAGCGATCAGTCGGAAGCCTGGGTGCGCTCGGTCGTCGAATCGCTCGGTGGTCGCACGCTCGACGGTGTCCGAGTCGTGCTCGACTGTGCCAACGGTGCTGCCAGCCACCTCGGCCCGCGAGTCTTCGAGGAACTGGGCGCCCACGTCACGGTGATCGGCAACGAGCCCAACGGCGTCAACATCAACCTCGAGTGTGGCTCGACCAGCCCCGCAGCGCTCCAGATCGCCGTTGTCGAGCACTCCGCCGACTTGGGTCTGGCGTTCGACGGCGACGCCGATCGGCTCATCGCTGTCGATCACACCGGTCGACTCGTCGACGGCGACCACATTCTCGCTCTCTTGGCCAACGATTGGGCCGCCACCGGTCGTCTGCGCCACAACACACTCGTGGTGACCGTCATGAGCAACCTCGGTCTCCATCTCGCCATGAGGGCGGCGGGCATCGAGGTCCGACAGACCGGTGTCGGCGACCGATACGTGCTGGCCGAGCTGGACGACGGCGACTTCTCCTTGGGTGGCGAGCAGTCGGGCCATGTGATCTGTCGTGATCTCGCAACCACCGGCGACGGCGTCCTTGCCGCCGCCCAGTTGGCCGACGCCGTGGTTCGCTCCGGTTCGTCGCTGGCCGAGCTCGCCGGGGCCGCCATGACCACGGTCCCGCAGATCCTCCGCAACGTTCGCCTGCCACGTCGCGACCCGACACTGCTCGAGAAGCTCGCGCCCCACATCGCCGAGGCCGAAACCGAGCTCGGCGACGACGGCCGAGTCCTGGTCCGTGCCTCGGGCACCGAGCCACTGATCCGCGTCATGATCGAACACCTCGATGCTCAGGTTGCCGCGAGCGTCTGCGATCGACTGGTGCAAACGACGCAAGACTTCGTTGCCGGAGCGTGAACTCGCCTCGGCGATGAGGCCGATTGCCTACATCCGCTCAGGGGCAGGCAGCATCGGCCGATCCATACTGAGTGCGGACCCTATTGAGGAGGCCGATTTCCCTTGTGCGGCATCATCGCCATTGCCCGTCGTCGAACGCAGCGAGCAACGCCCGCAGCCGACGACATCTTGCAGATCCTTGCCGTTGCCAAGGCGGCGCTCCCGGCCGCCGGGACGACCGACCTCGCCCGATTCCTCGATGAGACGGCCGATGCGCTCGGTTCGCTCGATCAGTTGTTGCGTGGTGAGGCCGGGCTGTGCGCCCTGCTGCACCACGATGGTGTTGCCGCAACGATCGCAGCCGAGATCGCAACGATCAGCGATGCGCTGGGCGCAATCGAGCAGCACCTGTTCGACCACGGTCATGAGTACGACGATCTCGAAACGATCAACTCTGCGCTGATTGCGGCCAAAGACGGCGCGTGGGCCATCGAACGCGATCGGCTACGTACGGCGGTCGAAGTCGCCGCTCTGGCCGGGCCGAACCCGTCGGGCGCGTCCGTGGCCGCCTTCATGAGCGTGCAACAAGCACTCAGCTCGCTCGATCGTCTCGAAGTTCGCGGTCGTGACAGCGCCGGTCTTCACCTGTTGGTACGGAATCACGGCCTTGACCTCGATCATCCTCGGTACGTGAAGATGATGGCCGAGCGGGCGAAGGATCCCCTCTTCACCAGCGGCGCCGTGAGGACCCCCGACGGTCATCTCAGTCTGGTCTACAAAGCAGCAGCCGAGATCGGCGAGCTCGGTGACAACACCACGGCCATGCGGGCAAGCATCGCAGCCGACGAAGTCCTCGCCGCCGCACTGGTGAACGAGTCCAGCGAAGTCACCGTGCTCGGCCACACTCGTTGGGCATCGGTTGGCATCATCTCGGAGCCGAATGCGCACCCGGTCAATTCCGACGAGGTCGGTCGCTCCGACGCCCCCTACGTGACCGCGACCCTCAACGGCGACGTCGACAACTTCGCCGATCTGATCGCGCTCGAGAAGTTGGCCATTGCCGGTGAGATCACGACCGATGCCAAGGTCATCCCCACCATGGTGTCTCGTGGACTGTCCGAGGGACTCGATCTCGACGAGGCGGTCCGCTCGGCTGTTGCCCAGTTCGAGGGATCGGTCGCCATCGGCATCTCCACCACGGCCGAGCCCGGCGACCTCCACCTGGCGCTCCGTGGTTCGGGCCAGGGCGTGTTCGTCGGCCTGGCGGAAGACGCGTTCGTGATCGCTTCGGAGCCCTACGGCGTGGTCGAAGACGCCAGCCTCTACCTTCGGATGGACGGCGAGACGCCGGCAGACCCCGACAATCCGACCGGCAGCCAGGGTCAGATCATTCGCATCCGAGGAGCGCTCGCCGGCGATCCGGCGGGACTCAGCCGGATGTCCTACGACGGCACCGAGCTTCCCATCGATCCGAGTGAATGGAAGATCCCCGAGGTCACCACGCGAGACATCGATCGTGGCGAAGCGCCTCACTTCCTCCTCAAAGAGATCTCCGAGTCGCCGGGGTCGTTTGCCAAGACCCTCCGCGGTCGTCTCATCGAGACCGATGGCACGCTCAACGTACGCCTTCCCGACGAGACGGTCAGCGAGAGTGTCGCCGCCCGCCTTCGCTCCGGTTCGATCCGACGAGTCGAGATCATCGGTCAGGGTACGGCTGCAGTCGCCGGTCAGGCCGTCGCCTCGGCCTTCGAGTGGATGCTCGAGGGGTTGAACATCCCCGTGCGGGCCATCACGGCCACCGAGCTGTCGGGGTTCCAGCTCGCCGACGACATGTCCGACGTCCTCGTCGTTGCCATCAGCCAGTCCGGTACCACGACCGATACCAACCGGACCGTCGACCTGTTGCACGGCCGAGGCGCCATCGTCCTCGCCATCGTGAACCGTCGCGGCAGCGACCTCGTCGACAAGTCCGATGGCGTGCTCTACACCTCCGACGGTCGCGACGTCGAGATGAGCGTGGCGTCCACGAAGGCGTTCTACGCCCAGATCGCCGCCGGTTTCCTGCTGGCCGAGGGTGTCTCCCAGCTGATGGGGGCCAGCGGACGCTCGACTGCCGAGCGTCAGTCGATCCTCGCTGCGCTCCGTGCCCTGCCGACCGCCATGACCGCCACGTTGGCCAAGCGCCCCGAAATCGCCGCCGCCGCCGATCGTCACGCTCCCAGCCGTCGCTACTGGGCGATGGTGGGCAACGGCGCCAACGCCGTGGCTGCTCGTGAGCTTCGCATCAAGCTGTCGGAGCTCTGCTACAAGTCGATCGCCTGTGACATCACCGAAGACAAGAAGCACATCGATCTGTCGTCCGAGCCGCTGATCCTGGTCTGCGCCGCCGGACTCGTCGGATCGAATGCCGACGATGTCGCGAAGGAGGTGGCGATCTTCCGGGCGCACAAGGCCGCTCCCATCGTGATCGCCACCGAGGGCGAGAACCGCTTCAACGGTGCGCTCGACGTCATCTTCGTTCCCGAGACCCACCCGTTGCTGGCCTTTGTCCTCTCCACCGTCGTCGGTCACCTGTTCGGCTACGAGGCGGCCCTCGCCATCGATGCGTCCGCTCGTCCGCTACGCGAGGCCCGAGGAATCATCGAGGGCTTCGTCGGAGCCACTGGGGAGCAATGGTTCGACCGGTTCGCGGCCGAACTCGAGCCCAAGGCAGCGGCGTTCTTCACGTTGCTGCGCGACGGTCGGTTCAACGGCCAACTCGAGGCCTCGACGGCCGCTCGTGTGGCCACGCTGCTGCGATTCGCCGGTCAGACCTATCCGCTCGAGGCGTATCAACAGGAGTTCGGCAAGGTCGGCACCCCCGGCGTCGTCGTCGAAGATCTCGCCGGGGCACTGACCAAGGGCATCGAAGAGCTCACTCGACCCGTCGATGCCATCAAGCATCAGGCCAAGACGGTCACGGTGGGTATCTCCCGCGCCGACGAGTCGCTGCTCCAGTCCGATCTCATCCAGGGTGTGCTCGCCACCGGTTGCCCTCGGGATCGCCTCAGCTACCGGACGCTGCGCTCGCTCGCTGCGCTCGACCCGGCAATCGACGAGATCACCGGGTACACCCGCTACCGCATCGAAGGTGAACCCGAACACGGCGCGCAGATCTTCGTCGCCGACAAGGGTGGTCTTGCGACCAACCTCAGTTCTCGTGTGGCCGACGACCCTTCGTTGCGGGGCACCAAGCACCGTGTGGCCGCCGACCGCGAGCTCATCGTGTCGGTTGGTTCCGACGGTCGCGTGGTGCTCATCGTTCCCGAGGTGAAAGACGGCGAGACAACCGGTCTCACGCTGTGTCACCTGAAGCTCAACGAAGACCTCGACGCCGGAACCGCTCGATCGGTGCTGCAGGGCTACCACAAGCGCTATCGCCAGTTGGTCGATGTCGTCACCGAGACCGAGCCGAGCTTCCGTGAAGACCTCCTTGGTTCTGTGCCGACCGTCGAGCTGCTGACGGCGCCCATCAGTACGGTGGCAGCACGATGGGCAACGAACTGACCGACGCCGAAGGCGTCGATACCTCCCGAACTCGAACGGTCGCGCTCGACGCGGCGGTAGCCCACCAGGCTGCGGCGCTCGAGCAACTCGTTGGCCTCCCGGTCGTCTCGATCGGCGTCGACGTGGTCGAGATCGAGCGGATTCGGCGCATCACTGCTTCCCGCGCCGGGTTCGTGGAGCGGGTCTTCACCGATGACGAGATTCGCTACGCCGAGCTCGCCCGCGACCCTGGCGAACGTTTTGCTGCCCGATTCGCAGCGAAAGAGGCAACGATGAAAGCACTGGGTGTCGGGCTTGGGGGTGTCGACTTCCGTGACATGGCCGTGGCCAAGGCCCCCTCGGGAGCGCCGTCGCTGGTCGTGGGCGGTCGGGCATCGGAACGGGCCGACCAACTCGGCATCGAACGATGGCTGATCACGCTGTCTCACAGTGACGCCGTTGCCATTGCGGTGGTGGCAGGATTGGGATCGTGAATGCCGAAGCGCCTCGCTGGAATCAGATGATCACCGCATCGCTCGCACGTCTCTGGCATGACCTCGCGCCTCCCGACTCCCTGCTGCCCGACCTGGCCTTCGATGCGGTGCTCTCCCGAGCTGACCATGGTGAGTTCATCGAGTGCCTTCCTCGACTGCTCGAGCTGGTGACTCTTCCCGGGGCGGATCCCGAATCGGCGGTCGCCGTGTTCGATCGTCTCGAAGCGCACGATTGGACCGCCTGGCCAGACGACCGCCGTCGGCCGATCGAGAAGTTGCTCGACCAGTGGTGGGCAACCGAACTCGCGCTCGAACCGGGCGAGCCGGCGGTCCATGACGTTCTGGCCGCCCTGATCCGGCTCGATCAACCGGTCGGTCGCTGGTTGCAGCCCTGGCTCGAAGCGCTGGACGGCCCGGGTGCGCGACATTTCGTGGCGATGGTCGCCGATCAGCTCTCGTCGGACCGATGGGCCGAGTACCCCGATCGCCGGGAACAGGTCCTTGCTTGGTCCCGGTCCGAGCCCGCGATCATGGGACTCACACTCGTCGGCGGTGTGCACCTCGAACCCGGCCAGCTCGGCCAGGCACTCGATCGGATGCTCTGACGTGCTGCCGGTCGTCACCCCCAGCGCAATGGCAGCCATCGATGCCGCTGCCGAGGTTCCTCTGGACATCCTCATCGAACGTGCCGGATGGGCCGCTGCCTCGTCGGCGCGCTCACTGATGGGCTCGGTGTCCGGACTGCGAGTCCTCGTGCTCGCTGGTCCTGGCAACAACGGCGCCGACGGCCGAGTCGCCGCCCGGGTCTTGGAACGCTGGGGTGCGAAGGTGACGATCGTCGATGCTCGATCGTGGCGTACCGAAGACGTGGCCTGGTCTCGTCCGCAGCTCATCATCGATGCCGGTTTCGGCACCGGTCTTCGGCGTCGGTTCGATGCCCCGGATCTCACCACGCTGTGCCCGCAGCGGCCCCAGGTGTTGGCGATCGACATCCCCAGCGGCCTCGACGGCGAGCTGGGCATCGTGCACGGCTCGGTCATACCGGCCGATGCCACGATCACCTTCGGGGCGTACAAGCCGGGCTTGCTCGTCGGCGATGGGCCGGGGCTTGCAGGACGAGTGACGGTCGCCCCGCTGGGACTCGACACATCGAACGCGCCGGCGCATCTCCTCGAAGCCGGTGATCTCGCTGCCTGGCCAGGTCGTTCGGCCGACGCGCACAAGTGGCGCTCTGCCGTCTGGGTGATCGGGGGTCGGCCGTCGATGCCGGGAGCGCCTCGTATGGCGGTGATGGCCGCTGGCCGATCCGGGGCGGGCTATGTGCTCGGATCGATTCCCGGGCTCGACGGGGCTGCGCTCGATCTACCCATCGAAGCCGTCGGGCGTGCCCTTGGGCTCGAGTGGGGGAGCGAGGTGGCTCGACAAGCCGATCGCGTCGCCGCGTTCGTGCTCGGGCCCGGCCTCCCGGTCGATGACCGAGTCGGTGTCGAGGTGCGTCACTGCCTTGCCTCGATCGAGCGGCCAATGGTGGTCGACGCGGGAGCGATCGACGCGGTCGCCGTCGGTGGCGTTCCGGCGGCGATCGGCTCGGATCGGGCGTCGTGCCTGCGAGATCGGTCGATCCCTGCGGTCCTGACCCCGCACGACGGCGAGTTCGAGCGGCTGATGGGCGAGAAGCCCGGGCCTGATCGCCTTCGCTCTGCTCGACTCGCCGCCGAGTCCTACCGCAGCATCGTGCTGCTCAAGGGCCCCACCACGGTGGTCGCCGCTCCCGACGGGCGAGTCTTGCTCTCGCGGGCGGGCGATGCTCGATTGGCGACTGCTGGTACCGGCGACGTGTTGAGCGGCATCATTGCTGCTGGACTCGCGCTCGGGCTCGATCCGTTCATGGCGGCTGGACTCGGCGCCGAGCTCCATGGCCGGGCGGCGTCGTCGGGGTATCGAACAGGGCTGATCGCCAGCGACCTGCCCGAGCTGGTGGCCGGCGTGCTCTCGTCGATCGCCGCCGGCGAATCGGCCGAGCCGATCGATGAGGGGAGGGCGAGGTGAGCAGAGCATGGCTCGAGATCGACCTCGATGCCGTTGCCGAGAACGTCTCGATGTTGGGATCCTTTGCGCCCGGCAGTGAGCTGTGTGCGGTGGTCAAGGCCGATGCGTACGGCCACGGCGCCGCCGACGTGGCCGAGGCTGCACTCCGAGCAGGAGCTTCACGGCTTGCGGTCGCCCAGATTGCCGAGGGACGACAGCTCCGTGAGTCGGGTATCGATGCGCCCATCTGGATCCTTTCCGAACCCGAGCTCTCCGAGTTCGCAACGGCTGCGGTGTTCGACCTCGAACCGGCGGTCTACAGCGCTGCCGGCATGGCGTCGGCTTCGGCTGCGGCGAGCGATCACCACGCCATGACCGTGCACCTCGTGGTCGACACCGGCATGGGACGGGTCGGGACCACAGCGAACGACGCCATCGAACTGGCCCAGTCCATTCTCGCCTCCGACGATCTCGAACTTGGTTCGGTGTGGACCCACCTGGCTCGCGCCGATGATCTGGCGCACCCGCTGAACGACCAGCAACTCGATCGCTTCGAGGCGGTGCTCGAGGAGCTGTCCGCCGTCGGGATCGATCCCCCGCTCGTCCATGCGGCCAACACGGCGGCGACGATCACCCTGCCCCGCAGCCATTACGACGTCGTGCGCTGTGGGATCGGCATCTATGGATGCCTGCCCGGCCCCGATTTCGACGAGTTGGTCGACCTGCGCCCCGTCATGCGCCTCGTCTCGAAGGTCGGGTTCGTGAAGCGAGTGCGGGCGGGCACCGCGGTCAGCTACGGCCATCGCCGAGTGCTTGGACGCGACACGACGCTCGCAACGGTGCCGATCGGCTACGCCGACGGTGTGCCGCGCGCCTGGTGGGACGCCGGTCAGGTACTCATCGGCGGTGAGCGCCATGGCTTCGCCGGGATGATCACCATGGATCAGGTGATCATCGACTGTGGCGACGCCGAGGTGGCGGTGGGTGACGAGGTCGTCTTGCTCGGAGCGCAGGGGGGCGACGCCATCGCTGTCGAAGAATGGGCCGAGGTGCTCGAAACGATCACCTACGAGGTCGTCTGCGGCTTCGGTACCCGCCTCGATCGAATCGCTCGGAGTCGACCATGACGATGTCACCTGTTCGCACCGCGACGTTCGTTGCCGGGGCTGCTGCCGGATGGTTTGCGGAGCGGTTGATGATGCACCGGATCGAGCGATCGGCGTCGCCGTCGCTGGAAACGATGCTGCCGGCCGACGCACGGGATCGCACGATGGCCACGGCCGACGGTGGATCGATGCACTGGATCGAAGCCGGCTCGGGGCGGCCCCTCGTGCTCCTCCACGGCATCACGCTCGAGGCCGAAGTCTGGTCTCGCCAGTTCGTCCTGCACGATCGTGCCCGGGTCATGGCCGTCGACCTGCGAGGTCACGGCCGATCCACGGCCGGTGCCGATGGCGCAACGATCGCCACCAACGCGGCCGATCTCGCAGCGCTACTCGAACACGAGGATCTCGAGGGAGCGGTGTTGGTCGGACACTCGATGGGCGGCATGGTGGTTGCGCACTTCCTGGCCACCGCCGACACCGACACGCTCGGCCGCGTCAGTGGCGCCGCCTTCGTCGACTCGGCGGTGCGCTCCCCCGTGAGCCGGTCGGTTCGCAACGACCGTGTCGACGCGTTCCTCCAGCGACCGGCCGTGGCAGCCACGATCGGTACCGTGCCCGACAGTGACGCCGGCCGGCTCGCGGTCATGATGACGTTCGGGCGGAGGCCGAGCATGCTCGACATCCAGACGGTGGCCGAGAGCTTCGACCGCCTCGATCCCGAAACCTACTGGCAGTCGATGCCGTCGATTCTCGAGCACGATGTGCGGGCGAGTCTGGCGTCTCGGGACGACCTCGATCGCCTCCGGATCATCGTGATCGTCGGCGAGCTCGATCGTCTGACGCCGCTGCGCTGTGCTCGCGAGATCGTCGAGACCTTCGGCGGCGCCGAGCTCCATGTGCTTCCCGGGGTCGGTCACCAGGCCATGATGGAGGCGTCGGACGCCGTCAACGAGCTCCTCACCGAGCTCATGAGCGAGCTGGTGTGAAGCTGCTCATCGTCGAGCCTTGGCTCGGTGGATCGCATGCGCAGTGGGCCGAGGACTACCGGATGTTCAGTGTCCACGATGTCTCGATCGTCGGCCTTCCGGCAGATCGGTGGCGGTGGCGTCTCCGTGGTGGCGCGGCGCCCCTCGCCGATCTGGTGCGGGACCACATCGCCGCTGCCGGCACACCCGATGCCGTGTTGGTCTCGAGCCCGCTCGATCTGTCCCGGCTGCTCGGACTCCTGCGTGTCGAGCTCGGTGGCGTTCCGGTTGCGGTGTATCAGCACGAGTCGCAGCTCCTCTATCCCAATGCACAGGGGGTGGCAGCAAATGACGCGAACGCACTGTGTGATTGGTTTTCGTGGCTCAGTGCCGACGCCGTGTTCTTCAACAGCGACTGGCATCGGCGCCGCGTGGTCGAGGAGCTGCCGGCGTTCGTACGACGGTTTCCCGATGATGATCATGTGCACTACCTCGATCCGGTGGTCGCCTCGTTCGAAACGCTGCCGCTCGGGATCGATCTCTCCTGGGCGTCGCGTTCGGAGGAGCGATTCGACAGCGTTGGACCGGTGGTGCTCTGGCCGCATCGCTGGGAGCCGGACAAGGACCCGGCGGCCTTCGAACGCACGGTCGACCGTCTCGCCGAGATCGGTGTCGCCTTCAGTCTGGTGCTGGCGGGGGAGGCGGGGCCGCTCGACGACGAGCGCCGAGATCGGTTCGTCCAGCGCCACCGGCGACGCGTGCTCGCCAACGGTCCCTTTGCCCGAGCTGACTATCGACGCTGGGTGTGTCGGAGTGACGTCGTCGTCTCGTGCGCACACCATGACTTCTTCGGTGCCGGGATCGCCGAAGGCGTTGCTGCCGGTTGTGTTCCGGTGGTCCCCGATGCGCTGCACTATCCCGATCTGCTTGCTGACGGTGCTGCGATCTTCACGTACCGGCCGGGAAGTTTCGGGACGAGACTCGCCGACGTGTTGAGCGACATCGAGCCGTGGCGTGCTCATCAGCACGCAGCGTCGGCCGGTGTTCGTCGGTATGACTGGGGTGTGATGGCTTCGGTCTATGACCGGCGATTGGAAGCGCTGGCGAGGTGAGTCGTCCGGTGCGAACGACTGAGGTCCACAAGCACCCGAGCGCAACGATGGTCGCCAGGTCCCTTGTAGCAAACGGAGGCCTCGTCGTGGAGGTGGCCGACGGTGTTGACCCCGGAGTTGGCACCTGGCACGCTCGGCCCATGACCGCTGCCGATGATCGCCATCGCTCCCCAGCGCGATCGAACGACGAGTCGACGCTCGACTCCGAGCGCGAGGGCCCCATCGAATTCGAGCGGTGGGGGACTGGCTTCGTCACCACCGGCCGGCTCGTCGGAAGCCGTCGGGCATGAAGGAGCGTCAGGGTCTTGGGGGACCGGGCGTGCTCACCGACATCGACGGCGTGACGGTCGGTCACTGGACGAGTCCGGCGGGCGACACCGGCTGCACGGTGGTGTTGCTTCCCGAGGGTTCGGTCGCTTCGGGTGAGGTGCGTGGTGGTGCGCCGGCCACTCGGGAGTTCGCCCTGCTCGATCCCATCCGGATGATGCAGCACGTCAACGCCGTGGTCCTCTCGGGTGGGTCGGCGTTCGGCCTGGCAACGGCCGATGGCGTGATGCAGTACCTGCACGAACGCGACGTCGGCTTTGCCACGGCCGGTGGCGTCGTGCCCATCGTGGTCGGTATGGGGATCTACGACCTCACCACCGCAACGAGCGGTGTGCGGCCGAATGCGGCCTCCGGACACGCGGCCGCCGTGGCTGCAACCGACGGCCCGGTGCTGTCGGGCCGGATCGGCGCCGGTGCCGGCGCCACCTACCGAAAGTGGTGGGGGCGCGACGGATCTCGTCCTGGCGGGGTCGGCATGGCGACCGTGCAGCTCGGCGAGGCGATGGTCAGCTCGCTCGTGGTGGTGAACGCACTCGGCGACATCGATCCGGGCGACGGCTCGCTGCGGGCGATGCCACCTCGACGAGTCCTCGGGGCCTCGCCCGATGCCGAGCCCGAGTTCGGCGTCAACACCACGATCGGCGTCGTGGTCACCAATGCATCGCTCGACAAGACGCAGTGCCAGCTCCTTGCCCAGGGCGGCCACGACGCCTTCGCCCGGACGCTGGTGCCTGCTCACACCGCCGCCGACGGCGACGCCATCGTTGCAGCGGCCACGGGACAGGTCGAGGCGGATCCCGTCCACCTCCGGGTGATGGCAACCGAAGCCGTGTCTCGCGCCATCCGGTCGTTGCTCTGACCACGCCTCGTCCCGTGGCCCGAACGCCACCGAAACGTCGGTACCGGCGGGTTTTCGCCGGCGGTAGCCTTGAAAGCCGTGCCCGTGACCCCCTCTTCCTCGTTTGTCGAGCCCTTCGTGGTCTCCACGTCGTGCCCGGCGCAGACCAAGCAGGTCGCAGCCGAGCTTGCGGCGCTGCTCGCCGACGGCGACCTGCTCGTTCTGGCTGGGGACCTCGGCGCAGGCAAGACCTGCTTCACCCAGGGGCTGGGCGCCGGCCTCGGTATCGAGGCCCGCATCACGAGCCCGACGTTCACGCTGGCCAATCGCTACGAGGGTCGTCTCGAGCTCAACCACCTCGACGTCTACCGGATCGACGACATCGCGGAAACGCTCGACCTCGACCTCCCGGAGCTGCTCGAAGTCGGCGTCACCGTGATCGAGTGGGGCGAACAGATCGAACCCGTGCTGCCGGCGGATCGGCTCACGCTGCGTCTCCTCCTCGGCGATGGCGACGATGACCGGGAGCTTCGGTTCGAGCCCGGTTCGAGTCATTGGGGGGAGCGGCTCCAGCCGCTGACCACGATCACCGATCGGCTCGCGCCGTGTTGATCCTTGCCGTCACGTCCGCAACGGCCAGTGTCGGTGTCGCCGTCGTCGACGCCGATATCGGCGGTCACCAGGTGCTGGCGCTCCACCAGATCGCCACCGATCGACGCCATGCAGAAGAGCTGATTCCGATGATCGCCGGAGCCCTCGAAGCAGCCGGTGTCACCGCCGGCCGATCGATCGGTCTGTCCGACATGGAAAGGTTCGCCGTCGACATCGGCCCCGGTCGGTTCACCGGGCTTCGGGTCGGGCTCGCCACCGTCCGTACCCTGGCGCTCGCCACCGACACCCTCGTCACCGGGATCTCCAGCCTCGAGGCGCTCGCCGCGGCGCACGCCGGTGCAACCGTGAGCGCCGTCATCGACGCTCGTCGAGCCGAGGTCTTCCAACAACGCTTTGCCGTCGACCCGCACGGCCACCCGACCGCCATCGGCGAACCCGTCGTTGGTGAGCCGACCGACTTCATCGGCGACATCGGCGCCGACGATCTGGTCGTCGGCGACGGCGCCGATCGTTACGGCGACCTCTACGGCGGCCGCAGGATCGAGGGGTGCGAGCCTTCGCCGGTCGACATCGCCCGACTGGCCGTGTTGCGCCCGGGGGTGCCGGGGCCCGACGTGCTGCCCCGATATCTTCGCGACCCCGACGTCCAGATCAACATCAAGACTCGACACAACACATGACCTCGATTGCGTCGGGGAAGCCGACGGAGCACCCACCGTCTCGTTGCTCACCTGCGTGCATGCTCGTGGAGCTCACCACCGCTCACCTCGACGGCGTTGCCGCCATCGAGGCAGTGTCGAGCCTTGCGCCGTGGTCGCTCGAACTCTTCGCCGGCGAACTGCGGATGCCTGCAGCGGAGCGACACTGGTTGGTGGCGCTGGTGGGGCCCGACGTCGTCGGCTTCGGCGGCATGATGATCGTCGGCGAGGAAGCGCATCTGATGAACATCGCCGTCCACCCCGGCCGTCGCCGTGGCGGGATTGCGCGGTCGTTGCTGACCCAATTGATCGAAGACGTGGTCGGCCGCGGAACGCGTCACCTCACGCTCGAGGTTCGAACCGACAACGCGCCGGCGCTGAAGCTCTACCACGAGTATGGGTTCGAGTCGGGGGGCGAACGCAAGGACTACTACGGGCCCGGCAGCCATGCGGCCATCTTGTGGGCTCGAGACATCGACCACCCGACTCATCCCGCTCGGCAGCGTCGAGTGAAGCCCACCGAGGAGACCCCATGACCATCATGTTGGCCATCGAGAGCAGCTGCGACGAAACGGCGGTCGCGATCGTTCGTGATGGCAGCGAAGTGCTGGCGAACGTGGTGTCGAGCCAGGTCGAACTCCATGCAGAGTTCGGCGGGGTGGTGCCCGAGGTCGCGAGCCGCGCCCACCTCGATCTGCTGGAACCCGTGCTGTCTCGTGCCCTCGCCGATGCGGCGCTTTCGGCGTCCGACATCGACGCGGTCGCCGCCACGCATGGCCCGGGGCTGATCGGTGCGTTGCTCATCGGCGTCAGCGCGGCCAAGTCGCTTGCCCTTGCGTGGAACGTGCCCTACGTCGGCGTCAATCACATGGAAGGTCACCTGTTCGCCACTCGGCTGGAGCGGCCCGACCTCGTCCCGCCGCTGGTCGTTCTGCTGGTGTCGGGCGGCCACACCTTGATCGTGCACGTGGCCGATGTCGGACGCTACGAGATCCTCGGGTCGACGATCGACGACGCGGCGGGTGAGGCGTTCGACAAGGTCGCCCGCTACCTCGGACTGGGCTATCCGGGTGGACCATTGATCGACAAGCTCGCCCGCGAGGGCGACCCGACCGCCATCACGTTTCCACGCGGGATGATGAACGACGGGCTCGACTTCTCCTTCAGCGGCATGAAGACCGCCGTGGTGAACCATGTGCGCAAGCATCCCGAGTCGACCAACGCCAACGTGGCGGCAGCGTTCCAGGAAGCGGTCGTCGATGTCCTGGTCACCAAGACCATGCGGGCCGCCGATCAGGTGGGCGCACGAGCGGTGTGCCTCGGTGGCGGGGTCGCGGCGAACTCGCTCCTACGAGAGCGTTTCGCCGAGGCGGCGGCCGAGGCGGGTCTCGAGGCGCTCGTGCCCGATCGAGCCTTCTGTACCGACAACGCAGCGATGATCGCGGCGGCCGGTCACTGGCGTCTGGAGCATGATGGCCCGACCGGCCTCGACGATGGCGCCCTCCCGACCCTGTCGTTGCCGACGGTGTCGGGTGCCAACGACTGATCGGCCCGGCTCTCGATCAGCCCGGTGCCCGTTCGGCGCGCGGTGTGCGGAGTACGGCGCGCTGGACACCGCGCTGATCGTGGAACGTGTGATCGGCATCGAGCGGATCGTCGCCTCGAGCGGCCAACCCGCCGAACTCGGTGATGGCGCGGCCAACGGCACGCCGCAGGTCGATGTGGTCGATGCCCGAGGCGCTGATCGACAGCAGTACCCCGGTTCCGACCTCGTCGGTCGCTGCCAGCTCGGTGTGGTCGATCACTTCGGAGCGAACGATCACGTAGCCGTCGGCGGATTCCAGTCGAATCTGGTCGTCCACCTCGGCCGCGAGCGGGTTGTAGCCCTTGGCGAGGAAGTGGCGCAGCACCGGTGTGAGCAGTTGGCGCTCGCGATCATCGACGACGAGCTCGACCGCCGATCCCGAGGGCTCGGGCCGCATCGTCATCGGTTCGTTCGTCACCCCGTCGTCATGCAAGCGGCCAGTCTTGCAGCAGCCGGGTCAGTGGCCAAGCACCATCGGTGGGTGAACCTGCCTTGACCGGCGGTGACCCCCTCGTTCTTTGCCCATCTCGCAAAACCTGAGTCTTGATGACTCAGGTTTTCTCAGAGATCACACTGAAGTTTGCACAAACCTCGAAACAAAGGGTTGGCGGCGGCCGCCACGCTCGGTAGTGTTGGCACTCGCCTACCGAGACTGCTAACACGGAACCGGTCGGCACGACTCCTGATGTGTCCTGATCTGATCAGGAGTCGGTCCCAGTCCGAGATCACGCCGTACGGAGGCGAATCTGCATGAACCTGCAACCACTCGATGATCGCATCGTCGTCAAGGCCAAAGAGGCCGAGGCTACGACTGCCAGTGGCCTTGTCATCCCTGACACCGCCAAGGAAAAGCCCCAGCAGGGCGAGGTTATCGCCGTTGGCGCTGGCCGCCGCTCCGACTCAGGCGAACTGATCCCCATGGACGTCTCGGTCGGCGACACGGTCGTCTACTCGAAGTACGGCGGCACCGAGATCACTCTCGAAGGTGTCGACTACCTCATCCTGACCGCCCGCGACGTCCTCGCAATCGTGAAGTGAGAATCTGAACCATGTCCAAAGTAATCAAGTTTGACGAAGAGGCACGCCGCGCTCTCGAAGCCGGCGTCAACCAGCTCGCCGACGCCGTGAAGGTCACCCTCGGCCCGAAGGGTCGCAACGTCGTTCTCGACAAGAAGTTCGGCGCACCGACCATCACCAACGATGGTGTGTCCATCGCTCGTGAGATCGAGCTCGAAGATCCCTTCGAGAACATGGGCGCACAGCTCGTGAAGGAAGTCGCCACCAAGACCAATGACGTCGCCGGCGACGGAACCACCACCGCCACCGTCCTCGCTCAGGCCCTCATCAAGAACGGCCTCCGCAACGTCGCCGCCGGCGCCAACCCCATGGGTCTCAAGCGCGGCATCGAGAAGGCCGTCGCCGCTGCGGTGCAGGCCATCGCCGAGCAGTCCAAGGAAATCGACGAGAAGGCCGAAATTGCCCAGGTCGCCGCCATTTCCGCCGCCGACCAGAGCGTCGGCGACGTCCTCGCCGAGGCCATCGACAAGGTCGGCAAAGATGGTGTGGTCACCATCGAAGAGTCGAACACCTTCGGCATCGAACTCGAATTCACCGAGGGCATGCAGTTCGACAAGGGCTACATCAGCCCCTACATGGTCACCGACCCCGAGCGCCAGGAAGCGATCCTCGAGGATCCCTACATCCTGTTCGTCCAGGGCAAGATCACCTCGGTCCAGGATCTCCTTCCCGTCCTCGAGAAGGTCATGCAGGCGTCCAAGCCTCTCGTGATCATCGCCGAGGACATCGAAGGCGAAGCCCTGGCCACGTTGGTGGTCAACAAGATCCGTGGCACCTTCGCTTCGGCTGCGGTCAAGGCCCCTGGCTTTGGCGAGCGTCGTAAGGCGATGCTGCAGGACATGGCCATCCTCACCGGTGGTCAGGTCGTTGCCGAAGAGGTCGGACTCAAGCTCGACGGCGTCACCGTCGACATGCTCGGTCAGGCCCGCAAGGTGGTCATCACCAAGGACAACACCACCATCATCGAGGGTGCGGGCGAAGGCGACGACGTCGCCGGCCGCATCTCGCAGATCAAGGCCGAGATCGACAACACCGATTCGGACTGGGACCGTGAGAAGCTCCAGGAGCGTCTCGCCAAGCTGGCCGGCGGCGTTGCCGTCATCCAGGTCGGTGCTGCCACCGAGGTCGAGCTCAAGGAAAAGAAGCACCGCATCGAAGATGCGCTGTCGGCCACCCGCGCCGCACTCGAAGAGGGTGTCGTTGCCGGCGGCGGTACCGCACTCCTGCGTGCCCGTCCCGCGGTTGCGAAGGTCCTCGAAGGCCTCGACGGTGACGAAGCCACCGGTGCCCGCTCGGTCTGGGATTGCCTCGAGGCACCAGCCAAGCTGATCGCCATGAACGCCGGTCTCGAAGGCGCCATCATGGTCGCCAAGGTCGAAGAGGCCAAGGGCAACGTCGGTCTCAACGCTGCAACCGGCGTCATCGAAGACCTCATGGTCGCCGGTATCACCGACCCGGCCAAGGTCACCCGTGCGGCGCTGCAGAACGCAGCATCCATCGCCGCACTGGTCCTCACCACCGAGGCCCTCATCGCCGACAAGCCCGAAGAGGGCTCCGGCGGCGGCATGCCCGACATGGGCGGTATGGGCGGCATGGGCGGCATGATGTAACCAAGCCCTCCGGCTTGCATCACCGCTCGGCTCACGCTGAACGAACAAACGAACGGTCGGTCCTTCGGGGCCGACCGTTCGCGCGTTGTGGTCGCGGCCGAGATCAGCGGAGTGGGATCCGGGTCCCTGGTGCGATGGTGCGGTCGGTGTTCGTGATCTGGGC
Source organism: uncultured Acidimicrobiales bacterium (assembly GCA_963698395.1). Lineage (GTDB taxonomy): Bacteria > Actinomycetota > Acidimicrobiia > Acidimicrobiales > SZUA-35 > JBBQUN01. The sequence goes on from CAVOQQ010000003.1 coordinate 1,028,444, forward strand.
AATGGCGCCATCGACCACCGCAGCCGTCGTGTTCGAGCATCCGCCGTCTTCATGGCGTTGAAAGCTGGTGATCATCGCCACCGGGGAGACGTGGCGGCCCTCCCGGGTGATGGCCGTCGGCTGCGACCATTGCACTCGAACGCTCGGGGCATCGCAGTCGGCGAAGACCTCACTCCACACCACGATCTCGCTGAGCTCATCGGTGGGATTCGGTGCCCACAGGTCCCGGATGACGGTCGTCTCGTCTCGCTCGAGGTCGGTGATCGATGCTCGCCAGCCACGCTCGGGTGACGGGCCGATGTGGTAGCGGTAGGGAGCGCCGGGCCGCCAGGAGAAGTCACGACTGTTGAGGTTGTTCAACGCCGATGGCAGGGTCGAGGTCGAGCCTTCGAGCTCGCCTCCACCGTGTCGGTAGCCACCCCAGTTCACGGCTCCCGCGTCGGGATGCCGGGGATGATGCTGCAAGCCCATGTGGGCCGCGCCGACGGTCTTGCCGTTCGATCCGAAGCTGGCTTGGAGGGCCCAGAAGTACAGCGCCGGAACGCGAGGCGACTCGACCACGGTGAACACCACCGACACTTCTCGAAAGCGTCGGTGCGACGGGCCGTCAAAAGCCCATCGCAAGTGCATCGAGCTCGCGCCATTCGATGACGCTGGAGGGCCAGCGGTGCGACTCCGTATGCCGAGGTCCGTCGGTGTTGCCGACGTGATCGTTTTCGCGGTGCGCCGCAACGCCGAACGCATCACATCAAACCAAGCCATTCCCCAGTCTGGCGCACGACCGGGGAGAGTACGGGACGTCGGTGAGAACAGCGGTAGTCTCGCGTCGTGTCCGAGATCGAACGACCGTCGCTCATCGCCCCGTCGAGGAGCAGTCCTGACTTTCCGACCGCCTCCCGGTCGAGGCGGTCCCCAGTTCATTCCCCGTCCTCCTGGCTCTCGCCTCGGGGCTGCTGCGCCGTGGGCCGGCCGTGCGCTGCCGGGCTCGGTCGAAGAAATCGTCGACATCATCGGGCGGTCCCAGCCACACCAGCCGCTCGCTGCAACCGTCGATGGTCGGCCGCCGTCGGCCGTGCTCGTGCCCTTCAGCGATGGCGACGATGGCCCTGAGCTGCTGTTCACCCGGCGAGCCTGGCACCTGCGCTCCCACCGGGGTGAGGTGTGTTTCCCGGGCGGCAGGCTCGAGCCGGGTGATCCCGATCTGGCAACGACCGCCCTGCGAGAGACGCACGAAGAGATCGACCTACCGCCGGATGCCGTCACCGTGGTCGGTGAACTCGATCGGCTCACCACGGTGTCGAGCCCGTCGTTCATCGTGCCGTTCGTCGGTGTGATCGACCGGCGACAACCACTGACCCCGGACGCCAATGAGGTCGACGGCATCATCCACATCTCGCTCCAGGAATTGGCCGACCCTTCCATCTACCGAGAAGAAATCTGGACGCGCGACGCCAACGAGATGGCGATCTACTTCTTCGAGTTGGTCGGCGACACACTCTGGGGAGCCACCGCACGGATGGTGCACAATCTGCTCGAGCTGAGTCACGACGCCATGAGCTCGCCGTCACGGTCGTTGTCTCGGGCCGACGCCCGCAGGATCGCGCTCGGCGCCCAGGGGTTCGCCGACAAGGCGCCGCAAGGAGCAGTGAACGTCCGTCATTTTCGCCGCGCCCTCGACCGCATGTCGATCCTGCAGTTGGACTCGGTCAACGTGCTGGTTCGTTCCCACTTCCTCCCGATGTTCTCGAGGCTCGGGCCCTATGACCGAGCCAAGCTCGATCATTGGATCTGGCATTCGGGTGAGAACCACGAGTATCTGGCGCACGAAGCATCGATCACCTCGATGGACCTCCACCCGATGTTGCGGTGGCGAATGCAGGACGGTCGTTGGAAGGCTGGGCGCGAACTGGAGGAAGGTCAGCCGGAGTACCTCTCGGCGATCCTGGCAGAGATCGAGCATCACGGGCATCGCTCGATCAAGAACCTCGCCGATCCCGGCAAGCGGACCGGCCCGTGGTGGGGGATGCCACGGGGCAAGCTGGCGCTCGAATGGCTGTACGTGACCGGACGCCTGTCGATCCATCACCGTGACCACCAATTCACCACCCACTACGACCTGCCGCATCGGGTCGTTCCCGGGCCGGTGATCGACCAACCAACGCCGACCAGGGCCGAGGCCCAGGCCGAGCTGCTGATGCTCGGGGCAAAGTCGCACGGCGTCGGTACCGCCCACGATCTGGCCGACTACTTCCGGATCAAGATGCCGCAGGCACGACCGCTGCTGGCCGAACTGGTCGAAGCCGGTCGGCTCGAACAGGTGTCGGTGGAGGGCTGGTCGACGCCCGCCTATCTCCACCCCGAGGCACGGCGGCCACGCTCGATCGACGCCGGCACCGTGCTGAGCCCGTTCGATCCGGTGGTGTGGTTTCGTGACCGAGCCGAGCGACTCTGGGACTTCCGCTACCGCATCGAGATCTACGTGCCGGAACCAAAGCGCGAGTACGGCTACTACGTGTTGCCGTTCCTCCTCGGCGACGATCTCGTCGGGCGAGTCGACCTCAAGGCCGATCGAGCCGCCGGTGTCCTTCGAGTGAAGGGCGCCTACCTCGAACCCGATGCCGACCCCGACGACGTGGCCGACGCCATGGCGGCGAACCTCATCGAGCTGGCAACCTGGCTGGGGCTCGACAGCGTCGACGTCGAGCGGGGCGATTTCGCCCCTCGGCTTCGAGCCGCTCTGCGATGAACCATCGACGGGACTCGCTGGTCGTCGTGGTCGTCGTCAGTGCCACGATGCTCGTCAGCGCCCAGCTGGAGTGGGTGCGCTCGGGCTCGGCCGGCCGAAACAGCTACCAGATGTTCCGTTCTGCCCAGCGGCTCGGTCTCGATCAACTCACACCGTTCCGGGTCATCTGGTTTCTCCTTCCCGTACTGTGCCTCGGTGCGGTGCTGATGGCCGGCCTGGCGCGGCCGCTGCTGACTGCACTGTTCCTGGCAGCAGCGTCGGTCGTGAGCCTCGGGGTCGGCGTTGCGGTGCTGGCGAGTGGACGCGCTGCGGGCCCGGGCGCGACGCTCGGCGCGGCAGCCGGGTTCCTGGGCTTGACGGCCTCGCTTGCAACCATGATCGCCGCTCGCCGGTCGCTTGCGCATCGTCCGACTAGTCTCCGGTGATGGCTGAACTGTCGTTCCAAGGTGAGACCCACGATGAGATCGTGCAGAAGGTGCGACGCTGGTTGGCCTCGGTCGACGGCATCAACTCGACCGAGGCGACGGCCAACGACATCGTGACCCAGTCGGCCGAGCTCACCAAGGACGCCCTGGCCGTGATCGCCAAGTCGGCGCCGGGCCCCGTCGCACAAAGCGATCTCTTCAAGGCCTTGACCACGATGGGCTACCGGGCGACCGACGCCACGCGAGACGCCACGTTGGCGAGTCTCGATGCCGTCGAAACGGCCACCGGAGGATCGGTGGTCCGCAAGGTCACCGCCTCGGGCAGTCAGGCCTTGTTCGAGATGAACGCGCAGATGGCCAAGGCCCTCCTGAAGGGTCTGATCAAGGACTGACCGCCTGGGAATCGGCCTTGGACGCCTGGGCCGTCGGCGCTCGACGCCGCCACAATCCCGTCGCCACGATTCTTCCTGGCCAGCGCCGGTTCCCGGTAGCCTGGTCGCTTCGCTGAGGGCCGAAGTGAGAGCGGAACCGCTGTTCCACCGCCCGAGTGAGGTTCGCAAGGAGACGCCGGTGGCCGAGATCGAGATCGGAATGGGCAAGTCAGGACGACGATCGTTCAGCCTCGATCAACTGGCACTGCTGCCATCCAAACGAACCCGAGATGCCGACCTGATCGACCTCGGCTGGCAGATCGACGCCTACAGCCTCGGGCTGCCGATCATGAGCGCAGCGATGGACTCGGTGACCAGCCCCGCCACCTGCATCGCGCTCGACAAGCTGGGCTGTCTCGGCGTGCTCGACCTCGAAGGCGTGTGGACTCGTCACGCCGATCCCGATCCACTGCTCGCCGATCTGGCCGACATGGATCACGACGCTGCGCTGGCCCGTCTCCGTGAGCTCTACGCCGCCCCGGTCGATCCCGACCTCGTCACCCAACGGATCAAAGAACTTCGCGCCGCCGGTGTCTACGCCGCCGGCGCCGTTTCGCCGCGTCGGGTCGCCTCACTGGCCAAGACCCTCCTCTCCGCCGAGCTCGATCTGCTCGTCATCGAGGGCACCGTGATCTCGGCCGAGCACGTGTCGAGCAAGGCCGCCCCGCTCAACCTCAAGCAGTTCGTCCGTGAACTCGAAACCCCGGTCGTGGTCGGTGGCTGCGCCAGCTACTCCGCTGCGCTGCATCTGATGCGAACCGGCGCAGCCGGCGTCTTGGTGGGTATCGACGGTGGTCGCTCGGCAACCAGTAGTTCGGTCACCGGGGTCGGGTCCGGCCTGGCGACGGCCCTGGCCGACGTGCGGGCGGCTCGCATGCGCCATCTCGACGAGACCGGTGTCTACGTCCACGTGATCGCCGACGGCGGCGTTCGTTCCGGCGGCGACATCGCGAAGGCCGTCGCCTGCGGCGCCGACGCCGTGGTGCTCGGCACCACGTTCGCTTCGGCCGACGAGGCGCCGGGCCGGGGCTGGCACTGGGGCCGTTCCACCGTGCACCCCGAGCTACCCCAGGCCCGCCTGCTCGAAGTCGACCGGGTCGGTCCGCTCGAGGTGGTGCTCAACGGCCCCGCGTCCACCGCCGACGGTCGATCGAACGTGGCCGGTGCCCTGCGTCAGTCGATGGCCACGCTCGGCTATGAGTCCATCAAGGACCTCCAGAAGGCCGAATTGGTGGTGATGGAGCCGTGAGCAGCGCTTCGGAAAGCAATGCGGCGGCGAATGCCGCCACCGCCACACCCGACCAGGTCGTCTTCGTCGTCGACTTCGGCGCTCAGTACGCCCAGTTGATCGCTCGCCGAGTGCGCGAGCACCGGGTCTACTCCGAGATCGTGCCCCACACGATTGCCGCCGCCGATCTGGCCCAGCGCAAGCCGGCTGCCATCATCTTGTCGGGTGGCCCCAAGAGCGTGAACGTCGAGGGCGCACCAACCCTCGATCCGGCCATCTACGACCTGGGGGTGCCGATCCTCGGCATCTGTTACGGCGCGCAGCTGATCGCCAAGCAGTTGGGCGGCACGGTGGGTCGTGACGATCGCGGCGAATACGGACGCACCACGCTGTCGTGCGCCGGTGATTCGGCCCTGCTCGAAGGGCTGCCGGCCGTACAGACGGTGTGGATGAGCCACTTCGACGCCGTCACCGCCGTCCCCGATGGATTCACTGCCATCGCCGCCACGCCCAACGCGCCGGTTGCTGCCTTCGAGAGCGTCGATCGCAAGATCTACGCCCTGCAGTACCACCCCGAGGTCGGACACACCGAGAACGGTGTCGCCGTCATCGAGCGCTTCCTGCACGACCTCGCAGGCTGCGATCCGAACTGGACCATGGACTCCGTCATCGACTCGTCGGTCGCGGCGATCCGTGCCCAGGTTGGTGGGGGCCGTGCCATCTGCGGGCTTTCCGGCGGCGTGGACTCTGCCGTTGCGGCCGCCATCGTGCACAAGGCGATCGGCCACAAGCTCACGTGCGTCTACGTCGACACCGGTCTGATGCGCAAGGGCGAGTCCGACCAGGTGGTCGAGACCTTCCAGAAGCACCAGGGCATCGAGCTCATCCACGTGCGAGCCGGTGATCGCTTCTTCGAGAAGCTGGCCGGGGTCGTCGAGCCCGAGGCCAAGCGCAAGGCGATCGGCGAGACGTTCATCCGAGTGTTCGAAGAGGCATCCGGCGGCATCGAAGACGCCATGTTCCTCGTGCAGGGCACCCTCTATCCCGACGTCATCGAGTCGGGAACGGGCAGCGCCGCCAAGATCAAGAGCCACCACAACGTCGGTGGACTTCCCGACGACCTCGACTTCGATCTCGTCGAGCCGCTGCGCAACCTCTTCAAGGACGAGGTTCGTGCGGTCGGCAGCGAACTGGGTTTGCCCGACGAGATCGTCTGGCGCCAGCCCTTCCCCGGGCCGGGCCTGGGTGTCCGTATCATCGGCGAGGTCACACCGGAGAAGGTCGAGATCCTCCAGAACGCCGACTTCATCGTGCGTGAAGAGATCGCTGCCGCCGGCCTGGAGCGTGAGATCTGGCAGGCGTTCGCCGTGCTTGCCGACATTCGCACCGTCGGCGTGATGGGCGACGAGCGGACCTACGCCCACCCCATCATCATTCGGGCCGTCACCTCCGACGACGCCATGACTGCCGACTGGGCACGCCTGCCCTACGACCTGCTCGAGAAGATGTCGAACCGCATCATCAACGAGGTCGACGGCGTGAATCGCGTGGCCTACGACATCACCTCGAAACCACCGGGCACGATCGAATGGGAGTAGGGCGAATGGGAGTAGAGCGAATGGGAGTGAGGCGGCCGGTTCTCAGGCCTTCTTGACGAACTCCGCCTTGATGAGAATCCCGCGACCGTTCACCTTGCCGTCGATGGGGTGATCGCCCTCGACCAGTCGGATGCTGCGTACCTTGGTGCCGGCCTTGACACCGCCGGTCTTGCCGTCGAGCTTCAGGTCCTTGATCACCGTGACATCGTCGCCGGTGGCCAGCAGGTTGCCGTTGGCGTCTCGGATGTCGTCGAGTCCGTCGCTCGGTTCACCGAGCCACTCGTGTCCGCAGGTGATGCACTCGAACCCGTCATCGGTGGTGAGGAGCTCGGTCATCGTGCAGATGGGGCATTCGATCGTTTCGGCCATCGGGCCTGTCTAGCGCACCGATCCGCCAACACCCCGCGGCATCGGTCGCATGCGCGTGCCTGCAATCGTGTCGATGCGCCTTCGCCGAGGTGCCGGATCAGCTCGGATGGAGGTGTTCGGGAACGTCGATGCCGAGCTCGTCCGCCAGCGTCATACCGGCCGACGGGACGCGGACTCCGGTGGCATCGAGCAGGCGGTTCATCATTTCGAAGTTCCCGGCACAGGCGGCAGCCCGAACGACGCCGGCGTCGCCGGCGAGCCGCTGGAGCGACGCTCGGGCGAGCGGGAGTTCGTCGTCGTCTCGTAGGACTGCGGCATCGGTGAAGGCCAACAATTCACGCCCCCATGGCAGGACCGGCTCGATGGAGACGTCGACGATCGAGAGGAGATCGACCGGCCGGTTGGTGCGGTTGCTGCTCACACGGAGCATGCCGGCGTGGGCGAGCAGTCAATAGAAGCACTCGTTCAGCAACGAGGTTCGCGAGGCGACGAGCTCCATCTGGGTTCGGTGCAGGCCCCGTTCGGCGTCCATGTCGGCCATGCCTTCCATGGACAGATAGAACACGGCGTGCAGATCGTGCATCGCCTGATGCTCCGACGGCACCAGCGACAGCGCACTGGGCGGCCACGCCGGTCCGACCGTGGGAATCCATGCTCCGTCGATCGTTGCGTCGCGAGCCGTAGCCCCCGTCGGAGGAAGACGACTCGCTTCGGGAAGATGGACGAGCGGGGCGCCAAGACCGATACAGAAGGTGTCGATCGCTGCGAGTCGGGACACGATGCCGAGCACCTCGACGTATTCCGCGGCGCTGATCCCCGCAACGTCGAGAGCGTCCACCCAGTCGCCTCGAATGGTGCCGGCCTCGTTGGTCAGCTTCCACACGAGCGCCTCGCGGGGCGCTCCGGGCGTCGGCGTCGCACGTTCAGCGGCGTAGGCCCGTGACAGGAGCGCCACCTCGCTTCGTTCCCGACCGGTGAGCGAGGGGCCGGACGCCGCGATCGAGTGGCCGGTTCGCTCCAGCAACGCCGCCTCAGGGCCGGGAATCGGGATGACCATTGCAAACCCTAACTCGCCGACCCCGAGCCAATGAATCGAACCCAAGGCATCGAGCTCGATGACTCGCGCCCAATGAATCGCTCGAGGTGCGAAGTGCCTCCACGATCTTCCCCTAGCCTTCGGGGACGTACGACGGCAGGTAGGGGAGACAGATGGCTGGTGGACTCGTCGGGTTGCTCGATGATGTTGCAGCGTTGGCGAAGCTGGCAGCAGCATCGATCGACGACGTCGGCGCAGCCGCTGGTCGTGCCAGTGCCAAGGCTGCCGGCGTGGTGGTCGACGACACGGCCGTGACGCCGGCGTATGTCCAGGGCCTCGCAGCCGAACGCGAGCTTCCCATCATCAAGAAGATCGCAACGGGCTCGATTCGCAACAAGCTGCTGATCATCCTCCCGATTGCGCTGATCCTCAGTGCCATCGCCCCGACCCTCGTCGAGATCATCCTGATGCTTGGCGGCACCTACCTCTGCTTCGAAGGTGTCGAGAAGATCTATCACAAGCTCAAGGGTGACGATCACGCTCACGATGTTCCTGCCGCCATGGTTGGACCCGACGCCGAAGCCGAGACCATCGCCGGCGCCGTTCGTACCGATCTCATCCTGTCGGCCGAGATCATGGTGATTGCGCTCAAAGAGGTCATCGACGAGGGTTTGCTCCAGCAGGCGATCATCCTCGTGGTGGTGGCGCTGCTGATCACGGTCATCGTCTATGGCGTCGTCGCACTGATCGTGAAGATGGACGACGTCGGACTCTCGCTCGTCGGCCGCTCGTCGCCGTCATCACAACGCATCGGTCGCACCCTGGTGAAGGGCATGCCTGCGCTGCTGAAGTGGCTCTCCATCATCGGGACCGCCGCCATGCTGTGGGTCGGCGGACACATCATCCTCGTCGGCACCGATGAACTCGGATGGCACGGCCCCTACGACTTCGTGCACGAGATCGAGAAATCGGTCCACGACATCGGCGGCATCGGTGGCGTTCTCGGTTGGTTGGTGAACACGTCGATCTCCGCCGTGCTCGGCATCATCGTCGGCTCGATCGTCGTTGCCGTCGTCACCCGGCTGCCCATCGGTTCGCAAGACGCAGACGCTGCCCACTGAGGCCGCCCGGCGGTGAGCCCCGCAGACCTCGATCAGTCGATGATGGCCTGGTAGACGAGGCTGCGGAAATCGCGGTCGGGTGACTCGACGCCGGTCATGTACTGCGACATGAAGATGCCGATGAGCTCCTCGGCTGGATCGACGAAGAAGTAGGTCTTGGCTGCGCCCGCCCAGCCGTACTCGCCGTCGGAACCGGTTCCGGCGCTTGCTGCGGTGTCGACCATGACTCTCGAGCCCGAGCCCGAAGCCGTAACCGGGCACCGATCGTCCGAGGAGTTCGTAGGGCAGGAGGTCGTCGGCGAGATGGTTGCGGTGCATGAGCTCGAGCGTCTTGCGCCCGATCAGATGATCGTCGCCACTGCGTCCGTTCTGCAGGAGCATCGTGGCGAAACGAAGGTAGTCGGCACCGGTCGAGAAGAGCCCGAGACCACCACGCTGGAACACGTCGGGCGTGCTCGTGGGGTAGGTGGTCGACACATCGATGCGTTCGTTGAAGCCGCTCAAGGCTGCGGTCATCAACTGCATTGCGTCGTAGTTCTCACCAACGAGGTCGGGGAGGCCGTACATGGCGGCCAGTCGGTCGAGCTTGTCGTCGGGCACTCCGAATCCGGTCTCGGTCATGCCGAGCGGACCGAAGAGTCGTTCCTCGAGGAAGTCGCCGAGCGGTTGGTCGGCGAGGATCTCGATCAGACGAGCCGCCACGTCGATGCCCACGCTGTAGTGCCAGCGAGCCCCGGGCTGGGACGAGAGGGGAATCTCGGCCAGCGCGTCGACCAGCTCACCGAGCGGGCGAGAGGCGTCGTTCATGATGCGGGCGTCGCGGTACATCTGGGCGACGGGGGTGTCGATCATGAAGTCGTAGGTCAGGCCACTGGTGTGGGTGAGGAGATCACGCACTTCCATCGGGCGGGCCTGGGGCACGAGCGAGCCATCGGCCTCCATCACCTGGGTTGCCATGAACGCCGGAATGAACTTGCCAACGGGGTGCTCGAGCTGGAATGCGCCTTCTTCGTGCAACAGCATCAGCGCGGTCGAGACGACCGGCTTGGTCATCGAGTAGATGCGAAAGATCGTGTCGTCGGTCATCGCCGACACCGGCTTCGCGGTCGCGATGGCCGAATGCAGCGGAGTGGATGAGCTTGCCTCGCCGCGCAACGAGGGTGGTGGCGCCGGCAATGGTGCCGTTGTCGACGTAGGTCTGCATGGTCGAGCGGATGCGTTCGAGCCGCTGGCTGCTGACGCCGACGGATTCCGGTGCTGCGCTGTCGATGGTCATCATTCCCCTTCGGTGTCTCCGATGATCATGTCGGCAAGCCATTCGCCGAGCAAACCCGAAACGAATGGGGCGTGACCATCGGACGTGCGTGGTGACGGACCGATCGCAGCACGAGCGTGGTGAGTGATCGCGGAGCTCGCCGTGGCGCACAGGCGCCGATCGATCAGTCGAAGGAGTAGCGGAGCTGCTCGCCGGAGTCGTCGACCTCGGCCTCGCCCAAGAGCCGAAGGTGTTCGAGGTGAGCATAGGTTTCGCTCTCGGCCATCGATCCCCACGAACGTTGGGCGAACAGCAGCTTCATGTAGTCGTTGACCGTGCCGCGGCCGACCTCATCGGAGGCATCTCGCAGCTTCTCCAGCCGCTCGTGATGGTGGAGCTTGATGCCCTCGGCCCGTCCGGCCAGGTCGCCGAACTCGAGGCCGTGAGCCGGAAGCACGGTGGTGACGTTGTCGAACGTCTTCATCCGGTCGAGGCTGTCGAAGAAGTCGTTGAGTGGGTCGACCGTCGCTCCCATCCCGGAGATATGCGGTGTGATGGTGGGCAACACGTGATCACCACTGATCATGATCCCGCCGTTGGGGTCGTACAGGCAGAGATGATCGATCGTGTGCCCGGGTGTGTGCACGGCCACCCACTCACGACCACCGACGTCGAGCACCTGGGCATCGTCGACCCGACGGGTCGGCGAGGGCGTGGCGATGATGCGACCGGCAGCCTTGCGCATGGCCCAGTAGCGAAGCCGGCGTGATCGCGGCATGAGCCGAGGCTCGCCTCCCCACGGCGTGTGTTTCATGAACGGCCCGTTCTCGAGCTTCAGACCGCGCGTCGATTCGACCTGGGCCTTCAGCGGCTGCTCCGCGATCTCGAGGTCGTCTTCGACTTCGGATTCTTCGGCCTCTGGATCGAGGAAGGTGCGGAAGGCCCGATGGGTGATCACTTCGGCACCGAACTTGCGTTTGAACGTGCCGGCCTGTCCGAAGTGGTCGGGGTGCGAGTGCGTGACGATGACGGTGTGGACTCGCTCGATCGGCAGCCCCCCTGACTTCAACGTTCGTTGGAGTTCCCGGAAGGTGCGCGGTCCGGGAAGGCCAGGATCGACCAGCGTGATGCCCCGGCTGTCTTCCATGGCGTAGCAGTTGACGTGGCCGAGGCCGGGAAGCGAAATGGGCAGCTGGACCCGAAGGATGCCCGGGGTGACCTCCTCGACGCCCTCGCGTGGTTCGCGGCGCTCCTCGCGGATGGGCTTGGCTTCTCCATGCGAGTGCTCGGTCACACCTGTACTCCTAGTCGGAGGTCGGCGTCGCCGTCGAACTGACCGCTCCGGCACGGTCGGCGGGTTCCCCCGGTGGGCGGGTGGGCGAGACCGGCTGTTCTCCTGTGCTCGTCGGTGTGCGATGATGCTCGCCGTGACCGTCGAGGAGACCGCACCATCAACACCCAGTGCCTCGAGGCGATTCGTGCGAGCTGACGGGATCGACAAGGTCACCGGCTCGGGTCGCTACGTTGCCGACCTCTCGCTGACCGGCATGTTGGCGGCGGCCTTTCGCTACGCCGGAGTTGCTCACGCCCGCATCACGGCGGTCGACACCCGACCGGCGTTGGCGATACCCGGTGTGTTCGCCGTGCTCACCGCCGATGATGTTCCCGATGTCCGCTATAGCCCGGTGATCCCCGATCGCACCTTGTTCGCGCGGGACGTCGTTCGCTTCGAGGGCGAGGTCATCGCTGCCGTCGCCGCAGTCGACGAGGCCACCGCTCGACGAGCGGCCGCCGCCATCATCGTCGAGTTCGAGGAACTGCCGATCGTTTCCGATCTCGAGGCGGCGCTCGGCGACGGATCACCCCTGGTGCACGAGCACTGGGCCGAGTACGACGTCACCGGTGACACACCCCGGGATCGCAACGTCGCCACCTTCTCCTCGATCTCGAAGGGCGACGTCGACGCCGGCATGGCCGAAGCGGAAACCATCGTGACGTCACGTTTCGTCGCCGATGGTTCGCATGCGGCGCCCATCGAACCCCGCGGCATCGTCGCCCAATGGGAAGGCGGAAGGGTCACGATCTGGTCGTCAACCCAGGTCCCCTTCGACGCCCGCAACGGTGTGTGCGAGACGCTCCGGTTGCCGACCAATCGGGTCCGCATCATCGTGCCCCATCTCGGTGGTGGCTTCGGGGGCAAGTGTGGTTTTCACTTCGAGGCGCACATCGCCGCGCTCGCGCGAGCCACCATGCGGCCCGTCAAGCTGGTGTTCTCCCGTCACGAAGAGTTCCTGGCCCCCGACCGCCGACGGGAATCGATGATCATCGAACTCGAGACCGGCCTTCGGCCCGATGGGTCCATCGCCGCTCGCCGAGGTCGTGTGCTCCTGGACAACGGCGCCTACACCGCTGACGGTGCCTTCTTCGCTCAGCTCGCAGCGATGCACGCCGTCGGGCCGTACGAGATCGACAACGTGTTCGTCGAAGCCAGCCTCGTCTATACCAATCACCAACCGTCGGGTTCGGTACGAGCTCCCACTGCGCCGCAGGCGTGCTGGGCATGTGAGAGCCACACCGACGAACTGGCCGCCGCCATCGGCATGGACCCGGTCGACTTCCGCCTTCGCAATGCCGTCGACACCGGCTCGGTGGGTCCCTCAGGGCAGACCTATGACGAGATCGGGCTGCGGCGCTGCATCGAGACGGCCGACGGCCTGCTCGACGGCGACACGCTGGGCGAGGACGAAGCCATCGGCCTGGCCATCGGCTGGTGGCCGAGTTTTCCGGGCGCTTCGGGGGCCTACGTCAAGATCGACGCCGATGGCTCGGGCCAGATCATCACCGGGGCCCAGGAGTGTGGAACGGGTGCGGTCATGACCTTGCGCCAGCTGGCAGCCGACGAACTCGGCATGGATCCCGAAGACTTCCAGATCATCTACCAAGACACCGGGGTGGCCCCCTACGACACCGGAGCAACCGGTTCTCAGACGCTCCTGAACAACGGTCGCGCCGTCATCGAGGCGTCGGTGGAGATCGCCGACCAGCTCCGTTCGCTGGCTGCCGACGAGCTCGAGGCAGCGGCAGCCGACATCGTCCTCTCGAATGGGGCAGCGCACGTCGTCGGGAGCCCCGACCGCTCCCTCTCCATCGCCACGCTCGCCGAGATCGCCGGTGGCGGTGAATTGCTTCTCGGCAAGGGGTCGGGCAAACCCCCGGAGTATCCCGAGACCGTCGGTACCACCTGCATCGGGGACCAGGGCATGGCGGCATGGGCCGCTCCGCAGTTCTCCTGCCACGCTGTGCGGATCCGGCTCGACCGAGACACCGGTGTGGTGCGAGTGCTCGACGTCGCCTGCGCCCACGACGCCGGGACGATCATCAATCCGATCGCGGCTCACGGCCAGGTCGAAGGCGGCGTCCTGATGGGGGTGGGGCAAGCGCTCACCGAAGGGACGGTCTACGGTGACGACGCGAGACAGCAGAACCCCGGCTTCCTCGAGTACAAGCTCCAGACCGCAGCCGACGCGCCACGGATCATCACCGAGTTCGTCCAGATCCCCACGCTCGGTGCAGGCCCCCATGGGGCCAAGGGTCTCGCCGAAGCGCCCAACGTGCCGACGGCCGCGGCGATCGCCAACGCCATCGCCAAGCTCGTCGGGCAACCGGTTCGGCAGCTGCCGATGACGGCCGAACGGGTCTGGCAGACGAGCCGAGCCGCCGGCGCCACCACTCGTGATGACATGGGGGGCGGCGCATGACTTCGGTCGTGAATGCTCGGACGCTCGGGCAGGCGCTGGCTGCGGTGGCCGACGGTGCGCTGGTGATCGCCGGTGGCACCGATCTCGTGGTGGGTGCCCGGCAGGGCAAGAGCCCGCTGCCCGATCGACTGGTCGCCGTCGATCGCGTCGACGAGTTGCGAGGCATCACCTCGACGGGACAGGGAATCACCGTCGGTGCGCTCACCACCCACGCATCGCTGTGCACCGACACGACGGTTCTCGACGGTTACACCGCACTGGCCGACGCCGCTGCCCTCATCGGCTCCCCGGCAACGAGAAACGTCGGGACCCTCGGGGGCAACGTCATGAATGGCTCACCGGCGATGGACACCGGTGCGCCTCTGGTGGTGCTCGACGCGAACGTCGAGCTTCGATCGGTGTCCGGTGTTCGCTTCGTGCCGATTGCGGAGCTGTGGCTCGGCCCAGGGCACACGAGCGCCGCAAGCGACGAGATCTGCGTGGCCATCCATCTCCCCGCCGGTCCAGAGCGGTCGGGGAGCGCCTATGTGAGGCTCGAGTACCGAAGGGCGATGGAGATCGCGGTCGTCGGGGCCGCGGCCCAGGTGGTCCTCGACGACACCGGGAGGATCCGGTCGGTCGCCGTTGCGTTGGCCGCCGTCGCTCCCACGATCGTGTCCGTCGCCGGACTCGACGACCTGGTGGGTGCCGACGTCGCCACGGTCCGCGCTGCGGTTGCCGAACGGTCGTCGGCGACGGCTGCGCCCATCAGCGATTTGCGTGCCAGCGAGGACTACCGACGCCACACGGTCGGTGTCATGGCCGGCCGCGCGATCGACGTTGCCGCCAGGCGTGCGGCGGGAGACCCGATCGACAGCCCGGCGAACCGAAGCGAAGGCATTGGAGTGGCGCGTTGACCCATCAGCAGATCACCCTCGTCGTGAACGGCATTCCGTACCCGTTGGCGATCGATGGCTCGCGCAACCTCCTCGGCGTCATTCGCGACGACGTCGGGCTCACGGGGACGAAGGAGGGGTGCGACGATTGCGAGTGTGGTGCCTGCATGGTGCTGCTCGACGGCCAGCCGATCAACTCGTGTTCCTACCTGGCAGCTCAGGCCGACGGTCGTCAGGTGACGACGATCGAAGGCATGGCGATCGGCGGCGAACTCCATCCCATCCAGCGCCATTTGCTCGATGCGGGCGGTGTGCAGTGCGGGTTCTGCACACCCGGCATGATCATGAGCACCGCAGCGCTGCTCGATCGGACGCCCGACCCGAGCGACGACGAGATCCGCCTCGGGTTGTCGGGCAATCTCTGCCGCTGCACGGGGTATGCGAAGATCATCGATGCCGTACGGTCCGTGGCGGTCGAGCTTCGGTCCGATCGCTGACACGCCAGGAACGAACGCATGGTGCAGGCCTCGAACGAGGTAGGTTCGGGCATTCTCCGAATCGACGCTCTCAAGAATCGGCTGGCGCAGAGCCTGTTCTTCGTGCCCTTTCTCATGCTCACCGCGAGCCTCGTGCTGTCACAGCTGACGGTTCAGGTCGATCGCAGCATGGCGGATGGCGCATTGCCGAGCTGGTTCCAGGTCACGGTCGAGAGCTCGCGGAGCATCCTCTCGGCCATCGCGGGCGGCACCATCACCGCCGCATCGATCGTCTTCTCCCTCACGCTCGTCGCCGTACAGTTGGCCGCCAGCCAGTTCTCGCCGCGGGTGCTGCGAGGCTTCCTCGGCGACCGCTTCCAGCAGCTGGTCATGGGCACGGTGATCGGCACGTTCTCCTACTCGCTCCTCGTGTTACGCGAGGTGCGGACGGTTCCCGAAGGAGCAGGCGAAGCGTTCTTGCCGCAGGTGTCGGTGTCGGTGGCGCTGGTGCTGGCCGTTGCGTCGCTCATCGCCATCTTGGGATCGATCGACCACACCGCCAAGGGATTGCGCGTCGGCGCCGTCGCCGACGGGATCGTCGAGTCGACCATGCGCGTGATCGATCAGCTTCCCGAGCGTGGCAGCGGCCAATCGTCGGGGACACTCATGGACGCGCCGGGCGTTGCATCGGCCCAGCCGGTGCCGACATCGGACAATCCCGAGAACGAGCCACCGGAGGAGGCCCGCGTGGTGTGGGCGCCGCGTACCGGATGGGTGACCGGGCTCCAGACCGAGCGGCTGCTCGAGGCCGTCCCCGAGGGCGTGACCGTCTTGCTGTCGGCCGCTGTCGGCACGTACGTGGTGCGAGGAACACCGATCGCCCACGTGTGGCCAGGTGATTCCGATGCCCTCGACGGAGTGGTCGATGCGCTCCCGCAGGTGTTGCTGATCGAGGATGAGCGCACGATGCAACAGGACATCTCGTTCGGCATCTTGCAGTTGAACGACATCGCTCTTCGTGCGCTGTCGCCCGGCGTGAATGACCCCAACACCGCCATCGAGATCATCGTGCGTCTCGGAGCCGTCGTGACCGAGCTCTATCGCCGGGACCTCCCGCCGGAGGTGACCGACGACGGCGGTCGCCGGATTCTTCGTCCCAGCGACCCTCGCCGAGGCGACTATGTGGAGCAGTCGTTCGAGCCGGTGCGACGCTACGGACGGCACGACCCTCGCGTCCTCGAAGTGATCGTGGAGACGATCGAATCGATCATCGATGACAGCCGGCGCCGAGCCGGTGGTGATACCGAGATCGAGCCGCTCGTTCGGCAGCTACGACTCATGTATGGGGAAATCGGCGAACTCGTCACCGAAGAGGATCGTCGCCGCGTGCGAGCACGCCTCGCTCGGGTGCTCGGCGACCTGAACGTCGACGACCGCTAGGGAGTGACGGTCGAGACTTTCGTCAGCGCGTCGATCAGCTCGGCCTTGTTCATGCTCGAGCGGCCATCGATGTCGAGTTGCTGCGCCCGCTGGTAGAGGTCGGCGCGGGTCCAACTGGCGTAGGACCCCTCCGCCATGTCGTCGGCGACGGCCTCGGCATCTTCGACCAACTCGGTGGCCTCCTGCTCGATCGTGTCGACCAACAGTTCTGACTGCGCTCGCGCCTGCCCGGTGACTTCGCTGATGCCGTTCGATGCCGTGGTCAACGTGCGATCGACGGCGGAGCGTGCCTGCCCGGTGACGGTCTTCGCTCGCATGGATGCGGCGTCGACGACGACCTCGCCGGAATCGCCGAGTGCCGATGTCGCCCTGGTGACCAGACTGCACCCCAGCGCAGCAACGGCCCGGTTGAGCTGGAGCACGCGTCGAGGGACGACGGGTAGGCGGCCCTCGATCTTGTCGAGGGTCGAGTTGATCCGCTCGGATGGGTGGAGAACAGAAGTCTGATCAGCCATGGGGATTCCTTTCGTTTCGGACGGCAGCCGCCGGGGTGGCAGCGACGTTGGGTACGGGAGGGGGTGTTCCCGACTGGCGCAGCGCCAAACCCCGGTTCGACGGCACGGTGGCGTCGGCGAGGCTCAGTCCTCGTCGAGATGGCGCTGCATGTCGCGGGTGTACTCGGCGCTCATGTCGTACTCGCGGAGCTTCTCGACCAAGTCGTCGAGTTCCTTGTGCTCGGCGACGCTGTGTCGAGCGGCCTTCTGCGTGAGGTCCTGCTGCATCAGCGGCACGGAGAAATCGCGTTCCTCGGCGGCAGCGTGCGCCTCGAGCTGAGCGGACAGGCGCTCGAAGAGCTCCACCCGTCCGTCGCTCTCGCCACTCGTCTTGGTGATCAGATCGACGAGGTTTCGCTGCTTGTCGTGGTCGCCGCGTCGTGCTTCGAAGATGGTCGCGTCGGTGGTTGTCTGGTTAGCCATGTGCGGCGAACTACTCGCACGAACGCATCGACAAACCATCGCCGCTCGGCTCGCCGGCTCTCGCCCACTCGGCGTCGGTGACGGGTCAGTGCCAGCTCGTGAGTCGATGCTGATCGGGCTGCATCCCGTGGGCCGTCCCCCACAAGACGGCCTCCACCCGGTTCGAGGCACCGATCTTGGCGTAGGCCGTGCGAATGTTGCCCTTGATCGTGTTGACGCTCAGATGCAGCAACTCAGCGATCGCGAGGTTGGACTTGCCTTGCGTGATGAGGGCAAGGACCTCGGCCTCTCGTGCTGTCAACCCCGCGGAGCGACCCGGCCACTCGAGGGCTTCGTTGTGGAGCCGCCGGGTAGGGCTCGGGCTGACGATCTGCTCGCCGGCGTGGAGGCGCTCGAGTGCCTCCACGAGCTCATCGGCCGAAGCGGTCTTGGAGATGTAGCCCGAAGCGCCGAGCGAGAAGGCCAGTTCGACGAGCTTGGGATCGAACGACCAGCTGAAGACCACGACCCGACGGGCATGGGGGTTGTCGACCAATGCCCGGAGCTCGGCCAGGTTCGGCTCGGTCCTGGCAAAGGTGTCGTACAGCACGAGGTCGACCACTTGCGAGACCGGCATGTTGGCGTCGAGTTCCAGCACGCGGATCCGATCGGCGTGCGGGGCGAGCATGGCGTTGAGCCCGGCGAGCACGACGCCGTAGTCGTTCACGATGGCCAGCGAGATCGGCTCGTCATCGGGGGAGTCGGCGGTAGACACGCGTTCAGTATGCCCAGCCCGGCTCGCCACGACGGAGTTTTTCACCCCCAGGGGTGGTTGAGGCCGGCGAGCGGCGTACCACGATGGACCCGATGAGTTTGTTGGACCCGACGTCACCGAAGGGAAGGAGTCCGTTGACCGAGCCCTTCTCCGCCGCTTTCGATCGTTTCACGGGTGTGCTCGCGGTTCGAGGCGAGCTCGACCAGGCGACGGCCCACCACGTCCATGCCCTCGACTTCCAAGGCCACCCACTGCGCCACATCGACTGCACCGGCACCTCGTTCATCAGCGCCGCCGGGGTCGGGGCACTGCTCGCCCGGTGCGAAGCGAGGCCGACGACGGTTGCCGCCTCACCGATGGTTCGGCGGGTGATCGAGCTCTGTGGGCTCGGCGACGTGCTCCTCATGGACAACCCCGGCGCCAGCGCCAACTGACGTTGCGACTCTCGATCGGTGGTATGCGCCGGTCGCCGCTCACGCCATACTGCATCGGTGACAACTGATCAGCGCTTGCTCGTGCTCGATGGGGGAATGGGAAAACACCTCGAACGAGCCGGTGCCCCGTTTCGTCAACCCGAGTGGTCGGCGCTGGCACTGATCGAAGAACCTTCGTCGGTGAAGGCCGCCCACGAGGCGTTCATCGCCAGCGGAGCGCAGGTCGTGACCGTCAACAGCTATGCCGTCGTGCCGTTCCACCTCGGCGAGGAGCTCTTTGCCGCGCGGGGTCGAGAGCTCGCTGCGTTGGCCGGTCGCCTGGCACGTGAGGCGGCCGACGAAGCCGATCGCGACGTGCTCGTCGCCGGCTCGCTCCCACCCTTGTTCGGCTCGTACGAACCGGGCAACTTCGACGCCCAGCGTGCACCGGCGATGTATGCCATGTTGGTCGAAGCGATGGCCGACCACGTCGATCTCTGGGTCGGTGAGACCGTCAGCTCGGTTGCCGAGGCCGTCGCCATCGCCGATGCCGTCGAGTCCGGTCCCGGTCCTTCCGAGCTCTGGATCTCGATGACGGTGCCAGATGACCAGTCGCGCTCGGTCGTGCCGCTGCGGTCGGGTGAGTCGATCAGCGCTGCCGTCGAGGCCGTCGCCGCACGCTGTTCGGCGATGCTCTTCAATTGTTCGTCGCCGGAAGCCATCACCGTCGCGCTTGCCGAGCTTGCCGCGCTGCTGCTGGCCTCGCACCCCGAGGTCCGGTTCGGGGCGTACGCCAACGCGTTCGTTCCGCGGCCCGAGGAGTACTCGGCCAACGAGGTGCTCCTCGACGCTCGCGAGGAGCTCACACCGGAGCGCTATGCCGGCATGGCCGCCGGCTGGGTCGAACTCGGTGCGTCGATCGTCGGTGGGTGCTGTCAGATCCACACCGAACACATCGAAGCCCTGTCACTCCGGTTCGCCGTCTGAGCGGACCCGGGTCGGTGAGGCGTCGTGTCGACCGCAGGCAGTGCCTGTGACAGGCTGACGGGCATGAGTGAAGTCCCGGTCGTCGACGTCTCCAACCCGAGCAGCACGTCGATGGAGGCACTCGACGCCGCGTGTCGTTCGCACGGCTTCTTCCTTCTCGAAGGGCATGGCCTCGACGATCTCGTTGCACGAACCTGGACGGAGACCCAGCGCTTCTTCGACAGCGATCAGGCGATTCGAGATGCCATCCGTCGAGATGCCGATCGGCCCTTTGGCTACAACGACCGAGAGTTGACCAAGCGGCAGCGAGATCACAAGCAGGTCTTCGATTTCGGCGATCCCACCGTCGAGCGGCTCGAGGAGCTCAACCGCTGGCCCGACGGCCTCGACGGATTCCGCGACACCATGGTCGAGTTCCACGCCTCGATGGGTCGCTTCGTCGACGAAACGATCGGATTGCTCCACACGGCCCTCGATCTCTCCGACGGTGCTCGGCAGGTGATGGCGGGTGACACCTCCACCAGCACGGTGCGGCTGAACCACTATCCACTCGGCGATCCGGTCCCCGAAGACCAACGCGCCGGACTGGCCGAGCTCGGTCCGACGGCGCTGGGCTACCACACCGATCCGGGTGTCATCACGTTGCTCCTCCAGGACTCGACCGGGGGCCTCCAGACCCGAACCCGCGACGGCGAGTGGATCGACGTCGATCCGTTGCCGGGAACGGTGGTGGTCAATCTCGGTGATGCCCTGCAGGTGTGGACCAACGACCGGTACCTGGCGGCGGTGCACCGGGTCGTACCCATGACCCGGCAGCGGCGGTTCAGCATCCCGTACTTCTGCAATCCCGGACGCAAGGCCCAGATCGAGCCGCTCGCGGAGCTGGCAGCCGACGGTCCCCGCTACCACTCGTTCGGTTGGATGGACTTCATGCGGTCACGCAACGCCGACAACTACGCCGACATCGGGTCGGCCGACGCGCAGATCAGCGACTACCTGGTCGGCAAGGGCTGATCGCAAGACCGAGATCAGGCTTGAGCGTCCCAGGTGTCGGGGGTGACGCCGGCATCTCGTAGTGCGACCTTGCGGATCTTCTCGGTCGGGGTCTTCGGCAGCTCGTCGGCCACCTTCAGATAGCGGGGCACCATGAACTTGGGCATAATCGTCAGGAGGTGGGCGTGGAGCGCCGCTGGTTCGATTGCGGCTCCAGGTTTCGGAACGACCACGACCATCACCTCGTCCTCGCCCCACTCCGACGGCACGGCGATTGCCGCCGATTCGAGTACGAGCGGATAGTCGTTGACGTGGGTCTCGACCTCCATCGAGGAGATGTTTCTCCTCGCCGTCGAATGGCATCCTTGGTTCGGTCGACGAAGAAGAACCAACCCTCGGCGTCGCAGACGAACCCGTCGCCGGTGTGGAACCAGCCGTTGCGCCACGCCTCGGCGGTCTTCTCCGGCATGTGGAAGTAGCCGGAGTTGAGCACCCACGGCTGGTCGGCGCGCACGATGAGCTCGCCGAGCTCGCCTGGCGGAACCTCGCGATCGTGTTGATCGACCACGCGACACTCGTAGCCCTCACGCTGTCGGCCACAGGTACCGGCGGGCATCGAGCGGGTCTCGTCGCTCAATGCGACGATGGGGCTCGACACCTCGGTCATGTTGAAGACCGTGTTGATCTCGACGTCGAAACGCTTGCGGAAGTCGTCGGCTTCGGGAATCACCGGCACCATCAAGATGGTCTTCATGGTGTTGTCGGCGTCGTCATCTCTCGGGGGTTGGCGATACACGAAGTTCGCCATGGCGCCGAGCAGGAGGGTGGAGGTGCAGCCGTAGGTGGCGACGTCGGGCCAGAACTCGTCGGTCTTGAACGACTCGCGGAACACGCCTCGCATGCCGGTCAGAGCGAAGGCGTAGACGAACATCTTCCCCGACACGTGGTACATCGGGAACGGGCAGTAGAAGCAGTCGTCTTCGGACCACTCAGAGGCGAGGGCCGTCGTGGTGGCGTGGAGCTGGGCGTGCGAATAGAGCACACCCTTGGAGGGCCCGGTGGTGCCAGAGGTGTAGAAGATCTCTGCCACGTCCCACGGCTCGGGCCCGTCGAAGGTGTTCGCCGGGTTGTCGAGACCTTCGAGAAAGGCGTCGCCGTCGACCATCGTGTATCCGAGATCGGGCAACGGCTTGGTGGCATCGGGAACCACGATGGTCTCGATGGCGCCGATCTGACCGTCGAGTGCGGCGACACGGTCGAGGAAGCGCTCGGCGATCACCGCCACCCGAGCCTCGGAGTTCTCCAAGGTGTAGGCCAGCATCTTGCCCTGATAGCTGGTGTTGACCGGCACCTCCCAGGCCACGAGCCAGGTGCAGCCGATCCAGCACGACACCGCGTCGAACCCGACGGGAAGCATGGAGATCACCGTGTGGTGCGGTTCGACGCCCAGACGCGCCAGAGCGTGCGCCCAGGCCACGCTCGAGCGGTGAGCCTCGGCGTAGGTGAGCTCGGTCCCCGAGTCGGCTTGTTGGATGAAGACCGCGTCGGGCGTGGCGGTGGCTCGTTGCTCGACGAGGCGGGGAAGGGTGAGTGACGGATCGATCATGGACGGAACCCCCAAGCCGGTGGTGTCGGTGTGAGCGTGCGGCGAGCGAGGTGCACCCAATCGCAAAGCAGCGCACGGGTGTCTCGCGGATCGATGATCTGCTCGATCTCGTAGAACTCGGCCGAGCGGTGGGGCGAGCGGTAGCGATTCAGCCGTTCGGCGATCTCTTCGCGCAGCGCATCGGGATCGTCGGCGGCGGCCAGATCGGCCTTGTAGGCCACTTCGAGCCCACCCTCGAGTGGCAATGATCCCCAGTCGCCCGATGGCCAGGCCATGCGCATCGATTGTGAGCCTGGCTTTCGGTTCGAGGCGCCGGCGATGCCGAAGGCCTTCCGTATGACGACGGTGCAGTACGACAGCTTGGCCTGCCGGAGCGCGACCAGCACGCGTGATCCCTCGCGAACGGTGCCCTCCTCCTCGGACGTCTTGCCGATGACGAACCCTGGGCAGTCTTCGAGATGGACCATGGGAAGGTGGAAGAGCGAAGCGAGGTCGATGAGTCGGGTGAGCTTCTTGCACGAGTCGGCAGTCCAGCCACCGCCGTAGATCCGCGGGTCTTCGGCGTAGATGGCGACGGGAACGCCGTCGAGGCGGGCCAGCCCACCGATGATGGAGGTTCCCCAGTTGCGTCCGATCTCGAAGAAGCTGTCGAGGTCGACGATGGCGTTGATGATGGCCCGCATGTCATAGGCCTGGCGGCGCTCTCGGGGGATGGCGTCGATGAGCCACTCCTCTCGCCGGCCCGGATCGTCGCCCCAGTCTTCGATCGGCGGGAGTTCGTCGACGTTGCCGGGCAGGTACGACAGGAAGTGCGCGGCCCGGTAGAAGGCCTCGGCTTCGGTGTCGACGGCATCGTCGATTGCGCCATTGGCCGTGTGGATGCTGGCGTGCCCGAGCTCCTCTTTCGACACCGAACCGAGTCCGGCCTGTTCGACCAGCGCCGGGCCGGCGATCATCATCTGTGAGGTGTCTCGCACCATGACCGAGTAGTGGCACGTGGTGGCACGGGCGGCGCCCATCCCGGCGACCGAGCCGAGAGCGAGGGAAACCGACGGCGCAACGTCGAGATGATCGATCACGTTGTGCCAGCCGGCGAGCGCCGGAATGTAGGTGCGGCCCGCCATCTCGATGGTCTTGACCGAGCCACCCCCCGACATGCCATCGAGCAGGCGAACATGGGGGAGTCGCATCTCCAGGGCGAGCGATTCCGACGCCTCTCGCTTCGCCGAGATCGATGCATCATTGGAGCCGCCTCGAACGGTGAAGTCGTCGCCCGACACCACGATCGGGCGTCCGTCGAGTTCGGCCAACCCGAAAACGAAGTTCGACGGCAGAAGGTCGATGAGGTTGCCGTCGCCGTCGTAGGTGGCAACACCGGCCGTCTTGCCCAGCTCCCAGAGCGACCCCGTGTCGACGATGGCCTCGAGCCGCTCCCGCACCGTCTGCTTGCCGAAGTGGTGCTGGCGCTCGACCTTGTCTGCGCCGCCGAGTTGCTCGGCCAATCGCTCGCGTTCTTCGAGCTCTGCGAGCTCCGGTTCCCATCCCACTCGAGGTCCCCTTCGATGTCGGTGCGTACGAAGCACGACACTACGTCGCCAGCAGCGGTCGGTCGAACCACCGGCTCGCCGAACTCGTCGTCGTGTCGACGCCGGCGGGCCTCAGGTGGGCCAATGGACATCGCAAATTCACTCAGCATTCATTGACTCAAGAGGCATTGAGAGATAAAACGATTCTGTGGACGAAGCGATCGAACGACGAGCAGCGATACACAGCGCCTTGGGCGAGCCCCATCGACTGGCGATCATCGACGAACTCGGTGTGTCCGATCGCTCGCCGAAAGAGCTCGCCGTCGCCCTCGGTCTTCCGACCAACCTCTTGGCCCACCATCTCGACCTGCTCGAAGACGTCGGGCTGATCGAACGCCTCGTCTCCGCCGGCGATCGCCGCCGGCGATACATCCGCTTGCGGCGCGAGCCACTGCTCGACCTCGGTCTCGCCTCGATTCGTCCTGTCGATGCCGCACTCTTCGTGTGCAGCCACAACTCGGCTCGTTCGCAACTGGCGGCAGCCCTGTGGCGTCGCATGACCGGATTCGCAGCGTCGTCAGCGGGCACCGAGCCCGCCGAGCGGGTCCATCCGGGCGCTGTCGCTGCCGCCGCCCGCATCGGGATCGACCTGTCGAAGGCTTCACCCCAGATGCTCGATCCGACCGCCTCGCATGGGTTGGTCGTGACGGTCTGCGACCGCGCGCACGAGAACCTCGATGTCGGAAGTGACTGGTTGCACTGGTCGATCCCCGACCCGGTGCCCTCCGGTTCCGACGAGGCATTCGATGCGGTCGTCGCCGAGCTCGAAACCCGCATTGCCACCATCAGTCAAACGTAGGAGATCTGCCCGTGTTCATCGATGCACCCAGGGGCGACGCCGACGCCTTCAGCGCCGAGCAATTGGCTTCCATCCGGCAGTCGGCTGGGCGTCTCGCCCTCGAGTTCGACGGCGTGTTCAACCGCGAAACCATCGAGCGGTACATCACCGATTCACACGACAAGCTCGGTTCGGGAGCCAAGGTCAGGATGTGGATGCCGCTGCTGGTCGAACGCTTCACTCGTGATCGTCTTCGAGCGCTTGCTCGTCTCGAGCTGGGCGCCCTCGGGCGACCGGCGGTGCTGTTCCTCTGCGTTCACAATGCTGGACGATCTCAGATGGCCGCCGGTTGGCTGCGTCACCTCGCCGGCGATCGAGTCGATGTGTTCTCGGGCGGTTCCGACCCCGGGCTCGAGGTCAATGCGCTTGCCGTTGCCGTCATGGCCGAGGAGGGCATCGACATCGCCACCGAGTATCCCAAGCCATGGACCGACGAGATCGCCCGAGCCGCCAACGTGATCGTCTCCATGGGGTGTGGCGATGCCTGCCCGATCGTTCCGGGCAAACGCTACGAAGACTGGGACGTCGCCGACCCGACCGGGCAGTCGATCGACACGGTGCGAGCACTCCGCGACGACATTCGACGGCGCGTGGAAGACCTTCTCGTGGCTCTCGAACGCCTTGCCGCCTGACGATCGGTCCTCGTTCTCCGGATGTGGAAACGCGCGATGTGGTCGGACGGCGGTGTGGTCGGACGGCGGTGTGGTCGGACGGCGGTGTGGTCGGACGGCGGTGTGGTCGGACGGTGGTGTGGTCGGACGGTGTTCCGACCGACCTTGCTGCGGATCAGCGCCCTCGAACGGCGACGCGATCTCGCTGATGTCGAGCGCGCCCGACGGCTGGTCGAAGCTCAGGTCCGAATTGCTGAACTGAAGCCGCAGACCTGATCGGCAGACGAGCGCCGGTCCCTCAGTCGAGTTCGTTGATCTTGCCGCGGTAGTCCCCGGCCAAGATCTTGGTCAGTGTCGCTCTCGCGTCCACCTTCGAGTTGTAGCCCTGCGATCCGTCGGTGGCGACGACCTGACCGTTCGCCGCTTTGATGCGGAACGCCCATTTTCCGTCGCTCCGCTTGTAGACCTCACTGATACCGGACACCGTCGGCCTCCTTGGTTCGCTACCCCGACTCTACGCCCGCACAGCGGGCCTGTCTGGACGGCTCTGTCTGAACGACTCGAGTGCCGGTGGCATCCCGCTCAAGCCTGCGCCCTCTCGACCAATCGGGCGATTGATTCGATATAGCGACCGGGGTCGACCAGCAGCAGGTCATTGTGACCGGCGCCTGCCACCAGTTCTGTCGTCACCTCGCTTGCCGTCAGGAGCTCGGCGGTTGCCAGCGCGTTGTCGACCGGGACCAGGTCATCGACGAGCCCGTGGATGATCAGGCTGGGAATCGTGATCGTCGCCAGCTTCGCCTCGTGGGCGGCGACGAGCCGATCGAACGCCGCGCTGGGCTGTAGTCCCAGGCGGTGAGCGAACCGCCTGACGTTCCCGGCGCCACTCTCGAGGATCAGGGCGCAGTAGCCGGAAACCCGTGCGGCAACCTCGAGTGCAGGGTTGGCGCCGAGGCTGCGTCCCATCACCAGGCGAGGACCATCGAAGCCGTCCGCGTCGAGGAGCTCGAGCGCTCGTTCTCCGCAGACGGCGCCGTCGGTGACGAGATGCTCGATCGTCGGGGATCCGGTGCTGCGGCCGTAGCCGCGAAACTCGAAGACGAACAGATTCGCCCCGATCGAGTGGTAGAGCGGAGCGATGCCGTCGTGGTCGCCGACCACCTCCCCATTGCCGTGGAAGTAGACGATCGTCGGACCGTGAGCGTCTCTTTCGTAGCGCCTCGCTGCGATCGACACGCCGTCGCCGACCTCGACGACATGATCGGTCGCTCCCGCCGGTGTGGGGGATGGATCGGGTCGGGGGAAGAAGAACTGGGCGCTGATGCCTCCGCGGTCGAGGAGCGAGTAGTCGGGATCGTCGGTCACGGCCGCAGCGTAGTTGGCGTCCCCGAGGTGCCGAGGGACGTGGTGGAGGTGGTGGTGACTTGGCCTTCCGTTGCGGTCTTGGACGATCGAGGCACAGCCCGTAGGCTCACGCGCCGTGTCCCAGATCGTTCCCGAGACCGGATCGGCCGGAGACCACCCAGCCCGAAAACCCCGTTCCGGTGGCACGTTCCGCTCCTTGTCCGAACCGAACGTGCGAATGTACCTGGGCTCGTTCGCGGTGTCCGGCGTCGGAACCTGGGCGCAGACGACTGCCCTCGTGCTGTTGGTCCAGTCCCTCGGTGGGAGCGGGTTCGAGCTGGGGCTGATCACGGCGTTCCAATTCCTCCCGCTCCTACTCATCGGACTCTGGGCGGGGTCGGTGGCCGACCGGGTCGACCGCTATCGCCTGACCATGCGCCTCCAGGCTGCGATGACGGTCCATTCGGTCGTTCTCGGGGTGCTCGTCCTGAGCGGACTGCATTCGCTTCCGGCGCTCTACGTGCTCACGGCGATCGGTGGCACACTCTCGGCGTTCGACAATCCGACGCGTCGCACCTTCCTGACCGAACTGGCGAGGCCGGAAGACCTCGCCAACGTCACCTCACTGTCCACGTCGGTGATGACCGGGTCGAGGATGATCGGGCCGTTGATCGCTGCCGCCATGTTCGGAACGGTCGGAGCCGGTTGGGTGTTCATCGTCAACGGCGCAACGTTCGGGGTGATGCTCGTCGGGCTGCGGCGGATGGATGTCGGCCGCTTCCGTCGGATCGCCATCGCACAACGATCGGCCACCCCGATCCGGGACGGTCTCCGGGCCGTGTGGGCCGATCCGTTGTTGCGGCTGCTGATGGTCGTGTTCGCAATCATCTCCACCTTCGGTTTCAACACGCTGGTCGCGCTGCCGCTGGTGACCGATCAGTTGCTGGGACGCGACAAGGCGTTCTTCGGATACCTCCTGTCGGCGCTGAGTGCCGGCAACGTGCTGGGATCGCTGTTCGTTGCCCGCCAGGTCGAGGTATCACCCCGGATGGTCTACGCGGCCGGCACGGCGCTGGCCGCCATGCTGTTGGTGGGTGGGATCTCCTCCAACACGGCCCTCACCATGGGGGCGGTGGCGGTCCTCGGCTTTGCCAGCACGAGCTTCGTCAACTCGACCACCGTGATCCTGCAGCAGCGTTCGAGCGAGCAGATGCGCAGTCGCATCCTGGCCCTTTCGGCTGTGTTGTTCCTCGGGTCCACGCCCATCGGCGGGCCGATCACCGGAGTCGTCGGCGACACGTTCGGCGCCGAATGGTCGATGCTCTATGCGGCGATCATCTGTGCGGGCGCGGCCATCGGGGGCGCCCTCCTCGCCGAGCGCGCCGCGCCGTCCCCGATGTTCCGAGCCCGTTGAGCATCGATGCTGCCGATCCACCCAAGACGGCCGCTCAGCCACCGGGTTCGGAGTCCCCGACCCGGTGTCGGCTTTGGTTCCCAGGATCGTCAGATCTGTAGGCCGTTGGTTGCGCCGCCGTCGACGAGAATGTTCGCACCGGAGACGAAGCTCGCCTGGGGGCTGGCGACGAACGTGACGACGTTGGCGACTTCTTCGGGTGTGCCCAGTCGTCGGAACGGGTTCTCGCGGAGGATCGCCTGCCAGAGCTTGCCGTCGTCGATTCGGGCTCGATCCCAGGTTCCGCCCGGGAAGATGATGTCGCCGGGTGAGACCACGTTGGCCCGGATGCCGCGTCGGGCGACTTCTCTCGACAGCGACTTGACCATGCTGACCGTCGCCGCCTTCACTGCCGCATAGGCGGGGATGCGGGGAGCGGCGACACTGGCCGCCCGGGATCCGATGCACACGATGTTGGCGTCGACGTGGTCGTCCATCCGCTCCAATGCCGATCGGATGAGTGCGTCGGCTCCCACCAGATCGACGGCACACGATGCGTTCCAGTCGGGGCCGGCGGCCGCCGACACGTTCGATACGACGATGTCGAGCCCTCCCAGGGTGTCGGCGGCCCACCGGACGAACTCGGCCGGCGCACCCACCTCGCCCATGTCGGCGACAGCATGGTGGATCTCGCCGTGAGCGGACAGTTGCTGGGCCGCAGCCTGCAGTCCGTTCATGTCTCGAGCGCAGATCGCGACTCGGGCTCCCTCGTCGAGGAACGTTTTGGCGATGGCTCGGCCGATGCCCTTGCTCCCGCCGGTGACAATGACTCGTTTTCCCGTGAGACCAAGATCCATGGTCTCAAACTAGACGGCTCGAGCGTGACGCTGTCGTTTCGGCGCATGGTGGCGACTGGACCGTAGAGCAGTGCCGTCGCGCGATTGGGCCAGGGCGAAGTCCCTCGACAGTTGGTATCCGGTCGGATACCATTGCCTGCATGGATGCTGGTGTGGTGTTGCGTGAGTCCCGTCGTCGGTCGGGGTTGTCGTTGCGGGCGCTGGGGGCGTTGGCCGGCACCTCACACTCCACCTTGGCGGCGTACGAGTCCGGCCGGAAGGTGCCGACGGCGGTGACGTTGAACCGGATCGTCGAAGCCGCCGGGTTCGAGCTCGATGTGGTGTTGCGCCGCCGCATCCGGGGAACAGCCAAACGGTCGCGTGGTGATGAGCTGGTCGCGGTGTTGGATCTGGCCGCCGAGTTCCCGGCCCGACACGAGCGCACGTTGGATGCTCCGGTGTTCGGACGGTGAGGTTGGCCGACCAGATCGTCGAACTCCACGCCGTACTCGAGGGGGCGGGCGTGCCGCACGCGTTCGGTGGTGCGTTGGCGTTGGCGTGGTGCACCCAGCAGGCGAGGGGCACGATCGACATCGATGTCAACCTGTTCGTCGACACCACCAACGCCGCCACGGTCCTCGACGCCCTTCCCGACGCGATCGTGGTGACCGCGGCGGATCGGACGAGGATCGGACGTGACGGCCAGACCCGGCTGTGGTGGGACACCACCCCGCTCGACGTGTTCTTCAACACCACCGCGTTTCACGTCGAAGCGGCCGGCCGGGTCCAGTTCGAAGCATTCGCCGGCGCCGAAGTCCCGTTTCTCGCCTGTGATGATCTGGCCGTGTTCAAAGCGTTCTTCGACCGCACCAAGGACTGGGCCGACCTCGAAGCGATGCACGAAGCCGGCACCCTCCATGTCCCCACCGTCCTCGGTGTCCTCGCCACCTACCTCGGTGGTGGCGATCCGAGAATCGAACGCCTCCGCCAACTCGCCGGACTGGCGTAGCAGCTGCCACGTGCGGCCTGGCTGCACCGGGCACATCGGTTCGGCGGGATCGGCCGTTGTCACCAATCGGGCCGATGAGTCGTCCGGCGGTGTTGCGGCGACCGACGACGATCGGTTCTAGTTCTCGGTGATGATCACCGAGGTCGAAGCAGAGCGACCGAACACCTCGGGGGCGTAGATCTCCTCGGCTCTCGCCGGGGGAACCACGAACTCGCCGGGTGTGGTGGCCCGTGCGGTGTACACGTACTCATACGTACCGGCACCGAGGTAGCCGGCGAAGGCTTCGACCCGGTCGTCGCGAAGGTTCTGGTGCTGATACCACGGACCGCACCAGCACCAGCCTTCGAACCGGGCCGGGTCTTCCTGGTCGTCCTCGGGCGGGAGATCACCGGTCGTCGCAAGCGCCGCATTCAACGGCTCGAAGCCGGCAGGCAGCGGATCGATGAGCGCCATGTTGGTGCGAACCGCGTCGGCCACCATCGTGACCCGGATCCGTACGGTGGCGCCGGCCTCGACTCGCCACACACCGTCCGGACCGAGCTCGACATCGTCGGACCCGTCGATCGATTCGTAGGTCCGGTCGACGACGAAGCCCTCGTCTCGCGGGTCGAGTCGGAGGTCGTCGGGCGCATAGCGCAGGCCGAGGCGGTAGTAGAGCCGGCCACTGCCGTCGTTGGCCACCGTCAGGGCGGTGTCGCCGGCGGCGATCAGGTCGGCCATCGGCACGAGCGTGGCGCCGCGGTCGGTCGTGCGACCGGCATAGGCGTGCTCGACGGCGTACTGGTCACCAAGCCAGGCCCGGGCAACGAAGTCCGGTGTCACCGACTCGAAGGTGGCGAAGTAGCGCTGCATGGCGAGCAGGATGAAGCTGTTCTCGTAGGCGTTGTTCCAGCGGCCCTTGATCTGATTGCCGATCAGCCCCTGGACGACCTTGGGAATCAGGTCGCTGTCGGGTCGCTGGGTGATGAGCGCATCGAGCACGATGCCGTCGGTTCGTGTGTCGGAGTAGGCGAGCAGGTAGGCCTGCTCGCCGTAGTCGGTGGCGAAGGTGGCAGCACCGGGTGTCTCGGTCGCACGGTTGAGGAACATGCGCTCGATGGCGGCGTCGGTGGCCTGGTCATCGATCACCGGCCAGAGCCAGGCCAGGGCATCGAGCCCGAGCGTCTGGTCGGCCCGGTCGTAGAGGGCCTGTGCCTTGGCCGAGTCACGGTCGCCGGCGAGGTTGCGAATGTTCAGCGCATACGCCGAGAGGGTGTCGCGCACCTCCTGCTCGTACCACTGCGGCACCCGAGACTCGATATCGGTGAGGTACCACAGGCCCTGGTCGAGGGTCTGTTGTGACACGGTGTAGCCGGCGTTCGTCGCCGAGACCAGTGCCTGCATCGCCGCCAACGAGGTGAACGGCTGGGAGACATCGCCTCGGCGCCACGATGGGAACCCACCGTCGTCGTTCTGCAAGCGGGACAGCGCATCGAGGTCTCGACGCATCGCCGACTCGAGTGCCGAGGCACTCGGCAGCCCGGTCGCATCGAACGCATCGAGGACGTCGCGGAGGGCGACGATCGCAATGATGCGAGAGGCTCGCCCGTCGGCGTTCTCGTACGGGTAGTCGCTGAGGTAGATCACGGCGTCGGTCAACGCCTGCAACGCGGTCGAGGACGTGTCGACCTCGAGCCCGCCGAACTGCGGGAAGACACCGGTCGGGGTCACCAGCGGCTGGGCGATGGCGGTCGTTCCGCCGTTGCTGTCGATCGTGCCGTAGGTGGCGAACGCCTCGGCCGTCGCCGGGGTGTAGACGGGAAGCGAGATGATCGCCGAGTCCGCAGCATCATCGCTGACCGCCGCCACCCGGAACTGGGCCGTCCCGGCGTTGACCGCGGCGGCCGGGAATCGCACCTCGACTCGATCGTTGGCCGGCACGGTGATGCGGCGCCCGTTGCCATCGGTGAGCTCGAGGTTGGCCGTCTCGATGGCCACGTCGACGTCCATGTCCTGATCGGTCTGGTTCTGGACGACGATCGGCAGCTCGAAACGATCACCGAAGTTGAGGAACCGTGGAGCAGACGGCCGGACCATCAGCGGCAGGCGAGCCGTGATGGTCGATTCGCCGGAACCGAACTGGTCGGCGCCATCGACGGCAACGGCCATCACCCGATAGCGGGTCAGATTGTCGGGGAGCGGAACGTCGACGGTGACGTTGCCATCGGCATCGGTGAGCTCGCTTGGCC
Source organism: uncultured Acidimicrobiales bacterium (assembly GCA_963698395.1). GTDB lineage: Bacteria > Actinomycetota > Acidimicrobiia > Acidimicrobiales > SZUA-35 > JBBQUN01. The sequence continues at coordinate 1,060,777 of CAVOQQ010000003.1, forward strand.
GATACACAGCAACGGCGTCGAAGTCGGATCGCACGTCGATGGTCTGTCCGCCACCGGCGTTGCGGGTGGAAGCGCCCTCGTCAGAAGTCGGAGCCTCGGCGTCGCTCATCGCTTCTTCCTCGGCGACATCGCCGCCACCAGCAGAGGCCGCCACCGTGGTCGCGGTTGCCGTGTCGCCGGCGTCATCGCCGGTGAGTTGGTCAGCCCGGTTCAGCACGATGGTCGAGCGGATGTACTCGGCGTAGCTGTTCGACCAGATCGGTTGGTAGAACACCGCCAGGGGGTCGGGAAGCTGGTAGCCGGTCAGCGACAGCACGGCTTCATCGACCACCACCAGTGCCACCTCGGCGCCAGGTTTCGGTGCGCCGCCGGCGTCGGTCACTTCGACCGTGACCGACGTGTCGTCGCCAGGCTCGAGGCTGACGGCGCCCGGAGTGGCCGTGACGGTCAACGTGCGAGCCGCAGGGGGAATCGACAGGTCGAGGCCGCCGGTGGCGAACGCCGGTCGCCGTGGTGCGTCGGGCAGCGCCGTGCCGTCGTCGGCGGTCCGCTCCGCCGAACCGACCATCTCGACCATGAGCGTGAGGTTGGGGATGTCGGTGTCGTCGATCGGAATCGACAGGATGGCCGATCCGTCCGGCGCATCGAAGACCTCCGTCGACTGGATGCCGCCCCGCTGGACGATCAGTTGGCCCGTGGCCGGGCTGAACGGGGCCTGCACGAGCACCTCGGCGGTATCGCCGGGTGCGTAGGTCTCGCGATCGGGCACGATCGTGACCTGCTCCTGCTCGACGTTGCGAGTCGGCCGTCCGGCGCCGCCGCTGACCCAGCGGGTCAGCTCCGAGCGGTTGGTGCGGCCGCTGTCGTCGACCACGGTCGCGGTGACCTTGTAGGTGCCGCCGACCTCGGTGTCGAACTCGCATTCGACCGCGTCGTCTGACGAGGCGACCTCGCAGATCTGGATGTCGGCCAGCACCTCGCCCCACGTCCCGCTGTCGTAGGTCCATTCGACCCGACCGGCCTCCATCGAGATGGTCGCATCACTCAGGGCGTTGCCATCGATGTCGGTCACGATCGACTGGATGCGTAGTGGTGTACCGGCCTCGACGAAGGCCCGGTCGCTCCGCAGGCCGACGTAGCGATCCGACGGGTGCACCAGGACCTCGGTCTGTGAGGACCACTGTTGACGATTGACGTCGGTGACGGTGGCTTGGGCCGTCACGGTGGTCGGCTGGTCGATCTCGGGACCGGAGAACTCCATTCGTAGGTAGTGCGAACCGTCGGCATCGGTGCGGCCGGAGAACTGCTCGACGTCGACGCTGCCGTTTCCTGGCCAGCAGTCGAAGCAGTCGCCTCCGTAGAAACCGCCGTCGGAGGCGTAGCTGTCCTCGACGGCGTACCCGAACCACCAGGGGGTCCAGATGCCGAAGGTGTAGTCCTGTCGGTTGGGCGGGGTGTACTGCGACGTGCGGTTGGTGACGATCCAGTCGACCTCGGCGTCGGGCAGCGGACCGCCGGCGTAGTAGGTGGCGTCGACGGCCACCGTTGCGTCTTCGCCGAGGAAGTACGGAGCGCTCGATTCGTGGCGAGCGTTGACTTCGAATTCCGGTGTCCGGTACTCCTGCACCATGAAGGAGTGCTGCGTGCCCTGACCCGGCATCCCTTGGATACCGCTCAGGTTCAGATCGACCCAGGCCTGTCCGAGGTTGGTGCCTTCGGGAAGGTCGACCGACAGCTCGAAACCGCCGAGTGCGTTGACGTCGACGCGACCGTTGCCGAGCTGGACGCCCTGCGGGTCGTACACCGTGTAGCCGACCGAGCCGCCGTCGCCGATGAGGGCGAGCTGGGGGTCGTCGCCTCCGTCGAGCACACGGATCCAACCCTTGAGTCGCATCGTCTCGCCCGGCTTGTAGATGCCGCGATCGTCGAAGGCGTACCAGCGAGTCTGGGTTGCGGTGCCGAGCGGTTCCCAACCCCGTGACCAACTCGGGAACAACAGCGCCGTGCGGCCATCGTCCTCGGCGGCGAGCCCGCGCACCAGTGCCGGCATCGAGGTGATCGTGGCGAGGCCGGCATCGTCGGTCGTGACGGTCTGCTGCGTGCCGAGGAGGGACACTTCCACGTTCGACCGAGGCTCACCCGTCGAGAGGTCGGTGGTCCACACGAGCATGGTGTCGTTGGCAACGACGGCGTCGATGCCGAGGTTGGTCGACTGGACCCAGGCGATCGACCAGCGGTTCTCCCAGTACTCCTGGGACTCATTCGAGTACTGCTCGGTGGGAGCGATGCGCACCACGAGCTGAGAGGACTCTTCGAGCGGCTCGGAGAGATCGAGGAACGACTCGGTGATGGTGTCTTGCGGCGTGTCGAGCTCGACGATCTCGTCGACCAATACCGGCCACTGCGGCTCGGGTGACTGGGCGTCGGACCACTGGGTTTCGTAGTAGGTCTGGAACGACCGGATGTCTCCGGCGTCGACCTTCCAGACGGTGAGCTTCACCGCATCGTGATTGGTCGTGGTGACACTCACGACCTTGGCTTCGGCCAGTGGATCAAGGGTGAGGAACTGCCGGTCGAACCCCTGCATGCTGGGGCGAGCGGCACCGATGTCGAACTCGATCGGGTCGATGTCGCCGAGCGTCTGACCGAAGCGGTCGGTGATCTCGCTCGACAGGGAGACGGCGTAGGTCCGCTGCCCGGCACTGGCACCGCGGATGCCGATCGTGTCGCCGTAGAAGTCGATCGCCTTGCCCGGCAGCTCGGGGCTGACGGTCACCATCGACTGGTCGAACAGGTCGCCGTCGAGCGGGTTCGAGAACTGGATCGACCACTGATCACCTGGGCGACATCCGTCGCCATAGCCGCACTCGCTCCGCGTGATGCGGAGCGGGGGATAGGTGCGGCCGGTGAACGTGGTCGCCTCGGCCGGTGTGCGCGGCCCTTCCAACGACGGCGTCGATGGGCCGACGGCCACGCTGATCGCAGCGTCGGCCGGAAGTGGCTGCTCGGGGGTGAAGGCCAACCATCGGCCCTCGAGCGCACCGCTGACCTGACTGGCGATGGTGTCGTCGTCGTCGACTTCATCGCTCGTTGCCAGACGGATCGGGACCTCGGCGTTGTCGGCCTCGAGGGTGATCGAGCTGAGGACTGCTGCCGGATCGACCAACTGATCGAAAGCGACGAAGAAGATCGGCGACAGCGGCAGCGAGTCCGACATCGGTGTCACCGTCGTCGGCACGGCAGGCGGTGTGGCGAAGGTCCAGGTGACATCGGCGGCGAGCGTCTGACCAGTGGCCGAGGTTGCGCCGGCGGGAATGGTGACGACGTAGTCGGTCGCCATCGGGAGCCGATCGGTGAGCCCCGGTTCGACCTCGAATCGAAGGGTACGGGTGCCGATCCAGCGCCAACGGCCGGGCACCGCCGGCTCGATCCTCACCGGAACGTCCGCCTCTTCGAGTTGCTCGACGGTGGCGAGCGGGACCATCGGCTGGTTGAACGTGACACTCAGGAAGGGGGCCAGCGCAACGTCGCCCTCGGGTTGGAAGCGGACGACCTCGAGCGGTGCATCGTCGTCGACCACCGGTGGCGGGACGTCGACCGGGGGGGGAAAGGCCGTGTCGATGGTGTCGCCGACCCGTGGCGGACTGAGCGAGTCCGCCGGACGGTTGAAGTCGCTCGTCTGATCCGGCACGTCCCACTCTGGCAGTCGGTCGAGCACGGCCGCCGTGGCGGCGCCGTCGAGTGCGTCGCCGTCGACGACGAGCAGTGGCGACGCTTCGCCGGCCTGGCCTGCGGAGAGGTTGATCTGGAACACACCGCCACCAATCCCGGTGGCCGTCACCGGTCGGGTTGGGGAATCTTCGGGACTCGCTTCGTCGCTGTCACCGTTGGTGCAGCTCGTTGCGACGAGGAGCGCGCCAACCAGTGTTGCGGCAAAGCGACGGGTACGTGGCTGCATCGGCTCGTTCCTCTCGTTCCCACACGAATCGGCCGCGTGGAGACAGAACTGAGACGAGCGTGACGCCCGGCTGGTTCCCGACATCGAGGAATTCCCTACTCCCTCTGGGCAGTCCCAGACGGAGTACCCGCACCGGCGTCAGTCGGTGCGGACGGGGGCGGTCGGTGTGAATCGAACCGGCAGCCGCTTGATGCCACCAACGAGCGGGATGCCTGCCGACTGGAGCGGGACGGGATCGCCGATGACCTCGATGTCGGGCAGGCGGGTCAGCAGCTGGCGGAAGGCGACGGCGACCTCGCGGCGGGCGAGGTGGGCGCCGAGACAGAAGTGCGGTCCCGGGCCACCGAAGCCGAGATGGGGGTTCGGGTCGCGTAGGACATCGAAGCGTTCCGGGTCATCGAAGACCTCGGGATCTCGATTGGCGGCACCGTAGAACATGACCAGCTTGTCGCCGGTGGCGAAGTCGTGTCCGGACAGGGTGAGATCGGAAGTGACGGTGCGGCGCATGAAGGTCACGGGCGACGCCACCCGCACGATCTCCTCGACGGCGGTGGGTGTGACCGCGTCGAGATCGTCTTGCCAGATGCGCCGCTGCTCGGGGTTCTGGGCCAGCAAGTTCATGCCGTGGCTGATGGCGGTGCGGGTGGTGTCGTTGCCGGCGACGGCGAGGAGGATGAAGAACGGCGCCACCTCGGAGGGAGCAAGCAATTCCTCCCCGAGATCGTTGTGGACCAGCTGAGAGGTGAGGTCTTCGGTCGGGTTCTTCTTCCGGTCTTCGGCCAGTTCGCTCATCAGCTGGTTGAGCTGGAGGCCGGCGCCGAGAATGGCCTCCATCGGGTCGCCATCGCCGACGAATTCGGGATCGCCGCCACCGAGGATGACGTTGGTGGCCTGGAGGACCGTGTCGAAGTCGCTGCGAGGGATGCCCATCATGTCGCAGATCACGAGGAGCGGGAACGGCTGCGACATCGCCTCGACCAGGTCGACCTCGCCCTTCTCGCAGAACCCATCGATCACCTCGGTGCAGATCGTCTCGACCGAATCGAGCACACCCTGGAGGCGGCGAGGGGTGAAGGACCGAGCGACGATGCCGCGTTGGCGGGCGTGGCGAGGATCGTCCATGTTGATGAAGGAGCCGAAGAACTCGAGTGCTTCGACGGGCATGTCGGGGATCGAGACCGCTCCCTGCCCCGAGCAGAAGTCGAGGGGGCGCTTGCTGATCTCGATCACGTCGGCGTAGCGAGTGACGGCGTAGAAGCTCTCTTCGACGCCGATGAGTTCGTTGAGGTACGGCACGTGAGCGAAGGGCGTGAGCGCTCGCAATTTCGCGAACTCGGCCATGCGTGCATCGAGCGGCTGATGCCAGAAATCGGGCTCGATCAGTCGGGGGAAGGTCTCAGCGGTCATGGCGGCAAGGTAGCCGAGTGCGGTGGCCGTATCGAGTCGTCACCAGCCGGTTCGACCCGGACTTTCCCCGCGTTCGCCTACCGGGTGATACTCGGCGGACCACGACGAAGGGGACCGAACATGAGCCGCAGCATCGAGACCGGAAGTGAACACCTCACCTGTGAGGTCGACGACCACGGTGTCGCCGTCATCACGATGAACCGACCGGAACGCCGCAACGCGCTGACCGATGGCATGTTGAGTGGTCTGGCCTCCAGCCTTGCCGAGGTCGAGATCGCCGACGACGTGCGATGCGTCGTCCTGACGGGGGCCGGCGGTGCGTTCTGTGCAGGCGGCGACGTGAAGGGCTTTGCCGAAGGTGAGGGTGCCGGCGGCGGTGGTTCGTCATGGGATGCCGGTGTGCATCAGCAGCGATTGAACCATCGCAACACCTCCGGGGCGTTGCACCGCATGCCCAAGCCGACGCTGGCGGTGATTCCCGGCGCTGCTGCGGGCGCAGGGTTGTCGATGGCCCTTGCGTGTGACCTGCGGATCGCCTCCGACAACGCCGTGATGACGACGGCGTTTGCGAAGGTGGGGCTCGCCGGCGACTACGGCGGCACCTGGTTCCTCACCCAACTCGTCGGCCCGGCCAAGGCGAAGGAGCTCTACTTCCTCCCGGAACGCATGTCGATGGACACCGCCCTCGAGCTCGGGATCGTCAACAAGGTCGTCCCGGCCGATGAGCTCGAAACCACCTGGCACGACTGGGCGTCACGGCTCGCTTCGGGTCCGCCGATCGCGTATCGCTACATGAAGGAGAACATCAATCGGTCGGTGACCGGCGATCTCGACACCACGCTCGATCTCGAAGCGACGCATCATCGTCACACCGGAACCACGAGGGACCACAAGGAGGCTTCGAAGGCCTTCGTCGAAAAGCGCGAACCCGTCTTCGAGGGCCGCTGAGGAGACCAGGCGTTTCCGCCCGGCTCAGGTGGCGCCGTTGAGGTAGATCTGCGCCGCCACGAACACCACGACCGAGAGCAGCACACCGATCCCGAACGTGATCTTGACGAGATGTTCGGAGCGCCACTGCCACTCCGCCGCACCCTTGAAGGGTTCGGGAAGTCGATGGACGCGGATCTCTCGCACCAAGATGGTGGCGCTCAGGCCGACCGCCAGGGCGAGGAATCCGACCAGCACGGTTGCGGCGGCGGTGATGAGCAGGGCGCCGGAGGCGGCCAGCGCCCAGTGGTTGACGGCTCGCCCGAGTCGCCACTGCTGGGTGGCCGCGACGCCACCCTTCTCGGCCGCGACGGTGAGGCAATCGGTGGCCTGGTCAAACCAGCCGAGTCCGGCGAACGAGGCAGCGAGATCGGCCCAACCTGCCGGTGACGAAGGGTCGGCCTCGATCGACTTTCGAGCGAGCGCATCGGCCTGGCTGTAGCGATGATCCATCAAGGCGGCCACCGCCTGTGCGTGGTACGCCGACGCGCCGAGCTGCTCACGGGCCTCGAGCTTCGCCAGTGCCGCCTTGAGCCGCTTGCGACGGCGAGCGTGGGCAGCGGCGATGATGGTCAGCTCGTCGATCGATGGGTCGTTGGGTCGCAAACGTCGAGCGGAATCGAGGACATCGAGCGCCGGCTTCCACTGGCGTTCCTCGATCAGCTGGAGCGCGTGGTTGAGCAGCGTTTGTCCGGCAGCGGGGCTCTTTGGTGCCGCTGCCGAACGGGTGCTCCTACGGGTGGCGGGAAGCGCGTTCACCCGCCCCCATCGGCCGAAAACCGACGACCTTGAGCCATTTCCGAGCCCTGCCAGCGAGCAGCCCGGGGAATGAGGAAGGCCGTCGGCACGGCCGATGCCGCGAGCGAAGCGGGCAACTCGGAAATCGAGGAGGCCCCAGCCCCGGCGAACGATGGTGTCAGTGCCACGCCCTACAGTGATCGGGTGCAACGTGAGAACATCCTCGACGGACTCAACCCCGCCCAGCTCGACGCGGTGGTGCATACCGGAGGCCCGCTCTTGGTCATGGCCGGGGCGGGATCGGGCAAGACTCGAGTGCTCACCCGACGCATCGCCTATGCGATCGAGCAGGGCCAGTCCCCGTTCGAGATCCTGGCCATCACCTTCACCAACAAGGCTGCCAACGAGATGAAGCAGCGGGTCCAGGCCCTCATCGGCCCGGTGGCCAACAAGATGTGGGTCTCCACCTTCCACTCGGCATGTGTGCGCATCCTCCGGCGAGAGGCCGCGGTACTCGGCTTTCCTTCGAGCTTCACGATCTACGACCAAGCCGACGCCCGCCGTCTCACCGGCTATGTCATCCGAGACCTCGGACTCGATCAGAAACGGTTCGCCCCGCGGGCGATGAACGGCGCCATCAGTTCGGCGAAGAACGAGGGCCTGAGCCCGGAACGCTACGCCGATCAGGCCGCTGCCGGGTTCGAGCGCAAGGTGGCCGACATCTATCTCGAGTACCAACGCCGCCTCACGCAGGCCGGCGCCATGGACTTCGACGATCTGCTGCTCAACACCGCCCTGCTGTTCCGCCAGCATCCCGACGTCCTCGGCCACTATCGGCGTCGGTTCACGATGCTGCTGGTCGACGAGTACCAAGACACCAACAGTGTGCAGAACGAGCTGGTCCTCGGGCTGGCCGCCGAGCATCGTGCCGTCACCGTGGTCGGTGACAACGACCAGGGTGTCTACGGCTTCCGCGGTGCCGACGTCCGCAACATCTTGCAGTTCGAAGACGCATTCCCCGACACCACGGTCGTGCTGCTCGAACAGAACTACCGGTCGTCGCAGACCATCCTCGACGCCGCCAATGCGGTCATCACGAACAACTTCAGCCGCAAGCCCAAGAACCTATGGACCGACGCCGGCCTGGGCGAGCCCATCCAACGGTTCCAGGCCGACGACGAGGTCGACGAGGCCCAGTTCGTCGCCAACGAGCTCGCTCGTCTCCACGATCGGGGCGACTATCGGTGGGGCGACATGGCGGTGTTCTACCGCACCAATGCGCAGTCACGCGTCCTCGAGGAATACTTCCTCCGGGTCGGCATCCCCTACAAGGTCGTCGGTGGTACCCGGTTCTACGACCGCAAGGAGATCAAGGACGCCATCGGTTACCTGAAGGCGGTCGCGAACCCATCCGACGAGGTGTCGGTGAAGCGCGTGCTCAACACCCCCAAACGGGGCATCGGCGACACATCGGTGGCAAAGGTCGACGCCTTCGCCAAGATGCACGGCTACACCTTCACCCAGGGCCTCGAACGTGCGGCAGAGGCGGGCGTCTCGGGCACTGCGGTCAAGGGCATCGCTCAGTACCTCGAACTCATGTCTGGCTTCGTCGCCGAACTCGAGAAGGGCCCGGCGCACGTCCTCGAGACCGTGCTGCGAGACACCGGCTACCTGGTCGAGCTCGAAGACGAACGCTCGGTCGAGAGCGAAGGCCGGGTCGAGAACCTCCAGGAGCTCATCGGCGTCGCTCGTCAGTTCGAGACGGTCGACGAATTCCTCGAACAGGTCAGCCTCGTTTCCGATACCGACGAACTCGACGAGGAAGACTCCGCCGTCATCCTGATGACCCTGCACGGTGCCAAGGGATTGGAGTTCCCCGTCGTCATCATGCTCGGCATGGAAGACGGCATCTTCCCTCACCTTCGGGCGCTGACCGACCCCGACGAGCTCGAGGAAGAACGCCGGCTCTGCTACGTCGGCATCACTCGAGCCGAGCAGCGGCTCTACCTGACCCACGCCTGGAGCCGCATGCTCTTCGGCCAGAGTCAGTACAACCCGCCAAGTCGATTCCTCGACGAGATCCCCGAGAACCTGATCGTCGAAGCCGAGGGCTCGCGCGGTCGCCGCAAGAGCGGATCCGGGGGCAGTGTCTTCGGTGGAAGTGGCACGTCGAGCCGAGCCGGTCGTCAGGGCTCGATGTTCGGCGGGCGAGACGAGATGGTCGACACGGCGCTGAAGCCGCGCGGCAATGCGCTCACCGGCCCCAGCGTTCTGGGTGGCGGCAGCGGCGGCGTGCAGCCGAGCGGAGCCGATGGTCTCGACCTACGCACCGGCGACGACGTCATGCACAAGAAGTGGGGCGAAGGCGTCATCCTGTCGATCCGCGGCGGCGGCGACAAGGCCGAGGCCGTCGTCCGCTTCCCCTCGGTCGGCGAAAAGACGCTCCTGCTCGCCTGGGCGCCCCTGCAAAAGGTCTGAGAAGCAGCCCCACTTCAGAGTCTGAGAAGCAGCACCACTACAGAGTCTGAGAAGCAGCCCCACTACAGAACGGTGCCGGTCCGGTTCAGGTTCTCGGGCGTGTTCGCGAACGCCACCAACACCGTCGTCGCGTCCTGGCGCTGCAGTTGGGCGACCCAGTATTCGACACCTGCGGCATCGCCGGCGCGGCCGAGGACGTTGCGATACAACGCGTCGACGAGCTGCCGCGGCGTGGGGTTTGCGCCGTAGCTGGCGATCCACTCCGGTGATGCGATGAAGGCGGTGGCCAGGGTCTCGATCGACTGGCCACCTCGGTGGAGCCCGACCCAGTACGCGAAGCCGTCGGGGTCGGGCGAACGACCGAGTGCTGCCCGGTACAGCCGCAGGACTCGCGATTCGTCGGCTGCGAGTGGTGGACTGGTGCCGGTCCTCCCGATGTTCTCCGGCGAATCGACGAAGGCGAGCAAGAGGGCATTGCGGGTGAGCCCTTCGCCGAGTCGGCCGATCCAGTACGAAACACCGGCCGACTCACCGGGGCGACCGAGCACGTTCTGGTAGAGCACACCGACGAATTGTTCGTCGGTCAGACCACCACCGAAACGCTGCTGCCATTCCGTCGAGGCCGTGAAGTCATCGGCGATCGCTGCCAGGGAGCGGCCGCCTCGGTAGCGGCTGGTCCAGTAGGCGAAGCCCGCTTGGTCGGGTGCCCGACCGAAGACGGCCCGGTAGAGACGGATGATCTGGTCGTCGGCCGGACGGGCCTCGGCAGCCGGCACGGTCGGCCGTTCGACCGGCGAGAGGCGAACGATGCCATCGAGCAGCCGACCGGTCGAATCGACCTTGCTGAACTGCCCACCGAACCAGACCCGGCCGAGTGAGTCTTCGACGATCGCGAAAGCGCCGGCCTGACCGGAGGCGTCGAGGGTCAGCGGCAGCAAGGTCTCGGTGGTCTTGTCGATGCCGTAGCCACCCCGGACTCGTTGTTGGCCGAACGGGTTGCTGGTTCCGAAGTCGTAGCTCCACTGCAGGTATTGGGCGTAGGTCATGCGTCCGGTTGCGTAGCTCCCGATCTCGTAGGGCCCGACCGAGCCCCAGCAGTGACACCCCGACCAGACGGTCTCCTTGCCGATGGCGATCACCTGGGTGTCGCCGCCCGAGGCGAGGTCGCCGACGCCCTGGTTGCTGTAGAAACTGGCATCGACCGACAGGTCGGCGGCGTCGAGGAGCATCGTCTGGTGGGCGCTCCCACCGAGATAGACACGATCGCCCTCGAACTGGACGTCTTCCATGGTCATCGAGGCGAACTCCCGATGGTCGGGAATGCCCGCCGGCAGACCCTGCGGGAGGTTGCCGATCAGCGCCCCGCTGACGGTGTCGAGGATGGCGAAGTACGCCGCAGCGGTGTTGCCGTTGATGCCGCCGAACTTGCCGGCGGTGTAGACCCGACCACGGCTGGTGTCGATGGCGAGTGCGTGGACCAGCTGCCCGGCTTCGTTCGTCACCGAGGTGTCGGGGTTCGCCTTTGGCACCCAACGGGTGTCGAGCGCGCCGGTGGTCGCGTCGACCCGGGCGAGGTTGGACAGCGTCGTTCCCTGAGCGCTGGAGAAGCGACCGGCGAGGTAGACCGCCGAGCCGACCACTTCGACATCGAAGACCGCGGGTGGGCCCCAGCTGAGGGTGATGCCGGGCGAGTACGTGGTGTTCCTGGCGCCGCTCGAGGCGTCGTAGAGCGCCGATCCACCGGGAAACTCGCCGCCGACGAAAAGTCGGCCGTCGTCGGTGATCTCGATCGAGTAGACGATCCCGCCGACCACGGGGCGGAACGTGGAGTCCCACACACCGGTCTCCAGGTCGAACGCGGCGAGATAGGGCTGCGCGTCGGTGGTGCCGTCGGGGCTGCGAACATCGAGGAACGTGCCCGCCACATACATTCGGCCGTCGTACTCCTCCATGTCGCGCACGATGGTCCGAAAGCCGGCGGTGTGTTGCGAGGTCGGGTCCGGGTTGGTGACGTCCCAGATGAGGTCGGGCGTGCTCTGCCACCCAGGATCGGTGGCCTGAGCAGCACCCGCGGGCGGCGCAGTGGTCGCAACGATGGCCGTCATCGCGATGGACAGGAGGATGCCGTAGCCGAAGCGCTTCACGAGGGCCGAACCTATCGAGTCGAGTCGAGGTGCTCGTCGGCCCACGAAGGGACGAAGGGCTTGGCGTCTCGATCGATGTATCGGGTGTGACTCACCCAGGTTCCGCCGTGGAATCGATGGACGAGGTAGCCGGGCGGTCCGTCGATCATCATCAACGGACCGGGTTCACCTTCGTCGAGTTCGAGAGCGACGTGTTGCACGGTGGAGATGCCGACCTGGGCGATGGTCCCGCCGACGAGCGCGTTCATCGGTCGGTGCATGTGTCCGCAGAGGATCCGGTCGACCGAATGCTCGGCAATGATGTGGGTGAAGTGCTCCATGCCGGAGAAGCCCGAGCGATCCATCCAGGAGATCCCCGAGCGAAATGGCGGGTGATGCATGGCCACCAGGGTGGGGAGCCCCGCTCGGTCGGCGGCCTCGAGCGCTTCGGTCAGCCACGTCGCCCGTTCGTCGTCGAACTGGGCGCCATGTTCGCCCAGGTGGGTGGTGTCGAGGCCGATGATGGTGATGCCATCGTGCACGATCGACCAACTGGCGTGGTCGGCGTCGGCCCATGGCAGATCGGGGCAGAGGGCCCTGACCGACGAGCGGACGTCGTGATTGCCGGGAATGGCGAGCAGGGGAGCGCGGAGCGGCTCCAGGAGTTCGGCGACCGCCTCGTATTCCTCGGGCCTGCCGTCGTTTGCGAGGTCGCCGGTCACCAAGACGGCGCTGATCGGCACCCGCTCGCTGTTGATCGAATCGACGGCAAGTCGAAGTCGACGGTTGGGGTCGAGCGGATGATCGGCATCGGTGCCGGCCCGGTGGGCGTGCTCGCTGCCGACGATGTGGGTGTCGGTCAGTTGGGCAAAATGAGTGGCGGTGGTGGTCACTGGCTCAGCTCTCGTCGTCTGCGGAGCGCAGATCGATGGTGAGGAAGCCGTCTTCGTCGATCTCGATGGGATAGGGGGGGAGCCCGGCACCGTTGCTGGGGTAGACGGTGCCGTCACAGTTGTCGACGAAGGTCTCGTCGTCGGGCTGCCACTCGACGAAACAGTCGCGCGTTGCGGCGAGCGGGCGGGCGCCGAAGGCATACCAGCCGGTGCGTTCGTCGTCGCCGACATGCTGCAGGTAGAGGTCTCGGTCGCCACCGGCGACGTCACCGAAGAAGAGTGGGATCTCGAGATTCTCGATGTCGGCGGCGAGTCGTTCGACGTTGCCGGCGAGGAAGACGTCGTCGCCGATGCTGACCTGGACGTTGGCATTGCTGCCGACGCCACCGACTTGGGTGAACAACCACACCATGGCGACCACCCCGAGGGCCGTCGCTGCTGCGAGCATCAGGAGTTGGCGTCCGCCGCGCTCCCCGCGTTGGGCTATCGGCACGACACACCTGCGCCATTGATTCGAACGAACTTGGGTTTGACCTGGGCCACCGCCCTAGTATCGCCCGTACGCACCCCCAACCACGAGGCGGAGGCCCCACAGGTGGATCTTCTCGAATATCAAGGCAAGCAATTCTTCGCGACCTACGGCATTCCGGTGTCCGATGGTGCCGCGACCGACAACGTCGATGAGGCCGTCGCCATCGCCGACCGTGTCGGCTACCCCGTCGTCGTGAAGGCGCAAGTCCACGTTGGTGGTCGCGGCAAGGCCGGCGGCGTCAAGCTCGCCAACAACGCCGAAGAATGTCGTGAGCACGCTTCGAACATCCTCGGACTCGACATCAAGGGCCACATCGTCAAGATCATCTGGATCGAGAACGCTTCCGATATCGCCGAGGAGTACTACGCGAGCTTCACGCTCGATCGTTCGGCCAAGAAGTACCTCGGGATGCTCTCCGCCCAGGGTGGTGTCGAGATCGAGACCGTGGCCGAAGAGAACCCTGACGCCATCGCCAAGATCTGGGTCGATCCGGCCGAGGGCCTTTCCGAGGCCGATTGCCGTGCGTGGGTCGAAGCCGCCAAGCTCGATCCCGCGGCCACCGACGGTGCGGTCGACATCCTCATGAAGCTGTACACCGCGTATGTCGAGGGCGACGCCGATCTCGTCGAGATCAACCCGCTCATCTTGAAGCCGACCGGCGAAGTGCACGCGCTCGACGCCAAGGTCAGCCTCGACGCCAGCGCGATCTACGAGCACCCCGAATACGCCGAATACGACGCCACCCAGCCGCGCGACGAGCGTGAAGAGGCAGCCCACGAAAAGGGTCTGCAATACGTCGGCCTCGACGGCACCGTCGGCGTCATCGCCAACGGCGCCGGGCTCGCCATGAGCACCGTCGACGTCATCAACCAGGTCGGCGGCGCGCCGGCCAACTTCCTCGACATCGGTGGCGGCGCCAATGCCGACGTCATGGCCGGGGCACTCGAGGTCATCAACAACGACCCCAAGGTCAAGTCGATCCTCATCAACATCTTCGGCGGCATCACCCGAGGTGAAGAGGTCGCCAACGGCATTCTCGAGGCGCTGAAGCGAGTGTCCATCGACGCACCCATCGTGGTGCGACTCGATGGCACCAACGCCGATGAAGGACGCGCCATTCTCGAACCGGCGCTGACCGACAAGCTGATGATGGAACCGACCATGCTCGACGCAGCCCGTAGGGCCGTCGAGCTGGCGAAAGGCTGAGGTAGCAACATGAGTATTTTCCTCGACGAGAACACCAAGGTCATCTACCAGGGCCTCACCGGTTCCACCGGTAGCTACTACGGCAAGCTCAACCGGGACTACGGCACCAAGGTCGTCGCCGGTACCCACCCGAAGAAGGCCGGCACCGATGTCGACGGCATCCCGATCTACGCATCGGTCGCCGACGCCGTCGAAGCCACCGGTGCCACGGCATCGTGCATCTTCGTTCCCGCTCCGGGCGTGAAGGCCGCCGTCCTCGAGGCAGCCGAAGCCGGCCTCGAGCTGGTCGTGTGCATCACCGAGGGCGTACCCGCCCACGACGAGGCCCAGTTCTTCAACATCCTGAAGCGCGACTTCCCGAACACCCGACTCCTGGGCCCGAACTGCCCCGGACTCATCTCCCCCGGGAAGGCCAACGTCGGGATCACCGCCGGTCACATCGCCAAGGCCGGCGGTCCGGTGGGCATCGTGAGCCGCTCCGGCACGCTCACGTATCAGGCGCTCTACGAGCTCCAACAGCAAGACATCGGTGTCACCACCTGTGTCGGAATCGGTGGCGACCCGGTGCCGGGCACCAGCTTCATCGACTGCCTCGCCGCCTTCGAAGCCGACCCCGAAACCAAGGCCGTCATGATGATCGGCGAGATCGGCGGTTCGGCCGAGGAAGAGGCCGCCGAGTTCATCGCCAACAACATGACCAAGCCGGTTGCGGCCTACGTCGCCGGTGTCACCGCTCCTCCGGGGAAGAAGATGGGCCACGCCGGCGCCATCGTCTCGGGGGGCAAGGGAACGGCGGCGGCGAAGATGGAAGCGCTCACCGCCGCCGGGGCGCGGGTTGGCAACAACCCGACCGAGGCCGGTCAGCTCATGGTCGAGATCGTCGCCGAGCTGTAGTTCGGCACGCCACGATCGTCACTGATCCCTGCGGTTTTCGTCGCTTCGGCGGCGGGACCGCAGGGATTCGTCGTTTTGTGCGTTTGACTGTGTCCATGCCCTCGCCCAGTCGCCGTTCTCCACTCGTCGCGCTCGTCGTGGCCGGGTTGATGGCCACCGCGTGCTCCCAGGTCTCGGCGACCGAGGAGCCGCTCGAGGAGAACGATGGCGTCGGTACCACCGTCGGCGAGCAGGTCGAGACCGAAGCGTCATCCGGCACCACTGTCGACGCCGCCGACACCGAACCCGATACCGACGCCGAGCGGTCGGCGGTCGTCGCTCCCGACGACGCGCTGGCGCTGATCACGCCGACCGGTGTGGTGGTCCCGGTCACCGGGTTCTCGTCGAAGGGCTACGAGGTGGTGACCCCGTGCGGCGTCGACGGACTCGTCACCTGGGGTACACCGATTGCCGACATCGAGATCGTGCTCGACCCCGGACATGGCGGCGACGTGGAGACCGGCGCTCAGGGTCCGAACGGCTTGGTCGAGCGTGACCTCAACCTCGCCGTTGCCAAGCGGACCGCCAACGTCTTGGCCGAACGCGGGATCTCGGTGCTCCTCACCCGGACGGGCAACTACCGAATGCCGCTTGCCGTGCGGGCCGAGATCGCCAATCAGCTCGAGGCCGACGCGCTGATCTCGATCCATCACAACGCACCCGAGGGCGTGCCGTCGGCGACTCCGGGAACCGAGATCTTCGTACAGCAGGACGTGACCGAGTCCCGACGGTTGGGTGGCACCATCTACGAGGCGGTGGTCGACGCGCTCGCCGAGTTCGACGTCGAGTGGCAAACCGCCCCTGACGCCGGTGTGCTGGAAGTCCTGGATGAGGACGGCGACGACACCTACGGCATGGTCCGTCGTCCGCAGATGCCGGCGGTCCTCGCCGAGCTCGGCTACATCGCCAATCCGGCCGAAGCCGAGCTGTTCGCGACCGACGAGTACGTCGAAGCGGCCTCGGTCGCCCTGGCCGATGGCATCGAAGCCTGGCTGCGTTCGGATGCCGGGGGTGAGGGCTTCGTCGCCGACGCGAGAGTGTTCACACCCACCGGCGGGACCGGCGGGTCCGACGGTTGCGTCGACCCGGCGTTGGAGTAGCGCCACACCGCGCTGCGGCTCGCCTCGTTGTCAAAACTCGATAGGTTCGACCCCGTGCGTGCACTTCTCTCGGTCTACGACAAGTCCGGCATCGCCGAACTTGCCCAGTCGCTCCACGAACTCGGCGTCGAGTTGGTCTCCTCCGGTGGTACCGCCAAGGTGATCACCGAGGCGGGGATTCCGGTGACCGACGTGGCGGACTTCACGGGTTACCCCGCCATGCTGGGTCACCGGGTGGTGACACTGCACCCACGGGTGCACGGCGGGCTGCTGGCTGACCGACGTGACCCGGCACACCTCACCGACCTCGAGACGCACCACATCGATCTCATCGACATCGTGGTGGGCAATCTCTACCCGTTCGGTGCCGACCCGGCGGACTTTGATCATGCGCCGCAGGCATCATCGGTGGATCTCATCGACATCGGTGGCCCGGCGATGTTGCGTGCGGCCGCGAAGAACCATGAATACGTCACGGCGCTCGTCGACCCTTCCGACTACGAACCGGTGCTCGAGCAACTGCGCAACGGCGGCAGCACGTCGCCGGCCATGCGCCATCGCCTGGCTCGCAAGGTCTTCGCCCACACCTCGGCCTACGACGCCGCCATCGTGAAGTGGTTCGACGAGACCTCGACCGCCCCCGAGGTGCTGCCGGAGACGATCCACCTGTCGCTCGAGCGGGCCCAAGACCTGCGTTACGGCGAGAATCCACACCAAGAAGGTGCCCGCTATCGCTTGCAGGGCACCTCGACCTGGTGGGACAGCGTCGAGCAGCACTCCGGTCTCGCCCTCAGCTATCTCAACCTGTTCGACGCCGATGCAGCGTGGCGCCTCGTCCACGACCTGGGCGACGGTCCTGCCGTAGCGATCATCAAGCACGCCAATCCCTGCGGCGTGTCGATCGCCGACGACCTGGCAACGGCCTACGAGCGGGCGTTCGCCTGCGATCCTCGTTCGGCCTTCGGCGGGATCGTTGCGCTGAATCGAGTGGTCGACGAAGCCACGGTCGAGGCCATCGAGAAGGCGGCGCAAGCCGACCTGATCATCGCCCCCGGCTACGACGAAGGCGTCATCGACCGGCTCATCGCCAAGCGCAAGAACACCCGTCTGCTCACCGCGACGGCACCGGAATCGCCGGCACTCACGATTCGCCCGCTGTCGAGCGGCTTCTTGGTGCAGCAGAACCACTACTTCGGCGCCCTGCCCGACACCTGGCAGGTGGTGACCGAGCGTCAGCCCACCGTCGCCGAGATGGCCGATGCGCAACTGGCCTGGAAGCTCTGCAGTCACGTGATCTCCAACGCGATCGTGCTGGTGAAAGACGGCACGGCATGGGGCATCGGTGCCGGGCAGCAGAACCGTGTCGAGTCCGGCCTGCTGGCGGCGAGCAAGGCCGACGGTCGCGCCGTCGGCGGGGCGTGCGCCTCCGATGCGTTCTATCCGTTTGCCGACGGGGTCGAGGCGGCAGCCGACGCCGGCGCGGTCGTGGTCATCCAGCCCGGTGGGTCGGTGCGAGACGAAGAGACCATCGCCGCCGCCAACGCACGTGGGATCTCGATGGTCTTCACCGGCGAGCGTCAGTTCCGCCACTAGCCGTTCGCTTCGCTCTCTTCCGGAGTTGCTCGCTGCGCACGCAACATCCCCGCGGTACGTCGCCCGAGGCCCGCCACTCGCCGTTCGCTTCGCTCTCTTCCGGAGTTGCTCGCTGCGCTCGCAACATCCCCGGCTACACCGTGGCGAGGCCCCTCAGGGTCGCACGGTTCGCTTGGGCTCAATTACCGACTGCGACAGACGATGGTGAGAGGGTAAGCTCAACGACAATCACGGTCACGGTTGCTGGTCTGGCAATCGAGAGCGATGGCGATGATGGTGATCACATCGCCCGCTGACGGCGCCGTGCAGGTGAACATGAGGAGAGCCACGAATGGCTTTGATCGGTGACCTGCTGGCCAACAAACGAACGGTCAGCTTCGAATTCTTTCCCGCCAAGACCCCCGAGGCCCGGGCGCAACTCGACCACACCGTGGTGGAGTTGCAGGCTGCGAGACCCGATTTCGTGAGCGTCACGTACGGTGCCGGCGGCACCGACCGTGATCGCACGCGAGACGTCGTCATCGACATCGAGAAGGGCAACGACTTTCCGGCCATGGCGCATCTCACGTGCCTCGGTCACACCAAGCCCGAAATCGATGCCCTGCTCGAGGCCTATTCGGCCGGCGGCGTCGGCAACATCCTGGCGCTCGGAGGCGATCCGCCTGCCGACGGTTCGCCGATCCCCGACGGCGATTTCGAGCACGCGGTCGACCTCGTCGAGTACCTGCGGACCAAGACCGCCCTCTCGATCGGCGTGGCTGCCCACCCCGAGGGGCACCCCCGGTCGAGTGACCTGCGAGCTGACCGTGAACGCCTGGCGCAGAAGCTGGAGGCGGCCGATTTTGCCGTCACGCAGTTCTTCTTCGACATCGACCACTACCTGTCGATGGTGAACGATCTTGCCGATCTCGGTTGTACCAAGCCGGTCCTTCCCGGCGTGATCCCGATCACGAACGCGGGGCAAGTCGCCCGATTCGCCGCCATGGCCGGAGCGACCATCCCCGCCGCTCTCGCTGCCCGGATCGACGCGGTCTCCGACGATGCGAACGAAGTGCGAAAGATCGGTATCGAAGTGGCCGCCGAGCTGTCACGCAAGCTGCTCGATGCGGGTGCACCTGGCATCCACTTCTACACCCTCAATCGAGCGGGTGCATCGCTCGAAGTGATCGACCAACTCGCACTCGATCGCTGAGCAAGCCCGCTCCAACCCCGAGGGCGAACAGGATCGAGTCAGCCGATCGGCACGATGAGGTTGGACGACACCCAGAGCAGGTTGCCGTCGACGTTCACGCCCCACCAGGCCCGGCCGTCGCCATCGAGCTCGCACTGGGTCAGATCGAGATCGACCGGCGTGAACGAGGACAACACCGTGACCGGCGGGGTGTCGGCACCGAGACCCGGTCCGCTCCTGGCGTTGGCGCCACCGTCTCGGTCGTCGGCGGCGATTTCCTTGATCTGGTAGCTGAGGGTGGGGTCGGGGATCCGATCATCGGGGCAGTTGGTCTGATTGACGACACCGGCGACCGTGGTGCTTGGGCCCGGCTCGGTCACCACGGTGCTGGTCGGGGCCGACTCGGTTTCGGTGAGGGAGTCGAAGAGCCCGAGGGCGTAGGCCGCAGCACCGCCCAGCCCGACGACCAGGATCAGCCCGATGAAGAACATGGACGCCGAGCCGCCCTTCTTCGGCCGGTGCACCTGCGGCGCCGGTCGGCCCTGCGTGGGTTGGTACACCTCGGTTGGCGTGAGCACCGGGTTGGCCTGTGTGGCCGGCGCGTTCCAGGCGGGCTGCTGCGCCGCTGCGACCGGCATCTGACCCGAGGTCGGCTGCGGCGCCGGTGTGGCGGGGCGAGGAACGTCGAGTGGCGGTGGCGAGGGCTGACGGGATCGGCCCCGATCCATGAACTCGGGCAGACCCTCGGAGATGTGCGGGAGTTCCTGGAACATGCCGCCGAGCGGCTGGCGGATCTGGAGATCGTCGACCGCCGACACCTCGCCGTCGGGCATCGGGGTGAACGGTGCCGCCGCCGGCGGATGCGCCGACTCGGGCGTGCTCGGCCCGGGGTTGCTCGGATCGGTCGGTGTCGCCGATGACCTCGAGGCAGCGGCGAAGGTGGCGGCTCCGAGCGCGCAGGCGTGCTTCGGGTGGGCGTCGGTGGCCAGCGGACGGCCGGTGTGACTGGCGACGCGCTCGGCGACGAGCGGGATCCGGCTGGAGCCGCCGACCATGAGCACGCGATCGATCTCGTTGTAGCTGAGGTCTGCAGCGGCGAGCGTGTTGTCGAACGTCTCGAGCGAACGACCGACCGCAGGATCGATCAGTGCCTCGAACTCGCCGCGGGTGATTCTCACCTGCTCCGACCGGCCGGGCAGCAGGATCGAGACCGTCGTGGATGTGTCGGCGGAGAGGGCGTGTTTGGCCTCGGTGCAGTCCGCCCGCAGCCGAGCGACCGCGGCCTGGGCCGCGAGGTCGGTGTCGTCGTAGGCATCGAGGTCGGCATCGATCGCCCGGAGGACGTGCTGGAAGACGGCGGTGTCGAAATCGATGCCGCCGAGGCGTTCGATGCCCCCGGGGCGACCGATCCGCTCCCAGCCTTGTGCGGTCTTGCGGAGGATGGCGACGTCGAAGGTGCCTCCGCCAAGGTCGTAGACCGCAACGGTGGTGCCGTCGACGACTCGTTCCTGACGGGCGTAGTGGATCGCTGCCGCTTCCGGCTCGGTGATGAGCCGATGCGGCGGGAGTGGGGAGTTGTCGATGGTGTCACCGAGCAGCGAGGTCTTGAACGCACCCCAGTTGGCGGGGTGGCAGATCACCAGCTCGGCGGGCGCAGCGCCCTGGAGCTCGGTTGCTGCCTCGACCAGGTGGTTGGCCAGCCACAGGGTGAGGTCGTTCGCCGCGACCGGCGTCCCATGGAGCAGGAGGGGGGTCGTGTCGCCGAATCGTCGCTTGAACTCGCGAGCAACCCCGGCGGGATCGCCCTCGGCGCGCCGAACCGCAGCTCGCCCGAAGGTGATGGCACCGTCGACGGTGACGTGGATGACCGATGGCACGATGGGGCCGTCATGGCCGATCGACAACATGCGTACGCCCTGGTCATCGGCGATCGCAGCTGCTGAGTTCGTCGTGCCGAGGTCGATCCCGAGCGAGTAAGTCAACCGAATCCCTCCGCAGCGGATGGTAGCTGACCCCACTCCTCCGTCGCGCCGACCTGTCTGATCGCCGGCGCCGATGCCCGGCTGGTGGGGAAGTCGCGGTCGCCGCCCGAGTCCGTCGCCGAACGGCTGAAGAAATCATCGTCAACGAGGGTTCGATGATCGCTACCGTGTCGATCGTTCGAAATACGAAAGGTTTCACGGTGTCCGACCGGACCGCGCTCCGTCGTGGGCTCGCCCATGTTTTCTCCATGGTTCGACTCCACCCGGGTCCCTTCAGCATTGCCGCCACCGGCGCTGCGGTCTTTGCCGCGGGCACGGTGCTCTCGACGATCGTGCTCGGATGGATCACCGACGAGGTGATCATCGCGTCGGTCGAGGCCGATGCCGTCGTCGACGGCATTCTCTGGAAGGCCGCGATCGCCATGGTCGCGGTCACGTTGCTCCGGGTGTCGGGGGTCGTCGCTCGCCGGTACTTCGCCGGTATGACCGCCGAGCGGGTGCAGGTCACCCTCCGCCAGCGTCTCAGCGACCAGTATCTCGCCCTGCCCCTCTCGTGGCACCAACGGATCCCCGCCGGGCAGCTCCTCGCCCATGCCGACAACGATGCCGAGGTCGCGGTCGAGGTTCTCCACCCCCTCCCGTTCTCGTTGGGCGTCGGCTTTCTCGCTGTCTTCTCGGCGATCAGCATCCTGCTCGTCGATCCGATCCTGGCGCTGATCGCCTTCATGATCTTTCCGGCCCTCACGATGCTCAACCGGGCCTACTCCCGCAGGGTCGAGTTGCCGGCGGCGAAGGTGCAGGCCGGTGTCGGCGAGGTGTCGTCGATCGCTCACGAGAGCTTCGACGGCGCGCTCGTGGTGAAGACACTCGGCCGGGCCGACGACGAGTCGGCCCGCTTCGCTGTCGCTGCTCACCAGTTGCAGGCCGACCGAATCCACGTCGGCTACATGCGAGCCGCGTTCGAGGCCGTCATGGATGCCATCCCGAACGTCGGCATCGTCATCGTGCTGATCGTCGGGATCTACCGGGTCGAGGCCGGTGCGGTCGGCCCGGGCGACCTCGTGCAGGTGGCGTCGCTCTTCACGGTGCTCGCGTTCCCCATGCGAGTGCTCGGGTTCTTCCTCGAATCGATGCCACCCTCGGTCGTCGCCCACGGCCGACTCGATGCCATCTTCGACGAACCATTGCTCGAGTCGCCCGATGCGTTCGCTCACCTTCCCTCGGGGCCGTTGTCGTTGTCGGCCGCGAACATCGACTTCCGGTACGCCGACGGCACGCAGGTCCTGCACGGGGTGAACCTGCACGTGAAGCCGGGCGAAGTCGTTGCGCTCGTCGGCTCGACGGGGGCGGGAAAGACGACGCTCTGCAATGTGATCTGTGGACTCGTCTCCCCGAGTTCGGGCTCGGTCCGCCTCGGCGGCATCGACCTCACGCTGATCGATCCAGCCCATCGCACCGACGACATCGCGCTGGTGTTCCAGGAGTCGTTCCTCTTCGCCGATTCGCTTCGCGCCAACATCGATCTGAGTGGCCGAGCCGATCACGCTCGTATCGAGCGAGCGGCCGACATCGCTCAGGTCTCGGGGTTCGTCGGTGAGCTGCCTCAGGGCTTCGACACCATCGTCGGTGAGCGGGGTGTGACCCTGTCGGGTGGCCAGCGCCAGCGGGTCGCCCTGGCCCGGGCCCTGATTCGTGCCCCTCGATTCCTGGTCCTCGACGATGCGACGAGCGCCGTCGACGCTCGTGTCGAGCAGCAGATCCTCGCTGGACTGCGTGCCGAGCTCGACACGACGACCTTGATCGTTGCTCAGCGGGTGTCGACCATCGAATTGGCCGATCGCGTGGTCTACATGCGCAACGGCACGATCGAGGCCACCGGTACCCATGCCGAGCTGATGGCCCATGACGGCTACCACGCCCTCGTCACTGCCTACGAAGAGGCATCGGCATGACGACCGACGAAGAGGCATCGGCGACGGCCGAGGTCGGCACGTCCGAGGGGGCCATCTCGGTCCTTCGTCGCGGCCTACGCCAGAGCTCCGAGCTCCGTCAGGGTCTTGGTCCCACGGTCGTGATGGGACTCGCTGTTGCTCTGGGCCGGCTCGTCGTGCCGGTGCTCATCGAACGAACCATCAACGACGGTGTCCTCGATCCGAGCGGCACCGACCCGGGCGCCGTCGTTCGCTCCGGGCTCGTGATGGGCGCGATCGTGATTGCTGCCGCCGTCGTCTCGTGGGCAACCCAACGTCGGCTCGTCACCCGGGCCGAGGCAGGTATCGCCAATCTCCGTATCGCCGCGTTCGACAAGGTGCATCAACTGTCGATTGCCGACCACAACGAGACCAAGCGCGGCGTGCTCGTTGCCCGCGTCACCGCCGACGCCGAGGCACTGTCCCGTTTCGCCCAGTGGGGCCTCTACTCCTGGACGATCCACCCGACGGTCATCCTCGGCACGTTTGCCGTGTTGGCGTTCTACTCTCCGGTGCTGGCACTGATCGCACTCGTGTCGTACCTGCCGGTGATCCCGATCATGCGCTGGCTCCAAATCCGCCAGCTCGCTGCCTACGACCTGCTGCGCACCCGTATCAGCGACATGTTGTCATCGTTCAGCGAGGCCGTGATGGGGGCAGCGGTGGTGCGGGCCTACGGCGCCGAGGCACGGACCAGGCAAGACCTCGATGAACGGATCGCTGCTCGCTATCGGGCTCGCCTGCACGCCAACAAGTTCATGGCGGCGGTGTTCGTCGTTGGCGACTTCTTCGGTGTCGTCGCCTTCATCGGTGTCATGGTGGTCGGGCTGACCCAGCGCGAACAGCTCGGACTCGGTGCCGGTGACATCGTGGCGTGCCTCTTCCTCACCACACTGCTCCACGAGCCGATTGCGGAACTCGGCGAGACCATGGATCAGACCCAGACCGCGGTCGCCGGCTGGCGCAAGATCCTCGACCTTCTCGATCAGCCGATCGATGTCGCCGAAGCGGTGCCCGGCGTCGATCTGCCTCGCGGAGCGGTCGAGGTGCAGGCGGATCATGTCGGATTCGCCTACCGAGACGGTGAACCGGTGCTCTACGACGTCAGCCTCACGATTCCGGCAGGCACCAACGTTGCGATCGTCGGCGAGACCGGGTCGGGCAAGACCACGTTCGCCAAGCTGCTGTGCCGGTTGGCCGATCCGAGTTCGGGCACGATCCGCCTCAACGGCGTTGCTCTGCCCGAGGTCTCGCACGAAGCACGGCTGGCCAGTGTTCGGATGGTGCCCCAGGACGGCTTCCTGTTCGACACCTCGATCAGGGAGAACATTCGGTTCGGCAAGCCCACCGCCGATGACGATGCCATCGACCATGCGTTCGACCGGCTCGGTCTGGGCTGGTGGGTCGATCGGCTTCCCAATGGTCTCGACACCGAGGTCGGTGAACGGGGCGACAACCTGTCGGTCGGGGAGCGGCAGCTGGTTGCGCTCGCCCGGGCGGCGCTCGCCGACCCTGGGCTCCTCATTCTCGACGAGGCGACCTCGGCCGTGGATCCCGAGACCGACCAGGCGCTCACCACCGCCATCACCCGCCTCGCCGCCGGTCGTACATTGGTCAGCATCGCGCACCGCCTTGCCACTGCCGAAGCTTCCGACCTGGTGCTGGTGTTCGACAAGGGCCGTCTGGCAGAGCAAGGTACCCATGCCGAGCTGGTGGCCGCCGGAGGTATCTACGCTCGGCTACACAGCGCGTGGGTCGGTAACACCCAGCAAGCTCGCTGAACCGTCACGAGCTCACGGATTGGTCCAAGACCGGCCTCACGGGCCGAGGCGAGACCGGTGGGCGCTGCACGATCGGCGTCTGGTCACTGGCCGGGCATCGGCGCGACCACTCCTTCCACCGCCACTTCCCACCGCCACCTCAGCGCGGTGCGGAGTGGAGCAGGTAGCGCTCGAGGCCACCGACGAGCAGGTCGATCCCGAGACCGAACTCGGCGTCGCGGTCGTTGTCGGTGGCGAAGATCTGCGCCAGGATCGGAAGCTGGTCCATCGGCGCCGCGGATCGGGCGATGACGAGTTCTTCGAGATCGGCATCGGCCGTTTCGGCATTGGAGCCGATCTCGGTCAGGGCATGACCGTTGACGAAGCTCACGATGACCAGCACGACTCGATTGGCTTCCTCGGGGGAGAAGCCGACCTCGGTCAGCTCGGCCAACGTCCGTTCGGCGATCCTGAGCCCGGCGTCGTGCTGAATCGGCCGCACGGCGATGAACGGGACGGCTCGGGGGTGCCGAAGGAGCGCCTCACGGTAGGAGCGCGAGTAGCAACGCAGCCGTTCGCTCCAGCTCTGCCCCTCGGCGTCGAGGGCCACCTCGTGGTACACCTCGTCGCATGCCAGATCGATCAGGGCGTTTCGGCTGTCGGCAAGTTCGGTCACGTCGGCCCGACGGCAACCGAGCTGTTTGGCGAGATCAGCGGCAATGAGCGCTTCGGATCCACCGTGGTCGAGCGCGTCGAGGGCGACCTTCGACAGTTGGCGTTGACTGATGTGGGGCATCATCTGACCTGTTCCCGGGATTGCACCCGTGTTCGCGCCCATGTCGTCCTCCCCGCTCGGCGTCATGGAGGCACGAGCCTCGGCGCCGCCGCAGGTTCCATGGTGCCTCACGAATGTCGATCGAGCGAGGCGCCTTCGAGAAAAGGTCGAAGCTGGTCGAGCCAGCTACGCTCGCGGATGGCCCGAGTGGGCCGTTCTACGTGAATGCAAGGAGTCGTCGTGAGCAAAGCCCCCGTCCGAGTCGCTGTCACCGGAGCTGCTGGCCAGATCGGCTACAGCCTCTTGTTCCGGATTGCGTCAGGCGAAATGTTGGGCGCCGATCAGCCGGTCATCCTCCAGATGCTCGAGATCACGCCGGCGCTCGGTGCGCTCGAAGGCGTGGCAATGGAACTCGACGACTGCGCCTTCCCTCTGCTCGCCGGCACGGTCCGCACCGACGACGCCAACGTCGCCTTCGGCGATGCCGACTACGCGCTGCTCGTCGGGGCCATGCCTCGCAAGCAGGGGATGGAGCGAGCCGATCTGCTGCAGGCCAATGGCGGCATCTTCGGTCCTCAGGGCAAGGCCATCAACGAGAGTGCCAACAAGAGCATCAAGGTGCTCACCGTCGGCAACCCGGCAAACACCAATGCGCTCATCGCCATGTCGGCTGCGCCCGACATCGATCCTCGTCAGTTCCACGCCATGACCCGGCTCGATCACAATCGTGCCCTGTCCCAGCTCGGAGCCAAGGTCGGCATGCCGATCACCGAGATCACCAAGATGACCATCTGGGGGAACCACTCCACCACGCAATACCCCGACCTCTTCCACTGCCAGGTCAAGGGCCAGCGGGCGGCCGACATGGTCAACGACCAGGCGTGGATCGAGAACGAGTTCATCCCCACGGTGGCCAAGCGCGGCGCCGCCATCATCGAAGCACGCGGCGCATCGTCGGCTGCTTCGGCGGCGAACGCGGCGATCGATCACATGCACGACTGGGCGCTCGGTACGCCCACCAACGACTGGGTGTCGATGTCGGTCATCTCCGATGGTTCCTACGGTGTGCCCGAGGGCATCATCTCGAGCTTCCCTGCGACCTGCGCCGGTGGCGATTTCTCGATCGTTCAGGGGCTCGAGATCGACGACTTCAGCCGTGAGCGCATCGACGCGTCAGCCGCCGAGCTCGTGTCAGAGCGCGACGCCGTCGCCGAACTCGGACTCATCTGATCCTGCTCCACCGCCGCCGGGAATGACCCCAGAGCGATCAACTCGTCTCGCCTCCCGGTAGCTCACGAAACTGGCCGAGCCGCCGATGCCCTCGGGCGTCGGCGGCTCTTGCGTTGATCTCGCTTGAGGGTCGTCCGCACGACAACGCCGTGACGAGATCCTGAACCGCCTGGGCCCAGTCGCGATCGTCGCGGAGCGGAACACCCCCCGCAGAGCACGGCGAGTCAGCGCATCTTGTCGAGGACCTCGGTTGCCAGCATGTCGAGGTGGGTCAGCGTGGCGTCGGCCGACATGACATTCATCGTCGGTGGGAACAACACGATCCGGTCGACACCGAGCTCGGCGTAGTGCTCGAAACGTTTCATGTGGACCCCGAAGGAATGAATGGTGATCGGGATGTCGTCGGGGTTGCGTCCCGCCTCGGTGGCGAGCCGACGGAAGAGTGCGATGGCGCCGGCGACGTCGGGCTTGCCGTTGGTGTTGAGCATGGAGGCGTCGATCGGGCACCACTCGTCGGCGTACTCGGCAGCGTGTTCGATGCCAACGGGACCGGCATTGCCGAGGGCCACCGGAATGGAGCCGTTGACCGGCTTTGGATACACGTAGGAGTCGGTGAAGGAGTCCCAGCGGCCATCGAAGCTCGCCACCTCGTCGTGCCAACAGGCCCGCAGGGCGGCAACTCGCTCGCGCATGGCGCGGTAGCGCAGCTTGAAGGGGAGATCCGGCCGATGGTTGGCGAGCTCCTCTTCATTCCACCCGACGCCGATACCGAGATGGAAGCGGCCATCGGACAACACGTCGAGCGTGGCCGCAGCGCACGCCAGGTCGAGCAGGTCGTGTTCGTGCACCAGGCAGATGCCGGTGAACAGCTCGATCGAGTTCGACGCCGTGGCCGCAGCCATGAGGGAGATCAGGGGATCCATCATTCGGTAGTAGCCCGAGGGGAGTTCGCCACCGGCGGGATACGGCGTCGTCCTGCTGGCGGGGATGTGGCTGTGTTCGGGCATCCAGATCGAGTCGAAGCCACGCGCCTCGAGCGCTTCCGCCAGATGGTCGGGCCGAATGCCATCGGCGTCGTTCTGTGAGAGATAGCCGAATTTCATGTTCGAACTCTTCCCGGTCGCTTGGCTGGGGTCAAGTCTCGCGAACCTCCGCTGTCGGCTCGCTACTTCAAGAACTTGCTGGTGCTGTTGTCGGCGAGCGTGCGGCCGCCCGTCTGGCGAGTCGGGCAGTAGTAGACGGTGTAGGCGCGATACTCGATGCTGCGGATCGTGTCGTCGCAGTCGACACACGGCTCGCCGCCGCGATTGTGCACCTTGGAGGGGCGGTCGGCACTCTTGCCGATGTCGTCGAGTGTGCGTTCGTTGTCGAGGGCTGCAGTGACCACCTTCGCGATCGATCGGTGGAGTCGTTCGATGTCGGCGTCATCGAGCTTGGATGCATTGACGAACGGGCTGAGTTCGGCATCGTAGAGGATCTCGTTGGTCAGCATCCGGCCGAGCCCGGCGATCACGCGCTGATCACGCAACAGCCCGTGCAGCCGCTTGGAATGCGCACGAAGGGTGGTGCCCAGCTCGTCGACGGAGAGGTCCAACGCCTCGGGGCCGAGGCGGTCGAGGGGCTCTTGGACGAGAGGGTCGCCTCGGAGAACCCAGAGACCGGCCCGCCGCTCGGTGCCTGCCTCGGTGAGCAGCCACGATGCGGTCTCGAGATCCTCCCGATTGCCCGGAGCGAACGTCCATCGCATCAGACCACCGCGCGGCTTCTTGGATTCCTTCGGATCGGGGCGCAGCCGCCCGCCCTGCATCAGGTGCACGACGTGGGTGTTGTCGTCGTCGAAACGCAGGAGGAGGTACTTGCCCCGCCGCCCGACCTCGAGCAGGGTGGCTCCTTTCGACGCGTCCGGCGCCGGGTCGAATGTCTTCAACGAGGCGAAATTGATCAGCCGGTAGCCCGTCAGTTCGGCGCCACCGAGGGCAGCGGTCATGCGTTCGGCGTGGGCTTGGACCTCGGGCATCTCGGGCATGGCGCTCACTCTGCCTGATCGTGGACAGTGGTTGCTCAGCACCCTAGAACGCCGGAACCGATTCGCCCAGCGCCCACCGGGCACGGGTGGTGCGTCAGCGCGGGGGTGCAGGGAATTCGGTGATCGCTCGCAGCGATGCGAGCCGATCGTCGATCCCCGCAAGCGGCCCGCCGGCGCCGAGCAGCGCGGTGACGTCGCCGCCGAGTGAGATGTCGCCGTCGAGGAAGGCTCGCTGTGCGCTGGTCGCCCCCGTGGCGATGGCGACCGCCAACTCGTAGCGGAGGCGAAGCGTCGCCGAGGTGTCGGACAAGCCCGCTTCGAACGTGATCCGGTCAGGGCCCATGACCAGGGTGTAGGGCCCGACTCCGTCCGGAGCGTCGATGATGTCGTAGCCGACACGCAGCGACTCCTTGGTCGGTGGGGTGTCGGAAAGTGCGTGGGTTGCCGCCTCGAGCCAAGCTTCGCTGAGGTATCTCACTCATGGAAGGCTAGTCGGTGCCGCCCGGCGAACGAGCCCCTGGATGAAACACCCGAGCCGCCGCGCGCCATGGTCAGCGATGCCCTTCCGCCCCCGCCCGGGCCAGTGACTGCTGGAGACGGTCGAGGACGTCCAGTTCGGCGCGCAGCGGGGCGACGATCAGATCGTCGGCAACGCCTTCGACGGCTCGGGCCGCCTGCAACCGGACCGCTCGTGCTCGCCTCTGACCACCGATCTGCGCCAGACGGCGTGCGAGGATCGCCAAGATCCAACCACTGGCGAGTCCGACGATGAGCAGACCGGTCGGAAGGGGAATGCCCCGCCAGGTCGGTGTTCCGAACTCGGGTAGTCGGAGCCAGTTGTTGGCCGCAAGCGCAGTGAGCCACACGCCGCCGACGAGTGCGGCGATCGCCAGGGCGACCTGGACGAAGCCAAGCGCACCCCACCACCGCGGTGATGCGAACTCGGCGTCTCGGACGGCGTCGGCAACTGCAAGGTCGAGACGATCGTGGAGGTCACTCGATCGTGGCATCGCGGCGTCGCGAAGGAGAGTCGGCCATGGTTCGTCGAGCCCGGTGGACGAAGCCTCGGCGACCTCTCGAATGGCCGCCGTGGCCCGCGCCGTTTGTGCCCCACTGGGCGTTGGTAGCGAGCTGCGTCCCTTGGCGCCCGTTCCGAGATGGAGACGGCGGAGCGGGTCAGGGCGCAATCGACGGACCCAGCGTGTGGCGGGCCAACCGGTTCGTTGCGCTGCTGTCATGCGATAGGAGGCGGCCGATGCCTCGGCAACCACGTCGACCCCCGATGCGCCGGCGAGATCGACGGCCAATCGTCTGACGGTGGCGTCGGCGATCGTGGGTGGTGGGGGAGGGGGCACCTGTCGAGCCAAGGTGTCGGCCGCCGAGGCGACGTCGGCCGACAGCCGTTCGGTCATCGCTCGTTGCGTAGCGACGGTGTCGGCCAGTCGGGCGAGGACCTCGGCAACGCCGTGTCCGGTCACCGCCGAAACGGCGAAGACGACGGGTTCGTCGATGCCGTCGTTTCTCAGCAACCGTTCGAGGTCTGCGGTGCAGGCGTGAAGCTCGGCCTCGGTGAGCCGGTCGGCCTTGTTGAGGACCATGAGCGTGACCGCATCGTGGCGCGCGAGGGTGCGGAGATAGTGATGCATGGCTTCGTCGGCGTACTTCTCGGGATCGGTCACCCAGAGCAGGAGGTCGGCGTGCTCGGCGATGCGTTCCATCTCGAGCCGGTGGGAAACGGCGACCGAGTCGTGGTCGGGGACATCGAGGAGAACCAGTCCGGCGAGTGCGTCGGTCACTCGTCTCGTCGCTTCCGGCGACGACTCGACCAGTGACCCGGGCTCCTCGTCTGCGTGCGTCGTCCCCGAGAACCGCACGAGGTGACGGTTGCCGACGCTGAGCCAGTCGAGGAGCTTCGACGCATCGTCATCGCCCCAGACGAGTCCGAGCGTGCTCGATGTCGTCGGCCGGCGAACGCCGGTGGTGGCGACGTCGGAGCCGGCGATGGCGTTCGCCATCGAGGACTTCCCGCTACCGGTTGCTCCGAGCAGAGCGACGAGGGTGTGGG
Source organism: uncultured Acidimicrobiales bacterium (assembly GCA_963698395.1). Classification (GTDB taxonomy): domain Bacteria; phylum Actinomycetota; class Acidimicrobiia; order Acidimicrobiales; family SZUA-35; genus JBBQUN01. The sequence goes on from CAVOQQ010000003.1 coordinate 1,091,704, forward strand.
TCGTGCCGTGTCGTAGGCGGGCATCGGCCTTGTGGACCACCTTCCGAGCGGTCTCGACCGCCGAGGGGTCGAGACGCCCGTCTGCGAGCGTCGCCGCCAGATCGAGTGCTTCGAGCCGTTGGGGGAGCTGGACGATCTCCCGAGTCGATCGCCCGAAGGAAGGCCGATTGATCATCGACGATCGTCGCGATCGTCGTCGAGAGCTTCGGTGAACGCATCGATGGCGTCGGCCAGTTCGGCCGAAGCCTCCGGGGGTGGGATCGTTCCCCACAGCGCACGTCGAAAGCGGTTCGCATCGATCTCGAGCAAGGTGGCCAGTCGACCGGCAAGGAGCGAGCGAGCCTGGTTGGCCAGGTCGCGAACGGCCTGTTCGCCGAAGAGGGCATTGAGCAGCGCTTGGGAGACGCCGGCGGTTCCCGAGGCGACCGCCACCTCGCCGCCGGTGATGCCGCCCGTCTGGGCGAAGAGCACGATCATCAGCGCGACACCGACGCCATTCACACCGAACGCAAGGACCCGTGCGGTGTTCCGCTTGCCGGCGCCGGTCACACGGACCAGCTCGAGGACATCGTCTTGCCACGCTCGGACTTCCGGGCCCAGCGACCGTTCGAACTCGGTCGAACGGTGCTCGAGGGTGGGATCGTTGGCCAACACCTGGAGTCCGCCGGGCAAGTTACGCCACGCCGTGGCGGCGGCGAGCGCGGCGGCATCCGCGTGATCGAGGACGAGCCGCTCGAGCGTCGAGGTGATCTCGCCCTGGACCTCGCCGGTGGCGGCCGCCCGACCCCGCAGGGTTGCGCCGATGCGGTCTCGCCAGAGCGAGATGCGTGATTGGATCGCTCGCATGAGCTCACCGGTGCCGATCAGCTCCTGCCAGCGGTCGAGCACCTCACCCCGCAGCATGGTGCCACTGCTCAGATCGGCGACGATCCGCTCGGTCGCCTGACGGTAGGAGCGATCGGCGGCCGCCCGGAGCTCGGATCCGATGGCATCCTGGGTCTTCGCCGCCGCGAGGATCTGCTCGGCCCTCGGGGTGACCGATGACAGGGCGCCGTCGAGTGTGCTGCGGACCACTGCAGCCCGTTGCTCGGCGTCGTTGGTGAGGTCGGTGATGACGGCACGAAGGTCGGCCATGGCCTGCTCGGGAATCCGACCATCGCGGAGATCGCCTTCGATGATGGGAAAGAGCGAGACATCGTGGAGGCCGCCGTCGGTGAGCATCTGAGCGAGATGAGCGCTGATTTCCTCGGCAGCCCCTTCCGGCACCCGGTTGATGACGATTGCCAGCTCCATCCCGCGCTCCTGGGCTCGCCCGAGGAACTGCCAGGGGACCGCATCGGCGTACCTGACGGCCGTGGTGACGAACAGCCACAGATCGGCAGCTGCCAGGAGCTGGGCGGCGAGGTCTCGGTTGGCCAGCTCGACCGAGTCGATGTCGGGCGCATCGATCAGCGCTACTCCGGGCCCGATGGTGGCGGTGGGTTTGATGGCGAGCACCTGGCCGATGGCTTCGGCGTCGCCGGTGACCCGAGGCAGATCGCCGAGGACGTCGGTGGTGGTGAACCAGGCAACGTCGTCGGGGTGGCAGATCAAGACCGGTGCTCGGGTGGTTGGTCGCAGGACCCCGGCCGGTGACACGTTTGCCTGAGCGAGGGAGTTCGTGATGGTGGACTTGCCCGACCCTGTCGATCCGCCGACCACCGCCAAGAGCGGCGCATCGAGGCGAGACAGGCGAGGGAGGAGATAGTCGGTGATCTGGTCGGACAACTCGGTGGCGATCACCCGAGCACCGTCGATGGTTCCGGCACCCAGTCGCAACGGTGTTGCAGCAATGGCCGCGTCGAGTCGACTGAGCGACGCAACAACCGGACCCAGCGCGGTCGTCGATGCTTCGGTGTCCTCTCCGCGCCCGTCTGTCATGCAGAGACCAGCGTAGACGCGCTCACCGGGGCCGGGATGCAAGCGAGAACGATGCGGGGTGGCGATTCGTCGCAGTGTGCATCGTCGTCGTGGATGCTGCGGCCACGATCGTCGACGGTGCGCAGAGACCGCTTGGTCCGGCAGCTCGTGGCTCGCTGACCGATCGTATGGGCTCGTCAGCGGCCTTGTGATCGTTTTGTGATCGCGGCCTGCGACGGTTGCGTAGCGTTGCGACCGAGACGGGTGGGGGTGCTGTGATGGAGATTCGACTGCTCGGTCCGGTCGAGGTGGAATGTGGTGAGCCGGTGTCCCTCGGCGGGCCGACGCCTCGCCGCCTCCTGGTCATCCTTGCCCTGCACCGCAATGGCATCGTGTCGATCGACCAGCTCATCGACGTGACGTGGCCTGACGGCCGGCGGACAAGAGCAGATCGAAACATCCGCTCGTATGTCCACCGATTGCGAACCGCGCTCGGTGCGGAGAGTGATCGCATCGAAACGGTCGATACCGGCTACCGGCTGCACGTCGAGGCGAACGAGGTCGACATCGACCGTTTCGACGAACTCTGTCGTCGCGTGGCGGCGCGCGCCTTGACCGAGCCGGGTGTCGATGCGCTGGGCTGGGTCGATCAGGCCGAGGAGCTGTGGCGCGGTCCACCCTTCGGCGAGTTCGCCGATGAGCCTTGGGCCCGCAGCGAGGTTGCTCGGCTGTGCGAAGCGCATCACCTTCTTCGTGAGTACAAGGCCGACCTCCTGCTCGCCAACGGTGCCGCCGTCGACGCGGTCACGGTCCTCGAACAGCTCATTGCCGAGCAGCCTCTTCGCGAACGTCCACGGATGCTGCACATGCGCGCGCTGCAGAGTTCAGGCAGGCACGTCGATGCGTTGCGATCATTCCAGACCTATCGCCGTCTCCTCGTCGAAGAGGTGGGTGTCGAGCCATCCGAGAAGATCGTCGACCTCGATCGAGCGATTGCCCAGGGAGCCGCGCCGGCTGTTGGCGAACGCGACCTCGTCGGCGCCTACTCGCTCGGGGAGCGGATCGGCCATGGTGCCTATGGTGTCGTGCATCGTGGTCTCCAGCGAAGCCTTGGGCGGCAGGTGGCGGTCAAGATCATTCGCGCCGAGCTGGCCAACCGCCCAGACTTCATTCGCCGTTTCGAGACCGAGGCCAAACTCGTTGCTCGCGTTGAGCATCCACGAGTTGTGCCCCTCTACGATTTCTGGCGCGATCCCGACCGGGCCTACCTCGTCATGCGTTACATGGCTGGTGGCAGTCTCGCGCAGCGGATCGACGAAGGTCCCTGCAGCATCGACGACACGCTCAGCATCGTTGATGACGTCGCTGCTGCACTCGATGCTGCGCACACGGCCGGGGTCGTCCACCGCGACGTGAAACCGGCCAATGTCCTGTTCGATGCTGATGGCAACGCGTTCCTGGGAGACTTCGGTATTGCACTCGACCTCACGGTCGACAGCGATGACCGAGGGTCTGCGATCCTGCTCTCATCGCCATTCACGTCGCCCGAGCAGCTGCGTGGAGAACTGCTGTCCCCTTCCACCGACGTCTACGGGCTCGCAATGGTCGCCTACACCTCGCTTTGCGGTACCGCACCCTTCAGCGACTCGGTCACCACCGCCCAGCTCTTGCGGCGCGTGCTCGACGAGCCACTTCCCGACCTGGGTGCAGGGGGATCAGGGCTCCCGACCGCCGTCGACGAGGTGCTGCGAATTGCTGCGGCCAAGGAACCCGGCGCCCGCTACGTAAAGGCCTCCGACTTCGCCAGAGCGCTCCGATCCGCTGCGCAGGCGCCCGCAATCGCAGCACTGCCGGCGCACGATGCGCCAACGACGCCCAACCCCTATAGGGGGCTGCGAGCCTTCGAGGAGGCTGACGCCGGCCGCTTCCACGGTCGGCAGCACTTGATCGAGGAGCTGTGTTCCGCGCTACGAGAACCGGAACGACGGCTCCTTGCCCTGGTCGGACCGTCGGGCTCGGGCAAGTCATCGGTGGTCCGTGCCGGGCTGTTGCCGGCCCTGCGAGCTGGCGCCGCTCCTGGTTCCGCACGCTGGTTCATCACCTCGATGACTCCTGGCAACCGCCCATTCGAAGCGCTGGAAACTGCTCTTCTGCGGGTGGCCTTCAACCCTCCGACGGAGTTGGTTGACCAACTGCGTGCTGGGCCTCGCGGCATCTTGCGTGCCTGTCGTCGCATCCTTCCCGATGACGACACGATGCTTCTCGTCGTGATCGACCAGTTCGAGGAACTGTTCACCTCAGAACGATCCAGCGACGACTCGGATCACTTCCTCGAAGCGGTCTCCGTTGCGGTCAGCGAGCATGGAGCACCGATTCGAATCGTGGCGACGCTCCGAGCGGACTTCTACGACCGGCCGCTGCGTCACCCGCAGTTCGCGCCGCTGATGAAGGCAGCGACGATTGCTGTGACGCCACTTGCCGCCGATGAGCTGGAGGAAGTCATCGTTCGTCCTGCCGAATCGGTAGGAGCGAGCTACGAACCTGGATTGGTCACTCGGATCATGTCCGACGTCGCTGGTCAACCGGGGAGTCTGCCGCTGCTCCAGTATGCGCTCACCCAGACCTTCGATCGTAGCGATCGCCGGCTCATCAGAAGATCCGACTACGACGCCGCAGGGGGCATGGCGAGGGCGGTCGCCCAACGAGCCGAGGAGCTTCATGCCGCTGTCGATCTCGATCAGCAAGCGGCGATTCGGAGCGTGTTCGGGCGGCTCGTTGCACTCGGTGAAGGTACCGAAGACACCCGACGTCGGGCACACCGCAGCGAGCTCGGGTCGAGTCAGGCGGTCAACGACACCCTCGAGCGCTATGGCGCTGCCCGACTGGTGTCGTTCGACGTTGACCCCACCACTCGTGAACCGACGGTCGAGGTGGCGCACGAAGCGTTGATCACGCAGTGGCCGAGGCTCCGAGAATGGCTCGACACCGACCGCGACGGGCTTCGCTTGCTGCGACACCTCAGCACATCGGCTCGCGAATGGGACGCGGCTGGGCGGCCGGAGAGCGAGCTGTATCGAGGTGGGAGGCTGGAGGCCGCCGACGCCTGGGCGGCCGACCACGATGAGGACCTACGACCGCTCGAACAGCAGTTCCTGCGGGCCGGAGTCGAGCTTCGTATGGCCGAACAAGCGGCCGAGCATGAACGATTCGCTCTACAGGTCCAGACCAACCGGCGGCTTCGTCGGCTCCTTGCCGGCGTGGGGATGCTTCTTGCGTTCGCCTTGATCGCTGGAACCGTCGCGTTCGATCAGCGATCGAACGCGCGCACCGCTGCGTATGACGCCGAGACCGGACGGCTCGTTGCGACCGCACAATCGCTGGCGAGCACGAACCCACGGGCCGCGATGCTGCTCGCCGTCGCCGCCTATCAACGTGAACAAGGCCCGTCCACCCTCGGCGCGCTACAAGCCACATTGAGTACGGCTGGCCCATTGATCGGTCACCTCGGCTGGGGCACTGAGTACATCGATGTCGAATGGCTTGTCAACGACCGCATCGTCGCTGCCCGCGAGGACGGTCTCGAGCTCTTCGATGCGAGCACCGGTGCTCTGCTCGACTCGCTGATGCTCGACATCGGCCGAGGACCGGTGACCCCATGGACGCAGAAGGCGAGAATGACGTCGGCGAGTGAGGTGCCCGTCATCGCCGTCGCGAGCACTGCGCCTGCCGTTCTCGTCCTCGATGTCGGTGATCAGCTGTCCATCCGACTCGAACGAACGTTCGACGACCCGATCGGTTCGATCGCCATCAATCCCGACGCCTCGGTCTTCGTGGCAAGCGACATGACGAACACGATCACCGGGTGGGACGAGTCCGGCGATCGATTCGAGACCGACCTCGAAGAGGCGCAGAACTTCTTCGAGCAAGGTGCACCGGTACTGGGCGACGACTTCCTCTACGGCTTCATGTTCGCCGACATCCCGGTCTACACCCACTTGCAGGCGTTCGGGGACTTCGTGCTGGTCGGAACAGGAGCGTACGTTCGGCAACTGAATTGGGAGGGGGACACGCTCAGAGGGCCGACCTACCTGACCCGAGTGGAACCTCCCGGAGAGTTGATTCCGGTGGGAATGGTCGGAGCCACGATGGAGTCGGATCGGCTCGCTGTCTTCGGAACGAACACCGTCCACCGTCTGGCGCTCGACAGGGACTGGCCGGCGCTGGAAACCGGCGATCCGGTCGTAGGGCTTCTCGGCGGCGGCTCCCCCAACATCGTTGCCACCGTCGCCGACCCGGCGGGTGGTATTCAGGCAACGCTCACGGACGGCAGCGTCACATCGGTCGACCCGACGACCGGTCAGCAGAGTCGAACGATCGATGTTGGGCTCTCGTCGATCAGTGCAGCGAGCTCATCGCCAAACGCCAAGCGAGTGGCCGTCGCGCACCCTCTTGGCATCGCGATGCTGTCGAGCGGTGGCGGTAATCCGCTGACCGACGAGGTTCCCCGCCCCGAGCTCGCCAGCAATCTGTCGATCAGTCGCGGTGGCCGATTCGTCGTGTTGGGCCCGCCTGGCACGGTCGGCCCCATCAGGGTGCTCGAGCGGGACTCCGACAGTGGCTGGGTCCCACTGGAGGGGCTGCCCTCCGAAGGGGTCTTCGCTCAGGTCCCGGCGGCCGAGCCTGGCGATCCCATCTTCATGACCACGCCCAGCGAGGGTGGTGGCCAACAGCAGATCTTCCTTCTGGAAACAGGTAGACCAGAGTTCTTCGCCGCCGAGATCGGCGAACGTGCAGCGTCAGCCGGCGACTTGAGTCCGAATCTACTGATCTACGCGATCGGGTCGCTTGTCGTCGACCTGGTGGCGCCTCCCGAGTTCCAGGCGATCGGGGAACTACCTCTGCCCCCGGGAGACAGCGAGCGGTTCGGGCCAACCGGCGTGCGATTCGATCCGACCGGAGAGTGGCTTCTCGTATCGAACGAGCTCGGCCGGTCACAGCTCTGGGAGACAGCGACGTGGACGTTGGTCGAGATCGATGCTCTGAACGCCGCCGACATCGCGGTCGGTTACTGGAATGGTGACGGTTCGCTCCTCGCCACTGCCTCCTCCTCTGGCCGCATCTCGATCCGTGATGGAAGAACCTTCTCGGTCATTCGAACCATGACCGGAGCGGTCGGCACGAGTAACACCTGGAACGACGGCGCGCTGCTGTTCTCCGACGACGATTCGCTCCTGCTGACCAACTTTGACGGTTCCGGGCAGCTCTGGGACGTCGCCAGCGGACAGCAAATCGGCATCGACTTCTCGACAGCGCAGGGGACCAACAGCGGCTCCAATGTCGGGGACATTCTGCAGCTCGTCACTGCCAGCGAAGCCAGCGCGCTCATATGGAACCTCGACATCGATACCTGGCCGACGATCGCCTGTACCAGCGCGGGCTCGAACCTGACAGCCGATGAGTGGGCCCAGTGGGGGCCTGTCGATGAGCGCTACCGGGCGATCTGCAACCAGTTCCCGCTTCCCCCCGACTGATCGATTGCACCCCGGCGTGGAATTCCACGACCATCGCTGATCTCCAGCGGATCACTTCGCTCCTCATCACCCTGCCAGCGGAATTCGTCTCCGGTTGTGGTGGACAGCCGCCGCAACCGCTGACTGCGATCAGCCTGCGTCCAAACGGCGATCGGCCGGTGAGGCCGCTACCCGATCGTTCCCGGTATGAGCCGGGCCGCCATCGCGATCATCTGGATGATTTCGGTCGTCGTGGCCTTTCAAACGTTGGCAGCAGGTGGGCAGCTTGATTCAGACCTTGCGAGCGACGCACCGCGGATCGTCGCCGTACCCGTTCATGAGACGGCCGTGGTAGCACCCGTCTCACGACGACCGAGGATCGAGATCGTTGCTTCCACGGCGGAGAAGCATGCCAGGGTTGATGAGGCCGTTGATCGCTTCGTCGGGAGGGGCCTCGCGCTCCCCGATCTGGACATCGCCTTCTTCGATGACCCTGCGTCATGCGATGGCGCTCTGGGTCGCTTCCAACCGCTGCACACGCCATGGCGAATCAGGGTATGCAGCGACCTCGACTTCGTCGTCACCCACGAGCTCGCGCATGCCTGGGAGAAGGCCAATCTGAGCGACGAACAGCGCACCGCCCATCTCGAATACCGAGGGCTTGAAGCTTGGAATGACCCCGACGTGGACTGGAATCAACGCGGGGCCGAAGACGCGGCGTTTGTCATTCAGCAGATGCTGATGGTCGAGAATCCGCCCGAAACCACCACCTGGCGTGATCGTTCCGAGGCGTTCGAGCGCCTCACCGGCCGACAACCGGAACCTCGCCACGCTTGACGTGCACGATCTCGGGAGGAATTGGAGAGTATCGGCGAAGCCAGGAAGCACCGGCGGGTACGGTGGCGGCGTGCGGAGCCGGCGATGGACGTGACGCCAGATCTCGAACAGCGGCGGCAGCCGCCGATCGGTCTGGCTGGGCGATGGTTCGAAGGCCACCGTCTCGAGCTCTTCGTGGCGGCCGAACACGACCTCGGCCTTGCTTCGGTGGCACTGTCGCTTGTTGCCGAGCCGGCGGTGTCCCAGGTGTCGTTCGCTGCGGTGCTTCTGCGGGCGGGTCGGAATCCGCTGGTCGTCGCCGACGACGAGATTCCGCTCCCCGAGCATGGCTGGGAACTCCGAACATCGGGACTGTGGGCCGACCACGTCTGTGAGACGGCACTCGATCATTGGAGCTACGGACTCGAAGCCTTCGGCCTGTCGCTCGATGATCCCCGGGCGCTTCTCGGTCGTGCGCTCGGGGATCGTGCGCCGCTCGGATGGGAGCTCGAGTTCGAGGCCACCGCGGCTGCCTCGTGGGAGACGCCGGAACAGTACCGACAACTCGGGATCGGGCACGGGCTCCTGCTCGATGCCGACGGGCAACACGAGGTGGAGGGGCCGGCGATCCGCACCCACTGGTGGGGCCCTGACCAACCCGACCGGTTGCTGGTCGGTGCCGCTCCGCTCGACTGGCCCGAGCCGGTGTCGGAAGTCCTCGTTCCGAGTCGGGAAGCGGTGTGGCGCTATGCGCTATGGGGCGCCGGCGCCAGTTCTTCCTCGATCGATTCCTGATCGGCGTCGGCCAACCGCACGATGACCATCGTGATCACGAATGCCCCAGCAGCAAGGGCAAGACCGCCAAGGGCCTGACCGGCATCGGGAAGATGCATCACGGTGCCCTTCACCACATCGGCCTGTTCCTCGGAGACGACGCCGACGCCGTTGGGCCAAGGCCACAGCACCCGGAACGACCCGAGCATGAGGCCGAGGAGAGCAGCCAGCACCGTCTGCTCGTGATGCTCGAGCACCCAGTTGAGGAACGACGAGAACAGCGCCAGGCCGATCACGGCACCGACGAGGAACACCAGGAGTTCGACCGGAGCGCCGGTGATCACGCCGGTGTACATACCGAGCATCAGCATGATGAACGAGCCAGAGATGCCGGGCAGGATCATCGCGCAGATCGCAATGGCGCCGGTCACGAAGAACATCCAGATCGCCGGATCGGCGATCGCGCCAGATTGGAACCCGAGGAGGACGAACGCCGCCGTCGTGACCGCGGCGAGTACACCGAGCCGGAGGGGGTCACGGGTCGTGAGCTGCTGCCAGACCAGCACCGAACTGGCCAGCACGAGTCCGGAGAACACCGCAGCGGTGCCTTCGGCATGATCGACCAGCAGGGTTTCCATGGGGTGTCGAAGCAGCAGGAACGCAGCGCCGACGCCGGCCCCGAGCGGGATGAGGAACAGCCAGTCGATCGCCTTGAGGTCGTCGATGAAGCCGCTCGGCTCGCCGGTGACGAGGCGCTTGAGCGCGTGAGCGCCGCCTCGAACGTTGTGAATGAGGTCTTTGTAGATGCCGAGGATGAGGGCGACGGTGCCACCGGACACACCAGGAACGATGTCGGCCGAGCCCATGAAGAAGCCTCGGAGGAATTGGAGCGCGATCTTTGCCACGGCACCGAAGCTATCCCAATGAGGGACGAATCTCGGTCCACAGAACTACCCTCGACGCGCCGGTGCCCACCCCTCGAGGGATGGGCACCAAGAGGCGTTACGTCGTCGCAGGTGATCAGCGCTGGCTGGCGAGGCGGCGGTTGACTCGCTTGGACTTCATGTAGTCACGGTTCATGTAGGCGATGAAGTCGAGACTGATCTCCTTGGGGCAGGCGTCGGTGCATTCCCCGTGGTTGGTGCACGATCCGAAGAACTGCTCCATGGTCTCGACCATCGCTTCGGTGCGGCGGTAGCGCTCGGGCTGCCCCTGAGGCAGTGAGTTGAGATGCCAGATCTTGGCCGAGGTGAACAGCTGACCGGCAGAGTTGGGGCAGGCAGCGATGCAGGCGCCGCAACCGATGCAGGCGGCGGCATCCATCGAGGAGTCGGCCACCTCCTTCGGAATGGGGGTCTCGTTGGCGTCGGCAGCGGTTCCGGTGGGAGCACTGATGTAGCCACCGGCCTCGATCACGCGATCCATGGCCGAACGATCGACGATGAGGTCTCGCAGCACCGGGAAGGCAGCAGCCCGCCACGGTTCGACGACGATGGTGTCGCCGTCGGAGAACTTCCGCATGTGGAGCTGACAGGTTGCGGTTGCCCGCTCCTGGCCGTGGGCTCGGCCGTTGATCATCACGCCACAGGTACCGCAGATGCCTTCACGGCAGTCGTGAGGGAATTCGATCGGGATCTCACCCTTTTCGATGAGGCGCTCGTTGACGATGTCGAGCATCTCGAGGAACGAGGCGTCGTCGGGGATGCCGGTTGCCTCGTAGTTGGCGAAGCCACCCGGCTTGTTCGGGCCGTCCTGGCGCCACACCTGGAGGTGAAGATTGAGAATGTTGCTCATGTGATGGATGCTCCCCGGCCTACTTGTAGGACCGCTGCGACGGCTTGACGTACTCGAACGTCAGCTCTTCACGATGCTTTGTCTGCGGTGTATCTGGATCGTGCCATTCCCAGGCCGAAACATGGGAGTACTCGTCGTCTCGCCGCTGCGCTTCACCCTCGGGTGTCTGCGACTCTTCACGGAAGTGGCCGCCGCAGCTCTCCTCACGGTCGAGAGCGTCGCGAGCCATCAACTCGGCCAGTTCGAAGAAGTCGGCGACGCGGCCGGCCTTTTCGAGGGAGGAGTTGATGGTGTCGTCGTTGCCCAGGACTCGGAGGTCTTTCCAGAACTCGTCGCGCAGCGCTCGGATTTCGGAAATGGCTTTCTCGAGACCGTTCTGGTTGCGGGCCATGCCGATGTGCTCCCACACGAGCTTGCCGAGCTCACGGTGGAAGTGTTCGGGTGACTTGGTGCCGCCGATCGCCAGGAACGCATCGAGGCGGGCCCGAACGTCGGCCTCGGCTTGGGTGAAGACCGGGTCGGTGGTGGGCACGGGGTCGGTGCCCAACTTCGGGGCCAGCGAGTCGCCGATGGTGTACGGCAGAACGAAGTAGCCGTCGGCCAGGCCCTGCATCAGCGCCGAAGCACCGAGACGGTTGGCGCCGTGATCGGAGAAGTTGGCCTCGCCCACGGCGTAGAGACCCGGCACGTTGGTCATCAGGTTGTAGTCGACCCAGAGGCCGCCCATCGTGTAGTGCGACGCCGGATAGATGCGCATCGGCATCTCGTACGGATTCTCGCCGGTGATCCGCTCGTACATCTCGAACAGGTTGCCGTAGCGCTCCTCGACGGCGTCTCGGCCATCTCGGTTGATGGCCTCGGCGAAGTCGAGGTAGACGCCGTTCTTCTGTGGGCCGATGCCAAGACCCTGGTCGACCACGGTCTTGGCATTGCGCGAGGCGACGTCTCGAGGAACGAGGTTGCCGAAGGCCGGATACTTCTCCTCGAGGTAGTAGTCGCGCTCGGCCTCGGGGATGTCTCGGGCCCGCCGGGTTTCGTCGGGGCTACGTGGCACCCAGATGCGGCCATCGTTGCGCAGCGACTCCGACATGAGCGTCAGCTTCGACTGGAACTCGTCGGCGGTCGGGATGCACGTGGGGTGGATCTGGGTGTAGCACGGGTTGGCGAACAGGGCGCCCTTGCGGTGTGCTCGCCAGGCGGCGGTCACGTTGCAGCTCATGGCGTTGGTGGAGAGGTAGAAGACGTTGCCGTAGCCACCGGTTGCCAGCACCACGGCGTGAGCGGAGTGGCTGCTCATTTCGCCGGTGACGAGATCTCGGACCACGATGCCGCAGGCCTCGCCGTCTTTGAGGACGACGTCGAGCATCTCTTTCTGCGTGTGCAGTTTGACCTTGCCCGCTTTCACCTGGCCCATCATCTGCTGGTAGGCGCCGAGGAGGAGCTGCTGGCCGGTCTGGCCACGGGCATAGAAGGTACGCGAGACCTGAGCGCCACCGAAGGAACGGTTGGCCAGGAGACCGCCATACTCACGGGCGAAGGGCACACCCTGGGCGGCCATCTGGTCGATGATGTCGACCGAGACCTGGGCGAGGCGGTACACGTTGGACTCGCGGCTGCGGAAGTCGCCGCCCTTGACCGTGTCGTAGAAGAGGCGGAAGATGCTGTCGCCGTCGTTGCGGTAGTTCTTCGCGGCGTTGATGCCGCCCTGCGCAGCGATCGAGTGGGCTCGACGCGGGGAGTCGTGGAAGGTGAAGGCGTCGACGTTGTAGCCCAGCTCGCCCAGGGAGGCAGCGGCGGAGGCACCGGCCAGGCCGGTGCCGACCACGATGATCTTGAACTTCCGCTTGTTGGCCGGGTTGACCAGCTTGATGTTGAACTTGTGGTTGTCCCAGCGGTCCTCGATGGGGCCTTCGGGGATCTTGGAATCGAGAATCATCGTGGCTCCTAGTTGACGTCGACGATGCCGGACAGAATGGCGATCGGGAAGCTCACGTTGCCGATCAGGATGAGAAGTGAAAGGCCGGTGGCGACACCTCGGCGGAGGTTGTTCCAGCGAGGGTTGCTCAGGCCAAGGCTCTGGAACATGCTCCAGAGCCCGTGATAGAGGTGCGCCGCCAACAAGATGTTGGCGACGATGTAGACCAGTGCGACGACTGGATTGGAGAGTGACCCGACGAGGTTCTGGTAGACCTCGCCGCGCTCCCATTCGTAGCCGGGAATCACGCCCCACGTGAGATCGGCCAGATGGAAGATGATGTAGGCGCCGACCACGATGCCGCTGACCCGCATGGTGCGAGAGGCGAAGTTGGCGGCGATGAAGTCCTGCTTTGACTGATACGGGGAATTGGACGCCATGTTGAGCCGGGTGAGGCTGTAGGCCGACATCACGTGGAGGATGCCGGCGCCGATGAGCCCGATGCGAAGCAGCCACAGGGTGTAGGTACGCGGCATCAGCGGCACGAGGAGATCTCGCAGGAACTCGCCGTAGATGTTGATGTCGTAGTCCATGACGCCGTTGTGCTCGACCTGGCCCAAGTACATCTTGAGATTGCCGATCATGTGGAACAGCACGAAGCCGTACAGCATGAGGCCGGTGACTGCCATGACCCATTTCTTGCCGACCGCCGTCTGATACATGTTCAGCGGGAAGGGAAGATCACGCGCCTTGGGGCGGAGCGGGTTCGATCCCTTGGGCGAGCCTGGTCGTGACGTTGGATCGAGGGTCGGCGTGGCCACCGTGTGCCTCCGTTAGAGAGTTGCGGACCCGGGACAGCGTCGTCACCGGGCGGGAGAAAACGTAGCCGCATTCAGCGGACACGACCCAAACCCTGCACCTATTCATCAAACGGCGGTCCGGCGAGATCGCCGGCCACCGGCAGAGCGGGTGACTCCCGGGTCGTGTCGACGCGTCGCTCAGCGCGGAACGGCTGACCGAGTGGTGGCCTCCGACGGGGGGATGACGACGGTGTGATACCGGTTCGTTGCGGCGCGGTCGGCGCCCAGGAGCGACAGGTCGATGACCAGTTGGCCGTTCAGGTCGGGGACCTCGAACGACATCGTTCCGATCAACTGGCAGGAGTCGGCCGGTAGTGCACCCCGCCAGACCTGGCGATGCGACCAGGCGCCGCACGATGCGGTCGCGATCACCTCGACCTGGTCGAGTCCGACTCGCAGATCGCTGATGGCATGGATGGCGAGGCGAATCGGCGAACCGGCCGTGGTGATGTGCGGCGGCGGATCGGCGACGATGGCCACGGGTGTGCAGGCATCGGCGACGGCATCGAACGCCGGTTTGCGGTGGCGCTCGTGATCGAGGAGGCCGAATCCGCCGTCGGGGTCGGCGTCGATCAGCGAAAGCAGGCAGAACCCGCCGGCGGGCGAGTACTTGAGACGGCGGATGGTCTCGATGTGGAAGCGCAGCAGCTCTGCTTGATACGAGCGGGTGGCATGGGCCCAGCTCTCGCCGTCGGCGTAGGCCCGACGGGGAACATAGCGATCGAAGGCGCCGGCCTGGGCCGACGGGAAGTGTGGTGCCGATTCGTCCCAGTCGGCGACGGTCACCGACTGCGATCCGAAGCCGCCGAGGAAGGCGCCGAGGCGAGGCCATTGGCGAATCAGTTCGGGCAGGTCTTCGTAGGTCCCCGAGTGCCATCCCAACCAGAGGTGTGGGTCGGAGGCCGACAGGTCGGTGAGCAGTGGCAGGCTGCCCGATCGAACGATGACCGACCGAGAGGTGTCGGCCGACCGGATTTCGCGACGCAGCAACGGGTCGAGCACCGAGCGGTTCCAGCTCGGGAAGAGGTGGCGACCGAGTCGGCGAGCCGTCGGAGGTTCGAGCTGGGTGCCGCGGCTGGGTTCGGGCAGCGGCGGGCCGTTGGGCTCGTCGTGAGCACACCAGACGGCAACCGATGGGTGATGGCCGAGGAGGTCGACCACATCTCGGGCGATGCGGCGGGCCAGCTTGCGGGTCGAGGTGGCATAGGGCCCGACGAGCGGAAGATCTTGCCACAGCAAGACGCCCTGGCGATCGGCTGCTTCGTAGAGCTCGGACCGAGCGACATGGCCGTGGACCCGAACGAGGTCGAGTCCGGCGTCTCGGACCGAGCGCAGATCATCGGCGATGACGCCGGTGTCCATCGATCCGAGGAAACGGTCCTGTGGCCCGAGGCTGACTCCCTTGACAAACATGCGCTCGCCGTTGATTCGCCACACCATGTTGTTGACCGACACCCGGCGCAGGCCGGTTCGCCAATGGCGGCGGTCGCTGACCTCGTTGTCGGGCGTGCGTACCGCCACGCCGACTTCATAGAGCGGTTGGTTGCCGAGCGCCGCCGGCCACCACAACGATGGCTGGTCGATGGTGACGGACCATTCGAGCCGATTCTCACCGCTCGCCAGCGTGTGCGTCTCGGCACCGCCGCCGGCGGACTCGCCGTCGGGTCCGGTGATGGACGTATCGATGCGAACCTCGCCGGCGGTGAGCGCGTCGACCACCAGGCGAACCCGCAAGACGGCCTTCGACTTGTCTGCTTCGTTGCAGATGACTCTGGCGAACCGAATGGCGATGGGGCCGGTGCGCTCGATGCGAACCGGGCGCCAGATGCCCCCGGGTGAGCCCGACGGGGCAAGGGGTCCGCTCTGCAGCGACCCGGTGAGACTCCGCTTCGATGACGACGCGCCCGGATCGGGGCACGACACCTCGATGGCGAGGGCATGGTCTTCTCGTTGGTTCAGTGCCTCGGTGATCTCGAACTGGTGGGGTACGAAGTAACCGAAGGTGTCGCCGACGAACTGGCCGTCGAGCCAGACCTCGGACTGGGCGAGGACGCCGTCGAGGGCGAGCCACGAGCGCTTGCCGGGTTGCACGGGTTCGTGTCGGAACCGACGCCGATAGAGCAGGGGGCCCTGGGCGTGGGCGTACCGCGGCGTCTCGCCCCAGTGGCCCGGCACAACGACCGTGTTCCAACTCGAGTCATCGAGGTCGGGATCGGCCCCCGACCGGTTCAGTTCGGCGTCGAGCGGTGCGGCCCGCCACGAGCCTGAAAGATCCACAGGGCGACCTTAGCCCGGTGTGTCGACCGTGATGTCGCTTCCCGCCCGGCATGACGCTCCGCTCGTTCGCCGTCTAGGGTCGGAATCCGTGACTACTCAACCTGATGTTGCCACCCTCGCCCAGCTCAACGAATCCGGCTGGGTCTCCCGCTCGGTGAAGGAAGAGATCCGCCAGAACACCCTGTCTCGCCTGGCTGCCGGCGAAGACCTCTTCCCCGGTGTGCAGGGCTATGAGCACACCGTCATCCCACAGCTCGAGCACGCGATCCTTGCCGGGCACGACATCGTGTTCCTCGGCGAACGGGGACAGGCCAAGACCCGCATGATCCGTTCGCTCACCAACCTGCTCGACGAGTGGATGCCCATCGTCGCCGGGTCCGAGATCAACGACGATCCCCACAATCCGGTTTCGCGCCACGCCCGTGATCTCCTGGCGACCGAGGGTGACGACACCCCGATCGCCTGGGTGCACCGCTCTGATCGGTACGGCGAGAAGCTGGCGACGCCCGACACCTCGATCGCCGACCTCATCGGCGAGGTCGACCCGATCAAGGTGGCCGAAGGGCGCTACCTGTCCGACGAACTCACCCTCCACTACGGACTCGTGCCTCGCACCAACCGCGGGGTCTTCGCGATCAACGAACTCCCCGATCTCGCCGAGCGGATCCAGGTCGGTCTGCTGAACGTGCTCGAAGAGCGCGATGTCCAGGTCCGCGGCTACAAGGTGCGCCTCCCGATCGACGTCATGCTCGTGGCGTCGGCCAACCCCGAGGACTACACCAACCGCGGCCGCATGATCACGCCGCTCAAGGATCGCTTCGGCGCCCAGATCCGTACGCACTACCCGCTCGACATCGAGACCGAGGTCGAGATCGCGTTGCAGGAGGCGAACATCCCCGACGACGGGCCGACCGTTTTCATCCCCGACTTCATGTCGGAGCTGATCGCCACCTTCACCCATGCCGCCCGCGGCAGCGGCCACATCAACCAGGCATCGGGCGTGTCGGTCCGTCTGACGGTCTCCAACCTCGAGACGTTGGCCGCCGCTGCGGTCCGCCGCTCGCTGCGCATGGGTGAAGTCGGCCGCGACAGTGGCACCGTCGTGCCGCGCGTGAGCGACCTCGATGCACTGATTTCTTCGACGGCCGGCAAGATCGAGATCGAGGCGCTCGACGAGGGTCGCGACGGCGAGGTGATCGATCACCTGATGCGCAGTGCGATCGTCGAGATGTTCAAGCGGCGGCTCTCGGGCGAGGGCATTCGGCAGGTTGCCGATGCGTTCGACGACAACATCGTTGCCTCCTCGGGTGACGACGTACCCGTCGCCGATTACGTCGATCTCATGGCGCAGGTTCCGGCGCTGGCCGTTCCGGTTGCGGAACTCATCGGCGATCAGGCCGAAGGGCTCGATGATTCGGGCAAGGCCGCCGCCACTGCTTCGGCGATCGAACTCATTCTCGAAGGCATGCACCTGTCGAAGCGGCTCAACAAGGACGCCATCGGCACCCGATCGGCCTACCGCTCGCGGTAAGGCGCTTCGGGGCGTCGCCGCCCTCCCCGTTCGTCCGTGCCACCGACGTCGATCACGGGGAGTTCGCCACCGACGACGGCATCAGTATGGAGTCGGGGCTAGGAGGGCGACGGGTCGGCGGCGAACACCTGAGCGACCGGCTTGGCGACACGATCGCGGTCGATGATGCCGGGATCGAGGTGCTCGCCTGCCTCCCAGTGCCATCCGTCGATCGGGCTCGATTGCAGCCAACCATCGATGCCGATGCTCGTCGCCGTGGTGATGAGCTCGTCGAGGTAGTCGGCCTGGCCCTGAGCGGAGGTGGGTGCAGGGGCGAGATCGGCCACGGCGGTGAGCGGTCGGCCACCGATGTGATCGGCCACCCGCGACAACCCCTCACCCAGCCGGTCGACGAGGTTGGTCATCGGGTGCGCATGCCATACGCCTTCACCATCGAGCACGATGGGTGGGCGGAGTTGGAGGAAGACGTGGTCGAACGCGTCGGCCAGATGCGGCACCGAACGACTCGGCAGATCGCCGGCCTGGACGTGGCCATCGACGAGGGCTTGGAGCCACGGCGAAAGCAACAGGCTGTCGAAGTTCGCGACCTCCCGGGCCGCCTTCACGTTGGTCGTGCCGTGCTCGACGCTTCGTTGCGGAACGAACACTCGGGCCGTCTGGTAGGTCGCCACCGGCGCCGAGCCGCGCAGGATGCGCCAGGCGTCGGCCTCGGCGAGGGCGAGGTCGCGTATCGCCTCGGCCCCCTTGATGCCGTTGGTGCCGCCGGGTGGTGCGAGGTCGATGAAGCGCGAGCGGAGGCCGAGGTGGGCCGGTTCACGGATCGGGATCCAGCCGTCGGCGAGGTCGCCAAAGGTCTCGCCGACCCATTCGACATGGCGGGGCCACAGCATCTGGCGGGCGTGACGGTCGGCAAACCCGTGTTCGTCGTAGGTGAACCAGCCGGGCGCAGTGCCGTCGAGCAAGCAGAGCCAGACGAAGAGGCCTCGATCGCGAGCTGCGCCGATCACGTCACGAACGAGCATGGTGGCCACCGGGTCGCGATGCCCAGGTTCTGGTTCCAGCCTCGACCATTCGAGCGTGAGCACGACCTCGTTGGTGCCGAGACCGGCGACCAGCTCGAGATCGTCGTTCCAGCGTGGAAGGTCGATCCCCCGATCGAAACTCTGGGGCGCCCGACCCTTGGCGATCCAGTAGGACCAGTCGGCGCTCGGACTCACGCCGTCGAGTTCGGCCGACGTGAGTACCACGCCTCGACGCTGGTCGGGAGCCATCAGCTGCCGGTGACCAGTCGACGGATTTCGGCCACGGCGGCTGCGGTGTCGTTGCCGACCAACACCGTTCCCATCTCGAGGTCTCGGGCCACCTCGAGGTTGGTGCCGGAGTCGTCGATGACCAGGGTGGTGGAAGGGTCGAGTTCGAAGGTCTCGAGGATCAAGGAGTAGTAGGCCGGGTCGGGCTTGCGCATGCCGACCAGTGCCGAATTCACGATGGCTTGCACCAGTCCACTCTCGAGGTAGCGGGCGGCCAAGATGTCTTGGGCTGTTACGAAGTTGTTGGTGGCCAGCACGACCAACGTGTCGGTCTCGGACAGCTCCTCGAGCAGCTCGATCATCTCGGGCCGGTCGGCGG
This sequence comes from uncultured Acidimicrobiales bacterium, assembly GCA_963698395.1. Taxonomy (GTDB): domain Bacteria; phylum Actinomycetota; class Acidimicrobiia; order Acidimicrobiales; family SZUA-35; genus JBBQUN01. The sequence goes on from CAVOQQ010000003.1 coordinate 1,110,709, forward strand.
CGAAGAAGATCGACGGGGGGTCGGCCTCGAACAACTGCCCGGCACCCTCGGCGATCTGGTCCATGTGGGCGCGGAGTTCGTCGTCGGAGATCTGACCGGTCTCCGCCAGATGGAAGATCGAATCGGGATCGTTCAGATAGCCGGCGAGGCCCTCGAAGGCCTTGGTGAGATCGTCGGCGGTGAAGCCCAGTTCGTTGGCCGAATGCAGCACCACATCGAGCAGCGGCACCGTGATCGTGCCCGCCCAATCGATGATGATCGCCTCGTACCCATCGGTTTCCATCGGGTCAGGATACGAGGTCGATCGATGAGGCCGAGGAACGAGGCAAATCGCTGCGCAGCGCGTCACCGGTGGTGCGCGTTCTACAGGAGGACAGCGGCGGGTCGGTCTGCTACAACGTGGTTTCGGCTTCTTGTCGAATCTGGCCGGAGGGCAAGCGGTGAGGGACTCGTGAGCTACGCCATTGGCATTGATTTGGGGACCACGTTCACCGCCGCTGCGGTGTGTGACCCCGGCGTCGCGCCCCAGATGCTCTCGCTCGGTTCCAGCGGCTACAGCGTTCCCTCGGTGCTGTTCCTCCGCGAGGAGGGGGCGTTCCTCGCCGGCGAGGCCGCCGAGCTGCGCGCCGCCGGCGACCCCACTCGGGTGGCCCGGCACTTCAAACGTCGCCTCGGCGACGACGTGCCCATTCGGTTGGCCGGCACGGCCTTCGACCCGCTCGCGCTGACCCGCGAGCTCCTCGGCTGGGTCCTCTCGCTCGTGACGTCTCGCCGGGGTGATCCGCCTTCGGTCGTCGTGCTGACGCACCCGGCGAACTGGGGAGGGTTTCGCGTCGATCTGCTCCGAGATGCCGTCGACCTCGACGGCTCGACCACACTCTTGATGTCCGAACCGGCGGCCGCTGCTGCTCACTACGTCCAGGGTGAACGGGTGGAGCCCGGCGAACTGATCGGTGTGTACGACCTCGGGGGCGGCACCTTCGACGCCGTGGTGATGCGGCGAACCGAGACCGGGTTCGAAACGGCTGGTCGGGCCGGTGGCATCGAGCGACTGGGCGGGGTCGACTTCGATGACGCGATCTGGTCGTACGTACTCGCCGAGGCCGAGGTCGAACTCGGTGCCGACGACGATGCCACCATGGCCGCGGCCTACGACCTTCGGTCGAACTGCGTTGCCGCCAAGCGCCTGCTCTCCGTCGACACCTCCGCCGACATCCGAGTTCCGCTGCGGGCAGCAACCTCGTCGGTTCGCCTGACGCGCTCGGAGTTCGAACGGCGAATCCGGCCGCGCCTGGCCGAGACGCTCGAAGCCTTCGATGCGGTGTTGGGCAGCGCCGATCTCTCGCCGACCGACCTGAGTCGCATCCTGCTCGTTGGTGGGTCGAGCCGCATTCCGCTGGTGAGCGAACTGCTCTCGTCGCATTTCGGGGTGCCGATCGCCATCGACTCCGACCCCAAGAACGCCGTCGCCCTCGGGGCAGCCGGGTTCGGTGCTGCCTCGTTGGCGCCGGTCAGTGTCGCCTCGTCGTTTCGAGCCCAGACTCGCACGGTCTCCGCAACGCCCGAATCTCGTCGCCCCATCGCCCCATCGTCGAGCATCGCCCCACCGCCGAACGGCCCTGCTGCCGACTCGTCGTTCACCCCAACCGTGTCATCGGCGGTCGAGGCCCCTCCGTCACCGGTTCGACCGCCACCGTCGACCACCGTCCAACCGGGGCCCTCGCCTCCCGCACCTGGACCGAAGCCACCGACACCCTCCGGACCGGCCGCACAACCGCCGCTCCCGCCTGCCTCTCCACCACAGCCGATCGCCCCGGCAGCGACGGCCTCGTCAGCCCCCACGGCATCGTCGGCGCCGTCCGTGCCCCGACCCAGCGCCGATCGGCTTGCGCCGCCTGCCGGTGCGCCGCAGCCCCCGGCTCGTCCCGATGGGGCTGCGACCGGCCCGGCCACCGCAGCGCCGTCGTCGGCGGGATTCGGCGACTCGCCGCCGCTCGACCCCTCGGCCCGATCCGGCGGCAATGACAGCGAGCTGGCGTCGGTCTCGACCGAGTCACGCCATCGAATGCGCACGCCCGTTTCGCTCGACACCCCAGCGACGGCCCGGTTCGAGACCGTGCCGGCGCAGGCGCAGCCGGTCGGTTCCTCTCGAACGCTCATGATGATTCTCATCGTGCTGTTGATCGTTGCCATCGGCGTCGGTGGCTATCTCGTGTTGGCCAGTGGTTAGCAGCAGGCGACGCGCTGGTTGAGCCGGCTCGATCGAACGAAGGTGGACGCAGTCCAGGAGGGAAAGCAATGAGCATCCAAGTCGAACCGAGCCAGGTCGAGGCGTTCCGTGAGCGATTCGAGTCGATCCACCAGAACGTGTCTCGCGCGATCCGGGGCAAGCCCGGTGAGATCCGACTCGCCCTCACCTGCATGCTGGCCGAGGGTCATCTCCTGATCGACGATGTCCCGGGGACGGGAAAGACCACGCTGGCCAAGGCGATCGCGGCGTCTCTCGGCTCGACCATGCATCGCATCCAGTTCACCCCCGACCTGCTGCCGACCGACGTCACGGGATCGCAGATCTACGACGCCGGGGCGGGTTCGTTCCGATTCCACCCCGGCGGAGTCTTTGCGAACGTCGTGCTCGCCGACGAGATCAACCGGGCATCACCCAAGACCCAGTCGGCACTGCTCGAGGTCATGGAGGAACGGCAGGTCACCGTCGACAGCCAACGGCATCTCGTGCCTCGACCCTTCGTGGTCATCGCAACACAGAACCCGGTCGAGTTCGATGGCACGTATCACCTTCCCGAGGCCCAGATCGACCGGTTCATGATGCGGATGGCCATGGGCTACCCGAGCCACGAGGCCGAAGTCGAAGCGATCGCCAATCGCCTCCATGGTCAGCGCCCCGAGGAGCTCACGCCTGCGGTCACCGCCGAAGCGTTCGAGTGGATGATCGGCGTCGCCGGCTCGGTCCACGTCGCCGAGTCGCTGCAGCAGTATGCGGTGACGATCGCGGCGGCCACCCGCCGGATGGACGAGCTTCGCCTCGGCGTCTCTCCTCGCGGCAGCCTCGCGCTGATCAAGGCCGGTCAGGCGTGGGCTGCGGCCAAGGGGCGCACCTTCGTCTCCGCCGACGATCTGCGAGAGCTCGCCCCCTTCGTACTCGGCCACCGCATGCTGCTCTCACCCGAAGCAGAGCTGCAGGGTTTCACGAGCGCCGACCTGATCCAGCGAACACTCGACGCCGTTCCGCTTCCGGAACTCCGCATCTGATGACCGCCAACGGCCGCTGGGCGTTGATCGTCGCCGCGCTCTGTCTCGTCGTCGGTCTCGCCACCGGCTACACGTTCCTCGTCGTGTTCGGTGGCCTGTTGGCCTTGGCCGTCGCCGTCGGGGCTCTCTTCGTTGCCTGGCGCCCGTCCTTGGTCGCCAGCCAACAGGTATCACCGCCGGTGGTCGGCGCGGGCGAGTTGGCCTCGGCGCGAGTGTCGGTGACCAACACCGGCAAGCGGCGAAGTGCTCCGATCATCGCTGCCGATTGGATTGCCGGCCATCGCCACTCGGTCGCCCTCCCCGCAGTGAACGCGGGCGAGACCCATGTGTCGCTGTTGACCTTGCCGACCAATCGCCGGGGCCACTTCGAAGTGGGCCCGCTCGAGATCGAGCGGGTCGATCCGTTCGGGTTCTTTCGTGCCGCGACGCACCGAGGGTCGACCTCGTCATTGATCGTCTACCCAGCGGTCCACCCGATGTCACCACTGCCGACCGGACACCGTCGAGAGTTCGAGGGAGCAGCCGCCGAGCAGCCCCACGAGGGCGGCATCTCGTTCCACAGTCTTCGTGACTACGAGCTCGGCGACGATCTCCGCCTCGTCCATTGGCGCTCGGTTGCGAAGACCGGCACCTTGATGGTTCGCAAGAACATCATCACCAGCGAACCGCGCCTCATGATCGTGCTCGACACGTGGCAGGGGTCGTACTCCGGCGACTCCTTCGAAGATGCGGTTCGCATTGCCGCCTCGTTGGTCCAAGCCGGTTGCAGCAGTCACTACCCCGTCATGTTCCGTACCACCGGTGGACTCGCGGCCGACGCAGCCGCTTCGGGCGAAGGCCGTGTTGCCATCATGCGCATCCTGGCCGGCATCCAGCCGACCGATGCCGATCCCGGTCTCAACGGGGTCATCCGGTTCGCCGAGGGTGCCGAGGGGGTGTCGCTCGGTGCCATCACCGGTCAGCCCCCGGTGGAACGAACCGCCGGGATCAGCCGAGTTCGCCCACGCTTCGACATGGTGACCGTCGTACAGGTCGGCGAGACCTTCGATCGACCGCCGATGAGGATCCCGGGTGCCGTCACGCTCAACGGCACCGACAGTGCCGAGGTCGCCATCCGGTGGAAGGCGAAGTTCGGATGACGATGACCGATGACCTCGCGCCGTCGCTCGCCGAAGCGGATCTGCCCGATCCATCGGTGCAGCCGGCACACCTCGCGCAGGACACCACCGTCGACCGTGATCGTCGCACGGCGCTGGCCCGGTTCTCGCTCCTCGATCTCGTCGGCGTCGTTGCGATGGTGGTCGGCGCTGCCCTGCCGCTCGTGCTCTGGGGACGCATCTTCGCCGATCGTGGCCATGTCCTGCCTCTGGTGGTGGCGAGCGTCGGGGGTGGCGTCGTCGCCATCGCCGCCTTCCTCCTGCGCCGCACCACCTCGGTGTCCTTCGTCGCCTTCCTGGCTTCGGTCCTGCTCGGGCTGTTGGCTCGTTACAACACGGCGGCAGCCGACCTTCCCGGCGACCTGATCGACTCGTGGAAGTCGCTCGCCTCGACCGGTCTGCTGATTCCTTCCAGTAGGTCATTCCTGATCCCGCCCATCGTCGTCACCTCGTTTGCCGCCTGGTGGGCCACCACCATCGTGTTGCGGCGACGCTCCGCTGCGCTCGTCGCTGCCCCGCTGTTCCTGGCAACGAGCGTTGCCCTCGCCTACACGGTCTCGATCGACGGACTGCCGTGGTGGTTCGTTTCGGCGATGGCGGCCGTCGTGGGTGTCGCCCTGCTGATCGGCGGCCTCCGTCGACCGGGAGGCGCCGAGTTCGCCGATGAGGGGTCCTCGACCCCGGTACGCCAGATCGCTCTCGGAGTCGGCCTCGTGGCGCTGTTGGCGGGTGCTGCCGGGGTGTTGTCGTCGGCGGTCGGAGGTGTCGGCGACGAACCGTTCGATCTTCGGGCCGAACTCGCACGCCCACTCGACATCTATGAAGCCTCGACCCCGCTGGCGAGCGTCAAGGCCGGACTCGTTGCCGACGTCCCAGCCGACGTGTTCACGATTCGTCTCGATGCGCTCCCGACTGATGCCGAGATCTCCCTGATCCCCGTCGCAACGCTCGACACCTACGACGGCAGCGTGTGGTCCACCACGGCCCAATTCGAACCGGCGGGCTCGCGGCTTCCGTCCCCGGAACAGGTGGCCGGTGTCGGACCGGGCTCGGTCAACCAGACGATCGAGATCGCCTCGGCCTATCCCTTCCGGTTCCTGCCTCGCGTGGGGATCGTGAGGAACCTCGTCGGCGACGGACTGGCCTGGGATCCGCGCTCGGGCACCGTTGCCAGCGTCGATCCGTCCATCGGCGGCTACCGAAGCACCGTCGAGCTGGCACCGATGCGCCCTGAACAGCTGACGCCGCCGGGCGAGGTTCCCGGCTCGCTGCGGTACGCCTCAGAGCGGCCAGAGACCACCGAGGGCCAGGCCGAAGTGCTCGCCGGCTACGCCCAGTCGGTGGTGAGCGCCGAGGATCCGATCGAAGCGCGCCTCGTGCAGTTCGAGGCCGATCTACGCGGCACGTCGTTCGGCTACAACGAAGACGCGCCCGCCGGTCATAGTCTCGCTGCGCTGACCAGCTACCTCCGGCCCGAGCCCGACCCCGACGATCCCAACGCCACCGTGTCCCGGATCGGCTTTTCGGAACAGTCGGCGGCCGTGTTCGCGGTCTTGGCCCGAGAGATGGGCCTCGCCTCCCGAGTCGTCGTCGGGTACCGCCTCGACGACCCGCTCACCGCCGACGATCCCGAGCAGACGGTCGACGAGGGACAGATCTACGCCTGGCCCGAAGTGTGGTTCGACGGCCTCGGGTGGGTCGGCTTCGATCCGACGAACAGCGAGAACACCTCCGACGAGCTGTCGGCTCGTACACCGGCGGTGAGCTCCTCGGGTCAGGATGCCTCGCAGGGCCAGCTGCCCGAGTTCCAGGAACCGGTCCTGCTTCCACCCGAGGGCGACGCCGACGGCCGCTCGGCCCTGTGGTGGTTGCTGCTCGTTCCGCTGATGCCGCTGTCGTACGCCGCCGTGGTGTTGCTTGCGAAACGGCTTCGGCGGACCCGGCGGCGTCGCAGCGTCGATCCCGATCGCCAGGTGGTGGGCGCCTGGCGAGAGCTGCGAGACCGCTTCGTCGAGCTGGGTCTGCCGGCCTCTCGGTCGTTGTCCGCTCTCGACGTGGCCGAGCATCTCGAGGTGATCGACCTGCGAGATTTGGCAATGCCGGTGGGCGATCTCGCGCCGATGATCGATGACGCGCTCTATGCACCCGCTCCGGTGTCGGACGCCCAGGCAGCGAAGGCTTGGGAACTGAGCAGCTCGGCGGTGAAGCTCGCCCGCAAGCAGGCGGGTGTCAGACAACGCCTCGCGGCCGCCCTCGACCCCCGCTCGTTGTTCTCCTGAACCCTCCCCGCCGACTGCCCTCCGTCGATCGCCCGTCGACGTCGAGCGCCCGTCGACGTCGAGCGCCCGTCGATCGCCGCCGTCAAGTGTCGGCAGTGGCGCCCATTCGAGCCATGTGTCGGCGGTGGAACTCAAAACCGGGTTCGACCGCCGACGGTTGGCGGGAGTGGGTTCGTCGGTCGACGGTTCGAACTCGTCGCCGGTGAACGCGCCGTCGCCCGAACCGTGTGACGGTTCGGGCGAGCATGGCGTGTGCGTCGACGGGGTTCGTCAGGGGAAGGTGACGGAGCTGGAGGCGGAGACCACGGTGCCGGTGGCGATGTCGGTGGCGGTCAGGGTGACCCCGACGGTGCCGGGACCGTCGTACTGGAAGGACATGACGTCTCCTGCCGGCCACCACTGCAGCAGGCTGGCATCGGGCGGCGAGGCGCTCCAGTTGAAGCCGGAGAACTTCGATGGGTCGGCGGTGACCTGGCAGCCGGCCTGACGGCTGGCGTTGGGGGCGCCGCAGCTGATGGTGAGCTGGGTCGGCTGCGGTGGCGCCGTGGTCGAGGTCGTCGTGGTCGATGGCGCCGTGGTCGATGTCGTGGTGGTGGCCACGGCGACGAAGGTGATCGTTCGGCTGGCGCTCACCGGGTTGCCGGTGGCGAGATCGGTGCCGGTCAGCGTGACGGTGACATTGCCGGGCTCGCCATAGCCGACGTTGTAGCCCCGGTAGTCGCCCCAGGAGTTGAGCGCTCCGGGGTTGGGCGCACTGATGGAGTAGGTGAGGCCGCTGAAGTCGGCGAGATCGCCGTCAAGGGTGCACCAGGCCACTTCGCTGCCGTTGGCCGGCACGTTGTAATTGCTGCAGGACATGCCGAACGGCGATGCCGCCACCGTCGTGGAGGTGGTGCCGACGGCGGTGAAGGTGATGGTGAACGGGCCCCCGCTCACGGCGGTTCCGGTTGCCGTGTGGGTGGCCGTCACGGTCACGGTGACCTGACCGGCGTCGGAGGAGGCGACATACGCCTCACCGGGCGAACCCCAACGATTGAGCGTGAGCCCGCTCGGGTTCGACACGTTGTAGGTCAGGTTCGTGAACTCGGCGTGGTTGCCGTCGGACAGCCGGCAGGTGGCGGCGGTGGTTCCGTCGGCCGGGCGAGATGCCGGAGCACACGTCGGGTTGAACGAGAAGGTCGGTGAAGGCGCCGTCACGGTGACCGTCTTCGAGACGGTGATCGAGCCGGCTCCGCTGAGCACGACATCGAGCCGATAGGTGCCGGGATTCGCCCAGCGCACGGTGGTGCTCTCACCATTGGGGTTGCTGAAGGTGGGGGAGCCTTGTCCGCTCCAGCTCCACGAGGCGATGTTGGTTCCGGGGGCGCTGAAGCTGTTGGTGGTCCCCGCCTGGACCGTGTTCGGCCCCGAGACGCTCCCGCTGGGGAGCACCTGGGCGACCGTGTCGGCGACGCTGATGCCGAAGGTGTCGCTGCGGTCGTTGCCGCTGACCTTGTCGCGTCCGGTCAGGGTCACCGAGATCGTGCCTTCGACGCCCGACGACACCGTGTAGCTGGCGGGGCCGCTCGGGCCCCGGGTGGCCTGGGCCGGATTGGGCACGGTGGAGGTGAAGGCGAGGTCCCAGAAGTCGTTCGGGTCGCCGACCAGTGAACACGTCGCCGTTTCGTCGGTGCCCATGGTCGATGGCGTGCAGTTGATGGCGAACGGCGAGTCTGGCCCGCCCGGTGCCGTTCGGAGGATCGTGATGTCACGGGTGAAGGTCGAGGTCTCGCTTCCGCGGGTGATCTCGAGCGTGACCGTCTTGGTGCCGGGCTCGGTCCAGCTGGTGGTGCCGTTGGGCGATACCGAGAAGTTGGGGCTGCCGCCGGGGAAGGTCCAACGATAGGTTCCGGGATCGCCCTGCGAGGTGCTCTGGAAGGTGACGTTCGCCGAGACCTCGGCGTCGGTGGGCCCGGTGAACGACGCCTCGAGTGGGATCAGGTCGGGGTTTGCCACCACGGTGACCCGGACGGCCGGGGAGACGCAGTTGTTGTCGACATCGCAGGCCTTGATGGCCACGGTGTAGGTGCCCGGGTCGTAGAAGGTGTAGTCGAACTCACCGAAGGTCTCGAATGCGGCCTGCTTGCCGGTGTTGGGCGAGACCTGGAGTTCCCAGAAGTTGGGCTTGCCCTTGGTGGTGATCGAGCTGAAGTGCAAGGTGCCGCCCGATGCGACCTGCGTGCCGCTCGCTCCGATCTGGATGGCGAGTGGCGCAGGGTTCTCGGTGGTCGTGGTGCTCTCGGTGCCCGGCGTTGCCGTGGTGTCGGTGGTCGGGTCGGTCCCGGGGTTGGTGCTCGGATCGGGTGTCCGGTTGGGGTCGGTGACCGGCGTGGTGTTCTCGGTTTCGGGTCCAGCAGGCGAGGTGTCGGGCGTGGTCGGTGCCGGTCCACCGCCATCGTTCTGCGGTGCGGTGGTGGGCGTGGTCGAACCGTCGGGCGCCGCCGCCTGTGCGTTGGCCTCCTCTGGCTGGGCGTCGGCCGTGGTCTGGAGGCCGGCGACCGCGACGTCGTCGTTCGTTTCGTCGCCGAGCGGAGCAGCAACGAAGCCGCCGCCGCTCGACTCGTCGTATTTCGAGACGGGCTCGATGGTGCCGTCGCGATGGATGAGACCTGCTCGTGACGACTGGGGATCGTTGTACCAGACAGCCCCGTTCTCGGCGACGAGTTGGACCTCGGTGCCGGCCTCGACGCCTTCGAGCGAGCGCCGCTGGACGTTGTCGAGGGCGTCGAAGTCGATGACGATGACCTCGCCCGACTCGATGTCTTGGACGACGGCCCAGCCGAAGGTCAGCACGGGGCGCCCGTAGGTGCTCGTGCCGAGGGTCAGGAAGTCGTCGGCGCTCGGGCAGCCCGATTCACGGGGATTCCACAGGAAGGCGTTGCCGTCGTCGGCGACGACGAAGAGATGCTCGTCGGCGCCGTTGGCCTTCAGCGTTGCGGTCGGGGCGACCTCGAGCCGGTCACACACCCGGCCTCCGTCGGCCAGCCAGACCGAGTGGTCGTCGAGGTCGACCGCGGCGTCGGTGGAGCCGAGATTGGCCAGCGCGGTGGGGCCTTGCAGTCGGTCGACGTCCTTGGCCGGAGAGCCGTCGATGAAGAACTCCCGGACCGGGGTGTCTGGCTCGTTGCTGGCGTAGAGAAGGTTGCCATCTTCGGTGACGAGGCCGTCGCTGAAGCTCGAGCCAACCGGAACGGCGTCTCGCTGGGCGAGCGATTCGAGGTCGAGCGGGGCGACCGAGCCCGACTTGACCAGCCAACCGACATCGTGGCCGGCGACGACGGCCATGTCTTCGCCCGGCTTGGCGAACTGCACTCGTCCGGTGGTGATCGACCAGGAAGAGCCGTCGAGCCGGGCGACGGTGCCGTCGGTGGTGTTGACGATCAGGGCGTCGGAGCCCCACTGGACGACATCGAAGTCGTCGTTGTTGTCGGCGACCCCGAGGGAGGTGGCGATGGAACCGGAGCCCCCGTCGAGCAGGCTCACCCCGCCGAGCGCATGGGAAGGCAGCCAAACGGCGCCGTCGGAGAGGCGGACCTGCACCTCGGAGCGTGGGCTGCTGGTGGTGATCATCCACGAGGTGAGCACGACGGCCGCAACACCGACCGACGCCAGGGCGGAACTCGTGAGATTGAACGAACGGTGCCGCAAAGCAGCGAACCAGTGATCGATGGACATCGGCCCTCCTCCGATGGCGTCGGGGATGAACCCGGCGCCTAGGTGTGTCGCACCCAGCGCTTCGACGCTAGTGCAGCGTTGTCCTGGGTGCGAGGTCAGTGTCGCGGCCGGAGGCATCTGCGTCATGGGGGATATCCCCCGACCGGGTACGGGTTGCGGGCCACGAGTAGGGTCGGTGGGCATGATCGGCAACCGGTTTCGGTATTCACGTTGGGACGGCACACAGAAGGGGTTCGAGCTCGATGCCTTCGACGTGATGGAACAACTCACCGACGACCTGCTCTATCACGGCGACCCGATGGCGGCGTTGCGCAAGCTGATGCAGGAAGGATTCGACGATCGCAACGGCGAACGGATCCAGGGGCTGCGAGAGATCATGGAGAAGCTCCGGCAGGAGCGCCGGGAGCGACTCGAGAATCACGACCTCGGCGGTGTCTACGACGAGATCAACGACGCCCTCAACGACGTCATGGACGCCGAGCGTCAGGGCCTCGCTGACCGTGAGGCGTTGGCCGACATGCAGCTCGCCGACCCCGACACCTCCGCAGCCGACAAACGCAATGCCGAGCTGGCCAAGGATTCGATGGCGTCGAAGCAGATGGAGCTGGGCATGCTCCCCGACGACCTGGCCGGCAAGGTCCGGGCGCTCCAGAAGTACGACTTCGAATCGGCCGAGGCGCAGCAGAAGTTCGACGAACTGGTCGAACAGCTCCGCAACGAACTGGTGAAGCAACAGTTCCAATCCATGGCCGAGGGCATGGAGAACATGTCACCCGAAGACATGGCCCGCATGAAAGACATGATGGCCGAGCTCAACAAGATGCTCGAGCAGCGGGCCAATGGCGAAGAGCCCGACTTCGACAAGTTCATGGAGGACTACGGCGACTTCTTCCCGAACAACCCGCAGAGTCTCGACGAGTTGCTCGAGCAGATGGCACAGCAGATGGCCGCCATGCAGGCGCTGCTGAACTCGATGACGCCCGAGCAGCGTCAGCAGCTGATGGACCTGTCCAACCAGCTACTCGAAGACATGGACCTCAACTTCGAGATGAGCCGACTCAGCCAGAACCTCCAGGGCATGTTCCCCGACGCCGGTTGGCAGCAGAGCTATGACTTCTCCGGCTTCGACCCGCTGGGCATGGCGGACGCATCGCAGATGCTCGCCGAACTCGGCCAACTCGATCAGCTCGAGCAGTTCCTCCAGAACCCGTCGTCACCCGCAGCCCTCGCCGAGGTCGACCTCGAACAGGTCCGGCGCCTCATGGGCGAAGAAGAGGCGGCCAGCCTCGAACGCATCTCGGAACTGGCCAAGATGCTCGAAGATTCCGGTCTCGTGCAGAACAAGGAGGGCCGGCTCGAGTTGACCCCGCGTGGTCTGCGGCGCCTCGGTCAGCAAGCGCTCGGCGATCTCTTCTCGAAGATGGATCCGAACCGCATCGGCAAGCACGACACCGATCGGTCGGGCATCGGTCACGAGCGGAACTACGACACCAAGCAGTACGAGTTCGGCGACCCGTTCAACCTCCACATCGAAAAGACCGTCAGCAATGCCATTCGCCGCACGGGTGGCGGCACGCCGGTGCAACTGACCCCGGAGGACTTCGAGATCGAACGCACCGAACGACAGGTGCGGTCGGCAACGGTGCTGATGCTCGACCTTTCGCTCTCGATGCCGATGCGAGACAACTTCCTCCCGGCCAAGAAGGTGGCCATGGCGTTGTACTCGCTGATCTCGAGCCAGTACCCCAACGACTACCTCGGCATCGTGACCTTCTCCGAGATGGCTCACGAGCTCAAGCCCGCCGACCTCCCCGAGGTCAGTTGGGACTTCGTCTACGGCACCAACATGCATCACGCCTTCAAGCTGTCGCAGCGGATGCTGGCCAAGGAGTCAGGGACGAAGCAGATCATCATGATCACCGACGGTGAGCCGACCGCTCACCTCCTGCCCGACGGCTCGCCGTTGTTCAGCTATCCGCCGTTGCGCGAGACGGTCGAGGCGACCTTCGCCGAGGTGATGCGCTGCACCAAGGCCGGCATCACGATCAACACGTTCATGCTCGATCCCGACTCCGGTCTGCGTGGCTTCGTCGAACGGCTGACCGAGATCAACCGTGGTCGCGCGTTCTTCACCACGCCGCAGAATCTGGGCGATTACGTGCTGGTCGACTTCATCGAGCACAAGCGCAAATTGCTCAAGGGGCGTGGCTCGGCCTGATCGAGTTGGCCGACCCCAACCGCCGACACACGAAGAGTGGCGAAGTGGCTACTCGGCGCGCCAGAAAGGCGAGGGCCGGTCGGGAAACCACAGAAATCCGGGCCTTGGGCAGGCAAAAGCCCAGGTTCTCCTTGTCAAACGGTGTTGAACACGGCAGAATCGCACCGTTGTAATTACATCGTACCCCTGGCGCGGCGTTGGGTGGGGAATGCTCGAAGCAACGGCTTCGACCGAACCATCTCTCTGGCATTCCTGCTGACGTGCCAGGTGGAAAGCAAGACCCGGTCCCGCACCCTCTCGACACTCCCGCATCGAGGACCGGCGTAGCGGAGGAGTTGGCAGTCATGCGAAGTGGGCGAAAACAGCTGGTGCTGGATACGACTTGGCAGGAGTTCTCGAATTGCCTCGGGGTCGATCCCGACCTGTTCTTCCCGGAGCGCGGCGCATCGACCCGAGAGGCCAAAGAGGTCTGTCGTGGTTGTGTCGTGCGAGAAGACTGTCTCGAGTTCGCGCTGGCCAATGGCGAAAAGTTCGGCATCTGGGGCGGGATGAGCGAGCGTGAACGACGCCGTATCCGTCGTCAGCGAGCCCTCGAACGCGAGGCAGCGGCCACTCCGGTCGAGGTCGTCAGCGCCCAATTCGGCTGAGGCCTCGTGGTCGCTCGTCGGCCGGTGTTCGTCGCCCGCCGGTGATGCGTCGCCAAACGGGGGTATTCTTCGGTCATGGCAGGACTCAAGCCCCAAGAACTTCTGATCATCCTGGTGATTCTCCTCGTGTTGTTCGGCGGCGCCAAGCTGCCGCAGCTCGCGAAGAACCTGGGTCGTGCGCAGAAGGAATTCAAAGACGGTTTGTCGGAGAGCAACAGCGCTGCCTCCGACGACAGCACACCCACCAAGGACTGACGACCAGCAAATCGTTCGACAGCGGGAACTTCCCCCACCTGCCCGCCGTTGTGGATTCACGATCGGAGGGCGGGAACACGTGGCACGTTCTCGTCGCACACACTCTGATCGGGCCGCCTCGGGAGTTCCCACATGGGAAGAGGTCGCTCTCTCTCACGGTCGGTTCATCTACAGCGTCGCGTACCGCCTCACTGGGAACCACCACGATGCGCAGGATCTGGTGCAAGAAGTGTTGTTGCGAGTCAGACGAGGATTGGCGACCTATCAGCCCGGCAATCTCGAGGGCTGGCTCGGGCGCATCACCACCAATGCCTTTCTCGACCGGGTCCGCCGTGACAAGCGACGCTCCACGGTGCCGATGCCCGACGAACCCGACCGGGTCATCGCCGGCTCCTCGGGCATCGAGGCCGAACTCGAAGCGAGCGACCTGCCGCAGCACCTGCAAGATCTGCTCGGCGACCTACCGGTGGAGTATCGACTCCCGGTGATCATGAAGGACGTCTTCGGCTACGCCTACGAAGACATCGCCGAACGACTCGACATTCCCATCGGCACCGTTCGTTCCCGCATCCATCGTGGGCGCGGTCGATTGCGGGAGGCGATGGCCGCATGAGCGAACACGGCGAGCAGGCGAGCCCTCCACCAGTGCCGGAAGGGTCGACCATGAACGACGATCTGTGGGAGGAAGAAGACTGGGAGCACGACATCGCTCGTCTCCTCGGTTCGCTTCCCGAAGTCGAGCCACCGCCCGGCTTCTTGGAGGCCGCCATCGATCATCGCCCGCTGCACGCCGGTCGAGCAGCGGTCGCTGCGGTCGGGGTGACGGCGGCGGCGTTGATCGGTGTGGTGGCGTTCGGTGTCGTTGGGCCGGGGCGGGCCGAGTTCTCGCTCGATTGGCTCACCTCTCGTCATGCCGCAGTGGCCGCGGGATTGCCGAGCGGGGCGTCGCCGTCGGCGTCGATTTCCCTCGATGCGCTGATGGCGAGCGACCCGAGTGTCGAAATGGTTGACCTGAGCAGCGATCCTCTCGACCTGCCGAGTGACTTCGAGCACGAGGCCGACCTGGTGACCGAAGATCTTCGCCAGGCGATCTACTCGCATGGCAACGAAGCCGTCTCGGTCTTCGAGAAACCGGGACGCGCCGACTTCGAGGCCTTGGGGCCAGACGGGCTTCGTCGGTTCGACGGCACCGAGGCTTGGGTCGATGAGGGCCGCCAATTGATGATCGTGGAGACACAAGACTCGGTGGTGGCGGTGGTGGGCCTGAAACCCGCCGAGATGGCCGAGGTGCTGGCCGATGCGAGACCACGGGCGGAGAACCCCCTCAACGCCACGGTCGGTGCACTGGTGGCCGAGCTCGGTTTCCCCGAGTAGCGACCGCGCCCGAGTGGCGAGCGCAGTCCCACCCTCGAGCCCGGCGAAACGCGGAGTCCGATGTGTTCGAACGGTCGGATAAAGCGGAGGTAAAACGGCAACCGGACCCGCGCTGACGGGTCCGGTGGTGTGAAGCATGGTGGAGGCGGTTGGGCCTCCGCTGGCCGTCGACCCGAGGGTCAGCTGGCAGTGAGTCGCCGCTCGGCTCGTCGAGCCTTGAGGATGCGACGGCGCTGACGCTCCGAGGCTCCCCCCCACACGCCATGATCGATACGAGCGCCGAGTGCGTACTCGAGGCAGGTGGCTTGCACGGGGCAGGTGGCGCAGATCTTCTTTGCTACTTCGACGCCGACGCCGTCGCTCGGAAAGAAAACAGCGGGCGGGTGATTGTTGCAGTTTCCGTCGGCCATCCAATTGGTGTCCATGGTTCTTCAGACGCTCGGCGGAGGCGAATGGTTCCCAGACGATGAGAAAACTTCTCCAGTCGACGCGGGCGTCAAGATGTCGAACGGCCCATCTTCCGTCACCGGTGGGGCCGTGATGCTCGGCCGGCGACCATGGAACTGCCTGCCGAGTGCGGATCGCTGTAGTCTTGGCGTCATGTCTGATGTTGCGACGCTCGAAGAAGCGCCTGCCCCGGTGGCCCACGTCTCGATCGTGTACACCGGGCCTGTGGCTCCGCACTGGGAACTCCACCGTCACTTCGGCGATGCCACGATGCTCGACGAGTTCTGGACTCGTGTCACTGCTCGGTTGCTCCTGCTGCCACGCCACGATCCACAGTTCCGCCGTAACCGTGAGCGGGTCAATCGCGATGCAGAGCGGGAGCTGATCCGCGTCGATTGGGACCTCGGCGACGAACCGCCATCTCGTCGCCAGTGACCCTCCGCTCGGTCACCGGTGTGAAGCAGGACGCCTGATGCGCGTCGTTGGCGTGGATCTTGGCGGCACCAAGGTGCTGTCTCGGATCGTCGATACCGAGACCGGCTGGTCGGAGGGTCGCGCCAAGGCGTCGACCCCGAAGACCGGACCGGCCGACGTGCTCGACGTCGTGATCGAATCGGTTCGCTCGCTCGAAGGTTGGGAAGACACCGAGGCCGTCGGCATCGGACTTCCCGGTCTGGTCGGGGTCGACGGTGTGGTGAGCCGCTGCCCGAACATCGCCGGTTGGGACAATCCCGTTGCAGTGAGCGCTGCGCTGTCGTCCGCCCTGGGCAAGCCGGTGGCGGTCGGCAACGACGTCAATTGCGGAGCCTTGGCCGAGCATCGAGTCGGGGCAGGCCAAGGCGTTGCCGATTTGCTCGCCGTGTTCGTCGGAACCGGCGTCGGCGGCGGTCTCGTTCTCGACGGCCACGTGCGTTCGGGCTCACGGGGCATGGCAGGCGAGATCGGACACATCACGGTGGTTCCGGGCGGTCGTCCCTGTGGTTGTGGCGGGTTCGGGCATCTCGAGGCCTACGCCGGCAAGGCCGGCATCGAACGCGAGATCCGAACCAGGGGAGCGAACGGCGTGTCGTCCATGCTGGTCACCCAGGCGGCCGCCGGGCCGATCAAGTCGCGACACCTGGCCAGGGCCATCGAAGCCGACGACGAGCTCGCGCATGAGCTCCTGGGCGACGCAGCGGATGCGTTGGCCCAGGGCATCGGCAACATCGCCACGTTGGTCGATCTCCAGCGGATCGTGCTCGGCGGGGGTGTCATCGACAAGTTCGGCGACTGGTTCGTCTCGAAGATCATGGCCAGCGAGAGCTTCGGCGGGTTTGGTTCTTCGGTCTGTGAGCTGCGCCTGGCCGAACGTCTCGATGATGCCGGCGTGGTGGGTGCGGCGATGCTCGCCGGCGATCAGTTCGGCTGACCGCTTCGTCTCCCGCTGTTCACCGCCGCGACGCCCTGCAGCAGCGGTGGCATGTTTGACTCAACGAATCCCGAAGGAGCTGCCAGCAGACCGTGTTGGAACATCACGACGACATCGAGACCTCGAGCCGCTTCACCAACAGGGAGTTGTCGTGGCTCCACTTCAACGCCAGGGTGCTTGCGCGGGCCGAGGACGAATCTGAACCCGAGCTCGAGCGTCTGAAGTTCTGCGCGATCTATGCCTCGAACCTCGATGAGTTCTTCATGGTGCGAGTGGCGGGTCTGAAGGACCAGGTGGCGGCAGGGATCACTCGAACCCCGCCCGACGGCTACACGCCACTCGCCCAGCTCCGTCAGATCAAACGACTGGCCGATCGCCAGTTGTTCCGGCTCGAGAGTGTCCACACCGATTCCCTGCGTGCCGCACTGGCGGCCAAGGGCGTCGACATCATCGACTGGGATGAGCTCGACGAGGTCGAGCGAGCGTTCGCCGCCGATGAGTTCGAGACGCGCATCTTCCCGATCCTCACGCCACTGGCGGTCGATCCGGGGCATCCGTTCCCGTACATCTCGAACCTGTCGCTGAACCTCGCGGTGCAGGTGTTCGATCCGTCGTCGGGGCGTCAGCGGTTCGCTCGCCTGAAGGTGCCACCCTCGATCGATCGATTCCTCGTGTTGCCCTCCGGGCGCTTCGTTGCGCTCGAACAGGTCATCGCCGCGCACGTCGGCCAGTTGTTCCCTGGATTCAACGTGACCGGAGCGTGGCCGTTTCGAGTCACTCGCAACGCCGACATCAGTCTCGAAGACGAAGGGGCGGAAGATCTGCTCGAGGCCGTCGAACTCGAGCTGCGGCGACGCCGCTTCGGTCGAGCCATCCGGCTTCAGGTCGACCACACCATGCCGCCCGAGATCATGAAGCTCCTGCTTCGCGAGCTCGACCTCGAGGGCGACGACGTCTACCACTACCGGGGCTTGATCGATTGCACGGGCTATTGGCAGCTCGTCTCGATCGACCGCCCTGATCTCCTGATCGATTCGTTCAACGGTGTGGTGCCGCTCGAGTTGCAGGAGGTCGAGTCTCCGGCCGACTTCTTTGCTCGTATCCGCAACGGCGACATCCTGCTGCACCATCCCTATGACTCGTTCTCGGCCTCGGTCAGTGAGTTCGTCCGGTCGGCCGCCAACGATCCGATGGTCCGTGCCATCAAACTGACGATCTATCGGACCTCGGGTGACTCGCCGATCGTGCAGTCGCTCATCCAAGCAGCCGAGAAGGGCAAGCAGGTGGCCGTCTTGGTCGAGGTGAAGGCCCGCTTCGACGAGCAGGCCAACATCGAGTGGGCCCGTCGGCTGGAAGAGGCGGGTGTCCACGTCGCCTACGGTCTCGTCGGGCTCAAGATCCACTGCAAGACCGCGCTCGTCGTTCGTGAGGAAGACGACGCCTTGCGGCGCTACTGCCACATCGGCACCGGCAACTACAACCCGAAGACCGCCACCATCTACGAAGACCTCGGACTCCTCACCGCCGATCGGCAGATCGGCGAAGATCTCAGTCAGCTGTTCAACTTCCTGACCGGCTATGGAAACAGCGTGGCGTTCGACAACCTGCTCGTTGCGCCCTATTCGCTGCGCACCGGCGTGGCGAGCCTGATCGAGAACGAGCGTACGATGCCGCAGGGACAGGGGCGCATCGTCCTGAAGCTCAACAGTCTCGTCGACGCCGATCTGATCGAATCGCTCTACCTCGCGAGCCAGGCCGGTGTCTCGATCGATCTGATCGTTCGAGGCATCTGCTGTCTGCGGCCGGGGATTCCCGGATTGTCCGAGAACATCAGGGTCCGATCCCTCGTCGGTCGCTATCTCGAGCACTCGCGCATTCTCTACTTTGCCAACGGGCAAGGTCCTGACAAACCGAGCTACTACATCGGGTCGGCCGATCTCATGCCGCGGAACCTCGATCGACGGGTCGAGGCCCTGGTGCGCATCGACGACCCGGCGGGTCAAGCCCGGCTCGATCAGGTGATCGAGTACGTGCTGGCCGACGACGAACTCGCTTGGCAACTCGGCACCGACGACCAGTACCGCCCCATCCGGGGCGGTACGTTCCAGGCCCATGATGCGTTCGAGGCCCTGGCTCGCCAGCGCGCCGGCTTCGATCGAACGATCGATGTCAGCTCCGAACTGCATCGGCCATTGGTGCGCCGCCGACCGACGCTGCCCGAACCGGAGGTCGAAGGATGACCGAGATCGAGGTGCGAGCAGCAGGATGCGTGGTCTGGGGACGGTCGGATGGGGAGCGGCGCTTCGCCGTCGTCCACCGGCCTCGCTACGACGACTGGTCGTTCGCCAAGGGCAAGCTCGACATCGGTGAGACCGAACTCGAAGCGGCGCTGCGTGAGGTGCTCGAGGAGACCGGCCTCGGGGGAGCGGTCGGCCCGGCGTTGCCCACGGTCTTCTATGTCGATCACAAGCAGCGCTCCAAGTCGGTGCACTACTGGTTGCTCGAACACACCGAGGGAACCTTCGTCGAGAACGACGAGGTCGATGAGCTTCGCTGGTGCACCGCCGATGAAGCAGCCGATCTCCTGACCTACGAGTATGACCGCACGCTCCTGGGGCAGGCGATCGAGCTGCTCGATCGCTGATTCCCTCTCATGTTCGGCTCGACCCTCTGGGCCGCTCCCGCAACACCGAGCCGATGGTTCGACGAGGCAGCGATCAACCGCTCGCGCGCCTACCACGAGCCGTTGGCGAGAGCAGCCGTGGCGCGAACGGCGATGCAGGCGACGGGCTTGTTGCTGTCACTGCTCGTGGTCCGTGCCGTGCTCGACCCGGGGAGTGGGCTCGGTGCTCGGCAGGCGCTGTTCGCCGGGGCCTGCGTCGCACTGGCGCTGTGGTCGCCTCGGGTGTTGGTCGACAGCTGGATGGAGTACCGGCACGAGCCCCGCTTCGGCGAGGGAACGACGCTTCCGGTCGATCGATTCCTCGTGGTGTCGTTGGTCGGTACCGTCGGCGTGGCGGCGTTCGGCGCCATCGTGGCGGCCCTGGTGATCGGTGCGGCGTCGGCCACCTCGTGGTGGCCGCTGATCGTGGTGGCGGGCGGTGCGGCCGGGCTGGCGGTCAGCGGTCCGATTGCGGCGAGGCTGGCCCATCGAGGTGTCCCGCTCGACCCGCACGTCGAGTCGGAACTCGCCACGATCGCTGCCGCCGGCGGGGTGGGGGAGGTGGCCTGGGGTCGGATGGTGACGACGTTCGAGGCCGGCATGAATGCGGTCTCGCTCGGGGGCATCGGGGGCGCCCGGGTGCTCTGTAGCGACGCGCTGCTCGACGCCGACCCCGAGTTGCGAGACTTCGTCGTCGCGCACGAGATTGGCCACCTTCGGCGGGGCCACCACCAGCGTGCCTTCCTCATCTCGCTGGTGGGACTGGCTGCGGAGGTCGGCGCACTGTGGCTGGCCGATCGGTGGCTGGCCGATCGGTGGTTGCTGCATGGTGTCGGGCTGGCCGAGGGTGGTCCGGTCGAAGGCGGCTCCCCGGCGGGCGGTGTGGTCGACCCGCGTCACTGGCCACTGGCGGTCGGGGTCGTGGCGCTCAGTGCCCTGCCCGTCGGGCTGTTCGAAGCCTGGCGGTCCCGGTCACACGAACGTAGGGCCGACCTCGACGCCATGGCGACCGTCGGTGTCCCGGATCTCGCCGCCATGCGTTCGTTGCACGAGCATGATCGCAGCGATCTGGCGCCCGGACGCATGGCCCGGCTCGTTGCTCGGCATCCGTCGCCCGCCGAGCGACTGAGGCAGGCCGAGCGGACGGCCACGGCCGGCGGAGGGGCAGTTCGACGGTGAATCCTCACCCGTACCGGAGGAGCGACCCGGTCTTTGCCCCTGATTCACCTGTTGGCCATCTTTTTTCTTCGCCAGTGTCATTGCCGGGGCCTAGTCTCACCTACATGTGTCCGGAGAGGACTGACTGGTGACTTCGGCGGAGAAACCCCGGCTGATGCGACGACAATTCGATGATGACCTCGATCAGCTGCGACTTCAGGTCGAGCTGATGACCCTGTTGGTCGGCAACGCGTTCGACAAGGCACTCGAGGTTCTCGCCTCGGGCGATCCCGAGATCGCAGCCGACATGCTCGGTTCAGACGACGAGATCGACGCGATGCACGTCTCCCTCACCGAGCAGTGTTACGAGCTCCTGGTTCGCGAGGCGCCCCGGGCGACCGACCTTCGCCTGGTCGTGTCCGTGATCCGGGTGCTCACCGCGCTCGAACGCATCGGTGATCTCTGCCTGCGCATTGCCAAGACGGCCGATGACCACTCGCTGCTCGCAGCCCATCCCTCGGTCTTCGCAGTGCTCCGAGAACTCGGGGATTGCGTGCGAGAGCGTTTCGGAATCGTGCAAGAGGCCTGGTCGGCCAACTCGATCGAACCACTGGAGCGTCTCGAGACCACCGATGCGCTCGAGGACTTCGGCGATCCGCTCATGAGCCGGATTCTCGAACTCGACGGCCCCGACGCGGCGCGAGTCGCGGTCGCGGCCTTCGTCACCGGTCGATCGCTCGATCGCATCGGCGACCACACACAGATTCTCTCGGCCCGGTTGCATTATCTGATCACCGGCGACAACGTCTACCTGGCGGACGAAGTCATCTGAGGCGTCGAGAGGAACCCATGTCCAACACCGACCCGAGCAAGCAGGATCACCGGAGTGTGTACCACCGCGAGCTCGACGCGCTCGACAACAGTCTGATCCGGTTGGGCGCCATGGTCTCCGAGCTGATCCCGTGGGGCACCGAGGTGCTCCTCGGCGGCGAAATGGCCGAGGCGCAGAAGCTGATCGATGCCGACGACGAGATCGACCACCTCTCGGTCGAGATCGAAGAATCGGTCTACGAGATCATGGTGCTGCAGGCACCGGTTGCCGGCGATCTGCGCCACCTCACCACGATTCTCAATGCCGTCGGTGAACTCGAGCGATCCGCCGATCTGGTGGTGAACATCTGCAAGGCGACGCGCCGCATGTACGGGTCACCGATGACCCCGAAGATCCGTGGCGTCATCGATGGCATGAGCCAGGAAGCCCGTCGGCTCATCCAGTTGGCGATGGAGTCGTTTGCCGATTCCGACAGTGCGTTGGCGTCGGCCCTCAGCGACATCGACGACAAGCTCGACAATCTCAACCGTGAGATGGTCGAAGCCGTCTTCGCCGCCCATCACGACGAAGCCATCGATCTCGCGGCCGCCGTGCAGCTCGCCCTCGTCGCTCGCTACTACGAGCGAATCGGCGATCATGCGGTGAACATCGGTGAACGTGTTGCCTACATGGTCACCGGGTGGCTGCCAGAACTCAACGGCTCCCTTCGCACACAGCATCGAGAGCAGGCAGGCGACCCAGGGAGTAGCCCGGCAAGCGCCGCCGTCGATGCCCCATCGGGCGACGACTGATTCTTCGTGGTGGTCGTCTGGGTTCTTCTCGCCGTGGCAGCGGCCGGCACGGTCGGGTTCGTGCTCGGTCGGCGGACCCAACGTGATGCCAACGGCCAGATGGTGCTCGAGGGCAAGCCCGACGAGTCCGATGAGCGAGTCATGCAGGCCGTCGAGACGCTGCCGCTGGGTCTGGTGCTCTATGACGGTGCCGGTCGAGCGGTGTTTCACAACTCTTCGGCCACGCTGCTCGGCGGGAACCGGCACCAGCGACCGCTCGTCGACGCGGCATTGGACGAGGTCTCGTCGTGGGCCGCAGCGAACGGAACGGCAGAGCGAAGGCTCGACCTGTTCGGGCCGCCCCGCCAGGTTCTCGACTTCCGTGGCTCCCAAGTCGTCGTCGATGGGTCATCGATCGGCGTCGTGGTCATCATCGAAGACGTCACCGAGCAGCACCGCACCATCGAGGTGCGTCGAGACTTCGTCGCCAACGTCTCGCACGAGCTGAAGACGCCCGTCGGCGCCATGGGCATCCTCGCCGAAGCGTTGATCGATACCGAAGACCCTGCGGTGGTCGACCGTCTGGCCGGGCGCTTGCACGCCGAGGCGATTCGCCTGGGCAATACCATCGATGATCTGCTGGCTCTGTCAGAGATCGAGTCCGGCTCGTTGAGCGACGAGCAGCTCGTCGATCCGAGCGCGGTGATCGCTGCTGCCCTCGCCCGGTCGACCGCGGCGGCAGAACTGCGCTCCATCTCGATCTCCGTGCGCGACGACAGCGAGGGGGCGCTGGTGCTCGGCGATCGCCGTCAACTCGTCGCCGCGGTCGGCAATCTCGCCGACAATGCCGTGAAGTATTCCGATCCGGGGTCGGAGGTCGCCCTGTCGGTGCGCCGGCGTCGGAACCCGGCCGGCGACGAACAGGTGGTGATCGAGGTCACCGATTCGGGTATCGGGATTCCCGCCAGCGACCGAGAGCGTATCTTCGAGCGGTTCTACCGAGTCGATCAGGCGCGACGCCGGAGCACCGGGGGTACCGGTCTCGGGCTGTCCATCGTTCGTCACGTCGCCGTCAATCATCGTGGGGCTGTCGAGCTCGAGTCGGTCGAAGGGGAGGGGTCCACCTTCCGACTCCTCCTGCCCCTGGCAGCCGAACCCGCGACCCCAACGCCCATCGGAGGAACCTGAGCCCATGTCGTTACCGTCGGTACTCGTCGTCGAAGACGAAGAAGCGTTCATCGATGCCCTCACCATCGGCCTCGAACGGGAGGGCTTCGAGGTGCGGATCGCACGCGACGGAGCAGAGGCGATTGCCGCCTTCGACGAGCGCGAGCCTGATCTGGTGCTCCTCGACCTCATGCTCCCGAGGGTGTCCGGCGTCGATGTCTGCCGTGACATCCGTACCAAGTCGCGCGTCCCCATCATCATGGTCACGGCCAAGTCCAGCGAGATCGACGTGGTCGTCGGCCTCGAGGTCGGTGCCGACGACTACATCACCAAGCCGTACCGGATGCGGGAACTCATCGCCAGGATGCGTGCCGTGATGCGCCGGTCCGATGAATCACGAGACGAGGGCGAACGTCGCAGCCGACGAGGTGCTCGAGGTGGGCGACGTGCGGATGGACCGCGCCAGCCACGAGGTGTTCGTCCGGGGCGAGCGAGTGTCGCTGCCGTTGAAGGAATACGAGCTGCTCTCGCTGCTCCTCGAGAACGCCGGCCGAGTCCTCGCTCGCGACACCCTGATCGACCGTGCGTGGGGCCACGATTATGTCGGCGACACCAAGACCCTCGATGTCCACATCAAGCGCCTTCGCGGCAAGGTCGAGGACAACCCCAGTCAGCCGGTCAGAATCGTCACCGTGCGAGGTGTCGGGTACAAATTCGAGCGGTCGCCTGGCTGAGCGACCCCCAAGACGCCGTGCAGCACCTACGATCGGGCTCGTGACGCCACCGGGTCAGAACGATGCCACCCCACCCAAGGGCGAGAAGCGTGCAGACCGTCGACTCAAGCGCGCCAACAAGGAGTGGAAGTCGGTCGATCCGTCGAAATCGAGGAGCAAGGGGGCGCGTGCGTTCGTCATCAGTCCGTTCGCCCGCTTTGCTCGTGCGCACGGCTTGTCGGTCGCGGGCGATGCACTCGTCACCATCTCGCTCGCCGATTCGTTCTTCTTCTCGCTCGATCCCAACGATGCGCGTTACAAGGTTGCTCTCTATCTGATCCTCACCGTTGCGCCGTTCGGACTGATCGCCCCATGGCTCGGTCCGGCGATCGACCGGCTCAAGGGCGGGCATCGCTACATGGTCATCGGCTCTGCGCTGGTGCGGGCCGTGCTCGCCCTCTTCATGGCGTTGAACACCGACAGCCTCATCATGTTTCCGCTGGCTTTCGGCATGCTCGTGATGGGCAAGTCCTATCACGTCGCCAAGTCGGCAATGATTCCCACCCTGGTGACCGACGAGTCACGCCTGGTCCAGGCCAACTCACGCCTCTCGATCATCACGGCGCTGGCCGCTGCCGCAGCCGGTATCCCCGGCGTGCTGTTGCTCACCATCGGTGGCGCCGCATGGACGCTCTTCTTCGATGTGTTCATCTTCCTGGCTGCCGCCGCGCTGGCCATGAAGATCCCAGCCACCAAGGTCGCCACCGAGAAGGCCAACGAGACCGAGCGCCACGAGCTGCGTGGCAACAACATCGTGCTGGCCGCCAGCGCAATGGGCTACATGCGAGCCGTCGTCGGCTTCCTCACGATGCTGCTCGCCTTCGAATTACGCGGTGGTGTCGATCCGGGTCCGACCGCGAGCGGCATCGAACTCGGCCATCGGGTCCGAGAAGTCACCGGCCTCGCTCGTCTCGATCTGACGTCGGGCGGCTCACCGACCTGGCATTTCGGTGTCGTGCTCGCGGCCACCGGTCTCGGTGGTCTCGGCGGCGCGGTCACCTCGCCGAAGCTGCGTGCGATGGTCAAGGAAGAGAAGATCCTCGCTGGTTCGCTTGCCGGGGTGGGGGTCGCCGGTTTTCTTGCTGCGCTCGCCGGAGGGCTGGTCGGCGCAGCCATCATCGCCTTTGCCGTCGGTCTCGCCGGAGCGATGGGCAAGCAGTCGTTCGATGCGATCGTTCAGCGTGATGCACCAGAAGCCAACCTCGGTCGGTCGTTCGCACGATTCGAGAGCCAGTTCCAGTTGCTGTGGGTCTTCGGTGCGGTCATTCCCGTGGTCATCCCGATTCCGCAGCGCCTGGGTTTTCTCGGGCTGGCGGGTACCGCCGGCTTCGCTGCGGTCAGCTACTACCTCGGACGAGATCCCGCTCCATCGGTCGCCGCCCCACGTGCGGCCACCGAACGGCTGCGTCGGGTGCGCTCGCGCCGCAGCCAGAACGGCGACACCGATACGATCGACCTCGATGCGCCAGATCAGGGTGCTCCCGATAGCCGGCCGCCATCGGCCGCAGAGACCCGATCGTCTGCGGGGCCGGTACGACCGACCGAGCGCAAGCGTCGTCCGGGTTCCAAGCGGGTGGCAGGAAGACGTCGCGGCACCGGGACGCGGCGCCGTTCCGTGGGGTCGTCCGACGCCGAGCCACCAACCGAGCCGACGCCGAACCTGTTCGACCAAGACCTGTTTGCCGACGACGACGTGTTCGAGGCAGAGCCCACGCGGGAGTACGTGCTGCCTCCGCACGCACCCCCCACCGGACCACCGCCGGCGGATCGAGGCGAGTAGCGATTCACCGTCGGTTCAGCTCGAGCGGCGGCGGCGTTCGTTCCTCGGACGCGGCTCGTCGGCGCACGCCCGTGGATCAGAGGTCGTCGAGGCCCGAGAGGTCGTCGGGGATCTCGACATCGGGCAGCTCCATGTCGGGATCGAGACCGACCCGAGCGAGCCAGAGTCCGGGTGCGTCGAGTTCGGCCGCAGTCGGAAGATCGAGCTCGTCACCCCAGAGCTTCTCGATACCGGCATCGCCGACCCGTTCGATGATGCCGTCGATGAAGCGGCGGCCTCGGTCGAGGGTGCCTTCGGTGATGTTGATGCCGAGCAGCCTCTCCATGAAGCGGTCGGCTGGGGTGACGTCGAGGGTTCGCTCTCGCATCGCCTGACGGATCGTTGCGTGGCTCGGAACCAGCGTGAGGCAAACACGCTCCACGGCGAAGTCGACCGTGCCGAGGAAGGCAGCCACCAGCGCATCGAGCTGAGGCATCAGCAGGTCGTGGGTGCGGGTGCGCATCATCGACAGGATGACGTCGGGGTCGTTGAACTGTTCGGAGAGCTCTTGGAGACGGCTGAGGTCTTCGAGGCCACCGATCTGTCCGAACTCTTCTTCGATCTTGGCCGGATCGAGCCGGAAGGCCGTGGCGAAGTCGATGAGCAGCGCATCGAAGTGCCGGCGAACATGAGGGATCGTGATGATCGCGTGACTGGCGAGTTCGTGGACGAGCATCCACATGCGGAGCTCGTCGACCGGGACACTCCACTCGCGGGCGGCGGCATCGATACCCGAAGGAACGATGAGCACGTGGTCGGTGGAACGCGGAACGGGAAGTTCGTACTGACCGAGGGCGTGCTGGCCGAGATGGCCGATCATGGCGCCGGCACTGGCGGCGACCATCATCGGCGCCAGGCTGGAGAACATGGTGCCGAACATCGCGGCAAACGGATCGTTGCCCGGGGCCAGTTCGGGCGGGGCCATCTGGCCGATCGCTTCGCCGAACCGCTCGAAGAACTGGCGGTACGCGTCGAGCGAGTCGGTGGTCCATTGCGCACGCGTGACGGGCTTCACCCCGACCGTGGTGGATTGCAGCGCCGGTGAACCCGCCACACCGGGAACCTCGCCGAGGTAGAGCAATGCGACACGCGCCAGATCCTCGAGCGCGATGCGCACCTTGGGCTCGACGTTCGGCTCGCTCTCACCGTCTGACGCGACCGCCTGGGCGATCTGAGCTGCTTGTTGCCATGGGTCGGCGTTTCCGAAGGCGCCGAAGAGCTTGCTCAGGTCACCAAAAGGAAACTCGCCCCCACCGAGTGGATCGGAACCAGTCACAAGGGCATCGTAGAGCGGTGAGAGCAATCGCGGTCACCGGGGCAGCCGGAGCAGTGGGTCGACGGACCCTTCGTCAGTTGGCAGCCCACCCCGATGTCGATCGAATCGTCGCGATCGACCGGATCGCGCAGCCTGCACCGATGTCGAAGGTCGACGCCGTCCGACTCGACCTGCAGCGGCGTTCGATCGACGAGGTGATCGCCGGGTGCTCGACCTTGGTGCACCTCGCCGAAGAGGCCGGCCAGCCGAACGACTCCAGCGCCACCATGGCCATGCTCGCCACGGCGCTCGACGGTGCCACCAAGGCGGGCGTCCCCCACGTCGTCGCGCTGTCGTCGGCCATGGCCTACGGAGCCCACGCCGACAACCCGATTCCGCTCACCGAGTCGCACCCGCTCCGCCCGGTCCCCGAGCTCGCCTATGCCGTTGCCAAGCGAGACCTCGAAGACGCCGTCTGGGCGTGGGCGGGCGAGCAGCCCGATCGGCGAGCTGCGGTGCTCCGGCCCACCACGACGCTGTCCGAGCAGGGCTCGGCGTGGGCCGCACGGGTCTTGCGCAGTGCTGCCGTGGTGCGGCCCGATCAGGTCGATCCGCCGCTCCAGTTCTTGCACTACGACGACTTGGCGTCGGCCATCGCGTACGTGGCGCGCCGCGAGTTGGTCGGTGCCTTCAACGTCGCCCCCGATGGCTGGCTCGGCCCCGAGGTCTTCCACGATCTCATCGGTGGAGTGCAGCTTCGGGTGCCGGATCGAGTCAACGACAGTTGGGTGGCCGCCACTCGCAAGCTCGGCCTTCGGTCGGTGCCGCCGGGAATCGAAGCCTACGTTCGCTACCCGTGGGTGGTGGCCAACGACCGGCTGCGCAGCGCCGGTTGGGTACCCACGTTCTCGAACAGCGAGGCGTTCGTCATCGGAACACCGCCGCCCCCGTGGTCGGTATCGGCCCAAGAGCGCCAAGAGATCGCACTGGCAGCGGCAGGGATCGGTCTTGCCGGCGTCGCCGCTGTTGCTGCCGGGGTTGCCCGACGATTCCTTCGCTGAGCTCGTCGCTCAGCCGACCCTGGCGCCGACGGTGATGGTCGCGGTGAAGGTCTCGCTGCCTCGCTGGACGTCGAATTCGACTTCATTGCCGACTCCGGCTCGACGGATCGCCCGGACCACGCCGGCAATGTGCTCGAGTGGTTCGCCATCGACCGACCGCAAGACGTCGCCGGGGAGCAGACCGGCTGCGGTCGCCGGGCCGTCGGGCTCGACACTGCGCAGCTGGATCCCCGCGGCAGTGCTTTCGCCTTCGATCCCGAGCCAGCCGATGTGCGCCCAGCCGGTCTCACGAATCGACTGGGCCGATGCCCGCAGCGACTCGATCGAGAGGGCCGAAGCCAGGTGTCGGTTGCAGGCGATGACCATGCCGACGGTGTGGCCATCTTGATCGACCACGGCGCCGCCCGGCCCGGTGGTCGGTGTGCGGATCGTGGTCTGGAGAGCGTCGAAGACCATGGCGCCACCACTCGTCATCACCTCTTGATCGTCGGCGGTCAACTCGCCGGCGATGGCATTGGGCGTGTGCTGGCCGCCGGCAGAGAGGATCCAGATCGGGCTTCCCATCTCCCGTTCGCTCGGCGCGGTCGACGGG
The DNA here is from genome assembly GCA_963698395.1 of uncultured Acidimicrobiales bacterium. Classification (GTDB taxonomy): domain Bacteria; phylum Actinomycetota; class Acidimicrobiia; order Acidimicrobiales; family SZUA-35; genus JBBQUN01. Next base: position 1,139,567 of record CAVOQQ010000003.1, read on the forward strand.
TCGAGGGTGATCGGCGCCGGGAGCCGATCGGGCTCGAGTGTGGCGATGACGACGAGATCGCTGAAGGGATCGGTACCGTCGACGAGGCCGCCGATCGTCTCGTCGCCGATCGACAGGAGTACCGATGTTCGCTCTCCCAGCGCGTGGGCGCTGCTGATGACCATGCCGTCGAGGACCAGCCCCGAGGCGATGAGGGATCGATCGGTGGCATCGAGAATCCCGATCACACCCGAGGCTCCGGCCTCGATGGTCGGTGGCAACGTCGTTGGTGCGACGACCTGCGTGATCGTGGTGGTAGGTGCTGAGCCCGGCTCGGGGTCGACCTCGCCGAGGCTGCTGTCGTCGGGGTCGTACTCTGCGTTCGACGATGGTGGTTCGAGTTCGGCCGACCAGGGAGGTGCCGACGTGATCATGAGTGCGGAGTCGTCGCCGTCGGTGTCGGTGGTGAGCGGGCGAACGACCGCCGTTCCGAGAACGATCACGCCGAGGAGGCCGATCGCGCAGCCGCCGAGAAAGGACAACGAGCGCCACCGAGCTGGCTGAGCTGGGGAATCATCTCGCAGAGCGGCGGCTCGGGCCGAGGCGATCTCGGAAGGGTGTCGCCATTGACGCACCGATGGGTCGGGCGGCGGCCCCAGTGGGGCATCGTCATCTTCGCCGTCGTCTAGTGCCACGGCTCCAGACAGTACAACTGTCGGTGGGTGGAACTCCCGCGACCCCCAGAATGGGTGGGGAATGGGCCTAACATAGGAAGTCGTGACCTCCTCGGATTCTTCTCGCCCACCCGTGTCGGGAGACACGTGGGTCGGGCTTTCGGAAGCTCCGTTGCCCGTCGACGCCGTTTCGTCCTGGGCCGTTCGTCCCGACTGTGGCGCCGTCGTGGTCTTCTCCGGGACCGCACGCGACCACTCGGCAGGACGCGAACAGGTCGATCGGCTCGAATACGAGGCCTACGAAGAGCAGGTCGTCCCGCGACTGCAGGCAATCGCCGATGCCGCCCGTGATCGGTGGCCCGATCTGGGCAACATCGCGTTGATCCACCGGATCGGCCATGTTCCCCTCGCCGAATCGGCGGTCGTCGTTGCCGTTTCGGCGCCGCATCGCGGTTCCGCGTTCGAGGCCGCGCGCTTCGGTATCGACACGCTGAAGGCCACGGTGCCGGTGTGGAAGAAGGAGCGTTGGGCCGAGGGTGAGAGCTGGGGACTCGAGGCCCAGCATCTCGTCGAGATCGACGATCTCGGGTCGGTGAACGACGCCCGCTCGTCGAAGGACAGCGTGTGAGCCGCGACCTCGCCATCGATCTCGGCACGGCGAACACCCTCGTGTGGGCGCGAGGCGAAGGGATCGTCCTGAACGAGCCCTCGGTGATCGCCCTCAACACGCGCTCGGGCGACGTTCTGGCGATCGGGCGCGACGCCTGGCGAATGATCGGCCGCACGCCCAGTCACATCGTTGCGGTCCGACCGCTCCGCAAGGGTGCCATCACCGACTTCGAAATCACCGAACGCATGATTCGACTCGTGCTGCATCGGGCCGGAGTCAGCCGATTCAACCGTCCCCGGGTGATCATCTGCGTTCCCTCTGCGATCACCGCCGTCGAACAGCGAGCGGTGCGAGAGGCCGCCCGACGAGCCGGAGCCGCCGAAGCCCACCTTCTCGAACAGCCCATGGCGGCCGCGATCGGCGCCGGCCTGCCGATCGAACAGCCGGTGGGATCCATGGTGGTCGACATCGGCGGTGGCACCACCGAGACCGCGCTCATCTCGCTCGGGGGAGTGGTGGCGCTGGAGGCCGTACGCGTCGGAAGCTTCGACATCGACGCAGCGATCCAGGCCTTCGTGCGTCGTGAGCACGGCATCGCCGTGGGGGAGCAGACCGCCGAGCAGATCAAGCTCGCCGTGGGTTCGGCCTGGCCGACAGCAGACGACGAATGGGGAGCGGAGGTGCGAGGTCGTGAGCTCATGAGCGGGCTGCCGCGCACGATCACCCTCACCGCGCCCGAGGTGCGAGACGCGATCGAGGAACCGGTGTCGGCCATGGTCGATTCGGTGGTGTCGTGCCTCGGATCCGCTCCGCCCGAGCTTGCGCAAGATCTGATCGTTCGAGGTATCCACCTCGTCGGCGGTGGCGGAATGCTGCGTGGCCTCGACACCCGAATCGGCAACGCTGCCCGGGTCGATGTCAACCTCGTGAAGCAGCCACTCGAATCGGTCGTGCTCGGGGCCGGGCAGTGCATCGAATCATTCGACGAAGTGGGCGACATGTTCATGTCGAGCCGTTCGCGACGCTGAGCTAGCCTCGCTCCCCATGGAGCACACCTCGACCACAGATCTCGCCAACCTCTCGCTCGACAACGTCCAGGTCAGTGTCGCTGAGTCCAAGACCGGCGACGTCGTCACGATCACGATGAATCGACCCGACCGCCGAAACGCCCTGTCGTTGGATCACATGCACGACCTCATCACGGCGTTCGGTGCCGTCGCCGAGACCGACGCCGTCGGCATCGTCGTCGCCGGCAATGGGCCGGCGTTCAGCGCCGGGCACGACTTCGCCGACATGGCAGGCGCCGACTACTCCTTCACCCGAGATCTGCTCGGCGTCTGCACCCAGCTCATGCTCCTGATCCAAGACGTGCCCCAGGTCGTGATCGCTCGAGTTCACGGGATCGCCACGGCGGCCGGCTGCCAGTTGGTGGCCTCGTCTGATCTTGCGATCGCTGCCGACTCGGCCACCTTCGCTGCCCCCGGTGGTCGCGGTGGCTGGTTCTGCCATACGCCGATGGTGGGGATCAGTCGCAACATCGGCCGCAAGCGGGCGATGGAGCTGTCACTCACCGGCGATGCCATCGACGCCGAGACCGCACTCGACTGGGGACTGCTGAACGCCGTCGTTCCGGCTGACTCGCTCGACGATGCGGTGGCCGACCTCATGTTCCGTGCCACCCGCGGCAGTCGTTTCTCGAAAGCGATGGGGAAGCAGACGCTCTACCGACACCTCGACCTCAGCCTGCCCGAGGCCTACCGGCACGCTGTCGAGGTGATGGCGGCCACCAGTCAGAGCCACGATGCCCAGGAGGGCATGCTCAGTTTCGTCGAGAAGCGACCGGCCACCTGGGAACACCGCTGACGTCGCGGCCGGTCGCCGACCTCAGACGTCGAACCCGAGTGCCGCGACCGGCCGATACATGCTGACCTCGGGTGGTCCCGCCATCAAGGGTCCCATGGCCTGCATCGCCGACTGCATTGCTTCGGTCTGGCCGTGGGCCTGGGTGGCGGCCATGTCGCTCATCACGGCGAAGAAGGCGAAGCGGTCGTCCTCGCTCCGGTGATACGAGTACACCTCGACACCGGGCTCCTTTGTGGCAGCCGCCGTCATCTTCACCAGCACCGCTTCCATCTCGTCGCCCCTGCCGGCCTGGCACGTCATCGTGCCGATCATCGTCACCTTGTTCATGGCTGCTCCTTCGCTGTGGCCGGTCACCAACCAATGGCTGTTGCTCTGTTCGCAAACGAGTGTCGTCGATGGGGCCGCTCGGCGCCGAGGAACCTCGAAACTCTTCGACGATCAGTCGACGACGTCGTCGTCGGGTGGGGGAGCGAGGAGGTCTTCTGCCGCCTGTCGTACCTGCCAATCTCGGTCGCTCGAGCGCGGCGTTCAAGGCCGAGTCGACATCGGGCCCCTCGAACGGCGCCAGGGCGATGATTGCGCGCCGCCGGACCGTCGCCTTGTCGGCGAGCGCTGCGAGAATGGTGTCTCGCCCCGCGTGCAGGGCACCGAGTGCGGCGACCGCCGACTCGCGAGCGAGGGCATCGTCGTGATGGAGAGCCTGCTCCTCCAGTGCGGCCACGATTTCTGCATCGGCGACTTCGAGCTCGCCGAGCACGAAGGCAGCGAGCTCGGCCAGATCGGCTTCGCCGCCGAGGAACTCGGCAACGGCGCCGGCGAGGCTCGGCCCGGCGAGATGACGTGCGGTCAGCTCGAGCGCCCGGCGGCGGACGATCGGGGAATCGTCGGCATAGGCGGCTCGGAGTCGGTGGGTGGACAGCCGGTCGACGCGTAGCAACCCGCCCAGCGCAGCGGCTCGCAATCGGGGATCATCATGGGTGGCTGCTGCCTCGAGCGTGGCGAGGTCGTTGCGGTGACCTGCGATGATCACCGATCGAAGATCGAGCAATCGAGGGGGAGGGTGGTTATCCGGCACTGGATCTGGAATGCTAGTACCGCTGTGCCAACCGGGGCGGCGAAGCCTGCACAAGCCCGCAAAGAAATCTGGGCAGGACGAAGGAGTCAACACACATGTCTCACATGGTCATCTATCGAGGGACCGACGGTAAGCCCGCCTACCACGAAGTCGAAGATATTCACGACGCCGTTCAGTATGTCGAGCAACTTCGCAACGATCAGGGTGTCGAACACGCCACGATCCACCGCATGGAGCAAGTCAGCTTCGAGTACCGGCCGTACTTCCGGGTCGAGCTCCGCTCGGCATCGGGCGAACTCCTGAGCGGCGGCCCTGCTCCCGCAGCGGTCGCGGCTGCACCGGCGGCGGCGCCTGCTGCTGCCCCAGCAGCAATGGCACCGCCCCAGGACGTGCACCGGCACCGGCACCGGCACCGGCACCGGCTGCGGCGCCTGAAGCTCCCCCAGCGGCGGAAGCACCGGCCGGCGAGTCGGCAGCGACGACCACCGAGCCGAGTGTCGCCGGGTCCGATGCCGACAACGGCGTTGGCGCTCGCCGAGGTCTCTTCGGACGCTGACGCCTCACGGCCTCCGATCGTCAGCGTGGAGGCACGGCGCTAGAGCGCAAACAACGCAGGACTTGCAGCGTGGGGTGATGTCGGGCGGGCCGGCATCACCCTGCGGCGCGTTCGAGCAGCAACAGGGTCAGGAGGAACCCCAAACCGAGGGCAACCGCGAGGATGATGCCAACGATCACCACGAGCGAACCTAAGCTGATGAGTGCTGTGAGGCGTCGCCACAACGGCGTACGGACTCGAGGGATCGATGGTTTCCTCTGATCCGATGCCGAGACTGACGGTGTCTGTGACGCTAGTTCCATGCGAAGTGCCTCGAGTCCTTGGCCCTCCCAAGTGAGAAGGAAGACCGTTTGACCTCTGATCTCGACCCGTTCGACGGTGTGTCGTCCGGCCAGAGCCCCAATCTAGCTGGTTCGCGGGAGTCGCTCCGCAGACTGCGCCGACGTTCGTGGATGATGGTGGGGTTCAGTTTCATCTTCCTGCTTGGCGTGGTGTCGGCCGTCGGCTTCTTCGTCCGCCCTGCCTACGTCGCCATCGTTCCTGGATCCGTGCGCGACACAGAGCCACTCGTGATGGTCGATGGCGCCGCCACGTATCCGAGTGACGGCGAGATCGACTACACCACCATTCGCCTCCAGCAAGACATGGATCTGTGGACGTACCTCTATACGAAGTGGCGTGGCGAGGGTGAGTTCATCGATCGGGACACCTACTTCGGGAGCCTCACGCCGGACGAGAACCGAGAGATCAATCTCGAGCGCATGACCAGTGCGAAGGACACCGCGATCGCCGTGGCACTCGACGAACTCGGATTCGACACCATCAGCGATGCCGGTGTGGTCGTTGCCCAACTGGTCGAGGACAGCCCCGCCATCGGAGTGCTCGAACCGGGTGATGTGCTCTCGAGTATCAACGGCGAGCCAATCACAAGCGACGTGCAGCTGGTCGAGCGGCTCAGTGGCTATGGCCCGGGCGACGTCGCCACCTTCGAGGTGACCCGCGGTGCCGCTCCCGAGCAGATCGCCATCACCCTCGGCGAGCGACCGGACGGTGGCGAGGCCGGGTTCATCGGCATCGTGCCGGCGACCCTTGCCGACATCAGTGATCCGCCGTTCGAGATCGACATCGATTCGGGTTCGGTCGGCGGACCATCGGCGGGTCTTGCCTTCACGCTCGCCATTCTCGAGGAACTGACGCCCGGTGAGCTCACCGGTGGCGTCAAGGTGGCGGTCACGGGCACGATCGGGATCGACGGGACGGTCGGCCCCATTGGCGGCATCGAGCAAAAGGCGGTTGCCGTGCGCAAGTCGGGTGCTGCCTATTTCCTGGTGCCGGCAAGTCAGCGGCCCGAAGAGCTCGAGATCGTGCGCGAGCGGGTCGGCGACGGCGTTCAGGTCATCGAGGTCGAGAGCCTCGACGCTGCGTTGGAAGCGCTGGAGAGCATCGGCGGCGACGTGGAAGCGGTCGAGGAATTCGCGCTGGCCCAGAACTGAGCCCGTCGCCGCCCTCGAGCCGCAGAGGCGACAGGTCACCGAAACCGCGGGGCGAACACTCGTCTGCCGATCGTGGTCGGAATTGGACGATGGCCGAGGAGTTGACGTCGAGCGTTCTACTATCAAGGGATGGCCCTCGACCCCGACCAGCAGTTGGATCCCAGCAAGATCGCCAGCCGAGAGTTCTCGTCGTCATTTCGAGGGTATGACGCCGATGAGGTGCGTACCTATCTGCGCCAACTGGCCGACCAGATCCGCGGTGAGCATTCCATGCGACCGTCCGCCGACCACGACACAGCGCGGCTGAACGAACTGTTGGCCGAACGCAAGGAGCTGCTGGCCAAGATCACCCAACTCGAAGCCGACGCCGAAGCGGCAAAGGGTGACGTCGCAGCAGCGGTCGAACGAGCCGAGGCAGCCGAAGCGTCGTCCGACCCCACCACCTGGGACGAGGCACGCATCGACGCGCTGGTCGGTGCCGAGACCGCCCACGTGCTCGAAGCGGCGCGCACGGCTGCTTCGGCCATTCGTTCGCGAGCCGAGGCCGACGCCGAAGCCCGTCTGAAGGTGGCCGAAGAACGCCAACGCAGCACCGAGGAGGAGATCGCCGAGCAGCGTCGCTCGACCTCGGAGGAGATGGCGAAGCTCGTGGCCGACGCAGAAGAGAAGGCACGCTCGCTTGCCACCGACAGCGAAGCCGCCGCCGAGAAGCTCCTGAGCGATGCCAAGGCCAACGCTGCCACATCCGATGAAGCGGCCATGGCAGCGGCGAATGCGTTGCGCGCCGAAGCATCAGCCGAGGCCGAGCGAGTGCGGGCCGAGGCCGAAGCGGAAGCCGAGGCGATGCGAGTCGACGCCGAAGCCGACGTCGTCGATGCCCGCGATCGCGCACGAGAAGAGACACGGCTCATGCTGGCCGAGGCGCAGTCGGTCCGAGAGAAGGTGCTGGCCGATCTCGTGAAGCGTCGTCGTACCGGGCGAACCCAGCTCGATCAGATCAAGGCAGCTCGAGATCGCATGGCTCGCTCGCTGGCGGTGGTTCGTCGAGAGCTTGACGAGGCGATCGACGAGCTCGCGGCTTCCGTGCCCGAAGCCAAAGCGGCCATGGAAGAGGTCGGCCGCGCCGCTCAATCGGGACCGGACGAGCGGGTGGTGCTCGAGCTCGCCAGCGAGCTCGACCGGCAGCGGGCGCGAGAAGCCACCGAGATCGATGCCGTCCGTGTCGTCGATTCCGTTGCCGAGAAGCCCGTCGGGCCGCCAGGGTCGGCCACGAAGGCTTCGGTGGCTGCGTCCGAGGGGGGCAAGAGCCTACTGGTCGACGACGCGGCCGAAGCGACCGAGCCGCCGTCCGAGACCACGCCTTCTTCCACCACGGTCGCCACCACCAAGGTCTCGACCAAGCCGGCGCCTGCCGCCCCGGTGGAAGCGGCATCCGGCGGCGAACGAGATGACGATGATCGAGTCGATGAGGCAGCCGCCGATGCCGAATCGCTCGACGAGTCCGACTCGACCGCTTCGGGCGAAGGGAACGACGAACCCAAGCTCGGCGCGCTGTTCGCCAAGATCCGCAACGAGGCCGACCCGGTCGATCAGCTCGACGAGATCGACGACGAGGTCGTGATCGACCTCGACGATGACGACGACGACCAGATCGACGTCCCACAGGTCTTCATGGAACGAGACGTCGCCATGACTCGGTTCGGGCCGGCGCTTCGGCGCCAACTGAAGCGGGCACTGGCCGACGATCAGAGCGACGTGCTCGACCGAGTTCGGCAGGCGAAGAAGCAGATCACGCTCGAAGACCTCCCGCCGATCGAACGTCAGGTCCTGGCGTTCCTCGATGCCGTCACCGACAGTCTCAACGGAGCGGCTCGCGCCGGCGCCGAAGCGGCCGGCGACACCAGCGGTGCGGCGGCCGAGGAAGCGGTGACTGAGCTGATCGAACGCTTGGCATCGTCAGTCGCCACCCCGTTGCGGGCCCGGGTCGAACGGTCGATCACCGAGGTCGGCGGCGACAAAGAAGAGGTGCTCGAGCCCATTCGGGCCAACTATCGCGACACCCGTTCGAACGATGTTCCCCAGTTGGCCGACGACGCCCTCGCCGAGGCCTTCGCCATTGGCGTCTATGCCGCCCTGGCCGACAATGCGAAGGTGGTGTGGCTCGCCGACCCACGTCACGATCCGAGCCCCGACTGTTACGACAACGCGCTCGCCGGAGCGGTGAAGAAGCCGACTGCGTTCCCGACCGGGCTCAAGCTTCCCCTCGGTGGTCCTGGATGCCGATGTCTCGTGGTGTCCGAGGCGATGGCGAAGGCGCAGCTGGTCAATTCCTAGCGACCCCGCGGTCCGGTCGCCGGCGTTCGGTTGTTCCTCCAACGTCCCCATGGCCCGGTCCCGCAGGAACGAGATCGCTGCTCCCGATCTCGTCTGAGCGACTTGGTCCGGTAACCTCTGCGGCAATGCGCCCAATGATGAATCGCGACGCTTCCAGCCGATCGCCCCGCTTCCGTGTGCCGATCGTGATCGGGGTGGTGCTGCTGTTCACGCTGTTCCTGTCGGCGAGCGGGATCGCCCAGCTCTATACCGATTGGTTGTGGTTCGACGCCATCGGACTGTCCTCGGTGTGGTCGACCCTCGTTCGCACCCAGATCGTCATGGCAGCGGTCTTCACCCTCACGTTCTTCGGTCTCTTGTGGACCAACCTCTATCTGGCTGACCGGATGGCACCGCCGCTTCGGCTCGGAGGTCCCGAGGAGGAACTGATCGAGCGATACCACCAGTTGGTGGGTCCCCACGCCGCCAAGCTTCGCATCGCGGTCGCAGGGTTCTTCGCGGTCTTCTTCGGCCTGCCGGCAGGTCGGCAGTGGCAGACGTGGGTGATGTTCAGAAACGGCGGTGACTTCGGATTCGTCGACCCCCTCTTCGAGAGGGACGCCGGTTTCTACGTCTTCCGGCTCCCGTTCTGGACGCTGCTCATCGACCGCTTGTTCCTCGCCTTGGTCTTCACGCTCATCCTGACCACCATTGCGCATTACATGAACGGCGGGATCCGGGCAGCGTCGGCCGCCAACCGGGTCAGCCCCAACGTCAAGCTGCATCTGTCGATCTTGTTGGCGGTGCTCGCAGCACTGCGCGCCGCTGCCTACTGGTTCGATCGCTTCGAACTCGTCACCGGAACTCGGGGGCTCTACACCGGAGCGCTGGCCACCGACGTCGAGATCCAACTGCCGGCGCTCAACCTCCTGACGCTGGTGTCGCTCTCACTCGGAGCGCTCATCGTCTACAACATTCGGCGCAAGGGATTCGGGCTGCCGATGGCCGCCGTCGGCATCTGGTTGGTCGTGCACATCGTGGCCGGCAGCATCTTCCCGTCGCTGTACCAGCGCCTCCAGGTCGAGCCACAGCTGTCGTCGCAAGAGGCGCCGTTCATTCGTCGCAACATCGATGCCACTCGATTCGCCTACGGGCTCGACAGCGAATCACTCGACCGCGAGGGGTATGCATACGAACCACTCATCAGCCCTGACGGGGTCGCAGCGTCGACCGACGTCTTCAGTCGAGTCCAGTTGCTCGACCCTGACCTGGCAGAGGAGACGGTTCGCAAGGACGAGGCGCAGCGCAAGGAATACACGTTCTCGAAACCGCTCGATGCCGACCGCTACCTGGTCGACGGTGAGCTACAGCCGGTCGTGCTGTCGGCTCGAATGCTGAGCCTGAGCCAAGCCGATCCCGGGTGGGAGAACCAGCACCTCGCCTACACCCACGGGTATGCCGCTGCGATCGCTTCCTCGAACGAGACCGACGGCAGCGGACTCGTGTACCTGATGCAGGGCATCGGGCCCAATCTGCAGATCGGCAACGGCCTCGATGTCGAGCTCGACCAGCCGCAGGTCTACTTTTCCGAAGGCCTCGGTGGCTTCGCGGTCGTTGGTGCTCGACGAGACGAGATCGATTACCCCGGGGGCAGTGGATCGACCAACACGAGCTACCGATACCAGGGCGAGGGTGGCGTCCCGATGGGTTCGTTCATTCGGCGATTGGCCTTCTCGATGCGGTTCCAGGATCTGAGCACGCTCATCTCGGGTGAGGTGACCTCGGAGTCGAAGGTGATCTTCAATCGAGACGTGGTGGGAAGGGCTCGAACCCTGGCGCCGTTCCTCGAGTTCGACAGTGACCCGTATCCGATCGTCGCCGAGGGTCGAATCCAATGGGTGGTCGACGCCTACACGACCACGAGTCGATTCCCGTACTCCCAGGCAAATCGCGTCGGATCGCTCAGCGGCGACGCCGACCTGTCATCTCGAGGCATCAACTATGTCCGCAACTCGGTGAAGGTCGTGGTCGACGGCTACGACGGCGACGTCAGCTTCTATGTGGTCGACGACACCGACCCCCTCGTGAATGCCTACGCCAAGGCCTTCCCCGACCTCCTTGCGCCCGTCGACGAAGCCCCGGCCGAAGTGCGAGAGCACTTCCGCTACCCGGCCGACCTGTTCAAGGTGCAGACCGAGGTACTCGGCAAGTATCACGTCGAAGATCCGGTGCAATTCCTTCAGGACGATCTGTCGTGGCGGGTTGCCAGTGAGCCGCTTCGCCAAGCCGATGTCGGCACCACGACGCCACAGGGGCTGATGGATCCGCAGTATCGCTTGACCACACTGCCCGGAAGCGAGCAGGTCGAGTATGTGGTGCAGCGGGCCTTCGTGCCGAGCTCCGGCGCCGACGAGAGCTCGAACCGACCGGAGCTGACCGGCATCTTGGTCGGTCGTTCCGACGGTGAGAACGCCGGCAAGCTCGTGCTCTACGAGCTGCCGCCCAACACGGTGGCAGCGCCGGATCTGGTCGATACCGACATCCGCAAGTACCCACCGGTCTCGGAGTACATCACGCCGCTCGACCTCCAAGGTTCCAGGGTGCAGTGGGGCGAGATGCAACTCGTGATGGTCGAAAACACCATCGTCTACATTCGGCCGCTGTACGTGGCCGGTGCCGGTGGAACCAACAATGTGCCCGAGCTGACCCAGATCGTGGCCGTGAGCGGCGATCGCATCGGCATGTCGCCGACGCTCGCCGGTGCCCTCGGGATGGTCACGTCGGGCACGGCCACGCCGACGGAAGAACCGGAGGTGCCCACACCCGAGAACGAGGTCGAGGTCCCTGCTGATCTCGAGGGGTTGAGCGCCGCCGAACTCCTCGGGCTCGCCGGGGAATTCCTGGACTTGGCCGAGCGGTTGCAGAGCGAAGACCCCGCAGCGGCCGATGAGCTCCGTCTGCGAGCACAAGAGGCACTGGACCAGCTGGGCGAGATCCTTGGCATCGAGCCGGTGACCTTGCCATCCGAAACCGGTTCGACCTGATCGATCCGGGGTAACGCAGCAGCAACCCACGGCAGCATCGAAAGAGTGTGACCACATGATCTTCAGAATGAATCGTCAGATGAGCGTCCCCGCCCCCGAGGACTGTCTACCCGGTCGGGGAGCCGAGATGCGGGTGCCGGATCGACACTTCGTGCTCGACGCACCGGTTGCCGGTCCGTATCCCGAACACCTCGACACCATCGTGTTCGGCATGGGTTGCTTCTGGGGAGCGGAACGCTTCTTCTGGCAGATGCCCGGTGTGTACACCACGGCGGCCGGCTACGCAGGGGGCACCACGCCCAACCCGACCTATGAGGAGACCTGCACCGGGATGACCGGCCACACCGAGGCGGTGCTCGTGGTGTTCGACCCCGCCAAGGTCGACCTCGATGCGCTGTTCAAGGTGTTCTGGGAGAACCACGATCCGACCCAGCACATGGGTCAGGGCAACGACATCGGCACCCAGTACCGCTCGGCGATCCTCACCAACTCCGACGAGCAGCTGGCGGCGGCACGGGCAAGTCGCGAGGTCTATCAGCTGCAGCTGACCGACGGCGGATTTGGTGAGATCACCACCGAGATCGCTCCCGTCGGGCCGTTCTACTACGCCGAGGAGTACCACCAGCAGTACCTGGCCAAGAACCCGGGTGGCTACTGCAACCACGGTTTCTGCCAGCTCGCCTATGCCGGTGCTTCCAGCTGACCGAAGTCGGTGGTCCGCCGGTCATCGAACCGGCCGTCGCCTTCGTCAGAAGCGTGCCCACATGAGGATGCGCTTGAAGGTGAAGAGGTAGGGGTGGCGGACCCCTTCCTGTGAGATCAGTCGTTCCCGATAGGCCTCGCAGAACTGGTCGAAGCGTGGTGCTTCCTCAGCGCTGTCCGGTCCTTGCGCGTCCGTGGTTCGGTCGAGTTGTTCGAGTGCCAGGCGGAACGGATTGAGTGTGGTGCTCTTCAACCATTCGACGACGTCGCCGGTGCCCGGGAGTTCGTGGGTGAAGACTCGCAGGGCGACGTACTGCTCGACGGCGCCGAGGCCGTGCAGGATCTGGGCGTAGCGCTCGGGTGGGAGCACGGTGTCGGAAGGCAGTGGGGGAGGGCCGTTCGGGAACCACTCGGGGTGTTCTGCTGCGACGGTGGTGGCGAGGCCGTAGGCCGGGTGGTCGTGGTTTGTCGGTACCTGGATGGCGAGCTGACCGTGATCGGCGAGGACCCGGCGCCATTGGGCGATGACTTCGTGGTGGTGGTCGACCCAGTGGAGCGCAGCGTTGGAGAGGACCACGTTTGGGGGCGTGAGAAGCGGCTCTGCGCCGAAGGCTTGGAGATCACCCAACTGGAAGCTCAGGTCGTCCCTGCCCTCGGCGAGAGGGCGGGCTTTGGTCAGCATGGCTTCGCTCGAGTCGATGCCGATCACCTGCGAAGCGCCGAGGCGAGTGCCGAGCTCGGCGGTGAGCGCGCCCCCGCCGCAGCCGAGGTCGACGACGACGCCACCTGCTTCGAGCGGGTGGCAGAGCTTGACGAGCTCATCGAACGGGAGCCGCCGTTCGGCAGCGAAGCGGTCGTACTGTTCAGGCTTCCAGGCATCCTCGGTCATCGTGGGAGTCTTGCATGCGGAGAGCGACGAGGCGCTGGGTGGTGTCGGCCGGCGGTTCTGCTCAGAGTCGAGCCGAGTCGACGTGCTCGGGCTAGGCGGCGTTGGCTAGGGTCTGGCATGGCTCAGAACCCGACTCCGCTTGATGCGATACCGGCCACCTACCTCGGCACCTTGAGTGCTGATACCACCTCGGTTGACCGGCAAGTCATTCCGGCGGGCCCCTTCGGCACCCGAGTGGTCGCGACCGTTTCCAGTGCAACGTTCGACGGGCCGAAGGTGCAGGCCACCATGCCCGGCGGCATCGCTGGTGGTGACTGGCTGACGATTCGCGAAGACGGTTCGATGTCGCTCGACGTTCGCCTGAGTCTGCGCACCGATGATGGCGCCGACATCTACGTCACCTACTACGGGGTCGGCACCACGACCGACGGCGTAGCGGCGATCCGGACCGCCCCTCGATTCGAGACCGGCGATGAGCGCTATGCCTGGCTCAACAACGTGCTCGCGGTGGCGCTGGGGAAGCGGACCGAGACCGGCGTCGAGTACGACATCTACCAGATCAACTGAGGAGCCAGTCATGACCATCAGCCCGCCCTCGCCGATCGCCTCGTCGGTCCCCGAAACCGTGCATCGTGGCGTCGATGATCTGCCGTTCGTCGCGCTGCCGGATGGCACCGAGCTCCAACTCGTCCAGGTCGACCTCGCCACGGGCATCTGGGTGTTGCGCACCAAGTTCCACCCCGGAACCACGCTCCAACGGCATCGCCACACCGGTCAGGTGTACGCCTTCACCGAGACCGGCCACTGGTACTACCTCGAGTCGCCGAGCGAGCAGAACAGCGCAGGCTCGTATCTGTTCGAGCCGGCCGGTTCGGTGCACACGCTGCATGTGCCGGAGGCCAACACAGAGATCACACTCGTGTCGTTTGCCATCTGGGGAGCGAATCTCAACCTCGATGACGATGACAACGTGATCGGCGTGACTGACGCTCACTCGATCTTGGCCGCGTACCGAGGCCTGTGCGAGGAGCAGCACGGCCTCGCGGACGCCCCGGTGATCGTCGTGGGCCTGTGACCTGGTGACCCACGTCATGCTCTGCGACGTTGCGGGCGAAGAGCACGAGCGTTAGTCTGATCTTTCCACTCAGCGCGGGGTGGAGCAGCCAGGTAGCTCGTCGGGCTCATAACCCGAAGGTCGCAGGTTCAAATCCTGCCCCCGCCCCTCTATGAATCCCCAGGTCAGCGGCCTGGGGATTCGTCGTGTCTGGGGCGCCGTCTACCGGCTGGTTCTGTCTCAGTGCTGTGACCTGGCTGTTCGTCTGCTCGGGCCGGTGGACGTCTACCGGCCCTCGGTCGAGGTCCCCTCGTGCGGGTGGTTGTCGGGGTGGTCACGGTGGGTGGTGAGGAGGGTGGCGAATCGGTTGGCGGCGTCGGCTCCCATGCCGGGCAGGACGTGTTGGTAGGTGGCCTATGGTGAAGCCGGGGTTGGCGTGGCCGAGGCGTTCGGACACGATCTTGACGGGGACGCCGGCGGCGATCAGCAGGGTGGCGTGGGTGTGGCGCAGATCGTGGAACCGGATCGCTGGCATCGCAATGCGCTTGACCTGGCGGGTGAAGAGTTGGCTGATCGTTTCGGGGTGCAGGGGCCGGCCAGTCGGGTTGGTGAAGATCGGGTCGTCGAGTTCGACCGGATGACCATCAGCTTTCTGCTGGCGCCGCCACCGGGCGAGGGTGGTCTCGGTGGCGGGGGCGAGGTCGATGCAGCGCCTGCGGGAGCGGGTCTTCCCAGGGGTCTCGACCGAGCGGCCGCCGATCGACTTGCGGGCTGGGGCAATCGAGAGGGTGTGGGTTGTGTGGCTCCAGTCGCTCCAGCGGAGTCCTGCGAGTTCGCCGCGTCGCATGCCGGTGGTGGCGGCGACGACGAAGGCGGGGTGGAGTCGCAGGTGCTGGGTGGCGTCGAGGAACGTGCTGAGCTGGCGAGCGGTCCAGCAGTCGGGGCTGTGCCGACGGCGAGATCTTGGTTTGGGAGCGCGTGCGCCGTGGGCGGGGTTGGTGGGGATGAGGCGGGCGTCGACGGCGTTGTTCAATGCTGCTCGGCAGATGACGTGGACGTCGTACACGGTCTTGGGGGCAAGGCCCTGCCTGCGGGAGCCCCCGGTGGCGAGGAGTTCGGTGTAGAGCCGGTCGAGGTGTTCGGTTCGCATCGACCGGAGCCGGAGGTGTCCGACGGCGGGGATGATGTAGTGGTCGATTATCCAGGCGTAGCGGTGGGCGGTGCTCGGGTCGAGGTCGTGGCGCCGGACCGGGAGCCATTGTACGGTGAGGTAGCGGGCGACGGTGAGCGGGTCGGCGGCGACCGGGGCCTCCACCGCTGGAGCGAGGTCGAGGTTGGCGGCGATGGCTTCGGCGTCTGCGCGTGAGTGGCCGGCGGGGTGCCAGCGTCGGTTTCCTCGGCCGGTGATCGGGTCGATGCCGTCGTAGGCGACGACGTAGAAGCGGGACTTGCGTTGCACGATGTAGGTCATCGCCAACCATCGGCCCATGGCGTTGACGACTTCGGAATCAACCCGAAGGTTGACTGGGTGGCCGGGGAAGGTCGGTCAGCTCGCCGTCGCGAGGAGGCGGAGTGCCATGTCGAGGCGGTCACGTGCGGTGCATCGTTGCTGGGCCTCGGCTCGGAACAGAGCGTCGGTCTTGGTCAGGACGAGTTTGTGGGGGCTGCCTTGGCGCAGGGTCTGGTGGGTGACGGGGAGTTCGGCCTCGTCGATGCGGTGGTGGATGTGTTGGCGGCGGGGCTTGGCGAGGGGCCAGGTGAGCCGCTGCTCTTGAGCGTTGTGTAGGAAGGCGGCGAGCTGGGTGCAATCGTTGCAGCAGCCGGAGTCGTCGAAGCTGTTGATGGACCAGTCGCCGGGTGATCGCTCAGGTTGGGCGAGGCTGCGTTCGGTGGCGTTCGCCAGGCTCTGAGCGATCGTGGTGATGCCAGCGTCTCGGAGGTTCGCCGGGGAGAGGTTGGCCGCGGCGTCGATAATGTCGGCGAGCACCGGGTCCGTGCCGGCGTCCGGTGCGGTGAGGGTGGCGACGATGTCGTCGCGTTGCGATGGCGTTGGGACGGCGGCTGCCCGGCTGAGGGTGGTGTGGAGCCAGGACCGGGCGTGGGTGAGGATGCTCCGTGCACTTCGCGCACGGGTGCTGTCGCTGGCGTGGTATCGAGGTCGTTCGCGGCGACCTCGCCGACGTCGATTCGCTCCGCGCCGCGTTCTCCGGTGCCGCCGGTGTCTATGGCGTCACCACCCCCATGTCGCTCAAGGGCAAGCTCGACATCGAGACCGAGATGCGCCAAGGGCGGGCCATCGTCGACGCCTGCGCCGACACCGGCGTCGGACACCTCGTACTCTCCACGGTGCTGCACATCGACGACAATGTCACCGTTCCGTACCTACGGACCAAACGCGACATCGAGTGCTACGTCATCGAACGAGGGATCCCGAACACGTTCCTGCGCCCTGCCTCGTTCATGGACGAACTCGGCGGCGAGTTCCTCCCCGTCAAGCGCGGCGTACTCACTGGCCAAGCCGACGGTGACGCCAAGGTCCCCTACGTCGCCTGCACCGACATCGGAGCGTTCGCAGCCCTCGCCTTCGCCGAGCCCGACCGCTTCGTCGACCGAAAACTCAACCTGATCGGCGACTTCGTCTCCGGCGACGATCTCGCCGCCACACTCACCCGAGTCGGTGGCCGCCCCGTGCGACACAAGGTCCCACCGGTCTGGCTCATGCACATCTTCGCCCGCGAGTGGATCACACTCCGCCGCCTGTTCGAAGGATGGGGCCGACCACCACACCCCCAGGTCCTGCTCGACGCACTCGCCGACTGTCGAAGCATGCGCCCTGACACCCTCGACTTCGAGCAGTACGCGCGTAGGACCGGATGGACTCCTCCGACCTGACATTGCCATCCATCGGCGCTTCGGGTCGTCAACCCGAAGGGCTTGCTTGCGGGGCTTTGCTGGCAGACTGGACTGGTGTCCGAGCGCGTTGGGAATCGCTGCCGCCCCTGGGAGGTGACCGAGGACGATGTCGCGTCGGCTGTCGGTCGGATCAGGGCACGCGATGCCGGTCTTGCGGAGGAGGCGGAGCACGTCATCGGGTCGTTGACGTGGGGCGAGGGTCCGGGCGTGATGAGCCAGTCGGGGCTGCAGGAGTGGCTCTGGTATGTGGTGCCGACGAAGTATCTGACGGATGAGGTCGGTTACATGGGCCGCCTCGCCGAAACGGCGGCGGTGCTCTTCGATGAGCTCGGCCTCCATGGCTACGCAGCGATCTGTCGGTCGGACGAAACTGGCAAGGTCCATGAGGCGTTCGACCGGTCAGATTCGGCGGGTCGTGCGGCGTTGAGGAAGGCGATCGGGCGATCCGGTGTCGACGCGCCCGATCTCGACGACTTTGCGTGGTCGTCGGTGATGCGGCCCGAGGAGGCCAGCGCCCGATCCGCGGTCGAGACCGCATTGGAGGAAGCGATCTACGCCGGGGAGATGACGGTCGGGGCCAAGGGGTGGCGTGAGGTTCAGGCACGGGCCTGCACGCGTGTTCTCGACGGTGACCATCCCCTGATTCCGGGTCAGTCGTGGCGCACGGCAGTCGTGACCGAGCGGATCGAGTCGTGGGTGTCGGCGGCTGAGCGTCGCAGCCCCACGCTGTTGGAGGCCCGAGCGCAGATCGCGAACCGGCTCCTGCATCCCGTCGAGCCGCCGGCCGGTGCGAACACTGCTGTTCGTCCGTTGGTGTGGCTGATGGAGCGGTGGGGTGATGGGCAGCCGTTGACTCAGGCCGGCTATCTGAAGCCTGCGTTCGTCCAGTCGCTGCAGGCCGACCGCCCATGGACCGACCCGTTCGATCAGCCCGTGAAGAACGAGCTCGATGACCACGTGCTGCACGACCTTCGAGGCTGGCTTCAACGAGCCGGCGCGGTCCGCAAACACAAGGCGAGTCTTCGCAGAACCCCGCTCGGCCGGAACATCGCGACCGATCCTGAGGAAGCCTGGCGGGCATTGACGAGGCACCTTGTTGTCGGTGACGAGTGGGAGCGGTTCGTTGGCGAGAGCGCCGTGCTGTTCCTTCTCGGCCAGGACGAACCGGTCTCGGACAACGCGGCATCGGTCTTCATCCGTGAGTGCGCACTAGAGATGGGTTGGCAAACAACCAGCGACGGAATCACCGAGCCCCCGTCGCTGCGCGACGTGTCCTGGACTCTCGCCGACGCCCGCCACGTCTGGGAGTGCTGCACGCTCACCGCGACCCGCGGCGATTGGAGCAACCGCCAGATCTCACTGAGCGATACCGGTCGGGCAGCAGCGCTCAGCCATCTGCGCCACGTCGCTGCCGGCCCGAAGGACTCGCCGTGGTGACGAGCAAGCCGCGCCGGCCGGCCCGATTCGGCGCCGATGTGTGGGCGGAACGGTTCGCGCCGACCGGGTGAGCTTCCGGGCCCGGAGGAGTTCGCCGACAAGGCGTTCGTGAAGCGCGCCAGGGACAAGGTGGATGGCCGGGTGTCGCTGGAATGGCGGGCCAAGACCGAACCGATGCTCAACACGCCCCGCGTCCGGTTCGACGCACAAGCTCGTTTCGGGTGGGACGCCTTCCCGGGCACGGTCGATCAGCCAGGCTCGCAGAACTCGAGGCGGTCGCTGAGGTCCGGCGGTCCGATCGAGCCCACGGGCATGTTGGGCGGAAGTCGATCCAGCGGACACCGTCGACGACCACAGCCCGGTCGTTCAGCGAATGTCCGTCACGGGTGCGGTGCTGGTGGTGTCGGTCTGGCCCGCCAACCAACGGCCAGCCTTGTAACGCACGGTCGCGAAAGAGATCGCTCGTGGAGGTGGTGTGCGAGGGCGGTCTGGTGAAGCCGTTCCATCTTGGCGAGTTGATCGAGCGACCCTCGTGCCTCACACCCGAGCAACGTCCTGGGGGCGCGTCGGATACCCGCGTGCCCCCTTTGCCCAGATCTGTCCGAGCCGATCGATCGAAGAGACCTCGACCATCTCGCCAACGCAGTCGTCGAACCGACCTCCTGTACGGACGAGCAGCGAAGGGCCAGTACAAAGCCTTCACAGGAACGCAAATCACGCTAGCGTCCGCCGATGAAGAGTTTCGCCTTCGCGATCGGTTGCCGTCGTTGACCCAGCGGCATGTCCTCGACGGGCTCATCGGATTGGTGGTGCTGGTCGGCGCTGCGTGGCTGTTGTACCGCCCGAAACTGCAGCAGTCGCCTCGATATCAGGCCACCGTGGTGCCACTGGCCAACATCATGGACGTGGGGTTCCTGGTGCTGTCGCCGATCATCGTGGTCGTAGTCGGCTACCAGGCGCCGCTGTACATGCTCGGCATCTGCCTGGTGGCCGTCGCCACCGGTTTCGTGATGGCCTACAACATCCGCCACTACGAGCCGCTGATCGGCTCGCCGGACCCGGTGCACAAGGTGACGGCCTGGGCACGGTGGTCGCTGTTCGCCGCGTCGATGGTCAACATCGCGTACTACGTCCAGTTGTTGATGACCCTCGTGCTCCTCCCGCTCGAGCTGTACAGCGACGATCGGGTGACGTACACCTCGGTCGTCGTGCTGATAGCGGTGATCTTCATCGGGTACCAAGGTCATCTGCCTGCGTTGAACAAGCTCGGCGATCGCACCACCGCATTCAACCTGGCTGCGCTGTTCGCGGTCCT
Source organism: uncultured Acidimicrobiales bacterium (assembly GCA_963698395.1). Classification (GTDB taxonomy): domain Bacteria; phylum Actinomycetota; class Acidimicrobiia; order Acidimicrobiales; family SZUA-35; genus JBBQUN01. Next base: position 1,159,484 of record CAVOQQ010000003.1, read on the forward strand.
CGCCGCATTCGCTGTCTACAACGTGGCCGAAGCAATCGACGGGAACTGGTCCTTTCCGAGCTACGACCCGGTCATCGACACCGACGCGCTGCGCAAGATCCTCGGGCTGTTCGCAATGGTCCAGGGCTTCGAGGCCTCCCGCTACATCGGTGCCCGGTTCGGGGCCGAGGAGCGCATCTCGACGATGCGCTGGGCCCAGGGCATCGCGACGGTCGTCTTCACCGCGCTGATCGCATTGGTGCTGTTGCCCTTCGGACAGTTCCGGCCGGATCCCGAGGCGACGGCGATCTTCGTGGTGTCGAAAGAAGTCGCCTTCTACCTCCCGTGGTTGATCCTGCTGGTCGCGGTCGGCAGCCAGGTCTCGGCGATCAGCAATGCGACCTCCTCACGCAGCGACCTGTTGATGGAAGCGACACACCAGACGGTCCCGCGCAAGTTCACGTTCCCGATCCTGCTCGTCCCAGCGATCATGATCGTGATCTTCACCGACGTCACGGCCGCCGTCGCGATCGCATCACGGGTCTTCGCCTTCTATTTCGTGCTCCAGTCGATCGTCGCCCTGACCCTGACGGTGCGTGCGCGGTCCTGGCCTGCTGCGGCCGGTATCACAGCGGTTGGGGCTGACGATGGCGACGGTGACCATCTTCGGTGTGCCCATCTGAGGGTCGTCGCTTCCGACCGGGGGGATCGCCGGCGGACGACCCGTACGACGTCGACACCCACGACGGGTGAGGCCGACGGTCGTCTCGAAATCATCCGAAACGGGTGAGGTCGGGCGATCCCTGTCCTGCGTAGGCTTTGGCGCTCTGTGTTCGGCGCGAAGTTCTTGCCCGTCACATTGCCCGATCCCTGTCCGACGTGGATGTCTCGCTGCTGTTCGTGAACACGGCGATGGCAAACCGCCGACCGTCAGGGAGGCCAACGCCCGTGCGCGTGCGCGACATGACGCCCAGCAGGAATTCGCGGCTTTCCGGGCTCATCGCCGTGCCACCAGGCGCTGGAAGAACTGCGAGACGTGGTCGGCGTGCTGCGCGAGGAGCCCGGCCAGGAACGGGCGTCGACGGTGCCCCAACCCACATTGGCCGACATTCCACGCTTGGTCGAAGAGACCCGCCGTGCCGGCACCAAGGTCGACTTCGAGATGCAGGTCGACGGTGCAGCTGTCGCACCTGGCCCTTTGGGTCGTGACGCCTATCGCATCGTGCAGGAAGCGCTGACCAACATCAGCAAACACGCTCGCGGCACCCTCGCCCAGGTCCGGGTGGCGGGAGCGCCGAATCGCGGACTGCATGTCAGCGTTCGGAACCCACCGGTCGTTGGCGCCCACGACCGTCCGGCTCTGCCGGGTACCGGCACCGGCCTCCTTGGTTTGCAGGAGCGGGTGGCCCTGGCCAATGGGGTTCTGGTGCACGGACTGGACGCTTCCGGGGACTTCGTCGTCGAGGCCGATCTGCCGTGGTGACGGTCCGGGTGCTGCTGGTCGACGACGACGCGTTGGTGCGTGCCGGTCTCCGGATGATCCTGTCGTCGTCAGAGGAACTGGAGGTGGTGGGCGAGGCTGCCGACGGCGCCGACGCCGTTGCGGCCGTACAGGACAAACGACCCGATGTCGTTCTGATGGACATCCGGATGCCCGGGATGGACGGCATTGCCGCCACGTCGGCCCTGCGCCGTCTCGCGACGCCGCCGCACGTGATCGTCCTGACCACGTTCCAGGCCGACGAGCAGGTCATGGGCGCGCTCCGGGCCGGCGCCGACGGGTTCCTGTAGAAGGACGCAGCGCCCACAGAGATCGTCAACGCCGTGCGCCTCGTGGCTGCGGGAGAGGCGATGCTCTCACCGTCGGTCACCCGCACACTTCTTTCCCACCTCGGCGACGACGAAACGGCAGATCGCCGTCGCCTCGCTGCCCAGCGCCTGACGTCGCTCACTCCGCTGACCACGGGTACTGCACTGCACGGGTGAGGACTCCCCGGAGGAACGGGTCGACCGGCCATCAGTCGTCCCCTCCCGGCCGGCCCGAACCCGCAGCGTCGACACCGGGGAGCCGTTCAGTTGGGGAGGGAGCCGAGCACCAATGCGGACCTGGCGCCGACGAGCCGCCGGTTCGTCCCGGCCGGAAGATGAACCGGGCGTTGGGGTGCGTCGTCGGGCGGGTCGGCGGTCGTGTCGACGCCGATCACCCAGTGCCGGCCGGGGGCCGGCTCAGGGAGCTGGAAATCGAGCGGCTCCCAGTACGCATTCAACGCGACGTAGAGGTGATCGTCGTGGTCGGTGTGGGTGAGCTCGAAGGCGAGGGTGTGCGATTGGTCCCCCCAGTCCGGTCGGTCGAGCTCGACGCCATGCCAGCGGACGTCGGCGCCTCCGGACAGCGACCAGAACCGATCGTCGCGGAAGAATCGGCTGCCCTGGCGGAAGCGCAGCAGCCGGGCCACGAAGTCGACCAGGTCGCCGTGCTCCTCGACCAATGCCCAGTCGAACCAGCTGATCTCGTTGTCCTGGCAATAGGCGTTGTTGTTGCCGTGCTGGGTTCGACGCACTTCGTCACCCATGACGAACATCGGCCGTCCCTGCGAGAGCAGGAGGATCGTGAACAGGCTCCGGATCTGGCGGCGGCGGAGCGCCTCCACCTCGGGGTCGTCGGTCGGTCCCTCGACCCCGCAGTTCCAGCTGTCGTTCTGGTTGCTGCCGTCGCGGTTGTCCTCGCCGTTGGCGTCGTTGTGCTTGTCGTCGAACGTGACGAGGTCGTTGAGGGTGAACCCGTCGTGGGCGTCGACGAAGTTGACGCTGCGCATCGGGTCGCGAGTCGGGTCGCCGAACAGGTTCGGGCTCCCGCTGATCGCGTCGGCGAGGCCGACCACGGTCCGGTCGTCGCCCTTGACGAATTGGCGCACGGTGTCGCGGTACCGGCCGTTCCACACGGCCCACCGGTCGCCGGCGAACGAGCCGACCTGGTACAGCCCGGCGGCGTCCCACGCCTCGGCGATGATCTTGGTGCCGGCGAGCACCGGATCGGTGTCGATGTCCCAGAGGATCGGCGGGTCGGCGAGGGGGATGTTGTCCTCGCCGCGGGACAGCACCGAGGCGAGGTCGAACCGGAAGCCGTCGACGTGCATGTGCTGCACCCAGTACCGGAGGCTGTCGACGATGAGCCGGCGGACCACGGTGTGGTTGCCGTTCACCGTGTTGCCGACCCCGCTGTCGTCGATGTAGCCGGACCGGTCGTCGGCCGGGAGCAGGTAGTACGCGTCGTTGGCGATGCCCCGCAGCGAGATCGTCGGCCCGTCGGTGCCGTCCTCGGCGGTGTGGTTGTAGACCACGTCGAGGATCACTTCGATGCCCGCCCGGTGGAGGGCCTTCACCAGGTCCCGGAACTCGGTGATCGGGCCGGTCGGCGTGCGGTCGGAGCTGTACGCGCGGTGCGGGGCGAAGAACGAGACCGGCTCGTACCCCCAGTAGTTCGGGCGTCCGCCCGGTGCCGAGTACGGATCGAACTGGTACACCGGCAGCAGTTCGACGACCTCGATCCCGAGCCGTTGGAGGTACGGGATCTTCTCGATCATGCCGGCGTAGGTGCCGCGAAGCTTCCGACGGACGCCGGAGCTCGGATGCTGCGTGAACCCCCGGACGTGCGTTTCGTAGATCGCGCCGCCGCGGAACGGCCGACGGAGCGGTTCGTCGCCCTCCCAGTCGTAGCCGCCGTGGTCGACGACCACGCCGAGCAGGGCTGCGCCGAGATCAGACTCTCCGAACCGGGCGGCAAGCCCGCGGTCGTAGTCGTCATCGATCACCCCCTTCGCGTACGGGTCGAGCAGCAGCTTGCTCCGGTCGAACCGCAGGCCGTCCTCGGGGCGGTACGGTCCGTCGACCCGGTAGGCGTACGGGGTGCCCGGCCGCACCTTCGACACGGCCACATGCCAGTAGTTGTCGGTGCGATGGACAGCCGGATCGAGCGCGACCACCGCGGCCGGCTGGCGTCGATCCTTGCGGTCGAACAGCAACAGCTCGACCCCGGTTGCGTCAGGGGCCCAGAGCGAGAAGTTCACGCCGCCGTCGACGACGGTGGCGCCGAGCGGATCGGGGGAACCGGGACGGACGGCGCCGACCGAGCGGGTCACCGCACCGCCCCGTCGACGTCGCCGAGCAGCTGGAAGACACGAGCGACCAGACCGGTCCAGCCGGTCTGGTGGCTGGCGCCGAGGCCGGCCCCGTTGTCGCCGTGGAAGTACTCGTAGAACGGCACGAGGTCACGCCAGTGCGGGTCGTCCTGGAACGTGGCCGTGCCGCCGAACACCGGACGGCGGCCGGCCTCGTCGCGTTCGAAGATGCCGGTGAGGCGCCGGCCGAGCTCACCGACCACCTCCTGCAGGGTCAGCTGGTTGCCCGAACCGGTCGGGAACTCGACGCGCAGCTCGTCGCCGTAGTAGGCGCCATAGTGCAACAGGCCGCGCAGGAGCAGGAAGTTCATCGGCAACCAGATCGGACCACGCCAGTTGCTGTTGCCGCCGAACATGCCGCTGTCCGACTCCGCGGGCAGGTAGTCGACGCGATACTCGCGACCGTCGACGTGCACCACGTAGGGATGGTCGAGATGGAACTTCGACAACGACCTGATGCCGTGGGCGCCGAGGAACTCGGTCTCGTCGAGCAGGCGCGTCACCATGCGCCGAAACTTCTCCTCGCTGACGGTCGCGAGCAGGCGCCGGTCGGCGATGCCGGGTCGGCCCAGCGTGGGAAAGCCGCCGACCAGGTGCTGACGGTGCTCGTTGAGCCAGGCGACTCGATCCATGAAGCGGGGGAGGCGGCGCACCTCGTCGGGGCGCAGCACGATGCACGCGGCGAGCGGCAGGAGCCCGACGAGTGACCGGACCTTCATCCGTTGCGTGGTGCCGTCGGGAAGCACCAGAGCGTCGTAGAAGAAGCCGTCATCGTCGTCCCACAGGGTGACCGGGTTGGCGGGATCGTCCATCGCCCCCGAGATCCACAGGAAGTGCTCGAAGAACTTCGACGCCATCGGTTCGTAGGTCGGGTCGTGGAGCGAGAGTTCGATCGCGATCTCGAGCATCGTGAGCGCGTAGAACGCCATCCAGCTCGTCCCGTCGGCTTGCTCGAGGTGCCCTCCGGTCGGAAGCGGTGAGCTGCGGTCGAACACGCCGATGTTGTCGAGGCCCAGGAATCCCCCGCCGAAGAGGTCGTTGCCGTCGGGATCCTTCCGGTTGACCCACCACGTGTAGTTGAGGGCCAGCTTGTGGAAGGCCTCCTCGAGGAACGCAACGTCGCCCGCCCCGCCCCGTCGCCGCTCGGTCTCGTAGACGCGCATGACCGACCAGGCGTGGACGGGCGGGTTGACGTCGCCGAAGTTCCACTCGTACGCGGGGATCTGACCGTTCGGGTGCAGATACCGCTCGTCGAGCACGAGCAACAGTTGTGACTTGGCGAATTCGGGATCGACGATCGCGAGGCTGATCGCGTGGAAGGCCAGATCCCACGCCGCGTACCAGGGGTACTCCCACTTGTCGGGCATCGAGATGACGTCGTCGTTGACCATGTGGTACCACGCCGAGTTGCGCACGCTCGATCCTTCGCTCGCGAACCGGCTCGTGACGCCGTGTTGACGGGCGAGCCACCGGCTGACGTCGTAGGAGTAGTACTGCTTGGACCACAGCATCCCGGCGAGTGCCTGGCGCATCACCGACGCAGCGTCCTCGCTCAGGCCACTCGGCGTGAGGCCCGCATAGAAGGCGGCACATTCGGAACGCCGTGCGTCGAGCACTTCGGCGAAGTCATCGCCCATCCCGCGGGCCGCACCGGACTCCGACGCTGCGGTGAGCCGCAGCGTCACCTGCTCGGTGGCGCCGGCAGCGATGTCGAGCGAGTAGCGGGCGGCGACCTTGGTTCCCGAATCGTCCGGCGCGAGACCGCTCGTGTCGCCCTGTACCACGGCGTCGTTGATGCCGTCCTTGACCGCCTGCGACGTATTCGGTTGTCCGTACACCCGCTGCCGGTTCGTCTCGTTCTCGCAGAAGAGCAGCGCCGACGATCCGGCAGCAACGAGATGGTGGACGCCGAGCGCCGGGTGGGACGTCCGCACCACCGGATCGCCGTCGACGTCATCGACCCGCTCGAGACGCGGGCGGATCACCGCTGGGTCGTCGGCCCAGGTGTTCCGGAACCAGAGCGTCGGCAGGAGCTCCAGCCGGGCAGCGTCGGGCCCCCGATTGGTGACCGTCACCGAGACGAGCAGGTCGTCGGGAGCGGCCTTCGCGTACTCCACGACCACGTCGAAGTACCGGTCGTCGTCGAACACGCCGGTGTCGATCAACTCGTACTCGAAGTCGTCCCGGCTCCTGGCAGCGTTGGTGGCCACGAGGTCCTCGTAGGGGTATGCCGCCTGCGGGTACTTGTAGAGGTACCGCATGTACGAGTGGGTCGGCGTGTTGTCGAGGTAGAAGTAGTACTCCTTCACGTCCTCGCCGTGGTTGCCCTCGCCGTTCGTGAGACCGAACAGGCGCTCCTTGAGGATGGAATCGGCGCCGTTCCACAACGCGATCGCGAAGCACAGCTGCTGGTGGTCGTCGGAGATGCCCGCAAGGCCGTCCTCTCCCCACCGGTAGGCCCGA
>CAVOQQ010000004.1:0-487605 GCA_963698395.1 uncultured Acidimicrobiales bacterium
GCCCGTTCGGCAACCGCAGGGTCGCTGTCATCACCCGAAACATGCCAGCCGGCCGACCGCAACGCCAGGCCGATCGATCCGCCGATCAGTCCGGTCCCCATGATGGTGGCACGCCGTCCCGCGCGGCGACGGAGGGCGGTCACTGCCTCGTCGCCGGGCTCGACCAGCTTCGGGCGAGCGACGACGGCTCCCGGAGGAGAGCGTGACGCAGGTCGCTCCTTGGACTTGTGGGTGTCGAGGTGGGCCAGCGATCCGCACGCAGTCGGGCAGGCGACCGTCGACGGCCATCTCCTGCACGCAGATCAGCGGCACCTCGGTCAGACCGAACGTTCGGGCCGCCACCGCCGGCGCGATACTCGAATGTCCGGCGTTGCGGTGAAGAGCACCGACACGATTCGTCGTGTCGCAGATCGTTTCGCTCGAAGAGCGTCTCGAGGAGTCGTGTGGTGTGAGTCGCCCGACCTCGTCCGGCGGTGTCGGCGTCGATGGTTATCGCGCCACGCACGGCGAGGAACGATCGGGCCGGCACGGCCCGGGAGTGTCAGACAACATCGCCGGGAGGCTATCGGTCGTCGCGGGCTGTCGCTCGAGCGCTGTCGCCTCCAGCGCGTCGCTGCCCGGGACATCGACGGTGACGGCTCGCTGGAGCTCGAGCAGCTCGTCGTCGGTGAGTCGGCCGCGCCACGCCCCGGGCTGGATCTGCGGGTCGGCCGCGGACCGATCCGGGTCCGCACCAATCGGTGCACCGGATGACCGACGGCTTCACACATGCGCCGGACCTGACGATTGCGGCCCTCGTGGATGATGATGCGCACGAGGCCTTGCTCTGATGGCCGCGACCTTCGCCGGGCGGTCGGGCCATCGTCGAGCTCGACCCCCTCACGGAGTGCGCAGCACGCCGCCGGCTCGGGCTGCCCTCGACGTGCGGCAAGATACTCCTTCTCGACACCGAAGCTCGGGTGGGTCAGCCGGTGCGCGAGGGCACCGTCGTGGTGAGGAGGAGCAAGCCCTCGGTCTCGTCGTCGAGGCGACCGACGCGAACACTCGGGGCTCATCGGGCACCAGATCGATGACGGTCGGCCGACCTTGCGGATCACGATGGCGGTCGTGATCATCCCGGCCGGTTTGTTCAGCAGGTAGGTGACCGCGTCGGGCATCGTCGACAGTACGGCTGCCATCGACCGCGATACGTCGACCCCCGACGTGACTCGTCGACCGAGCACCGCGACGTCACCGTTCACGGTTACCCGCTCGTCGAAGATGAGGTCTTCACACACTCGCCGACTCCCGACGCCGATGCGGGCCAGCACCTTCGGGGCAGGCTCCCGTCGTGCGGCTCCGGTTCCCTCATCGGCGTCGGATCGGGCTCGGATTCGGGGTCGGAGTGCTGTCGCGAGGGCCGCTTCCGGTCGATCGAAAGCTCGACTCGTTGTCGAGCAGGCATCGATCACCGGGCCGCTCCGATGCCGGTTGCGGTGTCGGTCGAGTCCTCGTGCGGCTTCGTCCGGGCGCAACCGAACGATCGACACGCAGACGTCTGCTCGAGTGCCTCGACAACGTGGGCGCCGGGAACAAATCGCCGAGCGGGCGGAAGCTGGTCGATCGACGCCAGACCGAGCCGTTCGAGAAAGGTCGGTGTGGTGCCGAACAGCACGGCCTGCGCGGAGGCCGCGTCTCGGCCGACCTCGCCCGACGTAGCCCCGCTGCACCAGGGTGCGCAGGACGCCATCGACGTTGACGCCGCGGATCGCCGAGACCTGGGCTCGTGAGATCGGTTGCTTGTAGGCCACGATGGCCAGGGTCTCGAGGGCGGCCGTCGACAGACGGGCGGACTGCCCCTCGAGGACATAGCGCTCGACGATGGGAGCAGATCGGGGTGGGTCTGGATAGCGCCAACCATCGGCCACCTCGACCAGCTGGAAACCTCGACGCTCGCCAGCATACGAGGCCGCCAGCTCATGACAGAGCTGACGCACGGTGACCGGAATCTCGATCAGCTGGGCGAGCAGGTGTTCGGGCAGACGGATCGGTGGCCACCAGGATCATGGCCTCGATGGCACGTCTCGCCTCGGCGATGGAAACTGCGGAAGGGGCCGACGGTGGCGGTTCGCCACGCGGTGCTCGTCGTCTCGGTCATGCTCACCCTTCGTAGATATCGGCGCCGGCCAGGACGTAGTCGTCGACGCCGATCTTGCCGCCGACCCACTCGACGGTGAGATTGCCGAACACGGCCACCTGCTCGAGTTCGACCAGGCCCTGTTGAACAGCTCGAGCACGGCGAGGAAGTTCGACCACGACTTCCACTCGATCGATGCAGTGCCGGGTGATCTGACGGAACGCATCGACGCCCATGGTCGGGAAGGTCTCGACCAGCCGCTCGATGGCGTCGGTGACGCTGACGCCGAATCTGGGTGACGTGATGCAGCGCGACCGTCGGCACCGGTTTCGGCGAAGCGGCTCGAATGAAGGCGTCGTGGAGATGCTGGGGGGTGATCCCGACCAGCAGATCGGGGGCGAGATCGAGGAACCGCTCGTCGACACCGGCACGACGCGGCGCGACGAGTGAGGCCAGCTCGGCCAGCTGTTCGAGGACCTTGGCTGCGTCTTTGAAGGTCTTGCACTCCAACAGCCGGCTGAGCAGGTGTCGCGCTCTTCCCACAGCCCGAGTTCTTCGTCGAGATCGATGTCGATGTCGACGGGCAGCAGGCGCCGGCACTTCAGCTCGACGAGCGTGGCCGCGATCAGCAGGAACTCGGTGGCCACCTCGAGGTCACAGGCATCCATGCGCTCGATCTCGGCGAGGTAGGCATCGACGATGCCTGCGAGCGGGATGTCGTAGAGATCGACCTCATCTTTCAAGATGAGATGCAGCAGAAGATCGAACGGCCCATCGAACGCCTCGGTCTGCACCTGAAATGACATGGATGTGATTGTACTCCTGGCCAGGGTGAGGAAACTCCCGCGCCGTCCGCGCCGGCTCGCTCTACCCTACCGACCATGACTCGCGTGTTCAGTGGAATCCAGCCTTCCGGTGCCGTTCACCTCGGCAACTATCTCGGGGCGCTGCGCAACTGGGAAGCCATGCAGCACGACGCCGATTCGATCTACTGCATCGTCGATCTCCATGCGCTCACCCTGCCCGAAGGAGCCGGGCGAGATCCTGCACGGGCACCCTCGACATCGCCAAGATCCTCCTGGCCATCGGCATCGACCCCGACGTCTCCACGCTGTTCGTCCAGTCCCAGGTTCCCGAACACGCCGAGCTGAGCTGGTTGATGCAGACCACGGTCTCCTTCGGCGAGCTGAGCCGCATGACGCAGTTCAAGGACAAGTCCGACCGGTCGAGCGGCTTCGTTTCGGCCGCACTGTTCACCTACCCGGCGCTGCAGGCGGCCGACATCCTGCTGTACGACACCGACGTCGTCCCCGTCGGCGACGACCAGCGCCAGCACCTCGAGCTCACCCGAGACGCCGCCATGCGATTCAACTCCCGCTACGGCGACACGTTCGTCGTGCCCGAGCATCGGATTCCGGCCGCGGGCGCCCGTGTGATGGACCTGCAACACCCCGAGAACAAGATGTCGAAGTCGGTCGACTCGCCGCAGGGCACGGTCGGACTCCTCGATCCGCCGAAGACCATCGAGAAGAAGTTCAAGCGGGCCGTCACCGACAACGACGGACGAGGTTCGCTACGACCCCGAAGCCAAGCCCGGTGTGTCGAACCTGCTCGACATCCTGGCGGCGACGACCGGTGGCGACCCCCAGGCCCTGGCCGAGGGCTACACCCAGTACGGCCCGCTCAAGGCCGACACCGCCGCAGCGCTGATCGAGCTACTCGAACCGATCCAACAGCGGGTCGCCGAGCTCGACGACGAATCGGTCCGCTCGGCGCTGGCTGCCGGCGCCGAGAAGGCCCGAGACATCGCCGTGCCGGTGATGGAGCGAGCCAAGAAGGCCGCAGGACTTCTCGTGAACGACTGAGGCAAAACCACGCTTTCGATCCGTGATCGCGAGGTCGAGGACGATCCTGTTCCGTGCATTTCGCGGATGTGACGTCTTCGTAACACGGTGTCGAGTTGACAGTGATACGCCAGATATGGGCACTAGCGTGTCGCTCGGCCACAACGGATGGCCATATCTCGTACTACGAACGAGGAGAGGTAAACGCATGACAAAGACAAGCCTGACCCGGCTGCTGTCGCTGCTTGCAGCCCTGGCGATGATCGCCGGTGCCTGCGGTAGCGATTCCGCCGGAACGAGCGCTGGCTCCGACGGTGAAAGCACCGAAACCACCGAAGCCACGGACGAGGAGTCCACCGAGACCACCGAAGCCACGGACGAGGAGTCCACCGAGACCACCGAAACCGCAGACATGGAAGAGGGTGCCAGCGCGAGCGCCGACGGCGTTCTCACCGTCGGCACCCTGATTCCCCTCACCGGCGATCTTGCCTTCTTGGCACCGCCCGAGGTCGCAGGCTCACGGCTCGCCGTCGAGGACATCAACGCCGCCGGCGGCGTGCTCGGTGCCGACGTCGTCTTGGTCGAAGCCGACTCCGGCGACACCAACGTCGACATCGCCAACCCCAGCGTCGACACCCTGCTCGGACAGAAGGCCGACGTCATCGTCGGCGCTGCCTCCTCGGCCGTGTCGAAGCTCGTCATCGACAAGATCACCTCGAACAACGTGATCCAGTTCTCGATGGCGAACACCTCACCCGACTTCACCACCTATGACGACAACGGTCTGTACTTCCGCATCGCCCCGTCCGACCTGCTCCAGGGCAAGGTGCTCGCCAACCTGGTTGCCGAAGACGGCAACGCATCGGCCAGCGTCATCTACCGCCAGGAGAGCTACGGCGAAGGTCTCGCCAACTCCTTCAAGGAGAACTTCGAGGCACTCGGTGGCACCATCGACGAGTTCCTCCCGTATGCCGTCGACACCGAGAACTTCGATCCTGAGATCGACAAGCTCGTTGCCGCCGACTCCGACGCCATCATCGTGATCTCGTTCGCCGAAGCGGCGAACATCTTGACCACCATGAACGAGCGTGGCATCGGCCCGACGAGCAAGGCCGTCTACGGCGTCGACGGCTTCGTCGAGTCCGCTGGAAACGAACTCAGCGATGTCTCGATCCTCGACGGTCTCCGTGGCACCCTGCCGTCGGTCGACCTCACGACGATCACCGCACTCACCGATCGTTTCGAGGGCGCCTACGGCGAGCCTGTCGAAGTCCTCGCCTATGGCGCCGAGACCTACGATGCGATCATCATCACGGCTCTCGCCGCCGAGGTTGCCGGTACCGACGATCCTGTCCTCGTTGCCGCCGAGATCAACGGCGTCACCAAGGACGGCGAGAAGTGCACCGAGCTTCGCCGCCTGCAAGGCGATCATCGAAGCCGGTGGCGATCCCGACTACGACGGCTTCGGTGGCCCATACGAGTTCGTCGACGCCGGCGAGCCCGCAGCGGCCAGCTTCCGCATCGTGACCTACACCGAAACTGGCCTCGACGTCTCGCTCGACGAGTACGTCTTCGCCAGCTGATCCCTGCGGTGGGACAGCTCGACGCTGACCCTCCGGAATCGCATTCACTGCACTGATGGTCGGACCTTCGGGTCCGGCCATCGGCCGTTTTGCCGACGCGACGGTGGCCTGAGCCAGAGCCCAGGCCACCGTCGTAGACCCGTTGCTCGGGCTCAATGCGCCTTGGTCAGCGTTCCCAGATAGAGCTCGATGACCTTGGGGTCTTCGAGCAGGTTCCGACCAGTGTCGGTGTAGGCGTTGGTGCCCTGGTCGAGCACATAGCCACGGTCGCAGATCTGCAGACAGCGGCTGGCGTTCTGTTCGACCATGATGATCGTCACACCGGTGTCGTTGATCTGCTTGGTCCTGATGAACACCTGATCCTGCAGCGCTGGTGACAGGCCGGCCGACGGCTCGTCGAGCAGCAGCACCGATGGCTCCATCATCAGCGCCCGGCCCATGGCAAGCATCTGCCGCTCACCGCCCGAGAGCGACCCCGCTCGCTGATTGATACGCTCGCCGAGACGAGGAAACAGCGACAGGACACGATCGAGCCGACTCGCCGTGGTCTTGGGGGCCAGGAAGTTCCCCATCTCGAGGTTCTCCTGGATCGTGAGGCTCGGGAACACGTTGTTGTTCTGCGGGCACGTAGCCAATGCCCCGCTCCACCAGGGCGTGGGCCTTCAGGTTTGTGATTTCGTCGCCCTTGAGCGTGACGGTTCCCTCATGGATCTTCACGAGTCCGAACATCGCCTTGATCATGGTCGACTTGCCTGCACCATTGGGGCCGATGATCCCGATGAGTTCGCCCGGACCGGCGACGAGATTGACCCCGTTCAAGATGTTGACACCGGGCACATAGCCGGCAGTCACGTCACTGATTTCGATCGACTGGTTGTTCGTTGCTCACTGAGCACCCCCCAAGAGGTCTTCGGAGAAGTCGAGTGCGGCGTCATGATGGGTGCCGAGATAGGCATCGATCACTCGCTGGTTGGACCCGATCGAGCTATGCGGCCCTTCGGCGATGACTTGCCCCTCGGCCATGACGACCACCCAGTCGGAAATGTCGCGTACGACGTCCATGTCGTGTTCGACGAATACGACCGAGATGCCCTCGTCACGCAGCGACTTCACGTGCTCCAACAGCGACTGGGTGAGGGCCGGATTCACGCCGGCCATCGGCTCGTCGAGCATGACCACGGCAGGATTCGTCATCAGCGCCCGAGCCATTTCGAGGAGCTTTCGCTGACCGCCCGACATCGTGCCGGCGAACTCGTTGCGCATGTGCGACAACTTGAATCGCTCCAGAAGTGCGTCGGCGCGAGCCTCGATCTCCTGCTCCTGCTTGCGCCACAGCCCGGGGATCAGGCCCCGCCACATGGTTTCACCACGCTGATCCGTGGCGCCCAGCTTCATGTTCTCGATCGTGGTCAGACGAGACAGCGCCTTGGTGAGCTGGAACGTCCGAACCATGCCCTGATTTGCAAGCCTGTGCGATGGCTGCCCGGTCACGTCGACGCCGTTGAACTCGACACTGCCTGAATCGGGGGTGTCGAAGTTCGTGAGGAGGTTGAAGAACGTGGTCTTGCCCGCACCGTTTGGTCCGATCAACGCGGTGATCACCCCTCGCTGGATCTCGAGATGATCGACATCGACAGCTTTCAGTCCGCCGAACTGACGAGTGAGGTCGCGAATCTTCAGGATCGGATCGGGCTTCGTCGAACCTGGGGTCTCGGCAACACCGGCAAAGGGCGAGGTCGTCGCCTTCACCTCTTGGATGTCGTCAGCGGGCATCGAGTGCCATCTCCTCTTTGTCACCGAAGATCCCCTGCGGCCGGAATGCCATCAGGAGCATGAGCATCAAGCCGACCAGGAGGAATCGCACGAGCGAGACTTCGGTGCGGTCGATGATCTTGGACAACCAGTCGTACTCACCGACGAGCTGACCCAGGAACGATTCGAAGAACGTGATCAGGAACCAGAACACGATCGCTCCGACCACCGGCGAGGCCACCCTGGCTGCGCCACCCAGGATCAACGCCGCCCAGATGAAGAAGGTGATCGGCGGAACGTACACGTCGGGCTGCACCGTCGAGTTGTTGAACGCACCGACGAAGCCGGCAAAGCCGGCGATTACACCGCCGAGAATCAGAGCCTGGAGCTTGAACCAGTAGGCGTTCTTGCCAAGCGCGCGAACCGCGTCTTCGTCCTCTCGAATGGCCTTGAGCACTCGACCCCAGGGGCTTCGCATGAGGAGGTAGACCCCGTACGTGACGACAGCAACGGCGATCCAGCCGAACACCACGACCGCCACCTGATTGCCTCGATAGGTCAGTGGGCCAATGTCGACGGTTTCGCCGTCCCACGGGTTCACCGCCTGGAAACCACCAGCCCACTCATTCAGACCCTCGGCTCCTCGCGTCACGCTTCGTAGGGCCGTCGACCGAGCAAGCAGCCGAATGATCTCGGCCGCGGCAATGGTGACGATCGCGAGATAGTCCGCCCGGAGCCGCAGCGTCGGCAAGCCGAGGACCAACGCGAGGGCCAGAGCGAACAACAGGCCGACGAAGATCGCCAGCCCAGCGGGCCATCCCCAGGAGGAGATGGCGATGGCGGGCCCGTAGGCGCCGACCGCCAGGAAGCCGATGTGCCCGAAGTTCAGAAGCCCGGTGTAACCGAAGTGGATGTTGAGCCCGATGGCCGCGAGCGCAAAGACCACCGCCTGCGGACCGATCGCTTGGGTCAAACTTTCCGAAACGACTCGACCGAAGTCGATGGTGGCAACCAGATTCGAATCACTCAAGAGTGCTAGCAACATCGATCAACCGACCCTTTCAGCTCGTCCGAGAATGCCTTGCGGCCGGACCATCAGCACCACGATCATCACCGCGAGTGCACCGGCATTCTTCAGTTCGATGGGAATGAACAACGTCGAGACCTGGATTCCGACACCGATCAGCAGGCAGCCGACCAGAGCGCCGTACGCCGTACCGAGTCCGCCGAGTGTCACCCCGGCGAAGATCAGCAGCAGCATGCGGAAGCCAAGGAGCCAGCTGATGGTCTCGGAAAGACCGAGGAAGGTGCCACCGAGGGCCGCCAACGCACCTCCGGCGACCCAGACCAGACGGATCACCCTCTGAACGTCGATTCCCGAGCTCTCCGCAAGATCACGATTGTCTGCCACTGCTCGCATGGCCTTGCCGATGCGGGTGCGCTGCAGCAAGAGCCCGACGCTGAGCAGCACGATCAGTGTGATGGTCATGGCGATCAGGTCTTTGTCGGTCAGGTCGATCAAGCCGAAGTAGGTACGAGCCCGCTGGGCGGTGTAGTCCTTGTAGAAGCGAGGATTGCCGCCGAAGATCAACAGGAAGAAGTAGCGAAGGAAGATCGACAGGCCGATCGTGATCACCAGCTGAGCAATCAACGAAGTTCCACGCCGCCGCAGCGGCGCAAAGATCCCGGCATCGAGCAGGTAGCCGAACGCACCGCCCATCACGACCGAGATCATCGTGGCGAAGATCAAGTTCACGCCGTCGCCGAACGGAGCCGGCCAGCTCGCCATGAAGCCGAACAGCCCGGCCAGGCCGTAGTAGTTGAAGAAGTACGACGTCAGCATGCCAAACGCCATCATCTCGGAGTGAGCGAAGTTCGTCAGTCCTGTCGTTCCAAAGATCAACGAGAGACCGATCGCTGCCATTCCGAGGAAGAGCCCGAGCTTTGCGCCGTCGACGGTGAGCTGCAGCACACGACGAACCGTGATACCTCCATCGCTCGTCTCGACGACCGGCGCCTCGCCACTCTCGAGTCCGAAGAGCGTGTTGCCGACGCCGCCGACGTCGACTCGAGCCTCGTTCGAGAGACGATCGGGGATGCTCAGCGTGATCCCTTCGGGCAGTGTGGTCGGATCGATGGTGACGATGTACGTGCCACCGCCCGGGACATCGAGCAAGAAAAGGCCTTCTGCGTCGGTGGCACCGGCGCCCACTTCGTTTCCTGCTTCGTCAGCAACGGTGAAAACCACACCCACGACCGGTTGACGGTCGCCGTTGGCGTCCCTCGCCTGCAGCCGCACCTGGACCTGCTCGCCCTCGGCGGCCGCCGGGGCGACAAGGCCGAACAGCACCGCCAGCAACGTTGCGATGAACACGAGTTTTCGCTTGGGCACACGCTCTCCCTGGTGATTGCTTCATTTCGGTCGTCGCTGGATGACGGAGTCGTCGTCGACTCGATAGGGGCCATCGAAGGGGACTGGGGAACCCTAGCAGCGTGCCGAAGGGCTGTGCCGCGTGTCTCATCAATGATTGTTGCCGTTCTGGTGAACCGCTCGTTTCAACGACGTTTCCCACCGGCTGTGCGCCTGCGGCGCGCTCGACAGCGGCGCCGGCGCGAGCCGCTGCTCAGTCGCCGTCGCACGCCTTCAACACGATCCCGAAGGTAGGGTCGACCCGCCACTCGTCGGCGGGAAGATGATGATCAGCGGCCCAATGTACGGTGAGGTCGTCGGCCCCCGCTTCGGCCAGCAGCTCGGCACCGAGCTCGGGGTGGAGCCGATACTGCGCCAAGCGACGCCAGGGATCTCGCCGTTCCAACCAGCTCGTGGCGTGGGAAGTGTCGACCACCGCCCACACCAGCGTGGCCACGACGCGCATCGGCGTGCGATAGCCGCAGACCACCTTGCCCGAGTCGTGCAGCAAGGCGGCGGCCACGATCGGCTGGGTTGCACGTGCCTCGCCGAGTTGATCGACCACCGCCCGAGCCACCTCGATGGCGTGACGGCGATCGGGGTTGGACATGCGATACCAGATGGACCGCTCGCCGTCGCTCAGGTGTCGCTGGGCCCAGGCCTCATCGTCAGGCGTCGGCGGGCCGGGCTTGATCGATCCGAGGAAACGCACGACGAGGTGCGCAACGCTCGCCATCGATCAGAAGCCGAGACGCCGTGCCGCGGCCAGCACGGCGGCGATGGACTTGCCATCGGTGATCGTGCCGTCAAGCGCCATCTCGACCGCCTGGTCGAAGGGGACCTTCTCGATCAACATGTGCTGCTCCTCGAGACCGTCGGCCTCCATGGGCACCTCGGTGAGGTCGGTGGCGAGGTAGATGTACTGCAGTTCGTCGCAGAAGCCGGGCGAGTGGTGGAACGTCAGCAGGAGTTCGAGCGACCTCGGTTCCCGACCGATCTCTTCGGCCAACTCTCGGACGATGGCCTTCTCCGGGGCTTCCCCGGCCATGTCGAGCTTGCCCGCAGGCACCTCCCAGAGATCGCGATCGATCGGGGCTCGGTACTGGCGAACGAGAAAGATCGCACCGTCTTCGACCGCGACGGCCGAGACGGCGCCGGGATGGCGGACCACATCTCGGCGAACGTGTTCGCCGCCCGGCCCTTCGAACCAACTGTCGTAGAACCCGACGACCGCACCCTGATGCACGAGATCGTCGCGCAGATGACGAAAGCCCGACGGTCCGGCCTCGAAGGCCGCGGCTCGTTGCCCTCCCGACGACATCACACGTTCACGTTCTCATCGGCCACGAGGTCGACGGTCGACGCCGACACAGACACATGGCCGTTGCCGGGGCCGTTGCCGGAGGTCGTTGCCCGCCGCCTCTCGGCGTCGATGAAACGCTGGGGGTCGTTGGCCTGCGCCGCGCTCGAGCGCCGCCGCGACGAACGCGTCGAAGAGCGGTGCCGGACGATTCGGGCGGCTCTTGAGTTCGGGGTGCGCCTGGGTCCCGATCCAGAAGGGGTGATCGGACAACTCGATGAACTCGACGAGTCGGCCGTCGGGCGAGGTGCCCGAGCAGCGGAAGCTCGTTCCGTCGGTGAACCGGGTGCGGAACTTCGGGTTGAACTCATAGCGATGCCGGTGGCGTTCCTTGATCACGCTCTCGCCGTAGATCTCGGCCACCTGGCTCCCCTCCTCCAGTACCGCAACGTAGGCACCGAGTCGCATGGTGCCGCCCTTGTCGGTCACGTTGCGCTGTGAGTCCATGAGATCGATGACCGGATAGGGGGTCGTGACGTCTTGGGTGTCGAACTCCGAGGAGTTCGCACCACCGAGACCGAGGACGTCTCGTGCGTATTCGATGGTCATGACCTGCATGCCGAGGCACAGACCGAGACACGGCTGTTGATGCTCGCGTGCATAGCGGGCCGCTTCGATCTTGCCATCGACCCCCCGCTCGCCGAAGCCGCCGGGAAGCACGATGCCATCGAGATGGCCGAGCATTTCCTCGACCAGCATGCCCTCGACATGGTCGGACATGATCCACTCGATCTCGATGTCGACCTGATGGTGCAGCGCCGCATGGCGAAGCGCCTCGGCAACCGAGAGATAGGCGTCTTGCAGGGTGATGTACTTGCCGACGATGCCGATCTTCACCGGCTTCCATGCCGAGTCGACGAGGTCGACCAGGCGAGTCCACTCGGTCAGGTCGGGCTCGTTGTCGGGAAGACGGAGCAGCTTGCACACGTACGCGTCGAGGCCCTCGTCGTGCATGTTGAGCGGGATCTGGTAGAGCGACGCTGCGTCGGCCGCGTTGACCACTCCCTCGAGCGGCACGTCGCACATGTTGGAGATCTTCGACCGCAGACTGTCGGAAATGCGCTCATCGGACCGGCAGACGATGACGTCGGGCTGGATGCCGCGGGAGCGGATCTCGGTGACCGAGTGCTGGGTGGGCTTGGTCTTGTGCTCCCCCGCCGGCCCGATGTACGGCACCAGGGTGACGTGCACGTAGCACACATTGTCTCGCCCGACATCGAGTCGGAACTGACGAATGGCCTCGAGAAACGGCAGGATCTCGATGTCGCCGACCGTGCCACCGACCTCGGTGATCACGACGTCGACGTCTTCTGCGGCAAGGATGTTGATCCGCCGCTTGATCTCGTCGGTGATGTGCGGGATGACCTGCACCGTCTTGCCCAGGTAGTCACCCCGTCGCTCGGCAGCGATGACCGATGAATAGATCGAACCGGTCGTGGCGTTCGAGGCCTGCGTGAGCGGCTCGTCGATGAAGCGCTCGTAGTGACCGAGATCGAGGTCGGTCTCGCCGCCGTCGTCGGTGACGTACACCTCGCCATGTTCGAAGGGATTCATGGTTCCCGGGTCGACGTTCAGGTACGGATCGAGCTTTTGCATCGTGACCCGCAAGCCCCGGGCCTTGAGCAGCCGACCCAGCGAGGAGGCGGTGAGCCCCTTGCCGAGCGAGCTGACGACACCTCCGGTCACGAAAATGTGCTTGGTCAACGAGCGCTCCTGTCCCTGATCCGCTCGCACCAACCTAGCGTCGGATTCGTTCGTTGAGGAGGAACCGGACCGGCTCGGAGCGCGTGGTCCATGCGCCTCCATTTGGCAAATCGACCCGCCGGCGGTGCAGGATGACGCCATGACCCACCTCTGTGCCGTTGACGACCCCTCCGAGCTTGGGTTCGACCCCGGGCGTCTTGCCGCGATCGACAACTACGTTGCCGAGAATTATCTCGAAGCCGGCCGCTTCCCGGGCATGAGCCTGCTGATTGCTCGGGGCGGTCGGATCGCCCACGTCTCCCACCAGGGCTATGCCGACGACGCCATCTTCCGGATCTATTCGATGTCGAAGCCCATCACCTCGGTCGCGTTGATGCAGCTCTACGAACAGGGCCGCATCAAGTTGAGCGATCCGGTCTCGGACTACCTCCCGGCGTGGGCAGACCTGCGAGTCTGGAGCGACGGCTCGGCCACCAACTACACGACCAAGTACCCGGAACGAGAAATGATCGTTCGTGATGTCCTCACCCATACCGCTGGTCTGACCTACGGGTGGATGGGCCGTCACCCGGTCGACGCCCTCTATCGAAACGGCAACATCGATCGCGGTGGTTCGCAATCCACCCTGGCCGGCATGTGCGAAGCCCTCGCCGACGTTCCCCTGCTGTTCTCGCCCGGCACCCAGTGGAGCTACAGCGTCGCGACCGATGTGTGTGGGCACCTGGTCGAACTCGTCAGCGGCCAGCCGCTCGATGAGTACTTCAGCCAACACCTGTTCGAACCGCTCGGCATGGTCGACACCGGATTCTTCGTCGACGACGAGCGGGCCGCCCGGCTCACTGCCAACTACGCCCACCCGGAGCTGTCACCGTTCGGTGTTCCACCAGGAGCGACCGGCCAAATGGCACTGATCGACGATGGCGGCGACGACAGCCCCAATCGATCCAAGCCCACGTTCTTCTCGGGCGGTGGCGGACTGACCTCGACCCTGGCCGACTATCACCGATTCACCCAGATGCTCATCAATGGTGGAGCGCTCGACGGCACTCGGGTGATCGGGCGCAAGACACTCGAATACGCAACGTCGAACCATCTCCCCAACGGGGTCGATCTCGCCGCCATGGGCCAGTCCGTCTTCAGCGAGACCACCTACGAAGGCATCGGGTTCGGACTCGGATTCTCGGTCATGCTTCGCCCGAGCGACGCGCAGGTCATCGGTTCGCCGGGTGAGTTCGCCTGGGGTGGCGCCGCCTCCACGATGTTCTGGGTCGACCCGGCCGAAGACCTCACCGTCATCGGCATGACCCAGCTGATGCCATCGTCGGCCTATCCCATTCGGCAAGAGATGAAGGCCTTGGTCTACGGGGCGCTCACCTGAGCAGGCAGATCTCGCTGGAAGCCTCCACCCCCGTAAGGTGAACGAGTGAATCTCGGGGCCCACATCGTCGTTGCCAAGCGACTGGTCGACGATGACCCTGCGTACTGGATGGGAGCGGCACTGCCCGACATCGCCGGCATGGGTGGGTTCCGCCTCCTCGGCTCGACCGACCACGGCCGGGTTGCCGCCGGCATCGCCTTCCACCATCGAACCGACGAAGCCTTCCACCATCATGTGTGGTTCAACGACATCCAGCGTCCGCTCCGTGAGGCACTGCTCGGCGCAGGGCTCGACCGCGGCCCGGCGCGGGCCATTGCACACGTCGGACCCGAACTGCTGCTCGACGGCCGACTGATCGGTCCGCCCCGGGGTGGCGAGAACGTCGAAGCGATCGACGCTGCCTTCGACACCATCAACGGGCTGCACAGCGATCTGGCGTCGCTGGTTCGGAGCGAGCATCGTGAGCGGTGGGGAACACATCTCGACCGGGCGGCGCGATGGCGACCGAGCGGCGAGGACCACCGAGTCGAGGCCATTGCCCGGCGTCTTCATCGGATCCTCGCACGCCGACCTCGCCTGGCCTTCGATGCCGGTCACATCGACGCGGTCGCCGTCCATCTCGCGCCGGTCGACGAGCACATCGCCGACACCGCCGACTCGTTCGTCACCGAACTGGTCGAGCTCCTTCGAGCGGCCTGATTCGCCCGACCGCCGGCGAAGGCGTCAGCGCTTCGGGACCTTCTTGTCGGTCGGCTTGGCCCTGGTTCGTGTCTTGGTCTGGGGCCGCTTCTGTGCCTGCGCCTCGTCGAGCAGTTCCGACCCGTGCTGGCGAGCAGTCGTGGAGTCGGGCTGCCCCGAAAGCATGCGTGCCAACTCGATGCGGCGCTGCTCGTCGTCGAGGAGGTGGACTTCCGACACGGTGTCGACCTCGCCCTGGAGTTTCTGCACCGCGAGGTGGGCGTCGGCGAACGCTGCGACCTGCGGTAGGTGGGTGACCACCAACACCTGGTGGCGATCACCGAGCGCGGCGAGGGCCCGGCCGACGGCAAAGCCTGCCTGCCCGCCGATACCGGCATCGACTTCGTCGAAGACGAGGATCGGCGGTGCCTCCGACAGCACGCTTCGCAGCGCCAGCATGGTGCGGGCGAGTTCACCGCCCGAGGCGACCTTGGCCAGCGATTGGAGCGGCGATCCGGGGTTCGCTGCGAGCTGGAACACGACCTGTCCGCCGTCGTCGCCGTCGATCGAGATGCCGACCTTCGCCTTGGGCATCGCCAGGTCTGGCAGGTACGCCTCGATCGCAGCCGCCAACTCGGGAGCCCCGGCGAGCCGCGCCGCTCGCACTCGTGCCGCTTCGGTGGCAACCGCCGCCAGCGCCGCTTGATGCTCGCCGTCGAGCTGTTCCGCCCGTCGATCGGCCTGTTCGAGTTGGTCGAGCTGTTCGGCCAGCGAACGATGTTCTTCCATCACGGCGTCGAGCGTGTCGCCGTACTTGCGGCACAGTTGCTGCAGTTGGTGACGCCGGGTCTGGACCGAAGCCAGCGCCTCGGGGTCCTGCTCGATCGTGTCGACGACACTACGAACCGAGTCGGCCAGGTCGTCGAGATCGGCCAGGATGTTGCGAATGCGAGCGGCTTCTTCGGCGAACGGGGCTCTGCCCTCGAGGCGTGGGAGCGCAACGCTCAGCTGGTCGCGGATGCCGTCGTCATCGGTCAGCATGCCGAGGACCGCCGCTGCCGCCTCCTGGTGGTCGACGGCGTTGGCCAGGATCTCCTCGGTGGCGGCCAGCCGGGCGTCTTCGTCCGCGTCTTCGATGGCGGCGGCATCGAGCTCATCGACTTGGTACCGCAGCAGATCGATTTCGCGATGCCGAGACCGTGGGTCACCGCCGAGGGCCTCCAACGCGTTCTCGACCTCGTGCAGGGTTGCCCGAGCCGCCTCGAGTGCCGTTCGGTCGACCTTGGCGAAACTGTCGAGGGCTCCCCGCTGCGCTTCGACGCCGAGCAGCGATTGGTGTGAGTGCTGCCCGTGGAGGTCGACGAGCCGCCGCCCCACCTCGGCCAGCGCCGAGACGGTCACCGGTCGCCCGTTGATGTAGGCCCGCGAGCGCCCATCGGCAGGCACGGCTCGGGTGATCACGATCTCGCCGTCTTCGGATCCTTCACCGTCGAAGGAGAATCGGCCGTCGACCAGCGCTTCGTCGGCGCCCGGGCGCACGAGGCCGGGATCGGCCCGGCCGCCCATCAGGAGCGAGATGGCGTCGACCAGCAGCGTCTTGCCCGCGCCGGTCTCACCGGTGAGCGCAATGAGGCCGACGGGCAATCGGAGTGAGAGCTTGTCGATCACTCCGAGGTCGGAGACGGTCAGTTCGAGCAGCATGGTCAGATCTTCGATCTCATGAAGAGCATCAGCGGTCGGTCAAGCCGAATTTCTCTTTGAGGATCGTATGGAAATCACGATCCCCACGCACCAAGAAGGTGGCCTTGCGTCGACCGCCCCGACACAACACCGCGTCGCCGGGGGCGAGCCGTGCGATCTGCTGACCGTCGACGGTGACGATGCCGTCTCGGTAGCCATCGACGACCAGACGGACCTCGGTGGTGGGCGCCAGCACCAGGGACCGGTCGAAGACCATGTGGGGTGCCACCGGGGTGACGACCAGCGCTTCGAAGTTCGGTTCGACGATCGGGCCACCGGCCGAGAGCGAGTAGGCCGTGGAACCGGTCGGGGTCGAGATGATCAGGCCATCAGCGAGATAGCGGGTGAAGTACCGTCCGGCGATCCACGCGTTCACCGACACCGTGTGCCCGCTCTCGGCTCGCTCCAGCACCACTTCGTTCAGGGCGAACGTCGACTCGGGCGCCCGGTCGACGGAGGCGCACTCGAAGGAGATGTCGAGCAGCATCCGGTGCTCGGCTTGCAGCGCTCCCGCCGCCCACAGGTCGAGCGCTTGCTCGAGTTCCTCCGGGTCGGTTTCGGCGAGATAACCCAGGTGACCGGCATTGATACCGAGCAGAGGAACACGGTCGTCGATCGTCAGCCGAGCGGCGCGAAGCATCGTGCCGTCGCCGCCCAGGCTGAGACAGACGTCGAGCCCCGGGCCGAAGTCCGCTTCCTCGACACCGAGGTCGGAGCGCTCGACGAGGTCGGCATCGACCGAGGGCAGGACGCCGCGGAAGCCATTGGCATCACACCAGGCGAGCGCACGCCGTGCCAGGTCTCGCACCTCTTCTCGATGGTGGTGAATCACCAGCCCGATCGAGCGTGATTCGGTCACGGCCGCTCCTCTTGCATCTCGGCTCCCTCGATGACGTCGTCGATCAGATCGCTGAGGGCCACGCCGTCGAGCGGCGGCGCTCCGTTCACGAAGCGGCCGACGAACTCGACGTTGCCGTTGGTCCCCGTCACCGATGATTGCACGAGATCCAGCATGGCAGCTCCGGCCTCGAAGCCCGCATGCGCCACTTCGTGAAGCACCCGACGCCAGATGGATGGATCGGTGATGATGCCCTTCCCCTTCGACGCCTCCTGGCGCCCGGCCTCGAACTGTGGCTTGATCAGCAACAGCATCGACGAGCCGGGAACGGCACACCCCGCCAGCGCCGGCAGCACCTTGCCGAGCGAGATGAACGACAGGTCGCCCACCACCAGATCGACCGGGCCGCCGAGTTGCTCGGCATCGAGGGTGCGCACGTCGGTCTGTTCGCGCACGTCGACCCGATCGTCGGAGCGGAGCCGCTCGTGCAGTTGGTGGGTGCCGACGTCGACGGCGTGGACTCGCCTCGCTCCCCGCTGGAGCAGGCAGTCGGTGAAGCCTCCGGTCGACGAGCCGGCATCGAGACAGCGCATCCCCGTGGGATCGATGCCGAAGTGGTCGAGCGCACCAACGAGCTTGCCACCCGCCCGGCTCACGAAGCGTGGGCGGGGACCTGCGAGCTTGACGTCTTGTCCGGGCAACACCTGGCGCGCCGGCTTGTCGGCGATGGCGCCGTCGACCAGCACCTTGCCCTCGTTGATGAGGCGCGACGCCTGTTCGCGACTCGGCACGAGACCGCGGCGCAGCATCTCGGCATCGAGGCGGCGACGAGCAGCCATCAGCTCGCTTGATCGAGCGCAGCCACCAGCGACCGCAGGTCGCGGGCAACGACGTCCGGTGTCGGCTCCACGGGCAGGTCGGACTCGGCAGCCACCCCACTGAGGACCAGACCGAAGCGGTACCCGAGGGCCACGGCGAACGCGCCGTCGGTCTCGGGTCGATCGCCGACCATGATGCCGTCGCCGCCGAAGCGGGCGCGGACGAGCCCGGCTTGTGCCTCATGAGGCTTGCCGGCGACGATCGGTTCCACGCCGGTGGCTGCGGCCACCGAAGCGACGATGGCACCGGCACCGGGATAGAACCCGTTCTCGGTTGGATACGTGGGATCGGTGTTCGTGGCGATGAAGCGGGCACCACCGGCGATGGCCTGCGTGGCGAAGCGGAGCCGGTCATAGGAAAGGTGCCAGTCGAGGCCGACCAGAACGGCGTCGACCGCCGGGGTTCGTCGTGTCACCGGCCGCCGAGGCGTCGACCAACGACGCGCCCCGGGCCTGGACCGCTTCGACGATGCCGGGTCCACCGAGCACGAACACCCGCTCGTCCGGCTCGACGAGTGTGGCGCCGGCCATGGCGGACGAGATGAACCGGCCCGGCGCATCGATACCCATGGAGCTGAGTTTTGCTTCCTGTTCGGCAACGGTGGCGAACGAGTTGTTCGTGACGAACACGACCTCGTGGCCTCGGGCAATGAGAACAGCGACCGCCTCGGCCGAGCCGGGAATGGGCACCTTGCCGGTCCAGAGGACACCATCGAGATCCAGCGCCCACGTCGTCACGCCCCCACCCTATCGAGACCCCCGGTCACCGCTGTTCTGCGGTCGTTCGAAGGTGGTGTTCCGCCGGCCGATTCGGAAGTGCGCTTTTGCTCTGGTCTGGTGGTCTGAGTGCTCTACAGTGCAAGCCATGACTGACGTTCTGAGCTCACTTCCAGCCGGTGTGATCACCGGCGATGCCGTCCCCGCTGTCTTCGCCGAAGCGAAAGCTCGGGGTTTCGCCCTTCCCGCCGCCAACTGCATCGGCAGCAACTCGATCAACTCGGTCCTCGAAACGGCGGCCGCGGTCAACTCGCCGGCGATCATCCAGTTCTCCCACAGCGGTGGGGCCTTCATCGCCGGGAAGTCGATCGCCAACGGCGACGACACCGGTTCGATCCTCGGCTCGGTTGCCGGGGCACAGCACGTCTGGACCATGGCCGAGGCCTACGGCGCTCGGGTCATGCTGCACACCGACCACGCAGCCAAGGACAAGCTGGGCTGGATCACCGGGCTGCTCGATCACGGTGAACGCCACTTCGAAACCCACGGCGTGCCGCTCTTCAGCTCACACATGCTCGATCTGTCCGAGGAATCCATCGAGGAGAACCTCGAGATCTGTTCGACCACACTCGAGCGGATGTCCAAGCTCGGCATGACCCTCGAGATCGAGCTCGGTATCACCGGTGGCGAGGAAGACGGTGTCGACAACTCCGATGCCGACACCGCCGACCTCTACTCCAAGCCCGAAGAGGTGGCCTACGCCTACGAAGAGCTGATGAAGATCTCGCCGAACTTCACGATCGCTGCCGCCTTCGGCAACGTGCACGGCGTCTACAAGCCGGGCAACGTGGTGCTCACCCCCTCGATCCTCGACAACTCGCAGAAGTACATCGCCGAGAAGTTCGGCACAGACGCCAAGCCGGTCAACTTCGTCTTCCACGGCGGCTCGGGCTCGACCGCGGCCGAGATCGAAGAGGCCATCTCCTACGGCGTCATCAAGATGAACATCGACACCGACCTGCAGTGGGCCTTCTGGGATGGCATCCGCCAGTACGAAGCCGACAAGCACGACTACCTCCAGGGACAGATCGGCAATCCCGACGGCGAAGACAAGCCGAACAAGAAGGTCTATGACCCTCGAGCATGGCTCCGGGCCGGCGAGTCGTCGTTCGTTGCCCGACTCACGCAAGCATTCGAGGAGCTCAACAACGTCGATACGCTCGGCTGATCCGTTCGGGGTGCCCTCAGCCCCTGCCGAAGGCACCAGCTGCCCTGCCGAAGGCGTCAGCCGAACGAATCGAGTCGACCGACGGCCGCCACCAACAACCTGCGTTTGGCCGCCGGCGTGCGGGCCACCATGTCGGCTCGCACATCGGTGGCATGCGCAGTGGTGCCCCCGGCTCGGAAGAAGCGTCGCTGCACCGTGCCGAGCACCAGGATCTGATCATCAGGGGCCACCTTCGGTACCGACCGAGGTGGCCCCTGCCACGACACCGGCACCGTGCGGCGCTCGACGTCTTCCCCCGTCACCAGGTCGAACGTCAGCAAGACCTCGTCGGAGGTCGACGATCGCAAGATGGGCTCCACCCGGACGCGGCCGGCGATCACGACGAGGTTCTCCTCGTGGTCTCCGTACCCCTGGACACGTGCGGCTGGTGTTGACTTGTTGTTCGTGGTCATCGGACCACTCCCCTTTCATCGGGCCACCCTGATCGGCGGCCTCGGTCGATGGGGGAAGGAACGAGTGGGGGAAGTCGGCGGTGAGAGAACGAAACGAGACGGCGACGCGTCCGACTAGCGAAGCTGGCGGGCCCGCTGGGCGGCGTCGCCGTAGTTCGGGAAGATCTTGTCGATCTCGATGAACAGCTTGCGTGCCCTCGAGGGCTCACCATTGCGCTCGTAGAGGTCGGCGAGCGCGTACCACCGGCGAAGGTGGTGTTCTTTCGGCTTTTTCGGTGCTCGTGGCGCCGTCTCGAGCAGCCGAATTGCCTCCCGGGCCTTGCCGTTGTCGGCCAGGGCGCCGGCGTAGACGATGCGTCCCTCTTCGACGAGTTCGGCTGCAGGCGACGCCGCTCCGAGCTCGAGCCAGAGTGCCTCGACGGTGTCCCAGTGGCGAAGCGCGCGATGACAGTCGGCCAGGACCGGATGTTGCTCGACCGAATCGGTCATGTCGGCGAATGCCTGGAGTTCCTTCGCCGCCTGCGACCAACGGCCCTGCCGGTAGAGCGACAGACCGAGCAGCTCCTGAACCTCGGGCACGCCGGGGCCGAGCTTGTTGATCGAAACGAGCAGACGCTGGGCGTCGGCGAAGCGCTCGGCCTCGAATGCCGTTGCCGCCTCGACGAGTCGTCGGCGCAGCTTCGACGCCGTATCGGAAGCCACCCCGGGGAAGACGATCTCCGAAACATCGATCGTGCTGCCGCCACGGCGCCGCTTCTTCGATGTGGGAGCCGACGAGGTGTCGTCATCGATCCGAGTGATCTCGAGCGGGTCTCGCACCACTGGTGGTGGCGGGACTCGTCGACGTCGGCCACCGCCGGTGCTGGGGCGCGAACTCGATGGACGCGGATTCGTTGGCATCGTCCCAGGCTACTGGCCAGCCCCGAAACCGGCGCTCCCGATCTGAGCGACCGCGGTCGGTCACCGAGTGAATTCGAAGGGAGCCGAGTCGGCGCCGGTGGCGATCGTCTCGGACTCGGTGTGCACCACCTCGCCGTTGCTGAGCACTTCGAGCGTGTAGCCCGAAGGTGCGCCGTCGAAGTGCTCGACCCACACCCGATACGTGCCATTCGGTGCCTCACCGGGAGGCCAGAAGACATTCTCGACGTGGGGACCGGTGTCGCCTGCACCGGGGACCTCGTCGACATCGAGCTGTCCGCCACTCGTCGAGACCGGCGAATCGAAGGAGATCTCCTCGCCGTCCGGGCCGATGACGTGGAGGTCGAGATCACTGTCGGTGGTCCACCGGAGCGTTGCCTGGACGTCGCCCGTGCCGAGCACCACGGTGGTCTCGGTCGTCGCTTCGGTGCTCGTCGCGGTCGTCGTGGTCGTCGCTTCGGTGCTCGTCGTGGTCGTCGCTTCGGTGCTCGTCGTGGTCGTCGCTTCGGTGGTCGTCGTGGTCGATGGCGGAACGTCGCGCTCGCCCTTGGTGCCGATCGGTCGCTGGAACAGCAGACCCGAGTCGAGATCGACGAGCGCGAGCGTCGTCAATCCCCCGGGGACGGGCTCGACGATGGTCACCTTCCTGCCGTCGTATCCCGACCAGGGTGTGCCTTGGGGTTCGATCTGCGTTGCACTCGGCGAGGGCTGGGTCAGCGGATTGCCGCACGCGCAACGGGTTCGAGGAACGCCCTGCTGATCGACCAGGACGGCGGAACCCTTCTGGAGCACGGCATCTCGTGGCGTCGGCTGACCCTCGGCGTAGCCGTGGTTGACGACGAGGGTGTCGTTCAGCAGGATCACCGGCGTCAGGGTGTCGAGGTAGCCCTCGATGTCGGTCACGGCGAGCTCGGTCCCGGCGAACGTGACGCTGTCATCGGCGTTCAAGGCTTCGACCCACGCAGTCGCCTTGTCGGGGTTTTCCGCCAGGTAGCTCTGCAGCTGGGAGGTGTTGCAGCGATCGTTGTCCTGTGTGCCGCCGTACAAGCCGGGGGCGGCGGCGTTCACCCGCGCCATCCCAACGGGGCTCAAGTCGCGATCGGCGGTGCTGGTGCTGGGCGTCGCCGATGCCGGGGCCGAGGTCGACGGTGCACCCGTCGCCGAGGGCGGCGTCGCGATGTCCTCGGGAATGGGGATGACCGGTTGTGCAGCGAAGCGTTCGGTGAACGGAGCCGAACCGAGCGAGTCGGCCGGTTCGAGCACCGCCTGCACCATGGTCGGATCCGAGGATCCACCTCGGAGCAGCAGCGCAGCGCCACCGGCGAGGCTGACGACGGCGATCCCGGCAAGCACCAGCGGCACCAAGGCACCTCGCCTCGACCGACCGCCCGACTGGTCGCCGGACTCCGGGACAGGGAGATCGGTCGAAGCGACCGGGACCGCGGCCGACTCGGGGGACGAGGCCTCGCTACCGGATGCCGGATCAACCGGCACCGGCGGATCGTGCCGTGGGGCGTGGGGCGCCTCGGGCACCGGCAGTGGATCGATCGAGGCCACCCCACCGGTGGCCACGTTGTTCGTCCAGTGAGCACCATCCCACCATCGATACTCGGCCCGCCCCTCGGGGTCGGGTAGCCATGCAGCGACTCCCGGATCGTTCATTGCTCGGCCGCCGATCCGTGAAGGACCTGATGCTTGAGCTCTGCAAATTCCTCATCGGTCAGCTCACCGGCCTTGTGGAGAGCCGAGAGCCGTTCGAGTTCCTCGGTCACCGCGACATGCGCAGTTTCCGGGTGCGCCGTCTCGACGTGTGCAGCCTCACTGGTGGTCACCGGTAGCGCCACCGAGGACGCCGTCGGCAGCGACGTGACCTCGGACTGGATCGCCGGCCTCGTCTTGCGGAGATAGGCCAGGACAGCACCCGTCGCAGCGAGCAAGCCCAGCAGGATCAGGACGATGGCCGCCGTGTTGGAGCCACCTCCGGTATCGGTCCCGACCGCTGCAGTGGGCGTCACCACGCTGGTCGGCGATTGCAAGGACGTGTCCGGGGCAACGGCGGTGTCGCCAACTTGGTCACGCAGCCGGACCGACTCGACCCGGAACTCTTGGGCCCGTCGATGGGCGGGCATCCGTTCGAGGGTCTCATCGAAGAGCGCAATGGCCTCGGTGTAGTTGCCGGCAAGGAACTGGGTGACGGCCTGCCGATAGGTGATGTCGGTTCCCGAGAGCTCGTTCACGACGCCGTTGCGGGCCAGGAGTTCACCGACGAACCGATCGGCCGGTGACACGAAGCCGAAGGTGTTCAGATTGCCGACGGCGCCGAACGAGTTCACACCGACGACCTGACCGGCGAAGTTCACTGTCGGGCCACCACTCATCCCCTGATCGATGTTCGAGCTGACCTCGAAGACCTGGTAGCCACCGACGCTGGTGGTTGCCACTGCGCTGATCCGCCCATCCTGGATGCTGGGCGACTGGGTCTGGCCCTGGGTCAGGCCGCCGACCACGCCCGGATACCCGAGCGACAGGATCTCGGACCCCACCGCCGGCGTCCCTTCGGCGATCTCGATCACCGGCACCGGCGCCGACGCCAGCGAGCCAGGATCCTGGATGCTGATCAAGGCCACATCACCCTGGTCGAACGGGATGTTGTCGACCACTCGAGCCGTCGAGGTACCGGCCTGTCCCTGTAGCCCCGACTGCACCACGCCATAGCTGGCGAAGATCTCCCGCTCGGGTGGGCTGTTCGCCGAGTCGCCCTCGACCTCCCACTCCCCCAATCCCAAGTCCTGGATCTCCTCCCTGGTCAATCCGGGATAGAGACCGACGTCGAACGCCCAATCGGTGGCAGGGCCTCTCACGATTTCGTAGGGCACGGTCCCCCACTGCACATCGTTCTGGATGCAGTGGGACGCAGTGATCAGATGATTCGCCGCCACCCCCCAACCGGTGCACTGAGTGGTGATCTCGAAGGGGAAACCATCGTTCAGGTACACACCGAGCTGCGGATCTCGCACGTACACGCGGAAGTAGATCTCGAGATACACCAGCGACGCATCGGCCACCGCCGACCCGTAGGTGGCCGACACCTGATCCGGCGCGAGGGGTAGCTCGGCGTCCTGCGCCGCCGACGACGAGGGACTGGCCAACGCCGCCCCGAAGAGGGTCAACGTGACAACGATCCTGAGGAAACGCCGACGGAACCACATCTCAATCTCCGATCCTTCGCTTCGCCAGCAATGTTAGGGATCAGAGTGGCTCGGCGATTAGAGCACAAGGGCATCTCCCGACGACCGCATCTGCCCACGACCCACGGCCGCGACCTGGCCCGAAAACGCCGAAGACCCCATGCCGTAGCATGGGGTCTTCGTTAGAAATCCGGCGGCGACCTACTCTCCCAGGACGTCTCCATCCAAGTACCATCGGCGCAGGAGGGCTTAACTTCCGTGTTCGGAATGGGAACGGGTGTGACCCCTCCGCTATCGCCACCGAAATCTGTTGCACGAGTGGCGGACATCAGACTGAAACCAGTCCGGTCGGCCACAAGTTACGAACTTGTTTCTCAAGAATTCCACAGCGAGCACGAGCTGTAATAACCATAAGCCCTCGGCCTATTAGTACCAGTCAGCTGAATGTGTTGCCACACTTACACGCCTGGCCTATCAACCTAGTCACCTACTAGGGGCCTTACCCGGTTAACCCGGTGGGAGATCTCATCTTGGAACAGGTTTCCCACTTAGATGCCTTCAGCGGTTATCCTTTCCGCAGGTCGCTAACCAGCCATGCTCCTGGCGGAACAACTGGCACACGAGAGCTGCGTCCATCCCGGTCCTCTCGTACTAGGGACAGACTTCCTCAAATCTCCTTCGGCTGCAGAGGATAGGGACCGAACTGTCTCACGACGTTCTAAACCCAGCTCGCGTACCGCTTTAATGGGCGAACAGCCCAACCCTTGGGACCTGCTTCAGCCCCAGGATGCGATGAGCCGACATCGAGGTGCCAAACCTTCCCGTCGATATGGACTCTTGGGGAAGATAAGCCTGTTATCCCCGGGGTACCTTTTATCCGTTTGCGACGGCCCTTCCATACGGCGCCGTCGGATCACTATGCCCTGCTTTCGCACCTGCTCGACCTGTCGGTCTCGCAGTCAAGCTCCCTTGTGCCATTGCACTCAACGACTGATGGCCGACCAGTCTGAGGGAACCTTTGGGCGCCTCCGTTACAATTTAGGAGGCGACCGCCCCAGTCAAACTACCCATCTGACACTGTTCCCGACCCAGATAATGGGCCCGGGTTAGACGTTCAATATAAACAGGGTGGTATTTCAACGTTGGCTCCACCGACGCTGGCGCGCCGACTTCCTAGCCTCCCACCTATCCTACACAATCTAGATCAAACGCCAATATCAAACTGTAGTAAAGGTCCACGGGGTCTTTCCGTCCTTCTGCAGCTAACGAGCATCTTTACTCGTACTTCAATTTCGCTGGGTCTGTGGTTGAGACAGTAGGGGAGTCGTTACGCCATTCGTGCAGGTCGGAACTTACCCGACAAGGAATTTCGCTACCTTAGGACGGTTATAGTTACCGCCGCCGTTTACTGGGGCTTAAATTCAAAGCTTCGCCTTGCGGCTGACCTCTCCTCGTAACCTTCCAGCACCGGGCAGGCGTCAGAGCGTATACAGCGCCTTACGGCTTCGCACGCTCCTGTGTTTTTAGTAAACAGTCGCTCCCCTCTGGTTTGTGCCACCTCGTCGAGCTCAGGAAGCAAGTTCCTTCACCCTAAAGAGGTCCTCTTTATCCCGAAGTTACAGAGGTATTTTGCCGAGTTCCTTAACCACAGTTCACCCACTCGCCTTGGTCTACTCGACCTATCCACCTGTGTCGGTTTGGGGTACGGGCGATGTAAGAACTCGCTAGAGGCTTTTCTTGGCAGTTTGGAATCAATGACTGACCACTAGGTGGCCGGCATCGCGTCTCAGGCTTCGTGAGGTCCGGATTTACCTGGCCCTCGCCCTACACGCTTACCCAGGGACAACCAACGCCCCGGTTCACCTATCCTTCTGCGTCACCCCATTGCTAGCCGCGTCATCGTGGGTCGTTTCGCCTCCCGAAGGAGACAGCCACTTAGCAACAATAATTTGGCTCGGACGTGCTTACATCGGTACTGGAATATCAACCAGTTGTGCATCGACTACGCCTCTCGGCCTCGCCTTAGCTCCCGACTAACCCTGGGCGGACGAACCTTCCCCAGGAACCCTTGGATATTCGGCGGAGGAGATTCTCACTCCTCTTTCGCTACTCATGCCAACATTCGCACTCGACCACGCTCCACGGCTGGGTTATCCCGCCGCTTCATTGCAGAGATCGACGCTCCGCTACCACGCACACAAAAGTGTGCATCCGCAGCTTCGGCTCTGGACTTGAGCCCCGTTACATTGTCCGCGCAAGATCACTCGACCAGTGAGCTATTACGCACTCTTTAAAGGGTGGCTGCTTCTAAGCCAACCTCCTGGCTGTCTGAGCAATCTCACATCGTTTACCACTTAGTCCAGAATTAGGGGCCTTAGCTGGCGATCTGGGCTGTTTCCCTCTCGACCATCGAAGCTCATCCCCCGAGGTCTCACTGCTGCGCTCTGGAGCCATGGTATTCGGAGTTTGGTTGGGGTTAGTAAACTTGTGGGTCCCCTTGCCCATCCAGTAGCTCTACCTCCATGGCTGAACACGCAACGCTGCACCTAAATGCATTTCGCGGAGAACCAGCTATATCCGAGTTTGCTTGGCCTTTCACCCCTAACCACAGGTCATCCCCCCAGTTTTCAGCCTAGGTGGGTTCGCGCGTCCACGGGGTCTTACCCCCGCTTCCCACTGCCCATGGCTAGATCACTCGGCTTCGGGTCTGCAGCATGCGACTATGACGCCCTATTCAGACTCGCTTTCGCTCCGGCTTCCCCTCACGGGTTAACCTTGCCACATACCACAACTCGTTGGCTCATTCTTCAAAAGGCACGCTGTCGCCCCGAAAGGCTCCAACTGTTTGTAAATCAACGGTTTCAGGTACTATTTCACTCCCCTCCCGGGGTACTTTTCACCTTTCCCTCACGGTACTAGTTCACTATCGGTCGACTACGGATACTTAGCCTTACGAGATGGTCCTCGCAGATTCACACCAAGTTTCACGGGCTCGGTGCTACTCGGGTGTCTTGGAAGGAGACGTCTTCATTTCGTGTACGGGGTTATTACCCTCTGTGACCGGACTTTCCAGACCGTTCCACTACAAAGACGTTTTGTAACTCCTCGACAGCTCTGACGTACTGTCATCAAGATCCCACAACCCCACACCAGCAACGCCGTCAGGCTTGACACTGGAGTGGTTTAGGCTCTTCCCATTTCGCTCGCCGCTACTCAGGGAGTCGTTTTTACTTTCCGTTCCTTGCGGTACTTAGATGTTTCAGTTCCCGCAGTTCCCTCTACCGCTGCTATGTGTTCACAGCGGAGTAACAATCCATAACGATTGCTGGGTTTCCCCATTCAGACATCCCCGGATCAACCCTTATTCGGCAGGTCCCCGAGGCTTATCGCAGCCAATCACGTCTTTCATCGGTCGTAGTCGCCAAGGCATCCACCGTTGACTCTTAATAGCTTGTGGGTATTACTTTTTAATCAGCGAACTAAATTAATAGTTCAAAGATGCTCGTGCTCGCTATGCAATTCTCAAGAAACGTCAAAAGAGCTGAACCAGCTCCCTCAAAGCGGAAGAGACGAAATCCGATGCCGACCCACTCTCTCCGAGGAGAGGCCAAGGTCGGCGTAGCGTGTGTCAACTGAGATGCCCAGCACCCCGGGTTGCTCGTATGGCAACCATCGGCTTGCTGAGCTCCTTAGAAAGGAGGTGATCCAGCCGCACCTTCCGGTACGGCTACCTTGTTACGACTTCACCCCAATCGCCACCCCCACCTTCGAACACTCCCTCCCTTGCGGGTAAGGCCATGTGCTTCGGGTGTTGGCAACTTTCGTGGTGTGACGGGCGGTGTGTACAAGGCCCGGGAACGTATTCACCCCGGCGTTGCTGATCCGGGATTACTAGCAACTCCAGCTTCATGGAGTCGAGTTGCAGACTCCAATCCGAACTGAGACCGGCTTTAAGGGATTCGCTTCACCTCGCGGTGTTGCAGCCCGTTGTACCGGCCATTGTAGCATGTTTGCAGCCCTAGGCATAAGGGGCATGATGACTTGACGTCATCCCCACCTTCCTCCGAGTTGACCCCGGCAGTCTCTTACGAGTCCTCAGCATTACCTGTTAGCAACATAAGACGAGGGTTGCGCTCGTTGCGGGACTTAACCCAACATCTCACGACACGAGCTGACGACAGCCATGCACCACCTGTGTAGAGCCCCGAAGGACACCATATCTCTATGGCTTTTCTCTACATGTCAAACCTAGGTAAGGTTCTTCGCGTTGCCTCGAATTAAGCAACATGCTCCGCTGCTTGTGCGGGCCCCCGTCAATTCCTTTGAGTTTTAGCCTTGCGGCCGTACTCCCCAGGCGGGGCACTTAATGCGTTAGCTTCGGCACGGAAACCGTTGAAAGTCCCCACACCTAGTGCCCACCGTTTACGGCGTGGACTACCAGGGTATCTAATCCTGTTTGCTACCCACGCTTTCGCTCCTCAGTGTCAGTGCCGGCCCAGAGTGCTGCCTTCGCAATAGGTGTTCCTTCTAATATCTGCGCATTTCACCGCTACACTAGAAATTCCACACTCCTCTACCGGACTCAAGTCAGCGCAGTATCGGATGGCGTCTCCAAGTTGAGCCTGGAGTTTTCACATCCGACTTACGCAACCACCTACGAGCCCTTTACGCCCAATAAATCCGGACAACGCTCGCCCCCTACGTCTTACCGCGGCTGCTGGCACGTAGTTGGCCGGGGCTTCTTCTGTAGGTACCGTCATTTTCGTCCCTACTGAAAGGGGTTTACGACCCTAGGGCCTTCATCCCCCACGCGGCGTCGCTGCATCAGGCTTTCGCCCATTGTGCAAGATTCCCCACTGCTGCCTCCCGTAGGAGTCTGGGCCGTGTCTCAGTCCCAGTGTGGCTGATCGTTCTCTCAAACCAGCTACCCGTCGATGCCTTGGTGAGCCGTTACCTCACCAACTAGCTGATAGGCCGCGAGGCCGTCCCAAAGCGATAAATCTTTCCGCTACAAACCATTCGATTCGTAGAGGGCATCCGGTATTAGCTCAGGTTTCCCTGAGTTATTCCCGACTTTGGGGTAGGTTCCTCACGTGTTACTCACCCGTTCGCCACTCTCTCATGTGACCCGAAGGTCGAGAGCGTTCGACTTGCATGTGTTAAGCACGCCGCCAGCGTTCGTCCTGAGCCAGGATCAAACTCTCCATCAGAGAATCTGTCCAGTCCTGGGAAAGGTCTGGACGTTGATCCGGTTGCCGAATGCAAGTACCAACTCACATCCAGCGTGGCTTATTTTTTTGTTCTTTTGACGGGGCTTCATGACGTTCTCTTGGGCGAACCCAAGAGTTGGTCGTCGTGAAGCTCCGCACACGCTGCGTACTTCGTCTCTTCCGTTTTCAAGGAACTGGACCGCTGACTGCACACAAAAGCTGGGGTTCTTGGAACCTCAGCACGTTGGAGGTGCGGCTGCGCCTTTTGAGGGGCGCTGAGCGGGCTCTGGCTGCGTGGCTTCGGGGCTGGTGTTGCGTGCCCCGTGCTTGCTGGCCGACTGATAAAGATAGAGGGATTCGACGTTCCACACAACCCTGAGCCTGGCAATTTCTCAGAATTCATGACAACGATGTGATTTCACGATGAAACCGACACCAGGGTTACCTGCTTCTTCCCCCGTCTGACCAGGAGAAACTCGCCATGAAGGAGGTCGTCGAGGGTCACCATGCGCTCAGCGGAAATCTTCTCGTCGTTCAGGGAAATGCCGCGCTGATCGAGGAGTCGGTTGGCCTCGCCATTCGAGGCCGTGACGCCCGTCTCACGCAGGAACGCTACGGCGCTCGATCCGTCGGCGAGCAGCGCTCGATCCAGGTGCACGGTCGGCAATTCGTGGGTGAGGGTCACCAAGACCTTGCGGTCGACGTCGCTGATCGCTCCCCCACCGAACATGACCGCCGATGCGGCGACGGCGCCGTTTGCTGCCTCTTCACCGTGCACCAGTGCCGTGATCTCCCAGGCAAGGCGCTGTTGACCAAGCCGACGGTGTGGCTCGGCGAGGTGGTGCTCGACGATCTCGTCGATCTCGCCCAGAGGCAGCAGGGTGAGCTGAGCGAGGAGCTTGCGTACCTCGTCGTCATCGACCTGGATCCACGCCTGGTAGAAGCGGTACGGGCTCATACGACCCGCGCCGAGCCACATCGTCTCGCCGCC
This sequence comes from uncultured Acidimicrobiales bacterium, assembly GCA_963698395.1. Classification (GTDB taxonomy): domain Bacteria; phylum Actinomycetota; class Acidimicrobiia; order Acidimicrobiales; family SZUA-35; genus JBBQUN01. The sequence goes on from CAVOQQ010000004.1 coordinate 30,986, forward strand.
AGCAGTCTTTCCGTACTTGGTTCCGTCGGGCTTGGTGAGCAGCGGCCAGGTGAGCGCGAACGAGCGGCGTCCATAGCGGCGACGGATCAGATCGGCTCCGAGCGTGATGTTGCCCCACTGATCGGAGCCGCCCATCTGCATCTCACACCCTTCGTTCTCGCTCAGCCATGCGAAGTCGTGCGCCTGGAGCAACATGTAGCTGAACTCGGTGTAGGACAGTCCGTTGTCCGAGTCGAGCCGGTTGCGTACCGACTCCTTGGCGGTCATCTGGTTGACCGTGACGTGTTTGCCGACGTCTCGCAGGAACACCAGGAAGGGGACGCCAACCGTCCAGGCCCGATTGTCGAGCAGTTTGGCCGGATTGGTCGGCGAATCGAAGTCGAGGAACTGGCGGAGCTGGGGCACGATGCCGGCGAGGTTTGCCGCCAGGGCGTCGTCATCCAGCAGATTGCGCTCGTCGGACTTGCCCGACGGGTCACCGACCATGCCGGTCGCTCCACCCGCCAGCGAGATGACTCGGTGCCCGGCGTCTTGGAAGCGCCGAAGCATGAGCAGCCCGACCATGTTGCCGGCATGCAGGCTGTCGGCCGTCGGGTCGAAGCCCACGTACACCGTGATCGGCCCCTCGGCGAGCCGGGCCTCGAGCTCGTCTCGATCGGTGCTGTCGTGCACCAGCCCCCTGGCGATGAGATCGGCGAGCAGACCGCTGTCGGTGGTAGGGACATCATCGGGCACGGTGTTCGTCGGCATGCCACCACTGTAGAGAGAGTCCCCGCCTCGATCCCTCAATTACCAGGCCGAGTGGTTGACTGGTGTCGTGCATTCCTTCACCAAAGTCGTTCTCACGGTCACGCTCGTCGCCTCGTTCGGCGTCTGGGGCTATGCCCTCTCTGGCTTTGCCGATCGGACGGCTCCGGACACCTTCGACAGCCCCGAGCTCTCGGCCTCCTTCGAGGCCATCTGTCGAGACCAGATGGCCGTGTTCGATGCCCTGCCAAATGCCGAGGAGGCCGTCGACAACGTCGATCGTGCCGCTCAGATCAGCGCTCGCAACGACGTGCTCCGCGCCATGATCGACGATCTCGCCGCCGTACCGACCAGCAGCGACCGCGATGCCACGATGTCGCAGGGATGGATCGATGACTGGCGGACTTACGTCGGCGAACGCCAGGACTACGCCGACCGTTTCGCCGAAGACCCCTCGGCGGTCTCCTACTTCTCTGCCGTCGGTGGCGAGCGGATCGAGAAGCGCATCACCCGTCTGGCCCGAACCAATCTGATGTTCTCCTGCGAGACACCAACCGACGTAGGTTGAGTCTCAGCTGAGCTGCGCGGCCAGGGCGAGGCCCCTTCTGAAGAGGCGCTTCAGCTCGCCGTCTTCCATGTAGTCGGCGGCATCGGCCGCGGTCACCCACTGGGCATCGAGCGCTTCGTGGTTGTGATCGGCGACGGCTCCCTCGGGAGCCAACACCAGGAACCGCACATCGAGATGCACGTGGGCGGGCTCGTCTCCCCGCGCCGGGATCTCGTGAATGTCGAGATCGATCGCCGGCAGCACGAGCGACAGGCCGGTGAGGCCGGTCTCCTCGGCCGCTTCTCGGAGCGCCACCCGGCCGAGGTCGCCATCGCCATCGGCGTGGCCACCGGGCTGCAACCAGCGATCGAGCTTCTTGTGGTGGATCAACAACGACGCCGCTCGACTCGGATCGACGATGAGCGCCGAGCCGGTCAGGTGTCCGCTCAGGCAACTGCGATGGAGTGCATCGGCATGATCGGCGCAGAAGTCGAGGATCTGACGGCGAACGACCGGATCGACGTCGACCGCCTCCCGCACGAAGGACTTGGCAAGATCGAGATCGGTTGCGTTGTTGGCCACCCGGGCGAGGCTACTCCCCCACCCACCCACCACCGGTCACGCCGCTCGCAGACGCAGCGGTGGGATCACACTCCCGATGCCGGAATTGGTGCCGATGGAGCACCATGTCGGCCGCCCCCTCAGGACCACCGCCCTTCGTGGCGCGTTTGGTGATGCACCTGACCCAGATCGTCGGGGTTGCCCTCGGGTCGGTCGTCGTCGTCACCGCCCTGACCTCGGTCGCCTGGCGGCTCACGCCTCATCGCGAACTCGACGTCCTCGTCTATGACCAGAACGTTCCGAACGAGGCCTACGGCCAGCATCAGGCCCTCGAGCAGCTCTTCGAATACCACCGGGTGCCGTACGAACTCGATGACTACGTCGGACTCACCCCGGGAACGTGGGAGCCACACGGCGAGTGGCCCGAGGAACAGCCGGATCTGATCGTCCTGGCCGACGTCACCGGGGTCTACCTCGATGAGAACGACGAGCCCGACGAGTTCGGCGGTCGACCAGTGGGCGGGGTGATGTGGCCGAGCCAGGCCGAAGACGTCCAGCGCTGGGTGGAGGCCGGCACTCCGGCCTACGGCGAGTTCTCGCTGATGGTCGAGCCGACACCCGGGCCGTCGGGCGCAATCCTCGAAGAGGTCTTCGGTGTGCGGTCCACCGGATGGCGTATCCGCATGTTCGACGATCTCTCACTCGTATCGCCGGGCATTCGCAACCTGGGGGCCTACCCCTGGCCCTACGCCGGTCGAGGGCTGGTGGCGGTCTCGGGTCCGGCGGGTGGGCGCAATCAGGGTCGCAACCTGATCGTGCTCACCGAAGATCAGCTCAGCGGCTTCGAGATCCGTGTCATCGGCGGGCCACCGGGCAGCCCCGTCGGCAACGCCCGCTTCGACGGATGGGTCGAGGTCGTGCAGGCGGACGCCGATACCGACGTCGATGCCGTCTTCGAACTCCCCGTCAACGACGACGGCAAGCGGATCCTTGCCCGTATGGGTCTGCCCGACCGCTTCGCTGCACTCGTTCGCACCGAGCACACCCTCTACTTCGCCGGCGATGGACTTCGAGACGAGACCCCCTTCCGACTTCGCAAGCTCAAGGGCGGCGCCACGTTCACCCGCCTCATCACCGGCGACGAGTTCCAATTCCTCTATCAGGTGCTCGAACCATCGTTCGGCTGGCTGCTCGAACGGGTGGGTGAAGACCACCGACAGGCTGCAGCCGGCGGCTGAGCCTCGTTCGATGCCGCGGGCTCTCAGCGCAGCTCGAGACCGAGACGCGGGCGACTCACATGGGGATCACCGGCAATGGCGAACCGCCACGGCCGCTCCACCGCCTTCGAGATTCCCACCCGAGGTCCACACACGATCGACGTCGACGACTCATGGAGCGGCCGCGAGCCGACGATTCGGCCGAGTTCCACGGGCGCGTCGCTTCCCAGCAGCGACTGACCGTCATGATGCAGACCGATACCCAGTGCAGCCGTCAACTTCCCCGGACCATTGCAGAAGTCGATCGGTCGCTTGGCCTTCGGGCGATCGAGCGCCATCGCTCCGATGCCATCGAGCGGCTCGAGTGCACGGATCAGGACCGCCGACGCACGGCCGGCGGGTTCGCACACGATGTTTGCACAGCAGTGAATGCCGTAGCTGAGGTAGACGTAGAGGGTGCCGGGTGGTCCGAACATCGAGGCATTGCGATCGGTGAGGCCTCGATACGCATGACTCGCCGGATCATCGCTGGCTCCGTACGCCTCGACCTCGACGATCCGACCGGCTCGATCGCCACAACGCAAGACGCAGCCCAGCAGCTCAGGGGCAACGGTGGCTGCCGGTTGGGTGAGATCGACGGGAAGAGGATCGAGCACCGGTTCGCTCTAGATGCGGGCTCGATCGGCGCTCAGCTGCTGTTTGAACCGATCGAGCTGGATGGCCACGGCGTCGGGTCCGCCGCCACCCGGCGTATTGCGGCCACGAGCCGATGCTCCGGCCTCGAAAATCGATGCCGCCTCGGGGCCGAGGTCGGGGTGCGCAGCCACCAGTTCGGGCAGCGTGGCGGTACCGGCCAAGGCGGACCGCACGAGCTCGCCGACGATGGCGTGGGCGGCGCGGAACGGCGTGCCTCGCTGCACGAGGAAGTCCGCAAGATCGGTGGCGGCCGCATACGGGGAATCGGCCTGTGCCGCCATGACGTCGGTGTTGAACCGCATCGTGGCGAGCATGCCATCGACGGCGAGCAACGTGAGCCGAATGGTGTCACAGGCGTCGAAGAGCGGCTCTTTGTCTTCCTGCAGATCCTTGTTGTACGTGAGCGGAAGACCCTTGAGCGTGGTGAGCAGGCCCGTGAGGTGTCCGACCAGTCGGCCGGCCTTGCCACGCGCCAGCTCGGCGATGTCGGGATTCTTCTTCTGCGGCATCATCGACGACCCGGTCGAGAAGGCGTCGTCGAGCGTCACGAACCCGAATTCCTGGGTTGCCCACAGGATCACTTCTTCACCGATACGCGACAGATGCACACCCAGGAGCGCCAAGGCGTAGAGCGAGTCGACCACGAAGTCTCGATCGCCCACCGCATCGAGTGAGTTCTCGAATCGAGCGCCGAATCCGAGAGCCGCCGCGGTCTGGTCCGGGTCGAGTGGAAGCGACGAGCCGGCGAGCGCGCCGGCGCCGAGTGGCGAGACGTCGGTCCGGCGGCGGGCGTCGAGCAGGCGGTCGACGTCTCGTGACATCGCCCAGCAATGCGCCAACAGGTGATGCGCCAACATGACCGGCATGGCCTGCTGGAGGTGCGTGTAGGCAGGGAGGTAGGCATCGATGTTGGCTTCGGCTTGGGCGACCAGGGTTGCCTGCACCTGGGTGACCAGTTCGGCCAGGTCGCCGAGTTCACGCTTGGTCCACAGCCGCAGGTCGGTGGCCACCTGATCGTTGCGGCTACGGCCCGTGTGCAGCTTCGCTCCGGCCGGCTCGAGTTCGGTGACACGACGCTCGACCGCGGTGTGGATGTCTTCGTCGGACGGCAGGAAGCCGAACCCACCCGAGTCGAACTCGCCCTCGACGGTGTCGAGCGCGGCGAGGATGCCGTCTCGTTCGGCGTTCGTCACCAGTCCGACCGACGCCAGCATGGTGACATGGGCCCTCGACCCCTCGATGTCTTGGGCGTACATGCGCTGATCGAACGGCAGCGAGTCGTTCAACTTCTGCAACGCCTCGGAAGGCCCGCCGGCGAAGCGACCGTGCCAGAGGGTCTTGCCCGAGGTGATGCCCTCGGTCATGCCTGCGGGCCCCGCTTGGAAGCGAGGGTGCGCAGACGAAGCGCGTTGAGCTTGATGAAGCCTTCGGCGTCGGCCTGGTCGTAGGCACCGCCATCGTCTTCGAACGTGGCGATCTTCTCGTCGAAGAGCGACTCCGCCGACCGACGACCGACGATCTCGACGTTGCCCTTGTAGAGCTTCACTCGTACGTCGCCGTTGACATGCAGCTGGCTGTGATCGATCGCCTGCTGCAACATCACGCGCTCGGGAGCGAACCAATAGCCGTTGTAGATCATCTTTGCGTAGCGAGGCATGAGGTCGTCCTTGAGGTGACAGACCTCACGATCGAGGGTGATCGACTCGATGGCACGGTGGGCGCGCAACATGATCGTGCCACCCGGAGTCTCGTAGGCGCCGCGGCTCTTGATGCCCACGTAACGGTTCTCGACGATGTCGAGGCGACCGACGCCGTTGTCCCCACCCAGCTGGTTGAGCTTGGTGAGCACCTCGGCGGGGGTCATCGCGGTGCCGTCGATGGCGACGATGTCGCCCTTTTCGTAGGTGAGGTCGACGTAGGTCGCCTCGTTGGGGGCCATCTCGGGGCTGACCGACCAGCGCCACATCTCGCTCGGCGGCTCGGTCCAGGGGTCTTCGAGCGGACCGCCTTCGTAGGAGATGTGCAGGAGGTTCGCGTCCATCGAGAACGGCGACTTCTTGCCCCGAGCCATCTCGATCGGGATGTTTCGATCGGCTGCGTACGCCATCAGCTTTTCGCGGCTGAGCAGGTCCCACTCCCGCCACGGGGCGATCACCTTGATGCCGGGCTCGAGGGCATACGCATTCAGCTCGAAGCGCACCTGGTCGTTGCCCTTGCCGGTGGCACCGTGCGAGATCGTGTCGGCGCCGGTCTCGCGAGCGACCTCGACCAGGCGCTTGGCGATCAGCGGCCGGGCGATCGAGGTACCGAGCAGGTACTCACCCTCGTAGATCGTGTTCGCCCGGAACATCGGGAAGACGAAGTCGCGTACGAACTCTTCCTTGACGTCGTCGATGTAGATCGACTCCTCGGGAACACCCATCTGCAGGGCCTTCTGGCGTGCCGGTTCGAGCTCCTCGCCCTGGCCGAGGTCGGCGGTGTAGGTGACGACCTCGCAGTCGTAGGTGTCTTTCAGCCACTGCAGGATGACCGAGGTGTCGAGGCCTCCCGAGTAGGCCAGGACGACCTTCTCGACCTTTTCGTTCTTCGCCTGGTTGGCGTTGCCTTGATCGGCCACGGGGTGCTCCTTGTCGACGTTCGTCGGGGTTTCGAGGGGGTGGGTGTTCGGGAGGTAGGCGCCGAGGCGGCCTAGGAGGGGCTGAGACCGGCCAGGTCTCGCAGGACGGAGGCGAGCACGTCACCGGAGCCTTCGTTGGCGATGGCGAGAATCGTGTCGTCTCCGGCGACGGTACCGATCATGTGGTCGAGTCCCGATCGGTCGAGCGCGTTTCCCACGACATGGGCGGAACCGGGAGGGGTGCGCAGCACCACCAGGTCACCAGATCGTTGGACATCGACGAGCCACTCGCCGAGAACCCGCCGGAGATGGTCGCTCGGTGCCAGCTGCTCGGTCGGCAATTCGGGGATGGCGTAGACCGTGGCCCCGCCAGGCACCCGCACCTTGATCGCCCCCAGGTCTTCGAGGTCGCGAGACACCGTGGCCTGGGTGGCGGTGATGCCTTCGTTGGCGAGCAGATCGACCAGCTGGGCCTGGCTGCCGACGGCGTGATCGGCAAGCAGGAGTCCGACGATGTGTTGACGTTGCGCCTTGCCGACACTCATGGGCGGAGTGATCCGACCTGCTCGAGCCAGGCGAGCACGGCACGGATGGCGTTGAGGCGGTTCTTGGCCTGCGGCCAGATTCGACTCTGCTCACCATCCATCACAGCGGCGCTCACTTCCTCGCCTCGGTGGGCGGGAAGGCAGTGCATGAAGATCGCCGACGGCACGGTCTGCATGAGGGCTTCGTCGACCATGAATCCTTCGAATGATCGCAGCCGCTCGGCTCGCTCGTCTTCTTGACCCATGGACACCCAGGTGTCGGTGTAGATCACGTCCGAGCCGGCAACGGCGTCGGCCGGTCGATCGAAGTACTCGACCGGCGCCCCGGCCGCAGCCAACCGATCGACGTCGTCGGCGGCGAACTGATGCCCAGGAGGGGCAGCGACACGGGTGGTGCCGCCGGCGAAACCGACGGCAAGCGCCAGGGACCGGGCCACGTTGTTGGCGTCGCCGACGTAGGTGACCACCTTGCCCTCGACCGTGCCGAGCTCGGCCGACGATCGTGAGCACGTCGGCGATGGCCTGCAACGGGTGCGACTGGTCACTCAACAAGTTGACGACCGGCGCAACCGCTTGGGCCGCCATGCGTTCGAGCACCCCGTGGTCGAACACGCGGGCACAGATCACGGCGTGATACTGCGACAGCGTGCGTGCCACGTCTTCGGCTGACTCTCGCTGGTCGATGCCGACCTCGGCATTGGTGATGTAGACCGGATGACCACCGAGCTGCACGACCGCCATCTCGGTGGAGTTGCGGGTACGAGCCGATGGTTTCTCGAACACGCAGGCGACCCCGAGTCCACGGTAGGTGGGATCGACCTGACCTTGATCGAGCTGACCGAGAGCGACGATGGCCGCGAACTCGTCTCGGGACAGGTCGTCGATTTCGAGGAGATGCCGCATCATGTCGCGACCCCGTCGATGACCGAGCTCAGGATCGAGACCGCTTCGTCGATGTTCTCGCTGGTGATGATCAGCGGCGGAGCGAAGCGGATGGCGGTCGGTGAAATGCCGTTGACGACGAGGCCGGCGTCGAGGCATTTGGCCGCGACCTCTCGGGCGTCGACACCGGTCAGTTCGGCAGCAAGGAGCAGGCCCAGACCGCGTACCTCGCTCACGTTGGGCAGCGCCAGCAGCTTCTCGGTCAGTTCGGCGCCGGCGTCGGCGGCCAGGCGGGGAGCATCGATGGCGATCATGGTGTCGAGCACCGCCCGTGCGGCGGCGGTGGCCAACGGCTGACCGCCATAGGTGGTGGCGTGGTCGCCGCCCTGCATCACCGAGGCGACATCGCGATGGGCCCAGGTGGCTCCGATCGGCACACCGTTGCCCAGCGCCTTGGCCATGGAAACGACGTCGGGCAGCACACCGAAATGTTGGAACCCGAACCATTTGCCGGTGCGACCAAGGCCCGTTTGGACCTCGTCGACCATCATGAGGATCCCTCGCTCGGTGCAGAGCTCTCGCACGCCTTGGAAGTACTCGACGGTTGCCGGATTCACACCTCCCTCGCCCTGGATCGGCTCGAGCAACACGGCGGCAACGGTGTCGTCGATCTGACGCTCGAGGTCGGCCAGATCGTTCCAGACGGCGTGGCGGAAGCCCTCGGGCAAGGGCTGGAAGGTCTCCCACTTCGCCGGCTGCCCGGTGGCGTGCAGCGTGGCGAGCGTGCGGCCGTGGAAGCTCTGGAACGCAGAAACGACCACGTGGCGCCCATGACCGCCGAACTTTCGCGGCGATCTTGATGGCGGCCTCGTTGGCCTCGGCCCCGGAGTTGCAGAAGAAGACCTGACCAGTCTGGCCCTCTGACCCGCTGATGAGTCGATCGAGCTGGAGCGCCACCTCGGCGTTGTGCTCGGTGGCGAAGAGGTTCGAGACGTGCAACAGCCGGTGTGCCTGGGTGGCCAACGCCTCGGCGACGACCGGATGCGAGTGGCCGAGGCTGGTGACAGCCAGGCCGGCCAGGAAATCGAGGTAGCGCTTGTCGTTGCGATCGTAGAGCTCGACGCCCTGACCTCGGATGAACTGCACCGGCGGCGGTCCATAGGTGGGCATGATCGGGCAGAAGGCGAGGTCGGGTGGATTTCCGACGGCATCGACGTGGCTCATTGGGTGGGGCCTTTCGTGGCGGGCTGGGTCGTGGCTGGACTGGTGGCGTCGGCCGTGATCTTGGTGCCGATCCCGGCGTCGGTGAACAGCTCGAGCAACATCACGTGAGGCCGACGGCCATCGAGCATGTGGGCGCTCTTCGCCCCGCTGCGAACCGCTTCGATGCAGGCGTCGACCTTGGGCACCATGCCGCCGGAGATGACGCCGTCGGCGATGAGCTGTTCGAGCTCGGCGATGGTGGCTTGGGTGACGATCGATCCGGGGTCGTCGACGTCGAGCAGGAGACCAGGCACGTCGGTCAGGTAGATGACCTTCTCGGCATCGAGCGCGCCGGCAATGGCGCCGGCGACGGTGTCGGCGTTGATGTTGTAGGCCTGCCCCTGGTCGTCGGACCCGATCGTCGAGATGACCGGAATGAGGTCTTCGGCGAGGAGGCGCTCGAGGATGCCCGGGTTGATCGAGACGATGTCGCCGACGAACCCGAGTTCCGGATCGCGGATCTCGGCCTTGATCAGACCACCGTCTTCGCCCGACATGCCAACGGCGTAGGCACCGTGGATGTTGATCTGCCCGACGATGTCTCGGCCGACCTTGCCGACCAGCACCATGCGAGCGACATCGAGCGTTTCGGCGTCGGTGACACGAAGGCCGTTGCGGAACTCGGTTTCCTTGCCCAAACGGGCGAGAAGCTCGCCGATCTGGGGTCCACCGCCGTGGACCACGACGGGCTGCAGCCCTACCGAGCGGAGCAACACGATGTCTTCGGCGAATGTTCGGGAGAGATCGGGGTCGACCATGGCGTTGCCACCGAACTTGACCACGACGACCGCACCCCGGAACTGCTGGATGTAGGGCAGCGCCTCGATGAGGGCCTGGGTTCGAGCCTCGGGCGAGTAGCCCCGCTCGGCGACGGCGGGATCGTTCGGGTTCGTCATGAGCGGTACCCCGCATTGATGTCGATGTAGCCGTGGGTGAGGTCGCAGGTCCAGATGGTTCCGGAACCGGCACCCACACCGACGTCGACCGTGAGGACGATCTCGTCGCCCTGGAGGTGATCGGTGGCTCGTTCCTCGGAGTAGGACTCGAGCTTCTCCCCTGCGGCCGAGACCTGTTCGTCGCCGATCCAGATGGCCAGTGCGTCGCGGTCGGCCGCTTCGCCCGACTTGCCGACCGCCATCACCAGGCGACCCCAGTTGGCGTCGGACGCCGCAAGCGCCGTCTTCACCAGCGGCGAGTTGGCGATGGCCCGAGCAATCCGGGCAGCGGCCGCATCGGACTCGGCTCCGGTGACGTTGACCGTCACGAACTTCGAGGCCCCCTCGCCGTCACGAACGATCAGGTGAGCCAGACCGAGATTGACCTCGTGGAGCGCTGCCGCGAGTTCGGCGTAGCCAGGTGAGTCGGGCCCCGTGATGGTGGCATTGCCCGCCCCTCCCGTGGCGAATACCAACACGGTGTCACTCGTGGAGGTGTCGGAGTCGACGGTGATGGCGTTGTAGCTGGTGGTGACCGACGGACCGAGCATCGTGTGCAGGGCATCGGCGCTGATGGCAGCATCGGTGAACACGAACGACAGCATCGTTGCCATGGCGGGCTCGATCATGCCGGAGCCCTTGGCGATGCCCGCCACGCGCACCACCTCTCCCGAGGGCAGGGTGGCGCTGCTGCCCACGGCCTTCGGGAAGGTGTCGGTGGTACGGATGGCGTGAGCCGCCGCCTTCAGGTTCGCCGAGTCGGCGGCGCCCAGCCCGTCGACCAGTTGTGGCATGGCAGCCACGATCGGGGTCACGTCGAGGGGCTCACCGATGACGCCGGTGGAGGCCAGATAGACCTCGGATGACTCGATCCCGAGCCCGTCGGCGACGGCAGCGGCGGTGGCAGCGGTCGACTCGTTGCCGTGGCGGCCGGTGAAGGCATTGGCGTTGCCGGCGTTGACGACCAGAGCACGAGCGGTACCGGAAGCGATGATCGCCTTGCACCAGTCGACCGGTGCCGAGGGGCACTTCGAGGTGGTGAAGGTACCGGCCACCGTGGTGCCCGGAGCGAATGCGGCGAGCAAGACGTCAGGACGGCCTCGGTAGCGAAGGCCGAGTGCCAAGGGGCTGAGCTGTACCCCGGCGATGCTCGGAAGTTCGGGGAACTCGGTGGGAGCGAGCGGTGACACGTTCACGGATAGACCCCTACGATCGGCAGTCCGACGGTTTCTTCGATCCCCAACGCCAGGTTGGCGTTCTGTACCGCCATGCCCGACGCCCCCTTCATGAGGTTGTCGAGGGCGGCGATGGTCATGACGAGGCCGGTGCGCTGATCGACCCGAGCGGTGAGGTGCACGGTGTTCGATCCGAGTGTCGCCTTCGTGGATGGTGGCCGTTCGTCCACCACGATGAACGGTTCGTCGGCGTAGAAGTCACGCAGGGCTGCCATGGCCTCCTCGGTCGTGGTTGGCCGAGTCGGGCGGCCGTAGCAGGTGGCGATGATGCCTCGGTTCATCGGGGCGAGGTGGGGCGTGAACAGCACCGAGGTCTCGACCCCGGTGCGGTCGTGTAGCGCCTGTTCGATCTCGGGGGTGTGTCGGTGGGTGAGCAAGCCGTAGGGCGTGACGTCTTCGTCGACGGTACAGAACGTGGTGTTGGGCTTTGGGGGACGCCCGGCACCGCTCACGCCGGTGACGAGGTCGACGATGAGACCCTGACCTTCCACGAGGCCGGCCTCGAGCATCGGGGCCAGCGCGAAGGTGGCGGTTGCGGCGTTGCACCCGGTTGCGGCGATGAGCTCGGCGCCTCGAAGGTCGTCTCGGAACAGCTCGGGCAGGCCGTAGACGAACTCGTCGAGCAGCGCAGGTGCCGTGTGTTCGGCGCCGTACCACTCGGGATAGAGCGAGGCATCGTGGAGTCGGAAGTCGGATCCGAGGTCGACGATGTGGCCGACTCGGCCTCGCACGCCGGGGATGACGCCCATGCTCACCCCGTGGGGCAATCCGCAGAACACCAGGTCGAGTCCATCGAGTCCCTCCTCGGTGAAGGCATCGAAGGTACGGTTGCCGTAGGCCGCTGCGAGACTGGGGTACAGGTCGGCCAGCTTCGACCCGGCCATCGAATCGCCGGTGGCCACCTTCAGTTCGAGGTTGGGATGCTGGGCAAGGAGCCGCAGGGTCTCGGCGCCGGTGTAACCCGAAGCACCGATGATGCCAACGGCAAAGGTGTCAGAAGAAGGACTCACTGCGTGATCATACGTTCGGATGATTAGTCATGCAACGTTTCTCTCTGCGTCGCCGGTCGTGAGCAGCTTCGGATGCGTCGCCACGGCTCATGAGTGGAACTGGTCGCCCGAGCAGGTCACCCAGATCGCCGAAGGCGGAACGGCAACGGCCGCCCGGTCACGCGTGGCCGACGGAGGAGGCACGCACCGAGCAGGTCACCCCGATCGCCGAAGGCGGAACGGCAACGCCGTTCAAGGCAATAGAGTCGACTTCCGATGAGCATGCTGGTCGGGATTTGCGGTGGCAGTGGATCGGGCAAGTCGACGCTTGCCAAACGGGTCCAGGCCCGATTGGGCGTCGACACCGCAGCGATCCTGTCGTTCGACACGTACTACAAGGACCTGCAGCACCTCTCGTTCGAGGAACGGGCGGCAGCCAATTTCGACCACCCCGAGACGCTGGACGTCGACCTCTTCGTGGAACACCTCGATGCGCTCGTGGCCGGCCAGTCGGTCGAGCTTCCGGTCTACGACTTCTCGACGCATACTCGGCTGATCGGAGCCTCGCAGACCCTGGCACCGGCGCCGGTGATCCTGGTCGAGGGCATCTTGCTCTTTGCGTTCGCCGAGGTGGCCGAGCGGCTGGCCTTGCGGATCTACCGCTCGTGTCCCGAGCACATTCGTTTCGCCCGTCGACTCGATCGCGACACCTCCGAGCGTGGACGAACGGCCGAGTCGGTCGAGGCGCAGTTCGCAACGACCGTGGCCCCGATGCACGACCACTTCGTGCTCCCGAGCATGGAGCGGGCCCATCTCGTGTACGAGCACGGGGCACTCGAGCTCGACGAGATCTGTGATCAGGTGGCGGCCGAGATCGGGCGACGCCGGCCGGCCGAGATCACGATCGATTTCGCCGAGTCCGACGCCGCCGCTGACTTGTTGGGCTGATCGGGAGCGACGCGTCGCTCAGGCGAGGCGGCCGGCGGCTCGCGCTGCCTCCTCGGCGGCGGTCAGCTGATCGGCAACGATGTCGAGGCCTGCGTCCCAGAAGCCGGGATCGGTGAGGTCGCAATCGACGATCGCTCCCAGCTCCTCGGGCGATCGCGAGCCACCGGCCTGGAGGAGTTCGAGGTAGGACGGAACGAACGCGTCGCCGCGCTGCTGGTAGCGAGCGTAGACCGACAGGGCGAGCAGCTGACCGTAGGCATAGGCGTAGACGTAGCCGGGCGTACCGATGAAGTGCGGGATGTATGACCACCAGTTGCGATAGCCGTCGGTCAGTTCGACGGCGTCGCCCATCATCGCCCGCTGGGTCTCGAACCAGTGATCGCCGAAACGATCGATCGACAGCTCGCCGTACTCGCGACGATCGGTGTGGCAGGCATGCTCGAACCGGTTCATCGCGACCTGGCGGAAGACGGTGGCGATCGAGTCTTCGAGGGTGGAGGCGAGGAAGGCGAACCGCTCCCCTGGGTCGTCGAGCATCCCGAGCAGGCGGTTGCTGGTCACGGTCTCGCCGAACACCGAGGCCGTCTCGGCCAGGGTCAACGGGGTCATGTGATGGAAGATGCCCTGCTCACGGGAGAGATACGCGTGAAGGCCGTGCCCGAGCTCGTGGGCGAGCGTGGCGACATCGCGGCTCTTGCCCGCCCAGTTGAGCAAGACATAGGGATGATGCTCCGGCACGGTGTAGGCACAGAAGGCACCGGGGCGCTTGCCGGGACGGATCGGGGCATCGATCCATCCTTCGTCGATGAATCGACCGACGATGTCGGCCAACTCGGGCGAGAACGATGCGTAGGCGTCGCGCACGATGCCGGTTGCCTCGTTCCAGCCGATCTGCTTTTCCGAGGTGGCGACCGATGCCCCTCGGTCGAAGTCGGCGAGGCTGTCGAGCCCGAGAATGTCGGCCTTGAGCCGATACCAGCGCTGGGGTATGTCGTAGCGTCCGACGACGGCATCGATCAGCGCCTGCACCGACTCGTCGGAGGCCTCGTTGCCCAGGTTGCGAGCCGAGATCCAGGAGTCGAACGAACGGAGCCGGTCGTCGATCGAGCGATCGGCCAGCAGGGTGTTGTAGACGTAGGCACGGGTGCGCAGCCCGGGCTTCAACGCTTGGGAGACCGCATCGGCCGCGATCGAGCGCACCGCTCGGTCGGGGCTCGACAGCATCGACAGTCCCTGCTCCAGACCGACGGGCTCGGCCTGGTCAGGCAACTGCACCTCGATGGCCGAGGTCAGCTCGTCGAAGAGGCGAACCCACGCGCTGGCGCCGGTCACCGACTTCTCGGCCAGGATGGTCTCCTCGGCTTCGCTGAGGAGATGGGCCCGATTGGCTCGCAAGGTCTCGAGATGGTGGCGGGCGAACGACAGCTCGTCGTTGGCCAGCATGGCGTCGGCATGCTCGTCGGACACCGCCGCCCATTCGAGGTCGGCGAACATGGTCTTGGTGGCGATGGCCGTGCTCTGCTCCTGCACTCGTTGGAGCGCGGCCCCGCGCTCGGGGTCGGCGGTGTTCTCGCTGAAGGCGAGCATCACGTAGTGGCCGGCCCGGCTGAGCAGGGAACCGAGCGTTGCCTGTTTGGTCTGGAGCTCGACGAGAGCGGCGAGATCGAGGTCGGCCACACGACCTCGGAACTCGGTGATCTCATCGGCGATGACGTCGGCCTCGGCGAGGATGTCATCGACGCTCGCGTCGTCGAGAAGCGTCTCGATATTCCATGCAACATCGGCGGCGGTGAGGTCGCGAGCGACCGGGTCAAGCGTGTCGGGAGATTCGGTATCGATGCTCATCATCAGATGATGCCAGCCGATGGATCACTATGCGCAGTCATCTCTTCTGGCTCACGACCGGCCTCCTCGGGCTTGTATTCTCTGCCAGCAGCGCACTGCTCGTTCCCGGCATCGCCTCGGCACAGGATGGCGTCGCCTCGACGACGTCGACGACCTCGGTGGCTGCCACCGATGCACCTCCGGATGCGACGCTGCCCGAGCTCGCGCCCGGCGAGTCACCCGGTGTGACCGAGGCCGAGAGCGGCCCGGTGCTCACCTTCGCCGTTCCGGACTCGTCGACCTCGACCACCGACGTCGTGCCTGCGGGACCGGTCGTGTTCGATCCGGTCCCCGGCAACAACGCCCTCGGCAACAACACCAGGACCGTGATGTTCCTGTTGATCCTCACCGCCGTGCCGTCGCTCACCGTCGGCACCGCACTGTGGATCCACCGCGATCAGCCCCTCAACCGGGGCCGCTGAGGCGTTCAGGCTCGCAGCGATGCCTTGTGCCGCTTGGCGACGGCGGCGATCAGCTGATCGCGCACGGCGGTGAGCTCGTCGTCGGTGAGTGTGCGGTCGTCGGCCTGGAACCGCAGACGGTAGGCCAGGGAGCGACGGTCGCTTCCGAGCGACTCGCTGCGGAACACGTCGAACACCTCGACCGAGCGCAAGAGACTTCCGCCGGTCTTGTACAGCGTGCCGGCAACGGTGGCGGCGGCGATGTCGTCGGCGACGACGAACGCAAGATCGAGATCACTGGCCGGGTACACCGAGACGGGCTTCGCCGACGGCACCGATGCCATGGCAGCAAAGACCGGGTCGAGGTCGAAGCCCACCCAGGCCACCCGTCCATCGACGCCGAATGCCTCGAGCACGCCGGGGTCGATCTCGCCGACTGCACCGATGGTGCGGCCGCGCAACACGATTTCGGCCGCTCGATACGGGTGCAGTCCGGAGAGCACCGACTTCTTGGCAATGGACTCGGGACCATTCGCGTTGTCGAGGCGGATGTTGGTCAGTCCGAGGACCCCGCTGATCTGCTCGAACACTCGGATGGCGTCAGCTGCGTCGGCGCCGGCCCAGACGAGGCCGAGGCGCTCGGGCTCGACCGGCAGGGGCTCGGCTGCCGGATCGTCGAGGGTCTTGGGATTCCGCAGGTAGACGCGGCCCAACTCGAACAGACGCACCCCGTCGTTCCGTCGTGCCTGATTCGAGGCCACGGCCTTCACCAGACCGGGCAGCAGTGAGGTGCGCAGGATCGATTCCTCGTGCACCAAGGGATTCGTGAGTCCGATCGGCTCCTCGGTGATCCTCGCCGCCGACTGATCAGCCGGTGAGAGGAACGGCATCGGCATCGCCTCGTCGAATCCGATGCCGGCGACCCCATGGCGCACGCGTCGTCGAGCGACCTGTCGCTGCGTCAAGCCGCCGGACTGCTCGGGCCGCGGCACGAGTGTGCCGACCTTGTCATAGCCGTAATGTCGACCGACCTCTTCGACCACGTCGGTCTCCATGGTCGAATCGGGCCGCCAGCTCGGGATCGTGACGTTCAGTGCGTCGGGACCGTCGGGGGTGTTGGCGAAACCGATCGGCGACAGGAAGCCGGCGATCTCGTCGGTGGTCAACGACGAACCAAGCAGTTGATTCACCCGCTCGGTCCGCACGCGCACGGTGGGATCGACGAGCTCGAGCCCGTCGGCGACGACGGCTCCCGCGGCAATGCTGGCGCCACAGAGTTCGATCGCCAGTTCACAGAACCGATCGAGCGCCCGCTCGACGCCGGCATGGTCGACGCCACGCTCGTAGCGGGTGGATGCTTCGGATCGCAGGTTGAGTCGCCGTGAGGTCTTGGCGATCATCATCCGATCCCAGATGGCTGCCTCGAGCAACACCCTGGTGGTGGTCGAGCCGATCTCGGTGGCCTCGCCGCCCATCACACCGGCCAAGCCGATCGGTTCATCGGCGTGGTTCACGATCACGCCATCGTCTTCGGTCAGCGACCGCTCCTTGCCGTCCAGGGTCACCAACGACTCGCCATCGACGGCGCGTCGGACCTTCAGTACCCCGTTCGGGACGGTGTCGAGGTCGTAGGTGTGATTGGGCTGACCGAGTTCGAGCATCACGTAGTTGGAGATGTCGACGATCGAGTTGATCGGGCGCATGCCGGCGGCGGTCAGCCGAGCTGCCATCCAGTCGGGCGACGACCCCATCGTGACGTTCTCGAGGACGCGAAGCCCGAAACGGCGGCACAACTCGCCGTCGAGAATCTCGACCGAAGCGAGCTCGGCGGTCGGCGTGTCGGTTTCGGCGACCACGGGTTCCGGCTCGGTGAAGGGCACACCGAGCTTCGCCGCCAGGTCACGGGCAACACCGATGACCGACAGCGCATCGGGACGATTGCCCTCGACGTCGATGTCGAACAGCACGTCGGTTTCGAGCTGCAACGCCTCGGCGATCGGCTGCCCGAGCGTCAGTGAGCGGTCGAGCAGCATGATGCCCTCGGCATCGCCGGCCAGCTCGAGCTCTGCCGGCGAGCACAGCATGCCGTTGGACATCTGGCCCCGCAGCTTGCGTTGGGCGATCTCGAGCCCCCCGGGCATGGTGGTGCCGATCGTGGCCAGCGGGACCAGATCCCCGACCGACATGTTGAACGCGCCGCAGCAGATCTGCAGCGGCCGGCCGTCGCCGACGTCGACCTGGACGACCTGGATTCGATCGGCCTCCGGGTGCGGCGCCAGCTCGAGCACCTTCGCCACGATGACGCCGTCGAGGTCGGCCCCGACGGTCGAGACCTCTTCGACGACCAGACCCAGGCCGGTCAGCGTGTTGGCCAGATCGATCGGATCGCCCTCGATCGGGGCGAACTGTTGCATCCAGGAGAGAAGAACCTTCATTGGTGGACTTTCCGAGCGTGAGACGAGTGGGTGGGAGACGACGAGCGGGTGGGAGACGACGGGGTGGGAGACGCGGCGAACGAGCTCAGAACTGACCGAGGAAGCGCACGTCGTTGCTGAACATGTCGCGAAGGTCGGTCACGCCGAACTTCATCAGGGCCAAGCGGTCGATGCCGAAACCGAAGGCAAAGCCCGAGAACTCCTCGGGGTCGATGCCGCCCGCCCGCAACACATTCGGATGGACCATGCCGCACCCGCCCATCTCGAGCCAGGACCCATCAGGCTGCTGGACGTCGAACTCGGCCGACGGCTCGGTGAAGGGGAAGTAGTTCGGGCGAAGCCGGGAGTGGAACCCCGGACCGAAGTAGGCCGAGGTGAACGCCTCGATGGTGCCGGCGAGGTGAGCGAGCGAGATCCCCCGATCGATCACGAGACCTTCGATCTGATGGAAGACCGGCATGTGGGTGGCATCGGCGGTGTCTCGCCGGAAGACACGACCGGGCGCGACCACGTAGATCGGCGGCTTCTGCTCGAGCATCGTGCGCGCCTGCACCGGCGAGGTGTGAGTACGCAGCAGCGTGGTTCCCGGCACGCCGTAGTCGACATACAGGGTGTCGAACGCGTCGCGAGCCGGGTGCCCCGGTGGGATGTTCAGCGCGTCGAAGTTGTGCCAGTCGGTTTCGACCTCGGGCCCCTCGGCCACGCGGAATCCCATGCCGACGAAGACGTCTTCGAGGGTCTCCCACGCCTGACTCACGATGTGGAGGTGGCCGACCGGCAACGAGCCGGTGACCTCGGTCAGGTCCATCCGCTCGGCCTCGAGTTGCACCGCCCGCTCGGCCTCGACCAGCTCGGCGCGGCGAGCTTCGATCGCAGCCTCGACCGCGACCGCGCCTCGTTGAGCGCTCGCCCGGCGTTCTTTCGTTCCTCGACCGGCAGCGAGCCCAGTTGCTTCTTCGCCGTCGACAACGGCGCGGTCTTGCCCAGCAAGGCTGCTTCGACCTCTCGCAGGGCCGCGGTGGTCGATGCCGACCCAGCGGCCGTCACCGCCTCGCTGATCAGGGATTCGAGATCGTCCATCATCATCGCACCTTGCCGTCTTTCATCAGAACTGTCCATCGAGTTTGCAGGGAAGCGCTCTCACATCATCCGCCTCTGGCGCTCTCACATCGTCCGCCTCTGGCGCTCTCACATCGTCCGCCTCTGGCGGAGTGCCTCGAACGCCAGCAAGGCCCCGGCCACGCCGACATTGAGCGACTCGGTCGGGCCATCGAACGGGATGACCACGGTCGCGTCCGCCCGAGCGATCACCTCGGCCGGCAGGCCATGGGCCTCGTTGCCGAGCAAGATCGCCGCACAGGAGAGATCGGTGTGCCACATGTCTTGGCTGGTCGCGTCGAGCGCGGTGGCGATCACCGGGCGCCCTTGTTCGGCCAGACCCGCCACCACCGCCGCGATGTCGGTGTCTTCGACGATGACGGTTCGCAACCACGAACCCGCCGAGGAGCGCACGACCTTCGGGTTGGTCGGATCGACACAATTGCCCGCCAACACCACCCCGGCACAGCCGGACGCCTCGGCGGTGCGAATCAGCGTGCCGACGTTGCCCGGGTCACGGACATCGACCAACACCAACACCGGTCGGTCGACCGCCAGCAAGTCGAGTGACGCCGAGGCCGTTTCGACCACTGCCACCAGCGGTTGGGGGCTGACCGTGTCGAGCGTCTTGGCCAGGACGCCGGCCTCGACGAAGGTGACCGGTATCGACGCTTCGTCGGCCCGCTGCTGAGCGAGCCGATCGAGTGGGTGCTCGGTGTAGATCTCGCGAATCCGAGCGACCGTGACGTCGTTCGCCAGCGCTTCACCGACCAGGGTCGGCCCCTCGAGCAGGGCCACGCCCTGAACGCGACGATCGCGCCGCTGCGTCGCAAGACGACGCAGGGCGCGAACGCGGGCGTTGTTCGGTCCGAGGACCAGGTCTCGACGGCTCATCGTGGCGGACCGGCGAGCGGACTGCAGGAATCAGGCAGCGTCGCTCGCGGCGGCCACACGAGCGGCACCGGCCACTTCGACCAGCGCCGAGAAGGCAGCAGGATCGGTGATGGCGAGTGCCGAGAGGTTCTTGCGGTCGACCTCGATACCGGCAGCCTTGAGCCCGGCAACGAACTTGGAGTACGAGGTGCCGTTTTGACGGCAGCCGGCGTTGATGCGCTGGATCCACAGGCGACGGAAGTCGCCCTTGCGGGCACGGCGGTCACGGTAGGCGTAGTTGCCTGAGTGCATGACCTGCTCGTTGGCAGCGCGGAAGCTACGGCTCTTGTTGCCGTAGTAACCCTGGGCCCGCTCCAAAATGGTACGGCGGCGCTTCTTCGAGTGAACGGCGCGCTTGACTCTGGCCATCGGGGGAATCTCCTTGGTGAACGTGTTGCGGCAAGCCCTGGGCCTGCGACGCGGGGTGTCGGACGAGGGTGGGCGAGCGTCAGCTCGACAGCAGCTTCTTGATCTGCTTCATGTTGGTGGAATCAACCAGCTCAGGACCACCGAGGCGACGCTTGTGACGGCTCGACATCTTGGTGTTGAAGTGGTTCAGACCTGCTTGGCGGCGGCGGATCTTGCCGGTGCCGGTGACCTTGAAGCGCTTCTTGGCGCCCTTGTGGGTCTTCATCTTGTTGTTCGACACGTGGGGGACTCCTCGTATGTCTTCGAATGGGCGGGGCAATCGAAACCGGGCTCACGAAGAGCCCGGTTCGACGGTGTCCACGTTCACCGGCAGTTGGTTTCGCTGGTGACGAGCGGGTTGTGGTGTTACTCGGTCGCCCCGTCGGCAGCCGGCGTGGCGGCATCGGGGGTTTCGGCGGGTGCCGCTTCGGCAGATCGTTCGGCTTTGGCCGACTTGCTCTGCCTGCTCTGCTGTTTCTTCTTGTCGGGAGCGAGCACCATGGTCATGTTGCGACCATCGAGTCGTGGGTAGGCCTCGACCTTCCCGATCTCTTCGACGCGTTCGGCGATGTTGTCGAGGATCTTGCGCCCCAACTCGGGATGCGTCACCTCTCGACCTCGGAACATGATGGTGATCTTCACCTTGTGACCTTCGTCGAGGAACTTCTCGACTTTCTTGGTCTTGGTTTCGAAATCACCACCCGAAATCTTCGGCCGGTACTTCATCTCTTTGACCGTGATGTGGCTGGCCTTCTTGCGAGATTCCTTGGCCCGTTGCGCCGCTTCGTATTTGTATTTGCCGTAATCCATGATTCGACAAACGGGCGGCCTCGCCTGGTCCGCGACTTCGACGAGGTCGAGGTCTACTTCTCGGGCGAGATTCAGGGCTTCGGGTAGGGGCTTGATCCCCAGCTGATCACCATTGGCGGCAATCACCCGGACTTCGCGAGCACGGATTCGATCGTTGATCCGTGGCTCCTGTGGCGCAGCTATTGCTGATCACTCCTCATGCAGGCGCAACTCCTCCTGGCGCTTGGGCGGGCGGCAACATTGCCGAGGACCAGAGATCACGAGGAGGCGATCCGCCGAAACGGACCTTCTACCAACATGGACCCGGACTCACGTGTTCGTTGCCACCAGCAAGCTGACGGCGCCGAGGGCGGCCGGGTGGGGACTGGCCCACTTCGTTGTTTACCGTTCCATCAGAGAGGAAGCTCTGACGGATTTCGCGATGCTAGCCGATATCTGTCCACTTCACTCCCCCGTCGCTAACCTGCGCTGCATGAGCACCTCGACACCCGATCCTTCCTCCGCCCCGGCCGACGCTCTCACCCCCGAGCAGCAGGAACAGGCGCGGGTCATGGCCAAGGAGCTGGCCGAGGCCCGCGCCCAGATCCTCGAGGCCGACCCGACCGCGATCATCGCCAACCACGCCTTCGGCATCTACGAGCTCGCCATGCTCCACATCACCGCCGAGGATCCCGACATGAAAGCCGCCCGCCTGGCAGTCGATTCACTCGGTGCCCTGATCGAAGGCCTGAAAGGCCGCCTCGACGAGGCCGAAGCACCACTCAACGAAGCGCTCCATGGGGTGCGGCTGCTGTTCGTCGAGCGCACCGCCGCACTGAAGGCCGCAGCGGAGGCCGGTGGCGAGGGCAGCGACGTCGCGGACGAAACCGAAGACATCTGAGTCTTCACCGTCGGCCGGGATCGCTCAGCAGCTGCTCTCCGCGGTGACCACGAGCGATTCCTCACCCCGCCAGGCACCGTCGATCACGGCAGGGTCCTCGCAGAAGCGGCCGGCCACGTACAAGAGCGCGCGCCCCTCGCGAGTCACCACCGCCAGCCGCTGCTCGCCGAGGTCGATGATGAAGTGCGTCATGTCGACGGGACCCATGAGTTCATAGAGGGTGCTGTCATCACTGCCGGAAGCGCCGACGAATCCGACGATGGGCACCGACGGTTCAGCGGCGGCGCCGCAACTGGCTCCGACGCCGTTGCCCTCGATGACCACCTGGCATCGTTGGAGCCCCGTGCCCAGATCGGGGTCGTCGAGCATCACCTCGTACATGTCGGCGCGCCCGTTCGGCGTGGCGAGCGACAGCACCGATCGTTGGCTGACGACCGTCCCGTTCGGCCCCATGCCGATCATCCCGGCAGGAAGCGGCTGACCCGAGGGCGGCAGCATCCGAATCACGCCATCGAGCTCGCCGACATCGACGAGCGGCTCGAGTTCGACGTCCGCGGCCTCGAGCGACGCATCGTCGGGCACCGGCTGCTCGACCCGGTCGTCACCCGGCGAATCGGTGACCTCCTCGGAAGCATCGATGCAGGCCACGAGCAGCATCGACAGCACCACCATGACAACCGCACCATGCCGAGTGATCATCGCCGGGACGCTACACCCCTTCGACGAGACGGCGGTGTCTGGGCGCGGTAGCGTCGTTTCGCATGGTCGAGCAACAGCACGCAGCCGTCACCGTCGAGGATGGAGCCATCCCACTCGTGGTCGCCGGGCCGGCAGACTCCACCACGAGTCCCGGCCTCGTGGTGATCCCCTCCATCTTCGGACCCAATCTCGATCTCCTCGATCAGATCCGCTCCCTGGCCGACATCGCCTTCACCGTGGTCATGGATCCCTTCTGGCGCGAGGGCGGTGGGGCGGTCCCCTATGCCGACCACGATGCGGCCGTCGCCCGTCTCGCCACGTTCGATCGGCGCCGCTGTCGAGACGACGTCGCTGCGGTCGCCCGCTGGACCGCCGACCGCACGAACGGCCATGTCGTCGGGCTCGGCATCTGTTTCGGTGGTCCATGGGTGCTCACCGGCGCCGCGAGCGGACTCTTCACCGCCGCAGCCACCTGGCACGGCAGCCGCATGGAAGGGGTTCTCGACCGCCTCGAGGGTCTGACCGCGCCGCTGCGGCTCCATTTCGGTGAGGCCGACGCCGTCACCCCACCAGAGGTGATCGCAACGATCGCGGAGCACTTCGCCGACCATCCCGACTGTCACATGGTCGTGCACTCCGGTGCCGAGCACGGCTTCTCCCACGAGGGACCGGCGTGGGACGCCGCCGCCACTGCTGACGGCTTGGCCGACGTCCGGTCCCTGCTCGAGCTGCGCTAGCGCAGTGCTCAGTTCGGGAGACTGATGGCGTCGGGAACGTCGAAGGTCTTCTGGAGCAGGCCGATCATCTTCTCGCTCGGGCCCGGACGCTGGAAGTAGAAGCCCTGGATGAACTCCACGCCCAGATCTCGGAGCACGCTCACCTGATCGGCGTACTCGACGCCCTCGGCCACCACTTCCATTCCCATGGATTCCGCCAACGCCACGATGGCCGTGATGATCTTGCGATCGACGGGATCGTTGGCGACGTCGATGACGAACGCTCGATCGATCTTCAACGTGGCCACCATGTCGAGCCGCTTGAGCTGACCGAGCGACGCCCGACTGGTGCCGAAGTCGTCGATGGCGAGCTTGATGCCCATGGCGTCGAGCTTGCGAAGGATCGTCAGGCGACGGTCGAGCTTTTCCACGATCAGTTCTTCGGTGATCTCCAGTTCGAGCTGGTCAGGACGAACACCGGTCTCGGCGAGCACTCGCCGAACGGTGTCGATCAGTCCGGCATCGATCAACTGGCGCTCGGCGACGTTGACCGAAACGCAGATGGGGCGGCCGACGGCGGCGCTCCATAGGGCGACCTGACGGCATGCTTCGCGCAGGACGTGTTCACCGACGTCGACGATCAGGCCGGATTCGGCAGCCACGCTCAAGAACTGCCCCGGTGGCACCATGCCGCGGGTCGGGTGCTGCCAGCGCACCAGCGCTTCCAGACGGTCGACACGACCGCTCTCGATGTCGACGATCGGCTGATAGTGGACGACAAGCTGCCCCATCCGGATCGCTCGCCGCAGCTCACGCTCGACCTCGAGCCGGGCCAGTGCTGCGGTTCGCAGTTCGTCGTCGAACACCTCGTAGCGGGCGCCGCCGAACTCCTTCGCTCGGTACATGGCCAGATCGGCGTCTCGCAACATGATCTCGGCCGATTCGGTTCCCTTGGCGACATAGGCGATGCCGATACTGGCACTCACCATCTGGGATGACTCGTCTTCGAGGATCACCGGATCGCGCAGGGCGGCGATGACGCGCTCGGCCGAAGCCTCGAGATCGCTCACGGCCTTCAACCCGGCCGAGGCGATCACGAACTCGTCGCCGCCGAATCGACCGACGACATCGGACTCGCGCACGATTCCCTCGAGGCGCCGCGCCACGACGGCGAGCACCTCGTCTCCTGCCGAATGACCGATCGAATCGTTGATGACCTTGAGCCGGTCGAGATCGAGGAAGAGCACACCGACCAACTCGTTCGGCGCCCGGTGCTCGAGCATGTCGTTGAGTTCCTGGGTGATGCCGGCCCGGTTGTAGAGGCCGGTCAGCAGATCGTGACGAGCGTCGTACTCGCTTCGCTCGAGTCGGCCGAGCGTGATGGCGTGGTGCCGAGCCGAGGTGGAGAACAGACCGCCGATCGCAGCAAGCAACAACCCGGTGACGAGCGCGGCCCATGAGCTGCGATGATCGACGACGATGCCTGCGGTGTAGCCCTGGATCGCCCAGGTCGAATCCTGGTCGGAGAAGGTCGTCGGTTTGCCGAAGGGTTCACCGAGCTCACCGGTCGGAAGGGTCGACACGAGTGGCTGGCCGTCACGAGACAGCTGCAGCGCGATCGGACCTCCCTCGCCGGTGGTCGCGGCGAGCAACCGATCGAGGAACAGCCGTGTTGCCAGAACGCCACGGAAGTTGTTGCCCTCACCGACCGGGGCATAGAACGCCGTTGCCGGACGAGTCGAGCGATCGGCCGACGAGCTGATCGCATAGATCGAATCGAAGATCGCATTGGACTCATCGGCCGGCCGAACACCGAGGTCAGACCCGATCTCGAGTTCGTTGACGATGGCACTCAGACCCTCGACAGAAGACAGGTCACGACCGATCACGTCGCGGTGTATGCCCTCGGGCTTGAGCTTGGACAGCACGAGCGACGGGATCTCCCCCTCGGTCCCGAACCGTCCGTAGCCATCGAGGAAGGCCTGGTTGCCCGCTTGCGCTTCGCGGCCGAGGATGTTGATCTCGTCGGTCACCGAGTCGACCGTCTCGAAGAACAGCAGCTCATCGACTGCTTCTGACGCAAGGATCTGGACGGCGGCGGGCGAATCGAACGCGCTCACCGAGGCGAATGGGTCCTCACCGTCGTCACCATCGCCCGCCATGGTGCCGGCGAGGGTGGCCAGGTTGCTTCGGAGCTGGACGATCTCGACATTGATGCGTGAGGTCTGGGCGAGCAACGTTCCCCCGTAGCTGACCTGAGCCTCGGAGTTCTCGATCGAACGGAGTCCGAGCCAGGCGAAGACCGAAAGCGCCACGCCGAGGACCACGATCACCGCAGCGAGCGGGGCGCGCGCCATCCATTGCGCCGTGGTGCCGGCGGTCGACCGAACGCCCGGCTGCTCTGCGAGCACGGTGGCGATCGCGCTGTCGTTCGTTCCCTCGGTCACCTTTGCCCTGTCGGCATGGGCGGGCCGAAGTTGACGAGAATCAGACTAGGGAGTGCCGACGGTCTGCACCTCGACCGCTTCCCAGACGCCGGGACCGACGGCGTGGACACGGAAGACGACCGCAGCACCGTCGGCGATCTCTCGGCTGCCGTCGGCGATGTTCGTGCAGTGGAACGAGTAGATGCGGCCATCTCCTCCACTGGCGTCGGTGCTGACCAGGGTGCCAAGCCCCCGGTCGGATGCGTAGTCGATGACCCGACCGGTGTGTCCCTCGAACGCCGCCATCAGTGCGGCCGTCCGCCGGCAAGGAGCTCCACCGCATGAGGAATGACGTCGACGATGGCTTCGACGGTTTCGACCGTGCCGCTGGTGGAGCCGGGTGTGTTGATGACGAGCGCCGTGCCGCGGGTACCGGCGATCGCTCGGCTCAATCGTCCGAGCCCTTTGGGATTGACGAGACGCATCGCCTCGGCGAGCCCGGGCGCTTCGCGTTCGATCGCCGCTCGGGTGCCTTCCGGGGTGAGGTCTCGAGGACCGAAGCCGGTGCCACCAGTGGTGACGATCACACCATGGAATCCCTCGCCGTCGGGCCCATCGGCAGCGGCGATCAAGGCGTCACGCACCGATTCGATGCCATCGGCGATCTGGCGCCTCTCCACGACCTGGAATCCATGGGCCTCCAGGCACTGCGCCAGGGCCTCGCCCGATCGGTCCTCACGAGTGCCGGCGATGACGCCGTCGGACACGGTGATCACGATCGCTCGAACTGGTTGTGGAGCCTCGTCAGCCATGGTGCGAGTGTAGGGGCCCACTAGGGTGCGGGCGTGAACGTTCCGAGTGCTCGTCAGCCATCCGTCGATCTTTCCGGGCTCCATCCCGACACCGTTGCGGTGGCCGCCGGTCGCCCCCACCGAGCCGGTGAACCGGTGAACACCCCGATCGTTCCGGTGTCGAACTACGACAGCGGTGCCGGGCCCGAGTACGCCCGTGGCGACGGCACCGACACCTGGCGGGCGCTCGAAGACGCGGTCGGCGCACTCGAAGGCGGCAAGGCGCTGGCCTTCGCCTCGGGAATGGCGGCGATCGCCGCGGTCTTCGACACCCTGGCCACCGGAGCCAAGATCGTCCTACCGGACGACTGCTATCAGGGCACCGCCACCGTCGTTGCCGAGGGTGCCGAACGTCTCGGTTGGCGGGTGATGCGTCTGCCCACCGCTGACACCGACCGCTGGGTCCAGGCAGCGGCAGGCGCCGATCTGCTGTGGATGGAAACGCCGTCGAATCCCCTCCTCGAGGTGGCCGACATCGCAGCGGTCGCCGCGGCGGCGCAGAGGGCGGGAGCCATCGTGGCCGTCGACAACACCGTTGCGACACCGCTGCTCCAGCGTCCGCTCGAGTTGGGCGCCACCTACAGCGTGCACAGCGCGACGAAATTCATCGGCGGCCACTCCGACCTTCTGTCGGGCATCGTGGTGTGCGCCGATCGCCAGGCGGGGTGGGAAGGCTTTGCTGCGCTCGAACGCCGCCGTACCTACGGTGGAGCAACCCCGGGAGCGCTCGAGTCGTACCTTGCGCTTCGTGGTCTGCGAACCCTGTCGATTCGCATGGAACGAGCCCAGTCGAACGCCATGGAGCTCGCGAAACGGTTGGAGGATCATCGCCTCGTCACCAAGGTCCGCTATCCGGGGTTGCCGTCGCATCCCGATCACGAGCTCGCACGAACCACCCTGGACGGCCCAGGCGCACTCCTGAGTTTCGAGCTGGTCGGTTCGGCGGTGTCCACCGATGTGCGACTGTCCAAGCTCCGACTGATCCATCGGGCGACGAGCCTCGGGGCGGTCGAGACGTGCGTCGAGCGCCGCAACAAGTTGACGGGCCAGGAACACATTCCTCCCACGCTGTGCCGGTTGAGCGTGGGAATCGAGCACGTCGACGACCTCTGGGCCGACCTCGTCCAGGCGATCGACGGTCTGGTCGAGTAGCCGATGGTGTCGATCGAGCCGTTGCCTCTTCGTCTCGTCGACGAGGCCTTCGCCGACACCGTTCCCTCACCGGCCCACGACTCGCTGACACCCGAGGGCCGGCGACAAGCGCTGCTGGCCAATCCCAACAGCTACCTTGCGGTCACGAGATCGATCGAGGACCTCGATCCCGCGATGTTCGTGACGAACGACGAACTCCTCGCGCTCGGCCGAGCATCCCTTGATCGCCTCGTCGACATGGGGGCCTTCGCTGCCGAGCGGCCTCCTCAGTTCTACGCGTATCAGCTCTCGAGTGGTGCCCACACCCAGACGGGCCTCGTCGGCGGCGTGGCCACGGCCGCCTTCGCCGGCGGCGAGGTGCGAGTACACGAACAGATCCACCATGGACGAGCGGCCCATCTCGCTCGACACCTGGCGATCGTCGGCGTGCAATCGAGTCCCATCGCGGTGGCTCACCGGCCGATCGACTCGCTGCGGGCCGTCCTCGAACGAACCGTGGCCGCGTCGGATCCCGTACTCGCCATCGAATCGGAGCCGGGGTTCGCTCAACGCATCTGGCCGATCGACCCGGCAACATCAGAGGTGATCGTCGCTGCGCTCGAGGCCGATCCGCTCTATCTCATCGACGGTCACCACCGAGGGGCGGCGGCGGTCGACTACCGCCGCCTCGTCGGTCCTGGCACCGCCGACATGACCTTGTGTGCCCTGTTCCCCACCGACGAACTCGCCAACTTCGCCTTCCACCGGGTGCTTCCGGATTCGGTCGGCGGCAGGTCGACGGTCGCCACACTCACCGAGCGGGCCGCCCGACGAGTCGAGGGACCCACAGCCATCGCTGACGGCACGACCGAGATCGCGATGTACGACGGGGTGGCGAAGCAGTGGTGGGCCCTGGTCGCCCCGGTCGTCAGCGGCGTCGCCCGCGTCGCTTGCCGACCTGGCGCCCACCCGACTCGCCAACCGTTTCGACGAGGCCTTCGGCGCGTTCGCCGCCGACGGCACCGATGGTCATCGCTGGCGTGACCTGGTGCGCTATCGGCCCGGTGTGCTTCTGCTCGATCATCTCGTTGCCGAGGCCGACGACCGCAACGACGCACTGTTCGTGCTCCCTCCACTGACGATCGACGCCCTGATTGCCGTGGCCGATGCCGGTTTGTCCATGCCGCCGAAATCGACCTATTTCGATCCGAAAGTTCGCTCCGGCGTCTTCCTCCGACGGCTCTGAGCCGGGCGGTGGCGCCCTCGACGGATCCCGCTCCGCTACGACTTCGGGCAGACTGCACGGGTGCGCCTCACGAAACGAACACTCGACGTCGAGCTCTCCCCCATCGCTGCCGCCTACGCCTTCCTCGAGGAACGATCGGGCGCTCGGCAACTGCTCGACCTCTCCCAGGCGGCGCCGGCCTATCCGACCGCCGATCGCATCGTCGAACATGTCGCATCGGTCGCAGCCTCCCCCGAGGGCGGTCGCTATGCACCGTCGAAGGGCCTGCCCGAACTGAGGGCGGCGTTCGTCGACGAACTGCGAGCCGGCCACACCACCGAGCATGCCCGCGCCGAGATCTCGGTCGATCAGATCCAGATCACGGCCGGATGCAATCAAGCGTTTTGCGTGGTGGCGTCGACCCTTTGTGAACCCGGCGACGAGGTTCTCGTGTCGGTGCCGTACTACTTCAACCACCGGATGTGGCTCGAGCTCGAGGGGGTCGAGCCGGTCTTTCTCGAGACCGGCGACGACTTCGTGCCCGACCCGGCGGTCGCAGCCCAGCGCATCACCGATCGGACCCGTGCCATCCTTCTCGTCAGCCCTGGCAACCCAACCGGCGCCACCATTCCTCCAGCCATCATCGAGGCGTTCTTCGAACTGGCTCGTTCTCGGGGCATCGCGCTGATCCTCGACGAGACCTACCGCCATTTCCGAGCCACCGAGGCACCCTCACACACGCTCTACGCCAAGCCTGACTGGGCCGACACCCTCATCACCCTCCACAGCTTCTCCAAGGAGTTCGCCATCCCGGGATATCGAGTCGGTGCCATCTGTGCCGGCCGACCCGTCATCGACGAGGCCCTCAAGTTGCTCGACTGCGTGGCCATCTGCGCGCCACGCATCGGCCAGGAGGCGGCGCTGATCGGCCTGCGAGAAGCCACCCAGTGGCGCAAGGAGCAGGCCGACCGCACCCGGAGCCGCCAGGCAGCCTTCGCTGCAGCCATGACCGGTGCGCCAGGTGGTTTCGAACTGGCGAATGCCGGTGCCTACTTCGGTTGGGTCCGCCATCCGCACATCGGCGTCAGCGACCGTGAGGTCGTGCGCCGGCTGGTCGTCGACCACGATGTCCTGGTCATTCCCGGCACCGCCTTCACCCCCACCGACGATCGGTGGCTGCGCTTCAGCTTCGCCAATCTCGAGGTCGACGACTTCGCCGAACTGGCGCGCCGCCTGACCGAAGCCGGGGTCTGAGCGACGATCGGCCGAGCACCGGTGCTGGGGGTGTGGAGCTCAGCGCTTTCGCAGCCGGAACAGGGCCATGCCGTCGGTCTCACCGGGCAGGAGCAGCGCCAGATCGCCACGGGTCTCCCACGGGAACGTGGGCGGCGCCAACACCTCGACATCACCACGGACTCGCGCCCGCTCGAGCACGTCGGTGGTCTCGGGGCCGGTCAACGTGCAGACGCTGTAGACCAGCTCCCCACCGGGACGCAGCAGCTCGATGCCGGCATCGAGAATCGCCGATTGCAGGATCGACAGCCGCTCGGGCGCTGCGGCGTCGATCCGCCAGCGGGCGTCGGCTCGGCGACGCAAACTGCCGAGCCCCGAACAGGGGGCGTCGACCAGCACTCGGTCGAAGGATCCGTGGGCGAACGGCGGTGCCGTCGCGTCGGCGGTGATGACTCCGAGCGCCGCCGGAACCGGATCACCGTTGGCGGCTGCGGTCGTGGCCAACTTGGCCACGTTGCGGGCGATCAGGCGGGTGCGGTTGGGCCGGAGATCGGCGGCGACCACGTTGGCCCCTTCGAGTGCCAGCAGCGTGGCTTTGCCGCCGGGCGCCGCGCAGAGATCGATGACGCGATGCCCCACCTGCACGTCGACGGCGTCGGCAACGTAGCGCGACGCCGGATCCTGCACGTAGCCGTCGTCGCGCTGGTGCACCGCAGCCGGCTCGTTCATGGACTCCATGGCGGCGATGGCCTGATCGTGGCCGAGGTCGGTGATCAGCTGGGCGGCGATCCAGTCGGGATAGCTGAGCCGGGTGGCGTCATCGGGCCAGGGGATCCCCGGAGCGTCCCAGGACTCCTCGGAGGCCGTCTTCTCTTTCGCCACCTTGCGCAGCACGGCGTTGACCACGCTCTTGCCCCGCCCGCGGGTGGCGCCGACGGTGGCGCCGACGGCGGCGTGCGGTGGGGTGTCGAGATGGTGGAGTTGGTAGGTACCGACCCGCAGCGCAGCGCGGATCTCGGGATCGACGGCATCGAGCAGGAATCGATCGATGATGAAGTCGAGGGCCCGGCGCATGCGAGTGGTTCCGTAGACGAGCTCGGTGACGAGGCCCCGATCTCTGGCCTCGAGCGAGGAGCGTTCGAGCATCGGTGGAAGCACGAGGTTGGCGTAAGCACCGTCGGTATCGATGCGCAAGAGCGCATCGATGGCGAGACGCCGCGTCTCGACACCTGGCGCAACGCGAGCGCCCGATGGCTTCGATTGTCGGTTCTTCTGGCCTTTCTCGGCCATCAGGTGAGTCGATCGTCGGTCGATGGTTGGGTCCCGTTGACCCACGCACGAGCGTCCATTCGGGGCTTCCCCTCGGGCTGGACCTGGACCAGCTCGAGCGCTGTCGTTCCGGTTCCGAGGAAGGTGCCGTCGAGCCGGCCCGGTTCGAGGTCGGTGCGGTCGGTCATGGTCGCTGACCACAGCTTGAGCCGTTTCTCTCGGAACTCGACCCACGCACCACCGAGGCGAATCTGCCGATCGATGGTTTCCGCCGGTGCGCTCGGTCGGACCCGATACTCGTCTCGCTCGATCTTCTCGGCGTAGAGCGGCTCACCCGTCTGCGGCCGAGCCGGCCCGAGTCCGTGCGTGAGGGCCTCGACCAGCGAGGCCGTTCCGAGCTCGACCAACTCGCCCCGCAGCGAGTCGAGCGTGGCGTCGGCCGGGATCGGCAGCTCCACCGTTCGGTAGATGTCGCCGGTATCGAGTCCTTCGGCAACCTGCATCACGCAGACACCGGTGATCGAATCCCCCTCGAGGAGGGCCCGCTCGACCGGAGCGGCGCCTCGCCAGCGCGGCAGCAACGAGAAATGCAGGTTGACCATGGCCAACTGTTCGAGCACATGGGGCTTGATGATGCGGCCGAAGGCGACGACGACACCCAGATCGGCGTCGACCTCGAGCACGTCGTCGACATCGGTGCTGACCCGAAGCCCGAGTTCGAGGGCGGCAGCCTTGACCGGCGATGGTTGGAGTGTCGAACCTCGCCCGCGGCGCTTGTCGGCCCGGGTGACCACCAACGCGATGTCGAAGCCGGCGGCGTGCAACGCTCGCAACGGCGGCACGGCGACGTCGGGCGTGCCGAGGTAGACGATCCGCTTGATGTTCTCCGGTGGTGTCGCGAGGTTGGTCACTCGGTCGGCGTCATCAGGGGAGGGTCAAGCCGCGGAGACGACCGAGTGGCTTCTTCTTCGCCTTCGGCGGATCGATGAAGAGCTCGTTGAGCGTCTTGAGTGCGTCCTTGCGCCGATCGTCTTCGAGACGGTCGATCAGCAGCACGCCGTCGAGGTGGTCGATCTCGTGCTGGAAGAGCCGAGCGAGCAGTTCGTCGGCCTCGACCGACACCTCGTTGCCGTCGAGATCGTAGCCCGTGAGGTGCACTTCCTTGGGACGGATGATGTCCCAGTGCAGCCCCGGGACCGAAAGGCAGCCTTCTTCGTAGAGCCACTCGCCCCGCGATTCCTGGATCACCGGATTGACGATGGATTTCGGTCCGGTGCCGTCGCCCAGGTCGTAGACGAAGAAGCGACGATTGACGCCGACCTGCGTTGCCGCCAGACCGAGACCGGGTTCGGCGTACATGGTGTCGAGCATGTCGTCAGCCAACTTGGCCAGGCTGGCGTCGATGTCGGCGACTGCGTCGGCCACTTTGCGCAGGACCGGGTCGCCAAAGATCCGGACGTCGTAGTGAGCTGCCATGTCCTCAAGGCTATCTGGCCGGCACGAGCTACCGTTCGAGAGCGAATGTCTCAGCAAGCACCCCGTGAACCGCCGGCGCCGTCGACCGATTCGTCGACGAGCAGCCCCGTCCACTACTTCGATACTGAACCGACGAGCCCATCGGCCCGCCAGACTGTTGCGCTCGCCCTCCCCGATCTGCAGCTGTCGCTCGTCACCGATCGTGGCGTCTTCAGCGCTGGTCGCGTCGACGCCGGTTCCAAGCTGCTCTTGCTCGAAGGCCCGCCACCGGACCCGACCGACTCGGTGCTGCTCGATCTCGGTGCCGGCTACGGACCCCTTGCGTGTGCGCTGGCCAAGACGGAATCCCCAGGCCACGGTGTATGCCGTCGAGGTCAACGAGCGAGCTCGTGACCTGTGTCGAGAGAACGCCGAAGCCAACGGACTCGGCCAACGTGATCGTTGCCGCACCCGACGAAGTCCCCGACGACCTCGTGATCGACCGCATCTGGTCGAATCCACCGATTCGCATCGGCAAGCACGCACTCCACGATCTCTTGCTCCGCTGGCTTGCCCACCTGGGACCGAGCGGGACGGCGCACCTCGTGGTGCAGAAGCATCTCGGGGCCGACAGTCTCACCCGCTGGCTCGAATCTCAGGGCTACTCGACCGATCGGCGAGCGAGCCGCAAGGCGTTCCGCATCATCGATGTGGCGCCCACGTCGACCAACTCGCCGCCGAACAACTCGCCAACCAGCGACCCGAAGACGGAGCCGTCGTGAACCAACCAGTCAAGACCCTCTCACCGACCGAGCTCAAACGACTCCACCGAGAGTGGCGCCGCAAGACCGAACTCGAACTGGGTCTCATCCTCGACGGCGTGCAGAACCCGTTCAATGTCGGATCGCTCTTCCGATCGGCTGCGGCCTATCGTGTCGACCGCCTGTGGCTCTGCCCGCCCAGTCCCGATCCGAGCGAGACCAAGGTGGCCAAGACCGCGCTGGGCTGCGAGCGGCTCGTCCCGTGGGAGGTGGCGGAATCCGGCGTCGCCGCCGTTGCCGCTGCGAAGACCGCCGGCTTCGTGACCGTCGCCATCGAACTCACCGCGGCAGCCCGACCGATGTTCGAGATCGATCTCGGTCCGAAGGTGGCACTGGTGCTCGGCCATGAAGACCGAGGCGTGCACAAGAACACGCTGGCCGAGGTCGACCACGTGGCCTACCTGCCACAGCTCGGCAAGGTCGGGTCGCTGAACGTCGCCCAGGCCGGCACGGTCGCGCTGTACGAAGCTGCCCGCCAACGTTGGACTTGACCCGGCGAACGGGGGATGTTGCGCCGCGAAACAAGCAACTCCGTACGTGAGCGAAGCGAACGGCGCTCAGCCGGTGAACCAACCGCCGTCGGGGTGGATGAGTTCGCCGGTGATGAAGCTGGCCTCATCGCTGAGCAGGAACAAGATGAGGTTCGCCACCTCGACCGGTTGACCCATTCGCCCCATCGGCGTGAGGCCCATCAGCATGGTTCGCAACTCGTCGGTCTCGTTCATGAGGCTGGTCATGTTGGTCTCGGTGAACCCGGGACCGACCGCATTGACTCGAATGCCGAGTGGCGCGAGGGTCTTGGCCGCGTTCTTCGTGAGCATCCAGACGCCCGCCTTCGACACCGGATAGCTCGGTGATCCCCACAGCGGATCTCGGGCGGCGATCGAGGCGATCGTGACGATCGAGCCCTTGCGTTCCTGCTCGAGCATGACGCGGGCGGTCGACTGGATGGCGAGGAGCGTGCCGGTGAGGTTGACGTCGAGCACGCGACGCCAGTTGTCGAGGTCGAGATCGGTCAGCGAGGCCGCGGGATTGACTGCGCTGGCCTCGGCCGCCATCTGCATTCGCTTCAGATTGCCCTCACGGTCGCCCGATTCGTATTCGCCGCTGCTGATGCCGGCGGCGGTCACGAGCAGGTCGACACCGCCGTAGGCATCGACCGTGGCCGCGACCATGTTGTCGTTGCCTTCGGGGCTGGCGGCGTCGAGCTCGACGAACATCGCGGTTCCGCCCGCCTCGGTGATCGCATCGACAGCCGCCTGGCCCGGGGTCGGCTGCAGATCGGCGATGACGATCGTGGCCCCTTCGGCGGCGAGCTGTTCGGCGCATGCCCGGCCGAGGCCGTTGCTGCCTCCGGTGATGATGGCCACGCGGTCGGTGAATCGATCTGGTCTGCTCATGCCCGCACGCTATGACGAGCGGTCGATCGGGGCCAAATGCCCTGCTCAGGATGAGTAGACGACTTCGCCGTCGACGATGGTGGCAAGGATCCTCGACGCCAGCAGGGCCTCGGGCCCCTCGGCCAGAGGATCACGATCGAGCACGACGACATCGGCCGCCAGTCCCTCACGGAGCGAGCCGGTGAGATGTTCGAGGTTGGCCGCCCACGCCGAATCTCGGGTGGCGTGGATGATGGCTTCGGCCAGGGGCAGCGCCCATTCCGGACGCAACGGAGGCAGCGATGGGTCGCCCGGAGAACGCCGGGTGCTGGCCAGATACATGTTGGGCAGGGGTTCGAGCGGCGCCGTCGGCGTGTCGGTGCCGAACACGAGCGTCGCTCCCCCTTCGAGGTAACCGGGCCATGCGAAACCGTTCTCGGCTCGTTCGACGCCGAGCATCTGGATCCAGATCGGCAAGATGGCCGGGTCGAGATGGACGGGCTGCATCGAGGCGGTGACGCCGAGCGGCCCGAGGCGGGCGATGTCGTCGAGGTGGGCGGATTCGAGATGTTCGATCCGATGCCGCCGCCCGGTCGTGCCGTTGGTCTCGGCCGCGAGCTCGAGTGCGTCGAGCGCGTGGCGAACGGCCTGATCGCCGATGGCGTGGATCGCCACCTGGAGTCCAGCGGCGTCGGCGGCGACGACGACCGGCTGCAGGGACGCCGGAGGCCAGATCGGTTCGTCGTTCGTGCCATTGGTGTAGGGATCGATCATCGCCGCAGTACACGCATCGATCGTGCCGTCGGTGATGAGCTTGATACCTGCCACCCGGAGTCGATCGCTCTGGTATCGATCACGCAACAGCACGGCCGCCTCGACCTGCGCCAGTTCGTCGGCGGGGTCGGCGCTTCGGTGCACGATCACGTGGGCAACGATCCGAGTGGTCAGTCCGCCTGACGCCTCGATGCGTGCCACGGCCCCGAGATCACGGGCACTGACGGCCATCTCGACGGCGCTGGTGATCCCGGCGATGCGATAGGCGTCCAGTGCGGCGACGAGGTTTTCCTCGAGCTCATCGTCGGTGACGTCGGCCAACAGGCGCCAGACGTGGTGGATGTTCGCGTTCTCGAGCAGGTGGCCGGTGGCCTTGCCGGTCACCGGGTCCCGCACGATCCGGCCGCCGATCGGATCGGGTGTGCCGTCGTCGATCCCGAGTTCGGCGAGCGCCGCGGTGTTGACCCAGGACGAGTGGAGATCATTCGCTTCGAGATAGACCGGCCGATCGGCGATCACTTCGTCGAGCATCTCCTTGGTCGGGACACCCCCGGGAATGGCCGTGCCAAGCCAGCTGGTGCCGAGCACACGCGGCGCATCGGGGTTGACCTCGACCCACGCAAGGATCCGTTGCTGGATATCGACGAGATCGACCGCATCGCGAAGCTGGGCCTTGCGAAGGCTGGCTCCGGTCATCGCGACGTGGACGTGGCCATCGACGAACCCCGGCAAGACCAGTCCCCCAGCGGCGTCGATCCGTCGGGCATCGGCACCGGCAAGCGCTCGTGCCTTGGCGGCCGATCCGACGAAGGCGATCCGTCGCCCCTCGATCATCAATGCCTCGGCAAATGGCTGGTTTTCGTCGGCAGTGAAGACGGTCCCGCCCTCGATCAGTGTTCGTCGTTCGGTCGTCATGTCGCCCCTCCAGTCGGCTGCCGAGCGACTCTACAACTCCGGTGTTACCTCCGAAGCTCCGGGGCTGTGTCCAAAACAGTCAAAGCTCCGGGCCTGCGTACCTCGGAGCGTACGCAGGCCCGGAGCTTCCTTGGGAATGGACGCAGGCCCGAGACGTCCGGTCGGCCCGGTCAGACCCGGGCCGGGTCGACGGCCACCCGAGTGCGGAGCTTGGTGCGGGCGAGAGAATCCAGCGCCGTGGCCAGGGTCTCGGGGTCGTGAGCACGAACGAGGAAGCGCCCGTCGTCGGTGGGGCCGAGCACCGAGGCGTCGAGTCTCGACTGGAGCGGCACGACCGCATCCGCCGCTCCCTTGCCACTGACCTCGGCCAACGCCGCAAAGGGCGGGTAGCCGAGTGATCGACGAAGCTCGGCCTCGGCATCGGCGAAGCGGCCGGGGTCGGCCCGCACTGCTGCGGTGAGCACCCGGTGGTCGGGCACCCGGGTCTGCACCATGACTCGCCCGCCGCCGGATCGCCCGCCCACCATGCGAGCCCCGAGCACGAGCAGCGCCATCGCCTGCTCGCCCGAGCGATAGCGCTGGGCCATCAGCTCCTGGTCGAAGTCGAGGAAGACCACCAGACCGGCGTGCGACACCCGATGCAGCGCCGCTTCGGTGCCGACGAGGATTCGGGCCGAGCTGGCCTGGTCGATCTCGCCCGGATCGGTCGTGGCCGTGATCTCGCCCACGGGTTCCTGGGCCAGTGCGGCCAGCTCTTCACGCACTCGATCCACGCCGAGGCGCAACCGCTTGAGGCTCGTGCCGGCGCACGTGGCACAGATCTTCGGTCGACTCTCGCCGGTCCATGCCACCAGCCGATCGTCGACCTCGGCCATGAGGTGTTCACCGTCTTCGGTCTTGACCAGTTCGCCGCAGGTGGCGCAGGCCAACATCCTTGCCCGCCCCTTGCGGTTCAGCACGCACACGACTCGTTCACCCGACGCCCGACCATCGCTGATCTGTGCGGCGAGTTGGGGCGAGAAGACGCCCGAGCGCGCCGGATCTTCTCGCCTGCGGTCGACCACCTGGATAGGCGGCCAGCCGGAGCGCTCGACCGAACGAGAAAGCGTGAGGACTCGATCGGCGACGGCGAGGGCGGCGACCGACGGACAGGGAGACACCAGCAGGCAGGGAACGCCGGCCCGCCGAGCTCGCTCGATGGCGACATCTCGGGCGTGCCAGGTGGGGTTTCGCTCTTCCTGTAGCGACTCCGCATGTTCATCGAGAACGACGATCGCGGCGAGGTCGGCAACCGGGGCCCACACCGCGCTGCGGGCGCCGATGACGACCCCGCCGCTCGCACCCAACGCCCAGTCTCGTCCGGCGAGACGAATGATGCCGCCGGCCCGTCGCAGCCGTGAACCGTAGTACCGAGCATCGGAAACGTCGGGGGTCACCACGATGGCATCACCGGTGCGGGCAACCGCCGCCACCAGGCCGAAGAGGTCCGATGCCGGCGAGGCCCGCAGCACGCTCACGCCCGGGCTGGCCAGCGCTTCGAGTGCAAGGTGGCCCAGGGGATCGATCACCGAGTCGGGCAGTTGCTGGGGACCCGAGCGGCCCTCGGGGATGGTGTCGACCATGGTCTCGGGCGACGCGGTCTTGAGGATGGTGGCGAGCCGGCCGTGCCAACGATGCGCTGCCCACCGAGCGAGATCGATGAGGTCCCGGTCCGGACCGACCGAGGACCACTTCGAGATCGTTCGCAGCTCGACACCTTCGGGCGGCTCCACGTCGACGTCGATCACCCAGCCGGCGATCCGCCGTCCGTGCAGGTCGACCCGCACCAGGTCGCCGGGCGCGACCGTGCCCGCCCAGGGGGCGGGCACGAGATAGTCGAACGTCTTGTTCAGCCCGGAGACCTCGGGGAGGACTCGAACGACACGGGGCGCAGACACGCCCTGACGTTACAAATTCTGCGGTTGCAAACCGCGATTACAGCCCGAGGGCGGCTTTGACCTGGTCGACCCGGTCGAGACGCTCCCACGTGAACGACCGGCCATCGGAACGACCGAAATGCCCATAGGCCGCCGTCTGCGCGTACATCGGCTGACGCAAGCTCCAGATGATCCAGAATCGCACCCGGACGAAGATCGAACACCTCGTTCACACACCCAGCGATCTTCGCCGGATCCACGTTCTCGGTCCCGAACGTCTCCACCATCACCGACATCGGACGAGCAACACCGATCGCATACGCAACCTGCACCTCACACCGATCGGCAACACCCGCCGCCACCAGATTCTTCGCAACCCAACGCGTCGCATACGCAGCCGAACGATCCACCTTCGACGGATCCTTCCCCGAAAACGCACCACCACCATGACGAGCCGACCCGCCATAGGTATCGACGATGATCTTCCGACCCGTCAACCCCGCATCACCCACCGGACCACCGATCACGAACCGACCCGTCGGATTGACCAACACCTCATACTCATCCCCAGCAAACTGCTCGGGAATCACCGGACGAATCACGTTCTCGATCAAATCCGGACGAATCATCGAATCACGATCGATCCCATCATCATGCTGAGTCGAGATCAACACCGTCCGCAACCGAACCGGCTTGCCATCCTCATAATCGAACGTCACCTGGGTCTTGCCATCCGGACGCAGATACGGGATCGTCCCCGCCTTGCGAACATCAGCCAACCGCTCCGCCATCCGATGCGCAGTATGGATCGGCAACGGCATCAACACATCGGTCTCGGTACAGGCGTAACCGAACATCATGCCCTGATCACCAGCACCCTGCTCGTCATAGGAATCACGGGTACCACCCCCGCCCCGCAACTCCTCGGACTTGTCGACACCCTGCGCGATATCGGCCGACTGCTCATCGATCGCCACCATCACACCACAGGTGTTCCCATCGAACCCGTACGACTCCTTGTCGTAGCCAATCGAGGTGATCGTCTTGCGCACCACCGACGGAATATCGACATAGGCGGCCGTGGTGATCTCACCAGCGATGATCGCCATCCCCGTGGTCACCAACGTCTCACACGCCACCCGAGACATCGGGTCCTGCTCCAACAACGCATCCAGAATGCTGTCAGAGATCTGATCCGCCATCTTGTCAGGATGACCCTCGGTCACCGACTCAGACGTAAACGTGAAATTCTTCAACGGAGCTCTCTTTCAGGGTGATGCTGGCGATTCGTCGCCGTGGAGATGCGATGCCGCGACATCGAGCACGATGCCGGCCACGTGTGTCTTGTCGGCCAACTCGGTTCGCTCGACGACACCGTGTACACCATAAATGGTCACGGCGTTGGTGTCGTAGGCAAAACCGACCCCCGGAGCCGACACGTCATTGGCGACGATGAAGTCGGCGCCCTTGCGTTGGAGTTTGCCCTTGGCGTTGGCCTCGAGGTCGTTGGTCTCGGCGGCGAAACCAACGAGGACCTGTCCGGGCGGCTTGTTGGCACCGAGGCCGGCGAGGATGTCGACGGTCGGCTCCAGGATCACCTGGGGGACACCGGTGTGCTTCTTGATCTTCTCGTCGGCAACGGCGGCCGGACGGAAATCGGCGACGGCGGCCGCCATGACCACGATGTCGGCGCGGGCCGAACGGGCATTGACGGCATCGGCCATCTGCGCTGCGGTCTCCACCGCGACCCGTTCGATGTCGGCGTGGGCCGGCCGGTCGACCGTGGTGACGAGGGTGACGGTTGCACCGCGTCGACGCGCCGCCTCGGCGATGGCGTAGCCCTGCTTGCCGGAGGAACGGTTGCCGATGTAGCGCACCGGATCGATGGCTTCGCGAGTGCCACCGGCGGTGACCAGCACCCGTCGTCCGACGAGGTCTTTCGTGCCGACCAGCACGTCGACGACGGCGTCGACGACGGTGGCGGGCGCCGCCAGGCGCCCTCGGCCGATGTCACCACCGGCGAGGCGGCCCTCTTCGGGCGGCACGATGTGTACCCCTCGGCCGGCGAGCACGGCCAGATTCTCTTGCACCGCGGGGTGATCCCACATCTCGGTGTGCATGGCCGGTGCGACCACCACGGGTGCCACGGTGGCGATCAGGGTGGCCGACAGCAGATCGGCGCTACGGCCCATCCGGTAGTCGGCAAGGATCCGCGCCGTTGCCGGGCAGACCAGGATCAGATCGGCGGTCTGGCCCATCGTGGTGTGAGGGATGGGATCGGGATCGTCCCACAACGAGGTCTTGACATGTTCGGAGCCCAGCGCGGTGAAGGTGGTGGGCCCGACCATGTGGAGCGCGGCATCGGTGAGCACCGGCACCACGTGAGCTCCGAGATCGACGAGCCGGCGCATGACCTCGATGGCCTTGTAGGCGGCGATGCCACCGGTGACGCCGAGGACGATGCGCTTGCCAGCGAGGAGTTGCTCGCTCATGGCGTGCTTGTCAGGCTGCGTCGTCGGAGTCGTCGGTGGTTTCTTCGACGGGCTCGGGGATGACCGGCACGATCTTGCCGGCCGCGATCTCTTCGAAGGCGATCGACAGCGACTTGCGAGCGACGGAGGTGACCTGCGGCGGCACCATCGAGCCGACGCCCTGACCGAGGGTGTTGAAGTAAGCGTTGATCTCGCGAGCACGGGTCGACGCCAGGGTGCACAGCGCGAACTTCGAACCTGCACGGTCCATCAGGCCCTCGACTTCGGGGCTCATCATCGTGTCGTATCGTTCAGCCATTGGGCCTCCTCAGAGCAAGCTCACCAGTATAGACCCGGATCGGCTCCGATCGGGGTGACCACCGGACGAGCCAGGTCGGTCAGCGAACTCGATCGTTCGAAGCCACGGTGTCGTCGGCTCGGGTGCGAGCCCGTTCGATGGCGGCATAGATGTCCTCGGCACACTGGCCGACCTCGACGTTGACAATGGGCACGGCGCCCAGTTCGAGCCCGACGTCGGCTTCTTCGCGCGCCTTGGCCAGGCGTTGCGCGACCTTGTCGGGCGGATCGCCACGGCGGCGCAGACGGACCTCTTGCTCGGCGACCGACGGCGCCTCGAGGAAGATCAGCAGGGCATCGGGGTCCATGGCGATGACCTGGCGGGCACCTTGCACATCGATCTCGAGGATGAGGTCACGGCCCGGCGGAGGCGATGGCACGGGCGTTCCGTAGTAGTTGTCGAGGAACTCGGCGTACTCGAGGAAGCCGCCCTCGGCGATCTTCGCCTCGAACGTGTCCCGGTCGACGAAGACGTAGGCGTCAGCCGATTCACCTGGCCGCCGCTCTCTCGTGGTCCACGAGCGCGACAGCCAAAGGTCGGGATGCCGCGCGATCAGTTCGGCCACGACCGTGCCCTTGCCGACACCGCCAGGACCGGAAACGACGACCACGAGGGGTCGGCGTTGGGTTGCTCTCGGACTCAGGAGGCGAACTCTCTCAGGAGCTTCTCACGCTGCTGGGGCCCGAGGCCCGAGAGCCGGCGAGACTCGGCGATGCCGATCTCTTCCATCTTGCGTCGGGCCGTGACCTTACCGATGCCCGGGAGCGATTCGAGCACGGCCAGCACCTTGATCTTGGCGACGATGGGATCACCATCGGCCTGAACGATCAGCTCGTCGAGCGTGACCGTCCCCATTTTGAGACGAGCCTTCACGTCGGCACGAACGCGACGGGCCTCGGCTGCCTTGGCGAGAGCGGCGGTTCGCTGCTCGGGAGTCAACTGTGGTGGATTTGGCATGGTGCGACACTACCTCAGATCAATGGACGACAAGGACCAATCGAGAAGTCTGATGTGACGTGCGTCTCATCGAATCACCGTCGGACTAGTCGAGCCCGGCGAAAAGGACGGCGGCGGCGGCCTCGGGATCTTGTGCCAGGGTGACGGCGCGTGCCGACCACGATGAGGTCGGCGCCGTTGTCGAGCGCCTCACGAGGCGTCACGGCCTTTGGCTGATCGTGGCGCTCGCCGTCGGCGGCTCGGATCCCCGGAACGACCCGCTTGACCCGTGGGGCCATCTCCCGGATGTCTCGGAGATCGGACGCAGCACACACGATGCCCCCGCAGCCGGCTTCGACGGCCAGGCGCAGGCGGTTCGGCACGATGTGGTCGGGCGCCTCGGTGTCGCTGGTGAGCACCGTGATGGCGAGCGCGGTCGGCTCGGGCAGGCCGGCTTTGAGCGCGCCCTCCTTGAATCCCTCGACACCGGCCCGCAACATGGCGCTCCCGCCCTGGGCGTGCATGGTCAGGTAGCTGACGCCCAGCGCACCCGCGACCGACGCAGGCCTTGCCGACCGTGGTCGGAATGTCGTGCAGCTTGAGATCGAGGAAGACGTCGTAGCCCTGGTCGACCA
Source organism: uncultured Acidimicrobiales bacterium (assembly GCA_963698395.1). Lineage (GTDB taxonomy): Bacteria > Actinomycetota > Acidimicrobiia > Acidimicrobiales > SZUA-35 > JBBQUN01. The sequence goes on from CAVOQQ010000004.1 coordinate 74,227, forward strand.
TGGAACCGATGGCGTCGGGACCGGCTGCGGTGTAGAGCTCCAGGCCGATCTTGACCACGCCGAACCACGGCGCGAGTTGCCGAGCCAGGCGATTGGCCGAAACGAGATCGTCGACGTCGAGGGCCAAGGCGGTCTTCGCTCGAGTGCTCGGTGAGAGCCCCTCGGTCGCGAGCACGGCATCGGTGCTCGTCGGTCCACTGGTTGTGCTGTCCGCCACGGTTGGCTCCTCGTTCAGGTGAGTCGGATCGTTCGGTTGTTCGGAGAGGTGCCGAGCCGTCGTGCCACCACGCGGTGGCTCTACCACTCGACAGCGCCGACGAGTTCACCGAACGACGCAATGCCTTGTTTAGCGCACCACGCGGCGAGTTCGGTGGTTAGTCGGTGACAGGTTCGAGGATCGGCGAAGGTCGCGGTACCGATTTGGACGGCGCTGGCACCGACGAGGGCGAACTCGATGATGTCGTCCACCGAGGCCACGCCACCGGCGGCCACGATCGGAAGATCGGGATGCGAACGGTGCACATCGGCCACGGCCTTGACCGCCAGCGGGTGGATCGCCGGCCCGGAAACGCCCCCGGCCCCATTGCCGAGGCGAGGACGACGGGTGATCGGATCGACGCTCAGACCGAAGTAGGTGTTGACCAACGTGACGGCCTCGGCACCGGCCTCGGCTGCCGCTCCGGCGATGTCGGCCAGGCCCGAGCCGACATTGGGGCTCAGCTTCGCCCAGCGCGGCCGTCGGCACGCTCGTGTTGCCTCGACGACGGCGGTGGTCATCTCGGTCGAATGGGCGAACAGTTCGTTGCCGGCTTCGGTGTTCGGGCAGCTGATGTTCACCTCGACCGCGACCACGCACGGCGGCGCGTCGGCCAGCATCTCTGCGGCCATGCGGTAGTCATCGACCGAGCGACCCCAGATCGAGGCGACCACCGTCGCCCCGACGGCGTCGAGCTCGGGCAGTTCGTCGATCAACCACGCCTCGACGCCGGGCCCCTGGAGACCGACCGAGTTGATCATTCCCGAAGGGGTCTGATGCACACGGATCGGTGCGTTGCCCTGCCACGCGAACGGTGCGAGCGATTTCACCACCACGGCACCGAGATCACTCAGCGAACCGAACGCCTCGAGTTCGGCCCCGTGGCCCGCGGTGCCGGCCGCGGTCAGCACGGGGTTCCGGAGCGGGATCGAACCGACGCTGGTCCGTAGATCGACCGAGGATCCTGGGGACATGCCCCGCCTGAGCAACCGGTCGATCATCCGAGCGACTCGTGGAGCGATTGGATCGAGCGAACGACCATGGCGTCGTCGTCCCATTGCGCCAGACCCCGCGCTCGCGGCCAGGGCAGCCGACACCGTGGTCAGCAGGGGAACCCCATTCTGGGCGGCGGCGGTACGGATGTAGCCACCGTCGGCCCGTGCGCCGCGACCACGTGGGGTGTTGATGACGAGCGAGACGCCATCGGCGGCCATGAGGTCGAGTGCGGTTTGCTGCCGTCCGGTGGCATCGGCGGTCGGGTCGACCGTGGCCTTGACCCCATCGACGATCTTCGCCAACTCGGTCTCGACCTCGATCCCGGCGGCTCGCAAGGCAGCCGCCGTGCCCGCCGTTGCTGCGAACCGGAAGCCGAGGTCGGCGAACAGCGCGGCGATCTCGAGCCCGGCGGCCTTGTCGCGGTCGGCCAGCGACAGGAAGATCACGCCGCCGTCCTTCACCAGATCGTTGCCGGCGGCGAGCTGGCTCTTCACGAAGGCGAGACCGGGCGTCATGTCGATGCCCATGACCTCGCCGGTCGAACGCATCTCGGGCCCGAGGAGGGCGTCGGAATTCGGGAACCGATTGAACGGCAGGACCGCTTCCTTGACCGAGAAGTACTCGGTGCGCCAGCCATGTGCGGGAAGCAATCCCTCGGTCCGGAGTTCGTCGAGCGTTGCTCCGGCCATGACCCGTGCCGCCACCTTGGCCAGCGGTCGGCCGGTGGCCTTGGCCACGAACGGCACGGTGCGCGAGGCCCGGGGGTTGGCTTCGATCACGAAGACCTGTCCGGCGCCGGTGGCGGTGGCCTTCACCGCATATTGCACATTGATGAGCCCGACGACCTCGAGATCTTCGGCAATGCGTCGGGTGTAGTCCTCGAGTACGGCGATGGTGGCATCGGAGAGGTTCGGTGGGGGCAGGACACAGGCGGAGTCACCCGAGTGCACCCCGGCTTCTTCGACGTGCTCCATGACACCACCGATGATGGCGTCGCCGGTTGCGTCGCGGATGGCGTCGACATCGACCTCGATGGCGTCTTCGAGGAAGCGGTCGACCAGCACCGGACGTTCGGCCGAGAGCCCGCCCTCACGGCCGAGCGAGCCCAGCGAGCCGATCGCTTCCATGGCGCTCGCAAGGTCGGCGTCGTCGTAGACGATCTCCATGGCCCGACCGCCCAGCACGTAGCTGGGTCGAACCAGTGCGGGGTAGCCGATGCGTTCGGCCACCTTCAAGGCCTCCTCGATCGTCCCGGCCGTACCGCCGGCCGGTTGGGGAATCTCGAGCCGTGCGCACAGCGAGGACCAGTGGTCGCGGTCTTCGGCGGCGTCGATCGACGCCGGCGAGGTGCCCAAGATCAGCTCCGGGGGCAAGACGTCGGCCAGCTTCAGCGGCGTCTGGCCACCAAGCGACACGACGACGCCGATCGGGTTCTCGGCTTCGATGACGTTCATGACGTCTTCGTAGGTCAGCGGCTCGAAATAGAGCCGGTCCGAGGTGTCGTAGTCGGTGGAGACCGTCTCCGGATTGCAGTTGATCATCACGGTCTCGAACCCTGCGGCCTGCAGCGCGAAGCTGGCGTGCACGCAGCAGTAGTCGAACTCGATCCCCTGGCCGATGCGGTTGGGGCCCGAGCCGAGGATGATGATGCGATCCTTGGTGCCCTGGGTGACCTCGGACTCATCCTCGTAGGTCGAGTAGTGATAGGGCGTCTTCGCATCGAACTCGGCTGCGCAGGTGTCGACGGTCTTGAAGGTGACCACCACGCCGACCGATGTGCGATGGGCGCGCACCTCGGCTTCGTCGGTCTCGAAGAGGTACGCCAGCTGAGCGTCGGAGAAACCGAGCTGCTTCGCCCGACGCAACGCCCGTCGATCGAGATCGGTGATCGATTCACCGGCGGCCTTGCGGGCCTCGAGGACAGCGCGCTCTTCGACGATGATCGACATCTGGTCGAGGAACCATGGGTCGACACGGGTGCGCTCGTAGAGCGTGTCGATGCCGACGCCGCGCCGCAGGAGTTCGGCCAGTTCGAACAACCGATCGGGCGTGCCGAAGCAGGCCCGGTCGAGGAGATCGTCGTCGGCAACGTCGGCGAAACGGTCTTCGGCCGAGGACGCGCCGAGGCCGGTGTAGCCCTGTTCGAGGGAACGGCAGGCCTTCTGGAGACTTTCGGGGAACGTGCGGCCGATGGCCATCACCTCGCCGACGGACTGCATCGAGGTACCCAGTCGCCCGGTCGTTCCGGGGAACTTCTCGAACGCCCAGCGTGGGATCTTGGTGACCACGTAGTCGATCACCGGCTCGAAGCTCGCCGGGGTGACCGCGGTGATGTCGTTGGGGATCTCGGGGAGGGTGTAGCCGACCGCGAGCTTGGCCGCGATCTTTGCGATCGGGAAGCCCGTCGCCTTGGAGGCCAGCGCCGAGGATCGACTGACCCGGGGATTCATCTCGATGATGACCCGGCGACCGGTCTCGGGCTCGACGGCGAACTGCACGTTGGATCCACCGGTCTCGACCCCGATGCGGCGCAGGCAGGCGAACGCGGCGTCGCGGATTTCCTGGTACTCCACATCCGAGAGGGTCTGGATCGGCGCAACGGTGATGGAATCACCGGTGTGGACGCCCATCGGATCGAGATTCTCGATGCCGCAGACGATCACCTGGTTGTCGTCGCGATCGCGCATGACCTCGAGCTCGAACTCCTTCCAACCGGCGATGGATTCCTCGATGAGGATCTCGGTGATCGGGCTCGCGACGAGGCCGTTGCGGGCGACGTGCTCGAACTCCTCCATGGTTGCCGCCGTGCCGGTGCCTCGACCGCCGAGGATGTAGGCCGGGCGGATGACGATCGGCAGCCCGATCTCCTTGATGATCTCGCGGGCCTGGCGCATCCCGATCTCGACCGCTTCGCTCTTGTCGGGACCGGCGCCGCGGGCGGTGCCACTTCGGGGCACCTCCATCCCGATCTCGATCATCGCCAGCTTGAAGCGCTCACGATCTTCGGCGGTGGCGATGGCCTCGGCGTCGGCGCCGATGAGTTCGACGCCGTGCTCGTCGAGGACACCGGCCTCGACGAGTTCCATGGCCAGGTTGAGCGCTGTTTGGCCGCCCAGCGTTGCCAGCAGGGCATCGGGCTTCTCGGCCTCGATGATCTTGGTGAGAACGGCGAGGTTGAGTGGCTCGATGTAGGTGGCGTCGGCGAACTCGGGATCGGTCATGATCGTCGCCGGATTGGAGTTGGCCAGGACGACTCGGTAGCCCTCTTCTCGCAGGACTCGACAGGCCTGGGTCCCGGAATAGTCGAACTCGCAGGCCTGGCCGATGACGATCGGGCCGGACCCGATGACCAGAATGGTGTGCAGGTCGTTACGACGTGGCATGTCAGGCCTCTTCCTTCGTGGTCGCAGCGAGTTCGGCCGTCGCCATGAGTTCCTCGAACCGATCGAACAGATAGAGCGAGTCGTGGGGGCCAGGACTCGCCTCGGGATGGTGTTGGACACTGAACGCCGGAGCGCCGAGCAGGCGCATGCCCTCGCACACGCCGTCGTTCAGATTGAGGTGCGTCACCTCGGCGATGCCCTCGAGCGATTCGGCGATGACGGCGAAGTTGTGGTTCTGGCTGGTCACTTCCACCTTGCCGGTGGCGGAGTCCTGGACGGGGTGGTTCGCTCCGTGATGACCGAAGGGCAGTTTCTCGATTCGGGCGCCCACGGCGAGCGAGAGCACCTGGTGCCCGAGACAGATACCGAAGATCGGCACCTTCCCCACCAGTTCGCGCACCGTGTCGATGGCGTAGCCGACCACTTCCGGGTCGCCGGGACCGTTGGAGAGGAAGACGCCGTCGGGCTGCATGGCCAGGACGTCGGCAGCCGGTGTCGACGCGGGCACCACCGTGACGTCGCCGAGCTTGGCGAGCTGGCGCACGATGTTGGTCTTGATTCCGAAGTCGTAGGCGACGATCGATCGCACCCCGCCGCTGCTCGCCACCTCGTAGGGCTCGGCGGTGGTGACCTGGGCGACGAGGTCGACGCCGTCGGTGCCCGGCTCCGCATCGGCTGCCGCCCGTAGCGCGGCGATGTCGGCGTCGTAGTTCGCATCGTCGACCGGACCGAACGCACCGGGAAGGGCACCGGTGTCGCGGATCAGGCGGGTGAGGCGTCGGGTGTCGACGCCGGCGATCCCGCTGAGACCGTTGGCGGTGAGGAAGGATTCGAGGTCGCCCTCGGCCCGGTGGTTCGAATGACGACGAGCCAGGTCGCGCACGATGACCCCGCGGGCGAACGCGCCTCGGCTCTCGCGGTCGAGATCGCTGACGCCGTAGTTCCCGATGTGTGGGTAGGTGAAGGTGATGATCTGCCCGGCATAGGACGGGTCGGTGACGATCTCCTGGTAGCCGGCGAGCGCCGTGTTGAAGACCACTTCTCCGGAGGCGAAGCGGACCGATGCGCCGCCCATCGGCGCCCCGATCAGTTCGCCTTCGAACACGGAGCCGTCGCTCATCACGAGGGCCCCCGGTCGCAGCTGTCGTGTCGTGTCATTGCTCATTGGCTGGCCTTCATATCGATCACTACGAGTTGTCCTCGATACACCGTGTGCTGGACCTTTCCTTTGAGATGGCGCCCGATGAAGGGCGAGTTCGTTGCGTTGGAAGCGAAGGCCGACGCGTCGACCGTCCACTCGTGCTCAGGGTCGATGATGGTCAGGTTGGCCGGTTCGCCGACCGCAACCGGTCGCCCGTGTCGTTGGTCGAGTCCGGCGATCGCGGCCGGCTGCCACGACAGCAGGGGAAGGAGCTGGTCGAGATCCAGTCCGCTGTGCGCGAGGGCGACACCGAGCGCCGTTTCGAGCCCGATCGCGCCCGGCGGTGCCTGGTCGAATGGACGCTCTTTCGCATCGGGCGTGTGCGGCTGATGCGACGTGGCGATGGCGTCGATCGTGCCATCGGCCAGACCGGCCCGGATGGCCTCGACATCGGCGGGCGATCGCAGCGGCGGCTCGACCCGGCACCGCGGGTCATAACCCTCACAGTCACGATCGGTGAGCGAGAAGTGATGGGGGGCGACCGAGGCGGTCACGCGGTGGCCGGCCAACTTGGCCCGACGAACCGAGTCGACGGCACCGGCGGTCGACAGCTGCACGTGGAGACGGCCACCGGTGAGCGCTGCCAGGGCGATGTCTCGGTCGACGAACAGCGTTTCGGCGAGCGCCGGCTGGCCAGGCAGCCCGAGCTTCACCGACGACGCTCCCTCGTTCATGACCGTTCCGGCGGCGAGTCCGCCGAGGACGCCGCCTTGCATGAGGACCAGGGACGACTCGATCGAGTCGGCGTATTCGAAGGCCCGCCGAAGCAGCTGAGGATCCTGCACTCCCCGACCGTCGTCGGTGAAGATCACGACGCCGAGACCCGCCAGTTCACCGATCGGCGCCAGTTCGGCTCCGAGGCGGCCCCTGCTGATGGCGCCGGCCGGAGCGATCTCGCAAACCGCTCGGGAGGCTGCGGCGCGCACCATGGCGAGCGTCGAGGCCGAATCGAGGCAGGGGTCGGTGTCGGGCATGGCGACGAGGGCGGTGTAGCCGCCGGCGGCCGCCGCCCGACTGCCGGATCGAACGGTTTCGGCGGCCTCGTCTCCCGGCTCGCGCAGGTGCGTCGCAAGATCGACGAACCCTGGGGTGAGTACACGGCCGGCGATGTCGATGATCGTGGCGTCACCTGCTTCGAGGTGCTCGCCGACCTCGACGATCGTGCCGGTGTCGGCGTCGACGAGCACGTCGACCGTGCGCCGTCCTGCCTGGTCGAGCACGGTGCCGCTGGTGAAGAGGGTCTGTTTGGAGGTCGTCACGTCGCCACCCCGGTCTCGATCCGGTCGAACTGTCCTGGCCCGAGAGCGCTGTAGAGCACCGCCATCCTGACCGCGACCCCGTGGGCCACCTGGTCGAGCACGGCGCTACGCGGATCATCGGCGACGGCAGGATCGATCTCGACACCCCGATTCATCGGCCCGGGGTGCATGATCAGCGCGTGCTCCCCGAGGCGCTTCGCCCGGGCGACGGTGAGGCCGTAGTGCTCGCGGTATTCACGATCGCTCGGCAGTAGCGCCTCGGACATGCGCTCTTTCTGGATGCGTAGGAAGTACGCAACATCGACCTCGCCGATGACCTCGTCGAGTGAACCGGCGATCGTGACCGGCCAGCCATCGAGCGTGGGAGGCAGCAGGGTGCGGGGAGCCACGAGCGTGACCGTTGCCCCGAGCTTGGTGAAGGCCTCGACGTCGGATCGGGCCACCCGAGAATGCTGCACGTCGCCGCAGATGAGGATGTGACGCCCTTCGATCGAACCCAACCGGCGCCGAATCGTGAAGGCGTCGAGCATCGCCTGCGTGGGGTGCTGATGCCAGCCGTCGCCGGCGTTGATGATCGAGGCGTCGGTCCACTGCCGGATCTGCGCAGCGGCGCCCGAGCTGGCGTGACGAACGACGAGGCCGTCGATGCCCATCGCCGCGATGGTCTCGATGGTGTCTCGCAGGGACTCACCCTTCTTGAGCGACGACGAGCCGGCGGCGAAGTTGACCACGTCGGCCGAGAGCCGACGCGCCGCCAGGTCGAAGCTGGTGCGGGTGCGAGTCGAGTCTTCGAAGAAGGCGAGCACGATGGTCTGCCCCCTCAGCGCCGGCACCTTCGGAACGTCGCGACCGAGGACGGTCGAGAACTGCTCGGCCAGATCGAGAATGGCCGTGAGTTCGGACGCGTCGTGATCGGCGATGTCGATGAAGTGCCGCATCAACGCTCCATTTCGCCGAGGGAGACACCTTCGAGTGTTGCGTTCACGACTTCGCTGAGCCGAGTCGGAAGATTCTTGCCGACGTAGTCGGGTCGAATCGGCACCTCGCGGTGGCCGCGGTCGACCATGACGGCGAGCTGGATCGCTCGGGGTCGCCCCTGGTCGATCAGCGCATCGAGCGCGGCCCGGATCGTCCGACCGGTGAAGAGGACGTCATCGACCAGCACGACCACGCTGCGCGAGATGTCGAAGGGCACATCGGTGACGGCTTCGGGAAGCACCGGGCGGAGCTTGATGTCGTCGCGGTAGAACGCGACGTCGAGCTTGCCCACCGGCACCTCGACCGATTCGATCTCGCCGAGCGCTGCGGCAACCGCTTCGGCGAAGGGCACCCCGCCGGTCTGCAGACCGACGATGACCACGTCGTCGAGGCCTTCGTTGCGCTCGATGATCTCGTGGGCCATGCGTCGAACGGCCCGGGCGACGGCACCGGCGTCGAGGATTTCGGTCCGGGCAACAAAAACGCCCCCATACGGGGGCGTGCGTCGGCGTTCGCGTTCAGCCATGAACGATCCTTTCGGGGCTCCGTGCGAGCCTCACAGGACTCGCTTCACGGACTTCTACGGGCCAGACCTTATCGGGCTACGGTGCCCAGCGCACACGATTCGTCGGCGAGATCTCGGACCGCAACGAGTCGAGAAAACCCTCGACCTCGACGCCGAGGGGCTCCGAGACGTCGAGGATCAGCTGCTGACATCGCAGGCGTCGGGCGTGGGCGAAGACGGCGTCGAAGAGCATGGAACCGACACCGCGACGGCGACGAGACGCCTCCACTACGAGGGCCTCGAGCCTTGCGACCGGCGGTCCGTCGGGACGACGATGTTGCCAGCCCCATGCCCAACCGATCAGTTCGTCGTCGGCATCGACCGCGACGAAGGCGAACGACTGTTGGCTGGCAACGAAGGCGGTGATCCATTCGTCGGCTGCTTGCTGATCACCGAATCGCTCGACCGCAGCACCAAGCACGGCGCGATCGGGCAGGCCGACCTGGCGGATCGCGTGGGCGCTCACGGTTCGTTCAGCTGCCTCTGGCGGTGTCGAGCCCGTCGCCGGCACCAGCGATCAGCGCGCTGGTGTCGCTGACCGCCGTGATCATCTTGAAGCCCTGCGATCGTCTCAGCCCGACCAGGTCTGGCTGGCAATGAATGCCGGCGATCACACCGTGTCGCTGACACGAGTCGAGAATCCGCTCGAGGCTCTGGGTGAAGAGCGGGTCGTCGTTGTGATTGCCCGGCGCCAGACCGAGCGAGAGCGACAGATCGGACGGGCCCACGTAGACGGCGTCGATTCCCTCGACCGCGAGGATGTCGTCGATGGCCTCGAGGGCCTCGGCGGTTTCGATCATCGGGATCACCGCGATCTGATCGTTCGACTCCTCGAAGTAGCGGCCACCCAGCGCCACTCCCGCTCGCAACGGGCCGTAGCTGCGACGGCCCGCCGGTGGATAGCGACACGCGGCGACGGCCTCGAAGGCCTCATCGGCGGAGTTGACCATGGGAATGATCACACCCATCGCTCCGGCGTCGAGCACTCGACCGATGATGCCCGGCTCGTTCCAGGGGACCCGAGCGAACGGCATGGCCTCGGAGAAGCGCATCGCCTGGAAGCAGGCGTACATCGCGTCGTAGTCCCCGACCCCATGCTGGAGGTCGACGTTGATGTAGTCGAAGGCCAGGGTGGCCAGCATCTCCACCGTTCGAGGATCGGGGACACCCAACCAGAGCCCAAGGGCTTCGTCGCCGGCGGTCCAACGGGTCTTGACGGAGTTCTCGATCACCCGCCGAGACTACGTCAAAGACCAGGAGCGTCAAAGGTCAGGAGCGGGCGTAGTACTCGTCGCTGCTTGCCAACAAGCTGGCGAGGGCGAGATCGTTGCCCGAGGACAGCACACCGGCCCAGTAGTCGCGGCCTGCCGGCTTCGGATTGCGATCGAGCAGCTTCTGGTAGAGCGCCGTCACCCGGGCCCGCCGACTCTCGAGCGACTGGTAGAAGTCGAAGGCCACGGCATGCGAGCCGACGATGTTGGCCTGTCCCGACCAGAACTGGCGTCCGCCGGCATCGGCGCTGCGTGACAGCAGCACGCCGTAGAGCTGGCCGACCCACTGGTCGTAGGACCCGCCCTGACGTTGGACGTACTCCGGACTTCCGTAGAACGAGGCCGCAACCCGGGCCACCGGCACATTGCTGCGCAGCTGACTCGACCAGTAACTTCGCCCGCCGGCATCGCCCTGGCGGCCCAGCGTGTTCCGGTAGAGCTCGTCGACCACGTAGGTGGTCCATTCCTGGCTCGAGGCCAGCTGACTCACGAAGTCGAACCGGCTCGTACCCGAGTTCAGCTTGGCGTTCCACGAAGCGGTCTCTGCCGCGCTCGGATTGCGACCCAGGAAGTCGTTGTAGGCCGCTCGGACATACCGGGCGTGATCGCCGGAGGAGCCGCTCAGGGCGTTCGCCGCAACGGCGCCGATGACGATCACGTCATAGGTGTAGCTCCGCTTCTGGGCTCCGACCTGGACGCCCGAGACCGTGACCGTGTAGACCTCGTCGGTCGCCGGTGAGGTGTCGATTCCCTGGGGCTCCCACACGATGTTGGGGAAGGGTGCGGCATTCGCCCTCGTGCTGCGATGGACGACCGTGTTCGAGACCTGCTTCCCGCCCTTGGTCACGGTCACGTTGGCATTCTCGAAGGTGGCACCGCGGAGCGTGAACGACCACCGAGCGAAGACCAGCGCACCCGGGTTGTAGCCACGCACCGGCCAGGCGACGAAACCATCGGCCTCGCGGAGTCTCGGTTCGCCTGCAAACGCCTGATTCGGGTCGATCACCTGGAGTGTGTTGGCCGAGTAGTTCGTCGATGATGGCGGAAGATCGCCGACCCCGACTTCCTGCAGCGTGGAATGGAAGATCCACGACCGGTGACCCGTGCTCGTGTTGCTGCTTCCGGGATCCTGTACGTAGCCGTCGATGGCCGCCGGCCCGGTGCGCCCCAGGTAGAGGTTGCTCGCTCCGGCCGAGCTCTTCACCGTCGAGTTGAAACAGGAGAAGGAGGAGTCGGGCGTATGGCTCAGTCGCCCGGTGACGCTCATCGAGATGGCGGCCTGCTGGGCCTGGGCCGACCAGTTGGTGTTCTCGACCACGCCGGTCGGCACGCCCGCCATGGAGCGGAAGAAGTTGATGCGCTCCACCACCGAGGTCCGGTACGCCTGCGAGGTCGTTCCGGGATCGCAGGTGCCGCGGTTGCCGGTCCAGCCGATCGGCGGCGTCGTCTTGGCGTACTCCTGCTGATAGGCCGCGAGGACCGTACTGCGATTGCTGGTGTCGAGCCATGCCCCGGTGGTCGCTGCCGTCGCCGGCGGCACCGGTGCGATGCCGAAGAGAGTCGAAGCGGCCAGCGTTGCGGTGGCGATCTTTCGGATGAGCGAGGAGCGGTTCACGCATTGGTTGTCGTCGACGAACCCCGGCGACTTGAATGACCAATAACGTGACCAATGTCACACTTCGGGTGGCGAGGGTCCACCTCGCGTTCAGGCCCCGGCAGCCGGGCGAAGATCGCGCGGCGATGGCCGACAGCACCCCGTTGACGAAGCGGGTCGACTCGTCGGTGGAATAGCGCCCCACCAGGTCGACCGCCTCGGCCAGGATCACCCCGGTCGGGGTGTCGGTCGTGATCATCTCGGCGACGGCCATCCTCATGACGAGGCGGTCGATCAACGGCATGCGATCGAGGGTCCAGCCCCGTGACCGGTCGGCGATCATCGCCTCGGCCCGTTCCCGCTGCAGCTCGGACGCTTTCAGCAGAAGCGCAGCGAACGGATCGGGATCGATGACGAGCGAGGCGAGGAGTGCATCGACACCCAGTCCGCGCTGCTCACACTCATAGGCGAGCTCGATCGCGCGCTCGCGGGCGTCTCGGCGGGTCTGGGCAAGGGGATTGCTCACGCTCGGGTCATGTATTCGCCGCTGCGAGTATCGACCTTGATCCGCTCGCCGGGACCGACGAACAGCGGGACCTGCACGACGAGGCCGGTTTCGAGGGTGGCGGGCTTGCGGGCGCCGGAGACCCGGTCGCCTTGGACCCCGGGTTCGGTCTCGGCGATGGTCAGCTCGACCGACGCCGGGAGATCGACACCGACGATCTCGTCACCGAAGGTCAGGAGCGTGACGGTCGAGTTCTCGACCAGGTAGTTGACGGCGTCGCCCAGCGCGGCACCTGGCACGTTGCGCTGGTCGTAGGTCTCGTTGTCCATGACCACGTAGTCGTCGCCGTCGCGGTAGAGGAACTGCTGGGTCCGCTTGTCGATGAAGGCACGCTCGACACGCTCACCGGCCCGGAAGGTGCGGTCGACCACGGCCCCATTGCGCACGTTCCGCAGCGTCGTGCGCACGAAGGCTCCGCCCTTGCCCGGCTTGACGTGCTGGAACTCGACCACGCTCATGAGGTCGCCTTCGAGCTCGAGGGTCATGCCGTTCTTCAGATCGTTCGTGGTCATGTTGGCCATGGAACAGTCCTAGCTGGGTTCTCTCGAGCGACTGCCACCGGGTCGAGACCCTTGGGGCAGTGGGTGATGGGGACACACCCGGTGTTCGTGACCACCACGGTGTCTTCGACTCGCACCCCACCGAAGCCGGGAGGTACGCGCCAGGCTCGACCGTGACGATCAGACCGGCGCTGAGGATACCCACCGAGCGAGCGGACAGGATGGGTTGTTCGTGGATCTCGAGTCCGAGACCGTGTCCGGTGCCGTGGATGAAGGCGTCGGCGAGGTCGTACTCGGCGAGCACCTCTCGGCACGCCGTGTCGATCGATCGCTGATCGGCACCGTCTCGCACGGCGGCGACACCGGCGGCCTGAGCGGTCGGCGACGGCGTCGTAGAGCCGTTGCTGCTCGGCCGACGGCTGCCCCCGGCGACGAAGGTACGGGTCATGTCGCTGCCGTAGCCGTCGACCTTGGCGCCGAAGTCGATGACGACGAGGTCGTCGGGTTCGATGACCCGATCGCCCGGACGGTGGTGCGGCAGCGCGGCGTTCGGGCCCGACGCCACGATGGTCTCGAAGCTGACGTCGTCGGCTCCGCCCAGACGCATGGCCTGATCGAGTGCGAGAGCGAACGAACGCTCGGTCGGCCGCTCGTCGAACATGGCGAGCGTCGCGAGCAGCGCCTCGTCGGCGATGGCCGAGGCACGAACGAGTCGTGACCGCTCACCGGCGTCTTTGTGCTGACGCAGGGTCTCGATGAGTCCGGTGGTGGCAACGATCTCGACCTCGGTCAGGTGCTGTTCGTACTCGGTCGACGCGGCTCCACACCAGATGGTCGGCCTCGAGCCCGACTCGGGTACCGCCCGCGACCCGTTTGGCGATCATCGCCGCGACGCCCGTTGGCGTGATCTCGACTGCCGCCTCGACACCCGCTGCTGCGAGTTCCCGGTCGGCCTGCTCGTCGTAGCGCCCATCGGTGAAGAGCGTGAGCTCGCCGGCGTCGACGAGGACCGTACCGTTCGAGCCGGTGAAGCCAGTCAGCCAACGGACGTTGACCGGCTTGGTAACCACGAAGAAGGCCAGACCCTGGTCGGCCATGGCCGCCCGCACGACGGACGAACGACGCCCGATGTCGGAAGCAACCAGTGGCGTTCTGGCGAGGGCGGACGTTGCCGCTCGATCGGTCATCGGGCGGGTTCCATCACTCGATCGAGTGCGACTCGGAGCACTTCGGTGTCGTCGATGACCACCGGTTCGATGCCGTTGGGTCCGTCGAGCACGAACGTCACACCGTCGAGCGCCTTCTTGTCTCGAGCGAACAGGCCGATGAGTTCGTCCTGGTCGGCGCCGGCGCGAACCGACATCGACAGGTCGTAGCCCCCGACCACCGCCCGGTGCTGGGCGACGCGTTCGTCGTCGATGCGGCCCAGCAACTGCGCCACTTCGGCGGCATAGATCAGGCCGATCGCCACGGCTTCGCCGTGCCGCAGGTCGTAGCCCGCTGCGGTCTCGAGCGCGTGCGCCAGGGTGTGTCCGTAGTTGAGGATGGCCCGAAGCCCGCCCTCGCGCTCGTCGGCGGCCACGACATCGGCCTTGATCCGCACCGAGGCGGCCACCCGCTCGACCAGGGTCATGTCGTCGAAGGTCCTGCCCCGCAGGCTGTGTTGGCCGACCGTGCCCACCTCGCCGAGCGAGGTGCCACCGAGGAAGTGATACTTGGCCATCTCGCCGAGCCCGGCCCGGTAGTCACGCGGCGGCAGGGTGGCGAAACAGTCGGTGTCGCAGAGGACGGCGGTCGGCTGCCAGAAGGCACCGACCAGGTTCTTGCCTTCGGGGAGGTTGACTCCGCACTTGCCGCCGATGGCGGCGTCGATCTGCCCCAGCAGCGTGGTGCTGACGTGGACCACGCGCAGGCCGCGATGGTACGACGCAGCGGCAAAACCGCCGAGATCGGTGACCACTCCCCCGCCGACGGCCACCACGACGTCGTTGCGGTTGAGACCCCACTGGGCGAAACCGCGCAGGAGGACCTCGAATTGGGCCAGGGTCTTCGCCTGCTCGCCATCGGGCACGGTGAACACTCGCTGCTCGATACCGGTATCGATCTCGAGGCCGATGTTGGCCTGGGTGACGATGGCAGCTCGGCGGGCCGTGGCGGGGATCACGCTCGCCACTTCGTTGCGTGCGCCGGGGCCGATCAGCACCGGATACGAGCGGCCGTCGGAGAGGTGGACGGTTTCGCAGATCAGGCCCGAGTCGTCAGTCATCGGTCTCAGGCTAGTTCGCCGGTTTCAGGGAAGGAACCGTGGCTCAGGGAAGGAACGCGGCGCCGATCTCAGACAGGCTCGGGTCGGAGTAGACGATCAGGGCGAGCGTTCCCAGCACGAGGAAGGGACCGGCGGGCAGCTCCACCTTGAGCCCCGCTCCCTTCACCCGACCGTAGATCACGCCGAGCACACCGAGGGTGAAGAAGCCGACGAGGAGCGCGTAGAGCACCATCATCACCGCGGTGATCGAGTCGGCCGCCACCCAGCCCATGGCCAGCCCCAGCGTGGGGGCGAGCTTCACATCGCCGAGCCCGAGGCCCGGTGGGTACGCAACGAACGCGAGTCCGAGGATCACGAGGTAGGTGAACGCCCCGATCAGCGCAGGCCAGATGCCATCGGCATGATCGTTGGGACCCGAGAGCACCAGCACCCCGAACAACGCGATGCCGAGCGTCGGGTAGGTCAAGATGTTGAGGAGCAGCTTCTCTTCGAGGTCGATGATCGACATGGCGACGAACGAAACGAACAATGCCAGGTAGGGCACCAGGATCCAGGTGGGTCCGAAACGAGCGCCGATGAGACCGAAGCTGACCGCCAAGGACAGGTCGGTGACCGGGTAGCGCCAGCGAGGATGGCTCGGGTCGCTCGGGCACCGCTGAAACCACGACACGATCGGCAGCAGCGAGGCAGGCGCCAGCGTGGCCCGGCAGCGTTGGCAACGGTGCTCGAAGGCCGGTGACTCGCGCTCGACCGCTCGGTCGACGACGATCCCCACCAGGGGGCCGAGGAGCAATCCCACGGTGCCGAGCAACAAGGCCAGCACCAGATGCGATGACACGTTGGTCAGCTCTCGTCTCGCAGGTACTGCATCAACAGACTGCCGTCGTCTTCTTCGTCGGTGAAGTCGTCGGCGTCATAGCGCTCGGTTCCGCGACCCGACAGCAAGCGACGAGCCTCGGCACCGTCGACCCGCTCGGAACCGACGAGATCGGCCGGCGACGGCGGAGCCGGAGGAGGCGGAGCGGCCGCATCGAACTGGTCGAAGGCCGTGGGCGGAGCCGGAGGAGGAGGCGGCAGCGCGTCGGTGACACGACGGAGCGGCGTGCCGTCGGTGTCCATCAGCGGCGGGTCCGGTCGGAACGAGAACTCGGTGTCGACGACGGCCTCTGCCTCGGCGGGCGCCGGCGGCTCGTCGAAGGCCTCGGCCTCGAAGGCGGCTTCGTAGGCCGGGGGCTCGAAGGCCGGTGCGGCCGGTGCCGGATCGGTGCTGGAGGCCTCGGTGTCCGGGAGGTCGCTCAGCGGATTCCACGCCCGGTCGGCGGGGTCGAGGAATCCCGACTCGGTGGGAACCGCAGCCGGCGACTCGCCGAGGGCGTCGGTCCCGAACCGTTGCGATGCCGGCGGCATGCCGGGCGTTGCGGGGAGCGCCGTCGGGGTGTGGGCGGCGGGTTCGGCCGGTGGCTGGGTGGCGTCGAAGGCGCCGACACTCGCCGAGGCGGCCATGTCGTCATCGGTGGTCAGCCCGGCGGGGGCCAGACCGAAGTCGTCGGAATCGGCGGCGATCGACGGCTCGGAAACCGCAGCCGACGGAGCGGGCGCCGGGGCGGCGGCGACCGGGGCGGGGCGATCGTGATCAACGAACGCTCGACGAGCAGCTTCACCCGGCGGCTGCCCTCGACCTCACCGAGGCCGAAGTGTTCGCACACGGCGCCGACTTCGATACCGGCGCCGATCGCCATCAGCAGGTCCCACTCGGCGGACGTGATGGTCATCTCCGGCGCCGGAAGGGTCGAAACCGGAGCGATGACGTGAGCAAGGGACGGGACGACGGCTTCGATCTCACGCCACTGCGACAGGCGCTCGAAGGCGGCCTCGAGCACACCGGCGACCGGCGTATCCTCTCCGGGTTCTGGCGGCATCTCGTCGGAGTTGAACGAGAAGTTGCCGGTGGTGAATCGGAGCAGCTCGAACATGGTTTCGTCGAAGGGGCCGCCGGCGTCGGCTCGCGACGCTTCGGATCCGATCAGTTGACCGGAGGCGAGCCACAGCGAACCCGAACCGCGGTCGCCCGTGATTCGCATGCGGCCAGTCTTCGCGGTGTCGGCGAGGAGGCCGAGGACCTCATCGAGTCCGAAATTGTCGAGTGATCCTTGCAGCATTGTCGCGCCGTGCCCTTCATTGAAGACGTTCGATTTTTCGATCGAACGGTGACCATCGAACTGTAGGTGAACCCACAGTCGTGAACGGGTGATGCTCATCCTTTCGGCCCGACGCTGCGGTCGTTGAGGGTCTCGTCGAAAATGTCAGGCTTCGCCGCGAGCCGCCGCAAGCATCGCGTCGAGCGGTGCCGCCACCCCGGTCCAGTGTTCGAACTGGGCGACCGCCTGGTGCACGAGCATCGGAAGGCCTCCCATCACCGCAACACCGGCCGACGCGGCATCGGCGAGCAACCGAGTGGTCAGCGGCGCGTAGATTGCGTCGCAGACCAGCTGTTGGGCACCCAGCAACCCGGCGGGGACGGGACTGTCGGCCGGGGCCGGGCCGCCGTCCATCCCCACCGATGTGGTGTTGACCACGACGTCGGCCGTCGCCACGTCGGCCATGGTCCCAACCGTGGCAACCGGTGCGAGTGTCGCCGCGAGATGGGCGGTCGCCTCGGTTCGATTGATCACCGTGATCGATGCCGCACCGGCTCGTCCGAGTGCTTCGATGATCGAGCGGGCCGCTCCCCCGGCACCGAGCACGACGACCGAGGCCCCGGCGATCTCGACGGCGGTCTCGGCTCGCACGGCGGCCACGAAACCATCGCCGTCGGTGTTGTCGCCGACGAGCTGCCCGTCACGTCGAAACACGCAGTTGCAGACGCCGAGAGTGGCAGCGGCCGGCGTGAGCTGGTCGAGCGCTTCGGCCACCGCCGCCTTGTGCGGCATGGTGACCGACAGGCCATCGATGCCCAGTGTGTCCATCGCTCGGATGGCGTCGGCACCGCGACCCGAGGCCACCGGCAGGGCGAGGTACCGCCAGTCGAGACCGGCGGCGGCGAAGGCCGCATTGTGGATGGCGGGTGATCGCGAGTGGCGAACGGGATCGCCGATCACGCCGGCCAGCCGTGTCGCGCCGCTGATCGGACGAGCGAACGACGGACTCAGCACAACCCCTTTTCCTGGCAGATCTCCTTCGCCGCGAGGAACTCTTCCTCGGTCTCGGCGAAGGTCTGGGTGCCGTCCTCGCCGGTGAGGACGTAGTACAGGTAGTCCGTCTCGGCCGGCTGCAGCGCCGCCTTCAGCGAGGCCGCCCCCGGCGAGTTGATGGGCGTGGGTGGCAAGCCGGTGTTCAGGCGGCAGTTGTAGGGGCCCTCGGTGTCGAGGATCTCGCGGGTGAGTTCGACGCCGCGCTGGCCGGTCGAATACACACAGGTGGCGTCGATGCCGAGGATCCACCCCTCGCGCAGCCGGTTGTAGATGACCGATGCCACCAAGGGACGTTCCTCCGGCAACAGTGCCTCGGCTTCGATCAGCGAGGCGACGATCAGCACCTCGTAGGCGGAGTAGCCGAGGATCGAGTCGGCGGCGCCGTAGCCGAGCTCACCGGTCACCTTCGCGAACTCGTCGGTCATCTTGAGGAGCACCTCTTCGGCGGTGTCGTCGGTGTTGACTTCGTAGGTCTCGGGGTAGAGCAGGCCTTCCCACGAGGTGATGCCGTCGGGGCGGTAGCGGGCAGGAATGCGACCGTCGCCGAGCGCGCTCTGCAGGTCGGCGACGGTGACGTTGTCGAGTTGGGCGGCGATCGACTGGAGGATCTCGCTCTCCCAGAGTCCCTCTCGAACGGTGAAACGCGTGGTCTCCTGGGGCTTGGGGCCACCGTTGAGGATGACGATGGCGTCTTCGACCGAGGAGTTGGTCGGCATGGTGTACTCACCGGCTTGGAAGTTGCCCTCGTCTTTCGCCCGTGCGTAGTAGCGGAAGAACGTGCTGTTCGGGATGACGTCGAGGTCTTCGAGTTGGCGTGCGATGTCGGCGGTCGTCGCTCCCGCCGGCACGACGAGAGCGATGGGGGCGCCCGGCTCACCCGGTGGATCGAGCTGTTCGTCGAACCAGCTCCTGGCCCGGCTGTAGGCGGTCCACAACAACGCAACGATGACCGCGAGAACGATGAAGCCGCGAGCCAGACGAAACCAGATGCCCCTGACGCGCAGCGGTGCTTCGTCTTCCCAACCGAGCAACTCTCGCTGGCGGGCCTCGTCGACCACGTCGTGAGCGGCGGGACTGTCCGGATCGTAGACCTTCACGAGGACATCGTAGGACTTGCCGCCGCGATCACGATGTCATCGACCGCGATCGAGCCATGCTTGCAGCAGAACCGATGCAGCGACGGCGTCGACGAGGTCCTTGCGCTTGTGGCTTGCGACGCCGGCGCCGGCCAGTCGTTGGTGCGCGGTGACGGTGGTGAATCGTTCATCGATCTCTTCGACCGGCACGTCGAGGCGCTTGCGAAGCCCGCGGATCTCCGATCGCACGATGGCAACGGCTCGCCCCTCGTCACCATCGAGTTGCAGCGGCAGCCCGACCACCACGACCTCGGCCTCGGTCTCGGCAACCAGCTCGGCGATCCGTCCGTGCTCGATCGTGCGGTCACCGACGCGTCGGATGAGGTCGTAGGGCGTGGCAAGCAGACCACCGGAGTCGCTGAGTGCGACGCCGATCCGTTTCGAACCGAAGTCGAGGCCGAGGGCTCGCAAGCCGGTCAACCGATGCCGGCTGCTGCCCGGGCCAGATCGAGTGCGGCGTCGATGCCACCCGGATCCTTGCCGCCGGCCATGGCGAGGTCGGTGCCTCGCCCACCGCCGCCCTTGATGGCCTTGGCGCCATCGGCGATCAATGCACCGGCGTCGAAGCCCGAGTCGGCGGTCACGGCGGCGAGCAGCGCCGCCCCACCCCCGGGTGGTGCCGTGGCGAGCACCACCGCACGAATGCCGGCGTGGTCACGAATGGCGAGCGCGAGATCGCGCAGATCGTCGCGTTCGAGACCGGGAACCGAGGCGACGACCACGCCGTCGACGGCTTGTTCGACCAGCTCGCCGGACTGGCCCGCTGCGAGCTGTTGCTTCAGGGCGGCGATCTCCGACTGCAGTGCCTTGTTCTCGGCCAGGCGCTTCTGGATGCCCTCGATCAGGTCGCCTCGCGGCACGTTGAGCAGCTCGGCGGCGCCGTCGACCACGTGCTGCTCGGCCCGCAGCAGATTCACCGCGCCGGCGCCGGCGACCGCCTCGACCCGTCGAAGATTCGATCCGATCGAGCCCTCGCTGATGATCTTGACCAGCCCGATGTCGCCCAGGGCCTTCACGTGGGTGCCGCCGCAGAACTCGAGTGACGGGCCGGCGTCGAGGACTCGCACCCGATCGCCGTACTTGTCGCCGAAGAACGCGATGGCGCCCATCTTCTCGGCCTCGGCCTTGGTGACTTCGGGGTGGTGCACCTCGGGATTGCGAAGCAGCTCGGCATTGACGAGATTCTCGACCTCGGCGATCTGTTCTGACGTGAGCGGCTCGTGGTGGGCGAAGTCGAAACGCAGCCGATCGGGAGCGACCATCGACCCCTGCTGCTTGACCCGATCGCCGAGCACCTCGCGCAGCGCCCAGTGGATGATGTGCGTCGCGGTGTGATGGCGTCGGATGGCATCTCGCCTGGCCACGTCGATCGATGCCGTGGCCACCTGCCCACCGAGGATCTCGCCCTCGGCGACTCGCACGATGTGGCGATGCACGCCTGGCACGGCGTAGATCGTGTCGATCACCTGGGCGGTGCCGGTGGGGGTGGTGATGATGCCGGTGTCGCCGATCTGACCACCGGACTCGGCGTAGAACGGGGAACGGTCGAGGAAGATCGAGACCAGATCGGTGCCCAACCCGGTGATGGCGAGCACCTTCGCCGGCACGTCGACCAGCTCGTCTCGCCCGACGAACTCGGTGATCCCGTTGGCTTCGAGCACGGCCTGGACCTGCTCGAAGTCGGCGGCTTGCACCACACCCTTGCGAGAGGCCTTGGCCCGTTCGCGCTGCTCGGCCATGTCGGCATCGAAGCCGGCACGGTCGACGCTGAGCCCTCGCTCGGCCACCACTTCTTCGGTCACCTCGTAGGGGAAGCCGTAGGTGTCGTGCAGGAGGAAGGCGACCGACCCCGGCACCTCACCACCTTCGGCAATGCCCTCGATCTGGTCGTCGAGGATGCGCAAGCCGTTGGCCAGGGTCCGGCGAAACTGGGTCTCTTCTCGTTCGACCACGTCTCGGACGAACTCGTGGGTGGTGACGAGCTGGGGGTAGTCCTCGCCCATGATGTCGACGACGGCGTCGACCAGTTGGGGGGTGACGAGCGATTCGACGCCGAGCAGGTAGGCGAAGCGAACGGCTCGACGCATGATGCGTCGCAGCACGTAGCCACGGTCTTCGTTGGAGGGGAAGACGCCGTCGGAGATGAGGAAGGTCATGGTGCGGGCGTGCTCGGCGAGCACGCGCAGGGCGAGATCGGCGTCGGCGTCGGCACCGAGCTGATAGCCGGTGACCTGCGAGGCGACGTTGATGAGTGCGGCCATCTCGTCGATGTCGAAGACCGAGTCCTTGCCCTGGAGCACGGACAGGATCCGCTCCAGACCGGCGCCGGTGTCGATCGACGGCCGAGGCAGCGGCTTGGATTCGCCGGCTTCGTCGGTCTCGAACTGCATGAAGACGAGGTTCCAGATCTCGACGAACCGCTCGTCGGCATCGGGGTTGGCGGGACCACCATCGGGCCCATAGGCCGGGCCCTTGTCCCAGAAGATCTCCGAGCAGGGCCCATTGGGACCGGTGTCGGCCATGCGCCACCAGTTGTCGTCGCCGAGCCGCTGGATTCGGTCCCGGGGGACGCCGACGGTTTCGGCCCAGATCTCTTCGGCTTCGTCGTCGGAGTGGTGAACGGTGACCCACAGTCGCTCGGGATCGAGTTCGAGCACTCGGGTGAAGAAGTCCCAGGCGTCGGGGATGGCTCGTTCCTTGAAGTAGTCGCCGAAGCTGAAGTTGCCCATCATCTCGAAGAACGTGAGGTGACGAGCGGTGCGACCGACCTCGTCGAGGTCGTTGTGTTTGCCGCCGGCTCGAACGCACTTCTGCACCGACACCGCCCGGGGATGCGGCGGCACTTCCTCACCGATGAAGTAGGGCTTGAAGGGGACCATGCCCGAGTTGGTGAACAACAGGGTCTGATCGTGGGGAATGAGGCTCGCCGAGGGGATCAGCAAATGATCACGTTCGATGAAGTAGTCGGTGAATACACGGCGGAGCTCTCGAGCCTTCATAGAACCGTGGAGTGTAGGCAGTGGAGTGTGGGCACGGGACCGCACGGTCGGTGGAGCCGTGCTAGCGGTCGCTCGGCCGATTCCGCCGGGGTCGATCCCAGGGATTCACCGGTGGCAGGTAGCTGCGCTGCACCCGCGCGACCGGGGGTGCCGGCCGGACCGGTTGATGCCGCTTGCGGCCGCGATCGATCGGCGGTTTCACCACTGGCAGCGGCTCGATGTCGGTGGCACGCAGGTCGAGCAGTGCTTCGAGCGCCGCTCCCTCGCCCTCGGTCTCACGAACGGCGTCGGACTTGAGTCGGCGGCGTTCGTGCTCGATCTCGACGCCGAGTTCGAAACGGGCGGCTTGGAGGCGGGTTCGCAGGTCACGGGGGACTTGGGAAGCAGAGCCAGCGGCACGGGAAGCAGAGCCAGCGGCACGGGAAGCAGAGCCAGCGGCACGGGAAGCAGAGCCAGCGGCACGGGAAGCAGAGCCAGCGGCCGAGCGGGCGGCTCGGGTGACGGCGACGGTGGCCTTGGCGGCGGTGGCGGCGTTGTTCTTGGCAACGATGGCAGAGCCGCCGATGCGAGAGAGGTCGCCGGGAAGTGCCTGCACGGCGCGGTGGACAGGATCGGGTAGTCGCTCGTTGAGGCCCTCGGTTGCCCGGTCGATGTCTCGCTGCGTCTTGACCTTCGACACGTAGCTGACCGCCGCGCCCATGGCCATCCAACGCAGGCGTTTGACCAGCATCAGGTGGTCTTCTTGCGGCGGAGCCAGCCCTTGGCGACCTTCGAGGTGCCGGAGGCGACCGCAAGGGTCTTGATCACCGGGTCTTGGACCGCTTCGTGGGTTCGTCGCGACGTCTCGGCCATGACCGAGGTGGCGTGGTCGGCTCGGTCGAGGACGAGGTCGACCTTGTCGAGTTCGGCGTCGGCATCGGCAACGAGCTTGCGAAGATCCTGGAACGCCGCCATGCCCTCGTCTCGCAGCTGATGCGCGGTGTCTTCCAGCTTGGCGAGGGTGTTGTTGAGGTTGTTGACCGCCGTCACCAGGAAGACCGCAGCGACGACGACCGAGATGGCGACGACCAGAGCAGCGAAATCGGCAATCGTCATGGGGTGCTCCGGTCTGCTCTCGCTTCGCTCCAACCCTGCATTCGCTCCGCCACCTCTGCTTCGTAGCCTCGCCCCGTTGGTCGGTAGTAGCGCTGTTGCGCGACCTCGTCGGGCAGGTACTCCTGGTCGACCCAGCCCTCGGGATGGCTGTGAGGATAGTCGTAGCCCGTGCCGTGACCGAGCGATGCCGCCCCTCGATAGTGGCCGTCGCGGAGATGCATCGGCACTTCCCCGACCGGCAACTCCTGGACGTCGTGCATCGCCTCGTTGAGTGCTTGGTAGGACGCTGCCGATTTCGGTGCGGTGGCGAGATGCACCGTGGCCTGGGCGAGGGCGATCCTGGCCTCGGGCAGGCCGACGAATTCGACCGCCTGCGCCGCTCCGGTGGCCACGAGGAGGCTCATCGGGTCGGCCATGCCGATGTCTTCCGATGCCGAGATGACCAGACGACGGGCGATGAAGCGGGCGTCTTCACCGGCGGCCAACATGCGGGCGAGCCAGTACACCGCAGCGTCGGCATCGGATCCGCGGATGCTCTTGATGAAGGCACTGATGACGTCGTAGTGCTCGTCGCGGCCATAGCGCAGCGACTTGAGGTCGGTGGCCGACTCGGCGTGGCGGAGCTCGACGTGGCCCACCGGCCCGTCGCCGGGATCGTCGTCTTCGGCTGCGGCCAGCGCGATCGCGACTTCGAGCGTGGTGAGTGCCTGGCGGCCGTCGCCAGCCGCCCGACCCGCCAGATAGGCGATGGCTTCGTCGGTGGCGGTTGCCCGCTCGGCGGCGACGCCGCGGCGCAGGAGGACAGCGAGGTCGTCTTCGCTCAACGGTTCGAGCCGGAACAGCGTCGACCGGCTGCGCAGCGGCGCGTTGACCTCGAAGAACGGATTCTCGGTCGTGGCACCGATGAGGATGAGCACACCGGACTCGACTGCAGGGAGCAGGGCGTCTTGCTGTGCCTTGTTGAACCGATGGACTTCGTCGAGGAACAGGATCGTGCTCTTGCCGTGGGCACCCAGGCGCTCTTCGGCGTCGGCGATGACCTGACGCACGTCTTTGACCGTTGCGGTGACAGCCGAGAGCTGCACGAAGGTCTTGACCGAGGCGGCAGCGACGAGGCGAGCGAGCGTCGTTTTCCCGGTGCCCGGTGGGCCCCACAGGATCGCCGAGGACAAACGGTCGGCCTGGACGAGCCGACGCAGCGAGCCGGTGGGTCCGAGCAGATGCTGCTGCCCGACGATGTCATCGAGCGTGGCCGGGCGGAGGCGAGCAGCGAGAGGAGCTCGGGCCTCGAGCCGAGATTTCGCTGCTGCGGTGAAGAGATCATCGGCCACGGGGCATTGAGCCTAGTCTGGTCGTATGAAGCCCGTCGTCGTCATCGCCTTCTATGTCTGGTTGGCCCTCACGGTCGCCATCGTGTTGGGGCGCCTCGCCCGTTGGACCGCTGCTCGCCAAGCATCGAAGCGTCGCCGGCGGGCCCGCGCCCTGGCCCGTCAGCAGGCCGAAACGCTGGCCGTCGCCACGCCGACGTCCGGCAGCGCTCCGAACACACCACTCCCGAACACCGCACCCCCGAACACCGCACTCCCGAACACCGCACCCCCGAACACAGCACCCCCAAACACAGCACCCCCGAGCCAGCCGCCGACGATGGCACCGGTCGCGACCGAGCCGATGCCCGACCCCGCGCCCGAGACGACACGACCGGTCGAGGAGCGCCGAGCCGAAGAACGCCGCGCTGCCGACCGTCGGGTCGGCGATCGGCGCAACGGCGACCGGCGGGCCAGACGGCGAGAGGTTCCGGTGCCTGCACTGGCGCACGCCCCGAATCCCACCATTCCTCAGCTCCTCGCCGGGATTGCCATTCCCCCTGATCTCGTGCCGATCACCCCGGTGGGCGCCCCCGCCTCCGATCAGTCCGCCACGTTGATCTCGCGGGAACGCCCCGCCTACGAGGTCGGCACCGGCATCGCCGACGAACTCGAGCGCCTCGGCTATCAGCTCACGCCCGTCGGTGACGCCGCACTGCTGGCCACGCGCGGTGACGACATCCTCACGGTCGAGATCGACCCGACACCGAACCAGCCTGATCCCAACGGCAAGGTTCGCTTCCCGACGGCGAACACCAGCGACGTCGTCGTCGAGTTCTGGGTCGGATCAGGGCCGCGCCCGACCTGAGGGTCGAGCGGTGGGCGTGCGAACACGCCGCTACTGCGACGGCGGGAGGAGCCGCAGCCCGAGTTCGCTGAGTTGCTTGTCGTCGATGGCCGTCGGGGCGTTCGTCAGCGGATCGGCGCCCGACTGTGGCTTCGGGAAGGCGATGACCTCGCGAATGTTCTCTTCACCGGCGAGGATCGCAGCGAGACGGTCGATGCCATAGGCAAAGCCGCCGTGGGGGGGCGCGCCGTACTTGAACGGTTCGAGGAAGAAGCCGAACCGCTTGTTGGCTTCGTCTTCGGAGATGCCGAGGATCGAGAACACCCGACGCTGCAGAAGCGGATCGTGGATTCGGATGCTGCCGGAGCCGAGTTCCCAGCCGTTGAGGACGAGGTCGTAGGCCCAGGCTCGCACCGACATGGGATCGGACTCGAGCTTGTCGACGTCGTCGAGGTGCGGATGACAGAATGCGTGATGCCCCGGCTTCGGCCTGCCGGTGGTCGAATCGACACCGACGAACAGGGGGAAGTCGACCACCCACACGTACTTGTAGGGACCCTCACTGACCGGGGGACGACCCAGCTTGTTGCGGATCTCGCCGAGCACCTCACAGGTGGTCATCCAGTCGTCGGCCACCAGCAGCAAGAGATCGCCGGCCGCGCCGTCGAGGGCGCCGATCAAGGCCGGAATCTCCTCGTCGGAGAGGAACTTCGCCACCGGTGACTCGACACCCAGCGAACCGTCTTCGGTCTCGACGACGCGAAGCCAAACGAGGCCCTTCGCCCCGTTGCTCTTCGCGAAATCGGTGAGTGCGTCGAGCTTGTTTCGTCCGTAGTCGGCCGAGCCGCCGACGAAGTTGATGCCCTTGATCGCCTCGGCGCTCGAGAACGCCTTGAAACCGGTGTTGGCGAACACCGGCGTGAGCTCGACCAGTTCCATGCCGAAACGCAGGTCGGGTTTGTCGATACCGAAGCGGTTCATGGCGTCGTGCCAAGTGATGCGCTCGACCGGTTCGGGACGGACCCCGGTCACGGCCTCGGCGGCGTCGAGCACGCCGATCTCGGCGGCGGCGAGCACGTCGTCGACTTCGACGAAGCTCATCTCCATGTCGAGTTGCATGAACTCGTACTGTCGATCGGCGCGCAGATCTTCGTCTCGGAGGCAGCGGGCGATCTGGAAGTAGCGGTCGAGCCCGCCGACCATGAGCAGCTGCTTGTAGAGCTGGGGTGACTGGGGCAGAGCGTAGAACGTTCCCGGCCGCTGACGGGACGGGACGACGAACTCACGAGCGCCCTCGGGCGTCGACGGCATGAGCATCGGGGTCTCGACCTCGACGAAGTCTTGCTCGACCATGGCACTGCGAATGGCCGCGTTCACCTGCGAACGGACCCGCAGGTTCTTCTGCATGCGCTGGCGGCGAAGGTCGACGTAGCGGTGCTTGAGGCGCACCATCTCGTCGACGTCGTCGGCCCGGGCGTCCATGGGGAATGGTGGCGGCTCGGCGATCGAGAGCACCTCGACGTCGCAATCGTGGATCTCGATGTCGCCGGTGTCGATGTCGGCGTTGACGGTGCCCTCGGGCCGGGCGGCAACGGTGCCGGTGACGCGGATGACGTACTCGCTCCGAACGTCGACGGCGTTGTCGACAACGAGCTGCGTGATCCCGGAGTGATCACGAACGTCGACGAACGCCAGATGCTCGCCGTGCTCCCGGCGGCGGTTGACCCACCCGGTGAGGGTCACGGTGGCGCCGATGTCGTCGGCCCTGAGCTCTCCGCAGAGGTGGGTTCGCATCATGGTTGGAGCATCTCCTTCACGGCAGGCACGAGTTGGGCCCGCGCCACGGTGACTTGGTCACCATCGGTTCGTAGTGGCCGGATGGTCACGGTGTCGTTCGCCGCTTCGTCTTCGCCGACGATGACGGCCACATCGGCATCGGACCGGTTGGCGGCTTTCATCTGGGCCCGCATGGATCGACCGTCGAAGCTGCGATCGGTCCGCAATCCGGCGCGGCGCAGATCGTCGGCGATGCCGAGCGCTTCGACACCGTCGGCGGTGGAGACCACCCAGACCTGCATCGAGGTGTCTGGCGCAGCAAAGGCGTCTTCGGCATCGCAGGCCAGCAGGGTGCGGTCGACACCGAGGGCGAAACCGACACCGGGTTCTTCCGGCCCACCGAGATCGGCGATCAGACCGTCGTAGCGGCCACCGCCGCCGACGGCGTTCTGCGCCGCATCGAGACCATGGGCCGCGTACTCGAAAGTGGTGCGGGTGTAGTAGTCGAGCCCACGAACCAGTCGGGGGGCCCGCTCGTAGGCGACACCGAGGGAGTCGAGCCCGGCGCAGACGCGCTCGAACGCCACGGCCGCTTCGTCGGACAGATAGTCCGACAGGAAGGGAGCGGCGGCGATCAGTTCGGCGTCGCCAGGCCGTTTGGAGTCGAGCACCCGCAACGGGTTGAGTTCGAGCGTCTTGCGGCTCTGCTCCGACAGGGCGTCGAGGTTGGACTCGAAATGTGCTCGCAATGCCTCGAGATAGCGAGGGCGATCGGCTTTGTCGCCGAGCGAATTCATCAACAACGTGACCTTGCCGAGGCCGATCCGCTCGTAGAAGCGCGACGCCAGGGCGATCAATTCGACATCGACGTCGGGGTCGTGGGTGCCGATGGATTCGACCCCGACCTGATCGAACTGGCGGTAACGACCCTTCTGGGGCTTGTCGTAGCGGAAGCTCGGACCGCTGTACCAGACCTTCCACGGGGTCGGCGGCCGCTGCTCGGCGAAGATCCGGCAGACCGAGGCGGTGAACTCGGGTCGCAGGGCGATCTGGCGCCCGCCCTTGTCTTCGAAGGCGTACAGCTCCTTCGACACCACGTCGGTGGCCTCACCGAGTCGATCGAACACACGCACGTCTTCGAACATCGGTGGAATCACCTGACCAAAGCCGGCGGCGGTTGCTTCCTCGGCGAAAATCGCAACAAGGGCCCGCATTCGATCGGTGTCGGGCGACTGGAGGTCGCGCGTACCCGGGAGTGCTTGAAAACTCGACTTGGCCATGCTCGCCTGAGGGTATCGCTGCGGGCACACCTGACCCACGAACCTTTGCGATGTTGTGAGCGCAGCGAACGGCGTCAGCCGCCCTTCCCGGGCATGATGCGGTAGGCGTCGTAGACGGTGTCGATCTTGCGCAGCGATCGCAGGAGGTTCTCCAGATGGGACGGATCGGCGATCTCGAAATCGAAGCGCAGCCGGGCGATGCGGTCGGTACCGGTGAGGGTGGAGGCCGACAGGATGTTGATGTGGTTGTCGGAGAAGTGCGCAGTGACGTCCGACAGCAGCCGAGAGCGGTCGTAGGCCTTCACCTCGATCGAGGCGACGAAATAGCCGGCCTCGCGCTCGGTGTCCCACTCGACGTCGATGACGCGATCGTTCTGGCTGGTCACCAAGGACAGGGCGTTCGCGCAGTCGGAACGATGGACCGACACGCCGCGACCGCGGGTGACGAAGCCGACGATCTCGTCTCCGGGCACGGGCGTGCAGCATCGGGACAACCGCACGAGGACGTCGTCGAGACCCTCGACGTGGACCCCGATGGCCTGCCGACTGCGCCGGCGCGGCCGATTGACGGTGGCCGGCAGCGATTCCTCGACCCGGGTACCCGACGCCGACTCCAGCTCACGGGCCACACGAGCCGACACCGACTGGCCGGTCACGTGATGTTCGCCGACGGCGGCGTACAGCGCGGTGAGGTCTGCGTAGTTCAGCTTTTCGGCGACCGTTTCCAGGATGTTCGAACCGAGGATCTTCTGCACCGGCAGACCATCACGACGGAGGGCCTTCTGGAGGTCTTCCTGTCCCTGGGCGATGGCGTCTTCCCGGCGTTCTCGTGAGAACCACTGCTTGATCTTGCTCGCGGCCTTCGGGGTGCGGACGAAGAGCAGCCAGTCCTTCGACGGGCCGGCCGCTTCGGACTTCGAGGTGAAGATCTCGACGGTCTCGCCCGACTGCAGTTCCTCCGACAGTGCCACGAGGCGACCGTTGACCTTGGCGCCGACGGTCTTGTGGCCGACATCGGTGTGGATCGCGTAGGCGAAATCGATCGGGGTGGATCCGCTGACGAGGGTGAAGACATCGCCTTTTGGCGTGAAGACGAAGACCTCGTCTTGGTCGAGATCGATCTTGAGGCTCGCCATGAACTCGTCGGGATCGCTGGTTTCCTTCTCCCAATCGATGATCCGAGCGAGCCAGGGCAGGTCGAGCGCTCCGGCGGCAGCTCCCCCGCCATGGGGCACCGTTCGTTCCTTGTAGAGGAAGTGCGATGCGACACCGAACTCGGCCCGATTGTGCATGTCGCTGGTACGGATCTGCACCTCGATCGGCTTGCCCTGCGGGCCGACGACCGTGGTGTGCAACGACTGGTACAGGTTGAACTTGGGCATGGCCACGTAGTCCTTGAACCGGCCCTGCACCGGCTTCCACGTGGCGTGGATGGAACCCAGCGCGGCGTAGCAGTCGCGTACCGAGTCGACGATCACGCGGATCCCGACCAGATCGTGGATCTCGTCGAACTCCTTGCCCTTGAGCACCATTTTCTCGTAGATCGAATAGAGGTGCTTCTCGCGACCGGTCACGTCGGCTTCGATGTTGAGCTCTTCGAGTCGGGAGCGGACGTCTTCGAGGACCTGGGTGAGATAGATGTTGCGCTCGGGTGCACGTTGGGCGACCAGGTGCTCGATCGTTGCGTAGCGCTTGGGGTGCAGCGCAGCGAAGCTCAGGTCTTCGAGCTGGGTCTTGACCTCTTGGATGCCGAGGCGATGGGCCAGCGGGGCGTAGACGTCGAGCGTCTCCCGAGCGGCTCGTTCCTGCTTCCATCGAGGCATGGCACCGATGGTTCGCAGATTGTGGAGCCGATCGCACAGCTTGATGAGCAGGACACGCAGGTCTTTCGACATCGCGACGAGCATCTTGCGGAAGGTGGCTGCCTGCTGCGCCTCTTTGGAGTTGAAGTGCAGCCGGTCGAGCTTGGTGACGCCGTCGACGATGGCGGCGACCTCGGGGCCGAAGGCCGCTTCGATGTCGAGCACGGTGCACGCGGTGTCTTCCACCGCGTCGTGCAGCAGCGCTGCGGCGATCGTGTATTCGTCCAGCCCCAGGCCGGCGACGATCTTGGCGACGGCCACCGGGTGCACGATGTAGGGCTCGCCGGACTTGCGACGCTGGGTGGCATGCGCGTCGGCGGCCATCCGATAGGCCCGGGCGACGAAGTCGATCTGTTCGTCGCGGCGCTTGCCCTGGAACCCGGCGACGAGGTCGCCGATGTCGTCCTCGAGTGGCTGACGTTCTCGTCGCCACGGCAACACTCGGTGGGCACTCACCATGGCTCTACGGTACCGCTGTTCGTCGCGGTACCGCCGTTCGTCGAGAGCGGACTATCGCGGGAGGCCGGTGGGTCCCGTCGGCTTCATCGACTTGGGCTTGGCGTCGACCGGCGCCCTCTCGGGGAGCTTGCTCTTGAGCCACACCACGACCGGCGACGCAACGAAGATCGACGAGTACGTGCCGGCCAGCAAGCCGATGAACAGTGCGAGACCGAAGTCGCGCAGCGTGGCACCACCGAGGAAGAAGCCCCCGATGATCAGCATGGACACCACCGGCAACACCGTGGTCAGCGTGGTGTTGATCGACCGCATCAGCACCTGGTTCATCGACGTGTTGACCAGCTCGCTGTACTCGACGGCGCCCTTGCCCAGGTTCTCGGCGTCATTCTCCCTCACCTTGTCGTAGACCACGACCGTGTCGTAGAGCGAGTAGCCCATGATCGTGAGCAAAGCGATCACCGTGGCCGGACTCACCTCGAACCGAACGATCACGTAGACACCAGCCGTCAGGAGCAAGTCGTGGATCACCGCAGCGATCGCGCCGACCGCCATCTCCCACTCGAGCGTCAATGACAGATAGAGCGCAACGGCGACGAAGAACAACAGGAGCGCACGGAGCGCCTTGTTGGTGATCTGATCGCCCCAGGTGGGGCCGACCTCGTTGCGGGTGACGTCGTCGATCGAGCGTCCGCTCAACTCGACGAGCTCGTCGAGGATCTGATCAGCGTTCTCGAGCTGTTCGGCCCCGGTCTGGACGCGCACATAGCTGTCGCCGTCGGCGTTCTGGACGATCTGGATACGGACGTCGGTTTCGGTGACGATCTGGCGGGCCGACTCGACGGTGACGTCGTCTTCCACCTGCACCTCGTAGATCCCACCACCCTCGAAGTCGATGCTGAGGTTGAAACCGACGGCCAGGATCAGGATCGCTGCGATCACACTGACCAGACCGGCGATCGGGAGCGAGAACTTCCACGATGGCTGGAAGTCGATGTCGGACCGATTGTCGAAGATGTCACGCAGCGTCATCAGGCACGCCCTTTCGTGGAGCCGGCCTTCGATCTGCCGGCTTGCGACTTGCCGGACTCGGACGCACCGTTCTCGAGATTCGCCACCTGGCGAATACCGAGCAGCTGCGGATTGGCCTTGACGGCCGGTCGTTGAGCGATCCACATGAGGGCCGGTCGCATGAAGATGTAGGAAACGACGAGGTCGAGGAGCGTGGCAATGCCGAGGTAGAAGGCGAAGCCCCGCACCGCACCGACGGTGAGGAAGTAGAGCAACCCGGCGGCAATGAGGCTGACGACGTCGGCCTTCAAGATGGTGGAGATGGCCCCCTGATAGGCCCGCTCGACCGCAGTGGTCAGCTTGCGAGCCTTGCCGTTGGTGACGGTGTCTTTCACGTTCTCGAAGTAGACGATGTTGGAGTCGGCGGACACACCGATCGAGACGATCAGGCCGACGACACCCGAGAGCGTGATGGCGAGCCCTTGCGTTTCTCCGAGCCAGGAAATGATCGTCCACAGCAGGAGGAACGACATGACGAGCCCGCCGATGGCGACCAGTCCGGCAAGCCGGTAGTACCACAGCAGGTAGAGCGCCACGATGGCGAGGCCGATGAGGCCGGCGACGATGCCGGCTCGCAGCACATCGCTCCCGATGGTTGCCGACACCGTGCGGGTCTGTTGGGCCTCGAGAACGACCGGCAGGGCGCCGTAGTTCAGCACGAGCGCCAGGTTGCGGGCGCTGACCTCGTCGAACGACCCGGAGATCTGGATCTGGTCTCGGGCGAAGGTCGCCTGCTGGATGTTGGGATCGGAAATCACCTTGCCGTCGAGGACGATGGCCAACCGACCGGTGGGGCACACGATCGGATTCGGGTTCTGGATGTAGCACTGTGCAGCGGCGGCGTTGAACTGGTCGATACCCTCGGCGCCAGGCTTGAAGGTCGGGCTGACCGACCATTCGAAGCCGTCGAAGCCGACGTCGGCCGACTCGAGCGTGTCGCCGCGCAGCAGGGCCGGGCCGAGGCAACGGCGATTGCCGTCTTCGTCGTCGAGCACCACGTAGTCGTCGTAGTTGTCACCCTCTGGGGGCGTCGTCCCGGCGATGAAGCACGCCTCGTCGACGACGCGCGCCAACTCGAGCTGCTCGGGTGACAGCTCGACCGGGGTGTCGGTGGTCGCGTCAGTGGTCGTCTCGGTCGTCGTCGTCTCGGTCGTGGTCGCGTCAGTGGTCGGCGTCGGTCGTCTCGGTGGTTTCACCGTCGACCGTGGTCGTGGTGGTCGACCCATCGTTCTGGCGGCGATGGCGAGTGGCGGCCATGCCCTGCTCGTCGCCGGCATCGGTCGTCGTGGTCGAGTCGGTCGTGGTCGTGGTCGTCGTGTCCGCTTCGGTCGTGGTGGTCGGCTCCCCGTCGACGGTGGTCGAGGTGGCCTCGTTCTGCAGGGCTTCGAACACGTCGGGGTCGATCGAGGGCCCGAGGTCTTGGATCACGGGGCGGAACCGCAACTCGGCGGTCTGTCCGACCAGATCGAGTGCCCGCTGTTGCTCGTCGACACCGGGCAGGTCGACCACGATGGTCTGACCCTGGCGGGAGATCTCGGGTTCGGCGACACCGAGGGCATCGACGCGTTCGCGGATGATCTCGAGGGTCTGGTCGAGGGTCTCCTCGGTGGCCGGTTCGGTCGGGGCATACACCACCGAGACGCCGCCCTGGAGGTCGAGGCCGAGCAGCGGCTGGTTGCCGGCGACGAAGGTATAGATGATGCCGGCGACCGAGAGGGCGACGAGCCCGCTGGCCCCGGTGATCTTGGGAAACGCCATGTTCAGTCTTCTTCTTTGCCGTCGGTCGTCGGCACCAATCGGCTGGCGATGGCGGACCGTGACACTTTCAGGTCGACATCTGGTGCGACCTCGATCCAGACCACGGTGTCTTCCATCTCGGAGATGAAGCCGTGGATTCCGCTCTCGAGGACCACTTCGTCGCCGACGCTGAGTGCGGCCAGCAGTTCTCGGGTCGCTTTTTGGCGTCGCTGCTGCGGCCGCAGGACGAGCGCATAGAAGACGGCGATGATGACGGCATAGATTGCAAGGGTGGGGAGCACAGGGAGACCTCCAACCGAGGCACGCTAGCGGCTGGCAGCGGTCGATCGGTCGCACATCCGCCAATCGGCCCGACTCCCCTCGTGCATCATTGCCACGTGGCCCAGATCTCCGACCGCAGCGCCTCGAAGGTGCCGTCGGCGATCGCAGCGCGCATGCGCTCGGTGAGATGGGCGAGATAGGCGAGGTTGTGCATCGTGATGATCCGTCCCGCCGTTTGTTCGTTGGTCACCAGCAGATGGCGGAGGTAGGCCCGCGAGTAGCGCCCCGAAAGGTCGTGCTGGAAGCCCGGATCGATCGGTCCGTCGTCTCGGGCGAATCGGAGATTGCGCAGGTTGAGCCGGCCCTGCGTGGTCAGTGCCGTGCCATGGCGGGCCAACCGGGTCGGCAGCACACAGTCGAACATGTCGATGCCGTGCGCGACCGCTTCGACGAGGCCGATCGGGTCGCCGATACCCATGAAGTAGCGGGGCTGGTCGGCCGGAAGGTGGGCGATGGCCGCAGCCAGGGCCGGCAGCATCTCGTCGCGTGTCTCCCCGACGGACAATCCGCCGATCGCGTAGCCATCGAAGCCGATCTGGACCGTGCGTTTCGCCGAGTCTTCGCGCAGCTCGACATCGATCCCGCCCTGCACGATGCCGAACTGCGATTGGTCGGCACGAGTATGGGCCGCTTTGGAGCGCTCGGCCCAGCGCAGGGTCCGTTCGAGTGCGTCGAGCTGCACCTGGCGGGGCGAGGGCAGCGGCGGAACGACATCGAGCACCATGGCGATGTCGGCGCCGAGTTGCTCCTGCACCTTGACCGATCGTTCGGGCGAGAGCTCGACGGAGCTGCCGTCGTAGACCGAGCGGAATCGTGCGTGTTCCTCGGTCACCTTCGGTTCCAGGCTGAAGACTTGATAGCCACCGGAATCGGTCAACAGGTGCCCCGACCAGTCCATGAAGCGGTGCAGGCCTCCGAGTTCCTCGATCAGGTCGCCGCCGGGGCGTTCCATGAGGTGATAGGTGTTGCCGAGCACGATGGGGGGCCCGAGACGATCGAGGTCTCCCGTGTCGAGGGTCTTGACCGCTCCCCGAGTGCCGACGGGCATGAAGACCGGCGTGGCGATCTCACCACGGTGGTTGCTCATCCGTCCGGTCCGCGCCGCTCCGTCGGTGTGGTCGATCTCGATCTTCATGGGGTGTCCTTCCGGCCCTCGCCTTGGCGCTCGATCAACATGGCGTCACCGAAGCTGAGCATTCGGTAGCCGTCGGCGAGGGCGGCTTCGTAGAGGTCTCGCCATCGTGCGCCCATGAAGGCATCGACCAGCACCAGCAACGACGAGCGGGGAACGTGGAAGTTGGTCATCAGGGCGTCGACGACCTGCCAGTCGTGGCCCCGACTGATGAACAGGCTGGTGTCGCCGGCGAGTTCGCCGGTGGCGGCGACCGATTCGAGGGTGCGCACCACGGTCGTGCCGACCGCCACCACGCGGTCGGCGGCGCGGATGCGCTGCCAGGTGTCGGGCTCGACCCGATAGCGCTCGGTGTGCATGGTGTGATCGGCGACCTCGTCGGTGCTGATCGGGCGGAACGTGCCGAGGCCGACGCGGAGTTCGACCCGGGCGATCTCGATTCCTCGCTGCTCGAGGAGTGACAACAGTTCGTTGGTGAGATGGAGTCCGGCCGTCGGCGCCGCGACCGAGCCGGGCTCGCGGGCGAAGACGGTCTGGTAACGCTCGGGGTCACCCAGCGGTGCGGTGATGTACGGCGGCAGGGGCATCTCGCCGACACGCTCCATGAGATCGTCGTCGAGCACCGTGACCACCCGCTGACCATCGTCGAGAACGTCGTCGACGATGACGACCGGGTCGGCGTCGGATGCACCCGAGACGAACAGCTCGGTGCCGGCCTTGACTCGGCGTCCGGGGCGCACGAGTGCCCGCCATTGCCGATGGTGCCCGGTCGGCTCCAGGAGCAACACCTCGACCGCTCCCTGCGTTGCCTTCACCAGGTGCAGCCTCGCCGGCAAGACCTTGGTGTCGTTGATGACGAGCAGGTCGCCCGGCTGGAGGAGGTCGGGCAGGTCCCGGACCACATGATGAGCCGGCGTCGTGTCGGGGCCCCGGTCGACGAGCAGGCGGGCGGCGTCGCGCGGTTCGGCCGGATGCTGGGCGATGGCGACGTCGGGCAGGTCGTAGTCGAAGAGCGAGGTGGGGAGCGGGTTGGCACGCACCCGACCAGTCAATCGTCGTCGAGGAGCTCTTGTTGCCCCAGTACGTGCTGATGGCCCGGCGGCGGGGTCAACCCGATGTGTCGCCACGCTGCCGGCATGGCGACGCGCCCGCGCGGGGTGCGGGCCAGCAGCCCCTGCTGGATGAGGAACGGCTCGATGACGTCTTCGACCGTCTCGGTCGGCTCGGCGATGCTGATGGCCAGGGTGGAGAGCCCGACCGGGCCGCCGCCGAAGTGACCGCAGAGGTTCTCGAGCAGCTGGCGGTCGATCTTGTCGAGCCCCAGTTCGTCGATACCGAACAGGGCCAGGCCATCAGCTGCGCTCTCGGCGTCGACTCGTCCGTGACTGCGCACCTCGGCGTAGTCCTGTACCCGGTGCAGGAGTCGAATGGCGATGCGAGGTGTGCCCCGGCTTCGCCGTGCGATCTCGTAGGCGCCATCGCCGTCGATGTGCACGTCGCGAAGGTTGGCGGCACGCTTGACGATCGACTCGAGATCGGCGGGCGAATAGAACTCGAGGCGAAACGAGAACCCGAAGCGATCGCGCAGCGGACCGGTGATCAGGCCGGTTCTGGTGGTCGCTCCCACCAGCGTGAAGGCCTCGAGCTCGAACCGGATGCTGCGTGCCGCCGGACCCTTGCCGAGCAAGACGTCGATCTGGCGGTCTTCCATTGCGGGGTACAGGACCTCCTCGACGGTTCGGGGCAGCCGATGGATCTCGTCGATGAACAGCACGTCGCCCGATTCGAGCTTGGTGAGGATCGACGCGAGATCGCCGGCTCGTTCGATGGCGGGGCCCGAGGTGATGTGGAGGTGTGAGCCGAGTTCGTTGGCGACGATACCGGCCAGCGTGGTCTTGCCGAGCCCCGGCGGGCCGCCGAAGAGGAGATGGTCGGCCGCCGCGCCGCGCATTCTGGCGGCCTCGAGGATGACGCTCAGTCGCTCCTTGAGCTCGGCCTGGCCGACGAATTCGTCGAGCGTGCGAGGCCGCAGGCTCGACTCGTCGAGTTCACCGCCGGTGCGCTCGGGTTCGATGAGCTCGGGATCGATCCACTCGTCTCTGGGCACCCTCAGCCTCCGGCCAACGCCCGCAGCGCCGTCTTGAGGAGCGCGCCGGAATCGTCGGCGCCGGCCTCGAGTTGCTCGGCGGTCAGTTGCTTGGTGGCCGCGGCGATCTCGTCGGCGCTGTAGCCGAGGCTGGTCAACGCTTCACGAACGTCGGCCAGGGCGCCGGTCGCAGCGGTGCCGGCCGTGGCCGCTGGTGTGACGCCGCCGTCGAGCACCGGCAGCACCAGACTCGACTTGAGATCGACCAAGAGCCGCTGAGCAGTCTTCTTGCCGACGCCGGGAACGGTGCAGAGTGCATCGAGGTCGTCGTCGTTGAGGACGCGAGCGAGATCGCTCGGCCCGAAGGTGGCGATGATGGCCAGGGCCAGGGCAGGACCGACCTTGTGGGCGCCGAGGAGGCCCTCGAATGCCAGCCGCTCGTCTTTCGTGAGGAACCCGAACAGACGCTGATCGGCTTCCCAGAAATGATGGTGGATGTGCAACACCACGGTCTGACCTGACTCGAGCCCGGCGGCGGTCGCCGGTGTCACCGTGACGCGGTAACCGAGGCCGCCGGTGTCGCCGGCGGTGTCGACGATGACCTCGGCCCCCGAGCCGACGAGATGATGTTCGCGTTCGATGATGCGTCCGCGGAGGAGACCGATCACGTCGTGGTGTCGCTTTCTGTACTGTTCATGCTGAGCGTCGTCATCGCTTGCCGACCGCCGGGCGGCCAGGATGCAAGCCGGTGGGATCATGCGCCAGGTGACAAAGGGCAAGCGCCGCCGCGTCGGCCGCGTCGGCCGGTCGTGGCGGGGCCGAGAGGCTGAGCAGTGTCTGCACCATCGTGGCGACCATGGCCTTGTCGGCCCGGCCATCGCCGGTGACTGCCGCCTTGATCTGGTTCGGTGAGTACTCGACGACGGGCACCCCACGAATGGCACCCTCGGACATGGCCAGCCCGGCGGCCTGCGCAACGCCGACCGCACTGTGCAAGTTGTTCTGGAAGAACAACCGCTCCACGGCGAGCACCCCGGGACGGAACTCCTCGAACAGCAGGGCGATCTCGCGACGCAGTTCTGCCAACCGCAACGGTGTCTCGAGGTGTCGGTCGGTGCGGATCACACCCATCGACACGGCGCGACCGCCACCCCGACGACCGGGCTCGATCACGGCGTAGCCGCATCGAGTGAGGCCTGGGTCGATTCCGAGGACGAACATTTGTACGACGTTAGCCGACGTGCACTAGCTTCACGTTCATGCCCGAGGTGCCCATCGATCTCCACGACCACCGCAGTTTCGCCGGTTCGCAACCCCACGATGCCTTCGACTGGCTGCGGGCGAACGATCCCGTTCATCGTCACGCCGAACCGGCCGACGAAGGGCCGGGGTTCTGGGCCGTGACCCGCTACGACGATGTCAAGGAGGTCGGTCGGGACGCGGCGCGTTTCTCCTCGTCACCGACCATCATGATGGCCGACTCCACCCAGAGTGCCGACATGGGCGATCACGTCATGATGCTCATGGCCGACCCTCCGGTCCATACGAGGATGCGGCGCCTCCTCAGCCGTGAATTCACCCCTCGCTCGGCGGCACTGCTCGCTCCCCGGGTCGCCGAACTCGCCACACAGATCGTCGATGCCGTGCTCGAACGCGGCACCGGAACCTGCGACCTCGTCACCGACCTCGCGGGCGAGATGCCCAGCTTCGTCATCGCCGAGATCTTGGGCATACCGCTCGAAGACGGCCGATCGCTCTATCACCTCACCGAGGCGCTGCACTCCTCGCGTGAGGCGGTCGGCGTCGAAGCCCAGCAGGCGGCGTTCGGGCAGATGTTCGGCTACGCCCAGCAGGTGTATGCCGACCGGGTCGCCAACCCGACCGACGACCTCTCCTCCCTGCTCACATCGTCGGAGATCAACGGCAAGCCGACCGACGAGATCGACTTCTTCCTCTGGTTCCTGCTCTTGGTCGACGCCGGCGGCGACACCACCCGGAATCTCGTCGGAGCCGGCATGCAGGCGCTCTTCGAGCATCCCGAGCAGCTCGAACTGCTGCGGTCGGATCCCGTTGGCCTGATGCCGACCGCCATCGAGGAGCTGCTCCGTTTCGTGAGCCCGGTGATCCACATGCGGCGCACCGCCACCGTCGACACTCGACTCCGAGGGGTCGACATCGCCGCCGGCGACAAGGTCATCATGTTCTACGGGGCTGCCAATCGCGACCCCGAGGTGTTCGATCGACCGCATGAACTCGACCTCACCCGCACACCAAACCCGCATGTCGCCTTCGGTGGCGGGGGTCCCCACTTCTGCCTCGGCGCCCACCTGGCACGCATCGAGATCGGGGCGCTCTTGAGCGAGATCATCACCCGTCTCCCCGATCTCGCATCCGACGGTCCGCCCAGCTGGATGGCCTCGAACTTCATCTATGGCCCGACCAGCCTGCCGGTCCGCTTCTCGACCATTTGAGATCTGGCCGAACGTGCCGATAGAGCGGGGTGACTGATCTCCCAGGTGCTCACCCGCCACATGTCCGCGCCGAAACGCAGGCCGGCGCCGAACGACCGGCCCGCCCCGAGCTGATCGCCAACGTCGCCGGCGTGAGCCGGTGGTTCGGCGAGGTACAGGCCCTGACCAACCTCACCATCGAAGTGCCCAAGGGCGCCATCACGGTGCTCCTCGGCCCGAACGGTGCAGGCAAGACGACGGCCATCCGGATGATCACCGGCGCGTTGGCTCCCCACGAGGGCACGGTCGACGTCTTCGGGCTCGACCCGGTCCAGTCCCGAGGCGAGGACGTTCGACGCCGGTGCGGCGTCGTCTCGGCCAAGCCCTCGCTGTACGACCGTCTCGACGGTTGGGACAATCTCCGGTACGCCGCCGAGCTCTATGGTCTCGGCCGAGGTACAGCGACCGATCGACGTATCGAAGAGGCTGCCACGAAGTTCGGCATCGACGCGGCGCTCGGCCACCAGGTCGGTGGCTATTCGACCGGTATGAAGACGCGTCTGGCTCTGGCCCGATCGATTCTCCACGAACCGGAGCTCCTCCTCCTCGACGAACCGACCTCCGGCCTCGACCCCGAGTCGGCCATGGCCGTTCTCGAGTTGATCCGCACGATGACGAGCGAGGGCCGCACCGTGCTCATGTGCACGCACCTCTTGCTCGAGGCCGAGGGACTCGCCGACCACGTCGTCGTCATGCAACATGGCACGAGCCTGGTCTGGGGCGAGCCCGATGCGCTCGCCCGCCGATTCTGGCCCCAACAGGTCGTGCGCATCAGCGCCGTCGACGGCTCTGACCTGGATGTGCTCGCCAGCACCGCCGGCGTGACGAGCTACGAACGCGCCGCGTCGACCGCTTCGCTCGAGGTCGATCGCATCGACCGAGTACCGGCATTGGTCGCCGACCTGGTTCGGCGGGGAGTGGCGATCACCGCCGTCAGCCCCTTCACCCCGACCTTGGAGGATCTCTACTTCGCCGTCCGTCGCCAGAGCGGTTCGAGCGTCGACGAGGTTCCGCCACCGCCGACATCTTCGGGCCGCCCGTCACGTCGATCCACCACTCCGGAGATGTCACGATGACCACGATCGACCCCACCCTGGCGCCCCCCGCAGGCGAGCGGAGCGGCAACGACGGCGGACATGAGCGCTTCGACCGATCGCGGATGTTCACCGTGGCTCGCACCGATCTCAAACAGCTCGTGCAGGCTCGCGACTTCTGGTTTCCGATGATCCTGCTCGGCAGCTTCTTCTTCGTGTTGATTCCCGCCATCCTGCTCCTGACGATCACCCAGATCGGTTCGGTGGAAACCGTGGCCAAGGTGTCACAATCGCTCGACATGCTGCCGCCTGCCGCCCAGGCGCAGATCGTCGGCGAAACCCCAGAAGGTCGCACCGGGTATGCACTGGCCGTCTTCCTCTTCGCTCCGATCGCCGTGATCGTCCCCCTCACGATCTCCACCGCCGTCGGGGCCTCGACCATCGTCGGCGAGCGCGAACGGGGTACCGGTGAGTTCCTCGCCCACTCCCCCGCCAGCGCCAAGGAGATCTACATCGGCAAGTTGGTGGCAAGCCTCGTTCCCGGGTACGTGACCACGGCGGTCGGCTTCGGGCTGTATTCGCTGATCGTCAACCTCACCGTCGGCCCCGAGGTGGGCGGCTGGTTCTTCCCCACCTTCCAATGGTGGGTCATGATCCTGTGGGTCCTGCCGCCGTTCCTGGCGATCTGTCTGTCGCTCGTGCTGAGGCTCTCGGCCAAGGTGAAGTCGACCGCCGCCGCGCAGCAGGCTTCGGGCCTGGTGAGCTTGCCGCTGATCATGATCGCCTACAGCCAGTCGACCGGCGTGCTCCTCGGAGCCGGCAACATGCCGTACTACGTGGGTGCCGTTGCCTGGGCGATTGCGTTGTTCAGCCTCCACCGAGGCGTTCGCTCGGTGACCCGCTCCCGCCTACTCGGCGTTGCCGGGGGTATCTGACGATTTCGCTCCGGCGGTCGTGACGAAGCCGACAGCGGCGAGTGTCAGGGCCACGAAGAACAAACCCAGTCCGTTACCGGTCAGTGGCAGGGTTCCCTGCTCGGGAACCTGCGCTTGCTCAGGGACCGATCCCGGGACCGGGAGTGGCAGGGACGGACCCGGCAGCTGGCCCGAGGATCGTGTCCGCCCGCCGTCGGTGCGGTCGAGGCAGCAGTCGTCGCAGGCGCAGCGGTCGCAGGCGCAGCGGTCGTAGGAGTCATGATTCGCGGGCCGAACGACCTCATTGTCGGCGCTCGAGACGACTCAGAGCTCGGCCAGGACCGAATCCGGGATGTCGGCGTTCGAGAAGACGTCTTGCACGTCGTCATGATCGTCGAGTGCATCGACGATGCGCAGCATGGCGTTGGCACCGGCGACGTCGTCGATCGGCACCATGTTGGTCGGCACCATCGAGTTGTCTTCCTCGAGTACCTCGATGCCGGCCGCTTCGAGGGCCGCTCGCAAGGGATGCAAGTCGCTCGGCTCGCAGATGACTTCCCAGTGTTCGTCGAGATCTTGGACGTCTTCGGCGCCGGCCTCGAGTCCGACCAGCATGACGTCTTCCTCGGAGGCCGATTTCGACACCTTGATGGTGCCCTTGCGTTCGAACTGCCAAGCGACGGCTCCCGGTTCGGCGAGCGAACCACCGTTCTTCGACAGCAGCGAGCGGATCTCGGACCCGGTCCGGTTGCGGTTGTCGGAAAGCACCTCGATCAGCAGCGCCACACCGCCGGGGGCGTAGCCCTCGTAGGTGATCGACTCGTAGTTGATGCCCTCGAGCTCGCCCGTGCCACGCTTGACGGCCCGCTCGATGGTGTCGAGGGGCACCGACGCGTTCCGAGCCTTCTGGTACATGGTGCGCAGGGTGGCGTTGGTGTCGAGATCACCCCCGCCTTGGCGGGCGGCCACCTCGACCTGTTTGATCAATTTGGCGAAGAGCTTGCCGCGCTTGGCGTCGGCAGCACCCTTCTTGTGCTTGATCGTTGCCCATTTGGAGTGGCCAGACATTGCTCACCTCGATGTTCTAGGGGCGGGAGTTGACGAGACTGATCGAGTCTAGATGCTGTCGACAAAGAGCCGGTGCAGACGGTCGTCGTCGGTCAGCTCGGGATGGAACGAACTGGCCAAGACGCAACCCTGGCGAACCAGTACCGGTGTGTCACGAGCGGTCGCGAGCACCTCGACCGACGGACCGACGCTGGTGACCACCGGGGCCCGAATGAACACCGCAGTGAACGCGTCGCCCTCGAGGTCGTCGATCTCGAGATCGGCCTCGAACGAGTCGATCTGGCGGCCGTAGCCGTTGCGTCGCACCACGATGTCGAGGGCACCGAACGAGAGCTGGCCCACGATGCCGTCGAGCACGTCGGTGGCCAGCAAGATCATTCCCGCGCAGGTGCCGAACGTCGGCATCGACGCCTCGAGCCGCTCGGCGAGTGGGTCGGCCAGGCGCTGCGAGACGAGCAGCTTGCTCATCGTCGACGACTCGCCCCCGGGGATCACCAACGCATCGACCGCGTCGAGGTGCGACGGGGTTCGCACCTCGGTCGCGCCGACGCCGAGACGCTCGAGTGTTTCGATGTGGCGGGCAAAGGCGCCTTGTAGTGCCAGAACGCCGACGGTCGGCGAACTCACCAGCCGCGTTCGGCGAACTTGACGGTGTCGTCCATGCCGATGCCGGTCATCGGGGCACCGAGACCGCGGCTGACCTTGGCCAGCACATCGGCGTCACGGAAGTTGGTGGTGGCCTCGACGATGGCGCGGGCACGGGGTGCCGGGTCATCGGACTTGAAGATGCCCGAACCGACGAAGACGGCCTCGGCACCGAGCTGCATGGCGAGCGCTGCATCGGCCGGCGTGGCGATACCACCGGCGCAGAACATCGGCACGGGGAGCTTTCCGGTCTTGCTGATCTCCTGCACGAGCGGCAGCGGTGCCTGGAGCCGCTTTGCCCATTCGAACAGCTCGGCTTCGTCGGCCTGGGTGATCTTGCGGATGTCGCCGGTGATGCTGCGGAGGTGGCGAACCGCCTCGACGATGTTGCCGGTTCCGGCCTCACCCTTCGAGCGGATCATGCACGCGCCCTCGGAGATGCGGCGCAGTGCCTCACCGAGATTGGTGGCGCCACAGACGAAGGGCACCGTGAAGGCGAACTTGTCGATGTGGTGGGTCTCGTCGGCCGGGGTGAGCACTTCGGATTCGTCGATGTAGTCGACCCCGAGCGCCTGCAGGATCTGCGCCTCCACGAAGTGACCGATCCGAGCCTTCGCCATGACCGGGATGGTGCACACGGCCTGGATGCCCTCGATCATCTCGGGGTCGCTCATGCGCGAAACACCTCCGTCACGACGGATGTCGGCGGGCACTCGCTCGAGCGCCATCACCGCGGTGGCACCGGCATCTTCGGCGATCTTGGCCTGCTCCGGGTTGATGACGTCCATGATGACGCCACCCTTGAGCATCTCGGCCAGGCCGCGGTTGACTCGGATGTTTGCGTTGGTGGAAGAAGACTCGCTCATGGCGGCGATTCTACGAGTGGCCTGCGATGTGGCGGCCAACTCGCAGGCCACTTTGTGCGATCCCCGCCCGGAGGTAGTGACCGCGATCAGGGCAGCGTGACGTTGCCCGCTTCGGGGAACAGCACCCAGGTCTGGCCTGGGGTCAGCAAGATGGTGTCGCCATTGGCGTCGGTGAGCTCGGGCTGGGCCGTTGCGCTCTCGCGGCTCCAGGTGCCCTCGATGAGGTGCCCATCGGTCAGGACCATCACCGGGCCCGAGCCGACCGACTGGAGCTCGGCCG
Organism: uncultured Acidimicrobiales bacterium; assembly: GCA_963698395.1. Classification (GTDB taxonomy): domain Bacteria; phylum Actinomycetota; class Acidimicrobiia; order Acidimicrobiales; family SZUA-35; genus JBBQUN01. The sequence continues at coordinate 118,695 of CAVOQQ010000004.1, forward strand.
ATGTCGCGTCGGCCGGGCTGACCTCGTATTCGGCGATCATGATGACCACGTTCTCGGGGGCGAGTTGGTCGCCGAGCACCGAGGTGTGGGGAAGCCCGTCTTGGGTGCGAAGCCATCCCTCGCGCTCGGCATCCCAGGTATGGGTGACCGTAGGTGTGCCGCGATAGTCGATCGTGACGGCGCCGCTCATTTCGATGGCATCGGCCGGGAGCTCGTCGTCTTCGCCGCGGTAGTCGAACCACGGCAGCGGCGGCTCGGCGTCTTCAGGGGCAAAGGCGAACAGATCGGGAGCGTTCACGTAGTAGTTGTGCGGCGCTCGCCGGGAGCTGTCTCGGAAATAGACCGAGCGGCTCATGGCCGTGACCTCGATGATCGGCAACGACCGCAGACCGGCGGCGACGTAGTCGTTGCCACCCGAGGAGGCGTAGAGCGGGGTGTTGAAACCGCTCACCAGGTCGAAGTCGGAGGTACGGCTCGAGCGGACCGGACCGACCGGCGACGGCTGGTTGGAGTGGAAGACCGCAGCGAACCGGGTGACCCCTTCGGTCAGCATCTCGAAGACGATGTCGGCCTGGTCGAGACCGGTCTGCGGGCGAGCTTCAGGGAAGTTGTCGATCTTCACGATCAGGGCGGGGCCGGCGAGTTCCTCGGCCACCGGCAAGCCGGTCAGCGGGGCGACCGGGCCGCCGGGGACCGGTTCGGACGTGGTCGTGGTGGCCGGAGCGGTGGTCGTGGTCGGCGCTTCGGTGGTGGTGCTCACCACGTCGTCGGCGGCGTCGCTCGAACTCCCGCTACACGAAGCAGCAAGCACGGCGAAGACGACCGCAGCCGCGAGCGGACGGCGTAGGGACTTGCGGGGCATCAGATCTCCTCGAGGACGTCGATGCGAAGATCGAGCGAGTGGGTTGGGACGAGCGCCGTCGTCGGCGGCACGAGCCAGAGGTGTGCATTGCTCGTGGTCACGCCGGCAGGCTGCAGCGACCCGGACTTGAGCGTGGAAAAGGCCGAAGCGAGACCCGGCGGATAGCGGGTGACACCGACAGCCGCTTGATCGGCCAGCAGATCACGGTCTTCGTCGAACAGCGAGGTCGAACGTGACGCGACGAACGAGCCGAATGGCTTCAACACACCGGAAGAAAGGCGAGTGATCAAGGCGGCAACGGCGGTGCCCAGTTCGGCATCGCCATCTTTGGCCCTGACCAGGAGTTCGGCCACGACGCCTTCCATCTCCATGCGATCGAGAGCGCCGATGAGGCCGTTGGTGATCACGACGGTGACCCCTCCTTCATCGGCAACGGTCATCGCATTGCGCGCCTCGTCGTCGATGATGACGACGGTCGGTTCGACCACCCCGGTCGACAGGCTGAGCCCCTCGACGAGATTGATCAGCCGGGCATGCGCGATCGGTTCGGGTGATCGACCCGGCAGGGTTGCCAGGACCGCAGCCGCCGGGTTCTTGGTCTTCGGGTACACCAGCGCTGCCGCAACGCCGATGGCAACAACGAGGCCGATGAACCAGGGCCAGCCGAGCAGCAGCAGGATCACGACCAGCGGGATGGCGACGACGACGGCGATGGCGCACGTGACCAGTAGCAGCGTGGAACGAAGTAACGGATGGGAAGTCAGCGGGATGCCTCCGGGACGAATTCGGCCAGGCTACCCGAGCAGTCGTTCGTAGCGAGCGAGGTATTCGTCGACGAGGTGGTCCATCGAGTACGCATCGGCCCGTTCACGCCCTCGCTCGATCTGCTGCTCCACCGTCGACGAGCGGTCGAGTGCCCGACCGATGGCGCGGGCCAGCGCCTGGGGATCACCGACCGCGAACAGATCCGCATCGGAACCATCCCGGCTCGTCACTCGATATGCCTCGATGTCGCTCGCTACGACCGGTGTTCCGGCGGCCATTCCTTCGAGCAAGACCACCCCGAAGCTCTCGCCACCGAGTGAGGGAACACAGAAGACATCGGCCGCCTTGAGTGCCGCCAGCTTGTCGACTTCGGTCATCGGACCCATCCACATGAGACGATGATCGTCGGCGTGGGCCTCACGCAGTGCGGCGGTCTCGGGACCGTCGCCGCCGATCCACACGGTGACGTCGTCGGGCAGCAATCGCGACGCTTCGAGGAGCACCGAGAGGCCCTTGCGCGGTTCGTGCCTGGCCAGGAAGAAGACCGTCGGACCATTGGTCGGGGCAGGCTCGGCCTCGGCGAAGCGGTCCACCTCGATGCCGTTGAACAGCACTTCGTAGTCGCTGCCGAGATGACGGCCGGCCATGCGTGCTGCCTCGTCGGAGACGGCAACGCGAACGTCGAGTCGGGTCACCAACCGTTTCAGCAGCGGCCGCATGTAGCGATAGGCCGAGATCTCACCGCTCGCGTGAAAGGTGCCGACGAGCGGAACCGGCTTCACCACGATGGCGGTCAACGTCGGACCGGGCGCCAGCGGCTCATGGAGATGCAACAGGTCGAACCGCTCGTCCCAGATGGCTCCGAGCGCTCGGAGTTGTGCTGCCGGATCAGGGGCAACAGGGGCGAACGAGCCGTTCTGGGCGTACGGCATCGAGTTGCCGAGCGGTGTGATCCACGGTTCGGGTGGGAGTCCATCGCACGGTGCCAGTACCTGGACGTCGATCCCTTGCCTCCGCATCGAGCGGGCCAGTCCCAAGACTTGCGCCTGCACGCCACCCCACACGCCCATGCTGTAGGGGCAGATCATTCCGATACGCACACCGCTCACCCTATGGATCTCCACCGAAGAGCGGTTCCAAGACATGCCACTGCTCCGGCGCCTTGTCGATCAACCGTTCGAGCCGACGGGCCAGTTCCTGGGTGACCCTCGCCAGCTCCGGTTTGAGTTTCGCCGCCGGGTCGATGGGAATCGGGTCGCCGATCACACAATGATGACCGAGATGCGGCGCCTGACCATCGGTGTTGGCGAAGAAGACCGCACAGGGGTGCAAGGGAGCACCGGTTCGACGGGCGAGCATCGCCGGCCCTGCCGGGAGCGTGGTGGACCGACCGAAGAACTCGACCTCGATGCCGCCTCCGGCGAGGTCGCGGTCGCTCAACAGACAGACGACATGGCGTTGGCGCACCGCCTCGGTGAGCGCAGCGAAAGCCGAGCCGTCGGCGGGGATGACGTGGACCCCGTAGGAGGAGCGAAGCTCGGTGAACCACTCGAACAGATCATCGGGGCGGAGCCGCTCGACGACGGCGCTCACGGGGACCTCCGCCACGCGTCCGAGGTACGCCGCAGCCCATTCCCATCCGCCGAGATGTGGCAGCGCGAGAATGGGCCCCACCCCGCGTGCGCGAGCGGCCCGGATGTGCTCGTAGCCGGAGACTCGCAATCCTCGCTCCAGGGTGTCGGCGTCGAGGTGCGGCATTCGGAGGGTCTCGGCCCAATACCGTGCGTACGACGCGAGACCCGCCTTGACCAGCGCCTCGAGGCCCTGCTGGTCGAGCTCGGGCCGAACGACCGAGAGATTCTCTGCAAGGGCTTCGACCTTGCTCGAACGCCCCATGCCGACCGCGAAGCCGACCACCTCGGCCGCGGCGACCAACGTCGTCAGTGGCAGCGCCCTGCTGGCCGCTGCTCCGACGCGGTAGAGACGCAGTTCGTTGCTGGGCACCGCCGTCGGCGAACTCAGCCCTGGCGTCGGCTACGGGCTGGTGAACGACGGGTGCGTCGGGCGGCTCGTGCCTGGCGTCGGCGATTGGCCGACGGCGAGCGGCTGGGCAGCGGTCGATCGACACTCGCCTGCTTCCAGACCTTGACGAATCGGAACACGGCCGTGGCGGCCGTGAGGGCGAACATCAGCCAGAGCACCGGAACGAAGAACTCGTTGAACAACAGACCGAGTCCGAGGACGACGAATCGCTCCGCTCGTTCCATCAGGCCGCCGCGGGCGTCGAACCCCAGCGACTCGGCCTTTGCTCGCTGATAGGACACCAGCGAGGCGGCGATGGAGAGCCCGAACGGGAGCAGCGCCATACGGGGGTCGTAGCCACCGCCACCGCCGGCGAGATACCAGGCGGCGCCGGCGAAGAGCAGTCCGTCGCTCAAACGGTCCGACACCGAATCGAGGAAGGCGCCGCGCGGCCCCGAGGTGCCGCCGGCCTTGGCGACGGCACCGTCGAGTGCGTCGGGCAGGCCGGTGAGAACGAGGAGGAGGAAGGCAACGCGGAAGTTGCCGGTGCCGATGGCCACGGCGCAGCCCGCGGCCATGGCGACACCGAGACCGGTGATCAGGTCGGGCGAGACGCCGATCCGATGAAGGGTGTGCCCGACCGGCGACACGAGCTTCTCGAAGTTGGTGCGGAACGAACCGTCGAACATGCCAGCAGCGTAGCGGGCGCTTGCAGATGCGAGGTCGAGCAAGCACTAGAGTCGGACCATGGCCGATCGGTACGACGCACTCACCCCCACCAATCTCCTCGCCACCCTCCGCTCGTTCGAGCGCCGCTACGGCGCCGTGGTCGGGACGGTCCGTAGTGACCCCGAACTCCTGGGCCGAGCCGACACCCCTGGGCCCGAAGGCGACTCAATGGTCAGCCTGTGCAATCGCGCCATGCGGGCGGTGTCGATGCTCGGCGCCGAGGCAGAACGCATCGCCACCCACGTCGAGCCGGTGAGCCCGGCGGCAGCGTTCGATCCCGAAACGTGGGCCGATGGTTCGGTTCCGTCGGCGACGATGACCGAGGCCACCGACACGATCGCCCGCACGGCCAACGACCTCGCCGACCGACTCGACAGCTTGCAGCCCGACGAGTGGAACCGAACCTCCGCCATCACCGGTGGCGGGTCGATCGCCCTCGTCGAGGTCGTGCAATCGATCGCCCGAGAGGGCATCGAGACCCTTCGTCGGGCCGAACGTCAGCTGGCGTGGCTGCAGTCGTGATCGGTGGGCTCTGAGCCGATGATCAGGCCTCGAGGTCGGACCAGTCTTCGGGATTGTCCTCGACGAACTGTTCCACGATCGACCCGTCGACGCCGTCGACCAGCACCAGACCACGCTTGGTCGGCGGGTTGTCGGCGGAGTAGAGCAAGATGCGCCACGTCGGGCGACTGAGCAGACCCCGCCAGCCGAGTTGGGCCGAGGCGTGTCCGACCGGAAATCCGACCTCGCGGCTCGAGGCAACCAGCGCGTCTCGCTCGTCGATGTCGAGATTCACGCCGGCCACGATGCTGTAGACCCCGACCACCGCCAAGATGATCCCGGCGGCCAGGATGCCCCGGTTCATCAGCACGCCTTCGCCGTTGATGACGTAGGCCGCCACCAGACCGGCGGCGATCACGAGGTAGATGATGCCCGGGACTCGCCGCCGATTGTTGTTGGGAAAGAGGTAGTCCTCGTGGTCGACCATGCCCGGCTGGAGGTCGGCCGGCAGTTCGTCGACGTGCTCGGAATCACTGAGGTCCTCGGGATCGGTCACGTCGGAAACGGTAACGACTCGGGCCACGCTTCGCGTAGTCGGGACCAAGTGTCACGGAGCGTCATCGGCAGCACTCGGGTTTCGGCGACCGCCGTCATGAAGTTCGTGTCGGCGTCCCACCTCGGCACGACGTGCACGTGGAGGTGGTCGGGCTCCGAACCGCCACCCGCCGATCCTTCGTTGATACCGATGTTGAGACCCTGGGGCCGGAAGGCGACCTTGACGGCGTGGGAAGCCAGGCGCACGGTACGCCACAGCTCGTCGTGGGTCGGGGCATCGAGGGCGTCGATCTCGGCAGCCTTGGCCCGGGGCAGCACCATGCAGTGCCCCGAGGTGTAGGGGAACACGTTGAGCACACAGAACGTGCGCTCGCCCCGCCACACCACGTAGGTCTGGTCATCGGGCAGGCCCGACTGTTCGATGCTCTCGAACAGCGACCGGCCGGCCACGCGGGCCGGCTCGTTCAACGGCTGCCCATCTGCTGCGTTGCCCGTGCCGAACGAAGCCAGCTTCCATCCGGCCCAGAGACGGTCGAGATCAGCCATCGTCGTCAGGCGTGGCTTTCGATGTCGGCCTGGATTCGGGCGATGAAGTCCTCGATCGGCACGTCTCGCTCCACTGATCCGCCACGGGGATTGACACCGGCGGTACCCGCCTCGATGTCGTCGCCACCGACCACGAGCACGTACGGAACCTTCTGGGTCTTGCCGTTGCGAATGCGCTTGCCGAGTTGGTCCCCGACCACGACCTCGGACCGCAATCCGAGGGCGGTGAATCGGTCGTCGAGCTGCTTGGCGTAGTCGATGTGATCGTCGGAGACCGGCAGCACCTGCACCTGTACCGGTGCCAGCCAGACGGGGAACGCGCCGGCGAAATGCTCGACCAGCACACCAAAGAACCGCTCGACCGACCCGAAGAGGGCCCGATGCAGCATGACCGGACGATGGGCGGCACCGTCGTCACCGATGTACTCGAGTTCGAATCGTTCGGGCAGGTTGAAGTCGTACTGGATCGTGGACAACTGCCAGGCACGTCCGATCGCGTCACGGACCTTGATGTCGATCTTCGGGCCGTAGAACGCTCCCCCACCCTCGTCGACCTCGTAGGGAATGTCTTCGGCGATCAGCGCCTCGCGCAGGTGTTCGATGGCTTCGTTCCAACCCTCGTCGGTGCCAACGGACTTCTCGGCCGGACGGGTCGACAACATGGCCTCGAACTCTTCGAATCCGAAGGCTCGAAGGACCGAAAGCACGAACTCGAGCAGGCTGCGGATCTCGCCATTGGCCTGCTCTTCTGTGCAGTAGATGTGACTGTCGTCCTGGGTGAAGCCCCGGATACGGAGCAGCCCATGCAGCGCGCCCGACAGCTCGTAGCGGTAGACGGTGCCGAGTTCGTAGAGCCGCAGGGGAAGCTCCCGATACGAACGCTGGCGCGACTTGTACACCAGGTTGTGCATCGGGCAGTTCATGGGCTTCGGGTAGTACTTGCCGTTGTCCATCTCCATCGGCGGATACATGGAGTCGGCGTAGAAATCGAGGTGACCGGAGATCTCGAACAGCTTCGCATTGGCCAGGTGCGGGGTGTAGGCGAACTCATAGCCGCCGTTGACGTGACGCTCGCGGGAGTAGTCCTCCATGAGCTTGCGAACCACCGCCCCCTTGGGGTGCCACACGGCGAGGCCGCCACCCAGCTCGGAGGGGAAACTCAACAGGTCGAGCTCGTTTGCCAGCTTGCGATGGTCACGCAAGGCCGCCTGTTCGAGACGCTCCAGGTGCTCGGCCAACGCCTTCTTGGAGTCCCATGCGGTGCCGTAGATGCGTTGCAGCATCGGGTTCTTTTCGCTGCCGCGCCAGTAGGCACCGGCAACCGACATCAGCTTGAAGTGCCCGAGATGGCCGGTGTGCGGAACATGGGGACCGACGCACATGTCGACGAAGGCGTCGGTGTTTCGGTAGAAGCTGATGATGTCGCCACCGGCCTCGGTGGCCAGCTCGTCGTCGATCGCCGCTGCGTCACCTTCACCGATATTCGACACGGCTTCGATGATGCTCTGCTTGTACGGATGGGCGGCCATGAGTTCGAGTGCCTCGGCGGGGGCCGCCTCGGTTCGAACGAACGGCTGCTTCGCCTTGATGATCTCGCGCATCTTGGCGTCGATGGCGGCCAGGTCGTCGTCGGAGAAGGTGGCCTTCCCGGGTAGCTCGAAGTCGTAGTAGAAGCCGTCGGTGATGGCCGGTCCGATGGCGAAGGTGGCGCCCGGATAGAGCTCGAGCACCGCCTGCGCCAGGACGTGGGCGGTCGAATGACGGATGGTGTGGAGCCCCTCGGGAGAGCTCGGGGTGACGATGGCGACGGTCTGCCCGTCGTCGAGCGGCACATCGAGGTCTTGCTCGGTGCCGTCGACCACGGCGATCAGGGCATCTTTGGCCAAGCGGCTCCCGATGCTCTGGGCGAGGTCAGCCGCCGTCGACCCCGCAGGCAGGGATCGAACAGAATCGTCGGGAAGTTTCACACTGATCTCGGACACAGCCGGAAGTCTACGGGCCGAAGTCGATCAGAGGGCCGCTATTTGGCGCAGGCCAGAGGCATCGTCGCCGACCCACTGACGTTGGCGGTCGTGGTGCGGTTCATCGAGTCGACTATCACCTCCACCGGGTACGTACGTTGGCCGGCCGCTGCCTGGCTTCCGACATCGAGCTGTTCAGCTCGGCTGGGATCGGCAACATCGGCGTCGTGAAACGAGCGAGACACATCGCCCACGAATGGCTGGCAACGGTCGCGACCTGGGTCGACCGAGCCTGCTGATCGCAGTCGCTGCGGACGCCCAGCAGCTGCACAGCGGTCGAGACATCCTCGCCCCGTTCGGCTGGTCCGTCGTGTCAGAGCTCCGTCTACCGGAGCAGGAAGACCACCCTTCGCAGACTGCGAGCGCGGTGATGACCGGCCTCGGGTGGTGTGTCGGGCCGGGGTTCGGTTCGATCGGTTGGTTCGTGGTGGGGTCGGGGGTGGGTGGTTACTCGATTTGGATGCCGGTGGGGAGGTAGAAGCCGATGCGTCCGTCGGGTAGTCGTTGGCAGGTGAAGCGGCCGCGGGTTTTGAGTTGGTGGTGGTAGCGGCACAGGCATTGGCCGTTGGCGAGGTCGGTTGGTCCGTGGTTGGTGACGGCGAGGATGTGGTCGGTTTCGCAGTAGATGGCGTCTCGGTGGCAGCCGGGGAAGCTGCAGCATCGGTCGCGGTGTCTGATCAGTTGGCGTTGGGTGGGTGTGAAGAGTCGGCGGGTTTCGCCGGCGTTGATGATGACATTCGGTGCATCCCACACGACGCGTCGGATCCGGCAGGTGAGGAGTTGTTGGAGCATGATCCGGAACGGGATCGGATGGCCGTGGCCGGTCTCGCAGCGTCGTGACGGATCCACGGCGGCTGCGGTGGCCGGCAACCGCAGCTCGCTGCGGGTCTGGTTGGACCGGCGGCTGATCCGGACCATGTGACGGCTCCGGCTGTCGGGTCGGCTGGTCTGGCTGCCGTCGGCGTCTTGCCAGGTGTCGCGCGGGGGACGTTGGTCGTCGCAGTCAGGAGCGGGGTGCGGCGAGGTCGGTGGTCAACATTTCGGTGAGGAAGTCTTCGAATGTCATCGAGTCGAGACCGAAGAACAACAATGGTTCGGGGCGTTGTGCGTCTTCGGGGGTGGAGGACCCGTCGATCACCAGCGACACCAACGCATCCAACCGGCGCTGCGCATCACTGCGCCGCAACCGGCCCTTGGTGATGGTTTCGCCTTCGGCGGCCTCGGCCTTTGCTTTGGCCCAGTCGGCATCGAAGAGTTCCTTGGCCCGCCGGCCCACCAGGTTGAGGAACGCTTCCCCCGAGATCGGATCCAACTGTCCGGCGATCTGCACATTCCCATCCAGATCACGGGCCGTCTTCAAATACCGGCGCTCCAGATTCCGGAGGAACTTGTCGTAGGACCCGTCGGGATCGGCGAGGGACAGCCATTTCTGGCAGACCAGACCGAACTCGGCCGGCGACAGCGAACACGCCGCGTCGCACAGCATCTGCTCGTCACGGTACAACAGGTCTTCCAGATCGGGGTGGTTGCGCCACACCACACCCAGATGATCCAAGTGATAGCCGGTGATGCGTCCTTCTTGATGGGCGTAATAGAACAAGGCGAAGGCGTTCTCGGTTTCGGAACGGCGGATCATCCGATGCGCATGCGCCGGGGTGACCCGTGCCTTGTGCGCCAGCCAGGCGCCGGTCGAGGACGATCCGATGTGGCGGCCCACCCCACGCCGATGGGCGGTCATGGCGACGTGACCGGTCTGGGTTTCGAGCTGTTCGGCCGCGTTGGCCATCACCAACAACAGTTCGGCCAGATCATCCGGGGCCAGATCGTTCACATCCGACAGCGACGCGAATGCCAGTAGCTGGTTGGCCAACTGCACCGCATAGGGCTCACGAGAATCAGCGGTGATGCTGTTCCTGATCCTGTCTGCCGCCGAACCCGTCTCCATACCAACCAGTATGAACAAGGGGTGTGACATCGAAGGGTCCATCCGTTTCCCGTCGGGGTTCGGGAGGATGCGTTCGGTGTTGTGGGGCTGCTGGTCTGACCCTGGGTGTGACTGGCCCGTGTGCCTTTGAGATCGGCCGGATCATCGATACCGCGTCGTTCCGGCGACCAGAAGCGGCAATCGGCGGCTGCTGGGCTGGATGCGGCGTCACGGGTGTGTGGTTCGGGTCGGGGTCGAGGGCACCGGCGCGTATGGGGCGGGCCTGGCACGATTCCTCGCCGCTGCTGGCGTCGAGGTGGTCGAGGTGGACCGACCAGACCGGCAGCTGCGACGTCGCCGAGGCAAGTCCGACACCGTCGATGCCGAGGCGGCTGCCCGGGCCGCTTTGAACGGTGACGCGACCGCAGTCCCGAAGTCCGGTGATGGTCAGGTCGAAGACCTGGCGCGCGCTGCGTATCGCTCGCCGCTCCGCGGTGAAAGCCCGCACCCAAGCCGCGTTGCAGATCCGGGACCTGATCCTGACCGCGCCCGATGAACTCACCACCATCAACGGCGCTGACCTCCGCCACCGCCGCGAACACGCCGACCTCACCCTCGCCGACGCCGCCAACGCACTCAACACCTGGCCAATCGCAATCTCACGACTCGAACGCGGCATCACCCACAACACCGACCTCTCCACCCGCTACAACCACTGGCTCCACCACGCTGCTTGACAGCTAACAGCAATAGGAGCATCAGCCATGAACGACCCGGCCCGATCCACTGAGTCATCCTCCTGGGGCGATTCGGACCGCCGTGGGCGGAGCCGGCGATCAGCTCACGACACCGCCACGCCCGGCGTCGTTGGCCAGATCGACCTCGGCTCCCGGCCGCCCGGACGAGTCACGCCCGGCTGGTCTTTCGCCGACGCATACCGGTCGACATAGGTCTGTCCGCTCAACTCGCTGATCTCGAACATGACCTCGTCGATGAGGCGACGGTAGATCGCCCGGTCATCGGACCGTTCGGCATGGCGTTCGACATCGATCGGCCGACCGAAGCGGACCGTCGCCGATCGAAACGGTCTCGGCATCGACTGCCCGGGCGGTTGGATGTCGAGCGTTCCGATGATTCCGACAGGGATGATCGGCGCGCCGGTTCCGATGGCGAGCCGAGCGGCACCGGTATGGCCCTTGTGCAGATTGGTCGAACGGCTGCGGGTTCCCTCGGGATAGATACCGAAGAGCCCGCCGTGGGCGAGCACACTGCGGGCAGCGTCGAGGGCAGGCTCGGTCCGACGACCAGCGCCCCGCTCGATCGGGATCATGCCCAACGCGGGGAACAACCTCCGGGTCTTCCAGTCATCCAGGTACTCGGCCTTGCCGACGAAGATGACGGGTCGTGGCAGCACGGCCGGCAACAAGAACGAGTCGAAGACCGAGAGGTGGTTGGGGCAGAGGATCGCACCCGAATGCGCCGGGATGTTCTCGAGACCTTCGATCTCGGTCGGCCACAGCCGACGAAAGACCGGTCGAGCGACGCGTTGGACGCGATGCTGCAAGGCTCCGACGTTGTCGCTACTCGCTTGCCTCCTCGGTATCCGCAACGGCCCCATCGCCGACCAACGTAGTGCGCTTCGACGCCCTCCGTAGCACGACGTGGAATCAGTCGATGCGGACGCCCAGCAACTGTGCGGCGGTGGAGATGCCTTCGCCGCGTTCGGCTGCGGCATCGATGGCGGCGATGGCCCCCGGCGTGTCGAGATCGTCGTCGAGCGCCGCACGGACCTCTTCGAGGGCACCATCGCCGACGCCGGCAGCGAGCCAGCGTTCGAGGCGGGCGGCGGCCGTCGGCATGAGGTCCTCACTCCACTCCCACTCGAAGCGGTAGTGGTTGGAGATGATGCCGAGGCGGATCGCACGAGGGTCGTAGGTCTTGCGGAGCTCACTCACGAAGACGAGGTTGCCGAGCGACTTCGACATTTTCTCGCCGTCCATCCGGACCATGGCCTGGTGCATCCAGTGACGAACGAATGGCTCACCGGTGGCGGCCTCGGACTGGGCGGCTTCGCACTCGTGATGGGGAAAGATGAGGTCGCCGCCGCCACCGTGCAGATCGATCGTGGTGCCCAGTTCACGCAGGGCGAGCGCCGAACACTCGATGTGCCACCCCGGCCGGCCCGCGCCCCAGAGCGATTCCCATGCCGGTTCGTCGTCGGCCGACGGCTGCCAGAGCACGAAGTCGAGCTGATGTCGCTTGTTCGGGTCATCGGGATTGCCGCCCCGCTCGCGGGCGTACTCGAGCATCGTTGCTTCGTCGTAGCCCGAGATCGAACCGAACTTGTCCCACTTGGTGACGTCGAAATAGACGGCGCCGCCCGCTTCGTAGGCATAGCCCCGGTCGAGGACCTTGCCGATGAAGCCCCGGATATCGGAGATGGCCGAGGTGGCACGGGGCTCGCTGTAACAGGGGATCATCTCGAGGGCTTCCATGTCGGAGTGGAAGCGAGCGACTTCGGCTGCGGCGAGATCGAGGTAGTGGACGCCGAGTTCACGGGCCTTGTCGAGGATCGAATCATCGACATCGGTGATGTTGCGTACGGTACGGGTCTCGTGGCCGAGATCTCGCAACCGCCGTTGGAGCACGTCGTATCCCAGGTAGACCGCTGCGTGACCGAGGTGAGTCGCGTCGTAGGGCGTGATGCCACACGTGTAGATGTTGACGACGGGTCCCGGCTCGAAGGGGACGACCGATCGGCGTGCGGTGTCATAGAGTCGCATGGTCACGGTCGGAGGCTACCGGGGCCGCGCCCTCACGCCGAATCGCGTTGATCAGGAGTAACCGGCACGGGTATCTGCTAGTCAGAGGGGCGTGGGAATCCTCGACGACAAGAAACTACTCATCACCGGTGTCCTCACCGACGACTCGCTTGCCTTTGGTATCGCGCAGCTCGCTCAACGCGAGGGCGCCGACATCGTCCTCACGGGCTTCGGTCGGGGAATACGACTGACCCAGCGCACGGCCCGCAAGCTCGACACCGAGCCTGAAGTGCTCGAACTCGACATCGCCGACCTCGATCACGTTGCCGCGGTGCAGCAACACCTCACCGAGAAGTGGGGTCGCGTCGATGGTGCGCTCCATGCCATCGGCTTCGCACCTGCCGACTGCCTGGGCGACGACTTCTGGGCGCCCGATTGGGACGACGTCGCCACCGCGGTGCAGGTGTCCACCTACTCACTGCGCACGTTGGCCGATCTGGTTCGTCCGCTGATGCAGGAGAACGGCGGGTCGCTCGTCGGCCTCACCTTCGACGCCACGGTCGCCTGGCCGGCCTACAACTGGATGGGCGTCGCCAAGGCCGGACTCGAGTCGCTGAACCGCTACCTCGCCCGTGAACTCGGCCCCGAGGGCATCCGTTCGAACCTCATCGCTGCCGGCCCCATGCGAACCATCGCCGCCAAGTCCATCCCCGGTTTCGCCACGTTCGAAGAAGAGTGGACCAAGCGGGCCCCCCTTGGTTGGGACGTCAGCAACGCCGAAGGTGTCGCTCGCTCCACGGTGGCCCTGCTGTCGGATTGGTTCCCACAGACGACCGGGCAGATCATTCACGTCGACGGCGGCTATTCGATCGTCGGGGCCTGACCCGTCGACGACGCACCGGGCTGCCGACGTCAGTCGACCTCAGTCGGCAAGCCAGCGAGGATTGACCACGGCGAGGCGCTCGGCGGTGCTGACCGCCAGACTCGCAGCCACCTCGGCCAAGCGGTCATCGAAATCGCCGGCGCGGATGCCGGCGGCCAGCGCCGCGTCGTCGTCGACCCCGAGGGCGGCGAGCCGATCTCGATGACGAGCCCGTTGGGTGGCACCCGCTCGCCCTTCGCGTTCGAGCATGGAGGCCACGTTGGCGGCCACTCGGACGTGGAAACCCAGACCACCCTGCAGCACCGGTTGGACGTTGTTTCGCAGGAAGCTGCTGAGCGCTCCTGCGAGTTCATCGGGCCGAGGTTGCCCGCTGCCGGGGGCCACAGGATCGTGCAACCCGAGGTCGTCGATGACGCTCGAGTCGATCGCAACCTGCTCATGAGCGGCGACGGCCCAGGCAACGTCGTACTCCTGCTCGGCGATGCGATTGCCGATGGCCAGCAGCTCGAGTGATTCGACCACACCGGTGCGATGGGCGTTCGCCTGCAACCCGCACATGATCCCCCACTTGAGCGTGCCGAGCAGTTCCCACCAGGCGAAGGCGTCTCGGTCGATGGGCCGACCGGTTGCGGCTTCGTGGGCGGCGAAGAGATCGTCGTAGGAACCGATACCGGCGACGGGACCGGCACCGCCGAAACGCCAAGCCCGGGTGCACAACCACCCGAGGTCTTCGAGTGGGTCACCGAGGTGGGCCAGCTCCCAATCGAGCACGGCCGTCAGACCGTCGGCATCGATGAGGAGGTTGCCGAGCCGGAAATCGCCATGCACCAGTGACAATCCGGACGGTTCGGGTCGGTGCTGCGCCAGCCACCGGAACGCCAGTTCGAAGGTGGGCGAGATGAGTTCGAGCTCGTCGGTGGCTTCCCGCCACTTCTGCAGCTCGTCGAGCCGTTCGAGGTGCGACAGCTCGGGCCGTTCGAGCTCGCCGGTCGGGATCGAATGGAGTCGACCGAGGGCGGCGCCGGCGTCGGCGGCGAACCGAGCACGGGCCGCCTCGAACTCGTCGTCTCGCTGGATCCGGCGAGCGATCGACTCACCATCGACGGCCCTCGCAACGAACCAGCTCGGACCGATGGCATCGCTCGGATGACTCTCGTTGGTCGCGATGATCTCGGGCACGGGCATCTGGGCCTCGGCCGCAGCCCGAACGACCGAAGCCTCGGCCGCCATCCCGCGCTCGTTGCGCTGCACTCCCCCACGCTCGCGCTGGAGGATGAACACCTCATCGCCGGCCGGGGACCGCATCCCGAACCGGTAGGTCTCGCGGCTGGCACCACCCGTCAGCCGCTCGAACGACTCGATGGTGGCATCGCCACGTTCGGCACCGAAGAGCGCAGCGAGTGCTTCGACGATGATGGATTCCTCGGTGGTCGTATCAGGCACGGATTGAAGGTAGTTCCGCCATCACCGCGCGACCAAGAAACCGCCGAGCCTCGGTCGGCGAGAACACCTCGATCAGCAGACGGCGGACACGTAGGGGTAGGGGTTCACGGCTCCCCCGCCGCCGGGATGCACCTCGAAGTGCAGGTGCGGGATGCCTCGGGCGTTGCCGTCGTCGCCGACATAGCCGATGATGTCGCCGGCATTGACCCGACCGGACTTCTCATAGCCCGAGAGGTGTGTCCCGTAGTAGTAGTTGCCGTCGTCGCCGCGCAGGTGGAACGACCGGCCGCCGACGCTGTTGGAGCGGTGCTCGACCGTGCCACTGACCGGGGCGGCGATGGGCGTGCCGATGGCGGCCATCATGTCGACGCCCTTGTGGCGGCGGCCGCCCGAGCGGGCATAGCCCCACGAATCGATGAACGAGTGGACGCCGGCCACCGGGCACGCCTTCAGGGTGCCGGTTCCCGTTGCGGCCACGCTGGTGGCGCCTCCCCCACTGCCGCCCGCTGTGCCGGTGCTGCCGCCGGCGGTGCCGGTGCTCGCCGGCGAACGAGTGGCCGCCGCTGCCCGTTCGGCGGCCGCCTGGGCGGCGGCACGGCGTCGTTCTTCTTCGGCGAGGCGCTCCCGTTCGAGCTCTTCGAGCCGAGCCAGTTCGACACCGAGTTCTTCGCGGGTGCTGAGCAGCGCCGCGACCTTGGTCTCGCTGGCGACCTGCTTCTCGGCCAGATCGGCTCGAGCGACCGCCAGGTCCTCGAAGAGCGACCGGTACTGCTCCATCGCCTCGGCATCGGCACCGATGGCGGCATCGGTCAGCGTTTCGGCCCGCCGAGCCTCATGGAGATCGGTCGCGATCAGAATCGATGGACCCTCGTCGGCTCGCATGAACTCGCTGATCGCCGAGACCACGACGATGTCGGAGAGCGCCGAGGACTCGGCATCGAGCACGCTGAACCGGTTGCTCGCCGCCTCGGCGGCGAGCTCGAGGTCGCTGAGTTCGGTCTCGGCATCGCTCAATTCCCGCGTGAGCTGTTGCACACGCTGCCGGGTCTCTTCCAGACCCGGCGTCTGCTGAGCATCGGCGGGCAGGGCGACGAGCAGCAGGAGCACCGTCAGTGCGACCGCAAGGACGGTCGCCAGTCGATGGCGCCGTTCTGGCGAGGGATCACGCGGTGGCGACGCAGCTCGGCGCAACGGATCGGGGGCTGGCACGGTGGACCACGCTAGCCCCTTCGACGACCGATCACCATCAAGAGTGATCGGCAACTACTCCGCGTGGTCGATCGGTGGCGAGCGGTGATCGGGGCTCAGGCGTCGACGAGGGCCCGAATGATCTGCTCCACCGAGACGACGCCGACCGGTCCGCTCGGCCCGTTCACCACGGCCAACTGGCGTCGGAGGCGGCGCATCGCTCGGAGGACATCGATGAGGCTCCGATCAGCCGACACCACCACCATCGGCCGCACGCGATCACCCGCCAAGGGCGTGCCCCGCTTCTCTCGGGGCACGTCGAGGAGATCCTTGGCGTGGACGTAGCCGAGCAGCTGCACCTGGCCACGGGCCGAAGACAGGATCGGCAGGCGGGTCTGCCCGGTACGGCGAACGACCTGTTCGATCTGGGCCGCCGTTGCCCCGTCGCGAATCGTTGCCAGCTCCGACAGCGGCGTCGCCACATCGGACACGGGCCGCTGAGAGAAGTCGAGTGCCCCCGACAGCAATCCAGCGCTGTCGGCCTCGATCGCGCCGCCTTCGGACGATGCAGCCACGATGGCCGCCAGTTCTGCGGCGCTGTGAGCCGAGACGAGTTCGTCTCTCGGCGTGACCCCGAGGGCTCGACACCCGAGATTGGCCAAGGCGTTGAGCAATCCGACGACCGGCCGGAAGATGGCCAGGTACCCCTGATACGGCAGGACGAGCCACCGGAGGGTGTCGTTGGGCGCGGCGATGGCCAGATTCTTCGGCACCATCTCGCCGATCACGAGATGGAGGAACACCACGAAGCCCAGACCGATGGTGAACCCGATGATGCGGCCGACTTCTTCCGACACGACCGAGCCGAGGACCGCTTCGATGATGTGCGCCACCGCTGGTTCACCGACGTAGCCCAGGCCGAGCGACGCCATCGTGATGCCGAGCTGGGCACCGGCGAGTTGGGTGGAGAGATCCGAGAACGCCCGAACCGACAGCTTTGCGGTGCGGACACCGCGCTCGGCGGCCGCCTCGAACGACGATCGTTTGGCGGCGATCAGCGCGAACTCGTACGCAACGAACAGGCCGTTTGCCAGGATCAGGAGTGCAGCGGCGAGCAGCGACAGTGCGATGGAGCTCCCGCTGGCCGAGGTCTCGGCGCCGAGGATCATCGGGATCCCTCGACCAGGGTCGTGCCCGCCAGGGCCCCACCGTTGTCGGCATCGGGGGCGATGACCTCGATCGACGCGATCCGGAGTCCGTCCATGGCCACGATCTCGAACTGCCAGCCCTCCCAGAGCACGACCGTGCCCTCGGCGGGGATCGAACCGAGCCGATCGAGGAGGAAGCCGGCGATCGTTTCGTAGTCCCCCTCGGGCATCCGGAAGCCGGCGACCTCGTCGACCTCGTCGGCGTGCAGGGTGCCGTCGATGATGAACACGCCGGTCCTGCTGACCCCGAGTGTGGTGACCTCGTCGTACTCGTCGTCGATGTCGCCGGTGATCTCTTCGAGCACGTCTTCGAGGGTGAGCAGGCCGGCGGTGCCGCCATGCTCATCGATGACGATCAGCATCTCGGTGGCGTGCCGGCGAAAGTCGGCGAGGATGTCGATCAGGTCGCGGGTCTCGGGAACGATGTGGGCCTCGCCCATGATCTCCGACACCAGCGTGCCGTTGCGCTCGTCGACTGGCAGATCGAACACGGCGGCGACGTTCACGACACCCTTGACGTTGTCGATGTCGCCCTCGCAGATCGGGTATCGGCTGTGGCCGGTCGCGTTGGCGTGCTCGATGAATTCACCGACGGTGGCTTCGAGCGGCAGCCAGTCCGCGTGCACTCTCGGGGTGAGCGCGTCGGCCGCCGTCTTGTCGCCGAAGCGAATCGTGCGTGTGAGCAAGCTCAGCGCGTCGGGCGCCAGTGTGCCGAGGGTGCCCGAGGACTGGATGAGGTACTCGATCTCCTCGAGCGAACGCATCGACGACAGCTCTTCGGTCGGCTCGACGCCCAATCGGCGAACGGTCCAGTTCGCGGCACCGTTGAATGTGGTGATCACCGGACTGAACGCTCCGTGAACGATGCGGGCCGCCGGCGAAAGGGCCTTCGACGTGGCCTCCGGTTTCGCCAACGCCAGGTTCTTCGGGATCAGCTCACCCGCCACCATCTGGAAGACCGTGGCGATACCCAGCGCGAAGAGCACCGACACCGACGACCCTCCGGAGCCACCGAGCGCTTCGACGACCGGATCGATCAGATGGCCGACGAGCGGTTCGGCGAGAAAGCCCAAGACCAGGCTGGTGACGGTGATGCCGAGTTGCGCTCCCGAGAGGTGAAACGACATGCGTCGCAAGACGCCGAGTGTGATCTTCGCCGTCGCCGAACCCTCGGCGGCCTGCGCCTCGAGCTTGGTTCGATCGACCGCGATCAGTGCGAACTCGATGGCAACGAAGAAGCCGTTGGCCGCTACGAGAAGCAGTATCAGGATCAATCCGAGAGCGACGTTCATGGCAGCTGTTCGAGACTAGCCTCTGGCAGTGTGAACGAGCCGCGACGAGCCATCGACGTTGTCGCCGCGATGGAGTTCATCGACGTCTCGGTGGTCATCGGCGGAAACACCATCATCGACCATCTCGATCTCGTCATCGGCGCCGACGACCATTGGGTGGTGCTCGGACCCAACGGCGGTGGCAAGTCGACCCTCGTGCGCCTCGCTGCCCTCCAGCAACACCCCTCATCGGGCACCCTCCGGCTCTTGGGCCACGAACTCGGGCGCATCGACATCCGCCCACTTCGATCTCGAATCGGCGTCACCTCGGCCGGCTCGGCCGAACGGGTCCGTGGCGAACTCGAATGTGGCGTCGTGGTCATGTGCGGCCTCAACGGCGTCTTCGAGCCCTGGTGGCACACCTACGGGCCGGCCGACGCCGCACGAGCGGGTGCGCTGCTCACCCAGGTCGGCCTCGAGGGCTACGACACTCGCCCCTTCGCCACCCTGTCGTCCGGTGAACGTCAGCGAGCGCTCCTCGCCCGATCGTTGATGGCCGATCCGTCGATCCTGCTCCTCGACGAACCGACGTCGGGCCTCGACTTCGCCGGGCGCGAACTGCTCGTCGACGCGCTCGAACGGATCGCCCATGACCCAGCGGGACCGGCGACGATGCTGGTCGTACACCACGCCGAGGACATCCCTCCGGGCACGACCCACGTCCTCGGGCTCGCACAGCACGGGGTGATCGGCCAGGGCCCGATCGAGGAAACGCTCACGTCGGAGCTCTTGAGCGAGCTCTACGGACTCGATGTCACCCTGACCCGCCTGGGCGATCGCTACTCGGCGTCGGCCAGACTGCGTTCTTCGATCTCCCGATCGGACACCAGCTTGAGCAGCGGGTAGGGATTGACCGGATCGCCGCCGTTGGGGTGGATCTGCATGTGCAGGTGGGGCGGGGTGCCGACGGCGTTGCCCGTGTTGCCGACGAACCCGATGAGTTCGCCGACCTCGACCACCTGATTCTCCCGCAGTCCGGGAGCGAAGGCCGAGAGGTGGGCGTAGTACCAGTCGGTGCCGCTCTCGCCTCGCAGCCACAGTCGCAGCCCGCCGAGCGTGCCGTTGCCGATGCGGGTGACGACACCACGCTCGGTTGCCACCAAGGGCGTTCCGGCGGCGGCGAAGATGTCGATGCCCTCATGACGACGACCTCCCGAACGAGGGAAGCCCCAGGAGTTGATCAGCGGCACGCTGTAGGGCCAGGCGATGGGGAAGGTGACGCCCGAGATGTAGACGCCACTGCCGGCTTCGAACGTCTCGAGCTCGTCGGCCGCCTGGGCCAGGTCGGCGCGAGCCTGCTCGACGCTTTCCTCGGCGGTCGCGAGCGAGCGGCCGATCAACCGCGTCCGTTCGATCACTCGGCGAGTCTCGGTCGCGAGCGCACTGCTGTCGGCTTGGTGTGCGGCGATCAAGGCACGATCGCTGTCGAACACGATGTCGACCACGGTCTGTTGGGCCTGATCGTCGGGCACCTGGCCGAAGCCCTCGGTTGCCTCGAAGCTGACCTCGTCGCCATCGACGAACGCATTGGTGGCCCGCAACCTCAGCCGCTGCTCTGCCCGCTCCAGCGCCTCGATCGTTGCCAGCGACTCGGCGTCGAGTTCCTCGCGCTGGGATTCGAGCCGCTTGGCCTGGAGACGGAAGGAACGGACCGTGGCAATGATCCGGCTCAGTTCGGCGTCGGCCTCGTCGAACTTCTTCTGTGCCGTCTCGAGGTCACTGACGAGTGCGACCGATGGCGTCCATTCCACCGCATTGTCGAATCGGTTGGGTGGGGGGATGGTCACGTCGACGACCGGCGGCGGGCCGTCGGCTTCGTCTTCGGTCTGACCTGGATCGATGTCGGTCGTCACCTCGTCCAGGATGCCGTCGCCGTCGATGTCGAACAGCGGCGGATTGCACGGGGGCTCCTCGTCACCGACTGCTTCATCCGCAGCGGGGTCGTTCGCGACCGGCGTCGCCGCGCCATCACCCTCGGCGTCCGGCCCGCAGACGGGCTCGGGCGCCGGGACCGTCGACGAGGTGGCGGCGCCTGGCGCGGTGGTCGTGGTCGACGAAGGGGCGACGCCCGTCGTCGGTGCGGCCGCGGTCGTCGTGGTCGAAGGTGGCACCGTCGAGGTGGTCGAGGTGGTCGTGGTCGGAGCAGGCGTCGTGGTACTCGAGGCTGGTGGCTCACCCTCTTGGGCCGCAACCGGCGCCGCGGCCGAGGCCATCAGCCCCAACGCGACGAGCAGACCCAGCGCCGTGCGACGCAAGGAAGGTTTCGTGGGTTTTCCGCCGAGCGCGGGGCATGGGCTGACCGTGCGATCCATCTCCCTGATCCATCGGCTGATCAGGGGCGATACATGAGCGATCAGGCCTGGTGATGTGTGTCACCGGCCAAGACCTCGTGGCGCTCACCGTCGACCTCGAGCACCAGCGCACCGTTCGCCGCGATGTCGACGGCTTCGCCGGTCAGGTCGCCAGACGGCGTCGCGATGGTCACGACACGCCCCAGTGTGCAACAACGGGGTCGATAGGCCGAGATGATGGCCGTGGGGCCGTGGCGCTCGAGTTCACCGAGCCACTGATCGAGTCGCGTCAGGATCCGATCGAGCAGGATCTCTCGGTCGATCATGGCCGCGCCGACCGACGCGAGGTCGATGGCGCGATCGGCCACCTCCATGGGCGGCCCCGTGACGAACGCCACATTGATGCCGGTCCCGATGACGACGGCGAGTCCGCCATCGGTCATCACGGCTTCGGCGAGCGTGCCGGCGAGCTTGCGCTCGGTGCCATCGTGATCGGCGACGAGCACGTCGTTGGGCCACTTGAGCTTGGCGTCGACACCGCCGAATTCACCGATTGCATCGACGATGGCCATCCCCTTGACCAGGGGCAATACGCTCACGTGGGCCGGATCAGGGCGGAGCAACACCGAGAACAACAGGGACCGGCCGGGGTCATCGATCCAGGTTCGACCCTGTCGACCTCGACCCGCCGTTTGGTGGTCGGTCACGAGGACCGACCCGGCCGCACGACCGCCGACGGCAGCCTCGAGAAGGTCACGGTTGGTCGAACCGGTCTCCTCGATCCAGCGAATCTCGGAAAATCGTTGGCTGGTTACTTTCATTGACCTACCCATCTCGGCTAACCATACGGGCGTGCTGTCCTCACCCACGTTCAATCCGCCGTTCGACAAAGTCCTCATCGCCAACCGTGGCGAGATCGCTGTTCGAGTCATTCGGGCCTGCCAAGAGCTCGGCATCGGGACCGTTGCGGTCTATTCCGAGCTCGATCGTGAGGCTCTCCATGTGCGCCTCGCCGACGAGGCGTATGCCCTCGGCGGCCAGACCGCAGCCGAGTCGTACCTGAACACCGAGGCCATCCTCGACGCCATCGAGCGTTCGGGCGCCCAGGCGGTGCATCCGGGCTACGGCTTCTTCTCGGAGAACGCCGACTTCGCCCGGGCGATCACCGATCGAGGCGTCATCTTCGTCGGCCCGCCCCCCGAGGCCATCGAGGTCATGGGCGACAAGATCAGCGCTCGCGAGGCTGCCGAAAAGGTCGGCGTGCACGGCGTTCCCGGTGTCACCGAGTTCCTCAGTGGGCCCGACGAGATCGTGGCCTTCGGCAACGAGCACGGCTATCCGGTGGCGATCAAGGCCGCCTTCGGCGGAGGCGGCCGAGGCATGAAGGTCGTCCAGAGCGCCGATGAGGCGGCCGACGCCCTCGAATCGGCCCAGCGCGAAGCGCTGGCCTACTTCGGCCGAGACGAGTGCTACATCGAGCGCTACCTCACCAAGCCACGCCACATCGAGATCCAGGTGATCTGCGACTCCCACGGCAACGGCCGCTATCTCGGCCAACGCGACTGCTCGGCGCAGCGTCGCCACCAGAAGCTGGTCGAGGAGGCTCCGGCCTTCGACCTGCCGCCCGACATCGCGAAGTCGATGGGCGAAGACGCCGTCAAGGTCGCGCTGGGCTGCGGCTACACCAACGCCGGCACCGTCGAGTTCCTCTACGAAGACGGTGCGTATCACTACCTCGAGATGAACACCCGTCTCCAGGTCGAGCACCCTGTCACCGAGCTCATCACCGGTCTCGATCTCGTTGCCCTCCAGCTCCATGTGGCCGGTGGTGGCGAGATCCCGTTCAGCCAGGACGAGGTCACCCTGCACGGCCACGCCATCGAGATCCGCATCAACGCCGAAGACCCGGCGGGCGGCAAGTTCCTGCCCTCCCCCGGGCCGATCACCAAGCTGCGGGTGCCGTCAGGCTTCGGTGTTCGCTGGGACGGCGGCTACGAGGCCGGCGACGAGATCAGCCAGTACTACGACAACCTGGTCGGCAAGCTCGTGTGCTGGGGCTCGACCCGAGAGGTTGCGATTGCCCGCACGCTTCGGGCGCTGCGAGAGTTCGAGATCGAGGGAGTCGCCACGACGATCCCGGCCGACATCGCCATTCTCGAGCATCCCGACTTCGCCGCCGGCCTCCATTCGACCAAGTGGGTCGAGGAAGTCCTCGACCTCACCGGTGTCGGCGGCAAGGCCGAGTCGACCACCGACGGTGACGACGCCGAACCCAAGATTCGCCGTGACGTCGACGTCGAGGTCAACGGCAAGAAGTTCTCGGTCTCCATGTGGGTGCCGGAGTCGGCCATGGCAGCCGCTCCTGCCGGCGGCGCAAAGAAGGTGCGTCGCAAGTCGAGCGGTGGCGCTGGTGGCGGCTCGGGATCGGGCGACGTCACCGTCCCGATGCAGGGAACGATCGTGAAGGTCGTCGCCGAGGTGGGCCAGACCGTCGAGGTCGGCGACACCATCGTCGTGCTCGAAGCCATGAAGATGGAGAACAACGTCGCCGCCGAGAAGGCCGGCACGGTCACCGAGATCAAGGTGGCGGCGGGTGATTCGGTCGGCGGCGGCGACATCGTCGCCAAGATCGAGTGAACGTGCACCCTTCGGCCTGGCGGCCTCGGGGCTTCCCCGAGTTGCTCGCTGCGCTCACAACGTCGCACTGCCGACTTCGCTAGTCCTGGCCGGAGACGAGGAGTTCGACTGACGGTCCCGTCGACCCGGGTGGTGAGGTCGGTGAGACCGGTCTGCCGGCGGGCCAGCTCGAACTGTGCCTCGAGCAGCCACACCAGCTCGTCGGTGACGAGGTCGAACATCAGGTCGTCGAGGTCGGCGAAGCTCGACGAGTCGAGGATCGCCAGGTAGACCAGCGCCCGATCGGCTTCGTGAGCCCGCTGCATGGCCATGCGCAGGCCGGCGGGCGGGCCCGATCCACCCCAAGAGACGTCGACGGCAACGAGATCGCCGAGCAACGCGGCGCCCAAGCCGGCGATGACGAGCGCCACGGTGAAGGGAAACCGGAGCCTGCTCGGGAGGATGGCGACACCGGCGGCGATCGCCAGCAGGATCACGACAACCTGGTCACGAGATCAGGCTGCGGAGGGACGGAGCAGCTCCACGATGGTCACCCAGATGGGCGAAGCCCGGTCTGCGAGATCAGGCTGCGGAGGGACGGAGCAGCTCCACGATGGTCACCCAGATGGGCGAAGCCCGGTCTGCGAGATCAGGCTGCGGAGGGACGGAGCAGCTCCACGATGGTCACCCAGATGGGCGAAGCCCGGTCTGCGAAGCAGACCAAAGCAACAGAGCTTCAGCTGTCGAAGCCGAGGCCCACGCGGTCGAGGGTGCGAAGCCACAGGTTGCGTTCGCCGGTGCGGTCTTCTTTGTCGAGTGACCAGCGAGTCATCTGGATGCCGGCCCAGCGGAGTGGTTCGGGCGGGAACGGGAGGGGCTTTTTGTTGACGAAGTCGAGACCGATGATCGGGCTGTCTCGTTTGTCGAGCAGGTCGAGCATCGCTCGGGCGCCGAACCGTGTGGCAGCGGCACCGAGCCCGGTGTAGCCGGTGGTATAGACGACCTTGTTGCCCATGGCCCGCCCCCAGAAGACGGTGAACCGGGTGCTGGTGTCGATCGCGCCGCCCCACACGTGGGAGAAGCGAACCCCTTCGAGCTGGGGGAACGTTTCGAAGAAGTGCCGCGAGAGCAGAGCGAACGTCTCGGGGCGCTGTTCGAGCAGCGGGTCGACCTTGTTGTTGAAGTAATAGACGGCGTCGTAGCCACCCCAGATGACCCGGTTGTCGTAGGTGAGCCGGTAGTAGTGGAACTGGTTGGTCGAATCCGACAGTCCCTGGCGGCCCGCCCATCCGATCGAATCGAGCTGCTCCGCGGTGAGCGGTTCGGTGGCCAGCACGTAGTCGTAGACCGGCACCATGTAGTGCTTGATCTGGCGCAACAGTGGCGGGAAGGCGTTGGTACCGAGGGCGACCTTTGCCGCACGCACCGAGCCGTAGCCGGCCCGCACCTCGACGGCATGGTCCCGCTCGATGAGCTCGGTGACGTTGGTGTCTTCGAAGATCCTGACACCGGCGTCGAGCGCCACCTGCTTCATGCCGAAGACGAGACGAGCCGGGTCACAGACCGCCGCCCGTTTCTTTCGGAACAGGCCGCCGTAGTAGGTGGGCGAATGGACCTCGGCGCGCATCCGCTCGACGTCGAACAGCTCGATCTTCTGACCCAAGGCTTCGAGATGCCGCGCTTGTTCTTCGAGGTCGGCCACGTGTTCGGGTCGGGTCGCGACGTCGATGACACCGTTGCGTTCCCAGTCACAGTCGATCTGATGGCGCTCGACGAAGCGCTCGATCTCGTTGAGGTTCTCGAGGCCGAGCTTCTCGAGCACGGGGAGTTCGGGGGCGAATCGGGCGAGGCCTTGCGAAACGCCGTGCGTGAGGCTCGACTCGAAGAACCCGCCGTTGCGTCCCGAAGCCCCGCTGCCACAGCGCGATCCTTCGAGCAGGACGACATCTCGATTCGGGTCGCGCTCCTTGGCCAGCAGGGCGGTCCACAGCCCGGTGTAGCCGCCGCCGATCACGCAGAGGTCGGCGGTCTCTGCTTCGACGAGGGTGTCGGTCGCCTCGGGCTCGTCGGGGTCGTCGAGCCAGTACGGCGACGGCTCGGCTCCGGCCAATGCGAGAAGATGTGGTTCACCTGACATGGAGAAGTGTCTCTTTCACTCCGCTGCCTCACCGAGCACCTCGGCGAGTGCCGGGTGAACGAACAGCGATTCGACCAGATCGGTGACCTTCAGCCCGGCCGTGACGGCGAGCGCGAGCACCGAGATCAGTTCGGCTGCGTGACGTCCGACGATCGATCCACCGAGCACCACGCCGGTGGCGGGATCGGACACGATCTTCACGAACCCGCGCGAGTCGTTGTTGATCAGGGCCTTGGCCGACACCGAGAAGGGCACCTTGGTGACGCGGATCTTGCGACCTTCGGCAAAGGCGTCGGCTTCGGCCAGCCCGACGTCGGCGATCTCGGGGTCGGTGAAGATCGCGGAGGCGGCCTTTTCGTAGTCGAGGTGCCGGTGCGGGCCGGCATGTAGCCCCATGGCGTGCTCGGCGATCTTGCGACCCTGCATCGAGGCGACCGACGACAGCGGGAGCTTGCCGGAGACGTCGCCGGCGGCGTAGATGTGCGGAACGCTCGACCGGAGGTTGTGGTCGACCTTGACGTAGCCCCACTCGGTCTCGACGCCGACCGCTTCGAGTCCGAGGTCTTCGGTGTTGGGGATCGAGCCGATGGCGAGCAGGGCGTGGGACCCCTCGGCCACTCGTCCATCGTCGCAGAAGATCGACACCGCGCCGTCGACCACCTCGGCCCGCTCCGCTCGGGCCCCCATGAACAGTCGAACGCCCCGATCGAGGAAGCTCTGCTCGAGCACCGCAGCGACCTCGGGATCCTTGTTCGGCAGGACCTGCTGGCGGCTGACGATGAGGGTCACCTTGGAGCCGAAGGAGTTGAACATGTGGACGAACTCCACACCGGTGACGCCGGAGCCGATGACGATCAGATGCTCGGGCAGTTCGGGTGGCGGGTAGGCATGGCGGGTGGTGAGCATCCGCTCTCCGTCGATGGTCGCCCAGTCGGGAATACGTGGGCGCGATCCGGTCGAGATGAGGATGACGTCGGCTTCGACGACCTGCGTCGAGCCATCGGCCAGGGTGGCCTCGACGTGGTGATCGTCGATGAGCCGGCCGGTGCCGTTGATCAGCCGGACGTTCTGGCTCTCGAGCAGGCTCGACACCGACGACTCGAGCCGGTCGGTGATGCTGCCGATGCGGTCACGCAGGGCGTCGAAGTCGAGCGAGACGTCGACGCGGGCGAGGCCCATCTTGGCCGCCTCGGCCATCATCGACATGGCTCCGCCGGTGGCGATCATCGCCTTCGAGGGAATGCAGTCGAGCAGGTGTGCAGCCCCGCCGACGATGTCCTTCTCGATCAGGGTGACGTCGGCGCCGTATCGAGCGGCGTAGGTCGCACAATTGGTTCCGCCGGGGCCACCGCCGATGATGACGAATCGTTTCCTGACACCCTGCGTTCCATGCATGTCGGTGAACTCTACTCGCACGCCGACGACGACTCGGATCTCTGCGCGTTCCGCTAGGGCGCCGACGAAAGCGCGCGGTAGAGCTCGACCAGCTGATCGATGGACCGATCCCACGAATAGTGGTCGGACCTCACGAAGCCGGCGGCGATGAGGCGGTCCCGTTCCCGGTCGTCGGTGAGCGCCCGATCGATCGCGGCGGCCAGGGCGGCGACATCACCGGACGGCACCAGCAGTGCGCCGTCGGCCATGACTTCGGGGATCGAACCCACGGCGGTCGCCACCACCGGCACGCCACAGGCAGCCGCTTCGAGCGGCGGAAGACCGAACCCCTCGTAGATCGAGGGATAGACGAACAGCGCAGCACCGGCGATGAGGTCGGCCTTGGTTTCCTCGGCGATGTAGCCGAGGCGGATCACGGCGTCGGCCACCCCGGTCTCGT
This sequence comes from uncultured Acidimicrobiales bacterium, assembly GCA_963698395.1. GTDB lineage: Bacteria > Actinomycetota > Acidimicrobiia > Acidimicrobiales > SZUA-35 > JBBQUN01. Next base: position 146,313 of record CAVOQQ010000004.1, read on the forward strand.
CAAGGGCCTGCTCGTACGCCCCGATCCCCCACCCATCGCCGCCGGCAACCACGAGGCGAAGCTCGGGGTGCTGCGACCGGAGTTCGGCAAAGGCCCGCAGCAGGGTGGGGTGGTCCTTGCGCGGCTCGATCGTGCCGATCGCCAGCAGGTAGGGATGACCGCCGGTCATGGCGAGACCGGCCTCGGCCGAACCACCGACGGGCCGGACCAGACCGTTGGGGATCGCATGAATTCGCTCACGAGGGATGGGCAGGAAGTGGGCCACTTCGTCGGCGACCGTGTTCGACACGGCGTGCACGTGCGCGCCCCGGCGCACCGCCGCGTCGACCAGCGCCGGGAAGGTGCTGGTGGCGCCGCCGACGAGTTCGGGGAAGCGCCAGGCGGTGAGATCGTGGATCGTGAGCAGCGCTGCGCCCCCACCCGTCGGGGGAACGACGTAGTTGGGGCCGTGGACGACGTCATGGCCCGTGACTCGGGGACGGTCGACGTACCGCCACGCTCGGTGATAGGCCCGCGCCGGCAGCGGCAGCCTTCGGAGGGTCACGCCGGCAGGCAGTCGGTCGCCCAGATCGGCACCCGCTCGCCGCGAGATCAGCAGCACCGTCAGGTCGAGGTCGTCGCGCGCCGCCAACCCGCTGGTCATGGCATCGACCACGGCGCCGATGCCGGACTTGGGCCCCACCAACGAGGTCCCGTCGATGGCGATTCGCATCGGGCGAGCATAACGGCGAGCGCGACGGGTGCTCAGAGCGCATCACCGCCGGAGAGTTCGTGTGTGCCCTCGATCGGGCCTACGATTCGAGCTGTGACGAGCCATGCGAATGACCGGACCGATTGGGAACAGGCTGCCGAGGCCGAGCTGCGGGGCAAGACGGTCGCCGACCTGACCGTGACCACGCCCGAGGGCATCGACATCAAGCCGCTCTACACCGGTGACGATCTCGAAGGACTCCCCCATCTCGACAGCCTCCCGGGCTTCGACCCGTACCTTCGAGGGCCTCGAGCCACGATGTACACCAATCGCCCGTGGACGATCCGCCAGTACGCAGGGTTCTCCACCGCCGAGGAGTCCAACGCCTTCTACCGCCGCAACCTCGAAGCGGGCCAGATGGGGCTCTCGGTGGCGTTCGACCTCGCCACGCACCGGGGCTACGACTCGGATCATCCTCGGGTCGTCGGCGATGTCGGCAAGGCCGGCGTGGCGATCGACTCGGTCGAAGACGCCAAGATCCTCTTCGACGGGATCCCGCTCGACAAGATGAGCGTGTCGATGACCATGAACGGGGCGGTGCTGCCCATTCTCGCCTGCTACATCGTTGCCGGCGAAGAACAGGGTGTTGCCGCCGAGCAGCTCTCGGGGACCATCCAGAACGACATCCTCAAAGAGTTCATGGTCCGCAACACCTACATCTATCCGCCGGTCCCCTCCATGCGGATCGTTGCCGACATCATCGAGTTCACGGCGCAGAACATGCCCCGCTTCAACTCGATCTCGATCTCGGGCTACCACATGCAAGAGGCCGGGGCGACCGCCGACCTCGAGCTCGCCTTCACCCTCGCCGACGGGATCGAATACGTGCGAGCGGCCTTGGCCAAGGGTCTCGACGTCGATGCGTTCGCCGGCCGCCTGAGCTTCTTCTTCGCCATCGGCATGGACTTCTTCATGGAGGTGGCCAAGCTCCGGGCAGCGCGACTCCTCTGGGCCGAGCTGATGGCGCAGTTCGAGCCGAAGAATCCCAAGTCCTCGATGCTGCGCACCCACTGTCAGACCTCCGGCGTGTCGCTCACCGAGCAGGACCCGTACAACAACGTGGTGCGCACGGCCGTCGAGGCCATGGCCGCGGTGCTCGGTGGCACGCAGAGCCTGCACACCAACTCCTTCGACGAGGCGCTCGGCCTGCCCACCGAATTCAGCGCCCGCATCGCCCGCAACACCCAGCTGATCCTGGCCGAGGAGACCGGCATCACTCGCACCGTCGATCCGCTCGCCGGCAGCTACTACGTCGAGAAGCTCACCGCCGACCTCGCCGATCGGGCTCGGGCCATCCTGGCCGAGGTCGAGGAACTCGGCGGCATGACCGCAGCCATCGATTCGGGCATGCCGAAACTTCGCATCGAGGCGGCGGCTGCTCGCCGCCAGGCCCGAGTCGATCGCGGTGAAGACGTCGTGGTCGGCGTCAACAAGTATCGACCGGAGAACCCCGACCAGGTCGACGTCCTCGACATCGACAACACCGCGGTCCGTGAGTCGCAGATCGCTCGGCTCGAGCAGGTCCGTTCCAGCCGAGACCAGGCCGCCTGCGACGCAGCGTTGGCCGCGCTCACCGCCGCTGCTGCCGGCGACGGCAATCTGCTGGCGGCCTGCGTCGACGCCGCTCGTGCTCGGGCTACCGTCGGCGAGATGTCCGACGCCATGGAAGAGATCTTCGGCCGCCACCAGGCCGAGACCCGCACCATCACCGGCGTGTACGGCGCGGCCTACGACGGCGACGAGGAGTTCGATGCGGTGGTCAGGGCCGTCGAGGCGTTTGCCGACAAGGAGGGCCGACGCCCGCGCATGCTCGTGGCCAAGATGGGCCAGGACGGCCATGACCGCGGTGCGAAGGTCATCGCAACGGCCTTTGCCGACCTCGGGTTCGATGTCGACGTGGGCCCCCTGTTCCAGACGCCGGAAGAAGTCGCCCGTGACGCAGTCGACAACGACGTGCACATCGTCGGTGTCTCGTCGCAGGCCGCCGGCCACAAGACGCTCGTGCCCCAGCTGATCGATGAGCTTCGCTCCGCCGGTGCCGGCGACGTGGTCGTCGTCTGCGGTGGGGTGATTCCGCCCCAGGATTACCCGATGCTGCGTGACGCCGGTGTCGGCGCCATCTTCGGCCCGGGAACCAACATCTGCACCGCAGCGCACGAGGTGCTCGGACTCCTGGACTGACCTCGGTCGCCCCTCACCGATGACTCCAACCCTTTCCGAGCTCGTGTTGGCGGGCGAGCGTCGCGGCCTCGCCCGCGCCATCACGCTCGTCGAGTCCACCAACGACGATCACCGACGGCAGGCCGAAGCGCTCCTCGACGAGCTCCTGCCCAACACCGGCGGTGCACTGCGTATCGGCATTTCGGGAACGCCCGGTGTCGGCAAGAGCACGTTCATCGAGGCCTTCGGGATGCATCTGATCGACGAGGGCCACCGTGTGGCGGTGCTCGCCGTCGATCCGACCTCGGCTCGCACCGGTGGGTCGATTCTCGGCGACAAGACCCGCATGGCCGAGCTGAATCGCCAGCCGAATGCCTACATCCGGCCATCGCCGGCGGGCGGCTCCCTCGGCGGCATCACCCGCAAGACACGCGAGGCCGTGCTGTTGTGCGAGGCGGCCGGATTCGACGTCGTACTGGTCGAAACCGTCGGCGTCGGCCAATCCGAGATCGCCGTTGCCGACGTCACCGACCTCTTCCTGCTCCTCCTCGCCCCCGGTGGTGGTGACGACCTCCAGGGCATCAAGCGCGGGGTCATGGAACTGGCCGATCTGGTCGTCATCAACAAGGCCGACGGCAAGAACGAGTCGCTGGCCAACCACACCGCCGCCGACTACCGCCAAGCCCTCCACATGGTTCGATCCAAGTGGCCGGGTCACCCCACCGACGTGCTGACGGCGTCGGCACTCCACGGTGTCGGGCTCGATGCGGTGTGGAGCGCACTCGAGGTTCTCCACGAACGGCTGACCGGGGGTGGCCACATCGAGCGGCTTCGCCGAGATCAGGCCGTCACCGCCTTCTGGGCCGACGTCCAACACCGTCTCCTCGCTCGGCTCGCCGGCAATGGCGAACAGGCCGAGAAGTCGCAATCGCTGCAACGACTCGTCTACGAGGGCGTGAGGAGCCCATCTTCGGCAGCCCGAGAACTCGTTCCGTGATCGGCACGTCGGGCACCGATACGGTGGCGACCTCATGAGCACCGAGATGATCCACGTATTCATCGGGACCAAGGCCCAATACATCAAGACCGCTCCGCTCCTGCGGCTGATGGACGAACGAGGAGTCGAGTACGCACTCATCGATTCGGGGCAGCACGCCGACATCGCTCGAGTGATGAGGGACGAACTCGGTGTTCGCGAACCCGATGTCGTCGTTGCCGACGATGGCGACATCTCGACCATTCCCGCCGCGGTCAAGTGGGCAGCCCGCCTGAGCAGCAGACTCGTGCGATCGGGCCGACTGCGCGACGACGTGTTCGGCGGACGTGGTGGCATCTGCGTCGTGCACGGCGACACACCTTCGACGCTTCTGTCGTCCTTGATGGCCTGGCGAGCCGGACTTCGGGTCGCTCATCTGGAGGCAGGGCTCCGGTCACGAAACCTCCTCCATCCGTTTCCCGAAGAACTCATTCGGATCTTCGTGATGCGCTTCGCCGACATCTGCTTCGCTCCGACCGCCGATGCGGTGGCGAACCTCGAGAGTTCACGACACCGGGGCGAGGTCATCGCGCTTGCCGGCAACACCTCGATCGAAGCCGTGGGCTATGCCTCGAAGCGAGCGCTCGAACACCAGGTCGGGCCGGCGGTGGTCACCATGCACCGGGTCGAGAACCTCAGGAACCGCAAGCGGGTCGAGGGATGGATCACCGCAGTGGAGAAGGTCGCCCGCCAGTTCGATGTTCGATTCGTGATGCACGAGCCGACGCGGCTCGCGCTGGCCGACAGCGGCGGACTCGAGCGATTGGAGAAGGCCGGCGTCGAGATCTCCCCTCTCGTCGGACACGCCGAGTTCGTGGATCTCCTCCGCGCTGCACCGCTCGCCATCATCGACGGTGGCTCGATCCAAGAGGAATGTGGCTACCTCGGCCTGCCGACGCTCCTGTGGCGAGACCGCACCGAACGAGAACACGGCCTGGGATCCAATGTCGTGCTGTCGCACTTCGATCAGACGATCGTCGATCGGTTCTTGGCCGACCTGGACACGCTGAGAGCACCGCTCGAGATTCCCGACGTCGCTCCGAGCGAGCAGATTCTCGACGAGTTGCTGGCGCGCCTCAACGATCGTTAGGCCCGCTCGCCAGAGTCGGATCAGGATCCAGGAGCCGAAGCAGCTCCTCGACCCGGTCGGCGATGTTCCAATGCTCGACGACTTCGGCCCGCGCTGTCGCCCCCAACGTGGCTCGCCGATCACGGTCGACCAGCAGCGACTCGAGCAATTCGCCGATGTGCTCTGCCGTTCCGAGAAGCCCGGTCTCGCCGGTCGTGATCGCCTCGGCGATCGGCGGCACGGCGGTTCCGACCACGACGTTGCCCGATGCCATGACTTCCAGCACCGTCTGCGAGATCCCCAAGACCGACACACCGGTGCGAAACGGCAACAGCATGATGTCGCACCGGCGCAGCTCCTCGTAGAGCGGGCCCTCCTCGAGAAAGCCCAGGAGTCGCACACGGTCGTGATGAGCGAAGCGGCGCTCGGCCTCGGAGGCGAGCTCACCGGTTCCGGCCACCGTCGCCTGCACCTCGGGATGTCGAGCAAGGGCGGCCTCGATGGCCTCCATGGCGATGTCCGCACCCTTGACGGCATTCAGATGGTTGACGAATCCGATGGTCAGGACGTCCGAGGGCTCGCGTGGCTCAGGAATCTCCACGCCGGGCAGCAGCAGGGTGACGGGACGATCGAGCTGCGCTGCCAGGGCCGTTCGAAGCGAGACCGAGGTGGCGGCCACGGCATCGAAACGACTCAGCGCTCGGACGAACCAGGGATTGCCCCGACCGTCGACGTGGGTCGCCTGAAGAAAGACACGGGTTGCCGTTGTGCTGCGAAACGATCGGGAGAAGGCCTCGACGTAGAGCGGCGCCTTTCGTTGATCGAAGATGCCGGAAACGAACACCACGCCATCGAGATCGAGTTCCTGCGCCTTGCGTCCCGCCGCGATCGGAAACACTCCAGCACAGCGATGGACCTGATGGCCGTCGACCACGAGGTCTCGCTCGGCTCGCCATGGCCGCGAGGTGATCACGTGGAGTTCGCATTTCTCACCGAGGGCACGATGCAACACCCTGAGCAACCCGATGATGCCGGAGACCCGCTCGAGCGGCGGGTAGTACTTGACGACGACGCCGATGCGCCGCATCAGTCAGCTGTCGGCCGGAGGGTCACAAGGAGGTAGCCGCCGAAGCGTCGGGCAAACGCCGAATCGGCCACGCGCCGGTCGAGCGCTCGAATCATCGATCCGAGAACGGGCGCGGTGTAGAAACGCCCCGTCGCTGCGAACACTCGAATGCCACGAACGGACTCGATCCGCCAGCCGTCCGGCACGTAGTTCTCGACGTCGTTCACCGTGTCGTGACGCACGAACACCGGCTCGTGCCCGCGCGTGCGGGTCATGATCCGATACGTGAGGCCCTTGAAACTCAGAGGGTTGTAGAACTCCACGAGCATGGTCCCGGAGGGCCGGACCACCCTGGCCAATTCGAGCAGACCACCGGTGATGTCGGGGACGTGAGGGAGCACCTTGCACGAATAGACGACGTCGAAGGAGTCGTCGGGGAACGGGAGCGCGTTCACGCTGGCGTTCAGCACCGTCAGGCCCTTGCGGCTGCTGACGCCCGCCATACCAAGCGAGAGGTCGATCCCGGTGGCTCGACGCGCCACCTTTGCGGTGCGTTCCAGGATCAGGCCGGTGCCAACACCGATCTCGAGGATGTCATGCCCTCGGGCAGACGTCGAGATCGCCTCGACTTCGAGATCGTTGATCAGCGAGTAGTAACCCTCTCGCCGCTCACCCTCGTACCACGTCGAGTAGTCGTCGTAGTAGCCCGCGATGTTCGATGGCTTTTCTTCTTCGCTCAACGTGCTCCCTTTCCGAGTTCGCACCTTACTCAGCCTCGATACCAGTGGCGGGGACCTTCGCCCGGCGATCCGCCACGATGATGAGGAGATTCGCGGCGAGGAGAACGACGAGTCCCGCCACTCGGTCAGCTGCTGCAGCTCCGATACCGACAGCGGCGTCGAGATCGACCAGCGTTGCGACCACGCCCGAGAGCGCTTCTCGAAGCCCGACACCGGCGTGGAAGACACACCGGCGGCACTCGCCACCGCGCCCAGAGCACCGCGAGCGCAAGACCCTGTGTGGCTGAACGGACGACCGAGAGCGCCAGCAGTATACCGTAGGCCCGGAGCCCGGCAACGAGGGTGAGCAGCGCCTCGATGAAGGAGATTCGAGCACGTCGATCCGTCTCGGCACCCGATCGCAGCGGCACGTCGTGCGCCGATCAACCAGACAATCGTGCCGGCGAGATCCCAAACGCGCAATCGCCCACGACCCGAGAAGGCCGAAGCCGATACCCGACACGATCGCCGACATGCCCAGCCAGATGATGCCGCAGGCTGCGTTGATCTTCGACCGCGCCGGCGTAGGTGGAGCCACCGACCGCAAGCGCCTGCGTTCTCACGAGGACTGCGCCCGGCACGGATAGGAGGTTCGCGGTCGTACCGATGACGCTGACTCGAGTCGCTTCGAGGAGTCCGACTGCTGTCCTGCGATCGATTGCCTGGGACCTGGAATTCCTTCGCATTGAGCCAAATGGTGACCGTTGGTCCGATCAGACCCACGAGGACCATCACCGGCCAACGGATGCCCGACGTCGCAGGGAAGTTCTGAACCGAATAGGCAACGGCGACGAGCAAGAGGACCAGCGACAATCCCGATGCGATCGCACGCCCCCGACCGGTCGGGCGCCGAACTCGAGCCGCCAGAGTCAGTACCTGTTTCGCTCGAATCACCTGCTCGACACCGCGAGCTGGGGACGGGTTCCTCGCATTTCAGGCACATCTCAGGTTACCGCCGTCGCCCGACCGGCGGAGACGATGCGCCGGTCGGCAAGGCCGAGTCCAGTATGGTCACCGACTGTGGATTCCGCTTACCTCAATGGCACTCGCACCCTTGCGATGACCGAATGGCACGACGAGTGCAGGTGAGCGAACGATCGAGCTGGATCGCGAGTCCCATTGCTGCGGCGACGCTGATGGTGTTCGCGCTCTCGTTTGCGTTGTCGACCTACGTCGACGCGCCGTTCATGTTCCATGACGAATTCGGCTACATCGCCGTTGCACGATTGCTCGGGCCTGGCCCGACACCCGAGCTCTACGGCCCGCTCTACTACCCCGGTTACGGCATCCTTCTCGGTCCTTTCGATTATCTGATCTCGTCGAGTGCGCTGTTGCATCGCGTTGCCTTGACGATCAACGCCGTGCTGGTTGCCGCGTTGGTGCCGCTGCTCTTCCAGATCGGTCGCCGCTTCGTACAGCTCGACGCTCGAACGGCGGTCATCGGAGCGACTGCCGGAGCGACCACCGCTGCGCTCTTGACCAACGCACAGATGCTGGTCGCCGAGTCGATGCTCACCGCGCTCACCGCTGCCAGTGCACTCATCGTGTACCGCTGGTTCGAACTGCCGGCCAGCACGCCTCGAGCATCAGCAGCCGGCGCCGTCGTCGGCATCGCCTATCTCACGCATCCTCGCGCCCTGGCTCTCGCCGCTGCGCTTGTGGCAACCTGTCTCTTCGCTCTCGTGTTTCGACTGTCCGGCCTACGGCAGGTCCTCGGTTGCCTGGCGACGCTGTTGGCATTGATGGCACTCACCCGAGTGATCAATCAACAGGTTCTCGATTCTCTGTATCCCTTCGCCACGACCACGGACGGCACGGGGAGCCGGCTGGAGTTGGTGGCCTCGGAGCCCCTGGCCGCGACCAAATCGCTGATCGGAACCGTGTGGGGAGCGAGTGCCGCAACACTGGGCCTTGCGCCGCTCGGATTCGCGGCGGTCGCGCAACCGACTCTGGACCAGGGAGCGGCCGACTCAGGAGTCGGCCGCGATGCTGTTCCTGTGCATCGGAGCGGTGGCCAGCCTCGCCATGAGCGCCGTCTTCCTCACCAATGGACTGGTCGACTCACCCTCCCGAGCGGATCTCACGGTCTACGGACGCTATGTCGATCAATGGGTCCCCGTCGGCATCGTCTTGGCAGTGTCGCTGAGCCGTCGACAGCTCATTGGGGCTGGTGCCGCCGTCGTCAGCTTCTTGGTGCTCGGGGTCTTCATGTTCCGCTCGCGCTATACGCCCGATGTCTGGACTCGCCCCTCCGCTTTGCACAACATCGCCGGGGTGACCGGCCCCCGACACTTCACCGGCTCGCTCGACCTCGCTCGCGATGGCATCTGGTTCGTGATCGCCACGAGCGTCGCACTGGCGATTGGTGTTGTGCGCAACCTGCGTTGGACTGCGGTCGTGTCGCGCTGCTGCTCGGTGCATCGACCGGCTACTTCCTCGTCACTGATTGGTCAGCTGTTGCTTCCGAGAACGCGTCGGTCCGCCATCGCAGCGCCAGTCTGCTCGCCGGGAGCCCACCGATCGGCGTCGACCTCGGGAACGTCAGCTCCCTCTACCTCTACAACATCCAGTACTGGAACGATGAGCTGGACCTCGACTTGTCACATGGACCGCCTGACAACAACGGCATCGTCATCGGCCGTTTGTCCGCACCACCGGAACCGACGAGTCGTTTGATGTCGGTCGAGCCATTCAGCACCAGGGCACTGTGGATCAGCGAACCCGAACTGATCGCCGAACTGGATGACGAGGGTGACCTTTACCCCGCCGGGTTCCGGGATGACCAAACGCTGCCGGCGACGGCCTCGATCGCCTCGGTCACGATCGATGTCGCCCCCGACGACACCATCGACCTCGCCGCCACCCGTGTGATCAGCGTCGACGTCACGCATTCGGGCGAAGGAAGCCCATGGGTCACCGCGTGGAGTGACAAACCAGTCCGCGTCGCCACTCGGCTCTGGAACGACTCGACCAACACCGTGGTTGCCGAGACCCGAGCCGAGATCTATGAGACGGTCACGCCGGGTGATTCCTTCCGGATCGATGTCCCACTTCCGAGCGATGCGCTGCTCAACGAAAACGACGACTTCACCGTCGAGATCGGTGTGGTGCAGGAACGAGTCTCGTGGCTTTCACCGCCAACAGGCGAGACGAACCCCAGACGACGCGTGGCGCGAAGCTGAGGACCTCGACACACGTCGACCGCCACCCCGATTTCTCGATGGTCACCGTTTGGTCGACGAAATCGGCGATGATGAACGGATGTCGATTCTCAAGAAGGGCGCAGCTGCGGTTTTTCGTCCAGTCACCCGCGTCAATGCTGCACGAACTGGCCAGCTCGAAGACTTGATCCATGCGGTCAAGAACGAGATCGTCGCCAAGCTCGACCAGGCAAGCGGACAGGCTGACGCCCTCCAACAGGCAGTGAACGATCAACTCGCGCTCCAGGCATCGCAACTGACCGCGCTGGAACAGCAGGTCGGCGCCGCTCGCAACGAGGTGGGTTTCGCTCGAGTCGCCATCGAGGCCGAGATCGAGAAGGCGGCGCCATCGGTTCGCCTCCACTCACTCGTCGGCGCCCGTCTGGCCGACATCGATCAGACGGCAGCTGCGTTCTTGAACTACGCGAACTCTCACCTGGGACCACTTGCCGATGCCGGCCTGTGGCTGAACAGCTCGGTCGTTCTGGAATGGAAGGAAGCGGGAGCCACCGTCGGCGCGGTCAACGAACGCATCGTCGAACAGCCGTTCACCTTCGCTGCCCTGAGTCAGCTGCCGACGGGATCCAGGATCCTCGACATCGGCGGTGGCGAGAGCACCGTCGCCTTTTCTCTTGCGTCCCTGGGCCATCACGTCACGGTCATCGAGCCGCAGGGCTACCCGTTCGAACACCCGAACCTGACGGTGTTCGAGCGCCCGTTCGAGGAGTTCGACCGCAACCGTGACTTCGACGCCGTCATCTTGCTGTCGGCGATCGAGCACTTCGGAATCGGCGCCTATCGGGGGAACCCGGAAGCAGCAGAGACGGCCGATCTCGACACCATGCATCTGGTCACCGAGGTCCTGCAACCCGAGGGCCTCCTCGTACTCACCACCCCCTATGGACCAGCCGCTCAGAACGAACTCGAGCGGACCTACGACCTCGATCGGCTGCAGCTCCTCCTCGACGGCTGGACCATCCAGCAGGTGAGCATCGCTCACCGACTCGACCGACTGACCTGGACGATCGAGTCGAACGAACTCGAGCCGCCCCGCGGTCCGGGTCGCGTGGTGATGCTGACCGCACGACCAAAGACGGCATGAGCGTCGTTTTCGATCTGCTCGGATTCCAGAATCGAGAGCACGGCGAGCGTGGGATCGCCCGATACGTCCAGAATCTCGCGCTTGCCATCGAGCAGGTCGATCCATCCTTCGTCGACCACTTCCTCGTGCATCCGCACGTCCCGCTTCCCCATGGCATCGAGCCGCTCATTTCGTCCGGCAAGCTCGTTCGAGCCGACCGAGTGGCGGAACGGATCGATCTCGCCGGGGGCGGCCTGTTCATCGCCGGATCGGTGTTCGAACTGCAGGAGCCGTTGTCGACGGTCCTGCCGTCCTGGGCCCGCACGCCCCAGTGGCGCACCGCGGCGATCCTCTACGACCTGATCCCGCTGCGGTTCGCCGATTGGTATCTGTCGAACGCGGTGGTCAACTACGAATATCAGGCACGGGTCGCCGCCCTGCGCAACATCGATCACCTGCTGGCGATTTCCGAAGCATCGGCGGCCGATGCCGTCGAGTTCCTCGGCATCGCCCAGGAACGCACCACCACGATCTGGGCCGGCGCCGATCGCCAGTTCCGACCACCCGAGGTCGATCACGTCGTCGTCGGTGAGCGGCTGTCGCTCCGACTCGAGGGCCTCAGACCCTCCTATCTGCTGTTCCCCAGCGGTATCGAACGGCGCAAGAACATCGATCGGCTTCTCGAGGCGTACGCCCAGCTTTCCGCCGAGTTGCGAGCACGACACCAGCTCGTTCTGGTCTGTCGCACCACCGACGACGAACGCGTCGAACTGGCTGCGACCGCGAAGCGGCTCGGAATCCTCGATGACCTCCTCGTCACCGGCTTCGTCAGCGACGCCGATCTCGTCGAGCTCTACCAGGGTGCCGAACTCGTGGTCTTCCCCGCCATCTACGAGGGCTTCGGCCTCCCCGTCCTGGAAGCGATGCAGTGCGGCGCACCGGTCATCTGTAGCGACTCATCATCGCTCGTCGAGGTACAGACCGACCCCACGGCACGCTTCGATCCCCTCTCGGTCGACTCGATTCGTGGCGCCATCGAGCGAGCCCTGTGCGACCCGGCCGAACTGGCTCGCTTGCGTTCGTTGCGCCCACCTTCGTTCAGTTGGGCTCGGTCGGCGCAAGCAACGATCCAGGGGCTTCGCACCCTGGCAGATGACCGGCCCCGCCTCGAGGCTGCTCCGAGGCTCGCTCTGGTCACGCCACTGCCCAAGCAACGCTCGGGCATCGCAACCTACGCCCATCGGCTGATCGAACACCTCCGGGCCGACTTCGACATCACCGTCTTCGTCGAGGGCGATCTCGCCGAAGTCGAGCCGATCGACGGCGTTACGATCCAGCCCCTTCGACTCCTTCCCGTCCTGACCGATCGGGGAGCCGGTTTCGACCACCTGGTCTACTTCCTCGGCAACTCCTCGTTCCACGTCGAGGCGCTCGCCATGCTCGATCACATGCCGGGGGACGTTCTCCTCCACGACGTGCGGCTCTCCGGTCTGTATTCCGAAGTCCGGCGACTCACACCGGAGCGACTTCCCTACGGATCCATGGGGGCGGCGCTCGAGGAGATGTATCCCGAGCGTTACCGCCGATCCGTGGTCGCAAGCGAGGATCTTTGGCCCGAGACCGCTGCGAGATTTGGCATCTTGATGTCCGCAGCCGTTGCGAGGTCGGCCAAGCGCCTCTTCGTCCACTCCGACTACGCCGCCACCCTCGTCGAGTTGGACTCGGGTCGACGACCCGAGCACCTGTTCGACATCCCCTGCCCGACCCCGCTGCCGATCGTTCACGAAGACGGGCCGCCCGTCGTTGCCAGCTTCGGGATCGTCGCGCCGGTCAAACAACCCGACCTCCTGATCCAGGCCCTGGCGATCGTGTGCACGACCGTGCCCGAGACACGCCTCGTGTTCGCCGGCGGTGTCGAAGCGCACTATCGGGACGAGTTGCTCGAACTCGCCGAGGTTCACGGGGTACGCGACCGAGTCAGCTTCGAAGGGCATCTGGACGACAGCGAGTTCCTCGCCCTCCAGCGCAGCGCGACCGTCGCCGTTCAGCTGCGCGCCTTCACCAACGGCGAATCATCCGCAGCGATCACCGAAACGCTCGCTGCCGGGCTGCCGACCGTCGTGTCCGATCTCGGCTCCATGGCCGAACTGCCCCGTGACGTCGTTGCCCACCTCGACCCCGCTTCAGACGCCTCAGCGCTGGCTGACGTGCTCGTCGCGCTGATCGAAGACCACGACCGTCGAAACTCGATGCGCAGCGCAGCCGCCGCCTACGCAACGCACCATTCGTTCGGCAATGCCGCCAGGATCCTGCGAGACGCACTGCTCGCCGACACTCGGGCTTCGTTCAGGCCCTGAGCGTCAACGCTCCCGATCTTGCAGAACCCGATTCAGTTCGGCCTCGAGTCGGTTGATCCGATCGACGATCGGTTGCAGCTCCCAACCCGTGACGAGCCGAACGAGTCGCTTGGCGCGAGCGGCCATCGGTCGGTGCGACGTTGCCGGAGGCAGCGCCAACGGAGAGCCGAGCTCGATCACCCGAGTGGCACCAGATCCGAGTGATTCCCGCACGTGCCGCTCGATCGCCTCGGTGGACGCAGCGACCGGCTGAGGGACGACGTGGGGCGCCGCGGGCTGCCTCACGTGGACCCCGACGTGTTCGCTCATGGCGTGCGAGAGCTCGGCATCGTCGCCGAAGAGCAGCGATCCCTCGCGCAGCTGCCCCTCGAGTCCACCGACCCGCGACGCGATGACCGGTCGACCGATCAGGTTCGCCCGCTCGAGCACGCCGGAAGAAAAGATCTCGCGGTAGGGCAGGACGACGGTGTCGGCGGCCACGATCCACCGATCGAACTCGCTGTCACTGACGAATCGTTCGTGAAAGGTGACTCGCCGGACAGCGTCGATCTGGCGCCGGAGCGACGCTGCGTACTCGACGAACTCCGGGACATCGACTCTGACCGAGCCGACGACGTGGAGTTCTGCATCGGCGAGGTTGGCATCGGCGAAGGCTCTGACCGCCCGATCGAATCCCTTGTGCGATTGGAGAAACCCGATGGTCAAGAAGATGTGGGCATCGGGATCCAAACCGAGCTCGACCCTCGCCTCGCCCTTGGATTCTGCGTGGTGCGTCGCGAAGTATCGACCGTGATCGACCAGCGACAGCGCCGCTGCGTCGAGTCCGAAGGTGTCACAGAGACGCCGGCGCTCCTGATCGGTGTGCAACGACACCTCGGCCGCAGCCCGAAGTGCTCGAGCGCCGGCGCGTCGTTCGAGCGGGTTGCGTTCGGCGGGGCCGTACTGGACCTCGTGGATGCGGAGCTCGGTTGGCCGAAGGCGACAGATCGCTTCGAGTGCGGTCCAGGCAGCCACTCGCTCGATGGGATTGCGGCAGGCGCCATGCAACAGCTCGGGGTAGAGCTGAACGATGATCCGGTCGATGCCGTCGAGCTGACGTGCGAGTCGAGCCCAACCCTTGGGTCCACCGAGTACGAGGTGGCGATGCGCCGCACTCGGGACCGGTGAGAGCACTTCGATCGCTTCGCCGGTCTGCATCCGGCCGATCACTTCCTGCGCTGCATAGACCGCGATCCCGTCGCGATAGGGCGGATACGGGCTGATCATCAGGGTGGTCATTCCGTGAGACCTGCTTCGTCGTACTGCGTCCACTCGTGCAGCGTCGCCTCGATCCGATCGAGCACATCGGTCCACTGATAGTGAGCGAGGACGTACTCACGGCCCGAGGCCGCGAGCTCGCTGGCCAGCTCGGCATCGCCACCCAGCACCTCGAGATAGCCCAGGAGTTCATCGAGCGACCGGTAGCGCACCCCGGCACCGCTGCGTTCGACGTGCCAGGAAACGACCTCGCTGTCGGCGTTGGCGATCACCGGCGTGCCCGCAAGCCAGGCCTCGAGCACCGTCAGCGAGAAGCTCTCGAGCGCCGACGGCTGGACATAGGCCCGCGCTGCGGCCATGGCCGCATTTCGATCGTCCTCACTGAGCAGACCGAGGTCATGCACGCGACCGTCGAGGTGGGGTTCGTGCCCCGTTTCGCCGACCCCGGAGGTGACGAGATCGAGCGGTCCGCCGCTGTTCACGTAGCGCTCGAAGGTCGCCAGCAGATCGGTCCAGCCCTTCCCCCACTCTCGCCGACCGGCGTAGTAGAAGAAGTCTCGTTCGAGCCCGTGCGCGACTCGGAAGCGATCCGGTTGGTAGTCGGTCGGCACCCAGACCCCTGCCCCGATCTCGGCCCTGCGTTTCGGCAGGTCGAAGAGCCGCTCGGCGAGCGCCTGTTCAGGGCTGGTCAGGAACCACATCCCCCGCGATCCGCTGAACAACGGAGCGAAGATCTCCAGACGGGCCGGGGGCTCATCGTGGAGGCAGGGCATCAGAATGGTCTTCTCCGGTGCCACCTGACCGACCGCGAACGTGGTCCAGAACATGTACGGAGCGAACACCAGAGCGCGAAACTCGGCTCGGTGAACCGCCACGTGATGCCACAAGCCGCTGACCCGCAAGCTGTCGTTGATCCAGAGCTGTTGGTCGACGAGCGACACGTTCTCGCCGGCGAGAATGGCATGTCCGATGGCGTTGCGATGGGCTCCCTTGGTATCGGTCTGGGTGGGGAAGCGCCGAACGGTCATGCCGTCGACGACGCTGACGCCTTCGGGATACTCGTTGGCCCAGGTGAAGTGGTCACGAGCACAGGTGGTGAGGATCTCGACGTCCCACCCTCGCTCGGCCAATCCCCGCCCGATGTCGGCCATGACCGCCTCGGCGCCGCCGATGACCTCGGCACCGAAACGAGGCGGCACCAAGCCGAGCTTTCCCTTGCGCAGTGTCGACATCAGGATTCCACGATTCGCATCTTCAACCGGACTCGACCCGTCACCGGACCTCCGCTGTCGACGTCGAACGCCGTCTGCTGGTCGCTGCGGGCGTATTCGAAGGTCTCGGTCTGGTCCTGCAAGACGAAGCTCACGAGATAGCGACCGTCCATCAGCGGCAGGTCTTCGATCACGAATTCGAGCGTCGCATCGCCGTCGGCATGCACCACATCGGCACCTCGAATGTCGTGGGTCGACGCATTGAACAAGAGGACACCGTCGTGGCTGTGCATGATCAGCCTGCCGCGGATGCCGCCGAGCGGGCCGGCGGTCCGATAGTGCACCTGCAGGCGGACGGTGTCGCCCGGCCGGAAGGCGTCACGACCCTCGGTGGGCGGCACGACCGTGGTGTGGGTGATGATGACGCCGTCGTTGACCGGAACGTCGGGCTCGAGTTCGGCCTGGTCCGGCAGCACGATTCCCTTGTTGGCGAGCGCGCGTCGATAGGTGGTGACTGCCTTGCCGACATCGCCGACGTGCAGGACCCGGCCGTGATCCAAGACGACGGCGCTCGAGCACACCTGGCGCACCTGCTCTGGCGAGTGGGTCACGAGCAGGATCGTGCGGCCGTCTTCCTGGAATCCGCGCACCCGTTCCATGCACTTGCGCTGGAAGGCTTCATCGCCGACGGACAGGACTTCGTCGACGAGGAGAACATCGGGCTCGAGGTTGACGGCGACCGCGAACCCGAGCCGGGCATACATGCCAGACGAATAGTGCTTGACCTGCGAGTCGATGAAGTCGTGCAGTTCGGAGAACTCGACGATGTCGTCGAAGATCTGGTCGATCCGCTGGCGACTGAACCCGAGGATCGAACCATTGAGATAGACGTTCTCTCGGCCGGTGAGATCAGGATGGAATCCGGCGCCCAGCTCGAGCAAGGCCGAGAGTCGGCCACGAACGATCACGGAACCATCGGTCGGCCGGAGCGTGCCGGCGATGCACTTCAACAGGGTCGACTTTCCCGAGCCGTTGTGGCCGAGAATGCCGATCGTCTGCCCTGGTTCCACCGAGAAGCTGACCGAATCGAGGGCATTGAACGACTCGACCGAGTTGTCGCGCAGGGTCAGCAGACGGTCTTTCAGCGTCTTCGCCGGCTCGGAGTTTCGTTTGAAGGTCTTGGTGACGTCGTTGACCTCGACTGCCAGTTCGGCCACTACAGCTCCTCGCCGAAGTTCGCCTCGAGGCGACGGAAGACGGCGAAACCGAGGAGCAGCACGACGAGCCCCACGGCGATTTCGGCCAGGAGATTCACCAAGAACCAACGGCCGTCGTGCATCAAGAAACCGAAGGTGTCGGCCTGGACCTGAGCGTCGAAATTCTCCGGGTTGTACAGCACCCGCTGGAACGTGGTGACGACCGGGATCATCGGGTTGAGCAGCGTGAGACGCTCGGCGCCGAGACCCCAGCGATCGGTGATCGCTCGCGCCACGAAGTCGTACTGATAGACGATCGGTGTGAACCAGAACCAGGTCAAGACACCGAGCTCGAGGAAGTGCTGGACGTCACGGAAGTACACGTTGATCGCCGACAGCAACAGTCCGAGGCCCGTACCGAGAAGGAGCGCCACCAGGAGTGCCGGCACGAGCAAGGGCAGCAGCTCCCACGCCGGCGCCTGCCGGAACGCGGCGAGACCGATGAAGAGCACGATCATCTGGAAACAGAAGGTCACGAGGGAGGCCCCCACCGCCGACAGCGGCAGGATCTCTCGAGGAAACCAGACCTTCTGGACCAGCGTGGCGTTGCCGGTGATCGACGTGGTGGCTGCTGTCATCCCCATCGCGAAGAGGTTCCACGCCTGGAGGCCCGAGAGCAGCAACAGACCGTAGCGAGGAGCCCCGCTCGGCAGGATCACACCGAAGACGAGGCTGAAGACGGCCAGGTAGAGCAGCGGATTCAGAAACGTCCACACGATGCCGAGCACGCTGTTCTTGTACTTGACCTTGATCTCACGCATGGTGAGGTTCACCATGAGCTCGCGATAACGCCAGATGTCTCGGAGGCGAGCACTCAGCCGAACGTCGTCGGCACTGTTCTCGAGGACCGTCTTGGCACCCGAGGTTTCAGGAATTGTCATAGACCGTTGATTGTCGGATCTTCTGCGGACCGGTCGTCGGCGATTCGCTTTCGGGCCGCTCTGACCTGGGCTTCACGTTACCCGGCTCGTAGTGCGACGGCGGTACCCCCGCCTGCAACTCGAGCCGGCGAACTCGTTCGAGAATGCGCTGGGACACCATGCGATGGCTCGAGATCAGGTCGGCAACGACCGCAAGCACGAGCACCTGCAGCGCACCGAGCACGAGGACGGCGCCGAGCACGATCGATTGGAGGTGGCCAGAGGTGTCGCCGTTGAGAATCCAGTCGGCCAGGAAGGGCATGAACGCCACCACGCCGAGGAGCAGCAGCACGCTGGCAATGGCCGAGAAGAACTTGAGCGGCTCATAGGCGGCGAAGACGCGGCCGATGGTGAGGATGTTCCGGCGGATGTACCCCCACATCGATCCGAAGAGCCTCGACTCTCGCATCTTGTCGTTCGTCTCGACCGGAATCGAGGCGACCGCCGCGTTCATCTTGCCGGCCTGGATGATCGATTCGATCGTGTAGGTGTAGCGATTCACGACGGTCAGCTGGATCGCCGCCTCACGGTCGTAGGCCCGGAAGCCAGACGTTGCGTCGGGCACCTCGGTTCCCGATGCCTTGCGCACCACCCAGCTGCCGAGCAGCTGGAGCTTGATCTTGAGAGCCGAGAACTCCTCGACATTGCGAACATTGCGGTCGCCGACGACGAGATCGGCTCGGCCCTGCAGGATGGGCGCCACGAGCATCGGGATGTAGCTGGCGTCGTACTGGTTGTCGGCGTCGGTGTTGACGATCACGTCGGCACCGAGCTTCAGACTGGCGTCGAGACCGGCCTGGAATGCTGCTGCCAGACCTCGGTTCTGCGGCATGCGGACGATGTGATCGACGCCGTGGTCCTTTGCGACCTCGATCGTGCGGTCATCGCTGCCGTCGTCGATCACCAGCCATTCGACCGTGTCGAAACCGGGGACGGTTCTCGGCAGCTCGGCCAGTGAGATCGGGAGCTGCGACTCTTCGTTGAGACATGGAATCTGAATGATGAGTTTCAAGACGTGATCCCTCCGATGGCCATCGTTGAGCCTAGCCGTCGCAGTGGGTCAGACCGCGGAACGCTCAGGGCACGGGCTTGTCGTGGCGTCGAGGCCACACGTGTTGGCTGAGGTCCCATGTGGCCTCGTCGCCGGTGTAGATTCCGGCCGGCGTTCGGTCGACGATGGACGACACCTTCCTCGCAACGACGAACAGCGAATCGCCCCGCATGCGGCGGTCGTAGCCGCCAGCGAGGATCAGGTCCGTGACCTCTGGCTCGTCGGGGAACCAGACATCGATCGAGGTGACGACCTCGAGATGGAATCCTGCCCGACGGACCATCGTCGCCACCATCGAGGGCGTGAACTCCTGGTGGTGGCGGTCCATCGAGCCTTCACGCTCGAACAGCGGGTAGTTGAACGGGTGTTTCCCGTTCAACGCCTGAGCGATGGAATGACGACTGACGATGTTCGGCGTCGTCAGCACCAGCATCCCGCCGGTTCGCAGGACTCGATTGAAGTCGACGAGCAACTGCACCGGGTCGGTCGGCATGTGCTCGATGATCTCGCCGGCAAGCACGAGGTCGAACATCTCGTCGTCACAGGGGAGTCGGTGCCGCTCGGCGTCGTACCAGACCTCTGCCTTGGCGCCGGCGTCGACCCAGAACCCCGAGGCCGGCCGGGCATCGGCGTCTCGATCTTCGGCGAAGAGCGTGCCGGCGACCCAGTAGCCGAGATCGGTCAGGAAACGAATCGTCAGCGGGAACGCCGACGCATCGAGGGCGCGCCCGCCCGGCGGAGCAGAAGGGACCAACGAGAGGGTCTCGACGAATCGTTTGCCGTGGGCTTCCACATAGCCATCCCAGCTCGACGGCACGATCGGAAGCGCCTGCTCGAGCCGCGCCGCGACCTCATCTCGTTCGAGTCGCGTTCCTTCCAGAACGGTTCGTCGACGGCCATCGTTGCCGGTCGTGAGATGCCCGTCGACGATCGATGGCGCCGACGTCGACGACCAGTCGGCAACTGCGGCCTTTGCCTCGGCCCAGGTTCGCACGACGAGACCCCGGTGGCCGACCGCAGCCAACACGTCGTCGAACTCACTGCCTGCGACGACCACGGCTGCGTCGAGACAGGCCCGGGCAACGGCGAGGAGCGGTTGGTCGATGTCGTCGGCGCCGAGTTCGACGATGGTCGGCGCTTCGCTGCTCATCACCCTGGCGGTGGCGACGAGGGGCTCAGCCGGTCGACGAAGCTGAGGGCGAACGACAGCTCTTCGCGCAACTGGGCGATCTCGGCCCGCAGTTCGGCCACGTCGGAGCGAAGCTCGGTCATCTCCGGCGAATCTGGGTGTTCGCCGGCCGCCGCCAGGTGGAGGGCAGCAGCGTCGGGACGACCGGCCACCAGGGCGGCGAGGGGCAGGAACCTCGAGGGAATGTGCTCGGCGAGCGGGTTCGACATGACAGATGATCTCTCGGTTGCCGCAGCCTACGACTGCTGAGTGGACTGGTAGAACTCCTCGGATGTGCCGAGTTCGGCGGCGACGACGAGATCGTCGGCGACCGCGATCCGTGCCGCTGCGGCGTCGCGTCCGCCAGGGTCGGCCGGTCGGCCGAGGACTCGCTCATAGAGCCAGTCGGCTCGGTCGCGCCGTGACTCGAGCGAGGCGTAGAACCCGGCGGCGATGTCGGTGGTTCCGACGGAGGGTTTCGCCAGCTCCCCCATCCAATAAGCCAGACCAGCCGCTTCGGGATCGCGGTGGAGCAGATCCCGGTAGAGCGCACGGATGAAGCCCTCGTCGGTCGATCCGCTGCGCTGGTAGTACTCGGCCGAGCCGTAGAAGTAGATGCCGAGCTCGGCGTACGGGGTGCCCTTGATCACCACCACATCGAGCCAGTAGGCGCTGCCGATGTCGTCGGGCACTCGACCGAGCGAGGTGGCATAGAGCTCGTCGACCATCGATCCGGCGAACTGAGGGGTCTTGGACAGCGTCGCCGTGAGCGCACCGCGGTTGCCGTCTCGTTGCAGCCGGTCGTACCAGGTGGACAGTTCGACCTGAGTCGGGGCACCACCGGTGTAGACCTCGTAGGCACCCTCGATGAAGTTGGCGGTCGGGGTGCCGATGAGATCGGACCGATAGACGACCCCGGGCGTGAACCAGTCGGACTTGAGCCGATAGTCGAATGCGGCTCGGACCTCTTGCCCGGTGAGCAACTTCACGCCGTTCTGGAACGATGCCTTGACCTGCAGCACTCGGCCGCCGTCGCCGTGCGGATCGAGTCCGTTGCGTTTCGTGACCTCCATGGCCAGCAAACGGCCCAGTCCGTAACGCGCCTCGATGCTCGCGGTCGACAACCGCAGTGACCAGGTGGCGTTGGGGTTGACCGTGATGGCGTCGCCCGCATCGACCACGGCCGGGAACGCGCCGCCGGCGGTGTAGCCGCCGGTGCTCGACGAGAACTCGGTGCGAGCGACGGCGCCACCGGGTGTGAGACGGACGAGGTTGTCGGTTGCAGCGATGGCGGCATCGGTCGACGGCGCCGTGACCGCCACCCCGCTCCGGTAGCGACCGGCGTAGACCTGACACGTGGTGGTGTCACAGGTGTCGGCGTACTCCTGCTGCCTGGTGTCACCGGCCATCGCATACGAACGAGCGGCAACGGCTTGTGCCTCGAGCGCCGGGGCGTCCCACGAGGCCGACACTTCCCTGGGCACCACGCCACGCAGGTATTCCTGAAGCGTCGTGATGTTGATCGTGGCCAGTCCCGTCAGGCGATTGTTCGAAGCAACCCCTCGGTCGAGGATGCGCAGCGTGCCGCTGTAGCTGGTCCACGAGGCACCGCTGCAGACGGCGAGGAGACCGGCGTGGGTGTCGGCCGGGTTGGTGTCGCCGACGGTGAAGCTGGTGCCGGCGGGCAGATCGACGGCGTCGGACCATGGCCCGGCGCAGGACGTACCGGTCTGGTAGGCGAAGCCGCCCCTGCCGTTCGAGGCGATCAGCAGCGTGTTGGTCGGGGGAATGGCGATCGGGGCGCCGCCAGCATCGCTCAGCGTGAGCGTGCCCTCGGGCACGAAGACGTAGAGCGGCTGATCGCGGCGCGACACCAGGTCGACACGCACCGCTGCGGGATTCACCAACGAACCCGAGGGAATCGGACCGGCAACGGTGCCACCGTAGTAGTGGTCCAGGATCTGGGCCGAGGTCCACCCCTGCCGGGCGTAACCGAGTGCGCCCCACTGGCCCATTCCCCGGCCGTGGCCCCAGCCCCGGCCGGTGAACTCGATCTCTCCTGGCGTGGCCGCAGCTCCGGATGGCGAGATGGTCACGATCGGAGGGCACGAGCAGCGCCGCCAGGACCGCGATCACAGCGGCGACGAGGGCGGCGGTACGCCGAACGAGACGATTGACAGACATGCTCGACACGATAATGGTGGTCCTACCTGGTTGCCCGGTTGAAGTACTCCTCGGAGCCCGCCAGCGTTGCCGCAAGATCGATGTCGTCACCCGTCACGAGCCACTGCGCCCAGAATTCGAGTCCGGCAGGGTCGGGCCCGCGACCGAGCACCTGCTGGAACAAGGCCGCCACTCGATCGCGACGAGACTCGAGCGATGCATAGAAACCAGCCGACACGTCGGCCGGTCGAGCACCGGCAGCGAGCTGGCCGACCCAGAACGCCCGCCCCGCAGGATCGGGCTCTCGATGCAGCAGCTCGCGGTAGAGCGCATCGACATAGGCCCCGCGTGACCCGGCGACGGCGAAGTACTCGCTCGAACCGTAGAAATAGGTGCCGAGTTCCTGCACCTTCATGCCCCGACGCAACTGCTCGACCCAGTACGCCCGGCCGGCGGCATCGGGGGCTCGACCGAGGGCCGTGCCATAGATCTCGTTGACGACCGCACCGGCCCAGAAGTCGGAGTTCGCCAGGTCGGCCGCGACCTCGGCGACGCCATCGTCATCGACGAGGCGGGTCCAGTGGTCGAGCTGAGCACCGGTCAGGGTGTCACCGACGAACGTGCGATAGAGCGCAAGGGCGAGCTTGCTTTCGTTGCTGGTGCCGAGGTCGGAACGCAGCTTGTAGCCGACGACATGGGCGTCGACGGCGATCGGATGGCCGACCGTGGTCGAGACCGGACCGGCATACGGCACATCGCCGAAGGCAAGCAGTCGACCTTCGGCATCGAGCACGTAGCCGCCGTATCCGGTGGCCGACGCCATGATCGAACGCGCCGTCGAGCGAGTCCCGCTCTTCACGCTCAGGTTTGGGGCCCCACCGAAGGCGTGCAGCGACATGTCGGCGCCGAGGATCCAACCACTGCCGCCGTCTGGTCGGAGGGCGACACCGATGGCGTTGCCGACGTTCGGCGAGGTGACCGAGGGTGCCGAGCCGACCGACGACAAGCCGCCGGTTGCCGACACGACGTAGCCATTGCCATCGCCGTCGAGCGCCATGGCCCGGGCGGTCCCCGCCGACGGTTTGGCGCTCGCCGATCTGGCCGGAGCCGAGCCGAAGGCCACCAGATCGCCGTTGTTGGTGAGAATCCAGCCGCCGCCGGCCGCTGCTGCAGCGAGATCGACCACGGTGGCACCGCCTGCCGGGCTGCCATTGACCGTCGGCGCTCCGCCGTAGGGCCGGAGTGCGCCCGACGACGTGAGGACGTATCCCGTGTCGCCGATCCCGGCGATGGCGACGGCTCCGCTCCCGATCGTCGGGGCCGGATCGACCACGTTGGCGCCGATGCCTGGCCGGACACCGCCCGCCGAGTCGACGACGACGACCGAAACGCCCGACTCGGCACCCTGCCACCCGGGGAAGACGTAGGGAGCGGTGCCGATCTGTTGGCCGGTGACCCCGAGTGCGGTCCGGAAGGTGGCGACCAAGGGGTAGGCCAAGGACCCGGGGCACGAGGACTCGCCCAGGTCTCGGTGCCCGAGCACCGTCGGCACCTCGACCCACTGACCAGCCGTGAACTTCATACCCGCGCCGGTCGATCGGTTCTGTAGCCATGCCCTGCCGAGCGGGTCGACGCCGTAGAGCCCGAGTTTCCAGGCGGCGAGCTTCTGGACCGACGCAGCGGCAGCCGGGGGGACGCTGACCGCGGCGGGGCTCCCGCCGCTCTGGTGTTGACCGAGGAGCGCGATCCCGCTGGTCCAGGTGTTGAAGCCGCGGGTGTGACCACCGATGACCGGTCGGTCGACCCCGCCGCTGCGAGCCTCCCAGATCACACCGAAGCGATCGACGATGAAGTTGTAGGCGATGTCGCACCAACCCCGGGTGTTCACGTGGTATCGGTAGATGCCACGCAACAGGTCGTCGCTCTGATCGGCGCCGTAGGTGTTGGCGTTGACCGTGTGGTGGACCACGACCGCACGGACGCTGTCGGAGTAGAACGGACCGTTCTGGCAGCCGCTGTTCTGCGAGGCCCAGCCGGCGACGGCCCAATCCGAGCGAGGACGGATCGTGGGCTTGGATGCAGCAGCGAAGCCGACGATCGGGGAGATCGTGGCGCCATCGTCGGTCGCCAGGGCGTTGGCCGTCGGCGCCGGGTCGGCAGAGACCGCATCGGCGGACGAGGTTTCGAGCGAGGTCAGCGATTCGACTCGAACGCTCCGCAACCCGCCGTCGGACGCCGCGATCTCGATGGCGGTCGCACCATCACCGATCCAGACCGGACCGACCGAGCCGTAGGACGAGGGAGTCGCACCTTCACCGCCGGCCACGCCGTCGGGGGCATCGTCGGACTCGACCTCCAGTTCGACCCAGTCGCTCCAGGTGTCGCCGGTACGACTGCGCAACTCGAGCGAAGCAGCGCCTTCGATCCGATCGAGGATGACCATCTGCGGCTCGCCCGCCAGTTCGATTTCGACCGGACCGGCCAGCGCGAGCGCTGCCGCCCCCGGTGTGTCGGTCGGACTCGTCGCCCCGATCGAGACCTCATAGTGGCGGATCTCGAACGAGCCGTCGTTTTCCACCCCGTCGACCGGGGCGACGGTGGGCACCGCCACGGCCGGTGCGGGTGCCGTTGCCGCAACGGGGCCGACGGCGAGCGTGGCTCCTGCAGTCCCGATGGCCAGGAGCGCCGCCAGCGACGCCCGCACACGACGAAGAGGACGGGGCGCGAACTGGGGGCGTGGCGTGTGCGTCGAAGGAGTCATAGGCGGCAAGCGGCGACTGTAGGCCAGCGCGTTTCCCTGGCGGCGTCGGGGCCACGACGGTGAGCAAATCCACCCAACACGAATCTCACCGAACGCGACAACACCCCACCCAACGGGGTGAGGTGTTGTCGTTCATCCGGTGGGTCGTTCGATCAGACGCCGGCGGGCTCTTTCACCCGCGGCATGCACAACCCGTCGAGCTCCACCACTTCGATGCGGTCGCGATTGGCGTAGGTGACGGGATTGTCCGGGTCGATGTTGAGCTTGTACTCCCGGAACGACATCTCGAGGGCGTCGAACGCCAGCAGGCGGCCCCGCAAGGAATCACCCAGGTCGAGAATCACCTTGATGGCCTCGAGCGCCTGGATCGAGCCGACGATGCCCGGCAACACGCCCACGACACCGGCCTCGGAACAACTCGGCGCCAGTTCGGCGGGAGGTGGCTCGGGCAGGAGGTCTCGATAGGTCGGACCGTTCAGCGGATCGAAGACGGTGACCTGACCCTCGAACCGGAAGATCGATCCGTGCACCACCGGAATGCCCAACTTCACCGAAGCGTCGTTGAGGATGTAGCGGCTGGGGAAGTTGTCGGCGCCGTCGATCACGACGTCGTAGCCGGCCAAGATCTCCTCGATGTTGTCGGCCGAGAGCCGGGTGTCGTAGGTGTTGACCTTGATGTCGGGGTTCATGCTCTCGATGGTCATGCGAGCCGAATCGACCTTGCGCACCCCGACCCGATCGAGGTTGTGCAGGATCTGGCGCTGCAGGTTGGACTCGTCGACGACGTCCATGTCGACGATGCCCAGCGTGCCGACACCGGCCGCAGCCAGGTAGAGCGCCGCCGGGGAGCCGAGCCCGCCGGCACCGAGCAAGAGCACCTTCGCCTCGAGCAGCTTGATCTGGCCTTCCTCACCGACCTCGGGAAGGAGCAGGTGGCGTGAATAGCGGTTGCGCTGGTCGGCATTGAGCGACGTGGGAGCAAACCACTCACGCCCCTCGTCTTTCCACTTGTTGAAGCCACCGTCCATGGACACCACGTTGGTGTAGCCGAGCTCGGCCAGGGACTTGGCGGCGAAGGCCGATCGGACACCGCCGGCGCAAAGCACGACGATCGAGGCGCTCTTGTCGGGGATGCGGTTCTCGACCTGGGCTTCGAGGTTGCCACGAACGATCGTGATGGCACCGGGAATCACGCCCTGCGCGACCTCGTCGGGCTCACGGATGTCGAGCACGATCGAACCCTCGGCTCGCATCGCCTCCCCACGAGCAGTGTCGACTTCAGCGATCTCGGCCTTGGTCTTGGCGAGCAACTCACGGAAGGTTGGCATGGAAGGTCCTCTCGAAGAACTGGCGAGCGATCGAATACCCTAGCAAGTCACTCAACAATTGCCTTCATCCACCTATTCCCCGCCCTCGGTCACGATCAGACTGCCGTGGATTCAGACCGCCGTGGATTCAGACCGCCGTGGATTCAGACCGCGGTGGACTCACCCGAAGAGTGTGGGCAGCACGTGAGAGATCGAGCCTCGGACCAGCACGTCGGCGAGGCCGTCCATCTCGGTCGGTCCACCGTTGACGATCACGACCGGCGCACCGGTGCGTTTGGCGATCGGAACGACGTTCGCGATGGGGAACACCGACAGCGTGGAACCGATGGCCAACATGAGGTCGCATTCACGGGCGGCTCGATCGGCCCGTTCGAGGTCTTCCACCACGAGACTCTGGCCGAAGCTGATGGTCGACGATTTCAAGATGCCGCCGCACGTCGGGCAATCGGGGTCGGTCTCGCCGAGACGCACACGGTCGAGCGCGACCTGCATCGGTGCCCGGTAGTCACAGCCGAGGCACACCACTTCGCGGATCGATCCGTGGACTTCGACGATCCGCTCGGGGTCGCTGCCTGCGTGATGATGCAGGCCATCGATGTTCTGGGTGATCAGCAGGTGCAGCTTCCTGCGAGCCTCGAGCCGCAGCAGCGAGCGGTGACCCGGGTTCGGTTCGGCCGACCACACCGGCGAATCGAGACGCCCCATCCACGAGCGGCGACGCACCTCGGGGTCGGCGATGTAGTTCTGGATCGTCGCCTGCTTCTCGGCGCCGGGGTTCGTGGTCCACACACCTTTGGGGCCTCGGAAGTCCGGAATCCGCGAGTCGGTCGAGATACCGGCCCCGGTCAGGACCACGATGCGCTCGGCGGCGTCGATCAGCTGGGCAGCGTGGCTGATGGCCGACGGATCAGCCGTCGGCACCCCCTGGTCGGACTCGGCGGTGTCGGCATCGGGAGCGTCGGCATCGGCAGCATGAGGATCGATCTCGTCCATCGCTCGAACGTACCGCAGACCAACGAAGCGCCGCCGACCGCGTACGATCGCGCCATGGAACTCCCCGAAGCCCAGGCCAGGATCGAGACCGACAAGACGCTCATGGCCATCGAGGAGACGGCTCGCCGGGCGAGGGGTGAGGCCCCGCTCCTCCCCCACCCCTTCGAGACCGACCGAAACATCGGCGACTTCCTGTCTGCGGCGACGGCGGCGGCCGATGCCCGTGATCGACACGGCATCGCCGGTCGTCTTGCCCGACAACTCCTGCAGCGTCTGCTTCCCAGTCAGCTGGCCTACAACCGGGCGATGGTGGACCTCGTCCATCAGCTCGATCATCGAGACCGCCAACAGCGCGAGGAGATCGCAGATCTCCAACAGCAACTCACGGCGATCGCGATCTCCAACAGCAACGCACGGCGATCGCCGATCGGCTCTCGCCCGAGCCGTCGGGATCGGCAGGATCGTGAGTGGGTCGATGCCTCACCGCATCGCGGTGCTGAAGCCCGACTACGGGTCGAGTGGCGGGTTCGAACGTCATCTCGAGGGTCTCCTCGACGCGCTTTCCGGCGGTGAGTGGCACTTCGAGATCGTGTCGATACCGGTCGAGCGTCGCGACCGGGTTTTCGGCATCCGACTCGATCGACCCATCCGCGATCGCCACGACGAGTACTTCCTCTGGGCCTCGCTCGTCGAACGGGTGCAGCGCCTCGATCTGTCGGCGTTCGACGCGGTCATCACGACCCAGCCACCGACCTATCTCGCCGACCATCCCCGAAAGCTGGCGCTCTTCTATCACCACGCTCGCCACTTCTATGACCAAGCCGAATTGTTCGCCGCCAGCGGTTTCGTCGATCCGACGATTCACGCCGCTGCGGTGGCCGCCGTCCGTTCGGTCGAAGCATCGGCGCCGTCGACCATCGGCCATTGGCTGGCCGGGTCCGACGAGATCGCCGGGCGACTGCGCACGTTCTGGGAGGTACCGGAGGCCAGGATCTCGATCCATTCCGCTCCCCCCACGTCGATCCCCACCGAGCCATCCCCCTACGACGCCGCCGGCCCCGCCCTCGTCGTCGGTCGGCTCGAATGGCCGAAACGGCAGGAGCTGGCGATTGCGGCCGCCTGGGTTCGGCCCAACGACTGGCCACTCGAGATCGTCGGCACCGGGAGCCGCCTGGGGTTCGCCCGTCGTCTCGACGCCGCGCTCGCTGCCGACCCTGAGCAGCTCGGGGGCCTCGACGATCGAGAGCTCTGGATGAACACCGCCGATGCGTCGAGGTTCGTCCCCGATGACGCTGCAGCCGACCGCACCGCCGCCTCGCCGACCTCGGGATCACCCGTCGAGTTCCTCGGCGCGGTCGATGACGCCGGGCTCAGTTCGGCATACCGACGGAGTTCGATGGTGATCACCCCGACATCGCACGAGGACTACGGACTCACCGTGCTCGAAGCCATGGCGCACGCCCGACCGGTGATCGTGTGTCGCGACGGTGGCGGCTTGACCGAGTTCGTCGAGCACGGCAGCAACGGACTCATCGTCGATCCGACCCCGCAGGCCATCGCCGATGCCGTGCGCGAGATCCGGTCGGACCCGACGAGGGCCGAGGCGATGGGACGCCGCGGTCGCGAGACGGTGGCCGGCGTGACATGGGAACGAGCAGTGGAGAACGTGGCCGACGGGCTCCGACGAGTGCTTGCGACCACACCGACCGAATTGCTCGCCGATTACCCTCACGCCCCATGACAGACGCCGCGATCACCATCAGCGATCTCACCGTCGCCTACGACGGTCCGGAGATCCTGCGATCGGTTTCGCTCGAGGTGGGCCGAGGCGAGCAGGTGGCACTGCTCGGCCCGTCGGGCTGCGGCAAGACCACCCTGTTGCGTACCCTCGCCGGGCTCGAGCGGCCGACGTCGGGAACGATCACGTTGGGTGGCGTCGCCGTGGCGGGACCGAACCTCCATGTCCCGCCCGAGAAGCGGCGCATCGGCTTGGTGTTCCAGGATTGGGCACTGTTTCCCCACCTCTCGGTGGCCCAGAACGTGGCCTACGGACTTCCCCGCTCCGAACGATCTCGGCGTGGCCCGCACGGACCTCGTGTGGCCGAGACCCTCGACATGGTCGGCCTCGGCGGCTTGGCCGACCGAGCGCCGCACACCCTTTCCGGCGGACAGCAGCAGCGAGTGGCGCTGGCACGAGCGCTCGCCCCGCGCCCCGAAGCGCTCCTGCTCGACGAGCCCTTCTCGAATCTGGATGCGTCGCTGCGAACCGAGGTACGGAGCGAGGTCCATCGCCTGCTCCGCGAGCTCGCCGTCACTGCCGTCTTCGTGACCCACGACCAAGACGAAGCGTTCGTCCTGGGCGATCGAGTGGCCGTGATGCGCGACGGCATCATCGTGCAGTGCGCAACGCCGGCAGAGGTCTACGCCAATCCGGTCGATGCCTGGGTGGCCGGATTCGTCGGCGAGGCCAACCTCGTTCCCGGCACGGCGAACGGCACGCTTGCCACCACGGCGGTCGGTCCGATTCCCATCGAGTCGGGATCTGCTGCCGGCTCCGAGGTCTCGGTCCTGATTCGGCCCGAGGATCTCGCCCTCAGCAGCGGCGGCTCGTCGATCGTCGACCTCGTCGAGTACTACGGACACGACACGACCTATGAGGTCGCCGTCGACGACCGACTGCGGCTCCGAGTCCGCCAGCCGTCGATCCCACGATTCGAACGCGGCGACGCCGTCGGCGTCCACTTCATCGGCCGTTCGAGCAGCGTGTACCCACCTCCCGACTGAACAGGAAGGGCCAAGCAAGCTTTCTTGTTAGGCAACCTTGACGAATTGGGTTGCGATCGGCCTACAGTGCTCGACCATGCAGATTTCACGATTCCTCGCAGTCACCCTTGCGACCGCTGCGTTGGCGAGCGCCTGTTCTGGTTCCGACACCACCGATGGCACCACCGATGAGAACGGCGTAGCCGGTGGCGAGCTGTCGGGGACGACGATCACCGTCTACTCCGGACGAGGCGAAGACCTCATCGGTGAGGTTCTCGAGCGCTTCGAGGACGAGACCGGCGCCAACCTCGAGGTTCGGTACGGGGACTCCGCCCAGATGGCCCTGCAGATCGATGCCGAGGGCGACCAGTCCCCCGCCGACGTCTTCATCTCGCAGAGTCCCGGCGCCATCGGCTTCCTGGATGAGGCTGGTCGACTCGCTCCGCTCGACCAAGCGACCCTCGACCGGGTCCCCGCCGACTATCGCTCGAGCGATGGCAGCTGGGTCGGGATCACCGGTCGAGTGCGGGTGCTGGTGTACAACACCGATCTCGTCGACGAAGCCGATCTCCCGACCTCGGTCCTCGACCTGACCGACCCGTCCTACGCCGGGCGAGTGGGTGTCGCCCCGGCGAACGGATCCTTCCAGGACTTCGTCACGGCCATGCGCTCCGCGATCGGTGACGACGCCACCGCCGAATGGTTGGCAGGCATGGCCGCCAACGAGTCGCCCAACTACGCCAAGAACTCGGCGATCCTCGACGCCGTCACCCGAGGCGAAATCGAGATGGGGCTGGTCAACCACTACTACCTGCTCGCCGCACTCGACGAAGACCCCTCACTCCCGGCAGCCAACCATTCGTTCGCCCCCGGCGACCTCGGTTCACTCCTCATCGTCACCGGCAGCGCCGTCATCGACACCAGTGACGACGCCGAGGCAGCCGAGACCCTCATCCAGTTCCTGCTGTCGGAAGAAGCCCAGCGGCTGTCATCCGACGCCGAACGCGAGTACCCACTCGTTCCCGATGTCGAGCCTTCGGCCGGACTGCCGCCCCTGAGCGATCTCGCCGGCACGACCGTCGACCTCGACACCCTCGCCGGCGGTCTTGCCGGCACCCAGCAGCTCATCGATGACAGCGGCATCACCCAGTAGTCGTCCGAGCGCCGGGCTCATCGTCGCGGCGCTGGTGACGAGCCTTGCCTGCAGCGCGCCCCTGGCGTACGTGCTCTGGCAGAACATCACCCTCGGATCCGACGTGTTCGGCCAGCTGACCTCGCCGCGCACCACGGGTCCGCTCGTGCGGTCGCTGACGCTGGCAACCACCGTCGCCGCCTCGTCGGCCCTGCTCGGCACCGTGCTCGCCTGGGGCATCACCAGAACCGATCTGCCAGGGCGGCGTTGGTGGGCGGTCCTCGCCCCGCTGCCGCTGGTGTTCCCGTCGTTCGTCGGAGCAACGGCGCTCATCAGCGGGTTCGCCTCCGGCGGCCTGCTGGAGCAGTTCCTCCAACCATTCGGCGTCGAGCGACTGCCCCAACTCTCGGGCTTTCGTGGCGCCTGGCTGGTGCTCACCCTCTTCACCTACCCCTACGTGTACCTGCCCGTGGCCGCCAGACTCCGTCGTCTACCGACCTCGCTGGAAGAGAGTGCCCGTCTGCTCGGCCGCTCGCCTCGAGCGGTCTTCACGTCGATCGTCATGCCCCAGACCGCGGCCGCCGTCTCCGCCGGAGCTCTCCTGGTGTTCCTCTACACGATCAGTGACTTCGGTGCCGTGCAGCTCCTGCGATATGACACGCTCACCCGGGCGATCTTCGCCAACCAGCTGGCAGACCGCCAGACCTCGATGGCGCTGTCCTTGATCCTCGGCGTGGTCGCCCTCGCCGTCGTGGCCGCCGAGCGACGACTGATCCGCATCGACCCGCCGGCAAGTGCTCGGACCCAACGGGGCGGACTCTGCTATCCGCTCGGCGCGATGCGTCTCCCGGCTGCGCTGGCCATCGCCGCCTTCTTCAGCTTCGCTCTGCTCGGGCCGGTCGCCTCCCTCGCGCATTGGTTCATCCGAGGCCTACGAAGTGGCCGCGCCCGCGGCGCCACCGCCGTCGACACCGAGGGACTCGCCTCGTCGATCGCCAACACGGTCACCGTGAGCGTCATGGCGGCCATCGTCACCGTGCTGGCCGTCTTGCCCATCGCCTATCTCACCACCCGCCATCGCTCACGCATCGGCAGCGCCGCCAATGCCTTCGTCGTCGCCGGGTTCGCGCTGCCCGGGATCGTCGTTGCCCTGGCCATGACCTTCTGGGTCTTGAACAGTCGGGCTCTGGTCGGCCTCTACCAGACCCTGCCGCTCCTCATCCTCGCCTACGCCGTCCATTTCGGGGCCCAGGCCACCCGAGCGTCGGCCGTCGCCGTCTCGGCGGTCCCGCCGCGCCTCGGCGACGCCGCCCGCTCACTCGGCGCCTCGAGGATTCGCCGACTGCTGACCGTCGACGTGCCCCTCATGGCCCCCGGACTCCTTGCTGCCGGCGGCCTGGTCCTGCTCTCGACCATGAAGGAGCTCCCGGCGACGTTGCTGCTCCGACCCACCGGCTACGACACCGTCGCCACCCGCATCTGGGCTTCGATGGAGACGGTGTCCTACGCCCAGGCCGGGCTCGACGCCCTGGCGCTGCTCGGTGTCTCTGCGGTGTTGACCTGGGTGTTGGTGATCCGATCGGCCGACGCGCTCGATTGACACTTGACACCCTCAATTACGTTGGTTTACGTTTCAATGCACTCGAGGTATCGATTCGAGTGCATCGGACGGTCAGCCGTCCCTCATCGTTCTCACCCTGGCGGGACCACCATGACCACCCAAGACCCAACCCCTGCAGCCAACAGCCCTGCAGCCAACAACCCTGCAACCAACGACCCTGCAACCAACGACCCTGCAACCAACCCAGCGGCGAGCGAGAAGTCGGCACCGAGCTTTCCGTTCGCCACCTTGATCGTGCGCCCCTGGGACGACCCCTTGATCGAGAAACTCGGTCACGATCCTCGCTCGCCGTACGTCGAGCGGTACTGGACCTCCATCCTCGGGCCGTCCGCCACGTTGCTCCTGCGCCGCCTGGCGAGTGGGCTCGAGATCGCCCCTGACGGCTTCGAACTCGACACGGTGGCCTGGGCCCAGGAACTCGGGCTCGGTATCCGAGGCGGCAAGCACGGTCCGTTCTGGCGTTCGCTCGATCGCACCGCACGCTTCGGCGCCACCCAGCGCAACGGCGCCAAGCTGGTCGTCCGACGCAAGCTGCCACCACTGAACCTGCGCCAGATCGACCGGCTGCCGCCCCACCTCCAGCAGGCTCACCACGCTTGGGCCGCACGACAGCTGGTGCGCCCCGACAGCGGGACCCCCAGCGAAGCGGCCTGACCGACACCGACGCAACCGTGGCCGGGCTCCGGAGGGAAGGGAGCCCGGCCACGTGGTGCGCAGGACGAGAACGCGTTCCTCGGGTCCGGAGGGAAGGAAACCGAGCGATTCGATCTCGCTGCTTGCCTCGAAAGGCCTGCGCCTGAGAACCATCGACCGCCGAGGCGGTGGCTGGTTCCGATGTGCTGACGCTCGGTGCCACGGAAAAGTCGCGAAGAGTTCCCGAGGACTTTGCGACACTCAGTAGGCGCCGTCCTGCCGCAGCACTGCGGGAATCGTGCGCAGGAGAATCGACAGGTCGATCACCAAGGACCAGTTGTCGACGTAGTAGAGGTCGAGCCGGGTGTACTCCTCGAAACCGGTGGAGCTCCGTCCGGAGACCTGCCACATCCCGGTGATGCCCGGGCTGACCCGCAGACGGCCGTAGAGGTCGTCTTCCCACGACTCCATCTCCGACCAGAGCGCCGGCCGCGGTCCGACGAGGCTCATTTCGCCCCGCACCACGTTCCACAGCTGCGGCAACTCGTCGAGCGACGTCTTGCGGATGAACTTCCCGACGGTGGTGACTCGGGGGTCGTCCTTCATCTTGAACAGCGCCGTGTCGCCAGTGTCCATCTCGGCCCGGATCGCCTCGGCGTCGACCACCATGCTGCGAAGCTTCAGCATGTCGAACGGCACGCCGTTCCGACCGACTCGACTCTGCCGGAAGAGCACCGGACCACCGTCGTGCTTGCGAATGAGTACGGCGAGCACAGCCAACACCGGCGCAGCGCACACCAGCACGACGAGCGACACCACGACATCGAAGGTCCGCTTGGCGAAGACTCGCCAGCCACGTCGCACCACCGGCTCGACGTAGACGACCGGGAATCGACCGAGCGGACGAACCGTGAGTCGGCTCGGATCGATGTCGATGAGCGTGGAGCTCAGCTCGACGTGGATGCCGTGTTCGACCAGGTCACGCACGAGGCGATTGCTCGCCCGGGTTTCGATCGACGAGGCGGCGACGACGGCGCCGAGCGCTTCGTGGGTCCGTGCTTCTGCGAGGACTCGGGTCGTGAGTTCGGTTCGATCGGCGATCGCCCCCGGATCGACGCTCGAAACGACCTGATAGCCCAGTTCGGGTTCGGCCTCGAACATGGCGGTCAGCTGTCTCGCCTCTTCGTTTCCTCCGATCATCACGACCCGACGGCAGAGATCACCGGTGCGACGACGCCGATCGAACCCCTTGCGTGCCACCTCGCGTTCGATACCGATGGTGATGCCACCGAGCAGCGCCGAGCTGGCGAGCCAGCCCCGCGAGACATCCAGTTCGAGCACGAACGCCATGACGGCGACCGTTGCCGCGGTAGCCACCGAGGCGTCGAGAATGCGGCGGATCTCGTCGGCGCGGCGAGTGATGAACCGCGAGCTGTAGAGCTTCGCCCGAGCGAGCCAGAGCCACCAGGCGATGAGCATCACGGCCAAAGCGGCCCAACGATCGGCACCGGGATCCAGCAGCAGGGCCATGACCGAAGCACTGGCCGCCGCCGTCAACAGGTCAACGAGAAAGAGGCGGCTCTTGGTGCTGACGATCGAGAACGAGGGGCGGTCGACGTTCGTCGACGCTCCCGCTTCGATGCGTTGCTCCACAGATGCCACCAGGACCTCCTTCCACACTCGTTCCTCGTGGATGAAGGTCGGCAGCACTGCGGCCGGTTTGAGGACTGGGGCCCCGAATTGCGCTACTCGTCGGCGGGGTGCCAATTGGCGACGGTTTCGGCGAGCAGACGTACGCCGAAACCGGTGGCTCCCTTGGTGATCACCCCGTCGTCGGTGTCGGTCATCGCCGAGAGCCCGAGATCGATGTGGGCCCACGGAACGTCACCGACGAATTCCTTGAGGAACAGACCCGCCGTGAGGGCGCCGCCGTAGGGGCCGGCGCCGATGTTCTTCAGATCGGCGACGACGGAATCGAGCTGGGGGCGATACTCGGGGGGAAGCGGCAGGCGCCAGGTCTTCTCACCGGTCTTGGCCGAGGCCGCGGCAAGCTGCTCGCAGAGACCGTCGTCGGTGCCCATGACCCCGGCGTAGGCCGCACCGAGCGCGGCCGACACCGCACCGGTGAGCGTGGCGATGTCGATGATCGCATCGGGCTCGGACTCGGCGGCGTAGGAGAGCGCATCGGCGAGGACGAGTCGTCCCTCGGCATCGGTGTTGAGGACCTCGACCGTCTTGCCGTTGCGGGCCCGGAACACATCGCCTGGGCGGAACGCGTCGCCATTCACCATGTTGTCGGTGAGCGGCACGTAGGCCGTGACCGCTGCGGTACATCCGTAGACGCCGAGCAGGCTCATGGCGCCGACGACGGCGGCACCGCCGGCCATGTCGACCTTCATGGTCATCATCCCCGCACCGGTCTTGAGCGAGAGGCCGCCCGAATCGAAGGTGATGCCCTTGCCGACGAGTGCGAGATTGGCGGTCGGCTTGGTCTTCGGGGTGTACGACAGCATCAGGAACCGCGGCGGATGGGTCGAGCCCTGGTTGACCGCGAGGATGCCACCCATCTTCTCCTTGGCGATCCGCTTCTCGTCCCAGATGGTCGCCTTCAGACCCGACGCAGCGGCGATTTCCTTGGCCTTGGCGGCAAAGGCCGCCGGCAGCATGGTGCCACCAGGTTCGTTGACCAGATCTCGCACGGTCCGCACGGCCTCGACGGTGGCAAGGCCGACCTCGAAGGCGGCCTTGGCGCCCCGTCCTCCGGCGACCACCGTGATGCGATCGAGCGCACCGTCATCGTTGCTCTTGAGGGCCACGTAGCGATACGAGGCGAGGCCCGCGCCCTCGGTCACCGGACCGATACCGGCCAGCGGGTCGTCACCGGGAGCCTCGCCGGCCATGGTGATCGCAACGTGCTTGTGAGCGGCCACCGCACGCACGTAGGCGGCAGCGGCCCGGCGCAGCACCTCGTCGTCGACCTTCGAGCGTTCGCCGAGGCCGACCAAGACCTCGACCGCTGGTCCTTCTTGACCGTGCAGTGCCAGTGTCTGTCCGACCTTGGCCTCGAAACCCGCCAGTTTCGCGGCGGTCGCGATCGGTTCGGCGAGTGCGGCGAGGTCGTCGATGGCGAGAGGGCGATCGACCGCCGTTGCGGTCTTGGGTAGAGCGGCTGCATGACGGAGGGTGGACATACTCACAGACTCTAGGTTCTCGCCGACTATGATGGTGGCATCGCCGTGTTCGGAATGGGTTGTTCCCGACGAGCGCGGTGGGTCCCCCGCCAGAGGGCGTGGGACCGACGATTGAGCATCAGTCGAGGCTGCATGATCCGACGATGCCATCCAATCGTGGCTCCCCAGGGAGCCTCTTTCGAAATGAGCATCACCCATGGTTGACCGAAGCCCGACCGCGCTGCCGTTGAGCGATCGCAGCGAAGCCTTCCTCGCAGCGATCCATGACCGAGTCGTCATCTACGACGGAGCGATGGGAACCGGCGTCCAGCGCCGCAACCTCACTCCCGACGACTTCGGCGGTGACGATCTCGAGGGCTGCAACGAGTACCTCGTCATCACCCGCCCCGACGTCATCGCCGATCTCCATCGGGGCTTCCTCGACATCGGCTGCGACGTCATCGAGACCGACACCTTCGGTGGACTGGCCATGACCCTCGCCGAGTACGGGCTCGAGGATCGAGCCGACGAACTCAACACCGCGGCCGCCCGACTGGCGCGCGAGGTCGCCGACGAGTTCTCGACCCCGGAGCGTCCTCGATGGGTTGCCGGATCGATGGGTCCCGGCACCAAGTTCCCGAGCCTCGGCCAGGTCCGCTACGACGAGATGAAGGACGGCTTCGAGCAGCAGGCACGGGCGCTGCTCGAGGGGGGCGTCGACCTCCTCATCATCGAGACCATGTTCGACCTGCTCACCATCAAGGCCGCGATGAACGGGTCGCGTCAGGCCATGGCGACCGTCGGTCGTCAGGTGCCGCTGCAGGTACAGGTCACGATCGAACTCACCGGCCGCATGCTCCCCGGAACCGAGATCCAGGCGGCGCTGGCGGCCATCGAGCCGCTCGGCCCCGACGTGTTCGGCCTCAACTGCGCCACCGGCCCCGCCGAGATGTACGAGCACATTCGGGTGCTCTCGCAGAACTCCAGCGTGCCGATCTCCGTCATCCCGAACGCCGGTCTGCCGTCGGTCGTCGACGGCGAGATGCACTACGACCTCACCGAAGACCAGTTGGCCGAGCACCTCGCCGGCTTCGTCACCGACCTCGGCGCCAACATCATCGGGGGCTGCTGCGGCACCGGGCCCGAGCATCTGCAGGCGGTCATCGATCGCTGCGCCGAACTGAAGCCGGCCGAGCGCACGCCCACGCGCCTGTCGGGGGCCACGTCGATCTACTCGTTCGTGCCGTTCGAGCAGGACACCTCGTTCCTCATCATCGGCGAGCGCACCAACGCCAACGGTTCGAAGAAGTTCCGCGAAGCGATGCTGTCGGGCGACACCGAGACCGTCGACAAGATGGGCAAGGACCAGATCGCCGAAGGCGCCCACGTGCTCGACGTGTGTGTCGACTACGTGGGTCGCGACGGCACCATCGACATGGACGAGACCGCCAAGCGCTTTGCCACCGGCGTGTCGGCTCCGCTCGTGCTCGACTCCACCGAACCGCAGGTGATGGAGGCCGGACTCAAGTGGTTGGGCGGGCGAGCCATTCTCAACTCGGCCAACCTCGAAGACGGCGAAGGTGAAGGATCTCGCTTCGACCGCGTCATGCGTCTGGCCAAGGAATACGGCGCCGCGGTCGTGTGCCTGCTGATCGACGAGGAAGGCCAGGCCCGAGACGTCGAGTGGAAGATGCGTATCGCCCACCGGATCCACGACCTGGCCGTCAACCGCTACGGACTGACCTCGGGCGACCTGATCTTCGACGCACTCACCTTCCCGCTGAGCACCGGCGACGACGACCTGCGTCGCGACGGCATTGCCACCATGGACGCGATCAAGCGGATCAAGGAGGAACTGCCCGGCACCTTCACCACGCTCGGGCTCTCCAACATCAGCTTCGGCCTGAACCCTGCGGCACGGCAGGTCCTCAACTCGGTCTTCCTCCACGAATGCCTGGCCATCGGACTCGATTCGGCCATCATCCACGCCGGCAGGATCCTGCCCCTCAGCAAGATCGACGACGAGCGCATGACCGCCACCCTCGACCTCATCTACGACCGCCGTGGAACGGCCGGTGGTGACGGCACCGACGACAAGTACGACCCGCTGGTCAAGCTGCTCGACCTCTTCGCCGACGCCACCGCCATCAAGGCCGAAGTGGTCGACAAGTCCGGATGGTCGGTCGATCGGCGTCTGCACCAGCGCATCATCGACGGCGACCGAGACGGACTGTCGGACGACCTCGACGAAGCCCTCGAGACGATGAAGGCGCTCGAGATCGTCAACGACCATCTCCTCGGCGGCATGAAGGTCGTCGGCGAGCTGTTCGGTGCCGGCGAGATGCAGCTGCCGTTCGTGCTCCAGTCGGCCGAGACGATGAAGGCCGCCGTCGCCTACCTCGAACCGCACATGGAACGCATTGACGGCGAGGACTCCTCCAAGGGACGGGTCGTGCTCGCCACGGTCAAGGGCGATGTCCACGACATCGGCAAGAACCTGGTCGACATCATCCTCACCAACAACGGCTACGAGGTCCACAACCTCGGCATCAAGATCTCGATCACCGAGATGATCGACAAGGCGAAGGAGATCGGCGCCGACGCCATCGGCATGTCGGGCCTGCTGGTCAAGAGCACGCTGATCATGCGCGACAACCTCGAAGAGCTCAATCGACGTGAACTGTCCGACATCCCGATCCTGCTGGGCGGGGCTGCGCTCACCCGAAGCTATGTGGAGCGTGACCTGCGTGAGGTCTACGACGGTCGGGTCTTCTACGGCAAGGATGCGTTCGAGGGCATGCACACCCTCGACAAGCTCGGCGAGATGAAGGCCTCGGGTATCGACGATCCCGATTTCGGCACCGTTCCTGCCGGGCTGATGCTCGAGAACTTCCGCACGCCGAAGGAGGCCGTCGACCCCTCGACCCTCCCCCATCGCTCACCCGAGATCGCCACCGACAACGAGGTCTTCACGCCCCCGTTCCTCGGATCACGGATCGTGAAGGGCCTGTCGGTCGACGAGATCGCCACCTGGATCAACGAGACGGCACTGTTCCGTCATCAGTGGCAGTTCCGGCCCCAGGACGGCGAGAACGACGCCGAGTTCAAAGAGCGCATCCGCCCGCTCTTCCGCCAGCAGCTCGCCGACGCGAAGGCCGCAGGCATCCTCAATCCTGCGGTCGTCTATGGCTACTTCCCGGCGAACTCCGACGGCAACGACGTCATCATCTGGACCGACGACACTCGAACGGTCGAGCGGGCTCGCTTCTCCTATCCCCGTCAGAGTGAGGAGCCACACAAGTGCATCGCCGACTTCTTCCGGCCGGTGGGCCACGACGGGGCGAAGACCGAAGCCGACTACGCCGCCTTCCATATCGTGACGATGGGTCGGACCGTTTCCGACGTGGCGGCCGAACTCTTCGCTGCCGACAAGTACCAGGACTACCTCTTCCTGCACGGCATCGGCGTCGAGATGGCCGAGGCGCTGGCGGAGATGTGGCATGCCCGTATCCGAGCCGAATGGGGCTTCGGCAACGAAGACGGCGACGGCCTCCTCGGTCTGTTCCGCCAGAAGTTCCGTGGCGGCCGCTACTCCTGGGGCTATCCGGCCTGCCCGGATCTCGAAGACAACGCCCTCGTTGCCGAACTGCTCGAGGCAAGCCGGATCGACGTCGAGTGCAACGAGGACACCGCCTGGCAGTACCAGCCCGAGCAGACCACCAGCGCCGTCATCTGCCATCACCCCCAGGCCAAGTACTTCGTGGCCCGCTGAGCATCGGTTGCCGTCAGCCGCCGGGAATCGATTGTTCGATGGTGAGGGTCGGGGCGAACAGATCGCCGAGTGCCTCGACCCGATCCAACACCTCGAAGGCGCTGAACACGAGCGGAGCGCCGTCGGCACCCGCAGCCACTTCGTCCCAGCTGATCGGGGTGGAGACCGTCGGCTGCGGTCGAGCGCGTAACGAGTAGGGCGCAATCGTGGTCTTGTGTCGCGAGTTCTGCGACCAGTCGATCAGCACCTTGCCCGGACGCTCGCTGCGCTTCATGTTGGTGAGCACCTCGGTGGGGCGCTGCTTCTCCAGCAGCTGACCGACGGCATGGGCGAAGGACGAGACGTGGTCATGGGTGTGCGGACTGTTCAGCGGCACGTAGAGCTGCATGCCCTTGGAGCCCGAGGTCTTGGCGAAGGCCTCGAGCCCGACCGAACCGAGGACCTCGCGGATGGCGAGCGCGATCGTGCAGCACTCGGTGATCGTGGCAGGCGCCCCGGGATCGAGATCGAACACCAACATGGTGGGCGTCTCGAGGTCGCCGCAGCGAGCCATCGGCGAGTGCAACTCGATCGCGGCCAGGTTGGCGGTCCACACGAGTGCCGCCGTCTCGTCGAGTCGGCAGTATTCGATGGCACCATTGCGGTCGCCGGGACCGATCGCCACCGACACCCACGCCGGCCGGTGCGACGGACAGCGCTTCTCGAAGAACGACTTGCCCTCGACCCCGTCGGGATAGCGCCGCAGCGTCAACGCCCGATCGCAGATGTGGGGAAGCATCACCGGCGCGATGCGGGTGTAGTACTCGATGACCTGCGCCTTGGTGACGTTCGCCCGGGGATAGAGCACCTTGTCGAGATTCGACAGCGCAAGCGACCGCTCCCCCACCTGCACCGTGACCTTGGGTGCCATCGCCGGTTTCAGGCCGACTCGGCCTGATCCTCGCTGCCGGCGGCTTCACGCTTGGCCTTGGCCGCCGCCACACTCGCTTCGAGCGCAGCCATGAGGTCGACGATCTCGGCCGTCGGGCCGGCGTCGACCGCTTCGACCTTGGTGATGTCGCCTTCGGCCTTGGCCTGGATCAGTTCCATCACCTTGTGCCGATAGGTGTCTTCGTAGTTCGACGGGTCGAAGTCGGCGGCCAACGACTCGACGAGTTGGGCGGCCATGACCTTCTCGGCTTCTTTCACCTCGACGTCGTCGAGGTCACCGAGGCCGGGAATCTCGGCCGGGTCGACCAGTTCGTCGGCATAGAGCATGGTCGACAGCATCAACCGGCCGTCGACCGGGCGGATGGCCGCCAGATGCTGCTTGGACCGCATGACGAAGGTGGCGATGCCCACCCGGCCCGATGATTCGAGCGCCTCGACCAGCAAGGCATAGGGCTTGCGGGCCATCTCGTCGGGGGCCAGGAAGTAGCCGCTCTCGTAGAAGATCGGATCGATGTCGGCTTCTTCGACGAAGTCGACGAGATCGATACTGCGCGAGGCCTTTGGTGCAATCGATTCCATCTCGGCGTCGGTCAGGATCACATAGTTGTCATCACCGAGGTCGTAGCCCTTCACGATGTCGCCGTAGGGCACTTCTTCGCCGGTCTTGGCCGAGGTGCGCACCATCTTCACCCGGGCACCCGACTTGGAGTCGATCTGGTTGAAGCGCACGGTTTGGTGGCTGACCGCGCTGAACAGTTTCACCGGGATCGAGATGAGACCGAAGCTGATCGCTCCGCTCCAGACGGTTCTCGGCATGGTGGGCTTCCTTTGCAGGTTCGAGCGCTAGATCGACAGGATGGCACGAGCGACGAGGTCGGTGCCGAAGGCGGTCAAGATCGCAAGGTACAGCAATCCTGTCGCTGCCATCACGGCGGAGTACTGCCGTTCCTTGAGCGCGAGGTGGGTCACGTAGACCAACCCGATGGTGGTGACGGCACTCGCCACCCAGAACCAGCCCAGCATGCCGCCGTAGCCGTCGTCGATCGTGCCGTTCAGCGCCGAGATCATGCCGGTCGGCAGCAGGAGCAGGATCACCTCGGGAAGCCACCAGATCGCGGTCCACTTCACGAGTTCGAGCAGCGGGCCTCGACTGAGACCGGGCTGGACCAGATACCAGTGACCGAGCAGCATGGCGTCGCTGACGGCGCCGAGGAACAGCGCGCCGACGATCATGCGCGCCACCTGCAGCCAGGCCGGGTCACCGGCGGCGATCCCTGCGGCAACGAGGCCGACCATGCCGATGGCTGGTGCAACCAGGTCGAGGCGAGGGTCGAACTCGGGACCTTCTGCCGTCTTCGCCTTCGCGTCGCGATCGATGCCGGTCATCGCCGCAACGCGCAACGACCGCTCCTCGGCCAGTTCTCGCTGACCGGCGACGCCGACCGCTCGCCGGCGGTAGGACTGGATGAAGGCATAGCTCGTCGCCAACACGACTCCGGCCGACGACAGTTCCCTCACCGGACGGAAGCCGAAGAACACGCCGAGAAGGAAGGCAGCGAGCGCCATCAGCCCGAAGGTGATGCGCATGGTCCACCCATACCCGAGGCCGACTTCGCGCCGGCGGGTGGTGACCCAGGTGAAGAGCAGCCCGCCGGTGGCCCATTGCAGGAGCACCGAGGCGCCATGGAGATCGAACAAAGGTCAGGCCTCGACGACGGCGAGTGACCGGTCGGCGTTGTTGAGCGAACGAGGGCCGTCGGGCGTGGCGACCACGATGTCTTCGAGGCGAGCGCCCCAGCGACCGGGGACGTAGAAGCCGGGCTCGATGGAGAACGCATTGCCGGCGAGGAGCGATTCGGTGTTGCCCTCGACCAGGTACGGATCTTCGTGGGCTTCGACCCCGATGCCATGGCCGATGCGGTGCGCGAAGTACTTGGCCAGATCACCTTCGGCGAGCCGCTCGCGAGCGACCCGGTCGGGTGTCTGGGCCTCGGCACCGGCGACCGCTGCGGCGGTTGCTTCGGCCTGTGCCCGCTGCAACAGCGCATACGATTCGGCGAACTCCGGATCGGGGGTGCCGGTGTAGACACAGCGGGTGATGTCGGAGCAGTAGCCGGGCTCGCCGTGTGGTTCGGCCGTGGTCCCGCCGAAGTCGCACAGCACGACCTCATTGGGCTGGATCACGCGGTCGCCGGCGTGATGATGGGGGCTCGAGGCGTTCGGACCGGAAGCAACGATGGCGAAGTTCACCTTGGCGTGGCCCTCGGCGAGGATGCGGCGACCGAGTTCGGCCGAGACATCGGCCTCGGTCCGCCCGATCAGCGGGATCTCGCCTGCCTGGAGCGCCGCTGCGATGCGATCGACGCCACTGGCGGCGCGCTGCAACGCGTCGATCTCGGCCTGGTCCTTCACTCGCCTGAGGCTGCCGACCACGTCGGTCGCGCGGCGCCACCTGGCCCCTGGCAGTGCGTGCTGGAGATCGACGGTGAAACGGCTCCAGGTGTGGTCGCCGATGGCGATGGTCTTGCCGGCGGCCGACGTGCCGGTGCCCACGGTGCTGGCCACTCGCTCGATCGGATCGTCGGTCTCCTCCCAGCCGTCGATGGCGAACAGATCAGGACGATCGACCACGCGGGCCGTCTCGAAGGCCGGGATGACGAGCCGGGCCTCGGCGTCGACCGGAACCACGAGCATCGTGAGCCGCTCGAGCGGCATGGCCTCGTAGCCGATCAGCCAGGGAAGATCGGGCCCCACCGACAGGAGCAGGACATCGACGCCCTGCTCGGCCATGGCGGCCCTGACCCGTGACATTCGCTCAGCAAACATTTCCCGAGACTACCGGCCCGCTGCTCACCCTGGCGGCTTCGGCGGTGGCAGGGTCTTGTGCGATGTCACGGCCCTTCGCCGGTGTCATGACCCCCGCGCCGGTGTCACGGTGAGGAACGCCCAGAGCTAGAGACGATCCTGATGATAGTTGGGCCATACGGCCCTTCAAGGCGATGGGCTGCGACCGATGGAGGTGGGAAGCGGGAACCTGAAGCGGAGTAGGAGTGAGCACGGAACATCAACGAGGTGGAATCCACATCACGCTGGACGAACGCGCCGGTGGCGGAGCAGACAA
This sequence comes from uncultured Acidimicrobiales bacterium, assembly GCA_963698395.1. Classification (GTDB taxonomy): domain Bacteria; phylum Actinomycetota; class Acidimicrobiia; order Acidimicrobiales; family SZUA-35; genus JBBQUN01. The sequence continues at coordinate 191,062 of CAVOQQ010000004.1, forward strand.
CGGCTCCGACTACCACAAGGTCAGGGCGAGACTGACCGATCGCGCCGTCGTCACCAGCAGTCGTGCGAACGAACGGCTCGAGGCCGTTCGCCGTTCGCATGAACTCGATGACCGTGCGCTTCTGCAGACGCAACGCGAAGTAGGGCGCCAGATCGCCAATGGTCTGGCGCCCTCCACTGCGGAGTTCTGGCGATCCGTCGCCAGCCCGCTCGCCGACCGGTTCGCCGACGCGGCCAAGGCCGTGATCGACGAGGAGTTCGAGGAGTTCGCTGCGGCGACCCTCCGGTTCCGACGCAGTGTTCGTTCGCTCGGACCGATGACGCCGGGGCTCTTGCTGCAGGCCGAGGCCGACCTTGCCGAGACCCTCGAGCTGATGGCAAGCGTCGCGCTCGATCCGAAGCCGCTGAGCGACGTCGGCGAGCGTTTCCAGCGGCGACTCCGGCGCTCGGCGTCGAGGCGGATGCTCCCGCGTTCGTTCCTGATTTCGCCGGCGGAGACCGAGCGCATCATCGATTCGGCCGAGCTCGAGCTTCTCGACACGCCGCCGTACCTGCATTGCGACAAGCTGCTGGTTGCCTTCGAACTCGCCCACGCCGATGTGCGGGCCTATGTGCGTGACCTCGCCGGCCGAATGCGTCTGCTGTCGACCCGCAAGCTGCGCGGCGAACTGCGCTAGTCGAATCGACAGGACGGTCGGCCTCGGATGGTGGTCGACCTCAGAAGTCGGACACGAACCCGGCGATCTGCGCCGTCCAGGTGTCGAGATCGCCGCTGGTCGATGCCAGTGACAGCGTCGAGCCGTCGATCAGGCGATGGAGCTCTTCGGCCGTCGACTGGGGGTGGCCAGGATCACCGGTCCAGGCGAGGATCAGCGTCGGTACGGCGATCTCGGCGATCGACTCGCGCGGTGGCAGGTCGGCCCCGGTCGCGCCACGCAACGCCGTTGCCAGGCGGGCGGGGTCCCACGCGCGCAGGACCGCGTCGCGCCGGTCGTGGTAGGTCTCGTCGCTGACATAGGGGTCGGGCGGGGCCATGGCTCGCCGGGCGGCGATCATCGGTTCGACCCCCTTGGCCTCGACCACTGCTGCTCCCGCTGCGTACTGGTCGGCTTGCGCCGCTCGGGTCTCCCAGCCGGTGGGCGGGATCATCAGGATGAGTCCCGTGATGCGTCCGGGCGCCGCCACGGCGGCATGGAGCGCGGTCGCGCATCCCATCGACGCTCCCCCGCTGAGGTAGGTCTCGATGCCGAGTGCGCCGGTCAGGGCCAGCTGGTCTTGGGCCAGGGCATCCCACCCATAGCCGGCCAGATCACTCGTGGTGGTCGACAGACCGTGGCCACGTGCGTCGTAGCGGAGCAGATCCGCCGGGACGGCAGACCAGTCGATCATCGCCCCTCGATCATCGGCTTCCCGACTCATGGTGAGGCCGTGCCCCCACACGAGTGACGGGCCCGAGCCGGTCCGGTCGTGGTGGAGTTCGGCCCCTCGGACCTCAGTGATGGCCATGATGATCTTCCCCGTGGTCGTGACTGTGGTCGTGACTGTGGTCGTGACTGTGGTCGTGGCTGTGGTCGTGTCCGGCCGGTCGGGCCGCCAAGGCTTCGGCTCGTGCCTGCCATTCCTCGTCGGTGAGAAGACCGTTGGCGCAGCAGCAATCGCCGAGTGCGTCCTGCCAGCAGCCCCAGTAGTCGTCGATTCCCGAGGCGTCGGCGGCGCCGACCCTGGCGATCAACGCCCGCTGGAAGTCCGGCCAGGCGAGGCGCTCGGCCTCGACCAGCGCGGCGGTCAGTCCGAACACGCGGCTCTGCCAGGGTGCGTCGAACACGATCTCGCCGTTGAGTCTCGGCGGTGCCGATGGGCCGTCGATCGCCAGGGTGAGCTCGCTCATGGACCGCTCGTCTCCGTGACCGCGCCGGCGAGTCGGACCCCGATCATGGCGTCTCGATGGACCAGCTCGGCCAGCTCGTCCTCGCTCAGATGCTCGGTGCCGGCCGGCCGCTCCGGCAACACCAGGTAGCGGATCTCGGCCGAGGAGTCCCATACCCGTATCTCGACCTCGTCGTCGAGTTCGGTGCCGAACTCGGCCAACACGGCTCGGGGCTCCCGAACCGCCCGAGCTCGGTACTCCGGCGACTTGTACCAGGCCGGTGGCAGGCCCAGCACCGGCCACGGGTAGCAAGAACACAGCGTGCAGACGACCACGTTGTGGACTCGAACGCCATCGCCCGACTCGCCGTTGGGAACCACGACCATCTTCTCGCCCTGGGCACCGCCGAAGCCGAGTTCGGCGATGGCGGCGGTGCCGTTGTCGAGCAGTCGTCGACGATAGGCGGGATCGGTCCACGCCTTGGCCACGACCTTCGCCCCGTTGAGCGGTCCGATCTCGGTCTCGTAACGCTCGATCAGGGCGTCGATGCGCGCTGGTTCGACGAGCCCGGCTTCGACCAGCAGCGACTCGATCGCCTCGACCCGAAGCGCCGCATCGTCAGCGCCCGGGTGTTCATGGACAGGGTCGGGTTCGGTCATGAGAACTCCAGGTAGGGCTCGAACAGATCGACGCGAACGCGGTGGTCGCCGGCATCGCTCCAGAGATCGTCGGCAACGAAGTCGACGGCGTACACCCACTGAGGGTCGAGCCCCGCACCGTGGGCGTGGGTGTCGGGGAAGATCCAGCCCCCGTTGAGCATCACGACCGTCCCGAGGCGCCCTTCGACGTAGCCGGGGAGCCGGCTGTGCCCGCCGTCGGTTCGCTTCGAACGGACCCGGACCCGGTCGCCGATCGAGAATCTCGGCGAGGTGGCCGGCTCGGCCTCGCTCGAACGCTGCTGCGGTGGCAGCGCATCGGTGGTGCGGCTGATCACGCCGTCGGCCGCCCGATGCTCGAGTTCGGCGTCGACCGCGTCGGGGGCCAGCACGCCGCCCTCGACCAACATGCGCTCGGCGTTGCGCACCCATTTCGACCAGTAGTCGAGCCGCAGATAGGCGTCTGGCTGCTCGCGTTCGATCCCATGGCGAAAAGCATCGGTGTTGAAGCCGGCGATCGCCTGCGAGAACTGGGTGACGGCGAACGCTCGCCCCTGCCATGGTTCATGGAACGGGCCGAGATCGTCGATCGGCACCGGGCCGAAGCCCGTCCGCCCACCGAGGTCGTGCACCCCACTCGCTCGATCACGTCCAGCCATCGGGGAGAGTCTGACAGGTTTGGCGGCATCCTTGAAACCGTGCATCCCCTGAGCACCGTTCTCCTCCTCCTCGGCTACGGCCTGGCACTGCCGATCGTGGCGCGTCTGACCCAGCTCAAGGCGAATCGTCATCGGCTCGGCATTCTCGGTCACCAGGTCGGCATGCTCATCGCCCTCGTCGGCTGGGCGACACGTGGCCGTGTGGGCATGGTGCTGCTGCACCTTGCGTGGATGATCGGTGTGCGCGTCTGGTTCGGCAACGAACCTCGCTCGGCCAAGCCGACGAACTAGTCGCGACGTCGCGCTGCGCCCAGGCGACCCCTTGCCCAGCGAAGGGCATCGCTCGGGATCGAGCCGAGGGCCTCACCCATGTAGAGATCGACGACTCGTCCGAGCGCATCGGCGTAGCTCGGGTACGGCCAGACCGTGCCGTACCACTTCTGCAAGGGGATGCCGACGTGCATCGCCAGGGCAAAGACCGAGATGAGCTCTCCGGCCCGAGGGCCCACGATGGTGGCACCGATGATCTTGCCGGTCAGACGACGGACGTCGACGATGATCAGACCGTCGTCGAGTTCGTCGGTGTAGCCACGATCGGCGTCGCTCAACTCGAATCGAATCCGACGCACGTCGGACGGCACGTCGATCGGTTGGTTGCCGATCGACGCCAGCTCTGGCGTGGTGAAGATCACTCGAGGTTCGAGCGGCTCGTGCCCGATGGGTAGCGCGCGAGCCACGATCGACTTGATGATCCGCCGCCCCCAGGCATTCGCGCCGTGCGTGGTGCCCGTGCGGTTGGTGCAGTCGCCGGTGGCCCAGATCCCGTCAGCCGAGGTCCGGCCTCGATCGTCGATGACGATGCGCCGCTGCTCATCGAGCTCGACCCCTGCGGCTTCGAGCCCCAGCCCTTCGGTGTTGGGTAGCCGGCCGACAGCGACCAAGACCTTGTCGGCTTCGGAGACCGCCGGCAGCGTTGCCTCGGCATGCGTCGACAGCATGAACTCGACACCGAGTCGTTCGAGCTCGTGCTGCACCACCTCGGCTGCCTCCCGGAACACCCCCGGCGCCACCTGATCGCTCTGTTCGATCACGGTCACCCTGCTGCCGAGCCGGTTGAAGGCGAGCGCCATCTCGAGCCCGACCGGTCCGGCGCCCACGATCGTCAGTCGTTCGGGGCGGGTCTCGAGCTCGAACAGCTCGTCGTTGGTGATGAGTCGATCGGCCGCAACCCCCAGATCGAGGAGTCGGGGCCGGGAGCCGACCGCAACGACGATGTGGTCGGCTCGCAGCACCTCGATTCCGTCGGACCCAGCCACCTCGACCACCCCGGCCGCCGTGATGGTGGCGTCGCCGTAGAGGAGGGTCAGATCGTCGGTGGTAGTGAACCGTTCGTGCTCTTCGTTTCGCAGCCGGTCGCGACGCTGTCGCACACGCTCGAGCACGTCGACCGAAGCGGCTGCGGGTGCGGGTGCCGAGTCGTCGACGTGTTCGCTGAGATGCAGCAGTGACTTCGACGGGATGCAACCGACGTTGGTGCAGTCACCACCGATCTGGTGACGCTCGATCATGGCCACCGACTTGCCGAAACGGGTCAACCCGACGGCGACGGTCAACCCGCCGGAGCCGGCGCCGATCACGATGGCATCGACGTTGCGGTCGGTGGGACGGGGCGTGGTCATGGTGACACCAATGCTTCGGTTGCGTCGCGATGACGACGGCTGAGCCAGCGCGAGAGGGCGATCCCGGCAACGGCCAGAGCAGCCGAGGCGCCGAGGAGGGGAAGGTCGAGTGATGGCTGATCGGCGCCGACGGCATCGATCGAAGCCCCGAACCCCACGAACGAGACGATGCCGGGCACGGTACCAATGGCGGATCCGGCAAGGAACGGCCAGAACGACAGCCGGGCGAACCCGGCCACCCAGCCAACGGCATCGAAGGGCAGATACAGCAGGCGCATCAGCATCGTGGCCACGAATGGTTGCTGTCGGGCCCGCTCGACCTGGCGGAGCACCGCCCCCGGCATCCGGGACTGATCACGATCCGCGCCGACGACATGCCCGGCCGTGTAGGTCACCGCCGTCGACGCATTCGAACCGACAACCACCCAGAGCGTTCCCCAGAACGGGCCGAAGATCACCCCGGCGAGCACGGTCAGCAACGATCCGGGGAACGCGATCACCGGTCGGATCGCGTACGCAGCAACGAACGCCGCCGGCCCCCACCAGTTGCCGCGTATCGCCTGGCCGAATGCGTCGGTGAGCTCGAGCGGGGTCAGGCCACGAGCGCGAGCGACGGCGGCGAACGAGAGCACGGCGACGAGCCAAGCGACGACGATCGACCATCGCGGCCGAATTCGTCGCTTCGGTTCACCGTCAACTCGCCGGCGATCTTCTCGCCGGCTCGAGTCGTCGATTCGACCTTCAGCCATCGCACACGGCGTTGGTGCCGCTCGCAACCCGTTCGAGCGACTCGAGCTGCACCATGCCGTGCCGCACTCGCTTCACGGCCCCGACGGCGACGGCGACCGCCATCGAGACCATCCACATCACGATCCACTGCGGGAAGGCGAGGAAGAGCACGAACCACACGATCGTCTCGGTCCCCTCGACCAATCCCCGGGGCATGGTGACACCCGTGAGCTCGCCCGTCACCCCGGCACCGGCTCGCCGACGTTCGAGCAATGCCGAGAGATGACTCCAGCTGATCAGGTTGAAGGCGAACGACCCGAGGAGCAGCGCAGAGGCCACCCACACGGTCTCTCGATCGTGACCGAAGGCAACCCCGAGCGGCACGGCGACATAGACGATCGTGTCGGCAACGACGTCGAGGTAGGCGCCGGCGTCGGTTGCCTTCGAACGTTGCCGACTCACCGCACCATCGAGGCCGTCGAGCAGGCGGTTGGCGACGAAGGCGCACAGCGCAGCGAGCCACCATTCCTGGCTGGCGAAGACGGCGCTCGCCAGGCCGATCACCATCCCGAGCAGCGTCAGACGCACCGGGTCGAGACCGATGGACCGGGCAGGAACGGCGAGGAGATCGTTGGTCAGCGGGCGGAGGCGTCGATCGAGCACGCCGGTGGGAACCCGACCCGAGGCCGAGCGATTCCAAAAACCTTGCGCCGTTGCTCATGGCACACCGACCGACGACGAAGCTCCAGTCCAGGAGGTCATCACTCGTGCGAGTACTCAGTGTTCAATCCCAAGGTGGGTAGCGGGCTCCCGGCGCTCGAACTCCCTGGGCATCGAGACGATTGGTATGTGGATCATGCGCTGTCGCTGCGCCAGGCCATCGAACGGCTGAAGTCCAGCAAGTACGAGCTGATGGTGATCGACTATCGCAACCCCGTTCGTCAGGGCGTGGAGTTCCTTGCCAAGGTTCGCACCCACATGCCCGGCGTCGCCCGCATCGCCGTGGTGGCGCTCGGCGACTCCAAGAGCGCCGAAGAAGTCTCCTCGGTCTGCCATGACGTCGTCGCCCTCCCCGGCCTGGCGTCGACCCTTCGAGACGCCGGCGAACGAGCCGTCGCCGTGCTCGCCAGTGACAACCCTGGCGCGCTCACCCACATCATGCAGCGACTCGATCGCCTGCCGTCGCGACCCGGGCCTCTACACCGAGCTCCGCCACGCCGCCCAGAGCGGCAAGTCGCTGTACGAGATCGGCCAGATGCTCGAGCAAGACGTGAGCGTCACCGCCCAGCTCATCAACATGGCGAACTCGGCGTTCTTCGCGTTCAACTCGCCGGCCCGCTCGGCCAGCGAAGCCGTCACCCGACTCGGGCTCAACTGCACGACCGGCGTGGTGCTCGCCACCGAAGGTGCGAGCAATCTCGGGCCCGATCAGCGTCGCCTCGTGGAACGGGCGAACCAGCATTCGATCGAACTGGCCAACCTCGCACGCAAGGTCGCCGGTGAAGACGACCGCCTTTTCCTTGCAGCGGTGCTCCATGACATCGGTCAGGTCGCCATGCTCGGTGCTCTTCCCGGACAGCGCCTACGACCTCTATCGCCAGGTGACCGATGAGTCCGAGCACTCTTGGCGCGAGCGAGCCTTCGCCGGCGTCGATCATGCGACGCTCGGCGGCTATCTGCTTCGACTGTGGAAGATCGACCCGGTCGTCGCTCGTATCGTCGAACTCCACCACGAGCCCTGGAAGACGCGTGAGGACGATTCGCCCGACGTCGTCGACTACGCGAACCTGCTCGCCTGCCTGCATCTGCTCGATGACGACGCGGTGTTGCCGCAAGAGGCGGGTGTGGAGTTCGTCCACCTGGTCGACGACCTCCGACAAGCGCTGGCCCCACTACTCAACACCTGACGCGATCGTTGGCACTGCGTGGTCGTGCTGGGTGGTCGTGCTGGGTGGTCGTGCTGGGCGGTCGTGCTGGGCGGTGCAGCGCTCACTTCGCCTGCTCGCTCCAACGCGGCTAGTACATGCCGATGGACGTCACCACCGCAGTCAACACCCGCGCCTCGATCCGAGCGTTTCTCCCGACGCCGGTCAGCGACCAACAGATCGCCGACCTGCTCCGCGTCGCCTCACGCGCCCCTCGGGCGGCAACGTGCAGCCATGGCGGATCTACGTGGTCAATGGTGACGCCACGAACGCCCTCGTTGCCAAGGTGGCCGAAGCACCGAGCGAACGACCGCAGTACGACATCTACCCGCCGAACCTCTGGGAGCCCTACCGGACGAACCGATTCGCCCTCGGCGAAGCGATGTACGAGACCATGAACATCGCCCGAGAGGACAAGGCCGCCCGCTACGCCCATCTCGCCCGCAACTACGAGTTCTTCGGTGCGCCCGCCGCGATCTTCTGCTTCATCGACTCGAAGATGGGACCACCCCAGTGGTCCGACCTCGGCATGTTCCTCCAGACCTTCATGCTCCTCGCCACCGAGGCCGGTCTCGACACCTGTCCCCAGGAAGCCTGGGCCAGCTGGCCCCGCACCGTTGCCGACTTCGTCGGCGCACCCGACGACGAGATGCTGTTCTGCGGCGTCGCCATCGGCCACGCCGACCCCGACGCCCCGGTGAACCGTCTTCGATCCCCCCGCATGCCGATCGAAGACTTCGTCACCTTCGTCGGCTGAGCGACTCAGCTCGCAGTCACACCAGCATTCGCTGTCACACCAGCATTCGCTGTCACACCAGCATTCGCTGTCAGCATTCGCGTCACACCAGCATTCGCTGTCACACCAGCATTCGCTGCGGCACTCGCCGCGTGATGAGACGACCGGGTCAACGGGCTCGACTCGACATGCGGGATTCCCAACACCGCTTCGCCGAAGACCTTCAGTTCGGCGAACTCTTCCGGTGTCCACCAACGATGCACCGGCAGGTGGTGCGTCGTCGGGCGTAGGTACTGGCCGATCGTCACGATGTCGACGCCAACCGCATGGAGATCGACCAGCGTGGCCCGCACCTCGGCCGGCGTCTCACCCATGCCCACGATCATGCCCGACTTGGTGGTCATCCCCATCTGCTTCGCCCGAGCTAGGAGCGCCAAGCTCCTCGCATAGCCGGCCGACGGGCGGACCGCTCGCTGCAGCCGAGCGACGGTCTCGATGTTGTGGTTGAGTACCTCGGGACGTGCGTCGCACACGACGGCGAGATCGTCGTGTGAACCTTTCAGATCCGAGATCAACACTTCGACGCCGACGCCGGGAGTGCGGGTGTGGATGGCACGAACCGTGTCGGCGACGATCCCCGCACCGCCGTCGTCGAGATCATCACGAGCGACCATGGTGAGCACCGCGAAGTCGAGCTGGAGATCGGCGATGGCGCTCGCGATGCGATCGGGTTCGCCGAGATCGACCGACTCCGGCTTCTGGGTGTCGACCAGACAGAAGCCACAGGCTCGAGTGCACCGCTCACCGAGCAACATGAACGTGGCGGTGCCCTCGTTCCAACACTCGAAGATGTTCGGACAGCCGGCCTCTTCGCACACGGTGACGAGCCCGAGATCGCGCGACACCTTGGAGAGACGACGGAACTCCTCGCCGGTCGAGAGCTTGACCCGCATCCAGTCGGGTTTGCGGGCGCTGACGTCGAGCCCTTCGTCGACTCCTGCCTGGTCGAGACGACGCCCGAGTTGTACCGGAACGCCTGCTCGCTCGGGTTTGATCGTTTCGCCCGGCCCCTCGCCCCGAGTGAACGGTGCGAGATCGCTCGATGACACTCGGTGGGCGACGTCGTGTCGTTCGATCGGTCGACCCGGAGCGAGGTTGTTCGCTGCGTGGCGGCCGACGATCTCTGCCACCTCGGCCATGGAGACATCGAAGCCCTCGGCCGCGAGCGACGTGACACCACGATCGGCGATCCCACACGGAATGATGTGATCGAACCACCCCATGTCGACGTCGACGTTGAGGGCGAATCCATGCATCGACCGACCGCGAACCAGGCGAACCCCGATGGCAGCGATCTTGCGGGCGTCATCGCCGTCGGGATCGATCCACACGCCGGCGCACCCGGCGATGCGTCCGGACGCGAGCCCGATCTCGGCCAGGGCGTCGATGATGCTCTGCTCGACGCTGGTGACGTAGGCCACCGTGTCGGCCATGCCGCCGCCGCGTCGGCCGGGCACCGTCAGGATCGGGTAGCCAACGAGTTGACCCGGTCCGTGGAAGGTGACATCGCCACCACGATTGGCCTCGACCACCTCGGCGCCGTACTCGGTGGGATCGACGAGGAGGTGCTCGGGTTTGGTGCGAACACCAAGGGTGTAGACCGGCGGGTGCTCGAGCAGCAGCAGATGGTCGGCGTCGCCGCTGACCATCTGCTGCTGGAGATCAAGAGCCTCGGTGTAGCGAACTCGCCCAAGCCAGCGAACGTGGAGCGCCTCGCGTTGCCGAGACGTCTCCGAAGACTGGTCGAGCCCAACGGTCATGATGCCTAGGCCAGCTCCGCAGCCCAGTCTCGGGTCTCGAGGATCTCGGAGACTCGAGCCAGGAAGGCTGCGGCGTAGGCGCCGTCGATCGCTCGGTGGTCCCACGCCATGGCGAGGACACCGACCGAATGGATGCCGATGCTCTCGTTGCCGAAGGAATCCTCGATGACGACGGGCTTCCGCTTGACGGCGTCGGTCGACATGATGGCGACCTGCGGTTGGTTGATGATCGGGAACTGCATCATCGTGCCGTAGCTACCGGCGTTGGTGATGGTGAACGTGCCACCTTGGAGGTCGTCGGGCGACAACTGCTTCGAGCGGGCACGACGAGCGACGTCGGAGATGTCTCGAGCGATCGCCCGCAGCCGCTTGCCGTCGGCCTGGCGGACCACCGGCGCCAGGAGACCCTGGAAATCGAGGTCGACGGCGATCCCCATGTTGATCTCTTGATGGACGATGAGTTCGCCGTCACCAACCGAGGCATTCAGGTGTGGGTATTCGCGCAGCGCATCGATGATGGCCCGCGAGATGAACGGGAGGTAGGTGAGGCTGAAGCCCTCCTGCTCCTTGAAGGCCTTGCCCGCTGCCTTGCGTACTTGATCGACGTTTTCGTAGTCGACCTCGATCGCGGTCAGGGTGTGGGGAGCCACCGCCTTCGACATCACCATGTGCTCGCCGGTGCGGAGGCGGATGTTGGTGAGCGGAACGACGGTGTCTCGAGCCGATGCCTGCACGGCAGGGGCCGCTGCCGCCGGCGAGGGAGCCGGAGCCGGGGCGGGAGCCGGTGCCGGGGCCGCCGCTTCGGGAGCCGGTGCCGGGGCCGCCGCTTCGGGGGCCGGGGCGGGAGCGGGGGCCGGGGCAGCAGCTGCTGCGGCTGCCGTGGCCTTGGTCGCCTCGATGTGACGTTGCACGTCGTCTCGGCTGATGCGACCACCGAGTCCGGTGCCCGAGATCTGGTCGACGTCGAGGCCGTATTCGTTGATCAGATGGCGAACGACGGGCGAGAGCACCTTGCGGGTCGCCGTATCACCAGCGGCGGCAGGAGCGGGAGCCGGTGCGGGAGCGGGGGCGGGCGCAGGAGCCGGAGCCGGTGCGGGCGCAGGAGCCGGAGCCGGTGCGGGCGCAGGGGCAGGAGCCGGTGCAGGAGCAGGAGCCGGAGCGGGAGCAGGAGCGGGAGCCGGGGCCGCCGCTTCGGGGGCCGGGGCAGGAGCGGCTGCGCCGTCGCCGACGACGGCGAGCACGGTGCCGACGTCGACGGTGTCGCCTTCGGGCACGCGGATCTCGGTGATGGTCCCGGCAAGCGGCGACGGCACCTCGGTGTCGACCTTGTCGGTCGACACCTCGAAGAGCACTTCGTCGATGGCGATCGTGTCGCCGACCTGCTTGAACCAGCGGGTGATGGTTCCCTCGGTCACGGTCTCGCCCAGCTGGGGCATTTCGATATCAGCCACGTCGGGTTGGCTCCTGTTGTTTGGGGTAGGTGCGTGCGGGTTGGTAGGTCGGAAGGGTCACGGCGGAATCAGCCGTGAAGGGATCGACCGGTGAGGGCCAGAACGGATTCGCCATAGAGCTCGCTCATGGTGGGGTGCGGCTGGATGAACTGGGCGATCTCGTCGACCGTTGCTTCCCAGTTGACCGCCATGTAGCCCTGGCCGAGCTGTTCGGTGACCCATGGTCCGACCATGTGCACACCGAGGATCTGGCCGCCGGTGCCGTCGGCCTGCTTGTCGGCAATGATCTTCACGAGACCATCGGTCTCGCCGACGATCATCGCCCGACCGTTGCCGGCGTAGCGATGCTTGGACACGATCACGTCGTGGCCGGCTTCACGAGCCTGGGATTCGGTCAGGCCGGCGAAGGCGACCTCGGGCTGGCAGTAGATGCACCACGGCAGCTTGGTGTAGTCGATCGGCATGGCCTCTTCACCGAGGATGTCGGTGATGGCGACGATGCCTTCCATGAAGCCGACGTGGGCGAGTTGGGCGGTGTCGATGACGTCACCAACGGCCCAGACACCATCGACGGTGGTGCGGCAGTAGGGGTCGGCGACGATGAAACCACGCTCGTCGACCCCGACCTGCGTGACCTCGAGGCCGAGCGATTCCGAGAGCGGCCGGCGGCCGATCGACACCACCACGGTGTCGGCCTCGATGGTCTGGTCCTCGCCGAACGAGACCACGACGCCGTCGTCGGTGGTGGTCTGACCGGTGACGCCGACGCCGGCGAACACGTCGATGCCGCGCTTTGCGAAGTTGCGCTCGACCACCCGAATGATGTCGTCGTCGCAGTTGACGAGGATCTTCGGCGCGGCCTCGATGATGGTCACCTTCGAGCCGAGGTCGGCCATCATGGAGGCGAACTCACAACCGATGGCTCCGCCACCGATGACGACCGCCCGCTTGGGGAGTTCCTTGATGGAGAGCATCTCGTCGGAGGTGACGATGCGACGCTTGTCGATCGGGAAGCCGGGAATCGTGCGGGGTACCGAGCCCGAGGCGAGAATGATGGCCGACCCAGAGATGGCGACATCACCCGAGGCGCCACCGCTGATGGTGACCGTGGAGTGATCGGCTCCGAGCGTGCCCTTTCCGTCGAACAGAGTGACCTTCCGGTTCTTCAGCAAACCGGTGACGCCACCGACCAGCTTGTCGATGATCGACTGCTTCCGGTTCATCGTGGTGTCCCAGTCGAGACCCTTGGCCTTGGCGAGGACACCGAATTCGGCTGCGTGGTTCACCGTGCGTTGCACCGCAGCGGTCTCGAGCAGTTCCTTGGCCGGGATGCAGCCCACGTTCAGGCAGGTCCCACCCATCTTGTTCATCTCGACGAGAGCGATGTTGAGCCCTGCCGACGCACCATAGAGCGCCGAGGCGTACCCACCCGGGCCACCTCCGATGACAACAACGTCGAAATGTTGGCTGGTCAGGGGAACCACCTCCGGAAGCGAGCGAGCACGCCGAGCCTAGCTGGTGCGCCCGGCACTGCGATCGATGCGGTCGCGGCATTTGATCTTGCCGACGGTCCGTAGTAGGTCACCAACGATGCGGTTGCGGCCACGCACCGCTGACCGCCACGGTCACCTGATCGCCGGGGTCAGGTGATCGCCAAGGTTCAGGTGATCGCCCAGGGTCACTGCCAAAGGATCACCTGTGCCGCAAAGGCGACCAGAATCATGATGCCCGTGGCGAGCGAGAGTCCGAGCAGGAGCCGTGTACTCATCGATGGCAGGTTAGTGCGCGCTGAGGGCGATGCACGGGCCCGGTGTCACGTGATCGCCCGGCGACGACCTAGCCTCACAGAAGACGCATCGTGCGTCGTGACCGGACGGAGTAGCACCCATGGACGTCGCCATCACCGGATCGAGCGGGCTGATCGGCTCGGCCCTGCGCCCCGCGCTCGAGGCCGCGGGCCACCGCCCCATCGCCGTCGTGCGCCGAGCGCCGAAGGCGGGCGCCGACGAGATCCGTTGGGATCCCGCGAAAGGCGAACTCGACGCCGAATCGCTCGAGGGCCTCGACGCCGTGATCCATCTCGCCGGTGCCGGCATCGGCGACAAGCGCTGGAGCGACAGCTACCGGCAAGTCCTGGTCGAGAGCCGTACGGGCAGCACCTCGCTCCTGGCCTCGGCGCTCGCCGGGCTCACCACGCCACCGAAGGTGTTCCTCTCGGGCTCGGCCATTGGCTACTACGGCGATCAGGGCGACACGATTCTCACCGAATCGAGCCCGCCGGCCGACGACTTCCTCGCCGACCTGTGCGTGAAATGGGAGGCATCGGCGCAACTGGCCGTCGACGCCGGCATTCCCACCACGTTCCTGCGCACGGGCATCGTGCAGTCACCGGACGGCGGAGCCCTGGCCAAGACCCTGCCGCTCTTCAAGCTCTTCCTCGGCGGGAAGTTCGGCAACGGCCGTCAGTACACCTCGTGGATCCACATCGACGACATCGTCGCCGCCATGATCTTCCTTCTTGGCGCCGAACTGAACGGACCGGTCAACCTCACCGCACCCAATCCGGTCACGAACGCCACCTACACCAAGGCGCTCGGCGCGGCGCTGGGTCGACCGACCGTGCTGAGTGTCCCTGCCTTCGGCCCCAAGCTGCTGCTCGGTTCCGACATGGCCGATGCGCTCTTGTTCGACAGCATGCGAGTGCTTCCGAGCGCGCTCACCGACGCAGGATTCGAGTTCACCTACACCGATGTCGAGGCCGCCCTGCGCGACCTCGTTGGAGGAAACTGATGTCATCGAACGACAAGATCGTTTCGGCAACCCGCCGAATCGAGGCGCCGGCCGACGTGATCTTCGATCTGTTGGCCAACCCCGCACGTCACCAGGAGATCGACGGGTCGGGCACCGTCCGCAAGGGTCACCCCGACAACCCCGAACGGCTGTCGCTCGGCGACAAGTTCGGCATGGACATGAAGATCGGTGTGCCCTACCGCATCTCGAACGAGGTCGTCGAGTTCGAGGAGAACCGCGTGATCGCATGGCGCCACTTCGGTCACCACGTGTGGCGATACGAACTCGAGCCCGACGGCGACGCCACGGTGGTCACCGAATCGTTCAACTGGGGTGTCGCCCGGTTCCCCCCGTTCTACGAGTGGATGGGTTACCCCGACAAGCACGAGAAGAACATGGCGGCAACCCTCGAACGGCTCGATGCCGTCGTGACCGGATCGTGATCATCGGGTGAGCGGCGTCCGCTGTCGGTACGCCGCTCGCTGCGGTTCGTCGCCTGATCGAGAAATCTGGGCCCGAACCGTCGATTGCCGAGAAGACCTGCCGATAGGAGAGTCCCCCGCGTAGATACATCGTGCTCATGACGGGTGGGCACGCGAAAGGCACCGATGGGACTCTTCAACCTCAAGAAGTCGAAGAACAAAGACAATGACTTCGAAGCCTCCGATGAGTGGCTGATGGGCTTGGCCGGCGACGACCATTTCGAGGGGGCGAGCGACGGACCGAATGCCAGCATTCCTGACGGCCTCGCCTCACTCGCACCCAACGACGATTTCGACGCGGTCGGGCCGACCGACGACGCGGAATACAGCGATCTGCTCGACAGCGAGAACGTCGATCTCTCGAGCTGGCACTTTCCTGACCTCGCGATCCATGAGCTCGAGTCCGACGCCGGCCAGGTGCCCGCCTACGAACCGGCACCCGACGCGCAACCGGCCTTCGACCCGCCGATCGCCGGCGACGCCTTGGCGTTCGAAGCGCCGCCGGTGGCCGCACCGGCCACCCTCTTCCACGAAAGCCATACGGCCAAGGCATCGTTCGAACCGTTTGCCGACGATGCCGTCGAACACGAAGGCATCCTGGAGCCCGACCACCGAGACTCCGGCTTCCTCGCCCAAGCGCCCACGAGCGAGGGCATGGGCTTTGGTTCCGAGCTCTTCGCCAGCGCCCTCGAGGGCCACGACACCGGTGCCGACGACGCCGACATCGTCGACGCCGAGTTGGACGAACCCGATGGCGACGAACCCCGCCGCGCCGACGAGCCGACGATCGCACCGCCGACCCCCGTTGGCAACGCAGCGTTGACCGCCTCCTTCGCTCCACGCAGCCGCGAAGCCGACCTGCTCTGCGAGATCCTCGGCGTCGAGCCAGGATCAGCGTGGTCAGACCTGAAGGCTGCACACGCCGCCGCCATGTCGGAGTACGACCCCCGGCTCGAGTCCGATGAGGACCGCATCGCGTTGGCGTGGGCCATTCGCCGAGAGATGAACTCGACCTACGCCACCCTTCGTCTGCTCGCAGCAGCCTGATCACCGGGCCCTTCGGGCCCGATCTAGGCGATGGCGACGACGCTGAGGCCGAAACCTTCGAGGTTGGATGCCAACGTGTCGTCGCCGACGACGATGGCGCCGGCAACGTTCGAGCGCAGCCATGCGTTGCGCTGATCGACGGCTTGCCCCGGCTGCGTCGGGTCGCCATCGAGCACGACGATCCAGTCGGCACCGTCGGCCAGAGTGTCGAAGCGATTGCGATCGGCCGGTGGCCACTTGTTCGCCGGATCGGCAAAGGGCAGGACGACACCGAGGCGCACGCCGAGGGCACGAGCCCGCTCGGCTGCTTCGAGTTCGACGCCGCGCCGCAGCCCGGACACCGCGACATCGTGTGCCGGGTGAAGCCCGGCGATCGAACGCTCGAGCGCCTGACGCTGGTCGTCATTCGGTTCGGTGGTGCCGACCACCCAGACCGCTTCGGTCGTCACCCATGGGGCTTCGGGCACGCTCGCACCGCTCTCGCTCGCGTCGGTGCCGGACGGGGCCACGCCGTCGGTTTTGAACCGGTTGCACGCGTCGACGGCGAGCTGGTCGACCACGTCGTTCATGCGATCACCGGAGTGCCCCTTGACCCAGGTGAACGACAGTTCATCGGCTCGCTCCAGGTACCGCTCGATGAGCGGTTCCCAGAGGTCCTTGTTGGCCACCGGTTTCTTGGCCGTGTTTCGCCAACCCCGCTTGATCCAGCCCTCGTACCATCGATCGTTGAAGCAGTTCACGACGTAGGTGGAATCCGACACGATCTCGAGCGGGCCGGGATTGGCGATGACCGCCTCGAGCACGGCCTGCAGTTCCATTCGCTGGTTCGTGGTCTGCGCCTCACCACCGCTGTCATGCATCTGCTCGACGACGAGGCCGTCGGTCAGCGACTCACCGTCGATCGCCCACGCCCAGCCACCAGGGCCAGGATTTCCCGAACAGGCACCATCGGTGTAAACACGCATCGTCACAGCGTGCCACGTCGCCGGCTCCGTCTGCTACGCACGCCTAGCCGACTTGGCCGGATGGCACCAATCGATGTCGCTTCGGGGCACAATGGACACCATGACCATCGACGGGTTTTTGAACCAGCTCCCCGACATCGACCCGCAGGAGACGGCGGAGTGGCTCGAGTCGCTCGATGCCGTCAGCGCCGAGCGCGGCAAGACGCGGGCGCGCTACCTCCTCGGTCGCATGAACGAACGGGCGCGAGGTCTCCAGCTCGGCAACTCCGAGTCGGTCTCCACCGATTACTTCAACACCATTCCCACCGAGCAACAACCGTTCTTCCCCGGTGACGAACATCTCGAGCGTCGCATCCGAGCGTTCATCCGCTGGAATGCGGCGGCCATGGTCGTGCGGGCGAACAAGACCGCCGACGGCATCGGCGGTCACCTCTCCACCTTCGCCTCGTCGGCTTCACTGTACGAGGTCGGTTTCAACCACTTCTTTCGCGGCAAGGAAGATGGCCTCGCCGGCGACGCCATCTACTTCCAGGGCCACGCCGCACCGGGCGTGTACGCCCGCGCCTATCTCGAAGGGCGTCTCGACGAGAACCAACTCGACCACTTCCGCATGGAGGTCGGCGGCGAGGGCCTGTCGAGCTATCCGCATCCGCGGCTCATGCCCGACTTCTGGGAGTACCCCACGGTCTCGATGGGTCTCGGCCCGATCAACTCCCTCTACCACGCCCGGTTCCTCAAGTACCTCCAGAACCGCAAGATCGAAGACACCAGCAAGAGCCGAGTGTGGTGTTTCATCGGCGACGGCGAAACCGACGAACCCGAGACCCTCGGCTCGATCTCCCTCGCCGGCCGGCAGGGCCTCGACAACCTCACCTGGGTCATCAACTGCAACCTGCAACGCCTCGACGGCCCCGTGCGCGGCAACGAGAAGATCATCCAGGAACTCGAAGGGGTCTTCCGTGGTGCCGGCTGGAACGTCATCAAGGTCGTGTGGGGGTCGAAGTGGGACGAGCTCCTGCAGCGAGACGTCGACGGCGTCCTGGTCAACAAGATGAACACCACCGTCGACGGTGAGTTCCAGCGCTACGCCGTGGAATCCGGCGCCTACATCCGCGAGAACTTCTTCGGCCCCGACCCGCGCCTGCGCAAGATGGTCGAGCACCTCTCCGACGAAGAGCTTCGATCGCTCCCTCGTGGGGGACACGACTACCAGAAGGTCTACGCCGCCTACAAGGCGGCCACCGAGCACACGGGACAGCCCACCGTGATTCTCGCCAAGACGGTCAAGGGTTGGACCCTTGGGCCGGGCTTCGAGGGCCGCAACTCGACGCACCAGATCAAGAAGATGACCAAGAAGCAGTTGCTCGAGTTGCGCGACCGTCTCTACCTGCACGACGAGATCCCCGAGGAGTCGCTGGTCGACGGCGTTCCGCCCTACTTCCGCCCCGCTGCGGGTTCACCTGAGCATCAATACATGATGCAGCGCCGCACGGCGCTCGATGGTTCGGTCCCCCATCGCCAGACCATGGCTCGCCGTCCCCTCACGCTTCCAGATTCGGCGCCCTTCGAGACCTTCCACGCTGGCTCCGGCGGGCGAGAGGTGAGTACCACGATGGTGCTCACCTCATTGCTGCGCGAGCTGATGCGAGACGAGCAGTTCGGTCGCCGAGTCGTGCCGATCGTTCCCGACGAGGCCCGCACCTTCGGCATGGACTCCATGTTCCGCGAGTTCGAGATCTACGCCCCGTTCGGCCAGCAGTACGAACCGGTCGACCACGAGCTGCTGCTGTCCTACTCCGAATCGGCCCAGGGACAGATTCTCGAAGAAGGGATCACCGAGGCCGGCTCGACCGCTTCGTGGATCGCCGCCGCCACGTCGTACGCCCACCAGGGCGTGCCGATGGTGCCGTTCTACACGTTCTATTCGATGTTCGGTTTCCAGCGCGTCGGCGACCTCATCTGGTCGGCCGCCGACTCTCGGGCTCGTGGCTTCCTCGCCGGGGCCACCGCCGGTCGAACCACGCTCATGGGCGAGGGTCTCCAGCACCAGGACGGACACAGCCTCGTGCTGGCCTCGACCGTGCCGGCCTGCCAGGCCTACGACGCCGCGTTCGCCTACGAGCTCGCGGTCATCATCGAAGACGGCCTCAAGCGGATGTACCACGACAACGAGGACATCTTCTACTACCTCACGGTGTACAACGAGAACTACGACCAGCCCCCCATGCCCGAGGGCTCGCGTGCGGGCATCCTCGCCGGGCTCTATCGGTGGTCGCCGGGATCGACCGACCTCACCAACCGAGCCAGCATCATCTTCTCGGGCACGGCACAAGGTGCGGTGCGAGACGCCCAGAAGGAGTTGGCCGAGCAGTGGGGCGTCGGTGTCGACCTGTGGAGTGCCACGTCCTACAAACGACTGCGCGAAGAAGCGCTCGAAGCCGAGCGTTGGAACCGGCTCCATCCCACCGACGAGCCACGAGTTCCGGTCGTCACCCGGTTGCTGTCCGCAGGCCAGGGCCCGGTCGTCGCCGTCACCGATTTCATGCGAGCAGTGCCCGAAGCCGTCGCCCGGTTCGTCCCCCGACGCTTCACCGCGCTCGGAACCGACGGCATGGGCCGCAGCGACACCCGCGAGGCGCTGCGTTCCTTCTTCGAGACCGACATGCCGAGCGTGGTCATCACGGTGCTCGAGCAGTTGGCACTCGAAGGATCCGTCGACCGCCAGCTCGTCGCCGACGCGATTGCGCACTACGGCGTGCCGACCGAAGACGACGCACCCTGGCACCGATGAGCGTTCGACTCCCATCGCTCACACTTCTCTGACAAGCTGGAACGATGATCCCCGATCCCGCTCATCGGCTCCACTCGATCGACGACCTCCAAGCGCTCTATCGGGCGCCGAGCGCCATGGTCGAGGCGAAGAAGACCACGGCCATCGATCCGGCGGCCGCGGCCATCATCGGATCGACACCGTTCTTCTTGCTGGCCACGTCGGACCGCAACGGCAACTGTGACGTGTCACCTCGGGGTGGCCCGCCGGGCCAGCTTCGTGTGCTCGACGAGTCGACACTGGCCTTTCCCGACCTCTCCGGCAACAACCTGATCGACAGCCTTCGCAACATCATCGACAACCCCCACGTCGGGCTCCTGGTGCTCACGCCCGGAACCGACGAGACGCTTCGGGTGAACGGCCGGGCGTCGATCACCACCGACCCTGACCTCCTCGGCGGCTGGGACGAACTCGTCCGTCGCCCGAAGTGCGCGGTCGTGATCGAGATCGACGATCTGTTCCTCCACTGCGCGAAGGCTTTTCGGCGAGGCGAGGTGTGGCAACCCGAGAGCTGGGGCCGATTCGAGTCCCTTCCCGACCACGCCGAGAGCTTCCTCACCGCCACCGGCATGGCGGTCGAGCTCGACGCCGTTCGAGCCGGCCTCGAGGCCAGCTACGCCGACGACCTGGCCAAGGAACGCCCGGTCTGATCCGAGGAGAACACCAACGGCTCAGGCCGGACGATCGGCGAACACGTGGATGACTCCCGAGTAACACGACACCCACACCTCGTCGGCAAACGAGTCGTAGGTGATCCCGATCGGATGGTGGGCGGTGTCGACGGTCTGGAGCACCTCGAAGTCCGAGGTGCGCACCTTCGACAGGGTGTCGGACTCGTAGTTGACCACGTACAGCGCCGTGCCATCGGGTGAGATCGCCATGCTCCGAGGTGCCTGCCCGGTCGACACCCGATCGACCACCTCACCACGTGCGAGATCGACCTTGATCACTCGCCCCTCACCGTTGAGGGTGGCGTAGAGCGTCGAATCGTCGGGGCTCAGCACGACATGGCGAGGCGATTGCCCGACGCTCCGGAGCCACCCGATGTCGAAGGTTGCGAGATCGACGATGGCGATGTCGCTTCCGCCCATGACGGTCACGTAGGCCCGAGACGAGTCGGAGGTGACGGCGATCCCCCGCGGGTGACGACCGAGCTCCAGTGTTGCGACCGTGGTCTCGTTCGCCAGGTCGATCACCGTCAGGTCGAAGGTGCACCAGTTGCTCACGAGCAGCAGCCGGTCGTCGGGGCTGACCGCAACATACTTGGGGACCGAGCCGACGAGGTAGGCCCGGTCGATCACCTCGGTCGGGGTCGTCAGCTTCGAGAGATCGAGCCGGTAGACGTAGCTCGGGTCACCCTCGTCGTTGTTGCAGCTGTCGCCCGGATCGGTCGTGAAGCCCTCGCCGTACATCCGGTAGTTCGACACGTAGGCGAACCGACCCGTCGAGTCGAACGCCGCCTCGACGGGTGCGCCCTGGTAGGTGCCGGGAGCGGCCGCCTGCCCGAGCGCCGCCAGGTCGACGGTGTCGGGCACGGTCGCCACCAACGTCTTCTCGGCGTCGAAGACCGTGATCGTGTGGCGATACATCATGTTCTGTGCGATGTAGTGGCCGGTCTGCGACGCCACCACCGACTTCGACGCCAGATCACCGGTCAGGTCGGTCACCTTCTCGAGCGTCCGCTGATCGCTCGGCGTCGCCGGCAGGGTCGTGACGGTCTCGAGGGTGGCGGTCTCGAGGGTGGCGGTCTCGAGAGTGGCGGTCGTCTCCGCCGTGGTCGATGGCGATGTCGTGGCCGGTTGGGTCGTCGCTCCCCGGTCGGCCGACGCCGACATCGCGTCGATCGGCTGGGCGGCGGTCGGTGGCGGCGACACCGTGAGTTCGTCGGCACCGGCGCCGACGCAGCCCGTGGCGCAGATGGCGAGCGCGACGAACATCAGGAGGCGACGAGATCTCGGCCGACGGTCCTCGCACCGACGATCGTTGCGCAGGCGGTCCAAGCCGTGCGGAGCGTTCACGCCCTCATCGTGCCCCAACTCGAACGATTGCGGACGTATCCACCTCGTGAGATGTGGAAGCCCGACCCGATGGCTGGCACTGTTTCGTGATGACCGTGCGTTTCACCGACCCACCCGGCGCCGAGGACCTGGTCAACCGGGACCCGCTCGCCCTCCTCATCGCCATGCTCCTGGATCAACAGGTGCCGATCACGTGGGCCTTTGCCGGCCCGGCGAGATTGACCGACCGGTTGGGAGGAGTACTCGACGCCGAGACGATCGCCGAACTCGACCCCGAGGACTTCGTTCGGATCGCCTCGCAGAAACCCGCCATCCATCGCTACCCGAAGGCGATGGCCGCGCGCATCCAGGCGCTGTGCCGCACGATTGCCGACGAGTTCGACGGTGACGCCGCTCGATTGTGGGCCGGCGTCGAACAGGCCGAGGAGGTTCGTACTCGCCTCGAAGCGCTACCCGGCTTCGGCGCCGAGAAGGCACAGATCACCGTGGCCGTCCTGGCCAAACGGTTCGCTCTGCCACTCGTCGATCTCGCCGAGGGCGCCGGAGCATTCGCCGACGATCAGCCGCGGTCGGTCGCCGACATCGATGGTCCCGAGTCGCTTGCCGCCGTCAAGGCCTGGAAGAAGGCGCAGCGAGCGGCCGGCCGCTCGAAAGCCGACCCCACCGCCTAAGAGCCGCTGGGCGTCGCGGCTGCCCGGCGTCGGTTCGCCGCTAGTCGATGGCGTTGCGGGTGCGTTCGAGCCAACCGAGGAGGATGGCCAGCGCTCGAGGGTCGTGGCGCAACTGATGACCGGCCCCTTGGATCACCCGCAGCTCGCCCTCGCCGTGGGCCTCGGCCACCATGCGTGCGTCGAGTTGGGGCACGAGTTCGTCTTCGGAGCCATGAAGCACGGCGAGTGACCGTGGGGCGAACTTCTCCGCCCCTCGGGTGGCACGCACTTGGGCCAGCTGCTTCTTCCAGCCGGCGAAGTCGGTCGGATAGGCCGCCGTCTTGATCACGCCGATTTCGTGGGCGTGGGCCAGCAGACGTTCAGGGCGGCTGGCCCAATCGTCGAAGTCGGCCGGTGAGCCGCACACGGCCACGCCGGTGACGCACGTTTCGTCTGCGGCGGCCACGAGCCCGACCGCTCCCCCGGTGCCGAATCCGCACACGAAGATGGCGTGCCGGGGCGCCGCCTGGTGCAGATAGGCCAGGCCGGCGTGCACGTCGTCGACCCAGCCGGCGAGGCTGAAGTCACCGGTCGAGGATCCACAGCCCCGGAAGCGGAGCGACAACGCCACCCAGCCCATCTCGGTGGCGATCCGATCGGCCAGTTCGGGAAGATCGTTGGCGAGATCCGATGCGGCGACGGCGCCGGAGGGGAAGCCGTGGAGCAAGAGCACCGAGGCCAGTCCGCCGCCGCCCCCAACGCCGGGGCGGGCCAGATGCGCTTCGAGGACCGCCCCCTCGGTGGAGGGGATCGAGATCTGCTCAGTCAGCGCCCGTACCTCGGTACGGCGTGAAGCCGCGATTGCGGGCCTCGGCGAGTGTGTCGGGGCCGAAGCAGAGGTAGGTGCCGGCGGCCATCAGCTCGTCGATGATCGCGGTGTCGGTCATGGCATCGACGTCGTAGACGACCAGGTTGCGCTTGTCGCCGACCCATTGGTGATGCTCGAACTTGATTGGGCGTTCCATCGCCTCGCACTCTAGCGCCGACAACGGCAAGAGCCGGAAGCAGCGGGAGCTGCTTCCGGCTCTTCATCTATCCCGGTTGACACTGCAGCGGCGGCGGATGCCCGACGTCGGTGCAGTCGTGTCGTTTGGAATTCACTGGAATCACCTGACCGCTTGTTGCCGAGCGGGACCATCTCGCCAGGCCAGGTGCCGGTGACCGAGTTGGATTGACCAACTCCCCAGTGGACGAGCTAGCGCTCGGCCACCTCCAAGGTCCCCTTGCGTTGTTCAGACAGTTGGACCACCTCCTTCCTCTTGGTCCGGTCAGTGTGGCACACCAGACCGGGCGGGAAAAGGCACTTTCGGATCAGGGCCGAGACGGATCCGACCCGTGGGTTTGGTCGTCACCGGGGCCGAGCATCGGCATCTCGGCGAGGTCGGCCTGCACCTTGACCGGGTCTTCGATGTGGATGGCCCCCATGACCTGGAGATAGTCGCTGTGTGCCTGGACGATCGCCACCACGTGCTCGGGGGCGATCGCCAATCGGCTGACATCGGCTCGCTCGAGCACGTAGCTGACGGCGTCGAACTGCTCGAACACGATCGGGCCGTCGGCGGTGCCTTCGGGAGCGAAGTCGTAGGCCTGGATCCATTCGAGGTGCATGCGAAGCACTCGACGCAGATCGTCGTAGGAGATCTCCGAGGTCACGTGGGCGGGCAGCGCCTGAGCGCAGAACTCGATGGCTTCGTGGGCGTCGACCACGATCTGATCGGGCATGATTTCGGTCTTGCCGACGGCCCAACCGGTGAACGCGAAGCCGAGCCCCACGATCAGCACCCCGGCGAGAATGAGAAGAGCAATGGCCACGCCCCAACGCTAATTGGTGCCGCCGACAATGCGTTGATCGAGCAGCGGCACCGACCCCAAAACGAACGATTCCCCGCCCACCGAAGTGAGCGGGGAGCCGAACACCAAGGTGTCAGAGCCCGATGCGCTGGGCGAGCTGCTCGCGGTGGTAGGCGGGATCGCCGAACATGAGCTCGGAGCTCTTGGCCCGCTTGAAGTAGAGGTGGGCCGGGTGCTCCCAGGTGAAGCCGATGCCGCCGTGGATCTGGATGTTCTCGGCGGCGGCGTGGAAGTACGCCTCGGAGCAGTAGGCCTTGGCGAGCGAGGCAACCGACGGCAGTTCGTCGTTGCGCTCGGCGGCGCACCAGAGGCCGTAGTAAGCGGCGGACTTGGCCGACTCGACCTCGAGCAGCATGTCGGCGCACTTGTGCTTGATGGCCTGGAACGAACCGATCGGGCGGCCGAACTGGACACGATCCTTGGCGTACTGGACCGCCATCTCGAGGACGAACTGGGCGCCACCGACCTGCTCGGCGGCGAGGGCCACGGCCGCGAGGTCGAGGGTCTTGACCAGGGTGTCCCAGCCGCCACCATCGGTGCCGATGAGCTTGCCCTGCGCACCGTTGAGCTCGATCTTGGCCTGCTTGCGGGTCTGGTCCATGGTGGACAGGGCCGTTGCGGTCACGCCGGGGTCGGAGGCATCGACGGCGTAGAGGCTGATGCCGGCGTCGGACTTGGCGGCCACGATGAGGAGCGAGGCGGTGGCGCCGTCGATCACGAAGCTCTTGGTGCCGGTGATCTTGCCGGAGGCGTCGGCGGTGGCGGTGACGGCGGAGTCATCCCACTTGCCGTTCTCTTCGGTGTAGGCCAGCGTGGCGATGGTCTCGCCCGAGGCGATACCCGGGAGGTACTCGGCCTTGGCGGCGTCGTCGCCCGACTCGAGGATGGCGAGGCTGGCGAGCACGCCGGAGAAGAACGGGGCGCAGAGCAGAGCCCGGCCCATCTCCTCGAGCACGACGCCCAGTTCGACGAAGGAGTAACCCTGGCCGCCGAATTCCTCGGGGATGATCAGGCTGGGCAGACCCATCTGCTCGGCCATCTGGCTCCACACCTTGGGGTCGTAGCCGGTGTCGGTCTCCATCATCTCGCGCACGGCAGCTTCGGAGGACTTCTCCTCCATGAACTGACGGACGAACTGGCGGAGCTGTTCTTGTTCTTCTGTGAAAGCGAAGTTCATGCGGGGTACTCAAGCACACGACCTCCCCCACTTCCAAATGGGATTGTGTACACACGTGCTACGCATGCCTCGGGTGCATGGCGTAGGGTGCAGGCATGATCGAACGGGTCGGTGTGAGGGAACTTCGCAACTCGGTGGCGGCACTGATTCGGCGTGCGGGAGACGGGGAGCGCCTGATCGTCACGGTCGACGGTCGACCAGTCGCACAGCTCGGCCCGCTCGAACCGCCGGCCGGCCAGGCCACGCTCTGGGACCTGGCGGGCGCCGGGCTCATCGAGCCACCCCGGCGCCACGATCGCCCGGCCGCTCCCCCACCCATGCCGGTACCGGCCGACGTGCGAGCCGACCGATTGCTCGACCAGGTCCGCGGCCGGTGAGCGGCCCGGCCGTCGACTCGATCGACACGACGACGCGGATCCTCGTGCTCGACACCTCGGCGCTCCTGCGTCGCTACATCGCCGACGCCGACCGAGGCCTGGTGATCGACGCGATGACCGATGCCGATGCGTGGGCTGCCTCGGCCGTTGCTCGCACCGAACTCCAGCTCGGCCTCTTCGCCGCGGCCGTCAACCCTCGAGCCCGAGACGACATGTGGGCGGCGGTACGCAACGACTGGGAAGCCATGTGGGAGATCCCCCTCGACCGGCGCTGCCTCGCACGCGCCACCGAGATCGGGGCTCGCTATGGGCTGTCACTCGTCGATTCGCTCCACCTCGCCGCGGCCGACCGATTGCCACGACCGGTGCGCTACTGCACCTTCGAACGCCAACAGATCCCCGCGGCCGCCGAACTCGGCTTCGAGGTGATCAGTCCCTACGCCTGACCCCACTCGACAACGGCGGATCAGGCGGCGGCGAGTTCGTCGGCGAGCATCGAGGCGAAGGCCTGCTCTGCTTCGTTGGCGGCCGTTCCCGATCGGGCGAAGGCGGCCGACCGCAGCGTCGTGGCCGTCGCCGCTGGGGCGACATCGGTGATGTCGATACCGACCGTGGGCCCGGCAGACGTGAACCATGCCGCAGCGCTCCGAGGCGCCAGGGCGGTCTCGGCGGACTTGGCTGTCGGCGCCACGGGCGCCACGACGGCGCGGCGCCGCGGTTGCTGGTGCCGGCGCATCGGGGGCGCCGACGAGTGCCCGCTCGTAGGCAGCGTGCAGGTCGACGAAGCGGTCGGTCGATTCGACCCCGAACGCGTCAGGATGAGCCCCTTTCACCAGGGCTCGAAAAGTGGTCTTGATCTGCTGCTTGGTCGCACCCGGCTCGAGGCCGAGCACGGCAAGGGCCGTGCTTCCATCCATGGAATACCGTCCTCCGTGACGGATCTGCACCCCGACATCCTGCGGGGCGTACTGCTGCACCCTGCATCGTGCGGGGCGTACTGCTGCACCCTGCATCGTGCGGGGCGTACTGCTGCACCCTGCATCGTGCGGGGCGTACTGCGGTGAGTCGAGATCCTTCTCTCCTCACTCTCAGTCTCGGACGACCACCTTCGGTCGTGAGGCGAGACGCCAAATGTCGGCGGTGGGACCCAAAACGGCGAACCGTCGGCTGTGGAGCCCGATCCCGAACTCCACAGCCGACAGTTGTGCGAGGTGGGCTCGAGAGCCGGAAGTTCGGGCGGTGACGGATCCGCAGTGTCGGAGTCGCGGTGTCAGAGCTTGGGAGCGATGGCGTCGCCCGGGAGGTCACCGTCGGGGTACAGCGAGCTCTGGAAGCGGCGCATACCGCCGAGCCAGCGATCGATGTCGGTCGCCTTGCGCTCGACGTAGGTGGCGACATCGGGGTGCGGCAACACCCAGAAGGTCTCGTCGCGCATCGCCTCGATGCACTTCTGCGCCACTTCCTCGGAGGTGACCACACCGTCCTTGGAGGCCACGCCCGAGCCGAGATCGTCGTCACCCATCGCCTCGTTGCCGCGGTCGGGGCTGTTCAACACGATGTTGGTGGCCACCGCCTGTGGGCAGAGCACCGACACTCGAATGCCCTGGTGGTAATGGGTGATCGACAGCCACTCGGCCAGGGCCACGGCGGCGTGCTTGGTGACCGAGTACGCCAGCGAACCGATCTGGGTGAGCAGGCCGGCGGCCGAGGCGGTGTTCAGCAGATACCCCTCACCACGAGCGATCATCGAGGGCAGCACGGCGCGAGCTGCGTAGAGATGTGCCATCACGTGGACGTCCATCATCTTCTGGATTCGCTCGTTGGTGTCTTCGACCCCGCCCGAAGTGACGAAGCCGGCGTTGGATACGAACACGTCGATCGGTCCCTGGGCGGCCTCGACCGCCTCGACCATCGCCACGATGGCCGACTCATCGGACACATCGAGGGTGAAGGCGGTGCCGCCGACCTCGGAGGCCACTCGCTCGGCATCGGCCTCGTTCAGGTCGGCGACGACCACGTGACGAGCCCCCTCGGCCTTGGCTGCCCTGGCCAGCGCCTCTCCGATTCCCGATCCTCCACCAGTGATGACAACGACACGATTGTTGAGCTCCATGTCGCCGCACCGTAGAGACCGGGCGGTCGACGCACAAACGACGGGGCCGATCCGCGGACGCCATGGTCCACGGCACTGCGCTCCACGGCACTGCGCTCCACGGCACGGCGCTCCACGGCACTGTGCTTCACTGCGAAGCGATGATCGCTCGACACGCCGCCGCTCTCGGACTCGCCATGGCGATGGTGTTCGGCGGCTGCACCGAGGGCGAAGCCCCATCGGCGACAGCGACCCCCGACCCAACGGCCACCCGTCCGACCTCCCCATCGCCCAGTTCGACAGCGGCCGCCTCCACGACAGCGACCACCTCTACGACAGCGACCGTGCCGCGATCCAGCTCCAGTGGACCCACCGACACCGCTGCGAGCGAGGTCCGAGTGGGCGCCGAGGTCCTGGCCGACTCCGGCCTCGCCCGACTCGAAGGGAAACGGGTCGGGGCCATCGTCAACCAGACGTCGCTCGTCGACGGTCGACGGCTCATCGATGCCATTGCCGACCACGACGACATCGAACTGGTTCGTCTCTTTGCCCCCGAGCACGGCATCGACGGCTCCCTGGCCGCCGGCGTGTCGCTCCCGGACTCGATCGACGAGACAACCGGCGTGCCGATCGTGAGCCTGTATGGCGACACTCGTCAGCCGACCCCCGCACAGTTCCGCGACCTCGACGTCGTCATCTTCGACCTGCAAGACGTCGGTTCGCGCTCCTACACCTATGTCTCGACGATGGGTCTGGCCATGCAGACGGCGGCGCAGTCCGGTGTCGAATTCATGGTGCTGGACCGACCGAATCCGGCCGGAGGCGAGCGGGTCAGCGGCGTCGTCCTCGAGCCTGCGCAGACCTCGTTCATCGGCATGTACCCCTTGCCGAACGTGCACGGGCTCACCGTCGGCGAGTTGGCGACGCTGATCGTCGACCAGGCCTGGCTGCCCGGGCTCGATGACCTCGAGCTGACCGTGGTGGCGATGCAGCATTGGCGCCGCAGCCAGCAATGGAACGACCTCGGGCGCGCGTGGATCGCGCCGAGCCCGCGGCTGCCGTCGGCCGACATCGCCCTGCTCTACACCGGCATGGTCCTGCTCGCCGGCACCTCGATCAGCGACGGTTCCGGCACGCCGGCACCCTTCACGCTCGCCGGCGCCCCCTTCATCGACTCGGGCGAAGACCTCGCTCGCCAACTCGAGGCCCGACGCCTTCCGGGAGTCCGCTTCGAGGCGGCCACGTTCACCCCCGAAGCGATCCCCGGGGTGTCGCCATCGCCACCGCTGGAGGGCGTTCGGCTCGACGGCGTCCGCCTCGTCGTCGTCGACCGAGCGACGATCGACCCCTTCGCCGTCGCGATCGAGCTGCTCGTCACCTGCCAGGCGCTGATGCCGGCGGGCGCCTCGATCATCACCGACGCCGCCTCGTTCGACCTCGTTGCCGGGTCGACCGAGCTCCGTCGGTGGATCGAACGTGGCGACTCGGCCGACGACATCCTCACTCGGCTCGGGCCGGCCTTGGACGACTTCGAGCAGCTTCGCTCTGTGGCGCTCCTCTACCCGTGACCTCTTGCCGCTGATCTCCTACCCCTGACCTCCTACCCCTGACCTCTACCCCTGACCGGTGTCGCCCGGTGCCCTCGAACGCCGCACTCGGCCTCCGAGCACCGTCGACGACACGGGTAGGCTCCCGACCATGTTCGACATCGTGATCAGGAACGGTCGAGTGGTCGATGGCACCGGACAGCCGGCCCGCCTCGCCGACATCGCCATCAACGGGTCCACCATCGCCGCCGTCGGCGTCGTCACCGAGCCAGGTCGCCGCGAGATCGACGCCTCCGGGCTCGTGGTCACCCCCGGCTGGGTCGACACGCACACCCACTACGACGGCCAGGTCACCTGGGATCCCGAACTCACACCCTCGGGTTGGCACGGTGTGACCACGGTCGTGATGGGCAACTGCGGCGTCGGCTTCGCCCCCGTCACCCCGGGCGACGAGCAGTACCTCGTGCAGGTCATGGAGGGAGTCGAGGACATTCCCGGAGCCGCGCTCGCCGAGGGCATCCAGTGGAACTGGTCGACGTTCGAGGAATACCTCGACGATCTCGACACTCGGGCCTGGGTCTGCGATGTCGGCACCCAGGTGCCGCACGTTGCGCTGCGCACCCACGTGATGGGCAAGCGCGGTGCCGATCACGAACCGGCCCGAGCCGACGACCTCGCCCGCATGCGGGCCCTCACCGCCCGGGGGCTCCAGGCCGGAGCACTCGGTGTGTCGACGTCTCGCACCCCGCTGCACAAGACCATCGAAGGTGAGCTCGTCCCCGGCACGTTCGCCGAGGAGACCGAACTCTTCGCTCTGGCCGAAGGCATCGCCCAGGCCGGACACGGGGTGTTCCAGTGCGCGCTCCACCACCCCGAGGTGCCGCCGCAGTTCGAGTGGTTGCGCACGGTCGCCGCGATCTCCGGACAGCCGGTCACGTTCAACTTCAACCAGGTCGACTCCGCACCTGAGGTCTGGCAAGAGGTCGTGCAGCTGCTCGATCAGGCTCGCGCCGACGGCGTGCCGGTGAGCGCCCAGGTGGCCGGCCGGGCGGTCGGCATCCTCATGAGCTGGGAAGGGACCGTCCACCCGTTCATGGATCATCCCCGATGGCCCGAGCTCGCTGCGCTGGCACCGGCCGAGCGGGTCGTCCGACTGGCTGACCCCGAGGTCCGCCACGATCTGCTGACCCGACCGGTCAGTCCGTCGTCGAGCTTTGCCGAGTTCCTGGCCACCAGCTTCCACAAGATGTTCCCGTTCACGGGCGAGACCGACTACGAGCCGGCTGCCGACGCCTCACTCCGCAGCATCGCCGAACGTACCGGCGCCGATCCGCTCGAACTCGCCTACGACCAGCTGATGGGCAGCGAGGGCAACGGCCTCATCTACTTCCCGCTCATGAACTACTCGGCCGGCAACCTCGATCTGCTGCACTTCATGCACCAGCACCCGAGCACGATCATGGGCCTCGCCGATGCCGGTGCCCACTGCGGCGCCATCTGCGACGGTGGCATGCCGACGTTCATGATCACCCACTGGACCCGTGATCGCGCCGGTGACCGCTTCGATCTCGAGTGGATGGTCTCACGCCAGACCAGAGAGACCGCCGAACACTTCGGATTGGCCGACCGAGGCGTCCTCGCCCCCGGCTACCGGGCCGACATCAACGTGATCGACTACGAGGGATTGACCGTGCAACCGGCCCGCATCGCCCATGATCTGCCGGCAGGCGCTCGCCGCTACGTGCAGGAGGCAACCGGGTATCGCTACACGCTCTGCGCCGGCGTCGTCGTCCGAGAGAACGATGCGTTCACCGGGGAGCACCCCGGGCGTCTCATCCGCGGGCCGCAGGCAGCGCCGCAGCCCGCCGTTTCCTGACGTTGCTCAGCCGCACTCGTCGAAGCTGTTGGGCGGTGTCGGCACCCCGTCGGTCTCGACCTTCGTGCGGAACTCGACGAGCTCGGGGAACTGCTCGAAGAAGTCGAGCTTGGGCTGCACACTCGGCACCACCTCGAGATCGAAGACGAACGCACTGAAGCTCTCGGCGAAGTCTTCCTCGGGATGGCTGGCCGCGTACGCACCGAGGAAGGTCGGATCGAGCGAGCATCGGTCGTCGGCACCCGCTTCGTCGGCCATCGTCGGATCGGGCAGCGACGCCAGCTCGTCGTCGGACCAGAAGGTCTCGATCCACAACGTCACGTAGGCGTCGTCGAGCAGGCAGCCGTTGCCGTTGAAGAAGGTGTCGCACTCCTCCTCGCCGACGTCGACGTCGAGTTGGTCGGGAGTCTGCGAGAAGACATGCGCCACCTCGTGGGCCAAGGTCAGCCGTAGCTCCTGTGGATCGGCTTCGGCCAGGGGCAGATTGATGGCAACGACGAAGTCCTCGTTGCCATCACCGATCATCGAGGCGAAGGCGAGGGTGTCGCCGTCGGGTTGATCGAAACCGGCAACGAGGTCGATGTCGGCGAGGTCGTCGGGCGGAGTGATGGCGACGAGCTCGGTCCACGCTGCTTCGAGGCGTTCGTCGGGCGATCCGAAGCACAGCCCCACCACGTCGCCGTTCTCGACGGCGAACGCCGAAACGAGTGCACCGTCCTCCTCACCGATCGTTTCACGATCACATCCGAGCGCATCGACACGGTCGGACGTCGTGGTGCCGTCGTCGGCGGAGGAGTCCAGCTCGAACGCCCCGTCGTCGGCCGAGCCGGTGCAGGAGGTGACGGCGAGAGCGGCGACGAACGCCGCGGCGACGAGTCGAAGGTTCCGTGTCACGTGCATGACGCTCGAGGCTACGGTTTCTGCGATGGAGAACGTCGACATCGTGGTGATCGGGGGTGGCATCGCCGGCGTGAGCGCCGCCCATGCACTGTCCAACGCCGCCATCGGTTCGGTACGGCTCGTCGAGACCGAGCCGACGCTGGCCTTCCACACGACCGGCCGTTCCGCAGCGCAGCTGATCGAGAACTACGGTGCGCCACCGATCCGCCAGCTGACCCTCGCGAGTCTCGACTTCTTCCACGAACCGCCCGACGGCCTCACCGATGCTCCCCTGCTCACGCCCCGGGGCATCCTCACCGTCGGGGCACCAGGCAACTCGGATCGCATCCAGTCCGAGCTCGAGGCAGGACAGGCGCTCAACCCCACCATCATCGAGGTGTCGGCCGACGTGGCGATCGATCTGGTGCCCGTGCTTCGCCGCAGCGAGATCGAACGGGTGATCTGGGAGCCGCAGTCGGCCGACATCGACGTTGCCGGACTGCACCAGGCCTTCGTGCGGGGCCTTCGTCGGGCCGGCGCCACGATCTCGGTGTCGTCTCGCGTCGACTGCGCAACGCCCGATGGCGATCACTGGCTGGTCGACACCGTCGACGGTTCGTTCGCCGCAGGGCACGTCGTCAACGCCGCCGGCGCATGGGGCGACGTCGTCGCCACCGCTTGTGGAGTGCAACCGATCGGGCTCGAGCCCAAGCGTCGCACCGCCTTCATGGTCAAGAGCACGCATCGCAACTCCGGCCATTGGCCACTGTTCGGCGACGCCAACAACTCGTGGTACGTCAAGCCCGATGGCACCCAGTTCATGTGCTCCCCGTCCGACGAGATCCCCTCGGAGCCGGTCGACGCACGACCCGACGAGCTCGACGTCGCCATGGCGATCGAGCGGATCAACCGCTTCACCACACTCGACATTCGATCGATCGCGACGTCGTGGGCCGGGCTTCGGACGTTTGCGCCAGACCGTTCGATGGTGATCGGCCCTGATCCGGAGCGACCGACGTTTCACTGGTTCGTCGGCCAGGGAGGCACCGGTATCCAAAGTGCCCCGGCCGCCGGCCAGTTGGTCGCCGATCTGCTGGTCGACGGCCGGCCCGGTCCGGCGTTCACCGCACTGCGACAGCCGCTCGACCTCGGGGGCCTCACCCCGGCCCGGCTGCGCTGAGGCGAAGCCGGCTGGCTCGACAAGCCGAGCCAGCCGTCAGCGGTTCACCTTCACCTCGCGGAAGGGCACGTCCTTGTCGACCGAGGGCTCCTTGGCCAGTCCGAGTGTGCGTTCACCGATGATGTTGTGCTGGATCTCGTCGGTGCCACCGGCGATCGATGCCGCCGGCGTGGAGATGAGCACCTCGGCAACCACGGGATCGGAGGCGTCGGCGGCAGCGAGCATGCCGTTGGCCCCGGCGATGGCGGTGTGGGTGGCATTCGACCGACGCGCGATCTCCGATCCCAGGATCTTGGCGATCGACCCTTCGGGCCCGGGCTGATGCCCGGCGGCACGAGCGGCCGCCGCTCGAGCGACGGTCCAGCTCGCGACTCGATCGAGCGCCGCGAGGTCGGCGACTCGTTGACGGATCACGGCGTCGCCGGCAACGTTCGCCGCCTGGGCGGCCGGGACGGCCTTGTCGACCCGCCCGGCTCGCTGGGGGTACCACACGTAGGTGCGGTTGTACGCCTCGTACTCGGCTGCGGCCTCGGTACGGGTACGGCCGGTGACCGTTGCTCCTGCCGCCGCTCGGGCACCGAGCCCACGCTCGTGTGACAGCGTCGTGAGTGCGCCCCGCCACCCGTCACCGACCTCGCCGACCACGTTCGCGTGCTCGACCCTCGCATCGGTCAGGAAGACCTCGTTGAACGAGGTGTGGCCATTCATCTGGTGCACTCCGCGCACCTCGACCCCGTCTTGGCGCATCGGGAACGCGAAGTACGTGATCCCTCGATGCTTGGGTTGGTCCCAGTCGGTACGGGCGAGGAGCATCCCGTAATCGGCGGTGTGTGCGCCGGTGGTCCAGAGCTTCTGACCGTTGACGACCCACTCGTCGCCGTCGCGGTCGGCTCGGGTCGTGAGCCCGGCGAGATCGGAGCCGTTGCCCGGCTCGCTGAACAGCTGGCACCAGGTGATGCGTCCCGTCACCATGTCGCGCAGCAGCCGGGTGAGCAGATCGTGCGAAGCCAACGCCAGCAGGGTCGGTGCGGCGAGCGTCATCGCCGAGCCGCCGGCCGGGCCGACGATGCCCCGTTCCCGCAGCCGAGCGCGAACGGCTGACGCCGCCGTCTCGTCGAGTCCACGCCCGAACCACTCCGTCGGCCAGGTCGGGCATCCCCAACCGCTGTCGGCCAACAGATCGCGCCATTCCAGCAACGGGCGGTCGTCGTGCCAGTTGTCGTCGAGCCAGGCGTCGAGCTCGGCGAGCGTGTCGCTGATCGGTGTGGTCATCGCGCCGAACCTATGACACGACGATGGCACCGTCCAGATCGAGCGAGACCCGCTCGAGGGTGCCCGTTGCCCGCAACGCTGCGGTGATGGCCCCGACCTGCGAGACCTCGCTGAGGATGCCGACCGAGGGCCCCGAGCCCGACAACCAGGTGGCGATCGCACCGGCACTGCTCGCGGCGGCCGCTGCCGCCGCCGACCCGGGGAGCGTGGCGAACCGTTGGGCCTGGTGGAGCCGATCGTCGACGGCTGCGGCGAACAAACGGGCGTCGGCCTCGTACATGGCGGCGACGAGCAGGGCGGCCTGCCCGATGTTGAACACGGCATCGGCGCGCGACACCTCCGGGGCGAGTGTCGAGCGGCTGGCGTCGGTCGACGACTCGGTGTCGGGCACCCAGAGGAGGAGCTCCCCGGGGAGTCCGGCTGCCATACGGTGATGTGTGACCGAGCTCACGATGTGCACCCCGCCGAAGACCGAAGGCGCCGCGTTGTCGCCGTGACCCTCGAGCTCGCTGACGACGTCGTAGGCCGCCGACCGGGCGTCGTCGGGCGAGGCGCCGCGTTGCACGCCGGCCAGCACGGCCGCGGCGGCGCGAGCTGCTCCGGAGAACCCCATCCCACGGCCAGGCCGCAGATCGAAGGCGAACCACACCGGACCGCTACCGCCGGCCGTTCGATGTGCAATGGTGACGAGGTGGTCATCGGCGCACGGTTCCGGCGTGTGATTGGGCCGATCATCGAGCGGCCCGGTATCGCTCACCCAGGCGTGCCGATCGATCGCCGCGCCGATCACATCGAACCCCGGTCCGAGATTGGCCGAGGAACCGGGGGCACGAACGGTGGTCATCGGTGCAGGTTAGAGCAGGAGGAGCAACGCACCGACCACCAGGGACACGAGCACGAGCGCGTCGAACACAGCGGCCGAGACCCGGGTCACGAACCAACGTCCGGCCAGGATCCCGGGGGGAATCAGGAACACGACGGGCCAGAGCCGCTCGATCAGCTGGAGATCGAAGAGGTCGGCCGCAAGGTAGCCCGGGACCTTCGTCCAGTTGATGACCGTGAAGACCATGGCCGAGGTGGCGACGAACTCGCGAGGCTCGAGCCGCCGCCCGAGGAGATACACCTGGATCGGCGGTCCGCCGACGTGGGCGATCGTCGAGGTGATCCCGGCCGTGATTCCGGCGGCCACCCCGTGAATGGGGCGAAGCTCCAGCGGCACCCGTCGGAGGCGAGGTTCGAGGATCCGGTAGACGGCGAAGGCCAGCGAGATCACCACGATGAACAACTCGAGCGCCCGTTCCGACATCGAGCGAAGGAACAAACTGGCGGCAGCGACGCCGACCAGCCCACCAGGGAGGAGGGCAATCACCGAGGCGCGATGCCATTTTCCCCAGTGCGCCCAGAGTGCGTTGAGATCACCGACCATCAGCAACGGCAGGAGCAGCCCGACCGCGATCTTGGTGGGGAGCGCCGTCGCGACGAGGAGGGTGACCGCCGGTCCGAGACCACCGACACCGCCCTTGGTCAAACCGATGAGGAGGGCAGCCGTGGCAACGGCGACGACGACCCCCACGGTGATCTCGGGCGAAGCCGCCGCCACCGAGCTCGCGGTGAGCCAAGGCGAGGGCGAGGCGTGGTCCACGACGGGCAACGCTATCGGCCATGCTGCGGTGGCGGCTCCGATCGCGCCGGCGCCCCATCGTGGCCGACTGTGACGAACGGCACTATTCTCCTGACCATGGAACTCAACGGTGCACATGTCCTCATCACCGGCGCCTCGCGTGGCATCGGTGCCGCCATGGCCCGGGCGTACGCCCAGGAGGGGGCGAAGGTCTCCCTCGTCGCCAGGAACACCGACGCACTGAAGTCACTGGCCGACGAACTCGACGGCTTCGCCTTCACCGCCGATCTCCTCGACCCCGACCAGGTCGACGACCTGATCGCTCGCGTCGAGCTCGAGGCGGGGCCCATCGACGTTCTGGTCAACAACGCCGGCCTCGAGACCTCCGAACCCTTCGAGGGCATCGGCACCGAGACGATCCGCTCCGTCACTCGCCTCAACCTCGAGGCACCGATGGTCCTGACTCGTCAGGTGCTGCCCGGCATGCTGGCTCGACGCAAGGGACACATCGTGTTCCTCTCGTCGTTGGCCGGCACCGGCGGGTTCCCCGGGCTCGCGGTCTACTCGGGAACCAAGGCCGGCATCAGCAACTTCGTCGCCAGCCTGCGAATGGAAATGCGTGACACGCCCATCACCACCACGGTGGTGGCACCGGGCCCGGTCGACACCGAGATGTGGGAACACATCGAAGAAGCCGGCGACTACGACGCCATGCTCAAGCGACTCCGGCTGTTCCAGCTGATCCCCATGAAGTCGCCCGAGCTGATCGCCAAGCGGACGGTCGCCGCCACGAAGGCCGAGAAACGACACGTCCGGACCCCGCGACGCCTGCTGGTGAATCACCTGCTTCGAGAGGCACCGTCGCGGATCACCGAGTCGCTGTTGAAGGGCGTCAAGATCGGCCCACAGGTCGATCCCCTTCCCGAGATCGAAGCATCGACATCGGCAAAGGACTGAGGCCGTGCACATCGACGTGATGACCGGCGGCGGCCAATGGC
Organism: uncultured Acidimicrobiales bacterium; assembly: GCA_963698395.1. GTDB lineage: Bacteria > Actinomycetota > Acidimicrobiia > Acidimicrobiales > SZUA-35 > JBBQUN01. The sequence goes on from CAVOQQ010000004.1 coordinate 228,295, forward strand.
AAGCGATGGCCGACCACGCCCGCTCACTCCAAGACGCCGGCTTCTCCGGCATGGTGTTCACCGAAACGTCCAAGACACCGTGGATGGCCATCGCCGCAGCGGCCATGGCGGCCGAGGAGCTCACGTTCAGCACCGGCATCGCCGTTGCCTTCCCCCGCTCGCCGATGGTGACGGCTGCGTTGGCGTGGGAGCTCGCCGAGAACACCGGCGGCCGGTTCCGGCTCGGGCTGGGCAGTCAGGTGAAGGCACACGTCGAGCGACGCTATGGCGTCGAGTTCGCGCCGCCCGGCCCCCGCATGCGCGACTACCTGCTTGCGGTGCAGGCCTGCCTCTCGGCTTTCCGTCGCGAGGCCAAGCTCGATCATCAGGGTGAGTACTACCAGCTCAGCTTGCTGCCCGAAGCCTGGACGCCTCCCCGACACGAGTTCGGCGACATCAAGGTCGACGTCTCGGCGGTCGGGCCCTACATGACCCGCATGGCCGGCGAGGTGGCCGACGGCATCCACGTGCATCCGCTCCATTCGGTCTCCTACCTCAACGAGGTTCTGCTCCCGAAGGTCGCCGAGGGTGCCGAACGGGCAGGCCGCCCATCGTCGGCGATCGACCTCATCATCCCCGTGTTCACGATCGTCGGCGACACGCCCGAGGAGCAGGCAGCAACCAGAGAACAGGCCAAGTCGCAGATCGCCTTCTACGGGTCGACCAGGAACTACGGCTTCCAGTTCGACATGCTCGGTTTCGACGGGACGAGCGCCCGACTCAACGAGCGGCTGAAGGCCGGTGACCTGGCCGGTATGGCCGACCTCATCACCGATGACATGCTCGAACACTTCGCCGTGACGGCATCGTGGGCCGATCTCGGACCGAAACTGGTCGAGCGCTATCGGGGCCTGTCCGAACGCCTGGTGCTCTACCAGGCCGAGGCCACGATCAAGGCCGACCCGTCGTCGCTCGAGAAGTGGTCGACGGTGGCCGAGGTGGTTCGCTCGGCCTGATCACGCCGGGGCTCACCCCGGCGACGTCGCTCATCCGCCGTCGATCGACCAGTGCCAGGGTTCCGAGGGGAGGTTGAAGTAGCCGAAGTCCTCGGCGTTCTCGGCCAACCAGGCGAACTCGGGCGAAGCAGCCGAGAGGGCGACAGTGTTCGAGTGGAAGTCGATCGCCGTGCCGTATTCATGGCGTGAGGTTCCGGGGATGGCGGTCGGCGGGCTGCATTCCGATGCCGGCGTGGTCCACACGTCGCTGCAGTGCGCCCGACGCAGCTCGATCTGCGTGTTGTGACTTCGCCAACCCCAACCCTCGAGGGTGATGCCATCGGCCGCAGCCGCAGCGAACATGGCGCTGGTCTGCCCGACGAGCGAGGCATCGACGATGACACCGCCGACCTTCCACAGATCGAGCACCGTTCCGTCGTGGGCCGTGACCGTCTTCCACGGGGACTCGTCACCGAGCGATCCGATGACGACCGGAGCGGGTCCGACGACGATGGTCGTGCCCTCGCTCAACACGCCGAGGTCGGTGCGGTCGATCGTTCGACCGGCCCGGTCGAGTCGAATGGCAGTCACGCCGTCGGCGGTGCCGACGAGCAGCGCCAGATCATCGATGCCATCGCCGTCCCAATCGCCGACGGTCAGGCCCCCGAGCGCCCTGGGATCGGCGAGCTCGGTCGACACATCGATCAGCCGTCCATAGGGTCGGTTCTCGGCGTCGACTCGACTGATGGTCGCCCGCCCGTCTTCGATCGTCAGCACCGCTCGACCGGCAACGCCAGAGCCGTCCCAGTCGCCACCGACGGTGAGTTCCCCGGGAGCCACCACCGGCGAGACCAGGTCGACGGCGGGCGCCGGCGGCCCGATGAATCCGGGGGGCAAGGCTGCGGCCGGAACCTGCTCGACACCGGCGACTCGGACCTCGTCGGCGGTGCTCGTGGTGGACGGCTCCGCAGTGGTCGACTCGGCAGTGATCGGCTCGGCAGTGGTCGACTCGGCAGCGGTCGACTCGGCAGCGGTCGACTCGGCAGTGGTCGACTCGGCAGTGGTCGACTCGGCAGTGGTCGACTCGGCAGTGGTCGACTCGGCAGCGGTCGACTCGGCAGCGGCCGCCGTGAGCGCACCCGAGGGCGAGGGGGTCGCGGGGGCGCGATCGAGACGACCTCGAGCTCTCGACGTTCGGGGCTCGGCCGTTCAGCCGCCTGCCACTCGGCCGATTCGGCGATCGACTCGGCGACCCAGTCGTTGTAGCGGTCGGTACCGAAATAGGCGGTCAACGCGCCCGGGAGGTCGGTGTCGACCGAGGCCTCGCACAGGCGGTTCGCTGCGCCGGCTGCGGCGTCCCAGAGGTTGTCGGGGTCGGCCGTGCCGTCGCCGTTGCCGTCGACGCCGTACTTCGCCCAGGTCTCGGGAAGAAACTGCATGGGGCCAACGGTGGTGTCGGCCTCGGTCGAGCCGTCGGTGGCGCCGCCGTCGGTGTCGGGCACCAGGCCCGACGGCGCCGCGGGATCGAGGCGCTCGTAGACGATCGTGGGTTCACTGTTGCCGTCGGGCAGCAGTCGAGAGGTACCCCCGAGCCGGGTGTGATCGGAGGCGACGTCGCCGATGCCGGCCAGGGTGGCGAACGACACGGCGCACGGAGCGGTGGCCGCTGCGTAGTCGTAGATGAGGGCGACGTGCTCGGGAATGCGGTCGGTGAACGCACTGGTGTCGGCGCTCACCTCGCTGGCGGCGGCAGCCGTCGGATCGACGACGGCAACGACCACACTCATCGTGACGATCGCGCTCGCTCGTGCGAGACCCGCCGGTCTGACCATGGCGAGATGCTACTGGCCGCATTCCGTTCTGGGGGGTAGCCCCCATTCTCGGTGGCCATCACCGACGACTAGGTTCGATCGGGGACGAGGCGCATTGCCGGCGAGCGATCCGGACCCGCTTGCTATTGTGCGCCATCTGGAGGGGGATGGACATGGCGAGGGAACAGCGACACATCGGCAGCTACCGCGACGCAGAGCTGATCGGACGAGGAGGATTCGGATCGGTCTACCGGGCCGACGACCCCGATCACGGACGCCAGGTCGCCATCAAGGTGCTCGATGTCGAACTGGGCGAAGCCGAGCGTCGCCGTTTCGACCGCGAGCGTCGATTGATGGGACAGCTCGGATCGCATCCCAACATCATCTCGGTGTTCGACTCGGGCTACACCGACCGGGACGAGGCCTACATCGTCATGGAGCTGGCGACCGAGGGTTCGCTTCGTTCCGAACTCGATCGCCGCAAACACTTCGCTTGGCAGGACGCGGTCGATCTGATTGCACCGATCGCCAAGGCGGTGGCAGCTGCGCACGAACAGGGGATCGTGCATCGCGACATCAAGCCCGACAACATCTTGATCGACGGCTACGGCAACCCTCGACTGACCGACTTCGGGATCGCCGCACTCACGAGCGGCGCCACTTCCACCCAGGCCGCCTCGGCCACGCTGGCCCATGCCGCACCCGAGGTGCTCGACGGCAAGCAGGGCACCGAAGCCACCGATGTGTACGCGTTGGCGTCGACCCTGCACACGCTCATCGCTGGAACATCGCCGTTCATGCGGTCCGCCGATGAGGGGCTCGGGGTGATGATGCGGCGCATCATGGCCGAGCCACCGCCCGACCTGCGACCGCTCGGCGTCCCCGACCACGTGGCGAGCGCCATCGAACGATCGCTGGCGAAGAGCCCCTCCGACCGCCCGCTCACCGCAGCGGCCTTTGCCGCGGCCATCACCGACCCCCACGCCTCGGCGGCAGGAGGCGACACCGAAGTCGGAGGCCCGGTGGCGCGAGGTCCGGTGGCGGGAGGCGCGGCCACCGGGGGCCCGGCGACCGGTGCCGTTTCGTCCCCGCCCCCGAATCTGGGAGATCACCCGACGATCGACGAGGAACTGCTTCTGTTCGGCGACGGGTCAGCACCCGATGGCCCGACACCGACGGTTGCGGTCGGCTCCCCCGGCAGCCGACCACCGAACACGCCGACCGATGATCTTCCCTTCATCACTGCGTCCCGTGGTGGTCGCCGACGCTGGCTGCCGGTGGCCGCTGCCGTGTTCGCCGTCGCCGCGATCGGCGGTACCGCCCTCGCGTTCAGCGGGGGCGATGACGATGCCGACCCCGACGTCGAGACCCTGGCCGCCGGCGATGATCCGGCCGAGTCGAGCACGTCGACCTCGACCACCGTCACCACGACCCTCTCCTCGACCACGACCACCAACGATTCGTCGTCACCATCGACCGCGAGCGGCTCGCTCGCCCGCACTCAGCCTTCGGTGTCGATCGACTGTCCGACCGAAGTCGAGCTGGGCGCCACCTTGCTGTGCAACATCACGACCGCCAACGTCGTGGCCGGCGAGTGGAGCCTCCCCGGGTTCCTCTCCGAGCCCCTACCGATCCAGACCATCAACGGGGTCAACGAGATCTTCCTCGAGCCGACCAACGGCGAGGCGGCCGGCCGGCGCTACACGATCACGGCCACGGCGACCGCCGGCGACGGCACCGAGGTCGAAGCCAAACGCACCTTCCTGATCAACGTGCCAACGGTCAGCATCAACTGCCCGTCGAGGATCGCTCCTGGCGACTCGGTGGTGTGCGAGATCGTCTCCGAACATGCGGTTCGAGGTACGTGGGAGATCCCTGGCTTCGGCGGCGACGTCATCGAGACCATCCCCGGTTCCAACGCCATCTTCATCAATCCGAACGAGAGCGTGATCGGCCAGACGTTCACCGCAACCGCAACGGTCGAGGATGACTTCGGACTCAGCGCCACGGCGACCTCGGACTTCACGGTGACGGCCTCGGCCGGCTGAGGTCCACTGCGTCGACAGCGCTCTTGCCGAGTGTCACCGGGACATCGACCACCAGGTGCGCCGCGCTCGAGATCACCTCGATCGCGGCTGTCGTCGGATCCATGCGAATCAATTGCTCGGCCCCGGGCCACGCCGACGGCGGTTCGTGCAGCCACACGACCCCACCCGAGCCTGCTCGCTCCCGCAATGGTGCCAGCGCATCGTCGGCGAAGCCGTCGCGAACGATGACGAGCACACCGTGATCGAGCACCGTGTCGGCGATGGCCGAAGGATCGCTCACGCAGACCGTCTCGGCAAACAGCCACCCGGAGACGTCGTCGGTGAGCACCGCGACGGGGAGCGATGGTTCGAGCACGAGCAGCTCGGTGACGAGCGAACGCAGCAGGTCCTTCCCCAGCGTCCCCGGCACGGCGAGATCCGTGGTCGCACCGAGGAGGGGCAGATGGACCGGGGCCAGCGGCTCGCCCCCGAAGCCGAGCGTGGCCCAGCCATGTCCAGGGCGACCGATGGATCGAGGCTGAGGCTCCGGCGCGAGCTCGAGCACGACGGCGCCCGGCGTCGCCGAGCGTCGAAGCGGGTCGTCGATCAACAGCCAGGTCGATCCCATCTCGATCAGACTGCCGCTCTTGATCGGAAGGGAACCGACGACGCCCACACGATCGACCTTGGTACCCGCGGTCGAGCCCAGATCGGTCAGCTGCAACTCCATGCCGCTCCGGTCGATCCGCAGATGTAGGCGCGAAGCGGCCGGGTCGGGCACCACCAGGTCGGCCCGGTCGGGCGAACGACCGATGGTGGTCGCCCCCTCGGCAAGCGCGAACGCAGTGCCGGCACTCGGACCGCTCACGATGACGAGTCGCGGCGAGGACGACGCTGCCACCAGCGCGGTGATGTCGACGGTTGCATCAGGCATCACCGACGGCTCGATGTCGAGTGAAGGAGGCGGGGGCGTCGGCGTCGAGGCCGAGGGATGGTCGACCTGCGACAGCACCGCGCCCTTGGCGACGGCGAACTTGGGGTGGGTGTCGACGACCACGTCGACCCCGAGCGCAGAGAAGAGACGCTCGGCGACCATCGGCACCCGCGAGGACCCTCCGACGAGCAGGATGGCCGTCAGATCTTCGGCCGTCATGTCGGCGGTCCTGATCGTCTCGTCGAGGGTGGCGATCGAGCTCGAGACGTAGGGCTCGATCCGCTCCTCGAAATCGGATCGGGCGATCAGGACGTCGCTGACGACACCCGGCAGGACGACCGGCACCGCCGTTCGGGCGTCGAACGACAGGGCGATCTTGGCACGGGTGCACTCCTCGCGCAGGCGAGCCACCGACCGTTGGACGTTCAGGTCGTCGGGGTCGAGATCCTCGAAGACCTCGGGCATCGACTCGACGACGAGATCGAAGACGACCTGATCGAAGTCGAGTCCGCCGAGTTGCTCGAGCCCCGCGGGCCGACCGAGGATCTCGTACCCGTCGTTGGATCTGCGGACCACGGTGGCGTCAAAGGTCCCGCCGCCGAGGTCGTAGACCGCGATGGTCGAGCCGGGTTCCATCCGGGAGCGTTCGTGGTAGTGCACCGCGGCGGCCGAGGGCTCGGGCAGGAAGGAGCAGGGGGCGTCTCGCCCGCTCGTTGCGTCGGCCAGCAACCCGAGACGATGCACCGACCAGGTTGCCGGGTGAGTCACCACCACGTGCTCCGGCACCGATCCTTCGACCGCGGCAACATGGTCGAAGACCCAGGTGTAGAGCAGACCGGTGAGTTCCGAGGCCGTCCAGCGATCATCGCCGATGATGAAGGGGGTTTCGTCGCCGAAGCGACGTTTGAATTCCCGGGCGACGAGCCACGGACGGGTTGCCGCGACCGTGAGCGCCTCGGTTCCCACCGCGATCCCGTCGGCGGTTCGGGTGACGACCGACGGAATCGCGATCCCGTCGTGGGTCAGCGCCGCCATGCGCACACCGTCGGCGTCGGCGATGGCGGCAGCGGTGAACGTCGTACCGAGGTCGATGCCGAGCTGGTACGTCATGGGATGGTCCCTTCGTCGTGTGCGGTGGCCTGGTCTGGGTCGCCGCTCCCACTGGTCGCGACCGCCCCATCGAGCCGTGTGAGCACCGCCAGGTCGCGTTGGTCGATCATCGACGTGGCAAGCGTGTGCTCGACCAGGCGGAGCCGACGATCCTTGGCCTCGCCGCCCCGATTGCCCCGCAACCCGGGGACTCCCTGTTCACTCAGGCGACTGCACAGGTAGTCGAGCTTGCGCTCGAGCTTCTTCAGCGACCAGCCCAATCGCTGAGCGATCTCGGCGTTCGGAGCGAGCACCGGCGCCGCCACCGATGGTGAGGCCAACCACGGTTCGGCAAGGGCGACGAGCAGGAGCCGCTGATCATCGTTGAGCCGTATCACGCCGAAGGGCTTGGTGATCCGGTCGCCGCGGGCGATCTCGGGCGCCGGTGGCGGCAGCACCGGTTCGCTGAGCCGGAAACCAAGCTCGTAGTTCGAGGCCCCGGCACGAAAACGTACGACGCCGCCCCGCCCGACGAGCGGTTCTGCCGCGCCGGCCGGCACTCGGCTGGTGCGACCGTCGGTGTAGGCGATGCCGAGGTCGACGGTGGCGCCATCGTTGCGGAGCCACCACCCACCCTCGTGGTGCACGAACGACCCGACGATGCGGTGCATGTAGAGATTGGCTTCGTCGATGACCACCGAGGCGTTGCGGCCGAAGGTGAGGACGTCATTCGCCGCCACTTCGAACCGTTCGTCGAAGAATTCCACGATCAGACCATGTTCCACCAACGTCCTCCTCGTCTCATTGTGCACGCCGCAAACCCCTCGTGCACGAGCGAGCTGCGGTGCGTTCCGGGTGGAGCCCCCCATTGCGTCGGCCGGGCAGAACGCCTACGAATAGAAGTGGACGGGGGACGAGCGCACGGTTGGTGAGGGTGTGTCGATGATGGCGATCGATCTGGGCATCGAAGGAATCGAGGGGGCGGTCGAGATCGGTCGCGGTGGCTTCGGCGTCGTCTACCGAGCGACCGAGACCGATCTCGGCCGCACCGTGGCGATCAAGGTGCTGCTCGGCGATTTCGACGAGCGCGCCCGCGTCCGCTTCGACCGGGAGCGACGAGCGATGGGCTCGCTGTCGGGTCACGCGAACATCGTGACGGTCCATCGCTCCGGTTTCACCGATGCCGGTCACCCCTTCCTGTTGATGGAGTTCCTCGAGGGCGGGAGCATCGCCGATCGCCTCCACACCGAGGGACGCCTCCCGTGGGGCGATGTCGTCCAGCTCGGTGTCGAGATCGCCGACGCCTTGGCAACGGCCCATCGCGCCGGCGTGCTCCATCGAGACGTCAAGCCCGGCAACATCTTGCTGGGCCGTTCGGGCGTCGCCAAGCTCGGTGACTTCGGGATCGCTCGGCTCCACGGCGCGCCCGAGACCAGAAGTGCCGTCGTCACGGCGAGCGTCGCCCATGCGCCACCCGAGGTGATCGGTGGCTCTCGGCCAGACGAACGGGCCGACGTCTATTCACTTGCCTCGACCCTGTTCGAACTGGCGTGGGGTGCGCCGGCCTTCGTCGATCACACCGATGAGTCGCTGGTCCCGATGCTTTCTCGCATCGCGATGGAGTCACCGCCCGATCTCGCCGCCGTGGGCATGCCCGCCCCGATCGCCAACGTGATCTTCAGGGCCATGGCCAAGGAGAAGACGCAGCGCCATGCCTCGGCGGACGCCTTCGGCGAGGCGCTGGCCCGAGCTCGCGCCGAGGTCGAGGCAGGAACCGGTTCCACGGCCGCAGTCGATCGCGCCGCTGCGGGCATGACCAACGCCATCTCGGCTCCCGATCCCAGCGGTCGGGCACCATCGGTCGTCGGTGCCCGTACGCCATCGGCGCAACGCCGCTCCCCGCTCCTTCTCGGGCTCGGTGTCGTCGTGCTCGCCGTGCTCGCAGCCGTTGCGGTGGCGCTGGTTCGCTCCGGCGACGACGGGGCAACCGCCTCGCCGCTTCGATCCACCAACACCGATGTCACGGTCGACGCCACCAGTTCGACGCCTGCCGTCGACGAGGACCCGGCAGACCAAAGCCCACCGACCACACCGCAGGAGACGGTACAGACCGCACCCGAGACCACGGATCGAACCGCGACGACACCAACGCCATCGACGCCATCCACGGTCTCCCCGATCGCACGAACTCGTGAAGTCAGCAGTGGCAACGGTGCCATCAGCGTGCTCGTACCGGCGTCGTGGGACCAGCAGACCAGCGACGCCACCTCACTCCTGGTCACGACCGACCTCGACGCGGCGCTCGCCGACGAATGGGTCAAGGGCACCTACCTGCAGGCGGTGCGGAACACGCCCGATCAGAACCCGGGAGGCTTCGCCCCCGATGTCACCTTGAACCAGCTCATCGCCGAGAGCGGTTGCATCGTCCGCGAACGAGGGCCCTACAGCGATGCGTCGTTCGGCGGCTCCTACGCGTTGCTCGACCAGTGTGAGGACTCCGGTCTGTCGGTCTACTTCCTCGTTGCCGCCCCGTTCGACCTCAGCACGGTCGTGCTCGTCGGCGTGATCTTCGAGTCGCCCACCGAAGACGTGGTCGTCCAACAGATTCTCGACAGTACGACCTGGAACTTCGGAGCACTGCCATGACCGAGTCCGCACCCACCGCGGCGATCGACGCTCCAACGCCGGGCGAGAACGGCGCCGGCCTCACCGACGAGCTGATCGGAACGAGCCAGTGGTCCGACCAGATGCTGCACCGATCGGGCATCGAGATCATCGACAGTCCGATCGTGAGCATCGGTGGAGGCCTGGGGTCCTTCGCCCTCGCTGACACGCTGCGTATCGCGGGCGTGCCGACCACCGCGCTCGGCGATCCTCGGGCCCGGGGCCGTGCCGAGTCGCACCTATCGCTATCTGGCGACCAACTCGCAGATCCCCGACCACGAGCGGCTGCGCTCCGACGCGGGATCGACGATGGACAACATCTGGGGCTTCCCGAGCTACGCGTTCCGCGAGGCGGCGAGTGCACGGGGAGCGCGCAACAAGCTCGCTCCGCTCTGGAACGTGTTCAGCGAACCCTTCGGTGCCGACTACTACACGCCCCGAGCCGGAGATGTGTACCGATCGATCGACCGCGAGGCCGAACGCATCGGCTGGACGTCGATGCTCCGTCCGGGCGTCGTCCGCATGGTTCGGCGGCGACATGGTGGGGGCTATTTCTCGATCCTCACCCAGCAGCAATCGAACGGTCGACCGAGGCGGACGGCCTATCGCAGTCAGCATGCCCACATCGCCGTCGGGTACCCCGGCGTGAAGTTCCTTCCGGATCTGCAGTCGTATCGGGAACGCCATCGGGACTTCAGCCGAGTGGTGAACGCCTACGAGCCACACGAACACGTCTATGCCGAACTCCGGCGGCGGCCGAGCACCGTGGTGGTGCGAGGCAGCGGCATCGTCGCCTCTCGGATCCTCCAGCGATTGCTCGACGACCGTGAAGCCGGCCTGGCAGGCACGACGGTCGTCCACCTCTTCCGGAACTACGTCGACGGGGCGCAGGGCGACCGGATCACCTTCCGACGTCCCGGCGAGAACGGATGGGCATACCAGGGCTTCAACTTCCCGAAGGCCGCCTGGGGTGGCCAGCTGAAGGAACGGCTCGAGCGACTCGACGGCCAGGGCCGGGCCGCACTGATCAAGGAACTCGGCGGAACGAACACACCTCCACGCCAGTCGTGGAAGGATCAGCTCGCCCGCGGTCGACACGGCGGCTGGTACCTCGAGCACGTCGGCCAGGTTCGCCACGTCGAGCCGGGACCGGACCAGACCGTGGTGACCGACATCGACACCAGCGAGGGACACCGGTACTCGATCGCCGCCAACTTCGTGATCGACGCCACCGGTCTGGAATCCGACATCGGCGAGCATCGGCTTCTCGCCGACCTTCTCGACCATGGTGGAGCCAGACGCTCGGCCTACGGCAGGCTCGACGTCCTTCCCTCCTTCGAGATCGACGGCACGCGGAGCGACCCCGGCCGGATGTATGCGAGCGGCTCCATCACCCTGGGCGGGTACTACGCCGGTGTCGACTCGTTCCTCGGGCTCCAGTACTCGGCGCTGGCGATCGCCGACGATCTCGCCGAGGTCGGATCGGTGCACCGCATCGGTGTCGGCCGCTCGATTGCGCAGTGGTGGCGATGGTTCCGCCACCTCCCACCGACCGACGAGGAGTCCTCGGCGGTGACCCGATGACGCCGACACTCTTCGGGCGGATCCAGACTCGGCTGGTCCTCCTGCTCACGGTCGGTCTGGTCTGGACGCTGCTCGTCTCACCGCTGCTCCCGGCCGGCGACGCCGCCATCGGCGATGTCTACGCCATCACCCTGAGTGCACTCGGCATCGTCGCGCTCGTCGGCGTCGTCGTGTGGGAGCCGATCTACCACGCACTCCAGCAGCTGCGGTGGGAGAAGGACTGGCCGACCGGTATCGGCCTCGTGACCGGCATCACCGAAGGCCTGGCGACCTTCGTGATCCTGTCGTCGCTGCGCTCGGTCCCGGGAACGGCCTTCTGGATCCACTTCTCGACGACCTGGCTGCTGGTCTGGATCACGGTGCACGGTCCCCTTCGGATCTTCACGCTGCGTTGGAGGTACCGCGGTGGCCGATTCGTCTGAACCGCGTGGTGACGGCATCGACGCCCTCTCGCTCGCCGTGGCCGACGGCGCACGCGCCCGGCAGCGCATCGCTCGCCGACGGCTCCGATTGGGTCTGGCTTTCTCCGGTCTGGTGACGCTGGCCTGGTCGATCGCCGTCACCATCGCCGACCAGTGGGACCGGGTGGCCGATCACTGGCTGGCCGCGATCACCATGGTCTTCGGCAGCTTCGTCGCCGGCGCCACGCCGCAGGGCGGTGGCGCCGTGGCGTTTCCCGTCTTCACGAAGGCACTCGAAGTCCCACCGGAAGCCGCGCGCAGCTTCTCGCTCTGCATCCAGGCCATCGGCATGGGCAGTGCCTCGATCTCGATCTTGATCAATCGTCGAACGGTCGAATGGCGCTCCGCACTCACCGCGGCCGCCGTCGGCTCGACCACCTTGATCGCCACGCTCCTGCTGCTCGGCGATCCCTCGAAACCGTTCTGGCCCGTCGACCTTCCCGGCAGCTACGTGAAGGTCACCTTCACCGTCGTCCTGTGTTCGATGGCCTGGGTCGTGATCCTGTCACGTCGGGTGCCGGTTCGGTCGGTCTCGGAACGTCTTCCCGACCTCAACGTCAGGCTCCGCATCGCCCTGGTCATCGCCGGCGCGATCGGCGGTGTCGCCGCCGCTCTGGTCGGCTCCGGCGTCGATCTGATGGTGTACCTGTTCGTGGTGGTCCTCTTCGGCGTGCGGGCGGGCGTCGGCGTGCCGACGAGCGTGATCGCGATGGCGTTGGTCTCGATCGTCGGGCTGGTCCTCCTCGGTGTGGTCGACGACCAGTTCGCCAGCCAGATCGGCAACGACGGACTGGTACGAGCCGTTGGCGGCGAGTCGCTGGTCACCCCGCTCACCGTCCGCCAAGCCGATCTGTTCGGTATGTGGCTGGCGGCCCTCCCCGTCGTCGCGTGGGGTGCGCCGATCGGTTCGTTGGTCGCCGCCCGAATGTCGGCGAACTCCCTGGTCAAACTGGTCGTCGCCCTCGCTGCGGCCGAGACCTTGAGCACCGTCGTCTTTCTCGAGGATCTGCGAACCGACCGGCAGCTCCTCGGATTCGGATTCGTCGCTCTGGTCGTCAGCCTCGGTGGGCTGACTCTGGTCGCCAGGAACCGTCAACGGCTGTTCGGCCTCCCTCCGCTGCGGCCGGGAACGCTACTCACTCGAGGCAACGTGGAAGTTGCTGCCGGCTATCTGGAGGACCTCCGATGAAGACACCCGATCCTGATGTGCGTCAGGCACCTCGGCAGAGTGGCATCGCCGACTACACCTTCGTGCAGCACCTGGGCACCGGCAACCATGGCGAATTCTGGTTGGCACTGCCCCCGCCCAGACTCGGCCGCCCGCCCGGTGAGCACGTGGCGGTCAAGACCCTGGCGCAACGCGCCACCGATGCCGACTTCGCACGGATGGCCAACGAGCTCCGGGTGTATGCGGCGCTCTCCTCTCCGCACCTGCTTCCGGTTCTCGACGCCGGTCACCAGAACGGGCGGCTCTTCTACGCAACGATCTACTGTCCCGACGGCTCGCTCGGTCAACCGGCTCGCCCCCTCGACCGCAGCGAGGTGCGGCGGGCCATCGCCGACGCCGCTCGTGCAGCCCATGTGCTCCACGAGGCCGGCATCGCTCACCGAGACATCAAGCCCTCGAACATCTTGCTGTCCGACGGCCGTGGCCATCTCTCCGACCTGGGCCTCGCCCAGGTGATCAACCCCGGTCAGACGATCACCGGCATCGGACCCGTCGGCACGATCGAATACCTGTCGCCGGAAGTGGTCCGAGGTCGAGCGCGCCTCACGTTCGTCGGACATCTGGGCCATCGGCGTCACCATGCATCGGGTGCTCAGCGGTCGCCCGATCTATCACGACCTGCCGACGTCGTCGCTGCTCGACGCTCTTCGTCGAGTCCTGCGAGATCGGCCGGTGATCGACCCCGGCCTGACCGAGGCCGAGCGTGCCGTGATCACTCGTTGCCTTGCGCCCGAGCCTGCCGATCGTCACGCCACCGCCGACGACCTCGCCGACGAGATCGAAAGGATCGACCACCGATGACGCTCCCCCATCGCACCGTCGTCGTTCCCGGCAACGGGATCATCGTCCGCTGGCCGAATGCGGTCGTGGTGATCGGTGGCGACGACGACGTCGTCGCCACGTGCATCGCCGACCTCAGGGACGAACGAGACGAGCCGCCGGCTGCCGGCCGCCTGATCGAGCAGCTCCGAGTCATCGACTCGCTCGCCATCGCCGCTGCCGTCGTGACCCCGGCCGGACTCCGTCTGCTCAGCCACGGCGGGGGCCGGGTCGATCTCCTGACCGACGAGGCGGATGGATCCGACCCCGAACGCCCCGCCGCTGCCGAATACGACGTCGACGTGACGAGCTCACCGGTCTGGATCGGCATCGGCGCCGCGCCTCCCGACCGATCCGACCACGCGCTGCTCGACCTCGAAGCCGGGATCGTTCCCGGCCGAGGTGTGATCCTCGACGCCCGTCATGCCACACCCACCCCGGCCGCAGCCCCGCAGCCCTTCCAGATCGTCGATCTGGGAACCCCCGACGTCATCGAACGCGCCGCCCTCCCCGTCGCAACGCAGGCCGAGGCCCCGGCGCCGGTCGGGCCCGACATCGATGACTCAGACGACATCGTCATGGGCATCGTGTGCAGCCGCAACCATTTCAACAATCCCATCGCCGCGTACTGCCAGGTGTGCGGAATCTCGATGGTCCACCTGACCCACCATCTCGTACCCGGCAGTCGGCCCACCCTGGGGTACATCGTGTTCGACAACGGCGCGACCTACGCCCTCGACCGTCCGTACCTGATCGGTCGAGAACCGGCACCCGAGCCAGGGTCGACGCTCGAAGCCCTGATCGCCGACGACCTCGACCACACCGTGTCGAGGGAACACGCCGAGCTGACCTTCGACGGTTGGGATGTCGTCATCGCCGATCTCGGATCGACCAACGGGACCTTCCGTTGGGACCCGGCAACCGGACGATGGGAACGCATCATGGCGAATCACCCGGCGGTGATCGCCCCCGGCGTCTCGGTGGCGCTCGGTCACAAGACCTTCGTCTACGAGACCGTTGCCCGTTCCGTCTGATCGTCGACGAACGTCGTACTAGCCTTTCGGCGATGGCGGGGGTCGACCTGGGAATCGAGGGCTTGGTCTGGCAGGCGACGTTGGGTCGTGGCGGGTCCGGGACCGTCTACCAGGCGTTCGACGAAGCACACGGGCGGACCGTGGCGGTGAAGATCCTGGACACCAGCCTCGACGAGACATCGAAGCGACGATTCGATCGCGAACGGCGAGCGATGGGCTCGGTGGGTTCCCATCCGAACATCATCACGGTGCTCACCTCCGGTGTTTCCGCCCACGACCGGCCGTATCTGGTCATGGAACAGATGCCGGGTGGTTCGCTTGCCGACCGGCTGCGCTCCGGTCCGCTTGCGGTCGACGAGGTCATCGACATCGGTCTCCGGCTGGCTGACGCACTCGATGCGGCGCATCGAGCCGGCATCGTGCATTGCGACGTCAAACCGGCAAACGTGCTCCTGGCCCAGGATCACCGGCCGATCCTCAGCGACTTCGGCATCGCCTCGGTGGCCAGCGATCGATCGATGCGGGTCACGGTGTCGGCGACACCGAGCTTTGCGGCACCCGAGATCCTGCAGGGTCGCGATCCCGACCAGCGTTCCGACATCTACTCGCTGGCGGCGACGCTGTTCGCCTGTCTCGAGGGTCATCCGCCCTATGGCAGCACGAGCGAGACCATGCTCGGCGTGCTCTATCAGATCATCAACGACCCGGTACCCACTGCCACACGGGACGACACCCCACCCGCCGTCATTGCGGCCCTGCGTCACACGATGGCCAAGGAGCCAGGCGATCGCCCGGCCGACATGATGACCTTCGCCAATGAACTGAGGGGCAACCACGTCACCTCGACGACCGGCTCGGCGCCGGTCGACCGACCGGCAGTGCCGAACCCATCGGCTGCACCCGATCATCGTGCACCGGTCGTTCCCGAACCGAGCAACCACCAGCCCGACCGAACCGAACCCGAACCATCCGACCGGCGAGGCCACCGCTCCCTCCTCACGATCGTCGTCGGCGCGGCCTTGGCGCTCATCGCGTTGGTCGGCGCAGCGGGGGCGACGCGAGGATGGTTCGGTGGCGAGACCCAGGTCGACGTCCCGGACGTCTCCGATCTCGCGCTGGCCGACGCCGTCACGGTGCTCGAGGAACGGGGGCTGGCGGTCGAGCACGAGCCGGCCTGTGAGTCAGCCGTCGCCCGGGCGTCGACGCCGGAAGGGGGAACCCGAGTCGACCCGGCCACGACCGTCGACCTCGTCATCGACCCGTGTGTCGTGCCGAACTTCGTTGGCATCCGCCTCCCCGACGCCATCGACCTCATCATGACGATCGACGGACTCTCGATCTCCTGGGACGACTACTGCGACGACCTGGTCCTCGGTCAGGAGCCCGCCGAGGGCACGGCGGTCGACTTCGGTTCGACCATCGCCATCGAACTCCGGGCCTGCTGAGTCGCCGAAGCCGTCCGACACTCAGTCGATACCGAAGAGTTCGAGTGCCTCGGGGTTGGCCAGCGCTTCGAGATTCTTGACCGGTCGTCCGTGGACGACCTCGGTGACCGCCAACTCGACGATCTTCCCCGAGCGGGTACGGGGGATGTCGGCAACCGGGCGGATCACCGCCGGCACATGGCGTGGCGAACACTGGGCACGCAAGGCTGCCCGGATGTCTCGCTCGAGCGAGTCGGTCAGTTCGTGGCCCTCGGCCAGGCGGACGAAGAGCACGATTCTCGTGTCGTTGTCGTACTCCTGACCGATGGCGATCGATTCCAAGACCTCGTCGAACTGCTCGACCACTCGGTAGATCTCGGCGGTCCCGATCCGTACCCCGGACGCATTCAGCGTCGCGTCGGATCGACCATGGATGACCATGCCCCCTTCCGGTGTCCACGAGGCGAAGTCGCCGTGGGCCCAGACGTTCGGGAACCGTGCGAAGTAGGCGGCATGGTACGCGCTGCCGTCGGTGTCACCCCAGAACTCGAGCGGCATCGAGGGGAACGGATTCGAGCACACGAGCTCGCCCTTCTCCCCGACGCCGACCGGCTGCCCGTCGTCGTCGAACACTTCGATCCGAAGACCGAACGTCGGCCGCTGGATGGCGCCGGAGTACACCGGCTTGGTGGGATCGCCGGCAACGAGGCAGCCACACAGATCGGTGCCGCCCGACATCGATTGCAGGTGGACGTCGGGCTTGACCTGCTCGTAGATCCAGGCGAATCCCTCGGGACTCAGCGGTGAACCGGTGGAACAGATCGTGCGAACGTGTTCGAGCCGATGGGTCGAGCGGGGTGCGAGGCCGGCCTTGAGCGAGGAATCGATGAACTTCGCCGACACGCCGAACAGCGTGACGTCGTCGGCGTCGGCGAGGTCGTAGAGCGCCTCGGGACCGGGATGGAACGGGCTGCCGTCGAAGAGCACGATCGAAGCACCGGTGGCGAGCACGCCGACGAGCCAGTTCCACATCATCCAACCGCAGGTCGTGAAGTAGAAGACTCGATCGCCGGGGCGAATGTCGCAGTGCAGGAGGTGTTCGCTCAACAGCTTGAGCAGGGCTCCTCCGCTGCGATGCACGATGCACTTGGGCTTGCCCGTCGTGCCCGACGAATACAGGATGAAGACCGGATGATCGGCCGACAGCCGCACGAAGCTCGGCGGGGCGCCGCCGTGCTCGTGCAACACCTTCGACCAGTGGACCGCCCGAGGCGTACCGGCAAGATCGGGGTCGTCGGCGATCGTGGCGACGACCACGACGTGCTCGACCGACGGCAACCGCTCGACGATCTCGGGCAGTCGACCCAGGCAGTCGAACGTGCGACCGCCGTAGGAGTAGCCGTCGGCTGCGACCAACACCTTGGGCGCGGTCTGGCCAAAGCGATCGACCACGCCTTCGGGACCGAAGTCGGCCGAGGTCGAGGTGAAGACGGCGCCGACTGCGTTGGCGGCCAGGAAGGCAACGATGGTCTCGGGCACGTGCGGCATCCACGCAGCAACCCGATCGCCGGGTCCGACCCCGACCGAACGGAGGTAGGCGGCCAGGGCGGCAACGTCGGCCCGCAGGTGGTCTCGGTCGATGAAGCGCTCGCCACCGGTCTCGGTGCGTGCGGTGATGACCGGGTCGACGGCGCCCGAGCGGTCGGCGAGCAGGTTCTCCGCCACGTTCAGGGTTGCGTCGGGAAGGAAGCGCCAGTCCGAGAATCGCTCGGCTTCGGCAACCAACCGCTCGCCGGGGTCACCGATCACGTCGGCGAAATCCCACACGGCACGCCAGAACGCACCGGGATGTTCGACCGACCACTCCCAGAGTCCGTCGGAGCCGATCGCGTCGGGGCAGTAGCGCTGCCGAAAGGCCTCGATGTTCGTTTGGGCGATGCGCTCGCCGCTCGGCTCCCACAGGGGCACGGCCGAGCCGTCGTTCGAAGCGCTGCCGCTCATCGAGCACCGACCCTGTCGAGCTCGTCGATCACGGCGTCGAGCCGATGCGATGGGTCGTGGAGCCGAGGATTGATCTCGGTGACCGAGGCGAAGGGCGGCGGTTCGGAGAACCCGAAGCCGGTGGCTTCCGATGGTGGGCCGACCTCACCGAGATCTCTCCCGGCGACGATCCCCCAACCACCGAGAATCCGACGCAGCTTTCGGGTTCGATACCACTCGTAGACGCCGGTCGGACTCACCCCGTAGGTGTCGACGTTCATGGTCTTCTTCGCGATCGGACCCTCGATCCGCCGGGTCACCCAGGCTGGACGAGGTGGGAACGGCGCCGCCTTGCCGACATGGAATTCGAGTTGGGCGTCGGGCCATTCCGCTTCGAGCAGCGGATGACGGGCCTCGGGTGAGAACCGGACCACGAGGGTCGGGGCGACGATCACCGAGTCGAACTGGTACACCGCCGTGATGAACGACTTCGAGCGTTCGTCGGCGACGAACAGTGTTCGCCATCCGTCGGCCTCGGCCCACATGACGTCGTCGAACGGCCCGATCGGTGAATCATGCCAGTGGCCGATCACGACCCGGTCGCCACTGGCAAAGCCGGCGGCGCCGATGACACCGTCGAGTTCGAAGAATCGGTCAGGTGCCGACGTATCGCTGTCGCTCGTCACATGGTTCATTGTGCCCGCTCACGCTCGCACGTTCGTTGATGGGTCGACTTCGGCCGAGCGGGGCCCGTGGGTTGCCACTCGACCCGGCAGCGGGTGTTGCACGATCGAGCGCAGGAGGTCGGCGGAGGCCAGCAGTCGAGTGAGATCGATCCCGGTGTCCTCCTTGGCATCGTCGAGCAGGTGGACGAGGTCTTCGGTCGGAAGATTTCCGCCGGCGCCGGCTGCGAACGGCGAACCTCCCAGACCGCCGACGGCGGTGTCGAAGCGGCGAACTCCCAGCGAGTGCGCAGTCCAGGCATTGACGAGGGCAGTCCCCCGAGTGTCGTGGAGGTGCAGACCGACGTCGGACCCGGTGGCTTCGATGACCGACGCGATGCGGGTCGGTGTCGCCATGCCGGTGGTGTCGGCCAGGGTGAAGCGGGTGATGCCCTGTTCGGCGAGACGACCGATGATGCGCGGCGTGTCGGCGGTGGGTTCGTCGCCGGTGTACGGCGAGCCGAAGACACATGAGATCACGCAGTCGACGACACGACCATCGGCGACGGCAACGATGTCGGCCATGGCATCGAGCGACTGCTCTACGGTTTGCCGGATGTTCTTCTCGTTGTAGACCGGACAGGCCGAGATGGTCACCGTGAGTGCATCGGTCTCGGCATCGACCGCGAGCTCGGCACCACGGCGATTCGGCACGAGCGCCCAGTAGGTGACCCCCGGCAGCCGCTCGATCGACGCCATCACCTCGCCCGCTCCCGCCATCTGGGGGACGGCCTTGGGTGACACGAAGCTCACGGCCTCGATGTCGCGCAATCCGGCGGCACCCAGCGAGTTGATCAACCCAATCCGCTGGTCGATCGGCACCGGCGCTTCGGACTGCAATCCATCTCGGGGGCCGACCTCTCGAATCTCGATGCTGAGCATGACGCCGACCCTACCGCGGACCACCGATCTGGTAGACCAGCTCGCCGGCGATGATCGTGGCGACCACGCCCCCGTCGTCGTCGAACACGACGGCGTCGGCTCGCAGCCCGGGCCAGAGTTCGCCTCGTGAGGCATCGATGAGCACGTCGGCCGGCCGGGCCGACGCGGCGCGATGGGCCTGACCCGACGAGCAACCGGTGAACGCCGCCAGGTTCCGCACACTCTGGTCGAGGCCGACGACGGCGCCGGCCAACGTGCCGTCGTCGAGTGTGAAGACTCGGTCGGTGGTCATGCCCAGCGGGGCAACGGCGTCGCTGACGAGCACCAACCGCTCGGACGCGAGGCGCCAGGCGATGTCGACGAGCGCAGCGGCGACGTGTTCACCGTCGACGATCAGGCCGAAACGGGCGGGGCACCGGTCGCTCAGCAGTGCTGCCGCCAGGCCGGGTTCTCGATGGTGCAGGCCGACCATCGCGTTGAACAGGTGTGTGCCCATGGTGGCGCCCCACTGATAGGCCTCGAACGCGGTTTCCTGCGAAGCAGCGGTATGGCCGTAGGAGACGACCACACCGCGTTCGCTGAGTTCCCGAGTGGCACGTCTCGCGCCATCGCATTCCGGGTCGAGCGTCACCATCGCCACGCCGTACTCCGGTGCGTACCAGTCGGGCAGTGGGTCGGGAATCGCTTCGAGCTTGGATCGAGCGTGCGCACCGCGCTTGGCCTCGCTCAGCCACGGACCCTCGAGGTGCCAACCCAGTGGTTCGGCTCCGCGATAGCCCGACGGCCGTCCTTCGATGGCGCTCAGCGCGTCGTCGATGTTGGCGTACCCATTGGTGGTGAGCGTCGGCAGGAAGGCGGTCACCCCGATCGACGGCAGCCGGTCACCGAGTTCCCACAGGGCGCTCGGCCGGGACTGCAGATCGATGCCGAAACCACCGTTGATCTGGAGATCGATGAAGCCGGGGCCGACTCGATTGCCTTCGGCGTCGAGGACGATGGCATCGTCGTCGGCGATCAGTGCCTCGACATCGGGCCCGTCGCTGACGCGAACGATCTCGCCATCGTCGATGGTGAGATCGCCGTAGACCCACTGGTCGGCCGGGTCGAGGAATCGTCCGCTACGGATGAACGAGGGCACAGGTTCTCAGTCGGGTCAGGGTTTCAGTCGGATGAGGGGCTCGGTCCGAACCGGGGCTCAATCGAAGAGGTCGGGCTCTTCTCGGGTGATCCAGTCGTACAGCGGCTGGAAGTTGAACCAACCGGCATCGTGGGTGCCGACCTGACCGCTGGTCTTCTTCGCCTGATCAGGGTCGATGAGAACCGGCTTGTGTCCGGTGGCCTCGGCCAGCAACTGGGCCTGGCAGGAGCGCTCCATCGTGATGAACCACCACGTGGCTTCGTCGACCGAGTGGCCGACGGTCAGGTTCCCGTGATTCGACAAGATCGCTGCCTTCGCGCCACCGAGCGCGGCACCGATGCGGTCACCCTCGGCGGTGTCGAGCACGACGCCGGTGTAGTCGTCGAAGACGACGTGATCGTCGTAGAACGCACACGCGTCCTGCGTCAGCGGATCGAGCGGCCGTCGAAGCGAAGACCACGCCTTCCCGTAGATCGAATGGGAGTGGGCCGCCGCGACGACATCGGGGCGAGCCATGTGCACCCGGGAGTGGATGGCGAAGGCGGCCCGGTTGACCGGGTTCGTCCCGACCACGACCTCGCCGGTGTGATCGACACAGATCAGGTCGGAAACGCTGATGTGCTTGAAGTTCATCCCGAACGGGTTCACCCAGAAGCGATCACCATGCTCAGGGTCACGAACGGTGATGTGGCCGGCGACGCCCTCGTCGAAACCGAAACGGCCGAACAACCGGAACGACGCGGCGAGGCGTTCGAGCAGGTGCCGCCGCTGGTCCTCGACGTTGTCGAATGTCGGTGGGCGCATGCGGGTCGAAAAGCCTCCGCTTGCGAAGTCTTCGAGTGTCTGAGGTGCCTCGGTAGCCGTCATGCTCGCATCGTAGGCCACTCGGCGAGAGCAGGTACAGCCGCAAGCAGCTCCGCCGTCGGCGATCGTCTAGGCCGTCTCGGTGATGTGGCTCGAGAGATCGAGCTTGTCGATGGCGTCGTCGCGCAGCTTGTACTTCTGGATCTTGCCGGTGACGGTCATGGGGAACTCGCCCGTGGTCATCACGTAGCGGGGCACCTTGTAGTGCGCGATCCTCCCCTTGCAGTACTCCTTGACCTCATCGATCGACAGGTCGCTGCCGTCTTCGGTCTGGATCCACGCCATGATCTCCTCGCCGTACTTCGAGTCGGGCACGCCGACCACCTGCACGTCTCGGATGTTGGGGTGGGTGTAGAGGAACTCCTCGACCTCACGCGGGTAGACGTTCTCGCCACCGCGGATGATGAGGTCCTTGATTCGCCCGACGATGTTGAGGTAGCCCTCGTCGTCCATCACGGCCAGGTCGCCGGTGTGCATCCATCCGTCGGCGTCGATCGCCTCGGCGGTCTTCTCGGGGTCGTTCCAGTAGCCGAGCATGACCGAGTAGCCCTTGGTGCAGAACTCGCCGGAGACACCGCGGGGAACGGTCTCGCCGGTCTCGGGGTCGATCACCTTCACCTCGATGTTCGGCTGGACTCGACCGACGGTGCCGACCTTCTTGTCGATGGGGTCGTCGGTGGCGGTCTGGGTGCTCACCGGCGAGGTCTCGGTCATTCCGTAGGCGATGGTCACCTCGCTCATGTGCATCTTGTCGATCGTCTGTCGCATCACTTCGATCGGGCACGGAGAACCGGCCATGATCCCGGTGCGAAGCGACGTGAGGTCGTAGCCGTCGAACCCCTCCTCGGCGAGTTGGGCGATGAACATCGTCGGGACGCCGTACAGGCTCGTGCAGCGTTCGGCTTCGATCGCCTCGAGGGTTGCGACCGCCTCGAACGACGGCGCCGGCACCACGATCGTCGAGCCGTGGGTGGTGCACCCGAGCGTGCCCATCACCATGCCGAAGCAGTGATAGAAGGGCACCGGCACGCAGACTCGATCGTCGGCGGTGTGATCGCACGCCTCGGCCACGTTGTAGCCGTTGTTCAGAATGCTGCGATGGCTGAGGGTGGCTCCCTTCGGGAAGCCGGTGGTGCCCGACGTGTATTGGATGTTGATGGGCTCGTCGGGCGTGAGCGTGGCTTCGACCGCCTCGACATCGGCCGAGGTCTTCTGATCGGCCAACGCCAACAGATCGTCCCACGAAGGATCGCCGATGTAGATCACGTGCTCGAGGTCGGGCAGATCCCCCCGGACCTCGTCGATCATGGCCCGGTAGTTGCTGGTCTTGAAGTCGGTGACGGCGATCAGTCCTCGGCAACCGGACTGGGCGAGCGCGTACTGCACCTCGTGCGTGCGGTAGGCGGGATTGATGTTGACCTGGATGATGCCGAGACGGGCGGTGGCGAACTGGGCGAGCACCCATTCGGCCACATTGGGCGCCCACACACCGATGCGATCACCCTTCACGAACCCCTTTGCCAACAGCGCCCGGGCGAGACGATCGACTTCGGCCCACAACTCGTCGTAGGTGAAACGCAGCCCCTGTCGGCGAACGATCAGGGCATCACGACCGCCGTGGGTTGCGACGGTCTGACGGAGGTTGTCGCCGATCGTGGTGGTGAGCAGCGCCGGTTCGGCGCTGCCGACGGTGTGACTGGGCAGGGGGCTGCTCGCAGCGGCGTTGCCGGGCGTGGTATCGGTCGAAGTCATGGTGTGATCGTAGTCACGACGTCGTCACGCCGTCAGCAGGAACGCCCGACCATCGGAGCCGTCACGCTCTGTTCGCGTCGGCCTCGCGTTGCACCGCAGCGAGTCGCTCGGTCAGGGATTCGGTGAAGACGCGCATCGCCTCGCGATCGGCACGCCTGCCGTCGATTCCCTTCGGCGGATCGAGCGGTTCCCCCACCACGACACGTACGGTCGATCGACGGATCCACCGGGCGCCGGCGCCCATCGCCTCTGAGGTTCCCGCGATCCCGATCGGGATCACCGGCGCACCGGTGCGGGCCGAGAGCCACGCCGCGCCGTCGAACAGTTCGCCCAACTCGACCCCGGAGTCCTGTCGCGTGCCCTCGGGGAACACGATCATCGACTCGCCCCGATCGAGCAGCGACTTGGCTGCGGCGAGCGCTTCTCGATCGGCCTGGCCACGCCGTACCGGAATCGCCCCGAGCGCGGCACAGAAGTACTTCACCACCGGCACGACGAACAACGATTCCTTGCCGAGGGCGCGAATTCTCCGCCGGCTGAAGCAGGCCACCACCACCGAGTCGAGGTTCGATCGATGCACCGGAGCCAGGATCATGGGCCCGTCGATGTCGAGTCGTTCCGCCCCGACGCACTCGGCCCGCAACCAGGGAAACAGCAGCGTCTGCACGACCCGACGAATGGCCCGGTAGACCCGCAGCGACGACGGTCGATCGCCGACATCGAACGCCCAGGCTCGAACGGCCTTGGAATCGATCGGTTTCTTGTCGGTCGGTGATGCTGACGAACTCACCACGACATCATGCCGCCTCGACCGGATGTACGGTGGCTTCGATGATGACGGGATCCTCGACACCGACGGCGTCGGCGGTTCTGAAGTCGTTGGTGATGCCGATCTATCTCCCTGCGCTGGCGGTCCAGACCGGCACCGCCATGCTGCTGCCGATCCTCCCGCTCTACCTCCGGTCGATCGATCTCTCGTACTCCCGGATCGCCTGGATCTTGGCCGCCGCCGGGCTGGGAGCGATGGCGGCCCAACTCCCGTTCGGCCAAATCCTCGGCCGACGCTCCGAGCGCGTCGTGATGCTCGGATCGGTGGCGGTGATGGCGGCGAGCACCGCCGTCATCGGCTGGATCGAGATCAGCGCCGTGCTGTTGCTCACCCGGCTGCTCTGGGGCGCCGGCTCGACCGGCTGGTTGCTCTCCCGACAGACCCTGATGACCAGGGCCACGACCAGCAGCGTTCGCGGTCGAGCGATGTCGCTGTTCGGAGGGACCACGAGGCTGGGCTTCTTCGTCGGGCCCGTGATCGGGGGGTTCGCCGTCGAGATCGTCGGTTACGCTGCCGCCTTCGTGATCGCTGCTGCCATCACGGCGCTCGGTCTGTTGCCGCTCCTCACCTCGGGTCAGACGATCGGGTCGGCCGACCGGTCGGACCTGCCGATCGGTGGCGCGGGGCTGCCGCCGACGGGCGATGCCGTCGCCGGTGCCCGGCCGCCGACACTGGTCGAGACCGTCACCGAACACCGACGAATGCTGATACCGATGGGAACGGCGCAGGTGCTGGTCATCGCCGCTCGACAGGGCCGCCAGATCGTGATTCCACTGATCGGCGAGGGCCTCGGCCTCGACCCCGGCGACATCGGACTGCTCGTCGGGATCGGCACGTTCACCGACTTCCTCCTGTTTCCCATCGCCGGGTACGTCATGGACCGCTTCGGACGGCTGGCAGCGGTCGTGCCTGCATTCTCCCTGGTCGGCATCGGCCTCTGCTGGCTCGCAACGGTCGATTCCTACGCCGGTGTCGCCGGTGCCGCGGCGCTCATCGGCGTCGGCAACAGCTTCGGATCCGGCACCATGCTGACCCTGTCGAGCGATATCGCCCCCGATCACGCCACCAGCCAATTCCTCGGCACCCTCGGCGCCATCCGGGACCTGGGCAAGATCGTCGGACCGATCGTGGTCGGCGTGCTCGCCGACCTCTTCGGTCTCGGGGTCGCCTCCGCCGTGCTCGGCGTCGGGGCCTTCGTCGCCGTCGGCATCTTCGTGTTCGGGGTCGGTGAGACCTCCCAGCACCATCGAGCCGTGCACGCCGCCTGAGCGGCCACCGCCGAACATCGCCGGACCCCACCCGCCATCGACCGGGCACGGATGTTCGCCTCGATCGGATCGTGCTAGACCGACTCCGTGCCTTTTCTCGATGTCGACGGCCTCACGATGTACCACGAGCTCCACGGCGATCCCGATGCGCCGCCGGTGCTCATGATCAGCGGGACGGGCAACGACCTGCGAACCTCGTTCCCCGATCGCAATCCGGTCAACGAATCCGGCCACGTCTGTCACTTCGACCAGCGGGGGCTCGGCCAGACCGGCATTCCCGACGGCCCCTACACCATGGCGCAGTACGCCGACGACGCGGCCGGGCTCGTTGCCGCACTCGGCTGGTCGCGCTGCCATGTGGTGGGCACGAGCTTCGGCGGCATGGTGGCGCTCAATCTCGCGCAACGCCATCCCGAAATCATCGACCGCCTCGTCCTCAACTGCACCTCACCCGGCGGCGACCACGCCTCGTTCCCGCTGCACACGCTGAACGACCTCCCGGCCGACGAACAGCTCGATCGTCGGATGCGGCTCACCGATGAGCGCTACGACCCCGACGCCGAACAGCCGCTGCCCGACATCAGCCGATCGATCTTCGATGCGATGGTGCAGCGTTCGTCGAATCCCCTGACCGGGCAAGCGCTCGCCGGTGCACGACGCCAGCTCGAGGCACGCTCGGGACACGACGTCAACGCGGCCCTTCCCCTCATCACGTCCCCGACCCTGGTCTGCGCCGGTCGCTACGACCACATCGCTCCGATGGCCAACGCCGAGAAGTTGGCGAACGACATCCCCGATGCCGTGCTCCGCGTGTTCGAAGGCGGTCACCTCTTCATGTTGCAGGACCGCAGCGCCTTCACCGCCATCAACGCCTTCCTGAGCACCGGCGAGCGCTGAGGGTGGCCGATGGGTTCGTCTTCGACGATGCGACAGCCGAGGCGACTGCCGAACTCGTCGACCGATGGGTCGTCGAGCACCACCTGCCCGGTGTCGGCGCTCTCGTTCTTCGATCGCGACCACGAGCAGCTGACCATCACACGGGGCGTCCTGGCCGTCGACGAGCCGGTGGCCGTCTCCGCAGACACACGATTCCGCATTGCGTCGATGACCAAGAGCTTCACGTCGGCCGCTGTGCTGGCACTTCGAGACGACGGCGTGCTCGGCCTCGATGTGCCGATCGCCGACTTCGCTCCCGGCTTGACCGGCGTCCGCGGCTCGACTTCGGACGCGCCGCCCATCACCCTGCGGATGCTTCTCACGATGTCGGCCGGCTTCGCCAGCGACGACCCGTGGGCGGATCGTCTGCTCGACGCCGATCGAGCGACGATGGACGACCTGTTCGCCCGTGGCGCCCATGCTGCCCACCCAGCGGCCACGGCGTTCCAGTACTCGAACTACGGATTCGCCATGGTGGGACGCGTGGTGGAAGAGGTCAGCGGCGAGTCGCTCCGGCACCACGTGACCAACCGCTTGCTCGAGCCGTTGGGCATGGTCAGCACCGGTTGGGATCCACCCCACCAAGGATCGGTCGCCATCGGTCATCGTTGGGTCCCCGCGATCCCCGACGCCGAGGCCGGCGAGAGCGATGGCCGGTGGCAGCGGGAGCTCCCTCCACTCGCCGACGGCGGTGTCGCACCGATGGGCGGGTTGTGGAGCACGGTCGAGGATCTTCGCCGATGGGTGCGTTTCCTGCTCGACGCCGTTCCGGCCCGTGATGATCCCGACGATGGTCCACTGCGGCGATCCTCGCGTCGGGAGCAGCAGCAGATCCATCGTTCGCTCGGCATCCCCGGCGCCGCCAGCGGCTACGGCATGGGTCTCCAGGTCCTCCACCACGAGACCCTGGGCACCGTCGTCGCACACAGCGGCGGTCTGCCCGGGTTCGGCTCGAACATGCGATGGCTCCTCGACCACGGCATCGGGATCGTCGGTCTGTCGAACGTCACCTACGCACCGATGGCAGCGCTCACCATGGCCATCGCCGAGCGACTGCCGTCGCTCGCCGGGGTCGAACGACTGCCCGAACCCGTCGTCGCCGCGCCGGCGGTCGAGGCGGCACACCGGTTCCTCGTCTCGGTGCTCTCCCCTTCGCTGTCCGGGGGATCCCCCGCATGGTCGATCGATTCGCCGGACTCGGGCTGGGCGATCAACGTCGCGCTCGACGAACCCTTCGAGCGCCGAGCGGCCCTGCTCGCTCACCTCCTGTCGACGTTGGGTGATCGATCTGGTGGCCTCGGGTTCGGCGAACTCCGGCTGAAAACCGGCGCGGCGGGAAGCTTCTCGATCGAGGCCCTCGACCCGATCGAGCCGTCGACCCCCGACCCCCGCCTCGAGATCTCGTTCACCCTCAGTGCCGAATCGCCACCCAGGGTCCAGTCACTGACCTTCGCCCTGCGCTGATCGATCGCTCCCGGGCGACCACCCCCGGGGGGACGAGCGTCACCAGGTGTCGATCATCGGGCGCTTCTTGCCCTCTCGTTTCGGCGGCGTGCCGGCAGCGGCCAGGGTGGCCGCGATGATCCGACGCGAGTCGGCCGGGTCGATCACGTCGTCGATCTCGTGATGATCGGCCATGCTGACGCCCTTGCCGACGGCGTACATCCTGGCGACGCGCTCCTCGTAGGCAGCGTTGCGCTCCTCTGGGTCTTCGATGGCGGCCAACTCGTTGCGGTAGCCGAGCTTGACCGCACCCTCGAGGCCCATCCCGCCGAACTCCGAGGTCGGCCAGCCGACGGTCATGACGGGGAACTTGAACCCGCCACCGGCCATGGCCTGGGCACCGAGGCCGTAGCCCTTGCGGAGCACGATCGTGGTGAAGGGCACGGTCAGACTGGCTCCGGTGACGAACATCCGAGACGCATGGCGCACCAGCGCCGCTTTCTCGACTTCGGGGCCGACCATGATGCCGGGTGTGTCGCACAGGAACACGATGGGCAGGTCGTGGGCGTCGCACAGTTGCATGAAACGCGAGGCCTTGTCGGCCCCATTCGGATCGATCGCTCCGGCCAGATGGGTCGGGTTGTTCGCGATCACCCCAACCGGCTTGCCTTCGATGCGGGCGAGCGAGGTGATCATGCCGATCCCGAAGTCTCGACGCAGTTCGAGCACCGAATCGGTGTCGAACATCGTCTCGATGACCTCACGCACGTCATAGATCCGGAGGCGATTCTCGGGAATGACGTGACGCAGCTCGCGCTGGTCGGAGCAGGACCATTCCGAACGTGGTCCCTGGAAGTACGACAGATACCGCTTGGCAACCGCAACGGCCTCGGCTTCGTCGTCGACCAGGATGTCGATCACCCCGTTGCGGCTCTGCACCTCGGACGGCCCGATCTCGCTGGGATGGAACACCCCGAGTCCGCCACCCTCGATCATGGCAGGGCCACCCATTCCGATGTTCGAGTCGCGGGTGGCGATCACCACGTCGGAACAGCCGAGCAACGCCGCGTTGCCGGCGAAGCAGTAGCCGCGGTTGATGGCAATGGTGGGAACGAGGCCCGAGAGCTCGGCCCACAGTCCGAAGGCCAGGCAATCGAGACCGGCAACCCCGGTGCCGTCGGTGTCGCCTGGCCGTCCGCCGCCGCCTTCGGTGAACAGCACGACCGGCAGGCGCAGGCGTTTGGCCGTTTCGAAGAGACGATCCTTCTTCGCATGGTTCATGTTGCCCTGAGTCCCGGCGAGCACCATGTAGTCATAGGAGGCCACGGCGCACTGGGCCTCCTGGCCGGGGAACTGATCGCCGTTGATACGAGCAAGACCACCGACGAGACCGTCGCCCGGCGTCTTCTCGATGAGTTCCTGGACCGAGCGCCGCTTGCGTTGCGCAGCGAGCACGAGCGCCCCGTACTCGACGAACGTGTCGTGGTCGACGAGATCGGCGAGGTTCTCCCGCGCGGTTCGGCCGCCGCGGTCGTGCCGCTTGGCCACGGCGTCGCCGCGACGGGCGTCGAGCCCGATCTCGTGCCGCTCGATCACCTCGGCCAGATCCGGCCGAATGTGGTCGAGGTCGACTGTCTCGACGGCCGAGGCGGTTGCCGCTGCGACGTCTCGCTCCTCGATGGCGAGCAACGGATGGCCCTCGAAGATCGCGTCACCGACCGCAACGGTGATGACGCCGACCACGCCCGACACCTCGGCTTCGATCACGTGCTCCATCTTCATGGCTTCCATGACCAGCAGCGGCGAGCCCTTGGTGACCTCGGAGCCCGGCTCGACGCCGATCGACACGATGGTGCCCTGGAGCGGTGCGTTCACCGCCCGCATGCCCTCGGCCAACGATGCTGCTGCCGACACACCGGCCTCATCGGCGCGAGGCGTTCGTCCGAGGTCGAGCACGGCGAGTGGGTCGGTACTGGCCATGTTGCGACCGGCATGGCCGCCGGCGGAGGCACCGCCGAGCGGATGAGCGGCTCCGCCGCGCTCGCGTTCTGATGCCAGCGCAGCGGCGGCATCGATCACCTCGGGAGCGATCGAATCGATCAAGCGGGTCGAGATGTCGTTCGTGCGGACGTCGGCCCGCTGGACCAGCGCTCGACAGAAATCGAGGTTGGTGTCGATCCCCTCGATCGTGAACTCACCGAGTGCTCGATCGACGCGACGGAACGCCGCCTCGAGCCCGCCGGGGTGGTGCACCACGACCTTGGCCAAGAGCGAATCGAACGCCGGTGACGTGGTGTAGCCCGGATAGCCGTACGTCTCGGTCCGGACGCCGAGCCCCGACGGAATGGCGAACGCACTCAGCGTGCCGCCGGTTGGCTTCGAGGTGCCATCGGGCTGCATGGACTCGGTGTTGATCCGAACCTCGATCGCCTGCCCGCGAGTGGCGACCGGCATGCCCAGACCGACCGACTCGAGCGTTGCCCCGGCCGCCACTTCGAGTTGCGTCTGCACCAGATCGATCCCGGTGACCTCTTCGGTGACGGTGTGCTCGACCTGCAACCGCGGGTTCGCCTCGATGAAGTACCACCAGCCGGTGTCGGCATCGACCAGGAACTCGAAGGTGCCAAGGCTGCGGTAGCCCACTCGTTCGGCCATCGTGACGGCCGCCGAGCAGAGTGCCGTTCGGATCGCCGGATCGAGCCCAGGAGCCGGAGCCATCTCGATCAACTTCTGATGCTGGCGTTGCAGGGTGCATTCGCGCTCGCCGAGGTGGGTCACGTTGCCGTGATCGTCGGCGACCACCTGCACCTCGATATGGCGTGCGTTGCGCACCAGCTGTTCGGCGAAGACATCGGCACGACCGAATGCCGATGCGGCTTCGGAGCGGCATCGCTCGAGCGCCTCGGGGATCGACGCCCGGTCCTCGACCACACGAAGCCCCCGGCCACCGCCACCACCAACGGCCTTGAGCAGGATCGACGCACCGTCGCCGAGGCGATCGAGAAAGGCTTCGGCTTCGGATGCGTCGGCAAGAGGCGCCGTTCCGTCGAGCACGGGCACCGAGCAGGCGACCGCCAGCAGACGGGCGGCCGACTTGTCACCGAAGGACTCGAGCACGTCGATGCCGGGTCCGACGAAGACGATGCCCGCGTCGGCGCAGGCCCGGGCGAAGGCCGCGTTCTCGCTCAAGAAGCCGTAGCCGGGGTGAATGGCGTCGACCCCCTCCGCCACGGCGATGTCGATGATCGCCTCGATGTCGAGGTAGGCCGCGCCGCCTCGACCACCGAGGGCGACGGCCCGGTCGGCCTTTCGTCGGTGCAACGACTCGGCGTCGTCGCTGGAATAGACCCCAACGGTGTCGATACCGAGTTCGCCCGCGGCGCGCATGATGCGGCAGGCGATCTCACCACGGTTGGCGATCAGGAGCGTCGAGAAAGTCACCGTCGGAGTCTGGTCGGCGACCATCGCCCGAGCAAGACGACCGACAGGAGCCCCCGGCGTCGCCACCTTCGGGTGGCGCCCGGCGCGAAAGAGGGTGGTCACTGGGGGAGGGAATCCCAGCGACCACCCGGTTGATCATTCTAGCGCACAACGATCACCACATTGCTCGCAGCCACCCGCTCTTCGCGACGGCGCCGGACACGAAGCGGCGGGGGAAGCGATTCGGGGAAGCGGAGCGTTCAGCGAGGACGTCGGCGTTGACCTCGGCGTTGTCGTTGCGCCGTCCGGTAGAGCACGAGGTAGTAGGCACCGATCAGGGCGGACGCCGAGAAACGCAACAGCGACCCCGAGACGTCGCCGTCCATGATCGCCAGCGCCGTGAGCCAGCTGCCGTAGCCGACCGACGCCATCACGATCATCGCCGCCACGATGACCGACACGTCCCAGCGTGGCGCGCTCGACGGTTTCGCGCTGGGCATCGGGGGTACCCACACTCGCTCGTTCGAAGCTCGTTCGTGCACGTCTCTCCTCTGGCTGTGAATCGCCGGGCCACCGCCCAGCGATCGGCTCTGGCCCCAACGTAGGTGGCCGCTCGGGCCGCGAACAGTGGAAGGTTTCCCGCTGACCCAGAGACGAATCACCCCCTGCACCTTCGGTTCGCTACTGTTTGCTCATGCGCTACGTCGTCTTCGCCTTGGACAAACCCGACCGTCTCGAGCTTCGCAAGAGCACCCGAGAAGCCCACCTGGCCTACCTCTCCCAGTTCGAGACGCCCGTCGGCGGGCCGCTGCTCGACGACGACGGCGAGATGTGTGGATCGATGGTGATCTACGAGGCCGCTTCGAAGGCCGAGGTCGAAGCCATCGCGGCCAACGACCCCTATGCGCTGGCCGGGCTGTTCGAATCGGTCGACATCCGCGAACTCAAGACCGTGATCTGGCCGTCATGATCGATCTCACCCAAACCCTGCATTGGAACGACACCGACGTCGAGGTGCACAAGGTCGTTGTCGGACCCTACGAGAACAACGTGTTCGTGGTGCGGTGCCGCCACACCGGCGATGCGGTCTTGCTCGATGCCGCCAACGAGCACGACATGCTGCTGGAACTGGCTCGTGAGCTCGGTGTCCGCACCGTTCTGGAGACCCACGGCCACTGGGATCACATCCAGGCCGTGCCCGCCATCCGTGACGCCGGCTTCGAGGTCGGGGTCACCGCCGCCGACGCCGCGATGCTTCCGAGCTATGACTACATCCTCGAGGACGACACGATCATCGAGGTCGGTCGAGCTCGACTGCACACGATCATCACCCCGGGGCACACACCGGGTTCGATCTGCTTCAAGCTCGTCGACAAGCCACTGTTGTTCACCGGCGACACCCTCTTTCCCGGTGGACCGGGCAACACCGAGGGCGACTCGACTCGATTCGGGCAGATCATCGAGTCGATCGACCAGCGGCTGTTCCCCTATGCCCCTGACACCATCATCCTTCCCGGCCATGGCGACAACTCCACGATCGGCGACGAACGACCACAGCTCCAGGAGTGGGTCGATCGCGGCTGGTGACGAGTCGGTCAGCGACGGCGTCCCGGCAACCGAGTGACGTCGCACACTCGGTGTTGGAAAACTCTTTCACCAAGTGAATAATCGCCGCATGGCCATTTCCCGGCAGGCGAGCCCCGCCGACCCCCAGAGCAACGAGCAGCAGGGAACCGCCGAACCGGGACCGGTGCGCCAGGGAACCGCACGTGACGTGTTGGCCATCGCCGCCTTCCGTCGCATCTTCCTGGCGTCGGTGGCCTCGAGCACCGGCCGCTGGATGCAGAACGTGGCGCTCGGCATCTTCGCGTACAACCTCGAGGGATCCAAGAGCTTCACCACCCTCGTCGTCGGCGTCCAACTCTTCCCACTGCTCGCACTGTCGTTGCCCAGCGGCTCCCTCGCCGACACCGTCGACCGGCGCAAACTCCTCATCGTCACCCAGGCCTGGCAGGCGCTGTTCGGCGTCATCCTCGCCTGGCAGGTCTGGGACGGCGAGATCGCCGAATCGATGTTGCTCGGCATCGTCCTGGCGATCGGCATCGGCCAGGCGTTGTATGCGCCGACCTTCACCGCCGTGATTCCGACCCTCGTCGGCCGCGAGAACCTGTCGCCCGCGATCGCCCTCAATTCGATGATGATCAACGGCACCCGGATCCTGGGGCCGATTCTCGGCTCGGCGTCGCTCGGTCTCATCAAGATCTCGGGCATCTTCCTGGTCAACTCGGCGACCTACCTGATCATCATCTTCGTCCTCGCGATCACCCCGATTCCGTCGGTGACTCGCACCCACTCCCTCTCGGCCCGTGACCGACTCTTCGGCGGTCTCCGTGTGGCTCGCCGCTCCGAGCAGGTCCGACGCCCGCTCATCATCATGGTCACGTTCTCGCTGTTCTGCCTCCCCTTCATCGGTCTGCTCCCGGCCATCGCCGAGGAGAGCTGGAAGGTCGAATCCGAGAGCACGACCTACGGGGTCATCTACGCCGTGTTCGGCCTCGGGGCGCTCGGCGGTGCCGGAGCCGTCGCCACCGTGCTCGGCCGACTCGACCGGGGTTTGGTCGTGCGAAGCACGCTGGCTCTCTTCGCGGTCTCGCTCGCAGCGATGTCGTTCGTCGAGTCTGCGGAGCTGGCCTTTCCGACGATGTTCTTCGTCGGCCTCTTCTATTTCACGATGCCGACCGTTCTGAGCACCTTCCTCCAAGAACACCTCAGCGACGAGGTCCGAGGGCGGGTCATGGCGCTCTGGATCGTGTCCTTCGGTGGCATCATCTCGATCACGAACCTCTTCTCGGGCACGATCGCCGACGCCACATCGCTGCACGCCGTGCTGCTCTTCGGCGCCGCCGTCGCCATGGGCCTGGCAATCTTCGTTCGTCTGCGTCCCGGGCCCATCGCCGGCGAACAGCTCCTACGCTGAGGCCGAGCAGCAGAAATATCTCGAAAACTCGGCCGCCGGACATTTCTCCTACGCGGATAGTGCAATTAGACTCGGCCCCATGTCCGTTCCGCTCTTCGAGATCGACGATCTCCATGTCTCCACCATCGCCGACGGCCTGACCCCGGCCACGGAGATCCTGACAGGCGTGTCGCTCGTGGTGTACGAAGGCGAGATCCACGCGCTGATGGGCCCCGACGGATCCGGCAAGTCCACCCTCGCCGCCGCCCTGATGGGCTCCCCCGGCTACGAGGTGACCAGCGGCAGCATCAAGTTCCGCGGCGACGACATCACCGCGTGGGGCACCGAGGTCCGAGCCAAGGCCGGGATCTTCCTCGCCTTCCAGTATCCGCAGGAGATCGCCGGCGTCAGCGTGCTGAACTTCCTGCGTCAGGCCCTCGGTGCCCGCTCCGGCAGCGAGATGAACGTGCCCGAGCTGCGTCGGACGCTGATGGACTGGATGCAACGGCTGGACATCGACGGCTCCTTCATGGAGCGGCACGTCAACGAAGGTTTCTCCGGTGGCGAGAAGAAGCGCAACGAGATCCTGCAGATGGCCATCCTCGAACCGGAGATGGCGATTCTCGACGAAACCGACTCCGGCCTCGACACCGACGCCCTGCGAGTCGTCGCCACCGGCGTACAGGAAGTGCGAAAAGCGCGACCAAAGCTCGGGACGCTGGCCATCACCCGGTACCAGCGCCTTCTCGACCACCTCGCCCCCGACGTCGTGCACGTGCTGATCGACGGCAAGGTCGTTGCCACCGGCGGCCCCGAACTGGCCTCGAAGCTCGAGGCCGAGGGCTACGAGAGCTTCCGATGAGCAAGAACTCGACCTCCGGAGCCTCGTCCGACCACTTCGATGTCGGCGCCATCCGCGCCGATTTCCCGATTCTCCAACAGATGCAGAACGGTAGGCGACTCGTGTTCCTCGACTCGGGCGCGTCATCGCAGCGCCCCCGTCAGGTCATCGACGCCATGTCCGAGCTGTACGAGACCAGCTATGCCAACGTGCATCGTGGGGTCTACCAACTGGCCGAGCGATCCACGAGCGCGTACGAACACGCCCGGACGGCCGTGGCTCGGTTCATCGGCGGTCGAACCGACGAGGTCGATCTTCACCAAGAATGCCACCGAGGCCATCAACCTCGTTGCCCGATCCTGGGGCGGCGCCAACCTCGGACCGGGCGATGCGGTCGTGCTCACCCTGCTCGAGCATCATGCCAACATCGTTCCGTGGCAGATGCTCGCCGAGGAGAAGGGCTTCGAGATCCGCTGGATCGGCCTCACCGACGACGGTCAACTCGATCTCTCGAATCTCGACCTCCTGCTCGACGGCGCCAAACTGCTGGCCTTCACCGCCATGTCGAACGTGCTCGGCACACTCACGCCGGTTCGACAGCTCGCCGATGCCGCGCACGCCGCCGGCGCGCTCGTCCTCGTCGATGCCTGCCAGTCGGTCCCCCACCAGCCAACCGACGTCATCGCCATGGGCGCCGACTTCATGGCGTTCAGCGGCCACAAGATGCTCGGACCGAGCGGCATCGGTGTGCTGTGGGCTCGTGCCGAGCTCCTCGACGCCATGCCGCCCTTCCTCGGCGGCGGCGGCATGATCCTCAACGTCACCACCGAGGGCTTCACCGCCGACTTCCGGCCCGGCGAAGTTCGAAGCCGGCACCCCGCCGATCGCCGAGGCCGTCGGTCTCGGTGCGGCGGTCGCCTACCTCGAGAACATCGGCATGGTCGCCATTCGCCGTCACGAGGTCGAGCTCACCGGCTACGCCTTGCGCACCCTTCGCGAGCGACTCGGCGATGACCTCACGATTCCCGGTCCGGCCGAACCTGCCGCACGTGGCGGCGTGCTGAGCCTGGAGTTGGCCGGTGTGCACGCCCACGACGTCAGCCAGGTGCTCGACGAAGCGGCCGTGTGCGTCCGGCCCGGCCATCACTGCGCCAAGCCACTCATGAAGCATCTGGGTGTCTCGGCAACCGCCCGAGCAAGCCTCTATCTCTACAACGACACCGACGACATCGACGCCCTCGCCGATGCCCTGGTTGCTGCCCGCGACTTCTTCGCCCTCTGATCAACCCGTTCCAGGAGACAACCATGGCCGGACTCGAAGACCTGTACCGAGAGATCATCCTCGACCACTATCGCTCACCCCGTAACAAGGGTGAGCTCGAAAGCCCACCGGCTCACCGAGCGGAGGGATTCAACCCGCTGTGCGGCGACGAGATCGTGCTCTTCGTCGACGTCGACAGCGGCGTGATCATCGACATCAAGATCGGCGGTCAAGGCTGCTCGATCTCGCAATCGGCCGCTTCGATGATGTCGGCCTCGGTGAAAGGCAAGACCGTCGCCGAGGCTCGCGAGCTGGTTCGTGCGTTCAAGGCCATGATGTCGATCCACGAGACCGAGATCGGTGGCGATGGCACCGAGGCCGAGGCCGACGACGTCGCCCCTCCCGAAGAGCTCGACCTCGGCGACCTCGAGGCCCTGCGGGGTGTGGTCAAGTTCCCGGCCAGGATCAAATGCGCCACGCTCTCGTTCAACACCCTCAGCCAGGCCCTCGACGACGTCGAGGCCGAGGCCAGCTGATCGACACGGTCGACGGCGAACAGAACGCCACCGCCCACCCCCATCGGTGCGTTTTCGGCTCGCCCTCGGCATGATCGTTCGATGGCAGACGACACCCGACCGTCCGAACCAGCGCGCCGCCCCTCGCCCATCGATCGGGCGTTCCTGTCCACCAGTGAGACGGTCGGCAACCTGATCCTCGTTCGCCATGGGCAACAGCAGTGGCCCGATCCGAAGCACTCGGTGTCGGGTGACTGGGTCGATCCCCCACTTTCGGAACTCGGACTCGCCCAGGCAGCGTGCGTTGCCGACCATCTCGCCAACGAACCCATCACGGCGGTCTACAGCTCCGCACTGCTCCGGGCGAACGACACCGGCAAGGCAATCGCCAGTCGCCACGGGCTCGACGTCGAGGTCATCCCCGAACTGGAGGAGATCCACATCTTCCGCGATCTCCCCCAAGACAAGCAGGCCATCGAGACACTCGGCGAGAAGGCCATGGCCGGGATCGGCGAGCGCTTCGTCCAAACCCAGAAGTGGGACGCCTACCCCGCAACCGAGTCCTCCAACGACTTTCGCCGTCGTGTCAGTCTCGCCGTCGAGTCGGCGGTGGTCAGCCATCCGGGCGAGACCATCGTCGTCGCCTGCCACGGTGGCGTCATCAACGCCTATCTGGCCGATGTCCTCGGACTCGGAATCGACATGTTCTATCGTCCGGTCCACGCTTCCGCCCATCGGGTTCGCTGCGCCAACGGTCGTCGCATCATCGACGTGCTCAACGAGCAGCACTATCTGGCCACCGCCGGCCTCGTGAGCCACTGAACCAATCCCGTCCTCCCGGATCTGCCGGTCGAGGAGGAGTCGACCGTGGAAGAGCGCATGGGTCAGGGTGCGAACGAGACGGTGGTCAGGTGATCACGACCATCACGTCGCCGTCGACCACCGAGACGTCGTAGGTCGGCACCGGTTTCGTCGCGGGCAGGCTCTCGGGCGCACCCGTGTCGAGGTTGAACACCGCGCCGTGACGCCAACACTCGATCGTTCGGTTCTCGGCGTCGACCTCGCCTTCGGCCAGGGAGATGTCGGCGTGGGAACACCGATCGCCGATCACGAAGACCTCGTCGCCCAGACGGATCACCGCAAGCCGGCGACCCTCGACGTCGAAACGGCGTGCCGCGTCGGGGGCGATGTCATCGAGCGCGCAGAGCCGGATGGTCTTGGCACTCATGAGCGACCTGCCAACTCGGGCGCCACCTCGCCACGCACTTCGTGTGTGCTGGCGATGAGACGACGCACCTCGGCCTGGACCACCTCGGAGCGGAAGCGAGGCACGACCTCCTCGAAGTAGCCACCGACCACCAGCCGGTCGGCCGCGCCCGAGGTCGGGCCCGGGGCGGGGGCGAAGTGCTCGGTCACGAGAGCTGACACTATCGGCCTGGGAGAAATCGATGCGGCCCGAGTCCGGCAGGTTTGCGCCACGTCCACCGTGGGAGCAGACCGCCCATCCTCAGCGGCGTCGACCGCTGCCGAAGGGCCAGATCTTGGACCAGAACGGCCGGTTCTCCTCGGCTCGGCGCCGGGCGTCTTCGGCTTCGACCTCGGCCTTGATGGACGGGCCAGCGGCGTTGATGATGTCTTCGGCCATGTCGAGCAAGTCCCCGA
Organism: uncultured Acidimicrobiales bacterium; assembly: GCA_963698395.1. Classification (GTDB taxonomy): domain Bacteria; phylum Actinomycetota; class Acidimicrobiia; order Acidimicrobiales; family SZUA-35; genus JBBQUN01. The sequence continues at coordinate 266,813 of CAVOQQ010000004.1, forward strand.
TCGAGGGATCCTCACCCACGCTGGCCGGCGCGTCGGGCGTGGCGGGAGCAATGAGCGAACCGTGACGCCAGTTCACGTCGGCGAGCCTCGGCTCGAATCCCGAGCAGTGCTCCGGACAGGACCACGGCGCCTCTGGCGCCAGGTCGATCGCGCATTTGCGCACCGTGTCGCCGCTGGGATAGGTCCGGCTCTGGAAGTGCTTGCAGTTCTGACGCATGGCCACAGAACCCAGTTTGCCATCTCCAGAGGCGATGGCCACGCCAGGGGGGCCGTCTACGATAGGCGCCATGTCGACACCCCACATCAGTGCAGATCCCGGAGACTACGCCCCCACGGTGCTGATGCCGGGCGACCCCCTCCGTGCGAAATACATCGCCGAGCACTTCCTCGAGGAACCACGGCTCGTCACCGAGGTTCGCAACATGCTGGGCTACACCGGCACCTATCAGGGCAAGCCCGTCTCGGTGCAAGGCTCGGGCATGGGCGTTCCGTCCCTGCAGATCTATGCCACCGAACTCATTCGCGAATTCGGCGTCGAATCGATCATTCGGGTCGGGTCCTGTGGCGCACTGGCCGACTCGCTGCAGCTGGGAGACGTCGTGATGGGCATCGGTGCCGGCACGGACTCCACCGTCAACCGCACCCGTCTCGAGGGCCGAGACTTCGCCGCTGTCGCCGACTATTCGCTCCTCTCGGCGGCCGTCGCGAGCGCCGAGCGCCTGGGTCTCTCCACGGTCGTCGGCACGATCTTCACCTCCGACTTCTTCTACGATCCCGGCGACGGCACCTTCGACCTGCTCGAGCGCTACGGCTTTCTCGCCGTCGAGATGGAAGCAGCCGGGCTCTACGGCGTCGCCGCCGAACATGGCATCAAGGCCCTGGCGATCTGCACGGTCAGCGACCACATCAAACGGGGCGAAGCCATGTCGAGCGATGAGCGCCAGCACTCCTTCGACGACATGATCCGCTGCACCCTCGAGTCGCTCTGACCTTGGACCTGCTTCGCAGGTCCCGGCTTCGCCGACCCGACCCGACCCAAACCCACACCGCCTGCCTCCTCCGTCGGCACGCCAAACACCGATTTCGGATTTCTCGCGACCTTCTGTCTCCCCGGCACGTCATCTCCCCTGAACGTTCCGAAACAGCGAGTAGATGGAGGCCTTCATGGGCATGTTCGACAAGGCGAAGGAAATGGCCGAGAAGGCCGAGCAGGCAGTCGAGGAGCACGGCGACAAGCTCCCCGGTGACCTCGGCGACAAGGCCAAGGATGCGCTCGACAAGGTCGAAGACATCACCGACAAGATCCCCGGTCAGAAGGACTGACCACACGGTCTTCTCGGACAGGAGCTGGGCGACTGCTCCGTCTGAGAAGGGTGTGATGCGTTGGGCGACCCATCACACCGGGCGACAGGCGACAGGAAAGCGGACCTCGAAAGGGGTCCGCTTTGCTGTTGCCATCGTTCTGTCGACCACGCCGACCCGACCACGCCGACCCGACCCTGCACCCGAGACGCTTCAGCCGACCGAGCCTTCCATCTGGAGCTCGATGAGGCGGCTCCACTCGACTGCGTATTCCATCGGCAACATGCGTGTCACCGGATCGATGAACCCATTGACGACCATGCCGATCGCCTGTTCTTCGGAGAGCCCGCGACTCTCGAGATAGAACAGCTGCTCGTCGGCGACCTTCGAGACCGTGGTCTCGTGGCCGACCTGGGCGTCTTGGGACCCGATCTCCAGGTCGGGATGGGTGTCGACGATCGACTCGTCGTCGAGGATCAACGCATCGCACTGCACGTGCGCCGTGCAGCCAGATGCACGGTCCCCGATGCGAACCAGGCCGCGATGGCTCGAACGGCCGCCGTCTTTGGCGATCGACTTCGAAACGACCCTGGACGAGGTCTCCGGCGCCAGGTGGACCATCCTGGCCCCGGTGTCTTGGTGCTGATCGCGACCGGCGTAGGCAACCGACAGGGCCTCGCCCGTCGCCTTGGGACCCGCAAGCCAGATCGCCGGGTACTGCATGGTGAGCCGGCTGCCGATGTTGCCGTCGATCCACTCCATGTGGCCCTCGGCTTCGACAAAGGCCCGCTTCGTGACCAGATTGAAGACGTTCGATGACCAGTTCTGGATGGTGGTGTAGGTGACGTGGGCACTGGTCTTGACGATGATCTCGACCACGGCGGAGCGCAGCGAGTCCGATGTGTACACCGGGGCCGAGCAGCCTTCGATGTACTGCACCCTGGAGCCTTTGTCGGCAATGATCAGTGTGCGCTCGAACTGGCCCCTGCTCTCGGCATTGCCGCGGTGGTACGCCTGGAGCGGCGTCTCGACCTCGACACCGGGTGGCACATAGATGAACGAGCCACCGGACCAGACCGACGAGTTGAGCGCCGAGAACTTGTTGTCGTTCGGCGGGATGATCGTACCGAAGTAGGGCTTGACGATCTCGGGGTACTCACGCAGCGCGGTGGCCAGGTCGGTGAAGAGCACGCCCTGGGCTTCGAGATCGTCCCGGCTGTCGACCTGACGATCGGTCGACTCGAAGTGACCGACGATGTCGTCGAAGTCGATCTCCGACAGGTCACCGCCCCAATTGGGCATGGGGCGCTTCTCGAACCGACGGTACGACTCGAGTCGGAAGTCGAGCATCCAGCCGGGCTCGCCCTTCATCCACGACATCTCACGAATGATCGCCTCGAGTGCGTCTGGCGTGATCGTCATCGTGCCTCCGAGCAGATTTCTCCTACGCCGACAGTAACAACCATCCGGGGACGGCAAACCAACCCAATGCTGAATGGTCCCTGCCAAAAGGTCTCACATCACCCCGACCGCTTCCGAGGCTGGAACCATGTCGTCCCATCTACCGGCGAGTGAGTCCACGAACGACGGCAGCCTCCGGTCGCTCGCCTCCGACGTCTTGCTCGAGTCGATCGACGTTGCGTGCATCGCGATGGCGATCGTGGCGACCAGTGACACCGAATTCGTCACCCTCAATCAGTCGATGGCCGATCTCCTCGAGCTCCCGATGGATCAGCTCGTCGGCCGTCGGTTGAACGACTTCCGTCCCGGCGGCCATGGACAGATCCGCCGTGCTCTCGCCGCATCGGAGGGGAAGCCGGCGCAGTTCCACAACATCGAGGTCCGGACGGCGCTCGGGAATCAGATGCACGTCGATGCCACCCTCGCTCACTGCGGGCCGGTGGGCGGCGTCGACTCGCTCCTGGTGGTCCTGGCCGACGCCAGCGTTCGGGTCGCTGCCCAGATGCAGGCTCGCCGGCTGATCAATGCCGTCGACAAGGTGAGCGACCTCGTGTCGATCCACGATCTGCGGCTGGGCGTTCTGCTGTACGCCAACGACGCCTTCACCGCAGCCACCGGCCATCGTCCTGGCGACGCCGACAATCCGGTCGACGGCATGAGCGCGACCCAGCTCGACATTCTCGATGCCGAGATCATCCCGACCATCGAGGCGGGGGGCGCCTGGACCGGCACCATCGAAACGAGCTTCGGCAACGAGACGCACTGGCTTGCCGGCACGATCGTCGGCGAAGTCGGCGGTCCCAACCACTCGTCGCTGCGTTTCGTCACGAGCGTCCTGACCGACGTCACGAGCGACTATCTGCGCGCCGAGATCCTCGAATACGAAGCGACGCACGATCGAATGACCGGACTCTCGAATCGATTCGGCCTGATCCAGTGGCTGTCGACGCAACGACCGACCACCGACGCCGGCATCGCGATCTGCCATCTCGACCTCGACCGATTCCAGGAGATCAACGACGTGCTGGGGCACGAAGCGGGTGACCGGGTCATCTGCGAAGTGGGCCGGCGCCTCGTCGCAACGACCAGGACGACCGACCTGGTCGGGAGAATCAACGGCGACGAGTTCGTCGTCGCCTTCACCGACGTCGAAGGTCCCCAGCACGCCGAACTGCTCGCCGAGCGGCTCAAGGCCGACGTCTTCGCCGAACCGATCATCGTCGAGGGCCACCCGATCACCACGACGGCATCGTTCGGACTGGCCGTTTCGGGGCAAGGCTTCTCCGGAGAGAGCTTGCTGCGGGCCGCCGATGTCGCGCTCTATCGGGCGAAGAACCTGGGGCGCTCGCACATCGAGGTCTACACCGCCGACCTCCAGGTCGAAGCGGTTCGCCGAAGCAAGATGATCGAGGAGCTGCGCGAAGCAATCATCACCGACCGGCTCACCGTCTGGTATCAACCGATCATCTCGTTGGCGACCGGCGAGATCACTTCGGTCGAAGCTCTGGTCCGCTGGCCCCTTGCCGATGGCACGTTCGTCGCTCCCGATGAATTCATACCGGTGGCCGAAGGCGTGGGGCTGGTCAAGGACATCGATCGTTTCGTCTTGAATCGTGCGCTCGCCGACGTCGGCGAACTGCTCGCCAGCGGTCGCCCACTCGAACTCCACGTCAATCTGTCGGCGACCCGGCTGACCGATCACACGCTCGCACGAGAGGCTGCGCGCACACTCGACGCGCACCGCTTCCCGGCGAGCCGACTCTGCCTCGAACTGACCGAAACCGCGCTCGCCTTCGACCCGCACAAGGCAGAGACGATCGTGAGCGAACTGGCCGATCTCGGCATCCGGCTCGCCATCGACGACTTCGGCACCGGCTACTCGTCATTGGCGTCACTCCACCGATTCCGTCTGCACGTCCTCAAGGTCGATCGGAACTTCGTCCAACTGCTCGGCGACGACTCCAGCGAGGCCAACCCGATCGTCGCCACGATTCTCCACCTCGCCGATTCACTCGGACTCGAGGTGGTCGCCGAGGGCATCGAGACCAAGCGACAGCAGGCGTATTTCGCCGGCAGCTCCTGCGCGTTCGGTCAGGGGTATCTCTTTCATCGGCCGATGCCGATCGAGGAGTTGCGCCTCGTTCTCAGCGAGCAGTCGGCGGTGTTGAGCTCCCTCTGAGCATGGGTCAGTCGAGGCGACGCAACTTCGCTGGGTAGGTCCGAGCTCGTTCGAGGTAGGACGCCGCACCATTGGCGATCATCTCGGGAGCGACGCAGTCAAGGCGGATCTTGGCCGGGATACCGAGGGCCATGGCACCAGCTGGCACCTCGGTGTCGTTGGTGACGACCGCATTGGCGCCGACGAGTGCGCCGGTTCTGACGATGGCCCGGTGCAGAACGACCGAGCCGTTGCCGACGAGCGAGTGGTCTTCGATGGTGCATCCCTCGAGATGGACGATGTGTCCGATCACGCAGCCGTCGCCGACGACGGTCGGCCACATCGGGGTGGTGTGCAGGACGGATCCGTCTTGGATCGAGGTCTGCGAGCCGATCTGGATGTAGCCCTCGTCGCCGCGCAACACCGCGCACGGCCAGACCGACGACTCCTCACCGATCCGCACGTCGCCGATGATCACCGCCTCGGGGTGAATGAAGGCAGATGTGGCGATGGTGGGCTCGGCGTCACCGAGTGCGTAGATGGGCACGCCAGGGTTATAGACCGCGCAGGTCTTGGATGTCCATGACGAGGGCCGACAGCGACAGGGTGATCAGCGCCGCGAGGGTCACATAGGCCACCGGCTCGAGCCGTCGAACATCGAGACGCAGGCTCGTGTCTCGGCGAACGAGCTGGCCGAGCTTCTCGCCGGCAGCGACGACCGCGTGGGCCCCGTCGAGCGGAGGCAGCGGGAGCAGATTGATCGCTCCGATGGCGCAGCTGAGCACGGCAAACCAGCGCAGTGACATGGCAAGACCGCTGTCGACCACCTGACCGGTGAGTTCGGCTTGAGCGACCGGCGACATGAAGCGCACCGGCGCTTCGGCCTCGTCGCTGAAGAGCGCACCGGCGTAGCCGCCGACGTTGGTGGCCCACGTCCAGAGCGCCTGCCCCGTGCCGGCGATCACTTCCCAGGTCAGCGTGAAGCCTGCCGACATCGCTTCGACGAACCCGACGCCCTCGACCATCTCGGCCAACGCAAACGCGCCGACGGCCATGGCGATGTTCACCAATGGGCCCGCGAGGATCGTGGCGAGCCGCCCGGCGTGGCTGGCTGCCCGGTAGGTGTCGTCCTCTTCGATGCCCTCGGGAAGCGCAGAGCTCGGTGTCATGCCCCAGATCTTGACGTAGCCGCCGAGGAAGATGGCCTTGAATCCGTAGCGGCAGCCGTTGCGCTCGATGGCGCAGACTTCGGGACCGAAGCCCCAGAAGAACTCGGTGGGCTTCATCCCGGCGCGGCGAGCCATCACGAGGTGGCCGAGCTCGTGGACGAAAACGATCACGGCGATGAAACCGAGGAGGAGCAAGCCGGTCGGGGCCCAGTAGCCGAGGCAGAACAACGAGACGACGGCCGCGGATGCCCACAACGGCGACGCAGTCACGGACCAGCCACCAGGAGTGGCGGATCCAGTCGTCGGAGCGTTGGATGTTGCTGTGGTCACGCGGCGCCCTTCTCGAGATCAGGCCGACGAGACGAGGGCGTCCGTCGGCTTCGACGTGCAACCACCCATCCGCCGATGGTGGGTCGCGGGGCCCATGCAAGCACGGGATCCCCTGTCGTCACACGGGTGACTTGACCAATCAGGAAGCATTGCCCAAGCCGGCGCCACCAACGTCAGGCCGAAGGTGCCGTACCGACCCTTGTGGAAGACCATGGGGTTGGCTTCACCTTCGACGGTGTCGAGGTGCTCGACACGACCGACGATGAGATCGTGATCGCCGAGCGGCACGATCTGTTCGACGCGGCAGTCGATGACCGCGTGGACGCCCGGCAGGACGGGGCAGCCGGTCGATGGCGACGGGATCCACGACACACCGCTGAACTTGTCGTCGGCCTTCGATGCCATGAGTCCACAGAGCTCGAGCTGATCCTCGTTGAGCACGTTGACGCAGAACGCCTCCGTCTCCTTGATGGCGGTGCCCGATGCCGAGCTGTTGCCGAGGAAGAAGCCGACGAGGGGTGGATCGAGCGAGATCGAGGCGAACGAGCCGATGGCGACACCGATGGGAGCGGAACTCGAGCCCGACGTCACCACGGTGACTCCCGTTGGGAAGTGACCGAGCACTCGCCGGAACTCGGCGGGGTCGATGGTGGGATCGTGGTGGGAGGCTTCCGTCATGTCGCACACCTTAGGAGTGCAGCACTCAAGCGGCGAGTCGATGACCCGACGTCAGCTGAAGACCCTCGGATGCGGCCATGACTTCGATGCCGGCGCCGACCCATTGCTTGGGCGTCGATCACGGCTTGGGCGATCCACGCGTCGCCGTGCGACGGATCGTGATGGAACAAGACGAGGCGCCGGACGCCGGCGGCCTTGGCCACTGCGGCGGCGTAGCGCACCGTGGAATGGCCCCAGGTCGACTTGGTGGCGAACTCGTCGTCGTCGTATTGGGCGTCGTGGATGAGGACGTCGGCACCGCGACAGAATTCGACGACGTCGGTCGGCACGTCGGTCGAGCCGTCGACCGGTTGCTGATGGTCGGGTATGTAGACCACCGAAGCGTCGCCGTTGTCGATGCGGTAGCCGTTGGTCGGTCCGACGTGCTGGATCGGTGCCACGCTGATGACGGACGAACCGTGGGCGATCGAGCCGCTGCTCATCTCCACGAAATCGATCTCGCAGGGAAGCACCGACAAGTCGACCGGGAACAGGGGCGGCCGGATGAACGAGGAGATCTCGGCCTCGAGGTTGGACCCGGGCTGTTGCGGACCGACGAGTCGGAGGTTGGCGTTCTGGCGCAGCAGGGGCACGAAGAACGGGATGCCCTGCACGTGATCCCAGTGCAGGTGGGTGACCAGTGCCGTGCCGGCAAAGGACTGTTCGGTCGGCAGAGCGGCCAGCTCGTTGCCGAGATAGCGCAGGCCGGTGCCGAGGTCGAGGACGATCGGATCGTCGCCTTCAGGCCCTCGCACCAGCACACACGACGTGTTTCCACCAATACCGTTGGTGGAGTCGCACGAACATGGTGTGGAACCGCGAACGCCGTAGAAGGTCACGTCGAGCATCTGTGGAATCGTCCCCCGATTCGTTGCTTCGAGTCGGCACACCCCGAAGACCGTGCACGAACGGTAGACCAAGTCCGGGTCCTGAGGAAGAGCGTGTGAACAACGTCTCACCCATCGGTTACGGTTTGCTGATGGCAACCACACACGCTCCATCGCTCCCCGACGGCCTCGTTGCGTTCGTCAAGCGGGATTGCCCGACCTGTGCGCTGGTGGTCCCGGCGCTCGAGCAGCTCGTCGCCGGTCCTGGCGTCACGATCCTCACCCAAGACGACCCGAACTTCCCGCCGTCGCTTGCACCGGTGCACGACACCGACCTCTCGATGTCGTGGCACCACGACATCGAGACGGTCCCCACGCTCGTTCGAGTCGAGAACGGGGTCGAGACCGACCGCACGGTCGGGTGGTCGCGAGCCGACTGGGAACGCATCTCCGGGGTCGACGAACTCGCTCCGGAACTGGCCGACCTCCGTCCGGGCTGCGGCTCGCTGTCGGTCGATCCCCTTCGGGTCGACGAGCTGATGGTCCGTTTCACCGGCTCCACCCTCACCGCCAGGCGTATCGAGCTGGCGGCGATGGAAGACGAGATGGAAGCAGGCTTCGATCGGGGGTGGTCCGATGGGCTCCCCATCGTGCCTCCCACCGAAGCCCGAGTCCTGCGCATGCTCGAAGGCACCACCCGTGCTCCCACCGACATCGTGGCCACCGTGCCGCCCGACCTCAACGACGTCACCGTCGAACAGGTCGCGATCAACGCCGTGATGGCCGGCTGCAAGCCCGAATACCTCCCGGTGGTGCTCACCGCCGTCGAGGGAGCCTGCAGCGATGCCTTCAACATGCACGGGCTCCTCGCCACCACGTACTTCTCCGGACCGATCATCGTGGTCAACGGCCCGATCGCCAAACGCATCGGCATGAACGCCGGCGGCAACGTCCTCGGTCAGGGCAACCGGGCCAACATGACCATCGGGCGTGCCCTCCAACTCGTTGTCCGCAACCTCGGCGGCGGCCGACCCGGCGGGGTCGACATGGCGATGCACGGGGCCCCGAGCAAGCTCGGACTCGCCTTTGCCGAACTCGAAGACTCCTCGCCGTTCGAGCCGTTGTCCGTCGAGCGAGGCTTGCCGCCCGGCACCGATGCCGTCACCATCTTCGCCGGCCAAGGTCCGACGCCGATCGTCGACCAGCTGTCTCGAGATCCCGATTCGCTGGCGCGATCCATGGCCACCGTGCTCCGGGCCTGCCACCATTCGAAGCTCGCGATCGGCATGGACGCCCTGCTGCTCGTGTCACCCGAACATGCTCGAATCTTCGCCGAGGCAGGCTGGGACAAAGGGCGCCTGCGAAGCGAACTCGAGTCCTTGCTCATGCTCGACGCCGACCCGATGCTCCGTGGCGCCGGCGGCATCGCCGAGGGACTGCCCGAATCACTGGCCGGCGCCACGGTGCCGAAATTCCGACCCGGTGGGTTGCTGATCGCCCACGCCGGGGGCGATGCCGGACTCTTCTCATCGGTGTTGACCGGATGGGTCGGCGGGCCGATGGGGTCCGAACCCGTCACGCTGGAGATCACGCGATGACGCCCGAGCGCAGCACGGAATGGTCGACAGCGAGCGGTCTCTGCCAGACTCGACGACACCAGGGGGTACAGACATGACATCACGAACCGTGTTGGATCCAACCGCAGGCAAGGTGGCGCAGTCCGTCGAGCCGGCGGCACGTCTCGCATCACTCGACGGCAAGACCGTCGGGCTGCTCAACATCTCGAAGCCTCGGGGCGACAAGTTCCTCGACCGAATCGAGGCTCACCTCGTCGAAGCCGGGGCAACGGTCAAGCGCTACGCCAAGCCCACCTTCACCAAACCCGCACCGGTCGATCTTCGCCACGAGATCGCCACCAACTGCGATGCGGTGATCGAAGCACTCGCCGATTGAGGCAGCTGCACGTCGTGCAGTGTGCACGACATCGCCGACCTCGAGCGCCGCGGCGTTCCCGGGGTCTTCGTTGCCAGCTCGGTCTTCGTCGACGCCGCTCAGACCCAGGGTCTGGCCATCGGCTTCCAGCCCGAGCGTTTGTTCGTTCCGCATCCGATCCAGGATCGCACCGACGAGGAGATGGCAGCCATGGCCGATGACGCCGTCGCTGCGCTCATCGCTCGCATCGCCCTGCTCGCCGACTGATCCTGCTCGCCGACTGATCCTGCTCGCCGACTGGCCCTGTTCTCCGGCCGACCGTCAGGGCAGTCGGAGCACGCCGTCACAGACGACCGCGAGGCCCTCGCCGATCACCGAGTTGGCGACGGCCTCGGCGCGTGCAGCGTCGTTCGGCCAACCCATCACCGCGGCCAGGTCGTCCCCGGCCACCGGACCCTGCCGGAGCGCGTCGATGAGCCGGCCCCGCCCCTGACGGTCGGAGCCCTCGAACCTCGTCTGACCCTTCGATACGGCGGCCGAGTTCGTCGACGGGTCCGGCAGCGGGCGACCGGCGCGGTGCCACCGACAGGCGTTGGCCAACGGACAATCGTCACAGCGTGGGCGGGGCCGGCAGCAGAGCGCGCCGACTTCCATCACCGCCTGGTTCCAGGCCCAGCTCTCACCGGCGGGCACCAGGGCATCAGCCAGGCGTTGCGCCTCGGCCGGCTTCAACGAGCGACCACCGAGCCGGGCCAGCACCCGTCCGACGTTCGTGTCGAGGACCCCGTCGTCGAGCTCGAAGGCGAAGACCCGCACCGCTCGAGCGGTGTAGCGCCCGATGCCGGGTAGGGCGAGCAGCGCCGACAAGTCGCTTGGCACCACCCCACCGTGCTCGTCGGTGATGATCGTCGCTGCGCGATGCAAGTTGAGGGCCCGCCGGTTGTAGCCGAGCCCCTTCCACTCGTCGATCACCTCGCCCGCCGATGATTGCGCGCACGCCACGGGGGCCGGGAACCGTTCGATGAACCTCGGCAACCGCTCCAAGACCCTCGCGACCTGCGTTTGTTGGAGCATCAGCTCCGAAACCATGATCACCCAGGGATCACGAGTCTCCCGCCACGGCAGGTCGCGACCATGTTCGGCGAACCACCCGAGCAGGCTCGCCGATGCGATCGCCACGACCTTGCCGTCCGGGGTGGTCGACTCCGGACGTGACCCCGGCGGGCCGACCCCTCGAGGCGGGCGAGACGTATCGATCAGTCGGCCCAGATCTCTTCGGTGTAGGGACGCTGACGGGCGGGACCGGCGTCGCGCTTCCAAACCATGACCTTGCGCTTGAAATAGCAGACCTCTTCACCACGCTGATTGATGCCCTTGGTCTCGACGCCGACGATGCCGCGGTCACCCTTGGAGGACTCGCGCTTGTCGAGCACTCGGGTCTCGGCGTAGATCGTGTCGCCGTGGAACGTCGGCATCGAGTGCTTGAGGGTCTCGATCTCGAGATTGGCGATGGCCGCACCCGACACATCGGGCACGCTCATGCCGAGGACCAGCGAGTAGACCAGGTTGCCGACCACGACGTTCTTGCCGTGCACGGTCTCGTTCTCGGCGAACCACCGATTGGTGTGGAGCGGATGATGATTCATCGTGATCATGCAGAAGAGATGGTCATCGGCTTCGGTGATGGTCTTGCCCGGCCAGTGCTTGTAGATGTCACCGACCTCGAAGTCCTCGAGGTAGCGGCCGAAGGGGCGGTCATGCACAGTCATGGAATCTCCTGAGATCACGTGTCGTTCGGGGAGCGCAACGGCGGTGCAGCGTAGGTGGCCGTTCATGGTCGGCGCCACCTGCAGCGCCGCATCGATGTCGCGAATCGTCGACAACCCTCGTCAGGCGCCCGCCATGAGATCGCCACCAACCGCTGCATGGCGTCGTCCTCATCGTCAGAACGACAACTGGAACGAGCATTCCCGGACGTCGCGGTCCATCGCAGGGTCCCCCGACCGTGATATCGAACGTGATGCAGACCGTGATGCAGACCGTGATGCAGACCGTGATAGGGAGCGACCGGTCTCCCATTCGCCGCTGGCCGAACGATCGCTCTACCATCATCGCCATGACGACTCCAGATCTACAGGACGCCGCCAACGCCATCGCTGTGGCGGGCGACGTGATCAACACGGCCATCCGCAACCTCGCCGAGACCAGTTCGGTCGACGCCGACCAGGTGCTGGCCTACGACATCGCCCATGCCACCGCTGCGGTGCAGACGGCGAAGGCCATGCTCGACTACGGCGCCAAGGGTGAGATCGAGGCCAAGCTGACCTGCGTGTTCGCGGCCGATGCGATCGCCGATCTCGGCGGCAAGCTCTGGGGCCGAGAGGCTGCCTGGGGTGTCGAACCGACCGCCCTCGACGCCACCCGCCCGTTCGTGTCCGTCTGGCGCGATGCCGCCACGCTCGCCTCGCTGGCCGGTGAGGCCGGTCCTCGCCACCTCGATCAGGACTTCGAGCTCGTGCAGGACACCTTCCGCCGCTTCGGCGCCGAGGTCATCGCCCCGCGAGCCGAGCACATCCACCGCTTCAACGAAGACATCCCCGAGGAAATCATCTCCGGCCTGGCCGAGATCGGCGTCTTCGGTCTGTCGATCCCCGAGGAGTTCGGTGGCTTCGCCGGAGGCGGCGAGTCCGACTACTACGGCATGGTGATCGCCACCGAGGAGCTGAGCCGGGCATCGCTCGGTGCCGGCGGCTCGCTCATCACCCGCCCCGAGATCCTTGCCCGAGCGCTCGAAGCCGGCGGCACCGAGGAGCAGAAGAACACCTGGCTCCCCCGCCTGGCCAGCGGCGAGATCATGAACGCCGTTGCCGTGACCGAGCCCGATTACGGGTCCGACGTCGCCAACATCAAGGTCACCGCCACCCGGGGTACCGGTGCCGACGGTACCGAAGGGTGGCACATCAACGGGGTCAAGACCTGGTGCACCTTCGGCGCCCGGGCCGACGTGCTGATGGTGCTCGCCCGCACCAACCCCGACCGCAGCCTGGGTCACCGTGGCCTGTCCATCTTCATCGTCCCCAAGGACCGAGCCGACGGTCACGGGTTCACCCAGACCCAGGAGGGCGGCGGGAAGATGGAAGGCAGCCCGATCGACACGATCGGCTATCGCGGCATGCATTCCTACGAGATCGCCTTCGACAACTGGTTCGTCCCGGCCGAGAACCTGATCGGGATGGAAGCCGGCGAGGGTCGAGGGTTCTACTACCAGATGGCCGGATTCGAGAACGGTCGTCTGCAGACCGCGGCCCGAGCCGTCGGGGTCATGCAGGCCGCCTACGAAGCAGCGCTCGACTACGCGGAGAACCGCAAGGTCTTCGGCAGCCCGATCGTCGACTACCAGCTCACCCAGGCCAAGCTGACCCGCATGGCGGCGATCATCCAGGCCTCACGGCAGTTCTCCTACGGCGTCGGTGAACTGATGGCCAAGGGCGAGGGCAAGATGGAAGCCACCCTGATCAAGGCCTATGTCTGCAAGGCTGCCGAGTGGGTCACTCGTGAAGCGCTTCAGATCCACGGCGGCATGGGCTATGCCGAGGAATACGACGTCAGCCGCTACTTCGTCGACGCCCGAGTGCTCTCGATCTTCGAAGGGGCCGACGAGACGCTCTGCCTGAAGGTCATCGCCCGCTCCCTGGTCGCCGACGCCACGAGCTGAGCGCCCTCGAGCCGCCTCCGCTCGATGCCGGCGCCGAGCCGAGAACCACGGCGACGCTCCTCCCTGTTCTCGAGAGCCCATGCGACACTTCTGTCGCATGGGCTCTCCGGTTCGAGGGGTGATGTCGCTCCTGGTCTCCGGTTGCCTCGGCCGAGGACGCTGACTCAGCCGAGGACGCCGTGGAGGGCATCGAGTGTGCGCTGCCAGGCCAGAGCGGCATGCTCCGCTGAGTACACCTCGGGCCGGGTGTCGTTGAAGAACGCATGCTCGCCGCCCTCGTAGACGTGATACGTGAAGTCCTTGCCGAGACCTTCGAGCGTCGTTGCGAGCTCGGCGGCCGGCCCCGGACCGAAGTAGTCGTCCTTCTCGGCGATGTGGGCAACGACCTTGCCCTGGAGCGCCGACCAGTCGGGCTGGGCGTTCTCCCACGGGATCACGCCGTACCACGGCACGGCGACGGCAACGGCGTCGGGACGCTGGCAGGCGAGCGTGAGGGTGAGGCCTCCGCCCATGCAGAAACCGGTGACACCGATCGAGTCGCTTCCCGATTCGGCTCGCACCAGTTCGATCGCTCCCGACAGGTCGTTGGCCGCCCGCCCGAGTTCGAGGGCCATCATCTCCTTGCCGGCCTCGTCGGGCTCGCTGACCACCGTGCCGTGATACAGATCGGGCGCCAGGGCGACGAACCCTTCGGCTGCGAACCGATCGGTGACGTCCTTGATGTGATCGTTCAGACCCCACCATTCCTGGATGACCACGAGCCCGGGGCCGGTGCCTCCTTCGGGCCGTGCGAGGTACCCGGTTGCCGTGCTGCCATTGCTTGCGAATTCGACCATTTCTCCCATGGCATGAAGACTAGGCGCCATGACCACTCGAATGCCTGCTGTGTCCCTGGCCGCCGTCCCCGGCCGCCGTCTGTCCACCATCGAACTCGCCAAAGACATCGAGAAACGGGGCTTCTCCGGCATCTACTGTCCGAGCTTCGGCGACGCCATGGGGCTCTGCCTGAGCATCGCTCACGTCACCGAGCAACTGCACTTCGGTACCTCGATCCAGCCGATCTATCTCCAGCACCCGGTGGCCTTGGCCACCAGCGCTGCCTATCTCCATGAGGTGTCCGGTGGTCGGTTCCACCTGGGCGTCGGTGTCACGCACGGCCCGGTCATCGATCGCCTGAGGGTCGCCACCGGCAAGCCGCTGTCCGACATGCGTGAGTACGTCGAGACGATGCGGAAGGTCGGCGAGGGCCAGGGCGGACTGCCGCCCATCACCCTCGCGACCCTGCGTGACAAGATGGTCCAGCTCTCGGTCGAGCTCGGCGACGGCGCGGTGTGGGCCAATGCCTCGCGTTCGGCCATGGCGCACTCGCTCTCGCTGATTCCCGAGGAGCGACGCTCCCCCACCGATCCCGACACCACCCCGTTCTTCGTCGGCAACATGATTCCGACGGTCATCGACGACGACATCGACGCCTGCCGCGCCCGCAACCGCAAGACCCTGCGCGGCTACGTCGCACTTCCCAACTACCGCAACTACTGGAAGGCTGCGGGCTACGAGGAGGAGATGACCGCCGCCGAGGTGGCGATGGCCAATGACGACACCGACGCCCTCATGGCCGCCATGACCGATCGCTGGCTCGACGACTGCACCCTTTCGGGTCCGGCCGACCGAGTGCGAGACGAGATCGAGGCCTGGTTCGAGGCCGGGGTCACGACCCCGATCATCGTGCCCTCGTCGGTCAATGGCGGCCAGAACGTCGCGTTCCAGGAGTTCTTCGACCTCTACCGCTGACCACCGGTGACCAAACTCTCGGGTCTCCGTCCGATCCCGTGATAGCTCCGGGGTTCCGTACGCCCAGCCGTACGCAGTCCCGGAGCTTCCGGCAATTCGCACGCAGCCCCGAAACCTCGAGACGAATGTCAGATGCCCAGTTGGCGGGAGGCGAGGTCTCGCATGATCTCCTCGGAGCCGCCGCCGATGGCCTGGACTCGCACCTCGCGGTAGAGCCGCTCGACGGTGTCGCCGCGCAGGTAGCTGGCCCCGCCGAGGATCTGGGCGGCTTCTCGTGCGCAGAACTCGAACCCGAGCGTGGCGGCGACCTTGGCTTCGGCGATCTCGGCGACCGGGTCGTCGCCCTGGTTGAGGCGCCACGAGAGGAGCTCGAGCCAGGCATGGGTGGCGTTGATGGTGCGATCCATCTCGACGAGCTTGTGGCGGATCACCTGATGCTGCGAGAGCGACTTGCCGAACGTCTCCCGCTCGTGGGCCCAGGCGAGTGCTTCGTTGTAGCAGCACCGGGAGAAGGCGACGGACTGGGTGGCGAGGTCGATGCGTTCGGCGTTGAAGTTGTTCACGATGGAGGAGAAACCGGCGTTCTCCTCGCCGAGGCGGTAGCGCTCGGGTACCCGCACGTCATCGAAGTACAGCGTGGCGGTGTCGGAGGCGAGCCAGCCCATCTTGTCGAGCTTGGTCCGTTCGAGTCCCGGCGAATCGCCGGGGATCACGATGAGTGAGATCCCTCCCGGCCCGTCGACACCGGTACGCACGGCGGTGGTGAAGTAGTCGGCTCGCATGCCCGAGGTGATGAAGGTCTTGGAGCCGTTGATGATGTAGTCGTCGCCATCGCGCCGGGCGGTGGTCTTGATCCTGGCCACGTCGGAGCCGCCTGAGGGCTCGGTGATGGCCAGCGCCGCGATCTTGTCACCCGACTGGCACGGGGTGATCACCTCGGCCTTCACGTCATCGCTGCCGAATTTCTGGACGGGCGGGAGGCCGATGTAGTTGGAGAACAACGCAGCAACGACGCCACCGGAGCCCGCCATGCACAGCTCCTCCATGAGCACCATGCGCATCAGGGCATCTCGCTGACCGTGGCCCCCGTATTCGGCGTCGAAGCCGTCGCCGAAGATCCCGACGGCGCCCGCCTTGTTGTAGAGCTCCCGTGGCACTTCGCCCGCGAGGTCCCACTCGTGGACGTAGGGCGTCACCTCGTTGGCCGTGAACTGGCGGACCACGTCGCGGTAGGCGGCGTGGTCGTCGGTATAGAACGGGCTCGACACGGTATTTGGCGATCCAGTGTTTGGCGATCCAGTGTTTGGCGATCCAGTGTTTGGCGACATGGTGTTGATCATGACAGAGGGTCGACCTCGCCGGTACTCGATCGAGATCGACGGCGCTACTTCACCGGTCGCAGCAGTTCCGAGGCGACCGGGGTCGGACTCGGGGGCATCTCGGCAACGAGATGGATGCCGCTCTCGGTGATGACCCGGTCGACCATGCCGAGGCCGATGATCTCGGTCGGCGCCAACCACGCCGGCAGGTCGGGGTCGACCGTCCGCTCGACGATGCTCTGGAAGTAGGCCTCGGGGAGGTGTCGACCCCGACCGCAGACGAGCCAGACCGGCGTGGCCGTCGCCCGGGCGACGGCGGCTGCAGTGAGCGAGCCGAGCTCGACGAGCGCTGCGGCGTCGCCGACGGCGGCCGCCTCGATGATCACCAGGTCGCTGGCCTCGATGGCGCCGGCGATGCGTTCGGGATCGATCGATTCGGCCAGTACGTCGGCTCGGTCGAAGCGACCGACCACCGATCGTGCCTGGCCTTCGATGTCGACCACGAGCACTTCGACGTCGCCCCGTCTCAACAGGCCGGACACGGTTTGGTCGGGCCAGCCGGCGATGACGACCCGAGCGCCATCGGGTACTGCAGCGGTCACTTCGCGTGGCGTCGGGTCGTCACGGTGGGCGAAGATGACGTCTCGGGCCACCATCCGGGGGTCGGTGGCGGTGGCCATGCGGGCAGCGAGGTCCCACAACGGTCCGATTCCTGGTTGCCTGCTCAAGAGGCGTCGAGCGGCCGTGAGGAGCCCGGCCGGTTCACTGGCGAAAAACCCCAGTGCCGAGGCAGATTCCTGCACCAGGAGTGACGCGTCGGCACCACTTGCTCGAGCGACATACCGCAGCTGTTCGATGGGGTGCACGAGTCGATCGTAGCCACCCAGGCGGAAGAGGTCCTGACCGAAGTTCCACCAAAGTTCGGAGTCGGGTGCAACCTGCGCTAGCCTCGCTCGCCGTGGCTGATGGTTCTGTGACAACTTCACTGAGCGAGGTCGAACTCGATTCGATCCAAGGAAAGGGCTACCCGCTTCGGGACTGGCTCACCTCGTACCCCCTGCTTGTGGTTGCGCTCGATCCCTACACGCATGAGAGCGCCTGGATCCTCGAGACGGCGGCGACGTTCCTCCGTCACTACACCCCCGCCGACATCCGTGTCGGCTGGTTGGTGGCGGCAGACGACGACGGCTGCCGACAGTTCATGGGGCCGCTCGCCGACGAGTTCATCACCTTTGCCGACCCTGATCGGGTCGCCATCGGCGCCCTGGGAGTCGAACGTCTCCCCTCCCTCGTCCATGTGCGCAACGACCTCACGGTGCGAGTGGCCAACGGGTGGGACCCAGACATCTGGCGCGGCATCGCCGAGCTCCTTTCCGGGGAGCTCTCCTGGAGTCGCCCGATGATCCCGGCTCCCGGCGACCCCATGCCATACAGCGGCACGCCTGCCGCAGGCTGACCTCCGCTCGCCCGTGGCAGCACGTCAGCTCGACCGGCTCATCGAGGTCTTCCGGCGTCGTCGCCCCGTAGCGAAGGACACGCTCCGACTCGCGAGCGTCGACCTGTCCGATCCCCACGACCTCGTCGTCCTCCGCTCGTGGATCGACGACAGCATTGCGGGTCGAGGCGGTGAGGTCGCTGCTCGTCGCCGTGCGAGTGACATCGCATCGGCCTTCCTCGAACTCGACCGTGACGGTCAACGCCGGTTCTTCGACCTCCTGGCCGATGCCTACGCCCACGACCGATCCGCTGTCGACACGGCCATGGCTGCCGTCGCCGCGGCTCCTCCTGATCAGCGCCACGACGCCGAGGAACGGCTGCGGGCTGCGCTTCGTCCTCGTCGATCGGCGCTCCTTCGCCGGATCATCGGGCTCGACGGTGGGCTCGCCTTCACCATCGAGCTTCGGGAGGTGCTGCTCGAGATGCGCAACGAGCGCCCCGCCCTCCGCCAGCTCGACGAAGACCTTCGATCGCTGCTCAATGACTTCTTCGATCTCACCACCATCGACTTGGAACGTCTCGAGTGGAGCTCACCGGCCAGCCTGCTGGAGAAACTGATCGAATACGAGGCGGTGCACACGATCGAATCGTGGGACGACCTGAAGAGCCGCCTCGGCCCCGGTCGACGCTGCTACGCCTTCCAGCACCCACTGCTGCCCGGCGAGCCATTGATCTTCGTCGAGGTCGCGCTGACCCGTGGGCTCGCCTCCAGTATCACCGAGCTGCTCGATCCTGCAACCGAGCGGGCCGATGCGGCGTCGGCGAATACGGCCATCTTCTATTCGATCTCGAACTGCCATCCCGGTCTTGCCGGCGTGTCGCTCGGCGACCTGTTGATCAAGCGGGTGGCGACCCTCCTGAAGGCCGAGCTGCCGAACATCGACACCTTCGCCACGCTGTCACCCATTCCCGGGCTGCGACGCTGGCTCGAGACCAACGAACCCGCGCTGATCGAAGCGCTCGACGCCGACGATCCTGCCGATCAAATTCGTTCGAGCGAGGCCTGGCGTGACACGCTGCTCGAGATGAGCGCCCGCTACCTTCTCGAAGCGAAACGTCCTTCCGGCGCTGCGGCCGATCCTGTTGCCAACTTCCATCTCTCGAATGGCGCCAGCGTGGACCGTCTGAACTGGATGGGCAACGCCACGGCCACCGGCTGGCAGCGCAGTTTCGCCATGATGGTCAACTACCGCTACGACCTGACCAAGATCGAACAGAACCACGATCGCTACGACGCCGACCATTTCGTCGCGGCCTCGGATGCGGTTCGCCGACTGGCGGGTGCCGACGACCCCGCCGGCACTCGATCAAACTGATCGGCGCGAGCGTGGCCAATCGAGGACGACTGGAGGCAGCATGGGTCGTCGTGGCCTTGGTGATGGCCAGTGCCGCGACTGCCCAATCATTCGGCCGATTCACCTACGGCGTGGTCCTGCCTGACGTTCGTGCCGATCTCCTCGACGGGTCGAACAGCATCGCCGGCGGGCTCGGCACCCTGAACGTCGCCGCCTACCTGTTGGGAACCTTCGTGGTGTCTGCCGTGTCGTCGCGGATCCGTCAGGTCGATCTGATCCGCATCGGGTTGACCCTGTCGACGAGCGGTCTGTTCGTTGCGTCGATCGCCCCCAATGCCTGGGTCCTCGGTCTCACCCTCTTCGTCATGGGCCTCGGTGGCGCGCTGATCTGGATTCCCTCGCCTCGGGTGGCCGCCATGGCCTTGTCCGAGAAGAACCGCGGCCTGGGCGTCGGTCTGGTCGGGTCGGGCATCGGCATCGGCATCGTGGTTGCCGGCTGGCTGTCGAACCTCATGGGCAATCAGTACGGCGCCGACGGCTGGCGCATGGTGTACCGGGTCGAGGCGGCGTTTGGGCTCGGCGTCCTGGCCCTCGGCATGCTCGTGTTCCGCTCTGGCGAGTCCACCACCGGTGCCTCGGGCGGGCTCGGCGGGTTCGGTGCGCTGTCGACCATCCCCGGATGGAAGGCGCTGACCGGGGCCTACGCCTGCTACGGCTTCTTCTACCTGCTGGTCGTCGGCTACGTGGTGGCGCGACTCGAAGACGACGCCGGGTTCAGCGAGGCGCGAGCTTCGACCATGTTCTCCCTGATCGGGTTGGGTGCGGCCTTCGGTGGGCTGCTGCTCGGCCCTGCGTCTGATCGGTTCGGCCGTCGCCAGACGATGATGTGGGGCTTCGTGATCTTCGCGGCTGCGATCGGCGCCATCCTCACCGGCCAGGAGATCGTCGTTGCCATCGCCTGCTTCGTGGTCGGGCTGATGTTCGCCGGGGTGCCATCGACGATTGCCGCCTACATCGTCGACACCGCAACGCCCGAGCGTTACGGGCAGGCCTATGCCGCAGCCACGCTCGCCTTCGGGGCGGCCCAAGCCATCTCACCCCAGATCGGCGGCCTGGTCGCCGACCTCTCGGGTTCGTTCACGCTCGTGTTCCTCCTGGCGCTGGTGATGGCGCTGGCCGCAGCCGGCGTGTCGAGCCTCCTCCCGGCCGATCCGCTGCGTACCGCCCCGCTGAGCGGAACTGGGTAGGGTCGGGACGTGGCCACTTCCTTCGATCCTGCGGCGCCCGGTTCGGCTCTCGAGACCTTCATGGCCGAGCGCCACCTGGCAACCCTCACCGTGCTTCGAGCCGACGGCTCGCCTCAGGTGACACCGGTCGGCTTCACCTACGATCCTGCCACTCGACGCGGACGGGTGATCACCTGGGCCGATTCCTACAAGGCCAGGGCCATCGAGCAGCGGCCCGGCAGCGAGGTCGCCGTCTGCCACATCGACGGAGGCAGTTGGCTCACGTTCTACGGCACGGCGGTGCTCGCCGATGACGCCGCCGAGGTCGGCGAGGCGGTCCAGCGCTACACCGCTCGCTATCGGCCGCCAAAGCAACGCGACGATCGAGTGGTGATCGTGATCTCGGTCGATCGCATCGTCGGTCGACTTCCCGACGCCGCCTGAGCCATCCGAATCAGCCACGTGGGTCATCGGGCACTCTTTGGGCGATTCTTCCCGTCGCACTTGTCAAGTCGACGATCTTCCGTACCGTTGACAGTCTCAGTCGCTCAACGGTGCGCGACGAGAGGAAGCGTTCATCATGCAGTCCCCCATCGATCCCGTCCGTCTGCTCGGCCGTCA
The DNA here is from genome assembly GCA_963698395.1 of uncultured Acidimicrobiales bacterium. Classification (GTDB taxonomy): domain Bacteria; phylum Actinomycetota; class Acidimicrobiia; order Acidimicrobiales; family SZUA-35; genus JBBQUN01. The sequence continues at coordinate 288,173 of CAVOQQ010000004.1, forward strand.
CTCCACGGTCCAGACCTCCACCACGAATCATGTGGGGACCATCGTCGCCGCCGGCGTTCGTGGCGTCGACATCTCGGCCAGTGGTGTGGTGACCCGAGTCCCCGCCAGCGAGGTTCTCGCCATCACCGTGCAGTGATGGCCTGATGGCCACCTGACCGCTCCTGTCCGAGGGCCGGCCTCGGCCGTGCCGGGGTGGATTTGCCCAGGGCCGATTCCTCCCGATGTCTGGGGTTGCTGCCGATAGTGCTCTTGTGATCGAGCCTGCCGAGCAGCCCGAGACGCTGGTGAGCGCCAGCCGCCTCATTGCTGCGTCGCGCTCGACCAACGAGATCATCGCCCTGGCCACCGACGCGTTGTGCACGCTCACCGGTGCGACGCGAGCCCAGTTCATCGACCCCACCGTCCCGCTCCCCCTGCTCACGCCGGGGAGTCACACCTACGATGTCCGTGGCCATGGTCGAACCCTCGGCCGCTTCGAGTTGGTCTTCGCTCCGGGAAGCGACGCTGCCGGCGAGACGGCAACCGAGACGATCGAGCTCATCACGATGGTGACCGGCACGGCGCTGGCGCGAGCCGGCTCATCGGTCGCTGCGCCCGAACCCTCGGCCGACCGGCGGGCCCAGCCCCGTGGCGACCGGAGGAAGATGGACCGCGACTTCATCGATCACACGCGCCAAGGACAGGTCGGGTTCATCGTGCTCCGCCTCCACTGCGATGGCGCCGACCAAGAGCGCAGCGACGCCTTGGTGCTCGCCGTTGCGGGCCTCATCGACGAGGCAATTCGTCAGAACGACGTCACGTACGTGTCCGGGCCCTGCGAACTGTCGATTCTGCTGCCGGGAGCAACCAAGCCGGAGGCCGCCATGGCCGCCGATCGAATTCGGGCTCGCATCGAAGCCGTGTGGTCGACGAACCCGAGACTGCTCGATGCGACCGGCGCACGTCCCCGACCCCTGCGGCTGGTCGGCGGTGTGACTGCCGGTCGGTACGAGGATCCCCAGCGTCTCGCCGAGCGAGCCCTCGATGCTCTCGACGAAGCGGCACTCATCGGCGCCAACGCCATCGTGACCGATTTGGGGGTGTGACGCCGACGACGATCCGAGACCGCTCCCCTTCGTCTCGTCCCGACCGACTCGGCGAACGCTTCGCTCAGGCGGCGGCACCGCCTACGCTTCTCAGCTCGATTCGACGGCCATCCGGTAGCCGATGCCCCGGATGGTCTTGATGTGCCGCACACCGGATCGGTCGATCTTCTTGCGAAGATTGGCGATGTGAACGTCGACGAGATGATCGTCGCCGACCCAATTGGGGCCCCAGACCATTTCGATGAGGGTCGCTCGGGAGAACACCGTCCCTGGTCGCTCCGAGAGGGCAGCGAGGAGCTCGAACTCGATTCGCGTGAGTCCGACATCGAGACCATCGAAGCGGACCTCGCGGGCGGCGGGATCGATGATCAGTGCACCGAATCGACGCTGCGCCGACTCGTACGGCGACATGCCCCTTCGGGGGCGGCGCAGCATGGCCCCGATCCTGGCAACGAGCTCGGCAACCGAGCACGGCTTGGTGAGGTAATCGTCGGCTCCGACCGCCAGACCGACCACCTTGTCGAGTTCGGTCGCCTTCTCCGTCACCATGATGATGTAGACGTCACTGACGGCCCGGATTCGGCGACACACTTCGAGTCCGTCCATGCCGGGGAGCACCAGATCGAGGAGCACCACGTCTGGCTCGACCTCCTCGAGCAGTTCGAGCGCTTCGGGTCCGTCACCGGCCAGGTGCACGCGATAGCCGTCATGACGAATGGCCCCGGCCAGCCGTTGCTGGAACTCCGGGGTGTCGTCGACCACCAGAACATCGATGAGTCGGCTCCCCGCGACGGAGGATTCGTGTGACAGTGCCATGCTCGCCAGTCTCGGCACCGTCGACCGGAGTATTCGCCATTTCTTGACGGCCGGTTGAGCAACGACGCTCAGAGGTCCTCGGGGTCGGCGAGGCCACCGGACTCGAGCACCCATCCGAGCCGGGGGTCGGCACGGAATCGCCACCACAGCCCATCGGGATCGAGGCGGAGCTGGGTATCACCCCCGAACACGATGTTGGCCGACGTGCGCGGCCGGCCACCGAGCGCCTCGCACCCTGGCCGAAGCGCTTCGGGGGTTGCGGTCCATGAGGCATCGAGCACGGCGAGCCCGGCAGCCTGACCGACGCTCCACGCTCGTCCTCGCACCTCGAGCTCGTCGAGTGCGGAGCCGACCCGTTCGGCGAGGGCCAGCAACGCCGGCGGGTCGTCGAGCAGTGCAGCGGCACGTCGAGCGATGTCGGCTTCGAGGTCGAGATGGAGGCCGCTGACGGCACCCTCGCTGAGCACCGCCGTTGCTCGGGCGGCGGCATCGCGGATCAGATGCTCGATGTCGTTGCGGTCGACCCCGGTGTCGGCCGGCGGCAAGGGGAGCGACCGTGGCTCTCCGGAGCGACGGGGAATCGGGCGTAGCGCCGGCATGGAGGCCACGCTCCTGGCGAAGCGACGTTCGGCATCGACCCCTGGGTCGTCACCTCGAGGCATGTCCGAGCGCACGTACTCGATACCCAAGGCGTCGGCTCGCGTTCGACGCAGCCCATCCACGAATGCCTCACGCCCCCATCCACGCAGCGTGAGGAGCAGGTACGGTTCTCGTTCGATGACGTCGGCGACCATCTCACCGAGCCCGGCGAGATGCCGGCAGCGCTCAGCCCAGTCATCGCACGAGCAGTCGAGCGAGATCGCCGTTGCCGGGGGCACGAGCGAGACGCCGGCTTCGCGCCAGTGGGCGTCGTAGGCGGCCGGGAGCTCGCCCATGAGGACCCCGGCCAGCAGCGCCGGCTTCGTGGCGGCCAGCGACACCATCAGCGCACGATGCTCGGACGAGAGTGGCGCGACGGTCATCTGCGCAAGGTGGGATCCTCGATCGGTGAAACGGACGATCACCGATCCCGGGGCGATCTCCATGGCCTCGCTCGGGGTCGAACGGGCGAGGTTTCGACCACCCCGGAGGGCCGTGGCATCGAAGCCGAGGTCTTCGTGCAACACCGATCGCCAGACGTCGACCCACCAGGAGCTCATGCGTCCTCCAGCCGTACCATCGTGGCCAAGGCGTCATCGTCGAGTTTGGCGAACCAGGACTCGCCGCCGCCGATCACTCGGTCGGCGAGGGCACGCTTGGCATCGAGCAGTTCGGCCACGCGATCTTCGACCGTGCCTTCGGTGATGAGCCGGTGCACCGTGACGGCGCGATGCTGACCGATGCGGTAGGCGCGATCGGTTGCCTGGTCTTCCACGGCGGGGTTCCACCATCGGTCGAAGTGGACGACCTGGGTTGCCTGGGTCAGGTTGAGCCCGGTGCCACCGGCCCGCAACGAGAGCAGCAGCACTCCGAGCTCTCCGGCCTGGAAGCGGTCGACCAGGACCTGACGAGCGGTTGGCGACAACCCGCCGTGGAGGAGTCCGGTCTCGATGCCCCGTTCATGAAGGTGGACCGCCAACAGCTCGGCCATGGCGACGTACTGGGTGAAGACCAGGGTCGCCTCGTCGTTGGCGGCCGCAGCGTCGAGGAGACGATCGAGCGCCTCGAGCTTTCCCGATCGGTCGGCAAGCGGACCGGTCTGGCTCAGGTAGTGCGCCGGGTGATTCGTGATCTGTTTGAGCGCGGTCAAGAGCTTGAGCACCAGACCCTGCCGGACGAGGCCTTCGTTGGCCGCGACGTCGGCCAACACCTCTTCGGTGGTGGCCCGGTAGAGCGACGCCTGTTCGGCGGTGAGGGGCACGATGACGTTGCGCTCGATCTTTGCGGGGAGTTCGGGCGCGATACCGGGATCGGTCTTGCGTCGCCGCAGGAGGAACGGGGCGGTGATGGTCGACAGCCGCCAGGTTGCCTGACGGTCGTTGTCTCGCTCGATGGGGAGTGCGACCTCGCGTTTGAAGCGGTCGAGTGGCCCGAGCAGGCCCGGCACCGAGAAGTCGATCAAGGCCCAGAGCTCGGCGAGTTGGTTCTCGATCGGTGTGCCGGTGACGGCGAATCGAGCGTTCGAACGGAGCCCGCGAATGGCCCGGGCCGATCGGGAGCGGGCGTTCTTGATCTGCTGGGCCTCGTCGGCGACCACGAGGTCGAAGTGCAGCGACGCAAGATGCGCTGCATCGGATCGGACCACGCCGTAGGTGGTGACCACGATGTCGTTGGGCCGAAGGTCGTCGAGCGTGCGCTGAGCCCCGTGGTAACGGCGAACGCGGGCGGAGGGAACGAACCGGGCGGCCTCACGTTCCCAGTTCGCCATCAGCGAAGTGGGGCAGACCACGAGGGTGGGGCCGCCGCGTTTGGCGTGCAACGCCAACACCTGGATGGTCTTGCCCAGCCCCATGTCGTCGGCCAGGACGCCACCCAGGTGGTTGTCGGCGAGATTCGCCATCCACGCCAGGCCCTGGCGCTGATAGGGCCGAAGCGTGGCGTGGAGGCCGACGGGTTCGGGCTCTTCGGCGAGCTCGCCTGGATGCGTGGGCGAGAGCGCGGCCAGCAGCGATCCGAGCTCGCCCTCGATCCGTAGCTCGATCGGCTCGCTGCCCTCGGGTCCGTCAGGGTCTTGCCAGACGCCGGCCAGGCCGGCCGCCATGGTCTCGCCGAGCGTGAGCGATGGCGGTGGCTGGCGGAGCCGCTGGCGCAGCACCGCGTCGATGCGCACCCAGCGCCCACGAATGGGGACGACGCTGCGCTTCGCGAACGACAGGATCTCGAGTTCGGCGACCGTGAGCGGGATGCCGTCGAGCAGGTACTCCCAGTCGACGGCGAGCAACTCCTCGAGGTTGCCGATCGCCGGGCCGCCACCCTTGCCGCCGCTGGTGGCCACCAACCGGCGATCGAGTTTCGGGGCAACGAGGCTGGCGGGCCAGCGCACGTCGATCCCGGCATCGGCGAGATCATCGAGCGAGTCGAGGAAGTCATCGAGGTCGTCGTCGGTGAACACCGCTTCGACCGGACGGGCCTCGTGCACCGAAGCGGCGAACAGGGGCGAGATCGACGCGGCCCGGCGCAGTCCGGCAAGGAGGTCGATCTCGGCCTGGTCGCCGAGCAGCCGCAACACCTCGGCCGGGGTGTCCCACAGGTTGGCGGCATCGATCACGAGCGACGGATCTTGGCGGCTCCGCAATTGGAAGCGCAGGGTCCAGTGCTGCTTCGGCACCGCCTCTGGACCCGGCATCGACTCGTCGGGCTCCGGTTCGAACAGCGTGGCGTCGGTGTCAGGTTCCTGGTCGTGTCGGAGGTCGTCGGGGACGCTCAGCTCGTCCGGAGGGTCGACGGTGACGGTGAAGACGGCCGCAGCGCAGTGTTCGGTGGCGATGTCGGACACCCACGGCCGCAGATGTGGCACTCGTGTGGGTTCGAGTTGGGCGAACAGGGGTGACGAGGCGACCGCGGCGGCGCCCGAGGAACGAACCATGCGATCGGCGATCGCGTCGTAGCAGGCGCGGATGGCGAACACCGGGTCGACGATGGTCTCGCGACCGCCAGACCGGGCCGGTTTGGCCGAGGGCACACAGTGGCCGAGGGCCGGTAGTGCGTCGGCGAGCTGCGTGACGAGTTGGTGATCGGCGGGATCGAGCGGATCGACCCGCCAGGCGTCCCACCCGTTGGCGCTGACCCAGGGAAGCAGGCGACCACGGGCGACGAGGCCGAGCCCGGACCGCAGGATGGCTCCCCAGACCTTGACCGACCGGGTGGAGTCGGAGCGGACGGATCGGGAGCCGAGCACCTCGACGGCGTCGCGGATCGGCAGTCGGCGAGCGGTGACCGTGGTGGTGAGCGGGCCGGAGGGGAAGGGCACCACGAGTCGCAGATCGATGGGCTTGAACCGGCTCTCGGCCCGCTCCAACGGGAGACCCCCGATGTCGGCGGGATCCCAGAGCGCGAAGTACGACGCTCGAGGTGGGTCGAGCGGCACGAAGGTGGCCTCCCACAGCGGGTCGATGGTGTCGGTGGCCTCCACGAGGCCCCAGACTAGGGGAACACTCGTTCGCTTCGACGCAAAACGCTCGATCGGCCTGATCGGTCGAACACGGTTCCAGTCATCGATGAGTTGGTGTATGGTCGACGATCACGGCGTCGGCATTCTGCCCGCCGAGAAATCGGATCATCCACGGTCCGCAACTCATGGAGGGAAACATGAAGATCAAACGAGCGTTGGCTGTCGCGTGTGCCTGCACGGTTCTGCCGTTCGCCGGGGCCGCCTGCGGCGATTCCTACGACCGCGCCGAGTTCATCGACGAGCTGGTGAGCCAGGGTGTCACCGAGGGCCAGGCGACCTGCATCACCGATCGAGTCGAAGAGGAGATCGGCGTGGACCGGCTCAACTCTCGGGGCAGCCTGAGCGATGAGGAGACCGAGATCCTCACCGACGCCACCTTCGAGTGCGTGCTCGGCACCGAGTGACGATCCGGTGACGGCGGAGCGACCGCCGGAGCAACTGTGGTAAGACGTTGTGGGTCGACGAGCACATCGTCGACCAGCACGGCACAACGTGGGTCATGCCATGGTTCCCGGTGGTCGCCGCCAGCACTGAGCGGAACTCGCCGAGGTGGGAACAGTGTTGCCGGAGGCCAACGGGACGACACCGTTGCCGGAGGCCAACGGGACGACACCGTTGCCGGAGGCCGACCGGTCGGCCCGGCTGCCTACGGTTGGGTGCCGGTGCGGCGGATGTTCTCCGACGAGTCGACGAAGGCGTGCAGCATCGCATTGCGACTGGCGCCGTTGGCCAGTTGCTCACGCCAGTACGCGGCGCCCGCCGGGTCGGGCTGGCGACCGAGCACGTTGCGATAGAGCTGGGCGATCGTGAGTTCGTCGTTCGGATCGACGCCGAACCGCAGCTCGTATTCTGCCGAGACGGCGAAGGCGTCGATCATGGCGTCCAGTGAGAGGCCGTTGGTCTGCTGGCCTGCCCAATACCGATAGCCCGCTTGGTCGGGGAACCGTCCGAACACCGCACGGTAGAGACGAATGAGCTGCCCCGCCTCGGACGTCTGCGGCGCAGAGGTTCCGGTGGCGGCAACGGCTTCGGGTGACTGGGCGACGTCGACGACCAGCGCTGCGGGGCTCCTGGTCGGGCTGGCTGCGACGATCGCGACGATCTCGGCCACGGTGGCGTCTCGGCCGAGCACGCTCGACAATGCCCGGTCGACCACGGCCTCGGGGGTCATCGACGAGCTGAACCGGACCGAGGCTTCGGACGAACCGAGCAGACCGGCCGCAACCGACTCCAGCGACTCGCCGGCCACCATCCGACCGATCCAGAAGTCTCGGCCTGCGGTGTCGATCGGGCGACCGACGACCGCCAGGTAGAGCCGAGCGAGGCTGTCGACGAGTGGTCGGTCGCTCTCGACCCAAGGCAACGAGAGCGGATCGCGGACCCCGGTCGCCACTCGAACGAGCGGCCCATCGGCGGCACACACACCGCCGGTGCATTCGTCGATCGCGACGAGCACCGTCGACAGGTCGTCGCTGATCTCGACCGGCGTCACTCGATCGGTGCTCGTGGCACCGGCGACCGCCCTGATGCTCGGCGCGCCCGAGCGCCGATCGATGATCTGCACCGTGGCAGCGTCGACGTTCGAACGCTGGACGATCAACTCGCCGGTCGCCGAGATCTCGGCGGAGTCGTTGAGTTCGGTTCCGACCGGAACGATTCGGATGAGGCGGTCGGCCATGGTGGTCTGATAGAGGTGCACGCCTTGGCTCACCCCGCCCACCACGGTGGCGTCGGTGATGAAGTACACCGAGTCTCCGTCGGGGGTCAGGGCTGCGTCGATGACGGGCAGGGCGGCGACGGTCACCTTCGTGAGGGTCGAGTCGACGACGTCGAAGACACCGAGCTGTATGGCCGAAGGATCGCTGCTGCGCGACACCAGGAGACGACCGCCGTCGTCGGACATCCCGATCGGCCGGAGGGCATCGCCCGCCTCGCCAGGCAGTCGGAGCAGTTCGTCGGTCGTGCGGTCGAGGCGGTAGAGGTCGAGTCCGGAGCCGTCACCGGCGGGGGTGCTGAACGCCAGGAAACGCCCATTGCCGGACAGGACGAGGTTCGAGATCGCCCGAGAGACCCGAGGGGTGACGACGCTCGACCCCCCGGCATCGATGACTCGCAGGGTCTGGGTGGCGTCGAGCGATGCGATGACCGACGCGTCAGAAGACACCGCAACCTCGATTGCCGGCCCACCCAGGGAGACCGACGGGCGACCCGACTCGTGTCGGACGAGTGCGTCCTCACCGTCGAGTTGGTCGTTCACGACCGCCACGGAACCGTCGGAACTCAGCCCATGCGGGCGGTCGCCGTCGTCGATCGCCCCCGCCGGGGTCGATGACACCACAAGGGTGGCCGTGAGAGCGAGGAGCCCCGCCACCGCCGCCTTCACCACATCGCCGCCGATCGACCCCGTGGTCGGATCTGACCGATCCGATCGGAACCCTCGGTGATTCGAACTCCGCGCCACTCCACTACGCATGCCACACCCTCCATTGCCCAATGTGAGACTAGCCCGGCGAGAGCCATGACCCGCCAGGCCCGCCGCCGAGTTGCCCCGCAGCGAGAAGCCCGAAACCCGCAACGGGCGGCCCGCTGCCTAGCCTGGTCAGGATGCGCGCCGTGACCGACCCAGTGGCAGACCTCTTCGGCACGGCTGGCATCGAGGCGACCTTCGTCTTGTCCGATCCGCCGCGATCGAGCTGGATCGCGCTCTGGCACCCGAGCCAGCTCATCGGCGACACCGGCGCTTCGATCCGGCTCGCCCTGCCCATCGACGACCGGGTCGTTGCCTCCGACGCGGCCGTTCGCCGCATCTCGTTCTCCGACGCGATCGACGCGCTGGCGAACCTCGATCTCGAATCGGTCAGCGTCTCGGTTGCTGCGCTCGCAACGGCGGTCCGTTGGGCACTGGTCGAGATCGCCGGTGGCCGGATCCGACCGGGCCTGACTCCCAGCGGGCGCGACACCTGGCAGCTCGGCCCCCTGTCCGCGCACGCACGCACACAGTTCGAAGCGATTGCCGAGGCCTACCCGGCATCGGGTCGGGCGACCATCTCGCGGATGACGACCGACGCCGAAGGCCGGGACACGCCGATGATTCCCACGGGGCGCCATACCGTCGAGGCGATCGCCGATGCCGTCGCCGACACGATGGCCCGAACGAGCGCCTCGCCCCAAGCCGTCGGGCACGATGCCTTCGCCACCTCGCGACCGGTCACGATCGATGCTCGGGCGGCCATCGAGTCGTATCAAGGCCTGGCCGGAGATCGCGCCCCGCTGATCACCATGAGACTCCGACCTCCGTCGCCGCTCGACGCCACCGGCGACTTCACCGCTTCGTTGGCCTTTCAGCATCGCGACGACCCCACCGTGGTGTTGCCCGTCGAGCGCGCTGTGGGAAGCGCCGCCACGTATTCGTGAACGCCTCTCCGCTGCCGAGACCGAGCTGATCTCCACCCTGCGCCGCGCCGCCAAGATCTGGCCGCCGATCACGCGGTTCCTCGAAACCGATCGTCCGAGCGAGCTCCTGGTCGACGACGACGAAGTCGACGAGCTCCTCGGTCCGATCGCCAACCGCCTCGGAGCGGTCGGCCTGTCGGTCCTGGCACCGAACGATCTCTTTGCCGCACTCTCGTTCCGTCCGGTCCTCGTCGGGGCGCCCACCTCGTTGAGTGGCTCTCGGCTCGACCTCGGGTCGCTCCTCGAGCTCCAGTGGGAAGGGTCGCTCGACGGACAGCAACTCACCGACACCGAACTGGCCGAACTGGCTCGCTCCAAGCGGTCCCTCATCCGCCTGCGGGGTCAGTGGATCAAGCTCGACGACCGCTCGATCATGCGCATGCGGGAGCGGAGGGCCGTCGCCGCCACGTCGGCAGTGGCCGCTGCGCTCGGGTCCGATCTCGTGATCGACGGCCACACCATCGACGTGTCCGACCTACGGCCGTTGCACGACCTCGCCCGACGATTGCGCTCGATCGAGTCGGTCGACCAGCTCCCACCCCCGGCGGCGCTCGAGGGAACCCTCCGCCCGTACCAGGAGCGGGGACTGGCGTGGCTCGACGAGATGGACCGCCTCGGTCTGGGCGGGATCCTGGCCGACGACATGGGCCTGGGCAAGACCGTGCAAGTCATCGCCCTGCACCTCACCCGGCTCGAGAGCGCCGACACCGATCGCCACAAGCCCATGCTCGTGATCTGCCCGGCCTCGGTCGTCGGCAACTGGGAACGAGAGATCAAGCGCTTCGCCCCCATGGTGCGAGTCGTGCGATATCACGGCGCCACCCGCACCCTGCCCGACGACGGCGTGCGCCCGAGCGATGTCGTGCTCACCACCTACGGCGTCGCTCGCCGCGATCGATCGCTGCTGGCCGACACCGACTGGGGTGTGGTGATCACCGACGAGGCACAGGCGATCAAGAACCCCAATTCCCACACTGCCCGAGCCATGCGAGCCATCGGCCGACACTCGACTCGGATCGCGCTCACCGGCACACCGGTGCAGAACCAACTCACCGACCTGTGGGCGATCCTCGATTGGACCACCCCGGGCCTTCTCGGCCCGCTCGACCGATTCCGCAGTGAGATCGCCACGGCCATCGAGCGAGACCGAGACCCCGTCGAGGCCGAGCGCCTCAATCAGATCCTGCGTCCCTTCCTGTTGCGTCGACGCAAGACCGATCCCGACATCGCTCCCGACCTCCCACCCAAGACCGAGACCAACGAGATCGTGCCGCTCACCGTCGAACAGGCGGCGCTCTATCGTGCGGTGGTCGACGAGACCATGGCCAACATCGCCGGGAGCGAGGGCTTCGCCCGGCGCGGCCTCGTGCTCGGTCTCGTCACGCGGCTCAAGCAGATCTGCAACCACCCGGCGCACTTCCTCGGCGAGACGGGTCCGCTGCCGCGCCGTTCGGGCAAGCTCACCGCCGCAACCGAGCTGCTCGAGGTCATTCGCGACGAATCCGATGCGGCGCTGGTGTTCACGCAGTACGTCGCCATGGCCGAACTCCTCGACGCCTACTGGCAGCAACTCGGCTTCCGCACCCTCGTCCTCCACGGCGGGCTCTCACTGAACGAGCGAGACAGCCGTGTGGCCGCCTTCCAGAACGGCGAGGCCGACGTCTTCATCATCTCGCTTCGCGCCGGCGGCGTCGGTCTCAACCTCACCGCGGCCACCCACGTCATGCACTACGACCGCTGGTGGAATCCGGCAGTCGAGGACCAGGCGAGCGACCGGGCGTGGCGGATCGGACAGACCCGGCCGGTACAGATCCACCGGCTGGTGTGCGAAGGCACGATCGAAGACCGCATCGCCACCATGCTCGACGAGAAACGCGGGCTGGCCGACGCCGTGGTTGGCTCGGGTGAGGAGTGGATCTCGCAGCTCGGCGACGACGACCTCGCTCGTCTGGTCTCGCTCAGCGGCGACGCCTACAGCACCGATGGCGACAGCGATCTCGACGATGGCGACGACGAGAGCGACGGCGATGTCGACGATCGTGGCAACCGGTTTGCGATGGAGAGCGGGTCCCCGACATGACCGACACCAATCGACCGTCGGCGGTGTGGGGCCAGCGTTGGCTGGAGGCACTCGAGCGCGATCCGAGCTACGGGCTCGATGCGCTGTCGGTCGGCGAGCGCGTGGCACGGGCCCACGCCGAACCAGACGTCCACATTCGACCGGGAAGCGCCCAGGTCGCGGTCACCGCCGGGCCTCGACGCCGCTACCTCACCACGCTCCAGACCCCGGTGTTCGACGATTCGGTGTGGAACACGCTGCTCGACCACGTTGCCAGCAGTCCAGCGCGGTCGGCTGCCCTCGCCGGCGGTACGCTCGATGCCGCGTTCGACGACGACCTGCGGGTGCTCGGCATCGAGCTGCTGCCGACACCGGGCGAGGTCACCACCTCCTGCGATTGCGCCGGTTGGTCGAGCCCGTGCAAGCACGTCGCCGGCGCGCTGGTTGCCGTCGCCGATGCGATCGATGACGATCCGATGCTGTTGCTGGCGTTGCGCGGCCGCGATCGACAGGAGATCATCGCCGCACTCGAAGCCCGCCGACCCGACGCACGAGGCGGTGAGGGGATCGACGAGCTGGCCACCGCAGCGTGGCTGCGACCGCATCGGCCGCTGCCCGTCATCGCTCCCGGACCGATCGAGCCCGGCGCCACACCCACCTGGGGCGCTCCCCCGTCGACCGCTCCGTTCACTGCCGCCGGCCTCGGCTTCCTCGGCACCGACCTCATCCAGCGAGCGGCCGCCTTGATCGGGCGCGGCGAGCCGAGCTGGCTCGAGCTCGACCCGCTCAGCGACCTGGCACGACTGGCGCACGCCTTTCCCTCGGCAAAGGACCGCAAGCGGCTGGCCGAGAACTCCGGCGTCTCGGCGCGGCGAGCTCGGGCGCGAGCGGCAGCCTGGGAGATCAGCGGGAGTGTCGGGGTCAAGGCCCATGTGAGCCCGCTCGACACTCGCCGAGTCGCACCCGACACACAGCTGCGTCGGGTCGACCACGACGGCCGCTCCCAGTGGCTGCGATTCGAGAAACGCTCGGGCCGTTGGGTGCTGACGAACGGCCCGGCCGAAGATCCCGAGACACTGTTGTCCGCCGACCCGATCGGCTACTGACCGACCGGCACCTCGGCCACGTCGTCCGCCTTCACGAGACGAGCGGCGTCGTGCCTCGGCCCGACCGGGCGAGCGCCTCGTTGATGATGTGCACCAGCGGCTCGCTCGATCGCCCCTTCGGCCAGAAGCGGTCGGCCCCGGCCGCCAGCGCGCTGACTTCGGCGACACGCGTCGACACCGCGCTGGTCGTGGCGGCACTGGTCACGATGATCACGAGATCGGCGTGTTCCGGTGCCGTTCGCAGTGCGCGGCACAGATCGAGCCCGCTCTCGTGCCGAAGGGCGAGGTCGACCACCACGACATCGGTCGCATCCTGTTCGAGCGCCACTCGAAGCCCAGGCCCGTCTGCTGCCAGACGGGCGCTGAACCCCGCGACCTGAAGAGCGTGAGCGAGATAGCGACGAAAGAGCGGGTCGCCATCGACGACGATCACGTCGACGGACGTTGGTGGTTGGCTCGGAGGCGAATCATGCGGAGGCATCGAGAAGCGTTGTCGGCAGCATTCGCCGGTTTCTTGGGTCAAGTTTGGTTCAATCAACTACGGTGCGTCGGTCGCCCCGAAGCCGAGGGAACCGAGCTCCATGAACCATCCCGACACCACCTCCCCGTCTGCCGCCGCGATCGGCGACCAGATCAAGCTCTTCGGCTTCAAGGTCTGGACCTACCGGATGGGTGAGCAGGTGGCACTCACCATCCACCTGGGCGATCTCCTCGGCCTCTATCGGGCCATGGCCGGACGCGGACCGATCTCGAGCACCGACCTTGCCGAATCGCTCGACTACGACGAGCGTCTGGTGCGCGAGTGGCTCTACGGCCAGGCAGCAGCCGGACTGATCGATTTTCGCGGTGACCTCGTTGACGCCGACGACGAGCACGTCTTCGAACTGACCCCGGTCCAGGCGGCGGTGCTGGCCGACGAGGAGCATTCCATCGCGTTTGCCGCCGGCGCATTCAGCGGTGGCCCCCAGCGCGACGTGATCGATGGCATCGCCAACTCGTTCCGCACCGGCATCGGCCTCACCTACGAACAACAGGGCCCGGCCACCGCGGTGGCCATGGGTCGCATGACCGGTCCGTGGTCACGGCAGGCGCTGATCCCCACGATCCTCCCGGCACTCGACGGTGTGGTCGAACGGTTGCAGGAGGGCATCGAGGTTCTCGACATCGGCTGTGGCGCGGGCGTGAGTCTCTGCCTCATCGCCGAAGCGTTCCCGCAGAGCCGCTGCGTCGGCTTCGATCCCTCGGAGTCGGCGATCCGTCTCGCTCGCGCCAAAGCCGAGGAGCGGGGTCTCGACAACGTCGATTTCGTGGTCGCCACGGCCGAGGACATCCCCGCCGAGCCGCGCTTCGAGCTCGTCCTGACCTTCGATTGCCTGCACGACATGCCGCGTCCCGACCGAGCAGCCGAGGCGATCGGCGCCGCCATGACCCCCAAGGGCACCTGGCTGGTGAAGGACATCCGCTCGACCGGCAACTTCGAGACCGATCGCCGCAATCCACTCCTCGCCCTGTTCTATGGCTTCTCGATCGAGACCTGCCTGCAATCGGCGCTCTCGGAGCCCGATGGGCTCGGACTCGGCACCCTCGGCCTGCACGCCGAACGCCTCGAAGCGCTCACCTCGCGAGCGGGCTTCTCCACGGTGATCGTGCACGACTTCGATGACGCGGCCAACCTCTACTACGAGGTACGCCGCTGACCAATCGATCATCACCCCGTTGACCGGCGACCACCGAACGGCAACCGGTCATCAACGAGTCCGGCTCGAGTCACGAGCACCTCCCTTTGGGCGGCGTAGAAGGCATACACTTTTTGAAGTCATGAGACGACGAAGTGTCGACCATCTGGTCCCAAACGAGCAACGAACCCTGCGAGCGGCGTGGCTGCTGCAGCAGCAGGGAACCCAAGAAGTCCATGGCTACCTGCTGGCCAGGCAACTCAAGAACCGATCATCCAGCGCACCGCTGATGGCCTACTCCACGGTCTACCGCTGCCTCGATCGACTCGAGGAGCGCGGCCTCATCGAGTCGTTCGAGCACGACGATCGACCATCGGGCGGTCCGCCTCGACGACACTTCCGAGTGACCGCTCGCGGCGGCGAGGTCGCCCGAGCGCTTCCCGATGACGGGTCGGGTTTCGACGTCGACCCGACCCCCGGCGGCCCGACCACCTCCAATCCGACCCCCAACAACGAGGCGCCGTGGCCTGGTTGATCGACGTTCAGCGGCCGCTCGACCACGGGCGGTGAAGCCGCTTCGATTTGTCTCGGCGAAACCCTGAATCGGTCATGGGATCGTCCATACTGTTTGCTGGTTCAATCGTGTGGAGGCGCACATGTGGGGTGAATCGAAAGCGCGACGCGCTCTCGTAGTGGCAGCACTACCGGCGATATCGGTCGTTGCCGGGGTCGGAAGCGCAGCAGCGCAACCGATCTTCCAGCCGACGTTCAGTGACTCACAGCTGTGTGTCACCGTCGACATGGAGAACTCACTGCTGCAAGGTCCGATCGACTACACACCGACCTACCAGGTCGACCTGCCTGCGGGCGAGGTCGTGATTCCCGAGGCGATCTCGTGGGACGAGTACGAAGGCCGTGAGAACACCCCGGCCCAGTCCAGCGAGCGCTGGGAACTTCAGTTCCTCGACGCCGATGGCAACGTCATCGCCATCTCCGACGCCGTTCCCGACGTCGCCGACGGCGTGCGTCGGGCCGAGTTCATCGGTGACCTCGGCAGCGTCACGCTCCCCGAGGCTGCGGTCGCCGTCCGGGCCCATCACCGCACCGACCTGCCGCCCAACACCACGCCAAACAGCGTGCACGTCTCGGGCATCACCCTGTGCTGGGAAGAGGCCCTGACCCCGCCGGTGTGCACCAACGCCGCCGGTGAAGAGGTCGAGGCCAACGCCGACGGTACGTGCCCCACCGCCGAACCGGTGTGTGTCGACGCCAACGGCGATGCGCTCACCAACGACGATGGCACGGCGGTCGTCCCCGACGACAACGGTGAGTGTCCGGCAGCGCCGCACTGTGTCGACTCCGACGGCAATGCGGTGGAGGCCCAGGCCGACGGGAGCTGCGTCCCCAATGGCCCGCTCCTGCCGCAGTGCGTCGATGCCGATGGTGCAACGGTCGCACCCAACAGTGACGGTTCGTGCCCGGCACCGGCGCCGCTCGGCCCCACGACCCCGGCCCAACCGACCCCGGCCCAACCGACGCCGACACCAACCCAGCCGTCCCCGGCTCAGCCCCAGGGTGGCACGCTTCCCATCACCGGTAGCGAGTCGATGATCCTGTTGCTCTCGGGCTTGTGGCTCGTCGCCGCCGGAACGACTGCCACCATGTTCGTTCGCACTCGCTGATCGACCGATCGGCTAAGACGTCCAGCGCACCACTTCACCGAGGCCGTGACTCCCAAGGGTCACGGCCTCGGTCGTTTTCCTACACGGCCATCGAAAGGGCGGCGGAACGTTCGCGCTAGCGTTGCGACATGGCCGATTTCGAGTATCAGGACGTCTTTCCCCTCGGTGAGGACACCACCCCCTACAAGCTGCTCACCACCGAGGGCGTCGAGGTCGTCGATCTCGGCGGAACCGAGTTCCTGCGGGTGAGCGACGAGGCGATCCGTCTGCTGACCGCCACCGCCATCAAGGACATCTCCCACCTGCTGCGCCCCGGGCACCTGGCACAGCTGGCGAAGATCCTCGACGACCCCGAGGCATCGGCCAACGACCGATTCGTTGCCACGGAACTCCTCCAGAACGCCAACATCGCCTCGGGGTACGTGTTGCCGGGTTGCCAAGACACCGGAACGGCCATCGTGAAGGGCAAGAAGGGTCAGTTCGTACTCACGAGCGGCGACGACAAGGCGCCCATTTCGCAGGGCATCTACGACACCTACCAGACCTCGAACCTTCGCTACTCACAGATGGCCCCCATCACGATGTGGGAAGAGAAGAACACCGGCACCAACCTTCCCGCCGAGCTCAAGATCGAAGCGGTGACAGGGAGCGCCTACAAGTTCATGTTCATGACCAAGGGCGGTGGCTCGGCCAACAAGAGCTACCTGTTCCAGGAGACCAAGGCGCTGCTCAATCCGACCAGCCTCATGCGGTTCCTCGACGAGAAGCTGCGACTGCTCGGCACCTCGGCATGCCCGCCGTATCACCTCGGTCTGGTCATCGGCGGCACGTCGGCCGAACAGGCGGTCGAGACCGCCAAGCTGGCATCGACTCGCTACCTCGACACCCTCCCCACCTCAGGATCCCCCTCGGGTCACGCCTTCCGAGACCTCGAGATGGAGGCCGAGGTGCTCGCACTGACCCAGGCCTTCGGCATCGGTGCCCAGTTCGGCGGCAAGTACTTCTGCCACGATGTCCGAGTCATCCGTCTGCCCCGTCACGGCGCATCGCTGCCGGTCGGGATTGCGGTCTCGTGTTCGGCCGACCGCCAGGCGCTCGGCAAGATCACGGCCGAGGGTGTGTTCCTCGAGCAGCTCGAAACCGATCCGGCCAAGTACCTCCCCGAGGTCACCCACGACGATCTCGGCAGCGACACCGTCCAGATCGATCTCGATCAACCGATGGCCGACATCCGAGCCGAGCTGTCACGCCACCCGGTCAAGACTCGACTCTCACTGACCGGCACCCTCGTGGTCGGACGAGACATCGCCCACGCCAAGATCAAGGAGCGTCTCGACGCCGGTGAGGGGATGCCCGAGTACCTGAAGAAGCACCCCATCTACTACGCCGGCCCGGCCAAGACACCCGAGGGATACGCCTCGGGGTCGTTCGGCCCGACCACGGCGGGCCGCATGGATTCCTATGTCGAGCAGTTCCAGGCCGCCGGCGGCTCGATGATCATGCTCGCCAAGGGCAACCGCAGCCAGCAGGTCACCGACGCGTGCAAGCGCCATGGCGGCTTCTACCTCGGCTCGATCGGCGGTCCGGCCGCTCGTCTGGCCAAGGATTCGATCCGTTCGGTCGAGGTGCTGGAATACCCCGAACTCGGCATGGAAGCGGTCTGGAAGATCGAGGTCGAGAACTTCCCCGCCTTCATCGTGGTCGACGACAAGGGCAACGATTTCTACGCCGAGACCTCCCGCCCCCTCGATCTCACCAAGAAGAAGTAACCCCTACGGGAGGCAGCTCAACCAACCAGGGTCGTGCCCCCGTCGACCACGAAGATCTGACCGGTGGCGTACTTGTTGCGCAGCAGGGCGAGCACGGCTTCGGCGCAGTCGTCGGGAGTGGCAGAGCGGCCGAGCGGGGCGGTGTTGGCCACCGAGGCGTGGAGCGCATCCCATGTCTCGGTCCATGGGGTGGCGACCAGACCGGGGGCGACGGCGTTGACCCGGACCGGTCCCTGCGACTTGGCCAAGAGGACCGTCATGTGATTCAGGGCGGCCTTGGTCATGGCGTAGGCGACCGACGAGCCGACGGGCCGGACCCCGGCGATCGAGGTGATGTTGACCACGGCACCGTCGTCGCTCGCCTTGAGGAGCGGCATGGCGGCTTTCGTGAGCCACCAGGTGCCATAGACGTTGACCTGGAAGGTCTTGTCGAAGATCTCGTCGGTGAGGGCCTCGAGGTCGTGGTGCGGCACGACCGTGGTCCAACCGGCGTTGTTGATCAGGTAGTCGAGCTTGCCGAACGCTTCGACCGTCGCGTCGAGGAGCGCTTGGCCCTGGGCCTGATCGGCGATGTCGGCCTGCACGTAGATGCTCTCACCCGGCAGAGCAGCCGACACGGCTTCGCCTGCGGCCACCGACGAAGCGGAGTTGACCACCACCTTGGCTCCGAGTGCGCTCAGTCGGTGCGCGGTCTGCTCACCGATACCGCTCGATGAGCCGGTGACGATCGCGACTCGGCCCTCGAGTTCACTGCTGGTGTTCTGCTGGCTCATGTGGTTCTCCGATGCAAGGTGGTGGCGGTTGGTCGATCAACGCTCGACGACGGCGTGGGCATCCAATACCCCCGCCAGACAGTTCGTCAACTTCTCGGCGTAGTCGAGATGGAGGAACTCGTTGGGTCCGTGCGCATTCGACTCGGGTCCGAGCACCCCGGTGATCACGAATTGGGCCGCCGGGAAGAGCTCGCCGAGCATGCCCATGAAGGGAATCGAGCCACCCTCGCCGAACCGTTGCATCGGCTTGGCGAACGTGGTCATCGATGCCTCGTCGAGCGCGGTCTCGAGCCAGGGCGCGAGGTCGGGGGCGTTCCAACCGGCACCGGCCTCGGGATCGACGAAGCTCACCTTCGCCCCCGACGGTGGATCGGTGGTCAACACCGCTTCGAGTTCGACCAGTGCCGCGGTCTGATCGACGGTGGGCGGCAGTCGGAGTGACAGTTTCAGCACCGTTTCCGGGCGCAGCACATTGCCGGCTTCGCCCGTGGGCGGGAGGCCATCGGCACCCGTCACCGACAAGGCCGGTCGCCAGGTGCGGGCCAACAGGGCGTCAGCCGGCCCGCTGCTCATGAGCTCGAGTCCCGGCACCGTTGCGAAGGGTTCCATCGATGCCTCGCCCAACGCAGCAGCAAGCGCTTCGGCCTCGGCGACGCGGTACTCGGGGATGTCGACCCACGCCGATTCGAGCAGTACTCGACCGGTCGTTGCCTCCTCGATCCGGTCGAGCAGTTGACGAGCGATCCGAAACGACGACGGCACGACGCCGCTGGCCGCCCCGGAGTGGATGCCCTCGGTGACGACCTGCACCCGGAGCTTTCCTCCGGCGAGACCACGCAATGAGGTGGTGAGCCAGAGCGTCTCGTAGTCGATGCAGCCGGAGTCGAGACACAGCACGAGGTCGACGTCGCCGAGTTCGTCGGCGAGGGCTTCGATGTGGGCCGGCAGATCGGGCGAGCCCGACTCCTCCGACGCCTCGATCAGGAGCAGGCACCGGGCGTGTGATCCGCCCGACTGCTGTACCGCTTCGATGGCGGTGAGGCTGGCGAATGCGGCGTAGCCGTCGTCGGCACCGCCACGGCCGTAGAGCCGACCGTTTTCGATCACCGGACGCCACGGGCCGAGGTCGGAACGCCAACCACTCATCTCGGGCTGCTTGTCGAGATGGCCGTAGAGCAACACCGTCTTGTCGGTCGCCGGGCTACCGAAGGGATCCACCTCGACCAGGATGAGCGGCGTGCGACCCGGCAGGGTGCGCACCTCGATGCGCTGGACTCCGGCGACGGGTCGAGAGGCCAACCACGACCGAACGTGATCGACCGCCGCCTGGATGTGGCCGGTGGCTTCCCACGCCGGATCGAAGGCAGGAGACAACGCGGGAATGGCGATGTACTCCTCGAGCTGTGGGATGAGGTCGTCGGTCCAACGCGTGGCGATGAACGCCGAAGCCCGTGATGTGTCCATGTGGAGAACCTTCTCTCGCGCTCAGCCCGGAAGGGCGTCGCAGTCGTAGGTGGCGGTGAAGTACTTGTCGAAGAATTGGTCGGTCATCTCGCCCCGCATCAGGACCTCGAGGTCGGCGTCGTCGAGTTCGCCGACGAGGTCGCCGGCGACACAGTCGGCCTGCTCGGGCTCGAGCCCTCGATCGAGCAGCATGGTGGTGACCTGACGCAGCACGTCGTCGGTCTGACCGCAGTGGAACTGGGCGAGGTATTGCCGCTCGGCGAACGCGGCGGAGAGCGACGCAGCGTTGAGCTCGGCCTCGATACCTTCGATGTCGTAGGCATCGACCAGTTCACCGACCACACACGATGCCACCTCGCCCGATACCTCGGGATGGCTGTTCTGGTACGACTCGACGAGATCGTCCTCGGAGAGTGAGGACGAACAGGCCACGAGGGCCGACATCGTGGCGGCCGCCACGGCCGCGTTGCGTGCGTGCCGTGCGACGGTGGCAAGACGGGCGGTGGCAAGACGGGCAGTGGCAGGGCGTTCGGTGGCAGGGCGTTCGGCGGCGGTCAGTTGACCATCCGTTCGCGGCCTTCCCAGAACGGCGCCCGAAGCTTGTACTTCTGGAGCTTGCCCGTTGCGGTGCGTTCCAACGACGACCGGAACTCGATCGAGGTCGGACACTTGTAGTGGGTGATGCGATCACGACAGAACGAAATGAGGTCGGCCTCGGTGGCCTCGCTGCCCTCGGTGAGCACCACGAGCGCCTTCACCGTCTCGCCCCACTTCTCATGGGGGACCCCGATGACGGCCACCTCGGCCACCTCGGGATGGGAGAAGAGGGTGTCTTCGACCTCGATCGACGACACGTTCTCGCCGCCGGAGATGATCACGTCCTTCTTGCGATCGGTGATGGCGTAGTAGCCCTCGTCGTCGATCTGACCGCCGTCACCGGTGTGGAACCAGCCATCGCGCAGGGCCTCCTCGCTGGCTTCGGGGTTCTGCCAGTAGCCCTGGAGGATGTGGTTGCCACGGGCGAGCAGTTCACCGTCGGGTGCGATGCCCATGGTGATGCCGATGGTCGGTGCTCCGGCTCGGCTGAGCTTCTGGGCCCGCTCGTGGCCGGAGAGCTCGTCCCACTCCGACCGGGTCCGGCTCATGGTGAGCAGCGGCGCCGTCTCGGTGAGGCCGTAGATCTGGATGAATTCCCATCCGAGCTCGCGCTCCATGCGTTCGATGACCGAGGTCGGTGGCGGTGCGCCGGCGACGATCATGCGCACCTTGTCGCGGCCGGGAATCTCGCCCTCCCAGGTGGCAGCGGCATCGAGCACGGCGGTGACGACCGCAGGAGCGCCACACATGAGGGTGACGCCTTCGGACTCGATTCGGCGAAGGATCTCGGCTCCGTCGACCTTGCGGAGCACCACGTGCTTCACCCCCATGCCGGTGACGGTGTAGAGCATGCCCCACCCGTCGCAGTGGAACATCGGCAAGGTGTGCAGGTAGACGTCTCGATCGGTGACGGTGGCGTGCCAGCCGAAGGTGACGGCGTTGGTCCAGCGTGCTCGATGCGTTTGCTCGACACCCTTGGGGCGTGCGGTCGTGCCCGACGTGTAGTTGATCGACGCGATGGCGTCTTCGTCGGGGGTCCACGGCTCGGGGGTTCCTTCACGACCGAACCAGACGGCGTCGGACTCGTCGCCGATGATCCATTTGTGTTTGCACTCGATGTCGCCCAGGTCATCGGCGAGCTCGGGATCGATGAGCAACGCCTCGGCACCACAGTGCTCGACGATGTACTCGACCTCGGCCTTCGAGAGTCGGAAATTGATGGGCACGAAGACCCGTCCGTTGCCCGACACACCGAAGAACGAGGCGAGCATGCGACCCGCGTTGTGCGACACCATGGCCACTCGAGCGCCGAACCCGAGGCCCAGCTCGTCCATCGCCACGCCCATCGAGCGACGCATGTCGGCCAACTCGGCGTAGGTGACCCGGCCCAGCGGCGGCGCCGGCTGATCAGGTTCGTCGACGATGGCGACGCGATCGGGGTACACGGCGTTGGCGCGATCGAGGAAGTCGTTGATCGTCAGTGGGACCTTCACAGTTGTTCTCCCGGAGTCGTTGGCAACAGATGTCTTGGCTGCTGCGAAGCGTCCCCGAAGCTAGTCCACCCGACCCGTCGACGAAAGAAGATCGAAGGCTTCTCACGACCCCACCACCACCATCGCATGCGATCACCAGGGCCGATCATGGTCCGTTTGGCCTACATCGCTCGAACATCGGGGCGCAACCCCTTGATCTCGCCCGCTTCGTGCCGACGGGAACCGGGTGACTCACCAGGCACCACCGATCGCTCCGGGCGAATGGCTGACGACGAGCCCCGTCGGCCCAGCCCATCTCGCCGGACGCGTCTCGATCATCGTCTTCTTCTCCATCAGCAGCGAAGCGTCCTGGGTGCGGCTGCGACAGCTCGAAGACCTCAGCGCCGATGTCGGCGACACGCTCGCCATCGTTGCGGTGCACAGCCCCCGTCACCCCGCCGAACGCAACGCCGACACCGTGAACCGGGTGCTCGAACGAGCCGGGATGCCGTTCCCGGTCGTCCATGACCCCGATCTCACCACCTGGGCTCGCTACGAGCCCGGCGGATGGCCGTCGACCGTGGTCATCGATCACCACGGCAAGATCCTGGGAATCAGCCAGGGCATCGACGATCTCGACGTGCTGTTCGAGGCCGTCAGCCTTGCCGAGTCGCTGGCTGTTGCCGAGCGGCCGATGCCGAGCGTCGACCGCCTCCGTCCGCTCCCGACGCCCACCCCGAATCGTCGCTCGACCGATCGTGGGTTGTCATGGCCCGGCGGGCTGTGTCGTCTGTCGAACGGCCGAATCGCCGTCGCCGACTCGGGCAACGACCGTGTGGTCATCATGGAACTGGACGATCGGGCGACCACCGGCCGGGTTCGCCGGATCCACGGCGGCCTCGATCGCCCATCACAGGTCTGCGAGCTCCCCGATGGTTCGATCGCGGTTTCCGAACCGAAGAACGGGCGGGTGTTGCGCCTCCGTCAGGACGAAGCGAGCATCGCCAACGGGGCCGAACCCGAGGTGATCGTCGATGGCTTCCTCCGCCCTCGCGGGATCACCGTCGATCTCGACGGGTCCCTCGTGGTGGCCGATGCCGGTGCCGACCAACTGTTCCGTGTGCTCGCCGACGGTTCCGTGGGCGCCATCGCCGGATCGGGCCGCACCGGCTGCAGCGACGGCAACGCCGGGCGGGCGGACCTCGCGCAGCCGATCGCCGTTGCCCGCGCCGAGCGAGGCCTCGCCTTTCTCGACGTTGCGTCGAGCAGTCTCCGGATACTCGCCGACGGCGGCGTGGTACGAACGGTGTCGGGGGGCTCGCTCGATCGGGCCGGACTCGCCGATGGACCCGCCGAGTCCGCAGTCCTCGACCGCCCGATGGGCATCGCAGTGCTGTCGAGTGGCGCCATCGCGATCGCCGACACCGGCAATCACCGGCTTCGACTCCTCATCGACCGCAAGCTCGTCACGCTCGGCGTCGCCGGCCTCGATCAGCCAGAGTCGATCGTCGAGTTCGACGACGGACTGCTGCTCGTCGCCGACACCGGCAATCATCGGATCGTGATGGTCGATCCGGAGAGCCATCGGGTCTGGGCCATCACGATCGACGAACCCGACCGTCGTTCGAGTCGCTCGACCAGCGGACCGAGCGTCATCGGTTCGACCGATGCATCGGTGGCGCTCGAACACCCGACGCCCGGTCCGGGACCATGGCAGGTGTCGGTCTCCTCCAGCCCCGGGGAGCTCCTCGCCTGCCCGCTGCGTGTGGTGCGCCACACCGCAGGCGACCCGGTCTCGGTTCGCCTCGGCACTCCCGGTCGAGGCCGCATCGCCGTCCACGTGACCGGCAAGGATCCGGCCAGCGCCCGGGTGCAGGTTCGCCATCTGACGGTGCTCGACCGCTGAACCGTCACGGCCGCGGACCCGACTCGTTCGAGGCGGCGGTCAGTTCTCGAGCGGGCGAACGATGCTGGCCATCTCGGCGAGTTCGCTCGACCAGTCATCGGGCTCGGTCACCGGGATGATGACGAACTTGGAGAACCCCTCGTCGACGAATCGCTGAATGGTGGCCGGCAACTGTTCCTTGTTGGGCATGATGTCGGCCGGATCGGCGTCGGGATTGCGGGCCTTCACGATGGCGGCCATCGCGTCGGGCACCGCACCGGAATCGGCACGGTACGGAATCAAGGCCCCGTAGTGTTCGTCTTCGATCTCACGATCGTTCTCGGCCGCGATCGCCTCGATCGTGAGGCGCGCCTCGGCGACCTGCTTCGGGGTGCAGAACGATGGAAGCCAACCGTCACCGAAGCGACCGATGCGCTTCAGCTCGAGCGGCGCGATCCCACCCAACCAGACCTCCAACGGGGTCTGGATCGGCTTCGGCCGAATCGTGACGTCGTCGATGGTGAATCGCTTGCCTGCGTGGGAGACATGATCCTCGGACCACAGTCGCTTCATCAGCGGCAGCGCCTCGTTGAACCAGCCACCCCGATCCGTGCGCTCGACGCCGAAGGCCTGATGTTCGGCAGAGTTCGCGACTCCGAGCCCGAACGCCGGCAGCAGCCGCCCGTTCGACAGCCGGTCGAGGCTGGCCAGCGACTTGGCCAACACCACCGGATTGCGACCGGGCAGCACCATGACCGACATGCCGACCTTGAGTTTCGTGGTGCGAGCGACGGCAAAGGCCATCCCGACCAGCGGATCGGGGCACTCGCCGGTGATCCGTTCCGACAGCCAGAGCGAGTCGAAACCCTCTCGCTCGAGCCCGTCGACCAACTCACCGAAACGATCCGCATCGTTGGTGTCGCTGCGTGTCCCCAACCCGTACCCAATTCGAATCTTCACCCCCGAAGACTCTCATGCTTCGAAGTGCTCCGCACTTCCGCCTCCGGCGATCCGAACGACCCCCACCAGCGTGCTCCCTCCGTCCGCACGCCCACCACCCCGCACGTCCGCCTCCGGCGCTCGCCCCCCGCCCTCGCAGGCGACTACGTTCGGCCAGGTGAAAACAGGACTTGCCTTCGCCAACACCGGACCCTTCGCCGATCTGGAGGGTCTCGTCGATCTCGCCCAGGCCTGCGAGCAAGCGGGCGTCGAATCGCTGTGGACGGTCGAACACGTCATCTGGCCGAGCAACTACGACTCGGCCTACCCCTACTCCCCGACCGGCAAGATGCCCGGCGACAAGACCTCGGCCATTCCCGATCCGCTGATCTGGCTGGCGTTCGTTGCCGCCAACACCACCGAACTCGTCCTCGGCACGGGCATCTTGATCCTTCCCGAGCGCAACCCGGTCGTCCTGGCCAAGGAGGTCGCCACCCTCGATCACCTGTCGAAGGGCCGACTCCAGCTCGGCATCGGTGTGGGCTGGCTCGAAGAGGAGTTCGACGCCCTCGGCGTTCCGTGGCCCAAGCGCGGCAAGCGAACCGATGAATACGTCGAGGCCATGCGGGCGCTCTGGGCCGGCGACGATGCCGACTACGAGGGCGAGTTCGTGTCCTTCACCAACGTCAGCTCGAACCCGAAGCCGGCCCGCTCGGTTCCCTTCGTCATCGGTGGCCATTCCAACGCCGCCGCTCGCCGAGCCGGCCGCCTCGGCGACGGCTACTTCCCGGGCAAGGGTTCGATCAGTCAGCTACGCGAGCAGTTCGACATCGTCCACCAGAGTGCCGCCGACGCCGGTCGCGACCCGTCCGCCATCGAGATGACCGCAGCCCATCCGGGCATACTCGGCGACGATCCGGTCGGCGCAGCCCAGGAACTGGCCAGCATCGGTGTCAGCCGAACCATCCTCCCGGCCTACCTCCTCATGAGCCCCGAGGGGGCGAAGGCCAAAGCCGCCGAGCTCGCCGAAACCGTCATCGGCCCCATCGCCGACGTCTGACCCAGCGGCCGAAGCCTTGCCGGTCGGTCAGCGGCAGCCCCCTCGCCCCGATTGACGTTCAGCACCCGAAAGGTGTCAAGACCGACCTCGAACGGTCGTTTCTGACACCTTTCAACTCTGCGGATCGTCAACTCTGCGGATCGTCAACCCTGCGGATCGTCAACCCTGCGGATCGACCCCGCCAATCCGCTCACCGGACGGCTTCGGCCGGTCCGTCGCGGGCGAGGCCGCCTGGTGTTGTCACCGTGCGTGACTAGGTTCGATGGGTATGAGAAACGACGCGGCTTTTCGTGCCGTCGTCGAGCTCGCGGCCTCTCGACACGGCACCTTCCATGCATCCGAGGCCGCCGACATGGGAGTCCATCAACGACGACTCCGCCGGGCGGTCGACCAGGGGATGCTCTTGCGCCCCTACCCAAAGGTGTTCGTCTTGGCCGGAGTGGCGCCGTCGCACCAGCAGCAGCTGCACGTCGCCACCCTGGCAACGAGGCGGCGCTGCAAGGATGGGAGCACAACGATCGGCGTGCTCTCGCATGGGTCAGCGGCCGGTGTGCACGGGCTGGTCCCTCACCACCCTCCACGACCATCGTTCTGGCTGCCACGTTCTGACCGGATTCGGGTGACGGGCATCGACGTGCGGCGAAGCGAAGCCGTCGACCCGGCGCTCGATGTCACGATGCTTGATGGGTTACCCGTGATGAGTCGGGCCGCCTCGATCTGCCAACTTGCTTGGGACTCACCCGAACAGATCGAGCGTGCAGTCGATGAGTTCTCTCGAACCTCGTCGATGCGATGGCTTCGTGAAACGGCCGAGCGCTACCGCTCCCATGGGAGCCGGGGCATCGGTGCGCTCGACCGAGTGCTCGATGACCCTCGCCGGACCCAGGGCGTCACCGACTCCTGGTTCGAACGCGTGATCGAGGCCCTCCTTCGCCACCACGATCTCCCGCCGATCGAGTTGCAGCACGAGGTGGTCATCAACGGTCGTTCGTACCGAATCGACATCGCGATCCCCGAGGTGCTGATCGGGGTCGAAGCCCACAGTCGTGAGTTTCACTGGGGTCCGACAGCCGTCGATTCAGACAACATTCGGGATCTCCATCTCGGAAGCATCGGCTGGCAGCTCTTCTACGTCACTTGGTGGCAGTCCACCCACCCAGCGGAGTTCGTCGATCTCCTGGTCGCAGCCATCCGCTCCCGCCTCGGTGGTCGGCTCGCCGCCTCGTGAGTGGATTGGCAAGTCCGAAAGGGGTCAAAACCGACCACAACCGGTCGTTTCTGACCCCTTTCAGATTCTCGGCGGCCAACTCGCCGCTGCTCGGGCTTGCCGGTCGGTCAGCGGCAGCCGGTGGCGATGACCGACTCTTCACGAGTCTGGACCTCTCGAGTGGCGCCGGAAGGAGCCTGGGAACGCCAGTCGTCGAACGCGGCGAGGAACTCCTCGGTGTCGGTCTCGGTGTCGCCGGTCACCGACACCATCGTGCAGGTGGTGTCGCCTTCACGCCAGCTGTGGTACCGGTCGCCGCCCCAGCCGGCAGCAACGTCGTCGCCGAACCAGAGCCTGAACGTGAGTTCGCCCAACACGCCGGTGTCGAAGGGCGTCGTCGGCGGTTCGAGGATGTCGACGAATGCCGCCGGCTCCTCGTCGAGGTAGGCCTCGACATCGAAGACCTGCTCGGTCGTGGTGGGCGGGGCATCGAAGAGCGCGTCCACGCCGTCCATGCCTTGCCGGTCGTAGATGGCCTGCACGAAGGCCGCACCATCGATGTACGGCGAGACCTGGAGCTGGAGCACGAAGAACGGCACCGCAAAGAGCAGGTCCATGTCCTCGGGCGAGACCGCCCCGAGCTCGAGGCGATCGAGCTCGGACCGCTGCTCGCCGGTGAGTGAGGCACGCCACGCATTCTCGGTGAGCGTCGCGCTTCCCTCCACGACGTTGAGGAAACCACTGGCGACCTCACCGTCGGCGTCGTCGTACTCGGGACGGCGGAGTTCGAAGTACTGGTCGTCCCACGCATGGGTCAGCTCGTGCACCATCACCATCTGCGTGTAGAGGTTGACCTCGGTGCCGTTGATGTTGAGCTCCGCGGTCTCGGTGTTGTAGGCGCCGACGACACCGAGCTCGAGTGTGGTGCGCAGCGCTTCGGCCAGATCGACATCGGGTTCGATCAGCCCGAGTGATGCAAGGACATCGCCGGACTCACGAAGCGCATCGACGCCTTCGTCGAAACCGTCGAGCACGAACTCGTCGAACGCCTCACCGTCGATGAAGTTCACGGTCGGAAACGTCTTGAACGGCCGGTCACCCTTGAAGGCCTCGATGAAGGCGACGGCATTGCAGACTTCGACGACCGTCCCCGCAGGGCAGCCGCCGGCAGGTTCGGCGACCGGCGGACTGTCACCGGACTCGTCACCGGCCGCAGCCTCCTCACCCGATTCGTCGGCTTCGGACGCCGGCGGCTCTACCGGGCTTGGGCGGTTCAGTGACCCACCCGCTCCGTCGGATGAAGACGACAGTCCTCCTGCCGCAGTTTCGCTGTCTACGCCGGCACCGGTGCGGGCCGTTGCGAGGACGAGGATGGCCAACACGAGCACCGCCGCCGCGGCGGCAGCCAGAGCGAGACGAACGCCCTCGGGGACACGGGCGGAGGGAGCAGATGGCGTTGGGAGAGGAGCAACCATGGATTCTTCGAGTATCGGCAGACGGGCGGTCTGTCTGTAGAGACGATGGTAGTGACCGGTGCTGCGTCCACAGGGTCAGCGAGCCGTCGCCGACGTTCCGGGTGGTCAGCGCCAACAACCGATAGGTTTTGCGCCATGACGACCGACAGTCTCGGTGAGCTCGGCGAACGAATCCGCCAGTTGGCTCGTGTGCCGAACCTGTTGGTGGCATGCGACTACGACGGCACCATGGCCGAACTCACCGACGACCCGATGCAGGCGTTTCCTCATCGAAACTCGGTCGCCGCCGTTCGAGCCCTCGCCGAGCAGGCCAATACCCATGTGGCCGTGATCAGCGGGCGCAGCTTGCGAGACCTGGCGACCCTCTCTCGGTTCCCCGAAGAGATCCGCCTGGTCGGCAGCCACGGCAGCGAGTTCGACCTCGGATTCAGCGCCGAACTCTCCGACGAGCTGATCGAGCGCCGTCGGGTCATCACCGAGGCCGTGCAGGAG
Organism: uncultured Acidimicrobiales bacterium; assembly: GCA_963698395.1. GTDB lineage: Bacteria > Actinomycetota > Acidimicrobiia > Acidimicrobiales > SZUA-35 > JBBQUN01. The sequence goes on from CAVOQQ010000004.1 coordinate 317,333, forward strand.
ATCGGGCTTCGCCACGGCGCCAGGGTCGAGGGCAAGCCGACCGGTGTGGTGCTGCACTTCCGCGGATTGCCCGAGGACGTCGCGGCCGCCGCTCGAGCCGAGGTCGTTCGCGGTCCGGCGGGGCTCCCCGACATCAGCGTCCGCAATGGCCGAGATGTGCTCGAGATGTCGGTCATCAAGACCAACAAGGGTTGGGCGCTCGACACCATCCGTTCACAGGTCGGGGCAACGGCGGTGGTCTTCGTCGGCGACGACGTCACCGACGAGGACGCCTTCCGCACACTCGCTGGGCCTGATCTCGGCATCAAGGTCGGCGAGGGCAAGACCGCGGCCGGCTACCGAGTGCGAGACATCGAGATGGTCGCCCAGATCCTGGCGCTGCTCGGCGAACTGCGATCCGATTGGCTCCGAGGTTCCGGGCTCGTCCCCCTCGAACAGCACTCGATGCTGTCCGACCTGCGCACTGCGGCGATCATCTCGCCGACCGCCCGCGTCACCTGGCTCTGTGCGCCCAGGATCGACTCGGCTGCCATCTTCGCCGAACTGCTCGGCGGTCCATCGGCGGGCTACTTCTCGGTCACCGACGCCGCCGGCGCCGGCCCGGTCGATCACCGCTACCTACCCGGCTCGATGATCTGCGAGTCCCGCTTCGACGGTTTCACCCTGACCGACTACCTCGATGTCTCCAATGACCGGTCGCGCCGGCTGGCCGGCCGGTCCGACCTCCTTCGGGTCCTGGAGGCCACCGGGCCCGACCCGACGCACGCAACCGCCCGCGTCGAGTTCGCTCCTCGGCTCGATTTCGGCCGTTTCCCGACGCGGCTCGAGATTCGCGACGAGGGCATCGCCGTGATGGGAACCGCCGACCTCATGGTGCTGCGCTCCCCCGGCGTGGAATGGACGGTCGTCGAGGATGGGAGGAACCAGACCGCCATCGGCCTCGCCGACCTGACGAAGGGGCCGGTCTGCCTCGAACTCCGGGCGGGCACCGGCACCCTGCGAGCAGACGCTCGAGCCGAGACCGATCGCCGCGACGAAACCGATCGCTTCTGGCGCGACTGGCTGGGCGAGCTGACGCTCCCGCCCACCGAGCGAGAGCTCGTTGGACGCAGCGCACTGACGCTGAAGGGTCTGTGCCATGGTCCGACCGGCGCCATCGTCGCCGCTGCCACCATGAGTCTCCCCGAGCATCTCGGTGGCGTCCGCAACTGGGACTTCCGCTACTGCTGGCTCCGCCATGCCTCGCTCACGGCCTCGGCCCTTGCCCGGCTCGGCTCGCACGCCGAAGGCATGGCGTTCCTCGACTGGGTGCTCAACATCTTGTCGACCCGCTCCGATCCCGAGCGTCTCGCCCCGCTCTACAACGTCACCGGCCGGCATCTCCCACCCGAGGCCGAGATCACCGAACTCCCCGGCTACGGCGGGTCCCGACCGGTGCGCGTCGGCAACGCGGCCGAGGGGCAGGTGCAGCTCGACGTCTTCGGGCCCATCGTCGACCTGGTCCACACCCTGTTGTTGCGAGGTGAGGCGCTGTCGTCGGAGCACTGGCGGCTGGTCGAATCCATGGTGCTCGCCGTTTCACGACGCTGGACCGAACCCGACCACGGGATCTGGGAGATCCGCAAGCCGCCGCGGCACCACGTCTACTCGAAGGTCATGTGCTGGGTGTCGGTCGATCGTGCCATCGCCATCGCCGACCAATTCCTCGACCGCGAGCCGACGGCCTGGCTCGAGCTGCGCGCCGAGATCGCCGACGACATCTTGACCCATGGCTGGAAGGCCGATCGGGGCACGTTCACCGCGGCCTACGACGGTGACGATCTCGATGCCTCCGTGCTCGCCGTCGGTCTCTCCGGCTTGATCGAGGCCGACGATCCTCGTTTCGTCTCCACGGTCAATGCGGTCGAACGCGAGCTGCGGAACGGCAGCACGGTCTATCGCTACCTCGAAGACGACGGCCTACCGGGCCGCGAGGGCGGGTTCCACCTGATGACCTCGTGGCTGATCGACTCGCTCGACCTGGTGGGTCGACGCGACGACGCCGTCGCCCTCTTCGCCGAGCTGTGTTCGCTGGCCGGCGACACCGGGTTGTTCACCGAGCAATACGATCCGGCGAGCCATCGGGCCCTCGGCAACCTCCCGCAGGCCTACAGCCATGTCGGTGTGATCAACAACGCACTGAACCTCGACCGCTGAGCTCCGCGTCGCCCACGTTGGGGCAGCGGCCGACGAAACCACCGACAGCGTGGCGGTCGGAGGTGGCGACGCCACCTCCGACACCGCTACGAACGGGCTGAGGGCTCGAGGCCCGATCGGCGACGGTTCACGAGCACCATCAGGCCGCCGCCGATACCGAGGAGCAGGAGCGCCCAGATCACGAGGTCGAGCGAGTTCGAGCCGGTGAAGGCGAGAATCCCTCGGGTGGAGATCGGCGCACGGGCCGACCCGTTGTCGGTGGTGTCCGCGGGCACGCCGAGTTGATCGCCGAGGGGATCGCCCGGGATCGCCAGCGTGTCGTAGATGCTCTGGATCAGCTCCGGTGCCAGGGCCACGCCATTGACCATGTTGCCGCCCGAGACGACTGCCTCGTTGAGGATGGTCCCGGTCGCCGTGCCGCTCACCCGGACCGTCAGGTCCACCGTCCAGGTCTCATCGACATCGAGCGACTCGGTGTTCGTGCATCGAACGATGCCGGCAGCAGCCGAACACACCGAGCCCGAGGTCGACGACGTCGCCGATTCGAACGTCAGCGTGGAGGGCAGGTCGTCGACGATCTCGATCGTCCCTCGAGTCGGCGAGGGGCCTTGGTTGGTCACGACCATCCGATAGGTCGCGGTCTTGCCCAGTTCGAGCTTGCCCCGCAGCGTCTTGTCGATGTCGAGCAGCGACAGCGGCACCTCGACCGGATCGGTGTCGACGTTGTTCGCACCGTTCGGATCGAGCGTCGGCGAGCTGACGCCGGCCGAGTTCACCACCCGAGGCAGGGCGCCGAGTTCGGCGATCACCTCGATGGTCATGGCGGTGTCGGAACCCACCGCCATGTCGATGGCGGCGCCGAAGGCGTCGACGTACTCACAGGTCACGGTCTGGCCACTGGCGGTGCAGTCCCAATTGCTGCCGCCGGCACGCTCGAAGATCACGCCTTCGGGCAGCACGTCGGTCACACGAACGGGAGCGGCGGCAATGCCGGGGCCGTTGTTCACGATCTGCAGGGTCCAGACGTTGGACGAGCCAAGGGTGAAATCACCGCCATGACGCTTGTCGATCGAGAGATCGGCCTCGATCCGGTAGCCGAAGTCAACATCAGGCTGGTCTTCGCCGGCGCCGAGAGCGACGGTCGTCTCGTTGGCCGTGGTCGTACCGTCGAGGTCATGGGTCGGCGCAGCGCCCGCAGGCAGTGTCGACACCGTGACCGACACGGTGTAGTCACCGGCCGGAAGTCGATCGAACCCATAGGTGCCATCGGCGGCTGTCGTGGTCGTCTCGGTGAACGCAACGTCCGTGATCGGATCGAGGTAGACGAGGGTGATCTCGACCCCGCCGAGCAGGGGTTCGCCGGCATCGATGACGCCGTCGCCGTCGTCGTCGTGCCACACCGTGTCGCCGAGCGAGCCGGTGCCGGCAACCGAGAAGTCCTGATCGAGATCGTCGGGCGTCACGGCGTCGAGCGTGGTGCTCGACGTGTTCGGCGTCGTGATGCCATCGGCGTCGTAGGTCGGGACCACACCATCAGGCAGGGTCGAGTCGACCACGGTCACGGTGTAGTCGCCGTGCGGCAGCCCGTCGAGCAGATAGGAGCCATCACCGTCGGTGGTGACCGTCACGCTCATGTCCGGCCCGCTGGTCGGGTTGGTCCACACGATCGCAAGGTCGACGTTCGGCAGTCCGACGTCGGTCGAGTCGATCACGGGGGTGCCCGAACCGTCGCGATCGAGCCACACCGTGTCACCGATCGAGCCGAGACCGCGGTAGCCGAAGTCCTGATCGAGGTCGGTTGGCGAGCCCGAGGTCAGGGTGGTCGTCGACACGTGCGCCGTCCCCGTGCCATCGGCGTCGAACGACGGGACGAAACCGGCCGGCAAGTCCGCCGAATCGACCGTGATGGTCAGCGTCGTGTCGAACGGCAGATCGGCGAAGCCATAGACGCCGTTGGCGTCGGTGGTGTCCACCACGGTGATCGTCGAGCCGTCGGGACCGACGTAGGCGAGGGTCACATCGATCCCGCCGAGTGCGACCTCGTCGGCGTCGAAGACGCCGTCACCGTCACGATCGAACCACACGGTGTCGCCGACCGATCCCGCTCCGGTGTAGGAGAAGTCCTGATCGAGCCGATCCGGTGTGACCGCATCGAGCGTCGTCGTCGACACGTGCACCGAGGCGACGCCATCGGCGTCGAAGGTGGCGACGTCGATGCCAGAGGGCAGCGTCGACGCATCGACGTCGACGGCGTAGGGTCCGAACGGCAGGTTGCCGACCAGCCATTCGCCATCGGTGTCGGTCGTTGCGAGGTAGACCAGGTCGTCGGCGCTCTCGTCGGCGACGGTGCCGACGTCATCGCCGATCACACCGTCGAAGCCACCGAAGGTCACGATGACATCGATGCCGGCAAGGGGTTGGTCCTGGTCGTCGAACACGCCGGAGCCGGCCGGATCGGCAGCGCCGTCATCGTTCTGGTCGAACCACACCGTGTCACCGATCGAGCCGACGCCGGTGTAGGAGAAGTCCTGGTCGAGACGCTCCGGCGTCACCGCATCGAGCACCGTCGACGAGGTGTCGACCGAGCCGACACCGTCGGCGTCGAACGTGGCCACGAGGCCCTCGGGCAGGGTGCTCGGATCGACCGCCACGGTGTAGGAACCGTGCGGCAGATCGGGCACGAGATAGCCACCATCAGGGGCGGTCGTCGTGGTGATCACGACGTCGGAGCCCTGTGGATTGGTCCACGTGACCGTCACGTCGACACCACCGATGCCGGGTTCGGCGCCATCAGGCGTCGCGGTCGCCGAGCCGTCGATGTCGAACCAGACGAGGTCGCCGAGTGAGCCGACGCCTCGATAGCCGAAGTCCTGGTCCAGATTCGTGCGGGTGCCCGAAGCGATCGTGACCGCAGAGGTGTTCGCCGTTGCGAGGCCGTCGTCGTCGAACGTGGCAACCAGTCCAGCAGGAAGGGTCGCCGAATCCACCGTGACGGTGAAGTTGCCGTCGGGCAGGTTGTCGAAGAGATAGGTGCCGTCACCAGCAGTGACGTCGGTCTGGATGACATCATCGCCGCCACCGAGCACACCGTCGGGACCGAACCACACGAGGGTCACGGTCACACCGGAGAAACCGACCTCGGCCGGACCCGACTGCACGCCGTCACCGTCGTGATCGAACCAGACCGTGTCGCCGATCCGACCATCGGTCTCGCCGGTGTAGGCAAAGTCCTGGTCGAGATCGTCAGGCGTCACGGCGTCGAGCGTCGTCGCCGAGACATTCGCCGTACCGACACCATCGTCGTCGTACGTCGGGCTGGTGAGACCGGCCGGGAGGTCGGTGCCGTCGACGGTGACCGTGTAGCTCCCGTGAGGCAGCCCGGTCACGAGGTAGTCACCGGCGGCACGGGTGGTGTCGGTGATCGTGAAGTCGTCAGCGTCGCCGAAGATGCCGTTGGCACCCGACCACACGACCGTGACGTCGATGTCGGGCAGCGCGGCGTCGCCGGCGTCGGGGGTACCGTCGGTCTCGGTGCCGTCGATGTCGAAGAAGACGGTGTCACCGATCGAACCGAGACCGCGATAACCGAAGTCCTGGTCGAGGTCGCTGTCGGTCGCGCCACTCAGGTTGGTGATCGAGACCCCGGGGGTGCCGATGCCATCGTCGTCGAAGGTCGGCGCCATGTTGCCGGGCAGACCCGACGCGACCGTGACGGTGAACTGGCCGTCGGGCAGGTTCGTGAAACCATAGGTGCCGTCGGCCGCAGTGATCGTGGTGAGCACCAGATCGTCGGCGTCGCCGGCGATGCCGTTGGGGCCATCCCAGGTCGCCGTGACCGTGACGCCGCCCAGGCCGGGCTCGCCGGCGTCGATGACACCGTCGCCGTCGTGGTCGAACCAGACCGTGTCACCGAGTTCGCCGTCGCCGGTGTAGGAGAAGTCGACGTCGAGCTGGCTTTCGCCAGGATCGAGCGTGACGTCCGCAACGTGAGCCGTGGCGAGACCGGTCAGGTCGTAGGTGGCGGTGTCGAGCCCGGCGGGCAGATCGCTCGAGTCGAGCGTGACCCGATACTCGCCGACCGGGAGGGCCGGGAAGAGGTAGTTGCCGGTCGCATCGGTGACCGTCTGGAAGTCGATGTCGTCGCCGTTGCCGAGGATGTCGTCCCAGCCGGCCCACGTGGCGGTGATGCCGACATTCGGGATGCCGCTCTCGCCGACGCCGTTCGTGGCATCGCCGGAGTTGTCGGCGTCCCACCACACCTTGTCGCCCAACCGCTGGGTTCCATCAGGGGTGTAGCCGAAATCGAAGGCCAGATCGGCGATCGCGCCGGAGGGCAGCGCACCGTCGGCCGGTGTGATCTGCTCGATGGTGGTGTCGTCGAGCGTGGCGTCGCGATCGTGACTCTGGGTCAGGCCCGTGAGGTTCGGCGAAGCGGTGTCGATGGTGACGGTGATCGGCGTGTTCGACGGCAGGCCCGCCGAGAGCGGCACGCCATAGGAACCATCGGGACCGGTCGTGGTCGAATACGACTGCGGAGCACCCGTTTGCGGGTCGTTCCAGGTGATGTCGATGTCGATGTCGGGGATGCCCGGCTCGCTCGGATCCTGGATGCCGTCGGCGTCGAGATCGAGCCAGACGAAGTCGCCGAGGCTGGTGGGCACGACCTCGATCGTGACCGAGCTCTGATCGTCCTCACCAGGCACGTCGTTGCCTGGGGTGGAGTCGGGATCCCACTGGTCGACCGCTGCGGCCTGGGCGATGTTGGTCACCGAGCCCAGTCCGACGAGCCGAGTCCGCAGGGTGAGGGTGGCGCTGCCACCATCGGCGATCGATCCCACGGTCCACACGTTGGTCAGCGAGTCGAACGAGCCCTGCGATGCGAGCACGACCGAATCGAAGGCGAGGGCACTCGGGTCGAGGACATCACGCAAGGCGACGTTGGTGGCACCATCGGGGCCGCTGTTGTCGACGACGACGGTGTAGTTGACGTACGAGCCGAACCAGTACGGGCCGTTGGCCGTATCGGCGTCGGTCTCCACCGGTGTGATCGACTTGTCGACGCTGAGGTCTGCTCGTGCGACGAACACGTCATCGGTGTCGCTGTCGGAGTAGGTCGGGGCCGGTGCGCCACCGGGACCGTCAGGGTCACAGCAACTGGTGGAGCCGCTGGCGTCCTCACCGATCACCGAGACGGCATTCGTGTGCGGGTTGGCCGGGCCGGTGTGGGCGATCCCGACCACCGTGCTCGAGACGAGGGCGGCCGACTGGGGCGTTGCCGTCATCGTGATCACGATGGTCTGGCCCGGGGCCAGCGGTTGGGTCGGTCCGGCGACCAGGTCGGTCCAGGTGAGGGTCTCGACGTTGAGCGACGCCGCATCGTTGCAGGTGCCGGTGTCGGCCGAACAGCCGGGCTCGACCGACGTGGTGCCGTACGGCGTGGTCACCGAAGCCGAGGCGGGGTCGTACGTCCAACCCTCGGGGAGGACGTCGGTCGCATCGACGTCGAAGGCCGAGGCAACCGTGTCGGTGTTCGTGATGGTGATCGTCCAGGTGAACGGCTGGTCGAGGCGGACATCGTCGACGTCCTGCCCGGTCCCGGCCGCCTTGTCGACGGTGAGGGTCGGGAAGTGGACCTCGACGGTCACCGCATCAGGAGCAACGACGCCGCGCGTGGCGCCGGGACCGTTCCCGTAGGTGACGATGTCGTCGTTCGACGGGTTGTCGAGCACGATCTGGGCTCGATCGGCCGACGAGAAACCGAAGTAGCTGGGGACACTGACCACGTTGGTGAGGTCTTCACCACGATCGAGGTCGTCGGAGGAATCGAGGATGGCGTCGTAGTCGAATGAAGCGGTGGCAGCAGGAGTCAGCGGTCCGGCAACGGTCCAGGTGATCGTGCGGTCGGTCTCGCTCCAGATGCCGACGCTGCCGGAGTCACCGGTCACGGTGTCGCCATTGGTGGCGACCACGGTGCCGCCAGGGCCATCGAGCGGGGTGAGACCGGCCGGGACCGTGTCGACGATGGTCACGTCATGCGAGGGGCTCGTTCCCGTTGCCGTGACGGTCACGTCGTAGCGCAGCGTCGTACCGGCCTCGGTGTCGCAGCCATTGGCGCCGGTTCCGTCGTTGTCGCCGATGTTGCCGGGAGTGATGTCGCACGTCGGGTTGGCAAGCGGCGATCCGTCGAGGTTGGCCACGTCCTTGTCGACCCGGATACCGGGCTCCACGACCGTGAAGGTCTCCGAATCGGCGGCCGACGAAACGGTCCAGGAACCGGAGTTCGGGTCGTCGTAGCCGGCGGGCATCGACGCCGGGCTCTGGCCGACGTTCTCGCTGCCGTTCCAGACGACCACCGCATCGTTGGTGATGCTGTTCCCGGCAACAGCGTTGGTGTTCACATGAGCGGTGTAGCCGACGGTGATCACACAATCGGTGTCGGCGTACAGGTCGCCGAAGAACCAGGCCGTGCGACCGGTGGCCCCGCCGACATCGTTGAACGTCTCGACGTCACCGACTGCCAAGCTGACCCCGGTGGTGAGACCGGTTGCGGTGTTCAGCACCTCACACGAGGGCGAGGCGATGATCGAGTTGAACGAGTCGAAGTCGAGCCTCGACGGCAGCTCGTCGAACAGCGTGGTGTCGTAGGCGATGGTGTTCGCCGGGAGGGTCATCGACACCTCATAGTCGACCGGCTCACCGACGGTCGCGGTGGCCCGGTCGTCGTTGGAATCGCCCGGGTTGAACGGCTCGATGTCCTTCACGATGGTCGCGAGCGGCACGGCGATCACGTCCGCGTCGTTGTCGGCGTAGTCGCGGGCGTTCGCTGCGTTGGGATCTGCCGAGGGGGTCAGGTCCTGATCGAGGCTGTAGGCGGTGAGCTCCACCGTGTTCGTCAGGCTCACGGAGGATACGGCCGGCTCATCGACCCGCACGTCGTAGGTGAAGATGGCGCTGGCGTTCGGATCGATGGCATCAAGTCCGGCCGACCAATCGGTCGGGGTCCAGGTGATCGTCCGAAGGCTCTGGGACCAGACGCCGTCGAACGAGCCGATCGGGCTCACGCCGGTCGATGGAACGAGTTGGCCATTGGCCGTCACCGGAAAGCCGCCGGCATCCAGCGGCGTCATGCCGCTGGGGACGTTGTCGACGATGGTCACGTCATGGGCGACCGACACGTTCGTTGCGCCGCTGGTCGGGTTGGTGACCGAGACCTGGTAGGTCACGGTGGCCCCCGGCGAGGCGTTCGGGCCGACCGGGTTGGTGTGGGTCTTGTCGATCTGCGGGTTCGGTTCCACCACGAAGGTGTCCACGTTGTTGGAATTGACCGCCGGGCTGGGATTGGCAGCAGCGTCATTCCAGTCGAAGGTGGCGCGGTTGCGCAGCCGGGTCGCGCTCGGGCTCGCGTCGTTGGCAACGACGTCGGTCACTCGGCCGTAGAAGGTGATGGTGACCGCATCGTCGCCGGAGCCGGTGGCGTTGGTATAGGTCGCCGGGAGCGTGTAGGTCATGACGCCGCCGCTGTGACTCAGCGTTCCACTGGCGAGCGTGGTGCTGCCGGTGGTCGAGGAGGCGCTCGGATTCAGTGTCTGCACCGACCCGTCGAAGTAGCCCGAACCGGTGTGCCAGGTGATCCCGGACGGAAGGGTGTCGGTGATCACCCCGTCGTAGACGGTGGTGCCATCGGGAACGGTGGCCGTGACCTGATACCTGATGATCTCCCCGATCGTCGCCCGATTGCTCAGGGCATTGCCCGCCTCGGTGATCCCGCTGCGCTGGGCCTTGACGATGGTCGGGTCCGGCGAGTCGAGGTAGGCGGGGTCGTCGGCGGCGTCGGTGTTCTCGCTGCCGGTAAAGGCCGGATTGATGTTGTTCGCCGGGTAGTAGTCGAACGTGCCGGTCTGGTTGGTGGCGCCCTGGTAGAAGGCGACGCCGGCGTTGTTGGTCCAGTTGTCCCCTGCGGTGATGTTGCTGGGGATGGTGACGTCGTAGGTCAGGGTCAAGCCTGAGCCCATGGTCGTCGCCTGGGCGATGGTCTGGCCCGTCCACACGATCACGCCGCCCGAACAGGTGCCGCCGTTCGAGATGGCCGAGACGTCGGTGCAGGAGAAGTCCGAGGGGAGCACATCGTGGACCTCGGTCGAGGTCGCGTTGCTGTTGCCTTGGTTCCAGACATCGACACGGAACGTGACGACATCGCCGATGCGTACCTGGGTCGAGGTCGATCCGGAGCCGATCGAGCCGTCGAAGTCGGGACCGTTCACCGTGACGTCGTTGACATCACGAACGCCCTTGGCCAGACGGACTTCGGGTTCGGTCCACTCCGCCGCTGCCTCGTCACGAAGCTGATAGACGAGCCCGCCGTTGTTGTTGTGGACCATCTTCAACAGGTTGGCGTTGATGTCGTAGGCCGCACCTTCGGTGTTGTCGGTCAGCTCGGCCGCAATGGTCCAGAGGAAGACGTTGCCGGCCGCGTCGACGTTGCCGCCGCTGACGTCGAAGACCACCTGCGAGGCCGTGCTGCTCGCAACGGTCGTGGTCGTGAGGGTGTCGGTCGAGATGACTCGGGAGGCCGAGCCGTCGATGTAGCGATAGCCGGGCGGAAGAAGGTCGGTGATGGCGACGCCTTCGTAGTCGACGTTCGACGGGAAGGTGGCGCCGAGCTCGAAGCACACGATGTCGCCCGGGCCGTAGCCCAGCTCGGCCGGATCGCCTTCGGACCAGGTGATGGAACCGTGTCCGGCACACGTCGCCGCCGTGGCACCGGCACCGTTGGCCATGACACCGGTCTTCTGCGAAACCCGCTTGTCCAGCGATGGCAGCGCATTCTCGAGTCCGGCCGAGGCGGTGTCACCGTCGATGCCGCCATCGGCGTCGACCGGATCGGACGCCAGCGAGGCGTCGGCGACGGTGTCGGGACCCGAGACCTCGGCTTCGTTGGTGACCGAGTCGCCGGCGAGCACGGGCTCGCCCGGGAGCGAGGCGTAGCTGCCGCGGTAGTGGTCACGAACCACGCTGGCGTAGGTGATGGTGATCGTGCCGTCGGCATCGAGATCGTTCAGCACGGCGTTGTCGGCGTCGGCGAAGTCCCACACCAGCTCGAAACGGCCGGTGCCGTACGGACCCCCGTCGGGAAGTTCACGGACGCGAGCGACATCGACCGGAACGCCGTTGATCGTCGATTGCACCGATCCCTGACCGGCACAGTCGTTGGTGTCCCAGTCCGACGAGGCCGCCGTTGCGTCCACGTTGTAGGTGCCGAGGAAACACAGAGCCGACGGCATCAGGTCACGAACGACCAGATCGGTGAAGTCGCGGTACTCCGATGTGGTGATCGTCAGGGTGGTGTTGACCGTCGTGCCCTGGCTGAGTGAACCGGTCGACGACTTCTCGATCACCAGGTCTTCGGACTCGGTGATGAACGTGTCGCTGTCCGACGCGATCGCTCCCGCCGGCACATAGGTGCCGGTGGCCGTTGCCACGTTGTCGAGTTCCTGCTCGGGTGCGTCCAGCAGCTCGGGGTCGGTGTTGGTGGTGCGATCGGGTTCACCGGTCGAAGGACCGGTGTTGTTGTCGAGGTTGCGACCCTGGTTCAGACCGGCGGCAGCGGGAGGGCTCGTGGCGAACGGGCGGTTTTCGAACAGTGGGATGCCGGCCTGGTACTCGACGGTGACGACCTGACCGGGAGTGAGGTTGCCGATGGTCCAGTCGACGATCGTCTCGCCGCCGGCGCCGGTGTCGACACTGGTGGGAACGCCGAGGACAGTGGGGGCGCAACCGCCACCGGTCGCGACCGGGCCGGATCCGAGCCACTCCTCGCCGACGGTCGTGTTGTCGGCAGCGTAATAGTCATCGCAGCCGAGGAACTCGAGTCCCGGATGCAGGACGTCACGAAGCGTGACGGCATTGACCGGGTAGTCCGGGTTGTTCTCGATCTCGACGGTGTACCGCCCGCCGTTGGTGCCGCTGGCGCCATCGAACCCACGGTCGTGGACACCTCGCAGGAGCTCGGCCGGCCCCGTCTTGGTCACTCGGAAGGGGACGATGTCGAGCGTGTTGGACGCCGAGGCCGTGCCTTCGAAATCGCCGGTGAAGGCACCGGTCGACGAGCTCCAATCGGGAATGGCGAAGGCATCGGTGCTGGCGACGGCCTCGGCGTCGTTCTGGACGGTCGATCCGACCGGAACGGTGGCCGAGCCGGAGTTGCCACCGGCGAAGTCAGGATTGGTGTCGACGGTGAGCGAGACCGATGCCCGTGAGTCCGCGGGGAGATCAGCGACGTTCTCCCAGATGACGGTGGTCTCGCCGGTGTTCGGCGTGTCCGCCAGCACGGCGGTGGGCGACGGGTCGGCCGAGACATAGCTCACGCCGACAGCGAGGACGTCTCGGAAGGAGAGGTTGTAGAGCGGGCCGTTCGAGGACTGGGTGCCGGTCGCCAACAGCGTGTAGGTGACGTTCTCACCGATCAGCGCTTCGTTTCCGACATCGGCGGTCTTCGACAACGTGAAGTCGTCGGCAGGGGCGGCAGCGGCCGGCTCAGGAGAGAGCAGTGGCACCGAGCCGGGTACCACTCCACTGAGCAGACCCATCGTTGCCACCACTGCCAGGAATCGAGAAGAACGCACCCGTTCTCTCGCTCGCGCTACCGAACCCGTGCTCTTCGTCACTGAAACTCCGCTGATCGATGCACGCGCCGTCGCACGCGTGTCTGTGATCAGCGTCGGCAGCGAGGGCCGAGATCTGAGCGTTCGCCGAACCACCTACCGTGGCCGACGTTCCGGGTCAGTCGTCGACTTCGGCCAACTCCATCGCTACTTTCTCCCACTGCTCGAGCAGTTCGGAGGCCTTGTCTTTCGCTGCGGCGTGGGTCGTGATCAACTGCTGGAGCCGAGCCGAGTCGTCGTAGACCTCGGGGTCGGCGAGTTGACTGGCCAACCCGCTGGCAACGTCTTCGGCCCGCTGGGCCTGGCGCTCGAGCCGGTCGACCTTCTTGCGCAGCTCGCGCGTGGCCCGACTCTTCGCCTGCCGATCTTCGGCCGCCACTCGCCGATCTTCCTTGCGCTGATGCGTGGCCTTGCGCTCGGTGGGGCGCACCGATGAGGTGCCGGAGGGCCTGGCCGTGCCGACGACCGGTTGGGCCGGGTTGAGCACGTGCTCCTCGACATCGAGGTATTGCTTGGCCTTGCCGTCACGCACCTCGACGACCGACTCGGCGACGTTGCGGATCAGGTGCCGGTCATGACTCACCAGGAGCACCGTGCCGGGGTAGGCCGCAAGGGCATCTTCGAGCACATCGCAACTGGGAAGGTCGAGGTGGTTCGTCGGCTCGTCGAGCACCAGGAGGTTCACGGGGTTGCACATGGTCTCGGCCAATGCCAAGCGAGTGCGCTCCCCGCCCGAGAGGTCACCGACACGCCGATCGACGGCGTCACCGGAGAACCCGAACGAACCGAGGACCGTGCGAAGGTTGCGCTGCTTCGGCTGGGCGCCGACCTTGTGACGGAACTCCTGCTCGACGGTCTTGTTCAGATCGAGTGCGTCGACCTGGTGCTGGGCGAAGTAGGCGATGTCGACATTCGCCCCGATCTTGACCGACCCGCTCAGCGGGGTCAGATCCCCGAGAATCGCCTTCAGCAAGGTGGACTTTCCGGCACCGTTCGGACCGATCAGTGCCACCTTGTCGCCGCGTTCGATCACCAGGTCGACGTCGCTCAGTACGGCGATGTCGTCGTCATAGCCGAGCGAGGCACCATCCATCTCGACCACCACCCGCGATGATCGAGGCGGCTCGGGGAAGGCGAACTTCAGCTTCAGTTCCTCGATCTGTGGCGCCTCGATCTCTTCGAGCCGATCGAGGGCCTTGATCCGAGACTGCACCTGGCGGGCTTTGGTGGCCTTGTAACGGAAGCGTTCGATGAACTTCTCGGCCTGGGCGACCTTGCGGGCCTGGTTGGCAGCAGCGGCCTCGGCCTGTCGGATCCGGTCCTCCCGCTGCACGACGAACTCGGCGAAACCACCGACGTATTCGGTTGCCCCCTGCCAGGCGACCTCGATCACCCGGTCGGCCACCGCGTCGATGAAGTCCCGATCGTGCGAGACGAACAGCAGCGCTCCCTGCCAGGCAACGAGTTGCTGCTCCAGCCAGAGCACCGAGTCGACATCGAGGTGGTTGGTCGGCTCGTCGAGGACGAGCACATCGGGCTTCTGCAGCAGCAGTCGAGCCAGCGCCGCACGCATCTGCCAGCCACCGGAGAGTTCCGACAGAGGTCGGTCCATGTCTTCGGCCGTGAACCCGAGGCCACCGAGAATGCGGCGGGCATCCGCCTCGATCTGGTAGCCGCCGAGCTGCTCGAACTGGCTCTGGAGCCGGCCGTAGACCTCGAGCGCCTCGTCGTGGGCCTCGCCCGTGGTTTCGGCGATGGTGGTGGTGAGCTCGTGCAGCCGATCTTCGAGTTCGAGAACGGCGCCGGCGCCGGCCATCACCTCTTTGATCACCGACTCAGACCACGACTCGGTCAGTTCCTGCGGGAGATAACCGATCTGGCAGTCCTTCGGCTGCGACACGTCGCCGGCGTCGGCCTCCTGTATTCCGACGATGATCTCCAGCATGGTGGTCTTCCCCACCCCGTTGCCGCCGACGAGTGCGACCCGTCGGCCCGGCATGAGCCGAAAACCGACGTTCGAGAACAACACACGCGCACCGTGTGACTTGGACAAACCAGAGACCGAAAGCACCCGTCAAGCGTAGAGAGGCCGGACTCAGAACGTGACGGAGGATCGACGATCGCGATCTCGGGGTGTTCAGAAGGTGCTGGCGCCGGTGCTGTCACGATCGGCGACCACCGCCTGTCGAAGCGGGAGCGGCTCGGCATCGGTGAAGAGTTGGCAGCGAACCGTCGCCGAGACCCGGCTCCCCAGCTCGAGTCCAGGAGCCGATGTCCACCAGTGGTCGCCCCAGGTCGAGGTGATGCTCAACCGGGCTGCCTGGGCTGCGCTGACGAACTGGTCGCTGAGTGGACCTTCCACGTCGGCCGTTCGGGTGCCGGCGAGGAGCCGCTGGCTGAGGCTCGACGATCCCGGTTCGTCGTGATCGACCGCGGATGGGCTCGATTCGTGCCGCTCGTCGCCGACGGCGTCGATCGAGTGCGGCAACCGAGCGATGGCGTCACCGAGCAGTGCCGGATCGGAGGTACGGACGATGCCGACGAGCGGGCGGCGGATCCGACCGATGCGTCCCCGCGTGCCCTTCCACTCCATCGTGACGAAGGCCTCCTGGCCGAGATCGGAGGCATTGACGAGCCGAAGCTCGATCTGGCCGCGTGATCGCACCAGCGTTGCCGTCTCGCTCACCGAACCGAACGCGATCCAGCACGACGAGAGCGCCGGGCGGTCGATCGACTCGAACGCCTCGTCCATCATCTCCCGTCGGAAGTGCCCGGTGAGCCATTCGAGGGCCTCGTGGTCCTCGTCGGCTCGAAAGCTCTGCGTGGACCCGATCATCGTTTCCTGGATGGTGAGCAACTCGAGGTCGAGGACGTCATCGCCCTCGAGATGGGTCTCGATCCCGAGTGCGGCAGCCGACTGCGCTGCGAACGCCGAGAACCACAGCCGGGCCGAACTGAAGCGACGGTCGCCCAGGCGCTGCCGATCGAGTTCGACGACCGAGGCTCTGGCATCAGCCTCGCCGGGAGCGATGACCCGAGTGCCGTAGACCGCAAGCGTGGCGAGAACGACCGGCAGCGTGAGCGTTGCCCACTGCCTCCCTGCGTCGCCGGCTACCGGGTCGATGAGTTGTGTGATCCATCCTTGGAACATCGTGGGTGACCTCCCGTCCTTGGGTGGTGGTGATTCGAATGTTGGATCGGCGCCAGCTCTCGACGTCGATCAGCCTTCGGGAGCGTCGGAGCTCCTTCAGCAGGTATTACGAGCTTGCCCGAGTCTGAACACTCACCTGATTCCGTCCGCCTTGCCTGGCGGCATGGAGCTGTTGGTAGGCGCGTCGTACGAGCAGGTGACCGGTGTCCGGATCCTCGAAATCGGCAACGCTTGCGCCACCGACGCTGATCGTGGTGCCGACCTCGGCCGACTGATTCCGACCGATAGGGGCTCCGCTCCACCAACGCTCGGAACCGCTCGGCCGCACCGCGGAGATCCTCGATCGTCGAATGGGGCATCAGGAGGGCGAACTCGTCGGCACCGACCCGGAAGAGGTCTTCGCTCGCCCGACAGTTCGACGCCAGTGTCGATGCCAGGTGATGGATGACCGCATCCGACACCGCGTGCCCGTGCTGCTCTTTGACCGAACCGAGATCGTCGATCATGAACAGCATCAGCGCCAGCGAGTCCGGCAGCGGTCGGCGGCGACGAATGGCGACCTGGCTCTCGATGCCCTCATCGAAGGCGATTCGATTGCTGAGACCGGTGAGCGAGTCGACTCGGGAGTTTCGAGCGAGCGCCTCGTTCTCGCGCTCGAGGTCGGCGAGATGCTCGGCCTGGTGGGACAACATGGTGATGGCTTCGACCGAAAGCCGGTGCATCGCCTCGGCGGATCGCTCGACGATGTCGGAGAAGTCGATCCCGACGGGTACGGCGACACCGAAGAGAGCCGAGGTCTCGGCGATCACGGGACCCAGTCCGACGAGGACGGATTCGATGTGCTCCTTCGGTAGGTCGAGCTCGGCCGCGGCTCGCCGTGTCAGCTCCGAGAGCGCTCTCCCGCCGGGAGCTCCGCAGAGCACTTCCTCGGCAAGCGAGCTGAGCCGCAACGACAACACCAGACGGGTGGTGAGCTCGTCGGTCGCTCGTTCCAGAGCCAGGGCGCCGCCGGACTCCTCGCGCAAGACGATGACGTCGCACAGGAAGTCGGGAAGCCCCCACCGGCGAAAGAGCGACGCCGTCAACTGATCGAAGGTGAAGCCCAGGATCTCGCGCTGGCGATCGAACGAGGGCCACACGAGCTGGCAGTCGTGGCTCGAAGCGTCGACGCTGTCACCGAACAGACGACCGAAGGCCTCGGGTGCCCGCTGCTCGATGACGAGTGAACCGATGTTGGCGAGCAGGCCGGCGAGAAAACCCTCGTCGGCGAAGATCGGATCGATCTCGGCCATGAACGCCCGGTTGGCGAGCGCGTTCACCAGCGAACGGCGGCGAACCTCCATGATGGCGTCGCCGTGTACGAGCGAAGGCGGGAACAGGCCGGTGAGCGTCAGTGACAGGGTGAGGAGACGAACCGACTTGATCCCCAGAACCATCACCGCCCGATCGACCGAAGAGATCTGACCGGGGAAGCGGTAGATCGACGAATTCGCCATCTGCAGCAACTTGGCGGTGAGTGAGGCGTCACGACCCACCAACTCGCTGAGCGTCTGGATCGACAAGTCCTCGGCAGCGGTGTAGTCCAGAATCTCGAACAACAGCGCGGGAGGCGACGGCAACGACCCGACATCGACCAGGAACGACCGAACGGCCGCTCCCTGATCGATCTCGATGTCGGAGACGTTGGTCATCCGTGGCTGGCCCCCACCAGGTCGTCGCTGCGGTCGGTCTCGGACGGAACAGCGCCGCGATCATCATCACTGGCGTCGACTGGCTGCGGGCTGGCACTACGGATGATCGAGGCGCCGATGACACCGGCGGCAACCGACGCGAACAGCACGCCGATCTTGGCGTCGGCGATCAGTTCCTCGTCGGCGAAGGCGAGGTCGCTGATGAAGAGCGACACGGTGAAGCCGATGCCGGCAATCGACGCCGTACCGGCCATGAGGCGCCACGTGACACCCTTGGGCAGGGTGGCGAGGCCGGAGTGCACCGCCAGCATCGAGGCGAGCAGGATACCGACCGGCTTGCCGAAGACCAGGCCGATGAACACCGCTCTCCCGACCCCCGACGTTGCGGCGTTGCCCACGTCGGTGGCCGAGAGCCCGACCCCGGTGTTGGCCAGTGCGAACACGGGGATGATGAGGAGGGCGCTCCACGGATGCAGGGTGTTGATCAGTCGATCACAGATCGAGATCGACTCGCGGGTCTCGAACAGGATCTCCTTGAGTTCTTCGAAACTCGTCATCTCGGACGCTTCGGCGACTGTTGCGTGTGGGCGGTGCGGTGTTGCCGGAGCGATCAGACCGCAGACCACGCCGGCCAGGGTGGCGTGTACGCCAGATTCGAAGGTGAAGTACCAGATGGCGACACCGAGCAGCACGTAGATCGGCGTCCACCAGACGCCGGACTTGCGAAGTCCGATCATGGCCGCCACACCGGCAGCCGCCCAGCCGAGGCTGACGAAATCGAGTGATGACGAATAGAAGATGGCGATCACGACGATGGCGCCGAGGTCATCGACGATCGCCAGGCTGAGGAGGAAGATCTTCAGCGGCGAAGGGACCCGATCGCCGAGCAGGCTCAAGATGCCGACGGCGAAGGCGATGTCGGTGGCCATCGGGATGCCCCAGCCGTGGCCGGCAGCACCGCCACCGGCGAACACCACGTAGAAGATCGCCGGCACGATCATGCCGCCGGCGGCGGCCAGGGCCGGGAGTGCGGCCTTGCGGGGGTCGCGCAGTTCGCCGACGGCGAGTTCTCGCTTGATCTCCAATCCGGCGACGAGGAAGAAGATGGTCATCAGACCGTCGTTCACCCAGTGCACCAGGGACTCGTCGAGTTCGATCGGCCCGATGGCGACCTTGAGGTGTGTGTGCCAGAAATGGGCGACGTCCTCGGCCAACGGCGAGTTCGCCAGGGCCAGAGCGACCAGCGCCGCCACGATGAGCGCCACACCGGAGATGTTCTCCAGATGGATGAGGCGCCGCATCGGCTGCCGCAGTCGGTCGATCGGCACGGGGGTCTTTGGCACGGCACTCGCCGTTGCGCCGGACTGATGGTGACTCACCTGTAACTCCTCGTTCTGGCATCGACGGTCGACGCCAACGGTGGTGCAGCAGACGTCTGCGTCTGCCGAGACGATGCTCCTGGGAGCGCCGGCCAGCAGCGTCGGAAGGCGACAGCCCGACATGAGGCCTTCGCCGAGAAGCGAAGGCCCCATTTCGTCACCGAGGAACGGCGAGCGCAGCGGGGATGTTGAGAGCGCAGCGAAGAACTCCGGAGAGCGAGCGAGCGAACGGCTAGCGCTTCATGTTCACGATTTCCTGCAGCAGCTCGTCGGACGCCGTGACGACACGGGAGTTGGCTTGGAAACCACGCTGCGAGCGGATCAGCGTCGTGAACTCCTCGGCGAGGTCGACGTTCGACATCTCGAGCGCGCCCGAGGCCAGCATCCCTCGTCCACCGCCGCCGGCAGCGCCGATCTGGGCGAGGCCGGAGTTCGCCGAGGCCGTCCACGACGTGCCGGTGACCCGGCTCAGACCCTCGGGGTTGGCGAAGGTCGCAAGCGAGAGCTGGGCGATGGCTCGAACTCGACCGTTCGAGTAGGACCCTGTGATCACGCCGTCCTGCCCGATGCTGAGCGATTGGAGTGAGCCCGACGACGAGCCGTTCTGGTTGATCACCGTCATGGTCGAGTTGCCGCCGTACTGGGAGACACGACGAGCTTCTGCCCCGCCGAGCGTGAGTGCGATGGCCTCGGCCCCGGGCAGTGCACCGGCCGCGATGTTCGCGGTGAAGTCGGTGGGCGTCAGGAGTTCGCCGTTGACGCCGAACGTCATCACGTTGTCGCTCACGGGCACAGCGGTTGGCGGATCGCCGTACGAGGCGGTCACGGTCCACTCCGACGCGTTGGTCTTCGTGTAGGTCACGTCGAGCACCATGGGAATGCCCGTGCTGTCGTAGACGGTCACCGAGGTGAAGTCTTGCGTGCCGAGGGCGGCATCGGCGGACAGGTTGCCACCGAGGTTGACGACGGTGGAGGCCACCGGCTGACTGGCTTCGCCGATCGGGATCTTGATGCCGCCGACCGGCTGATCGGTTTGCAGAAGCCCTGACGGGTCGGCCTGCCAACCCTGCACCAGGCCACCATCGGCGGTGACCAGCTGGCCGGCGGCATCGACGAAGAAGGCGCCGGCCCGGGTGTACAACTCCGAGCCCTGCGACTGCACGACGAAGAAGCCGTCACCCTCGATCGAGAGGTCGAGATCCCGCCCGGTGCGCTGCAACGCACCCTGGCTGAGATTCTGGGCGATGCCCCCGATGCGAACGCCGAGACCGATCTGCGCCGGGTTGGTGCCGCCGAGCTCGCCGGAGGGTGCACCGGCGCCTTCGAGGGTCTGGCTCAGGACGTCTTGGAAGATGGCATTGGATTTCTTGAAGCCGGTGGTGTTGACGTTGGCAATGTTGTTGCCGACGACGTCCATCATCGTCTGGTGGTTTCGAAGGCCGGTGACGGCGGAGTACATGGAACGAATCATTGGTTTTCCTGGTGGTGAGTGCGGTGGTGGATACGTGCTGACAGGGGATGGAGGTGCTGCGGTGATGGATCGTTCAAGCGATCTCGACGATCTGGTCGAGGGTGAAGTCGCCATCGGCGGTCACGAGGTGCACCTTGCCGGCGATGACCTGTGCCCGTTCGACGGTGGCCGTCTTGGTGAGGCCGTTGGCATCGAAGACGCCGATCTCTCGGCCGATGAGCGCACCGGCCGTCGTGAGACTCGAGTTCAACGCATTCGCCGTCGTCTGCTCTGACATCTTCTGCAGTTCCTCGATCGTGGTGAACTGCGCGGTGGTTGCGATGAAGTCGCTCGGGTCGCTCGGGTTGAGCGGATCCTGGTAGCGGAGCTGGGTCACCAGCAGCTTGAGAAAGGCATCGCGATCGAGCTCGGTGGCATCGACACCGGTGTCGAACCCGTATCTGTCGGCCACCGCCGAGCTCGTCGTCGCCAAGGGGTTGACGGTCGCACCAGGGACGGCGGAGATGAAATCGGTCATGAACTCACACGTTCTTTCGGTAGCAGGGAGTGGAGGGAGCGGAGGGTGGGTCAGAGCGCAAGGTCGAGACCACCTCCGGTGGAGCCCGAGAGCCCGGGTGTGCGGCGCAGCGGTCGTGTCGTCGAGGCGGTGTCGCCCCCGGCGCCCGGCGAGCTGTGGGCCGATCTGCCGTCGGCTTCGCCGTCACCGCCGCCACCTCCCGAACCGGCGGTGTCGCGGTGCGAGATGTCGACCGCCGACGGGTCGATCCCCGCCGATTGCAGCTCGGCCAACAAGCGACCGCGATCGAGTCGATCCTGGGCCGCCGCCGTCTGGGTGACGATCCGAACGGTAACGTCGTCGCCGCGCTGGGTCAGCTCGATCGCCACGGAACCGAGGTCGTCCGGACGGAGAACGAGGCTGACTTCGTGACGCCCCGGCCCGTTCTGCCGGACGAGGCTCACCGCCTTCTGCACTTGTTCCCACACCTCGCCGTCGAATTCGGCCATCGCAGGAGCACCGACCGGCGTCGCTGCCGTCGCGGCCGTGGCGGCCTCGGCCGACCGGTGTTGCACACCGCTGGCACCGTCGACGCGCGTCCCGTCGGGTGCGGCGCTCACCGAAGCGGTCCGGATGCGTTCGGTGGCAGGTGCTGCGTCGACGGCGACCGGCTCCGTCCCGACATCGGTCGATGGTGAGTTGTCGCCGGCATCGTGCGGTGTGGACTCGGCGTCTGCCGATCCGCTTTCCTGACCGGGTCGCTGGACCGGGGCTGCATCAGCCGGACCGGCATCGCTCGATGCCGCCTCCACACCGTCGATCTCGACGGTCTCGTCGGCCGCTGCCGACGCATCGGTCAGGCCGGTCGCGGCATCGGCAGTGGCGGCTTCGACACCGGCCTCACCGATGGCTCCCCCATCGCCTGCCGGCTCGGGGCTGCTCGCTGTGTGGTCGCCGGGTTCGACACGGCGCTGCTCGTCGCCGAGCTCGTCGACACCGACCTGCCCGATGTCCTGCCGAGACCCCTCCTCGATCCGGCCCTGATCGAGCGGGTCCTGATCGAGCGGGTCCTGACCGAGCGGGTCCTGATCGAGAGCGTTCGGGTCGAGAGGGTCCTGATCCGCGTCGGATGGTTCGAGACCGGCCTGATCGAACGGTCCCGATTCGAGGCGGGGATCGACCTGGCCGTCTTGGTCGGTCGCACCCTCGAGATCGACGTCGACGGCGTGGTCACCCGTCACGAGGCCGGCGGCCGAGAGGGCGTCTTGGTCGAGCGGCGCACTCGTCTCACCGTCGCCGCTGTCGGCATCGACGGCTGCCGACCGTCCGGCCTCGGTTGCCGATGCTTCGATCGACGTCAGCGATGCGGTCGATTCGAAATCGATTGCCTGCGACGCCGCAACAGCAGCAGCCGCGGCCGAGATCGCGTCTCGGTCCGACACCTCAGCGGCCGAGTCGGATTGCTCCTCGGTCGGCTTCTTCGCCTCCGCTGCCGTCTGAGCAGCATCGGCGGCGGCCTCGTCCTGTTCCGACACCTCAGCGGCCGAGTCGGATTGCTCCTCGGTCGGCTTCTTGGCTTCCCGTGCTGCCTGAGCAGTGTCGGCGGCAGCCCGATCATCGACCGGTCGACGGGCCTCGCCCATCTCGGCCCGATCGAGCTCGCGGTCAGGTCGATTCGGCCCTCGGCGCTCCGGCTCGGTCGAAGCTTGACGCAACCCGATCTCGGGTCGCTCACTGCTCGAGGGTGTTCGATCGCTCCTGCGGTCACTGCGGTCTCGGTTCAGCGTCGCCGTCGACGACGGAGCGACCGGCCGATCGTTGGTCGACCCGGGCGTCGAGCGATGCAGCTGCAGCAGCACGTCGAACTGGCTCGCCGCGGCAGTACCCCCGGTCGGGAGCTTGCCGGCGTCGCCCGAAGACGTGCCGGCGTTGGCCGAGGACAGGAGGTTGCCGAGCGATCGCCGTGGCTCCGGGCGACGGTTGATGGCATGGTCGAGGTTGGTCATGCGGCGTTTGCACTCCAGATCTCTTGGACTTTGCGGACGTAACGTTGCGTCTCGTCGAAGGGCGGGATCCCGCCGTATCTCGAAACGTTGCCGGGGCCGGCGTTGTAGGCGGCCAGGGCGAGGGGGATGGTGCCGAACTGGTCGAGGTTCTGGCGCAGGTACTGGGCGGCGCCGTTGATCGACGAAGCCGGGTCGGTCGGATCGACTCCGAGGCCCGATGCAGTGGCCGGCATGAACTGCATGAGGCCGATGGCGCCGGCCGAGCTCACCGCCGTTGGGTCGAAGTTCGATTCGACCTGGGCCACGGCAGCGAGCAACGCCGGATCGATGCTCCAGCGCTCCCCCGCCTCCACGAACAGCGCCTGGAATGCCTCGGGCCCGAAGGGCTCGTTCCTGTCGAGCGAGGTCCAGGGAACGTCGGGGGACTTGTGCGTGTCGATGATCCGACGAATCGTGGCGATCGGTCGGTCGATCTCCTCGACCTTCACGACCTCGCCCGACCGCGGCGCGTGCACCATCTTGTTGTCGCCGAGATAGATGGCCACGTGATTGACCGGTTCGCCGAAGGCGAGGAGATCGCCGGGCAGGGCGTCGTCGAGGTCGGCGATCTCGATCCCCATCCGAGCCTGGTCACGGCTGACTCGAGGCATGTCGACACCGATGTCCCGGAACGCATCTCGGACCAAGCCCGAGCAGTCCACGCCGGAGTCGGCATCATTGCCACCCCACAGGTAGGGCGTGCCGAGATGATCGAGTGCTCCGAGCACGACACCGTCACCCAGGTTCCGTTGTCGCGGCGTTGCCGTGGTCAGTGCGGCCAGTTGGGCGGTTCCGAGCGTGAGGGTCGGCGGGGCGTCGGCCTCGACGGCGACCGCAGGGCTTTGAACGGGAGCGTCGGCCGGTGCCGTCACGACTGCCGCACCACCGGCGCTCGCGGTGGGCACCGGTGCTGCCGAAGCCTCAGCGAGGACCGAGGCAAAGACGCGCCCTGCCTTCTGCGTTGCTGCGTCGGTGCCGCCGAATGGCGCGACCGATGCCGGCGAAACGAGCGCGCCGCTCGCACCGCTCACGCTCGCCATCATGGCGAAGGCATCCAGCCCGAGTCGCACCTCATCGAACATCATCGACATGACTCAGGCGTGGCTGGTCGAACGGCGGGAGAGCGACAGCTCTTCGATCTGGGCCTCTTCGGCCTTTGCCGCCTCGATGGCCGCTTCCTCGGTGAGCCGATCGACCATCTTCTCGAGCGATTTCGCTCGCTGACGCTCGGACTGCCACTTCGAGTACTCGGTCTCGAGATCGGCCATCGATGCTTCGAGCTGAGCTCGACGATGAGCCGAGGCTCGCATGCCGCTCTCGACGAGCAGGCGACCGAACTGGACCGAGGCCAGGTCGAGCGTGCCGCCGGGGGTGGCGGCCGACGCGATCTGGGAGTCGAGGGTGTCGAGTGCCTTGCGGTTCTCCTCGACGGCCCGGCGGGCATCGGCGACGACGGCGCGCTGCTGTTCCTCCTTGCGGGTCTGCATCTTGAAGATGCGCTTCATTCGGTTGGTCTTTGCTTTGCTCATGGTGGGCTCCTCGGGGTGAGGTCGAATCGTTGCGGTGGCGGTGGGAGTGGACGTTGGACTTCGGGCGGCGGACTTCGGGCGGTGGACTACGGGCGGTGGACTACGGGCGGGTGCCCTCGACGGACTGGAGGAGTTCGCCCAGCTGTTGCCAGGCGCCGTCTCGGTCGCTCAGTTGGTGGAGCGATTGCTGGAGAAATGCCGTGGTCGCCGGACGCAGCGCGATGGCTCGGTCGATGTCGGCGCTGCTCCCGGGCGAGTAGGCACCGACCTCGATGAGGTCGCGGGCTTCGTCGAACACGGCCATCGATTGGCGAACGTCCTGGGCGAGTTGGTTCTGTTCGATCGTGTTCACCCCGCCGGCGACGCGGCTGGCCGAGGCGAGGATGTCGATGCTCGGGAAGTGACCGGCGTTGGCAAGTCGGCGAGACAGCGAGATGTGGCCGTCGAGAATCGATCGAGCGGCATCGCCGATGGGATCGTTGAGATCATCGCCCTCGACGAGCACCGTGTAGAAGCCGGTGATCGACCCTCGGGCCGAGGTTCCGGCTCGTTCGAGCAGTGTGGGAAGGAGCCCGAAGACCGAGGGCGTGTAGCCACGCGCGGTCGGCACCTCGCCGGCGGAGAGGCCGATCTCGCGCTGCGCCATGGCAAACCGAGTGAGGCTGTCCATGAGGAGCATCACGTCGGCACCGTCATCACGGAACCATTCGGCGATGCGGGTCGCGAGGAAGGCAGCATTGCGCCGCACGAGTGCCGGCTCGTCCGAGGTCGCCACGATGATCACGGCCTCTTTGCGGCCCTCGGGGCCGAGGTCGTTCTCGAGGAACTCGCGCACCTCGCGACCGCGTTCGCCGACCAACGCCAACACCTTGATCGGTGCCTCGGTGCCGCGCAGCAGCATCGAGAGCAGGCTGGACTTGCCGACGCCCGATCCGGCGAGGATGCCGATGCGTTGCCCCCGACCGCACGACAGCATCGTGTCGATCGCCCGCACACCGACCTGGAGCGGCTGGGTGACCCGGGGACGGTCCATCGCCGAGGGGGGATCGAGATGAATCGGGACACGGTCGGCCACAGTGAGCGGCGGACCGCCGTCGATCGGGTTGCCCTGACCGTCGAGGACTCGACCGAGCAGCCCATGGCCGACCGGCGCCAGCAGCTGTCGACCGAGACCACGCACGGTCTCGCCGACCGACCGGCCTCGGAGGTGGCCGTAGGGCAGCACCGTTGCGGCATTGTCATCGAGCGCAACGACCTCGCCGACCACCGGTTCGGCAGATCCACGGTCGTCGCCGATCAGCACGAGGTCGCCGATGCCGACGTCGATGCCGGCCACTTCGGCGTGCAGACCGAGGACCCGGGTGAGCGTGCCGGTCTTCACCGGACGCGCTGCTTCACGCAGCAGGGTGGGGGACGCAGACAGACCGAGCATCAGGAGTCACCTCCGCTGCCACGAGGGTTCGACTGTCGGGTGGTGATGCCGAGCACGTCGGCGACCCGGCCGAGCGCCGAGTCGATCTGACCGTCGATGCGAGCGGCACCGGCGTCGACCAGTGCTCCGCCACGGCCGATCGTCGGATCGGCGACGACTTCGTAGTCGACGCCGGCCAGCACCGCACCGACGTCGCCGAGGATCTCGGCATCGGCCGGGTTGAGGCGGACGACGACCGCGCTGCGTCGAGGAATGAAGTCGAAGCAGCGACGGAGCGCGTCGAGCCCGGGGTCTTCGGACAGGTGGATCTCGCGGTCGAGGATCAACTGCGTGAGATCGAAAGCGAGTTGGAGCGCGTCGTCGGCAAGGTCGTTCGCAACCTGCCGATCGGTCTCGGACAGCTGACCGATCGCCGCAGCCATGCTGGCTGCCGCCGCACTCACCTGATCGCGCAAGGCCTGGTTTGCTGCCTCGGCAGCAAGGGCACCGGCGCGATGGCCCTCGGAGTAGCCGCTTTCGTAGCCGTCCTCGGCCGAAGCCTGGCGAACAGCCTCGAGGTGCTCGGCCCAGGCACCGGTCGGCTCGACCATCGCTTCGGGAGCCGGAGCGAACAGATCGGCGATCGGCAACGCCGAGGCATCGACGTTGCGCATGAGGACGCTGGCGTTCTCGGCCGCCTTTGAGCGGTTGCCGTTGCCGAGAATGGCGTGATCAGCTGACAAAGTCCGCTCCTCCCCGGTTGATGACCAGCTCGCCCGACTCTTCGAGGCTGGCGACGACGGCCAGGATCTCGGCCTGTGCCTCTTCGACCTCGGCGATCCGCACCGAGCCCATCAGGCCCATCTCGTCGACGAGGTTCTCTCGAGCACGAGACGACAGGTTGTTGAGGAACAGATCGCGAACCACCGGATCGACGCCCTTGAGCGCCATCGGCAGACGGTTCGCATCGACGTTGCGGAGCACCATCTGGATCTGGCGATCGTCGAGAATGCGCATGTCGTCGAAGACGAAGAGCTTGTTCTTGACCTCTTTGCCGAGCTCCGGGTCGACGGAGTTGAGCCCATCGATGACCTTTTCCTGCAGCGACTTGTCGAGTCGGGTCAGCAGCTCGACCAAGGTGTCGGTGCCGCCGGTGACCTCGAGGAACCGGTTCTCGAGCACTGGTGAGAGGCGTTCCCGGATACCGGCCTCGACCCGGGCCAGCGAGGCACTGGTGACCTGATCGAGCGTCGCCAGGCGAACGCCGATCTCCGCGACGACCCCCTCGTCGATCGAATCCAGGATGGCCGACGCGAAGTCGGGCGACAGATGCGACAGGACGAGAGCGATCGTCTGCGGATGCTCCATCGAAAGGTGGAACGCGATGACGTCGGGCGGCAACGAATCGAGGAACTGGAACGGAACCGACGGGGCCGTCTCGTCGAGCTCGGACAGGATCTCACGAGCCCGACGCTTGCCGAGGTTGGTGACCAGGTATTCCTTGGCCAGTTCGACATCGGCGATGGGAAGTGGCTTGTCACCGGTCGCCAGTCGAGTGAACTCTTTGAGGATCGAGTTCGCGACCGGCATGTCGACACTGCCCAAGCCGGCCAGCTCGCGGATGACCATGGCCACTTCGTGCTGTTCGAGACCGCGGAGGAGGGGACCCGATTTGTCGATGCCGAGCTTGAGAATGAGGATGGCCGCTTTGCGGGCGCCGGACATGCCGGCGTGGGCATCGAGCCCCTTGGCAGCAGCGAGGGCGGTCGCCGCCGGCACCGCCGTTGCCACTGCGGTCGAGGCCTGGGTCGGGGTCACGGAGGCGTCGGTCATGATGCCGGCTCCCGTTCGCTCAACCACAGACGCAGGAGGTCGGCGACCTCATCGGGCTGGTTCTCGATCAGCTCGAAGATGTCGGCCTCACGCTCGGCGATCTCCTGCCTTGCCGCTTCGATCTCGGCCTGGGTCGCCTCGGCCGACGGCAACGCCGACAGGTCGACTCCGTTCAGATCGATCGACTCGATCACGTTGTTCTTCTTGCCCTTGCGAAGCATGAGGATCGAGAAGACGACGATGACGAGGGCGATCAGCGCGGTGGCGCCGGTCCGGATGAGTCCGATGAGACTCTCCTGGCCCTGTGCCGCTGCGGCTTCTTCGATGGCCTGGGCCTCGGCCTCGGCACCGGCGGTGTCGAACGGGAGGGCTTGCACCGAGACGAGATCGCCTCGGGCCGCCTGCACTCCGACCGCAGCACCGACCAGATCCTGGAAGTTCGTGAGCGATGCGGCATCGTCCAAGCCGGCCGCAGCCAGCACGGTCTCGTCGAGCAGCACGGCGACCGACAACGACGTCGGGGTGCCGGGGGCCTCGGTCCGAGTGGTGACCGTTTCGTCGAACAGGTAGGCGCGATCGCCCTCACGAAGCCGGTAGTAGAGGTCGTTGCCCTCGGCGATCGTCACCGGATCGATGAGGTTGTCCTCGGTACCGAGGAGCCCGGTGTCGAGCTGATCGTTCGGGGCGATGTAGTCCTCGTCTCGAGCCGTCTCGTCCTGGATCACCTGGTCGCCGTTGGCGTCGAGCACGGGCGTGCGCTCCCGGATCTCCGATTGGCTCTGGCTGAAGTCGAGCGCGGCGGTGACGGTGACTCGGGCGTTACCGGGACCGACGACGCCTTCGAGCATGGCTCGCACCTTGTTCTCGAGGTTGGACTGGTACTCGGCGGCGACGTCCATCGCCGATCCCCCGCCGACCCCGCCCATGCTGTCGCCCAGCCCCGGAGCGGTGTAGACGGTGCCGGCGGTGTCGGTGACCGAGACGTTCTCGGGCGTCAGTCCCTCGACGGCACCGGCCACGATGCTGACGATGACCTGCACCTCGGAGTCGGTGAGCTTGCCCGAGGCAAGCGCGACCGAGACGGTCGCCTTCGAGTAGACCTCGTCGTCGGAGAACAGGTCGGCCTCGGGCACCACCACACTCACCCGGGCGGTCTGGACGGCGTCCATGGAGCTGATGGTCTTTTCGAGTTCACCCTGCATGCGCCCGCTGGTAGCCGGTGCGCTGATCGAACTCTGATGTCGTGAACCCGTTGTTGTCGAGGATCTCCCACCCCTCGGGGCCGGAAGAGACACCGGCGCCGGCGAGATTGAGCCGGATCTGGTTGACCTGGTCCATCGGGACGTAGATCGAGGATCCGTCGCCACCGAGTTCGTAGGCAACGCCCATCGCCGAGAGTTCGCTGGTGACCTCTGCGGCCTTGGCCGAGTCGATGCCGCCGTAGAGGAGGCCCATCGGGGTTCCGCCCCCGAGCTGCGAGAGGAAGTAGATGACGGCGAGCGTTGCGAAGAAGGCACCGGCGAGCATGGCTCGCTGCTGCATCGTCATCCGACTGATCGAGGCGCCGACGCCGTCTTTCACGGCGACCATTGATGTACCTGCCATGTCAGACCTGCATCCTCATGATCTCGTTGAACGCCTCGACGGCTCGGTTGCGAACGGCGACGGTCACCTCGGTCAGGAGCTGGGCCTCGGTCGTCGCCATCATGAAGTCGCTGATCGACGACAGATCGCCCGTCGCCGCGGCACGCGACGCGGTATCGGCTCGCTGTTCGGCGGCAGCCGAGCGCGTCGAGCGCATCACCGATCTGGCCGGCGATGCTCGTTTCGGATGTCTCGGTGTCGCCGGCAAGGCGGGCCGATTCGACCCGACCGCCGAGCCCGGAGACGGAGACGCCACCAACAGGGCTGATCACTAGCGACCCCCGATCTCGAGGGCTCGGCGGTACGCGTCACGGGCCCGCTCGAAGGCGGACACGTTCGCTTGATACGCCCGCTGGGCGATCAACATGTGGGTCATCTGGTCGGAGAGGCTCATGTCGGGAGCTCGCACCATTCCTTCTTCGTCAGCAAGCGGGTGAGTGGGGTCGTAGATGGTGATGCCTTCGGCGTTGCCGAAGCGGGCTTCGGTCACCACGGCGCCAGCGGGTTTGCCGTTGCGGGAGGCGGAGGACACCACGACCATGCGTTCTTGATATGCGGCCTCATCAGTGCCGCGAATCGTGTTGACGTTGGCGATGTTGTCGGAAACGGCGTCGAGCCAGGTCTGGTAGACGTCCATACCAGAGGTGGAGATGCCGAGACTGCGGAAGATCTCCATGGCCTACGACCAGGTCGATCGGAGCTGGCGGTACTGAGCGTTCAACGCTTCGGTGACCAGCTGCTGGTGGAGGTTGTTCTGTTCGAGTGCGGTGATCTCATGGTCGAGGCGAACGTTGTTGCCATCGAAGCGGGTGGGAGCGAGTGAGATCGACTGTTCGATACCGGCGCGTTCAGGTCGGCCGTCCTGAATCGCTCGACGGAGCGACGCCGCGAAATCGACCTCCTGGGCCAGATAGCCCGGGGTCTCGACGTTCGAGATGTTGTTCTCGTGCGCCTGTCGCTGGACGTCGAGTCCGCGCAGTGCCGCTCCGAGTGTTTGGGTGGTGAGGTCGCTGATGAACACGACCACGCTCCTTTGTTGGACGAGGGTTGACTGCCGACGCCACATGGCGAAGGTCAGGTACTGCCGCCCGTCCATGGGCGTGATCTTGTGCTTCATTCCGGACCGACTGGGGCCGGAATGACCCGCTCAGCTTCCCGCTGGACCACAGCTTCGGCAGCCCATCGCCGAACGTGAGTGAGTCGTGCGTCTCATCTCTCCCAACGATCCCCCTCCCCACCGGCCTCGAACTTCCGGGGCTCTGTACCAAACGGCGAAAGCTCCGGGGCTCCGTACGCACAGAAGCACGCAGACCCGGAGCTTTCCTCGAATTGGACGCAGACCCGAGACTTCGAGCTTCGCACCCAAACCTCTTCCAACACCTTTGACATATTGCTATTTACTGTTATTTACGTTTGAATGCCTACATGGCGAAATCAGTGGACCAACGGATGATCGAACTGGCGGCGCTCAATCACGGCGCAGTGGCGTCGGCGGAGCTTCGACGAAGCGGGATCTCGCGGTCCTCGGTGGCGACCAGAGTGCACGCCGGGTTCTTCGTCCGTGTGGCGAAGGGGGTCTACGTCCTGCCGGCGATGGAATCGGCCCTCACCATCCTCGCCGCAGCCCAACTGGCGCTGCCCGTGGGGGCGATCAGTCATCGAACCGCCGCCCGACTGCACGACATGCGAGTCGGAGCCCGAGGGCTACACCTCACCTGCCCACCTGGCGCTCACCACGCCATCACCGGTGTACGAGTCCACGAGTCACGCCGCCTGGAGTCGGTCGACATCTGCCTGATCGACGGACTACGAGTCACCACGCCGGCAAGAACCCTATGGGATCTGGCCAACGACATGGGTGAGAACCTGCACCGAGACCTCATCCAAGAGCAGCTCATCAAGTCGAAGCCGACGAAGGACGAGCTGATCGCCTGCCACCGTGCGATGGCGCGGCAGGGGCGGAAGGGAACGACGCGGATGCGCGAACAGCTGCTGCTTCTTCTCGACGACCAGCCCTTTCCCGAATCCGAGCTGGAGCGCAGGGTGCTCACCGAGCTCAAGCGACGAGACGCTCCCCCGCTCCTTCGACAGTTCAAACCCCCGTGGTACGACGGAGTGCGCGGCATCGTGGACTTCGCCGATCCCATCGGCAAGACGATTCTCGAGGCCGATGGGCGCCGTTGGCACGCCTCCGAAGCGGCTCGTCGTTCCGACCTTCGACGAGACGTCCTTGCTGGTCAACACGGCTGGTTCGTCTACCGAATCGGATGGCAAGAAGTGGTCCATCGGACCGACTCGATCATGGACGACGTGGTTGCCCTGGTCGCCGCCCGCCACGCCGCCGCCCAGGTCGTCTGAGCCACTCGCCTTGTCCTGAGTTGCTCCACGTCTCGGGTCTCCGTCCGACAACCCAACAAGCTCCGGGTTTCGGTACGGCTGAGCGTACGGAAACCCGGAGCTCGTTCGAGATCGTACGCAAACCCGGAAGTTCGGCCGCTCAGGAGCGGGTTGGGGGCTGAGGCGTCGGGGTCGGGGTCGGGGTCGGGGTCGGGGTGGGGTCGGGGTCGGGGCGGGGTCAGAGTTTGGTGGAGAAGGTGCTGCTGGCGTGCTTGGTCTGGTGGGTGCGACGACGGTGGATCGACGAGCCGTTGGGCGAGACCGCAGCCATCTTCTCCAAGACCGCCGCTTCGAGGGTGGCCGAGCGCTCGAGCAGGGCCTCGGCCCGCAAGCGGAGCGATTCCGGCAAGGCGTCGACGTCGGCGGGTGGGGACCAGGGGTTCGACCACGATGGCTCGCTGTCGGAGTCGGCGGTCGCCAGATGCTCCTCGTGCCACTCGAGCGAGCGCTCGAACTCGTCGAGAAGCTGCGGCCACGACTTGTGGTCGACCTGGGTCATGCCGAGATACCTGCGCTCAAGGCACTACCTGCAGCGGAGGAACCCGCTCGTGGCGCCGTGCCCGAAGAGGTCTGGCGATACGCCTCGTGCCATGACTCGGCGAGTGGTTCGACCACGGCCCGGCAGTTCTCGATGAGGCCGACCGATTTCTTCGGCGTTGGCCGCTGCGAGCTGCTCGGTCAGATAGACGTAGAGGTCGGCGAGTGCGCCACCGTCAGGCCAGGCTTCGAGGTCGAGCGCCATGTGGAGTTCGAACACGATCTCCTGTGCGTGGATCAGCGCGTTGTGCGCTTCTTCGATCTCCCGCCGCTCGATGGCGTCGATCGCACGATCGAAGTCGAGCAGCATCCGGTCGTACAGCATGGTGAGCAAGCGACCCGGTGGGGTGCTGGCCATGCCGTCGGAGCGGTAGCGATTGGCAACGGAGTAGTTCATCGGGGGACTTTCGAGGCTGAGCCGCCGAGTGGTGGTCGCCGAAGCGACGATTGGGCTGAGGAGCGGCTGTCTCGGTGGGAGACGTGATGTACAGGGACAGTGTCGGCGCGACCAAGCAGAGCATCAGGCCGACGAGGGCAGAAGGGCCGGGCGACTCACGACCTCGACCGGATTGGGTCGAGCGGTGGGTCTGGCCGCTGACGGACGAGCCGCCGTGACGAGTCGGCGGGGCATCATGATCGATGCCCACCGACGTGTCGGATCAGCTGGAGTAGCTGCTCAGACTGCCGAGCTGGCCTGCAAGCCAACTCGACTGGTTGTTCAGGCTGCCGAGCGCCACCTCGAGGGCGGCGTATTGGCGCTGGAGCGCCGCTTGGCGGCGTTCCAGTCGGACCTCGTAGGCGTCGACCTGACGGTTGAACGCATTGACCTGGTTGTCCTTGGCTTCCTTGGCGGTCGCCAGGTAGCCGGTGCCAAACGACGAGGCGTTCTTGGCCACCTCGCTGATGCGATCGAGGATGCCAGGATTCGAGTCGACCTCGTCGTCGGGTGCAACGAAGAGCCGCTGCATGCCGTCGGGGTCGGCTTCGTAGGCCGAGATGAAGGCGGCCCGGTCGAACGTGATCGTGCCATCGGTCGCAAGCGTGATGCCTGCGGCGCCGGCGGAGATGATCGAGTTGCCGGCCACCGGGTTGAGCATCGCTCGCTGGAGCTCGCTCTGGGCCCGGCGTGGCGCCGAACTCCCGGAGAGCAGACCGGTGGTGCCGGCCTCGACATCGCTCTTCGTGCCCTGCTTGATGCGGGCGAAGAGGGTGCTGAGGTCATTCACCAACGACTCGACGGCGTCGGCCACCTTGGCGGTGTCCTTGGTCGAGGAGATCGTGACCGGATCGGTGGTCACCGCAGAAACGGTGGCACTGACGCCGGGCATGATGTCTTTGAACGTGTTGCTCGCCGACGTGATGCTGTAGGGGTTCAGGCCTTCGAAGGTGATCTCGGCGTCCTGGGCTGCGGTGAGGGTCGAGAACATGTCGACCCCGGGCGTGCCGCTCAGGCCGGTGAACATCGACTGATCGATGCCGACCGTTGCTGCTGCTCCGGTGTCGTTGGCCGTCAGCTGGAGGCGATAGCCGCTACCGGTGTTGACCGCAACGGCGCCGTAGCTGAGGCCATCGGCGTTGTTGATCGCCGACACCACTTCCGACAACGTGCCCGATCCGAAGCTCACCTGCTCCGCATTGGCCGTGCCAAGCCGCATGGGGCCGGACATGACCGCAGCGATGCTGCCGGCGCTGGCGTTGAGGGTGACGGCTGAGTCCTTGGTCGTGTCGGTGATGGTGTTGGCCACCCCGTCGACCGTGACGATGCCGTCGGTTCCGGCTGCTACGCCTTCGGTGAGATTCCAGCCGAGCTCGGCCGCCGCCGATCCGCCGGTCACCTCGATGGTGTTGTCGCTGCCTTCGGCAATGGTCGAGAGCGTGAGCTTGCCGGTGTCATCGACACCTGCCTTCACCACGCCCTTGGCCGCCGGGCTCGAGGCGATCGCCGTGTTGATGGCGGCTGCCAGCTCCTCGGCACTCTCGTACTCACCGGTGCCGATCGACAGCGAGATCGAGCCGGCACCGGCAACACTGAACATCAGTTCGTTGTTGGTGCCATCGATCGTCAGTGGGACCGGCTGAGGCAACGATGACGCCGTTGTCTTCGCTGCTGCCGATGCCTGGGTCACCTCGAAGGAGATGTCGCCGACGTTCAGTCCGGTTGCTGCGAGCTTGTCGAAGCCGAGCTTGTTGGTCCCGGAATAGGAGAAGACCGAACCACCCGCAGCCACCACCGTGTTGGTGGTGGCAACGACCTGGTTCGAGTAGATCGCCTCGCCCGACGCCACCTGGGTGACGTTGAAGGCGAGGTTGCCAGTGGAGGCGCCAGAGGTGGCAGCCACCTTCACCGAATCACTCGAGCTGGTCGCCGACAAGGGCTGCCAGGCCGAGGGATACTTCATGGTGGCGGCGGCGGTACGAATACCGACAACCGAGGTCCGCAGACCGTCGAGCTCGGTGCTTGCCGACTTGGCAAGGGTTGCCCGATTCTCGAGTCGTTGCTGCGGGATGCGTTCGAGCTGCATCAGCTGAGAAATGATCGAGCTCGTGTCGAGCCCGGTGACCAATCCATCTACTGCGCTCATGGCGAATCTTCTCCTTCTTCCGTCGACGGGAACCGATTGTCATGAAATGACGACGAAGGCGGAGGAGGACCGACGCAAAGGACGCAATGCGCCGGCCCTCAACCAAATCTCCTCAACCCAGGAGACGAAGGACGCCCTGCGGCAGTGAGTTGGCCTGCCCGAGCATCGCGGTGCCGGCCTGCTGCAGGATCTGCTGCTTGGTGAAGTTGGTCATCTCGGTCGCCATGTCGGTGTCACGGATACGAGACTCCGACGCAACGATGTTCTCGGTGCTGACCTGCAGGTTGTTGATGGTGCTTTCGAAGCGGTTCTGCTTGGCACCGAGCTCGGACCGCTGGTCCGAGACCTTGGCGATCGCAGCGTCGATGGCGTCGATCGCAGCACCGGCGTCGTCGAGCACGCCGACGGACTTGTCGATGGACAGACCGACGGTGGTCATCGAGGAGATCGACACCTCGATGCGGTCGTTGGCCGAGTTGTTGGCGCCGATCTGGAAGGTGGCGCCGTCGCTGCCGGTCGAAGCCAGCGTGCCCGGTGTACCGATGTCGGCGACACCGGCACCGGCCACGACGAATGCGTCGCCACCAGTGATCGTGAACTCAGCGCCACTCACGCCGAACTCAACCGAGGCGGACACGCCTCGCGATCCGACCTGATCGTTGATCTTGTTGACCACGTCGTCGGCTGAGTCACCGGCAGTGATGGTCACGGTGGTGGTGTCTCCGCCGAAAGCGAAGGTGATATCGCCACCAGTGGCGCCGGTTGCGTAATCGACAGCCGCACCGGTTGCGCTGTGCGAAGCACCGAACGAGCCGTTGAGCAGCTTCTTGGAACCAAAGCTCGTGGTCTGCGAGATGCGATCGATCTCGTTGGCCAGCTCGATGTATTCCTTCTCCGACGCATCCACTGCGGTTGCGTCGTTGGTACCGGTGTTGTTGGCCTGGACCGCGAGATCACGCATGCGGTTGAGCATGGAGTGAACCTCGGTCAGTGCACCTTCAGCGGTTTGGACGACCGAGATGCCGTCCTGTGCGTTGCGGGTGGCCTGCTGGAGGCCGGACGCCTGGGCCCGCAAGCCCTGGCTGATCGTGAGACCAGCGGCGTCGTCGCCTGCCCGGTTGATTCGGAAGCCAGAAGACAGCTTCTCGAGTGACTTCCCGAGGCTCATGTTCGAGGTGCTCAGGTTCCGGTTTGCGTTGAAAGCGGCGACGTTGTTGTTGATGCGCATGTCTCTAGGTTCCTTCCGTGGGAGACAAAGTGTCTTGTGTTGTTTGTTTGCTGAACCCGTCCGTCCTTGGACTGCGGTTCGCTACCGAAGATCGGTAGCTAGTGGCCAGCCTCGGTTCCCCTTTCGGGGGTATGAGGCCAAACCAAGATTTCTTTTCGAGATTTCTGCTGCCGACGACGCCGGCACACCTTCACTGCATCACCAGAGAGGTGATGAGGACTCGTACGACCTTGGCTTCGCCGTAGGCGGAGCGGATCTTGGCCGACAGTTCTGCCTTCAGGATTTCCCGCCGGGCGGGGTCCTTGAGCTCGGAGGCCGACAGCTGTCCGAGCTCGGTCACCAAGATGTCCTTGGCGATGGCCGACTCGGCCTCGAAGTCCTTGCCGATGATCGTGTCGTCGAGCACCACGGCGAACTGGATCCGCAGATAGGTGATGTCGGGATCTTCGATGTTGAGCACCATCTCGGGCAGCTCGAAGATCTCGCCTTCGACGATCGGCATCGTGGTGGTCACCACCACGCCGTTCGCATCCAGCACCGGCTCCTCGACGGGAGCGGGCTTGAGCACGAACTGGTAGACCAGGCCGGCGACGACGAGGCCGCCGACGGCCATCATCTTCGGGTCTTTGCCCTTCTTCTCTTCTTCGCCGTCGCCCTCTGGCGCTGCGGCTTTCTTCTTCTTCGCCATGTGCGGGTCTCTCCGGTACGGGTGATGTCGGGGTTTGCTGCGTTCGGGCGCAGCCAATCAGGGTTGTTCGAGGCCGGTGCGGATCGGGTCGATCTCGACCGGGTCGAGGATGGAACCGACACCGCCGGTCTCCTCGCTGCCAGTGTCGGCACCGTCGGCGCCGGTATCAGGGCCCGAATCAGGGGACGCGTTGCGGCCTTCGGCAACCGGCGGGTCATCGAAGATCACGTTGTCCCCGATGGCATTGATCACGTCGACGTCGGAGTCGATGAGCCCGTCGATGGTGATCACCACTTCGACGCGGCGGTTGATGGCACGACCCTCGGCCGTCGAGTTCGTGGCACGCGGCCGGGTGTCCGACAGGGCGATGGCGCCCATGCGCACTTCGGGAACGTCACCGAACTGGTGGAACCAGCGGACCACCGCCGAGGCTCGAGCGCCGCTGAGTTCCCAGTTGCTCGGCCAGCTGGAACCGGTCGGCACGTTGTCGGTGTGGCCCTCGACCTCGATGAAGTTGTCGATCGTGTTGAGCACGAGCGAGGTCTGCCCAAGCACGATCGGGGCGATGTCGTTGTCGAACGTGGCCTGGCCCGAATCGAACAGCATGCGATCGGGG
This sequence comes from uncultured Acidimicrobiales bacterium, assembly GCA_963698395.1. GTDB lineage: Bacteria > Actinomycetota > Acidimicrobiia > Acidimicrobiales > SZUA-35 > JBBQUN01. The sequence goes on from CAVOQQ010000004.1 coordinate 354,888, forward strand.
AAACGAACGACGATCCCTCGTTCGTCGATCTCCACCGAGACCGAGTCCTCGGCACCGACGGCGCGAAAACGCGCTTCCAGCACGTCTCGTACCTCCTCGACGTTCTCCGGTGTGACGGTGCCGCCGGTCTGTTCCAGCTCGCCGTCCATCCGGTTGATCAGTTCTCGAACGTCTTCGCTCGGTACCACCGACAACCCGACCGTCAGCGCGATGCCGTTGCCCGATTCGAGCAGCGACGGATTGTTCGCCTCGGCCGGATCGGAGATGCCGAGCGCGGTGACGATGCCGACCTTGAAGTCGGCGAACTTGGTCTCGTCGGTCAGAGCGAAGGCGTAGAGCATCACGAAGAAGGCCATGAGCAAGGTCATGCCGTCGGCCCACGAGGCGAGCCAGGATTCGTCGATGCCCTCGTCCTCTTGGGGAGCCTTCTTCTCTCTAGGCACTCTTGGACTCCAGGAGTGCCTCTCGCTCCGACGGCGGCAGGAAGGCGGCGAGCTTGCCGGCGACGGCCCTCGGGTTCGAACCGGCCTGCACCGAGAGGATGCCCTCGATGATCAGTTCTCGGCCCTTGACCTCGGCCGCCGAGAGCGACTTGAGCTTGCCGGAGATCGGGGTGAAGATCACGTTGGCGAGGAAGGCGCCCCACAGGGTGGTGAGGAAGGCGACCGCCATCGACGGGCCGAGCGCACCCGGATCGTCGAGGTTGCCGAGCATGTCGACCAGACCGATGACGGTACCGATCATGCCCATGGCCGGACCCATGCCGGCGGCGGTGGCCCAGAAGCCGTCGCCGAGCTTGTGCCGAGCCTGCATGTTCTCGAGCTCGAGCTCGAGCATGTCTCGCACGACCTCGGGGTCGGTGCCATCGACGGCGAGTTCCATGCCACGACGGAAGAACGGGTCGTCGATCTCGTCGAGCCGGGACTCGAGGGCGAGCAGACCTTCCTTGCGGGCGAGGTCGGCGAAGTCGACGAGCTTGGTGACGATCTCGGTCGGGTCGGTACCGAGTCCTCCGGTGAGCCCCTTCACGGCGGCCTTCAGACCGCCGATCGCTGCCGGCATCGTGTTGTTCGCAATGGTGACGCCGATGGCGCCGCCGCAGCACGAGGATGATCGAGGGATGTCGGAGAGGAAGATGGCGATCGGGTTGAGCCCCGCCATGAAGCCGGCACCGAAGACGGCGCCGATCGCCACGAGAATGCCGATGATCGTTGCCGGATCCATCAGCTGCGCTCCCTGCGAGCAGCGATGTCGCCGGCGTCATGGGAACCGTCGCCGGCAGCGTCGCTCCACCCATCGGACTCATCGGGACCGACGATCAGGCGAAGCGGTGGCGTTGGGTCGATCGGTCGAGACGGCGTCTCGTGGTAGGCGACACGGATGATCTCCGACCGATAGTCGAGCACCAGCTGCACGATCTCTTCGATGGTCTCGTGCACGAGCATCTTCTTGCCATCGACCATGGTGATGACCGTGTCGGGATTGGCCTCGACACGTTCCATGAGATCTGGGTTGAGGGCGAGGGGCGAACCCGTCAGCCGCTTGAGGAGAATCATTGGTCTTCTGCTCCAACGTTGGCCGTCAGCGTCCTTGCTGACGCTTCTCAGTCTCGGAAGCGCGCCACGCAGTGTGAGGGTTGCCGCCAACATCTGGCCACGCAGTGTGACAACGCGGCGATGGGTGGCCGCTTCTGCCGGGTTGACGTCCAAAACGAGCAAAGCTCCGGGTCGTCGTCACGCAGAACGAACGCAAACCCGGAGCTTTGTCGTTGGGGATTGCCGAGCGGGAGCGAACGGCTAGCGCATGAAGTCGAGGAGGCTGCGGCTCATGGTGCGGGCCGTGGTCGACATGAGGGCTTCGTAGCCGGTCTCGGCCGCACGCAGACCCATGATCGCTTCGGCCATGTCGGCATCTTGAGTCTGGGAGATCCGGTTGCGAGTCGAGATCTGCTCGTCGTCGAGGCGGATCTGGGCCGACTCGAGACGGTTCACCGAGGCACCGACCTTGCCGAGTTCGGTGCGGACGAGGCGCATCGACGACATCGATGGCGTCGAGACCCTGCGATGCGGTGGCGGTGTCGCCGGCCTCGAGGGCATCGGCGATCGCCGAGAGCTGTTCGAAGATCGAGCCGTTCATGGGGTCGGTCGGGTTCGATTCGCCGAAGACCTTCGGTCCGACGGCGTTGACCTGGAGGATCTCGTAGGTGTCGATCGCCCGGGTCACCGCACCGGTGTCGCCCTGGTAGACGCCGGCGGCGTCGTAGGCGGGGGCCTCGGCCGTTCCACTGAAGATCGCTCGACCACCCTGGGTCGTGTTGGCGGTGCCGATCAGCTGCTCACGGATCTGGCGGATCTCGGCCGCTGCGGCCTTCCCTGCGTCCGTGCCGGAACCTGAGTTGAGGCCCTGCACGGTGAGCGTGCGGGCCCTGGTCATCGAGTCGTTGGCCGATTGCAGCGCCTGATCGGTCGAGGCCAGCCACTGGTTCGCGCTGGTGGCGTTCCGGCTGTACTGATCGATGCGAGCGAGGCGCCGGCTGTTGCCGAGCAGCAACGAGGTGTCGGCCGGACTCTCCGAGGGGTTCTCGAACGCCAGACCCGATGCGATCTGTTGGTTGAACTTCTGCACCTTGGCCTCGGCCGCAGCGTTGAGACGCTGGAACTGGCTGGTGGTGCTCTGAGCGGAGATTCTGCCGATCATGGTGCTGGCTTCCTTGCTTGCACTGCTGGTTGACTACTGCTGGTTGACTACTGCTGACTGATGACTACTGCTGACTGACGACTGCCGGCTGTGTGCGGCGGTTCGGTGGGTTCTTCAGGATCAGCGGCCGACGAGGCCGGTGGAGCTGATCAGGGTTCTGAGCATTTCGTCGATGGCGGTCACCATGCGAGCGGCGGCCTCATAGGCCCGCTGAGCCGACATCAAGTCGGTGAGTTCCTCATCGAGATTGACCCCGATGGCGCTGTCGAGCGATGACCGAGCGTGGTTCGCGCTCTCGGTGGCGATCTGGGCGGCGAAGTCGAGGCGGTTTGCCTGGGCGCCGAGCTTCACGACGAAGGCGTCATACGCCTTGGCCGGCCCGTCGGCCGAAGAGCCGAGCAGCGCCATCTGGGCGGCAATCGACCCGTCGAACCTCGCGGTCGCCGTGCCCGCCGCAGCCAACCGCTCGGGATGGTCGACCATGTCGACGTTGACCGTCACACTCTCGGCGAGGCCACCGGTCTGGGTGAAGAGGTCACGACCGTCGACACCGTCCTGGCCGAAGCCCGTGGCGTGCAACGCGTTCACATCGGTGACGAACTGGGAGGCGAAGGCGTTGAGGTCGGCAAGGAGCTCGGGAACCGTCTCGTTGGCCGAGGCCAGGTGGCCCGAAAGTGAGCCGCTCGTCACCGAGAGTTCCCGGCCACTGGTGGCCAGGACGGTGACCCGTTCCATGTTGAGTGGTGTGAGCGCAGGGTCGACCGTACTGGCGACCCGCAGGTGTGATGCGGCACCTTCCGACACCAGCAGCTGGCCGTCGAGACTGACGGTGACCGAATTGTTCTCGCCCTCGTTGACCGAGATGTCGACCAACTTGGCCAGCTGGGCCATCTGCTCGCTGCGCTGACCCATCAAGGAGTTGGGCGTCTGCCCGCCGACCGACCCGGCCTTGACCTGGAGGTTGAGGTCGGCAATCGAGTCGACGAGTCGGTTGACCTCGTCGACGAGCGCACCGACTCGGTCGATCTCGTCGGCCCGGGCCGTGGTGAACGTGTCGGCCTGCGAACGCAGCGACCCGGCGATCTGCTCGGCACGCTGCAACGTGACCATCCGGGTGGCGGGATCATCGGGCTCGTTGGCGAGATCGTCGAAGCTGTTGAAGAAGTCGTTCAGCTGGTCGCTGAAGCTGCCTTCGCGAAGCGGACCGAGCTGCGCCTCGATCGACTTCAGCGACTCGGACTGGGCGATTGCCTTGGCCGCGTCGCCGCCGGAGTTCCGATACGTGCTCTCGAGAAGTGCGTCACGCCGACGGGTGATGCCCGTGACGTCGACGCCGCGCTGGAGCGCTTTGCCGCTGAAGACACCGCTCGTACCGGTCCCGATCGCGCCGAGTTCCACCCGTTGCTTCGCATAGCCGGGCGTGTCGATGTTGGCGATGTTGTCGCCGATGACACCGATGCGCTTCTGGTGGGCGAAGAGCGCACTGGCAGCAGTGCTGAGGGCGGAGAAGTCGCTCACGACTACAGACGATTCTCGAACAGGTACGACTGGGCCGAACGTTCGGCATGGCTGCGACCCGATCGGCCATAGGTCGACGTGGTGGTCATCGAGGCAGCACCGGCGGGGAAGCCGTCGTCGGTCAGCAGGCTGGCGACGTTGGGGAGATCGGCTTGGACCCGACGAATCAGGAGGTTGCTCCGCTCGACCAACGCCTTCGTCTTGGCGACGGCCGCGTCGATCGCAACGGCATGCTCTTCGAAGATCTCGTCCCACGGCGCCTCGACACCGTCGATCAGATCGCGCAACGACGGCGGTTGGCCGTCGGGGCCGACGCCGAGCAGGATCTCGCGTTCGAGATCGAGCCGACTCATCCGGGCATTGGCCTCGTCGAGGAGGTCGACCATGTGATGCAACTGGTCATCACGGCCGTTGCCGATGAGCAACGTCTGGGTGTCGAGAAGGAAGTGAAGACGATCGAATCCTCTTCGATACTCCCACAGGAGTGAGGCGAGGCGAGGTAGATCGGTGGCGGCGAGGAGGTCTCCCATGGGACCAGAGTCGGACGCAGATGGTCCACTATGAGGAGTTCTCTTGGCCAACCACCTGAAATCTTGTCCAATGACCCTCACCTCACCCTGACGAACAGGGCCGGGATCAGGCGATTCGGCTGCGCCAGTCGTTGGCCGAAGCCAGCGCCTCGTTGAAGACTCGCTGGCGACGGCAGAGCTTTTCGTCTTCGACCGCGTCGTCGTCTTCGTTCCGATATTGGGCAAGGACGCCCGAGCGCATCATGCGAATGGCGTCTTCTTTGATCTGTGATGCACGAGACTGCGTGACGCCCAACAGACCGCCGAGTTCGGTCATCGACTTGCCCTCGAAGAAGTAGCCCATGATCACCAGACGATGACGCTCGGGAAGGGATCGCACGGCATCGCGGAGATAGCCGAGCACCTCCCGGTCATCGAGATCGTTCTCGACCGGCGAACCCATGAAGTCGGCGAGTGTCTCGACGAGGGAGACCGTCGAGTCGTCGCCGCCCACCATGCGATCGAGCGAGTCGACCCTGGCCTTGGTCAGGTCGGCACGAAGCCGACTGAGCTGGCCCTTGTTGAGCCCGAGGGATTCTTCGATCTCGCCGGCCTTGGCCGACGCGCCCTTGGCCCGATAGCCGGCGTCGAGCTGCTCGACCTGACGCTCGAGCTCACGAACCGAACGAGGGGCCCAGTCGTCACGACGAAGCATGTCGATGATGGAGCCCTCGATGCGACGACCGGCGAAGGTCGAGAACGCCACTCCCCTTTCGGGGTCGAAACGGCAGGTCGCTTCGATGAGACCGATCGTTCCTGTCTGCACCAGATCTTCGCGGGAGTAGTTCGATGCGAAGCGAGCAGCCAGTCGTGAAACGATGTGCTCGACCAGCGGCAGGTTCTTCTCCACCATTGCCCGCTGTTCGACAGTGATCGTGGTTGATGTCATGCGTCCTCCAGGTTCATGCTGCTCCTTCGGACGACGTGCTTGTTGATTGAGCTATTTGCTTGTTTTAGGTCAAATGGTTCATGAGCAAGCAGGTATCTCCACTTACAAGAAGACGGTTGCACCGCGAACCTTCAGCGGTAGCGGCGGTGATGGGGGCGGCACGCCTCGGCAGACCGGGGTGAACCTCGAGGACGGATGAGGCATGCGGGCCGTGACGTGAGGGCAGTCTCGGACTCGATGAGCCGGGCATGACCTCCCTGCCGGAGATCTTGAGAAATCGTGACTTGAGAAATCCCAGACAAAGGGTCGGCCACACTCATACCCCTGATCGCCACGTCGACTCTCCACAGGTGACGCAGCCCGAGCACGCATCCGATGACATCGCCGATGACACCGTCCCCGGTGCATCGACCGACGCCGAGGCGACCACGCTCGACCGCGATGGGGTGAGCGACGCAGCAACCGATGATCAAGCAGCGTCCGGCCTGGGGCCGAGCAGCGAGCCCCGTCCGCACGACTTCGGGGTCGCCGGCTCCTGGCTCAACGGCGGCCGCTCGGCATCGTTCCAGCAGTCGTTGCACGAGATGGTCCGCATGAGCGAAGAGGTCCTCGAGCAGTGGACCTCCAAGGTGACCGTCGATGCCGACGAGCTCGCCACCATCACCATCGCGAGCATTTCCGACGAGCCGATGCACTACGTCGAGGTCGCACTCGACGAATCCGGGCAGTCGGCCTTTCTCCTGTTCGATACCCAGATGGCCCTCTCGATCGTGACCCTCATGATGGGAGGCAACGGCGACCCCGGCGAGCCGAGGTCGCTCACGCCACTCGAGGCCGGCCTGCTCGCCGACGTGGCGCTCGCCATGTTCGAACAGTTCGCTCGGGAGCTTCATCTCGGGCCCGTCCGCTTCAAGGCGCACCACGCCGACCAGTCCACGATGCGTGACAGCGTTCGCGAGACCCTGATGTCGTTCGGGCTCACGCTGACGGGGCACAAGGCCGGCGGCCGCTGCAAGCTCATCGTCTCACCGCTCAGCTTGCAGGCCCACATGGAGATCATCGACCGGCGGATCAACGGCCGGCGCCGGAGCGAGAACGCCGGCGGGAGCGCCGCGGCCGCTGCGCTGCAGCCCGTCGTGGTGCCCGTGGTGGTCGGGTTCGCCGGCATCAGAGTACCGGCGATGGACATGGCCAACCTGCAGCCTGGCGATGTGATTCGCACCGGCCAGAGCCTCGGCCGTCAGCTCGTCGCTTCCGTCGGCAACGTGGCGGTGTTCACCGTCAAGGCCGGTCAGCGCGGCGAGCGCCTGGTGGCCGAAGTCCTCTCACTTCCCAAACACGACTTCCCTGCGCTGGGAAGCGCAGTCGCCTCAACCCCAACGAACGCCCACACAGGAGCGCATTCATGACCAGCTTGGTCCTCGACAGCAGCACGGCTCAATCACTCGGTGCCGCCCTCGCCCCGCTCGGCATGTCGGTGGTTCCGACCGATGCCGGTGCCGCGATCAGCGCGACCTCCGGTTCGGTGCTCGTTGCCCAGGGTTCTCGTTCCGGCCAGGACCTCCCGGAAGCGATCGTCGCGATCGTCGACCGCGCCGGCTCGGCCGCCGATGATGCCATTGCGAGCGTGACCGCCTCGCTCGGTGAGACCGTGAGCGAACTGACCTTCAGCGAACCCATTCCCTTCACCGACGTCGGCACGGCGGTGGCATCGTTCCCCTCCATCTCCGAGGCCCTCATGATCACCGAGGGCTCCGAGACCGTCGGCGTGGTCCTCTGGATCGCCGATCGGCGAGGCGAGACACCGCGACCCAAGGCACCCACCGCCGGCGCAGGCAACACCGTCCGCGGTGCATCCGCCGGCAACGGACTCGCCATGTTGCGAGATGTTGCACTCGAGGTGTCGGTCGAACTCGGCCGGACCGACATGACGCTCGCCGAGGTACTGGCCCTCCACATCGGCTCGGTCGTCGAACTCGATCGCCCTGCGGGCTCCCCCGTCGACGTGCGGGTCAACGGCACCCTGCTCGCCCGCGGCGAGGTCGTCGTGATCGACGGCGAATACGCCGTGCGCATCTCCGAAGTCATCGACCCCGAGGCCATGCACTGATGTCGACGTTCATGCTGATGCTGCGCCTGCTCACGGCGCTCGCCTTCGTCGGCGGGTTGCTGTGGTTCATGACGCGCTCGGCGAAGAACGGCAAGTTCACGTTCCTCCTCGGCAGCGGGCCCACCCAGGACTCGCTCGAGGTCACCAGCCAGCGACCGCTCGGGCGCAATTCCTCGGTGGCGCTGGTGCGAGCGGGCGAACGCCATCTCCTCCTGGGCGTGAGCGAACACGGGGTGCAGCTCCTGGCCGAGGGCGCCGACCTGTGCTCCCCCATCACCGAACCGACGAGCGATCAGGATGATCGCATCGACCTCGCCGCCCTTGCACAGGGCGACGCACCGTCGACGGACGCCGGACCCACCGCCAGCAACACCTCAGACAGAAGGCAAGCGGCACCGAAGCACTTGCCGGCGATGTTTACGCCAACCCAACCACGGATGACCCTGATCGAATCGCTCCGGGAACTCACGGTTCGCAAGTCCTGAACCGCCCGGGCCAAGGCCTGGATGTCACCACATTTGAGCGTCGACTTCGTCGATCGCTTCGCAACCACAACCGACGGCGGCGGCCAACGCCCCACCATCGCTCGACTCCCCGCCGCTGCTGGGCGTCTCCTCCTGGTCCTCCGGGGCGTGATCGTCGCGCTCGCCATCGTGCTCGGCATCGTCTGCGGACTCCCGACCTCTGCGGGAGCCCAGGTGATCACGCCCCCTGTGACCGCTCCCGACCTGCCGACCCCGGGGGCCGAGCGCTCGGCCGAGGACACCGGCATCGGCGGCCTGCTCGACGACGGTCTGTCCGGCAATGACGCGACCACCGACGGAACCGATCCGTCGAGCTCGACCGATCTGGTGACGGTCACGGTCGGTGATGCCGCCTCCTCGCCGAGTCAGTCCCTGATCTTGATCATCGGCTTGGGCATCTTGTCGCTCGCCCCGTCACTCGTGATCATGCTGTCGAGCTTCACCCGCATCGTCATCGTGCTGTCGATGACCCGGAACGCGCTCGGTCTCCAGGGCGTGCCGCCGAACCAGGTCATCACGGGGCTCGCCCTGTTCCTCAGTCTGTTCGTCATGGGCCCCACGCTCGACCAGGTCAACGACGATGCGCTGCAGCCCTTCCTGAACGGCCAGATCGAGCAGGGCGAGGCACTCGACCGGGCGCAAGGCCCGGTGCGGGAGTTCATGCTCAGCCAGGAGCCGACCGAGGAGCTGTCGATGATCCTCGACGCTCGCGGCGCCGAACAGCCCGAGACACCCGAAGACATCTCGATGTCGTCACTCATCCCGGCGTTCCTGCTCCACGAGCTGAAGGCGGCCTTCATCATCGGCATGGTCATCTTCATCCCCTTCGTGATCATCGACCTGATCGTTTCGGCGACCCTGATGTCATTGGGCATGATGATGCTGCCCCCGGTGTTCGTCTCGCTCCCGTTCAAACTGTTGCTGTTCATCATGGTCGGAGGCTGGTCGCTCATCGTCCAGACCCTGCTCGAGAGCTTCCGGGTCTGACATGGACGAAGCAGCAGTCCTCCAGATGCTCACCGACGCCATGTGGGTCGCGGCGAAGGTGTCGCTCCCGATCCTCCTCACCTCGATCGTCGTCGGTGTCTTGGTCGGTCTCGTCCAGTCGATCACGCAGATCCAGGAGCAGACCCTCACCTTCGTGCCCAAGTTCCTGGCCGTCGGCCTCGTGCTCATCGTGTCCGGGTCGTGGATGATGCAGATGCTCGTCGACTTCACTCGGGAGCTGATCGAACGCATCCCGAGCTACCTGTAGGCCGCCGGTGGAGTTCTCGTTCGAGCCCGGGGTGCTGGTCGCCTTCGTGATGATCACCACTCGACTGGTGACCGTTTTCGTGGTCGCGCCCCCGTTCTCGGGTGCACTCATGCCGAACCGCATGCGTATCGCCCTGGCGGTTTCCCTGGCCTTCGCCATCGCGCCTGGCTCGGCGACGACGCTTCCCGGCGTGCTCCCCACCGACGTGCTCGGACTCGTCGGTGCCGTGCTGTTCCAGGTGTTCACCGGCATCTTGCTCGGCCTGACGATCCAGCTGCTCTTCGCCGCGGTGTCGAGCGCCGGCTCGATGATCGACATGGCGGCCGGCCTGTCGTCGGCGGCTCTGTACGACCCGACCACCCAGAGCCAGGCCGCCCCCGTCGGCCGGCTCTACCAGATGACCGGTGTGACGATCCTCTTCGTGGTGAACGGCCATCTCCTCCTGATCAAGGGCGTGATCCGAAGTTACGAAGCGGCTCCGCTCACCGGTCTGCGGCTCGGCGAACTCGAGCAGATGGTCACCGAGGGTGCCGGGTTGTTCTTCTTGGCCGCGGTCGAGATCGCCTTTCCGATCATGCTCACCATGGCGCTCACCGAGATCGTGCTTGGCATTGCCTCCCGGGCGGCCCCCAAGCTCAACGTTTTGGTGATCGGCTTCGCGCTGAAGTCGCTGATCCTGCTCTTCATCATCTCACTCACCCTCCCGCTGGTCCTCAACGGTTCGCAGACCCTGTTCGAACAGGGCCTGCGCTGGGGCAGTCAGCTCATCGGGGGGTGAGGCATGGCGCAATCGAGTGGTGAGAAGACCGAAAAACCGACACCGAAGAAACTCCGCGAGGCGCGCAAGAAGGGGCAGATTCCCAAGTCGGTCGACCTGATCCAATGGCTCGTCCTGCTTCTGTCCACCTGGTTCGTGCCCTCGCTCATCGGCGGCCTCGGCTCGTCTCTTCGGACCGAGACCTCGACCCTGATGCACGCGGCAGCCACCGGTGAACTCGGTCCGGTGGTCGAACGACTCGACGATGTCCTCATCTTGATGACCACGGCCCTGCTCCCCATGTTCGGGCTGGTGTGCCTCACGATCGTCGTCGGTCTCGGCTTGCAGGGTGGCGTCGTCCTCAGCATGGAGGGAATCAAGCCCAAGCCCGAGCGCATCTCGCCGAAGGCAGGATTCAAGCGCTTGTTCTCGAGCGAGCCTCTGGTCGACACCGTCAAGTCGATCGTGCGGCTGCTGGTGCTCGCCGTGCTCTCGGCGACGGTCCTGCGATCGATTCTCGCCGAACACCTCCTGCCGATCCCGGTGGCGCTCGACGCTGCGGCGCTCCGCCTCGGCGATCAGATGCTCGATCTCGTTCGCATGGTGGCGTTCGCCGGTCTCCTCGTCGGTGGCGGCGACTACGCCTACCAGCGCTGGAAGATCGGCAAGCAGCTCAAGATGACCAAGGAAGAGGTCAAGCAGGAGTACAAACAGAGCGAAGGCGACCCCCAGATGAAGGGGCGTCGACGCCAGGCTCACGCCAAACTGAGCCGCAACCAGATGCTCGCCGCCGTCGACGACGCGTCGGCCGTCGTCGTGAACCCCACGCACGTGGCCGTCGCCATCAAGTACCAGGAGGGCACCGGGGCTCCCCGGGTCGTTGCCAAGGGCGGCGACGAGCTGGCCATGCGCATTCGTGAACGGGCCAAGGCCAAGGGCGTGCCCATCGTGGAGGCTCGACCGCTCGCTCGCGTCCTCCATGACCGAGTCGAGGTGGGCGAGACCGTACCGAACGAACTGTTCCGGGCCATCGCCATCGTGCTCGCCTTCGTGATGCGCAACCCGCACTCGCAATACTCCGACACCATCCGCCGGGTCAAGATCCCGGCTTCGGCGATGCGCCTCCCCGACGAAGACCCCAACGCCAAGCCGAAACGGCGCCGCCGCGCCGCATGACGCCGCGCCGTCGCGTGACACCGCACCGTCGCTTGACGCCACGCTTTCGCGTGACGCTGCGTGGTCCCGCATGACGCGGCGTGACGCCACGCCGTTCGAGGTTTCCGCCGCATCCCCCACCAGCACTTTTGATCGGCGGCACGGCTAATACCCGAACCGAACGCGACGACGCTTCGCTTTGACACTGATGTCAGCCCGGACCGCCATGGATGGCCGGCCCACAGGTCGTTCGTGAAAACTCGTAGTGCAGGTGGAGCATTCCTCTCCGCCATGATGATGGGCGTTGTTGCGCTGATGGTGATCCCGCTTCCGGGATTCATCCTCGACATGCTCATCTCGGTGAACATCGCCATCGGCGTCATGTTGTTGCTGGCGACGATGCTCACCTCGCGGGCGCTCGAGCTCAGCGCCTTCCCGTCGCTGCTGCTGATGGCGACCCTGTTCCGGCTCTCGCTGAACGTCTCGTCGACCCGACTCATCCTCACGACCGGCGAGGCCGGCGGCGTGATCACCGCCTTCGGCACGTTCGTGGTCGGCGGCTCGGTCGTGGTCGGCCTCGTCGTCTTCATGATCCTGGTCGTCATCCAGTTCGTCGTGATCACCAACGGCGCGTCCCGCGTTGCCGAGGTCGGCGCCCGCTTCACCCTCGACGCCATGCCCGGCAAGCAGATGGCGATCGACGCCGACCTCGGTGCCGGTGTGATCGACGAGGAGACCGCCCGCATGCGGCGAACCGAGGTCACCCAGGAAGCCGACTTCTACGGCGCGATGGACGGCGCCTCCAAGTTCGTCAAGGGCGATGCCATCGCCGGCGTCCTGATCACCCTGATCAACCTGATCGGCGGGCTCGTCATCGGCGTCGTCCAGATGGGCATGCCCTTCAACGAAGCCGTCTCGAACTTCTCCTCACTCACCGTCGGCGACGGTCTCGTCTCGCAGATTCCTGCGCTGCTCATCTCGATCGCATCGGGCATCATCGTCACCCGAGCCTCCAACGACCAAGACCTGGGAACCGACATCGGCGCCCAGTTCCGGGGCCAGGCAACCGCCTTCTTCTACGCCGGCATCGCCATCATCGCCCTCGGACTGGCGCCCGGCCTGCCCAAGATCCCGTTCTTCGTCGTCGGTGGCGGTCTCATCGTGCTCAGCCGTCGCTTCGACAACGAGACCGAGACCGCATCGCTGGCCGCCGCCGGCGGGGTCGCGTCCCAGCCGACCGAGGACGTCCCGAACGAGGACGATCCCCGACAGCTGGCGATGGACATCCGACCCGAACCGCTCGGACTCGAGCTGGCGGTCGACATGGTCGATCTCGTCGATCCCTCGATGGGCGGCGACCTCCTCGACCGCGTGCGGGCGTTGCGGCGCAAGATCGCCATGGAGATGGGGCTGATCATTCCCCCGGTCCGCACCCGGGACAACATCGATCTCGGATCCGGCGACTACCTGATCACCATGCACGGCGTCGAGATGGCTCGTGGCAACGCCCCTCCCGGCCATGTGCTCGTCATCGCCGACCAACTCGACCGACTGCCCGGCATCGAGACCACCGAGCCGGTGTTCGGTCTGCCGGCGAAGTGGATTCGTTCCGAGCAGCGAGCGCTCGCCGATGCGATCGATGGCACCGTCGTCGATCGGCCCTCGGTCATCGCCACGCATCTCGCCGAGGTCGTTCGCCAGCACGCGGCCAAGCTGCTGAGTCGACAGGAGGTCAAGGACCTCGTCGATCTCGTTCGCCAGTCCGACCCGGCGGTCGTCGACGAGCTGGCTGCCAACGATCTCACGATCGCCGAGGTGCAGCGGGTACTCCAGGACCTCCTCGACGAGCGGGTACCGATTCGCGACATCGTGCGCATCCTCGATGTGCTCGGCGAACGAGCCCGACTGACCAGGAACCAGTTCGAGCTCTCCGAAGCCGTACGGACCGCTCTCGGTTCGTCGATCTCGGCCGGCAGTGCGTCGGAACAGGGCGTGCTGCCCGTCATCACCCTTGCCCCCTCGCTGGAGCAGGCCCTGCTCGGCAGTCTGCGCGAGGGACCGAACGGTTATGAGTTCGCCCTGTCACCCGACGAGATCGGGCACATGGTCAACAGCTTCCGCACCCAGCTCCACGCCGCCGAACACACGGGAATGATGCCCGTGATCCTGACCTCGAAACCCCTCCGGCGGCCACTGCGTCGCCTTCTCGCCCTGACCGACCTCGACCCGACTGTTCTGGCCATCGACGAACTCGGTAGCCACCTCCGTATCGAAACACTGGGAACCGTGAACTATGACGACACAGCAGCGCTACACCGGGCCTGAGCTGAGCGCCCTCCTCCGTGAGGTACGGGCGGAACTCGGTGATCAGGCCATCATCCACGAAGCCAATCGCATCCGCACGGGCGGCATCGGCGGCTTCTTCCGCAAGGAAGGCTTCGAGGTGCTCGCCTCGCCACCATCGGGTGGTGTTCCAGCGAGCTCGACGCCGAGCCGCACCAAGGCCGGTCGACGCTTCGGCCTCAATCGATCCGACGTGCCGGCCACCCCGGCGTCCGCGGGGCAGCTGTCGGTCGGCAACGACCTCGCCGCCGACGAGGAACTGATCGCGAAGCTCACCGCCGCGATGGAGTCGGAGCAGGCATGGGTCGACGCCATCGGCCCGTCGGCATCACCACCGCCGCCGACCATCGAGAAACGGCCGGTTCGACGGTTCGGTCCCGAAGACCTCGCCCCGATCGAGGACGACTTCGACCGGATCAGCTCGAGTTCCGTGATGGCGCAGCAGCCCGTTCTGGCCAGCAGCCTCGCCAATGGATCGCCGCCCGAACCTCGCTTGACCCCCGGTCAGGCCCTGCTCGAACGGGCCGACACCATCTCGTCCCAGGAACGAGTGGGCCAGCTGCTGAGCGGGGCACAGAGCCTCATCGACGACACCACCATCGCCGAGCGCACACGCGTCGTCGGCCGCGCCGTTCCTCCGCGCGGCCTGATGGACGATCCGTCGGCCGCCGACCGTTTCCCCGGACTGTTGCATCGGCTCGAGAATCGCGTCAACGAGCCGGTGCTCCGACCTCCTTCTGTCGCCCCCGAGCCGGCACGACTCGACCGGGCTCGGTCGACCTCGATCGACTCGCTCGACGCCGGCGCACCGATCGTCGACACCCCGCCCCGCACCCCGACCGCCCGGACCGCAACCCCTCCGAGCGCGGCCTCGCCGACCACCATCTCCCCGGTCGACGCCCGTCGATCCGGCGAGTCGGCGGCCGAGTCGACGGTCGTATCCACGACCGTGCACCAGGGCGAAGCGGAACGCCAGCAGTTCTGGGACGATCTGACCCGACTCGAGAGCATCCTCCCGATTCGGCCGACGACACAGGCGAGTGTGCAGTTGCTCGTCGGCCCGCTCGACATCGCCCTCCCGCTTGCGACACGCTTCACCAACGACGCGACGATCGGCCTCGCCATCTTCTGCGACGAGGTCGAACTCACCGGCATCCGCAGCGACCAGCTCGCCGACAGCAGTCGCGACCTTCACCATCGCCTGCTCGAGCGCTCCCGCACCGGCACCAGGGCGGTTGGCGTGATCGAAGCCGACGATGCCCGCCGGGAACGTGACGAATCGCTCGATTGCATGCTGACCCCGCGAGTACTCACGATGATCGATCGGGTCTGCGCCGACGGCGCCGTCGACTTGCTTCGCCTGACCTTGCGATCGTTGGGCCCGATCGACGAGCTGCGAGAACTGGTCGACTCGTTCGCGGTCCCGTGCGCCATCGATCTCCACGCAACGCCGACGTCGGAAGAACTCGTCGCTTCACTCGACGCCCAGCTCCCGATCGTCTCGATCGCCGGCCGACAGCTCACACCGGCACTTGCCATGGCCCTGAAGAAGCTCTGAGCCCATGGCTTCTCCTGAGACGATTCGCGACGGCACTGCCGAGGCGGTCATTCCGTCGACGCTTCGCCAACGAGCGACCGCGATCCAGGTGATCGGGGCTCCCGAGGTCGATCGCTCGGCCCAACGCCAGCAGCGACTGGGCTTCTCACTGCTGCTCGGCCTGGCGCTCGGATGGGACTCACTCATGCTCGCCGCCAACTCGGGCGCACCGTTCCACCTGGCGATCGGCCGCTTCCTGCTGATCTTCGCCGTGACCGTCGGATCGATCCGCGCCCTGGGCAACCTGTACGACGGCTATGTCGATCAGGCCTTGCTCGATCAGCAAAGAGCCGAAGCGGCGAGGCGCCTCGCCGACGACGCTTCGACCATTGGCACCACCGACCAACCCGCACCCGGCACTGACTAAGGACTAGGGTCACAGCGATGCAGATCACGTCATCCCGATTCGGCGACTTCGAGGTTCCCGACGAGCGGGCAATCTCGATTCCCGGTGGACTCCTCGGCCTCCCCGACTCGACGCGCTACGTCGTCGTCGAGATCGACGACGATTCGCCCTACTTCTGGGTGCAGAGCGCCGACCAGGCCGAGCTGGCCTTCCTCGCCACCACCCCCTGGCTGTTCTATCCCGACTACGAGTTCGAGATCGACGACGCCGTTCAGGCGGAACTCGAGGTCACCACCATCGAAGACGTCCAGGTGGTGGTCCTGCTCACGGTGCATCGTGACGGCGACGACGTCACGGCGCTCACGGCCAACCTCCTGGGCCCGATCATCGTCAACACCGAGTCTCGGATCGGCAAACAGCTCGTACTCGACTCGTCCGCCTACTCCACCCAGGAAGCGCTGGTCTCGTAGATGCTCGTCCTCAGCCGTCGCCAGAACCAGTCCATCGTCATCGGTTCCAACATCGTCGTCCGAGTCATCGAGATTCGCGGCGACCACGTCCGCCTCGGCATCGAGGCGCCGCGGTCCATCACCGTGCACCGCGAAGAGGTGGCCCGAGAGATTGCGGCGGCCAACCTGGCCGCCGCCGCCAACACCGGGGCCGTCGATTTCGGCAAGCTCCCGGTGCCCAAGCCCCGCACCTGATCGGCGCTACACCGGCCGGCGTGAGCGGCTGGCCACCACCGCACCGGCGCCGGCGATCAGCAAGCCACCGAACATCAGGGCGAAGGGCAGCACCCGGCCCTGCCAGAACAGCATGCTCTTGGCGTCCTCGGCGTCAGCGACCGATTCGGCAATCGACGCGTCGGTCTGGGCGTAGTCGAGGCGCATCACTTCGGTGATCGGGGCCAGCTGACCGCCGACATCGAGCGCCACCTGTCGAGACTCCATCTTCTCGTAATCGACGAGCACGCCAGAGGTCGGCTCGACCCAGTACGAGGTTTCGTAGGTGTAGGTGTAGCTGAGCGGGACGGGATCCGGAAGTGTGGGAAGGACCGCCGCCAGCTGGGCTACGGCCTCATCGGGGAGACCGAGCGCCGGCACCAGCTGCTCGATCGCGACCTTCGGCAGTGCCGGAGGCAACGACGCCAGCACGACCGGATCCACGATCAGGGTCGGACCCGACGCTGCGCTGAACCGGTAGGTCGCCAAGCCGGCGTGGTCTTCCTCGCCGACGAACGTCAGCACATCGGTCTGGAACGTGTCGCCGTTCCATCCGACATAGTCCTTGGCCTCGGTGTCGATCGGGAAGCCGATGACCAGACCTTCACGCTCGATGACTCGGTCGTCGCCGAACTCGGCGATGACGTCAGCGCTCTGGTGCTCCATCGACTTGCGGTCGATGACATACACATTTTCGGACGCGAGCAACGGCCCGGCGGGACCCGAGACCGTCGAGGTGTCCTCGACGACCGCATCGCCGTCCTTGGTGTCGACCGTCTCGACGAGGCGGTCGATCGTGATCGGGACGTTGCGAACGAAGACATTCGCAAGATCGCCGGCAGCGAGCGCCTCGGCGTCGAGCATCACACCCAGCTCGCCTTCATAGAAGCGGTGTCGTTCCACGTCGTCAGGGAACTGGGCGCGACCGGGGACGATCGCGAACTGCACGAACAACCCGACGGCGAGAAGCGCCACCCCAACTGCTACCGCTACGCCACCCATCGATCGACTACGCATCATTCACTCCTTCGTCATGATCCAGGATGCACCTCGATGGCGCTCTCGATCAGGGTCGTTGTGCCCCGATTGGGGCTCGAAATCCGACCGCTTCTCGGCACAACGCCATGCCTCGAGCAATCGAGTTGCGCTGCTGTTCCGTTGCGGTGACGTTGCCAATGGCAGGGTGCGCAGCGCCAATGGCAGGGTGCGCAGCGAAGTTCGACTTCGTCGACGATCGTTCGCTTCGTGATCGCATGGTCGGGGTTCCGCCCAACAGCGGCGGGACTCGAACGGTGAAGCTCAGCATCCCGTCAGGATCGGTGCGCCATCTGATGGTTCGTCGGGCTTGTTGGTGGTTGTCGATCGCGTCGGGCTCACCATTGCGTTGCAGCCACACAGCGATCGCACGACCAAGATCGGACGCGGTCACCGTCTTTGCCAGCTCGACCAATTCGGCCTCGTTGTCCACATCGGCCACCTGGGCGAGCCAGGCCGCAGCGCTCGTCGACCCGTCGAGCAACCACTCACCCGAATCGGCGAACTCGGCCGCCAACGTCACGAGCTCGTGTTGACTCCGTGCCCAAATCTTCGCCGTGTCCCGCAAACGTTCTCTCAACGGTGTTGCTGTAACCGTGTTCATCAGGTTCCCCGCCCTTTCGTTCTGCCCAACCTCTTGATGGTGCCGGTCGAGCTCCGCTCGACCAAGCGTACTCAGGGGGTGTGACAGGGAGAGAACACCTGTTCCACTATCAAAAGTAGACGAGACGCGTCCGCGGAGTCGCGTCACCATTCCGATCGGAGTGGCCAGACCTCTGGAGCCGGGCCACGACGGTCAGCTCGAGGCCGTCGAATCGACGGTTGACCCATCCGCCGACTGGCGGCTCTGGTCGGCAGGGATGCCGGTGGCGCCGGCGACGAACAGTGCGGCCGCAGCAGCGATCCAACACCCGGCCATCTGCACTGCTTCTGCAATGCATGCGCAGCGTGCGACCCACGTTTGCAACCGCGCTGCAACATCACGTGAGGCATGCTTGTACCTGGACACGGCACATCGGAGGGGACGCATGACCGAGTTGCCATTCGAGATCCACACGTTCGGCGGTCTCACGGTGACCTACGCGGACACCACCACGAAGGTCGGCGGCCTACTTCCGCAGCGACTGCTGGGGCTCCTCACCCAGACGCCGAACACCCAGATTCCCGACAGCTGACTCATCGACGTCGTCTGGCCCGACGATGATCAGCCTCGGTCCGCGGCGCGCACACTTCACTCGATGGTGAGCCGCCTCCGCCAAAGGATCGGCCCCGACCAACTCCCGAGACGGCTCGACGGCTATGCATTGGCCGTCGATGCCGAGTGCATCGACTCGGTCAGGTTCGAGCGACTGGTGGCATCAGCACGCGCCACTCCTGATCCGGCCATGGCGCTCCGACTCGTTGACGACGCGTTGGCCATGTGGGTGGGCACGCCGTTCGGCCCACTGTCGTCCGAGCGGGCGTTCACCGCCCGAGTGGCACGGCTGCTGCAGCTCCGAAACGAAGCACTCGCTCTACGGATCGAAGCCCTCGTGACCCTCAGGCGGATTCCTGAAGCTGCCCTCACGGCGGCAAAGCTGATCGAGCACGAGCCAACCAACGAGCGAGCCCACGTGCTTGCCATGTTCGCCACCCAACAATCGGGCGACATCGCCGACGAGCTCATCGGCTTCACCAGGTTGCGCATGCTCGTCACCTCACGCCGGGTTCTCGGATCGCACAACGAGGCCGTCCACCAGGTCACACCGCTCCCATGGCACACTGACGCCGTCGAGTTGTTCCGGCTTCGCAGCCCACGATCGTTCCGTTCGGCAACCGAGCAGGAAGCTGCCCAGGCGATCTGTCGACGTCTCGACGGGCTTCCGCTCGCCATCGAGATCGCCGCGGCGCGCACGAGAGCACGTGCGCCATCGGAGTTGCTGCAACGACTCGATCGAATCATGCCGAGTGCGACCAACCGAGCAGCAACCCGCGACATGTGAGTATCGACACCGCGCTGCGGTGGTCGATCGACATGCTGACCCCGGACAACGCCGCGCGCTGGAGAGCTCGCCGTCTTCGTCGGCGGCTTCGACCTCGAAGCCGCCGAGGCACTGCTGGCCGGACAGATCACCTCCGAACCTGTCCTGGCTCTCGAAACGCTGATCGAGCAGAGCCTCATCACGGTCGACTCGCGATCTTGGCCGCCACGTACGCCGGCCTGTTCGTCGGCGATCACGAACGAGCGGACACGTACGTTGCACCGGTTCTCGACCTGCCCTCCGATCATCCTGCTCGCCAAACCGTCGACTACTTCCTGGCCTGGGCCTGCTTCATGGAGTCACGCTTCGAAGAGTCACTCGACTTCTTCGAACGAGTCGACGAATCCGATCCACAGGTCCGGTTCGTGACGGCACAGCTCGGATCGACCATCCACGCTCTTCTCGATCCCGGTCGTGACACGCCAGGGTTTCAACGCACTTCCCAGTTGCTCGACGAGGCGCTGGAGTGGACCAGGTCGATTGGTGCGAGAAATCTGGAGGCAGCGATCACCGAGCAGCAAGCCCAGATGCAGTTCTTCGTCGGCAACGTCGAGAACTGCCTCCGGCTGGCCCGGAAGGCCGAAGACATGGCACGAGCGGTCGGCATGGGATTCATCGAGGCCCAGGCGATCTTGCATCAGGTACGCGCAGCGGTCATCGGCTACGACATCGGACGACCACCGATCGAACTGCTTGTGACCATCCTCCAGTCGGCGATCCAATCCGTCAGCGGCATGCGGCTTCTCTACGGCTTGCAGCCGGCGGCCCGGTTCCTTCTGGACGCGGGCGACGCCTACGGAGCGGCACTTGCCATCGCAAGCCCCGAATCACGGTTCAACGACTTCCTGATCCAGGGATTCCTTGCGAGCCTGCCGCCGGCGACACTCGCACGGGCCGAGGCTGACGCTCAGCGAATGGGGAAGTTCGCTGTTGGGCGCGAGATCGTCAACCGCCTGCAGCTCCTGCCTTCCGACGACACCACTCCGGCGCTGGCACGACGGCGTCGGCGCTACGAGGACCATGCCGCGGTCTCGACCATCGCAGCGAAGGCGCCCCAACGAAATGGTGACCGAGTCCTCTAGCGCTCCGATCTACTCGACGGTGAGATGAGGGCATGGCGCCTTCCTCCACCTCGGATCGACTCAACCCCACCGATGCCACGTTGTGGCAGATCCAGCGCGACCCACTGCTGCGCACCACCATCGTGGGGTTGGCGCTGCTCGACCGGACACCGGACTGGAATGCCTTCGTTGCCACGATCCATCGGGCGATCGAACGGCTGCCGCGACTCCGCCAGCACGTCGTCGACGGACCACTCGGCCTGGGTCGGCCGCATTGGGCCGACAGCGAGCTCGAGCTCGACCATCACCTGTTTCGAACCAAGATCGACGACGCCACTGATCTTCGTGCCCTGCTCGACCTCGTCGGGGGTCTCGCCTCTGACGAGCTCGATCTCACCCGGCCACTCTGGCAACTGCACCTGATCGAAGACCGCGACGGTGGTGCAGCACTGATCTTCAAACTCAGCCACACCCTCACCGACGGCGTCGGCGGCATGAGCCTGCTGCGCATCTTCGACGACCAGGCACCGGCACCTCGGCCAAAGACGGTCGAGGAGCCCGCACACCACGCCGGTGAGAGCGCCCTCCACGCGGTGGCGGCCTCGGCCTCGTTGATCACGACGGCGGCGCATTCCGCGCTTCATCCGCTCGACGCAACATCGAGCGCGCTGGGGCTCGCTGGTTCCGCGGTGCGGCTCATGGCTCCGGCCGGGCCGCCGCTCTCGCCGCTGATGACCGGACGGAGCGAGACCCGCTGGGCAGGTACGACCGAGATCCCCCTCGATCGACTCCGGGCCGCTGCGCATCGGGCCGGGGGCACGCTCAACGACGCCTTCGTCACGATCGCCATCGGTGCCCTGCAGGACCACCACGAGTTCCACAACCGATCGGTCGAGGGCTTCCGGGTCACGATGCCGGTCGACATTCGCCGACGATCCGACGACGAGGGCGGCAACCAATGGGCACCGGCCCGCCTCGTGCTGCACCCCTCGACCGCCGCCCACCCGTTCGTTGCCCTCCACGAACACCGCTCGACGATCGCTCGAGCGATCCACGAGCCGGCGATCCCGTTCATCCAACCGATCGCCGCTGCCGTGCAACAGCTGCCGGACGACTGGACGATCAACATCGTCGCCAACATGGTCAAGGGCTCCGATCTCGTGCTCACCAACGTTCCCGGACTGCGCGAGCCGCTGCGGATCGCCGGCGCCGACGTCACTCGCTTCTATCCCTTCGCCCCCACCGGCGGTGCATCGGTGAACATCGGCTTGGTGTCGCACCTGGACACCGCCTGCATCGGTTTCACCGTCGACACCGCAGCCCTCACCGATCCCGAAACGTTGCTCGACTTCTTCGACGAACGAGCTCGCGATTTCCTGCGCCGCCGACGAACCCCGGCCGTCGGCGAGGCCGAGGCGGCCAACGCCGCATCACCGCCATCGACGATGCCCGGCACCCCACCCACCGAACCCGGTACCAGCATCGACGACGGTTCGAGCCATCAACGATTGAGTGCACTCGACACCAGCTTCTTGCGGATGGAAACGCCGTCGGCACCGATGCACATGGGCGGCCTGTTCGTCATCGACGGTTCCAACCTGCTCGACGCTGCGGGCCGTCTCGACATCGACACACTCCGCCACGTGCTCGACGAGCGATTGCTGGCCAGACCCGCGCCTGCGGCGCCGGCTGCGCGAACTCCCGCTCGGGATCGGACGGCCGGTGTGGGTCAGCGATCCGGAGTTCGACATCGCCGAGCACGTACATCGCGAGACCCTCGCCGCACCCGGCGGACGGGCAGAGCTGATCGAAGCCTGTGAACACCTCCAGATGGTGCGGCTCGATCGACAGCGGCCACTGTTCGAGCTGACGTTCTTCGATGGACTCGACCCCGACGTGTTCGGGCAGGGATCGATCGCCCTGATCGATCGGGTGCACCACGCACTGCTCGACGGCGTGTCCGGTCTGGAGATGGTGCAGGCGATCTTCGACCCGGACCCACGGGAGGCGGCCACGAACGACTCGACCGCACCGGCCCCGGCACGTCGAGCACCGAAGCCGCCGTCACCCCTGCGGCTCACCACCGACACGATCCTCGAACAGGTGACCGCGCCCATCGAGCTGACGCGCCAGACAGTCCGCTGGCTCTCGCACCCCGGACAGGCTGGTGAACTCGTCGCCACCGCCGCAGCGTCGGCCACCAACATGCTCGGCCGGAGGTCGGCAACGACATCGCTCAACGCACCGGTCGGGCATCATCGCCGACTCCGAACGGTCGACATCCCCCTCGACGATGTCCACGCGATCGGCTCCGAGTTGGGCGGCAGCGTCAACGACGTCCTCCTCTCTGCGGTTGCCTGCGGGATCAACACCGTGCTCCGCTCTCGCGGTGACACTCCAACGGGGTCCCTGAACGTCCTCGTTCCGGTGTCCACTCGCCATCACGGGATGGACGACGAAGAAGGGAATCAGGTCGCGGCGTTGGTCGTCGAGCTTCCGCTCGGCGAGAACCCGACCACGACCCTTCGGTCGGTCAACAAGCGCACGAAACAGCTCAAGCAACGCGGCGTCGCCAAAGGAAGCAAGGCATTGCTCGATGCGGGTGACCTCCTCCCATCGAGCATGGTCGACCAAGTCGCCAAGGCGGCCCGATACCAGCCGTGGGTGAACATGACCGTCACCAACATTCGAGGGCCGGTGGAACCGATCTCGCTCCTCGGAGGTCAGGTACGAGAGCTGGTGCCGATCGTGCCGCTCGGAGCGAACCTGACGATTGGCCTGGCCATCGTCAGCTACCATGGCACGCTCACCCTTGCCTTCCACGCCGACCGAGATCGCTGGCCCGACCTCGATGTGGTGACCACGGGCGTCAGCGAGGCGCTCGCTGCCCTCACCGAGTTCGCTGCGGCCTCAGGCGATCGGCCTCAGCGGTCGAAGTGAGCTCAACCGAAGGGTGGCGACACCCATCACCGAGTCGGCCGCGATCGGGCCGAATGATCGGCTGTCGGTTCCTTCGTCGGCGTTGTCGCTCCTGATGACGAGCGAGCCGTCGGGAAGCACGGCGTCGAGGCGCTTCACCATGACCGTCGAGCGGCTGGGATCGGGATGTGGTGCCACCACCACATCGCCGACCGAGGGGGAGATGCGGCGGATGAGGATGTCGTCGCCGTCGTGGAGTGTCGGCACCATGGAACGACCGGAGACGCGAACTCGCCGCCGGTTCCCTCGGGCCCAGGCCCAGAGTTCACCGACGGCGAATGCGATCGACGGAGGTTCGATCAGGAGGCGGTGTACCACGGGACCTCGCGGCCCTTGCTCTCCCAGAACATGTTGTGGATCTTCTCGATCTGCGACATCAGCTCTTCGCATGCGGCGACGTCGATCGTGGTCTTGCAGGTCGAGCACTGCTTCTCGACGTTCCAGAAGATGGTGTGGAGGTCGGGGTAGGCCTCGAGGTGGTTCGGCTTGAAGTAGTCGGTCCACAGCACGGCGAGTTCGTGCTTGGCCAGTTCGGCCTGCTCTTCCTTGATGGCGATGTAGCGCGACTTGGTGTTCTCGGCGGCGAGGTCGCCGCCTTCACCGAGGTCGACGAGCTTCTTGGTCATCGACAGCACCGCTTCGGCGGCGATGCGGGCCGAAGCAGGGTCGTAGACACCGCACGGGCCGTCGCAGTGCGCCTCGGCAACGAGAGCGGGCGAACGACGTTCGAGCAGGTCGAGGAGGCGACTGATCATGGTGGTGCTCCTAAAGAGGTAGGCGGTGTTGGGTGCGAGGCTAGCGGTTCTGGGACACAGACCAGAAGCCGAACCACGAGTAGGGTCTTCCCATGCCCAACGGCGACGAAACCACCGATATCGAGACCGAAGGCAATCCTCGGCGCTCCTTGCTCGATGCCGCCCAGGCGATGCTCGATGCCGACGCCGCTTCGACTGCGCTGGGCATCACGCTCGACGAGGTCACACTCGGGCATGCGGTGCTCACCATGACGGTCACCGATGCCATGGTGAATGGACTCGAGGTCTGCCACGGAGGCATCATCTTCACCCTCGCCGACACCGCCATGGCGGTCGCATCGAACAGTTGTGGCAGCCGCACGCTCGCGTCGAGTGCTGCCATCGAATTCCTGGCTCCGGCCACGATCGGCGATGTGCTCACCGCCACCTGCAACGAACGAGTCAAACCAGCACGAAGTGCCCTCAACGACACCACCGTGGTCAACCAGGACCACGTCACGATCGCCGAATTCCGCGGCCGCACCGTCACGGTTGGCGACCGCTGAACCCATCGCCGCCTCACCCATGCTCCGACCAACTCCCCCATGACCGATACGCCCAAGGACACCGATACGCCCAAGGACATCGTCGAGACTCCCGATACCGGGGCGGCATTCGAGGCACTGGCCCGATCGCGGGTCGATGACCTCGCCGACGACATCGACCTGCACACCTTTGCCGCAGCCTTCAACATGTTCCGGGCGGCGAGTCAACTGGTGCAAGATCTCGAGTCGCAGGTCCATCGCCCACTCGGGCTGTCGACCGCCGGCTTTCGAATCCTGTTCACCGTCTGGACGCTGGGGGACCTCCAGCCGAGACAACTGGCGCAGCTGGCGGGCGTCTCTCGGGCCGCCATCTCGGGCGTGCTCAACACGCTCGAGCGAGACGGGTTGGTCGAACGAAACCGAGACGACGTCGACGGTCGCCTCGTCAACGTCCGCCTCACCGATTCGGGTGCAGCTCGAGTCGAAGAGGCGTACCGCCGCCAGAACCAGCGAGAACAGGAGTTGTTCGCCGCGCTCAGCAGCACCGAGCTCGACCAGCTGGCGGCGATGATCCGTCGCCTGCTCGCTTTGGCCGACCGCGACCCCTGACCCGAGCGGCACAACCGAACACAAGATCATTAAGGCCTTGACGATCGCGGCCGGTGTCCCGTAGAGTGTGTGACATGCGTGACATCGTCGCCGGTTTCCACCGGCCCGAGGTCGAGACGATGCCTCGGGCTGATCTCGAAGCCCTCCAGCTCGCTCGACTCCAAGCAACAATCACCCGACTGCGAGAACGCGTCCCGGTCATGGCCGAGCGGCTCGACGGCATCGCCGACCCCACCTCGCTCGACGACCTCGTCCGGTTCCCGTTCCTTCGAAAGACCGACCTGCGAGACAACTATCCGTTCGGCCTCTTCGCCTGCGAGCGACACGAGCTGGCCCGGGTGCACGCCAGTTCGGGCACGACCGGCAAACCCACCGTGGTCGGCTACACCCGAGAAGACCTCGACATCTGGCATGAATGCGTCGCCAGGAGCCTGCGTGGTGCCGGCATCGAGCCGGGCTGGATGCTGCACAACGCCTACGGCTATGGCCTGTTCACCGGCGGACTCGGGCTGCACGGCGGAGCGGAAGCCGCCGGGATCAACGTGGTGCCCGTCTCGGGCGGCAACACCGAGCGCCAGCTCATGCTCATCGAGGACTTCGCTCCCGAGGCCATCTGCTGTACACCGTCGTACGCACTCACCCTCGCCGAACTCCTCGGGCCCGAGGGTGGGCCGGCATCGTCGATGCGCGTCGGCATCCTCGGTGCCGAACCGTGGACCGAGAAGATGCGGGTCGCCATCGAGGCCGGACTCGGGCTCAAGGCCATCAACATCTACGGCCTCTCCGAAGTCATCGGCCCCGGCGTGTCGTGCGAGACCGCCGATCAGAACGGGCTCGTGATCATGGAAGACCACTTCCTCCCCGAGATCGTCGACCCCGACACCGGCGAACCCGTCCCCGACGGCGAGGTCGGCGTGCTCGTGCTCACGAGCCTGACCAAGCAGGCCTTCCCGGTGCTGCGCTACTGGACCGGCGATCTCTGCTCGATCACCCGTGAGCCTTCACCCTGCGGGCGCACCCATGCCCGCATGTCGGGCATCATCGGGCGAGCCGACGACATGCTCGTCATCCGCGGGGTCAACGTCTATCCCAGCCAGGTCGAACACACGCTGCTCGGCATCGACGGCGTGAGCGCCCACTTCCAACTGGTCGTTCGCCGTGAGGGCACCCTCGACCACCTCCACCTCCGGGTGGAGACCGCCGACACCTCCACCGTCGCCGACACCTCCACCGTCGCCGACACCTCCATCGACACCATCTCCTCCATCGACACCGTCTCGCTGGAGCGCAGCATCATCGAGCGGCTCCGATCCAGCCTGGGTCTCGGGGTCACGGTCACCGTCGAACCGGCGGGCTCGGTGCCGCGTTCCGAGGGCGGCAAGCTCTCACGTACGCTCGACCAACGAGCGCTCTGACCCACGATCACCCGGTGGTGCTTGCGACCGCGCACCTCCGCTCACCCCTCACTCGCCAACCGAAGGACGCCCATGACCTCGTGGTCTGACATGAACGAGTTCGATGACTTCGTCGCCGCCGGCGGCATGGTCGAACCGACCGACGACCTGCCCGAGCCGTACCGAGACGAGGTGTTTCGCTTCATCGAGTTCCACGCCAACTCCGAGCTCATGGGCGGACTCACCGAGCGCGACTGGATCCCGAAGGCACCGGGTCTGCGCCTCAAGCAGGTCTTCTTGGCCAAGACCCAAGACGAGATCGGCCATGCCCACCTGCTCTACATGGTGGCCGCCGACATGGGGGTGAAATCTCGCGACGAGATGATCGAGCAGTTGTTCCGGGGTGAGTCCCGCTTCCACAACGTCTTCCACTACCAGGCGGTCACCTGGGCCGATCAGGTGGCCATCGCCTATCTGGTCGACGCCGCGGCGTTCGCCAGCCAGCGTGCGGTGTTCGCCGAGTGCAGCTACGGACCATAC
The DNA here is from genome assembly GCA_963698395.1 of uncultured Acidimicrobiales bacterium. Lineage (GTDB taxonomy): Bacteria > Actinomycetota > Acidimicrobiia > Acidimicrobiales > SZUA-35 > JBBQUN01. The sequence continues at coordinate 382,288 of CAVOQQ010000004.1, forward strand.
AAGCGGGTGCTCAAGCGGATCGTCGCCGAAGAGGGATTCCACATGCGCCACGGCGAAGAGATGCTCCTGCGCCTGGCCGAGGGTACCGCCATCCAGCACACCATGTTCCAAGAGGCCCTCGACCGCTGGTGGTGGCCGGCCGTGCAGCTCTTCGGTCCCGATTCGGACCCCAACGATCCGCTGTTGCGCTGGAAGATCAAGTCCCAGCGAAACGAGACCCTGCGTGACGCCTACGTGCAGAAGTACGTCCCGCTGTTGCAGAGCTACGGCTTCGAGATTCCCGATCCGGAGCTGCGATTCGACGAGTCGACCGGACGCTGGATCGTCGGGTCGATCGACTGGGAGCCGCTGAAGGCCACGATGCGCAACGGCGGTCCAGACTCTCGCCGCCGAATCGAAAACGCGGCGCGCCACTGGAACGACACCGCATGGGTTCGTGAAGCCCTCGATGCCTCTGCGGTGGCCGCATGACCGCGGCGACCACATCGACCCCGGTCGAGCATCAGGTGTGGGAGGCGCTCCGCACCGTCGATGACCCGGAGTATCCGGGGCTGTCGATCGTCGACCTCGGTCTGGTCGAGCGAGTCGACGTCGACTCGGGGTCCGACGATGCCGCCGACACAGCGGTCGTCATCGGTCTCGTCCCCACGTTCTCGGGATGTCCGGCCCTCCACATGATCGCGGCCGATGTTGCGGACGCCGTGAAGCAAGCCACCGGCCTCGATCCCGTCGTCGATTGGCTCGACGAGCCGGTGTGGACCACCGCTCGAATGAGCCCGCTCGCCGAGGCACGCCTCGCGAACGAGTTCACCGTGGTGCTGCGACGCAAGGACGGCACCCTTCGCTGCCCGGTGTGCGGTCACGACGCCGTCCAAGACCAATCCATGGCTGGGCCGACGCGATGCCGCAGCATCGCCTGGTGCCCCGACTGCCGCAATCCCGTCGAGGTGTTTCGCACATGAAGACCTACGAAGTGTTCATCAAGAAGGCCGGCAAGGACGAGTTCCGGCACGCCGGCGCGCTCGCCGCTCCCGATGCCTCCATGGCCCGGATGTACGCCCGAGAGGCCTATCTGCGACGCGCCGAGGGGGCAGAGTTCTGGCTCGTCGATCGAGACGATCTCATCGTCGGTGACGAGGCGTTCGTCGCACCCAATGCCGACAAACCGCACCGCCACAACGACGGTTCGTCGGTCGCGGCTCGCCGCAAGCGGCTTCGTGAGGCAGAAGCCGTTCAACCGGCGCGGGGCAACGGCGAACTCGAAACCGGCACACCACGCGAAGAGGCAGCACGATGACCGCCCGACGATTGATCGATGACCCTGCCGTGGCCGAGTTCGTCCTCGCCTTTGCCGACGACGAACACATGGTGGGTGCTCGGCACGCCGAGTGGATCGGCACCGCACCGTTCCTCGAAGAAGACCTGGCGTTCTGCTCGATTGCCCAAGACGAGCTGGGACACGCGCTCGCTCTCTATGGTTTGCTCACCGACGACATCGACCGCTTCGCCCTCCTCCGACAGCCGAACGAATACCGTTCGTGCCATCTGGCTGAACGAGCTGCGCCAACGTGGGACGACGCGTTGATTCGACACTGGCTGTACGACACCGCCGAGGCGCTGCGTTGGGCCGCGCTCGAACAGTCCTCGATCCCCGAGCTGGCTTCGATTGCCAAACGTGCCCTACGCGAAGAGTCGTTCCACACGGCGCATGCGTCGATGTTCCTCGAACGGGTCGTTGGTGCGCCGACCAAACCGGCCATCGTGGCGGCGATCGAGCGGCTCCTGCCCGATGCGCTCGGTCTCTTCGAACCGGTGGCCGGCGAAGCTCGAGCACTCGAACTCGGCGTGGTCACTCGGTCATCGGCCGAACTGGCCCGCCAATGGACCGAGGCCATGAACGCGTCGATGTCGGCCCTCGGGCTCCTCGTTTCGTGGCCGAGCGAGCCGACGAATCAATCCGGACGCACGGTGCGTAGCGACGGGTTCGACGACTTCCTCGATTCGCTCCAGGCGGTGATCTCGATCGAGCCGGCTGCGGTCTGGTAGACGAACGGTATCGCGAGCGCTGGAATCAGGTCGCCGACGGCGCGATGGCGAAGCCATCGACAGGTGAGCGAAGGTCGCGCCTGCGCAACGAAGTGAGCAGGCCCCGAGCGCTGGAATCAGGTCGCCGACGGCGCGATGGCGAAGCCATCGACAGGTGACAGAAACTGCATGGCGATGGCCTGTCGGTCCATGGGCCGACAGAGGTGATAGCCCTGGGCGAGAGCGATCTTCGCCCCGCGGACGGCGCTGAGTTCGTTGTCGGTCTCGATGCCTTCGACCATGGCGACGAGGTCGAGGGCGTCGGCCATCTGGGCCATGGCCGTCAGCAGCGATTGCTGCCGAAGCGAGGGCGAGCGGACGAACGAGCGATCGATCTTGAGCAGGTCGAATTCGAGGGTCGGCACCTCCGACAACGACACCGCACCGGTACCGAAGTGGTCGATGGCGATCCGCACGCCAGCCTCACGGAGTGTGCGGGTGACGCGCACCGCTGCGGGCGGCTGATGCATGAAGCCGGCCTCGGCTCGTTCGAGCACGACCTGACGGGGCTCGAGCGACGACTCGGCAATGCGCTCCAGGAGCCGCTCGGCGAAGGTCTGCTCGTGGAAGTTGATGGTGGCGAGGTTGAAGCTGATGAACCAGTCCGCCACCATCTCGCCGGCTGCGGCCCACGACTGCATGGCTTCGAGGCCTTTGGCGACGACCAGTTCGTCGATCTGGGTGATCAGGTGCGCCTTCTCTGCTGCACGCAGGAAGTCGATCGGCATCACCAGGCCGCGATCGGGGTGTTCGAGTCGGACCAGCGCCTCGACACCGACGATCCTCGAGGTGTCGGCAGCATCGAAGACCGGCTGGTAGTGCAGCACGAACTGCTCCTGGGCGATCGCCCCGGCGATCTCGGCCTCGGTGCACTCCGTCGACACCGTCTCCGACGGCAGACGATCGTCGCCGTCAGTTTCGAAGCGTACGAGTCGATTTCGACCCGTCGTCTTTGCCTGGTACATCGCTTGGTCGGCGTCACGCAGCACCTGCTCGGGCGTCGCTGCGCCGGAGGTGATGGCGAGGCCGATCGACGCCTGCACCGGTACGTCGACGTTGCCGATCACCATCGGCTTGCAGAGCGCGTCGTAGAACCGCTCGGCACACCGCTCGGCGTCGCTCTCGTTCTCGAGTCCTTGACAGATCACGACGAACTCGTCGCCACCGAGGCGGGCAACGGTGTCGCTCGAGCGAGAGACACGACGGAGTCGTTCGGCCACCTCGATCAGCAGGAGGTCGCCGGCTTCGTGCCCGTGGGTGTCATTGACCTCTTTGAACTTGTCGAGGTCGACGAACATGACGGCGAGCACCTCACCGTTGACGCTCTCGGCCGCGAGCGCTCGATTGAGTCTGGCGGTGAGATTGGCTCGATTCGGCAGGCCGGTCAGATCGTCGAAGAGCGCCTTGCGATGCAACTCGGCCCGCGACCTTCGCTCATCAGAGACGTCCTCGGCCTGGATGAGCACGTGGCGCCGTTCTTCACCGAGTTCGAGCACACTGGCCGACTCGCGAACCCAGACGGCACCGCCGTTGCGGTCGCGGTAGCGACGTTCGGACTGATCGGCCACCCGCTCACCATTGAGGAGATGGAGAAGCCGACCTCGAGCCGCCATCCGGTCTTCGCCGTCGATCAGATCGAGCAGCTCGAGCCCATCGAGTTCGTCGACGTTGTAGCCGAGCTGTGAGGCGAATCGAGGGTTGACCGCAACGATGCGACCTCGACCATCGACCTCGACCACGCCGATCGGAGCGTTGGCGAAACTGGTGCGGAAGCGCTGGGCTGCCTGGTCGCGGGCGGCATCGGCTTCGTCACGTTCTTCGATGACCCGGAACAGCGACCGGCCGCCGAACGTGGCCAGACCCGCCATCGAGAGAGTGAGACCCAGACCACCGACGAGGAGGACGGTCGACGAACTGCGCTCGTTGCTCACCAACTGATCGGGTTGGGCGATGGTTCGCAGCACGACGTTCTCGCCGAGCAGGACCTTGTTGCGCGTCGAGGTCAACCGGCCGGTGACATCGTCGATCGACAGACCGCCTCCGACATCGGTCGAGGTGGTGGGAAGCGCTTCGACCTCGTCGCCACCAGGAAGACCGAAGAGGGCAACACTCAACGGCAGATTTCGCTGCACCCGAACCGCCACCATCTCGGGATCGATGATCAGGACCGACGAGATGGCGTTGGTCGCTGGATTCTCTGCGGCGTAGGCCAGCTTGCCCTGCAGGGGTCCCCGATCGATGATCTGCAACCCTGCCACGTCGATCGGCATGGGGCCCTGACCGACCGAACCGTTGAAGGTCTCGCAGATCAACTCACCGGATGTCGGCAGACAGATGGCTTCGATCATCGAGTTCGAATCGAGGAGGCCGGTGGCGTCCACCTGGGCCGCAGCGTCGAGGTCGGTCGAAACCGCCACGTTGTCGGCCGCCGCCGTCAGGCGTTCCGAAACGCCCTCGAGCCTGCTTTCGGCCGCCGAGGCGACGGCGGCAACGTACGCTCGGTTGCCGGCGGCCGTTGCCCTCTCGCCCTCATTCGCGTTCGTTCGTGCAGACGAGACGAGTCCAGCGGTGAGCGCAAGACCGGCGAGCAAGATGAAGACTGGGACCAGTCGGATGAACGTGGAACGCCGCACTCATGTCTGGTCGGCAGCAACCGGCCGATCATGAGTCCCAACGCCGAGTGATCGGCCATCGGCAGGCACCTGCTCGTGGCCCGCTCGAACCGTGAGATTCAGCCCTCGAAGTCGGCGCCGAGATAGGCGGCGATGACGTCGGGGTTGACCTGGACATCGGCCGGCAGGCCCTGTCCGATCGGCTTGCCGAAGTCGACGACGAGAATCCGGTCGGCGATGTCCATCACCAGACCCATGTCGTGCTCGACCATGACCATCGAGATACCGAGTTCTGCGCGGATGTCGAGGATGAACCGAGCCATGTCTTCGGTCTCCTCCTGGTTCATACCGGCGACCGGTTCATCGAGCAGCAGCAGCTCGGGATCCATGGCCAGGGCCCGACCCAATTCGACCCGTTTCTGGATGCCGTAGGGAAGCATGGCGACGGGTTGTTTGCGCCACTCGCTGATCTCGAGGAAGTCGACGATCTCCTCGACCCGTTCCCTGTTGGCCATCTCCTCGCGCCGTGACCCCTTCGGCCCCCACCACATCATGCCGGCGGCCCACGACTGCTTCATGCGGATGTGACGGCCGGTGAGGATGTTCTCGATGACGTTCATCTGACCGAACAGGGCGATGTTCTGGAACGTGCGGGCGATGCCGAGGCGAGCGATGGTGTCGGGCCGCTCCCCCATGATCGACTGGCCCTTCCACCGGATGTCGCCTTCTTGGGGTTGGTAGACCTGGCTGATCGAATTGAAAACCGAGGTCTTGCCGGCGCCGTTCGGGCCGATCACGGCGAACAGTTCTTCGGTGTTGACCTGGAACGACACACCATCGATGGCGGTCACACCGCCGAAGCGCAAGACGATGTCTTCGACCTCGAGCAGCGTCTGGGAACCGGTTGACGAATCGCTCATGATGCCCACTTCTTCTTGCGCTTGTAGTGCTTGACGTCACGGAAGGACTTGCGCCCGCCGTCTTCTTCTTCGTCGCCCCCGTGGAGTCCGAGGTAGAACTCCTTGACGTCGTCGTCGTTGCGGAGCTGTTCGCCAGGGCCGTCCATCACGACCTTGCCGTTCTCCAGGATGTAGCCGTGGTCGGCGATCGACAGCGCCATCATGGCGTTCTGCTCGATGAGCAAGATGGACGTGCCGTCGTCTTTGTTGATCTGGCGAACCACGTCTCGGACCTGCTGGACCAGCAGCGGTGCGAGACCGAGCGACGGTTCATCGAGAATGAGCAGCTTCGGGTCGGCCATCAGTGCACGTCCGATGGCCAGCATCTGTTGCTCACCGCCCGACATGTAGCCCGCCAGCTGATTGCGACGCTCGGCGAGGCGAGGGAACATCTCCATCACCTTCTCGAACTGATCCTTCTGGGTTCGCCTGTTGGTGTAGGCCCCGGTTTGCAGGTTCTCGTCCACCGTCAGCTCGCCGAAGCAGCGGCGACCTTCCATCACTTGGGCGATGCCGGCCTGCACGTTCTTGGAGGGGGCCCGAGCGGTGATGTCTTCGCCGTTGAAGGTGACGGTGCCCTTGGTGACCTTGGCCCCGTGATTGTCGAGCAAGCCGGTCACGGCACGTGCCGTGGTGGTCTTGCCTGCACCGTTCGAGCCGAGGAGCGCCACGATCTTTCCATCGGGCACGACGATGGAGAGGCCACGCAAGGCCAGGATCACCTCGTTGTACACCACTTCGAGGTTGGTGATTTCGAGCATGGACGACTCCTCGGTCGTTGGTGGAGAGGCGCTCGACGCAAGGTGAGCGAGTGGCTGGGATCGAGCAAGGGGGGAATGAGACGAGGGCGATTCGGGGGCCCAGAGGAGCCCCCGAACCACGCACGCTTCACTCACCGAGCCGCGAACGGCTCAGTTGATGACGGTGTTGATCAGATGCTGCGCATCAGATGCAGGGACCGTCGAATTCATAGCCGGCGAGCACGTCGGAGGTGAATGGGCCCTCTTCGAGGATCAAGCCCGAGCTACCGGCGTCGGCGCTGATGGGCTGGAGGTCGAAGGCCGTGGCATCGACGTCGTAAATGTAGCTCTCACGAACGAGGATGTCGTTGTAGTCGCCACCCCAGGACTGGTTCGGCGAAAGGCCCTTGAAGTCGACGGTGACTTCACCGAGCGCAGCCACCATGCCGGCTCGGGTCATGTCGCCATTGGCGGCAGCCTTCTCGAGGAGGGTCTGGGCGATCATGCCTTCCATCCAACCGGTGATGTACTGATCCGACAGCACGGCGTCGGGACGACGTTCGACCATGGCATCGATCATCTCCTGCATGCCCTCGGAGTCGTTGCCCTTCCAAGGAACGGCATAGCCCGACTGCCAGTAGTACTCATCGAACTGGGGGGCCAGGTCGGTGCTGAGCAGCACTGGGTAGCTGAACGACGGGCCGTTGCCGGACCAGGCCGCTTCGAAGCCCTGGGAAACGGCGCCACCGAAGATGTCGGCGAGCTCACCGGGGGTCACGACGGTCCAGACCATGGTGGCACCCGAGCCGACGAGCTCGGAGATGATGGCCGTGCGGTCATCGCCGGCCACCGCACCGACGCCGTCGTAGACGACCTCGATACCGAGTTCCTCAGCAGCGATCTCGGCACCGGCGGCACCGTCTTCGCCGTACTCACCGGGGCGAGAGATGATGGCCAACTTGGCCTCGAGCCCTTCGGACTCGACCTTCTCCTTGAGCCATGACACGCCGTTGATCGATTCGGCGCAGTACGTGATCTGCTTCTCGACGACGGCGGAACCGATGTCGGGATCTGGCCAGAGCGAGGCCCAGGTCAGCGGGATGAGCAGCATGTTGTCGTCAGCTGCGTCTTCGGCAATGGCGGCGGTGATCGGAGAACCGGTGTTCTCGGTGATCATGAGCACGCCTTCTTCGGACTCTTGGGCGAGAATTTCGTAGTTCTCGATGCCCTTGGCCGTGTCGTAGCCCGAATCGATGATCTCGAGCTCGATCATACGGTCGGCGATGCCGCCGTTGTCGTTGACCCACTCCCAGTAGACCTCCTGGGCGAGCACGATCTCCGACACCAACGCCGCGAACGGGCCGGACAGGTCGGCGTTGATACCAATGCGAATGGTGTCGTCGGTGACACCGAAGTCCGTGGCGATCTCGGCGGCAGGCTCGCCGGCCTCTTCGGGTGCTGCGGTGGTTTCCGTCGCTCCCTCGTCTCCGCCGTCGGTTTCGGTTTCGGTTTCGGTTGTGGTTTCGTCGCTGCCACCATCGGCGCCGTCGGAATCGCTACCACCGCAGGCGGCAGCAACCATTCCGAACGCCATGAGCAACGCAAGCAAACGCTTGAGTTTCACGTTGTTTCTCCCTTTTGTGTTTCGAAGGCTCGACGGGTGCCGAGCCAGCGATGTCGTTGGTAGGTCTCGCCGCTCCGCTAATAGCTGAACGGCCATCCCTTCCAATAGTTCTTGAATTTCAACCAGATCCCGTAGAGCCCGAGTGGCTCGAAGATGAGGAACACCACGATCAACAAGCCAAAGATCACGAAGTTCCACTGGAACGTACTCATGGGCCAGCCCGGCGCGGTGGCCGACGTGGCGATGGGACCGAAGTTCCCTGCCGTGCCGTCGGTGAGCAACACGTTTGCGAACCATCCGAGGGGGCCACTCGAGGTGGTCTTCTCCGAAAGCCAGGCGGTGAAGCGCTCGACCATGTCGGGAAGCAGCTCGACGAAGCCCGTGCCCATCAGGGTGCCGGCGATCGTGCCGGCGCCACCGATCAAGAGGATGGCGATGAAGTCGACGGAGAGCAACAGCCCGAAGTCGATCGGCGACACTCGACCGTTGTAGGAGGCGAACAGGGCGCCACCGATACCGGCGTAGAACGAGCTGATGGCGAAGGCCGTCCGCTTGTATTGGAACTCGGGAACACCCATCACCTCTGCCGCCACGTCACGGTCACGAATGGCCTGGAGCGCCCGGCCGGTACGAGACCGAGCGAGGTTCTTGGCCAAGACGATGAAGAAGAGCAGGAAGCCGAAGATGAGCAAGAACTGCTTTTGCTCCTCGGTGACGTCGAGGAAACCGAACCATGTGCCGTCGGAGGTGAAATCGAGGATGGGGTCCTCTTCCTTCCACGCACGGAGTTGCAGCTTCGGCCACTTGCGTCCGGACTCGAAGTCGCCTGCGTACTCGGGCAGCATGCGTCCGAGGTGCAGGCCGATGAACACGAGCCCGACCGTCACGATGGCCAGGTACAGACCGCGCACCTTCACCGCTGCGGGAGCCACGATGATGCCGATGAGGGTGGCGACGATGCCGGCCATGGGCAGCCAGATCCAGATCGGCAGCCCGAGTCCACACTCCTGCGCTCGATCGAGGATGCCCAGCTGTTCGTGGAACGGGATGCACGCCTTGGCGCTGTCGCCCTCGCCGCCGAACACCACGGCGGCGTAGGCGCCCGTACCCATGAAGAAGGCGTGACCGAGCGACACCTGACCGGTCATGCCCACCAAGATGTTGAGCCCGAGAGCAACGATGGCGAAGGCCAGCGTCTTGGTCATCGGATTCAGCCAGGTGGCACCGAGCAAAGCGGTGAACGGCACTTCGAAGGGCGACACCCCGAGGCAGGCGAGGAACATCCAGAGCAGTGCGAATGCCACCATGCCCTTCTGGAATGTCGACGGAAAGATCGAGGCGTCTTCGTCGTAGGACGTGCGAAGTAGCGGGCGACCAACGGCCATGTCAGACCCTCCGGATTTCTGCGGTACCGAACAGCCCGTAGGGCTTCACGAGCAAGACGACCAACATCACGATGTAGGGAACGATCGTGGAATAGCCCGGGCCGAGGATGTCGTTGTAGCCCGAGAGGTACTCACCGGCGAACACCTCGAACGAGGCGATGATCAACCCGCCGTAGAGCGCCCCCATCACCGAGTCGAGGCCACCGAGGATGATGACGGGCAGTACCCGGAACGCCAGGATGGTGTGGACCTCCTGACTCACCGCTCCACCAGGCGGGAACGGTGCCATGCCGAACATGATGGCACCGAGCGCTGCGACCGAGGCTCCGAGTGCCCACGAGATCGAGAAGATCCGACCCACGTTGATGCCCTGGGCCATGGCGGCCTCTTGATCGAAGGCGACCGCTCGCATGGCGATGCCGAGACGTGAGCGGTAGAAGAGCAAGATGGCAGCGAAGCCGATCAGTGCTGCGACCGCAGCCGCCAGGTAGCTCTTCGGGATGATGGCCCCGGCCACTTCCCAGGTTTCGGTCTTCCACGGCACGCCCAGGTTGCGGGAGCTGATGGCGGTGGCATCTCGGTTGAACGGCGTGAGCGCCACCTCGAGTCCCAGCGTGACCACCGCGAGCGCGAACAGTGGTTGTCCGACCAACGGGCGGATGGCCACCCTCTCGAGCACCACCGCCAGCAGCGCAGCGAAGAGCATGGCGATCACGATGTGGAGCATCCACAGCGGGATGCTGGCCGTCTCGCCTACTGCGGGAGCCAAGGGGTTGGTGAAGGGCAGGAAGGGAAATCCCCGATCGGCGATGAGGATCGACATGAAGATGGCACCAGCCATCGACAACCCGCCGGTTGCGAAGTTCAGCACCTGGCTGGCCTTGAACACCAGCACGAATCCCAAGGCAACCAGCGCATACACGCAGCCGAGGGCTATGGATTTGGTCACGGTCTGGATGAAGGTCGCACTGGCCGAGGCAAACAGGTACGAGCCGACGTTGAGCGAGAGGGCGATCATTGGTACATCGACTCCACGAGGTCATGGAAGGACTCGCCGACGGCGGATCGCTTCAGCTTCTGGGTAGCGGTGAGATCGCCGTCTTCGTGATCGAGTTCCTTTGGCAGCAGGCGGTAGGCCTTGATGCCTTCCACCCGAGCAAACTTCTCGTTGGTCCGCTGGACCTCGGCGTCGATCAACGTGATGACCTCTTCCTTCTCGGTGAGATCTCGATAGGTCGTGTAGGGAAGGCCCTTGCCGAGCGCCCAGTTGCCGACCGTCTCGAGCTCGATGGCGATGAGCGCCGTGAGGTACTTGCGACCGTCGCCGATCACCATGGCCTCACTGATGTAGGGCGAGGTCTTGAGCGTGTTCTCGATCTCGGATGGCGAGATGTTCTTGCCGCCGGAGGTGATGATGATGTGCTTGATCCGGTCGACGATCTTGATGTGAGTGCCCTCGACCCATTCACCGACATCGCCCGTCTTCAACCAGCCATCTTCGGTCATCGTCTCGGCGGTCTGCTCGGGCTTGCCCCAGTAGCCGGCAAACACCGCAGCGTGTTTTGTCTGGATCTCACCGGTCTCGGCATCGATTCGAACGCCGTCCTTGATGGCCGGATACGGCTCGCCGACCGTGCCCAGGATGACCCGACCGGCAAGGTTTGCCGTGGCAACGGCGGTGTTCTCGGTCTGGCCGTAGAGCTCGAAGACGTCGAGCCCGATGCCCTGGAAGAACTCGAGCACTTCGGGGGCGATCGGTGCCGCACCCGAACCGGCGTAGCGCACCTTGCGGAGCCCGAGACGATCACGCAACGCCCGGAAGACGAAAACCCAGCCGAACGCGTAAGCGATTCGGGTAGCCGGGGTCCACGACCCCTTGTTCTCGGTGCGTTTGCGGCCGATCCAGCCGGCGAGAATCATGAACCGTTTGAAGACGAACTTCTTCACGCGGCTGGCATCGTTGCCTTTGATGATGACGCTGGCGTGCAGCTTCTCCCAGATGCGAGGCACTGCGAAGAACAGCGTTGGCTGCACCTCTCGCAGGTTCGCATTGACCGATCCGACGCCCTCGGCGAAGTTCAGCTTCGAGGAGTAGGCGACCAGGTGCCAGGTGGAGAAGATGCGCTCGGCGATGTGGCACAGCGGCAGGTAGGTGAGGATCTCGTCGTCAGGGCCGGGGAGCTTGCCGCCGCGGATGCGTTCGGGCGTCCCGATGATGGTGTCGATACCGAAGGTCGCATTGGCATTCGTGAGCATGGCGCCCTTGGGCGGGCCGGTGGTGCCCGAGGTGTAGACAAGGGTCATCACGTCGTCGGCCTCGGCCGCAGCCATGAGATCGGTCACGGCGTTGGGGTGCGACGCCCGGTGATGACGACCGAGATCGAGGAAATCCTTCCAGTCGAGCAGCCGAGGATCGTCGTAGCTCCGAACGCCGCGCTCCTCGATGTAGATGATCCGCTCGAGAACCGGGAAGGCATCGGCCGGTGAGTCCTCGATGATCTTGTCGACCTGTTCCTGGTCTTCGGCCAGGATGATCTTCGCGCCACAGTCGTTGAGGGTGTACTCCACCTCGGCTGCCGGGTTCGTCGGATACAACCCGACGGTGATGCCCCGGATGGCGACGGTCGCAAGGTCGAGCACGACCCACTCCGGACGGTCCTCGGCGTGGATGGCGATGCGATCGCCGACGCCGGCACCGAGCGAGAGCAGTCCGTGTGCGGCGTTGAGCACCGTCTCCCAGGTGTGTGCCCAGGTCCACTCGTTCCAGATGCCGAGGTCCTTGTGGCGCATCGCCACACTCTCCGGGCTCTTGTGAGCCCATGCGGCTGCTCTCGAGGCAACCGTCGGATAGCCAGCCCCGGCGGACTGGGACGTGGATGATGGTGCCGTGACGGCCATGTGGTCCCCTTGTCGACGTCGGTGGCAGCAACGGGTCGATCCCGCTGCTCCAAGCAACAGGGGCGAACCATAGTGAGACAAGGGTCACGGATCAACTACTTCTGCAAAGGCCTTCACGATCGACACGAAAATGCGACATTCCGAACGCGGCCCGAACCGGCGCTCAGCCTCTCGAACAGACGGGTGAGCGGTCAGTAGCCCGCTTCGACATCGACCTCACCAGCGAGTTCGGTGCTGGCGGCAAAACGGCGAACGTTGTCGGTGATGTGGTCGGCGAGCAACGGGATCCCCATCTCCGGGGTGTTGCCGACGTGGGGCGTGATGATGACCCGCGGCTCGCTCCAGAGCGGATGTCCTTCGGGGAGCGGCTCGGGGTCGGTGACGTCCAACCCGGCGCCGCCGATCGCGCCCCGACGCACGGCGTCGACCAGGGCGTCGGTGTCGATGTGGCCGCCCCGGGCGACGTTGACGATCCACGCCGAGGGTTTCATCACCTCGAACTCGGCTGCGCCGAGGACGCCACGGGTCTCATCGGTGAGCGCCAGGGCGAGGACGACGAGGTCGGCGTCGGCCAGCACCTCGAGTCGTTGGTCGAGCGTCACCACACGATGGGCACCCGCGACCGGATCGGCCTGTCGCCGCACGACGGTGACGCAACAATCGAACGGCTCGAGCATGGGCAACAGGGCTTCGGTGATGCCACCGGCACCGAAGACGACGACGTTCGCTCCGACCAGGTTGGTCCCCCTGGGCGCCGACCAGGCGGTCGACCGGGCGTAGGTGGCCAGACCACGCATGCCCGCCAGCCCCAACATGAGCGCATGTTCGGCGACCGGTGAGGCGTAGACCCCTTTGGCCGCCGTCCAGACTCGACGGTCGCCGTTGGCGTTGTGCGTGTCGAGGAACGGCACGAACGGCTCGATCCCCGCGAAGGGCAAGCCGATCCACCGAACGCCCGGGCCCCTGGCGATGATCTCGGGGAATGCCGCGACGGCGCGGGCGTCGGCCCAGACGAGCGCTTCGGCCTGTTCGATGGCAACGACTTCGCCGCCACCCGTGGTGACGGCGAGTTCGAGCGATGCCGCACGACCGGACTTCGGTTCGACCGCCACCCTCGGCGGCCGGCCGTGACCGACTCGATCGACGGCAGCAGGGCCGGAGGAGACGGCAGACTCAGAGGACACAGAATCAGAGGACACAGAATCAGAGGACACAGAAGATGCAGGGGTGGCGTTCATCCCTGCATCTTTACCCTCTTCAGACCGTGAGTGCGACCGTGGGCGCGATCGCCGGCACGGGTGCGGCGATGGAGTCGGCGGCGGTACCGAGATCGACCGCTTCGGCGATGCGGTAGCGACCCGAGGGATCCTGCGCCAGCCAGAGCATGCCCTCACGCCGCTCGGGACGACGAACGCCGAGCAAGCGGCCATCTCGGTCCATGAGGCGACGCTCGGGGTGGTCGACGGTGATGGCGATGGTGACGGGTGACGAGGCGTCGACCGCCTGGACCTTCACGAGCCGAGGACCCTTGCCGACGACCCGGAATCCGTTGGATCGGAGGGCGAGGTTGTGCTCGACCAGCTCGTCGAATACCGGGGTGTTCTCGACGAAGACCGTGGAGAGCTCGGCGTTCGCCGGATCGTTCTGGAAGCTGAACTCGGCCCGCAACAGCCCCTGCACGATTCGCCGCCACTGCGGGTCGATCAGGGGTCGGGTCTCGACAGCACCGTGCTCGTCGTCGAGGCGGTCGGTTGAGCGGCGATTGGGGAACATGTCAGAACCTCCGTTGGCGTCCACGATCTGAGCAGCACTGAGCCCATCGGCCGCCGACGCCTGGTCGTGAATGGTTGCCATCGACGTTGCGATTGCGGCAGCATTGGCCGCTCCGTTGGCGAGCACGGTCGACGAGCCGGAAGCAAGCACCGGGGGCGTCGACCCCGAGGTGCCGGTGAGCTCGGCCAGGCGAGCGCTCGGGCGTCGAGCGGCTTCGGCGTCGAGGAACGAGACATAGAAGAGGCGCTCGCCCAGCAGCGCCGGTCGCAGCAGCCAGGTGCCGATCAGGAGCTCGACGATCATGACCGCAGCCAGTCCGATGCCGAGGCGTCGAGCGATCTCGAGGTCGCTGGCGAGCAGCCCCATGCCGCACACGGCGACGACGGCCATGCCGACGACGGCCGCCCGCCCCTCGGTGCGCAGTGCTTCGGTCATGCGATCGTTGTCGATGTCGGCATGGTCGAAGCCCGACTGCTCGGCCGACTCCATGGCGCCCGGGTCGGCGGCGATCACGTCCTCGATACTCGAATCCTGCATGGCGAGACGACGGAGGACACCGAGTTCGAAGAGCCCGACACCGAGGGACACCACCAACGCGATGATCTGGAGTTCGCTCATGGTGGCATCGCCGACGACCACGCTGTACACGCCGAGCGCTCCGCCGACCCCGACGAGGCGGGTGACGGCAACGATCGCCGCGGTCGTGCGGGAACCGACGATGACGAAGGCGGCGATGGCGCCGCCGGCAGCGAGGGCGACGACGAGCAGGATCAGCAGTCCGGATCCGGATTCTGCGGCACGCAGCGCATCGGCAGGCACACCCGAGAGGGTGATCTCGAGACCCGGGACATCGACGCTGCGAACCATGTCGTTCAGCTCGCGAGCCCCGATCGAGCGAGCCGAAACGCTGGGGGTGACCACGGCGAGGACGTCGTCGTCCTGCACGAACCGGTCGGCTTGGGCAGCAACGACCAGCGTGCCGTCGACATAGCGGCCCGACGCACTCTCGACCCAGCCGACGCTCGGCATGGCCGAAACCGTGCGGGCCCAGGCCGACAGCTGCTCCGGTCGAACGACACCGTCGCTGCTGCCGATGGTGGCGAGCAGCGCCGACGTGGGATCACCACCGGTGGATCGCAGCGTTTCGGCGACCGAGCGGGAGGTGACGCCCGACGGCAGCGCTGATTCATCGAGCAGTTCGCCGCTGGGCATCCGGGTGGCGAAGGCGCCGAGACAGAGCAGGAAGATGCCGAAACCGGCGAGGATCGGGGTCGGCACATCGCGCCCATCGGGCAGATGCAGGCGGAACAGCCGGTCGTCATCCTCGTCTGGCACCTGTTGCAGCGTGGCGAGCATGGCGGGAAGCACCGCGAAGGTCACGATCGCTGCGACGATCGAGCCGATCGCCACACCGGTGGCCGGTGTGCGAGAGGCACCGACGATCTCGAGGAGCACCGCCGCACCGATCAGGCCGCCGACGAGGAGTGCGAGTTCGGGGAGCAGGAGCCGGATCGCCGACCGGATCGATGCCGCCGGATCGTCACCCTGGGGTTGTTTGAACCATTCGAGGAGCCGGAAGGCCAGCACCGACGACACCAGGACGCCGGCGAGCACCGCCGGGACGCCCGTGGTCGACAACGACCCGTCGAAGCGGCCCACCGACTGGGCCCCGAGCAGGCCGGCGGTCAGCGTCGCCAGGGCGACCGAGGCGGCGACCGCGAGGCCGTAGCGACCGCCGACCGACACCGTGACCATGACGGCGAGGAGAATCATGACCGGGGCGATCGCGACGAGAAGCGAACGGTTGAGACGGTCGAGGAGATCGCGGTCGGCAACGGCACGTCCGCCGACGAGCGCCGGGGTGCCGGGCATGACGGAGGTGACCGTGGCGGAGATGGTCGTGAGCAACTCGGCATCGGCGGTGTCGTCGATCGAGACGTACACGGCCTGTCGACCGCTCGAAACGGCTTCGGTCGCCACCGAATGCACACCGTCGAGGGCTCGCAGGGCCGGCAGGAGGTCGTCGCTGATGGTGACGGCGATGTCGTCATTGCCCTTCGCTCCGACCAGCAGCGTGACGTCGGGCAGATCGCCCGGCTCGACCCCCGACATGCCGAGCTGCTGGGTCGACATCATCGGACGTGCCGTACCGATCGACGCCAGCGCGGTGCCCGCCAACAGCAAGAACACGATCGCAGACAACACGACGAGGGCGAAGCGCCGCAGAGAGGCAGAACTCGCCGGAAAGGTCAAAACACGAGCTGGAGCCACAAAACATCCTCATCGGCACCAACTCCGCCCGCTGGGTAGCGTAGTCGGCACGTTCCGTGGCAATCGACGATCGCCGGAAAAACCCGTGTCACCAGGGCAAAGTTCGCAGAGAGCGTCCGCTCCAACGCCCCACGTAGCGACGACCCAACGGCTCGTCACCGTCGGTTACCCTGCCTCCCGGGCCGACTGCGATGGTCGGCTCGCGGCGACACACGGTCACCGGAAATCCCTGGCCACGCCGTTGCGGCGGTGTGCCACGAAAGGCAGTGACATGTCCAACCTCACCGACGGCCTCCTCTCGCAGCTCGGATCGGGCGGGATCGCCCAGATCGCCCAGGCGCTCGGCACCGACGACGCCAAGGCACAGGGCGCCATCGACTCGGCCTTGCCCGCGATCATCGCCGGGCTCGCGAACAACGCCAAGCAGCCCGAGGGCGCCGCCAAGCTGTCCTCGGCACTCGACGATCACAATCCGAGCGTCTTCGACCAGCTGGGCAGCCTGGTGCAGAGCGGTGGTGGCGCCGATGGCAATGCCATCTTGGGTCACGTCCTCGGCCAGAAGCGCAACGGCGTCGAGCAGCAGCTGGCCGGCCAGACCGGACTCGACAGCGGCGCCATCGCCAAACTGCTGCCCATGCTCGCGCCACTCGTGCTCGGCTACCTCGCCAAGCAGAAATCCGAAAAGGGCCTGGACGCCGGCGGTCTTGGCACCATGCTCGGCGAGGAACGTCTCGCATCGGAGGCCAAGAGCCCCGGGCTCGGCGGTCTCGCCTCCATTCTCGACGCTGACGGCGACGGCTCGATGATGGACGACCTCATCGATCTCACCAAGGGCAAGGGCTCGACCAAGGGAGGCCTGGGCGGACTCCTCGGCAAGGTGCTCGGCCGCCGCTGACCTGATTCGTCGGCCCACGACGCCATTGCCGTCAACCGCCGGTCGTCGAGCCCAGAAACGGGTTCGACGGTCGGCGGTTCGTGCGACTGGGCTCGACAGCCGACAGCTCACGTGCTCGCCGAGCGGCGGGTGGCAACCACTAGCGTGACCCAGTGCTCTCCGTCTCGCTCGACACCGTCCGCATCTTCCTCCATGTACTCGCCGCCACCGTGTGGGTCGGCGGCCAGATCGTGCTGGCCGGGCTCGTCCCCCGTCTGCGCACGTTCGGGCCCGAGGTGACCAAGTCGGCCGCCAACGGGTTCGCCATGGTCGCCTGGCCGGCATTCGGGCTCGCGTTCATCACCGGCATCTGGAACATGCTCGCCGTCGACTACTCGAACGTGTCGGGCTGGACTGCCACCCTGGGCATCAAGATCCTGCTCGTGGTGGCCGCCGGCGGCTCGGCCGCGCTGCACGCCACATCGGCCAAGCGATCGATCATGGCCGCCACCGGCGCCGCCGGCGGGATCCTGGCCCTGGTCATCCTGTTCCTCGGCATCATGCTCTCCAACCCTGCCACCGAGGACCTGCTGTAACCCTTGGTCTGCTCCGCAGACCCGGCGCCGCCGATCCGACACCAGACCACACCGCCTGACTCGCTCCGCTCGCACGCGCAACACCGCAGACCCGGCGCCGCCGATCCGACACCAGACCACACCGCCTGACTCGCTCCGCTCGCACGCGCAACACCGCAGACCCGGCGCCGCCGATCCGACACCAGACCACACCGCCTGACTCGCTCCGCTCGCACGCGCAACACCGCAGACCCGGCCGCCGATCCGAACCCACACCGCCTGACTCGCTCCGCTCGCACGCGCAACACCGCAGACCCGGCGCTGCCGATCCGACACCAGACCACACCGCCTGACTCGCTCCGCTCGCACGCGCAACACCGCAGCACCCGGCGCCGCCGATCCGAACCCACACCACACCGCCTGGCTCGGGTGATTGCCTGGCACTAGACAGAGAGCATGACGCTCTCTCCTTCCACGCCCGTGATCGTCGGTGTAGCCCAGCAGGGCCACCGTCTCACCGATCCTGCCGCTGCCGTCGAGCCCGTGCAGCTGATGATCGATCTGACGGCACTCGCCGCCGACGACGCCGGCGCGCCGAACCTGCTCGAGCGGGTCGACGCCGTTGCGGTCGTCAACGGCGCCTGGCGCTACCCCGATCCCGGACGAATCGTGGCCAGGGCCATCGGAGCGCCCCAGGCCACCACGCTGCTCTCCTACGACGGCGGCAACACACCACAATCGTTCGTGAACGCCCTGGCCCAACGCATCCAAGACGGCCGGCTCGAGGTCGTGGTGCTCACCGGCGCCGAAACCATCTGGAGCCGGCGCCGTCGCAAGGCACGCGGTCTCGAGTCGAATGCCATCCTGCAGGACGAGGCCCTGGCCAAGGTCCCGCTCGATGAGCCCGACGAGCGTTTCGCCGGTGACATCCCGATGTCGAACGAGTTCGAGCGCGGTCGCGGCCTCGAAGCGCCGATCAACTTCTACCCCATCTTCGAATCGGCGATTCGCCACGCCAACGGCGAATCGATCGACGATCACCGAACCCGCATCGCCGCGCTCTGGGAACGGTTCAACGCCGTGGCCGCCGCCAACCCCGAGGCGTGGTCACGGACCCCGATGACCGCCGACCAGATCCGAGAAGCGACGTCCGACAACCGCATGGTCGGCTTCCCCTACACCAAGGCGATGAACTCCAACTGGGATCTCGATCAGGGGACCTCCATCATCATGTGTTCGGTGGCTGCAGCCGAGGCCGCCGGAGTGCCTCGCGATCGGTGGGTCTTCCCGCTCGCCGGCACCGACGGTCACGACACGTACGCCGTCTCGGAGCGACGAGACCTCCACTCCTCCCCCGCCATCGCCGCCTGCGGCCACGGGCTCGAGGAACTCACCGGGCTCACCCCCGCCCAGGCCGACCACGTCGATCTCTACTCGTGTTTCCCCTCGGCGGTGCAGATCGGGGCCAGCGAACTGGGCCTCGGACTCGATCGCGAGCTCACCGTCACCGGTGGTCTTCCCTTCGCCGGTGGTCCGCTCAACAACTACGTGAGCCACTCGATCGTCACCATGGTCGAGCGGCTGCGGGCCCACCCCGGCGACCTCGGACTCATCACCTCCAACGGTGGCTACACCACCAAGCACGCTGCCGGTTTCTACTCGACCGAACCCCGTGACGGGGGTTTCGTCAGTGCCGACATGCAGGAGGTGATCGACCGCGTCCCTTCCCGCGCCGTTGCCGAGGATCACATCGGGCCGGTCACCATCGAGGGGTACACCGTGATGCACGACCGAGAGGGCCCGACCGTGGCGCTCGCGGCGCTCCTCACCGACGACGGCGCTCGCACGTGGGGATCCTCGACCGATCCGGCCTTGATGAGCGAGCTGATGACCAGCGAGGGCATCGGTCGCTCTGCCCATCTCGACGCCAACGGTACGTTCACCGCCTGACACCCCTGGTCCTCAGCTTTGAGCGGGAGCATCCGACCAGTGTTGGGTGGACTCGCCATCACCGTTCCCGCTGTCGACAGCATCACCGCCCGTTCGTCGCCTCCTCCGTGCGCTCTCCTTCGTGTTCGCTTTCGTCGGCACGACCGCTTCGCTGAGCCTGCTGGCACCGGGCGCCGGTGCCGAGATCGCTCCCGGCGCCGAACCGACCTGGGGCGTGACCGGTCAACTCGACTCGACATCGAACAACTTCGACGCCCAGGTCTGGGATTTCGCCCAGCGGGGCGACGTGATCTACGCCGGCGGGAAGTTCACCACTGCGGTGTCGGGCCCGGGCGGGCGCTCGGTCCCTCGTACTGCGCTGGCGGCGTTCGACGCCCGCAATGGCAACCTGATCGAGTCGTTCGATCCGGACGTTCGCGGCGGCTCGGTCTACGCCGTCGAACTCTCGCCCGATGGCTCCCGACTGTTCATCGCCGGTGAGTTCTCCTCGGTCGAGGGGGTCGCCAACACCGCCGGCCTGGCCGCGCTCGATCCCACCACGGGCGCGCTCGACCCCTCGTGGCGAGCCGGCCTCGAGCGACCCTGGACCGATGCCCTTCCCGTCGGCCGGGCCCTCGATGTCTCCGGTCCCTGGCTCTACGTCGGCGGCAACTTCACCCACATCGACAACGGCAGTGTCCGACGCCAACTGAGCCGAGTGGGTCGGGTCTCCTTGACCGATGGTCGCCCCGACGCCACCTTCGCACCACAGGTCGCCGGTGGCGGCGTGTGGGACATCGAACCCAGTGTCGATGGCTCGCGCCTCTATCTCGCCGGCTTCTTCAGCTCGGTCGACGGCGACGCAACCCACGGCGATCGATTCGCCGCCGTGCAGACCGCAGACGGAGCGCTCGTGCCCGGCGTTGCACCGTTCGAACCGAACCTGAACCGCACGGGCCGCCAATTCAGCATTGCGGTGACCAACGATCTGGTGTTCGTCGGAGGCGAGGAACACATGCTCTACATCCTCGACGGGCAGACCCTCGAGCGACGCCAGCTCTACTTCGCCGGCTCCCCTTCCTTCCTCGCCAACTCACCGCTCTACGGTGGCGGCGACTTCCAGGTCCTCCAAACCGTCGGCAACCGCGTCTATGCGGGCTGCCATTGCTGGAGCTACCTGCTCGAGTCGTCCCAGGGCGGCAAGCTGTTCCCCACCAACGTGTTCAGTCCCGGCACCTGGACACCGGTGCGCTCCGTCGCAGCCTTCGACGGCACGACCGGTGACCGCATCGACGACCTGCGTCTCGATCTGTCCGGCGCCGCCGGGGCCTGGGCCCTGCTCGGTGCTTCCGATGGTTGCCTGTGGGTCGGTGGCGACGTCAGCCAGTCGGGCGGTCGTTGGCTGAGCGGCATCGGCCGCTTCTGCGACGAATCGGTGGCGACCGACACCGAACGGCCGACGACACCCAAGGGACTCGTGGCGACCACGACCCAAGAGCGTGTCGAGCTCCGCTGGAGCGGTTCGACGGACAACTTCGCCGTCACGGGCTACGAGGTTCGGCGCTCGACCGACGGCACCGTCGGCCCGGTCCTCGAGATCGCCCAGCAGCTGGACTACACCGACACCACGATCGTCCCCACCGAGACCTACACCTACACGATCACCGCCATCGATGGCTCGGGCAACCGCAGCTGGCGGAGCAACTTCGTAACGATCCAGCCCTCCGCCGTCACCACCGATGACGAGCAGCCATCACCGCCGAAGGGGCTCGCCGTGGAGACGACCTCGTCGACCGCCGTGTCGCTCTCATGGAAGCCATCGACCGACAACGTCGGGGTTGCCCGCTACATCGTCTTCCGGTCGGACAACGGTCTGCCGGCGATCGAGGTCGGCCGATCCGAGACCCCGACCTTCACCGATGCGTCGGTCATCCCCGGCCAGGAGTACACCTACTCGGTTCGCGCCATCGATGCCGCGGCGAATCGCAGCTGGCGGAGCAATCACGCCGTCACGTCGACGGTCGGTGTTTCCACCGACACGGTCCGCCCCTCGACCCCCACGGGCCTGAACGGCTTGGCGACGGGCGGCACGATCGTGTTGACCTGGACGAGCGCCACCGACAACGTCGGCGTCACCGGCTACGAGATCTCCCGCTCGACCGACGGATCGGTGGGAGCGATGCTCGCCACCTCCGACACTTCGTCGTTCATCGATGCCTCCGTCGAGCCCGGCGTCAGCTACACCTACAGCGTCAAGGCCTACGACGCCGGTGGGAACGCTTCCTGGCGATCGAATCTCACCACGATCGAGGGTTGACACGACGAAGCGTCGCCACACCCCACATTCCGTTCGCAGACCGGCTTTACTGGTGCCATGACGTCACCACTTGCTGATCTCGTGATCGTCGCCAATCGTCTCCCGGTGAGTCGAGTCGACGGCGAAGAACGCCGCTCCAGCTGGGAGATTTCGCCTGGTGGACTGGTGTCTGCGCTGACTCCGGCCATGGCCGAGTACGACGGTGTGGCCTGGCTGGGCTGGGCCGGCGCCGACGTCGAGAGCGACCTGAAGCCGTTCGATCACGGCGGGCTGCGCCTGGTACCCATCACCCTCAGCGAGGAAGAGCGGGAGAACCACTACGAGGGCATGTCCAACGGCACGATCTGGCCGCTCTACCACGACAAGGTCGAACCGGCGGTCTTCCACCGGCACTGGTTCAACAGCTACCGCAAGGTCAACCGTCGCTTCGCCGAGGCGGCTGCGGCCGCCGCAGCCGAAGGCGCATCGGTGTGGGTCCACGACTATCAACTCCATCTCGTCCCGGGCATGCTGCGCGAGCTCCGCCCCGACCTCAAGATCGGTTTCTTCCTCCACATCCCGTTCCCGCCGCCGGAGTTGTTCCTCCAGATTCCGTGGCGCAACACCCTGACCGACGGCCTCCTCGGTGCCGACCTCGTCGGCTTCCAGTCACCGGCCGACGCGGCGAACTTCCACCGGCTGTCGATCATGTTGGGCATGGCCGAGGAGATCGACGCCACCCACGTCTCGCTCAACGGCCGCCGCATCGGCATTCGAGCGTTCCCGATCGGGATCGATGCCATCCGCTTCGAGAGCGCCGCCAGCGAGCACACCGTCACCGAAGCGGCTCGCGACCTCCGAGCCCGCCTCGGCAACCCGCAGTTCGTGCTCCTCGGTGTCGATCGGCTCGACTACACCAAGGGCATCGATGTCCGCCTCCGGGCCTTCAAGGAGCTCTTCGAGGAGGAGCGGCTCCACCCCTCGCAGATCGCCATGATCCAGATCGCCCAACCCAGCCGAGACAACGTCGAGGCCTACGTCTCGCTGCGCGAACGCGTCGAACGCCTGGTGGGCGAGATCAATGGTGACTACGGACGCCTCGGCGTTCCGGTGATCCACTACCTCCATCAGACTCGGTCGTTCGACGAGCTCCTCGCCATGTACCGAGCAGCCGACGTCATGCTCGTCACCCCCTTCCGCGACGGCATGAACCTGGTCGCCAAGGAGTACGTGGCCTGCCGGATCGAAGACTCGGGGGCCCTGGTGCTGTCGGAGTTCGCCGGTGCGGCGCATCAGATGTCTCAGGCGCTCCTGGTGAATCCCTACGACATCGACGGTGTGAAGTCCGCCATCATGGCCGCGGTCGAGATGTCGCCCGATGACGCTCGCCAGCGAATGGTCGCACTGCGCGAAAACGTCCGTGCCACCGATGCCATCGCGTGGGCCAACGAGTTCCTCACCGAGCTGGCCGCCGACTGAGCCGACCGGGTCAGAGGTTCGGCGCCACCAGTCGCTTGGCCCGTCCGAGTGGGGCGTGCTCGTGTTCTGCCAGGATCTCGGCGATCGCGTTCAGCGGCACCGGTGTGGGGTCGATCATCGACCCGAGGCGGAGTCGGTCGTCGGCCATGAGGTCGAGCACTCGTCGCATGTCGCCGATGTTGTAGCCCAATGACGCTCGCACGGTGAGTTCACGCTCGTGGGTCTTGGTCGTCCACGGGAGCTGGCCACCCTGTCCGACCCCCACCACCACGATGCCGCCTCCCCGTCGCACGAGCGTGACCGTCGAGGCCAACGCCTCGGCGCTGCTCGCGCAGTCGTAGACCAGGTCGGCCCCGAGCCCGTGGCTCCGGTCCTCGAGCCATCGGCGGGCGCCGTCGCCAGGGGCGAACGCGGCATCGGCACCGAGATCGCACGCGACCTCGCGCCGCCCGGGATCGGGCTCGATCACGACCACTCCGCCGGCACCTGCGGCGCGAACGATCTCGGCAACGAGCATCCCGATCGTCCCGGCACCGATGACGACGGCGAGGTCGCCGAGGCGAACCGGATGCCGGGCCACGGCGTGGGCCGCCACCGCCGCCGGCTCGGCCAGAGAGACCGTTGCGTCGTCGAGTGCCTCGGGCGCCCGAAAGACTCGTCGGGCATCGACTCGGATCCGCTCGGCGAACGCGCCATGACCGCTCGACAGTGGATCGACGCCGACGATCATCTCGAGCACCAGATCACAGTGATCCGACAGTCCTGCCCGGCAGGGTCGGCAGCGTCCACAGGGCGGAGGAACGGCGCCGAGTACTCGCTCACCGACGAACCGGTCGTTCACACCGTCGCCGACCGCGGTCACCCGACCGACCCACTCGTGCCCGAACCACGCCGGCCCCGGCAACTCGCCGGTGATCCAGGCCTGCAGATCTGATCCACCGATCCCGCACCGATCGATCTCGACGATCACGCTGCCCGGTGCGGCAACCGGCTCGGGGAGCGAGACGACTTCGACCGAACGGGGACCCCTGAGCATCGCGGCGAGCATGGGGCGAGGCTAGCGGCGGGTTTCGTCGGGCCCCGTCGGGTCGGTCGAACGAAGCCGCTCGAGCTCGCGGAAGAAGTGCGGAAAGGTCTTTGCGACACACCGCGGATCGGCGATGACGATGCCGGGATGCACCAGACCGAGCAAGGAAAAGCTCATGGCCATGCGATGGTCGTCGTAGGTCTCGACCGTGCCCGGCGTGGGCGTACCTGGGTGGATCGTCATGCCGTCGGCGTCTTCGGATGCATCGATTCCCCGGCGTCGAACCTCGTTGACCACCGCAGCGATCCGGTCGGTCTCCTTGCGGCGGATGAAGTCGATCCCGGTGATGACGGTTGGCGAGTCGGCAAAGGTGGCGACGACGGCGAGCGTCTGCGCGGTATCGGAGAAATCGGCCATGTCGACGGTGACGCCGTGGAGTTCGCCGGTTCCCCGCACCTCGGTCCAGTCGGGACCCTGCTCGACCGTGACGCCCATCGCCGCCAGCACCTCGACGAACGCGAGATCCCCCTGGATGGAGTTGGTCCCGAGCCCCTCGACCCGGACCGTGCCACCGGTGACCGCGGCAGCGGCAAAGAAGTAGGAAGCGGCCGACGCATCGGGTTCGAGGTCGATCGTCGCTCCGTGATAGCCGGTGGCGGCGACGGCGAACGACCGATGACCGTCGGCGGTGACCTCGGCTCCGAAGTGGCGCATCGTGGCGATCGTCAGATCGATGTAGGGCGCCGACACGAGCTCACCCTCGACATCGATGATCGTCGTACCGGCGGCACAGGGCGCAGCCAGCAGGAGGCCCGACAGGAATTGGCTCGACACCGATCCGCCGACGCTGACCTGCCCTCCGCCCCAGCCGCTTCCGCTCGACGACGAATTGCGCCCCATCACGGTGATCGGGAGGGTGTCGCCCTCGGTGCGGACCCCGACCGCAGCGAGCGCGTCGGTGAGTTCGCCGAACGGCCGGGCTCGTAGCTGGGGGTGCCCGTCGATGGTCAAGGTCCCCGTGCCGAACGCGAGCACGGGGAGCAGGAACCGGCCGGTCGTGCCCGACTGACGAACATCGATCGACGCATCGGCCCGAGGCAGCTCGCCGCCGCAGCCGTGAACGGTCATCGTCTGTGCTGCTTCGTCGACCTCGATCGAGACCCCGAGATCGCGAAGTGAGGTGACCATGGCCTCGGTGTCATCGGCGAAGAGGGCACCCCGCAAGATCGAGGTGCCGGTGGCCAGGGCCGCGCAGACCAGCGCCCGATTGGTGTGACTCTTGGAACCGGGGATGCGTGCCACCACGTCGGGTGGAGCAGTGAGCGGCTCGACGGTCACCGTCTCACGTTGTTCGGAGTCACCCATTGGTTCAGAGTACGGGGTCGGCACCCTCGTCTGGCATGGTCAGCGGCTTCTCGGCCGCGAGCGCGCACACGTAACTCGTCGAGGTGGGCGACGAGTTGCGCGAGCTCGTTGTCGAGGCTGCGACGGAACTCGATGCGGGCGCGGACGTCGTCGTTGGCGACGGCGGTGTCGGCCAGGCGGGCCCGCAAGGTGGCCACCTCTTCGGCGAGCAGCTGGGCCGATGCGGCCCGATCTTCGAGGAACCGCAGGCGCTCGGGCGAGATCACCGGAGAATCGGCCGGAACCGACACGCCCGAATCCTGCACACCCGGACCCTGCACACCCGGACCCTGCACACCCGGACCCTGCACGGTCGGACGCGACCGCCTTGGCTCGGTGTCACAGAGGTCGATCACCGCCGGTTCCTCGCGCACGTCGAGCGTTGCCTCGCTGAGCCTGCCCTCGTTCGCTTCCTGCTCGGCTCCAACCGAGAAATCGCCGACCACGGTCGTGGTCGTTGCGCGCTCGCCATGAGCCGAGGGATCGGTGAGCACCGCCCCCGACGTCTGACTGTTGGCGGGACGACCGGCCACGGCGAGTGACTCGACGTCGGCTCTGATGCGGTGGATCTGTTCTCTGGCTTCGGCGAGCTGGGTCTCTTTCGCCCGCAAGAGCCGTTGCAGCTCCTCGACCTCGGCATCGGCCGCTCGGTTGGTCCCGAAGTCGAAGTCGACCAGGCTCGCCGGCGAGACCACCAACTCGCGCCCCAGATACTCCTTCGAGATGATCCTGCGGAACGTCTCGGGGTCGACCCCTGATTGATCCGCGACCCCGTCGAGCAGCTGGCGCTCGGATCGCAGCGCGGCCCGCAAGGTGAGCACGCTCGCATGCTCGTTGTCTCGTTCGACGACCACCGAACGCAACCGCCGCTCGGCTCGCTGCGCACGTTCGTCGTACTCGACGAGATCACGGCGGTTGGGCGAAGACCGGCCGCGCACGATCCAGCCGAGCACCAGACCGAGTACGCCTACGACGACGAGCCACAACATGTCTCTACACCTTCGCCTCTCCACCTTCTGCCCGACAAACTACTTCGTTGCGGGGTCGAGGCGCACTCTGCGTGGCCGATCAGACGAAATTGATCCGAACGCCGACGCGTTCGATGATCGCTCCCACCTGCGAACGGTCGGTGGCGACGACGTCGATCGCACTCACGCCGGGGCCTCGACCATCACGCACCGGCGTGAACCGCAGCGACGCATCATCGAGCTCGATCGTGTGGGTACCATCGCCGGCATCGTCGACCGAGCGTCCGAGCACACCTGCCCAGCGCGCCGCGGTGGCAGCAGGATCGTCGGCCTGGAGTTCGACACCGACGAGGTCGCTCGTGACGTCGTGGCGCTGGTGCGCACGCCACACCGGACCGGCCCAAGGCCATTCCGCCGGTTCGTCGGCCTGATCGATCGACACGATGGCCGACCCGAGATCACTCGGGTGGAGGTGGAGGCCGACGATCCCGTCGGTCACCGCCTCGTAGACCACACGCACGCCGTTGGCGTCGAACCGCTCGCGAAAGGCCTCGAGCTCGTCGGTCTGGAGGATCACCATGTAGCCGCCGTCGCCCGATCGGCGCTCGAGCAGACGACCGGCGGTCGTGCCCTCCTTGGTCGGCGACACGATCTCGAGGAAGCGATCGCCGATCGGGAACAGCGCATTGCGCAAGCCGAACTCCCCCACGCCCGGATCTCGGAAACATCGCTCGAGCCCGAGCGCCTGGGCGAGTTCGTTCTCGGTGGTGGTGAGGTCGTTGGCAACGAGGGCAACTTGGCGGAGTCGGAGCATCCGCCCAACCTAGGTTGGCGACGGCGACCCGGTCCAGATCGATCGAGCCCGGCGATGCTCGCTCACCCGGAGGCCCAGACATCCAAAGGGCACGGGCACCCGCAGGCCTGGCCTGCTGGGGCCTGACCTCCGGGGACCGAGCGATCAGTCGCGGAGTGCGAGACCGGTGGCCTTGTCGAAGAAGTGCAGACGACTGGTGTCGACGGCGATCTCGAGTTCGGCACCCATACGGGCCATCGATCGCGGGCTGAAACGGCCGGTGTAGATGGCCTGACCCGCAGCGTCACGCTGCTTCTCGATGGCGTCTTCGCCTTCGAACTCGGCGTCCATGATGTTGAACGGCTCAGCACCCAGGGGGAAGTGCACGATGACCTCCGAACCGAGTGACTCCAGCAGGATCGTCTTGGTCTTCAACAGCCGATCAGCCGGCGTGTCGGGCATGAGCGCGGCGTCTTCCATGTCTTCGGGACGAATCCCGATGACCACTTCCTTGCCGACCGACGCCGCAATGGCGGGACGGGCCGACACGACCTCTGGTGGCACCGACAGCGTCTGATCACCGATGGTGACCGTGGGTGCCTCGGCGGTGCCGCCGAGGGTCGAGACCATGATGTTCATCGACGGCGAACCGATGAACCCGGCGACGAACACGTTGTCGGGTGAGTCATACAGGTTCTGCGGCGTGTCGACCTGCTGGAGGAATCCACGCTTGAGCACACACACTCGATCACCCATGGTCATGGCCTCGACCTGGTCGTGGGTGACGTAGATCGTGGTGACGCCGAGGTCGCGCTGCAACCCGGCGATCTCGGCTCGCATCTGCACCCGCAGCTTGGCATCGAGGTTCGACAGTGGCTCGTCCATGAGGAAGGCCTTGGGCTGACGCACGATGGCTCGACCCATGGCGACACGCTGACGCTGACCACCCGAGAGCTGACCGGGCTTGCGGTCGAGGTTCTCGGTGAGGTCGAGGATGGCGGCGGCCTTGGCGACCCGCTCTTCGATCTCGGCCTTCGGGAGCTTCGCGAGCTTCAACGCGAACCCGATGTTCTCGGCCACCGACATGTGCGGATAGAGGGCGTAGTTCTGGAACACCATCGCGATGTCGCGATCCTTCGGATGCACGTCGTTGACGATGCGATCACCGATGTACATCTCGCCACCGGAGATGTCTTCGAGGCCGGCCACCATCCGCAGAGCGGTCGACTTGCCACAACCCGAAGGACCGACAAGCACCAGGAACTCGCCATCTTCGATGTCGAGGTTCAAGTCATGAATGGCGTGATAGCCGTTTGGATACACCTTGTTCACATCTTTGAGGACAACCGAAGCCATTGCATTCCATTCGGGAGAGGGACAAACCGTCTTCGACACTAGCAGTGACCGCCGTCTCGTCGCTCCGTCGAGGAACAACACCTCACCAACGAGTGCTGGCCATCGTGATGGCTCCCTACGATGGAGACCGTGGCCGCCAACGATGAACATGCCGAACCGTTCTCACTCGATGGTGCCACCAGCGACTTCGGCGCCGTGCCCGCCGACCTCACCTACGCGTGTCCGCGCTGCGACACCGAGGTGACCGAACGGTTCTACGGCCCCTGCTCGAGCTGCCGGGCCGAACTTCGGGCGTCGCAGGGCAACGTTCAGGTCGAGCGCGAGTCGGTCGAATACGAACCCAAGATGAACGTCACGCCCAACGCCGTGGCCCTCAAAGACGACTGAGCAGAGCTCAGCCGGCGGCAGCTGCGTGCGCGAGATCCAGTCTTCGATCAGCCATCCGGCGATCGACAGACCACCTCGGGGCGCCGGCGGCAGCTCGTGGGGCGAGAACCAACCGGCCTCGACGATCTCCTCCTCCTGGACCACGATCTCACCGCTGGCGTAGCGGGCGGTGAACCCAATCATCACCGAGTGCGGGAACGGCCAGGGCTGGCTGCCGAAGTACGTGATGTCGCTCACCTCGATCCCGACCTCTTCGCGGACTTCACGAGCGACACAGTCCTCGAGGCTCTCACCCGGTTCGACGAAACCGGCGAGGGCACTGAAGAAGCGACCGGGGAATCGAGCGCCCCAGGCGAGAAGCGCCTTGCCGTCGTCGCGCTCGACCAACATGATCACGGCCGGCGTCAGGCGAGGGAATGCCTGCATCTGACACTTCGGGCACTCCTGGGCCCGATCGATCGGATGGGGCTCGTTCTTGGTCCCGCAGCGCCCACAGAACTGATGGTCGCGTTCCCAGGTCAGGACCTGAGCGGCTCGACCGGCCATGGCCCACTGCTCGTCGGGGACCGAGCCGAACAGCGATCGAAGGTTCACCCAGGCACCTGACTCGGCGTAGTCCTCGTGGAGGTCGGGGTACTTCCCCGCGTTGACCGCGTAGACGGGCACCCCGTTGTCGAGGCCGAGCAGATGGGTCGACCCCGAGGCGGGCGACTCGGCCGCCACCGGGATGGCTCCGTCGACGACGAGCACCTGTTGGCGCTGATCGATGACATACCACTGGGCATCGATGGCGGGCAGATGTTCTGGAAGACTCACGCGAGGAACGAACACGGCGCCGAACCTAGCCGTTCTCGCTGCAATCGTCCCGTCCGGAGTCGTTCGCTGCGCCCACGAGTCCACCTCGCCCGGACACCGTCGCGCCGCGCCGTTCACCACTCCGGCAACCGAAGCGTGGCGGACTCGGGGCCCGAGCTACCAGGGCTATCGTGGTCGCATGACGACCCCAAGAGTCGAGACACTGATCGAGACGGTTCGCGCTTCGGTGATCGGCGCCGACGACGTGTTCGACGGCCCCTTCGGTCCTCGGCCGGTGGTCTACGCCGACTACACCGCGTCGGGACGATCACTGTCGTTCATCGAGGACTACATCCGCTCTGCGGTGCTGCCGCTGTATGCCAACACCCACACCGAGTCGTCGGGCACCGGTCTCCAGACCTCGCGTTATCGAGAAGAGGCGCGAGCGATCATCGCCGAATGCACCGGGGCCACCGATGACCATGTCGTGCTGTTCTGCGGCAGCGGTTCGACCTACGCCATCGACAAGTTGATCGGCGCGCTCGGTCTACGGGTCCCGTCGAATTTCGATGACCGTTGGCACGTGACCGACGCCATTCCTGCCGACCAGCGACCGGTGGTCTTCATCGGTCCGTTCGAGCATCACTCCAACGAGCTGCCATGGCGCGAGTCGATTGCCGATGTCGTCACCATCGCAGAGTCGGCCGATGGTCACGTCGATCTCGACCACCTTCGAGCCGAACTCGAGCGCCATGCCGACCGGCCGATCAAGATCGGCTCGTTCTCGGCGGCATCGAACGTGACCGGCATCATCACCGACACCGCCGCCGTCTCCAAGACCCTCCACGAACACGGCGCACTGGCGTTCTGGGACTTCGCTGCGGCCGCACCCTATGTCGACATCGACATGGGCCCGGCCGACGCCGACACCAGCTACGACGCCGTGTTCCTGTCGGCCCACAAACTGATCGGCGGCCCCGGCACGCCCGGCATCCTGGTGGCCAAGCGCTCACTGTTCGACAACCGTGTGCCCGTGGTGCCCGGCGGCGGCACGGTCGCCTACGTCAACCCGGAAGACCACGATTATCTCACCGAGATCAGCCACCGTGAAGAGGGCGGCACGCCGGCGATCGTCGAGTCCATCCGTGCCGGCCTGGTCTTCCAGCTCAAGGCGGCCGTCGGGGTCGACGAGATCCGCCAGCCGCGAGGAGCGCTTCGTGGCTCGGGCCATCGCCGCGTGGGACACCTCACCGAACATCGAGATCCTCGGGAGCCACGACGCCGAGCGACTGTCGATCGTCTCGTTCGTCATCAAGTTCGGCGACCGCTATCTCCACCACAACTTCGTGGTCGCCGTGCTCAACGACCTGTTCGGGATCCAGGCCCGCGGTGGTTGCTCGTGCGCCGGACCCTACGGCCACCGCCTGCTCGGCATCGACCTCGACCGATCGCATGCGTTCGAGCGCGAGATCACCAGCGGCTGCGAAGGCATCAAACCCGGCTGGGTTCGAGTCAACTTCAACTACTTCATCGACGACGAGACCTTCGACTACCTCATCGAGGCCGTGCAGCTCGTTGCCGCCCATGGTGGGGCGCTCCTGCCGTGCTACACCTTCGAGCCGAGCACCGGATTGTGGCGCCATCGCGATGCCGACCGGCTTTCGCCGCTCATGTCGCTACGCGAGATCGACTACGCCGGTGGGGTCATGACCTACCCGGATCGCCGACGCCAGATGTCCGATCACGATCTCTCGCACTATGCGGCGCTGGCTCGGGCCGAACTGGACGGCGCTCGCTGTCGACCGATGGCGTCGCAGGGTGTGCCGACGACGACGGCCGACTTCGAATCGCTTCGCTGGTTCCCCTATCCCGACGAGGGTCTCACGCCATCGAGCTGAGGCGCGGCTCGGCTGCGCCCAACCGACGGGGTGCCGTCGCTCGAGGAGATGCCCGTAGCTCGGCTGCGAGGTCGCTGGCGTGTCGATGGCGTCCGTCGGTGGGGCTCAGAAGGCCAACCGGAGGAGATAGAGGATGCCGATCCACAGGGGTGCGCTCAGGGCGGCACCCATTGCGATCCCTCGGGCGGGGCCGGCGGTGATGGGCAGTGCCGAACGGGCAGATCTGCCTGGTTCGGCGGGATCCGGCTGCGGTGAGAGCGGGGCGATCGAGCGGGTCATGCATACCTTTCGCGTCGTACGGAGTCCCGCCAAGGACCCCGGCACACCCTCATATGCCGAGCTGCCACCGGAGTGGTAGGTACATCAACCTACCGGAGACTTTCGTCACTCGTCAATCGCCCCGCTGCCCGCGCCGGATCCAAACAGGCGAAGCGCAGGTGCCGAAGCGTCACGATTTGACAGCCCTCTCAAGCGTGCGCCGCGAAGCAAGCAGGCCAACGAACGCAAGACCCAGATCGGCAAAGCCCACCGGCAAAGCCGGTGCAATGTCAGAGCAAGCAGGCCCACGAACGCAAGACCCAGATCGGCAGAGCCCACCGGCAAAGCCGGTGCAATGTGAGAGCAAGCAGGCCAACGAACGGGCAACCCAGATCGGCGAAGCCCACCGGCGAAGCCGGTGCAATGTGAGAGTGCAATGTCAGAGCATGCGACGGCGAGCGGCCCAGCTGGTGAGTTCGTGACGGGAGGAGAGCTGGAGCTTGCGGAGCACGGCGGAGGCGTGGGTTTCCACGGTCTTGATCGAGATCGACAACCGGCGGGCGATCTCCTTGTAGGCGTAGCCTCGGGCCAGGAGGCGCATGACTTCCTGCTCACGGGGTGAGAGTCGGTCGAGTTCGGGGTCGGCGGGCTCGGGGATGTCGGCCGAGAACGCGTCGATCACGAAGCCGGCGAGTCGAGGCGAGAAGACGGCATCGCCTTCGGCGACTCGGCGCACGGCGTCGACCAATTCGGGGCCCTTGATCGACTTGGTGACGTAGCCGCGAGCGCCGGAGCGGATCACGGCGATCACGTCGTCGGGAGCATCGGACACCGACAGGGCGAGGAATTTGGTGTCGACCTTGCGGGCCAGCACGGCCTTGATGACGTCGCTGCCGGTGCCCGATGGGAGGTGGACGTCGAGCAACACGACATCGGGAGGGCGATCACAGATGACATCGACCGCTTCGGCGACGTCGCCGGCCTCACCGACCACGTAGACCGAATCGCCGAGCTGGGCCCGCACGCCGGCGCGAACGAGATCGTGATCATCGACGAGGACGACGGTTGGTTGGAAGCTCATGGTCGTGACCTCATGGCGTGGTGGTCTCCTGTTCCGTCTGCATCGGGTCGTGTGACGGGGACGACGAGCCGGTGGGGTTGGCGGTGTCCTGGCGTTCCAACGGTATGTCGGGAGGCGGTGTGTCGGTAAGCGGTGTGTCGGTAAGCGGTGTGTCGGTTGTTGTCCTGGTCGTGCGGGGTAGCCGGAGTTCGACCTCGGTCCCGTGTCCCCGCTCCGACACGATCATGGCCGAGCCGCCGACACGTTGCATGCGCTGCCGGATCGAGTGCCGGATGCCCTGGCGGTCCTCGGGGACCGCTTCGGGATCGAATCCCGCACCGGCGTCTCGGACGAAGGCCTCGATGGCGTCGGGCTGGACTTCGATGTAGATGTCGAGCCGGTCGACTCCGGCGTGCTTTGCGGCGTTGACGGCTGCCTCACGCACGGCGGCGAGGAGTGTCGACACCGGTGCATCGACGAGGCAGTCGCCGACGACCACGGCGTCGATCGTGATGCCGTGCAGGTCTTCGATGTCGCTGATCAACTCGTCGAGCTGACCACGGACGCTGCCACCCTTCCGGTTGACCCGATCGGGATCGAGCCAGTTCCGGAGTTCGCGCTCCTGGCGGCGAGCCAGGCCGACCATCTTCTGCGGATCGTCGGAGTGTCGCTGGATCAGCGAGAGGGTCTGCAACACCGAATCGTGGATGTGGGCGGCCACTTCGGCTCGTTCCTCGGACCGGATCCGAGCCTGGCGCTCGGCGTCGAGGTCGGCAAGCAGCCGCCACCACCAGGGGGCCGACAGGGCGAGCACCGCTCCGCCGACGCCGAGCCCGATCGCCAGTCCGGCCGACGCTTGCGCCCAGTCCGAGAACGGCCGCACGAGAAGCAGGATCGCGGCGCCCATGAGGGTCAGGCCCCCGACGATCTGGGCGATGTCGATCGGCCTGGCCTTCGGCCGGTGGCCCGATTCCTGACGCCGCCGCTGCCAGAGAACGACGAGCCCCACCGCCAGGAGACCCAGGGGCCACACCAGCGAGTCGGGCAGGCCGATGAGTTGTTGGAAGAGCGCGTACAGACCGAGCGTTGCCGTGACGAAACCCAGTCGACGCTCACGAAGCGTGCGACCCTTCGGGATCCGTGGCGCAATCGGACGCTGGTGGAGGTACTGATCAGCCGACATCCATCCCCACACCACGACATAGAGCAGCGCGCCCCAGCCGCCGGCGGTGAACAACGCAACGAAACCGAGGCGGACCCATAGGGCATCGAGACCGAGTTCTTCGGCGACACCTGCCGCCACGCCGGCCACCATGCGGCCGCGCCGTTCGAGGGTGGGGACCTGCCAGTAGCGGTCTGCGGGTGCGGCTGTCATGACAGCTGCATGATCGCATGGGACGGCCTCGATCGAAATCAGGGCAAACCCTGAGTGCGCCCTGATCCGGTTCAGGGGAAAGTGGGGAGGCCCACCGATACCAGCGCAGACCCAACGGATCGACACTCGAACCATGACCGACAACGACCTTCCCGATACGCCCCAGCCCGCAACTCCTGACGACCAGCCGACGGACAACCAACCGACCGACGACGAACCGACCGACGACGAACCGACCGGATTCGACAGCTCGGACGACGAGTGGGCCACCGGCGCTGCCGCGAACGACGACCCGGGTGAGACCGGGTCCGACGCGCCGCCGTTCGACGCTCCCCCACCCCCGGTTCCACCGGTACGGCGACTGCGTCGAACCGAAGCGAGCTCGGGCCCGGGGGTCGCCGGTGGCATCGCCCGCTATCTCGGCGTCGAGACCGGTCTGGTCAAGGCGGCCTTCGTCGTGGCGTCGTTCTTCGGCGGGCTCGGCATCTTCGCCTATGTCGCCGGCTGGGCATTGATTCCCCGAGAGCGTCACCCCGACCCTCGCCCGGTGGTCCTCAACGGCAGCATGGCAGGCCTCGTGATCGGCACGCTGGCCCTCATCGGTGCGGTCTCGGTGGCCTTCGGCGCCGGAGGCGCCGCCGGCAACCTCCTGGCCCCGGCGCTGCTGATCGGTATCGGCTTCTACTTGCTCGATCAGCGTTCCCATCCGCAGGTGGTCACCCAACCCACTGCGCAACGTGCCGAGCGCCCGTCGTGGATTCCGCCACTCACCACCACACCCGTCCCCCCGGAGGCCTACCAGACCGGCACCTCGGCCTACGCCAATCCGCCGGCTCAGGGTGCGCCCTACTCGAGTGAACCGGCGTCGGCGCCGTGGGGTGCGGTGCACACCGACCCGGTGGTCGAGGCCAAGCCCCGGCCGCCGGTCACGGCCGTCACCATGGCCATCACGGCCGGTGTCGTCGCCCTGATGATCGGGCTCGATCAGTTTGCCGGCCTCGACATCAGCGTTGCGCAGATGTTCGGCGCCGCTCTGGCCATCATCGTCACCGGCATCATCGTGAGCCTCTTCATCGGTCGGGCACTCGGCCTCTGGTTCGCCGGATTCATTGCGCTGATCGGGCTGGCCGTTTCGCCCATCGCCGTGTCGATCAGCGCCAACGGGGTCGGCTCGAAGGAGTACACGATCATCGACGGCAGCGACCTCGCCGACGAGTACCTGCTCGGCACCGGCGAACTGATCGTCGACCTCGGCAGCACGACATTCAGCACCGACGCAGCAACCAACATCGAGCTCAGCGCTGGTTCCATCGTGCTCTACCTGCCCCAAGACGTGTCGATCGACCTCCGCGCCAACGCCCGCTTCGGCCAGGTCATTGCGCCGCTGGTCTCGGCCACGGGCAGCCCGAGTGGGTTGACCGACGAGGTGTCCGGCCCCGATTCCGAGATCGATCGGCGCTACGAGGGCCGCGAAGGTAGTCCGACGGTGAGCATCGACGCCGACGTGCGGTTCGGTTCGATCGAGGTCCGTCGGGGCTGAACACGGGTCGTCCGGGGTTCGAGGCGGTCTCGCCCGATTCGAGGCTCCGGACTACCGTGTGATCGCCAGCACGGGCGACTCGGTCGCCCGCACTCGACCGGGGGCCTTCGATGACGATCACCAACCACACCCGAGCCACAGTCGACCACGAGGCGCTCACCGCAGCGGCAATCGACGCCGACCACCGCTCGGCCGAGATCGAATCCCTTCGCCACCTGCCGAGCGACATCGTCGACGCCCTCATCGACAGCCAGGTGATGCGGTTGTGGGTGCCTGCTCGCTACGGCGGTGTCGAGGGAACGGTGCTCGACCTCGTCGACGCCCTCGAGCACGTGAGCTACCACGACGGGGCCAGCGGGTGGTGCATCATGATCGCCAACACCACCGCGCTCAACGGTGGGTATCTGCCACCGGTGTTCGCCGAGCAGATCTACGGCGACCCGCGAGCCGTCACCGGCGGCTTCGGCATGCCGGCTGGTACGGGCGTTGCCGTCGATGGCGGCATTCGCGTCACCGGACGCTGGGCTTGGGGTTCGGGCTCGCAGCACTGCACCTGGATCGGCGGCGGTGTTCGGATCGTCGACGAGACCGGCGCACCCGTCAAGCTCGAAGACGGAACCGCAACACCCTTTGCCTACTTCGAGCGTTCCGATGTGGAGCTGCTCGACACCTGGCACGTCATGGGTCTGAAGGGGACGGGATCGACCGACTACCAGGTCACCGATGCCTTCGTGCCGACGGGTCGATGGGTCTCGTTCGCCGCCTCCCCCGAACCCGTCGTCGACAGCCCGCTCTATCGCTTCTCCTTTCTCGGGGCGCTCGGCATCGGCGTCGCCAGCGTCACCGTCGGCCTCGCCCGGCGAGCCATCGACGAACTGGTGCTGCTCGGCGAGAAGAAGCCGCAGGGCTCGTCCCGCTCCCTGGCGGAACGGGCCACGGTCCAGGCCGATCTGGCCACCGCCGAAGCCGCCGTTCGCTCCGCTGGCAGCTTCGTTCGCGAGATCGTCGAGGAGTGTTGGAACGCGGCCGAACGAACCGGCGAGATGTCGGGCGAACAGAAGCGCCTGCTGCGCCTGGCGGCCAACAATGCCGCGGAACGCAGCGCTCATGCGGTCGAGCTCTGCTACCGGGCCGGCGGCGGATCGGCGCTGTACGAGACCTCACCGCTCCAGCGGGTCTTCCGAGATGTCAACGTTGCCACCCAGCACGGGATGATCGCCCCCCGGCTGCTCGAACCGCTCGGTCGGATGCGGTTCGGCCTCCCGACCGACACCCGGCAGTTCTGATCCGAGACCGGCGGTGGACTTCGACCTTCCAGCCGACGACGACCCTCGCCGCCTGGCGATCCGTCGCTTCCTGGCCGAACACACCGAGCCGAGCCGGGCGGACCTCGCCGAGGCCGGGTATGTGGCGCCGCATTGGCCGAGCCCATGGGGTCTCGACGCCGACCCGGAGCACCAGCTGATCATCGACACCGAATTCGCCGCCGCCGGCGTCGAGCTGGTCGGGGCGTCGATCGGGGTCGGTTGGGCCGGGCCGACCATCCTCGCCGGCGGCACCCCCGAACAACAGCAGCGCTGGCTCCCCGGCATCCTCGACGGTTCACAGGAGTGGAGCCAGCTGTTCTCCGAGCCCGACGCCGGCTCCGATCTGGCCTCGTTGCGCACCCAGGCCATTCGCGACGGTGACGTCTACGTTCTCGACGGCCAGAAGATCTGGTCCACCTGGGCCAACTCGGCCCAGTGGGGCATCCTCATCGCTCGCACCGACCCCTCGGCCCCGGCCCGCACCGGCCGCAAGCAAGACGGCATCTCCTACTTCGCTCTCGACATGTCGCTGCCGGGAATCGAGGTGCGGCCGATCATCGAGATGACCGGGGGCAACCACTTCAACGAGGTCTTCTTCGACAACGTGCGCATCCCCCTCGATTGCCGCATCGGGCCCGAACACGACGGCTGGCGTCTCGCCAAGGTCACGCTTGGCAACGAGCGTCTGTCGCTGTCGGAAGGCGGCGTCATCTGGGGCATGGGTCCGACCAGCGACGAATTCTTCGACCTGCTCGCCAAGGAGTATTCGCCCCTCGGCGATCTGCTGCTGCGCCAGCGTGCCGCGAGCGTCTACACCAACGCCCGGATCATCGAACTGCTCGGCTACCGCATCATGACCATGCTGCTCCACCGAGACCCCCAGGCCGAGGCGTTCGCCTCCATCCGCAAGACGTTGGCCGATGTGCACGGTCAGCAACTCACGAGCCTGATGAAGGATCTCCTGGGGGCCGACGCCATGCTCGGCATCCACAGCGCGCACGGTGAAGACGACGACCGCTGGCACTGGGCGTACCTCTTCAGCCGGGCGCTCACGATCGGCGGCGGGACCAGCGAAGTGCAGCGCAACATCATCGGTGAGCGCCTCCTCGGCCTCCCACGCGAACCCTCACCACCGGCGACCCGTTGAGCGCCGCCAACCCCATCCCCTCCGGTGACGACGGCATTCTTCCCGAACGACTCGCCCGCCACCTCGAATCCTGGCTCGGATCGTGGCGCCCTCCCGGCCAGGGCGAACTCATCGTGATCGGCTCCGACAAGCGGAGCACACCGGGCTGGGACGGCTCGGTCCGACCGTTCGTCGGCGTCGAGACGCTGAGCGGCGCCGTCCTCTCGGTCCCGCCTGATCGCGTCGATGCCGTCCGGGCGCTCGGCGACGACCTCGACACCGTCGGCAAGCAGCTCGGCGAGGCGCTCGGCTACCGACATCACCGATTCGGCCGCGGGATCTACCGCTGGTCGACCGCCCCGACCGAGCCCGACCCCGAGCGGTTGGGCCGATGGCTACCCCGAGAAGACCCCCGGGTGCTCCCCTGGCTCCAGCCGTTCAACGGCGAGGTGCTCGTCGGTTTCGACCGCGACGACGCTCGTGCCGGCGCCGAGGCGACCGTTGCGGCCGGCGTCGGCCGCAAGATCCACGACCCCCACGGGCACGAACTCGCCGTGGTGACCGAAGAAGGTCACCGGGGACGGGGGTGGGCCCGCAGTCTCGTCTCGCAGGCCGCCCAGCGGGTGCTCGACGACGGCGCCGTTCCGATCTATCTCCACGCCCCCGACAACGGCGCCTCGGCGGCAACGGCCGACGCCTGTGGATTTCCCGATCGGGGCTGGCGCATTCTCGGGCTCTTCGCCGGCTGACCGGGCTGGCTGATCGGCCTGCGGCTGCGCCTCATCGGCCTTCTCGATCTGGCGTCTCGCCGTTCGGGCCGGGCCTGAGGCCGCTCAGACCACCGAGCGCAAACGGGCCAGCTCGGCCGCCGAGCCGAGGGCGATGATCACGTCGCCGCCGTTGAGGGTGGTGCTCGGTGCCGGGTTGGTGTGGTAGTTCCCATCGCCTTGGCGGATGGCGATGATGAGCGACCGGCGACCGTCCTCGGCGCGGAGGTCCATCAACGAGCGACCCAGCATCGGCGACCCGTTCGGCACGACGACCTCGTGCACGGCGACGTCGTGGCCCTCGTCGTGCAACACCTCGTCGAGAAACTCCGCCACGTGGGGCTGCAGCGCGAGCGCCGCCATCCGTGAGCCACCGATCTCGTGGGGATTGATGACCCGGTCGGCACCGGCCTGCAGCATCTTCGGCTCGTTCTTCTGATCGTTGGTGCGAGCGACGATGAAGATGTCGGACCGCAGCGCCCGGGCACTCAGGCAGACGAACAGGTTGTCGGCATCATGATCGAGCGCGGCGATGATGGTCTTCGCCCGCA
Organism: uncultured Acidimicrobiales bacterium; assembly: GCA_963698395.1. Lineage (GTDB taxonomy): Bacteria > Actinomycetota > Acidimicrobiia > Acidimicrobiales > SZUA-35 > JBBQUN01. The sequence goes on from CAVOQQ010000004.1 coordinate 422,400, forward strand.
TGATGCCCGCCGCCCGCAGCACGTCGTCATCGGTTGCCTCACCGACCACGATGGCGACCTCGGCTTCGTCTTCCTGCGGCTCCCGATCGATCACCACGACCTCGCCACCGGATCGACGGACGAAGGAAGCAACCGAGTTGCCGACGCGACCCCATCCGCAGATGATCACGTGATTCTCGAGCGTATCGATCGACTTGAGCATGCGCCTTCTCCTGAGCTCGTCGTTGAGACTTCCCTCGATGAGTGTGTCGACGAGAACACCCAAGGTGTACAACACGCTCGCCGTCCCGAAGACCGCGATGAAGATGGTGAAGCTGCGGTACTGGGCGATGTTCGTGTCGGTCATCCCCAGTTCGGTGAAGCCGACGGTGGTGATGGTGATGACGGTCTGGTAGACGGCGTCGAGCCACGACAACCCCAGGAGGCGATAGCCGAACCAGCCGATCAACAGAACGATGTTGACCGCGAGAAGGCCGTAGGCCACTCGCCGCCACGGATCTTTCTCGGGCGAGCGCTTCCACACCGGCGAGGCTTCCTTCTCCAGCGACACGCGCTTTCGGCTCACTCGTCCGAAAACGATTCTGGACGGGAACGTCGGCACGCCGTCGATCGTAGGGCGAACGCGACGCCTTACCGGGGAACTGCCGCACGTATGGCGTCGGGAGACGACCACAGGGCGATCGCCGTGAGGGTTCCGGCCGGGATCTCGGTGAACCCACCGTCGTGGACCGTGACGTCGGCCAGCGGCACGAGTGCTCGCCACAGCGACGGGGTTGCATGCACGACCCGGACGTCTCGTGCGTTGCGTTGCCAGGCTTCGACCTGCTCGGCCGGGGCCCGCTGCCACGCCAATTGCCCGGCATGGGCACACTGAGCAGCCCGCTTTCCCCAGGTCATCGACACCTCGGGCGTCACCACGATCCACAACAGCACCTCACCCTCGACCTCTGCTGGAGGGAGAGACTCCTCCCGTTGCGGCTCCTCGAGTGGGGTCGACTGGATCTGCAACTTGGCCAGGTCGACCGGAGCCGCATCGATCGGGCCGGGGACGAACGCTCGCACCTCGGCTCGTCGATGGGTCACGGTGATGCCCGGCACGGCCTGGGCTCGTTCCCATGCCGAAGCTCGGCCGCGCCGGACGATCTTGCGAATTCGTCGACCGTTCCAGGCAGCAACCGCCTCGTGCCACTCCCCGCCGGGTCGGCTGCGCTCGTCATCGAGCAGGGCGATCGTCGCCAGCACCGCCGCCTCGCAGATGTCGCGCACGGTCGGCGGGGTGCTCTTCTCGACCCGCGCCGCCAGCTGGAGCGCGAGGGGCGACGCTGTGTCCTCATCGGTCATCGTGCCTCACCCTACGATGCGAGTATCGAACGCACCGCACCACCGCCACCAAACGATCCCGACCACGGCCCGCAACCCCACATCGGCACCCTCAACGAGGGTTCGCTGCATGCGGCGTTGAAGGCCCACTACGCCCAGCCGACCGATCGATTCGAGGTGCCGCTGCGAGGTTTCGTCATCGACATCAAGCGCGGCGATCAGCTCATCGAGATCCAGACCGGATCGTTCGGGGCCATGGGTCGCAAGCTCGACCGGCTCCTCGGCGACCACCAACTGCTGCTCGTCTACCCCGTGGCGGTGGAGACCCGTCTGGTTCGCCCCGACAAGCGGCCGCGCCGCTCCCCCAAACGTGGATCGGTCTACCGACTCTTCGACGAGCTGGTGTCGATCCCGACCTTGATCGACCATCCGAATCTCACCCTCGACGTCGCCCTGGTGAAGATCGATCGAGTGCAGCGCCACGATCCACGAGCTCGACGGGGCCGCGGCGGCTACCGGACCGTCGACAAGGTCATGACCGAGCTGGTCGCAACCGAACGGTTCGACACCGTCGACGATCTGCGCCGCCTGGTCCCGAGCGGGCTGCCCGACACCTTCACCACCGCCGACCTGGCCGAACACGGCTCGTTCGACCGTTCGACGGCCCAGAAGATGGCCTACTGCTTCGTGCCGCTGGGGATCTTCGAGCAGACCGGCCGGACCAAGGCGGGCTACCACTACCGCCTTTGCTGAACGAGGGCTGTGTTGAACGAGGGCTGTGCTCAACGAGGGCTGTGTTGAACGAGGGCTGTGCCCGCGGCCCTGCCGGCCGCAACGGCGGTCGACCGCCACGACCCCGGCTCGCCGGAGGCGGGGTCGCAGCGGCAAACCGAGTCGATCAGGGTAGTTCGATGATGGTCACCACTCCGGTGTCGCCGTCGACCTCGATCAGCGCCCCGTCGGGAATCCGCTTGGTGGCATCGGTGGCCGACACCACACAGGGGATGCCCAGTTCGCGGCTCACGATGATGGCGTGCGACAACGCCGCCCCGACATCGACCACGACACCGGCGGCCGGCACGAACAGCGGCGTCCACGACGGATCGGTGATGGGAGCAACGAGGATGTCGCCAGGATCGAGACCGGAGGGATCGTGGGAGTTGGTGATGACCCGGGCGATGCCGCGGGACTTGCCGGGGCATCCGGGCATGCCGTGGACGACCTCACCGGCGACGGTGAGCTCGTAGACCACCTCGTCTCGGCGTGGGTAGTCGCTCATCGTGCCGGGATGGCCGACGAACAAGAAGGGCTCCTGCAAGTTCGACACCTCTTGGAGGAGCGCATCTCGTTCGCGAAGGGTGTCGACCCAGCCTTCGGGAGCATCGATGAACTCGGACAGTTCCGGACGGGTGAGGAGCCCGTAGGCGTTCTTCGCCGGGAAGTGGCCGGCCTCGACCGCTCGACGGCCGATCTCGATCAAGGCCACCCGGAGCTCGTGGACGAGCTTGATGCAATTGGTCTTGGTCCGCTCACGGCCCGGCATGAAGACCTTGGCCGAGCTGAGCGCGGCCATGAACTGGCCGTGGGTCTCGGGGTCGCCCTCGACCATGGCGGCGATCTCGGCGCTCAGCCGTTCGCGCTCGGCGGCGAGTTCGGCGTTGTGGCCCTGCGGGGATGCCGATGGTGGCGACAGGCGCATGCGATCGATTGCCGCCAGAGCAAGGTCGGGATCGGTCTCCCAGGTCGGCGAACGGGTCTCCCACTCGTTGGGACCCCGGCAGCCGTACGCGAGGGTGAAGGCGTCGAAGTCAGTGAGGAAGGTGTCGACGTCGGGATCACCGGCCGCCGCCACCAATCGGTCGTAGAGGCCGGCGTGGCCCTGGTCGAACGCCGCATTGAGGGCGTCGGAGCCGGCCGCGGTGCGGCCCAGATTCCACATGGCCATCGACGGCGCCGCCGATTCGACGTCGCCGACCCCGGCGATCAGCTTCAGGGTGTCTTCGGGGCGACCGACCGCGGCGCACACCGCCGTGAGAATGCCGACCGGGACCGTGGCCAGGAAGGTGATGTAGATGTGCTGGGCGAACAGGTTCTCGAAGTGGGTGTCGGCCAGGTCCATGGCGTAGGCGAAGAGCTCTCGATCGCTCATCGTGGACAGGTCCGGGCGGTTGGCCCGCAGCCCGTTGACCACCTTTTCCTCGGCCAGGACCTCGGGCAGATCCGGCGTGGTGAGCACCCACCCGAACGTCTCGCCGATCTTTTCGGTGAGCTCGTCACGATCGAAACCCGGCTTGACGACGAACTCGGGAACGCCGGGGGCATCACCGAAGAACGAGTCATCGATGTCTTTCGCCGTCATACCGGGGGCGCGATGACCGAGCATGCGAAGCGCCGAGGCGTTGAGGTAGCAGTAGCCGTTGACCACCCCGAGGAAGACGCATTCGTCTTCGGGAAGCTCGTCAGGGGTCATCACCCCGATCTTGTAGTAAGCCCGGCGGAACCCCATCTCCGCGCCTCCGAGACCGTTCTCGTTCTCGAAGTAGAAGAACGAGAGCGGGGCGACGGGATCAGGAAAGACCTCACCGACGTTCGCTCGGGTGTAGAAATCGAATTCCTCGCTGAGGTCGGTCTCGACCAGCCAACTGTCAACCACGTGGGTCCCCTTCGTGTCTTTGGACGAAGGCAAACTAGCGCCAGTTGTGACTCATGTCACGATCAAGCGCGAATGATCACCGGAGCACCCACGGGAACGAGCGAGGCAACGGTGCGAATGTCGTCGTTCGCCAGGCGCACGCACCCCAGTGACGCCGCCGAGCCGAGCTTGTCGGGTTGCGAGGTGCCGTGCAGCGCCACCACGGCCTGACCGCCGTTGATCTCGTCGATCTGTTCGCTGTACGCCGAGAGCGCAAGCACCCAGGGGCCGTACACCGAGTTCTCGTCCCAAGGAATGGCGTCACGCAGGAACCATTCGCCGATCGGGGTCGGATAGGCGTCTCGCCCGACCGCACCGATGGTCTCGAAGACGGCGGTGTCACCGTCGAACACCGTGACCAGACGATCGGAGACGTCGACTTCGATCCGCATCGAGGTGACGGTGAACGAAACGTCGGCCTTGCGGACCCAACCAGTCGACCCGTTCGGGCGGACCGGCACCTTCACGTGCACCCAGTCCTCGATCTCGCCGATGACGAGGAAGTTGCGGAGACCGCCGAACTCGGTCGGCGCCGCGAGCTGCCAGGCGGCCGGTTGTTCGTCGTCGGGAGACGACCAGACCTCGATCATCGTTGCCTGCTCGAGCGAGGTGGCGACGAGCACACCCTCACCGGCCTCGGGCATCAGTCGCAACCACGGCAGCGGGCCGGGCTCGGTGGTGGTGGTGACCAGGGTCGTCGAGGTGGTCGTGGTGGTCGGCTGATCGGCGAAGAAGGTGGCGTTGTCGAGCGATTCCTCGAGGGGCTCGCTGCCACTGATGGTGAACGAGGCCAGGAAGGCGGCGGCAGCGGCGATCATCACCACGGCGATGACCTTCGGCGTCCGCTTGCTTCCCGCAACGTCACTCGGCGCAGCCGGGTTCGACGACGGAACAGTCGACGACGCGGGGTTCGACGAGGCGGGGTTCGACGAGGCGGGGTTCGAGTGCTTCTCGGTTGACATCGACCCCTCCTTCGGCGTTTCGTCGGACCATCTAGGCATCGGACGGAATCCTCACGATCATAAGGCGAGTCTCCCCCTCCCCGCCTGGTCGATCCTGCCCGGTCGATCCTGCCTGATCGATCCTGTCTGATCGATCGAGACCGCTGCTGTGGCGTGACACCGGTGCTCCGGCGTGACAACGAGCCCACCAGGCGCAAGAGTGTCTCATCGTCACCGAACCCCCGAGGCCTCGATGATCTTCCCCACCTTCGCCGCTGTCGCCGCTGCCCATCCGACTCGCCTCGCCTTGATCGATCAACGAGGGCGAACGCTCACCTATGCCGAACTCCTGGCCTCGACCGAGCAGGTGATCGGCGGCCTCGAAGCGCTCGGTGTCACGCAGGGTTCGAGTGTTGCGCTCTTCGCCCCCAACCGGGTCGAGTGGATCATCGCCTCGCTCGCCACCGCGGCGCTGGGTGCGCAATCGCTCGGTCTCAACACCCGCTTTCGCACCGCCGAGCTCGACTACCTGCTCCATGTCGGACGGTGCGATGCCCTGGTGGTACCCGATGCATTCCTCGGCGTGCGGCCGGCGGAACTGCTCGAAGGCCTCCGTGACACCCCCCGGGTGATCGTCGACGGCGACCCGAGCCGGTTCGATGCCCGATTCCGGCCGGTGGCCTGGCACGACCTCGTCGGACGAACCGACGACCGAGATCGGCCGGCCTCACGACCCGACCGTTCGGACTCGCCCGATCGTCGGGCCACCCTGCGCCCCGATGCCCCATGGTGTGGCTTCACCACCTCGGGAACCACCGGCCACCCCAAGCTCGCCGTGCACTCCCAGTCCGGCACGCTCCACCATCTTCACGCCGTGATCCAGGCCTTCGGCCTCGATCAGGACACGGTTGCCTACGTCCCGCTGCCGCTGTGTGGCGTCTTCGGCTTCACCGGGGCCTTCGCCACCCTGCTCGCCGGTGGCACCACCGTGCTGCACGAGACCTTCGATCCCGCTGCCGCTGCCGCCGCACTGGTCGAGCATCAGGTGACGTTCGCCAACGCCGCCGACAACATGATTGCGGCGATCATGGACCAGCCGGCCTTCGACGGTCCGACCACCAGCTGGACCACTGGTGTCTACGCCGACTTCACCAACACCGGCGCCGCCGTTGCGGAGCGGGCGGAGCGCATCACCGACGGACGCCTTCGCCTGTCGGGTGTCTACGGGTCGTCCGAGGGCTTTGCGCTCATGTCTCGCTGGCCATCCGACGCGCCGGTCGCCGATCGCTCGGTGAACGGCGGCGAACTGGTCTCCGACCAGCTCGAAGTGCGCTGCGCCGACCCGACGACTGGCGACGTCCTCCCCCATCACGCGCCGGGAGAGATCCAGTTCCGTGGGCCGGGCATGATCACCGGGTATCTCGAGCATCCCGACGCCCCGGAGACCGCGGCAGCGAATCGCGAAGCGTTCACCGACGACGGCTGGTTCCGCTCCGGTGACCTGGGCTACACGGTGGCCGAGCGCGCCTTCGTCTACAACGCCCGGCTGGGCGACTCCCTTCGACTCCGCGGGTTCCTGTGCGACCCGACCGAGATCGAGCATCACCTCGAACAGCACGACACGGTCGACCTCGCTCAGGTCGTCGGTGTCGATCGGCCCGGCGGCGAGGTGGCCGTTGCGTTCGTTCGCCTCCACCCTCCAGCCGACGCCGCGACGGCACCGGCAACGCTCATCGACCACTGCCGAGCCGGTCTGGCCAACTACAAGACGCCCGACCGCATCGTGATCGTCGACGAGTTCCCCGTCACCGACGGACCCAACGGCACCAAGATCCGCAAGGTCGACCTGCGATCCGAGGCCATGCGCTGGTACGACGAACACGATCGTTCCCCGTCATCTCCATCGAAAGTGAACCCATGACCACCCCCTTCACTCCCGGCCTTCGCATCGATCTCGAGGGTGCGCTCAACCTGCGTGACCTCGGCGGATGGCCGACGCTCGACGGCCGCTCGATCCGACGAGGCGTTGCCTACCGTTGCGATCGACTGAGCCAACTCACCGCCCGTGACCACGAGACCCTCAGCCAGTTGGGCATCGTCACCGTGATCGACTTTCGGCATCAGGCGGAGGTCACCGAGGATCCTTCGTTGCTGTGGCCGAGCGTTCGACAACACGTCGAGATTCCCATGGCCGGCAAGCTCGCCCAGGAGAAGACCTTCCTCGAGCGAGCGTTCGACGGCGAATTGGACGGCATCGACGACGACTGGGTGTTCGAGACCTATGTCGACATGCTGCGTGATCATTCCGACGGGTTCGCCACCGCCATTCGCCACGTCGTCGACGACGCCCCGTCGCTGTTCCACTGCACCGCAGGCAAGGATCGAACCGGCCTGATGGCGATGCTGTTGCTGAGTGTCGCCGGCGTCGACCGGGAGCTCATCCTCGAAGACTTCGAACTGTCGAACACCTATCGGGCCGAACCCCGCATGGCGGCCCTCGCACCGATCTTTGCCGAACGGGGCTTGAACGTCGAGGATTTCCGACCGGCTCTCGGCGCCCCGAGGCCGGCGATGGTGAAGACCCTGGCCTGGCTCGACGAACACCACCAGGGCCCCGTTGGGTACCTGCGCGCCGTGGCGGGGATGACCGACGCGGAGCTCGACGCCGTCACCCAGCTCCTGACCGGCGAGTAGGACGGCAGGGTCGGCCGGCAGCGGGCGCAAGGCGCCGCAGCCACCGGCCGACTGTCGGATGACCGTGACTCAGACGCCGTAGGCAGCGGCGATGGCCTCGATACCGGACACCAGGGCCTGACCCTGTTCCTCGCTGAGCGCAGCATAGGCGGGCAGCAGCAGCTGGTCGGTGAGGGCCTCGGCCGCTTCGAGCTTGGCCGCGTCTTCGGCAGCGATGTCCGGCGGGTTTTCGTAGCCGAACCCGGCCACCATGTCGGGCCGCTTGATGGCGTGGGCCACCGAGGGCTCGAGCCCAGAGGCCAGCACGGCCAGCAGATGGGCACTGCCGCGAAGCTCGCGCAGCACGGCGGCGAGCTGAGCGGCGCGACCGGGCAGATCGTCGGCCAGGGGCTCGGCGGCGATGCCGGCAAAGAGCGCAAGGCCGGCGGGGTGGGCAGCAGCGACGACCGCTTCGGCGGCGTCGCAGTAGGCCTGGAGTCCCTCGACATCGGCGAGCTTCGAGCGACCGACCGACGCGCAGCACTCGTGATACACCCGGCCGGCCTCTCGGGGGTCGAGCGTCTCCTTGGCCGTGTTCCAGAGCTTGGCCACCAAGGGAGGGTTGAAGTAGCCGAACGCGCTGGCGACGACATCGGACTCGGCGTCGCCCAGGACACCGCCTCGACCGAGCAGGTAGAACCGCATGCCGTCGAGGCCGAGTTCCTTGCCCTTGGCGAGCGTGTCGGGGTGGAAGTAGAAGGCCGAGCCGACGTTCCCCGTGGGTCCGGCGGTTGCTGAGATCACCTGTTCTGGAGTCATGCCCGTGAGCCTGCCACCTGGCTCGGAACGGTGCCAGTTCGACACGGCCCGGTTTCGACACGGCCCGGTTTCGGGGGGAGCTCGATTGCGGCATTGCTCGATTGCGGGATTGCTCGATTGCGGCATTGCGAGCGCCGGCGGGCGGCTGCGCATGCACTCCTTCCCTCCAAGGGGTACATACGCAGCCAGCAACAGGCCCAGTCTCCCGCCGCAGAGACTGATTGCCAGCGACAGTAGGGCGGGCGAGTAAACGGCTCGTTAACGCTGTTTCCCCAGCTCGCGACCCCGACGCTCGTGCTCGGTCGCCCCAGCCGCGGCCACGACCACACCACCACCTACCATCGATCGCCTGAGGAGGTACGTCGAGGGTGTCCGAGACTGCGTTGCCAACCACCGGGGAGGCCGGCCCCGTCGCGGCCGGGGCATCGCCGACCGATGCCGCAGCGGTGTGGCGGCCCGATCTCTCGGCTCGCCACTTCGGCCGCGAACGCATCGAGCACGTGGCGTTCGTCCCGATGCCCCCGGCATTGCGCAACGAACTGATCACCGAGGCCTACGGCGATCTGGCCGACGCCATGCGCCTCGTGGTGGGTTCGGCCGATGCCACCTGGTGCACCTTCGGTCAATGGGCGTCGCACGCCGTCGGCGACGTCTTGCGGTTGCCGGCTGCGAGTGTCGGCCGTCTGATCGCTGCTGCCTTCGGCGACGGCAACCGATCGGTCTTCGCCGATGTCGGGCGAGCGCACGCCATCTTCCTCGAGACCGTCGGCGCAAGCGCCGGCACCGGCGGCGACCTCGACGCCGCCTGGGAGCGCTGTGCCGCTCTCCTGACCGAGCGATCGCCCGCACCACCGAGCCATCCGATGCAACTCGGACCGCCATCTGCTCGTTCCCTGCTGCTCGGCGACGCCGGTTCTCCCGACGAAACCCAGCGTGCGCTGCTGGTCCGGGGGTTTCGGGCCTACCACGAGGCCATCGAACTCGACGACCCCGAGGAGCGTTCGCGCACCATCCTCCTCGGCAACGCGCTGATCGCCGTGCACGAGCAGCAGCGGCTGGGCGAAGCCATCACGATCGGGTTCCGCAGCTGGCTGCGCACGATCACCACGGCCCATGTCCCCCTGCGAACCCGGTACCGCTGGCGCAACACCGACCCTCGTCGTTGGCGTCTCGGGCTCGAAGACCGATGGATCGGACTCGCCACCGAGCGCCTCATCGGCATCGACCTGCCCGACCGTCGCCTCGATGTCGGTCGACCGCTGCCGGTGTCACCCCAGTCCGTCACCATTCCCGCACTCGACCCGTCCGCCGATCGCGAACTGCTCGACACCCGACCCATCGACGACATCCCCAACGACGAGCTGCTCGCCCTCGTCTACGACACGTTCGCGGTCGATGGCCGTCCGGCCACATGCTGGGCCGATCTGGGCGATCGGATGGCGTACATCCTGCGAATGTTCGCGAACGAGCAGCGGTCGACAACACTCATCACCGAGAGCGGCCTCCTCCGACGTCCGATTCCGCGCCCCGAACTCCTCGACGAGCTCGAGCGGTTCGAAGCCCGGGTCATGGCCAACGATCCCGTGCCGGGCGAGGCGCCTGCGGCGGTGATGTCGCTCGAGCAACTCGACGCCCTCCGGGCGATGCCGACCCATCGTTTCGCCGACGCCCTCACCGACATCACCTTTCGCCAGGTGGCCGAGCGCACGCCGGGCCAGCCGGGTCGTTTTGGCGACCTCGAAGCCGAGTTCGCCGAACGCGTCGACGCCCTGTCGGGGCCAGGGGGCCTCCTCTCGAGCGGCGACATCGCCGAGTCGCTGCGCCTCTTCCGCGAGTCCAGCACCATGGTCTACATGGGGTTGCTCTTCCGCAGCCTTCCCGACGGCTATGCCGCGGCCAAGGGCGTGAAGGTCCTCGGCACGATCTCCGACCTGGCGACCGACCCCGTTCGCCGCATCGGTGAGACCGCACAGTTCCTGCGTGATCTGTTCGCCACCGACGCCAGCTGGACCCGCTCGGGAGCCGAGCGGCGACTCACACCCGATGGCCCTGCGGCCCAATCGATCTTCGGGGTTCGCCTCATGCATGCGCTGGTCAGCCGCCAACTCCTCGACGACGACTGGGACACCGACACCAACGGGTTTCCGATCAATGCCGAGGATCTCCTGGGCACGGCGCTCAGCTTCGTCGTGCCGGTCTTCGAGATGATCGACGACCTCGGCATCGAGATCAGCACCGAACAACGTGAGGCGTACACCCACATGTGGTGTGCAATCGGCCACCTCCTGGGGTTGCCCATCGAGGCGGTCACCGTCGAAGACACCGATGGCCGGCGGTTCTTCGACAGCACCGAAGCACGAGAGCTGGCTCGGCTGATTCGTTGGCGGCATCACAACCGTTCGCTCGATGGCGTTCGGTTGGGCGAGGCGCTGGTTGCCGGTGTCGCCGATGGCTTCCCGCGTCTGTTCGACTGGGTGGGCACCGGACTCTTCCAAGCCATCGGCAACGCCGACGTCAACCGCATCCTGCTGGCCACCGAGCGCCGCGGCCGGGCCCGATCCGAGATCGTTGCGCTCGCCGTCTCGGGCAGTCTGCGTCATCGGCGCACGAGGGTCTTCGCTCGTGGCGCGGTCCGGCTCGCCGGACGATTCTGGCTCGAGCCGTTTCTCGCCGAAGGAGCAGGGCGCCCCTATCGACGACCACTCGCCGAGGCAGAGGCCGGGCGGCTCCGCCCCGACCCCACCGTGCTCAACACCGATTACTGGCCGCTCGGCTTCAGCAACTGACCCAGAAGGGACCGGATCTCGCCCACCACCATGTCGGTGACTGCCGGCGATGGCACTCGGCGAGACGCGTTGGCCGACGAGCTCGGGGTCGAAGGAACCGCCAGCCCGGATCGCTCGACGAGCGCTCGATAGTGCGCCTCGTCGAACTCCAGCATCGCCGGCGCCAGGTCGAACTCCTCGAGCGCCGCCACCGCGGCATTGGCCGCATCGGTCAGCCCGGCGGCATCGAGGATCAGCGCTGCCCGGTGGCCGGCCTCGACGATCATGCCGTCGATGCCCGAACTCCGCCACCGTTCGAGCAGCGGATCGAGCAGGCGGGCCGCCTCGCGATGGTTGCCGAGTGCGGCGTGTGCCCGGACGAGCCCGCTGGTGGCCATCGCTTCGACCCAGAGGTTGGCCACTCCTCGCGCCACCCGAGCGCTCTCGACGAACTCACGACGAGCCGCCTTGGGGTCGATGTCGAACTGGGCCACGCCGCGCCCGTAGCGAGCCCACGCGATCAGCGAGGCGTTCTGGGACTCGATGGCGATGGTCATGCACTGTTCCGCGACGTCGACGGCAGCATCGACCATGCCGACCTTGACGAGCCCGAGCACGGCGCCAACGAGCAGGTCGGCCTCTCGGTTGGCTTCGCCCAGTTTCTTGGCCGATCGAAGCGCATCGAGAAGCGCCGTCTGCGCGGTGTCGTCGTCGGCCGCCATGCTCGCGATGTTCGCCCGCGCCTGGAAGGCACGAATCGGAGGAACCTCACCCGCCGCCACCGCGACCTGTTCGGCTCGGGCCGAAAGCGCCAGCCCCTCCTCGTTCATACCGAGGGCCCACGAGGCGACGGCCGCAGTGCCGAGCAGGGCCGCCGACGGCAGCCGATCGTTGTCTTCCATGGCGGCGACGGCAGTCGGTACCAGTGAAACCAGCCCGTAGTCGAGACGGAGGAAGGCGAACTCCCAGAGGTCGATCGCCAGCACCTCGGCCAGGTCGAGATCGTTCACGATGGCCCACTGGAACGCCGCTCGAATCTGCCCGATCGCCGAGCGAACGGTGGCCACGGCCATCTCCTCGTCGGCGCCTTGGAGATCGCTCGCTGCGCGGCGCATCACCGCGGCGAACACTCGGGCGTGCCGCTCGGCCGTGGCCGCGACCAACTGCTTCTCGATGAGTCGGCTTCGAGCGTGCACCGTGACGGTCTGGAGCGCCCGAAAGGCCATCCGATCGCCGACGGCCACGGTGTCGACGAGGGAGAAACCGGCCAGGGCCTGGAGCTGATCGGCGACCACGTCGATCGGCAGGTCGAGCATCGCGGCCAGGTCACGAGCACGGAAGGCGCCGACCATGACCCCGAGCGCTTCGTAGACCGGAAGCGCCGCCTCGTCGAGCAAGGCGATCGACCAATCGAGCGCCTCGTTCAGCCCGACGTGGCGTCGGTCGCTGTGCCGGGCACCGCTGAGCGAATCGAGGCTGTCATCGAGTTCGTCGAGCACGGTGGCGATCGGTCGCGTTCGGAGCCGGCTCGCCACCAGTTCGAGCGCCAACGGGATGCGGTCGAGCGCGTCGACCAGGGCATTCAGTGCGTCGTCGGAGATGGCCAACCGGCCCTCGACCCCGGCAAGCCGGTCGAGCACCAGTCGTCGAGCGGCGTCTTGATCGAGCGGCGCAAGGTCGATGCTGATCTCCGACTCGCTGTCGAAGGCGATTCGGCTCGTTGCCACCACACGCAACGCCGGACAGTGGTGCACCATGGCTTCGGCAATGGGGGCGATGGTGTCGATCACGTGCTCACAGTTGTCGAACACGACCAGCGCCGGCGTGGTGGCCAGCGAGCGGAGCACGGCGTCGATCACCTCGCCACCGTGTCCGCCGACACCGAGCTGTGAGGCCAGTTCGGCGACGACGGAGTCGGGATCGCGCACGAGCAGATCGAGCCAGATGACCTGACCATGGGCGGTGTTCTGGGCGAGTTGAGTGGCGAGCCGGGTCTTGCCGACTCCGGCCGGACCGATGATCGTGACGAGCCGATGGCTCTCGAGCACTTCGGCGACGTTGTGCAAATCGTCGTCTCGACCGATGAGCGGCGACACGATCGCCGGCACCGTCGGCTTGCTCTTGATGGCACTGAGCACGTTGGTGAGGCTGAGTGGGGGCGCCGTCTCGACGGTCGGGCGTTGTGCGGGATCAAACAGGAGCGATGCGTCCTGCTCGAGGATCCGCAGTTCGAGCTCGGCCAATTGCGGGCCCGGGACAAGGCCGTACTCCTCGGCCAACATCCGTTCGCCGCGTCGGTACGCCCGCAACGCTTCGGCTTGTCGACCGGCACGGTAGAGGGCCAGGACCAACAACTCCCAGCGTCGCTCCCGCAGCTCGAAATCGCGCATGATCGACGACGCAGCAACCACCGCATCGTCGTTGCGCCCGGCGAGCATGAGCGTCTCGGCGAGACGCTCCTCGGCATCGGCGCGGGACTCCTCGAGCCGCGTCTGGACACCGATCAGGGGTCCGAGGTCGCCGGTGGATTGGAACGACGCGCCCTGCCAGAGTGCCAGCGCCGCTTCGAAGCGTTCGATGGCGGCGTCGAACTGCCGCTCGTCGACCAACTGACGGGCCAACTGCACCTGCTGATCGAACTGGTGCATGTCGATCTGCAGGGAGTCGAGAACGAGGCGATAGTGACCGGCCTCGTTGACGATCGCGTCGGGGTGCACGTGGTTCAGTCGATCACGCAGACGATTCACCACGACCCGCAGCCCGGTGGCGGCGGTGCGTGGCGCACGCTCGCCCCAGAGCACCTCGTAGAGCACGTCGGTGCGGACCCCGGCGGGGTGCATCGCCGCGAGCAGAGCGAGGACGTCACCCTGCTGACCGGCGACCGCCGATCGAGTGGCATCGGCGTTCATGACCGCCGTGGGTCCGAGGACGTAGACGACGGGCCGGGGTGCGGCGTCGGCGCCGTTACGAGGGGCTTCCCGGGTCACCCCCGCCACCCTAGGTCATCGCACCCGAGGTGAACGCAACCCAGGGTTTCCGAGGGCACGGTCTTCAGAGGGCACGGTCTTCAGGGGTGCGGTCTTCAGGGGTGCGGTCTTCAGGGGGTGCGGTGGGCTGAGCGCGTAGAGCGCTCGTTCAGGCCCCGGCGGCCGGGACCGCTGGTGCGACGAGCAGCTGCTGCAGGGATTCGACGATGCCGACCGGGTGCCAACCGTGGTCGATGACCACGAACGGCGGCACCACGCCGCGGTCGAGCACGCTGGCGACCGGTTCGGATCCGAACGCCGCCTTGCGCTCGTCGATCGGCGTCATGATCTCGAAGACCGGTCCGGTGCCGTCGGCCTCGGCGGCACCCCACAACAGCCCGAGGTCGACCACGCCACGAGCGATGTTGTCGTCGTCGACCACGACGGCGTAGCGCGCAGCCGGTGGGCTCGGCAGCATCGCCCGGGCCGAAGCGGTGTTGGTGTCGACGTGCACGGTGGGCGGTCCTGACCGGGCGATGTCGGACACCGCCACGTCTTGCACCATCGACGACAACGACAGTGCGGCCAACTCGCCCTCGCCGCCTCGCAGGAACATCAAACCGATGAAGAGCGTCCAGATCGGCACACCGGAGCTCCACACGAACACCTGTGCCGCTGCGAACCCGAAGGTGAGGTACGCGAGCACCTTGCTCACGCCGATGGCCGAGCGCGTCGCCCGAACCCGGTCGCCTCGCCACTTCCAGAGCAGGCCGGTCAAGACCCGTCCGCCATCGAGGGGCAGCGCCGGAAGCAGGTTGAAGAAGCCGAGCAGCAGATTGATGCTGCCCAGCCAGAACAGGCCCTCGGCGGCAATGTCGAGGCTGCTCGAACCGTTGAGGCTGTCGAAGTACGGAAGCGTGAAACTGCCCGACACCGCACGACCGAGACCGAAGAAGCCGGCACTCAGACCGAGCGTTGCCATCGGACCCGCACCCGAGATCAGCACCTCGGTGTTGGGATCTGGGCTGCGGCGACTCATGGCGGCGGATCCGCCGAGCAACCACAGTCTGATCTCGTCGACACCCACCCCTCGGCGACGAGCCATCAGGGCGTGGGCGGCTTCGTGCACGAGGATCGAGGCCATGAACCCGATGCCGGTGATCGCAGCAACCGACCAGGCCAGTCCGGCGCTCGATCGATCGGCCCAGGAAACACCGAGCTGGATGGCGAAGTACGAGGCGAGCACGAGCGAGCCGGGGCCGATCTTCACCGGCGCGCCGGCAATCCGACCCACGGTCACAGCGAAGTCAAATCGTCCGAACATGACCAGAGGCTAGGCGAACCGAGATAAGGAACACCGAAAGATGACCGCCGAGTCGGGTCAGGACGCGTGATCCGAGTGCGCTCGGCGCTGCTCGGGACCGGTGTCAGCCGACGAGTCGGACCACCAGCACGATCGCGATCGCCAGCCGAACCGTCCAACCGATCGACCGGATCAGATCGAAACGCATGAGACGCACGTGGAGCGATTCGTCGAAGCCCTCGGTCAACCGTCCATGGATCGGCGCCGCGCCGAGTCCGGTCACGCCGACGACCAGCCCGAGCAGCGCCAGTCCGACCAGTGACCACCATCGGTCGGCACCGTCGGTCAGTGCCGCCAGGCCCAGGGCCGACAGGGCTTCGGCACCCCAGGGCACGAGGAGCACCAACGTGATGCGCCGCATGTGTTCTCGCTGATAGTCGACGTAGTGCTCGGACCCGACGAGGCCGAACAACGGGTAGTGGACGACGTGGATCGTCCAGATCAATCCCACCATCGCCGCCGTGGCTGCGAGATGGACCACCGCGAACCAGCCGACGACGGTCACTCGGGCAACCCGGCGCTCATGCGTCGGCCTCGACGCCGAATGGGCCGATGGGCAGTCCCAACGACGCCTTGAGGCGAAGCAGGCGAAGGACCGAGGCGTCGATCCGTTCTTCGGTGAGCGTGCCGTCCTCCACCGCCGACAGCAAAGCAGAAACCGACTGCTCGACGTCCAACGGGGCGAGCAGAAGGTCGACACCGGCGTTGACGGCGCGCACCGACAACTCCCCCGTGCCGAGGCCTCGGACCGCTCCCATGTCGAGCGCGTCGGTCATCACCACACCATCGAAACCGAGCACGTCACGGAGCTGTTCCTGCACGATCACACCCGAGATCGTGGCCGGCTCGCCACTGGGATCGAGCGCAGGAAACGCCAGGTGACCGATCATCACCGCGTCGACCCCGGCATCGAGGGCGGCGACGAACGGCAGACGATCGACGGCCTCCCACTGTTCGATCGTGATCCCGAGCGTCGGCAACGACTGGTGGCTGTCGACATCGGTCGATCCGTGCCCGGGCCAATGTTTGACCACCGAGGCGATCCCGGCCGCCTGGTATCCATCGACCACGGCGGCGACCATGTCGCTCGCCACCACCGGATCGCCGCTGTAGGAACGGTTGCCGATCACGCTCGACGTCGAGTCGGTGACGTCGGCGACCGGCGCCAGGACCATGTTGATGCCCTGCCCGAGCAACGCACGACCACTCGTCGTTGCGTCGCTCGCCGCTGCGGCGGCATCGCCCCCATAGGAGCGGGCCGAGGGCGCCACGGTGACCCCGTCCCGCACCCGAACGACCCGTCCACCCTCCTGATCGGCCGAGACGAGCAAGCCGACCCCCGAATCGGCCACTGCCCGCTCCTGGAGGCCGGTCGACAGTGCCGTGAGCTGTTCGGCGTCGACGATGTTGGTGCCGAGGTAGATCACCCCGCCGAGATGCCAGGAGCTCACCAGGTCACCCGGGCTGGAAATGGAGGCCGACCCACTGGCATCGACCGAGGTGCCGACGATGACCGGCATCAGCATCTGCCCGACCTTCTCCTCGAGCGTGAGCGACTCGAGCGCGAGGACGGCGGGCTCGATGGTGGTGGTCGTGGTCGGCTCGGTCGTGGTGGTGGTCGGCTGCGAGCTCGTGGTCGGCTGGGTGGTCGTGGTCGATGCCACCGTGGCGACCGGCACCGACTCGACCGGCACCGACTCGACCGGCACCGACTCGACCGGCACAGTGAGTTCGTTCGGGCCACCGATGCAGCCGGCCAACAGCGCACCGACGACGCCGCCGACGACACCGAGAACGAAACGGCGCGTCACGAGGTGGGTGCCTCGCCCGAGGATCGTCGTTCGGTCCCGAGACGGACGGCCTCGAACAGGTCCGGACCGAGGAGCGCCTCGAGCTCCTCGGCCAGCGATTCGATGACCGGGCGCCGGCCGACGTAGGCACTCGGTTCGGCCGCTTGCTCGGTGCAGACCCAGGCCATGTCGGCTCCGCCGGGCCCCCAGTCGTCGCGCTGCCAGCGCCGCAGAATCGACACCGGCACGCCGTCATCGACGGTCTCGACCACCTTGAGCGGAAGCTGCCAGCAGATGGCGGGCTTCCAATCGGTGGGCGATTCACCACTGTCGACTGCGGCGAGGTGCAGCGCGCACCCGATGCCGCCGACGAACCCCGGTCGATTCAGGAAGACACACGCACCATCGACCACGCGGGTCCGTTCGACACCGGCATCGAAATAGGCGTCGAGCCCGCCATCGGCGCCGCCGTGGTACTGGAATCGTGCCGGATCGAGCGTGAGCGCGAGCGCCGCCACCTGCATCGCCTCGTCCCGGTCGAGCAGTTCGGCGCCGACACTGCAACAGCCCTGCTGGAGTTCGGCGGCCGGTTCATCGAGGATGCCAACGCAATCGCAACCCCACCGGCACTCCCACGTGGAGGTCAAGAAGTCGACGTCGAACCGCCAGCGCCGACCATCGCTGGGGTCGACCAGTTCGAGATCTTCACCGCTGGCTGCCACCACGGGCAGGGTAGTCGAGCCGGCCTAGGCTTTCGGGGTGGCCACGACGGACTGGAACCCGATCCTGCGAGGCGAGTTCGCCAAACCCTATTGGAGCGAACTCCAGGAGTTCGTGGCGGCCGAGCGAGCCAACGGCCCGGTCTATCCGCCGCACGACGATGTGTTCGCTGCGCTGCACCTCACGCCCTTCGCCGAGGTGAAGGTGATGATCCTCGGCCAGGACCCCTATCACGGCCCTGGCCAGGCCCACGGCCTGTGCTTCTCGGTCCGCCCACCCACCCCACCGCCGCCATCGCTGAAGAACCTCTTCGCCGAACTCGCCTCGGATCTCGGCCAACCGACGCCCACGAACGGCTCACTCGAGCCATGGGCTCGCCAGGGCGTGCTCCTCCTCAACACCACGCTCACGGTGCGCGCCGGTCAGGCGGCCTCCCATCAGGGCAGGGGCTGGGAGGTGTTCACCGACGAAGTCATCAAGGCCGTCAACGCCAAACCCGAACGAGTGGTGTTCATGCTCTGGGGCGGGGCCGCCCGCAAGAAGCGTTCGCTGATCGACACCACCCGACACACCATCATCGAATCGGCCCATCCATCGCCGCTCTCGGCGCATCGTGGGTTCCTCGGAAGCCGGCCGTTCTCCCGGGCCAACGCCGCGCTCATCGAGGCCGGGCGAGAGCCGATCGACTGGTCACTTCCCGTCTGACCAACGGTGCGGCGACCGATCGCCGCCACCCATTGACCTGCCCAAACCCGGAATTCTGGTGACAAAGAGGTTTCAGTCCCTTACCATCTGGGAACGGGCGAGCACCATGTCTCGGACATTTTCTCATTGGGGGCAGCAGTCGATGAGTCCACGAACTCATCTCGAACCCGACAAATCCACGTCGGCAAGCACTGGTCAAGCCATCCTGCATCGCGCCTTCGATCTCGCCCGCAACGTCGCCCTGCTCGGCGGGCTCTATCTCGCTCTACGCCTTCGTCCGCCATCTCACCGCCGACGAGCGCACGACCGCCTTCGGCAACGCCACCCGCTTGCTCGACTTCCAGCAGGCCATCGGATTGCCATCCGAGACCATCCTGCAGCACCCGCTCCTGCGTCACCCCGAGATCATCACCGCAGCCAACAACTTCTACATGTGGGTGCACTTTCCCGCCACCGCACTCTTCCTGGCGTGGGCGTGGTTCCGCCACCGGCACCATTTCGGGGTCATCCGGGCCAGCCTGATCACCCTGACCATGGCCGGCCTCGTCCTGCATCTGCTCTTCCCGTTGGCGCCGCCTCGCATGCTCCGCTCGGTCGGCTACATCGACACCGGCGCCATCTTCGGCCCGAGCCCCTATGACCTCGCCGCTTCATCGGCAGCCAACCAGATCGCCGCCATGCCATCGCTGCATGTGGGCTGGGCACTCCTGGTGGCCCTCAGCATCATCGCGTTGGCTCGGTCACGGTTCCGCTATCTCGTCCTGGCCCACCCGATCATCACGACGCTCGTGGTGATCGTCACCGCCAATCACTACTGGACCGACGCCATCATCGCCGCCTTGCTCGTCGCCGGGTCGTGGCTCTTCATGGTGCGGTTGCGCAACCTGCCGATCCTGCACTTCGAAACCCACGAGAACATTCCACCCCCGCCGCCGACTCGGATCGACCTGGTCGCCCTAGACGAGTCGACGCAGATGAGCATCGAAGATTTCGCTGAGCTCTCCTGCTCGGCGTCCGTACGAGTGAATCGGTGAACGTTCGGCGTGCGCCTCGTTGATCGCCACTCGGTGTGGGATCGCGGGGCTCCACACGCTCTTGGATCCAACGATCTTGGCCAGCGCGGCCGCCTGGGTGTGCGCATCGCTCGACACCCCGGGCACCCGGTTCATGATGATCCCGGCCAGTTCCAGCCCATCGTTGTGCTCGGCCCAGACGTTCTCGATGAGGTCGAGGACCGGACCGACACCCCGCACGCCGAAGACCGTGGGCTCGGCGACCACCAGCGCATGGGTGGCGGCGACGAGGCCGTTGATCGTGTTCAACCCCAGGGAGGGTGGACAGTCGATGAGGATCAGCTCGAAGTCGCGGTCGAGCCCCTGCAGCGCCCGGCGTAGCCGGGCTTCGGGCTGGCGGCGGTTGATGTCGGTCTCTCGCTCGACCAGATCGGACGCAGCGGGAAGCAACCAGATGTCTTCGCCCCAACCCGAGGAGACGATCATGTCGGCCGCCGAGCCGGTCTTGGTGGACAGGAGCGCGTCGCCGGTGCCCCAGTTCTCGACCGCCGGTTCGACGCCGAGGGTCCAGGTGGCGTTGGCCTGGGCGTCGAGGTCGACGACGAGCGTCTTCACACCGCGCGCCCATGCCGCCGAAGCGAGGCCGAGGGTGACAGTGGTCTTTCCGACGCCACCTTTTTGATTCAGCAGTGCAACCGTGCGTGACATGACACCATCGTGGCACTCCCGTCATCACAAACGGGGTATGGGCGACCGGAACGGCCGCTCCCCCTCAATCCGTGCCGGCGACCTCTTGGAGCCGGGTGCGGGTCCGGTCGAGTTCGCCGCGGATCAGGGCGATCGAGGCGTTGGAATGCGCTCGCCGTACGACGAGTTGTTCTTCCGCTCGCAGTCGTGCCTTTTGCGCGTTGCGCAGACGACGCTCCATCGCTTCGATCACTTCGGCGTGGGCCTGGTTGCGCAGCGCCCAGCCGATGGAAAAGCCAGCGGCCGCACCCACCATGATCCCGATCAGCAGCATCACCATGAGGCCAGCGTAGGCATCGCCGGCCGATGGAATCTTGAGCCGTTCCACCCGCCGCCCGACCCTCGCCGCCGCCATGCCCGGGCGGACGAGCGTCGACGGGGCCATCCGAGGATCGTGCGCTGCTACCCCAGGATCTTGCGTTCGACTCGTGCGGGTCGAGGCTCGGCGAACAGGGTGTCCTGCTCGTGACGATGCTTGCCCTCGAGCCAATGCCTGCGGCAGCGCAGGTCGTAGGCGACCGTGGCCTCGCCGCCGGTGTCGCCGACCACCGCAACTTCGCCGTCGTACACCTGGACGCCGTTGACGAGACGGGCGTTGTGGGTGGCCCGATCGCCGCACCAGCAACGTGCCTCCACTTGGAGTTCACTGCGAACGTCGGCGACTTCGAGCAGGCGCTTGGAGCCCTCGAACAAGACACCTTGGAACGTGGTGAGCAAGCCGAAGGCGTAGACCTCGATGTCGAACTCGTCGACGACCCGAGCCAGTTGGTCGATCTGGTTCGGCGCGTAGAACTGAGCTTCGTCGCAGATGACCGCCTCGAGTCCCGGGCCGGACAGGTGTTCCTGGGTGATCAGTCGAAACAGGTCGACACCGGCGTCCAAGATGATCGCTTCGGCGGACACACCGAGGCGGCTCGACACCTTGCCCGCCTCGCGATCGAGCTGGGTGATCAGGGCGCACCCCAGGCCGCGGCTGAGGAGGTTGTGGTGGATCTGGAGGGCCTGGGTCGACTTTCCCGAGCCCATGGTGCCGAAGAAGAAGCGCAGCGAGGCCATTCTGCAAACGTAACGCCAACTCGGGACGGTGGCGCCAAACCACTCGATGGGCGTTGCTCACCATCGATCCCAGATTTCTCCGAGATGAACGCCGGTAACCTTGGAACCCGTGACCATCGAGGGCGACGAGCAGCCGAAACCCCTCACGTCCTCGCCCTCTCCCAAGCGAGGCATTGCCGGCATGTTCGCTCGGCCGGTTTGGCTCGAGGCTCGAGCGCCCTTCGAACGGCGGGCCCTTCGCCGCAGCGAGCTCTGGGACGGGATCGGAATTCCCGCCGGGGAGGGCCGCCCGGTCCTGATCATCCCGGGGTTCATGTCCGGCCCACACAAGGCTCGCCAGATCTCGCACGTGCTCGATCGGGCCGGCTGGCAGGTGAAGGTGGCCGACGTCGGCTTCAACGCCGGGCCGGCGTACCACTCCGTCGATGCTGCCGCCGCCGACCTCGAATCGTTGGCCGAACAAACCGACCAGCAGGTCACGATCGTCGGTCATAGCCGGGGCGGGCAGTTCGGTCGGGTGCTGGCGGTTCGCCACCCCGAACTCGTTCGCCGCGTGATCGCCATCGGCGCGCCGCTCCTGACCAAATACCCCACGTTCGTCGTCGTGAAGGTTCCGGCCGAGGCCCTCGACAAGGCGTGGCGCCTGGGGGCGTTCGGCCATGTTGCGCTCGAGCGCGAACAGGCGGTCGACGACGATCGCTACGCCCCGTTCCCCGAGAGCGTCGACCTCGTCTCGATCTACTCCCGCAACGACGGCATCGTCGACTGGCGCTACTGCCTCGATCCCGAGGCGGAAATGGTCGAGATCACCGGCTCCCACCTCGGTCTGGTGAACTCGATCACCGGCATCGAAGCCATCGCCAACGCCCTCCCCCGCTGACCAGGCGATCGCCCGCCCCCAGCGCCCCGAGCAATCCCATCCCCACCAACCATCGGCCCACGAACCCATCCCCACCAACCATCGGCCCACGAACCCAGAATCGGGCTCCACGGCCGACAGTTCGCCGAGCTGGGCACCACGGTCGACAGATGGCGTGATGGGTGCCCGCAGCGGTCCCGGCGTTTCGGCCCGCCCGAGGCGCATCGGGACAGCAGACGACCATCGTCACGACGCCTTTCTTTGCTTGACAAATACTCTTGATTACGCTTGTTTACTTTCATGAGCGTGAACATCGATCTGGAGTGCCTCCGCCTGGCATCAGGCCAACACGGTGCGGTCACCCACCGTCAGCTGATCCAAGCCGGCGTCAGCTCCTCGAGCATCACCCGGCGAGTGAACGCCGGCATGCTGCGCCCGGTCGCGAAAGGCATCTTCGTCGTCCCCACGATGGAGACCACCAACTCGGTGCTGGCGGCCGGCCTTCTCGCCAACCCGGCCGCTGCGGTCAGCCACCGCTCGGCCGCCCGGTTGCACGGCATGCACCTGACCGATCGCGGGAGACCGGAACTCACGGTACCGCTCGGCTCGACGCACCGACTGGCGGGCGCCGGCCTGCACGAAACCCGCCATCTGCCGACCGACGACGTCATGACGATCGATGGCCTGCGCGTGACCACGCCGGCCCGCACCCTCTTCGACCTCTGCGCCGTTCTCGACGACGCCCACTACCGCAGCATCGTCGAAGCCCAGCTGTTGGTCGGGCTCCCCTCGCCAGAACGCTTTCTTGCCTGCCATCGTGCGCTCGCCCGGCGGGGTCGTCTGGGGAGTGGCATCATCCGGCGGCTCCTCGATGAGCTGATCGACGACCAGCCGTACCCGGCCTCCGAGCTCGAGATGCGCACGTACGTCGCCCTCGCCGACCGCGGCGTCCACTACCTCCGTCGCCAGTTCGCACCGCCTTGGTACAACGGCATCGAGGGGATCGTCGACTTCGGCGACCCGGTTGGGCGAACCATCATCGAGGCCGATGGACGGAGCAACCACCGGCTGGAACTCGATCGGCGTCGCGACGCGGCCCGAGACCGAGAAGCAGCCCGCCACCACTGGCTGGTGCTCCGCGTGGGTTGGCACGAGGTGGTGTATCGCACCGAGTCGACCATGACCGAGATCATCGAGATTCTCGAGACCCGGCGCAACCTCGCCGCCTGAACCAACACCGCCTCGACCAACACCGGCCTCGACCAACACCGGCCTCGACCAACACGGCCCGAATCAAGATTGCCTGAACCAACACCGCCTCGACCAACACGGCCTCGACCAACACCGCCCGAACCGTCGGCCCACGAACCCATCCCCACCAACCGTCGGCCCACGAACTCAAAACCGGGCTCCACCGCCGACAGTTCGGCAAACTGGGTCCTACCGCCGACACTCGGTGCTGACTGAGCAGGCCGACGGTGGAACGAGATACCGCGGATCAGGAGCGCCGGGCGAGACGGTGGGCGGTGAGCTGCTCGACGATGACGGCCAAGCCGTCGTCGTCGCTCGAGTCGATCACGTGATTGGCGGCGGCCTTGGCGTCGGTGGATCCGTTGGCCATGGCGTAGGACGTGCCGGCCCACTCGAGCATGGCGACGTCGTTGTGGTTGTCGCCGAAGGCGGCCACCGCCGACGGCGACACGCCGAGATCGGTACAGAGCAGGTCGAGTGCCGACGCCTTGGTCGTGAGCTTGGCTGCGATCTCGATGAATCGCAGCCCCGAGTACGACGGCACCGCTTCGTCTTCGACCGACGCCAACGAGGCCTGATACAGCTCGTCGATCGTGAGATCGTCGTGGAACACCAGCACCTTCTGCACCCGCCCTCGCATGCCGTCGAGCACGTCGCCGATGGGGGCGCCATGCGGGATCGACGGCACGAGCTCGCTGAACCCCGGTTCATGCGCGAGTCCGTGCTCGAGCTCGATCGCGAACCGGGCGCCGGGGATGGCATCTCGCAGATCGACGACGATGCCCTGGGCGATCGTCGGGTCCATCCAGAACGCCCGAACGACCTCGCCCCGATCGAGATGACGGGTGATCGCACCATTGGCGAACACCCAGTAGTTGTTGAGGCCCAGCTCGGCGATCACGTCTTCGGCAACGTGCAGCGGCCGACCCGTCGAAGGCACCACGTGGATGCCCGCAGCGTGCGCATGGTGCAGCGCCTCCTTGACCCGGTTCGACAGGCTGCCGTCGCTGCGCAGCATCGTGCCGTCGATGTCGGTGGCGATCAGGTCGACGACCGGGAGGTCGGAAGCGGGTTTCACCATCACGTCATAGCTCGTCGAGCAACCGAGTCACAACCGCGGCGATCTCGGATCGCTCGGAACGGGTGAGTGTGATGTGCCCGAAGAGCGGGTGACCCGACAGCGCCTCGATGACCGAGACGATGCCGTCGTGGCGACCGATCCGCAGGTTGTCGCGCTGGTTGATGTCGTGGGTCAGCACCGCCTTGGAGTTCTGGCCCAGTCGGGACAGCGCCGTCAGCAGCACGCTGCGCTCCAGATTCTGCGCCTCGTCGATGATCACGAAGGCATCGGTCAGCGTGCGACCCCGGATGTGCGTGAGTGGCAGCACCTCGATCATGCGTCGCCGGTGCAGCTCGTCGATCACCGATGGCGACGCGATGGCCGAGAGCGCATCGGTGACGGCCGCAGTCCACGGGTGCATCTTCTCGTCTTCGGTTCCAGGCAGGAAGCCCAGATCCTGCCCGCCCACTGCGTGGAGTGGTCGAAAGATCAGGACCCGCCGATACTGGCGGCTCTCGAGCGTTTGCTGGATCCCGGCGGCCATGGCGAGGAGGCTCTTGCCGGTTCCGGCCTGCCCACCCAGGCTGACCACACCGATCGCAGGATCGAGCAGCAGATCGAGCGCCACTCGCTGCTCGGCCGATCGTGGCCGGACGTCGAACGCCGACCGCTCCCGCACCAGGTGGACCCGTTTGTCGTCCTTCACTCGACCGAGTGCCGACTGCGAACCCGACGACAGCGCGACGCCGGCGTTGCACGGCATGTCGCGTGCCTCGTCGAGATCGACGACGCCTTGGCCGAACAGGGTGTCGACGAGCTGACTCGACACTTCGACCGTGCTGAACCCGGCCGGCACGGGCGAGGTGGCCAGTTCGCTGCGGTACTCGTCGGTGTCGATCCCGAGGACCCCGGCCTTGAGCCGTAGCGGCAAGTCCTTGCTGACCAGCTGCACGTCCTCGTGATCGTCGAGCAGACCGAGGCACACGGCGAGGACTCGGTGGTCGTGATTGAACGTGGCGAGAGCGTCGGGAAGCTCGACATCGGCGTGATTGGGCTCGATCCGCAGCGTCGATCCCCCGGCCAGGGGAAGCAGCTCGTCGAGACCGCCGTGCCGGCGTCGCAGTTCCTCCAGGAACCCGAGGGCCTTCCGAGCGTTCCATCCGAGATCAGGGTGGTGGCGCTTGGCTTCCAGCTCGAGAATCGCCACGACCGGCACGACGACGTCGTGGCCGACGAAGCGAAGCGGCGCCCTCGGATCCGCCAGCAGTACCGAGGTGTCGAGGACGTAGGTCCTGCGACGCGAGGCTTCGTCGTCGAGCATATGGCAACCCCTGTTCTGGCCGACGGGATCCGCTCCCGCCCTCTGCCGGTCAACTTGTAGCAGTCCGAACGGCAGCGATCAGCGCAAGTGAAGGGGTTCCACCATCATGCAATCAGGCGTTCACCCGATCGTCATCAACCGTTGCTTCGGCCTTCTGCAGAGGCGAACGAGCGCAGGCCACCCCCGCGGCATGAGCGCATTCGAGCAACACCGCCCGGTACCCTCGACAGCACAAGTGAACAACCTCCGGTCACGCCGGACATTTTCAGCTAGGGGAGAACATTGAACAAGAGCAAGAAACTGCTCGCACTGAGCATGGTGGCCGCCCTCGCCTTCGCCAGCTGCGGCAGTGACAGCGAGGCGGAATCGGCTGGGGAATCCACCAGCGAGACCACCAGCAACACCGACACCACGGCGGAGACCGACGAACCGGCCGAAACCGACGAACCGGCGGAGACGGATGAACCAGCTGCCCCCGCAGGCGAAGCGGTGAAGACCTGCCTGGTGACCGGCCTCGCCGGCGTCGATGACCAGAGCTTCAACGCCAGTGCCTGGCAGGGCGTCCAAGACGCCGTTGCCGCTGGGGCTGCCACCGAAGACTCCTTCTTCCTCGAGTCCGGCGAAGCCTCGCAGTACCAGGCAAACGTCGACCAGATGGTCGAGCAGGGTTGTGAGCACATCGTGACGGTCGGCTTCGACCTCGGTGAGGTCACCGCCACCAACGCAACGGCGAATCCTGACATCAAGTGGACGATGATCGACAACGTCCTCAGCGACCCCGACACCTTCGCTCCTCTCGGACTCACCAACGTCCGTGAGCTCGTGTACCAGACCGACGAAGCAGCCTTCGCCGCCGGGTACCTCGCAGCCGGCGTCAGCCAGACCAAGGTGCTGTGCACCTACGGTGGCGCGAACTTCCCGACCGTGGCCATCTTCATGGACGGCTTCACTCGTGGCGCGCAGCACTACAACGAGGTGAAAGGTGCCGACGTCACCGTGCTCGGCTGGGACGTCGATGCCCAGGACGGCACGTTCACCGGCAGCTTCACCGACATGGGCCTTGCCCGGAGCCAGGCCGACAGCCTCTTCCAGGAGAACTGCGACATGATCATCCCTGTCGGCGGTGCCATCAACCTGCCGGCCGGCGACGCGATCAATGATCTCGGTATCGAGGCCGCGCTGATCGGTGTCGACTCCGACGCCTACTTCGCCATGGACCAGCAGTACGCATCACTGTGGCTGACCACGGTCGAGAAGAAGATCGCCGACTTCGTGGCACAGTCGATCACCGAGGACAGCAACGGATCGTGGGAGGCGGGGCCGTTCGTCGGAAACCTCGCCAACGGTGGCGTCGGCCTCGCCCCGTACCACGACTGGGACGATCGGGTGCTCCGATGAACTGCGCGCCGAGGTCGATCAGCTCCTCGCTGACATCGCGGCCGGCACCATCAAGGCCGACTACGTGCCGGTCGGTTACTGATCCAACCATCCGTCGGGTCTGACCCGATGAACCAATGCGTCGAAGGGGCGGGGGTCTTGTGACCCCCGCCCCTTCGCTTTTCCTTGGGGCGATCTCTGGCTAGTGTCCGGACACACCGACCGCGGAGGCGCGTTCTTGGAACTCCAACTGTCAGGCATCACCAAGCAATTCCCTGGTGTGCTTGCGAACGACGATGTGAATCTCCGCGTTGCGGGAGGCGAGATCGTCGCTCTCCTCGGCGAGAACGGAGCGGGCAAGAGCACGCTCATGAACATCCTCTACGGGTTGTACACGCCCACGGCGGGCGAAATCCGAATCGACGATGAAGCGATGAACTTCACCGGCCCCGGCGATGCCATCGCAGCCGGAATCGGCATGGTCCACCAGCACTTCATGCTCGTTCCGGTCTTCACCGTTGCCGAGAACGTCATGCTGGGAAACGAGCCGACGCAACGGATGGGTTGGCTCGACCTTCGCCGGGCCCGCAAGACCGTCAGTGACATCTCCGGCCGGTACAACCTCGATGTCGACCCCGACGCCGTCATCGAGGATCTGCCGGTTGGAATCCAGCAGCGGGTCGAGATCATCAAGGTGCTTGCTCGGCAAGCGAACGTGCTCGTATTCGATGAACCGACCTCGGTGCTGACGCCCACCGAGGTCGATGGCTTCTTCGAGATCATGAACGGCCTCAAGGCCGATGGCAAAGCCATCATCTTCATCAGCCACAAGCTCAATGAGGCGCTGGAACTCGCAGACCGGATCGTGATCATGCGCCGGGGCCGAACCGTTGCCGAGGTGAATCCCTCCGATGTCGACGAGGAGAAGCTTGCCGAACTGATGGTCGGGCGACCGGTTGATCTCGTCGTCGACAAGGATCCTGCGGTTCCGGGTGAGGTCGTCTTGTCCGTCGAGAACCTCGTCGTCTTCGATGATCGCGATCAGCGAACGGTCGACGGCGTCTCGTTCGAGGTGCATTCGGGCGAGATCGTCGGTATCGCCGGTGTGCAGGGAAACGGTCAGACCGAGCTGGTGGAGTCGATCACCGGCATGCGCCCATCGCTCGGTGGTCACGTCAAACTCAAGGGCGAGGAGATCACGACCGAGTCGGTGCGGGCAATCCACAAACGGAGTGTGGCCCACGTGCCCGAGGATCGTCAGCGAAGCGGCCTCGTGTTGCCGTTCACCGTCACCGAGAACATCGTGCTCGACTCGTACTACAAGGAGCCGATTTCGCATGGCGTGCGGATGGACTGGCCCGCTGCCGAGGCACAGGCCACCCGACTGGTCGAGCAGTACGACGTCAGAACGCCGAGCATCGACGTTGCCGTGTCGACCCTGTCGGGCGGCAATCAGCAGAAGGTCATCGTCGCCCGAGAATTCGACCGCGATGTCACCCTCGTCGTGGCATCACAACCAACGCGTGGCATCGACGTCGGCTCGATCGAGTACATCCACTCGCGCATCGTCGAGGAACGTGATGACGGTGCCGCCGTCCTCATCGTGTCCTCAGAACTCGAGGAGATCATGGCCTTGTCCGATCGGATCATCGTGATGTTCGAGGGGAAAGTGGCCGGCGAGTTCGACGGCACGGCCAGTCGGACACAGATCGGGCTGGCCATGCTCGGAAGCGCAAACGACGAGGTGGCATCGTGAGCCAACCCGAAACCGAGTCCGAGGGTGAACAAGGCGGCGCGCCCGATACCGAGCAGCCGAGTGGCGCCGATTTCCTTGCTCGAGCCACTGGAGTGGGGTCGTCGATCAAAGAGGCACTCACGGTCCCCGCCCTCGCCCTCCTCTCTGCTCTGTTCATCGGGGCGTTGATCATCGCGGTGACCGATGTCGACAGTCTGAAATTGTGGGGTGACGATCCGGGCGAGGCCTTTCGTTCGACGATGAGTGGGATCGGTGACGCCTATGGCGCGTTGTTCGAGGGATCACTCGG
Source organism: uncultured Acidimicrobiales bacterium (assembly GCA_963698395.1). Taxonomy (GTDB): domain Bacteria; phylum Actinomycetota; class Acidimicrobiia; order Acidimicrobiales; family SZUA-35; genus JBBQUN01. The sequence goes on from CAVOQQ010000004.1 coordinate 451,883, forward strand.
CTCGCGCCGTGCGCTCACCGAGACGCTGTTCGCCGCCACTCCGCTGATTCTTGCCGGGCTGGCGGTTGCGGTGGGCTTCCAGGCCGGACTGTTCAACATCGGCGCCAACGGACAGATGCACATCGGCGGCATGGTCGGGCTCTGGGTCGGGTTCTCCATCTCTGCTCCGGGAATCGTCCACATCCCGCTGGCGATTCTGGGTGCCATGATCGGTGGAGCGCTGTGGGGCGGACTGGCCGGTCTGCTGAAGGCTCGTACCGGAGCGCACGAGGTCATCACGACCATCATGCTGAACTTCATCGCACTCTTCATGGTCGACTACCTGTTGAAGGGCGATCTCTTCCAAGCCGAAGGCCGCAATGATCCGATCTCGAAGCGAGCCGATCCATCGGCGCAGTTCCCGACGCTCTTCGACGGCTACCGCGTCCATGTCGGGTTTCTCGTCGCACTCGCTGCGGTCTGGTTCGTGTGGTGGCTGATGTACCGGTCGACGATCGGGTTCGAGTTCCGAGCGGTCGGGGCGAATCCTGAAGGAGGCAAGTACGCAGGTATGAACGTCGCATGGGTGTACATCGCCGTGATGGCCGTATCGGGCGGCCTGGCCGGCATCGCCGGCTCGAACCAGGTGCTTGGCTTGGAGCCCTATCGGGCGTTCTCGAACTTCGCCGGTGACACCGGTTTCGATGCCATCGCACTTGCTCTTCTCGGACGATCCAATCCCATCGGTGTGCTCTTCGCCGGACTCCTGTTCGGCGGGTTGCGAGCGGGTGGCATCCAGATGCAAGGAGCGGCCGGCATTCCCATCGACCTCGTCCTCGTCCTGCAGGCGCTGATCATCGTCTTCATCGCCGCACCCGAGTTGGTGAAGGCGGTCTATCGAATCAAAACGGTCGATTCGAGCGCAGCGAAGAGCGTCTCGACGGGGTGGGGATCATGAGCGTCGACACTGTTGCCGATACTTCGATCGCGACGCTTCGTCGTGCGACGCCCGAGCAACGTCGGGCAAGAGCGATCGGGATCTTGTTGGTGGTGCTCGGCGCCTTCGTGCTGTGGGTCTTCGGGCTCGGTGTCGATGGTGGCGACGTCTCGACGTTCAACCTGTCGCTCCCCGGAGCCAGGTTTCAAGACATCAAGTGGGAGGTCGACTCCCGGCTGCTGTCGATCCTCATCGCCGGCGTCATCGCCTTCCTCGGTGGGCTCGTGCTCCGGCGCACGCACCTTCGGTGGACGAACGTGGCGCTTGCCATCAGCTTGGGGCTCACCGCCCTTTCGTTTCTCACCTGGGCTGCGGCCGGCCAGTCCTTCAGTCTGGTCGGCATGCTCGTGTCGACCGTCGTCCTGTCGGTCCCCGTGACTCTCGGAGCGCTCTCCGGTCTCATGTGTGAGCGAGTTGCGGTGATCAACATCGCCATCGAGGGACAGTTGCTCACGTCCGCATTCGTCGGGACCATCGTTGGTTCAGCCGCCAACATCTGGATCGGATTGATCGCAGCGGTGCTGACCGGCGCCCTCCTCGGAGCGGTGCTGGCGGTACTCGCGATCCGCTACCACATCGATCAGATCATCGCCGGGGTCGTGATCAACATCTTTGCGTTGGGGCTCACTTCGTTTCTCGCCCGCCGGGTGTTGTCGGCCGAGCCCGGCCTGAACTCGCCGGGCCGGTTCTCGTCGGTCAAGATCCCGTTGCTCGGCGACATCCCGGTGATCGGCCCGATGTTCTTCGACCAGAACATGTTCGTCTACGCCACGTTTGCCCTCGTCATCGTCATCCATTTCGGATTGTTCTACACCCGTTGGGGCCTTCGCTCACGCTCGGTGGGCGAACACCCGAAGGCCGCCGACACGGTGGGCATCGATGTCTTCAAGACGAGGTATCGCAACGTCATCATGGGAGGCTGCATCGCCGGATTCGGTGGCGCCTTTCTGACGCTCTCGCAGGTCTCGCGGTTCGAGGAGAACCTCACGGCAGGTATCGGCTTCATCGGCCTCGCAGCAATGATCTTCGGACGCTGGATGCCCCTCGGGGCGCTCGGCGCAGGGTTGGTCTTCGGTTTCGCAAGAGCACTGCAACAGAAGTTGGGCATCCTCGGCACACCCATTCCGTCGGAGTTTCTCTCGATGCTCCCCTACATCGTCACCATCATCGTGGTTGCCGGTGTTGTCGGTCGAAGCCGGCCTCCTGCTGCGGACGGGCAGCCCTACATCAAGCAGTAGCGTCGTCGATCTCGTGACTGCCCCACGGCTTCGCCATGGCGGCAGATGACGACTGGGTGTGACTTTTCACCATCGAAGCTGCGAACAGGAGTTCTGTGGCACGCTCTCTGCTGTGTTTGGCTTCATCACCGGATCTGGGTTCTACGAGCTACCAGGGCTCGAGGACCCACGAACCACCGCAATCGACACGCCCTATGGCTCCGTCGAGGTCACCATCGGCGAGTGGCACGGCCGGCCCGTCGCCTTCCTCCCCCGTCATGGCGGCAACCATTCGGTGCCCCCGCAACAGATCAACTACCGGGGCAACATCTGGGCGCTGGCGAGCGTGGGGGTCACCGACATCCTCGCCACCGCGGTCAGTGGCGGCATCGCCGAGCATCTGCCACCGGGCAGTCTCGTGCTGATCGACGACTTCATCGACTGGACCACCGGTCGCGACGACACGTTCTTCGACACGCCGGGAGAGGTTCGCCACACCGACATGAGCGCCCCCTACGACCCGACGCTCCGAGCGGCACTCGCGACCGCAGCCGAGGCACTGCAGCTCCCCGTCGCCACGTCGGGCACCTACATCTGCTTCAACGGGCCTCGTTTCGAGACCGCCGCCGAGATCCGCATGGCCCGAACGCTCGGCGCCGACCTGGTCGGCATGACCGGGTACCCCGAGGTGGCGCTGGCGGTCGAACACGGGGTTCGCTACGCCTCGGTCGGGGTCATCTCGAACCCGGCCGCCGGTCTCGCCGACGAAGCGATCTCCCTCGACGCCATCTGGGCCGTCATCAACGAGGCGAAAGACAAGGTGCTCGAACTGTTCGGCACGGTCGTTGCCACCAGCCCCGCCGACTCCCCCATCGTCGACTCCCCGATCACCGGCGACGCCGCCATCGACGACGAAGACCCCCACGCCCCGAACGAACAGAAAGCCGACCGATGAGCATCCGTAGCGGACCAGCAGCTGAACACAAGGCGCGGCAATCACTCGTCGACGTGTGCCTCGCCGCCAATGCCTTGGGCATCAACCAGGGCACCTCGGGCAATGCCAGCGTCCGATGGGGCGAGGGCATGCTCATCACGCCATCGGCGGTCCCCTACGACGAGCTCATCCTCGACGACATCGTCTACGTCGATGCCGATGGCACACCGACCGGTCGACGAGTCCCCTCCACCGAGTGGCATTTCCACCACGACATCCTCGCCACCCGAGACGACGTCGATGCCGTGCTGCACCTGCACTCGCCGGCGGCAACGGCGCTGTCAACCCTACGCCGCTCGATCCCGGCGTTCCACTACATGGTTGCCGTCGCCGGGGGCCACTCCATTCGCTGCGGCGGGTACGCCACATTCGGCACGCCCGAGCTGTCGACCATCGCCGTCGAGGCGCTGCATGACCGAACGGCCTGCCTCCTGGCCAACCACGGCCAGATCGCCGTGGCGGCAACGCCCGACAAGGCGCTCGACCTTGCGATCGAGGTCGAAGCCCTGGCCGACCAATACCTGCGGGCGATGGCGGTGGGACCACCGGTGCTCCTCACCACCGAGGAGATGACCGAGGTGCTGGCGAAGTTCGAGGACTACCGACGAGCCGGTCAGCCCCTGCCCGACGACGACCGCTGAGCGACGTCTCGCATCGCTTCGCCGAGGTCGGCCCGCAGCGGCTGACGATGAGCAACCACCTGCTCGCCGTCGACCCATACGTCGGTCACGAAGCCGCCTTGATTGGCGAAGACCAGGTGGGTCAGCAGCTCGAGGTCGTCGAGCGCCGGGGTGAACACCGACTGGTCGATGTCGATGCGGATGAAGTCGGCCCGTGAACCGACGGTGAGCGTGCCGACGTCGGGCTGGCCGATTGCCTGACCACCTCGGGCGGTCGCCATCAGCAGCGTCTCGTGAACACTCAACGCCTGCGGATCGTGACGCAGCCCGCGGGCCAGGCCGGCGGCGAGCGAGACCCCGCGCCACAGGTCGAGCGAATCGGCCGAGCCCGGACCGTCGGTGCCGATGGCGACGTTCACACCGGCGTCGATCATGGCCCGCACGTCGGCGAAGCCCGATCCCAGCTTCAGGTTGGAGTTGGGGCAGTGAGCGAGCGACGCACCCGCCGAACCGAGCACCCGGCGGTCGTGGTCGTCGAGCCAGACGCCGTGGGCCCCGACGAAGCAACACTCGAGGGCACCGGCATCGGCCAGGAGCTGGGTGGCCGAGACGCCATCGCGGGCGAGCACGAGCTCACGCTCCTCCTCGGTCTCCTCCAGGTGGATGTGCAGCACGGTGTCGAGTTCGCTCGCCGCTTCCACGACGAGTCGAACCAGCGGGGCATCGAGGTCATAGGTGGAGTGGGGACCGAACCCGACCGAGATGCGCTGATCGGGTCGGTGGTACCGGGCGTGGAGGTCTCGGATCTCTTCGAGTCGTCCGGTCATGTCGTTGCCGTGGAGCACCCGGATCACGCCGGGCGTCGACACCAGCCGTCCGCCGGTCTGTTGCACGGCGTCGATGATCGCCTCGTCGTGGAGATACATCTCCACGCTGGTGGTGACACCGGCCAGCAGCATTTCGAGCGATCCCAACACCATGCCTGCCCGCACGTCGTCGGGAGTCAGCTTCGCCTCGCGAGGCCAGATCGCTTCGCTCAGCCAGCGGTCGAGGGGGAGGCCGTCGCCGGCGGAACGCAGCAGGGTCATCGCCGCATGCGAATGGGCGTTGACCAGGCCGGGCATGACGAGCCCGCCGAGCGCCACCACCTGGTGGCCGTCGTCGTCGCTCGGGGCCGGCCCGATCGCCACGATGCGTCCGCCCGAGACGTCGACGGTGCCTCCGGGATGGGTGAGGACCGCGTCGGCGGTGACCTCGACGACGAGGTCGGCGGAATAGCGAATGAGCCCTGCGTCCATCGCTCCGACCCTACTGGGCCTCGCCGCCACAGGCTTTCTCGGGTTGCTCAGTAGTCGTAGTAGCCGAGGCGAGGCTTCGAACCCAGGAGTACCGCTCCGGCCACCTTGCCGCCGGCGAGCTCGATGAGTTCGGCCGCTTCGGCCACCTCATTGCGTCGGCTGTAGTGCACTCGGGCGACGATCACCGCAACGTCGGCAGCGACACTCGCCAGTGCCTGGGCGTCGGTCACGGCGAGGACGGGTGGCGAGTCGATGATCACCAGGTCGTAGGGCGTGGAAATGGCGTCGAGCACCCGGACCGCCAGGTCGCTTCGCATCAAACCGGCGGGGTTGTCCACCCAGCCGCCGGCGGTGACGAGGTGGAACCCACCCTGGCCCGATGCGTTGCGGATCTCGTGGATCTGCGGAATCGTGCCGGTGGCGAGCGCCTCGGTCAGCCCATCGTCGTTCGCGATCCCGTGCAGCAGGTGCTGGGTCGGACGCCGCACGTCGGCGTCGATCAACAGCACCTTGGACCCTTGGAGGGCGGCCCGCTGGGCGAAGAGCCCGGCCGTGGTCGACTTGCCCTCACCCTGGCGAGCGGAGGTCACCACGACGGTCTTCGCATTCGACGCACGAGTGATGGCGGCGAAGGCGGTGGCCAGACCCTCGATGCCTTCGAGCACGGCGTTGCTGGCTTCGCTGAGTTTCTGCACCGGTCGACCGTTGTCGGGCACCTGGGCCAGCACCGGCATGGCGAAACTACCCCGTTCGATGTCGCTCGCCCGGTTCACCTTCGAGTTGACCGAGTCGGCGATGAGGATGGCACCAACGGCCAACGCCAGGCCGAGGATCGAACCGATCACGACCATCTGCCGTGGCCGGGGCGCCACCTTGACCGCGTCGGCCGCACTGGTGGTGACCTTGGCGCTCATCTCGTCTCGCTCGAGGAATCGCTGGACCGCCGTGAACTGCGCCAGTTGTTCGGCGGAGTCGCGCAGCTCGGCCTCGATCGGGAGCAGTTGGTCGGAGAACGTCTGGAGGAGGGCGACACGCTGCGTCGTGAGCCGGCTGATGATGTCGGGATCGGTTGCCTGCTCCAACGCCGAGTCGAGCGGGGCGAGCGGTTGGAGGATGTTGGCCTTCTCGAGTTCGAGTTCGGCGATGGCGTCGGTCAGCGACGAGCGAGCCACCTCGTTGGCCTCGATCTCGAGCGCCTGGCGAGACGACACGTACTGCAGGGCCCACTCGTTGGCCAGGTCGACGGCTTCGGACGCCGTCGGGGCTTGGGCGGTGAAGACGAGCACGTTGGAGTCTTCGGGCGCGGTGATCTCGACCGAGTCACGGTTGGGCAGCGAGCGGAGGAAGTCGTCGGACTCGACGTAGTCGAGCTCGGCCTGCTGGTCGCGCTCGAACTCCTCGTCTTGGCTGCCGGCCGACGGGAAGAGCTGCTGGCTCGACGCCGTGCGCAACAGGACCGTGGCTTCGGCTTCGTGTCGCTCGGGCTGGATCAGACCGAACAGGGTGGCGAGCAGCACCACCGGCACGAACGTGGCCAGGCCGACCTTCCACCGCTCCTTGGCGATGGCGATGTAGTCCGACATGGTGCGAATGCCAGAGTCGAAGGAACGATCATCGCTACGTCCATCGAAGGGTCGGGGGCTGGCGGCACTCATGCGACCGACCGTATCAATCGACCACCAACAGTGACATAGGGGCGGGTGAGATCACCCTCAGCGTTCGTCGGCACCGAGTCGCCGGCCGTCCAGGGCCACCCTGACCAGGGGTTCCGGCTGCTCAGGCCGCTCGAGCCCGACGGAGGGCAAGGAAGAGCAGGGCGAGATAGAGCAGCTCCGACAGATAGGTGGCGACGGCGGCGCCCTTCCAGCTGTAGTCGGGGATCCACCACAGGTTGAGGACGACGTTGGTGGCGGCGGTGATCATGATGGCGCCGCTCGTCGCCCCGAAGCGGCCGACACCTTTCAGTGCGTCGCCGAGCAGCGACTGCATGATCCGCAGCACCGGGAACCCGCTCATCGACCAGATCACCACGGCAACCCCGTCGTAGTCGGCGCCGAGCAGCCACTCCACGATCAGGGCGCCCACCCACAGTGGGGGAAGGATGATCAGTCCGTACGCCACCATCGGTTTGGCCATTCGTTTGGCGAAGGCAACGGTTGCCTCGACGCCCTCGGCGCCCTTGGTGAAGAACTCGGGATAGATCGTGGTGGTCACCGCAGCCGCCGGCAGGAGCGAATAGCTCACGATGCGAACCCCGATGCCGTACAACCCGTTGTCTCGCTCGAATCCTGCCCGCAGCAGCAGGGTCTGGTCGATACCGCCGGACACCGCATTCGAGGTCTGCCCGATGGCGATCGCACCACCCTGCCGGTAGTCGGCCCCCATCGTCGGGACCGACAGCCGGGGCCGACCGAACGAGCGGCCGATCCATGCCGTCGACAGTGCCGAGACGACCACGGCCATGACGAGGTTGACCGACGCGTAGTCGCTCAGTTGGGGGTCGTCGACGACGAGGAGGGAGCAGGCGGCAACCGGCCGAGCGCCGTACACGAACACCGAGGTCAGTGCACCGTCTCGGAACCGGCCGACACCCCGCAGCAGTTGGACGTTGACCGTGCTGATACCCGAGGAGAGGTATTCGCCGGCGGCCAGGGCGGCGATGAGGCTCGGGGAGACATCGGGCAGGATCAGCGAGGTGGCCGCCATGAGCAGAGCGAAGCAGACCGTGCTGGCCATGAGCGTGGTTCCCAGGCCCCGTCCCCACAGCCGGGCAACGCTGGCCTCGGCACCGGCGGGCGCCGCTCGGTCGGCGTGCGGTAGCGCCATCAGCATCGCCTCGGCCGAACCGAACACCGCAAAGCCGAGCAACACGCCGCCGGCAGAGACGACACCGGCATACACGCCGAACTGGTCGGCGGAGAGCACCACCGTGAGGATCGCCAACGACCCGAGCACGGCGATGGCGCCGAGAATGGTCCCGATGCCGGTCCACATCGCGTCCCGCGAGCGCCCCGAGGCAAAACGCTGCTGCAACCCGTTCAGCATGGAGCCACGGCGCGGGAGAGGTCGAACACCGCACCAGTGTGCAGGGCGAAGTGTCCCGATCCCTAGGGTCGATGCACCCGAACTCGTTCGCGAGACGTCGCGACATGGCACGATGGTCGAGCCGTGCAACTCCTGACCGCCACCACCACGCCCGAACTCCGCCTCGACGATCTGCTGCCGCTCACCCCGGCCCAGACCGGCATGCTCTTCGAGACCCTCGGCAGCACCGACCCGTCGATGTATTTCGAACAGGTCCGGTTCGACCTGGTCGGGCCGCTCGACCTCGACCGGTTCCGTGCGGCGTGGGAGATCATGCACGCCCGCCACTCGATGCTGCGGACGGTCTTCCTGTGGGACGGTCTCGACGATCCGCTGCAGGCGGTGCTGAGCGAGGTCGAACTCGACTGGCACGTGGTCGAACCGAGCGACGCGAGCGATCTGCACCGGGCGAACGGTCACCGGTCGACGTCGCCGAGGAACGAGCCGCTCGGCGTCGGGCCGCGGGCATCGATCTCGGACGCAGCCCCGTGTCGACGTTCGATCTGATCGCGATCGATGATCAGCGCACCCATGTGATCTGGAGCTTCCACCATCTCCTGCTCGATGGTTGGTCGACCGCCCGTGTGGTCGGCGACGTGCTCGACCTCTACGAGAGCGACGGTGCGACCACTCCCGGAGCCACCGGGGCCGGGGCCGCCGAGGAATCGAGCTTCCGCCCGTACCTCGAGTGGCTGGCCGACCGTGACACAGCCGAGACCACCGAGTTCTGGCGGTCGTTGCTCGCCGGCGTGACCGAACCGTCATTGCTCGCAAACCTGCGAGGCCGGCACGACACCGGGTCGACCCGAGCCCGCAACTCCGCCGCCTTCGAGCGCGGACGCCTCGACATCACCCTCGCCACCGACGACAGCGACCGGGTCCGGGCCGCTGCTGCGTCGAACCGGATCACGGTCAACACCATGGTGCAGGCCGCCTGGGCCCGCACCCTCGCCCGCTACACCGGCCGGCCCGAGGTGATCTTCGGGGTCACCGTCTCGGGACGCCCACCCGAGCTCGATGGTGCCAACGAGACCGTCGGCATGTTCCTCAACACCCTCCCGTTTCCCGTCACCGTGCCCGCCGACTCCTACGATGCCGGCTGGTTGCAGGGTCTGCAGCGTCAGCAGCTCGACGTCAGCCACCACGGCCACGCCTCGCTCGCCGAGGTCCAGCGCCTGGCCCCGGTGCCCGCCGCGACCGCACGGCTGTTCGACTCGATCCTGGTGTTCGAGAACTACCCCATGCGCACGACGAGCAACGACACCAGCGTGCAGGTCGAGCACTATGGCGTGTTCGAGCAGAGCCACTACCCGCTCACGATCATGGCCGGCGACATGCCCGACGGCGGCGCACTCGGCTTCATCGTCGTCTACGACGAATCGGTGCTGGCACCCTGGTTCGCCCGGCAGCTGATCGACGATTTCACCGCTGCGCTCCTCGGGCTCGGCACGCACCGCAGTGGCGACCCGGCCACCGGTGCGCACGCCGACCTCGACGGCGGCCAGCGGGCGTGGCAGGCGAGCGACGCCGATCGCCGTCGGCGACGCCGAGCTCTCGGCCATCATCGCCGAAACGGTCGATCAGCTCGACCGTCGACGCCGCCTTCGCTCATCGGGCACAGTCGAACGCCGAGGATTCTGCGCTTCGCTGTGGCGACGAGACCCTCACCTTCGCCCAGCTCGATGCTCGCGCCACCGTCGTTGCCGGCGAACTGCAGCGGCGAGGCGTCGGCCCCGAGGTTCCCGTCGGCATTGCGATCGAGCGCTCGATCGACCTGGTGGTCGCCGTCCTCGGCGTGGTGAAGGCCGGCGGCTGCTATCTCGCCCTCGACCCGTCCCATCCGATCGAGCGCACCTCGGGCATCCTGGCCGACGCCGACGCACCGATCGTGCTCGTCAGCGACGACGACGCACACCGCGCCATGACCGCAGCCCTCGAAACACCATCGGCGGTCCGAGCGCGAACGGCTCCGGCGTCGCCCAAACGGTGCACGAAGCCGCCACGAGCCACCAAGCCAGACCGACGGTGCTCGACCTTCGATCGTTCACCGACACCGCAGTGGTCGACCTGGCGCCACCGGCCACCACCGCCGAGTCCACCCTGTTCCTCACGTTCACCTCGGGCTCGACCGGCCGACCCAAGGGCGTACCGGTCCATCACCGAGGGGTGCTCCGTCGTCTCGCCTGGCAGTACCTCACCTATCCGCCGACGGTCGACGAGGTCGGCATCGCCAAGACCACGCTCGGCTTCGTCGATCACCTCACCGAGCTCTGGGGTCCGCTGCTGGCGGGCCAGACCGTCGTGCTCGCGCCCGACTCGGTCGTCAAAGACGTTGCCGCCTTCATCGACCTCTGCGCCCGAGAACGAGTTCGCCGTCTCGTGGTGGTGCCGTCCTATCTCGAGGCCATGCTCGACGCCGCTCCCGATCTCGGCCGTCGACTCGACCACCTCCGATTCCTCACCACCAGCGGCGAGGCGCTTCCGCCGACGCTGGCCCGCCGGGTGGCGGTCGCCTTCGACCACACGGCGATCGACCGCGCACGGCGGCAGACGGCACGATCGGATCCGAGCTGACCCTGCTCAACATCTACGGGATGTCGGAAGCGACCGCCGATGTCACCGCCGAAGCGTTCACCATGAGTGACCTGATGGCGCTCGACGAGCACGATCCGGTCCCGGCCGGGCGACCGCTGCCGGGGCTGCAGGTGGCCATCACGAACGACGACGGTCGACCACTTCCCTACGGTGTGGTCGGATCGATCGATGTGGCCGGCAGCGGCTCTTTCGGCCGGCTACTGGCACCGACCCGACCTCACCGCCGAGCGGTTCGTCGAGCGTTGCGGCCCCGACGGTGCTGCCGTCGAGCACACCGGCCCCGACGGTGCTGCCGTCGAGCGCACCGGTGACGAAGTCGCCGTCGAGTCGCTGGTATCGAACCGGTGATCTCGGCTGGCTCGACCCCTCGGGTCGGCTGTCCGTCGTCGGGCGATCCGATCATCAGGTCAAGGTGCGGGGCATGCGGGTCGAGCTCGGCGAGGTCGAGGCCGCCTTCGAACGCCACCCGTCGGTTGCCCGCTGTGTCGCGGTGCTCCGTGACGGCAGCGAGATCGTGGCGTTCGTCGTTGCGTCGGCACCAGCATCGCCGAGTCCGGCAACCGTCGCGACTCGCTCCCGACGACCAACGGCACCGCGGCTTCCCGAGCAACCGCCCCCAGAGCAACCGGCCCCAGAGCGACAGCACGCAAGACGACGACAGGCAACACGACGGCGCGCCCAACGACCGGCGAGCTACGAGCCCACGCGGCGTCGCTCCTCCCGAGCTACATGCTCCCGGCCGCCGTCCGTGGTCGATCGACTACCCGCCACCCCCAGCGGCAAGCTCGATCGCAGCGCAGCTCGTGCGCCGGTCCTGCGACCCGACGACCTTCGCCGGCGCGACGAGCCGGCGATCCCCGCATCGCCGGCCGCAGGGTTCGGCGGCATCACCGGTCCCGGCACGAGTGACGATCTCGCCACCATGCTCGGCCTGTGGCGCCAGCGTGCTGCCCCATGCCGAACATCGGTGCCGACACCGATTTCTTCGACGCCGGCGGTCACTCACTGCTGGCGCTGCGACTCCTCACGCGGATCAATGCGGCCTTCGACGCCGAGCTGAGCCTGGCCCAGATGCTGCAGGCACCAACCCCTCGCAGCCTCGACGCGCTCGTCGCCGGCCCGTCACCGACGACGACCGACTCGTCGGCGTTCGATCATCTCGTCCCCATCGTGTCGAGACCGAGCGGATCAAGCGACGGCGGGGCAGCCGACCGGAGACCGACGATCTTCTGCGTGCACGGAGCGGGCGGCAACGTGCTTGAACTTCCGTGCGTTGGCGAAGGTCCTCGAGCCGGCGTTCGACATGATCGGTATCCAGGCCCGCGGGGTCGACGGCGTCACCCCACCGCACACCTCCATGGCCGAGGTGGTCGCCGACTACGTCCCGGCCATCCGAGCCCACCAGCCGAACGGGCCCTACCTCCTCGCCGGCTACTCCGGTGGGGGCACGATCGCCGTCGAGACTCGCACGAGCGCTCGAAGCCGACGGGGGAGACCGTCGAGGCCACCCTGCTGCTCGACACGTTCCACAACGACACCCGTCCTCGTCCCGTTCACCCGTGGACAGCACCTCGAGCAGCTGCGCCGTCGAGGCGTCGGCTATGTCATCGAGAAGATCGGTGACAAGTGTCCGGCCCAGCGAGTCCGAAGAGCTTCGCGCCGCTGGTCGAGGCGGCGCTGTCGGCCGGGTCGGCCGATTCCCCTCGAGGCTCGCGAGTGGTTCATCAAGGGCCGCATGTACGAACTCATCGGCGCCACCGAATCGAGCACTACGACGGCACGGTCGTGCTGCTCGCCGCCACCGACACCCATCCCGGCCTCGTCCACACCGGACACGACCACGGTCTCGGCGCGGTGTTCCCCAACCTCGAGATCATCGACGTCGAGGGTGATCACCACTCGCTCGTCGAGGGTCACAATGCACCTCGAACTCGGCCGACTCATCCTCGACCGTCTCGGCGTGTCACCGCCCAGGCGGCAGAGCCCGTTGCCGCAGATCCCGGCCGCCCAGCCGTCGATGGCGACGCGCTCGACGCCCACCAGCACGTCTACCGCCACCTACCGACCGGACTCGACGAGTCGCCGTTGCTCGCTCGTTTCGTCTCAGCCCGGCATCCGGGTGCTCGACGTCGGCACCGCCGCCACCGGTCGCAGCGCCCTGGCTCTCGAAGCGCTCGGGGCCGAGGTCGTCAGCATCGAGATCAACCACCTCGCCATCGCCGAGTTCGCCGGCAGCGACGAGTTCGCAACCTCGGGCATCATGCTGAGCAGCGGCCGACATGGCGCGAGCTCCCCTTCGCCGATGCCAGCTTCGACACCGTGCTCGTCGCCTTCCACGGCTTCGATTACCTCGTCGACCCCACGGTGCGAGCCCGAGCCATCGCCGACCTCGCCCGCGTGCTTCGCCCCGGCGGGCACCTCATCTTCAACTCGTTCAACACGCTCGGTATCCTCGCCACGCCCATCGGCGTTCGTACGCTCGCCAGCTGGAAACGGCGGCTCCGCTTCGTGCGGTCGGGCGAGCTGCGCAGCCGTCGATTGGTCGACGACAACGGCCTCGGTCTGCACCACGGCCGACCCGGCCAGATCATCGACGAGGTCGAACGGTCGAGCCCGCTTCGGTTCGAAACCATGACCACCCTGTCGGGCAACGAACACCATCGACTCGTGGTGGCGGCCTTCGCCCCCGAACCGAACTACGTCTTCACCAAGCGCTGAATCCCTCCCGCCGAGGTCGGCCGTCGTTGTGACGCCTCTTGCGCTGCCGTCGACCTCGATCCCCTTCGCAGCGAGGCCTCGATCAGGAGCCCGTCGACTTGGCGGATCGATCGAGGAGTTGGGTGACTCGTCGGAGCGCGGTCGACGACAGCGACACCAGTTCACGCTTGCCGACCAGCGCCGGGCTGATGGCCGAGGCGGGAAGCGGCGCCGCTTCGGCCTGGCGGGCCAGGTCGGCCATGAGCGCGTCGGCCAGGGCGTTCACGTCGGCGTCGGCGTGGTGGCGGGTGCCGTCGACCTCGACGTGGAGCAACCCATCCTCGACGAAGGCCAGGATGCCGAGATCGTGGAACCGCGGGTTGTCGGGATGGATCGACGTGGTCATCGGTTCGGCGTCGACGAAGACGTCGCCGAGCGGCGATGGCGCATCGACCCGACCGAGGAACCCGAACACCACCGACGGCAACGGCCGGTAGCCGAGACCCGAGGTGGGGTCGAGGTAGCGGCCGATACCGAAGCCGATGCCCCGGTCGGGGATGCGGTCGAGCGTGTCGCTCACCGATCGACGAATCGCGGCATCGTCGGCCGCTTCGTCGAGCGGCACCGAGACCGGATGGTGGGTGGTGCACCACCCCACGGTTCGGCTGAGGTCGACACCGGCCCCCGGGAACAGCGCCTCGGCCTCACGACCGTGACCCTCGATGATCGCGTCGAGCGACGACCAGCCGAGCACCGATCGGCCGGCGACGGCGAGGGCAGCCAGGATCGCCGGCTGGTAGCCGCCACGCCGCAGCATGGTGGTGTGGTCGGCCGACAGCACGCGCTGCACGGCTCGGCCATCGGACTCGGTGACTGCCGGCGTGGCTGCCGGAACGCTGGGCAGCATCTCGTGCCACAGCGGATAGCTCGCTCGAGCCACCTGCATCGCGCTCGGCGACGACACCAGCCGAGCCCAATCGCCGATATCGCCGGCCGTCCGTGGCGCAGCGTTGCTGCGATACGCCTCGACCCAGTCGTCGAGGAGCACGCCCCACGACACGCCGTCGACCACGAGATGGTGGGCCACGATCACGCAGCGTCGACGGCCCGAGGTGCTGAACGTGGCGAGTCGAATGGTCGGCCCATCGGCCAGATCGATCCGGCTGGCGACTTCGTCGACGAACGCACGCCAGTTCGGCGAGGCGAGGTCGCCGAGATCGTGGCGCTCGATGCCGATCAGCGCATCGGTGGCCACCGTCGCATCGGCGATCGTGATCGACCATCCGTCGGTCGACCGATGGAAGCGATGGCGCAACGCCGGGTGCACCGTGGGCAACGTTGCTGCGGCCGCCTCCAGGCGATCGAGGTCGACGTCGTCGGCCAGGTCGAGCCAGCGGTACTGCGTCCAGTGATCGAGGTGCGGCAGCTCCTGGTCGAGCAACCAGTGCTGGATCGGCAACAGCGGCAGCGAGTGGGGATCGACTGCGTGGCCATGGCTCGCCGGACCCGAAGCCACCGTGGCGCTGGCGACGGCCATGGTCGCTTCCGTTTCGAGTGGGTTCGTCTCGGGCGCGACGACAGCAGCGTGGGGAGTGAGGGCGGCCAGGTGGGCCGAGAGGGCCCGCACGGTCTGATGCTCGAACACGTCTCGCGGTTTGAGGTCGAGCCCGAGCCGTCGAGCTCGAGCGACGATCTGGATGCTGATGATCGAATCGCCGCCGAGGTCGAAGTAGTTGTCGTCGAGTCCGACCCGTTCGACGCCGAGCGCCTCGGCCCAGAGCCGGGCCAGCTGGTCGAGCGCCGCCGGCTCGTTCCGGTCGAGCATGGCCGCCACGATGTCGTCGGGCTGCACCGTTGCTGCGGGCGAGGCCTGTTCCGTTGGGGGCACGTGTTGGTCAGCCGGGGCCGTCTCGCCGAGCGTGCCGACGACTGCCGGCGCGTCGATCGTCAAAGCCGCCCGATCCACCTTGCCATTCACGTTGAGCGGGAGCGACTCGATCTCGATGAACTGGCCGGGCCGCATCACCTCGGGCAGCAGCGCGGCGGCGTGGGCCCGCAGCTCGTCGCTCGACACCGGACGACTGGTCTCGTACCAGACGGCGATCGTTGCGGTCGGCCGCGCCGGCGGTTCCACCACGGCGCTGACGGCACGAAGCACCGCCGGGTGCGACTCGATGACTCGTTCGATCTCGCCGATCTCGATCCGATGCCCGCGCAGCTTGACCTGGTGATCGATACGACCGAGGAAGGTCAGCGAACCGTCGTCGAGCACGCCCACCCGGTCGCCGGTGCGGTACCACCGTCGGCCGTCGAGCTCGACGAACCGTTCATCGGTCAGATCGGGTCGTCCGAGGTAGCCGATCGCAACGCCGGCACCACCGATCCACAGCTCGCCGTCGACCACACGGTCGGTGGCCCCGGGAATCGGTCGCCCGATCGGCACCGGTTCCTCGGTGGTTGCTGGACCGTCGGCCGGATCGAAGGTGTGGGCGTGGCTCCAGACCGCGGCCTCGGTGGGGCCGTACTCGTTGGTGAGGCGGGTGGTGGGAAGCAGCTCGGTGTGGAGTTCGACCAGCGATGCCGGGCACGCCTCGCCGGCGACGATGGCGTCACGCAGCGAGTCCAGCCGAGACGCGTCGTTCTCGGTGAGCAGCAGGCGATACAGCGACGGCAGGGCCAGCAGCTGGGTGACCCGGTGTCGCTCGATCAGGTCGGCCAGGTGGGTGACCTCGGTGTGCAGACCGTCGTCGGGCAGCACGACGGCGCCGCCCTGGGTGAGCGCCCAGTAGAGCCCGGCAGCCGAGGAGTCGAAGGCGAACGACGACAGCACGAGGAACCGGCCGACCGGCTCGGGGTAGTACTCGGCCCGAGCGAGGGTGGTGGCCACGATGTTGGCGTGGCTGACCATGACGCCCTTCGGCGTTCCGGTCGAGCCCGAGGTGTAGAGCACGTAGGCCGCACTCGCCGGATCGACCGCCACCGGCTCGAATGGTGCGATGGCCTTGCTCGACGCCGGTGACCACGGCCGGGGCGTCGATCACCTCGGCGTCGAGCCAGGTCGAAGCAGCGGTGCCGCTGCCGGTTCCGTCGGCCGAACCGGTGTCGATGACGAGCGGTGATCGAGGCGTCGCCGATGATGGTGGCCAACCGGCGCGGCGGGAGCGCCGGGTCGAGCGGGGCATACGCCGCTCCCGTGGCCATCACGGCCAGAGCAGCAACCACGAACATCGCACGGCGGGAGGCGTCGACGCCGACCACGTCGCCCGGACCGACGCCTCGGGACTGCAGGCACGCAGCCAGACGCTCCACCTGCGAGGTGAGTTGGGCGTACGTGAGGGTGTCGTCACCGGCGATGACGGCGGGCTGGGTCGGAGCGGCGCCGGCCACGTCGAACACCAGCTGATGCAGCGTGCGGGCTCGTCGGGCTCGTCGGGCGTTCGGTTGCCGGTGCCGGCGCAGCCCCCACGCCGGCGACGAGCTGCTCTTCGATCTCGACGAGCAGCCGATCGGCGAATGCCGGGGTCAGGGTTCCGGGCTGGTACTCGACCGCCAGCGTGACCGCTTCGCCCTCGAGCTGGACGAAGAACGTGACCGGGGCGACCGAGGAACCGGTACCGATGATCTGCTGGGTGAGCGTGGCCCCACCGAGGCGGATCGGCGCCGTCTCCTGGAGGGCGACGAGCACGCCGAGATCGAGCGGGTCGAGACCGTTGCGGCGGCGGTCGGCCACCATGGCCGAGTACGGGTGGGCCCGGTGGGCCAGTGCGGTGCGGACGGCCTCGGCCGTGCGGTGGGTCAGATCGTGTCGAGGCGAGAGGTCGAGCACCATCGGCAGTGGGTTGATGAAGTAGCCGATCAGTGGTCGGGCGGCGGGGTGGTTGCGCGTCGTGCCGATCATGCCGAGAGCCACCCGATCACCCTCGACGCGTTCACCGACCACGGTGGCGATGGCCGCCAGCGCGGTGACGAACGGCGTTGCGCCGTCGGTGCCGGCCAGCATCGAACGGGTGAGTGCGATGGGGCGATCCCGGTAGCCCGCAACCGCCGACTTCGTCGCTCGCACCGGTCACCGACTCGCGATCGCCCGACTCGTCGATCGGTGTCGTGGGCCACGAGGGTGCGGGCAGCGGTCGGCCGTCGTTGACCGATCGCCAGTGCGCCTGTGCGAGGGCGTTGTCGTGCGTCGCGTGCCAGGCGGCAACGTCGGCGTAGTCGATGGCCAGTTCGGGCAGCGATTCGCCCCGGTAGGCCGCGTCGAGTTCGGACCAGAACAGGTCGAAGCTGGTGGCGTCGATCGAGATGTGGTGGAAGACCAGGGCGATCGACCACGAGCCGCTCGGCTCACCGTCGGCGCCGGCGATCGGCTGGAGTCGGCACCGGACCAACGGCCCGTGTTCAAGGTCGAACGGCCGCGATTGGAGCGCGATCGCCTCCGCCCGGATGGCCACCATCGGGGCTGCCGACGAGACGATGGTCAGATCGAGCGCCTCGTCGACGCCGAGACGGCGACGGGGGAAGCCGAAGCTCCAGTGCAACGGCACGTGGCGTTCGACCACGGTCCGCAGTGCGGCAACGAACCGAGCGGTGTCGAAGTGCGGATCGTCGACCCCGGAGCCCGCCGAGTCGAGACCCGTCGCCGAAAGGGTCGACTCGTCGAGTTCGTAGAGCCGGCAGATGTTGTAGCGAGGGTCGTCGGGGTCATCGAGGTGCTGGAACAACAGCGCCAGCTCACCGGCGGAGAACGGGGGCTCGACTCCGGGGTCTCGGGGTGTCGGATGGTCGTGGCTCTCGTGGGCGTTCTCGACGGCGGCGGCGTTGGTCGCCACCTCGATGGCGGCGGCAAGAAGCCGTGGGGTGGTGTTGGCGAAGGCCATCTCCTCGGGGAGCACGAGGTCGAGCCGCTCCCCCAGGGCCACGATCATCTCGAGCGCCATGAGCGAGTCACCGCCCAGATCGAAGAAGTCGTCGGTGGCGCTGATCGGTTCGATCTTGAGCTGGCGTTCCCACCGCTCGACGATCGAGCTTCTCCAGGTCGGAGGTGGCCTCCACGTGCAAGGCCGGTCCCGGTCGGTGGACTCGTTCGGGAGCAGGCAGCGCTGCGGTGTCGAGCTTGCCGTTGGTGGTGGTCGGCAACTGCTCGACCGCGACGTAGGCCGCAGGAATGGCGTGGGTTGGCAGCAACTCGGCCAGGTGCTGACGCAGCTCGGCCGGTTCGGGCATGGTCGCCCCGTCGGCCACCTCGACCCAGGCGGTCAGCACCTGCCGGGGCTGGGGCTGGTAGTCGATCTCGGCCAGCATCGAGAGCACCGAGTCGAGGTCGTCTCGGTCGTCGAGCTCTTCGAGCGCTTCGTCTCGGGTCTTGTGCCCGAGGCGGACGTCCCACGCATAGGGCTCGGCGTAGTTGTGGTAGCCCTGCTCGACGAGGTGGCTGTGGATCCCGGCCGCGTTGATCAGGCAGTTGGTCGAACGCCCGGTGTCGCTCGGCCGAACCCAGGGCGCCGAGCGGTCGAGGAAGTCGAGCATCTCGGCCAGTTCGACGTCGATGTAGCGGTAGAAGTCGACGTAGCGGATGCGGTCGAACAGGTCGCCGCTCGTCGTCGCCTCGATCGGCCCCTCCTGAAGACGGTGGTGTCGAGGAGCCGGTTCGGTACGTCGTCGGTGCGGTGATAGGCCCGGCGTGCCTCGACGACGGCTCGATCGATCGCTTCGGGGTCGAACCGATCGCCGGTGAACTGCTGCGGAATGAGGCGAGTCTCGAACAGCTGACCACGGGACAGCCCGGTGAAGATGAGCGGCGCCCCTTCCTCGACGGCCCGGTTGGTGGCCAGGGTGTAGATGGCCTTGTAGCAGCCGTTGCACACGTTCGAGAACCGCTCGAGGCTGTCTCGGAAGATCTCGTTCATGGCCGGGGTGGTCATGAACTCGTGGTCGATACCGAGGTCGGCCGCCGAACGGCGAGCGTTCTCCTTCGCCCCCTCGGAGATGAAGCCGTTGTCGAGGGTGAGGGCGAGCACCTCGAAACCCAACTCGACCAGTCGGTACAGGGCGTAGGTCGAGTCCTTGCCGCCACTCAGCAGGTGGATGGCGTCGTAGCGGCCGGTGCGCTCGGCCCGGGCCTGATCACGGATCTCGACCAGGTCGTCGAGGGTCCCGAAGTACGACGCGGCCTGGACCTTCACCCGGTCGTAGGAGTGGCAGACGGCGCACACGCCGTCGTTGTCGAAGACGGTGCCGGGGACACGCGACGACAGGCCGCAGCGAACGCAGTGGCGCACGTCGGTCGTCGACACGGCGTCGGTCGGTGACCACACGCTGAACCGCCGCCACCGAGATCGGCGGGATGCGAGGCGAGCGCCTGTTCGACCTCGACTCGGGTCGAGGCGAATGCCACCGATCTTGACCTGCTCGTCGGCCCGTCCGAGATACACGAGGGTGAGCGGGTCGCCGACCAGGCGAACCAGGTCGCCCGATCGGTACCAGCGACGTCCACCCATCTCGACGAACGGATCGTCGACCGCGGCACGGCCATCGCCGGTGCCGTCGCCGAGATAGCCCGACGTGACCCCGGCATGGCTGATGTAGAGCTCGCCGACCGCACCGATCGGGTACGGGCTGTTGGTAGCGATCGAGCACGGCGAGTCGCACGCCGGGCGCGGGAACGCCGATCGGCACATCGGCCAACGCATTCGCCGACTCCTTGCCGAGCTTCGCCGGGTCGCATCGCGGCCAGCATTCCCGGGTCGGCCCGGTGGATCATGCACCCCACCACCGCCTCGGTCGGCCCGTACTCGTTGAAGAGCACCAGGTCGTTCCGCCACTCCCACAGGCGCCGGGCCAGTCGAGTGGTGAACGCTTCGCCCCCGACCACGAGCGTGCGCAGCGTAGTGATGCTCGGGGATCCACCGCAACAACAGGTCGAGGTGCGACGGCGTGGCCTTGGCCCAGGTGATGTCGGGCCGTTCGGCGATGGCCCGCACCGCAGCCGGACCGTCGGCGTCGATCACGACCACGCGACCACCTGCCAGCAGCGGTGCGAACAGGGTGGTGACCGTGAGGTCGAAGGTGAGGGCGGTGAAGAGCGCCGCCACCGGGGCCGTGTCAGGGTCGTCTCGAAGTAGGAGGTGCGGGCGAAGTCGACGTAGCCGGCCAGGCCCCACTGGGTGATCGGCACGCCCTTGGGCTCACCGGTCGAGCCCGAGGTGAACAGCAGGTAGGCCTCGTCGTCGGGGTCGATCGCCGGTCGATGGAACCCATCGGCCGACGCTGCCGGCTCGGGGTTCGCCGCCACCGGATCGGCACCGATCGAGTCCGAGGTGAGGGTGAGCACGGTGCCCGCCCGTTCGGCCAACGAGTCGAGCCGGGCCCGGGGCTGCGACGGGTCGAGCGGAACGTACGACGCACCGAGCGTCATGACGGCGTAGATGTCGACCACGGTGCCGACCGATCGGCCCCGCTCGATGGCGACGCGGTCGCCGGCCTTCACCCCGTGCGCTGCGAGCTCGGCGGCCCGGGCGTCGACCCGTTGCCACAGCTCCACCCCGGTCAGCGCCTCGGTCCCATCGGCCGATTCGATCACGGTGTCGGTCCGCGTACTGACCGCACTGCGCAGTTGCTCGATGACCGGGCCGCGGGGGTCGGGAGCGGCCGGTCCACTCCCCCATTCCATGATCCGCACCGCCTCGTCGGCGGTGAGGAGCGACCGCTCGCCCAACGGCGCATCGAGATCGCCGAGGAAGGCGTCGAGCGCGGCAAGGAAGTGGTGCGGGGCGGCGTCGGCGTGCGCGGGCCCGACCGCGGCCTCGTTCAGATCGAGCGCCAGTTGCAGTGCCGGACCCGAACCGCCCGCCGCCACTTCCGAGCTGCCGGTCGGGTCGTCGACCGAGCCGGCGTGCTGGGTGCCGTAGCCGGTGAGCTGCACCCGCAGGAGATGCGACGGGTCGGTGGCACCCGAGTGGATCCAGGTGGTGGTGGCCGGAATCGGGCCGAAGTCGCCGTAGCCCATGTTGGGGATGACGTTGACCACGGTCTCGAAGTCGCCCGGCGCCGTCCGGCCGACCTCGGCATTGCGCAGCGTGGTGAGGATCGAGCGACCGATGCGCTTGTGGAGCGAGCGAGCGGTGTCGTCGGGCTCGATCACGATGTCGACGCCGAAGACGTCCATCACCGGGCCGATGACGTTGCGGGCTTCGGCCGTCGAGCGGTTGTGCACCGGCATGCCGATGGCGAACCGGTCGGCGCCGGTGAGGCGATGCAGGTAGAGGGCGGCGGCCGCCATCATGAGCGTGGTCCAGCCGAGCTCGGGGCTGAGCATTCGCAGGTCGGTGGCCAGCCGCTCCTCGGCAGCGGCGAGACGGGTGCCGGGATCGACCTCGACCCGGGGGCTTCGGGGGGTCGGGCTCGAAACGGCTTCGTAGAGGCGACCGATCTTCGGGGCTTCGGGTCGGGTGGCCCAGAATCGATCGACCTTGGCCGAGCGGGCCGAGGGCTCTCGCCGGGATTGCTGTCGATACCACTGGTAGTAGCTCGCCGGCTCGGACGGCGGGGGCAGGGGTTCGCCGGCCAGGAGGGCGTGATAGGCGTCACCGACGGCGGCGAAGACCTTGGCCGACGAGGTGGCGTCGATCGCCACGTGATGGAACGCCAGGTACCACGAGCTGGTGCCGTCGGGATGCCGCAGCAGGACCGAGTCGGCCGGTCCGACCGACAGATCGATCGGCACGCTCGCCCGTGCGGCAGCCCACGCAGCCACGTCGGCTCGATCGAGTTCGATCACCGGTGTGGACGGCAGCGACTCGGGGGTGGCCGGCACCCGAGCAACGGCGACGCCGTCGATGTCGTCGATCCGGGTGCGCAGGGCGTCGTGACTGGCGACGACCGCGGCGAACGCCTGGCCGAGCAGCTCGGGGTCGACCGGCCCGTCGAGGTGCGAGACCAGCGCCATGTTCTGATGCGGGGAACCCGGGTGGCGACGTTGCGAGGCGAGCAGACCCCGCTGCATCGGCGTCAGCTGGGTGCCGAGGCGTACCGAGGTGGCCGGGTCGCCGTCGCCTGGGTGGTCCGAACTCATCGAGGAGCCGCCGCCCGATCGACGAAGGCCACCATGAGGTCGACGGTCTGGAAGTGTTCGAGGATGACGTCGCCGGGATCGATCTCGATGCCGAGACGGTCCTCCAGCCATTCGACGATCTGCACCACACCGAGGGAGTCGACCAGACCGGTGAGGAGGAGGTCGGTGTCGCCACTCGCAGGGACGGACGGATCGAGGCTGATCTCGTCGTTGACGAGCGCCAGGAGGTCGGTGGTCAGGTCTGCGCTCATTGCTGTTCCTCCGCCGGTTCGGGTCGTGATGCCTCGGTTGCCGGTGACTCGACGAGAGGCGCCGACAATTCCGCCCGCACTCGTCGGACATCGATCTTTCCGCTGGACGTGGCAGGCATGGATGCGCGTTCGACGAAATTCGATGGTAGCGCAGCGGCGGAGACCCGGCCGGAGACCCAGCGGCGGAGGGCTCGCTCGTCGAATTCGGCATCGTCTCGCATGACGACCGCCGACACGAGCGCGTCGCTGCGCTCGTTGGGTCCGACCACGGCGTGCAGCACGCCGGGAGCGGCGGCAACGACGGCTTCGATCGCCTCGAGTTCGAGTCGGACGCCGCGTACCTTGACCTGGTGGTCTCGACGGCCGCGGAACCACAGGACGCCGTCGTCGTCGAGTTGGACCAGGTCACCCGTGCGATACCAGTCGGGACCGTCCTCGTGGGGCATTCCGGTCAGCTCGTCGAGGTCGGGTCGACCCCAGTAGCGGAGCATGCGGGTGGGAGCCGAGACCACGAGTTCGC
This sequence comes from uncultured Acidimicrobiales bacterium, assembly GCA_963698395.1. Taxonomy (GTDB): domain Bacteria; phylum Actinomycetota; class Acidimicrobiia; order Acidimicrobiales; family SZUA-35; genus JBBQUN01. The sequence goes on from CAVOQQ010000004.1 coordinate 475,202, forward strand.
CGACGTCACCGGCCGCGACGGGTGTGGTGCGGTCGTCGTCGACGACCATGATCTCCACGCCCTGGGCCGGTCGTCCGATGGGTGTCTCGGTTGCGCCGGGTGGCGGCGGCTCGGTGAGGTGGTCATGGGTGACGGCGTTGACCTCGGCCGGGCCATACGCATTGGTGACGAGCAACCCGGGGAAGAGGTGCATCAGCCGGCGCAGCCCCTCGACCGGGTAGACCTCGCCGGCGTAGACGATGGTGCGGAGGTCGGCCAGGTTGCGTTCGTCGAGCAGGCCGCGCTCCACGATCTGTTGGAGCATGTAGGGCACGCCGTACCACAGGGTGCAGCGGGCAGCAGCAGCTCGGTCGGTGAAGGTGGCGGGGAAGCGCAGTTCGGCTTCGGAGAAGATGGCAACCGAGCCGCCGACGAGCGGCATGGCGTAGAGCTCCAGGGTCGACATGTCGAAATGGAGCGGGGTCATGGCGGCCAGGCGGTCGCTGGCGGTGAGGCCGTACTCCTCCGCGCACATGGCGGCATAGGCCAGCCCGCTGGCGTGGCTGTGGAGGATGCCCTTGGGGATGCCGGTCGATCCCGAGGAATAGATGACGTAGGCCGGGGCCTCGCCGGTGAGGGGCTCGGGCAGTTCGACGTCGACGAGGCGGGCCGACTCCTCGTCGACGGCTTCGATCACGGTGAGCAGTTTCGGGGCGGTGGTGTCGAGGTCGAGCTTGGCGATCACGCTCGGATCGCCGATCACCGCGGTCGGGTCGGCATCGGCGACGAGCGGTTGGAGTGTCACGCCCGGTGCCAGCGGATCGAGCGGCACGGCGATCGCGCCGGCCCGGAGGATGCCGTGGACCGACATGAACGAACAGATGCTCTTGCGCCTGGCGACGATCACCCGATCGCCCGGTTGCACACCGGCGGCCACGAGCAGCTTGGCCACCTCGGCCGTCCGCACCGCCGCCTCGGCATAGGTGACGGTGATGATCTCGCCGTCGTGGTCGCGGTCGACGAGCAGCGTGGCGTCGGGGGTTCGTCGGGCTCCTTCGACCAGGAGCGAGGCAAGACTGTCGATCACCGCTCCATCGTAGGTTTCCGACTCCATCGGTATGAGAGCAGATTCGCCCCTCCATGCGACAGCGGCGTTCGGGGCATGCTTGTCTCCACCTATGGCCATTGCCGACAACCCCGACCCAGCGAGCAGCTCCAGCGCCGCCACCACCGACGACACGACGATCGATCTGCGCGCCGCTGCGGCCTCCGACGCGGCGACGGTCGCGCCCGAGAGCACGAGCGTGACCGCGCTCGACGCCATGCTCGACCAGGCCCACCCCATCAAGATGGCCATGGCCGAGCTCGCCGGCGGCTTCGATCTGCCGGCCGACACGATGACCTTCGACGCCGACGCCTGGGCCCTTGCTGCCCGTCATGGACTGCTCGGGTTCCTGGTCGAGCCCGCCTACGGCGGCCAGGGACGATCCATGGTCGAGGCGCTCCTGGCGTTCGAGGGTCTGGGGTACGGAACCGATGCCCACGGCACGGTCTTCGCCCTTGCCTCGCAGGTCTTCGCCATGCAGCGCGCCCTCGAGGGTGCCGGTTCTCCGCAGCAGCTCGAGCGGTGGATGCCGTCACTGGTCGACGGATCGGCCATCGGTTCGTTCGCCATGACCGAGCCCGGCGCCGGTTCCGATACCGCCGGCATCGCCACGCTGGCCAGCCCGGTCGAGGGGGCCGACGATCGCTGGACCCTCCGAGGGGTGAAGACGTGGGTGACCCTGGCGCCGCAGTGCGATGTGCTGATCGTGTTCGCCACCAGTGACCCGAGCAAGGGCCGTTGGGCGCAGACCGCGTTCCTGATCGAGTCCGACCGGGCCGGCGTGACGATCGGCCCGGCCATTCCCAAGTCGGGGCTCGCCGGCTGTCCGTTCGCCCAGGTGCATCTAGACGACGTGGCCGTGACGGCCGACGACGTGCTCGGCAAGGTCGGCGCCGGTGGCAGCGTGTTCAGCAATGCCGTCGATGCCGAGCGAGCGTTTCTCTACGCCGCCCAGCTCGGGGCCATGGAGCGCACACTCGACAAGACGATCCTGCGGGCTCGTACCCGTGAGCAGTCGGGTCAGCAGATCGGCAAGTTCCAGGCGGTGTCGCACCGCATCGCCGAGATGAAGCTGCGCCACGAATCGGCTCGGCTGCTCGTCTACAAGGCGGCGGCGCTGCACGAGGCCGGCCGCTCGATCACGATGGCCGGTGCGCTGGCCAAGCTGGCGTCGTCGGAGGCGGCGGTGGATTCGGCGATCGATGCCATCCACGTGCACGGGGCCGAGGGCTACACGCTCGACCTGGGCATCGAGGCCGACCTGCGCAACGCGGTCGGCGGACTCGCCTATTCGGGAACGAGCGACATCCAGCGCAACATCGTGGCCGGCCTCCTCGGTGTCGACCGGCCACTGCGCAAGCAGCGATAGGACTGCGCAAGCAGCGATAGGACTGCGCAAGCAGCGATCGCCCGAAGCGGATTGCGAAGTGTCCCACCTTCGGCCAGTCTTCCCACTGCTTCCGGACGCCATTGGAGATCAAGCCCCCGATGGGGTCGACGACCGGCGCAGCACCGCCCGCCGACAACTACGGATCAACACGCGATGTGGTAGCGAACGCAGTGAAGAACTGACGCCAGCACGAACTGCCCCTACAGCGAGGCATTCCGAAGCCCTCAAAGATCACCATCGGCAGCCCCGATTGATCGCCCAGCAAGCAGGTACAAGACCCCGAGCAGGTTAGTGAACCGTTCATCGGAATCGATACCAAATCGCGCAAATGGCAATCGCGTGATTCCAGAACCGCTACGCACCAAACCCTTCTCAAGGTAGTCGCAGCGCCGATGGCGACTCTCCGAACCGCGGGAATCATCGCGGGACAACGGTGACAGCCGATTTCTGCCGAACTTCAACCGCGTGGCCTAGAGTTGGGCTTCAAAAGGGCCGGTGGATATTGCGACACGATCAGTTAGCTGTAGGTAGCCCTCGAACTGCGGGCGGCACCGGCGGTTCGGGCCATGCTTAGATTCGGCGTCATTGTTGATCCGGGTGACCTCCCCTGGTGGCAGGTGGAGGCGATCCGAAAGCTCATCGAGACCGAACAGGCTCAGTTGGCGCTGGTGATCGAAAACAGGGCGGGAACGGCCGTCGCCTCTCTCCCGCAAGCAGCAGTTGAGTCGGATGCCGGCCAGATTGTTCCTGAAGGCTTCCCAGTCCGGCCTCACCACGCATCGCAGAATCTCGACTGACGGCCTCTTCAACGACGTCGACCGACTACGTATCACAGAGATCCGCAAGGAAGGGTTCTCCGAATACTTCCGGGAGTCCGATCTCCAGCATATTGGAGCAAGCGACCTCGATTTCATCATGCGATTCTCGCTCGGGATTCTACACGGCGGCATCCTGAGCGCTGCACGGTACGGCGTCTGGTCTTACCACCATGACGATGAGCGAGAATTCCGAGGGTCACCGCCCTGCTTCTGGCCGATCTACCATCGACGACCAACAAGTGGCGCCATCCTGCAGCGGCTCTCCGAGCGGGTTCGATGCCGGCACGATTCTCCAACGGGGGGTCTTTCCAACCGTTCCCGTCCTATCGCAAGAACCTACTCGTGTCTACGGAGGTGCGACAACGTGGCCGGCGCACGTTGTTCTTCGGTTGGCCGAGGGCATGCCCCTCGAGCAGATAGGTGAGGAATCGTCTACTGGAGTTCCCGTCGTCAAACCACCGAGTCCAGCGCAGCTTGCCGGGTATTGCTACACGCAGCTGTTTCGACGAGTCTGCGCTGCACGCTAGCCTCTTCACCTATCAGAGCTGGTCGATCGGATACATAGAAGAGTTCTCGACCGAGTCTCTTTTGAGCGGACACATCGATGAAGATCAGATTGTGTGGCTACACCCTCGGAAGAAGAGTGTGTTCTTCGCCGACCCCTTCATCTTGGATGATAGCGATGGAGCCACGATGGCGGTGGTTGCCGAGAGCTACTCGCACCTTTCAGGCAAAGGCTCCGGGTTTCTGTCTGAGTTTCACTTCGATCTGGGCTCGAGAAATTGGAGGCAGAGAGAGACGACGCTGATGGAGTCAGATTACTCACCTCTCGTACCCGTCAGTGTTCTGTCGAGGAGCAGAGGTATTCGTCTGGCCCGAACAAGCAGATTCCGCTGCATCGCAGATCTTCCGAGTCGAGCGCCCGCCAGGCGAGCCACCGGCTCTTGTCGAGGTGGCGAATACTACCTTCCCATCATCGATCCGACACCCTTGTTCCGAGATGGGACCTGGTGGCTCTTCGGGGGCAAACCCGCCGCAGCCAACTTCGAGCTCCATATCTGGCACGCCGCCGACATCGCCGGTCCTTGGACCGAGCACCCTCTCAATCCAGTCGAAATCAACCCGACCGGATCTCGACCAGCTGGCGCATTCTTCGTCGGCCCCCATGGGGACCTGCTTCGTCCAGCGCAAGACTGCGCAGGGGGATATGGGCGTGGCATCGTGTTTCAGCGAGTCGACGAATTGACGACGACTGGGTTCTCCGAAACGCCCCTCGGCAGCAGTATCACTCGCGTCGGAGCACGGGCGCCATCGCGGGGAATTCACACCATCAACTTCTCGACGTCGGGCGCGGTAGTCGACGGAAGAAGCGATACCACACACCCTGTTGCGGTTGTCTTTTTCGCGATCCGGCTAGCTCGTAGACTGCTGTCCCGTCTACCGAGTCGACCAGCTGGATGAATTTAGGCGACACGGAAAATCAGACTACGCCGAGCGTCGCACTGTTCACCGAGTAGCAAGCATTCTCGGTTGGCATTCAAGAGCCAAAGAAGCGAAGTATCCATTGTCGAAAGCTGACATGATCATCGCTGGGAGGCTCGAACGGTACGCTGACTGGACGATTCTGGTCGAACAGCGGCTTTGCCAGCGGACGCCGTTCAGCAAAAGGGCGTTCCGGACCTCGCTCGGTGTGACGACAGTTTCGTCGGGCCGTATTGACGTTTGTAGTAGACGCATCTACGAACCTGCCCGACCAGCTCGTTCGTTTCGTTGGATCTCGTCGATGACATGAGGAACCGCATGCATGATCCGCGGGTGCTCGCGGGTGACGGCGATCTCGGACTGCGAGACGAGGATCTCGTCCATCTTCTCGCCCGGCCGCAGCCCGGTGAACACGATGTCGACATCCGCCCGAAGTGCCGATCAGCGCTTGGCCAGGTCGACGATCTTCACCGGCTTGCCCATGTCGAGGATCATCACCTCGCCGGCCGGCCGATGGCGCCGGCCTGCAGCACCAGCCGAACGGCCTCGGGAATCGTCATGAAGTAGCGGGTCACGTCGGGGTGCGGTGACCGTGATCGGCCCGCCCTTGGCGATCTGGTGCCGGAAGATCGGCAGCACCGAACCCCGCGACCCGAGCACGTTGCCGAACCGCACCGAGACGAACTTGCCATCGGTCGCCGCCTTGGCTGCCGTGAGCCGCTCGGCCTCGAGCTTGGTGCGGCCCAGCACGCTGGTGGGGTCGGCGGCCTTGTCGGTGCTCACGTTGACGTAGCACTCGACGTCCACCGCATCGGCGGCGTCGAGCAGGTTGCGGGAGCCCTCGACGTTGGTCTTGCGACCCTCCTCGGGGTACTGCTCGAGCAGGGTGAGGTGCTTGAGCGCTGCGGTGTGGAACACCACATGGGGCTTGTGCTCGTCGAACACCTCGAACATCCGCTCACGATCTCGGATGTCGGCCACCACCAGGCAGCGGCGTCGAGCAGCGCCTTGCCCTCGATGGACAGCTGGGTGCCGTGCAGACCCGACTCGTCACGATCGAGCATGATGAGCGATTCACAGTCGAGCTGGGCCAGCTGGCGAGCACAGTTCGCTACCGATCGAGCCGCCGGCCCCGGTGACCAGCACTCGCTTGCCCGTGAGGTAGTGACGGATCGAGTCCATGTCGACCTCGACCTCGGCTCGACCGAGCAGGTCGGCCTCGGTGAGTTCACGGATGTCGCGGGTGGAGAGGATCGCCGACCAGTTCGGTGGTCGACGGCAGCACCCGCACGTCGAGGCCGGCCGCCTGACCCAGTTCGTCGAGTTCGGAGATCAACTCGGCCCTGGCCGACGGAATGGCGATGAGCAGCACGTTGGCCTCGGTCATCCGCGCGACCCGGACCAGATCGGAGCGGGTGCCCCGCACCCGGACACCCTTGATCTGGCGCTCGACTTCGAGACGTCGTCGTCGAGCAGCGCGACGGGCACGTAGGCCGAGTTCGGATCGCGCATCATCGCCCGAATGATCTGATCGCCACCCTCACCGGCACCGAACACCAGGACGCGCTTGCGACCCGCATTCAGTGACGGACGCCGCTCACGATCCTGCCATATTCGCCAGCCGAGACGGACGCCCAGCATCACCACCAGGGCCAATGGCAGCGACATGATGAGAGCGAGGATCGGAACTGGCCGGCCGAAGACCGCTAGTTCGCAACCGTGATTACCACCGACGACGTCAGCCACGACTTGACAACGCCGACCGCCTCGTCGACCGAGCCGATGCGGAAACCACCGGTGAGGTCGCCTGCCAAGAGGCCCACAACGATTTGGACAGCCGTTGCGGTTGCTCCAAGCGCAATCAAATGACCCCAGCTGATCTCGCCGTCAGTCACAGAGATTCGAACAGCCACCGCCGCTGCCAACGTGTGAGAAACCAGGCTCCTGAGTCGACGACGCCGAGAGCGAACCTCCTCCAGCGGATTACCCAGTCCGGCAGTGCTGCCTGTTGTCTTTGCTCTGCACTCGGCATGCGTGTCGTCCTACCTCTTCTGCCCGCCAGGGCGCTACCGCGATGAGTTGGCACGCGTTCGAAACACAACGTTACATCCTGCGACTCACGAACTCTCTCAGGGAAATAGCTTCATCGGCGCGCACCCTCAATTGACGACGCTAGCTGTTCTTAGACCGCAGGTGTGGGACTTCGTCGTCGAGGAACGCCTCAACTACGGTCGTGCAATCCGCTCCAGAACTGGTGGCGCCCGGTCAGCCCGAGGATGAGCGAAGCACTCGGTGTGAGGTGTCTGAGATCTGGTAGTCGGTTGGGACGCTGGTTTGTGCGGGTGCTGCCAGGCGTGCGTCGACGCCGCCAGGACCGACGGCTGATCGAGTCCGGCGAGGATGATCGAGCCGGTGTCGAGTCGCTTCGGGTCGTTCGATCGAGTCGCGGAGGGTGACCGCGGGGAAGTCGAGGATGGATGATTCCTCGGTGATGGTGCCGCTGTCGGACAGGACGCAGGCGGCGTCGAGTTGGAGGCGGCAGAAGTCGGAGAATCCGAAGGGCGGCTGGAAGACGAGCCCGTCGCCTTCGGTGATGCCCGAGTGCTTCGGTGCGGTTCCGGGTGCGGGGATGGAGCGAGACCACGACGGGAAGGCCGTGTTCGCGCATGCAGGGCGTGGAGGGTGTCGACGAGCTGTTGCGAGGCGTCGGGGGACGTCGACGTTTTCTTCGCGGTGGGCTGAGACGAGGAAGAACTTGCCTGGCTCCAGGCCGAGTTCGGCGGTGGCGGTCGACGCTTCGATCTTCGGCATCTGATGATCGAGCACTTCGCGCATCGGCGAGCCGGTGAGGTAGATCCTCGCGGGGTTGGAGGCCTTCGGCCAGCAGGTTGCGTCGGGCGTGCTCGGTGTAGACGAGGTTGATAGTCGGCGATGTGGTCGACGATCTTGCGGTTGACCTCTTCGGGCACGTTCTGGTCGAAGCTGCGGTTGCCGGCCTCCATGTGGAAGACCGGGATGTGCATGCGCTTGGCGATGATCGGCGGCGATGGCAGAGTTGGTGTCGCCGAGGACCAGGACGGCGTCGGGTTGCTCGGCCAGCAAGACGTCTTCGGATTTGGCGAGGATGTCGCCGTAGGCTCGGCCGACGATTCTCGCGGGACACGTTCAGGAAGTGGTCGGGGGCGCGGACGTCGAGGTCGTCGAAGAAGATCTCGTTGAGCTCGTAGTCGTAGTTCTGGCCGGTGTGGACGAGGACGTGTTCGATGCCGGGAGTGTCGTCGAGGCGAGCGATCACTCGGCTCAGTCGGATGATCTCGGGGCGCGTGCCGAGGACGGTGAGGACCTTCATCGGCGGCGCCTTGGTGCGGCTCAGGCGGCGGCGGGCTCGACGGGTTCGACGTAGGTGTCGGGGTTGGCGGGGTCGAAGTGGTCGGCGGCCCAGAAGACCGTGGTCATGATCTGCCGTCGCCGGTGTTGGTGATGTTGTGGGTGCACAGCGGCGGCATGTCGATGACGATCGGGGCGTCGCCGAGACGTCGAAGACGTGAGCATCGTCGGTGAGGAGCCGGCGGACCCGGATCGGTGCCTGGCCGCTGACCACGACGAACCGTTCGATCTTGTCGAGGTGGAAGTGGTCGCCACGGGTGATGCCCGGAACCGAGGTCGAGATCGAGGTCTGGCCGAGACCGTCGGCCCGGCACAGTTCGGAGAACGCGCCCGTGGGTCGGCGTGCAGGGTGATCGGGCGGGGGTAGAAGCCGTTGGTGTACAGCTGGGAGCGCAAGGTTGAACATGTGCAGTTCGAAAGGGTCGGGGTCGCAGGGATGGTGGCCTCGTCGACGTAGCGGTGGTGGAGACGTTGGAGGAGTTCCCACGCCTCGCTGACCGAGATCGGCTGGCCGTCATCCGTTCGCACGATGACACGTCGCCGGTCGGCGGGTTCGGCGAGGAGTTCGAGAATGCGGGCGGCGACGTCTTGGGCGTGGAGCAGCTCGAGTTGGCCGTTGCGTTGATCGTGGGTTCTTCGCCGACGGCGAGTTGGTGGGCGAAGGTCGTCACCGCCGAGTTGTAGAACGGACGCCCGAACTCGCCGAACAGGTGCGGCAGAACCAGGTCGACGAACGTCGCACCGTGCCGCGAGCTGCGTGAGCAGCGAGGATGTCGGCCGCTGCCGCTTTCGCGTCCCCGTAGGGATTGTCGCATCAGGCGCGGACTCGCTGGGTCGAGTTGGTGTAGATCGACCGTGGGGAGTGGCCGGTACGTCGCCATGGCGGCGACCAGAGCGGCTCGGCGAGGACGGCGTTGGCCGTGCACGTCGTCGGTGTCGTTGGCTCGGTTCACGCCGGCGGCGTGCACGATGGCGTCGCACCGGCGACGAACTCGTCGAGCGCGGCGTCGAGGCGAAGGTGGCACGGCCGGCGCCCCGCACGTGGTGGCCTGCGAGTTCGAACCGGCAGCGAAGGTGCCAGCCGAGGAACCCGTTGGCGCCCGGTGATGCCGATCGATCAACGGGCAGAGGTCGGTCGGTCGACGCTCACTTGCGTGAGCGCCGGCGGCGTCGATCCCAGCGCGGCGAGGCCTGCATGCATCTCGGGAAGCTGGAGCAGGAGCTCTTTGACCCCTCGACGTCGAGTCGTTCGGTGTTGTGGGAGTGGTAGTCCTCGTGTTCGAGGTCGGCGTCGTCACCCTCGGTGAAGTACTGGGCGTAGTCGAGCCCTCGAGTGTCCATCCGGAGACGCCAGTAGTCGCCCATGTCCTCGGCGTGGCGAAGTTCCTCGGTGGTCGCCAGCGTCTCGTAGAGCTTCTCGCCGTGGCGAACACCGATCTCCTCGATCGAGTTCTGTCTCGCCGATCAGCTCCGTGACCGCCTCGGCCAGATCGCCCACGGTGGAGGCTGGCGCCTTGCGAATGAACATGTCGCCCGGCTCGGCGTGGTTGAAGGCGTACTCGACCAGTTCGACTGCAGCTTCGAGCGGGAGGAGGAACCGAGTCATGGCCGGGTCGGTGATCGTGAGGTCCTTGCCCTCGGCGATCTGCTGGACGAACAGCGGAATGACCGAACCGCGGGAGTACATGACGTTGCCGTAGCGAACCGAGCACACGGTGGTTGAGCCAACGCTCTGGCGAGCATACGACTGGGCCACCTTCTCCATCAGCGCCTTCGTCATGCCCATGGCGTTCACCGGCATCACGGCCTTGTCGGTGCTGAGGCACACGACGGTCTCCACCCCGGCTGCCTGGGCAGACTCGATGACGTTCGCTGAGCCCATGACGTTCGTGGCGACGGCCTGCAGCGGGAAGAACTCACACGACGGCACCTGCTTGAGCGCTGCGGCGTGGAAGACCAGCGTGACCCCTCGCATGGCAGCGTCGACGCTTCGACGATCTCGCACATCGCCGATGTGGAACTCGAGGCGGGGATCGTGCAAGTCGACCCGCATCTGGTGCTGCTTGGCCTCGTCGCGGCTGAAGATCCGGATCTCTCGGACACCCTGGTCGAGTAGACCGCCGTGCCATCTTCTGACCGAACGATCCCGTACCTCCGGTGATGAGACACGCATTCAGCCATCATCTCGCTCGTGGCACTCGCCATTGCACTCCTTCGGTTGCTCCGTCGTCACCGATTCGACGACGGGCCGTCTACGAGAGGCATTGTTTCGTCAGCGAGCCGGGCCTGTCGATCCGTCAATCAGCCCACGAAAAACTCCCGACCATTCATCGAGTCGCCCTTCCATTGCCTGCTGCTCGGATAGTTCGAGTGCCGCAGCACGCATCACCGATCGGCAAGCTGCGAGGTCGACCGAATCGATCGCATGGGCAACACCGGTCTCGTCGAGGCTCGCTACTGCGATACCTGCGCCGGCCCGAGTGAGCGTGTCGCAGATCTCGCTTCCGGGCTCGACGACAACCAAGATCGGTGTGCCGGCAGCCGGGGATTCAGGAAAATGTCTTGGATGGATAGACATATCTGATCAACCTGGGAGCCAGCGAGACGATCGCCAGATCACAGGAACTCACCCATGAACTTGCAGCTGAGGGAGTCATCCGCCCCGTGAAGGTGAATCGCTCCGGTGCAAGCTCGGCGGCAAGGTTCTTGATCGCGTCGAACCGCTACCGTCACCGACCACGTAAAGATGCACATCTCGTCTTGCTTTCGCTACGCCCCGCACAACGATGTCAAGGCTCTGGAATCGGCCGAGATTTCCAGCAAAGACGAGAGCCAACTGCTCTTCGTGTGTTGTTGGAGGGCCGCCTGGACCGCAACTTGGAGCGGCATCGTCCATCGATCGCTCCTGATCGAAATTGTTGATGATCGAGATCTTGCGTGCGTCGAGTCCACGATCGACCCACACGTCTCTCATGTCTTTCGACAGCACCACGATCGCCGAAGCCCTCTTCCCGGTCGAGATGTCGAGCCGCCGAAGCATTCCGAGCCCCAACGCGGTCCACCTCGACTGCGTTTCTTCTGCCAGCAGCACCTCAGGGTGATGTCTTCACGGTGATGACGAAACTGCACCGGCGCGCCCGTGCAGCAATCGAAACCAGCAAGGCCACCAGCACCGGTGGAGTCGTGCACGCCATCACCACTGCAGGAGCGGGGCGCATGACAAGGACTCGACGAGCTGCCGCTTGTGTGGAGAACAACACCAGGTTCGCCACTCGTCGGACCTTCTGCCGCCGCATCTCCGACAAAGGGGCAGTCGCTGCACGAGTACGCCTCCGACCACCTCCGTGCGCTTCTGAGGACCCGGGCCGCCAGCGTCGAGGTAGCTGGGCTGCGAGGTGAGAACTCGAACGTTGAAACCCTGTCGAGCGAGGTGCGAGCCGATCGAGCTGAGCATCGACACGTATGGCGGGCTGTCGGGCGCAAAGTAGCGATGGACAGAGGACGACGTCGACGCTACCAATGTGACGCTTCCGGCGCCTCATGCGGAAAATGGGGATCCGAAGCCCACCCGCATTGGCTCGCACGATCTCTCGATGACCTGACGACGAGTGTCAGCCCGTGGCGCTGTGCAATGCCGGGATTCATCGCAATGCCGGAGTTCATCACCCGAGTGGTGGCGGGTTCGTCGGGTGTCGGGCATCGAGCGCATCTCGGGATTGTATCGGTGACGTTGCTCACGCTACGAGGGCGGTAGCCTCGAGCCAACTGCGGTGGACGCGGCCGCGATCCCTTGCTGAGGTGGTGCATGCTCATTCGCCGTCTCGACGAGAGCCCTTTTGCCCACTGCCTCAGCGGCCTGGTTCGGTGCATAGGATGGCGCCCGGTCTCTCGTTGCCTCATACGACGCAATGGCCCCGAAGAGCAAGGAACGTCGCACGTTGCCAACAGGTCAGAAGTACTCGACGGTGGTCCTGTGGGCCCGTATGCCACCCCCTGTCGGCGGCGTTACGCAGTCGGCTTTCGACTTTGCCCAACGACTGCGTGAGGCAACGGTGGAACAAACTGTCGACCTCCGCTGTGTAGATCTCGGAAGAGATCGGCGTCGCCTCCTCCCTGCACTACACGTACGTCAACCAGCGCTCCATCTGTTCTGGGTTGCCACCGCGGCTTCTTTGCCCCACCACGCAGCCCTTGCTCAGGTCGCACACGGGCGAAAAGATCGCGTTCTGTCATAGCATCGGGC
>CAVOQQ010000005.1:0-20859 GCA_963698395.1 uncultured Acidimicrobiales bacterium
ATGATGGCGGTGCTGTTCGGCCTTGTCGCCCCGGCGGCCGCCGAGGGCGAGCAGGTCCAGGTGCGGCTGCAGGCGAGGGACGCCAACGGCGACCGTCAACCGGTCGTGGGTGTGGTTTTCACCGTTGCTGACGAAGCAGGAAACGAAGTGGGCGCCGGTGCCACCGACGCAGAAGGCCTTTTCTTGCTCGATGTCCCGGGCGGTGGCACGTACATCGTCACCATCGATCCGACCACACTGCCCGAAGGGATCACGCTGCAGATCCCCGATCGTCTCTCGAACGAGGCTCGAGTCGACGTCGGCGGCGTCGGCAACACGCTCTTCGGACTCGAGAGTGGCGAGGCGCCGGTCGTCGAGACGAGCGATGGAGGTATCACGGTTCGTCGTGTGCTGCAGCTCACCGTCGACGGCGCGAAGCTCGGGCTCTTCCTCGGAATGGCAGCGATCGGTCTCTCGTTGATCTTTGGAACGACAGGACTGACGAACTTCGCCCACTCCGAGATGATGGCGTTTGGCATGCTGACGTCGTACTTCTTCAACTACTACGGCCTGGCCGGGCTGTTCGGCTTCATGGCGAGCTGGCCGGCTCCGTTCGGCGACGGCGTCAACTTGATCTTCGCCACGATGATCTCGGTCGTGATGGGCGGTGCGTTCGGCTACCTGCTCGATGCCGGGATCTTTGCGCCGCTGCGGCGGCGTGGAACTTCGTTGATTGCTCAGCTGGTGATCACGATCGGCCTGTCGATCTTCCTTCGCTACTTCTTCCTGTTGATCTTCGGCGGCAATCCTCGCTTCTACAAGGACTACACCGCCCAGCGGGCTCGTACCTACTTCGGCTTGATCGACCTGACCGACAAAGACCTGATCGCCATGACCATCACACTGATCGTGCTGCTCAGCGTCGGGCTCTTGCTGCAGCGCACCCGCATCGGCAAGGCCATGCGAGCAGTGGCAGACAATCGTGATCTTGCGCGAGAGCTCGGGAATCGACGTTCAGAGGGTGATCCGTCTGGTCTGGGTCGCCGGAGGTGCGTTGGCGGCCCTCGGTGGCACCTTCCTCGGTCTTTCCGAGACCATCAGTTGGCTCCTTGGCTTCCGCATGCTGCTGCTGATCTTCGCCGGGGTGACACTCGGCGGACTCGGTACGGCGTACGGCGCTCTGGTCGGCTGCCTGCTGATCGGTGTCGGAATCCAGGTCTCGACGTTGTTCATTCCCATCGAACTGAAGAATGCCGGTGCACTCGCGGTGATGATCGTGGTGCTGATGGTCCGGCCGCAAGGCATTCTCGGACGAGCTGAAAGGGTCGGTTGATCGATGTTGCTAGCACTCTTGAGTGATTCGAATCTGGTTGCCACCATCGACTTCGGTCGAGTCGTTTCGGAAAGTTTGACCCAAGCGATCGGTCCGCAGGCGGTGGTCTTTGCGCTCGCGGCCATCGGGCTCAACATCCACTTCGGTTACACCGGGCTTCTGAACTTCGGGCACATCGGCTTCCTGGCGGTTGGCGCCTACGGGCCCGCCATCGCCATCTCCTCCTGGGGATGGCCCGCTGGGCTGGCGATCTTCGTCGGCCTGTTGTTCGCCCTGGCCCTCGCGCTGGTCCTCGGCTTGCCGACGCTGCGGCTCCGGGCGGACTATCTCGCGATCGTCACCATTGCCGCGGCCGAGATCATTCGGCTGCTTGCTCGGTCGACGGCCCTACGCGAGCGTGACGCGAGGAGCCGAGGGTCTGAATGAGTGGGCTGGTGGTTTCCAGGCGGTGAACCCGTGGGACGGCGAAACCGTCGACATTGGCCCACTGACCTATCGAGGCAATCAGGTGGCGGTCGTGGTGTTCGGCTGGATCGCCGTTGCTGTCGTCACGTACGGGGTCTACCTCCTCATGCGAAGCCCCTGGGGTCGAGTGCTCAAGGCCATTCGAGAGGACGAAGACGCGGTTCGCGCGCTCGGCAAGAACGCCTACTGGTTCAAGCTCCAGGCTCTGATTCTCGGCGGTGTAATCGCCGGCTTTGCCGGCTTCGTCGGTGCGTTCAACAACTCGACGGTGCAGCCCGACGTGTACGTTCCGCCGATCACCTTCTTCATCTGGGCGGCGTTGATCCTGGGTGGCGCAGCCAGGGTGGCCTCGCCGGTGGTCGGAGCGATCGTGTTCTGGTTCCTGATCACGTTCTTCGAATCGTTCCTGGGTCAGCTCGTCGGTGAGTACGACTGGTTGTCCAAGATCATCGACCGCACCGAAGTCTCGCTCGTGCGATTCCTCCTGGTCGGCTTGATGCTCATGCTCCTGATGGCATTCCGGCCGCAGGGGATCTTCGGTGACAAAGAGGAGATGGCACTCGATGCCCGCTGACGACATCCAAGAGGTGAAGGCGACGACCTCGCCCTTTGCCGGTGTTGCCGAGACCCCAGGTTCGACGAAGCCCGATCCGATCCTGAAGATTCGCGACCTGACTCGTCAGTTCGGCGGACTGAAAGCTGTCGATGTCGATCATCTCGAGATCCAGCGAGGGGTGATCACCGCGCTGATCGGACCAAACGGTGCGGGCAAGACCACGTTCTTCAACCTCCTGACGAACTTCGACACCCCCGATTCAGGCAGTGTCGAGTTCAACGGCGTCGACGTGACCGGGCAGCCATCGCACAGGCTTGCAAAGCAGGGCATGGTTCGGACGTTCCAGCTCACCAAGGCGCTGTCTCGTCTGACCACGATCGAGAACATGAAGCTGGGCGCCACGGATCAGCGTGGTGAAACCATGTGGCGGGGCCTGATCCCCGGGCTGTGGCGCAAGCAGGAGCAGGAGATCGAGGCTCGCGCCGATGCACTTCTGGAGCGATTCAAGCTGTCGCACATGCGCAACGAGTTCGCCGGCACGATGTCGGGCGGTCAGCGAAAGCTCCTCGAAATGGCTCGGGCGCTGATGACCGATCCTGCCGTGGTCATGCTCGACGAGCCGATGGCCGGCGTGAACCCGGCCCTCACCCAGTCGCTGTTGGAGCACGTGAAGTCGCTGCGCGATGAGGGCATCTCGGTCGTATTCGTCGAACACGACATGGACGTCGTACGCGACATTTCCGACTGGGTGGTCGTCATGGCCGAGGGGCAAGTCATCGCTGAAGGGCCGCATAGCTCGATCGGGTCCAACCAGCGAGTGATCGATGCCTATCTCGGCACCCATCATGACGCCGCACTCGACTTCTCCGAAGACCTCTTGGGGGGTGCTCAGTGAGCAACGAACAACCAGTGATCGAAATCAGTGACGTGACTGCAGGCTATGTGCCCGGTGTCAACATCTTGAATGGGGTCAATCTCGTCGCGGGTTCGGGCGAGCTCATCGGGATCATCGGGCCCAATGGTGCAGGCAAGTCGACCATGATCAAGGCGATGTTCGGACTCGTGAAAATCCATGAGGGAACCGTCAAGCTCAAGGGCGACGAAATCACAAACCTCAAGGCCCATGCCCTGGTGGAGCGGGGCATTGGCTACGTGCCCCAGAACAACAATGTGTTCCCGAGCCTCACGATCCAGGAGAACCTCGAGATGGGGAACTTCTTGGCCCCCAAGACCACGGCGAGTCGGCTCGATCGTGTCCTGTCGCTGTTTCCTCGTCTCGGCGAGCGTATCAATCAGCGAGCGGGGTCTCTCTCGGGCGGTGAGCGGCAGATGCTTGCCATGGGCCGGGCGCTGATGATGGAGCCATCGGTGCTGCTGCTCGACGAGCCGTCGGCCGGCCTGTCACCAGCGCTGCAGGATCAGGTGTTCATCAGGACCAAGCAGATCAATGACACCGGTGTGACGATCATCATGGTCGAACAGAACGCCAGCCGCTGTCTGCAGATCTGCGACCGCGGCTATGTGCTCGACCAGGGCACCAACGCCTACACCGACACTGGTCGGAACCTGCTCGAAGACCCCAAGGTCATCGAGCTCTATCTGGGAACGTTGACCAAGGCGCATTGAGCCCGAGCAACGGGTCTACGACGGTGGCCTGGGCTCTGGCTCAGGCCACCGTCGCGTCGGGCAAAACGGCCGATGGCCGGACCCGAAGGTCCGACCATCAGTGCAGTGAATGCGATTCCGGAGGGTCAGCGTCGAGCTGTCCCTCCGGAGTGGATCAGCTGGCGAAGACGTACTCGTCGAGCGAGACGTCGAGGCCAGTTTCGGTGTAGGTCACGATGCGGAAGCTGGCCGCTGCGGGCTCGCCGGCGTCGACGAACTCGTATGGGCCACCGAAGCCGTCGTAGTCGGGATCGCCACCGGCTTCGATGATCGCCTTGCAGGCGGCGAACTCGGTGCACTTCTCGCCGTCCTTGGTGACGCCGTTGATCTCGGCGGCAACGAGGACAGGATCGTCGGAACCGGCAACTTCGGCGGCAAGTGCCGTGATGATGATCGCATCGTAGGTCTCAGCGCCATAGGCGAGGACTTCGACAGGCGCGCCGTAGGCGCCCTCGAAACGATCGGTGAGTGCCGTGATCGTCGTGAGGTCGACCGACGGCAGGGTGCCACGGAGACCGGCGAGGATCGAGACATCGCTGAGTTCGTTTCCAGCGGACTCGACGAAGCCGTCGACGCCGTAGACGGCCTTGCTCGTCGGGCCGATGCCACGCTCGTTCATGGTGGTCAAGATGTTCGCCGCTTCGGCGAACGAGATCACGATGATGGCGTCGGAGTCGGCGGCAACGAGCTTGTCGATCTCAGGATCGAAGTTCTCGGTGTCGACGGCATACGGAAGGAACTCGTCGATGGTGCCACCGAGTGCCTCGAAGTTGTCCTTGAAGGAGTTGGCGAGACCTTCGCCGTAGCTTTCCTGGCGGTAGATGACGCTGGCCGATGCGTTGCCCTCTTCGGCAACCAGGTTGGCCAGGACCTTGCCCTGGAGCAGGTCGGACGGGGCGACTCGGAAGTAGAGACCGTTGTCGTCATAGGTGGTGAAGTCGGGTGAGGTGTTCGCCATCGAGAACTGGATCACGTTGTTGGAGGTGATCTTGTCGATGACGAGCTTCGACACCGCCGAGGAGGCAGCGCCGACGATCACGTCGGCCTTCTGTCCGAGCAGGGTGTCGACGCTGGGGTTGGCGATGTCGACGTTGGTGTCGCCGGAGTCGGCTTCGACCAAGACGACGTCGGCACCGAGCACGCCGCCGGCGGCGTTGATGTCCTCGACGGCCAGCCGTGAGCCTGCGACCTCGGGCGGTGCCAAGAAAGCAAGATCGCCGGTGAGGGGAATCAGGGTGCCGACGGTGAGTACGCCGTCGGCGCTCGCGCTTGCACCCTCTTCCATGTCTGCGGTTTCGGTGGTCTCGGTGGACTCCTCGTCCGTGGCTTCGGTGGTCTCGGTGGACCCCTCGTCCGTGGCTTCGGTGGTTTCGGTGCTTTCACCTTCGGAGCCAGCGCTCGTTCCGGCGGAATCGCTACCGCAGGCACCGGCGATCATCGCCAGGGCTGCAAGCAGCGACAGCAGCCGGGTCAGGCTTGTCTTTGTCATGCGTTTACCTCTCCTCGTTCGTAGTACGAGATATGGCCATCCGTTGTGGCCGAGCGACACGCTAGTCCCATATCTGGCGTATCACTGTCAACTCGACACCGCGTTACGAAGACGTCACATCCGAGAAACGCACGGAACAGGATCGTCCTCGCCCTCGCGATCACGGATCGAAAGCGTGGTTTTGCCTCAGTCGTTCACGAGGAGTCCCGCGGCGCGCTTGGCTCGCGCCATCACCGGCACTGCGAGGTCTCGGGCCTTCTCGGCGCCGGCAGCCAGCGCCGAGCGGACCGATTCGTCGTCGAGCTCGGCGACCCGCTGTTGGATCGGCTCGAGTAGTTCGATGAGCGCTGCGGCGGTGTCGGCCTTGAGCGGGCCGTACTGGGTGTACCCCTCGGCCAGGGCATGGGGGTCACCACCTGTCGTCGCCGCCAGGATGTCGAGCAGGTTCGACACACCCGGCTTGGCTTCGGGGTCGTAGCGAACCTCTCCGTCGTTGTCGGTGACGGCCCGCTTGAACTTCTTCTCGATGGTCTTCGGCGGATCGAGGAGTCCGACCGTTCCCTGCGGCGAATCGACCGACTTCGACATCTTGTTCTCCGGATGTTGCAGGTCCATGACACGGGCACCCGCGGCCGGAATCCGATGCTCGGGCACGACGAACGTGTCGCCGTAGCGGGAGTTGAAGCGCATGGCGGCGTCTCGGGTGAGCTCGAGGTGCTGGCGCTGGTCGTCGCCGACGGGAACGACGTCGGTGTCGTACAGCAGGATGTCGGCTGCCTGCAGCGCCGGATAGGTGAACAGGGCGGCCGAAACGAAGCCGCTCGACCGGTCGGACTTGTCCTTGAACTGCGTCATGCGACTCAGCTCGCCGAAGGAGACCGTGGTCTGCATCAACCAGCTGAGCTCGGCGTGTTCGGGAACCTGGGATTGGACGAACAGCGTGGAGACGTCGGGGTCGATGCCGATGGCCAGGAGGATCTTGGCGATGTCGAGGGTGCCCTGAAGGATCTCGCCCGGTTCTTTGGGCAGTGTGAGCGCATGCAGATCGACGATGCAGTAGATGGACTCGGCGTCGTGCTGCATGGATTCCCAGTTGCGCAGCGCCCCGAGATAGTTGCCGAGGTGAACGGCACCGGAAGGCTGGATTCCACTGAACACGCGAGTCATGGTCGGTAGGGTAGAGCGAGCCGGCGAGGACGGCGCGGGAGTTTCCTCACCCTGGCCAGGAGTACAATCACATCCATGTCATTTCATGTGCAGACCGAGGCGTTCGCTGGGCCGTTCGATCTCCTGCTGCACCTCATCTTGAAAGATGAGGTCGATCTCTACGACATCCCGCTCGCAGGCATCGTCGATGCCTACCTCGCCGAGATCGAGCGCATGGATGCCTGTGATCTCGAGGTGGCCACCGAGTTCCTGCTGATCGCGGCCACGCTGGTCGAGCTGAAGTGCCGGCGCCTCCTGCCCGTCGACATCGACATCGATCTCGACGAAGAACTCGGGCTGTGGGAAGAGCGCGACTATCTGCTCAGCCGGTTGTTGGAATGCAAGACCTTCAAAGACGCAGCCAAGGTGCTCGAACAGCTGGCCGAGCTGGCCTCACTCGTTGCGCCGCGTCGCGCCGGTGTCGACGAGCGGTTCCTCGATCTCGCCCCCGATCTGCTGGTCGGGATCACCCCCCAGCATCTCCACGATGCGTTCATTCGAGCCGCTTCGCCCAAACCGGTGCCGACGGTCGCGGTGCATCACATCACACAGATTCGCGTCAGCGTGACCGACGCCATCGAGCGGCTGGTTCGAGACCTTCCCGTGATGGGCGTGATGTCTTTCCGCCAGA
Organism: uncultured Acidimicrobiales bacterium; assembly: GCA_963698395.1. Classification (GTDB taxonomy): domain Bacteria; phylum Actinomycetota; class Acidimicrobiia; order Acidimicrobiales; family SZUA-35; genus JBBQUN01. The sequence continues at coordinate 7,325 of CAVOQQ010000005.1, forward strand.
TCACCCGGCACTGCCTCGATCGAGTGGAAGTCGTGGTGAACTTCCTCGCCGTGCTGGAGTTGTTCAAACAGGGCCTCGTCGAACTCGAGCAGGTGGCCGTGTTCGGCAATCTCACCGTCGAGTGGGTCGGCGGCAACATCGGTGTCGACGACTACGTCATGGCCGTCGCCGATATCTACGAAGGGTGAGCATGACCGAGTACGACGACGAGTCACCCCGTGGCGAACCGCCACCGTCGGCCCCTTCCGCAGTTTCGATCGCCGAGGCCAGACGCGCCATCGAGGCCATGATCTTGGTGGCCACCGATCCGTTGGCCGAACACCTGCTCGCCCAGCTGATCGAGATTCCGGTCGCCCTGGTTCGCCAGCTCTGTCATGAGCTGGCGGCCTCGTATGCCGGCGAGCGTCGAGGCTTTCAGCTGGTCGAGGTGGCCAACGGTTGGCGATTCCAGACCCACCCCGATCTGTCGCCCTATATCGAGCGCTACGTCCTCGAGGGGCAGTCCGCCCGCCTCTCCACGGCCGCCCTCGAGACCCTCGCCATCGTCGCCTACAAGCAGCCGATCTCACGGGCCCAGGTCTCGGCAATCCGGGGCGTCAACGTCGACGGCGTCTTGCGCACCTTGGTTCAGCGGGGCTACCTCGGCGAAGTCGGTCGAGACGACGGGCCCGGCCAGGCCGTGTTGTTCGGCACCACACCGGCCTTTCTCGAAAAGCTCGGCCTGGCGTCGATCGATCAGCTGCCGCCGCTGGGCGACTTCGTTCCGGGCGCCCACGTCGTCGAGGCCCTCGAGCAGACGCTGAGGGTCGATCGTTCGGTTGCCCCCAAGCCTGAAGCCGACATCGAGGGTTCGACCGACATCGCACCGGCTTCGGAAGCGGCCGAGATCGATGACCCTCGACAACGAGTCGAGGGTTTTCCGACCGCCGGAAGCGGCGCTCCGACAAGCACATCCGACCCCGAATCCGACCCCGGATCCGACGCCGATGAGTGAACCGGAGCTGCACGACGGGGAGCGTCTGCAGAAGGTCCTGGCCCGGATCGGCGTCGGGAGTCGTCGAGTGTGTGAAGACCTGATCTTCGACGAGAAGGTCACCGTGAACGGTGAGGTCGCCGTGCTCGGTCGACGAGTCACGCCGGGGGTCGACGTGATCGCGGTGAATGGCACGGTGTTGTCGACCTTCCCCGACGCCATCACCTACCTGTTGAACAAACCGGCCGGCACGATCACCACCGCCAGTGATCCTCAGGGTCGGCCAACGGTCATCGATCTGGTGCCGAGTGATCCCCGGGTGTTTCCCGTCGGTCGCCTCGACTACGACACCGAGGGTCTGCTCCTCCTCACCAATGACGGCACCTTGGCCCACCGTCTGACCCACCCGAGCTTCGGTGTCGAGAAGGAGTATCTCGCCCAGGTCGAAGGCAGTCCGTCACGGTCGGCACTGCGTCGACTCCGTGAGGGGGTCGAGCTCGACGATGGCCTGACCGCTCCGGCCAAGGTCGCGGCCGTCAGCGATGGGCTCGTGCGCATCACCATCCACGAGGGCCGCAACCGACAGGTTCGGCGCATGTGTGATGCCGTCGGGCATCCAGTCAAACGATTGGTGCGTACCCGGATCGGTCCGCTGGCCGATCCCCAGATCCAGCCCGGGGCATGGCGGGTCCTCACCGCCGACGAGCTCCTCGATCTGCAGCGGGCCGTCACCGTCGATGAACCGGGCATCGGTCGCGTGGATGACGCCGCCCGCGACGACCGATAACCTCACGGGCGATGTCCACTCCCTCACGATCGTTCCTTGCCGTGCGCGGCGCCATCACCATCGACGCCGACACGCCGGATGAAGTGGTCAAACACACCACACGACTGCTCGAAACGCTCTATGAGCGAAACGATCTGAGCCACGACGAGATCGTGTCGGTGCTCTTCACCGCAACGCCGGACATCTCGAGCATCGCTCCGGCCGTTGCGGCCCGGACCTTCGGTCTCACCGAGGTGCCGCTGATCTGCACACAAGAAATGGCCGTCGACGGTGCCTTGGGGATGTGTGTGCGGTTGTTGGCGCACCTCGACACCACCAAGTCCAAGAGCGACCTTCGTCATGTCTTCCTGCGAGGCGCCGTCGTCCTTCGGCCCGAACTGGTCGAGCCTGGCGACGAGCAGTGACCGACCCATCCGTCGCCGCGCCGGGACGGCGCGCCACCATCATGGGAACCGGACTGATCGGGGGATCGGTCGGCCTGGCACTGCGGTCGGCCGGCTGGCATGTTTCGGCTGATGACAGCGACCCTGCGGTTGCCGAACGGGCAATCGAACTGGGCGCGGCCGATGCCATCGGTGTCGACCCCGATTCCGATCTCGTCGTCTTGGCCGGACCGGTCGGTGCCATCGTCGATCTCGCCGAGCGAGCGCTCGCCGAGACGACCGCCGTGGTCACCGACGTCGGATCCACGAAGGCGCAGATCTGCACCGCCATCGATGATCCCCGGTTCATCGGCGGCCACCCGATGGCCGGCTCCGAGCAAGACGGCATCGAAGGGGCCCGAGTCGACCTCTTCAACGGGGCGATGTGGGTGCTCACACCGACCGACTTCACCGACGAGGCCAGCCTCACCATGGTGGCCGGCATCGTGCGGGCCCTGGGCGCCGAGGTGATCGCTCTCGCCCCGACGGTGCATGACCGAATCGTCGCGCAGGTCAGCCATGTGCCCCATCTGACTGCGGCGGCGCTGATGACGCTGGCCGACGAGTCATCGGTCGAGCACCGTGCCCTGCTGCGACTCGCCGCCGGCGGCTTCCGCGACATGACCCGAATCTCGGCCGGGCGGCCGTCGATCTGGCCCGACATCTGTGTTGCCAACCGAGAGGCGATCGTCGACGGACTCGATGGCCTCATCACGCGACTCAGCGACCTGCGGGGCAAGGTGATCGAAGGTGACCGCGCCGGTCTGCTCGAGCTCCTGACCAGCGCTCGCCATGCTCGCATCAACCTGCCCACCGGGTTCCGAGTCACCGACGAAGTGGCCGAGGTGGCGGTACCCATTCCGGATCGCCCCGGTGAGATCGCGGCCATCGCCACCCTGGCCTCGGAACTCGATGTGAACATCCTCGACCTCGACATCACCCACAGCGGCGAAGGGCTGCGGGGCGTGATGCTGCTGATGGTCGATCGAGCGCTCGGCGAACGACTGGTCGGTGGGCTCATGGTCCGCGGCTATCAGCCAACGCTTCGCTTGCTGGATTGACACCGAGATGACGAGACGAGGAGCACGAGCATGACATCAGTGGAACCCGAGTTGTTGGTCATTGCCATCGACGGTCCGGCCGGATCCGGCAAGAGCACGGTCGCCCGTCGGCTCGCCAAGGCGCTCGACCTCGAGTACCTCGACACCGGGGCGATGTACCGCTCGGTCACCTTCGCCTGTCTTGCCCGCGGTATCGATCCGGCTGATGCCGACGAGGTCCGGATGGTCGCCCAGGGCATCGACATGCGTATCGACGCCGACGGCTCGGTCACCGTCGACGGATTCGATGCCACCACACAGATTCGCGGACCCGAGGTCACCCGGGCGGTGTCGCAGGTGGCCTCACACGCCGACGTGCGGGCCGAGCTCGTTTCGCGCCAGCGCGAGTGGGCTCGTCGGCGCGGCGGCGGGGTGCTCGAAGGACGCGACATCGGCAGCGTGGTCTTCCCTGACGCCCGGCTCAAGGTCTACCTCTCGGCGAGCCCCGAGGTGCGGGCCGCTCGGCGTGCTCGAGAGGTCGAAGACCTCGACTACGACACGGTTGCCGCCGATCTCGCACGCCGTGATGCGCTCGACTCCGGTCGCCAGCACGATCCACTCAAGCATGCCGACGGTGCGATCGAGGTCGACACCAGCCATCTCACCATCGATGAGGTCGTCGACCTGATTGCTGCAGAGATCCGTGCCTGAGGACGTCGTCGATCTGGGCGGCGGGTCGCCTCGGCTCTACCGAGCCGTGCGAGTCGTCGCCCTGTTCTTGTTTCGGGTGTTGTTCCGCCTCGAAGTGATCGGAGCACAGAACGTTCCCACCTCGGGTGGATTCGTGCTGGCCCCTGGCGCGCACCGATCGATCCTCGACACGCCGTTGGCGGCTGCCACCACACCGCGAATCCTGCGCTACATGGGTGCAGAGAAGTACTTCGCCACACCGGGCCTCGGCCGGTTCCTCCTGGCTGTGGGGGGATTCCCGGTGGAGCGAGCCATGGCCGACCGAGAAGCGCTCCGGCTGTCGGAACTCATCCTCGCCTCGGGCGATCCGTTGGTGATCTTTCCCGAGAGCACTCGCCACGCAGGCCCCGTGGTTGCACCGATCAAGGAGGGCGCAGCGTTCCTGGCCTGTCGTGCCGGCGTACCGATCGTGCCTGTCGGCATCGGCGGGGCCGAACGTGCATTGCCCATCGGGGGCCGGATCATCCGGCCGCGCAAATGCACCATCGTCATCGGTGAGCCGATCGTGCCGCCCGAACGGGTCGACGGCGCTCGAGTCAAACGCTCGACGGTGAAGGCGATGTCGCAGCAGTTGCACGACTCGCTGCAAGACCTGTTCGACCAGGCCCAGATCCGGTCGGGTCTCTAGGGCGACGAGACAGGGTCAGGTGCTGCGGTGCTCCCGGAGATCGATGCCAGCACGTCGGCGGCGCCGATGATGCGGTCGTCGAGCGGGGGGCGAGCCTCGACCGAGCCGCCGAGACCGAAGGTGGCGATGACGTCAACCGAGGAGAGCATCTCGCGAAGATTCCGGGGCGGCGGGAAGTACTCGTCTTCCTCGGTGATCGTGATCTCCTCGACACCTCGAGCCGGGTTGAGCACGGCGATGACCGCCTGGACGACGTCTTCGGGTGCGCTCGCTCCGGCAGTGACGGCAACGGTGCCGTCGAGATCGTTGGGCAGTTCCTCGGGTCCATTCACTCGGAATACCCGCTCGCAACCCGCTTCTTCGGCCAGTTTCGCCAGTGCGTTGGTGTTGGACGAGTTCGCCGAACCGATCACCACCACGGCGTCGCACCGATCGGCCACGGACATCAACGCCGATTGGCGGTTGGTGGTGGCGAAACACAGGTCGGATCGTCCCGGCTGCCAGAGATCGGGGAAGCGCTGGCGGGCGGCCTCGGCCACGTCGGACCAGTCGCGATGCGAGAGCGTGGTCTGGGCGAGCAGGGCCGTGGGCTCGTCGAAGTCGGGGAGCGCCGCGACATCATCGATCGACTCGACACGACTGATGGCCGAAGGGGCAACGGCCATCGTGCCGACCGCCTCCTCGTGGCCGTCGTGACCGACGTAGATGATGCGGTACCCCTTCTTGGCCCGAACCTTGACCTCATGGTGGACCTTGGTGACCAGGGGGCACACCGCGTCGACGACATAGCTCCCGCGAGCGCGAGCGGCGGCGACGACTTCGGGGGCCGAGCCGTGAGCCGACAGCATGATGGGTCGACCTTCGGGCACTTCATCGATGTGGTCGACGAAGATCACGCCCTGGGCCTCGAATCGGTCGACGACGAGTTTGTTGTGGACGATCTCGTGGTAGCAGTAGACCGGGGCGTCGAAGGCTCGAACCATCCACGACAGGGCCTTGATCGCCATCTCGACTCCCGCGCAGAAGCCTCGCGGTGCACACAGGAGAACCCGATCGACGCTCATCATCGTCGAGGGTAGTTGGTCAGGGGAGTAGAGCGAGACCATCGGGGCGCCAATCTCGACCGGCCAGAACGAACTGGTTCACCGTGCAATGACGCTCGAGGAAGCCGGCCTCGCAGTAGGCGAGATAGAAGCGCCAGAGTCGAATGAACCGGTCGTCGAGACCGAGCATTCGCACCTCGTCGAGTCGGTCGTCGAAGCGTTCTCTCCAGCGCCGCAGGGTCTCGGCGTAGTGGGCAGTGAAGTCTTCGACATCGACCACCTGCATCCGAGTCGAGGAGGACACCGATCGAGTCACCGCCCCGATCGAGGGCAGGAAGCCCCCGGGAAAGACGAAACGACGGATGTAGTCCTCGGTGTTCTTGGTCCGCTCGTAGCGGCGGTCGGGCACGCAGATGGCCTGGATCCCGACGAGCCCGTCCGGGGTCAGGCAGCTCTCGATCGTCGAGAAGAACTGGTCGTAGTCACGCCAGTCGACGGCTTCGATCATCTCGATCGAGACGATGCGGTCGTATTCCCCCGAAAGATCGCGCCAGTCGGCATCGAGCAGCGTGACCCGCTCGCTGTGGCCGGCCTCGTCCACCCGTCGCCGGGCCTCGGCGAGCTGTTCGTCGGAAATCGTGGTGGTCGTGATGTTGCAGCCGACTCGTTCAGAGGCCCGTAGTGCCATGCCGCCCCAGCCGGTGCCGATCTCGAGCAGTCCGTGTTCGGGTCGTAGGCCCAGCTTGTCGATGAGGCGGTCGTACTTGGCCCGACTCGCGGCAGCGAGCGGAATGCCCGGTTCGGCGAAGACGCCGGCGGAGTAGGTGAGCGTCTCGTCGAGGAAGATCGAGAAGAAGTCGTTGCCGACGTCGTAGTGACTGGCGATGTCTTCCTTGTTGTGGTTCTTGTTGCGCCGGGGGAGCATCGAGCGGATCGGGTCGGCGATCCACCCGGTGGCGTGATGGAGTCGGTTTCGGTACTCGTCGAGCGGCTCGATGTTGTTGATGATGATGCGAACGACCGTCACCGGGTCGTCGGAGTGCCACCAGCCTTCGATGTAGCCACGGCCGAGGCCGATCGATCCCTCGGTGATCAGGCTGCTCCAGGCTCGATCGTCGCGGACTTCGATCTCGGCGCTCAGTCCGCCGCCGGGCCCGAACAGGTGGACGCCCTCGCGATCGATCACGGTGAGACGACCCGAGTCCATTCGGTCCATGAAGGCGTGAGCGAGGCGTCGAGCCACACGCTGCGCACCGGGGACACGACGTGTGCTCTCGGCTCGCTGGAGCAAGCGCTCGGGGCGAACCACCGGTGCTTCGTCAGCGGGGATCGCTTGCTCGACTGGTGCGGTCATGGTGTGGCCTCCTGAGCGGTCTTGCGAGGATGTTTGACGAACGGCACGCGTTTCGCAGCGAGCCGGGCGGCCTGGGCGTGGATGCCGCCGCTCACCCGATAGGTCGAAAGCGGCGCCGACCACAGGTTCTTTGCCAGCGCCCGGCGAGAGGCCGGTGTGCGAACCAGTTGGAGTGAGGTGTTCAGGGCAACGTGCTGCGTCCCCTGCTCGACGAGCTGGAGATCGATCCGCAGCTCGTCACCCGTCGCAACACCGAGGATGTACTCGAAGTCCTGATCGAAGAAGGGCGACACGTGCAGTGCTTTGTCGAAGCGTGCGGTCAGCATGGTCGAAGCGTCCTGCCCGTGCGGGAGGTCGACCAAACGTGGTCCCTTGCCGGCCGGGGCGGAGGGTTCGAGGGCCACGGCGTAGCGATGGCGTTCGTGCCACGGCGTGTTGGTCACTTCGAGCACGGCGCCGACGGGCTCGTCGGCGCCGGCGTTCCAGGCGAGGAACACCGTGATGGGGTTGAAGAGCCAACCGAAGCGCCGCAGCTGGGTGAGCATCCGAATCGGTCCGTCGGGACGCCGACCGAGCACCGGCTCGAGGTCGTCACGCACCAGGAGCCCGAGAGGCGAGCTGCGCTCGTCGCCGTAGTCGCTCCGACGAAACCGGGCCGGAGCCGGCTCGACCGGCGAGTACAGGCGATGGTGATGGCACAGTTCGTTCGGATGGTCTGGATCGATCCAGACCATCGAGATCGGGTACGCGAACGCATGATCTGCGGTCTGGAAGCGGTGGTGGTACACCGTCCCCTCGCAGACCGAGGCGACGCCGGGCGTCACGCTCGCACTCCACCGACGGGCGCAGCAGCCGACTCCGCGCTCAGCGCCCGAGCGACCCGCAAACCCGATGCGATGCCGTCCTCGTGAAAGCCGAAACCCCAGTAGGCACCACAGAAATGGGTGTGATTGGTGCCGCTGATCTCGCCATGGCGAGCCTGAGCATCGATGGCAGGCTGGTCGAACACCGGATGGGCGTAGTCCGTGGAGTACAGCACGGTGTCCGGTTCGATGCGCTCGTCGGCATTGAGGCTCACGAAATAGCGCCGTGATCCGTTCAGTCGCTGGAGCGTGGTGAGGTCGTAGGTGACCGCGGGAAGCGAGGCGTCGCCAGCGCCGCATTCGTAGTTCCAAGCGGCCCACGCCGGCCTCGACGGCGGCATGAGTGAGGTGTCGGTGTGCAGGGTCGCCCGATTCGGCTGGTAGCCGATGGCCCCGAGGATCTCCTTCTCGGCCGGGCTCGCGTCGTCGAGCATGCGCAGTGCCTGGTCGCTGTGGCATGCGAGGATCACCTCGTCGAAGTGTTCGGTCACGCCGTTCGACGTCACCGAGCAGTTCCGGACCTCGGTCGTTCGGCACACCTGGCTGACCGGCGACGACACACGAATCTCGCCAGGGAATGCGTCGGCAATCGCCTGTACGTAGACCCGTGACCCACCGATCACCGTCCGCCACTGCGGACGATCACCGATGCCGAGAAGGCCATGATTTCGCAGGAACGACAGGAGGCTCGCAGCCGGAAAGCGGTCGAAGGTGGTCGGGTCGGCCGACCACACCGCAGCACCCATCGGAATCAGGTGCAGATCCACGAAGCTGTCGTGGTACCGGCCATCGGCCAGGAACTCGGCGATGCTCTGGTCGTTGCGCCCGCTGTCCAAGTAGCGGTTGGCGTTCCGGTAGAAACGCACGATATCGATCAGCATCCGCCACATGGTGGGGCTGACCAGGTTCTTCCGATCGGCGAACAAGGTGTTGAGGTTGGTGGCTCGGTAGTGGAACCCGTTCGCACGGTGGGTGACGGCGAAGCTCATCTCGGTGTCTTGGACGGGCACCCCCAGCTCGTCGAAGAGGGCAACGAGCTCGGGATAGTTGCGATCGTTGTGCACGATGAAACCGGTGTCGATGCCCAAGGGACCGGCGACCGGATCGTCGACCGTGACCGTGTTCGCATGGCCGCCGAGACGGTCTGCCGCCTCGTAGATGACCACCTGGTGATCGGGGTTCTTCGCCAAGCTGTGGGCTGCGCTCAGGCCGGCGATCCCGCTTCCGATGACAGCAATTCTCATGCAATGCGTCCTTCGTTCATTGCTGGTTCTTCGGAGCGGAGTCCATTCTGGATGCCCTTCCGTAGACTTTTTCGGTAATGATCACGCAGACCGCCCAGCTTCCCCGCGTCCTCGCGGTGACGCCCGACTCACCAGCCGATCGGGCTGGTGTGGTCGCAGGCGATGTGTTGTTGCGCGTCAACGGCGAAGTCCCGCGAGACGTCATCCAGTACCGGATGCTGGTCGACGAGCCCGATGTCAGCCTCGAGATCGATCGGGGCGGCCTTGCCCGCCAGATCGACATCGAGAAGGCCGAGGGCGAGCTGCTCGGCATCGAAGTGCAGTCGTCGCTGTTCGATCAGGTTCGCACCTGCGACAACCACTGCTCGTTCTGCTTCATCTATCAGCTGCCACCCGGGATGCGGAAGAGCCTCTACCTCAAGGACGACGACTTCCGCTTGTCGTTCCTCTACGGCAACTTCACCACGCTCACCCGGTTCACCGAAGCCGATCTCGAGCGGGTGATCACCGAGGGGTTGTCCCCGCTGTACGTCAGCATGCACAGCACCGAGGGTGAGGTTCGCTCGGCGCTTCTTCGCAACAAGCGCGGTGCCACCAGCCTTCGCTGGCTGCGCGCATTGCTCGATCACGGCATCGAGGTGCACGGCCAGGTGGTGGTCTGCCCCGGCATCAACGATGCCGAGGTGCTCGAGCGCACCCTCGCTGGTGTCCTCGACGACTACAGCGATCTCACCTCGCTTGCGATCGTGCCGCTTGGCATCAGCGATCACTCGAACGAAGTCGAGATGCGTCCGCACACTCGGGCCGAAGCGATCACGGTCATCGAACTCGTCGAACAGTGGCAGGCCATCTACCTCGAGCTCCTCGGGCATCGCCTGGTGTTCGCCGCCGACGAGTACTATCTCCTGGCTGGCCGACCGTTCCCCGAGGCGGAGACCTACGAGGGCTTCGCCATGCACGAAGACGGCATCGGTATGGCTCGTACCTTCGAAATGGAGTTCCGAGGCGAGACCGACGAGGCAACCGGCACGAAGTCGGGCTTCTTCGCCTGGGTCGAAGGTGCGCCGGCCGAGGGCTATCGCGCTCCCCGCCTTGCCTCGTCGAAGACCGACGAGACGGGTGCGGCCATCGTGCAATTGCTCCCACGGGCGTCAGCCCCGATCGCGCTCGCTCACCGGTCACTACGGCCGCCAGATCCTGCAGCCGCTGATCGACGAACTCGGACGAGACGACGTGCGCATCGTCGAAGTCGAGAATCGATTCTTCGGCGGCAACATCGGTGTCGCCGGACTCATGGTCGGCGCCGATGTCGCCCGCACCCTGGCCGAACAGCCGGCCGGCCACCGCTACCTGCTGCCCGATGTCTGCCTTTCCGGCAGTGTGTTCCTCGACGGCATGAGCCTCGACGACCTGCCCCGACCAGTCGAAGTGGTGCCAACCGATGGCATCGCTCTCCGTCGTGCCCTCGGGCTCGACACCACAGAAGCGAGATCGGCATGACCGAATCAACTCCAGGAACCGCAAAGGGCTCAGGAGCATCGTCCCTCCCCACCGTGGCCATCGTGGGCCGCCCCAACGTCGGCAAGTCGACGCTGCTCAACCGGATCATCGGTCGGCGAGAGGCCATCGTCGAAGAAAAGCCCGGCGTGACCCGAGATCGCAAGATGGTCGATGCCGAGTGGCAGGGAACCAACTTCAAGCTGGTCGACACCGGTGGCTGGATGGCGTCGGGCACCGAGATCGACATGAAGGTGTCTCGCCAGTCCGAGAAGGCGATCGCCGACTCCGACGCGTTGCTGTTCGTCGTCGATGCGTCGGTCGGGATCTCCGAGGAAGACGCCCAGATGGCGCGGTCCATCCGGGGCTATGACAAGCCGGTCTTCGTCGTCGCCAACAAGATCGACGACTCCCGCCACAACGATCAGGTGTGGGAACTCGTCCGACTCGGGCTCGGCAACCCCTACGGCGTCAGTGCCCTGCATGGTCGTGGGGTCGGCGATCTTCTCGACGATCTCGTTGCGGCGCTGCCCGAGCAGGTCGAGGTCGACCCCGACGAGGCGATCCCCGAAGAGGAGCGGATCTTCTCGATCGTGCTCGTCGGCCGGCCGAACGTCGGCAAATCGACGCTTTTCAACCGACTGATCGGTGAAGACCGATCGGTGGTGCACGACATGGCGGGCACCACCCGTGACACCGTCGACACCGTGGTCGAGACCGCCAGCGGACCGATCCGATTCCTCGACACCGCCGGGATGCGGCGCCGCAGCCGAATCGACGAGAACACCGAGTACTACTCCACCATTCGAGCGCTGCACTCGGTCGACACCGCCGACGTGGCGCTGCTGTTGATCGATTCGACCGAGGGCATCACCAGCCAGGATCAACGGCTCGCCGAACGGGTCGACGGTGCCGGTTGCCCGATCGTGATCGTGCTCAACAAGTGGGATCTGCTCGACCACGAGGGGCGCGAGAAGATCGCCGACCAGATCGAGCGCAAGCTGAGCTTCCTTCCCAACGTCGCCGTGCATCGCATCTCAGCGCTGTCGGGCTCGGGGACGCACAAGTTGTTGCCGTCGCTCGACTTGGCGCTCGATGCCTATTCGGCTCGGATGCCCACTCGCAAGGTCAACGACGTGATCCGTCGGGCCCAGCAGGCCACGCCGGCGCCCCACGGTGCTCGGGTGCTGTACGCCACCCAGGGCGCGACCGATCCGCCGACGTTCACCCTGTTCGCCAATCGCGACATCCCGCAGTCTTACCTGCGCTATCTGGAGCGCAGCCTCCGCGAGGCGTTCGACATGGGGCCGACCCCGATCAAGATGCGGGTTCGTCGTAGGAGTGAATAATCGCAGTCGGCCGGCCGATGGGAAGGAATCCCAGCTCACGCTGGTTTCCTGGTCGCCCGTCCTGCTCGATCCGTGACGGGAGCGTGAACGACTCCCGCTCCCGATGACCTGAGGGAGTAGCCTCGACCCATGGAACGCCTCGTGCCAGCGATCGCCGCTGCGATCTGTGTTGCCGCCGCGGTGTTCTGGATTCGTCAGACCATCGTGCAACGACAGTTGGCGACGCGCCTGTCGACCGAGCAGATCGATCCCGACCTGTGGCGTCTCGCCGACGCCGACTATCGCCGCGACTTCCTGTCGGCGGTTGCTGCAGTGAGCGCCGCGTCGGTGCTGATCGTGTTGGCGGTCGTCGGCATCCCTCGGGGTGTCGCCCTCGCCTCGTTCGGGCTGGCCTTGCCGTCGGTCATCACGCTGTTCCGGCGGCCTCGACTGGAGGAGATCGCTCGGGTTGCTGCCGGTCGCTCCGAGGTCGAGAAGCGGGCACGAGAGGTGCTCACCCAGGAGGAACTGGCCCCACTGCAGTGGGCGGCACGGCTGGCACCGTCCACCCTGCCCGAGCTCAAGGGATTCGACATCGGGTCGCACTATCAGGCCTCGAGCGGCGCGATGGCCGGCGACTTCTACGACGTGTTCCGGGTCGACAAGCATCGGGTCGCTGCCGTCATCGGTGATGTGACCGGCCACGGCATCGAGCCGTCGATCACGGCGCTGCAGGCCAAGTATCTGCTGCGGGCATTCCTGCTGCAGTACCGCGATCCCGGCCAGGCCGTCGAGGAACTGAACGCGCAGATGTCGGTCCTCGAGCGAGGCGAGGAGTTCATCTCGCTCATCGTGATGGTGTTCGACAACGACGCCGAGACGCTGCGCTACTCCTCGGCCGGTCATCCCGCCGCCTTCGTCTGGCACGGGTCCGAGGTGCGGCCGCTCGGCGCCACCGGGCCACTGCTGATGCTCGACCCCAAAGCGCTCTATCACTCGCGTGAGATCGCCTGGACGGCGGACGACGTCGCCGTCATGTACACCGACGGTCTGGCCGAGGCCCGCAATGGCGACGCCCTGTTCGGGGAGGACGGCGTGGCCAGTATGATCCGCCGCGACCCGACGGCCTCGCCTGATGTGCTCACCAAGGTGCTGGTCGAAGCGGCCCGAGATTTCTCGGGTGGGCCGATCAACGACGACGTTGCGGTTCTGGTCCTTCGACGAGTCTGAAAGCTACGAACAATCGAATGCCGTGGTGTGACACGTGTGACGAGTACCGAGCGCCCAATGCGCTGACCGAAGCGGGCGAATGCGCGGTCTGTCGGGGCAAGGTCGACACCTCCGACATGAAGCATCCGCCGTCGACCAAGGCGCCGTGGCACTTCTGGCTGATGGTGATCGCACTGGTGCTCTACCTCGGGTGGCGCCTCATCCAGTTCGGGATCTGGCTCGTCGAGCGAATGTGACCGGAATGCCGGTTCGCGCAGGTGGGGGAGACCCGCCGGCGCGGTAGCATCCGTGCGGCCACGGGCTGTGGCGCAGCTTGGTTCACGCGCCTGACTGGGGGTCAGGAGGTCGGGAGTTCGAATCTCCCCAGCCCGACGGT
>CAVOQQ010000006.1:0-580236 GCA_963698395.1 uncultured Acidimicrobiales bacterium
CCTGCTTGTCATCGACAGCAGACCGGTTTCAAGAATGACGAAGCACGCCACCTGGAACACCTACACCGATGCCTCACCGCCGACAACTTCGCTCAACAGGGCCTCGGATCCGCGGACCCGTCGGATCAGCAGGCAACTGCCAGCCATGGCGGTCCCAACAGTTTGGTGTTGGCCACTCAATCATGCTGACCCGGCCGAACGCCGATGTCGGATCGGGTCGCTCCCGTCGATTGGTGTCCCGAGCCTCGTGCTCGTCGGAGCGAACGACGAACCGTTCCTGAACGCCACCGAGTACATGGCGGCGAAGATTCCTGGCGCAACGAAGGTCGTGATCCCTGACGCCGGGCATGCATCCAACATCGATGAGCCCACAGCCTTCAACGATGCGGTCCAGCAGTTTCTGAAAGCGAACGATCTGTGACTGGCACGACCGCCGGTATCCACTTACCGCAAGCGGCCCGACCGGCTCGGGCAAGTCCTAGCGGACGAGCTGCCACCAGATCTTGGCCGAGTGGAAGGCGGCCTCCGAGGCCAGGGACCTCGACCACGTCGCACGCTCCACACAAGGACGGCATCTTCGTCACCACGGGCGACATCCACGATCTCTACCACGGCGCCAACTGGGCATCGACGAGGTGGCCCAGGACATGGAGCCAGGACGGCGACAAGCTGGTCGTCGCACGTTGCTCCACTCAGGTGAGCTGGACGTCTTCAACCGGGTGGTCTTGGCCGATCGAGCCGTGGCCTTCGGCTGGCGATGATCAACTTCGCCTTCCGCACCGGGACCATGCATGTCCGTAACAGCCGGATCACCAGGCTCGACCTGACCATCACCGAGTACGAGATCGGCCCAGTGGAGATCGAGCCGGTGGAACCGGGGTAACACTTGTCCCGACCAGATCCGGCCAAGGATCGATTCGACGGATGCGGGCCGCGCCACCTTCATGACCGCAGCACCCACGACCTGACTTCCATCATCGAGGGGCCACCAGATATCGGCCCATCATCTACACCTCGGGCACCACGGCGCGGCCGCTACCCGCGTCGACAGAGGCCACACCTACCTGCAGCCAAGAACACCCTGGCATCATGGGCAAGCCCTGCTGGGGACCAGAACTCCTATAAAACGGGTCGTCCGTACCGTCGCGTACGTGAGCACATGCGTGATGCTTCCCCGGTTGCCAAGGCACATCTCGAAGTGAGTACACAGTCAACCAGACTCAGGCGAGCAAGCGCCTGGCGACGTTGGTTATGCCGGGGGCGTCGAGTTCGTAGTGGGCATGAGCGCGCCGGGGGGACCAATAGGCACGTGCTCATCAGGCACTGCGTGCCGGTAGACCGAGTCTTTGCCGCCGAAGACCACCTTCCAGCAGTGCTTCGGCTACGGCGGTGCCGAGCCCGTTGGTGCGGTTCGCCTCCTCGACGGTGAGCACCGCACCCGTGCCGGCAGCGAGGGCGACGGCGTCGAGGTCGAGCGGCTTGATCGTGTGGACGTCCCACACGGCGACGTAGATGCCTTCGGCGGCCAGGGCCTCGGCGGCCTGGAGCGTGGGATGCACCTCGGAACCGGTGGTGAGGATCGAGAGATCGGAACCGGCGCGCAGCTGGATCGCCTTGCCGAATTGGATGTCGGGCACATCTGCGTGCACCCCTCGGGGTAGCGACAGCAGGGCGAAGATACATCGCTCCCTCGTGCTCGAGGCTGGCCCGCAACACGGCCCGCAGATGGTGGCCGAGCTGACACACACGACTGTGAGGTTGGCAATCGAGCGGAGGATGCCGAGATCTTCGAGGCTGTGATGGCTGGTGCCGTAAATCCCGTGGACGATACCGAGTGGTGACCAACAACACGCACCGGCAGGTTCGGGTAGGCGCAGTCGGTGCGGATCTGCTCGCACCCGAGCAGCGCAGCGAACGACGAGAACGTGGCGGCGAACGGGATCATGCCGCTGGCGGCCATGCCGGCGGCGACGGTGATCATGTTCTTCTCGGCGATGCCCACGTTGACGAATCGATCGGGATGACGATCGGCGAAGTCGGTCACCCGGTTCACCTTGGCCAGATCGGCGGTGAGCACGGCGATGCGAGGATCGTGATCGGCCAGGTCGGGCCGGCTACCGCCGAAGACGAACGCCGGGATGGCACGGGTGTCGCTGCCGTCGACCGAGCATGTGCATCACGCAACGAGTGATCGCCACCGGCGGTGCCCCAGGAAGACCTCGCTGGTGTCCTGCATCTGGGTGGTGCCCACTGCGTTGTCCACAGGGGCCTGGGACTTGTAGTTGCCCCAGGTAGTGGTCGATGCCTTCGGTAGAGGCCGGCATCGAGCTGGGCCATGACGTCGTCGTAGTCCTGTCCAACGAGATTGCACGTCCAGTGGGTCGACAGCTCCATGCGCTCCACTCCCCTTCCCTTGATGGTGTCGGCGATGATGACCCTCGGCGCACCGACGGGATCACGACCGTTGTCGGAGAGCGTGTCGAGGATGCGCGTCGAGGATCATGTCCATCAATGCAGCGAACATCCCGCAGCCGAACGAGGCGAACCGGTGGGTCAGCGGTTCGACGGTAATGACGTCGTCGGTGAAACCGTCGATGCAGAGCTGGTTGCGGTCGACGGATACACGACGAGGTTGCCCACCTTGTGGTGACCGGCGGCCATGGCCACCTGCCAGATCTGTCCCTCGGCAGCTCTCCGTCGCCGACCATGCAGTAGGTGTGATGATTCTCACCCTGCATCCGACCGGCGAGGGCGATGCCAGGCGCTGCCGACGAAGAGGCCGTGACCCGGAGGCCGGCCGGCGGAGAAGTCGCAGCCCGGCACCTTGTTCATGTCGGGGTGATCGCCGAAGTTGCTGCCCATACGGGTCAACTCGTGGCGCGGCGCCGGAATAGAAATAGCCAGATCACCGAGGAGCGGATAGAGGCCGATGGCGGCGTAACTGGGGCAGGAGCGCGAAGCGATCGCGGTCAGCCCAACGGGGGCGGCCCGGGTCGATCCGCATGGCGCCGTAGTAGAGCGAGACGATGAGTTGGCGGCGGAGAAGCTCGCCGAGTAGTGACCGGCGCCGGCGATGCGAGACAACCGCACGGTCTCCTTCCGCATGAAGCGAGCTCGCTCGCTCAGCTCCTCGACCAGAGCGGCACGATCGGGAGTGTCGTACCACGGGATGGGCGGTCGGTTCGACGGGTCGGTCATGGTTTCCTCCAGCCAGAATGGGCGATCTCTGCATCGAGCAGGTGCTCGACGCGATCATGGTCATGAGTTCGGGATAGACGAGCGCCTGCAGACCGATGCCATCGACGAAGGCGACGAGGATGTCGGTCTGCTCGTCGTCGGCCAGATGGTCGGGCAGTTCACCATTGTTGCGGGCCGCCTGCACTGCGGTGAGCACCCGTGCACGCCAAGCGTCGTGGTCGGCGTGTTGGAGTTCACGAAGGGCAGGCTGGTTCAGGGCTCGAGCCCAGAAGTTGACGTCGAGCGTCAGTTCGAACCATCATTCGTCGTCGAGCGGGAGCGACCCGCCGAAGGATCCGGCCGAGCGTCTCAGCGGTCCGAGATCCTCGGCAGCACGGCGATCCGGTTGCGGATGTTGTCGTCGGCTCGCTCAGCGCTGAGCGAAGGATGTCGTCCTTGTCGGTGAAATAGTGGGCCCGGGTTCCGGACGAGTAGCCCCCGCTTCTTTGGCGATCTCGCACGCCGTGACGCTTCGAGACCCAGGCGATCGATACATCGCCATGCCGCCTCGACGAGCTGCTGTCGACGTTCTTCATGATAGACGATCTTCGGCATGATCTCCTTCGCGGGCTACTGCCGGCTGTTCGCTAGTGGGCCGGTTCTCGCCCTGTTCACGCCATCGTAACGCCAGGGCGTTTGACGGATGTCACACTCGTGATGATACTTCCGCGAACGTCCGAAATAAATACCAGGGGAGTGCTGATGCAGGACGCCGATGAGTTCGATCGCAACATGGGGAGGCGACCGGCAGCCCTCCTTGGCCATTTTCTTTGCATTGATGCTGTTCACCGCGGCATGCGGTGGCGGCGGCGACATGTGGGGCGCCAGCAGTTCCCGGCGCCTCCGACGGCGGCAGTGCCGCCACTGCCGATGGCAGCGAATGAGTCCGATGGTGACAGCACCTCGATCCGGGCGGACGCCGTGGCGACGCCGCCCGAGAACTGATCATCGCTCGTGACATGGATATCCCGACGCTCAACCCATCACGATCCTTCTGCGACACCTGCCAGGATGTTCTACGGCCACCTGCAAACGCTGATGCGCATCAATCCCGACCCCCGACGGTGCAGGTGCCACGCATCGCCACCGATTGGGCGGCCAACGACGACAGCACCGAGTTCACGTTCAACCTGAACCCCGACGCCGTGTTCGCCGACGGCACGCCGATCACCTCGGCCGACGTGAAGTGGTCGTGGGAACGACTGTCGAACCTCGCCGGCTCTCCGTCGTTCCTCATGTCGGGTTACACCGCCATCGACACACCCGATGACCAGACCGTGATCGTGACCTTCGAGATCACCAACTCGGCCTTCCTTCCAGTGGTCGTTGCCGCCTACCTGGCGATCATCAACTCTGCGGTGGCCGAGGGGTGAGGGCGGCGCGGTTCCAGCAGTCGGTGCCGACACCGCCAATGGCGCCAAGGGGCTTGGTCTCCTCGAACTCCGCCCAGCACACTCGGTCCGTGCATCCTGGCCTCATACACCGACGGTGATTCACTGGTGCTCGAGCACGACGAACTTCTGGGGCACCCCAGCGACCTTCCCGAAGGTGACCATCAGCGGGTTGACTTCGACTGCCCCAGCTGCAGCGGCTCCAGGCCGGTGACATCGACATCGCCATGCAGATCAACTTCAATGCCATGTCGCGGATCGAAGGCGATCCGAACCTGGTGGTGAAGACCGTCGAGCTCCTACAACTACATCTACGTGGCTTTGGGCCCGGAGCCGTCGGTGCCGAGGGCATTGCCGATCCCAAGGTGCGTGAAGCGATGAAGCTGGCGCTCGACTACGACGGCATCCTCGATGTCACCGTGGGCGGCACGGCGAGTTCCAGGCATCGCCGATTCCAAACGGTTTCGTCGGCAGCGCCTCGCTCCCTCCCGAGCCAAGATCTCGAGGCGGCAAAGGCTCTGATGGCCGAGGCGGGCTACGCCGATGGCTTCACCATCGAGGCCATGTACCCGACCGTCAACGTCTACATCAGCTTCGACACCATGATGCAGAAGGTCCAGCAGGATGCTGAAGGAGATCGGTATAGAGCTGCAGCTCATGCCGTCGAGTTCCCGCAGTGGATCGATCGCATCGACGCCGAGGGCATCCCGGTGACGGCGGTCTACTTCGCTCCCGATCACACCGACTCGAGTCAGTACGTGAGCTACTTCGGTGAGGTCGAGGGCGGAATCGTGGGCCAACCGTGCCGGTGGCGGCGAGTCCGGTACCCCGCTGCTCGATCCAGTCGGAGTCGACCTCCTCGCCCAGGCGCTGGCGGCTGACTCGGACCGCCATCGAAGGGTTCTACGCCCAGCTGGGTCGGAGATGATCGACGACACGGTCATCGTCCCCCTGGTCAACCCCCAGCTGGTCCAGGCCTATGCGGCCGACATCACCAACATGCACGACGGTGCGTACTGCGATCTCGAGCTCGGAATCCTCGGCCTCGGCTGATCACTCATGGCTCGATTCGTACTGAAGAACTCGCCATCGCGCCGTTCTTCTTGCTCATTGGCATCGTCACCATCGCCTTCCTGATCTCCAGGTTGATTCCGGCGGATCCACTCATCTCCATCGTGGGCGAGCACAACATGGGGAATCCAGGAGGTGGTGGCGGCGGCCAGGGCCGAGTCGGGCTTCGATCAATCGTTGGCCGGTCAGTACGGTCTGGTGACCGACGAACCTGGCCCGGGTGACCCTGGGCACTTCGTTCCGGACTCGGAGCAGTGTGTCGCAGGATCTGTTGGATCGGCTTCCCCGCCACCACAGAACTGACGATCACCGCTCTGGTGTTCGGTGCGCTCGGGGGCATCCTGCTCGGCGTGACCGCTGCGGTCCACCAACGGGTTGCCCAACCATGTCGCTGGCCTGCGCGCTGACCGGCTCGTCGATCCCGGTGTTCTGGCTCGGCCTGATCGTGTTGTCGATCTTCTATGCCGACTGGGTGGTTGGGGCCGGGCCGGTTGCCACCAAGGGCCCCGACCCACCGAGTGATGTGACGGGCTTCTATACCGTCGACTCGCTCATGGCCGGCGACTTCGGTTTGTTCTGGGCCACGCTCCAGCGCTTGATCCTGCCGGCCTTCGTGCTGGGCTACGGGGCCTGACCAGCATGGTCTACCGACTGGTCCGAGCGGCCATGCTCAACAAGCTGTTCGCCGACTACATCCACGCCCGCTTCGGCCAAGGGACTGACCGAACGGGCGGTGATGTTCCGCCACGTGCTGCGCAATGCGCTGCTGCCCGTGGTCACCATCCTCGGACTCTGGTTCGGCACATTGCTCACCGGTGCGGTGCTGACCGAGACGATCTTCTCGTGGAACGGGATCGGCTCCTACGCCGTGGAATCCACCCGTGGGCTCGACTACCCGGCCATCAACGGCGTGTGCATCCTGGGCGGCATAATCTTCCTCCTCACCAGCCTGGTGACCGATGTGCTCTACGCCGTCATCGACCCCAAGATACGTCTCTCATGACCGTCGCTCTCGAGCCACTTCCGACGAGCACCAACGCCCCGACCGAGCACCGGTTCCGCCAGGCGCTGCGGCGGCCACAGTTCGTGTTCGGCCTGTCGGTGCTCGCCTTCTGGGTGCTCGTTGCGTTCACCGTCGACTTCGGCGCCCTACAGCCCGCTCGCTGCCGCCGGCGATCGCCTGCTGTCGCCGAGCACCAAGCACCTTCCTCGGCGCCGGCGCCCTGGGTCGAGACGTGTTCACCACCATGCTGTACGGCACTGGCTCCTCGCTGCCGACCACGACCAGCGTGATCATCATCACTGTCGTCGTCGGCTACCACGCTCGGCTCGATCACCGCGTTCCCGAGCAGCTGGACCGACGCCATCATCATCCGTATCTATTGAGCATCGTGCTGCGCGTTTCCGCCGATCCTGCTGGCCATGGCCGTCGCTGGCGCTCGGTACCGGGCTGCGCAACACCGTCATGGCGCTCATCGTGATCTGGTCGAGCAGTATGCCCGCCTGCTCCACAGCAGCACCTGGCGATCAAGAACCGTGACCACATCGAGGCCACCATCTCGATCGGCGTGCCGAAGGGCAACCTGCGCCCACGTCCTCCAGCTCGCCGGCACCCCCATCTTGATCGAGCACAACGATGGACTTCAGTCAGGTCGTACTGTTGACCCGCGTTCCCGCTCAGCTTCCTCGGTCTCGGTGCTCGGCCGCCGTCACCGGAATGGGCACCATGGTCGACGAGGGCGCACCAACTTCGACCGGTGGTGGATCGGCGTGAGCCGGCGTCGCCGTCCTCAGCGTCGTGATGGCCTTCGACTTCCTCGGCGATTCGCTCGCGATCTCCTCGACCTCGGGCCGATCATGACCGCCATCGGCACGACCACCGGCTCGAACACCGACGGTGCGGCGGTAGATGCCACCGGGCCACTGCTGCGATCAACCTGCGGTCGCTTCGAGGCGGCCACCGACCCCGATCCGGGCGGTACAGGCGGTACGACATCGCCGTGCAGCCCGGCGGAGTGGTCGGCATCGTCGGCGAGTCCGGCTGGGGCAAGAGTGTCTCGATGCTTTCGGTCCTGGCCCTACAACCACCACCATATAGGAGGTCAATCAAGTTCAAGGGCCGAGAGCTGGATCAGTACACCGCCGATCCACCCTTCACCACCTGCGAGGCAGGCACATCAGCATGATCTTCCAGGACCCGATGACCTCGCTCAATCCTGCCACACATCGGGCGCCAGTTGGGCGATGCAGTCCTCCTGCATCGACGAGGAAGTCTCTGGCACATGAACGCAGGCAGTCGACCTGATTGCGAACTGGTGGGTATCTCATCTCCTCGGAGCGAGAGCCCGTGAGTATCCTCACGAACTCTCCGGCGGCATGCGCCAACGCGTGATGATTGCGATGGCTCTGGCGAACGATCCTGACCTCTTGATCGCCGATGAGCCAACGACTGCCCTAGATGTGACCATCCAGGCTCAGATTCTCGATGTGCTCGCCCGGATCCGATCCGAGCGCCGAACTTGCCATCGCCATGATCACCCACGATCTCGGGGTGGTTGCTGACATTGCCGATCGGGTCGTCGTCATGTACGCCGGACGGATCGTTGAACAAGGCGACGTCGAAGACGTGTTCTATCGACACGAGCATCCTTATACCGCCGGCCTTCTCGCCTGTCTCCTCTGTTCGACATCCGCTCCGAGCTCGAGCCAATCGGTGGTCCCACCGTCGCTCGACAACCTCCCCACCCGGATGCTCGTTCCGGACCGCGCTGTCGCCACGTCACCGACGTGTGCAGCGAAGGTGACCCGACGCTGCGTTCGGTCGGGTTCAGCGAAGTGGCATGCGTGCTGGCCCCAGTGGTGAGGGCAGCGTCATGACGACTGAAGCAGCCTCCGGATCGCTCCTGGCAGTTGAGGGTCTGGTGAAAGAATTTACCGGACGCGGCACCCTGCTGCGCCGGGCCGGTAAACCTGTCCAGGCAGTCTCTGGCGTGTCGTTCGACCTCTGCGCGGCGCGAGACCCTGTCGCTCGTCGGCGAATCGGGTTGCGGCAAGAGCACCACGGCCCGATGCGTTATGCAGATCCTGCCGCCGACCGCCGGGTCGGTCGTGTTCGACGGCGTCGATCTCACCACGCTTGACGACGACGACTTGCGTGGGCGCTCGCGAGCCCGCTTCCAGATGGTCTTCCAAGACCCGCAAGCGTCGCTCAACCCTCGTATGACGGTGCGCCAGACCCTCGTCGAGCCGCTCATCGTCCACGGCCACGAACGCTCGAGCATCGATCCACGAGTCGAGGAACTGATCGAGCTCGTCCAGCTCCGGACCTCGGATCTTGACCGCTACCCACACCAGTTCTCCGGAGGGCAGCGTCAACGCATCGGCATCGCTCGTGCGCTTGCGCTCTCACCGGGAGATGATCGTGCTCGACGAGCCGGTCTCCGCTCTCGACGTGAGCATCCAGGCGGAGATCATTCGGCTGCTCGAAGGTCTCCACGACGACCTGGGCTTGGCGTACTTGTTCATTGCCCACGACCTGTCGGTGGTACGCCACCTCTCGGACCGCGTTGCCGTGATGTACCTCGGCAAGATCGTCGAGATCGGCACCAACGCCGACATCTATGAGCGGTCGTCTCACCCCTACACTCAAGCATTGCTGGCAGCCGCCCCGATTCCGGACCCGATCCTCGAGCGCAAGCGGGAACGCATCGTAATCGAAGGTGAAGTGCCGAGCCCTTCTGATCCGCCATCAGGCTGCCGTTTCCGGACACGATGCTGGCGAGCCGAGTCGATCTGCGCCGAAGTCGAGCCCGCCATTGACCCGATCCCGGAGTCGGTCACTTGGTCGCCTGCTTCACTTTCCCGAAGAAGTCAACGTCGTCGGCCGCTGAGCCGATGCTGCACCTACGGCGCCACGCTCTGCGGCGCACCGCAATGCAACAACTCAACAAGGAGCGACCCATGTCTACGAACCTCACCACGAACAAGCTGGCGCTCGACCACGCCTACCGAGACCGAGCGAAGAAGGTGATCCCCGGCGGCATGTGGGGGCATCAGAGTGTCAACAGCCTGCCTGACGGCTTCCCGCAGTTCATGGCCCGAGGCGAAGGTTGCCATGTGTGGGATGTCGACGGGAACGAGTACGTCGATCTGATGTGCAGCTACGGGCCCATCATCCTCGGCCACCGTCACCCGGCGGTCGAAGCCGCAGCCGCCGCCCAGGCGGCACTGGCTGACTGCCAGAACGGACCCGGCAGTGTTGTGGTCGACCTGGCCGAGCGACTCGTCGAAGCGGTCGATCATGCCGACTGGGCGATTTTCGCAAAGAACGGCACCGACGCAACGACCACTTGTGTCACCGTTGCCCGAGCCGCCACGAAGCGGGGCAAGGTCCTCCTCGCCACCGGCGCCTACCACGGCGCTGCGCCGTGGTGCACCCCGAATCCGAACGGTGTCATGCCCGAAGATCGAGCCCATCTCGACCACTACACCTTCAACGATCTCGACTCGGTGGTTGCTGCGGTCGAACGCGCAGGCGACGACCTCGCCGCCATCGTTGTGTCGCCGTTCCGCCACGATGCCCGGCACGACCAAGAACTGGTCGATCCAGACTTCGCCCGCGGTCTGCGCCGGCTCTGCGACGACACCGGCGCCGCCCTCATCCTCGACGACGTACGCTGTGGCTTCCGACTCTCGACCGGTGGCAGCTGGGAGACCGTCGGCGTGCAGCCTGATCTCTCTGCATGGAGCAAGGCCATCGCCAACGGGCATCCGCTGGCGGCCGTGCTCGGCAACGATCGCTTCCGGGACGGCGCATCGAAGATCTACGTGACCGGCTCGTTCTGGTTCTCCGCCGTTGCGATGGCGGCCTCGCTGGCAACGCTCGAGGAGTTGGCCTCGGGCGAAGCACTGGCCTCGATGGTTTCGCGTGGGCAACGGCTCCGTGATGGGTTGGCGGCTCAGGCGTCGAGCCACGGCCTCACCGTCAGCCAGACCGGACCTGTACAGATGCCGCTGCTCACCTTCGCGGGCGACCGCGATTTCGCCAAGGCGAATCTGTGGGCGAACGTCTCGGTGCAACACGGCACGTATGTCCATCCGTGGCACAACTGGTTCCTCAGCTCGGCCCACACTGATGCCGACATCGACCAGGCCCTCCTCGGTACCGACGAAGGATTTGCCGCCGTCGCGAGCGCCTTCGGTCGGGACTGAGCAGCCGCTGATGCTGGGCCCTCACCTCGATCTGTCGTGCCCACTCGTTGTTTCGGATCACGAACACATCGTCAAGGCTGCGCAACAGCGTCGCCCCGAAGCGATGACAATAACCTATTGGGTGATCGCCCGGTGGGCGTCGGCGAGCGTCCAGACCACGGCATGGTCCACGCCAAGATCCCGAAGTGATGATGGCGCAGAGTCCACCATCAGCTTCGCGACGTCGGTTCCCCAGACGCGGGGATGGGCGTAGAACCCGAACAACTCGCCGGACGTCGGTTCTGCTCGTGTGCAAGATCGTCCCGGGCTCAGCTCGCTTCGGAGATCAAGCTGCTCAGCGTTCAAGGGCACCGAGTCGAACTGCCTATCGGCAGGGTGGGCCGGTGTTGGAGGATGTCCCGGTTGGCCGGGAATCTGACCTCTATCGGCCGGGAATCCGGGAGTGTTCTTGTGGGGGCATGAGCAACCATTTCAGATCAGTACTCATCGGTGCCGTCGTCGTTGGAGCGTTGGTCGCATCGTGTGGCAGCGACGATGATGCGCTCTCGGCCGTGGAGTTCCGGGACCAGGCGAATGCCATCATCTGTGAAGGAGACCAGGAAATCGGTGCGGCGGTGGGCCAGGTGTTTGGCGGCGGCGAGCCCACTCCGGAGCAGATGGAGGACGCGTTGGCGAAGATCATCTCAGGGTCGCGTGGCCAGGCAGATGGGATCGATGCGCTTGCGGCTCCATCCGACATGGAGGCCGACGTCGATGCGTTGCTTGCAGAGTGGAGGTTGGCTACCGACGCGGCGGAGGCGCAGGGGTTGGGCTTCTTCGAGTCCGACGACGATCCGTGGGCGCTGACCACAGAGTTGGCAGAAGGGCTTGGACTTGAGTCATGCGTCAACGAGTGATTCCGAGGTGTGCGAAGCTGATGCGATGAGTACGCGCTGGCGGCGATCGATGTGGTTGTCGTCGGTCCAGCTTTTCCCGCTCATCGTCGCCGGGATCGCCGGCGCCCTCTTGATGACAGCGGGTGCGCTGTGGGTCAGCAATAGGGGGCTGAACGTTGATGCACCGGTTCCCGAGCCCGACGAGTGGTTTGTTCCGATACAAGCCTCGAGTGCTGCGGTCTGGCTGGCGGCGAGCTTGTTCATGATGCCGCGACGCGATCTCGCGTGGTCTCGCCTGACTGCCGTCGTTGGGCTCAGCCATGCCCTGGCAGCAGCCGGGTATGCGTGGGCCGTCCACGGCTTGGTGGGCGGTCATGGCGCCCCGGGGGCGGCCGTCGCAGCCGGATTGATCGGCATGCTGCTTCCGATGGAGATGCCGGTGAACATCTTCATGGTGGTGTCATTGCGACCGGGCACATCGGGCGGGGCTGGATCGGTCGGTTGGGTTGGCTGGCTGTCTCGATGGCGACGGCGGGGATCTGTGTCGAGGCGATCAGCTATCCCGACGTTGTGGGGACCGACTTCGCAGCGGCTCGAAATCCTCTGTCGCTGGGCTTGGGGCCGAGTCCACTCGCCGCCGCTCTGATCGCCCCGGCGGCACTACTGGAAGGAAGGTGCGCTACTTCGGCCCCACGGAATAGCGGGCGACCTGGCTCCTCACAGCGCCGGTAGTTTCAACGCCAAGTTGCTGGTCCAGAGACGGGACCATGCGCTGACTCGAGGAGCGCAGCGCCGCCCGAGCGATACGCGCCGATCTCGAATGGGTCCGCTGGCCCAGGGCTCGAGCGTTGTGCGCTTCTTCGTGAGGGTCCGTTCGACCTGTCCATTCAGGCAGCGTCGCATCTTCGATCTGCCCTCGGTCGAGTATCGTCGGAGCATGGCTCGAATCACCGTAAACCCGAACGTGATGGGCGGAGTGCCCTGTCTTCGTGGTCTCCGTATCCCCGTCGCCACTGTGGTGAACATGGTGGCGGGAGGGATGACCGTGCAGGAGATCGTCGCAGAACTCCCACCGTTGGAGCCCGACGACGTCGCCGCCGCTTTGCGTTTCGCTGCCGACGC
The DNA here is from genome assembly GCA_963698395.1 of uncultured Acidimicrobiales bacterium. GTDB lineage: Bacteria > Actinomycetota > Acidimicrobiia > Acidimicrobiales > SZUA-35 > JBBQUN01. Next base: position 12,908 of record CAVOQQ010000006.1, read on the forward strand.
TGTTTCGGATCGTGAGATCGACCTTCAAGCCACCGCGTGAAGTTCCTGATCGACCAAAACCGGTCACCTCGTCTAGCGAGACTCCTGGTCGAAGCTGGCCACGACGCAGTCCACACGCTCAGTCTCGGCCTCGAGCAAGCCGACGACATCGACCTGTTGTTGGTCGCAGTCAACGAAGACCGAGTTATCGTTTCTGGCGACACCGACTTCGGAACTCTTCTCGCGCTATCGAATCGCAGCGGTCCTTCGGTGATCTTGTTCCGATCCCGCACTGCTTTGACCGCTGAGCAACAGGCGGAGCTGCTGCTCGCTCACTTGGATGAGCTGGCACATGACCTGGACAGGGGCGCAATGATCGTGGTCACCGACCAACGAATCCGGGTACGGCGCCTACCTCTGCTTCGAGAGAACTGAGCTGTCGTCAAAGGTCAAGCCACTCAGATCGCCGTCGACACAAGGACCGATAGCCAAGCGCTACCCGGCAATGCGCTTCACGATGTCGAGGGACGGGACCATTGCGGAAGCGCCCGATAGTCGGGCCTCGGAATCATGAGTCTTCTTAGCCGCACATTGCCCTACTTCGGCCCTTGTCGCTGTCGCATAACCCCGGTCGTCTTGAGCCCAGTTTCCCACGTGCGTCCTTGACCTCGGGCGGCTCGGCATCACCTTGGACGAAAAGCTGACCGGCCGCGCTTGCTGACCGGATCAGACCGCTCCGGCATCGAGGGGCTGCCTGTCGCGATCGTTGGGGGTCGGATAGTAGACCTGTCTACTATCTGGCCGGACTGGGTCGGACGTATCGGACGGTTTTCTGGAAGAGAGGCTGCTCAGCGGACTGGGTCGGACGTATCGGACGGTCTGTCTTACCTTGCCAAGGTGAGGGTCGCGGGTTCAAATCTCGTCGTCCGCTCCAACATAACCCCTGGTCAGAGGCCCACTTCGGTGGGTCTCTGCCTGTTTTCCGATCGGTCGGAATAGTAGACATGTCTACTATCCGTGCGCCCTTCTCAAGTGGATTGTCGGGCTTTGTGGTCTGCCGGCATCGAGGTTGGCATGTTGCGTCGGGTTGTGGTCGGTGATGGGTTCCATACCCCTCTTACGTGCTCGCGGCCTTCGATTCTGTGACAAGTTTCTCGGGACCTTTCAGCGGGAGTCGCTTGACTTGGTCAAGTCGACTGTCGTGTTGGCGCGGTGCGGGTGTGGCGGCAGTGGCCGGTGGACGACGTCATCGGCGGCTGGCTCCACGTGAGTATGAGCCGGTCTCGTCGGCGTTGGAGGTGTGTATCCCAGCCGGTTCTGTGGCGACGACCGGAGCGTTCTGCGTCGCTCTTGACGAGCGGGTGAAACTGGGCGATCACCGATCAGGAGTGCGCGAAGAAGTGGTGCGATCCGGGATCGTCTTGTCGCACCCTCTCGGACAAGTCCTGGTCACCTTTTGCGGGTTGAGTGCAGCGTGGGTTGCAAGAATGATCTTCTGGCTCGTGTTGACAACGCCACCTGCCATGCCTTGACCCCCTCATTCTCTGGTTGGTTGGTTGGTCCGGTCGGTTCGAAGAATCAGCTGAGGACAACGAATACTTGGCGAATCGCAATGTCAACGAGGTCGCTCGGGGTGCGGCAACCTGGTCACACGCTGTGTCACACGTCGGTGATCCATTCTCAGCAGGAGCAACAGGACAAAGGGAGACTGAACGTGGGTACGCAGGCGGAAATCGGAACAGCATTCGGGGAGGTTGCGAAGGCAATTGAGAGCCGGCGATCGATGAGTCGATCGCTCGACCGGGTCGAGAAGGCCATCAGGAAGCACCCGAGCGTCGGCATCAGTACCGACCGATCGACAACCACCGTCACCAGTGGGCTTCGTTGCACAAGCGAAGAAGGCGCTTGGCGATTCGAGACCGACCTCCCCGACACCCTGGGCGGGGAAGGCTCCGGGCCGTCACCTGGGGTACTCGGTCGAGCAGCTCTCGGAAGCTGCCTCGCCATGGGCTATCAGCTACGGGCGGAGCGCCTAGGTGTCGAACTCAACTCAGTGACCGTCGAGATCCAAGCCGACTACGATATCGCCGGGATGCTCATGATGGAGTCCTCGGCCCGGCCCGGCTACAGCGAGGTCCGGTACCACGTCCGCATCGAGAGCCCTGCGACCGAAGTCGACGTTCTCCGAGTGCTTGATGAGGGCGATGCACTCAGCCCCTACCGCGACGTCTTCTCGGGGAAAACGTCGATGAAGCGGACCGTCACCATCCAGGCACCCGCGGCCTGAGATGGAACCGAGGCTGCAACGCCGAGTCCAACGTTACGGGTGGGATCGCGCCTCCGCCCACTACTCGAAGTTTTGGGGCGAACAACTTCGCCCAGCGCATGACACCGTTTTTCGCCTGGCCGACCCACAAGTCGGCGAACAGGTCGTGGACGTTGCCTGCGGAGGTGGCGAGATCACCTTTCGTGCCGCCGAACGGGTTCGTGCCACGGGCCACGTTCTCGGTTTGGACATCTCCGAAAAGATGGTCGGTGTCGCACAAGCCGAAGCCACGGTGCGCGGGTCTGACAACACATCCTTTCGACGCAGCGGCGCTGAGGCCCTCGACTGCGAAGACGCGTCGTTTGATCTCGCCGTCTGTTCGCTCGGACTGATGTACGTCCCCGTTCCAGGCGCAGCAATGGCCGAGATGCATCGAGTGCTCAAACCCGGCGGTCGAGTCGCTGTCTCGGTATGGGGCGAACGCCGGCGCTGCGGTTGGGCCGACCTGTTCCCGATTGTCGATCGCCGGGTGAAGTCCGATGTGTGTCCGATGTTCTTCTATCTCGGAGCCCCCGGTGCCATCGAAACGACCCTCGAGGGCGCTGGTTTCGCTGATGTGCGAGTGACTCGACTGCAGATGTACCTTGCGTACCGCGACGACAGCGAGGCCACTGGCGCCGCGTTTCTGGGTGGCCCGGTCGCTCTCCCGTACGGCCGGTTCAGCGATGACGAGCGGCGGGAAGTCGAACGTGAATACCTCGATTCGATCATTGAGTTCCGTAGCGATGCTGGGTACCTCGTGCCCGGCGAGTTCGTCATCGCAACTGCAGCCCGCTCGTAGTCATCGAGGGGCAGGTTGCTGTTGCGAGCTGAGCACACGATGTTTCGCTGCCAAATTGCGCGAGCAGATCGGCTGCGTGCGCGCATGCCCGTATTCGACTCCTTGTTGCGGCCCGAGGTCGGAGAACAGACCGGCCAACGGGAGGCAGCGGTCGACCTCGACGTCGCGGTAGCTTGGCGATGATCAGCAGCCGCCCGACGTAGAGGTGTTGTGCGAGGTGGCCAAGCAGATCGAGGCTTGCGCGATCCGACCAGCGAAGGTCATCGAGCGCTATGACGAGTGGTGACGTTGCTGCGGTCTCGACGAAGCGGGTGATGGCGCTGTGGACACAGAGTGGCGTCGTCTCGGTCGCTTCGAGAGAGGGGTAGACGAGACCTTCTGTCCACCGACCGCAAGGAACGGTTGCTCCAGATTCATCGCGGATTGCACGGGCAGCCACGGCAGCGAGCCGTGTCTTTCCCACTCCCGGCTCGCCGGCTTCCCTGTCATCAGCTCGGCGCGGCGACCGCCGCCTACGACATGGTCCGGACGGCAGGTGGTGCGCTGGGTGTTGCGATCACTGCAGCGATCATCGGTGCCACCGCCGCTCTCGAACCGCCGGGAGCCCTTGGCTCGGGTGTCGTGCTAACTTCACCGCCATCTGACGCAACGGGGGATCATGTTCGATTTGCTGATCACGAACGCACGGATCGTCGATGGGACCGGTGTCCCGGCCTTCGTTGGCTCGGTGGCGGTATCCAATGGCCTGATCGTCGAGGTCGGCGATGTCCAGGGTGACGCGATTCGAACGATCGATGCAGCGGGACACCTTGTCACTCCTGGCTTCGTCGATATTCACACCCACTTCGATGGCCAAGTGTGCTGGGACAAGCAGGTGACCCCGGTGAGCTGGCACGGGGTGACCACCATCGTGATGGGCAACTGCGGTGTCGGCTTCGCCCCGGTTCACCCGGGGAAGGAGGACGACCTCGTGCAGCTCATGGAGAGCGTCGAAGACATTCCCGGTACTGCGCTTCACGAGGGCATCCCGTGGGGGTGGGAGACCTTTGGCGAATACCTCGACGCCATCGATACCCCGTACACGATCGATGTTGGTGCGCAGGTGCCGCACGTGGCGGTCCGCCATTACGTGATGGGGGAGCGGTGCCACGACGACGCCACTGCCGACGACATGGTCACGATGTCCGAGCTCACTCGCCAAGCACTCGACGACGGCGCTCTGGGGTTCAGCACGTCCCGCTTCTACGGGCATCGCGACAAGAGCGGCAAGCTGGTGCCGGGCACGAATGCGTCGGCTGATGAGATGTTGGCGATCTCCGACGCGCTTGCACAAGCTGGTCATGGATCGATGGAGATCATCTCGGACTATCTCGAAACCGACGAAGAGCTCGCATGGGTCGAACACATCGCCCGGGCCACGGGCCGGCCAGTCACTCTTCTCACGTCGTCGAGCACGGGCGAACGCATTTGGGAGCTGGCCGACAGGCTTGCCGCCGAGGGTTTGAGCGTGCGACCCCAGGTGGGCGCCCGACTGCCTTCGATCCTGATGACGCTCGAAGGCACCGTCAACCCGATGCGGCAGTTCCCTGCATTCGACGCGATCAAAGATCTTCCGGTCGACGAGCAGCGGGTTGCGCTCTTGGAACCGGAATTCCGCTCCCGGGTCGTGAACGGTGAGACCAAGCAAGCCCGTGACCGAGACACCGGTCGCATGATCTCGACGTGGCACAAGATGTACGTGCTACCGGAGGATCTTGGCTACGAGCCGACGTACGAGGACTCGATCGCCGCTATCGCTGAGGCTCGTGGGTACAGCGAACGCGAAGCGCTCATGGACGTCATGGCCGGGGGCCGCCCCATCCTGTTCCTGTTCGGCGACTACCGCGAGACGGTCGATCCACAGCGTGAACTGATCGAGCGCCCGCAATCGGTGTTCGGGCTCTCCGACGGTGGCGCACACTGCGGAGTGTTGTGTGACGCGAGCGTGCCGACGTACATGTTGGCGTACATGACACGCGACCGGTCCAAAGGACCGCTCATGAACCTCGAGCATGTCGTGCACAAGATGACTCAGGACACGGCGTTGGTCTACGGAATGCGCGACCGCGGGGTACTCGCACCGGGCTACAAGGCCGATATCAACATCATCGACTATGACCAGCTCGCGCTCGAGGATCCCGAAATGGTCTACGACCTGCCGGCCGGCGGCAAGCGGCTCATCCAGCGAGCCCAGGGTTACCGAGCCACCATTTGCTCAGGTGTTGTGACCTATGAGAACGGTGTACACACTGGCGCATACCCAGGTCGCTTGGTCCGAGGCGGGATGGCGGAATCGGCCGCAGCATCATTAGCTGCGGGCTAGCTTTGCTCTGCGGGGAGGTTGTCCCCGGCGAGGAGCTTGAGGGTGGCCATTGGTGTTGCCCAGCCGAGAGCGCCGTGAGATCGATGGTGACTGTAGATGTGGATGAACCTGACATAGCCGTGCGCCCGGCGGCCGTCTGAGGTCCAGACCCGGAGGTGGGCTCATTCCTCGAGCATGATCCGCGATAGAACCGTTCGACGGTGACAGCTTGTTCATCCTCGAGAGGGGGTCTGCTGCACGTGTAGGTGACATCTCGCATGACTTGCCTGCGGGCGGGTCTGGACTGATGTTCACATGCTCAAGGCTCATCCACGCGAGTTCCGCGACGACGTGATCCGAGTCGCCCGCAACCGCGACGCCGGTGTCACCCTCGAGCAGATCGCCAAGGACTTCGGGATCCACCCGATGACGTTGTCGAACTGGATCAGCAAAGACTCGATCGACAACGGCACCAAGCCGGGTGTTACGTCTGGGAGCAGTACTACCGCTGGCTCACCGCACCGGTCACCGACACAGAACTCGACCACGCCCATCTCACCAACGCCGTGTTCGACGCTCATCGCGACGACCCCGAGTTCGGGTACCGGTTCCTCGCCGACGAGGCCCGCCTCGCCGGCCACGACGCGTGTGGGCCTCGTCGAGATCGACACCGCCGAGGCGATCGAGTCCGGTGGGTGGCCGCCGAGGTCACGCACGTGCCGAGGTCGATCCCCAGCCAATGACCCTCCCGCTCCATTCTCCCTTCTCAACAGGCCCAAACTTGAACAGGGTCGAGGCTTACGGCAACGGATGACAAAGACGATGGACGAGGGCAACGTGATCGGGGTCGAGGGATGAGCAGCGCTCGATCCGCCCGGCCACACTCGCCGGCGGCAGATTCAGCCGGTGCTGGCCGACGGAGCTGCGGGAACAAACACTGGGAGGAGAATGTCGCTGTCGTCTGCTGCCTCGAACGCGACGGTCAAGGCCATGCCGATGCGGACGTCGGCAGGATCGCAGTCCACGACGTTACTGAACAGGCGTGGACCCTCGGTCAGCTCGACGATGGCGATGACCATGGGGCATTGCTCAGCAAACACAGGGTGAGACGGTCGGTGAGCAACAGTGAAGGTGTACAGGGTCCCCGTTCCGGCAACGGGGCGCCACTCGAGATCTCCTGCTCCGCACTCGGGGCAGTGGGTGCGGGGCGGGAACGGTCGGTTCCTACAGCGACCACAGAACTGCACGACCAGTTGCTCGTTTCGAGCCGCATCCCAATACGGCCGGGTGAGATCAGAGACCGGGGGAAGAATGCGGGCGCTCATCGCTGCGCCCCGAAGACCAGACCGACCTGTTCGGCGATGATGCCACCGTTGCCGTGGGCGTAGGCCAGCTCGAGATCGGGAATCTGGCGTTCGCCGCAGCGTCGCTGGATCTGTCGCACCGCCTCGGTCACATGGCTCATTCCTCCGGCGACGCCGGCCTGACCGAACGACATCTGCCCGCCGTGGGTGTTCAGCGGAAAGTCGCCCCCGTAGGTGAGGTCGTGGGCTTCTACGAAGGCTCCGGCTTCGCCCCGAGCACAGAATCCGGCCTCCTCCAAGGTGAGGAGCACCATGATCGTGTAGCAGTCATAGAGCGAAGCGAGGCCGAACTCTGCCGGCTCGACTCCGGCCTGGGCCATGGCAGAGCGGGCGGCGATACCCACGCCGGTGGCGTCCAGCGCCGGCGCCTGGGCGAAGGATGAGTGGGTGATCGACTCGCCGGCACCGAGCAACCACGCTGGTGCCTGCTGTGCATCGCTTGCTCGATCTGCCGAGGTCACCAACACCGCCGCAGCACCGGCAGCGGGCATGACGATCTCCAGCATGTGGAGGGGCTCGCAGATGACCGGCGAGGCGAGCACGTCGTCGATGGTCAGGGTCTGGTCATGGAAGATGGCGGACGGATTGGCGTTGGCATTGCGGCGCTGATCGACGGCAACCTTGGCTCGCTGCTCATCGGTCAGACCGTATTCGTGTGCGTATCGGTTGGCGATCATGGCGTAGCCGACATTGGCCCCGATCATTCCATAGGGCATGTCGAACTCCGCCGAAGGGGAACGATCACGCTTCGGCTGGATCGACCGAGGCGACCGGGTTTTCTCCTTCGCAGCCTCGCTGTGCGGCCTGGGGGTTCGACGCGGGGAAGCGGTCAGGCACAAGCAAGTAGTGCACATCCCGGCTTGGATTGCAGCGGCGGCTCGCCAGACCATTCCGGCCCCCGTCGCTCCGCCGAGATCGACCACCTCGGCAAAGGTGAGACGCAGCCCGAGATGCTCTCCCACCGTTGCCGGAACGAAGCCGGGGAGCCCGCCGACCGGGTGTACCAGGAGGCCATCGACTTCGGTGCGAGCGATTCCCGCGTCTTCGATTGCCTGGGTTGCAACCTCGCTGAACAGGTCCAAAGCGGTCAGGTCGCCGCTGTAGCGCTGCGGGGCCCGCTCGGCGACGCCAACCACTGCGGCCGCGCCCTTGAGCGACATCAGCTCGCGCCCTCGACCTGGTACCGAGACGGAACGTCGATGTTCCAGAAACGCGCAGCGTTCAAACCGAGCACCTTGGCCCGCTGCTCATCGGTGAGGCCGCTCATCGTTCGCTCGATAGCCGCTGCGGAATGGGGCCAGGTTCCCTCATGGTGCGGGTAGTCGTTGGCCCAGAGATAGTTGTCGATCAGGTCGTGGGATGCTCCGAGGGCCAACCCGGACGTGTCCTCACCAAAGGAGGCGAAGCACTGGCGTCGGTAGTAGTAGCTGGGCGGCTCTTTCATGTCGGGGGCGACCCACATGCGGTGCTTGTAGAAGGCTTCGTCCATGGCCTCGAGTAGCCAGGACACCCAGCCGATGCCCGCTTCGATCGTGGCGAAGCGCAGATTCGGGTGGCGTTCGAACACGCCGGACGCCACCAAGTTCGCCACCGGCTCCTGGCTGGCGGCACAACAATGGACGGCGTAATTGATCACCGCTCCACCCGGCCCCGACGCTGCACGAGGGTCTCGTCCCGTCGAGACGTGGATGGTCATTGGTAGCTCGGCATCCTCCAGGGCTGACCACAGCGGCTCGAACTCGGGCTGGTTGTAATTGCGCTGATCCATGCCGGTGGGGCCGTACTCCGGCTTGGCGGGGATCGTGACCCCACGGAACCCCAGGTTGGCGACCCGATCGACCTCGGCGACGGCGGCCTCGACATCCATCGTTGGGATCTGCGCCATCGGCAAAATGCGATCCTGATGCGCTCCAAACTCCTCATGAGCCCAGTCGTTCCAGGCCTGGCACATCGCCATGGAGAACCCCGGGTCCTTGGTCCCGAAGGCATGGATGCCCTTGTTGCCGAACACGATCTCCACATCGACGCCGTCGCGATCCTGATCGGCCAGACGCTCGTCGACGGTCCGTCCGGTCTTGTTTCGCTCGATGTCTTCGGGGCCCCAGTCGGTGTTGTCGGTCTTGATCTTCCAAGGGCGATTGCCCTCCGTGATGATGTAGGCCTGCCCGTCGACGACATTCAGTCGCGGCAGGCGATCTCGGTACTCGGGCGCGATCCGCGACTTCACCCAGTCCTTCGGCTCGTTGGCGTGGCAATCGGAAGAGACGATGAAGTACTTGTTCGGGTCGTCTGGCCTCGCCGTTCGTGTCCAGCCCTGCACACCGGGTGTCTCTAGCCGCCTGCCCATGGTCGTTTCAACGGATGGCACGATTCCTCCTGTTGGTTCACCTGCAGTGATTCCTGCTTGGTTCCTAGTCTCATTGACGCTTGCCAGCAAGCACGATCAGCAAGCGTCGTGGCCGGCGCCGGGGAACGACTCACGTGGATGCCGAGTTGCTGTCGGTCTGTTCCCACAGGATGGGATCGGTCATTGACTTTTGTCCTGTGGGTTGTCGTCGAGATGGTCTCGGGTGCCTGCGAGGTCGGCCATCAGTTCGAGGCCCTCGATTCGCCGACAGGACAGGATCAGGCCGGTCGCGCCGGAGTTCTCCCATGCCTGATAGCGATCGCGGATCCGCTGTGGCGGCCCGACCAGCGCCTGCTCGTCGCAGTAGTCGTCGGGTACCGCGGCAATGGCCTCGCGCTTGCGGCCGGCGAGGTACAGCTCCTGGATCTGTTCGGCGGCTTCGGGGTAGCCCCGTCGAACCATCATGTCGTTGTGGAAGTTCTTGTCGCGGTGTCCCATGCCGCCGGCATACAGCGCGATTCCTGGCTTCATCCGGTTCAGCGCCGTCTGCACGTCGTCGGTGACGACGACCGAGACACCGGGCTGGATCTCGAAGTCGTTCATCGACTTCTCCGACCCGGCTCGCCGGAACCCTTCGTCGAGCCAGGGTCGGTAGAGGTCCATCATCCCCGGCACGAAGCTCAGCGGGAACCAGCCGTCGGCGATCTCGGCTGTGAGTTTGACCGTGGCCTCGCCCCCGGTTCCCAGCCAGATCGGAATGTTCGGGTTCATGTGGAGAATCGACTTGAGCGGCTTGCCGATCCCCATCGCGCCGTCTCCCTCGTAGGGCAGCGAGATCTCCCGGCCCTCGTGGGTGAGCCCTTCTTCGCGGGCGAACACCTTGCGCATGATCGAGACGTAGTCACGGATGCGCCAGTACGGCTTGCCCCACGGCTGGCCGTACCATCCCTCGACGATCTGCGGCCCGCTCACTCCCAATCCAGCGATGAACCGGTCACCGCCGGCGAGTGCGTCGATGGTCGCAGCTTGCATCGCAGCCATTGCGGGGGTGCGACCCGCCAGTTGCATGATCGAGGTTCCCAGCCGTATTCGTGACGTCACGGCTGCCAGATAGGCGAGTGGCGAGGTGGCGTCGGAGCCGTAGGCCTCGGCGGTCCAAACGGCATCGAATCCGAGGCTCTCGGCTTGCTGCACCAACTCGACGGGTAGGTGCATCTCGGGCCCGGAGTAGCCCAGCATGAGACCGAGCTTCATGGTTCGCTCCTCTGGCGCATGTTGACCTGGCGCATGTTGATCTGGCGCATGGTGATCTGGCACGGGTTGAAATGGCGCAACTTGGTATTCGGCAATGTTGTCACTCCTGTTCGAACCCGCACAGTGTGTGGGTGAGGCGGATCATTTGGGCCTCGAATTCGGCGGCGCGGATCGGGTCGCACGGGTCATGGGTGAGGCCGCCCGCTGTTGGTCCTGCGCCGAAGTAGAAACAGATGGCGCCGACCACGATGTTCCAGACGATCAACGGGTCGAAGTCCACCACGTCCTCCTTTGCCAGCGCCCCAAGGAAACGACTCCACCGGCGCTGCGACGCCGAACCGAGAATCTCGCCTCCCTCCGAGCTTTCGGTGGCTGCTTCTCGCAGGACCAACCTGGCCGCTGCCGGACGGGCGGCCGCGAACTGAACCATGCTGGCGGTGATCGACCCGAGGCGTTCGGGCAAGCTGCGGTCGCTGAAGAGATGGCGATCCACATCGTCGGCCATCGGGGCGAACATGCGGTCGAGGACTGCTTCGTAGAGCTCGCGCTTGGTGGGGTAGTGGTAGAGAATGGCGCTGCCCTGGATGCCGGCCCGTTCGCCAATCGCGCTGAGCGGTGTGGCGTCGAAGCCTCGCTGCGAGAACAGCTCCTCGGCCGCAGCCAGCACGGCTTCACGTGTGCGTTCGGACTTCGACAGACCCGACTGTGGCGGGCGAGGTGCGGCGCTTGGGGTCATGGCTGGGCCTTTCCCGAAATGGAGTTGAGTCTCTCGGATTTCTGAGTATAGATTCAAAACTGAACGCACACTCAAATAGCTGCCGAAGGAGTCGCCATGGCGATCACAGACGGATATGACCTGGTTGCTCCGGTGCCGTATGCGGAAAGCGGTCCACCACACGAAACGTGGGCGCGGTTGCGCGCCGAGTCGCCTGTGCATCGGTGCGAGCCCGAGGACTACGAGCCGTTCTGGGCAATCACCAAACACGCCGACATCACCGAGATCTCGACCCAGCCCGAGCTGTTTCTCTCCGAGCCCGGCATCACCGTGCTCCGCCGACAAGATCGCGAGGCACTCGAAGCCAGCGCCTTCGGTGCGATGCGGGTGATCATCGGGATGGACCCACCCGAGCATCGTTCGGTGCGCAAGGTGGCCAGCCCGGTGTTCACTCCCAGGGCGATCATGGGGCTCGACGACGAGATCAACCGCAGCGCTCGCGAGCTCGTCGACTCACTGGCGGGGGCGACCGGCGAGGGCGAGTGCGACTTCGCGACCGACGTGGCGGCGGCTCACCCGCTTCGGATCCTCTCGCACATGCTCGGTGTGCCCCGCGAGCAGGAGCCCGACATCCTTCGCCTCACCAATCAATTGTTCGCGTTCGAAGACCCCGAACTTCAGCGAGCAGGCGAAGACCGCCAGCAGGCCCTGATGGAGCTCGGTATGGAGCTCTACATGATGTTCGACGCGATCATCCAGGACCGCCGAGCCAACCCCCAAGACGATCTCGCCACCGTCCTGGCGAACGGCACCGTCGACGGCGAACCCATGGGTCCGATGGAAACAGTCGGCTACTACCTGATCACCTTCAGCGCCGGTCACGACACCACGAAGAACGCGCTCGTCGGCGGTATGCAAGCGTTCATCGATCATCCCGAAGAGTTCCAGAAGCTGCGCGACAATCCCGATCTGATCGACAAGGCCGTCGAGGAGATCGGCCGCTGGACATCGCCGGTCAACTACATGAAACGAACCGCAGCCGCCGATGCCGAGATCAGGGGCCAAGAGATCGCGAAGGGCGACTCACTGGTCATGTTCTACGCGTCGGCCAACCGCGACGAAGACGTGTTCGACGACCCGTTCACCTTCCGCATCGATCGCGAATCGAACCGCCACCTCGGTTTCGGGATCGGCGAGCACTTTTGCCTCGGTGCCAACATGGCTCGACGATCCCAGCGGGCACTGTGGCTCGAACTGTCGAGGCGGCTCGAGTCGATCGAGCTCTGCGGTGCCCCCGAACGCATCCACTCGTCGTTCGTTGTCGGACTGAAGCATCTTCCCGTGCGCTACCGCATCCAGCCGGCCCAGGGCTGAGCGATCATGCGTCTCGGCGTGATCGCAACGATGGGCAGAGATTGGAAGTCCGCGGTCGAACGGGTCCGTATCGCGGAGGATCTGGGCTATGAGCACGCGACCACTGGTGAGGCCTGGGGCACGTCGGCGATCCCGTTCCTGTCATTGATCGCAGCGAACACGAATCGGATCACCCTGGGCACGTCGATCCTCAACTGCTTCTCCCGCACGCCGGCGGTGTTCGCTCAGGAATTCGCGTTGCTCGAGCAGATCAGCGAGGGCAGGACCGTGTTCGGCCTGGGGTCGTCGGGTGCGAAGGTGATCGAGCATTTTCACGGTGTGCCATTCGAACGGCCACTTCGGCGTATTCGCGAGACAGTCGAGATCTTCGACATCCTCATTGCCGGCGAACGACTCGACTACGACGGTCAGATCTTTCGACTCAATCGCGGCTTCCGGCTCGACGCCGTGCTGCCACGACAGAAGATCCCCGTTTGGATCGCTGCGCTCACGCCGGCGTCGATCCGTCAAACCGGAGCGATCGCCGACGGTGTCATCCCGATCCACTGGCCGAGACAACACTTTGCGTCGCTACGCAATGATTTGATCGAGGCGGCTGCGGCGGCAGGCCGAACGGAGTCGATCTTCACGATTGCGCCGTTCACCACCGTCAACGTGCTTGATGGCGTCGACGATGAGGCGAAGTGGAGGGACGCCCGGCACATCCTGTGGTTCTACATCAACCGCATGGGCGACTTCTACTGCCAGATGCTGGAACGTCAAGGATATGAGGCCGAGATCGCTGCTTGCCGAGCAGCGTTCGCTGACGGCGACAAAGGAGGCGCCATGGCTGCGATCTCCGAAACCATGATCCGAGACCTTCAATGCATCGGCCCGATCGAGGAGGTCCGCGAGCAACTGGGCGAACGCGCCGCTGCGGGGGCGGACCTCCAGCTCATCTACATGCCGAGAGGCGGCGTTACCGAGGCGGCCCGACAACTCGAGGAACTGATCACATGACACCGATCACACGACACCGACCACATGACACGGATCCAAACATGACGAAAGGCACGCCATGAGCAGCTACCAGGGCGAGATCTTCGACGCCGACAACCACTACTACGAGGCTCCCGATGCGTTCACTCGGTATGTCCCGAAGAACATGCAGGCTCGTTGCGTCGAGTGGGTCCAGACCGACAACGGTCGCCGCTACCAGACGGTGGGCGGCAGGATCAACCGGGCGCTCGCCAACCCCACGTTCGACCCGATCTCGAAGCCCGGTGTGCTGCGAGAATTCTTCACTGGCAACCCCAGTGGCGCCACGAGCATGGAGTTGATCAGGGGCTCGCTCGAGCCAATGCCGCCCGAATACATGGACCGCGATGCTCGGATCGAGCGGTTCGACGCACAGGGCCTCGCCGGCGCATGGTTGTTCCCAACGGCGGGCGTCCTCTACGAGGAGCCACTGCAAAACGACATCCCGGCGCTCACCACCGCCTACACCTCGTTCAACCGTTGGCTCGACGAGGACTGGGGCTTCAACTACCAGGACAAGCTCTTCTCGGCGCCCTACATCACGCTCGCTGACGTCGACTGGGCCTGCGACCAGTTGGATTGGGCGCTCGATCGTGACGCCCGGATCCTCGTGATGCGTCCGGGGGCCGTCTTCACCCGGAACGGTCCGCGAAATCCGGGCCACCCCGACTTCGACCGGTTCTGGGCCCGTGTCAATGAGGCCGGTATCACCGTGGTCACCCACATCGGGGCGACGAGACACAGCAGCAACGGTTACGACGAGCGCAGCACCGACATCCTCGGCCTCGCACCTCGTCCGACGATCGCCAACTTCCATCGCACGCGAAACATCAATGATTTTCTGGCCAGCATGATCTTCGACAAGCTGTTCGACCGTTTCCCCAACCTGAGGATCGCGTCGGTGGAGAATGGTGGAGAGTTCATTGGCGACCTGCTTCGGGTGCTCGGGAAGACAAAGGAGCGGTTGAGCGGATATTTCCCGAACGACCCAGTCGAGACGTTCCGTAACCATGTGTGGATCAATCCGTTCTGGGAGGACGACCTCGACCTCGTGGTCCAGCAGATGGGCGCCGACCGGGTCATCCTCGGGTCGGACTGGCCGCATATGGAAGGTCTGGCCGAGCCTCGTGATCTGCTGGACGGACTGGACGGCATCGCCGAGGACGACCGGTCGAAGATCCTGTTCGAGAACACTGCGGCGTTGAACGAACGCCAGCCCGTCTGATTCCTGTCAACCGAGAACGGAGATGACCATGGCCTACAGCGCCATCAAGTACGAGGTAGAGGACGGCCGGGCCCGCATCACGCTGAACCGGCCGGAGACCCACAACGCCATCACATCGACCATGTTGGAGGAGCTCCAGGACGCGCTCTGGGTCGCCGACGACGACACATCGGTGCACAGCGTGATCCTGCGGGGAGCGGGCCGGTCGTTTTGTTCGGGCTACGACCTCGCGGCGCTCGGCCGACCGAAGCAGGAGGGCACCCGCACCGGCAGGACTCACGACGACGACGTCTGGCTCATCGAGCAGAACAACAGAAAGATTCGGGCGGTATGGGAGATTCACAAGCCCTGCATCGCACAGGTCCACGGCAACTGTCTCGCCGGTGGCACCGACCTGGCTCTGGTGTGCGACATGGTGATCGCCGCCGACGACGCCCGGATCGGTTTCCCCGCCGCGCGATCCATGGGAGCCCTGCCCAGCAACCTTTGGATGTATCACTGCGGGCCGCAGTGGGCCAAGCGTCTGCAGCTGACCGGCGACAGCGTCACGGGTGCCGACGCCGAAAAGATCGGTCTCGTCATGAAGGCCGTGCCTGCCGATGTGCTCGAAGACGAGGTGGAGGGCCTGGCCGACCGTCTCAGCCTCATCGACCCCGACTTGCTGGCAGCCAACAAGCGCATCACCAACCTCTCGCTCGAGCTCATGGGCGCCCAGACGCTGCAACGGCTTGCGGCGGAGAATGACGCCCGCGCCCATCGCTCGGCGGCAGTCCGCGACTACGGACGCTCGGTGCGCGACGACGGCCTCAAGGAGACGCTGCGTCGCCGTGATGAGCCATTCGGTGACGGCTACGCACGGGTGGCCAAACCCGAAGGACGCTTGGATGGGACGACAACCTCGTCATGAACTTCGACGACGTACCAGAGGATGCAGCCTGGCGCCGGGAGTGCGCCGCGTGGATCGAGGAACACCTCGTAGCGCTCAACGAATCGGGCGGCGACCGCATCGCACGGGTGAAGCACTGGCAGGCACTCAAGTTCGATGCCGGGCTGGCCAAGATCACGTGGTCGCCCGACGAAGGCGGGCGCAACGGCACCGAGATCCAGCAGATCATCTTCGACCAGGAGCAGGCAAAGCACCGCACCCCATCGGGCGTGCTCGACATCGGACTCGGCTTCATTGCACCCACCATCCGGGCTCACGGCACCGACGACCAACGTTCCACCTACCTGCGCGCTGCGGTCCGGGGCGAACACATCTGGTGCCAGATGTTCAGTGAGCCCGATGCCGGGTCTGACGTCGCTGGGCTGTCCACCATGGCCGTCCGAGACGGCGACGAGTGGATACTCAACGGGCAGAAGGTGTGGACCTCGGGCGCCCAGATCGCCGACTACGGCGAGGTCCTGTGCCGCACCAATTCCGACGCGCCGAAGCACCGGGGGATCACGGCCTTCATCATCGATCTGCGGACACCCGGTGTCACGATCCGGCCGCTGAAACAGATGACGGGAACTGCGGAGTTCAACGAGATCTTTCTCGACGAGGTGCGCGTACCGCATGCCAACGTGATCGGCGAAGTGAACAACGGGTGGCACGTGGCCGTCACCACGCTGATGAACGAGCGCAAGACCATTGGTGCCGGCGGAGCCAGCAAGCGCAGCAACGTTCCAATGCGCCTCGCCGACCTGGCCAAGAGGTCGGGCACCATGGACGCGGTCGCTCGGCAGCGCATCGCCGATATCTACGTCCGGTCCGAGATCCTACGGTTTCTCAGCCTCCGCAGCCTGACGGCCGCACTCCAAGGCCGTCTGCCCGGGCCCGAGGGGTCGGTGGCCAAGCTGGCTTCGGCCCGACTCAATGTCGACACCGGAGATCTTGGGGTCGCCCTCCTCGGCGCCTCGGCGATGGCAGCCGGCCCCGACGATCTTCGCTGGGTGAAACGATTTCTGTGGGGGCCGGGCCACCGGCTGGGCGGCGGTACCGACGAAGTGAACCGCAACATCATCGCCGAGCGCGTACTCGGCCTACCGGGCGAGCCTCGCGAAGACGACTCGCTTCCATGGCGTGAACTCCCGCGGTCCGCACGATGACCGCCGACGACACCCGTCCCGAGGCCATGCTCCGGCGCCGCGGCGACCACCCGGCGATCGTGATGGCGGGCTCAGGACGCATCGTCAGCTACGCCGAACTCGACGACCGATCGACGCGTCTGGCTCACGCGTTCGATGCGGCCGGGTTGCAACCCGGCGACCATGTTGCGCTCATGGTGGGCAACCAGCCGGAGTTCTTCGATGTGCTGTGGGCTGCGATGCGCGCGGGCCTGTACATCACCCCGATCAATTGGCACCTCGGCGCCGAAGAGGCCGGCTACATCATCGACGACAGCGGGGCGAAGGCCTTCGTGACATCGTCCGACCTGGCCGACACCGCAGCCGGGCTGCTGGCCAACAGGCCCGACGTCACCACACGGCTCATGACCGGCGGTGCAATCGACGGCTACGACGACTTCGAGGCCGCGCTCGCCGCGGCCCCAGGTGTGCCCCGAACCGACGAGCGATCTGGCGCCTTCATGCTCTACTCGTCTGGCACGACCGGCTACCCGAAGGGGATCCTGCGCAACCTGCCTCGGACCCCCTTCGGTGCCGAAAGCGACGCCATCGCCATGCTGATGACCCACCGGTACGGCGCAAGCGAGGCGTCGGTGTACCTGTGCCCCGCCCCGCTGTACCACGCTGCTCCGATCGGCTTCACGTCGGCCATTCATCGCATCGGCGGCACCGTGGTGGTGATGGAACGGTTCGATTCGGCAGCAGCGCTCCGTGCGATCGAGGACCACAGGGTGACGCATGCACAGTTCGTTCCCACGCATTTCATCCGGATGCTGCACCTTCCCGATGGCGCTCGGGAGCAGCACGATCTTTCCAGTTTGGCGTGTGTGCTGCACGCCGCGGCACCCTGCCCGGTGCCGACGAAGCGTC
Source organism: uncultured Acidimicrobiales bacterium (assembly GCA_963698395.1). Lineage (GTDB taxonomy): Bacteria > Actinomycetota > Acidimicrobiia > Acidimicrobiales > SZUA-35 > JBBQUN01. The sequence continues at coordinate 30,610 of CAVOQQ010000006.1, forward strand.
GGATCATCGAGTGGTTCGGCCCTGTCGTCGAGGAGTACTACGCGGGCTCCGAGGCCTTCGGGTTCACCCTCATCTCCTCAGAAGAGTGGCTCGAGCACCCGGGCTCGGTTGGCCGCCCAGCCGGCGGCACTGCCGTGCACATTCTGGATGACGCAGATCAAGAACTGCCCGTTGGCGACACGGGCCAGGTCTGGTTCGAAGCCACCAGCAGCTTCGAGTATCACAACGACCCCACCAAGACCCGCGCTGCACAGAACCAGCGCGGTTGGGCCACCTACGGCGACATCGGCCGCCTCGACGACGACGGCTATCTGTATCTGACCGATCGCGCGTCGAACATGATCATCTCGGGCGGGGTCAACATCTACCCCCAAGAAGCTGAGATGCTCCTCAGCGCCCACCCTGACGTCTACGACGTGGCCGTGCTCGGTATCCCCGACGACGAAATGGGCGAGCAGGTCAAGGCGTTCGTGCAACTGCGAGCCGAACCATCAGACCCGAACGCCAAAGCGTCTGAACTGATCGCTTACTGCCGAGCAGCGCTCGCGCACTACAAGTGCCCGCGACAGGTTGCCTTCGTCGACACGCTGCCGCGCATGGACACCGGCAAGCTCGTGAAACGCAAGCTCCTGGACGGCACACCATGACTGAATCAAAGGAGCCCGGCCCCGTGACGCTGGGTCTCGACACGGTCGGCATTGACCCGATGTGGATAGCGGCCAGTTCGGTGGTTGATGGGCGTACTCCCGTAGGTGCCGAATTCGTTGGATTCGTCGGTACGGGCCAGATGAGCCGCAACGCCCGGTTCACCCTCGACTGGAGCGGCGATGAGGGCCCGGACTCGATCATCGTGAAGATCCCGTCGACCGATCCCGTCACCCGAGCCATGTCGTTCGAACATGGCACCTACGCCAAAGAGTGTGAGTTCTATCGCTCGATCGCGGCATTGGTCGACGTCGAGTCACCGACAGCTCTCGCGGTGCACTTCTCTCGCGGTGCACTTCGACGCTCCGGCCCAGGACTTCGCGATCGTGCTGGAAGACCTCAGCGGGTCCGAACAAGGCGACCAGTTCACTGAACCGACCAACAATCAGTTGGTGCTCGCGGTTGGACAGGCCGCGAATCTCCACGCGCCGGTCTGGGGTGCCACGAATGGCCCGGCATTCGGTCTCTATCGCAATGGCGCCTCCGAAATGGGCGCCACCCTGCAGATGCTGCTGCCGGCGTTTCTTTGCCGCTGTGTTCGAGCGCCTCGGCGATGGGTTGCACGACTGCATCGACGATCACGAGGCCGGCGATGTCGCCGATCGCCGATCCGATCGCAGGGAGGAATGCGCCGTCTGCGCGGTTCCGTTAGTGTTCGCACATGGGCAGCATTGAGGATGCGCAGCAGTCGGCGATCGATGCCACAGCCGCTGCTGGCGACTGGCTGACGGGCGCACAGCGAGCGGCAGTCTGGCGCGAAGTACGCAACGCCGCAGTCAACGAGCTCGACCACGAACGCAAACGCGCACTGTCGCCGTATGCCGTCAAAGGCGCCCATACCGCCAGTGCCGAGCTGTCCGCGTCGGCGATGGAGGTTGTCCACCGAGTCGCGTCCGACCCGGGACGGCTGACTCGAACGTGGGCGGACAGCCACATCGCCGATCTCGGCGAGGAGACCTACACCGAGCTGGTCGGCGTCACCGCGACGGTCACCGTGGTCGACCGATTTCATCGGGCGATGGGCCGGCCCGAGGTTCCGCTCCCCGATCCTGTCGATGGCCAACCAGCCCGGGTCCGACCCGACGACGTCGGTGACATCGGCGCTTGGGTCAGCCAGACAACAGGCCCAACCAAGGCAAACGTCAGCCGAACGCTCAGCCTCGTGCCCGTCACCAATCGGTCGTGGCGCCAGCTGGTCGACACGCACTACTCACACGGCGCCGAGTTCATGAACCTGCGGTGGGAATTCGCGCTGTCTCGTCCTCAGGCCGAACTCGTTGCGGCCCGTTCGACGGCGCTCAACGAGTGCTTCTATTGAACGGCGTCACACACCACGCTGCTCCGTGTGAGCAGCGAAGCGAACGGTCTGGCGGTCGACCTCGAAGGTGCCCTCGATGCGGAACACGTTGGTGAAGTCGGTATCCCCGCGGGACCCGAACTCCTCGCGTTCACCAACGCAGTCGAACTCGCTCGCGGTGACATCAACGAGACACGCCGAGCGTTGGCCGCCGTGATCGGTGACCAGGGAGCGATCGAGGCTGCGGCGATCATCGCGATCTTCAATGGGCTCGTCCGTGTCGCCGACGGCACCGGCATCCAACTCGACGATGGCGTGTTCAACGCATCGGTCACCGAACGCGAATCGCTCCACATCAACCGCTTCGCCGGTGCCACCAACTCAGCGAACGTCCGGCCAGACCTCACTGCGACGCCCAGCAAGGTGCACGAACTCTTCGGCTGAGATCCGTCGGCTGGGACTCGTCTGCCGCCAGTCGGTAGGTCCGCCCACCACGAGTGAGCAGGCACAGCTCTCAACTTACGACGAGATTGGGGTCCGACTCCCGCTGAGTATCGCTGGCGTTCCAAGGCCAGTAGCGCTGCGCTCCTCGCAACGCCTTCATCTCGTCAGCCGAGCAGTTGGGAGCAGTTATGCAACGGCCGTGCGTGCGCCTGAACGCGCGTTCGGCAGGCACGCATAGCAACAACCCTCTGACCCCCACCACATGCTCGGGATCCGGCTGGGAGGATGGGGTGAGTGCGCTGAACTCATTGCCCCCTTGATCACCGTCGAGGTTGTACTGATCGGCAATGCGTCTCATCATATGGACCAGCCCTCGCTGCTTGAAGATCTCGACGAGGTGGTGGCACCCGACGGTGCTGTCGTGGTCTGTTCAACCAGCATCCCGGTTTGGCTTCAGGACTCCGATTGGTCAGCAACGCTTCGGCGCCACCTCAGCGAACAGCTCGGACGAACCGTGAGCAGGAATGGCGTCCCCAATGACGATTCGGACCTGGTCGTGGTCGCAACCTCGTCGTTTGCCGACGTTGAGACCTGGGTCTTCTCACAAGAGCAGCGGCGGACCGGTGAGAGCATCGTTGGCGAAGTGATGTCATGAAGCACCCGGGTTCGGTAGAGGCTCCATCAGACACGGGGTGCCTCTGTGTTTGTCAAGCGGCGATCTGGAGGTCTTTGATGCGGGATTGTTCGTCGGCGAGCATGCGTCGCCAGATGTGGCTGGCCAGTTTGCGCTTGAGGCATCGCATGGCCTCGTTCAGCGTCTTGCCCTCGGCAATCTTCTTGTCGAAGTAGGCGCGACCATCGCTGCCACGCATTCGGACCTGCGTGACCGCGACCAGCTGCAGCGCCGAGTTGAGCTTGCGGTCCCCGTTCCTTGAGAGCCGATGCACGACACGCTCACCGCTTGACGCCTCGATCGGAGCGGCACCGGTGTAGCTGGCGAACGCATCCGCGCTCCGGAACCTCGATGGTCGACCGGCCCGGCCCAGGAGACGAACCGCAAGGACCGGCCCGACGCCGTCGATCTCGAGGAGGCTGCTTCCGTATTCTTCGAGCGCCGCCTCCATTTGGACCGCGATCTTGGCGAGCTGGTTGTCGAGCACCCGAATCTGGCGGACGAGATCCCAAGCCAATGCCTTGCGTGCATGGTCGGTTGGGGTGGCCGGTCGAACCGAACGCAGCGACGATGCTGCGGACTTCGCGGTCAACGCCGTTCGAGCTCCGCCTGCGACGAGGTCGCGCATCAACGACCGATTCGTCCCGGGCGATCAGCCGCTGGGTCAAATGGCAGCCGAGCACCTTCGCGTTCTCGACTGCCCATTGGCGTTGCGGGGACTGTTCGGCCCAGCCGGAACAGCTGCCGATAGCCAGCGGTGCTTGCGTCGATTCTCAGCGATGCCACCGCCCGTGTTCGTCGCCCTCCACATAGGCACGCTCAACGCCTCCGTCGTAGCGATCAGCGTTTGACCGTCGCACGCGCCAGCGTGTCGGAGCCCATCGGCGGTGGCGCCGGCCGTCAACGATTTCGACCGCCCGGTGTCAGCACCATCGATTTGGAGCTACTTCGACCACAGGTCACGACTCATCGAAGGGTCCCTTCTCGCCGAGAAGCCAACTCGAGATCCGACACCGGCCGTCGCTGAAGGTGCCGAGCGATCACTCATGTAGCCGGCGAAGTGGGGCCTGGCGTGTTGGGAGGGCCCGCCAGCCGCTCGAGGCGGCAACGCGGTTTGGTCCAGGCTTGATCGCCGAGGCTCTACAGGTCCAGATGAAGTCGGAGTGCGTCATCGAGTTGGTCCATCAGATCGAACCCGAGTGTCCCGACGACCGGGCCGACACGCTCGATCGCAACAGACCTGATCTGCTCGGCTTGCGCCTTGGAATCGGCAGAGAGTCCGGTTTCCTCTGCTGACAGGAGAACCTGGAACGGATAGATGCGATCGATGTTCGAGGTGACCGGCACCACCGTTATCACCCCACGACCGAGCCGTGCCGCAGTGGTGTTGGCGCCATCGTTGCTCACGACCACGCCCGGACGAGTGTGAGCAGCTTCGTTTCCGATCACCGGATCGAGATTGACCAGTCGGATCTCGCTCCGACGCATCAGCTGTCGGAAACGACGTTGTCCCACACGTCGTTGGTGGGATCGTCGGCCCACTCGGTGAACGCTGCGGCATAGGCGTCGGTCAGCTCGGAAGCTCGCAGTAGACGGATGGCACGGTGGAGCGCTGCAGATCGAGACGCGATCCGGTGGTTCTTGGTGTAGTTGTCGAGAAACTCGACGTCTTCGTCTGGGATGCTCACGCTGACCTTCATCCCTGGGATGCTACTAAAGTAGTATCCGATGTGCTACTAGCCGCTGTGTTTGCGTGGAGGTGGTCCGGCCAAAGGCCCCGCAAGGCATTTCGTTTCCTGCTTCGGCGTTGCCTCGATCCGCCCGTTGGGCGAGAGCGCCGCTCGGCGCCAACTTCGGGGCAAGTTCCATGGTGTCGCCCGTTGCCGCGGAGCGCTCGAGGTGGAGAATTCACCTCCCATTCCATGAGTGCGGAATGGCGTGACACAACGGCTTCCCCCGAGGAAGCACGCGGCCCTCGATTCTGTGACAAGTTTCTTCGAGATGTTCCAGCGGGTGTCGATTGACGTGGCAGGTCGATCGTCGTGTTGGCGCAGTACAGATGCGACGACCGTTGCCTGAGGTCGGTGTCATCGGCTGCCCGCCGAACCGCGATTATGCGCTACCCATCTAAGGGCCGGGCCTCCCACAGTTCGCCGGTACTGTGGCGCGGCCTTGTCGGTTCGACGCCGGGATGATGCGCCGTCCCCAGTGCCGAGCTGGTCAATAGCGAATTGGTGCCGATCCCGAGCGGGTTGTCGGGGGCCAGGGCGGGAGCGGATGTGGGTGCCCGAAACTGGCGGCTTTGGGATGGTGGGCGTGCGAAACGTAGGCAGGGTGCGTCGGATGATGGGCTTCGGGGTTCTTGGCGGAGCGGTCAGGAGTAGAGCAGCCTCTTTCGGTCGCGGAAGAGAGTGATGAGGATGATCGTTGCGACGATGATCGACACCACGATTTCGATAGCGAGAGTGCCTTGAGCGGCGAACTCGGCAACGAAGTCGAAGAGCGCCAGGTAGAGAACAAGCACATAGCCAGCTCGTTGGTTCTTCAATTGGAGTCGGGCGGAGACAGCAAACAGCACGCCGACCACGAACCCGACGATCATGAGCGGGATGTGGTCGATGACGACCGAGTCGCGGATTTCGCCCATATCGACGGCGAAGGCGTAGGTGACGAACATGTGCTGGACGACCTTCTCGATCGAAAGAACGAGGAGCAGGATCTGCGACTTCGATCGCTTGACAGGACTGTCGTCGCCGGACCTTGTTTGGTTCAGTCGTGGCGGAGTGTGGGTTGCACGGTCGACCATCTGACAACCTCCTCAGGACACGCGAGGCTCGGGCGACGAGCCTCCCTGTTCCTGGGACGCTACAAGGCATTCGATTGGGCCTCCAGGGCCCTACGTCATGGCAGTCCCGGCGGAATCGGCCGAGCAGCCAGCGCTTCGAGGCCATTGAGCGGACCTCAGGTCTGCTCAAGACGACTGGCTCGAAGACCCGACATTGATCAGGCCGACCATTCCGGGTCGTGGACCGGCAGCCTGGAGAGCATCGAACCCACGCTTGTCGCCGTCGCACCTCGGGCCGGACATCCGAGCCGATCCGGCACTGAGGAGCAGCGTGACGAGGCCGGAGCCAACGTCGAGCGCCCGATAATCGCGCCACATAATCACGACCTCGACCGGGCACTGACCGCTCGGGAACGGCCCCATTGTGGTGCTCGATAATCACTGCGCAGAGGTACTAGAGGATCCGAGGTCTGCGAACCGGTGGCGGAGGTGAGGAGCTTTCCTGCCTTGGATGTGACAGCCGTTGTTGGTTTCAGAGTCGGTTGAGTCGCTCGGCGAGCTCGGGGACTGGCGCTGGTTGCGATTTCCCAGACCTGGTCGACGTCGACGCGGTGGTAGTGATGTGCGAGCAGAATCCGGAGTGCTGAGATGTCGCGCCAGGCGATTTCGCGGTGACGGTCCTTGAACTCGTCGCTGAGTGTGTTGCTGGCCTCTCCGATGATTTCCAGGAGCCGTTCGGTAGCTCGAATGTGCAGCGGGCTTGATGCGAACGTGTTCCTGTCGACGTTGGTGATGTTGGCGAGCTCGTTTGCTGCGTCGAGGATGTCGGCGACGCGCTGGTCATCGTTCCGGCTCACAGCGGAACGGCTTCTTGCCGGATGTGGTGGTCGCGGTCTTTGAGTCCGCCGGTGGAGACGACGTCGACGGGTATGCCGAGTAGCGCTTCGAGTTCTTCGCTGATGTGGAACAGGTCGAAGAGTGAGCTGCCGGGTTCGAACTCGACGAGGAAGTCGATGTCGCTGGTCGGGGTTTCGTCACCTCGGGCAACGGAACCGAACAGCGACACGGTTCGGCCGCGATGGCGGCGCACGATCTCGTTGATTTCGTGCTTGTTGGCCTCGACGAGGCGTCGCCGGTCACGCATCCCACAAGCCTACAGCCTGACCCTCAAGCGGTCCGGTGGTCGTCGCTCCGTCCCGCCGATTGACCGGGAGTGGTCCTGGCGGGTGCGGATAGTAGACGTGTCTACTATCTGGCCGGACTGGGTCGGACGTATCGGACGGTTTGCCGGAATTCCCGGTGCTCAGCGGACTGGGTCGGACGTATCGGACGGTCCGCCTGACCTTGCCAAGGTGAGGGTCGCGGGTTAAAATCTCGTCGTCCGCTCCAACATAACCCCTGGTCAGAGGCCCACTTCGATGGGTCTCTTTCTGGTTTCCGTTCGGTCGGATAGTAGACAGATCTACTATCCGACGCCGCCGTTCGAGCGGTTTGTCGGGTTTGTGTGGTTGCTGCCATCGAGGGTGGCATGTTGTTTCGGTCGCGTTCAGTGATGGGTTCCGTACCCCTCTTGGTGCGCGCGGCCTTCGATCCTGTGACAAGTTTCTTCGCACCGTTCCAGCGGGAGTCGCTTGACGTGGGCAAGTCCGACCGTCTCGTTGACGCAGTAGAGATGTGCCGGCACTTGCCTGAGGTCAGCGACATCGACGGCTGGCTGCAACGTGATGATGAGTTGGACTTGGCGGCGTTGGAGGCGTGCCACGTTGCACGAGAGGGGCACCACCCGGTTGGACGACCACGTTGCCGACTCAACGGCTGCCCCACGAGATCTGTTGAGCGGTCGGCCGTCGAGCATCAGCGCACCACCGACTCCGGTTCCCATCCACATACCCAGACACGTTGTCGACGTCATGGGCCGATCCTGCGATCCACTCGCCGAGTACACCGACGTTCACGTCGTTCCCGAGAGCGACTGGCACACCGAGCGCTGCTTCCAACTGCCCCGCGGGGTCGATCCTATCGATCACGTTCGACAGGTTCGAAACGGTCAGGACACGGCCCTCGTGCACGACGCCCGGGTTCCCGCACCGCAGGAGAAACACGATGAAGCGGTCCATCTGCACCCAGGCGGCGGTCGTGGGCTCCGCGATGTTCACCGGCGTGATGCTCACCATCGGACTCGCACTTGGCCGCTACTGGTGGTCGCTCGAACCCCAGGAATTCGCCGTCTGGTTCGAGCAGCACTTCATCCTTCTCCTGCCCTGCGTTGCCCTCACCCTGATTCCGGCCTTCATCGGCGTCGGCTGGCTCCTGAAGCACGACTGGAACACCCGCGAACTCTGCGGTGGCTGGCTCATCGCCCTCGCGGGGATCGGCACCGCATCGCTCATCACCGCGGCCTACCACCTGCCGGCCAACTTCTGGCTCTGGGGCCTCGACCAAACCGACGCAGAAGTGACCTCGGAACTCTGCTGGTGGCTCATCCTCCACGTTTCTTGCGTGATCGTCGGCTTCGTCGGCGCCATCGCCGCACTCAGAACGGCGCTGATCACCCGAAGCAGAGACGCGCGTTGATGCCATGGCGCAATGCAGGGTTTCGAGTTCGTCGCGACGGGTTGGCGTCTCGATACCTCTCTGTCGAGCTGTCCGTCAGTCGACCATGCGCGCGGATGCGTGTTCGGTGATCTGTGCAACCATCGAGTCTCGATGATTGGCGGTCTGGGCCTCGGTTGGCGGGGCCTCGACGGCGGTGTTGGCGAGGCCTCAGATCATCAGGTCGATGAGGACAGGGATCAACTCGATCGCAGGACGGCGCGGCACATAGATCCCGCGTCGACCGTCGTCAGGATCACGAACACGAGCGATGATCCCCGCATCGTGAAGGCGCCGCAGTCGTGGGCGAGCGTGTTGGTGGCAATCGATTCGTCGCCGGCGAAGTCTGCGAAGTGACTCCGGCCGCCGACGAGGAGGTCACGCAGCACCACCAGCGTCCACCGGTCGCCGAGGATGTCGAGCGACGCAGCAACCGGACTCGTATGCACGCCGGGCTCGCGTTCGTTGTCAGCGCCATGTCCCGATCCTGACGGGCCCGGCTGACATCGCCGTCACGTCGCGGTGGACAGTGATCAACACTGCAAAGTACACCTCTATGGTTTGCCCCCGGGGGATGATCCCGAGGACGGCCTACCTCCCATCGGCTCGGGGTTTGGGACATTCGGCCGAGCGGATCGGCGGTGGATCGGTCTGCTGGGTCGTGCTCATCGAGTCATCGACTAGCGTGGAGTGGGTGCGGGAACTCGAGTTCAAATGCGTGGTCGATGAGGATTTCGAGGTGCGCCCTCATCGTGTGAAGATTCCCGGTGCGCTGGTGATCGACCGTTTCACTGCTCCAATTCATGACGAGTACTTCGACACCGAGGACCTGCGCCTGGCGCGTTGGGGTGTCACCCTTCGGTGGCGTAACGGCGACGGCTGGACGGTGAAACTCCCTCGTCGAAATGGGACGAGCGCTTCGGTACTGGATCGTGACGAATTCCGCTTCGAAGGTGATCGGGCGACGATGCCGGAAGCGGTGAGTGGCCTCGTGGCATCCCTCGTCCGCCAACGGAACCTGGTCGAGATTGCGCGCATCGACACGAACCGGACGACGTGGGTCTGGCAACGAAGCGACGGAAGTGTGGCCGGCGAGTTGGTCGACGATCATGTCATCGGTCGCGCCGGTCGGGGTGAGGTGTGCTTTCGTGAGATCGAGTTCGAACTCGGTGTCGGGAGCGACCCGGATGTGTTGCCCGAGATCATCGAATCGCTGAAGATCGATCGCCATTTGCCAGCCATGCCAAAGCTTGTGCGATTGCTGGGCGACGCTGCCGCTGAGCCTGCCGACGTGGTGCGCCCAGAACTGACGAAGGATCCGAGCGCGGCCGACGTGATCCACGCCGCCATCGCGGCGTCGGTGGAGCAATTGCTCACGCAGGTCCCAGCGGCACGACTCGGTGTCGACCCCGCAGGGGTACACCAGGCTCGGGTCGCGACCCGGCGACTCCGGTCGGATCTGCGCACGTTCGCACCGCTGCTCGACAAGGATTGGGCCAAGCGACTGCGTCGCGAGTTGGGCTGGCTCGCCGACGAACTCGGCGCCGTCCGCGACGGCGACGTTCTCCACGGACATCTCGCCGCTGCCATCGAGGCAAATCCCGAGATCGGCGCCGATGGCGGCGCGGAGATCCTCGGTTGCCTGGCCCGCGAGCGTGATCAGAAACGCGAAACCCTTCTGTTCCATCTCGCTGACAGTCGTGCGATCACACTGTTCGACCATCTCGTCGACGCCGCGGCGAATCCCCGTATCCGTAGGCGTGCGTTCCGGCACTCGGCGTCAGCGCTCCTGCCTGCGCTGGTCCAGACCACCTGGAGGGCGCTTCGCTCTGGTGTCGACCAGCTCGATTCGCCGCCGCCCGAAGTCGAGTTGCACGCGGTCAGGATTCTCGCCAAACGCGTCCGCTACGCGGCCGAGGCCGTGAGCCCGGCGGTGGGTAGAGATGCTCGGAAGTTCGCCAAGGGCGCGGCTGCCATTCAAGACAGCCTGGGCGACCTTCACGACAGCGTCGTTGCGGCCCAGTGGCTCGAGCACGCGGCAACGACGGAACTGAGTCGTAGCGCGGGGTTTGCCGCCGGCAGGCTCGCCCAACAGCTACGAACCCAAGCAGCACTGGACGCCTCGAGTTGGCGGTCCAGCTACGACAAGATGTGTCGCCGGACGCGCTGGCTGGGCAACGACGAGGACAAGTAGCTCAGCACCGACCGGCGGCCCTGGTGTTGCCCGATCGGACATTCTCTGGATGTTCAGTGAGCGTTTGCCTCCGGGCCAGGTCGGTGTCGACTCAGCGCGCTAGCCGAGGGAGCACCGGCGACCTGTGCAGGCATCACGGCGGTTCTTCATACTTCCGGGTGTCGTATATCGCCGCACATATTCACCGCTGCGTGCTTCGAGCTTGTGAGAGCAACACTTCGGCCCGATGCCCTCAGCGTCACGTAATCGAGGTACTCGAACCGCACCGTCAAGCGGAACACATCGGGAGCATCGGCGCGCGGACGCTGTCGATCTCGGCGGGTTGGTTCCACCACCTTGCGATCTCGGGTTCGGCGAACCACTCCACGAGGGTTGTCAGATCGCTTTCGGCAAGGGATCGGAACCGGATGGAAGGGACCGACATCACGGTCATTCTGGCATCGCTTGAGCACCGCACTTCGTGCGCTCAGAATCCCGTCAGGAAGGAGACGAATCGCGCCGCATCTCGGCCCAAGTAGCGCACTCCATCATCGCGACCGCCGCCCCGTCGGTCAGCCGCCGACGGTGACCGGGATCATGGGTGGGTCAACGCGGGTGGTGAGCCGTCACGCTTCGCGGGAACGCGTGTGCCCGACGGCGCGTTCGGGCTCGCGAATATGAGCGGGTACGGGCGGTTCATGACCGATCGAAAGTGTCGTTCTCGAGCGAGTCGACGGACGAGTCGTTGCCGTGATTATCGTGCGCCTCGATCAGCTTCCTGGGAAGTCGGCTTCGCCGGTCATGGGCGTTCGGTGGAGTGTTCCAGCCGAGACGTCTCTCTCTCTCTCTCTCTCTGAGAGTTGACGCGTGTTCGCATGGCAAGTGAACCCTCAACCGTGACCAGCCGGGGACGGAGTTGGTTCCCGACGCCGAGGCGGGCAATCGGTCAATCCGCGGGCGGGCGTCTCGCGAGCTCGTTGTGTGCGTGATTGCACTGGCCTCTTGCGAGCGACCGAGAACTGTTCACTTCGCGAGCGTCGCAGCGATGACCTCGCCCACGGCGCGTGAGTTGAGGTACGGCTCGGGATGGTGGCCTCGGTGTCCGTTGTCGATCAGTCGTTCCTCGACTCTGCTCCCGAACCGGTCCTGCACGCGTCCACGTTGTGCCACCGGATCGGTGATCGCTACGACGTTCACCCAGCGGGTGGTGTTACCGGGCCACTCTCCTTCTGTGGTGAAGGGCGGCGAGCCGAGCGGTGAGCCGAGTGTGAGCAAGGTTTTCATTGCCACCTCGGGGTGAGCGACGAGCACTTGGTGCGCGATGACGGTGCCCAGGGAGTGCGCGATGACGATGTCAGCACCGTCAAGCCGGTCGAGGAGGCGCTGACGAACCTGATCGGTGAGCGAGGCGTCGGCCGCCATGGAGGTGAACATGTCGACCGTGCGTTCGTAGGTCTGGCGGCCAGCGAGTTGAGAGAACGCGTGGAGTGTGTCCTCGCCGACGATCTCGGTGAGCGCGTCCTCTGCTCCCGTTCGGGTCGCCGCCCACTGCTCGGAGTCGATGACTTCGGGATCGCGACGGAACAGGTCGCCGTAGAAGCAGATCGAGACGTCGTCGGGATCGATCGTGTGTCCGACATGCCAGAGCCCATCCTGGAGGGCCGGAATCCACCGAGCGGCGAGCTCGTGTGGCCCCCACAGCTCGTTGTATGCGCCATGGACCAGAACGATGGAGCTCATGGACCCGTTGTAGCCGATGGCGCAGAGCGCCGTGCTCACCGAGCGCCTGCATTGGTGGTCCGCCTTCGGCTCGCGGTGCCGCTACGGCCTCAGACCCGTTCCGGCGGAACACGCTGATCACTACGGCATGATGTTCTCAACCCAAGATGTCCTTGTCCCGAGAGCTGGCCAGGCGGTGCCGCTCCGAACCAGCAACCGGAGCGGTACCGACACCACTCAACGTCGGCCACGTATGCGTCACCGATGTGGTTCGTGGCATGTCTCCTGCCGCCACGCTCGCCGCTGGGCCCGGGACCTACGACGGAACCGGCGACGGCCCGGAGAGCGGACCATTCGTTTCCCGGATCGAAGTGAAGAAGCTGCCGAACGGCGGCGTTTCCATCGAGTACGAAGCGACCTCACGAGCGCAAGGGGTACATCACTTGGAGCATTCCCTCCTCGCCGCTCGCCCCGACGGTCGAGACCGGCGGTACGTCGCTCACTCCGAGGCGCCGTTCGTCTCTGAGATGATCGCCGTCGAAGCGAACTCGACCCGCTTCGTTCAACCTCAACCCGCTGGTCCCTTCGCGATGGAAGTCGTGATCGAGGTACCCGAGCCGGACCGGATCACGTATGCATGGTGGTGGGCCAACGAGGGCGATACACCAACAGAGCAGTCCAAAGCCGACGCCCGCATCGCCGCCCGGTAGACCCCACAGTGGAAATCGTGGAGGGTTGGCCGTCAGCCGTTTGACCTGGGCAAGCTGAGTCACCGAATCAATCAATTGCGCGATGAGCGTGGTCTGACGATGTCAGCGCTGCCGCTGGCGCCACCAGTGGACGACAGGACAAAGCAATGTGGCGTCACAGGCATGGAGTACAGTTTCCGCATGCTCGGAGCCGAGATCGATCTGATGCCGAACGAGAAGATGATCCTCGCGTCGCACCCGCACTGGTTCTACTTCTGGAAGCAGGTCGCAGCAGGTGTCGGTGTGCTGGGGCTGCTGTTGCTGCTCGTCCTCGTCGACGCCAACTGGCTGAACCAGATCATCGGGTGGGTCGCGACCGTCGCCCTGATCGTGCTGTTGCTCAACCTGCTGTACGAGTTCATCCAGTGGAAGACCACCAGGTTCGCAATCACCGATCAGCGGGTGGCGTACCAGAGCGGCATGTTCCGGCGAAAGGGCGTCTCGATCCCGCTCAACCGGATCAACAACGTCAACTTCCACCAATCCGCGATCGCACGAGTTCTCAACAATGGTGTCGTCACGATCGAGTCGGCAGGCGAGACCGGCGACTCGGTGTTCGAGAACATCCCCGATCCCGAGCACGTCCGTTCGATCATCTTCGCTCAGGTCGAAGCCGACGAACAGGCAGACTCTGACCGCGATGCCGCCGCTCTCGCGCAAGTGATGCAGCAGCACGTGCCGCCGCCGACCGGGCCCGCCGAGAAGACACCCAAGGAGCGTCTCGCTGCGTTGGAGGAACTCCGCTCCCAGGGGCTCGTCAACGACGACGAGTTCAAGCAGAAGCGACAGCAGATCCTCGACGAGATCTGAGGCCCACGAAGCCCGACCTCGCTCATGGACAGATCAACGGCGGGACATGTCGGCGCACGGGGACACGCTATGAAGCGCTCATCACTACATGATTGGCGCGCCGCAAAGTGTCCCTGATTCGGGATCTGACCGGCACGGCAACACGCCATTCATCGCGGCTGGCCACCTCAGTGCTTGCCGGGTTCGCCGCGATCAGGAGGGAACCACCTCGACCGTCACGTTAGGGTTGCCGAGATACGAGTCTTCCACCCGATGAGACGAGGAGTGCGAGTGGCCAGGGTCATGGTGACAGGCGCAAGCGGTGGCATCGGTGCTGCGATTGCCAAGCAGTTCGCCGCCCGGGGGCATGCACTTGTCGTGGTCGCACGTCGACAAGCGTTGTTGGAGCAATTGTGTTCCGAGCTGGTCGACCTGGGAGCGAGCGACGCCGAGTACCGGGTTGTCGACCTCGCCGACCCGACTCAAGTGGCAGGCTTGGCGAACGACTTCGCTCAACTCGACGTCGATGTGCTGATCAACAACGCAGCGCTTGGCCACTGGGACTACACGTGGAACATGCCCATGGCCAAGCTGCAATCGATGATCTCGCTGAACGTGAACGCCGTGGCGGTACTGACCGCCGCATTCAGCAGCTCGAACCACGATCGGCCCGCCCGACTCATCAATGTTGCCTCTGGTGCGGGTTATGCGTTGTTCGAGGGGGCGATTCCCTACTCCGCATCCAAGTTCTTCGTGACGGCGCTCACCGAAGGGCTCGCGGCGGAGCTTGCAAGCCAGGACCGTCCAATGCGAGCGCAGCTCTTCGCTCCGGGGCCGACTGGCACCGACTTCGGAGCGAACTCGGCCGATGGTTCGACAATGGCAGCCACACGCCCAGCCGATAGAGCGCGCATCGAGGTACACACCCCGACGCATGCGGCCGAGCTCGCCATGGAACTGTTCGACAGCGATGCAACAGTCGGGGCTGTGCAACCCGACATGAGCTTTGCCTTGCGTGGCGGGCGACACCCGATCGGCAATCTGATCGATCCCGATTGGTAGGCCGATCACCGCAGGCCCCAACCGGACGTGGCCCGGTATCACCACCGCAACGTCACGGTCTCCCTCGACCAGCGGCCGCCTGATACGGCCCAGCGGGGCGCAGCGAACTCACGCTCGGAACTGCAGCACGTGGCGGCCCACGAAGCAGGGTTGACTGATCGGTCGATTCTGACTCAAGACGGCGTCGGTCATCCGCCGTTGCGCACCGCCGTCGACGCATGGGGGGGATGGGGTCCTCTCGCTGATCCGCAGACTCTGGTCGGCGTCAGGCGTTCAGTGCCTGGAGGAGCGGTCGCAGAAGATCGGTTCTGCCGGAGACGGTCACGTCGTCGTCGAGATCGCCGGGGTCTTCGGGGGTACTGCGAATGAGCGCCAGCATTGCCGAGGTGGTGGCCTCGATGACGACGATCGGTTCGACCGAGAGATGGCCGTAAGCCAGGCGCGCCTGGTTGCCGGCGAACGTCAGCGTCAGCTCGTCTCGTTGATCGAGCAGGATGTGGATGTCGCCATCGGGGAACCCTCCTCGGTAGCGGCCGGCTCGCTGGGTGAGCGTCCAGCGAGCGTTGACGACGTACTCGTCGGCTTCGTCGGGTGGTGGAAGGAGTGTTCCTCCCCATCGGGCAAGGTCCCCGGCCAAGCGAGCGAGTTCGTGACCCCGTTCGGTGAGCTCGTACAGGTTGGCCGGTGCCGGGTTGCGGACCTCGCGTTGCTGCACGGCGCCGGCGGCCTCGAGTGAGCGGAGTCGATCAGCGAGCAGATCGGTGGAGATACCGGGGAGGCCGTCGAACAGATCGGTGAATCGCCGCGGACCGGGGACCAAGTCGCGCACGATCAACAACGCCCACCGCTGCCCGACGACGTCAAGGGCAGCAGCAAGCCCGCAGTACTGCCGGTAGGTCCGTTTGCTCACGAGCCTCACCTTACAACCATCCGCGACTGGAATCAGGTCCGCAAACTTGGTTTGATCGTGTTGACAGTTGGAAAACCCTGTGTTGGACTCGCGGCCATGTCGGAACCCGCCTCTCACGAAGTCCAGACGTCGCCCGCCCGCTCGCCGTGGGTGACATTCACGGTGTGTGCTCTTGCCCTCTACCTCACCACGCTCGACCTCTCGATCGTCAACGTGGCGTTTCCCGACATCCTCACCGAGTTCGAGATCAGCCGAGCCGACGCCTCGTGGATCGTCACGATCTACAACATCTTCTACGGCTCTCTCCTCGTTGTGACGGGCAAGGCCGCCGACCAACTGGGTCGGCGGCGCATGTTCTTGGCCGGTCTGGCGATCTTCGCTGCCGGATCAGCCATCGGCGCGGTGGCCCCCGGGCTCGGTGTCCTCATCGTGGGCCGAGCGATCCAGGGGATCGGCGGCGCCATGCTCGCCCCGGCATCACTCGGCCTGCTGCTCGCCGCCTTCCCGCCCGAGCGGCGCACAGAAACCGTTGCCATGTGGGGTGGGATCGGGGCTCTCGGCATTGCGAGCGGACCGAGCATCGGAGCTTTCGCCATCTACCTCACCGACTGGCGGGCTGCGTTCTGGATCAACTTGCCGATCATCGCCGGCATGCTCCTCGCCGGTCGCCGAGTGCTCGTCGAAACCCCGAAGGTGGACAGCGAACATCGGCCCGACTACGCAGGCGCACTCCTCGTCACCATCGCCCTGGCATGCCTGGCACTTGGCATCTCCCGCTCCGAGGTGTGGGGCTGGGTCGACGCACGCACGCTCGCGGCGATTGCAGCCGGCATCGTCGCCATTCCACTGTTCATAAGGCGCCAGCAGCGCCACCCCGAACCGGTGCTCGATCTCACCTTGTTCAACAGCCGCTCGTTCAGCATCGCCAACGCATCGGCCATGGTGTTCATGGCAGCGTTTGCGGCGTACTCGCTCAACAACGTGTTGTTCCTGCGTCAAGCGTGGGGCTACTCCGTGCTCACCGCCGGCCTCCTCACCGCCCTGCCCCCGGTGACGGTTGCTGCGCTCGCCTCCTTCACCGGGCGGTCAGCGGCACGTATCGGGTTCCGGCCCTTCGTCATCGCCGGGCCTCTCATCGTTGCGGTCGCGACGTTCGGGTTCGTCTTCCTCCTCGACGGCGACCGCACCCCCGTGACCTTCGTACTGATCGGTGAGGTGGTTGCCGTCGGCATCGCCTGTTTCATCCCGGTCAACTCGGCCGCCTCGGTCGCCGAACTCCCACCGCACCGTCTCTCGATCGGTGGCGCCGTCAACAACACCTTTCGCCAAGTCGGTGCGGTGCTGGGGATCGCTCTGCTGGTCGCTTTCATCGGGTCGCCCGAGACCCCTGCCGAGCTGGTCTCGGCTCACGAACGAGGCTGGATCATGATCGCCACCCTCGCACTGATCACCGCCGGCGTCGGCCTGGCACAACCGGCACTCGGTAAGCAGCGGGTGGCCGTCGTCCCGGCTACGACGCCGGTCACGCAAGCATCACCGACCTTGGGACTCACCCCCAAATCCCCGCAGAGGCAACCATGACCATTCGTTCGGACCGACGACAGCCATTTCGACGAGCTCGACGACTGGCCGTATCCACCCAGTTATCACCAGTGGAAGGACTTGCGGGTCCACGATGTCGACGTTGGGCCGAGTGACGGCCCGGTGGCGCTGCTGTTGCACGGGATGCCCGACTGGGCCTGCCTCTACTGCACGATGATTCCCGGCCTGGTCGACGCAGGCTACCGATGCATCGCTCGCGACCATCTGGGTTTCGGACGCAGCGACAAACCCACCGATCCCAACTGGTACTCCATCGCTCGCCACACCGAAGTGCTGACATCGCTCATCACCACCCTCGATCTCCGCGACATCACCCTCGTCTGCCAAGACTGGGGCGGGCCGATCGGATTGGCTCAGTCGGGACTCACCGCCTTCCGAGTGCCCCCGAGCCACTTCGAATGCTTCGGGCTCCCGACGACGGTCGACGAACCCACGGCCTCATGATCAGCCGACCCATGACAGCGCCGAAGCGAACTCCAAACACCAAGACCAGGACCGAAGAAGGAACACGATGAAATTGGCGGTCTGGGCCTCGGTTGGCGGGGCCTCGACGGCGGTGTTGGCGAGGCCTCAGATCATCAGGTCGATGAGGACAGCGATCAACTCGATCGCAGGACGGCGCGGCACATAGATCCAGCGTCGACCGTCGTCACGACGCAATCCGACGGGCGAGTGCTCTCGAGTGTCGTGAACTGTGGTGTGATCGATCATCCGGTCAGCGGTGAACCGCAGGTGGCGCTCGTGTGGATGGGGCGGGCCGCTCGGCTCAGCCATATCCGCCGTGGCTCGCACGTGACGGTACTCATCCGGCGGGACTGGAAATGGATTTCGGTGACCGGTCGAGCCGAGCTGATCGGGCCGGACGACCTTCCCGACGGTGTCGATCGTGACCGCCTGCGACGATTGCTCCGAGAAGTGTTCCAGGCGGCAGGCGGGATCCACGACGACTGGGATGAATACGACCAGGTCATGGTCGACGACGCTCGTGTCGCCGTACTCATTGCGCCCGAGCGAATCCTCGGTGTGGCGCCGTGACCCCCCGACGATCGTGCTCGCCGTCGTAGGAAGTGAGGAGTATTTCCCGCCGATGGCTGCGGTCGATCGGGAGCTCCTGGACTTCTTCGACGCACCGCTGAACGCGATCTGCGGACCCACCGTTGCGGGCCGACAAGACGACGCCGATGATCAACACCCATTGCGCAATGACCTGTGAGACGACACAGCTTGACGACATGCGCGAGCGGTGGTCCTTGATTCCGGATTCGTTGGACCAGGTGCAGGCGCCAGAGGATCGTCAGGCCGGCGTTGCCCAAAGCCATGAGGACCTCTGCTGCTCGGTGAAGACGACATCGCTACCGTGCCTCAGAGGTCCTCACCTCACGGTGAAATCCTCACCGAGGTCCCAACCCGGTGCAGCTAGGAGTTGATCGCAAGCTCGTCGAGGTAGTCGCCGTAGCGTTTCATGGCCTCCGCTCGCCGGGTCGGAACATGTTCGATCGAAGGGTCAGAGGGCCGGTAGCGCTTGAGCACCGTACGGGCGACCGTGACCTTGTGGACCTCGTCGGGTCCGTCATAGATCCGGGCGGCACGGGCCGCTCGATACATCGCTTCCAGGGGTAGGTCGGTGGTGTAGCCGAGCGAGCCATGGATTTGGATGGCGCGGTCGATCACATCGTGCAGCACCTTGGCGCCCCAGAACTTGATGACCGCAATCTCGAGTCGAGCATCGCTGTAGGTGCCACCGGCCTCGTGCAGCTTGTCCATCTTCCAGGCTGCTTGCAGGGTGAGGAGTCGGGCGGCCTCGCGGTCGGCGTAGGACTGCGCGATCCAGTCCTGGATCATCTGCTTGTCGGCCAGGATCGAGCCTTTGGTGTAGCGCGTCAACGCTCGCTCGCAGAGCATGTCGAACGCGCGGCTGTGATTGGCCGAGCCATCGCATGGCGTGATGGATTCGGCCGGGACCAAGTCGCTTCTGGGCCAGGGCGAATCCCTGGCCGATGCCGGCCTCACCACCGACGACGTGATCGAATGGCACCCGGACTTCTTCGTAGAGGATTTCGGCGTGGCCGCCGGGCTCGCCGGTCTTGTGATCGGGCTCGCCCATGGTCGGGCACATCCCGCACGATGTTCACGCCGGGGGTGTCGGTCGGCACCACGATCATCGAAAACGCCGAGTACGGCGATGCGTCTTCGTCGAGGTTGGTCTTGACCATGACGATCAAGATGTCGGCCACCGAGGCGTTCGACGAGAACCACTTGTGGCCGTTGATGACCCATTCGTCACCGTCGCGGACTGCCTGGGTGGTGAGGAGTGTCGGGTCGGCTCCTGCGCCTGGTTCGGTCATGGAGAAACAGGACCTGATCTCCTGGTTGAGCAGCGGTTCCATCCATCGCTTCTTCTGTTCCTCGGTTCCGCCGAGCGAAAGAAGCTCGGCGTTGCCAGAATCAGGTGCGTTGTTGCCGAAGATTCTTGGGCCGAGTGGTGACTGTCCCAGGATCTCGTGCATCAGTCCGAGTTTGACCTGTCCGAATCCGCCGCCGCCGAGTTCGGGTGGCAGATGTGCTGCCCACAACCCTTGGTCCTTGACCTGTTGCTTCAGGGGCTCGGTGATCTTGTCGTAGACCGCCCGCCCCTCGGGGCTTCGAAATTCTTCCGCCAGCGTCTCGAGCGGGAAAATCTCTTCGCGCGATGAACTCGCGCATCCATGCCAGTTTCGCCTCGAACTCGGGCTCAGTTTCGAAATCCCATGCCATCGCTGACTCACCTTCGGTTGTTGTTCGTGTCCCCAGGAGTCCGGTTCAGTGTCAAGTTCCGCACATCCGCCCAGTCTCACGATGGCATCTTGATGCCGAAGGAGCCGCGCGGACCGATGCGTGCTGAAACGGATTGTTGGGTGCCATCCGCCGGTTGAGGTATCGGCTCGATTGTGATCTCGAGTGCACCCAAGACCAAGCAATCGACGGAGGCACGCGCCATCATGACACGCGCCCTCCGATCTCGCTTTGGTCGAACCCGACGGTTCGGTCGAGGTTGCCATTGACAGCGAGGTCATCGTCTGCCCGTGCGATCAGCGAACAGTTCGGTCATTGGCTCACGCGTTGCCGAGGTGACGGTCGCAGCCACCTGGCTCGAGTGCTCTGGCTGCAAGGGCCTGTGTCACCGCTGCCCATGGGTCTGGAATCGACCTCGAGTCGGCCAAGCGGGGCTGCGCCGGATGTGGCGTGACCTGCGAGGCCGATAGGGCGACGACGCCGATGTAGGCTCGTGACGCTCGGGCATGCGCTCGAACCGTTTGTCTGGAGGGACGAGCATGACGATCGGCAAGTGGTTCAACGTTCTTTGTGTATCGATTGCGTTGCTGTTGGGGGCGTCGGCATGTGGCGGAGGTGACGACGAGACTGCGACCCCCGCCGAAGTCGGCGATTCGGCAGATGCAAACGCCACAGCCGATGAGCCGGCAGACGACGACACGTCCTCCGACGCCACAGCAGAAGAGCCCACCAGCGATGCAAGTGGTTCCTCTTCGTCTGGCAATGGTGTGATTCTCGCCGATGCCTGCTCCGGCGGACAGTTCGTGAACGGTGCCATCACCATCGACGATCTCGTGGGCTACGGCCTGTTCACGTCGACCGACGTGCGTATCGAGAGCAACTCGGCCTATGACGCATCGACGTACGAGACGTTCGGGTTCCTCTGCAACATCTTCGAGACGGTGGGTGACGGCGAGAACGGTCTGACGATCGGCGTGAGCCCCGGGAGCGACATCTGGGATCTGGCGGTTGAGCAGGGCACCGCGCCAGCCGAGACGATCGGCGAATGGGAGGTCATCGTCGGGAGCAACTGGCTGTCACCTCTCACGATGCGGACAATCGACGAGGCCGGCAACCAGGACAGCATCTTCGTGATGTGGACGCCGTCCGACGGTTCGATTCCCGATGCGGAAACGCTCGAACGGGTCATGCGTCCCCTCGCTGAAGCAATGGGGAATCGAGTCACGGCCGACATTCCTCGCAGCTGAGCAACTCGGCGACCGGCAGCGGCCTGGATCATCGTCACCTCCCCGTGCGCTCGCCCGCCAACAGGGTGCTGAAATTCGGTTGAGGTGCTCGCGGTCGTTGCCCGTTCGAAAGATGACCGCCTCCTCGCGCCTGGATTTCGCCTGCCGTCGCCGTTCCGGAGAGCCAGAGCGTCAGAAGTGACGCTCAGCTGCTCCGGAATGAAACCCGCTGACGCTCAGGCTCTCCGCTTCCGACATTCGTCCCCGCGGGTTCAAGGCGCCAATGTCTGCGGGCACGTTGTCGCAGCCGGTCATGGAGGCGACCAGCTCGGATCGGTGAACGAGTCCTGATCGAGCTGTGCATTCGTGAAGGGCATCATGACCGACGTCCAACCCACCACTGACACTGCCGAGAACTCGCCGGCAACCAGCAGCCTGCTGCTCCAGGTACGCGACCTCACGGTCATGTTTCGGCCGAAACGCAAGGTCACGGTGCACGCAGGTCGCCGACATCATCGGCGAACCGCTCGAAGTCCAGAGTGGGATCAAGGGCGAGGTCCGCAACGCACGCGTCGCCGAACTACTCGACGCCGTCGGCCTCTCTCGGCGCCACGTCGAGCGCTACCCCTATGAGTTCTCTGGCGGC
This sequence comes from uncultured Acidimicrobiales bacterium, assembly GCA_963698395.1. Classification (GTDB taxonomy): domain Bacteria; phylum Actinomycetota; class Acidimicrobiia; order Acidimicrobiales; family SZUA-35; genus JBBQUN01. The sequence goes on from CAVOQQ010000006.1 coordinate 52,754, forward strand.
CAACGCCAGCGCATCGCCATTGCCCGAGCGCTGGCCAACAATCCGAAGATGGTGATCCTCGACGAAGCGGTGTCGGCGCTCGACGTCTCCACGCAGAACCAGATCATCAACCTCCTCGAAGACCTCCAGGCAAACCTCGGCGTCTCGTTCGTTTTCATCGCCCACGACCTGGCGGTGGTTCGCCACATTGCTCGTCGCACCGTGGTGATGTACCTCGGAAAGGTGATGGAGGAGGGCCCCTCGGAACGTTTGTTCACGGCTCCGGCCCATCCCTGCACCGAAGCCCTCCTTCCGGCGGTTCCCGAACCCAACCCGCAGCACGAAATCAGAAGAATCGAATCGTGCTGGCTGGTGAACCGCCAGACCCCACCAAGCTGCCTACTGGGTGTCCGCTCGCCACCCGGTGCCGTTACACGATGGAGATCTGCCATGCCGAGATGCCTCCGCCCACTCCCGTTGACGGCGGCGGTTCGGTTGCCTGTCACCTTCAGACTCACGGCTTGGAACTACGTGGCCGCTCACTGCCCGAAGCCAGCGCTCGCTGATCAACTGGTGACTGATCAGCGCTCGCCTGCTGCGGCGGGATCGAAGAGAATGGGGGCATGCGTGGAGGCCCTGACCCGCAGTTGACGAAGTGGTGAGCAGAATGCGGTGTTGCCGGCCAGTGGGTATGGCGATTCGGCCGTCGATGCGGAACCGGGTGACGATGTTGGGCCTCACGATTCGGCTTTCTTGATGACTTGATCGCGAAGCTCGCGTTTGATGATCTTGCCGCTGACGGTCTTTGGGAGTTCGTCGAGAAAGAGCACGCGGCGTGGCGTCTTGAACCCTGCGAGATTGCTGCGTGAGATGGCGATGATCTCCTGCTCCGTTGCGGTGGCGCCGTCTTTGAGCACGACGATGGCAGTGACGAGTTCACCCCACTTCTCGTCGGGGATCCCCACGACAGCCGATTCCGATACGGACGGGTGCAGGTACAACACTTCTTCGACTTCTCGGCTGTAGACGTTCTCGCCGCCGCTGATGATCATGTCCTTCATCCGGTCGACGATGTAGAAGAACCCCTCCTCATCCGTACGGGCCATGTCGCCGGTGTGGAACCACCCACCCTCGAATGCCTTTGCTGTGCCCTCTTCGTTGCGGAAGTAGCCCTTCAGCACCTGCTCACCTCGGATCACCATCTCGCCGACCACGCCGGGCGGGCATTCGTTCATCTCCTCATCGACGACCTTCACGTCCGCGAGCACCATCGGAGTTCCACATGAAGCGAGCAAGTGCTCATCGCCGGTGATCGCTCGCTCGTGCGCGTGCCTCGGGAATGTGAGGACGTTGCCGCCGAGCTCGGTCATGCCGAAGCCTGAGTACACGATCGGACCGAACCGATCGATGGCCACTCGCAGGATCTCGACCGGCATTGCCGCTGCGCCGTAGCCGATACCGGTGAGCGAGCCGAGGTCGTAGTCGTCGATCTTCGGGTGCTGAAGGATGAAGTTCAGCATCGTGGGCGCCATCGCGGTCCCGGTGATCTGGTGTTTGTCGACCATCTGCATCCACAGCTCGGGCTCGAACATCGGGTTGAGCACGATCCGGCCGCCACGGAAGTGGGTGACCGGCACGGTGTAGCCCGAGACATGGCAGAGTGGGAACGCGACCAGGTTGCGCTCGTCGGGTTGCGGCTCGATATTCGATCACCGAGTTGAGCGCGGCGACGATCAGGTTGCGATGGGTGAGCATCGCGCCTTTGGGGAAGCCAGTGGTACCACTGGTGTAGAGCAGCCAGGCGGTCGAATCTTCATCGACTTCGATGTCGTGCTGCTCTGTCGAAGCGGATCCCACGAGGTCGGCATACAGAAGGTCAGACCCCCCGGCCACCTCGCCGATGACGACGATGTGCTTGACCGGTGACGACTCGGTGAGAAACGGTCGAAGGGCGTCGAGAAACTTGGCCTGGATGACCAACACCTTGGCGTCGGCGTTGTTGATGATCCACGCCCATTCCTTGGGGTGGAGGCGGTAGTTCAGAAACGTCAGCGCCATGCCGGCAGCGGGCACGCCGTAGTACATCTCGACGTACTCGGGAAGGTTCTCAGCAAGGACCGCAACCCGATCGCCGGGTTCGCCCAACTCGAGCATCGAGTTGGCTACCTGTCGCATCCGATCGCGCAGCTCGCCGAAGGTGATGGTCACCTCGCCAGCGATCACCGCAATCTTGTCCGGCGTTTTGCGCCCGTTCAGGTTGATGATGTCGCCGAGTAGCACGACGGTCCCCTTCCAGCCGTTTCATCTAGGTCACGTCGGACAGGGAACGACCCTTGGTCGATCCGGCTCGTCGCGAGGTTGAGGACAATGACGTGCATCAATGGGTGGGTGTCCTCGGTTTGAGTCGATGGATAGCACATGATGTGCGCCGAGACCCACCATGACGGTCACCACTGTCACCAACGGTCCATCACGCTGTCCAGCTCGTCGTCCGCTCCAAGCCATTCCTGATCAGCCAGATGACGCTCGAGCAGTCAGAACAAAAGGGACGCACGAGCGGAACGGTGCGATGGGCTCCGTCAGGTCACCCGTCGCACCGATGCGCTTTGGATCGCACGCCTCAATTCGCTCACGACCCGATCCTGTTGCGCTTCGGTGAGCGAGCTGCCAGATGGCAGGCAGATGCCGTGTTCGAACAAGGAATCGGCAACGTCTCCGCCGATCGATTCGTGACCGGCAAAGACCGGCTGCGCGTGCATCGGCTTCCAGAGCGGACGAGCTTCGATCTGCACATCGAGCAGCTGTTGGCAAACGGCCCCTGGTTGGATGTCCTCGGGCAAGATTCCTGCACAGAGCCACGCATTCGAACGATCGGTGACGCCTTGGGGCATCCAATCGAGTTCGGGGAGGACGGCGCGGTAGTTGTCGAGAATTCGTTGGCGGCGTTCGATCTTGCCTTCGAGCTGGTCGAGTTGTGAATGGCCCAAGGCAGCCAACAAATTCGACATTCGATAGTTGAACCCGATCTCGAGGTGTTCGTAGTGAACGAACCGCTCCCTCGCCTGGGCGGCTAGGAAACGGGCTCGTTCCACCAGATCGGACGGCCCAACGAGCATGCCGCCACAGGAGGTGGTGATGATCTTGTTTCCGTTGAAGCTGAAGACGCCAACGGTGCCGAACGTGCCGGCATGGCACCCACCGGAGATCGATCCGAGCGCTTCTGCTGCATCTTCTACGATCGGTACGTCGTAGCGGCTGCAGATCGGCACGATGAGCGAATAGTCGGGAAGGTTGCCGTACAAGTCGACCGGAATGATGGCGGCTGGTAGCCGGTTCATGGCCGCTCGTTCGTGCAGGTAGGTCTCGAGTCGTTCGGGGTCGAGGCTCCAGGTGTCGGATGCGACGTCGCAGAACACCGGTGTAGCGCCCACGTGGACGACGGCGAAGGCACTGGCGGCGAAGGTGGCGGTTTGAACGACCACCTCATCGCCCGGCTGCACCCCTACCAGCCGCAGGCCCAACTCCAGGGCGGCTGACCCCGACGAGAGGGCAACAGCGGCCTCTGCCCCGGTGTAGTCCATGATGGCGGCCTCGAACGGAGCGATCGCCGGACCAGCAGGCGCAATCCAACCACTGTCGAACGCTTCGAGCAGGGCCGCACGATCGGGTGCGGCCACCTCAGGAGGCGACAGGTGAATCCATTCCAGAGCGGGCTCACGCTCCGCATTCATGTCGACATACGGTCCGTCACGTTGGTTACCATCGACACCTACGGCGTTGGGGCGGGAGCAGCCGATGGCGAGCCTACAGCGTGTCTCCGGCTGCTCCTGAGTAGATTCCTACACGCCAGGTTGTTTCACTGATCTCGACGGTCTCAGTCCGTCGATGTGACGACATGGCTCCACAGCCCACGGAGGGAGTTCGGCCGATGACAGGATCAGAATCTTGGCCCGCGGCCCCACCGGGCCCCAGGCCCGAGGCCCGGACCGACTACGACCTGGTGTTCGTGGGGTCGGGGATCTCCAGTACGTTCACGTTGCTGGGGCTACTCGACCGGCTCGAGGTCGAGCCCCCAGGCGAACCCGTGCGGGTGGCCATCGTCGAGCAGTCGGGAGAGTTCTTCACCGGTGTTCCCTATGGTGACCGCTCGGGCAGTCTGGCCCTGATCATCACCCCGCTTGGCGAGTTCCTGCCCCAGGATCAACGCGAGCCCTTCTTCGCCTGGCTCGCCGAGAACCGCCACTGGCTGATCGAAGACACCCGCAAGGAGGCTGGTCCGCGGTCGGCGGCCTGGTTCGATCAGCTCCTGTTGCCGGTGAACCCCGAGGCGTGGGACCCGCTCTACGTCCCTCGCCGCTTCTTCGGTTTCTACCTCGCCGAGCGGGCCGAGCGAGCGATCGACCGCGCTCGCCGCCTGCGGCTGGCCCACTGCGATCTCATCGAAGGTGAAGTCGTCGCTATCGAGCGGAGCGCGAAACACCAGCGTGTCGTCATGGCCGATCGCCGTTGCCTGGAGACCAGCCGAGTGGTGTTGTCGACCGGCTCCACTCCCACCAAGCCACTGGCTGTCCCAGCGGTCCCTCCTGGTTCGTATCTCGTCGACGACCTCTACCAGCCGTCGCTCGGTCACCACCTCGAGCGGATTCGGGCCCTGGCGGCAAGCCAGCCGTTGCGAGCGGTCGTGATCGGGGCCAATGCCAGCGCACTGGAGATCATCTACAAGCTCACCGACGATCCGGTGATCGCGTCGCAGCTGACCCATGTCAGTGTGCTCTCGCGTCGGGGTGCCTTTCCCGATCCGTTCGCAGCGCCAGCTGTTGTCCCGGTTTTTTGCGCAGCCGCCACCGAGGCACTCGCCGAACGCCAGGTGGTCACTGCTGACCAGTTGGCTGACGCCATCGCGGCCGATCTCGATCGCGCCGAGGCCAATGGCATCCCGGTGAGTGTCACCTTCCGGTCGATGTCGACGTTGGTCGGCCAGATCCTGCCCATGCTCGACCCCGACGAGAAGCTGTCGTTTGCCTGCCACTTCGGCGTCGAGATCGGCCGCCGTCAGCGGAGGGCCGGCCCCCAGTATCTGGGAGCGGCGAGCGACCTGATCGAGGCCGGTCGCCTGTCTCTCCTCGCCGGTTCCTTCTCGGGGCTCGAAACCGGCGAGGACGGGCTGCACTTCCGCTTCCAGCCAACCGATCTCGAGCAAGAGTGCCGGTCGGATGGGCCGGTGAACCTCGTTGTGAACTGCGGCGGGGGAGCCAGCTTCGGCCGGGATCCGCTCCCGCCGTTGCTCACCGGCCTCGCCGCCACGACACCCGACCTGATCAATGGATCACAGCGTGGGCTACGGGTGGACGACACCTTCGAGACCCAGCCGGGTGTGCACGTGATCGGTCCCATGCTGGCCGGCAACGTGATCGGTGACCGTGCGGTCTGGCACGTCGAGCACTGCGGCCGAATCGCCGGTTTCGCCGACGAGCTGGCCGGCGTCCTCCATCAGGCCCTGGTGTCAACGGAATCCGGCTCACTCCCGGGTGTCGGCTCCTGATTCATGCAAGACGGCTCGCAAGCACCGGATCGTGGCCGAGCGAGAGGGTCCACTCCGCCACACGACGATGAAGCATCACCGGTCGACCGGCCCACGTTGGTGAACCAGAGCTCATGGGCCCTGCTCGCTGAAATCCTGTTGCTGGTGGGGATGGCCGCCTCGTTCATCATCCTGCCGGCACGGTTGACGCCGGCGGAATACGGCATCGTGGGTGGCATCCAAGGCCTGGTGGCGCCCAGCATGGAGATCGCTCTCCTCGGCGCGCCTGCCCTGTTGATCCGTCGAGTCAGTCATGGAGAACCGGTGCAGTGGGCCTGGTCACGCCTCAACACCGCCAACGTCTACGGCAGCATCGGCATCACGTTGCTGCTCATTCTGGCCAAGCCATGGCTCCTGGGTCCGGCTCCGCTCCTGCCTTATGCGCTGTTGGTGCTCGCCAACGGATTCCTGGCGGTCTCCGGGGATCAGCTCTCGCTTCTCCACACCTCCCTCGAGCGGATGGACCGCACGGCCCTCATGCGCGGTCTGTATGTGGTGCCGCGCCTGGTCGCGCTCTTTCTGTTGTTGCTGCTGCCCGATCCCAGCCTGATGGCATGGTCGGCCTTGTTCACCGCGGCCACGTTCGCCGGCTTCGTCGCCACCCGGTGGCACGCTCGGCGTGATCACGGCCTCTCCTACCGTGTGGGTTCGCCCCGAACGATGATCGAAGACAGCCGGCAGAGCTACGGATTTGCACTGACCGGCATGTCGGACAGTGTGCTCAGCGTGTCGGATCGACCAATCCTGGTGAATTCCGGCCTCGACGATGCTGCCGGTACCTACACCCTGGGTACCCGATTCGTTTGGTTGGCCATGATGCCCTCGATCGCGCTCGTGAGGGCGGCAACATCGCGGCTGTATGCAGCGGGGAAGGACGGCGTTCGATCCGCCGGGCGGGTCGCGTTCACGCTGTTGGGTCCCACGGTGCTGATCGGTGTCGCATCGGCGCTGGCCCTGTGGTTCGGTGCCCCGCTGATCGAGCTGATCGTGAAGTCGTCGTATGCCGACGTCGTGCCGACCGTGCGGTTCTTGGCTCTGATCCCGCTCATCAAGACAGCTCAATACCTGGCGGGAAACGCGCTCGATGCTTCGCTCTTTCAGTTCTGGCGCTTTCGGCTCACGTTGGCTGCCGCTCTGGTCAATCTCGGTCTGAACGTCATCTTCATTCCCAAGTACTCGTGGAAGGCCGCGGTTGCCTCCACCGTGCTGGCCGAGACCCTGCTGACCCTGTCGCTCTGGGCCGCGGTCTTCCTGCTGGGACGCCGCGAGCGCCTCGCTGCAGCTCCCTGAGGGGTCAGAAGTCGGTTGGCTCGGCAGCTGCGACGGCTGCGGGGTCGAGCATCCGGCCCCAGGGGAGGAGCACGGGGATACGGTGCTTCCAAGAGCCCTCTGCGTAGCCGGCGAGGGTGCCGAGTTGTTCGATGGCCAGGACCTTGCCCTCGGGCCCCTGGAACCAGTTTCGGCCCGTCGCCACCAGCTGACCGGGAATCTGGGCAACGCCCCGCAGCTGCCAATAGGCGTAGCGCCACGGATTGATCAACGACCAGTACTTCTTGATCAACAGCGCATGCGACGAGCTGTAACCCACACGCTGTCGGTAGATCTGCTGGAGCCCCGAGCGTTGGCGGTAACAGCAGCGCGCTCCGTCTGCCTTCACCAGGTCCGTACCGGAAAGCCAGACTCGTATCGAGAAGTCCAAGTCCTCGCAGCCGAGCATGGCGTGGTCGAACCCGGCGACCGAATCGAACAAGCGGGCGGGGAGGGCAACGGTCCCCCCGGTGGCGAAGGGTACTTCTCCCAGCACCGTGTTGACGGTGGACTTTTGGACCGCACCGCCAACCACGTGGGAAGGCCCGAGGTGTGCGAAGTATCCGGTGTCGAGCACGGCAAAGGACATCACGTCGGCGTCGGCTTCACGGAGTGCCCGTAGATGCGCAGACAGGTAATCGGGTGTCGGCACGTCGTCGGCGTCGAAGAACAAGATGAAGGGCGCTTGGGTGTGCGCTCGAGCGACGGAGCGGCCGCGAGCGGCGCCGACGTTCTGACTCATGACGACCAACGCCCCCTGAGGAAGATGGGACTCGATGAATTCGCGAACGACGCTCGACGTGTTGTCGGTCGATGCGTCGTCGACCACGACGAGTTCCCATTGGTCGAACGGCAGATCTTGCAGCATGAACCCTTGCAAGGTCTCCTCGACGGTGGCGGCTGCGTTGAACGCCGAAATCAACACCGCAATCTGGGCCGAACCGACCGTTCCGGCCGGGTCGGCGTGTCGCCCCTTGCACCGGATCCGTCGATCGAGGACCACCGTGGATTGGGCGGTATCGGCCGCCGCAATGGCTCGCCTCTCTTCGGAGGTCGACCAGGACCGGCTGCGTGCTTTCACTTCAGACTCCGTTCCGGTGCTGACGTCGGACCACACCGATTCGGTCGTTGGTATGGGGTTGGTGACCGCCGAACACCGCTAAGTTCATGCTGCGAAAACTACCGGGGAAAGTCTGACGTCAGTGAAGGCCAACTGGGTGAATGGGACAGGCCGAGTCGCGGCGGCCGCAAACCTCGTTTCGATCCTCATCGCCTGCCACAACGACGAAACGTTCGTTCGGGACCCCCTCTGCAGCGCACTGGCCAAACCTACGACCCCATCGAGGTGATCTTCGTCGACGACGGATCGAGCGATGAATCCTTGGTCGTCGCTCGGCGGGTGGCGCAAGAACACCCGGGCCGCATCACCATCATCAGCCAGGCGAACGGCGGGCAGGTGAACGCAATGCTTGCCGGGCTACGAGCATCGCATGGCTCACTGATCGATCAAGCCGCGCTCGTGGCAGCGACGGGTGCCGGGTGGGCTCCCGTGCGTTCGGCAGCAACGATTCCGGCCGACGTCGCAATGGCGATCCGACGATCGTTCGCCGAACAACGACCGATCGTGCTCGACGTTCCGATCGACATCTCGCGCCAGGAAACCGAGTACCGAAAGGCTCCGGTGGTCCTTCCGCTGGAGCGCTCGGTCGGCGTCGATCCCGATGCCCTGGATCGAGCCGTCGGGCTCATCGCATCGGCAGCCGCCCCCTGATTCTGGCCGGCCGAGGCGCGGTCCTCGCCGATGCCGAAGCGGCCGCCGTCACACTCGCTGAGGCTCTCCAGAACGAAGCCCGATGACGCTCAGGTTCTCGCTTCTGACGACAACCCCCCGGATCCTCGCCCGCTGAGCCTGCGGTCTGTTGGACTCCGATTGCCGTCCCAAGTCCCGTCCCCGGTCAAGCGATCTTGAAACCATCTTTCTAAAGTCGTAGGGTCCCTCGAATGGCTGGCACGGCTCGCCACCTGCAATTCTCTGGAGATCGATCGATGGACTACCAACCGCCAAGCCGGATTCCCGCTGTCGATATCGAGCAGCGGCCGAGCGGCGAGCTGGTACTGAGCTGCCCGTACTCGCCGATGCCAACGCCGGCGAACACGGTCGAGGTGTTCGTCCAGCGGGCGACCGAATTTCCAGACCGCACCGTCGTGGCCGAACGTGACGCCGATGGACAGTGGCAGCATCTTCGCTACGGCGATGCGTTTGAGGGTTGTCGCCGGGTGGCTCAGTGGCTACTCGACCACGGCGCGTCGGTCGAACGGCCGCTCGTCATTCTGTCGCCGAGCTCCCGGCAGCACTTCCTCATGGCGTGGGGCGCACAGATGGCCGGAGTTCCGTACTGTCCGGTCAGTGTTTCCTATTCGACCGTCGTCGGCGCCTTTCCCAAGCTCCGATGGGTTCTGCAGCGAGTCGGTCCGGCCTTCGTCTATGCCGAGCATCTGCCGCTTCATCAGGAAGCTCTCGACACCGTCGATCCAGAATCCGATCTCGGTGGACTCATGGAAGCAGCCACGATCATCACCGGTGATGGTCGAGACGGCACCGTGGGAATCGATGTCGTGCTCGAAACGGAGCCGACCGACGACGTCGATGCGGCTATCGCTGCGATCACCGACGACACCGTCACCCGTTATATGTTCACCTCGGGTTCGACCGGCATGCCGAAGGGTGTGAAGCAGACCCAGGGCATGCATGTCGCCTTTCTCGGTGCCATTCGAGCCTTCGACGAGAAACCTCTGGGTGTCGAGGAGGTGCGAGTGCTCGATTGGATGCCCTGGAGTCACACCGGCGCCGGTGTGATGCGCCTCAACTCGGTCATCTTCGATGGCGGCTCGGTCTACATCGATGCCGGTCGGCCGGTTCCCGGTCAGTTCGATGCCACCATTCGCAACCTCCCCGAGGTGCGGCCGACCACCTACAGCGGTTCGCCGCTCGGTTGGTCGGTTCTCGTCGATGCACTCGAAGCATCTCCCGAGTTGGCCGAGATGTTCTTTGCGAACGTGACCTCGTTCGCTTTCGGATCGGCGGCGATGCCGAGTCCGCTTGCCGCCCGGATCCAACGACTGGCAGTCCGGTACAAGGGTGATCCGGTGCTCCTGACCACCAGTCTGTTGTCGACCGAGGTCTCTGCCGGGATCATGCGGTGGTGGGCAACCGAGGACCACGACGTCATCGGGTTGCCGGCACCGGGGGCCGACATCAAGTTGCTTCCGGTCGGTGACAATCGGTTCGAGATCCGGGCCCGTGGTGCCGGCGTCACCCCCGGCTATGTCAACGACCCCGATGCCACGAAGGCGGCGTTCGACGAAGAGGGCTATTTCCGAATGGGCGACGCCGTTCGTTTCGCCGATCCTTCGGATCCGAGCCGGGGAATCTGTTTTGCCGGCCGGGTCTCGGAGGACTTCAAGCTGATGTCCGGCACGTGGGTCCAGGCTGGATCACTTCGCTCGCAGGTGCTGGCGTCCATTTCGCCGTATGGGCGTGACGCCGTGGTGTGTGGTCTCAACGAAACCGATGTCACGTTGCTGATCTGGCCGAATCTGGATCAATGCCGGCCATTGGCCGGGAGCGAGCATCCTGCTCGATCCGCTGCGGTGCGGACGGCCATCGCCGCAGGGTTGGCAGCGCACAACGAGGCGAACCCTGCTTCCTCGACTCGGATTGCCCGCTTCCTGCTTCTCGAGGAACCGCCGGATCCCGGTGCCTACGAGATCACCGACAAGGGGTACGTGAATCAACGGGCCGTGCAGGACAATCGTGCTGACGAAGTCGCCCGCCTCTATGCCGAGAACCTCGATGCCGATGTCGTCGAGGTGGGAGCGATGCCGTGATCCCGACGAGAGACCGCCCGCGTTGAGGTCGAGACCGCTGACGTCAGCGTGGCCTCTGTTGGTGTCGACGCGAGAGAGCTGCACCGTCGGCTCCGGGAATTCGATCACCCGAGGTCGCTTTTCGGTGGTGCCTCACTGGTCGACGAGCGCGTTGTCGGCCTCGATGGCTGCCGCTGCTTGCCGGTCGCTCCGGTCATCATCGAGTTCGTAGGTCACCGAGTGCAGCGTCCCGGTGAAACCAAACGGGGCGGCGTAGCTCGGGCTCACGGTGGACCCGAGATCGCGTCCGACGTCGAGGCCGTAGAGGGATTGGCGCCAGGGGAGCGTGCGGAGTACGTCTCCGGCGATCTCGGATCCGTCGAGCTCCAATGCAAGACGACCCTCGTGTTCGGCTGTCTTGGTGAAGGATGCGACGAGGTCGATCGCTCCGGCCGGCAGTGGCTCGGCGGACTCGACCTCCGTCACCGAGCCGATGAAGTTGTAGGCGAACACGGCATGACCGTCGCGGATGAACAAGGCGTACCCACCGGTTCGGGCCCCGCAGGCGACCAACACGCCGTTGTCTTCGTTCGATCGGTCGAGCGTGGCCGTGATGCGCCAGGAGCGATTGCGGATGTCGGGGGTGGCGAAGCGATCGAGGTGCGGTGTGCCGGGGACCAAGCGGAAGTGGTTGCGATCGAGTTCGGAGTCTGGTCGACGCATGGCGAACAGTTCCACCGAGCGGTCGTCGAGTGGGAGTACCCCGTAGCGACCCGCTTCGGTCCACCATCGCTCTTTCATCTCGGCCAGTTTGTCGGGGTGCTCGTCGGCAAGATCGTGGATCTCCGCGAGGTCTGCGGCTACGTGGTAGAGGTGCCAGACGTCGTCTTGGAACGGCGTTCCCGGCCGGTGTTGCGTGACCGCCTTCCAGCCGTCGTGATAGATCGCTCGGTGGCCGAGCATCTCGTAGTACTGCGTGAGGCGACGACCGGTGGCCGCGGGGTCATCGAATGTGTACGCCAGACTGGCGCCCTCGACCGGCATCTGTTCGAGGCCTCGACGCGAAGCTGGTGCGTCGAGGCCGACGCATTCGAGCACGGTTGGCATGATGTCGATTGCGTGGTGGTATTGACTCCGGAGGCCGCCTCGATCGGCGATCCGAGCGGGCCAGTGGATGATGAGTGGGTCTCGTATCCCACCTTCATAGGTGTTTTGCTTGTAGTAGCGCAGCGGACAGTTGCCGACCTGCGACCACCCCTTCGGATAGTTGTTGTAGAGATTCGGACCGCCGATCTGGTCGATCTGGTCGATCATCTCGGGCGTGCGCTGAGAGATTCGGTTGAAGAACGCCAGTTCGTTGATCACTCCCTCGGCCCCGCCCTCCTGGCTGGCCCCATTGTCGGACAGCAGGACGAGGAGCGTATTGTCCAGCTCGCCGATCTGTTCGAGATGGTCGATCAAGCGACCGATCTGATGGTCGGTGTGGTCGAGGAACCCGGCGAATGCTTCCTGCATGCGAGCGAACAGTCGCTGCTGATCGGCCTCGAGGTCGGCCCAGGCCGGGATGCCGGGATTCCTCGGTGCCAGCTCGGTGTCGGGCGGGACGATGCAAAGCTCGATCTGGCGTTCGAACCACTCGGCTCGCACCTCGTCCCAGCCTCGGTCGTAGCGGCCACGGTACTTCTCGAGCCAGGCCGGCGGTGCCTGGTGGGGGCTGTGGGTTGCGCCGAAGGCGAGATAGGTGAAGAACGGCCGGCTCGTCGTCGCCCGCTGAGCGGTGATCATCGAGATCGCCTCGTCGACCAGGGCGGTCGACAGGTGGTAATTCGGATCGTGCGGTGGATCGACCGGCCGATTGTCGATCACCAACTCCGGGGAGAACTGGTCGGTTGCACCACCGAGAAAGCCGTAGAACCGATCGAAACCGCGGCCGAGGGGCCAGTGATCCATCGGTCCGGCCGGTGCGCAGTCTTCCATGTTGGCGAGGTGCCACTTGCCGAGCGCGAACGTGCTCCACCCGGCGTCACCAAGGACCTCGGCCATGGTGGCGGCCCGAGGGCTGATGGTGCCCCGGCAATTCGAGAACCCGGTGTCGACATTGGAGAGGAAGCGCTTGGTTCGCCGTCCCTGTTCGATCCATCGCCGACTCCTCTGTCGTCTCTCGTGTCGGCGAGTTTGTCAGTTATGAAATGAGCTTTCAACAAGACGGGTGTGAGCCCCGAGACGGCCGCCATGGTGCGACCCGACGGCGCGTCACCGTCGGTGATGTCGGCTACTTGCCCGACATGAGCCAGGAAGAGTCATCGTTCTCGTCGCCGGTCAGTGAGCGCGCTCTCACCTGAGCAGTAGTTGCGCCATCGGTTCGCCGAATGAGCCGATGACGGGCCGAACGACGTCGATCGGCAAGTCGCGGAACCCGTCCTCGAGTTCGGCCCGGAGGGCGTCGATGAGCGTCTGGGCACCGGCGGAGTCGGGAGCGCCGACGGCACCGGTGAACACCAGACGATCGGGCTGGAAGACCCTGATCAGCCCGACGAGGGTCTTCGCCAGCCACTGGGTGACGGATCGTGCGGCCTCGATGGCGTCGGGATCGTGTCGTCCGATTCGTTCGATGACATCGACGGCGGCATCGAGTCGCTGACCGGTGAGCTCGAAGTAGTTCTGCACTACGGCAGAACCGCTCGAGACCGTGCCGAAGCAGCCGGTTCGGCCACAGTGACACACCCGTTGGTTGCCGACCACCGGGTAGTGCTCGAGAAGCCCGCTGCTCCCCAGGCGATTGCTGATGATCGTGCCGTCGTGGGCAAACAGCAGATGGGTCTGGTGGCTGATCTGCACGATGGCGACGAGCTCGCCAGGACGGGCATCGATCAGGTCGAGAGCGCCGAGGGCGAGCGCTCGCTCGTTGCTCATCACCGTCACCGTCACCGATTCGTCGAGTAGGTCGCGAAAGAGGGCGACGAGATCGACGTGGGCGGCCTTCCACGCGGGAGACTGGACGACGATCTGTCGCTGCTCGTCGACCACACCTTCGACAGTGACGACCAGACTGGATGAGACCCCGAAGGTGGCACCGAGTGGTGCGATCAGACGCTGGGCGATCGTGACGACCCGCTTCGCCAGTCGTCGGGGCGTCGGCCCCGGTTTGTGTCGATGGCGTTCGGCCCCGATGGTCTGGCCGAGCGCATCGGTGACCATCACGTGGAAATCGGCAAAGCGAATCAGTACCTCGATCGTGAGGGCGCTGAGCGGGTCGAGACGGTAGGCCGATGGCGGTCGGCCCGGCCCCGATCGCAGGCTCGGCTCCTCGATGACGGATCCAGCATCGACCAGGTCGGCGAGGATCGGGCCCAGCGCCTGCGGTGTCAGCGATGTCTGCTCGGCCAGCTCGGCGCGGGTGGTGGCCTCGCCTCCGGCCAGGTGGGCGAGGACGAGTTCGGCGTTCGCCGCTCGCACGGTGGAAGGCCGCATCGGCGTTCGCGTGGTCGGGTCGATGGTCACCGCGACCAGGATAGATGAGTACGTCTTGAAACCGTATTTCATTACCGCTAGGTTGCGGCCTGCAGCCGGAGGACCCCGGTTGATCGAACAAGACAAGGGAGAGACGCATGAACGGAGTCACACGATCGTGGCGACTCCACGACCTCCCCGATCCCGGAGCGCTGTTCGATCATCCTCACCTGGAGTCGAACGACGGATCACCGGACTACGTCGTACGTGATCTCGCCCGAGAGCACGGCGACTGGTGGACATCGAAGAATCCGACCGCCCTGCACCCGGCGCATCCTGACGACGCTGCCGGCGCCGTGCTGGCAGCGATCGACCCAGCGGTTGTGGTCGAGGCTGCGCAGCGTCACGCCGACCGATGCACGAGCCAGCGACAGCGACTGAAAGAAGATTCGACCATGACTTCACCCGTGACCAGCGTTCGACTGCGCAACAAGATCTGCGAAGATCTGGGCGCTCAGGTGCCGATCTTCGGGTTCACGCATTCGCTCGACGCCGCGATTGCGGTGTCTCGTTCCGGAGGGGTCGGCATCTGGGGGGCGACTCGATCCACGCCGGCCGAGATCGAGGAAGGCGTGAGCCGGATGGCGGCCGAGCTCGGCGATCTCCCCTTCGGGCTCGATCTCGTGATCCCGCCAGGGATGCCCGAGCGTGACAACCGAGCCGAGATCGAGGCGGCGATTCCCGACGAACATCGGGCCTTCATCGGTGCGATGCGGCAGAAGTACGGGGTTCCCGATGACGGCAATCCGGGGATGAGGTCCCGGTTCGTGCGGAGTGAGGAGATGGCGCGGGAGCAGGTCGACGTGGTGATGGACTCGTCGATCAGTGTGTTGGCGCTCGGCATCGGGAGCCCCGAGTGGGTCATCGGTCCGGCCAAGGACCGGGGCAAGACTCTCGTGAGTCTCGTCGGTCAACCCAAGCATGCCGTGAAAGCGCTGCAGGCCGGCGCCGACATGCTGGTCGCCCAGGGCACCGATGCCGGCGCCCACACCGGTCCCGTTGGCACCTTTTCGCTCGTTCCTCAGATCGTCGATGTGGCCGGCGACGTTCCGGTGATCGCCGCCGGCGGCGTTGCCACCGGTCGCCACATCGCGGCGGCCATGGCCATGGGAGCGGTCGGCGTGTGGATGGGCACGGCGTGGTTGTTCTGCGAAGAAGAGCACACCGAAGCGCAGGTGCTCGAGAAGCTGATCACCGGTGGGTCGGCCGATGCCATCATCTCGCGTGCGGATTCGGGCAAGACCCTGCGACAGATTCGCACGGCCTGGACCGACGAGTGGTCGGCGCCCGGTGCCCCGGAGCCACTGAAGATGCCGTACCAAGACATCTTGGTCGGCGACATCCTCGGTCAGATCGAGCGGCACGAGATTGCGCCGCTCATGCACTCACCCGCCGGCCAGAGCGTTGCCTACTTCGATCGTCTGACGACCGTGCATGACGTGATGGCGGGCCTCGTGGCCGACGCCGAGACCGCGCTCGACGCGCTGGCCAGGCGCACCAGCTGATGAGCGAACTCGACGACCTGGTCGGGCTTTTCGATGGCGTTCGTGTGCTCGAGATCGGGCAGTTCGTGGCCGCTCCGATCGCAGCCGAACTCTTCGCCCACGGCGGTGCCGATGTGGTGAAGCTCGAACCCGTGACGGGGGACCAGACGCGCCAGACCGATCCCCTGCGAACCGCCGACGGCGCCGGCTGGGGTGACGGGCGTCAGTACGTGGTCAAGGCCCGTGGCAAGCGAGCCATCCCGTTGGATCTCTCCTCCGAAGACGGCCGAATGCTGGCCCGCTCGTTCGCTCTGCGGTCCGATGTGCTCATCACCAATCTGCGGCCGGGAACCGCAGGACGCCTCGGGCTCGACTTCGAGACGCTGCGCAGGGACAACCCACGTCTGGTCTACGGCGAGATCAACGGGTACGGCGATACCGGCCCGCTGTCCGGGCGCCCGAGTCTCGACCTCATCGCCCAGTCGTGGGGTGGCCTCCGGCTCTCGACCAACACCGATGCGCTCGGCCAACCCGGACACTACGAGGCCTACTTCTGCGATTACATCGCCGGACTCCTGTTGGCCTTCGGTGTCGCCGGGGCCCTACGACATCGCGAGATCACCGGCAACGGCCAACGAGTGGGAACTTCGCTCGCGCACGCAGCACTCTTCGCCCAACACCGATCAGCGAGTCTGTTCGAGGCCACCGACGAGTGGAAACGCGATCTGGTCGCCCGTCGCGATGCCGGTGAGTCGTTCGGCTCGCTCCATGCCGAGCGAGTGAAGCGAACGTCGCCGAGCGTCTTCTTCATGACGACCTACACCACCATCGACGGTGCCGTCTCGATCGGTGCGACCGGCGCCATGGGCGCCCAACTCTGTCGCCTCTTCGGCACCGAAGATCCCCGTGGCACCTCGGCGTGGAGTGATCGAGGTGATCGACCTCGACTGCTCGAGGAGACCAGAGCGATCCTCCAGGCAGCCATCGGTCAGCTCTCGACCCAAGCCGTGCTCACGAAGCTCGACGAAGTCGGCATGCCGTGCAGTCCGGTTCGGATGCTCGAGGAGGTACTGGTCGACGACGCCGCTCACGAAGCGGGATTGCTCTACGCCTCCGAACACCCTCGGCTGGGTCGCTACATCATGCCGTCGGCTCCGCTGACGTTGAGTGGCAGTGACTATCGCGCTCGTGACGAGATCGCCGAGCATGGTGAACACACCGATGAGCTGTTGGCCGAGCTCGGTTACGACGCGGAGACCATCGAGAGACTCGTGAGCGACGGCATCGTTGCTCGTCGACAGGGGGAACGACGACCATGAAGTTCGATCACGATGCCGCGACCTTGGAACGGCTGACGGCATTGCACGCGTTCATCGAAGATCGAGTGCGTCCGGCGGAGGCGGCCGTCGAGGCCGAGCGCGTTGCCGAGCCGACCCGGCAACCGCCCACGGTCGAGGCGCTCAAGGTCGAGGCTCGCGAGGCCGGCCTGTGGAATCTCTGCGTTCGAGACGCTCGCTACGGCCCCGGTCTCACGATGGTCGAGTATGCGCCCCTCGCCGAGGCGCTCGGAACGTGCGCGTTGGCCCAGGAAGTCACGAACTGCGATGCGCCGACGAGTGTCAACGGCGACGCCTTGGCCATCTATGCATCCGATGAGCAGCGGGGCCGCTGGCTGGAGCCGCAGCTCGAGGGAACGATCCGATCGGCCTTCGCCATGACCGAGCCGCATGTGCCGTCATCCGATGCGTCGAACATCTCGATGACGGCGGTGCGTGATGGTGACGACTGGTTGCTCGATGGTCGCAAGTGGTGGATCAGCGGTGTGCTCCATCCCCACTGCGAGTTCGTGATCGCCGTTGCGTGCACCGACCCGGACGCGCCGCGCCACCATCGCCAGACTCAGTTCATCGTCCCGCTCGACACGCCCGGCCTCACGATCGTGAGGAATCTGCCCAAGTTCGGCTACCTGGATGCCAACGGACACTGCGAGCTCGAGTTCGACAACGTACGGGTCCCGGGTTCGGCTCTGCTCGGCGAGGTCGGAGGCGGCTTCGCGATCGGGCAGGCCCGACTCGGACCGGCCCGAGTGCAGCACTGCATGCGCACCATCGGTGTTGCCGAGCAGGCCCTTGCCCTGCTGTGCGAACGGGCCGAGCAACGGTCGACCTTCGGGCAGACGGTGGCCTCGCGTTCGAACGTGCAGGATTGGATCGCCGAGGCCCGCATCGACATCGATGCCGCTCGTTTGCTCACGCTGCGTACGGCGGCGTTGATGGACACCGAGGGCGACAAGGCGGCCGCGCCCGAGATGTCGGTCATCAAGGTCCATGTCATGCGGACCGCCACCACCGTGATCGATCGAGCGATCCAGGTGTTCGGTGCTGCGGGTGTGTCGGATGATTTCCCGCTTGCTCGGATGTACGCGCAGCTGCGGTCGCTGCGAATCGCCGACGGCCCCGACGAGGTGCACCTGATGGCGATCGCCAAACGAGAGCTACGACGTCAGGCCGCCGCTCGGGGGTGATGCCGGCGGCTCACTGCGTGCCGAGGGCGGTGGCCCACGCCAACGCCGCCTCGTCGTCGCCGTTCATGGCCCGCTCGGTGTCGATCTCGAGGCGGATGATGCGTCCCTGGAAGTCGTAGGGTCCGGTGAAACCGTCGGAGACCCCGGCAACGCTTCGACCGATGTCGAGACCGATCGGCGAGATCATGTTGGGAACGAGCGGGATGACCGCATCGCCGACCGGTCGCCCATCGACGGCGACCATGACGCGGGCCGGGCCCTGTCGGACTCGCTCCTGGCGGACCTCGACCACGATCTCACCTGCCGGTACCGGTTCGGGCGAGCGAACGACCGTGTGGTCGCCGAAGGCGTTGTGGTCGTAGACCAGATGCCCGGTGTCGTCGAGGTAGAGCGCCAGGCCGTTGTTGATGGTGCCGACGGCGATGATCACGCCGCCCGCTGCCTTGTCGGCCCGGCCGAGGAGGGCTCGGAGATGCCAGGTCCGGCTTCCCAGCGGGGGAGCGGCGTCGGCCGGGATCCGGTCGACCGGGGGATGGTAGAGGTAGCGGTCGCGCCCGCCGGGGGTGCCGGTCAGCTTGTGTCCGGCGAAGAGGCGCGAGTCCTGCTCCTGGATCGGCAAGACCCCGTACCGGCCGGCCTCGATCCAGAACAGTTCGATCATCCGGGCCAGCTTCTCCGGCTCGGCCTCGGCGAGGTCATGGCACTCGGAGAAGTCGTCGTCGAGGTGGTACAGCTCCCAATCGTCCTCGTCGATGTGGCGGCCTTGTTTGTGGAACGTCACCGCCTTCCAACCGTCGGCGTAGATGCCGCGGTGGCCGAACATCTCGAAGTACTGGATCGTCTTCTCCGAGCGCACTTGTGCCGGATCGTTGGCTTCGGGTGCCAACGCGTAGGCGAAGCTGGTTCCATGGATCGGCTGCTGTTTCGTCCCCCGGTAGGAGGCCGGGGCCTCCAGGCCGGCGAGTTCCAGCACCGTCGGCACCACGTCGGTGATGTGATGGAACTGGCGTCGGGTCTGGCCGGCAACGGCGGGATCCAGCCTGGCGGGCCAGGCGACGATGAGCGGATCACGCACACCGCCGCCGTGGGTGTTCTGCTTGTAGCGCTTCGCCGGCGTATTGCCGACCTGGGCCCATCCCCATGGATAGTTGGTGTTGGAGCGGGGGCCGCCGATCTCGTTCAACTTGGTCATGCCGTTGGCGACGGTGTCACCGATGCCGTTGAAGTAGCGGAACGTGTCGGTCACTCCGTACTGCTGGCCTTCCTGAGAGGCGCCGTTGTCGCTCATCGCCATGATCAGGGTGTCGTCGCTGACGCCCATCTCGTCGAGGTTGTCGAGCAGTCGTCCGATCTGGGCATCGGTGTGGTCCAACATGGCGGCGAACGCCTCTTGGAGACGGCACGCCAGAGCCTGCTCGTCGGCCGAGAGGCTGTCCCACGGCTCGACGCCGGGGTTACGGGGAGCGAGATCGGTCCCCTCGGGGATGATGCCGAGTTCGAGTTGGCGTTGGTAGGTGCGCTCGCGCCAGACGTCCCAACCTTCGTCGAAATGTCCCCGGTACTTTGCGAGATAGCTGTCCGGAGCCTGATGCGGGGCATGGGTGGCGCCGAAGGCCAGGTAGGTGAAGAAGGGCCGTTCCGGCACCAGTGAATGGTGGTTCCTGATCATCCTGATGGCTTCGTCGACCAGGTCGGCCGACAGGTGGTAGCCGTCGTCCGGGACGGCGGGCGGGTCGACGAGGTGATTGTCGCGATAGAGCTCCGGGTAGAACTGATCGGTCTCGCCCTGCATGAACCCGTAGTAGCGATCGAACCCGCGCCCGAGTGGCCACTCGTGGAACGGCCCGGCCGCCGAGGCGTCGCGCATCGGTGCCAGGTGCCACTTGCCGACCGCGAAGGTGCCATAGCCCTCGGCCTGGAGCATCTCGGCCAACGTCGCCGCGCTCGGGTCGATGCGGCCCCGCATGTTGTCGAAGCCGGTGTCGAAGTTGGAAAGGGCTCGCATGCCGACGGCGTGGTGGTTGCGGCCGGTGAGCAGACAGGCCCGACTGGGCGAACACAGCGCGGTCGTATGGAAGTTGGTGAAGCGGATCCCTCGATCGGCCAAGCGGTCGAAGTTCGGGGTCGGGATCAGTCCGCCGAACCCCGAGAGGTGAGCGAAACCCGTGTCATCGAGCAAGATGAGGATGACGTTCGGAGCGCCCTCGGGCGGCAACACCGGTTCCGGCCACCAAGGCTTGGATTCAGCGGCGGTCCGGCCGACGACCGGACCTGAGAGAGGAGAACGAGAAGCCATGGTGCACCGTACCTAGTGGTGGACTCTGGGTGTGAGTTGGATCGGGACCCCGCTCGCATCGGATGGGTGGACCACGATGTGTGGTGGCTGGTCGATCAGCCGGGCTCCCGAGTCGGAGACGGCCGCCGTGGTGGTGTCGAGGTCGTTCGCGATGATGGCGAGAGCGAAGGGGCCTTGCCCGAATCGGCCGAGTCGGGTTTGCAGCGGTGACGCCGTGTCGGGCAGGGGAGTCAGCAGTTCGATCATGCGATCGCCGAGGAGGAACCGAGCGGCCACCGAGGTGCCGAGTGGGTGAACGCCGGCGTGTGCCGGCGGTTCCCCGAGGATCGCGGCCCACCGTCGTGCCATCAGTTCGGTGTCGGCAACGAGGATGGCGACATGGTCGAGCACGGCACCTGCGGGTCGGGCCGGTCGATCGTGCTCAGCGGTCAGAGCGTGCAGTTCCACGTGCACACCGGCCCACTCTCGATCGATCTGCACCGTGTTGCCGTCCCGCTCGGCGTGTGCTCCCATCGACCGGAGCTCGTCCTCGGCCGCGTCGAGGTCGGCGACCTCGACGACGAGTCGCTCGATGCCGCGTCGTATCGAGCCGTCGTCGCCTCCTGTCAGGGTCAGCAGTGCGTCACCGAGGACGAACATGGCACGATCGGGGGTGTCGACGATTCTTCGGCCGGCGACGTCGGCGTGGTGCCGGTGATGGCGGTGTAGACATCGATGTCGTGGTCGAGGTCGGTGCTTCGAACGACGACGCCGGCCAGCCGAGTCGGGCTCGTCGGTTCAGAGTGCAAGGTAGGGGACCTCGCCGATGGCCGTTGCCCGGTAGCCGTGGCGGATTTGAGGGAAGTAGTCCCAGGCGGCGTGGTGCTGGACACAACGGTTGTCCCAGAACACGACGGTGTTGGGTTCCCAGCGGACCCGGATCTGGAAGTCGACGCCGAGCGCGATGTGTTGATACAGCATGTCGAGGATGGCACGGCTCTCGGCCTTGCTGAGTTCCTTGACCTTGCCGGTGAACGCGCTGTTGACGAAGAGGGCCTTGCGCCCGGTGAGTGGGTGTGTGCGAATGACCGGGTGTACCTGGGACGGCAGGTCTCGCAACGCCACCTCGCCGCTGAGGTAGAGGTAGTGTCCCGTCGGGTCATGCCGGGCGGTGAGTCGCAGCAGGAGGGTCTGCATCTCGGCCGAGAGCGATTCGAAGGCCTGATACATGTCGGCGAACAGGGTGTCGCCCCCGGACTCGGGCACGATCTCCATGCGGAGCATCGACAGCGCCGGTGGGTTCAGCTCGCTGGAGATGTCGGAGTGCCAACCTTGGCCGGCCACGTGCTTGGAGTTCTCGTCGGCGTGGATGACGAGCAGCTCTGGCAGGGCGCCTTCCTTCTTGACCGGATAGGTGGTGAGTTCGCCGAGCCGGTGAGCGAAGGCGGCGTGTTGTTCCGGTGTCATCGTCTGATCACGAACGACGACGACGCCACGCTCGCCCCCGAGCTGCTTGAGGGCTTCCACCTCTTCGTCGGTCATGTCGAGCAACGTGACCCCTTCGAGTTCGGCTCCGAAACGGGGAGAGATCGGACGGTGGGCCAGTGTGACTCGTTCGGTGATCGACATGATGTCACTCTACAGTGACATCATCGCACTGTACAGTGCCACACGTGACCGATGATCCCAAAGCACTGAGCATCGACGTGGAGCAGGATCTCGATGCGCTCCTCGACGACCCGAAGGCGCTGCCGCGACTCAAGCTGCTCCGGGCGACGGTACGGCTCATTGCCGATCGAGGGCTCGACGTGACGATGGATGACATCGCGCAGGCATCCGGAATCAACCGGCGAACGCTGTTTCGCCAGGTGGAGAGCAGGGATGCGTTGCTCGCCGACGCACTGTCGTCGTCGATGGACTGGTTCGAGACCCAGATCGAGCGCGCCGTGCCGGCCGAGCAACCGCTCGAGGAATGGATCACGGCACTGGCCCTGCGAATGATGGAGATCCATCGTGCTTCGGGGCTCGGCTATTGGCAGCTTGCTGCCTCGCCCGACGACGATCTGCCACCTGAGCTCGCAGCGGTCAATGCCCGGCGCCGCCTCGATCGCCGAGCGAACTCGCCGGTGACTGCCCGTGCCATCTGGAAGCGGGCAGGCGGCACGGGTCGATGCCCGCAGGTGGTCATCGACGCCGTGGCCATGACCCTGTCGACGTTTGCGACCCGTTCGATGGTCGAAGACTTCGGGCGCGACACCAAAGCGGTCGCGGGCAGTGTCGGCACGATCCTTGCGACCTTGGTCGAGTCTCAGGTCGATGCCCAGTCTCGACGTTCGACGCCGAACCAGTGAGTGTCTGGGAACTCGTCGCCGTCGTCGCGATCGTCGCAATTGCCACCGTCGTCCAGGGGGTGTCGGGGTTCGGGTTCTCGCTGGTCGCCATGCCGCTGCTCGCCACCCTGCTCGGCGTCGAGGCGGCACTGGTGATCCAGACGACACTCGGGATCGCGTCGAACGGTGCAACCGCACTGCGGTCTCGAGGAGACGTGCTCGTCGGCACGGTCGGGCGCATCCTCACCTCCGTGGTCCTCGGCATGCCGCTTGGTTGGTTGATCCTCGCACGGGTGAGTGGTCGCGGCCTCAAACTGTTGGTCGGCGTCATCGTTGCGTTGCTCGCCCTGGCGCTTGCGAGGCGTATCCAGATCAAAGCGACCGGACCCATCGTCGACTACGCGAGCGGGTTCGTTTCCGGGGTGCTGTCGACCAGCACGGGCACGGCCGGACCGCCACTCGTCATCGGGCTCTCCGGCCGACGGCTGCCGGCGGCGAACCAGCGCGCCACCCTGTCGGCCTGCTTCACCGCAACGAGCCTCATCGTCTTCACCGCACTGCTCGTGAGTGGACGCGTCGACCAATCAGCATTGATCGCCGTTGCCGCGTCGTTGCCGATCCTCGTCTTGGCCTCCACGATGGGGCACCGGATCTTCGATCGACTCCAGCAACATCACTACGAACACGTGGTCGTCCTCCTGCTCTTCGCGAGTTCGGCGATCGCGATCGGATCGGCACTCGCTGAGTAGGCCGACACGGATCGTCGCCTGCAGCAGAGCGCGGTCCGGCGGCGAGCGGTCTGCCGATGATGATCCAGCGGGGGAGTGGGCGTCGTGGCGGTGGAAGCGATCAGAGAAGGATCAGCAGCTGTGCCACGAGGATCTTCGTGTCCATGGCGGCCGGAAGCACGAGCGCATCGGTGAGGTCGAGTTGGGGATCTCCTGTCCGCTCGGCTGCGAACGCGAGGGCTGCCGGCTGGGTGTGTGCCCCCGACACCAGCCCCGCCGGATGTTCCCGCCATGCGCTGCCGCGAACCGGGACGAACATCCGATCGGACCGCTGGACACGAGACACTCGAAGGGCATCGTCGTGACGCTGGTACAGGTCCTCGACGCTCTGGCCACGTCCGGTACCGACCCGAATCGTCACGCTCTGGAGTTCG
This sequence comes from uncultured Acidimicrobiales bacterium, assembly GCA_963698395.1. Lineage (GTDB taxonomy): Bacteria > Actinomycetota > Acidimicrobiia > Acidimicrobiales > SZUA-35 > JBBQUN01. Next base: position 76,774 of record CAVOQQ010000006.1, read on the forward strand.
GTTCCGTGGGCGGCGTCGGGACGATCGGGCACGAAGCGGCCGATGATGACGATGGCGGCGAGGAGCCCGAGCACACCAAAGGGATAGGCGAGCGCATAACCGACGACGGGAAGACTCCGCTCCGCCGGGTCGACGAGCGCCTTGGCGGCAGCAGGCGAAGGAGTGTTGGTCAGGCTTCCTGCGTAGAGGCCGGCGAACAACGCGCCCGCCGGTCCGATGCTGACTCCTCGGATCGATCCGGCGCCGATGATCGATCCAACGGCGAGTACGGCGAAGAGGAGCACGAGCGGTTGGCCCGACGCTCCGGCGCACCGCCATCGGCAAACGACCCGGCTCATCGCCCTTGGGTTCTCAGACGTCGGCGAGCATCGTTTCGCTGAGGTCCCAGAGTCGTGCTGCGTCGTCTTCATCGATCGCGTACGGCTTGACGCCGCTCCCTCGTGGTGAATCGTCCGACCAGAGCGCGGCGACGTCGCCGTCTTCGCAGTAGAGACCGTGTTTGTCGTCGAGGAGTGGGGAGGTGGCGGCCCAGAGGGTGGTGGTGCAGCCTTGCGAGGGGGTCTTGAACGCGGCTTGTGCCAGTTTGCTGGGGTTGCCGTCGGCGTCGAGCCAGCCCATCATGATCTGCTCTTCGATCGGCAAGTCTCGCTGGAGTGGGGTGAAGATGCCGCCGGGGTGCACCGACATGGCGCGTCCGCCGAAGCGGCTCATCCGTTGTGAGAGCTCGACGGCGAAAAGGGCGTTGGCGGTCTTCGCTTGGGCGTAGGCGGCCCATTTGTCATAGGCGGTTTCGAGGAAGTGGATGTCGTCCCAGAGGATGCCGTTGCGGTGGTGGCCGACCGAGGAGAGGGCAACGACGCGTGGGGCCGCTGCCTTTTCGAGCAGTGGCATGAGTCCCTTCGTGAGTGCGAAGTGGCCGAGGTGGTTGATGCCGAACTGGTACTCCCAGTTCGGGCCGACACAGCGTTCGGGAGTGGCCATCACCCCGGCGTTGTTGATGAGGAGATCGATGCGATCGAGTTCGTCGTTCAGCGTCTCGGTGAAGGCTCGGACGGTGCGGAGGTCGGCGAGGTCCATCTGATGGGTGACGACGGTTCCGGACAGCGTGCCCTCGAGTGCGGCGAGATTCTCGGTGGCTTTGGCCGGCGTGCGGACGGGGACGATGACGGTGGCGCCTTTGGAGGCCAACGCCTTCGTGGTTTCGAATCCGATGCCGGAGTAGCCGCCGGTGACCACGGCGGTGGTGCCGGTGAGATCGATGCCTTCGAGGATCTGGTCGGGCTCGCTCTTGGGGGTGAAACCGGAGCCGAGTGGGGTTTGGTCTCGTGCCGACATGGTGCATCCTCTGACTGGGTGGACAGGCTCGCACCCTAGCCCCGGGCTACCTTCCCGGGGGTGCCGCTGATGCGGCTGGCAGCACTGGGACCGACTCCGACGGGTATCGCACTTGGGCAATCGGTTGATCGGTGACAGCCTGGCCCGATGGCCGCCTCCGACATCAAGCCTCGCTCGCCGGTCGTCGAGCTGCTGGCCGACAGCAACTTCCGGCGGTACTGGATGGCCCAGATACTCGTGTTCGGCACGAACGGCACGCTCCGCTTCGCCTTCGTCTGGCTGATCGTGACCCTGACGGACTGGCCGTCGGCGGAGGGGCTCACCGGCATCGCGCTCGGCCTCCCGGCGCTGCTGCTGGCTCTCCCGGCGGGAGCCTGGTCCGATCGGTCGGATCGCCGCACGTTCACGCTCTTCTGGATCGGCGTCTCGACGGTGCTGATGGCGGTGTGGGCCGTGGTCGTTGCCGCCGATGCCGCGACGCCGCGACTGACCGGCGTCGCTGCCGCGCTACTCGGCACTGCGCTGGTCATGATGCAACCAAATCTGAATGCCATCGTGCCCAAGCTCGTCCCACGCGATCGGTTGATGAACGCCGCTGCGCTGCAGAACGGGGGCGCCCAGGCTGCGAGCTTCCTCGGTCTCGGTGTCGGGGGCGCCGCCATCGCCCTGTTCGGCAATGGCGGAGGTTTTGCATTGTTGGCGATCGCCTTGGCGGTTGCGTTCACACTGCTGTTGGGCGTGTCGATTCCACCCGATGCGGTGTTCGAGGGCGACCGCCAGCGATTGCGGAGCGATGTGATGGAGGGCTTGCGCTACGGCCTCGGGGCCGAGCCTCGCCGGAGCTTACTCATCGTGACCTTGGTCCTCGGTTCGTCATTCAGCGTGATGCAGATCGCCATGCCCCGCGTGGTAGAGGAAGACTTCGGGAAGAACTCCACCGCAGCGGGACTCCTCCTCGGAGCGTTCGGCATCGGCATGCTCGTCAGTTCGGCAGTCGTGGCCCGCCGCCACGACATGCGGCACGGCTGGAACGTGGCGATCTTCATCGGTGTGGGGCTCGGTCTCGGACAGTTCCTCCTGAGCTTCGCACCGAACTACTGGGTGGCCTTGGTGGTGATGATCGGTTGGGGGATCAACGCCGGCATCGCCATCGCCTCACATCGGACGCTGCTCCAGCAGCAAACCGACGACGCGATGATGGGGCGAGTGATGGGGATCATGACACTGGGGTTCTCCGGTGGGCTGCCGTTCGGCGCACTGGCTCAGACGTTGCTGGCGCCAGCACTGGGGCCGGTCGTGACCATGCGGGTAGTCGGCTTGCTGACGATGGCGATGACGATCCCGCTCTTGCTGCTCCGTCGGTCGATCCGTGGGGCGTGATCGGCAGTCAGCTTGCCGACCAGGAGATTTCCGAGGCTCGCAGACGAGCCCAGTCGATTGCCGCCTGGGTCGGCGGTTGCGCTGGAGCGACCATGCTCAGTTTGTCCTCGAGTTCGAGGCAACGGGCCTCGGCTTCCGAGACCAGTCGGAGGGCGTCGCGCCATGCCTCGGTTCGGCGTTCGAGCTCGGCCCGGAGCCGAACGATCTCGGGATGAGCTTCGACGTCGCGCTCGGGCACCATTTCGTCCATCACTCCAGCAAACCAGATCGACCACGCACCGTGGTGAGCAATGCAGCTCAGACCAGTGGATCGAGGCCTTGGAGGCTGATATCCCTGGTCTCAGCGCTCAGATCCCTGAGCAATGCCGGTAGAGGAACGACGGTGCATCCCATGACGTTCGAGCAGCTCGTCTCGGCCCCGACGAAGAGGAAGACCTGGGTGCCGCGTGGGTGGTGAGTTCGGCGACCACGTGCGCGAGATGCTGCGATCGTGGGTTCTGATCGTCGTCGTCAGCGCGCTCGCGGGTGCCGGAATGTGGGCCTGGAGGAGTTCGACTCCGGCGCTCTACACCTCGACCACGGTTGCCCAGGTGGTCGTTCAGCCGAGCGACCGGTCCGACGACGGCACGATCACCGAGTTCCGAAGCCGGACGCTTGCCGAACTCGCCACGACCCCCGCGATCCTCGATCCAGCAATTGCCCGGAGCGGGCTGAGTATCGACACCGCCGAGGCCGCCGACCGGATCCGTGTCGAACTCCTGGACAGCACCGGGTTCATCGAGGTCTCGGCCGAGGGGCCGACACCCGCCGACGCCGTGGCACTTTCCGACGCTGTCGTCGCCAGTCTGTCGACGGCGGTGGCGAACGACCGCGAGCTCTTCAGTTCCGACGAACTCCGAATCGTGGAACCCGCCCAGGCTCCGACCTCCCCCGAGTCGAGTCGGAGTGTCGAGTTGGCAGTCCTTGCCGCCCTGACGGCTGCGCTCGTCGTCGCCGAGGCGACCGTGGCCGTCCGGGTGCTTCGAGGCAAACTGTCGCCGGTCGATGCCGCTTCGGACCTCGAGCGGGCGACCGGGGTACCGACACTCGATCTCCGTCGCAGCGGCGGAGAGGCAGCGTTCTTCCGCAAGCACCTCGCATCCCTGCCCGTCATCACGGCCTTCACCGCCGAAGGTGCCGATGTGCGGTTCGTGGTCGATCTCGCCCGAATGTCGGCGGGGATCCACGACCGAGTCCTGTTGATCGACGGTGACCAGGACGAGCCGCGGCTCCACTCCCATCTCGGGCTCGTCCGGTCGCCGGGCTTGAGCGAGTTCGCCGATGGCGAGGTGCCACTGGGTCAGGCGGTGCAACCCGGTCCTGCGGGTGGTCGGATCGCCGTGCTCACGTCGGGCTCGGCGCGGTCGACTTCGTCGACGTCGCATCGCCGCGCGATCGAGCATGCGATCGAGATCTCGGGGGCCGATCAGAGCATCGTCGTCGGCAACGCCCACGGCAACGAGTTCACTGCAGTCGAAGCCCTGTCGGGAACGGCTGCTCCGGTGGTTCTGGTTTTCGATGTTGCTGTTGGAGATCGGCGAGCCGTGATTCGCCGGGTCTCCAAGGCGCGACGTATCGGCTTTGGTCTGGCTGCGGTATTTTTGGTCGACACGGAATCGGGAAGGAATCGCTGATGGAGCAGATCACCATTGTCCACGAGCGATTCAACGTGCTGGGTGGGGCCGAGAAGGTCACGATCGAGCTCGCCAAGATCTGGCCCGGTGCGCACGTGTTCTCGGCCCTGGCCGATCCGGCGCTCATCGATCCGCATCTCACCCCAGATCAGACGACGACGAGCTGGCTCCAGAAGATCGGCCGCTTCAGCCAACGGGACGACCTCCTTCTGCCTCTCATCCCACTCGCGCTCGCTTCGGCTCGACTTGGCGACAACGATCTCGTCGTCGCCAGTCACTACGCCTTTGCCAACCGCATTCGGGTACCCGACCGGGTGAAGACGATCAGCTACGTGCATTCACCCGCACGCTGGATGTGGGACCACGAGATGCGCGAGGTCGAGTACACCTCGAAGTGGGCGAAGCGTGCGTTGGCCGCTTTGCGACGACGCAGCGTCGCGCCGACCGACGCGCCGCCCAGCGCATGGACGGTCTCATTGCCAACTCCACTGCGGTGGCGGAACGAATCGCAGATCACTGGCAGCGCACCGCCGAGATCGTGCACCCTCCGGTCGACATCGACTTCTTCGCCCCTGACCAGGCGGTCGAACGTGAGGACTTCTTCCTCGTGGCCGGTCGTTGCGTGCCCTACAAGCGGACCCAGCTCGCCATCCAAGCTGCGAACGCCACCGGCTCCCGTCTCGTGGTCGCCGGAACCGGCCGATCGCTCGACGACTGTCGGGCGATGGCGGGTCCGACCGTCGAGTTCGTCGGAGCCGTCGACGACCACCGGCTCCGTCAGCTCTTCCAGTCGGCAAAGGCACTCGTCTTCGCCGGGGTGGAAGACTTCGGCATCGTTCCGGTCGAAGCGCAGGCGTGCGGCACGCCGGTCATCGGCATCGATCTCGGAGGGCTACGAGACACGGTGCTCCCCGGGACGACCGGCGAGCTTCTTCCCTATCGAGCCGACGCAGACGAACAGGCGGCGCTGCTTGCCGAATGCATGGGATCCTTCGCCGAGTCCGACTTCGACCGAGCAAAGATCCGTGCGCATTCGCTCTCGTTCGGGTCTGATGCGTTCGCGTCCGGCATGCGTCGGGCCGTTGCGATGTTCGGCTGAGGAGTGGCGAACTACGTCACCGAGCGACTCGTCGACCAGTCCGACATCGATGCCCTGGTCGATGAATGGAACCAGTTGGCCCAGACCGGTCACGCACAACCGTTCGCACTACCTGCGTTCGGTTTGACCTGGCATCGGCACTTCGGCCGGGGCGACCTCGTGGTGCTCACCATCCGCAACGGTGGTGGCCGTCTCGACGGCGTTCTGGCCGTCGACCAGAGACGCAAGGGGATCGTCGACGTCCTCGAGCCACTCGGCCAAGACCTGGGTGCGGTCACCGACTTCCTCGTCCGACCGGGAAACGATGCGGTGGCCGATGAGCTTTGGCGATCGCTGCTGGAGGATCGGCACCGAGCGGTGTACATCACCGATTTCGCCATGGGTCGACCGGGACTTGCCGCGCTGCGTCACGGAGAGAACCGATGGCATGCGGTTCTGTCCGATGAGTGCCCGTTCATCGATCTTCGAGGAATCGACTCAGCCCACCAACATCTCGAAGATCCGGAGCGGTCCGGGCTGCGCAAGAAGCTTCGCAAGGCGGAGCGAATCATCGGTGATCGCTCGTTCACCACCACGTTCGAGAGCCATCCAGCCAAGGTCATGGGGCTCTTGGATCACGTGTTGCCGCTCTACGACCGCTCACACGAGTCCAGTCCCAAACTCCATCTCGATCGGGGAAGGTATCGGGCGTTCTATCGGGAGTCGATGCTCCGGCTTGCCGAGTCGAACCAGCTGACGATCGCGATCGCCGAACTCGATGATGAACCGGTTGCGTTCGACATCTATGTGATCGGCGGACCGACGGCATCGGCGATTCTCGGTCGCTTCGATCCGCTCTATGCCGAGATCTCGCCCGGTCAATTGCTCACTCGTGCCGGCATCGACTGGGGGCTCGAGCGAGGGCTCGAGCGGCTCGACCTCCAGCTCGGTGGGGGACTCTACAAACGGCGCTGGGCGACCGGATCCTACGACACGGTTCGGGTCCTGGCCGCCGATCCCTCCACGTTCCGGCGAGCCCGTGCCGGTATCGCTGCCCTCGATCGGCTCAAGTCGGGAATCGGCCGGTCACACGCCGGCGTCGCTGCCCTCAGGAGCCGCACGGATCGCGGTCGTCGGTCTCGTTGAGGACCTCCGCTACCGCGTCCCACGCGGGTTTTGGCTGTCCGTCTGCTCCGATGAGCCCGAAGTTGTCCTCGCGATCGGTCGGATCGGCGTCGGACGGATCCTCGAGGTTGTAGAGGAAGAGCGGTCCGAGTGCGTCGCTACCGCGTACACAGCGCATGGCGTCGGCGATGATCTCGGCCTGTTCTGTGGGGCTGACCGCCTTGTCGCTGGTTCCGGTCGGCGCACCGAACTCGGTCAGCCAGATCGGGAGAACCCGGCCCTCCTCACTCGCCACCAGATCGATGATCGTCGGAAGGTGCTGGAATGGATTGTTGCGGCCTCCGTCTGACGGTCGCTCAGGAAAGGTATAGGGGTGCACGGCGATTGCATCGGCGAGACCAGGCTCGAGGTATCGATACAGCTCACTCAAGAAGGCGAGGGGTGACAGCTCGTCACCTTCGTTCGACGCGGGCGCAAGACCGCCGGTGATCACCGTGGTGTCGGGTGACTCCGCACGGATGGCACGAGCCGCAGCCTCGAAGAGCGTCGCGTAACCCCGCGGATCTGCTCCTGACTCCCAGAAATCTACGACGTTGGGCTCGTTCCAGATCTCCCAGGCGGCAACCGAGCCTCCGTAGCGGTCGGCGGCCAGTCGCACGAAGGCCTCCCAATCCGAGACGTCGGACGGGGGGTGCTTGTTGGATGCGCCCTCGGGCCTGGCCCAGGACGGCGTGTAGGTCACCAAGAGCAGCACCTCGAGTCCGGCGTCTCCCGCCTCCTCCACGAGCGCGTCGGTGGTCTCCCAGTCGAGCTCGCCTCGTGCCGACTCGATCCGCGACCAATCGAGATCGATCCTCACCCATTCGGCCCCGAGCGACGACACCCTGTCGAGTTGCTCGCGTTGCTCATCGGGATCGAGGTCGAGGATTCCCGAACCTGGAGAGATCCCGATGGTCAGACCGCCGAGGCCACCCGACCCCTCGGAGGTGCACGAGACCATGATCGAGCCGAGCAGTACACCGATCAGCAGGAGGCACGATCGAACCGACCGCCGCTTCGTCGCCGGCTGTTCACTGCGGGCCAACGGACTCCACCTGGTGGTCAGGCCATGAGTTCGGCGCTCGCAGCAGCTGAGCCGCCAGTCGGCTCGTCGAGAGATGCGGACCCATGGTGAGTCGCGGCAATCGGAACAGGTCGGTCGATTCGTCGACTCGGCCGTTCAGGAACGTGAAACCCGCCCGGTAGCCGACGGACTCGGCTGCAGCCCGGACCGAGGGGTCGTGGTGACCACTCGGGTAGGCGAGGAGATCGACGGGCTGACCCGTCAACGCTCGCAGTGCGGTTCGCGACGCGGACAGTTCGGTCATCGCCTGATCGGCCTCGAGTGACGTGAGCGACGGATGCCCAACGGTATGCGACCCGATTTCGTGTCCGTCGTCGACCAGCTCCAGCAGTTCTTGTGCCGTCATCGTCGATTGTTGGCCGTCCCACCACGCCGGTCTGGTCCCGAGGTGACCGGACACGACGAAGATCGTCGCAGTGATGCCGTGCCGACGAAGGATCGCTCGGGCACTCCGATGGACACCGACCAGCGCATCATCGAAGGTGACGACGGCGCAACGCTCGATGGAACGTCCTGACTGCATGCGGTCGATCAACTCGCTGGCAGTGACGAAGGTCATACCAAGCCGAACGAGGAGCCGAAGCTGGCGATCGAGTTGCCCGGCGTCGACCTGGTACGACGTCGGCCGGCCGACGACGACATCGTGATAGCCCAGCACCACGGCTCCACCGGCGGCACGGAAACCGTTCGTCAGAAGCTGCCGGCCGACACCCGGAATCCAACTCATGCGGTGCCTCCACGATCGGCGATCACCATGCGAAAGATGTCGACGAGGGCAGCGGTTGCCCGTCGAGCGTCGTAGTGATGTTCGAATCGATGGCGCCCAGCCGCGCCCAGCGAGCGTCGACGATCGCGATCGTCGATGAGGAGGTCGAGCGCTGCTTCGAGACCGGCGATGTCGCCCGGTTCGATCAGCATGCCGGTCGTTCCATCGACGACCATCTCCTGGATGCCCGAGGTTCGTACCGCGATGACGGGGAGACCGGCAGCCATCGCCTCGATGACGGCGTTCGGGGCTTGGTCGATCGAGGAGGGAAAGGCGAAGATGTCGGCCTTGGCCAGGATCTCCCAGAGGCGGGGGTCTCCCTGTCCCATGTCGTCGATCACCGTCACCCCGTTGGTCGGTGTGACCGGCTCCTGGGTGACCAGAATCAGCTCTGCTCTTCCGGCGAACCGTCGACGGAAGAGGTCCAGGAGCAGGTCGCCACCCTTCGCCTTGAATTGACGTCCGACGAAGACGATCGTCGGCAACCGATCGTCTGAACGCTCGGCGACGACGTCGGGGCCGACGATGCCGAAGGGCATCGTCGTGAGCTTCTCGGCGTCGACGTCGTAGACCTGTCGCAGCGAACGTGCAGCCCACCCGGTGTTGGCGACGATGTGATCGGCCGACCGGTACACGCGCTGTTCACAGGGGTGGGAGGCTCGAACGGCGAGTGGCGTGAAGCGGGCCGGGGCGCGGAAGGGGATGCGGTAGGCGTTCTCTGCGTTCGTGGTGTCGAGGGAGACCACGCATGGCCGTTCCCTCATCGTCTTCACCGAAAGCAGGGCCGCGTTCTGGGTGTAGAAGTGGATCAGGTCGAAGTCCTCTTCGACGGGACGCAGACGTCGTCTGACCCACCAGGCTGCGGCAAGCTGAGCGCGGAGTGCCTGGAAGTCGAGATCGAAGCGAGCGAGGCCGGGGATCGAGGCGGAGACGACTCGTCGCAAGCCCGTCGCTGCGGGCACGTCGAGGAAGGTGGCGGCAACGTCTTCACGATCTTCCAAGCTCAGCCCGAGGTGGTGGTGCACCGTTGCGTGCCCGCCGATGTTCTCGTTGACGAAGAGGATCTTCATCGTGGCGGACCCGAGGTCAGCTCGCGGAGCACCACGCCGAACTTGCGTTTCGATTCTTGGAGCGTGAAACGATCGGCGACCCGTGATCGGGCCCGCCGGCCGAGATCGGCTCGTGCGGTCGGGTCCTCGAGAAGCGACTCGATCGCCGAGGCCAGGGCTGCGGCATCACCGGGAGGGACCGTTCGTCCGGTGTCGCCGGCGAGTTCCGGTGCGCCGCCATGATCGGTCACGATCACGGCAATGCCCAGACTCATCGCCTCGAGCACCGCCAGCGGACCGGCTTCGGGCTCGATGCTGGCCGAGACGGCGATGCTCCAGCGACGCATGACGTCCTTCGGATCGTCTCGTTGTCCCAGGAACTCGATCCGATCGGCGATCGCAGACTGCTCGGCCTGAGCGATGAGCGAAGCCTCGTAGTCTCGGTCGCCCTCGAACGGTGCGCCCCCCAAGATCTCGAATCGAGCATCCGAGGTCACGAGCTCGGCAGCATCGAGGAAGACCCGGTGACCCTTCCATGGTGTGATGGCGCCGTTGATCCCGACGACCGGAACAGTGGAAAGCCGGTCTGCGTACGCCGGTTCGATGGGCCACGCCGTTCCGTTGACAACGACGGTCGAAGGGATGCCACATTCCCTGGCGAACGCCACCGCTGCTTCCGAGACACCGATCGCTCGATCGATGCACGACCGAACCAGGCGAACCAGACGACGAATCCCCTCGCGTTCGATGACGTCGTGTACCAACCAGGCAACGGGTGTGCGAGTCCTCGCCAGCCAGACGGCCGGTAGTGCCCGAACCGAGTTCACCACCACCACGTCCGCCTCACGAGCTGCCGAGCGAATCACACGAGACGCATGCACGGTGCCGGTGACGGATCGCAGGAGTCGTTCGGCCTTCGCTCCGCCTCCGAGATGCAGGACCGGCAGATCGATCCACGCGAGGTCGGCCTCGCTCACCCGGTCCCGAAATCGACCGGGCGGAATGGCCAGCGTCCACTGCTCGGCGCGGTCGGGGCCCGAACTCGCATAGTCGAGGAGCACACGTTCCGCGCCAGACATGATTCCCGAGGCCGATACGGCCAGCACCTTCAGCGGTTTCGTCACTCGGTCGTCTCCAGGAGGCTTTCGTACACGGCGATCGTCTCCTGCGCCACCCGCTCCCAGGAGAGCGAGGCCGTTCCGTCCGTCCCGGCACGACGCATGGTGGCGCGTTGTTCCTCGTGATCGAGCGCCGATGACAGGAGATCGGTCAGCGCATCGAGATCTCCTGGTGGCGTCAGGGGAAGGTTGGGGAGTACATCGGCGATACCCCCGACGTCGGAGGCGACCACGACGGCGCCGCACGCCGCTGCCTCGATCGGAGGAAGCCCGAAGCCCTCGTAGGTCGAGACGTAGGCGACGACGTCTGCCGTTCCATACAGAATCGAGAGATCTCGATCGTCGACGAATCCGAGCGATCGGACGTGGTCGGGGATGGGCTGAGAGCCCGCCCCGACGAGGACCAGTGGCACGTCGAGGCGCTCACATGCCGTGATCAGTTGGCTGACGTTCTTGCGAGGTTCGATCGTCCCGACGTGGAGGACGAAACGATCGGGCAAGGCGAATCGTCGCTGAAGGTCGAGTCGTTCGTCGTCAGTCGGCGACACGAAGTCCGGTCGGGGTGCGAGCGGGATGACCGTCGAGTCGAGACCGAAGCGGTCCTGGATCCGTTCGGCGGTGAAACGCGAAACGGCGATGCGCCGGTCGGCCTGGCGCACACCGAGGCGCACCGCAGCTTGTTCACCCATCGCGCGCACGCGAGAGAAGTTCCAGGGAACATCGAACACCGACAGATCATGAACGGTCACCACGCTCGGTCGGGCGCCGATCGGGAGGTCGACGTCAAGACCATGGGTGACGTCGAATCGGCCGTTCGGACGCAGCGAGTCGACGAGTCGCCGTGCCCCTCGAGACGTGGCGCGCACCTGTGGGCTGACCGGGGCCGGGAGATCGTCGGCTGCCGATCGTTGGACCCGGGCCGTCACGTCGATTCGGGGATCACGGGCGAGCGCATCGATCAGAAAGCGACAGTAGATCGGGACACCCCCGCCGAGGCCCTTGGGTTCGAGCTGCATGGCGTTGAGGAAGACGGATGTTCGATTGATGGGATCACCCCCACCAGCATCCAGAAGAACAGGTCGACCGGGAAGATCTCCCAGTACGAGGAGATCAATCCGACAGGAATCGAGGCGATGATCATCGCCGTGATGCCGTTGGCAAGACCGAGGTCGGAACGCGAGGCGGCCGCATCGGTGGATCGCTTGGCGTGGCGTATCGCCAGTACCAGGAGCCAGACGAACAGCCATGCGCCGATGGGTCCGAGTTCGATGAGCGTCTTCACGAAGTAGTTGTCGGGCTGATAGGTGTCCGAAGGCCCCGTGGGCGGGAAGACATCTGGATCCGGCAGGAACAACTCGGCCGCACTGCTCGTCGTCCCGATGCCCTGGCCCAGCGGTTCGACACCCTGATCGAAGATTTCGGCCACCCAACCGGTTGTCCTGGCCTCGAGACTGCTCGTCGACAACACGGCAGCAGCGCCCCCGGCAGCCACGACCACGATGGCACCGAGCGGCAACAGGACCAGAACCCGGGCCAAGACCCGGTAGCGGGTGAAACCCAGGTAGACGAATCCGACGACCAGTCCCAGGAGTGCTCCACGCACGAAGCTGAGCAGCACCCCGACGACGAGCAACGGCTGGCTCCAGAGGAAGATCCGATTGCGTAGGCGTCGGCGTTCCTCCAACGCGACCGGAACGCCGATGAGCATGGCGATCATCACGAAGAACGCAAAGGGGAACGGCTGGTTGAAGGTCGAGAACGAGCGCATCCAGCCCTGGGTGAAACGAATGGCCGAGTCGTACTCGTAGCCCAGTTGATCGAGGGCCTCATGTCCGAGGAACTGCTGACCGATACCGACGATCGAAACGATCACGGCGTTGGTCATCAGGATCGTCACCAGCCGGTCACGATCGCGAGGTTCGAACGGCGCAAGCCACAGCACCGCGGGCACCGTGATCAGGTAGAAGAAGCCGATCTTCAACCCGGCGATCGATTGCAGCCCGGGGTTGAGCAACCCCGAAAGCAGGGCCAGCGCAAGGAGTCCGATCGCCGGAGCGAACCACATGGGCAGTTCGTCCTGCACTCGGCGGTCGCGTTGTTGGAACGCGGAGGCGAGGGTGGCCAGCACCAGGGCTTCCTTCCACGGGCCCAGACCACCCAGAGCCGGAACGAGGAGCAGGAGCCCGTCGTAGGGTACGAGCGCAGCAAGCAGGAGCAGGAGTGACTGCGGCCGGAGCGCCGGCGATGAGGTCGCACTCACTGAACGTCCGGACATCTTGTCCATGAGTATCGGGTCGGGAGCTGTTTGTCGAGCCCCCTCGGGCGAATCGACAGCGCCCGGGAACATCGACCCAGCCTCGAATTCGAGCCGCCCGGCATACGGGTGCGTCGGCTCCGCAGCCGACGCTGCGTGTGACTCAGCCACTCGAGCCGGCACGGACGATGGCCTCGAGCCGGTCGGCGAAGTCCTGGTCACGATCGAGGTAGGTCGTCAGACTGCGAGCAAGGAACTCGCGATCTTCGGTCGTCTGGCCTCGGTGGGCGGATTCCCAATCGATGATGCCAACGATCTGATCGTCATCGACGAGCAGGTTTCCGAGCCAATAGTCACCATGAACGAGCACCGAGCCATCTTCGTCGAGCGTCGTCGATTGCAGCTCATCGAGAACGTGGGCCGCTCGCTCGGTCCAACGCTCGATCTCCTGATCGGTCATCTGCCGGGGCCGCAACGGGCGGCCGGGGATCAACGAGGTCACCAGTGACGGGGCACGGGCACCCGGTCGTGACTCGTCTCGCCCAGGTGCTCGAATGACGTGTGGAACCAAGGGGGCGATGGATGAGGCCCCGAGTTCGTCGAGGACGGCGGCCTCGGCGATGAGATCGTCGACGGCTGCCTCCCGCTCGATGAGGCGAGGCGGCTCACCGAGGACTCGGGTACACCCCTCGCTCTGCTCGTAGCCGATCTGGCCTGTTGGATCGAGGGTCGGCTTGCGGCCCGTACCGGGGGCGATCAGCAACCAACCCGGCGACATCCATCGACCGATCGTCGGGAAGCGAACGGCGGTGACGAGCACGTGTCGTCGCCATCCTGCCACGTGAACGCCGAGAGCCGAGACGGTCATACGTGCGGCTTCCGGCGTGTCGAACCCGATCAGCGCCAACGGGCGGGTGGTCGAACGAAAGACCCCCAGCGTTCGACTCGAGCGGCCATGGCGTTCGACCCGGCGGCGGACTTCGGTCAACCGGACCGCCGGTCCGCGCGATCCACCATCGGCCCAATGCAGGGGGCTCCAACGGTTCGTGAGCAGGCAGACGACGGTCACCGACGAGTCGACGGCATCGATCAGGTCGAGTGCGTACTCATCCACGACCAGCGTGGTCGCACCGGCCGGGGCGTCGACCACGTCGACCTGTCGTCGTCGCAGTCGCGCTCGAAGATCGGTCACCTCGGCCCTCGTCTTGACGCAGACAGCCGGCCCGAGATCGTCGACCATCTCGATCCAGCCACTGCACGGATCGAGGAGACGACCGTCGTTCACTTGGCGATCGGCCGAGTTGCCCGTCGGCGAAGGCGTGCGACCGATCCAGCAGCACGATGAAGGCGTCGTTTGAACGGATCGGATCGGCTGCCGGGGGCGTTGGGTGAGAAACCGAGCCGGCGAAGCCGAGCATTGATGGCGTAGACCGGGACCTCGAGCGCCGTGCGTCGATGTCGAAAGACGACGGAGAAGGCGGTGCACAGCTCGTCGCCGTTCTCGACGAAGTGGACGGCGAGCGGTGGAATGTAGACACCGTCGCCCGGTCCGAGTTCGAAACACTCCATGTCGGCGGGCAAGCTGTCGGTCGTCCCATAGCCGCCGCTGTGCATGCGTTCGAGCGCCTGATGCACCGAATCGTCGACCGTCTGCGAGATGTGGACCCGCTTCGAACCGCTCAACACCAGCAGGAGATTGCATTCGTGGTCGAGGTGTGCGCTCGTCGTTGCAGCCCCTCCCGACACGAAGACGTAGCCCTCGGGCGGATCCATCTCGTCGGCCCGGACACCGAGTTCGTCGACGATGCCGCCGAGGACCATCGTGGCGAGATCTCGGTAGGCCGAATCGCGCTCGACGTTGTAGAAGTACAGCGATCGCCGTTGACCTTCGAAGGACCGCACGAGATCACCGGCAGCTTCTCCGACGAACTCACCGACGTGGTCCAGTCCATCAGGGGCAACCGGGCCGGCTCCGACCTGGCTCACCTCGATCGCCCCGGTCGGTAGTGCATCGGCAAGATCGCCCAACGCATCGATGTCGAAGTGACGATCGCCACTCAGACGGTGACGGAGGAGCAACGGATCGCGCATCAGGTCGAAGTCGACAGGCAGCGGATGGACCAGCTGGACGGTTTGATCCGTCATCGTCGACCCGTCCAAGCGGAACCGAGCGGGACCGAGATCTCGAATGGCACCTTCATGTCGCCAGCGTACTCATCGAACACCGTTTGGGACTGGGTCGGTCGCCCCAGCCGTACGGGCGACGAGTGCCCGTATGCTCGGGGGAATGGAGCGCCGCCGGTGAGCGACCGAAGAGCCGGCACAGGAACCAGTGCCGCCGCCATGCTCGTCGGTCGGCTCGGCGTTGCTGCACTCAGTTGGATCGGCACCGCACTCATCGCGCGTGACCTGAGCCAGGAGAGCTTCGGGCAGTTCGTACTGGTCTTCAGCCTGCTGGGAATGATGTCGATCGTGACGGACCTCGGCCTGGGGCGCATCGCCGTCATCGTGCTGAGCCCGCTCGAGGGTCCGGAACGGGCTCGAATGGCCGGCACGTATGTGATGCTCCGGCTGGTGCTCGGCCTCGTCGGCTACGCACTTGCGCTTTCGGTCGTCCTCATCGCCGGGTACCCCTCGCCCGTCTTGGCGGCAACGGCCGTTGCCGGGCTCGTCGTCGTTGCCGCGACACCATCGCACGCCTATGACGTGGCGTTTCAGCTCGAAGAGCGGCTTCCGTCGCTGGCAGCCGCCGGCGTCGTCGCCCAATTGGCACAGGTTGCCCTCACCATCGCGCTCGTGCTCGAGGGTGGCACGGTCGTGTGGTTCGCGGTGCCTCCCGTGCTCAACGAGCTGATCCAGCTCGCGTGGAAGATCCCCGCAGCCCACCGACTTCTCACCTTCGACTACAACGTCGACCTGCGAGCATGGGCGGCGATGACGAGGCGCGCCGGGCCCTTGACGGCTGGTGCGGCGTTCGCCACGCTCTACTACCGGGTCGACTCGATCATGCTCGCGAGCTTGGACACCTTCACGTCGGTCGGGTTGTACGGGGTGGCCTACAAGTTCGTCGACCTCATCCATTTCGTGCCGACCGCCCTGACCGTCGCCGCGCTCTCACCGCTCAGCCGTGCCTGGATCAATGACCGGGACGACTTCACCGCGCAGCTCCGGACGGTGATCGGCTATCTGGCGGTGGCCGGAGGCGGGATGATCGTGGCCTTCATGCTCTTCGGTCCGCAGATCGCTGCGCTGTTCTACGGGTCTGACTATGCCGAGTCGGGTGGTGCGGTGCGAGTGCTCGTCGGGGCCGAAGTGATCGGATACTTCTCCGCCATCACGTTGACGGCGCTGCTCGCCGCCAACCGGTATCGGAGGTATCCCCTGTTCACCGGTGTGGGTCTGGCGTTCAACATCGTGGCCAACCTGGTCCTGATCCCTCGTTACTCGTTCATCGGTGCGGCGTGGACCACGCTGTTCACCGAGGCGATCGTCGGCTTCTCGCTCTGGCGTCTTCTGGCCTCACTGGAACTCGGCACGATCCTGTTCCGACGAACCATCGCTCTCGTCCTCCTCGCCATGGCCGTTTCCGCTTCGGTGGGAGCCATCGGGGCTCACTACCTCCCGTGGATCGCGGCCGCCGTGCTCGCCGGTCTGGTCTACCTCGGTTTGAGCCTCTCGTTCCGGCTCGTCGATGTGCGGCGGCCGCTGGCAGCGGCGACGTCGCGCTGATCGCTCGGTCAGTTTCCTCAGTCGACCAGTGTCCTCAGTCGCCGAACCGAAGGCCGATCCGGCGGCCACGCTGCAGCTGGAGCAGCGCAACGATGAAGATCGAGAGCGCAAGCATCTCACCGAGTTCTTCGAATGCGGTGAGGGTGATCGATCGCAGCGTCGATGTGCCCGACTCCTCGTCGTCGGCGCCGGCGAGCAGCTCGAGCCCGCCGGCACAGGCAACGAACAACATGCCTGACCCAAGTACCTTGTCCCGAACGTTCTTCGGGAGCGATCGCAACCAGGGGATCTCCCAGGCGGCGAGCACGAGCGCGGCGGCGACCGCCGGGATGACCCAGATGTAGTACAGGTACCCCGTGGTCGACAGGGCATCACGCAACGCCGACCCGATACGTTCGTGTATCGAAACCGACTCGTCGATCGACAGCACAAACAGCGCAGCGGCGAGGACACGAACTCGGTTCGCCAGGTGTGCCGGCGTCACCCCGGTCGACAGCAGCGAGATGGTCACGAGCGCAGCGATCATGAACTGGGCAGTCTCGAACCACGTGCCGATGCTCACTTCATCGCCGACGTCCAACAGGGCGATGGACGAGCCATTGCGCGCTCGTTGGACCATGTGCGACGCGTACGACAGGACGGCGATCGTCAGCGTCGAGCCGAAGAGGACCCGACCGGCGACGCTGACCGACAATCGAACGTCGGTCGACTGGTCGGAAGTCGACCGGTCGGAAGGGGTGCGACTCGAGGGCATCGATCGATCCTACGTTCGTTCCCAAATCGCGATCATGGGCAACGCTCACCGAAGAGCTGAGCGAAATCACCTCTCCGTGCCACCGGCCATCGTCACCCGTTGCGCAACATGGCTACCAGGGTGCGTTCGGGGGGTTCACCAATCGGCGACCTTCATCGAGGTCGGCGATGGCTTCGAGTTCGGGTTCGTCGAGTCGTAGCTGGAGGGAGCGCCAGTTCCCGGCCAGATGCTCAGGGTCGGACGTTCTCGGAATGGCGACCACCCCGTCGAGCGACCGCAGCCATGCGAGGGCGATCTGCGCGGCGTCACCGTCGAGGTGGGCCAGACGATCGTCGTCGAACACGGCGCCGCGTGCGAGCGGCGAGTAGGCGGTGAAGATCCAGTCGTGCTCGCGGCACCAGTCCCGGAGCGCATGCTGTTGGAGATAGACGTGACATTCCGCCTGGAGAACCTCCAGCGGGGCGTGGTCGACGGCCAGCTCGAGTTGCTCGATGGTGAAGTTGGAGACGCCGATGTGCAGCGCCAGTCCCGCAGCGTGGACACGAGCGAGTGCCGCCAGCGTGGCGCCGATGCGGTGCCACTCGACCGGCCAATGGATGAGGAGGAGGTCGACGTGGTCGGTCTGCAGCGCCTCGAGGCTGGTCTCGACGGAGCGCACCAGGTCGTCGGGCTCGTGATGCGGCGAGCACGCGAGACCGACTGTGATGTGAGCGAACTGCTCGCCGGCGCCTTCGGCGGCTTCTTGGACCCTGCGATACGGCGGAGCGACTTCGGGCTGGGTTGGATGTGCACCGTTGCGTGGGTCGAGCGAGAACTCGAGGATCACGGCGTCGAATCGTCGATGGTCGACGACGTACTGGTGACCCTGGAAACTGCGGGCGAAGCCAACTGGACCGACCAGATCCTCGACGGCGACCGCATCGATCAGCTCGGCGGGACCGGTCGCTGGCAGCTGGCGCTCCTGGGGTTTCGCTTCGGCCAGGTGTTGACCCGTGAGGCGATTCCCTCACTGCGCTGTTTGCTGCGGTCGTGGCGCTGAGCCGGCTGGTGGTGTCTCCACTCGTAGACTCCCAGCGGTGAGAAGGGGAGCAGAATGAAACCGATGCGCTCGAACAGTCGGTGCTGGTGTGGCAGCAATGCCAAGTTCAAGCACTGCCATGGCGACCGCCGACTCCTGCAACGAAGTCGAGTGCCGCTCGGCTTCGTCTCACCGCCGCGCCCGGTGCCAGAGCACATCGTCCGACCGGACTACGTGACCACCGGCGCGGTCAACACCCCTCGCACCTTCCAGATCCAAGATGACGAATCGCTCCCGCGGCTTCGCCATGCGTGTCAGGTGGCGGCCGAGGTCCTGATGGTGGCGGGTGAGGCCGTCGCGCCCGGTGTCACCACCGACGAGATCGACGCCATCGCCCACGCTGCCTACCTCGAGCGTGGCGCCTATCCGAGCGATCTCCATTACCACGGATTCACCAAGTCGATCTGCACTTCGGTCAATGGCGTGATCTGTCATGGCATCCCCGACGATCGTCGACTTCAGGACGGGGACATCGTCA
The DNA here is from genome assembly GCA_963698395.1 of uncultured Acidimicrobiales bacterium. Taxonomy (GTDB): domain Bacteria; phylum Actinomycetota; class Acidimicrobiia; order Acidimicrobiales; family SZUA-35; genus JBBQUN01. The sequence goes on from CAVOQQ010000006.1 coordinate 95,714, forward strand.
ACATCGACGTCACGGCCTTCGTCGAGGGCATGCACGGGGACACGTCGGCCACCTTCATCGTCGGTGATGTCGACGAACCCACTCGGGCGCTGGTCGAGACGACCCGCGAGGCAACGCTCCGGGGCGTCGAGGCCGTACGCCCGGGGGAACCGCTGCGTCGCATCGGTGAAGCGATCGAACCCTTCGCTCGATCCCGTGGTCTTCGCGTGGTCCGTGAATACGGTGGGCATGGCATCGGAGCGACGTTCCATGCCGCCCCGCACATCCACCACCATGTCGAACGCCGAGACACCGAACCGTTCCGGGTCGGCATGAGCTTCACGATCGAGCCGATGCTGCTCTCGGGCTCGAGTTCGTTCTCCCAGGCCGACGATGGGTGGACCGAGCACATCGACGACGACATGCCCTCGGCCCAGTTCGAGCACACGGTCGTGGTGACGAGCGACGGCGCCGAGATCCTGACCGTGACGTCCGAAGGCAGGAGTGCCACCAGTTCGAACTCGAGCGACGACTGATGCGGCACGATCGGATTGCACCGCTTCGCTACGATGCCGGTGCGGTGACCGACCTCGTGGTCTCCGGGCTCGACCTCAGTGAGCGGGCCGAACCCGAGCGTCCCACACAACAAGCCCGATGGGCCCATCGCCCGAGCCTGAGGCCACGGCTGAGCATCACTGGCGAGTTCAGCGGTCGGCAACGACCTCGGTGAGCGCGCCATCGGCCATGGCGTAGACCGTCGTCGCGTGCGCGACCAATCGCCGATCGTGCGTTGCGACGAGAACCGCCGATCCCGAGCCGGCCGCACCGACCAGCTCCTCGATGATGCGGCGTACCGAAACATCGTCTTGATGGCTGGTCGGCTCGTCGGCGACCAGGAGCCGGGGCGCGGCGACCAGCGCCCGAGCGCAGGCGGCTCGCTGTTGTTCGCCGAGAGAGGTCTCGGATGGAAAGCGATCGCCGAGCGCATCGATTCCCAGTGATTCGCTGACCGTCGTTGCCGAACGATGTGCGTGTCCGACCCGAGCCGGGAGGCCGATGTTCTCGGCAATGGTCAACGAGGCCAGGAGTCCCAGTTGCTGCGGAATGATCGCGAGGTCGGACCAGGTCTCGCCGAGCGTCGACGACACGCTGCCGCCGTCGGGCGATTCCCAGCCGACGATCAGGTTGAGCAACGTGGTCTTCCCCGAGCCCGACGGCCCGGAGATCACGGTGAACGAGCCCGGCAGGACGCGCAAGGAGACATCGGTGACCGCCATCACCTTCTCGGTGCCTCGTCGGAAGGACTTCGAAACGTTGGACAACCGGACGATCGGTTCGTCCGACCACGGAGCCGATGACTCGACCGGTTCGCTCATGATGGTCTTGCCCGGAGGTCGCCATTGCCATCATCCCACGCCAGCTCGGCGCGGTTTCGGAGGAATCGGCTCCGAATCTCGGGGGGCAGCTGCAGGCGCCCGGCCTGATCGATGACGGAGTGGAGTCGCCCGCCCTCGAGCACACTCGCGGTGGCACCGTCTCGGAGCGTGACCACGTGGTCGAGTCGTTCGAGTGCCTGGGGATCGTGGGTGGCCAGCAAGACCGTGACACCGATGGTGTTCAGATGCTCGATCGTGTCGAGGACCCGAGTGCCGCTTGCGACATCGAGTTCTGCGGTCGGCTCATCGGCAATGACGAGTGAGGCATCACCGACGGCGGCGCGAGCAAGAGCCAGCCGCTGCTGCTCACCGCCAGAGAGCTCGCTCGGGCGGTGATGCCGCCGGTCGGCGAGGCCGACACGTTCGAGCATGTCGAGTGCGGCCGCCGATGCCTCGCCGCTTCGGATGGCGACCCGTTCGACCTGTTCCAACGCCGTCAGATGATCGATCAGGTTGTCCGATGGTCGCTGATAGACGTGCCGTACGAATCGGGAACGGAGCTTGCGGCGCTGTCGTGGCGGAAGGCGAGTCAGGTCGATCCCGTCGACTCGGACGATGCCGGCCGTCGGTTGATCGAGACCGGCAATGATCCGAAGAAGCGAGGACTTGCCGCTCCCGGAGGGCCCAACGATGGCAACCGTACGATGTCGGTGGACCACCAGATCGACGCCACGCAGTGCCTGGACGTTGCCAGTCGCTCCGGCGTAGATCTTGACGACGCCGATGCACTCGACCGGCGGCGCGACGTCTCCCGCAGAGGGCAGGGATCGGGGATCGTCAGCCACGGAGGACACCGGCAGCATTCTTGGCGCCCGAGAAACCCTGGGCAGCAGCGGCGATCACGCCGGTGGCGATCAACAAGGCCGCCATGGCGGCCAACGACGGCGCCAGATCGAGTGCGAGCCCGAAGCGAGGGGGAGTCTCGGGAAGAGGTTCGAACACCGGAAAGATCCGCCGAGCGCTGAGCACCGCCGCGGTGGTGCCCGCCAGGAGCGAGAGGACCACCAGGCCGATGAGTTCGGCTGCCGCGGCCATCAGGTTCGTACGTGTCGATACACCGATTCGTGCGGTCATGACGGCAGCAACCTGCCGCTGGCGGCGTCGCTCGGCGAGATAGAGGCTCAGACTGCCCATCCCGACGATCGCACCGATCGTGGCGATGATCCGGAGAAAGGCAAAGGCCCAACGCGTCGACTGTGATTCGACCTTGTTGAGTTCGTTGTCGAGCGTAGAGACGCTGCGATACGACGCTCCTGCGTCGTCGAGGGCGGCGAGGATGCGGTCGAGCGGCAGCTGCGAGACGACCGATCGTCGATAGCCCCGCAAGACGTCCGGCATCTCGTTCTCGTCGACGAGGCCCGCATCGACCGCCTGCTCGAATCGGTCGAAGGCAAAGGCTTCGAGTTGTTCGGCGTTGATCAGCAAGGTGGTGCGATCGTTTGCCGCGAGGGGTGCCGATGCGAGTCGGCCGATGACCCGGAACGGGTAGCGCGTGTTCAGCCCGAAGTCGCCGGTTTCGGGGAACCGATCGTCACCGATCAGATAGGCCGAGAGTGCGTCGGTCGGCGGGGTGTCGAGCGCGCCGGACACCTCGGTGGGAGTCGAGCCGAATGCGTCGTTCCAGGTCACCCCGTCAGCGAAGGTCGCCGGGTCGATGGCAACGATGGTGACTCGTCTGCCATCGGCGTTGACGTTGGTGGTGTGCACCAGCGTGGCCCCGTCGGGCAGGAGTTCGGCGTCGATTCGTCCATCGAGGTCGACACGGTTGCGTCCGCCGACGAGCGTTTCGGTCTTCGCTTCGATGGCCTGGTCGATGGACGCAACGAGCACCGATGACAGCACTGCGAGACCGGTCGCCACACCGAGTGCGGTGGAGAGCAACAGGGCACCGGCATCGGAGGCGCCGAGCGATCGCCAGGCGAGGAAGAGCGGGAGTGGAAGTCGGCTGCCGACGCGTCGGAACCGGCGCATGAGCAGGCGAAGCACTTCGACCACGACGAGAACTCCGGTGACGACGCCGAGAAGAGGGAAGGCGACGACCAGGGCATTGGTACTTCCCGGCGTTGCCTCACCCACCTGAATCCACATGGCGATGGTCAGCCCGACACTGAGCACGAGCCAGGTCGAACCGAGTTGCCGACTGGGGCGACGGGGTCCGTCGGCCAGGGTCGTTGCGACCATTGCGGTGAGGGCACCTCCCAACACGACCGCCAGGCCGGTTGCCGCGATGATCCACGACCATGGCATCGCCGTCGCAACGACTCGATGCGACGGACCGAGAAGCGCCGTGAGCAGGGTCGCAACGCCGAGACCCAGGCCGACGCCGAGGACCGCCGGGGCCAGGAACTGACCGACGGCCATGCCGAAGAAACGGAGCGGTCCGTCACCGTCGGATGCGAGCAGTCGATACTCGCTCTCCTTCCGGCGAACGAGGAACATGGCACCGAGAATCGACAGCCCGACGCCGGCAGCGGTGCCGCCGATCGTCGCCGACCGAACCGGCTGCTCGATGCCGGCGACCACTCGATCGACGTCCTCGAGGCCGCCGGGCAGGCCGGTGAGGAACGAGGGAGGGGTGCCGGGGTCGGAGGCAAAGGCGCGATAGATCTCGCCGATCGAACCCGATCCGGTGAACGAGCGCTCGAGCTCTCGGTAGCGTTCGGTGGTCGCAACCAGCGAGGCGTAGGACGCCGGGACGGTGCGGAGGGGTGTGTGCCAGGCAACGCGCCCGATCGGAGCGATGTCGAGCAGCGTCGAGTCGTCGACGATCAGCAGTTCGAAGTCGGGCTGGCCGAAGATGCGCTGGAACCTGGGCACGTAGACCGATGGAATGTCCTGCCAGAATTCGCTCCGCTCGCCCGACCAGAGATCGGCGTAGATGCCGGCGACAGGCACCGCGGTCGACGTACCGACGAGTTGGATTCGATCGCCGACCTCGAACCCCGAACTGGCGGCGTAGGTCGACGACACCCAGACGCCCGGCGTGGCCTTCGAGCCTTCGAGGACGTCGATCGCATCGATCGCACCCGCGGTGGAGAAGAGACGGCCACGTGCGCCGATCACGGGTTCCACCTGCTCGTCCGACGATGCCGTCTCGGGTCCGACGCCGGCAGGATCGGTCACGAGAATGCGGCGGGTCTCGCCGAGCGCGCCGATGGCAGCGATCGACGCCTCGCCCTGTTCGATCAGGGGACCGACGAGCGAGCGCTCGAGGCGGCCGACGCCGCTGAGGTACAGGCCGGCGCTCTCGGGTGAGAGGTCGAGAATGACTCGTTGGGTGATCGCGTCGGCTGCGGACACCTCGAACATGGAACCGGCAGCGAGCACCGTGGTCGGAAGGGCCATGGCCCCGACGAGCGCGACGATCACACCGAACGAACGCCATGGCTCGAGCACCCACAACCAGATGGATCGAGTGCGGACCTGCCAGGGCGATCTCACGGGGACGAGCGAGACGGCTCGACCTCGAAGACGTCGACGCGACATTCGTCGTGTCCGGTGGTCAGCGTGGTTGTCGACATCGCCGAGCATGCTAGTCCCGAAGGGCCTGCCGGCTCGTCGCCAGGGTGTGGACCCTCGGCGCGTCGCTCGATCTCGGCGAGGAGCACGGCGACGAGGCCTTTGTTCCCTGGCTGCGATGGCACCTCTGCATCACCATGTCCGTGATGAACGAGTCCGTATGTCTGACTCAATCCGAATCGCCGACTCGATCCAAGCCACTCTTGCGGTGTGCGGCCGACGTGATCGTCATCGGCCGAAACTCGTTGCCAGGCGAAAGACGAGTGGTGCCCCACGATCTGCGGCAGGTGATCAGCAGCGCCCCGTGCCCGGTCGTGGTGGTCCCTCGAGAACACGAGGAATCGGCCAGGACGAGATGAGCGAGGTGCGAACAGATGGTTGTGCCCGAACCGGACTGACCGCTTCGGAGGTCGAGGTCGAGCGTCGAGCCGGCAACGTCAACGATCTGCCGGATCGAACGTCTCGTTCCTACGCCGAACATCGCGAGCGGCAACGTCTTCACACGCTTCAATGCGATCATCTCGATCTTGGTCGCCGTGGTCCTGGTTTTCGGCGACCCGATCGACGCACTCTTCGGCTTCGTCATGGTGCTGAACGCCGCGATCGGCACGATTCAGGAGGTGCGGGCGAAACGGACGCTCGATCAGCTGAAGGTCATCATCGCCCCGACCATCGCCGTGATCAGGGACGGGATCGAGTCGACCGTTGCGCCGTCCGCGCTGGTGCTCGGCGATCTGCTTCGGCTCGAGGCCGGCGATCAGGTCCCTGTCGATGCCGATGTGATCGAGTCGTCCGGCCTCGAAGTCGACGAGTCGGCGCTGACCGGCGAAGCCGACCCGGTCCCGAAACGACCGGGCGACGAGGTGCGCTCGGGAAGTGCGATCGTGGCCGGCACCGCGCTCGCTCGAGCCGTGAGAGTCGGGCGAGACGCATGGATCCACCAACTGGTGGCTCAGGCCAAGGAGTTCGTTCTGGCCACGTCGGAGATCCGCGCCGGAGTGGACCGGCTCCTCCGCGTCATCGGATGGGCGATCGTCCCGTTGGGCGCCCTGCTGGTTTGGAGTCAAGTCAGGGCCGCGGAGCGCTTCGAAGATGGCCTGGTGGCAGCGGTCGCCGGTGTCGTAGGGCTCGTGCCACAGGGTTTGGTGCTTCTGGTGAGCATGGCGATGGCGGTGGCCATCATTCGTCTCAGCCGGAACCATGTCGTGGTGCAGGAGTTGCACGCCGTCGAGGGTCTGGCCCGCGTCGATGTGCTCTGTGTCGACAAGACCGGAACGCTCACGACCGGACGCTTCGAGCTCGAAGACATCATCTCGCTCGACGACTCGGTCGATCTCGATCGCGGCTTGGCCGCGCTGGTGGACGCCGAAGTGAGCCCGACATCCTCGACCCGAGTCCTCGCAGCCTCGGTCGGGACGGCTCCCCGTTGGACGGCACGGCGCCATGTTGCCTTCTCCTCGGCGAGGAAGTGGAGTGGCACCTCGTTCGATCGGCACGGGACCTGGGTTCTCGGGGCTCCGGACATCCTGCTCGACGCCTCGGGTGTGCCGACCGATGCGCCAGAACGACTGCGGGTGGAGGAACTGAGTAGCGAGGCCTTGCGAGTTCTGTTGGTCGCCACGTCGCAAGCATCGTTCGAGAACGGCGATGAGCTGCCGACGGGCCTGCACCCGGTGGGACTCGTGGTCTTGGCCGAACAGCTGCGGGCCGATGCCGGCGAGATCATGGCCTACTTCGCTGAGCAGCATGTGGCGGTCAAGATCATCTCCGGTGACAGTGCGGACACGGTCTCGGCCGTTGCCGGGCGACTTGGCATTGCGGGGGCCGGTGAGTGCGTCGATCTACGGGGCGCCGCTCCGGAGGCACTCGAGGCGCTGGTGGAGGGCAGCACCGTCTTCGGTCGCGTGTTGCCGGAGCAGAAGCGTGACATCGTCGAAGCGCTCCAGCGGAGCGGGCACACCGTTGCCATGACGGGCGACGGCGTCAACGACATCCCTGCGCTGAAGCAGGCCGATGTCGGCATCGCGATGGACACGGCAACGCCGGCGACCAAGGCCGTTGCTCAGCTCGTGCTGCTCGATGGGCGGTTCGATCGGCTTCCGAGCGTCGTGGCGGAAGGGCGTCGAGTGGTGGCCAATATGGAACGCGTGTCGTCGCTCTTCATCACCAAGACCGTGTATGCCTCGATCTTCGTGCTGGCGATCGGGCTCTCCGGCGCCGTCTTCCCGTTCTTGCCACGACACATGAGCCTCGTCTCCGAACTGACGATCGGAGCACCGGCGTTCTTCCTCAGCTTCCGGTCGGCAGACGAACCGTGTCGTCCCGGGTACCTCCGCCGCGTCCTACGATTCTCCGCCCCTGCCGGTGTTGTCGCTGCAGTGGTCACGCTCTCCGCTTACTGGGCCGTGCGTTCTCGCCCGATCGACGCAACGCTCGCCGAGGCGCGGACGGCTTCGACGCTCGTGCTGACCGGTACGGCCTTCTGGGTTCTCTACCGGCTGATCCGTCCGATCGATCGCTTCGACCTGTTGCTGCTGTCGGTCTTCATGGCGATCTTCGGCATCACGATTTCGGCCGGTCCGACGCGGACGTTCTACGCGCTGGACTGGCCATCACCCCTCGGGGTGATGGTCTCGGGTGCAATTCTGGCGGGAAGCATCCTCAGCCTCGAGGCCGCGTTGCGGTGGCTCGGTCCGGAACGCCTGGCACGCCTCACACCTGGGTGACGCCGCTCGTTGTCCGGTGGCTGACCGCCGTCTCGCCGTCAGGTCGCCTGCTCGTCAGCCGTGTCGGCCGAGGCGGCGACCGACGAGAAGAACGCTCGGACAGCCGTGCCCACCAGCTCTTGGCCCGGTTCCGGCAGATCGAATGCCACCTGGGCAACGCCGGGCTCACGGTGATGAATACGCGCGCCGAGCGCCCGCAGCGGCGTCAGCACCGGTTCGTTCTCCCACAAGACGTCGGCGGTGAAGGTGTCGATCCCCTCGGCGCGTGCACGGTCGATCAGATCGATCAAGAGTTGGGTGCCCACGCCTCGGCCCTGCCAATCGTCGACCACCACGATGGCTGCCTCGGCGCTCGTGACGTCGATGCGGTCTCGTACGAAACGAGCGATACCGACCCCGCGCGGTGACGCTTGCTCGAGCGGGTAGGCGATCAGCGCAAGTCGATCGTGGAGGTCGAGGTCGGTGAGGTAGTCGAGCATCGATTCCGACAGCCGATTGGGTGGGGAGAAGAATCGGCGGTGCCTCGAGAGTGAGCTGAGATCGTCGTACTCGCGGGCGAGTTCGCTGCGGTCGCCCGCCACCAGTGGACGGATCAGCAGCAACGTACCGTCGCTCGATGACACGCGCTTCGCGGTTCGGACGATGGCGGTCGTCGGCCGCGAACTGCAGATGAAGCGGTGGCGACACCCATCGCACGCCAACGTGTCGATCTCGATCCACGGCGTGGCCGTCGGATCCCAGCAGCGGCCGCAGCGGTCGCAGACCCTCCGCTCGTCGTTGCGGCCCGACACCCAGAGCTTGGCATGACCGCAAGCGGGGCACGGCGTCGTTTCGATCTCGGGCAGCCCAGGCTCATCCACGATGACCACCGTAGTGATTCGGGCGCTGATGATGGAGACGGTGGCGAACGGTGCTCGACGTTGCGGGAATTCTCCTCATCAGGCGGCGGGAGCCGTGAGGCTCGTTTGGCTGGCTTGTACAGTCCCCGCCATGCGACAGCTGATCAGCGGTGACGAGTGGACCATCGTCCAAGAGGGTTTCGATCCCGACGACAATCGGGTGTTCGAGAGCCTCTTCAGCCTCGGCAACGGCAACTTCGGAGGCCGCGGCACGCACGAGGAGCACTATGGAGGCGACTCGCTTCCCGGCAACTATCTGGCCGGCATCTATTACCCCGATCCCACCCGGGTGGGGTGGTGGAAAAATGGCTATCCCGAGTACTTCGCCAAGGTCTTGAACGCGGCCGACTGGACCCCGATCGACGTCGTCATCGACGGCGAGCGCCTCGATCTCGCGACCGCCACGATCGACACCTACGAGCGTCGGCTGCATCTGCGTCTCGGTGAGCTCGAGCGCACCTTTCGTGCGACCCTGCCCAATGGTGCGAAGGTCGAGGTGTCGGCGGATCGGTTCCTCAGCATGACTCGACCCGAACTCGGCGTGATCCGGTACCGCTTGGTGGTCGAGGCGGGTTCGGTCATCGAGGTGTCGGTCGGTATCGACGGCGACGTCACCAACGAGGACTCGAACTATGACGCCGGCTTCTGGGATCCGGTTGCCACGGTGATGGATGGCTGGCGTGGTCAGGTGACGCTGCAGACGAAGAAGACCGGCTTCGTCGCTGGAACGGCCATCGACGCACTCGTCATGCTCAACGGCACCCCCGTCACCGTTTCGCCGACGGTCACCGTCGCCGAACGGGCGGTGTCGGCCTCCGTTCGGTTGGAGGTCGCACCAGGCGACTCGATCGAGATCGTGAAGCTCGCGTCGAACGTCACCAGCCGGACCGTGGCCGAAGACGAGATCTCCGCTCGGTGCGCCGACGTGCTCGACGCCGCGTTGGCGACCGGCTTCGAGGAGCTGCGGGCCGAGCATCGCTCGGCGTGGGAACACAAGTGGGACATCAGCGACGTCGTCATCGGCGGGGACCTGTCGGCCCAGCAGGGCCTCCGCTTCAACATGTTCCAGCTGCAGTGCACCTTCACCGGCGTCGATCCCGATCTCAACATCGGTCCCAAGGGATTCACCGGGGAGAAGTACGGCGGGGTGACCTACTGGGACACCGAGGCCTTCTGCTTGCCGTTCTACCTGGCTGCTGCGGAGTCCTCGGTCAGCAAGAACCTGTTGCGCTACCGGTACCGACAGCTCGACCGGGCCATCGAGAACGCGGGGAAGCTCGGCTTCGACCGTGGCGCTGCGCTGTATCCGATGGTCACGATCAACGGCGAGGAATGCCACAACGAATGGGAGATCACCTTCGAGGAGATCCACCGCAACGGAGCCATCGCCTTCGCCGTCTACAACTACATTCGGTCGACCGGTGACCGTGCCTACCTCCTCGAGGGCGGCCTCGAGGTGGTGATCGCCATCGCACGGTTCTGGGCTCAGCGCGCCTCGTTCTCCGAGCTGAAGCAACAGAACGTCATTCTCGGGGTGACCGGCCCCAACGAGTACGAGAACAACGTCGACAACAACTGGTACACCAACCTGATGGCACAGTGGACGCTGCGCTACGCCGCCGAGGCCATCGACCTCGCCCGAGAAATCGATGCCGCAGCCACCGACCGATTGCTGGCCTCGATCGAGCTCGACGAAGCCGCCGAACGAGCTCGCTGGAGCGAGGTCGCCGATGGGCTCCATCTGCCAGAAGACCCCGAGCGAGGGATCTTCCTCCAACAGGGCAACTACCTCGACAAGGAGCTGCTCACGGTCGACGATCTCGATCCGGCCGAGCGACCGATCGTGCACCATTGGTCCTGGGATCGCATCCTGCGTTCGTGCTTCATCAAACAGGCCGACGTGCTCCAGGGACTCTGGGTGTTCGAAGATCGATTCGACCTCGACACCATTCGCGCCAACTTCGACTTCTACGAGCCCCGAACCGTGCACGAGTCGTCACTTTCGCCGTCGGTGCATGCGGTGTTGGCGGTGCGACTCGGCCGCTTGGACAAGGCTCACGAGATGCTGCTCCGCAGCGCCCGTCTCGACCTCGACAACGTCAACGCCGACACCAAGGACGGCTGCCACGTCACCAGCATGGCGGGCACCTGGATCGCTGCGGTCGAGGGATTCGGAGGGTTGCGAGTGATCGAGGATCAGCTTCACGTGGCGCCGATCCTCGCCCCGGGATGGAGCTCACTGGGATTCCAGGTGCACTTCCGGGGTACGTGGCTGGCCGTGCGAGCCGATGCCGATCAGGTCGTGGTCGACCACCGAGGTGGCGGCCCGATCGAGATGGTGGTGCACGGAGCCGCCGTGACCCTCGCCCCGAACGCACAGGTCGCCGTGCCTGCTGGGTCGACCATCTGAGTCGTGCTGCCCTCCGGTCGTTTGCCGCCTCGCTGACCGGGCGCGATGCTGGCAATCGATGAGAGCACCGCACAAGATCCTCGTACCCATCGATTTCTCGGAACGTTCGCTCGAGGGGATTCGCTACGCGGCGCTGCTCGCCCGTCCCGTCGGTGCGTCGCTCGTGTTGATGAGCAGCATCGGCGGCATCGAACCGGCCGAGGACGATCCGGGAGCGAGTCAGGCCCGGATCGAGCTCGGGATCAACGCCCGCCAGGAACTCGAGCGGCTTGCCCAGACGCTCGCTCCCGACATCGACTCGACCATGGTCGCCGACTTCCACGACGACGTCGCCGCCGGGATCCTCGCCGTTGCCGATGCCGAGCACGCCGACCTGATCGTCATCGCGAGCCATGGCCGCTCCAAGCTCAAGAAATTCGTGCTCGGCAGTGTTGCCCAGGACGTCATTGCCCGAGCCCACCTCCCGGTGACGGTCGTGCCGGTCTGGCAGACCGACGCCGAACCGATGCGATGACCGACGAATCGGCCTCGGGCATCGTCACCCTCCATCCGGCCCGTTCGATCGTGACGATGGACCCGTCGCGGCCGCGGGCGGAGGCCGTCGCCATTCGAGATGGCCGAGTCGTCGGTGTCGGCGGGCTCGAGGAACTACGCAGTCGACTGGTGGGTGAAGACCACATCGTCGACGATCGCTTCCGGGACAGCGTGATCGTTCCCGGATTGATCGACCAGCACCTCCACCCGTTGCTCGCCGCGTCGACCCTCACCTCGGAGGTGATTGCCCCCGAGGCGTGGGTGATGCCGAAACGGACGTTCGCCGCGGCCCAGACCGAGCGCGAGTACGACGAACGTCTGGCCGCTGCGCACCGATCGCTGCCGGCGGGGGAGTGGTTGTGGTCGTGGGGTTATCACGCGCTCTGGCACGGACCGATGAGCCGCCGCCGGATCGACGGCCTCGTCGGCGACCGTCCGACCGCGATCTGGCAACGCTCGTGCCACGAGTGGTACCTGAACAGTGCTGCCATCGAAGACCTGGGCGTGAACGACGAGAACATGGCCGGACGTGGGGCGGCGAGTGAGATGGTCGACCTCGACCGAGGCCACTTCTGGGAGAGCGGATGGATGGTGCTGCTGGCTCGCCATCTGATGCCGGTGTTCCTGACCGAGGCACGGTTCCGCGAGGGGCTCGAACAGATGGTTGCCTACCTGCACATGAACGGTGTGACGGCGATCAACGAACCGGGCATCAGCTGGAAGGTCGAGCCCTGGCACCTGTACCAAGAGATCCTCGGTCGACCGGACGTGCCCTTCACCTCGACGTTCCTGGTCGACGGTCGCAACCAGTCGGTCATGAAGATCGAGCCCGGATCGGCCGTCGACGACGCGAACGAACAGATCGCACGGGCCCCCGACGGCAAGGTCTCGATGGTGCCGCGGCAGGTCAAGCTGTTCGCCGACGGGGCGATCCTCTCGCTGCTCATGCAGATGCAAGACGGCTACCTCGACGCTGCCGGCGAACCCGACGCCGATCATCATGGCGAGTGGCTGATGGAGCCAACCGAGCTCCGTCGCTACTTCGATGTCTACTGGGATGCCGGCTGGCAGATCCACGTGCACGTCAACGGTGATCTCGGTCTCGAGACCCTGCTCGACACGATCGAGAACGCCATGAAGCGGCACCCGAGGATCGACCACCGGACGGTGATCGTCCACTTCGCCACCTCGACCGAGGAGCAGGTCGACCGCATCGCCCGCTTGGGTGCGATCGTTTCGGCCAATCCGTACTACCCGATCGGATTCGCCGACAAGTACCGCGAGATCGGTCTCGGGCCCGAGCGCGCCGACCCGATGGTCCGATCGCGGTCGGTCGTCGATCGAGGCATTCCGCTGTCGTTCCATTCCGATCTTCCGATGGGGCCGAGCGATCCGATGGCGATGGCGTCCTTTGCCGTCAACCGCATCACCAACGCCGGCCGGGTCGCTGCGCCCGAACAGCGCATCTCGGTGCAGGCCGCACTCGAGGCGGTCACGATCGGCGCTGCGCACTCGTGGCAGCGTGAACACGAACGGGGATCGATCGAGATCGGCAAGCTGGCGAATTTCACCGTGCTGGCCGACGACCCCTTCGAGGTCGACCCGACGCAGCTCCGCCACATCACGATCGAAGGCACGGTCTTCGAGGGAACCTGGTTTCCCGTGCCCGAGGAGTACCGTGCCCGTCGGCAGGAGTCGGCGGCTCGGGATCATCACGAGGTGATGACGGGAGGTGACCTCGGCTGTCAGCACGGCTGTGGTTGCGACGTGGCTCAGCTGATCGCCGACCATGTCGCCACCTTGCCGGCAGCGTGACGAAACGGTGATCCGTGATGCCCGGCCAAGCGCTTGCCTGGCTCGCTCGGTTGCTCGTGAGCGGTCGCAGTAGGATCGACACTTCGAGCTGACCATGGAGGCACCATGACGACGATCTATCGAGCAGTGGTGCGGGGCCAGTTCTGCGATCTCGACGATGCGCAACGGAGCGAGCTCGTTGCGCACGCAGCCGAGCACGACTACTTCCACTCGGCGTTCACTGCCGCCGGCACGTTCACCTACGACGAACAGCTGGTGTCGTTCAATCTCCGCTACGAGCTTCGGTTCCCGGCCGACGCGCATGATTCGAGCGAAGCCGCCGCCGAGCAGCTGGCCCTCGACCGGGCCGTCGCCTTTCTCGACGGTGAAGGCTTTGGCCACAAGCGACTGCGGGCCACGGTCACCGACATGGCGTCGATGTGGCGGGAGTGATCGACGATCTCGAGTCTGACCGGCCTCGGTCGAACCGGTCTCGATCGAACCGGCCCGTGATCGCTCGAACGCTCAGTCGTCGAACCCGACGAAGCTGACGTCGGATTCGATGGGCACCCGACGAGACACCACGTGGTTGGCAACGAAGTCGTCGTCGGGCCAGCCCATGGCCACACAGGTCATGATGACTTGATCTTCGGGAATGTTGGCGTGCTCACGAACGACCGACGACTGCATGATGCCCTGGCCGTTGATGACGCAGCCGAGGCCCTTCGAGGTGGCGGCCAGCACGAGTCCGTAGGTGGCGGCGCCGCAGTCGAAGTGGGCGACGGTGTCGTCGGCGAGGTCCGCATCGATCGTGACCACCACCGACACCGGCGCATCGAATTGGCGGAAGCCCCGCATGACCCAGTCCTGGCGGCGTTCCTTGTCATCACGCTCGATACCCATGGCCTCGAACAACTGGATGGCGATCTCGACCTGACGCTCGCGATGGGGACCCTGGTAGCCATGGCTCGACATCTTGATCTCGCGATCGACGCTCGCTCCGGCAAGCATCAACTCGGTGTTGCCCTTGCGAATCTCCTCCAGCGGCGCACCGGTCACCACGTGGAAGTTCCACGGCTGGGTGTTCATCGACGACGGGGCTCGTTTGGCGATCTCGACGATCTCGGCCAGGAGCTCCTGGGGTACGGGCTCGGGCTTGTAGCCCCGTGTGCTGCGTCGTTGGGCAACCAGTTGTTCGAAATCCATCGGTGGACCCTACTGGAAGCCGAACCGGCGGCCCATTTGGATCGTCGGCGCCGCCCGTCGGAGCGATCAGTGATCGGAGGCGTAGCTGACGAGCGTCTTCATGTAGTTCGACCGTTCGAAGGCGCTCGGGTCGGGAACGTTCGCCTGGCTCACGCTGCCCCGGGCCTGATCGATGGACTCATAGCCATGATCGGTGAACCAGCGCTGCACGTCGGAGAGCACCGTGGTCAGATGCTCCGCTCCATGGTGCAGGAGGGCCGACGCCATCATCGTGACGTCGGCGCCGGCGAGAATCAGTTTGATCACGCCCTCCGCATCGTGCACCCCGGTGGTCGCCGCCAGGTCGGCGTCGACCCGCCCGCTGAGGATCGCCATCCACCGCAGCACCAGGCGCATCTCGGCCGGCGAGCTGAGGACGAGGTTGGGCTGGACCGTCAGCGTGTCGAGGTCGATGTCGGGTTGGTAGAAGCGGTTGAACAGCACCACACCGTCGGCGCCGGCGTCGGCGAGCTGGCGAACGAGGTGAGCGGTCGAGCTGAAGAACGGGCCGATCTTCACCGCGAGTGGGATGTCGATACTGGCCCGCACGCTCTCCACCAGCAGCAGGTAGCGACGCTCGACATCGGCGGCCCGCAGATCGGCGTCGGCCGCAACGTGGTAGACGTTGAGCTCGATCGCATCGGCACCTTCGTCTTGCAGCTCGGTGGCATAGTGCACCCAGCCGCCGTCCGACGTGCCGTTCAGGCTGGCGATCACCGGGATGCCGAGCGCTTTCTTCGCCTCGATGAGCAGGTCGAGGTACCGATCGGAACCCGAGTTGTAGGTGTCGAGCGACGGGAAGTAGCCGTCGTTGCTCTCGGGACTGAGTGCGGTGCCGAAGTAGATGCCGTGCTCGAGGGACTGCAGGTCGTGCTCGACCTGTTCTTCGAACAGTGACGGCAACACGACCGCGGCAGCGCCTGCGGCCTCGAGCGTCAGCAGCGAGTCGATCGTGCCGGTCAGCGGCGACGACGACGCCATGATCGGGTGGGCCAGTTCGAGCCCGAGATAGCGAGTGGTGAGATCGGTCATGATCAGGCTCCTGGTTCGGGGGCGGACGAGGGGGCGGCGTCGTTGGTGCCGGACGACAGATGGCCCGATTGGTCATCTTCGTCGTCGACGATGCCGAAGCGTGCCGTTCGTTCGACTTCGACCATCTGCTCGTAGAGGTGCCAGCGATCGTCGATGTCGCGCTGGGCCGAGGCCATGAGCGAGTCGGCCCGATCGGGGTTGGCCCGGGCCAGCATCGAGAACCGTGCTTCGGTCATGGCGAAGGTCTTGAAGTCGATCGTGGGTTTGCGGCTGTCGAGGTGGAGGCCGTGGTCTCCGGCCTCTTCGCGGCGCGGGTCGTACCGGTAGAGCGGCCAGTACCCGCTGTCGGCTGCCATCTTCTGGTGGCCCATCATGTCGCTCATGTCGATGCCGTGGGCGATGCACGGGCTGTAGGCGATGACGAGCGACGGACCGGGATGCGCCGCCGCCTCGCTCAGTGCCTTCACGGTCTGGGTCATGTTGGCACCCATGGCGATGTGAGCGACGTAGACGTCGCCGTAGGCCATGGCGATCATGCCGAGATCCTTCTTGGCGGTGGCCTTGCCCCCGGCGGAGAACTTGGCGATGGCGGCCCGAGGCGTCGACTTCGAGGTCTGCCCGCCGGTGTTCGAATACACCTCGGTATCGAGCACGAGGACGTTGACGTTGCGGCCCGAGGCGAGCACGTGGTCCACACCACCGAAACCGATGTCGTAGGCCCAGCCGTCTCCACCGATCAGCCACACGCTTCGCTTCACGAGATCGTTGGCGAGGGTCGCCAGGCGAGCGGCGATCGGGCCCGGATGTGCAATGAGCCAGGTGCGAAGCTCGCCGACCGAGGCCCGCTGACGGGCGATCGACGTTTCGTCGTCCTGAGGATTGTCGAGGAGCGTCGCCGCCAATGGCCCCATCTGGGGAGCCAACTCGGCCACCAGTCGGCGAGCGTCGGCTTCGGTGTGATCGAGAGCGAGACGGATCCCGAGGCCGAACTCGGCGTTGTCTTCGAACAGCGAGTTGGCCCACGTCGGCCCGCGGCCCTCGGCGTCGACGGTGTAGGGCGTGGTGGGAAGGTTGCCGCCGTAGATCGAGGAGCAGCCCGTTGCGTTGGCCACCACGAGACGATCGCCGAGCTGTTGGGTGAGCAGCTTGATGTAGGGCGTCTCGCCGCAGCCGGAGCAGGCTCCGGAGTACTCGAAGAGCGGCTGGGCCTGCTGGGAACCCTTGATGGAGTCGAGTGCCAGGCTGATCCGTGGCCGCTCGGGGAGGTCGAGGAAGTGGGCGAAGTTGATGCGCTCGGTCTCGAGATGCTCGGCGATGGGCTCCATGTTGATCGCCTTGTGCTTCACGGCGGTCTTGCTCTTCGCCGGGCACACGCTGACGCAGACGCCACAACCGGTGCAGTCGTCGGGCGCCACCTGGATGATGAGCTGCTGTGAGGTGTCGGCCTTCTGCACCTTCGATGCGAACGACGGGGGAGCGTCGGCCACCGCGGCTTCGGGCACGACCTTCAGCCGGATCGCCGCGTGCGGGCACACCAGCGCGCAGCGGGCGCAATCGATGCAGATGTCGGGGTCCCAGATGGGGATCTCACTCGCAATCGTGCGCTTCTCCCACTGACTGGTGCCGGTCGGGAACGTGCCGTCGACCGGCAGCGCGCTGACCGGCAGGCGGTCGCCGTCGCCGGCGAGCATCATGGCGGTGACCCGTTGGACGAAGTCGGGAGCATTGGCGGCAACGACCGGGGGGCGGCTTCGCGAGGAGATCGTCGGGCCGACGGGCATCCGCTCGAGCGAAGCGAGGGCACCATCGACCGCGGCGAAGTTGCGCTTCAGCGCCAGTTCGCCCCGCTTGCCGTAGCTCTTCGCGATGAAGTCCTTGACCGCCTCGATGGCGGCATCGGTGGCCATCAGATCCGTGAGCGAGAAGAAACAGGTCTGGAGCACCGTGTTGACCCGGTTGCCCAGTCCGTTTTCACGCGCCACTCGGCCGGCATCGATGACCCAGGTCTCGAGGTTCCGGTCGAGGATGATCTGCTGTGCCTCGGCCGGAAGCCGATCCCACGTCGACTCGGCCGGGAAGGGCGAGTTGATCAGGACCGTTGCCCCGTGGCGCGCGACGGTGAGGAGCTCTTGGCGGTCGAGCGAACCGAAGTGATGGATGCCGATGAAGTCGGCCTCGGTGATCAGGTGTGCCGACCGGATCGGCTGGGGAGCGAAGCGAAGATGCGAGACCGTGGTCGAGCCGGACTTCTTGGAGTCGTAGACGAAGTAGCCCTGGGCGAACAGGTCGGTCCGCTCGCCGACGATTTTCACCGAGTTCTTGTTGGCACCGACGGTGCCATCGCTGCCGAGGCCGTAGAAGACCGCGCGCTGGACGGTGTCGGGCTCGTGCCATGCTTCGGGGTCGTAGTCGACGCTCGTGTGGCAGACGTCGTCGACGATGCCGACGGTGACGAAGCCGCGACCCTCGGGGGCCTCGAGTTCGTCGTAGACGGCGAAGACCATCGGCGGCGTGAACTCCTTGGAGGACAGTCCGTAGCGGGCTCCGATCACCTTCGGCACGGGACCGGATCGCCACTGCTGAGCGAGGGCGGCGACGACGTCGAGATAGAGCGGATCGCCGGTGGCGCCGGGCTCCTTCGTGCGGTCGAGGACGGCGATGCTCTTGGTGGAGGAAGGCAGGAGATCGATGAGTGTCTCGACCGGGAACGGCCGGAAGAGGTGCACGGTGATGACGCCGACCTTGGCATCGTCCCCGAGGAGTGCATCGACGGCTTCCGTCACGGTGCCGGCGCCCGACCCCATGATGACGACGACCCGTTCGGCCTCGGGGTGACCGTGATACTCCATCAGCTGGTAACGGCGGCCGGTGAGTTCGGCGAATCGGTCCATCTCGGCCTGGACGATGCCGGGTACGGCTCGGTGATACGGCTCGGCGGCCTCGCGGGCCTGGAAGAAGACATCGGGGTTCTGCGCCGTGCCCCGCAAGACCGGGCGGTCGGGATCGAGGCCGCGGAGGCGGTGGGCATCGACGAGGTCGTCGTCGATCATGGTGCGAATGTCGGCGTCGTCGAGCGCTTCGATCGTCGCCACCTCGTGACTCGTCCGGAAGCCATCGAAGAAGTGGAGGAACGGGATGCGGCTGCGCAAGGTGGCGGCGTGTGAGATCAGGGCCATGTCCTGGGCCTCCTGGACCGAGCCCGCGGCAAGCATCGCCATGCCGGTCTGGCGGACGGCCATCACGTCACTGTGATCGCCGAAGATACTCAGCGCATGGGTGGCAACCGATCGTGCCGCAACGTGCACGACGCATGGCAGCAACTCGCCGGCGATCTTGTAGAGATTGGGGATCATGAGCAGGAGGCCCTGCGAGGCGGTGAACGTGGTGCTGAGTGCGCCGGCCTGCAATGCACCGTGAAGGGTGCCGGCGGCCCCCGCCTCGCTCTGCATCTCGATCACGTCGGGCACGGCGCCCCAGAGGTTGCGACTGCCGGCCTGGGTCCACGCATCGGAGAGCTCGCCCATCGGTGACGCCGGGGTGATGGGATAGATGGCAATGACTTCGCTCACTCGGTGGGCAACGCGAGCCGCTGCCTCGTTGCCGTCGACGGTGATGTGCGATGAACTCATCGGGAGAGCTTCTTTCGTTTGGATCCTGGTTCGGTCGACGGCGCCTGGTCGCCCGGTGACCTCTCGAACCGTGTGATGGTGAATCGTGGTATGCCGGTCCCCGGGTTCTTGGACCTTGGACTCTGGCGGTGGCTGGGGAGCTCGGCTTCACTGCTGGTGGAGTCAGACAACCGCCAGGAGTGGCCATGAATCAAAGCAGTGGTGACGCGATCGAACCGAACGCCATCGACATCGTCAACCGGATGGGTGTGATCGACGAGGCGCAATGCATCGAGTTGATGGTGTCCACGCCGATCGGCCGAGTGGGTTTCAACAGTGGTGATGCACCGCTCGTGCTCCCGGTCAACTTCGCCATGCACGAGGGAGCGGTCGTCTTTCGCACCCTGGAGGGGTTGAAGTTGGCGGCGGCCGCCCAGGGCCAGATGGTGTGTTTCGAAGTCGACCAGTGGGACGCCCGCGACAAGTCCGGTTGGAGTGTGGTGGTTCGAGGCCAAGCGAGCGAGGTGACCGGTTGGGCCGAGATCGAACAGCTCGAGAACCTCGGACTGACACCGTGGTCTCGAGAGAAGTGGCGCCCCCTGTGGGTGAAGATCGAGCCGACCGAGATCAGCGGACGTGTGCTTCGCTGATCGGGGTACGAGGGTTGTCGGCACGCTGGACCTTTCGCCTTCAGGCGTTTCGCCGGGGAACTGCTGCCCCGACCTTCGTCTCGGGCAACGTCGTCATCGTCTCGGAGGCCCAGCTCGGCCACCAGGGCCGAAGGCCCTGAAATCCCGAGCCAGGGCGGGGAAGGCGGGCCCGAGCCGAGCGGTTCAGAATGTCGTCCTCCCATGTCGCTCGGTCATGGTGGGTGATGGCAGACTCGTGTGATGAGCGAGGTGAGCGAGACCCAGTTGCCCGGCGTCGGTGTTCGACACGAGTTCGATACCGAGGGTGGTGATCGGGTCGGTGTGATCGTGCATCGTGACGGCCGACGCGAGATCGTCGTCTACGACCGCACCGACCCCGACGCCTGTTCGACCCTGGTGTCATTGTCATCGGGCGATACCCGCACCATGGCGGAGCTCCTGGGCGCAAGCCAGGTCACCGAGGCGGTGGCTGCGGTTCGTCACGACATCAAGGGGTTGTCGATCGAGTGGATCGAACTGGTCGATGGATCGTCGTCGATCGGTACCTCGATCGGCGAGGGTCAGTTGCGCACCCGAACCGGCGCGTCGATCGTTGCCGTCATTCGTGACGACCAGTCGGTGCCGGCCCCCGACCCTGACTTCACGTTCCGGGTCGGCGACGTCGCCGTTGCGGTGGGCACGGTCGAGGGGCTCGCCTCACTGCGGTCCCTGCTCGCACCGTGACCGTCGAAACCGTCGGAGTACCGAGACGTTGATCTTCGCCGCTGGTAGCGCCGAGACCGCGATCGCATTCGTCGAGATCGGCGCCACCGCCCTCGGTCTCGCTTTCTTGGCGCGCCTGGCCGGGCGGTTGGGCATCACCGCCGTTCCGTTGTATCTCCTGGCCGGGCTTGCCCTGGGCGAGGGTGGATTGGTGCAGCTCGATGTCAGCGAGTCGTTCATCTCGCTCGTCGCCGAGATCGGTGTCTTGCTCCTGCTCTTCACCCTCGGCCTGGAGTACTCCGACGTCGAACTGCGAGAAGGCCTGCGCACGGGCGTGGGCACCGGGGTGCTCGACATGGCCTTGAACGCGTTGCCCGGCGTGGGGCTCGGGTTGCTGCTCGGATGGTCTCCGTTGGCCGCGGTCTTGCTCGGTGGAGCGACCTGGATCAGCTCGTCGGGCGTCGTGTCCAAGGTGCTGGTCGATCTGGGTCGCATGGGTTTTCGTGAGACGCCGGCGATCCTGAACCTCCTCGTCATCGAGGACCTGGCCATGGCGGTCTATCTGCCGGTGGTTGCCGCCTTGATCGTCGGTGGCACGTTGGTGGCCACGCTCACCAGCGTTGCGATTGCCTTGCTCGTCGTCACGGTGATCCTCCTCGCTGCGCTTCGCTACGGCCGCCGACTCAGCGATGCCCTGATCGGTGGCTCCGACGAGTCACTGTTGCTGGCCGTCTTCGGTGTGACGCTGCTGGTCGCCGGTGTCGCCCAGCAGCTGGAGGTCTCCGGTGCCATCGGAGCGTTCCTGGTCGGGCTGGCGCTGTCGGGCAAGGCCGAGGAGCGGGCGATGTCGCTGATCTCGCCCCTGCGGGATCTCTTCGCCGCCATCTTCTTCCTCTTCTTCTCGTTCCAGGTCGATCCCGCCGATCTGGTCGATGCGGTCCTGCCGGCCATCGGCCTCGCCGTCGTGACGAGTTTCACCAAGCTCGCCACCGGTTGGTATGCGGCCGGTCGGGTGGGTGCCGGTCGGAAGGGTCGCCTGCGTGCCGGCGCCACGCTGATCGCTCGTGGTGAGTTTTCAATCGTGATCGCCGCCCTCGGGGCCGGATTGGCCGATGGCGCCGAGCTCGGTGCGTTGGTCGCGGGGTATGTGCTCATCGCCGCGATTCTCGGCCCTCTCGCCGCCAAGTTCATCGACCGGCTGCCCGCTGCCGGCCGGCCGCTGTCGGGTGTCAAGCCAGCCGGCTGATGAGCTGATCGATCGCCGCTCGTCGGGGGAGAGACGGCACCGCACCACGAATGGTCGTGGCGAGGGCGCCGGCAGCCGTGCCGAAGCGAACCGCATCATCGAGGTCGTCACCGGCGGCGAGTCGTGAGGCGAGCGCTCCGCAGAAGGCATCGCCGGCCCCGGTGGTGTCGACCGGGCGGACCGAGAAGGCCGGTATGGACCGGGGATCGTCGGTGTCGTGGATCGTGACGCCGGCACCACCCCTGGTCACCACGAGGTGAGCGCCGCCGGCGCGGAGGGCATCGCCGCCGAGGAGTTCCGCCTCGTGCTCATTGGGGACGATCACGTCGCAGAGAGCGATGATGGCCGAGGTGAGCGAGGCGGCGGGAGCCGGGTTGAGGACCGTGATGGCCCCGGCGGCCCGACCCGCGAGGAAGGCCCGCTCGACGCGAGGAAGCGGCACCTCGAGCTGGGCCAGGACGACCCGCCCGGTGGGAACGGTCGCGCCGTCGCCCGCGTCCACTGTGTTGGCCCCGGGGATGACCACGATGGCGTTCTCCGCCCGATCATCGACGGTGATCAGGGCTCGTCCGGTCGGCCTGCCGGGGAGCACCTCGATCCATCGGTCGTCGATTGCCTCGTCGACCACGACCTGACGCAGCAGTGCGCCGGCGGCGTCGTCGCCGACCGCGCCGACGAGAGCGACCGACGCGCCGGCTCTCGCGGCAGCAACGGCCTGATTGAGGCCTTTGCCGCCAGGCACCTCGGCGTAGCTCGATCCGATGACGGTCTCACCCGGCCGTGGCAGTCGCGCGGTGGTGGCGACGAGGTCGAGGTTCAGGCTGCCGATCACCACGACGTCGAATGGGGGGTCGCTGGTCATCTGATCCACGCTAGTGCTCGTGGTCGGCGTGCCCGGCAACACCGTGCCTGGCGTCGTTGACCGTCTGGTCGCCAGGCCCCTTCGGCCAGGTTGGGTCGAGGTGGCGCGTCGCATGCCAAGATGTCGTACGGCCGAGGTCAGGAATCACTGATGTCCACCCATGAGATCGTCACGCACCGGATCACCCCGACCGATGCCGAGCTCGCGGTGCACGTCGCCGGTGAGGGCCCGCTGGTGATCTTGATCCACGGGTTCCCCGAGTTGGCCTACTCGTGGCGACATCAGATCACGTCTCTGGCCGACGCCGGGTATCGAGTCGTTGCGCCCGACATGCGCGGCTACGGGGCGAGCGCGGTGCCGACCGACGTCACGGACTACGACATCTTCCATCTCACCGGTGACATCGCCGGACTCATCCGGCATTTCGGCGGTGGTCCGGCGGTGTTGGTCGGCCATGACTGGGGAGCGATGGTGGCCTGGGCGTTCGCCCAGTTCCGACCCGATCTCCTTGCCGGCGTGGCGGGTCTGTCGGTCCCGTTCGTCCCGCCCCTCGACGCCAGCCTGATCGACATGCTGCAGGCTCGAGTCGGTCCCGACGACTTCCACTACATCCTGTACTTCCAAGCCCCGGGCGTTGCCGAGAAAGAACTCGAGGTCGACGTCATGGCGTCCCTGCGGCACGTCCTCTGGCGGGCGTCGGGCGACCCTCGAATCGAAGCGGCAACCGACGTGACCGGCTTCCTCTCGGGTGGGGTACCCCCGGGATTGCCCGAGTGGATGACCCCCGGTGATTTCAACGCCTACGCCGAGGCGTTCCTGCGCCATGGCTTCACCGGTCCGATCAACTGGTATCGAAACCTCCACCGCAACTGGGAGCTGACCGCGTCGTGGCGACACGGTCGACTCACCCTGCCGGCCGCCTTCATCGCCGGGCGGCGCGATCCGGTGCTGACCTCGACCCTGCCGACGCCCGACACACCGCTCGAGGATCATCCGATGCTCGCGGTGCAGCGCTCGTTCGCCCCGCAGTTGGTCGAGACCCTGATCGCCGACGGTGGCCATTGGATCCAGCAGGAGAAACCCGAGCAGGTCACCGACGCGTTGTTGGCCTTCCTGTCGACACTCGACCTCGCAGGGGCCGGCGGCTGATTGCACGTTGTCGGTGCGCGTCTCCTCTTTGTCCTGTTCAGCAAGAAGTTCGCGACCATGGCGGGTCTTTCGGCCGATGCGGTGCACAGTCAGGTCTTCATTGTGGGCAGAAAGTTGTGGGCAGAAAGAGGCGCGTGTGGATTCCAATCTGAAGCGAAGCTCGTTGATTCGTCGTACGGCGGTTGCCGCTGTGGGCGGTCTGGGAGCAACCCTGTTCATCGCCGCACCAGCCAGTGCCGAGCCGCTCATCACCGTCAACGTGGACAACGTCGCCTATGGGGAAGAAGGCGACCTGCTCCTCGTTGGTTCGGCCACCGTGCCTTCGGACTTCGTCGGCGAAACCTGCCTCATCGAGGGTGAGTCCCTCAACCAGGAGTCGGTCCATCCCAACAACAATCTCATCATCGTGGCCGGCGATCAGCGACTCGTCGTGCTCGACGTCGAAGGACTCGCCGGTCAGGTGAGCAAGGCTGCCGAGTTCGAAGAGATCGCTCCCACCATCCAGGTCTTCATCGAACTCGGTCCCGACGGCGTCACGAGCGGCGGGTTCACCGTCACCGTCGACTGCACCGTCGAGCCTCCGGTTCCGACCACGATCGCGCCCCCGACCACGACACCTCCCACGACGACACCGCCCACCACGACGCCGCCCACCACCGGCGACCTCGAGCCCGAAGGCGGCGGCGAGATCATCGACAGCTCCACCACCACGGTGCCCGCACCTGCTGGTCCGGTCGTCACCTCGCCGACCCCACCCACCACCGACTCGGCACCGCCTCCTGCCGGCCCCACCCTGCCGGTGACCGGTTCCACCATCGGGATCTTCGCGTTCTCCGGGTTGTGGCTCGTTGCCGCCGGTTTCTTCCTGCACCAGCGGGCAGCGATGTTCCGCCCCAACCGCTGATCGGTCACCCGTATCGTTGATCAGTCACCCGTATCGCTGATCAGTGCTGATACACCCGCACCCAATCGACGTCGTAACTGGCGGGGAACGGCGTCACACCGGTGGGGCCGACAGCGGCGCCACCACCGACCGCAAGATTGAGTTTCAGGTAGAACGGCTGGTCGAACGGCGCAGGACGGTCGCCCACCGCCGAGGTCCACGTGGTCACCCGGTGATACTCGACATCGTCGACATACCAAGCGATGTGATGCGGCTCCCACTCCACGGCAAAGGTGTGGAATCCATCGGCGAAGCGCTCACCGGCCGGGAGGAAGAACTCCCGGTTCGACAGCTCGCGTCCTCGACGACCCATCCAGTGCAGCGAGCCGACGATCCGATCGTTGCGGCTGCCGAGTGACTCGACGATGTCGAGTTCGCCGCTCCGGGGCCACGTCCCGTAGCTCGAATCAGTCGGGCTCAACCAGGCAGCGGGCCAGAATCCGGCGCCGCCGGGGAGCCGGGCTCGCACCTCGAATCGTCCGTAGGTCCAGTCGGCGAGCCCTTCGGTCCTGACCATGCCCGAGGTGTAGTCCCGTCGCTGATCTCGCGGACAGATCGTCGCCTCTCGCTCGGCGACGAGGCGCAGCATTCCCTCCTCGACCACGACGTTGCTCGGTTGGTAACACTGCAGCTCGCCATTGCCATGGCCGTACGTCGATTGCTCGATGCGCCACTTCGTGGTGTCGAACGAGTCGAACTCGTCAGCCCAGACCAGTCGCCAGTCTTCGGCGCTCGACCGCGAGTCGATCGAGACGCTCGCCGCAGGCTCGGACCTCGTCGTGGCCGGCACCGAGGACCGGGGTGTGGTCGGCGGCGTCGGTGGCGCAGCCAACGCCGACATGGTGGTCCCCGGCTGTTCTTGCACCGGCGTCTCGGCGGTATCCACGGTTGCTCGGCGCTCGTCGGTCGGTGCCGGGGTCACGACGGCTCGGTCGGAGGTGAACGCCGCAGCAGCTGCGGTGGCGACCAGCGCAACCAGCGCGCCGTACATGAAGCGTCGACCCATACCCGCTCATCCGATTCGTTCCGCCAGGAAAACTTCAGTGTAGGCAGCCGTTCACGGAGCGTGATGAGTCACAATCAACGTCATGACCTTCCTCGATGCCGAGTCCGACGGCCTGGCCTGGCGCCAGATCGGCGAGCCGACGCACCCTGCCATCGTCTTCTTGCACGGTCTCGGCGGCAGTCGATCGGCATGGGACACGGTGATGACGGCGTTGAGCGATCGGTGGTTCTGTCTCGCCTGGGACCTGCCCGGCTATGGGTCGTCGGCCCCGATCGACGGCCTGGGGTTCCCGGCGATCGCCGATGCGGTGGTCCGCCTGCTCGATCTGCACTCGATCGATCGGGCGGTGGTCGTCGGTCTGTCGTTCGGTGGGCAGCAGGCCCAACACGTGGCCTTGCGCCACGCCGATCGTGTCGGGGCCCTGGTGCTCGCCGACACGAGCGCGGTGTTCGGTGCCGACGGTACCGATGTCGAGAGCTGGAAGCGGCTTCGGCTCGACCCGCTCGACGAGGGGATCACCCCCGCCCTGATGGCGACCGGAGTGATCGATGCCATCACCGCCGATGGCTTCGGCGGTGACGAGCGCGATCGAGCGATCGACGCCTTCGCTCGCATCCCGTCGTCAGGGCTGCGGGCGGCCGTCGAGTGTCTGCCCAGCCATGACACGCGAGACGACCTGGGTCGGGTCACCGCTCCCACCCTCGTGATCGTCGGCGAGTTCGACGAGGAGACGCCTCGTGCCTACAGCGACGTGCTCGCCTCCTCCATTCCGGGGGCGCGCCTCGAGGTGATACCGAACGTCGGTCACCTCACACCGAGCGAGGCGCCGGCCGAGTTCGCCGCGCTCGTCCGGTCATTCCTCGAGTCCCTCCCCGACGACCCCAGCCCAACCTGAGACGCCACACGACACATCTGTCGCTCCGGGACTCGAGAAGTCGCGGGGGTGTCGCTCTCGGTCTCGGGAATGGACCCGCACCAGGGATCGGCGGCAGGGGTCAGTGGAAGGGGTCAGTGGAAGGGAAGGTAGGTCTCGAGCTCCCAGGGAGTCACCGTCTCGAGCTGGTTCTCCCAGTCCGGTGTGGCGGCCACGTAGCTGTCCCATTCATGGCGCTTGATGCCGATGAAGTTGTCGACGAGGGCCTGGCCGATCGCCGTGGCGAGCTCGGTGTCGGCGGCGAGCGCATCGAGACCGGCCGCCATCGAGGATGGCACGCAGCGCTCGGTGTTGATCGACTCGAAGCCGTCGCCGGTCTCGGGCGCCGGGCATTCCAGCGCATTGGTCACACCGAGCAGCGCTGCCTGGAGCACGGCGGCCGTTGCGGTGTAGGGGTTGGCGGTGCCGCCGCCGGTCCGTTGCTCGATCCGCGTGGCCGAGCCGCGATGGGGAGGAATGCGAACCGCCGCCACGCGATGGTCGTGGCCCCAGTTGGCCCAGTAGCCCGCCAGCGCCCCGGGGCGGAGGCGCTTGTAGGAGTTGACGGTCGGGGCAAGCAGTGCCGATAGGCCCTCGTGGTGAGCGAGCAGGCCGGCGATGCACCGGTGGGCCAACTCGGTGAGGCCGTCGTCGGCGCTCGGGTCGGCGAAGACGTTGTTGCCGTTGTCGTCGGTCATCGAGAAGTTGATGTGGACGCCGGAGCCGCTCTTGTCGGTGATGGGCTTGTCGAGGAACGTGAGCAGCAGTCCGTGGGCCAGCGCCGTCTCTCGTGCCAGTTCCTTGAAGAGGAAGATGTTGTCGACCGCTTCCAAGGCGTCGCCGTACTCGAGCGTGAGTTCGAATTGGGGGAAGTCGAACTCGGCGTTGAAGGTTTCGACCGGGATGTTGCTGGCCTCGGCCGCCAACATCAGTTCGTCGATCAGGCCGCTCGGGTCGGTGAAGGGGCCGGTTCCGTAGACGAAGGCCGACTTCGTGTTGAACGGACGCCAGCCGTCGTCGCCGTCGGGTTCCATGATGTACGCCTCGAGTTCGATGCCGACCTTCGCGGTGTAGCCGAGCGCCTTCCAGTCGGCGATGGCCTTGCGCAGTGCCGCCCTCGCCGACACGGGATAGAGCGCGCCGTCCTTGGTGAGGTCGGTGATCAGCACACCGGTGCCGGGTTCCCAGCCGGGGCGGGCGTCGGCGATGTCGTAGCGGGCGTCGACGTCGGGGAAGCCGGTGGGATCCATACCCACCTCGACTTCGTAGATCTCGCGGTCGTAGCCGAGGAGATAGGTGCCGACACAGAACGCGGTGCCCCGGTCGGCCACTCGAGCCGGCAGATACTTGCCGCGGGCGAGTCCCAGATGATCGGGCCAGAGCACGCGATAGCGGGCGAAGTTGGTCATGGTTCGGTGTCCCCTTGGAAGCTTGCTGAATCGAGTGTGGTGGATGAGGAGAGCGGACTCGTGCCGCCGGTCTGGTGTGTCGGGTGAAACCGGCGTCGTCAGATGAGTGGTGGCTGGAGCCGGCCGGCGTCGACGACCACGTGGCGGCCGTCGGGTCCATCGAGCACGACGGTACAGGACCGCATGGGCAGGTCGAAGTGGCCACGACAGAACCGCCCGGCGACTTCGTTGGCGCCGGTGCTGTAGAGGAAGTTGCCGGCGAACGCTCGCGCCTCGGTGCCGTTGATCTGCGACCGATCGAACATCGACAGGGTGTCCCATCGGGCAGCAGGGTTCATACCCCAGCCGACATGACTGGTGGCGTAGGCGTCGCGTTCGGCGAACGAGCCCAGGTAGCTGGCGAACAACTCGGCGTCGAACGGCGCTTCGGGATCGACGGGGCCGATGTCTTCGATGTAGTCGTCGGCGATGGTCAGCCGGATGGGGGAGCGGACGTAGTCGGCGAAGGTGAGGTTGATGTCGCCCGGGGCGAGCACGATGGTGCCGTTGACCGACCCTGATGCGGGGAAGGCCAGGACGAGGCCGCCGGGCCAGTGAGCGATGTCGCCGGGCTCGGTGGTGAAGCCACTCGACCCGGCGCGGAAGGCCCCGTCGAGGGCGACGGTGAGATCGGTGCCGGCGGCCGAGGTGACGTGCATCGTGGTGGCGGCCTCCAACATGGCCTTGCCCCGTGCGACCCGTTCGGCCAGGGCCGGATCGTGAGGGAGACGTTCGAAGTTCTCCGGGTGCTCGTTGGAGATCATGAGGATGCGGGTGCCGCCGCCGAGGATCTGGCCGAGCTCCGGTGCATGCAGCAGCCCCTCGACCGTGCAGTCGACCACGAAGTCGGCGTCGGCCATGGCGGCGATGGCGCTGCGGTGGCCGGCAATGGCAACCGAGGCGCCGGTGCTGCGAATGGGCACCGGTCCGGGATTGGCCGGGGTCGGCATGATGATCTGCATGGTGGCCGCACCCGATCGCTCCAGTGCGAGTCGGGCCGTTTCCACCAGCTCCGGTCGGGATCGGGTCTCACTCAGCAGGATGGCCGTCTCCGTCGCCTGCAATCCGCAGGCCTCGAACTGTTGGCCGAAGCGCTCGATCCACTGCCACTGTGTGAGTGTGGTGGGACTCATGGCTGCACGGCGCCATGGCCGGCTTTGATGTCGGCGGTTCCTGCGTCCCCAACGAGTGCGTACTGTCCCAGCCGATCGAGGCAGACCTCGACGCTCCAGGGCAGCATGGTGGCGCCGCAGCGTGCGTCGCGGAAGAGCCGCTCGAGCGGGAGGGGTCGCAGCAGGGAGCGGCCGCCGCAGGCTCGCATCGCCATCGAGGCGATGTCGGGCGCTCCCTCCATGGTGGTGACCATGGCCGCCCACGCCCGGTGGACCTGCTCGGGGGTCGGGCAGGCGTCGGCTTCTTCGAGCACCCGGTAGGTGAGGGCCTGGGCCTGTTGATGGCGCAGATTCATCTGAGCCCACAGCGCCTGCTTCTGCGGGTGTTCGGCGCGGGCCGAACTCGGGCCGTCGCCACGGAGATAGTCACGGGTGAAGTCGATGGTGGCCTGCATGATCCCGAGGTAGGCGAAGGACAGAGTCATGTAGAAGAAGGGGAACTCGGCGGCCATCTGGTCGAACATGCCCGGCGGCAACCATTCGTTGGCGGCGGGAACGAAGACGTCGTCGAAGATGAGGGTCTTGGAGATGGTGCCCCGCATGCCGAGCGGATCCCAGTCGCCGACGATCGAGATGCCGTCGGCGTCGCCCGGGACGCCCATGAAACGGACACGATCGTCGCCCGGAACCACGACGATGATGTTGTGCATGCCGGCGGCCTCGGAGAGCGAAGCGAAGATCTTGCGACCGTTGATGCGGTACCCACCCTCGACCGGGGTGGCCGTGGTGGCGATGCCGGTGGTGGCGCCCGCACTGAGACCCTCGGAGAACGGCTGGGCATGGATGGTCGAGTTCTCACAGATGTCGGCGAACATGACGCTGCGTTTCTCGTCGAGCAGCGCCCGATCCTCGGGGCTGAGATCGAGCGCATCGGCGATCGGACCGGTCAGCAGACAGGTCGCGGTGTGCATGTTGAACGTGAGCGCTGTCGAGCCACAGTGGCGGCCGAGCTCTTCCGAGACCAGGGCGTAGGTGGCGAAATCGGCGCCGAGGCCACCGAAGCGTTCCGGAATGCACAGCTTCAGAAACCCGGCAGCAGCGAGATCGTCGAAGTTCTCGTAGGGGAACGCCGCGTGCTTGTCGTACTCGAACGCTCGCTTCTCGAAGGTGGGTCCGAGGTCGGCCATCATCGCCACGAGTTCCTGCTGCCGCTTCGTCTTGATCATGCGCTCCTGCCCAGTTGGTCGTTTGGGGGCAAACGATAGTCATTGCGTGGTGAGCGTGCCCAGGTGGGCAACCATCTGGCGGCAGATTGCAGGCACGGCATCGATGTCGTCGGTGTGTTGCGACGGCTTCATGCAGAAGATCGTGCAGCCGGCTTCGAGTTGGTCGCGAAAACTCGACATCGACGCCATCACATCGGCGAGATCGTCGGGGCCCTCGAAGACCGCCCGCGTTCCACCGATGCGTTCGAGATCATCGATCGATCGGCCGGCTGCTGCCATGGCCGAAGCCAACGTCTCGAGGTCGGTCGCCGATGGTGTGCCGAACGGGTGGAAGCCAGACCCTCGGCTCACCAGGCGGCGCAGGAGCGGTGGGTGCAGCGTCTGTCCGCCGAACCAGAGGAGCGGGCCTTCGGGGCGCCAGGGCTTCGGTTCGCAGTAGACGTCGTCGAAGTGAACGTAGGTGCCGTGGAAGGTCGAGGGCGATGGTCCCCACAGGCCCGACATCGCTTCGAGTTGCTCGTCGAGGATCCGTCCGCGTTGTTCGAACGGCACACCGACGGCCGCGTATTCGTCTTCGTGCCATGACACCGTCGGTTGGACCACCAATCGACCCTGCGACAGCCGATCGAGCGTTGCCAGGTCCTTGGCCAACACCACGGCGCTGCGCAGCGGGGTGATCAGTGCGCCGAGGACGATGCGGATCGACGTCGTTGCCTGGGCGATCGCAGAGGCCATCACGATGGAGCTCGGCCACGACATACGGGGATCCTGGTTGCCGGGCGCGGCGTACATGCGCGGGTTCGTCGGGAGCCCGTTCGCGTCGGCCGACGGTCCGAGGGCCACGTGCTCGCTGAGCATGACGGCGTCGAACCCTTCGCGTTCGGCGATGACGGCCAATTCGACGAGGGCACCGAGGTCATCGCGATCCACGAGGGTCTCGTTCTCGGTGAGGATCATCAGCAGGCCAGGTGCGCGGCTCATCGATGTCGTTCGTCGGTTGCCGACCCGTCGGCGCCGGTGCCGGGGCTCGAGAAGATGGTGGTGGCCACGTCGACCTGGACGCTGCCACCGTCGACGTTGATGACCGTGCCGGTCACGTACGAGGCATCGCTCGACAACAGCCAGGCGATCGTTCCGGCGACCTCGTCGGCCGACGCCGGGCGACGAAGCGGGACCGACGAGGTTGCTGCCCGGTAGGCGCCCTCGCGATCGACCACGGTGCCGCCGGCTTCGCTCAGGAGTGCAGCGGCACCGTCCATCTCGCCGTCGGCCATGGGTGTGCGGGTCCAGCCGGGGCACACCGAGTTGGCTCGGACTCCTTGCGGGCCGTGGTCGAGGGCGATGCAGCTGGTGAGCATGATCAGTGCCGCCTTGGAGGCGCAGTAGGCGAGTGACTCCGGCGAAGCTCGCAGACCGGCGACCGACGCAACCGACACGATCGATCCACGAGACTCGACCAGGTGGGGGAGCGCGAGGCTCGCCATGATGGCGGCCCCGGTGACGTTGGTGTGCAGCACCGCCTCGAAGTCCTCGTGGTCGAAGTCGCCGAGGGACCCGATGCCACCCCGCCCGGCATTCAGGACGAGGCCGTCGAGTCGGCCGAATCGGTCGATGACGGCAGCAATCGTCTCGGCGGCATCATCAGGATCGGCGGTGTCGCCCACGATCGCCAAGCCGCCGATGTCGTCGGCGACCTGGCCGACGAGCGCTGGACGGCGGCCGGTCACTGCAACTTCCCATCCGTCACGGCGGAGGCGGCGTGCCGCCGCCTCGCCGATGCCGGAGCCACCTCCGGTGATGAGTACGACGGGTCGATCGGTCATCTGCCCATCTTGGACCAAACCACGAGTCACTGCCGCCCACGGCCACCTGATTGCCGAGCGGCTGCCGCCCGTTTGTCGCCGGTTGGCGACGCTTGCGGGGACGCACGAGCGGTCGTAGGGTCGGGCCGTGGTTCGTATACGAAATTCCGAACTCGACGCCTGGGGTGTGCCGATCACGGCCGACCACTCGTCGAGCGTGGCGGCATGGAACCACGCCCTGAACGAGCTGCTCGCGCTGCGAGGCGATCCCATCGGGGAACTGACCACCGCGATCGAGCACGATCCGACCTTCGCTCTCGGGCGCGTCGTGCGGATCGCGACCGCGGTACTCGGTGGGACACCCCTCGATCATCCGACCGTGGTCGCCGATCTCGACGAACTCAACAAGTCGACCGGCGAAACCGGCGATCGCGAACGCGCACACCTGGTGGCCGTTCGCTCGTTGGTCGCCGGCGACTTCTCCGAGGCGGCCGCTGCGTGGGAGGCGGTCGTCGACGCCTGGCCGCGCGACCTCGCGGCGATTCGTCTTGCCCACGACCTCTACCTCCATGTCGGCGACGATCGGGCTCGCCTGGTATCGAGCCGGCGGGCCATCGGCGCGTTCGACGCCGGTGAGCCGGTTCATGGGATCGTGCTCGGTCAGCTGGCGTTCGCTCACGAGGAAGTCGGCGACTACGACACCGCACTCGTGCTCGCGAATCGAGCGCTGGCTGTCGACCCCGGCGACGTCTGGGCTCGTCATGCTGCAGCGCACGTGCACGAGATGCGCGGCGATTCGGACGCTCTCTACGCACTGCTCGACCCGAACGGCGATTGGCCGGCGAGCGACCTCCTCGCGGCCCACTTGTGGTGGCACCGCGGCATCCGACTCGTTGCCGAAGAGCGAGTCGACGAAGCACTGGACGTGGCCGACCTCCTCCCGGCCGAGCCCGACGCCGCCTTCACGCTTGCCGACCTGACGTCGCTACTGATTCGCCTCGAGGCGCGAGGCGTCGACCTCGGTGCCCGCTGGGAACGGGTCATCGACGCCTGGAAGCAGGTGTCGGCCCGGCACACCTGCGGCTACCTCGACCTTCACGCGGCGCTTGCCGGACTCGCCGATCCTGCGTTCGGCGCCGCATGGCACGCCAGCCAGATCGACACCATCCGGCGGCGGACGGGTGGAGGCGACGTCGCAGAACGACGCACTGTTCCTCCAGGTCGTCGAGCCACTCACCTCGGCCGTGCTCGCCCTCCGAGGTGCGGGCCGGTCGGCAGCGGTGGCGCAACTGACCACCTTGGCCGATGGCATCACTCGCATTGGCGGGTCGCTGGCGCAACGCCAGGTCATCGACATCGCCGCCGGCACCGTTGTCGTCCCGGTGCCCTCGATCCCGGAGAGCTCGATCCCGGAGACCAGTCGATGACCACCTTCGATCTGGCCGATCCGAGCCTGTACGACAACGGTATTCCTCACGACGTCTTCTCGACCCTTCGCAAGACGCCTGGGCTCTCCTGGAACCCCGACAGTCCCCAGGGGCGCGGGCTTCTGGTCGGTGACGAGGCACGCCGATCTCGTCGCCGTCTCCCGAGACACCGAGACCTATTCATCCGAGCTCGGCCACATCCAGATCTACGACATCGACGCCGATGTGCGGGCGAAACGAGCGTCGATGATCGACCTCGATCCGCCGATGCACACGCGTCTTCGTCGACTGGTCAGCGCGGCCTTCACGCCCCGCCACGTGAACAGCTACCGCGACGTCAGCGAAGCGACGGATCGTGGCCGCGCTCGACTCGCTCGAAGCCGACGGTGGCGGCGATTGGGTGAGCACCGTCGCTGCGCCGATTCCCATCGGGGTGATCTGCGACATCCTCGGGGTGCCCGAAGCCGATCACCAGCTCATGATCGAGATGTCCGACCACCTGGTCGAGGGAACGTCGGGCGTCGAACTCGATCCCTCCGCCTACGGCAACACCACACCCTTGCGTGAACTCCCGTTCAACAGCCCGGCGGCGTGGGGCATCTACGACTACGCAACCAAGGCCCGAGCTCGCGTGCTCGCTATCCCCGGGCGACGATCTGCTGTCGAAGCTGGCCATCGCCGAGATCGACGGCGATCGACTCGACGAGACCGAGTTCGCCCGCTTCTTCCAGCTGATGATCTTCGCCGGGAACGAAACCACCCGGTCGGCCATGGCCCACCTCGCCTCCCAGTGGATCGATTTCGACGATCAGTTCGATCGTTTGGGTCGACCTGCTCGGCGGTCGCGAGCAGCGGGACGACGACGCCCAGCGCAGCGCCGCGGTGCTCGATGCTCGCTGCCGATGAAGTCGTTCGCCATTGCTCACCGATCCTGTACTTCCGGCGAACGGCCACCAGAGACACCGAGCTGTCGGGCACGCCGATCGCCGCAGGCGACAAGGTGGTCATGTGGTACGCCGGCGCGAACTTCGATGACGACGGTGTTCGAGCGACCGCTCGACGCTCGACCTCCGTCGTCCGAGGGTGCCGCGCAAGCGTTGCGTTCGGTGGTGGCGGCGCGCACTACTGCCTCGGTGCCTCGTTGGCGCGGCTCGAGCTCTCGCTGCTGCTCGACGAGATGGTTCGACGCAAGCTGTGCGCTCCGAACGAGCGGGCGATCCAGCGCCATGTGCGGTCCAACTTCGTCAACGGTGTCGCCGAACTGCCCGTCGAGGTGCGAGCCGATGAGACCGCTCGACGGCCTTCGGGTGATCGATGCGGCCACCATCGTGGCCGGGCCGTTCGCCGGTTCGATCCTCGGTGAGTTCGGCGCCGAGGTCGTCAAGGTCGAGCAGCCCGAGATCGGCGATCCGATGCGACGCCTGGGCACCGCCAGCCCCGGCGGCGACACCTTCTGGTGGTTCAGCGAGACCAGGAACAAGCAGAGCGTCGAACTGGACCTGCGGACCGACGCCGGCGCCGAGGCCTTCCGTGCGCTGTCGCGTCGACGCCGACGTGGTCATCGAGAACTACCGAACCGGAACGATGGACGGCTGGGGCCTCGGCTTCGATCGCCTGCGGGTCGACAATCCTCGTCTCATCCAACTGTCGCTCAGCGGGTTCGGCCGCACCGGACCGCTGGCGGGGGCCGCCGGCGTCGCTCGAATCGCCGAGGCGTTCTGCGGCATGACCGATCTGACCGGCCTGCCGGGCGAGCAGCCGGGACTCTCGGGATCGGCGGCGCTCGCCGACTACGTCTCCGGGGTCTACGGCGCACTCGGCGATCCTGCTCGCCGTCGAGCAACGACATCGGAGCGGACGCGGCCAACTCGTCGACGTTGCGCTCTACGACGGGGTCGCTCGGTTTCCTCGACGAGCTGATTCCCGTGTTCATCGCGACCGGTTTCGGGCGAAGCACGGATGGGCGCCGAAACCCATCGATCGGTGCCGCACAGCAACTACCGATCGTGTGATCAGCGCTGGGTGACCATCGCTTGCACCAACGACCGCATGTTCGAACGCCTGACCGATGGCGATGGGCCGGCCCGACCTGGCCACCGACGAACGTGTGCGAAACCAACGCCACAACGGCTCGCACATCGCAACGAGGTCAACGGACTGGTTGCCGACTGGGCGGCAACACTCGACTGCTGCGGCGATCGTCGAACTGACCGACACGGCAGGGGTGCCTTGCTCGATCGTGCACACGGTGCAGGACTTCTGCGAGCACGACCAGACGATTGCACGCGAGTCGGTGGTGACCGTGCCGACCAACGATGGCGGCGCACTGAGCGTTGCCGGTGTCGTGCCGCGACTCAGCGAAACACCGGGCTCGACCGACCGGCTCGGCGCAACGCTCGGCGAACGCTCGGTCGCGACGCTCATCGAGCGTTGGGCAGACGCGGCAAAACCCTCATGACCTCACATTTCAACGACCGTTCGACCTCCGCCGACCCGACCACCAGGAGCATGCCATGTGGCAACTGACCGAAGAACAGCTCGACCTCCAGGCACGAGCTCGAGAGCTCGCCGACCGACGTGATCGCGCCTCGTGCCGCCGAGGTCGATCGCAGCGAGCAGTACCCGTGGGACAACGTCGAAGCACTTCAGCAAGCCGGCTTCACCGGCATGTGCGTGCCAACCGAGTACGGCGGTCCTGGCCACTCCCTGCTCGACGCCGTGCTCGTGGTCGAGCAGATGGCTCGGGCGTGCGGCGTGACCGGACGCATCGCCGTCGAGGCCAACATGGGTGCCATCTCGGCGATCATGGCCTACGGGTCAGAGGAGCAGAAGTCGCTCGCCGCGTCGATGGTGCTGGCCGGCGACAAGCCCGCCATCTGCATCACCGAGCCCGAGGCCGGGTCGGCGGCGTCGCTCATGACCACGACGAGCCGACCGAGTCGGTGATCACTTCGTGCTCAACGGCAAGAAGCACTGGATCACCGGCGGCGGTGTCTCCAAGCTGCACCTGATCTTCGCCCGTGTGTTCGACACCGACGGCACCGAACTCGGGCTCGGCGGCTTCATCGCCATTCGAGACGAGACCGAAGGACTCGTGATCGGTGAGCGAGAGCCCACCATGGGCCTGCGGGGCATCCCCGAGACCGAGGTGATCTTCGATGACATGGCGGTGCCGAACAACATGGTGCTGATGCCGCCGTCGGGCTTCCGCCGAGGGTTCGCCGAGTTGATGAACGCCTACAACGCCCAGCGGGTCGGCGCAGGAACCGTGGCACTCGGTGTTGCGACGGGCGCCTACGAGGAAGCCTTGGCGTTCGTCAAGACACGCGAGCAGTTCGGTCGCCCGATCGCCGAGTTCCAGGGCCTGCAGTGGATGCTCGCCGACATGAGCACCCGGCTCGAAGCGGCTCGCAGCCTGACCTACCGGGCCGCCGAATCCCGGGGGCCCGACGGGAGCGAGTTCCCCGATCCCGCACTGACAGCGCAGGCCAAGATCTTCACGGCAGAGAACGCCATCGACGTCGCCAACGACGCGCTGCAGCTCTTCGGTGCCGCCGGCTATTCGCGGCGCCGCCCGCTCGAACGGATGTGTCGTGACGTTCGCATGTTCACCATCGGCGGCGGCACGGCGCAGATCCTCCGCACGGTCGTTGCGTCTCGCCTGCTCGATGCCAAGCTGCCGCAGACCCGGGAGGGCTACCGTGCCTGACGAGCTCTCCCTTGCGATCGATGCCAGACCGCTCGTGAACCCGATCGGTGGCCGACAGCCGTCGCTGGCCGAGCAGGTCTACGACTCCTTGATCGACGCCGTGCTCGATCGTCGGATCGCTCCCGGTGATCGGCTGATCATGGATCAGCTGGCCGAGGCGCTGGGTGTTTCGCGGACCCCGGTGCGAGATGCACTGCTGCGGCTGGAGGCGGAGGGCCTGATCGAGGCGACCGGTCGGCGTGGCTATGAAGTGCGAACGGTCGGTGACCGAGAGGTGGTCGAGTTGTATCAGGCGAGGGAAGCGATCGAGGGCCACGCCATCGTGTTGCTGTGCGCCCAGCCTGATCGATCCGACCGTGTCGTCCTCATCGAAACGGCAGTGGCGTCCGCGGCGCTCGATGGGAACACCTACACCGCCAATCGGGCCGTTCACCGATCGTTCCTCGAACAGTGCGGCAACGGTCTGCTGTTGTCGGCTTTCGATTCGCTCTGGGGCGCCAGCCTCGCGTCCTTCGCCTACGGCCAGAAGTACCCGGCCACCGAGGTCGATCTCGTCGAGGATCACCGAGTGCTGATCGAGGCCGTCGCGGCCGGCGACGCCGATCACGCTCGTGCCGAGATGGTCGAACACATCCGCTACGGTCTCGAACGGCACCTGTCATGAGCGAGCGCAGCCGAGCGAGCCGACCGGGCACGGCAACGGCGATAGTCTCCGCTCGATGCGAGCGCTCATCATCGTTCACGATCCCGGGTCGCTTTCGACGATGGTCGGCGAGCGTCTGCAGCACCACGGTTTCGAACTGGTCGAGATGGCCATCGGTGAGTCGGTCGACTCGACCGGAGAGCCACGAACCGTTCCCCGATCCGAACGACTTCGACCTGGTCGTGCCGATGGGTGCGATCTGGTCGGTGTACGACGACGACACGATCGGCTCGTGGATCGGGCGCGAGCTCGACTTCCTGCGAGCCTGCGACTCGGCGGGCACGCCGGTGTTCGGCGTGTGCTTCGGTTTCCAGGCCCTGGCGTCGGCCCTCGGCGGCAGCACCGTGCCGGCCGAGGTGCCGCAGGTCGGCTGGTTCGAGGTCGAGTCGACGATGCCCGATGTGCTCGCGTCGCGGGCCGTGGATGGAGTGGCACTACGACCGCAGCGAACCGCCGCCCGATGCCGAGGTGCTGGCCTACGACGACACGTGCGTGCAGGCCTTCCGCCTCCGTCGCAACCTCGGCGTGCAGTTCCATCCCGAGGTCGACCGGGCCCATGTCGAGCTCTGGCTCGAGATGGGTGGCCACGACGAGATGGCGAACTTGGAGCGGAGTTCCGATGAACTCCTCGATGACACCGAGCGCAACGCTGCACTGGCGCGGCCGAACACCTTCCGGCTGGTCGACTGGTTCCTGACCGATGTCGCCGGCTTCCCCATCGAATCGATCGAGAGCACCACGGCATGACCCAGACCATTCGACCCGTCATCGGACTGCCGGGGCGCCGCCGGAAGGTCGGCACCATGGCAGGCTTCCCCGAGAACCTCGGGCACCTCGACACCGACCTGTACTTCACCGACTACGCACGTGCGGTCATGGCCGCCGGTGGTCTCCCGGTACACCTGCCCGTCGAGGCCGACCCTCTTGCCTACCTCGGTCTGCTCGATGGTGTCGTGCTGTCTGGTGGCGCCGACATCGAACCCGAGCGGTACGGGCACGAGAACACCTCGAGCGACACCGAGCCCGAACGTGACGCGTTCGAGTTCGCCTTGCTGGGCGGAGCCGTCGAACAGGGACTGCCGGTGCTCGGTATCTGTCGTGGACTCCAGATGCTCAATGTCTACGCCGGTGGCACGCTGCATCAGAGCGTGCCCGAGCATGCCCGCTACGACGTGCCGACCAACGATCGGTGCCATGAGGTCGTCTTCGATACCGCCACCCGCATCGGTGCGCTGTACGGCGAGACCTTCCAGGCGAACT
The DNA here is from genome assembly GCA_963698395.1 of uncultured Acidimicrobiales bacterium. Lineage (GTDB taxonomy): Bacteria > Actinomycetota > Acidimicrobiia > Acidimicrobiales > SZUA-35 > JBBQUN01. Next base: position 135,054 of record CAVOQQ010000006.1, read on the forward strand.
CGCTCCATCACCAGACCGTCGACGAACTCGGCAACGGGCTCACGTTGTCGGCCCGTGCGTCCGACGGCACGGTCGAGGCAATCGAGCTCGATGGTCACGATGTGATCGCGGTGCAGTGGCATCCCGAGATGCTCGACGGTGAGGAACCCGTGTGGGCCTGGCTGGTCGATCGAGCGCTGGCGGCCCGCACCAGCCGCTGAACTCGGTCAGTCGGTCATTCGCTCAGTCGGTCAGTCGCTCAGTCGGCTGTGTCCAGCCATTGGCCGGCCGATCGAACCAGACGTGGACCTGGCCGGTCCCCACCGAGTTCTCGTAGTCGCTGAACAGGCGGCCCGGCGCCTTACAGTCGACCCCGCCGACTGATGCGGCCATGGTGAGGTAGTGGCCGAACCGACCCTCGGGCGCGAAGCCGGCGTACTCGGGCATCGACTCGATGATCGAGCGATGATCGCCGGCCTGCATCCACTCGAGACGCTGTTCGTCGGCAGCTCGCGCCTCGGGCGTCCGCAGATGTACCGGGTCGGAGGATTCGTGGGCCCGCAGCTGGCGAAGTGGCCAGAACCGGTGGCTCATCCCGCCCGATGCCAGCACCACGACCCGGCGGTCGGATCGGGCAACGGCTCGACCCAGCGCCCGACCGAAGAGGAGGAAGTCGTCGGTCTCGCCGGTCTGCACGGTGGAGACACCGATCCACCGCTCGTCGGCTTGGAGGTAGTGCGCCAGATTGACCACCGGATAGTGGATCGGGAGATGCTCGTTGTCGATCGCCGTGGCCCAGGAACCGTCGGCGCACACTTCTTCGGCGAACAGGTTGGCGAGTTCGGGGTCGCCGGGCAGGTCATAGGGAACCGATGACATGCCGCGGGGGAGTTCCTCGGAGGTGTAGAAACCGGAGCGACGCTCGTGGGCGCTGACGAGCACCTCGACCGTCGAAGCCCAGTGAGTGTCGAGCACCACGATGGTGTCGGCGGCGAGCGGGGCCAGCACCTCGGCCTTGAGTCGGTGCATGCCGGGAACGAGCGAGATCTCTCGACCCTCGTTCAGCTCGCGTCGAACATCGGGCTCGAGCATGATCGTCGGTACGTGTGAAACGAGTCCGACGCCGACGATTTCTCCCATGGTGGTTCCCCTTCAGAGCAGTGGCGGTCAGCAGATGATGGCAGTGCTGTGACAGTCGACACGAAGCGGGTCGACAATCGTTTGGGTCCAAACTACCATGCCCGCTCATGCCCGGGGACACCACATCGATCGACCTGACCGCTCACGACACGTACCTCCAGGGGGTCCCGCACGAGGAGTTCAAGCGGCTTCGGGCGAACGATCCCGTCAGTTGGATCGACGAGGTCGATGGTTCGGGCTTCTGGGCCGTCACGAAGTATCGAGACATCATCGACGTGAGTCGAGACGTCGCCACCTTCACGTCCACCCAGGGCATTCGACTCGAGGAGATGACACCAGAGGAGACCGAGGCGCGGCGCACCATCATGGAGCACGATCCTCCCTCGCACACCCGCCTTCGGCGCTTGGTGAGCCGGGGCTTCACTCGCAAACAGGTCGAGGCCTACGAAGACCAGATCCGCGAGCTCGCGGCCGAGGTCTGCGAAGACGCCGTGGCGAAGGGTTCGTTCGATTTCGTCGAGGAGGTGGCGAAGCAGCTGCCGATGCGCATGCTCGGTCGACTGATGGGCACGCCCGACGAAGACGGCCCCATGCTGGTCGAACTCGGCGACTCCCTGCTCGGCAACGCCGACCCCGACTTCACCGACTTCGTCGTCGATCAGGCCGACACCGATGAGTATCGGATGATGCCGTTCCGCTCACCGTCGGGCTTCAAGCTGTTCGACTACGCCCGGCAGCAGGCAGCGCTACGGCGAGCCGACCCGACCGAAGACATCATCACCCAGTTGCTCGCCACCACCACCGATGGATCGCAGCTGACCGAGCACGAGTTCAACAACTTCTTCACGTTGCTCGTCGCCGCCGGCAACGACACCACGCGCTACACCATGGCCGGCAGTATGAAGGCGCTGATGGATCGCCCGCATCTGATCCAGCAGTTGCAGACGGCAACGACCGACGAGTGGAATCTCGCCGTCGACGAGCTCCTGCGTTGGACCACGGTCACCATGCATTTCCGGCGCACCGCCACCACCGATACCGAACTGCGAGGCCGCACGATCGCGGCCGGCGACAAGGTGGTCACGTACTTCATCTCGGGCGACTACGACGAGGAACAGTTCGATCGTCCCTACGAGCTCGATCTCGGTCGCACGCCCAACGATCACATGGCCTTCGGCCGCGGCGGTCCTCACCTGTGCCTCGGTGCGTGGCTGGCCCGCATGGAACTCCGGGTGACACTGCAGGAGTTCGTCAAGCGCATCGAGTCGGTCGAGCAGACCGGCGACGAGGCCTATCTGCGGTCGAACTTCGTCACCGGGATGAAGCGGCTGCCCGTCGCCGTCGTTCCACGGAGCGCAGCAGCCAACGGCTAGCCGCCGAGGTCGAACGGCTGCCCGGCGCGGGCGGCACGGGGATCAGTTCGGCGAAAGCTTCCCGAAACTCAAAAGTTCGTTTTGTCTATTGTATTTAATTTCGCTGCGAGGCATTCTGTCTTCGCACGGTGAAGGCTCGTGACGACCACTCGCGAGAAATCGATTGCCATGAGCCCGCCAGGGCTCGACCAAGGGAGAGACACTGTATGAAATCGAACAGCATGACCTCGAAACGACTAGCGGCCCTGCTCACCGGGCTCGCCCTGCTTGCCGCATCCTGCGGATCAAGTGGCAGTGATGCTGCCGAGGGCTCGTCCGGTGACGAGTCCACCAGCGCCGGAAGCGAGGGCGAAAGCACCGGAGGCGGAACCGCTGGCACCCCGGCAGTCGACGTCGATGCGGTGCTCGATGCCGATCTCGCCAACTGCGCCGAGGCGCCAACCGGCGATCCGATCAAGGTCGGTCTCGCCATGGACTTCAGCGAGGTCTCGGGCTACGCCGACATCCCAGGCAGCGAGGCGGCAACGTTCCTCGCCGAGCTGATCAACTGCGCCGGTGGCGTCAACGGTTCGCCGGTCGAAACCCAGGTGCAAGACATCCAGGGCGACCCAGAGGTCACCAAGCGTGCCACCCAAGACCTCGTCGACTTCGGCGCACACTTCATGATCGGCCCACCGTTCGCGGACTTCGGCCAGCCGGTGTTGCAGGTCACCGAAGGCAAGATCCCGGTCTTCTTCGCTGCCTCCACCGAGCCGAGCCTTCCCGACGTCGGCGCCAATTCGTTCCTCGTCACCTTCGACGACACCGGTCAGGCCACCGCCGCTGCCGAGTACGCGCTCGAGCAGGGCTTCACCCGAGCCATCACCTTCTCGGCCCCCGGTCCGTACTTTGGCTACAACCCCGAGATCTTCACCGAGGTCTTCGAAGCCGGTGGCGGCGAGGTGATCAGCGATCAGACCTACGTCCCGGTCGAAGACGTCGATTTCTCGGCCCAGGTCAATGAGGTCGCCGGCATCGCCGAGGGGAACGAGGTCGTGTATTCGGCCATGCTCGGCTTCCAGATGACCGCACTGCGAGGTCAGTTCGAAGGCCAGGGCCTCGACGCTCTCACCTACATGGGCGCCGACGCCTTCGAGGCCACCGGTGGTCTGGCGGAGCAGAACATCGACGGCATCGTGCACACCACCCACGCCTTCGTCGAAGACGGCAACCGCATCGATCGGTTGCTCAAGGCCTATGAGGCTGCCAACGGCGAAGCGATCGAATCCGGCTCGTTCGCCGGGCTCTACGCCGACTCGCTCCTCATCGGACTCCAGGGCATTGCCGACTGTGGTTGCACCGATCCCATGGAGATCGGGGCAGCGGTGGCCAACATCTCGAGCTTCGAGGGCTTCACTGGCGAGATGAGCTATGTCGGCACCAACGGCATTCCGGTCAAGCCCGTGTCGATCCACCTCGTGGTCGACGGCGTCGACACCCTCGCTGCCAACTGGGACTGAGCGGTCATGCTCGAGATCGAGGGACTCACCACCAAATACGGCTCGATCTCGGCACTGCGTGATGTCAGCCTGAGCGTTGGGTCCGGCGAGGTCGTTGGCCTCATCGGACCCAACGGGGCCGGCAAGACCACGCTGCTCGGCTCGATCGCCGGGCTCCTGCAGCCGGCAGACGGCGTGGTGCGATTCGAAGGAACGGACGTGACCGGGAAGAGCCCCGACCATCTGCTCCGACTCGGTCTCGCCCTCGTGCCCGAACATCGGCGGATCTTCACCGACCTGACCGTGGTCGAGAACCTCAAGGTCGGTGGCGTCACCGTCTCCTCTGGCGAACGAACCGCGTTGGTCGACGAGATGTTCGAGCGTTTCCCGGTACTGCGAGACAAGCACGACACCTCGGCGGGCTACCTATCCGGCGGCGAGGCCCAGCAGCTCGCCATCGCTCGAGCGCTGATGTCGAAGCCACGCCTCCTCATGATGGACGAGCCGTCACTCGGTCTCGCCCCCATCCTGATCGATGTCGTCTTCGACCTGATCGTCGCGCTGCGAGAACAGGGGCGCACCCTGCTCGTGGTCGAGCAGAATGCCGCCCGCATGCTCGCAGCGTCGGATCGGGCCTACGTCCTTCGCAGCGGTTCGCTGGTTGCCCAGGGCACTGGTGCCGAGCTGCTCGCCAACGACAACCTCTTCGACACCTTCGTCGGGAGCTGACCGACCATGAACGGACCACCCATGAACGGGCCGATCGCGTGAACCAGTTGATCCAAAACCTCGTCGACGGACTCGGTCGGGGCAGTATTTATGCGCTCCTGGCGCTTGGCGTCGCCGTCATCTTCGGGGTCATGCACCTCGTGAACTTTGCTCACGGCGAGCTGATCACCGTGAGCGGCTACGTGGCCTACTGGATGTTCCTCAACGATCAGTCCTGGTACGTGATCGCTCCCGCTGTGGTGGTCACCGCGATCGTCACCTCGGTGATCATCGAGCAGGTGGCGTTTCGTTGGGTGCGAGGCGCACCCGATTTCACCCTGCTACTCACGTCGTTCGGCGTGCACTTCGTGGTCGAGGCCATCTTCTTGATGTACGTGTCCACCTCGGTGCGCAGCTTCGATCGAACCGGCTGGATCACCGACACCTTCAGCATCGGTTCGATCTCGATCGAGGTCTACGACGCCATCGTGATCGTGGTGACCCTCGTGGTCCTCGGACTCACGGCGCTGTTTCTCCAACGCACGATGTTCGGATTGTCGCTCCGTGCCGCCGCCGAAGACTTCGACACCGCGCGGCTCATGGGCATCAAGTCCGACCGGGTGATCCGAGGGGCCTTCATCCTGTCGGGACTCCTTGCTGGAATCGCCGGCGTGTTCTGGCTCATGCGGGCCGGGCAGACGAGCCCCGGCGCCGGGATCACCCCGATGCTGAAGGGCGTGCTCGCCGCGCTGATCGGCGGCCTCGGCTCGCTCAAGGGAGCGGTACTCGGCGGGTTTGCGCTCGGCCTGGCCGAAGTGCTCCTGCGGTCGAATCTGCCAGGAAGCATCGCCAGCCTGACCGACGGTGTCGTGTTCGCGTTGATCGCGCTGCTGTTCATCTTCCGACCGCAGGGCTTGATCACCGTCAGCCATGCCGAGAGGGTCTGACGTGTTTCGACTGAAGGATCGAGACATTGCGTTCCCGATCGGCGGAGCACTCATCCAGTTCGTGATTCTCGTCGGCGGCGGCTTGCTCTACACCGCCGTGGTCGGCGGCTCTGCCGACGATCTCGTCACTGCGATGCTCATCGACGCCATCTTGGTGATCGGGCTCCAGATCTACATCGGCAACACCGGCGTCCTCTCGTTCGGCCACATTGGCTTTGCGGCCATCGCCGGCTACGCCTTCGCCGTGCTCGCCATCGACCCGCAGCGCAAGGGCACCGTCATTCGCAATGCGCCGCTCGACCTCGACACCGTGCAGCTCTCGCCGTTGGTCGCCACGCTCGTTGCCGTCGGGGTCACCCTGGCCGTTGCCGTACTGGTCGGACTCGGCCTTGCCCGCTCCGGAGCTCAATCGGGCGCGGTGTCGGCCACCGTCATCACGCTCGCTCTCTTGTTCGTCACCCACGAATTGGCGATCAACTGGACCGACCTGACCGGCGGCGACCGTGCCGGCCTGTCGTTCTCCGTCGGGCGAACCCTCGACACCCGCCTCCCGATCTACCTGGCCCTCATCGCCGGCCTGGTCGTCGCCCGCCTGTTCGCTCAAAGCCGGAGTGGCCGGCTGGCTCAGGCAGCACGGGAAGACGACCTCGCCGCCCGGGCGATGGGCGTGAACCCCCAGGTGCAACAAATGATCGCTCTGCTGCTGTCGGTGAGTTTCGTTGCTGTCGCTGCCTGCCTTCGGGTCTATTCGATCGGCAACATCACACCGAAATTCTTCTTCTTCGATTACACGCTGCTCACGCTGGTGATGCTGATCGTCGGCGGGCGCAAGGGCATCACCGGGTCGCTCGCCGGCGTCGTGATCATCACGGCCGGCCGAGAACTGACGCGCCGGCTCGGGACCGAAGGTACCGAGATCCTCGGCCTCAGTCTCGACGGCACCATCACCGACGTGCTCTTCCGCCCCGGCCTCACCGACATCTTCCTCGGCCTCGCCATGCTCGGGTTCATGATCCTGCGCCCCGACGGCTTGCTCGACGACTGGGAACTCGACCACTGGCTGTACCGGCGATTCGGACGGCGCGCCGAAGCCAAACCCGACCCGCTCCCCGAAACCGACCGCATCGACGCCGGCGTGCTCGAAGCCTCCGATCTCTCGGTGGTCTTCGGCGGCTTCCGTGCCCTGTCCGGTGCCTCACTCAGCGCCAACAGTGGCGAGATCGTCGGTCTGATCGGTCCGAACGGGGCGGGAAAGACGACGCTGGTCAATGTGATCACGGGCATGGTCACGCCGACCGAGGGCCGGTTTGGTATCGACGACCGCGATCTCACGGGTGTGCCACCGCACACGCTCGCCCGCTCGGGGATCGTCCGTACGTTCCAGAACCTGCGGCTGTTCTCCTCGCTCACCGTCCGGGAGAATGTCGAGGTGGCAGCCCGCGTCGCCGAGGTCCATCGCAGCGATCGAGTTCGGCCCGGTATCGACGAGCTCATCGCCGAAGCTGGACTGTGGGACCACCGAGATCGACGAGCCTCCGAACTCGACTACGGCAACTCCCGACGTCTCGAACTCGCCCGGGCCGCGGCCATGAGCCCCCAGTTCCTCCTGCTCGACGAGCCCACCAGCGGCATGAGCGACGCCGAGTCCGACGAGATGATCGAGCAGGTTCGTCACATGGCGGCGACGATCGGTGCCGGCGTGCTGGTGATCGATCACGACCTGAACTTCATCACTGGTATCAGTGATCGCATCTATGCCCTCGATCAGGGCCGAATCATCGCCGTCGGTACGCCCGATGAGATCCAGGCCAATCCGATCGTGCAGTCGGCCTACCTCGGATCGGCCGCCCCGGCCTGACCCCCGGCCGTTGGCCCCACGGCGGCCCGCTGACCTTACATTTTGCATTCTTTGTAGAAAATCTCCCGTTCGAACACCTGAGAGGAATCTCGTAGCCAATGAACTTCGACGAGCCAGACGATTTCGCAACCATTCGTGCCGAAGTCCGACGACTGTGCGACAAGTACCCCGGCAGCTATTGGCAGGGTCTGGAACCGAATCGGTACCCCACCGAGTTCGTCGCCGATCTCACGCGCCACGGCTGGTTGGGCGCACTGATTCCCGAGCAGTACGGCGGCGGTGGTCTGAGCCTCGCCGGGGCGTCGGTGATCCTCGAGGAGATCTCGGCCTCGGGCGGCAACCCGAGCGCCTGTCACGCCCAGATGTACGTGATGGGCACGTTGCTGCGTCACGGTTCAGAAGAGCAGAAGCAGCGCTACCTGCCGAAGGTCGCCGACGGTTCCTTCCGACTCCAGGCCTTCGGCGTGACCGAGCCCGGAGCCGGTTCGGAGACCACGAAGATCCGCACGAAGGCCGAGCGAGACGGCGACGTCTGGCGCATCAACGGCCAGAAGATCTGGACCTCGCGAGCCGAGCACTCCGACCTCATGATCCTCCTGGCACGCACCACGCCGATCGAAGAGGTCGAGGACCGTCTGAGTGGACTTTCGGTCTTCATCGTCGAGATGCGCAACGACCAAGGCGACCTCATTCCCGGCCTCACGATCAACCCGATCGAAACCATGATGAACCACGCAACCACCGAGGTCTTCTTCGACGACGTGACCATCCCCGCCGATGCACTGATCGGGGTCGAGGGCAACGGCTTCCGCCAGATCCTCGACGGCATGAACGCCGAGCGCATCCTCATCGCATCCGAATGCATCGGCGATGGCCGGTTCCTGCTGGAGCGTGCTGCCGCCTACGCCAACGAGCGTCACGTGTTCGGCCGCCCGATCGGCGCCAACCAGGGCGTGCAGTTCCCCCTCGCTCGGGCCTATGCGAATCTCGAAGCCGCCAATCTCATGCGTTGGAAGGCAGCAACCCTGTTCGACAGCGGCAAGTCCTGCGGGGCCGAAGCGAACATGGCGAAGATGCTCGCCTCCGACGCTTCCTGGGCAGCGGCCAATGCCGCGGTCGATACGCACGGCGGTTTCGGCTTTGCCGTCGAGTACGACGTCGAGCGCAAGTTCCGCGAGACGCGGCTCTACCAAGTGGCGCCGATCAACAACAATCTGATCTTGGCCTTCCTCGGCGAGAAGGCCCTCGGCCTCCCGAAGAGCTACTGAGCGAAGCTTCGTCGTCGCACCTGATCCACCCCCGTCCCCTTGCAGCAAGACTCCATTCACCAGTTGGAAAGAAGGCACGCCATGGAAGAGATGTCGCTCGAGCACCTGGCCTCGTTGGCCGCAAGCGGCGCGGTGCACACCGTCGAGGTCGCAGCGCCGGACACGCAGGGACACCTGCGGGGCAAGCGGGTACCGATCTCGCGGTTCCTCGCGTCGATCAACACCGCCGGCGTCAACATCGCCGATGCGATGTTCGTGTTCGACATCCAGAACGACCTTCCCGAGAATGAGTTCGTCAACATGGACTCGGGCTACCTCGACTGCCGTCTCGTACCCCAAGTCGGCACCACCCGGATCCTGACCCATCGCCCGGGGTACGCACTGGTGTTCTCCGAAGCGGTCGATCATCACGACGCCCGGCATCCCTTGGCCCCGCGCGGTGTGCTGGCGACCCAAGTCGAGCGGTGTGCCCAGCTCGGCATCGATCCCTTCGTTGCCACCGAGCTCGAGTTCTACCTGTGCACGCCGGAGTGGGAGCCGGTGATGAACGACATCCAATACAGCTCGCTCACCCAGCGACTCGACCTCGAAGAGGTCCTGCACGACATGCGCAAGGCCATTGCCGGCGCAGGTATCGAGGTCGAGTCGTCGAACCTCGAGTACGGCCCGGGTCAGGTCGAGGTCAACACGGGACCCTCCGATGCGATGAGGATGGCCGACTCCACCGTGCTCTTCAAGAGCATCGTGAAGCAGGTCGCCACCGCCCACGGGCTCCGGGCGACCTTCATGCCAAAGCCATGGGCCGACCAGTCCGGCTCCGGCATGCACATCCACACGAGCTTGAAGGCCAACGGTCGCAACGCCTTTGCCGACAGCGACGGCACCCCCAACGATCTGATGGCGCGCTGGCTGGCCGGACAACTCGAACATGCCTCGGCCCTTGCCGTGCTCGGGGCGCCGACCATCAACGGCCCGCGTCGGGTTCGGCCCTACACCTTCTGCCCGACCCACATCCACTGGGGTCTCGACAACCGTTCGGTGATGGCTCGTTGCATCGTCGAAGCCGGATCGGCGGCCAACCGGGTCGAGTATCGGTCGGCCGGTGCCGACGCCAATCCCTACCTCATGATCGCCGGGCTCCTGGCCGCCGGCTGTGACGGCATCGAGCGCAACCTCGGGTTGCCGGCGCCCGGCGTCGGCGACATGTACACGAACCCCGGCGACTGTGTCCCGCTGCCCACCGACCTGTCAGCGTCACTCGCCGCCTTCGAGGGCAGTCCGCTGGCGGCACAGCTTGGCGACACCTTCGCCAAGAGCTTCGCGTCGATCGTCGCTCACGAAGTGGCCCTCGGTGCCGAACACGCCGGCGAGGGCGACGACATCAACGACTGGGAACGAGCCCGCTACCTGGAGCACAGCTGACATGACTGCCGATACCGATACCGAAGCCGAGACCGGGTCGACCATTGCGCCCGACCTCACCTCGCCTCAGCAGTACACCAAGGCCATTCCCTACGACGTCATGGCCGAGATGCGGGCAACCCCCGGACTCGTCTGGCACCCCTACGAAGGCGGTGGCTTCTGGGCCGTGACCCGCCACGCCGATGTCAAGGCGGTTTCGGCCAACTCGGCCGTCTTCTCATCGGGCATCGGCCACACCAATCTGTGGGACCTCGAGGCCGACGCGCTCGAAGCACGTCGCTCGATCATCGACACTGACGCCCCCGACCACACGCGCCTGCGTCGACTGGTCTCCAAGGCGTTCACGCCGCGCAACATCAGGGTGTGGGAAGACACCACCCGCGCCATCGCCCGGGAGCTTCTCGACGAGTACGTCGCAGCCGGAGGCGGCGACTGGGTCGAGATGGTGGCGGCGCCCCTGCCGATTCGAGTCATCCTCACCATTCTCGGTGTGCCGGTCGAAGACGCCGACTATCTGGTCGAGCTGTCCAACTACCTCGTGGAGGGCACCGGTGATCAACCCTCGCTTCCCCCCGATGCGTTCGGCAACACCACCGAACTCAGGCTGTTGCCGTTCGGAAGCCCTGCGAGCCACGCGCTGTTCGAATACGGCGAGCAGCTTGGGACCGCCCGTCGGATCGAGCCTCGAGACGACATCGTGACGATGCTCGTGCTCGCCGAGGACGACGGTGATCGTCTCAGTCACAGCGAGTACCGAAACCTCTTCCACGTGTTGATCTTTGCTGGCAACGAAACGACCCGTACGGCGATCACGCATGGTGCCATGGCATTGGCCGAGTTCCCCGACCAGCTGGAGTGGCTGCGCGAGCACCCCGACAAGATGGATCAGGCGGTCGAGGAGGTGCTGCGCTGGGCAACACCGGTGCTCCACATGCGCCGGACTGCGGCGGAGGACACCGAGCTCTCGGGCACCTCGATCGCTGCCGGTGACAAGGTGGTCATGTGGTACGCCTCGGCCAATCGAGACCCCGAGGTCTTCGAGGATCCGTTCGTCTTCGATCTGAGTCGCGAAACGAATCCTCACTTCGCCTTCGGTGGCGGTGGATCGCATTTCTGTCTGGGAGCGTTCCTGGCCCGGATGGAGATCAAGATCCTGCTCGAGGAGTTGCTCGCATCGAACATCGCTCTTCGACCAAAGGAACCGGCAACACGCGTCGCGTCCAACTTCGTCCACGGCGTGTTGGCCGTCGACTTCGACGTGGAAGCGAGGACCTCATGAACACAGGGCAACCAGAGAACACAGGGCAACCAGAGAACACAGGGCAACCAGAGAACCGAGGGCAACCAACCAACGACAACGTGTTGCTCGCCGTCGACGACACCATCTGCGTTGGTATCGGCCAGTGCGAGATGCTCGAGCCTGATGTGTTCTTCATCAACGACGATGCCATCTCGACCGTCGTCGATGGAGCCACCCTGCCGGCTGACCGTGCGGCCATCGTGATCGAGCGTTGCCCCAGCGGCGCCATCAGCATCGTCGATCAAGCCGGCGGCACCACGACACCATGATCGAGGTCTTCGACAACGACGGCAAGGACAGCGTGTATCGACGCGTCGAGCCCGAGATTCGTCGCCGGGGGAGTCTCTCCGACGAGATCGCCGCCTACATCCGAGATCTGATCCTGACCGGAGCGCTGAAACCGGGGGAGAAGATCGACCAAGACGCGGTCAGTCAGGCGCTCGACGTCAGCCGTAGCCCGATCCGCGAGGCACTGGTCGTGCTCGGCCAAGAGGGCCTGCTCGACGTGACGCCTCGGCGCGGCGCATTCGTTGCCCGACTCACGCCCGAAGACATCGTCGATCACTACGAATTGTTCGGCGTCGTCTCCGGTCGTGCGGCATCCCTCGCCGCCACGACACTCACCCATGACCAGATCGATGCCCTGGTCGAGGTGCACGGTCGGTTCGACGCAACGTCGAGCGAAGACCTTTCGGCTTTGAATCACCAGTTCCACCGGTTGATCAACTCGGCAGCGCCGCGCCGCACCCGCTGGTTGCTCCGTCACCTCGAACGCTCCGTGCCGGCGAACTACTACGAGTTCGCCGACGGGTGGAATGGTCACACGGTCGAGCACCACGGAGCGATCGTCGACGCGTTGAAGGCACGAGACGGTGAGGCTGCTCGAATCGCCATGGAGCACCACCTACGAGAGAGCGGTCTTGCTGCTGCCGAGGCGCTCAGACTCCAGGGTTTCTGGGATGAGTAGCGGCGTGGACCTCGCCGGCGTTTCGAAGGAGAGCCGGCCGGCATCGAGATGGCGTAGCGGCCTGTTCGGAGCGGCAACGAGAGTGGGCTTCATCGAGAAGGCGCAGTCCGTCGGTGCCGACTTCGGGATCCTCGACCTCGAAGACGCCGTGCCCGAAGCAGGCAAGGCCGAGGCCCGCGACACGCTTCGCGCCGTCGGCGCCTCATCGATCGATCGTGGTGAACTCGCACTCATGGTGAGGGTCAACGGACTGGCGACACCGCACTTCCTCGACGACCTGGCTGCTGCTGCGGTGGCGTCGGCCGATGGCGTCGTCGTGCCGATGCTCGTTTCGGCAGCCGATGTGCACTTCGCCCGTGGGGCCATGGCCATGGCGGGTCTGGGTGATGCCCTGATGATCGGTGGAGTGGAGACCGCACGAGGTTTGCTCGCGGCCAACGAGATCTGCGCCGCCGGTCTCGACGCGGTCTACCTCGGAGCCGAAGATTTCGTGACCGATCTCGGCGGCACGCGTACGGCGTCGAATCACGAAGTCGCCGTTGCCCGGGCCCAGCTCGCCTTCGCCGCCCGGGCCGCGAACGTCGTTGCACTCGACCAGGTGGTCGTCGACTTCTCTGACCACGAGCGGTTCGATCGTGAAGCCGACGAAGCAGCGAACCTCGGTTTCGGGGGCAAGCTCTGCATCCATCCCGCCCAGGTCGCCCGGGCCAACCGAGCCTTCAGCCCCAGCGACGCAGCGATTGCCGACGCCCGCCGAGTCATCGAAGCAGCAGAAGCCGCTGCTGCCGGCGGATCCGGACTTGCCGTCGTCGACGGTCAGATGATCGACGAACCCATCATCGTTCGGGCTCGTCGCCTTCTCGAACTCGGCGGCGTGGCGCTCGCCGACGACGAGACGACCGCGTGAGCGCTCCACTCGACGATGTGGTGGTCGTCGCCCTCGAACAAGCCGTCGCAGCCCCCTTCGCCACGCGTCAGCTCGCCGATCTCGGGGCGCGAATCCTCAAGGTCGAACGGCGAGGCGAGGGCGATTTCGCCAGGGCCTACGACACCACGGTCGGCGGCAGCTCCGCATTCTTCGTGTGGGCGAATCGAGGGAAGGACTCGATCGAGCTCGATCTCAAGGTCGAGGCCGACCGGGCGCTGTTCGACCAGCTGGTGGCCGGCGCCGACGTGTTCATCCAGAACCTCAGCCCCTCGGCAGCCTCGCGGCGCTGGGGTCTCGGCGGCCCAACTCGTCGAACACCACCCCAACCTGATTGCCTGCGACATCTCGGGCTACGGCCTCGGGGGACCCCGAACCGACGACAAGGCCTACGACCTGGCGATCCAGGCCGAAGCCGGAGCCATGGCGCTGACCGGCGGAGCGGAGCAGGTGTCGAAGGTCGGGTTCTCGGTGGCCGACATCTCGGCCGGCATGTACGCGCTGTCGTCGATCCTTGCGGCTCTTCGTCGGCGAGACCGAACCGGTGAGGGAGCGGTCATCGAGATCTCGATGCTCGAATGCCTGGCCGAGTGGACCGCCGCGCCGACCTATGCCGCTGCCGGTTCCGGCCTGATCCCGAAACGGGCCGGCCATCGGCATGCGCTGATTGCTCCCTACGGCGTGTATCCCTTGGCGGGTGGGCGACAGGTGCTGATCGCAGTGCAGAACGCACGCGAGTGGGTGCTGTTCGCCAACGACGTCTTGCTCGATCCGTCGATGGCGACCGATGCCCGCTTCGCCGTCAACGAGGCGCGCATCGCCAACATCGATGCCCTCGAAGTGGCCATCGTCGAAGCCTTCGCAGCGGTTCCGGCCGAGGTCGTGCTCGACCGGCTTGCCTCGGCCCGCATCGCCCACAGTTCCGTCAACGATCCGCTGGAGCTGTGGGAGCACGAGCAACTCCGGGCGCTCGACCGGTTCATGACCGTGACCACGCCGACCGGCAACGCCGAGGTCTATCGGCCGCCCTTCAACATCTCGGGCTGCCCCGACCCCACGGCCGTCGTCCCCACCCTCGGAGCGCATGACCCCGCACTGATCGAACGGCTCGTCGAGCAAGCAACGCAGGAGACCTCACGATGAACCCGCCTCTGACCATTCCGGCCGACGGCCCGTATTATGACGACCTCGTCACCGGTTTCGAGTTCCCGAAGCCGAGCGGGGTCACGATCGACGACGGGCTCGCTGCCGCCTACCTCGCGATCAGTGGTGATGCGCCGGCCCTGACGATCGACGCCGAACTCTGTCGAGCCGTCACCGGGCGTAGCGAACGCCTGGCCAACGCTGCGCTGGTCATGCACCTGTCGGCGGGAGCGAGCACCGTGGCGACCAAGCTGGTGATTGCCAACTTGTTCTATCGCAACGTGATCATCCGGCGACCGGTGTTCATCGGCGAGACCATCCAGACCAGCACGACGGTGCTCGGCATGGCCGACGCCTCCGCCAAACCGGGGATCGCGCCCCGGGGCAAGCTCCTGCTCGGTATGCAGACCGTGAGTACCGGGACCGGTGACGTCATCATCGACTACGAACGTTGTCCTCTGCTGCCGTGCCGGGCCGCTGAGCCGCCGGGTCATCACGATGATCTCGGCCGGGCCCAGGTCGATCTCGATCTCGGGCGTTTCGTTGCGGGCATCGACCCCAGTTGGGACCTCGAACCGCTCGGCGGGCACGACGAGTGGACCGTCGGCGAAGTCCGCAGCGACCCGCTGCGTGATGTGGTCGATCAAGCAACGTCGCTCGTCCGCCTGTCGCACAACGTCGCCGCCGCGCACCGAGACGCCGACCGGTCGCCCTACGATCGCCGGCTGGTCTACGGCGGGCACACGTATGCACTCGGTTCCGCTTCGCTCACGCGTCAGCTCGGTGGCCTTGCCACGGTTGTCGGCTGGCAGGCTTGCGATCATCTTGCGCCGGTGTTCGAGGGTGACACCCTGTCGTTCCGGCACACACTCGTCGATCAGGTTGCCGTGGCCAACGGATGGTGCCGAGCGATCCGGGTCGAGATCGAGGCGCACCGCCCTGACAGCGATCCGGTCAAGGTCCTCGACTGGACCCCGATCTGTCACACGACCTGACGCCCGCACGGTCACACCCCGGACGGTCGAGGGCTTGTTCGTCGTGTCCCGGTGCGATGTTGGACGCCTTGTGTCATCAGCGCGAGCGCAGCACCATCGCCGCCGCCTGGTGGCCACGATGGCAGGCCTCGACTGGATCGGAGCGCCACGGGCCGGTCAGGAAGCCGGCGGCAAAGGCATCGCCGGCTGCGGTCGAATCTCGCACGTCATCGATCGGTTCGGCCGGCACCTCGACCCTCGTGTCGCTCGGCAGAAGAAGCAGCACGGGCTCGGCACCGCGTTTGATGATCGTGATCGGGGCGATGCTCGCACGGTCGAGGTCGAGCGTCTCAGCTTCGGCTTCGTTGGCGAGCAGTACGTCAGGCCGGAGGTCGGCGAGCAGCGAGCGGGTCTCGGTGAGGCCGAGGTCGTGGATCAGCGCAACCGAAGACGCATCGACCGAGATGGCGATGCCTCGGTCGTGTGCCCACTCGACCAACGTGCGAGCGGTGACGGCGAGCGACCCTTCGGCAAAGCCATAGAGCGGGACGTGGAGGGTGTCGACCTGGTCGAGCCACGCCGGGCTGGGTTGGTCGAGGCCGGTGCACGACTTGCGATCGGTGAGCATCGACCGCTCGCCATGTTCGTCGACGAGAACGATGATGGTTCCAGTGTTGCCGTCTCGGCGAACGTACTCGGTGTCGACGCCATCCTTTGTGAGCTCGGCGACCAATGCCGCACCGATCGGGTCGTCGCCCACCTGGCCGAGAAAACGCGTGCGGTGGCCGAGGAGTGCGGCCGTGGAGGCCACGTTGGCGGCGCTGCCACCGCGGCGGCGCACGATGGTCGATTCGGTGTCGGAGGCGAGCTTGATCGGCCCGCCGAGCTCGACCACGAGGTCTTCGATCAGGTCTCCCAGAACGGCAAGCATCACTGCATGCTAGGTCGATGCCGGCGCTCCAATCAGGAGGTGGTGTCGTCGAGGATCACCATGGTCTGGAGGTCGGAGTGGAACTCGAGCGCGTACTGGCCGCCCTCTCGTCCGATGCCCGAAACACCGATGCCGCCGAACGGCGCCGTCAGATCCCGAATGAGGAAGGTGTTGACCCACACGATGCCCGCACGGATGGCGCTGCCGACCCGTTCGGCCCGCTCGCGTGAGCCGGTGAACAGCAAGGCCGAGAGGCCGTACTCGGTGGAGTTCGCCAATTCGATCGCCGCAGCATCGTCGGTGAAGGTCTGTATGGTCAAGACCGGGCCGAAAACCTCCGACTGAACGATCTCGGCCTGATTCGACGCCGGCTCGATCAGCGTGAGTTGATAGTGCTGCGAGCCCTCGACGGTGTCGCCGCCCCAGACGATCGTGTCGCCTGCCGCCTTCGATCGCTCGACGAAGGCAGCAATGCTCGCCAAGTGATCGGGGTGGACGACGGGTGCCACGGTGGTGGCAGGATCGCGAGGGTCGCCGAGCACGTGCGCCTCGGTGTGGCGGCGGAACGCAGCAGCGAACTCGTCGTTGATCGACTCCTGTACCAGCAGCCGGGTGCCGGCCAGACAGACCTGCCCCGAGTCCTCGTATTGCTCGGCGGCCTTCTTCGCCGCAGCCTCGATGTCGGCGTCTTCGAAGACGATGAGCGGTCCCTTGCCACCGAGCTCTGCCGTGAACGGAACGATGTTCTCCGCAGCAGCCTTGCCGATGATGCGAGCGGTGGCCGGTGAACCGGTGAAGCTGAGACGGCGAACACGGGGATCCGAGGTGAGGGGTGGACCGACGACCTCGCCGATGCCCTGCACGACGTTGAACACACCCGGTGGGAAGCCCGCCTCGACGCTCAGGTCGGCCAGCATCGATGCCGACAGTGGTGACCACTCGGCCGGCTTGAGGATCACACTGTTGCCGGCAGCAAGCGCCGGCGCCACCTTCCACGTCGACAGCATGAACGGAGCGTTCCACGGCGTGATCACCACGGCCGGTCCGGCCGGCAGCCGGCGGACGATGTGCTCGGTGCCCTTGGCCGCCCAACGTTCGTCTTCGTGCTTCTCGATCAGCTCGGCGTAGGTGCGGAAGTTGACCGCACCTCGGGCAACGAGCCGCTGCTGCATCGAGGAGTGCTTGAATCCCATGTCGAGGGTCTCGACCATCGCGATGTCGTCGTTGTGCTCATCGATCAGATCGGCCAGCCGGTAGAGATAGGCGGCCCGTTCGACCGCCGACAACTGCGACCAAACAGCGAACCCCTCGACCGCGGCGCTGACCGCCAGCTCGGCCGTTTCGGCGTCGCCCGCGGCCACATCGGCCAGCTTGCGGGACCAGTCGATGGGGGAGCGCGACTCGAACGTCGAGGTGGAGCTCACCCGTTCACCGCCGATCAGATGCAGGGTCGAGACCGAGATCCCCTCGATCGCCACTCGCTGGTCTTGGTTGGTCATTGGTTGTCTCCTTGGGGCTATGGCACTCCCTCGAGCGTCCGCAGTCATTGGCTGTCTCCCTCGAGCGTCCGCAGTCACTCGCTGTCTCCCTCGAGCGTCCGCAGTCACTCGCTGTCTCCCTCGAGCGTCCGCAGTATGGACCGGAGGTTCGATGCCAGCGCCTTCTTCTGTTTCGCCGACAGATGGGCCGTGATCCGAGCTTCCTCGGCATTGAACTTGGGAAACAAGGCGGCCATCGTGTCGTTGCCGAGCGTCGTTGCCGAGATCAACACCAGCCGCTTGTCATTGGGGTGGGTGTGACGCTCGACGAGCCCTCGTCGTTGCAGGGTCGTCACCACGCCCGTCAGCGTGCCCTTCGAGATACCGGCTTCGGCTGCCAGGTGCCGGGCCTCTCGCTCGCCCCAGACCCACAACACCCACAGGGTCGTGAAGGCAGTGAACGACAGATCGTGATCCGCCAGCACCGAGCGTTCCATGTGGTAGCGGGCGAGGTTGGCGACGCGAAAGATGTTGGACACCGCAGCCAACGAGTCGAAATCGATCTGGAGATCGCCGATGGCTTGCTGGACGTCACGCTCGGCGGCGATCAAGTCGTCGTCGTTGCTCGAAGTGAAACCGGTAGCCACGGGCTCAGTCCGCCTGCGGTCGACTGCTGGGCGTTCGATCCGGCCAGGCGAGCAGACACGACGAGTCATCCGTCGAGTCCTTCTGCAACATCGAGCCGTGGACGAGCACCATTGCCTGACAGTATCGTTCGGATCCAAACGTTCGCCAGCGGTGCCCGAAGGTCGTGGCGCCCCAACCCGAGTGAGGTCGCACATGTCTGAGAACACCACGATCGAATACCGCCGCATTCTGCTCGATGGCTACCCAACCATCACCCGACGCAACGGCGACGAACTGGTCGCCAACGATGGTCGCTCGGTTGGCATCGACGATGCGGTCCACCTCGCGCCGAGCACGCCGAGCAAGATCATCTGCGTGCACCTGAACTACCGCAGTCGGGTCGACGAGTTCATGACCAAGCTGCCGCCGGCACCCACGTACTTCCACAAGCCGGTGAGCGCGCTCAACAGTCACGGCGCCGCGGTGGTGCGACCCGACGGCCTCCAATGGCTGAACTACGAAGGTGAGATCGCCATCGTGATCGGGCGAACCTGCCGCAACGTCGCCCCGTCCGACATCGGCGACTACATCGCCGGCTACTCGGTCGGCAACGACTATGGCTTGCATGATTTCCGCGACACCGACTCCGGCTCGATGCTTCGAGTGAAGGGCTCCGACACGCTGTGCCCGGTCGGTCCCGGCCTCGTCACCGGTTGGGACTTCCACGACAAGCAGATCCGCACGATCGTGAACGGCAAGGTCGTCCAAGACGGCAACACCGACGAGATGGAGTGGGACATGCACTACCTCGTCGCCGACATCGCCCGCAGCATCACCCTCGAACCCGGCGACATCCTCCTGTCGGGCACCCCCGCCAACTCCCGGCCGGTCGAGCCGGGCGATGTCGTCGAGGTCGAGGTCGAGGGCCTGGGGCTGCTCCGCAATCATGTCGTCACCGGCCCCACGCCGATCCGCTCCGATGTCGGAGCGCAGCCGTCGAGCTCCGAAGAGGTGGTGTCGACCGCCATGGGTGGCGATTGGGAGTTCCGTGGCATTCGCTCGCCGCAGGGCCCTGGAGCCAAGCACTACGAGAGCAAGCTCGACGACTGATGGCCGTCGCAGACTCCACCGTTCCGCCGCTGGGCTCATTGGCGAGCTACTCGATCGATCCGATCTCGGGCTTCGTGCCTCCGGTCGACCCACTCGTCGAGCTGTCGTCGGCGTTCACCGATGTCGACGAGGTCGCTCGATCCTTGGCCCCGCTGATCCGTTCGCGTCGAGTGCGATCTGCCATCCGGTCATTGCCGCTTGTGGATGTGATGGCCGTTGCCGACGATCGAGAACGGGAGCGGCTTTTCCTCGTACTGACGGTTCTCACCAACGCCTGGGTTTGGTCCGATGGCGAGGTAGACCTCACGGTGCCCTCCAACGTGGCTGTTCCCGTGTGTGCGCTGGCTGAGCAACTTGGTCGTGAGCCGATCGTTTCGCATGCATCGATGGCGTTGCAGAATTGGCGACGAGTGCATCCTGAGGAGCCACTCAGTCCCGACAATGCCGAGTTGCTCGTCGGCTTCCACGGAGGCAGCGACGAGACGTGGTTCTTCACGGCAACCCTTGGGGTGGAACTGGCGGCGGCACCGATCCTCGTCGAGCTTCACGCTGCCGTTGCTGCAGCGGACGTCGGCGATCCCGGGTCGGCCGGTTCTCACCTCGCTCGGGCGGCCGAGTTGATGCCGACCTTGAACGTTGCGCTGGAGCGGATGAGAGAGTGGTGCGACCCTCACTTCTTCTACGGTCGGCTACGCCCATTCCTGGCGGGTTGGCCCGAACCGGGCGTCGTCTATGAAGGCGTCGCCACCGAGCCCGCGCGTCTTGGCCGGCGGAAGTGCCGGACAGAGCTCGGTGATCCAGTCGCTCGATGCCGCACTGGGCGTGGCACACACCGGTGTTGCTGGAACCTTCCTGCACGCGATGCGCAGGTACATGCCCCCGCCGCACCGTCAGTTCGTCGTCGACCTCGAATCCCGCTCGACACTTCGAGACCTCGCGATGAAGAGCGGCGAGTCGACGCTTCGCACCGCCTACCTCGAGGCCGTCGGCGAGATCGACGCATTCCGCCAGCGCCACATTCGGTTGTCGGTCGACTACATCCGAAAGCCATCGAACGAGCGGGACTCGGTCGGAACCGGCGGATCCGACTTCGTGGAGCTGCTACGCGACGCTCGCACCGACACCCTCGGTGCGACCCGAACCCCGGGGTCGACCGGGTCATGACCGATGGCAACCGCTGACATGTACCGAGGGATGACCCAGCTCGAACTCGATCGTGCGTTGTCGCCGAGTCTGACTGTCGATCGGCTCGAGCACTATCTGTGGCTGTACGCCGAGCAGAGTCGCCTGGCACGAGCGTCACTCGACGATGTGGCCCACCTCGACCTCGCGTATGGCCCCGACGAGCGCCACCGTCTCGACGCGTTCGCTTGCGGGAAGCCAGGGGCACCGCTGCTCGTCTACCTGCACGGTGGCTTCTGGCAGGCCCTCGCCAAGGACGACGCAAGCTTCGCCGGTCCTGCATGTCGTGCGGCGGGCGTCCACTTTGCGGCGATCGGCTACCGGCTCGGGCAGACCACTCGCCTGGCCGGCATCGTCAACGATGTCCGACTCGGGCTGGAGGAGCTCGGCGAGCGAGCGCCGTCAATCGGGTTCGACCCGAGTCGGGTGGTGTTGATCGGTCACTCGGCCGGGGCGCACCTGGCGGCGATGGTGGCTGCCACCGGTGGCGTCGAGTCGCTCGATCTGGCCGGAGTGTCGCTGGTCGGCGGGGTCTTCGACCTCGAGCCGGTTCGACACTCCTATGTCAACGAGGTGATGCAACTCACTGCCGACGATGTCGGCCCGCTCAGTCCCGTCCGGTTCGACGCTCCAGTCGGCTGCCAGGTGCTCATCACCTACGCCGAGCACGACACCGCGGAGTTCGTTCGCCAGTCGGTGGCACTTGCCGAGCGGTGGTCCGTTGCGCCGGAACCGCCGCAGCTCGGGCTCAATCATTTCAATTCACCGATGGATCTGGCCGACCCGGCGTCGCGGCTGTTCCGTCGCACCGTTGCGCTTGCTGGTTGAGTGACGACGCGGGTTGCCCTCGGCGTCCATCGGCTGCAAGATTGGGGCCACGCGCAGTCAGCGTTGACCAGCAACCGGAGAATCCCATGGATCACGTACGCCAGTTCTACATCAATGGCGAGTGGGTCGACCCCAAGTCGACCGACACCATCGATGTCATCAACCCCACCACCGAAGAGGTCCTCGAGACCATCGCCGCCGGTAACGAAGCCGACGTGAACGACGCCGTCGCCGCCGCCAAGGCCGCCTTCGTCACGTTCTCGGCCACTTCGAAGGAGGAGCGCATCGCGCTGCTCGAGAAGATCATCGAGGTCTACAAGTCACGCATGGGCGACATCGCCGCTGCGGTCACCTCCGAGATGGGCGCCCCGGCCACCCTCGCCAGTCGGGCCCAGGCGCCGTCCGGTCTCGGTCACTTCATGTCCACCCTCGCCGCTCTCCAGGAGTACGAGTTCGAAGAGCAGATCGGCACCACCTCGGTGGTCTCCGAGCCCATCGGTGTCTGCGCCTTCATCACGCCCTGGAACTGGCCGTTGAACCAGATCGCCGCCAAGGTCGCTCCGGCCATCGCCGCCGGCTGCACCATGGTGCTCAAGCCATCCGAGGTCGCGCCGCTCAACGCGATCCTCTTCGCCGAGGTCATGGATGCCGCCGGTGTTCCCGCCGGTGTGTTCAACCTCGTCAACGGTGACGGCCTCAACGTCGGTGTGCCGCTGTCGTCGCATCCCGACGTCGACATGGTGTCGTTCACCGGTTCGACCCGGGCCGGTATCGAAGTGGCGAAGAACGCTGCGCCCACGGTCAAGCGTGTGGCCCAGGAGCTCGGCGGCAAGTCCGCCAACATCATCCTCGACGACGCCGACCTGGCCGCCACCGTTGCTCGCGACATGTTCGGCATGTGCATGAACACCGGCCAGTCCTGCAACGCCGGCAGCCGCATGCTCGTGCCCGGCCGCCAAGATGGACGAAGCCATGGCCGTCGCCAAGGCAACGGCCGAAGGCATCCCGGTCGGCGACCCGACCGCCGAAGGCACCGCCGTCGGGCCGGTCGTGTCCGAGGCCCAGTTCCTCAAGATCCAGGCGCTCATCCAGAAGGGCATCGACGAGGGCGCCACGCTCGTCACCGGTGGCATCGGTCGCCCCGACGGCATCGACAAGGGCTACTTCGTCAAGCCGACCGTCTTCGCCAACGTCACCAACGACATGACCATCGCCCAGGAAGAGATCTTCGGCCCGGTCATCACGATCCTCGCCTACGACGACGAGGACCAGGCCGTCGAGATCGCCAACGACACCCCCTACGGTCTGTCGGGCTATGTGTCCTCCGGCGACCAGGAGCACGCCAAGGCGGTCGCTCGTCGCCTACGCACCGGCATGGTGCACCTCAACGGTTCGCCGCTCGACAACAAGGCACCGTTCGGTGGCTACAAGCAGTCGGGCAACGGTCGTGAGTTCGGCGCCCACGGCCTCAAGGAATTCCTCGAGGTCAAGTCGATCTTCGGCGGCAACGCCTGATCCTGTGCCGTTGGCCATGACGGCCATCCATCACCTGGTTCGATGAACGTCTGTGCCCGACGGTGACGGCCTCCGGGTCGTCACCGTCGGCGCGAACCGGGCCAGGTGACCACGCCGTCGGCCGCGCAGTCAGTAGTCTTTCCCGATGTCAACGAGCCGAAGGGCCTCTTCACCGTCCGCTCGTCGAGGCCTCCGGCGTCGCCATCGGACGTCGTTCGTGGTGGCCATCGGGTTGGTTGCGGCAGCGTGTTCGGGCACCGACTCCGCTGGGCTGAGGAGTTCCGCTGAACCCGGAACCGGATCGCTCACGCCATCGACGACGACCGACGGCACGGCAACCGATGGCGACGTGGCTGACGGTGATGGTGGTCTCGTGCCCGCCCCACCCGACTTCGAGGTGCCGATGCCGCCCAGGATCGACGACGTGGCGCCGGTCGAGTGGCGGCAGTGTGACGATGCGGAATGTGCCGATCTCGAGGTACCGCTCGACTTCGAGGACCCCGACGGCCGCACCATCACGATCGCCATGACTCGTCTGATCTCGACGGGGTCGGCCGATGATCGCATCGGCTCGCTCTTCGTCAATTTCGGTGGCCCGGGAGCAGAGGGAACCGAAACGATCCAGTCATACGCCCCGTTCATCCCACGCGACCTTCGGGAGCGTTTCGACATCATCTCGTGGGACCCCAGGGGGGTGGAGGACACCGCCGGTCTCGGGTGTGACGACGAGATCGGCGACGAACCGACCGAGCTCATCGACCCCGACGACGGTCTTGCCGACGACGTGGCGGCGGCGCGAGTCGTTTGGGACCGGGTGATGACGTGCGTCGCCACCAGTCCGATCGTCGATCACCTCGGCACGGTCGATGTGGCGAGCGACCTCGACTCCATGCGCCGAGCCGTGGGAGACGACGCGCTCACCTATCTCGGCTTCAGCTACGGCACCGAGATCGGCTGGGTCTACGCAACGTTCTTCCCCGATTCGGTCCGAGCCATGGTGCTCGACGGAGCAGTGCCGCCGAGCGAGGGACCCGAAGCCATCGAGCTCACGCAGCTCATCGCCATCGACGACGCCATCGAGCGGTGGGATCAGGGTTGCGACCAGACGTCGAGCTGCCCGCTTCGCAGCGAAGGGTACGAAGCCACGGTTCTTCGCCTGATGGACGAGCTCGAGGCGGATCCGATCCCGATGGGCGACGGCACGACCTTCGGTCCGAACGACCTGGGCAACCTCGTCCTCAGCATGACCTACCTCGACCAGACCGACTGGGGGCCGCCGTTCGTCGATGCCGTCGCCTCACTCGACGGGGGCGATGTCGGACCCCTCACGCAGATCGCCGCCCTCTTCGAAGGGGGTTTCGAGGAAGCCGCGTTCTGGTCGGTGCTGTGTGCCGACGGCACCGAAGTGCTGCCCGGTGGTGACTACGAATCGGTCTATGCCGCCGCGCTCGAGACCTCCCCGATCGTTGGTCGGCTCACCGGCAACCAGGTGTTCTGCGACACCTATCCCGGCCAGATCGTCGGTCTTCCGACCATCGACACGGCGGGCACACCGCCGCTCCTCGTGATCGGCAACACCGGCGACAACGCAACGCCCTACGCCGATGCGGTTCGCCTCGATGCGCTCCTCGCCGACTCGGTCCTGCTGACCTATGACGGATCCGGCCACACCATCACCTTCTCCGACGAGTGCATCGACGCCATCGTGATCGACTACTTCGTCGATCTCGTGACACCAGCGGTCGGCTCACGGTGCGGCAATCCGTCGAGCACCCCCGACGGCTGGTTCGTGCCCATCGACGAGTGAACCATTTCTACCGACGTGGCAGAGCCGCTACGTTCTGGGGATGGCATTCACCACGATCAGCTACGACGTCCGTGACGGCGTCGGTCACGTCCGCTTCACTCGTCCCGAAGGTGCGAACGCGGTCAATCCTGCGTTTGCCCGCGATCTCCGAGACGTCATCGTCGAGATCCAGTTCGACGATTCGGTGAAGGCCGTTTCGGTCACTGCCGAAGGCAAGGTCTTCTGCGCCGGCGGCGATCTGAAGGAGTTCAACGAAGCGGGCGAGGGCCTGCCGACCATGGCGAGCCAGATGCTGATCGACTTCCACGCAGCGATCAATCGCATGAACCGCACACCGAAACCGTTCGTTGCCGGCGTTGCGGGCGCAGCAGGTGGAGCGGGCCTTTCGCTGATGTCGTCGTTCGATCTGGTCGTTGCGTCGGAGACCGCCAAGTTCACGATGGCCTACACCCGGGCCGGTGTGACCCCCGATGGCACCTCCACCTACTTCATCTCGCGCCACATCGGTGTCCGCCGCATGCTCGACCTCACCCTCACCAACCGGGTGCTCAGCGCCGCCGAGGCCGAGTCATGGGGTCTGGTGAACCGAGTGGTGGCACCCGACGAGGTCGACGCCCAAACCGCAGCCCTGGCGCAGCAGTTCGCCGACGGACCCTCATGGGCCTTGGGTATGGCCAAGCGGATCGTCTACGAGGGTCACGACTCCTCGCTCGAGAAGGCCGGCGAACTCGAGGCCGCGGTGATCGCCGAATCGATGGGACGACACGACGGCCGAGAGGGCATCGCCGCCTTCGTCGACAAGCGCGCCCCGGAGTTCACCGGCGAGTAGCCAGACCTTCCGGACGCCGAACGCGGGCTGCTCGGTCGCTGGGTCGCTCAGCCGCCGGGGCGGACGAGGATCTTCACGTGTTGCTCGGGATCGGCCAGGTCGGTGAAGGCTTGTGGCGTTGCCGTCAGGTCCACCGAGCCGGTGATCAGCGCATCGATGTCCGGGAGCGAGGCCGAGGAGATCTTGGCCAGGGTTCCGCCGAACTCCTCTGCCGAGTAGCCGAGCACGAACTGGAGCTCGAGTTCCTTGTTGATGCCGACGAACGGCTCGAACTGGTCTGGCTCCATGCAGACGCCGACGACGACGATGCGGGTTCCTCGCTGCGCGCCTTCGGCGACTCGGGCGATCATGCCGGGAACACCGACACACTCGAAGATCACGTTGGGCTTGGCGGTGATCCCGGCGAACCCGTTGAAGGGATCATGCCGATCGACGCCCTCGGGCCAGCACATCGTCGCCCAGGTGTCGTACGGCGAGTCGACGCCCGGGTCGACCACCACATCGGCACCCAGGTGCTCGGCCAGCGCTCGCCGGGTGGGGGAGAAGTCCGAGGCGATGATCGGCCCCACACCACGGGCGCGGAGGGCAACGATGACCGCGAGTCCGACCGGCCCGCAGCCCACCACGAGCGGTACCGAGCCGGGTTCGAGGCGGGCCTTGGCGACGGCGTGTTCGCCGACAGCCAGCGGCTCGGTCAGTGCGGCAAGCTCGGTCGGCACGTCGGTGGCGACGGGCAGGCACATGCGGGCGTCGACCACCATGCGCTCGGCATAACCACCGTTCATCTCGTTGGAGTACCCAACCGCCTGCATCACGCCGCGGGCAACCGACATCGGAAGCGAACAGACCCGATCACCGACTCGCAGCGGCGTGCCGGTGGCCGACAGGTGGTCGTCGCCGGGGCCCAGGTCGACGATCTCGAGGCAATACTCGTGGCCCATCACGAGATCTCGGCTGGGGTCGAGCTTGGCCCGCTTCGGACTCGGATTACCGATTCCTTGCGCCGCCATCCGATCGATGTGCTTGGCCGCGTGGAGGTCGCTGCCGCAGATGCCGCAGGCGAGGACCTTGGCCAGGACCTGACCGGCGGTCGGCTCGGGCTCGGCGATGTCATCGACGATCAGTTCTTTGTTGCGCAGCACGACGGCTTGCATGGTGGTCTCCTCGACGTCGCAGGTTGGTGCAGCCTGGCACACCGACCCGGATCGTTCGATTCGGCGCGGGGTAGCGTCGGCCGTCATGGCAGCCGAGACGACGATGACCACCGTGTACGGCAGTCTGGAGCTTCGGCGTCTGCCCGATTCCGGCGACGGCCCGCTCCGAGCCTGGGACGCGGCCGATGAGTACCTCCTCGAACACCTCGATACCGCGGGTGTGACGGGCGATCGTTGGCTCATCGTCAACGACCTGTTCGGTGCCCTGGCCGTTGCGCTCGCCGACCGCCGGCCTCAGTCATGGAACGACTCGGTGACGTCCCACCATGCGACGCTGGCCAACCTCGAGCGCAATGGACTCGATACCGGCTCGGTCCGTCTCGTCCCGAGCACCGAGACACCAGCGGGGCCGATCGACGTCGCAGTCATCAAGGTGCCGCGGACGCTCGCCCTGCTCGAGGACGAGCTCCGACGCCTTCGGCCGCTGCTCCACGCCGGTTCGGTGATCGTGGCCGGTGGCATGGTGAAGTCCATTCACCGATCGACACTCGACACGTTCGAGCAGACGATCGGTCCCTCGCCGACATCGCTGGCGAAGAAGAAGGCCCGTCTCGTTCTGCCGACGTACGAGCCCGCTCTCGTCGAACGTTCGAGCCCTTACCCCGGCCGCTACTCACTCGATGACGGTTCGCCGGTGATCGAGCACGCCAACGTCTTCTCGCGTGGTCGCCTCGACATCGGCACCCGAGCCATGCTCGACCATCTGCCCCCGATCGCCGAGGGCGCCGACGTGCTCGACCTGGGCTGCGGCAACGGACTCCTCGGTCTGACAGCAGCACGGCGAGGACCTCTGAGGTCGCTCTGTTTCGTCGACGAGTCGTACCAGGCGATCGCATCGGCGCAGGCCAACGTCGAGGGTTGGGCGATCGAGGCGCCGTGTTCCTTCATCGCCGACCGGACCCTCGCCTCGGTGGGAAGCTCGTCGATCGACGTCGTGCTGAACAATCCACCCTTCCACGCTCATCAGAGCCGCAGCGACGACACCGCCAAGCGGATGTTCACCGATGCCCATCGAGTGTTGCGCCCCGGTGGCGAGCTCCTGGTCGTCGGCAATCGCCACCTCGACTATCACAAACAGCTGCAGCGCCGTTTCGGCAACGGCGAGGTGGTCGGATCGACGCCGAAGTTCGTGGTGCTCCGAGCCCGTCGTTGAGGTTCAGGTCGGTACGGGGCCCGTCGATGCCCGCACGACGAGCACGGGATCGAAGACCATCTGTTGGCGAAGATGACGACCACGATCGATCTCGCTGACGAGCGCATTGACGATCATCTTGCCCATGGCCTCGTAGGGCTGGCGCAAGGTGGTGAGCGGCGGATCGGAGATCGAGCTGGTCAGGGTGCCGTCGTAGCCGACGATCGACACGTCGTCGGGCACGTGGCGATGCAGGCGACGCACGGCGGCGACAGCGCCGAGTGCCATGAGGTCGTTGCCGCAGATCAGGCCGGTGAAGCCGCGTTCGACGAGCGTGCGGCCCGAGGCGAGGCCCCCCTCGTAGGTGAAGCTCGTGTTCGTCACGGCCGAGGCGGGCCGATCGATGCCGGCTTGGTCCATGGCGCGTTCGTAGCCGGAGACGAAACGGGCCGTCGGTACGTACTGGCCGGTGCCGAGGATGCAGCCGATGCGAGTGTGGCCCAGCGAGATCAGGTGGGCGGTGGCTCGCTCCGCGGCGATGGCCTCGTCGGCCCAGATGTGCGGGACATCGAGCGAGGTGTCGGCCCCGTTCACCAAGACGAAGGGGACGTCATTGGCCACCAGCTTCTGGTAGGTGGAGAGGTCGCCATCGACCTCGGCGTGTTGCCCGGCAACGAGAATGAGCCCATCGACGCCGGTGGAGAGGAACTCGTCGACGTAGCGCTGCTCGGAAGCAACGTGCGGGTCGGCCACGCCGATGGTGGCCAGCAAGCCGTGCGCCGTGAGCCGTTCCATGATCCGATGCACCAGCTCGGGAAACACCGGATTGACGAGTTCGCCGGTGATGATGCTGACGGTGCCGCGGGATCTCGGTCGGGTGGGGTCGGTCTCGCTCGGAAGGTGGTCGTAGCCGAGTTCGGCGAGCGCCATGGTCACCCGTTCTCGGGTGGGACTCGCAACGCCCGATCGGCCGTTCAGCACTCGGCTCACGGTCGGCTCGCTGACACCGGCGAGTTCGGCAACGATCTTGAGCGGCGGTCGTTCCATCGGAAACCATCGTAGGACCGCAGGCGGGACCTTCGTCCCGATTGCAGAAAGCGCGTTGAAATTTCAGAAGGGAGTCAATAGCTTCAGGCTTGGACCGTCGGTCCATCTGCAGCAGCGACCTGCTGCCGCAGCGTTCCATTGGGGAGAAACCATGAACTCACGCTTCCGGCTCATCGCCGTGTTGCTCGCAGTCCTTGCTCTGTTCGCCGCCTCGTGCGGTAGCGACAGTGCGAGCGACACGAGCACCGAAGATGAAACCACGACCACCACTGCTGCAGAAGCCGAAGAGGAAACGACCACCACCGAAGCCGAAGCCGAAGAAGAAGCTCCGGCCGAGGAGGAAGAGGCTGCCGTCGTCCGAGCCGACGCCGATCTCGTGATCTGGGCCGACGACACTCGCGCCCCGGTCATCACCCCGTTCGCCGAAGCCTTTGCCGAGGAGAACGGCCTGAGCGTCGCCGTCCAGGAAGTTCCCTTCGATCAGATCCGTGATCGCCTCGCCACCGCCGGTCCTGCCGGCGAAGGTCCCGACATCATCATCGGTGCCCACGACTGGCTCGGCCAGCTCGTCACCAGCGGCCTCGTTGCTCCGGTCGACCTCGGTGCAGCCTCGTCGGACTTCAGCGATGTGGCCATCTCGGCCATGAGTTACGACGGCCAGCTCTACGGCGTGCCGTATGCCGTCGAGAACATCGCGCTCATTCGCAACGCCGACCTGGTGCCCGAGAGCCCGGCCACGTTCGAAGAGCTCGAAACGATCGCGCTCGGTCTCGTCGAGTCCGGTGAAGCCGACGTTCCACTGGCGATCCAGCAGAGCCCTGGCGACCCATACCACAACTACCCGCTGTTCACCGGCGCCGGTGGCTACCTGTTCGGTGTGAATGCCGACGGCAGTCTCAACCCCGATGATCTCGGTCTTGCCTCGCCGGGCAGCCTCGCCGCTGCGGAGAAGTTCGGCGCCTGGACCGAGTCCGGTCTGATCTCCGGCGACGTCAGCTACGACGTCATGATCGAGTCCTTCGGCACCGGTCGTGCGCCGTTCGCCATCACCGGCCCCTGGGCCGTTTCCCAAGCCGACAATGGATTCAAGGCCATGGGCGTGAACTATGTCGTCGAGCCGATTCCGTCGATCGATGGTGGTACCCCGGCGCCGTTCGTCGGTGTCCAGGGCTTCATGGTGTCGGCGCAAGCGGCCAACCCGCTCGTCGCTCAGACGTTCATCGTCGACGTGATGGCAACCGAAGAGGCGCAGACCGCACTGTTCGAAGCCGGCGGCCGCCCGCCGGCCCACAAGGCAGCCTTCGAGGCCGCGTCGAGCGACCCCGACATCCAGGGTTTCGGTCTCTCCGGCATCAACGGTCAGGCCCAGCCTTCGATCCCCGAGATGGGATCGGTGTGGACCGCATGGACCGACGCCTACTCGTTGATCTTCACCGGTGGCGCTGAGCCGGCCGAGGCCTTCACCACGGCCAACGACCAGATCACGGCACTCATTGCCGAAGGCTGATGCCGTTCGCTTCGCCGTTGTGTGAAGCGAGCACGATGACGCCCCGGGTCAGTCAGCTGACCCGGGGCGTTCTCCGTGGCAAGGTAGGCACGATTCGGATTCGGTAGGAAGGTCGCACGACATGAAGCGCAACGGTGTCAACCTCGGGCTCCTTTCGAAGCTCCTGTTCCTCTCGGTCGTCAACGGTGGGGCGGTCTATGCGCTGCCGGTCCTCATCGATCGCAAGGCGTGGACCCTGTTCGCGTTCTTGCTGACGAGCGTCATCGTCACGGACATCGTCTATCTGGCCCGCCGGCGATGGGCCATCCCGCTGCGCTATCTCGTGCCCGGCACGTTCTTTCTGCTGATCTTCCAGGTCTACCCGGTGCTGTACTCCGGCTACATCTCGATGACCAATCTGGGAACGGGCAACGTGCTCGACAAGGAGAGCGCGACCGAGCAACTCGTTCGGTCGAGTATCTCGAGCAGCGTCGAGGGTGGCCGATTCGAAGCCAAGCCGGTACAGAACGCCGACGGCGAGCTCGCCCTGTACCTGGTCGACGAGGCCGGCATCAGCTATCTGGGAACGCTCGAGGGCAGGGTCGAGCTCGACCCCTCGCAGATCGTCACCGAAGACGACACGGTGGTCTCGGTCGACGGCTACGACGTGCTGAAACTCGGTGACATCAGCCAGATCCAAGGTGAACTCACCTCGCTCGAGGTGCCAGACGAGGAAGGCATCATCCGGCTCCAGACCTTCTCGTCGGCAGCACTGCAGGCGTATCGTCTCCAGTACGACCCGGATCTCGACGTGATCACCGACGTCGAGACGGGTATCGTCTATCGGCCGGTCGAAGGTCGCTACACGTCCGACGACGGCCGGCAGCTCACCCCCGGCTGGCAAGCCTTCATCGGCGGCGACAACTACTCGCGAGTGCTCACATCAGAGGCGATTCGCGGCCCATTCCTCCGGGTGTTCCTGTGGAACTGGGCGTTCGCCATCTTGTCGGTCTTCACCCAGTTCGCCTTCGGCCTGGCACTCGCCATGGCGCTGAACTCCGAACGACTGCGCGGTCAACGGGTCTTCCGTTCGATCATGATCGTGCCGTACGCCCTGCCGAGCTTCATGACCGCACTCATCTGGCAGGGCATGTTGAACAAGGACTTCGGCATCATCAACCAGATCCTCAATGCTGACGTGCCCTGGTTGACCAATCCGTGGATGGCACGCCTCTCCATCATCTTGGCCAACCTGTGGCTCGGGTTTCCCTACATGTTCCTGGTCTCGACCGGCGCGCTGCAGTCGGTGCCGGCGGAGCTCTCCGAGGCCGCTGAGGTCGACGGAGCATCGGGCCTCCAGGCCTTCCGTCGGATCACGTTCCCCTTGCTGATGGTGCCGCTGGCGCCGCTGCTGATTGCTTCCTTCGCCTTCAACTTCAACAACTTCAACATCATCTACCTGCTCAACCGGGGTGGACCGCCGATCGTCGGGGCGCAGACGCCTGCCGGCCATACCGACATTCTCATCAGCTACACGTACCGACTCGCCTTCGAGAGCGGTCGCGGCCAAGACCTCGGTCTGGCGTCGGCGATCTCGATCTTCATCTTTGCGATGGTCGTTGCCGTGTCGGCGATCAGCTTCCGCCAAACGAAGGCGTTGGAGGACCTCTCATGACCAAGTTGGCACCACTCACCGGTGACGCACCCCCGGGCCACCAGTATTCGCCCTCGGCACTTGCCGCTCGTGAGCAGTATCTGAGTGGCCAGATGACCTCCAAGCTGACGCCGCGCCGCTGGTTCGGCGCGGTCGGGTGGCGCTACCTCGTCGGCGTGTTCGCCATCGGGTTCGCTCTCTTCCCGGCCATCTACGCCGTCAGTTCGTCGTTCGATGGCACCGGCACCCTCACGGGATCCGGCGTGCTTCCTTCGAGCCCGACGCTCGACAACTACTCCGAGCTCTTCGACGGCTCGATTCCTTACCGATCGTGGCTGACCAACTCGTTGCTCGTCGCCGCATCGGCCGCGATCTGTCAGACCTTCCTGTCGGCGATGGCCGCGTATGCGTTCAGTCGCATGCGGTTCATCGGACGGCGCGCCGGCATGCTCACGGTCCTGCTGGTCCAGATGTTTCCTCAGGCACTTGCCTTCACCGCGATCTTCGTCATGGTGACCGATCTGAACGAGGCCGTGCCGTTCATCGCTCTCGGGTCTCGCTTCACACTCTTCCTCATCTACCTCGGTGGGGCGCTCGGGGTGAACACCTGGTTGATGAAGGGGTACTTCGACACGATCCCCCGCAGCCTCGACGAGTCGGCACTGATCGACGGGGCCAGCCATGTGCAGATCTTCTTCCGCATCATCCTTCCGCTCGCCGCGCCGGTGCTGGCGGTGGTCACGCTGCTCTCGTTCGTCTTCTTGTTCAACGAGTTCCTCGTGAGCCTCGTGGTCCTGGGTCAGGGCGACAGCGAGAACTTCACGCTTCCCGTCGGCCTGTTCCGTTTCGTCGACGGACGAGGCAGTCGGTGGGGAGCCTTCACCGCCGGCGCCGTTCTGGCATCGATACCGGTCGTGCTGCTGTTCCAGTTCCTCCAGCGCTACATCGTGAGCGGTCTCACCGCCGGCGCCACCAAGGGCTGACCCGCTGTTCATGTCGTTGCTCGATCTTCCTCACCACGACCCGTCGATCCGCCACGTCTCCAATCCCCGCCCGAAGGCGGGTGAGGTCGTCGAGGTCGCCGTCGACGTTCCGGCGGCCTCCGGGTTCGACACCTGGTTGCTGCGTGCGCCCGAAGACGGTGAGGTTCGCTGGATCGAACCGATGGCGATCGACGAGACGGGCAGTGGCCATCGCTGGCGGTTCCTGTTGCCGTGTCACAACGCCATCGTCTCGTACCGGTTCTGGTGCCGCGGCTCAGATGGAGCCCAGTGGCTCAACGGCATCGGACTGGTCGACTTCGATCCTCTCGACCACCACGATTTTCGGCTCATCACGACCGGCGCCACGCCGTCATGGGTGCCCGAAACGGTGTGGTACCAGATCTTCCCCGATCGGTTCGCGACGTCGGGTCGGCACTCGGCCGAGCTCCCGCCGTGGGCGCGACGAGCGTCCTGGGACGACCCGGTCGCCTCGGGGCCCGATGCCATGACCCAGCTCTACTGCGGCGACCTCGACGGCATCGCCGAGCATCTCGACCATCTGGTCGATCTCGGCGTCGGCGGCATCTACCTGAACCCCGTTTTCCCTGCCCGATCCAATCATCGGTACGACGCGACGACGTTCGACATCGTGGACCCGATCCTCGGTGGTGACGACGCCCTCGTCCGTCTCCGTGAAGCGTGCGACGAGCGCGGCCTTCGGCTGATGACCGATCTGACCCTCAATCACACCGGCGACGCCCACGACTGGTTCGTTGCCGCCAAGGCCGACGCAACCAGCGTCGAGGCGGGCTTCTACTACTTCGACAGCCACCCCGACGACTACGAGTCGTGGATCGGTATCAAGAGCCTGCCCAAGCTCGACCACTCGTCGGCTGCACTGCGCGAGCGGTTCTACGACGGCCCAACGTCGGTGGTCGCTCGCTACCTGCTCCCGCCGTTCGATCTGGCCGGCTGGCGTATCGACGTCGCCAACATGACCGGCCGCTACGGTCTGATCGATCTGAACGCCGAGGTGCGGCAGACCACGCGAGCAACGCTCGACTCGATCGATCCCGACAAGTGGCTCGTCGCCGAGCATTTCTTCGACGCCTCCGCTGATGCCCAAGGCGATGGTTGGCATGGGGTCATGAACTATGCGGGAGTCGCTCGACCGGTCGTCAGTTGGCTCGGTGAGTTCTCGACCTTGGCGGCGATGATGCCGGGGCCGGGCCAGGATCAGCGCGACGGGGTCGCGGTCGCCCGTGCGATCGACGACGTCCGCGCCTCGCTGCCGTGGCAGGTCGTCGTCGGCTCGATGGCGCTGCTCGGCTCGCACGACACGGCCCGCTGGCAGACCATGGCTCGCTCGCCCGAGCTGGCACGTGTCGGATTCGGCTTCTTGATGACCCTGCCGGGATCGCCCTGTTTCCTCTATGGCGACGAGATCGGTCTACAGGGGAGCTCATCGGAGTCGGCCCGCCGCACCATGCCCTGGGACGAAGGCGAATGGGACCTCGACCTCCTCGACTTCTATCGGCGCCTGATCCGGTTCCGGTCCGGTAGCGATGCCCTTGCGAACGGTGGGTTCCGCTGGGTCGAGCGAACCGCCGACGCCCTGTCGTTTCTGCGCGAGACCGATGATGAACGACTCCTCGTTCGTGTGACCCGCGCTGCCACGGCGCCGCTCGAACTGTCGCTCGCGGCGCTCGATTCGACGCAACTGACCCCGATCTTCGGCAGAGCAGCTGCTCGCTCAGACGAAGACGCGGTGACACTCGAGTCCAACGAGCCTTCGTTCTCGATGTGGCGCCTGTCGTCATGACCCGGCGCTCGGGCGCAGCTCTCGCCCTGGCGCTGCTTCTCGGGTCGGCCGGCTGTACGTCGAGCTCGAGCGATCGATCGGTGCCGACGATGCCGAGCACCGAGCAATCACCGGAAGTCGTCGTCGACGAACGCGACGCCGAAACCCTCGCCGCCGGTCCGGTGGCCGACGTCGTTCGTTCGACGCTTGCCGATCGTCCGATCTACTTCGTGATGATCGACCGCTTCGCGAACGGGGATCCCGGCAACGATCGCGGCGGGAGCGCCGGCGACGACCCGTTGGTCCACGGCTTCCTGCCGACCGATCCCGGCTACTTCCACGGCGGTGACCTCGTCGGTCTGACCGACTCGTTGCCGTATCTCGAAGAGCTCGGAGTCGGCGCCATCTGGATCACCCCACCGTTCACGAACCGGGTGGTTCAGGGCGACGCGACGATTGCCGGTTCGTCGGCCGGCTATCACGGCTACTGGCAGATCGACTGGTCGGCGATCGATCGCCACCTCGGATCCGACGCCGACATGTCGGCGTTCATCGATGCGGCGCATGACGCCGGGATCCTGGTCTACTTCGACATCGTCCTCAATCACACCGGCGACGTCATCGTGCTGAACGATCCGAATGGTCAGCCGGCAGATCCGATCTACGTCTCGAAGCAGCAGTCGCCGTATCTCGACGCAAACGGCATGCCCTTCGACGATGCTGCGCTGGCCGGCAGCGATCGCTTCCCTGACCTCGACCCGAACATCTCGTTTCCCTACCGGCCAGGATTCGCCTCGGAAGACGATGCGGTCATCAAGTGGCCGGACTGGCTGAACGATCCGACGAACTATCACAACCGGGGTGACTCACTGTTCACCGGTGAGAACTCGCTCTATGGCGACTTCTACGGCCTCGACGATCTGTTCACCGAGCGGCCCGCGGTCGTCGAGGGAATGATCGAGCTCTATGAGGACATCCTCGATCGCTTTCCCATCGATGGGGTGCGAGTCGACACGGTCAAGCACGTGAACGACGAGTTCTGGCAGGCCTTCGTGCCCGCGTTGTCGAACGCAGCGAGCGAGCGCAACCGGCCTGGGTTCAACATCTTCGGCGAGGTGTACTCCGAAGATCCGATCCTGAACTCGAGCTACAGCACACGGTGGGGGATGAGCGGCACGCTCGACTTCGTGTTGGCCGGCGGACTCCGTGAGTACGTGGCTCGCAAGGCCGACGCCGCGGTCATCGCTCAGGTGTTCGATGCCGATGATTGGTACCTCGATGCCGATTCGAACGCTTCGATGTTGGTGACCTTCTTCGGCAATCACGATGTCGGCCGGATGGGTCGGCTCATCGCCGATGTCGAGGGCGAACCGACATCGGCAACCGAGGCCGACCTGCTCCTCGACATGCAACTCGGGTTCGACCTCCTGTTCCTGAGCCGGGGCACCCCCACCGTCTACTACGGCGACGAGCAGGGCTTCGTCGGCGCCGGCCGAGACCAGCAGGCTCGCCAGTCGATGTTCGCGTCCGTCACCCCCGACTACATCGAGCCCGGCGCTGCCGGCGTGGCGACGATCGGGAGCGACGCCACTGCGGCCGACGACAACTTCGACCCGACACACCCGCTCTATCGGTGGATCGCCGATCTCAACCGACTACGTGCCGATCACCCGACGTTGGCCTCGGGATCTCAGACCGTTCTGCTGGCCGAGGGGTCGGTGCTCGCCTTCTCGAGGATCGACCCGCTCGAACGGACCGAGTATCTCGTCGTCGCCAACAACGCCGATGCGCCGGTCGATGTCGTCGTTCCCTCGCTCAGCGCCGACACCGACTTCGTACCGCTCCGTGGCAGCGGCGATGCCGGCAGCGCCCGCTCGTCGGCCGACGGGTCGGTCGACGTCGCCGTGCCCCGTCGCTCGGTCCAGATCCTTCGAGCAGCCGACCCGATCCCGGTTCCCGGCGACGCGCCGACCATCGAACTGGTTCGCCCGACCGAGGGCGCTTCCATCCCGACTGAGCGGTTCCGTTTCGAGGCCGTCCTCGGTGACCGCCGCCCGGCAACGGTCACCTTTGCCGTCTCGATCGACGGAGCCGAGCCGGTGGTGATCGGGACAGACGATGCCCCGCCGTATCGGGTCTACTGGAACAACGGCACCAGCGTGTTCGGCCCGGCCGTGCCGTCGGGATCGACGGTCGAGGTGACCGCGACAGTCGACGACGGTTCGGGACAGCGTCGTTCGGCTCGAGCCGTGGCCACACTCGCCACGCCCTGAGCGCTCGGCCCATGCCGCGCACGGGGCCGGTGGGCGACACCCGCGACATTGGGTGACACCGTGACATTGGGTGACACCGTGACATTGGGTGACACCGTGACATTGGGTGACAGAATGGCGCGATGCAGACACAACTCTTGATCGGTGGCACGTGGCGAGCTGGCGCAACGGGCGAAGAGATCAGCGTCATCAACCCAGCCAACGGTGAGACGATCGCCGAGGTTGCCGCCGGCACTCCCGACGACGCAACCGCTGCGTGCGACGCAGCGGCAGCAGCCCAGGCCGCCTGGGCCAAGACGGCACCACGCGAACGAGGGGAGATCCTTCGCCGCTGCTGGCAGCTCATGATCGATCACACCGAGGAGCTGGCCGATCTCATCACCCTCGAACACGGCAAACCGCTTGCCGATGCACGTGGCGAGGTGGCGTATGCCGCCGAGTTCTTTCGCTGGAACTCCGAAGAGGCCGTGCGCATCCACGGTTCGATCGCCACTGCGCCGTCCGGAGCGAATCGCATGATCGTGCACCACGTGCCGATCGGAGTGGTCATCATCGTGACCCCGTGGAACTTCCCGGCTGCCATGATCACCCGGAAACTCGCCCCTGCGCTGGCGGCCGGCAACACCGCGGTGATCAAGCCGGCGAAGGACACCCCACTCACGGCACTGCGGATCGGTGAGCTGATGGTCGAGGCCGGCGTGCCCGACGGCGTGGTCAACATCGTCCCGACCAAGTCGTCCGGATCGTGGTTCGATGCCGCGGTGGACCATCCGGCCACTCGCATGGTGTCGTTCACCGGGTCGACCGAGGTCGGTCGTGGGCTCCTCGCTCGGTCGGCCGACCGGGTGCTCAAGACCGTCATGGAACTCGGCGGCAACGCCCCCTTCATCGTGTTCGCCGATGCCGACATCGACGCCGCGGTCGAGGGTGCGATGGTGGCGAAGATGCGTCACTCGGCCGAGACCTGCACCGCGGCCAACCGCTTCTACGTCGAGGCCCCCGTGGTCGAGGAGTTCGCAATGAAACTCGCTGCCGCCATGGGCGCCGTGGGTGTCGGTGACGGCCATGACGACGGGGTCAGCTGCGGGCCGATGATCAACCAGAGCGCCATCGACGACATCGATGGTCTCGTCACCGCTGCGGTCGAGGCGGGGGCGACCATCCTCACCGGCGGCGGACCACTCGATCGCCGCGGCTTCTTCTACGAACCGACCGTGCTGTCGGGCGTGGAGCACTCCTCGCCGATCATCCACGAGGAGATCTTCGGGCCGGTGGCACCGATCGTTTCGTTCACCGACACCGACGCCATGATCGACATGGCGAACGACACCGAGATGGGCCTGACCGGCTACGTCTACACCAGCGACATCGGGCGGGGCCTGGCGGTGTCCGAACGGATCCAAGCTGGCATGATCGGACTCAACCGAGGTGCGGTGTCCGATCCTGCGGCGCCGTTCGGCGGGATGAAGCAATCGGGCCTCGGCCGTGAGGGCGCAAGCGAAGGAATCTATGAGTTCTGCGAGACCCAGTACATCGCCACCAACTGGTGACCGACCGGCGGGTCTGGCCGCCGTGCCGTTCCTGTCGGCCCACGACGTGACCTCGATGGTGTCCATGAGCGACACCATCGAGGCGTTGCGGGCCGCCTTCGGTGAGCGCCGGGCGGCGCCCGAGCGCGGTGTCGCTTCGTTCGATCTCGGCAATCTGCTCACCATGCCCGCCGTTGCCGGGGCGCGCGCCGGCGTGAAGATCATCACCCTCGTGCCGGGGAATCCCGAGCGCGGGCTCCCGGCCATCCAGGGGCTCTACGTGTTGTTCAGCGCCGTCGACGGCCGGGTTCGCGCCCTGCTCGACGGCGGCTGCCTGACCGCCCTGCGCACGCCCGCCGCCTCGGGTCTGGCCGCCGACTCTCTGGCCCCCGAGTCGCCGTCCACGATCGGGATCATCGGTGCCGGGGTGCAGGGGCGGGGTCACCTCGATGCCATGCGGGTGGTGCGGCCCTCGCTGTCGTCGGTGGTGGTCGCCAGTCGTTCGGTGGCATCGGCCGAGGCCCTGGTCGACCTCGCTCGGTCCGATGGCCTCGACGCGCGCGTCGGCTCGATCGCCGAGGCATCGGCGTGCGAGATCATCTGCGCCTGCACGTCGGCTCAGCAGCCGATCCTTCCCGACACGCTGCCGGAGGGCTCGTTCCTCAGCGCCATCGGCGCCTACTTGCCCGATCAGGCCGAGATGTCACCAGCGTTGGTGGCGAGCGCCGATGTCTGGGTCGACGCCGAGGCCGCAGCACGAGTCGAAGCGGGCGATCTGATCCAGGCCGTCGATGCGGGTGCGTGGGGCTGGGCAGATCTGCGCGGCGACCTGGTCGACCTCGTGTCGAGCGGTGCTGCGATCACCGAGACCGGTCGACCGCGCATCTTCAAGAGCGTCGGTCTGTCGATCGAAGATCTGACCCTGGCCGACCTGGCCGCCACCCGAGCAGGAATCGAGGCATAGCAATGGACCAAGAACAGGCCGATTGGTTGGCGACCTACTGCGAGGAGCCGGTCGACCCCGATCAGGCGATCTGCGATCCGCACCACCATCTCTGGGACTTCCCGACCGACCGGTATCTCCTCGACGAGCTGCGAGCCGACACCGGAGCGGGGCACGACGTCGTCAGCACCGTCTTCATCGAATGCACCGCCGGGTATCGCGAGACCGGACCCGAGGAGCTTCGGCCGGTCGGCGAAACGGAGTTCGTCCTCGCCCAGGCCATCGAGAGCGCCGAGACCGACGGCAGCGAGATCAAGGGCATCGTCGGCATGGCCGACCTGACTCTCGGGTCGAGCGTCGCCGAGGTGCTCGAGGCGCACCTCGAGGCCGGGGGAGGGCGGTTCAAGGGGATCCGTCACGCCACGGCGCATGACCCGAGTCCCGACGTGCGGCGCTCACACACCCGTCCCGCACCCGGCCTGATGGGCGACCCCTCTTTCGCAGGGGATTCGCCGAGCTCGCTCACCATGATCTCCGCTTCGATGCGTGGCTGTACCACCCACAGATCACCGAGCTCGTCGACCTGGCCCATGCCCACACCGACGTGCTCATCGTGCTCGATCACCTGGGTGGGCCGCTCGGCGTCGGGCCCTACGCCGGTCGGCGCGAAGAGGTGCGGGCCGAGTGGCGCCGGTCGATCATCCAGCTCGCCGAGTGTCCGAACGTGAGCATCAAGCTGGGTGGCATCGGGATGACCGTCTTCGGACTCGGTTGGCAACACCACTCGACGCCGCCCACGTCCGATGCCCTGGTCGAGGCCTGGGGTCCTGACATCGAGTTCTGTATCGAACAATTCGGCGTCCGCCGCTCGATGTTCGAGTCGAACTTCCCGGTGGATCGTCGCTCGACGAGCTACACGGTCCTCTGGAACGCCTTCCAGAAGATCACTGCCGACTACTCCGCCGATGAGCGTTCGGCGTTGTTCCACGACACCGCCGTGGCGTTTTACGACCTCTGAGGCGGCAGACCCGGTAAGTTCACGTGGTGGCTCGCAACGAACCGCTCACCTTCGATCCGATTGCCGAAGCTCGACGCCAGTGGACCACCCGCGGTTTCGCCGCCTCGTCGGCGATGGCTGCCACCACCTCGATCATGCGGGCGCATCAGATCGTGCAACGTGCGGTCGACGAGGCGCTCGCTCCGTTCGACCTCACGTTCGCTCGCTACGAAGCGCTCACGCTCATCTCTTTCAGCCGTGCTGGCGAACTGCCGCTCGGGAAGATGGGTGACCGACTGATGGTGCACCCCGCCAGTGTCACCAACGCCATCGATCGATTGGAGCGGCAAGGGCTCGTCGAGCGTCGTCGTTCTGCCGCCGACCGCCGTACGGTGCTCGCCGTGATCACCGACGAGGGTCGGAAGGTCGCCGAGGAGGCAACGACGGCACTGGGCAACGTCGACTACGGAGCCGGGGCGCTGGGTGAGCCCGAGCGTGAGGAACTCTACGACATCATCAAGCGTCTACGGGTGGCCGAGGGCGACTTCGTCGCCGGGGCAGGAGCCCTGGCCGACGATGCACCGACCGATGAGTCGACGGCAGATTCATTGGACATCTAAGCTTCCCCTCGTGAGAGATCAGTGGGAAGAACAGTTCGCCAACTCCTCGTTGCGGGAGGGCCCGTTCGAAACGATGTCGGGCGTGCCGGTCGAGGCGGTCTATGGCCCCGATGACGGCGAGTTCCCGGGTCAGTACCCCTACACCCGCGGTATCCATGCGTCGATGTATCGGTCGCGGTTGTGGACCATGCGCATGTTCGCCGGTTTCGGCACCGCCGAAGACACCAACGTGCGGTTCAAGCAGCTGTTGGCCGATGGCGGCACCGGTCTCTCCACCGCCTTCGATCTGCCGACGTTGATGGGCCGAGACTCCGACGACGATTTCGCGCTCGGTGAGGTCGGCAAGGCCGGGGTCGCCGTCGACACGTTGGCCGACATGGAAGACCTGTTCGACGGCATCGACCTGGCCGGGGTGTCCACCTCGATGACCATCAACTCGCCGGCATCGATCCTGCTCGCCATGTATGCCGCCGTGGCCGAGAAGAACGGCACCCCGCGAGCGGTGCTGAACGGCACGCTCCAGAACGACATCCTGAAGGAGTACCAGGCGCAGAAGGAATACATCTTCCCGCCACGGCCGTCGGTCCGACTCATCAGTGATCTCATCACCTTCACCTCGGCCGAGATGCCGAAGTGGAACCCGATCTCGATCTCGGGCTACCACATCCGCGAAGCCGGCTCGACGGCGGCCGAGGAGCTGGCGTTCACCCTCGGCAACGGCTTCGCCTATGTCGAGGCGGCCATCGCCGCCGGTCTCGACGTCGACGACTTCGCGCCCCGCCTGTCGTTCTTCTTCAACAGCCACATCGACTTCTTCGAGGAGATCGGCAAGCTTCGTGCGGCTCGGCGTATCTGGGCTCGCTGGATGAAGGAGCGTTACGGCGCGAAGTCCGAGCGCTCGTTGAAGCTGCGTTTCCACACCCAGACCGCCGGGGTCTCGCTCACCGCGCAGCAGCCCGAGATCAACATCGCACGGGTCGCGCTCCAGGCCATGGCCGCCGCCATGGGTGGTACCCAGAGCTTGCACACCGACGCCTACGACGAGGCCCTTGCACTCCCCACCGAAAAGGCTGCTCGCATCGCGCTGCGTACCCAGCAGATCGTTGCCCACGAGACCGGCGTGGCCAACGTGGCCGACCCGCTCGGTGGTGCCCCCTTCGTCGAGTGGATGACCGACGAGATGGAGCGCCAGGCCGAAGAGATCTTCGTCAAGGTCGACGAGATGGGCGGCGGCTCGATGCTCGAGGGCACGTTCCAGGGAATCGAGGAGGGCTGGTTCCAGGGACGCATCGCCGACTCGGCGTACGCCTTCGAACGCAAGGTCAACAACGGTGAACGAATCGTGGTGGGCGTGAACGCCTTCACCGAGGGCGACGACGCCGACCCACCGCTGCTCTACATCGGCCCCGAGGTCGAGGAGCGTCAGCTCAAGCGGTTGGGCAACGTCAAGCACGATCGCAACGACGCCGCGGTTGCCGAGTCGCTGGCGGCGGTCACCGCAGCCGCGGCCGACCCGTTGGTCAACACCATGCCGCCCATTCTCGACGCCGTTCGCGCCTACGCCACCGTCGGCGAGATCATCGGTGCCCTGGGCTCGGAGTTCGGCCTGTGGGAAGAACGCACGATGATCTGACCGGCCCCGTTCGGCGCCCGGTTCCGACCCGTCACCAAACCCGGGTCGTTCTGTGCGCCATTCTCACCGCCAGTTCCGTTCCGTGCGCCGGACTTCCCGTGAGCGGGAAGTCCGGCGCACAGTCTGCGTTCGGCGAGGACGTTGACGCACAGAACGAGATGGTGCGGTCTGGTCACTGGCGCGCCTCGAACGTGGAGCCACCCGGGACCGGGCGTCGAGTCGACGGCGCCGAGACCGTCGGCGCCGACGGGCGTCGAGTCGACGGCGAGACGTGGGCTTCAGGCAGCGATGGCCGAGCGTCGGGCGATGATGGTGGCCAGGCGTCGCATGAAGTCGGTCGGTCGGTTCTGGAGGGTGCGCCAGCCGACGCGAATCACCAGCCAGCCGTGCTCGGCGGCCCAGAGGTCTCGCCGCTCGTCGTCGTCTTTCGACTGCGAGGTGGCATGAAAGCGCCGACCGTCGACCTCGAGGATCACCCTCGCCTCGGGCCACGCGAAGTCGACAACACCACGGAGCCCGTCGTACCACGGCGGACGAAACTGTCGACGGGCGCCGACGACGCGGTGTTCGAGAAGTCGGTCGATCGTGAGGAGTTCGAGCCGAGATTCGGCGAACGGCTCGTCATCGAGCACGGCGTCGAGGACCGCCCGCATCGCCACGGAACCCGTGACGCCCCGACCCGACCATGATTCGAAGCAGGTCACGAGTTCGTCGGCCGACGGTTCCTTTGCGACCAGCTGCGTTTCGACGACGTGGCGCAAACGGTCGAACCGGAGCACCGCCGCCAGATCACAAAGCGTTCGAGCGCTACTCGTCGCGGTGAGTCCATCGACCTCGACGATGTCTTCGGTCGGTAGGTG
The DNA here is from genome assembly GCA_963698395.1 of uncultured Acidimicrobiales bacterium. Taxonomy (GTDB): domain Bacteria; phylum Actinomycetota; class Acidimicrobiia; order Acidimicrobiales; family SZUA-35; genus JBBQUN01. Next base: position 179,015 of record CAVOQQ010000006.1, read on the forward strand.
GCGACTGCGGTGCACCGTGGCGAGCGGTGACTCGCTCGCGCCGCCAAATGCGGTCACGACCTCGATCCTTCGAGGGGCCGGGAGAGCAACGTGGTGGACTCGTGCGGCACTCCGGTGGGAGAGCGCCCCGCCGCGCACCGACAGCGTCGCCAACGACTCGTCGGTTCGCGTATCACGAAGGGCGGGAACCTCAAGTACGCCTCGGTGCCGTCGCTGGACCCAGCCGGATCGCACTCGTCGGTCGAGCGCGGAGGACGAGACGCCGGCCGCCAGGGCGTGCGTGCGAAGAAAGGCGCCGTGTCGTGGCGCCGCCAGTTCGATGATGATTGCTTCCGCCGTTGTGATCATCACCGAAGTCTGGCCACGCACTGTGACATCGACCGCGATCTGCGTCCTGGAACCGTCGCCGCTTCGAGGCGGACGAGTCGTTCTGTGCGTCAAAGTTCTCGGCCTGCGCGTTCCGTGTGCCGTTCTTCCCGTGAGCGGGAAGAACGGCGCACAGAACGGAAAACGTGGGAAGTTCCACGCACAGAACGGAGGGGGCGGGTACTTCCGCGCGCCGCACGCAAGCGGTGGGAGGGGCGAAGGAGATCGGTGGTAGGTGGAAGGGACCGGACGAGACCGGCGTGCGTCGGGCGGGTACGGGGTGCTACAACGGCGCTCGTTCCTTGCTCGTCGGCTTGTCCGCTCGAGCATCTGTCACCTCGAAAGGGTCACCACCATGTCTACTCCCGTTGAAGCTGTCGGTGTCGATGGCGTGAAGGCGCTCGTCGGTCAGCATCTCGGCTACAGCGATTGGCTCGAGATCACGCAGGAACGTGTGATGCAGTTCGCCGAAGCCACCGGTGATCACCAGTGGATCCACACCGATCCCGAGCGGGCCAAGAAGGAGAGCCCCTTCGGCGGTCCGATTGCGCACGGCTACCTCACCGTGTCGCTCATTCCGATGCTGCTGCCGCAGGTCTTCGTCCAGAAGGGTTTCTCGATGGGCGTCAACTACGGCCTCGACAAGCTCCGCTTCCCGTCGCCCGTGCCGGTCGGCTCCAAGGTGCGTGCCGGCGTGCAACTCGACGAGGTCGGTGAGATCGCCGGTGGCGTCCAACTGCACATGACCGTCACCATCGAATGTGAAGGCGCAACGAAGCCGAGTTGTGTGGCCAACGTGCTGTTCCGTAGTTACGAGTAAGCAGCCGGCGCTCGTTCGCCGATCTCGGTGGGGGATCGGTGTCACCGGATGGTGACGCTGATCCCTTCGTCGGACGAGTGGAACGAGATCACATCGGTGCCGAACCGCGGTGGCTGGAGGTCGATCTGGCGGTCGCCCTCTTCGGTCGAGCGGACGAGCAGCTTGATCTCGTCAGATCCCGAGGCGATCATCTCGAACGGTTGTGGCTCTCGTGCGGCGGCAGCGAGGAGCTCGTTGGCGACCCGGAGCACGAGCAGGCGCCGCACCGGGTCGGCGACGGCCTCGGCGTCCCACTGCAGGTGGACGAACGCCCCCACCTCCTCGCGCAACGCTGCGGCTTCGACCTCGACGGCGAAGCGCAGCGGGTCGGGTGCGTCGGGAAACGGGCTCGGAGCGTTGGGGTCGACTGCAACGCTGTGACGCCAGGTTCGCTCGCTTCGAGTCATCTCGAGCGCCCACAGCAACTCGGGGTCGATTCCCGACCCGGAACCGCCGGTGCCGGTACCGGCGGCTGCGGGAGCGGTGGCTTGTCGAAGCTGGTCGAGCTCGGCCCGAGCGGTTTCGAGGTGGAGTGCCGCCGCGTCGGCGGCCGCCTCGGCGGCCCTGGCCTGTTCCTGTGCCGATGCGACGTCGGCCTTCAGCTCGACGCCGTACCGCTCCAGCGACCCGATGGTTTCCCGCTGCTCGCGCTGAGCCGCCTCGGCGGCCAACGCTCGGTTGGTGGCCTGCTCGCGCTCGTGTCGTGCTGCCTCGATGTCGGAGGCTGCCGCTTCGGCGTCGGCCGACGCCTTCTTCTGGAGGGTCTCGAGTTCGTCGATCGTGCGGGTTTTCGCCCGCTGTGCCGCGGTCAGGTCGTTCTGGAGTGCCTGCCGCGAAAGCGCCGCCGCCGAGGCGTCGGAGGTGGCGTTGCGACGGGTGGTGACCAGCAGAAAGAGCAGAATCACTGCGACAAGGCCGAGAATGGCAGCGACGACTTCCATGAGGCGACCCTAGTCCATCCGCTGGAGTTGTCGTGCAGCGAGGATCGACGATCCGGCAGAAAGCGCGCCCATGACCAAGAACAGCGGTCGGGCCCCGATCGAGGAGTAGATCGACGGTGCGGCGAAGGCGGCTGCGCCGGCCGCAGCCAGACCGGTGATGCCGAGGACTGCCTGGCCGCTGGCGGCCATCTCGGGTCCGGTCTCGTCGAGAGCCAGCAACTGCGTGGTGGGGAACACCACGGACTCGATCGTTCCCTGGATCAGTCCGGCCACGGCGATGGTGGCGAGGATCGGGAAAAGCCCGAATCCGGCGATCGCCGGTGCCGCCGCGATCAGGAGCGGGACGAGGACGCGGCGCGGGCCGATCGCCTCGACCCATCGACCGGCAAAGGTCGGCACGACCAGAAGCGGGGCCCCGACGAAGAGCAGGATGATGCCGATGGTGGTGTTCCCCGCGCCGAGGTCCTCCAGGTAGAGGTCGATGACCGCATCGAAGATCCCGATGTTGCCGAAGATGATGCCCTGTCCCAGCATCGCTGCTCGGATGCCGGGACGGGCGGCGAGCCGCAGCATCGACACGCTCGCACCCGAGGCCGATCGCGCCACGGGTGCGCCACGAAGCCAGAGCAGCGCCGGACCGCCGGCGACGAGCGTGAGGATCAAGACGGCGACGAACGGAGCATGGAACCCGAACCGTTGGAGCGAAGCCCCGAGCAGCGGACCGAGCAGGAAGCCTCCGACGTTGGCCGACAGGTAGCTCCCGAGTCGTGCGCCGCTCCCCGCGACGGTGAGGCCGACCAGCGCCTTTCGAGCGACGACATCGAACAACCCGAGCCCGCAACCGAGCAGGAGTCGAGCGGCGACGAGGGGCAACAGTCGGTCGGCGACGATGAACCAGACGGTGCCGCCCACGCCGCAGGCGAGCGCGATCGCGCCCAAGCCGAGCACCCCGCCCCGGTCGGCATACGGAGCGATGAGGAGTTGGATGACGAGACCCGACACGAACCCCGCTGACGCAATCGCACCGATGCCCCAGCTCGGCAGCCCATAGCGTTCCTGGAGGTCGGAAAGAAGCACGAAGACGACGCCGGCAGAACTCGAGAGGGCGAAACCAGCCAGGTAGGCGAATCGATGCACCGCAGGAGTCTGCCGTTGACCGTGTGCCGTGCGGTGTCATTTGACGGCGAGTCGCACGGTGTCATTCGCGGTGTGTCATGCTCGATGCCGTCGTGTTCCCGCTGGACCCCGGTGCGTGCCCGCAGAAGTCGCACCGTCGGTCGAGGAGTTTCTCACATGTCCCGTTTCTCATTCCCGCGCCTGGCGCGGTCCGCCTTCGCTCTGACGTTGGCGGGCAGCAGCCTCGCCACCGGAGCCGTTCTCGGTGCTTCCCCCGTGTCGGCCGCCCCCGGCGACGTGGTCGGGTGCGTCGACTGGAGCGCCTATGCCGCCGGGGCGGCTCCCAGCGGTTCGGGCAACCTCGGCACCGCGGGTGGCTCCCAGAACCAGGCCACCGGCTCGAGCATCACGCTCGCCGGCATCCTCGGCTCCGACGTCGACATGCGCATCACCTTCGCTGAAGCCCATGCGCTCGCGCTCCTCGACCCCGGCGCCTCGGCGGACTTCGACGAGGTCCCGGCCTACCGGGCGGCCCTCGGCGATGTCGCTTCCCGAGAGGTCTTTCGCTACTGGCCCCAGAGCGCCCAGCGTGGCGGGGTGACCTTCGAGTTCTTCCAGACGGGCACCACCAATCGGGCCGAGGTCGAACTCGACACCCTGCTCACCGGCGGTGTCCGGAAGTTCGCCTCCAGCACCTGGGGCGTGTCGGAGTTCGCCCTTCGCAACGGCGGGCCAGGCGGATCGGCAGTCCAACCCTCGGCGGCCGACCCCGATGCTCAGGCCATCGATGGCGATGGAGGTGGCAACGGCATCACGGGCTTCGGATCCAACGCGATCATCCAACTCGATCGGCCCACCCACGGTGTCGCCATCGACTCCGCCTTCAACGAGGCCCGCTCGAGTTTCGTCAACGTCGGCTCGGTGAATGATCGGGACTGGACGATTCTCGACTGGGGATCGCCGATGATCGACACCATCACCTGGGACATCTACGGGCAGGGTGGCGTCGCCGACGCGACCGGGCCCGACCCCGAATCGGCCGACCCCGCCGCGTTCACACAGCCGCACACCGGCCTGTCGTCCTACATCGCGGCGATGTGCCTCACGATTCCCGGCGACGTCGTCCCCGACTACGACCTTGCGCTCGCGAAGGTGCTGACGGGCTATGCCGCCGACACCCGCGTTGCGTCCTACCAGATCGATGTTCGCAACCAGGGCACCGTCAGCTCGGGTGCCTTCGCCGTGACCGACACGCTCCCGGCCGGAACCGGTTTCGCCGGCGCCAGCAACGGCGGCACGGCGGCGGGCACCGTGGTCACTTGGTCGATTCCTGCCGGTGAGGCGATCGATCCCGGCGAGACGCTCAGCCTCACGCTCGAACTCGACATCGACGATCCGAGCCAGGCGCCGTTCATCAACACGGCCGAGATCAGCAGCGACAGCGGCGACGACACCGACTCCTCGCCCGACACCGATGCCGGCGACGACCCGGTCATCGACGTCACGTCGCTTGGCGATCTCTCGACCGATGCGGCCGATCCCGGCGATCAGGACGACCACGACATCGCCGTGCTTCGACTCGACCACTCGATCGGCAACGAGGTGTGGCTGGACACCAACAACAACGGCTCGGTCGATGCGAACGAGCGAGGTATCTGTGACGTCTGGGTCGATCTCTTCATCGATGCCGACGGCAACGGCTTGCCCGACGACCTCGACGCCAACGGCGCCGTCGATTCCGGCGATGCCATCCGGAACACCACCACCGATTGTGATGGTCTCTGGCTGGTCGACTCGCTGGCGCCCGGTCGCTACCTCGTCGGCATCCCGGCATCGGAGTTCGCCGCCGACGGTCCGCTCAACGGGCTCGTCTCCTCTGACGCCACAGCGAGCAACGTCGACGATGACGTCGACAACGACGACAACTGCTCGCCCACGGCCGATGGCGGACAGCTGACCGGTGTGGTCACGCTCGGCACCGATGAGCCCGTCGCCGAGTCGCCGAACAACGCAACGGCATCGCTCGACGCCTCCTCGAACCTCACCATCGATTGTGGTTTCTACACCGCCGTCGCCGGTAGCCCCTCCGGTGGCGCCGGTGCCGTGCCGGCCCAGCCGACCATTCCTCGCACCGGATCCGAGACCACCGGCCTCGCCGGGCTCGGCCTGATGCTGATGGCCATGGGCGGTGGCCTCGTCGTTTGGAGTCGCCGCCCCGACCTGACCTAGGTTCAGGCGCCATGGATCTTCGTTTCGGCGCCTTTCTCGCTCCCCACCATCTCCCCGGCGAAAGCCCCACGCTGCAACTGCAGCGCGATCTCGAGCTGGCCGAGCAGCTCGACCGACTCGGCTACGACGAGTTCTGGTGCGGTGAGCATCATTCGACGGGGTGGGAGACCATTGCCTCGCCCGAGATGTTCCTGGCGGGTGCCGCAATGCGAACGCATCGGATCAAGCTCGGCACCGGCGTGGTCTCGTTGCCCTACCACCACCCCTTCAACGTGGCCCAGCGGATGGTGCAGCTCGATCACATGAGCAACGGGCGCGCCATCTTCGGCACCGGGCCCGGGGCGCTGCCGTCTGATGCCCACACCCTTGGCATCGACCCGATGGTGCAACGCGACCGGCAAGACGAGGCCATCGGCGTCATCAAGCGCCTGCTCGATGGCGAACCGCGCTTCAGCTACGAGTGCGACTGGTTCGAGCTCCATGATGCCGCCCTGCAGATCCTGCCGATCCAGAAGCCACTTCCCATGACCACGGCGTCCAGCGTGAGTCCCTCGGGGATGACGCTGGCCGGCAAACACGGCATCGGGGTGCTGTCGATCGGCTCGATGTCGACCGAGGGCATCCAGTCGCTGCCGCTGCAGTGGAGCTTCGCCGAGGAATCAGCCGCCAAGCACGGCCAAACCGTCGATCGTGCCGCCTGGCGCATCCTGTTCAACTGGCACCTCGCCGAGACCAAGGAGCAGGCGGAGCGAGATGTCGAGTGGGGTCTGCTCCGTTGGCACAACGAGTACAACGTCGACACGCTGCAGCGTCCGGGCGCCACGCACTTCGCCGACACCTCCGAAGCCATCCAGCAACTGGCTCGGGGCGAGGGGTCGGCCGCCATCATCGGGACGCCCGACGAACTCGTTGCCCGCATCCGCGAGATGTACGAGGTCTCGGGCGGATTCGGTGCCGTCATCGGTTTCGTCAACGACTGGGCCAATCCCGAGGCCACCACCAAGAGCTGGGACCTCGTTGCCCGCTATGTCATCCCCGAGATCTCCGGAATGCTCGAGCCCATGCGGGCGTCGAATCGCCACGTCATCGAGAATCGCGAGTCGTTCGCTCAGGCCGGGCGGGCGATCATGGCAAAGATCGCCGAGAACGACCGGGCGATGGAAGCCCTGAAGAAGACGCCGAAGCCCAAGGCACAGGCGCCGATCGCGGCCCACCACTCGCCACTCGAGGACTGACCCGCCCGACCCGTCACCAGCTCGGCCGGCCCTCTACCGTGACGACGTGGAGCAGCCGATCGAGCTACTGGGGGTCGGCGGACCCGAATCCGACGACGAGAGCGAATCGTCGTTTCGGGTGGAACGCTCATCGGTCGTGCGGCGCGGGTCCGAACACCCGACGCGATTGCTGATCATCGGTGCTGGAGTCCTGGCACTCGTTGCTGCGATCGTGCTGCTGGGCTCGCCTGCGTCGGACACCTCGCAGTCGGCGCCGCCGACGACCGCGCCGACCACGTCGATGCCGGGCGCAACGTCGGATACCTCGACCACCGCTGGGTTCCGTGCGCCGCAGGCCGTTCCGGTCGCCCCGGAGGCTCGAGGCATCACGCTCGTCGCCGGTCGTGGAGACGAGAAGGTCTTCATCGCCCTCGACAGCGGGCAACGCATGGTCGTCGACGTCGCCGGCATCCCCGTGGCTGCTGCCGAGGGTCATGTGGCGCTCGCCCCCGACCCCGAGCAGATCGCCGACGACGAGCTGTGTTGGTTCTCGATCGCCGACCGTGCCTGTCGGACGGCGCCGCCAACCGGCGACGAGGGGGCCACGATCACCCAACTCGCCGTCGACGATGTCCGCCAGCTGCGAGCAACCTCGGCCGATTCGCGCTGGGCCGCAGGTTGGCGCGCCGGCCAGCTCGTCGTGACCGACCAGGACACGGGCGAAATCCATGTCGTCCCCGAGGTTCGCCGCACCTACTTCGAGGACTCGGTCGCACTCATCGGCTGAGCAACCCGATCAGCGACGCCGAACGAGCCTCTCACCCATCGCGGCCGTCAGAGGTTTCCCGTCGATTCGTCGCACCGGCAAGGTGAGCGGCTACGCTCGGCAGCCCTGCGCAGATGCCCGAGTGGCCTAAGGGAGCGGCCTGCAAAGCCGTGATTCGCGGGTTCAAATCCCGCTCTGCGCTCGCATCAGAAATGCCGACATTCCTGGGTGAGATTGGTAGCGATGCTGCTAGCCTTTCCCGCTCCGGGGCCATTAGCTCAGTTGGCTAGAGCGCCTGCATGACGCGGCAGGAGGTCGGGGGTTCAATTCCCTCATGGCCCACGTGTGCCCTTCGGGCACCCCGAGTTGTTCGCCGGCGCTCACAACATCGCCGCTGTACTGCTCAGCCCTGCTCACATGCGGCCTCGTCACTTCCCGGGTTTCGACTGGTCTCGCTAGGGTGTGGCGATGGGATCACAGCGTGAAATCGGGACGGTTGACGACTTCGAGGCGATGATCGCCGAGGTCGAGGCGGGCGGCGACTACGAAGCTCCGGCGGCCTACGGATTCGGGCTGGCAACGATCAGCGACTCCGATGACGGCCCGAAGACGCTCGACACCGACTTCCTCATCACCAACCTCGGTGAGAACACCGGCACGGCCGCTGCGGTCGCCGATGTGCTTGGCTCGTTCGGCACCGGCACCCACGAGCTCGACACCGCATCGCTCGCTCAGCTCGTTGCCCGGTTCACGCCCTTCGTCGACGACGGCAAGCAGCACCCGAACCTCGTGGCCCTGCAAGCCTTGTCGTCTTGGGCGTTGTCCGAGGAAGCGGCGCCGCTCCCTGGCCACCGGCGTGTCGCGGTGGCGGTGGCCGTCACCGATCTCACCGACGCCCCGGTCTCGGCCTCCGATGTCTACCTCCGGCTCACCCTGCTCTCCCAACGCAAGGTCGTGCCTCACGGCATCAGCCTCGATGGTGCATTCGGCAAGCTCAACAACGTGGTGTGGAGCAACCATGGCCCGATCGACCCCGACCAGTTCGACCGCGTGAAAGCCCATCTCCGATTGGCCGGTCAGCATCTTCACGTCTACAACGTCGACAAGTTCCCGCGCATGCTCGACTACGTCGTGCCGTCCGGCGTCCGCATCGGCGACGGCTCACGCGTCCGTCTTGGCGCTCACCTCGGCGAAGGCACCACCGTGATGCACGAGGGGTTCGTCAACTTCAACGCCGGCACGACTGGGCCCAACATGGTCGAGGGGCGAATCTCTGCCGGCGTCGTGGTGGGGGCCGATTCTGATCTCGGCGGTGGGTGCTCCACCATGGGCACGCTCTCCGGTGGGGGCACCGCCATCATCTCGGTCGGGGAGCGGTGTCTCATCGGCGCCAATGCCGGTATCGGTATCTCGCTCGGCAACGACTGCACCGTCGAGGCGGGGCTCTACGTCACCGGCGGAACGCCGGTGCTCGTCTGCGGTTTGAAGGGCTTCGACGACGGAGCAACGGTCAAGGCACGCGATCTCAGCGGGCACGACGGGTTGCTGCTACGACGCAACGGATCTGACCGGCGCGGTCGAGGTGCACGCCAACGGTGCTCAGTGGAGTGGCCTCAACGAGGCCCTGCACCAGAACTGAGCCCTGTGTGGTCGTCGACGTGCGCGATGAGTACACCGTCGACCCGTTCGCTCCAGTGGCAGTGGAGTGGGTGTACCAGAGCAAAGTCGTCGGGCCAGCACGGGAGGATCGCTGCCAGTGCCGTTGCGGGGATGCCCATCGACGGCAAGACATCCGGCGCGGCCACCTCGGTGTCTTGGAGGAGGCGAACCCAGCCGGCATCGAGCACGAGCGTGAGCTGCTCGGAGCCCCGGGTCAGCGTGACGAAGAAGAGCCGATCGACGGAGAAGCCCTCGCGCCGCTCGACGATCTGGTCGGCCAACTCGCTGAATGAGGGCACCACGGCATCGCTCAGGTCGACGGGTATGGCCTCGTTGACGATCGTGGAGGGTGACAAGAGAGCAGGCTTCCGAGGAGTTGGCGTACTTCGGAGGTTGTCAGTCTGCCGCAAGCCATGGGAGATCACTCAATTGAATGCCGGGTGGTTGGCGAGATCGTTGCAGGCTTCGCAGGTGTCCTCGGGGATGATTCCGGTCCGCATCAGCCATCCGAAGATGGTGCAGCCGAGGCAGAATCCCCACGCACTCTCGAGCAGCGCTGCCCCGGTGATCATGGCGACGAGACCGAAGGCCAGTGTGGGCTGACCAACCAGGTGGGCAACGGCGGCTGCGCTCGAGAGGCCGGCGCCGATCCCCTGGGCAAAGCGTTTCGGTGGCCCGGGAACGAGACGACCCTGGATTGCCAGCCGCGGAACGATCACCTCGACAGCCAGTCGGCCGAGCGGCGAGAGCGTCGGGCCGGCGACGACCCGAGCAGCGAAGCCGTAGACGAGGGGAACGAGAAGCAGGCCCGAACCCGTTGCCAGGTACAGAGCGGTCATCGCCACCACGCCGGAGGCAACGACTCGAGCCGCTGCCTCGTTCACGAGGGTGGGGAAGCCGAGTATCGATCGTGCTCGCTGCACGGCGGGGCGGGAGGGAGGGATCAGTGTGGACATCACGCCACTATAGCTGACCAATCCGATCAACTATTCGGTGAATTGACTTCCCGTTGAGGAGTGGTCCTCCCGCTCCTACACCGAGCGGTGGGGCAACTACTAGGCTGCCGAGGGTGCCGAACACACCCGAACCGCCAGAAGACCTCGAAGCCGTTCTTGCTGCTTGGGAAACCGATGTGCTGCTCGCCGACGGTTCGACCGCCCACCTGCGGCCGATTCGGCCGACGGATCGCGATCGACTCGAGGCGTTTCACGGTCGACAATCGCCTGAGAGCATCTACTTCCGCTACTTCCGGTTTCGCCCGGAGCTGAGCGACACCGAACTCGATCATTTCACCACCGTCGACTACTTCGACCGCATGGCGTTCGTGGTGGTGCGTGGTGACGATCTCATCGCCGTTGCCCGCTATGAACCATGGCCCGATCGCAACGAGGCCGAGGTCGCCTTCTTCGTCGACGATGCCGAACGGGGTCGCGGGCTCGCAACCATTCTCCTCGAGTTCCTCGCTGCTGCGGGTCGGCGGCGACAGCTCGACGGCTTCACCGCCACGGTGTTGCCGGAGAACTACGGCATGCTTCGGGTCTTCCGCAAGGCCGGTTTCGACGTGTCGACCAAGTTCGCCGACGGCGTCATCGAAGTCACCCTCGGGATCGACGTCACCGACGACGCGCAGGCGGCCATCGGGGCTCGATTGCGTCGCTCGACGGTGCGCTCGGTGGCCCGCATGCTCGAACCCACTTCCATCGTGATGATCGGTGCTTCGCGAACGGCCGGATCGGTCGGACACGAAGTCCTGCGTCGTCTCGTCGGCGCCCCCTTCGCCGGGTCGCTCGCACTCGTTCACCCCGAGGCCGACGAGATCCTGGGGATTGTCGCCCATCGTCGTCTGGCCGACATCGAACCGGCGCCCGACCTTGCGATCATCGCGGTGCCGGCGGGGGCCGTCGAGTCGGTCGTCAACGACTGTGTCGACGCCGGTGTCGGTTCGACCCTCATCTTCACCGCAGGCTTCTCCGATGCCGGGGCCGAGGGGGCCGAACTCGAGAAGGCGCTGTTGGCCACGGTGCGCAGCGCCGGGGTCCGAATGGTCGGTCCCAACGCCTTCGGGTTGGCCAACACCGACCCTGCAGTCAACTTGCAGGCGCTGTTCCTCCCTGTGAAGGTGACGCCGGGAAGCGTCGGCCTGCTGTCGCAATCGGGTCCACTCGGCGCTGCGGTGCTCGACGATCTCGCCGGGGCCGGTGTCGGTATCTCCAGTTTCGCCGCTCTCGGTAACCGCGCCGACGTCTCGGTCAACGATCTCCTGCACTACTGGGCCGCCGACGAGCGAACGAACGCCATCGCGCTGTACATCGAGAACTTCGGCAACCTCCGCACGTTCACCGCTCTCGCTCGCGAAATCTCCCAGGCCAAGCCGATCATCGCCGTCGCAACGCCCGACGATGAAGTCAACGAGCTCCTGCGTCAGTCCGGGGTGATCTTGGTCGATCAGATCTCCGACGTGGCCGACCAGACACGGGTCGCCGTCGATCAGCCGCTCCCGGCCGGGCGTCGAGTGGCGGTGATCTCCAACACCTCCTCGGTCGCCCGGTTGGCCGTTGCGGCCTGTCGCCGATCTGGGCTCGAGGTGGTCGGCCCGAGCGACGGAGCGATCCTGGTGGAAGACGTCGAGCAGCCGACCAGTGGAGCCGAACCACTGTCGATCTACGAACGCACGGTCGTCCAGGCGGCGTTGTCGGCCACCGTCGACTCGGTTCTCGTCGCGCTCGTACCGTCGCTCCACCTCCCGGCCGACGAACTCGTCGAGCTCCTGAAGCGAGTCGACCGCGCCGTCGACAAACCCATCGTCGCCACCGGTCTGGTCACGAACGACGACTTCATGATCGAAGGTGTCCCGACCTTCCGATTCCCCGAAGGCGCCGCCGCGGTGCTCGGACGTGTTGCCCGTCATGCAGAGTGGCGTCGTTCCGCCAACGCTCCGCTGGTCGAACCCTCGACCGATCGGGCCCAGAGCATCGCCGACCGCATCGCCGATCTCCTCGGTGACGATCCCTCGATCGAGGGTCGAGCGCTGACGAACAGCGAGGCCCAGTCGCTGCTCGGTGTCATGGGCGTTCCGTATGCGGCCGCAATCGATGTCGGGGCAAACGGTGACGCCGTCGCCGCCGCCGAGTCGCTGGGCTATCCCGTGGCCATCAAGGGACGCGGCCTCAGCCGTCGAACGGCGGGGGAGAGCGGGGGCACGGCGCTCGATGTGCAGAACGGCTCGCAGCTCACCGAAGTCCTGCAACGTATGCGCGAGCAGTTCGGTGACGAGTTCGATCCCGTGACGGTCCAGGTGATGGTGCCGAGTGGCCTGCACCTCCAGATCGATCTGGTGCAGGATTTCGAGCGCGGCGCAAGCATTGCGATCAGTCCCGGCGGGGCGATCGGTGGTCTCGTCGCCCGCCAGATTCGGGCGCTGCCCGCCAGTCGGGCCGACCTCGCCGAGCTCTGCTCGGTGCGCTGGCTCGTCGACGCCACCACGGCGGCGGCACGGTCGGCGATCGAAGACGTGCTCGTCACCATCGCCGAAGCAGCCGCCGCTGCTCCCGAACTCGCTGCAGTGCAGCTGAACCCGGTGATGGCCGGTCCCGATGGTGCGATGGCGGTCGACGGGAGCATACGACTGCGACCGTGGCCAACGAGCATTCTCGACGGGCTCCGGCACGTCTGAAAACGGCGAACGCCGGCTGGAGGCCAGCCGGCGTTCGGGAGTCGTGTGATTCGAGCCTCGCTCAGCGAGCATCCATGGCGACATAGTCGCGCACGCCGACACCGGTGTAGAGCTGGCGAGGGCGAGCGATGCGCTGACCCTGCTCGAGCAACTCCTGCCAGTGAGCCAGCCAACCGGGCATACGGCCGATGGTGAACATCACCGTGAACATGTCCATCGGGATGTCCATGGCCTGGTAGATGAGGCCGGTATAGAAGTCGACGTTCGGATAGAGGTTGCGGCTCTTGAAGTAGTCGTCGGTCAAGGCGACCTCTTCCAGCTTGAGCGCGATGTCGAGGAGCGGATTCCTGCCGGTGACCTCGAAGACGTTGTCGGCCTGCTGCTTGACGATCGTGGCCCGAGGGTCATAGGACTTGTAGACCCGGTGACCGAAGCCCATGAGTCGACCGTCGCCGGACTTGACGCTCTCGATGAACGGCTCGATGTTGTCGTAGGAGCCGATGTCTCGGAGCATATGGATGACCTGCTCGTTGGCGCCGCCGTGGCGAGGGCCGTAGAGGGCCGCCGTTGCTGCAGCCGCAGCCGAGTAGGGGTCGGCGTGGCTCGAGCCGACGATGCGCATCGTCGTGGTCGAACAGTTCTGCTCGTGGTCGGCGTGGAGGATGAGCAAGACGTCGAGCGCCTTGGCCAGGATCGGATCGGCCTTGTAGTTGGGCTCGGCGACCCGCCACATCATCGACAGGAAGTTCTCGGCGTAGCTCAGGTTGTTGTCGGGGTAGACGAACGGCATGCCGATGCTGGCGCGATAGGCCATGGCGGCCAGCGTGGGGACCTTCGAGATGAGGCGATTGATCTGCTTGTAGCGATTGACGGGATCGTCGATGTCCTTGGCCTCGGGGTAGAAGGTCGACAACGCGGCGATGGCCGAGACGAGCATCCCCATGGGGTGGGCGTCGTGGTGGAAGCCCTCCATGAAGCGCTTGCGCATGTTCTCGTGGATGAACGTGTGGTACGTGACGTCGTGGACCCAGGTGTCCATCTGCTCGGCGTTGGGCAGTTCGCCATTGAGCAACAGGTAGCAGACCTCGAGGAACGTGGAGTGCTCCGCCAGCTGCTCGATCGGGTAGCCGCGGTAGCGCAGGATGCCGTTGGTCCCATCGAGATCGGTGATGGCGCTCGAGGTGGAGGCGGTGGCACTGAAGCTGGGGTCGTAGAACCAGGTGCCTGGCATGAGCTTGGCGAAGGCCTTCGCATCGACACCGCCGTCGACGATCGGGATCTCTACGCTTTCGCCCGTGCGGTTGTCGGTGATCGTGACGGTTTCAGGCACGGTCAATCACTCTCCTGTGTCGGTTTGTCGTATGTGATGGATGTCGTTGCTGCCGCTCCAGCACGCCGTTGTGCCCGGATCTGAGGTAACCCTCCGAATGTACCCTCCGAAGAGGGTGCGTGGGTAGCTGTACCCACGCAAGGTTGCTGGATTCAACCTGGTCAACCTGGTCAGCGATCGAGTGGTGGCAGTCGGGTGCGCTGCGGGTCGGGGTCATAGTGGCATGTTGTCGTGGCGGCGGGGTCTGAGTGGCTCTCGCTTGGTGATCAGCATCGTGAGTGCGGCGGCGATCTCTCGCCTGGTGTCCACCGGATCGATGACCCCACTGATCGAGCCTCGCTCGGCCGTGGGGTAGGGCGTGAGGTATCGGGCTTCGTAGTCGAGCTCGAGGCCCACCCGTTCCTCGGGCGTTGCGTTGCGGTGCAGGATCTCGACCGCGCCCTTGGCACCCATCACCGCCACTTCGGCGTTGGGCCACGCCAGCATGATGTCGTTGCCCATGTAGCGCGAATCCATCACGATGTAGGCGCCGCCGTAGGACTTGCGGATGATCAACGCGATGCGGGGCACCGTCGCACGGGCATAGGCGAACGCCAGCTGCGCACCATGTCGGATCATGCCGCGCCACTCGAGATCCTTGCCCGGCAGGAAGCCCGAGGTGTCGACGAGGGTCAGGAGGGGCACGCTGAAGGCGTCGCAGACCTGAACGAATCGAGCGCCCTTGTGGCTCGCCGGAATGTCGATGCTTCCGGCCAGCGCCTGGCTCTGGTTGGCAACGATGCCGACCGTGTAGCCATCGATGGTCGCGAACCCGGTGACGAGGTTCGGAGCGAAGGAAGCCCGTACTTCGAGGAAGTCGTCGTCGTCGGCAAGATCTCGGATGATGTCTCGCACGTCGTAGGAGCCGGTGGGGTGCGAAGGCACGGTGGCGGCGGCGATGTCGGTGTTTCGATCGATGGGGTCGGCGGTCTCGACTCTGGCCGGAAGGGCGTCGACATGATCGGGGAGATAGGCAAGCACGGCCGACATGGCTTCGATGGCCTCGTCGGCGTCGGCAACGATCATCGTGGCCACGCCGCTCGAGCGAGCGTGCGAGCTCGAGCCGCCGAGGTCTTCGGCCGAGATCGGGACCCCGGTGAACGACGCCACCATGTGTGGCCCGGAGACGAACGCATAGGCGTCGCTGGTGAAGAACGTGAAGTCGGCCAAGCCGAGCATGAGCGCTGGGCCCGAGACCACCGGGCCCGTGGCCGTCAGCAGGATCGGAACGACGCCCGAAGACTTGACCAGCTCGCTCGCAGCCCGGCCCCACCCGACGACGGCCTCGACGCCTTCGGCGACATCGACACCGCTGGTCGACAAGAGCCCGACGATGGGCAACCGTTCTTCTCGTGCGGACCGAAAGGCGCGCTCGAGGACGGCAGCGTCGTGAGTGGTCAGCGCTCCACGGTTCTCGCCGCCGCGCACCGACACCAACATCACGCGCCTGCCGTCGAGTTCGGTGAGGGCGGCGCGAGTTTGCGACGAGGAGGATGCCCAGATGGGTACCGATGAACTCATGCGTCGGTTCTACCGGCTTTCGGGGCAGCGAAGACGCCTGTCACGTGTTCGGCCTCGGCCGCGATGATCGAGCGCAGTGCGTCTTCGGTGACCTTGGCGGCGACCGAGGGCATGCCCCGTCGGCGCACCGCGATGCCGACACTGCGCTGACCGAGTTCGGGAATGCTGATGCTCACCCAGTTGCCCCCGAGCCATCCGGGAATCGCCGTGGCAGGGACGATGGCGACGCCGAAACCCTGGAAGGCGAGACTGGCCATGAGCCGCAGGCCGTCGACTTCGAGCTGGGGAATCGCACGGAGTCCGTGGGCCTCGAACGCACTGTCGACCTCTTCGCGAAACGGTGTGCCCTCGGCGGCGAGCAGGAGGCGATGCCGAGCGAGGTCGGTCATCGAAACGGTGCCGGCGACGCTGGCCAGCTCGTGATCGGCAGGGGCGACCACGATGCGATCTTCGGTGAAGAGCGGCTCACAGCGAACCTCGGGTTCCTCGACGGGCAGCCCGACGACACACAGATCGAGCCCGCCATCGAGGAGGCGGAGGATCAGTGAGGTGGTCGTGCCTTCCGCCACCACCAGGTGCACCTCGGGCGCCGTTCGTGCCAGGACGTCGACCAGGAGAGGCGTCAACCAGCGGGCGGTGGTGCCGATGATGCCGATGCGCACCGTGCCTCGCGGCGAGCCTCGGAGCGACGAGACGTCGGCCTGGAGTGAGTCGAGTTCGCTCTGGATGCGACGCACGCGGCTGACGACCGCGTCGCCTTCCTGGGTGGTGAGCCCGGTTGCTCGATCGATGAGAATGGCATCGAGCTCACGTTCGAGGCGGGCCACGTGGGTGCTGATGTTGGACTGCACCGTGTGGGTCGCTCGTGCGGCAGCGGTGAAGCCGCCATGTTCCACGACGGCGAGAAACGCTTGGAGTTGCCGCAGGTCCATCAACTGATCCTTCCACACCACGTCTCGGTGCACACGAACTGCCGGACGAGGCTCGGGGCGAGACATCGTCAGGAGAGATGGAGGGTATCAGTCTGAACTACTGGACAGATGACCGGTCGGTCTCTTACGATCTTCGAAGACCGAGCGGCCTTCGGTCCCCCTTGATGAAAGCCGCTCGTGGCGATTAGGTCGGTCCCCCTCGTACCTGACGCCCCGAAACCGGCCCCTTTGGGAGGCCGGTTTCGTTCTTTTTGGCACGGCGGAGAACTTGGTGTGGTCCAAGGTGTCGTCGCTCGGGGCCGTGGCGCGATGTTGGGAGCGCAGCGAGCAACTCGGTGAGAGAGGAAGCCCCCCAGGGCTGACGAACGGCGGTTTCGTTCTCTTCTGAGTGATGTAGCGTCTCGACATGATTCTCTCTGCCGGCGAAGCGCTGGTCGACATCTTGCCCGATGGTCGTGCCGTTCCCGGCGGCGGACCGATGAACGCGGCGATCACCGTGTCCCGACTCGGCGCACCGGGGGGATTCCTCGGTCGGGTGTCGACCGACGAGCACGGTGAGGCGATCTGGGCGCACCTCGAAGCGTCCAACGTCGATCTTCGCTTTGCCCAACGTGGCCCCGAACCCACCGCGCGGGCCATCGTCACCACGTTCCCGGTGCAATCGTTCGTCTTCGATGGCGAGGGCACGGCCGATGCCTGTCTCGGGCCGCTCGACGTCGAGGCGATCAACGCCGTGGCCACGATCCTCCACGGCGGAACGCTCGGGATCTTTCGTGGCTCGACGGCCGACGAATACCGGAGACTGCTCGACTCGTTCGATGGCATGGTCTCGTTCGACCCCAACATCCGACCGCAGATCATGGGTGATCAGGCCGAGGTCTGGTGGCGCTACGCCGATGCGTGGCTCGATCGGGCCGACCTGGTTCGTGGCTCGGACGAGGACTTCGATTGGATGCAGACCACGCCCGACGAGCTTCTCGAACGGGGAGCCACCGTCGTGATGCGCACGGTCGGTCCCGACGGTGTCGTGGTCCACCTCGCCTCGGGTGCAACGGTGCGCGTGGCGGCCGAACCGGTCGAGGTGGTCGACACCGTCGGCGCCGGCGATTCGTTCTGCGGTGCCGTGCTGACCCAGCTCCACGAACGTGAGGCGCCACGACGAGGTCTGGCCGACATCGATGCAGCGGAGTGGTCGGCCATCGCCTCCTTCGCCGTGTCCGTGGCCGCCATCACCGTGTCTCGGGCCGGCGCCAACCCTCCATGGCGAAGCGAGCTCGCCGAGTAGTCGGCAGCCGCTCGATCGAACGAGTGCACGAGCAGAACCGTCACGTTGCGTGGCGGTTGGGTGAACGCTCCGCGACCTCTGCCTCAATTCTTGCCGGTGGCCGGGCGACGAGAACAACTCTCGTGGTATGACCATTGCCGTGCTATTTGCAGCGATGTGTCAGCGGAAGAGGAGAGCATGCGCAGAATGAACGAACGCCAACCGAACAGGCACCGGAGGCTTGCCTCGGCAGCACTGGCGGTGGTCGCAGGAGCGAGCGCCATCGCCGTGGCCCCGGTTTCTGCCCAGAGCCCAGCGGCGCCGGCCGCGGCGCTTCAGGTGTCGGACACGCCGGTTGGCCTGGCCGTCAACGAAGAGGTCGGACGTATCGAACGTGCGTATCTGACGATTCTCGGGCGCGTGCCCGACGTCGACGGCCTGAGCTACTGGCTCACCCAGAATCAGAACGGGCTGAGCTACGACGCCATCGTCGACCTCTTCCTTTCCTCCCCCGAGCGCGAGCGACGGTTCGGACCATCGGTCTCGGACTCGGTGTTCCTCGACAACCTCTACAACGATGCGCTCAGTCGCACCCCCGACGAGGGCGGCAAGGCGTACTGGCTCGGACAACTGGCCAACGGCGTGTCCCGCGTCGAAATCGTCAAGGTCTTCGCCGATTCTCCAGAGCAGCGCGAGCGCACCAAGCCGCAGGGCGACTTCAAGCTCAACATCCTGCACATCAATGACCATCACTCGCATCTCAACCCCGACGGTGTCGGCCTGACCCTCGCCGGCGAAGACACCGATGCCGTCCTGGGCGGGTTCCCGAGCGTGGTCGCCAAGTTCAAGGAACTCGAGGCAGCGAATGCCGGCGAACCGATCATGAAGATCCATGCCGGTGACGCCATCACCGGCACGCTGTACTACTCGCTGTTTGGTGGCGAGGCCGACGCCGCACTCATGAACGAGATCTGCTTCGATGCCTTCGAGCTCGGCAACCACGAGTTCGATGGTTCCGACAGCGGCCTGAAGTCGTTCCTCGACGACCTGGCGGCAGGCGACTGCAACACGCCGGTGCTGGGAGCGAACGTGTTGCCGAAGGTGGGAACACCGCTGGCCGAGGAAGGTCCCAACCAGTACATCCGGCCATGGATCGTCAAGCCGTATGGCAATGGTGAGTACGTGGCCTACATCGGCCTCGACATCGCCGACAAGACCAAGTTGTCATCGAGTCCGCTCAAGACCACGCAGTTCCTCGACGAGGTCGAGACGGCTCAGCGTTATGTCGACGAGATGACCCGAGTCGGCATCAACAAGATCGTGCTGGTGACCCACTATCAGTACGCCAACGATCTGGCCCTGGCGTCACAGGTCAGCGGTGTCGATGTGATCATCGGCGGCGACTCCCACACCCTGCTCGGCGACTTCGACGAGGTCGGACTCACCAGCGGCGGCCCGTACCCGACCATGACCACCGATGCGAAGGGACTGCCGGTCTGTATCGCTCAGGCGTGGCAGTACTCGGCAGTCGTCGGTGAGCTCGAGATCGATTGGGATCGCTATGGGCACGTGGCGAGCTGCTCCGGTACGCCGCACCTCATCCTCGGTTCGGAGTTCACCCGTGCCGATGCCAACGGCGACGATGTCGTCCTTGCCGGCGCAGATCTCGCTGCGGTCGAGGCCTACATCGCTTCCAAGGCGAATCTTTCGATCGTCACCCCTGACGCCACTGCGCAGGCCGTGCTCGATGGCTACGCAGCCCAGGTGGCGGTGCTCGAGCAGCAGGTCATCGGTCGGGCAACGAGCGACCTCTGCCTGGAACGGATTCCCGGCCAGGGTCGAAGCACCATCGATGGTTGCCTCGAGAAGACGGCACAGACCGGTGGTGAGGTGCAGCAGCTCGTCGTCGACGGCTTCCTGGCCCGCAGCTTCGAAGCCGACATCGCGCTCCAGAACTCCGGTGGCGTCCGTGTCGACATCCTTGCCGGCGAGTACACCATCGCTGACGCCTTCGAACTCCTGCCATTCGCCAACACCATGGTGAACATGGAGATGACCGGGGCGCAGATCGTGGCCTCGCTCGAGGAAGGCATCGAGAACGCCACCCGTTCGGGCGGTTCGACCGGCGCCTATCCGTATGCATCGGGTCTGCGCTGGGACGCCGATCTGACCAAGCCGATGGGCCAGCGGGTCACCAACGTCGAGGTTCGTCCTCGAGGAGCGACCACCTGGACCCCGATCGGCGCCACCGACAGCTATACGGTCGTGACCAACGACTTCATGGCCGGCGGCGGCGACGGCTACTTCACCATGGGTGAGATCTTCGATGCCGGCCGCTACGTCGACACCTATCTCGACTATGCCCAGGGTTGGATCGACTACGTGGAGCAAGATCTCGGCGGTGTGATCAGCGCCCCGACCGAGTTCTCGACCCAGTCGTTCATCCCGGCAGGCTGAGCGAAACGGAAGGAGCCCCCGCCGAATTCGGCGGGGGCTCCTTCGCGTCGGGCTCAGATTGTGTCGAGTTGTGAGCGCTAGCGAGCAACTCGGTAAGAGAGGAAGCCCGCCAGGGCTGACGAACGGCGGGGGCTCCTTCGCGTTCGCTACGTCATTTGCCGAGGTTGCGGCGGATCACGTTGAGCGCCGAACCGGCCTTGAACCACTCGATCTGCTCGGGGGAGAAGGTGTGGTTGGCCTTGAAGCTCCAGGCCTCGCCGGCGGGGTTGGTGACCTCGACCTCGACCTGCTTGCCGGGTGCGAGCCCGGCAAGATCGCGGACCGCGATTCGGTCGTCTTCGCCGATCTTGTCGTAATCGGCCGGATCGGCGAAGGTCAGCGGCACCATGCCTTGCTTCTTCAGGTTGGTCTCGTGAATGCGGGCGAACGATCGGGCGATGGCCACCAGCCCCATGCGGAAGCGGGGTTCCATGGCGGCGTGCTCGCGTGAGGAGCCCTCGCCCATGTTCTCGTCGCCGATGACGACCCAAGGCTGGCCCGCTTCGTGGTACGCCTTGGCCATGTTCGGGAAGGTGTCGATGCTGCCGTCGAGCTGGTTCTTGCCGTAGCCGACGTCGTACTCGCTGCCGTCGGCCTTGCGGAAGGCATTGACGGCGCCGAGGTAGAGGTTGCCCGAGATGTTCTCGAGGTGGCCGCGGTACTTGAGCCACGGCCCGGCCATCGAGATGTGGTCGGTGGTGAACTTCCCCTGCGCCTTCACGAGGACGGGCAGGTTCTCGTAGTCGTTGCCGTCCCAGGCGGGGAAGGGAGCGAGCAGCTGGAGTCGGTCCGAGGTGGGCGACACCGCCACGCTGATGTCGGAGCCGTCGGCCGGCGGGGCGACGAAGGTGTCTTCGCCCGGGTCGAATCCCTTCGGCGGCAGCTCGATGCCGACGGGCACCGACAGCGACACTTCTTCGCCGGCGTCGTTGGTGAGCGTGCCGTTGATGAAGTCGAAGTCGACCGTTCCTGCCAGCGCCAGGGCCATGACGGTTTCGGGTGAGGTGACGAAGGCGAGCGTCGCGGCATCGCCGTCGTTGCGCTTCGGGAAGTTGCGGTTGTAGGAGGTGACGATCACGTTCGGAATGCCGGGCTCGCGTTCGTCGGAGCGATCCCACTGGCCGATGCAGGGGCCACAGGCGTTGGCGAGCACGGTGGCTCCCAGCGCCTCGAAGTCGGCGAGGAGGCCGTCGCGTTCGATGGTGGCCCGCACCTGTTCGGAGCCGGGAGTGATCAGGAGCTCGGTCTTGAGCGACAGGCCCTTGGCCTTCGCCTCGCGAGCGATCGAGGCAGCACGCGTGATGTCTTCATACGACGAGTTGGTGCAGCTGCCGATGAGGGCGGCGCTGATCTCGAGTGGCCAACCCTCGGCCTTGGCCTCGGCCCCGAGGTCTTTGACCTCGCGGGCGAGATCGGGCGTGTGGGGGCCGTTGATGTGCGGGGTGAGGGTGGACAGGTCGATCTCGATGACCTGGTCGTAGTAGCTGGCCGGATCGGCGAGCACCTCGTCGTCGGGACGCAGGTGGTGGGCAACGGCGTTGGCGGCGTCGGCGGTGGCCTCTCGACCGGTGCTCTTGAGGTAGCGGGCGATGGCGTCGTCGTAGGCGAACAGCGACGTGGTGGCACCGATCTCGGCGCCCATGTTGCAGATGGTGGCCTTGCCGGTGGCCGAGATGGACTGTGCGCCCGGGCCGATGTACTCGACGATCGCGCCGGTGCCACCCTTGACCGTGAGGATCTCGGCGACCTTCAAGATGACGTCTTTCGGGGCGGACCAGCCGCTGAGCTCACCGGTGAGGTGCACGCCGATCATCTTGGGGAAGCGGACGTTCCACGGGTTGCCGGTCATGACGTCGACGGCGTCGGCGCCGCCGACGCCGATGGCGATCATGCCGAGGCCCCCCGCATTGGGGGTGTGGGAGTCGGTGCCGATCATCATGCCGCCGGGGAAGGCGTAGTTCTCGAGCACGACCTGGTGGATGATGCCGCTGCCGGGCTTCCAGAAGCCGCCGCCGTACTTGGCCGAGATGGACTCGAGGAAGTGATACACCTCTTCGTTGGTGTCGATCGCTCGGAGGAGGTCTTGCTTTGCTTCGACCTTGGCCTGGATGAGGTGGTCGCAATGGGTGGTGGTGGGAACCTGGACTTCGGTGAGCCCGGCGGTGTCGAACTGGAGCCAGGCCATCTGTGCCGTGGCATCTTGCATGGCCACGCGGTCGGGACGGAAGTCGACGTAGGAGATGCCCCGCTCGACCTCGGCGTCGGGCTGATCGAGATGGTTGGCGAGGATCTTCTCGGTGAGGGTCAGCGGGCGCCCCAGACGGGTGCGGAAGTTGCCGACTCGCTCGTCGAGCGTGCCGTACACGCCCTCGATCAAGGTGATGGGTGTTTCTGGTCCGACGGCCATGTATGGGCTCCTGGTGATTCGAGGGCTGGTGGTTCGATCGCGATGCTGTTGTTCGGAAGCAGTGCTGTTCGAGAGTAGGGCTGCTGAGAGCTTTGCCGCTTTTCGAGAGCATTGCTGTCTGAAGTCGACATGTGATACAACTCTAATACAAGTGAGAACGATCCGCTACCAGGAAATTGCCGACACCCTACGCCGTCAGATCGTGGCGGGGGAGTACGGACCGGGGGAGGTGCTCCCGAGCGAGGCGGGCCTCGTCGCGAAGTACAGCGCCAGCCGTGTGACCATCCGCAAGGCCCTCGAGGTGCTCAAGGCCGATGGACTGGTCGATGCACGTCAGGGGGCCGGTTGGTTCGTCGCCGCCGAACCGGTGCCCCAGCCGCTGACCGGCCTGGCAACCATCGAGGCCCAGCTCGCCGAATCGGGGCGACGCTCCGAACGACGCATCATCGACTTCGGCTTCGGCCCGGCCCCTCGCCATGTCGCACCCCTCTTGGGCGACCGGGTGCTGAGGACGAAACGAATCAACCTGGCCGATGACCAACCGTTCGCCCGAGTCACGGTGTGGTGCCGCGAAGATCTCGGCGCCCGGCTGTCGCTGGCCGACGTCGAGCGATCGACCTTCTACTCGCTGCTCCCTCAGCCGCTCGGTCGTGCCAGCCAGACCATCGGCGCTGCTCTGGCCGGCGCCGACGACGCCCGATTGCTCGGCGTTCCCGAGCATTCGCCGGTGCTGGTGGTCAAACGAACCACCTTCGGTGAAGATGGCCATCCCGTGCTCGTCTCGGAACATGTTTTTCCTGGTCACGTCACCGAATTCGTGGTCGAACTGGCGGCGAGAGCCGACCTCGGCGAGACGCCCACCGGCCTGCGTCTGGTCGACGATCAACCATCGGCCGGGTGATCTTGCTCATGCCTTGAGTTTTCGCTTGAGTTCGGCACGGCCGGTGCCGTAGAAGAGGCATGCGTAAGAAAGCCCTCTCCCTCTCCCTCTTCACGGCCACCACCATGGTGGCCTCGCCTGCCTTCGCCCAGGTTGACGCCCCGGTGGCCGATGCGCCCGAACAGGCCGTCACCGACATCGGCACCGGTGATGCCGACGTGCAGCTATGACCACCGTGACCGGCGCCGGTGCTGCCCGGTCAGGATGCCTGGGTGAACTTCATGTGGCTCGGCGACGCCCGATCGAGGCTCGAGAGTTCAAGGTGACCGCCGTTGGCTCCGAAGGCGTCGAAGATCGGCTACCCGGCCGACCACGTGAGAACCAGTCCCGGATCTACTCCTCGCTGCTGGATCGAGCGTGCTCGCGAAGCCTCAACTTGACTTCACCGCACTGAAGCTCGTCGTGAGCCCCATGGCCGTCGACCCCGAGGTCGCACTGACGGTCAGCTACATCTCCGACACCGGCCCGGTCACCGAGACCTTCGTCAGCAAGATCGACATTCGACACCTCGGTGTACGACGGTCAAGCCCTCGCGTTGGCCGACGGCCCGCTCGGCACGATCGAGCAGGGCAAGGCCGCCTGGCTGCAGCTCGACGTGAAGGCCCTGCACAACGCCTCGGAGATCGAGGTGCGCGTCGCTGACAACGCCGACTTCGGCATCAAGTACCCCAACGAGGTGGACTACTCGAGCCTGGCCACGGGTTCCCGCATCGTGGTGGATACCGAAGACTATGCGGCGATCGAGTTCGACTCGCTCGACCTCGAGCCCGGTGTCTACACCGTGCCGATCGAGGTCTCGTACTTCGTCGGTCTCACGAAGATCACCCAGACCGTCGAGCGAACCATCGAGGTCATCGACCCCTCGGCCGCAACCGATCCGGTCGATCCTGATCCGGCCGCAACCGATCCGGTCGATCCCGATCCGGTCGATCCTGATCCGGTCGATCCTGGCCCGGTCGATCCTGGCCCGGTCGATCCTGATCCGGTCGATCCCGGCCCGGTCGTCTACACCATGGCCAACGGCATCGAGGGCTGGAAGGTCAACCCGTACGGCAACGACACCGCCGTGACCGGCGTGTGGGGCTTCGGCCAACCGCCGACCGGCATCTGGCAGGACCTCGTGCTCGAGCTGGGCTCGACGCCGAGCGGCAATCCCGGGCTCTTCACCCTCTCCGGCACCGGCGACGAAATGGGTGACCACGACGTCGACGGTGGCGAGACCTCGATCCTCTCACCGGTCTTCTCCCTGCCCGACGTGAAGAAGATCAAGCTCGAGTTCGACTACTACCTGTCGTACCTGCGCAACGCCACGTCCGACGACTCACTCCAGGTGATCATGATCACCAAGGACGGCAACAAGGTCATTCTCAACGAGCAGGCCAAGGACAAGGACCACGAAGCCAAGTGGGAGACCGAGAAGGTCGATCTCAAGAAGTATGCGGGTCAAGACGTGCAGTTCCTGATCGTCGTCGGTGACCGAGAAGACCCTTCGTTCATCGAAGCTGCCATCGACGGGTTCATCATCACCGCCGAGTGAGCCGACTCACCAGGTGTCCCAGTGCATCAGCTGTTCGGCGGGTAGCCGCTTGGCCAGCTTGAAATCGGTGCCCTTGGTGTAAGCGACGGGGAAGAGGCCGGCCTGCGTGTATCCCTCGAACGGGATGCCCAGCAGGTCGGCCACTTCGCGTTCGTTCGGCAGGTGGAGCGTGGTCCAGGCCGAGCCCAGACCACGATTGCGCAGGGCGAGCATGAAGCTCCACACGGCAGGGAGGATCGAGCCCCATGCGCTCGCCTGTCCCATCGTGCCGGTTCCTTCATCGAGCCGCCCGGCGATCAGCGGGATGACGAGGAACGGCGCCCGATGGAAGTTGTCGGCGAGGTACTGGGCCGAGTCGACGACCCGCTCACGGGATTCGGCGCGAACGTCGCCGGGTGCGTACTCCGGCTTGGCCATCTTCGCGTAGGCGGCGAAGTTGGTGGCGTAGAAGTCGGCGATGGTCTTCTTCTTCGCCGCATCTTCGACGATCATCCACTGCCAACCCTGGGAGTTGGAGCCGGTGGGGGCCTGCAGTGCGATGTCGATGCATTCGGTGATGACCGATCGCTCGACGGGCTTGTCGAAGTCGAGGCGCTTGCGAACCGATCGCGTCGTGGTGAGGACGTCGTCGGCGCTCAGTTCGAGATGCATGGTGGCTCCTTGGTGGTGAGGTTGGAGTTTCCGTCAGATCTCAGTCTTGGGCAACTCGTGCCGATGGAGTGGCGATGTTGTCGTCTCTGATCTCTCGCGCCGTGCGATCCACCGCCTTCGTCGGTGTCGGCGTGGCCTTCCTCGTGAGCGGTTGCACCTCGGACGGCGTCGTTGCCGCACCCGGCATCGACGTCGTCGTTGCGGCCAACATCGAAGCCGGGATGGACGAGGAGGTCGCCCGGTGCCTTGCCGGGATCGGCTCGCAGGAGCTGTCGACGCTCGTGCTCATGCCCGATGCCGAGCGGACCGCATCCGAAGACCGGCTCGTCGAGGAATTGACGATCTCGTGCGAAGAAGCATCCGCCTTCGTGCTCGATGAACCACTCGAGCCCGACACCCTGGCCTTCGACGATCAGCCCTTCACGTTCGGCGACGATCCGAGGTTCGATCGACTGTGGGAGCGGTGTGAGGTCGGTGACGGTTCCGCCTGCGATCAGCTGTGGGAGCAGGCGCCGGTCGGCAGCGAGTACGAGCGGTTCGGTGTCACCTGCGGTGAGCGCGATCAGCTCCTCGATTGCTCAGAAGAACTCACCGAGGAAACCGTCGAAGCGATCGACGCCGCGGCCCAAGCCAAGGCGGAAGCGATCGAAGCCCGAGACGATGACGCGTCGACCGACGACGAACCCACCTGACCATCCTGCCCTCGGGTGGCACACTGGTTCGGTGTCAGACCACGAGTCCACCGCCGCCGAGATCTACGCCGAGACCAGAGCCGCACTCATCGATCGCTGTACGACGCTGTCGACCGAGCAAGGCGGACAACCGGTGCCGTTGACGCCGGCATGGAGCGTCAAAGACGTGATCGCACACGTCTGTGGGATCAACGCCGACTTCCTTGCTGGCCGTCTGGACGGCATCGGGAGTGACGAGTGGACTCAGCGGCAAATCGACGAGCGGCGAGACGCTTCGTTGAGCGATGTCTGCGACGAGTGGGAAGGGCACGCGCCCGACGTCGATGCGGTTCTCACCGCACAGCCCGATCTCGGCCCACGGCTCCTCGGCGACCTGATCGTGCACGTTCACGACATCGATCACGCTCTCGGCGTCCAGCCCGATCGATCGTCGCCGGCAACGATCGTCGGCGCCCGCCGCTATGCGCCACAGCTCCAAGACAGGGTTCTCGATCAGCTCGGTATCGGCCTCTCGCTCGACCTCGGTGCCGCAGGTACCTTCGACGCCCCGGTTGCCGACCAGACGCTCCACCTCGAAGCCTCGCCCTACGAGTTCCTCCGCTCTGTGACCGGTCGCCGAAGCCGAGCCCAGGTCGTCGCCCTCGGATGGCACGGTGACCCGATGCTCATCGGCCGATTGATCGACTCGGCCCTGTCTTCGTACGGTCCGTTCCAGCCGGCCGACGTTTCGAGCTGACCCGAAGCGCATGCAGCCGACTCGTCGTCAATCGACGAGGCGGATGAAGCTGGCGTGGCGGACGTAGCCCTCGTTGGTGAGCTCGGCGATCTCGAGTATCGCCCGGAGCTCGGGACGAACCCAGGTGGCGCCGCGTTGGTGCGCCGGCGGTACGGGCGTCGAGAAGGGCGGGTCGCCGACGACGAGGTCATGCAGGCGATCGGTGAGCGAGCGCAGCGTGGCGTCGCTGAACCCGGTGCCGACGCCACCGGCGAAGGCCAGACCGTCGACGACCGGCAGGCCGACCAGCAGGGCGCCAAGCGTCGCTGCACGGTTCCCCGTGCCGGCGGTGAACCCGCCGATCACGACCTCGATGCGTCGACGATGCTTGATCTTGCGCCAGTCGTCGGACCGGGCGCCGACACGGTACGGCGACCCGAGCCGTTTGGCCATCACGCCTTCGAGTCCTGCGCTCGCCGTGGCGGCAAGGAGTTCGGCACCGCCCCCGATTCGGTACGCCGGCACGATCCAGTTCGGGCCGGACTCGACGACTCCTTCGAGTAGCGAGCGTCGGTTCTCGTAGGGCATCGCCGTGAGGTCATGACCGTCGATCTCGAGTACGTCGAACAGATGGAAGACCGCGGGGCGGTCTGATCGCTGGATGAGTTCGAACCGGGGCTTGCCGTCGTCGTCGAGCACACACATCTCACCGTCGAGCACCACCCTCGAAGCGTTGACCGCATCGGCCAGAGCACCGACCTGGGGCCACCGCTCGCTCCGGTCGAGCCCGCTCGTCGACTGCAGCCGCACGCCCGAGGATGCGTCGACGAACGCGATCGTTCGGTAGCCATCCCACTTGATCTCGTACGCCCACCGCTCATCATCACCCGGCAACGTGCCGAGCTTCGCTTTCATTGGCTTGATGGGAAACGTGAACATCTACCGCAGCGAATCGCCGCTCGGCGCTGTCCTCGCGCAGCTCGGCGCTGTTCGCTCGCAGCTCAGCGCTGTTCGCTCGCAGCTCAGCGCTGTTCGCTCGCAGCTCAGCGCTGTGGCCACCGCTTGGCCTTGGCTCGGGAGCGCTCGGCCGGCTTCGGCCCGAGGGCCCAACGGCGACGCCAGGCGCCGGCCTCGGGGCCCTGCAGCGATTCGACCTTGTCGGCGTGGGCCCGCTTGCGTGATTCCCACCAGCCGTGCGAGAACTCATCGGCCAGTTCGTTGATGCGAGCCTGGATGCGGGCAGCGAACGCCCGAGCATCTTCCCCGGTCTCCATCCGGAGTTCCTTGCCGAACACCACGGCGGTGCGGGAACGGGTTGGCCAGTTCTGGCCCTTGGGCAGCACCGTGGCCGTGCCGTCGATGTAGACCGGAATCACCGGAACGCCGGTCTGCTTGGCGACGAAGGCGGCGCCGGGGCGGTGCTCGCGGCTCCAACCGTCGGGGCTGCGTCCACCCTCGGGATAGATCAGGAGATTGTGTCCACTCTCGATGACCTTGACGGCGTTCTCGATCGACAGCTTCGAGAGTTTCGTGCGCTCGATCGGAATGGCCCCGATGAACAGAGCGGAAGCGGCGGACGTGATCGGATTGGGGAAGAAGTAGTCGGCCCCAGCGACGACGGCGAGGTCGCGTCGGAGATGACCGGGCAACGTGGCCAGCATGACCGTGGTGTCGGCATGACTGTGGTGGTTTGCCGCGAGAATGACCGGTCCCTCGACCTCGTCGAGGCGGTCGGCGCCGATCACCTTCGGCTTCGCGTAGATCCGCACCGCCGGTTTCATGAAGCCATAGACACCAGCCTCTCGCACCACCTTCGCCAGCGGGCGACGAGCCCATTCGGTGTCGTAGCGAACCCCGGTGTTCGAGGGTTCGACGCGCTTGTCGATACCCCTCGGTGCAGTGGGAGTTTCGGTGATGAACCGGAGCCAATCCACGAACAACTCCTAGTGAACGTCGGCCATGAGGATGGGTGGATTGTGGAGATGGGTGATCGTCGGCTTGGGGCCGACGGTGTCTTCGGCCATCTCGAGTGCGTCTTCCAGGGTCGATGCCGGACGGAAACCTAGCCGACGAACGGCCTTCGGGTCGCCGCCGACGATGATGACCTGGCCGAGATGTTCGAGGGCGTGCGAACACCAGTACCACATGTAGAACGGATGGACACCGTGATAGGCGTAGCTGGTGCGGTACAGGTGGCGATACCACTCGTCTTCGGCGTACTGCTTCTCGTATTTGTGCTGCATGACGACCGGGTCGGTGGTCTCGGCGAGCACCTGTTCGAAGAAATCGATGTAGCTCGGATGGTGGACGGGGTGGAACTCCCACGTGGTGGGGTGACTCATGATGAGCACACCGCCTTCACGTACCACCGGCTTGCCTCGGTAGAGGTTGAAGAAGTAGCCCAACCCCTGCACCGCAACGAGGATCGGGTTCATGATCGAGTTCACGTTGTATGGCGAGAGGTAGGGGAGGCCCATGGTGACGATGTCGGTCTGGCCCTCGACCGACACGAGATGCTGCTTGTAGACCATCTCGGTGGTCTTCTTGTGCACGGCCTCGACCTCGCCGGCCTGCACCGAGGTGAGCTCGTACGGAGACTTCCACGAATGGAAGACCTTCCTGCGCTGGGCCGAACTCATCGGTTTGAGGCCCGCCTGCATGGCGGCGAATTTTGCCCGGTCCTTCAGCGACCATTCCCACTCGCGCTTCTGCAGCATCGAGAGGGGGCCGTCGTGGCCGAAGGTGTTGGTGTTGAGCGTGGTCTCGATCTGGAAGATCCGCGGCCCGTGCTTCTTGATGATGTCGCCCTGTCGCCAGTTCGACCTGTGCAGTTCCGACTTCTCCTGATCCATGAAGCTGGTGGACTTCTTCATGGTCTCGGGATTGTGGTGCGAACGAACACCGGCGTAGCCCGAGAGGCCGGTGGCGGTGCTCTTCCATCCACCGTCCATGCTGACCAGGTTGATGTTGACGTAGATGACGAGATCGGACTCGGCGGCCCGCCGCTGCATCTGCACGGTGTCGCCGTGATCGGTTTCACCGAGGATGACCATCTCCTCGGGGTCTTCGGCGTCGAGGTTGTAGAGCAGCCCGTGCGGGGCGAAGGCCTCGTAGACTCGGTCGCCGACGGCGTGGCGGAGCTCGGCTTCGGTCATGCGTCGATGCAGGGCAAGGGCAGCCACGATGTGCACGTCGTCGACGCCGGCCTCGGCCGCCATGTCGAGCACGGCCTCGATGATCCGCTGGCGGACATCGGGGCGGGCCATCGGCGGCAGGGGCAACGAGATGTCGTCGAAGGCGATCGTGAGCTTCATGCCGGGCTTGAGCAGCGACGGCAACGGATCGTCGTTGATGGGATTGAGCAACGCGTCGACGATGGCCCCGTCGGGATCCTTCAAGCCCTTGAGCGGCTCACCCGGGTAGATGACTCGGCTGCGACCGACCGGCAGCTTTTCCATGCGGAAGCCCTCACCGTGGTGGAACAGGATCGGCGGCGTCTGGCGATCGACTTCGAGGACGAAGCCGGGGCGGGGATTGGTGGAGGGGGTGGAGGCCATGGGGTCAGAAACTCGCTTAGCGGCTCGTGCGACGGGGGACGGGGAGGGGGCCGAGTGGCAGGAGGCGGTCGCTGCCGCCCTGCGCCTTCGACCAGTACTCGATCAACCAACCGCGCTTGATGGCGAGTGAGGCCAGGCGGGTCTCGGGATTGATCGCCACCGGGAAACCGACGGCGTCGAGGAGTGGCAGATCGGAGGAGGAGTCGGCGTAGGCGACCGATTCGGCCAGGTCGATGTCGTGCCCGTCGGCGTAATCGCGCAGCGCCTGGGCGCGGACCTCGCCGGTCGGCGGCACCCGCAGCAACTCACCGGTGTAGCGGCCGTTCTTGATCGACATCTCGGCGCAGATGATGTCGTCGAAGAGCGGGCGCAGCGGATCGACCACGATGTTGAGCGCTCCGGTGATCAGCACCGTGCGGTGACCGAGGCGCTGGTGCTCACGGACTCGTCGGAGCGCAGCCGGAAACGCCTTGGTGAGGATGTGGTCGGCCAGCAGTTCGGTGCCGAGCCGATCCATTTCCGCAACCGACGCGCCTTCGTAGCGGCGGTAGAAGTGGCGAAGGAAGTCGGTGCGATCTCGCTGATCGAGGGCGAGGAGCTCGGGCACTTCCTGCAGGGTCTTCAGCGTGAACTTGGCCCGGTCCATGGGGCCCATGTCGCGGGTGGCCAACCAGCTGTAGCTGAACACCACGTTGGAGGCGATGATCGTGTTCTCGAGGTCGAAGGCCGCGAGCTGGCGCTCCGGAGCGAGGACCCGGTTGCGGAGGCGCTTGGTGCGAGCGTCAGGATCCGACGCCTCGCTCTTGGTCTTCACCCTGGCGTGATCGACGACCGACGGCAGGTGGATCTGGGTGACGTAGTGCTCCCAGTCGACCACGATCGGGTCGCACTCCATGGTGACCTGGTCGGCGGGATCGAGGGCAGCGTGGAGCGCAACGAGGTTGTCGACGCCGTAGAGGGCCTCGGACTCGGCGTAGGCGCCGTAGATCTTCACGTAGCCGATGGCTCGGTCGACCTGTTCCTTCTTGTCTTCGATGTCGGCGACGATGAGGGCCTGCTTGCCCCGGAGCGGCAGCAGCTTGAGCGCCTTGTCGGCCATGTCGAGCTGCTTTTGCATCCGATCGAGCTGGCGTTCCACGGCGCCTCGACCCGGGAACGAGAAGGGGGCCACCGCAATGGGTTGCCCCTTCTTGTCATAGAGCGGGTTCTCGGTGAACCAGCCATTGACGAGTTCGACGAGTTGGCGATACTTCAGCGGTTGCCGGGTGCCGGAGGCCACCTGGGTGATGTCGAGATGATCAAGCGGACCCCGTGCGGCCACGTTGATGATGGCCGCGACCACGAGATCGACGGGGATGACGTCGACCACACCCTCGGGCACGCCCGGGAATTCCTTCAAGAGCCCCTGGGCGTAGCTGATGAGGATGGGCTCGGCCATGCGGAAGCCCTTGATCCAGCCGGGGTAGGGCTCGGACCAGGCCGATTCGATGATCGATGGGCGGACGATCGAGACCGGGATGTTGCCCTTGGATTCGTCGAGCGCTCGCTCGCCGAGGGCTTTGGTGTAGGCGTAGGAATCGGGCCAGCCGAGCGAGGCGGCGCGGGCGCGCCCGGCCTCGACGAGTTGCTCCGACACCCAGCGCTGGCGCCCCTGTTCGGTCTTGGCCGACAGGAGCGGGGTGCCGGCGGCACCGAGCTCTTCGACCGCGGCAGCACGGAACTGGTCGAGCTTCTCGGCCCGGCGGCTCTCGGCATCGAAGTCGGAGCGGGCACGACGAGCGGCGGCCACCTCGGAACGCCAGTCGACGTCGATGTGGAATGGGCTGTCGGAGAGGAGCTCTTCGTCGGCGGCGCCGCGACGGTTGCCGGCCACGTAGCAGGTCGAGACGGCCACCAGGTGCGGCGTGACGTCGAGCGACTGCAGGGTCTCGGCGATACGGGTCGGGCCGAGGAGGTTGACCTCGACCGCGGTGGTGATCGGGGCGTCGAAACTGACGGTGGCGGCCGAATGGATGACCGTGTCGCACGAGGCGATGAGTGCCCGGCCGTCGTCGTCGAGACCGAGGCCGTCGGTGCCGACGTCGCCGGCGATGACGGTGACCCGCCGGTCGACGGCGTCCCAGAACGCCTCCTTGCCGAGTTCGGCGAGCAGACGGTCGAAGGCGTTGTTGCGGAAGATCTCTCGCCGTGCTCGTTGGGTCGGGGTGGACCGTTTGCCCGGTCGCACCAGGAGCACGAGCTCGCAGTCGGGCACTGCACGCATCAGCCGCTCGACGAGCGCCGTGCCGAGGAACCCGGTCGAGCCGGTGATGGCGATGCGTTTGCCTGCCAGTTGTTCTGCGATCATTCGCTGGTGCACCGTGAGGTTGTCGGGTGTTGCTCATCCGGCTCGTGCCGGGCTCTCTACCAATTGGTAGAGAG
Organism: uncultured Acidimicrobiales bacterium; assembly: GCA_963698395.1. Taxonomy (GTDB): domain Bacteria; phylum Actinomycetota; class Acidimicrobiia; order Acidimicrobiales; family SZUA-35; genus JBBQUN01. Next base: position 212,340 of record CAVOQQ010000006.1, read on the forward strand.
AGGATGATCTTAGCGGGCGACACCGGCTACGTTGCCACCGTGACCGGTTCGGCTCCGAGTACCCACGAACGAGTCAGCGAAGCAGCGCTGCTCCGATTCGCTGATCAGGGCGTTGCGGCCACGTCACTCGACGATCTCGCCCGATCGATCGGTCTCACCAAGCAGACGGTGCTCTACCACTTCGGATCGAAGGACGGCCTGGTCCGAGCGGTCGCCAAACGCGGCGCGGCCGAGCTCGTCACGGTGCTGAGCGAGGCGGCGCAGCAGAGCGAACCGGGTTGGGATCGAATCGAGTCGATCGTTCGCGCCGCCTTCGGCCTCGCCGTCCAGCGACCCGAGCTGCTCTCGCTCATGCGTGAGGTCAGTCGTCTGGGTGCGCCGGTCTCCGAGATCGTGCTCGAGGATCTCCAACCACTCATCGATGGCGCGCTCGATGCGCTCGCCGACGGCATGGAGGCCGGGGTCTTCCGCTCGGCCGACCCGCGCCTGCTGCTCGTGTCGGCCTATGCCGCGGTGGCCGGCGTGGTCACCGATCCCGAGGCGCTGCGTGCCGTCGGTCTCGAACTCGACCTGCGTGTCGCCGCCGGGCTCCGTCGTACCGTGCTCGATTTCCTCGCCTCGTCGCTGCTGCCCGCCTGAACACCGCCGACTCGACACTCGCCGACCCGAGGAAACCTCAGGGCCTCCCAGCACTTCCAAGAAACGTCAGGGCCTCCCAGCAGTCTCCGGTGGGCAGCCCCTGAGCTTTGGCGGTTCTGCTGGGAGTCCCTGAGCTCGTGCTTCCGCTGATGCTCGTCTGCTCGGTGGTGGGCCTCGGCGACCCAGTAGCCGATCTCGAGCACCTCGGGTCCGCTTCGTCGGTGCAGTCCGGTACCTGCGATGACGTCGCCACCTTCTCGGGCAAGGGCGCCGAAGACGACATCCCCACCTCGTTCCCATTCCTCGGTCCAGCCCTCGATCAACTGCACGCGCTCATCGAGTGACAAGGGTTCGAACTGAATCCACGCCATCCAGGGCCGCAGGTGCTCGATACTGGCGCCCACCGCCGCGCCGAGGGCTTCGGCATCACCGCAGTGCCAACGCCTGATTGTCAATCGCTCGGTTTCGATGCACTCCGGGAGACGGTTCATGGTGCCCAGTATCGACGCTCGACCTGATGCCTTCCGGGAGTTTCTGCGCGAGGAGCCGGCGCCGACGCCGGCAACGCCTCTCGGCCACGCCTCTCGGGGGCCACGAACTTCCGGGGCCACGTCCACTTCCGGCAAAGCTCCGGGGCTGTGTACGTCTGGTCGTACGGTGCACCGGCGGTTTCGCCGAATCGTGCGGTGCCCCGGAGCTTCGACCGCGGTCGCGTCGCGAACTAGGGTCGGCGCGATGGCGCCACTGCACTTCGGACTGTTCGGGATCAACATGGGCACCGCCGCCAACCCGTCGGTGATGGCGGCGGTCACACAGCAGGCCGAAGCTGCGGGGTACGAGTCGGTGTGGACCGGCGAGCACATCGTGCTGCCCGACCCACAGGCTCCGCCATCACCGTCGCCTCCGGAGGTGCCATTCGTCGACTCGACCAACGCCTTGGCCTATCTCGCTGCGGTGACCGACACGATCAAGCTCGGCACCGGGATCATCATCCTCCCCCAACGTCAGCCGACGGTCTTGGCCAAGAGTCTGGCCAGCGTCGACCACCTCTCGGGAGGGCGGTTGCTCTTCGGCCTCGGGGTTGGCTACCTCGAGCCGGAGATGACGGCGTGCTCGGTACCGCTGGCGGGGCGGGGTGAGCGTTCCGATGAGTACCTTGCTGCCATGCGCACCCTCTGGTCCGGTGACGCCGTGAGCTTCGGCGGCGAGCACGTGACCTTCAGCTCGGTGACGGCGAATCCCAAGCCGGTGCAGCCATCGATCCACACCGTGGTCGGAGGACACAGTGACCGGGCCCGGCGACGAGCGATCGAGCTCGCTCATGGTTGGTACGGGTTCATGCGAGATCCGGAAACGGCAGCCGACGACATCGCTGCGCTGCGGCGGATCGCCGATGGGGTCGAACGCCCGGCCGAACTCGGCACGCTCGAGATCAGCATCACGCCTCGAGGCCGCCTCACTCCCGCCGACCTCGAGGCCTACGCCTCGATGGGCGTCGACCGACTCATCCTCCAACCGGGCGGACACCGCAGCGCCGACGAGCTCGAGGCCTTCGTCGACACCCACGCCCCCGCCAACTGGTAGCCACGTCGTTCTGCGCCCAATCGGTCGGCAACTTGCGCGATTGAAGGGTCATTTTCGGCCCCGGGTCGCGCAAGTTGCTGGGGTTTCGTCAGTGGGTGGTGACTCGTTTGGTGGTGCGGCGGGCGTGGCGCTCGAGCGCCAGTTCGACGAGCCGGTCGATGAGATCGGGATACGCCAGGCCGGAAGCGGCCCACAGCTTGGGGTACATCGAGATCGGGGTGAATCCCGGCATCGTGTTGAGCTCGTTGAGGAGCGGTCCTCGTCCATCTTCCTCGTAGAGGAAGTCGGCTCGAGCCAGGCCTTCGACCCGCAGGGCGCGGTAGGCGATCTCGGCCAGCGCCTGCATCTGCGACATGGCGTCAGCGGACACCTCGGCCGGAATGACATCGGTGGCCACCCCGTCGGTGTACTTGTCGTCGTAGCTGTAGAACTCGGCGCCGGGAATGATCTCGCCGCCGACCGAGCATTCGACGGTGGTGTTTCCGAGCAGAGCGAACTCGATCTCGCGCCCGGTGACCGCTTCTTCGATCACCACCCACTCGTCGTAGCGAAAGGCCAACGCCACGGCGTCTTCGAGTTCGTCGAGGTCGTGGGCCTTGGTCACCCCGACCGAGGAGCCCATGTTGGCCGGCTTCACGAACAGTGGCAGTCCGAGCTCCTCGACGATCGGTTCGAGCAGACCGTCGAATTCGGGTTCGTAGAGTGTCCACCAGCGAGTCTGCGGCACCCCGGTGGCACGGAGGATCTCCTTGGCTTTCGCCTTGTCCATGGTGAGAGCGGACCCGAGCACGCCCGAACCGACGTAGGGGACGTTGGCCAGTTCGAGCATCCCCTGGATGGTGCCGTCTTCTCCCAACGGGCCGTGGAGCAGGGGCAGGACCACGATTCGCTGCCCCGGCTCGGCCGCAGCGACCTGTGGCACGAGCGACGTGGCCGGCCCGACGGCGGTGAGCCGTTCCGGGAGTGAGCGGGTGCCGTCGGCCAGGATGGCCATGGCTTCTTCGGCCACGACCCAGGTGCCGCTGCGATCGATGCCGATCGCCTGGATGTCATAGCGTGACTTGTCGGTGGCGTCGAGCACGTGCACGGCCGTCGAGCACGAAACGTCGTGCTCGGCCGACTCACCGCCGAAGATGACGATCAATCGGATCGGGTGGTCGTTGGAGGGCTCGACTGATGCAGGCACGTCGTGATGGTAGTGCCGGCCCTGGTGTCTCACGGTCGGCCGGTGGGCCCGGCAACGGCGATCCCGAGCGTGGCGTTCGTCGGCGGACCCGCGTCGGCCGAACGATTGCACTAGCGAGTGGACGGCCCTTCCTCGGACCACTCCCGAAGCAGCTGGAACGAGAAGATGCCCGTGCTGTGTCCGTCGTTCCAGGTGATGCCGAGTCCCCAGCCGCCGTGGAACTCGGCGTCGGTGATGGCGAGGGGGATGGGGCTGTGCGGCAGGGGCCAACCAGGTTGCCCCTTGCCGCGAGCCACCTGGCAATCGGCGCAGGGGCAACCGAGGCGCACGTCGACCAGCGAGAAGGTGGCGACGTGGTCGTCGGCGAAGACGATGGTGATGCCCTCGTCGCGTTTCACGGTGACGTCGAGTGGTTCGAAGCGAGCGTCCATGGGGGCCAGCATGCCGTGGCTTCGCCCGGTACGTTCTCCCCATGGCGTTCTCCACCGATACACGCACCTTGCGGCCAGGCGACACCTACGTGGCGATTCGGGGTGAGGTCCACGACGGGCACACCTTCGTCGACCGCGCAATCGAGCTCGGGGCGACCACCGTCGTTGTCGACAGCGCAGCCGTTGCCGGCGGCCTCGTGGTGCCCGATGACATCGAGGCGATCGTGGTCGAGGACACGATCGACCACCTGACCTCGGAGGCCAGCGAGCTGGTTCGCCGATCCGGTGCCGACATCGTGGCGATCACCGGTTCGGTCGGCAAGACGACCACGAAGGCGACGCTGGTCGCTGTGCTCGGTCAGGCTTTTCCCGTCGTCTCCGCCACGGGCAACCTCAACACCCCGCTCGGGTTGTCGCTCACCGTCCTGAATGCCGAAGCCCTGCGTAGTGAGCCGGTGAACACCTCGGCGCGAGCGAAGATCGTGATGGAGATGGGTGCTCGACAGGTCGGTGACATCCGTGAACTCGTCACCCTCTTTCCGCCGATGGTGTCGGTGGTGACCAACGTGAAGCCCGTCCATCTCGAGACCTTCGGCACGATCGAGGCGATCGAGCGAGAGAAGGGCGAGCTGATCGCCGGCCTTCGCCCCGAGGGCACGGCGGTGCTCAACGCCGACGATCCCCGGGTCATGGCCATGGCGGAGCGAACTGCGGCCCGCTGCGTCACCTATGGCCGTGCCGACTCCGCGGACATCGGACCCGATGCCCTCACCGTGTCGCTCCCGATTCTCGGTGATCATGCCGTGACCACGGCCCTGGCGGCGGTGGCCGTCGGTCGCACATTCGCCATGACCGACCAGCAGATCGCCGAGGGTCTCACCGCCATCGTGCCCGAGCCGGGGCGCTTGGTTCGCCTCCGGGGCCGAGCAGAGTCGACGCTGGTCGACGACACCTACAACGCGTCACCGGACGCGGCACTCGCGGCACTCGATGTCCTGGCGTCGCTGCCGGCGAAACGCCGAGTGGTGTTTCTCGGCGACATGCTCGAACTCGGTCCCGACGAGATCAGCGAGCATGTCCGGGTCTTGGCTCGAGCGATCGAGGTGGCCGATCTCGTGGTCGCTGTCGGGCCGATGATGGCCGAGGCTGCTGCCGACCGCGACGTGGTGCTCTTCGCCGACTCGATCCTGGCGGCCGACGCGATTCGCTCCGGTACGGTGTTCGAACCGTCGGCCGACGACGCGATCCTGGTCAAGGGATCGCAGGGTCTGCGGATGGAGCGAGTCTCCGAGGCGTTGCTGAACCCCGATCTCGACCCGGCCCAGGTGCTGCCGCGCCAGGCCGACAGCTGGAAAGCGAAGTAGCGCCCGCAGGCGCCTCAGTCGCAGAACGGCGAACGGAACCGGTCGAGCAGCAGCGGCGCGTCGGCGGTCACGCCGTAGCGCGTCGAGGGACGATCGCTCCACGCCACCGGCCGGGCGTCGGCCCCGCGGCGATCGGCCACGGTCTGACCGTTGGTGGGCCCGCCGATCGCCACCGTCACCGGCCCCTCGCCGAAGGTGAACGCATCGGGCTCGGTGAGGTACATCATCGCCGTCGGGTCGTGGGCATGGATGCCGTCGACGCCCTTGCGGACGTGGAACTCCTCGTAGAAGCGGGTGACCTCGCGCAGGAACCGGCCGCGATCGCCGCCTCGACGACCGAGGTCGTCGAGGTACGTCGAGCTCATCAGCACCTGTGTCGTGACGTCGAGCGGGACCAAGACGACCCGCCAGTCGGCAGCGAGCACCTGCTCGGCCGCATAGGCGTCGTGGATGATGTTGGCCTCGGCGACGGGGCTGGCATTGCCCGGCACCCCGAACGCCCCGCCCATCACCACGACCTCCTCGGTCCACTCGGTGAGGCGAGGCTCGATGGCCACAGCGAGCGCGAGGTTCGTCAGTGGTCCGAGCGCAACGATCGCCACGTTGCCCGGGTCGGCCGACACGGTGTCGATCATCAACTGGGCGGCGTTGAGCGACCCGGCGGCGACGGGCTCGACTCCGTGACCGCAATCGCCGAGCCCGTCCTCGCCGTGGACGAACGTGGCGGGCGGGTGCGGCTCGCCGAACAGCGGGCGATGAGCGCCGGCACCCACCGGTATCGCCGAATCGGCGAATCGCTGGAGCACGGCGATGTTCGCCGTCGACTGAGGCGTCAGGCAGTTGCCGAAGATCGAGGTCATCGCCACCACCTCGATGTCGGGGCAGGCGAACGCATAGAGGACGGCAAGGGCGTCGTCGATGCCGGGGTCGGTGTCGATGAGGATCTTGCGGGTCATGACGTCGGCTGGTCGAGCTGCTTGACCAGGGTCTTCGGCGCGACCAGTCGGTAGGCGTCGCGCACGATCGCATCGACCTCGTCCCAGTCGGGATCGAGCGACAGGTCGAGACCGATCCAGCCACGGTGGCCGACGTACGCCGGCACGAAGAAGCGGTCAGGTTCACGCTCGACGAGTTCGGCCTGCACGCCCGGCGGTGCCGGGCACCACATGGCCAGACGATCGTCGTCGTGGTGGCCGTCCCAGAGTTGGGCGATCACCTTCTTCTCCCGGACGAAGAAGGTCGGCGTCTGATGGCTCGGTCGTTCGCTGACGTTGGGGAGGGCGAGGGCAATCGCCTGGAGACGTTCGAGAGCCGCAGCGCCGGCGGGGGAGTTGATCGCCATGGTGTCCAGCATGCCAGAGCTAGAGTCGGTCGTCGTGACGACCAACCGCTGGGTACTCGGTGCCCGACCCCGCACGCTTCCTGCCGCTGTGGTTCCCGTGGCCGTTGGCACCGCAGCGGCGGTCGGCGTCGCCGACGGCGGCATCATCTGGTGGCGAGCGATCGCCGCCATGATCGTGTCACTCGCACTCCAGGTGGCCACCAACTATGTGAACGACTACGCCGATGGCGAGCGAGGCACCGACGACGACCGAGTGGGACCGATTCGGCTCGTCGGATCGGGGCTGGCGACGGCCGGCCAGGTGAAACGGGCAGCCTTGGCCGCCTTCGCCGTTGCCGGCATCGGCGGTGGCGCCCTCGCGCTTGCCGTCGGCCCCGAGCTCTTCGTGGTCGGTGCCGCCTCGATGCTGGCCGGGTGGGCGTACACCGGTGGCCCGAAGCCCTATGGCTACCTCGGCCTCGGCGAGCTCTTCGTCTTCGTGTTCTTCGGGCTGGTGGCGACCGTCGGCTCGACCTACGTGCAGACGGAGTCGGTCACGGGGCTCTCCCTGCTCGCCGCGGTGCCGGTGGGGTTGCTCTCGGTCGCCCTTCTGGTGATCAACAACCTGCGCGACATCCCGGGTGACACCGTTTCGGGCAAACAGACCCTGGCCGTCCGCATCGGCGACCCGGCAACCCGCCGGCTGTACATCGGGCTGTTCGCCGTGATCGCATTGTTCATCGTGGCGTCGGCCACCGTGCGGCCACCGGCCGCGTTGGCGCTCGTGGCGTTGGTACTGGCCGTTGCGCCGATCAAGACGGTGCAGTCGGGTGCCGTCGGTCCTGCGCTCATCCCCGTGCTCGCGATGACCGGAAAGGTCCAGCTGGCGCTCGGACTGCTCTTCGCCGTCGGTCTGGCAATCGGCGGATAGCCACTCAACTCGCTCTCGGATCGTGCCGATGGGGAGGGAATGAGTGCATCGATAGAGGCCTCTTCGGGCTCGACCCGCCGCCAGGGCGGTCCGTCGCGTCTCGACACTCGGCGCCAGCAGAAGATCGCCGGCATGGTGGACGGCTACCGGTCCACCGCCACGGTCGCCGCTGCGATGCGCAACGTCTTCCTCGTCTGGACCGTGCCGGCCGTCGCCTTGGTTCTACTCGGCACCCTCGCCCTCGATCGGCACCGCTACAGCTCGGTGGATGACACCGTGATCCGCTCGATCGGCGCGCTCCAAGTTGCACTCAGCCTGCTCTCGTTCGGGACCTTCGTGGGCTGTGTCGTGTTCGCCGTGATGTCGTGGAACAACGTTCGCTGTGTCGGCAAGAGCACCCGCATCCGCTACGGCGCCATCGTCAAGAAGCATCTCAGCGCCTTTGGTCTGGGCATCGTCAGTTTCGTCGTGTCACTCTTCTTCGCCGACCTGGCCCCGGTATTTCTGCTGGTCGCCGTGCTCTTGTGGGTGTATTCGGGCCTCTTCCTGTGGAGTTGGCTCTTCGAGATCGTCCGGATGCTCTGGCGCAGCGGCTCGCCCCCCGTCGGCTACGAAGACGAGCTCCCTCACTGGGGCATCGTGTGGATGGTGTCGCTGCTGACCTACTTCGGTGTCGTCGGCTATGACGAGGCGTATGCCGCGCAACCTCGTCTCTATGCGATCCTCACGATCGTCAGCGGTGTGAGCGCGTTCGTTGCGGCCGTGCTGGCAGCTCGGTTGGTCGTTGCCATCTCGCAGCGCCACGATGCGCGCCTCACGATCATTCTCACCCAGCTGGATGCTGATTCGGGCAACGACGGTTCGCTCGTCACGTCCAAGCAGATCGAGACCGCGTGGGAGCGCTCACAGGCGCTGGTCTCGTTCGATATCTAGCGCGCGACGATCTCGGCGATCTGACGCAGCAGCGGCGGTGGCCCGCTCACCATCAGCGTGTTGACGACGGATTCGTCCCATGCTGCGAGGTCGTCTCGGATCTTGTCTGCCGGCCCGATCAACGCAACCGCTTCGACCATTTCGGTGGGGACCGCAGCGATCGCTGCCTTCTTGTCGCCGGCCAGGTAGAGGTCTTGGATCGTTGCGCAGGCTCCGTCGAAACCCATGCGGCCGAACACGTTGAGATGGAAGTTGGCCTCCTTCGCCCCCATGCCCCCGGCGTAGAGCGCCAGCATCGGACGAATGGCATCGGCGGCCTTCTCCACGTCGTCACCGATCACGACGGGTACGACGGCGGCAACATCGAAGTTCTCGGCCGTGGTGTGAGCGCCAGGCCGAGCAAAACCCTCGTCGAGTGCGTTGGCGTAGAAGTCATTGTCCTTGGGTGAGAAGAACAGCGGCAGCCATCCGTCGGCGATCTCGGCGGTGAGGGCCACGTTCTTCGGTCCTTCGGCACCCAGGTAGATCGGGATGTCGGAGCGCAGTGGATGAATGGTCGACTTGAGCGGCTTGCCCAGACCGGCACCACCATCGAACGGGAGCTGGTAATGATTGCCGTCGAAGGCGACCGGCTCATCACGGGCCAGCACCTTGCGGACGATCTCGACGTACTCCTTGGTGCGGGCGAGCGGCTTCGGATAAGGCTGGCCGTACCACCCCTCGACCACCTGCGGGCCCGAAGCGCCCAGGCCCAGACGGAATCGACCGCCGGAGAGATGATCCATCGTCATCGCGGCCATCGCCATCGCCGTGGGGGTTCGGGCCGAGAGCTGACAGATGGACGTGCCGAGGCCGACACGCTCGGTGCTGGCGCCCCACCACGCGAGTGGTGTCAAGGCGTCGGATCCGTAGGCCTCGGCGGTCCAGATGCTGTCGAATTCGAGTTCTTCTGCGGTGCGAACCTGGTCGACGGCTCCCTCCGGTACTCCCTTGCCCCAATAGCCGAGTCCAAGTGCCAAGCGCATACATCGCTCCCTGCGTGAGTGGGCCCATTCCGCCCGTTCGATCCGTGTGTCGCTGTGTAGCATCCCTACGCTGTCTGGGTCGAGACTCGAAAGGTTCCACCCTTGCCCCCTCCCACGAAGAACCACTACGAGGTTCTTGGCGTTCCGACGAGTTCGTCGCATGAGGAGATCCGTCGCGCCTATCACGACAAGGCACGACAGTGGCATCCCGACCGCTTCCAGGAAAAGCCGCCGGCCGAGGCCGAGCGGGCCGAGATCTCGATGCGCCGGGTCAACGAGGCGTGGCGAGTCCTGGGTGATCAGCAGCGTCGCACCACCTATGACTACTCACTCGCCGGTCCGGTCAGCTCGCCCCGGCCCGGGGTGCAGACGTCGGCCGATGGCGTCACCCGGATCGACCCTCGACTGCTCGATCCCGAGTTCCTTGCCGCTCGTCGTCGCAGCCAGGTCGATGCGGTCCAGTACAAGAACTCCTGGATGCTGCGAGCCCTCCCGATGGTGGCGTTCATCGCACTGATCGCAGGCATCATCGTCTTCACCGCCTACGCCCGCACGCCTGGCACGGCCATCACCACCACGACCTTCCCCGGCCCCGACATCGGGATCGACCCGGGAGCATGCGTACGGCGGCTGCCTGATGCCGGCCTGCTTGCCCTGCCCTGCGATGGAAACGAAGACGGCGTCTTGATCGCTGTCACCATGCCCGGTGTCGCCTGTCCCGCAGGCACCAAGCTGACGCAACCGGTGCGCGACGGCATGACCGCCTGCCTGGGCTGAGGTGTCACTCCGGGAGAGGTTCTCCTTCCCGGCGCTTCATCACGACGGCTGGAAACATGCGGCAGCCTTCGGCTACCAGCCTTCGACACGCAGGGAGCGTCCGCGGATGGCGTCGCCGAGACGAGCCGGCAGCTGATCCGGAGACCACTCGGCACTGAATCCGGAGACCTCGGCGGGCTCCTCCCAGGCGGCGTTCACCCCTGGCGCGAGGAGAGCGGCGAGGAGTTGGCGCTCCTCGCCGTCGAGTGTCTCGGCGAAGTCGCGAAGCTTGTCGAGCAACGAGTTCGCACCCGAGACGTGGTCTTCGTGCGTTTCGGACATCACTCGCTCCGGTTCTCCTTCGCATATGGCCAGTGCGGCCAACTCGGTTCTGCCACGAACCAGACGGGAATCTGCTGCCGAGGTTACGCGCACCTCTGTAATTCTGCGCTGGGGGAGCGTTCGGGTCGTTCGGAGTCACCGGACTGTAACCGCGGCCGCCTTCGTCCGTCCGGGTGGAGGCAGAGGAGCAGTGTGACGTTCGAGATCGAGATCAACAACCCTGATGGCAGCCGTCGAGTCGTGGCGCTCGTCGACGACGTGGAGGTCGGTCGAGAGACCGAGGGTGTCGTCGTCGACGACCCATCGGTCAGTCGGCGCCATCTCCTGCTTCGACCATTGGCCGAGGGCGTCGAGGTCGAAGATCTCGGCAGCGCCAACGGCACGACGATCGACGGTGTTCGACTTCGTGGTTCGCGGGTGATCGATGACGACGTCGTCGTCGGCATCGGTGACACCGAGCTGCACCTGCGTCGAACGGATCGGGCAAGCGCTCGACCGACGGACTCCTCCGCGGGGGCGCCGGCCACGGTGATCAACGCTCCTGCAGCCAAGCGGTTGCGACCCAAGCATCCCTTCGAATCCGTCGACGGCGGCCTCGTGACGATCAACTACCTGCCAGGAACGGCCGGTGAGGCCGTCGCCAACTCGGTGCACGACACGGCCAAGCGCGCCCGCAAGGATCTGGCCGGATTCGGCTCTGAGCCATGGGGGGCCGCGGTATCGATCAACATCGTCGATCCGTACGCCGACGCGGACGATCCAGACCACCTCGTCACGGGTGGCTCGGTCATCGACGCCGAGGCGAACACGATCTGGCTCGTGGTCACACCGGAGTCCCCGCCCGAGTCGCCCCACCGGGCGCTGGCGCTCTTGTTCGGATCGGCACTGCCGTGCGCCGGCGATCTCGATCATCTGATCGAGGGCTATGGGATCTACCTCTCCGGTGCCGTCGAGCCCGATCCCGACACGGTGGCAGCGCTCCCCGACGCGATCGAGGCACTCCCCGCCGACCAGCGCGGTCCACTCGCTGCGTCCTTCGTCCGCTACCTCATCGCTCGCGAGGGCGACGAGGTCTTTCGTCGTCTCCTCACCACGCCCGCCGGCCATGTTGCCGAGGCGTGGAAGGAGCACTACGGCCGATCGGCCCAATCGATCGAAGCGGCCTGGCGATCCGACCACGAACGGGAGGCCCCGACGGTGGGACTCACCGAGTTCCTGCGAATGTCGTGGCGTTACCTCCGGCCCTATCGCTGGCGTCAGCTCGAAGTCTTCGGGTACATGCTGCTCAGCCTGGCGTTCACCGTCGCCTATCCGTTCGTCACCAAGCAACTGTTCGACGAGGCCATTCCCAACGGTGAACTGTCGCAGGTCTTCACGCTCCTCGGCGCACTCGGCGGCGCCTTCGCCATCACGTTGGTCGCCGGGCTCCGACAGACCTATCAGAGCGCGTCGATCTCCACCTCGGTGGTTCGCGATCTCCAAGAGGAACTCTTCGCTCGTCTCCAAACGGTTCCCGATGCCTGGGTCGCCAGACACCCACAGGGCGACGTGCTGTCACGCATGATGAACGACGTCCGGCGAGTGGAGTCAGGACTCACCACCGCGATCGACGGCGGCATCTTCCAGGTCGTGTCGCTGATCGTCTCCACGGTGATCATGCTGCGAGTGAACCTCGTCCTGGGGCTGGTGGTCCTCGCCGGGGCACCGATCGTCGGGTTGGTCTACCGGCGGATGGGAGCGGGTGCGCAGTCCCGCAGTATTGCGGTACAAGAAGAAGGCGGAGCGGTCATGACCCTCGCCGCCGAGAACTATCAGGCCAATGCCGTGGTCAAGCTCTTCCGACTGGCCGCGTTCGAGCGTGCGCGATTCCGCCGGGCGACGGATCGACTGGTGCGAGCACAGATGCGCATGAGTCTCTTCGGCGGCCTCTTCGGCGTTGCGGTCGAGTCGATCATGACGATCCTGCGGCTGATCGTCATCGGTCTCGGCGCCTGGTTGATCTTCGAGGGCAACTTCACGCTCGGCGGCCTGGTGGCCTTTCTCGGCATCATGGGCGAGGTGCTCGGTCCGGTCGTCGGCCTGACGTCACTCGGCCAGTCGATCCAGGCGTCGGTGGGAGCGATCATCCGGATCGACGAGGTGCTCGACACCGAACCCGAGCCCGAAGGCAGCGATCTCCCCGCCTTCACGCCGCTGCAACGCGACATCCGTCTCGAAGGCGTGTCGCTGTCGTACTCGCCCGAGCGCCGTGCACTCGACCAGGTCGACGTGACCATCGCCGCCGGGACCAGGGTGGCCTTCGTCGGCCCATCGGGCTCCGGGAAGTCGACCATCTTGCGGGTGTTGATGCGGCTCTACGAGCCGGACGAAGGTCGAGTCGTCATCGATGGCGTCGACGTTGCCGAGCGATCGCTCGACTCGTTGCGATCGCAGATGGGCGTGGTCTTCCAGGACTCGTTCCTCTTCGATGCCACGGTTCGAGAGAACATCGCCCTCGGCTCGGTCGGTGCCAGCGAGGAAGAGATTCTTGCCGCGGCCGATGCTGCCGAGGTCGACAGCTTCGTCGGCAATCTTGCTCGGGGCTACGACACGATCGTCGGGGAGTCGGGCCGCAATCTGTCGGGCGGTCAGCGCCAGCGAGTGGCCATCGCCCGTGCACTGGTCGGCGATCCCTCGATCCTGCTGCTCGACGAGGCGACCTCCGCCCTCGACCCGGGAACCGAGCGACAGATCAGTGCCACCTTGGAACGGGCAGGTGCCGGCCGAACCGTGATCGCGATCACCCACCGATTGACGTCGGTCACCGACTACGACCGAATCTTCGTCGTCGATGCCGGGAAGATCGTCGAGCAGGGCTCACACGAGGAACTCGTCGAACTTCGCGGGCTGTATGCCCGACTGTGGGCCGAGCAGACCGGCGAGCCAGTGCCCGAGCGTCCACCGTTCGACCTCGAACCGGTGCTGTCGAAGCTGCCGCTGTTCGTCGATCTCTCGCCCGCTCAACTCGCCGAGCTTGCCTCCCGCTTCGGTCGCGTGGTCCTCGCTCCGGATTCGATCGTGCACGAGGGTGGGCAGCTCGTGGTGGTCGCGGAAGGACGGGGCGAGATCCTTGCCGACGAAACGGTCGGGACCGCGGCCCCTCGAACGATCACGTCCGGCGAGGTCTTCGGGCTGAATGCGCTGCTCGGCGAGCCAACGGGTGCCCGCCTACGGGCGCTCGAGCCCCTGACGTTGCTGACGCTCACCGAGGAGAGCCTGGCCGAACTGCGCAGTCGGTACTCGGAGATCGACGAAGCGGCTCGAGGACGGTCGACGATGGCGGCGTCGCCCGGTGGTCGCCGGTTGGTGCGTTCGACGATCGGTCCCTCGGCGGCGGTTCGATCCACGATCGCCGCTCGAGATGAGGGCCTGTCGGTTGCCGATGTCGCCGCTGTCGTCGCTGCCTCTCGGGCCCGCAGCAGCCGCTGATCAGCGCCGGCAACCAGTCGCTGATCAGGACGGTACCGGCGTTGCTGATCCTCAGGGGACAGCCATCAGAGGTCGCCGAGTCTGTTCAGCAGACGGCGGGTTTCGTTGTCGGGTGTGAGACCGTCGAGGGCAAGCTGATCGATGAGCGACCGACCGGCTCGTCGAGCCGAGGTCTCGGACCCCAAGGCGAGGTGGCAGCGAATCGAGAGTCGATGAGCCCGCTCGGAGATGGGGTCGAGTCGAAGCGCCTGCACCACGGTCGCGATCGCCTGCTCCGGCTTGCCTCGTGCGAGCTTCAGCTCACCGATTCGACAGAGCGCAGCGTGATCGAGCGAATGGAGTCGTAGTCGCTCAGGCAGGACCCAATCGTCGTCGACGTGTTGCAGATACGGTCCCTTGTACAACTCGCTCGCAGCGAGGTACTCACGGAGCGCCGTCGTCGGCACACCACCGGCCTCGGCTTCGCTCGCCAGTTCGATGTGGCGATCGAAGGTGTCGGTGTCGATCTCGATCGCATCGCGAACGAGGCGGAGCCCCGACGACGTCGCCTCGATGAAATAGGGACGAGCGCCCGCGGGACGGTCGGGTTCGAGTGCTGCATGGAGGTGCGTGAGATTCACCCGCAGATTGCCCGCTGCCTTCGCTTCGGGGAGGTTCGGCCACAGTGCGGCAGCAACGGCCTTGCGCGTCGGGTGAGGATGGGTCAGGAGGTAGACGAAGAGGTCTTGCACTCGTTGACGGCGATGCCACTCGCTGCCGAGCGAGCGGCCATCGCTGCGTTCGACCGTCAGGCCACCGAGCGTGCGAACCCGCAAGGTGTATCCCGGATCGAGGACGAGTTCGGCGAGGAGATTGGCGGCGGCCGAAGCTTGCTTCGGGTCGTCAGCAGCGCTGAGTCGACCCAGCCAGGTGCGGACCGAAGGAATGTCGCGCAACACCGCCTTGGCCTCGGCGACCTCTCGACTGATCGCTGCAACCGCCAGCTCGGTCAAGAGCGGCGGTGGCACGTGCGCGCGCAAGACATCTGGTCGTGTCCAGTCCAGGGCTGCTGCAGGTTTGGTCGATCGAGAGCGAACTGCGTCGATGGCCGCACCGGCGGCGACCGCGGTCCGAAGCGCCGGTCCGAGATCGCATTGGTCGAGCGTTTCGGACGTCTCGGGCATCAGCGCCCGCAGCATCGCCAGCCCGTGGAGATGGCCGCGCGCCGGCCACTGTCCGATCGGAACTCGATCGAGGGCAATGCGAAGAAACTCGACCGCCCGGTCCTCGCCTTCGTGGCAGAGGGCGTGCATGGCCTCTGCGACGTCGA
Source organism: uncultured Acidimicrobiales bacterium (assembly GCA_963698395.1). Lineage (GTDB taxonomy): Bacteria > Actinomycetota > Acidimicrobiia > Acidimicrobiales > SZUA-35 > JBBQUN01. Next base: position 227,629 of record CAVOQQ010000006.1, read on the forward strand.
CGATGACCGCAACATGGTCGCCGACCGAGCCGGTCAGGCGGCGAGCTTCGCCCAGCAGCGCCTCCGCTTCGTCGTCGTGCCCGGCGGCGATCGCAACGGTTGCGACCACACCGTGAACGGAAACGATCTCGTGGACAGCCCCACGCTTGGTGGCGATCCCGGGAAAGGCCTTGGCCAGATCCCAGGCAAGTTCGGGACTGACCGAGCCCTGCAGCCACAGTGCTTGGGCTCCGAAGACGTCGACTTCATCGGCGGAGAGCAGCGACTCGACCGCTGCCGGCACCTGTTCTGGTCGGCCGAGGTCCACCAACCGCTCGGCAATGGTGACCTGTCGTTGCGCCGCCGGAAGTTCGGCAAAGTTGCCGAGCTCACGCAACGCGTCGTCGATTGCTCCGATGTTCTGGGCCTGAACCGATCGGATGAATGACACGGTCGCCATTGCCGGACTGACACCGCTTTCGGCAAGGTGGGCGATGCGGTCATCGACGACGAGCTGTTCGTGATCGCTCAGGTAGCGAAGTTGGACCAATCGCCACCGAGCGAGCGCCTCGATCTCTTCATCGCCACACTCCTGCGCCCGGATGGCCGCACGCTCGAAGATCTGGGCCGCAATGCGTTCGCTCGTGGCCCAGCGGCGAACGGCCTCGAGGAGGAGTTCGGCCGCTGCTGCGTCAGGCGATGCCGGCAGGAGATCCTGGAGTGCGATCGTGTCGTCGGTGTCCAGGCCCAGGAGCGGTTGTTGGCAATGGTGCCGGACGGCATCGAGGAGGCAGCAACGATCGCCGGCCAGCGACGCTGCACGGGCGGCCTTGACATGCTGACCGCGATCCAGCAGCAGCCGAGCCCCTCGAGCGAGCGCTTCGTCGCGGTCAGCGACATCGACGTGACTGGCCAGGGCATCGGTCCAGTACTGATGTAGCTCGTAGCCGCCCTCGATCGGGGAGATGAGCGGCAGCCCGGCGACGGCCCTCTTGGCGGTCCATGCGCTCGTGCCGGCGACGGCGGCGACGATGGCATCGTCGAGAACACCGAATGGTGCAAGCAGGGCAAGGAGTCGTGCCCGTTCCGGATGAAGCGTGCTCACGATCTCGTTCTTCACGAATTCGATGCAGGCCTCACGATCCAACTCGCTCGACAGTGCCGTGAGCGCCGGCCACCGTGGCAGGTTTGCTCGGGACTCGGCGCTCAGGCCGGGAGCAACTCGACGCAACTCGGTGTCGTCGAACGCCAGGAGGGTTTCGTCGATGACGATGACGTCGTCGGGCCGATGACGCCCACCGATGCCGAGCGAGGGGACCGATCGGCCGGAGAGCACGAGGTGAGCGGTGTCGGGTAGTTGTTCGAGGAGTTGCGTGAGCACCCGCCAGGCGAGTCCACTCTGGCTACCGAGCAAATGGACGTCGTCGAGCACCAGGACGATCGAGGCGGGCGGTCGCTGGGCCAGGAGGTCGACGATGTCCTGGGCGGTGATCGACCGGCGGGTGGACCGCCCGGTGATGGATCGGTAGAGGCCGGCGAGCAGGTGCTCGGGGTCGTGATCGCGTTCGCCCACCCGAAGCCAGATGTCTTCGCCAAGGCGTTCGTGTCGGTTCTCTTCGATCGCCTGGAGCAGCAGCGTCGTCTTGCCGAATCCGGCACCGGCGAAAACCAAGGTCAGGCGTTCATCGAAGCGTCGTCGCAGGATCTCGATGAGTCGTGGTCGAACGATCAGCCCCGGCGCAAGGTCGGGTGGACGGTGCCGAAAGGGTGGGATTCCGCGACCACCGTTCATGGCCTTCGACGCCAACGAGCCGACCGTACGCAGTCAAGTGCCGTCCTACGGCTTGCAGAACACACGTCGCTGCGACCTCCCCCCTCGAGGAACGGTAGCCGGGTGGCAGACTCGGGTCGACCCGGTCACGCCTGTTGACCTGCGTCGATGTCGTCAGGATCGATCGAGCGGAGGACTGCTTCGTCATCGAGTTCGTCGAAATCGATCGGGTCCTCAGCCGTCTCGGTGGATGCTGGAATCACGACGTAGCCGATCACGAATCCGGCGATTGCGGGAAGCACGGTCAGCGGTACCCAACCTGCGGCGGGAAGGGGGAAGATCCGCAAGACGCTGAAGGCGACCGAGAACATCAGGCCCACGCCAAGGCCCGGGACACCGAAGCGAATGCCACGGGCGAAGCGCTGTTCGGGGAGCTGGCCCCGCCGCATGTCACGGGCATTGAGCGCAGCAGTCGTCACCGTCATGGCGAGCAACCCGAGCGAGAAGAGGACCATCATCGAGGTCGAGTTCCCTCGGATGTCGAGCGCGAACGCGACGCCGCCAACTCGGTTGCCCTCGTCGTCGTACACCCGCACGAACGATCGGAGGTAACCACTTGCTTGGCGCTCGAGCTCGAAGAAGTCGAGAGGGATGTCGACGGCGCGGACTTCGCCGGGAGCGATCGTGAGCCGGACGCGGACGTCGTAGGTCAGGAAGTTCAGCCCCAGCAGCTCGCCTTCGACCCGAACCCGTTGGATGTCGATCGATCGGTCTGAGTCGTTGGTGAGAACCGAGCGCGAGGGTCGACTCCTCGCGTGGATCGAGTGGGAGCGGGTTGGAGGGGCCGGCTTCGGCAATCGGGAGCGAATCGATGGTCGCCTCGATGCTGATCGATTGCGCTTGATCGTTCGAGCCGCAGGAGGTGAACGTGAGCGAGAACAGGGCGAAGAAGACGAGGACGAGGCGGTTGGACATCAGGTGAACTCTCGAATCGGTCGGGTGGAGGCGAGCCGGTCACCGAGTTTTCGGCGGCGGCGAGCTCGGGCATGGTTCGCCCGCGCCAACGCCGTCAGCACGCCGGCGACCGCTCCAGCGACGGCGACCGGCACGAGGGCGTCGAGTGTGAAGGTTCGTTCGCTGTACTGGGCGTAGAGCGCCGTCGCTGCAGCGGCGAGGACCGCGGTGGATACCGCAGTCCCGATGAGCATGAAGATCCGGATGGAGCCGTCTCGGAACGACCGCAGGCGGAACTCGATCATCGAGAGCGCGATTGCCATGACGGCCATCAGCAGGGGTGCCTGAGCGGTGGTGTACCAGCGCCGGTCGGATTGGATGATGAACGCCTGTGGATCAGGACGGCCGGTCCCCAACGAGAGGGTGAGCGGACCGGAGAAGGCCAGCCCGCTCGGGCCCAGGTCGATCGTGACGCCACCACCGGTGACCGGGTCCTCGTTCGACCACAGCGAGAGACCGGCGTAGTCGAGCGTGAGATCGCCCGAGCCGTCACCGAGGCCCTCCACGAGCATGGGTTCGTCAATCGGCACGGTGGTGACCGAGTTCGGGTCGAGCTCGATGCCGTTGATCGTGGGAAGACCGCCGGTGGAGAGGCCGTCGCCGTCGATCGCCGCGGGGGTGATGAGCAAGAGTGCAAGGGTCGCGAGCGCCGCAAGCGCTGCCGCCAGGTTGAATGGCCAACGCGGTGGCGGCTTCTTGATGAGCGACGCCACGGTGACGAGCTGGCTTCGGTCGACGTCCGGGGGAGCGCTCGGTTCGTGCTGCGTCCGGGGATGAACCGTCACGTTGGCCGACGCCGGCCGAAGCGGCGGCACCGTTTCCTTCGCTGGCTCGCCTCTTGCTGGTTCGCTCGGCCGGGTTCGCTGTGGGGCGACGGTCTCGGCGGCTGGGCGGGGCTTGCTCGCAGCGGAGCCTCGCTGGGTCGTTCGGGCGACATCGGGAAGTTCGATCTCGGTGCTGTCGAGCCAGTCGGTGCCCCAGACTTCCTCGCCTGCGATGCTGAGGGCGGCAGCGAGGCCGGCAGCGGAGTCGATTCGCTCACGTGGATCGCGAGCCAGCGCATGGGCGACGACGTCGGCGATCGGCGAGGGTACGTCGTCGGCGAGCGTCTTGATGTTGGGCGCCTCGTTCATGATGCGTTGCACGAGGAGCGTCATCGGCGAGTCCCCCTCGAAGGGAAGCTGACCGGACAGCAGCTCGAACAACACGGCTCCGATGGCGTAGACATCGGCGGCCGGGCCGAGCGCTTCACCTTCCGCCTGTTCGGGGGCCATGTAGGCCGGCGTTCCGAGCACGCTGCCGTCGACGGTTCCCATCGTTCGTTCGCCACTGATCACCTTGGCGATACCGAAGTCGGTGACCTTGAGCTGTCGAGTCGAGGCAAAGAGCAGGTTCTCGGGCTTGATGTCTCGGTGGAGTACGCCGTTGGCGTGAGCATGTTCCACCCCGCACGCCGTTGCGATCGCCGCCGCGCACGACGTCTGCATCGACAGACCCTGGCGAGTGAAGCGGTCCCAGAGCGTCCCGCCCTGCAGCGCTTCCATCACGATGAGGCAGTGGCCCCCTCGGTCGACGAAGTCATAGATCGGGACGATGTTTGGGTGATCGAGATTGGCCAGCGTTCGTGCCTCGCTCAAGAAGCGGGCCCGGACCTCGGGGTCATCGACGAGTGTCATCGGCAACTCCTTGATCGCGACGGGGCGACCAAGATGGCGATGTCGGCCCAGGCGGACGATGCCCATGGCGCCGCGACCGATCTCCTCGCCGACCTCGTAGTCGGGAAGGAGATCGTTGAGCGTGATCGCGTTGTCAGTGCTCACCGGGGTCGGTTGTCGGGTTCGTCGGAGATCACCGACGTCCAGACGACGGCGCCGAGCAATGGTTACACGGTCGCTGAACATTCGTGTTCGAATCCCGTTAGCGCCCCGTTAGCGCGGCATCTCTAGAGTTCTTCCTGCTTGCCGACTTGAGGGAGTGTGCATGCAGGAGGGCGGAGAACGGCGGGAGCGACGTGGCACGTTGCTCGTCGTCGTCATGGCCGTTGTGGCCATCGTGGTGTCGGCCTTGGGCGTCGTGCTCGTCGAGCCAGAAGTCGCTGCCGAGCCCGGCGTGACGCCGGTCTCGCTCGATCTGGAATTCTCGGCATACCCGCCAGGCGGCTCCGTCACCTATCGCGTCACTCGTACCTTGTTCGGCTCCGGCGCGGTCGAAGTCACCGACGTCCCCCTGACCGACGGCAGCTCCACGAGTCTGAGCATGATCGAGGGCGACCAGGTTTCGGTGAGTCGGCTGGGGTCGCCTTCCCTCTATCGAGTCGGACGCGTCCTGCTACACGGGAGATGGGTTCTTCGAGCTCGGCGAGACCTTCGTGATGTCACCCTCCGGCGCTGAGTGCTACTTCTACGAGTCGGCCCCTTATATCAGGATCTTCAAGGACACCGAGCCGGCGGGAGGTGGGCCGTTCGACTTCACACTGAGCGGTGCCGGGGTCTCGACCAGCTTCTCACTCGGCGACAACGGGCAGCGCGAAGTTGCGCTGAGCGGTAGTTCAGGAACGCTCACGATCACCGAGGTGACCGAGGCGACCGTCACGGTGTCGTGTTCGGTCAGTTTCGACGGAGAGGTCTCCAGTCCGCTGGCGGTCTCGATCCTCGAGTCGGGAACCGGACGGTTCGTGATCTCGCTTCCCATCGACGCGTCAGCCCAGTGGTACTACTGCGGCTACGTCAATGACCTGTCGGCGCCGCCGACCACGACGACGACAACCACCACGGTGCCGACCACGACGACGACGACGGCCCCGACCACGACGACGACGGCCCCGACCACGACGACGACGACGGCCCCGACCACCACGACCACGACGACGCACGGTGCCGACCACGACGACGACGACGGCCCCGACCACCACCACGACGGCGGCGCCCACCACCACCACGACGGCCCCGACCACCACCACCACGACGGCGGCGCCCACCACCACCACGACGGCCCCGACCACGACGACGACCGCTGCGCCGACGACGACCACCACGTTGCCGACCACCACCACGACGGCCCCGACCACCACCACGACGGCGGCGCCCACCACCACGACGGCGGCGCCCACCACGACGGCGGCGCCCACCACGACGACGACGACGACCCCGACCACGACCGCTCCGACCTCGACGGCCCCGACCACGACGACGACGGCGGCGCCCACCACGACGACGACGGCCCCGACCACGACCGCTCCGACCACGACCGCTCCGACCTCGACGGCCCCGACCACCACCACGACGGCGGCGCCCACCACCACCACGACCGCTCCAACCACGACCGCTCCGACCACGACCACGACGGCGCCGACCGCTCCAACCACGACCGCTCCGACCACGACCGCTCCGACCTCGACGGCCCCGACCACCACCACGACGGCGGCGCCCACCACGACGACGGCGGCGCCGACCACCACCACGACCGTGACGGCGCCCACCACGACGACGGCGGCTCCGACCACCACCACGACCGTGACGGCACCCACCACGACGACGGCGGCGCCGACCACCACCACGACCGCTCCAACCACGACCGCTCCGACCACGACCACGACGGCGCCGACCTCGACGGCGCCGACCTCGACGGCGCCGACCACCGTGCCGCCTCGCGAACAGCGAGTCGAGCCGCTCGCTGGGCCCACCACCACGCTGACGACGACCGCCCCCACCACGACCGCCCCCGCCACGACCGCCCCCACGACAACCGTCCCCACAACGACCACGACCACAGCACCGTCGTCCGAACCGGTGGCTGAGGCGGCGATCGCCACCTTCGATGCCGCAACGATCCCCCGGGGTGCGCCCGTGCCGATCGATCTCGAGTGTGACCAACCGTTCACGGCCCGAGCCGGAACGAAGGAGCTGGCGATCGTCGACGGTGTGATCGACACGCTCGATCTCGGCGTCGGCGATCACATCGTCGAGGTCATCTGCGACGACACGACGGTGCTCGAGGTCGATCTCTCCGTTGTCGAAGCCGCATCGGGGCAATCCTCGGCACCGGCAACGGCCACGACGCTGCTGCTGTTCACCTGTGTCGGCGGCTTCATCGTGATGGGTTCACCGGGCTCGATCGCCGGTGACACGAGGATCAGACGAGCGTTGCTCGACCGAGGGGGGAAGTCATGAGATCGGAGATGACCGATGCGGAGCTGGCGAGCTCGGCTGCTGGTGGTGACGACCGGTCCTTCGACGAACTGCACCGACGCTATGAGACACTCGTTCGTGGCGTCGTTCGTTCCGAGGTTCGAGGGTCCAACGACACCGACGACATCACGCAGGAGGTCTTCGCCATTGCGTGGATGAAGCTCGGGGGGCTGCGTGACCCTGAGCTCTTCCGGCCGTGGCTGCTGCAGATCACGCGTCGAACGATCGTCGACCAGTATCGCCACCGCTCGCGAAGACCAGCGCTCGAGAACGACGACGACCTGACGCTGGCATCGCTTCCGTCAGGTCTTTCCGGTCCCGACGAGGTGAGCGAACTGCGGGACTTGGCACGATCGCTGAAAGGCGGCATCAGTGGTCTGTCGAAACGAGATGCGACCGCACTCTCGTTGGCCGTGCACTTCGGGTTCGGACCGGCGGAAATCGGCGAGGCCCTGAGCATCAGCCCCGGCAACGCCAAGGTGGTTCTCCACCGGGCCAGGAAGCGGCTGCGCGAAGCGATCGAGCAATCACACGACTCCGAGGGGATCGCGATATGACACGAGTTGCACGTCCACTGCTCCAGACCATCGTCGATGAGGCCATCGCGGCAAGCGGTGCCCAATGTGGCTGGCTGCTTCACGACACCGCCGAGGGTTTCGTCGTCGCAGCAATTGCCAGCGATGGAGTGTCTCCATCGCTCGGCCTCGGCGCGATCGTTCCGGTCAAGGGTGCTCGTGGGTACACGCTTGCGTCGGGACAACCGACTGCCCTCATGCCGAAGCCCGACGACTCGAGCGATGAGGGAGTCGGCGGCTTCCCGGGTATTCCACCGAGCTTCGTGGTGGCCGAGGCGGGTGAGGGAACGGTCTTGCTGGAAGTGGCGGCGAAGCGCGACGGCTCGGGGTTCTCCTTCGATGACATCGATGCCGTCGCGTCGCTCGCTCAGGTTGCTGCCGTGGCGATCGGAGAGCAACGTGACGATGTGATCGACGTGCCGGAACCGGCGACGCTCGCTGCGGAGCTGACCGATCTCGCTACTCGCGATCTGCGGCGCTACCGCGAGGTCGCGTCCTTGCTGCGTGGTCTCCTCGGATCGACTTCGTGACCGACCGTTCACGACCCGCATGGGCTCACGATTCGATCGCCGTTCGGCTCGAACGGCCGGCGGTCCTACGAGACTTCACTCCTGAAACGGCCTTCGCCGGCTCGACCGGTGCGGGCGTTCGTGTCGCGGTCATCGACAGCGGAATCGATGCCGACCACCCGATGCTCGGTTCGTGCGTCGACCGTTCGAGCGCGGTCGAGTTCGTCGTCGGTGCCGATGGCGAAGTCGTCATGACCGAGGGTCCACACGGCGATGCGTTCGGGCACGGAACCGCAGTGGCGGGGATCATTCACGCCCTGGCACCCGAGGCGTCGATCACGAGCGTGCGCGTGCTCGGCCCGAATCTCACGGGCAAGGCGGCAGCTTTCCACGCTGGACTGGCCTGGGCGGTCGACGAGGGGTTCGACATCGTCAATCTCTCGTTGGGGACGACTCGAAGCGAATGGGCGCTGCCATTTCATGAGGTGTGCGATCGTGCCTACTTCGGGAACACGTTTCTCGTCACGGCCGCCAACAACGTGCAACGAGCGAGCTACCCGTCGCTCTTTGCTTCGGTCGCCAGTGTGGCGTGCAACACCTCGACCGATCCGCTGCGCTTCCACGCCAATCCGAATCCGCCAACCGAGTTCCTGGCTCGAGGGATCGAGATCGAGGTTCCGTGGATCAACGGTGGAACGACCACGACGACCGGCAACTCGTTCGCCGCACCACACATCGCCGGTCTTGCGGCGCTGATCAAGTCGAAGCATCCCGAACTGCGACCCTTTCAGCTGAAGGCTGCACTTTGGGCGACATCGGCCAACGTGCTCGAGTCCTCACCCGTCGAGGCCGCCGGCCGACGCACCACGATGTTCGTCGGAGGGGGCACCGAGTCTTCGGCGAGCGAGGCCGTCGGCGCCGGACCACCCGGCTACCGGCTCAGCGGACCGGGCTCGCTCACGCGGTGGGGAACGGTCTGGGCCGGTGAAAGCGAGAGTGACGGGCAGCCCGTGTCGATCCACCAGATCGACCCGACCGAACGAGATCCGGTCTCGGCATCGACGGAGCTTCGAGCGATGATGGCGAAGGTTGCCTCGATCGGACACCGCGGCATTGCGGAAACACGACAGGTGGTCGATCGCCCGTGGCTCGGGGTCGTCGGAGATCGGAGAACACCGGTGGTCCGCGAGAACGAGGCGATCTCCTTCACTTCCGCTCTGGGCCTGGCCGGCGAGGTCTGTTCGGTGCTCGTCGCCGCGCATACAGCAGGCATCGTGCACGGTGCGCTCGCTCTGTCTTCGCTGTCGCGCAACGAGCAGGACGAGGGCGTGGTGGTTCACGATCTCGGTCTCGCTGCGGCGCTCGGGGCTCCGTCACCGACGGCGACCGCAGCACTTGATCCACGGCATCTGAGTCACCTGGCACCCGAGCAGCTCGAGGGGAAGCCGGCGACGGCGCAGTGTGACGTCTATGCCGTCGGTGCGCTGTTGCATCGTCTGGTCACTGGACGGTCGCCCTACCCCGACGATCTGGCAATCGGTCGCTACCTGCGGTTGCGCCTCTCGACGGCACCCGACGGGGTCGCACTGTCGCAAGCACAGCTCCCACCCGAGCTGGCGAAGGTGATCGAGCGATGCCTGGCACTCGACCCGAACGAGCGACCGAGTTCGATCCAAGCTCTGGCCGAGCTACTGCGGTCTCGTGCCGATCAACACGGGGATGTGCGAGGAGTCGAGGTCTTCCCTCCAGATCTCGACTCCTCGCAGATCCCCGCGTCGCAGACGCAAGACACCGCAAGCGAGGAACGCTCGGACCGGCAGCGCCGGTGGGGATTCAGTCGCCGTGGCAGCCGACCGACTTCGGCCGACTGACCGTGCTGTGATGTGCTCGGCCCAACCGTCGCCGCCACGCCGGAAGGTGTCGTCTCAGCGCTTGAAGCCGTAGTCCACGGCCTTCTTGAATCCGCCGCCGCCAAGCTTGATGCCGGCGACGGGTTCCTGTTCGTTGCGTACGTCGGCGGTTCCCATGAAAGCTCCTGTGCTCGGTCAGCCTGTTGCTGCGTTATCTACCGAGACGCCCGAATGCTCTGGCAGTTACAGTCGCAAGTTTCGCTTTCCATACGTCGGGTCTCGGCAAGGTGTCGGCCATCATGGGCAGACCCGATGAGATGAGGCTGCTCGGTGAAGTGAGCCTGACCTGTGGAAAGAGGATGCACGTGAAGGTTCCGGCCGACTACATCTGCGAGCACGGCATGCCCCAACCGTGGGCGACGTGCACCGATTGCATGCTGCTGCCTCATGCGATGCAACCCCAGCCTCCTCGGCCCGAGCCGGCTCCACCGAAGCCGAAGCCCGCTCGCAAGGCCCGTGCTTCGCGGGCCAAGAGCCCTGAGGAGAAGGCAGCGTCGGCAAGAGCACGAACGGCCAAGCCGCGCATCTCCACCCGGCTGCCCAAGTCGGTCGACGACGACATGCCACCGCTGACCGGTACCAAGGACCTTGCCTACGAGATCCCGGGGGCCAACCTTCGCTACCACGTGCAGGGTGCCGACAAGGGCTGGCTGCCCATTTCCTCACTGCCCAAGGACTTGCGCGACCGAGGGTGGATCTACCTCCAGACCGATGCCGAACTCGTGGCCCGTTGCCAGGTGAAGGGCGTCGGATTCCGAGACAAGCGATGGACCCACGAGCGGGCCGAGACCACCGCCGACGCCGGCCCCGGACCCACGCTCGAGCTCGAAGGCGACCACTGGCAGTTCCTGTCGATCGACCTCGGTCCCGACGGGGAAGTGGAAACCCCCGGCTATCGCTACGTGATCACCGACGGCGACGCCGTGAGCGTCGCCCTGCCGGAGTCCGAGGCATCGGGCGACGGATCATCCGACGTGGCGACTCCTGGCGGGGAGTGAGGCTCAGACTCCGCAGCCGGTCCCGATCACCGAGACCGGCCCCAGGTCGTCGTTGACGTACTCGAACGCTTCGATCGCGTCGCCCTCGTAGTACTGACTCGCCAGCACGATCTCGAGCTTTGCATCACCGTTCAGGTCGGCGAACGCCGCCAGGTAGCTCCGGACCCAGTAGTAGTCCTGGGGTTCCTCGGCGATGTATTCGCTGAAGAGAATGGAGGTCTGGACTTCCTCGTCGACCAGCTTCCGCAGGAACACCAGCGAGTAGTTCCCCACGTCCGGGTCGGGCCAGTTCGGTGACCGGTTCGCCGTGACCACGACCTCGTCGACCCCATCACCTTCGAGGTCGACCCGAGCGACGTTGTCGACGGTCGCCAACGCCGGATCGATGCCATTCTGACTGATGAGGCGAGCCACCTCGTCGAGGTAGACGCCGCTGCCGCCGCTGGTCACCGTTGCGCTTCGCGGAACGACGTTCCAGTCGGCTCGCACGCCGATGGCCGTCGCCCCGTCGATGCCCGCATAGGGCAGTTCGGGCGTGGTCTCCACGCCGAATCCGCCGGCCGGTTCGCAGATCAAGAACGGATCGCCGCCGGTGACCGTTTCCGGCGCCAGGCCGAGACCAGCGACTTGATACACGTCGCCGGCCGATGCCGGGACATCGGCAGCCGACTGGGCGAAGTCCTGCGACCAATCCGAGCCGGTCCAGCCGCCCAAGGTGCCGAATCGGTAGATCACCAGACTCGGGCTGGTGGCGGGCGTCGGGGGAGCGGTGGTCGTCGTGGTCTCCGCCGTCGATGCGTCGCCGTTTTCACCCGCGCCGTCACCCTCGCCGGGAGGCGTCTCGCCGTCGAACAGCACGGTGTCTTCTGGCAGGGAATCGGGATCGACCGTGGTGGGGGTTGCATCGCCGTCGGTCGAGTCGCTGCCACCGCAGGACGCAGCAACGAGTGCGAAGGAGAACAGGAGAGCGAGGAGTGAGCGCATTCCAGACAGCTTGACAGAACGAGTTGCCGAATTGCGTGAGTCAACCGTTATCCTGCGGGATCCCGGACCGTTAGCTCAGTTGGCTAGAGCGCTCGCCTCACACGCGAGAGGTCACAAGTTCAAGTCTTGTACGGTCCACGTCGTTCGCTTCGCTCACTTACCGAGTTGCTCCGCTTCGCACCATCGCCCTGCTGGGAATGGTGCCGGGCATCAGTGGGTCGGTCTGATGGCCAGGAGTCCGGCTGCGCCTTCGAGTCCCGTGCGCTCGGAATGGAGCGTGCCGGCCGGAACGACGCAGATCTGGTCCGGATCGATGACCACGTCATCGTCGGCGTAGCTCATGCGGAGTTGGCCCCCGGTGATCAACACGAGGGCATCGACGTCGTGGTCCTGTAGCTCCGGGCGGTCATCGGGTGCGTACTGCTTGTCGACCGGTGCGTCGTACTCGGTCAAGCAGCGTTCATGTGAAACCCATCGGCCGTCAGACGCCGATCAAAGCAGGAACGACGTTGCTCACGCGGTCGTTGTTGGTCGACGAACGCCGAGCGCCGGGTGGCGATCGGTGCGAGATCATACTCGCAAATAGTCTTTCAATCGCGGTTGAATACGGTACATACGTTCGATACCATGCTTGCATGTACTTCGGTGGAAGACATCCTGGTCCCATCGATCGACCCGTCGATGGGACCGATGGGTCGATCGATCCGGCATCGATTGCCACGAGCGACTTGCCGAAGGCGGTGCTCGAGGCGCAGTTGGCTGCCCAGCGTTTGCATGCCGACTATCTGGAGTTGCTGGCCGAGGCGAAACGGCGTCGCTGCACCCGGGACACGATCCATCGCAGTCAGGCGGTCTGGCTGGCCGACTCGACCCGGGTATCCAAGAGTGCTGCCGGCAAGCAGGTCAACCAGGCCCAGCTGTTGTTCACCGATTTCCCGCAGCTTGGTCACGGCTACCGGACCGGTGTGATCACCGACTCCCATGTCGGCCTGTTCACTCGTCTCTGGAACCGGACCGAGCTACGAGAAGCCTTCGCCCGAGACCTCGACGGACTCATCGGGTTCACGCAGAAGCCGTGGGCGATCTGCCGGGAACTGTTCGACGCCTGGGAAACCCTGGTCGATCCGATCGATCCCAACGATCACGCCGCCAAAGCGCATGCGAAGCGAGGGTTCACCTTCGTCAATGGTGTCGACCACACCGTGCTCGGCGAACTCGATACCACCACGGCCTTCTGGGCCCAGATCGAGCCGGTGTTGAAGGCCAAGGTCGACGAGCTTTTTCAAGCCGACTGGGCCGAAGCCCGGGAACGGGTCGGTGCGCTGGCCTGTGGCGATGACCTGCTGCGCAGCGATGCCCAGCGTTGGCATGACGCGTTGGTCATCGTGATCCGCCAGGGTGCCGGTGTCGAAGACCCCGCAACATCGGCGACGACCGCCGTTGTCATCGACCACGAGACCATGGTCGAAGAGGCAGAGCGGCGTGACGCCGAGGCCCGTGGCGAAACACCGGCCCCTCGTCGCTTCGACGATGCGGTGGCCCGTGCCGAGCGTTATCGGTGTGAGACGGCGTCGGGGATGCCGTTGTCGCCGTCGGATGCGCTCGACTACGCGATCGCCGGGCACGTGCAGTTGTTCGTGATGAACGCCAAGACGAAAGACTTCACCGCTTCGGCCAGGGTCCGGTTGTTCAAGGGCGCTCAGCGGGCCGGGATCATGATTCGTGACCGGCATTGCCAAAGCCCTGGTTGCGACACCCGTGCCTGGCATTGCCAGGCCGATCACCTCACCCGTCATACCGATAACGGTCAGACGATTCCGGCCAACGGTGAAGCCAAATGCGGGCCATGCCATCGCCACAAGACCAGGCTCGAAACCCTCGGGCTCTGGCCGCCCATACCGAGCTGAATGCTGGATACGGTAAGCGCGCATGACCCTCTTCCGAGCTGGTGTTGTTTCACTCAGCCTCGTACTGCTTGCTGCGTGCGGTGGCGACGGAGGCTCCGATGCCGACGGTTCGGTCACCACCGCAACGACCACCACCGACGGTGATCTCGAAGCCAACGGCAGCGAGGTCGAAGCGATCGACGATGATGAGGTGATCGACGCCGAGTTGGTGCCGGTCAGTGGCTGCGTGGTGTCGGCCAGCGAGATCGATCTCACCCCGGTGTGGAAGGGGCAGGCGCCGGGGCTTGCGGTCATCGTCAGCCGAGACGATCAACCGATCTACACCACCCAGCCGGCAGCGGCCGATTCCACCGGCGAGGGCGCGTTCGGCGACGTCGAAGTCGAGATCGGCGTCGCCTACCGGTATTCGATCGAGACGGTCGACCGCGACGGCAACCGCAGCGAATCGGTGCCGTGTGGCAGTGGCCAGCTCCTCGCCCAGAGCAGCGACGTGGCCTGCGGTGTGAGGGTCAGCGATGCCGGTCTCCCCGAAGTGTCCTGGGAGGGCGTGCTCCTCGTCCAGCAAGTGGCGGTGTTGCGCAACGGCGACGAAGTCGGCACCGATGCCACGACTCCTTTCGTGGATATCAATGCACCCGTGGGTGCCGCTTCGTCTTACTCGATCGTGGTTTCCGACTCCACCGATCAAGGTCGCGAGGAGCAGACGATCGATTGTGGCGACGCCGCCCCGAACGTCGCCGATGCCGGTGGGACGGTCGACCTGGCCGGCGCCATCGAGGCATCGAACAACTTCCTGTCGCCGTTCCAGTACGTCCAGCTCGAGCCCATCTGCCCCGATTGTGCTTCCACGGCCGAGCTCTACCTGGTGCCGTCGTCGGCCGACCCGACGATCCACGCCGTCGACAAGGTCTGGATCGGTGGAACCGAGTCCAACGATCGCGACGAGCCCTGGATGATCGATCCACTCACGGTGGCCGAGGTGCTCGGCGAGGCACAGCGCTCGGGCAGCAACGTCACCTACACCATCGACTTCGACACCGGGCTCGTTCGGGAGTGGACCATCGACGGCGTCGGTGCTCGCTACCTCTGCTTCGAGGTCGACACCGCTCCGCTCGAGGCACGATCACGCGACTGCGGAGCAAACATCTTCACTGGCTGAGCGCTCAATCTGGCGTCTCGGGAGCCGATGGTGAGAGCGTGTCCACTGTCACTGCTCCGACCTCTGCACCGATCACGATGCCTCGCCACCGTCGCGCCGGGGTTCGGATGAGTTGCCACGAGTGCGACGTTGCGTGGACCGGGCCGATCGAATCGAACTGCTGGGTGTGTGAGGGGCCGGGCCAGCCCGGACCGCCACCGTCGATCTATCCCGACCTCGACTGACCGACCCCGACGGACCGGCCCCCGGGCGACCGGGGCGTCGACTCATCTGCCTTCGGGTACCCACGGAGCGTCGACACGGTCGCGGAATGCGGCGATTCCGGCAACGGCTTCGTCGGATTCGAAGAGCTCCCGCGATCGCTTGGTCGTCCAGGCGAAGGCGGTGGCCCGATCCATGTCGGCCACCTGCGTGATCAGGTCCTTGGCCGCCGCCAAAGCGACTGGTCCGCCTTTCACGATCATCGAGATGTAGTGCTCGACCCGCTCGTCGAGCGAGTCGGCCGGCACGGCGTCATTGATCAGGCCGACCTCGGCGGCCCGCTCGGGTGTGAAGCGCTCGCCGGTCAAGAACAGCTCGCTGGCGTCGGCCCGTCGCATCTTGGGAAGACAGACCACCGAGATGACCGCAGGGGCAACACCGAGGCGGACCTCGGTGAAGCCGATCTTGGCGTCGTCTCGCATGACCGAGATGTCACACACCGCCGCCAGACCCACGCCACCACCGGTGGCGTGCCCATCGATTCGTCCGATGACCGGCTTCGGCGATCCGAGGATGATCTCGAAGACCTCGACGAAGGTGCGTCCGGAGTTCCCGGCAACGCCGGGCTTTGCGTCTTTCAGGTCGGCCCCGGCGCAGAAGGTGTTGCCGGCATTCGTCAGCACGATCACCCTGACCTCGGGGTCGGCAATGGCCGCATCCAGCGCGTCGGCCAGCTGGTCGACCAGCTCGGCGCCGAGTGAGTTCTTCCGCTCCGGCTGGTTGAGGGTGAGGGTGGCCACACCCCGATCGATGGCGACGAGTACGGCGGCAGATGGGTCAGACATGGCCCCATGATTTACCATCACTGCCCATGCCGTCGATCTTCACGAAAATCATTGCAGGCGAAATCCCCGGTCGGATCCTCTGGGACGACGACGCGTGCTTTGCCATGCTCGATATCCGCCCGCTGCATGCAGGACATGTCCTCGTGATTCCGCGGGCCGAGGTCGACCACTGGATCGATCTCGACACCGAGGTGGCCAGCCATCTGATGACGGTCGCCCAGATCATCGGGCGAGCCCAGCAGGCGGTGGTCGAGTGTGAACGAATCGGCGTGATGATCGCCGGTTTCGAGGTGCCACACACCCACGTGCACGTCGTCCCGCTCGACTCGATGGCCAACCTCGATTTCCGCAACGCCGACACGCGGCCGCTCGCCGACGAACTCGATGCCATCGCCGAACAGCTCCGCGTCGTCTTGCGCGATGCCGGTCATGGTGCGAACGTCCCGTCATGACCACTACTGCGACACGCGGCTTCACCACACGACTCACCGACATGCTCCAGGTGGAGCACCCGATCATGCTTGCGGGAATGGGCGGGGTCAGCTACTCCGCCCTCGTCGCTGCGGTATCCAACGCCGGTGGATTCGGTTGCATGGGTGCTTCGACGATGAGCAACGAGCGCATGGTCGAAGAGATCGCAGCCACGAGGGCGCTGACCGACAAGCCGTTCGGCGTGGATCTGCTCACCGCCATCCCCGGCCAACTCGAGGCAGGGGTTGCCGCCATCATCGAGGGCGGGGCCACGGTCTTCGTCGCCGGCCTGGGTGTGCCGCAGGACGCAATCGACGAGCTGCATCGCAACAACGTGCTCGTCGGCTCGATGGCGGGCAAGGTGCGCCATGCCGAGGCGGCCGTCGCCTCCGGCTGTGACTTCGTGGTGGCCCAGGGAACCGAGGCCGGTGGTCACACGGGGCTCGTCGCCACCATGGCGCTGGTGCCACAGGTGGTCGACGCGGTCGGCGATCGGGTCCCGGTGGTGGCCGCCGGCGGACTCTTCGACGGCCGCGGACTGGCTGCATGCCTCGCGCTCGGGGCCGACGGCGTCTGGCTCGGCACTCGTTTCATCGCCACCCACGAGGCCCACGTCGACGACGCCTATCGCCAGACGCTGCTGGGACTTCGAGAAGACGGCACCACGATCTCTCGTGGCTTCACCGGCAAGACCTGCCGGGTCGTCGCCAACGACTGGACCGCCCACTACGACAAGCACCCCGAGGAACTCCAGCCGTTCCCGGCACAGGCCATGCACGCCGCACGTGAGGGGGCAAACCATCTGGGCTCGTCGGGCGACGGTGAGGCGATCGACCCCTCGATCGAGTTCATGCCGGCCGGTCAGGGCGTCGGAGCCATCAACGACATCGTGTCGGCAGCCGAGGTGGTGTCCACGGTGATGGACGAAGCGCTCGAATCGATCGACCGAGTCGCAGGACTCATACGCCCTCGATGAAGTCGACCACGGCGGTGGTGAAGATGTCGTTCTTGTCGCCGGCGACCATGTGGGCGGCATCGACGACGTCGACGTAGCCGGCGTGCGGGACCATCTCGAGGAACGCCTTCGCCTCGGTCTCGGTGACGAGATCGCTCTGACGGCCACGGATCAGCAGGGTCGGAATGGTCAGGGCGCGGGCCGCGGCTTCGACGGGGGAGTAGCGAGCATGATCGCTCTCGACGTTCTCTCGTGAGGTGAGGAATGCGGGATCCCAATGCCAGCGCCACCGACCGTCTTCGCCGAGGCGGAGGTTCTTCTCGAGGCCCGACAGGTCAGAGCGTCGAGGGCGATGCGGCTGATACCGGGCGATCGAGTCGGCTGCTTCCTCCAACGTGGCGAAGCCGTCGACGGCGTTCGACCCCATGAACTCGAGGATGCGGTCGACGCCGCTCGGTGCGGGATTGGGGGTGATGTCGACGAGGACGATGGCCTCCATCGCGGGCTCTGGCCGCGCCGACGCCAGGAGTCCGGTCAACCCGCCGAGTG
Source organism: uncultured Acidimicrobiales bacterium (assembly GCA_963698395.1). GTDB lineage: Bacteria > Actinomycetota > Acidimicrobiia > Acidimicrobiales > SZUA-35 > JBBQUN01. Next base: position 245,643 of record CAVOQQ010000006.1, read on the forward strand.
ACGCGCCGACCCAGATCACCGGTCGCCCCAGCCAATCGATCGCGCCGATGGCGTCGTCGGCGAAGGACCCGAGTCCGTAGTCGCCGTTTGCGGCCCATGCGCTGTCGCCGTGACCCCGGAGGTCGATCGACAGCACCTCATGGCCGTGAGCGGCGAGCGCAGAGGCGGTCTGCCCCCACGAGAACCGGGTTTGTCCGCCGCCGTGGGCCAAGATGACCGGGGTCCGCTTGCCCGGCCAATGATCGGCGGTGAGGTCGAGGCCTGAGGGGGTGGTGATCGTCACGACTGGCACGTCGAGAGCGTGCCACAGGTGGGCGGCCATCTTGTAGCTAGCGTGGGGGGTCCCATGGACCTCACACCTGTTCAGATACGCGTGCTCGGTTCGCTGCTCGAGAAGTCGGCGACCACCCCCGAGCAGTACCCGCTCAGCACCAACGCACTGGTGACGGCATGCAACCAGAAGTCGAGCCGAGACCCGGTCATGAGCCTGACCGAGCGAGAGGTCACCGACGCGATCTTCGAGCTACGCAACGACTACCACCTGGCACGATCATCGAGCGCAGGCGGCCGCACACAGAAGCACCGGCACATCGTCGACGAGACGTGGGGACTCAACGAGGAGCAGCAGGCGGTGTTGGCCGTCCTCGCCCTTCGCGGTGCGCAGACCGCCGGTGAGCTCCGCACCCGGACCGAACGCTACGTCCGTTTCCCCGATGTGGAGGCGGTCGAGGCGATTCTCGAGACGCTCGCCGAAGGCGATGACCCGCTCGTGGTCGATCTCGGACGCCAACCCGGTCAGAGCCAGGATCGGTGGACCCATCTGCTCACCGGCGAACCGGTGATCAACGAACCGACGGTGGGGGCCAAGTCGGGTTCGGGCCACACGACGGCGAGCCTGGTGGCACGGATCGATCAGCTCGAGGCGCGCCTCGAAGCGCTCGAAGCCGAATTGGGTGTGGTGCCGCCGGCCGAGGCCGACGAGTAGACCGGTCTCAGGGGGCGGGCGGAGGCGTCAGCAACACCAGTTGCCCCTCGAACGCACCGACGGTCATCGGGTATTCGATGGTGGCGTCGTCGGTGAAGAAGGCGACGTCGATCTGGCGTGTCGATGCATCGAAATCGAGCGTGGCGCTGATCTTGTACGTTGCGTCGCAGTAGGCCTGGCGGCAGAAGCGGCGCAACGCCTCGACAGGCTCCTCTTCATAGGTCGGCATGGCCTCCAGGACCTCGTCGCTCACACCTTCGTTGACCAGGTAGTCCGCCGCCGTTTCGTAATCGCGATCGGCGAGGAGGGTCAGGAAGTCGTCGATGAAGGCGATCGCTTCGTCTTCGCCGACGTTGGAATCCGGACCGGTCGAAAGGCCGGAGAACAAGAGCCGGTGTGCTCCGTCGACGGGAACAGCGATGACCCGCAGCGACTCTCGGATGACTCGCAACGGGTCGGCGTCGAGATAGGTGGCAAGCGCGTCGGCCGTGAAGTCGGCCGACGCCGCCGGGCGCACGATGTCCGGTGCCCCGTCGATCTCGAGCAGGGTTTCGAGTTCTCGCAGTCCGGCGATGGTGAAACACGACTCGTAGCCCGAACCGTTGGTGCGATCGGTCGCATATCGTTCGAGCAGGTCCTGGGTCGCTGCTGGCTCCGGATTGCCGAACTCATCGAGTGTGGTGAGCACCGGCTCTTCGCAGTCGCCAGGCTCGGCCGCCTCGGCGGGAGTGAGTCGTTCTGCCTCTGTCTGGAGGAAGGCGGGACGGGCGTCGATCCCATCCAGGCTGTCGACGAAGATGCCGAACAGATCGTTGAGGGGACCTTCGTCGCCATAGCCGGAGACGCGAACGACGTCGCAGGGTGCCGGTGCGCCGGCCTCGACCAGCTGCGTCAGGACGATGGGCGATTCGACGTCGGGACCGGGGCCGGCCGGCCAACGGATCTCGATGCTGATGCCGTCATCTCCGACCCAATGGCGCACGATCTGGTCTTCCAGCGCCGGGTCGGCGCCATCAGCCGGCCCCGGGGCGCCTTCGGTGTCGACCACGGGCCCCCCGGTGATCGACTGGGTCGGGAACAGCGGGAGCTCGGTTCCACACAGCACTGCGTCGCCGATGCTCGTGGGAGCGAGGCTGACGGTGGTCGTCGATTGGGCGGTGGTCGTCGTGGTGGAGGTCGGCTCGGCCCGTGGTTGGGGATCGCTGGGCCCGCAGGCAACGCCGACGAGCGCGATGGCGAAGGCCGCAGGTCTAAGGATCCGGAGACTCGTCGGTTGCTGTTCTGTTCTTCTGACCCTGATCCTGGCGCGCATGTCCAGCTGACTCTACTTCGGCCGCTTCGGCTGCGGCGTTCGCGGCCAACGATGCGACCGCAACCAGCGCGACCATCAAACCGAGGCCGACCATGGTGATCAGGGTGAAGGTGTCGTTCGGTGCCCGGAACAGGGCGACCGCTGCCGGCACCACGGTGCCGAACGCCGCAGCAATGATCCACGGCCCGGCGGCCCGATGGGCGGCGTGCCAAGCGGCGTCGGATTCGAGCGTGCTCGGGGTGCGAATGCCGAGTCTGCCGTTTCGGGGCAGCTGCCCGCGGATCGAGATGATGCCCACGTAGATCAGCCCCACTCCCAAGAGCAACAGGAGCGGTCCGGCGCTGAAGGCCACGCCGATTGGGACCGGTTTGCTGGTCAGCAGAGGCACGCTCGCACGTTAACGGCGCGCGTCGCTCAGCGGGAACCGATCTGCGGATAGCCTCGGGCGGGCATGCCACTGCCCTTGAACTCCCACACCACCGTGCTGGTCTTCGGCGGTGGCGACGTCCCGACCGCCACGGATCGCGCCCGGTTCCCCGACGTTGCGATGGTGATCGCCGCTGACGCCGGCGCCGATCACGCGCTTGCGTGCGAACGCCGTGTCGATCTCGTTGTCGGCGATCTCGACTCGGTGAGCGAGACCGGTCTGGCCGCCGCCGTCGGATCGGGGGCCGTCGTCGAGCGACACGACTGCGAGAAGGACGAATCCGACCTCGAGCTTGCGCTGCGGCGCGCCGTCGATCACTCGCCGCACCGGATCGTCCTCACTGCCGTCAGCGGCGGCCGAAGCGATCACGCCATTGCGAATCTGCTGCTCGCGACCGGCCCCGCCACGGCCGGCGTGCTCGTCGACGTGGTCTCGGGCGACGACCAGATGTTCGTGATTCGGGGCTCACGGTGGTTCGAGGTCGAGCCAGGCCAGCTGGTGACGCTGCTGCCGGTACACGGTCCGGCGGTCGGCGTCTCTACCACGGGTCTGCAGTACTCGCTCGATTGCGAGACCCTGGAACCCGGTTCCACCAGGGGCATCTCGAACGTCGCCGTTTCCGCTCGAGTGGCCGTCGAGATCGAAGGCGGGGTCCTGCTCGCCCTCGTTCCGGGAAGTGCAGCCCGATGAGCAACCGGCCGCGTCGATCACTCGCCCAGCGAACGGTCTTGTCGATCAATGCGGTTGCGATCGTTGCCTCGCTGCTGCTGGCCTCCGGTCTGTACTTCGGAAAGACCCGGGCCGAACGCATCGTGCGGGTCCAGCTCGCCGGGTCGCTGTCGGGCGTCGAGCGTGATGAGAGCGGTGACCGCGTTCTCAACATCCTCCTCGTGGGCTCCGACAGCTCGGCCGGACTCGATCCTGATGACCCCGTGGCCGTTGGGAGGGTCGGCGAGCAGAACTCCGACGTCATGATCATCGCCCACCTCGACGAGCGAGACGGCACCGTTGCCCTGCTGTCGTTGCCCCGTGACCTCTGGGTCGAGATCTCGGCGACCGGACGTGACGCCAAGCTGAACAGCGCCTTCGCCATCGGTGGGCCGGCCGAACTGATCGAGACGATCGAGCTGAACTACGGCATTCCGATCAATTTCTACGTCAATGTCGATTTCGCGGGATTCCGCGGCCTGGTCGAAGCGGTGGGCAGCGTGAACGTGGCGTTCGACCGGCCGGCGAGAGATTGGAATGCCGAGCACAACCGCACCCAAACCGGCTTCGAGCAGCTGGAGGCCGGTTGTATCGCCCTCGGTCCCGAAGAAGCGTTGGCCTACGTCCGCTCTCGCCACTACCAGACGATGGACGATGACGGCGTCTGGGAGACCGACCCCGGGGGCGATCTCGGACGAATCCGACGGCAACAGGACTTTCTGAAACGCCTGGTCCGTCGAGCGATCGACAAGGGTGCCCGCAATCCGTTCGTCTTGAATGATCTGATCGACTCGACGTTGGAAAGCGTCACCGTCGACCAGAACCTCACCCCCCAGCTCCTCGTCGATATCGGCCGCCGCTACTCGACGTTCGAGCCCGAGGAGCTCCAGTCCTACAGCTACCCCGGTTTCATCTCGTCCGAGGGCGCGCTCAGCATCGTCCGGGGCATGGACGAGGAGGCCGCACCCTTGTTGGCCCTCTTCCAAGGGGCGCGCCTCGATGATCCTCAGACGGTGCTGGTTCGGGTCAAGGCCGATGGTGCATCACTCGAGTTGGCCTCGCAGGTGGTCGACGAGCTCCGTGCCAGTGGATTCGACCCGGGGCAAGCGCAGCCCATCGACGCCCCGCCCGGCGTGCAGATCCGCTACGGACCCGACGGTCTGGCTGCGGCTCGGGTGGTGCTCGACGCCGTGATCGGCGATCCGGATCTGGCGGCGCTCGGCCTTACGGCCGAGTCGGTTTCGCTGGTGTCGGCCGACGGACTCACCGGAAGGGAAGTGATCGTGTCGCTGGGAGAGATTCCCGAGGTGGAAGAGCCGGTGGCCTCACCCGACCCCGACACCGCTTCGCCAACGACCACCAGTCCTGCGGTGGAGACCGACACCGAGGGTCAGGCAGAGCCCGTCGACGCGTGCCGGTGACGGGCGGAATTGCTTGAACCAAGGGTGAAGTGGCCGAAGTACCCTTTGAGTCGAACGACTGATGAAGGAGACGCGGCTTTGGCTTCCATCGCGGTGATTGGTACGGGTTATGTTGGTTTGACGACGGGTGCGTGTTTCGCGCATCTGGGGCATGACGTGATTTGTGCCGATATCGATGTGGCGAAGGTGGAGCGTCTGCGTCGGGGTGAGATCCCGATCGTCGAGGCGGGTTTGGATCGTTTGGTGGAGGAAGGCCTTCGGGCCGGGAATCTGTCGTTCGTGGTGGGTGCGGCGGAGGCGTCGAAGGACTGCGAGTTCCATTATCTGTGTGTGCCGACCCCGCAGGGTGATGACGGCTCCGCTGACCTGAGCTATTTGCAGACGGCGGCGGCGCAGATCGCGTCGGTGTTGCCGGCGAACTCGGTGGTGGTGAACAAGTCGACGGTGCCGGTGGGTTCGACCGAGGTGGTTGCCCGGGTGTTGGGGCGGAACGATGTTGCGGTGGTGTCGAATCCGGAGTTTCTGCGTGAGGGCACTGCGGTCGATGATTTCTTGAATCCGGATCGGGTGGTGATCGGTTCGGCCGATCAGGAGGCTGCGATCCGTGTGGCCGGCCTGTATTCGCAAGGTGCGGGCGCCGGTGATGGTGACCGATCCGGTGTCGGCGGAGACGATCAAGTATGCGTCGAACGCGTTTTTGGCGTCGAAGTTGTCGTTCGTGAACGCGATCGCGAATTTGTGTGAGGCGGTCGGGGCGGATGTGAACGATGTGGTGTTGGGGATGGGGTATGACCATCGGATCGGTAAGGAGTTCTTGAAGCCGGGTCCGGGTTGGGGTGGTTCGTGTTTCCCGAAAGACACCATTGCGATGGTGCGGATCGCTGAGGATCACGGGTATGACTTCACGTTTCTGCGTGAAGTGCTCCGGGTGAATGATGAGCAGTTCGATCGGACCGCGCAGAAGGTGTTGGATGCGTTGGCCGATCAGGCTGGGTCGGGTCAGGGCGGCGGTGATGCTGCGGGCCGGACGATCGGTGTGTGGGGTTTGACGTTCAAGGCGGGTACCGATGATCTGCGGATGTCGCCGGCGATCGAAGTACTCAAGCGGGTGACCGCAGCCGGGGTGAAGGTGAAGGCGTACGATCCGGCGGTGTCGGTGTCGTTGGTGGAGTTGCCTGATGTCGAGGTGATGTCCGATGCCTATGACGCAGTCGATGGTGCGGATCTTCTTTGTGTGATGACCGAGTGGGATCAGTTCCGCTGGTTGGATTTCGATCTGGTCAAGGAACGCATGACGGGGAACTGTGTGGTGGATGGCCGGAACCTGTTGGATCGGCACCAGTTGCTGCGTCGTGGGTTCACCTACCGCGGAATCGGCCGCTAGATGGCACGAATCGTCATCACCGGTGGTGCCGGGTTCCTGGGGTCGCACATGTGCGAACGGCTCCTCGACCGCGGCGACGAGGTCATCTGCCTCGACAACCTGGCCACCGGTCGAATGGTCAACATCGAGCACCTGTTCACCAACGAGCGGTTCACCTTCGTCAAACACGACGTGTCGAACCACATCTGGGTGCCGGGTGACGTCGATGGCATCATGCACCTCGCCAGTCCGGCATCACCGGTCGATTTCGGTCACATCCCGATCCAGATCCTGAAGGTGGGCAGCCTCGGCACCCACAACTGTCTCGGTCTGGCTCGCGAGAAGGGCGCCAAGTTCCACCTGAACTCCACCAGCGAGGTCTACGGCGATCCGCTCGTGCACCCCCAGCCCGAGACCTACTGGGGCAACGTCAATCCGATCGGCCCTCGCTCGATGTACGACGAGGCCAAGCGGTTCGCCGAAGCGATGACCATGGCGTACCACAACTACCACGGCATCGATGTCCGCATCGTGCGTACGTTCAACACCTACGGGCCGCGCATGCGACCCGAAGACGGTCGAGTCGTCTCGTCGTTCATCATCCAGGCGCTGAAGAACGAGCCGATCTCCATCTTCGGCGACGGCAGCCAGACCCGGAGCTTCTGCTACGTCGATGATCAGATCGAAGGCCAGATCCGACTGTTCGACAGCGACTATCAGCTGCCGGTCAACATCGGCAACGAGCACGAGTTCACCATTCGGGAGTTGGCCGAAGCCGTCATCAAGATCACCAACTCGTCGAGCGAGCTGTCCTTCGGACCGCTGCCGGTCGACGACCCGACCCAACGCAAGCCCGATCTCACCGTCGCTCGACGGGAACTGGGATGGGACGCCGAGGTCCAACTCGTCGAGGGCGTGACCAAGACCGCCGAACACTTCGCCGAGGTCCTGGGCCTCTAATCGTCGGCTGCCGATCCGTTCGGAACGTCGAGCAGGTCGAACATCGCCGCCAGGTGGGCATCGAGCGAGTGCTCGTTGATCGCCTGGCGGCGATTCGCGTTCGACACCTGTTGCCAACGCTGCCGGTCGAGCGTGTTGGCCGCGATCGCCTCGAGGAGTCCAGCGGGATCGTTGGGTGCGACGATCGCTCCATTTTCGGGTCCGACCAGGTCGGCGATGCCGCCTTGGTCACACGACACCACCGGAAGTCCGAAGTGGAAGGCCTCGAGGATCGAGATCGGCTCTCCCTCGACCCAGTAGGTCGTCGGCAGGGTCAGTAGCTGTGACTCGGCCAGCAGCAATTCCTTGGCTTCGCCGTGCACGACGCCGACGAAGTCGACGTTTTCCGGCCACGCAGAGGTGTCGACCGTACCCCCACCGGCAACGACGAACCGCAGCTCAGGATGACGGTCGACCGCGAGACGGGCAGCATCCAGCAAGGTGTCGATTCCCTTCTCAGGCATGAGGTTGGCCATGAACACCACGGTCGGGCACTCCGACCAGTGGGCAGGCCGTTCCGATGACGCCGTTGCCACATGGCGCTCGACGCCGTTGCCGATGACGCGAAGCCGGTCGTCCATGTCGAGCCCGTTGAACATCGAGGCGAGACGAGGTGTGAGAATCACGATGTGATCGGCTCGGCGGAGCAGCCGGAGATAGATCCGGCGTAGGGGAGTGGGCAACTGATCGAGCCCGGTACGCCAGCCTCCTCCGTGGAGATGCCCGACGATGCGCCAGCGTCGAGCTGCGGCCACCGCGAGCAGCGGTGTGTCTCGAAGGATCGATGACGGACCCTGCCCGAGTTGGAAGTAGGCGACCACGGGTCGTCGGACCGGAGCGATCAGCATCCGAGCTGCGAGCACAAGTGTTCGCGCGAGCGTGCGTACGGTCTGCGCCAGCCCCGTCGAGTCGATCGGACTTGCCGTGTCAAAGGTGCGATAGTCGACCTCGGCGGCGTCGAGTGCGTCGAGCAGCATTCGGGCAGCTGTTGCCTGGCCGGTGATCGGCGGCGGCAAGGCAACGACGGCCATGACCTTCGTCATCGCTCTGGTCATCGTCGACCCATGTCGATTGCTTCTCGATAGACCGCAGCCGTGCGCTCGGCAGTTCGTTCCCAGGTGTAGTCGCCGGCCCGGGCACGAGCGGCCGCGCTTCGTTCCTGCTTCCAGCCGGGTGTCGTGGCGATGCGGCCGATGGCGTCGGCCCAGGCGTCGACGTCGGTCGGGTCGAGCAGTTCTCCGGTCTCGCCGACGACCTCGGCGACTGCGGTACCTGCCGCGCCCACCACCGGTGTTCCTTGCGCCATCGCCTCGATCGCCGGCAAGCCGAAGCCTTCGCGACGGCTGGGGAAGACCAGCGCCTCGGCCTGATCGAGTAGCACGGGGAGATCGGCGGCGGGAACAAACCCGAGATGGCGTATGCCCTTGTCAGGACCGAACAGCGAGGCAACCCCGGGACCCCACCCGTCGGGGCCGACCAGCAGGAGCTCGAGATTCGTCTGGGCGGCTCGCCGGTAGGCGTCGATCAGCACCGGAAGATTCTTGCGGGGCTCGGCCGTGCCGACCCACAGCACGAAGGGCCGGTCGATCTCGTAGTTCGTGCGAACGCGCTCCCGATCGGGGTCGTTGACGACGGCCGGTGTCGCCCCGAGCGGCACGAGCCGCAGGCGGGCCCGATCGAAGCCGGCATCGGCGCAGTCATCGAGCGTCTGCCGGCTCGAGCACATCACCAGCGTGGCGTCGCGGCGCATCAGTTCGAACGCCTTGGTCATCATCCGCACGCCACGCGGGGTCAGGTTCGCCGGTTCCAGGACGGGAAACAGATCGTGCAGCGTGGCGACGAGTGGCGCCTTGCGAACCGGAGGGCTCATGGGCGCCGTTGCGTGGACGAGGTCGACCGGACCGCTGACCCATTCGGGTGCTTCGAGGCCACGGTGCCACGCCTCGTAGAGCAGTTGGTAGGGCAGGTGGAGGCGCCGGATCGGGATCGGCGGATCGAACGGCGCCGCCGGCCGGCCTCGACCGATGGGACCGATGCCGACCAGTTCGAGGTCGTCGACGGTGCGGAGCGAGTCGACGAGATGAACGGCCGCGGTTGCGGTGCCGCCCGGCACCTCATGCCAACACTGGGTCAGGGTCACAGCGACACGCACCGCCTCACCATAGAAGGAGCGCGTCGGCTCTATCGTGAGGGGCGCCATGAGGCTCCTGTTTCTCTGCCCCCACTTCGAACCCGATCTGCACGCTGCGACCGGCGAGGTGATGACCAAGCTGGTCTACGCCCTCGCCGATCGCGGCCACACGATCGATGTCGTCACCAGCCTCCCGTGGTACCGCCTTCACGATGTCGAGCCGGACTGGCGTGGCAAGCCGTGGCGCCGCTCGACCACCACGGCCGGCGAGATCATCAGGGTCTGGCCGTTCCCGACCGACAAGTCGAACGTGCCCGCTCGCGCTGCGGCCTTTGCCGGGTTCACGGCCATCGCCACGTCGGCCGCGCTCACCCTGAAGAAACCCGACGCCGTGCTCGCCATGTCCCCCCCGATCTTCCTCGGCAACGCCGCTGCTGCCGTGGCTCGCCGCTGGCGGGTCCCCTTCGTCTTCAACGTGCAAGACATCTTTCCCGATGTCGCCGTGGAACTCGGGGCGCTCAGCAATCCGAAAGTGATCGAAGGAGCCAGGAGACTCGAGCGCAGCCTGTACCGCCAGGCAGCCGCCGTCACCGTCTTGAGCGAGGATCAGGCGGCCAACGTTCGAGCCAAGGTCGACCCCGACGACATCGACAAGGTGCGGATCATCCAGAACTTCGTCGATCTCGATCGGGTGCGTCTGACCGAGCGGGAAAATCCATGGCGAAGTGAGCATGGGCTCGAGGGCAAGACCATCGTGATGTACGCCGGCAACGTCGGCCTGTCCCAGTCGTTCGACCTGGTCGAGCATGCAGCGAAAGCCTTCGCCGACCGGCCCGAGGTTCACTTCGTGATCAATGGCGAGGGAGCCGGGCGCCCCGGGGTCGAAGCCTGGGCCGGCGACCACGACAACGTGAGCGTCTTCGACTTCGTCGGACGCGAAGGCGTGAGCGACCTGCTCGGCGCCGCCGATCTGCACCTCATTCTGCTCAAGACCGGCCTCTCGCGGTCATCGACGCCTTCGAAGCTCTACGGAATCATGGCGGCCGGTCGGCCGATCCTGGCTTCGATCGACATCGGCTCGGAGGTCGACGCGATCGTCAGCAAGGCGGGCAGTGGCCGCACGGTGCCGCCCGACCATCCCGAGGCGTTCCTCGGTGCACTCAAGGCCATGCTGGCGGAGCCGATGGAGATGGAAGCCATGGGACAACGAGCGCGCAACTACGTCGAAGAACTCCTCACGCCAGAGAAACAGGCAGCGGCCTATGAGCAGCTCTTCACCGAGATGATCGACATCTCGGGCGAAGGTCGCGCCTACCGGCCGAACCGACGGCGCACCGCATCCCGCCGAGCAACCAGCCGGGCCTTTCAGCAGCATTCCGATCGGAGACAGTGAGCGTGCCGAGCAACGACGCAACCGACCATTTCTACGCCGTCATTCTCGCCGGTGGCTACGGCGAACGGTTCTGGCCGGCGAGCACGATGGCGAGACCGAAGCAGCTCCTGTCGCTGCTGGGCGATCGCACCATGCTCGAGATGGCGGTCGATCGTCTCGACGGCTTGATTCCTGCCGAGCGTGTACTGGTGCTGACCAGCGCCGATCTGGTCGAGGCCACCATCGCCTGTTCGCCCGATCTGTCTCCCGAGAACGTGATCGGCGAACCAATGCGACGTGACACCGCCGCTGCGGTCGCGCTGGCCTGCGCGGTCGTGAAGGCACGTGACCCGCACGGCGTCTTCTGCATCGTCACCGCCGACCACGTGATGGGTGAGCTCGACGTGTTCCGGCAGACCCTGCGTGAGGGACTCGAGCTTGCGTCAGCCAACGACGTGCTCGTCACCATCGGGATCGAGCCGACCCGGCCCAGCACGGCCTTCGGCTACATCGAAGCCGGCGAAGGCTTCGACCGCGTTGGCGACGTCGCGTTCCGCCGGGTCTTGCGGTTCGTCGAGAAGCCCGATCGAGACACCGCCCAGAGCTACATCGACTCGGGTTCGTTCTCGTGGAACTCCGGCATGTTCATCTGGTCGGTCGACGCGGTCCATCGAGCGTTCGCCGAGCACACGCCGGCGCTGGGTTCGATGATCGACGCACTGATTCCGCATGTGGACACTGCCGGCTTCCCTGCGGCGATCGCTGACGCGTTCGAACCGCTCGACAAGATCTCGATCGACTACGCGCTCATGGAGAAGGCCCACAACATCGTGATGGGCATCGGCACGTTTCGATGGGATGACGTCGGGAGCTGGCCCGAGGTGGCTGCACATCTGCCGAACGACGAGCACGGCAACGCTGTTCGGGGTGACCTCCGGGTGCTCGATTCCTCCAACAACGTGGTGGTCTCCGAGGGTCGTCTCACTGCCCTGATCGGCATCGACGACCTGATCGTCGTGCACACCGGTGGCGCCACGCTGATCTGTCCGAAGGACCGGGCCCAAGACGTGAAGGCCATCGTGACGGCCCTGCGTGAATCAGGCGAGTGGGACCACCTCCTGTAGATCAGATCCTCCCGATGGCGTCGAGCCGCAGTCGCGCTCGGCCTTCTTCCTTGGACAGCTCGCGGTCGATGGTGGCGGTGATTCGCCACTCGTCGTAGTCCTCGGGGTCGTGCAGGATCTGGGTGACCGAATCGCCATCGATGAGGAACCGGCCGGCGGATCGAGCGTCGCCGTCGGTGAGCAGCTCGTCGTGCTCCAACCAGTACGGCGCGATCGCCTCGACGGTGTCGTCCAGCGTCCAGTCTTCGGGGTTGGTGATCGAACCGAGGATGGGAGCGTGGCGCTTGATGGCCAGTGCCTGGACCCAGCGGAAGATCTCGTTGCGAACCAGCACCCGGAAGCCGCGCACGTTCGCCGTGATGTCCTGACCTTCGGGACCATTGCCGTCGACGCTGCGAACCTCGGCCTCGACGAGGGCGTCGCCCGAGATCAGCGCATCCCATTCGTCGATCAGGCTGGAGTCGACCTGGCGAATCACCGCACCGAGCCAGGCGATGACGTCGTCGAGTTCGTCGGTCTTGGCGTCTTCGGGGACGTTCTGGACGAGACCCTTGTAGACATCGGACAGATAGCGCAGGACGACGCCCTCGGAGCGCTTCAGCCCGTAGTGCTGGACGTACTCGGTGAAGGTCATACCCTCTTCGAACATCTCCCGCACGATCGACTTGGGCTTCACGTTGTCGGATCCCACCCACGGATGGTGGGCTCGGAAGGCATCGAAGCTGTCGTAGAGCCAGCGCTTGTTCGGGCGTGGTGGTTCGACCTCGGCCAGCCGGGCCATGCGCTCGTCGTACTCGACGCCGCTCGACTTCATGTCGGCCATCGCTGCGTCCTTGGCCTTGTTGAGTTGGGCGGCGATGATCACCCCCGGGTTCTCCATGATCGCCTCGACGATCGTCACGATGTCGAGCGCGTGCATGAGTTCGAGTCCCTCGATCGGCTCATCGACCTGGCCGATGGCCTCGATGGCCCACAGCGACAGGGGCTGATGGAGTGCGAACTCGTCTTGGAGGTCGAAGTTGACACGGACTCGCCGACCCCACTCGTCGGGTTCGTCGGGGAACTCGAGGAGGTCGGCTTCGACCAGTGACCGATAGATGGCGATCGAGCGGCGAATGTGATTCCGGCCTCGGCGCTTGGTCTCGTGATTGTCGGTCATCAGTTTGCGAACCGCGGCGCAGCCGTCGCCGGGGCGATCGAGCAGGCTCATCACCATCTGGTGATTGACCGAGAAGCTGGAGATCAGCGGCTCCGGCGCCCCGTTGACGATGCGGTTGAAGGTGTCTTCGTTCCAGTGGGAGTAGCCCCGCTCCGGTGGCTTCTTCTTCACCACCTTCTTCGACTTCTTGCCGTCTTTCGCCGACGCCTTCTCCTCGGCCCGAAGGTTCTCGACCACGTGCTCGGGTGCCTGGACCCAGACCGTGCCCTCGTCATCGAAGCCCTTGCGCCCCGCACGTCCGGCGATCTGGGCGAACTCCCGGTTCGACAGGGTGCGCACGCTGGTTCCGTCGTACTTGCACAGCTGGGTGAACAGCACCGTGCGAATCGGCACGTTGACGCCGACGCCGAGCGTGTCGGTTCCACAGATGATCTTGAGCAGCCCGTCTTGTGCGAGCTTCTCGACGAGCAGCCGGTACTTGGGCAGCAGGCCGGCGTGGTGCACACCGATGCCGCCGGTCAGGTAGCGACGCAGGTCCTTGCCGATCGGTGTGTCGAAGCGGAAGCCACCGATGGCCTTCTTGATGTGTGCCTTCTCGTCCTTGGTCAGCGGGTCGAGCGAGAGGTAGCCCTGGGCGGCCTCGGTCGCCTCTCGTTGGGTGAAGTGGACCAGATAGATCGGTGCGCGACCGGTGGCGAGCAGCTCCTCGATCGAGGCGTGGAGCGTCGTGCGACGGTATTCGAAGTCGAGCGGGACGGGGCGCTGGTCGGACGACACCGTGACGGTGGTGCGGCCGGTACGACGCTCGAGATCCTTCTCGAAGAACTCGGTCTTGCCCAGCGTTGCCGAGATCAGCAAGAACTGGACGTTGGGGAGTTCGAGGAGTGGAACCTGCCATGCCCAGCCACGTTGCGGGATCGGCGTAGTAGTGGAACTCATCGGCGATCACCACGTCGACATCTGCCTCGGCACCGTCTCGTAGCGCCCAGTTGGCCAGGATCTCTGCGGTGCAACAGATGATCGGTGCGTCGGGATTGATCCTGGCGTCGCCGGTGATCATGCCGACTCGCTCCTCGCCGAAGTCACGGCGCAGCGCGAAGAACTTCTCCGATACCAGCGCCTTGATCGGGGCGGTGTAGACGCTCCGCTTGTCGGCAGCAAGCGCCGCGAAGTGGGCGGCGGCTGCGACCAGCGACTTTCCCGAACCGGTGGGGGTGTTGAGGATGACGTTGTTGCCTGCCAGCAACTCGAGGATGGCTTCTTCCTGCGCGTCGTAGAGCGACAGCCCCTGCTCGGCAACGAAATCGATGAAGCCGTCGACGAGTGCGTCGGGATCTGGAGCCGGCGGCAGATGTTGCAGGAGGGGTGGCAGGCTCGACATCTGTTCAACCTAGTGGGCTCATGGCGCTCGACCCTGCGTCGAAGCTGTTGTGATGAGGCGACATGCGAGGGTTCTTCCGAACTTCCTCGTTCTCGCGATCGCGGGAACCATGGTGCCCGCCGGACCGGTCGGTGCGAATGGCGCTCCCTCGGCCGTCGGCATCGGGAGCATCTACGGGATCGATGTCGGCTCGCCTGCGGTCGTCGACCTGGCAACGGCGTTCTCTGATCCCGATACCGACGAACTGACGTACTCGCTGGTCGCCAACACCGATGCCGCGTTCGTCGCCACGGCGATCGACAACACGCTCGACCAGTTGACCGTGACCCGAACCGCGGGTGCCGTCGGTTCCGCCGTCGTGACCATCCGGGCCAGCGACGGGTCATCGGCAACCCAGGCCTCGTTCCGAGTGACCGACGCCGACCATGTCTGGACGGGTTTGGGCAGCAACAGCAACTGGAACAATGGCGACAACTGGGTTCCCCGTGGCATCCCATGGTCCGAGGACGTGGCGCTGTTGGACAGCGGCTCGAAGGACGTGCTGGTGACGACCAGCAGTCTGACGGTGAACGGACTGCGCGTCACCGATGGGTACACCGGAACCATCGATCTGAACGGGAAGAACGTCACCGCGTTTGCTGATCTCGACCTCCCTGGGGCGTCCCTGGATGCCGCCGGCGCCATCGTCACCGTGCATGGCGATCTCGATCTCCGCGGTGCGACGGTCGATGCGAGCAATGCGACGATGAAGTGCAAGGGTGATGTCGACTTGGGCGGTGCCGCGGTGGTCGCCACGGCTTCGAGTGTCGAACTGCTCGGTACGCAACCGGTGAAGGTGTCCGGTCCGGGTACCCCGATCGGCAAGCTCACGATCGACACGGCGCATGGCATCACGCTCGATTCCGACGTCACCGTCGGCGGGCTGCTCACGCTCGAGTCACTGGTTTCGTTGAACGGCGCCACGCTCCGCGCTGCGGGCAACGTGGTTGCCAAGGACACCAACTACGCTGGATCGTCAACGCTGGAGCTCATGGGTGCCGGTTCTCAGACCGTCTCCGCAACCACCAGCAGCGCAGCGCTGGTGAACACCCGGATCGACAAGCCTTCGGGAACGGCAACCTTCGCCGGCATCTTCGGTCTACGCGGAAGCTTCGTGCACACCCGGGGGACCGTCGATCTGAGCGGCACCCAGGTCCGGTTCTCCGCCGGAATGACGCAGATCTCGGCGCCAGGCCTGCACTTCGACGACGTGGAACTGGCGTCCAACTTCTCGTCACCAGTGGTCGGTGACCTCGAGATCGACGGCGACTTGACGATCGGCTCGGTTGCCGGTGGCGGCGCCTCCGGTACGGGCTTCATGAATGTGCGGGGCAACGTCACGAGCACCGATGCCGTCGTTGACTCCGACGTCGGGGTTCGATTCGTCGGGTCGGCGAATCAGACCATCAGTGCCCCCGACACCGACCTGACCGACGGAGACCTCATCATCGACAAGCCGACCGGTTCGGTCACGCTTGCCACCGGCCTGAGCGTCCAGGGCAGCACCCAGCAGTTCCGCGTCCTTTCGGGCGTGTTCGATGCGAACGGCCACACCCTGTCCGTCGGCAATGGCGTCGTCGTCGACGGCGGAACCCTGACCGGGGTGACCTCGATCGACCGCCAGGGGGTCGGTGCGGCGCTCACGGTGACGAGCGGAACGGTGCATCTCGCTCCGGCGGAGGTCGCCAGCGTGGCGATCGGCGGCGATCTGGTCATTGGCGCCGAGGACGCAGTTCTCGAAGTCGACCTGACCAATACCGGGGTCGGGAACCATCCCAACCTCCTCCTGGCTGCCGGTGGTCGATCCGGTGAGTTCGGCCAGGTCGTTGCCACGAACAACGCCGATGGCTACCTCGTGACCCCGCTCTACGGCGCCACCAACGCCGGTATCGGCCTTGCCGTCCCCAACGACGCTCCTACGATCGCCGCCGGGCTACCGGACCGGTTCGGGCTGACCTCCAGCTTCGCCGTCTCGCTCCTCGGTGCCTTCGAAGACGCCGATGACGACGAGCTGTCCTATTCGTTGACTGCCAACTCGACGCCGGGCTTCGTCACGGCCTCGGTGACCGGATCACAGCTGCTTCTCACCCCCGTGCCGGGCCACGTCGGCAGCAGCCAGATCACGGTTCGGGCGACCGATCCGGCAGGGGAGTGGGTCGAGGCAACCTTCCGTGTAACCGACGCTGACCATGTGTGGACGGGAGCAGCCGCCACCGGCGCCTGGGGCAATCCGCAGAACTGGCTTCCGCAAGAGGTCCCGGGTCCGACCGATGTCGCAGTGATCGACAGTGGGTCGACGAACATCACGATCAACGACGACTCGGTCGTCTGGTCGCTACGCATCGAACCGGGATTCGGCGGCACGGTCGCCATCGCTGCGACCACGAATCTCACCGTGGTCGGACGGCTCAGTCATCGCAGCGGCACCATCGACATGACGGGAACGAGCCTGACCGTCGGTGGCGAGAGCCGGTTCCTCGCCGACGCCGTGCTCACGGCGAATTCGCTGTTGGTCGTTCGTTCCGGTGCCTCGCTCGAACTCGCCGGCATCGAGTGGAACGACGTCGAACTGCAGCGCCAGGGTCTCATCGACTCGATCTCGATCGACGCCGATCTCCTCATCGGAGGCAACCTGACGGTGACCGGCGAGGTCGGTGTCGTCGGTTCGTCGCTTCGCCTCGTCGGAGGCGATGATCAACTGGTCTCGGCTGGCGCCGGCTTCCTGGGTACCGAAGGGCGTTCGCTCGTCATCGAGAAGCCGACGGGCACGGTGTCGCTGGGCACGGCGCTGGATGTTCATGATCTGACGCTGGTGTCGGGGACGCTCGACCTCCGAGGCAAGGCACTCCATGCATCGGGGAGCCTCGACCTGAGTGGTGGCCCCGTGGCAGCCGACGGCTCGACGATCGAGCTGATCGACGACGGAACCGCACGATCCGTGATGTTCCATGGCCCGAGTACCTCGATCAACGACCTTCGCGTCGACAGCGCCAACACCATCACACTGGCCGCCGATGTCGAAGTCGGCGGTGCGCTCACCCTCGCCGCCGTCGAGCGGCTCGATGGTTCGACGCTTCGGGCCGGTGGCGATGTTCACACCGGCGACATCGACTACCGAGGGACGACCACGCTCGCCTTCGTCGCCGATGGTGATCAGCAGGTGACCGCCGAGTCGAGCCAGAGCTCGCTGCGCAACGTCAGAATCGAGAAGCCATCGGGGACGGTCGGGTTCGAAGACTCGTTGCAGGTGCAGGGCGGATTCGTCCACATCGCCGGAGGCGTGACCTTCGCCGGTCTTTCCACCGTCGATCAGACCGTGCTGTTCACCGGGTCATCCCAATCGATCGATGCTGCCGGGGTGACCTTCGACAACGTGACCTTCGCCGGTGACTTCGCCGGTTCGATCACGGGCGAGTTGCGAGTCGATGGTGAGTTCTCCATCAGCCAAATGACGGGTCCGACGACCGCTGGTCCGGGTGGCGAGATCGCCGCATTCGGCAACGTGAGCAGCACCGATGCCCTCGTCGACTCCCTCGTTCCGATTCGCCTCGGTGGTGGCGCCGACCAGATCGTCAGCGGTGAGGATCTGACCGACGCCGATCTCATCATCGACAAGCCAGCAGGGCGGGTCCTGCTGAACGACGGGCTCTACCTGGACGGACCCGGTCAGGCGATCATCGTCGCGGCCGGAACACTCGACACCGGTGGCAACACCATCGAGGTCGACGGAGGCGTCTGGGTCGACGACGGTGCACTCCAAGGCGGCGGCTCGATCCGGGGACAGGCTGGCCTCACCCTCTCCGGCGGGGCGCTGTCGATCGATCCGGATGACCCAACGACACACTTCGCAGTCGACGGTCCGATCGTGCTCGGTGGTGCCCTTCGACTCGATCTGACTGGACTCTCGGCCGGTTCGTATCTGGACATGGTCACGTCCGAGGGTTCTCGCATCGGTACCTTCGCAACGACGGAGGTGAGCAACAACGGTGCCGGTCTCGTCGTCAACGAACGCTACGGAACCAACCGGGCCGGCGTTGCCCTCGGCGATCCGATCGTCGGTCAGCCAGACGATCGCTCGATCGAGTTGCCGGCGACGGCAACGAGTGTCGACCTCGCTGCTGCGTTCGGCCGAACGGATCTCACCTTCGTCGTCTCGTCGGATCAGTCCTTCGTGAGCGCAACGCTCGACCCTGCCACGCCCGGCGTGCTCGACCTGACGTTCGCGACCGGGACCATCGGAACGGCAGAGATCACGGTCGAGGTATCGAGCGTCGACAGTGGAACCGAAACGGTCCGGTTCGACGTGACCCTCGTCGACAGCACGGATCCGGCAGATCTCCGTCGCCGAGCCGCTCCCCGACGCCTCCTTCGCCCACGATGCGGCCATCTCGGTGGTCTTCGGATGCGACGACCTGGAGGGGACCGTGATCGTGAGCTGCGCAGGAGCAGTCGATGGCTCGCCGATCTCGTCGGGAGCGACTGCCAGGACCTTCGCGCCGGGCGATCACGTACTGGGCATCACGTCGACGGATGCCGCTGGCAACACCGCAACCAGCACCCGCTCGTTCACGGTGCTCGCTCGCCTGACCGCCGACCTGGCCACACTCGAGCGCGAACTCCCGGCAGCGTCGACGACGATCGACCTTGCCGATGCGTTCGGCGAGTCGGGCCTGACCTATCAGGTGACCTCAGACCGGTTGTTCGTGTCGCCGACCGTGAGTGGCGACGTGCTCGAACTCGTGTTCTCGCCAGCAACCACGGGAGTGGCGACGGTGACGATCGCTGCCCTCAACCCGAGCGGTGCCAACGGGGGCGCGGCCTTCACGGTGAAGCTCACCGACACCGCAGCGCCCGCCATCGCCTTCGCGGCGCCAACCGAAAACGCAGCATTCGTGCACAGCGGCACGGTGCCGATCGGGTATTCCTGCGCTGCCGGCGCCGGCACCCCGATCGCCCGTTGTACGGCCAAGGTCGAGGGAGCGACGGGTGACGTGGTCGTCACATCGGGAACGTCGCTCGGGTCCCTCGCCCCCGGGAGCTACCAGCTCGCCGTGACGGCGGCCGACACGGCGGGCAACGAACACACGCTTCGGAGGACGTTCTCGGTGCTCGCTCAATTGACCGCCTCCATCGAACCACTGACGATCACGTTGCCGGCCCAGTCGGTGTCGATCGACCTTGCCGAGGCCTTCGGCCAATCGGGGCTGCGGTTCGCGGTGTCCGCAGACCAGACGTTCGTCGAGGCGTCGATGGTCGACGACCGACTGACCCTGGACTTCACCCCGGGAGTGATCGGCTCGGCGACCGTCATGGTGAGCGCCACCAGTGGCGAGGGCGCTCGAGGCTCGATCACCATCCCCGTCACACTCGTCGATGATGACGCTCCCGCCATCAGTGTCGACTCGCCACGGAGCAAGGCCTACGCCTTTGGAACGTCCATCGGTATCCGGTTCGCCTGCGACGACCGGGGCGGAACGCCGATCATTTCCTGCCTCGGCCAGGTCGACGGCGGAACCATGGCCATCGGCTCGGCCACCGCGGTCTCGATCCGGGCCAACACGAGCTGGTGGTGCAAGCCGTCGACGCTGCCGGCAACCGGTCTCGAGTGGTGGTGCCGTTCGAGGTGGCGAAACCGCTGCGGCAGTCGCCGCTGATCGGCACCGAATTCGAGCGGACCAGCGGGATCTCGGGCACCATCGCACGTCTCTATGTCGCCGTCTTCGATCGAGCCCCGGATCCCGCCGGCCAGGCCTACTGGCAGTCCCGGGTCGATGGCGGCATGTCGCTGATCGAGCTGACCGTCCTGCTGGTGCGTAGCCCGGAGTACCAGTCGATCTACGACACGCCGGACAACGCCGACTTCGTCGAGCATGTCTATCGAAATGTCCTGCAGCGCAGCGCCGATCCGGCGGGCAAGGCCTACTGGATCGGGCAGCTCGGCGGCGACTTCGATCGTGCGTACCTGGTGCTGCTCGTTGCCGAGTCCACCGAGTCCCGCCGGTTCAGCAACACGAACTGAGCCAGCGCGTCGGGCGACCGAGGTGGCGATTAGCGTGGGGCCATGACGTTCACCGGACTCTCCGCAGCTGGCATCGAGTTCTACGACGAGCTCGAACTCAACAACGACAAGGCCTTCTGGACCGAGAACAAGCACCGCTACGAGGCCGAAGTGAAGGCGCCGATGGCGGCGCTCGGCGAGGAGCTGTCCGATTTCGGGCCTTTTCGGTTGTTCCGTCCGTACAACGACGTCCGGTTCTCCAAGGGCAAGCCGCTCTACAAGACGGCCCAGGGCGCCTACACCGAGGGTGAGGGTGGCACGGGCTACTACTACCACTTCTCCGCCGAGGGTTTGATGGTCGGGTGTGGCTACTACGCGATGGCCAAGGATCAACTCGCCCGCTTCCGCGAAGCGATCGACGACGAGGCGCGGGGCAGTGAGCTCGCAGCCATCGTCGACAGCCTGGCGAAGAACTACGAGATCACCGCCATCGATCAGCTCAAGACGGCTCCTCGTGGCTATCCCAAAGACCACCCTCGCATCGAGCTGTTGCGGCGCAAGGGCCTCATCGTCTCCAAGACGTTCGGCACCCCGAAGTGGATCTTCACCAAAGCCGTCGTCAAGCGGATCCGCTCGGTCTGGGAAGACGCCGTTCCGATGAACGAATGGCTCGACACCCACGTCGGTCCATCCGAACTCGAACCCGAAGGTTTCGGAAGTCGATGATTCCCGCTATCGGAAGAGATCTTCGCTGGGGTGGCGGACGATGTCGTCGACCACCGTTCCCTCGCCCATCCACGCCGGGTCGATACCACGAATGAGGGCGACCGCGATGCCGGTCGACTTGCCCCGCACGAGCTCGGCCGCGCCCGCCAGCTCGTCGACCAGGCATACCTCGGTGACGTGGAGCTCGCGACCGGTGGCGTCTTCGGTGCCGCGCAAGTCGAGGATCGGCTTGATGCCGGCGCAGCCGATGGCGATGTCGGTGAGGCCGCGCCGCCAGGGTCGGCCGAAGGTGTCGGCGACCACGATGGCGACGTCGACGCCCTGGCGTCCCTTGATGGCATCGCGCAGACGGCGGGCACTGCGATCGGAGTCCTCGGGCAGGAGACAGGCGACGTCGGCGTCGACGTTGGAGCGGTCGATGCCGGAATTGGCACAGATGAAGCCGTGCTTGGTCTCGGTGATGATCAGATCACCGCGACGCCGGACGACCCGCCTCGACTCGGCCAGCACCAACGGCTTGTGCGACTGGGGGTCGTTCGGGTCGACCTTCACCAGTCGGTCCTCGGCCTTGGAGATCACTTTCTGGCTCACGATCAGCACATCGTTGTCTCGCAGCTGCTCGTGATCACCGAGCGAGCCTGCGCACGCCGACATGATCATTCCCGCCAGGTCGTCGCCGGGACGGATCTCGGGCAAGCCATCGATGGGAATGATCTCGAGCCGTCGCAGGGTCATGGCCGTCATTGTGGCCTGTCTCCGCTGCGATCACCCATTGCCCTACGTCATCTGTCGGCCACCGAGCCCATCGCTGCGATCTATCGGCTGTGAAGCCCGAAAGTGGGTTCGACAGCCGGCAGTTGGCTGGTGTGGGTTCGAGGGTCGGCAGTTGGTGGGTCTGACGCTGGAGAGCTTTGGACATCGGGGTCGGTCTCGGGATAGACCGCCACCAGTGACCGACGCAGCGCCCATGGGGGATCGAATCGCCGAGCGATTCCCCTATCACCTCATTGCGTTGGGTGTGCTGTTGTACGGCACGGGTCCGGTGCTCGCCCGATCCTCCGACACCACCGGGGTGTTGCTGTCGTTCTGGCGGCTCTGGTTCGGGTTCGCCGTGTTGGTGGTCGGCGCGGTGGTCCAGCGCCTCAGCGGCCGCTCGCTCGCGACCAGCACGGGACTGAGGTGGGCGGTGCTCGCAGGAGCGGCGTTCTCACTCAATCAGGTGTTCTTCTTCACCGCGATCAAACGCACGAGCGTCGTCGACGCCAGTCTCATGAGCACGCTGTCGCCGATCGTCGTCGGCTTCGCTGCCATCCCACTCTTCGGCGAACGGCCGGCGCCTGCGTTCCGGCTCTGGTCGGCGGTCGCCATGGGGGGCGCCGCCTTCGTGGTGCTCGGGAGCTCGCAGGGCCCCGACGGCGACCCGGTCGGCATGGTGATGGCCATGATCAGCACGACCTTCTTCGCCATCTTCTTCCTGATCTCCAAGATCAGTCGCGAACACCTCTCGGTCGTCGCCTTCCTGGCGACCGTGATGGGCACCGCGGCCGTGTTGGTGTCGGCGTTCGTGTTCGCCATCGGCGACGATCCCACCGGTGTGGGTTCGACCGATCTCTGGCGAGCGCTCGCCATGGCCGTCGTTCCCGGGACGCTCGGCCACGTCGTGATGACCTGGCCGCTGCGCTACGTCCCGGCCAACGTGCCGCCGCTGATGCGGCTGGCCGGACCCGTCGTGTCGGGGTCGATGGCGTGGATCTTCCTGGGCGAGGGCATCACCTGGGTCCATCTGGCCGGCGGCGCGATCATCGTCGTCGGACTCGTCGGCGCCATCCGTTCCAAGGCCGGACAGGCTCTGGTGACCGAGGCTCGCGCCGCCAATCCCCTCGGGACCGGAGCGACGTGACGGTCCTCAGCTCAGGGTCTTGGTGACGTTGATCTGCAGTCGTGCCTGGTCATCCTCGGTGAGAATGTTCGTGAGAACCTGAAGGCCGTCTCCACCGCTCGCCATCGCCGAGCCGTAGAACTCGCCGTCGGACGTACTGTCATTGCGGAAGTCGATGGTGAACCCGGCCTCTTCGAGTGCAGCGACCTGCGCGTCGAAGGCCTCCTCGGCATCTCGATCGATGAGTCCCGACACCGAGAAGACTTCGGTCTCGGCGTCGCTGATGTGCGAGGTCGCCTCGATGGTCAGCTCGTCGGGCATGGGAATGTCGGGGAAGTCGTCGGGAAGGGTCTCGCCGCTCTCGATGGTCATCGTGCCTTCGTCGCTCTCGACCACCATGTTGCCGTCGGCGTCGACGGTCATGGTGCCGTCCTCGGTCTCGATCCTCATGGTGTCGCCGTCACGATCGATGTCGATCTGTTCATCGGTGCTCGACTCGATCATCTTCTCGACTGCCTTGTCGGTCGCCGATTCGGTGACCTTGTCGACCGCATTGCCACAACCGACGAGCAGCGTGGCGAGTGTGAACGTGAAGGCGGCAGTACGTGCGTGATTCATGGGTTCCTCCGATGGCAGCCGGTCGTCGGCCACTGCGTGATCCATCGGCATCGATCGCTGCCGATCAAGGCGTGCTCGAGTGATTCGTCGGCCGGCTCAGGCGCCGAGAACGACCTCGGCCAGAGCCAGTGTGGTGTCGAGGTCGCTCATGATCGTCGGGGCGACGATGCAGCGAACATCGAGCGCCTCGATCGCCGGAGCCAGGCCGGCGTCGACCTCGTCGATGACCATCACCCCGACGACGTCGCGATACCACTCGGCCACGGCGAGCGCCGAGGCTTCCCGACCGAGTTCGACGAGTAGGCGATCGGCCGGGCCCTTGAGCGCCTTGCCACCGATGATGGGGGAGACGGCAACGACCGACTCCCGGCGGGCCATCAACGCCTCACGCACACCGGGCACGGCAAGGACCGGGTCGATCGACACCACCGGGTTGGACGGAGCGACGATGAGGTGGTCGCAGGATCCGATGGCGTCGAGCACGCCGGGCGCCGGTGTGGCTGTCGATGCGCCGTCGAAACGAACCGACGAGACGGGTACGCCGTGCTGCAGGCGCACGAAGTACTCCTGGAAACCGATCTCGCCCTCGGTCGTGGTGGTGACCATCGTGCGGAGTCGGTCGTCGGTGACCGGCAGAACGGTGAGGTCGAGATCCCACGCAGCGACGATCGCCGCCGTCGCTTCGGCCAGCGTTGCGCCGCCGCGGAGCAGGTGGGTGCGATAGAGGTGTGTGCCGAGGTCGCGGTCGCCGAGGTTGAACCAGTCGATGCCGCCATAACGGCCGACCATCTCCATTGCCTGCCACGTCTCGCCCTCGAGACCCCAACCGCGGTCGGCGCTGACGGCGTCGGCGAGCGTGTAGGTGATGGTGTCGAGATCGGGAGAGATGTGCAGTCCGTGGAGCTCGAGGTCATCTCCGACGTTCACGATGGCGGTGAGTTCTCGGCCGGGGATCAGGCGGGTGAGGCCGCGTAGCAGTCGTGCGGCACCGACACCGCCGCAGATGACGGCGGCGGTTGGGCTGCGATGGTCGGTCATGGATCAGACGCGCTGTTGACGGGCGACGAGTTCCATGTCGCCCTCGACCATCATCTCGACCAACTCGCGGAACGTGGTCTTGGGCTCCCAACCGAGCTGCGCCTTGGCCTTGGTCGGGTCGCCGATGAGGAGGTCGACTTCGGCCGGCCGCATGAAGCGTTCGTCTTGGACCACATGGTCTTGCCAGTTCAGCCCGACATGGTTGAACGCGATCTCGCAGAACTCCTGCACGCTGTGGGTCTCGCCGGTGGCGATGACGAAGTCCTCGGCGGTCTCTTGCTGGAGCATGGCCCACATGGCCTCGACGTAGTCGCCGGCAAAGCCCCAGTCGCGCTCGGGGTGGAGATCACCGAGCGGGAGTTCGGTGATGAGTCCCTGCTTGATGCGGGCCACGTGGTTGGTGATCTTGCGGGTGACGAACTCGAGGCCGCGGCGGGGCGACTCGTGGTTGAACAGGATGCCGCTGGTGGCGTGCAGGTTGTAGGACTCGCGGTAGTTGACGGTGATCCAGTGGCCGTACAACTTGGCGACGCCGTAGGGGGAGCGGGGGTAGAACGGGGTGGTCTCGATCTGGGGGACCGCTTGGACCTTGCCGAACATCTCCGACGACGAGGCCTGGTAGAAGCGGATGTCTCGGTCGATGTCTCGGACGGCGTTGAGGAGGCGGGTGACGCCGAGGGCGGTGGTCTCGCCGGTCAGGACGGCCTGTTGCCACGAGGTCTGCACGAAGGACTGGGCGCCGAGGTTGTAGATCTCGTCGGGGCGGACCCGGCGGACGACGTCGTGCATCGAGGCCTCGTCGAGCAGGTCGCCCTGTTCGATCTGGATGTGGTCTTGGATGTGGGAGATGCGCTCGAAGTTGACGGTGGAGGAGCGGCGCACGATGCCGATGACCTCGTAGCCCTTTTCGAGCAGGAACTCGGCAAGGTAGGAACCGTCTTGGCCGGTGAGTCCGGTGATGAGTGCACGCTTGGTCATGATTGCTCCTGCGGTGTTGCGATCGTCGTTGGCTGAGTGTCGGGTGGTTGCGTTTCGGGCTGCGGCGCGAGTCGGAGCCTCGCATCGTTCAGTACGTCGGCCAGCGTTTGGTCGAGCGGGATGGTGGGGGTCCAACCGGTGTCGTCGTGGAGTCGGCGGGCCGATCCTCGGTGGACGGGCACGTCGATGGGCCGCAGCAGTGCCTCATCGATCGAGGTGGACACCTCGACGGTGGCCATGGAACGGAACTGCTCGAGAATCTCGCTCATGGCGATGTCGTGCCCGGTGCAGATGTTGTAAGTGCGGCCGGGAGTGCCGCGTTCGGCCAGCAGTCGATAGGCGCGAACGGTGTCTCGCACGTCGGTGAAGTCGCGCCGTGCGGACAGGTCGCCGTGGCGAACGTCGCCACCGCCGTCGAGCTCGGCCTGGGCGATGCGCTGCGCGAACGCTGGCACCACGAAACCGGGTGATTGTCCCGGGCCGATGTGGTTGAAGGGCCGAGCGATCACGACGTCGACGTCATGGGCTCGGTCGAACTGGCACGCCAGCACCTCGGCCGCCGCCTTCGATGCCCCGTAGGGCGACGCCGGGTTGGTCGGCTGCTCGTCGAGGATCGGCATGCTCGCCGGCTCGAGCGGTCCGTAGACGTCGGCGCTCGAGACGATCACCACCCGCTCGACCTGAGCGGCGGCGGCCGCTTCGAGCACGGCGAGCGTTCCCTCGGTGTTGACCCGCCACACCTGACGCTGGTGCTTCCACGAGGCGCCGACATCGCTCCACCCTGCGAGGTGGTAGATCACGGTGGGGGCCGCTTCGGTGACGAGCTCACGCCAGCCGTCGAAGTCGAGCAGGTCGGGGCCTCGGCGAGTTGGATCGGTGGGATCCGAACCGATGACGGTGTCGCCGCACGCCCGAAGGTGGTCCACCAAATGAGGTCCGACGAATCCGGTAGCGCCGGTGACGAGTGCGATGGCCACGGCGCCAGGGTAGCGACACCACCACGCCAGGCGTGTGAGGCACCACACGGTCGAGGTCGGGGAGTGACACGAGCGACGAAAATCGATGGTCCCGAACTTGTCGGGGGTGCCGAGCGACCCGTCGCTTCGGGGCTAGTCTTTCGGCTTCGTGCCCGACTCCACCGCAGCCCACGCTGCTTCCTCCGAGAATCCCCTCGTGGTCGGATCAGAAGCCTCCAAGCTCCCCATCGACGCCCCGTTGGCGCCCGAGGAGCTGCTTGGCGATGACGGCGGGCCGCCCATCGTTGCCGTCGTCATCGTCGATCGCGTTACGGACATGCTCGAACCGACGCTCGTCTCGGTGGCTGCGCAGGACTATCCCAACCTGTCGGTGCTGGTGATCGATGCTGCCGACGGCGATCCGATCACCGACACCGTCGCCCGGATCCTGCCCGAGGCCTTCCTCCATCGGATGCCAAAGCGGCTCGGCCGAGCCAGTGCGGCGAACAAGGCGACCGAGCTCGTCACGGGTGCGTCGTTCTACCTCTTCGTGACCGTGGGCAACGAGCTCGAACCATCGGCGACCTCCTCGCTGGTCGAGGAGCTCTATCGCTCGAACGCCGGCATCGTGGCGCCGAAGGTCGTCGATGGGCGTGACCCTCGCCGCCTCCGCAGCGTGGGCATGGGCTCGGACAAGTTCGGCGTCGAGGTCGAATACGTCGAACCTGGCGAGTTCGACCAGGAACAGTACGACACGGTTCGAGACATCTTCTTCGCCCCGAGCGGCGTGCAGCTGATTCGCGCCGACCTGTTCGCCGCACTGGGCGGATTCGATCCGGTCATGACCTCCTACGGCGACGACCTCGACCTGTGCTGGCGTGCTCACACCGCCGGTGCCCGGGTGGTCGCCGTGCCACGAGCGGTGGTGAGATCCTTCCCTGCCGACGTCGATCCCGACGAACGCCGCCAGCAGTTGGGGCGTCACCGACTCCGTTCGCTGATGGTCACCTCGAGTCCGCTGCATCTCGCTCGATACCTGCCGCTGGCCGTCGCCCTGCTGCTGCTCGAAGCCGTGTACTGCGTGTTGGCCGGCCGTCGTCGTCAGGCCAGGTCGGCGGTTGGCGCCATCGGGTGGAACCTCCGCAACCTCGGTCAGATTCGAGAGCGGCGCAAGAACGTCAGCGCGCTACGGAGTGTGTCTGATCGCGAAGTCGGCGCCCTCCAGGTTTCCGGCTCGGCGAGAGTCAGCGGTTTCTTCCGGGGCCAGTTCGCCGTCGGCGATCGAGTGGTTTCCTTCGCCGGCAATTTCCGTGACTCGTTCACCGGACAAGACGCCGGCGCCTTCCGAGACGGTTTCATCATCTCGACGTTGCTCGGTCTCGTCCTGCTGATCGGCAGCCGTGGCCTGATCACCGGTGGGGTGACCGCCACCGGCCAATTCCTCGACCTCCCGGGGGCCGGCACCATGCTCAAGGAGTATCTCGGCGACTGGCGCACCGTCGGACTCGGTGGCAAGGGCAATGCGCCGACTGCCTTCGGTGTGCTCGGGCTCGGAAAGCTGCTCTTCTTCTGGGGCAGTGGGCTGTTCGACACCCTCCTGGTCCTAGCGCCCCTCTTCCTCGGTCCGATCGGCGCATGGCGCCTGGCCCGGCCCTACGGCACGATCCGAGGATCCGCCTTTGCCGCACTGGCCTATGCCGCCAACCCCCTGGCCATCGCCGCCGTCTCCGCCGGCCGGTGGGATTCGCTGGTTGTCTATGGTGCCGGTCCCTTCATGATCGGCAGCCTCCTGCGGGTGCAGGGCATGGCACCCCATGGCCCGGTCGGCGGACCGGCCGGCCAGGACATCACCATGCGATCGCTCCCCATCCGTCTGATTCGATTCGGGCTGCTGATTGCCGCTGTCGCCACCTTCGTTCCCGCCGTCGTCATCGTCGCGCTGCTGATGATCGTCGGCCTCATCCTCGGCAATCTGCTGTTGGCGAAGACTGCCGGCCTCGTCCGCCTCGTCATGGCCGGCCTGGCGGCGGTGATCGTCCCCGCTGCGGTCCATGCTCCGTGGACGTTCGACATCATCCAACGTGGCACATGGGCGTGGTTCGTCGGACCCCCATCGCCCGAGGCCCGTTTCGACTCGCTGGCCGACCTCGTTCGATTCGCTCCCGGGCTGATCGAACCACGCCTGCTGACCGTCGGCGTCTTGCTTGCCGCCTCGCTCTCGCTGCTCATCGGCACGGGCGTGAGACTCGAGGCGGGAGTTCGCGGCTGGTCGATGGCGTTGGTCGCCTGGTTGGTGATCTGGAGTGAGCGTCGTGGCTGGCTCGTCGCCGACCTGCCGACCGCCGAGCTCCTGCTCGTGCCGGCGGCAGCGGGTCTTGCGCTCTCGATCGGTGCGGCTGCTCGTGCGGTCGAGATCGATCTCGTCGGATTCAAGTTCGGCTGGCGACAGGTGGCCGCCTTCTTCGGCGTCGTCGCCATGGCGGGAGCAGCGCTCTTGCTCCTGCGTGACTCCTACAGCGGACGCTGGGATCTGCCAGAACAGAGCTACGCAGCCACCACCGATCTGCTCGCCGAACAGCTCGACGGTCCCTCGCGCGTCCTCTGGATCGGCGACCCATCGATCCTGCCGGTCGATTCGCTCGAGTCCGACGACGCCATCACCTACGCCATCACCGAGGGTGGCGAGGCCTCGGCCCTCGGCCGTTTCACACCGGGCGCCTATGGCCTCACCGCCCAGGTGGGGGAGCAGCTCGACCTCGCACATCGTCGCCAGACCGTTCGTCTGGGTCGATTGCTCGCCCCCTACGGCATCGATTTCGTCGTGGTGGTTCCTCGCATGGCCCCGGCGCCCTATGACGGCCAGAGCTTCGAGCCTCCGCAAGATGCGCTCACCTCGTTGCTCGGACAGCTCGACCTGCAGCGGATCTCGGGTGTCGCCGACTTCACCATCTTCCGCAACGAGGCGGCCCGTGGGCCGGTGGTCGGCGTGGAGACCGATATCACGCCACTCGAGAATCGAGCCGATGTGTTTCTCGACACCGATCTGTCGGTCGGTCAACGGCTCGACGCCGAGTTCGGATCGGGTTCGTGGAAATGGACCGCACCGCGCCCCGGCCCCGACGACGAAGCATTGCCCGAGCCCGCGTCGATCCTCGTTTCGGTCACGGGCGATGATTGGACCGTGAGCGGCGACGGTGTCACCGCCGTACCGACCGATGGCGGGCTGCTTGCGGTCACCGCGAACGGGGCCACCCAATGGTCGGTCCAGCGCCCGACGGCCTGGCTGCGCTGGCTGATCCTGCTGTTCGAAGCGGCTCTGGTTGCGGTCGGCATCGCCCTCGCCCGTTCAGAGGACCCGACCCAATGAACCGTTGGACCGCCGTCATCATCCTCCTCGGGGCCCTGGTCGCCGGTGTCGCCTACGACCGGGTCGACACGGCCCCGCTCGTCGAGGTCGAAGTGACGCCTCCCGAGCCGGTGAGTCCGTCGATCGATGCCAATGGCTCGCTCAGCACCGTCTGGTTCTGTCCGGTCGGTTCAGGCTCGCCCGAGGGTATTGGCTTGCACACGCTGGCCCTGTCGAACGTCGGTGACACCGCCGCGGTCGCCACGATCAACCTGCTCGATGGCGATGGCCCCGGTCCCTCTGCCCGCATCGATCTCGAGCCTCGGTCGACCGAGATCTTCGAGGTCGCCGACCTCGACCAGTCCAACCTCGTCGGCGCCGTGGTCGAAGTCGTCGGCGGCGAGGGTGTCGTCGGACACAGCGTCGCCACCAATCGAGGCGTCACCCAGGCACCGTGTGGAACCCAGACCTCAGACTCGTGGTATTTCGCCGATGGCACCACCACGCGGGACTCGAGCCAGTTCTTGGTTCTGCTCAACCCGTTCTCCCAAGATGTCGTCTTCGACGTCGAGTTCCAGACCGCCGCCCGAACCCGGGTGCCCGATGATCTGCAGGCAGCGGTCGTCCCGGGTCGATCGGTCAGGCTCATCAACGTCGGCGACTACGTGAGTCGCGAGCCCAACGTGGCCACCACGATCACCACCGTGCAAGGCCGACTCGCAGTCGAGCGGCTGCAGTTCTTCGATGGGCAACTCGGTCCCGAGGGGGTCTCGCTGACCGCCGCCTCGATCGCGCCGCGGACCGAGTGGTATCTGCCCGCCGGGCGGGTGCACGAGGGTGGGGACCAGCGAGTCACCCTGTTCAATCCCAACGACGCCACCGCCGACTTCGATCTCGAGTTCGATCTGAACGACCCCGACGAGCGGGCGTCGTACGGTCTGGTTCCGGTCGAGGTGACGGTTGCCCCTGGTCGCCTCGTGGTCATCGATCTGGTCGAGGAACTCGTTCGGGCCGGCTACCCGCTGCCCGCCGATGTCGGCATCACGCTGCGCTCCACCAACGACGTCGGGGTGGTTGCCGAGCGCTGGCAGGTCACCCCGAAGGTCGACACCTCGCTCATCGGTGCCGGCGGCACCAACGCCTCCATCGGCTTCGGGCGAAGCGCCCCATCGCCGTGGTTGGCGCCGAATCGTTTCCAAGACGGCGAAGACGTCGAGTCTCAAGAGAACGCCATTCCCGATCCGACCCTGGAGCCGGCCGAGGGCGACGGGCCGGTGCTCGTGCAGACAACCGCGACCTCCGGCGTCGCGATCTCGCACGGCAGCGCGGTGGTGTCGACCCGATGGGTCGTGCCCTGGGTGACCATCGGGACGGCGGAACAAAGCGTCATGGTCGTCACGGCTCCCGCCGAGGCGCTGGTCGAGATCCGGCTCATGGTGGCCGGCGAGCTCCTGCCTGCCGTACGCGCTGCGGTCCCGGCCGACGGTCGCATGCAGATCCCACTGCGGGGACCGGTGGCCGAGGCCGCCGTGATCGTGACTTCCGATTTGCCGGTTGCCGTCGAGGTGCAGGTGGTGACCGACGACGGTCGCCTGGGTGTCGTCCCGGGTGTTCCGGCGCTCGGCATCAGCAACGAAGCCGAGGAGGCAGAATGACCCGTTTGATCGTCTTGGTACTGCTCACGGCGGCGGCGATCGGTGTCGCCTGGGCACTACAGCGTCGACGACCCGAAGCGCCCTCGGCCCCGTCCTATCGAGCACCCCGCCAGATCGATCGCTCGGACTTCGAGGTCCCGGCCGATCTGGCTCTCGTCGTGGTCTTCTCCTCGACCACGTGCGACTCGTGTCCGATCGTCTGGGACACGGTCACCTCGATCGAGCGGTCGGGCACCGGGGCCCAACGAGTACACGTGCAGGAAGACCCCGACCTGCACAAGCGTTACAGGATCGACGGTGTGCCCACCACCTTGGTGGTGGGCACCGACGGGGTCGTGCATGCCAGCTTCTTCGGGCCCGTCGAAGCCGAGCGCATCACCGAGGCGCTCGACGCACTGCCGACCAACCCGTAGTTCCCTACGAGTCCTCAGCTGGCTGCAACGGCCGAGTCGAAAGTCGAGCCGTTGCCGGCGGCACGAGCCTCCTGGACGAACTCGTCGATCTCGGCGCCGCTGACCGTCTCGTTCTCGAGGAGGGTGCTGGCGATGCGATCGAGGATCGGTCGGTGGGTGGTGAGCAGCTCTCGGCACCGGTCTTCGGCGTCGAGCAGGATGCGCTGGGTCTCCTCGTCGATGACCCGAGCGGTCTCGTCGGAATAGTCCTTGCCGCTCATCAGATCGTCGCCCAAGAACACCTGACCGCCGCCGCCCCAGGCCATCGGACCGACCTTGTCGGACATGCCCCACTCCTTGACCATCTTCTGTGCGGTCTCGGTGGCCTTCATGAGGTCATCGGAGGCGCCGGTGCTGGTCATGTTGTAGATGACCTGCTCGGCCATGCGACCACCGAGCATGACCACGAGGCGGTCCTCGATGTAGTCACGGCGATAGAGATGGCGGTCTTCGGACGGCAGCTGCATCGTGACACCGAGCGCCATCCCGCTCGGGATGATGGTGACCTTGTGCAGCGGATCGGCATTGGGGAGGATCGCAGCGCACAGGGCGTGACCCCCCTCGTGGTAGGCAACGGCCTCGCGCTCCTTCGGCGAGAGCACCATGGAATCGCGCTTCACACCCATCAGGACTCGATCACGGGCTGCGTCGAAGTCCGAAGCGTAGATGCGCTTCTCGCCTCGCCGGACGGCGAACAGCGCTGCTTCGTTGACCAGGTTGGCCAGGTCGGCACCACTCATGCCGGGAGCACCGCGAGCAATGAGATCGACATCGACGTCGTCGGCGATCTTCTTGTGCTTCATGTGCACCTTCAGGATCTGACGCCGGTCTTCGAGTTCGGGGAGCGGGACCACGACCTGGCGGTCGAAGCGGCCCGGGCGCAGCAGCGCCGGGTCGAGGATGTCGGGCCGGTTGGTGGCGGCCATCATCACGATGCCCTCGGTGGCTTCGAAGCCGTCCATCTCGGCGAGCATCTGGTTCAGGGTCTGCTCGCGCTCGTCGTGGCCGCCGCCGAGGCCGGCGCCGCGCTTGCGGCCGATGGAGTCGATCTCGTCGACGAAGATGATGGCCTTGCCCATCTTCCGAGCTTCGGCGAAGAGGTCTCGGACCCGGCTGGCACCGACGCCGACGAACATCTCCATGAAGTCCGAACCGGTGACCGACATGAAGGGCACACCGGCCTCGCCGGCGGTCGCGCGTGCGATGAGGGTCTTGCCGGTGCCGGGGGGACCGACGAGCAGCACGCCCTTGGGGATGCGAGCACCGATCTCGGCGAACTTCGAGGGGTCCTTCAAGAAGTCGACGACCTCGGTCACTTCCTTCTTCACCGCGGCATAGCCGGCGACGTCATCGAAGGTGGTGCCGGGGCGCTCGGTCGAGTAGGTCTTGGCCTTGGAACGGCCGATCGACATGATGCCGCCCATCTGCGACTGCTGGCGGCGAGAAAGCCACCAGAAGAAGGCGATGATCAGCATCAAGGGAAGGAAGAGGCTGAGCAGGCTCATGATCACGCTGCCGCCGGGCGTCTTGGGGGTCACCTCGACGTCGTTCTCGGTGAGGAGACGCAGGTCGTCGTCGGGGAAGGGGGAGAAGCCGGTCGAGGTGAAGTTCACGTCGCCGCCGTCGGGCGCCCGTACGAAGACACCTTCGATCTTGGCGTTGGTGTTGTCGTACTCGATCGACTCGACGTTGCCCTCGACCACCTGGGTCTTGAACTCGGTGTAGCTGATCTCGTTGTCGGTTTGGGAGTTCTGGCTGGCCATCACGCCGATCAGGACGATGAGCACGCCGACGACGACCCAGAGGGCCCATCGGGGGAAGCCGGCATCGGTCCGACCGGGCATACGGGGATTGCGTCCGGGCGGCGGCGGGGGAGGGGTGGAGCCTTTGTCAGACATGACGTCGAGTCTAGGGTGCCTGACCCTTGATGGCTTGGTCGGGCGAGGACTCCCTGGGGCGTGCTGGTGAGCCACGCTGCACCAGGGATAGGGTCATCGCGTGACGCAGACCGATCCCGCCACCACGTCGCCGCCTCCGCTGCCGGTGGCGAGGTGGGGATTCGTCGAGGTCGCCGGTTGGTACCTGGCGGCGTTCATCGGCCAGATGCTGGTGCTCGGGTTGCTCGGCGTGATCGAGGGCGACGACCTGCCCGACACGCTGCCGGTCGTCATGCTGTTCCTCATCCAGGTGCCGCAGTGGCTTGCCTACGGACTCGGTCCGATCATCACGACGAAACGACGGGGCAACGGACCCGTCGCCGACCTCGGCATGCGCATCATCCCCGCCGATCTCGGGGTGGGGCTTCCGGTCGGACTCGTCGCCCAATTGGCCCTCATCCCTCTTCTGTATTGGCCGATCACCAAGCTGGTCGAGAGCGATCCCGGCGACGCCGCTCGTGATCTCATCGATCGCATCGACGGCCCGATCGACGTGATCTTGATGTTCATCCTCGTGGTGATCATGGCGCCGTTGGTCGAAGAGCTGTTCTACCGCGGCCTCTTCATGGGGGCGCTGCGCCAGCGGCTGTCCGACACGATGTCCATCGTGCTCTCCGGCATCGTCTTCGCTGCGGTCCACTTCCAACCTCTGCAGTTCCCCGGACTGCTCGTGTTCGGGCTGATCCTTGGCTACCTCCGTGTCCGCTACGACCGCCTGGGTCCCGCATGGGCGGCTCATCTGTCGTTCAACGCCGTCACCTTTGCCGTGCTGGTCTCCTCGTAGCGTCCTCGCAGGGAGTCCGACGGCCTACCGGCAGGGGCCGCACGGTCCATTTCGGCGGTCGATGCTCACTCTTCGTGGTCGAACTCCGATGCGAAGGACATGGACAGCACGATTCGACCTTGCCGACGATGCACCGCCGATGCGGTGGTGATCGCCATGGAATTCGATGGCAGCGTCGTCGACATGGAATCCTGCGACACGTGCGACACCCGTCTGTGGTCGATGGCCGGTGAACCGGTCGAACTCCACGACGTGCTCGCCGAAGTCGGCCTGCGGTCCGGACGACGCCGCTCCTGATCCGGCAGTCGCTCCCTCACCAGATTCTGCCGAATCTCTGACATCAGATTCTGCCGAATCTCTGACATCGATTCTGCCGAATCTCTGACATCAGATTCTGCCGAATCTCTGACATCAGATTCTGCCGAATCTGTGCGATGACGCCGCATCGACGCCCAGGAGTGACACGATGTGGCGGTCATGTCTCTGGATCACGACCCCGAGTCGTCAACCCGCCCCGACGAGCCGGCATCGCCGTCGCTCGCGGATCTCGATCTCTCACCTCCTGACGCCACGGCTGATCCTTCGGTCACCGAGGTCCGACACGCGCTGCTCGACGAACCGACGCCAGACCTGATCGAGGCGCCGATGATCGAGGATTCGATCATGATCGAAGCGCCGTCACTGATCGACGACACTGCGACCGACGAGAGAGCGACCGACGACACCGCGACCAACGAGAGAGCGGCCGACGAGAGAGCGGCCGACGACGAGCCGGCGGGCAACCAGGTGGTGGCCGGAGCCGAGGGGTCGAGCGATCCGCTCATTCCGTTCCTCGGATTCCTCGCTGCCCTTGCCTGCTCGGTGTTCGTGTTCGTGCAGCTTCGGCCCGACCTGCTGTTCATGAACACCACGCCCTCGGGCGGTGACATGGGCGCTCACGTGTGGGGCCCTGCGTATCTACGCGACAGCCTGCTCTCGCAGGGACGCCTCACCGGGTGGACGCCCGACTGGTACGCCGGCTTCCCGGCCTACCACTTCTACATGGTGATCCCCTCGCTGGCCATCGTCGCCTTGAACGCCGGATTTGGCCTGGCCGCCGGCATTCCGGCTGCCGTCATCGCGCTGGTCGCCGCCGGTCTCGCCGCACGCCGCTTCGAGCGGTGGCGGGTTCCGCTCGTCCTCGCCGGTCTCCTCGTCGCCGTTCTCGTCATCGGCATGCCGTACGGCGTCGCCTTCAAGCTCATCAGCGTCAGCGGCCTGGTCGGCTTCCCGGTGGCGGCATGGTCGCTCGGGAGGCTCGCCGGTGCACAAGAGCCGGTCCCGGCGTTCCTCGCGCTGGGCTCCACGGTCTTCCTGTTCGACACGAACTTCGCCATCTACGGCGGCAACATCGCTTCGACGCTGGCCGGTGAGTTCGCCTTCTCGATCGGACTCTGCCTGAGTCTCGTCGCCATGGGTCTCACGATCCGAGGAATGGACCTGCACGCCGCAGGGAAGCCGAGCTCTCGAGCCATTGCAGCCGTGGTGATCGCCCTGGTCGCGCTCTCACACCTGATCCCGCTGTTCTTCGCTCTGCTCGGTCTCAGCCTGGTCATGCTCATCGATCAGAAGGTGCCTCGCCTGTGGGTGTTGGCGATTGCCGTCACCTTCTCGCTGGCACCGATGGTCCTCGCCGACGACGTGTCCATCGGCACGCTGCTCGCCACGCTCGGTGCCGCATTGGCGGTGGCCGTCGCCATCGTCGTTGCCGATGAGCGGGTGCGTCGTCGCTTCAGCTGGTTGCTGGTCACCGGTCCCGTCGCCGCCTTGCTGGCCAGCTTCTGGCTGGCGCCGTTCTATCTCCAGTCTGCCTACTTCAACGACATGGGCTGGGAACGCAAGAACGAGATCGGGCCGCTGTTGCTGACCACCCCGATGAAGGTGGCACTGCCGGTGGCGGCCGTCGGCGCCATTCTGGCCCTCGCCACTCGCGATCGCATCGGCATCATGTTCTCGATCATGGCCGGCGTGTTCGCCGTCGCCGTCGCCAACCTCGGCGAGGGCAAGCTCTGGAACGCCCGCCTGCTTCCGTTCTACTACCTCTCGGTCTACCTGACGGCTGCGGTCGGCATTGCGCTCGTCGCCCGCTTCTGCGCCGTCGCGATCAGCGAGCGCCTCGATCGGCCCGATCGCCGAACCATGATCGGCTCGATGGCACTCGGGGTCGCCCTCACGCTGATCGGCATCGCCATCCCGTTGCGGGCCCTGCCAGGCGGAGGCCTCAACGGCAACGGCGTCTATGAGTGGGCAGGCATCCGTTCCCACGCCCGCAGCTTCATCCCGTCGTGGGTGGCTTGGAACTACTCGGGCTACGAAGAGAAGCCGGCATTCCTCGAGTACCGCACGGTCATCGACACGATGGACGAGCTCGGACAGACCAACGGCTGTGGTCGAGCCATGTGGGAGTACGACTCGGGACTCGATCGCTACGGCACGCCGATGGCCTTGATGCTCCTGCCCCATTGGACCGACGGCTGCATCGGTTCGATGGAGGGTCTCTACTTCGAGTCCTCGGCCACGACGCCGTTCCATTTCCTCAACCAGTCGGTGCTGTCGGAGAACCCGTCACGGGCCCAGCGCGAGCTTCCCTATCGCGGCTTCGACATCAACACCGGTATCGCTCAACTGAAGGTGATGGGCGTCAAGTACTACATGGCGCAGACCGACACCGCGATCACCGCCGCTCGCACTCGCAGCGATCTGGTCGAGGTGGCGGTGTCCGAGCCATGGATGATCTTCGAGATCGTCGACAACCAACTGGTCGAGGGCCTCGACTCACTCCCGTTCGTCGCCGATGGCCCGGCCGACATGGGTGAACTGGCAGGCAAATGGGAAACCGGTTGGATCAGCCAGGCCGTCAACTTCTACAACGATGCGCCGTCCTACTCGGCGCTGCCCGCCGAAGACGGTCCCGACGCCTGGCCCCGAGTCGACGTGTTGCTGCCGTCCGACGACGACCCGATCACGCCGGCCGTGGTGTCCGACATCCAGGCCGAGAACGACCGGATCACCTTCAGCGTCGACGAGATCGGCCGACCGGTTCTGGTCAAGGCCTCGTACTTCCCGAATTGGAAGGCCGACGGGGCCGATGGCCCCTATCGAGCCGGGCCCAACCTGATGGTGGTCGTGCCGACGAGCACCGAGGTCGAGCTGCACTACGGCTACACGTTGATCGATTTCCTCGGCTACGGACTCACGTTCCTCGGACTGATCGGTCTCGGTGGCCTGGTCGTTGCCGATCACCGACGCCGGTCGACCGACGGCGATACACCCCGACCGACGGTCGATGAGCCGGTGGACGACGTCGCTCACGCCACCTCGTAGCGGCGCTCACGCCGTGTGCGGCGCTCACGCCGTGTTGTTGCGGCGCTCACGCCGTGTTGTTGCGGCGCTCACGCCGTGTTGTTGCGGCGCTCACGCCGTGTGTGCGGCGCTCACGCCGTGTTGTTGCGGCGCTCACGCCGTGTTGTTGCGGCGCTCACGCCGTGTTGTTGCGGCGCTCACGCCGTGTTGTTGCGGCGCTCACGCCGTGTTGTTGCGGCGCTCACGCCGTGTCAGCCCGGGGCCGGCTCGCTGAGTCGGAACAGCACACCCTGGTCGTCGACGCACCGTGCTTCTCGGCCGGAGTCGTGGGTGTCGATCTCGACGACCGTTCCGCCGGCGGCTCGGACACGATCGACCGCGTCGTCGAAATCGCGAGCGATGAACCACATCTCGATCTCTCCCGGCGTCGTGGTCGAGAACTCGTTGACCGTCGGTCGTAGCCCCATCGGGAAGAAGGTGTTGGTGATGTGGCCACCGCCAGGCTCGAGGGGATCAGCGAAGGTCCAATCCAGCACGGCGCCGTAGAAGGCGCAGGCTTTCGGCAGGTCGGTCGTGCTCAGCGTGAAGTAGTACGGCTCCGCAGGACGTCGTCGGGTCGCCGCCTTGCTGCGGTCGACGATCGGGGTTGCGAAGTTCCAGCGGTGGCCGAACGGGTCGAGGATCCAACCCGAACGAGACCCGCGACCTTCGCTGATGGGTCGCTGGAGTTCGGCCCCGCCCTCGACCGCCCGAGCGATGATCCCATCGACGTCGGCGACCGAGATGACCATCGAGCTCGACGAGCCGGACCCCTGGGAGGTCGGGGCGACGACCCCGAGTTCCGGGTACTCGTCGGACAGGAAGAACACGGCGCCACCGAACTCGAGCTCGGCATGTCCGACCCGATCGCCATCGTCGAACACGTTGCTGACCGACGCACGGAAGTGTTTGCGATACCAATCGATGGCGTCTCGGGCGTTGGCAGCGCACAGGTAGGGCGTGATGGTCTGCGTCATGGCGATTTCCTTCGGAGTCGGGGCAGGTGCGACCGGCGCGATGCCAGTGATCGGCCATCTTGTGGCAAACGGTGTCGATCGGCCAGGCGCTGGTCACGTCCTCCAACGCTCCCGTTGGGTCTGACCGAGCGCAGCAGTCGGCGTCGCGCCGGTGATCTCCTCGGTCGCGCTCGTCGTCGGGGCGCGATCGCCGCGGCATCGTCGTCCGTTCGACCTGTTCTCCGACGCCCGGTTCGAGAACTTCTTCCCAGTCGTGGCGTTCTGGATGTGGCCTACGCTGGGTTCGGTGAACGCCAACGCAGTGACCTCGCTCGACGCCATCGTCAAGGCCTACGACATTCGGGGCACCTACCCCGACCAGATCACCGCCGAGGTGTGCGAGGCACTGGGCGTGGGGTTCGCCACCTTCATCGCCGAAGCCGAACCCTCCACGACCGAGATCGTGATCGGTCGCGACATGCGCCCCTCCGGCCCCGAGCTCGTCGAGGCCTTCGCCCGCGGTGCGGCGCGTCAGGGTCTGAACGTGGTCGACATCGGGCTGGCCTCGACCGACATGATCTACTTCGCTGCCGGTTCGTTGCAGATGCCGGGCGTGATGTTCACCGCCTCCCACAACCCGGCCGGCTACAACGGCATCAAGATGTGCCTGACCGGCGCCGCCCCGATCGGGCAGGACTCGGGTCTCGACGCGATCAAGGCCACGGCCCGAGTCGTCCTCGAAGGCAACGCACCGGCTGCTGCTCCGACTCCGGGTGGCAGCCGCTCGACCGATCTGCTGGCGGCCTTCGTCGCCCACGTACACAGCTTCGTCGACACCACCAAGCTCCGGCCGCTGAAGATCGTCGCCGACACCGCCAACGGCATGGGCGGACTCGTCGTGCCGGCGGCCTTCGCCGATCTTCCCTTCGAGGTCGACCTCCTCTATCCCGAGCTCGACGGCACGTTCCCGAACCACCCGGCCGATCCGCTGAACATGGACAACCTTCGAGACCTCCAGGCACGGGTGCTCGAGGTCGGTGCCGACATCGGTCTCGCCTTCGACGGCGACGCCGACCGGGTCTTCCTCGTCGACGAGAAGGCGCAGCCGGTCTCGGGCTCGCTCACCACGGCCCTCCTCGCTCGCTCGATCCTCGCCAAGCATCCCGACCGCACGGTCGTGCACAACCTCATCTGCTCGAAGACGGTTCCCGAGGTGATCGCCGAGTCGAAGGGGCGAGCGTTCCGGTCACGGGTCGGCCACTCCTTCATCAAGGCGCACATGGCAGAGGAGAACGCCATCTTCGGCGGGGAGCACTCCGCTCACTACTACTTCGCCGACAACTGGCGGGCCGACTCCGGATTGATCGCCGCCATCATGGCGCTCGCCGAGCTGAGCGCCTTCGACGGCACCCTGTCGGAGCTGCTCGCGCCACTCGATCGCTATGCCGCCTCGGGCGAGATCAACACCAACGTCAGCGACGCGGCAGCGGTGATCGAGCACGTGGCCGCTCACTATGGCAACGACGCGATCGGCGGAGCGATCGACCGACTCGATGGACTCACGGTCGATCTCGGCGACTGGTGGTTCAACCTGCGGCCTTCGAACACCGAGCCGCTGCTGCGCCTCAACCTCGAGGCCGCCGACCGCGCTGCGGTCGCCCAGCGGGTTGCCGAGGTGCAGTCGGTCATGGCTGCGGTATGACCTCGGTCGAGCGTCTCGACTGCGACATCCAACACTACGCCTGGGGACAGGCCGGTGCGATCTCTTCGCTCACCGGCCGTGAACCGGGTGGGGAGCCAGAGGCCGAACTCTGGATGGGGGCCCACCCCAAGGCGCCGAGCCGCCTGGCCGACGGACGAACCCTGTTGGAGGCAATCGAAGCCGATCCCGTGACCCTGCTCGGTGCAGCGGTCGACCGCCGTTTCGGGCAGCTGCCGTTCCTCTTCAAGGTCCTCGCCGCCGAGATCCCGCTCTCGATCCAGGCCCACCCGTCGATCGAACGTGCCACCGCAGGCTTCGACCGCGAGAACCGCCTCGGAATCGCCATCGATGCGCCCGAGCGGACGTATCGGGACCCGAACCACAAGCCGGAACTGATCTGTGCGCTCACACCGTTCGAGGCCAAGTGCGGCTTCCGGGCACTCGACCAGACACGGCGGCTGTTCGAGGCCCTCGATCATCCGACGCTCGACGCCGTCCGTCGACTGCTCCACGACGGCGATGACCGCACGTGCCTGCAGAACGTCATGGCGTGTCTGCTGGGGCAAGAGGCCCACGCCAGTCGGGCCATGGCCGAAGCGGTGGCCGACCGGGCGGCCGAACTCGTTGCCGACGAGCATCCGATCACCGACGAGTTCGGGGTCGACCTGGTGGCGTGCGCCGGCGTGGCCGAGGCGTTCCCGGGCGACATCGGGGGAGTGGTGGCGCTGCTGCTGAACCACGTCGTACTCGCCCCCGGCGAGGCGCTCTACCTCGGATCGGGCAACCTGCACGCCTACCTGCACGGTGTCGGCGTCGAGCTCATGGCCAACTCCGACAACGTGCTGCGGGGCGGGCTCACGCCCAAACACATCGACGTCGCCGAGCTCCTCGCCGTCGTCGACTACCAGCCCATCGCCGCGCCGGTGGAGC
The DNA here is from genome assembly GCA_963698395.1 of uncultured Acidimicrobiales bacterium. Taxonomy (GTDB): domain Bacteria; phylum Actinomycetota; class Acidimicrobiia; order Acidimicrobiales; family SZUA-35; genus JBBQUN01. The sequence goes on from CAVOQQ010000006.1 coordinate 287,400, forward strand.
GACCGAGCGGCCCCGTCCACACCTATGCGTCTCCTGTCGAGGAGTTCGCGCTCACGCGGGTCGATCTCGACCACGCAACCCATGACGTCGTCGGACCTGCCATCGTCTTGGTCACCGAGGGTTTCGCCACCGTCGGCGGCGTCCGGATCGAGGCGGGCGAACCCACGTTCATCGCCGCCGACGGCGGGCCGACACCCCTGGCGGGAGTCGGGCTGGCATGGGCTGCTGGGGTGGGCGCTAGTGTGTCACCCGTTCGTTGACCCACCCCCTTTGTGAAGGAGCGCCTCGTGGCACTCGACCCCAAACTGCTCGAGATCCTCGCCTGCCCGGAAGACAAGGGGCCGCTGCTCTATTTCGCCGATGAAGCGGTGCTGTACAACCCGCGCCTGCAGCGCACCTACCGCGTCGACAACGACATTCCGGTCATGTTGATCGACGAGGCGACGTCGATCGACGACGCCGAGGCTGCCCGACTGCAAGCCAAGGCGGAAGCCGACGGGGTCACTCCGACCTTCGCCGCCTGAGCGCTCGAAAGCGAAGGAACACGATGACTGAACGACTCGACACGCTCGGCATGTGGGATGCCATGCTCAGGCTGCCCGAGCAAATCGAAGCCTCGCTCGCCGCCATCGGCGACATCGCCGGGCTCCCTGATCCCGCCCGTATCGAGAACGTCCTGATCCTGGGCATGGGCGATTCCGGATTCGGTGGTGATGTCGCCGCCGCGTCGGCCCGCCCGTTCTCACCCCGGCCGATCAGCGTCTATGGCGGCTACCTGCCGCCGTCCTGGGTCGGTCCGAACTCGCTCGTGGTCGCAGTGTCGGCGTCGGGTGCCACCGAAGAAACGCTCGAGTCGCTCGAGGCCGCCGTCGAGGCCGGCGCCCCTCTGGTCGCCGTCACCAACGGCGGCGAGCTCGAGACGCTTGCTCGCCGTGCCGGAGCGCCCGTGCTGCCCGTTGCCTCCGATGCGGTCATGCCACGGGCACAGCTCGGCTCCCTTGCCGTGCCGGCGATGCTCGCGCTGGAACAGGTCGGGCTCTTCCCCGGCGCTCGCGCCTGGCTCGATATCGCCGTCGATCAGCTCAAGACCCGCCGAGAGGAACTCCTCAGCGACAAGAGCCCGGCCAAGGAGATCGCTCGCAAGGTCGGCCGCACGATGCCGATCATCTACGGCGGTGGCGTGATCGGTACCACTGCGGCCAAGCGCTGGAAGGTGGCCTTCAACCACAACGTCAAGACCCCGGCGTTCTGGGCGCCCATGCCCGACCTGTGCCACAACGAGCTGGTCGGTTGGGGGCAGAACGGCGACGTCACCCGCCAGGTTTTCACCCAGATCCAGCTCCGTCACGACAGTGAGCATCCGCAGACCGCACGCCGGTTCGAGTACGTCGAGAACAAGACACTGGAAGTGATGGCCGACGTGCTGTCGGTCGAGGCGAAGGGCGATGGTCCGGTTGCCCAATTGCTCGACCTGATCTATGTGGGGGACATCACCACCCTCGAACTCGCAGCCAACGAAGGTCTCGATCCGGGCCCGTTGCCCATCGTCGACGATCTCAAGAACTGGCTGGCACAGGGCTGAGCCCACGACCGGGTCGACACCACCACGGAGCTGAGGAGCAAACACATGACCACTGATGTCACCGGCGTCGTCGTCGTCACCGGAGCGGGGGGCGGGATCGGTCTCGCCGCCGTCGCCAAGTTGGCGAAATCGGGCTATGCGGTCATCGCCACCGATCTGGCAGGAACGGGGCTCAAGGCTGCCAACGAGATGGGGGGCAACGTCGTCAGCATCGAGGCCGATGTCACCAGCACCGCCGACTGGGAGACCGTGCGAGATCGAGCGGTCGAGCAGTTCGGCCGCATCGATGGACTCGTGAACAACGCCGGCATCGAAGGTGCGATCACGCCCCTGGTCGAATACCCCGAAGAAATGGTCGATCGGGTCCTCGCCATCAACGTCAAGGGCGTATGGAAGGGCATGCGGGCCATCGCTCCCGTGATCGCCGAAGGCGGTGGTGGCTCGATCGTCAACCTGTCGTCGGTCGCCGGCCTCTCCGGCGCCAGCAACCTGAGTATCTATTCGGCTTCGAAACATGCCGTGATCGGTCTCACCAAGTCGGCGGCCCTCGAATTCGCACCCCAGCAGATCCGCGTCAACGCCATCTGCCCGTCGCCCATCCAGACCCGGATGATGCGCTCGCTCGAAGACGGCATGAAGACCGATGGCGTCGATGCCGAGATGATCCAGGCCGCCGTGGCATCGTCGATTCCACTCGGCCGCTACGGCGAGCCGTCCGAGGTCGCCGATCTGATCGCCTTCTTGCTGTCTGATGGCGCCCGCTTCCTCAGCGGCACGGCGATCCCCATCGACGGTGCCATGAAGGCCCGTTGACACTCGACGTTTGCCGATCCCCCCAAGGGGAAGGACCCGTCCATGGCTCACTACGAAACCACCATCGAATCGCCCCTGTCCGCCGCCGAGGCGTTCGACCGTCTCAGCGACGTCACGCGCTTCGCCGAATGGGACCCCGGGGTGGTCAAGGCCCGTCAGGTCGAGGGCAGCACCCCCGGTCCCGAATCGGCGTACGTGCTGTCCGTCAAGGGATTCGTCGGGAACACGCTCGATCTTCGCTACGAGGTCACCGAATTCGAGGCCCCTTCCTTGTTGCACCTGGTGGCGAAGTCCTCACTGTTGCGCTCCGACGACATCATCACGATCAGCGAGTCGGGCACCGGATCGTCGGTCACGTACGCCGCCGATCTCGACCTCACCGGTCCCGGTGGCATCCTGCGACTGGCCGACCCGTTGCTCGGACTCGCCTTCGGCAAGATCGGCGATCGAGCCGCCGCCGGTCTGCGCACCTTCCTCGACGCTGATTGATTCGACGAGCGCTGGTTTCACGAGCGCAGGTTTCACGAGCGCACGCTACTAGCCGATAGTACCTAGAGCCGAAGGGTCGGCATGAAGCTACCCTTTGTTCTGCATCAGGGCTGTTCTGATCTGGCCAGTGGGCCTCAGCCTTCCGAAGCGGCGCTCTGCATGGGCGCCCACCCGCACCAACCGGAGCTGATATGACCACCACGAACGATCGACCGCGCACCCTCCTCGACGGCGACTACAAAGTCGCCGACCTCGATCTCGCCGGCCAAGGCCGCAAGCAGATCGAACTCGCCGAACACGAGATGCCCGGCCTCATGGCGCTGCGAGCCGAGTACTACGACGAGCAGCCCCTCAAGGGTGCTCGCATCATGGGCAGCTTGCACATGACCATCCAGACCGCCGTGCTGATCGAGACGCTCACTGCGCTCGGCGCCGACGTCCGCTGGGTCTCCTGCAACATCTTCTCGACCCAGGACGAAGCGGCTGCGGCTGCGGTCGTGGGCCCCACCGGCACCGTTGACAACCCCCAGGGCGTTCCCGTCTTCGCCTGGAAGGGCGAAACCCTCGAGGAGTACTGGTGGTGCACCGAGCAGGCACTGCGCTGGCCCGATTCCGAGGAGTTCTGCAATCTGATCCTCGACGACGGCGGCGACGCCACCCTGCTCGTTCACAAGGGTGCACAGTTCGAAGCCGAGGGCGTCGTCCCCGATTTCGACGAAGAGAACGACCCCGAAGAGTACGGCGTCATCCTCGAACTGATCCGCAAGATGCAAGGCGATGACCCCACCATCTTCTCCCGCATGGCCGCCAACATCCGCGGCGTGTCCGAAGAGACCACCACCGGCGTGCACCGTCTCTACGAGATGATGCGAGACGGCATCCTCAAGTTCCCCGGCATCAACGTCAACGACGCCGTCACCAAGTCGAAGTTCGACAACAAGTACGGCACCCGCCACAGCGTGCTCGACGGCATCAACCGCGGTACCGACGTCATGATCGGCGGCAAGGTCTGCTTGGTCATGGGCTACGGCGATGTCGGCAAGGGAACGGCCGAGGCCCTCCGCGGCCAGGGCGCCCGTGTCGTCATCACCGAAGTCGACCCCATCTGTGCCCTTCAGGCCGCCATGGACGGCTACGAGGTCAACACCCTCGAGCGCATGCTCGACGTTGCCGACATCTTCATCACCACCACCGGCAACAAGGGCATCATCTCGGCCGAGGCGATGAGCAAGATGAAGCAGGGCGCCATCGTCGGCAACATCGGTCACTTCGACAACGAGATCGACATGGCCGGGCTCTACAAGCAGTCCGACATCCAGCGCATCAACATCAAGCCGCAGGTCGACGAGTTCCGATTCGTCGACGGCAAGTCGATCATCGTGCTCTCCGAGGGCCGCCTGCTCAACCTGGGCAACGCCACCGGACACCCGAGCTTCGTGATGTCGGCCAGCTTCACCAACCAGGTGCTCGCCCAGATCGAGCTCCACAAGAACGCCGAGGCCTACGGCATCGACGTCGTCACGCTTCCCGAAGATCCTCGACGAGAAGGTCGCTCGTCTGCACCTCGATGCCCTCGGCGTCCGCCTCACCGAGCTCACCCAGGAGCAGGCCGACTACATCGGTGTTCCCGGTCGAAGGCCCCTACAAGCCCGAGCACTACCGCTACTGACGCGGTCACATCGGTTCGGCAGCAACCCGAAGGGTTGCCCGCCTCAAACGGCTTCGCCGATCTCGCAGCACGCGTGCATGTCGACACGTTGGTGGTCGGGAGGCGGTGGAATCACCGCCTGCCGGCCACTGCGGTCGTTTGGGCCCCGCCGCCGTCCCCTGTCACACCGCTTTCGTAGCGTTTCCTGCATGTTCTTCGAACGGCGTTGCCCGATCTGTGAACGACCGGCGGCTGCGGTCTGCGATCGTTGCTGGGAGCGCCTCGAGTCGGCGCCGGTGCGCCGACTGGCGAGCCCGGAGCCGGGGATCGCACGAGATCTCGACGTTCGCGCCCTCTTCGTCTACTCGCCAGAGGTCGCCACGATGCTGCTCGCAGCGAAGAACGGTGGCCGTCGCCAGGTTCTGCGCCAGCTCGGCCAGGCATTGGCCGAGTCGTTGTGTCTCGAACGCCGTGCATTCGACGCCGTCACCTGGGTGCCGGCGTCGGTCGACCACCGCCGCGACCGGGGCTTCGACCAGGGGCGCCTGCTGGCGAGAACCGTCGCCGCCGGTCTCGATCTTCCTGCTCGCTCGATGCTCGCCCGCTCGTCGTCGAAGGGTGCCGACTCGAGCCAGAAGGGCAAGGGGCGACACGAACGTCTCCTGGGTGCGGCGCTCGTCGCCACTCGTCCGACCACGGCACGCCTGCTGCTCGTCGACGACGTGATCACCACCGGCGCCTCGCTGCGCCACGGTGCCGATGCGCTCTACCGAGCCGGAGCACGTTGCATCATGGCTGCAACCGTCGCCTCGTCCGACCAACGTCGAAATCGACCACCGGAAGTGACCTTTGGCCCGCAGCCAGGGTTGGGTGATCCGGCGTAAGGTGAGGTTCAGCAGGGAGAGCCTGCGTAGCCAGCAACCCAAGGAAAGGGGGCCTCCATGGAGGTCACAGTCAGCGGTCGGCATACGACGGTTTCGGAGCCTCTTCGCCAGATGACGGTGGAGAAGATCGGCCGCCTCGATCGTTTCCTGAAGGGCATGGACCGGGCCGATGTGCATTTCTGGGAGGAGAAGAATCCCCGCATCGGCGACAAGGAATTCTGCGAAGTCACGATGGAAGGCCACGGTCACCACGTGCGCTGCAAGGTGTCGGCACCCGACTCCTTCACTGCCGTCGACATCGCGGTCGACAAGCTCGAGCGTCAGCTCCGCAAGCTCAAGACCAAGGTCAAGAAGCGGCAGCAAGCGCATCAGAAGATCGAGGTCGATGAAGGGTTGGTGCCCGATTCGCTGGTGAACGGCGAAGCCGACGACCACCCCGAGCCGGTCTACAACATCGTCAAGAGCAAGAGTTTCACGCTCTCCACGATGGATCCTCAGACGGCCGCGCTGCAGATGGACCTGCTGAATCACGACTTCTACCTGTTCGTCAACATCGAGACCGACCAGTCCGCTGTCGTCTATCGACGTGATGACGGCGACATCGGCCACATCGAAGCCGAATGATCGCAGCGCATGGCACAGGGGCATTGACGCGCACCTGTGCCATGCACTAACGCCGGTAGACTCCCCAGCCAGATGAAGCTTCTCGACAAGATCCTCAAAGCAGGCGACGGTAAGCGCCTGAAGACCGTGCAAGGCCTGGTCGACCCGATCAACGCGCTCGAGCCTGAGTATCAGGCGCTTTCCGACGATCAGCTCAAGGGCAAGACCGCCGACTTCCGGCAGCGTCTCGACAACGGCGCGTCGCTCGACGACCTTCTGGTCGAGGCGTTCGCCACCGTTCGCGAGGCGGCAAGCCGCGTCATCGGCCAGCGTCACTATGACGTGCAGCTGATGGGTGGTGCCACCCTCCACAACGGCTGGGTCGCCGAGATGAAGACCGGTGAAGGCAAGACGCTCGTGTCGACCCTGCCGATCTATCTCAACGCGCTCGCCGGCAAGGGCGTGCACGCGATCACCGTCAACGACTACCTGGCATCTCGCGACGCCGAGTGGATGGGTGAGGTGCACCGCTGGCTCGGTCTCAGCGTCGGGTTGATCGTCCCCGGCAACAACGACTCGGCCCACAAGCGGGCGCAGTACGCCGCCGACATCACCTACGGCACGAACAACGAGTTCGGCTTCGACTACCTACGCGACAACATGGCGCGATCACGACCCGACATGGTGCAGCGTGGGCACTCGTATGCCATCGTCGACGAGGTCGACTCGATCCTCATCGACGAGGCCCGCACCCCGCTCATCATCAGCGGCAAGGTGCAAGGGGCCGCCGATCTCTACGTGCAGTTCGCCCAGGTCGTGCGCCAACTTCGTCGAGACGAGCACTACGACGTCGACGAAGAGAAGCGCCAGGTCGCCATCACGGACGAAGGCATCACCAGGGTCGAAGAACTGCTGGGTGTCGAAAACCTCTACGACGGTGTCCAACAAGACCTCGTCCATCAGCTCTCCGCCGCCCTTCGAGCCAAGGAGCTGTTCAAACGGGACAAGGACTACCTCGTTGCCAACAACGAGGTGAAGATCGTCGACGAGTTCACCGGCCGCGTGCTCGACGGCCGACGCTGGTCCGATGGTCTTCACCAGGCCGTGGAAGCCAAAGAGGGTGTCCACATCAAGGAAGAACAGCAGACGCTGGCCACGGTCACCCTCCAGAACTACTTCCGCATGTATGAGAAGCTCGCCGGTATGACCGGTACCGCGCTCGGTGACTCGGTCGAGCTCGAGACCACCTACGGCCTCGCCGTGGTGCAGATCCCGACCAACCGTCCGATCCAGCGCCTCGACCAGGCCGACCTGATCTACAAGACCGAACTGGCCAAGTTCGAAGCGGCGATCGAAGACATCGACGACGCGCGTCGCCAAGGGCCAGCCGGTGCTCGTCGGCACGGCCTCGGTCGACAAGTCCGAGGTGCTGTCGGGCCTGATGAAGTCCAAGGGCATCAAGCACGAGGTGCTCAACGCCAAGCAGCACTTCCGTGAGGCCGACGTCGTCGCCCAGGCCGGTCGTTCCGGTGCCATCACCGTGGCCACCAACATGGCCGGACGTGGTGTCGACATCGTGCTCGGTGGCAACCCCGAGAAGCTGGCCGAGGCCGACACGCACGCGAACGGCCTCGAACTCGGCACCGAGGAGGGCGACGCCTACTATCGAGGAGCGGTTCGCCTACTGGAAACCGATCTGCAAGGAGAACGCCGATCTCGTCCTCGAGGCCGGCGGGCTCTATGTTCTGGCCACCGAACGTCACGAGAGCCGACGCATCGACGACCAGCTCCGCGGCCGTTCGGGTCGTCAGGGCGACCCCGGCGAGAGCCGTTTCTACCTGTCGCTCGAAGACGACCTCATGCGCATCTTCGCCACCGGTGCCATGAATTGGGTGATGGACAAGGCGCTCCCCGACGACGTACCCATCGAGTCGAAGATGGTGTCGAAATCGGTCGAACGAGCCCAGACCACCGTCGAGCAGCGCAACGCCGAGATCCGCAAGAACGTGTTGAAGTACGACGAGGTCTTCAACGAGCAGCGCAAGGTCATCTATCAGCGCCGGGCCCAGGTGCTCGACCAGGCCGATCTGCGCTCCGAGACCATCGAATCGATCGGCGAAGTCGCCGAAACCATCGTGCGCACCTACTGCATCGACGAACTCGATGACGGCTGGGACATCGAGAGCCTCCATACCGATCTCGCCACCTTCTGGCCGACCGAGATCACCAAGGAACAACTCGCCGACGCCCGCAACACCAACGAGATGATCGAGACGATCCACGCCGAGGGTCTCGCGTACTACGAAAAGCGTGAAGCCGAACTCACTTCCGAGCTGATGCGTCAGATCGAGCGCCAGATCATGCTCCAATTGGTCGATCAGCGTTGGCGCGAGCACCTCGCCGAGATGGACAACCTGCGCGAGGGCATCAACCTTCGGGCCATGGGCCAGCGCGATCCGCTGGTGGAGTGGCAGCGAGAGGGTTTCGAGCTGTTCAAGAGCATGATGATCGGCCTCAAGACCGACTTCATCCGCTACCTCATGCACGTCCGGGTACAGGTCCAACAACCGGTACAGAACCAGTTGCAGCCCCAGGCCCGACCGGTGATCGGTGCCGACGGCTCGGTCCAACAACCCAACGGTGCGACCAATGGCGCGTCAGCCGACGTCACCGACGTCCAGACCTCGGGCCCGATGGCTCCCGAAGACGAAGCCGCCAACGCTGCCCCGGCCGAGGCTCCGACAGCGGCGCCCAAACCTTCGGTGGTGAAGCCGGCGGTTCGTACCACCGACATCCGTGCTGCCAAGGCCGAGGCTCGGCAGCTCACACGTTCGGTAGCCGCAGCCGAGGTCGACGAGGAGCCCGACGTCGCCCGGCCGATCGTGAAGACCGAGTGGGACAAGACCGGCCGAAACGATCCCTGCCCGTGCGGGAGTGGCAAGAAGTTCAAGGTGTGCCACGGTCGCTGATCCTGCTACGCGGCACCCCGTTCCTGTTCCCTACGATTCCCGAGCCTTCCCATGCCTGATCTCTCCGACGCCATCGCTCGTCTGCGCACTGAGCTCGCCGAGGCCGACCACTATCTGCGCGTCGGCGAACTCCGAGCGCGGCTTCCCCAGCTCGAAACCGAGATGGGTCGGCCCGACCTGTGGGACGACGCCAACAGCGCCCGCGAGGTCCAGACCGAGTTCACCCAGGTGAAAGACGATCTCGGTCTCTATGACCGGTTGGAGTCGAGCATCGACGACGCCGAGACCCTGTGGATGCTCGCCGCCGAGGAGGGCGACGACGACTCGATGGCCGAGGCCGAGGGCATCATCGCCAAACTCGAAACCGAGTTCGCCGAGCTCGAACTGCGTGCGCTCTACACCGGTCAGTACGACGAGGGCGATGCGGTCTGCGAGATCCACTCCGGTGCCGGTGGCACCGACGCCCAGGACTGGGCGGCGATGCTCTTCGAGATGTACAAGCGGTGGGCCGACAAGCGGGGATTCGCTCTGGAGGTCACCGAGTACCAAGACGGCCAGGAAGCCGGCCTGTCTGCCGTCGGCTTCACCGTCAAGGGACGGTTCGCCTACGGCATGCTCCAGGCCGAGCGGGGTGTGCACCGGCTGGTGCGGATCTCACCGTTCGACTCCCAGGCTCGCCGCCATACCGCCTTCGCCTCCTTCGGCGTGGTGCCGTTCATCGAAGATGCCGCCAGCCAGGTGGACATCGACGACAAAGATCTCCGAGTCGACGTGTTCCGCTCGTCCGGTGCCGGTGGTCAGCACGTCAACACCACCGACTCGGCGGTCCGCGTGACGCACCTGCCGACGGGCATCGTGGTGTCGTGTCAGAACGAGCGAAGCCAACATCAGAACAAGGACCGCTGCATGGCCATGCTCGCCATGAAGCTGGTCGATCTCGAGCGACAAAGGCGCGAAGACGAACTCGCGTCCGAAGCGGGCGAGTCCAAATCGGTCGAGTGGGGGAGTCAGATCCGTTCCTACGTTCTCCAGCCCTACCAGCAGGTGAAAGACGAGCGATCGGGCCTGGTGTCGGGCAATCCGGAAGGCGTGCTGAACGGTGATGTCTCGCCGTTCATGGAAGCATGGTTGCGGTGGCGACGTGCCACCAGTTCCGATGGGGCGAAAGGCGCTGCGTGATCAAGCTCGAAGACGTCACCAAGGAGTACCCGGGGAGCACGGTTGCGCTCCGGAGCGCCTCGGCCGACATCGCAAAAGGCGAGTTCGTCTTCCTGGTCGGGCCTTCCGGCTCAGGCAAGTCGACCTTCCTGCGTTTGGTCAACAAACAAGAAGACCCCGACGCCGGCCGTATCTTCGTCGCCGGCAAAGACATCGGGAAGCTGTCGAACTGGAAGGTCCCGATGCTGCGCCGCAACATCGGCTGTGTTTTCCAGGACTTCAAACTCCTCCCCAACAAGACCGTCTCCGAGAACGTCAGCTTCGCCCTCGAGGTGATCGGTCGGCCGCGGCACGTGATCAAGAATCAGGTGCCGGCCATCTGCGACCTGGTGGGACTGGGCGACAAGGCCGACAAATACCCGCACCAGCTGTCGGGCGGCGAGCAACAGCGCGTGTCGATCGCTCGTGCCTTCGTGAACCGACCCCTGATCCTGTTGGCCGACGAGCCCACCGGCAACCTCGACCCGCAGACCGCCATCGGCATCATGCGGCTGCTCGACCGCATCAACAAGACCGGAACCACCGTCCTGATGGCCACCCACGACCGCGGCATCGTCGACACGATGCGCCGGCGAGTGATCGAACTGGCGAACGGCGACATCGTCCGCGACCAAGCTCGCGGGGTCTACGAATGACAGCGTCTATGAGTAGGAGCAACTGATGGCTCTTCGAGTCGACTATCTGATGCGCGAGACGGCCCAGAACCTCGTCCGCAATCCTTCGCTGAGCATCGCCACGGTGCTGACCGTGGCGGTCTCGCTTTCGCTCCTCGGTGCCGCACTGGTGATCCGCCAGGGTGTCGAGGGACTCAACACTCGCTTCAAGGACGACGTCGAGTTCATCATCTGGGTCGACGCCGAGGCCTCGACCGACCAGTTGGCTTCGCTCGACCGCGCCCTGGCCGACTCGCCGGGCGTCAAGGACTTCCGTTACGTCAACACCGAGGAGACCTGGGTCGAGTTCAACGAGTTCTGGTCGGAGTCGCCCGAGGTGCTCGACGCCGTCACGCCCGAACAGCTTCCGACCTCCTACCGGGTCGTTCCCCAGATCGCGGACCCCGCCGTCGTCACCGAACTCGGCGCTTCCTTCGAAGGCCTCCCCGGGGTGAAAAAGATCGACATCGCGTCCGAGGCCATCGAGCAGTTGAACGACTTCACCAGCGCTGCGTCCCGCATCATGTTCGCTGCCGCGCTCGCCGCCGCGGTGGCGTCGGGTCTGCTCATGTACAACTCGATCCGCACGGCGCTCTTCGCTCGACGGCGTGAGATCGAAGTGATGCGGCTCGTCGGCGCGAACAACTCGTTCATCCGCCTGCCCTTCATGTTCGAGGGCCTGGCCCAAGGACTCCTCGGCGCCGGCGTCTCCAGCCTTGCGGTGTTCGGTCTCAACCGCCTCATCCGCAACGCACTGAACAGCACCGACTTCCGGCTCTTCGACAGCTTCGCCCTCACGTCGAGCCAACTCGCTCCCGTCGCACTGGTTCTCCTCATCGTGGGCGCGGTCATCGGCGCCGTCGGCTCCGGCATCGCCGTCTCGCGTTACCTGGACGCCTAGCTCGACTGCTTTGAACCCGCTCCACAGGCTCCGGCTTCGCCGATCTGGTTCACTCCCTCGTTGGCATGCTCACTCCGTTCTGCATGCGGGACTCACAACTGGCGTAGTCCAGCAGTCGTCATGGCGGCGAGGATGACGACGAGCCAGAACGGGGCCTTGAGGTAGGCAGCGATGCCTCCGACGAGCACACCACCGGCACGAGCGTCGATCACCAGCCGGCCCCCCGAGTTCAACGTGCCGTCGATGATCAGGGCCGAGAGCAACGCCGGCGGCAGGAGCCGGCCGAGCCCGACCACGGTGGGATCGGCCGCTGCTCGACCGAGGCCGAAGATGCCGGCTGCCTTGAAGGCGAAGGCTCCGGCGGCCAACAAGAAGAGGGCGGTCCAGCTCACGGCGCCTCGAACTCCGGGAGTGGGCCGAGTGTTGCGAAGGCGAGCACGGCGCCGAGGGCCGAAACGAGCACGGGTATGCCGGGGCGGGCGAAGGGAATCAACGCGGCAGCGATCCCGGCACCGGCCACGGCAGCAAGCAGTCCGGACCGATGTCGCAAGGCGGGCATCATCAGGGCGATGAAGCCGGCAGGAAAAGCGGCATCGAGACCGAGTGCTGCCGGATCGCCGATGGCGTCACCGCCGAGTGCTCCGAGCAGCGTGCCGAGGTTCCAGAACACGAAGACCGACAGCCCACCGGCGAGAAAGGCGTCGTACCGCTTGGAGGGGTCGGATTGGGCCAGGCCCAGGGCGGTGGATTCGTCGATGGTGAGCTGGGCGGTGATGGCGCGTCGCCACCACGGGGTGCCCGGAGGTACCAGCTTGGCGACGCTGATGCCGTAGAACCCATTGCGTGCCGCCAAGAGCAGGGCCGAGGCCAAGGCGGCTGCTGCGCCGCCACCGGCGCCGATCACACTGGCGGCGGCGAACTGCGAGGCGCCGGTGAAGACGAAGATCGACATCGCCACCGCTTGAGCGACGCTGAACCCGCTGGTGGTGGCCAAGACACCGAAGGCAATACCGAACACGCCGACGGCGAGACCGAGCACCAGAGCGTCACGTCGATGGGAAGGCAGCGCCATGTTCGGAGCCTATTGCCGCAATGAGAAGCGACGGCCTTGCGCTGTAAGGCTGATGGATGGCATCGGCTTGGTCATTGGACTAAGTTCGGCGCCAACTCGTATCGCAACACAGGAGAGTACACATGCGCATCAAGGTCGATTCCGAGAAGTGCGAAGGCCACAATCGCTGCTATTCGATCGCTCCCGAGCTCTTCGACGTCGACGACTACGGGTATGCAACCGAAAAGGGTGACGGCACGGTCCCGGCCGAACTCGAAGACAAGGCGCGTCTGGCAGTCGACAACTGCCCGGAGTACGCGATCACGATCATCGAGGACTGAGCCGTTGACCGAGACCAACGAAGCGGTCACGGGCCCTCCGCCGCGTGACAAGGTCGAAGACTGGACGTCGGACTACGACATCTTCGACCCCGAATACATCACCGATCCGTACCCCATCTGGGCCGATCTTCGCCAGGAGTGTCCGGTCGCTCATACCGAGCGGTGGGGCGGCTCGTGGCTGCCCACCCGCTATGAAGACGTCGTCGCGCTCGCTCGAATGGTGCCGGCGTTGTCCTCGGAAGACCCGATCGTCGTGCGGCCTCCCGAGGCCGCGCAACAGATCCTCCCCGGTGGTGCCTACCACACCGTCAACGCACCGCCGATCAGCGCCGACCCGCCGGTCCACACCTGGTCTCGCCGCCTGCTGCTTCCGGCGTTCTCGCCGAAGGCCACCGACGAGCACGAACCGGCGACGGTCGCCTTGTGCAACCAACTGATCGACGGCTTCATCGAGAAGGGCAGCTTCGACGGTGCGGTCGACTACGCACAGCAGATCCCGCCCCGCGTGATCGCCAACCTGCTCGGGATCAATCCCGACGACGCCGACCAGTTCGTCGACTGGGTCCGGGGCACGCTCGAGCTCGGCCTGTCGAACCCGGCCATCCGAGAGAAGTACCGGGGCAAGATCGCCGAGTTCTTCATGGCGGAGATCGCCGATCGTCAAGCCAACCCACGCGACGACCTCATCTCGCGCCTGCTCGACACCGAGATCGACGGCGAGAAGATCTCGGTCGAGCATGTGCAGGGCACCTGCAACCTCATGCTCGTCGCCGGCATCGACACCACCTGGAGCTCGATCGGTTCGGCAATCTGGCATCTTGCTTCGCATCCGGCCGATCGGCAGCGTCTGGTCGATGATCCCTCCCTGATCGCCACGGCGGTCGAGGAGTTCCTTCGGGCGTACTCGCCGGTCACCATGGCCCGCGTGGTGTCCGAGCCCGAGGGCGTCGAGTTCAACGGCTGCCCGATGCACTACGGCGACAAGGTCCTGATGAACTTCCCCGGGGCCAATCGCGATCCCGAAGTGTTCGAGAAGCCCAACGACGTGATCATCGATCGGGAGCGCAACCGCCACATCGCCTTCGGCGTGGGCATCCACCGCTGTGCCGGCTCGAACCTGGCGCGCATGGAGATGATCGTCTCACTCACCGAGTTGCTGAAGCGGATTCCGCAGTTCGAACTGGCCGATCCCCAAGCCGTCACCTGGGCCGGTGGTCAGGTCCGCGGTCCGCGCATCCTGCCCATCCGCGTGCTCTGACTAGTGCACGATCACGACCCTGGCCATCGCCACCAAGGCAGCGACGGCGCAGACGATCAGCACCGTCACCCGCAGGCGTGAGTCGACCCAGGGGATGAACCTCGGTGCTACCAGGATGCCGAGCGTCGTCGCCGGCATGAAGGCGAGACCGGTGCGAAAGTCGGTGCCGGTCAGGTCACCGCTGAGCGCGAGAATCGCTGCGCTCAGCGGTGCACCGACGAACATCAACACGCTCACGGTCGAGCGGAGCTTCGGGCCGGTCTCGTGTTGGTACAGCAAGCCGAGGGGTGGCCCGCCGATTCCCACGGCGGTCCCGAACAGTCCCGACACCGCTCCGGCACCGATCAGCGTGGTTCGGGTGCGATGGATCGATGGCGCCCACAAGCTCAAGGCGACGGCCGCGAGCACGACCAGGCCGCCACCGATGGCCAGGATCGACCGATCGACGCTACGGACCAGCATGACGGCAACGAGCATGCCAGGTATTCGACCGGTCATCAGCCACGCGACCTCGCCGTAGTCGGCGCCGGCCCAGTTGCGGTACAGGTTGATGCTCACGAGGGGGATCGATGCCAGCAGGACGCTGCCGGGCAGCAGTGCCGGCTCGAGGGAAACGAGCACGGGGAAGGCCAACACGACCATCCCGAACCCGATACAACCCTGGAGGATGGCGCCGATGAAGACCGCCAGCAGGGCGGCAACGAGAGCGAGTCCGACAACGTGCACCGTTGGACATTAACGACTACACCAGGGTGATGACTCTCGAATTCGAAACGATCATGCTCGAGGTGGTCGACCACATCGCAACGCTCACGCTGAATCGGCCCGATCGGCTCAACGCCTTCACCCGCGAGATGATGAGCGAGATCATCTCGGCCTTCGATCACATCGACACCAACGACGACATCCGTGTCGTCGTGGTCACCGGTGCCGGTCGAGGATTCTGCGCCGGAGCCGAACTGGGCGATGCCGGTGGCGACACCTTCAACGCCGAGGCCCGTGGTCGAGATGCCACCAAGGTCGATCGCGACGGCGGTGGCCGCACCACGCTGCGGATCTTCGAATCGAAGAAGCCGGTCATTGCCGCCATCAACGGCCCGGCCGTCGGCGTCGGCATCACCATGACGCTGCCGATGGACATCCGCCTTGCGGCCGAGAGCGCCAAGATCGGCTTCGTCTTCGCCCGGCGCGGAATCGTGCCCGAAGCGTGCTCCTCGTGGTTCCTGCCCCGACTGGTCGGCATCAGCCAGGCGCTCGAGTGGTGCTACAGCGGGCGTGTGATGATGGCCGACGAGGCCGCCAAGGGTGGGCTCGTCCAGGTCGTGCCCGACGACGAACTGCTCCCGCGGGCCTATGAGATCGCCCGAGAGATCGCCGTGCACTCGGCGCCCGTTTCGGTGTCGCTGACCCGGGCGATGCTGTGGCGAGGCCTGACCTTCGACCACCCGATGGAGGCCCATCGCGTGGACTCGCGGGCGATTCAGGCGCTCGGAGCAATGGCCGACGCCAAGGAAGGCGTCGTCAGCTTCCTCGAGAAACGCGATCCCCGGTGGTCGCTGAAGCCGAGCCAAGACACCCCCGAGGTCTTTCCCGACTGGGTCGAGCGCCAGTTCTCCTGAACTGTGCCTGCTTTCACCTGAGAGCGGGCGCGCAACGTCTGCGAATCGGCCGATACTCCATCAGTGAGTCGACTCTCGTCCCAGGTGTCCAGCCTGCGAATCTGGCTCGAGCGGCACCCCACCTCTCGGGCGGGTGCCTTGGCGTATGCCGTTGCCCATCGTCGCAACACCGGCGCTGCCCCCTTGGGTCGGCGCTGTGCGGCACAGGTCGTTGGCTCGCTGCTCGTCGCCTTCGGGGTCTCGGTGACGCTGGCGACCGACATCGGCGTCGGCCCACTCGATGTGTTCAACATCGGTCTGGCCGAGCAGTTCGGTCTGCCGCTGTCGGTCGCCATGTGGTCGGTCGCCGCCGCGATGATGCTGCTGGCCACGTTGCTCGGCAATCCGCCGCGCCCGGGCACGCTGATCACGCCGTTCGTGGTCGGCGCACTGATCGAGCCGATCGCCAGCGCCTTGGAACGGCTGGCGTCGCTGCCACTCGCTGGCGCCCTGGCGGTGCAGGCGGTAGCAGTGCTCACGATCGGCCTCGGTGCCGGGGCCATCGTCGTCTCCGGCTTCGGTGCCGGCCTCGGTGAGCTGATCAGCGAGGCGACGTCATGGCGTTTCGGACGCTCGATGTCGGCGACCCGACTGGGCCTCGAGGCGTCGTTGTTCGCCCTCGGCACGGCGATCGGAGGCCCGTTTGGTCCCGGGACCATCCTGATCGCCGTGTTGATCGGACCGGCGGTGAGCCGTGGTGTACGGCTCACCGAACCGATGGTCAGCGGTAGGCGGCCTGGCTCTCTTTCCACGTTCCGCCATCGGCGCGAGGTTCGCGAGGCAGACCGAGCACTCGTTCGCCAATGATGTTGCGCTGCACCTCGGAGGTGCCGGCGTAGATCGTTCCGGGGCGAGCGATGAAGAAGCTCGACATCCAGTTGGCTGCGGTGTTCGCCGTGCCGATTGCCGGCGCACCGAGGCCGCCGCGGGTGTCTTCGCGGAAGCCGACCATGGCGTCGGCGCCGAACAGGTTCATGGCCGACTCGGTGATCTCCTGGTGATAGGAGCTCCAGAACAGCTTGCCGATCGATGACTCGGGACCGGGTTGCTGGCCCTTGATGTAGCGGCTCAGCGCCTGCATGCCTCGGTACCGCATGATCTCGACCTTGGAGTGGAACCGGGCGATGTCTTGGCGTACCAGCGGATCGTCGGCCTTGCCGAGTCGCTTGGCGGCCTCGATGTAGGAGTCGAGCTCGGCTCGGAACGGGAGGTACTGGGTGGTGGCGCCGACGCCGCGCTCGTAGCCGAGGAGGGTGTTGGCCACCGACCAGCCGTTGTTGACGCCACCGAGGACATTCTCTTTCGGGCAGGTGGCGTCGGTGAAGAAGACCTCGTTGAAGTGGTCATGGCCGGCGATGTTGGTGATCGGCCGGATCTCGACTCCGGGCTGGTCCATCGGGACGAGCAGGAACGAGATGCCCTTGTGCTTGGCCTCGTCGGGAGCGGTGCGAGCGAGGACGAAGATCCAGTTGGCCGTGTGGCCCGAGCTGGTCCAGATCTTCTGGCCGTTGATGATCCACTGGTCGCCATCGAGTTCGGCCTTGCAACCGAGGTTGGCGAGGTCGGAACCGGCGTCGGGCTCGGAGTAGCCCTGACACCAGACGTCTTCGCCCGACATGATCCGAGGAATGAAGTAGGCCTTCTGCTCCTCGGTTCCGACCGACAGGATCGTGTTGCCGACCATGCCGATGCTGAAGCCGTCATTGCCGCCCATCGTGGGCACGCCCTGCTTGGCGAACTCTTCGTTGAGGATCACGTGCTCGAGGTGGCTGAGGCCACCACCGCCGTACTCGGCGGGCCAGTTGGCAGCGAGCAATCGATTCTCCTGCAGCGTCTGACGCCACTTCTCGGTGAATTCGGCTCGGGCGCTTCCGGACAGCGCACCGATGCCCTGCCAGTCGTCGGGAAGGTTTTCGTCGAGGAAGTTGCGGATCTTGGTCCTGAACTCCTCTGTCTCACTCGGGTAGGTCATGTCCATGGGCGAAAGCTAGTCGCCGGATCGCAACCCGTCAGATTCGTCTGGCAGAGACGGTCCCGGTAAGACAGAGTGGCAGCCATGAACGACCTACGGCCCTTTTCGATCGCGGTCCCCGATGAGGTGTTGGTCGACCTCCGCGACCGGCTTCGGCGCACCCGCTGGCCCGATCCCGAACTGGTCGACGACTGGTCGCAAGGTGTACCGCTGTCGTACGTGCAAGAGGTCTGCGCCTACTGGGCGAATGACTACGACTGGCGTTCGAGAGAAGTCCAGCTCAACCGGTTCGATCACTTCCTCACCGAGATCGACGGCGTCGACATCCACTTCATCCACCAGCGGTCGTCGCAACCCGAGGCCACACCACTGATCCTCACCCACGGCTGGCCCGGCTCGATCGTGGAGTTCCACAAGGTGATCGAACCACTGACCGAGGCGGGATTCCACGTCATTGCGCCGTCACTGCCGGGCTTCGGCTTCTCGGGCAAGCCGACGTCGATCGGGTGGGGCGTCGAGAAGATCGCCGAAGCGTGGGGTGAACTGATGGCCCGGCTCGGCTACGACCGATATCTCGCTCAGGGCGGCGACTGGGGTTCGGCAGTCACCGCCAACATCGGCCGATCGCAGACCGATCACTGCTTCGGTGTGCACATGACCCTGAACATGGGGGGCCGCCCGCCGGCCGATGGTGCCGAGCCCGGGGCCGATGAACTCCATGCGCTCGAACGGGCCAAGTACTACAGCGATTGGGACTCCGGTTACTCGTCCCAACAGGCAACCCGTCCTCAGACCCTCGGCTACGGACTGGCCGACTCGCCATCAGGTCAGGCCGCATGGATTCTGGAGAAATTCTGGGCCTGGACCGACTGCGACGGCCACCCGGAGAACGTGCTCACCAGAGACGAGTTGCTCGACAACATCATGCTCTACTGGGCGACCTCGTCGGCGACGTCGTCGGCCCGGATCTACTGGGAGAGCTTCGGCCGAGCGAAGGACAAACGGAAGATCGAGATCCCATCGGGCTTCACCGTCTATCCCAAGGAGATCGTTCCGCCGGTGCGGCGCTGGTGCGAAGGCATGTTCACCAACATCGTGTCGTGGAACGAACGGACCAAGGGCGGTCACTTTGCCGCGTTCGAGCAGCCGGCCTCGTTCGTCGATGACGTGGTGATGTTCGCCCGGTCGGTCGAGTGAGTGGGTCAGAACAACCGCTGCAGGATCGCGCCGATCGAGAAGCCCCCGGCGGCGATGGTGCCGGTCATCAACAGGATCGTCCCCGCCTGGCGAACGATCGAATGGGCCGGCGCCTCCTCGATGATCACGACGTCGTCGAAGGTCTGGACCTGATCGGCGAGTTCGTGCAGCGCGGCGCGAGCCTCCCTCTGGAGCCGGCGTCCCTCGTTTGACAGCAACGACTCGCTGACCGGTGGTCGGTGATGCTCGAGCACGGCTCGGGCAGCGTGACCGCGATCGGATCCGGGGATGTGGGAGGTGACGTACTCCAGGTCGTCCAACAGCGCCTGCACCGACTGGTGGGCGATGTCGTTACGCGTCAACGCAACCTTCACGGCGGGATCGGTCGAATCGTCGAGACGGAGTTCTTGCACGACCGAAGAAGTTACCGAGCCGGTGTCGGCGAAGGGGGGATGCTCATTTCACTCCTTGTCGAAGCAGATGATGGCAGAGCGAAGTGCGACAGCATCGCAGCGGCGAACGCCCACAGCCCGATCTGGTTGCCGATGACCGCGATCACGCCGAGGTGGAACCCTGCCGCCGCGATCAACGCTGCGCTGTCGCCCTTCCAGATGATGACGGCAAGCGTGAGCTCGAAGGCGATCACCCAGATCGCCAGCGCCGTCAGCGACGCGTCAGGAAGGTCGCGAGCGACGACGAGCCCGAGTGGGCCGTCGGCCGACTCCCGCAGGATGTCACCGGACCACCAGGGTGAGCGCAGTTTCGAGAGGGCGGCGAAGACGTAGACCGTCGAGATCTGTGCCCGGACCGTGAAGGCCAGGGTCGAAGCGGTGTCCGAGAGGAGCAGGAGAATGCACAGACAGGCAATGAGGACCGTGTGATTGCTGTAGAGCTGTTGGTCGATCGTCAGCGCCAGGGAGGACGAGGCCAGCACGGCGGCGGCACCGATGCGTTGCCGCCCGACCAGCAGCATCACCCCGCCCAGGAGCCACATGATCCCGAAGCCGATGGCGACCGGACTCGGCAGTGTCGGCGTTGGCAGGTCGATGCCGAACATCACGACCGGCACTCGGAGTCTCCCCGCCTCGATCCGCAGGTCGCCGCCTCGATCGATGGCATCGAGGCTCGCCGCCACGCCGAGTATTCGAGCGAAGGCCACCGGGGATCGCATCAGCACGACGTGGTCTTCGAACGATCGCCGAACTCGACCTCGACCGCCACGGTGGTGGAGTCGCGGTCACAGAGGTAGTCGGCGAGGGCATCGTCGAGTCGGAGTTCGGGTCGAGGGCGTACCAACAGCGAATCGACGTCGATGGACGTCCTCGCACCGTCGGCGTCGATCACGGTGGCGGCAGAGCGCGCCCCGTGTGCGGTGTACATCTGCCAGCCGAAGGCGCTCGGACGGGGGTCGTCGCCTCGGGTCACGAGAAGCGCCGCCGCCAGCAGTACCTGCAGCAAGACGAAGGCAGCGGCCGCGTCGCCGATACCGAACCTCGCCGACGTTCCTCGCACGGCCGGAACCTACCGCCTCGGGGTCAAGCTAGGGTGGCCACCCGTGACGAAACACACGCTTCACATTCCACGCGTGCGCGTCGTCGTCGGGGGTGTCTAGATTGCGGATCCATGCGGGAGACGATCGATTTGACTGACGCGAATGCCAGACCCGCCCTGCGATTCGAGAACGCCGGCAAGACGTTTCCCGACGGCACCGTTGCGCTCCAAGGCGTCAGTTTCGACGTCCACCCGGGTGAGTTCGTCACGGTCGTCGGTCCCTCGGGGTGCGGCAAGAGCACCCTGCTTCGATTGGCGTCGGGACTCGACGACGTAACCGAGGGTTCCTGCACGGTCGACCGAAGCAACATCGGCTATGTCTTCCAGGACGCCACGCTCCTGCCCTGGCGCAGTGTGCAGCACAACGTGGAACTCATCGCCGAGCTCCACGGTGAACCGATGGCCACTCGTCGGCAACGGTCGATGGAGGCCATCGCCAAGGTCGGTCTCGGAGGCTTCGAGTCGCACTATCCCCGCCAGCTCTCCGGTGGCATGAGGATGCGGGTGTCACTGGCTCGATCGCTGGTCATGTCGCCGCCGATCTTCCTGTTCGACGAACCTTTCGGCGCACTCGACGAGATCACGCGTGAGCTGATGAACGAAGAAACGCTCCGTCTGTTCCAGCAGGAGGGTTTCGCCGGGCTCTTCATCACCCATTCGATCAGCGAGGCGGTGTTCATGAGCACGCGGGTGCTGGTCATGTCCGGTCGTCCGGGTCGCATCGTCGAGAGCCGAGACATTCCCTTCAGCTACCCACGTGAGCCTGATCTCCGTTTCAGCCCCGAGTTCGCCAGTATCAGTGCCGAACTGAGCCATGCCCTTCGCGGAGCCCACACATGACCGATCTCGCTTCCTCAGAAACCGTCGCGGCCGCCGGCAAGGCGGCGATCGACCCGCCGGTCACTCGTTCGGCCGTCCGCGAACCCTTCCTCAAGAAGGTCGGACCGCCGTTGGTGGTGTTCGTCGCGTTCGTCGGGCTCTGGTACGCCTACGCCCAGTTCGTCCTCGACGAGAACGGCCGCAAGACGGCCCTGCCCTATCCGCACCAGGTGCTGACCTCGTTCTGGGACGGCAAGATCGGTGACCAGCCGTGGCAGCTTCTCGGTGCACTCTGGGTCACCTTCCAGGTGGCCTTCGTGGGACTGGCATTCGCCATGGCCATCGGTGTCACCTTTGCCGTGCTCATGAGTCAGGCGAAATGGGTCGAGACCTCGTTCTACCCCTATGCCGTGTTCATGCAGACGGTGCCCATCCTCGCGCTGGTGCCGCTGATCGGGTTGCTGATCGGATTCGGATTCTGGTCACGAGTACTCGTCTGTGTGATGATCAGCCTCTTCCCGATCATCACCAACACCCTCTTCGGGTTGAAGTCGGCCGAGAAGGGGTTGCACGAGCTCTTCGCGCTGCACAACGACAGTCGCTGGACCAAGCTGGTCAAACTGCAGCTTCCGGCCGCGCTGCCCGCCATGTTCACCGGGTTCCAGATCTCGGCCGGGCTCTCGGTGATCGGCGCCATCGTCGGTGGGCTGTTCTTCCAGCGAGGCCCTCGGGACCTCGGGAACCGAATCCTGCTCTACAGCAGTCGGCTCTCGCCAGGAGAGCTGGTGGCGGCGATCGTGCTGTCGGCACTGTTGGGGGTCGTGTTCTTTCAGTTCTTCGGATGGCTTGGGCAGAGGCTCACTCGTCACTGGCATCAGCCGGTGCACTGAGGCGCCTCGCAACACCGCCACCGAGTGACACAGCCGTCCGTACCCGCGGGCGCACGAAATGGGGAGAAGCAATTGACTCGCAAGGAAAACAATCCGCGATGGCTCCGGCTCATGGCGCTCATGATGGCCTTTGGCCTCGTTGCCGCGGCCTGCGGCAGCGATAGCGCCGGTGAAGACAGCGCCGGCGGCGACAGTGCTGGTGAGGACACCACCACGACCGAAGACGGCGGCGACAGTGCCGGCGAAGACAGTGCCGGCGAAGACAGTGCCGGCGAAGACAGGTGCAGATGCCGGCGAAGACAGTGGTGAAGATGCCGGTGACGGTGAGTCTGCTGCCGGCGCGGGAAGCTTTGCCGACTGTCCGAACCCGATCGTGATCCAGACCGACTGGTTCCCAGAACCCGAGCACGGTGCGGTCTACAATCTGACCGCCGGCGAGGGCTCGGTCGACCCCGAGTCCGGACGCTTCAGCGGTCCACTGGCCGCCGACCCGAGCATCACCGTCGAGGTGCGAGCCGGTGGTCCGTTCCTGGGCGATCAGACCACCATCGCAGTCATGGCGACCGATGACGACATCCTCCTCGGGTACGTCAACACCGACGAGGCCATCAACAACTATGCCGACTTCCCGACCACCGCGGTGTTCGCTCCGCTCGACATCAATCCGCAGATCGTGATGTTCGATCCCGAGACCTACCCGATCTCGAGCTGGGACGAGGTGAAAGACACCGGAGCCACCATCGCCCACTTCGGCGGCGCCACGTACACCGAGTACCTCGCCGGTGCCGGAATCGTCGACGAGAGCCAGCTCGATGGTTCCTATGATGGTGCGCCCACGCGGTTCATCGCCGAGGGCGGTGCCCTCATGCAGCAGGGCTTCGCCACCCAGGAGCCCTACAACTACGAGAACGTCTTCACCGAGTGGGGCAAGCCGGTCGATTTCCTGCTGATCCACGACTCCGGATTCGAGATCTACCAGGGCCCCCTGGCGATCCTCGATGCAAAGCTCGATGACGCGGCCCGCTCGTGCCTGTCGGCTCTGGTGCCGGTGCTCCAGCAGTCCGCTGTCGACTTCCAGAACGATCCCACCGCCACCAATGCGGCGATCGTGCAGGCCGTCATCGACATCGACAGCTTCTGGCAGCTGAGCGAGGACGGCGTGGTCAACACGGTCGCCGAGATGGCTCGCCTCAACGTGGTCGGCAACGGCCCGAACGGCACCATCGGCGATTTCGACCTCGACCGAGTTGCCGAGGTGATCACCGTCACCCAGGAACAGGTGCCTTCGATCAATGTGCCCGACGGCATCACCGCCGAGGACCTCGTCACCAACGAGTTCATCGACGAGTCCATCGGTCTGTAGACCTGCCCCCCGAGGCGTGGGTCGTGAGCCGTAGTGCTTGCGACCCACGCCCTGGGAGATCTGTACCCATCAAGAGACCCCGGTTCTCTGCCGTAGTCCTTCTCGTAGGAAACACCCCGAGAAGGAGCAACACATGAGCCCAGCAATGAAAGCACGTCTGTACGCCACCACCGCCGTCGTCGGCCTCAGCGGTCTCATCACCGTCATGGGTGCACCGTGGAAGTTCAACTGAGCCGACGAGGTCAGCGGTCATAGGGGCGGGGATGTCCCCGCCCTCTCAAATCTGACAGGCGGGCGCCGATAGTCCTCGTGACCGCTCCCGTGGATTTGGGCTCGACCATGAAACAACTCATCCGGCACGCTCGTGCCCACCGGCTGAGCTTGCTCATCTGGCTCACATCGCTTGCGGCCTTGCTTGTTGTCGTCGCCGCGGTTGCCGGTCTCCAGGGTGCGTCGCCGATCGGCGATCACGCTCCCGCGTTCGCGGTCTTTGCCGTGCTGTTGTTGGCAGCCGAACTGCGTCCGATGCCGTCGTTGACCGATGACACCGAGCTCACCGCCTCGTGGGCCTTTGCCTTCACGCTGCTCCTCATCGCGCCGCTGGCCGGCGCACTGATCGCCGTTGGATTGGCACCTCTCGCCAGCGATCTGCACAAGCGCAAGCGGATCGACCGAACGGCATTCAACGTTGCCCAGTTCGTGCTGAGTCTCGCCTTTGGCGCGGCCGTCGGATCGATGATCGATGATCTCGCGCGCGTGGCGAACGGTGACTCGGTGTCGCTTCGTTGGCTGGTGGCGGTGTTTGCCGCCTGTGTCGCAGGCTTTGCTGCCAACAGCGTGTTCATCAGCGTCGCGATTGCGTTCAACCAGGGTCTACCCGTTCAGGAGATCCTGCGTCGCTCGCTCGGCATCAATCTCGGGATGGACGGTCTGCTGCTTGCGCTCGCGCCGGTCTTCGTCGTCATCGGGATCGAGGCACTCATTTTGGTGCCAGTGTTGTTGTTCACCGTCCTGGTCATCTTCCATAGCGCGTCGATTGCCCTGAGGAACAAGCACGAGGCGACACACGACGAGCTCACCGGGATCGCCAACCGGCGGATGTTCGAAGACCACGCGGCGATGGTGGTCGACGCTTCTCGCGCCGACGGGTTGCGGTTCGCCTTGGTGCATATCGACCTCGATGGCTTCAAGGGCATCAACGATCGCCTCGGTCACCGCTACGGCGACCTGGTGCTGATCGAGATCGGTCGGCGGCTGAAGGAAGCCGAGCGTTCGACCGACCAGGTCGCGCGACTCGGCGGTGACGAGTTCGCCCTCCTCATTGCCGACGTCGCCGACGAGTCCATGGCCATGGGCATCGCCGAGCGAGTGTGCGAAGAGATCACCCGGCCGCTCGCAATCGAAGGGGTACCGCTGACCGTGGGGGCAAGTATGGGGCTGGCGATGTTCCCCGTGCACGGCGAATCCATCGAGGAGCTGCTCCACAACGCCGACAGCGCCATGTACGAATCGAAGAGCGCCGGCGGCGGGGTCCGACGATTCACCGGCGCTCGCGACGACGTCGGTCCGAAGCGGGTCGAGTTGCTCGGCGAATTGGCAGCGGCCATCGAGAAAGGGCAGCTCAGCTTGGCCTACCAACCGAAGATCGACATGGAGACCGGTGCGATCACCACGGTCGAGGCCCTCCTGCGATGGACACACCCCCAACACGGCGATCTGAGGCCGAGCTGGTACATGCCCCAAGCCGAGCAGACCGATCTCATCACCCCACTGACTGATCACGTGATCGATCTTGCGTTGGCGCAGTGTCGACGCTGGAAAGACGACGGCATCGACGTCGGCGTCGCCGTCAACATCTCGGCTCGGAACCTCCACGATCTCGGGCTTCCCGGGCGCGTCGCCGAGGCGCTGGCTCACCATGGCCTCGCACCGTCGGTGCTCGAAATCGAGATCACCGAGAACGCCGTGATGGAAGACCCTTCGCGCTCCCAGGTGGTGTTGGCGGATCTGCGTCGGCTCGGCGTCGGCCTGGCGATCGACGACTTCGGCACCGGCTACTCGTCGCTTTCGGTCCTGCGAGACCTCGACGTCGATCGCATCAAGATCGATCGTGCCTTTGTCACCAACGTGGCCACCAGTGAGAGCGATCTCAGCATCGTGCGCTCGATCATCGAGCTGGGTCGCAATCTCGGCATGCGGTCGATCGCCGAAGGTGTCGAGACGGTCGAGGCACTCGACATCCTGCGTTCGATCGGTTGTGACGAAATCCAAGGCTTCCTGTTCGCAGCGCCGCTGCCCAGTGACGAGCTCTATCCGTTGCTTCGCCGTGGCCGTATCGAGTTCTCCGAGTTGGGCGAGTCGAAAGCCATCCAATGATCACCTCCGTCGTCTTCTTGATCTTCGTCGCCACGGTTCCGTTGTTCGGCGGAACGCTGTCGAAACTCGGCGAGATTCGCCTTCGCGGTTGGTGGAGCATTCTGGCTTCGCTCGTGATCCAGATCGTCCTCATCGAGGTCTTGTCGGACGCACTCGACGGGGTTGTGGCTGCGGCGTTGCATCTCGCCAGCTATTGCCTGGCGTTCGTGTTCGTCTGGACCAATCGCCACGTCGTCGGGATGGGGATCATCGTGCTGGGCGGTGTGCTCAACGCCGCAGCGATCGCTGCCAACGGTGGGGTGATGCCGGCTCGGCTCGAGGCGTTGGAGACCGCCGGGATCATCAGCGACTCACCGACCTTCGAGAACTCGGCGCCGGTCGAGAACGCCCGGCTGGCGTTCCTGGGCGACGTCTTCGCCATTCCCGAAGGCATCCCCTTCGCCAACGTCTTCAGCGTCGGCGACGTCCTGCTCGTCTTCGGCGCCGGGATCACCGTCCACATCGTCGCGGAGTCGAGGCTGGGCGTGAAACTTCGCCGTCGCCCCGACATCGATCCCGAACCGGTGTCATCGGCACCGATGTCATCAGAATCCGGAGCATCAGCATCGGGAGCGTCAGCACCGATGGTCGACGCCCCTGCGCCGGTGCCGGTGATGGAGCGAGCCTCCTTGGCGGCCCGCTATGACGCGTCACGTTCTCGGGCGGCCACGCCGGTCGACGTCGGTCGTCGATAGACGCCCTCGCCGGCCCAGCGGCGGATGCGAATGAGGTCGGCCATGAGGAGCGAGGTGTCGCGCACGAGCCGCACCGACGAACTCTCGGAGTTCCGAACCGACACGGGAACTTCGAGGAGCGATCGCCGGTCGAGTTCGGCAATACAGAAGATCTCGACGTCGAAACCGAAGCGGTCGATGCGGCAGCGCCGGAAGATCGACTTGGCGACGTCGGAGCGAAAGCCCTTGATGCCGCACTGGGTGTCTCGGAAGTGGCCGAGCAGCACCAGGTGCGTCATCGCGTTGATCAGCCGACCACCCAGTTGGCGAATGCGTCGGGCTCGAACGAGGGTGGTGGTCTCCTCGTGCCGGCGGCTGCCGACCACGATGTCCCAGCCCGATTCGAGCTCGTTCATGATGTCGATCACCGCCTCCGGCGGATAGGCGAGGTCGGCGTCGGTGAACACGATCGATCGGCCCCGAGCGGCCATCATCCCCGCCCGTACCGCTGCACCCTTGCCCTGGTTGATCGGTAGTCGAACCACTTCGACGCCGGTCGAGGCTGCCCGCTCGGCGGTGTCGTCGGCCGATCCGTCGTCGACCACGACGATCTCGAGGTCGTCGCCGACCGTCGCGCCGAGTTGGCTGCGCAGTTCGGCAACCGTCGCTTCGATCCGGTGGCCCTCTTGATACGCCGGCACCACCACGCTGAGGCGGACATCACCGGGCGCCGGTCCCTGCTCGGCACGCTCGCTGAGCGTCTGGCGGACCTCGGTGAACAAGACCCATCGATAGGTGACCCATCGAGCGATAGCGGCGAGGATCACCGCAACGAGTTTCGCAGCCCAACGATCGGCTCCGCTCCAGTCGAGGAACACCACCGTGACGAGGTCGATGAAGCCGGCGATCATCGCCATGAGGACGAAGGTGGTGGGGTGGCGGACCCAGCGACTGCCCGGGTCGTTGCGGAACGTCGCGTAGCGGTTTGCGGTGTACGACACGATGGCGGCAGCGCCGAGCGAGATCAGATCGGCACCGATGACGCCCAGCGACCCGGCCAGGATCAGGAACAGCGCGACGTCGATCGAGGTCGTCGTCAGACCGACGATGACGAAGGTCCGTAGTCGTCTTCGCACCGAACGCACTCCTCTGGTCGGATCGGTCTCGGCCGAACGTACCAGGTGGCTCGTGCGGTTCGGCCCCACCGCTAGTGTGGCGCCGTGCCGAAGAATCGACGATGGCTCCGGCACCTGCTGACGGCCCTGGTGATCGCCGCTCCCGTCGTTCGCTATCTCTCCCACGACCTGCCGCTGTTCTTCATCGCCAACGCCGACATGCTCGCCGTTCCTGCCGTCGCGGAGTCGGTGCAGCGCCACGGCCTGTTGGCGCTGAGCGAGTGGTACTGGCCACCGGCTCCGTACCTGTTGACCGACGTGGTTCCCTACGGGGTGCTCTGGTTCGCCATGCCGAACGTGTGGTTGGCTCCTGCGGTCTTCATGGCCGGGCAGCTGCTCGTTGGTTTTCTCGCCATTCGTTGGCTGGCTCGAGGATTGGTCGACGATGCCGAACTCGCCGATTGGGGAGCATTGGGTTCGTTTGCCGTGCTCGTCGGGTTCGCAACCGCGCTCGCCGACCCGGCCCGGTTCCTCCTCGTGAGCTACTACCGGGCAGGAAGCTTCCTCCTCTGCCTCCTCGCCCTCGGCGTTCTGGTCCGGTGGGTCGGCCAGGGCCGACCCGATACACGGCGTTGGGTCGCCGGCGCCGTTGTCGCAGCGACGGCGGCAACGGTCTCGTCGGATCCGCTCATGATCCCGGCGGCGGCTGGGCCATTGGTGCTCGTGATCGGCCTGCTCTGTGTCCTGCCGAGTGAGCATGGGGGGTGGCGAGACGACTGGCGGCCGGGACTCCGCCTTGGGTCAGCGGTCGTCGTCGGGGTGGTGCTCGGCGTCTTCGTCAATGGTCTGATCGTCACCAAGGAGTCCACCTACGGCCCCTCGCTCACCGGTGACGGTGTCCGTACCCAAGCGACGATGCTGCTCGATCTCTTCGACGAGGCGAGCGCGTCGCTCCGGGTCGCCGCCGTCGCCTCGGTGCTCGTGGCCGTGCTGGTGCTGATGAGCAGTTCTCGATCTCGAGTTTCGCCGCTCATGGTGGTGGTGGCGTTCTGGGTGATCTCGTCGGGTGCTCACGTGGTCGCCATGTTGCTCGACACCAGCGAGCCGGCGTTGCGGTACGTGCAGGTCGTCGCCCTCCTGCCTCTGGTCTGGGTCGGCCCGCTTCTCGCCCAGCGGCTGTCTGGCCGCCGCTGGACGGTCGGCCCGCTGGCCGCCTTTGCTGCGCTCGTGGTGATCCTGCCTTCGGTCGGCGAGCTCGACGAGGTCGACCTGTCCTATCAAGCGCCCGAGGCCGCCTGCCTCGATGCGGTCGTGCCCGGTGATGGCGTCGGTGTCTCGGGTTACTGGGAGGCCCGGTTGGTGCAGTTGCACTCCCATTTCGAGCGTGACCTTGCACCGCTTGACGGGGCCGGCGAGCCGATGCGCATCAATGCGTCGAGTGCGTGGTTCGATCAACCGTATGACTTCGCTCTCGTCGGCACCCAGACGCCGGGGTGGGACCCGCCCCTGAGCCTGATGGAGGCGTTGGCTCCGCAAGCAACGGCGACCGAGTGTGGCACCTTGGTGATCCTCGATGCCGGCGACGGCGGGCTTCGCCTCGATGCGCTGGCCGGCGAGGGCGGCCAGGTGGCCTTCGACGGTTGCGATCTGCAGACCATGACGGGCTCGCTCGATGCTGCCACCTGCTCGATCGACGTGCCCGCTGGTGCGAGCGGCTTTGCGACCTTCGGCGGCTATGCCTCGCTCCCACCGGGGACGTACGAGATCGAGCTCGCCTACTCGAGCGACGGTGCGCCCGACGCCAAACTCGGCACGCTCGAAGTGACGCGGGTACGCGAGTACGGGGGAGAGGTGGAGGTCGTGCTCACCGCTCCGCTCTTCGCTCCGAGCGAGCCGGGTCCGGGCACGATCACGGTGAGTGTTGCAGTGCCGGACGACGGCGATCCCTTCATCGCCGAGATGCGTACCGTGACCGACGGCGCACAGTCCTATCGGGTCGAGGGGGTCACCATCACTCGCCGGTGACCGCAGTCAGTCGGGCGCTGGGCGGCACCGGCGTACTACGTTCGCTTTCGGTCCAGTTGGCAACCGAGTTCGGGAGTGGTTCATGAAAATCAGTGCGGCAGGGATGTTCGGCAACTCGAGGCGCCGAGACCTCGGTTTCGTCAAGGCCTATGCCGAGACGATGGAGGGGCTCGGCTTTCACTCACTGATCGTTCCTGAACACGTGGTCTTCTTCGGCTCGTACGAGTCGAAGTACCCCTATACCGAAGACGGCTCGGCCAACTGGGGACCTGACACCGGTCTCTTCGATCCATTGTTCGTGGTCGCCGCAGCCGCCACCGTCACCACCACCCTGCGGTTCTGCACCGGCGTGTTGATCCTGCCCCAACGTCCGGCGCTGCTCACGGCGAAGGAAGTGCTCACGCTCGACCACTTCACCGGCGGGCGTTTCGAGCTCGGCGTCGGTGCCGGCTGGTCATCGGAGGAGTACGCGGCCCTCGGTGTTCCGTTCGAGCGCCGGGGTCGACGATTCGATGAATACATCGAGGCGATGCGTGTGGCGTGGACGAACGATCGGGCCGCCTATCACGGCGAATTCATCCAGTTCGACGACGTCGTGCTCAACCCCAAGCCGCTCACACCCGGCGGGCCGCCGATCATCGTCGGTGGTGATTCGGCGCCGGCCATGCGCCGAGCCGCCCGACTGGGCGACGGTTGGTACGGCTGGTGGGCGTCGGGAGAACTCGAACCTCACATCGATCAGCTTCGATCGATCGTGGGCGCAGCCGGCCGTTCGGTCGACGACGCCGACTTCGACTGCAAGGTCGGGTTGCCGCTCGGCAACGAGACCCCCGACGAGATCCGCGTGAAGATCGAGACGGCTCGAGCGCTCGGTGTCGACGAGGTGGTGATCGGCGGGCTCGTGCCCACCTCGTCGATGGAACCGACGCTCGCTGGCTACGCCGAGGTGGCCGGGCTGATTTCGGGCTGATCGAGCGACGCGTCGGACTTCGACGCGTGTGATGCCCTCCCACTCCGGCTCGAAGACGCTGATCGTGTCGACCCGAAGTGCCCGAGCTCATGCGAACATCTGCGTGTGGACGTGCGACGATTGACATCCGACGAGTGGCCCCTCTGGCGCGACCTGCGGCTTGCAGCACTCGCCGATTCTCCCGAGGCGTTCGGGTCTCGCCTCGCCGATTGGGTCGATGCCGACGTCGAACGTTGGCAGGACCGACTCCGTGAGGTTCCGTACAATGTCGTGGTGTACGCCGATGACGAGCCGGTCGGCCAGGCAAGCGGCACGGCCCTGGCCGCCGACAGACGCATCGAGCTGACGTCGATGTGGGTGGCTCCGAGAGCTCGTGCCACCGAGGCCGCCTCGAGTCTGGTCGACGCCGTTGCCGGGTTCGGTGCCGATCTCGGAGCCTCGGCCATTCGGCTGTCGGTCCGACGGGCCAATGCTCGTGCCATCGCCTTCTACGAGCGCGTGGGGTTCGTCGTCGTCGACGAACCCGCAGACGAACCGTCCGAGCTGACGATGGTTCGCCCGTCGAGCGGCCCCAACGAGTGAGACACGGCGTCGGCCGGTGGGCACGGCGTCGGCGACCGTGGCGCGGACCGTGATGTCACCCGGCTTCGGCTTACGACGGTTGACCCGGATGCTCCCATCGGGCAGCGTGAGGTGGCGATGGCCGACGACGTTCCGAACGAGGTGTTGATGAGCGTCGAGTTCGACGACAACGACGACCGTCGGCCAGGACCCGGCGACTCGTGAAGCAACTCGGTGTCGGCCGCTGCCTCCTGGCCGCCCTTCTCTTCGGGGCTTCGGCTCCAGCGGCATCGGAACTGGCGGTCACGATGCCCGCCGTCACCCTGGCCGGACTTCTCTACCTGGGCGCAGGATTGGCGGTGTTGCCGAGCTCGGCTGCTCGCCCACCGTCCCGAGAACGCGTTGCGCACCGAGTGGCGCCCGGTGCTGGCGGCGGTGGTGGTCGGCGGCGGGATCGGTCCGGTCCTGCTCGTCGCCGGTCTCGCCCGCACGAGTGCCGCCACGGCATCGATTCTCCTCAACACCGAACTGGCGGCGACGGCGTTGCTTGCAGCCGTGGTGTTCCGCGAGCACCTCGGTCGACGGCTGATCGCCAGTGCGGTGACGATCAGCGTCGCCGGCGTCCTCCTCGTCGCGACACCCAGCTCCGGGATCGACGTGGGCGCGCTGCTCGTGATCGGGGCCTGTCTGTGCTGGGGGTACGACAACGGGGTCACCGCCCAGATCGAACAGCTGCGGCCCGAGCACGTGGTGTTCCTGAAGGGGCTCGTTGCCGGCTCCGCCAACCTCCTCATCGGGCTCGTGACCGCGGGCCTCGGCCTTGGAACCGATCTGGCGACGGTGATGATCGCCCTGGCCATCGGCGCTGCAGGCTACGGCCTGTCGATCACGCTGTGGGTCCTTGGCGCACGAGATCTCGGCGCCGCTCGAGCACAGGTCATCTTCTCGACGGCACCGTTCGTCGGCGTGCTCATGTCATGGGCGCTGTTCGGCAATCCCGTCGAACAGATCCAGCTGTTCGCCGTCGCGATGGCTGCCGTCGGCGTGGCGTTGTCGCTCGGCACCGGCCATCTCCACCGCCATGCGCATGGAGCGTTCACCCATGAACACGAGCACCGACACCCCGGCGACGAGCACCACGAGCACGACCATGCCGTGGTCGTCGGCCGGCACAGCCATCCCCACCAGCACACCATCGTCGAACACGAGCATCTGCACGTGCCCGACCTCCACCATCGGCACGACCACCAGGAGTGAACGGGTCGGGGAGGCTCAGCACGGTGAACCGGCAACGTCGGCCGGGGGTGACGGCTCGAACGGTCGCGGTCTACGAGGGCCCACCGTCGACGAGCACGACATCGAAGCCCGCACGGGTCAGGACGCTCGCCGCGATCGACGCCCGGGCCCCGGAGGCGCAGTGCACCCAGAGCTCGGCGTCGGGAACGTGGTGGAGGTGGCCGAGGAGTTCGTGAAGTGGGATGTTGATCGCCTCATCGAGGTGGCCGGCTTCGTACTCGTCTTCCCGTCGTACGTCGAGGACACGAAAATCTCGGTCGCCGACAGGGATCGCCGTGAGGTCTCGATAGTCGACGACGCGGTACGAACCGGTCGGCAGTGTGCTCGTCGCTGCTTCGAGATCGGCTCGTGACGGTCGATCGACTCCGATTCTCGACAGCTCGCGCTGCGCGTGGCTGATCGCCTCGGGTTCCGACGCCAGCAGCGTGAGCCGGGCGCCCCACGGCATCAGCCAACCGAGCTGCGTCGGCAGATCCTCACCCTGGAAGTTGAAGGTGCCGACGAGATGACGTCCTGCGTAGGTGCGGCGGTTCCTCAGGTCGACGACCCATTCGCCGGCATCGAGGCGCCGCTCGAGCTCGTCGATGTCGACCTCGGCGGCCGACGAGAGATCGGGTTGGGCCATGCCGGCACGGTTGAGCGGAGCCATGTGCGCGTAGTAGGCGGGTGCGTCGGTCAATCCGGCCAGCAGGTTCTCCACGAAAAGGTCGACGTCGTCGGTGATCGCGGCGGGGTTGTCGTGTTCGTCAGCGATGCACCCGCTGTCGCGCTCGGCCCCGGCCTGGGCAGAACAGAAGCTGCCGAAACCATGGGTGGGGTAGACCGCAACGTCGTCAGGCAGGTCGGCAACAAGCGAACGGACCGTCGACCACTGCGCGCGAGTGAGCTGATCGGTGTCGCCGGCACCCAGCAGGTCGGTGCGACCGACCGTTCCGTAGAGGAGCGACCCACCGGTGAACACCGCTCGAGGTCGTCCCTCGAACTCCAAGACGAAGGACAGATGGGTGTGCGTGTGACCCGGGGCGTGACGCACGATGACCGTCAGGGCCCCGACGTCGATCCGCTCACCGTCACTGACGCCGAGGACGTCGAACGACGGATCGTCGTCGGCGTTCACCACGATGGTGGCGCCGGTGGCTCGGCGAAGTGCCAGGGCACCGCTGACGTAGTCGTTGTGCACATGGGTCTCGAAGATCGTCTCGATCGCAACGTCGTCGTCAGCGGCGACGGCGAGGATGCGGTCGATGTCTCGCTGGGGATCGACCACGAGGGCGGTGGTGCCGTCGTGGACGAGGTAGCTGCGGTCACCCAGGCCCGCTGTCTCGATCGTCCGAATGGTGAGGGTCATCGGCTGGTTCTTCCTCTGCGCATCCCGGGGGCGTCGTGATCGTTGGTGGTGTCAGAAACGGAGGACGGCCCCGAGCCCGTCTTCGAGACCGGAAACCGTGTACGGAACCACGGTGATCGTGGCCCCGGTGTTCACGGCGATGGCCACGGCGCCCTCGGTGATCGGAGCAATCGTCGCGGTCCCATGGTCGTTGTCGAGCCGATGCATCGGTACGGAGAAATCGAAACGGCCGGTGAGCCGATCGGTGTCGAGCGCATCGTTGCCGACGAGCAGGTGGGCGACCTGTCCTCTCGACAACTGATCGAGCACCTCGCGGCCCTTCGCTGCGCGTCCGGCACCAACGGCGCTCCGGAAGCGATCGAGGTCGGCGATGACCCGTTCGGCCGCCCGCGTGCGCATCACCAGGTCGGCGTTGTCCAGGAACGCGTCGTGATCGGCATGACGCGAGCCCTCGACGAGGACCTGTTCCATCGACTTCGGCAGATGGGACCGGAAGAACCCGACCGCTCGCTCGTCGCCGGCGACGATGACCGGGAGGTCGCGCCCGAACTCCTCGATGATCGCGTCGATCACGTCGGTGGCGTTGTTCTCCCAGGCGTTCTCTGCGGTCTGCTGCAAGCGCTTCTGGGACCAGCCGCCCGGATGGCCGCGATGCACTCGGACGTCGTTGCCTTCGACCTCCAGTGCGTCGATCGGTGCGCGGACGCCGTCGCGGAAGTAGACGTCGGCGCCGGTTCGATCGAGCAGCACGGCGAGATGCGGTTCATCGACCTGGGCCGTGGCGAGCATGGGCAGGAGGAGCGGCGTCGGGCCGACCGAGGTGACGAGGCGTTCGACCGGGCGGTCCATGGTCATGTCGAGGAGGAGGTCGTCCGGTGTGGCGACGATGAGCAGCGCCGGACCATCGTCGTGGTCGTGTGCGTCGAGCGCTGCGATGACTCGATCGATCAGACCGCTCGTTGCGCCCTGGCGCTCGAGGTTCGTTCGGGCGTTCTTGACGTGGATCTCGAACTGTTGGTCGGCCTCGGTGGTTGCACTCCCAGAGGGCAGGTACACCGTCGCCACTTCCGCGCCGGAGTGGCGGAAGCAATCGAGAAGGGCGACGACCCGGTCGGCGGTCATCGGGTTCGTTTCGGTGGCGATGTCGTGTGTCGTCATGGTGTGCGGGCTACCCGAATCGGCCTCCCGACAAACGTCGCTGGGGCCGAGCTTCGACCGTTGCCGGTGATACGCCGGCCACCGCACCTGCCGAATACTCACCCCGTTCACATGCAACATCGAGCTCGTATTCGGGGACCGGACGGCAGAATGCAATCATGACGCTGATGACCATGTTCGTCGCACAGGCCCAGAACCCGCCGGTTTGGGCGTGGGGTGGCTGAAGACCAGGCGCGTTCGACCGGCTCCGTGTTCCGCCGCATCGTCGTCGGCGTTGCCGTGCTGTCGGTCGCCGTTGCCGCGTCAGCGGGGTGGGCGAATCGCGGGTACGTCGACGCCTACCTCTCGACCTCCGATCGAATCCCGGCGGCAACGGAGGCGGCAACGACGGTGCCCGACGATGCCGGTCCCATGGTGCGTCTCGCTGTTGCCGGCGATGCGGGAACCGGCGGGCCCGCGGCCTATGCGACCACCGCAGCCATGGACGTGCTCGATCGCCAGCACGACTTCGATGCGTTGTTGCTGCTTGGCGACAACATCTACGCCAACGGTGATCCGACCCAGATCGACGCCACGGTGTTCGAGCCGTTCGCTACGGTGCTCGACAACGGCACACAGCTCCTCGCGGTGCTCGGCAACCACGACGTGGACGCCGGTAACGGTCCGGCGCAGGCGGCAGCGCTCGGGATGCCGGGTCCGTGGTATTCGACGGTGATCGGAGACGCCGAGATCGTCGCCCTGGACTCCAACCAGTCAGCCAATGTCGACCAGCTCGCCTGGTTGGAGGAGACGCTGCGAACGAGCCAGTCCCGCTGGGTCATCGCGATCATGCATCACCCTGCCTACTCGGGTGGCTGGCACGGCAGCACTGCCGGGGTCCAGGAGGACTTCGTCCCGTTGTTCGAGCGCTACGGCGTCGATCTCGCCCTCGCCGGGCACGACCACGACTACCAGCGGACCGAACCGATCAATGGCATCACCTATGTCGTCACCGGCGCTGCCTCGAAACTCCGCCCCACCGGTGTGGAGTCGTTCTCCGAGGTCGCCTACTCGGTCCACAGCTTCGTCGACCTGTCGATCTATCCGGACCGAATCGCGTTGCAGGCGATCGACCACGAGGGTCGGGCAATCGATCAGTTCACGCTCACCGGCACCTGAACCCGCGCCCGATTCCTCGGTCGTCGCTCCGTGCAGCCGAGCATCAGGATGCCTCGGATCGCGCTCGGCGGCCACCGGTCTCGGTGAGGGCCACCGCCATCTCACCTGCTGTAACCGGAGTCGGGCTTCGCCGTCTGGTTCGACATGCACGTCAGCATTCTCGTCGCCACGAGGGAGCGCCCGCTCGAGCTTCGTCGGCTCCTCGTCTCGATGGCTGCGATCCGGTTCCGCCGGATCGCAGTGCCATCACTCGATGTGGTCGTCGTCGACAACGCTCGCACTCCCGAAGGCTACGACCCCGCAGAACTCACGGCGCTGGCCGGAATCGATGTTCGGGTGGTGACCGAATCGAATCTCGGGATCCCCTTTGCCCGCAACCGTGCACTGAGAGAGCGACATCACGATGCAATCGCCGTGGTGTTCGTCGACGACGACTCCACCGTCACCCCGTCATGGCTCGAGCATCTCCTCGAAGCCGCTGCCGATCACGACGCCGACTTCGTCTCGGGCCCCGCGCTTCCACGATTCGATGCCGAGATCGATCCCGACCTCGCCGGCTATCTCGGCTCGTTGCGCAACGAGCGTCCCGAAGATGGAACGGAACTCGAGTGCACCTCCACCGGGAATCTCCTCATCTGCACTCGTTGGCTGGAGCGCCAGGATCAATGGCTCGACGAGAGCTACGGAACGGCCGGCGGTTCCGATACCGAGTGGACCCGGCGCAGTCAGCGGGCCGGTGCCCGCATCGTTCACGCCGACCGCGCTCAGGTGTGGCACCACCTGAGCGCTCCTCGCATGACTCGCCGATGGATCCGCCGCCGCAGCTACCGAGTCGGCCAGGGCGCCGCCGAGCGGGCGCGCATGGACGGAGCCGGTCGTTGGCAGCTCCTCGGCCAGGGCGTAGCGGTCGCCGGGCGTCTGCTGCACGCATACCTCGGTGGCATCGCGGGTCGCGACCGCTCGGTCCGTACCGGTGTCGCCATGCGGGCCCCGTGGCTTGCGGGCTGGATCGCCACGACGCTCGGGGCAGGCCGGTACCAGGAGTACCGCAGCATCACGAGCGAGGCCGCAACCTGACATGACGCCAACACGGCTCGATGCCGACAGACCTCGATCCGACAGACCTCGATCCGACAGACCTCGATCCGACAAACCTCGATCCCAACAAACCTCGATCCCAACAAACAAGGAGAAACACATCATGACGAAGAGCACCGCAGAACTCGAGGCCGAAGCACTCGCGACCCCATTGGGCCGAGCATTCAAGCGGCTGTTCAGCGACCCCGCGTTCGTCGACGCGGTGATCAACGATCCGGCGGCGGCAGCGGCGGAGTACGGCCTCGACGCCGATGAGGCCGAGACCCTGCGTTCCGATGCCTACGCACTCGAAGGCGAGGTCGCAGGGTTCGCGATGCAGCCACTGTCGATGGACGGACTCATGGGTCTGACCGGCGGTATGCGAACCCCCACGCGGATGGGGCTGCCCCGCAATCACTCGTGGGTCGGCTGTCTCACGTGCATCTGACACTCGTTGTCTGTACCCGGGAGCGGCCGGTCGAGCTCGGGCGTCTGTTCGACTCGCTTGGCCGCTCCCGATTCCGACGATCGGCCGTGCCGACCATCGACGTGGTGGTCGTCGACAATGCGCCGGGCGGCACCGCCATCGACGCAGGCGATCTGTCCCGCCGCTGTGGTTGGCCGACCCGCGTGGTCGCCGAGCCCCGCACCGGCGTTGCCTACGCCCGCAACACCGCGATCGCCAACCGATCCCCGGACGCCGACTTCGTGGTGAGTGTCGACGACGACCAGGTGGCCACACCCTCCTGGCTCGACGAGCTGCTCGCCCATGCGACGGCGGTCGATGCCGACATCGTCACCGGTCCCGTCCTCGTGCGGATTCCCGACCACGCCGGACCACTGGCCCGCGCCATGTGGCAGAACATCCCCCGACACGACACCGGCACGATGCTCCCATCGTTTCTCGGCGGAAACGTCTGTTTCCGAGCCGGCGTCTTCGACTCGACCGACGAGCGTTACGACGAGACTCAGGCGCTTTCCACCGCCGACGACGCCGACTTCGGCCGTCGGCTCACCGATGCCGGTTTCACCATCGAGTGGACCGATTCGGCCATCTGCTGGGAGCTGGTGCCCGACGCTCGGCTCTGCCTCCGGTGGTTCGTCGAGCGGTACCTGTCGTTCGGTGGGTTCGAAGTTCGAGATGCCCGCCGCGCTGGTGGCGCACGCGGTGTCGTCGTCGGCACGATGCACCAGTTGGCATCGAGCGCACGAAGCGCGCCGCATGGTGTGGCCTCCCTGAATCCCTTCGCAAAGCCCGAGACACGAGCTCGGCACCGTGCCGCCGCGCTGGCGAACACGTGTCTTGCCGCCGGCTGGTTCGCCGGACTCGCTGGTCTGCGGGTGCGGGATTACCGCACGGTCACGAACGAGAACGTCCTCGCCTGATTCGCGGGGGCGCCCATCTGTCGTCGGCCGAGGCAACGGGAGGGCTCGCATCACCCGACCGTCGTATCGCCGACCGTCGGTTGGCGTTGGGCTGACGTCAGGCCGCGGCGCCGTCGCGGGCGCGGTACCAGCGCACCGTCCGGGCAATTCCGTCGTCGAGTGCGATCGAGGGCGACCAGCCGGTGAGCGTGCGCAGACGATCGACACTCGGCTCCCGATGGCTCGTCTCGTCGAACCCCGTACCGAATCGCTCGGCCGGGTCGATCGAGACGACCCGGACGTCGGCGCCGACGGCGAGCCGGACCTTCTGCGCAAGATCGAAGATCGTGGTCGGTGTCGTCGATCCGACGTTGAGCACCTGACCAACAGTCTGCGGCAGCGTTCCCGCAAGGAGGGTCGCCCGCGCGATGTCGTCGACGTAGGTGAAGCAGCGGGTCTGCGCGCCGTCGCCGTGTAGCGTGATCGCTTCGCCGGCCTGCGCCTGGCGGATGAACCGGGTCACGACGCCGCCGTCGCCTTGGAGCGAGGCGGCCGGACCATAGCTGTTGAAGTAGCGGAGCACGGTCACGTCGAGGCCACATCGTCCTGCTTCCAGCACGAGGTGCTCGTCCAGGGCCTTGGCCAGCGCATAGCTCCATCGTGGAGAGGTCGGCGGGCCGATCACGAGCTCGTCATCCTCGTGCATCGGCAGGCGGGTGGAGCGACCGTAGACCTCGCTCGTCGATGCGAACACCAGGCGCGTTGCGTGGCGTGTGCAGACATCGACCACGGTCCGCGTGCCGTCGAGGTTGACACCCACCGCCGCTGTTGGGTCCTCGAGGACCAGCGGCACACCGACCGCTGCAGCGAGGTGGAACACCACGTCGGCGTCGGCGACGAGGGCGTCGGTCCGTAGTGCGTCACGCACGTCGGCCTTCACGAATCGGATTCGACCCATCAGCCCGGCGAGGTTGGCCGTCGACCCCGTTGAGCAGTCGTCGATCACGGTGACCGCGGCCCCGCGGTCGACGAGCTGGCGGACGAGGTGCGATCCGATGTGACCGGCACCGCCGGTGACGACTGCTTCCATGAAGTCCCAGACGTCCAACGGCGGCGGTGGTTACTGCCTGGCCGGTTCCAACCCGGCGAGGCGAGCCGCATCG
Organism: uncultured Acidimicrobiales bacterium; assembly: GCA_963698395.1. GTDB lineage: Bacteria > Actinomycetota > Acidimicrobiia > Acidimicrobiales > SZUA-35 > JBBQUN01. The sequence goes on from CAVOQQ010000006.1 coordinate 327,585, forward strand.
GGGATTGCAGGCCGCAGGTCGCGCCGATCGCAGTCCGTTGCGAGCTCGCCGACCGAGTTCGCTTGGGCGATTGCCTTTCGCGACGGCAAGAGTAGTCTTCTAGTATGCGACTTGAAGTTACCCGCAAGAGTGACCTGGCGATTCGTTCGTTGCAGGCGCTCGGCGGAGTTCTCGACCGGGTGAAGGGTCCGGATCTGGCGGCGATGGTCGGTTCGACGCCGGGATTCGTTTCTCAGGTCTTGACACCGCTGGTACGGGCAGGGTGGGTTCGCTCCGACCCCGGCCCGTCGGGTGGCTATTCGCTGGTGGTCGATCTCGATGACCTCTCGGTGTTGGCGGTGATCGAGGCGATCGAGGGGCCAACCGATTCGGGGCGATGTGTGTTGGCCGACCGTCCGTGCAACGAACGCGGGATCTGTGCGCTGCACGTTCCCTGGTTGCGTGCCCGCGCCGAGCTCCGAGCTTCGCTGGACGCGATATCGGTCACCGAAGCCTCGGCGGTGCGGTCATGAGTACGCTCGCACGGCGCTCGACGGCCCGGGCGGGGTCGACGGGCCGGACATCTTCGGACGCAGCGGTGTCTTGGCGGTCGGTGGCCTTGCCGTCCGAGCACGGGGGCTGGAGCCTGACGGCCGAGCCGGCCGTGCTCGGTCTCCTCGTCGCATGGTCGTTCCCAGGACTGGCGTTGGGCGTCGCGGCGATGCTGGCGTTCTTGGCACGCACGCCGTCGAAGCTCGTGTTGGTCGATTGCTTCCGGCATCGATGGCTGCCTCGAACTCGGGTGGCCGCACAGGTCGCGACTCTCGAGTCGGCGATCATCGTTGCACTGGTGCTGTACGCAGCGACCGCCGGGGAGCGGTTCTGGGTGCCGTTGGCCGTGGCCGCGCCGCTCGTTGCGCTCGAGCTCTGGTACGACATGCGCAGTCGCGGCCGCCGGCTGGTTCCTGAACTGGCCGGTTCGGTCGGTATCGGTGCGGTCGCCACGGCGATCGCGCTCGCCGACGGCTCATCGGCTCGCCTGGCTTGGGGGCTGTGGGTCGTGATCGCTGCCCGATCGGTTGCCGCCATCCCGTATGTGCGTGGACAGATCCAGCGGACCAAGTCTCGGCCGGCGCCGACCTGGCACAGCGACGTCGCTCAGCTGCTCTCGATCGCTGCGGTGTCGCTGGGTTGGGCCCTCGATCTGGTGCCGGCCTTGGCCGTCGGTGCGCTCGTCGTGCTCGGGGTCGTCAATCTGGTGGCAACCCGGCTGCCACCGAGGCCAGCAGTGGTGATCGGGGTGCAACAGATGCTCTTCGGGATCGCGGTGATCCTCGCCACGGCCATCGGACTCCGATGAGCATCGAACGATCGGGGTCCGCTGATGACTGACGGCGATCGTGGCGGCGATCCGCCCTGCTGGGCCCACCTCTTCGATGACCAGCACTCTGCTGAATCATCGAACCAGGACTGTGGTCCGATGGTGGTCGACCTGAGTGAGGCGGCCGTGGGGTCGGGTGGTGCGGTCTGGAGCTTGCCGCACGGAGGCGACCTCGACGCCAACTTGGTGCGGCTCGACCCCGAGTCAGGGATCGAGAGTCATGTCAACGACGACGTCGATGTGCTCATCGTCGTGCAGGCAGGGAGAGGGGAACTCACGGTCGATGAGCAGACCCGCCGGCTCGAGGTCGACCATGTTGCGCTCGTCCCGAGAGGGGCGCGGCGATCGATCTCGGCCGGCAGGGGAGGCCTCAGCTATCTGAGCATCCATCGTCGACGGAGCCCGCTCGGCGTCACGCGGCGAGCAACGTGAACCGATCCTGACCCGGTCGACCCGAAATCTGGGTGTTGGCACCGGTCAGGGGAGCATTGGGTTTCTTCCAAGCCGGCGACGGCGAGCCGTGAGCGCGGGTTCAGGCTTCGTCGTAGGTCCAGTCGGGGCGCTTGCGCCAGAACGACTCGTCGTAGGTCGCTCGACCGTCGACGAGGTCCACGATCTTCGGGAAGGGGCGAGATGAGGGTCGAGGGCACCGGTGTGATTCGAGGTGCTCGGCGAACTCCTCGGGGAAGGCACGCAGCAGACTGGCGACGACGAGCTGCTCCTCGGTCGCGAGGTAGCAGCGGCTGCCGTCGGTCACCCGCTTGAGCCAGCCCTCGATGATGGCCAGGTCGCGGTCGTTGCCGGCGCCGGTTTCGATGCGTTCGAGGCTGTTGGTGATGGCGCCCGTGCCGATCTTGCAGGGTGGGCACTGACCACACGATTCGACGGCGAGGAATCGCGAGAACCGGTAGGCGGCGTCGACCATGCACGAGGTGTCGTCGTGCACGATGAATCCGGCAGACCCCATGCCGCTGCCGATCGAGGCGAACCCCTCGTAGCTGACCGGCGTATCGAGGTGTGCATGGGTGACGACCGGGTTGGCGACGCCGGAGAACACCGCCTTGACCGACCGACCGGGCTCGACACCGCCACCCACCGAGTCGATGACCAGCCCGAGCGATGTACCGATCTCGACTTCGCCGACGCCGGGGGAGACGACGTCACCGACCACCGTCGCGACGATCGTGCCCGGCGCCTCATCGGTCCCCATCGAGCGAAACCACTCGGCGCCGTTGGCGAGGATGTGGGGGACGTTGGCCAGGGTCTCGACGTTGTTGACCAGCGTGGGATTGGGCTCGTCGGTTCGGCCACGTTCACCGTGCGGTCCGGCCTCCCAACCGGTTTGCGGCGACGCAGCGAACAGTCCCTGCTCGTAGGGCGGGAACCAGCGAGGCAGCGGCGGTTTGCCCTCGATCACCTCGAGCATCGCCTTTTCTTCCCCGAAGAGGTACTCCTCGGGCCCGGCGACGATGGAAACGGTGTAGTCGCCGCCGAGCCCACCGTTCTGGAACTCCTGCACCACGGAGGTGATGATGGCGATCTCACGCTCGAAGCTGGCCTTGAGGCAGATGAAGATCTCCTCGGCGGCGATGGCGTGAGCCGCGATGAGCAGGCCCTCGACGACCTGGTACGGGTTGGCCCGGATCAGCGCCCGGTCCTTGAACGTTCCGGGCTCACCTTCGGCGCCGTTGCAGACGAGATAATGACGCAGTCCGACCTGATCGGCGATGCCGGCCCACTTTCGACCGGTGGGAAAGCCGCCTCCTCCGCGCCCTCGAAGTCCGGAAGCGGCGATCATGCCGATGGTCTCGTCGGGTCCGATCCGCAGCGCCGTCTCCAGGCCGACACCGCCGGTCGGGGTGGCGAGGTAGTCCTCGAGTGATTCGATCGGATCGGGCGGAAGTAGGAACACAGACATGGGTTGCGCTTTCGGAGTCGGGGCTTCAGGAGCCGGGATCGAGGGTCACGATGCAGCCCGCCCGGTGGGGCGGTTTCGGCGAGAGAACGGCCCGAGCAGCGCCCGGGAGCTGCTCGAGGCAGCCGTCGATCAGGCCGCGATGCAATTCGCACACCACGTCGGCGTCGACGGCTGCGAGCTCGGCGAACGGACAACGACCGAGCGTGACCTTCGACCCCTTCACCGACGGGTCGAAACCATCGAGTTCGAGGCGGCCGGCGAGAGCACCGGCGATCTCGTCGGTGGTGAGATCGCTGCCGGCGAGGGCGAGGTCCCCGGCGTCGCCGGCAGCAGGGCACGATGCCGAACGACGACCGACCTCGTAGGCGGCATCACCCGACGTCGCCAGATCGAGCAGCATCGCCGCGAGCCGCTGGTACGAGCCTCCGGGCCGGTTCTGAAAACGGTCGAATGCATCATGCCTGGCCTGATAGGTCAGGCGGGGACGCCCTCGCGTCGTTCGCTTCTCGGTCGACTCGGCGATCAGGTCGGCCTCGAGGAGTTTGGCGAGATGTTGACGGATCGCATTGTGATTGAAACCCATCAGCTCGGTGAGTTCGGCGATACCCACCGGCGTCGCCGATTGGGCGATGTGCTCGAAGATCGCAAAGCGTGATGGGTCACCCAGTGCCTGCGCCTGCCGTTGGAGCTGTCGCTCGTCCTTCACGTCGGCAAGCATACGCCGAAGTCATATTTCTAGTTTCAAATAGACGAATCCGACCGGTTCGCCGTGGATGGCGAGACTCCCTGGATCTCGTTGGTGAGTGGAAACCCGTCGCGGGTCTGGCGCTTCATCGGTGTGAAGCCAGCGGGGCAGATGGAGTAGGCGGTGGTGGTTCGATCTCGGGTTCGCCTTCGATGTCGAGCCGGGGAAGGATCCGGTCGAGCCACTTCGGGAGCCACCAGTTCGGGTCTCCGACGAGCGCCATGGTGGAGGGGACGAGGACCATGCGCACGATGGTGGCATCGACGGCGACGGCGGTGGCGAGGCCGATACCCATCATCTTGACCACCGGGTCGGCGCTGCCGACGAAACCGAGGAACACGCTGATCATGATCAGGGCGGCGGCGGTGATGACCTTGGCGGTGGCGCCGAGGCCCTCCACGACACTGTCGATGTTGGTGTGGCCTCGGTGGTACTCCTCCCGGATGCGGGAGAGAATGAACACTTCGTAGTCCATCGACAGTCCGAACAGGATGGCGAACATCATCATCGGGACGAACGACGCGATTGGTACCGCTTCCTCGAGCCCGATCAACGATCGTCCCCAGCCCCATTGGAAGACGGCCACGACGACGCCGTAGGCGGCGCCGATCGACAACAGGTTCAGCAATGCCGCCTTGAGCGGGACGAGGATGGACCGGAACACCATCATCAGCAACAGGAACGACAACGACACCACGGCGGCGATGAACCACATCAGTCGGCCGGCGATCTTGTCGGATTGGTCGATGAACCCGGCGGTCGGTCCACCGACGAGAGCGGTGGTGTCGGTTCCCGCGGTTGCTGTGGGAAGCGTGGTGCCGCGGAGTCGGTGCACGAGATCGCTGGTCGCCTGGTCCTGGGGTTTGGTGGTGGGGATGGCGGTGATCAGCGCGGTGTCGCCCGCCGCATTGACTTCCGGCGGGGACACGGCGGCCACCCCAGGGTCGGCGCCGACCGCAGCCGCGATGCCGTCCAGTACCGCAGCGTCGGCAGGGGAGTCGGCAGAGGAACCCAGGTCGATGGTGAGCAGGAGTGGTCCGTTGAATCCGTCGCCGAACCCGGTGGCGAGCAGATCGTAGGCTCGGCGGTGGGTGGTGGAGGTCGGGTCGGTGCCGGCGTCTGCCTGACCGAGGCGCATGTCGAGGACCGGAATCGCCAGCACCAACAAGACCAGCGTGGACGCAATGGCCGATCGCCATGGGTGGAACGCCACCCAGTGGGCCCAACGCACCCAGCCGCTGTGACCCTCGCTCACCTCGAGTGCTTCACCTGAGGTGACCTTGGCCGATGCCTGGGCGGCTGCTTCGCGATGGGACTCGGCCAGCACCCGCGGTCCGGCGAACGCGAGCAGTGCGGGGAGCAGGGTGATGGCAACGATCACGGCGATGGCAACGACGAGCGAGGCCGAGTAGCCGAGCGCGGCAACGAAGGGGATCCCCGCGAGCTGCAACCCGAGGATGGCAACCACCACGGTGCCGCCCGCCACCACCACGGCCTGACCGGCGGTGGCGTTGGTCCGGCCGATCGATTCGGTGTTGTCCATCCCGGCTTCGAGGTGGTCTCGATGCCTGCTCAGGATGAACAGGGCGTAGTCGATCCCGACGCCGAGACCGATCATCGTGCCCAGGCGGGGAGCGACCGAGGGAATGTCGATCACCGCCCCCAGTAGTCCGACCAGAGAAAGACCGGTGACGAGGCCGAGCACTGCGACTCCCAGGGGGAGAACCGCGGAGTAGACGCTACGGAACGTGATGAACAAGATGATCAGTGCGGCGATGATGCCGATCATCTCGGCCGGGCCGGTGGTGCGTTCCTTCAGCACCGTGGGGAGTTCCCCGCCGTACTCCACCTGCACCCCGACGGCCTCCGCAGGCCCGGCCGTCTCGATCAGCGCATCGAGCGCCTCACGGCCGAGATCGGCGGTCGACCCGTCGAACTGCACCGACGCAAATGCCGTTGCGCCATCGGCGGAAATCGATCGAGGGCTGGCCAGTGGTTCGGTCACTGCCAGCACATGGTCCAGCGCTCGGACCTCGGCCACCGTGGCGGCAATACCGGCGGCCGAGGCTTGGTCGGTGACCGTTCCCTCGCTGGTGTGGAACACCACCATCGCCGTGGCCCCGGATCGTTCGGGGAAGGTCTCCTTCAACAGGTCGACCGCCTGCTGGGACTCGACACCGGGGACCTCGAAGTTGTCGACGGTGCCACCACCGGCCGTGCGATCGACGACGACGGCACCCAGAGCGATCAGGAGCCAGGCCGCAACCACCCAGGCCCGGTGGCCTGCGGCGAATCGTCCGACGCGGGAAAGCCAGTTCGACATGAGCGGTGCCTCCTTCGGGGCGGCCACGAGCCTGATTCCGAACTCGGATCAAATATCGCAGTGACTGCGATCTTGCATCAAATGTGATGTTCTGTCAAGATGGCCGCCGTGACCGAGAACGTGGGGCTGCGTGAACGCAAGAAGAGGGAACGGCGTCGCTGCATCGAGGAGGCCGCAATCGACCTGTTCGAAGAGCGCGGCTTCGACGGAACCACGATCGAAGACATCGCCGCTGCTGCCGACATCGCGCCGAGGACGTTCTTCTACTACTTCCCGACCAAGGAAGACGTCGTTCTCGCCGACTACGCATCCCGGCTCGACCGAATCATCGACGTCCTCCGTGCCCGACCCGTCTCGGAACCCCCCTGGGCCGCGTTGCAGGCATCGTTCGTCACCGTGGCCGCCGATTACGAAGCGCGACGAGACGACCTCGTCCGCCGGTTCACGATCATGGCCGCCCACCCACCGGTCTATGCCCGCAGTCTGCAGCTCCAAGCCGGCTGGGAAGACGCCCTCACCGACGTCCTGATCGACCGGGCGGGACCCGACGTCGGCCAACTCGAATCTCGGCTGCTCGCATCAGCCGCCCTGGCGTGCATGCGATCCTCGCTCCCACACTGGCTCCTCACCGCTCAGGCCACGGCACTGCCGGACCTGATCGAAGCCTGCTTCGATCAGTTGGCCAAGGGCCTCACCTGAAGCCCGAAGCGGCGCCCACTCCTGATCATCAACGACCGCAACCCGCACGAACCAAGGAAACGCCCCCATGCCAAGTCAGGACACCCCCACCTGCTATCCGAACTGGAAGGAGACGGTGACCTTCGGTGATCACGGCCCCTCGCCGACCACCCTCCTCGAGACCGATCAACTCAAGGCGGTGCTCGTCGGCCTCAGGGCCGGCCAGTCGATCCCGATCCACCCATCGCCAGAAGCCGTCTACCACTTCGTGCAAGGCACCGGCACCATGACCGTCGACGACGACACCTTCACCGTCGAACCCGGCGTCACCATCACCACCCCGAACGGCAGCAAGCGGGGGATCGACGCCGTGGCCGACATCGTGTTCATCGGAACGACCCGACCCGGCGATTGAGCGTCCGGTCGAGGTCGTCGATGGCGGACCGATCGCCCCGAAACCAGCCACCGTAGGCACACGCCTTCGGGCCATCTTGGCCACGGTGGTCTGGATGGTGGTCTCGACGGTGTTCAGATGAGGCCGAGCGCGAGCATGGCGCCGGCGACTCGTTGGAAGCCGGCGATGTTGGCTCCCGCCACGTAGTTGCCCGACATCCCGAACTCGTCGGCAGTCGCCAGACAGGTCGCATGGATGTTGGCCATGATGGCGGCGAGTCGCTGCTCGGTGTGCTCGAACGTCCAGGAGTCGCGGCTTGCGTTCTGCTGCATTTCGAGCGCCGAGGTCGCGACGCCGCCGGCGTTCGCCGCTTTGCCCGGACCGAAGGCGACCTTCGCTTCGAGGAACACCTCGACTGCCTCGGCCGTGCAGGGCATGTTGGCCCCTTCGGCAAGAGCGATACAGCCGTTGTCGACCAGGCGGGCCGCGTCGCGACCGGACAGTTCGTTTTGGGTGGCGGCCGGGATGGCGATATGGCAGGGGATGGCCCAGATCTCGCCGCCGGCCACATAGGTCGCAGATGATCGGGCCGCAGTGTAGGTCGTGTATCCGGCCCCGCTCGACGAGCTTGATCCGCTTCACCAGGTCGAGGTCGATGCCGTCGGGGTCATGCACGACGCCGTCGGAATCCGAACAGGCCACCACCTTGGCTCCCAGTTGCTGGAGCTTCTCCATTGCGTAGATGGCGACGTTCCCCGACCCCGACACGACACAGGTACGGCCATCGAGGTCGGTTTCCCGTGCCCGCAGCATCTCGTCGATGAAGTACACCGCGCCGTAGCCGGTCGCTTCGGTACGCACGAGCGAGCCACCCCATTCGATGCCTTTGCCGGTCATCGTTCCGGACTCGTATCGGTTGGTGATGCGTTTGTATTGCCCGAACAGGAAACCGATCTCTCGGCTGCCGACGCCGATGTCGCCGGCGGGGACGTCGGTGTGCTCACCGATGTGGCGGTAGAGCTCGGTCATGAAGGCCTGACAGAAGCGCATGATCTCGCTGTCGGATCGCTGTTTCGGGTCGAAGTCGGCTCCGCCCTTGCCGCCGCCGATCGGCATGCCGGTGAGGGCGTTCTTGAACGTCTGCTCGAAGCCCAGGAACTTGATGGTGCCGAGGCTGACCGATGGGTGGAAGCGCAGCCCGCCCTTGTAGGGCCCCAGCGCACTGTTGGATTCGACCCGGAAGCCGCGGTTGATGTGCACCTGTCCCTGGTCGTCTTCCCAAGGAACCCGAAAGATGATCTGTCGTTCGGGTTCGCAGATTCGCTGGATGATCTTGCGTCGGGCGAACTCCGGGTGCTTGGCCACCACCGGGCCCAGCGTGTTCAAGACCTCTCGGACCGCCTGATGGAATTCGGGTTCGGCCGGGTTGCGACGGACGACCTCGACCTGGATGTCTTCGAGTTCGGTACTCAGCATCCACAGAGCATGTCAGGAGACCCGACAGATCGGCGACATGACGGGTGAGGTCGGTGAGATTCGTAGCGGTCATCGCGATATCGAGGTCGAGTCGGGATCAATCCCCTCGGACCAGTCGCTGCTCGAGCAGCGCTGCGATCTGGCTCGGCGACAGACGCTGTCCGTCGCGGTCCCCGCGCTGCTCTCGATGTCGAAGGAGCAGACCGCTGCGATGTTGCGCTCACCGAGAAGAGTGACGACGTCGTCAGGGTCGATGGGGTCTCGGTGCCTGAGTGTTCGCGGCGGTCCTCCACGCGTTTCTCCTTCCTTGATGAGCGTCAGTAACCTCGGAGGCGGTGAGCTCGACTGGGTGGGCACGCGGAGACCGAACGTCAGACATCCTCCAGGGCGATGGGTGAATCGGTAGTCTCGGTGTCAACCGCGAGCAAGGGGCGAACAATGGATCAAGTCGACCGGTCGTCAGCGACACCAACGCGAGTCTCCCGGGCCCAGAAGTGAGTGCCTCGATCGGTGAACAGCGATCCATCAGCGACGGCATGCATCGCCTCTCCCCACACATGGTGTGTGACGATGCGGCCGCGGCCATCGACTTCTATGTCGCCGCCTTTGGTGCCGAGGAAATCATGCGAACACCGGGGCCGGACGGGAAGTTGTTGCACGCCGCGATCCGCATCAACGGATCGTCCGTGATGCTCGTCGACGAGAATCTCGAGTTCGGCATGTTCTCGCCGAAGGCACTCGATGGCAGTCCCGTCACGATCCATCTGATCGTCGACGACGCTGACGCATGGATGCAGCGGGCGGTGGCTGCAGGTGGCGTCGAAGCAATGGCCGTCCAGGAAGTGTTCTGGGGTGATCGGTACGGCGTCGTCGTGGACCCGTTTGGGCACTCGTGGGCGTTGGCAACGCCACAGCCAACGCCGGGGTGGGTGGCGCCGACAATGTGAAGGCGGTGACGCAGTAGGGACTTTTTGCCCTGGCTCGGGTTTCGCCGGCTCTCGATACTCACAATCGGTGAAACACATACTCAAAGAGTCAGAGAATCAAGAGAAGCGAAGTTCACAAGGAGTGGGCGTGTTCCTCTTGGTCGCTCTGAGCCTTGCACTTGCTGGGGTCTTCGCGCCTCCCACGGTGCAGGCCCGAGCACAGGCAGACGTCGGCGAGGCAGGATTCGTCGCAAACTGCGCTTCGTGTCACCAGGCAGATGGCTCCGGCATTGCCGGCACGTTCCCGCCGCTTGCCGGCAATCCCGCAGCGGCCGATGCGGCCTACGTGGCCGAGGTGATCGCTAACGGCAAGACCGGGCCGATCGAAGTCGATGGTGTCGCCTACGACAGTGTGATGCCGCCGGTGCCAGCGCTCGAAGGCGCCGAGCTCGACGCGGTCGTCGCGCACGTCGTCTCGCTGGCCGGCGCATCAGGCAGCGGGGAGACCGACCAGCCATCGACGGAGACGACGATGGCTGCGCCGCCAACCGTGGGCGACCCCGACCGCGGACGCGAGCTGTTTCTCGGATCTGACGGGCTAGACAACGGAGCGGCTGCCTGCGCCGCCTGCCACACCGCAGGCGCCGAGGGCAACCTCGGTGGCAGCAGCCTCGGGCCCGATCTGACCACGGCCTTCGATCGGCTCGGAGGCGAAGCAGGCTTGACCGGCTGGCTCGCCAACCCGCCGAGCGCAACGATGACTCCGATCTTCGCCGATCGTCCGATGACCGAGCCCGAGATCGCCGATTTGGTTGCCTACCTCGCGATCACACCCTCGGCCGATGTCGACGATGGGCCAGTCGATGGGCTGGTCGTTGCCGGCCTGGCCCTGCTCATCGTGCTGTTCGGCGGCATGGCCATTGCGTGGCGGGGCATGCGACAGACCTATGCAGAACGGTTGAGGAGTCGACGATGAACCAGTGGATCCAGGAGTCGGTTGATCCTGCCGCCCGCAAGTGGGAGGAGTTCTACCGGAACCGCTTCCAGCACGACAAGCGGGTGCGAACGACACACGGCGTGAACTGTACCGGGAGCTGTTCGTGGGAGGTCTTCGTCAAGGAAGGCATCGTGACCTGGGAGCTGCAGGCCACCGACTATCCGCAGCTCGAAGAGGGCTTGCCTCCCTATGAACCGCGGGGTTGCCAGCGGGGCATCTCGTACTCGTGGTACCTGTACTCGCCGATCCGAGTGAAGTACCCCTACGCCCGTGGCGCCCTGGTCGACATGTACCGCCAGGCACGCAAGGAGTACTACGGCGGGCCGGTCGACGCGTGGGCCTCGATCCAGAACGACCCGGTCAAGCGAGCCCGATACCAAACGGCACGGGGCAAGGGCGGCTTCCGGCGCATCAGCTGGGACGAGGCGCTGGAGATCGCCGCCGCATCGGTGGTGCACACCATCGCCGAACACGGTCCCGATCGGGTCGCCGGATTTTCGCCGATCCCCGCCATGTCGCAGGTGAGCTACGCCGCAGGCAGTCGATTCATGTCGCTGATCGGTGGCGCCGTCATGAGCTTCTACGATTGGTATTGCGACCTCCCGCCGGCATCGCCGGAGACCTGGGGCGAGCAGACCGACGTTCCCGAATCGGCCGACTGGTACAACGCCCGGTTCATCGCCGTCATGGGTGCGAACCTCAACATGACCCGCACCCCCGACACGCACTTCCTCGCCGAGGTGCGCCACGCCGGCGCCAAGCTGACGGTCTTCAGTCCCGACTTCTCTCAGGTCGCCAAATACGCCGACTGGTGGATCCCCTCCAACCCCGGCCAAGACACCGCATTCTGGCTGGCTGTCGATCACGTGCTTCTCAGCGAGGTCTATCGCGATCGCCAGGTCGACTACTTCCAGGACTACACCAAGCAGTACACCGACCTTCCGTTCCTGGTGGAAGTGGCTGACGGCCGGCCCGGCAAATACCTGCGAGCCGATCGGGTCGAGCGGTACGCCGACACCGAGAACGGCGAGTGGAAGCTGCTCATGTGGGATGCCGAGGCCAACGAGCCGCGGATGCCGAATGGTGCGATCGGCGATCGATGGGCCCACGACGAGAAGGGGCGCTGGAACCTCGAACTGTTCGACAGCGTGCTCGGCGAACCCATCGCGCCCACCCTCACGTTCATCGACGACAACGACGGCACGGCTCTGGTCGAACTGGAGATCTTCGAGGCCGGCGATGCCGGGCGAGGCGATACCACCGTGACCCGCTCGGTGCCGGTTCGCACCATCAAAACCTCGACCGGTCCGGTACAGGTCACCACCGTCCTCGACCTGCTCATGGCGAGGTTCGGTGTCGACCGTGGACTCAAGGGGGCCAACGCCGCCACCTACGACGATGCCGATGCGCTCTACACCCCGGCGTGGCAGGAGCAGTACACCGGCATCCACCGTGACAGCGTCATCAAGTTCGCCAGGGAGTGGGCTCGCAACGGCGAGCTCACCAAGGGCAAGAACATGATCATCATCGGTGCCGGCGCCAACCACTGGTACCACAACAACCTGCTCTATCGGTCGGGCATCACGGCATTGCTCCTGACCGGTTCGGTCGGTGTCAACGGTGGCGGCCTGGCTCACTACGTCGGGCAGGAAAAGCTCGTCTGCCATGCCTCCTGGGGATCGATCGCCTTCGGCCAGGACTGGGGCATGGCGCCTCGCCACCAGAACACACCGTCATTCCATTACGTCCACTCCGATCAGTGGCGCTACGAGCGGGGCTACCGCGAATACGACGCCCTTCCCGACAGCCACCCCGAGCGGTTCGACCATACGATCGACCACCAGGCTCGAGCGGTGCGCATGGGCTGGTTGCCGTTCTTCCCGCAGTTCAAGGAGAACCCGCTCAAGGTGATCCGTCAGGCTCGCCGCGGCGGAGCCGAGACCGATGAAGCGGTCGTCGCCAGCGTTGTCGAACGACTGAAGAGCGGCGACCTCGAGTTCTCGATCGACGATCCGGATGCCCCCGAGAACTGGCCTCGGACGTGGTTCATCTGGCGCGGCAACGCCATCGGCACCTCGGCCAAGGGCCACGAGTTCTTCATGAAGCACTACCTGGGAACGCACTCCACGGCCATCGCCGCCGAGCCCGCCGACCACGGTGTCACCGAGGTGACGGTGCGGCCCGATGGCGCCGATCGGCAAGATGGATCTGGTCGTCGATCTCAACTTCCGGATGGACACCTCGGCGCTGTATTCCGACATCGTCCTGCCCGCCGCAACGTGGTACGAGAAGGACGACCTCAACACCACCGACATGCACTCGTTCATCAACCCGATGCAGGCGGCGGTGCCACCATCGTGGGAGTCGCGGCCCGACTGGGACATCTTCACCGGGCTGGCGAAGAAGGTCTCCGAACTCGCAGGCGGGCGACTCGGGCAGGTGGAAGACCTCATCATGCAGCCGCTGGCGCACGACACGTCCGACGAGATCACGCAGCCGACGATGGGGGACTGGCGCACCGGTGAAGTCGAGGCCATCCCGGGCAAGACGATGCCGAAGTTCAAGGTGCAAAAGCGTGACTACTCCACGCTCTACGAGCAGATGACGTCGTTGGGGGAAGCGATGCGAACCAATGGCGTCGGGGCCCACGGCCTCAAGATCCCGGTCGAGGACTTCTACGACGAACTCGCACGCAAGCAGCCCGATGAAGCCTCCCGTGACGCTGGAGGCGTCCTGCGGCCGTCGTTGAAGCGAGGCCGGCAGGTCGCCGAGGCGATCCTTGCCCTCGACCCGGCCTCCAACGGCGAGCTGGCGCATCGGGCATTCGAGGCGGAGGAGGCGAAGACCGGGCTGAGCCTGACCCACCTCGGTGCCGGACAACGTGACATTCGCACCAGCTTCGCCGACATCGTCGCCCAGCCTCGGCGCATCCTCACCACGCCAACGTGGAGCGGCATCGTCACGAAGGGTCGGGCCTACAACCCCTTCACCCTGAACGTCGAGCACCTGATTCCGTGGCGAACGCTCACCGGACGCCAGCACCTCTACCTCGATCACGAGCAGTACCTCGCCTGGGGTGAGCACCTGCCGGTCTACAAGCCTCGCCCGGATCACACCATGTTGTCCGAGACCGAGGAATCACTGGCCGAGGGCCAGGACGGGCGGATGTTCAACTACATCACGCCTCACGGGAAGTGGTCGATTCACTCGACGTACTCCGAGAACGACCGGATGATGACGCTGTCCCGTGGCGGCTATCCGATCTGGATGAACGTGAACGACGCGAGCCGACCTCGGCATCGCCGACAACGACTGGGTCGAGCTCTACAACGACAACGGCGTGTTCGTCCAACGCTGCACCACCTCGTCGCGGATACCCGAGGGGCACCGTCTTCGTCTACCACGCACCGGAGCGGACGGTGGGCGTTCCGATCTCGCCGAGGCGCAAGACACGCGGGCGGGCATGAACAACTCGCTGACACGAACTCGGCTGAAGCCAGTGCTGATGAGCGGCGGGTACGCCCAGTTCTCCTACGGCTTCAACTACTGGGGTCCGACAGGGGTCAACCGGGACACGTTCGTGTACGTCCACCGCATCGACAAGCCGAAGTACTGAGAGGCATCCCCATGAGAGTCAGAGCTCAGATGAGCATGCTGTTCCATCTCGACAAGTGCATCGGATGCCATACCTGTTCCGTCGCCTGCAAGAACCTGTGGACCGACCGCGAAGGCGCCGAGTACATGTGGTGGAACAACGTCGAGACCCGACCGGGAACGGGCTACCCAACCGGCTGGGAGGACCAGGAGCACTACAAGGGCGGATGGCGTCGAGACAAGAAGGGTCGTCTCAAGCTGACGTTGCATTCGAGGGGAGGCGGCGTTGCGAAAGCGTTCTACAACCCCTCGCTGCCCGAGCTCGAGGACTACTACGACCCCTTCACCTTCAAGTACGGCGACCTGTTCACCTCGCCGCAGTCGACCCAGCAGCCGACGGCCGTTCCGATCTCGAAGATCACCGGCGATGAGATGGAGATCACGACCGGACCCAACTGGGATGACGATCTCGGTGGGTTCCAACCTCTATGCCGCCAACGATCCGTCGATGGAGGGCATCGACCCGGCCACCCGGGCACAGCTCGAAGAGATCGAGCGGGTCGTCTTCAACTACCTGCCCCGCATCTGCAATCACTGCCTGAACCCGTCGTGCGTCGGCGCTTGCCCGAGCGGTGCGATCTACAAGCGAGCCGAAGACGGCGTCGTCCTCGTCAACGAAGACAAGTGTCGAGGCTGGCGCATGTGCGTCTCGGCCTGCCCATACAAGAAGGTCTATTACAACTGGACCACCGGCAAGTCCGAGAAATGCATTCTTTGCTTCCCCCGACTCGAGACCGGACAGGCACCGGCCGTGCGCCCACTCGTGTGTCGGCCGCATTCGCTACATGGGCGTGCTCCTGTACGACGCCGACCGGATCGCTGCGGTTGCGTCGGCACCCGACGACGAACTGCTCGACGCTCAGCTCGACATCCTCCTCGATCCGAACGACCCGGCGGTGGTTGCCGCAGCGCTCGAGTCAGGCATCGACGAAGGGTGGATCGATTCGGCGCAGCGCTCCCCGGTCTACAAGTTCGTCAAGGAATGGGGGATGGCACTCCCGCTCCACCCCGAGTACCGCACGCTGGCGATGATGTACTACATCCCGCCGCTGTCACCGATCATGAGCACGGTCGAGAACAACCTGGTCAACCTGGACCTGCCGGCCGAGCGAGAAGACTTCGAACTCTTCGACCAGCTCGACAAGGCCCGGCTTCCGGTTGGCTATCTCGCCAACCTCTTCTCCAACGGCGACTCCGAGCCGATCCGGCGGATTCTTCGAACGATGCTTGCGGTGCGTACCTACAAGCGTCGCCAGAGCGTCGACCAGTCGATCGATCAGGCAACGCTCGACATGCTCGAGAGCGTCGGACTCGACCGAGGCGCAGGACCGAAGCCGATCTACAGGCTCACGACCATTCCGACCATCGAGGATCGTTTCGTGCTGCCGCCCTACCACCGCGAGATGTCGATCGAGTCACTCAACGACCCGTTCTCGGCCAAAGGGCGAGATGGGCTTCGGACCCCGCACCGCTCCGGCAAGGGGGTTGTGATGCACCCCGCAGTCGTCGTCGCCATGGGCTACCGCTACCCGCACCCGACCGCGGCCGGCGATCTCGACGCGGCCGTCACCCTGTGGCTGCGAGGCCCGGTCGAGGTGCACATGCGTCGATTCCACGACGCCGTTGCTGCGCTGCAGCCTCGGCGAGTGGGAGGAACTGCACACGGCGACGATCGACCTCACGCCGCAGTTCATCCCGTACGTCGGCGATGTCGCATGGGGAGAGAACTATCGGCGCGGTGCGTTCATGGCGGCGTTGAAGGTGGAGATGGCACACGCGGGCGTGGAATTCGGCGGCGAACTTGCCCGACCACATCGAGCCGGTGTTGCGGTATCTGGCGGCGTCGACGAACCGCTCGGAGACTTGGTCGATGTGCTGCCGAGTGCGGCGACGACGATGAAACAGGTTCTCCACACCGCGTCGCCCGACAGCCCGTACCGGCACCTGCTGGCAGCAACGGTCGACCTGGTCGCAGATCTACGGCCCCTGACGATCGGAAAGCGACGATGAGTCTGAACGACTTCCTGTTCGGTGTGGTGCCCGTATGTCGTCGGCGTCCTCGCCGTCGTCGTCACGGTCATCCGTTGGAAACGCCACCCATTCTCGGTCAGCTCACTCTCGTCGCAACTCCTCGAGAGCAAGCAGCTCTATTGGGGCACGTTCTCGTTTCACTGGGGGCTCTCGCTGATCCTCCTCGGACATCTGGCCGCACTGATCATCCCCCAGGGTTTCGAGCTCTGGAACGGCGCGACCGCTGCGGCTCTACCTCCTCGAGATCACCGGGCTCGCTCTCGCGCTCTGGGCCGCCTGTGGGCTGACGATCCTCATCCACCGACGACTCACGAATCACCGAATTCGAAGGGTGACGACCACGATGGATCTGGTCGTCTTCGCAACGATCGCCACCCAGGTCGTCACCGGTATCTGGATTGCGATCGGCTACCGATGGGGCTCGTACTGGGGGACGGCGATTTTCGTTCCGTACATCCGAGGACTGCTGATCTTCCAGCCGGACCCCGACCTGGTGGCGGCATTGCCGATCGTGTTGAAGGTGCACGTGCTCGCCTTCTTCGTCTTCCTCGGGTTGTTCCCCTTCACCCGCCTGGTTCATATCATCACGCTTCCGCTCCAGTACTTCTTCCGGCCTTGGCAACGGGTGGTGGCGATGCGTCGGACGCCGTCACGGTCGCACAAGCCGACTGGACTCGTCGGGGGTGGCCCGCCGACGGTGGTTCACCGCTCGGATCGCAAACGCGTGAACCAATGAGACTCGAAACCACCCGCAAGGCCGACCTCGCGGCAAGGGCGATGATCACCCTGGCGCCGGCAGGTGAACCGATGAAGACCAGCGAGCTCGCCGACGCACTGGGAGCAAGCGCGGCGTTCATGGCGCACGTGATGGGGCCACTCGTATCGCAGGGTTGGGTGACATCCGACCCCGGACGCAACGGCGGCTAACGCTTGCAGCGGAGCTGACCGACGTCACGGTGCTCGAGCTGACCGAAGCGGTCGAGGGACCGACCGAGACCGGTCGTGTGTCGTCGCGGACCGACCGTGCGTCGACGCCGGCAGCTGCGCACTCCACGACGCCTGGACGCGGGCCCGCAAGGTGCTCACCGATCGACTGTCCGTGACATCGATCGCCGACATCGCCCACATGTACCCCGAGATGAATCGCGAAAGCCCCCGACCTGAAGGATCGATCATGAGCGACAACGGTGTCGTAGACCCAGACCAGCCGCCGCGGCTGCTCGACTTCGGCCAGGAGCGCATCCGAGTGCTCCACTACACCTGGATTGCGTTCTTCATGACGTTCTTCGTGTGGTTCAATCTGGCGCCGCTCGGATCGACGATGCGAGAGAGCTCGGAGTGGTTGACCAAGGAGCACATCAAGATCCTGCTGATCGCCAACGTCGCACTGACGATTCCGGCTCGAATCGTCGTCGGCGCCTTGATCGATCGGTTCGGCAGTCGCATCGTCTTCAGTTGGTTGATGGTCACCATGGCCATTCCGACGATCTGGTTCGCCTTTGCCGACAGCTTCGACCAGCTGTTGATCTCCCGGCTACTGCTGAGCAGCGTGGGTGCCGGTTTCGTGATCGGCATCAAGATGGTCGCCCAGTGGTTTCCTCCGAAGTACATCGGTCGGGCCGAGGGGTTCTACGCCGGCTGGGGAAATTTCGGCTCCGCCTTCGCCGCCATGACACTGCCGTGGCTCACGATCACTGTTCTCGACAACTGGTTCGGCCTCGGGCCAGACGCCTGGCGGTGGGCCATGGCCATCAACGGGGCAGTGCTCGCCATCTACGGCGTCATGTACTACTTCCTCGTCCGTGACGTCCCGGAGGGTCGAACACTGGTCACGACCAAGAAGGCCGAGCCGATGTTGCTGTCGTCCTATGGCGATCTCGTGCAGTATCTCCTTTGGTCGATTCCTCTCGTTGCCGCCCTCGGCCTGTTGGCCTGGCGAATCTCCAACGTCGAGGTCGACGGGGACCGCGTCCTGTCAGACTCCGGTCTCTACCTGGTCTATGGGTTGCTCACGCTCGTGTACTTCGGGCATGCCGCCCGCACGTTGCAGGTGAATCTGCCGTACCTGAAGGCGGGTGTGCCCGAACACGAGAAGTATCACTTCGGCAGTGTCGTCGCGCTGAACTCCACCTACTTCGCCAACTTCGGTGCCGAGCTCGCGGTCGTTTCGATGCTGCCCGAATTCTTCGAGGAGGTCTTCGTGCCCCTCACCAACGATGCGGGAGCGCCCGTCGTCACGGCGACTCTCGCAGGGATCGTCGCCTCGTCCTTCGCCTTCGTGAATCTGGTCGCCCGGCCGCTCGGCGGCTACCTGTCGGACAAGATGGCAAGTCGCAAGAAGACGATGCTCGGCTACGTCCTCGGAATCGTCGTCGGCTTCGCACTCATGGCCCTGATCGCCAAATGGGCACCAGGTGTCGATGACGATGGCCTCCGCGATCTGATGCCGTCGTTCGGTGGCGTCGGCTGGCTCGTCGTCGCCGTTGCGATCACGATGTTCGCCTCCGTGTTCGTGCAAGGAGCCGAGGGTTCGACGTTCGCCGTCATCCCCATGGTCAACAAGCGCATGACGGGACAGATCGCCGGTATGGCAGGCGCCTATGGCAACGTCGGAGCCGTCGTGTATCTCGTGATCTACTCGCTGGTGGACGCGAGGACGTTCTTCTTCATCCTCGCGGGCGGCGCGGCGGCCAGTTTCGCCATCACCCTCCTCATGCTCGAGGACCCGAAGGACTCCCATGCCGACAATTTCGAAGACGATCTGACGCCACGTGCCGTCGCTGCGAACAGCGACGCCTGATCGCATCATCCCACTCGAAGCCCCCGACTCGCAGCACCCCACCCGCACCGACGAAGAAAGTCTGAGACCATCGCAATGGCCGATATCCAAACCTGGGATCCAGAGGACGAAACGTTCTGGGAGAGCTCGGGCAAGAAGATCGCTACACGAAACCTCTGGATCTCCATACCCAGCCTGCTCTGCGGGTTTGCCGTATGGCTCTACTGGAGCATCATCACCGTCCAGATGCTCAATCTGGGGTTCCCGTTCGAACAGAGTGACCTGTTCACGCTGACGGCGATCGCCGGCTTTACCGGCGCGACGTTCCGGATTCCCAACAGCTTCTTCATCCGTATCTCGGGCGGTCGAAACACGATCTTCCTGACGACGCTCTTGCTGATGATTCCCGCCCTCGGCACCGGCTTCGCACTCCTCGACATCGACACGCCGCTCTGGGTCTTCCAGCTCCTGGCGTTCCTGTCGGGCTTCGGCGGCGGCAACTTCGCATCATCGATGTCGAACATCAGCTTCTTCTACCCCAAGCGCATGCAGGGTCTGGCTCTCGGCCTCAATGCCGGCCTCGGCAACGCCGGGGTGACGACGATGCAGATCCTCATTCCGTTCGTGATGACGACGGGCGTGTTCGGCGGTGGCGGCAAGATACTCCTGACGTCGTCGGGAACGCTCATCGGCACCATCGACGCCGGCACCGAAACCTGGATTCACAATGCCGGGTTCGTCTGGCTCGTGTTCCTGATTCCGCTCGCGTTCGTCACCTGGTTCGGCATGAACAACATCGCGACCGCCACCGTGTCGCCGAAGATCGGCAGTGTCGCCGGATGCGTTCGGCAAGATCCTCAGCATGTTGGCGGTGGCCTGTGTGCCGGCCGCCGTCGGCCTGGCGATCATCCTGCCCGACCCCTTCCTGGGGGCTCCCTCCTGGGCCAAGTGGCCGGTGATGGCAGCGGTACTGGCGTCGACGGTCTGGCTGCTGAAGCAGCTCCCAGGTGACATCAAGCCCAACCTCGAACGGCAGTACCGGATCTTCGGCAACAAGCACACCTGGATCATGAGTGTCATCTACACGATGACCTTCGGCAGCTTCATCGGATACTCGGCGGGGTTCGCGCTGGCGATCAAGGTGATCTTCGGGTTCAAGCACATCGAGGTCGGCGGCGTGATCACCCATGACACCCCCAACCTCGATGGGCCGCCGGCCCTGACCTACGCGTGGATGGGAGCGTTCATCGGCGCATTCATTCGGCCCGTCGGTGGCTGGATCGCCGACAAGGTCGGCGGCGCTCGGGTGACACATTGGGTCTCGATCGTGATGACGATCAGTGCACTCGGCGTTGCTTACTTCCTGCGAGAGGCATACAAGTCCGAAACGCCCGAGGACTTCTTCCTGCCGTTCTTCCTCCTCTTCCTCGTCCTCTTCGCCGCCAGCGGCATCGGCAATGGGTCCACGTTCCGCACGATCGCCAACGTCTTCGACAAGGAGCAGGCGGGCCCGGTACTCGGCTGGACGTCGGCGGTCGCTGCGTCAGGAGCGTTCATCGTGCCGGACGAGTTCGGGGAGCAGATCAAGAACGGCGACGCCGGAGTACGCTCTGACGGGTTTCGCGGTCTTCTACCTGGTCTGTCTCGCGCTGAACTGGTGGTACTACCTCGGGCCGAAAGCCGAGTTCCAGAATCCCTAATCTCGGTCGCCGATGCCTCGGCGGTTTCGTCATGAGCGGAGCCCGAAAGCTGTCGGCGACCCCGGCGAGGGCGGAGCCTGCGGCGGCGCCAAGCACTCGGCGTCCTTGCGCTCGGTTGCGCTGCCCTCCGAACACGGAGGTCGGAGCTTCACCGCCGAACCGGCGGTGCTCGGCTGCTGGTTGGCTGGTCGCTGCCTGGGCTTGCGCTGGGCCTTGCAGCGATCGTTGCGTTCATGGCTCGCACGCCGTCGAAGCTGGTCTTGGTCGATCGCTTCCGGCAGCGTTGGCTGCCCCGCACGCTCATGGCAGCGAAGGTCGCAGTCGTCGAGTTGGCCGTCATCGCCGCCTTGGTGGTCTACGCCGTGAGCGCTGGGGACCCCTTCTGGGCACCCTTGCTGGTGGCGGCGCCGCTCGTCGCCCTCGAGCTCTGGTTCGACATGCGAAGCCGGAGCCGTCGTCTGATCCCCGAGTTGGCTGGATCGATCGGGATCGGGTCGATTGCAGCGGCGATCGCTCTCACGGGCGGCTCGTCGGCGAGTGTGGCGTGGGGTCTTTGGATCGTCATCGGGGCCCGGTCGGTCGCAGCGATCCCGTACGTTCGGGGCCAGATCCTGCGGACCAAGGCTCGGCCGGCACCGTCATGGCACAGCGACAGCGCCCAACTCGCCGCCGGCGCGGTGGCTGCGCTCGGATGGGCCGTCGGCATGGTGCCGGTCGCTGCAACCATCGCGATCTCGGCTCTCGCCCTCGTGCATCTCGGCACGGCCAGACTCGCCCCGAAACCTGCGGTGGTCATTGGCGTGCAGCAGATGTTCTACGGACTCGCGGTGATCGTCACCACCGCCATCGCCCTCACATGAATCGAACCACGACCCAGCAATCCAGGAGACAGCAATGACGACCATCGATCCCACCACGACGCTTGCCGAACTCGTCATCGCTCGCCCCGAGTTCGCACCGCGTCTGGAAACACTCGGCCTGGATTATTGCTGTGGCGGGAAGCGGAGCCTCGCCGAAGCGGTCGGTTTGGCAGGACTCGACCTCGAAGCCGTTGCTGCCGCGCTCGCTGCCTCGCTGCCGTCCGCCGCGAGGACCGAGCCGGAATGGGAAGGCATCGACGGCTTGGTCGACCACCTCGAAGCCACCCACCACGCCTACCTCCGCGACACACTGCCGCAACTCGTTGCGCTGGCCGACAAGGTCGCATCCGTGCATGGCGCCAATCATCCCGAACTCCTCGAGGTTGCTGCGTTGGTCCATGTGATTCGGGCCGATCTCGAACCTCACCTGATGAAGGAGGAGCGGGTGTTGTTCCCGATGATCCGGGATCTGGCCGATGCAACTTCCGCACCGGCGTTCCATTGCGGAAGCCTTTCGAATCCGATTCGGGTGATGTTGAGTGAGCACGACACGGTTGGCGAGCTGTTGGCCCGGATTCGAGCCACGACCGGCGAGTACCGGGTTCCCGACGACGGCTGCACCAGCTACCAGGCCCTGTATTCCGGGCTGGCTGACCTCGAAGCCGACACCCATCTCCATGTTCACAAGGAGAACAACTTGCTCTTCCCCGCGGTCCTCGAAGCCGAGGAAGCGTTGACCGGAGGTGCCGGATGACTGAATCCGAGACGGGTGGCGACCCGGCGTGCTGGGCGCACCGCTTCGAAGACGAGGCAGATGACGACGTGATGGACACGCCGGACACCGTGGGCCCCACCGAGCCGGTTGGTCATCGGCGAGAACCTTGGCTGATCCAAGGTGGCATGGGTATTGCCGTCTCGGATTGGCGGTTGGCTCGGGCCGTTGCCAGGACCGGCCAGATGGGTGTCGTTTCCGGTACGGCGCTCGACACGGTCCTCGCTCGACGACTCCAGCTGGGGGACCCCGATGGTGATCTCCGCCGCGCCCTGGATGCTCTGCCATTGCCCGGTGCGGCCGAGCGAATCCTGGAGCGCTACTTCGTGGCTGGCGGGAAGGATCCGGACGCACCGTTCGTCAAGACCCCCATGAAGCGCGACGTGCCGTCGCAGCGAGTTGCCGAGCTCCTCGTTGCCGCGAACTACGTGGAGGTGTTCCTGGCCAAGGAGGGGCACGACGGGCTTGTCGGCATCAACTACCTCGAGAAGGTGCAGGCACCGACGCTGGCTTCGCTCTACGGCGCGATGTTGGCGGGTGTCGACTATGTGTTGATGGGTGCGGGTATCCCGAAGTCGATTCCGAGCGTGCTCGAGCGTCTGTCGGTCGGCCATCACGTCGATCTCAAACTCGACGTCAAGGGAGCAACCGCCGAGGACGGTTTCCGGGCCCTACTCGATCCGGCGGCGTTCTTCCGGCATGACCCGCCGATTCTTCGGCCCCCGAGATTCCTCGCCATCGTTTCGTCGCACACCCTTGCCGTCATGTTGGCACGCAAGATCCAGGTGCCCGTCGACGGCTTCGTCGTCGAGGCGCCGATTGCCGGCGGTCATAATGCGCCACCACGGGGCAAGCTGCTACTCGATGAGCAGGGTCAGCCGGTGTACGGCGAACGCGACATGCCTGACCTCGAAGTCATCCGCTCACTCGGCTTGCCCTTCTGGCTGGCGGGTGGATTCACCACCGCCGAGCAGGTCGTCGAAGCATTGGCGGTCGGAGCTTCGGGGGTGCAGGTGGGGACGCCCTTTGCCTTCTGTGCCGAGTCCGGCCTGGACCCGGTCACGCGTCTCGAGATCATTCGGCAGAGCAGAGACCGCGGCGTCAAGGTGTTCACAGACCCGCAGGCCTCCCCGTCTGGGTTTCCCTTCAAAGTGCTCGAACTCGAGGGCACGCTGTCGGACACCGAGATATCTGATGAGCGCTACCGGGCCCCGTGCGAACTGGGCTACCTGAGGTCGGCGTACAAAGACGACACCGGTCGACTGTCGTGGCGCTGCCCAGCCGAGCCGGTCAAGGTCTATCTCCGAAAGGGCGGCGCCGAGGAGGACACCATCGGCCGCAGATGCCTCTGCAATGCGCTCACCGCCAATGTCGGCCTGGCACAGGTCACGCCCGGGGGTGGCGTCGAGCCGATGCTGATCACGTCGGGCAACGACGTCAATGAAATTGCACACTTCCTCACCGACGGCGTCGACGACTTCACTGCGCTCGACGTTGTCGAACGCCTCCGGCCGCCAACGCTGCCGACGGGCTGAGGGCACGAGGCCGGCCGCGAGCGTCGGCTTTCGTGAACAAGGAACGTGTCAGCCTCCGCAGAGGCAGCGAAGGGAGCCTTCTCTTCCCCGAAGAGATACTCCTCGGCCCCGGCGACGATGGAAACGGTGTAGTAGCAGTCGAGCCCACCGTTCGAGGAGTCATGCACCGAGCACCGTCTCGTCGTCGCCGAGTCGAATGCAATGAACAGAGACCGGACAGCTCCAACAACGCTCGTGTCAGCCGACTGCAGGGGAGTCGAACGGGAATCTCCACCTTGTGGTCGGCGAGCCTGTAGAGGTCCTGGTAGGGGACCTGATGTTGGGTTTCGTCGATGACAGAGGGAGTAACCGCGGGAGTGACGGTCGAGCAATCTGAAACTGCAAACTGCGGGTTCAGGGTGTTCGGTGCCCAGATCTGAGCATGGGGCACAAGGTCGGGTGGTTTGGTATTCATCGTTGATGCTCGATGTGTGTCGGCTGGTTCGTGTTGGAGATCTGGAGACTGCTGCGGCAGCCCACGAGGCTGCTGATCGTCTCGCTGCGCATCGTGCAGCGAAGTTTGTGGCTGAGCGGCTTGTCGCCGAGGGCGGCTCGGATCCTGCTCCTGCGGCTCTCGACGCTGAGACTGGAGGGGCCCTCACACGGCTGGCGACGCTGACCGAGTCGTCGAGATCGAAACTGGGCGCCGACCTCGGGGTCGAGACCTTTGTCGGTCGTGTCCGGGAAACCACCGGGCGGACGGCCTTGGTGGTTGCCGGCGACGGAAACGCAGTGTCGATCCCGTCCCCGCGCAGCATCGAGGAGTGGTGTGGTAGCCCTGTTGCTGTCGATTTCGAAGCGCTTGGTGATGACAGAGCGGCACGTTCTGGGTTCGAGCGGCGTTCGATCCTGCTGCGGATCCGAATGAGCGAGTGTCTGGCGGGCCTCTGTTGCTGACTGCGGCAGCACGCGACCGCCCGGCGGCGACTGCTGCGCGGCGTTCGAGCCCCGGGCCACCCGCGTGGGCGAGACCGAAGTCGGTATGTGTTCGAGCACATCCTCGTCATCGAGGAGTCGCTCGGTCGCTATCTGCATCTCGATGAGTCGGTACATCATCTGAACGGGGTGAAAGACGACAATCGAATCGAGAACTTGGAGCTGTGGGTGCGGCCCCAACCGAGTGGGATCCGGGCGTCGGATGCGCTCGCTTGGGCAAAGAAAATCGTTGCCCGCTACGAGCAGGTCCCGGGCAGCTCCAACAATGATCAAGCCGAGGCTTGAGCACTCTTGGAGCTGGGGGGAATCGAACCCCCGTCCGTCAAGGAGTCACCGACCGCGCTACGACCGTTCCCGAGATTCCGGCCTTGAAGGCAACCGGTCTGCCGGGTCAGCTGGGCCGAAGCCCTACCTCACAGTCTTTCCTGTGAGTCAGCGGTCTTTCCCTGCCGGCAGTGGTCTCTCCCACCGTCCATCACTACTTCTGTTGCCGGGCTGTAGTGATCAGGCCCCGCGTGACCTCACGGCTCGCAGTTTTCCTCTGTACTACCTGAAATCAGGCGGCAAGAGCGAAGTCAGCCTTGTTGGCGCTTCTGTTGATGCCCTGTTTTACGAGTCTGAGCAACTCGGGTCGCACGAACGACTTCTCGTCTCGACGTCGAAACCGGTCAGCCCCGAGGTCGAGAATCCAAGTCGATGCCGATTCGCACGGCGCAACGTTGCACTGGGCGGACCGACCTCGTGTTTGAATTCTCTGTCAAATAGCGAACCCTGCGCGCAGGGGAATACTCCATCGTAGCGAACCGCCGTGACAACGAGGGGTCGCGAATAGCCGACGAATGGCTGCCGAAGCTGGTGTGGTGCGACGGACGCGCTGGCTCGCCCACGGCATGGCGAACAGACGAGAGACCCGACCATCGGCTGGTCGGCTCGTCATCGCGTGTGCGATTGCATGGCTGTTGCTGGGTGTCGGGACCGGTATCGCCTATCTGCTGCCGCTTTCGCAGGACGTGACCGACTTCGTCTCGAACATCAGCTTCGTGATCGCGGGAGTGATCATCATGGCGACGCTCGGTCGTGCGATGGTCGTTGCCGGTGGTGTCGACCGCTTCGGCTGGTCGATGCTCTCGGCGAGTTTCCTGGCTTTGCTCGTGTTGTTCGCCATCGATCCCGCCGCATCGAACGGACCACCGACCGCTGCGTTGAATGTTGCGCCTTTCGTCGGCCTGTCCCTCGTCGCCATCGTGTTGATCTTCGGGCGCAAGGGCCTCAATCGTCTCGGCATGGTGCGCCTCGTGGTCGATGGGCTCTGGCTGACCATCGGGATGGCGGCCGCGTCGTGGCATTGGGCCTTCGCCCCCTTGATGGAGCTTCGAGGCTCGAGCCTGCTGGCCGCCTCGTTCCCGGCGACGATTGCGCTGTCGTCGGCTTCGACGGTGCTCCTTTGGCCCCGCATCGGTGGTCGCGAGCGGCTCGCGTTCGCATCGCTCGGACTCGGCACGGCCGTGACCACGCTCGCCGGTGTGATCCACATCCAGCTGGCGCACGCCGGCACGCTCAAGTTCGGCACCTGGTACGACTTCCTCTGGATGATCGGTCTCCCGTTGCTGGGTATGGCGACACTGCAGCCGGCCATGGGGTCGACCTTGAGACCACGGCGGCCGTCGGCGCGTTCGGAGCAGATCATCACCTGTCTGCCGGTCGCGGGGCTGGCGATTCCGGTGATCGACGGCGACGCGTGGCGGAACATGCCCTCGGGCATCACCATCGTGATGATCGCCGTGCTGGCGCTGCGGGTCGTGGTGCTCACATCGCAGAACCACGACCTGAGCGATCGACTGTTCACGCTCGCTCACATGGATGAGCTGACCGGTCTGCTCAACCGTCGGGCGCTGCTCGACCTGCTGGCCGAAGGCGAGCACGAATCGACCGGCGAGCGGGCCCGGGCGGTCTTGTACATCGATCTCGATGGGTTCAAACGAGTCAACGACGACTGGGGCCACGCCGCCGGTGACCATGTGCTCGCCATCACCGCCGAGCGTTTGCGGGCGAGCGTGCGATCGAGTGATGTGATCGCCCGTCTCGGTGGCGACGAATTCGTGGTGCTCGTGTACGAGTCCGATGGGACGGAACTGGCGAACCGCCTGCTGTCGACGCTCTCGGAGCCGGTGGAGTGGGCGACGCAACAGCTGGCCGTCGGCTGCTCGATCGGCGTCGCCGCCGCCGAGACCTCGATCACGTCCGACCTCTTGGCTTGTGCCGATGCCGCGCTCTACCGCTCGAAGTCCGAGGGCCGGAATCGTGTCTCGATCGCTACGCCAGCGGCCGGAGTTTCGCCTGCTCAGATGGGGTAGTGCCGGGCAAAGTTTCGCCGCAGCCCGATTATTCTCTTAAAACCTGATGGGTTTTGTCAGGAATAGGTTTAGTGTCATTCCCGACTCAATCACTCGGGATTTGGATTCACACGCCATGGACACCAGCACGAACCTCAAGGCCGGCGGCCCTGACCCTTCACCTGCCAACCTCACAGCGCCCGAGGCGTTGAAGGCGGCGAGCGATCATCTCCGTGGCACGATTCGTGCCGAACTGACCGACGCCGACTTGGTGGGCTTCAGCAACGAGTCTGGGTCGCTGCTGAAGTTCCACGGGATCTACCAGCAGGACGACCGAGACGTTCGCCGCGAGCGAACACGGGCCAAGGAGGTGCTCGAGTACTCGTGCATGGTGCGGTGCTCGGTGCCCGGCGGCCGCCTCCGGCCCGAGCAATGGTTCGAGATCGATCGCCTCGCCGACGAGATCGCTGACGGCCGCCTGCGGCTCACCAGCCGACAGGGTGTGCAATATCACTTCGTCAACAAAGGTGACCTGCACTCGTTGGTCAACCAGCTGAACCGTGGTTTGGTCACCACCTACGCCGCCTGTGGTGATGTGGTGCGCAACGTGATGGTGACCTCTGCGCCTTACCAGGGTCGCAACCTCGAGCGGCTCGATTCACTGGCCAGGGCGCTCGCCGGACGCTTCCGCCCCCAATCGGATGCCTACTGGGAACTCTGGCTCGATGGCGAACGAACGCTCTCCTCGGGGCCGGCGCCGGCGCTCGATCTCACCGATACCGAAACGGCGAACCGCCGCGCCGAACCGATCTACGGCGACCGCTACCTGCCCCGCAAGTTCAAATTCGGTGTCGCAGAGCCAGGCGACAACTCCATCGACGTCTACAGCCAGGACTGCGGCATCGTGCCCATCGATGGACCCGATGGTGCGTCGGGTGCCGTGTTCCTGGTGGGTGGTGGCCTGGGTCGTTCCCACAACGACACAACGACCTTCCCCCGATTGGGAGACCCCATGGCGTGGGTGGCCGAGGACGACATTCCCGATGTCGCCGAGGCGATCGTCACCACGTTCCGCGACTTCGGCAACCGCGAAGATCGGAGCCATGCTCGCCTCAAGTACGTCGTCGAGGAGAAAGGCATCGCCTGGTTTCGCGAAGAGGTCGAGCGCCGCATCGGCAAACCGCTCGCCGACCCGGTGCCCCTGCCTGCGTGGGGGAGTGCACGAGAACATCTCGGCTGGCATCATCAGAGCGACGAGCGCTGGTTCATCGGGCTTCCCGTACCGTCTGGTCGGCTCGACGACCGACCCGGTCGCACACGCAAGACGGCCATTCGAGCAATCCTCGAGAACTTCGCCGACGAGATCCGCATCACGCCCCAGGATGACGTCCTGTTGTGCGGGATCTCCGATCACGACAAGCCCGCAGTCGAAGCGCTCCTCGATGCGCACGGTGTGCCTCGTGCCGATCAGCTCAGTCTGTCGGTCATCTCGTCCATGGCCTGCCCTGCGCTGCCGACATGCAGCCAAGCCCTTGGCGAGGCCGAGCGTGTGCTGCCGGAACTGACCGACCTCCTCGATTCCTACCTGTCCGAGCGCGGTCTCGGTGACGTGCGGATCGAGACGCGGATGACCGGCTGCGCCAACGGCTGCGCCCGGCCCTACGTTGCCGAACTCGGCGTGGTCGCTCGTACGAAGACGGCCTACGACCTCTGGCTCGGTGGCAACCAGTCGGGTACCCGCCTGGCCAAGCCGGTCATCGAGGGTGTTCCGTTCCGCAAACTCGGTGACGTGCTCGGTCCGCTGCTGGATCGCTACCGAACCGGCCGGCTCGAGGGCGAGGGCTTTGGCGACTGGGCCAACCGGCTCGGCGTCGACGCGCTGAACGAGGGTCTGCCGACCTTCGCCCGCCCAGGACAGAAGGCCGAGGCCTGACATGGAGACCCTCGTCACGCTGCACCCAACCGAACGCATCCCGCCCGCCCCCGTCGTCTACCCATCGGTCGCCGCCGCCTCGTTCGATGAATCGCTCGATGCTCGAGATGCGGTGCGCCGAGCCGTCTCGATGTTCGGCAGCGAGCTCAGTCTCCTGTGCTCGGGCCAGGACGCCGTGCTCGTCGACGTGGCGCTGAGCGTCGACCCGACCATCGAGCTGGTCTTCATCGACACGGGCTTCCATTTCGACGAGACCATCAACACGATGCTCGCCATCGCCGAGCGATACCGACCCACGTTGCGAATCGTGGTCCCATGGCGCCACGTGCCGGGCGCAGGCAAGCCGGGGTTCTGCTGCTCGGATCACAAGGTCGACCAGCTGGACTTTGCCCTTCTCGGCAAGCGCGCATGGTTGTCGGGCCTGCGGCGTGCCGACGGACCCTCGCGCGCCGAAGCCGCGATGGCCGAAGTCGATCGCCGAGGCTTGGTCAAGATCAACCCGCTGATCGGTTGGAGCGATGACAAGGTCGCCGGTTACGAGCTCCAGCACGACATCATCGTCAATCCGCTGCGTGCACGGGGTTACCCATCGATCGGGTGCAAACCGTGCACCTCACCGGTGGAACCGGGAGGCGAGGTCCGGGACGGGCGGTGGGCGGGATCCGACAAGACCGAATGCGGGTTGCACGGATGACGGTCGAAGCGATGGTGTCCGAATCCGACGGGCCTCGCCCAGCCATCGACATCGTGCCCGTCGGCTTGCGGGTCGAGGGCAAGGCGATGCTGGTGGTCGGGGCCGGCCGAATCGCAGCCCGCAAAGCCCAGGCCTACGCATCGCAGGGCGCGCTGATCACCGTCGTTGCACCCGAACACAGCGCCGACATGGACAAGGTCGATGTCGTCGCACGCCGTCGACGGGCCTTCCATGCGGCGGATCTCGATGGGCAATGGCTCGTCGTCACCGCCACCGGGATCCCCGGGGTCGACGCGAAGGTCTTCGCCGAGGCGGAGGCCCGTCGAATCTGGTGTAACGCAGCCGATGATCCCGATCATTGCAGTGTCATCCTGCCGGCCGTCGTCCGACGAGACGGGATCACGGTCACCATCTCGAGCGGCGGCCGGAGCCCCGCGACGGCCTCCTGGCTGCGTCGACGAATCGAACGCATCATCGATGATGACACCCTTGCCGTTTTCGTCATCGCCGGTGCGGTGCGCGACCGTATGCGAGCAGCTGGACAACCCACCGAGGTCGCTGGCTGGAACGACGTGCTCGACAACGATGCTCTCGACCTCGTTGCCGCAGGTCGGCACGACGAGCTCACGACACGACTCGCCGAAGCAGTGGGAGCGATGCCATGACCGTTCACCTCGTGGGCGTCGGACCAGGCGATGCCGACCTCATGACTCTGAAGGCCGCTCGCCTTCTGGGTGAGGCCGACGCTGTGGTCTACGACCGCCTCATCGGCGGTGACATTCTCGGCTTCGTGTCGCCAAGCGCCGAACGTTACGACGTTGGCAAGACACCGGGCAGGCCGGGGCCTTCGCAGGACGACATCAACGCCGTGCTCGTGCAATTGGGCCGACGACTCGATTGCGTGGTTCGAATCAAGGGTGGCGATCCATCGGTCTTCGGTCGAGGTGCGGAGGAAGCCGACGCCTGTCACGCTGCAGGGATCGCAACCGAGATCGTGCCGGGCATCAGCTCCTCGGTCGCCGGTCCGACGGTCGCGGGCATCTCGGTGACGCGTCGTGGCGTGTCGAGTGGTTACTGCGTCGTCACGGCGCACCAAGACCTGAGCTCGTCGCCGGTCGACTGGGCGGCCCTGGCCGCCAGCGGACTCACGCTCGTCGTACTGATGGGGGCAAGACGCGCGAACCGGATTGCGGATGCGCTCATCACCGGCGGCCGATCGGTCAGCACGCCGGTCGCCGTGATCACCAACGCGACGCTGGCCGACGAACGGGTCGAACGAATGCGACTGGACGAGCTCGGCGTCTCGACGGTTGTATCACCAGCGGTGATCGTGATCGGCGACGTGGCCGCACCCGAACTGAGCACCCTCGTGCACGACCAGCCATGGGGCGCAGCGAGGTTGGAGCTGGCGGCATTCGAATAGGGCGAGCACGGGGAGAGGGGGTTGCGCGTTCGGAGGAAGAGCCTCGCCGGAAGTGAAACGAGCGCGATCCTCATGATTCGGGCCGGCGGTCCGAGGCTGTTCTCGTGTCAAGTGCTCCATCCATGCCAAGCGTTGAGAAGCTCGCCTCACTTCCCGCAATTCCGGCAACCGCGCTCCGAATCGTCAATCTTTGCGATCAGCCCGGTGTCGGTCTCGCTGAACTGGGTGAAGCCATTGCTCTCGACCCCGTCCTATCCGCCCGCATGCTCCGCCTCGCCAACTCGGCGGCGTTCAAACGAAGCGTCGAGATCACCTCGGTCGACCGAGCGCTCATGCAGCTCGGTCTGCAGACCGTCAAGCTCACGGCCCTCGGGTTCGTGATCAGCGAAGCGGTCGTGTCGAACCTCGAGATCGACGAGCACGTGCTCCAACGACTCCAGCACGAAGGCCTCGTCGAGGCCATCGCCGCCCGAGAAGTCGCTCACCGTTCGGTGCGCAACACCTCATCGGAAGCGTTCCTGGCCGGTCTCTTCGACGGCCTCGGCCGCCAGCTCTGCCTCTTCCTCGATCCGACGAGCTACGGAGCACTCCTGGAGGTCGACAACTGGCCGAGTGCCGAGGCCGAGACGAACTGCATCGGCACCGACAACGTCGGCCTCATGATTGCCGCCCTCGACTACTGGGGCGTGCCCTCGTACTACGCCGATGTGCTCCGGAGCTCCATCGGTCGGCCCGCCCAGTCGAACGAGCCATCCGTTGCTCACGTCGGCTCCATCCTTCGGGTGGCTCGGCTCGCCGGGCGGCTGCTCGTCGGCTCAGGCATCGAAGCGTCCGAGTCGGATCGGCAGGCGCTGATCGACATCGGTCTGGACGAATCGGCGATCGACGAGGTTGCCCAGGGATTGGGCGAGCAGATCGCCGACATGGCCGAAGTCCTCGAGATGAACATCGTTCAACCGCCGGACTACTCGGCCTTGCTCGAACAGGCCCGTAACCAGGTGCTGGCAACATCGCTCGAACTCGCCCAGGCATCGGCGTTGCAGGCATCACAGATCGACGAACTGTCGATCGAGCGGGAGCAGCTTCGAGTCGAGGCTCACACCGACCGTCTCACCGGCCTGCCCAATCGGGCCAGCTTCGAACGATTCCTCGACAACGCCATCAACGATCGCATCACTGGCCGAGTCAAGGCCGGCGCGCTCGGCATCGCCATGATCGATGTCGACAAGTTCAAGTCGCTCAACGACACCCATGGCCACCAGGCAGGTGACCGGGTCCTCGAACTCATCGGTGAACGTCTGCTGATGATCACCCGCCAAGGTGAGATGATCGCTCGCTATGGCGGCGAAGAGTTCGTCTTCGTCGCCCCCGTCGTCACCGACGCCGACGGGCTCATGCTGGCCGCCGAGCGGATCCGCCAGAACGTGGCTGATCTCGAAGTCGACGTGGCCGGCCTCATCTTGCGGGTCACTGTCAGCGTCGGCGCCATCGGGTCGAGCAAGATCACCGCACCCGAAGCCTCCCGCGCTCTGGTCCAGGCCGCTGACCGGTTGCTGTACCAAGCCAAGCACCTTGGGCGAAACCAGTCGAGGACGGAGTGGCTCAGCCATCAGGCTGCTGGGCCTCCTGCCCCGGTGGCTCAGGTTCCGGAACAGCCCTACCCGAGCGAAGCCAAGGGCATCAACGTCTGAGTTGCGTCGGCAGCGTCTCGCTACTGGCGACGCGTGCGTTGGGCCAGCTCTCGACGAGCTTCCAGGTCGGCATCGCGTTTGGCGATCATCTGACGTTTGTCGATCGTCTTTCGGCCCCGGCCGATGCCGAGCTCGAGCTTGGCTCGGCCGTCCTTGAAATAGATCGCCATCGGCACCAACTGAAGCCGATCGATGTTGACCTTTGCCTCGATGCGCTCGAGTTCGTGTTTGTGGAGCAGGAGCTTGCGCTTCCGGGTGGTCTCGGCGCTCACGTGTGTGCTCGCACGGGTGTACTGGGCGATGTTGAGCCCCACCAACCAGAGTTCGTTGTGCTCGAATCGGGCATAGGCGTCGTTGAGTTGCACCTTTGCCTCGCGCAGTGACTTGACCTCGGACCCGCGCAGCATGATGCCGCACTCATAGGTCTCGGTGATGTCGAAGTCGCGGCGGGCGGCCTTGGCCGTTGCCACCATTTTCACTGCCATGTGACCAGGCTAGAGGGTCGGGGCCGAGGTGAGGGTGGGGGATGCCGGTCGGGCGTCCTAGCATCTGGCGCAGGACTCGACCGGGGGAGGCGACGCATGGGATCAAGCGATGAACAGGCAACGAACGACACCCTCGGACCGAGCACCGGCGCAGCGATGACGCCCGGCTCGACCGCTTCTGCCAACCCCTACCTGTCGGATCTGCTCGACAGCATCCTCGTCGACGTTTCGAACGGGGAGGTGGTCGAACGACAGCTCTTCACGCATCAGCTCCGAGTCCGACCCGACGGCCGGACTGGTCGCGCCGTCATCGATGGCTACGACAACCTCGGTCCGTCGAGAACCACCCGATCGCAACTCCGCCTGAGTTGCGCCATCTCCTTCCAGATCGGCGACACCGCAACCACGGCGTGCGATGCCGGCTCGATCCACGTGCTCGACGACTCGCTGATGTTCGTTGGCAGCGGCGGCAACCTCGGCCCCTCGCCCATGCCCGACACCGCCAGCTATGTGCTGGTGGCGCCGCCCGACCTGGTTGTTGCGATCGAACGGCTCGTGGGCACGAACGCCGCCAACCGTCCGGAACTGGCCGGC
Organism: uncultured Acidimicrobiales bacterium; assembly: GCA_963698395.1. Taxonomy (GTDB): domain Bacteria; phylum Actinomycetota; class Acidimicrobiia; order Acidimicrobiales; family SZUA-35; genus JBBQUN01. The sequence continues at coordinate 361,861 of CAVOQQ010000006.1, forward strand.
TTCCGCGTCGTCTTGGTCAATCCGATCCAGCAAGAACCACTCGTCGTCGTCACCTCCGGGCTCGATCAACGGGCTCTGGCGACCCTGGTCGCTGCGGGGGAACGCTTCATGCGCGAGCAGGTCGGCTCACGCGCCGGCTGGCGGCGGCTCACCGACGGTTGGGAGACCCTCGAGTGGAACGGCGCTCCGGCCGCCGCGTCGTCAGCACCGTCGGCAGCCGCCAACCCGTCGGCGGCTGTTGCCGCAGCGGGTGTGTCCACGGCGGGCACGGTGGCAGCCGGCTCCACCGCCGGTCCAAGACTGACGGCCGCAGGCAGTGCCGCGCCCGCCACAACAACGGCGACGACGGCTCCCGGGACGTTGCCGGCAACGACGCCCGCGCCGACTCTCCAGCCACGTGCCGCCGACGGCGATGACGCGAGCGGTCGTTCCTCTCGCCGTCTCCTCCTGCTCGGTGCCCTGGCCGTGGTGGCCATGATCGTGGTGGGGGTGGCCTGGGCGGCTTCGAGAGGCGACGACGACGGGACGACCGCAGCCGGTGGTGTCACGACAGCATCGAGCACGGTCACGACCGAGGCGCCAGACACTGCCACCACGGCGTCGACCACCACCACGAGCGAACCCCAGCCGACGACCACCGAGTCGACGACCACGACGACCGAACCCGAGCCGACGACCACCGAGGTGACCGGCCCCCAGCCGGTCTCGGAGTCCGAGCAATTGGCCGTGTGGGGCTTCACCGAACCCATCGAGCTCGACGCACCCTCGGGTGACGCGGTCTGTCCTGCCGGTGAGCCATCGGTGAAGGCCACCGTGGTCGGTGTTCGGGCGGCGCTCAACGTGCGTGACGGCGCCGACAGCAGCTACGAGATCGTGCAGCGACTCGTGCTCGGCTATGACGACGTCGATGTCTATCCCGAGGTCACCCAACGGTCTGCCCGGGGGACCAACTGGGTGACGATTGCGCTCGCCCAGCCACCGGGAAGCACGACGAGTGATCGTCGTTGCGGGTGGGCCGCCACGCAGTTCCTCGATTACACCGAGTAGCGCTCGGCGAGTCACCGAGTAGCGCTCGGCGAGTGACCGAGTAGCGCTCGGCGAGTGACCGAGTAGCGCTCGGCGAGGGAGCGGTGTGTGGGCTCGATTCGTTGCCTGGCCACCAGCTAGCGTGGCGATTCTCACTCGAGGATCGTCGAACGAAAGGGATCGAGATGACTACCGCTGCCCGGGTCGTTGTTGCCATGCCCGAGGGGCCGCTGGTCGTTCGAGACTTCGAGCTCCCCGAGCCTGGCCCGACCCAGGTGCTGGTTCGTCAGTTCGCGTCGGGGATCTGTCATTCGCAGCTCCACCAGTTGCATCGGCCCCGAACCGCTCCCATCCTGCTCGGTCACGAGTCGACGGGTGAGGTGGCCGCGGTCGGCGATGCGGTCGATCATGTCGGTGTCGGCGATCTGGTGTTCGTGACCTGGGTGCCGCGCAGCGCCGAGGCGGCGGCAACCTGGCGGGGCGGTTATCAACTCGACCTGGGCGATGGCAGCGTCGCTTCGACGCCGGACGTGTTCACCTGGGCCACCCACACCATCGCCGATGCGTCGCTGGTGGTGAAAGCCCCGGCGACGGCGGCACACGATGTCACCGCCATCATCGGGTGTGCGGTCATGACCGGTGCCGGAGCCGTGATCAACACCGCCGGCGTACAGGCCGGCGACTCGGTCGCCATCTTCGGGGTCGGCGGCGTCGGCCTGTCGTCGGTGATCGCCGCTGCGGCCTCGGGTGCCGATCCGATCATCGCAGTCGATCTCGACGACGAGAAGCTGGCGTTCGCCAAGCGGTTCGGTGCCACCCACACCGTCAACGGAGCCGATGGTGATCCGGTCGCTGCCATTCGGGCCATCACCGCAGGCCGACGAGAGGGCCTCGGATTCCGGGGACTGGCGATCGAAGGTGTCGACTACGCCTTCGACTGCATCGGCCACACCTCGACGATGCAGCAGATGCTCGCCGCCGCTCGCCCTGGACGGTTCGGGGTGGAGCCCGGCGGTACGGCCGTGCTCGTCGGTGTGCCGACCACGACCCTGGAACTCGATGTCGCCTCGCTTCTCAGCACCGAGAAGAAGTTCATCGGGTCGATCGGTGGCTCGTGTACCCCCGACCGAGACTTCGACACCTTCGTCGGCTGGCATGCCGACGGCCGGCTGCCGCTGAACGACATGGTCACCGAACGGTTCGCCCTCGACGACGTCAACGAAGCGTGCGACGCTTTGGCCAACGGCCGAATTGCCGGACGGGCGATCTTCGATCTCGCAACGTGACCGCGGCTAGCCTCGTCGTCATGGAGACTGCCGCCGCTACCGGCCAGACCGTGTCGACAGCTGGGCGCGCCGAGGTCTTCGCCGGTGGCCAGATCCCGGTGATCGATCGAACCTTCACCATCGATCACCGGGTGTGGCACGAGATCCTCGCCGAGGCGTGGCGGGCGTACCCGCTCGAGGCGTGCGGTGTCGTGCTGGCGGCCGACGCCGAGGCTCCGATCGAACAGTTCATCGCCATCCGCAACGCCGCGGACTCGAGCCGGGTCTTCACCCTCGATCCGTTGCAGTTCGACAAGGCCGATCGGGCAGCGGAAAAGGCGGGGCTGCAGATCGTGGGTGTGGTCCACTCCCACACGCACACGGTGGCCTTCCCGTCGCCGACCGATCGAGGCGAAATGATGAACCCGATGATTCCGGCCACCTGGCATTGGGCCATCGTGAGCCTCGGATGGGGCTACCCGGAAGTGCGGAGTTTCAGCGTTTGGAAAAACTCGCCGCTGGGAATAGGCGAAGAAGTCGTGATGTTGGCACAATAGAATCCCGATAAGCCCAGTCGGCTTTATCAGGATTCGATGTCGGCCTCTGGGTCGGTGTCACCGCCACTCGTCTCGTTGTGCCGCAGTTCCCACCGCGGCACGCAGTCCACCCACCCGAGGTTTCCGTCGTGTCGACCATCTCTGTCCGTCTCCCCACCGTCCTTCGCCCCCAGGCCAATGGCCAGTCCGAAGTCACGGTGTCCGGCGACACCGTCGGCGATGTGTTGGGCGCCTTGATCGCCGACTTCCCCGGCCTCGAGACCAACCTGCTCGACGACGACGGCAAGGTGCGCAAGTTCGTCAACGTCTACGTCAACGACGAAGACATCCGATTCCTCGACAAGCTCGAGACCTCGGTCAACGAGGGCGACGAGGTCGCCATCGTGCCTGCGGTCGCTGGAGGCTGATACCCATGGCTGTCTATTCCTCGGTCCTCGATCTGGTGGGCAACACGCCGATCGTCGATGTCTCGCAACTGAGTCCGAACCCCAAGGTGCGGATTCTCGCCAAGCTCGAGGGCCAGAACCCCGGTGGATCCGTCAAGGACCGCATCGCTCTGGCCATGGTCGAAGCCGCCGAGGCGGCAGGTGATCTCGTTCCTGGCAAGACCATCATCGAGCCGTCCTCGGGCAATACCGGGATCGCGCTGGCCATGATCAGTCGGATCCGGGGTTACCACCTCAAGATCGTGCTGCCGGAGAACGTCACGCCCGAGCGGCGCCAGGTGCTCGAGGCCTACGGTGCCGAGATCATTCCATCGCCCGGCGGCGAGGGCTCCAACGGAGCGGTTCGCTACGCCCAGGAACTGTCAGAGACCAACCCCGAGTGGGTGTTCCTCTACCAGTACGGCAACGAGGCCAACCCCACGGCGCACTACGAGACCACCGGGCCCGAGATTCTCGCCGATGTTCCCGAGATCACCCATTTCGTCGCCGGTCTCGGCACCAGCGGCACGTTGATGGGCGTCGGTACCTATCTCAAGGAGCACAAGCCAGAGGTCAAGATCTACGCGGTGGAGCCGCCGAGCGGTGAGCGAGTCGAGGGGCTTCGCAGTCTCGACGACGGCTACGTTCCCCCGGTGTTCGAGAAGTGGGGTGGCATGGAGCTGCTCGACGGAAAGCGCATCGTTCGGCCCGCCGACTCGATCGAGTACACCCGCAAGCTCGTGAACGAATGTGGCATTTTCGCCGGGCTCTCTTCGGGCGCTGCGCTGGCGGGCGCCGTCAAGCTGGCGGAGCGGCTCGACGAGGAAGCCACCATCGTCTTCATCGTGTGTGACGGCGCCTGGAAGTATCTCTCCACCGGGGCCTACTCGGCTCCGCTCGACGAGGTCGTCGGCACCCTCGACGACGTCATCTACTTCTAGCGAGATCCTGTTCTTCTGACGAGATCCACTGCAACACGCGAACACGCGCAACGCCCCGGGAGGAAGCCTCCCGGGGCGTTGTCGTACGTGTGCTGAATGCTCGACCGGAGTCGGGTACTCAGTCCTCGATCTCGATGTCGTCGAGATGCGAGTCGTCGGCGTCGATGTCTTGCTCGAAGTCTTCGTTGAAGGAGTCTTCGGTGTCGAAGCTGTCTTCGATCGAGTTGTCCTGGTTGAACGAATCCTCGACCGTGGTGTCGACCTCGACCTCGACGTCGGTGTCGGTGTTCAACGAGTCGTTGATCGAGTTGTCGGTCACGATCGTCTCTTCGAAGCTCTCGTCGTTGAACGAGTCGTTGATCGAGTTGTCGGTCGTGGTGTCGTTGTCCTGGTTGACGTTGCTGCCGCCACCGAAGGCCAGCTGGGTGTCGCCATCGCCATCGCCGCCGCCGATCTGAGCATCCTCGGCATTGACGACGTCGCCGGAGCCGAAGCCGGCGGTGACATCACTGGAGTCTTGGATGGTCTGATTGTTGTCGCCGATCACGGCGTCGCCGTCGACGTCGATGTCGGAATCGACGTTGCCGTCACCGATCGTGTTGCCTCCGCCGTCGATGTTGTTGACCGTGTTGCCGTCGCCGACCACGGCACCGTTGGCGTCGCCATCGGCGATGATGCCATCGTTCGAGCCGGTGTTGATCACGCCGTTGTTGGCTCCGTCGAAGGCCACCGCACCATCGCCGGTGGCGATGTTGGAGTCTTCGATGTCGTCGCCGGCCGCCACCGCAGCGTCGCCGGTGGCCACACCGGTCTGATCGTCGCCAGCAGCGGCGGAGTTGGCGCCCTGGGCGCTGACGTTGGTGGATTCGTCGGTGATCTCGAGATCGCCGTGGATCTCGGCGTCTTCGTCGACGTCGACGTTGAAATGCCGGGAGTTGTCGGCGATGTTCTCGGTGATGTACTCGTTGGTCTGGTACACCTCGGTCACGTACTGGTTGATGGTCTGTTCGACCGTCTCCATCGTCGGGGCGGCGTGGCCACCTCCGCCTCCGCCACCACCGGAGCTGACCGGCGCGGCGGTGGCACCGCCGGGAGCCGAGGCACCGACGGGAGCAGCGGTGGGGGTCGGGGCGGGCATCTCGATCAAGGTCTGGGTGACCTGCGGGCTGAAGTTCAGCTCGTTGGCAACACCGGTGACGGTGTCGCCGAGGTTGACCTCGGACAGGTCGTAGTCGTTGACCCCATGGTCGACGAGATAGCCGTGCGGATCCTCCGAATAGGTCAACGCTTCGGTCTCGCTGCCGAGAACCTTGCGCATGATCGACTCGAGGACATCATTGATTTCTGACATTTCGGTTTCCCTCCGGTGTGTGTTTTTGTCTGGTGTTTTTTCGGACTTGCTTCGACAGAACCCACCTTACGTAGACTCGAAACGAGTCGAATCGGGGATGCCCCCTGACCAGAACCGCAAGAGTAGGGGATAACCGTCCCAGCGGTCTCGGGAGTTGGACAAAACCCCACCGGCCAGGCGTTTGCTGCCCGGGCAACGAGGAACGGCCGGACCAATGGTGGCCCGGCCGCTCGACGTGGTATCGGTCATCACCCCGATGTTGGAGGGCCCCGAAGGGCCCGAGTCCTGGTTCGGCCGCCGGTCAATGTGCAACGTTGCCGCCTGTCCCGACGGCCGAACTCAACGAGGAGGACTGTAGGTGCGATGGGCGTCACACTTCCACCGATCGGGGTGTATTGCCCACGACCGGTGGTCGGGCCGGTATTCTCCGTACCCGTGAATGGCCGGCCGATTGGGATGTTCGATTCGGGATTCGGTGGGCTCACGGTGGCTCGCGCGGCCATCGACCTCCTGCCGGCGGAAGATCTCGTGTATCTGGGCGACACCGGGCGCTATCCCTACGGTTCGAAACCGAGCGACGAGGTTCGAGGCCACGCGCTCGAGATCGGCCGCCACCTGGTCGAGACGTACGACGTCAAGATGCTCGTGATCGCCTGCAACACGGCCACGGCGGCCGCGCTCACGCTGCTCCAGGATCACCTGCCGGTGCCGGTGGTCGGCGTCATCGAACCAGGGGTGCGAGCGGTGTTGCAGACCGCAGAACGGCACCGGGTCGGTGTCATCGGCACCGTCGGCACCATCGATTCTGGTGCCTACGACGAGGCGGTCGGCAAGGTCGATCCCCTGGTCGATCTCATCACCTGCGCCTGCCCGGGTTTCGTCGAGTTCGTCGAACGCGGGATCACCTCCGGCCCGCAGATCAAGATCCTCGCCGAGCGACTGCTCGCGCCGGTCGTCGCCGCCGACGTCGACGCCCTCCTCCTCGGATGCACACACTATCCCTATCTCGCACGGGTGATCGCCGAGGTGATGGGGCCCGACGTCGTGCTGGTCTCATCGGCCGACGAGACCGCTTTCGCCCTCGCCGATCTGCTGCACGAATCGGGTCTCGAGCATCCTGATCATCACCGAATCGGCCAGCACACGTTCATCTCTTCGGGCGACGTGCGCGCGTTCACGGCAATCGGAAGCAGACTGCTCGGGCCAGAACTCGTAAACGCCGAACGATGGGAACCTCGTGACTGATCAAACTGCCGGAACTCGACCAACAACAGCCGGACACCGTCCCGACGGCCGCACGGCGAACGAGCTGCGGCCGATCAGCTTCGAACGCGACTTCACCGACATGGCCGACGGTTCGGTCTTGGTGAAGTTTGGCCGCACGCATGTGCTCTGCACCGCCTCGATCGACGACGACGTTCCTCGCTGGATGAGGGGCAGTGGCACAGGATGGGTCACCGCCGAATACAACATGCTGCCCGGGTCGAGCCCGGAGCGCATTCGACGTCGAGTCAGCGGCCGCGACCAGGAGATCCAGCGGCTCATCGGTCGTAGTCTCCGTGCGGTCTGCGACATGAAGCTCCTCGGTGAACGCTCGATCACCGTCGACTGCGACGTGCTCCAGGCCGATGGCGGCACCCGGACGGCGGCGATCACCGGCGGTTTCGTTGCCCTGCACGATGCCATCAGCCGGCTTGGTCTGAAGACCCATCCGCTCACCGAGCATTGCGCCGCCGTGAGTGTCGGCGTCATCGACGGCGAAGCCCGCCTCGACCTGCCCTACATCGAGGACTCCACGGCCGAGGTCGACATGAACGTGGTCATGAACGGCGCTGGCGCGTTCATCGAGGTGCAGGGCACCGCCGAAGGCGCCGTGTTCGATCGCGACGAGCTGAACGCCATGCTCGACCTCGCCTCGGCCGGCATCGCCGAACTGATCGAGCTGCAGAAGGCCGTGGTGAGCACGCCACCTGCCAGTCGAGTGGTTCGTCCCTGATGGCCGACAAGCCAACGCTGGTCATCGCCTCGGCCAATCCCGACAAGGTCAAAGACCTGGTCGAGTTGTTGGGCGACCGATACGAGGTCTTGCCGCGGCCGGCCGATGCCCCCGAGACCGTCGAAGACGCCGACACACTGGAAGGCAACGCAATCAAGAAGGCGATGGAGATCGCTGCCTTCACCAATGCCGCCGCCATCGCCGACGACACCGGATTGTTCGTCGAAGCGCTCGACGGCCGGCCTGGCGTCTACAGCGCTCGATATGCCGGCGAGAACGCGTCCTACCAGGAGAACGTGGCCAAGCTGCTCGCCGAGCTCGGCGGAGTCGAAGATCGCCGCGCCGAGTTTCGTACGGTCGTTGCGCTGATTCGCCCCGACGGGTCGGGTGTCACCGGTGAGGGATCGGTGACGGGGCGCATCATCGAAGCCGGTCGGGGTTCGAACGGTTTCGGGTACGACCCGGTGTTCGTTCCCGACGAAGGCGAAGGCCGCACCTTCGCCGAGATGACCAGCGACGAGAAGCACGAACTCAGCCACCGGGGGCGTGCGATGATCAGCCTCCGACTGGCGCTCGACCATCTCGACTGATCTCGCTCAGCCGAGGTCGCCTGGGTGAACCCCGGTCCGGCCCTGTCCATAGCGTGCACCGGTCTCGAGATTGACCGACCGCATCGCGTCGGGGTCGAGCGCGCTGATCACGATGTCGCCGCCGCTCAGCGTCTCGACGATCCGCCTGGGTTCCAGTCGGTCGTCGAGGAGTGCAGCGAGGCCGTCGATGAGTCCTACGGGGATTCCCTTCGGCGGCACGCGCACCTCCAGTTCGCTCAGGTGCCCGGGATCGAGTTCGAAACGGACGGCGAGGGTGAGGTGACCTGCCGGATGACTCCTGTCGCTCGGTGTGACGGCATGAGCGTCGATCGACTCGGCGACGGCGCTGGTGTTGATACCGGCCAGCCAGCAGATCGACTCGGCGAACTCCTCGACATCGCTCGCGGACAACTCCGACCACACCGGGATGAAGACCAGATTGGTGAGCGGGTCGAGTGCATGGGCGACCGAGCCGATCACCTCGTTGAATCCGATGGGATCATCGGGGTCTTCGGGCCGGTTGCATCGAACGTGCTCGTAGACATCGGTGAGCTCGAACTCGTCGGTGAACAGCACGTCGTGGCGAGCGAGGCAGGCGAGCACGGCATCGGTTTGTCGGCGGTGAGCATCCGAGAGCGGCGGCACGGCCCCGCGGCGGCTCGACGCTCGCCCCATGGCGGATGACCGGCGAAACAGGCGTGTGAACATGGAAACGGTCAGCCCCACCGACGGGCCGGCGTCGTGGAGTTCCACGTCTCGGTGATCTTCTCGTCGACGACCCGAAAGACCTCGATGCCGCTGATCGCACTGCCGCGGAACATCGGGTCGAAAAGGAGGTGACGTGCTCCCCGTCGCCGGTCAGGACCGGACGGCCGGAAGACGATTGCACGACATCGACCGGCTCCACGGCGCCAACTGTAGCCCCGAGCGGCGAAGGGTGTCGCTGATCGACGATCGTGTCGCGAGACTGGCGGTCGCCGGTCGTTGGCCCGAGTATGGAGGCATGACAGCCAAGGCCTTCACCCTCCGATCCGTTGCCGGGCTCCCGATGGAGCCCAGACCGCTGAAGACCGCGATCGTCGTGGTCATCGATGCGCAAGTCGAATACACGACCGGCCGGCTGCCGCTCGAAGGGGTCGACGAGGCCCTCGCCAACATCGCTCGGGTGCTCGATGCCGCTCGGCGGGTTGGTGCCCCGATCGTGCACGTCGTGCATCGTGGGCCGGCGGGCGGGCTGTTCGATCCGGCGGTCGGGGGAGCGATCGTTTCTGAGGCAACGCCGTTGGAAGGCGAGTCGATCGTGGAGAAGACACTGCCGAATTCGTTTGCCGGTACCACGTTCGACGAGGAACTCGAAGCGAGGGGTGCGAGCGAGTTGGTGATCGTCGGGTTCATGACGCACATGTGCGTGAGTGCGACCACGCGCTCGGCCCTCGACCATGGCTACACGACGACGGTGCTCTCGGACGCGACAGCAACCCGATCACTGCCTTCGGTCGATGGCGGTGACGACATCGAGGCGGCAACGATCCACGCCGCCGGACTCGCCGCGCTCGCCGACCGGTTTGCGCTCGTGACCTCGACCGACGCCCTGCTGCGGGCTTGAGCCTGTCTGGGTTGTTGGACTGCCCGATTCGTCAGGCGAGCCGGGACCAGAGTTGCCAGAGCAGGACGACGGCGCCGAGGGTTCGGCGCCATGGGTTCACTCCGCGGATGATCTCATCACCGGCCCAGACCACGAGGAACGCGGTCGCCGTCCAGCCGGCGATCGATTCCGGGGTGCCGTCGAGCACGAATTCGGTCGCCTTGGCGACGATGAAACCGGTCAACGTGGCGTTCGGTGCCTGGGCGATGACGATCGTGTCCGTGTCGGGATCGGTGAAGAACCATCGGCCGGCGCGTCGCCATCGATCGATCATCGTGCCGGCTCGATTCGTCCGGTGGCGATGGCGATGGCCGAGGCGGCCACCCAGAGATCGCTGATGGTGAGGCCGGCTCGTGGCAAGGCACCGGTCGCCCACGCACCGATGAACATCGACGGACCGACCACACCGCCGTGTGCACCGAGCCGCAGCGGCAGCGCAGGGCTCACCGGGTGGCGCTTGCGAGCCAGCGACGCAACTCGCCGGCGAAGTCCTCCATCAGGACCAGGTCGTGGACGGCGGCGTCGCTGACCACGGTGTCGTGATGGGCCGGCAGGTCCTGGTCGGCGGGATCGACCGCTCGCAGGTGCACGGCGGGCGGAGCCGGGGGAGTGGCCTCGGGCGGGACCGGGGAGACGAGTGCCTCGACCACGTCGGTGAAGTCGACGACAGGGGCTTGGGCGGAGCCGGATGGGGTGGGGAGGTCGTGCGGGTGGGCCATGGCTGCTCCTTCGGGCGTGATGGCAGGGCGTGAGCGCAGGGCGTGAGGACGACGAGGTTGATGCCCACAACTGACGGTGGCCAAACGGACACGTTGAGAAATTCTGTCAGCTCGTCGGCTTGTTGAATCGTCACCCCGCACGGCCAGGTCCTCGAGGCCGCCAGGTCCTCGATGCTGCGCGCCCGCAGCAATCGATTCTCGGTGCGGACGGGGGGACTCGAACCCCCACACCTGTCAAGGCGCCAGGACCTAAACCTGGTGCGTCTGCCAATTCCGCCACGTCCGCGTGGTTTGCCAGGGCACGAGCCCCGAGGTGACGGTGTGCAAGATAGCGCAAGCCGATCGCTTCGCCCGGAACCCCCGAGGCCGCTCGGCTGGGCACTGCCCCGCTAACCTGCACGGCATGACACAGCCCGCGATGACTCCCAATCTCGTTCCTGGCACCCCCGTTGCCGCTTCGCCCGGCGGAGGTTTCGGATTCGACATCTACCAGGAGCTCCTCAAAGAGCGCATCGTGTTCCTCGGCCAGCAGGTCGACGACACCATCGCCAACTCGATCGCTGCGCAGATGCTCTACCTGGCAGGCCAGGATCCGGACAAGGACATCTGGCTCTACATCAACTCGCCCGGCGGTTCGGTCACCGCCGGCATGGCCATCTACGACACCATGCAGTTCGTGAAGCCAGAGATCGCCACGGTCTGCCTCGGCATGGGTGCCTCGATGGGTCAGTTCCTGCTCACCGCCGGCGCTCCCGGCAAGCGCTACGCCCTGCCTCATGCCCGCATCCTCATGCACCAGCCCAGCGCCGGCGTGCAGGGCCAGGCGTCCGACATCGCGATCCAGGCCGAGAACCTGATCAAGATCAAGCATCAGATGGCCGAACTCATCGCCGAGCACTCGGGCCAGACCGTCGAGCAGATCACCGCCGACTCCGACCGAGACAAGTGGTTCACCGCCGAAGAGGCGCGTGACTACGGCCTCCTCGACCGGGTCATCACCCGCACGGGCGAACTCAGCAACTGATCGCAGCGGTGCCGCCGGCCTACTGATGGCCGACGGCACCGGGCTCAGTCAGCGAGGCGTTCGTCCCATGCCGCAGTGGCGAGGGCCCGTAGTTCGTCGACGCCGGCCTCGAGCCCTCCGGGGTGCTTGAACAGCGCCGAGCCCGAGATCAGCGCGTTGGCGCCGCTGCCGGCAGCGCCGGTGATGGTCGATGCGCTGATCCCGCCATCGACTTCGAGGTCGATCCAATGATCGGCCGTGTCGAGCAGCGCCCGAGCTGCTTCCACCTTCGGCTCCATCGTCGAGATGTAGGCCTGGCCGCCGAAGCCAGGATTGACCGTCATCACCAGGACCATGTCGAGCAGGTCGAGCACGTTCTCGATCATTGCGAGCGGCGTGTGCGGGTTGAGCGCCACGGCAGGCTTGGCCCCGAGCGACGCGATGTTGGACAGGGTGCGGTGCAGATGTCGGCAGGCCTCGACGTGCACGATGATGATGTCGCAGCCCGCGGCCACGAAGTCGGGGATCAGGAGATCGGGTTCCTCGATCATCAGGTGGGCCTCGTACGGTACGTTCGACGCCGGTCGGCACGCCTTGATCACGTCGGCGCCGAAGGTCAGGTTGGGCACGAATCGGCCGTCCATGACATCCCACTGGATACGGTCGACTCCGGCATCGGTCAGCGCCTCGCATGCTTCACCCAGCTTCGAGAAATCGGCGGGCAGCACCGACGGCGTGATGAACAGATCAGGACGAGACGACATGGCTTCCTTCGACAGGGTTTCACAGACGGGACAGATGGCGGATCGGCCCGGTGGGGCCGGCGGCGCACCATCGTGGCCGGATTCGTGCCGCCGTGCCACCTCACTGCCGAGACCCGCGCCGAGCCCCACCGATGACGGGCGGTCGCGATGAGCCCACCGAATGCACCCCGATCCACGCTCGAGGATCGGTTCGAGCTCGACATCGAGCGAATCGCCAAGGGCGGCGACGGCATCGGGGTCGGTCCCGACGGTCGAGTCGTGTTCGTGGATGGTGGCGTTCCCGGGGATCGGGTCGAGGTTCGGATCACCGTCGACAAGAAGCGTTTCCGCCGGGGCGAGGTGGTTCGCATCGTCGATCCATCGCCCGATCGGGTCGAGCCGCCCTGTCCCCATGTTGCCGACGGCTGTGGCGGCTGCGACTGGCAGCACATCTCGATCGAGGCACAGCACGATCTTCGGCTGCGGATCGTCACCGATGCCCTCGAACGGATCGGCAAGATCGAGTCGCCGCCGGTGGTGGCGGGTGCGACGTTGCCGGCCGAGCACTATCGAACGATGATCCGGGCAGCGGTCGACGGCGATCGGGCCGGTTACCGGGCGCCAACGTCGCATCGGGTGGTCGTGCCCGAGAGCTGCCGGATCGCACATCCGCTGGCCGAAGAGATCCTGATCACCGGTCGTTTCCCCGGAGCCGACGAGGTGACGATCAAGATCGGCGGCAACACCGGTGAGCGGCTCGTGATCGTGTCACCATCGGCCGCTGGCTGCACGGTGCCCGACGGCGTCGCCATGATCGGGCGAGACGAACTCGACGACGGTGCGAGCGCGGCCATCGTCGATCGCGTCGATGGCGTGGAGCTACGGATCTCGGCCGATTCGTTCTTCCAGAGTCGCACCGATGGGGCCGAAGCGCTCGTGGCGGCCGCAGCAACGATGATCGAGGACGCGGCCGACGGTCCGTTGGTCGATGCCTACTGCGGTGGTGGCCTGTTCGCCGCCTTGCTGGGCGGCGAGCGAATGGTGACCGGGGTCGAGTCGAGCCGATCGTCGCTGGCCGACGCTCGGATCAATCTCGGGCCCGACGCCGAGGTCCACGAGGCATCGGTCGAACAGTGGTGGCCATCGCCGGCAGCGGTCGTCATCGCCGATCCGGCGCGAGCCGGACTGGGCAAGGCGGCGGTCGAGGTGCTCGTCGCCACCGGGGCGACCACCCTGGTGCTCGTCAGCTGCGACCCTGCCTCGCTCGGCCGAGACGCAGCGCTGCTCATCGATTCGGGCTTTTCGCTCCGGGAGGTGCGAGTGTTCGACCTCTTCGGTCACACCTCGCACGTCGAAACCGTCGCCCACTTCGAGCGAGTCGGCAACGCCGCTCGAGAGGTGTGACGCAGTCCGGTCGGGCGAGGCCGGAGCTCCGCTTCACCCTCGTCGAGGTCGACGGCCGACGCTCACCAGATCGCCGCCTCGCTAGCCTGCGGACGATGCTCGACTCCGTCCTCAATGGGTTGGCCGACCTGTCCTCCAATCCATGGTTCTACGCCATCATCTTCCTCATCGCGCTGTTGGACTCGGTGGTGCCGGTGGTGCCGAGCGAGACCACCGTCATCCTCGGCGGCATCGCCGCCGGCCAGGGACACCTGATGCTGGCGCTCGTCATCTTCTTCGGGGCGAGCGGCGCCATCGCCGGTGACTCGATTGCCTATTGGATCGGCCGTCGAGCCGGTGGCTGGTTGGAGCGGTCGTTCTTCAGCAAGCCGTCGCGACAGAACCGACTCGACTGGGCCAAAGCCCAGCTCGAAGTACGCGGCGGCATGTTGCTCGTGACGGCTCGATTCATTCCCGGAGGGCGGACGGCGATCACCGTGTCATCGGGCCTGACCAAGCAGGACTATCGCCGCTTCCTGGCGTTCGACGTGCTCGCCGGTGTGCTGTGGGCCAGCTATGCCGGTTCACTCGGCTACCTCTTCGGCAACCGATTCAAGGACAACCACACCGCGGCGTTTCTCTACGCCTTCGGCGCAGCCCTGTCGGTCACGGCGCTGATCGAGGGTGTTCGCTGGTTCCGGCATCGTCGTCTCGCCGCCGAGCTGGGCGTTTGATCTCTTCCATCACCTCGTCGAGCGTGAGCGCTGGGTCGAACTGATCCTTGCAGCCCTCCAGCCGGGTGTAGAGCTCGGCTGCTGCGGTGAACGAGCCGTTCGGCAGCTCGGCTGCTTCGAGGAAGGCCGCGATCTCCTCCATCTCGCCGACCCAGCGCCACGCCTTCGGTGCGGCACCGGCGGCGCTCCCGGATGCACGCGTGTTGAGCCCCGGTTGTGACCGATCCCACTCGGCCATCAGCGCATCGGCGACGCCCGCCGCTTCGGCCGCGCTGCGCATGGTGAGGAGCAGCGCAGCGGATCCCTTGGTCCATCCGGCGTAACAGAGCTTCAGGGCCGAGGCGCCGCCGACGCCTCCGTCGGTGGCGATGGCCTCGACGAGCGAGCCTTCGAACGCCCGAGCGGCCAGCTCGGCGTCGTCACCGGAGAGGTAGAGTCGGGTCGTTCCGGCCGAGTGTGCCGGCGGCCCGATGATGCCGCCGTCGACGTAGGTGGCGCCGGCCGCAGTGACGATGTCGGCGACCTGTCGCGCGGTGTCGGGAGCGATCGCATTGGCATCGATGTAGCGCCCGACGCCACCGGACTCGCTCACCTGTCGGGCCACCATGATCGCGGCGTCGGGCGGGCACACCGAGAGCACGGTGTCGACGCCTCGCAGGAGCTCGCCGAGCGAACCGGCGTCGACCAGTCCCGCCCGGTCGGCTCGATCGTGACTCGCCTGCGATCGGTCGACGCCCGACCACCGCACGGTATGGCCGGTGCTCACGAGCGCCGCGCCGATGGTGGATCCCATCGAGCCCGGGTGCAGGAGTGCGACTCGGCCCAGTGGTGTGTTGGTCATGGTTTCACCCCTCCTGTCGAGGCCCCGCAGTGATGGCCCGATCGATCAGTTCCATCGGGTGCACGGTCGGCACGCCGGCGGCGGCCAGATGCATCGAGCAGCCGGGATTGGCGCTGGCGACCGCATCGGGGGCGACCCTCGCAATGGATCCCAACTTGCGGTCGCGGATCTGCCCGGCAAGCTCTGGCTGGAGCACCGAGTAGGCCCCACCCGCTCCGCAGCACAGGCCATCGTCGTCGAGTTCGACGAGCTCGCGAACGAACGGACGGAGCACCGTGCGCGTGGCGCCGTGGACCTTTTGCACATGACGGAGGTGGCAGGGGTCCTGGATGGCTACGGTCAGGTCGAGCGGTTCGACGCTCGGCAGTCGGTCGACGTGGTCGGCGAGCCACTCACCGATGTCGAACACCCGGGCCGCAAAGGCTTCGGCCTCGGGAGTACCGAGCAGATGGCCGTAGTCCTTCATTGCGGCACCGCAGCCGGCAGAGTCGACCAGGATCGGGCGGGGAACCGACCCGGCGCCGGGGTCGAGTGTTCGCATCATCTGCTCCGCGAGTGCACGCGTCTGAGACGTCAGGCCGGCATGTGCCTGGAGAGCACCGCAGCATGGCGCGAGGTCGTTGGTCGGCGTCACCCCGAACCCCGCTGCTTCGAGCACTCGTTGACCGGCTCGGTGCACCTCGCGCTGCCAGGCATCCATGACACAACCGGTGAACAGATAGACGTCGGTCCCCGACGCCACCATGGGTTCGGAGCGGAGCGGAAGGTCGTCGCTGATGCCGAGTCGGTCGGGAACGAGATGGAGCCGTTGGGCAACGGCCAAGGCCCTGGATCCGGCACGAAGAACGCCGGGATGAGCGAGCGGCTTGAACGCAAGACGCTGCCAGAGCGGGGTGAGCTCGCCCGCCTCGGCGAGGGTCTCACGGGTTCGTTCCATGAGGTGGCCATACGGCACGCCCGACGGACACGCCGGCTCGCAGCCTCGGCACTGCACACAGGTCTCGAAGGAGCGCAGCACCTCGGGGGTGAGCGGGGCTCCGTGGTCTTGCACCTGACGCATCAGCCCGATGCGACCGCGGGGCGACATCGTCTCGTCGCCGGTGACCCGGAAGGTGGGGCAGGAAGGAAGGCAGAGGCCGCACTGCACGCAGGTGTTGAGGTCGTCGGGGTCGAGTTTGAGGTCCACGGGTGGTCAGTTCTGTCCGGGCGTGCGGCCGGGGTTGAGCCGGCCGGTCGGATCGAAGTGCTGTTTCATGCGAGCCGACACCCCGGCGATCACCGGGTCGATGGTGCGCGGCGGCTGAGGCCGTTGCGCGAACACCAGGCCCGTGCCGATGCCGGCCACGAAGGAACCGGTGTCCGGGGCGGCCGGTCGATCGCCCAGGTGGCGCAACTCGGCGGGTGACAGAGACCAGCGCTGCGGCGGGAGTGGCGGAGGGCCGTCGGTCTCGGCGAACGAGGCGACCGTTGCCAGGGCTCGCGTCTCGGCCTCGACGTCGGGTGGGTGCCCCTCGAGCTGGACCCAGGTGGAGGTGCCGTCCCAGAGCACGACGCTCGGAGCGAGCACGGCGTCTCGGGCACCGAACGGGTCGGCATCGTCCGAGCGCAGCCAGACCGATGCAGCCGGAATGGGGTTGGTGCGGATGATGACCTCGGCGAGAAGGCCGAGGGTGCCGAGCGCACCCACCATGAGGCGTGGGAGGTCGAAGCCGGTGACGTTCTTCACCGTCGGCCCGCCACCGGTGATCATCCGACCCTCGGCCGAGACATACCGGACCTGCAGGAGCGCGGAGCGAATCGTGCCGCGGCCGAGCATGGCGACATCGTTCTGACCGACGGCGAAGGCGCCGCCGACGGTGGCGGTGTCGCTGCGCTGGGGGAGTGCGGTGCGCTGGCCCCGAGCGGCCAGTTCGGCGTGTAGCTCGGCCACGGTGGTTCCCGCCCGCACCGTGACGATCATCTCCTCGGGGATGTACTCGACGATGCCGAGCGGCGCTCGCACCAGGCGAACGCGTTCATCGACCGGTCCGCCGGTGCCCCATCGGGTCTTGCCGCCGACGACGGCGACCGGCCCGTCGTCGCCGACCTCGTGGGCGAAGGCGTCGAGGACCGGATCGAGCGAGGTGAGCATGGCCGGCGGGGTCGAGGTGCTGTTCATCCCCAGACCCCGGTCGGTACCGCACGCAGCGCGACGATGTCGGCGCAGCTGTGCCCGGCGGGGAGCACCTTGCCGGGATTCGCTCGACAGTCGGGATCGAAGGCTCGGCGCAGACGCGACTGATGATCGAGGTCGTCGCTGGTGAACAGGCGCTCCATGTAGCCCTGCTTCTCGACACCGATGCCGTGCTCGCCCGACAGCACACCGCCGGCGTCGAGGGATGCCGTGATGATCTCGCCCCCGGCCGCGTGCACCCGTTCGATGACGCCGGGCTCTCGGGCATCGAAGATGAGCAGCGGATGGAGGTTGCCGTCGCCGGCGTGGAAGACGTTCATCACCAGCAGTTCGTGGCGGTCGGCGATGACATAGATCTGCTCGAGGACGTCGGCCAGCTTCGAACGCGGGACGACGGTGTCGTGGAGGTAGTAGTCGGGAGCGATCTGCGCGATGGCGCCGAACGCCGTCTTGCGGCCCTTCCACAGCAGCGCCCGCTCCTCTTCGGTCTGGGCGAGTCTGACCTCGGTGGCGCCGTTGGCCCGACCGATGTCGCCGATGGCGTTGGCATCGATGTCGACACCGGCAGCCAGACCGTCGACCTCGGCCAGGAGTACCGCGGCGGCATCGGTGGGGTAGCCGGCGTGGACGTAGTTCTCGACCGCCTGGGTGATGCGCTGGTCCATGACCTCCATGGCCGCCGGCACGATGCCGGCCGCGATGACGGCGCTCACCGTGTTGGCCGCGTCGCGCACCGAGGCGAACGACAGCAGGAGGGTGCGGACCTCCGGTGGGTTCTTGGTGATGGTGACGGCGACCTTGGTGGCGATGCCGAGAGTTCCTTCGCTGCCGACGAAGGCGCCGCGAAGGTCGAGGCCGGCGGGTTCGGGGTCGAGGCCCCCGAGCATGGCGACCTCGCCCGAAGGCAGGACGACCTCGATGGCCGCGATGTGGGCGTTGGTGACCCCATAGGCCAAGCAATGAGGGCCACCGGAGTTGTTGGCGACGTTGCCGCCGATGGTGCAGACCTGCTGACTCGACGGGTCGGGGGCGAAGTGGAAGCCCATCGGCTGGAGGTGCTTGGTGAGGTCGAGGTTGATGACCCCGGGCTCGACCCAGGCGATCCGGTTGTCGGGGTCGACCTCGACGATGGCGTTCATCTTGGTCATGGCCACCACGATCGGGGCACCGAGCGGGATCGCTCCGCCCGCCAGGCCGGTTCCGGCACCGCGGGGCACCACCGCTCGGCCGTGCTCGGCTGCGATCTGCATGATCGAACGGACCTCATCGGTCGAGATCGGGAAGCAGATCGGTCCGGACACGCCGCCGTCGAACACCGAAGCGTCGTGGCTGAGGAGCGATCGCTCGGCGCCGTCGTTGCGCACGCGCTCGGCCGTCAGCGCCGCACGGAGGTCGTCGACGACCGGGTCGCCCGCCGGCTCGGTGGGCCGTGACGCCGCTCGGTGTTTGCGAAGACGTTGGAGCACGAGACGAACATAGTCGTTGCGGGAGAATTGTCCCGCCCCGGAATGTCTCGCCGTGCGAGGGGTTGTGCTGGTCATGCTCGTGGAGATCTGGTCCGACGTCGTCTGCCCCTGGTGCTACATCGGCAAGCGCCGTTGGGAGAAAGGGCTCGCCGACTTCCGAGCCCAACACCCCGACGTCGAGGTGCAGGTGGCCTATCGCTCGTTCCAGCTCGATCCGCATGCGCCCCAGGGGCCGGGCCTCCCGGTGATCGAGGGCTACGAGAAGAAGTTCGGAGGACCGGAACGGGCCCGTGAGATCATCGATCATGTGACCGCCGAGGCGGCAGGTGAGGGTCTCGACTTCGACATGGACATCGCCGTCCGGGCCAACACCCTGCTCTCGCATCGGCTGCTGGTGCTGGCCGAAGCCGAAGGGGTGCAGCTCGAACTGAAGGAGCGACTCATGCGGGCGTACTTCATCGAAGGTGAGTCGTTGGGTGTGGTCGACAACCTCGTTCGCTTTGCGGCCGAGGTGGGCATCGATGCCGAGCAGGCTCGCGCCTGGCTCAGTGGCGACGCCGGCAAAGCCGAGGTGCTGAGCCATCTCGAGTTCGCCGGTCAGGCCGGCATCACCTCCGTGCCGACCTTCGTGTTCGACCGACAGACCGGTGTTCCCGGGGCCCAGCCGGCCGAGGTGTTCACCCAGGTGCTCGAACAGTTGGCCGGTGTCGCCGCCGAGTGATCGTGCGCCGAAACGCTCAGCTGGTGATCACGAACGAGACGTCCTTTTCGAGGACGAGCCCGCTGGTCGCCTCGAACGTGACCGTGATGTCCAGCGTCACGGTCGAACCTGGTGTGATGTCCTCGTCCAGCAGGAGATCGAACGCGTCACCGGCACCATGCGCATGGCCGGCCCCTGTCGCCGTGATGATCGCTCCGCTCGCTGCCTCGACGTGCGTGTCGGGGTGATCGGTGCGGACCCGTAGCGTTGCCGCATCGGGAAGTCCGGTACCGCCGGAGTAGCTGACCCGCACGTCGTAATCGAGTGAGGTGTCGGTGGAGAAGCGGGCCAGACGATGAGTGGCGAGGCCGGAGCCGGCGTTGATGGCGATCAGCACGGTGCCCGTCGAGGAGGTGTCGAACTCGACGAGGTCCGTCGTGAGGCTGATCCCGCTGATCGTCGGTGAAGAGAACGGATCGGTGGACGTCAGCGTGATGACGAGTCGGATGAAGGGGTTGCCCTCGTGAACCGAGCCGACGATGTCGCTGCCGATCTCGTAGAAGGTGGCCGTGGTGCCATCGGGCCCGATCGGGGTCGCCGCGTCGGCCGCTGCGGCATCCACGCCGGTGGCGATCTGCATCCGAGCGGTCGTGCCGGGCGGGAGGTTGCCGAGGAGATCGAGGTAGCCGTACGAGCCCGAGGTGCCGGTGTCGATCGCTGCGCTGCTGAAGGTGCCGGACGAGACGTACATGCCTTCGACCGGGCCGGGGGTCGCTCCGAACGAGACCGGCGACAGCGGATTGGCGGCCAGTGCGCCAACGAGGTTGGTCTCGTCGTCGTAGATCGCCTCCTCGCTGTAGGCGAAGAAGGGCCGTGACGACTGGAGCAGGGTGCCGGCGGGAATCACGCCGGGGTCACTGTTGATGTAGGCCTTGCCGGGTGCTCCGGCGACGCCGCCGGGATTGTCGCAGGGGAACGTCGTCGACGGTTGACCTGGCGGGGTCAAGGTGATGCCTTGCCCCGGTACCGGACACACCATCGAGATGTAGGTTGCGTCCTGCGGCAGGAAGTACTCGTAGTCGAGCAGCGAGTAGGGGATGAAGGCCGTCGACTCGGAGCTGTTGGCATCCGCCTGCTGCACGGCGGCGACGCGCCCGCCGGTCGGGGTGATGCGGAAGGCAGTGCCGTCGCCTCGAAGGTCGGTGGCGAGGTAGTACGACTTGATCAGGCCGGCGACGACCGTCTCCGTCGGCAGGTTCGTGCCGTCGCTGCCCAGCAGCGAGAACGTGGCGTCGGCGAAGCCGGCACCGACTCGCAGGTCACGGCTTCGCATACCGAACATCGCCTCGCCGGTGAAAGGGACGCCGAGGATCGAGTCGTTGTTCTGCGACTTGTTGACGGCGAGGAACGGGACGCCGTTGGTCGAGCGGACCGACGTTCCCTCGCCGGGGCCACCGACACCATTGCCGCCCGCAGCGTCGGCGACGACGCCGACCGACCCATCAGCCGGCGTCACGGTCCGGGTGGTCACGGTGTTGCCGTGACGAAACTCGAGGTTGACGGCGCCGAACGGCGCTCGGACCCAGATCGTCTGGACGTTGCGGGTGGTGGGGAAGATGAACTGGGTGTCGGCGTAGGACTCGGGAACGATCGAGTCCGTCGCATTGCCGAGGCCGCTGCCGGAGAGGGGAGCCGTCGCGGTGATCACGCTGTTGCGGGTCACGTTCGCGAACGTGAGCATCTGGCCGCGGTTGCCGACCTGGGTGACGCCATCGACGGTGATCGAGTTGCCGTTCGAGTAGCTGACGACCGAGAGCTGGCCCGCCAGGCCGGCGACACCGGTGTAGCTGTCGGTCAGGGTGTAGTAGCGGATGCGCGGCGTCGTGAACGTGAACACCGAAGACTGATCGCTGACGGTGGCGGCCGCCAGCGTTGCCCCAGTAGAGACAGAACTCGCTCGGACCGGTCGGTGCGTCGGCAAGCTGGACCCAGACGTCGGTGGCGGCGCTGGGGATGGCGCCCTCGATCCACAGGGGGAGCTCCGTGCCGGTGGCGGAGGCGATGGCTCGGAGCCCGGCGCCGTCGGCCTGGATGTCGCCGGCCGCCAGCGGTGTCGCGGTGTCGAGTTGGATCTGCACCGGGAACTCGGTGGCGTCGGCGCCCGGGTTCTCCATCACGAAGCACTGGCGGGACGTCCAGGTCGGGTCCCACCACGTCGGTGAGGCACTCGGCGGTGCCTCGCCCGCGTGCTGCAACGAGAGTGAGCCGTCCGCTGCGGTGATGGTGTCGGTCTTCGTGCCGGCATCCCACACGGCGGCTCCACCGAACGGAACCGACGAACCCGAATCCAGATCGAGCATGACGATCCCACTCGAGAGCGCGGGCACGTCGGCCAACATCCGCGAAGCAACGAACACGCCGGCGATGACAGGCGTGACGAGCCCGGTCAAGACCAACGACGCGACGAGAGCCAGGCCGTAGGACACGGCACTGGCTCGGCGCCGACGGGCGGCGTGTCGTTCGTCGAGGCGGAAATCCGACTGCACGGTGGGTCCATCGGCCCCTGCGGTCAGAAATTGAACGCCGGCCTCATGGTCGGCCGATGGCGGTCGACTGGTCTCGGCGGATCCCAGGCGGCGAGACGCGGTCGACTACCCTTTGGGACATGACGAAGCGACGTGCATCATGAGGGTCGGCGACCGTGTCCCAGATTTCGAGCTGCTCGATCAGAGCGGCGCTGCGGTGACTCTGGCGGATCTGCTCGACACCGGACCTGCCGTCCTGTACTTCTACATCAAGGCCATGACGCCTGGTTGAACGATCGAATCGAAGCACTTCCGTGATCTGTCCGCCGAGTTCGCCGAACTCGGGGCAACGATCGTGGGGGTGAGCGCCGATCAGGTTGATCGGCAAGCGCAGTTCGATGCAGAAAACGAACTGGGGTTTCCGTTGCTTTCGGACCCCGACAAGAAGGTCGCCAAGATCTTCGGTGTGAAGCGACCGGGGCCGTTGCCGAACAAGCGGGCCACGTTCGTGGTCGATGCCGACCGCACGATTCTCGCCCAGATCACCAGCGAGATGAACATGAACACCCACGCCGACGAGGCGCTCGAGATCCTGCGAAAGCGCCGGGTGTGAATCGGGTGTGACAACAGTCCGGGCCCTTTGGCCCTGTTGATTCTCGGGAACCGCCAAGACACTTGTGCGGTTCCCGAGAGAAGACTGGCTGGAGTCGCCCATGACCGACCTGTCCGCCCCGCAGCTGCAGCTGATCGACGTCATCCGCGCCGTTCCCGATTCGTGCCGCCGGCGCTCGACGCGGCGTGGCCTGGTGCTCGTCGCCCGCGACGTCACGTTCTACGCCGCGACCGTCGCCGGCTTGCTGCTCACCGATCGCTGGTACCTGGTGCTGCCGCTGTGGCTGCTCGCCGGTCTGGCCGTCGCCGGCATGTTCGTGCTCGGCCATGACGCGGCTCACAACGTCTTGGTCGACGACGACGACCTGAACCGCACCCTCGGTCGCCTGCTGTTCGTGCCGGCCCTGCACATCCACGAGTCGTGGGTGCTCGGTCACAATCGCATCCATCACGGGCACACCCTGAAGCAGGGAATGGACTTCGTCTGGCACCCGCTCACGCCCGAGCAGTACCGCAGCCTCAGCGCCACCGGGAAGTTCGCCCATCGCATCGAGTGGTCGGCGCTCGGAGCCGGCGTGTACTACCTGCGCCGGGTCTGGTGGGCGAAGATGGTCACCCTCGACCCTCCGGCGAAGTGGGCGGACCGCATCCGCTCCGACCGTCGATTCCTCGAGGTCTCGGTCGCCCTCATCGTGGCTGCGTTCACCGCCGTCAGCACCTTCACCACCGAGGGAGGCGTCGTCGCGGTGGTCGTCGGCGCCCTGTGGCTGACCTTCAAGGTGTTGGTCGTGCCCTTCCTGCTCTTCAGCTGGATCATCGGCTGGACCGTGTACGTCCACCACATCGAGCCGGACATGCACTGGCTGAAACGATCCGAGTGGACCAAGGTCGGCGGGCAACTCGATGGCACGACCGTGCTGCGCATGCCGCCGGGAGCGAACCTGGTCTTCCACTGGATCTTCGTCCACATGCCGCATCACGTCGACATGCGGATCCCTTGCTACGAGCTCGAAGCCGCGGCCGACGCCATCATCGCTGCTTACCCCGACCGGGTCGTCGAGCGGCGATTCCGCTGGCGGGATTATCTCGCCGCCACACGTGGTTGCAAGGTGTACGACTTCGACCATGGAAGCTGGATGCCCTACCCGACTCGGTGATGGTGTCTCCGCCGACATCGTCGCAACCATCGGGGCCGGCGTCTGCCGGTCCATCGCCAGAGGAGGCGACTGTTCATGAGTGCATCCACCATTGATCTCACGATCGACAAGTTCGAGTCCACCGTCGGTACCGACGGGGTGGTGCTCATCGACTTCTGGGCATCGTGGTGCGGTCCGTGCCGTACGTTCGGCCCGATCTTCGAAGCCTCGGCGGCCAAGCACACCGATCACACCTTCGCCAAGGTCGACACCGAGGCCGAGCAGCAGCTCGCCGGTGCCCTCAACATCCAGTCGATCCCCACGCTGATGATCTTCCGTGATGGCGTCCTGTTGTTCTCCCAGCCGGGTGCTCTTCCCGGCGATGCGCTGGAAGATCTCATCTCCCAGGTCGAGGCGCTCGACATGGAACAGGTCAAGGCCGAGATCGCCAGCCAGACCGGGGCCGCGGCCGAAGGCTGAGCCGTTCGGCCCACGGGCCGAAACCATCGAATCGCAGTTCCGAGTGTCCCGGGTGCCCGTGGTGACCCGGGACACTCGCGTGGGACGAGCCGTTCCACCAGCGATCTGACGGCATCGTGCGCTCGATGATTCCTCACGGTCGACCGTTTGGCGCCGACAGGTACCTCGTGCGAGTTCCGCGTCGACAGCGAAGGCGATTCGAGCGAGGTGCGACGCTGTTGTCGCGCTATGCGTTCACCTCGTTGGTCGTGATCGTCGCCATCGGTTTCGCCCTTGCCGTCCTGATCCAGCAGACCGTCCGCAGCCGAGCCATCGAAGACGCCTCCGATGCCGGCGCCCTGGCGGCGAACATCGCGGTGTCGTCGGTGCTGACGCCGGCGGACCTCCAGCGTGACTTCGTGCCGCTGTCCGAAGAGCGGTTCGTCGAGCTCGACGAGACCCTGACCCCGAGCTTGCAGGAGAACGGCGTCGTTCGGTTGAAGGTGTGGAACCGCCAGCACTGGCTGATCTACTCCGACAATCCGGCCTTGCGAGGTCGCTGGTTCGCAGGAACGCCAAACCTCGAGGCAACCTTCGCCGGGGAATCGGTGACCGAGTTCACCGACCTCTCCGCTCCCGAGGAGCGGGCTGATCAGGCGATCCAAGACGACGAACTCCTCGCGGTCTACGTGCCCATTCGATTGGGCGACGACGACACGCTGAAGACCAGTGGCAGCGACGAGATCATCGGTGCCTACGAGATCTACCTGCCGACCGCCCCGATCTACCAGCGGGCCTGGGACTCCACGTACCGACTCGTCGGTGCACTCGCCGCCGGGACCGTGCTGCTCTACCTGGCCCTCTACGGCTTGGTCCGCCGAGCGTCGAACACCATCGAGCACCAGGCCGAAGAGAACCTGTACCAGGCGACCCACGATGAAGTCACCGGGCTCGGCAACCGAGAGCTCCTGCTGGCCGAGCTGAATCAGATGCTCGATGGTCGCCACGGCCTTCCTCGACCGGGATCGCTGCTGCTGCTCGGACTCGACGGCTTCGACACGGTGAACGACACCCTCGGCCATCAACGCGGTGACGCCGTGCTGAAGGCCGTCGCCGACCGTCTGGCCGACCAAGCTCGGGAAACCGACCTCATCGCCCGCGTCGGTGTCGACGAGTTCGCCGTCGTGCTCGGCGGTGAAGCATCACCGGAACAGCTGCCGGGGCTCGCCTCACGATTCCTTGCCTCGATGCTCGAACCGATCGATGTCGAGGGCGTGCGACTCGACGTTCGGGCCTCGGCCGGAATCTGCCTGACCGAAGGCGACGACGACACGGCGGCCGAGTTGTTGCGGCGGAGCCGAGTGGCGCTGGGCGAGGCCAAGCAGCAGTTCACGACCGTCGAGGTCTACCGGCCGACGCTCGAACGATTCTCGCCCGAAGCGTTGGCGCTGCTGGGCGAGGTCCGCTCCGCCATCGCCGACGGCCAGTTCGAGCTTTACTACCAACCACAGGTCGACAACACCACCGCCGAACTCATCGGTGCCGAGGCGCTCGTTCGTTGGCACCACCCCGAACGCGGCTTTCTGCCGCCGTTCTCGTTCATGCCCGCGGTCGAGGTCCTGCCCATCGGACGAGAGCTCACCGACCACATCCTGCGTACCGCGGTCCAACAGATCGCAACCTGGCAGGCACAGGGGCGCTCGCTCGCCGTTTCGGTGAACCTCTCGCCCCGGGACTGCAACGACACCAATCTCCCGTCGATCGTCGCCGGATTGCTGGCGGAGTTCGACGTCGACGCTCGTTGGCTCCACCTCGAACTCACCGAAGGCAACATCGTGGCCAACCAGGAGCGGACGGCCGGTGTGCTCACGGCCCTGCGCTCCCTCGGATGTGAGATCGCGATCGACGACTTCGGTACGGGCTACGCATCGCTCAACTACCTGGCCACGTTGCCGGCGACCGTGCTCAAGATCGACCAGTCGTTCGTGAAGGTCATGCTCACCGATGAACAGGCCGACGCGATCGTTCGCTACAGCATCGACCTCGGCCACGCGATGGGCATGGCGATCGTTGCCGAAGGCATCGAAGATGCTGATGTGATGGCAGCGCTTGCCGAAGCGGGATGCGATGTCGCCCAGGGGTACTACGTCGCTCGCCCGATGCCGGTCGTCGAACTCGAGGCGTGGATGCAGGACTACGACCCGGCGAGGTTCGCCGTGGCCGACTCCATGAACGGGTCAGCAACGGTGTTCCGATGACGCTCTCGATCACGAAACGATCCAACCGAGTCGGTGCCGCGCTCGTCGGGATGTGCCTCGTCGCGGTCGGCTGCTCCGGGGAGCCGACGCTCGAGCAGTCGGAGCCCGTCTTCGCCGTCGAGCGCGACGTGGTGAGCAACGTGCGGCCACTGGCGATGATCGATCCCACCGCCGTGATCGATGCCGCCGACCTTCGACTGCTCCTGCAGGCCTTGCTCACCGAGCACTCCCTGCTCTCCATCGAGGCCATGCGCATCGTCATCGATGGTGGCGACGTGACGGCAACGCTCGAGCAGCTGACCGCCAACACCGACGGGCTGACGGGAGCCATCGGTCTGATCTACGGACGAGACGGCGCCTTCGCCTTCGACCAGTTGTGGACGAACCACATCGAGTTCTTCAATCGCTACGGTGCGGCGCTTCGTTCGGGGAACGAGGCCGAAAAGCAGTCCGTCGAGCTCGAGCTCGGACACTACGAGACCGACTTCTCCTCCTACATCGAGGCGGCAACGGCCGGCGAACTCGACGTCCACACGGTCGAACACGTGCTGCACAGTCATGTGCAGCAACTCCTCGACCAAGCCGATGCCTGGTCGGCCGGCCGATACGACGAGGCCTATGCACTGCAGCTCGAAGCGCACGACCACGCCGACGTGATCGCTGCGGCGCTCGCCACCGGATTCGCCGGCCAGAATCCCGAGGTCTTTCCCGGCTCGGTCTCCTCACCCGAGAACGACCGGTGCGCGATCGCTCAGCTTCGAGCATCGTCGGCACTCTCTTTCGAAGCTGCTGCCGTGCTCGCCGAACGATCTGGCACCGCTGATCGCCGTCGAGCCGCCGAGGCAGCGGCCGACCAGGCACGTGAGGCAGCCATCGAGGCGACGGACACCGAAGGCGCCGTCGACGCAATCATCGACGGCTTCCGCTCCGATGTCGCGGCCTTCGGTGACGCCGTCGAACCGGGTGTTCCGGCGGCACGAGATGCTCGCGCCACCGAACTCGGCGGTCTGCTGGTCGATGACTGCAGCTGAGGTCGGACCACGTCGAGAGGCTTGCTGAGCAGGCGGTTCGACCGGAGAGCGATGGGTCGTTAGTGTCCCCTCCATGGCAGTCGAACGCTTTCCCATCGAAGCCAGCCACATCCTGATGTTCGCCCGGTCGATCGGTGATGACAATCCTGTCTACTCCGACCCCGACTCCGAAGCGGCACAGGCGACTGGCGGCATCATCGCCCCACCCACCTTCGTGCAATCGAGCGCTCAGTTCGATCCCGATTACTTCCTGCGGCCGAAGATCGGCCAGCCATGGTTCGGATCAGGCAAGAACCCCACCGGCGCCGCGCCCAAGGCCGAACCGGCCGAGGGTGACAAGGGTGAGAAGAAGAGTGGTGGCGGTCTCCACGCCGAGCAGCATTATGAGTACCACCTGCCGCTCCGGGCCGGCGATGTCCTCACCGCATCGACCAAGCCGGGCAAGACGTGGGAGAAGGAGAGCAAGCGAGCGGGCAAGCTCGTGTTCTCCGAGTCCGTCACCGAGTACCGCAACCAAGACGGTGAACTCGTCGTCACCGCTCGCGGCGTCGGGGTCCAGACCGAGAAGCCAGTGGAGAACTGATCATGACGACACCCAAACTCTCCACCGCCGATCTCTCGGTCGGCCAGACCTTCACCGCCGTGCTGGTCGAAGACCTGAAGCGCACGCAGATCGTGCAGTACGCCGGGGCATCGGGCGACTACAACCCCCTGCACACCGACGAGATCTTCACCACCCAGGTGGCGGGCTACCCGAGCGTGTTCGCCCACGGCATGCTCACCATGGGCATGACCGGAGCGATGATCACCGACCTGGTCGGTGACGGCGTCCTCAAGCGTTTCGGCGGCCGGTTCACCTCCCAGGTGTGGCCGGGCGACGACCTCAGCGCAACCGCCGAAGTCACCGCCATCGACACCGGCGATGACCCGACGGTGACCCTCTCGGTGACCACCACCAATGCGGCGGGTGTCACCGTTTTCACTGCGGAAGCGGTCGCCGGCATCAAGGCCTGATCGAGCTTGGCGCTGGGCTTGCGCTCAGCGCCGGTTCGCTCCACCCTTGGGGCCATGTCAACTTCTGGCGGCCCCAACTCCGGGTCGAACACCTACGATCTCGTCATCATCGGCGGGACGGCCAGCGGCCTCTCCGTCGCCATCTCGTCACTTCGCTCCGGTTTGGGTCTGGTGAGGATCCTCGAGCCGAGCTCGGCGGTCGCCTTCCCCGAGCTGGTCGGCGACAACCAGCTCGACGTCGGCTTCGGTGAACACGTGCGATCGATCGATCTCGATGGCGAGGCGCTGATCGTCACCACCGATCGTCTTGCCTACCGCACCCGAGGGGTGCTCGTCGCCACTCGGCGTTCCGATCCGTCGTGGGATCCGCCGATCAGCACACCCGCCACGCTCGATTCGCGCATTCACGTCGATGAGATCGTCGCCCGACCCGACGAAGACGTGCTCGTGGTCGGGTACACCGATCACGCCGTCGAGCTGACGGCCACGATCGCCGCCGCCGGCGCCCGCGTCGTGCTCGCCGCCGGAGGCATGGATCCCACTCGGTTGTCGCCTGCCGGCGAGCACATGCTCCGCACGCTCGAACGCGAGCGCCGGGCCACGCTGCTGTATCGCTCGGTGCCCGAGCAGATCGGTAATGTCGCCGGTTTCCCCATGGCCTACTTCGCCGACCGTCACACGCCCGACCTCCAGTTCGACCAGGTCGTGTTCGCATCCGGGCGCAACACGCTCGGTCCGGTCGATGTCGGGCTCAGCGACGCCGCCCTGGCAACCGGTCGAGTCTTCTTCGTCGGCGAACCCGACGACACGACCACGGTGCCGACCTCGCCCGGTTGGCGGGTCGGCCGAGACATCGCTGCGGCCTGTTTCCCCGAACTCGAGCTGCGCGACCCAGCGCCGGTGATCGAACGCCGCCAACGGCACACGGCGGTGATCGAGGAGCTGCGCGAGGAGCACTACAACGCAACGATCACCCACTTCGAGCCCACCCACTCCGATCTCTGGGTCCTTCGGGTTCGCCCCGACCACGGTGAGACCTCGCACCAGCCCGGCCAGTACGCGTCACTCGGCCTCGGGTTCTGGGAGCCGCGCATCGACGACGCAGAAGACCGCAACCTCGACGAGCGCTGGGACAAACTGATCCGTCGCTCCTATTCCATCTCGAGCCGCATGTTCGACGAGCACGGCTACCTCACCTCCGAGTCGGGTCACAACGAGCTCGAGTTCTACATCGTGCTCGTTGCGCCTACGCCCGAGAACGTGCCGGCACTCACGCCTCGGCTGGCCCTCAAACGCCCCGGCGACCGCATCTATCTCGGCCCCAAGGTCGCCGGCCGCTACACCCTCGACACCGTCACCGACCCCAGTGCCACGGTGCTCTTCTTCGGAACCGGTACCGGCGAAGCACCCCACAACGGGATGGTCGTCCAGCTGCTCCGCAAGGGCCACACCGGTCCGATCGTGTCGGCGGTGTCGGTTCGCAAGTGGGCCGATCTCGGCTACATCGACAAGCACCGCACGCTCGAATCGCGCTATCCCAACTACCACTACTATCCGATGCCGACCCGCGAGCCCGACGTGCCGAAGCGGTACATCCAAGACCTCATCACCGACGACGTGTTCGGCTCCGAGCTCGGGCTCACGCTCGACCCGGCCAACACCCACATCTTCCTGTGCGGCAACCCGGCGATGATCGGTCTGCCCGAGGGCGCCGACGGCGAGGAGAAGACCTTCCCCGAGACCGTCGGTGTCGTCCAGCTCATGACCGAGCGGGGCTTCACCCTCGACCAGCGTCGCAGCCCCGGCAACATCCACTACGAGGAGTACTGGTAGGCCGCTGATCCCTCGGTCGGCCGACTCGTCGTCGACCTTTCGGGGCACCGTACGAAATCGAGAAAGCTCCGGGCTTGCGTACGTTCAGGCGTACGCAGTCCCGGAGCTTTGCTGTTGACGGGTCCTTTGGCGAGCGTCGAGGCGTTCAGGCCACGAGTCAGCGCATGGTGAAGCCCTGGCCGGCCAGGAACTCGCGCATGTGGGGGCGGCTCTCCTTGCCCAGCAGCGCCTGCATGTCGGCGGACCAGACTCGGTCGATCTTTCCACCGGTGCGGGCGTGGTAATAGGCCCGCATCTGCTCGTCGTAGGCAGCGATGCCGGCGGCGTCGTCACGCTCGTCGTAGAACTCTTCCTTGAGGGTCACCGAGAGCGGGAGCCGTGGCTTCAGCTCGGGGTCCTGGTCGGGCCAGCCCAGGCAGAGGCCGAAGAGGGGATAGACCTGCTCGGGAAGGCGCAGCAGTTCGGTGACCTGCGCCGGATCGTTCCGGATGCCGCCGATGTAGCAAATGCCGAGGCCGAGTGACTCGGCAGCAACCACGGCGTTCTGCGCCGCCAGTGCACAGTCGACGGTGGCGATCATGAAGTGCTCGGTCATCCCGGCGCTGAACTCACCACCGTTCGCTTCACAGGCGACCGCCGATCGATGAAGATCGGCACACCACACGTAGAAGGCGGCTGCGGTTTCGACATGGGTCTGGCCTCCGGCAACGGCGGCGATCGCCGCTCGGGTCTCGGGCATCCGTACCCGGATCACCGTCGCCCCCTGGAGATTCGACGAGGTTGCCGCGGCAAAGCCGGCAGCGATGATGTCGGTGAGCGTCTCCTCGGGCACGGGTTCTTCGGTGAACTTGCGAATCGATCGATGACTCTTGAGCAATGAAATGGCATCCACCGCCGACACGCTAGGGGCTCGGCGTCGGCAACGACGACTCTGCTGCCTGCCGCCCGACCGGACGCGGTCGGTTCTTGCGGATGTCCCAGAGGTGGTGGACCGGATCGTGGAGGAAGTAGCGCGCAAAGCTGTCGACGGTGAACGAGGCGCCGTCGGATCGTCGCCCGGTGCGCGCCCACTGATCGCCGTCCACCGCGTCGAACGCCGAGGCCACGGTCTCCGAAGCGGCGAGGAGTTCGCCGGCAACGACGGCGGGATCCTGGTCGTCGTACCGTTCGGCGATCGCCGTCTCGTCTTGGTCCCAGTTGGCAAAGAGGGGATCGTCGTCGTGGAGCATCAGACCGAGCCGGACGGCGAAGAGGTCGAAGACGTCACGTACGTGACAGGCGTATTCGAGCGCCGACCACGTGGTCGGCGCAGGACGCTCCGAGACGCCGGGGAGAGCGAGCGCCTCGGCCCACGAGGCGGCGTTGGCTCGGACGGCATCACCGGTGGCGGTCACGTCGAGTGCCGCAGCGTCGAACCCGCACTCAGGGCACAGACGCTCGAGGACCCAGGTCCAGTCCTTGTCATCGGGCGTGATGTCATCGGGCGTGATGTCATCGGGCGTGATGTCATCGGGCGTGATCGGTGAGGACTCGCTCATGACGCGCATCGTAGTGGCGAGCAGTCGATCGATTCCCTCATTTTCGGGCTGTCATCGGTAGGACTCGCAGCCGATGCCGTCGTTGTCGCCATCGAGGCGGTGCGGGTCGCCGAAGGTGTGATCGACGCGAACCGGTTGACCGATGTGCTTGCAGTCGAGATCCGGACCGGGCGGCGGCACACACGGTGTGTAGGCCGGATGGCAAGTCGATGGAACCGTGGTCGGCGTGGTGGGCGCCGACGGGACCTGTTGTGGCGCGGCGGCGCACGCTGACCACAGTCCCCGGCCCGCCGAGCGGGCCGATCGCTCCGCGTCGGCCAGGCGATTGCCGAGTGCTGGGTCCTCGCCGGCGAACGACTCGTCGTACTCGCCGTATCCGTTGCGAACGATCGACTCGTTCACCGATGCCAGGCGGCCATCGGTCATCACCAAGACCTCGGCCACCGTTCGCCCGTACGTGTCGAAGGTGGGAGCCGACGCCGGGCGGCGCAGATAGACCTGGCGGCCACCTACGAGATTGCGGAGGTAGCCGGTGGCGTCGCTGCCGAAGCACTCGTCGTATTCCGGGCCGTCGACCTGGGCGAGCCGCACCTGTCGTCCGTCCTCCAGCTTCAACGAATCACCATCGATGACCGCAGCGACGAGGAGCGGCGTCGAGGGATAGGGGTGTTTGTCGACGAACTCGCCGTTGGCGGCGACCCATCGCACCGTGCCACCGCGGGTGAGACCCGATCGCAGCTCGGTCAGCCAGTACTGGAAGCCGCCCCGGTCGTAGTCACGGCCGAGCACGTTGCGGTAGACGATCTCGAGGAACTGCTCATCGGTGGTCGATCCGTAGCGCACGCTGAACTCGCGGGAAGCGGCGAAGCTCTCGGCGATCACGTCGAGCGAGGCCCCGGCGTCGGCCGTCTCGAGCCAGTAGGCGGCGCCTTTCTCATCGGGTTCACGGTCGAAGAACGCCCGGTAGAGCCGCAGCATGTCGGCTTGGGCACTGGAGAATCCGGGCTCGGTCACGAGTTCGTCGATCGACGGGGTGGCCGCTGCTGCGGGTGTCGTCAGACCGACGATCATCGCGACGACGATGACGAATCGCTTGAGCATGGGTCACCTTTGTTCCGGCCGGCGGCCGCCGGCGATCGACCGAGCAGGGTACCGCCGGTGTCCGGCTCGATGGCACGCTCGCAGCCGTCTTTGGCCAGGAGAAACACCGGTTCCAGGTTCGCAAACGATGACAGCACTTGCGATGATGCACCCGATGACTGAGCCCGACACGACCCCTACCGACAACCGTCCGTCCTTCGTGGTGACCGAGCCCGATCGCCTGGTCGGCCGCGGCCATCAGGCCGGCGACTTCCTCGAGGCCTATGACTGGGTGGTCCTCGATGAAGCGGAGGGCTACCTCAAGATCGAGGCTCACCTCCCCGAGCATGCGCTGAACCCTCGTGGGCAGTTGTTCGGTGGGTTCACCCCCACCTATGTCGACATGGTCTCACTGTTCACCGTTCGAGCCGGGCCGGGACGGCTCGACCCCGACGTGCCGAGAGGTTGGCTGGCAACGACCAACATGCGCATCGACTACTTCGAGCCGATCCTCGGGCCGACGTTCATCATCGAGAGCAAGGTCGAGAAGCATCGTGGCCGCACGGTGTTCGTCGCCACCCAGTTCTTCCAAGACGACGAGCTGGCGGTCTATGCGTTGACGACCATGCGCCAGATCCAGGCGCCGAGCACCCTCGGCGACGCCTGATCGATCCGCAAACACGACCTCGATCTCATCGGCGCGTTTTCGACCCGTTCATGGGCCGGTTTCGCGCTCCCGAGATCGGGAGGGAGGGATCAGACCCTCCAGCTGATCCCTCCCACCTCGCCCGCCACTCGGCTCCGTCGCCGTGGGCAGCGGCGCTCCACATCTCGACCCGACGCATCGACGGACCGGGTTCCCTCAAACCCGTGACTCCCTCCAGCCTGCGATGCCGGGGTCCCTCGAACCCTGCATCGATCCGGTGCGTTTCGTTGTCGTGATGTGGTGCGCTGCTGCGTTGACATCACGGTACGACACGGGTCCTCGACGGGAATCGGGGCCATCCCCCTCTGGCCCGGGGGTGCATGGGGGATCGGTACCGAGCGAGTCGTTCAGAGGCGTTCGAGCACGACGCTGCCGACGGAGTAGCCGGCGCCGAAGGAGCTGAGCACACCGATCTCACCGGGCTCGATGCCGTCATGGTGTTTGTGGAACGCGATGACCGAGCCCGCCGAGCTGGTGTTCGCATACTCGTCGAGAATGACCGGCGCCTCGTCGGTGTCGGGAACCCGACCGAGCACGCCCTTGGCGATCAGTTGGTTCATCTTGAGGTTGGCCTGATGCAGCCAGAAGCGGCGAACACCGGTGGGTTCGAGGTCGAGCGACTCGAGATGCTCGGTGATGTGTTTGGCGACCATCGGGCAGACCTCCTTGAAGACCCGCTGTCCCTGCTGGCGGAACACCAGCTCGTGGGGATCGCGCTCGCCGACCTCGCTCGAATTGAGGAAACCGAAGTCGTTGCGGATGTTGTTGGAGAACTGGGTGGCGAGCTTCGTGCCGATGACCTTCCATTGCTGCGGTGCGACCGCGTCGTCGGCTCGCTCCAGCACGACGGCGGTGCAGGCGTCGCCGAAGATGAAGTGGAAGTCTCGCAACTCGAAGTTGTTGTGGCCCGAGGTGATCTCGGGGTTGATGACGACCGCACACGAGGCCGATCCCGAGCGCAGGGCGTCGACCGCCGCCTGGATCGAGAAGGTGGCCGACGAGCAGGCAACGTTCATGTCGTAGGCCCAACCGCCGGCACCGATCGCCTGCTGGATCTCGACCGAGACCGCTGGGTAGGCGCGTTGGAGGTTCGAGCAGCCGACGATGATGGCGTCGACATCGGCCCCGGTTCGCCCGGCCGCAGCCAGCGCCTCCTCGACCGCTGGGATCGACATCTCGGCCTGGATGCCGAGCTCGTCTTCGCCCCGGAGCTCGAGACGAGGGCGGAAGCGTTCGGGGTCGAGCACGCCCGACTTCTCCATCACGTAGCGCGACTTGATCCCCGACGCCTTGAAGATGAACTCCTCATCGGGAAGGGGTCTGGCATCGAGCGTGCCGGCCACGATTGCTTCGGCATTGGTCTCGTTCCAGGCATTGGTGGCCACCGTGAGCGACTCGACGAGCTCGGCGTTGCTGATCGATTCGGGCGGAGTGAACAACCCGGTTCCGCTGATCACGATGTCGGTCACGGTCGGTACCTCGTTTGGGAGTGGCCTGGAGCGCAGCCGAGCCTACCGGGGCGGCGTGCCGTGGTCAGATGAACCCGCTCGGAGTGCGCCGATCGACGCAGCGAATCGACACCGCCGTGGGGAGCGGAACTGCTCGGGGCCTCGCCTTAGGATGACGACGTGTCACCATCTGAACCCGTCTCTGGTACCGACTACCCGGTGTTGGCGAGTCTCGCCCAGGGCAAGAACGCCCTCGCCATACCCGGCCCATCGATCATGCCCGATGCCGTCATGGCCGCCATGGGGCGGCCCATCACCAACATCTACGACGGCGAGGTGGCTGAGCTCTCGTGGTCGTTGGTCGCCGACCTCCCGAAGGTCGTTCGCACCGAGGGACACGCCTTCACCGCCATCGGCAACGGACACGGCGCGTGGGAGATGGCCCTGGTCAACACGATGTCTCGTGGCGACAAGGTGCTCGTCGTCGGCTCTGGTCAGTTCGGGGCATCGTGGGCCGGATTCAGCGCCCAGCTCGGTCTCGACGTCGAGGTGCTCCCCGCGCCGTCGCCTCGCCATCCGATCGAGCCGGCAGCGGTGGCCGATCGTCTGGCGGCCGACACCGAGCATCAGATCAAGGGTCTGCTCGTCTGCCACGTCGACACCGGATCGGGCGTGCGGGCCGACCTCGCCGCGGTGCGCGCCGCGATGGACTCGGCGAATCATCCGGCGCTCCTGATCGTCGATGGCATGGCGTCGGTCGGCTGTGAGCGATTCGAGATGGATGCGCTCGGCGTCGACGTCACGATCGCGGCGTCGCAGAAGGGGATGATGGCACCTCCGGGGATGGCGTTCGTCTGGGCGAGCCAGAAGGCCATCGAGGCGCACGCCACGGCCGATCTGGTGACGCCCTACTGGAGCTGGACACCGCGGATGAGTCCGGGAGCGCACTATCAGCTGTTCTCGGGCACCCCGCCGGTCAGCCATCTGTACGGCACCCGCGTTGCCCTCGATCTCCTCTTCGAAGAGGGCCTCGAACACGTCTGGTGGCGCCATGAGATGCTGGCCGATGCCGTGCGAGCGGCCGTCGAGGTCTGGTCGGCGCCCAATGGACTCGAGTTCCAGGTGCTCGATCCGGCGGCGCGTTCCAACTCGGTCACCGGTGTGCTGACCAACTCGATCGACTCGCCGACCTTCCAGGCGCGCTGCGCGGCTGCGACCAACCTCACCCTGGGGTTGGGGCTCGGTCAGCCCGACGACCGATTCCGGATCGGCCACATGGGCTTTCTCAATCCGCCGATGATCCTGGGGACGCTCGCAACGATCGAATCGGTCTTGGTCGCGTTGGATCTGCCCTTGGGCGGTTCGGGTGTCGCCGCCGCCGCCGCATCGGTGGGTCAGGCGCTGGCCCAGGGCACCTCGCACGCCTGATCGGTCTCGATCTCGACGGTGACCGACTGGTTGCGATGTGGTCCGGCGCACCACGACGGGAAGGCCGCCGAATAGAGACCGCCGCCGCCGGCCACGAAGATCAGGAGATCGTCGGGCGAGGCGAAGCAGGAGTAGTCCCGCTCGGGGTCGGTGCGCCCCATCGAGCCGGCCGCCCGCAGGAGATCCCGACCCGGCACGACCGCCCGCTCGGCGATCGCTTCTGCGATCGTGCTGCGGGTGTGTCCGTTGGCAGCGAGCAGCGCTGCGTGGTCGGGATTGATGGCGAGCGCGGCTCGTCCGTTGCGGAGCACGGCATTGTTGGTCGCCACGTTGGCAAAGGCCAACGCCAACGAGGTGAGGAGTCGATCGCAGGATCCGGGATCATCGGCATCGACGATGGCCATCACCGAGTGCGGTGCATCGGTGCCGAGGACCGTGACCGTGGACTGGTCGGGGGTGAATCCGAGCGACACGTGGAGCGGTTCGAACGGGCTCGCAGCCTCGTCTTCGGCCAGGCAGAACGTGAACTTGCCGGGATGGCCGAGTAGCGCCATGTCGGAAACGCCGGCGCGCCCGCCCCCCACATTGATCATGGCGAGGCGAATCGCTCGACCGATGGACGCATTGGCTCGGTGGCCGGGCCCGAGGGCGCCGAAGCTGCCCGAGATCGGACCGCACGAGTGAGCGGCCGGGCCGTTGACGATGAACAGGGGAGCGATCGAGTGGGTGGTGGCCTGCACCTCGGTGAGATCGAAGCGCTCGTCCATGATCGCCCGGGCGGCCGCCAGCACCACGGGCAGGTAGTCGGGAAGGCAGCCGGCCATGACCGCGGCGATCGCCAGCTTCTCGACGGTGCAGCTCCCGAGGTTGGGGCCCATCACGCCGAGTTCCAGGTCGGCAGGGTGGCCCGACGCAATGACCATGCGCTCGACCCGCTCCGGGGTGGGGATCACCACCGGAAGACCGTCGGTGCAGTCGAGGCGATGCAGGACTTCGAGGGCCGCGGCCTCGTCGGCGGCCTCGAGCCTGCCGGCGCGGTTCGTGTCGAGCAGGCTCATGCTTCGCTCCCCGAGGCTGCGCCGATCAGTTGTCGGAGGATCAGTGGTGTCATGTCGGTGGCAACGACTGCCATGTTGTCGACGCCGGTACCGGCGACGGGGTGGGGGAGTTGCACCCTCGGGATGTCGGGCATGCCGACGGATCGGGCAACGAAGTCGCCCTGATCCCAAAAGGCCTCGGTCACGAGGGCCACGGCGGGAATGTTCCGATGAGCCAGTTTCACTGCGTCACGCACGGTGCCGGTGGTGCAGCTGCCTCAATGGCCGTAGGCGGCGACGACCGCCTGGCAGCGCTCGACCAGATCGTCGAGCATCGCGTCGGACACGATCGAGGAGGCGTCGCCCTTGTCGAACCGCTCGAACGTCGCCTCGGGGTTGGCCTTGCCCAGCGCCTGCTCCACGGCGTCGAGGAAGCGAACCGAATCGGGGAAGCCGTTGGCGAGCAGGCCGATCGTGATGGGCCCGTGTCCGGCGTCGATGCCGAGTGTGTAGGGCTCGATGGGAAGTCCGGGTGCGCCTCGAGGATCCAGGAATTCGATCATGGTGGCGACGCTACCGCACGGGTGGCCATCGGTCAGCATGTTCGCCAGATGTGTCGTCCTTCGAGGTCGTATGCATCGACGAGGGAGCGAGAGCAGGCATGCTTTGGCGATGGTGGGCAACGAACGAGCGAGTCGAACGGTTGCTGCCGCTCTCGTCGCCTGCCTGTTCGTCGTCGACTCTGGTGGCCTTGCTCCGTCGGGTTCGGCCCGCTCTGCCGCGTTCTCGGCGGTGTTGGGCGCTGGTGTCGTCGTGGTTGCCCGGTGGTGGCCGCTCGGGAATCGGGGGCCGCGACGGTTCGGATGGCTGTGGCTGGCGCTGCTCATCACCGTCGGGTTGTCGGCCATCGCCAGTGCCGATCGGTGGCATGCCGTGTTCGGTACCTCGGAGCGGAACCTGGGCCTCCTGTCCTGGATCGGTTTCGCCGTCTCCTTCGCCGTCGGTGCTTCCCTTCGGCCCGGCTCCGACCGGATGGTGGCCGACGCGGCGACGTTCGCCGTTGCGGCGATGAGCGGTCTGGCCTTCCTCGAGGTCGTCGGTCTCGATCCGACCGACACCGCCTGGCCAGGTCGGCGAGTGGGTGCCCCGTTCGCCCAGTCGACCTACCTGGCGGTCGCGCTCGTGACGCTCGGGCCGCTGGTGGCCGGCGTGGCCCTCGACCGCAGCGGAAGCGCCCGGCGGCGCGCTGTTGCCGCCATCGTGTCGCTCGCCGGCCTGGCTGCGCTGTTGGCCACCCAGTCGCGCGGGCCGCTGCTGGCCCTCGGGCTCGCCCTGGTGATCGTGCTGGTCGTGCGGGGGAGGCCGCGAGTCGGCATCGTCGTCGGTGCCGCCGCCATCGCCGGCGTCGTCGGTCAGTCGCTCACACGGGGCTGGGGTTCTGTCGGCGGACGCCTCGACGAATGGCGCATCGGGTGGCGCGGCATTCGGGCGAGCCCGCTGCTCGGTTACGGGCCCGAGGGCTACCGCGGCGAGTTCCCTCGGTTGGTCGATGTCGACTACGTGCGGGCGAACGGCGCCTCGGTCATCACCGATCGGGCCCACAACGTGTTCATCGACATGGCGTTGTCATCAGGTGTGCTCGCCGCGGTGCTGCTGGGCGGACTGTGGGTTCTCGTCGCTCGAGCGGCGTGGGGAAGGGTGAGCGACCCCGACGCGTCGGCGATGTTCCTTGGGCTCGCGGTGGGGGTTGTTGCAGGGTTCACCCAGCAGCTGGTGTTGTTCCCTCTGGCCGAGATCGACCCGGTCCTCTGGTTGATCGCCGGAGCGCTGGTCGCAACCGAGGGGCTGGCGGCGGGCGGCGCGACGACCGTCGATGCCGAACCCTGGAGGGGCGCGACGTGGCTGCTCGCCGTCTCGGCCGCCGCAGCGATGATGGCGTCGTTCTGGTGGAACCTGACCAGTGCCATCGGCGAGCATCGGATCGTTCGGTCGACTTCCTTCCGTCAGGATCGAGCCGAGATCGTGGCCGATGAGGCCCTGGCGATGCGTCCCCAGTCGATCCGGCTCGCCTACGCAGCATCGCTGGTACATGCCAACGGGCCGACGCTCCGCGATCTCGACGAGGCGATCGCCATCCTCGAGCGCTCGCTCGAGCAGCACCCTGCCGATCCGCCATTGCGAACTGACTACGTCTTCCGGCTCGTCGAGCGCGCTCGGCGTTCGGCGCTGCCAATCGATGCCGACCGAGCGACGGCGGCGGCGACTGCGGCGCTCGAACTCGCTCCGACGTCACCACCGTTGATCGGTGCGTATGCCGAGGCACTGTTGCTCAGCGGCGAGCCGAGTCTGGCTCGTGAAGAGATCGATCGAGCGCTCGAGCTCGATCCCGAGAACCCAGGGCTCATCGAGCTCGCCGATCTGATCGGAAAATCGTGAACCGAATCGATGTCCCCGGCGTCTGGTCTTCGTGCCAGCAACAGCAACCAGAGCGGACACCCGGGAGATCGGTGCGTTCCCCATCGTGACCGGTGACACCGTCCCTTCGGCGGTCGCCTCCTTCGAGGACTACTACCGCCGTCACTACGGCAACATCGTGCGGACGCTCAGCTTCACCCT
The DNA here is from genome assembly GCA_963698395.1 of uncultured Acidimicrobiales bacterium. GTDB lineage: Bacteria > Actinomycetota > Acidimicrobiia > Acidimicrobiales > SZUA-35 > JBBQUN01. Next base: position 402,140 of record CAVOQQ010000006.1, read on the forward strand.
CGGTGACACCGAGCTCGGGCGTGATGCGGCCGATGAGGCGATGGCGCGCACCTACGCCAACTGGACGACGGTTCGCGACTATGCGAACCCTGCCGGTTGGACGTACCGAGTGGGGCTCAACTGGGCTCGCTCGGTGCACCGCCGCTTGGCTCGTCAGCTGCCGTTGATCGGGCGAGGCGACGTGAGCGCCCCCGAGGTGAGCGATCCGCGCATCGCCGAGGCCCTGCGTTCGCTCGACATCGATCTCCGAGCCGTCGTGGTGTGCCGTCTGCTGGCCGATTGGTCGGTCGATCAGACCGCCATCGCCCTCGACATCCGACCCGGCACCGTCAAGAGCCGCCTTCACCGGGCCCTCGCCCTACTCGAAACCAGACTCCATCAGATCCAGGACCTGTCATGAAACCCTCCTCGAATGACACCCCTGCCGAGTTGAGCGATCGCGTCAGCGCCGAACTCCAGGCCGCAGCTCAGGCGATCCCCGCGGTCGGTGACCCGTCTCGGGCCGTCGCCCGCGCCGAGCAGCGAAGCCAACGCCGGACCATGGCGGGCGTTGCTGCCGGCATCGTGGCGGTTGGTGGCTTGAGCCTTGGAGCGCTCGCCCTTCGACCTGAGTCCTCGACGGCGGTCGTTGCCGCCGCCGGGGACGACGGCAACGCCTCGACGTCGGGCGAGCAGCAGCCGCTGACGCTCGAGTGGCGTGCCACCAAGGCCGACGTCGATTGGCCCGAAGCCAGCTTCGTCGGCGCCGACGGCTATCGCTATGCACTGTCGACCGCCCCCGGCACTCGCTATGGCGACGTCGACGAGTACGGCCGGGTGCCGCAAGCGGTGTACCGCACGGCCGACGGAGAGAACTGGGAGTCGGTGGCTGTCGGTGACACCCCATTGAACGGTCTCGGTGCTCGCGATGGCGTGCTGTACTCGGTGTCGACCGCCGCTGCGGCCGACGGGAGCATCGTCTCGAGCGTCGTCAGTTCCGTCGATCGAGGTGGCGAATGGACCGGGGTCGAGCTGCCCTTCGAGTTCGAGCCCGTCGACGATCCCAATGGCCTGCTCTACGCCGAACCCGGTCAGCCGGTGTCGCTCGTCGTCGGTGATTCCGCCCTCATCGCCACGGCGAGCCGAACCCGATGGTTCGACGACGCCAAGCTCACGCAGTTCCTGGGTCTCCCCGGCGACATGGTGTCTTCCCTGATCGAGCCGGGCGCAGACGGTACGCGGGTCGTGCTTCGTGACTACGGCCCGTGCAACGAGGCGTGGGCAGCGATCGAGGCCCAGGGGGATCCGGTCGAGTATCCAGGCGATCCAACCGAGTGCTCGAACCCGCCGGTCGTCGCCGACGTCTCACCGGCAGAACTGGGCATCACCGGTTCGCTGCTGCAGCAGCGCTCGGCCATCTCCACCGACGGCATCACCTGGTCGCCCGTCGAGGTACCGGGATCGCAGGTGTGGTTCGCCGGAGGGGTGTTCATCGCCGCCGACACCCATCCGCTGGAGGGGTTGTCCTACTCCCGCTCGACCGACGGGCTGACCTGGTCGCCGATCGAGAGCGGACCCTACGAAGGGCTCGACATCGTCGGGGCCTCGAACGGTGTTCTGGTGGCCAGGGCGTATCACTCCCTCTCGAGTCTGAACGTGGTCACGCTGTCGTTCGACGGTGGAGCGACCTGGAACGATCTCGACCCGACCGATCTCGCTGCCGACGCCGGCCCGGATCTCTTCGTGTCCACGGTCGCGGCCGGTGATCTCGGCATCGTGGCCGTGGTGGGCAGCGGCGACGCCGACCCCGCAGACCTCGGCAACTGGCGGATCGTGACCAGCGCCGACGGCGTGAACTGGACCAGCCAGGAGGTCGTCGGGATCGACGGGATCGACGCCGGCTACCCCGGATGGGCCTTCGTCGATGCCGACCGGATCGGGATCGTGTTCAGCGGCGCCGAGCGAAGCGACGACGGGACGATCTCTGCAGTCACGCTTCTGGGCACCCCGACTCGCTGACAGCCGACCGTGCCAAGGGTGGCCGCCATCGGTGACGGGCCGTCGTCTGGACGAACCGATGCACAGCTGCTGGAATCGCCGCCCATGGATTCCTTCGCCGACAAGATCGCCATCATCACAGGCGGGGGAGACGGCATGGGCCGCTCCCTCGCCGTTGCGTTGGCCTCGGAGGGCTGCCACGTCGCCATGTGTGACGTGAACGAAGCGAACCTCGAGGCGAGCAGGGTGGCGGCGCTGGCCGCGGCCCCCGAAGGGACGCGGGTCACCACCCACCTCTGCGATGTGTCCGACGAGGAACAGTTGCTGGCGTTCCGTGACGCCATGCTCGCCGAGCACGAGACCGACCATGTGCACCTGGTTTTCAACAACGCCGGGATCGGGGGAGCGGGCAGCATGATCGCCGACGAGCGAACGAGTTGGGAGCGGACCTTCAACGTGTGTTGGGGCGGGGTCTACCTGGGTACTCGGGTCTTCCTGCCGCTGCTGATGGCGGCAGAGGAGGGCCACATCGTCAACACCGCCAGTATCAACGGCCTCTGGGCCTCGGTCGGACCGGGCCGCCCGCACACCGCCTACTCGGCGGCGAAGTTCGCCGTGCGGGGCTTCACCGAGGCCTTGGTCACCGACCTCCGAGTCAACGCACCGCACGTCTTGGCTTCGGTCGTCATGCCGGGTCACATCGGCACCGGCATCGTCGCCAACTCGGCGTCGGCCCACGGCATCGCCGCCGAGCCCGAGGTGGTCGAGGGTTCGAACATGTTCCGAGCGTTCGCCCCCACCACCGCCGATCAGGCAGGCACCATCATCCTCGACGGCGTGCGAGCGAAGCAGTGGCGCATCCTCGTCGGCGACGACGCCCACATCGTCGACGCCATGGTGCGAGCCGAACCCGAACGGGTCTACGAACGCTCCTTCATCGAAGACCTCCACGCCAACGGCGCGCTGAACGCCCTCGTTCCCGACGCCGCTCGATAGTTGGAGCGTCTGACCCTCGTTGTCACGAAGACTGGAGAGGCTCAGCCCCGGAACCGGGGCTGAGCCTCTCCAAAATCTGGTGTGGATCGCCGGGACCTGCGCCTGTGTAACGGAGTGAGCAGGCTCCGAGCGTTTGGCTCGGATCGGCGGCGCCGGGACCTGCGCCTGTGTAACGGAGTGAGCAGGCTCCGAGCGTTTGGCTCGGATCGGCGGCGCCGGGACCTGCGGAGCAGGTCCACAGCAGTAGAGCGCTCAGTCGACGCCGACGACGAAGCTCACGCTGGTGGTGCCGGAACCGCCGATGTTGAGGGTCTGGACGTTCTTCGCGCCCTCGACCTGGTAGTCGCCGGCGGAGTTGGTGACCTGCTTGTGGGCGTCGAGCAGCTGGCGGACACCGGTGGCGCCGACGGGGTGACCGGCGCCGATCAGGCCACCGGAGGGGTTGATCGGAATGTCGCCGTCGAGGGCGATGCGGCCCTCTTCGATCGCCTTCCAGCTCTCGCCCGGAGCGGTGATGCCGAAGTGGTCGATGGCCATGTACTCCGAGGTGGTGAAGCAGTCGTGGGTCTCGATCGCGTCGATACCCGACACGTCGGCAACACCCGCCCGTTCCATGGCCTTGGTGATCGTGGACCGCACGTGGGGGAGGACGTACTCGGCCTCGCGGCTCTCGCGCATCTTGTCTTCGAACTTGAGGCGAGCGGTGTTGTGGCCCCAGCCCTTGATGCGAGGGATCGACGACAGCGGAATACCGCGCTGCTGGGCGTACTGCTCGGCGTAGCGCTTCGATGCGAGGAAGACCGTGACGGCACCGTCGGTGACCTGTGAGCAGTCGGCCAGACGGATACGACCGCCGACTTCGGCGTTCATGTCGTCTCGGGCCAGCGCGTGCTCCTTGTTCATGTACCAGGTGCGGGTCTGGGCGTTGGGATTGAGCTTGGCGTTGTCGTAGTTGATCTTGGAGATCTCGGCCAGGTGTTCGTCGGCCAGGCCATAGCGGGCGTCGTACTCATCGCCGAGCTTGCCGAACAGCTTGGGGAACGGGAACTCGATGCCTTCGGCCTCTTTCTCGTACCAGGCGGCGGTGCCGAGGTAGGAGCCACCGAGGGCGGAAGCCACGCTCTTCATCTGCTCGATGCCGACGACGGCCTGGAGGTCGTAGCGGCCGGCTTCGATCTCGGCCGAGGCGGCGAGGATGGCGATGGAGCCCGAGGCGCAGGCGGCCTCGTGGCGACCGGTGGGCAACCCGCTGAAGGACGGATGCGCCTCGGTGAAGAAGGCGCCGAGGTGGCCCTGCATGCAGTAGAGCTCGGCGGCGAAGTTGCCGACGTGGGCGCTCTCGATGTCTTCGGGATCGACCCCGGTGGCTTCGAGCGCGCCCTGCACGCTCTCGTTCATGAGGGCGGAGAAGTGCTTGTTCTCCTTGGTCCAGTTGCGGCCGAAATCGGTCTGATAGCCGCCGAGGACATAAACGTCAGGTGTGGTCATGGTGAGATCCTTTTGCTCAAGCAGCGACGAAGAAGCGGCCGCGGTTGGTCTGCGGGTGATGGAAGAACGTGGTGCCGGGAGCGGCGTCGGCGATGGCTCGTGGGACGACGACTCCCGCTTCGGACAACATCTTGACCGTGTTGTCTGTTCCCAGGAAGTCGACGAGGACCGACGGTGGTGCCCAGTTGAAGCCCATCCCCATGATGCGATCGATGTCGGTGATGGTCTCGCACACCTCGCCGACGCGCTCGAACGAGTAGCTGATGTAGCCGGCCATGATCTTGCGGGCGAGCTTGGCCTCGTCGCCCTTTGCGTCCATCAGCGCCTGGAGCCCCTCGACGTAGCGGGCCTGGCGATACAGGTCGGCGATCTCGGCGACGTAGGACAGGTCGGGCATCGTGATCGAGTCCTGCGCCACGTAGGTGCCGCTCGCGGGATCGAGGACGAGCCCTTCCTTGCGTTTGAAGAAGCCGCCGCCGGACTTGTTGCCGAGCACGCCTTGTTCCATGAGCTTGGCCATGTAGTCGGGGAGCTTGTTGCTCTCGTGGGCCTCGTCGTTGGTGTTGGCGTAGACGTTGTCGACGATGGCGCGGTGGACGTCCCAGCCGACGAGGTCGATGGTGGCCAACGGCGTGAGCGCCCGGCCGGTGTAGGGGCCGACGATGGCGTCGACGATGAGCGGGCTCATGCCCTCGGCCAGCTGGGCGCATTCGTTGAGCACCTTGAAGCCGACGCGGTTGCCGGCGAACGCCGGGGTGTCGCTGGTGCGAACCATCTCACGGCCGAGCTTGATTCGGCAGTAGGCCTCGAGGAAATCGAGCACCTCGGGGTCGGTCTCGGCGTTGGCGATCAGCTCCGTGCCGGTGATGACGTTCGGTGGGTTGAAGAAGTGCAGGCCACAGAAGTTCTTGCGGAAGCTGTCGGAGCGACCGGCGGCGAGGGTGTTGATCGACAGGCCGGAGCTGACGGTGGCGATCATCGAGTCGGGGCGGCGATGGGCCTCGATGCGGTCGAAGATCTCCTGCTTGATGCTCATCTCTTCGGCAACCGCTTCGAAGATGAGGTCGGCGGTCGCAAGGGCGGCTTCGAGGTCGTCGTCGTAGGAACCGACGTCGGCCCGCAGGGCGACCGTGTTGGATCGCACCTGATTGATGGCGGCGTCGAGGCCCTCCTGTGCCTTCTCCTTGGTTCGGGCCAAGAAGGTGACCCGAGGCACGGCCTGGGTGAAGAGCGCAGCGCTCCCGAATCCCATGGTGCCATTCGCTCCCAGGACCACCACGTGGTCGAGGGTGCGAAGCCCCAGGGCCTCGCGGCCCGGTGCTGGACGGACGGGGGTTGACGTCATTGGCACGCTCCATTGCGAGTCACGACCGCTGGGGGATTCCAGCGACGCTTGCGGTCGTCGCGAACCGATGCATCCGCGATGAAGGAGACGGTGACAGATCTTTCGTCATCGGTCAAAGTGAGATCGCGCCTACCCGCAAGTAGCTGCGGACGAATTCGTTCGTTTGCCCAGTTCAGGGGACCAGGTCGCGTTCGGAACGCGAAACGGGCTGGTTTCGATGGATCGAAACCAGCCCGCCTCACGCCCTCGCTATTTGTATCAATTGCATGTCAACTCATTGGCCGTCAATCAATTGCATGTCCAAGGGTCGCGGTCACCGCCGGCGGCGGTCCGAGCGACTGGCCGGGGACCTACGCCCCCACCGCTTCGAGCTCGGAGGCCCGACGTTTCGGCACGCTCGTGAAGCGACTCCCCGAGGTGGCGACGATGCGAGCCCGGTTCTCCGCCACATTCGTCATCAACAACTTCTCGGCCGCAACACCGTTCATCCAGTCCAAGGTCTTGAACCGGGGATCGGCCAGGGCTCGGTTGAGCGCAGCCGACTCGACCAAGCGACCCGGTGAGTAGTGCTGGAAGTCGGTGTTCATGCGTCCGTCGTAGACCCGGTAGACGTCGCCATCGAGCAGAGCGACCACGTAGGCCGCCAGCTCGCCATCGAGTCGCAGCGTCGCGATCTCGACCTCCCACTGACCATCGATGCCTCCCTCGACGACACGACGCCAGAAGTCACGCTCGCTCGGTCGATCCAGATCGCTTTGGCGACGGGCGGCACGGTCTCGGGAGATGTGGACCGCTTCGACCTCGTCGATCAGTTCGGCGGTGATGGCGCGGCCCCGGTCGAAACCGATCGTCATCTCGAGCTCGTCGCCGTGGATCTTGTTGGTCGATCGGCGCAACTGCTTGCGCATGCTCTTCGACAAGATGTTGTCGGCGCGGTGTTCGGCGGCAAAGGCGACACGAGGAATCCGAAGTTCGGGCAAGACCTGAGCCTGCTCGAGCAGATCGGACAGCTTGAGCATGACCGGATCGAGGTCGTTGACCTGCTCGAGATCGAGCGACCAGGTGCCCTCGAGGTCGCCGAGGAGGTCGGCGACACCGTGCGCCAGCGCATCGGCCGCTTCGGGCCCGAGCGCCGGGAGTACCGAACAGATCGAACTGCCGTGGCCCATCGCAACGATGGCCGTGCCTTCGGCACGCTCCCTCATGGCGAGCAGCGCACAAGCGACCATCTGGCCCGATTCGGCCGACCTGACCGCAACGGCGATCGGCTTCCACCCGTCGAACGACTCCGCCCAGTTCAGCAACCATGGAAGGCGGGCCATCAACGGAGCGCCGAACTCTTCGTGCAAGGTGTTGATCTGATCGGCGATCGGGGTGATCTCGGCCAGGCCGCGATGCACCTCGATGTCGAAGATCCGGTCCTGGACCTTGTCCGAGGAGCGGCGCCACGCATCGAGCGGCTCGACCGCTTCGTCGGCGTGTTCCTTCAGCAGCGACGTGATCGCCGGCGACGCCATCGGCCGGCAGTAGTAGAAGCCCTGGCCTCGGTCGCAGCCCAATCGTCGCAGGACGTTGGCCTGCTCGGAGTGTTCGATGCCCTCGGCGACGGTGTAGGCACCGAGTGCCTTGGAGAGGTTGACGATGGCCTCGACGAGTGCGGTCGACGTGGGGCTCCGGTAGAGCTCGTTGATGAAGCTGCGGTCGATCTTGATCGAGTCGACCGGGAAGCTCCGCAGGTAGCTGAACGAGGAGTAGCCGGTGCCGAAGTCGTCGATGGCGAGTTTCACGCCGACGGTCTTCAACTGCTCGAGGATGCCGGTGGTGCGATCGGCATCGATGGCGAGCATCGACTCGGTGATCTCCAGCACGAGGTACTCGGCCGGAAGGCCCGATTCCCGCAGGGCCGAAGTGAGGGTGTTGAACAGCTCCGATTCGTAGAGCTGGCGCATCGACAGGTTGACGGTGATGCTCATCTCTTCGCAGCCGTCGATCTTGCGCCACTTGGCTGCCTGCTTGCAGGCCTCTCGCAGCACCCAGTCGCCGATCGGAATGATGAGCCCGCTCTCCTCCGCCAGAGGAATGAAGCGGTCTGGCATGACCATCCCCCGTTCGGGGTGCTTCCAGCGAATGAGCGCCTCGGCCATCGTGACTCGGCCGGTCTTCAGGTCGAAGATCGGCTGGAAGAAGAGCACGAACTGTTGCTCGTCCACGGCCTTCTGGAGGTCGGCCTTCAGATCGAGGCGCTCGATGGCCTCTTCCTGCATCTTGCTCTCGAAGAACTCGAAACGTCCCTTGCCCTGCGACTTCGACAGGTACATGGCGACATCGGCGTTGCGGAGCAGGTCCTGCACGTCCATGTCGTCGGCGAGGTCCATCGCAATGCCGATGGAGGCGGACGCCCTGACGGTGCGCATCTCGAGGTGGACGGGTTCGGCAAGCGATTCGAGGGCGCGATGGGCGACGGCGATGACGTCGTTGCGATCGACGGCCGATTCGAGCAGAACGGCGAACTCGTCGCCTCCGAGGCGGGCGACCGTGTCGCCGGCTCGGACGCAGCGTTGCAGGCGTCGACCGACTTCGACCAGCAACTGGTCGCCGGCTTCGTGGCCGAGGCTGTCGTTGATGGTCTTGAAGTCGTCCAGGTCGATGAAGAGCACCGAGATCTGGTTGACGCGATCCGCGTCGTGCAGCGCAGCGTCGGTCCGCTCGGCGAAGACGGAACGATTGCAGAGCCCGGTGAGCGAATCGTGGGTTGCCTCGTAGCGCAGGTCGTCACGACCACGCTCGAGCGCCTTCATCAGGCCCCACACTCGGACCAGGATCAGCAGGAACAGTGCGGCGGAGGCGAGGATGGTGACGATACGGTCCTGCTCGTTGCCCCAGAAGAGGTCGATCACGCGCACACCCATCGTGGCAATGAGCATCAGCACGAGCTGCACACCGGTGAGTCGACCCTGCGTGGTCGCCGTGACGTCGAAGGCCTTGGCCGGAAGACCGGCATCGGGGTGGATGGCCGCAGTGGCGAGCAGCACGTAGAACCCGAGCCAGAAGGCGTCGAGGTATGAGCCGGTTTGGAAGGTGCCGTTTGCGTTGGCGATGCCGTAGCCGATGTCGGCGATGGCCAGCGAGATGAACGAGATCGCCATGAAGGCGAACGGCGGGTGCTTGAGGTGGACGGTCACGACGAGGCGTGCGGCCACGGCGAGGAGGGCGACATCCATCACGGGGTAGGCGAGCTGGGTGATCAGTGCGGCCGTCGAATGGTCACCGGTGATGAAGACGTCGTCGACGTACAGGACCCAGAGTGCGCCGAACATCGAGATACCGACGACGGCGGCATCGATGAAGCTGGCGCCGTCACGCCCGGGTGAGGTGGCTCGGACGAGCTTGGTCAAACCGACGATCACCAGCGGGTACATGAACAGGTAGAAGAAGTCGGCAACCGAGGGGAACGGCGGCTCGTCGAGTGTGAGCTCGAGGAGGTAGTAGATGATGTCGGCCGTGAGGAAGGAGGCCATACCTGCCGCAAACCACATCCATGGCGCACGCGGATCGGGCCTGTTGATCCACACCCCGGCGAGAATCACCAGGAGGGAGAGCAAGCCGGTGCCGTTGTAGAGCAGCAGCTTGGATTCCGACGAATGGGGAGCCACGAAGTAGACGGTGGTGAGCGTCAGGGCCGTGATCAGCCAGATTTTCCAGAGATTCTTCACGGAGTCCGTATCGGACTCGAACCGGCGACCCTGAGCACCTTGGGTAGGTCAGCGGGAAGAAGAGTCATTCGGCCCAGAGCGGCCGTGGCGCTCCCCTACTGGCCGTAGGCAACGAGGCTGAGCGCACCGGCCGCGAGGCCGAGACCGAGCAGCTGCAGCTTGGTGATCTGTTCCTTCAGGATCAACCAGGCGAGCAACACGGTGCTCACGGGATACAGCGACGTGAGCGCCGCCACCCACGAGAGCTGGCCGCGCTGTACCGCCGTGAGATAGAGGGCATTGGCTGCGCAGTCGAGCACACCGGCGATGATCACGGGTTTCCATGCGCTCCGCTCGACCGGTTCCCAGGTCTGGGTGGCGGTGAGCATGAGACACAGCACTGCGATCGAGGCGCCCCGCGCTCCGAGCAGCGGAAAGAGGCCGCCGTCTTCCGACGTGCGCGACAGGGCGACGAAGAAGGCGCCGAACCCGAGACCCGCCGTGACGGACAGCGCACGGGTCTTGCCTGCCTCGTTGGCCAGCCGCACTCGTTCCCGCGGTGTGGCCAGTCGGCCGATGCCGCCGCCACCGGCCGCGCCGGCGGAGACGAGCATGACGGCCGGTACCGACAACAGGATTCCCGACATCGTGATCGGTCCCGGACGTTCGCCGAGCAGCAGGCTGGCGGCCAACGGCACGAGCGACCCCACCAGAGCGGTGAGGGCGGCCGCAGTGGACATGGGTCCGATCGCCAGCGCCTGGTAGAAGGTGGTGAGGCCGATGGCGATGCCGATGCCACCGAGTCCCGCCCAGACGAGATCGCTGAGCAGTCGTTGATCCTCCGGGAAGATCGCGAGCACGCCGAAGAGAGCGAGCAGACTGACCACCTGCATGGCGACGGTGACGACGGTGGCGTTCGTCTTCTTGCTTGCGACAGCGCCCGAAAAGTCGGCTGCGCCGTAGGAGAGGCCGGCAAGGGCACCGAAGACGACAGCGAGCATGGTGCCACGATCGGCACGTCGAGCGCGAGAATGAGCACTGACGGCCGTCGGTGACGGACGCTCACCATTTGGTCATTGCGGCCGATACGAACGGGGTGGATCGTCAGATGCGATGGCTCCGGCGCACGATCGTGCGCTCGATCTATCAGCGAACCGTTCGCTGGTTTGCTGCGGTCTTCGTCGCGCTGTGTCTGATCGCTCTGGTGCGTGGCGGGTTGCGGGTCGAGACTGGCAGTTCGGCGGTCGATGGCACCTTCGACCTCTCGGCCAGTGGCACCCTCGGCGCCGAGGGACTGGGACCGAGTGATGTGGTCGCTGCGCTGTTCGTCGCCCAGCTCGTCGTCGGCCTCCGCCTCTTGTCGGCGATCGAGTTCAATCCGCTCAATCGCCGATATCTCGGCCGCTACACCGAGCAGTCGCTCCGCTTCCGTTCCGTTCGTCCCGACGGTGCACCGCACCCCGTCGCCGAATCGATCGAGGACTACGGTCTGCGCCCGGTCGTCGTGGTCGGCCGAGCGCCCGCCGATGGCGAGACGCTCGATCCGACGATGGTGTTCGACATCTACCAGTCCGACAACCGAGTGGTCACCGTTGCGGTGGGTCGCGCCAGTGGGTCGGTGTCGATCATGACCGAGCTCGACGATCGCCGCATCGTCGTCACCTCCGACCTCGTGATGCTGCCCCATGAGCTGCTCGTGGCGAACGCCCAGCCCGGCGCTTCACTCCCGACGCTCCTCAAGTCCCATCGTTCGCTGCTCGACTCGCTCATCGGTCGTGCGCCTCGAGTCGGACGGCGTGCTCGTCTGGCAGCGTCGTCGCCCGAGGTCTTCGGTCGAGTGATGCGGCTGGAACAAGCATCGTTTCAATGCCTCGGGCCGGTGGTCGGCTCGTTCTGTGACCTGACTCACCGCCGATTCTCGTGGCGTCTCGCCCATCGGCTCGACCCTGCGGCCATCCTGGCCCAGTCGTTCGACGACGACGGAGCGACACTGCAGCCTCCGCTCCGCCGCCGAAGCGAACCGTCGCCCCTGGTCGTGGACGCCAACGCCTGACCTGCCCGAGCCCAACCTGCGCGCTGCGGGGGTCGTTTTCGGCCCCGCGGCGCGCAGGTTGCTGGGTGGGCGAGTGCTGGGTGGGCGAGTGCTGGGTGGGCGAGTGCTGGGTGGTTCAGCCGGCGGCGGGCAGGTCTTCGCCGAGGCTGAAGTCGGCGTACTCGTCGTCGGTCGACTCGAGGTGTTCGAACTCGATCACGCCGATCTCCTCGAACTTGGTCCGCAACCAGCCGTCGCCGGCATCGATGAGTCCGAGCTTGCGGCAGTTCGGAACGATCTTCGAGAACAGCAGGCGCTGGAACTCCTTCTCTTCGGGCTTGGCGTTGAGCTGGGCGTCGATGAGCGGCTTCATGTCGGTGATGCCCATTCGGTGCCACACCTCTTGACGCAGGAAGCGGTCTCGCATCCGCAGCGCCGACTCGAAGGCGAACTCCTGACGCTCCCGAATCTCGGCGTGGGAGAGGTTCTGGTAGTACTCCTCGAGGGTCAGCACACCGAAGGCGACGTGGCGAGCCTCGTCGGACATGACGTAGCGGAGGAGCTTCTTCAGCAACGGCTCGTCGGTCATCATGTGCAAGAAGCCGAAGGCGGCGAGCGCCAGGCCTTCGATCATGATCTGCATGCCGAGGTAGGTCATGTCCCAGCGGCTGTCGTTGATGACGTCGTCGAGGAGTTGCTTGAGGTGCACGTTGATCGGATAGGAGTCCTGGATCTTCAGGTCGAGATACTTCGCGAACACCTCGACGTGGCGAGCCTCGTCCATGACCTGTGTGGCTGCGTAGTACTTGGCGTCGATCCACGGGACGGTCTCGACGATCTTCGCCGTTGCGATCAGCGCGCCCTGTTCGCCGTGCAGGAACTGGCTCAGCTGCCAGGTGAGTGACTCCTGGGCGAGCTTGGTCCACTCCTTCTCGCCGAAGTTGGCGATCGGGCTGCCCGGTTCGAGCGCGTGTCGTTGCAGCGACTGGTCTTGCACGTCGGCCACCATCTTCAGGCTGGCGACCATCTGCTCGAGGTCGACGTTGGTCGACCAGTCGAGATCGGTCTCGCCGTCCCACATCGAGTGCTTCGACTTCTCGTAGAGCTTGTTGAGCCGAGGGCGAGCACCCTTCTCGTAGTCCCAGGTGAAGATCGAGTCGGCGTTGTTCTGCACCGTCATGATCGGCGACTCGGTGTCGGTGTTGGTGAGTGCGAGGATGCGGTCGAGTTCGGCCTCGTCGGCGATCGGGTCGTGGACGGTCGGGTCGGTGGCGGTCATGGCGTGGCTCCTGTCTGACGCTGTAAGGAGCGACCGTAGCACTGTGACCTCCGACACGAAAGGGCACCATTCGACCCGTGCCCCGGCAATCGCGGGTCACGCCCTGCCATGGCGGGCCCCTCCGAGACGGGCGTGCGTTGACGCGCTATCCCAACGGCGGCCACCGGTGATGCAGGGCATCGAGGAACGACTCGGTGTCGAGATCGACCGACAGCCAGGGTGCCGACCGCTGGTCCGTTGCCTCGTTGGGGTCAGAGGTGGCGATGGTCAGACGAGCGGCTTTGGCGACGACATCGGTGAGGAACGACTCGTGCCGAGGCAATTGGAAGGCCAGGGCGAATGCCGCCGTGACGGGCCTCGACATCCGCACGCCGAGGAGGAAGAGGTCGATCTCGTTGGTCGTCACGCGCTCGGCAACGGTGTGGATGTCGCCGATGCCTTCGATGGCGTGGACTCGTGCCAGGTCGGCGACTTCCGGCGTGTCCGAGGCGTCGACGACGGCGGTCGGCCACCGCACACCGTCGACGTCGATCGTGGTGCCGACCCCGAGAACCGGGAGGAGAATGGGTGTGGCCGAGACCATGGCGGCACGGTAGCGAAGCCGGCGCGAAGGGGCTCGATCAGGATTCGATCGGGCGGATCACCACCAGGTCGGTCGGATCGGTTCGCTCGGCGAGGAGCAGCGGTTCGATCGAACGACGTCGCCCCACCACCTGGAGGATGACCTGCCCGCCGTCGCTCGTCTCGGCGATCCCCTTGGCCCGGAGCGTGTCCTCGGGGAGTGTGTCGAGCAGGTCCTCGAGTTCCGCCATCGTTGCGGAGCGGGGGAGCGGAACGATCTCGGTGCGATGGATGTCGAACAGCGTCGGCGGTGGCGCCGGAGGCACTCCGGTGGGACGGCGCGCGCCGAGCGAGAGGATCGTGCCGGCCGCTTCGTTGTCGGAATCGATCACCGGTGTCTGTGACGCGAGCGTCGAGAGGAGTCGCCGGGTTTGTTCGATCTGCGCCGTCGAAGCGAGGTCGAGCTTGGTCAGCACGAGAAGGTCGGCGGCCACCACCTGTGTGCGCAGCAGGTGCCCGATGACGTCATGGGCAACGAGGTCGGCGAACTGCTCGGCGTCGACGAGCACGACCACGCCGTCGAGGCGGAAGCCGGCGCTGGCCGTCCACGGAACGACGCGAGCCGGTTCGGCGACACCGGACAGCTCCAACACCACGTGATCCGGTGGTTGCTCCTGGGCCCGAAGCTCGTCGAATGCTCGACCGAGGCCGTCGCTCAGGCTGCAGCACACACAGCCGTCGGTGAACTCGATCGTGTTGCGGTTGCGTCGACGCAGCAGCTTCGCATCGACGTTGACCGCACCGACGTCGTTGACGAGGACGGCGATCGGACGATCGGTCCGACGGAGCAGTTCGTTGATCGCCGTGGTCTTGCCCGCGCCGAGGTAGCCACCCAGCAAGGTGACTGGCACTCGTCGTCCGTCCCACGGCATGAACTCGGGTTCTTGGTACGGCACCACCACAGTGTGGCCAGACGCCCCGTCGACGCCACCTCGCCGCAGCCCTTCGGCCAGAGCCGAATCAGTGCTTGGCAGCCAGGAAGCCGTTGACCGCGGTGGTGATGACGTCGGTGACGGCCTCGGGCGACATCACGGTCGAGTCGATCATGAGGTCGTAGGCAGCGGGGTCGCGGATGTCTCGGTTGTAGAGCCGCTTCCAGTAGCCGGCCCGGACGCGATCGGTCTTGGTCAGACGGGCGCGAGCCGTTGCCTCGTCGATGTTCTCGACTCGCATACCGTTCTGTACCCGCCGCTCGACCGGGCCATCGAGCCGGACCCGGTAGGCACCGTCGAGCACCAGTGCGCCGGCATAGCCGAGCACCACGCCGCCCGAATTGGCGGCGACGAAGCTCGAGAGCCGACGCTCGGCCTCTTGCCGGAGTTCGCTGCCGCTGCCTCCCGGGGGCACGTTCAGATGGGTGCCGTATTCGTCGGGTACGGCGGCGAGCGCCTCGAGGATGCGGCTCCAGATGCTCTGGGTGACGTCTTCGTCGGGCCGAGCCGCTTCGTCGTAGGCCGCGGTCTCGATGGCCGACGTGGTCTTGGCGGCGACCGGTCGATCGAGGAAGGGCAGACCCAGGCGGTCGGCGATCATCGGAGCGATGACACTCCCGCCGGATCCGTAACTTGCCGACACCGTGATCAAGCGCACGACTGCTCCTTGGTGGTGATGGCCGGCGTGAGGGCGCCGACTCGGCACGAACGTATCAGAGCGCTTCGGTCCGGTGGTCGGCGTCGCTGCTTCAGATGGCAGGAGCCGCCGGCTGTGGATCTCTCGAGCGAAGCATCCGCCACACGGCGTAGGCCGACATGCCGACGGCAGCCAGCCCGGCGTAGTGGCTGAGCGAGTGATAGCTGCCGTACTCGTAGACGACACCGGCCGAGAGAGCGGCCGTGGCACCGGCGCCGCTCATCACGAGATCGGAGGCGCCCTGGATCGGCACCCGTTCGGCCACGGTGAACGACGAAGTGAGCAGCGAACTGCCGGCGATCAGCCCGAAGCTCCAGCCGAGGCCGACGAAGAACAGGCCGACGAAGACACCGAGGGAGTCTTGGGCTCGGGTGTGTGAAGCCATCTCGGAGCCGACGAACAAGATGATCCCTCCGGCGGCGATCATCGGCCGGGGTCCGAAACGGTCGACCAGCCAGCCGACGACCGGCGAGAAGAAGTACATCCCGATGATGTGCACGGAGATCACGAAGCCGATGATGCGGATCTCGTGTGCCCCTTCCTTCATGTGGAGTGGGGTTGCGGTCATCACGCCGACCATCACGGCCTGCCCGACGAGCATCGAGATCATGGCCAGTCGAGCGGCGGGGAGGGCAAAGATCTTCTTGATGCCGATGCCGGCTCGAACGAATTGGCCTCGGAACGCTGCCAGTCCGGTCGGCATGTCTTCGTTGGGGTCGATCAGCCCGCCGACCACCTCGAGTGGATCGGGCCGCAGCATTCGATCGACGAGGTAGGCGGCCAGGCCGAACAGCACCGTGCCCATCAGGTAGGGGCCCGCGTACTTGTTGAGACCGAGCCAAATGGCAAACGAGGCGACCGCCCCGAGCGCAATGGTCGGACCCAACGCCGAGCCGATGCTGCTGGTCCACACCAGACTGCCGATGGCCTTGGCCCGGTTGGAGTCGTCGGCGAGATCGGCGGCTGCATAGCGGGCCGACAGGTTTGCCGCCTGGCCACCGCCCATGGCCAGGGCGCCGAGGAGCAGGAGCGGATAGACGCCGAGCGCGGCCGCGAGGAATGCGCTGATGGCACCGGCACAGCCGATCGCCCATCCGAGGCGGAGCCCCTTGCGGCGGCCGTGGCGGGCGGTGTAACTGGCGAGTGGCGTGGTGGCGAGCGTCCCGCCGATCGTCAGAAATGCAGCGGCGAGGGTGCCGAGTGATGCTCGGCCCGTGAGGTCTTCACCGAGGAGGGCATTCGCGGCAACGGCCGCGGTGAGAGCGCCGCCACCGGGGAGCACACCGGTCATCAGCGAGAACAGGGTTCGGCGCTGCAGAGCCTGGCGTTCGACGCCGGAAAGGGTGTCGAACGTGGTCACTGCATGGCTCGTTCGGGAACAGGGCTTCGAGCGGTGAGGTCGATCGGTGGCTCGCTGAGCGGTGTCTCGATGATCGGACTGGCGTCGGCCAGCGCCGACAGATGGTCGATGCGGTGACGCAGGAGCTCGAGCTCGGGCTGCGGCTCGAGATGCTCGACCACACCGGTTGGCCGATCGAACACGATCTGCCGCGGTTGGGCGTTCTCGAATGGCGGCCAGGTCGGTCGGCCGGGATGGTTGGGGCTCCCGGTTGCGGCGAAGGCGAACCAGCGATCGCCCATGTCGCGCACGAGCAGATGGTCGGTCTCCCCGACCGGGAACAGCGGCAGTGTCCGGCCGAAGACGAAGGGGATCTCGGCCGAGTGATAGGCGCCGAGGGTCTGGTCGGGTGATGGTGGTTCGGCGGTGAAGTAGTAGCGATACGTGGGGTGGCCGGCGGCCGCATGTCGACGACTGGCGTGGTCGACATGGACACCGAAGAGGTGGTCACCGACGTAACGAACGCGGGCATCCTCGCGAGCGAACTCGAGCCCGGGGTAGAGGGTGAAGAGCTCGTCGACGACGTCGGCAGATCCGAACGATCGCACGAACACGTCGTGGAGCTCGGCGGGCTTCAGCGAGGTCGGTCCCTCGGGCGGAGGGGCGAACTCGGCGCCGGCGGGATGGACCACCGACTTGAAGAGCGAGGCCTCGTCGGCGTTGTAACCGATCATGAAGTCGACCGGCGCCTGGAGCTGACGAGAGAAGGCCGTCATGGGGGTGACCGGAAGGACGACGCCGTCGACACTCGGGTAGAAGGAGCGACCGAGGTCGGGATTGGCCTGGTAGAGCGAGTGGAGCTCGTCGGCATCCATGGCTCGGAGTCGCTCCAGCTGGTTGGGGTGGTCGCCGACGACGAGGTCGGCGAACACCTTCCCCGTGGCTTCGGCCGGATCGAAGTCGAGCATCGCCTTGCGCTGGTGGAGCCATCGACCGGAGTCACTCGGGCTCTGGGCGATCGCTCGATGGAAGAGACCACGGGCAGCCGGAGCCGTCATCAGATTGATCACGCTCTGTCCGCCGGCGGACTCGCCGAAGATCGTGACGCAACCGGGGTCGCCGCCGAAGGAGGCGATGTTGTCGCGCACCCACGCCAACGCAGCGATCTGGTCGAGGAGGCCGTAGTTGCCCGAGACGGAGCGGCCCTCGGGGCGGCCATCGGGTCCCGGTTCCTGGGCGGCCGATTCATTGGCGAGTTCGGGATGGGCCAACCACCCAAAGAGGCCGAGACGGTAGTTGAAGGTGACGAGAACGCAGCCCCGTTGCGCAAGATCAGGAGCGGTATAGAACGGATCGGTGCCGCTGCCGTCGGTCTGGTCGCCGCCGTGGATCCACACCATGACGGGGAGTCCCGAGGCGCCGACGGGGCTCTGGACGTTGATCGCCAGGCACTCCTCGCTCTGTGGGCGCGGCAGCTTCAGGGCCAGCGACATCGCCTTCTTCTTCGTTGCGGGGATGCCGACCCCGGTGACGAGCTCGTCGAAGAACGCCTCCATGTTCGCCGACCGTTGGTATGACATGGGGCTCGGCCTGGTGCAGTTGCGCACGTCGTCCCACGGCACCGGCGGCTGCGGCGGTCGCCAACGGTTCGATCCTGCGGTCGACGCGGCATACGGAATGCCTTGGAAGCGAGCGATGGTTCGCTTGCGCCGGTAGCTTCCTCGCACCCTTCCGGCGGCGGTGTCGGCAACCGGCTGGTCGTACGGTGATGCCTTGCGAGCGGCAGATTTGGTTGTGGCAACTGCTGACTTGACTGTTGCTGGGAATCTCATCGGTGACTGTCTCCGTCGGATCGTTGCCCATGTGTGGAACCGTCGATGGTGAGGTGAGGGCGGCTCGCGACGTGGGTGCGGGCGAGACGATAGTGCCTGCCCGCCACGCGTCGCGAGTCCGTTCATGGCCGGTGAGCAAGCGGGTGGGCTGGAAATGCGGGTTGGCCGCGCCGGAATCGGCGGCCGAGCTGCTAGCTCTGGAGTATGACCTCGACTGCTCCTGGTGCCGACGCTCTCGGCGAGTCCACCGGTACCGACTTCATCCGAGACAAGATCCGGGCCGACCTGGCGTCGGGCAAGTACGGCGGTCGGGTCCAGACACGGTTCCCACCCGAACCCAACGGCTATCTCCACATCGGCCATGCCAAGTCGGTCTGCCTGAACTTCGAACTCGCAAGGGAGTTCGACGGTCTGTGCATGCTTCGTTTCGACGACACCAATCCCGAGACCGAAGACCACGAGTACATCGACGCCATCATGGAAGATCTGGACTGGCTCGGGTACACCCCGGCCGAGGTCCGTTTCGCCTCCGATTACTTCCCGCAGATCTACCAGTGGGCCGAAGACCTGATCAACCAGGGCCTGGCCTACGTCGACGATCAAGACGCCGAGACCATCTCGGCCCAGCGTGGCGGTTTCGGCAAGCCCGGGATCGAGAGTCCGTTCCGGAACCGCTCGATCGAGGAGAACCTGGGGCTTTTCCGCCAGATGCGAGACGGCGCCTTTGCCGATTCCGCGAAGGTGCTCCGAGCCAAGATCGACATGCAGCACGACAACATGCAGTTGCGCGATCCGGTCCTCTACCGGATCCGACGGGTGCCCCATGTCCGTACCGGCGACGACTGGATCATCTATCCGACCTATGACTGGGCTCACGGCCAGTCCGATGCCATCGAGCGAGTGACGCACTCGATCTGCACGCTGGAGTTCGCCGATCATCGCCCGCTCTACGACTGGTGCCTCGCCCAGCTCGATCTGCCCGACGTGGCACCGGAACAGACCGAGTTCGCTCGGCTGAACCTGACCCACACCATCACCTCCAAGCGCAAGCTCCGTCAGCTGGTCGAGGAGGGACATGTCGACGGATGGGACGATCCCCGCATGCCGACGCTGCGAGGTGTGCGCCGCAAGGGTTACCCCGCTGGTGCGATCCGTGCGTTCATGGACAAGATCAGCGTGGCGAAGACCAATGCCATCCACGACGTCGAGCTGCTCGAGTCGTTCATTCGTACCGAGCTCAACAAGTCCGCGTTGCGTCGCATGGCCGTACTCGAGCCGCTCGCGCTCACCATCACGAACTGGCCCGAGGGCGAGGTGGTGATGGTCGAGGTGCCGAACAATCCCGAAGATCCAGCTGCGGGGTCACGAGAGGTGCCCTTCACCGGATCACTGTGGATCGAGAAGGCCGACTTCGAGCTCGACCCGCCGCCCAAGTACTACCGCCTGAGCCCGGGGCGCGAGGTCCGTCTGCGCGCCGGGTTCTTCGTCACCGCCACCGAGGCCATCACCGACGCCGATGGCAAGGTGGTCGAGGTGCTCGCCACCTACGACCCCGAGACCAAGGGGGGCGCCGCGCCCGACGGTCGCAAGGTGAAGTCGACCATGCACTGGGTTTCGGCTCCGACAGCAGTCGACGCCACGGTCTATGAGTACGGGCGGTTGTTCGACGACCCGAATCCAGGCGCCGATGACCGCGATGTCTTCGCCTCGCTCAACCCGAACTCACGGGTCGAGCGCCATGCCAAGCTCGAACCGGCGCTCGCCGACACGGCGCCGGGTCAGGTCGTGCAGTTCGAGCGTCTCGGCTACTACGCCGTCGACACACCGGTCGACGGCCGCCCCCGATTCCACCAGACCGTCGGTCTCAAGGACGAGTGGGCGAACATCCAGAAACGAAAGAACGCGCCGGCGCAGGGTGGCGGCAAGCAGAAGAACCGCAAGAACAAGAGTTCCGAGAACAAGAGTTCCGAGAACAAGCGGCCCGACGAGGGTTGACCCTTCGGGGGGTGTCAGTCGTGGGTGGTGGCGTCCAGATCGAGCAACACGACCTCGCTCGCTCGCTCGACGAACGCCGGTTCGGGTCGGGAAGCGACTCGGTGGCGTCGCTTTCCCCACCCCCAGTACCGCTGTGATCGCTTTGCCGGCGTTGCAGCCGAGCTTCGATAGTGGTCTCTCGTGGCCTCCTCGGCCGCCATGCCGTGCAGCGCGCCGACGAGTCGGAACGCGAGAGTGGCCGATGAACCGAGCCCCGAAGCGGTGAGGAGCCGGCCGTGTTCGACGAACGGTTCGTCGACCGCGGTGATTCCCCACGTCTCGATCAGGTCTTGGGCGAGCCAGTGCGTGGTCGCTCGAGCACCGTTTGCCAAGCCGGCGGCGGCGAGGAGTACCGAGCCGGTCGATGTCGCTCCGAGCCAGAGGCTCTGTGAGGCGAGTTGACGGACGGCATCGAGCAGCCGCTCGTCGGTGGCCGCGGTTCGAACGCCCATCCCCCCGGGGACGATCGAGCGCGGCACACTCGCCGAGTTCGCTCACCGACTTCGAGGGCCGCACCGCTCCGTGGAAGCTGGTGACGTCGTGGACCTGCACGGCGGCGACCACCACCGGGGTGCCGGAAACCGTCAGGATCTCGGTGATGACGCCGGCCTCGTCGGCCGCGATTCCGTCGTAGGCGAGCACGACGACAGGCAGCGATGCTGCTCGATCGGTCTCGGCCTGGTTCATGGAGCCAGCGTAGGCGCCGGAGCCCTCGAGCTCATGAGCGAGCCGATCGATCGGCGCGGATCGCCGATCGGAAGAATTCGGTGTCAAGCGGTCGCCAAAGCCTGCCGATGCAGTTCGCAATGGTCTCGTCATCGCTCCTCCAACTGCTCCTTCGTTGCCGATCGCCCTTCGAACCCACGCGCCGACGCGCCCTGGAGGAGTTGGGGGCACTCGATCCCGATCAGATGTCGCTGGCCGATATCGGCGCCCTCGTCACCTTCGTCCCCGAGTTGATCGACCGTGGTGGACCCGATGCCGGCCGCCTCACGCTCTCGCTGCTGCAGCGTGATCTCGGCGGGCTTGCGGCAACACGGTTCGAACGGATCTACCCCTACCTGCCGCCAGAACTCGGTCCGCTGGTGGTCGGGGCATTGGCCCGGCAGCGTCGACCCGAATCGTGGTTGGCGTTGCGCCGGGTCCTGCATCTCGAGCTGACTCAGCCCCAACACAGCGCACCGGATCCCGACATGCTCGAGCCGCTCGGAGAGGTCTGTCACGAGCCGACGTTCGCCCTCGAGTCGATCCTCGAAGCGATCGACGATCCCCTCTGGACCGCACAGGCCGTCCGGGTGCTCGTGAGCTGGCGAGAGAAGGGCTTGCTGTCCGAACCCGACCTCGCTCGTTGCAAGGAGCGCGTGCCGGTGCTCGACGACATGGCCACCGTCCCGGCGTGAGGTCCATGCCAACGTGCGGACTCAGGCGCGTCGGCTCCACTGACGGGTGAGGTCGGCCGCCACCTCCAGCAGGGCGGCGTCGACCGGTCCGAGATCCACACCGAGTTCGCCCGCCAACCGGACGAGCTGCTCCGCCATGTCGTCGCCGTCGGTGCCCTCGTGGAGCAGGTCGAGAAGCGCTGACTGATAGCGCCCGATGGCGGCATCGACGGGCAGATCACCGCCTGAGGGAGCGCTGGTCATGACGACACCACGATCTCGTGAATTCGGCGGACGTCATCGCGGAACGCTTCGTGGGTCGCCGGATCGGTGAGTGTGGTCCCCAGTCGTTCGTAGACGACGACCTCGAGGTTCGGGCAGAGGGACGATGCTCGCCGCAGCAGGCTCGCCACGGCGGTCGGAACGAGTCCATCGTGAGTGTCCCGCCGAATGGTTCGACGGCGATCGGCCCGAGTGTCCCACGAGCCTCCGCTGACGTGGATCTCGCGGACTCGTTCGAGCGGGTGACCGGCGAGCAGCGCATCGAGGTCGAGTTCGAGATTGTGCGCCTGACACCACAGGTTGTGGAGGTCGAGCACGACGAAGCCATCGACGGGGGAGAGGAGCTCGTCGAGAAATCGGCCCTGCTCCGTTGCGTCAGCGGGGCCGAAGGAGGTGGCCAGGTTCTCGAGACCGACCGGCACGCCGGCCGATGTCGCCATGGCGGCCAGTCTCGAGCGCCCCACGGCGAGCACCGCCTCGCATCGAGGCATGGGGAGCGGCGCCGCAAACGAGAAGCTGCCGGCACCGACGAACCCCAGGTGTTCCGAGACCTGCCGGTACGAACGCCGATCGACCTCGGTCTCGAGCTGCTGCAACCACCAGCGATCGTGTGGCGTCTCGGCGCCGGCGAGCAGGGAGTACGAGATCCCGTGACCGAGGAGCTCACCGGCCGCTGCGTAGTCGTCGAGCAGCCCGTCGACCCAGTCGGGAACCCCGCTCGGCCCCCAGCCCATGTCGAAGCTCCACTCGAGCGTCTCGATCAGACCATCGTCGAACAGCGGCAGCGCCGCCTCGGCGAAGGATGGCTGCGGCATCAGGGACAGCCCGAGCGTGGGTCGCATCAGCCCATGCCGCAGGCAGGGCACTCGAACGAACCGTCGAACGAGCCGGCGTCGTCGACGCCGACCTCGACCGAACCGGAGTCGGAACGTGCGTTGGTCGTCGACCCTTCGATGACCGAGGTCTGGAGCCGGCCGGTCGATCGGGGGTCGGGATGGGTCTCGGATGCCGATGCCGCAGCGGCGAACGCCAACGAGCCGGCGGCTGCCGCGGCGGCCAGGAGACCGATGGTGCGCGCCGAGACTCGGCGTGGGTTCGCCCGAAGATCGTTCCCGGAGTCGGAGGTTGGGGGAGATGCTGGGTCGATGCCGTTCGATGTGTTCATGCACCCTCAGGCGTTGGCCGAGACGTTCTGGTTCCTGCAGGTTCCCACATTTCTCGGGACCACATTTCTTTCGCGGGAACGAGCCATCGTTCGTAGTGCCGCGTCGGGCGGTTCTAGGATCGGATCATGACCGAGCAGACGCCCAACGCACCGGTGACCCGCGAGACCGAGCGCCGCCTCGATCTGATCGTGTTCGGGGCGACGAGTTTCGTCGGGCAGCTCCTGTGTCGGGTTCTCGTCGATCGACACGGAATCGGTGGCCCCGCCTCTGGTTCCGACCAGCTGCAATGGGCCATCGCCGGTCGCAACGCCGAGAAGCTCGCTGCCGTCGCCAAGGCCACAGGCGCCGAGGTCGAACAGATCGTTGCCGACGCTGCGAGTCCCGACGACATGGCCGCCCTGGTCGGTGCCGCTCACGTCGTGGTCTCCACGGTCGGGCCCTACGCGCTCTACGGTTCCGAGCTCGTTGCCGCTGCGGCGGCTGCCGGGACCGACTACTGCGATCTCACGGGCGAACCCCAGTGGATGCAGCGGATGATCGACGCCCACGGAGCGACCGCCGAGGCGAGCGGTGCACGCATCGTGCACTCCTGTGGTTTCGATTCGATTCCCTCCGACCTCGGGGTGCACGTGCTCCAGACCGAGGCGATCGAACGGTTTGGTGCGCCGTGCACGTCCGTCGCCATGCGAGTCAAGTCCATGAAGGGAGGGGCAAGTGGCGGCACCATCGCCAGCATGATGAACGTCATGGAAGAGGTGGCGAACGATGCCGGTCTTCGCAAGGCGCTGGCCAACCCCTATGCCCTCGCACCGGCCGACATGCGTTCGGGGGTCGAACAGCCCAACGTCATCACGCCGGTTCACGACGACGCGTCGGGCCAGTGGGTCGCCCCCTTCGTCATGGCATCGATCAACACTCGCGTCGTGCATCGCAGTCATGCACTCCTCGATCGTCCCTGGGGTGGCGAGTTCCTCTACGACGAGGCGATGCTGATGGGCAACGGGCCGCTCGGCATGGCGAAGGCCGTTGCCCTCTCTGGTGGGCTTGGCGGCTTTGTCGGGCTCGCCGCGATCGGGCCGGTCCGGGGTCTTCTCAACCGTTACGTCCTGCCGAAGCCAGGCGAAGGACCGAGCCCGGACGACCAAGAGGCCGGCTCGTTCGACATCCGTTTCTTCGGCGAGACGGCGGCGGGTGAGAAACTGCAGATCTCGGTCACGGGTGATCGCGATCCGGGGTACGGCTCCACGGCCAAGATGCTGGCCGAGGCGGCGTTCTGTCTGGTCGAAGACGACGAGGTCGACGCCGGTGGAGGTTTCTGGACCCCGTCGACCGCGTTCGGCGATCGGCTGGTCGAACGGCTGGAGCGCTACGCCGGGGTGCAGTTCACCATCGTCGTCTGATTCGGTGTCCTGATTCGGTCTTCTGACTTGGTGTGCCGGGCGGTTCAGACCGTCGGCAGGGCGGAACGAACCCCGGCCGTCAGGCGGTCCGCCATCGCCTCGAGTTCGTCGGTCGTGACCGACAGCGGCGGGCCGATCAGCACGGCATCGCCGGTTGCGCCATCGACGGCCGAGGCGCACGGGTAGACCGTCAGTGCCTCGTCGAAGCATGCATCGGTGACGCGCTGAGCCGTTCCGGGCTCCTCGAACGGCGTCTTGGTCGTTCGGTCGGCGACGAACTCGATTGCCGACAGCAGCCCGAGCCCCCGAATGTCGCCGACGTTGGGATGATCACCGAGGCGGTCGGTGAGGAGCTGGCGAAGGTGGTCACCCTTCGGCCCGGCGGTGTCGACGAGGTACTCCTGTTTCAGCACGCCGAGAACGGCGTTGGCCACCGCAGCGCCGATCGGATGGTGCGACCAGGTGAACCCGTGCACGAAGTTGGCTGCGCCATCGACGGTGTCGAAGATCTCGCCCGCCGCCAGGCAGAGCCCGAGCGGCCAATAGCCACTCGAAGCCCCCTTTCCTGCGGTGATGATGTCCGGCCGCACGTCCCAGTGCTCGACCGCGAACCAGCGACCCGTTCGGCCGAAGCCGGTCATGACCTCGTCGGCGATGAGGAGGATCCCGTGTCTGCGGCACATGTCGGCGAGGGCGGGCCAGTAGTCGTCGGGCGGCACCATCGCGCCGAGCGTCGCTCCGCTCACCGGCTCGGCGATGAAGGCCGCCACCTGGTCGATGCCGGCATCGACCAGGACGGCCTCGGTCTCGGCGACGATCGCCTCGCCCGAGCGGTCGTCTCGATAGGTGTTGGCCATGGGGACTCTGACGGTGCGACCGATCCACGGCTCGTAGCCATTGCTGAGTGCCGGTCGGTCCGAGGCGTCGAGAACGCCCCGTGTGTTGCCGTGATAGGCGCCGTGTCGAGCGGCGATGAGATGGCGGTCTTCGCCCCGGGCCAGGTGATAGGCGCGGGCGAGTTTGAAGGCTGTCTCGTTGGCCTCGCTGCCTCCGCTCACCGGAAAGATGCGCACATCGTCGACCGGGACCAGCGGGGCGAGCGCTTCGGCATAGCGAACGAGCGCGAGCGAGCCGAATTGGGTGGCGTGCACGTAGTCGACCGATGCGGCCTGTTCGGCCATGGCGGCCACGACGGCCGGATGGGCGTGGCCGATCGAGTTGGCGATCGCCCCACCGGCGCCGTCGAGGTAGTGCTTCCCGTCGTCACCGAGAACGGTTCGTCCCGTGGTGTGTACGGCGAGCGGGCGGTCCGACGCTCGAGTGAAGATGTGGCGCGAGCCCTGAGTCATAGGGACGGATCGTACGACGCAGACGCCCGTGCTTCCAGCATCGAGACAGCCGCAGGCAACGGGGCGAGCGACGAGAGCCGAATCGAGGGCCGATTCAGGCAGCGGCCAGGGTGATCAGCCCGGTCACCAGGAACGCAACCCCGGCCACGAGCTTGAGGACACGATCCGGTACCCGTTCGGCAACGGCCCCACCCACCAGCACCGCCACCGTGGCGAGCAGCGCAAACGCACCGGCTGCGCCGACGAGCACGGCGATCGGCGAGCGCACCGTCGAGAGGGCCGCGGTCGTGAACATCGTCTTGTCGCCGAGTTCGGCAGCGAACAGCAGACCCGCCGTTGCCACTGCCGTTGCCGGCCAGCCGGGCGGTGTCCGCTCCGTGGCGGAGAGATCGGGCGTCTCGTCGTCGTCCGACGATCGCGCCGAGACCAGAGCGGCGAGCCCGACGGCGACGAACCCCACCCCCACCACGACGGCGATGATCGACGCCGTTCGATCGCCGGCGCTGGCTCCCAACCACGCGCCGATCAGCACCGCCACCACCTGCACTCCGGTGATGCCGACGATGCCTCCGAGCGCGACCGGCCCGCGCCGCCAGCGAGCGGCAAGCGCAATCAAGAGCAGTTGGCTCTTGTCGCCGGTCTCCGACACCACGGTGAGGCCGAACGACGTGGCCGCGTCGGCGATGGCGCTCATCGGAGCTTTCTATCGGTCCTCCCGCCCGATCGCCCCAGCGAGCGGTGGTTCTTGCCATCCAACATCGGAGTACGGTCTCGGCATGAGCCGACTCGAAGACATTGGTGAAGCCGACGGCTGGCGTTGCTGGCTCTGCGACGAACCAGTCGACCCCGCGATGTCCGTCAACGATCCGCGAGGACCGAGCATCGACGCTCGCATCACGAAGTCGAAGGCCAAGTCGAAGTCGAAATCACTCCCGGTGCCCGAACGCCTCGCCCATCGCCGCTGCAACACGGGCAAAGGGGCCGTCTCGCCCGAGATCGACTGGGCCGAGCATCTCTTCGTCGTCGATCCGGCGCCGATCATCGCCAGCACCGAACGACTGCTTCGCAAAGGTGGGCGCGAAGTCGTCGCCCGCTGCCCCAACGAAGACGACGCCAACGAGGCCGGCGCCTGGTTGGTCGACCGTCTTTCTCGGCTCCATCCTGGAAATGAGGCCTGGGTCACCGTCGAACCCGGTGGCGGACAGTGCATGCTCGTGTTGCACATGGAGCAGGCATGACCAGCGACGCTCCTTCCGAAACGCCGGTGGCCCTCCGCTCGGCGGCATGGTTCGACAATCCCGCCGATCCGGCGATGACGGCGCTCTACATCGAGCGCTACCTCAACTTCGGGTTGACCCGACACGAACTCCAGTCCGGGCGGCCGATCATCGGCATCGCCCAGTCGGGCTCGGATCTCTCGCCGTGCAACCGTCACCATCTCGAGTTGGCCAAACGGATCCGAGACGGCATCACCGCCAACGGCGGCATCGCATTCGAGTTCCCCACCCACCCCATCCAGGAAACCGGCAAGCGGCCGACAGCCGCGCTCGATCGCAATCTCGCGTATCTCTCGCTGGTCGAGGTGCTGCACGGGTACCCGCTCGATGGCGTGGTGCTCACCACGGGTTGTGACAAGACCACGCCGGCCATGCTCATGGCTGCGGCCACGGTCGACCTACCCGCCATCGCCCTCCCCGGCGGCCCGATGCTCAACGGCTGGCACGAGGGTGAGCGAACCGGTTCGGGCACCATCGTGTGGAAGGCCCGTGAGCTCCTCGCCCGCGGCGAGGTCGACTACGACGGTTTCATGGACCTCGTCGCGTCGTCGGCTCCGTCGGTCGGCCACTGCAACACGATGGGCACCGCATCGACCATGAATGCGTTGGCCGAAGCGCTGGGGATGACCCTCCCGGGGGCCGCATCGATTCCCGGCCCCTACCGGGAACGAGGGCAGTGCGCCTACGCCACGGGTCGTCGCATCGTCGACCTGGTGCGAGCAGACCTGAAGCCGTCGGACATCATGACCCGCTCGTCGTTCGAGAATGCGATCGTGGTCTGTTCGGCCATCGGCGGTTCCACCAACGCCCCGATCCACCTCAATGCCATCGCCCGACACGTCGGGGTCGGGCTCGACCTCGCCGACTGGGAGGCCATCGGCCACCACGTGCCGCTGCTGGTGAACATGCAGCCCGCGGGCGAGTACCTCGGCGAGGAATACCACCGGGCCGGAGGACTCCCGGCGGTCGTGCGCGAACTGCTCGAGCACGATCTCATCCATACCGATGCGCTGACGGTCAACGGTTCCACGCTGGCCGAGAACTGTGCCGATGCACGCAGTCTCGACGTCGACGTGATTCGTCCCTTCGATCGCCCACTCGTCGACGACGCCGGGTTCCTGGTGATGACCGGCAACCTCTTCGACACCGCGATCATGAAGACATCGGTCATCTCTCCCGAGTTCCGCGATCGGTACCTCAGCAACGTCGACGACCCTGAAGCGTTCGTCGGCAACGCCATCGTGTTCGACGGTCCCGAAGATTTTCATTCCCGTATCGATGACGAGGCGCTCGGCGCCGACGAGCACTCGATCCTGTTCATGCGCGGCACCGGGCCGATCGGCTATCCCGGATCGGCCGAGGTGGTCAACATGCGGGCGCCGGCGTCGTTGCTCAAGCGAGGCGTCACGGCGCTGCCGTGCGTCGGCGATGGTCGCCAATCGGGCACGTCGGGGTCGCCGTCGATCCTCAACGCCTCACCGGAAGCGGCCGAGAACTCGGGGCTCGCCGTCTTGCGTACCGGTGATCGGGTCCGCATCGACCTCGCGAAACGCCGAGTCGACCTGCTGATCGACGACGCCGAACTGGCCGAGCGTCATGCCGCTCTTGCCGCCGCTGGGGGCTTTTCCATTCCCGAGCACCAGACGCCGTGGCAGGAGATCCAGCGCAGCATGGTCGACCAACTCGACCAGGGCATGGTGTTGAAGCCGGCCGTTGCCTACCAGCGCATCGCAGCTCGAGGGGTTCCCCGCAACAACCACTGACTCGACCCACCGCCGGGGAGTACGTTGGAGGGGCGTCGTCGTTCGGCGACGCAGACTCGAGGGGGCCGTCGTATGGACGCCGACCGACTACGCAACATTCCTCTGCTCGCCGGACTCGACGAGGCAGCGCTCGATCGCGTTGCCGGGCTCTTTCGGGAGACCGAGATCCTGGCCGGCTCGGCCATGGCCAAGGAAGGCGACTTCGCCTACAAGTTCTTCATCGTCCTCGACGGCGAACTCGAGGTGCAACGGCACTTCGAGCACGTCGCCACGCTCGGAGCCGGTGAGTACTTCGGCGAGATGGCGCTCATCGAAGACAAACGTCGCAACGCCCGGGTGCTGGCGCTGACCCGCTGTCATCTGGCCTGGGTGATGCCGTGGGATTTCGACACGATTCGCGAGGAATTCCCCGAGATCGCAGCGCGTCTGGAAGCGACCGCCAACGCGAGACTGGCCCAAATCCCCCCGGAGTAGTCGAGTCGTCGGGCAGGCCGATCCGCTTGGTTCGCCCCGCCCGACGGTCGTTCGTCCAGCTCAGAAAGGAATTGCTCGACGCGCTCGACAGCCTAACAGTCGTTAGGTAGGTTGAGCGACGATGAACGATGGGCTGGTGGTCAGTGGACGAGAGCGCATCCTCGATGCCTCGTCGCGGCTGTTCGCCGAGCGAGGCTATGCCGAGACGTCGCTCCGCTTGATCGCCGCCGACATCGACATGAAAGCCGGCTCGCTCTACTACCACTTCGCGTCGAAGGACGAGTTGTTCGTGAGCGTGCTCGAGCGGGGGATCGAACTCATGATGGATCGATTCGATCTGGTCGAACTCGAGGTCGCCGACGCGCTGACTGGGGCGCTGACTGACGCTCCGACTGACGCTCCGACTGACGCTCCGACTGACGCTCCGACTGACGCGATGCCTGACGCGACAACCGACCGGGTCTGCGGTGCACGGGCCGTCGACGAACCGGCGCAGCGCACACGGTTGCTCGCCCACGTGCGCGGCCACCTCGAGGTGCTGCACGGGAACTATCCCTACACCGCCCTGCACATCACCACCTTTCGCACCGCTCCCGAGGCGGTACGGTCCGCGGTGGTGCCGCTGCGAGACGCCTACGAATCCAAGTGGACCGACCTCCTCGCCACGCTGCTACCCGATCGCTCGAAGGAGGAGATCGGGATTCTCCGCCTCGTGCTCTTCGGTGCCATGAACTCGTCGATCGAATGGTTCGACGCCGGTCGAGGCAATCTCGACCACTTCGCCAACGTCGTCGCCGAACAGTTCTTGTTCGGTGTCACTCGTCAGGAAAGGCAGGTGCTCTGATGCAGCCTGTTGTCACCCGAGTCGATCGAGACTCGGCCGAATTCCTCGGCAACGCCGAGGCCTACCGGTCGCTCGCCGACACGCTCGCCGAACGCATGCAGTGGGCGATCGATGGTGGGGCCGGGCGCGAACGCAGCATCGAGCGCCACCTCGCCCGGGACAAGATCATGGTCCGCGACCGCATCGCCATGGTCACCGACCACGGCACGCCGTTCCTGGAGCTCTCCACCCTGAGCGGCTACGGCCAATACGATGACTCGGCTCCCGGCGCCGGCATCGTGACCGGCATCGGTCTGGTGCACGGGGTTCCCTACGTGTTCATCGCCAACGACGCGACGGTGAAGGGCGGGTCGTTGCTGCCGGTGTCGATCAAGAAGCACGTGCGGGCCCAGCAGATCGCCGAAGAGAACGAACTCGGCGTGATCTACCTCGTCGACTCCGGCGGCGCCTTCCTCCCCCTGCAGGACGAGATCTTCCCCGACAAGGACCATTTCGGCGGCTCGTTCTATCGACAGGCCCGACTGTCGGCCCAAGGTCTGCCCCAGCTGTCGGTCGTGCTCGGTGGGTGCACGGCGGGCGGCGCCTACGTTCCGGCCCTCTCCGACGAGGTCATCATGGTCGAGGGCATCGGCCGGATCTTCCTCGGAGGCCCCCCGATCGTGAAGGCGGCGCTGGGCGAGATCGTCGAACCCGACGACCTCGGCGGTGCCGAGCTCCACACGCTGGTGTCTGGCGTCAGTGACTACCGCACCGACAACGAGACCGAGGCCTACGCCAAGTTGCGCGAGATCTGCGAGACCACCAACCAGCGCCGGATCGACGAGCGGCAGGGCTGGCTCGACTGGGTCGAACCGGAACCGCCGCTCCATCCCGCCGACGACCTGTATGGCATCGTGTCGGCCGACGATCGCATCCCCTTCGACGCCCGAGAGATCATCGCTCGCCTGGTCGACGGTTCGAAGTTCGCCGAGTTCAAGCCCGAATGGGGCGAGTCGATCGTCTGCGGGTTCTCGCGGATCTGGGGCCACCAGGTCGGGATCATCGCCAACAACGGGATCATCTTCTCCGAGTCGGCGCTGAAGGCCACGCACTTCATCGAGATGTGCGAGCAGCGACGGATCCCGCTGCTGTTCCTCCAGAACACCTCGGGTTACATGGTCGGCAAGGACTCCGAAGCGGGTGGCATCGCCAAGAACGGGGCGAAGATGGTGGCCGCGGTCGCCAACGCCACGGTGCCTCGCTACACGGTCTTGACCGGCGGTGCGTACGGCGCCGGCAACTACGGCATGTGCGGCCGCGGCTTCCAACCCCGCTTCCTCTTCGCCTGGCCCAACTCCCGCATCGCCACGATGGCGGCCGACACCGCCGAGACGGTGCTCGTCGACATCCGCCTCGGCGGGCTCAAGGGCGCCGAGACGACCGAAGCAGAGATCGCCGAGATCCGGGCCGAGATCCGAGGCCAATACGAGATGCAGTCCGATCCGTACTATGCCACCTCTCGGCTGTGGGACGACGGACTGATCGACCCGACCAACACCCGCGATGCGCTCGGTCTGTGCCTGGCGCTGGCGGCCCGACAAGACGAGCCGGCCCCGGGCCGCGGTCTCGTCTACAGGATGTGACCGCGTGAGAATCCTCATTGCCAACCGTGGCGAGATCGCCCGCCGAGTCATCCGCACCGCCCACCGTCTCGGTCACGAGACCGTTGCCGTCTTCGCCGAGCCCGACGCGCTGGCGCCGTTCGTCGCCGAAGCAACGTTCTCGGTCGGCATCGGCCCGGCCGAGCTGGCATCGTCCTACCTGTCGATCGACCGCATCCTCGACGCCGCCGAGCGAACCGGCGCCACCGCCGTCCACCCCGGGTACGGGTTCCTGTCGGAGAACACCGCGTTCGCCAGCGCCGTTGCCGAAGCGGGCATGATCTGGATCGGGCCACACCCCGACGCCGTCGAGCGCATGGGTTCGAAGATCGAGGCCCGGCGCCTGGCGGCCGCAGCCGGTGTGCCGATCATCCCCGGCTTCGATGAGTCGCAAGACCCCGCCGATCTCGCCGCGGCCGCCGAGCGCATCGGCTTCCCGGTCTTGGTGAAGGCGGCGGCCGGCGGCGGCGGAAAGGGCATTCGTATCGTCAACGAGGCCGCCGGATTCACCGAAGCCCTGCGCGAAGCCATGTCGGAGGCCGAGCGTTCGTTCGGCGACTCGGCGATGATCGTCGAGCGCTACATCCAACGACCGCGCCATGTCGAGGTGCAGGTGGTCGGTGACAAACATGGTCACCAGATCAACCTCGGTACCCGAGAGTGTTCGGTGCAGCGTCGCTATCAGAAGCTGCTCGAGGAAGCCCCGGCGCCGAACCTTCCCGACGCCACTCGTGCCGGCCTGCGCGAGAGCGCCACCACCCTGGCGGCGTCGATCGGGTACGACTCGGCGGGCACCGTCGAGTTCATCGTCGACGACGAGACCGGCGACTACTTCTTCCTGGAGATGAACACCAGGCTCCAGGTCGAGCATCCGGTCACCGAGCTCGTCACCGGTCTCGATCTCGTCGAGCTGCAGATTCGTTCGGCTGCCGGCGAGGAGCTCTCGCTGGCGCAGGACGACGTCGTGCTCACCGGGCACGCCATCGAGGCTCGCATCAACGCCGAAGACCCTGCGGCCGGGTTCTTCCCGCAGACGGGCACCATCACGCACCTCACGGTGCCGACCGAAGCCCGTTGGGATTCGGGCGTGATCGAGGGATCGGTCGTCTCGCCCCACTACGACGCCATGGTCGCCAAGCTCATCGTGAGCGGCGCCGACCGAGCAACGGCGCTCGGTCGTTTGCGACGCTGCCTCGATCAACTCATCGTCGGTGGACTCGTCACCAACGCCGGCTTCCACCGATGGTTGATCGATCAGCCACCCGTAATCGACGGGCGCGTCACCACCCGGTTCCTCGACGACACCCAGATCCCGACCGACGCCGACGTGGCGGCGGCGGCTCGCCTCGGCGCCGTCCGCTGGCAGCAGAGCGAACAAGCAGCGGCAGGCCCCGGGCCATGGACGCAGCTCTCGGCGTTCTCGCTCACCCCGCATCGAGCGCAACGACCGATCCATCTCGAGCATCACGGCGGCGAGACGTTCAGCGTCGTGCCCGACCCCGGCAGCGCCGCCGATTCGATCACCGGCACGACGCATCGCAACGACGCCAACGGCGACGCATCGGTTGCGGTGAACCTCAACGGCATGACCCACACGTTCAGGGTCGTGCCCCGAACCGATTTCTGGGCACCCGCCTCGGCGGTCGGCCATGGCCACGCCGGCGCGATCACCTCACCCTTCCCTGCCGTCGTCACCGAAACGCCGGTCTCACCCGGCGATCACGTCAACGGTGGCGATGTCGTCGTGGTCGTCGAGGCCATGAAGATGCTGCACTCGCTGAAAGCCACCGGGCCCGGCGTCGTCGCCGAGGTCCGCGTTCGCCCCGGCGACCAAACCACGTCCAACCAAGTACTCGTCACCTTCGAGGAGATCGAATCATGAGCACCCACACCAAGCGCAACGTCTACATGACCGATGAGCTCGAGGCCATCTACGACCAGACCGTCGAGTTCGTCACCAAGGAGGTGACGCCCAACGGCGACGCCTGGGAGGAGGCGGGCAAGGTGCCGCGCGAGGTGCTCCGCCAGATGGGCGACCTCGGCATGCTCGGCCTGCGGGTTCCCGAATCGCTCGGTGGCCTGGGGATGGGCATGCTGGCTTCGGCCACCTTCTCCGAGGCCCTCGGTGCGTCCACCTACGCCGGGTTCGACGTCACCGTGCTCGTCCACACCGACATGGCCGGTCCTCACCTGTTCAACTCGGCAAACGACGACCAGCTCGCCGAGTGGGCGCCGGGCGTGCTGTCCGGCGAGACCATCCTCTCGATCGGTGTGACCGAGCCCGACGCCGGTTCCGACGTGGCCGGAATCCGCACGTCGGCGGTGAAGGACGGCGACGGTTGGAGGATCAACGGGTCCAAGACCTACATCACGAATGCGGTCTACGGCGATCTGACGATCGTGGCCGCCAAGACCAACCCCGACAACAAGTACGGCATCACGATGTTCCTCGTGCCTGCGGGCACCGAGGGCTTCTCGGTTGCCACCAAACTCGACAAGCACGGCTGGCGGTGCTCCGACACCGCCGAACTGGTGCTCGACGACGTGTGGGTCCCCGACGCCAATGTGCTGGGCACGGTGCACCGTGGGTTCTACGAGACCATGAAGAACTTCCAGAACGAGCGCATGGTGCTCGTCGGGATGGGCGTCGGCGCAGCGCAGGCGGCCATCGATCTGACCGCCGAGTACTGCCAGGACCGTTCGGCGTTCGGCGGTCGGCTCTTCGATCTCGGTGCGATTCGCCAGCGGATGGCCATGAATCAGGCGAAGGTCGACGCCGTCCGC
Organism: uncultured Acidimicrobiales bacterium; assembly: GCA_963698395.1. Lineage (GTDB taxonomy): Bacteria > Actinomycetota > Acidimicrobiia > Acidimicrobiales > SZUA-35 > JBBQUN01. The sequence goes on from CAVOQQ010000006.1 coordinate 436,762, forward strand.
GCCTCGATGTACCACGCCGCGTGGCTGGGCGACCAGGGCGCCGACAACGTCCGAGCGATGTCGGGCGTCAAGGCCTGGGGGTGTGAGGTGGTCAACGAGGTCATGTACGACTGCCTCCAGTTCCACGGTGGCATCGGTTACATGCGCGAGTCGACCATCGAGCGGATGACCCGTGATGCCCGCATCCTCCCCATCGGGGGCGGCGCCACGGAAGTCATGCTCGAAGAGGTGGCCAAGCGCCTCTACAACTGAAGCGTTCCGGCCCTGCCCGTTTGCCTCGGGTCGATCGCCGGCACCAGGATCGACACCCATGACGAGTGAGTTCACGTCGCTCGGAACGTTCGTCGTTCCCGAGCGGGCACAGGGGCAGACCGGTATCGGCCAGGGCGGGTGGACCGCGGCGCGTTTCGAGCAGACCGTCGGCGGTCCGCTGACGGTCAGCCTGCGGTCGCCGATTCCGCTCGAGACCGAGCTCTGCGTCGTCGCCATGAGCGATGACCACTGGCAGGTCGGGTTCGACCAGGCGGGGGAGTGGCGAGTGGTGCTCGAAGGCCGCCCGGCGCCTCGCCAGTTCGCCCAGACCGATCCGGTGTCGTTCGCGGCCGCAGTCGAGGCACGCTCGCGGTTTCGCTCCACCGACCATCCAGCGCCGTTGTGCTTCTCCTGCGGCACGCACCCCGACTCGATGTGCGTGCACAACGGTCCGCTGCTCGACGGGACCGGTCGATACGCCACCGACTGGACCCCGCCCGCCTGGGTCGGTGATGAGTGTGGCGTGGTCGATGCGCCGACGATCTGGGCCGTGCTCGACTGCGCTTCCGGTTTCTATGTCGGGCAGGACGACGATCGAGCCGCCGGGGTCACGGTGCAGTACGAGGTGGAGGTCCTGGGCGATGTTCGCGTCGATCGACCGCACGTCGTCGTCGCGTGGAACGGACTCCACCCCGACCATTGGGACGGTCGCAAGCGAGGAGCCGGATCGTGCCTCTTCGATGCTGCGGGAACCCTCCTCGCCCAGTCCACCTCGTTCTGGGTCGCTCCCAGGGGCTGAGGGCGCCGCTCGCCGAGCGAGTGTCGCCCCGGGGGCGGTGGGGTGAGGGGAACAGCAGGAGCGCGCATCGAATCTCGTGTCCCGAAAATCCGCCTACTCGCCGCCTCGATTCCTTTGGCGGCCGTAGCGTCACCAGATCTGAGGGCCCCGGAAGGACGTCGCCATGCTCCTCGCGATCGCAGCGATCATCGGCGGTGTCGCCGTGTTGGCATGGGCCGCCGATCAGTTCGTGCTCGGGGCCTCCCGAGTCGCACTGATCCGGAACGTCCCGCCCCTCGTGGTGGGTGTGGTCATCATCGGGTTCGGGACCAGTGCCCCCGAACTCATCGTTTCCGCCATCGCCGCCGGCCGGGGCGAACCCGAGGTGGCCATCGGCAACATCGTCGGCTCCAACATCGCGAATCTGTCGCTGCTGTTGGGTCTCGGCGCGGTCATGGTTCCCCTCGTCGTGGTGTCGCAAACCGTGCGTCGCGAAGCGCCCCTCGTCGTCGGCGCAGTCGCCCTCTTTGCCCTTCTGGTCCAGGGCGGAGGGATCAGTCGCATCGAAGGCGCCGTCCTCTTGGTGGCCATGGTGGCCTCGCTGGCAGCGGTCATGCGCAACGGCTCGCCCGACCCGATCGGTGAGGATGCGGTCGACTTGGCCGAGCCGGCGTCGCATCGGCTCGGTCAGGAGATCGGACGCACGATCGTCGGCCTGGTCGGCACCATCGGCTCGGCGCAGCTGTTGCTGTGGGGAGCGCTCGACGTTGCCGAGCGAGCCAACCTCTCCGAGGGTTTCGTCGGCGCCACGATGGTCGCCATGGGCACCTCGCTGCCGGAACTGGTCACCGTCGTCCAGTCCGCCCGCCGGCGCGAGACCGACCTCATCGTCGGCAATCTGCTCGGATCGAATCTGTTCAACTCGCTGGCCGTCGGCGGGGTCGTCGGACTGGTCGGCGCCCCCACTATGGACGACACGACCCTGACGACCGTCGCCGCAGGAGCAGCCCTGTTCATTGCGGTCTGTGCCCTTCTGTCGATGGTCACGTCGCACACCATCAGTCGAAAGGAAGGGATGGCACTCATGGCCATCTACTTCGTTCTCCTGCCCTTCCTCGCCTGACACGATGCCGGCCGGCGCCGTGGGTCGACCGGCAGACGAGTCAGAGGATCTCTTTGGCGATGATCGTCTTCATGATCTCGGACGTTCCACCGTAGATGCGGGTGACGCGGGCATCGGCGTAGGCCCGTCCGATCGGGTACTCCGAGGTGTAGCCGTACCCGCCGAAGAGCTGGAGACACCGGTCGAGCGTGCGTCCCTGCAGCTCCGATGCCCAGAGCTTGGCTTGCGCGGCCTCGGCCGCCGACAGCTCGCCGGCGTTGAGCTTGGTGATGCACTGGTCGATGAAGGGGACGGTGACATCGATCTCGGTCTTCACCTCGGCGAGGACGAACTTGGTGTTCTGGAACGACCCGATCGACTTGCCGAACGCCGTGCGCTCCTTGACGTAGTCGATGGTCCACCGCAGCGCTGCCTGGGCGGTGTGCAGACCGTTCATGCCGATCGAGAGACGCTCCTGTGCGAGATTGGCCGACAGGTACTCGAGCGCTCGACCCTCTTCGCCCATCAGGTTGGCGACGGGGACACGAACATCGGAGAAGAACAGCTCGGCGGTGTCTGCGGAGTGCTGGCCGATCTTGTCGAGGTTTCGTCCCCGCTCGAAACCGGCCATGCCACGCTCGACCACGATGAGCGAGAGACCGGAACGACCTTCGCCGGTGCGGCACACCACGATCACCAGATCGGAATTGATGCCGTTGGTGATGAACGTCTTCGCACCGTTGATCACGAACTCGTCACCGTCCCGCACGGCGCTGGTGGCGATCGAGGCGAGATCGGATCCGGTGCCGGGCTCGGTCATGGCAATGGCGGTGATCGTGTCGCCGGTGGCGATACCCGGCAGCCACCGGGCAGCCTGCTCGTCGTTGCAGTACTCGATGAAGTACGGCGTGGTGATGTCGTTGTGGAGTCCGATGCCGAGCCCGGCGCCACCGATGCCGGCGTTCGCCAACTCCTCGCTGATCACGGCGTTGAAGCGAAAGTCCTTGGTACCACCGCCGCCGAACGTCTCCGGAATGGCCATGCCGACGAAGCCATGCTTGCCTGCCTCGGCGTAGACCGCTCGATCCATGATGCCATCGCGCTCCCAGTCGTCGTAGTACGGCAGCATCCGATCGTTGACGAACGAACGGAAGCTGTCTCGGAAGAGCTCGTGGGTGTCTTCGTAGATCGTGGACATGGGAGGGCCTTTGGTGAATCGTCTGCGCCTGCAGGAGGTGGATGCCCGGAAGGACCGGTACGGCGAGGCTAGCTCAGCCCTGCTGCGCCCTCCGCACTCACTCCGGCCCGGCCGCACACGGAACTCGCCTTCGTGCTTCGCACTCTGTACGGTCACGATCTCGTACGGCTCACCTCGGGCCGCCGCTGCCCAACGAGCCAACTCGTATCGGAGAACCTCATGGATCCTCGGACCCCCGTCCTGATCGGTGCTGCCCAACTCAATGACCGGACGCAACAGGCCGAGCCCACCGAATTCATGACCCGGGTGGTCGAGGCGGCGCTGGCCGACACCGGGAGCGACACCGTCCGAGGGCAGATCCAATCGATTCGGGTCGTCGGCGGCATCTGGCCCTACGTCGACCCCGGTCACGTGGTCGCAGACAACCTGTCGTTGCCCGTCACCGGAGCGAACCGGGTCACCACGACGATGACCCCCATCGGCGGAAACGAGGTCTACGACCTGCTGGCCGCCACGGCCACCGACATCCAGAACGGTGATCTCGATGTCGCCGTCATCTGCTCGGCCGAAACACTGCGCACCCGCCGGGCCGACCGGGCCGCCGGACGCGACTCCCATTTCGTCGTCGAGCGTGAAGGCGCAGCCCCCGACCACCTGTACGGCGTTGCCGGCAAGGAAATGCTCACCGAGACCGAACGAGCGGCCGGCGTCAGCTCTGCCGTCACGTTCTATGCCATGGCCGAGACGGCGCTGCGCCACGAGAACGGCGAGACGCCCGAGCAGCACATCGTCCGAGTCTCCGAACTCTGGGCCAAGGGCAGCGCGGTTGCCGCAACGAACCCCTCGGCCTGGTTCACCGAGGCCACCAGCGCCGAAGAGATCCGCACCGTGGGGCCCCGCAACCGCATGGTGTCGAGCCCCTATCCCAAATTGATGACGTCGAACATCAACGTCGACCAGGCGGCCGCCGTGATCATCTGCTCGGCCGAAGCGGCCGACGCTGCCGGTGTTCCCCGAGCGCAGTGGGTGTTCCCGTGGTCGGGCAGCGGGGCGGCCGATCACTGGAACCTCACCGGTCGCTGGGCGCTCCACGAGTCACCTGCCATGCGACTCTCGATCACCAAAGCGGTCGAGCTGGCGGGGATCACCCTCGACGACGCCGATCACCTCGATCTCTACTCCTGCTTCCCAGCGGCGGTGCAAGTGGCACAACGACAGCTCGGTCTCGACCCCGAACGGCCCTGGACCATCACCGGCGGGCTCACGTTCTTCGGCGGGCCGCTCAACAGTTACTGCCTCCATGCACTGGCTCGCTCGGTCGAGGTGCTTCGAGCGGGTGAGGGCGAGCAGGTGGCCGTGCTCAGCGGCAACGGGGGCTTCTTCACCAAACACTCGGCGGCCGTCGTCGCCTCGTACCCCGCCGATCATCCCTACCGGTCCGAGCGGGTGCAGGACGCGGTCGACGCGCTGCCGAAGCGGCCCGACCCGACCGAGCCGGCGTCCGATGGCATCATCGAGGCGTACTCGGTGCTCTACACCCACGACGGCAAGCCGGAACGAGCGGCCGTCGCCCTCATCGGCGCCGACGGCAGCCGCACCTTCGCCGTCATCACCGATGCCGAGGTGCTGCAAACACTCCTGTCGAGCGACCTCGTTGGGAGCACGGTCGACCTCGACCACTCCGGCGACGTGCCGGTCGCTTCCCTTCGGCCCTAGCGGGGAGTGAAGGCGAGATCGAAGTTGGTCACGGCGCGAGCGAAGATGTTCGGTTCGACCTCGGGCTCGCTCACGACTCGGAGATCGGTGATGCGCTGCACCAGGGTTTCGAACAGCAGCCGCAACTCCACCCTGGCCAGGTTGGCGCCCAAGCAGAAGTGGGTGCCGTGGCCGAACGACAGATGGGGGTTGGGGTCGCGGGTCACGTCGAAGCGATCGGGCTCGTCGAAGACGGTCTCGTCGCGGTTGGCAGCGGGATACACCAGCGCCACCCGGTCACCGGCGGCGATCGGCGTACCGGCGATCTCGGTGTCGATCGTGGCAATGCGGAACATGTTGTTGAGCGGCGTCACCCAACGGATCAGCTCCTCGACGGCGATGGCGACCCGGGAGGGATCGGCCGCCAGGTACTCCCACTGGTCGGGGTGATCGGCGAAGGCTCGCAGCCCGTGGGCGATGACGGTGCGAGTGGTCTCGGCGCCGCCGGCGATCATCAGGCCCGTCTCCTGCACCATGGTCGTGGGCTCCATCCCGGCGGCGAGCCAATCGGAGAACAGATCGTTGGCGGGCGCCGCCGCCCGCTGGGGGAGGAGCTCCTGCATCACGATTGCCCACTCGGTGATGCTGTTGTGGAGGTCTTCGTAGATGGCCGGTTCCTCGAAGCGGCGATCGATGCGCATCTGGCGCTCCGACCAGCTCTTCACCTCGGGCCAGCGCTCTTCGCCGAAGCCGATCAGTTCGGCCGTGACCCGGCAGGGGAGCTGGGCGGCCAGCGCATCGATGACTTCGATGGACCCGGTCTCGTCGTTCTGGACGATGGCTGCATCGACCATGGCGTCGATCATGGTCTGGTAGTGGTCGACGTGCTCACGGACGGCTCGCGGGGTGAAGCGGCGGTTGATCATGCGTCGCTGCTCGAGGTGGACGGGATCGTTGTTCGAGATCATCGTGGCTTCCAGCTCCGAAGGCTGGAGCCGGTACTGCCCGGCGTCGCCGGCGCGGCTGGCGAAGGTGGCTGCGTCACGTTCGACCGCCAAGATGTCGCCATGACGTGCGGCGAGCCACATGCCGCTTCGCTCATCGCGCCACAGGCCGCCGTGGGCGCGCAGTGCCCGGAAGTCGTCCTGCGGATCGGATCGCCACCACTGTGGATCGAGGATGTCGGTTGCCGGAGCGATCGAGTTCGTTCGCGAGGTCTCCGTCGACGAGTTCTGCATGGAGGGACGCAATCACACCTGCGGCGTGGCCACAAATCCGAACCGGCGAATCGTCGGCCCCGCAAGCGTGGTGTACCGTGCAGCATGTGACCATTGTCTCAATTCTCGACGGCCACCCCGATGACGCCATTGCGTTGATCGAGGGGGAACAGCAAACCACCTACGCCGAACTCCGGGCGTTACGTGATCAAACCCGGGCCGGGCTGAGCGCCGCCGGACTCGAGCCGGGCGACCGGGTGGCGATCCTGTGCGGCAACACTCGGTCGTCGGTCGTCTCACTGCTTGCTGTCGCCAGAGCCGGGATGATCGCCGCAGTGGTCAATCCGTCCAGCCCGCTCCAAGAGCTCGAGCGACAGTTCGCCACCGTCGACGCTCGATTCCTGTTGGTGGGCAGCGAGCCCCCGGCCGGGCTGTCGATCGACGTCGCCACGCCGGCCGGCACGATCGTTCCCGGCGTCGATGGTCTGCCGGAAGGCGGTCCCATCCTTCCGTACGATTCGCAACCGGACGACGTCGCCCTCACCCTGTTCACCAGTGGCACCGCCGGTCCGCCGAAGGCGGCGATGCTCACCCATCGCAATCTGCGCTTTGTCCAAAACAGCTTGATGGCACACACCGATGCAGGCGTAGGACCCGACACGGTCAACCTGGTTGCGCTGCCGCTGTCGCATGTCTACGGGCTCAACGTCTGCCTCTTCACCACGCTGCGAGCGGGCGGCACGGTGGTGCTGCTCAACCGATTCGACCCGGTTGCCGCGGCCGATCTCGTGGTCAAACACAACGTCACGCTGTTCCCCGGAGTCCCGCCGATGTGGCGGGCGTTGGTCGACGCCGAAGCGGTCGACAGCACCACGTTCGCCAACATCCGGCGCATGACCAGCGGCGCGTCGGCCCTCCCGAAGGCGCTGTTCAACGACTTCAAGAACCGGTTCGGGGTCGAGCTCCGTGAGGGTTACGGGCTCACCGAGACCGCCTCGCTGGCAACGGCGTCCATCGGAGGACCGGTTCGGCAGGGGTCGGTCGGGGTTGCGTTCCCCGGCATCGAGGTGATCGTCGTCGACTACGACGACAAGCAGGCGCCGTTCGACGACTCCGGTGCCGTCAAGGTTCGGGGACCGAACGTGTTCGCCGGGTACTGGAACGACGAGGAAGCAACGAAGGCGGTGCTCGACGACGACGGCTGGCTCCGCACCGGTGACATCGGCGTGATGTCCGAGGACGGGTGCCTCTACCTGGTCGATCGCGAGAAGGATCTGATCATTGTCTCGGGCTTCAATGTCTACCCCTTCGAAGTGGAGGAGGTGGTCGCCCAGCACCCGGCAGTCGACCAGTGCGTCGTCATCGGACGAGACGACGACCGGCGAGGGGAGCGCATCGTCGCCTATGTCACCCTCGTTGCGGGAGCGACGCCACCAACGCTCGACGACATCGTCGAGCACTGCCGAATGGAGATCGCTCGATACAAGTGCCCGAGCGAACTGCACGTGGTCGACCATCTGCCGATCTCTCCCAGTGGCAAGCCCGTTCGAAGAGACCTGATCTGACATGACCACCGATGGGGGACCTTTGGAACCGATGGGGAACGACGATCGAACGATGGGGGAGCGATGAGCTTCGAAACCGGGTGGCTGCAGCAGCCGTTCAAGCGCGTCATGCAGCCGTTGGCCCACCGACTGTGGGATCTCGACGTCGAGGGATTGGAGAACATCCCGAAGACGGGCCCGGCGCTGATCACCCCCAATCACGTTGCGTTCATCGACTCGGTGTTCATCACCACGATCATGCCTCGCCGAACGTTGGCCGTCGGCAAGGCCGACTACATGGACAGCTGGAAGACCAAGTACCTCTTTCCGGCCACGGGCATGATCCCCATCGATCGCTCGGGCGGTTCGGCCAGCCAGGCCGCACTCGACTCCGCGGCGAAGTCGCTCGAACGCGGCGATCTCTTCTTGATCTATCCCGAGGGCACCCGGACTCGTACCGGCTACCTCCACAAGGGGCGCACCGGCGCCGCTCGCCTCGCCTTGCGCACCGGTGCCCCCATCGTTCCCGTCGGGCTTCGTGGCACCGACCGGATCCAACCCGTCGACACCACCAAGCCGGTCACCGGCGTGCGGTGTGAGATCCGGATCGGCCGGCCGATCGATGTGAGTCGATACCGCGATCGCCAAGACGACCGGCGCGTGCTCCGGCAGATCACCGACGAGGTCATGTTCGAGGTCGCGGAACTCTCCGGTCAGACCTACGTCGACGTCTACGCCACCGATCCGCTCCCTTCCACCGTGCCGCCAACGGCCCCTCCGGTCGAGCTGAGTGGCTCCTCCGCCGATCGGCGTTCGGCGCCTTCCATGGCCAGGTCGGCCTGAGGGCCTCAGACGACGGTCCCTGAGCCAACGAACCAGACGACACCACCGACGGTTCGGAGATGCCCGGCTGCCGGCGGAGCGAAATGCGTTCCCAACACCAGGCGATCTTCATCGAGGTGTGAGGCGATGAGTTCGAGCCGCGTCTTGGTCGATTGTTCGCTGTCGTGATCGAAGTGGGTGGCGGCAAGCGCAGGATGCACGAGCTGGAGTGGGGTGTGGGCCGCATCCCCGGTGATCGTCGCCCGTCGGCCGGCTGATTCGATCAAGACCGAAACATGACCCGGGGTGTGCCCGGGGGTCGGCAACAGCCGGACCTCATCGGTGAGGCGATGGTCGGTGGCGACGGCGTCGAGCCGGCCTGCGGCCACCAGCGGCTGCACCGAGGGCTCGACGACGCCCATGTGGTCATCGAGATCGACATGGTCGAGTTCGGCCTTGGTGACGAGATAGCGGGCGTTCGCAAAGCTGGGGACCCACGTGCCGTCGACTCGTATCGTGTTCCATCCGACGTGGTCGAAATGTAGGTGTGTGCACAGCACGAAGTCGACGGCATCGAGCCCGCCGGCGATCGCCGCGTCGAGCCGGTCGAGGAAGGTGTCGTCCCCCGGAAGGGGGCGTTCGGTCGCCGTGCCGACGCAGGTGTCGACCACGATCGTGGTGTTGCCGCTCTGCACGACGAAGGTGTGGTTGGAGAGCAGCATGCGGCCGTCGTCGGTGAAGTAGGGCGCAGCCCAGGGAGACTCGGCCAGCAGCTCGGGCGTGATCCCGGGCACGATGGCGTCGCTGGGCACCGCCGTCACCCGCTCGATCACCTGGGTGATCGAGACGTCGCCGACCTCGAAACGGTGGATCGACGGCTGGCGGTTCTGCTGGGACTTGGTGTTCACGGCATCATTCCTTCGGTGGCGGCAACTGGATCAGGCGGCGACACGATCACATCGGCAACGGCACTCCAACACCCCTCGGCGTTCCATCGACGCAGACTACGACGTTCCGAATCCTTCGTCAGGCGCCATACTCGTCGTCATCAAACGCCTCGACGCTCCTGACTATCGCCACAGTCTCGACGATGACGCCGACCTCACGCGTCGGGTCGCGCTCGAGCCCGACGGTGACGACCTCGGACCGATACCGCCATCCGACGTCGCCGTGCTGTTGGGTCTGTCGTGGCGCTCGAACCTTCCGTCGGTGCGCATCCGGCGCCGGAACGCCGAGTCCTCGACGCTCGAGCCGCTGGTCGGGCTCTCGTTGCACTACCGCCCGACCGGACGTCGCCGATGCCTCGGGCATGCGCCGTTCCGGACCCCCAAGGTGGACTCTCTCGACTGTCATCGTCCGCCTGCTCACGGCGGGAAGCGATGTGATCGTTGCGCAGCGGCCGAAGCCGTCTTTGCCGCGAACCTCCACCACGCCCACACCCGCGAGTTCTCCATGCTCGACCCGGCGGTGCGTGACCACCTGTCCCAGACCAACCTGCTCTACATCGCCGGGTTCCGAGACGGCTCGATCAAGGTCGGAACGACCACCGAGTCTCGCACCCAGCAGCGTCTCGCCGAGCAAGGTGCCTGGCGCGCCCGGCTCGTCGCCCGTGCATTCGACGGTGTCGCCGTGCGTCAGCTCGAAGATCTGGTCACCGAGTTGCTGGGCATCCCACAAGCGGTCTCGATCAGTCGCAAGCTCGATGGGCTCGCCGTGTCGAGCGAGAACGAGGCAGCAGAACGCGAGCGGGAGTTGATGGCGACGATCGCCTCGGCGGCGGCGAAGGTCCGTCAGGTGATCGACCATGCCGGCGACACCCGTTTCGAAGCCACCGACATCGACTGGCAGGCTCCGTCGCATGATCATCCGGTGTGGCATCGTGTGCATCGTTACCCGCTCGCGCTCGACGAGGGTGCGCACCAGATCGAGATCGTCGACGCCGTCGGCCGGGCAATCGCCTTTCGGCGCTCGGGCACGACCGAGCCGAGGGGCTCGGCGAGCAACGATGTGTTCGTTGCCGATCTCGGCCGACTCTTCGGTGTCGAGCTCGAGCTGGGCGAGCACGGATCGACCGAGATCGCCGTGCAGGACTCGCTCTTCTGAGCCGAGGTTCGATCAGGCCGAGCGGAGGAAGACCGGTTTGTCGGGAGTCGAGCGGTCGGGATCGTAGCGGTAGCCCATGCCGGTGAACTCGCGCAGGGCTCGCACCGATTTGATCCGTTCGGTGATGATCCAGCCGGCCATGGTGCCCCGGGCACGCTTGGCGAAGAAGCTGATGGTCTTGTAGTCACCGGCGTCGTTGGCGTCGAGGAAGGTGGGCGTGATGATCTTGGCGTCGATCGCCTCGGTGTCGACCGCCCCGAAGTACTCGTTGGAAGCCAAGTTGATCAGGGCAGCAGATCCCGGACTGTCGGCGAGATCGGCGTTCAGCCGCTCGGTGACCGTGGTGCGCCAATACGCGTAGAGATCGTTGCCGGCCGGGTTCGACACCTTGGAGCCCATCTCGAGTCGGTAGGGCTGGATCAGGTCGAGCGGACGAAGGACCCCGTAGAGTCCCGACAGGATGCGCAGCGTCTTCTGGGCGTGGGTGAAGTCTCGTTCGGAGAAGCGGTTGGGTGCATCGATGCCGATGTAGGTGTCGCCGTTGAACGCGAGCACTGCGGGCCGAGCGTTCTCCGGGGTGAACGGTGGCTGCCAGTCCTGGAACCGCTCGAAGTTGAGTTCGGCGAGGGGCTGCGAGATCGACATCAGCTGCCGGAGGTCGTCGACCGACTGGTGGCGCATGATGTCGACGAGTTCGCCGGCCCGGTCGAGCATCAGGGGGTCGCTCCGCTTCTTCGTGGCGAGCGGCGACTCGAAGTCGAGCGATTTCGCAGGAGAAACAACGCAGAGCACAGGCAGTCCTTCTGATCAGGGGCATCGCCCCCGGATGGTGACGACTCGACCACCGTAGCCAAGCACCAGGGCGACCGGCGGGCCGACCGACCCGGTGCCGGTCGATTGTCGTCGAGGTCGGCCGAGGTGGAACGGCGAAGTCCCCAGGCATTTTGACAGGGCCGCTGTTTGCTTCGAGCATGTCGCCACGGCCCACCTGTGCCCGATGCCACCAAACGAGGAGAATGCTGTGCCTGAGGCTCTGATCATCGATGCCTGTCGAACCCCGCGGGGAATCGGGAAGCAAGGGAAAGGCTCGCTTGCCCATCTCCACCCGCAGCACGTCGCGTCGACCGTGCTCAAGGCGCTCGCCGACCGCAACAGCCTCGACACGTCCGAGGTCGACGACATCGTCTGGGGCACCAGCGCCCAGGTCGCCGAACAAGGTGGCGACCTCGGCCGCATGGCGGCACTCGATGCCGGCTACGACACCAAGGCCAGCGGTGTCACGCTCGACCGCTTCTGCGGTTCGGGCATCACCAGCGTGAACTTCGCCGCCGGCATGATCATGAGCGGGATGGAAGATCTCGTGATCGCCGGCGGGACCGAGCTGATGTCGCTGCCGAAGACCGGTGCGATCGGGATCGGCGCCAACAACCTCCACCTGCGTGAGCTCCACCCGCAGCCGCATCAGGGGGTGGCCGCCGACGCGATCGCCACGCTCGAGAAGATCCCCCGTGAAGCGCTCGACGCCCACGCCGCCGAGTCGCAGGCCCGGGCCGCCCGAGCCATCGCCGAGGGTCGCTTCGACAAGAGCCTCATCCCGGTCTACAACCGCGACGGTTCGCTTGCGCTCGATCACGAAGAGTTCCCCCGTCCGGGCACCACGGCCGAGAAACTGGCGCAGTTGCCCGCGGTCTTCGGTGCGATCGCCGATCACCCGATGGGTGAGGAGGGCATCACGTTCCGTCAGCTCGTTGCCCAGAAGTACCCCGACCTCGAGATCGAGCACGTTCACCATGCCGGCAACTCCTCCGGTGTGGTCGACGGAGCCGCGGCGATCCTGCTCGCCAGTCCCGACTATGCAGCGAAGCATGGCCTCACGGCACGTGGGCGCATCGTTGCCATGGCCAACATGGGCGATGATCCCACCCTCATGCTCAATGCCCCGGTGCCGGCGGCCCGAAAGGTGTTGGAGAAGGCCGGCCTGACGATCGACGACATCGATCTCTTCGAGATCAACGAAGCGTTCGCCGTCGTCTCCGAGAAGTTCATGCGCGATCTCGATCTCGATCGGGACAAGGTCAACGTCAACGGCGGCGCCATGGCCCTCGGCCACCCGATCGGTGCCACTGGCTCGATCCTCATCGGTACCGTGCTCGACGAGCTCGAGCGGCGCGATCAGCGGTACGGGCTCATCACCATGTGTGCCGCCGGCGGCATGGCGCCGGCGATCATCATCGAACGCGTCTGACCGTCCGGGCTCAGCGAGAACGTCAGCGGGGCGAGACAGCAGCGAGGAGACGGTCGACGAAATCGACCTGCCCTTTCACCAGCAGCCGTCTCGCCTCGTTGACGTTCATCCACGCCGCCCGATCGATCTCGGGGAACGATGCCATTCGGCCCGACCGCGGTGGCCACTCGATTTCGAACTGGTTGCTGACGATCGCCGTGGCATCGAAATCGGCGCGCCGGGCAAAGATCGTGATGGTCTTGCCGTTTGCCCGCTTCGATCCGAGCTCGATCGTCGGGCCGGGCGGCGGGATCGAGCCCATCTCCTCGGCGAACTCTCGCTCGGCCACCGCCAGGGCATCGGTCTCGCCCGGTTCGTGGAGTCCCTTGGGGATCGTCCAGGCGTGTTCGTGCTTCTTGGCCCAGAAGGGCCCGCCCATGTGCGCCAGCAGCAGCTTCGAGCTGCGCAGTCGGTTCGACGACGGGGTCGTGCTCGGTGGTGGCGTGGCGATAGAGCAGCAATCCCGAACTCGCCGGTGCTGCCATGGCCGCGGGAGCGTCAGCTCTGTGTGTTGCCCTGGCGGGCATCCATCTGGTGCAGCCGCATGGCGAGCTTCTTGGCGATGGTCTTGGTGAGTGCCGGGTTGTCGGTGAGGATCTGGTCGAACCGGTTGTAGGGGATGACCAGAAGCTTGACGTCGGTGGTTGCCCGAACGGTTGCCGATGCCGGGGTGTTGGCGAACAGGCCGATCTCACCGAAGACCTCGACCGCGTCGATGTCGGCCACCTTCGTGCCGTCGACGTCGACCGCAACGGTGCCCTCGAGAAGGATGTAGCCCTCGGTGTGGTGCTGGCCCTGCTTGATGATGAGGGTGCCGGCCTTGACGTCGACCTCGTCGGCCGCCTGTTCGAGGTGCTCGATGGCCTTCTTGTCGGCGTCCTTGAACAAGTCGATGGAGTGAAGGCGGTGAGCCTTTGCGTCATCTTGGTTCCGCAACATGTCGAGTTGTCCTTCTCCTGGGTCAGTCGGCATCCGTCGGGCCGTCTGTCGTTCCTGCCTGAACATAGTCTCTCCCCGTCGTGGTTGGGGAGTCCTCGACGCAGGTTGTGACAGCGATCGGCCGGGCCGAGCGCTGCCACGGTGGGTACGATCCGATGGTGACCACACCCGTCGTCGTCCTCACCGCTTCTGGCTACTTCGCCGAAGTCGCCGCCATCGCGGCCTGTCCAGCGTCGGGATCCGAACGCGTGCGAATCGTTGGTGTGGTTGCGCTCGGCTCTGAGGAACTCATTGGCGAGCTGGCAGAGCGACTGGGCGTCCCGGTCGTCGAGTCGATCGATGCCTCGGCGGTACGGCAGGGAGGATCCGTCTCCGATACGCCGCTCGGGCTGGTGGTTGCCGGCGGCTCGATCGAGGCCCGCGCTGCAGCGCTGCAGTCAGAGCACCACCGGCCGACGCTGGTGCATGCCGATGCAACGGTCGGCCCATGGGTCGAGCTGGGTGCCGGGACGATCGTGTCGCCCGGGGCTCGCATCACGGCCAACGTACGCATCGGCCAGGGTTGCATGATCCATACCGGCGCGGTCCTGAGCCATGACGATCAGCTCGGGCACCTGGTGACGATCAGTCCGTCGGCCACCCTCTGCGGCGGTGTGGTCGTTGGTGATCGCTCCGCGATCTTCGCCGGCGCAACGGTGATGCCAGGCGTGCGAATCGGGAGCGATGTCACGGTCGGCGCCGGTGCCCTGGTGCGTCACGACGTCCCTGATGGGGCAACGGTCGCCGGCGTTCCGGCTCGCGAAATCTGACGAGGCGACCGGTCGAACCCCGGTCGGAGGAGGGGCCACACGGGGTCTTCCCCCTGGTGTGCCGGGGCAGAACATGCGACAGTGATCGAGCGTCCTGAGGGGGACGCAACGTGCACGGGGCAGACCCTGCGCCGGTGCGTGTCCAGAGTGTTCGGAGGGAACCACGATGGCTGATGAAATGACCACTGATGCACCAGATGCGGCGAGCGTGGTCGAGGACAGCACTGTCGTCGACCAGCAAGTCGATGCGAGCCGCACGATCAACGTGAGCATCGACGGCGAGGTCCACGGCGACTACGAGGTCTCCGACGAATCGGTCGACGTGACCGCTTCGGGCGACGGGGCAGCGGCTGCGGGCGGCGATCAGACAGGGGTGGCGACGGGCAATGGCGCCGTCGCCGCCGGTGACGACATCGTCGAGTCGAACATCGCAACGGGCGACGCAGCGGTCGCCTTCGACGGACGGAACGACGGCGTGATCAACACCGGCGGTGCTGCACCGACGCCCGAACCGGTGACGCTCACCGAGACCGTCACCGAAACCGTGACCGAGACGGTCGTGACTCCCGAGCCGACGCCGGAGGTGACACCGGAACCGCCGAGTGACGTGCCCGAGGTCAGCGATCCCGGCATGCTCGATGGCGCCCGAGACGTTGTCGTGCAGGCGTTCGAAAAGCTGTTCGGCGATGAGCAAGAAGCGCTCCGCTATTCCGAAGATCCCCAAGGGTGGTTGGCGTTCGACGACGTCGACCCCGAGGTCGCCGCAACGATGGAGTTCGGCGAGATGGTTCTGGAAGTCGCCAAGGAGATGGCGCCTCAGGTGGCCGGACCGCCGCTCGGCAACTCACCTTCACGTCCGCCCGCGACACCGGGAGCGCCGGGAGCGCCGAACGGGCCGGGAACGCCAGGAGCACCCAGGCCCGACGTCTCCTCGGCTTCACCCCCTCCGGCCGGCCCATCCACCACGAGTACGCCGACTTCGTCGGGCACGCCTGTCGTCGCGCCGCCTGCTGCTGCGCCGGCACCGCCACCGCCGCCGATGGAGGTCGTCGAGCAGTCGGTCAATCGCTATGTCTCGACCGTGTACGAATCCAACACCGAGATCACGCAGAACATCGTCGACAATGCTCGACACATCGATCTCGACGTCGATGGCGAGGTGCACGGCGACCTCGAGATCACCGATGACTCCACCAACGTCGCCTCGCAGGGCGAGGGATCGGCCGCAGCGGGCGGCGATCAAACCGGTGTTGCCACCGGTGACGCCGCGGTTGCTGCCGGTGACGACATCGACGACGTGAACATCGCAACGGGCGACGGTGCCGTGGCGTTCGACGGGGAGAACGACGGGGTCGTCTCCACCGGAGACAACGACGGCCTCATCGCCGATGGTTCGGCCGACGGCGCGGTCGTCGGCGACGACAACATCGTGAACACCATCGATGGCGACGACAACACGATCGGCGACGGCAATGTCGACTCCGACATCGAGGTCGACGGCGACGCCGTGATCGGCGACGCCAACCAGACCATCCAGGGTTCAGACGACGTCACGGCGGGCTTCGGCACGGGCGATGTCGTCGATGCCGAGAACGCCACGATCGGTGGCGGCGAGGGTGACACCCAGATCGCGTTCGGCGGTGGTTCCAATGTCGATCAAGACAACGACACCAGCACCGACAACTCGATCAATGACTCCTTCGACGACGAGAGCGTCCAAGAGACGACGCTCGTCGACGCATCGACCAACGACTCGTTCGACGTCGACGAATCATTGGACGTCAGCGTCGACACCGAGATCCGTGACAGCTTCGAGACCGACAACTCCGTCGAGGACTCCTTCGATACCGAAGACTCGATCAACGAGGATTTCGAGCAGGATCTCGACCTCGACGCTTCGACGGCGACCGATGTCGAGATCGACGACTGAGGTCGATCAGGCAGGGCGGTGGGCGAGGACCTGGACCACGGCACCGTCGCCGGTGTGTCCGGGGCCCTCGACCACGCTGCGCACGATCTCGGCGCCGTGCTCGATGACCAGGCCGGTCAGCTCGCTGTAGAGCCCGGCCAGGGTCATGGTCAGCTCGGGAACCGGTGGGCCGCCGGTTCCCCGACCGATCTGATCGGGGGTGTAGGCCTCGAGGATGAGGCGACCGCCGGGGCGCAGCGCCGTGGCGAGAGCGCCGTGCACGCGGGCCCGGATGGGCGGTGGCGTGTGGGCGAAGATCGACACGATCGCATCCCATCGATTCTCCCCGAGATCGAACGTGGCGAGGTCGGCAACGATCGTGGTGAGCGGAACGTTGCGTTCGGCAGCCAACCGGGCCGCCTTCGCCATGCCGGACGCCGTGAGGTCGACCGAGGTGACGTCGTGACCCAGACCGGCCAGGTAGACGCCGTTGCGTCCCTCGCCGTCGGCGATGCAGAGCACCTCGCCCAGTGGAAGGCCGGCGGCCGAGGCGGCCAGGAAGTCGTTGGGGTCGGTGCCGTACCAGTAGTCGTCGGCAGCTCCGTAGCGAGCTTCCCACGTGGCGGCTGGGTCGGGGCGCTTCGCCGGACTGGTCACTTGGTCACCGGCAGACCGTTGGCCGTCCACGCGGCGATACCGCCGTCGACGTCTGCAACGTCGACGAAGCCGAGGTCGCTCATCATGGCGGCAGCCTGATCGCTCCGATTGCCGGAACGGCAGTAGAGGAGATAGGGAACCGACGGGTCGAGTGCTGCGAGCTGGTCGGCAAAGTCGTCGGCGTAGAAGTCGATCATCATTGCGCCTTCGAGGTGGCCCTCGGCGAACTCTTCCGCGGTCCGAACGTCGAGAACGACGAGATCGCTCGGCGGGTTCTCGGCGATGGCTGCGGCTTCTTCGACGCTCACGACACGAACGCCTGCGCTCTCGTCGGCTCCTTCGGTCGAGGTCGCTTCGGCGGAGGCAGCCGTGTCGGCGCCTGCCGAGCCTGCGTCGGCGTTGGTGTCGGAGGATCCCCCGCAGGAACTGGCGAGAACGACGAGAGAGACGAGGACGCCGGCAAGGCGTTGTGGTGCAGTCATGACGTCGTATTGTACGGACAATTCGAGCGTTGGGGCAACGCGCGTTCGAACGTGAAAGACTCGGCCGCGGCAACAGCAACGAGCGAACGAGGAGATGCCGTGGCACACGAGGTGGTCGTGAAGGGGGGCTTGGTCGTCGACGGCACCGGAGTTCCTGGCCGTTCCGCCGATGTCGGCATCGACGGCGGCGTGATCAGCGAGGTCGGGACCGGACTGAGCGGCAAGCACGTCATCGACGCCGACGGTGCCGTCGTGGCGCCCGGCTGGGTCGACGTGCACACCCATTTCGACGGGCAGGCGGCGTGGGACGACACGCTCGATCCGTCGTTCTCCAACGGTGTCACGTCGTTGGTGATGGGCAACTGCGGCGTGGGTTTCGCGCCCTGTCCTCCGGGACAGGAGCAGACGCTCATCGAGTTGATGGAGGGCGTCGAAGACATCCCCGGCAGTGCCCTTCACGAGGGGGTGCCGTGGGGTGCCTGGTCGAGTTTTCCCGAGTACCTCGACTTCCTCGGCGAGCGTCGCTTCGCACTCGACATCGGAGCCCAGATCGCCCACGGGGCGCTGCGGTTCGCTGTGATGGGCGAGCGCGGGGTTCGCAACGAAGATGCCACGGCCGCCGACATCGCCGAGATGCGGCGAGTGGTCGCCGACGCCGCAGCGGCCGGCGCCCTGGGCTTCTCCACCTCCCGAACCATCTTCCATCGCTCGATCGATGGAACCGCCGTGCCCGGCACCTACGCCACCGATGAGGAGTTGTCGGAACTCGTCCAGGGCATGGCCGACGGTGGTGGCGGTGTGTTCGAGGCCATCACGTCGTCGTCGATCGGATCGATGGCTGCCTTCGGCGGCGAGCGGTTCTCACAGGAGCACGAGTTGGCGCTGCTGGCGGCGATCTCGCACCGCAGCGGCGTGAAGACCACCTTCACCACCGTGCAGAGTCGGGACTATCCCGAGGCGTGGCGTGAGGTTCTGGCCTTCGCCGATGCGCAGAACGCCGCCGGCGCCCAGCTGTACCCGCAGGTGGCGTCTCGCCCGATCGGCCTGTTGTCGAATCTGGGCGGCTACCACCCCTTCATGCGGCGGCGGTCCTTCCTCGAGTTGGCTCATCTCTCGGTGCCAGAGCGGGCAGCGGCGATGCGTGACCCTTCGGTGCGAGCGGCCGTCTTGGCCGACGACGACATCGCTCCGCACGACGAAGGCTCGATGGAGAGCCTCTACCTGAGCTCTGCAGATGTCGATCGACCGGATGTTCCCGGTCGATGACCGACCCGACTACGAGCCCGACCCGAGCCAGACCTTTGCTGCCCGAGCGGCGCGGTCGGTGTCGGTCTGGAAGAAGCTCTCTACGACTACCTGGTCGAAGGCGATGGCACGAACGTGGCGTCGCTCATGGGGGCCGGCTATGTCGATGGCAACCTCGACGCCATCCGAGAGATGCTCGTGCATCCCGCCACGATCACCGGACTCGCCGACGCCGGCGCTCACGTGAAGCTGATCTGTGACGGCACGGCGCCGACCACACAGCTCACGCACTGGGCCCGAGATCGCACCCGAGGCGAGCGCCTGCCGCTCGAGTTCCTCGTCGAGAAGCAGACTCGTCGCAACGCTCGCCTCTACGGATTGGGCGATCGAGGCACGCTCGAGCCGGGAATGCGGGCCGATCTCAACGTCATCGACCTCGACAACCTCGCGGTCCACCGGCCCGTGGCGACCGTCGACCTTCCCGCCGGCGGATGGCGCTTTCTGCAACCGGTGTCGGGCTATGTCGCCACCTTGGTGAATGGGGTGCAGACCCGTGCCGAGGGTGCCGACACCGGCGAGCGGCCCGGTCGGTTGATCCGACGATCGACCAACCGCCCATAACCACGATCGAGAAGGAGCATTCCCATGGACTTCGTCCACCCCGACTACCTCGTGTCGACCGATTGGTTGGCCGACCACCTCAGCGATGTCGTCGTGCTCGACGTCACTGCCAAACTGACCTCCGCCCTGGAGAACCGAGCCGAGACCGAGTGCTACGACACCGGCCACATCCCCGGCTCGTTGTTCTTCGACGTGTCGAGCGGGAAAGGGGTGTTGTCGAACGCCGACGCCGCGCTGCCGTGGATGTGGCCGAGCGAGGACCAGTTCGCCTCGACCATGTCCGCCTTCGGAATCGACAACGGCACCCGCGTGGTGATCACGGCCCGCACGCCTCGCCCCGGCATCGACTCGGGAACCATGTGGTGCACCCGGGCGTGGTGGACCATGCACAACATGGGCGTCGATTGCGCCATCTTGGTCGGGGGGATCGAGCGTTGGGAGCAAGAGGGCCGACCGCTCAGCACCGATCGGACGGCAGCTCGTTCCGGTGCCGAGCCGTTCGTCGTGGAGGGCGGCTGGGAGCGTGCCCGAGCAACGAAAGACGACGTGCTCGCCGCAACGACCTCGCCGACGTGCATCGTCGATGCCCTCACCAGCGACAGTTTCGACGGCACGGGTACCTCCTACGGCCCACGAGGCGGCCACATCACCGGAGCGGTGAACGTTCCCTTCCGCTCGATGGTCACCGGGGAGACGGCGGCCTTCGTCGAGCCCGACGTCATGCATGCGCTGCTCGACGACGCCGGCCTCCTCGACCAGGAATCCATCATCACCTATTGCGGTGGCGCCATTGCGGCAACCGTCGATGCCTTCTGCCTGGCCCTGTTCGGACACGACGGCGTGGCGGTCTATGACGGCAGCCTCATGGAATGGTCAGCCGACGAGACGCTCCCCATGACCAACCCTTCGGTCGCCGTCTGACCGACGCTGCCTGGTGTCAACCGCTCGACAGCTGGGTCCACTCTTCCTCGGTCCAGGCCGGGCGCAACTGCTGGGTCACGAAGTCGACGGTCCACTGCACCATGTCGAACCACGGCAGATCGACGCTCATCGCCTCGGTGAACGCCAGCCCCTGGAGCAGCAGTGCCGCATCTTCGATTTCGAGTTCGATCTCACGATCGGGGGCATCCATCGACTCCCACTCCTCGTTCGACCAGGTCTGCCACACCAGGTAGTCGAGCATCGTCGCTCGGGCCGGTTCATCGGCAGCGCCGTGGTCATCGAGGATGCCGACGGTCTGGCGCATCGCCTGTCCGGCCTCGATGGGAAGGAGGAGTCGTCGAGGCAACATGGCAAGGGTGTAGCACCGAGGGACCGCCCAGCGAGGAATCGAGTGCCCGTCCTGCCCCGGCGGAGGACCGAACCGTTCTGTGCGCCAGTGTCACCGCCATCACCGTTCCGTGCGCCGCAGTTCCCGCCGGCGGGAAGTCTGACGCACAGATCGTGACTGGCGAGAAGTCTGGCGCACAGAACGGGAGTGATTAGGCTCACGCCTTCGTGTCGACCCTCTCGCTTCTCATCGATGTGCTCGGGCCCGTGGTGCTCATCGTGGGTGTCGGCGCCTTCGCCGGTCCACGTTTGGGTATCGCCGGCGCCTCGCTGTCCTCACTTGCCTACTGGATTCTCGGGCCGGCGTTCGTCTTCGAGCTGCTGCAGGACACCGGGTTGGCGACATCGGTGGTCTTCCGACTCGCCGTTGCCGGCGTGGCCGGCATGGCCGCGGCCATTGCGGTCGCAGCCGTCGGGAACCGGGTGATCGGTTCGTCATCGTCGGTTGCCGCAGCCTCGGTGGTGACCAGTGCCTACGGCAACGTGGGCAACGCCGGCCTCGCCATCACGGTCTTCGCCCTGGGGGATGACGCGCTTCCGGCCGCCGGCATTCTCATGCTGGTGATCAACGTGCTGGGGATCACGTTGGGTGTCGGGCTGGCTGCCGGGCAGAGCATCGGCATCGGGGGAGCGGTGCGGCGTGCCGTGACGGCGCCAATGACACTGGCCGCCCTCGCTGCCCTTGCGCTGAATGCCGGCGATGGAGCGCCTCCGCTGGTGTTCGAACGTTCGATCGCGCTCCTGGCCGGTGCCTTGATCCCCGTGATGCTCTTCACACTTGGGGTCCAGCTGGCCGCCACCGGGTTGCAGACGAGAACCACCGATCTCGGCGTCACGATGGTCGCCAAACTGGTCATCGCCCCGGTTGCCGCCTTCGCCATTGCCACGATGCTGGGGCTCGAGGGCGATCTTCTGTGGGTCGTTGCGATCCAGTCGGCCATGCCGCCCGCGGTGTTCTGCATGGTGTTGGCCATGGAACACGACCTGGAGCCAGAGCGAGTCACCTCGGCCGTGGTGATGACGACGCTCGCTTCGCTCCTGACCCTCCCCGTGATCCTCGCGTTGGCTGCCGGCTAGGCAGCAGGCCAGCCCGAGGCACCCTCGTGGCTCGGCTGGTACGGTCCCGGCCGCATGCTGAATCGCGAACGAACAAGCGACCTTCGGGCCTTGGCCGTCGAGGAGCGGCCCGTCGTGCTCTACACCGGCGGTTGCCTGACACGACCGCTGCTCTCCCGCTCGGCGATGTCGCTGCTGCGCCATCTCGGATCACGAGTCGTCGGGGTCATCGACGACCGTCAGGCGGCCACGACCCTCGAGTCGATTACCGAGCTGGCATCGTTCGGCGCCATCCCGGTCTTCCGCCGGCCCGATGAACTCGATGATCGTGAGGCCGACCTGGTCGTGGCCATGGACTTGCCCCGGTCGAATCGTCTGCTTCCCCGCCACCGCAGCGAGATCTTCGACGCTGCAGCGTCGGGCCGTCGGGTCTGGAACAGTCTTCACGAGCCGCTGCGACACCCCATGATTCGCAACCTCCGCTCCATCGAGCTGGGTGAGCGAGGCGACGCCTCCGGCTCCACCCTGCTGTCGAAACGAATCCTGTGCGTCGCAGCGGATCGCAACGCAGCGGCTCTGGAGACGTCGATCGCTCTCACGGCAGCGCTACGCGAACGTGGCCGCAACAGCGATTGGCTACCGATGAGCCCCGCCGGATTGCTCCTTCGTGGCTACGGCCGGTGTCTCGATGCCTCGGCGAGTCAGGCTGCTCCTCACATCATCGAACAACTCGTGATGGGGCTCGAAGCACATGCCGCCTGCATCGTCATCGAGGGTCCAGGCTCGTTGTCGAACCCGTCTGATGCCGCACTGGTTGCCGGCGTGGCCGCCGGGGCTCGGAGTGAGTATCACGTGCTCTGCCACCGGCCCGAGACGGCTGAGGAGACGCAGCAGGTGCTGCTCGAAGCTGCCGATCGATGTGAGGCGTTGCATCGAGCCGTCGGCATTCGCTCGCGACTGCTCGGCATCTCGCTGGACCCCAGCGGGATCGAGGCCAACGAAATCCATCGCGCAACGGCGGCTGCTCGGTCTCTTGGGGTGCCGTGTGTCGTCGCCCGATCCGAACGGAGCTGCGCCTGGCCCATCGACCCGTCGCTCCTTGCCGACGCGGTCGATGTCCTCGATCCGACAATGACACCATGACCGCGGACGAGCTCGCAACCGGTGCGACGCCGCCTCGAATCAACGCACGCGGGCGCTTCACGCTCACCACGGGGTTCGAGGCCGACTACCACTCCTTCGCACGGCGTGAGGTGGCGATCGCCGGTTACCGCGGACCCTTTCCCGCTGACGGCTCGCTTCAGGAATGCTCGGGCGAGCTCTTCGGTCCCCTCCTGGAACAGCTGCCGGCAACGGCCGATGGGTCTGGGCCACACCTTGCGTCGATGCAGTCGGCGAACCGGCTCATCATCGGCTGGGACACCCGTGTCGCTGGTGCAGCGGTTGCCGCACGCGCAGTGCGCCACGGCGACCTCACCGGTTGGCATCTGACGCTGTGCGTCGTCGATCGGTCGGTCCGACACAAGGGCCTGCTGCGGCACATGCTCCAGTTGCTCGTACTCGAAGAGCCTGCTGACTTCGTGAGCGCCTTCGTGCCGCTCGATCTGACCGACGACCCCGAGGATCCCGATGCGCTGCGACGGCATCCGGTCTACCGGGCGATTCGCTCGCACTGCCCGGGAGGGCACGTCGTTGCCGGTCCGCATGGGCCGATGGGCACGACCCATGCCTCGATGGCCAAGGCGCTCGCTGATCAGCTCGGATGGTCGAACGCGCCGACAACCGGTCGCCTCGTCGTTGGAGATCTGTCGGGCATTCTCGGGGCCGCTGACCGTTGGGACCGTCTCGTCGAGGTGAATGAACGGGCTCGGATGGTGGTCGTCACGGGTACGAACGGCAAGACGTCGACCGTGGAGTTCGGTCGCCAGCTCGGCGAAGGCGTCGGTGATCGCTCGGCGTCCTTCGGGACCCTTGGCGTGGTCACCTCTCGAGGGCGCCTTCGGCGCCCGCGCATCGGGGTTGGTGCCAACGCCCTTCCCGAGCTCGCCGACCGCCTCTGGTCGACCGGCATCGAGTCGATGTGGGTCGAGGGCTTCAGCTACGCGCTCCAGGAAGGTCTGCTCGACCATCTGGCCGTGGATGTCGCTGCCTTCACCCAGGTCGGCTCCGATCACCTTGGCTCGCATCGCTCGCTCATCGGCTATTGGGCCTCGAAGGAACGGCTCTTCGGGTCGATCCTGCGGCCGGGGGGAATCGTGGTGGTCAATCCGCTGTCGGCTGGGGCCGACCGCATTCTCGACATCGTCGAGCGACGTGAACTCGATCTCGTGACCACCGGCCCCGAAGGAATGATCGAGCTCGTCGATGGTCAGCTCAGAGTCGGTGGTCGACGTCGTCCCTGCCCGGTGTCGACCGCTCAGGTCGTGATGATCGAGAACCTCCAACTCGCCATCGGCTGCTGTGTCGCGCTCGGTCTCGACATCGACCGCATCGTGGCGGCCGCCGCCCTGCTCGAATCACCTCCGGGCCGGTTCACCGAGCTCGACGTGGCGACCGACTACCGGGTCGTGATCGATTCGGCCCACAACGCTGATGCGCTCGAGGCCTCCTTGAGCGAGCTTCGTCGTGACCGTTCGGGTCGTCTGCTGGTGCTGATCGCCAGCGTTGGCTCGGCCGACGAGACGCGGTGGGAGCCGTTGGGCGAGGTGGCCGACGTGTTGGCTGATGTGGTGGTGGTGGCCGACGAGAGTCCCTATCGAGCCGATGCCGATCGAATTCGTGCGGCGATCCGTCGAGGTTGCCCTCGTTCGACCGAGATCGCCGATCGGCGGCAGGCGATCAAATGGCTGCTGGGGCAGGCCGAACCAGGCGACATCGTGATGATTGCCGGTCGCGCCGATGAGGATTTCCTGGTCGAGGCGTCGGGCAGCGTTCCGTTCCCGACCGACGCAGCGCTGATCAGCGAGGCGCTTGGCGAGACGCGGTCCGACGACCGTGTCGAAGGGCAGCAGCGGCGACGAGTCCGCTGATCAGGTCTGGATAGACGAGGCCGCTCCAGCGAGCGGCGGTCGCCAGGAGCTGGCGCGGAGCGAGATTCGGCAGGGCATTCGCGTCCATGAGGACGGGGCCACGGTCGGCGACCACTCGGAAATCGAAACGGGCGTAGTCGGCCAATCCGTACGCAGCGAAGAGCGCCTGCGCGGCGTCGGCAAGACCGAAGCGCGCCCCGCTGTCGGGGGCGATGGTCGTGGTCGACCAGTCATAGACCGCAGCTGTCGTCCCCTCACGGCGAATCCGGACCCGGGTGAGCGGCAGAACCCGAATTCCCGCCGCTTCGTTTCCGATGACGCCGATCGTGTACTCAGGGCCATCGAGGTACTCCTGGATCATCATCTGCCGCCCCGGCGGGTCGTCGCGCAGTGTGGTCGGATCCGACACGATACGGACGTCTCGATGGGCGGCACCCTCTCGTGGCTTCACCACCAGCGGCCCGCGATGCCGAACAGCGGCATCGAGTGTGAACTCCGTCGGTGTGCTGACCCCGACGGTCGCGGCGATCAGCGCCGCGGCCGATTTGTCCTGGCATGCCACCTGCGCCTGGCTGCCCGATCCGACGAGCGGGAGCCCGGCCCGCTCGAAAGCGGCTGCGACCTCCGGCTGATCGAGGTGCTGGCCAGGGGTCTGTCGCAGCCCGTAGCAGAGGTTCAGCACCAGGGTGTCGGGGTTGGATCGAGCGAGCGCGTCGATGTCGGACGAGTCCAAGATGGCGGAATCGGCCACTTCGTGACCGCTGTTGCGCAGTGCATCGGCCATGAGATGTCGGACATGGGGTCGTACCGGCTCGCCGAACATGGTTGCTTCGACCGGGACGTGGGCGATCGCGACTCGGCAAGGCTCTGTCGGGGTTTTCGGCCATGGCGTCGTGGGCACCGCACCGACTGTACGGGATCGAGGCGAGTACGTGCCGACGTGCGCCGGCGGGCTGCGGCCGCACGGGGCCAGGAGATCTCGCTCTGCTGGATGCAAGGAACCCCCGTTCGTGAGAGGGTGGAGACCTCGCTGGCCTACGGTCAGCCGGACGATTCGGAGGGAATCACCATGAGCATGTCCAACCCCGGGAACGAAGCTGCCGCCATGTACGGAGAGGCGCCGGTTGGTGAGTCTGGCTACGGCGAGGCTCCGTATGGCGAGGTTGGTGAGTCTGGTTATGGCGAGGTTGGTGAGTCTGACTACGGCGAGGCTCCGTACGGCGAGGTTGGTGAGTCTGACTACGGCGAGGCTCCGTACGGCGAGGTTGGTGAGTCTGACTACGGCGAGGCTCCGTATGGCGAGGTTGGTGAGGCTGCGTATGGCGAGGTTGGTGAGTCTGACTACGGCGAGGCTCCGTATGGCGAGGTTGGTGAGTCTGACTACGGCGAGGCTCCGTACGGCGAGGTTGGTGAGTCTGGTTATGGCGAGGTTGGTGAGTCTGACTACGGCGAGGCTCCGTACGGCGAGGTTGGTGAGTCTGACTACGGCGAGGCTGGATTCCCCGAGCACGGACATGAAGAAATCGATGACTGGTCCGACGACTTCGATGAGCTGCAACCGACGCTGCATGCGCATGGCGACCAGGCCATCACCGATGCATCGGTCAATGTCTCGGCTGCCGGTGCCGGCTCGGCCGCGGCCGGTGGAACGCAGACTGGTGTTGCGACCGGCGCATCGGCCGTGGCTGCCGGCAATGACCTGGTCGACAGCAATGTCGCCACGGGTGAGGGTGCGGTGGCATTCGACGGCAGCAATCTCGGCGTGATCAACACGGGTATGAACAGCGGCGTTCTGGTCGATGGTGATGCCAGCGGTGCCGTCGTGGGTTCCGACAACACCGTCAACAATCTCTCCGGCGACGGCAACACCATCGGGAACGGCAATGTCCGGTCCGCCATCGACGTCTCGGGTGACACCGTCATCGGCGATGGCAACCAAACGCTCCAGGGCGTCGAGGACGCAACCATCGGATTCGGCAGCGGCGACGTGGTGAATCTCGAAGGAGCCGATATCGGCGGCTCCGGGGCGACGCAGATCTCCTTCGGCAGCGGGAGCAACGCAATCCAAGACAACGACACCACCACCGACAACAGCGTCAATGGCTCCTTCAACGACTCGAGCACGACCATCACCGAGGTCGTCGACAACAGTGTCAACGACTCCGGCAACGTCGACGAGCGTTTCAGTGCCGAGATCGAAGTGGACGTCGAGGACTCGTTCAACCTCGATCAGTCGATCGACGACAGCTTCGACACCGAAGACAGCGGGAACGTCGACATCGAGCAGACCGTCGATGCCGACGACAGCGTCGTGCACGATGTCGAAATCGAGGATTGAGCGGCCGGTCACGCAAATCGTCGTTTGGACGGCGAGTCGTCGGGGGAGAACGAGCCCACTGCCGAGCTGGACGAGTCAGCTCGCCTCCCCAACGTCGAAAGGTCTCCCCATGGCACACACGTCAGTTCCCGGTCTCGAATCCAGCCAGGCGAGCGAAGTGATCACCCACCTCGAGGATCGTCTCGTCGGGTTGATCGACACCCAGCTCGTGCTCAAGCACATCCACTGGAATGTCGTCGGACGCAATTTCATCGCCGTTCACGAGATGCTCGACGAGCAAGTCGATGCGGTGCGAGCCATGACCGACGAGGTGGCCGAGCGAATCGCCATTCTCGGCGGCAGCCCCAATGGCACCCCTGGCCACGTCGTCACCAAACGCACCTGGGAGGACTACGCCCTTGCTCGTGCATCGGTCGAAGCCCATCTCGACGCGCTCGACCGGGTCTACGTCGGTGTCATCAGGGATCACCGCGCCGCCATCGGCGCCATCGGTCCGATCGACCCGATCACCGAGGACCTGCTCATCGGTCAGGCAGCCAAGCTCGAACTCTTCCAGTGGTTCGTGCGCTCCCACATCGAGAACGCCGGCGGCCGCAGCACCAGTGCCGGACGAGATGCCGCCGCCGGCCACGAAGCAGGCCGCGGACCCACGACGTCCGAGGCCGAGATGGTGGATCGCCAAGCGCCGGGACAGCCCGACATCGAAGGCGAGTATCGTGAGATGACCCGCATCGGAGCCAATGCGGCCGGTGAAGGGCGGATCTGAGGTCATGGAGTTCCCCGCGAGGCAACCCCGAGCAGCGCTTCTCGACGAGCTTCGAGAGGTGGTGGCGACCCCCGGTCCGTTCCTCTCGGTGTTCATCGGTCTGCTCGACGAGGGAACGCCGGCTCATGAGCGGTTCCGCATCCTGGTGGAAGCGGAAGACCTCCCGTCTTCGCTGGTCGAGCGAGTCGTCGGGCTGATTCGCGAGGCAGAGCGAGGCGACGACGGGCTCTTTGCCTGTGTCGCGTCGGCCCATGGCCCGCTGGTCGCCACCAGCTATCCCGATCCACCGTCGCACGACGTGGTCGATCTGGCCGACGTGCCTCGTCTGGCGCCGATCATCGAATCGGAGCAGACGCTGATCCACCACGTGATCGCCGTGATCGATGCCGCCGGCCTGACGCTGATCAGTACACCTCGTCACGGTGAGGCGGTGAGAGAGAGTCTCATCGGCAACAACCCTGAGGGTGCCGCCGAGCTGATCACCAGGGTGGCGATGGTGACCGACACCTCGTTGGTGCTCATCGTCGGACCCGACGAGATGCTCGATGAAGTGCACCCTCTCGTGGTGCGCGACGGTCGACTGTTCTGCCCCATCTTGCGGATCGCCACCGACGGCCAACCCGATCCTGCCGGGATCGACCCAGCGAACGCGCTCGTCCGGCATGTTGCCGATCGAACGGCGCGCCGGTTGGTGGACGCGCTGCGCATCTACCGCTACTTCGAAAGCCACGACGCCGCTCGTGATGGCGTCGTGAACACCGTCGAAGCCCTGCGGGAGGGGCGGGCGTCGATGCTGCTCATCCACGATGATCCCGACGACGAGCGCCAAGGCTGGTTCGGTGCGTCGCCGATGACGATCGGTCACGACCTCAACGACATCGAACAGACCGTTGCGGCCAGGGCCGGCGCCGGCCAACTCGAGGAAACGTTCGACAACGGCCGACTGGTCGATGTCCTCGTCCGCTCGGCCCTCGGGCAGCGGGTACCGGTGATGGTGGTCCCCTCGCTTCCAGAGGATCGGTTGGCTGACGGCATGGGCGTGATCCTGCACGTCGAAGGGTTTGCCGATTCCGGGCTCGCCGACCTCGTCGAACGCTGACCCGCAGCCTCCCAGACACCAAGGACTTTGCGATGTCTTCGACCTTTCAGAACGCCGAACCGACCAGTGGGAATCCCGGTCCCGTGACGACGGTCGATGTTGCCATCATCGGTCTCGGCTCGGCCGGCGAGGCGCTGGCCCAGTCGCTGCTGTCAAGCGGGCTCCGTGTCGTCGGTTTCGAGCCCGGCTTCGTCGGCGGCGAGTGTCCGTTCACCGCCTGCATGCCGAGCAAGGCGTTGCTGCACGAAGCCCATCTTCCTGGCGAGCGGACGAGCGATGCGTGGCGCCGGGCCGTGGCGCACCGAGACGATGTTGCCGCCGACCGAAACGATGACGAACACGCATCGAACCTGATCGACCAGGGCATCATCCTGGTCCGGTCGAGGGCCGAGATCACCGGTGAAGGCCGGGTCGTGGCCGATGGAGCCACGTGGGTTGCCGAGCACGTCGTGATCGCGACCGGCAGTGCGGCGGTCTACCCGCCGATCGAGGGGCTCGACCCCGAGCGCAGTTGGACGGCCGAGGATGCGCTGACCGATTCGGACCTCCCGGCAAGCATGATCATCATCGGTGCGGGCGCCATCGGCTGCGAGCTGGGGGACGTCTACCACCGGTTCGGATCCACCGTGACCGTGCTCGAAGCCAACGTCCGGCTGCTTCCCGGCCTCGATGCCGAAGTGGCTGATCTCTATGCGACGTTGCTGCGTGCCGACGGATTGGACCTGCGACTTTCGGCCGAGGTGTCGAAGGTCGAATACGGCGACGGGTGCACCGTGCGTCTCGGGGACGGCTCGTCGCTCCACGCCGACCGGTTGCTCGTCGCCGCCGGCCAGGCGCCTCGAGTCGACGGGCTGGGTCTGGACTCGATCGGACTCGAAGACGGCAAGATCCCCGAGTTCGATGCGTCGTTCACGAACCCCGAGCATTCGTGGCTCCACCTGATCGGCGACGTCAACGGGCAATCGCCGTGGACACACGGGGCCAACCGCGAGGCCGCAATCCTGTCGTCGGTCATCGTCGGGCGCACCAGGAAACCGATGCCGGGGGCCGTTCCCCATGCGGTCTTCACCGACCCCCCGGTTGCCCACGTCGGCTCGTCGATCGAAGCCCACGAGGCGACCGGCCACCGTGGCGTGCGCGGCGTCGGCCGCCCCAGCGATGTGGCTCGCCATTCGACCGACCGGCTCGGCGACGGTTTGGTGGTTCTCACCATCGACGCCGACTCCGGTGTCGTGGTCGGTGGGAGTGCCGTCGGGCCGCTCGCCGATGAGATGATCGCCACGATCACCAGCTGGGTGCACCTGGAGGCAACGATCGAGCAGGCCGCCGACCAGGTGTTCGCCTTCCCGACCATCGCGCAGGTGGTCGAGGTCGCCGCGGCGAACGGACTGGAAGCCTGGCGCAAGGCCGGCGCCGGCTGAAGCGCGTCAGCGCAACAGCACGCGTCAGCGCAACACGAGGGGGCGGGGTCCATCGACCGAGGCCAGAAGGAGGGCGACGTCGCCCGGTTCGTCGGTCCAGATCTGACGGACGGTGAACCCGGCGTCGGTTACCTCGGCGGCGATCGTCGGGATGCGGAACTTGGTCGAGATCTCTGCTCGGATCTCCTCGCCCGAGCGAATGTCGAGCGTGATATCGGCTCCGGGAATCGATACTCGGTAGTCGGAGCTCGCTCGCAGACGAAGATCCATGCGCTCCTGGCTGGGATCCCAGAAAGCGACATGGTCGAACCCGTTGGACTCGAAATCGGCGCCCAGCCGCCGGTTCAGGACGTCGAGAAGATTCCGGGTGAAGGCGGCAGTGATGCCGTGCGGATCGTCGTAGGCCGCGATGAGCCGGTCGACGGGTTTGACCAGATCGACGCCCAGCAGGAGCCAGCCACCTCCGGGGAGATGCTCGGCGAGCAACGACAGGAACGCCTGACGTTCTTCGAGGTAGAAATTGCCGATCGTCGAGCCGAGGAAGGCCACCATGGGCGTGCCAGCGGTCGGCAGATGGGACAGATGAAGCGAAAAGTCGCCGACGATACCGTGCAGCCCCAGGCCGGGGTACGCACTCGCAAGCGAAGCGGTGGCATCTCGAAGGGTCTGCTCGCTCACATCGAACGGCACGAATCGCTCGAGCTGACCGGTGGCACGGAAGGCTCGAATGAGTGTGTGGGTCTTGTCGGAGGTGCCCGATCCCAACTCGACGATCGTGTCGGCACCGGTGATCGCTGCGATGTTCGACGCCTCGCGATCGAGAATCGATCGTTCGGCTTCGGTGGGGTAGTACTCCTCGAGGCGAGTGATCTGGTCGAACAGTTCGCTGCCTCGTTCGTCGTAGAGCCAGCGAGGTGGAAGCTGGAGCGGACGGTGGCCGAGACCCTGGCGGACGTCGTCGATGAGCGCCTGATCGGCCCAGTCCGGGTCGAGGTGGATGTCGAACGTCGGGACGGTCAGATCGGCAGCGGGTGGTGGGGTCACGAGCGGACTCCTCGGGCAAGGCGAAGGCCGGTCATCGGCCATCGTGCGGATGGGGGAAAGAAATTGCGGTAGGTCGAACGGGCGTGGCCGGGAGGCGTCAACGCCGAGCTGCCCCGCAGCACGGCTTGTCCCGACATGAACTTGGCGTTGTATTCACCGACGGCGCCGTCGGGTGGGGAGAAGCCCGGGTAGGGGAGATAGGCACTCGAGGTCCACTGCCAGGTGGCGCCGAACGCCTGCCGAAGGCCGGACGAGCCATCGTCGGCCGGCCAGGGTTCAAGTCGCCGAAGGTCGAAGGTCGCGGTGGCATCGGCTGTGGAACCGACGGCGTGCTCCCACTCGAACTCGGTTGGTAGTCGAGCGCCGGCCCATCGAGCGTAGGCATCGGCCTCGTACAGGCTGACATGGGCGACCGGCTCGGCGTCGTGGAGACGTCGGACGCCTCCGAGTGTGTGCGCGGTGGCGTTGTCGTCGAGCCAGTAGATCGGACGTTGCCAATCATCGTTCTGCACGGTGTGCCAACCATCGGAGAGCCAGAGGTCGGGCCGCTGGTAGCCGCCATCGTCGATGAAGGCTCGCCACTCGGCGACGGTCACCAACCGATCAGCGATGGCGAACGGCTCCAGATAATGCTGGTGGCGAGGCTCTTCGTTGTCGAAGGCGAAACCGGGTGCGCGGTGCCCACATTCGACGAGCCCGCCGTCGACGTCGAGCCAACGCAGCGGTGATGGCGCTGCCTGATCGGGGATGGTCTGGGCTCGATAGACCGGTCCGCCGGGGTGGAGCGACAAGAGGTGCTTGATGTCCATGAGCAGCAGCTCCTGGTGCTGTTGCTCATGGTTGAGTCCGAGGGTGACCAGATCGATCAGGGATGCATCGAGTTCCTGCCGGTCGAGGGTTGCCCGCATCCGGCGGTCGACGTCGTCGCGGTAGTCGCCGACCTCCGCTGCTCCCGGCCTGGTGATCAGGCCTCGTCGTGGGCGGGGATACTTTGGGCCGACCGCCTCGTAGTAGCTGTTGAACAGCATCCGGAATGACGCATCGAAGGGAACGAAACCCGGTTCGTACTGCTCGAGTACGAACGTTTCGAAGAACCAGGTCACATGGGCGCGATGCCACTTGGTCGGGCTCGTGTCGGGCATCGACTGGGCGGTCTGATCCTCGGGTGAGAGTGGCGCGGCCAGCTCCTCGGTCAGCGATCGCACGCGGTCGTAGCGGGCCAACAGGTCCTGAGATCGCGACATGCCTCTTCAAACCTCGAAGGCACGCCGAGCATTCCGATTCCGCGTGTGATTGCGCAGGCTCGTCGTCACCGACCAGCGGTGCTCGACGGCGCCGCTGCCAGATCCAGGTAGAGCTTCGCGAGTTCGGCCGGCAGGGATTCCACGTCGTCGATCACGAGATAGCGATGATCGGGCGACATCACCCGCAGGTAGTCGTGCCCGGCCGGGTCGATGGTGACGCAGAAGGTGTCCACGCCTCGTTGTGTGGCTTCGACGATCGCCCTGGCGGTGTCGTGGAGCCCGTAGTTCTTGTCGCGCCGGTCGGGCCCGTAGTCGATGTCTTGCGGATAACCATCCGAGATCACGATCAACAGTTTCGTGCGCGCGTCTTGCCCGGCGAGCTTGGTGGCAGCATGGCGAATGGCCGGCCCCATGCGGGTATAGCTGAGGGGCTGCATCGCGGCGATGGCGGCCCAGGTCGAGGGAGCACTGGCGTCATCGAACTCCTTGCCGACACGAAACTCCACCTCGTGCCGACCCTGGCCGGAGAACCCGTAGACCGCATGTCGGTCCCCCAACTGCCCCAGCGCGTCGCTCATCAGCGCCACTGCATCCTTGGCAACGTCGATGACTCGACGAATCGACGTGTCGTCGTGGACGACCGAACGCGGCTGGAAGGGATCCTCGAACGGATCGTCGCTGTCGTCGACCGGGGGCGGAGGATCGACCTCCTCGGCCGGCGAACTGGTCGAAGCACTCAGGTCGACGAGGAACGCGGTGGCCACCTGGCGGGCGGCGCGGTCGCGGCGGATGTTCAGCCGGTCGTCAGCCGCCACGCCGGATCGACGGTCGACGATGGTCTCGATGACGGCATCGAGGTCGAGTTCGTCGCCGTCGTCGCGTCGGTACATGCGTACTCGTTCTTGCGGGCGGAGCTTGGCGAACTGGCGCCGGATCTGCCCTCCGAGCTGGGCATGACGTTGTCGTACATCGTGCATGAACTCGTGATCGCCGCCTTCGAGCCGACGCTCGACGACGCGACACCACGACCGCTCGTAGGCCCGGTCCTGATAGTTCCACTCGTCGTAGACGAACGTGCGAGCATCGGGATCGATCGCCCGGCGAGTGGTTGGCGGAGGGCGGCGTGGCGTCGAGGTGGCGGCCTTCTCGAGCTGTTCGAGTTCCTCGGCGAACGAGAGCGGACTGCTCTGGATCGACCCTTCGAGGTCTTCTGCTGTTCGGTCGGCCTCGGCGTCGAGCGGGGGAGGGCCGGTGCTCATTCCTTCGAGCTCCAACGGTTCCTGGTCGGGATCGGTCTCGACTGCGTCGTCGACGATCGGTGCGAATGGCTCGCCGTCGTTCGGTCTCGTCGGTGCCGCCCGATCACGGAGCAGCGCAGCGATCGCCACGGCGATCTCGGCGCTGCGATCCAGCGAAGCGTCGCGGGCTCGGAGGGGAGCAACCGAGTCGACCAGCCACTCGAGGTCGGCTGGATGGGCGGCTGAGCAGCGGTGAGCGAGGTCGGCGCCCGACGCACCGAGGCAGAGCTGGCGCAATGCCTCGACCAAACCGAGGTCGGACCGATCCTCGAGCGATGCCGTACCGCTCCCGCGCACCATGGCGAGCAACCGATCGAGATCGAGAGCCGCTCCGGGATACGAACGGCGGATCGCGGCGTCGATCCGCAGCTGCTCGAGCAACACGACGACGAGCGCTGCCGCGGCTCGATGGGCCGACGCCACGATCGTCGGATGACGCACAGCAGCATCGGGATCGGGCGCTTCGGCATCGGGGCCGAAGGTGCCGAACTCGACCAGGGCCAGCTGGTGCAGTACCTGGGTGCGGTAGACACGGCGCTCGACATCGGGAGTGTCGTCGAGATCGATCACGGTGGCGAGCTGCACCACGAGCGGGTCGGGCAGGGCGAGATCCCACGGCCAGCCCCATCGATCCTCTTCGAGCGCTTCGATGCGAACGAGGGTGCCGGCGACGCTCTCGGCGAACAGTCCGAGGCTTCGCTGGATCTCCGACAGCGCCAGGGTCATGGAAAGACGACGTCGACGATGTCGGCAACGGCAATCTGCACGTCGCGATCGTCGCTGATGGCTTGCACGATGGCCGCCTGACACGCTCGCCTCGGCGCAATGCCACCGGCGATCAGGGTGCCGGCGTAGACGAGGAGTCGAGTGCTCACGCCCTCTTCGATCCCACGCTCGTGGAGCTGGCGAGTCTTCGCCCCGATCCGTGCGAGACAGAGGGCGATCTCGCCCGTGGTTCCGGCTTCGGCCTGCACGATTTCTGCTTCGGCCTCGATGTCGGGATAGTCGAACTCGATACTGACGAACCGCTGACGCGTCGAGGGTTTGAGATCTTTCACGACCGACTGGTAACCGGGGTTGTAGGAGATGACGAGCAGGAAATCGTCGTGCGCAACGACCTGTTCGTTGGTCTTCTCGATCGGGAGGATTCGACGATGATCGGTGAGGGAGTGGATGACGACGGTCGTGTCCTTGCGGGCTTCGACCACTTCGTCGAGATAGCAGATGGCGCCGTGGCGCACCGCACGGGTGAGCGGGCCGTCCATCCACACCGTCTCTTCCCCCGACAGCAGGTAGCGCCCCACCAAGTCGGTCGCCGTGAGGTCTTCGTGGCAGGCCACCGTGGTCAGGCCCACCGTCGGACGGTCCGGTGAACGCTGGGACAACCGCCAGGCCATGTGTTCGACGAATCGAGTCTTCCCGCAACCGGTCGGTCCCTTGAGCAAGACCGGCAGCCGAGCGGCGAACGCCGCCTCGAAGACCTGGATCTCGTCGTCGACTGCGAGATAGTACGGCTCGTCGCTTGGCTCGGTGCCCGTGGTCGATTGGCGCATGGAACTCCCTGTCGAGGTGGGTGCCGGAGGTCGAGAACGGCTCGTCTGCCAGATGATTCATACCCGGGATCGCGGTACCGATGCGAAGTCGCTCGCAGGAGCGGCGTCGTGTCGCGACGGCCGCCGAGGGGTCATGATGGGCTGATGACATCGAGCGTCGACCGAGAAGCCATCGACTCCAACGCTGCGGTGGCAGCGAACCAGGCGCCGATCGTGATGCTCAGACTGCCATGGGACGCGAACTCGTCGTACCAGTTCGGCTGTGCGGCCGGCCCCGACGCCATTCGTGGAGCGATGCACAGCGGGTCGGGAAACGATGCGACCGAGTACGGGGTCGAGGTGGTGCCGATCATTCGCGATGTCGGCAACATCGAACTGGCGAACGTGGCCGACTCGGCCGATGACGCCGATGCCATCACCGCAGCGATTGATGCGGAGCTACTGGCTGGTCACCGGGTCGACGCTCTCGGCGGCGATCATGCCGTGACCTATCCCATCCGGCGGGCGATGGCCAAGCATCACGAGCGACTGACGGTGGTGCACATCGACGCCCACCCCGACACCTCTGTCGACTTCGAGGGCAATCGTTTCAGCCACGCCTCACCCTTCGTCCGTGCGCTCGAGGACGGTTGCATGGAACGGCTCGTCCAGGTCGGTATCCGAACGGCGAACCGACATGCCCGCGAACAAGCCGAGCGGTTCGGGGGTCGCATGCTGACCGTCGGTTGAGCATGCGACCCGAGTGTGCGCCTACGCGTCCGACGCAGGAGCGACCGAGGCCGCCTGGGACTGCACCAGTCGGTCGATCGCGTCGTCGCTGTAGCCGAGCGCGGTGAGGATCTCTCGGGTGTGCTCCCCCGGGTCGGGACCGCGGATCACGGCGACCTGCGGTGCCGTCGAGACGGCGACCGGATTGTTGATGAGCTGACCGACCCCGGTCTCGGGGTCGCCATCGATCACCATGGCATTGGCGCGAAGCTGGGGATCGCGTGCGGCGTCTTCCGACCGTGGTGCCAGGGCGGCGGGCACACCGTGGTCGGCGAAGATCGCCATCCACTCGGCAGCGTCTCGGCGGGAGAAGATGGCGGCGATCTCGTTCCCGAGGGCAGACCGGTGCTCGTACTGCGCCGCCGTGGTGGCGAAGCGCTCGTCGTCGAGCAGCTCGAGCGCGTCGAGTGCGGCGAAGAGCTGTTTGATCTCGTTCCCGGCCCGCACCATCGTGATCCCGATCCACCGCCCGTCGCGAGTCTCGTAGAGACGGCCCAGAAAGCCCGGCGTCTGAATGCGGCGGCGGTGAGCCTGCATGTCGGCACCCGTCAGCGCCCCTTGCGTCACCGCAGCCGAAGACCACAGTCCATTGGCCAGAAGCGACGTGGAGACCATCGAACCCTCGCCGGTGCGCTCCCGATGCAGCAGCGCCATCACGAGTCCGGCAAAGAGCGCAACCGCAGTGGGGTGATCACCCATCCCCGGAAGGGAGTGAGTGGGAGTCGAACCGGGGGAGCGAACGAGGTCCATCAAACCGCTCCTCGTCCAATAGGACACGAGGTCGAATCCCTTGGCGTCACGGTCGGGACCGTGTTCCCCGTTGGCCGAGAGCGATCCGTAGACGATCGATGGGTTGCGCTTGGCGACATCGGCGTATTCGAGCCCGAGCGAGCGGCGCACCGGGAACGGTTGGTTCGTGACGTAGACGTCGGCGTCGTCGATGAGACGCCACAACACCTCGATCCCTTCGCTCTGCTTGAGATCGAGCTGGATGCTCCGCTTGTTCCGGGCATCGAGATGCCAGAGGTAGTTCACGTCATGATCCGGCATGGTGGGGGCCAGCCCGATGTGGCGCAGCAGATCGCCGCCACCCGGCGGCTCGACCTTGATGACGTCGGCGCCGAAGTCGGCGAGCATGGTGGTCGACACCGGCCCGGCGATCACCGTGCCGACGTCGAGCACCTTCAATCCTTCGAAGAGCACCGAATCACCCGCCGAGCGGAACGCTGCTCGTTGGTCGAGGCGAGATCAAAGCCCGCGGTCGAGTCCTTGCACCGGATAACTGACCGGAAGGTTGCGAGGGCCACGGACCTGTCCGCCGGCCCAGGTGACGGCCTCGGGGTCGGCCAGCTCGAACTCGGGGATCATCGCCAAGAACTCCTCGATCGCCACGACCATTTCCATACGAGCGAGGTTGGATCCGGCGCATCGGTGCGGCCCGGCGCCGAAGGCGACGTGGCGGTTCACCTCACGATCGATGATGACGTCCTCGGGGTTCTCGAATGCTTCGGGATCTCGGTTGGCGGCGGGGAACGAGAGCAACACGCGGTCGCCCTTCGACACCGGACAACCGGCGATCTCGGTGTCTTCCTTGGCGATGCGAGCCATGGTGACGGGCGAGTAGGCCCGAAGGAACTCCTCGACCGCGGTCGGGATCAGCTCAGGCTCGTCGACGAGTCGTTGACGGTCTTCGGGGTGTGTTGCGAGGTGCCAGATGGCCGAGCCGATCGAGCTCCAGGTGGTGTCGATGCCGGCGATGAGCATGAGACTGATGTTGCCCCGGACCACGTGCATCGGCACCGGTTCGCCGTCGAGTTCGGCGTTGAGAAGGAACGAGATGAGATCATCGCCGGGTTCTTCCTGGCGTCGGGCGATCTCATCCAGGAAGAATTTCTCGATGATGGCTCGATACTTCTCGCGGGTTTCCGGATCTTGCAGGCCGAGTTCGAGAACACCCTGGACCCACTCGGCGAACTCGTCGCCCATCTCGGGATCGATGCCGAGGATCTCGGCGATGACCCGCGGCGGGATCTGCCGGGCGTACTGACCGGCAGCATCGAACGTGCCCTGCTCGACGACTTCGCGTAGCAGCTTGCGGCAGAGCTCGCGGGTGGGCTCGCGGAAGCGTTCGACCGCGTGCGGGGCGAAGAACGGCAACATCAGTCGCCGTTCGGGAGCGTGCTCGGGAGCGTCGGACGCGATGATCGAGCGGAGACGGTTGCCGTTCTCGTCGTAGGATGTCGGCACCGGAGCGACGCTGACCGAGAACGAGGAGAAGCGCTCGGCATCGCGGGCCACGCTGGTGACGGTCTCGAAGGTGGTCGGCATGTGCGAGCCGCCCCACCGTTCACTGTGGGGGACCGGGCATTCTGGTCGGAGTTCACCCCAGATCGGGTAGGGATCTCTGACGAAGGCGGCATCGAAGATGTCGAAGTCGGTCGCCCAGTCGTTGACGGGTTCAGTGGCAGTCATGGCGTTCCCCTTGGGTGCAGTTCGGTCCCGGCCACGACACTAATCGGCCGGCGGGCGGCAACAAAGTCGCAGACAGCACTTCGGGCTGCGTCCTCGACGTCGCCCATCACCCGAACCGAACAGAGGGCTCACACCGGGCCGAACGACTCCGAAGCTGCCGAGGTGGACACCGATTTCCTCGAAAGTGATTTCGAACTCGACGCCGAGCATTCGGTCGTCGACGCGCCCACGGAGACGATGTCCGAAGCCCTGAGCGGGGTCTGGGACCGCATCCACCAGCGGATCGAAGATCATCTCCGCCCAGCGGAGCTGGCCACCTCTCGTCTCGTCGAGGGGTCGCTCGACCAGGGCGAGGTCAACGCGGCGCTGGCCTCGCTGCTCGATCTGGCGACGTGGCTCGGCGAGCTCGGCATGATCTCGGCGGCGCGTTTGACTCGCCATCTCTTCGAGCAGCTCAGCAGTCCTGACCACCTTCGTCATGCCGATGCCGCTGCCGCCATCACGGCGGCCGGGCTCATCGAGGACCTGCGATCATCGGTGGTGACAACGGCAGGGGGAGGGCGTTCTGGCGCACTCGGCGACAACCTGCTGGTCATCGGCGACCCGGGTCAAGCGGCGGACAGTCTGGTCTGGTTCGCCGTCACGAGCGGGTTCACGGTGAACCATTCCACCCGACTCCGGAGTTGGCCACGTCTCGCCGATGCGATCGTCGTGGTCGGCGACGAGCACCGTTCCACCGCGGCCACGATCATGGCGAGTCGTCTCGCCGCCGAGCGCTATCCCGGTGTGCCGATCGTCGTCGGCTCTCCCGAGGATCCGCTCGAACGAGTCGAATTGGCCCGCTACGCGACCAGCCTGCTGCCCCTGTCGGCCCGCCCGGTCGAGATCGTGGAGGAACTGCGACGCCAGATCTACGTGCGGCGCCGAATCGAGCGGGTCGTGGTGCACGGCGAGGGGAGCGACGAACTCATTGCGTTGTTCGGCGCTCGCGGGATCCAGGCGTGGGATGCCGACGATCTGGCCGATGTGCTGTCCGGTCTCGAGGCAGGCCGAGCATCCGGCGTGGTGTTGATGCCATCGAGCGAGAACGCTCGAATCGTGAGCGTGATTCGGGCACAGGTCTCCACCCGACGTTGCATCATTGCCGAGGTCATGCCGGCCGAGGCGGCAATGGCGCCACGAGTCGGGGTCGACCTGACGGTGCCACACCAGGCATCGGGCGAGTCACTGGCCCGCTCGTTGCCGCCGTTGTTCCGACTGCGAGCCGATGTCGACGCCGACGTCGCTGCCTCGATCCGAACCGGTGGCGTGCCGTGGGCATCGGCGACCTTTCTCGCTGAACGACTCCTGCTCGGCGTCCATCGCTCGGACTCGGTCGCGTCGCTGTGTGTCGTCCAGTTCGACGACACCGACTCGGTTGCCCAGGTCGACGCGGTGCAGGAGCAACTCCTCCGAGAGTTTCGCACCGACGACATCGTGACCCGAAGCGGCGATCGCGAGACCATTCTCGTCCTCGGCGGTGTCGATCATCAGGTGTCGAGCGCTCGGTTGGAAGCGATGGCCTCCCGTCTGGTCTCGGTCGGGATCCGGGTCGGGGTCGCGGAGTTCCCGTACGACGCCCAGAGTGTGACCGATCTGGTCGACGTTGCTCGGAGCCTCCTCGATCGCAGTCGCAGCCAGGGTGGCCCCCGTGTCGTGACCGCCGATTGGCGGCCGGGCGGACTCGTCGCCCACGACGTGCTCGTCGCCGACAGTGATCCGGCGATCGCTCGGGTGATCGGCGAGGCGCTCGAGCGCACGGGACTCTCGGTCGATCATGTGATGGACGGTCAGGTGTTGTTGGAGCGCCTGCAAGATCCATTGATCCGTCTGCCGAAGGTCGTGCTCCTCGAGTTCGATCTGCTGGCCATCGACGGTCTCACCATCCTCCGCCGGCTGCAGAAGCAGGCGGCGCTCCGCCGTTTCGATGTGGTGATGCTGTCGGCTCGTACTCGTGAGAACGACATTCGAGCGGCGTACGACCTGGGCGCGGTCGACGTGATCCAGAAGCCGTTCTCGCCGGGCATCCTCGTTCGGCGGCTGCTGCGCATCATGGACGCAGACGGATGACCGTCTTCGTCGCCATCCAGATCTCGGTCTTCGCAACGGCCCTCGCCTTCTGCGTGCTGGGAGCAGTCGTCAACCGGTTGCGGAATCGTCGCGACCGACAGCGAGAGGTCGCTCACCACTGGGCAGCCACCGTGGTGCTCGACGCCGGTCCCGATCTCGAAGCAGCGGGCCGCGCCTTGGCGGACATGCCGATCTCGGTTCTCGCCGAAGTCCTGCAGCACCTGTCGTCGGACACCACAGGAGAAGCGCGGCGGCGCCTCCAGGTCGTCGCCCACCATGCCGGCCTCACGCACCGCATCGAGCGCCTGGTCCATCGGCGCTCCTGGCACCGCCGAGTGCAGGCTGCTCATCTGATGATGCTGCTTCCCGACGAAGGGGCCGAGCGCCTGATGCTGCTCGACGATCCTCATCCGTTCGTCCGGGCCCGTGCCATCGAGGGTTTGCCTCCTGCCGCGGTCGAAGAGTTCGCCGAGATCCTGCTCGACGCGCTCGGCCACGCCAGTCCGGCCGTCCGATCGGCAGCGCAGCACGCGCTGGCCCGTGGCGGCGCGAGCTGCGTGCCACACATCGTCGAGTATCTGATTCGGGTACACGAAGGACGCCTCGGCGCCGAGGCTTCGGCACTGGTCGTCGAAGTCGCCGCCGAGCTCCCCGACCCCCGACTCGTCGAGCCGATCCTCTCCTTCGTCGATCACGATGATCCGACCATTCGGCGACTCGTCGCCGGCTGTCTCGGCAACGGCATCTTTCATGAGCCGGCTGCGAGCCTGGCGCAGTTGCTGAGCGACCGAGAGCCCGAAGTGCGGGCTGCTGCGGCGAGATCGGTCGGAGCAGGGGCGCTCGCCGAGTTGGCGCCACCCCTTGGCCGACTGCTCGCCGACTCGACCTGGCAGGTGCGACGGGAAGCAGGCACCGCCCTCGCTCACCTGGGGCCGATGGGCCGTGTCGTTCTGCGTTGTCATCTTCGTGACGACGATCTGTTCGCCCGTGACATGGCCATCCACATCCTCGACCAGATGAGTGGTCTCACCAATGACGCCGGCTCGTCGTTTCGCTGGGTCGCCGCATGATGGTCTCGTCGATCACGGGGGCGTGGCTCTCTGACGGTCCGGCGCTCTTCAATGCGACCGCGGTGATCCTCGCCGGCGTCGTGATCCTCACGGCG
The DNA here is from genome assembly GCA_963698395.1 of uncultured Acidimicrobiales bacterium. Lineage (GTDB taxonomy): Bacteria > Actinomycetota > Acidimicrobiia > Acidimicrobiales > SZUA-35 > JBBQUN01. The sequence goes on from CAVOQQ010000006.1 coordinate 479,110, forward strand.
GTTCTGCAGGCCGCGCTGATGGTCGCGGCCGTGATCGACCTTCGACAATCGCACAAACGGTCGCGACATCGGCTGTGGCGGGCTGTCATGAACTCGTCGCTCGCGCCGCAGGTGACGGTGCTCGTGCCGGCTTACAACGAGGCCGTCACGATCCGCGACTCCCTCACCGGCATCCTGGCCCTGACATACCAGAACCTCGAGGTCGTGGTGGTGAACGATGGATCGAGCGATGAGACCGAAGCCGTGCTCGTCAACGAGTTCGACCTGGTGGAGGTGCACAACGTCTACCAGTCGCTGCTCGGCACCCAACGCATCGTCCGTCTCTACCGGTCTCGGGTCGATCCTCGGTTGGTCGTCGCCCACAAGGAGAACGGCGGCAAGGCCGATGCGTTGAATGCCTGCGTCAACCTGGCCACCGGTTCGCTGGTGTGCGCGATCGACGCCGACACGATCATCACGCCCGACTCGTTGCAGAAGCTCGTCACGTCGTTCGTCGACGATCCGTCCGTGGTCGCTGCGGGGGGTTCGGTCCGACTGACCAACGGCGGCCTCGTTCGCGGTCCACGGGGCCTCAGGCCCTCGTTCCCGCGGCAGATCTGGGCTGCTTGCCAGGTCGTCGAATACACCCGCGCCTTCCTCATCGGTCGGCTCGGGTGGAACCAGCTGGGAGGCAACCTGATCGTCAGTGGGGCCTTCGGTGTGTTCCGCCGTCAGGCCGTCGTCGACGCCGGTGGGTATCGGCCCGGCAGCATGGGCGAGGACATGGAGCTGATCGTCCGGCTGCGCCGCCACGGCTACGAGCAGGGCACGCCGGCGAAGGTCACGTTCGACGCCGAACCGGTCGCGTGGACCGAAGGCCCCGAAGGACTGCCCGAACTGCGTCGGCAGCGGAACCGGTGGTACCGCGGACTGCTCGAAGTCCTCAGTCTGCACCGCCGGATGATCCTGCGACCCAAGTACGGCTCGGCCGGCATGCTGGCGCTGCCCTACTTCGTGATCGTCGAAGCGCTCGCCCCGATGGTGGAGGCGATCGGCCTCCTGCTGCTGGTGGTCGGTCTGCTCTTGGGGCAGGTCAGCGCAGGTCATCTGTTGTTCGTTGGTTCGGCCTATGCACTGGGACTGCTGGTCTCGATGGTGGTGCTCCTGCTGGACGACGCTGCCTTCGGCATGCTCACCGACGCCAAGATGCGCTTCCGCATGGTGGCGATCGTCGCGGTCGAACACTTGGTGTTTCGGCCTCTGACCATCATCTGGCGGCTCGAGGGACTCGTCTTCTACGCCCAGGGCAAGGGCGACTGGGGTGTGCAGGTGCGGCGCGGGTTCGGCACCAACTCCGTCCCCAGTTCACCCTTGCCAAAGGCTCGCTGAATTCGACGAGGACCGCACGCTCGATCGCGACCGCCCTTGGACCCTGTTTGGGCAGAAACGGCGTCATTAGGGTGACGGGGTGAAGCTGACGCCGCTCGAACACGTGACGATGCATGGTCATGACGTGACCTACCGATTGGCTGGTGCCGACGTCGACGGGCCGGTCGTGCTCCTGGTCCACGGCATGGCTGGCAACTCACGTACCTGGGCCAACGCCATGCCCCGCCTGGCGGTCGATGCCAAGGTGCTGGCCCCCGACCTGCTCGGACACGGCGAGTCGGCCAAGCCGATGGGCGACTACTCCCTCGGGGCCTTCGCCAGTGGGCTGCGTGATCTCCTGGCCGTTCTCGAAATCGACACGGTGACCGTCGTCGGCCATTCGCTCGGTGGCGGTGTCGCCATGCAGTTGGCGTATCAACACCCCGAGCTCGTGGATCGTCTGGTCCTGGTCGGCAGTGGTGGTCTCGGCCGAGAAGTCAGCTGGCTGCTGCGCTCTTTGACCCTCCCGGGTTCGGAATACCTGATGCCGGTGGTGTTTCCGCACTTCATCAAGCAGCCGGGTGATGCACTGGTGCGGTGTCTGCGTGGTGCCGGGGTGCAGCTTCCTCAGCTCGAGCAGATGTGGCAGTCGTATGCCTCGCTGAGTCAGGCGGAGAACCGTCAGGCGTTCATTCGCACACTCCGGTCGGTGATCGACCCCCGAGGTCAGGTCATCGACGCTCGCGACCGTCTCTATCTCGCCGCCGCCATGCCCACGATGATCGTGTGGGGTGATCAGGATCCGATCATTCCGGTGGAGCACGCCTACGCGGCCCACGAGGCCATTCCCCACAGTCGGCTGGAGATCTTCGAGGGGTGCGGTCACTTCCCCCACGTCGAAGACGCCGACCGCCTCGTCGACGTCGTTTGCGACTTCATCGCCTCGACCCAGCCGTTGGCCGGCGGCCTCGCGCCGTTCCGAGAGGCGCTCCTCACATCGAGCCGGACCGACTGAGCCGCCCGACCCAGCTTCCGTCAGCAACCTGCGCGTTTCGGGGCCGAAAATGACCCTCTCGCCGCGCAGGTTGGGCGGATCTGGGCCGATCTACGGAAAGAGATGGGCGAGGAACCAGTCTCGGGCGAGTTCGGCTGCCTGTTGGAGCGTGCCCGGTTCTTCGAACAGGTGGGTGGCACCGGGAATCACGCTCAGCTGGGACTCGGTACGGAGTTCGGCCGCCGCCATCTCGTTGAGCCCCAGGACCACGTCGTCGTTGCCGCCGACGATCAGCAGCGTCGGCGCACGGACGGAGTGGAGATGGAGCCCAGCCAGGTCGGGACGCCCGCCTCGCGAGACCACTGCGGACACGGTGCTCTCGGAAGAGGCCGCCGCCCGGAGCGCAGCTGCCGCGCCGGTGCTGGCTCCGAAGTAGCCGACCGGCAGATCGGATAGGTCGGATTCGGCGAGCAGGATCCGCGTCACATCCCGCAGGCGGCCGGCGAGGAGTTCGACGTCGAAGACCTTCGAGCGGTCCTGCTCCTCATCGGTGGTGAGAAGATCGAACAGGAGCGTGGCCAGACCGGCCTCGTTCAGGATCTCGGCGACGAACCGGTTCCTCGGGCTGTGACGGCTGCTGCCGCTGCCGTGGGCGAAGATGACGACGCCGCGAGTGTGCTCTGGCACCGTCAGGTGGCCGCAGAGACGGACCTGGCGAATGTGCAGATCCACTTCGTCGTCTCGGGGGCGAGGCTCGCCATCGACCCCCGGCGTTGCTGCCTGCTCGACCATGCGCAGACGGTTCGCCTGTTCCAGGAGGTCGATCACCTCGCCGTCGGTGGTCTGTGAGAAGTCCCGGTAGAACTCTCCGACACCGTGGAAGTGTCGGGGCAGTTTGACCGTGATCATCTCGTCGGCGATGCCGGCCAGTCGGAACTTCCAATCGGAGGGGGCGACCGGAACGGCGAGCACCACCCGTTTGGCGCCACGAGCACGCACGATCTGGCATGCGGCGATGGCCGACGAACCGGTGGCGACACCGTCGTCCACGACGATCACGACCTTGCCCTCGAGCGGTACCGACGCGCCGGCGGAGCGGTACAACGCCGCCCGACGCTCGAGTTCGGCTCGTTCACGAGCCTCGACCTGCGCCAGCTCGTCGGCGCTGGTCTGGGTCCGGTCGATGATGTCCTCGTTCAGTGTGCGAACGCCGTTCTCGCCGATTGCTCCCATCGCCAGCTCGGGCTGGAAGGGGACGCCGAGTTTGCGGACGACGATGACGTCGAGCGGGACACGGAGCGCCGCAGCGACCTCCGCAGCGACGGGCACACCACCCCGAGGCAAGCCGACCACGACGACGTCATCGCCGCGTAGATGGTGCAGCAGCTGGGCGAGCTGCTTCCCGGCATCGGTCCGATCATCGAACATCGAGCTCTCCTTTGTACTTCTCCCCATGGTCGCGGCACCCGCCCCGACGCCCTAGAGGCCAACGTCATTCGAGTCGGGAGCGGCCGACGACCCGTGGCGGCGCGATGATCCAGCTCTCGTCGACGGTGACATCGCCTTGGCTGGGCCGTCAGATCGGTCGGCCCCACGTTCGGGCTCGAAGGTCGGTGGCGATCTCGTCGAGTGCACTCACGACCATCATCGTGTCGTCGAGGGCCTCGTCGTCGATGAATCGGCGGACTTCGTCGGCCTTGGCTTGGTCGCCCACGTCTCGCAGGTAGGCAGCGGCGATTCGGTCGAGGTGCTCGAGGATCGTCGAGGAGAACGCCGTTGCGTCTTGCTGTGACGTATCGCCGATCAAGACCACGTGAGCGTTCGGTGCAGCGTCGAGGATGGTGGCGATCCCGCTCACCTTGTGGGCACCGTGTGCGCTCGCGAACGTCGAACGGTTCAACCCCATGTCGCGCAACAGGAGCGGGCCGACGGGAAAGCCATGGTGATCCATGAAGGCCGTGAGGAAGTCGAAGAGGTTCCACGGACTGCTCGAAACGTAGAACACCGGACAGGGAGGACCGGCCGGATCGCCGATCGTGGTGAGCTGTCGGTAGAGCTCGGGGGCACCCTCGATCGGCAGGCGTGTGAGATGCGAGCCGGCCATCGTCTGCAGCACCGTGCGAGCCACGTTGCCGGCGCCATTGCTCAAGATCGTGTCGTCGATATCGGAGATGACGAGCCGTGTCGTCGACTGGTCGACGACGAGCGACGGCAATGTCCAGATCGAGTCGTCGTCGCGGTCGGGAAGTGAGCCGTGAGCATGGACCCAGCTGCCACTGCGCAGGGTCGGATCATCGATCTCGATGACCGCTTCGAAGTAACCCTCGGCGTCGGTGACGACGTCGCTTTGCCGATCGCCGATCTCGATCAGTACCGGCTCGTCGGCGATCTGTCGGGTGACGAAACGCTCGGCCATGCGGAGAACGGCCCGAGCGGAGTGTTCCCCCGGTTCGGCGGTCGAGATCTCGGGATTGGCGAGCACACGGCCGGCGAAGCGCAGCGCCGAGGGTGGCCCGAAGGCTCGGTACGGGTCGATACGCGCCGGCCCACGTCGGGTGATTCGGTTGATCACGTCGGCGACCACCACGTCAACCTATGCGGCTGGACGCTCCACCAGCACGCGTCGGGCCAGACGCGCTAGACCATGGCCAGGACCGGTGACGACGTCGCCGAAGATCGAGGAGCAGCACCACATGGAGATTCCAGGAGTCAAGGCCATTTTGATCGGTGGAGCATCGGGGTTCGCCCGAGCGACGGCGGAACGCATCGCGGCGGGCGGCGGCGGCGTGGCCATCCTCGATCGTGAAGGGTCGGCCGGCCCCGAGGTCGCAGCCGAACTCGGCGGCACCTGGCATCCGTGCAACGTGCTCGATTTCGAAGGCATCGAAATCGTGATCAACGAGGCCGTCGAGGCGCTCGGTGGCCTCCACGTGGCGGTGAACACCGCTGGTGGTGGCAAGGCCGGTCGCACCCTCAGTCGGAGTGGCCCGTATTCGCTCGACGACTTCCGGGCGACGATCGATCTCAACCTCATCGGCACCTTCAACACGAACCGGCTGTGTGCCGCGCACATGGCCGAGAACGAACCCAACGAAGACGGCGAGCGAGGCGTGCTGATCAACACCGCGTCGATCGCCGCCTTCGAAGGCCAGATCGGTCAGGTCGCCTACACCGCCGCCAAGGCAGGCATCGCCGGCATGACCCTCACGATGGCTCGGGACCTCGGATCGCTCGGCATTCGCGTGAACACGATCGCCCCGAGTCTGTTCGCCACGGGACTGACCGCCGGTGTCACCGAGGAACGGGCACAGAACCTGACCAAGGATGCAGCGTTCCCACGACGCCTCGGCCGCCCCGATGAGTACGCCCGTCTCGCGATCGCCATGATCGAAAACCCCATGCTCAACGGCGACACGATACGACTCGACGCCGGCACCCGATTCGCACCGAAGTAGGACCCGACCGGTCCCGGTCTACGCAGACGCCACACGGTCGCTAGCGTCGTTCGAGTGACCAATGCATCTGGCCCGCCGTTCATCCTCGGAGACCTCACAACGGCCTGTGGCGACAGTCCAGGGCTGTTCTGTGAGGCGATGTACAACTGGACCGGCAGCGAGGCGCTGGCCGAGGTCGTCGACTGGCTTCTCGATCGCCCCCTTCGCATCGCGTTCATCGTCATGGTGGCTTGGTTGGTCTCGAGGATCGTCGCTCGGTCGATCTCGCGTTTCGTCGAAGGTCTGATTCGTCCCGCACCCGACGTCGAGCCCACGGAGGACGCCGGTCGGCTCGAGCGCAGCGTTGAGAAACTGCGCTACCTCGGCGACCGGCAGGCCAGGGTACGTCAGCGTGCGGTCACGCTCGGGGCCGTCCTGCGCAGCGTCGCCGGCGCCGCCATCTGGTTCATCGCCTTCCTCTTGGTCCTCGGCGAGCTCGACATCAACCTGGCGCCGCTCATTGCCGGCGCCGGGATCGCCGGCGTCGCCATTGGGTTCGGCGCTCAGTCCCTGGTTCGCGACTTCCTGGCCGGCATCTTCATCATCATCGAGGACCAATACGGCGTCGGCGACATCGTCGATGTCGGCGAGGCGACCGGCGTCATCGAAGAAGTGACCCTGCGAACCACGCGCCTACGCGATGTGGCCGGCGTGCTCTGGGTGGTACCCAACGGCGAGATCCGGCGGGTCGGCAACTCGTCGCAGCTGTGGTCGAAGTCGCTGCTCGACATCGAGGTTGCGTATGACACCGACGTCGATCACGCCACCACGGTGATCAAGGGTGTGCTCGACCAGCTGTGGCACGACGACCTGGCCGAAGCCACCATCATCGAGGAACCGACCGTGCTCGGGTTGGAGTCGTTCGGTGCCGATGCGATCGTGATCCGAGCGGTGGTCAAGACCGAGCCGTCGGAGCAGTTCGCCGTTGCCCGAGAGGTTCGGGCGCGACTGAAGAAGGCCTTCGACGCCGAGGGAATCGAGATTCCGTTCCCGCAGCGAACGGTGTGGTTGAAGAACGAAGACGGTTCGTCGAGTTCTGCCGACCAGTCATCGTGAGCGTGGTGTCGCTGCGCCGTACCCCCTGGTGACACGATGACCGTGTTCCCACGAGAGAATCCCGTCCGGAATTGGTCTAGCGTCGTCGTCGACCGTGCTGTGCGCCTTGATGGAGGGAACCATGAGCGATTCACGAACCGGTGTTGGACGAGCGACGTCGCAAGACAGCGACGGCGACGGCTTGACCGATGCCGATGAACAACGAATCGGTAGCGACCCGAACAACGTCGATTCTGACGGTGATGGGATCAAAGACGGCGAGGAACGCCGAACGGGTACGGATCCGACCTCGGCTGATACCGACGGCGACGGCATCGCCGACGGTGCCGAGTCTCGCTTCGGAACCGATCCGACGGCCGCCGATACCGACGGCGACGGAGTGGCCGACGGTGCCGAAGTCTCGGCCGGCTCCGATCCTCTCGATGGGAGCGACCAGATCAACTTCGGGAGTGGCAATGTTGTTTCCGATGCCAATGTTTCGACCGACAGCGGCGTGACGGCGAGCGGTGATGTCGAGGTCGACGAGGATTTCGGACAGGGAGCGACGACCGTATCGAGTCCTGTACCCAGCGCAATCGACACCGATGGTGATGGACTCCTCGACGAGGAGGAGCTCAAATTCGGAACCGATCCGATGTCGGCAGACACCGATGGTGACGGACTCGGCGATGCCGACGAGTTGCGGGCCGGCACCGATCCGAACGATTTCGACACCGACGGTGATGGCGTCACGGACTACGCCGAACTCAAGTTGGGAACCGATCCCAACGACGCCGACGACACTCCTGATCACGACATGCTCGAGGACTTGATGGACTGAGAGCGGTCAAGTGCGTGGTCAGGGCTCGCCACCTGGTCGGCGTGGCCGTCAGCCGGTGCACGCCCATTCGATGATTACATGCCGGTCCACTCCGGGGCCCGCTTCTGGGCGAAGGCAGCCGGGCCTTCCTTGGCGTCGTCCGAGGTGAACACCGACTGCTGGAGTGGCGTCTGGACGGCGTAGAACTCTTCTTCGGAGACGTCGACGGCGGTCCAGATGAGCTTCTTCGATGCCTTGACGCCGAGTGGCGCGTTCTTGGCGATCGTCTCGGCCAGTTCGACGGCCGCTTCGAGTGCCTCGCCCTTGGGGGCAACTCGGGACACCAGGCCGCTCTGGAGCGCGACGTCGGCCTTGATCGGCTCGGCCGTGAGCGCCATCTCCATGGCCCGGCCGAAGCCGACCCGGGAGGGGAGACGTTGGAGGCCGCCGCCGGCGGCGAAGAGCCCGACCTTGACCTCGGGGATGCCGAACGAGGCGTTCTCGGCGGCGACCAGGAGATCGCAGGTGAGTGCGAGTTCGAGTCCGCCGGCGAGTGCGAATCCTTCGATGGCGCCGATGAGGGGTTTCTCGGAGCCCTGGCGGATGAACTGCATCATGGGACCGATGTCTTCGCCGGCTGCGAAGGCCTTGAGGTCCATGCCGGCGCAGAAGCCACGACCGTTGCCGGTGAGGACGCCGGCGGTCAGTGTGTCGTCACCGTCCAGTTCGGCGATGGCGGCGACGAGCCCGGCCGACAGCGCGCCGTTGATCGAGTTCATGGCATCGGGCCGGTTGAGCGTGATGATCAGCACGCGGTCGCGGCGCTCGGTCAGGACAGCATCGTCGGACATGGGTTCTTCTCCTGGTGTGGGCGGTGATCGGTCGAATGACCGTGGTGAGGCGAACGAGAAGCGACGGTAAGGACTCGAGCGGGAAGGTTCAAGTCCGTCGATGTGCGAGGAGGTCTGCCGGTATCAGTTGCCGAACGTCACGTGCGGCGGTTCGCTCTGTCCGTCGGGAGCTCGATAGAACGACCGCTTGCCGACGTTGGCGATGCCGGAGAAGAACATCCAGGGGACGGTGATCACCAGTTTGTTGAGGGTGGCGACGGCATCGTTGTAGTACTGGCGGGCGAACGAGATCTGGTTCTCGGTGTCGGCCAGTTGGCGTTGGAGATCGAGGAAGTTCGTGTTGGCCTTCAGGTCGGGGTAGGCCTCGGCCACGGCGTTCACGTTGACGAGCGCGCTCTCGAGCTGCGCATCGGCTGCCGCCTTGGCCTCGACGTCGTCGCCCTGTGCCGCGGCCTGGAGGCGGGCTCGGGCTCGGGTGACCTCGTCGAGCACACCCTGCTCGTGACTGGCATAGCCCTTGACCGTCTCGACGAGGTTGGGGATCAGGTCGGCCCGTCGAGTCAGCTGGACGTCGATGCCACCCAAGGCCTCCTGAGCGCTGACGTCGGCCCGACGGAGGCGGTTGAAGCCGCTGATGCCGAAGGCCACGAGGGCGATCAACAGCACGATGATGATGAGGAAGTAGATCATGAGCGGTGTTCCTTGGTTGCTTGCTGGTGGTGCACGGGGTGGATTGCTGTTCGAACGGGCGTCGCGATGAGCAGAAGGGGGAGTCGCTTCACCATGAGCCGCCTCCGCCTCCGCCGCCGCCGCCGCCTCCGGAGAAGCCGCCGCCGCTGCTCGAGCTGCGTTGGGTGGCTTCATACGAAGAGATGGCGCTGTCGAGGGTCGAGCGGAAGTCGCGAACCATCGAGTCGACGAACCGGCTGGAGGTCATGCCGACGTGGCCGGGTCCGAAGTAGATCGGCAGCGGGGGTTCGGTCCCCATCTCGGTGCGATACTTGTCGGCCCACTCGTCGGCACATCCGAAGGCAACGGCCCACGGCAGGTAGGCCAGGTAGAGCTCCTGGCGCCCGGCGAAGTCGAAGCGCTCCTTGCTCGATGGGGTGGACAACACGCGCTGGAATCCGCCGATTCGAGACCACAGGTCTCGTCCCTTCGTCGTGCGGATCGTTGCGGCGCCGGGGAAGACCAGCGAGATGGCACCGGCCACGAATCCGCCGGGGATCAGTCCCGTGATCGACATCGAGAACGGGTTCCACGCACCGAGAACGACCGTGAGCCCGGCGGCGATGATCACGAGCGGAATTCCGAGGTCGCCGAGACCCGCCTTCGCCAAGTTCCCCGATTGGAGCGCCCAGTTCCTCACATCGCCTTCGAAGCGTGAGATCTCGGACTGGAGTCGCTTGCCACCATCGACGTCCTTCTTCGCCGCCGTGAAGGCTCCGCCGCCGAGGAGGTGGCTGGTGCCCTGGGTGATGGCATCGACCTCGGCCCAGGCCGACGGATCGTTGCGGTCGATGATCGTCCAACCATCGTCGTTGCGTTGCAGGTCGATCGCTCGCTTCTCTGCTGCGTGCATCAGCGTCCCGACGTAGGCGTCTTCACGATTGGTTTCGTGCAGGATGTAGGAAGCCTGTGCGGGTCCGATGCCGTCGGGCGGGCCGTACATGAGCGGGAACGGAGGGGTCGCCTCCACCGAGCGCCGAGCCGCCTTCAACCCCAGTGCGCTGGTGCCGGCGGTGAGCAGTGCGACCAGCACCAGGAGCACGGGGTGACTTCCGAGCACCGGGTCGAAACGCGCCGCCCACGGCAGCGCATTGCCCGTTGGTGGCTTCTCGATCGCGAGCCCGGTGCGCAGCGTGATCGGTGTGTTGGGCGGGAGGTCGGAGGCGACGATGGTCAGATCGGTGGTGCCTGCGCCGGTGAGATCACAGGCCGGCGGCTCGCTGCCGACGCCGACACCGCACTGCACCGCCTCGGCGTCGGCGGGGAGGTGCACCGTGAGGGTTGCCGACTCGATCCGCTGGGCCCATCCACCGGGGATCAGGTTCCAGTAGAACGCCGAAGGTCGGATGCCTTCGCCATCGATGATGACGCCGTCGATCGAGTAGCGGATCTCGTAGGTGTGGATGCCGGGGGTGACGTACACATCGGGCGAGCCGATCCGGGCGACGGTGTAGCGGCCTCGGTCTTGGCTCGACCGTTCGACCTCGACGGGCCCGCCGTCCATCGTGATCTCGATGTCGTCGACCTCGCGACGAGCGCGTTGGTCGTTGGTGTCGTAGCGGTCCCAGAAGCGAAAGATGCCGCGTCGTGGCACGTTCGACGGGAACTCGACGCTGATCGTCTCGATGACCTCGAGGTCGCCGTTCACATCGAGGTCGAAGTCGGCGACGTACGAGGTGATCGTGGTCGGATCGGCGACGGATCCGGAAGGGTTGGAGCTGGTGGGGATGATGCCGGGGAGGAACAGTCCGAACGTGATGACGACCAGGCCGAGCAGACACGCCACCAGTCGTTTCATGGCCTGAGCCTACGCGAAGGGGTCGACACCCTGCTCAACAGCAGCTCAACACCAGATCCATCGCCGGAGTCACGACGAGGTGGTCGAGCCGTTTTCGCCCGCACGACGACGAGCTGGCAGGCTGACGCCGTGGCCACTGACACGACGCAGTCCGGATTGACCCGTTCACAGACGCACCGGATCTTCTTCGGGATGCTGGTTTCGACGTTCCTGTCGTCGCTCGACGGTACGGCGGTGTCGACCGCGCTGCCGACGATCGCCGGCGATCTCGGCGGTATCGATCAGCTCCCGTGGGTGCTCACCGCCTACCTGCTCGGGTCGGTTGCGGCCACGCCGCTCTACGGAAAGCTCAGCGATCTGTATGGTCGCCGGGCGCTGACCGAGGCGGCGCTGGCGATCTTCATCATCACGTCGGCCATGGCCGCGGCTTCCCAGACCATGTGGCAGCTCATCGTGTCTCGTGGTCTGCAGGGCATCGGTGGCGGAGGCTTGATGGCCATGGGTTTCATCGTGATCGGCGACATCTTCTCGCCCCGAGAGCGTGGCCGCTACATGGCGTACTACACGATGAACTTCACGTTCGCGGCCATTGTGGGGCCGGTCATCGGTGGTGTCTTCGTCGAGGTGGCCTCGTGGCGATGGATCTTCCTCATCAACCTCCCATTGGGCGCACTTGCGCTGATGATCATCCACCGCAACCTGACGTTCCGTCTCCCGGTACGGGAGCACCGGCTCGATCTCATCGGTGCCACGGTGCTGGTGGTCGCCGTGACGGCACTCATCCTCGGACTGGCTCTGGGGGGCGAGACCTATCCGTGGACGTCGGCCCGAGTCATCGGACTGCTCGTCGTGGCCTCGGTGGGCGCCGTTGCGTTCGTGTTCTGGGAGCGGCGGGCGCCCGAACCCATCCTGCCGATGCGATTGTTCTCCAATCCCACCTTCGCCATCCTCATCGCCGGCAATGCGATCTATGGGCTCGCCGCCATGGGTGTCCTCGCCTTCTTCCCGCTCTTCTTCCAGGTTTCGCTGGGCGAGTCCCCGACCAGGGCAGGGCTGATCCTCGCGTCCATGAGCATCTTCGTCACCATCGGTTCCTACACCGCAGGTCGCATCACCACCGGGACAGGCCGCTACCGCCGGCTGCTCCTGGCCGCGCCCGCCCTGTCGCTGATCGCGCTGATCGCCTTCACCTTCCTCGACGTCGACAGCCGGGCCATCACCGCCATTCCGTTCCTTGCCATGCTCGGCGCATCGATGGGAACCGCATTCCCCACGATGACCACGGCCACCCAGAACTCGTTGGCGCTTCCCGATCTCGGAGCCGGCACCGCCGCGATCAACTTCTTTCGCACGCTCGGGCAAACGATCGGCGTCGGGGCGTTCGGTGCGCTGCTGACCGGCCGAATCAGCAGCGAACTGGCGAGAACCGAGGCCGGCATCGATCCGGGCGAACTCCTGTCGACCCCCGAGAACATCAAGGCGCTCGACCCTGCGCTGCGAAGCGCCGTCGAGTCGGCCGTGGCGGTCGCCAGCCACTCGGTCTTCGTCGCTGCCGTACCGATCATGGCCGTCTTCGCCGTCGCCGTGTGGTTCCTGCCCGAACTCGAGCTGCGCACCACCACGGCGCTCTCAGCACAAGACCAAACCCCCGAACCGGCCGAGAGCTGAGTCGATCGCGATGACGCGGTCACCTGGCCAAGGCGCTGATGTACTCCTGCGAGGGGGTCCGGCGGTCACGCTCGGGACTCGCTGCCTGCCAGCTCCGAATGCCGCCGGTGAGGTTGCGAACGTCGAAGCCGCGTAGGCGAAGCATCCGATAGGCGAAGTACGAGCGCTGGCCCGAGAAGCAGTGGACGATGATGCGCTTGTGCGGATCGAGCTCGCCGATACGGTTGCGCAGCTCGTCGAGCGGGATGTGGATCGAGCCGGGGATGCTGCTGGCGGCGTGCTCGGAGGCACTGCGGACGTCGAGCAGCACCGTGTTCTCGTCGAGCGCATCGACTTCGAACCAGTGGGCGATCTCGACATCGTCGTTCACCACATTGCGGGCTGCCATGGCGAGGAGGTTGGCCGGGTCTTTCGGCGCTCCGTAGGCCGGGGCGTAGCAGAGTTCGAGTTGGGCGACGTCGTCGACCGAGAGCCCGCCCTGGATCGCCGTTGCGAGGACGTCGATGCGCCGAGCTGCCGACGCGTCGCCGACGACCTGCGCACCGTAGATCGTGCCGTCCTCGGCCGAGAACACGAGCTTCATGTCGAGCATCTCGGCGCCGGGGTAGTAGCTGACGTGCGACAGGGGATGGACGTGCACGGTCTCGAAGGCGATGCCGGCTCGGCGCAGCAGACGCTCGCTGAGACCGGTGGCGGCAACGGTGAGATCGAAGACCCGCACGACCGACGTGCCCCAGGTGCCGCGGTAACGAGAGGGTCGGCCCATCACGTTGTCGGCGGCGACTCGGCCCTGGCGGTTGGCGGGACCAGCGAGGGGGATGAGCGACCAGTCCTGGGTGACGGGATTGCGGACCTCGATGGCGTCACCGACGGCCCAGATGTGCGGATCGTTGGTTCGCATGTGCTGGTTGACGCGGATGCCGCCGAGTTCACCGACATCGAGCCCGCAGTCTCGGGCGAGCGTGACCTCGGGCTTCACCCCGAGGCTCAGCATCACGAGGTCGGTCGGCACTCGTTCACCGGTGGACAGCACCACGGTCGATGCTGCGGCGGTTTCGCCGTCAGCCGGCTCCTCGAACCCGACGACGGTGGTGTTCACTCGCACGTCGATGTCGTGGTCCTCCAGCTGTCGCTGCACCCAGAAGGCCATGTCTTCGTCGATGGCTCCCATGACCTGCGGGGCGGCTTCGATCAACGTGATCGCCATGCCCATGCTCGTCAGCTGCTCGACCATCTCGAGCCCGATGAAGCCGGCCCCCACCACGGTGGCGTGCTTGGGCGCGACCGACGCGTTCCACGCGATCACGGCGTCCATGTCGGGGATCCACCGAAGGGCGAAGTGTCCCGGACGGTCGATGCCGGGAATCGGTGGGTCGACGGCGATGGCGCCGGGCGCGAGCACGAGGTCGTCGTAGCTCTCGGTGTAGGTCTCGTCGGTGAGCAGATTGCGGATCTCGACGGTTCGGTGTTCCCGATCGATCGACAGGGCTTCGCATTGCGTGCGAACGTCGAGCCCGAACCGGTTCTTCAGACCTTCCGGTGTCTGGACGAGCAGGTCTTCGCGATGCTCGATCTCGCCACTGATGTGGAAGGGGAGCCCGCAGTTGGCGTAGGAGACGAAGCTGCCCTTCTCGATCACGATGATGTGGGCTTCTTCGGACAACCGGCGGGCACGAGCAGCCACGCTGGCTCCTCCGGCAACCCCGCCGATGATGATGAGCTTCTGGTGATCGGGCATACCGATCACGGTAGGCAAATTGTCCGGACAATGACCAGGGTCTTTGGTCAGGGTCTTCGGTCAGGGTCTTCGGTCAGGGGGTTCGCACGGAACGGGGATCAGTTGACGCCGCGTTCGGTGTCGGACCAGTAGCGGGCGCGTAGGGCCTTCTTGTCGGCCTTGCCGACGGCGGTGATCGGGAGCGAGTCGACGATCTCGACCGTCTTCGGCGCATAGACCGGACCCTTGCGTTCCTTCACCAGCGCGATCAGCCCAGCCGGATCGATGGTGGCGCCGGGCTTGGCGACGACGAGCGCAGTCACGGCCTCACCCCATTTGTCGTCGGGGACGCCGATCACCGCAGCGGCCGAGACCGAAGGGTCGGAGGTGAGGACGTCTTCGATTTCCCGTGGGAAGACGTTGAACCCGCCCGACACGATCATGTCCTTCTTCCGGTCGACGATGGTGATGAAGCCGTCGTCGTCGACCGTTGCCATGTCGCCGGTGTGAAGCCAGCCATCGATCAGGGTCTCGGCCGTGAGCTCGGGTTGCTTCCAGTAGCCGGTCATGACCGTCGGCCCCTGCACACAGATCTCTCCGGCAACACCGGGCGACACGGGCTGGTGGTCGTCGTCGAGCACCTCGACGCGATTGCCCGGCATCGGCATCCCGCAGGAAGTGAGCCGGACGAGGTCGGTGATGTCGTGCTGTGCACGCCACATGGCGGTGGCGGTCCCCGCACACTCGGTCTGGCCGTAGAGCTGGGAGAAGACCGGACCGATGCGGTCGATGGCTTCGACCAGTCGGGTGGGCGACATCGGCGACGCGCCGTACATCACGGTTTCGAGTGTCGACAGCTCGGCGAACTCCAGGTCGGGGTGGTCGAGCACGGCGTAGATCATCGTGGGGACGAGGAGGCTCAGCGTGATCTTCTGATCGTCGATGGCCCGCAGCCACTCGGCGGGGTTGAAACCGGCATGGAGGAAGACGGTGCCGCCGGCCATCATCGTGGGCACGACGAGCATGCCGGCGGCATGGCTGATCGGAGCGACGGCGAGATAGCGGCGTTCGGCCGGCAGATCCCAACCGACCGACACGCTGAACGTCATCTGGGCCAGGCCACGTTCGGTCAGCATGGCCGCCTTCGGCACGCCGGTGGTGCCGCCGGTGTAGAGCAGCCAGGCGATGTCGTCGGGGGTGTGCGGTCCGGCGTCGAGCGGTGCGGAAGCGATGCCCTCGAGCGCCGCTGCCAGTTCCTCGCCGGTTTCCTGGTCGGTCGGGCCGAGGTAGAAGACCTGCTCGAGGGCGGGGCACCGAGCCAGGAGTTGGGCTCCACGCTCGGCGTAGGCCGGGTCGACGAAGAGGAACTTGAGCTCGGCCTCGTCACAGGAATAGACGTGATCATCGAGCGAGCCCAGCGGGTGCAGAGCGGTGTAGCGGCCGCCGGCAAAAGCAGGAGCCGTCTGGGCGATCCACACCTCGGCCCGGTTCGGCGACAGCACCCCGACACCATCGGCCCGTTGCAGGCCGCGGTTTCGCAGCAGTGTGATCCACTGGCTCATGGCGTCGGCGGTCTCCCGGTAGGTCCAGGTTCGGTGCGGGTCGACGAAGAGTTCACGATCGGGGAACCGGCGGATCGCGTTGAGCACCACTTGGGTGTAGGTCGCCCCCGTCGGCTGCGTCCCCATGGACGGAGCTGCGGTATCTTGCGCAATCTCGTTGGTCATGTCCATTGTCTAGAACAAGGGACTCGTCGGCGCCAGGAAGCGGCGTCGGCGAAGCGGGCCGCCGACAGGAGTCACCCATGAGCCAGCCGAACTTCGTCGTGATCATCGCCGATCAGCTTCGAGCCGATGCCGTCGGCGCCTTCGGCTGTGCCTTCGCCTCGACCCCCAACATCGATGCTCTTGCCGAGCGCGGGGCGAGATTCACCAACGCCTTCGTCCAGCACACGGTGTGCTCACCGAGTCGCGTGTCGTTCCTCACCGGTTGGTATCCCCACGTTCGAGGGCATCGCAGCCTCGGGCATCTCCTGCGGCCTGAGGACCCCAACCTGCTGAAGACACTGAAGTCGAGCGGCTACCACGTCGCCCACGCCGGACTTCGCGGTGACACCTGGGCACCAGGTGCAACCGAGGTGAGCTGTGACGAGTACGGCTGGGCCGAGCCGCCGACCGTCCCGATGATGGGGGCGATGCAGGAGATGGATCACGACGATCCGCTCGCTCGGGCGTTCTCTGTTGGTGAGCGGTCGTCGGGCGACGACTTCGACGAGGCCGCCGTTCGAGCTGCCGAAGCCTGGCTCGAACGGCGACCCACCGATCAGCCGTGGATGCTGTACATCCCGCTGATCTTTCCGCACTGCCCGTTCACCGTCGAGGAACCGTGGTTCTCCCTGCACGACCGCGCTGCGCTTCGGCCGCGACGCCCGCCTGTGCAGACGGGGCACGAGCCCGAGTACATGCAGCATCTGCGTGACACCTATGGAACGGATCGACTCACCGATGAGCAGTGGCGCGAAATCGCCGGGACATACCACGGGATGGTCTCGCGTATGGACGGTCACGTCGGCCGGGTGATCGAGGCACTCGGTGAGGAGGACGACACCTACATCATCTTCTTCAGCGATCACGGCGAGTATCTCGGCGACTACGACCTCATCGAGAAGTGGCCGGCCGGTGTGCACGATTGCCTCGCTCGCGATCCGTTCGTGATCGCCGGTCCGCACGTCATGCCGGGCACCGTCGTCGATGACATGGTCGAAATGGTCGACCTCGTACCCACCGTGCACGAACTGGCCGGCGTCGAGGCCGACGACACCCACTTCGGGAGGAGCCTGGTGCCGCTGTTGCAGGCGGAGGGCGGGGAACATCGTCGCTACGCCCTCACCGAGGGCGGGTTCCTCGTCGAGCAGGAGCAGCTCTTCGAGACCTCGGCATTCCCCTACGATCTGAAGAGTCAGGCCCAGCACGATCGTCCCGAGACGATCGGCAAGGTCGTTGCCATCCGATCCAAAGAGTGGACGTATGTGTGGCGGCTCTACGAACCGCCTGAGCTGTACGATCGGCGAGCCGATCCTGGCGAACTCCACAACCTGGCCGGGTTGCCGGAGCACGCCGAGCGCGAATCGATGATGCGCAACGAACTGCTGCAGTGGATGGTGGCCACGTCCGACGTGATGCCATGGGCGGCCGAACCCCGATTCCCCCACATCGATCTTCCGGCGACCGGCTCGGTCGAGGTGGCACGATGACGGCTCCGGAGCGGCGACCGAACATCATCATGATCCTCACCGACGACCACGCCGCGCACTCGGTGGGTTGCTACGGATCGGTCGTCAACCAGACGCCACGGATCGACGAGATCGCCGAGCAGGGTTGGCGGTTCGACAACTGCTTCGTCACCAACTCCCTCTCCGCGCCATCTCGAGCTTCCATCCTCACCGGCACTTACAGCCACGTGAACGGGGTGCTGACCCTGTTCACGCCGATCGACGCCAGTCAGCCCACGTTCATCTCCCAGTTGCGTGCCGCCGGGTACAAGACCGCCATGATCGGCAAGTGGCACATGGGACATGGTGAGGGGCACGACCCGGAGAACTTCGACCACTGGGACATCGTTCCCGGTCAGGGCGAGTACTGGAACCCCACGTTCATCAACGCCGAGGGTCGTCGCCAGATCGAGGGCTACGCCACCGACATCATCACCGACCTCGCCACCGATTGGGTCGAGTCGCTCGACGGCGACGACCCGTGGTGCGTCCTCATCTACCACAAGGCCCCCCATCGCCCCTGGGAACCCAAGCCCGAGCACACGGCCCGCTACGAAGCGCCCGTCCCGGTGCCGGAAACGTTCTGGGACGACTATTCGACTCGCAGCAGCTCGGCCCGGCGCACGGCGATGCGTGTGGCCGATCACCTCAGCGCCGAAGACCTCAAGGAAGACCCGCCCGAAGGCCTCTCGTACGAGGACCTGGCGGTGTGGAAGTACCAGCGCTACATGCAGGACTACCTCGCCTGCGTCGAGTCGGTCGACGAGAACGTCGGCCGGGTGATCGACTGGCTGCGTGCGCGTGGTGATTTCGATGACACCATGCTGATGTACGCCTCGGATCAGGGGTTCTTCCTCGGTGATCACGGCTGGTTCGACAAGCGACTGATGTACGAGGAGTCGCTGCGGATGCCGTTCGTGTTGAGCTATCCGCGTCGCGTCGGCGCCGGGAAGGCGTTCGACGGCATCGTCACCAACGTCGACATGGCCCAGACCATCCTCGACGCCGCCGGGGTGGAGCACCACCCGCGCATGCAGGGGCGCAGCTTCTGGCCTGATCTCGTCGAACAGCAGGAGCTGCCGCCGACCGAGGGCATGTACTACCGCTACTGGGAACACGACGACATGATCCACAAGGCGCCGGCGCACTACGGCTACCGGACCGATCGGTACAAGCTGATCTACTTCTACAACGAGGGGTTCGGCCTGCCGTGGACATCGTTCTTCACGTACCCCGCCGAATGGGAGCTCTACGATCTCGAGGCTGATCCAGCGGAGCTGAACAACGTCTATGACGATCCGGCGTATCGAGAGATCCGCGAGGAGCTGAAGACGGCGATGTGGCGAGAGCAGTCACGCCTCGATGACGCACCACATGCGTCGCAGCCGGTGCCGGCGGGCGTCGAGGGTGTCCCGGTGGCCGAGCTTCCCAAGCTCCCTCGCTACCGCTGGCTCAACCTCGGGGGCCAGGGCTGATCCATCGATTGCTCTCGTGACTCAGCGGCTCTCGAAGGCGTAGGGGTCGAGCGTGTTCTGGGCCGCGATGCGGTACTTGTGCCAGCGGTTTCCGCCGTAGTAGGCCAGGCTGCCCGGCTCGGCGTCGCCGTCGCCGTTGTAATAGGAGATGCAGTCTCGTAGCGGCGCCGTTGCGATGTCGGCGGCTCGACAGTGCTCGGCGTACTCCTCTTCGGGTTGCTTGTCGATGTCGACGACGTCGGCGCCACGCTCGCGCATCGTGGTGAGCATCCAGGCCACGTAGTCGACGTGTTGCTCGATGGCGTCGGTGAAGTTGAAGCTGCCGCCGCCCCCCTGCGGACCGGTCACGATGAAGAGGTTCGGGAAGCCGTGGCTGTGGAGGCCGAGGAATGTCTTGGTGCCTTCGGTCTGCCACTTCTCGCTCAACGTCTGTCCCCCTCGGCCGGTCACCATGTTGAAGGTCGAGGTGGCCATCCACTGGAAACCCGTGGCGTAGATGAGGACGTCGAGCGGGTACTCGGTGTCGCCGTGGACCACGCCTCGTTCGTTGATCTTGCTCACGCCGAGTGGAGCGGTATCGACCAGTGTGACGTTCGGTCGGTTGAAGGTCGGCAGGAACTCGTCGTGGAACGTCGGGCGCTTGCAGCCGTAGGGGTAGTACGGCTTGAGCGCCTCGGCCGTTTCGGGGTCTTCGACGATCGCATCGATGCGGGCCCGGATCTGTTCCATGATGCGGAAGTTGGTGTCGAGCTGCTTGTCGACCATCTCCTGCTGCGACAGTTTGCGATCGTGCTCCTTGCGCTCCTTGAAGTCGGCCACCTTGCCGGCGAGATAGTCGTCGTTGGCCTTGATGGCAGTGCGGCCGGCGGAGATCTTGGAGAATCGGGCCCGGCGGGCCCGGGCCCAGCCGGGTTCCTTCGCCCACTGCGCCATCTCTTCGGGTGTGGTCGCCCGTTGGTCGCGAACGTCGATGGTCGACGGCGTGCGTTGGAAGACGAACAGCTCGCCGACGACCTTGGCCAGTTCGGGGATGACCTGCACCGCGGTGGCACCGGTGCCGATGATGCCGACACGCTTGCCCTCGAGATCGACGTCGTAGTTCCAGCGAGAGGTGTGGAACGCATCGCCCTGGAACGTTTCCATGCCGTCGATCCGGGCCAGCTTCGGGCTCGTGAGGATGCCGTTGGCCAGAATGACAACCCGAGCCTTCATGGCATCGCCACGGTCGGTGTAGACCGTCCACCGGCCTTCGGACTCGTCCCAATCGGTCTTCTCGACCGTGGTGTGGAACAGGCAGTGGTCGTAGAAGCCGAAACGTTCGGCCATCTGTTGGCAGTACTCGAGGATCTCGAATCCCGAGGCGAACTTCATGGCCGGCACGTACTCCATCTCCTCCAGCAGGGGGAGATAGCTGTAGGCCTCGACGTCGCAGGCCACGCCGGGATAGCGGTTCCAGTACCAGGTGCCGCCGACGTCGCCGCCTTTCTCGCAGAACCGCACGTCGGTGAACCCGGCTTCTCGCAGCTTGTACCACAGCATCAGCCCGGCGAATCCGGCGCCGACGACGACGATGTCGCATTCGTCGGTCAGGGCCTCCCGAGCGACGGGCTCGGCCGAGTAGACGTCTTCGAGATACTTCGAGAACTCGCCCTCCATCGCCATGTAGTCGGCGGCGCCTCGGCGAGCTTCTTTGAACTCGCGATACTTCGCCTGTTCCTCGGCGTTGAACTTGGCCCCGGCGGGTTGCGGTGGCAGTTCCTTCAATGACTCGTCGTCGATGATCGAGTAGCCCTTGCCCGCGATGCGATCGTTGGCCTTGGCGGCGCGAGTGGCAAAGATCTTGAGACCGGTTTCCGGGTCGATCGAGATGGACATGCGTCGGCTCCTCTGCGGATCGGGAGCAGCGTTCGGCGAGGCCCGCCCCCTGGGCACGCCCGACGCTACAACGCCCCGGTCGTCCGAATCACATTGCTCGGCGCGGGAGCAGGAGTCGTGGTGTGTGACGTGGACGAAGCCGGCCTCACGTCGCTCACCGACGAGGCCGGAATCATGGATCACTTCCTGCCACTGGGCGAGGTCGGCGACGACACCTGGCAGCGGGTGATCGGAGCCGGTGACGCGTCAGCTCTTGGCCTCGTCGGCGGTGTCGGTCGCCTCGGTGGCGGCGTCGTCGACGAGGTCGGTTGCGGCCTTGGCAGCGGCGTCGGTGTCGATGGTTTCGTCGAGGTCGATCTCGGTGTCGGAATCGGCGATGTCGCCGAGCTTGCTCTCGACGGTGGAGGTGACCTTGGTGATCTTGTCGGTGTACTTGCCGCCGGTCTTCTTGTCGATCATCTCGCTGACGCCTCCGAGTTGGTCGGTGATCTTCGACGAGTTCTTGGAGAGCAGGGACTTGGCTTGATCGAGGAATTTCATGGTGGTGTCTCCGATAGTGGCAGGAACGAACACCAACCTAGGTCCGTTCGGTCGCATTGGCGTTCACCCCTGCCCAGGTGCAACAAGGCGTTCACATGGCTGCCGGCTGTCGAGTCGCTCGCCAGAGGGTCAGCCGGCCGGGGCAATGGGTTCGGCATCCCAGACCTGGCGTTGGGGATCATCGCCGTAGAGCAGCTCGGCCGGACTCATCTTGTCGATGTTGCCGGTGAGCCCCCGGTACATGCCCAGACCGCAGAGCTGGCGGAGTTGGGGAGTGAAGCGCCTCATGATCTCGGGAGGGATACCGAGTTGCTGGTTCTCCTGCTGACGGATGTAGCCGGCGCAGTAGTTCATGGCGATACCGACACGAACCTCGTCGCTGGTGTTCGCACCACCCCCGTGCCAGGTGCTGCCGTGCCAGACCAGCACACTGCCCTTTTGCATCTCGGCGGGGATCGTCGGGTGTGATGGCGAGTCGGCGAAGTAGTCGGGACCGTGATCCCACAGATGGCTACCGGGAACGACGCGGGTGGCGCCATTGGCCTCGGTGAAGTCGGTGAGTGCCCACATCGAGTTGGCGACCGTCGCAGCATGGGGCTTCGCCAACGGCATGATCTGGTCGTCGGCGTGAATGACCTGTGCCACCTCGCCGGGCGCGATCGAGATGGAGGCCAGCGACGACACCAGGCATTGGGGTCCGAGCATCGATTCGATGAGCGCCAGCACCTCGGGCTGAACCGGGATCTGCTCGAAGATCTCGCCTCGTGCCAGCAGGTTGTAGGTGCGGGTGGTTCGACTTCCCTCGAAGCGATTGTTGCTCGGTGCGCTCTGGAACTCGGCTTCGGCCTTGCGTACTGCGTCGAGCAGTGCGTCGACGGTCTCCTCGGGGATGACTCGCTCGAGAATGGTGTAGCCGTCGGTCTGCAGCTGGGCGAGTGGTGCGGTCAGATCCATGGAGCGAAGTGTCGAGGCGTCGCTGCAGCTTGGTCAAGTCGAGCGAATCGACGAATGCCGCTGGCCGACGTAGGGTCGCCGTCGGCCCGACAGGCGGGCTCGGACGACCACCGGGGATCACCGTGAACGTAGACGCCGCAGCAGCAGGGCTCGATGAGAAGCGTTTGGGCAGGATCGGCGACCACCTCCGATCGCGCTACCTCGACTCCGGCAAGATCGCCGGCGCACAGGTGGCCATCGTGCGCGAGGGAGCGCTCGGCTTCTTCGAGAGCTTCGGGCTCCAAGATCGTGAACGTTCGGTCCCCGTTGGCGACGATGCCATCTGGCGTCTCTACTCCATGACCAAGCCGATCACCGGTGTCGCCATGATGACGCTGTACGAGCAGGGGCACTTCCAGCTCGACGATGCGGTCGATCGTTGGATTCCCGAGTGGAAGAACATGACCGTCGCCGAGCCCGACGGCAACGGAGGCACCAACATCGTGCCGGCGCATCGCGCCCCGACGATTCGTGACATCCTGACCCACACGTCGGGGATCGGGTACGGCCCGGGGAACAACGACCTCGTTCTCGGCGAACGTGACTGGCTGGCCGATCACGACCTCGAGTCGATGTCGAAGGAGTTCGGCGCCTGGCCGCTGCGGTTCCAGCCGGGTACCCGTTGGCTCTACTCGCACGGGATGGACATCGCGGCGCGGTTGGTCGAGATCATGTCGGGGATGTCCTACGACGACTACCTGAAGATGGCCATCTTCGAGCCGCTGGGCATGGTCGACACCGACTTCTTCGTTCCGGAAGACAAGACCGCTCGATTCGCTGCCAATTACGGCCGCAACGCACGCAAGGAGTTGGTGCTCATCGACGATCCCGAGCGGAGCACCTACCTTCGCAAGCCGAAGTTGCTCAACGGCGGTGGCGGCCTCGTCGGCACCACCGCCGACTACGTGCGGTTCGCGTCGATGCTTGCCAACGGGGGAGAGCTCGACGGTGCGCGGATCCTCGGCCGCAAGACCCTCGAGCTGATGACCAGCAACCATCTGGCGGGCGACGGCGAGATGGCCGACTTCGCCCTCCCGATGGGTTACGGAGAAGTCGGATTCGCCGGTGCCGGGTTCGGGCTGACCGTTGCGGTGTCGAAGGGCCCGGCAGCGACCGGTGTGGTCGGCTCGGCCGGCGAGTTCATGTGGGGTGGCGCAGCGTCGACGACGTTCTGGGTCGATCCGGCCGAACAGCTCGCCGTGGTGTTCATGACCCAGCTGATGCCGTCGGGCACGTTCAACTTCCGGGGACAGCTCAAGACACTGGTGTACGGCGCACTTCTGTGACCTCGCATCACGGCAGGCTCGACACGGGGTTCGACGGCACCGGCCAGGCGAGCGCCCAGTCGTCGGTCTTCAGCGTCGAGTAGGGCGGACCGGAGCCCAGGAGCCGAGGCCCGCTCCCGCGATCAGACCCAGCACCGGCACGACGTAGAGCAGCACGCTGTCGATGGGCAGGGTGCCCAAGAGTGCGAGGTCGAGGGTGAGAAAGAGACCGAAGAGGAGTCCGAAGATGGCTCCACGAATGGGGTGACCGCCACGGTCGCCCGCAGCAGAGGACGCGGCATTCGATCGGTCCGTCATGGTTTCGCCACCATCGCTCCTGCCAAACCAACAGCAGACAACACCGAGCCGGCCACCGCAACGTAGCCCACCGGGCTGTCGAAGAAGCCGCCCTCGAGTTTGACGAGCACGGTGCCCTCGCAGGTGACGACGCCGTTCTCGCTGTGTTGGCCGCTGACTTTCATCTCGATGCCGCGCGGCAGCGCAGCGGGCAGATCCCAGGACCCGACGCCTGATTTCTCGGTTGAGGTCGCGCTGTCATTCGACCAGGTCCATGCATCGGTGATCTCGATCTCGCCGATGCCCGGGGGACCTTGAATCGAAACCTGGCCCGACACCGGGCGAGGGGTCGTCGCCGCAGCGACGCTTCCCTGATATTCCGCAGTGCCGCTGATCGGCATCTCGTAGACGGTGCCGGTCAACGCCGGGTCGTACGGATCGACGCGGACACCATTCGACAGCGTTGCGCTTGCCGTGCAGGGCCCTGTGGCGTCTTGGGCACCTGCGGGTTGGGCCAGGAGCAGCAGCGAGCCTACGACAGCACAACCGAGGAGTATCGGTCTCATTGGCATCCTCTCGAGCCGATCGTTCGATCCGACCGGCCCTGTCGACCGTAGCGCTATCGGCGCTCCCGGGCCATAGGTCATCGAGACCGATCGGCATTCTTCGTCGATTCCGATCAGCTCGAGCGGTACGCCTCGAGGCGATGCGAGGCGAACGGGATCACGTGTGCGCCATCGGGTTCGGCGAAGCTGCTCAGTCTTCGCTCGAGCTCGGTGGACAGCGCCGCCGTTGCGGACTCGCTCAAGGTCGAAAGCACCGGGGCCCAAGGGGTGGTCGCCGTCTGGGCGAGGAACCACGAGCGGAGATCGGGAATGCGAACGGTGTGCTCGATCAGTCGGATGCCGGTCGCCGTGAGACCCGCACGCTCGGCCATCGATCGCAGGAGTACGTCGGCGTCCTGTGGCGTTGCCCGCTGAACCGAGGGCAGAAGCGACGGCTCGATGGCCGCCAACAAGTCGAGTTGGTTCTCGATGTAGGGGTTGTGTCCCGGCGTCGCCCAGATCGTCGCAATCAAGGCGCCGCCCGGTCGAAGGACCCGTCGAACCTCGGTGGCAGCGCGCACCGGGTCGGGAAAGAACTGGAAGCCTTGCTGACAGATGACATGGGTGAACAGGGCATCGTCGAACGGAAGGGCATCGACCGACGCCTGGCACCACGTGACGGCGGCAACGGCCGTGCGGGCCACGCCGAGCATCGCCGGGTTGATGTCGGTGCCGATGATCTGACCGGCGGTTCCCACCAAAGCAAGAACCTGTCGGGCGACGAGTCCCGTGCCGCAGGCCAAGTCGAGCACCACGTCGGTCGGTCCGATTCCTGCTCCTTCGGCCAGGAGCCGAGCAGAGCCATCCATGAAGGTGCTCGTGAACGACTCGTATCCGGTCGCTTGGTGCATCGCGAGCTGGAACCCTGAGGACCGTGAGGACATGACGCCCGCCTTCGTTGGTGGTGAGGGGACACTACTCCTCGGCGCAAGGAGGTGAAGGGCAACGACCACGGAAGCCGGAGTCAGCCTCGCGAGACCTCACGCGGCGACGCAGCACGCAGGCGACCGACCGAGCGGCGTCGCAGCTTGGTCTTCCAACTCTCGGTGACGTCAGCCAACCTCGCCTGGGCCGCGGCGTCGCCGATCAGCACCAGGCTGGTACGGGGGCCGAGCAGCGCGTCACCGCTGGGATTGCCGATGAGCTGGCCGTCGACGTCGATGGCGACGACATTGCATCCGGTCTCGGCCCGGATGTGTGAGTCGGCCAGGGTCTTGCCCAGCATCGTCGGCGGCACGGGGGCCCGGAAGACGTCGAGACCTTCGGCGACGACGAGGGTGTCGTTGCCACGGAAGTGGTTCCAGATCGCCGCCGCCCCGATCGATGCATAGGAGAGGACATCGTCGGCCCCGGCTCGGTAGAGCGTCGACACGTTGCGATCGAGGTTGGCCCGAGCAACGATCCGGATGTCCGGGCGTAGCCGCCGAATGTAGATCGACAGGTAGATGTTGACATCGTCGTCGTGGGTCGTCACCAGCACGCCGGTGGCCGAGCGGATGCCCGCCGACTCGAGCACGGCAAGGTCGGCGGCATCACCGATCACGTAGTGGTCACCGTGGATCCGGTCGCTCTGCTGTTCGATGATCCGATGAGCGATGTCGGCCGCATCGAAGGCCCGACCGGCGGCTCGGCCGACTCGACCGCCGCCGATGATCACCACCGCCCCGGCATGGTCCGAGTTTGTCTCGTACTCACGGTCATACGCCTCCAGCTGTTGCTCGGAGGCAGCAAGGATCAAGACCGATGATTCGGTGAGCAAGGTCTCGGGAGTGGCGATGGTGAAGACGCCATGGTCCCAGACTCCGATGACGCCAACGCCGAGTCTCGACCGCAATGCTGCCTCGGCGAGACGAACACCGACGAGCGGCGTGGCTGCCACTCGAGCTTCGGCGATCAGGACGCCGGCGAATCGTCCGATGACGTGGCTTCGACCGTCGGGCAGCAGTGTTCGATTCGACATCGACGTCCCCAGCAGTTCGCCGAGACGCAACACCTCGTCGGCCCCGGCCAGCTCCAGGATGTCGATCGAGGCGGCCTTGGTTGCCGTCGCCACGACGGGGACATCCGGCGAGATCTCTCGCACGGTGAAGATGATGTTGGCGTTGGTCGTGTCGGGCCAGGTGGCCGGCACCAGAGCAGCGTTGGCCACTCTGGCGGCCCGGTGGGTTGCCGGGTCATCGCTGCTGCCGACCATGACCTGGTAGCCCTGGTCGTGGAGTTTGAGAGCCTCGGCCAGATCGTCGACGAGGACGACGTACCCGACCCCCGCCTGCTCGGCCCGCCGAATGAGCGCGTCCTCGATCGGTCCCAGACGGGTGAGGAC
The DNA here is from genome assembly GCA_963698395.1 of uncultured Acidimicrobiales bacterium. Taxonomy (GTDB): domain Bacteria; phylum Actinomycetota; class Acidimicrobiia; order Acidimicrobiales; family SZUA-35; genus JBBQUN01. The sequence goes on from CAVOQQ010000006.1 coordinate 506,207, forward strand.
GAGGTGGCCGCTGGTTTCTTCGGGAAGGCTGCGAGGGGCCCGACTGGCGTCGCGCCGAGTCATCCAGGGAACGAAGACGAACTGGATGAACGCGAAGGGCAGGAGGATCAACAAGAACGCCGTTCCGGTCAGGAGGACCACGACCGAGAAGATGCGCCCGACGTCAGAGGTGAAGGTGATGTCGCCGAACCCCAACGTGGTCATGGTGACGAGCGTCCAGTAGAAACCGGTGGCCCAGCTGTGGTTCTGACCTTCGCGAGCCATCAGCTCGTGGAAGATGACGGTGAAGCTGACGACGAGCACCACGAAGATGCCGAGCAGGACGAGCACCATGCGGAGGTCTCGGCGACGTAACGGTCCCGCGAGGTAGCTCAGGACGAATGCGAGACTCTTCATGGCCCAGCATGATGGCACGGCGCCGATGCAGAACCGCCGTTCGGGTTCGGGTGTCTGGGGTATCGTCCGAGACGGCGAGCAGCTCAGGAGGCACTGGTGCACCGTGACGACGCAACGAATTCGACGACCCACGACATCGTCATCATCGGCGCCGGCTTCAACGGTCTCTATCAGCTCTACCGATTGCGGGCCGAAGGGTTCGATGTCCGCCTGGTCGAGGCCGCGCCGGGGCCTGGTGGCGTCTGGTACAACAACAGCTATCCCGGGGCTCGGGTCGATTCGTACATCCCGGACTACGAGTTCTCGATGGAAGCGGTCTGGCGCAACTGGAACTGGTCGGAGCGCTTCCCCGGGGCCGAGGAGCTTCGCCGTTACTTCGTTCACGTCGTCGACACCCTCGAACTGCGGGCGAACATCGGTTACGACACTCGCGTCGAGACGGCGACGTTCGATGACGACGCTCGTCGCTGGCTGCTCGCGACGACTGCGGGCGAGCTCTCGGCCCGGTTCCTGATCCCCTGCCTCGGCTTTGCCTCGAAGCCTTTCATCCCCGCCATCGACGGGTTGGAGAGTTTCGCCGGCGGGTGTCACCACACTGCACTGTGGCCGGAGCAGGGCGTCGAGTTCGACGGCAAGCGAGTCGGCGTGATCGGCACCGGTGCCAGCGGGGTCCAGGTGGTGCAAGAAGCGGCCAGAGTGGCCGATCACCTCGTGGTATTCCAGCGAACGCCGGTCACTGCCTTGCCCATGCAGCAACAGCGTTACTCGATCGCCGAGCACGAGGCGCTCAAGGCGGACTATCCCGAGATGTTCCGACGCCGCAACTCCCCACCGGGAAGTTTCAGCAACATTCGTCGACTCGACGTCTCCGCCCTCGAGGTGTCGGAAGAGGAGCGACAGGCCGTCTTCGAGGCGGCATGGCAACGTGGCGGCTTCCACTTCTGGAACGGAACGTTCGCCGACATCATGTCCAGCAGCGAGGCCAACCGCACCGCCTATGACTTCTGGCGCGACAAGACCAGGGCTCGCATTGCCGACCCGTGTCTGGCCGAGGTGCTCGCGCCGACCGATCCGCCGTATCCGTTCGGCGCCAAGCGGCCATCGCTCGAGCAGGACTACTACGACGTGTTCAACCAGGACAACGTGGAACTCGTCGACCTGAGCGCCGACCCGATCCTTCGGGTGACGCCGACCTCGGTGCAAACCGCTACCGGATCGATCGACCTCGACGTGCTGATTCTGGCGACGGGCTTCGATGCCAACACCGGTGGCATCCTCGCCCTCGACCTCCATGATCTCGAAGGCGTGTCGCTGTCTGAGCGGTGGGCCGATGGCGTCGACACCCATCTCGGAATGGCGGTTCCCGGGCTTCCCAATCTGGTCTTCCTCTACGGGCCGCAGAGCCCGACGGCGTTCTGCAACGGTCCGACCTGCGCCGAGGTCCAGGGCGAATGGGTGGTCGGACTCCTGGTGGCCATGCGAGCCAGTGAGCTGACTCGCATCGAGGCGGCCGAGGAAGCGGCTGCAGCGTGGACGGCCCAGGTCGAGCGGGTCGGAGCCATGACGCTGTTTCCGCAGGCCGACTCGTGGTACATGGGCGCCAACATTCCCGGCAAGAAGCGGCAGTTGCTGAACTATCCGTCGACCGACAGCTACCTCCGACAGCTTCGAGCGAACGCCGCAGCGGGCTACACCGGATTCGTGCTGACCTGACGGCGCTCCGGCCCGACTGCGCTCTGGCCCCTTGCGAGCTAGGTTCTGCTCATGGACACGATGATCGACTCGTCGGTGTTGTCGGAAGAACAGCGGGAGTTCTACCGCAACGAGGGGTACCTCCAGCTTCCGGGACTCGTCGACCAGGAATGGTTGGCCGAGCTCCGATCGGTGTCGGCGGCGTTCGTGGAGCTGAGTCGTGAGATCTCCGCATCCAACAGGGTCCTCGATGTCGAGCCGACGCACCGCGCCGAACAACCGAAGCTTCGGCGTCTCAACTCGCCGGTCGACAACCACGAGACCTTCCGCCGGTTCTCGTTGGAAGGCCCACCGGCTCAGGTGGCGATGGCGTTGCTCGGTGGACCGGTGCGCTATCACCACTCGAAGCTCAACTACAAGTGGTCCGACGGCGGTGAAGAGGTCAAGTGGCATCAAGACATCCAGTTCTGGCCGCACACCGACTTCACGCCGTTGACGATCGGCGTCTACCTCGATGACGTGGATGACGAGATGGGGCCGATGGGTGTCCTGCCCGGCAGTCACACCGGCAAGCTCTACGACCTCTACGACGCCGATGGCTCGTGGGCCGGCGCCATCGCCGATGACGATCTCGCCTCGATCGACCTGTCGCCGATGGTCTGGCTGAAGGGTCCAGCCGGGTCGATGACCGTGCACAACTGCTGCATGGTGCACGGGTCGCTGCCGAACCATTCGGCTCGCCCTCGGCCACTCCTCTTGCAGACCTATTCGGCCATCGAGTCGTATCCGGTGGCCGGCATCGGAGCGAACGGCGTCACGGGTCGCACGAGCGGCGTGATCATCGGCGGGCCGCCAACCCAACAGCTGACGATCGATGGTCGCCGGCTGCACGGCGCGCCCGACTGGTCGCGTAGCGGCCCGCCGACCATCTTCGGCTCACAGCAGAAGGATCGCTGATCGCGGGGGACTCGTGGATGGGTCGGTAGGTGCTCAGCCTTGCTCGGCCGGGGCCTCGGCGCTGACCTGCCACGGGATGCCGAAGCGATCGGTGACCACGCCGAAGAACGGTGACCAGAACGTCTCCTCGGCCGGCATGTGGACGGTGCCGCCGTCGGCGAGTGCCTCGAAGATCGCACGGGCTCGATCGACCTCGGTGGAGGAGTGGTGCACGAAAATCCCCGACGGCGGCTGGAAGTCGTCGTCATAGGAGTCCGACGCCATCAGCACCTCGTCACCGTTGATGAGCGCCGCGTGCATCACGAGGTCGAGCTTGCCGCTCGGGATGCCGGCATCGGGCGGGGCCTGGGTTCCATCCATGATCTCGAGCCGGCCGCCGAAGATCTCCTGATAGCGGGTGAAGGCTTCGCGGCAGTTGCCACCGAAGTAGAGATACGGATGAAAGGCCATGACGAGCTCCTTGGGTTGCCCTGTCTCGTCGAGTCTCCTCTCATCGGGTGCGGTGCGCAATGGTGTGTCGCCGGCGATGTCCGTGCGAGGAAGCGGCGATGATCAGGTGTTGCCGAGGCTGGCCAGCGCAGAGCGGAACTGCTCGGCGAGATCGGCGTTTCTGAAGTTGCCCGAATGGGTGTCGAAGTTCTCGTGGAAGCTCGGCACCGAGAGGCTGGCTTTCACGTCGTAGCCGAAGAACTGGCCTGACATGACGGCAGTGTCGAGCACGTTGGCACCACCGCGCGAACCGAGCGAGCTCGAGAACAGCACCGCCGGCTTGTCCTGATACACGCGCCTGTTGATGCGAGACGCCCAGTCGAAGAGGTTCTTGTAGGCGACGGTGTAGAAGCCGTTGTGCTCGGCGAAGGAGATGATGACGGCGTCCGCCGCCCCGATGGTGTCGTAGAAGTCCTGAGCGAGCTGGGGCACGCCGCCTTCGTTTTGGCGGTCGATGCTGTAGATCGGCATCTCGTAGTCATTGAGGTCGATCGTCTCGACCGCCACATCGCCGATGAGGCCGCCTTCGAGCAGCCGACCTGCGTGGTCGATGAGCTGTCGGTTGATCGACTGACTGCTGTTCGAAGCGGCAAAGGCGAGGATGTTCATGGGAGCAGGGGACATCGCCCGAAGTGTTGCAGATCGGCGTCCGCCGGTCAGCTCTTCATCTGAGACAGATGCCGATCGGTTGCGTCTTGGACCGCCCGCTCGACGCGATCGCCGAGTTCCTCCCATTCGCCGATGGCCGTTTGTTCGGCCAGTTCCAACCGATGGGCGGTGCCTTGAAACCTGGGCTTGACGTGTTGCGCGATCAATTCGTAACTGCGCTGCACAGCGGCTGGTCGTGCCCACTCGTGGTGCATGAACAGGTAGCTGCCGAATCCGCCGTTCGACTGCTTCATGAGTCGGTCGATCTGATCGATGGCCATGTCTGGCGTACCGATGACACCGAGTCCGGACTCGTTGACCCAGTCGACCCGCTCCTCGAACGTCTCACCCGCTGCTCGGAAATGCGGCACAGCAAGAATCTTCTGTGTGTAGTGAGCCCAGTCGTCGAGGCCGTACTTCACGTCTTCGATCGCCTGTTCCTTGGTCTCGGCGATGTGCATCGGACCGACGAGTCGCCACTTGTCGCGGTTGGCGACCATGTCGAACTCCTGGGCGCGGGCCTCCATCACATCCCAATGGTGAGCGAGCGCATCGAAGCCGCCGGCGGCCGTCGCGCCGATCGACAACAGACCGACCCCATGCTTGCCGGCGATTCTTGGCCCCGTCGGCGACGCGATGGCGGCGACGGCGATGTCGAAATCGCTGTAGGCGGAGTACTGCGACCGGGCGTTTCGCAACCGATAGCGTGGTGTCTCGACCGTCAGTGGTTCGTCACTTCGCAGGAGATGCATCAGGACATCGGTGTCCTCCTCCAGTGCGGTTCGCTGCTCCTCGACCTCGATGCCGATCCTGCGGAGTGGTGTTCGCCGACCCAGACCTCGTCGTAGCCCAGCCGGTCGAGGAGCTGGATCACCTCGAGGTCACGTTGGTAGGCGGAGATGGGGTCCTGCCCCGCCAGCGAGTGGAACGGGGCCATGAAGATTCCGAATTTCAGACCAGGCATGCGTACGTCTCCTTCAGAGTGACCGATGTCATTGCGAATGATGCGCTGCCGCCGACGGGCGCGGATGTCCGAATTCGAGACACCTGAGGTCTCAGGCCGAGTCGATCTGGAAGGCGCGCAGCTTGCGGTAGAGGGTGGAGCGAGCGAGGCCGAGTGCGGCAGCAGCGGCCACCTTGTTGCCTTCGTGTTCGCTCAGGGCCCGCACGATCGCTTCACGCTCGGCCAGTTCGATCCTCGTCCAACGCTCGGCTGGGTCGACGGCGTGGAACGTTTCGGGGAGATGGAACAGCGACAGGTCGCCTCGCCCCGCAGCGGCGAGCCCGACGGACAGGACGGCTCGGAGCTCTGCGACGTTGCCCGGCCAGTCATGGCGGAGGAGTGCTTCGACAGCGTCGCGGCGAAGGCGCGGCGGCGGTTCGAGGCCGGCCAATTCCATGAGCAGCCGGCGTGACAGCTCGGGGATGTCGTCGGTTCGACGCTCGAGCCGGGGAACCTCGACGCGGTGCCCGAAGCGGCGAACGACGGTGGGGACAGGGGTGGCGTCGCCGGCAGTCGCCACGATGCGAGTCGTGGCCGCATCGGCTGCTGACAGCAACGCGTCGACCTCCTCGGGGCTCCATCGGTCGATGTTGCGCACCACTGCGTCCCGGGCATCGGCCGGCCAGTCGTCGGGAACGCCGAGCAGCTGCGGAACGGGAACATCGGCCCGACCGCCGGTGGCAATCGCTCGGGCCACCAGGGCGCGGCCGACACCAGGCGAGCCGGTCACCACGACGTGGGCCCGGTCGGCCGAGGCCAGGCGCATCGCCCGACGGAGCCGACGAGCAGCCGTCGATCGCCCGTGGATGATGTGCTCGAACGGGTCGTGGTGACGCGGCGGCGGTTGGAGGCGATCGACGGTGTGCTTTCGCAGTTCGATCAGGGCGCCGATCGGCGGCCGGGCGTCACCGATCGGCGTCGCAGTCGCCGTGACCTCACCTTCGGCGCCTTGATCGAAGGTGCGGATGGCCTGGCTGCGCGTTGTCAGGGCGTCCTGAGCCCACTGCCAGAGCACCTGACGCTCGGCCGAGGACAGCAACCCCTCGGCCAGCGGGTTGGCCATGACGATCTCGGCACTCATGGCGACCACTGCGTTGGCGGTCTTTCTCGTTCGTGAGAGGTAGGCATCGAGAACGAGCCGTTCTCGTACCGATGCCGCCCCGAGCATCTGTCGTTCGATGTCGGCGATTGCTCCGAGCAGCAACGGACGGAGGTAGGTGTTCGCCTCGTCGACGGTGCACGTGACATTGAGAACGCCATGGACGGTGTTCGTGGTGGGGAGGACGATCGGTGCGGCGACGCAGACCAGGGATTGCAGACACTCTCGGAAGTGTTCCGGGCCGCGCACCTCGAACAGGCGCTTCTCTTCGGCCGCACATCCGATCCCGTTCGTGCCCACCCCGTGCTCGGAGAACGAGAATCCCGGCGCAACGTTGAACCGATCGAGCGTGGGGAGAAACGACCGACAGGCCCAACGTCGGACGATCCGAGCGTCGCTGTTCGCGAGGAGGATGCTCGCCGACGTGTCGGTCAGTTGGGAGGCAAGACGGTCGATGACCGGCACGGCGACGTTGAGCAGTCGGCGCAGCGCCGGCGAGGAACGCCTCTCGTCGAGCCTTGACGATCGAGCTCCCGCCCTCGTTGGCACTCAGTTCAGACCTGTGTGATCCCTGCACAGCGTCCCTCCCCAGGAGAAGTCGAGCGCACGTTAGCGGCAACTCGCTCCCGGGTCAGAGTGGTTCCTCGGCGGGCCCGCCGACGGGTCGAGTCCGGCGGATCGCGTGTCGACATGTCGGTGATCATCTGGCAGGCTCGGCGCGTCGCCGACGAGGAGGAGTGATCATGGGGTGGGACTTCGAAACCGATGCCGAGTTCCAGGCGGAGCTCGATTGGATGGAGGAGTTCGTGCGCGAGGAGATCGAGCCGCTCGACTTCATCGTCAAGAGCCCCTACGACATCAACGATCCGATCCGGGCCGAGGTCATTCCGCCTCTCCAGCGCCAGGTACAAGAACGTGGCCTCTGGGCCTGCCACCTCGGCCCTGATCTCGGTGGTCTCGGGTACGGACAGGTGAAGCTGGCCCTCATGAACGAGATTCTGGGGCGGGCGCGATCGGCGCCCACGATCTTTGGTTGCCAGGCCCCCGACACGGGCAATTCCGAGATCCTCGCTCACTTCGGCACGCCCGGACAGAAGGAGCAGTTCCTGGAGCCGCTGCTGCGCAACGAGATCGTGTCGTGCTATTCGATGACCGAGGTGCAGGGCGGGGCCGATCCCAAGGTCTTCACCACCACTGCTGTCCAAGACGGCGACGAGTGGGTCATCAACGGTGAGAAGTGGTTCTCCTCCAATGCTCGCTACGCATCGTTCCTCATCGCCATGGTGGTGACCGATCCCGACAACGCTCCGCTGCAACGGTTCTCCATGTTCCTGGTCCCTTCTGACACGCCCGGCCTCGAGATCGTCCGCAACGTCGGACTCGGGTACGAGTCGGAGAGCGACGACCACGGCAGTCACGCCTATGTGCGCTACGACAACGTTCGGGTGCCGGCGGAGAACTTGTTGGGGGAGCGAGGTGGCGGTTTCGTCGTCGCGCAGACTCGGCTCGGTGGCGGGCGAATCCACCATGCCATGCGCACCAGCGGTCGGGTCCAACGGTTGTTCGACATGATGTGCGAGCGTTCGATCAGCCGGACCACGCAGGGCGAACTGCTGTCTCGTAAACAGATGGTGCAGGAGATGATCGCCGACTCCTGGATCGAGATGGAGATGTTCCGTCTGCTCGTGCTCCGCACGGCGTGGCGTATCGACAAGTACCAGGACTACAAGAGGGTGCGCCGCGACATCTCGGCGGTGAAGGCCGCCATGCCCGGCGTCTACCGCAACGTGGCCAGTCGAGCCCTGCAGATCCACGGCTCGCTCGGTGCCTCATGGGAGATGCCCTTCGCCAAGGAGGTCATCGAGTCGTTCCACATGGGGCTGGCCGATGGGCCGACCGAGGTGCACAAGGTACAGGTGGCTCGCCGAGTCCTCGACGACTACGTCCCCTGCGACGACCTCTTCCCGACCAGCCACCTTCCCAAGCGTCGGGCCGCAGCCGAGGCCAAGTACGCCGACGTTCTCGAACGCCACCTCGAAACCCAGTGACACGAAACGACGAGTGAGGCCTGATCATGACGACTGATGACGAGACGCCGGTCGATCCCTTTGCTGATGAGACCCCGCCGGAGATGGCCGAAGTCCGCCCGGGCGAGGCACTCGATTGGGATCAAATCGAGACCTACCTGCGTGCCGAGCTGCCGGCGGAGCTCGACCTGTCCGGCCCGTTCGAGGTTCTTCAGTTCCCGAACGGCGCGGCCAACCTGACCTACATGATCCGGTTCGGCGACACCGAGCTCGTGCTCCGCCGCCCACCGTTCGGCACCATCGCTCCGGGCGCACACGACATGAAGCGGGAACACAAGGTGTTGTCACGCCTGTGGGAGTTCTTCGACAAGGCACCCCAGGCCTACCTGTTCTGCCAGGACCATGGGATCGCCGGGTCCGACTTCTTCGTGATGGAACGGCGCCGAGGGGAGGTCGTGCGTGGTGTGCTTCCCGAATCGATGCGTCACCTTCCCGACGTCGGCCATCGGATGGGTCTCGCCCTGGTCGATGCCATCGCCGAGTTCCACCTCCTCGATCCCGAGGCCTGCGGCCTGGGCGACCTCGGCCGGCCCGATGGTTTCGTCGAGCGCCAGGTGAGTGGCTGGAAGAAGCGTTGGGACCTGGTTGCCGACCCGACCCACGACGCCCAGATGACCGAGATCCATGCTCGCCTTGCTGCGTCGATGCCCGAGAGCCAGCGGGTGTCGTTCGTGCACAACGACCTGAAGCTCGACAACGCGATGTTCGAGCCCGGCAACCCCGACCGGGTGGTGGCGTTCTTCGACTGGGACATGACCACCATCGGTGACCCGCTGATCGATCTCGGCACGCTGCTGAACTATTGGCCGAACCCCGATGACACCGAGGAAGTCCGTCGAGGAAGCCACGACGGCATGACCCGCATGGGGCTACCGACCCGGGCCGAGGTGGCGACGCGGTACGGCGAGCAGACCGGGCTCGATGTGTCGGCCATCGGGTGGTACGAGGCGTTCGCCCAGTGGAAGACCGCCGTCGTCGTGCAGCAGCTCCACCACCGGTGGAAGATGGGTGACTCGACCGATGAGCGTATGGAGACCATCGCCGACCGCGTTCCCGCTCTGATGCGCACCGCATCGGAGCTTCTCGAATCGGCCGATGAGGCAACGCGGTGAACCTCGGGTTCGTCCTGTCGAACAACCGGCCCGAGCCACCATCGATCAGCTGAGCAGAGGCGACGCCCAAGACCGGGTCGTCGACGAGTTCGGAGTGGTTGCGGCTGAGACCGAGCGTGCTGGTCAGTACTCGCCGCGCAGCCCGAATCGGTTCTTCCCGTCGCCTTCGTCGGGGTCATTCGGGATGTTCGGGTTCTGCTCGATCTCGTGTTCCATCAGCGCCAGGCTGCCCGCCATCACGGTGCCCCACACCGTGAGCGCGAAGACGGCCACCCCCACGATGAAGATCACCGTATTGCTCATGATCGCACCGCGTTCTCGGTGCCGGCAGTGGGTGTCTGGACCGGGGTGAGCAGAAGGGTACCGAGCGAGTGGATCGACGGAACCCAGAGTCCGACGAAGATCCCGGCCATCGTTTCGTCCTGGATGAAGTACAACCAGACGGAGAACAAGAAGGAGGCGAACCCGGCGATCATGAAGGGAAGCTTCAGTCGAATCGATTGGGGAAGGGCGGGCATCGGGACTCCTCGGGTCGTGGTCTCCACCAATGCTTCGCTGCGGCGACGCTTCGAGATGCGTTCGGTCGAAACAATTTGCGAGAGGGTCGTGCCATCGGCGTCATCGCAGCGAAGGTTTCGACCTCGAGGTCGGGATCTCATCGTCTGAGGTCGCGTTCGGCTCGGCGCTCCGTGGATGGACGCGAGCTCAGTCGGTGGTCGAGCAGTTCGGCGCGCCGTACGGGCGAGCCGGGAACGGCTCAACCGAGTTCGGGATCGAGCGTCCGGGGTGTGAGCTTGCGGATCAACGCTTCCTGGGTCATCGAGGCCACCAACCTGCCATCGATATCGAAGATCGTTCCCCGTACCAGGCCCCGTGAGTTCTGGTTGCTCACGGCCTGAACGTCGAAGTACAACCACTCGTCGACTCGCACCGGCCGATGGAACCACACCGCATGGTCGAGGCTGGCCGACATCGTCTGGGTGATCGCCGTCTGCCAGCGCTCGCCCAGGGTCGGGACTGCGGCGGCGGTCACCGCTCCCATGTCGGTGGCGTAGGTGAGCGCGGCAGGCATGGAGCAGACGGTCGTCGGGAAGTGGTGATTTCGCCTTGACCCACACGCGCCGAGTCGACGGGTAGACCCCATCGGGCCCCGGTGTCGCCGGGCCGAGTTCTCGGGAGTGGAAGGGGGAACGTGCCAACCACTCGGCGTGGAGATCGTCGCGCGGAACCCGATCGGCGGCGTCGTCGGGATGCCCGGCATCGGTCGGGAGGCTGAGCTGGTAGTCGGTTTCGTCTTCTTCGAACTTGTGGAAGCTGGCGGTGAGGTTGAAGATCGCTTCGCCGAACTGCACGGCGACGACCCGGCGCGTCGTGAACGAACGACCGTTGCGAATGCGATCGACATGGAACACGATCGGTCGTCCTGGGACACCGCCGCGCAGGAAGTAGCCGTGCAGCGAGTGGGGCTGGTGTTCGACGTCGATCGTGAGGGTGGCAGCCCGCAGGGCCTGCGCCGCCACCAGTCCGCCGAACACCCGCTGATTGTGACGCTCGGCCGGATTGTGTCCCCGGTACAGATTGACGTCGAGTTCTTCCAGCTCGAGCTGGTCGAGAAGGAGGTCGACCTGGGAGGTGTCGGTCATGCCTCTGTGTACCTCCAATCCCGGAACGGCTGCAACCGGCCCTGCTGCCGCTCGCTGCATGTGACCGCTCGAACGAGCCCGAGTAGCGTCGCCGTCAGCCAGCACGCACGAGCGCACAACGGGAGCCAAGCATGTCGATCACCGAAGCCGAGATCCGCCAACGCACCACCGACGCCATCGAGTCGGTCGGCATCGACGCCGACGAGGTGACGTTCCGAGGCGCACTGTGGGACGCCGGGCTCGCCAGGGTGCAGTTCCCCGAGGGCAAGGGCGGGCTCGGTCTGTCACCCAAGATGCAACTGGTCGTCGATCAGACCATCCGAGACGCCGGTCGCGACTACAACGCTCTCGCCATCAACACGATCGGGATCGGCATGGGCTTGCCGACGGTGCTGACCTACGGCTCCGAAGAGCACCACGCCAAGCATCTCAAGCGGATCTTCACCGGCGAAGACATCTGGTGTCAGATGTTCAGCGAGCCGAGCCATGGCTCCGACGTGGCCGGCCTTTCGTCGCGGGCCACACGCGACGGTGACGAGTGGATCGTCAACGGCCAGAAGGTCTGGACGAGCGGAGCCCACGTGTCGTCCTACGGGATGCTGCTCGTGCGCACCGACCCTGACGTGCCCAAGCATCGGGGGATGTCGTACTTCATCCTCGACATGAAGGCACCCGGGGTCGAGATCCGACCCCTGTTCCAGATCACCGGAGACGCCGAGTTCAACGAGGTGTTCTTCACCGACGTCCGCGTGCCGCACGAGAACCTGCTGGGTTCGGTCGGTGACGGCTGGCGGGTGGCCACCACCACGTTGATGAACGAGCGGGTCGCTCTCGGCGGCAGCACCGGCGATCGGGGCAAGGGCAACATCGCCACGCTGGTGAAGGTGTGGCAGGAACACAAGGACCGCTTCGGTGATGCCGAGCGGGCGGCGCTCCTCGATCAGGTGGCCAAGCTCTGGATCGACGCCGAGGTGATGCGACTGACCACGCTGCGGGCCAGTGCCCAGGCAGGGTCGGGCAACCCCGGCCCCGAAGGGTCGGTGGGCAAGCTGGCGTCGGCCGAACTCAACCTCAAGCTGTGGAGCCTGGCGATCGACCTGCTCGGACCCGAGGGCATGCTGCACGAGCCGGGCTATCCACTGGTTCGCACCGAAGGTCGTGGCGACTACACGGTGTCGAAGAGCTTCCTGCGGTCGCGAGCCAACACCATCGAGGGCGGCACCTCCGAGATCATGCGCAACATCCTGGGCGAGCGAGTGCTCGGTCTGCCCGGTGATGTGCGGGTCGACAAAGACGTCGCCTGGAAGGACATCCCCGGCTGAGCCTTCAGGGGCCGCGAAACGTTCGAGTGGGCGACGCGGTGTGGCGGGCGCCGACGATCGCGCGCGCCCGGCGACGGATGAACTCGACGCCGTCCTCGAGGTGGTAGAGCGGGAGGACGGCGAAGCCGAGTCCGTTGTAGGAGAAGAAGACGAACATCGTGGTGAGCGTCCCCAGGTGGAAGAGCAACACGCTGGGCACCCAGACCCGGCGGAACCAGCCACCGAGCAAGGCGAGCGGCGCAAGCAGTTCGATGCCGAGGCTGGCGAGCGCCATCGGCTGGATGAGCCAGTCGTTGCGGATCACGAGGGCCGAGAGGGGCGGCCGCGGTTCGCCGAGGAGATCGAGACGGGTGGCCGAGTAGCCGATGTGATTGGCCAGGGTCGTGCCATCGGCCCACGTCCAGCCGCTGACACGGATCTTGGCCACCGCCGCCAGCATGTAGGTCACGACGGTGATGATGGCGAGCAGCCGAATCGGCCAGCCGTAGCAGACGGCCGAGGGCCGATCGGTCGGGCCCCGTCGCCGGGCGTCCCAGCTCAGTGCGTCGGCGGCGGGGGAGAAGCCGAGCACCAACAGGTGCAGGGTCACGAGGTGTTCGAAGTGCAGCATCTGACCCCATGACGCGTGGTAGGTCGCCCACGCCAAGGTGGCGAGCGCGAAGACCGGTCCGGCAACGCGATAGGCGGCTCCGGCGACGAAGCCCGCCCCGCTGAGGATCGAGACGGCGAACAACGCCCACACGATCGACGCAGCGACCGGACCATCGAGGAAGCCGGCGAGCCCGACCGGTTCGAACTCGTTCGCCGGCCGATCCGCAAGGCGTGCGAACTCACCGGTGCTGATGAACACGTTGACGAAGGCGTAGCCACCCATGGCGACACGGAGCAACGCCAGGCGCTGCGCAGGTGCAGGGGCGAGAACCCATTGATCGACTCGTCGGGCGATCGAGGCAGCCGAGGAGCGCATCATCGCGTGACCTCGCACGACGCATGTACCTCGCGTTCGAGGAGCGACGCATCGCCGTTCAGTCGGGCGATCGTGTCGTGGCGTTCGGTGGCGATCTCCACGGCGGCGAGCTCGGGGTCGACCCGTTCGGCGATCTCGACGCAGATGCGAGCGGCGTCGCCGCGCCGGACGGCGTCGTTGAGAAACGACTGGGCGATCAGCCGATCACGGCTTCCTGCGATGGTCAGTGCCGAAAGGGTCGACGCCTGTCGGTCTTGGTCGACCGCGGTGGCGGTGACGTAGCTGCTCACGTTGGTTCGTGTGCTCGAGTACATCGGATAGGTCGAGAGCGGCAGGCTGTCTTGGTCGCGAATGGCGGGTGAAACGAGGGCAGCGACGAGGCCGAGGGTGACGAGCCGGCGGATCCACGACGACCATGCGGACGGTTCGGCTGTTTGCTTGACGCTCGGTTGCTGATCGACTGGTCGGTGGTTCATCTCGGCTCGGTTCCGCTGAATCGGTCGCGTAAATACACCTTCTTGAATGGGCCTATTGTAGATTCTGTGTTAGTTTCTGGCGATGCAGCGCTTTCGGAAAATACTGATCGTGCCCATCACCAACGGACCGGAGGCTCCTCCCGGGCTCTTCGAAGCTGTCGAGTTGGCAGAACGATCCGGTGCGCAACTCTCCATGCTGGCACACCTCGACAGTCAGCCCGAAGCGTTGCTCGGCGAACGACACGGCGAGCTGTTGTCGACCCTGAAGCGGCTGAGCCGCGAAGCCGCCATCGCTCGCCTGGCGGGCTGGGCGGCTCTCGCCGGCCGTCCCGAGATCGACACGGAGGTCGTCGGTGGATCGCTTCACCGGGGTGTGCACGACGCCGTCGAGGCAGCCGGCCACGACCTGGTGATCATCGCCACCGACGGCACGGGCGTCGCCAACACGTCGGCCAGAAGGATCGTCGATGCGTGCCACTGCCCGGTCTGGTTGCTGCGTCCGGGGTTTCGTGGTGCCAGCGTGCTTGCCGCGGTCGATCCGTCCCACGATCGCGAACACAATGCCCGCATCCTGGAACTGGCCCGATCACAGGCCGAGGTGCACGGGGGGTCCCTTCGGGTCATGCACGCCTGGCGCTTCTTCGGCGCCGATCTCCTGGCCGGTACGTCCATCGCCGGCGTCAGCACCGAGCAACTGGCGGCCCTGGCCGACGAGGTCGAGGCGGCGCACCGCGACTGGCTGGACGATCTGGCGGGTGGCGCCGATCTGCCCGCCGGGACCACCGTGCATCTCATCGACGGACCGCCGGTGACGGCCATCGAGGGTCTGGCGGTGCTGTACGGTGTCGATCTCGTCGTGCTCGGCGCCGGCAGGAGTCGATCCGACCGTGCAGCGATCGGATCGACGACCGACGGTGCACTCTCTGATCTCCGCTACTCGACCCTGGCCGTCAGCCCACCGGCGTAGCCGGCATCACACGCTGAACACCCAACCGCCAACGACGGCGGGATGGGTCGGTCACGAAGGGGTGGGGACGAACAGGAGCTCCATCGCCTCGGGCTCGAGCCCGAGCGCGATGAGCTGTTTGGAGTAGCCGATGAAGCAGCCGATGGCGTAGGTCAACTCGACGAGTTGGGCGTTGTCGAAGTGGGCCCGCAACCGGGCCTCGAGTTCTGCCTCGGGCGCATGCCCGCCGCTGAGCAGCACATCGGCCCACGCCAGGGCTGCCTTGTAGTGCTCGGGCAGATCGCTGTTCTGATGGTCGTCATCGATCTCGGTGACCAGGGCTTCACTGAGTCCGGCCTCACGGGCCGCGATGAATCGGACCTGTCGTCACAATCCGCAGTCGGTGATCCGAGCATTGCGAAGGCGGACGAGTTCCTTGACGTCTTCGCCCACGGTTCCGCCGGTCCACAGGGTGGCATAGAGACGGTCGAAGCATTCCCGGAGCTCCGGTGCGTGCGACCACGTCGAACGGATCGAGGCAGCGGTGCCCGGTGTTGGTGCAGGTAATCGGGGAGTGGTGGTCATCAGAGCGACTCCGTCTTCGGTGCGCTCGCCGGCGCCGTATCGAGCAGCGAATTGTCAAAGCGATGCATGAGTTCCCATAGGGCCAGGGCAGTGGTGAGGGTGACGACGCCATCGGCTCCAACCGCGGCAGTGACCCGGTCGACCATCTCGTCGGTCACGCCGTGCACATCGAGTACGTACTGTTCGGAGAGTGCGATGCAGGCTCGATCGGTTTCGCTGAATCGTTCATCGGTCGGCCACGCCGCAAGGGCGGCGATGGTCGCCTCGTCGAGGTCGTCGATTCCAGCGGTCCGTTCGGCGAGCCCAGTCTGATTGCGGAGCAGCTTCGCTGTTCGGAGGCGGCACAGCTCGAGCGTTCGGAGGGCGACCGGGCCGGCCCAGATGGCATCGACGACACGGTGATGATCGGCAGCGAGCGGCGGCCGAAGTTGGAGCAGGCTGTCCCGGCTGGCAGCGTCGCCGGTGATCCAGCTCATGGGGTTCGACTGATCGGTGTCCACCCGATGACCGTAGTCTGGCGGTGCGAAGCTAGTAGCGGTCGTTCGACTTCTTCTTCGGCGGAACCTTGAACGGCGCCTCGATCAGGGATTCGAATCGAGCGTCATCGGGCTGCTTCGGCTCGTTGAGGTTGCGAAGGAAGTCCTTGAGTGCGGCGCGAGCGGTTGCGACGTGGTCGCCCTTGATGCCGACCGAACGGCTGAGGGCATCCTTCGCCTTCTCGACGCGTTCCTTGCGGACGGCCTTCTCGGCGTCGGTACGCACGACGGTCTTCTTGTTCTTCTTTGCTTCCTCGGCCGCGATCCGGCGAGCTTCTGACTCTTGCAGCGAAGTGAGCTTGTTTGCGGCCATATCGTCGGATCTCCTGGAGGTCGGGGGGCGAAGCCTATCGGTTGCCGTCCTCCGACCAGGACGATCGATGAGCAGTGCTCCCTAGCACCCCGATGCCGTCGCCCCGTCTGCTGAGGATTTTCGCTCTGTGAGCGACGGTCAGCGGCCCGTACTCTCCGTCATCGTGGGCAACCTGAACCAGGACCAGACCGGCGACCTCGATTCGGGCGTACAACTTCGACATGAGGCCGGCCTCACGGCCGGTCTGATCATGCCGCTCGGCACCGGGTCGTTTCAGTTCGGGCCGCAACACACCGCCTCGGAGGGTCTGGGATCCGGAGAACCCGAAGCAACGAGCTTCCAACTGACGGTCGAAGGAGCAGACCGGATCTTCGCCGCCCGCGGTGACGAGCCGCTTGCCGTCGAGGGAACGCCCGTCCTCGATCGCGTGCAGGTGCGTCCAGGCGAAGTCCTGCAACTTGCGACCGACCATTTCATGGTCGACAGCACGGCAAGCACAAAGGACACATCGCCGCCAACCCAGCTTCGGGTGCCGCCCCTGCCGAAGGTCAACGACGCCGGTGAGCAACGCTGGGGCCTGCTCCTGGGGTTGGTGGCCGTCATCGGGCTCGCCCTCGTCCTTGCTCTTGCCGGAGTCGGGATCGTCAGGCTCGCCATCGTCGTCGTTCTGGGGCTCTCCATCGTCGCCGTCGCTCGGTACCTGCTTTCGAAGCGAGCCGACGAGAAGCGAAGGGAGCAACGTGCCATCGTCACCGAATCGTTCACGACAGACCTGCGGGCTGCCCGATCCGCAGCCGCTCGGGAGCTTCGCCACGCCCATCCTGGGCCGGCAGGCGTCTCGGATCTTGCCGCCGGCCGGCGGTCGCTCGTCGGCGCGTTCGACGGCCAGGTGTCGATTGCCTCCGGCGACCTCGGCTGGCAGCCACGCATCGACGACGGAGCCACTGCCGGCTGGAACCACGACGCCATCGTCACCCAGCACGACTTCCTGCCCGCCGTCCCGTTCACCGTCGATATCGATCATGACACGATCGGGATCGTCGGGAACCGGCGGTCGGTGCTTGCGGTTGCCCGTCACTTGTTGACGGCCACGATGGTTCAGGCCGATCGCTCCGAGCTTCGCATCACCATTTCGGCCGCCGATGATCGCCAGGCCGACTGGGCCTGGTTGGACGGCTTTTGCTCGGCCGGCCGGTGGACCCACGAGATCAACGTGTTCGATGGGGTCGTGCCGCCGCGGAGCGGGCCCGGCTTCGTCATCCTCGCCGAGGCGGACGACGAGCTGGTCGTCGACTGTGGAACCACACTGATCGTTCGTGACGATGGTGTCGCGATGGCCGAGACCCAGAGTGGATCGGCAACGGGCCTGGTACCTCACGGCATCACCGAGACCCACGCCCAGTCGATCGTGGCCGCTCTGGCAGAGGTCACACAGAAAGACGCAGCCATCGGTGACACCCCGCCGGTCGTCGTGCCGCCCGACGATCATGCGCCGATTGCTCCGCTGACCGAGATGCCCGCCGATGCTCCCACCATCGACCTCACACCCGAGCGTCGTGCGAGTGCGGGTGTCGCGCAGCGCCTGATGGTGGTCGGGGAGCCAGGAGAAGATGTCGTATCGCTCGTTGCCTCTGCCGTTCTGGATCATGCAAGCGAGCACCCCGACCGGCCCATGTTCGTGCTCGATCGCGGCGACCGGTCACTGATCCGTTTGGCCCAATTGCCGTCATGTCACGGCTATGCGGCCATCGATGACGTTCCGGCAGCGACCGAGATGATGGAGCGGTTGGAGGAGTTCGTGGCGTCGGGCCGGGAGATCCCTGCGCTGCTGGTCGTCTCCGATCTCGGTCGAGCACTCGAGTTCTACCGTCGAGCCGGATTGGCTGACCCGCTTGGGCGTCTCGAATCGCTGCTCGACCAACGCTCGCGACTCGTGTGCGCCACTGCCTCGACTCGCCCCGGAACCGAGGGACTCGAGCAACTGGTTCATCGTTTTCCTGTGTTCGTGTTTGCCTCTGCCGACGATCAAGGCGCGGCCGAAGGGCTTCTCGTCCTCGACTCGAGCGGCGAGCACCGCGTGCACGATTTCTCCGTCGCCGGTCTCGATCTGACCGACAAGGTTGCGAGGATGACCTTCGCATCCTCGAACGCACGAAGGGCATCATGAATCAGCCACCAACCTGGGCAGCTCGGTCACTTCCCGAAGGAGGAGACCCCGGTCCTGTCACACCCAAGAACGACGAGCCGAAGCGGTCACTGCTCCTTCCCGTCCTCGGCGCAGGGGCACTCGCTCTGCTGGTCGGCGCTGCGGGATTCGCCATCGGTCGTGGCGACAACGGCAACGATGCGGCCGCCACCGGTGACGAGATCACGACGACGAGCGACTCGTCGGCGACACCCGCCACGACGACCACCACTGCCTCACCAACGACGACCGAAGCACCGACCACGACCCAGGCGCCGACCACGACCGAAGCACCGACCACGACGCAAGCGCCAACCACACTGCCCGACGCAGCTGATGAGGCCGGCGCGCAGGAGGTCGATACCGAACGGCGTGCGGTGCTGAAAGGGGGCAAGCTGTATTTGCGTGGTCGCATCCCCAGCGAGGAAATCGCGGCTGCCATCGTCGAACGGGCTGCTGCCGTTGTCGGAGCCGACAACGTCGTCGACGAATATGTCATCGACCCCGCGGCGGCGTTCCCCGAAAGCGCACCCCTCTATGTCGAAGACCTCGTGCTGTTCGCCTACGGCTCGGATCAGATCAATCCTGCCTTCGTTCCGCTGCTCGACCTCGGAACGGCTCTGCTGTCCCAGAATCCCCAGGTGATCATCACCATCGTCAGCCACACCGATGCCGACGGCTCCGAAGAGTTCAACCTCGATCTCTCCGAACGGCGAGGCGCGGCGGTCAAGAAGTACTGGACCGATCTCGGGATCGATCCCGACCAGATCGTCATCGAGGCCCGCGGCGAGTCGTCGCCGATCGGCGACAACGACACCGACGAGGGCGCTCAGCTGAACCGTCGTGCCGAGTTCGTGATCGCGAATCTCCTGGGATAGGACACGACGACGTCGCTCAGCTTCCGCCGATGTCGACGTTGTAGCCGTCGTAGACCAGGTCCGATCCCCGCTGGCGATGTCGAGCGACCGCAGCCAACGTCTCGAGGACCCCGGACCGCAGGTCGATCACGTCTTCGCGGTCTCGCACATCCACGATGTTCTGCTCGATTCGATGAGTCAGCTCGCCATGCTCGGTGCGCATGCTCTCGATCTGATTGGCCAATCGGGGAGCCTCGGTCAAGATCTCGTGGAGGAGGCCGTCCTCGGCTTCGACCTCGTCGATGTGTTCGAGCAGAGCCTGTCTGAGCTTCTCCAATTCCTCGAGGAGTCGGTCTCGCCAACCTGCTGCCGCTGACGGCGACGCAGCGACTCGCTCGACCTGCGAGAGCGCTTCCTTCAGTTCGATCCTCTTCGCCGCTGCCGCTTCGAGGGCGTCGGTCCGGCTCTTGCTCTGATCACTCATGTTGTGCACCTCCGGCAATAGCTTCTCGCGTTCGATCGACCGCCGCCACGGGCCAAGGTCATCTGCACACCCACCAGGGATGATGTCGAAGGTTCTCGGTTGTGCTGATGTATTCACAGGGACCGAAGGAGAACGAACAGATGACTGAGCAAGCGACCACCTTCGTCGGCTACGGCGAACAGCAGGCTGCCATGGATGCCTATCGAGCCGACGGCGAAGCCCGCGCCATGACGCTTGGCAACCGCGGGCCGATCCGATACGACACCAACGGGCAGTTGGCCGGCGACATCCTCGAGGCGTACTGGCGCACCGGCTTCTATGTCTTCGAAGGGGTCGTCGGCGAAGAAGAGCTCGCCGACATCGAACGCGACGCACTCGACATCCTCGATCGCAGCCCGCTCGAGCCGCAGGGCACGGTCGATCGTCATGGCCGCCCTGCTCTCGGTGCCGACGGCCGTGGCGGCGGCATGGGCATGGTGCGTCCGCTGTCGGACTCGCTGGGCGGCACCACCAAGAACAACGGTCGCCACCCGTTCAAGATGTTCGAGCCATCCGCCGCCGAGGATGCGCCCGAGTGGGTGCCCCAGGTATTGGGCGGCTCGCTCCAGTTCTCCGACGCGGCACTTCGGCTCTACGCCCACCCCGACCTCCTGAGGGTCGCCGAGGCGATCAACGGTCCGGACTTCTCACCGTTCAACGAGGTCATGTGGTTCAAGGCCCCGAGGCTCGGCGGGGCGGTGTCGTGGCATCAAGATGGCACCACCCACTGGAACACCCCGAAGTTCCACCGCGGGAGCCATGGGTTCAATTTCATGGCGCAGCTCTATGGCTGCAACTCGGCGAACGGTCTGTGGATCGTCCCTGGTTCTCACCTCGAACTCGCTGACATCAAGGCGTGGTGCGAAGACGCCGGGTCCGACCGGTTGCCCGGCGCCGTGCCGATGCTGTGCGGCCCAGGAGACGTCGGGATCACCAACCGCCAGGCCGTTCACGGTTCGTTCCCCAACACGAGCGACGAATGGCGCATCACGGTCAACTTCGGCTTTCACCCGAGGGACTGTGTTGTCGGGTCACGCGGCAACGGCATCCATGCGCCCGGCAGCGATCAGTTGATCTACGACGAGGAGCGAGTGGTGCAGCGCTCACGTGTGCTCGGGCTGGCGATCGCCGCTCGTTGCCA
Organism: uncultured Acidimicrobiales bacterium; assembly: GCA_963698395.1. Classification (GTDB taxonomy): domain Bacteria; phylum Actinomycetota; class Acidimicrobiia; order Acidimicrobiales; family SZUA-35; genus JBBQUN01. The sequence continues at coordinate 527,184 of CAVOQQ010000006.1, forward strand.
ACGCTTTCCCGACGAGAACCCTTACGCCTATGCCCCTCAGGTCGGGCAGACCTTCGAGTGGAACGACGAAGCCCGGGAGTCGCTACGGGGCTACAACGCGCTCGATCTCGGTATCTAGAGCGCGCCGGTGCCCCGCTTGGGGCGGAGGGTGGCGGGGTCTTGGAGGAACGAACGGGCAACCGGTTGAGCTAGGGCCCGGGTGGCCAGAGTCCGAGGTTTTCGAGTCGGGTTTTGTGGCGGTGACATGGTCCGCATCTGGGTTCGCCGTTGGTGGGGACGGTTTGCCCGCCCTCGCAATGGCGAATGGTGTGGTCGGTGTCGCAGTGCCAGGCTCGGGTGTCGCAGCCGAGGCCTTGGCAGTGCCGGTCGCGGATCATGATGCCGAGCCGTTGGGCCCCGGTGAACAGCCGGGTTTTGGCTGATGCTTCGAAGTTGCGGGTCTTGGTGTTCATGACGAAGAGGCGGACGTGGCCGGCGATGGCGATGTCGAGTGCGTCGGCGGGGGAGATCGGGCGGCCGGACTCGGTTTCGCAGCGGCGGGTGGCGGCCCGTCGGCAGGCCTCTTCGGTAGTCAAGGTGCACGGCGTGAAGGTTTCGCCTCGGGCTTCGGCGTCTCGTCGTTCGGCTTGTTCGTCGAGTGTGTCGTTGTCGACGACGACGTTGGCGACGAGGTTGGCGGTGGCAGGGTCGGCGCCGATGCCGTTGCGGATGAGGCGGAACAGGGCGTCGTGACGGCGTTGGGTGTCGGAGCGGTGGAGGTCTTCCATGGTGGCGCCGTCACCGATGCGTGCCCGTGCTTCGGCCCAGTCGGCTTCGAACAGTTCGTCGGTCAGGACCTTGATCGCCGGTTCGACGAAGGCGAACGCGGCGGTGGTGGTGAGGATCTCCATGATCACGTGCTGTTGCACAGGGCTGGTGAAGGTGAGTGACCGGTCGGTGTGGGCCCGTTCGGCGTATTCGTTCGGATCGACCGGGTCGACGAGGATTTCCCAGCTCTGGAACAAGGAGTTGCAGGTGGGCCAGTCGTTGCGGGTGAACCCGATGAGTGCGGTGAGGTCTCGGGTGAGGAAGGAGCGCAGTGCGGGTTTGTTCCAGATGCGGGCGAATAGGTCGAGGTGTTCGTCTCTGATGGTGCCGGCCCGGTAGGCGTCGCCGAGTTCGGTGTGGATGCTGAACATGAGGGCGCCGCGTTTGAGGACACCGCCGGCGGTGCCTTTGGCGATGCGGAGCGAGTCGGCAAGCCACAGGGTCTCGTTGCGGTACTGATCGGCCGATGGGCCTTTGCGACGTTTCGCCTCGGCGCAGAGCTGGTAGTAGTCGGCCTTGGCCTGCCGTGCCCGGTGCTCGGATTCGAGGATCAGCTCGTGCAGCTGCGTCTTCGACAGGTCGGTCGGATCGATCGTGGCGAGATCGACGCCGGCGAACGGCCGCTCATCGAGAGGCGTTGTCGTTCCGCCGATGGTTGGTTCGTGTGGCGAGTCTCTGAGTACTCCACCGATGCTCCCGCCCAGGACCATGGTGGAAGAATAGCGAACAGATGTACGTAAATCAAAAGCTTTTGAAATTAAAAAAGTCAGTATGATGAGAGTCTGGCGCCAAGCAGCAGCGAAGCGGTCGCCGCGGTCAGGATGGCCATGGTCCGCCGAGTAGGAGCCCGATGATCCACGAACCTCGACAGCACCAGCAGCGCACCGATCAACAGCGGCATCGCAAGGGCGGCTACGCCCGCCGCGGTCAACCCTCCGGAACCCTCGAGCCAGCGAGCGCCAGACCAGCAAGTCGGACTTGACGGCCACGAAGTCCAGGAGGTGGTGGTCGAGGTGGTGGCGGCACGCTGGTCGGGTGGTCGAGTGTCATGTCTCGAACTAGCGTCGGATGCGAAGCCGTTGAACATCACTCCGAGGGGGAAGCGATGACCGACACCCAGATCGACCGCGAGACGTGGCTGGCCCGCAAGCCGGTGAGAAGTCCCGAGATGGAGCAGGCCATCTTCGGGGGTGATGTCGGCGAGGCCGCCGATCTGACGCTCGACGAGATCAACCCGATGAATCCCCACCTGTTCCGGGAGCATCGTTGGCACGACCACTTCGCTCGGCTGCGACACGAAGACCCCGTGCACTTCAACGAGCTCGGATCAGCCGGTCGCTATTGGTCGGTCACTCGCTACGAAGACGTGCGCGCCGTCGACAGCGACTGGAAGACTTACTCCTCGGCCAATGGCATCACCATCGGTCCGCCGGTTGGCGCACCCATTCCCGAATCACTCGGCAACGCCTCCTCCTTCATCGCCATGGATCCGCCGGAACAAACGGCACAGCGCAAGACGGTCCGTGGGATCTCGGCGCCGAGCAGCCTTCGCAACCTCGACGATCTCATCCGGGAACGTACCGTCGGTGTGCTCGACCGCCTTCCCGAGGGTGAGCCCTTCGATTGGGTCGAGACCGTTTCGATCGAGCTGACCACGCTGCTGCTGGCGACCCTGTTCGACTTCCCGCTCGAAGATCGACACAAGCTCACCCGATGGTCCGACGTCGCCACCTCGATTCCCCAACCCGGCGGGGTGGTCGAATCGGGAGCGCAGCAACGAGCCGAGATCCAGGAGTGCCTCGAGTACTTCGAGCAACTCTGGGTCGAGCGTGAGGCGAACCCTGGCTTCGACCTCGTCTCGATGTTGGTTCACGGGGAAGCCACCAAGGGCATGCCGGCGGCGGCCCACCTCGGCAATGTGTTCCTGCTGATCGTCGGCGGGAACGACACCACCCGCAACTCGATGTCGGGCAGCGTCTACGGGCTGAATCGGTATCCCGATCAATACACGAAGCTGATCGCCGACCCGTCGCTCGTCGCGAACCTCGTTCCCGAGATCATTCGCTGGCAGACGCCGTTGGCCTACATGCGGCGCACCGCCACCTGCGACACCGAACTCGGCGGCAAGCAGATTCGCAAAGACGACCAGGTGCTGATGTGGTACCTCTCGGCCAATCGAGACGAGTCCGTCTTCGGTGACAACGCCGATGCCATCGACCTCGACCGGCCGAACGCCGAACGTCACCTGTCGTTCGGCTACGGCATCCACTTCTGTATGGGCAGCCGTCTGGCCGAGCTCCAGCTGCGCATCCTGTGGGAAGAGATCCTGCAGCGATTCGAGCGCATCGAGGTCGTTGGCGAACCCGAGCGCACCCTCTCGTCGTTCGTCAATGGCTACACACGCCTCCCGGTCCAGCTCACTCGCAAACGCTGACTCCCGCCGGTCCGGCCACCGCCCTCCACACTGCCGCAAGACTTCCGCAAGACTGCCGCAAGGCTGCGGCAAGACCCGACGAACGAACATGAGCACCGGCCACCGAGCCCAACGGTCACCTCGACAACGCCGGTGACGCAGTTGTGCCGATTGACCTTCGGCCACCGGGGCGGATGCGCGGTCGAACCGGCACAATGAAGCGCCTCGATCCCGCGTCCACGCCAGCGTCCCCTCTGGCCTTCGCCCCGGCACGGGGGGATGCATCTCGACCCGACCCGACCGTGTTATCAAGGTGGGAACATGACAAAGGAACCGGCAATGCCGAGCACATCACGACGGCTCGCCAAGTTGGCCGTGTTGACGAGCGGCGGGGATGCCGCCGGGATGAACGCTGCGGTACGTGCCGTCGTCCGGACCGGGTTGGACCTGGGCATCGAGATGTTCGTGGTCTTCGAAGGGCTGCGGGGTCTGGTCGAGGGCGGTGATCTGATACGACCGGCGACCTCGGACGACGTCGGCGGCATCATGCATCGCGGGGGGACCGTGCTCGGCACCGCTCGTTCCGAGGCGTTTCGAACCCGCGACGGTCGGCGGCAGGCAGCACGAAATCTGGTTGAGCATGGCATCGATGCGCTGGTGGTCGTCGGCGGTGACGGCAGCCTCACCGGGGCCGACCTCTTCCGGGAGGAATGGTCGGAGCTGCTCGACGAGTTGGTCGAGCAGAATGAGCTCGAACGGGCACAAGCCGACGCCCACGGCCGCCTGACGCTGGCCGGCCTGGTCGGATCGATCGACAACGACATGTTCGGCACCGACATGACGATCGGCGCCGACACTGCGCTTCATCGCATCACCGAGGCAATCGACGCGATCCAGAGCACGGCGTCCAGCCACCAACGGTCCTTCGTCATCGAGGTGATGGGACGCCATTGTGGCTACCTGGCGTTGATGAGCGCGCTCGCCACGGGAGCCAACTTCGTACTGATCCCGGAGAACCCACCCGATACCGACGAGTGGGCGCCGTCGATGTGTCGAGCGCTGGAAGCCGGCCGGGCGATCGGGCGCCGCTCCAACATCGTGATCGTCGCCGAGGGTGCGCAGGACATGCACGGCAACCCGATCACCGCTCAGCAGGTCAAGAAAGTCCTCGAGGAACTCAGCGGAGAGGACACCCGTGTCACCAGCCTTGGTCATGTGCAGCGAGGCGGCGCTCCGAGTGCGTTCGACCGGTACCTCGGCACCGTGTTCGGTCACGCCGCGGTCCAGCACCTTGCCGCGTCGCCCGACGCCGAGCCGCAACTGGTCGGAATCAGAGGCCACCAGATCGTCAACTCGCCACTGATGGAGAGCGTGGCGAAGACGAGGTCGGTCGCCGACGTCATCGCCAGGCACGACTACGACGCAGCGATGGCGATGCGAGGCGGCAGCTTTCGCGATTCGTTCCGGATGATGCGCACGATGGTGCGCGCCCAACCGCACGTGCCGGCGCCCGGTCAGCGAAGGCTTCGGCTCGCCGTGTTGCACGGCGGTGGCCCAGCGCCGGGAATGAACACCGTCGTCCGAGTTGCGGTCCGGGCCGGAATGGACCTCGGACACACCGTGCTCGGGGTCCGACGCGGGTTCCGCGGGCTGGGCCGAGGCGAGGTCGAAGAGATGGACTGGATGAGCGTGTCCGGCTGGGTCGGGCGCGGCGGAGCCGAACTCGGTACGAGCCGATCGGTCGCCAGCCCCGAGATGCTCGCCGACGTCGCGGCGCAGATCCAGGCTCACGGCATCGATGGGATCCTCGTGGCCGGCGGCTGGCCCGGGTATCAGTCTGCCCATGCAATGCAGATGCTGGCCGAGGTCCATCCGGCGCTGAAGATCCCGATCGTCTGCCTCCCCGCGTCGATCAACAACGATCTCCCCGGGTCGGAGCTGAGCATCGGCGCCGACACCGCGCTCAACAGCATCGTGAGCGACGTCGACAAGATCAAGCAGTCGGCCGTGGCCTCTCGGAGGATCTTCATCGTCGAGGTGATGGGCTACGACTGCGGGTACCTGGCTCTGGTCAGCGGACTCGCCAGCGGTGCCGAACGCGTCTACGTCCCGGAGGAGGGGATCTCACTGCGCGATCTCGAGACCGACCTCGACGCGTTGAAGGACGGGTTCGAACACGGCAAACGGCTGGGCCTCGTCATTCGGAGCGAACACGCCGACGAGACCTACACCACCGACTTCATCAAGGCGCTCTTCGAGCGCGAGGGAGAGGGTTTGTTCGATGTTCGCGGCGCAATCCTCGGCCACGTGCAGCAGGGCGGGAATCCGTCGCCGTTCGATCGGATCCAGGCGACCCGGCTGGCGTGGGAGAGCGTCCATCATCTCGTCGAGCAAGTTGTTGCCGAAAGCCCGACCAACGCAATGATCGGGCTGCGGCATGGCAAGATCCGATTCACACCGCTGGCTGCGTTCCCGACACTCGTCGATGCGGATGTCCATCGGCCGCTCGAGCAGGATTGGATGTCGCTGGCACCCATCGCCGAGGTGATGGCCCGATCGGTCCGGTAGCAACCGGGGCAAGCGTCCGACGCGGCCCAAAGAACAGCCGACGGCCCAAAGAACAACGTGTGTTGCCTTGCGCTCGGCGAAGCGGGGGACCTTCGGCTCTTTGCTCGGGCCGCGGACCAATCGACGATCGTAGGTGATGGCTGACTGGCGCACTTCCACCGAGTTGCCCGGGCGGTTGTCCCCCGATTCGACGGAGGTGGCAACCGGTCGGATTGGTGCTGGCGCGGTGGTCACCGAGCTGGACCGCCTTGGGGTCTGGGTTCGTGTGCGGGCCGCTGACGGGGATGTCTGGTGGGTTGATGGCCGGCGACTCGAGCCGGTCGACCGTTTCGCCGCTGAGGCTGATCCTCAGGGAGCGTTGTCACTGCCTCCGCAGGATGCAGCGTTGTTCTCGGGGCAGGTTCCTCACCGCAGGGGGCCGCCGTTGGTCCTCGTCGCGACTGCGCTCGTCGGCGTGGGGTTGCTGTTCGCCGGTCTGGCGTCACTGGCGATGAACCGGCCGAGCGGCGACACGAGAACGGCGGTCGAGGGTACGACAACCTCGACCGAGGATGTCTCTCCTGTGCCCTCCCCAACATCCGCGCCATTGGCAATGACGAGCACCACGACTCCGGCTCCGACCACGACCGAGGTCCACGTGACCAGGACCGACATCCGACTGGGGGAAGGTGTCGACCCGGAGCTTGAATTCCTACGACCGAGAGTGACCGCGCTCGCAGTCAGCCCGAGGGCTGTCTGGGCCGTTCGGTCCGACACCGGGGTCCTCTACCGGGTCGACCCGACCGTAAACGACGTCTCGCTATCGGTCGCGCTGTCGGACCGAGGCACGAGCGGTACCAGCTACGCCCTCGATGTCGGATTCGGTTCGGTATGGGTGACCCGCAACGATCGGATCGAGGTGTTTCGGGTCGATGAGCAGTCGGGTGAGGTGATGGCGCGGATCGAGGCCGGCTTCTACGACACGATGGTGCGCGGCGACCACGGTGGTACCGACATCGCCGTCACCCCCGAAGGCGTGTGGGTCCTACTGGAGGGGTTCCTGGGTGTCGAACTCGTACGGATCGATGAGGCCACCGATGAGGTGGTGGCTCGCTATCGGGTGAACGATGGCGCTTCCTCGGGTGGCGGTGTCGTTGCGGCACACGGAGCGCTGTGGGTCTGGAACTCCTGGAGTAGCGACGGGTGGGTCGCTCGCCTCGAACCGACGACCGGCGAGGTGACCGCGGTGGCCGAGGTGTCCTGTCTCGCCGGCCTGGCGGCGTACCGCTCCGGGATCCTCGCCGTCGACTCGTGCCCCGGAGACGGCGGTCTGCATCTGGTCGAAATCGACTCGGTGACCGGCCAGATCATCGAGCAACACGATGTCGCGTTGGCAGGCCGGATCGCCAGCGCCGAAGATCGGTTGGCGATGGCCACAACGATCCAGGGCACCCCGGCGGTGGTGTGGTGGCCTGGCCGGATTGGCGACACCCCGGTCTACCGCGCGCTCGCCGACCTCGGAAGAATCGCTGATCTGGTCGTCGCCGACGAAACAGTCTGGCTCGGCACGTTCGAGTCGCCGCTGCTCGTTCGGCTGGACGGAATGTGGGGTGGAGCATGATCGTCGCCGTCGAGTGGGACCTGCAACGGATCCTCGCTGCGGGATCGATCGTGCTCACCGTGGTCTTCGTTGCCATCGCAATCGTGACGGCCCGCCGGCCCCGCCCGGTTCGGGTCGGGTTCGACCTGGCGCGGCTCGCGGTGTCGATCGTGTCGGTCGCAGCGATGACCGCGATCGTCGGTGTCTCGAGCGAACTCGGGTGGGTCTTGCTCGCACTCGGCGGCGGCCTACTCCTCGGGACCGGTCAAGGGTGGTTCACGAAGATCAATTGGCGAGACGGTAGGGCGCTCGCATCCCGAACCGTCACGGGAATCGTCGTGTGGGCCGCTGGCGTGGTGGTGATGCAGGTGGCCGGGGTGTTGGCGCAAAGCAGGGCCTTGCAGATCGGTCAGGCCGTTTCGTGGTTCGGTGTCGGTGTCATGGCAGGCACGATCGCCGGACGCCAACCTCGTATCGAGCGGAGCGCACTCGGCGCCCGGGCGGGAAGTGTCGTGGCTGCCGTCTTGGTCGTTGCCGTTCCGGCAATGTTCGGAGTTGCGCAATCGGGCGAGGCCTCTGCCCAGGCCGATGCCGAGTGGGTACTCGTCGAGACACAGGTCAATCCGGATGGGGACGCGGACCCGGTGAACTGGGTGGTCACGGCAACGGACCGCTCGCTGACCGTCGTCGAGTCGTTCGGACCCGACGACCTGATCGGTGCCGAGGCGTTGTTCGAGGCATCGTGGACCGCGCCCCCGACCGGCTCGAGCCCGGCGCTTCGCTTTCCATCCCGGTCACGGTGTCGGGTCGCAACACGGGCAACCTGAACACGCAGTACTTCTTCGGGCTCAACGTGATCATGCTGGTCGACCACCGATGGAACGACCAGGCGGTCGGAGCCGGGGCGAGCTGCGTCCAGACGACGGTGATCAGTGGTGAGTACGTGTGTAGCGATCCGGAGACGAACTCCGGGGTGCTTCAGACCACGGTGCCGACCAGCGGCGAGTCGTACACGATCGGGATCAGCGCGCTGAACTGCGGCAACGCCTGCTACGTGATCTGGACCTACCGACTCGTATCGGCATCGACCGTGACTCAGGCTCCAGCCACCCCGGTGCCCTCGAGCGTTCCGGCCACCGGTTCGACGCTGGCCCCGACCAGTGAGCCTCCGCCAGGCGAGGACAGCGGGCTCGTGACGCCGCTGACTCCGGTCGCGACTCCGGACGAGATCGACTCCGATGCGGCGATCGGGCAGGCCATCGGCGGTTTGATCGCAGCGGTGGCCATCGGACTCATCTCGGCCGCCGACGCCGGTGTGCTGATCAGCTCGATCCTCGGACAGGGTCCGCTGAGCCCGGACGAGGCCATGACCCAAATCGATCGCGTCTTCGAGCCGGTCGAGCCGGTCGAGCCGGTCCAACCGGTCCAACCGGTCGAACCCCATGAGCCCCCTGAGCCCCCTGAGCTCGTTTCGTCCCTCCCCGTAGAGCCGCCCGCGCCCCCGGCGCCCTCCCTCGTGCCGCCGCTGCCGCCCCAACCGCCGTCTCGTCCCGTCCGCGATTCGCATCGGACGAGTCAGGTGGATTCGAGCGATCCATGTGGAGCGCTGGTCAGCAACTATCGGGATTCGCTTCGGAAGTGGATGGACATCCAGAACCGAATTCTCCCCCTGGAGAACGAGCGCTGGGCGCTCACCCAATACATCGAAAAGGACGCAGAGTCCGATTTCTGGGGCGCAGCTTCCTACCTCGCGACACTCGGATTCGACACGCTCGCGGGCCCGACCACCTCGTCGGGCACGCTCGACGCAATGGTGTCGGCGTTCGAGCAGAGCTTGCGGCGCAGCGTCATGACACAAGCACTTCAGGCTGCGTTCATGGGGGAGGAGTTCGACCCCGACGAGGTCGCCCAGAAGGCAGTGACGGACGCAATCGGCTTCCGATCAGCGGAGCAGGGCGATCCTACCCAGGCTGCGTTCGGCGCCTTCCTCAAGGAGAGTCTCACCGGCCTGGCAGCCCAGATCGCCGGCTCCAAGGCGCTCCGGACGGTGAAGGCGTCGGTCGAAGCGGGAGTGTTGAGCGCCGCCGACGCCCAGCGTTTGGAAGCGACGGTGCAGGGATCCTTCGCTCGCGACATCGGGCCGGTGCTCGGCGTCGGGTTCAAGGCCTATGAGCTCTGGTCGAAGAACAGCGAGTGGGGTGAGGGGGCCGAGCGGAGGGCCCACATGCGGAATCATCTCGTCGACCTCGGCACCAGAATCCACGAGCTCGAGCTCGACCGGGCCGAGGTCGAGCTGAGCCGCAATGTCGATCGCCAGCAGCTTGCTCGATGCCGAGCGGAGAACCCATGACCCACGCGATGCTCGCCTGGTATGGACCCGAAGCCCTTGATGAGGTCACACGTCACGTGGTGCTCGATCCAGCGTTCGAGGCGGACGAGGACGTCAGTTATCGCGATCGCAGCGGTGGTTGGTGGCGTCCCCAGCGCGACGGTTCGTGGGTCTTCCGCAGCGACACGGGCTGGCAGCGGGCAAGGCGGCCGCAGTGGCTCGAGGGTGTGGCGCCGTTGCCCGCGGGGACGGCCGCGACCACCAGCTCCGAGGCCGTCGGGCAGCCCTCGGAACCGCAGGGCGACATCGGGGCGGTCGCCGGACTCGTTCGCTGCGTCGAGCGCGTCAGACGTTCCTATCGATTGGGCGAGGTGGTGTCGACGATGGCGGAACTCGTGCTGTCGGATTGGATGTTGCTCACACGTGACGGGCGACCGTGGACCGTTGGTGTGCGGTCGGGGTCCTGGTACGCCTATGGCCGGCACGGATGGGAATCGGCAGACGGCCCACCCGAGGGACCGTTCGAATCGGGTGTCGAGGCCGAAGCGATCGTTCGCGATGTGGCGAGCTGGGCCCAGCTCTGGGCAGTGCACGGGCCGCACCTTCCCGAGTCCGTGACATCGGAGTGGATCGTGCCCGACCCGCCAACCTCATTCGTGTCGCCGCCGGCGCCACCGATCGACGAGCAGGCACCGCCGTAGCTGGGCTGGCGTTCGCGATGAGCTGGGCGGTTTGGGGGTCGGCGATCATGCTTCCGGGCTTGGCGGATGCAACGAGCCTGATCGTCATTCTCGGCTCCTATGGGCCATTCGTGTCTGCCTTGGTCGTTGCCAGACAGTCAGAAGGGGCGTGGTCCTGGTTCCGCCGGGTCGCATGGCCGAACCGACGATGGCGGTTCGTCATGCTCGGCGTACTCATCTTGCCTCTGCTGATCGCGACGGCTCATCTGGTGGTGTACGTGCTGTTCGTCGGCTCGGCGTCGCTGTCTGATGATCCAGCTTGGTATTGGGTGGCTGCGGCTGCGCCGATCAACGTCGGACTGCTGTTCTGGCTGGGAAGTGGAATGGAGGAATTCGGATGGCAAGGGGTGGGTGTGCCGGCCCTGGTCGCGAGGTTCGGTCCTTTCGTGGCAGCGGTGGTTCACGGTCTGCTTTGGGGGACCTGGCACCTCCCGCTGTATCTGATCGATGCATGGAGTGGTCGCGGCCAATCCGTGCCGGCGTTGTACGGCATCACACTCACACTCAGCCCGATCATGATCTGGTTGACCCGCAGCGCTGCCGGTTGTGTGATTCCAGCGGTCTTGTTCCACACGGCGACCAATCATTACTCGGAGCTCTACACCGATGAAGTGAATCGCCGACTGTTCGACCCACCCATCGGCGATTCCTTCGACCTCATCAAGATCGGCATCTATCTGACGATCGCCACCACCATCGTGGCCGCAACAGGGCGGCGGCTCTCGAATCGGTCCGTCGGTGTCACTCCAGCAGAGATCGATGAGCCGCCTGAGAGCCGTCGCCATTGAACCTCACCGGTCGCCGGCGACAGATCCTCGCCATCCTGGCTCTGTCTATGGTCGCCATCCTGGCTCTGTCCATGGTCGCCATCCTGGCTCTGTCATGGTCGCCATCCTGGCTCGGCGCCATCCTGGCTCTGTCCATGGTCGCCATCCTGGCGGTGTCGTTGGGCGGCTCTTCCCTCAGTTGACGGCGCGATCTCGGCCCTCCCAGTAGGGCTTGCGCATCTCGACCTTCAGGATCTTGCCCGAGGGGTTGCGGGGAATCTCGTCGACCCGCTCCACCCGGGACGGGAGCTTGAAGCGGGCGAGCCGTTCGGCGCAGTGGGCGATGATGTCTTCCTCGCTGGGTTCTTCACCCGGCTTGGGGATGATGAGCGCCAACGGCGTCTCACCCCAACGATCGCTGGGGATCCCGATCACGGCCACATCGGCGATGGCCGGGTGGGCCATGATGGCGTTCTCGATTTCGGCCGGGTACACGTTCTCGCCGCCCGAGACGATCATGTCCTTCACCCGGTCGTGGATGAACAGGTAGCCGTCTTCGGTGTAGCCGGCGTCGCCGGTGCGGAACCAGCCGAGGCCGTCGGCGTCTCGCCCTTCGGGGAAGACCTCCTCGGTGGCGCCTTCGTTGCGCCAGTAGCTCTTCATGTTCTGCTGCGTGCGGGCCCAGATCTCGCCGACCTCGCCGTCGCCGAGCGACTGGCCGTCGTCTCCAACGATACGAAGCTCGACACCAGGAACTGGCTTGCCTGCCGATCGGAGCAGCTTGGCCCGAGGCCCCGCCGGATCATGATCTTCGGGTGGCAGCCAGGTGATCACGCCGGTGGTTTCGGTCAATCCGTAGGCCTGGGCGTGGGGGCACTTGAGCAGCGCCATCGAAGCGACGAGGACCTCCTCGGTGATCGGGGACGCTCCGTAGAAGATCGACTGCAGCGACGAGAAGTCGACGTCGGATGCGCCGGGAATCATGGGGAGCACCTGGAGGAGCGCGGGGACCATGAACGCCGTGGTCACGCCTCGGCCGGGAATGTCGGCGAAGATCCGACCGGGGTCGACGTCTCGGTGCACCACGTTGGTGGCGCCGTTGGCGAGGCCGACAGTTGCGACGCCACTTCCGCCGATGTGGAAGAGCGGGAGCACGTGCAGCACCACACTGTCGGCACTCATCCCGATCATCTCGCTGATCGGTCCGACGATCGCCTCGAAGTTGCGATTGCTGAGTTCGGCGCCCTTGGGGAGTCCGGTGGTTCCGGAGGTGTAGAGCTGCACACCGGTGTCGTCGAGGTCGGTCGGGTAGTTGGGGTCATCGGTCGAGCGACCGCTGATCCAGTCGGCATACGAGCGGTGCTCGGAGTCTTCACCGACCACGACGATCAACGGGGCTTGCGGCAGGTCCATCTTGGCGAGGTGGTCGAGGAACTCGGCCTCGACGAGCACCACCTTGGCCTCGGCGTTGTCGAGAATGTACGCCATCTCCGGTGGGGCGAGGCGCCAGTTGACCGCAACGGTGACGGCGTTGATCTTGGCGGCGCCGAAGAAGAGTGTGAAGTACTCGGCGATGTTCTTGCCGACGAATCCGACCCGATCCTGCGAACCGACCCCCGACTCGATGAGAGCGTTGGCGACCTGGGAGCTCTCGGCGTCGAGTTCGGCATAGGTCAGCGTCCGGTCATCACAGATCAGCGCCGGCTTGTCGGGGCGCTCGGCCGCTTGGGTTCGGCAGATATCGGCGAGGCAGAACATCGGTGGTCTCCTTGAGTGTCGGTTCGTGATGGCTGGGTCTTGCTCGCTGGGTCGAGCGACGAGTGGCCGTGAACTTAGTCCGAGTCGGCCGGCGGCCACCGAGATTCGGGCTCAAAGCCAAGGGCCTCGCTGCAGGAAGTGCTGGAAGCCTCTGAGCTTTCACTGGAGACTTGGGCGACCATCGGATTACGGTGCCCTATGACTCGCTTGACTTCTCGTTCTCGCTCGGTTGCCGGCAAACGGGTGATCGTCACCGGCGCCGCCTCGGGCATGGGGCGGGCGACCGCCCACCTCTTTGCCGACGAGGGTGCCCGAGTGGCGGTCGTCGACCTCGACGCCGAAGGTGTGCTCACGGTCGTCGATGAGATTCGTGACGCTCATGGCAACGACGTCGCCGAAGGGTTCACGTGTGACGTGAGCGATCACGCCGCCGTCAAGCAATTGGTTCGCGACGTGCGTGAGCGACTGGGCGGCATCGACGTCTTGATCAACAACGCCGGCGTCGCCCTGCCGACCTCGGCCATGCAAGACGAGGAATCCTACGAGGCCAACTGGGCGAAGACCATCGCCGTGAACCTCACCGCCCACTCGTGGTTGGTCAGGGAATGCCTGCCCGACCTCCAGGCTGCCGAGGGAGGTGGACGGGTCGTGAACATCGCGTCGACCGAGGCCATCGTCACCACGGCGGGAATGGCTGCGTACACCGCAACCAAGTCCGGTGTCGTCGGACTCACCAAGAGCCTGGCGGTGGAACTCGGTCGGACGGGGATCACCGTCAACTGCATCTGTCCCGGCCCGATCAACACCGGGATGACGGCCGGACTCGACGACGAGTCGAAAGAGATCTACGCCAAGCGGCGCGTGCCGCTTCGCCGGTACGGCGATCCGGAGGAGGTCGCCCACATCACGCTCAGCATGTGCATGCCGGCGGCCAGCTACCTGAACGGTGCGATCGTCCCGGTCGACGGTGGCATGAGCATCCGTCACACCTGACCGACAACCGGCCTCGCACGCTTCGGCCGGCGCAACGAGAAGAGGGAACCATGTCGACAGTGAAGGTGACGGCTCGCAACACCTCGCCGGACTCGAAGAACCCGATCCACACCGATGCAGCGCTACGGCACGGTTTCTCCGGTGCCATCGTCCCTGGTCTCACCCTGTTCGCCTATGCGTTTGCCGAACCGCACGAGCGATGGGGCGACGAGTGGTTGGGGCGAGGTGAGGCGTCCATGCGTTTCAAGCGGCCCGTCTACGACGGTGACTCGCTCCTGATCACGTGCACGGAACGAGCCGAGTCCGGTGGGGCCGACCATGAAGCCGATGCCGTCGCTGATGACGTGCTCGACGTCGAAGTGCACGTCGAGGGTCGAGGTCTATGCGCCGATGGCAGCTTCCGGCGTCGGACCGATACCGCTCGCCCGTACGCCATCTCGTTCCCTGGTGGTCCGACACCAACGGATCCGCCACCGGTCGACGAGCAGCGATTGCGCAACGCCGGGCCGCTGCCGGTCCTGCCGATCGACACCTCACCGGCGTCGGTGACGTCGTGGCTCGCTGCCCACGAGATCGAGGATCCGATCTATCGCCGAGTGCTCCATCCGGCGATGCTGTCTCGGGTCTCGGCCCACGTGCTTCCGCTGCGTTTTCGCTTCGATGATCCGCGTGTCCATCGCGGACTGCGGGCGTCGTTCTTCGGGACTCGTCCCATCGGCACCCCGATGTCGGCCCGGGGCCGGGTCATGCGGGTGTGGGACCACCGTGGACACGGGTACGTGTCGAGTGAGTTCGTCGTGATCGACGACCGGACCGACGACGTCGTCGTGCATCTCGAGAGCGAGTCGATCTTTCGGTTGCGGTCATGATCAGCGACCGCGGTGCACTCGCCGGGTTGGTCGTCCTCGACGCGAGCGATCACGTTGCCGGGCGTTATGCCGCTCGTCTCTTCGCCGACCACGGCGCCGAGGTCGAACTCCTCGAGGGACGTCCGGGTCACCAGACCCTCGGTCGTCACGCCTACCAGCCAGGGGAAGCGCCGAGCGGTGAATCGGCCCTGTTCCGCCACCTCGACACCGGCAAGTACGTGACCGGTCGGAGCGGTCTCGACGAGGCAAACCCCGCTGACCACCCCGACATCGTGTCGGCAGCCGGGCGGGTCGATGTGGTCGTCGTTTCCAATCCGGCACTGGCCGACGCCATCGTCGATCGGACCAGCGGTGGCACCGGCAGTGGACCGTTGGTCGGACTCGTCACCGAGTTCGGACGCGAAGGCCCGTACGTGAACTGGCAGGGGAGCGAGCTGGTGCACCAGGCGCTGTCGGGCTCGATGTTCATGAATGGGTTGGTCGGGCAACCTCCGCTCTATGGCTATGGCATGCGCACGTCCTACGCCGCAGGCAGCTATCTCTACGCAGGATTGGTGGCCGGCTTGATCGCTGCGCATGCGAGCCGGCGAGAAGCCGCCGGCGATGGTCGAAGTCACCGTGCACGAGTGCGCGGCCGCCATGGAGCAGAACTTTTCCGGCCAGTGGAACTACAACCGAACCCTGACCTTCCGAGATGAGATGGCCAGGCCGAAGGGGCGGGTGCAGTGCTCCGACGGCTGGGTCGTCTACTTCCTGCGGCCGGACCAATGGACCACGTACTGCCGGCTGCTGGACCGCGTCGATCTCATCGACGATCCACGGTTCGCCGAGTGGTCGAGCCTGTCGGTTCGCTGGCGTGAGGCCGAAGGCGAACTTCGCAACAGCGGCCGACACTTGCGTGTGGTTGACATGGTGGAGGGCGCCGCCGAGCATGGCTTGATCCTCGCCCCGCTCCGCGAACCGGCAAGCCAATTCGACGACCCGCAGCTCGCCGCCCGTGGCTACTGGCAGTGGGTGGAGTGGCCCGAGGCGGGGCGTCAGCGTGCGCTCGGACCGTTGTACCGAATGAGCCGAACGCCGATGATCGCACCGGCTCCGGTCCTCGAACGCAACGCCGCCCGGGAAGTCGAGACACCGTGGACGCACACCGCCAAGGGTCTCGGTTTCCTCGGATCACTCGACGCCGAGGCCAAACCGTTGGTCGGGGTGCGGGTCCTCGATCTGACGGTGGCGTGGGCAGGTCCGATGGCCGGAAGGCATCTGGCGATGCTCGGTGCCGACGTCATCAAGGTCGAGGGCCCGACTCGGGTCGACACGTGGCGTGGCGAGGTCGAGTCTCCGTCTCGTACCCACCTCTATCCGCATGGCGTACCGGGCGACCGTCCCTACGACCGGAGTTGCTGGTTCAACTCGCAGAATCACGACAAGTCGACCGTCGTGGTCGACACGAAGACCGCCGACGGGCTTGCGCTCGTTCGGCGCTTGGGTGAAAAGGCCGACATCGTGCTCGTGAACTACACCCCGGGTGCGCTCGACCGCATGGGGCTTGGCTACGCAGAGCTGGTGACCACCAATCCCGAGGTCATCGTCGTCGAGATGCCGGCCTTCGGTACCGGCGGGCCGCAGTCGTCGTTGAAGGGGCTCGGTCCCACGATGGAGGCGATGGCGGGGCTGGCGTCGCTCATCGGGTATCCCGACTCCGGGCCACTCGGTTCGGGCAGCGCCTACCTCGATCCGGTCGGCGGTCTTCACGGGGCGGCCGCCTGCCTCACGGCGTTGGCCGCGAGGATCAAGTCCGGTGGGGGACAGCACGTCGAGGTCGCCCAGCGGGAAGCGGCCATGCACTGGGCGGGCGAGGTCTTCTTGGCTGCCGATCGTGGCGCATCCCCACCGGTTGCCGTCGGCAACGATCGTCCGGAGCGGGCACCCCATGGCGCCTATCCGACCCGGGGAATCGACGAGTGGATTGCGATCGAGGCGTCAGACGACGCATCGTTTGCCGCACTGTGTCGTCAGCTCGGAGTACCGGCGGTCTCGAGCGACCAACGCTACGACTCGGCGGACTCGCGATGGGCGAATCGGCGAGCGCTGGATGCGGACCTTGCTGCCGAAACCGCTCGGTTCGACCGGCACGAGCTCGCAAGCCGACTCCAGGCCGCCGGTGTGCCTGCCGCCCCTGTCCAGCACGGTGGCGACCTCGTCGGCGATCCACACCTGAACGCCAACGGCTGGTTCACTCCACTCGACCATCCCAGCGTCGGCCGCTACAGCTATCCGGGCCTTCCCTACGTCTTCGATGGCAAGCGGCTGACCCACCGGCGTGCGTCGCCGACCTACGGGCAACACAATCACGACGTCATCGTCGGCTTTCTCGGCCGCAGCGAGGCCGAGTACCAGGGCCTCGTCGATCGCGGCGTCGTCAGCGACGTACCACGAGCGGGTTGATCGTACGTCCAGGCCATGCAGCACGCTGCTGGCCGGCCGCGTCTCGCCCTGATCGGTCTTGGCGTGGTTCGTTCAACGACGCACGCTGTCGGTCAGGACCGGCCAGGGAATCAGGCCCAGGCGTGGAATCCTGCGTTGGTGGGTGACGTCGAATCCGCCGCGTCGGAGCAGGGAACGGAGTCGGTGGGGCGGAAGCGCCCGAATCGGCCGTCGTCCGATCGAGGAGAGGTGACGGAGGGCGTCGTCGCCGATGCTGCTCGTCGTCGCAATCGATGCGATCAGCAGCCGGCCCCCGGGTCGGATCACGTCAGCAAGCCCCCGGAGCGTTTCCCTCTGATCCTCGTACCAGTGGAACGACTCGGTGCACACGACGACGTCGACCGACCCCGGTCGGAGGGGCAGCCGCTGGGCGTCGGCTCGAACGAGTCCGGTACCCGGTGTCGCTGTTCGACCGAGACGCGTTGCCGCCGCCGACAGCATGCCGGGGGAGAGGTCGAGGCCGACGACCGCGCACTCGGGGAATCGCTCGACCAGCCGCTGCGTGAGCTGACCCGTGCCACACCCGAGGTCGACGATCACCTTCGGCTCGACCGAGCTCAGGCGATCGAGGATGGCATCGTGGATCGGACGGTACGTGAGCGCCTGGAGGCCGACCTGGTCGTACGTCGAGGACCACTGATCGAAGAACGAGGGGGACGGGGACGTCGTTGCCATGACCGCACCATGGCACAACGCTCAGGTGTCGAGCTGGTCGACGCGGCGAAGAGAGGCCGATCAGGGGTCGAGCTGGTCGACGCGACGGATGCCCTTGCGGCTCAACACCACTCGGGCGGCGTTCCACGGCGTGCTCGCTCCCGTTGGAGACAGGCGGTGGAGAATCGTGACGTCGTAGGCCCGGGGGAGCGTCGACTTGATCAGCTTCCCGGATTCCGGGTCGGCCAGGGTGACGCTCCTCGATGGGTCGTCGGTGTGCGTCAGCCACCGGGCGACGTCGAGGCGAAGGATTTCGGTGAGCGAATCGAAGCGAGGGTCGATCGCCCTCACGAGCGCAGCATCGACGGTCGTCACCTTGCGGTGATGGAGGATCGAATCGAGTTCGAGAATCTCGCCGAGCGAATCTCGCTGGAGATCGCGGCGGAAATCTGCCACCTCTGGTGGGAGGCCATCAGGCTGGACGAACTGATACTTCTCCTCGGCAGCGGCGACCTGCTCGCCGGCGGCGCCTCGTCGGACGATCCACTTTCGGTTTGGGTAGCGGCGCTCGATGAAGCCATCGGAGCGCTCCTGGAGTGTCGCCTTGATCCGGTCCTTGCCTATGTACGCCAACACGACCAGGCCACCCCAGACCCACACATCGGCCGCATCGTTCGGCGCGCCGTAGAGCAGCGCAGCGACGACGGCGAAGGTCATCGCGAGGCCGGCAGCGATCGAGTGGAGCGCGTGTTCGGCGTTTCGCCTGGCGTCGCCGGGCTTCGAGTCGAGCCACAGCACCGAGGAGGTCAACCGCTTCAACGCGTGCCGATGGCGCTCGACCTGTTCGAGTTCGAAGGTGCTGCTGTCGGATGACACACTCGGACCCTCTCCCTCCACCGCTCGGTGTCGAGCCTCAGCGACGGCGGCGAGCCTGACCCGTTCCACCGCCGGAGCGGTCGACTTTCGACGAGACAGGTCCCGCACGAGTTTGACCATCGCCACCTCGAGCACGTTCGACAGGTGTTCATCCACCCAGCGTGCTGTCTCGGCGACGCTGGGATCGGCCAGCTCGGCTGCGGGGAGCACGGTGTTTCGGATGCTGGACATTGCCGACTCGGCGGCATGGGCGAGGGTCTCGGCCCCTGCCTCGAGCTCGACGGTGGTGTCGAGCATTCGCACGGCCAGGGTGGCTCGAGCGATCGACTCGCGAGCGCAGCATGCAAACAGCTTGAGCTCATCGATCGCATCGTCGGGGGTGGCCTCGCCAATGAGTCCGGCGACGGCCTCGGCTTCGCGAGGCAAGTCGTTCAAGTCGAGTTCCGGGGCGCTGAGCCTGACGTACGACTGGATGTCAGAACCGATCTGGCGTTTCGTATACGTGTCGGCGTCGAGCCGGAAGCTCTGTGGCAGGAAGATCCAGGCTTCCCATGTCTGTCCGGGGCCGGCCGTCGGATGGTCCAGATTGATCTCGAGGTGCGTTCGGTCGTGACGCCGCCAACCGGGCGAGTGTTCGGTGAGGTTCGGCAGCGGTGCTCGCCACCGGGGCGGGTCGAGAATCGAGGGGAGGCGCGCCGTCCAGTCCTTGATCCCGTCGAGGCCTTGCTTGAGCTTGATCGGATCGCTACGCAGCACCGATTCCGTGGAGTTGGCGGCGCGCCGAACGAACGCAGGAACATTCGACGATCTCGGGCTTTCGGCTGGTTCCGTTGTCTGATCAGACATGGTGTGCACTCCGAACGCCGACCGTACCGGATGTCCTGGCGGTGACGCGCTGCGCCGAGCCGCCATCGTGCCGCAATCGATGTGATCAGGGTCGCGGGGCTGCGGTCACATAGTGTCGAGATGCCATGAATGATGACCCTACTGTCGCCATCGCCAAGGTCTTGATGATCGGAGGGCTCATCGGCGCCGTCGTCTTGCCCGTCGTCTCGTGGGCTGCTGCACTGATGTGCCTCGTGATCGCCGGCATCGGGCGCTACGTCATGGTGCGGCGCCGACCCACCAGCCGCTGGGCGAGGGGCTGGTCGGCGTTTCGGTCCCAGGAGCCGAGGCGTCGTCGGTGATCGGGCGCTTCGAGCCATGGTGAGCCGGGCTCGACCCGAGGCATGATGGTCGCTACGTTCGGTGGATGAATCGCATCGACATCGAGATCAAGTTGAACCGTGACCGCGCCTGGTTGCTCGAGCGACTCGGAGCGATGTCGGTCGAGGAGCTGAATGCTCCGCGCACGTTCAGTGAGCACGACCCCGAGAGCCGCTGGTCGTTTGCCGATCACTTCGTGCACACCACGCTGATCGAACGGAACTGGAATGCGATGTTCCGGCGTCACGTCTCGGGCGATCAGGGGTTGGCGCCGCGGCTGCGCAGTGATGGTTCCCCTCAGTCGATGGAGCAGATCATGGCGTCCATTCACGAGTGGACCGAGGAGTGGAAGGCGGAGCACTCGGGCAAATCGTTCGCCGAGTTGGTCCGTGTCGGACAGGAGGTTCGCTCCGACACGATCGCGTTGCTCGCCGAGCTCTCCGACGACGATCTCGAGTCGACGATCCCCGGAGCGCCGTGGGCCGACGGGACGGTCGGCGGCATCATGGCGGCGAACGCCGACCACGGGCGCATGCACTACGGATGGGCCGAGGAAGACCCGGTCGCCGCCGCAATCGAATCCTGACGAACCGACGCCCGTGCGGTCGGTCAGGAGCCCTCGTCGGCGCGCTCCAACAGACGGACCGATGCAGTGATGGGATCGAGCTCGATCGTTGCGCCATCGGGGATGGTCTCGAGCGCCTCACGCATGCCGACGAGAGCACTCAAACCGAACTCCCGGGAGATGACCGCAGCATGACACGCCGGGCCCCCGTCGCTGGTCACCAGACCAGCGAGCAAGGGTATGAGAACGTTCATGGCCGGGCTGGTGCCGCGGGTGACGAGGATGTCGCCCGGCTCGATCCGACGGAGAGCTTCGTCGACCGACTCGGCAACGACGGCGCGGCCGGAGACGGGCACGGAGCCGATGCTGACCACACGTCCGGCGACCATCTTCGCTTCGATGTAGGCCCCCATCGCCGCAACCCAGTGGCCGACCGCTTTCGGGAAGAGCGAAGGATCAGGGATCGGTCCCGGCTCACCGTTGAGCACGTCGGGCGGCTCCACCGTGGCGAGGTGCCGTGCGAGCTCCACCCGCTGCCGGATGGAATCGGTATCGAGCAGCACCTCGCCTCGAAGCGTCTGTGCGACCTCGGCGGTTGTCATGACCCAGACATCCGACGGGTCGGCGATGGCACCACGGCTCGTCAGTCGAACCCCTGCGACGCGCATCGACCTTCCGAGCAGGCCGAGCGGCCAGCTCGCCAGGAGCGCGCTGTTGTCTTCGAGCATTGCATGGGCCTGTTGCGCCTCGTCTGCGAGCCGGTCGAAATCGTCGCGCTCGGCTGTCGGGACTTGCTGACGGAGCTTGGCCAGGAGCGTTCTGGGTGTCCCGCTGATGTGTTCATGGCCACCGAGGCCACGGAGGAGGAGGTTCGGCTGCTCTGCCAGCGTCAGCCCATTGATGTCGTCGCTCGTGGCCCAGGAACCGTGGAAGCGGAGGTAGTCATGGAGCGCCTCGGCGGCCTCGGCGCTGTGAGCACGGATGTCGTCGACATCGGTGATGTCGGCCGTGCCGAGACTCTCGATCAGTCGCCCTTTTCGCTGTGCCGCCTCGTGATGCACGGGGACGCCGTACATGACCGCGCCCATGGCAGCCGGGGCGTCGAGCCCCCACCGTCGGGCCGCAACCAGATAGTTGCCGAAGGCGGCAGCGGCGTTCACCAGTTCGAAGTGGAGTCGCACACCGTCACTGCTCAATCCGGCCAACCCCGACACATGATTGGCCAGGTCGTTGTCGTCGAGTGTCTCGGCCTCGACATCTTGGAAGCCGAGCACTCGGTCGATCCAGCTGGCGCGCATTGATTCCCACCGGGCAACCGTGCGCATCGGTTGATTCTCTTGCAGGGCCTCTTCTGCCACTCTGGCCCGTCGCCACGCCGACGGCACCAGGCGCGACGCAAGGCGAATCACCACGTCGGGTGGTGGAGGGCCGGGCTTGCGTGGTGCTCCGTGCACGAACGCACTGGTGTAGGCCCGCCCGTTGACGTACTCGATGGCAATGTGGGAGATCGGCAGACCGAGTTCTGCGAAGGCATGTCTGAATCCGTCGGCGTAGGCAGGGGGTAGGAGCTCGATCACTGCGGCACTGGCGACGCCGGACTGATGCGAGCGGTCGTGTTCCCATATCCCGCTGTCGGGCGCCGCCCAGGTCACCTCGGGGTTGTTGGTGGACATCGTTGCTCCTGTCATTCGTGTTTGGTCCGCGCCGAGACGATGGAGGTCTCGACGGTGTCGGTGGTCTGGAGTTCGAGTTGTTCGAAGCCGGCGCGTTCGAGCCATTGGGCGTAGTGAGCGAACGAATGCACACCGCCGCAACGGGTTCTCGTTGCGAGGCTCACGGCGTAGAGGGCGAGACCGCGACGCCTCGCTTCGAAGTTGTCGACGGCGTCGACGATGAAGATTCGGCCCGCCGGGGTGAGCCATCGCGCAATCCTCACCAGCAGCGCCTCGACCTGGGGACCTTCGAACAAACGAAGAAAGCCACCGACGATGACGGCATCGAAGGAGTTCGCCAGGCGCGGGTCGAGCGACTGGTCGAAGACATCGGCGGCGATGGTCGAAAGCTGCAAGCCCTCGGACCGGGCCAACTCCGCCCCCACGTCCACCACATTGGGAAGATCGAGGATCGTCACCTCTGCCCCCGCCCTCGCCGCTGCCCGGCCGAACGGAGCGGCACCCGCAGCGACATCGAGCACTCGCCAACCGCCTCCGACATCGGCCGCAACCAGGCTTGCTGCCTGGGCGGAGTAGCCGGCGAGACGTTCCACCACCTTTCGATAGGTGGCTTGGGCGACCTCGGGTTCCTCGACCGTCACCTCGACGGTTCCCGTTCTGAGTAGCTCGCCCATTCCCCGGCGCAGCTCGTCGAACTGCTCGATATCGGGCCAGTCGCACCAGCGGTAGCCGCTCGGGCCGGCTTGGACGAGACCGTCCACCGCCAGTGCATCGAGGATCAGACGAAGTCCCCTCGGGTCGGTCCCGGTGCGCCCGGCGAGCTCATCGATCGGCATGGGATGGTCGAGCAGGGCCGATGCGACATCGGCGTCGGCAATGGTGGTGAGTGCTGCGGCAATGGTCATCGAGTGACGGGAGAGGACCGCAGCTCTGTCGAAACCGGTCGGGTCCATGGCACCACCTCATCACAACCAGGAGCGACCGACATCGGTACCGGGGCAGATACGTATCGCGATGGTACGTACACCGATGCCGTCGAGTACCCGTTGCCGCCGATCGCGGCAGGTGCTAGTCAACAGAGGTGGAGAACGTGCTTCCTGCTCGAGCAGATGAGCTGAACGCAGCACGCGCGGCGCTGGATCGGCTCGATGACGGAGGCGGCAGCGTGGTGTTGATCACGGGCCCGGCCGGCGCGGGAAAGACCACGTTGATGCGGATGACCGTTGTCGACGCACCCGGTGTGCGGATCCTGGCGGGTCGGGCCTATCGCTTCCAGACACCGGTTGCGTTCGGTCCCGTCATCGAAGCACTCGGCCCGGTGCTCCGCTCCAGCCCACAGATCGAGGAGCTCGCGGCCGATCTCCACTCGCTGTCCTGGCTCTTCGATGGTCTGCCCGTCGCTGCGCCGACGACGACCGATGTCTCACTTCATCGACCCCGCCTGTTGCATGGGCTGCACACGCTCGTGCACCGTATGGCGACCCGGGGACCGGTGGTGCTCACGATCGACGATGCACAGTGGGCCGATGACGCAACCATCGAGTTCTTGTCGCTGTTGTTGGACTCACTGAGCGACGTCCCAGTGGCTCTCCTCCTCACCGAGCGAAGTGGGGATCCGGATGCGAATCCCGCCGCGACGACCCTGCTCAACCGGATTCGGCGCGACGGCGGAGTAGAGGTCGTACTGCGGCCCCTCGACCTCGCCGGTGTGACCGAGGTTGCCGAGTCGGCACTCGGAGGTGGCCGAATACAGCCTGGGCTCCTTCGGCTCCTCCACGAGCGGACGGGTGGCACACCGCTGTTCGTCATCGAGACGCTGAGCCAGCTGCGTGAGCGTGGCGACATCGAACAGGTCGGATCGGTATGGCAGTTCGCGGGAACACGAATCCCCATGTCGTCGTTCGGATCGGATCTGATGGCCGGGCGACTGGCCGGATGCAGCGTCGACGAACTCGCACTGCTCGAGATGCTCGCGCTTCACGGCGAGCCGTTGGCCGAGACCGATCTTGTCACCGTAGGCGCCGACACCAGCCGGCTGGGCGGATTGGCCCGGCGGCGCCTGATCGTCGAGCAGGTCGATGCGGGCGCGCCTCGGTGGTCGCTGGAACATCCGGTACTTGCCGACGTCATCGTGGAGCAGCTGACCACCACGGACCGACAGACTCGGCACGAGCAGTTGGCCCGTCTGTTCATCGCCACCGATCTCGGGAGGTACGCCCATCATCTGGTCGGCTCCGGGCCGCGAGCGGTTCGCGTTGCCGGTTCCGACGGCGGCGTGTGCTCGGCGCTCCTCCGCGCCGGTGAGCGAGCCGAGCATCGGCAGGATCTGATCGAGGCCACCGATCTTCTCACATCGGCTCTCGACTGGCTGACCGCGGCCAGGCCAAACGCTCGATCCGCAGCCATCACGGCCGCGCTGGCGCGAGTCTGGACCGGTCGGGGGCATCACGGCACCGCACAGCAACTGGCTGCCGAGGCACTCGAGGAATTTCTGTCACTCGGTGATCTCGACGGCGCCCTCGAGGTTGCCGAGACACTCAGCAACGCCAAGTTCCTCGGCGATGCGCTCGATGTCGAATGGCTCGATCGCCTGGTCGGCCACGTCGAACGAAATGGCACCGACTTCCAGCGGCTCGTTGCCCGGGTCCGGCAGTATCAGTCGGTGGCACGGCTGGGTTTGCCCTGCCTCGAAGACGACGAACCGCTGCGAACCATCGGCGCACTGCGCAACTCGCCCGATGAGTCAACGGCCAGGCACGCGGAACTGATGCTCGCGGTAGCGGGTTCGGATCTTCCGACGGATCTGCTCGGGCATCAGCGGGCGTTCCGCGCCCTTCGAGACGAACCCGATCTGATCGAGAGCTGCGCGGCGATCGGTTGGCACGGGCTGATCGATACCACGATGGCGCGAGGGGCCTGGTTCGAGAGCGAAGAGCTCGAACGCGAGTACCTCGAGTGGTTGACATCGACTGATGTCCCACGTACGTGGCGGCTCGCCGTCTACCGATGGAATCGTTTGATCGCGCGGGGCGACCTGCATGCCGCATTCCAGAGCGAGTTCGATTTTCGCTATGCGTCTGCACGCAATCCTCGCGTTGCGGCCATGCAGACCTATCAGCAAATCCTGACGCACGATGCCGCCGGCAACAAGCAGGCACTGATGGATCCGGCCATGGTCGAGGCGCTCGACGCACTCTCGAACAGCGCCGATCGTGGGGCACGATTCATCGTCGAGTGTGCTCACCTGACCAGGGTCGCACTGCTCGGCGACGCCGAGGCAGTTGCCGGCGCAACACGACCAGCGCTGCGGCTCTTCGATGGTGCTCCCTTGGCATCACATCTCGCGAACGTGCTGGGCGACCTCGTGCTTGGCGATGAGGTCGGTGTGCAGACGGTGACCAGCTCTCTTCGCTCGCTGGACCCTCGCGAACAGGATCTACCATCGGCATTGGCCGATCGATTCGGCGGCGAATGGGCCCTGCGGGTGAGCGACCGAGACAGCGCGGCTCGACTGCTTCGTCGCAGTCACGACTGGTTCATGGACCATGAGCTCCCGATCGAAGCCACGCGTACGGCATTGCTCCTGGAAGCAGTCGAACCCGTGCCCACCGAGACCGTGGTTGCGCTCGAGGCTCGGCTGCGTGAGCTCGATGTCAGCCTTCGGGCTGACGATCTGGCACGGTTGCTGCGCGTGCGAGGCGTCTCGGTCCGTCGTTCCGACGAGGATTTCGAGGCACCGGTCGACCGTCTGTCGAACCGAGAGCGGGAGGTGGCTGAACTGGTGATGGAAGGTCTGACCAACCGTGAGCTGGCTGATCGGCTGTTCATCTCGATACGAACCGTGACCAGTCACCTGGATCACATCTACACCAAGCTCGGCGTGTCCTCGCGCCGAGATCTCGCCCCGCTTCTTGGCAGGGATTCGGCCCACGCCCGCTGACCCGGCCGCACTGCTGCCATGTCGCTTCGCCCTACGTAGGCAGGCGGCCGTCATCGAGTACGTACCCCCTACCGATGCGAGTCGGGGTGCGATGTGGTCGAGTCGAACCATGGACAGATCAGCGACTCACCCCGTTTCCCACCAACGATGCTCTCGTCGGCGATCTGCCGGCGGCCTACCATTGCCGGCGACGATCGTCGCCGCTGCGGCCATGGTCTTGTCGGCCTGCGGATCCAGCAGCGGGACGGCCGAACCGGTGGCAACGACGACGGCGCAGGCCACGAGCAGTCCGACGACGGCAGCGCCCGTCGAGCCCGTCGTTTCGAGCGACGCTGCTGCCGGCGCCGACTGCCCCGACCTCGGCACATCGATCGAGACGGTGAACGCTGCCACCTACGCCGTGTATGGAGAGGCAATCGTCAACTCCGATGGTGGTCCGGAACTCGTCCATTTCCAGATCGGTACGGCCTGGGCCGTCGATCGTCGCCTGCTCGTCACCAACGCGCACGTGACGGAGGCGTTCGTCGAGTTCGCTGCCCAAGGGGCTCAGCTCGAGCGTGCACTGGCCATCCAGGCCGGCACCGGTGAGGTGGTCGAACTCCTGCAGGAGATCACGCACCCCGACTACAGCGGTGATCCGCTGACCTCCCCGGACATCGGGTTGTTCAGCACTCGAGATGAACTTCCGGTCCGGCTCGAGCTCGCCGATGACGACGTTGCCCTGGAACTGGGGGATGAGTTGCAGATCGTCGGTTTTCCCGGCGATGTCACCGACTTCATCGAGATCGTGCCTGGCGAGACCGTACCGCAAGCCACCTCGCTCAATGGACAGATCACGGCGCTACGTAGCCACGACGACACGAGTGTCGTTGGGGCCGACAACATCGACGTGATCCAACACCAGGCACCGACGACCCCGGGCACCTCCGGTTCCTCGATCGTGTCGTGCGGGAAGGTCGTTGGCATCAACAACGCAGGCACCGTGAACCTCATTGCCACACCGTCAGCGGACGGATCGCTCACCATCGACCGACAGGCCGCAGCGGCCAACAACTTCGGGGTCCATGTACGCCACATCCGTGAGATGTTGGAGCTGTTCGAAGATGGCGCTCTGGTGGGCGAGTCGCTGCCCATCGAGGCGACGAGAGCGGAACCGCCAGCCAGTGCCGCCGATGATCGGCTCCTGCTCAACGGCGTCGTGAGCGCACCGTATGACCACTCGTTCGTCATCGAGGTGCTGGAAGACGGCTCGCTCGTGGGAACCTCTGACTGGTCCGGGAACACCTTCCAGCTCGAAGGCACCATCTTCGAGGACGGGTCGATTCTCTTCGTCGATGACGCCTACGAGGCATCCGAAGGCGAACTGCTTCGAGGCGTCTATGAGGCCATCATCACCGATGACACGACGATCGAGGGTGTGTACTACGAAGAGGGGGCCGAGGAAGCCCAGGCAGCGTTCACTGCGGAGGTGATCCGATGATCGGGTCGGCACATCGACGCTTGGCCATCGTGATCGTATCGATCGGTGGCACGCTCCTGGCCGGAGGCTGTTCTTCTGGGAGTGTTTCTCGAGCGGACATCGAGCAGGGGGTTGCCGACAACCTGGAACAGCAAATCGGCCAACGTCCGGCCGTCAGTTGCGCAGGCGATCTCCCGGGCGAGGTCGGTTCGACGATCCGCTGCGAGCTCACCGCCGATGATGGCTCGACGATCGGTGCCACCGTCGAGACCACGGGTGTGGATGGGTCCGACATCACGTACTCCGTGGTCGTCGACGGCTGACACCTATGCAGCCGGTCAGTAACCCTCGGCGGTGATCATCGCCTGCAGCAGGTCGCCGATGCCCTCGGGCAGCAGCGTCTCTGGTGGGGTTTCGTCTGCTTCGGCGAGGTCGGCCAGGGTGTTCGCCACCTCGGCCGGATCGAGCTGGTCGGTCAGGACGATCTCGCGGACCACGGCGTTCGTCTCGTTCGCCGAGGTGTCGCCGGCCTCGATGTATTCGGTGATGCCGTCCACCATGCGGTCGTTGAACCCGGTGTCGTACGGGCCGGGGTTGATCTTGGTGACATCGATGCCGTGCGGAGCCAGTTCACCACGCAGGCTCTTGGTGAACGCCTCGACCGCGTGCTTGGTCATCGAATAGGGCGAGGTGAGGGGGGAGGCGAGGATGCCTGCCACCGACGACACGTTGATGATGCGGCCCCAACCTCGATCCTTCATGCCCGGGATGACGGCTTGGGACATCGCGACCATGCCGAAGACGTTCACCTCGAAGACGGCCCGGACCTTCTCCATCGGCACGGTCGCCAACGGCCCCATGACGCCCATGCCTGCATTGTTGATGAGCACGTCGACTTCGAGCTCGGCGACTTGCGCGATGTCGTCGGCGTCGGTGACATCGAGCTTCATCGTCGTGAGCGAAGGGTGCTCTGCCTGGAGCGCGTCTGCCTGTTCGGCGGTCTCGGTCGTTGCGATCACGGCATGTCCACGCGCGGCCAGCTCGATTGCTGCACCCTTGCCGAAGCCCGAGCCGGCCCCCGTCACCAGAATCGTTCGCTTGCTCATCGTTGCCTCCAGACCAGTGCGACGACGTCGTCGCGCCGCGATGCTACGTGCCGTTGGTCTCCTTTGTCGGTCCGAGGTTGTGATCGACGTGGACGACACTCGTCTCGGCGTACCCTCGTGACGGTGTTGATCTCGGTCCTCGGTGCAGCAGACGAACGCGAACGCCGAGTGGCGCTGGTCCCCGACAGCGTGGCGAAACTCGTGGCCGACGGACACGACGTAGCCATCTCATCCGGCGCCGGCGATCGAGCCGGGTTCCCCGACGAGACCTACGTCGCTGCGGGAGCCACGATCGTCGACCCCGGCACCGCTCGGACCCGATCGGGCGTGGTCCTCACCATCGGGCCCCCGGACGCGGAGCCGACCCCCTTCGGGCCGGAACAGGTCCTCATCGGCATGCTCGACCCCCGCTGGCGGCCTGATCCCATCGCTGAACTCGCGGCCGGCGGTGCCACCCTTGTGGCTCTCGAACTGATGCCGCGCATCACCCGAGCCCAGAGCATGGATGTGCTCTCGTCGACGGCAACGGTCGTGGGTACCGAGGCCGTCCTGCTGGCCGCCTTGCGGCTACCGAAGCTCTTCCCCCTCATGATGACGGCGGCCGGGACGATTCCGCCGGCGAAGGTGCTGGTTCTCGGTGCCGGGGTTGCCGGACTGCAGGCGATCGCCACGGCTCGACGACTCGGCGCCGTCGTCGAGGGCTACGACGTTCGTCCGGCAGCGGCCGAACAGATTCGATCGCTCGGTGCCAAGGCAATCGAACTCGAGGTCGAAACCGGCGACGCCGAAGACGCCGGCGGCTATGCCAAGGCGCAGGGCGAGGAGGTCGAGGCACGGCAACGGGCTGCGCTGGCCGGCCACGTCGCTGCGGCCGACGTGGTCATCACGACCGCCGCCATTCCCGGCGCTGCCAGCCCACTGCTGGTCACCGCCTCGATGGTCGAAGGGATGCGGCCCGGCTCGGTCATCGTCGATCTTGCCGCCGAGCGGGGTGGCAACTGCGAACTGACCGAGGCCGATCGAGAGGTCGTGCACAACGGGGTGCTCGTGCTCGGGCCGACCGATCTCGTCAGCTCGTCGGCCAACAGTGCAAGCCAGATGTTGTCCACGAATCTCCTGACGCTCATTCGTCACCTCGACGACGATGGCCACCTCCGGCTCGACATGGAGGACGAGATCACCTCGGCGATCGTCGTTGCCGACGGCGGCACGCTTCGCCATGCGGATTCCACTCGATGAGGGCACACCGATCATGACCTTTCTTGCTGCATTGACACTCTTCACCCTTGCGGTGTTCCTCGGTGTCGAGCTCATCTCCAAGGTGCCGCCCACGCTGCACACGCCGTTGATGTCGGGCTCGAACGCCATCTCCGGGATCACCCTGCTCGGCGCTCTCGTGTCGGCCGGGAGTGATCACACGGCGCTTTCCACGTGGCTCGGGTTCGGTGCGGTCACGCTGGCGACCATCAACGTCGTCGGCGGCTTCCTGGTCACCCACCGCATGCTCGACATGTTCTCCACCAAGAAGCCGGACCGCACGCCATGAGCTCGACGATCCAAGCCGGCTATCTGATCGCCGCGGTCCTCTTCATCCTGGGCCTGAAGGGTCTCGCCCGCCCTCGAACCGCCGTACGGGGCAACCTGCTCGGCTCGCTCGGCATGCTGGTCGCCGTCGTCGTGACGCTCACGAACGAGGCGATCGTCACCTGGCCGGTGCTCGTTGCCGGTCTCGTGGTCGGAACCGGCGTCGGCGTGCTGTTGGCCACCCGAGTCCACATGACCTCCATGCCCGAACTGGTCGCGCTGTTCAACGGGTTCGGTGGCGCCGCCTCGGTCCTCGTGGTTGCGGCGAGCAGCGACGAGGTACTCGGGACTCCCGCCGAAGACCTGACCTATCTCGCCACGGCAGGGATCAGTGCCGTGATCGGCGCCATCACCTTCAGCGGCAGCATCGTGGCGTTCGGCAAGCTCCGAGAGTCGCTCGGCTCATGGTCCAGTGGCCTCGCCCGCCCGCTCAACATCTCGCTGGCCGTTGCGGCAACGATCGTGGGCATCGTTTTCGTCGCCGCGCCGGGATGGTGGTGGCTGCTCGTCCTGGTCGCTCTCGGTCTCGTGATGGGGCTGACGGTGGTGTTCCCGATCGGCGGTGCCGACATGCCCGTGGTGATCGCCCTGCTCAACTCGCTGTCGGGTCTGGCCGCGGCGTCGACCGGGTTCGCCATCGACAACAACCTGCTGATCATCGCCGGCTCGCTGGTCGGAGCCAGCGGGTTCGTCCTCACGCGGGTGATGTGTGTTGCGATGAATCGCACGCTGCTCAACGTTCTCTTCGGCTCGATGGCGTCGGGTGGCGTGGCCCAAGACCCCCACGATGTCTACGACGGCAAGGTTCGATCGACCTCTGCCGACGATGTCGCCTTGATCCTGGACTCTGCCAGCAGTGTGGTGATCGTGCCGGGTTACGGGATGGCTGTTGCGCAAGCGCAACACGCAGTGCGGGATCTCACTCGGGCACTCGAGAAGCGAGAAATCGACGTCGTCTTCGCCGTTCACCCCGTCGCCGGTCGCATGCCGGGGCACATGAACGTGCTCCTCGCCGAGGCGGAGATCGACTACGCCCAGCTCATCGAGATGGACGTGGTCAATCCGACGTTCGCGCAGACCGACGTTGCCATCGTGATCGGGGCGAACGACGTGGTGAATCCGGTCGCTCGTGAAGAAGGCAGTCCGATTGCCGGCATGCCGATCCTCGATGTCGACGCCGCACGCACGGTCGTGGTGATCAAGCGTTCGCTGTCACCGGGGTTCGCCGGTATCCCGAACCCGTTGTTCGCAGCGAACAACACGCTGATGTTGTTCGGCGACGGCAAAGAGGCCGTCACCGCCATCAACTCCGCGCTCAACCAGCTGTAGCCAACGAGCCCAGCTGTAGGCCATGAGCATGGTGACCACGAACATGGTGACCACGAACATGGCGATCAGTCTGGTTGCGAGTTGGGGGTCCGGCGGCCTGGCCGCCGGACCCCCGAGGCCGGGGAGACCTGCCTTCAGCGATTGATCTCGTGGCTGATGATCAGCAGCTCACCATCGGTGGTGAACTCGAACACTTCGCTGAGTGTGCCGACTCCGGAAATCCTGTGGAATGTGAGCATTCCGTTGTTGCTGACGAGCACCGGCTCGAGCACCTCGAGCGACGGATACGACGTGGAGTTGACGTAACCGGCGATCTCCTCACGTCCGTGATATTCGGCGGTCCCGGTGTTCAGGATGCCGTTCTCGGTGAACATGTTGGCGACTGCTTCGCCGTCTCCTGCCTGCCAGGCGGCCTCGCTCTCGTTGATGAGGTCGACCATCTGCTCCTGGCGGGGCGTGAGGTCCTCACCACCGACAGCGACCGCAGCCGTCGAGGTCGTGTCGTCCAGCCCCCAGAGCAGGAATCCGGCGAGGACTCCAAGGAGGACGGCGACCACGAGGGCGATCGGTGTGACCACCAACCGACGCCTGTCGTCGAATGGGGCAATGCGCTCCACACGAGGTCGTTCAATCGTACGTTCTGATGTCTGCATGACCTTCTCCTCTCCTTCCGGCAACTCGAGCCCGAATAGGCTCTGATTGCATTGTCGTAGGGGGCCGCGTGGGGAACGCGTGGACCGCCGGACGCTCGGAGAGGAGGTGGGTGCGGATGCCTGAGGTCGATGTCCGCCTTCTGGGTGGCTTCGAGGTGATCGTCGACGGTCGCCCAACCACCGACTTCGAGTCCGGTTCGGCCCGAGCGCTCCTGGCGCGTGTCGCAGCCGAGCCCGGTCGTGCGCTACCCCGAGCGACCCTTGCCGAGCTCCTCTGGCCCGACCGACCGTCTGGCGCTGCGGCCGGGAACCTTCGGCATTGTCTATCAACGGTTCGGCGAGCGATCGGTGACAACGATCCGGATCGGCCGATTCTCGTCGTGTCACGGACCGATATTGCGCTTCGCGACGGTGAAGACGTTCGGGTTGATCTCGCCGAGTTCGACTCTCTTGCCGCAGTTGCCCCGAGCGAACCCGGTGCTGTTGGGTCCTGGGAGGCGGCATTGGAGCTACGACGCGGCCCGTTTCTCGCCGGTTTCGATGTTCAACTGAGCGAGATGTGGGACACCTGGATCCTCACGATGAGAAGGTCAGTCGATGAAGCGACGACCACCGTCCTGCGCCGGCTCGCAGAGCTCCGTGAGCGGACGGGCGAGCGCCGACTGGCCCTCGAACACGTGCGCCGTTGGATCGAACTCGATCCTTGGAACGAGCAGGCGCACCGCATGCTGGTCCGGCTGTTGGCGCTCGAGGACCAACGTGGGGCAGCGCTCGTGCACGCCGATGAGTTCACGGCCATGCTCTCGACGGAGTTGGGAATCGAACCCAGCCCGAAGACACGGGCGATTGTTGACGACATCCGTGCCGAGCGATTCCCGGTTCGGGCTCCCGAGGTTCCAGCGCTTCCGCCTCGCCTCTTGCGAGACGTGACGAGAGAACTCTGCGTCGGCCGCACCGAGGAGCTGCGGTGGCTGCGGGCGCACCTCGACGATTCCCTCACCGGCTCGGGTCGGGTCATCTTCGTCGAGGGGCAGCCGGGCTCGGGCAAGACCGTGCTCCTCCACACGTTCGAACGAGATGCTCTCGACGCCGTGCCCAACCTCGCGGTGATGCGAGGCGCGTGCAGCACTCGCCAGTACGCCAGCGATCCGTTTCTTGCGTTCCGCCAGATCCTCGGCGAGATCCTCGGCGACGTCGAACTCGATTGGGTGAAGGGTTTGTTGACGCCGAGCGAGGCCGGGCACCTGTGGCAGGGCATCCCGGCCGCAGTCGCAGCTGTGTTGGATCACGGGCCCTACCTGCTCGGCACGATGATTGATGCCGACGCATTGTTGGCGCGGTTCGAGCGTGGATTCCCCGACCACCCGCTGACCCCTCGACTTCGGGCGGCGGTGGCCGAAACACGGCAACGAGTGGATGATCCGACCCGTCGCCGTCAGCCGCTGGTGGAGCAATGCACCCGGGTACTCACCACGGTCTCGATGCTGGGACCGACGTTGATCACCGTTGACGATCTGCAGTGGGCCGACACCGGGACCCTCGACGTTCTCAGGAACCTTGCGGCGAGGTCGGAAGGCGTTCCGATGCTTGTGGTCGCCGCCCTTCGGCCGGGCGAGTTCGAGCCTCGCGAGACCGCACCCGTTCGGGCCACGATCAGCGAAATCGCCAGCCGGGCACATGAGCCCTGCCAACTCGCCCTGTCTGGCAGCCGGGGGTTCGTTGACGCCTGGCTGGACACCGAACCCAACGCTTTCGACACGACGTTTCGCGATCGCCTCTATCGGACAACCGGCGGAAACGCCCTGTTCACGGTCGAGCTCACTCGGTCGCTCAAGGACGGAGGACAGCTGACGCAGGACGCCCACGGTCAATGGTTTGCTCGTCGGTCCGAAGACTGGGAGGCTCTTCCGCCTCGAGTTGAGGCGACGATCGCCGCTCGTCTCGACGAGTTGCCCGAAGAGTTGCGGCGCGACCTCGAGGTTGCGAGCTTGCAAGGTCTGGAGTTTTCCGCCCAGCTCGTGGCCCGAGCGCGGGGTGTGCTCGTTCGGGACGTGATCCTCCGGCTCAGCAGTCTGTGCACGACGCCGAGTTCACTGCTCCGAGCGGGCGGTTCCCAAATCGTCGGCGGGACGAGGCTCGATCACTTCGGATTCCGTCACGCCCTGTTCCAGCAGCACCTACTCGATCACCTGGTTCCGGCCGTTCGACGCGAGCTGCACGGATCGATCGGCAGCGCTCTGGAGGACATCTATGCGGGGTGTCCCGAACGCGTCGCCGCTGATCTCGCCGCCCACTTCGATGCTGCCGGCCTGGCCGGGAAGGCCGTGGAGTACCACAGCGTCGCCGGGCGAGAGTCAGCGCTGTTGTCGGCCACCGACGACGCTGTCCGTCACTTCGAGCGCGCACTCGAGCTGCTCATGACGCTCGGAGCTTCACCCGAAATCGACAAACAGCGGCTGGTTCTTCTGACCTCGCTCGGCTCCTGCCATCAATGGCAGCACGGCTACAACGCGCCAGAGACCACGAGGGTGTACGAGCGACTCCGGGAACTCACCCGGCAGGTGCCACCAAGCCTGGAGTCTGCCAGCGCAATCGGCGGGCTGCTGAGCGTGGACGGACTCCGGGCGAACTATCTCGAAGCACTGGCCGAAGCCGAACAGCTGCTGGACCTGGCATCGGAGCTGGAATCACCACCGATCGAGACGGTCGCTCGCGTCCAGCTCGGCTGGATGTTGCTCATGGTCGGCAGAATCGTCGAGGCCGACGAGCAGCTCACGCTGGCCATCGACCGGTACGACCCGGCGTGGGACGGTTGGCTGACGCCGCTCGTTGGCATGCACGTGGCGAGCACAGCGCTGGCGTGGCGATCCCTGACCGCCTGGCACCTCGGCCACGTTGACCAGGCGCGAGACATCGGTGATCAATCAATCGAGCTGGCTCGTGCTGTGCGGTTCCCGTTCGGTTTGGCGTTCGCCCTGTCGGTTGGTGGGTGCGTGGTCGGTGAGCTGCTGGAGGAGCCGCTCAGGATCAGCGAAGCAGCGGCCGAGGTGGCCTCGATCGCTCGTGAGGAAGACTTCGTCTTCTACGAGGCAGCCGCCGAACTCCACGGCGGCCTGGCCAAGCTCTACTCGGCCGACCCGCTGTCGGGCGTCGAGGAAACTCGGCGAGGACTCCAACGATGGTTGGCGCTCGGTACCGTCGCCACCACGACCTGGAGTCGAACCTTTCTGGCCGAGGCTTTGGTCCGCGGTGCTGAGTTCGAGGCTGCCAGGCTCGAACTCGCCGAGATCGACGGCATGCTCGCTGACGGTGAGGAACAAATCGCCGAGCTCAGACGGCTGTACGTCGAGGGCTTGCTCCGTCGTGCCGAGGGCGATCTCGAGGGGGCAGCGGCAGTGTTCGGCCAACTCATCGCCTTGGCACGAGCGGCACGAGCACGAGGTCCGGAGCAGCAAGCCGCAGCTGCACTGGCCGCACTCAGCCAGCTTTGATCGGGGCGATGACCTGTTCGGCGAATCGCAATGCCGGTTCGACGTCGAGTGGGTGGCCGAAGTCCATGATGAAGTAGGACGCGCCGAGTTCGCTCAGATGCGACAGCCGCTCGACCCACTGTTCGGACGCTTCGTCGGACTCCGGAAGATCGCCGCCGACGGTGATGCTGCACTCGATGCTCGCTGGATCACGTCCGACCTCTGAGGCCGATCGATGCACGATGTCGCGTTTGCGCAGCCAGTCGTCGTCGCCTCGATAGGCACCGTTCCAGATGTCGGCCTGCCGACCGACGATGGGCAGTCCGATCTGCTCGCCGGAACTGCCGATACAGATCGGCGGCACGATCTCGGGCCTCGGAGTGGCCGCGGCATCGTCGATGCTGAAATGTGCTCCTTCGAAGGTCGGGTGTTCCTCGGTCCACATCAGACGACAGATCTGGACCACCTCTTCGAGCTGGCGTAGTCGCGTGGCGTTGGAGGGGAAGTCGTAGCCGTAGGCGAGGTACTCGTCGCGCCGCCACCCGGCGCCGATGCCGAGCATGAAGCGCCCGCCGGACAGCACCTGCAGGGTGGAGGCCATCTTCGCTGTGAGGGCCGGGTTGCGGTAGCCGTGGCCGAGTACGTGGTGGCACAGCATCACGTCGGGGAACTTCGCGGCCAGCCACGTCAGGGTCACCCAGCCCTCGAGGAAACCCTCCTTCTTGTCGGCGTCGAAGCCGTAGAAGTGGTCGGCGATCCACAGCGAGTCGAAGTGGGGGAGTGCCTGCGGAAGGATGTGCTCTTCCTGGTACATCACGATGGGCTGGAAATCGCTCCCTCCGTGCCCGGCGACCGGTGACAACCATCCGAATTTCGTCATGCCCCACCATCTCATCGCACGTGGCTGTGCACCATTTGGCTCGCGACTTTGGTCCGCGTTGACCTCAGGTGCCGAGGATCGTGCGGACGGCGGCTGCCAGATGGCCGGCAGCCGAGGAGGTGTCGGAGCGCCAGGCGATGTGCTGGTCGGGGCGAACGAGCAGCGCTCCGTCGGCGAGGTGCGCTGCGATGTCCCACTCGTGCTCGACTCGTTCGTCGACTCCCATTCGAACCTGATGGACCGGTGCATCGAGCTCGGCGATGGCGGATGCCCAGCGTTCGTGGGCCCCGAAGGACAGGAGCGTCAGGCAGCCGAACTCGACGAGGTCGAGCGTCGACCGACCGTCGACGAGCCAGGCGTGAGGCAGTCGGGAGCCGACCGCAGCGTTCGGTTCGAAGACCCGGGGATCGTCGCTCGGTGCCGATGGGCGGTCCCCTTCGCGAGCGAGCGCGCCGTCGAGGTAGCAGTAGCCGAGCTGGAGACCGACCATGTCGAAGTGCGTCGCCTGGTCGTCGACGGCATCGTCGATGGCCTGCCGCTTGGTCGGGTCGGCCAGCGTCGCTAGGAGGCCATCGGTCGTCGGGTCGGTGGTGAGTCCGAGCGCCTCGATGAGACTGAACAGCTTGAACGCGTTGGTCGTGCTCTGGCTCGCAGTTCGTCCCGGCGATCGGGCTGGCGTTCGACTTGGTAGGTGTCGAGGATCGAGCGGTCGGCCCAGCCGTCCTCGACTGCGGCCGAGCTTCCACACCAGCCCGTGAGCGTCGGCCACGCCGGTGTTGAGCCCGAGACCACCGGTGGGCGGGAAGCGGTGAGCGGCGTCGCCGACGAGGAAGATTCGGCCGTCGCTCATCCGGTCGGCGACCTGGGCGCTCATGTTCCAGGAGCCGACGCTCGACCACGTCGAGGGCGACCTCGTCGTCGCCGAGGGCGTTCCGCACGATGGCGGCGCAGCGGTCTGGGTCGTAGTCGTCGGGCGTCTCGTCGGTGGGGTCGTAGCTCACCATGAACACCCACTCGCGGTCGATGTCGTGGGCGATGAACGCGCCCGTGGCGGCCGGGATCCATCACGAAGTGCAGGACGCCGAGCCGATCGGCGATCATCGCTCGCAGGTCGGCGTTGAAGTGGATCGCGATGAAGCTCTGAAGACTCGGCGGGCCGACCATGTCGATGCCCGAGCGACTTGCGAACGCGGCTGCCCGCACCGTCGGCTGCGACGACGTAGCGACTCCTGACCGGGAACATCTCACCACTGTCGAGGTCTCGCAGCGACGGAGGTGACGCCGTCGACGTCCTGCTCGCTCGACACCCACTCGCGTTCGGTAGCGCAGATCACACGCGGCGAGCTCGGCCGCCGACGCTCGGCGAGGAGCGGTTCGAGACGGTGCTGCGAGATGTTGCGCAGCGGGGTCGGCGTGAACTCGAGCGCCTCGGGGCCCTGACGTTCGAACGGGAGGCGACCGATGAGCTGGCCGTTGAGCGTGGTCACGTAGTTGACGTGGCCCGCATCGGCGGGGTCCTTGGCGAGCGACGTCGATGCGCCGCCATGTCGATCCCGGCCTGGCGGAAGATCTCGAGGCGTGCGAGCGTTGACCACGTGTGCGGCGGGGTGGCGCTGCGGGCCGTCGCGCCGCTCGACGACGAGGCTCGCTTGGTCGTGCGCTGGCCAGGAGGTGGGCGGTCGCGAGCCCGACCGGCCCGGCGCCGACCACGAGGTACGGGACATCGAGCTGGGCGCATCAGAGCAGCCCGCCGTAGCTGCCGCCGTCGAGTTGCAGGTTCTGGCCCGAGATGAAGCCGGCCTGGGCGCTGCACAGGAACGCACAGGCGTGCGCCGAACTCGCTCGGGTCGGCCGAGACGCCCGGCAGCGATGGTGCGTCTTCATGTGGTCGTAGGCCTGCGTCGATCGTGATGCCGGCCCAGCTCGGCGTGCAACTCGGCCATCTGCCGCTGGCGGTGCGGTGTCGAAGCGTTCGGGGAGCAGGTTGTTGATCGTCACGTTGGCGGCAGCGACCTCGCCCGACAGTGCCTTGGCGACCGAGGTGAGCCCGGCCCGCGCACCGGTCGACAGTCCCATCGGCGCCTCGGGGCGACTTGACCATCGCCGAGGTGATGTTGACGATGCGGCCGAAGCCGCCGTTCGACCATGCCGTCGATCACCAGGCGAATCATCGCCAGCGGCGTGAGCATGTTGGCATCGAGGGCATCGATCCAGTCGTCGCGCTCCCAGTCGCGAAACCGCCCGGGTTCGGACCGGCGTTGTTGTTGACCAGGATGTCGGGCTCGGGGCAGGCGTCGAACAGCGCGCCCGCGTGTGGCAGGGTCGCCGATGTCGCCGACCACCGCCTGCACCGACGACGTCATGTCGATCAGCGATGAGGCGTCGCGCGTCGTCGAGGGCGTCGGGATCGCGGCCGTTGATCGTGACGTCGACACCCTCGGCAGCGAGCGCTTCGGCACAGGCGAATCCGAGACCGCGGCTGGAGGCGCACACGATGGCGCGACGGCCGTCGAGATTCCGAGATCCATGGCTACGACTCGGTCGAGTCGGCCGAGCCGAGCAGCGAACTCGCGCTTGCCACTGGTCGAGCGGCTTGAACTCGGCTGAGGTCCTCGATCTTCGCTCGGGTCGTCGCCTCGATCTCACCGTCGTCGCTGTCGAGGTCGAGGCCGTCGGCGTAGGGCTGGGCGACATGGAACGGCGAGTCGACGAAGCACTCCAGGCCGTTGCCCTCGGGATCGTTGAAGTACAGCGACCAGGCGTTGCCGTGCGAGATCGGGATGACGCCCTCGACGCCGGCGGCCGCGAGGCTGGCGCCGATCGTCCGCAGGTCGTCGAGGCTGCCGGTCCGGAACGCCAGATGGTCGACCATCACGAACTGGTGCTCGCCGGTGGGGCCGGTGACGAACACGATCTGGTGGTGCTCGCTCGGGTCCTGGGAGATGAAGGCCATCTCGCCCCCGTCGGCGCCGACGGTGCCTCGATTGGTGACCCGGAAGCCGAGCACGTCGCAGTAGAAGTCGAGCATCGGGTCGAGGTCGGTCACGGCGATCGTGGTGTGGCTGAGGCGGAGTCGGGCGGACGAGTCGGTTCGGATCATGAATGACATGTTCGTCAATATTGACGTTTGTGTCAATGGTCGCGATGCTGGCGGTCATGGTCGAAGCGCAGACAGAGCGGCCGCCCACCCGGGGTCACAAGAAGAAGCAGCGGACTCGGGCGAATCTGATCGCTGCGGCGATCGACGTCATCGCGACGCAAGGCGAAGGCGTTCAGCATCGGCGACATCACTGCTTGCGCCGGCTGTCGCATGGCACCTTCTACAACTACTTCGAGGATCGCGATGCGCTGATCGCCGCCGTCGTACCCGAAGTGCTGACCACCTTCGCCGTCGAAAGCGCCGCTCGCTTCGTTGCACGAGGATCCGGCGGTTCGATTCGCCACGATCACGGCATTGGCACTCGAGCGCGCCATCACGGCACCCGATGTGACCCGCCTGCTCCTTCGCCTCGACGCCGTGCAGCGGGCGATCGTCGAGGCGCCGGCGATGGATCCGATGCGTGACGACCTCGGCGCAGGGTTCGCTGCCGGACGCTTCCTCGTCGGGCCCGACGCCGCAACGCTCGATGTCATCGTCGGCACGCTGCTCTTCGCCTCCCGTCGTCTTCTCGACGAAGCGGTCACCGAGCAGTATTCGGTGGGCGTCGTGGCGCAGCTGCTTCGTTCGCTCGGCGTGGCGGCCGACGAAGCGAGCGACCTTGCCGATCGAGCAGTGGCGGTCGCCCGAGCGGTCGGCGAGCCCGCTTGATCGATCAGTCCCATGCCGTCGAACCGGTGTCGCCCGATCGGCTCGGCCGGTTGCCCTCGAGCGTCGGTGGTCAAGCCTGGGGCGGCCGGGGTCGATAGGCGGCGGCGAGCTCTGCCAGCTCCAGGCCCACGGCGTCGACGAGTCCGGTCAGATCGTTGATGACGTCGCCATCAGCAATGGCGCCGAGCCCCAACTCGGTGGGACCGGCTTGCACGCCGAGGTGGAGAGGGGTGATGTCGCTGACCGACAGCACCGGATGGCTGGCGAGCAGGGGCCGCCCGGCAAGGAACACCGGGCGCCGTGGCCCTGGCACATTCGTGATGCCGAGGTTGACCGGCGGGCTGACGAACCGCCGATGGGGCAAGGCCTGGTCGATCCGATTGGCCAGCGACGCCATCGAGGGTGGGGCGAACATGGCGATGTCTTGAGTGAGCGACAGGGGAATTTCGCCGTAGCGCTCCTTGGAGCGCACGAGATTGCGGGCCGTTGCTTCCAATCGCCGCACCGGGTCGGCGATGTTGGTTGGCAACGCAATGGTGATCCCTGCGATGTGGGCGTCGGCGTCGTCTTCCTTGCGTGCCAGCACGGGAACGACCGCGATGATCGGCGAGGTTGGGAGCTCGTCGTTGGCCAGCAGCCACCGCCGCAAGCCGCCGGTGCAGATGGCGAGCACCACGGCGTGGAACGACACGGGCAACGATTGGCGGTGCGCCGCGGTGCGCACGGCCACGACCTGCTCGATCGGTACTGCGCCGGTGGCGTAGATGCGACGCGGGCCGATCGGTTCGTTGAATGACAGTCGCGGTGCTCGGCCGGTTGGGTGTTCGTGATCGTCTTCGTCCTGGCTGCTCGGCAGGAGTCTGGCGACGGTCTCCAGCCCCGGCCATCGGTGAGCGACCTCGTGGGTGGTCGCTCCGATGCCGGGCAGCTGTTCCCCGACCGCTCGAGCCGTACGGGCGGCGAGGCGGCCGGGGAAGCCGATGCTTCGGCGGAGTTGCTCGGGCGCAGGGCGGATCATGCGGTCGACGAACCGGTTGGCGGACTCGGTGTGCACTTCGACCGGGTCCATGGTCGGGGTGCCGTTGGGAGCGTCGTCGAGGAGCGCGGTCATCAATTCGACGCCGGTCTGGTCGTCGATTGCCGCCATGTGGACCTTGGCGTAGACGGCTGCCTGGCCGTCGGGCAGCCCGTCGATGACGTACATCTGCCAAAGCGGCCGCGCCCGGTCCAACCGAGTGGCGTGGAGGCGGGCAACGAGGTCGTCGAGTGCACGGCGAGGATCGTCGGAGCCATCGAGCGTGGCGCTGCGGAGATGGACGCCAAGGTCGACGCGCTCGACCATCCGCCAGCTGGGACGGGTGAGCCCGCTCGTCGAGGGGGCGACGACGCGGCGGGCAGAGCGCATCGCGGGGAGGCGAGCCTCGAGCGCCGCTCGCACCGCATCGCGGTCGAGCGGTCCGTCTTCGGCGGGGTCGAAGATCATCAACGATCCGAGATGGCGCGGCTCGTTGGGTCGCTCCATCGCAAGGAACGCTGCGTCGATTCCGCGCATCGACGTCATGCCAGACCCTCGTGCAATCCTCTGGGAGGTCGGTTCATCGCTCCTCCCGGGTGCGGCGCCAGGGCCCGCTCTTGGCGATCAGTCGGGTCCAGTTCTGCGGAGCGAAAGGCTCTTGAACGCCGGCGGGTTGTGCCAGCCGGTCGGCGATGACGTAGAGCGCTGCCGGGTTGTGGAGCAGCCCGACATGGCTGCCGGGCACTTCGATGTTCTCCGCCAACGGCGCTTCGGCATCGATGCAGGAGAACCATGACACGACGCCATCGGTTCGGCTGTAGATCGCCGTGGTCGGCATCGGCAACGGTTCGTTGAGCCGGGCCATGACGTCGGGGGGAATGCTCTTGATGCGCGTGCCGGTGACTGCCTCGTACATCGGCCAGACGATGTTGGACTTCAGGTCGCCGGCAAAGGGGCTTCCGACAGTGATGACCCGCCGGACGTTGTCGGGGTCGGCCCTTGCGACCTCGCGGGCGTAGATGCCCCCGAGGCTGTGGCCGATCAGACTGACTGGTCCACCCGCCTCATCGGCGACCTCGCGTAAGCGTCGCACGGCGATGGTCTGCAAGCGGTGAAAGGCGAGGATCTCCGCCCGACCCCACTTGTGGACCGTATAGCCCATCCGGCCGAGGTAGGTGCGCAGCACCGTGGTGAACGCGTCCCCGGCGCCGAACGGTGGGATCATCACCACATGGTGTCCGTCGCCAGTTGGTGCTGCCAAGAGCCACGGGAGCGCTGGTAGCAGTGTCGCCGCCTCCAGTGGTGCGCGCATCTCGGCGAGGAGATAGAGCGATCCCGGGCTCTGATCCGGGCGATCTGTGGGCACGCGCCGCAGCCTAGGCGACCGAGCTTCGGTCACGCCAAGGAGCGGACGCCTCGTTCGTCTACTCAGAGCAAGCCCGACTCGGGGTCATGAACACCGATACGAACGGCTGCGTGGTCACTGGCGGATTCGCTCGCCGAGATCGATAGGGCCTCGTGATGGTGCATTTCGGGTCTCGACCCCTCGGCCGTCCGGCTCGGCCAACGAATTCGGGCCGCCCGCGAGGGCCGTTTCACCGTGCAGGAACTTGCCCGGGAGGCGCACCTCGGCGTGGGTCTGCTCTCGAACATCGAACGGGGGAAGGGCAACCCATCGTTCAAGACGCTTCGGCAACTGGCCGAGGCGCTGAATCTCCCGATCGGGAGTCTCGTCGAGGCGGCAACGGTCGAGCGCGATCACGGGATGGTCGTGCGTCGAGGCGAGCGCACCCAGATCCAGATCGGTTCGGGTGGGCCGTCCTATGAATTGCTCAGCCTGAATCTTCGGGGCCAACTCGAGGTTCTCGAGACCACCATCCCCCCGGTTTCGACAATCACACCCATCCGTTCAGCCACGCCGGTGAGGAATGCATCGTCGTTCAGACCGGCCGAGTGACGATCGAAATCGACGGGCAGCGTTTCGATCTGGGGCCCGGCGACACCATCACCTACGACGCAACGAAGCCGCATTGGTGGCACAACGAGACCGAGGAGCCGGTCGTGATCGTCGGGATCGTGACACCACCCATTTTCAGAATCATGTGCCATCGGCCGACGTAGATGGCCGGAGGCAAGAACTGCAGCTCGGGCCGACCCTGATGAGCGAGACGATCGGGGCGGTGGTCCTATCGTCTCACCGTTGCTTCGAACCCCTCCCGAGCGAGCCAGCGTGAACCGGCACCCAGCGGAAGCAAGTGGATGGCAGCGGAACAGCAACCCATTCGGTGCAGGGCGCTGCCCCGCATGGCGTGGTCGGTGAAGTGCCGATGATGTTCACAGATTGGTGATCTGCCCGGCGAACAGGACCAGGC
This sequence comes from uncultured Acidimicrobiales bacterium, assembly GCA_963698395.1. GTDB lineage: Bacteria > Actinomycetota > Acidimicrobiia > Acidimicrobiales > SZUA-35 > JBBQUN01. The sequence continues at coordinate 571,081 of CAVOQQ010000006.1, forward strand.
CACTGTCGACGTGGCGGATCAGGTAGAAGAAGGGGCGGTCGGCCGCGATGGTGAAGTCGGGGTCGGGCGGTCCGGAAGTCTCGAAGCCGAGCGCAGTTGCGGCGGCAGCCTCGGTACCGGTTTCGTCGACGGTGATGACGGCGGCGTGCACGGCGCCGCCGAGGAATGCGTCACCCATGGCGGGGTAGGAGCCGGGAGCGGCGCCCATGTCGGCGAGCCACGGCAGCAGGTCGATGACCGACTCGGTCTTCCATTCGGGCATGAGGAGTTCGTACGGGCCGGATTCGGTCGTGGCATCGATCTCGTCGAGGAGTTGTTGTGAGAGCCGGTTGCGCATCTGTTCGAAGTCGTCGGGCACGATCAGCAGCATCGAGTAGTCGTCGCCGAGATAGGGGACTTCTGCTGCTGCCCAGCCGTCGCCGAGCCCTCGCGGAGCTTGCTGTTCGAGGTCGGTCATGAAGCTGGTGGCGGTGGTCGAGCCATCCAGGTTGGTGAACGGCCCGCTCGTCGGCCCGTACTTGCCGAACACGGCCTGCCACTCCGCCTTGAAGTAGACCGCGTCGGTCAGGACGACTTGGGTGTTGCCGTTGATGAAACCGTCGGGGAGCAGCGTGGGGATCAGTTCGTTGGTCTGGTCCGAGATCCACGCGTTGATTCGCTCGATGCTTTCCTCTGGCTCGTCGACGTCGATGGTTTCGACGGCGGCGCCGTGGTGAGTGGTGAGGAGGTCGATCCAGTCGGGGTCGATGGTGAGTCCCTGACGGGGCCAGATCCGGTCGGCGATCGTGACGATCGGCGTCGGCTCACCATCCATCGAGATGCCTTGCTCGTTGCCGGCGCTGATGGCGTGGTCGATCGAGTTCCAGGCGTCGTGGGCGTCGATGCCACCGGGGAGTGCGAACCCGAGGTCGATCGCACGGCCGGTTGGCTCGTCTGCGGCAGCACGGGCCATGAGCAGGGCGTGGCCGATGCTCGTCGGGCTGAACACCGTGTTGTCTTCGGCAGGGAGTGAGCGCAACAGATCGAAGCCGGCGTCGTTGAACCCAGCTACCAGTTCGCCGGTGGGTGCTGCGGCGCCGACTGCTGCCCGGTCGAGTCCCTCGGTGGGCTCGATGATCCCTGACGGCATGGCGGCCGAGCCGCCCGAGCCGCAGGCGGCGGCGAGGAAGGGGAGGGCGAGGGCGATGGCGGATCTGCGCATGGTGGTTCGACGTCGTCGGTGCCTGCCTGGTTCCCGAGCCCGGGGAGCGAACGGACGTGATCGACCGGACAGACCGGAGAGGCGTTGCCGGGCGAGGCACCGTCCCTCGCTCGCCGTGATCACCCCGATCGGTGTCCCGACGGACCGGGGGATCCCCCGATTCCGTGGCGGTCGTGAGCATTCAGAGTGGTGATCGACGAAGTACGACAACACCTCGAAGGAACCCACCATGATCCGCCCCGCCCGCACCATCGCCACCGTCCTCCTCGCCGCCTCGTTCGGCGTCACCGGTCTCGGAGCCACCGCCGCCTCGGCCGCCGATGCCCCGCCCGCCGGCGGAAACTGCAGCGCACCGAGCGGCGACATCCCCAACTCGTTCCTCCCCCCGGCGAACCCCGGCGAGATCCTGGGCAGCGAAGCCGGCCACGTGCACATCCGCAACCCCAACGACAACCGCAGAGACCAATGGGTCAAGATCTTCTCCTACGTCGGTGGCACGACGGCCGACGAAATCGCAGGACATCTCAACGACGCGATGTCTCGGGCCGAGCGCCGGTTCGACCGCAACGGCAAAGGTGACACCAGCGACACCTCGGAGAACACCTACTTCCGGACGCAGAAGTTCAGCAACGGCTACGGCGTGGTCTCGACCGGCGGTGGCGTGGTTGCTGTCTATGACTCCGAAGACAAGGCCAACGCGGTCGCCAACGCTCTCGACGACGAGGCGGAGGAACAAGCCGAGGAGCACGGGGTGGATGGGGCCGACCCGTGCGTCGCCCCGGACCTCGATCCCCGTGACGACGAGCGCCGCTACTGAAACACAAGACCCAACGAGTGTCGAACGTCGCAGCGTAGGGAAGGAGCGACCGACGCCCCCGGGACTTGAACCCGGAACCTGCTGAAGGAGAGGAGCGAGCATCACTCTGTGAGCAGACTGGCCGCCGACGCGAGCCCGGCCAGAGCAACCGTTCGAATCGACGGAGAGGACGAGGGCCAGGCTTTGAGCCCGATGACGATCGGCAGGACCAGCTCCCACGGCGCGGCACGCACGGCAGGGGACACTCGTCGAACCGATCGTTGGTCGATTCGGGGCCGTTCGGGCGGCCGAAGGTCTGTTGTCTTCGGGGGTTCGGGCTCGCGGTGACGAAGTGCCCTATTGGCGGGCTCTCGCCGTTCCTACCGTGGGAGGATGGCCCGAGCGAAGCTGCTCCTGGCCCTCGTGATCGCTCTGTTCGCCTTGGCGATGCCCAGCGGAGCACTGGCGCAGGACGAGGGAGTGGACGGCGAGTCCGAACTGGTGGTCTTCCACGGCAACGGGTGCCCGCATTGCGCCAGTGCGTTGGAGTTCCTCGATGGGCTCGAGGGGCGGTGGCCCGAGCTGGTCGTCGTTCGCTACGAGGTGTGGGACGATGCTTCGAACCGGGAGGTCTTCGAGTCGTACGCAGCTGCTCGTGGCGAGGAGCCGCAGGGTGTGCCAACGCTGTACTTCGATGATCGCCAATGGGTGGGCTTCTCGCCGAGTATTGCCAGCAATATCGAGGCGGTTGTTGCTTCTGTTCTCACCGATGCACCCGCAGTCGAGGCCGGACCATCGGTGGTCGACGTGCCGGGCCTGGGGTCGGTCGACGTCGGTGATCGATCGATGGTGGTGGCCACCCTCGTGATCGGATTCGTCGATGGAGCCAATCCATGCTCACTGTGGGCGCTGTCGATTCTCCTGGCATTGGTACTGCACTCGGACTCCCGGCGGCGGGTGCTGCTGGTCGGGTCCACCTTCCTCCTGGCGACCACAGCGCTCTACGGCATCTACATGGTCGGCGCGTACTCGGCGCTCGACTACGCAGCCGAGATGACCTGGATCCGAGTTGTGGTTGCCGCCATTGCCGGCGGATTCGGGGTTGGCCACCTCGTTGGCTATGTCACCAAAGGCCGGCGAGGTGTGTCGATCTCCGACGGTCACAAACCGTCGCTGTATCGGCGGATGCGCTCGCTCGCCGACCCGGACCGCTCGCTGGGGGCGGTACTTGGTGGAACGGTCGTGTTGGCAACCGGGGTTTCGCTACTGGAGACGCCGTGCACCGCCGGCCTACCACTGCTGTGGACGGGCATGCTCACCGAACGAGCAGTCTCCACCGCCGGAGCAGCCGTACTGTTTGCCGTCTATCTCACGGTGTTCCTGATCGACGAGCTCGTCCTGTTCGTGGCTGCGGTGGTCACCCTTCGGGCCACCAAACTCCAAGAACAGCACGGTCAGGCGCTGCACCTGGTGAGCGGCGCCCTCATGGTCTCGCTTGCCGCTGCCATGTTGTTGGTCCCGGACCTCCTCGAGTCCATTGCCGGGACGCTCGCCGTCATCGGTCTTGCCGGGGTGCTGGCACTCGTGGTCCAGTTGCTGACTCGTGCCTACCCACCCGGTCGGCTGACCGGCGGGTGAGTTCGCGTCAGAGCCGGTGGAGGCGGCGGAGATCGTTGCCGGTGACCGTCGGTGTGAGTTTGGTTTCGTCGGATCATCTCGTGGCGGATGTGGGCGGTGATCAGCCCTTCGACTTGGCTGCTCGCTTCTTGCGCTGTTTCGATTTCACTTTCGGCTTCGGCGCGGGGGATGGTCGCAACGCCTCGAGTTCGGCGGTGATGCCGTCGGTCATCGGCGTGAGATCCTCGATGGAGTCCCAGTCGGCGGTGATGCCGAATGCGACGTGGCCGTGGTAGGAGAGCATGGCGACGCCGACTCGGACGCCGGAGGCGATCGGCACGTAGGGCAGGTAGTCACGCATCGCCCGGCCGAGGCAGAACAGCTCCTGGCGAGGACCCGGCACATTGGTGGTCACGGTGTTGACACTGCGCTGCGGGAGGCGGCGCAGCACGGCGGTCGCCCCGCGGAGGGTGCCGGCCATCAGAGCCGGCGGAGCGAACTCGCCGAGTGCGGTCAGGTTCTTGCCCGCCGAAGCCTGATGAGACGACTTCAGCTCGGTCATCGCCTCGTGGATGGCTGCGAATCGGTCGAGTGGATCGGCGATGTGGACCGGGAGATCGACGATCAGTGGGGTGACCTGGTTGTTGGGGCTGTGGTCGTCGGGGTCGCGGACCGACATCGGCACGAGCGTGCGCAGGGTGGCGCCGTCCGGGTCGTCGCCGCGTGCGATCAGCAACTCACGGAAGCCTCGGGTGGCGAGCGTGAGCAGAACGTCGTTCACGGTGCCGCCGAGTGCGTGTCGGATGGTGGCCACGTCGGCCAGCGCGACGCTCGTCGAGGTCCAACGGCGGTGCGGGCCGATGGTCCCCTCGATCGAGAGCGGCGTCGTCGGGAGCAGGTGTCGTCCGTAGTCGGCGGCACCCCTCGCGGTTGCGCTCAGCGTTCCCGCCAATCGGCGGGGCGTACGCAGCAGCGACCGCGCGGCCCGGAACTGCTCGAACGGGCTCGAGGCCAGTCGGGCCAGGGCGGACTGCGCAAGTTGCGCATCGCTGGGTTCGGGGCGCGGGGCCCAGGTGTCATCAGGCGGCTCGATCACGGCGCCCGGGTCGTGGTCGAGCATGACGACCATGAGGTCGGTGCCCGAGATCCCGTCGACCATGCAGTGATGGACCTTGCTGACCATGGCCCACGCGTCAGGAGCGAAGCCTTCTCCGAGACCTTCGACGATCCATGCCTCCCACAGCGGGCGGTTGCGATCGAGTTCCTGCGACATCAGCCGCCCGACGAGGTTGCGGAAGTCGTCCGTACCTCCCGGCGAGGGGAGCGCAGTGTGGCGAACGTGATAGCGGAGGTTGAAATGCGGGTCGTCCACCCAAACCGGTCGACCGATACCGCCCGGCACGAATCGCACGCGTTGGCGATAACGATGGAGATGCGGCAGCTTCGACTCGATCAGTTCGACGATCGACTCGAACGGGGGCGGGGGCCCGTCGAAGATGGCTGCCGACCCGACGTGCATGTGTGAGATCCCGTCCTCGACGTGGAGGAACAGCGAATCGAGTGGGCTCATGGTGTCCAATGGTCCGATCCCCTTCGCTCGCCGGAATGCGCCTTGCATCGAACCTAGGCTGCCCGGACGACCGGGAACAGGGCCCAAGGGCACCGTCTGAGTCCCGCTGATCGACACCCAGCGCGGCGTCCGGCCGGAACGACAAAGGCCGCCGGCAGAGATGTTCCCTGATCAGCGGCCTGTGAGTGGTACGGCCCCCGGGACTTGAACCCGGAACCTGCGGATCAAGAGCAGGATCAGGCGTGTTCGGGCCGTCCCGGATTGTGTCGTCGCGTGCTCTCTGAGCTGGGCAAACGCTTGGCTTTGGGTGGTGCTCGGTACCGGCAAATACCTGTGGAAAACCCCGTGGTCACGGGGCTGATGTGACCACCTCGTGACCACGGGCGAGGGGCACCATCCGGCGTCGAGGTCGAGTTCGACACCGACGAGGATCACCGAGTTGCCTCGGAGCTGACCGATGACGGAGAGGCGGGAGACCAGGGTTCCGGTGGTGATCACGACTCGGTAGTCGGGTCGGCCGGGGATCAGCTCGGGGAGCTCGTCGAACTGGAGGGAAAAGACGTCGGCGATGGGTGGGAGATCGACGAGTAGGAAGTCGGTGCTGGAGGGCTCTCCGCGAGGTCCACGATCGGGGCCGAGTTGTGCGTCCAGTTGTTCGAAGAAGCCCCGGGTCGACCCGCACTTCTCTCGGATCGCTCACTGGTCGTCGGTGGTCGGGCCTTCGGTGCGTGCGATGTGGCCCAAGACGTTGGCGCGCACTCGATCGAGGAATGCTTCGGGGACCTGGTCAAGGTCGGTGACGATGCCGGCCTTGACGATCTCGTGTCGTTCGTTCGGCGTCATCGCCAGGAGTTCGTCCGCGGTCCAGATCTTGCCGTCGGGCATGGGGTTCACGATAGCCGCCTTGCGGTAGGTGGATGGATCCCATGATCTCTGATGGGTGTGACAGCGCGTGCTCCACCGCTCCCTGCCGGTCGCTGCTGCTGACTCAGCGCTCGACTGCTTTGGTCTCGGTTTGATCGATCATGCCTGCGGGCGATCGAGCATCGTCCGGAGCCTGCGCAGGGTCTTGACACTGCGCCTCGCTGCGGCGATCTCGTCGATGAGGCCCCAGTCGATGCGGTCGGCCAGTCGTCGAATCATCTCGAGGTGAGTCGCGTCGTTGATGCTCCACGCCGGTCGATCTCGGCAGAGGTCGAGCGCTGTTTGCTCAACGCTCGTTGCCCAGCCGGGGCCGAGGTCGGTCTCGATTCGGACGGTGTCGAGTTTGCCGATCGCTCGTTCGACGAATCTGACCTCTTCGAGGACCGTTGGTCGAGGTCGGCGCTGCTGGGGGACAGCGGCGTCCGCCGTGCCGAGCGCTCGGGGGTAGCAGCGATGAGCGCTCGCTGCTGACGGTCCGATCAGAGCGACGTCTTCCGGAGTGTGCAGGGCTGCGGCGATACCGAGTGCCGCGCCTTCGATCGTGGGCCTCCATGCCGTGTGTTCGCCACGCCGGTCTTCGGGCACGAGTGCGTAGAAGCCCTTCGTCAGCATGAAGACCGTGCCAGCGTCTGCCAGTCGGTGATGGCCTTTGGTTTGGGCCCATGACGCGACGCAGCGATCATCGGATTCTGGACTCGATCGCCTTTGGCTCAGCAGCCGCACTCGGGGCTGAATCGGGTGGTCTCTTTCCATTGTTCGGGTGTGAGTTCGATCGAGGCTTCGGCCGCAGCGATGGTTTGGTCCTTGGTGATGCTGAGACCGGCGACCCAGACGACGAGGTCGTCGGGTTCGTGCCAGGCAGCGACGTACGGGCTGTTCTCGCTCCAGCCGTCGGCGATGAAACCTTTGCGGCCGTGGAAGCTTCGCTCCTCGCTTGCGGCGAGGAACGCCCTGGCGACCTCGCCGGCATCGGCATCGCTCGCGCTCGAACTCGACGAACAACCAACCGCAGAAAGCGCGAAGGCGAGGACCACCACCACGGCGACGACGGATGGATGCCAGCGAGAGACTGTTTGTGCGGAGAGCAGCAACCGAGAATCTTTGGTTATGGACAGAGACGACCAGAGGATGAGGTCACGACCACCTGATCCGAGGGTTGACAGACGTTGGGCTCGTCAGGCTCCAACATCGGATCACCGTCGTCAGAGATTGGTGACTTGGCCGCCCTCGGGAACAGGCTTGGCGACGGCACTCGGTTCCCGGCCGCTCCGGACCGAGGGACTCATGGAACTCACGCTCGAGGATGAGTGCTCGTGTTCTGGGTGGGCTCGGAACCGGCTGTAGCTGGGCGAATTCGACAGGAGCTTTGCCGGCGTTCTTCAGGACGCCGGCGTCATCGGGCGCGGGGTGTCTGGCCGGTCAGTGCGTTGAGTGCGGCCGCGATTTCGTCGAGGTCGGGCTGGGTCGCTGCGACGCTGATCACGAGGTCGTACACGTCGTCGTTCGCGGCTTCTGCAACGCTGTGTCCGTTCAGTTCGAGGAACACCGCAGTCGCGAGCCATCCGAGGCGTTTGTTTCCATCGATGAGCGCGTGGTTTCCGACGATGGATTGCAGCAGCGATGCAGCTTTGGTCCAGATGTCAGGGTAGGCGTCGGTACCGAATGCCGTCGTTCGTGGCCGTGCTGCGGCGGAGCCAAGTAGCCCGATATCTCGGATTGGTGCAGGGTCTCCCAAGAGCGCGGTGGCGAGTGCGACGAGGTCGTCGAGGTCGAGGTATTCGATCTCGGGCTCATTGGTCATTCGCCAAGTCGCCGGAGGGCGTCGTTGTGCGCCACAAGGATCTTGGCGGTAGCGTCGGCGACTCGATCGCTGTGGTTGTTGTGGTTGACGAATTCTCGAACGGCTCGGCGGGCTGCTTCTTGGAGGGAGATGCCTTCGTGTTCGGCGCGTTTGCGGAGTGCGGCTTGTTCTTCCTCGGTGAGTCGAAGGGTCATGGCCATTCAAGAACGGTATCACTCTGATACCTGTCGATGTGAGGTTTGACGAGAACGGCCCGACCCCGAACGTCGCGGCGATATCGGGTGACCCTGACGACGTGATTCACTTGCGGCCGCGATGATGCGCCGGGTTCGAGAAGCGCGTGAGATCTGCAGGTGGGTTCGAGCCAATAGCAGTGCCAGGGCTCGTCGACTCCTTTGAGTTGGTGCACGCCACGGTCGGAGAACCGAAGATCCGAACTGGTGGCAAGGTCGTTGACGGTGCTCGATACCACCGTCTCGCCCGTGCGGGCAAGTCCCGAGACGCGAGCCGCAACGCGCACGGCAATCCCGGCGACATCGTCGCCCCTGATCTGAATCTCGCCGAGTATTGGATGCCGAGAGGCCGCGACCCGGATCCGACGGACGCTGACGCTCCGACTTCGGCGAGTTCGCACAGCCATGCGCCGTCGGGGTACAGGCTGGCCGTCTCTCTGGCTGCTTGGATTACGAGCCGTGTCTTGCCGATGCCGCCGACGGTCACCAGACGATGCGACGATGCCAACTCACTGACCCGGGCCACGTCTTGTTCGCGGCCGATTCGACGATGAAGTCGATTTCGTGGCGGCCACCTTTGGTGCGGAGGTGGTAGACGTCGGCCTCAGCGTGTTGGGCGTAGACCCGCAGGGTGAGCGCGGCGAGTGATTCGAGGAGGGCGCCGAGGAAGGTGCCGTCTCGGACGCTGGGGGTGTCGGGCTCGGTGCCGTCGAGGAGGTGGTGAGCCTCGAGATTGAGAAGCCGGAGGGCGAGGGCGGGGTCGGCGAGGTGATGTTACGTAGCAGAACCTGCGATCTCTACGCTCGATTTGGTGCAGGGTCTGCGCTCTGTTCCGTGCAGCCGCCAGAGCCGTGGGCGTTTTCGGTAGGCAAGATGTGCCCGATTTTGAGCGTAGGAGGCGCGCCAAATCGAGTCCTATGACGGACACGTTGGCACTCAGTTTGGCACTCGCCGGGAACGACAAAGGCCGCCGACAGGAAGTTTTTCCTGTTCAGCGGCCTGTGAGTGGTACGC
>CAVOQQ010000007.1:0-160459 GCA_963698395.1 uncultured Acidimicrobiales bacterium
GAACACCATCACCGGATTCTCGGTGGCTGGTGGGTCGCTGGCCTACACGATGACCACCGTCGACCAGTCGCCCGAGCTGTGGCTCGACGACGGCGACGCTTCGGCTCGGCAGCTCACCTCGTTCAGTCGGACCTGGCGCAGCTGGGAGAAGTTCGCCGTGCCCTGTGCCGATGGCAGCGACGAGATCGACGCCTGGATCATGCGGCCCGAAGGCTTCGACCCCGCGGGCTCCTACCCGGTGCTGCTCAACGTGCACGGCGGTCCGTTCACTCAGTACGGCGAGTCGTACTTCGACGAAGCGCAGATGCAGGCATCGGCCGGCTTCGTGGTGTTGATGTCCAACCCCCGAGGGGGGAGTGGTCGACACACCGCGTGGGGGCAGGCCATCAATGGACCCAAGCATCGAGTCGTGCCGGGCACGGGTTGGGGGAGTGTCGACGTCGACGACGTGCTCTCGGTGCTCGATGCGGCGATCGAGCGTCATTCGTTCTGCGACGCCGAGCGAGTCGGCATGCTCGGTGGCAGCTACGGCGGCTACATGGCCACCACGCTGGCGGCCAAGCATGGCGACCGGTTCAAGGCCATCTGTTCCGAGCGAGCGGTCAACAACCTGCTGTCCGAGGAATGGGCGAGCGACATCTCCACGGCATTCCGAACCGAGCACGGGGTCGATCCGGTGGAGGATCCGCTGGAGTACCGGCGGATGTCGCCGAGCGAATTGGCTCGCGACATCCATGTGCCCATGCTGATCATCCACTCCGAGGACGATCTGCGGTGCCCGATCGACCAGGCAGAGGAGCTGTGGGTCACGCTTCGCCTCCTGGGTCGTGAGGTCACCTTCTACCGATTCCCCGGTGAGAACCACGAACTGTCGCGGGCCGGTTCGCCGGTCCACCGCCAGATGCGAGGCGAGATCATTCTCGACTTCTTCGCCGAGCACCTCGGTTCCGACTGAGCAGAGCGGCTCGGGAAGCCTGGTTCAGGATGCGCCGGCGATGTGCGGCGTCGAGTAGTTCAGTGCCAGTTCGGTGGCGGGATCGCCGGCGATGCGGGTGTGCCACATGCGCCGGGGTTCGGTCATGTCGAACGGCACGGCGCAGTGCATGAGTCGGCGGTTGTCCCACACCACGACGTCGCCGACGGTCCAATGGTGATAGTGGGTCCACGACGGTTGCACGGCCCGCTCGTTGAGGTCGTCGATGAACCGTTCGGATACCTCGGGGCTCATGCCCTCGATGTCGTGCGCGTGGCGACCGACGCAGAGGTTGGGCAGGCCGGTGTCGGGGTGGACCTTGACCATCGGGCGCAGCGGCGCCTCGCCGCCGTGATAGCCGTACATCTGGTAGCCGCCATCGGCGGTGGGTGTCGGGAGGTAGCCGGCTCGTCCCTGGCTGTACTCGAGTGAGTGGTGGGCGCGCAGCGTGGTGAGTTGCCGGCGAGTGGACGCATCGAGTGCTTCGTAGGCGGCCCGCATGTCGGCGAAGCCGGTCGAAGAGCCCGACGGTGGCACGATCTCGGCGCTGAACACCGCCCCCATCGCCTGCACCGGCATGTAGGTGCTGTCGTGGTGCCAGCCTTCGTTGCCGCGGAGCGACTTGACCAGGTCGTCATCGGGGGTCGAGTGGATCTCGCCGTCTCGGTCGAGGTTGGCGATCGCCGCCGCCGGGAACTCCAGCGGCCCGAAGCGACGGGCGAAGGTGTCCTGCTCTGATCTCGACAGGGTCTGATCCCGGAAGATGAGGAGTCCGTATTCGACCCAGGCCTCTCGGAGTGCAGGCCAGATGGTTTCGCTCACCGAAGCGAGCGTGATGTCGTGGACGTAGGCCCCGAACGACGAGTCGAGCGGTTCGATGTTCACTGTCGTTTCCCCCATGCCCGGACGCTACATCATCGACAACGTCATGAACGACAATGGGCGGATGCAGCTCGACGAACTGGCCAGGCACATCGACGACGGAACGATCGACACGGTGGTGATGGCGTTCACCGATCATTACGGGCGACTGCTCGGCAAGCGACTCGATGGCCGGTTCTTCCTCGACCACGTCGACGCCGGCACCCATGCGTGCAACTACCTGCTGACGGTCGACATGGAGATGGAGCCGGTGCCGGGGTACCGGTCGGCCACCTGGGCGAAGGGGTACGGCGACTTCCATCTGCTGCCCGATCTCGCAACGCTTCGCCTTGCTGCCTGGGCCGATCGGACGGCGCTGGTGCTGTGCGACGTGCACGATGACGCCACTCACCGCCATGTCGAGGTGGCGCCTCGAACGGTGCTGCGACATCAGGTGGAACGTGCGGCGGCCGCCGGTTATGACACCGCCGGCGCGTCCGAGCTCGAGTTCTTCGTCTTTCGCTCCGGCTATCGCGAGGCGAATGCTCGCGACTATCGAGATCTCGAGCCGGCCGGTTGGTACGTCGAGGACTACCACCTGCTCCAGAGTGCTCGAGTCGAGGACTTCATGGGCCCCGCCCGGCGAATGCTCGGCGAAGCGGCGATCCCGGTGGAGAGCAGCAAGGGCGAAGCGGCAGTCGGCCAGCACGAGCTGAACGTCCGTTACGGCGATGCACTGGTCATGGCCGATCGCCACACGGTCATGAAGCACGGCCTGAAGGCGCTGGCCGATCGCATGGGGATGAGCGTGTCGTTCATGGCCAAACCCGACGCCGACCAACCCGGGAGCAGCTGTCATCTGCACCTGAGCCTGTGGTCGAACGGTCGCAACGCGTTCGCCGACCCCACCGCCGACGACGGTCGAAGCGACGTCTTCCGCTGGTTCCTCGGCGGCTGGATGCACCACACCCCGTCGCTCATGGTGTGTTACGCCCCGACGGTCAACTCGTACAAGCGTTTCCAGGCGGCGTCGTGGGCACCCACCCGGCTCGCGTGGTCGACCGACAACCGCACGGTCGGGTTTCGAGTCGTCGGCGACGGTCGCTCGGGAGACGGTTCCTCGCTGCGTATCGAGTGTCGGATTCCCGGCGCCGATGCCAACCCGTACCTGGCGTTCGCCGCTGCGCTGGCCAGCGGGCTCGACGGCATTGCGAACGAGATCGAGCCTCCACCGGAGTTCTCCGGCGACGCCTACGCCTCGACCGACCTGCCGACGTTGCCGTCCACCCTGCGCGAGGCCGCCGAACGCCTTGTTGCCGGCGACGATGCTCGGCGACTGCTCGGCGACGAGGTCGTCGACCACTATCTGCACTTCGCCAGAACCGAGGCCGACGCCTACGACCGGGCGGTGACCGACTGGGAGATGCGGCGCTACTTCGAACGGATCTGACGTGCTCGCCGACCTATTCGATGCACCGGCTGCGGCCGGGCACCTAGCGTTGCTGCCATGGGAAACGAGAAGCTGTCCGATCAGCGGTTCGACTTCACGCGCGGGGCGCTGGCTCCGGTTGCCGAGGAAGTCACGATCGATCGACTCGACGTCGATGGTGAGATTCCTCCTGGGTTGACCGGGATGCTGGTCCGCAACGGGCCGAATCCTCTCGATGGCACGTTCCGGGGCGACGACATGCTCAGCTGGTGGGTGGGGTCGGCCATGCTCCACGGCCTGACCTTCGTCGACGGGTCGGCGGTCGCGTACCGCAATCGCTGGGTTCGGACACTTCGGTGGGAGCATCATCGACATCCCGAGCGTGGGCCGACCGCCGACACCCAGAATCCCAACGTGAACGTCGTCCATCATGCCGAGCGACTGCTGGCGTTGGGAGAGGGCAGCATGCCCTTCGAGATGAGCGCCGAGCTGGCGACGGTCGGGCCATTCGGGGCCGACGTGCTGCCCGGCGGCATGACGGCTCATCCGAAGATCGACCCGACAACCGGTGAGCTCTTCTACTTCCGAGCCGACTGGCAGGAGCCCCACCTCCGCTACGGCGTGCTCGACTCGGCGGGACGGTCGACCCATCAGCAGGAGATCGCCGTGTCGAGCGCAGCCATGATGCACGACTTCGCCATCACCGAGACTCGGAGCATCATGCTCGACCTCAACGTCGGGTATGACTTCTCGATGCTCGCCGCCGGTGCGGCGATTCCGTTGCGCTGGCTCGATGAACGCCCCAGCCGCCTCGGGGTGATGCCACGCTCGGGTGGCGAGGTGACGTGGTACGACATCGAACCGTGCTTCATCCAGCATGTCGTGAATGCCTTCGACGACGGGCACCGAGTGGTGCTCGACGCCGTCCGCTACTCGCACTTCCTGCGCTTCGACCCGGTGAGCGGAGGCTACGAACCGAACCCGCTGGGTGTGTTGTGGCGCTACGAGATCGACACCCGAACCGGGCGCGTCGGCGAACGCCAGCTCTTCGATCAAGCGGTCGAGATGCCTCGAATCGATGAGCGGAAGACCGGCCGACGGCACCGTCGCACCTACACCGTCGAGCAGCCGACCGACACCGAGATGCGTGGCGTGCTCGCCATCGACGTGTCGAGCGGCGAGGTCGAACGGTTCGAGGTGCCACCGGGCGATCAGAACTCCGAGCCGGTCTTCGTCCCACGAAATGACGGCGCGGCCGGTGACGATGGCTGGCTGCTGGCGTGTGTCTACCGGGCCGAGACCAACACCAGCGATGTCGTGATCCTCGACACCGACGATCTCGCCGCCGGTGCGGTCGCTTCGGTGCGGCTGCCCGTGGTGATCCCCGCCGGATTCCACGGGAGCTGGGTACCCGTCGCGCCACGGTGATCCGCACTACGATTTCGCGTCCCACCAGGCAGTCGTCGCGTGGAGAAGCGGGGTCATCACATGTCCGGAATGCACACCTGGGACGAGAGCACCGACCTCTTCGCCCATTCGGTGATCGGCTACGCCATCGAGCGTCTGCGTGAACCGAAGGACACTCGATGGGGTGCGGTACCGGCGGAGCAGTTGGCCGAGGCGCTCGAGGGCGCGGTCTCGCCGACCGGTGTGGGTGCCCATCGGGCACTGGCTCTCTTCCGCGACACCCTGCTTCCTGCCTGCCGGCCGATGGACGACCCGATGAATCTGGCCTACGTGCCGACGGCCCCGTCGAACGCAGCGGCCGTCTTCGACCTGGTCGTGAGCGCCTCGTCGATCTTCGGTGGCGTCTGGGAAGCCGGCGCCGGGGCGATCGCAGCGGAGAACCAGGCGCTCACCTGGTTGGCCGGCTTGGCCGGCTATCCCGAGGGTGCCGGCGGAACCTTCGTGAGTGGCGGCTCGGCCGCCAACCTCTCGGCCCTGGTGACCGCACGCTCGGCCTACCGGGATCGCACGGGCTCGACCGGTCCGCTGTCCATCGCCGCCACCGGCGAAGCCCATGCCTCGATCAGGGCAACCGCCCGAGTCATGGACGTCGGACTTGTCACGGTCGACGACGACGAGCACGACCGCATGACCGGTGAGGCACTGCGGATCGCGCTCGCCGCTGCCGACGCCGAGGGGCGCGAGGTCTTCGCCGTTGCGGCAACGGGCGGGACCACGAACTCGGGCGCCATCGACGAGCTCGATGCCATTGCCGACATCTGCGAGGAGCGGGGTCTGTGGCTGCATGTCGACGGCGCCTATGGGCTGGCGGCACTCTGTGCGCCATCGGCTCGACCGTCCTTCAGCGGTATCGAACGTTCCGACAGTTTCGGGATCGACCCGCACAAATGGCTCTTCGCTCCGTACGACTGCGCCGCCCTGGTCTACCGCAATCCCGAGCTCGCAGCGCAAGCCCACGCCCAGCACGGCGACTACCTCGAAGAGGTCGACCGCTCCGACTGGAATCCGTCGGACTACGCCTATCACCTGTCGCGTCGGGCACGCGGCCTACCGCTGTGGTTCTCGCTTGCCACCTACGGAACCAATGCCTACGCCAAGGCCATGGAAACCACGTTGGCAACCGCCCGGGCCTTTGCCGACGAGGTGAAAGGTCGAGCATCGCTCGAGCTGCTGCTGGAACCCGACCTCTCTGTCGTGCTGTTCCGCCGGACCGACCTCTCGCCCGCCGACACCAAGGCGTGGTGTGAGGAACGGGCAACCGATGGGTCCTATCTGATCGTGCCCACCCGATTCCACGGCGAGCCCTGTCTCCGCATCTGCGTGGTGAATCCCCGTACGACGATCGACCGCCTGCGCGGCGTCCTCGACGACCTCGAAGCGGCACCGGCGACCGCGGTCTCCTGAACAACAGCTCCTGAGCAGCTGCGCCTGTCGAGCGGCGGGTCGATTCTTCGCTTTGGTCAGTGGCGGCCGTGGTTGTGCGGCGGCGCGTTCGCTTCGAGCTTGCGGAGGAGTGCGAGGAGCGCACGCTGGTCGGCCCGGTCGAGCCCATCGACCAGCCGTGCACCCGCCGCCCGCCGCCGGTCTCGCATCTCGTGCATGCGTCCGTGTCCTTCGTCGGTCAGGGCGACCACGACTGCCCGACGATCGTTGGCGTCATCGCTACGCCGCACCAACCCCCGCTCGACCAGCTCATCGACGACCGAGGTGGCCGAGCGGCGGGCGATGCGCAGATGGTCGGCCAACTCGCTCATCCGGATGGGCGCATCGGCTCGGTCGATCGTGCGGAGCGCCCGTGCGAGCGCCGGTGTCAGACCGAGCGGCTCGAACTCGGCCCGGGCCGAGTGGCGCATGCGGCGACTCAGAAGCTCCAGGTGATCAGCGATCTCCGCGCTGATGGGAATAGATTCGGGCATATGGTGAGTTTACATCACTATGAGGTAGACACACGGTTTGCCTCGCCGTCGAACCCCGAACCCCGAACCGAGAACCCATGCCGAGACCCGGACGCTCACTTTCCCAAGACCGCTCAGTCGTGAATCATCGACTCGCCCCCGGCACCTATGCCCGGGTGATCCGCTTCGCCCGGCCGTACCGCCGGTTGATCGGCGGGTTCCTGGTGCTCGTCGTCGTCTCCTCGCTCTTGGGGGCGGCGACACCGCTGGTCCTCAAGGCGATCATCGACGATGGCATCACCCCGGGGAAGACCACCGTCGTGATCTGGCTGAGCATCCTGATCGCAGCCCTGGCAGTGGCGACGGCGATCATGGAAATCGTGCAGCGGTGGCTCTCGGCCAGGATCGGGGAGGGGCTGATCGCCGACTTGCGTTCGCAGGTCTTCGACCATGTGCAGCGAATGCCGATCGGCTTCTTCAGTCGAGCCGAGACCGGAGCACTGGTGACTCGGCTCAACTCCGATGTCCAGGGCGCACAACAGGCCTTCACCTCGACCCTGTCGAATGTGGTGGGCAACGTGATCGGCGTCACCGCCACCATCACCGCCATGCTCGTGCTGTCGTGGCAGATCACCCTGCTGGCGCTCGGTCTCCTGCCGCTGTTCGTGCTGCCGGCTCGGTGGACCGGCGATCGTCTGTCGAAGATCACCCGCGAGCGCTATCGGCTCAACGGCGAGATGGGCCAGATGATGACCGAGCGTTTCAACGTCTCGGGCGCCATGGTGGTGAAGCTCTTCGGCCGCCCCGAGGACGAGTCGGCGAGCTTTGCCCGACGAACCAATCGGGTGCGTGACATCGGCGTGACCGCCGCCATGTATCAGCGGATCATGATGACCTCGTTGGGTCTCCTCGCCTCGCTTGCCGTCGCCATGGTCTACGGCGTCGGCGGCGTGATGGCAGCGACCGGTTCACTCGGGATCGGCACCCTCGTTGCGCTCACCGCCTATCTCAATCGTCTGTATGGTCCGCTCACGGCGTTGTCCAACGTGCAGGTCGACGTGATGACCACCATGGTCAGCTTCGAGCGGGTCTTCGAAGTCCTCGATCTCGAACCGATGATCATCGACGCCGAGCACCCGGTGCCGATTCCCAGTGGCGAGGTCGACGTCTCGTTCGAGTCGGTCGAGTTCCGCTACCCGAACGCAGCCGACGTGTCGCTGGCATCACTCGAGGGGGTGGCGAGGCTCGATCACCGCGAGTCCGACCAGGTGCTGCATGGCATCTCGCTCCATGTGGAGCCCGGTCAGACTCTCGCACTCGTCGGCCCGTCCGGTGCGGGCAAGTCCACCATCGCCGGATTGGTGTCGCGGCTGTATGACCCCACCGGCGGGAGCGTGAAGATCGGCGGTGTCGATCTTCGGGACTCCACGCTGGCGTGCGTCGGCAACGCGGTCGGCGTCGTCTCCCAGGACGTGCATCTCTTCCACGAGACCCTGGCCGCCAACCTCCGCTACGCCAAGCCGTCGGCCACCGATGCCGAACTCGAAGCGGTCCTCCGAGCGGCGCAGATCTGGGACGTCGTCGATCGTCTGCCCGATGGTGTCGACACCGTGGTCGGCGATCGTGGGCACCGTCTCTCCGGCGGCGAGAAGCAACGCATCGCCATCGCCCGCCTGCTGTTGAAGGACCCGGCGGTCGTCATCCTCGACGAGGCGACGGCACACCTCGACACCAACGCCGAGACCGCGGTCCACACCGCACTCGACAACGCCCTGGTCGGCCGCACGTCGATCGTGATCGCTCACCGTCTCGCCACCGTGCGTGCTGCCGATCAGATCGCGGTCATCGAAGACGGCCGAGTGATCGAATTGGGCACCCACGACGAACTGATCGCCTGCAACGGGCTCTACGCCGAGCTGAGCCGAACGCAGTTCGTCGGCGAATCGGTGCCGGCCTGAGCCTGCGCCGCCCGGCTCAGCCGGCGGCGAAGCCGTCGAGCAAGCCGGTGAGACCTGACGGGGCGTGGGGGCCGATCGCGATCTGTTCGAGCACCCCGATGCCGGTCTTGGTGCCGTCGTTCGCCTTCACGATCTGCTGCACGTGCAGGTTCTCGGGCCGCAGCGGGTCGATCTCGCTGGGCTCGTAGACCTCGTAGCCGATCTCGAGCTCACCCTTCCACATGCCTTGCTTCCATTCCGGGTGGCCATAGCCGAGGCCCTTCATCTGGAAGGTCAGCTGCGGCTCCATGGTGATGGTCCGTTTCGAGCCGTCGAGGCGGATCAGGTCGAGTTCGGCGTACTTCGCCAGCCGGGTGCCGGGGTGGTACTCGACCCGATGGATGGCGGTGAGCATGCGGGTGTCGGTCCCCTCGAGTGAGGTGGGGATGTCGGCCTCGCTGGCGAAGAGTGGGGCCTCGATGCCTTCACGAACGAGCGGTTCGCCGTTGGGGCCATCGAAGAAGATGGCGTGGGAGACATGGTCGTCCCAGATCAGCGGCGCCCACAGGAAGAATGCCGAGCCCCGGCCCTTCGGCGCCCCTCCGGTTTCTGGCTCGCCGACGCCACGGATACCCCAGGAGCGGTCCTTGGTGCCATGCCACTCGTCGACGGTGAACTCGCCGTCGGGATGCGTGACGGTGCCGTTCCAGCGTCCGAACTGGTCGAAGCGTGTGGCGTCCATGACCCGGCGATTGCCCGACCACAGCGTTTGCCTGGCTTCCTGGATACCCGAGGTCCGGGCCGAGAACGTGAGATCGCACGCCACGCCGGTGTCGTTGTCTTCGAGGACGACGCGAGTGCGGCGCAGCGGCTCGACGATCTCGATCCGAAAGGGGCCGACGCGCATGTCGCTACGTTCCAATGGGGCATTGCGTGAGGCGAAGAAGGCATGTTGCCTGCCGTCCTTCGTGACACAGCTGAAGGCGCAGTCCATGACGCCGCGGTGGGGATAGATCGCCATGCCGATACCGAAATAGGCCGACGCATCGGCGCGGTACCCGTTGAACCAGGTGCGGTCGTAGGCATTGCGATCGGTGGTGGCGAGATGGGCGATCGGCTCTGGTGTCTGGTGGATCGGATAGTCGTCGAGCGCATTCAGCATGGTCGTGATCCTTCCACCTCACGGCATTCAATTCGAGTCTGGGTCACACCTCGTCCGGCAGCCAGCTTCGGTAGAGCGGATGATCGTCGCCGATCGGCAGCGTTTCGGCCCGCCGATGGCGAGCCGAGGAGTAGACCGCCGTGACGAACTCGAGCGAACGCCGCCCGTCGTCGAGCGTGACCGCTCGACCGGGTCTGCCGTCGAGCGCATCGGCAACGGCGCGCAACATGCCGACATAGCCGACTGCTGCTGCACCGTCGGGTCCCTGCACGACGGTGGCGAGAACCGCATCGATCTCGGCCTGCCGTTCGGGGTTGCGAGCCGTGAACGTCCACGCTGCGGCCGCGGGGGCATAGGGCTCGTGACTGCTCTCGACGGTGACGTGTTCACACACCAGTCGCAGGCGGCTCGTGTCTCGAGCCGCCCCCAGCGTGACCGAACTCGTGACGAGCGCACCGCTCGCCATCCGTATCGACAGCGCAGCGCAGTCTTCGACCTCGATGTCGTTGACGCGGGTGTCGAGCATGGCGAACACGTCGGCGACCGGTCCGAGCAGATCGGTGATGAGATCGTGGATGTGGATGGCATGCCCGAGCATCGCCCCACCACGCTCGGTCGCCCACGTGCCCCGCCAGTCGACGGCGTAGTAGGCAGACGAGCGATTCCAGTGCGTCTCGAGGGTGGCGACGTAGGGGGTGCCGAGCAGCCCGGCGGCGTCGAGCGCCTTGAACTGGGCGGTGCCGAGCCCGAAGCGGTACTGGAAGACCGGCGACAGGAAGCCACCGGTGCGGTGCACACGCTCGGCGAGCTGGTCGGCCTCGGCCAGGCTGGCGACCAGCGGCTTCTCGCAGATCACCCACTTGTTCGCATCGAGCGCAGCGAGGCACGCGTCGAGATGGAGGTGGGGCGGAAGGCAGATGTCGACCAACTGCACGTCACTCGCGAGCACGTCGTCGAAGCTGGTGGTGGTCTCGACGCCGGGTGCCTTGGCCGCCAGCCGCTCGGCCCGATCGGTGTCGAGGTCACAGATGTTGACGACTCGGAAGCGCTCGGGCAGCTGCTGGTAGGCGACGAGGTGCTCGCGTCCGATGCCTGCGCCGACGATGGCGACGGTGACCGGATCGCTCATCGATCGGCCTCGGCCTTGGCCTGGGCTCGAATGGCGAGCTCCATCGTGAGGAACGTGTGGTCCTGGCGGCAGGCCGTCTCGGTGCGATCCTCGATGTCGGCGCGCAGGCGGGTGAAATAGGGCAGCGGCTCGTCGCCGCAGTCGAGTCGAGTGTTCTCGGTGGCGTTCACCAGGTAGAGCGTGTTCGCCCGGTGCGGTTGACCGATGTCGGTGTACTTGCGCACCTCGATGGTGCCCTCGGTGCCGAGGAGGAACAGGCGTCCGTCGCCCCAGGTCGGCAGACCATCGGGGGTGAACCAGTCGACCCGGACGTAGCCGTGGCCCTGCGGACTGCGCAGCGTGACCTCGCCGAAGTCCTGGAACTCCGGGTACTCGGGGCGGGTGGTGTTCTCGACCAGCGCATGAGCGATCTCGGCAGTGGTCGAACCGGTGAAGTGGAGGAACTGATCGATCTGATGCGATCCGATGTCGGTCAGGATGCCGCCATAGCGCTCACGTTCGAAGTACCACGGTGGCCGGGTGGCGAGGTTCTGCTTGTGCGGTGCGAGGTTGACGGTCTGTACGACACGACCGATGGCCCCGTCGTCCACCAGGCGCTCGGCCGTGGCCACGGCGGGCACCTCGAAACGCTCGGAGAAGTCGACCGACCAGATGCGACCGGTTTCGCGTTGGGTCGTTCGGAGTCCGGTCGAGCTGTTCGAGGGTGGTGCAGCCCGGCTTGTCGACCATCACGTCCTTGCCTGCCCGCATCGCCTCGATGGCGAGGTCGGCCCGGTCGGCGGGCACCGCCGAGATCAGGATGAGGCCGACCTCTGGGTCGTCGAGAATTCGGCGACGGTCCTCGACCCGTTCGAGCGATGGGAAGACCTCGCGGAACTTCGATTCGGTGACCGCCGGTCCGTCGCTCCACCACTGTCGACAGCGGCCGCCGAGCGCCGTCATGCGAGCGAGCATGGAGAAGATGTGGCCGTGATCGATGCCGAGGACACCGACACCGAAGGGGGGTCGTTCGTTCGTTTCCGTCATCGGTACTCCACCCTCTCGTGTGCAACACCCGACCGCTCGATCGCGTCGATGAACGCATGCACCCCCAGTGCGTCACGAGCGCTCACGAGCGGCTGTCGGTTCTGCCTGATTGCGCTCGCCATGTCGTCGATGACCGCAGCGTGCCATTCGGAGCTGAACGCCATGGGGTTCTCGCCCGAACCCGTTGGTGCCGGCTCACCGAAGGTCTCGACCGTTCCGTCGCGCCACGACACCGCGAGCGTGTCGCCCTGCAGCCGAGCACTGGCCTGCTCGTGGTGGAACACCAGGTATTCGCCCGAGCCGGGAAAGGCGGCGGTGGTGGCCAGCAGGTTGCCGACGGCGCCATTGGCGAACTCGATCCCCACCGAAGCGAAGTCCTCCGACTCCATCCGATGCAGCCTCGTCGTTGCCGTCAGCGCCGTGACCGCAACGCACCGGACCGGCCAGCGACAGCATCACGTCGAGCGTGTGGATGGCCTGGGTGAGCAGGACCCCTCCGCCGTCTCGTGCGTAGGTGCCGCGCCCGGGCTCGTCGTAGTAGCGCTGCGGTCGCCACCACGGAACCGACGCCTCGACCATGGCGAGTGCTCCGAGGTCGCCGTTCGTGACGAGGTCGTGAAGCTGCCGGACCGACGGCTTGTGTCGATGCTGGAGGAAGACCCCGACCGTCACGCCGAACGCTGCGCCGGCGGCCTCGGCCTGCTCGACGATGGCCGTTGCCGCTGCCAGATCACGCTCGAGCGGCTTCTCGACGATGAGATGCTTGCCTGCCTCGGTGAGCGTGCGCACGATCGCGGCCCTGGCATCGGGCGGGGTGGCGATCAGCACCAGGTGCACCGAAGGATCGTCGGCGATCTGTTCGACCGACTCGTACGCTCTGCAGATCGCCGGCAGCATCGCACGATGGCGTTCGACGAAGCGTTCGGCGCTCACCACCGAAGACGCCGCAACGCCCCGAAGCGCCACGGTCTCGCCCAGTCGACGCACGGCATCGGCGATCACCGGCGCCACCATGCCGAGCCCGACCAGTGCAAGGCCGATGGGCTCGTCGCTGCTCGACGCAGGACCCTCGCTGTTCAACGCAGCAGTGCCTGGGCGAGCGATCGATACGCCTCCATCGGGAGGTCGGTCGACTCGACGAGTACCTGGACGCACACGTGATCGGCGCCGGCGTCGAGGTGCTCACGGATCTTCGGCACCACGGTCTCCACGCTGCCCCAGGGAACGATGGCGTCGACCAGCCGGTCGCTCACCTCGCCGATGTCGGCCTTCTCTGCTGCCAACGCGAGCATCTTCGGCCCCAGCGCCGCCAGCACGCGTGGCGGGCGGCCCTCTCGAGCGAGGCCGGTGAAGGGCGCCGCATCCATGGCGTCGAGATGTTCGGTCATGTCTCGCAACGGTGTCGAGTAGTCGAGGTGGCGAATCCCCTCGACCGAGGGCGCATGGCTGACGCCGAGTCCGAGCAGGAAGCGACCGGGGGACGCTTCATCGAGCGTGCGCGCCGCGGCCATCGTGGTGAGTGGATGGCGAGCGTAGGTCTGCGCGATACCGGTGGCGACGGCCATGCGGTCGCACGCCGACAGCCACAGCGCCGCGGTGACGAACGGCTCCCGACCGGTCGACTCGGGGCGCCAGAGGCAGCCCCAACCCATCTCGTCGAGTTCGGCGACGGCCTCCAGCACGTGCGACGTCGGGTGCAGATCGAGCAGTCCGCTCCAGATGCCGAAGGTGCCGATGTCGATCGGGCTCGTCAGCTCAGCCGACATCGGCGTGCGTCGATCCTCACGCGACGCCGGCCGGCGCGACGCCGAGCGTCGAGACCCGTTCCCCGTAGCGGGAATTCGGGTAGTAATCCCACACCGCATGGTGCTGCACGCGGCGGTTGTCCCACAGCGTGAGGGTGTTCGGCCGCCATTCGACCCGGGCGTAGAGGCGGGGCGTGGTGGCGATGAAATCGTAGAGCGACTCGAGGAGGGCCTTGCTCTCCCAGCGGTGCATGCCCACGATGTGCGAGGTGAACGCGCTGTTCACGTAGAGCAGCTTCTCGCCCGTCACCGGATGCACGGCGATGACCGGATGCTCATTGCGCGGGTACCCGCCCTCGGGTGGGGTCGACTTGTACGCGCCGACATAAGGGATGCCACCGTCGTGGACGGCGGTCAGACCCTCGAGGAAGGTCTGCATGGTCGGCGAGAGCAGCTGGTAAGCCAGTGCCATGTCGGCGTAGAGGGTGTCGCCACCTCCGCACGCCGGTGTCTCGGTGATGTAGAGCGCCGAGGCATAGGGCGGGTTGGCGTCACAGGTGACATCGGCATGCCAGGCATCGCCGGCGGTGTACGGCGAGTCGGCGGTGGTCTTCACGATCAAGATCTCGGGGTCTTGCTTGCGTGCATAGTTCATGGGGTGCACGTGGAGTTCGCCGAAGTGCCGGCCGAACGCCTTGTGTGCCTCGCGATCGAGGATCTGGTCTCGGAAGACCAGCACGCCCCAGTCGGCAAAGGCCTGTCGGACATCGGCTTGCTGTTGATCGTCGAGAGGAGCGGAGAGGTCGAGTCCCTGGACCTCTCCGCCGAGATGTGGCGTGAGCGTCGTGACGCCGAAGCTCTGGTAGCTGGTGTTGGTCGAGCCGACGGCGCCGGCGGCGTGATGGGCGCGCCCCGTTGCTCGCGGTGGCTCTGATCGGTCATGGCCATACGCGGACAGTAACGTCGCTCGTTCGAATCGAGCCATTGCCCGTCGGTCGAGGCCTCCTGAACAGGCGGTTCTCGGCGAGATGCTCGGAATCGAGCGTACGACTAGTGTCACCGAGGATCACTCGACCTCTCTGAGGAGCACACGTGCGAGGACTCATCGGTTACGGGACCTACCTTCCTTTCCACCGGCTGCAGCGGTCGGCCATCACGGCGTCACTCGGTAGCGGCGGCGGACGTGGCACCCGAACCGTGGCTGGCTTCGACGAAGACGCAACCTCGATGTCGGTCGAGGCTGCACGGGCCTTGATGCGCACCGTCGACGTCACCCCCGACACCCTCACGTTCGTGTCGACCACACCGCCCTATCTCGACAAGACCAACGCCAACGTGATCCACGCTGCGCTCCGGCTCCCGTCGTCGGTCATGGCAGGCGACGCCGGAGGGTCGCCCCGTTCGCTCTCGCTCGCGCTTCGCTCCGCCCTGGAGGGCCGACGCCCCTCACTGATCGTGTCGTCCGATGTCCGCTCCGGCCGACCGTCCTCGGCCGACGAAGCCAATGGCGGTGACGCCGCCGTCGCTCTCATGATCGGCAGCGACGACGACGGGCCGGTGATCGCCGAGTGGCTCGGCGGAGCTTCGTCGACCGCCGAGTTCCTCGAGCGCTGGCGACTGCCCGGGTGGACCCACTCACGGGTCTGGGAAGACCGCTTCGGCGAGCACGTCTACCTGCCGCTCGTCACCGAGGCTGCCAACGCCGCCTTCAAGGAGTGCCAACTCGAGCCGGGCGACATCGACCTCGTGGTCATCGCCGGGTTGCACGCCCGAGCTGCCCGTGGTGCGGCGAAGGCGGCCGGTGTCGGTGCCAACGCCATCGTCGACGATCTCTCGTCCACGGTCGGCAACACCGGAACCCCGCATCCCTCACTGCTGCTGGCCTCGGCCCTCGACGACCGCCGCGCCTGACACCACCATCATGGTGATCAACATGGCCGACGGTTGCGACGTCAACTTCTTCCGAACCACCGACGCCATCGCCGCGTACCAGCCCGCCTCCACCGTTGCCGAGCAGATCGAGGCCGGCGACGACTCGCTCGAGTACTCGAAGTTCCTGACCTGGCGCGGCTACCTCGATCGTGAGCCGCCTCGACGGCCCGATCCCGTCGGGTCCGGCGGCGCCGCCGTCGTTCCGGTCGGAGAACTGGAAGTACGCGTTCGTCGGGTCGAAGGATCGTACATCGGGCGCGATCCATCTGCCCCCGCAGCGAGTGTCGGTCAAGGGTGGCGCGGTCGACGACATGGAACTCGTCCCGATGGCCGACGTGCTCGGCACGGTCGCGACCTTCACCATCGATCGCCTGGCCTACTCGTTGTCGCCACCGACCATCGCCGTGGTCGTCGACTTCGACGGCGGTGGACGGTTCAGCTGTGCGCTGGCCGACGCCACCGAGGTGCAGATCGGCGATCGGGTGCAGATGACCTTCCGGCGGATGACCACCGCCGATGACATCCACAACTACTTCTGGAAAGCAAAGCCCGTCAGGGCGTGAGAGATCGAGCCCGTCAGGGCGTGGAGATCGAGCCCGTCAGGGCGTAGAGACCGAACGCAGCAAAGGGGAAGTTCATGGCATCACGGGGAATCAAGGATCAGGTCGCCATCGTCGGCATGGGTTGCACACCCTTTGGCGAGCATTGGGATTCAGGCGTCGACGACATGCTCGTCGACGCGTCGCAGGCGGCGTACGCCTCGGCCGGTATCAAACAGGAAGACGTCGACGCCTTCTGGTTCGGCACCATGGGCTCAGGCGTGTCGGGCCTGACGCTCAGCCGGGCGCTGAAGATCGACTACAAGCCGGTCACCCGGGTCGAGAACATGTGCGCCACCGGTTCCGAGGCGTTCCGCAATGCTGCGTATGCCGTGGCTTCCGGTGCCTACGACCTCGTGATGGCCATCGGTGTCGAGAAGCTCAAGGACAACGGCATGTCGGGTCTGGTCATGCCACCGATTCCCGACGACGGCACCAGCGCCGAACTCACCGCTCCCGCCATGTTCAGCCTGCTGGCCCCGGCGTATTCGCGGAAGTACGGCGTCGACGAGGCCGAGATGAAAGACGTCCTCACCCGCATCGCCTGGAAGAATCACTACAACGGTGCCCGCAACGAACGAGCCCAGTTCCGCAAGGAGGTGGGGAAGGACACCATCTGCAACGCTCCGCTGATCGCCGGTCAGCTCGGCATCTTCGACTGCTCGGGTGTGTCCGACGGTTCGGCCGCTGCCATCTTGTGTCGGGCCGAAGATGCCCACAAGTACACCGACAACCCGCTCTACGTGAAGGCGCTGGCGTTCACCGCCGGGCCCGCCGCCGGTCCGATCGATCCGGACTACGACTACACCACGTTCAACGAGGTCTCCGCCTGCGCGGCCGACGCCTACGCCCAGGCCGGCATCACCAATCCTCGGGCCGAACTGGCCATGGCCGAGGTGCACGACTGCTTCACGCCGACCGAACTGGTGCTGATGGAAGACCTCGGATTCGCCGAGCGAGGAATGGGTTGGAAAGAGGTCATGGCCGGCACGTTCGACTTGCAGGGCGAAATGCCGGTCAACCCCGACGGCGGTCTGAAGAGCTTCGGTCACCCGATCGGCGCGTCCGGACTGCGCATGCTGTTCGAGTGCTGGCTGCAGCTTCGCCAGGAAGCACCACCCGAGCGGCAGATCTCGAGCGTCACCGAAGCCGGAAAGAAGCTCGCCATGACCCAGAATCTCGGCGGCGCACCGGGCGAGTGCGTGAGCTTCATCTCGGTCGTCGGCAGCGAACTCGGCTGACGCCCACCCAAGCCGGAGCGGACCTTCAGCCCAGTTGCGCGGCGGCGGCGACCAGTGCGTCGGGTTTGGCGGCCTTCACGGCCTCCATCTCGGCGACCGAGCCATCGGCGAACCCGAGGCGCAGGTGCGAGGTCAGCTTGCCGGGCTCGATGTCGAGACCGAGCACCTCCTGGTGGGTCCATTCGCCGGCCACGCTCTTGGCCGAGCCCGACAGGCCGCCCTGTTCGAACAGGATCCAGCGCTGGGCCGACACGGCCAGGATCGATTGCCGGGTGAGCGGGAACGAGTCGGCCTGACTTCCGGGAGCCGCCTCGGCGCCACTGCCCTTGATGGCAGCGCCAACCGCAGCTCCGACGAGACCGCCAACGGCGCCGAAGGCGACCGATTTCTTGAGCTGCCCGACGCTCGACACCACACAGGCCCCGAGGATCTCCTCACCGGGGTTCAACAGCTCGGCACTTTTCTTGTGGATCTTCTTGACCATGTCGACCATGTGCGGACTCCTCGATTCGTTCGTTCCTCGACCCGTCGGCGGGCCCCGGTGATTCTTGAGTCGTGGTGGCAAGGGGGACACGGGGTTGGCGAACTCGTCTGGTGATCGGCGGGCAGACGGTCAGTTCGTGGAGCGGTGACGCTTCCAGTGACACCGAGCGCAGCGGGTGTCGAGCTCGTCGATGATGCTCAGTCGAGAGGACCCCGTTCGAGGAGTTCGTCGAGCTGGCGCCGGGTCCATTCGAGGTTCGCCTCGTCGCCGAGCGCGGCGTACCAACCGAGGTGGTTGGTGCCAACGTGGATTTCGTAGGCATGGTGGCGGAGGCTGAGGTCGACGGTCTCGGCCGGTGGCAGCGACGGCACGACTCGATCCCACAGATCGAGGGCGCCGATGCCGTCGTGCCACCGGCTCCAGAAGGTGCACCAGGCGAGGTCGTAGGCGGCATCGCCCCAGGTGGCGTGCTTCCAGGAGAAGACAGCGGTGATGGCGTCGCACGCCGGCGAGACGAGCACGTTGTAGTGAAGCAGGTCGGCGTGCACGAGCTGGCGGCGATCGGGACAGGCGTCGAGCAGTGAGCGGATGCGCTCGTCCGCTGCCACGAAGGTGCGCTCGACGGTGGGGACGTCGGCCAGTCGAGTTCGCCAACCGGACACGTGGTTGCCGGGCCGATCGGTGATCGCCTCGATCAGCCAGCTGTGCCACGCCGGACCGTTGACGCCGCTGTCGGGTATGGACCGGAGCCCAGCGAGCAGTCCAACGACGGTCGGGCCGAGCACGTCGGCTTCATCGGGGCCGATCGTCTCGAGAAAGCGACCGTGATGGCGACGAGAGATGGCGAACCAACGACCGAACCCTTCGCCGATGGCGAGAACCTCGGGCACCGGGAGTGCCGGCGATCGGTAGGCCATGGCGAATTGGTCGCTGCGGAACCCATCGGGCGAGTTGTTGATGCGGAGCACGAGCTCGTCATCGCCCAGTCGATAGCCGTACGCTGCCGACCAGAACCCGCCGCCCAAGACCTCGAGATCGGTCGGTTCCTCGCCGTGATGCATCCGCAGGAAGGCGAGCACCTCGACATCGGACGGCTTGTTGTCACTCGGTCGGTCCATCGAAGGTCGATTGTGTCACTCCGTCACCTCCGAGACGTCGGAGTTTCCGAGGTTGCGGCGGTCTTCGACAGCTACGACGAGCCGGTGCGGGCCCGTCTGCTCGAGCTTCGGGCACTCATCGTCGAGACGGCCAACGAAACCCCGGGAGTGGGAGCGCTCACCGAAGCGCTCCGTTGGGGTCAGCCCGCCTACCTCACCGAGGAGACCGGCAGCGGCAGCACGATCCGTCTTGCCCCACTCCTGCCGGCTCGGATCATGACGTCGCCACGTGCTTCATCTGCCACCCGAACCTGGTCAAGCGGTTCACGACCCTCTTTGGCGAAACACTTGCCTCGAAGGCAACCAGGCGCTGCTGTTCGACATCGGCGAGGCCCTGCCGGTGAACGAGATGCGAGCCTGTGTGGCGATGGCGCTCACCTACCACGTTCGGTGATAGTCGGAAGGGCTTGCTCAGTCGTCGATGCAGCTGCTGTCGAAGCGGGAGTACTCGGCGAACATGGCGCCCGGCTTGGAAAGGAGCAGATCGCCATCGTCGGCAACGCCAAGGAGGGAGTAGGCATCGAGATCGCTCAGAGCGGTGTAGACGATCGGTTCCCGGGGTGCGCACGACGATCCGTGAGAACAGCGGCGCGTCGCCCCAACCGAGCATGGAGTCGGCCTGCCGATCGAGCACGGTGCGGCCATCGGGGAGGTCGCCGATGGGAACGATGAGGTCGGTGTGGCCCCACTCCGAGGTCATGCGCTGCGAGCGCCCGTCGGGACCGAAGTACCAGTAGCCAACGCCCCGGTCCTCACCGACGTTGGCGTAGACGCCGCCGGCAGTATCGACGTAGTACCCGAGAACGTCGTTGATCGGGGCGATCCCGGCGGCGACCAGGGTGTTGGTCTGGTCTCGATCGTCGTAGACGTAGAGATCGGCGACGTCCGTCGTGGTCTCGGGTGTAGATGAATCGTGAGTCGACGAACGGAATCACCCTCGTGAGTTGGTGCCCAGGGACCAGAGCATCGACCTTCTCGATCAGATCGCCGCTGTAGTCGACGACGGTTTCCTGCGTCAGCGCCTCGACGTCGAGGCGCGAGGCGAGGGGAGTGAAACAGGCCGGGTTGGCGAGGTCGTTCTGGCAGGGAGCGCCGCCGACGATGCGTCGATCGGCTCGGGCCCACACCTGATAGCTGACGGTGGGCCGCTCGCCAGAGGCGTCGTCGTAGCTGGTCTGGTCGGTTCGGCCCCGCCAGTACGGCGTGCCTCCGGGGCCGATGGCGCGGCGGATGACGTAGTCGAGATTGCCGCCGGCAACGGCCTCGAGCCCATCGGCGTGCATGTCGACGTGATAGCCGTCGTCGTTCTTGGTCACGGTGCACGCCAGACCTTCGCTGGCGACGAGGTCGCAATCGGCTCGATCGAGTTCGGCCCCGGCAGCGTCTTTCGCGATGACTCGGTATTCGGCTCTGGCGGCATGCCTGGGGGCAACGCCATCGGCGAAGCTCGTCTGCTCGGGGTCGAATCGTCCGCGCCACCAGAATCGGCCCAGGACCTGACGTTCGACCACCACGCGGCTCACGTCATCGAGGTCGTGGTGATCCCACGCCAGCTCGAAGCCGGTCGGAGTCGCTTGCAGTTCGCAGAAGATGCCGGTTCGCAGCTGGGTGACCGGGCCGGTGGCGGCCCCGGCCATCCCTGCGGGGAGTGCTCCCGCCAACGCACATGCCGCCAGCCTTGCTGTCCACCGAGCGCGATTTCCCATTTCCGTGACGGTAGGGGTCGACGCTGCGGTGGTCATGAGCTGGATGCCTGGCACCGGTGGGCCGTTCGACCCCGTCAGGACCATCCCGCCCCTGAGCGGGAAGGACCTGAGTGCTATCGTCGAGACAAGGAGGCTCGTGATGACCGATCTGCAGAAGCGTTCCTACCGCATCCAGGACCGGTACGAGAACGACGCGGGTCGTGTGATCCTCACCGGGGTGCAGGCGTTGGCTCGGTTGCCGATCGAACAGCTACGCGCCGACCGACGCCTGGGCCGAAACACGGCGGCCTTCCTCACCGGCTACCAGGGCTCGCCACTCGGTGGGATGGGCGAGGAGGCCTCCCGGGCGGCGAAGCTGGCGCCCGACCTGCCGATCGTGGTGCGAGCGGGAGCCAACGAGGAGCTGGCGGCCTCGGCCGTCATGGGATCCCAGCTCGTCTCGTCGCAGCCCGATGCCCGCTACGACGGCGTGGTCGGGATTTGGTACGGCAAGGCGCCCGGCGTCGATCGGGCCATGGATGCGCTACGCCACGCGGTGTATGCCGGAACGTCGCGCTGGGGCGGTGCGGTGGCACTGGTCGGCGACGACCCGAACGCCAAGAGCTCGACCATCCCATCGTCGTCGGCCGGCGTGGTCGCCGACATGCACATGCCGCTGCTCTATCCCGGTGATCCGGCCGAAGTGCTCGACCTCGGCCGTCACGCCGTTGCCCTGTCTCGCTTCAGCGGGTTGTGGACTGCCATCAAGATCGTCGCCGATGTCGCCGACGGGATGACCTCGGTCGATTTGGCGCCCGACCGGGTGCAGCCGATCGCTCCCGACGGCTTCGACGAGGCGACTCGCCGCCAGCCGAGCGGCCATCTGCTCACTCCGTACACGGTCGAACTCGAGCAGGAGATCTACGACGTCCGCTACCCGCTGGCCGTGAGCTACGCATCGAAGAACGATCTCAACTCGACCACGGTCGATCCGGCCGATGCCTGGATCGGCATCGCTGCCTCCGGCATCACCTACCGCGAACTCCGGGAGGCGCTGACCCGACTCGGGTTGGCGACCGACGACGACATCGCTGCTGCCGGCATCCGGCTGCTCCGCATGCAGATGCCGATTCCCTTCGACCCGCAGACCGTTCGCACGTTCGCTCGTGGCGTCGACACGCTGGTGGTCGTCGAAGAGAAGCAGCCGTTCGTCGAGGCGCTCATCACCCAGGCGCTCTACGCCTCCTCGCATCGGCCGTTGGTGTTGGGCAAGCAAGACGCCCAGGGCGCGCCGCTGTTCCGCACCTTCGGGCATCTCGACGCCGACTTGATCATCGGGCCGCTGCGCCGAGTGCTCGCCGAGCGGATCGGCGATCGGCTCGTTCCCGAGAAGCCGGAGCGGCAACGGATCCCGGTGAATCTGGGGTCGACCCGCTCGCCGTACTACTGCTCGGGCTGTCCACACAATCGGAGCACCCAGGTGCCGGAAGGGTCGCTGGTCGGCGCCGGCATCGGTTGTCACACCATGGCACTGTTCATGGACGACGAACGCGTGGGCGACATCGCCGGCATCACCTGCATGGGCAACGAGGGCATGCAGTGGATCGGCATGTCCGACTTCGTCGAGCGCGATCATCTCATCCAGAACCTGGGTGACGGGACGTACTTCCACAGCGGCCAGCTCGCCATCCAGGCGGCCCGTGCAGCGGGCGTGAACATCACCTACAAGCTGCTCTACAACGGCACGGTCGCCATGACCGGCGGGCAAGACCCGCAGGGGCAGCTGTCGGTCGGTCGAGTCGTTCGCATGCTGCAAGCGAGCGGGGTGGCACGAGTGCTGGTCACCACCGACGAGCCGGGCAAGTACGAACGAGGCGAGTTGCCCCACGGCGTCGAGGTGTGGGACCGCTCGAGGTTGCTCGAAGCGCAAGAGATGCTGGCGAAGGTTCCCGGTGTCACCGTCCTCATCCACGATCAGCGCTGTGCCGCCGAGTTGCGACGGGACCGTAAGCGGGGCCAAGTCGTTGCGCCAACGGAGCGAGTCGTCATCAATCCCCGCATCTGCGAAGGCTGCGGTGATTGTGGACAGGTCAGCAACTGTCTGTCCGTCCAGCCGATCGACACACCATTCGGACGCAAGACCACGATCGACCAATCGACCTGCAATCTCGACTTCTCCTGCATCGAGGGCGACTGCCCCTCGTTCATGACGATCGAGCTCGATCAATCGCCGAAGGGTGCCGTCGTCGACGGATTCACCCCGCCGGCGGTGCCTGAACCGACCGTTGCCGTTCCCACCGACCATTTCGCCATGCGCATCACGGGCATCGGCGGCACCGGCATCGTCACGGTGTCGCAGATCATCGGGACGGCGGGGATGCTCGATGGCTACACGGTCACCGGGCTCGATCAGATCGGTCTGTCGCAGAAGGCCGGGCCGGTGGTGAGCGACGTTCGCCTGTCGAGGATCGGTGCCGACGCCACCAACCGTCTGGGTCGGGAACAAGCCGACCTGCTGCTGGCGTGTGATCAGCTCGTCGCTGCCACCGATCGGGCGCTCGATGTGTGCGAACCCGGCCACACCATGGTGGTGGGTTCGACGGCGTCGACCCCCACCGGCGAGATGATCCTCCACCCCGACCTCCACCTGGCCTCGCCCGAGGAACTGATCGAGGTGATCGCTCGGGAGACCGACTCGGCAGCGCACCACTGGGCCGACGCCGAAGAGATCACGACGGCACTGTTTGGTGACGCCGTGATGGCCAACACCTTCGTGGTCGGCATGGCCGTGCAGGCCGGGGCCATCCCCATCTCGGCCGAGTCGCTCGAACAGGCCATCGAGCTGAATGGTGTTGCCGTCGAGAAGAACCTGGCGGCCTTCGCTTGGGGGCGGGCCCAGGCGCACGATCCCTCGTCGACGGCGCATCTGCGATCCAGCGAAGCCGTGGCCGATGCGACGCTGCCCGCCGCCCTTGCTCGCCGAGTCGACGGGCTCGACGTGTCGACCGGGCTCGGGCCGCTGGTCGCCCGGTTGGCCAACGACCTCATCGGATTCCAGGACGAAGCGACCGCAGCGGCGTATCTCGACATCGTCGAGCGGGTCGCAGCCAAAGACGTCGAACTCGGTATCGGCAGTGATCTGACCAGGGAGATTGCCATCAACCTGCACAAGCTCACGGCCTACAAAGACGAGTACGAGGTGGCCCGTTTGATGCTGCTCGACGAGGGGCTGGCCGAGGCGAAGCGATTGGCCGGGCCGGCCGCCAAGATCCACTACCGGCTCCATCCGCCCATGCTGCGGGGGCTGGGTATGAGGAACAAGATGTCCATCCCCATCAAGGGCACGCCGGCCATCGCCGCACTGGCGAAGGGCAAGCGACTGCGGGGCACCAAGCTCGATCCCTTCCGTTTCCCCGAGGTGCGCCGACTCGAGCGTGCGCTGGTGCCGGAGTATCGGCGCACGATCGACACGTTGCTCGAGCGGGTCGACACGGCGAGCTATGGACTGGCCGTCGAGATCGCCGGTTTGCCCGACGCCATTCGTGGCTATGAAGAGTTGAAGATGCGTCGAGCAGCCGCTTACCGATCCGAGACGGCATCGTTGCTCGCCGAGTTCCGCCGCATGACCAGCCAACCAAAGACGCAGTGACCTGACGAAAGGACCAATCCATGCTGAGTGCCCTCGTGACCCTGGTGGTCGTCCTTGCGCTCGTGGCAGCGCTGGCTGCCTGCATCGCCTTCGTCTGGTCCAGAGATGGACGTTGGTCGTCGGGCGGTACCGGTGTGCTCGAACGGTGGGAACTGACGGGCAGCGCGGAAGACGTGCTGGCCCGACGGCTCCAGACGGCGATCGTCACGATCGACTGTTCGGTGATCGAGTCGCTCGATCGGCCCGACCTGCGTTGGCGACTCAACGAGGCTGCCGGTCTGATCCGTGATCAGCTCTTGGCCTGTTCGCGCCTGCCGGGCCCTTCCCGGCCGGCGGTGCTCCGAGAGGTCGAGGCCATGGTGATCGAGTTCGAAGGTGTGTGCGCCCGGCTCCTGCTCGACGCTGCGCAGGCGTCGTCGAGCGTCGTGCGAGACCGACTCCGCAGCATCGAAGAGTCGGTCGAGGTGCTGCGCGAAGCGCGCACCGAGATCGATCGTCTTGGGGCATGATCACTCCCATCACTCCGACGATCGGTGCGAACGTCACCGGCATCAGCGTGGCTGATGCTGTCGGCGACGACGAGCTTCGTGCTCAGCTACGGCAAGCGCTTCTCGATCATCACGTCTTGGTGTTTCGCGGACAGGCGGTCGATCGAGAACAACACAAGGAGTTCGGCCGGATCTTCGGTGAGCTGCACGTGCACCCGTCGAAGCGAGGGCCGAAGGCGAAGGGCGATCCCGAGATCTTCGACGTGAAGGCCGATGCATCGTCGACGAAGAACAACGGCGGTCGTTGGCACATGGACGTCTCGTGCGACGAGATACCGCCGCTTGGTTCACTCCTGCTCCTGAAGGAAGCGCCGGCCCACGGTGGCGACACCCTCTTCGCGAACATGCATGCGGCCTACGAGCTGCTGTCGGAGCCGATGAAGCGGATGCTGCTCGGCCTCACGGCGTTCCACGACGGGCTCCAGGATCTCCGCTGGTATGGCTACCAGCCCAAGATCGGCTTCGAGTATCCGTCCACCGCGCATCCGGTGGTGGTCGCCCATCCCGAGACCGGCCGCCCGACCCTGTTCGTCAACGAAGCGTTCACGTCGCACATCATCGACCTGCCGCAACGCGAGAGCGAAGCGCTGCTGGGTTTCCTGTTCGCCCACATCGCGCAGACGCCGAGTGTGCAGTGCCGGGTGCAGTGGGAGCCGGGAACCATGGTGCTGTGGGACAACCGCTGCACGCAGCACTTTGCGGTGTGGGACTACTTCCCGCAGGTGCGCCGGGGCGAACGAGTGTCGATCTGTGGCACCACGGCGCCGGCGGCCTACGAGCCGACGTAGTTGGCCGGTCGCTTCTCGAGAAACGCGGCGACGCCCTCTTTGTGGTCGTCGGTGGTGAACAACCGACCGAGCGTCGAGCTGACCCACACACCGAGCTCGTTCCAGTCGGGGTCGAGGGCGAGCCGGAGGCCTTCCTTCAGCTCGGCGACGGCCAGCGGGGGATTGGTGGCGATCGCGTCGGCCAGTGCCATGGCCGTCGGCATGAGGTCTTCATGGGGAACCACTCGCGACACCATGCGGAGTTGCTTGGCCTCGTAGGCGTCGAACACCCGCCCGGTGAACAGCAGCTCGGCGGCGGCTTCTCGCCCGACGAGCTGGGCCAGACGACCGATCCCGGCGACATCGCAGCAGAGACCCCGGAGCACGAACAGCTCGCCGAACTTGGCGCGCTCGGAAGCAACCCGGATGTCGGCCATCAACGCCAGTTCCATGCCCCAACCGACTGCCGCGCCGTTGACGGCGGCAATCACGGGAATGTTGGTGGCCAGCAGAGCACCGGCCGCCGGGGTGAGTCGGGGCTCGTTGGTCAGGCGCTCGGCCGTTCCCTCACCGGCCTTGACCATGATCTGTTTGACGTCGTCGCCCGAGCAGAAGGCAGGATCCGTTGCCGTGATCACGATGCAGCGAGCGGTGCTGGTCTCGACGGCGCGCTGTAGCTCGGCGTAGGTGGTGTGGGTCAGAGCGTTGCGAGCCTCGGGTCGATTGATCGTGATGATGTCGACATGACCCTGAGACTCGACGATCACTTCGGTGTAGGGCTGGCGGGGCTCGGTCATCGGTTGGTCCCATCGTGCTCGTCGGATGGGGTGAACCTATGGAGCGAGACGACTCGATGTCAATGTCAGGCGGTCGGCAGGCGCCAGAAGACCTCGTCAGAGAACGATCGTCACCGTTGCCTGGGGGCTCACGATGCGCGGGTGCCGGTGTCGAGGGGGGACGAGCCGGCGCTGTCGTTCACGAGGACGGGGATCGTCCCGATCAGTCCGAGGACGGTGGAGTGAACATCGTTGCGAGCGTTGGGACCGACCGGTGGTGCGGTCGTCGTGGTCGTCGGGGCCGCGGTGGTGGTGTCTTCGGCGGCGACCAGGGAGGTCCTCATCTCGAGCCGGCCGCGTATCGGCGTCGGTGAACGCAGGATCGGGAGCGACGAACGCCAACTGTTGCGGTGTTTCGAACGCACTGGCGTCGGTGAGACCGACGAGTGATCCCAGGCTCGCGAGGCCGATCACGGCGGCGGCGAGCGCAACGGCCACCACTTGGGCCACCCGATCGAGTCGCAGCAACTCGACGAGCCAGGCGATGATCGACCGTGGCTTGCGGTCATCGGGCGAGACCTTCAGCAGGGCGCGCACCACGTCGGGATCGAACTGGGTGCCGGCACAGCGAACGAGTTCGGTGCGAGCAGCTTCGGCAAGGGCGTGACGGCCTCGCTCGGGTCGAGGCCCCGCTCGGAGGCTTCGGCAAGGGCGTGACGAAGATGACGAGACGCACCAGACGCGCCATGTTCGGCGAAGCAGCCCAGTGGGTTGCGGCGCCCTCGGTGGCGCCCTTCGTCGGCGTGCTCATGCCCATGAGTTTCGGCATGGCAAGGGTGCGGATTGAACCAACGAGTCAGATGAACCAGAGGTGCTCTGATCAGCGAAGTTCTGAAAGAATGGCGGCAAATACCTCGAGGTCGGCGGGCCCGCTGACGGGGATCGAGAACTCGATCCGATCGACCCGGTCGGCGTAGCGTTCGTTGAGTCGGTCGGCGATCTGGTCGTAGGTGCCGATCGTGGCAACGGTGTGAAGCATCTCGTCCGTGACGAGACCTGGGAGCCCGTCCCAGTCCTTGGCTCGAGAGCGCTCGGACGCCTCACGGGCGAGATCGCCCCAGCCGTGCAGTTCGAAGGTTCGCCGGTACGACGGCGTCGACAGATAGAAGGCCACTCGGGCTCGCACCGTCTCGGCGACACGCTCGAGCGCTGCCTCATCGGGAGCCGTACCGATCAGCGGCTTCATGCAGACCTCGACCTCGGTGACATCGCGACCGACTCGGGCCGCGCCCTTGGCCAGCGCCGGCAGCACGGCCTCGTCGATGAACCGAGGGGTGCAGACCGGGTGGAGTCGAACGCCGTCGGCGACCTCGCCGGCGACGGCGCACATGTTGGGCCCGATCGCCGCCAGGTGCACCGGGATGTAGGGATGGTCGATGGGCCCCGGATCGAACAGCGGGACCATCAGATCGAGGCGGTAGTGCTCGCTCTCGAACTGGAGCGGCACCCCTTCCTGCCAGGTGGTCCACACGGCTCGCATGGCGTTGATGTAGTCGCGAGCCCATGGCGCAGGTGGTGACCAGCCGAGCCCGTAGCGCCGCTCGATGTGGGCCCGCACCTGGGTGCCGAGGCCGAGCAGGAAGCGCCCGTTGCTGACCTTCTGGAGCGACCAGGCCGACATGGCCGTGACAGTCGGGCTGCGAGGAAAGGCCATGGCGACCGAGGTGCCGAGCTGGATGCGTTCGGTGGTGGTGGACCCGAGGGCGAGGAGCTGAAAGGGGTCGTCTTTGGTCTCCTCGACCAAGACGGCGTCGAGGCCGGCATCTTCGGCCGTCTTCGCCAGTTCGGCGAAGGTACGAATATCGAGCGGTGTCTCGGGGGCTCGGAGCCCGGGATCGAGCTTGCCGAGTGGGAGTAGCGATTCGATCTTCATGGCAATGCTCCTGAGGTATCGGGACCTATCGGTAGGCTGCCAGGGGTTGCCCCGCAAGCACGAGAACATCGCCGGTGAGCACGATGCTGGCAGGGTCACCGTAGGTGGCGCGTGCTCCCCGGCCAGGAAATGTGGTGCGCCAGAGCACCTCGCCGGTCTGGCGATCCATGGCGACGGCTGGGCGCCCCTCGCCGCTGACCAGTTCGACGCTGGCAACGACGAAGAGCGTTTGCTCGTCGGCAATGATCGACGGGGTCTGCCCGAGAAGCTGGATCGGCTGGCTCCACAAGACCTCGGCGGTCCGGGGATCGACGGCTGCGACTTCGTCGGCGGCCGTCACGACGTAGAGCATTTCGTCGCTGCCGACCGGCCGTCGTGCCTTGCTGAAGATCGGAACGCCTTCGTCTCCCGAGACGAGATCGACGACGTGGATGCCATCACTCATGTGGTTGAAGAGGAGGCTTCGTGACGTCGACACCCCATTGGTGGCCCGCAGGCTCCCCACGCTCACTCGCAGCGGGGTTGTCCACCGGACGTTCCCGTCGTCGAGGTCGAAGGCCGTGACGGTGCCCGAGTCCGACAGCAGGAGCACATCGTGTCCGATGATGATGTGGCTGCCCGGAATGTTCGATGCGGCAGCTCGCGCCCACCGAAGGGAGCCGGCGTCGTCGACGGCAATGATGCCGCTCCCACCATCGAGGATCTCGTCGTGATCGAGGACGAGGCCATACCATCTGTCGTGATAGACCAAATCGCTCAGGGTTCCACCTTCGACCAGCAGGCGAAGCGCAGGTGGCGGTACACGCTCGGAACCGGTGGCTCGATCGATGACGACCAGCTCGCCGCTGGCCTGGCCGACCGACGAGCCAACGAGTCCCCATCCGATCACCATGTCGTCGTGGACGCGGAGCGACTGTCGATAGGTGTCGCCCGACACCGGTGCCGATTCCCAGATGACCTCGCCGCTGCCGAGATCGAGCGCAATGATGGTTCGGTCCAGTGACCAGCCGTAGAGAGCACCTTCATGAGCCACGGCACTTCGAAGGTACGACCCCGCCGTCGTCTCCCAGACTGCTTCCGGGGTCGTCCTCGGACCGTTGCCGACCATGATCGAGTTGGCGCCTCCCGACCCGAATGGGCCGACCAGCTGGTCGAAACGAGGCTCGACAACGGGTGCGGGAGGCAGGGTCGTCGTGACCAGCGAAGATGTGGGCGGCCTGGTCGTCGGTGTTTCCTCGAAGGTGGCAGGGGCGCCAGGGTCAGTCGCCGAGCTGGTTGCACTCGTCGAGGCGACTTGTTCATCGGCGTCATCGGCCGCTGTCTGATCGGCGGACCAGCGCGGCCAGAGCATCGTGCCGGCCAGCCCTGCGAGGAGCAAGACGAGTATGCCGGCAGCCGAAAGGAAGATCGAGACGCGAGAACGCCCGACCTCCGAAGTCGTGACGGCGGCGGTTGGGGGTGACGGCGGTTGCTCCGCCGGAGGCGTCTGTTGCTCCGTGACCGGGCGATCGATGAGAGCCTCCGCTCGGTCGACGCGGTCGTCTGGGCGCTCGAGGCCGGGACTCGACTCAGCCGGACGCTCCGGCGCCGGCTCGTGGTGTTCTGGACGAACCGCCGGGCTCTCCGCGGGAGCGAGCAACGCCGCTCCGAGGGCCACGGCATGCTTCGGATGAACATCGACGGCGACCGGCCGTCCGGTGCGCCAGGTGACCTGTTGAGCGATCAAAGGGATCCGAGACGAGCCCCCGACGAGCAGAATGCTGTCGATGGCGCCGATGGCCATGCCGGTTTCCTCGATCACTTCGACCATCGCATCGATCGCCCGATGCACATCGCCCTCGATCCGTCGCTCGAACTCCGAGCGAGTGACACGAACGCTCCCGTTGGCGTCAGGCAGAAGCGACATGACCGATGCCGAGGACGACGATGACAGCGCCTCCTTTGCCGCCCGGCAGTCGGTCATGAGCCGGACCGATGCAGCGACGGTCGATTCGTCGGCGTGGTCGAGTGTGTGGCGGTCGACGTCGAGTTGCTCGAGGACGAAGTCGAACACGATGGCATCGAAATCGACGCCTCCGAGGCGATCGATGCCACCGGGCGATCCGATCGGCATCCAGGTGGACGCGGTCTTCTCCATGATGAGCGTGTCGAAGGTCCCTCCGCCGAGGTCGAAGACGGCGATGGAGGTGCCGGCCTCGACCCGTTCCTGCGTTGCATAGTGCACGGCTGCCGCCATGGGCTCGCTGACCAATTCGTAGGGGACGCCGGCCCGCTGATCGATGATGCTGCGTAGTAGGTCGATGCGAAACGACCCCCAATTGGCGGGGTGGGTGACCGCCAGCGACGCTGGGGTGTCGCCGAGTTGTTCGCTCACGCTGTCGATCAGGTGATCGAAGACGAGCCCGGTGAGTTCACTTGCGTCATGGGCGACGTTGCCGAGGTTGAACGGCGTCGGATCACCGAAGCGCCGTTTGAACTCGCGTGCGACATTCGTTGGAGCGCCGGGGGCCAGCGCTTCGGCGGCGAACCCGACGATGAGTTGTTCGTCCTGGGCGACGATCAGCGTCGGCTCGGCAGTCGAGAGATGACCGAGTTCGATCATTCGGAGCGAGCCGTCGACTGCCACGGCCGCAGCGCAGCTCGTTGTGCCGATGTCCAGACCCAAGCGGTATCCCACGAACCGTCCCCCCGCTGCCACGCATACTACGTCAGCCGGATCAGCGTGCGCTTGCGCCGCCGTCGATGGTGAGGGTGGTGCCGCTGACGTGGCTGGCCCGGGGCGACACCAGGAAGGCGACCACGTCGGCAACCTGCTCGACGGTGCCCGGTGGCGGATCAGAGGGAACGAACTCCTCCCACTTGGTGTCGTCGCCGTACTTGGCCATGGCGTGCTGGCGGGCCATGTCGGTCAGGCGATCGGTGATGATGAGCCCGGGATTGACGGCGAGCACTCGAACCCCGGTCCGCATCGACCGTGAACCGATCGCTCGGCTCATGGCAGCCAGGGCGGTGTTGCCGGCGGCACCGGCGATATAGCCAGGATTGGGATGGTCGGCCGCAGCGCCGATGACGTTGAGCAACACCGAGGCGTCGCTGCCACCGGCCTCGGCGTGCGACGCTTCGAGGTGGGGCAGCAGCAGGCGCATCAGGTTGATGTAGCCGAAGACCTTGAGGTCCCACGCCGCACGCCAGGTCTCGTCGTCGATGTCGGTGATCGAGCCGGCGGGAATGGCACCGGCATTGTTGACGAGGATGTCGAGCCGTTGAGCCGTTGCCCGTTCGGCCAACGCCACCTGGGCGTCGGGCCGTGCGAGGTCGACGGCGGCGACCTCGATGCGCACGCCGTGGCGATGCGTCAGATCGGTGGCGATCGAATCGAGCGCGTCACCTGACCGAGCAGCGAGGAGAAGATCGACACCTTCGGCTGCCAGCGCCTGGGCGATGCCGAGACCGATCCCTTTGGAGGCACCGGTGATCAGCGCCCGCTTGCCCCGCAGTCCGAGTTCCATTTCAGCACCCTAGGAGACGGACTGTCCAGGAGCCAGACCGAACTCGACGTGACCGCTTCGCCGCCTCGCGGTAGCGTCCTCCACCGTGAACGAACCCATGCGAGCCGATGCCGTCCCCATCCGACCTGCCGCAACGGTGATGCTGGTTCGAGACGGTGATGCGGGGCTGGAAGTCTTCATGCTGCAGCGATCCCTTTCGGCCGCCTTTGCCAAGGGTCAGTACGTCTTCCCTGGAGGGAAGGTCGACGACGCCGACCACGGCGCCGCGCTCGAAGCCATCAGTGACGGGCTCGATGATGCGAGTGCTTCGGCCCAACTCGGGATGGAGAAAGGTGGCCTCGCCTGGCTGGTGGCGGCGATCCGCGAGTGCTTCGAGGAAGCGGGTGTGCTGCTGGCCCGGCCGGTCGACGACGGCGACGTCGTTTGCTTCGATACCCCCGACAAGGTCGAGCGGTTCGGCCGGACCCGCCACGAGATCCACGACGGCACGACCTCGCTCGAGCAGTTGTGCGCCGACGAGGGCCTCGTGCTCCTCACCGATCGTATGCATCTGGTGGACCACTGGGTGACACCGATGGGGGAGCGGCGTCGTTTCGACACTCGCTTCTTCGTGGCCGTCGCCCCCACGGTGCAGGAACCGCTGCACGACGACAGTGAGACGATCGCAAGCCTTTGGGTTCGCCCTGGCGACGCCATCGAGCAGTGGAAGAACGGCGACCTCCAGATGTTCCCGCCGACGGTTGCGTCGCTACGATTCCTCGAGCCGCATGCGACGGCCGCTGACGCCATGGCTGCGGCCGAGGAGGTCGGTGTTCCGACCCCGGTGATTCCCAAGGTCGTGCTCGACGCCGAAGGGCGTGTCGCCGGCGTCAAACTCGTCGGCGACGAAGGCTACGACGACCTGCCGGATCCGGAGTTCGTTCTCGGCTTTCCTCGCTGACGTGCGCACGCGGCGAGGCCGCCCCCCACTCCGGAGGCGGCCTCGCTCGTTCGATCCCGACGGATCAGCTGGTCTGGGTGACGGTCATGAACTCGGTCGACTCACCGAAGTAGACGAAGTCGCACTGAAGTCCGGTCCGGTCGAAAGCGAGCCTTGGATACCGCCGTACTTCGGGACCCCTCCGAGCACACTCACGAAGCCGTCACGGTCCGCGCCGGCGACCGATGGTGCCAGGAGGGACGCGAAGGTGGCGACCGATGCACCGGTGGCGAAGGTGACCGCACACCCTTGCTTCGAAGCCGACGATCCGAGAGATTGGTTTCGACCGGAGATTGTTGGGCGCCGCCTTTCGACGTGATGCTCGGTCTGTCAGAATCCGGGAGACGTTGGGATCCGACGAACGTCCAACCGAGGAGTCACCATGAAGGTCGAGCTGCGCAACACGGTCGAATCAGGTCTGCCGCCGGGCGACACGCATCCGTACCGCAGCGGTCCGTGGCGACCCCAGGTCAACGAGTACGACGCCTGGGACCTCGACGTCGTCGGCACGATTCCCGACGACCTCGCCGGTGTCTATCTCCGCAACACCGAGACGGCGCTGATGGAGCCCATCAAGCGCTACCACCCCTTCGACGGTGATGCGCTCATGCATTCGATCAGTTTCGAGGGTGGCGAGGCTCGCTACGCCAATCGGTTCGTCCGTACCGATGGCTTCCTCGCCGAGCAAGAGGCCGGTCGTAGCCTCTGGGCCGGGATCACCGAGCACCCGTCGAACGCCATCGCCGACCACGGCTGGGGTGCTCGCACCATGATGAAGGACAACGCCAGCACCGATGTGATCGTGCACGGTGGCGTGGCTCTGGCCAGCTTCTACCAGTGCGGTGAGCTGTACCGACTCGACCCCCGCACGCTCGACGATCTCGGCAAGACCACCTGGAACGGTCGGTTCCCTCGGGAGGGCGTGTCGGCGCACCCCAAGCTCGACGAGCACACCGGCGAGCTGTTGTTCTTCAACTACTCGGTCGATGCGCCGTACATGCACTACGGGGTGGTGAACCGCGAGGGCGAGCTCGTCACCTATGTCGACATCCCGCTGCCCGGACCCCGCCTGCCGCACGACATGGCCTTCACCGAGAACTGGTCGATCCTCAACGATCTCCCGCTGTACTGGGATCCGAAGGCGCTCGCCGACGGGTACTACTCCAACACCTTCGACCGTGATCGACCGAGCCGGTTCGCACTGATTCCACGACACGGCACAACCGACGACATTCGCTGGTTCGAGGCCGACCCCACGTTCGTCCTGCACTGGACGAACGCCTACGAAGACGGCGACGAGGTCGTGCTCGACGGCTTCTTCCAGCACAATCCGACCGCACGTGGCGCGGCCCGGTTCGCCGGTGAGCTCAAGGGTTTCGAAACGCTCGACATGAACGTGCTCGAGGCGCGAGCGCATCGCTGGCGCTTCGACCTGGTGACCGGCGAGTGTCGAGAGGAGTCGATGAGCGACACCTGTGCCGAGTTCCCGATGGTCAACGGACGCCACGCCGGCAAGCGGCACCGCTACTCCTACAACGCCACGTGCGCCCACGGCTTGTTCGCCTTCGACGGGCTGATCAAGCACGATCTCGACACCGGCGTCGAAGAGACGGTGAAGATGGAGCCGGGCGTGTTCGTGAGCGAGACGGTGATGGCGCCACGGCTCGGCTCGACGGCCGAAGACGACGGTTACCTGATCACCTTCACCGTCGACATGAACCGGGACCTGTCGGAGTGTCTGGTGCTCGACGCCGCCGATCCGACCAGCGAGCCCGTCGCCCGGATCCGTCTCCCCGAACGGATCAGCAGTGGCACCCACTCGACGTGGGCACCGCTGGCCGATCTCTAGCCCCAGCCGGCCGAGCCCCAGCGTTCTGTGCGCCAGAGTCACCGCACCAAGCGATCTGTGCGCCAGAGTCACCGCCAGCGGGAAGTCTGACGCACAGATCGAAAATGGCGGTGAGTTCGACGCACAGAACCCCGGCTCAGGCAGAGACGGTGCTCGGGAAGAACGACCGCAACGCGTCGGCCATCTGCTGACGAATCGGTGCTGCCGACAGCATGACGTCGACCATCGGGATCGAGATATGGGTGTGGCCCCGTGCCGGCAGGTGCTGCACCTCGACGCCGGCGTCGGCCATGGCGGCGGCGTAGGCGGCGCCTTCGTCGCGCAGCGGATCGAATTCGGCCGTGATCACCGTGGCCGGTGGCAACCCCGCCAGGCTCGTTGCCCGCAGCGGAGCGACCCGAGGATCGGTTCGATCCGCCGGGTCCACGTAGTGATCCCAGAACCACTCCATCAGCGGC
Source organism: uncultured Acidimicrobiales bacterium (assembly GCA_963698395.1). Taxonomy (GTDB): domain Bacteria; phylum Actinomycetota; class Acidimicrobiia; order Acidimicrobiales; family SZUA-35; genus JBBQUN01. The sequence continues at coordinate 35,191 of CAVOQQ010000007.1, forward strand.
TTGGTCAGGCCGTAGCCATCGGCGTTCTCGGTGTAGGAGACGGTGTCGAGATCGCTGTCGGTCACCGGCGTGAGCAGCAGCTGTCCGTTGATGGTGGGGCCGCCGGTGTCACGAGCGTGCTGAGCAACGACGGCAGCAAGATTGGCGCCGGCGCTCCAGCCGGCAACGGCGAGCTGCCCGGGAATGCCGCCGAGGGCCTCGGCGTTCTCCGCCACCCAGTGCAGCGCCGCAATGGCGTCGTCGGGAGCGGCAGGGAAGCGATGCTCGGGAGCATGTCGATAGTTGGCCGAGATGATCAGGGCGCCCGATCGATCGCACAGGTCACGACACATCGGGTCGTCGGACTGCTCGTGGCCGAGCACCCAGCCGCCACCGTGGAAATAGAGCACCACGGGGTGAGGTCCGGGCGTTGCCGGTCGGTAGAGCCGGTAGGCCAGCTCGCCGTCGGCACCGGGGAAGGTGCCATCGACGATCTCGCCGACGTCGGGTCCGGGCGGACGCTGGGCCGAGGTGGCCTCGCCGAAGGCGCGGGCTTCCTCGGGCGACATGGACTCGTAGGGAGGTAGGTCCATACTCGCCATCATGTCGAGCAGGAACGCAACGTCGGGCTGGAGGCGGCGGATGACGCCGTCGGTGCGCGAGCGCTTGTCGGGTCCCGACAGTTCGAATCCCATGAACCCGTTGGCGACCACGTCGTTGCAGGCCTGTCGATAGGCGTCGACTCCGCCGACATAGGGCAGGAACATGCGAGGTTTGCCGGGAACGTTGGCACCCATGTACCACGAGTTCGCCTGGGGATAGAGCGTGATGTTCGCACAGTCGTTGACGTGCAGACCCCAGCCCTCTTCGGCCTCTTCGGTCGGTTCGATCGTGTCGTAACCACTGCTGCGTAGCTGGACCAGACAATCGGTGACCCAGTCGACGTGCTGCTCGATCGACACCGCCATGTTGGACAAGACCGAGGGGCTGCCCGGGCCGGTGATCATGAACAAGTTCGGGAAACCGACCGAGGTGAGCCCCAGGTAGGTCTTCGGGCCGTCGGCCCACTTGTCGGCCAGCTTCTCGCCGTTGCGACCTTCGATGTCGACCGACACGATGGCGCCGGTCATGGCATCGAAGCCGGTGGCATAGACGATGGCGTCGAACTCGTAGGCGGCATCGGTGGTCTCGATCCCCGTGGTGGTGATCCTGGTGATCGGTTGTTTGCGGAGATCGACCAGTGAGACGTGATCGAGGTTGAACGTCTCGTAGTAGCCGGTGTCGAGGCAGGGCCGCTTGGTGCCGAAGGGATAGTCGGTGGGGCAGAGGGTTTCGGCCACCTCGGGGTCATCGACGATCGAGCGGATCTTGTTGCGAATGAACTCGGCGAGTGTGTCGTTGGCTGCCGGGTTGGTCAGGAGGTCGTTGTACACGCCGAGGATCGCCAGCTCACCCGCCTCCCACGCCACTTCGTAGGCGGCATTGCGTTCCTCTTCACTGACCTGGAGTGCGCTGAGCTCGGCCGGTTCGCCGGGCACGCCGCCGCGGCTCCACCGAGCGGCCTCGCGATAGGCGATGGGGTCGGCTTCGAGTTCGGCCTTCTTCTCTGGCTTGACCGGACCGTTGTGGGCCGGAATGGAGAAGTTCGGGGTTCGCTGGAAGACGGTGAGCTCGCTGGCCTGGCTCGCAATGATCGGGATCGACTGGATGCCCGAAGAACCGGTGCCGATGACCCCGACACGCTTGCCGGTGAAGTCGACCCCCTCATGAGGCCAACGGCTGGTGAAGTAGACCTCGCCGGCGAAGTCGTCGGCTCCTTCGATCTCGGGCGCTTTCGGCAGCGAGAGGCAGCCGGTGGCCATCACGTAATAGCGACATGACACCTCGGTGCCGCGATCGGTGGTGAGGATCCAGCGCCGTGCATCGGCGTCCCAGCGAGCGCTGTCGACGCGGGTCGAGAACTCGATGTCGCGTCGTAGATCGTGCTTGTCGGCGACGTGCTGGAGGTAGCTCAGGATCTCGGGTTGGGTGGCGTAGCGTTCCGACCAGGTCCACTCGGTCTCGAGCGACGGATCGAAGCTGTAGGAGTAGTCGATGCTCTGGATGTCGCACCGGGCGCCGGGGTAGCGGTTCCAGTACCACGTGCCGCCGACGTCGTCGGCGGTCTCGAGGCATGTGGCCGAGAATCCCTCGTTACGCAGGCGGTGGAGCAGGTAGAGCCCCGCCATTCCGGCGCCGACGACGACGACATCGGGATCGCGCCTGTCGATCGTTCCTGCAGATGGCGCGCCGGCAGTTGAGTCTTCACCAGACATTCGAGTCCCCCTCGATGGTCAACGGTTGGTATGTCGGAGCATTGTCACACGTCAACCGCGCCGACTCCCAAACCGTCCGGGGCCACGTGCGCGACAAGAGGTCGAAAACGACCCTCTCGGCGCGCCCGTTGCTGGGGGTTCCCGGGAGATGGGGTGTCAGAGAGTGGCGAGGAGGTCGTCGAAGGACTCGGCCACGTGGCGACGGAAGGCGCCGGGGTCGGTGATGGCAGTCGGGTCGATGAACAAACCGATGTCGAAGTTGTTCTCCGACGACATCGCCGTGGCATTGCAGGGTGTGCCGGCCAGGGGACCCATGGCGATGGTGCCCATGACTCGTGATCCGACCACGTAGACGGCGAAGGGTGCGCTACGGAGGTTGGAGGTGGCGATGTCGAGCTTGGACGCCTGGGCCCGCGCCGCTCTCGTGATGACCGAGGTCGGCAGCAGATTCACCACGCCGGACAGCACGGTCATACCGCCACCCTTGGTGGCGTCGTCCTTGGCGTGGGCGATCTTGGCTTGCACGTCGCCAAGACGGTCGGCCATCGACAGTTCGGCACCCGAAACCCGTACCGGCACCGGAACGAACGAGTTGCCACCGGCCGAGGAACCCTTGCGAGTACTCAGCACGAACGAGGTGTTGATGGACTCGAGCGTGACGTCGTGTTCGCGGTGGTAACGAACGACGGCTTCGGTCATGGCGGCGAGGAACGCATCGTTGATCGTCGCGTCGTGGCGCTTGGCTGCTGCCTTCAACTGGTCGAGTGGGACCCGCACGTGTTCGAGATGGCGGTGGCGCGAGCGCTGCTTCCACAGGGGTGAACCGCTGGTTGCCTCACCGCCGGTGTTCACCAACTGGCCGACGCTGCTGCGAGCGGTGGCAGCGAGATCGTCGAGACGATCGGCTGCACGGGTCGGGTCGGCGGGCCACATGGCGAGCTCACCGGCGAGGCGGCGGCTGAGGCCGAGCTGACGGCGAACCAGGTGCGAGGTGGATCGGGTGACGGTGGTGCGCAGGTCGGTGGCGAGATCACCGCCGGACTCCTTCTGTTCATAGGCCGCGACCTCGTCGGCGATGAGCTGTTCGAGGTCGATCTCGGGCGGCAGGGGCTCGTCGGCGCTGCGAGCCTGATAGAGCTCGGACAGGCGGATCTGGCCGATGCCGTCGGCGACGGCGTGGTGGGTGAGCATCCACAGCGCACCGCCACCGGACTCGAGACCGTCGATCGCAACGAAACGCCACAGTGGGCGAGTGCGGTCGAGCGGCTCGAGATAGAGGCGTGCGGCCGCGTCGAGCAGGTCACGCTCGGACCCGCCGTCGGCCAGGGTCATGTGGCGAAGGTGGAAGTCGAGATCGAATTCGGGGTCGGGGGCCCAGGCGGGCGTGGAGATGCGTCCGAATCCCGGCACCACCCGTTGGCGGAAGCGTGGGATGTTGGCGACGGCGTTGCGCATCACCCGGCGGAACGCCTTCATGTCGATCGGCTTGTCGAGCAGGACGAGTGCCGCACCGCTGGGATTCAGCCACGGATCCTTCTCGACGTTCCACATGAGCGCTTCGTGCTCGCTCATGCGGTCGGACGACTCGATCACACGGGGCTTGTCGTGTTTGGGCTTGTCTGGCTTGGCACGGGAGTCGGCCGGTTCGTTGGTCTTGGCAGTTGCTTCGGTCATGGCGCTCAGCCCTTCTTCTCGGTGTCGAATCCTGGGCGCCGATCGAGCTCGGCTTCGGGGTCACCGGAGTAGCCGGGAGGGAACGTGCGCATGAGTTCTTCGTGGGTGGGGATGCGGCGCTCCCGTGCCTCGGCGGGGAGGAGGTCGACCAATGCCTTCATGATGCGCTTGGTGTCGGCATCGGCACTCTTGTACTTCAGGCCGACGGGCTCGCCGACATTGGCGGTGACCAGCGGGCGATTGCGAGGGTCGAGGTTGGGGAGTCGGGCACTGCGAGGCCAGACCTTCTCGGTGCCCCACAGGCCGACGGGGATGACGGGCGCCTTGGTCATCGCCGCCAAACGGGCGGCACCCCAGCGGCCCTTGAGTTCGGGCTCGAAGAAGGCGGGGCCGCGAGGAATGGTTCCCTCGGGGGCCATCATGAGGAGTTCGCCGCCGGCGAGGGCTGCTGCTGCGGCCTGCAGCGGTTCGTCGGAGCCGGTGCCGCGGTCGACCCGGACCCCGCCCATGCCTCGCATGATCTTGCCGATGATCGGCACATCGAAGACTTCCTTCTTGCCGAGGCTTCGCACGGTTCGCCCCGCCTTGGCCGAGACGTAACCCATGACGGTGGGGTCGAAGTAGGAGCGGTGGTTGAACACCACGATGGCGGGGCCTTCGGAAGGCACGTTCTCGATGCCGGTGATCTCGATCTGGGCCATGGTGGAGAACTCGGGGCGCATGAACGGTCGAGCCCAGTCCTGGAGCTCGCGACCGGCGATCTTGAAGACACCCTCGTTCTTGTCGAGGTGGCGAATCTCCCAGCCCTTGAGCAGGGCGACCGACGTGAGCCGGAGGTCGGGGTTGACGGCCACCGCGGTGCCGACGGCGTCGAGGAGTGGCGAGTCGAAGTAGCTGTCGGAGTAGGCGGTGCTGCGAGCGAGGTCGACGCCGTTGTCGGCGGCCCAGTCGACGACCGCCGTGGCTTTGGCCCTGCCCCAGATGAACGTGCCGGCATGCTCGCCGGTGAAGTTGGTGCCGTCGTCGAGCCATTCGGTGGCGATCACCTGATCGAACCCGAGGCGTTCGGCGAACGGCCGAACGAAGGAAGCGGGCGAGGTGGTGGCCATGACGAGGAGGTCGCCCTTGGCCCGGTGCTGTTCGAAGACGACCTTGGCGAACGGCATGAGCATGGATTCGAGTTCGGCCGCAGCGTCGGCCATGGCGTCGGCGATGCCGGCGACGGGCCAGCCCTTGGCGGTGCGGACCCCGAGCTTGGCCGGCTGCATGAGGATCCAGCTTTCGCCGAACGTCTCGTAGAACTTGAGAAAGGCATCGGCGAGCGGAAGATGCGGGACGTCGCCCAGGCCGGCGGCGGCGAGGTGTCGTTGGAACACCGGTGCCGATGAGGTGTTGATGAGGGTGCGGTCGAGATCGAAGATGGCAGCGGAACGGCTCATGGGACGAGAATATGTCAGTCGCTGACATTCGTCAAGGGCTGACAAACGTCGGTCGCTGACTTAAGATGGACTGTGTGACCTCCACCGTGACGCCCATCGACCACTCTGCGCGAGTCGAGACCATCGATGACGGTCGGCGAGATCGCAAGAAGCGCCAGACCCGTGACGGTCTGATCGAAGCAGCAGCAACCCTGTTCGCCACGACCGGCTTCGACGAGACGACCACCAACGACATCGCCGAGGCAGCCGACGTGTCGCAGCGGACCCTGTTTCGCCATTTCGCCACCAAGGAGGCATTGCTCTACGGCGACATGGACGACCTCGTGCTCGAACTCCGGGCAGCGTTCGCCGCCCGCCCGGCCGACGAGTCGATCATCGACGTCGTTCGCAATGCCATGTTGGCCGTTGCCGCCGATTTCGATGCGAACCGGGAGCGTCGACTGTTGCAGGTACAACTCGCCGCGGCGACGCCATCGGTGTCAGCGCACAGCCGATCGGTGCTGCAGGCGCAGTGGGAACGCGAGATCATTGCCGCCGTCGCCGAACGACTCGGCGTCGATCCGGTGGCCGATCCCCGTCCTGAGATCCTTGCCGGCGCTGCCATGTCGGCCATTCGAGTGGCAACGAGGCAGTGGACCGTCGGCGGTGGAACCGCAACGTTCCGCGATCTGGCCGACGCCGCATTGTCCGCCATCGGCGATCTGCAGATGACCGAGCCCTCCGCCTGAGACTCGAACGCCGAGGATCACGACGGCCTCGAGCGTGCGTGCCAGGACCTCGGGACGAAAAGAGGTGCTTCGGGTCGGTTTGGGCTAGAAACGTGGCCGAGTAATCGTTCAACACGCAATCGTTCAACACCCACGGAGTTCTGTCACCATGCGCGAAGCCGTCATTGTTTCCTATGCCCGCACGGGGTTGGCGAAGTCTGCCCGCGGCGGCTTCAACATCACCCCCACCATGACCATGGCGGCCCACGCCGTCGAACATGCGGTGAAGAAGTCGGGTGTCGAGCCCGAAGCCGTCGAAGACTTCTACCTCGGCAACGGCGCCCACGGTGCCGGCAACCTCGCTCGTCTCGCCGGTCTGCTCGGCGGCCTGCCGGTCACCACCGCCGGTGGCACCGTGCAGCGTCACTGCTCCTCCGGCCTCAACTCGATCGCCGCTGCGGCGAACTACATCAAGTCCGATGGCGCCAAGGTGGTCGTCGCCGGTGGTGTGGAATCCATCTCGATGCCGAACCCCGGCTTCGGTGGTGCCGCCAACATGGATCCGGCGCTCACCGATCAGTACCCCGCCATCTACATGGCCATGATCGAAACGGCCGACATCGTCGCCGAGCGCTACGGCGTCAGCCGTGAGTACCAAGACGAGTATTCGCTCGAGTCGCAGCGCCGCACGGCCGCAGCCCAGGAGAACGGTCTGTTCGACGACGAGATCGTCCCGATGAAGACCAAGATGAAGCTCGTCAACAAAGAGACCGGCGAAGAGTCGATCGTCGACTACGTGGTCGACAAGGACGAGTGCAACCGTCCCAACACCGACATGGAAGGTCTCTCCCGCCTCAAGCCCGTGCGGGGCGAGGGCAACTACATCACCGCCGGCAACGCCAGCCAGCTCTCCGACGGCGCCGCTGCCGTCGTCATGATGGACTCCGAGGAAGCCGAGCGCCGCGGCATCGAGCCCATGGGCGCCTTCAAGGGCTTCGCCGTCGCCGGTTGCGAGCCCGACGAAATGGGTATCGGCCCGATCTACGCCGTCCCACGCCTGCTCGAGCGTCACGGCCTGAAGGTCGAAGACATCGACCTGTGGGAGCTCAACGAGGCCTTCGCCAGCCAGTGCCTCTACTCCCGTGACAAGCTCGGCATCGATCCCGAGAAGTACAACGTCAACGGTGGCTCGATCTCGATCGGGCACCCCTTCGGCATGACCGGCACCCGCTGCGCCGGTCACCTCCTCCAAGAGGGCAAGCGACGCGGCGCCAAGTGGGGCGTCGTCACCATGTGCATCGGTGGCGGCCAGGGCGCAGCCGGTCTCTTCGAGATCTACTGAGCATCCTTTCTCGACACGTCGAGTGTCGTTCGCCGGCCCCGCCTCGATGGCGGGGCCGGCGCCGTTTTGTCCAAAAGGGTGCCCGAACGTCGCCGACGCCGTTGCACCTGGTTCGGTGCGGGCACCGTACGCCTCGGTGACGGTGTCTACGCTGCACGAATGGAGAGCAGGCGCAGCATCACCCCGGGGCGTATCGAGCGGCTACGTCAGGAACTGATCGACGAGGGGACCGGCATCATCGAGGCGGCAGCCGATCCCGATGCCCTGCTCGACGAGCTCGACTATGCCCTGCGCCCACCGCGCCATGAACACCACGTTCCTGCCTATGGCTCGTTCGTCTTGCCGACGGCGCCGCCAGAGGAATGGGAGGCGGCGACCGGTCTCGTTCCCACCATCAGTGCAACGGCGCAGCGGCTGGGTGCGAGTGCTCGTCGTTATGCCGATGGACTCGCGAGTTGGACCATTCGCGCCGCCCATGGGATCAGCAGCGTGGTGGTCTTCGACCGGGCTGCAGGCTCGGAGCGAGATCTCGTCGTCCTCGCCGAAGCGACCGGCGGCACCATCGTGCAGCGTCGCCATGACCACGGGGTCCGTGTCGTCGGTTCGTTCGGTGTCGCCCGCTTCGACGGTGTCGACTGGCACCTCGAGCCGCCCTTCGGCTCGTGGTTGGAGCGGGCCAGTTGCTGCCTCGACGACGTCGGTACCGGTCATCTCGAGCGACTGCTGCGCTTTGCGGTCCACGATCTCGGGGCCAGTGGCATCGGTGCTCTCTTCGTGTTCGGTGATGTCGAACCGGCGTCGCTCGAAGCATCGCTCGACACGCCGCCTCCGATGCGCCTCGACCGTCCGACCGTGTTGGGACCGTTGCGTCATGCGCTGCGCCAGGTCGACGGCGCCACCATGTTCGATGGCTCCGGCACCCTACGGCACCTGGGGGTCCGGCTCGTGCCCAGTGTCGATGCCGAGGAGCGGATTGCGGCCGTCGGCGGGACCCGTCACACATCCGGTCGCCGCTACAGCTACGACCACCCCGAAGCCATCGTGATCGCGGTCAGTGAGAGCGGCCCGGTCACGGTCTTCCGCAACGGCGCGATCATCGGTCGATCGGGTTGACGCCGGCGATGAGTGCGGCGTAGCGCGAGCGGATGGCGTTGCGCTCGTCGAGCGCCGAGGTGGCGGTGTCGTGAGCCAGTTCGGTTCCCGATCCCAGTCCCCAGTGCTCGGCAACGGCGATCGCATCGATCTGTCGGAGTACCGAAGCGGCTTGCACGCAGGCGCCGGTGGCGACGGCTTCGTCGGCATCGGGCACCACCACGGGCTGGTCGGCGAGTCCTGCGACGACGGAGCGGAAGGCCACCGACCGGGCCCCACCGCCAACGAGGAAGAGGCGTCCGTCGAGATCGACGCCGGCGGTGCCGAGCGCATCGACGCCGTTCAACAAGCCGCACACCACACCCTCGTGGGCGGCCCGGGCCATGGCGGCCCGGCTCGTCGTGGTTCGTAGCCCGTGGAACTCGCCGGTTGCATCGGGGCGATTGGGCGTGCGTTCGCCGTCGAGGTAGGGCACCATCGCCACGCCGTCGGCCCCGGGCGGTGCCTCGAGCGCCAGCTCGGCCAGTTGGGTTGCCGTGAGACCGAGCATCGTGGCGGTCCAGTCGGTGACCTTCGTTGCGTTGAGGGTGGCAACGAGTGGCAGGAATCGACCCGAGGCGTCGGCGAAACCGGCAACGGCTCCCGAGGCATCGGCGGTCGGGGTCGAACTGACGGCGTAGGCCGTTCCCGAGGTGCCGATCGACATGGCGACGTCACCGACCCCGAGTCCGATCCCGAGCGCACCGGCCATGTTGTCGCCGGTGCCGGGAGCGACCATGGCGTCACCCGGCAGTCCGAGCTCGTTGTCGCCGATCTCGCCTGCCGCCTCCAGTGGTTGCAGGACCGTGGGGAACCGTTCGATGAACGAAGCGGGAAGTCCAGCGGCCTCGAGCAGCTCCGGTCGGTAGGAGCCGGTGATCGGCGACCACCAACCGGTGCCGGACGCATCGCCTCGGTCGGTCACGGCCCGGCCGGTGAGGCGGAACGTGAGGTAGTCGTGGGGGAGCATGGCGTGAGCGACACGGTCGAGCAGTTCGGGCTCGTGCTCGGCAACCCAGGCGAGCTTCGTGATCGTGAAGCTCGCAACGGGCACCGAGCCGCTCACCGCAGCCCAGGTGTCGTTGCCGAGACGAGCCACCATGGCCGCGGCCTGCGGTGACGACTCGGTGTCGTTCCAGAGCTTGGCCGGGCGAAGCGGCCGGCCGGTGTCGTCGAGGAGCACCAATCCGTGCTGTTGGCCGGCGACACTGACCACCGCCACATCGCGCAGGTGGGCGCCCAGCGGTGCGAGTGCCTCGACGAGGGCCGACCACCAGGCCCGCGGATCCTGCTCGCTTCGTGGCGGTGAGGTCGACGGGTGACGGCCCCGGCCCGAACCGACGAGTTCGCCCGTCTCGAGCTCTCGGAGTTCGGCCTTGGTCGATTGGGTGGACGAGTCGATGCCGAGGACCAGTGACATCTCAGATTGCCCGGTGCACGTGGCGGGCAACGAGGTTCTCGAGCGCTTCCTGCCTGCCGGATCGGCGCTCGGGCTCGGGTGCCGTCATCATGCGCTCCTGGAGCTCGGTGAGCTCGAAGCCCCCGGTCAACACCTGGGATCCGAACTCCTTGGACCAGTCGGCGTAGCGAGCCGATCGAATGACCTCGATGTCGCCCGAGGTGAGCAACGAGTCGGCCGCCAGGAGCGCCCGGGCCATGGTGTCCATGCCGCCGATGTGGGCGTGGAAGAGGTCGTTGCGATCGGTGCTCTGGCGGCGCAGTTTGGCGTCGAAGTTCAAGCCGCCGCTGGTGAAGCCCCCGCCGCGGAGCAGCTCCACCATGCCGAGTGTCATCTGCTCGACCGAGACGGGGAAGCGGTCGACATCCCAACCCAGGCGGTCGTCGCCGGCGTTGGCGTCGATCGATCCGAAGATGCCGGCATCCATCGCGTAGGCCAGCTCGTGCTGGAAGTCGTGCCCGGCCAGCGTTGCGTGGTTGACCTCGATGTTGACCTTGAGCTCCTCGGCGAGGTCCCACCGCTGCAAGAAGGCAAAGACCGTTGCCACATCGCGGTCGTACTGATGCTTGGTCGGCTCGAACGGTTTGGGTTCGATCAGCAGCAAGCCCTCGAATCCGATCCGGTACTTGTGCTCGACCACCATGTGGAGGAATCGCGCGAGTTGCTCGCTCTCTCGGTGCATGTCGGTGTTGAGGAGCGTCTCGTAGCCCTCACGGCCGCCCCAGAGCACATAGTTGGCTCCATCGAGCCGGTGGGTGGCATCGAGCATGTTGCACACCTGGGCTGCGGCCCAGGCAAACACCTCGGGATCGGGATTGGTGGCGGCGCCGGCCATGTAGCGAGGATGCGAGAACAGATTGGCGGTGCCCCAGAGGAGGCCGACCCCCGTCTCGCTCTGCAACCGGGCGGCTCGCTCGACCATGTGGTGGAGGTTGGCGGTGGTCTCGGCGAACGAATCGCCGGCGGGCGCCATGTCGACGTCGTGGAAGCAGTAGAAGGGCACACCGAGTTTGGCGAAGAACTCGAACGCGGCATCCTGTTTCTGCTCGGCCGGCGCCAGCGGGTCGCCTGCGGCACCGATCCACGGTCGATCGAGGGTGGCATTGCCGAAGATGTCGAAGCCATCCCAGGCGAACGAGTGCCAGTAGGCAACGGCAAAGCGGAGGTGCTCTGCCATCGTCTTGCCGGCCACCACGCGGTTGGCGTCGTACCAGCGGAAGCTCAAGGGGTCGCTCGAGTCCGGGCCCTGATAGCTGATGGGCTCGGTGATGTCGGGGAAGAACGGCTCGGTCACGGGGCTCCTCGGTCTGCGATGCCCGCAGGTTCCGGTACAACGCGGTCGATTTCGATGGGATCGCAATCGAATCTAGTGTCGAGCGGGCACGACCGACCTGATACCGACGCCACGGAATCACGGCACGACGAAGGGACCACCATGACCATTCTCGACCTTCTCGACGGCGATCCCGAAAAGCTCGGATTCGATCCCGACGCGCTGAAGGCCAAGTACCTCGCCGAGCGAGACAAGCGTGTTCGACCCGATGGCAACGAGCAATACCACGAGGTGGTCGACGAGTTCGCCAAGTACGCCGACGACCCCTACACCGAGCGCATCGAACGCGATCCGGTCGACGACGAGGTCGAGTTCGTCATCATCGGTGGCGGCTTCGGCGGCCTGCTCATGGGTGGGCGCCTCCGCGAGGCCGGCTACACCGACATCCGGGTCATCGAACGCGCCGGCGACTTCGGGGGTACCTGGTACTGGAATCGCTACCCCGGCGCGATGTGTGACGTCGAGTCGTATTGCTACCTGCCCATGCTCGAGGAGCTGGGCTACATCCCCAAGCACAAGTACTCCTTCGCCCCCGAGATCCTCGAGCACTCCAAGGCCATCGCTCGGCACTTCGATCTGTACGACAACGCCCTGCTCCAGACCGACGTCACCGGCATCGTGTGGGACGACCCGACCGAACGATGGATCATCGCCACCGACCGGGGCGACACCGTCCGGGCGCAGTATGTCGCCATGGCCAACGGCCCTCTCAGTCGGCCGAAGCTTCCTGGTATCCCCGGTATCACGAGTTTCCAGGGCCACACGTTCCACACCAGTCGCTGGGACTACGACTACACCGGTGGCGATTCCGACGGAAACCTCACCGGTCTGGCCGACAAGCGGGTGGGCATCATCGGCACCGGGGCGACTGCGGTCCAGTGCATTCCCGCGCTCGGCGCCTCGGCCGAGGCGCTGTACGTCTTCCAGCGCACACCGTCGTCGGTCGATGTCCGCAACAATCGCGAGACCGATCCGGAGTGGGCGGCCTCGTCTCGAGCCGGGTTGGCAGCAACGCCGCATGGACAACTTCAACGTTCTGGTGAGCGGCGGCGATCAAGACGAAGACCTGGTCCAGGACGGCTGGACCGACATCATGCGCAACCTCACCGGCATCGCAGCCAAGCAGGCCTCACGCGAGCTCGGCCGCCGGCTCGAATCCCGCGAGAAAGGCAAGCTGATGGTCATGGCCGACTATCAGAAGATGAACGCCGTTCGGGCCCGCGCCGAGGAGATCGTGCTCGACTCCGACACCGCCGAGAAGCTCAAACCCTGGTACCGCCAGTTCTGCAAGCGCCCCTGTTTCCACGACGAGTACCTGCCGACCTTCAATCGCCCGAACGTGCACCTCGTCGATACCGAGGGTCGGGGCGTCGAACGGGTCACCGAGACCGGCGTGATTGCCAACGGCGAGGAGATCGAGCTCGACTGTCTCGTGTTCGCCACCGGTTTCGAGGTGGGTACGAGCTACACGCGTCGAGCGGGCTACGACGTGGTCGGGCGCAACGGTCAGACCCTGAGCGAGAAGTGGTCCGACGGTTGGCGAACCCTGCACGGCATGACGACCAACGGTTTCCCGAACATGTTCTTCCTCGGCTTCACCCAGACCGCGGTCACCGTCAACGTGCCCCATGCGCTCAACGAGCAGGCCAAGCACGTGCGCTACCTCCTCGAAACGGCGAACGCGCAGGACGCCCGACTGATCGAGCCGACGCTCGAAGGCGAGCAGGGCTGGGTCGACGAGATGGCCGACAAGGCTCGACTGGGGGAGCGGTTCCGAGCCGAATGCACCCCCGGCTACTACAACAACGAGGGCCAGACCGGGAACCCGAACGGCTTCTTCGCCGGAGCCTACGGTGCCGGCCCGATCCGCTTCTTCCGCCTGCTCGACGAGTGGCGATCCACCGGTCGAGCCGAAGGCATGAGCTTCACCTGAACGGCGTTCTGTGCGCCACGGTCACCGCTGATCGCGGTCTGTGCGTGGAACTTCCCGCCCCCGGGAACTCTGGCGCACAGAACGATGCTGGCGAGGAGTTTGGCGCACAGAACGGGTGTGGGCTGTTTCGCCATGAGGCTGTCGATCACGACTCCACATCACGCCGACCGTTCGACGAGGGCATGCATTGCTTCGACGTCGTCGGTCCGGCAGAGCTCGCTGCCATGGGTGAGCACGGCGGCCGTGCCGGCTGCGATACCGAGGTGGACGGCGTCGGCGATCGTGTCGCCGCGAGCCAATCCCACGGTCATGCCGGCGACCATGGAGTCGCCGGCGCCGACCGCGCTGGCCACGCGAACCGATGGGGCACGGAACCGCACGAACCCCTCGTCTCGGTCGAGGAGCATCGCTCCGCCGGCGCCGATCGACACCACGATGGCGCCGCAGCGGGCCCGACTCATCAGGTCGGTCAGGCCTGACCGGATCTCGGACTCGGTGATGAGTTCTCGACCGATGGCGGCGCAGAACTCTCGGGCGCTCGGTTTGACCACGCGGCTCGGTGACATGATCGCCTCGATGAGCGCGGGGCCCGAGGTGTCGACGACCACTTCGACGTCTCGCTCGTTGGCTGCGGTGATCAACTCGTTGAGGTAGCCGTTCGACACCCCGACCGGCATGCTTCCCGAGATCACCAGGCAGGTGGCGTCGACACAGGCGGCGAGCACGACGTCGCGGCAACGATCGAGCGTTGCCTGGTCGAGCGGCTCGCCGGGAACGACGAACCGAAACTGGTTGCCGGTGCTGAGTTCGTTGACCGTGAAACTGTCACGGGTCTCGCCTTCGAAGACGACGTCGGTGTGGTCGACCATCTCGCGATCGAGTTGGCGAGCCAGGCGGGCGCCATTGGCCCCGCCGGTCGGCTGGATCGAAAGGGCCGTCTCGCCGAGTCGATCGGCGACGCGAGCGACATTCACGCCGCCGCCCCCGGCTTCGACGCTGACCGGGCCACACCGGAGCTTGTGGGTGTGCGACACGACATCGACCGATGTCGTGAGGTCGAGCGCGGGGTTCAGCGTGAGGGTGACGATGGCAGCCATGGGTCGATCATTGTCGCAAACGGCCGGCGGGTGCGAGGCATTCGCCCTGGTTCAGTCCCGTGCGTCGCTCGGCATGGGGATCAGGATGTCGACCAGGTGCTCGATCGTTGCTTCGCCCAGCCGCTCGTTCTGCATCAACCGGCTGTGGAACAGGGGAGCGACGAGAGTGCGAACGAGGATGTCGACATCGATGTCGGCGCTGAGTTGGCCACGGTCATGGCGCATTGCAGCTGGGCTCGGCGGAATCGATGGCGATGGGGTCGATGGCGATGGGGCGATGGCAAGGGTCGATGGCAATGGAGCGAATCGCCGACTCCATCAGATCGCTGCGGGAATCCCAGTGGCGGTAGATCGTCGACTTGCCGACGCCGGCTCGTGCGGCAACGCCCTCGATCGTCATGTCGTCGAAGCCGTGCTCGGCGAACTCGATGAGGGCGGCGTCGCAGATCACGCGCCGAGAGTGTTCGACTCGTGGATCGACCGTGGGGCTCGTTGCCTGGGTCATCGCTCGGTCTTCGACGACACGATGGCCACCGTGGTCGCCGCCACCGCGGCGACGGCCGCCGTCACCAGGGCGACCGTGCTGAAGGCGTCGGTGAAGGCCGTTGCGGCGCTCAGGCGAACGGTCTCGGCGAGGTCGCCTGGCAGCGACGCCGACGCGAACAGGGCGCCGCCCATCGACTCGTCGGCTGCGGCCAGCACCTCGGCGGGAAGGCCGAGGCCCGACAGATCGATGCTGCTGCGGTAGGCCGAGTTGAGGATCGAGCCCAGCACGGCGATGCCGAACGCGCCCCCGACCTCTCGGGTGGTGTCGTTGACCGCCGAGCCGACGCCGGCCTTCGATTGGGGAACCGACGACATGAGTCGACCGGTCGACACTGCCGCCGTCGAACCCATGCCGATGCCGAGGAGGACGAACGAGATGACCAGTCGCCAGTACGGCGTCGTCGGGGTGACCAGCGACAGGAGGCCGAAACCGGCAGCGATCGAGATGAAGCCGGCGGCGAGCACTTTGGTTGCCCCGATCTTCTGCGCCAACATCGCGCTCCGGGGTGACACGACCACGAGCGTGATACCGAGCGGCATCGTGGAGAAACCGGCACGGAGTGGGGAGTAGCCCTTCACGAACTGCAGGTATTGCGTGGCGAGGAAGAAGAAACCGAACATCATGAAGAACGCCGTGGTGATCACCGCGCTCGAGATGCTGAAGCTCGGCACCTTGAAGAACTCCATGGGCAGCATCGGGTGTTGGGCGCGGAGTTCCCAGGCAACGAATCCGACCATGGCCACCGTGCCGACGGCAAAGGCCGTGAGCACACCGGGCGAGGTCCATCCGTGCTGTCCTTCGATGATGCCGTACAGGAGGCCGGCCATGGCGATCAGGGACAGCACGGCGCCGATCGGGTCGAGTGGTGCATCGTCGTCGTCCTTCGACGTCGGCGAGAGCACGAAGACCGCAGCGAGCGTGGCCAGCACGATCGGCACGTTGACCAGGATCGTGGAGCCCCACCAGAACCCGGCGTGCAGCAAGAGGCCGCTGACGACCGGTCCGATGGCGCCGCCGGCGCCGGCGAAGGCCGCCCACAGCGCAATCGCCTTCGTGCGCTCGTGTGGGGGGAAGACGGTGGTGATGAGTGACAGCGTTGCCGGCATGACGAAGGCGGCGCCGATGCCGGAGATGGCGCGGCCGATGATGATCTGCGTCGGCGCGTCGGCGAGCCCGGAGACGGCCGAGCCGATGGCGAAGACGACCAGGCCGGCCATGAGGGCCTTCTTGCGTCCGTACTTGTCGCCGAGGGCGCCGGCCGCCAGCAGGAGTCCGGCGAAGATGATGGCGTAGGCATCGACGATCCACTGGAGGTCGGTGGCGGTTGCCTCCAGTTCGCTCCTGGATCGTCGGCAGGGCGACGTTGAGTCCCGACACCGACATCACGACCATGACGAGCGACAGGCACATCACGCCCAGCAGCTTCCACCGCCGATCGAAGACGTGGGGCTGTTCCCACAGCGGCAGCGAATCGTTCGCCGTCAACGGCGCACCGCTGCGGATCTCGGGGGATTCCATGGGTCAGAAACCGAAGATCTCGTTGACCCGCTCCATGCCGGGATCGGCTCCGAGGTCGTCTCGACGGATGACCATGGCGAGCTTGGTCCGGCGACGCAGGAAGTCCTCGGGCCGGACGATCATCTCGCGTTCGGCCATCAGCACCAGCTCGCCGACCAGCACGTCGCTCGAGGCGAGGGCGGGTTCGGCCATCGAGGGGTCGTTGTCGACCAGAGCGAGCAGCTCGAAAGCCGCCATGCCGTGGCGGCGCCAGAGCACCTCGGACAGGGTGGCGGCCTGTTCGATCTCGGGTGTCCGGTCGAGGCCCCGCTTGGCCGCAGCTTCGAAGAAGCGCTGACGCTCCGACTCGCTGGGTTCGCCGAACCACCCCGGGGCTGGGGTGCCACCCTTGATCCCGAGCTCTTCGAGCGCTTCGGCGACCTCGTCGCCGACGTTGAGGCAGTCGGTGAGCTTGCCGCCGAAGATGCTGACCACCTTCTTCTTCTTGTCGATCTCGATCTCGTGCTTGCGTGAGAGTGACGTCCAGTCGGTGTCGAGGCGGTCGTCGCCGTCGTTGGCGACGACCAGCGGTCGAACACCGCACCGCTCGGAGATGATGTCGGCCCGGGTCAGCGGCTCGTCGAGGTCGAGCCGGGCGTTGATCTGCTCGAGCAGGAAGTCTCGGTCGGCGTCGAGGACGCCTTCGTTGGGGTTGTCGGTGCGAGTGTCGGTGGTGCCGATGACCGACCGGTTCGCCATCGGGATCACGTAGAAGAGGCGACCGGTGTCGTCGAAGAACGCCAGCACCCGTTCGTTGGCGGTGAGACGGGGCACGATGAGATGGATGCCCTTGGAATAGACGATCCGGTGCTCGGTCTCGAGGTCGAGTTCGTCGTTCAACCCGTCGATGAAGGGACCGGCGGCATTCACGATGCTGTTGGCGGTGGCGGTGAAGGTTCGGTCGGTCTCGCGGTCGGTGAGCGTTGCGGCCCAGAGACCGTCGGTTCGTACCGCGTCGTCGACCGAAACGTAGTTGACCGCGGTGGCGCCGTTGTCGAGGGCCGAGCGAACGAACCCCCACACGAAGCGAGAATCGTTGTCGGGCAGGTAGGCGTCGGCGTAACGGATGCCGCCTTTGGCTGTGCTCGTGTCGACCAGCGGCTCTCGGCTCTCGATGTCCTTTGCCCGATAGACACGGGGCGACGTTGGTGGCAAAGCGGCCGATGCCCCAATAGCCGACGGCGCCGAGCGCCGCGAGGGCGACGGGGAAGGGGGCGGTCTTGTCGAGCGTGGCGAGGAAGTCGATCTCCTTGATCTGGGTGGGATAGCTCTTCAGCATGTGATTGCGTGAGGTGCAGAGCTCCCAGACCAGCTTGAGCTCGTAGTTCTCGAGGTACTTGAAACCGCCCCAGATGAGGTTCGAGGACTCCTGGCTCGTGAAACTGGCGAAATCGTCGCGCTCGACCACGGCGACCTTGAGGTCTCGGGCCGCAAGCGCAGCCGCCGTGACGGCGCCATTGATACCGCCGCCGACGATCAGGACATCGAAGTGTCCACCATCGAGCTCAGCCAGTTTTTGTTCACGTAGCTCCATAGCAGGGAACCGTAGCCACCGGCAGTCGAAACCAACGAGCCAAAACGACGTGACACCCGGCCCAAGGGACCGGGTGTCACGTCGAGCTCATGCCGTCAGAGCGGATCGATGGATCGATCAGGTCTCGTCTTCGGTTGCTTCCGCTTCTGCGGCGGCTGCGTCGGCTTCGGCCTGGGCGTCGGAGAGGTCCTCGGCGGTCACGCCACCGGGGTTGGCGCCATCATCGGCCTGATTGTGGTCGGGGTTCAGGCGCCAGTTGCTCGGGCGGACGGGCTCGTCGTTGGGATCGAACCCGGGCGTCTCGTTGACGATGATGGCGGTGACCATGCCGAACATGCCGGTCGAGCGCTCCACGTGGGTGAGGATGTGGCAGTGCCAGACCCAGACGCCGGGGTCGTCGGCCCGGAACATCACGGTGTAGCGCTCGCCCGGGGCGATGTTGAGGGTGTCGGTCCAGTAGGGCACCTCGAGCGGGATGCCGTCCTTGGCGTACACCAGCTGCGGGAACTGGTGCAGGTGCATCGGGTGAATCTGCAGACCCTCGTTGTAGTAGGTGATGCTGGCCCAATCGCCCTGGTTCAGCACGAGCGGTGCGGTGGCCGGGAAGCTCTTGCCGTTGAGGCTGAGGCCGATGGTGCCCGCATCGTTCAGGATCATCGGCTCGTCGACGGCGAATTCTCCGTCTTCGGGGAGCTGCACGCCGCTGACCTCCATGCCCCACGGGGCAGGGTTCTCGCCGACGACGAAGGCGCCGAACATGCCGTTGACCACCTGCATCTGTGCGTGGTTGTGGGCGTGGTACATGCCGATGGCGTCGTCGTCGACGATGAACTCGTAGACGAACGTGCCGCCGTTGGGCTCGATCAGGTCCTGGGTGTAGGGGGCAACGCCGTCCATGTCATTGGGGGTGTGCACGCCGTGCCAGTGGATGTCGGTGCCCATGGGCAGGTTGTTGATGAAGTGGACCTGGAAGTTGTCGCCGCGATCGAGATCGAACTTCGGTCCCGGAACCATGCCGTTGTAGGCCCACGCTTCGACGAAGAGGCCGGGCTCCTTCTCCCATTCGATGATGGATGCTTCGAGTTCGAAGACCTTCGTGCCATCGGAGATGACCTCGATCGGCTCGATGATCTGGTTGCCCACGCCCTCGGTCTCGGCCGGGAAGGCGAGCATGGATTCCATCATGGCGGTGTCCATGGCCGCGTATTCCTCGGTCGTCATGTCGGAGTGGTCGCCGTGCGTCTCCCGCAGCAGCGGCGACGGTTTCACCGCTGCCGCTCACGGTGAGCATCGACACCATGCCCGAGTCGGCGTGGCCGGCGATGTCGCAGTAGACCTCATAGGTGCCCGGAGCCAGCTCGCCGAGAGGCAGTTCGACGACGCCGCCGACGCCGACGTTGGGGCTGAGGATGCCGAGCTCGCGGACGCCGACGTTGTGGTCCATCGAGCCGTTGTTGGCGACGACCAGCGTGACCTCACCGGCGGGAGCGACCAGGTTGCCGCTGATCGTGAATTCGGCCAGTGAGACGTCGATGCGGGTCGACGCGGTGGCAGCGGTTTGGTTGCCGTCACCGGCGAGGATGCCGATGGCGGCGATCCCAGCGATGAACGCCATCACGATGGCGAAACCGCCGAGCGTGAGGATCAGGAACGTGCTGTTGCTGAATCGTTCCTGTTGTGGTCCCGCGGCGTACGGCGGGGCTTGGTCTGGTGTGGGCACGGAGGACTCCATCGGGTATTCGGAAGCGGCGCGAGCACTGGCGCGAGCCATGGACGATGACGAAGTAGTTGTCGTTGATCGAGCGTTGAATGAACAGGGACTTAAGTCCGTAGATGTTCGGTCTTGCGATCAATTCCGGCGATTTGTCCGACGTCGGCGCCCGTTGCGAGCCTTTTCAATAGACCTTGGGTACGAAGGTCTGATCACGCAGCGGCGGACGGATGTAGGGGATCTCCTCGCGTTGGGGGATCTCGACCGGTTCCGGAACGACGTCTTCGTAGGGAATCTGCGTGAGGATGTGGCTGATGCAGTTCAGGCGGGCCGATCGCTTGTCGTCTGACGGTACGACGAACCACGGCGCCTGTTTGATGTCGGTGTGTTGGAAGGTGGTGTCCTTCGCCATCGAATACCGGGTGTAGAGGCGATGCTCCTCGAGGTCCATGTCGGACAGCTTCCACCGCTTGATCGGTTCTTCGTTGCGGGCCCGGAAGCGCCGTTCCTGCTCCTCGTAGCTGACCGAGAACCAGTACTTGAGGATGATGATGCCGGAGCGGACGAGCATGCGTTCGAACTCTGGGGCGGTGCGCAGGAACTCCTGGTGCTTCTCGGGCGAAACGAAACCCATGACCCACTCGACGTTCGATCGGTTGTACCAACTGCGGTCGAACATCACGATCTCGCCGCCAGAGGGCAACAGGGGAACATAGCGCTGGAAGTACCACTGGGTCTGCTCGCGGTCGGTGGGCTTGGGCAGTGCCTCGGTACGAACGATGCGCGGGCTGGTGCGTTCGCTGATGCGTTTGATCACCCCGCCCTTGCCCGCCGACCCGCGTCCTTCGAAGATGATCAAGACGCGCAGGCTGTGGTGCTGCACCCAGTACTGGAGCTTCACCAGCTCCTCCTGCAAATCGGCCAGGCGCTTCTCGTAGGCCGCCTTCTTCAGCCTGCCGTTGGCTCCGTACTCGTCGGGGTCCGGCCGCCGCAGCGTGAAGCGTGAGACGGTCGCTGGATTGCCCCCTGGCTGTTCGGTGGCCCAGAGGCCCTCATCGCGTTCGTGCCCCCCGGCCCGTCGGGCTTTGCGGCGTTTGGCTTCGTCGTCCTTATGACCTTTGGCCATGGCGCTACCTCAGTTTCTGTGGAGGAATCGAGTATGTCGCAACTCACGAACCGGTGTACACCAGCCGATGGGGAAGAGATCGGCTCACCGAGACCGAAGGTGAGCGATCATCGAGTGCTCCAGAGGGATTTTGTAGGTATGGGAATATCCGAAAGTGCCATGACCCCCGAACAGGTCGATCTGCGCCGCTATCGCAAGCTCGTGAAGCGAGACGATCGTGAGAACGAGTTGATGCCGTACCAGGTCGAGCTGCTCCGGTTGCAGGAACACCTCGAACGCCATGACAAGCGCATGATCGTGCTCTTCGAAGGCCGCGACGCCGCCGGCAAGGGCGGCACCATCCGTCGTGTCACTCGCTACATGAACGAGAAGCACTACCGAGTCGTGGCGATGGGCAAGCCGACCGAGGAGCAACTGACGCAGTGGTATCTCCAGAAGTACGTCGCCCAGTTCCCGCGCGGCGGCGAGATGGTGCTCTTCGACCGCAGTTGGTACAACCGGGCCATGGTGGAACCGGTCTTCGGGTTCTGTACCGAGCGTGAATACACCGACTTCATGCGAGGCGTCGTCGGGTTCGAGAAAGACCTGGTTCGGCAGGGAACGATCTTGGTCAAGCTCTACTTCTCGGTGACCAAAGCCGAACAGCAGCGCCGCTTCGATCGTCGCCGTGACGACCCACTGCGCCAGTGGAAGCTGTCCGAGATCGACGTGCAGGCCCAGGAACACTGGGACGAGTTCACCGAGAAGAAGTACGAGATGCTCTCTCGGACCCACACGGCGCAGACGCCGTGGACGGTGATCCGTTCCGAGGTGAAACACCAGGCACGACTGAACGCCATGCGAGTGATCCTCGATGCCGTCGACTACGAGGGCCGCAATCTCGACCTCGACTTCGTTCCCGACCCTGCGGTCGTGGTCTCCGGTGCGCACGAAGTCGAGATGATGGAGGCCGAGCGCATCCGCGGCGGAAAATTCACCACCTGAATCGCGGTTGCCTGCATCCGATTGCGGGGTCGGGTCGAAGAGACGAGGGAGGCCACTCTCCCCAACGCCTCGGAGGCACCCCATGAAGAAGCGCTTGATTTCCGTGTCCGCTGCAGCCCTGGCTGCGCTGAGTGTCGCCGCACCGGTCGGCGCGCAGACCAGCGATCCCAGCGATGTCTACGTCGTGCATGGCGTCCCTGGCGTCACCGTCGATGTGTACGTCAACGGCGCCCTGACGCTCGAAGACTTCACCCCCTCGTCGGTGGCCGGTCCGCTCTCGCTGCCGGCGGCGGATTACGAGATCGCGGTGTACGCCGCCGAACCCGGGGCAACCGAAGCGCAGGCCGGCGACCGCACCGACAGCGCAGTGATCGACGAGACCGAAACCGTGCCGGCCGGAGCGAACGTCTCGCTCGTCGCCCACTGGGCCGATGAGACGACGCTTGCCCTCACCCCCTTCGTGAACGACGTGAGCGCGGCAACCGTGCCCAACGGTCGACTCGAGATCCGCCACGCAGCTGCCGCACCCGAGGTCGACATCGTTGCCGGCGGCGCAGCCGTTGCTCCATTCACCGAGCTGGTGACTGGCGACGCTGCCGCTGCCGATCTGCCGGCGGGTGACTATCCCACCGGTATTGCGGCCACCGGAACCACCGACGTTCTCGTCGAGGCACCCGTCACGGTCGAGCGTGGTACGTACACGATCGTCTACGCCGTGGGCCGTTTCGGCACCGACTTCGCACTGGTTTCGCAGTCCATCGGGGGCATCTACCTCGGTGACGACTACCGCGGAACCAGCGGCCTCGACGCCAGCCTGGCCCGTCTCTATGTGGCCATCCTCGGCCGCCAGCCCGATGCCGATGGTTTCGCCTACTGGCAGGGCATCGCTGCCGAGGAGAACGGCAACCTCGTCGCCCTCGTCTACAACATGGCCAATTCCGCCGAGTTCCAGGCCCGCTTCGGCGACGTCTTCGGCGGCGACAACACGACCTGGATCGAGCATCTGTACGTCGAGGTGTTGGGACGTGGTTCCGACACCGCCGGCATCGCCTACTGGATCGGCGAGATCAATGACGGTCGCCTGACGCAGGAAGAAGCACTGCTGTACTTCTCCGAGTCCGCCGAGTTCCGGATCTTGACCGGAACCAACTGATCATCATCTGAGCGCAACGGCCCGATCACCCCACCCAGGGTGATCGGGCCTTCGCCGTTTTGGGGATCGGGCTCGTCGTGCCCAAGCACGTCGGTCTTGGGCCCTGCCTCCAGGATGGTCCATCCCGGTGCTGCAACTCGTCTGCTGCCTCAGACCGAGATGTCGAAGACGTCGGGGAGCAACTGGACGGCGGCACCGTCGAGTACCTCGCAACTCACGTCGATCGGCCACTCGAGCCCACGGATGGCGTTGTAGCTCTCGGCCGCCCGGATGATCCGATCGGCGAGGAGCAAGCCGGCCCCGCGAGGGACACCATCCATCAGGATGGAATAGCTCGAATCGGTGACACGGCCGATGAGGTCGGTCGAGCGGGTCAGCGTCTTCAGGATCGTGCCGAGCGTGACATCGATCTGGTCGGTCACGTCACCGAACACCGAGCGGACGTCCTCGGCATTGGTCACGACCACGTGAACGATCTCGACGTTTCGCTGGGCGACGATCGCCTCGGCAACCGTCGCCGACGACAGCAGGAGGAAGGCGCCGTAGCCGACGACCGAGCCGACGTCGTCGGCATCACGAGCGGCGATGCCGCGGCGCTGGTCGCGCCACGAACGCACCTCGTCACGTGTGTCCTCGCCCGGTGTCATGGCGCAGTATCGGTGCCGAGGCAAGCGCCATGAGCTGTTGATCAGGTGGTGAACGATGCGACGACGGCCTCGGCGCAGCGACGGCCCGAGTAGAGCGCCCCCTGGATCGATGCCGTATCGCGGTGGTCACCACACACGAAGAGGTGCTCGCCCAGAGCGACGCGTTGCTTTGGGTCGAACGGCGGGCGCTGTTGGGGCTGGCCGTGATGGATGGCGTCGGTGCGTAGATGGTCCCAACGGTCGACCTGATCGCCGAACCAGGAACGCATCTGGGCGCGCACCCGGGGCTCGATGTCATCGGCATCGACGCCAGGACAGGCGCATGCGATGAGCGCCTGGCCGTTGGGGGCATAGCTCGGAGCGACGTTGGACATCACCGCCACGTTCAGCGCCGGGCCCACGCCCGAGCCATCGAGCATGATCAGCCGATGATCGACCGGCGGTGACGGCGCCGCGAACCAGACACAGGTGGCCGACTTGGATTGGACCGGGGGAAGTCCGAGGAGCCGGCTGGCAACGGGCCCTTCGGTGGCGATGACCAGTCGATCGGCCTCGATGGTCGAGCCATCGTCGAGTCGAACCGTCGTGCCATCGACCGAGGCGACGCGCGTGTTCAGCCGGATGGCCGTGGTCGGGAGGTGGCCGGCCAGTTGCTCCGGGATGGCTCCCATTCCCGCCGCCGGCACCGCCGAGTCGCCGGTCGAGAGACTCTGGAAGATCACATCGAACATGCGGCGGCTCGTTGCGAGCGCCGGATCGAGCTGGATGCCGCCAACGAGCGGACGGAAGAACCGTTCGATCATGGTGTCGCTGAAGCCATCGGCCCGAAGCGCATCGAACGTGGAGCGATCGGGGCCGCGCAACAGATCCGGTGCCGTGGTCGTGGTGATCCGGCGCCGCATGATGCCGAGCCGCACTTTGTCTGTCACGCCGCCGACCGGTGAGGTCACCGTCGATGCCAGCATCATCGGTCGTCGAAACGGATCGCCGACCTCGGAGAAGCGATCGCCGATCCGCACGGCGGCGCCCGGCTCGAAGCTGGCGAGATCGAGCGCCGCAACGTCGAACTGGCGTTGGAGCTCCGGGTAGGCGGTGAGCAGCACCTGAAATCCTCGGTCGAGACGAAAGCCGTCGACCACGTCGGTGCGGACTCGTCCGCCGACTCCATCGGAGGATTCGAGCACGATCGGGGTGTTGCCGGCTTCGTGGAGGGCGCGGGCCGCGCTCAGCCCGGCCAGGCCGGCACCCACGATCACGATGGAAGGGGCGGTACTCATTCGGTCGTTGGCTCCTTGGCGGCGGCAGTGAAGACCTCGGAGGGTAGGTCGCGCGCCGTCCCGGCGACCGCATCGACGATCACCCGAGCCACGACGGTCGGCTCGATGCCGACCGGCATGGTCGGCGCCGTGCCCTCGATGGGATGGTCGGCCAGGCCGGTTTCGGTGTGTGGCGGTCGTGCATCGATCGTGCGGATCTTTCGCCGCCGCAGTTCCTTGCTCATGGCCTCGTCGAAGGAGCGAAGGGCGGCCTTGGATGCACCGTACGCAGCCATGCCGGGCAGGTTCTGCTCGGCGATGACCCCCGAGAACTGCACGATCGTTGCGTCGGGAGCCACCGAGTCGAGCGCCGCTTTCACGAGCATGATCGGCACGAACGTGTTGGTGAGGAAGAGATCTTCCATGGTGTCGACGCTGAGTTCACCGACCCCACCGAAGGCAACGATGCCGACGGCGTTGATGAGGATGTCGATCGGGCCGTTGGCAGTCACGGCCTCGTTGATCACGTGGGCGCATGCCTCGGGCGTGCGCAGATCGGCGAGCACCCGGTGGGCAGCGACCGGTACCGCAGCGAGCCGATCGGCGTCACGGCCGGCAATGGTGAGCTTCGCCCCGCGACGTTCCAGCTCGATGGCGATGGCCCGTCCGAGTCCGCCGCTGGCGCCGACGACGAGAGCGGACTTCTCGGTGAGATCAGACTGAGGAGCATCCATGGTTGGCACGGTAGGTCGGGCCATCGATCGACGCCGTACCGGGCGCCCGTCAGCGGTCGATCGTCAGGCGCCGATCGATGCGGCGGCTCGGCGCCCGGACTCGTAGGCGGCATGCACGGTGCCGTAGTGGTGGGGGACCGTGTGTTCGCCGGCACCGACGAGTCGGGGAGCGAGACGGCCGCCCATCGACGACATGTCGTTGGTCGTGGCGCCGAGTCGGGGGTAGGAGTACGAACCGAAGCTGAACGGATCGTGCAGCCAGTCGGTGCTGTGGGTTGCGGTCGGGTCGGCGACATCGTTGCCGTACATCGAGCGCAGCGTGGCGATGGCATTTTCGATCCGAGTGGACGGGTCGACGGCGCCGGCACCGGTGCCGGCGGCCGAGCTGACGATCTGCGGGTTGTGCAACACGGCCAGCGTCGGGGCTCCGGCGTGAGCGGAGAGGTCGATCCAGCTGGGAAATCGTCGGTCGGTTCCCATGTGGATCACTCGTTTGATCTCGCCTGGCCACCAGGCTTCGTCGAAGCCGAGGATCACCTTTTCGAGTGAGGCCATGCCCAACCGCCCGGCATGACGCTCGAGTCCGGTCGCCGGCGAGATCGCGATCGAACCGGCTTGGATGACCCCGAGCGGGACGGCGAGCACGACCTCGTCGGCGACGAACCGTTCAGAGCCGGTGGTGACCGTGGCGCGTCGATCGTCGCATTCGATCGTCTCGACGATCTGACCGGTGCGCACATCGAGCCCGTCGGCGAGATGATCGACCAGGCGGCCGTAG
The DNA here is from genome assembly GCA_963698395.1 of uncultured Acidimicrobiales bacterium. Lineage (GTDB taxonomy): Bacteria > Actinomycetota > Acidimicrobiia > Acidimicrobiales > SZUA-35 > JBBQUN01. Next base: position 61,627 of record CAVOQQ010000007.1, read on the forward strand.
CCGCCACGGATGACCCCATTGCCGCCGCCGTTTAGCTGGTACCACGCAAGGCCCGAGAGCGACACCTGGTCGGGGTGCCCGCCCACGTTCAGTCCGCCTTCGAGCCAGCGAAGGCCGAAGTCGACGATGTCGGCTGCCCGGCCGCTCAGCTGCCGATCGGCGAGGTACCAATCGGACCCTGCCGACAGCGAGGCGTCGTGACCGAGCGCCGCGATGATCTGATCGGGGTCGAAGTCGTAGCGGCTGGCGACGGCGGTGGCCACCTCCCACGGCTGGGCCCAACCCGATCCTTCGACGAAGAGATGGGTGGCAGCACCCCAACTGCCATCGTTCGACCACTCGAGTCCGGCTGCGTCGACCGCAGCGGTGAGGTCGTTGAGGTACGGGCCGTGGATCCAGGAGGCGCCGAGATCGACGCGAGCGGCACCGACCGACGCGGTGTGCGTGCGGCCACCGATGCGGTCGCGGCCTTCGAGCACGATGACCTCGTGTCCCTGCTCGGTGAGCGTCCGAGCAGCCGTGAGCCCGGCGATGCCGGCGCCGATGACGATGATCTCCATGGGGCAGATCGTAGGGCCCTCAGGCCCGTGGGGTTCGGCTCGCGCGTTGCGGCCCCATGGCCGCGATCAGGCGATTGGCGACGTCGTCGATCTGATCGTCGGCGAGCGATGACACGGTGACCCGAACGGCGGGCGGTGCAGCACGCCGGTAGGCCGAGCCGACACGAATGGCGATGCCGCCATCGCGGAACGGCGTCGGCAACGGCTTGCTCGTCGGCAACGGGGATCCAGACCTGCAGCCCCGAGTTGCCGGTTGCCTCGATACCCGCGGCCTGCAAGGCGTCGATCAAGCGCCGGCGTCGGCCTCGGTACACCGCTGCTGCCTCGTCGACCAGGGCGGTCACAACGGGGTCGCCGAGGAGGTGGGCAACGGTCGACTGGAGCAGGTGGCTCACCCACCCCGGCCCGGCGCCGAAACGAGCCTCGACCGAGGCAATCGTGTCGTGGTCGCCGGCAAGGACCGCCACGCGGAGATCGGGCCCGAGACTCTTGGAAACGCTGCGGACCAGGGCCCATGTGGTTCGCTCGCGGGGGAGTGGGGCGAGGGCGACGCCCGACACCGCACCGGCATGGTCGTCCTCGATCACCAGCACGTTGGGATGCTTCGACAACGCAGCGGTGAGCTGGTGCGCTCGCTCGTCGGTGATGGCGGCCCCGGTCGGGTTGTGCGCTCGCGGTGTGATGATGGCGGCTCGCACGCCGGCGTCGAGTGCTCGCTCGAGCGCCACCGCCGTGACGCCCTCGCCGTCGACCTCCATGGGAACGGGCACGAGGCCGAGCGCCGTGACGACATCGAAGACCGGTACGTGGCCGGGATCTTCGACGCCGATCCGATCACCGGGTCGGACGTGTTCGACCAACACGCGCTCGATTGCGTCCATGGCGCCGGAGGTGAGCGTGATGGACTCGGTGGGGATCGCATCGACCTCGAGCCAGGCGCCGGCGGCCGCTGCCATCTCCGGCGTGATCATGGCCGAGCCGTAGTCGGCGCGTCGGCTGCTCAGAGCGAACGACATGGCGGCCCCCAGATCGGGAAGGAACGCGGCGTCGGGGTTGCCCGACATGGCGTCGATGATGCCCTCGGGCAGCGGGTTGTTCACCTGCGCTCGTCGGGCGATGGCTGCCGCCACCTGGGTGCCCTGGCGACCCCGGCCGATCACGACGCCCCGCTCTCGTAGGCGTCGGTAGGCAGCAGCAACGGTGTTGGGAGCCAGCCCGAGCCTGGTGGCGGCGTCTCGGACCGATGGCAGGCGGTCGCCGCCGGTCAGATCGCCGTCGGCGACGCACCGCTCGACGAAGGCGACGAGATCGTTGGCCGTCTCGAACTCGAGAGCACGATCGAAAACACTGGCAGGCGACTCCGGCATCCGAGTACTGTATCAGTTCGTGACAATGAATGTACCAGAACAAAGAGCATGCGGCACGAGCACGAGCACGGACGTCGAACGCCGGGACCCCCGCATGGATTCGACGACGCCGCGCTCGACCCTCGCATCGTGATGCGGCGCGGCGTCGAGCGGGCTCGCTACGCAACCGTCGACGTGCGCGCCGTGCTCGACGCCGGCCACGTTGCCCACGTCGGTACCGTTCGTGATGGTGCACCGGTGGTCATCCCGATGTTCTACGTGCGCGATGGCGACTCGATCCTGTTGCATGGCGCGCCCGCTTCCGGCGTGCATCCGTCGGGGCGATGCGGCACGCAACGAAGGTGTCGATGTCTGCGTGACGGTCACGCTGGTCGACGGACTCGTGCTCGCCCGCTCGGCCTTCCATCACTCGATGAACTTCCGGTCGGTCATGGTGATCGGGAAGGCGGTCGAGGTGACCGATCCGGCCGAGAAGGCTGCCGCCCTGCACCGTTTCGTCGAGGCGCTCGTGCCCGGCCGGCAGGCCGATCTGCGGCCGAACACCCAGAAGGAGATCAAGGGCACCTCGGTGCTTCGTCTCTCGCTCGAACACGCATCGGCCAAGATCCGCGCCGGTGGCCCGATCGACGATGACGAGGACTACGCCCTCCCGATCTGGGCCGGCGTCGTCCCCATGCGAACCGTCTTCGACCCACCGGTGTCCGACGCATCGCGGTCCTCGATGGCGTGCCGATTCCAGACTCGGTGCGAGCGATTGCCGATTAGGTGCGTAGCCGAGAGCCCCAGCGACCAACCCCCTCGTTCCTGAGTCTGAGAGCGACACATCGGTCGCGCTCGGACTCGAGTACGGCTGGCGAGGTCGCCAGAGGACTCAGGTTCGGACTAGCCGACGGCGCCGGCGCTACGGAGGGCCTTGATGGCGTCGCTCGACGAGGCCGAGCTCGGTCAGGATGTCGTCGGTGTGTTGACCGATGGTGGGCGCCGGACCCCTCGGGGCGATGGCGGCATCGGCGATGTGGATCGGGGTTGCCACGGTGCGGAAGGTGCCCGACTCGGGGTGCTCGATCTCGGGGAACATGCCGACGGCAGCGGCCTGGGGATCCGACGCCAATTCGGTGAGTGATGCCGCCGGTCCCCAGATGAGGCCGGCGTCGTCGAGGATCTGACCCCACTCGGGCATCGTCTTCGTGGCGAAGCGGGCGTCGATGATGTCGATGAGCTCGGGCATGTTCTGGTATCGAGTGCGGATCGAGTCGAAGCGATCGTCGTCGAGGAGTTCCTCGAGCTCCATCGTCGTGCAGAAGGGTTCCCACCAGCGGGCCTCGACCATGTTGAGGATGATCCAGCGATCATCGGAGCAGCGGAAGCGATTGCCCAGCGGAGCGATGAGGTTCCGACGATCGCGCTTGGTCGGCACCCGACCGTCGACCAGGACGGCGGCCAGGTTGCTCATCATCGTCCAGGTGGCGGTCCCCATCAGGCTGACGTCGACCACCCGGCCGCGCCCGGTCCGCTCGGCCAGGCGCAGGGCGGCGAGGATCCCCGACAAGAGGGACAGGCTCGTGGTGTGATCGCCCTGTGCCGCGCCCGGGGCGGGAGCGACTGCGTCGGGCTCGGTGGTGAAATCGGTGATGGCTCCACGTCCGAAGAACGCCGTGACGTCGAAACCGGGTCGCTGGGCGTCGGGGCCCTTGAGCCCGTAGCCGGTGAGGGTCGCATGCACGAGTGCGGGCTGCATCGCCAGCAGCGTGTCGGCATCGAGTCCGAAACGGGCCTGTCGCTGCGGTAGGAGGTTGCACAGGAAGACATCGGCCGTCTTGGTGAGGTCACGCACCAGCTGGGCGCCCTCGTCGGTGTCGAGGGCGACCGCAACCGAACGCTTCCCTCGGTTGTCGCCTTCGAACGAGGCGTCGATGACGGGCCTGTCACCCTGGGCCAGCGGGGGTCGCATCATGTTGCGAACCACGTCGCCGGCGAGGGGCTCGACCTTGATCACGTCGGCTCCCATGTCGGCCATCATGGCGCCACATCCGGGGGCGGCCATCCAACTGGTGATCTCGATCACGCGGACACCCTCGAGTGGAGAGTCGAGGTCGTTCGCATCTGGTGTGGTCTGCATGGAGACGAAGCTACTCGCGCTCGTTCGTGCATTCGAACGAGCCCGCGGCGAAGGAGACCCGCCGACGAGCGTTCACTCGATGGGCATGGCGGTGCGCTGGCACACCGTGCGGAGCGAGAAGCTCGATCGAATGCGGGTGACGCCCGGCAGGAGCGCCAGGTGCGTGCGATGGATGCGCTCGTAGTCGTCGACGTCGGCGCAGCGCACCTGCACGAGGTAGTCGGCGTTGCCGGCCATGAGGTGGCAGCTGACCACTTCGGGTCGCGTGACCACCTGGGTCTCGAACGCGGCAAGGTGACGCTCCTCCTGGCTGGCCAGGGAGATCTCCACGAACACGGTGGTCGGACGGCCGATTGCCGCCGGGCTGAGCAGCGTGACGTAGCGATCGATCACGCCCTGTTCCTCCAGTCGCCGCACTCGTCGAAGGCACGCCGAAGGGGACAGGTGGACGGCCTCGGCGAGCTCGTTGTTCGTGATGCGGGCATCATCCTGGAGGATCGAGAGGATGGTTCGATCGGTGGCATCGAGCGGCATGGACGCAAGTATGCGGCGCTCAGAGTCATGTTGACAATCGAGAATTGTGTCGGAGGTTGCTCGGGCGACCATCAACGCAAGCGGCTGCTCGGTCACGTCACGTAGCGTGGATCTCCGGCCCTCTCTGGCGCACTAGCCGGGATTCACCACGAACGAAGACAGGAAGTGTGCAGATGCTGGTTGGCGTGCCATCAGAGATCAAGGTGCTCGAGCGACGGGTCGGGCTCACGCCGGGCTCGGTGCGCGAGGTCGTCGGCCACGGACACCAGGTGAAGGTGCAGGCCGGCGCCGGTATCGGCATCGGCGCCTCCGATGACGACTACGTCGCGGCGGGAGCAACGATCGCCGCCGATGCCGCCGAGGTGTTCGCGTGGGCCGAGATGATCGTGAAGGTCAAGGAACCGCTGGCGATCGAGCGAGCGATGCTGCGCCCCGAGCACCTACTCTTCACCTACCTCCACCTCGCCCCCGATCCCGACCAGACCCACGATCTCATCGCTTCGGGCGCCACCTGCATTGCCTACGAGACGGTCACCGACCATCGCGGCGGTCTGCCGCTGCTCGCTCCGATGTCGAAGGTCGCCGGCCGCATGGCGGTGCAGGCCGGGGCGCATGCGCTCGAAGGACCCCAGGGCGGAGCGGGCCTGCTCCTCGGCGGCGTTCCCGGCGTGGCGCCGGCCAAGGTCGTGGTGCTCGGCGGCGGTGTCGTCGGCGGCCACGCCACCGAGATGGCGGTCGGCCTCGGAGCCGACGTCACCGTGCTCGACCGGAGCCTCGACGTGCTCGACGCCCTCGACGCCCGCTGGGGCACCTCGATCAAGGCCGTCTACTCCACGCAGGACTCGCTCGAGTCCTACGTGCTCGACGCCGATCTCGTCATCGGTGCCGTGCTGGTCAAAGGGGCGAAGGCTCCCCACCTCGTCACTGCCGACATGGTCGCCGACATGCGGACCGGTTCGGTGCTGGTCGACGTTGCAATCGATCAGGGCGGGTGCTTCGCCACCTCGCACGCCACCACCCACGCCGAGCCGACCTACATCGTCGACGGTGTCGTCCACTACTGCGTTGCCAACATGCCCGGCGGTGTGCCCCGCACCTCCACCTATGCGCTGAACAACTCGACCCTTCCGTTCGTGCTCAGCCTGGCCGACAAGGGCCCGAAACAGGCCATGCTCGAGAACCCGCATCTGCTCAACGGCCTGAACGTGGCCCAGGGCAAGCTGACCGAGCCGGCCGTCGGCGAAGCGCTCGGCATCGACTGCTTCGATCCCGCCGAGGTCGTCCGCTCGCTCTGAGCGCCGATCAGTCTGGGTTCGCCGGGCCAGAGGCCGACACCGGTTCGTCGATCACTCCCCGAGGGCGCGGCGCATGCCACCCCTGGCGGAGGGCGACGAGTCGCAGCGCACACACGGCAACGGCGACGACACCGGCGAACTCGGCGCTCGATGCGTCGAACTCCCACGCAATGGTCAGGGCTGCCGCGCCGAGTGCCGCAGGAATGCCGTAGAGCACGGTCTCGGTGCGAAACAGCATGGGTTGCTCGCCGGCGAGGACGTCGCGCATCACTCCGCCACCGGTGGCGGTGAGCACGCCCAGTGCCACGGCGCCGATGCCGGTGAGTCCGAACGAGAGTGCCTTGGTGGTGCCGGCAACGCAGAAGAGCCCGAGCCCGGCGGCGTCGAACACCAGGTGCGGTCGCAGCCAACGCTGCTCGATCCGGCGATGGCCGGCGAACGTCACCGCAGCAGCGACGAGCGGGACGACGAGGTAGGCCGGTTCGGTCAATGCCGGGGGAGGGGTGTCGCCGAGAAGCGCATCGCGAACGAGCCCGCCGCCGAGGGCGGTGATGGCCGCCAGCGCGATGATGCCGACGAGATCGAAGTGCTTGCGAACGGCGACGAGACCGCCGGAGATGGCGAACACGAAGATGCCCGCCAGATCGAGGGCCCGTTCGACCGAGGGGTCGAGGCCGACCGTGCTTCGAACCGCATCGACGGCCACAACGCTCATGGCCGCACCGTACCGGGCGCACACGTTCCGCGCGAGTGAGCCCGGCGAGCAGTCGTCACCGACCATGCCCCGGCGGGGAGGCGACGGCAGTACGCTCGCCGCGTGTCGCCACGGTCAACGAGCGATCGCTCCCCGAGCGATCGATCATGAATCGATTGCTCCCCGAACATGTCGATGCCCGACGAGTCATCACCATGCGCGGACTGCGCGGGTTCGTCGACGGTGCCGCCAGCGTCGTGCTCCCCACCTACCTCGCCCTCGTCGGCTTGAGCACGGCCCGAGTGGGTGCCATTGCCACGATCACCATGCTCGGCTCGGCCGTCGCCACCCTCACCGTCGCCTGGTGGGGGCGAGCGTGGGTGCGGCGCCACATCCTCGTCGGTGCGTCGCTCCTCATGATCGCCACCGGCTGCGGGTTCGCGCTCGGTCGCTCGTTCTGGTTGCTCGCCGTCGTTGCCCTCTTCGGCACACTCAACCCGTCTTCTGGTGACGTGAGCGTCTTCCAACCGATCGAGCACGCCCTGCTCCCGCAGACCGCACCCGACCGGGACCGCACCCGACTGTTCGCACGCTACTCACTCGTCGGTGCGCTCCTCGGAGCGTTCGGTTCGTTGAGCGTCGGTCTCGTCGTTGCGGTGTATCAACGAGGTTGGCTGAGCGAGATCGACGCCCTGCGCCTGCCGTTCTGGCTGTACGCCGTCGTCGGTGTTGCCTCGCTCGTCGTCTACCTGCGGCTGAGTCCCGACATCGAGCCGGCGGTGGGCGCCAACCCGGGAGCGCTGGGGGAGAGCCGGAGCATCGTGCTGCGATTGGCTGCACTGTTCAGTGTCGACTCGTTCGCCGGCGGGTTCACCGTGCAGGCCATGCTCGCCTTGTGGTTGTCGCTCCGTTTCGATCTGTCGGTTGCGCTGTCGGGCGTGGTGTTCTTCTGGACCAGTCTGTTCACCGCCGGTTCGATGCTGGTCTCGCCCTGGCTGGCCGATCGGATCGGCCTGATCCGCACGATGGTCTACACGCACATCCCGGCGAATCTGCTGCTCATCTCGGCCGCGTTCATGCCGAACGCCTGGCTGGCCGTCGGTTGCCTGCTCGCCCGATCGGTGTTCGCCACCATGGACGTTCCCGCCCGGACCAGCTACGTGATGGCGGTGGTGCCACCCGATCGACGGTCGGCGGCGTCGGCGATCACGAACGTGCCTCGCAGTTTGGCGGCCGCCGCCGGACCGGCCATGGCGGGTGCGCTGCTGGCTCGCACCACGTTCGGATGGCCGCTGATCATCGCCGGCTCGCTGAAGATCCTCTACGACCTCGAACTGCTCCGCTCGTTCGGCTCGATCCGTCCACCCGAAGAGCTGGTGTCGTGAGCACGCTGCCGATGGCGCGCCTGGCGGCCGAGGCCGACGTGCCTGCCGTCGCCGATCTCCTGGCCGATGCCTTCGACGACTACGTCTGGACGAACTGGGCCGTACCGGCCGAGAACCACCGTGCCCGTCTGCGAACGCTCTACGACATCCACTCCTCGATCGGTGTGTACCGGGGCGACCTCTGGGTGCTCGAGGTCCGAGGCGAGATCGTGTCGGCCGCTGCCTGGAGCCTGCTCGACGGTTCGCGTTGCGCCGAGCGAGTCCGCCTATCGGGGTGTTCCCGATGAACTCGCGCATCGGGCTGCCACCGAGTTGCCCCCGCTGTTCGGCGATCGCCTCGATGCGGTGAGACGAGTCGAGTCGGCCACGCTGGCCAGCCGGCCGAGTGGGCCCTACTGGTTTCTCGACTGTGTCGGCACCGCGCCCGCCCACCAGCGGCGCGGGTCATGCCCGGCAGCTCGTTGCCCGTGCACTCGAACGGCTCGACGACGACCGGCTTCCCGCTGCGGTCGAGACTTCGTCCGAGTCGAACGTTGCGCTGTACGAACGACTCGGCTTCGAACCCACGGCGCTGCTGCACCTGGGCCCCGGCGTCCCGCCGGTGTGGGTCATGACCCGCCCGTTCCGCCCCCGGTAGGATCGCCGAGGTGACCCACAAGATCCTCGTCATCAACGGACCCAACCTCAACCTGCTCGGCGAGCGGGAACCCGAGGTGTACGGCTCCGAGACGCTCGACGAGATCATGGCCGACCTCACTGCGCTCGCAGCCGGACGAGGCGCCGAACTCACCAACAGGCAGTCCAACATCGAAGGCGAACTGGTCGACCAGCTCCAAGCGGCCCGCACCTGGGCGAGCGGCATCATCCTGAATCCCGGGGCCTACACCCACTACAGCATCGCCATCCGCGACGCCATCGCTGCCATCGACGTTCCGGTCATCGAGACCCACCTGTCGAACGTGCACGCCCGAGAGGCCTTCCGAGATCACTCGGTGGTCAGCGCCGTCTGTCTCGGCGTCGTGGCCGGCTTCGGTCGCAACAGCTACGCCGTCGCCCTCGAAGCCATGCTCTTACACCTCGATCGTTGATCGAGCCACACCTCGATCGTTGATCGAGCCACACCTCGATCGTTGATCGAGATGGAGGAGCGTCAGACCGCCACCAGGATGCGCTCGGCGGCGAACGGGCCGAGGCCGACGATCTGGCCGTCGATGTCGACCGTGGTGGTGCCATCGGGTGACATCGCGATCACCTTCCCGGCAACGCCCGGCGTGATGTGCGACCGCTCCAGGAACTCGAGCATGCCGTCGGCGAACTCGAGCTCTTCGGGAATCCGACGAACGCTGAACGCCCTGCCGATACCGATGCCCGACAGTGGGGTCATGGCCGTCTCGACGTAATCGCTGCCGGGGATGGGGTTGCCGTGGGGGCAGGTGGTCGGCTCACCCAGGTGGGTGAGCAGTGCCGCTTCGACCTCGGGGCTGATGACGTGCTCCCACTTGCCGGCTTCGTGATGGGCCGTGGCCCAGCTCAGGCCGAGAATGTCGGTGAGGAAGCGTTCGGCGAGACGGTGTCGCCGCACCATCGTGGTGGCCAGCGTCTCGCCCTTGGTCGTGAGGGTGATGGTGCCCTTCTCGTTCGTGATGAGACCCTCGTCGTCGAGACGCTTGACCATCTCCGACACTGCGGGGCGAGAAACGCCGAGCCGTTCGGCAATGCGAGCTTGAATGACTCGAACGTCGTCTTCGGCGAGTTCGTAGATCGTTTCGCAATACTCCTCGAGGGCCGGATGGTGCTCGGGTGAGACGTACGGGGCCATGGCGACATCGTAGTGGTCGCCGGTGATCGGCGTCCGACCGACGACAAAGAATGTTCGGCATGCCTCACATCTCGCCTTCGTGACCGGCAAACCGCAGGCTTCGATCGATCGAGCGGTGCGGTGTAGCGTCGCCGTCCATGGACCCAGAAATCTTCAGGAGCGAGGTTCGGACCTGGCTCGCGGCGAACGCCGACCAGGCCCCCCGTGACTACGGCGCCATCATGCCGCCGGAGCTGCGTGACGCCGGGGTCGCGTGGCAGCAACGCCTCTTCGCCGCCGGTTGGGCGGGGATCCACTGGCCCACCGAGTACGGCGGTCGCGGCCTCACACCCGATCACCAGTCGATCTGGGTCGAGGAGTGCGCCTACGCCGAGGTGCCGGCATTCATCAACATGGTGGGCTTCGTGCTGGCCGGCCAGGGTCTGCTCCGCTTCGGCACCGACGAGCAGAAGCAACAGCACCTGCGGCCGATCATCACCGCCGAGACGGTGTGGTGCCAGCTGTTCAGCGAACCCGAGGCGGGGAGCGATCTGGCCTCGTTGCGGACCACCGCGGTCGCCGATGGCGACACCTTCGTGGTCAACGGACAGAAGGTCTGGTGCTCGGGCGGGCGCATCTCCGACTGGGGCATTCTCATGGCCCGCACCAACCCCGATGTGGCCAAGCACAAGGGCATCTCGTTCTTCTTGCTCGACATGCACCTGCCAGGAATCGAGGTCCGGCCGCTGCGCCAGATGACCGGCGGCTCCGAGTTCGACGAGGTCTTCCTGACCGACGTGGTCATCCCGGCCGACGCCCTCCTCGGCCCGATCAACGAGGGTTGGGGCGTCGGCATGGCGACACTCACCAACGAACGGGGATCGATCGGGGCGGCGCAGATTGCGATGCAACGACGACTCGATGCGATGGTGGCGCTTGGTGCGCACGCCGACTCGAGTCTCGGGCCGGTCGAGCGAGATCGTCTGGCTCGACTCGTGGCGCGCGGTCACAGCCTGCTCGCCATGGGCAAGCGGCAGGGGCCGGCGGCGTCGGTCGGATCCTCACTCGGCAAGTTGGGCACCACCGAGATGGCGTTCGACAACGCCGTGTTCAAAGCCGAGCTGCGAGGGGCCGAAGGGATGCTCTGGCACGCCGACACCAAGGGCCTCACGGCGGCACCGGGCGGCAGGATCGCCGGCGGCAGCTCACAGATCCAACGATCCATCATCGGCGAACGCATCCTCGGTCTGCCGAAGGAACCCTCGCCACCCGCTCCGGCAGCGGCGGCGACCAACTCACCTCGGAAAGGTGACGACACATGACCACCCCACCAGCACGTGCCATCGGCTCGGCCATCGAGGCCTTCACCGGCCAGGTCTACTTCTCGCCCGAGTGTCACGCTCGCTACCACGCCCTCGGCTTCGGCCCGAGCAGTGGCGAGGTGAACGGTGTGGCCATGCCCGACGGTCCGGCGTACTTCTGCAGTCGGGGCTCGCTGATGGGACAGGTGCCGGCCGACGTGATCGCCGCGGCCTTCGCCGTCTTCGCTCCTGACGCGGTGAGCGCAGCCGTGGCTCACGGTTGGTCGCTGACCGACGCCGCCACGATCTGCGCCGAGCGAACGAGTGGGGCGATCGAACAGCTCGAGCGAATCCTCGGCGCATCACCCGACGGCATCGATCGAGCACTCGAGTTGGTCGAACGAGCAACCAGCGAGCTTCGGCCCGAAGGGCGTCCGCTCTATGCCGGGACTCGTTCACAGCCACGTCCGCCAACGTCACTTGGTGCCACCTGGTGGCTCGCCGATCAGCTACGCGAGTACCGAGGCGACGTGCACACCGCCGCCTGGATCACCGCCGGGGTCGACGCCACCGAGATGGGGTTGCTCACCGAGCTCTACTGGGGTCTCCCCATGCGTTCCTACTCTCGGTCTCGGGCATGGACCGACGAGCAGTTCGATGCCGCCGAGGCTCGGCTGATCGATCGGGGACTGGTGGCCGATGGCGCACTGACCACCGAGGGGCGGGCGTTCCGCGAGGCGATCGAGGTCACCACCGACCGGGGCTGTCAGCCGATCGTCGACGCCCTCGGCGATGATCTCGAGGAGTTCCTCGGGCTCATGAACGGCTGGAGCTCGGCCATCCGGGCGGCTCATGGCTATCCGGCCGCAGGCCCGCATGACCTGGCCGGTCAGCGAGCCGACGGCTGAGCGACGCTCAGTGCTCGTCGAGCGTGAGCGCGATGCCACCATCGGAGGAAACGAGGCACCACTCGTTGCCTTCGGGATCGAGCATCACCTGGAATGAACCGGCGTCGTCGGTGACGACACCACCGACGACCTCGGCCCCCAGCACCGCGGCGGCGGCCGTGGCGATCGACAGGTCGGCGACATCGACATCGAGGTGCACCCGATTCTTCACCGTCTTCGCTTCGGGCACGCGCTGAAAGGCCAGCCGCGACCATCCGGGTGGATCCACGAACGACCATGCCGGGTGCCGGTCGACGGGCGTGCCCCCGAGAACCCCGGCCCAGAACCGCGCCAGCAGTGCGGGTTCTGCGCAATCGATCACGATTTCGTCGATTCGTCCGATCATCGAACGACCGTAGGCGCGGTGACCGCCGACCGGTAGGTCGGCGAGCGATGCACCGGCGCGACCGTGGCCGGCCATCGAAGCGCATCGCTGACATCGGCCGATTCGGTTGACCTCGATGGCCCGATTAGGGTCGGCGACATGATGGGGACCTACACCGAGATCGAAGCAGAAGTCATCAGCGGATCGCTGTTGCTCACCCTCAACCGTCCGGAGCGACTGAACGCCTGGACGCCAACGATGAGCGCCGAACTGGTCGAGGCCATCGAGGCGGCCGACGCCGACCCGGCGATCGGCGCCGTCATCGTCACCGGACGCGGACGAGGATTCTGCGCCGGTGCCGACATCGAGGCCGTCTTCGGCGCGCAGATCGCCGGTGACGGCCAGGCAGCCCGTCCGAGGCGAACCCGCGACTGGGTCGAACTCGTGCAGTCGAGCAAGCCCCTGATCGCCGCCGTCAACGGTGTGGCGGTCGGCGTCGGGCTCACGATGATCCTGCCGTTCGATCGCATCATCGTGTCGACCGAGGCCAGGCTCAGTCTTCGCTTCGTGAAGATGGGGCTGGTGCCCGAGCTGGGGTCGAGCCAGATCGTGCCCCAGCGGGTCGGCTACGGCGCAGCTCGCGACCTGATGCTCTCGGGCCGTATGGTCAGCGGCGCCGAGGCAGTCGAGATCGGTCTGGCCGACCAACTCGCCGAGCCCGACGACCTGATCGATGCGGCGCTCGCCAAGGCGGGTGAGTACGGCGAGAACCCCGCGCGCCAGCTCCGCTGGATCAAGGAACTGCTCGCCGTGAACGGGGCCGAGGCCGACGTCGCGGCCGCCCAGCGCCGCGAACTCGAACGCCTGAACGACGCCTACGTCAGCCCCGAGCACGCCGAAGCGGTCGCCGCCTTCACCGAAAAGCGCAAGCCGGTCTTCGACCGCACCTGAACGCTCCGGTCGTCAGGTTTCTAGGCTCTGACACCCTTGGGGGCGGACTGGCTCATGAAGCCGAACATGTAGCCGGCGACTCGGCGCATCTGGATCTCGTCGGCGCCTTCGGTGATGCGGTAGCGACGGTGGTGACGGTAGATGTGCTCGAACGGCTCGTGGCGTGAGTAGCCGAGACCGCCGAAGGTCTGCATCGCCTGGTCGGCGGCGTCGCAGCACAGCCGGTTGGCCGAGTAGTTGCACATCGAGACCTTGTCGGACACCGAGAAGGCGCCGTAGGTGTCCATCTGCCACGCAGTCTTGTGGATCAGCGCCCGCAGCATCTCGGCCCGGGTCTGGAGCTCGACCAGCGGGAACTGGATGCCCTGGTTGGTGGCCAGCGCCTTGCCGAACGGCTTGCGCTCACGGGCATACGCCACGGCTCGGTCGATGCAGTACTGCGCCGCACCCAGGCTCGAGGCTGCCTGACGAATACGGTTCTCGTTGAAGAAGTGCTGCACGACCTGGAGGCCCCGACCTTCACCGCCGAAGATGTCGGCATCGGAGACCCGAACGTCTTTGAGGCTGACGTGGGCGTGGTCGGTCGGCATGTTGAAGGTCCAGAGATACTCCTCGACCTTGAAGCCGTCGGCCTTCGATGGGACGAGGAAGCAGGTGATGCCCTCGCCGTCGCCGGCCTTGCCTGACGTGCGGGCGAAGATGAGATCGTGCGAGGCCTTGTGGATGCCGGTGTTCCAGGTCTTCTCGCCGTTGATGATCCACTCGTCGCCATCTCGGACGGCGGCCGTCTCCATGTGGGTCGCGTCGGAGCCGTGAGCCGGCTCGGTGATGCCGAAGGCGAAGCCTCGGACGCCGTGTAGCAGATCCTCGATCCAGTCGGCTTTTTGTTGTTCGGTGCCGTAGGCGATCATGAGCAGGAGACCGACGTTGTTGCCGACGATCGAGTGCTCGTTCTGCAGATCGTTGTGGAGGCCGAGGCCCTTGCGGGCGAAGTGTTCGCGAATGATGGCCATGCCGAGGTTCGTGCCGTTGCGGCCGCCGTACTCCTCCGACAGCGGATAGCGGTAGTGGCCGGCCTCGTCGGCGAGACGCTTGGCCTTGTGGAGCAACTGTTCCCATTCCTCGTTGGGCAGGCCGCTGCGATCCCAGTCGGTTCGGGCGTCTTCGCGCCGGTGGTCGAAGAAGCGAATGTTGTCGTCGGCCTCTTCGAGTGGCTTGATGGTCGACTCGATGAAGGCGTCGAGCTCGTCGAGGTAGTCGGCGAGGTCCTGCGGGATGTCGAAGTTCACGTGAGCTCCTGGTGGGCGTCGTAGATGGCGGCCGGTGATCGGCAGCCCTGCGCCCCGGTCCCGGGGCCTGGCGTCGAGTCTGACACCGATGGGCGACTCGTTCGAACTGGCGACAGACTGGACCGATGTCGTCTGCACCGACCCGCTACGCCGCCTTCATGAGGGCCATCAACGTGGGGCGGCGCCGCGTCAAGATGGCCGACCTCGTCGATCACGTCGAAACGCTGGGGTTCACCGACGTTCGCACGCTGATCGCCAGCGGCAACGTGGCCCTGACCGATCCGAGCGGCCGGTCGCTCGATGTCGTGCGATCAGCCTTCGACGAGGGGCTGTCCGACCGGCTCGGTTTCGAGGTCGTCTCGGCCTTGCGGACCGCAGCGCACCTCGACGCCGTGGTCGCGGCCGAACCATTCGGGCCGCCCGAGGACCCCGATGCCGGCTGGACCGAGGACGACGTCGTCCACGTGTCGTTCCTTCTCGACGAACCCCCGGCCGAGGCGCACCGTCGCTTCGCCGAGCTCGATTCGCCCGAAGACCGGTTCGCCATCATCGGCACCGAGCTGTACTGGCGTCGCCGGGGCAAGCTCACCGATTCACCGATCGAGCCGAGGCTGTTCAATCGTGCGCTGGGTGTCGACTCGACCGCTCGCCGGCTCGACACCGTGAAGAAGATGGTGTCACTCCTACGTCAGCCATGATTCATACCCAGGAAACAACTGCGGGCGCCGAACCCTGGTTTTTGGGCTAAACAGAGAAGAGTGACACTTCATTGGGTAGACAGTCCGCCAGTCGACTCCTTCGACGAGTTGGTCCTGCCTGACGGTACGCCCCGTCCCGGTTGCGGCGAAGTCGTCGATCGACTGCGTGCCTTTGGCGACGGACTGCTCGATCGGCAGGCCGCAGCCGAAGCCGCCATTCGTTCGCTCGGCATCACCTTCACGCTCTACACCGAGAACGGCAGCATCGACCGCAACTGGCCGCTCGACGTCATCCCGCGCATCATCACCGCGCACGAGTGGGACGTCGTCACCGA
Source organism: uncultured Acidimicrobiales bacterium (assembly GCA_963698395.1). Lineage (GTDB taxonomy): Bacteria > Actinomycetota > Acidimicrobiia > Acidimicrobiales > SZUA-35 > JBBQUN01. Next base: position 77,225 of record CAVOQQ010000007.1, read on the forward strand.
GGGCTTGATCCAACGGCTGGCTGCGCTCAACGCCTTCATCGACGATCTCTACCACGACCAGCACGTGCTGAACGACGGCATCGTGCCCCGCGACCTCATCGTGGGCTCGACCAACTATCGCCCCGAATGCGAAGGCGTTTCACCGAAGCATGGCGTGTGGGCGCACATCAGCGGGAGCGATCTCGTGCGAGACGAGACGGGCCGATTCCTGGTGCTCGAAGACAACCTGCGCGTTCCCTCCGGTGTGTCGTACATGCTCGAGAATCGCAACGTCGCCAAGCGGGTGTTCTCCGAACTGTTCCGCGATCTCGACATCCTCCCGGTCGACGGATACACCGACCGGCTTCGTGAGCAGATGCGCTCGCTGTCGCCGCGGTCCGACGTCGAGCCCGTCGTTGCGCTTCTCACGCCCGGCATCTACAACTCGGCGTACTACGAGCACGTGCTCCTGGCCGACCGCATCGGTGCCCAGCTGGTGGAAGGAACCGACCTCGTCGTCGAGAACGACATCGTCTACATGAATACCGTCGGCGGTCGTGTGCGGGTCGACGTGATCTACCGACGAGTCGACGACCTGTTCCTCGACCCGGCGGTCTTCCATCCCGATTCGGTGCTCGGCCCGAAGGGCCTGATGGGTGCCTGGCGAGCCGGCAACGTCGCCATCGCCAATGCGCCGGGGGCGGGCGTGGCCGACGACAAGGTCCTGTACTCCTATGTCCCCGAGCTGATCCAGTACTACCTGTCGGAGGAACCCAAGATCGCGAACGTCGACACCTGGCGATGTCTCGATCCGGTGCATCGCAGTCATGTGCTGGCAAACCTCGACACGCTCGTCTGCAAGCCGGCGAACGAGTCCGGTGGCAAGGGCGTCACCATCGGATCGATGGCGAGCAAGGCCGAACTCGACGAACTGCGTCGCCAGATCGAAGCCGACCCTCGCAACTGGGTGGCCCAGCCGATCCTGTCGCTGTCGACTGCTCCCACGATCTGCGGCGACACCGTTGCGGCCCGCCATGTCGACCTCCGCCCATTCATCTTGTCGGGTGAGTCGCCCTACGTGAGCGTCGGCGGCCTCACCCGAGTCGCTCTTCGAGAAGGAACGCTGATCGTGAACAGCTCCCAAGGCGGAGGCAGCAAGGACACCTGGATCGTCGATTTCTCCCATGCCAAGGCAGGTGAACGATGAGCCACTATCAGTCACAGACTCCGCTGCTGCTGTCTCGCGCCGCCGAGTCGGCGTACTGGGCCGGCCGCTATCTCGAACGGGCCGAAGGCACCGCCCGGCTGATCAAGACCCACACCGACCTCACGATCGACCTGCCGCACTCGGTCGGGGTCGGTTGGGGTCCGCTGATGGCGGTCGTCGGGATCGATCCGGTCTTCGCCCGTCGCAATCCCAACGCCACCGAGGAACTCGTCGTCCGCCATCTCGCGGCCGATCCCGACAACATCGGCTCGATCCGTTCGTCGGTCGCAGCCGTCCATCACAACCTGCGCACCACTCGCTCGTTCATGCCGGTCGAGGCGGCGGAAGCGCTCATCGAACTCCACCTCTTCGTGCAGGCCAACGCCGAGAACGCCGTCGAGCGCTGGACCCGAGGCCCGTTTCTCAACACGATGATCCGCGGGTCGCAGACGCTGACCGGCATCCTCGCCGAGGGCATGAGCCACGACGTCGCCTACTCGTTCTTCACGATCGGCCGTCGCATCGAGCGCGCCGACCTCGTCGCCCGTGTCCTCGACGTGCAGACCAACCTGCTCCCAACCGACGAGTCGGTCTCGGCCTTCGGTGAGTTGGTGTGGATCTCCGGTCTGCGATCGGTCTCGGCGCTGCAGTCGTTCCGGCGTCGCGGAGTGCCGGCTTCGGCCGAAGAGGTGATCTCGTTCCTGCTGTATGACCCCATTTGCCCTCGAACGATCGGCTCGTCGATCGCCGTGGTCGAACAGCTGCTGTCGGAGATCCCCCGCCACGAGGCAGCCGTTGCGGCCTGCGAGGCCATCACTCGTTCGATCGGCGCGGCCGATGTCGCAGCACTCGCCGCCGGCAGCATGCACGACTTCGCCGACGAGATCCAGCGCTCCATCGGTGACCTCCATGCCGCCATCGACGACACCTGGTTCCATCCCGTCGCCCCCGCCTCACAGTCGCAGGTCCAATGACCATCAAGGTCGCACTCGAACACCGCACCACCTACACCTTCGATCGCCCGGTCCGGCTCGGACCCCACGTGGTACGGCTTCGGCCGGCACCCCACGCTCGAACCCCGATCGAGGCCTATTCGCTGCGGGTCGAGCCGGCCGATCACTTCCTCAACTGGCAGCAAGATCCGTTCGGCAACTTCCAGGCCCGCCTGGTCTTCCCCGAACCGACCAAGAAGTTCGAGGTCGTCGTCGATCTGATCGCCGACATGACCGTGGTCAACCCGTTCGACTTCTTCTTGGAGCCCGACGCCGAGACCGTGCCGTTCGAGTACGACCTCGAGCTCCGTCGTGATCTCACCCCCTACCTCGATGCCCTGCCGATCACCCCGTTGCTGCAGCGTTGGCTCGATGGCGTGAAGCTTCCCGAGGGTGGCGATCCGATCCGGACGATCGACTTCCTCGTCGGGCTCAACCAGCGAATGGCGAACGACATCGAATACGCCGTCCGCATGGAGCCGGGGGTGCAGACTCCCGAGCACACGCTCGATGCCGCACTCGGTTCGTGTCGTGATTCGGCCTGGCTGCTGGTGCAGGTGCTGCGCCACCTCGGTCTCGCAGCACGCTTCGTGTCGGGCTACCTCGTGCAGCTGGTTGCCGACGTCGCCCCACTCGAAGGTCCCTCCGGGCCGACCGAAGACTTCACCGATCTGCACGCCTGGACCGAGGTCTACCTGCCCGGCGCCGGTTGGGTCGGACTCGACCCCACGTCGGGTCTGCTGGTCGGGGAGGGCCACATCCCGCTGGCGGCGACACCATCGCCATCGACCGCCGCGCCGATCGCCGGCATGGTCGATCCGGCCGAGGTGACCTTCTCGTTCGCCAACATCGTCAGCCGCATCCACGAAGACCCCCGGGTCACCAAGCCCTACGACGAAGCCCAGTGGGCGAGGATCAACCAGCTCGGACTCGAGATCGACGAGCGTCTCGACGTCGGCGATGTTCGGCTCACCCAGGGCGGCGAGCCGACCTTCGTGTCGGTCGATGACTACGAAGCCGATGAGTGGAAGACCGTCGCCGACGGCGACAACAAGCGTCGGCTCGCCGCCGCGCTGACCTCCCGCCTGTTCGACCGCTTCGCCGAGGGTGGTGTCTCGCATCACGGACAGGGCAAGTGGTACCCGGGTGAGCCGTTGCCGCGCTGGCAGCACGCCCTCGTGTGGCGAACCGATGGTGTGCCGATCTGGAACGACCGATCGCTGCTCGGTCATCCGGACCCCGAACGAGGAGCCGAGGGCCAGGATCTCGCCGGCCGAGACGACGACGTCGCCGAGGTGTTCGTGCGGGCGCTGGCAACGAACCTCGGTGTCGAACCCGACGGGCTGCGCCCGGCCTTCGAAGACCCGCTCTTCGCGCTGTGGGAAGAAGCCAACCTGCCCGAAGGCGATCCGCCGACCGACGACCTCGACCCGCTCGACCCCGCACTCGACGACGAAACCCACCGTCAGGCGATCGTCGAGGCCATCGGCAAACGCCATGATCGGCCGACCGGCTGGGTGCTGCCGTTGATTCGCCGTGGCGAGTGGCGCTCGGTTCCGTGGACCCTGCGTCGCTCCAACCTGTTCCTGGTGCCGGGCTCCTCACCGATCGGCTATCGCCTGCCGATCAGTTCGCTGCAGTGGGGCCCGATCCCACCGACGTACGAGCCCTCGCCCTTCGCCGAACTCCGCCCCTTTGCCGAACTCCGCCGCCTCGGCGAACCGCGCCCCCTTGCCGAAGCTCGCCTCGTCGCGCCCGGCACCGCCGAAACCCGCGTCGGCGAGTCCGCATCAGGCAAGACCGCGGAGGAGGAGAAAGACGACGCCCTGCCGCCGACCGCCCTGTGTGTGGAGCTGCGAGATCATCAGCTGTACGTCTTCCTTCCGCCGCTCGACTCGGCCAACGACGCGCTCGACCTGTTGGCGGCGTTGGAACGAACCGCAGCCGAGACCGCACTGCCGATCGTGATCGAGGGTTACCCCATTCCCGGCGATCCTCGCCTCCGTTCGATCGTGGTGGCGTCGGACCCCGGCGTGATCGAGGTCAACGTTCCGCCGGCGCGCGATTGGCCCGAGCTGGTCTCGATCGTCGAAGGCGTCGATGCCGACGCCCACGCGAGTCGTCTCGGAACCGAGCGATTCGACATCGACGGCACGCACACCGGCACCGGCGGCGGCAACCACGTCACCCTCGGCGGACCGACGCCGGCCGACAGTCCGCTGCTGCGTCGCCCGTCCCTCCTGCGATCGCTGATCACCTACTGGCAGCACCACCCGTCGCTGTCCTACCTCTTCTCCGGTCGGTTCATCGGACCCTCGAGCCAGGCGCCGAGGGTCGACGAAGCCCGCGACGATTCGCTCTACGAACTCGAGACCGCCTTCGTGGAACTCGACCATCTCGGCGACGACGATGTGCCACCGTGGATGATCGACCGGCTCCTTCGTCACCTGCTCGTCGACCTGACCGGCAACACCCATCGAGCCGAGTTCTGTATCGACAAGCTCTTCAGCCCCGACTCCGAACGCGGACGTTGGGGAGTGCTCGAACTGCGTGCGTTCGAGATGCCGCCGCATCCGCGGATGGCGCTGGTGCAGGCACTGCTCGTTCGCAGCATCGTCGCTCGCTGCTGGGAGTCGCCCTATCGGCACGAGCCGGTGCGCTGGGGCACGGGCCTGCACGACCGCTATCTGTTGCCGTGGTTCGTCGAGCGCGACCTCCATGAGGTCATCGACGACCTGGCCGATCACGGGATCGATCTCGACCCTGCCTGGTTCGATCCGTTCATCGAGTTCCGATTCCCTCGTCACGGCACGGTCACCGTCGATGACGTGACGCTCGAGATCCGCGGCGCCATCGAACCATGGCACGTGCTCGGCGAGGAAGCCACCGGGACCGGAACCGCTCGCTACGTCGACTCCTCGGTCGAGCGGCTCCAGGTGCGAGTGGAGGGCGCGATCGAGGGCCGCCACATGGTCACGTGCAACGGTGTCGAAGTGCCGTTGACTCCCACCGAGATCCCCGGCCTGGCGGTCGCGGGGGTTCGCTTCAAGGCGTGGGCGCCGCCCTCGGGGTTGCATCCCACCATCGGGGTGCAGTCCCCCCTGACGTTCGACGTCATCGACACGCGCTACCAGCGATCGCTTGGCGGCGGCCGCTACCACGTCGTTCATCAGGGCGGGCTCTCTCATGCGGTCGCTCCCGTGAACGCGAGTGAGGCCGAGTCCCGGCGACAGACCCGTTTCGAGTCGATCGGGCACACGCCGGGCCGGGTCGATGTCGAGCGAGTTCGACTGGCGACGCATCGGGAGTATCCTGTGACACTCGATCTCCGACGGGTTCACCGAACGGAGGCGTAGGAACCGGGGATGCCTGCGGGCGGGAAAGTGTCAGCGCTGTGACGATGGAACCAACGACGGCGCCCGAAGCTTCGGCCTCGTCGTCGGGGATGCTCGGCGCCTACCCTCATCGCTCGGCCACGGTTGGCGACACCGGCGCCATGGCAAGGCAAGGCACCTCGTCGTCGGGCGTCGACGAGCTGCGGGTCGGGGGTACCGATCGGTCGTACTGGCAGCCGCTCACCACTGCACTCGAGGCGCTCGGGCCTGACGAGCTCCGACTCCGCCAGATCGACATCGATCGTCTGCTCGACGCCGATGGCGCCACCTATCACAGCCGCGAATCGGAGCAGCCACAGGTCTGGTCGCTCGACGCCATTCCGCTGCTCGTCTCGTCCGAGGAGTGGGCCGACATCGAAGCCGGCGTCACCCAGCGAGCCGTGCTGCTCGACCTCCTGCTGCGAGACCTCTACGGCGAACGCAAGTTGCTGCGCCGCGGTGTCATTCCCCCCGAGCTGGTCTTCGACCACGCCGGCTTCTTGCGCCCGCTCGACGGTGTGGCCCTGCCGGATCGGTCACACCTGTTCACCTATGGCGTCGACCTCGGTCGAAACGAGGCCGGGCAGCTCACCGTGTTGTCCGATCACACCCAGGCGCCCTCCGGTGCGGGCTATGCGCTCGAGAACCGCATGGTGCTCTCCCGGGTGTTCCCGAGCATCTACCGAGACGCCCAGGTCCATCACGTCGCCCCGTACTTCCGATCGCTGCGGGCCGGTCTCGAAAAGCTCGGCAGCTATCGAAGCGACGACCCGAGAGTGGTCGTACTCAGCCCGGGGCCGCGGTCGGAGACCGCGTTCGAGCACGCCTACCTCGCGTCGTATCTGGGCTACAGCCTCGTCGAGGGCGACGACCTGCTCGTTCGTGGTGGAGAGTTGTTCCTGCGCTCGCTCGGCCGACTCGAGCGGGTCGACGTGGTGTTGCGTCGAGTCGATGCCGACTATTGCGATCCGCTCGAACTGCGGCCCGAATCGCAGCTCGGCGTTCCCGGTTTGGTCGAGGCGGCTCGCCGAGGCAACGTGGTCGTGGTCAACACGATGGGCAGTGGTGTGGTCGAGAATCCGGCGCTTCACGGCTTCCTCGAGGCGGCAGCAAAGGCGCTGCTCGGACAGGACCTGTTGCTGCCCACCGTGCCGTCGTGGTGGTGCGGGGACCCGTCGCTGAAGAACTACGTGCTCGAGCATCTCGATCAGCTGGTGTGCAAGCCGGTGTCTCGTCAGCCGTCGACCCGCTCCTACTTCGGTGCTGCGATGTCCTCGGCCGACCTCGATCGGCTCCGAGCGATGATCGAGGCCGAACCCCACCGGTGGGTGGCCCAGCAACCGTTGGCGATGTCGACGGCGCCAACGCTCACCGCCACCGGCATCGAGCCTCGGCGATCGCTGCTGCGAACCTACGCGGTCGCTCGTGAGGGCTCCTATGCCGTCATGCCGGGAGGGCTCACCCGCGTGGCTCCCGACGATTCATCGCCGATCATCTCGAACCAGTTCGGTGCACTGGCGAAGGACACCTGGGTGCTGGCCGGTACTCCTCAGCGCCTGACCGAGTACTGGCTGCGGTCCGGCCCTGCGGTCGACCCGGCCGATCCCCTCTCGGCCCTGTCGGAGCGGGCAGCGGAGAACCTGTTCTGGGTCGGTCGCTATGTCGAGCGAGCCGAGGCCGTCGCCCGATTGCTTCGGGCGGTGCACGACCGGCGCAACAACCTCGATGCGCTGGGCGAAACCGATGACAATGCCGTGGCGTCGTTGCTCCGGGTCCTCACCTTCACCACCTATGGCTGGCCCGGGTTTCTCGGCGCCGATGCCGACCAGCTCCTCGCCTCGCCCGATGGCGAACTGTTCTCGTTGGCCTGTGATCCGGAGCGGCCGGGTTCGCTTGCCTTTGCCGTCGAACGCCTGCTGCGAGCCTCGGAAGCGGTTCGAGATCAGCTGTCGAACGACACCTGGCAGGCAACCGGCACGCTGGAACGACAGCTCCAATCGTTGTCTCGCACCTCGCCGAATCGTCAAGACGTCGTGCAGGGCACGCTCGGCGTCATGCTGCAGTCGCTGCTCGCGTTCCACGGTCTGGTCAACGAGTCGATGGTGCGAGACACCGGTTGGCAGTTCCTCGAAGTCGGGCGTCGAATCGAGCGCACCCAACAGGTGCTTCGACTGCTGCGGGCAGCGCTCGAACGCCAGCACGACGACGCCACCGAGAGCTTGCTGCTCGAGTCCGTGCTCGTCTCGGCCGAGAGCATCATCACGTACCGCCGGCGGTACCGCTCCCGGGCCCAGGTCGAAACGCTCCTCGACCTGCTGGTCGGCGATGCCAGCAATCCTCGCTCGGTCCGGTTCCAGGTCGACCGCCTCGAAGCGGCGCTGACCCGCCTCCCGGAGGCACCCGAGAACCGTGCGGCCGGTGGACACTCGAGCGTGGTCGGGGTGTCGACCCGTATCCATACGGCTCGTTTCGGTCAGCTTGCCACGCCCGATGCCTCGGGACGACGAGACGAGCTCGTCGCCTTCCTCGACGATCTCGAGGTGCAGATCAGCACGCTGGCCACCGAGATCTCCGAGCGCCACTTCGTGCATCTCCAGCCCCGCCGTTCGCTCACCGAAGAGGGGGAAGGGAAGTGACCGACTATCGGGTGGTGCACCGCACACGCTATTCCTACGACGCGCCGGTGTCGCTCTCGTACGGGCAGTCCTGCCTGCTCCCTCGTGACTTCGCCACCCAAACGTCTGGTTCGGCATCCCTGGTCATCACGCCCGAGCCCGACGATCAGCGGGAGCGTGTCGACTTCTACGGCAACCGTGTCTGCTACTTCAGCCTTCATCAACCGCATGAGGAGCTCGAGATCACCGCAACCAGCGAGGTGTCGGTGTCGCCCGACCGTGGCAGCATTCCAGCCGAGGCGCAGATGCCGCTCGCCGAAGCCGTGGCTTCCTACGGCCACCAGCCCGATGCGGTGCACTATCTCCTGGGTTCGGCACGGGCAACGCCCGACGAGCGGGTCCGTGACTTCGCCGACGATTGCTTCGACGAATCGGCGTCGATCATCGAAGGGCTCGAGCAGCTGGTGTCCAAGATCCACCGGTCGTTCGGTTTCGACGCCAGTACCACCACGGTCACGAGCACGGTCGACGATCTGTTCGAGCACGGCGCCGGCGTGTGCCAGGACTTCGCCCACCTCGCCGTCGCGGCGATGCGGGCCCACGGGATTCCGGCCCGCTACGTGAGCGGCTACCTCGAGACCATCCCGCCGCCGGGCAAACCCAAGCTGGTCGGTGCCGACGTGTCCCACGCCTGGGCGTCGGCCATGTTGCCGAGTGGAGCCTGGATCGACCTCGATCCCACGAACGACCAGTTCGTCAACGATCAGTATGTGACCACCGGTTGGGGCCGTGACTACGCCGACGTTCCGCCGCTCAAGGGCGTCATCTACTCCGACAGCCGCAAGACCAAGCTCGACGTCTCGGTCGACGTCTCCCGGATCGGCTGATGCGCCGCTTCCCCTGCCCGAGCTGTGAAGGCTCGCTGTTCTTCGGCAACCACCGGTGTGGCGGCTGCGGGGCCGAGGTCGTGTACGACGAGTCGAGAGACGAGTTCGCCGCCGCCGACGAATCGTCGATGTGTCCGTCGCGTCGCGGGCCGGGCGCCTGCAACTGGCGTGCGCTCGATGGCGGGCTCTGCGCCAACTGCCGCCTCGATCTCGTCCCCGACCAGAGCCCGTTGGTCGAGCCGTTCCAGGCGGCACGGCGACGCACGCTCCGTCAGCTCTTTGCCCTCGGGCTCGATCCGGCACCGCTGCATCCCGCCCTGAGATTCGAGCTCCTCCAGAGCACCGACGACGAACCGGTGACCACCGGCCACGCCGACGGCGTCATCACCCTCGACGTTGCCGAGGGCGACCCGGTGCACCTGGCCGAAATGCGGTCGCGGCTCGGGGAGCAGTACCGCACGCCGGTGGGCCATGTTCGGCACGAACTGGGCCACTGGTACTGGCAGGCGCTCGTCGACGCTCACTACAGCCTGCTCGGCCAGGAGGGGCTCGACGATTTCCGGTCGGTCTTCGGCGATGAGCGCCTCGACTACACCGAAGCACTCGAGCAGCACTATCGCGGCGTCGACGACGGCTCGTGGCGGGCCTCGTTCATCTCGTACTACGCCTCGGCCCACCCGTGGGAAGACTTCGCCGAGACCTTTGCCCACTATCTCCACATCAACGACACGCTCGAGACGGCGCAGTCGTTTCCACTCGTCGGGTTGTATGGCACCGGTGGTCTCCAGGTGCTCGACTTCGACGAGCTCTACCGCCAGTGGGCCAGTCTCACCACCGTGCTCAACGAGCTCAACCGCTCGATGGGTGTGGCCGACGCCTACCCGTTCGCCCCCTCCGACACTGCGGTCGCCAAGCTCCGCTGGCTCCACCACCGCCTGACGGGTTCCGCTGCGTAACGGCGGCGTCACCGAGGCAGAGTCGTTCTGTGCGCCAGACTCCTCGCGACCACCGATCTGTGCGTCACACTTCCCGCTCGCGACGACTTTGGCGCACAGAACCGATTCAGTGGGAACTTCGGCGCACAGAACGTGGTGTCAGGTGCCGGCGTCGACCATGCGCTGGAGCCGAGGAATGCCCCCGGTGACGGGATCCGGCGACAAAACGAGGCGGGCCCGGGTGCTGCGTGCAGCACCCGGGCCCGAACGTTGCGAGGCGAAAGCCTCAGCTGGTTGTCTTCCCCGCTGTTCTTACTCCGCAGCCAACCAGGACTGCTCGATGTTGGCAAAGCCGTAGGAGCCGTGCCGGTAGAAGGCGGTCAGCCGTGGCGAGTACGTCCACTGGGTGAGCGTGGTCCAGACCGGAATCGGGTTCATGATGTTCTCCAAGGCGTACCGCTGGATCTCCTTGATCTTCTCGGCTCGCTCAGCCACATCGACGATGGTCAGCTGTTCGGCCAACAGCTCGTCGAGGGTCGGGTCGCTGATGCCGAACCAGTTGCGTGCCGCACCGGTTCCCATCTGGAGTCGCAGCCACTCATCGGGCTCGAGGAATGGCGTCTGCGGACCGAACTGGATGTCGTACTCCTGGTCGGGCCAACGGCTACCGAAGTAGGTGGCGTAGTCGAGGAGCTCGAAGGTGGCGTTGATGCCAACCGCCTTGAGATCTTCGACCACCCATTCCGCCTGGGCCACGTACTGGGGGCCGTAGGCATCGCTGGCGATCATGACGGCGTCGAGGCCATCGGGGTAACCAGCCTCGGCCAACAGGGCGATGGCGGCCTCGGGGTCGTACTTCAGGTATTCCTCACGCTCCTCGAGCGAGATGGTGTAGTCCTGCAACGCCGGTGACACGTTGCTGGGGATGGTGCCGCCACCACGAATGGTGTCTCCCATACCCTGACGGTCGATCGCCATGCTGATCGCCTGGCGTACGCGAAGATCATCGAACGGCGGCCGATCGTTGTTGATGCCGATCTGACCCATGCCGGCGTCGATCCATTCCTCGAACTGGCCATCGGGCATGTCAGTCATCAGCTGATCACGCAGCTCGGGTGACATCGCATTGGTCAAGATGTCGATTTCGCCGGCCTTGTAGGCGGCGATGGCCTGCTGGGTGTCCTTGATGATGATGAACTCGAACCGATCGATGTAGGGCAGCTGCACCCCATCGGCGTCGACCTGCCAGTAGTCGGGATTGCGTTCGTAGATGGTCGCAAACATCGACCTCTCGTTCGCTGAGGATGTACGGGCCGGTGCCGATCACCGTGCTGGTGCGGTCGAAGCCCTCTTCGAAGGCTTCGGCCGGCAGGATCCACATGAAGTGGCTCGCCATGTTGTTGAGCAACGGAGCGAACGGAGCCGACAGGTTCAGCACGACGGTGAGGTCGTCGGGCGTCTCGATCGATTCGAGGCCTTCCATGAGCGATGCCTGATGGCCTTCGGCGAGGATGCCCTCGAGCGTTGCCTTGACGTCGGCCGAGGTGAAGTCTCGGCCGTTGACCGGGGCAATGTTCTGCCACTTCACTCCCTCACGCAAGTTGAAGGTGTAGGTGAGACCATCGTCGGAGATGGTCCAATCGGTTGCCAGCTCGGGTTCGAGCACCCGAGTGGTGTAGCCGATGTCGGGTCCGGTCTCGAAGGAGATCAGTCGGTCGAGCACCATGTCGAGCCGGTACTGGGTGTTGAACGACGACGACGTGATCGGGTCGAGGTTGGCGATGTCGGAACTGCCGCTGACGACCAGGGTGCCGCCAACGACGGGTCCCTCGTCCATGGCTTCCGCTGGCTCGGCCTCTTCGTCGTCGCCGGTTTTGTCCTGTTCGGCTGCTGCCGCTTCGTCGAACGACGTGGTTTCGGTCGTGTCGTCTGGTTCGGCAGCGTCACTGCCGGCGCTGTCGCTGCCACCGCCGCAGGAAGCGGCGACGAGCGCAAGAGCGATCAGTGCGGCGGCCCATCGAGGCCACCGGTTCGGTGCTTGCATGGTTGTTCTCCCCCTTGAGGACAGTGCTGCCCTCGGTTGTGTTGTGTTGTCGGTACTGACTCGCTTGATGGTGTTGGTTGTTGGTGGATAGGAGCGGTCCGAGCTCGGGCGTCAGCGCACGAGCTTGGGATCGAGGTGATCTCGCAGGGCGTCGCCGAGCAGGTTGAAGGCAAGGACGCCGAGGCTGAGCGCTCCGCCGGGGAACACCACGGTCCACCAGGCGATCGTCATGTAGTCGCGTGAGATCGACAGCATCTGACCCCACGAGGGCTCGGTGATCGGGGCGCCGACGCCCAGGAAACTCAGTGCGGCTTCGGCAACGATGGCCTGCCCGAAGGTGAGGCTGGCGAGGATGATGAGCGGAGCGACGATGTTGGGAATGCCGTGGCGCATGATGACTCGCCAGGGCGTGGCCCCGAGCGCTTCCGCCGCAGTGACGTATTCGGCGCTCTGCACCCGCAGCATCTCGCCGCGGGCGATACGGCTGAAGCGCGGAATGTAGATGATCGACAGGGCGAGGATGACGTTGGTGATGCTCGAGCCGAGCAGCGACACGATGAACAGGGCCAGGATCAGCACCGGGATCGACATGATGGCGTCGACGATTCGCTGGAGAACCATGTCGAGCTTGCCGCCGAAGTAACCGGAGACGGCGCCGAGCATGGTGCCGATCACGGTGGAGATGACCACGGTCGCCGTGGCCACGATCAGCGAGATCTGCGACCCGTAGAGCACCCGAGAGAAGATGTCTCGGCCGAGGTGGTCGGTGCCGAAGAGGTGTTCGAACGATGGGCTGGCCAACTTGAACTCGCGACCGCGTTGCATCTCGGTCGGCGAGTAGGGCGCGATGAAGGCAGCGAAGATGGCGCACAACAGGAGGAAGACGACGATGCTGCCCGAGATCATGCCGAGCGGCTGATCCTTGCGGAACTGACGGAAGCTGCGTTTGAACCGACCCCAACGATTGAGTGCGGTGGTGTCGTCGTCTCGAACACGAACGTCGCCGCTTGCCACGACATCGGTGAGGTCGTCGAGATCGGTCGACGGGGACGGGGTCGGTTTGGTCGGAATGGCCATGGGTTTCCTCCTCAGCTCCGGCGAATACGGGGATCGATCCAGCCGTACGCGACGTCGACGGCGATGTTCACGGCGATGAACAGGCCACCGAACAGGATCGCCCCGGCTTGGATCACGGGATAGTCACGTTGCTGCACTGCGGTGAACACCATCGAGCCGAGGCCGGGCAGGCTGAAGATCGACTCGAGAATCACCGTGCCGCCCAGGAGCGCCCCGAACTGGAGGCCGATCAGGGTGAGGATCGGCACCAACGAGTTCCGCAGCGCATGCTTGTAGTTCACGAGCCTGCTGGTTGCGCCCTTGGCCCGGACGGTGCGAATGAAGTCGGAGCCGAGCACCTCGAGCATCGAGGAGCGGGTGAGGCGGGCGATCGCGGCTGCCACCGAAACGCCCAGTGCCACCGACGGCATGGCCATCTGCTGCAGATTCGCACCGAGGTTCTCCCACGGTCGCTCGTAGCCCAGCGGTGCCACCCAGTTGAACCACGCCGAGGCAAAGGTGATCATCAGCAGGGCCAGGAAGAAGTTCGGGATCGACAAACCCATCACCGAGGTGACCCGAAGCGCGTCGTCGGTCTTGGTTCCTCGCCTGATGGCCGATGCCACCCCGACGACGATGCCGAGGATGATCGCGACCACGATCGACATGACCGCCAGCTGGGCCGTGACCGGGAAGCGATCGGTGATCATCTCGGTGACCGGCCGCTTCTCCCACAGCGAGTTGCCGAGATCGCCGGTGGCGGCATTGCCGAGCCACACGAAATACTGGGTGATCGCCGGCTTGTCGAGGCCCAGTTCGGCCTCCATCTCGGCCATGCGCTCTGGGGTGACCGAGCCGGCGTCGGCCAGTTGCAGCCGGACGACGTCGCCGGGCACGGCCCGCATCACGAAGAACAGGAACGTCGAGAGCAGGAACAGAACGAGGAGGCCCGACAGGATTCGTCGGACGACGTACTCCATCATGCGATCACCTCCGCAGCGGCGAAGTCGGCGGCGTTTCGTTTGGGAAGCCCTTGGAATTCATCGGGTGTGAGCCCGAATGCGGCGGGCAGATAGACCGCACACTCCCGGGCGGTGCGGCCGTCAGCGAGGGTGACCACCCCCGGGTCGTGGCTGGCGCAGGCGGCGACGGCTTCGGGGCAGCGGGTGTGGAAGCGGCAGCCCGACGGCGGATTCGACGGGCTCGGCACGTCGCCTTGGAGATGGACTCGGTCGGTCGATCGAGCGAGGTCGGGGTCGAGGATCGGCACGGCGGCGAGCAACGACTTGGTGTAGGGGTGCTGCGGATCGGTGAAGAGCTGCTCGACTTCGGCCAGCTCGACGATTTCTCCCAGATACATCACGGCCACCCGATCGGCGATGTAGCGAACCACGTTGAGATCGTGGGTGATGAAGAGATACGACACGCCGAGTTCGGCCTGGATGTCTTTGAGGAGGTTCAGCACCTGAGCCTGCACCGACACGTCGAGAGCCGAGACCGCTTCGTCGCACACGATGAGGTCGGGCCCGGTGGCCAGCGCTCGAGCGACGCCGATGCGCTGGCGTTGACCGCCGGAGAACTGGTGCGGGAACTTCCGCAGATCTCGCCGGGAGAGGCCGACTCGCTCCAACAAGTCGGCGACCTGGTCGAGCTGGTCCTGGCCGGTGGCGATGCCGTGGATCTCGAGGCCCTCGCCGACGATGTCGGCGGCGGTCATTCGGGGATCGAGGGAGCTGTACGGATCCTGGAAGATGATCTGGATGCGCTGACGAAGCTCACGCATCTGACCCTTGTCGAGGGTCGAGAGGTCCTTGCCGTCGAAACGAACCGAGCCACCGGTTGCTTCCAGCAGGCGCAGGATCACTCGACCCGTCGTGGTCTTGCCACAACCGGATTCGCCGACCAGGGCGAGCGTGGAACCCCGTTCGATGTCGAAGGTGACACCGTCGACGGCTCGCACCTCGCCGACCCGGCGTTGCAGCAGACCCTTGTGGATCGGGAAGTGCTTCTGGAGATCACGGACCTCCAGAAGTGGTCCATCGGATCGAAGGTCGACTTCGCTCAACGTGCTCCTCCTCGTGCGAGCGTTGCGGATCCGGCGAGCGTGGCGTCGCGGTCGGCGACGACCTCGGGAACACGCAGCCAGCATCGGCTTTCGCGGTGGTCGCCGAAGGGAACCAGTGGTGGGGCGTCGGCCTGGCAGGCCGACCACTCATGCGGACATCGAGGGCCGAACCGGCAGCCGGTCGGCATCTCGAACAGGCTCGGGACGACCCCCTCGATCGGGGTGAGGCGAGCGCCGGTTCCGGCGACCATGCCGGGCATCGAAGCCAGCAGCGCCGAGGTGTAGGGATTCTGCGGATCCTTGAGGACGTCTCGCACCGAACCCTGCTCGACGACCTGCCCGGCGTACATCACGACGACACGGTCGGCGATCTCGGCGACCACGCCGAGATCGTGGGTCACGAACAGCACCGCCGCCCCGGTCTCCTCTTGGAGGAGTCGGAGAAGATCGAGGATCTGGGCCTGGACGGTGACGTCGAGGGCCGTCGTCGGTTCGTCGGCGATGATCAGCTGAGGGTTGAGCGCCAGCGACATGGCGATCATCGCCCGTTGCCGCTGCCCGCCGGAGAGTTCGTGGGGGTAGGCGTCGAGGCGTCGCTCGGGGTCGGGCATGCGGACGAGCTTGAGGAGCTCGAGTGCTCGGGCCTTGGCCTCGGTCTTGCCTCGGCCGTGGATGGTGAGCGTCTCGACGAGTTGATCTTCGATGGTGAAGACCGGATCGAGACAGGTCGAGGGGTCTTGGAAGATCATCGAGATGTCGCGGCCTCGGATCGCCCGGAGTTCCTTCTCGGGCAGGCCGACCAGCTCGCGTCCGAGAAACTCGATCGATCCCTGGGCGATCGACCCGGTGCTCTCGAGCAGCTGGAGAATCGAGAGGGCCGTGACGCTCTTCCCGGACCCCGATTCGCCGACCAATGCCACGGTCTCGCCCCGCTTCACGTCGAAGCTGACATCAGCGACCGCATCGACTGTTCCCAGCCGAGTGCGGAACTGAGTTCGAAGATCTCGAACCCGCAGCACCACATCTTCCATGACCGTCCCCTGACTGTCTGGTTGCCTTGGCTCGTGGCGTCCCCGGACGCCCCAAGCATGGCCATCGTGCCCGACCATCCGAGGTGTGTCAAAAGACACACTTCGGCAGGTGACGACCGCGTGACGATCGTTGGTCGAGTTCGTCATGTTCGCACTCGTTACCCACTGCGTGGACCGGCCGTTGGAACTGCGGAACCGGTGGCGTCCAGCATTAGCGTGCGCTGATGCCCGACGCCCCGACCTCCAAGCGGCCCCCGATTCCCGGGCCGATTCGGGCTCTCCTGGTCGCTCGGTTCCTCATCACGGTCGGCGTGATCTGTCAGGTCACGATCGTTGGCAAACAGGTCTACGACATCACCGGTTCGGCTCTCGACCTCGGCTTGCTCGGATTGGCCGAGTTCCTGCCGACGGCACTCCTCTCGCCGATCACCGGCTCGGTTGCCGATCGATTCGACCGTCGCATGGTGCTGCTCGTCGGCCTCACCGGCGAGGGCCTCGCCGCCCTCGCGCTGGCAGTTCTGGCCGAGCGCAGCACCGCCTCGGTCCTGCCGATCTTCGTCGTGGTGTTCTTCTTCGGTGTCGCCCGCGCCGTGGTGTCGCCGCCGATCCGTGCCCTGCCGGTCGATCTTGCTCCCAGGGCTCTCGTCGAACGGGTCCTGGCTGCCATCACGCTCACGTTCCAGATCGGCGCCATCATCGGACCGGTCATCGCCGGTTTTCTCTACGTGGTGTCGCCGGCCACGCCGTACTGGTTCACGCTCGCCATGCTGGCCGGCGGCTGGCTGACCCTGCTGCTGTTCGTTCCGAGCGTGCCGGTGGCTCGACTCGCCGCACCGGCCGGCGTCCGTGGAGCGCTGGCCGATGCCTTCGAAGGCCTGGCCTTCATTCGGCGCACCCCCGTGTTGTTCGGTGCCATCTCGCTCGACCTCTTCGCCGTGCTGTTCGGTGGCGCGGTGGCGCTCCTTCCCATCATCGCCGAGGAACGGCTCGGTGTCGGCGCCGTCGGCTACGGCTGGCTGCGGGCCTCGATCGGCATCGGCGCCGCCTCGATGTCGCTGGCCATCGCCGCACGGCCGATCACTCGTCGAATCGGACCGGTGCTCATGGGCGTGGTGGCGATCTTCGGCCTGGCAACGACCGTGCTCGGGCTCACCACGAACTACACGATCGCGTTCATCGCCCTGTTCGTGCTGAGCGGCGCCGACAGCGTCAGCGTGTTCATCCGCTCGGCGATCGTTCCCATCGCCACCCCCGAGCACATGCGAGGGCGGGTGCTCGCCACCGAGCAGGTGTTCATCGGCGCGTCGAACGAGTTGGGGGCGCTCGAGTCCGGTCTGGCCGCAGCGGCGATCGGCACCGTCGGCGCCGTCGTCTCGGGGGGCATCGGAACCATCCTCGTGGTGGTGCTGTGTTGGCGAGTGTTCCCCGCGCTGGCAACGGCCGACCGATTCTCCGAACTCGAACCGGTTGCCGGATCCGCCTGACGATCCCGAACGCTCGATCCGCTGCGGCGGCCAGAGGTCGCAAAACGCCTCGATCTGGGCCATATTGTGCGTCATGGCCTCCCATATCTTCACCAGCCCCCTTCCCGATGTCGTGATCCCCGAGGTGCCCCTCACCGAGTACGTCTTCCGCACGGCGGCCGAGCACCCCGACCGAGTCGCCATGGCCTGCGGGCTGACCGGCACGAGCTACACCTACGCCGAACTGCAAGACCACATCGGCCGCCTGGCCGGCGGGCTCTCGGCTCGGGGCTTCGGCAAGGGCAGCACCCTCGGCCTGATGGCCCCGAACATGCCCGAGTACGCCATCGTGTTCCACGCCGTCGCCCTCCTCGGCGGCATCGTCACCACGATCAACCCGGTCTACGGGGCCGAAGAAGTCCGGTTCCAGCTCAACGATGCCGGTGCCACGCTCGTCATCACCGTCGCGGATTTCGCCGCGACCGCCGTCGAGGCCCTGGAGGGGTCACCCGCCACCGAGGTCGCCGTCATCGGGGGCAGCGACCTCGCCGGCACCCTCGACTTCGCCTCGCTCTATGGCGAGACCGTCGGCCAGACCCCGATCGACCCGATGAACGACATCGTGGTCCTGCCCTATTCCTCGGGCACCACCGGCCTGCCGAAGGGCGTCATGCTGACGCACCACAACCTGGTCGCCAACCTCGTGCAGATCGACGCCATGATGCCCTACGAAGACGGCGAAGTCGCCCTTGCGGTGCTGCCGTTCTTCCACATCTACGGCATGCAGGTGCTGATGAACGGGCTGCTCGCCGAGGGTCTCACCACCATCACGATGCCACGCTTCGACATGCAGCGGGCGCTCGAGATCATCCAGGAGCGCAAGGTCACCCAGTTCTTCGCCGTGCCGCCGATCGTGCTCGGTCTGGCCAAGCACCCGATGGTCGACGACTACGACCTGTCCTCGATCCGCAAGATCTTCTCCGGCGCTGCTCCCCTCGGTGGCGAGGTCGCCGAAGAGGCGGCCAAGCGCATCGGCACCGAGATCATCCAGGGCTACGGCATGACCGAGCTCAGCCCGGTCTCCCATGCCACCGTCACCGGCGAATATCGGGTCGGCTCGTGCGGGTTCACCGCCCCCAACACCGAATGTCGTGTGGTCGACGAAGACGGCAACGACCAGGGGGTCGACGGTGAGGGCGAGCTGTGGGTGCGTGGTCCCCAGGTGATGAAGGGCTACCTCAACAACCCCGACGCCACCCGAGCAACCATCGACGAAGACGGCTGGCTCCACACCGGCGACGTCGCCCGGTTCGACGCCGACGGCCACATGTACATCGTCGATCGGGTGAAGGAGCTCATCAAGTTCAAGGGCTTCCAGGTGCCGCCGGCCGAACTCGAAGCGCTGCTCGTCACGCATCCGGCCGTGGCCGACGTCGCCGTGATCGGCGTTGCCGACGACGAGGCGGGCGAGATCCCCAAGGCCTACGTGGTGCTCAAGCCGGGGTCCGACACCACGGCGGAAGACCTGCAGGCGTTCGTTGCCGAACACGTCGCTTCCTACAAGCAGATTCGCCTCGTCGAGTTCACCGAAGAAATCCCGAAGTCGGCTTCTGGCAAGATCCTTCGTAGATTCCTGAGGGACCAGGCGAAGGGCTGACGCTCATCTCGCCCACGTGCCGGGGTGCCTCCCACCCCGACTGAGCGAAGGAATCTCACATTGGATCTCAGGACTGCAACCACCGTGGAAGTCCTTCGAGCCCTCGAACGGGGGACCGTCTCGAGTTCGGAGATCCTCGAAGCGCAGATCGAGAATTTCGAGCGGTTCAACCCCGATCTCAACGCCGTGATCGCTCACGACTTCGAGCAGGCGAGGGCCGAAGCTTCCGCGGCCGACGATCTCTACGCCTCGGGCGACGAGCGTGGACCGCTGCATGGTCTGCCCATGACCATCAAGGATTGCTACGAGACGGTCGGTCTGCCCACGGTGGCGGGCGCTCCCGAGATGGTCGGGCACGAGCCGTCGCGCGACGCCACCGTGGTGCGGCTGCTTCGCCGGGCCGGCGCCATCATCTGGGGCAAGACCAACGTGCCGTACATGGCCGGTGATCACCAGACCTACAACGAGGTCCATGGGCTCACGAAGAACCCGTGGAATCCCGACCGCACCGCAGGGGGTTCCTCTGGCGGCGCGGCGGTGGCCATCGCCACCGGCATGACCACGGCCGAAGTCGGCAGCGACATCGGCGGCAGCATCCGCCAGCCCGCCAGCCACAACGGCGTCTACGGACTGAAGACCACGTTCGGGCTCGTGTCGGGCCGGGGTCACGTGCCCTTCCCTCCCGGATCGGTTTCGGTCATGGATCTCGGTGTCTTCGGTCCGATGGGTCGATCCTGTGGCGACCTTCGGGCCATGCTCGAGGTGCTCACCGACAGCTCCACCGCGGCCAACGGGGTGCCCGGACTCGTGCTCCCGCACCAAGACGAGCCGGTCGACATCGAAGACCTCCGCATCGGGGTGTGGTCCGACGACTCGCTCGCCCCGGTCGATGCGGCGGTGGTCGGCGTCATCGAGGCGGCCATGGTCGGTCTCCAAGACGCCGGGGCCAAGATCGACCCCGAGGCTCGCCCTCCGTTCGTCGCCGAGCAGTTGTGGGACACCTACCAGGACCTGCTCAGCGCGGCGATGTCCACCGGCTATTCCGACGAGCTCTACGCGAAGCTGGTCGAGCGGGCAGCGCAAGGTGGCGACGACCCCCGAGTGCAGATGGCCCGCCGAGCAACGCTCAGTCACCGGGAGTGGCTCGAAGCCGACGAATGCCGGGCCCAGGCACAGGTGGCCTGGAGTGAGCTGTTCGAGCATCACGTCGACGTGCTGATCGCGCCGGTGTCGCCGGTGCCGGCGTTCGCCCACGACACCGAGCTGCCCTACGACCAGCGGACCCTCACGGTCAACGGTGTCGACGTGCCGTACCGCAACCAGCTGTTCTGGGCCGGTCTGGCGACCATGCCGGGACTGCCCGCCATCACCGTTCCGATGGGCCACTCGCCCGACGGCATGCCGATCGGCATCCAGATCATCGGACCGCAGTGGTCCGATCATCGCCTCATCGCCATCGGCGAGGAGATCTCGTCGGTGCTCGGCGTGAACTTCACTCCGCCGCCGCTCACCGCTCGCTGAGCCATGGCGTGGGTGGCGATCCTCGGCGCCGGGCCTGCCGGTTGTCTGACCGCTCGCCGTCTCGCCGATGCCGGTCACGACGTCGTGCTGTTCGAAGCAGGCGAGTGGCTGGTCCCGACTCTCGACTTCGCTTCGCTGCTCGAGCGAACCGATCTGCGATGGTCGGGTGAGTCGGCGACCGCCTCGGCGGCGCCGGGTGTGATCCGTGCCCGCGTGGTCGGTGGGGCGTCGGCCATCAACGGGATGCTCCTGTCGGCGCCCGACAGCCACGATCTCGCTTCCTGGGATGCGGCCCTCGACCTGTCGAGCGGGTCGGCCCGATCATCGCTCGAACGGGTCATCGCCGAGGTGGCCCCGCAGATCGCAACGCCGGGTCCGTTGGCCAGAGCGCTCGGCGACGCCGCACGGTCGGCGGGGGAGCAGGTGGGCGGCTCGACTCTCGACGTCGATGCTCGGGGGATCCTGGCTGCTGCGCTGGGCGCTCGCAGCGGTGAGCGCCGCGATGCCCCGGCGGTCTACCTCGCCGGCGCGCCCGACACCCTGCAGGTGCAGACCGGCACCACGATCGCCTCACTCGACGATCCGGTCCTCGTGCGGTGGCCTCGAGTCGGGGTCGCTCGCTCCGGCTCGAAGGTCGTTGGCTCCGAGGGTGTCGGTTTCGATCATGTCGTGGTCAGTGCCGGGGCGCTCGCCAGTCCCCGGCTCGTCGCCGCTGCTGTCGCAGCGATCGAGCCGAGTCCGGCTCGACAGCACCTCGCGGTGGCGCTGTCGGTGCCGCTCCCCGAGGGTCAACGGGTCGGGCAGGACCAGCCGGCGGTCTCTCGGGTGCTTCGGTGGTGCAGCGGACTCGATCCGGGCGACACCCGGGCCGACGTGCAGCTCGTGATCCTCGACCACATGGGCTGGCAGCCCGCCGGCCGCGCTCAGGGGCTGGTGATCGTCAGCCTGCTCTCGGGCAGTCCCCTCGACGGCGAGCGAACCGACCTCGACCGGGCCCGGCTGCGCATCGGTGTCCGCCGGGCACGGATGCTGCTCCGCAGCGCCGGCTTCGAGGCTGAAGGATTGGAGCCCGCCGAGCGCGCGCCCGATGGCACGAGGTTCGATGCGGCCGGGCCCGATGACACAGCGCTCGACCGATGGATCGCCGGCCAGCCCAACCCGGTCCACCACGTGACCAGCACGCTGCCGCTCGGCTCGGCGGTGGCTCGAGCCGGGCTGGTCGCCGGCCGAACCGACCTCAGCGTCATCGACGCCTCGGTGCTGCCCACCTCACCCCGGGCCGACACCAACATGGCCGTGCTGGTCATGGCCGACCTCCTCGCCACCCAGCTCGTCGACCACCTCGCCTGAGGCCACCTCGCCAGACCCCACCTCGCCAGACCCCACCTCGCCGACCCCACCTCGCCAGACCCCACCGTTCTCGAGAACCAGAGCGACCGTTCTGACGCCGAGGGACTCGAGAACAGGGTGGGGTCGAGCGGACTGAGCGGAGTGATCAGAGGAGGGATTGGAGGGCGGTGATGGTGTCGGCGGACTCGGGGGAGCGGTCGGGTCGATAGCCCTTCACCCGGGCGAAGCGCAGGGCGACGCCGCCGGGGTAGCGAGTCGAGCGTTGCACCCCGTCGATGGCGATCTCGATGACCAGTTCGGGCCGCACCATGATCGTGTAGCCGTCGTCGCTGACGGCCAGCTCGGCGAGCGCGCTGGTCTGCCACGCCAGCAGCTCGTCGGTCAGTCCCTTGAAGGTCTTGCCGACCATGACGAATGCGCCCGTCGCCGGATCCCGCGCTCCGAGATGCAGGTTCGACAGCGTCCCCTTGCGGCGACCGTTGCCTCGTTCGACGCCCAGCACGACCAGGTCGTAGGTGTAGACCGGTTTCACCTTGCGCCATGACTTGCCTCGGCGACCCGCCTCGTAGCGACCGTCGACCCCCTTCACCATGACGCCCTCGTGCCCCTCGGCCAGGGCTTCGACGAGCAACGCCTCGGCCCGATCGGGATCGTCGGTGACGACGGCAGGAACCCGATGCGGCCCGGCAATCCGGTCCAGGATCGCCGAGCGGGTAGAGAGCGGCTCGTCGATCAGGTCCCTGCCATCGAGGGCGAGCACATCGAAGAAGTAGGGGCGGAGCTCGATGCCACGGCCGGTGTCGGCCCCCTCGGTTCCGAAGGTCGCCATGGTGTCCTGGAACGGCCGGGGTGCGGCATCGGCATCGAGCCCGAGCACCTCACCATCGAGGATCACCGACTCGACCGGGAGCGACAGCGCCACCTCGACCACGATGGGCAGCCGCAGCGTGATGTCGTTGAGGTTGCGGGTGAAGACCCGTACCTCGTCGCCCGCTCGGTGGACCTGCACCCGTGCGCCGTCGAGCTTCCATTCGACCGAGGCCAGGCCGACCTCGGCGACGGCGTCGGTGGCGCTCGGCGAGGTGGCGGCGAGCATGGGTTCGACGCCCCGTAGTACCTGGAGTCCGACCGCCTCGAGCGCCGCCGGACCATCTTCGCCCAGCGCCAGCGTGGCAGCGGCGCCGAGGTCACCGAGCAACATCGTGGCCCGGCGCAACGATGCCAACGTCACCGCTCGTCCCCGCTGCTGTTCGGCCCGGAGCGTGGTGGCGGCAACGACGGCGGCGGTGACCACGCCGGCCAGTGCCCCCTGGCGCACCTCACCGACGATCAACCGGCGCACGAAGGCCACCTCGACCTCGGTCGCCAGCGACAGCAGTGATCGCAGCACGTCGTCTCGGGCCGCAACCGAGCCCGGTCCGCTGATGCCCGCCAAGGCAGTGAAGGCGTGGTCGAGGTCGGCGACGGTGAGGGTCGGTTCGTCGGCGCCGTCCGTGGTCAGCTTCGCTGCCGTCGCCCAGCCGACCCCGATGCGGCCCTGGCGGATCTCGCCCGACAGGAACGCAACCACCGGTGCGAGCTCGTCGGGCTCGAGATCGGCCAGGGTCTCGGCGAGCAGTGCGACCTTGTCGTTGCGAGACGAGGTCGCGGCGACGGCAGCCGAGGTCGTGGCAACACGGTGGAGCAGCATGACGGCCAAGAATGCCAGAGGCGCGCCCATGGCGCGTGTTCCTGAGGCGCACAGCGAACGCTGGTACGGCGGCGCTCGGCAACGGCGGCTACGGTGCGGGCGGTGATCATCGATGCACCGACCATTGCTCCCGACGCCTTCGCGAAACGCACCGGCTGGGAAGCGAAACCCGAGGGGCTCTGCAAGGGCGATGCCTGTGTGCCGGCCCCCGGTGTCGTGCTCGACTCCGGTGAACTCCGTGTCGAACGCCTGGCCGAGCGACTCGGCATGCCGCTGCTCACCGACGAGGCAACCGGACTCATGGCCCTCGGACCCGACACGGTCGGCTCCGGCCGAGCGCTGGCAACCGTGGTCGCACCCGACCTCGAACTGCCCGACGCCGACGGCAACCCCTTCCGGCTCTCCTCGCTCCACGGCCGCAAGGTGCTGCTCGTCGCCTGGGCGTCGTGGTGAGGCTGCCGCACCAGCCTGCCCGTGTGGCAGGCACTGCACGCCGAGTATGAGAACGCCGGCATCACCGTGGTCACCGTTGCGCTCGACGTCGACACGTCCAAGGCCCTGCCCTGGATCGAGGCTGCGTCCCCGACCCATCCGTCGCTGATCGACAACGCCCACCTCACCAACGAGCTGTTCGGCTTCAACAACGTGCCGATGGCCGTGTGGATCGACGAGCAGGGCAACCTGGTGCGACCGGCCGAGAGCGCAAGCCTCGAGGCTCGGCCCAAGGGCGGCGAGATCCCCGAGGGCATCCCCGAGCGTCTGGCCCAGGCCATGGCCGAGGTGCAGAAGATCCCCGACATCGGCGAGCGGTACCGGGCCGCGGTCATCGACTGGATCGAGAAGGGCGCCGACAGCGAGTTCTCGCTGGCCCCCGACCAGGTGATCGCTCTGTCGGCACCACGGGGCGTCAACGAGGCCGAAGCGGCCGCGGCGTTCGAGATGGGTCAGCACCTGCGTCTGGCCGTCGGTCATGAGGCAGCGGTGCCGTGGTGGCGGCGGGCCCATGAGCTCGACCCGCACAACTGGACCTACAAACGCCAGGCGTGGACCATCGAGACCACG
The DNA here is from genome assembly GCA_963698395.1 of uncultured Acidimicrobiales bacterium. GTDB lineage: Bacteria > Actinomycetota > Acidimicrobiia > Acidimicrobiales > SZUA-35 > JBBQUN01. Next base: position 102,153 of record CAVOQQ010000007.1, read on the forward strand.
CCCGAGGGCGAGCCGTCCGACATGTTCCAACCGCCGACCGACACCTACGCCAGCGGCTGGGTCGAAGACGTCATCCGCCTCGGTGGCGGTGAGAACTACATCACCAAGCCGAGTCTCTGACGGTCGAGGGCCTCGTTGCAGGCTCGGCACAGGCCAACGAGGTCGACCCGGTGGTGGGCGCCGACGAACCCGTGTGCGGCGGCTGCGGCGGCCAGTGCGGCGTGCAGCTGCTCTTCGACGGTGTCGGGCAGCAGGATGTCGAGCACGATCCCACACTCGGTGCACACCAGGTGGTGGTGGTGGGTGCCCGTGACGTCTTCGGTCAGTTCGAAGCGGGCGTGGTCGGCGGCCGTGACGATGCGGTGCACCACGCCGGCCTCTTCGAGCACGGCCAGATTTCGGTAGGTCGAACTCTGCGAGAGCTTCGTGTTGGTCTCGAGCAGTTCGGCGATGGTGAGCGGTGCCGGCGACTCGGCGAGGGTCACCACGATGGTCTTGCGGTTGGTGGTGTACCGCTGATCGAGCAGGCCGAGTCGGGCCACGGCGACCTGGTGGATTTCGCTGACGTCGACTCCAGCGTCCGAAGGGCCGTCCATCCCACAGACCTTAGGTGCGTCGATACGAGAAATCCTCCTCTCGCTGGAACCATCGCGGGTCTCTGCGGGGTTGTACCCTCTACGTAGTTCCACAGGAGGTTCCACGCTCATGGCGTATGCCAGTCCACTCAGCACCGCTCCCGCCATCTCGGCCGACGAAGACACCCGGGGCGCGTTCCTCGTTCGTGTCTACCAGCACGTCGCCCTGGCGGTCGTTGCGTTCATGGCCTTCGAGACGGTCCTGTTCGTCACCGGTGCCGCCGAAGCGCTCAACACCTTGCTCACCGGTTCCAGCCTCGTCTGGATGCTGGTGCTCGGCGTCTTCTACGTCGCCAACATGATGGCAACGAAGTCGGCGCACAATCTCGAGAACCCCGGCCTGCAGTACGCCGGACTGTTCGGCATGGCGGGCGCCTACTCGCTGATCTTCGCTCCGTTCCTCTACTACGTGCTCAATTCCGAGGGCAACGGTGGCGGCACGGTCGTGCAGGCGGCAACGGTCACCATCGCCGGCTTCGTCGGCCTCACCGTCGTCGGCATGATCACCCGGAAGGACCTGTCGTTCATCCGACCGATGATCATGTTCGGTGGCATCATGGCCATCGTCCTCATCGGTGCCTCGCTGCTCTTCGGCCTCAACCTCGGTGTGTGGTTCAGCGTCGGCATGGTCGCCCTCTCGGGTGTCTCGATCCTCTACCAGACCCAGAACATCGTGCGGACCTATCCGGCATGGGCCCACGTCGGCGCTGCGGTCAGCCTGTTCGGTTCGCTCATGACCATGTTCTGGTACATCCTGCGGATCTTCAGCCGTCGTTGATCGCCCTCTTCGGGCACTAGCGTGCGCTGGTGAACGAACGGGGGTACTTCCAGGCGGTCGTCGCCTACACACTGTGGGGCCTCTTCCCGCTCTACTGGAAGCTGCTCGCCGAGATCCCCTCCAATCAGATCGTCGCCTATCGGGTCACCATCTCGGCGGTCATGCTCGGTGGGTTGGGTCTGTTCACCTCGAAGGTCGATCTCCGTCGTGCCTTTGCCGACCGACGAACCATCGGTGTGCATCTCGTTTCGGCGGTGTTGATCGGGGTGAACTGGCTGGCATTCCTCTACGCCGTCGCCGTCGATCGGGTCGTCGAGTCGAGCCTTGGCTACTTCATGACGCCGCTGGTCTCGGTCGTGCTCGGCATGGTGGTGTTGCGTGAACGGCTCACGAGCCGGCAGTGGCTGGCGGTCGGGTTCGCTGCGCTCGGGGTGACCGTGCTGACGGTCGAGGCCGGGGTGGTGCCGTGGATCGCGTTCAGCCTCGCCGGATCGTTCGGTCTCTACGGGCTGGTTCGCAAACTGTCGCCACTGCAATCGCTCGAAGGGCTCACGTCCGAGGTCGTGCTGCTCGCCCCACTCGCCTTCGCGTATCTCGCATGGCAAGCCGGCGCCGGCGACCTGGTGGTGCCCTCCGGTTGGCGCTTCGCCGTCCTCTCGACGGCGGGCCTCGTCACCGTCACGCCGCTGCTGCTCTTCGCCGCGGCCGCTCGCTCGATCCCGCTGAGCGCCGTCGGGATCCTGCTCTACATCAATCCGCTGCTGCAGTTCATGATCGGTGCGTTCGTGTTCGACGAAGCCGTGACCGCCGGACGCTTTGCCGGCTTCGCCATCATCTGGCTGGGACTCGGCGTCTTCGCCTATGACGGCTGGCGACGCCGGCCGTCGCCGGCAGCCAAACGAGCAGCAGATTCAGTGATAGTCGTAGAATCCACGCCCGGTCTTTCGACCGAGTAGCCCGGCCTCGCACATGCGAGCCAGCAGCGGCGGGGGAGCGTAGAGCTGCTCCTTGAATTCCTCGTAGAGCGACTCGGCAACCGCCATGGTGGTGTCGAGCCCGATCAGGTCGGCCAGGGCGAGTGGCCCCATGGGGTGGGCGCAGCCGGTGACCATGCCCTGATCGATGTCTTCTTTGGAGGCAAAGCCGGACTCGAACATGCGGATCGCCGAGAGGATGTAGGGGATCAGCAGTGCGTTGACGATGAAGCCGGCGCGGTCCTTGGAGTGGATGACCCGCTTGCCGAGTTGGCCGCTCGAGAAGGCCTGGGCGACCTGCTGGGTCTCGGCGGAGGTGTGGAGCGAGGTGACCAGCTCGACCAGGTGCAGCACCGGTACCGGGTTGAAGAAGTGGATACCGATGACGTGCTCGGGCCGCTTGGTGGCCATGGCCAGCTTCATGATCGGAATCGACGACGTGTTCGAGGCGAGCACCGCGTCGGTCGATGCGACGATGTCGTCGAGCTGGCGGAACACCGACGTCTTCGCGTTCTCGTTCTCGATGATGGCCTCGATCACCATGTCTCGATCTTCGAGCGACCCGATCTTCGAGGTGAACACCAGCGAGTCGAGGGTCTTGACCTGGTCGGCCTGGTCCATCTTGCCGGCCTTCACCGCCCGGTCGAGCGACTTCTCGATCCGCCCGCGTCCGGCCTTGGCGGCGTCTTCGCTGGCCTCGATCACGATCGTGTCGATGCCGGCCCGAGCCGACACCTCGGCGATGCCCGACCCCATGAGGCCGGCGCCGATCACGCCGAGCTTGCCGATGGGACGATCCATTGTTGCGGTGTCACTGTTGGCCATCGAAAGAGTCTGGCAGACGAACGCGACACTTGGACGTCCACGGAATAATTCTCGCGGACGTCCAAGCGTGGCGAGGTCTCAGTCGAGGACGAGATCCTTCGAGCGTTCCTCGTAGCGCTGGGTTGCCTCATCGACCGCCGCCAGCTGCTTGTCGGCCAGACCGGGGCGCGACGCCTGGGCCCGTTCGGCGGCACCCACGAGCCCGCCTCCCGACGACTGGAAGTGGGGCATCACATGGCGGGCCAACAGCTCGAAGCTGTTCTTGGTCGCTTCGGGGTTCGCCCAGTTGTGGGCGAGGGTGAGGTAGGCACCGAAGCCGCCGTTGGACTGCTCGATCAGCTCCGAGATCTGCGCCACCATCATGTCGGGCGTGCCGATGACACCGAGGCCGGAGTTCACGAAGTCGATCATCTCGTCGATGTTGGTGCCCTCGACCGCCATCTGCGGGAAGGCGGCCACGTCTTGGAAGTACTCGAACCACTGGGTGATCCCGTACTTCACCTCTTCGCGGGCCTGCTCCTCGGTCTCGGCCAGGTGCATGAGGCCGACCAGACGCCACTTGCTGCGATCAGCCGGCTGGCCGTGGCGAGCCGCCTGTTCCTCCTGGATCGTCCAGTGGTGGGCGAGCACGTCCATGCCGATCGAGAGCGTTGCGCCGAGCGACAGGAGCCCGGCACCGTAGCGTCCGGCGAGGTTGGCGCCCGACGGGGAGGCGACGGCGGCAACGGCGATGTCGAACAGCGGGTCGGAGTAGGGCCGCAGGTGGAGTCGAGCGTCGACGAGTTGGAGCCGGTCGTTGGAGTAGCTGATGGGCTCATCACTGGTGAGGAGATGCATGAGCACCTCCATGTACTCCTCGAGGAGCGGGCGCATCTGGCTCGGTTCGAGCCCGAGCATGGCGGCATCGGTCGGGAGGGCGCCGGGGCCGACGCCCAACATGATGCGGCCCCGAGTGAGGTGATCGAGAAGCACGATGCGCTCGGCCACCCATAGCGGATTGTGATACGGCAGCGACACCACGCCGGTGCCGAGCTTGATCCGCTTGGTGCGTTCGGCCGCCGCCATGATGAAGATCTCGGGTGAGGCGATGATCTCGCTGCCGGCCGAGTGGTGCTCACCGATCCACGCCTCGTCGAACCCGAGGGTGTCGAGATGCTGCACCAGGTCGAGATCTTGTTCGAGCGCGATGGTCGGGTTGTGGGTGGGTGGGTGGAAGGGCGCCATGAAGGTGCCGAAGTTCAAACGCATGAGAGGTCCCCTGATCTCCTGATGGTTGGTTGGTCGAACCCGACGCTAGGTCATCGTCGGGGCACCATGCCCGGCACCGACCCGAATGCTTCGACAACGCCGTCAGACGCAACAACGATGCAACGCAACGTGACCGAGTCGACCTCAGCAGCTTTTTCAGAAGACCTGGTCATCGGGGTTGTCACCAGTAGTGGTCGTGTCGCCTCACCCACGCTTCGTGAGGGTCTGCGCTGTCGTTCCCACCGGGAGAGTTCCGGGCTAGAGTTCCGCCGGTGACACAGCCCGCGGCCCAAGAGCTCACGCTCGAAGACTATGTGTCCATCCTCCGTCGTCGCTGGATCTGGTTCCTTGCGCCGATCGTTCTTCTTGCGGCGGCAGCCACCGCGCTCGGTCTTCGCTCCGAACCGCAGTACACCGCGACCGCCACGGTCGGCCTGGTCGACTCGGCGGCGCAAGAGATCTTGGGTGGATCCAACACCAACGTCCAGGTCCAGTCTCGACTCATCGAGAACGAGATCAATTTCGCCAAGACCGACGCAGTCGAGAACAAGGTGGAGGAAACGCTCGGGTTCCTGCCCGCCACCGTGACCATCTCGTCGGTCGCCGACTCCGACTACCTCGATTTCACCGCAACGGCCAACGAACCCGAGAAGTCGGCGGAGTGGGCCAACACCTGGGCAACGGCCTACGTCGAGACCAAGCAGACCGAGGCTCGCAGCAGCATCGACAACTCCATCGCCGTGCTCGAGGCCAAACGAGACGAGCTCAACACCGAGATCAATCGGGCTCGCAATGGCAGCGACGACGAAATGTTCCTGATCGAGCAGCGGACCGAGGTGAATCGCCAGATCCTCCAGCTCGAGCTCGAGGCCGAGACGGCCGCTGCCGGCACGGCCAAGGTCTACGTGGTGGCCAGCCCGCCCGACAGCGAGTCCGGCGCCCCGCTGTGGCGCACCATCTTGTTGGGCATCGTTGCCGGCGGCGTCCTGGGTGTTGCCGCGGCGTTGGCGTCCGAATCGTTCGACAAGACCATCAAGACCGCCGAAGACGTCACCGCCGCCACCGGGCTCCCGGTGCTGGGCCAGATTCCCTTGGCCGGTCGTTGGATGTCGGGCTTCGAGCTCGCCCTGTCGAGCCGAGACCACGACGACTCGCCGGTCGCCGACGCGTATCGACGGGTGGCCACCTCGCTCCAGTTCTCGCTGCTCAACAAGTCGGTCAACACCCTGCTCATCACCAGCGCGAATGCGTCGGAGGGCAAGACCACCACGTCGGTCAACCTGGCCTACACACTGGCCGGTCCGGAAATGCTCGTGGTGCTCGCCGACGTCGACTTCCGCAAGCCCCGCCTCCACCAGGCACTCGACGTGCCGGCCGAGCCCGGCCTCTCCAATCACATCATCGAAGACGTCCCGCTCGAGCAACTGGCGTTCCGCAACGACGACGGCACGATGGCGGTCTTCACCGCCGGTACCAAGCCGCCGAACCCGGCCGACTTCGTCGCCACCCGCGAGTTCGTCGGCGCCATCGACGCACTGTCACAGGTGGCCGACCTCGTGCTGCTCGACGCCCCGCCGCTGCTGCCGGTCTCCGATTCGTTGCTCATGTCTCGCAACGTCGATGGTGTGGTCATGGTCGCCGCAGCCGGGGCCACCTCCAAGGAGAGCCTGGCCCGCGCCGTTGCCGGCATCGAACAGGTGGGCGGCAACGTCATCGGCGTCGTGCTGGTGGGCGTCAAGGAAGAGTCGCTCTATGGCCAGTACGGCTACGGCTACTACAACCAGAAGGAAACCGCCGAAGTCGAGCAGACCAACAAAGAGGCCGCTCAGCTCAACGGCCGAACCGGTCCGCCCTCCGCCAACGGCAGCAGTGCGAAGACCCCCTCGGCACCGGTCGCCATCGAGAACCTCGGCTACGGCCGCGAACAAGCCAACTAGGGGCGTTCAGCGTTTCGTCTGCCCGCCGATGCCGATCAGCATCAGGGCCGTACGGACACAGATCCACAGGTCGAGGAGCGTGCTGCGACGCTGCACGTAGGCCAGGTCGGTTTCGGCCCGCCCCGCATAGCCGCCAAGACGCTTGGAGATCTGCCAGGTGCCGGTGAGACCGGGCTTGACGCTCAGGGTCGCGACCAGCGCTTGGCCGTAGTGCTCCATGTCCTTGGGAACGATCGGACGTGGCCCGACCAGGCTCATCGAACCGCCGAGCACGTTGAACAGCTGCGGCAGTTCGTCGAGATGGGTCCGACGGAGGAACCGACCGACGACCGTGACCCGAGGGTCGTTGCGCAGACGATGGAACGTTCGGAGCTCGCGGGCGAGGTGCGGGTCGGCGGCCAGCAGGTAGGGGAGCCGGGCATCGGCGTCACGTTGCATCGTGCGGAACTTGAGGCAGGCGAAGACCCTGCCACCGCGGCCGAGACGCCAGGACACGTACAACGCCGGTCCCCTGGAGGTGAGCGTCACGGCGGCGGCGATGAGGGCCATCAGCGGGACGGTGACGACGATGAGCACCGAGGCGGTCAGCAGATCGAAGGTGCGGATCCCGATGCGGGTCCGACGACCGAGCGGCTCGATGTCGCTCGGGATGGTGGTGGTTTCGCACCGTCGAAGGCGCCGTGAGGTCGAGGCGATGGCGTCCCACGTCGCGGCCGCTGGGCGAAGGTCGACGCCTTCTGCCTGCGGGATGAACGACGGGACCGGTTCGGCGGGGATCGCCGTGGCCGTTGCGATCGGTGGGCGCTCGAGTGCAGGCGAGGCGGCCGGGTGTGGCCGCTTGGGGCGGGTCGGCGCAGCGGGAACAGAGGGGGCGATGGTGCGGCGTGGCTGGCGGGGATGGCTGAACAGCGTGGTCACACACAACAATCTCGGAGTCCCCGCGGTGGTCATGAGGGCGCCGTGTCGAGTTTCTTGAGAATTCCTCGACCAAGACTCGACGATTCGGCTCGGCCCACATGGCACGGCGCCCACCTCCCGAGCACGAAACTCCGGTGGTGGGCGCAGCGGCGCGTTCAGGTTCGGTATCGGATCAGACGGCGGTTTCGAATTCGTCCCGCTTGCGGCGAGCGAGCAGCACCAGGGCGCCACCGGTGCCGATCACGGCGAGGCCGACCCCGGCCATGGGAGCAGACTCCGAGCCGGTGAAGGCGAGTCGCTCGGTCGTGGGTGTCGTGGTGGGGGTCGTGCTCTGGGTCGGCGCAGCAACCGAGATGTTCGACGACGAGACCACGGTGCCACCAGCGCTGGCGGCGAGGATGTAGCTGCCGGCGGGCAGGTCGGCGGGCACGGTGACGGTGAGCGAGTAGTCGCCGTTCGCGTCGGAGATGGTCGAGCCGAGCGTGATGGTGGTGGCTGCTGCGGCGCTGAGGCTCTGGGTGCTCGATCCGGCGGTGATGGTGACGGTCACGGCCGTGTTCGGGGTGGTCGTGCCCGACAGCGTGATGGACTGGCCCGCCGTCGGGGTCGGGTCCGAGACGTTGATCTGGCTCGACGGGGTATAGGAGTCAGCGGCTCCGGCCGGCGATCCGGCACCGAGGCCGAGTGCGATGGCCAGCGCGGCTGCGGCACCGATGGACTTGAGGTTGGTTGAGGCCACGTTTGGCGTCCCTTCGTGTCACGGCGGGGCGAGAGCCCACAGAAACCGAGTTGCAATCCGAACTTCGGAACGCTCCGAGGGGGTATGACCGCTCATGCGGGAATGGGCCAAACGGCCTAGTCCGTCGGGCGACGCTCAGTAGGCCCCGTCGGTGGACGGGTGCACCATGGCGTAGGCGGTCTTGCAGCAGATCAGGAGATCCGATGGGAAGGTCCGTCGCTCCACGTATTCGATGTCGAGCGCAACGCGGGTCTCGTAGCTCAGATCGCTGCGCCCGGAGACCTGCCAGAGACCGGTCAGGCCTGGTTTGACGGAGAGCACGATGCCGATCTTGTCGCCATAGCGTTCGGTTTCGGCTGGCGTCACCGGGCGGGGGCCCACGATGCTCATCTGCCCGATCAGCACATTGAGGATTTGCGGTAGCTCGTCGAGGTTGGTCTTTCGAAGCAAGCTCCCGATGGGTGTTGCTCGAGGGTCGTTGCGGAGCTTTTGCGTGGCATCCCACTCGGCTCGAAGCCGGCCGTCACTGGCCAGGAGTTCGTCCAGCCGTTCAGCGGCGTCCGGCCACATCGATCGAAACTTGAGGCAGGGAAAGAGCCGGCCCGATCGGCCGACTCGCCAGTGCACGAAGAGCGCCGGGCCGTGGGTGGTGACCCGAACGACCGCTGCGATGACGAGCATGATCGGACCGGCGATGAGCAGACCGAGTGATGCTGCTGCGATGTCGAAGGTACGAACCCCGATACGAGTGGCTCGGCCAGGAAGAACCGTCGTGCAACGAACCGAAAGAGCCGTGTCGCTCGAGGGGAAGGACCGACCTGACAGGAATCGTTCGCCGGAGGCAGCCGGAGGTGATGCGACTTGTACGAACGGATGCCACGTCGCGCCCAACCCGGGCACGCCGGCAGCAGCCGGCCGGTCACGATGTGGTGTGAATACCTTCTCCGAGCCGACGGTCGACTCTGTCTGCATGGTCAAGATCAACCTCCAGGAGGGTCGGTCCATCGACCCTCCCCCTCGGTCGGCTGCGTTGACCTGATCTTGAGGCTTCGTCAACGACCAACAGGATCGCTGGCATCACGCGAGCGCGGCGGATTCGAGGCGATCATGAGTGCCGATGTTCTCCTCGCAACGATTCGATCGGACGTGGGCCGTGCTCGGGCTCGCGGCCAGCGGGCTCTTCGCCTTGTTGGGAGACGCTGCGCCGACGGGGTTCGAGGGCTGGGATCAGGTCTTGGTCGTCGCCTTCGCCGTGTTGAGTCCACTCACCGTGGGTTGGGCCCCCCGCTGGGTGTGGTTCGGCGCACTCGCCGTCACGGGCGGGCTTGCCGGCAGCCCGCAGTGGCTCGTCGTCGCTGCGCTCGGACTCGTTCTGGCTGCAGCGCTCGAGTGGGCCGACGTCGAGAGCGAACTGGCGAGAGTGGCGATCGGCATTGCGGTCACACACGGGCTGCTGCACCTGCGCGAGGTTGGGCCCTTCGGAACGACGGCGGTGATCGCAGCCGTCGTCTTGGCGATCGGGCTCGAGACCACGCTGACCTCGGATCGTCAGGCGGCCAAACGATTCGTGACCACGTTTGGTGGCTCGGCGTTGGGGTTTGCAGCCGTCGCCGCCATTGCTGCCGGCTTGACGGCAGCAACGGCCCGCTCCGACCTGGAGGCGGGCTCCGATGCCGCTCGGCAGGGTCTCGAGTCGGCGCGCGACGGCGAGACCGAACGAGCCGCCACGCAACTCGCCGAAGCCTCAGAGCGCCTCCGTCGGGCGGATGATCGATTGGGTGCCTGGTGGGTCGAACCAGCCAGGCTGGTGCCGATCGTCGGGCAGCACATCGAGGTCGCCCAGGCCGTCTCCGGTCCTGTCGCCGATCTCGTCGCGGCATCGAGCACGGCCGTCGAGAGAGCCGACGTCGACCGATTGAAGCTCTCGGAGGGAGCGATCGATCTGGCGCTCGTCGAATCGATGGCGGAGCCGCTGGCGCTGGTCGAGGTGACCATGTCGGAAGCCATCGATGCTCTCGAGCGGGCGGAGTCGGGCTGGATCCTCTCGCCATTCGCCACGTTGATCGAGGAGGCGAGCGATGAACTCGACACCGCCTACCCCGATGCACTGAAGGCGGCGAGGGCAACGGCGTTGCTGCCCGAGATGCTCGGGTCGCAGGGGCCTCGTCGCTATCTCGTCATCTTCGCCACCACGGCCGAGGCCCGAGAGCTGGGTGGCATCCTCGGGTCGTTCGTCGAACTCGAAGCACGTGACGGAAGGCTGCCGCGTGGTTGCCGGCGGTTCCGACGGGGATCTGAACGCTGCCGGACCCGGGACGATCACCGATCCAGAGGCGTATCCCCGTCGTTTCATCGCCAACTCGCCGGAACGCTTCTCGCAGAACTGGACCGGGATGCCCGACATGCCGCGTGTCGCCCAGGCCGTCGGCGAGCTCTACCCGTCGATGGGAGGTGAACCGATCGACGGCGCCATCTACATCGATCCGGTCGGTGTCGCCGCCTTGCTCGACCTGGCAGGACCGGTGGAATTGGCCGAGGTCGGTCTCACGGTCGATGCGACGAACGTGGTCGAGTTCCTTCAAATCGACCAGTATCGACTCTTCGACGATCAGGCCGATCGGAAGGACTTCCTCACCACCATTGCCACCGACACCTTTGCTCACCTGCTCTCTGCCGATCTGCCGAGTCCCCGGTCACTGGGCGACCTGCTCGGTCCTGCGGCTCGCGGTGGACACTTCCAGTTCGCCACGATCGACGACACACCGCACGACTTCCTTGCCTCGCTGTTCTTGCTCGGGGCGTTTCCCGAGCCCGACGGCAGCGACTTTCTCTCGGTCGTTCACTCGAACGGCGATGCCAACAAGCTCGACAGCTTCCTCACTCGAGAGGTCGACTATCGGGTGCAGTTGGGCGAGGGCGGCGACGCCACATCGACGGTCGACATCACCCTGACCGCCGACGTTCCTCCTGGCTTGCCTGCCTATGTCACGGGATCCCCGCCCGACGGGCTCCCCCTGGGAACGAACCGGGTCCACCTGTCGATCATCACGTCGCAGTTCCTCGATCGCGTGGCGGTCAACGGTGTGGTCGTGCCGGTCGAGCCCCAAACGGAGCTCGGCTATCAGCGCTACCTGGTCTTCGTCGACGTGCCCCCGAACGGTTCGAGCGTCGTCCGATTCGAACTGTCCGGCACGATCGAGCCAGGAAGCGGCCGCGACGCTGGCGACTATCGGTTGACCCTGGCGAATCAGGCTCGAGTTCAGCGCCGATCGAGTCCATGTCGTGGTGGAAAACGCAAACGACGATCGTGTCATCGGGGAGCGCAACCTGGTGTTGGTCGAAGACACGATCGTCGAGTTCGAACGCTGACCGTCGAGGTCGGCGTTGGGCTGTCACCGTCCCGCCGGGGACGGCTCAGAACGCTTGCGGGTGGTCAGATCGTGAGCGTTGCCACTTCGGGGTCGTTGCGTCGCTTGGACACCACGAGAGCGCTGCCGCCGATGACGACGAACGCTGCGCCGGACCAGAGGAGGAGGCCGGCATCGCCGCCGGTGACCGGCAGCGTGGTGGCCTGCGCCGGTGCGGCGTTGTTGCCCCCCGTCGGGTTGGTTGCGTTCGTGGTCTGGGCCGGGATGATGTCGCCTTGGGTGGTGGCGCCGCTCACGGCGAAGGCCGAAGACGACAGGATCGTGGTGCCGTTGACGGCGGCGATCACGTAGTTCCCGGCGGCGAGGTCGGACGGCAAGGAAACGCTCAGTGCGAACGAACCGGTTGCATCGGCGGTGACCGTGCCCAAGGTGATGATGGTGCCGTCGGGGCGAGCCAGGGTGATGCTGACCGTGGTGCCGGCAACGGCGGAGCCGCTGACGAAGACGGCCTGGCCCGGTTCGGGTGTGGCGTCGGAGAAGGTGGCCGAGGTGGTCGGCGTGTAGGTCTGTGCCGAGGCACCGACGGCGGAGCCGAGGAGTGCAAGGCCGGCGATGCCCACCACGGCAGTGGTGCGTCGCAAAAGGAGACGTGAAGTCGTCGATGTCATGTTCGCCCTATCGGTTTGTTCGTCGCAGAGTTGAGCCGTCAATGAGTCGTGTGGACCAGATCGTTCATGGGTCGGATGGTCTACCCAAGGGATAGGTTTGGCCCATGCAGCCCGATGAGTTCCGAATCGCCGGTCATGCCCTCATCGATTGGATTGCCGACTTCCGCAGCGACATCGAGCAGCATCCGGTGAAAGCCCAGGTCAAGCCGGGTGATGTCCGGTCGGCGTTCGACCGAGCAGCGCCAACCGACACCGTCGGCATCGATCGATTGCTGGCCGCCCTCGATGAAGTCGTGGTGCCCGGCATGACCCATGTGCAGCACCCGATGTTCTTCGGTTGGTTTCCCGCGAACGCGTCGCTGGCTTCGGTGCTCGGCGATCTCGCCTCGTCGGGGCTCGGTGGTCTGGGGATCTCGTGGGAGAGCGCGCCGGCGCTCACCGAGGTCGAAGAAGTGGTGTGTGAATGGCTTCGCCAACTGACCGGACTGAGCGAGCAGTGGCGAGGCACGATCCACGACACCGCCTCGACTTCGGCGGTCACCGCCCTCCTCGTCGCCCGAGAACGCGCCACCGATCTGTCGCAGAACCGCGGCGGCCTGTCCGAGGTCGAGGCGCCGCTCGTGGTCTACACCACCAACCAGGCCCACTCCTCGGTGGCCAAGGCCGCGCTGCTGGCGGGTTACGGCTGGGACAACATCCGCAACGTCGACATCGACCCGGTCACCTCGGCGATGGTCCCGGCGGCGCTGGCGTCCGCCATGGCCGACGATCTGGCTGCGGGCAAGATTCCGGCGGTGATCGTGGCCGGCGTGGGCACCACGGGTGTCACGGCCTTCGACCCGGTCGACGAGATCGTCGCCGTTGCCGAGCAGCATCGCTTCGGTGGCCACGACGGAGACGACAGCACAACCAAGAACGACAGGACAGCCAAACGAGCCTGGATCCACGTCGATGCGGCCATGGCCGGCTCGGGCATGCTCCTGCCCGAACTCCGCCATCTCTGGCAGGGGGTCGAGAGCGCCGACTCGATCACCTGGAACCCTCACAAGTGGATGGGCACCATCCTCGACACCTCACTGTTCTGGGTCCGAGACGTCGACATGCTCAACCGGGTCATGTCGACCAACCCCAGCTATCTCCAGTCGCCAGACGACGACACCGCCGTGCAGTACCGAGACTGGGGCATTCCCCTCGGTCGCCGTTTCCGAGCCATGAAGCTGTGGTTCCACCTGTCGCTCGACGGGGTCGAGTCGATCCAACAGCGGCTGCGCCGAGACCTCGACAACGCGCGCTGGCTGGCCGATCAGATCGAGGCCACCCCAGGGTGGGAGCTCGCCTCGCCGCTCACGCTCCAGACGGTGTGCGCCGTGCACCGCCCCGATCCGAGTCTCGACGGCGAGGCGCTCGATGCCCACACTCTGCGCTGGGTCCGCGCCATCAACGACTCCGGTGCGGCGTTCGCCAGCCCATCGGTGCATCGGGGTCGCTGGATCGCTCGGATCTCGATCGGCTCGCTCGAGACCGAACGCCACCATGTCGAAGCGCTGTGGGACCTGATGCAGCAGGCCGCCGTCGACGTGCCCGCCTGAGCGCGCGGCCACAGCCTCACCGTGGTGAGGCTGTGGCACGCCGAGCCGCCCGAGGGAGGGCTCTCAGCGCAGCTCGGCGTAGACGACGACGTTCGCCTCGTAGCTCCGCTCGGAGCGATCGAAGGACCCGCCGCAGGTGATCAAGCGCAACGTCGGCTCCTCGGTGGGGCCGTAGACCTCGTCGGTCGGGAAGTCGTCTTTGTCGTAGATGGCGGTCTCGGTGACGACGAACCGGGTCACCCGCCCGGTCGAGTCGGTCACCTCGACCTCGTCGCCGGCGGTGAGTTCGCGTAGCCGGAAGAACACGGCCGGCCCGTGGTAGTCGTCGACGTGGCCGACGATGACGGTCGGGCCTGGTTCGTCGGCTGTGGTGCCACCGGCCCACCAACCGGCGACGGCGTAATCCTCGGGTGTCTCCAACGCGCCGTCGGGCTCCAGCCCGAGGTCGATCACGGTGGTCTCGACATCGATCGATTCGATCGTCACCGAACGCGGAGGCGACGAGAGGATCGGCTCCTCGGTGTCGGCATCACCCGCCGAGGCGAGCGCTGCCGATGGGAGCGCCGGTGGTGCCGGCAACGTTGCCGGTGGATCGACGCGCCCGAGCGTCGACGACGCCGGCGCTGCCGTGGCCGCTTCGGCACGCGGGTCGAAACCCGATCCGGTGTCAGACAGGATGGCCAGACCGGCTGCCACCACAACGAGTGCGATGGCAGCCAGTGCAAGCCGCAGCATCAGGCCAGACGGCGTCGACGAGTGACGGTGAGCATGGCGCCGGCGCCGGCCGCCGCGGCGAGGGCGAACAGCGGTGCTGCCGACGATGAAGCCGACCCGCCGGCTCCGGTGGCGACGCCACCGGTCGGTGCCGCCGCTGCCAGCACGATCTTGCCGCACGCGACCGGAATCGTGGCCTCGAGCGGGAGTTCGGGGTCGAGGCTCGACACGGCGTCGCCGTCGTAGGCTCCGCTGCCGTCGATGTCGAGACCGTGGACGATGATGTTCATGTTGCCGAGGTCGCCGGCGATGTCAGCGGGGAGCTCGATCGTCTGGGTGTAGGTGTAGGTGGCGCCACTGGGGAAGCGGTCGATGGCGAGCGCCGAGTCGGGCGAGGAGTCGCCCTCGGTGGTCAGCGACACCTTGACCAGGCCGTAGGCGGGAACACCCTCGACGGTGTTGATGAGGCCGTCGCCGTCTGCGTCGAGCGCCGGTTCGGGGCAGACGTTGTCGGCGCCGACTTCGCCGTGGATGTGCTGGGCGTGCACCGCGTCGGTGAGACCGGCCATGTTGATGGTGACCTCGGCGCTCGTGCCGTTGAGCGTGATGGCGAGATCGCCCGACGCCCCGGATTCGTTCAGCGCAGCGAAGGTGCCCGTGAACTCCTGCTCGTCTTGGGCCCCGACGGGGGTGACCCCGAGGGCGAAGGCGACGGTGGTGGCTGCGACGCCGGCGACCACTGACTTGCGGACAGCGCGATGACGAATTGCGTCTTGCTTGAGCATGGTTCCCTCCAAGTTGTTTTCACAACACCAGTTCAGCGGTGCGTGGTGGTCAACGTAGCCGACCGGTGCGAAGGCCGCACGGTGGACCTGAACACGCTCCTTCGCTGCTTCTCGGACTGCGCACCCGACGATGGGGAGCCGATCAGAGCCCGCGGAGCGCGGCGATCGGTTCGAGGCGGGAGGCCTTCCACGCCGGATAGGTGCCGGCGAGCAGGCCGATCAGCGCGCCGAGCAACGGGGCGGCAACGGGGAGCCACGGATCGAGCACCGGCGACCACGCTCTGGTGGCGGCGATCACCACCACGGTGAGCACGCCGAGGCTGGTACCCAGCAATCCGGCCAGTCCGCCGATGGCGGCCGACTCGGCGAGGAACTGGGTGGCGATGTGGCGTCGGGTCGCGCCGAGCGCCCGCCGAAGACCGATCTCGCCGGTGCGTTCGAGCACCGAGACGAGGGTGACGTTCGCGATCCCGATGGCGCCGACCAGCAGCGACACACCGCCGAGGATCAGGAACAGCGCGTTCACGTCGTCGGCGACATCGGAGCGGAGCCGCGCCGGCGAGCGGGGAACCGTGGCCCGGAGTTGGTCGGCGCGGCCCGGAGCCAGCGCGACCGGGGCCTGGGCGCCGATGAGTTCGGCCGCACCGATCTCGACGTCGATCAGGACGAGCTCGGGTGCCTGGAGGCCGAGTCGGTCCCTGGCGAAACCGTTCGGCACGATGATCGCGTTGAGCAGCGCCGGCTCGCGTTCGACGCTCGCGAGCACCCCGACGACCGCCAGCGTCTCGTCGCCGAGGAAGATCGAGGGCGAGTTGTCGACCCGATTGACGTTGAGCCTCTGGGCCGCCCCCGGGCCGAGGATGGCAACGGGATCGCTGTGGGTGTCATGGCCCTCGTCGAAGAAGCTGCCGGTTGCCAGTTCGGCCCTCGCGGCCGCGAAGAGGCCGGGGCTGACGGCAATGACGGGGAGTTGGAACTCGGTCTGGCCGAGCGGATCGATCACCGGCACCGATCGGGCGAGTCGATCGCCCACTTCGACATCGCTCTTGGTGCCGGAGGCGACCACGCCGTTGAGACGGTCGAGTCGGGACTCGGCATCGAAGGGCAGCAGCGACACCCGGTCGCTGCTCGGCGTCACGGTCACCGCGGTTGCTTCGAGTTCGTCGAAGCGCGACACGATCCGGTTGCCTGCCGTCTTGGCGAGACCGAGCGTGGCGACCAGGGCGGCAACGCCGAGCATCGTGCCCAGTGCGGTCAGCAGGGTTCGGGCAGGACGGGCGGTGAGGCCGATCACGACCTCGTCGATCAGGTCGCGCACGCCGAGTACCGAACGCTGCGGTGATTCGCTCGTCATGAGGTTGCCGATGCTGTCGTTGCGACCGGAGCGACCTCGGTGAGTTGACCGTCGCGAATCGAGACCCGGCGAGCGGCTCGCCGGGCCACGTCGACATCGTGGGTGATGACGGCCAGGGTCACGCCGCTCGCATGCAGGTCGTCGAACATGTCGAGGATGTTGTCGGAGTTCTCGGTGTCGAGATTGCCGGTCGGTTCGTCGGCGAGGATCAGGCTCGGCTTGCCGACGATGGCCCGGGCGATCGCCACCCGCTGGCGTTCGCCGCCCGACAACTCGTTGGGTGAACGGTCGGCGAAGGCGGCGAGACCGACTCGATCGAGTGCTTCGAGTGCACGCCCGCGGCGACCGGCTCGATCGCTGCCGTGGTAGGTCTCGGCCAGCATCACGTTCTCGATGTTCGAGCGGGTGCCGAGCAGGTGGAACGCCTGGAAGACGAAACCGATGCGTTCGCCCCGCAGCGCGGCTCGTTCGCGCTCGTCGAGCCCGGCGGTGTCGATGCCGTCGAGCAGGTAGCGGCCCGAGGTCGGGGTGTCGAGCAGGCCGAGCAGGTGCAGCATGGTCGACTTGCCCGAACCCGATGGGCCGACGATCGCGAGGTAGTCACCAGCCCCGATCACGAGGTCGGCCGAGCGCAAGGCCTCGACCGGTGGTGTGCCGGGAAAGGTCCGCGACACCGAACGAAGCTCGACCACCGGCGTGGCACTCGGTTGGTGTGCCCCTTCGTCGCTCACGCGCGAATCCCCGCTCACTCGTCGGGTTCGGCATCGTCCAACGCCGGCAGCTGCAGATCTCGGCCGACGACCACCCGATCACCGGGGGAGAGGACCAGGTCGCGGCCGACCGCGATCTCGACGTAGCCCTCGGCTCGCAAGCCGGTGGTGACCGGGAGGAACTCGGTGGTGCCGTCGTCGCGCTCGACTTCGACCCGGGCGGTGCCGTCGGGGCCGGCCGACAGCGCAGCCAGGGGTACGGCCAGCACTTCGCCGCCGGTCGTCTCGATGGGGATCGAGACCCGCAGGCTCTGGTTGAACGCTTCCTGGGGAAGGGCGTCGATCGGTTCGAGTCGCATGGCATAGCGATCGTTGGAGGCGGTCCCACCGGGAGTCTCGGCGATCGAGACGATCGTGGCCCGAGCCGAGACACCGAGCGTCTCGTCTTCGACCACGGCGTCCAGGCCGACCGTGATGAGGTTGCGGTCGCTGACCGAGACGGCCGAGTCGATCACGATCCCCGAACCGCTGACCGTCATCACCGGACCATCGAGTGCGTCGCCGGGCGTCACGGCGACGCTCTGGACTTCGCGTGGGAGTGTCGGAAGGAAGACGAGTTCGGCAGCGAGCAGCGAGATGCCGATCTGGGCATCGAGGCGAACGACGTCGGCCTGGGCGTCGCTCAGCTCCTGGTTGGCGTCCTCGACCCGGCGTCTGGCGCCCTCGGTGTCGTCGCCGTTGTCGAGGCCCTCGTTGCGCAGCGCTCGGGCGATCTCGAGCTGGGCGGTTGCGTCGTTGATCTCGAGGTCTTGCTGGCGGTTCACCACGATCTCGCCGGCCTGTGCGTCTCGTAGCAGCGCCGCGTTCTCGGCCGAGGGATCGATGGCGTAGGCGTTCTGCGCCGCAGCCACGGCTTCGGCCGCCTGGGTGCGGGCGATGGCCGACTGGCCGCTCACGATGGCCAACTGCTGCTCGGCCGCCGACACCGAGCGATCGAGCTGGAGTCGGGTCGAGTTGGCAACACCGGCGGACGCTGCGGCGTCCTCGGCGATGCGCAGGCTCTCCAGGGCGCCGCGGACGCGGGCCTGAGCTGCTTCGAGGGTGGCGATGGCGTCGAGTGACGGCCCGGCGGGGGCGTAGCCGAGGTCTCGGAAGAGCTGCTCGACCGCACCCTCGGTGGCCTTGTCGTAGTCGGTGTCGACCGTTCCCGGGTCGTAGCCCAGACGCACGAGCGCGGCTTCGAGTTGGGCGACGTCGGGACCGGTGAGACCGGGCGTGAGATTCCGGAAGACCGGGAGCTCGCCCTGCAGGGCGATGACCGGCCGGCCGCTCACTTCGACGATCACGTCGCCCTCGGTCAGCTGATCGCCGGGCTGCAGCGGCACCCTCGTGACCACGGCGGACGCGGCCCCGGCCGCCGCGCTGCCGGTGACGCTGATGTCGGTCTGCTCGTCGAAGGTGACGGTGCCGCGCACGATGACCGTGCTCGACAGCACCCGTGACTCGACGGGCACCGTGATCAACGAGGGGGTCGGTGGCGCGGTCTCCGCGGCGATCTCCGCCGGCGACGTGATCCGCTGACCGGCGATCCACCCGACCGCGGTGGATCCGACCGCGACGGCAGCGACCACGGCCAGCAGCCGTGTGCGCTGCATCACGAGTCGCCCTCGGCGAAGGCCGCCACCCGGTCGGCGTTGTCGTCGAGGAAGCGCTGCTCGTACTCGGCGGTCACGCTCTGGAAGAGCGAGGAGAGGTCGTCTTGGCTACCGCCGCATTCGTCGGTGGCGATGGCGATGGCGATCTCTTCGGCCTGGAGCTTGGCGAGTTTGGCCAGACCCTCGTCGTCGATCACCACGGTGGGGATGCCGGTGCCGTCGCTGTCGGACGTCTCGGTGGCGTGGTTCTCGGCGATGTCGGCGAGGGCTTGGTCCCAATACCCGTAGGGGTCGGTCGGGTCGACGGAGACGAGTCCCTTCCCGACGACGCAGTCCTCGATCGCACCCAGCGCGTCGGCGATCCGGGGATCGGCCTCGATACTGGTGTAGAGCGCTTCGAGTTCGCTGCCGAACTGGTCGTAGAACTCCGCCGCACGAGCGAAACCATCGTCGGCCTGGGCCTCGAAGAAGCACCCGGAAGGTTCGAAGTCGGCGTAGAACGCGTCGGCCCTCGTCTGATTCTCCTCGTTGGTGAGCGACAGGTCCCACTCGTAGTCGATCGACTCGCCGTAGAGCGCGGCGTCGTAGGCCGCACGATCGGCTTCGGACAGGCTCTCGACATACGCCTGGTTGGGGTCGACCTCCTCGACGAGGTCTTCGCTGTCGTCATAGCCGACCAGCTCCGGGCCGACGGTCGATTGCGACCAGTACTGGGTGGTCACACCGAAGCCATAACGGGCGGTGTATTCCGGCGTCCCGTAAGTGACTCCATCAGCGGTCTCGGCAGCGAACATGGAGGTCTCGTCGAGGTTCGGCGCGATGTACTCGAAGCCCTCGGCGGCCATGCAGGCCACGATCGCTTCGTTGTTCGCCCGCTGCATCTCGACGATGCGGGCCTGGGTGTCCGCCGAGTCGAGGTCGGTGAAGTCGCCCAGCCCGAGGAACTCCGACAGTGGTGAGGCAACGCGGTCGGCGTCGGTGCCTTCGGTCGAACCGTCGGACGAGCCGAGGCCCGAGCACCCGCCGACGAACAGCACGAGCCCGGCGACGGCAATCACCCCACGGTTCGTCATGACTCCATCCTTCCGCAGGTGGGGAGGCATCGCACTGGGTCGAGGTGCCCTTCGGACTCGAGCGGGCGAGTCCGGTCCGAGGTGGTTCGAGGTCGGATTCCGCTTCGTTCCGCAGCGAAGTTTCGCCACTCCGCTACCGGGTTGGTGTGCCGAGAGTGGAATACTGTTCACATGGATGCCCTCGCAGCCCTCAAAGCCAAGCGCGATCAGCGGGACTACACCGACGAGCCGATCGCCGGCGAGTTGCTCGACTCGGTTCTCGATGCTGCACGCATGGCGGGGTCGGCCAAGAACAAGCAGCCGGTGCGGCTGATCGTGGTCACCGATCCCGAGGCCAAAGAGGCTCTGAAGGCCGGTGGCGACTTCGCATCCTGGCTCGATCGTCCGCCGGTGCTCGTCGTCATCACCGTGTCCGCCGACGCCGGGCCTCGCGCCCTGTTCGACGTCGGACGGCACGCCCAGAACCTCATGGTGGCGGCCACCGCCCTCGGGTTGTCCTCGTGCCCGGTCACCTTCCACCACCAAGACGTGGTTCGGGGCGTGCTCGGCATTCCCGACGACGTCGACGCACCGATGGTCGTCAGCCTCGGCCACCCTGCGCCGGCCGCCGGGCCCTCGCCCATTGCCGGCCCTCGCCTCGGCATCGACGACTACGTGCATCGAGAGCGATGGGGGAGCTGATGCTCGCCATCAACGCCGCTCCGGGCCGTGAACTGCCGCCACCGCCCTGGCCACGCCTGCGCCCGGCGGTCGGTTTGCTGATCGCGCTCGGCGTGATCGGCTACTACGGCTCCAAGATCGGCGACGAGCCGACACCGCAGCTGGTGGTCAACACCGACTCGGTCGTCGACGACGGACCGATCGCCGAGTTCGTCGTCGAGTCCGCCACGCCCCGAGACTTCCAGATCGTGGTGCGAACCGGCGTGTGCACCACCGCCGAGTTCGAATGGGAAGGCGAAGGATCCAAGGGATCCGATGTCTTCGATCGCTGTGTGAGCGCACACATCCTGTCGCCGCCCGCTTCGGCGCAACTCGAGCCCGACACCGACTACGCGATCGCGGCGACGTTCACGAGCGACGAGGGCCGGCAGTCGAGCTTCGAGCGGACGATCCGCACCACCAGCGACTGATCAGGTCGGGTCGAACGCCAACGGCAGCGACGCCGGACCCCAGATGCCGACGCCGGCGGGCTTGTAGACCGTCTCTCCGTCGAGGCGCAGGTTCGGCATGCGCTGCGACATGATCACCAGCGCTTCCTGCAGTTCGGCTCGGGCGAGGTTCGCCCCCAGGCAGTAGTGCAGACCGAAGCCGAGCGTGAGGTGGGTGGCCTCGCGTGGTGCGGTGATGTCGAACACCTGGGGAGCGTCGAAGTGGGCCGGGTCGCTGTTGGCGGCGACGAAATTGGGAAACACCAGCGTTCCCTCGGGAAACAGCACATCTCGGTACACCACGTCTTCGGAAGCGAAGCGACCGGTGCCGCGAACCGCACCGAGGTAACGAAGGCTCTCCTCGGCGGCGCGGGGCGCCAGCTCTGGTTTCTCCGCCAGCAACGCCCATTGATCGGGGTGCTCGGCGAACACGGCCAGTGCACAGGCCAACTGGTTGCGCGTGGTGTCGGTGCCGGCGAGCAGCACGGCTTCGGCCAGCATCACCAGCTCCTCGGTCGAGAGCTTGTCGCCCTCCTCCTCGGCGGCGATCAGATCCGAGAGCAGGTCGTCTGCGGGATCGCCGCGACGGACGTCGATCAGGTCTTCGACGTAGGCATCCATGGCATCGGAGGCCGCCATGATCTGCTTGGTGTACTTGGCGATGTCGGCGTCGAACACCCGGAAGATGTCGGTGGCCCACCTGCTGAAGAGGGGCCAGTCTTCCTTCGGTGCGCCGAGCAGCTCGCAGATGATCGGAATGGGATAAGGCTCACAGACGTCGTTCACCAGCTCGCAGCGACCGGTTGCGGTGATCGGGTCGAGCAGGTCGTTGATCACCTGCCGCATGAACGGACGAAGCCGGTCGGCCGAGCGGGGAGTGAACGCACCGCTCACGAGCCGGCGGAGCCGCTGGTGTTCATCGCCCTCGGCCGAGAGAATCGACGTGCGTTGACGGCGTGCGAGATATTCCTCGTCGGTGATGCCCGACATGGCGCTCAGCAGTCGTGCGGCCTGGTGCCAGCGCTTGTCCTTGAGGACCGCGATGCAGTCATCGTGGTCGAGCAGCTGGTACCCGAACGGGACTCGGACCAGCCAATGCTCGGCCCGAAAGGCCTCGATCTCGTCACGCGTCATGCCGCGTCGATGCTCGGTGTCGGGCTCGTAGGTCGGAAGGGTCAGATCGGCAACAGGAGTCGACATGGACTGTGACGTTAGACCAACACCACGCCTGCCAAGGCTCGGACCAGATCAGCAACTAGATTGGTGGTCTCGCCAGGAGGTCCATGAGTGAGGGATGCCCGCCCTTCCATTCCCGGAATCGAGATCGGGGAACTTCGTCAGACGACGGGGCGGCTCGCGGTCTATGACGCCATCGATCGATCGACCGGACGACCGGTCGTCGTTTCGAGCATCGCGCCCGGCGACGACGACTATCTCGAGCTGGTCATCGCCCATCAGCGGGCGCTCCAGGGCGTGGCATCGGCAACGGTGCAGCGGGTGCTCGACACGGGCATCGACGCCTCCGGACTGGGCTACGTCGTTGCCGAGAAGGTCGAGGGCGAAAGCCTCGACACGATCATCGGTGATCGCAGCGCCCGTGGCGGCGAGCTCGCTCGGCTGACGGGCATCGCCGAGGCCGTGCGGGTGCTCCATGACCACGACCTCGCCCACGGCGCCTTGGCCCCGCACAACGTGGTGGTGCGGCCCGACGGCACGATGGTCCTGCTGAACGCCGGCCTCGCCGGCTACGTCGACGGTTCGGCGTCGATCTACCAACCCGAAGAGCAGGCGCTGCGTCCTCGCCCCGTGGTCGCCGATGACATCTTCGCCCTCGGCGCCATGGGCTGGTGGCTGCAATCGGGGATCACGCCCGACAAGCCGGGCACGCTCGGCGCGCCCGATCACGTCGAGGCGGCGCTGCGCCGGGCCCTCGACCGCGAGGCCGGCGACCGGCAGTGGACGGTGCAGGAGTTCCTCTACGAACTCGAACACACCGTCGACGAGCAGCGGTCCTTCATCCCGAGGGCCAGCGAGCCATCCGAACTGCCGCCGGCCGAACTCCGGGCACGGCCCCTGCCGATCCTCTTGGGTGCGGCCGGTGTGCTTGCGCTGCTGTTCGCTGCGTTCACCGTGTTCCGACCGTCCAGCCCCACCATCAACACCGAGGTGCTCGGCGTCACCACGGTGCCCACCACCGAAGAGCCCGAGGCCGAATCGGTCACGACCCGAGTCACCACGACCACCACCTCGGCGACACTCCAGCACCGACACCTCCAGCACCGACACCTCGACCGATGCGGCCGGTGGAACCAGCAGCCTGCCGGCGACCACGGCGACCACACAGGCCCGTCCCGCCACCACCCGGGCACCGGCGGTGACCACCACCACACCCACCACGGCGGCACCGACGACCACCACCACGGTCCTCCAGAGCGTCCCCACGTTGCCCATCACCACGCCGACGATTCCGACGACGAGGCGACACCACCACCACGAGGCCGACCACCACCACGGCGGCGCCGAGCACCTCCACGACCCAAGCGCCAACGACGACGCCGCCCACCACGGCAGCCCCGACCACCAGCGCGCCGACGACGGTCAAACCCCCGACCACCGAAGCGCCGCCGAAGGAAAACGCCACGTCGAACCCGGTGCTTCCCGACACGCCGGTCACCGGCTGAGCCGCCACCGAGTCCATCCACCACTCTCCGACGGCCTGCTGCCACCCTCTGGGTGCGACGGACGACGAAGGAGTGGCACGTGGAGCGAGACAGCGAAGAGAATTCTCCGGCGGTCGCTTCTGGCTGCGGATCTCCGGTCGACGCTGGAGCCGTGGACCAGAGCAAGCAAGAAACGACACGCCTCCGATCGGCGCTCTTCGGAGCGACTGCCTCGGGAGCCGAGGACGCGAGCGAGTCGTCGGCCCAGCACCGCGTGCTCGCGCGCAACGATCGACCGGTCCGCAAGCGCACCGCCAGCGAGCTCGGCAACCCCAAGGGCAAGCGGTCCCTCAACTTCGGTCGCTGAGTTTCGCTCATCGAGCCCTGGTCACCGAGAATCGGTCGGCCGATCGAGCGGGCTGCGAAGGGGCCGATCGACTCATGGGTGTCGCCGTGATGCCGATGGGGGACCATGACCACCGTGGCCACCCCTCCCGTTGCCTTTCGCACCCCCGTCGGCGAAGAACAGATCGACGCCTACCTCGCGCTCATCGCCGAACGGCCCGAGCTCATCGACCAGCGCTCCGCCCTCCCGATCATCACCGACCGTGAGCGGCTGCTCGCCTATGTCGAGGAGACCGGCGCCTCGGTGGGCGTGGTGATGACCTCGCCCTTCAACCTGACCATCGTCGACCTGCTCGATCTCGGCTATCGCGTGCATCCCTACAGTCGGATGATCCCGGCGGTCAGGGGGAACGACACTTCGGTCGTTTCCTTCGCCGTCACCGGCGAACGAGACGACCTGTCGGTGCTGCTGATCGAGCAGTTCCGTCACGCCACCGGGCGCTATCAGCTCGAAGTGCCTCGCGGCGCAGCCCAGCAGGGGATGACCCTGGCCCAGACCGCGGCGGCCGAGCTCAGCGAAGAGACCGGCTACCGAGCCAACCGGGTGCGGCTCCTCGGCACCACCTACACCGACACCGGGCTCCTCACCCAGCGCATGGCGATCCATCTGCTCACCGATCTGACCCATGTCGGGGTCGTCCACGAGGAACTCGAGCTGATCCGCTCCGTTCGCTCCGTTCCGTTGAGCGATGTCGTCGACCTGGTCGCCCGGGGCGAGATCACCGACGGCTACCTCCTCCAGGCCATCGCCATGTTCACGGCCGGCGGCTACTGATCGAGAGCGGAGACACCGATCGGCTGAAAACCGATCGGGACGAACGTCCTTGGTCGGGAGTTTCTCCGGTCGCTACCGTGCGGGGATGCGATCCTCGCGCCGACGCTCGCCCTCTCGATCGATCCGACTGATGCTCCTCGCCGGTGGGGTGGCGGCGGCGCTCGGTGGCTGCTCGTCGAGCCAGAACGAGCTCAGCGACGCCGAACTCCGCCCCCAGGCCAGCTGGACGGCCGAGGAACAGCAGATCGTCGACGTCTACGCCAACTTTCGCGAGGAGCTCGGCCAGGCAACGGCGATGAAAGAGGGCGACCTCTCGGCCGTCACCCAACGCTCATCGCCCCGGCTGGCCGATGCCCTCGTCGACACGATCGTCGCGAACCGTTCCGTCGGCAACCTGATCGAGGGCTCCTACGTCTTCACGCCACTGTCGGTGACCATCGACGGTGAAGACGCGACGCTCCTGCTCTGCGCCTGGGATCAGACCTACCTGGTCAACGAAGGCGAGCAGCTGAGCGAGGTGCCCGACGAGCCGACGACCGCCACGGTCGACATGAACCGGGTCGACGGGCAGTGGCTGGTCAACGGTCTGTTCGACGGCGAAGGGCAGCCCTGCGAGCTGACCTAGCCGGCCCGATCCTGGCTCAGTAGGCGCCGCGCCGACCGGGCGTGAACAGGTGCCAGACGGTGCGCAGACAGATCACGAGGTCGCGTCGCAGCGTGCGCGAGGTGGCGTACTCCACGTCGAGCATGATCCGGTCGTTGAGGCTGAGGTGGCTCCGGCCACTGACCTGCCACAGGCCGGTGAGACCGGGTTTGACTCGCAGCACCGTGCCCATGGTGGAACCGAACGTGGCCGATTCGGTGAGGAGCAGTGGCCGAGGACCGACCAGGCTCATGTGGCCGCGCCAGACGTTGAACAGTTGGGGCAGCTCGTCGAGGCTGGTGAAACGCAGGACTCGTCCGACCGAGGTGACCCGGGGGTCTTTGCGAAGCTTGTGGAACTGGGTGTATTCGGCGAGTGCAGCCGGGTCGGTCGCCAGATGCGCCTCGAGGAGTTCCTCGGCGTTCTCGACCATGGAGCGGAACTTGTGCGCGGTGAATGGTTCGCCGTCGTGACCGACTCGCTTGGCCTTGTACACGGCCGGCCCCGGCGAGGTGGTCCGAACGAGCACCCACACCACGACGAAGACCGGCAGCATGATGAGGATGAGCACGGTGGAGCTGGCCAGGTCGAAGCTGCGGACGGTCAGGCGCTGGGATCGGCTGGGAGCGACCTCGATCAGGGGCAGGGTGCGATCGTGGTAGCTGACCTGTGGCGGGTCGACCGTGAGGTCGATGGTGATGCCGTCGTCGGTGAGGTCGAAGCCCACGAGCGTCGTCGGTGAGTCGACCGACGACGAGGCGATCTCGAGCGAATCGGTCATGCGATCACGAAGCCGACCCGATCTCGGGTCGTCGTCCTGCGGCGTTCTTGCCCGTGTGTCGCCATCCTGCCCATCCTCGAGCAGTCACTTCTTGCCATTCGGAGTCCTCTTCGTGGTGAGACCCCCGGCGAGCCGAAGCGGCCGGGATCCTCTCCGTGACGGTCAGCACTTCGACGCCCCGTCGGAAGGGTAGAGGGCCCCGGCGGCTAATGAAAGCTTTGCCCGATATGACGTCCGAGGGTCGCCGACATCGAGATGATGCGACCGGCCTGCTCGAGGTGCCAGATCGGCCGCCCGGCCAACACGTTCCCGGCCAGGAGCGGGCCCATCACGAACAATCCCGGCGCTGCCTCGTAGCGCTCGTCGACGACGACGCCGGTCTTGGCCTCGGTGACCGTCGCCGTGCCGCTCTCGATGATCGAGTCGAGCAGCGGAGAGCTGCCGGGAACCAGACCGGCGGATCCGCTGGCATTGACGATGACGTCGAACGAACAGTCACCCTCCAGGTGGACGAGGTGGTCGTCGAACGAGCCTTGCCGCCGCACGATCCGATGAGCTGCGTCGAGCGAATCGACGACCTGGTAGTAGTCGATGCCGGCCCGGCGCTGGAGTCGGCCGATCTCGTTGCCGGTGGAAGTGGCGAAGATCTGTTGCTCGGCCGGCGGGAGTTCCGCCGCGAGCGATCCGATCGCCCGGCCGATGGCAGGAATCAACCAGCCGCCATCCTGCGGTGGGCACCCATGGTGGATCAGATCGGCAACGACGGCGTCGTGGATGTCGGCGGCCCGCAGCTGGGTGCGCCCCGACAGCCGGTCGAGATTCGGAAGGTCGGTCGGCCGCGGCTCCGGCGATTCGAGCCGGGCCGGAAAGACACCTCGGTGGGAGATCACGCAGTACGTCGGCTGCGTTGCGGCGACACCGGGGTGGTCTTCGAGTTGATAGAGCACGTCGAGCATGGTGGCGTTGGCCCCGACGATGACGATCTTCGGCGACCGATCAGCAATCCGGTGCACATGGTCGGCGATCCTTCCGATCGTCGCCGCGAGATCGGGCGAGTACGGCGTCTCGATCATGAGCGCCGGACCGCTCTCGCAGTCACCACCACGGTCGAGATCGTCGAAGAGGCGGCCCGCCCGCGGTGTGCCAACGCTCAGGACCACTCGACGGGAGCGAAGCGAACCGTCGCCATCGGTCATCACCTCGAAACCGTCGACGACCTCGGTCAGCCCGGTTGCCGCCGCTCGGATCACTCGGAGATCGACGAGGCCATCGTCGACAGCAGCCGAGATGGCCTCGTTCGTGGTCGCCTCCACGTAGTGGCCGAACAACGAGCGCGGCAGGTAGAGGTCGTTGCACGTCCCGGCAACGATGTCGGCGCGGTGGGCGTCGAGCCACGCTCGCGACCTCGGGCCCGCCGTGGTTTCGAAGTCGTCGAAGGCCTCGACCATGTGGCCTTGCAGCCACTCGACGAAGCGATCCCGCTCCGGCGGCGAGAGGAACTCGCTGAGTGGTGTGATCACCCTCGCCGTTCCTCCCGAGCGTCTGCCATAGGCCAGCCCACCGAAACAGTCGGGACCGGGCTCGATGATCGCCATCTGGATCGGCCGGCTCGGCGGGTTCGCTCGGAGCTCGGCGAGCACCGCCTGCAGTGTGTACGCACACGAGATGCCGGCGCCGATGAAGGTCAGATCGAAGGTGGACTCAACCGGAACCGTTGGCATGACCCTCCTTCGGTGACACCGTCGGTCGCGCATGCATGGCCTGCCGATCGAGGTCGACCGTCTGCACCACTCGAGCCGGCACGCCCACGGCCGTTGCACCGTCGGGCACGGAGGTGGTCACGACGGCGCCCGCACCGATCGTGGCCCAGCGGCCGATCTTCACGCCGGGAATCACCGTGGCTCCTGCGCCGACATGGGTGCCCTCGCCGATCTCGACATGGCCACACAAGGTCACGTTCGGCGAGATGTGGGCGAAGTCCCCGATCACATTGTCGTGGTCGACGCTCGCGGCGGTGTTGATCAGCACGTGGCGGCCGATGGAGGTGTTGTGCTGGATGACGGAGCCCTGCAACACGACGGTGCCTTCGCCGATGGTGACTCGCTTGGCAACCAGGACACTGGGATGCACCGCCGTGAGGAACGGCGAGGTGATCAACGACGACAACGCCGCTCGAGTGGCGTTGTCGCCGATGGCAAGCAGCACCGGATGATCGAGCGCAATGGGCTCGCCCAGTGACACGATGCCCGGCTCGACTCGGACACTCAGGGGGTGCACCCGTTCGGAATGGTCGTTGAGCATGCCGACGACCTCGATCCCCAGGTCCTCGAGCACGGTGGACACCACCATGGCATGGCCCCCGGCCCCGTAGACGTAGGCGCGTTCAGACATGCTGCACTCCTCGGGCGGGCCGGCGTCGGTGTCGGTGTTGGTCGATTGCGGCGCGCAGCATCATTCGATGGTGGTACCCGATCAGGAAGAACAGCACCAGCCCGGTCGGTCGTCCGACGACGAGTTGGCTGAACGACAACACCGCGACCGCGATGATCGGTGCCGCCATCGTCACACCGACATGCCGGAAGTGTCGAGCGAGCACCACGAGCGCACCGATCCACAGCAGCAGGGTGAGCAGCCCGCCCTGCACGAGGACACGAGTCCAGTCGTTGTCGATGGCGGTGCCGCTCAGCAACTGCGGCGGACTCCAGAAGCCGAACGGGTAACTCAGCACCCAATCCCACAACTCGGCCAGCTGATCGAAACGACCCGAGACACTCGAGTCGCCGGCGACGCCGCCCCGGAACTGCAGCCGCTCGATCAGCACGTCGGGGCCGAAGGCCAGCAGCAGGCCAACGGCTGCGGCGAAGATCGCTGCGATGCGACCGAGCCGCAGGAGCTGGCCGCGATCGGACAGGTAGCGCTGCCCCAGGAGGAACAGCACCACCGCGAGAACGGCGAGGAGTGCACCGCGTGAGCCGCTGGCCAGCACCGCCAGCGCGGCGAGCGCCACGATGATCATGCGGTTGCGCAGGTGCACGACCATGGCGAACGCCAGCACCACGGCACCGAACGAGCCGAGGTCATTCGGGTTGAGGAACAAACCCGAAGGGCGAGCAACGATGAAGTAGCCGGCCCCGAACTTCGAGTCGACGTCGAGTGCATTCAACTGGCTGAGGAACGGGAAGCCGTTGAACGCCGCGATCTGCGAGAGCACGAACACCAGGTTGAGCCCGAGCGCAGCCAGCAGCGGTTGCGACACGTCGTAGCGGTCGGCCGCCAGATACTGGCCGAGGGCGTAGGAAGCGAGCAGCGAGAGACCGACGG
Organism: uncultured Acidimicrobiales bacterium; assembly: GCA_963698395.1. Lineage (GTDB taxonomy): Bacteria > Actinomycetota > Acidimicrobiia > Acidimicrobiales > SZUA-35 > JBBQUN01. Next base: position 131,856 of record CAVOQQ010000007.1, read on the forward strand.
CGAACGCGGCAGCACTGCTCAACCCGCCTCGCCCGGCGAGCACGCCGAGCAGCGGCAGCACGGTGAACGCTCCGATGCTCAAGCCGACGGCCGGCTGTGAGAACACCGAGAGATCGACCGGCCGAGGGCGCACGATGGACATGGCGACGAAGAGCGAACACCACAGGAACGCCAGCAGCGAGAGGCTGGTGGTGAGACCACCCCAACGTCCGGCGGTCATCGTGATCGTGAGCATCACGACGATTGCTGCCAAGCCGGATCGGGGAAGCTGACGAACGCTCATCGGACGAACCTCGTGCATCGATCGACGAAGGCATGAACGGCTCGGTCGTCGCCGAAGAGCCGGTCGAGTGCGTTGCGTCCGAGATCGTTCGGTGCCAGGCCGCCATGCTCGTTGACCTTGGCCAGTTCGTCGAGCCACTCGATCGTCGACTCGGGGTGGCACCGGTCGATGGTGAAGACACCGTCGAGCGGTTGTGAGAACCCCACGTACCGACTGAGCGCAAGCGCTTCTCGAACGGTGCCGGCGAAGGCGTCGTGCGCCGTCGGGCGCAGGTGCACGTGGCTCTGCTCGATCACGGCCGCTCCGTTCGGCACCTCACCGAGCAACGAGAGGTTCGCGCCGGCATCGAGGTCGTCGGAGCCGGCACCGAAGATCTTGAACTCGATGGACGGCAGGGCGTCGGCCACCTTGCGGAGGAACGACCAGCCGTAGAGGTCGGCGTTGAACGCCGGGACGTAGGCCGACACGGTGAATCGACCCGACGGCATGGTGGTTGCCGACCGGTCGAGGAGGGGTCCGTCGGTGGGGAACCACACGGTTTCGGCGGTGATGCCGAGCGGAGCGAGTTCGTCGACGAACCACGGTGCTCCAACCCAGTGGGGGCTCGGTGCCGCCCACGAGGGCACCATGTCGTTCGCGTTGATCGAGTCCCAGACGTCGGTGCCGATCCAGTAGTAGGCCGCCTTGCGGCGCCGCAGGGTCACCGCCGCTCGCCAGATCGCGTCGAAGAGCCGACCGTTGCGATTCGACGCCCCCGGCCGGAGACCGACCCGGAGCACCGGACCCGACCCACAGAGCAGTTGGATCGCCCACCCGCGTTCGCGGATGTCGATCGGGTCGACCGACAGATCGCTGTTGGCACGCAACAGCCGGGCCAGATGATCGGGCCAGCGGCCGGTGCCGATGATCGTGAGGTCGGTCATTCCGCTGCCGCCTTCTCTGCGGTCATGTCGGTGGCCAGCAGGTAGCGGGCGGTGAAGATGGCAACGACGACACTCGAGATCGACAGCCATGCGGTCGCAGTGGCGGCGGTCGGCTTCCACAACAGCGGCAGGATGACCATCGCCTTCGAGGCGAGGTCGATGCTCGACACGACGAACAGCACATGATGACGTTCATAGCTCAGCACCAGCGATGCCGGCACCTGCGAAGCAGCCCAGGCAACCGCCCACGGCACGGCCAGGGTGAGCGGGAGGATCAGTCCCTGCCAGGTATCGCTGCCCACCAGATCGAGCACCAGCCCGCCGAGCAGCACCAGCGCCAGCACGCCAACGGCGATCAGCACGACCGAGGCCAGCCCGGTGTTGCGAACCCACTCGCGCTTGCGGGAGATCGTCACGTCTCGGGCCATGCGCGGCAGCGTCCGCTGCACCGCACCGCCGACGAACGCCGCAGGGAGCGCGACGAATCGGAACACCAGGGCGAAGAGGCCCGACTCGGTGTCGTCGATCATCGCCGGCACGAGCAGGATCGGCAGGTACAGGGCCAGCACGCTCATGAGCGCAGCGGCCGAGTTGGCCGTCAGCGCCTGGCGCATCTCGTTGACGATCTTCTTGGTGAAACCGAGCGAGGCCACGCCGGTCTTCATGATCAGGTCGGTCAGCGGGAGCAAGGCAGCCGAGCGTCCGACGAGATCGACTGCGAGCAGCGTCAGCAACGACGCCGAGTTCTCGCCCTCGACCACGAGGAGCACCGCCAGCGCCACGGGCATGGCGACGCCCTGAGCGATCCGACTGGCCGAAATCCGACCGAAGGCGAGCTCGGCCGAGGCAATCCCGGTGCCGACCTGCGTGAGGCCCAACACCATCAGCGCCGCTCCGAGCAGCACCACGCCCCCAGGATTCATGAGCGTGCCATCGACGACGAGCGCGGCGTACGCAAGAAGCGCGGGCAGGGCCAGCACCATCGTTCCCAGCTGCGCCGAGGTGGCGGCCTTCGCCACCTCGTCAGGATTCGGGCGAAGCGGGATCATGGCGTCGAGACGAAGCGAAAGGAACGTCGACACGGTCGATGCCGCCGCCAACACGCCCACGTAGCTCCCGACCACAGCGGGAAGCGCCACCCGGGCCATCACGACGATCGACACGATCGACCCCACCGACAACACCACACTCGAAGCCATCAGCTTCGAGTTCTCCCTGACCACGCCCTTCGGGTTGCCCCCGACCTGCGTCTGGCCATCCGATTCGAGAGCGGGCTCGGCCATCGTCATCGGACCGATTGCACGTCGAGCAGGAACTCGGTCGTCGACTCGAACGCCGCCTGCCACGAGAAGTCCGGACGCCCTTCGAGCGAAGCGTTGCTGGAGCGGACCCGCAGCAGGGCCTGCACGAGTCCCTGCACGTCGCCGGGGCGTCCGACCGCCTCGACGCCGAACACGTCGCGGCAGCCCTTCACGTCGTAGGAGACAGCGGGAAGCCCCACGAACGACGCCTCCATGAGGGTGCGGCAGTAGCCCTCCCAGCTCGCGGTGTGAACGAGGGCGTCGGCCTCGGCAAGGTAGGGGCGTGGGTCGACCTGTCCCGGCATCGACACCGCAGACTCCAGGCCGAGTTCGTCACCAGATCGGCCACATCGTCGACGAGCGATCCGACCGAGCGTGCGGCGGCCATCGTGGCGACAGCAGCGCGTCGCGCTCCGGTGCGTCCTGCGGGCGCTTCCGGGGGCTGAACATGCCATCCAGCCAGCTTCATGCCACCCGCGCCGGTCTCGACGACGCTCGCCGTTGGCGCCTCGGATCTGCCACGCTTCGGTATCGAGGCCGACACCGGCGTCGAGCAGTGCCCTTCGATTTGCGCGTGTCGGTGAAGAACTCCACGTCGGCCGAGTTCAGCCGATGGCGCCATCCGTGCGGCGAAGCATGCCCGTTCGACGAGCCAGAACGCTCGATCGACCGCATTGTCGGGGTGATCGCCGAGTGCACCACCAGAAGTCGAGTCGTTGGCCTTGCGCCGGTCGCAGGCGAACGCAGACGCCTTCGCGATGTCGGCAAGGATCCTGGGTGAGGCCGTCGATGTCGGTGTAGCTCGTCGCAACGAGACCGTCGGGCCGAGGACCACCCGAAGCCGCATGCACTTCCCAACCGCGATCGGTCCACGCCTCGATCCAATCGAGGAAGAACGACTCGATGGTGATCGGGACCGATGTGAGAAAGCCGATCTTCACCGCTACCTCCGACTCACCGTGAGCAGGTAGTCGAGCATGAAGTCGGCGCGGACATCGAGGCTGTGCTTCTTCGCCACGTAGCGCTGGCCGGTGAGTCCCATCTGGATCGCATCCTCGGGGCTCGCAACGAGGGCGGCAACGGCCTCGGCGATTGCGGCACCGTTCGATTCGATCAGCACGCCGCCACCGGAGTCGGCGACGAACGACCATTGATCCTCGATCTTGGTGGCGATCACCGGTGTGCCGACCGCCAGCGATTCGATCACCTTCACCGGCCACAGGCCGGTCTTCACCTCTGCATCGAGTTGGTAGGTCTTGGGACTGAGCGACACGAGCGACGACTGGACCAGTCGCAGCGTCTCGGCATGCGGCAATCGGCCCACCGCTCGGACCTTCGGATGCGCGGCCAGGGCCGTTCCGGCCTCGGATTTCGAGGTGTCGCCGATCACGACCAGCTCGACGTCGTCGGGCCAGGCCGGGTCCTCGACGGCGTCGAGCAAGAGCTCGGCACCCTGCCACGGAGCGAACGTACCGAAGTAGACCACTCGCTTGGTGTCGGTCGCGATGTCGTCTTCCCCCGTCGAATCCGGGAGCTCGGGAGCCGCCGCAGGCGCAATGATCACCTGGGTACGAGGAGCAACCGAGCGGGCATGGTCGGCGAGACCGGTCGTCGCCGTGACGATCAGCGGCGCCTGGCCCAGGAAGAGGTGGTAGGCACGGCGGTAGAGGCCACCGAGCCATGCCAGTTGTGGATACGCCGTCGTCGCATCGGTCGGGGGGCCGTTGAGCTCGATCACCATGTGCTTGGTCCCGCTCAGCAGGCCGGCGATGGGGGAGAACGGGAAGTTGCGGTGATACGCCAGCCCGCCGTTGCGGCGGCACTGCCAGGCGAGTCGGAACGCCGACAGATAGCGGCCGACCCTACCGTCGGACGGCTCGGCCATCACCAGTTGGGTGTCATGCCGATCGGCCAGGTGCTGGAGCTTGGCGCAGGTGTTGCCGTAGGCGGCCGTTCCCGGCCGCAAGTCCTCGAACGCAATCAGATAGATGGGGCGCAGCGTGGAGGGCCCGTGATCGGTGACAGCGAACAGGTCGGGAACCGCCTTCGTGCTTCGTCCCGAGGTCTCCGTCGTCTCGCCGTCTTGGGATCCGACGCTCATGCGGCCGCTCCATCGTGGCCGGATTCGGTGTGGCCGGACTCAGTGTGGTCGGACTCAGTGTGGTCCGAGTTGGTTGTGGTCCGTGTCGTCGGGGACTCCGCTCTCGCCGGTGTCGGTGAGATCGGTCGGGCGAAGGGCCGCTGGATCCTCGAGTCGGGCCTTGATGATGGCGGCGATCCGGGTGCCGGCGTGGCCGTCCCACAGCTCGGGACAGCGGGGCTCGACCTGTCCGGCCAGGGCTCGATCGGCAGCGGCGATGATCGCTCGGGGGTCGGTGCCGACGAGGATGTTGGTGCCCTCGGTGATCGTGATCGGCCGTTCGGTGTTCTCTCGCAGGGTCAGACACGGCACGCCGAGGGCGGTGGTCTCCTCCTGGATGCCGCCGGAGTCGGTCAGGACCAATCGAGCGCCGGCCTGCAGGGCGAGGAAGTCGAGGTAGCCGAGGGGCTCGATCACCCGGAACGTGGCGGGCAGGTCGTGGTCGGCCAGTTTGCCCAGCGGTGCGAGGATGAGCGGGGAAGACCACGGGGAGCTTGGCCGAGACCTCCGTGATGGCACCGACGAGCCGAGCCAGCGAGGCGTCGTCGTCGACATTCGACGGCCGATGCAGCGTGACCACGGCATAGCCGCCAGGTTCGAGACCCAGGTCGGCCAGCGTCGGCCGCAGCGTGGCTCGTTCCACGTTCGCCAGCAGCGTGTCGATCATGACGTTGCCGACCAGATGGATCTGGTCTTCTCGAAAGCCCTCGGCCCGAAGGTTGTCGACCCCGTCCGGTGACGGAGCGAACAGGAGGTCGGCCAGTCGGTCGGCCACCACCCGGTTGATCTCTTCGGGCATCGCCCAGTCGCGGCTGCGCAGCCCGGCTTCGACGTGGGCGACCATGGCGCCGGCCTTGGCGGCAACGATCGAGCACGCCAGCGTGGAGTTCACGTCGCCCACCACGACCACACCGTCGGGCTGCCGGTCGTTCAGGTATTCCTCGAACAGCACCATCACCCGTGCGGTCTGTTCGCCGTGGCTGCCCGACCCGGCGCCGAGGTGCACATCGGGGGCCCGCAGGCCGAGGTCGTTGAAGAACACGTCGGACATGGCCTGGTCGTAGTGCTGGCCGGTGTGGAGGAGGTCGACCTCGATGCCGATCGCCTCGAGCGCGTCGACGACCGGTTTGATCTTCATGAAGTTCGGTCGGGCGCCGGCGACGCACGTGACGAGCATGTGGACTTCCTCGAATCAGCTGACAGGGCGCGAACCGCGGCTCGTTCCCCCTTCGAGTGTGCCACTCCGGCCGCTCGCTCCAGAAGGGCAATTGTCCCGCTCGGCGAGACCCCACGCTCACGCTGCGAACACGTGCGGCAGGCAATAGCCTTCGGTCGACGCCCTCGATCGCTCCCCGTCGTCGAGGGCCACGATCACAAGGCAATCATCCGAGATCCGAAGGGGGGATGGCGCCGTCGCCGAGTGAGCTGTCACCACTCGCAACGCCGACACGAGTCATGTGTGAATCCTGCTTCGATCCGACATCGGCGAGCCTTCGACGTCATCCGCAGCTCGGGCATCTTGCCTCGGTCCAGGACCACACCTCGGTCCAGGGCCACACCTCGGTGGCCATGCCTCGGATCAGGGCCAGCTCGATCCAGAGCCATGCACCGATCGGGCGACGCCTCGTGCTCGGTGGCGGCCTCGCCGTCGTCGCTTCGGCACTCTTCCCACGGCGGACCGCCGCCGCCCTCGGTCGGCAGGAGACCCCGTCGGAGGGCATCGAAGTCGACCCCGGCCTGGTCATTCGCCCTCGGTCGGCATGGGCCGGCGAGCAACGACCACCGAGCGGGCCGCTGACGGCCGAGACCGACGTGCGCTTCCTCCTCGTGCACCACTCGGCGTCGTCCAACGACTACACCGAAGCCGACGTGGCCTCCACCATCCAGGGCTTCCACGCCTTCCACACCGGACCCGACAAGGGCTGGCCCGACATCGCCTACAACTTCATGATCGACCGGTTCGGCACCGTGTGGGAGGCCCGCACCGGCTCGCTCGATGGGCCGGTGATCGGCGACGCCACCGGTGGCAACCAGGGCTTCTCGCAACTCGTCTGCCTCATCGGCGACTTCACCAGCGAGCCCCCGCCCAAGGTCGCACTCGACTCGCTGGTTCGCACGCTCGCCTGGCTGGCCGATCGCTCCTCACTCGACACCTCGCCCGGTGCCACCACCCGCTTCGTCTCCCGCGGCTCGAACCGGCACGCCGCCGGTGTCGAGGTGACCACGCCCACCATCAACGGCCATCGTTCGATGAGCAACACGACCTGCCCCGGCGACGCCCTCTTCCCCTACGTCGCCTCCGGCCTCATGGCCGACGTCACCAGCCTGCGAGCACCGGTCACCACCACCGAGCCGACCACCACCGAGCCGACCGCCGACAAGACGACCACCACCGAGTCGACTGCTCCATCATCGACGGGCGCAGACCAAACCGGCACCAGCTCTCCCGACAGCGAAGCCGCGGCATCGCTCGGCGACGACGCATCGGACGGCGGCGGATTGTCGCTCGGCTCCTACGCGGCCATCGCCGCCGGCGGCGTGGCGCTCGGCGCCGCCGGAACCTGGTACCGCCGCTCGACGGCCGTTGGTCCTGATCACGATCCTTCGGCCGACACTCCCGAGGACGACCGCTAGGTTCTCGCTGTTCCTGATGACGTGGGCCTGGTTCTCGCTCGTCTCGGCGAGGACTCCCGCAGCGTCAAGGCTGGTCACCCATCCCGCACGTGGATCCTGGCGGTGAGCTGCTGGACCCGGTGACCGCGATCGGGCCTGACCCTTGAGTTCCGGTTGGTTGGCCGCGGAACCGCTGACCGCGAATCAGGCCTGACCGCCGGGACTCGCTGGCCAGCTGCTGAACCCGGCGGCTGCCAATCGGGCCTGAGCCTTGGGATCCCCTCGGTCAGCTGCTGAACCCGGTGACCGCGATCGGGCCTGACCCTCGGGAGCGTGTCGGTCAGCTGCTGAATCTGGTGACCGCGAATCGGGCCGATGACGGTGGTCGATCGCAGCGGGTACGCGTTGCCACCCGAGGCCGGCGGGGTCCTCGGGTGGCACGATCGCTGGTGGCGTTCGGGTGTTCAGTTGTTGGCGGGTTCTCGTTCGGTGGCCCGGTTCTTGACCAGCCGGGCTCGCGGTTTCGAGTCGTCGGGTGGTCTGGCTCGACCCGGGGCTGGGCTCGATCGCTCGGTATCGGCCGGGGACCCGACGCTGGGCCCAGCGGTGGGCCGGGTTTCGGGACTGGCCTGGGGTCTGGTTCGAGTCCTCGAGGCGGCTGCTCGGGTCTTCGAGGCGGCTGCTCGTGTTTTCGGGGCGGTCTTGGCTGTCTGCCAGTCGGTCAGCCGTGTCGGCCGGCAGGCCGCACGCACGGTGCCGCCGGTGTCGGTGAGGAACAGCAGGCCGGGCTGGGTGACACTGTGCATCAGCGACCAGCCGCCCTCATGCACGAGATGATGATGCCGCCAACACAACGGCACCAGATTCACCAGATCGGTCGGGCCGCCGTGTTCCCATTCCAGGATGTGATGGATGTGACACAGATCGAACACGGTGTCGCACGCACCGACCGCACACGTGGAATGCAAGGCCCGTAGCACCGTCCGCTGGGCCTGGGTGGCGGTCCGGTACCGGCGGCCCACGTTGAGCTCACCGGTGAACGGGTCGACCACGATCGCTTGGAACACCGCCCCGCAGCACAACCGACGGAGTGTGGACGGCGGGACCGGCGCACCGTAGGCGGTTTCGGCCACTGTGTGATCGGTGAACCCGTTGGCCAAAGTGTCGGCATCCACGATGGCGGTGATGTCGGCCTTACCGGCCGCAGCCAGCACACCCGAGGCCAGCATCGGTGAGCGCTTGTGCTGCGTACTGCTCACGGCGGATCGGTTCCCCATCGAGGGGTGCGAACCCGAGGCCGGCACCGGCCGGATCGTTCTGGGCGGTGTTGATGAGTGTGTCGGTGAGGTGGCCGAGGGCGTTGGCCACGGTTTCGCCCCGGATCGGGTCGAGCGCACCGGAGAAACGGATCATCCCGGTGTGGGGATCGATCCACGATTTGTGGAACGAGTCCCGGCACTGTCGGGCCAGCCGGCTTTCGCCCCGGTCGTTCTTGATGGTGTCGGCCAGACGTTGGCAGTGTTTGCGGAACGCTTCGGGCGACAGTGTTCCGGGCGGCGCGGGCCAACTCGGTGTCGTGGCGGGCGAACGCGTGCTTCTCGTCGTCGGTGAGGCCGTGTTGGGCGGCTGCGGCGGCGTCGAGGTGTTCGGCGGAGATGTCGCCGTTGGCCAGGGTGTCGCCGACGTCGGGGAGCTGACCCAACGTGTTCCCGCGGCGTGTGGCGGTGCGGGCCTTGCGGGCACTGGTGCGGCCGTTGTTGCCGAGCAGGTCGTCGGGTTCGGGGGTGTTGCGGTCGCTTTGTTTGAGGGCGGTGACCCGGCGGGCGATGGCGGCGGTGGTGTAGGTGACCAGGGAGTCGAGTTGGCGGCACGCTTCGGACAGTTCGGCCAGCTGCGCGACGGTGGCGGTGTCGATGGTTGCGGTCTCCAACTGGTGGAGATGACACTGGGCCGGAGTCATGAAAATCACTCTACCCACGGGGTGTGACAGAGCTCTGAACAGGGAAAACGTGCACCAGTCGACGCTCTGGGAGCCAAGAGCACTCGGGTCTGGAGAGGCCTCCCCATGTCGTTTGCCTGGCGCCGTGTCTACGGTTCGATCCGTGATCTGCGTTGCCTCCGCTTCCAACCGCCCAGCCATGCGTGCATCGGTACGCCCAGCGATGTGCACCGTCCTGCTGTTCGTTGGGGTCGTGATCACGGCCTGTAGCGGCGGCAGCAACGACGAATCCACGACCGTCTCCGTCACGCCAACCACCGCCGAGTCGCCAACCACCCGACGCCGACGACCGCTGCGCCCACCACGACGCCGCCATCGACCTCGTCGACCACCGCCGAACCCCAGTGGACCGACGAGGAACAGGCGATCATCGACGGCGCATGCGCGTTCCAGAACGAGCTTGTTGCGGTGCTCAGCGACCCTGACGCTGACCTTGATCCACTCATGTCGCTGGCATCGCCGCGACTTGCGGACGTCACTTGAAGACGCGATTCTCGCCGACCGTGAGCTCGGAACGAGATTCGGGGACGCTGGAACAGTCGAAGTTGTGCCTCCGCGATCAGTAGACGTCGATGGCGCAGATCTCGACGTCCTGCGTGTGGGGTCGGTCTGGAGGAATTGAGAATGGTGAGGTCACGGTTCCTGCTGACCCGGCACCGCCTCGTGAGGACCGTCGACGATGGTTCGTGAGGGCGGAGCGTGGCGTTGATGGCGTGCACGCGACATCGGACGACGCGGTCTGCCATGCGAGCTCTGAGTCGCTGGCTCTGGTCGCGGTTCGTTGCTTGCCGCTGCTCGTGCTCAGCGCCAGCTGGCCGGCAGCAGCTGACGAGCCGATGAATCGTGCGGCAGCTGCCGAGGCCGATGCTCGCGGCATAGAGATTGACTGTCAGTCAGTCCGGGCAGGTTGCGGATGGTCAGTGGACGTCGTCGATCTTGGACGACTGTGTGTTCTTCCCGAGCCTCCTGCCGACCGAGATCCTCGAGGTGTTGGGGTCGGAGGATTCGGCCCCGGTTGCCATCAGCGGGTCGGCTGGCAACGCAGTGCCCGGCGACATCCAGCGGTACACCATGATCGTGTGTCCGGAGCCGGTGTTCGAGGGCAGCACGTACGGGTTCTGGCCGGTCGGCGATCCGATTCCCCGACCGGTGGTGGTGTTCCTCGGGCGTGAGGCGGTGGCCCGGGCCCAGGTGCCGCTACCCGAGCCGAACGGAGCGCCCGACGGTGCCGCCATCGCCTATGTCACGCAGATGCCAACCTGGTGGTGGCTCGACGATGATGATTGGACGACGGTCAGCGGGACGGCGGCCCTCGCCCAGCCGGCCTCGGCGTCGGTGACGGCCACGCTCACGCCGATCGAATCGGTGTGGCAGGTCGACGGCGCCGAGGCCGTGAACTGCGGGCAAGGGTCGGTGTGGACCGAAGGGAAGTCCATCACCGACCCAGACCGATGCGGCACGGTGTTCGAGCGCATCACCGGGCCGGCGGGCGTCGAACAAACGGTGTCGGTTCGCTACGACGTCTCGTTCCAGTGCGTCCCAGCGCCGCTGTGCGACCAGCTCCCGGCGTTCCAGCCGATCGTCGTCTCCACCACCACGACCGTCCGAATCATCCAAGTCCGCGGCGTGATCGTCAGCTGACGCCCCGACTCCCGAGCGAGACCGCCCGCAAACGACACCCGACGACTCAGCTGAGGTCGGCGAGCATCCTCGGGACGATCAGATCGACGGCGGCGTTGAGATCGGTGGCCGGTTCGCCGACCTCGGCCGAGGACCACACGATCACGAGCACACGGCCAAGACGGAACGTCACCATGTGGCGCTCGTAGGTGTTGGTGGTGCCGCCGGTGGTGACGGTTTCCCTCATGGAAGCGCTCGAGTCGCCCACCGCACGGAACGTCAACGGCCCGGGCACGGTGCGGTCGCCCGCAACGTCGACGAAGTCGGGGCACGACGCCGGGTAGCCGCGGGTGTCGTCGATGAACCGCTCGGCCTCGGCAGCCGAGGAGTAGACGACGACGTACTGCTCGAGGAAGTCGCTCTGATCCGGAGCCTCGTACGACGCCAGCACCGCGTTGCCGGGAGCGATCATTCGGTCGTTGCACGTGCTGCGATCGAGCGGCTCCTCCGTGACGAAGACGTCGCCCACCCACCCGTCGGGAAGATCGGCCAACGCGATGAACGAATCCGGCGTCACGTCGACGAACTCGGGACTGAACGGATACGAAGCGGCGAACTCGTCGTTGGCGGCAACCCAGCGAACCACGCCGTGTTGGGAGAGCCCCGCGTCGAGCTGCCCGGTCCAGTAATCGAGACCTGCCTGGTCGGGGGTTCGTCCCAGCACGTTGCCGTAGACGATCTCGAGGAACGCCCGATTGCTCAGCGCATCGCCGTAGCGGCTGATGAACTCGGTCGACCGGGCGAAGCCGTAGGCGAGGTCGTCGAGCGTTGCGCCGGCCTCGAACTGGCCGATCCAATACACCGCACCGGCCACGTCGGGCTCGCGCTCGAAGAACGCCTGGTAGAGCCGGAGCACGTCGCTGTGTCTGGCGTCATAGCCCGCAGAGGCGAGCACCTCGTCGAGCGTCGCCGGCGACCCGAGGCCGATCGACGCTGCCGGTGCAGCCGAAGCGAGCAACAGCAAGGTGGCCGATGCCACGGCGAGCAGGTATCTCCTTGCTCGACCGACTCGTGGTCGCGTCGAAGAAAGGTGGCTTGGTGCTGTCATCACGGTTCCCTCCGGAAGGCACAGGCGTGCAATTGATCTGTCTGCGGACGCTATGCCCAGCTTTCAGCCGGTGTCGACCGACTCGGCCGATCTGTTCGTGATCTGGGATTTCGACACCGACAAGCGAGGTGCGCCCGCCACCGTTCGAGCACGCCTATGCGCTGCCGACGGGCCGCCACTGCGCTTGGTTGTCGAGGTACCAATCGACGGTGGCGGCGAGCCCGTCCTCGAACGTGACGGCCGGGGTCCAACCCAGCGAGCGCCGAAGGTGTGCGGCGTCGATGGCATAGCGGCGATCGTGTCCCGGCCGATCGGCGACGAAGGTGATCAGCTCCCGATGCGAGCGGCCGGCATGGCCGCCGACGCCACCGAGTCGGGCATCGAGCCGGTCGCAGACGGCTTCGACGACCTCGAGGTTGGTCCGCTCCGATCCGCCGCCGATGGCGAAGGTGTCACGGTGAAGGCCGATGTTGCCTTCTTGGATCAGATCCGAGAACGGCAGGCCGAAGTTGGTGTACTTCTTCGCGATCGAGATGACGAGTCGGAGGTTGCGCTCGGTGAGCTCACTCTTCGCCCACTCCATCTTGGTTTCGGATTCCTCGATCGACTCGAGGTAGCGAATCAGCTCTTCGCGCGAGACCAGGTGCTCCTTGGCGCGTTCCTTGATCACCTTCTCGTCGCCGGCGTGGGCGGCGCGAGCGAAGTCGCCCGCCAGCCTGCGCATGCGCATGATGATCTCGTCGACGATCTCATCGGTGAGCTTGAGTTGCTCGAGCTCCTCACCGATCTTGCCCTGCAGCTCGATGAGCTCGAGCCGCACCTGCAACTCGGTGTCGTCCCGGAGCTTGCGGTTGAGCTTGGAGCGGACCTTTTTCAGGTCGTTGCGCAACTTGTCGACCTTGCGCAACGTGGCGAAGATCTTCTTGCGTGCAGTCGCCTCGCGGCCGAGGCCGGTGGTGAACTCATCGACCGTCAGTACACCGGTCTTCAGGTCCTCGCGTCGTTCGAGAAGGTACTCGCTGCCCAACGGGCACGTCAGCGCCGCCTTGACGATGCCCTGCTGACCCTGCTCGATGGCTCGAGCCAGGCGCACCTCGCCCTCGCGGTCGAGGAGCCCCTTTTGGCTCATCTCACGGAAGTAGACCTTGATCGGATCGGAGCTGTCGGCACCGTCGATGTCGAACCGTTCGACGGCTGGCGACGAATCCTCGTCGTCCGTGTCGGCTTCGTCCTGTCGTCGTCTTCTTCGAAATCGACGACGGGCTCGTCTTCGAGGACCTCGATGTCCATGTCCTCGATCAACCCGGCCATGGAGCGCCGGTCGGTGCCCTCCGCCGGCAGCACCTCGTCCAGCTCATCGTTGGTGACGTAGCCGCGTTCCTTGCCCAGCTCGACCAGGTCGTGAATCGCCTTCATTCGGTCTTCGTTCATTCATCCTCGGGCAGTTGCGCTGGCGGTTCCCGAAACGCTGTCGTGGGGCCGACATGAGGGGCGGGGACAGAGGACATCCGTACACCGCGTGGCCGTCTTAGGTGGGCGCAGCGATCAAAAGGGAACGTGCAGCAAATTGGGGCTAGCGATGATGCAGGAGTACCGATCGGTGGATAGACGAAGCCCATTGAACAAAGTCAAGTTTACGCATTCCCTCCCTCGAAATCAAGGGAGCAGGCGGCGCCAAAAAGAGGCCGAGCCTCGGCAACGAGCCGGGCGACCAAGCCGGGAGCCGGGGTCCCGATTCCAGCCTCAGTTATCGGAATTCGGCCCCTCAGGGGTCTTTTTGCGGAACTTCAGCACGTATCGGTCGGTCTCGTGACGCTCGGGAAAGCCGTCAACCGAGTGATCGTCGTCGGGATTGGCCAGGAGTCGGGACTCTTCCACCAGTTCGAAGCCGGCGCTGGTGAAATCGTCGATGACGACCTGCTTGTTGAGCCGGTGGGCCGTCTCGTCCCAGCCCGCGGCGGGGGTTGCAACCTCGACGATGCCGAAGACGCCACCCGGTTTGAGGATGCGCGAGAACTCCGCAAGCTGGTCCGCCCGTGAGTACTCCGCAAACACCCACTCGACATCGTGGTAGCTGCGCACCGCCAGGGCCACATCGACACTTGCCGGGGGAACATCAGCCAGCCTCATCGCCAGCTCGACGTTATGGAGACCGGCGTCGGCGATGCGTTGGGCGACGGCGTCGGCCTTGTAGAGCTGGCCGCCAAAGAGGTCCTGGTCGCCGTAGAACTCCAGAACGCTGTACACCTGGCCTCCATCGCCGACCAGGCGAGAGAGCAAGTGGGTGTTGTAGCCCTCTGCGCTGTAGACGTCGGCGACGACCAGGCCCGGCTGCACGCCGAAGAACTCGTAGACCTCGATGGGTCTCCGGCCCGCATCCTGCTGCCGCTCCGCCTCCGGTCGTGATGGATCATCCAGCACCGCCCGGTCGAGCGTCGTTGACGAGGACGCCACCGGGGGTGGCGGAGCCGGACTGGGGGTCTCCTCGGCGGGCGAGCTGCAGGCGCTCAAAGCCAGCGCCAGAGCTGCGAGCGGAAGCAAAGGAAGAAGGGGCGTGATTGCGTTGCGGGGCGATCCTGTTCGAAGGGATTTCGGCATGGTGCACTCGTTTCGTCGGGACACTGAACCAGGAAGGTGGATGTTACCAGGGTGGAATACGACCGCCATGGCGCACGCGTCGGCGCCAGCCGGAAGCCATGGGAGCGATGCGGTCAGCTGTCGGCGCGACGCACCGCATCCAGGAGCGCCCGCACGAACCCCTCGAGCTCGATGGCGAGCTGGTATGCCCCGATTCCGTCGCGTTCGGCCGCCATGACCCGGCGCTCGCGATGGACGATCATCTGCTTGATCGCTTGCAGTGCATCCAGGTCGACGCCGGCTGCTGAATGGTAGGGGTCGGAGTATGTGCGTCGATCTCCCGCGATAGCCGACTTGCGCCGGGTCTCGTAGGGTTCCGGTGTGACAATGACCCCTTGGGGCTCTTCGCTCGACAGGTCGAGCTGGTAGATCGGCTGTCCCTCGTCCACGGTTTGCAGATGCAATGGCGGCGCGACGAGCTGCGAGCCGGCTGTCGGTGATTCGTCGACGAAATCCTGCCCCTCTAGAAGCTCCGCAACGAGGCGCCGTCGGGGCGGTTCCGGGGCCTTTGTCTCGTCGTCGGCCTCCTCATCCCCGGCCCGCATCTCGGCGGACCCGTCATCGGCGACACCGCCGGCGTCAGCCCGAGCCGCGCCGTCGAGGTCATCCTCGGCCGCCCCGGAACCGGCGGTCGCGGTCGCATCGGCGGCGACCGCGATGTCGCCGGCGGCTGATTCGATCTCAGCGGTCCCCGCGGGCTCCGACATTGCCTCCCTCCACTTCGCCCTGCCATCGCCGCGCGCGGCAGATGAAAACGCGGATTTGCGACACCTGCACATACGTGCCGCCACTCAGACTCCAAAAGCTACTATAAACAAGAATCTATATCTATACATAATCAAACAACGTTATTAGCTATCAAATCACCTTTTTGACAGTTCATGATTGGTAAAAGATATTTTTACCCACTTCAAGGTATGCACTTCGCAGATAAACACCCCTAGTCGTATACTGGCGGGAAGTGATAAAGGCCTGGCGCCCAGGAGGCTGGCAATGAGGATCCGACTGACGACCACGGGCATTGCCCTCGCGCTTCTCGTCTGCGGGTTGGCGGCCGACGCCGAAGCGGACACCGTCTACATGAAGAACGGCCGCATCATCCACAGCTCGGCGGTGCGCGTCGAGGGGGACCGCGTTTTCGTTCGCCTGTACCAGGGAGAGGTGGCGTTTCCACTCGACAAGGTCGAGCGCATCGTCGAAGACGACGAGGTCGAAACCTCCTCAACGCGGCCCTCTGGAGCCGGCACGGAGCCCACCGCCGGCGACCCCGAGGCCGGGGTGGTCGACGCTGACGCCGCCGCGGGCGACGACCCTGCTGCCGCAAGCGGCACCCCTGATACCGCCGCGGGCGGCGCTCCCGCGGCCGGCGATCCGGCAGCCGATCCGCAAGGGCCTCCCGAGCCGGCGCCTGAGGAAACCCGGCAATACTGGCAAAACCGCATCATCCCACTCAACCAGCAGCTCGAACGCATGGACGCGGAGCTGGCGAGCCTGCGGTCACGTACCGGTGCCGACGTACAGGCTCAGGTCGGACGCATAGAGGCACAACGCGAGCGGGTGCAGTCCCAGCTCGACGAGATCTTCCGTGAAGGGCGGCGCCTGGGAGTCCCTCCGGGCTGGTTGCGCTAGTGATGGGACGAGCTCGGGCACGCGGCTGACGCCCGGCGTTCGGCTATTGCATCACTCGGCGGTCTCCTTGACCCCCTGGTAGCTACCGTAGCGACGCGCCCGCTCGGCAACCGCCGGCCGGCTGGTTTCGTCGGCGAGCTCCGGGTCGGCGCCGTTGGCGGTGAACAGGTCGGCGATGCCGCCGATGCTGCCCATCAGACCGGTGGCCTCGACCGGCAGGAAGATCTTCGTTGCTTTGCCGTTGGCGATCGCTGCCAGCGCCTCGAGGTACTTGATGGCGATGAGGTCGTTGGTCGGATCGCCCTCGTGGATGGCTTCGTAGACCTTGCTGATCGCCTCGGCCTCGCCGTCGGCGACGGTGATCTTCTCGAACTTCTGGGCGTCGGCCACCTCGCGGATGGCTTGCGCCTCGCCTTCGGCCTGCAGGATGGCCGACTGCTTGTCGCCGGTGGCGCGCTCGATCTTCGACTGCTTCTCGCCCTCGGCCTCGAGAATCATGGCGCGGCGCTCGCGCTCGGCCTTCATCTGACGGTGCATCGCCTCGGTGACGTCACGCGGCGGGTCGATACGCTGGATCTCGACGCGAACGACGCGAGTGCCCCACTTGTCGGTGGCGTCGTCGAGGATCTGGCGCAGCTCGGCGTTGATCCTCTCGCGCGATGTCAGGCGTGTCGTCGAGGCGACATCTCGCCGATGACGTTACGCAGGTTGGTCTGCGCCAGCTTGGTGGCCGCGGTGTAGAAGTCGGCGACGTTGTAGATCAGCTTCACCGGGTCGGTGCGCCTCGTAGTAGACCACCGCGTCGACGGTGACCACGACGTTGTCCCGCGTGATGACCTCCTGCGGCGGCACGTCGACCACCTGCTCCCGCATGTCGACCTTGCGCATGCTGTCGAGGATCGGAATGATCAGCGTGATGCCGCTGTCGGCGGTGCGCAGGTACTTGCCGAGGCGCTCGACGACGCCCTTCTGCCACGGACGCACCACCCTCACACCGGTCGCCGCGAAGAATGACGACGACGACGACGATCACCATCAGGAGGAAAACGTGTTGACCATCTGGTCTCCTCCCCTTGCGATGTAGGTGACCGCCCCGACGGCGGCGACGACCGCGATGACGACGAGGCCGACGATGATGATGGTTGCGGAGACTCATCAGGTCGTCGCCGCCTTGGGACCACGCGGGCGACCACCACGTGCGTTCCATCGATCTTCAAGACCTCTACCTGAGTGCCCTCGGGAATGGTCTCTTCTCCCTCGGCGGTGGCACGCCACTCCTCGCTGGCGATCCGAACGCGGCCGGTGGACGCCGTGCGCCTGCACCGCCTCGAGGACGGTCCCGACCTTGCCGATGACGCGGTCGGCAGGCAACGCCGACGCCGGTTTCCGGAGACACGGAGTCGGCGAATCGCTTCAGCGGTAGGAGCAGCGCCACCGAAGATGACCAGGAACACAGCCCATTGCCAGGCCAGGCCGCCTTCGAACCAGGCGACGGCGGCCGCGGCGGCGGCGCCGATACCGAACGGCAGGATGAAGAAGCCGGCGGTGAAGATCTCGCCGACGATGAGAACGCGGAGAGGATTACCCAGAACCACTGCCAGGGCAGCTCCCAACCCATCGCCACCTCCTCTGCGGTAGGTGCTTCGTTTGCTAACCCGTTTGTACCGCGACGCAACAAAAACTGCGACGCGAGCGCACGCTACTGATCGATGATCTCGATCGCGTACAAAGACCAGAGTGTCGGGTGGGATGACCAGGCGATCCCGGCCGGGTCGGTCGGGTCCATAGAAGCCTTGTGATCCATGGGCGAATCCGAGCGGGAACGACGACGATTTCCTGGCCGTCCACGACGCATTCCGCAATCGCCTCGTCGAACCCGGGGGTGACGCTCGATCACCGACGTCGTATTCGAACGCGACGCCGTCCAGGTCGACGTTCTGTGGCGCACCGTCGGCGGCGCTGGCAAATCGGACCTCTTCGAAGAGCGGCCCGGTGACGTCGAGTCATGTGTCCACGGTAGCGCAACGCCATGCCCGCGTAGCGAATCGAGAGTCGGTCACCGGCGGCCACGCAGCCCGCCTCTCCCCGGCCGCTGCGGAAAGCGCCGCAGCCGGAGCCGGAATACAGCGCCTGGATCGGGCGAGATGGAGGCTGACCCACTCCAGCCTCGAGTCGTTTCCTGTCCCGGCGGTCTTCTCGACCCGGGTTTCCGCCGCCGCCACTCTCTGCTCGAAGCTCGCCGTGTCCGCGCGGAAATGCCTCGGCCTCGGCACCGATCCGCTCGATCCGGATGCCCTCGATGACGTCGCCCTGCTCGATGGCCCGTCACCACCTCCATGCCCTCGATGACATCACCGAAGACGATGTAGTCGCCGTCGAGGTACGACCGATCGCCGAGGGTGATGTAGAACTGGGCGCCGTTCGTGCCCGGTCCGCCGTTCGCCACGCCGAGCGCCACCGGCATGGTCATGGCTCAAGGCGGCGTGGATCTCGTTCGGATAGGTGTACCCGGACCGCGCGCCTCGCTGCGTCCGGACGCCGGCATGCCCGCCTGGATGACGTGCCCCGGTACGACGCGGTGGAACACCGAGCCGTCGTAGTACGGCTCCCCTTCTGCGAAGGCATCGTTGGCGATCGTTCCTTCGCGCGAGGCCGACGAAGCTGGTCACCGCCAGCGGCGCCTTGTCCGGCTCCAGGCGGGCAACGATCAAGCCCGCGCGTGGTCCGTATCTGCGCGTAAAGGCCCTCCGGGCGCTCGGTGCGGGCTCGAGAGCAGCTGAGAACGGGAGCACAGCGGCCAAGCACGACGGCCGAAGGCCCCGCAACGCTTCCGCGCCAGACCGATCACGCTCGCCGCGGGCTACTAGTGTTCCTGAGCCTAGGAGCGTGTCCGAGTAACGGCACCCGCCCGTCACCCGGACATGCTCCTAGTGCGTGCCGGCGGCCACGGAAATCAGCGGCTTGCCGTTGACCTCGATACCCTGCGACCTTCGACGTGAGCAACTCGCCGCCCGGAATCGACAGGACTACCTTGAAGCCACGCAGGACCCAGTCCCACCTTGACCATCGACCCTCGCCCCGTGAGCGTGGCGCCGATCAGACTGGCACGCGCCTCCTTGTTGATGAACTCGCTGTCGCCGGTGGCCACGCCACGGCCGCGGGCCGGCTCGTCGAGCCGCAGGTTGTACACCGAGTTGAGCGTGCGGATGCTGACGAGATCGCCGGGGCTGAGGGCGCGGGTGTCAACGCCGTCGTCCATGTTCGCGCCCTCGAAGGACTGTCCGCGATGCGACGGCGAGCTGATTGTCGAGATCGTGTTCATACGGTCGGCCCGTTGACGATGCTCTTTCCTGTCCCGCGGGGACCCGAGAGCCGCGAGCGATGCGTATGGAGCGAACTATACTCCTTTCTTCGGCGTTGGCACGACGGAGAAACCATGCGGCGACATCGTAGGCCGGAAAGAGACGCAGCAACGCCCGATTGCCATGCTCCTGCTGTGTCTTGCGGCGCATCGGCGGCTGCGGTGCCCGCCGAGACCCGCGCCCAAGCCTCCCTCGAGCCGCGGCCGGGTACCGAGCTCGCGGCTGCGTTCGAAGAGCCATGGCGCTGGGCGCAGTTCACCACTACTCCGGGCCTGCCCTCGAACTCGGTGTACGACCTGGTGGAGACTAGCGCCGGGACCATCTGGGCCGCCACGCATCGCGGCATGGCCTGGTTCGACGGCTACCAGTGGAATCCCGTCGGGGCACCGCAAGGAATCCCGGCTCAGTTGCCCGAGGCGGTCGCCCCTTCGCTGACGACGAGATCGTCGTCGCCTCCGGTCGTCGCCTGTCCCCGGCGGAGGCCGCGAGGGATTCCGGCAGATCGAGGTCTCCCTCGATGGCAGCTCATTCAGCGCCGTGACCATCACCGCGGGTGCTCCCGGCGAGGTGTTCGTGCTCGCCGAGGCGGATCGCGAGGCCACCCTCGAGGCGTCGATTTACGACGGCGAATCGTTCCGATGGGTGACGCCGAGGCTGCGCCTGTTCCGGGAGACCACGACGCCGTCAAGCTCTGGAGCAACGGCGCGGGATCACTGTGGCTCACCACGGGAAGTGGCCTGCAGCGCTGGGAAGACGGCGCCTGGGAGCAGTTCATTCTTCTCCATCGGGCGACGGGCGACGTCTCGGTGTATCCATGCTCGTCGAGACGACCGCCGGAGCAGGGCTTGGCGTCGATTGCCCACCCGGCACGGGCCCGGGGCATCTGGGAATGGCACGGCGATGATCTCGCCTCGCCGCAACCCCGGCGAACCCGCAGACCTGTTCCAGTCGATGGACATCTCCGCCGGCGGAGACGCCATCGTGTGTCTACCGGTCGGGAGACGTACGCTTCCGCCAGGATGGTCGCTGGTCGTCGATCGACAAGGTACCGCCGCAGATGGCCGGCGCCCTCTTCGTCAGGTTCCGCGAAGACGGCGACCTGTGGGTCGGCACCCAGGCCGGGCTCCATCTGTTCGCGCCTCGCTGCAACGCTGGACGCATTGGGAGGTTCCCTCTCCCAGCCTGCGCAACGACATCCTCGAGATCTTGCCCGCCCGAGACGGCTCCCTGTGGCTCGCGACCGCCGACGGCGTGGCGATACACCGTCCGGACGGGAACGTCGAGTGGGTGGACCGCGTGGACGGGGCGGAGCTACGGGAGATCACCGGCCTGGCTGAGGACCGCCACGGCGGCATCTGGATCTCGAGCGGCTCCGCGCTCCCGGTGCTTACCGGTGGGACGGCGAGAGCTGGCAACACTTCGGCGAAGACGAGGGACTGAGGGCGCCGCTGGTGCACAAGATCCGCAAGGATCGCGACGGCCGCCTGTGGTTTCTCGGCATGGGCGTGACGACGAGCATCGCCATCGACGGCCTCGCAGCCGGGGGCCTTCGTTCTGGAGGACGACGGCCGCACCTCGTGGACGGGTGACGTTTCGCTTCGAGCCCTGGACGCCCGACCAGGGGCTGGTGCACGGTCGCGTCTACGACTTTGCTGAAGGAAGACGGCAGCAGATGGTTCGCTACCTACGGCGGAATCAGTCGCTGGCGCGACGGTGAATGGACGCACTGGACAACGGAAAGGGGTTGCAGAAGAACCGCATCTTCACCCTCGCCGTAAACGACGCCGGTCGCTTGTGGTTCGGCGACCAGTCGAGCGGTCTGGGCTATATCGATGACGGTGATGCCCGCACTACATCACCACTGCCAACGGGACTGATCCACGACAAGGTCCAGGAGCTGCGTCTCGGACCCGCGGGCGAGCTGTGGATCTCGACGGGCGGCGGCCTCGCGCGCCTGCAGGCAGGTGAGTGGCTGAGCATCGACGTGACCGCCGGCCTGAGCACGCCGACCTGTGGCCCATCCTGCCGCTCGGGGATCGCGTGATCGTCGGCACTTCGGGCAGGGGCGTCGACGTGTTGAGCCTGGCCGAAACCGCCGATCCGTCGCCGCGCGCACCCTCACCAGCCCGCGTCGATCGGCGCGCCGCCTGGTTCCGGTGGACGGCCCACGCGTATTGGGGACAACAAACGCCCGAATCGGTGCTTACGCGGTTCCGGCTCGACGACGGCGATTGGTCGCGTGGTCCACGTATCGCGAAGCGCTGCTTACAGGGTCTCGGACGGCGGCACCGCGTTCGAGGTGCAGGCGCGTGGGCTCTTCGGTGGCTCGGATGGTCGATGCGGCCGGTCTTCCGACCATTCTGCCGTTCTATCGGCAACCCGTCTTTTACGCTCCCGTCGGCACCTTGCTGCGCTGGTGTTGGCGTTGCTCGAAGGCCGCCGCGGCACCTGTCGGCCCTACGTCGCCGCGACCAGGACCATCGCGAGCGACTCGAGGAGCGCTTCGCCGAGCGTACCGACGCCCTGCGCGAGAGCGAAGAGCGGCTGCGCTTGCTTCTCGAAACCGTTCACGTCATACCCTGGGTGGCCGACGCTACGAGCTGGAATTTCACCTACGTCGGCCCGCAAGCGGTCGACGTGCTCGGTTACCCGATCGAACGCTGGTACGAGCCGACGTTCTGGGTCGATCACATGCACCCGGACGACGCCGTCGATGCTCTGGCGTACTGCGCCCGGCAATCGTCGCTTACCGATCTGCTACGAGTTCGAGTACCGTATGATCGCCGCCGACGGCAACGTCGTGTGGCTGCATGACCTGGTCGCGGTGGTGAAGGAAGACGGGCTTCCCACCATGTTGCGGGGCTTCATGATCGACATCACCGCCCGCAAGCGGGCGGAGGCAGAGCGCCTCGAGGCCGAGGCAGAGGCGCACGAGCACCGTGAACGCCTGGCCCACCTGGCGCGGGTAAACGTGCTCGGAGAAATGGCGACCGGCATCGCGCACGAGGTCACGCAGCCGCTCACGGCGGTGTCGACCTACACACAAGCCTGCCGCCGCATGATCGAGGCGGGGTTGTTCGATCAGGAGCAGATCATCGAAGTCCTGGGCCGTATCTCGAACGAGGCGGTGCGGGCCGGCGACATGATCCACGGGCTCAAGGCCCTGGTGCGCAAGCGCAATAGCGAGCTGCGAATGTGCAACGTCAACGCGCTCGTACGCGAAGTCATGCCACTGGCCGAGGTCGAGGCTCGCCCGCTCGGCATCGAGCTCCATCTACATCTGGCCGACGACATTCCGGACATCATGGCCGACGAGGTCCAGATACAGCAGGTGGTGCTCAACTTGATTCGCAACGCCATCGAATCCACGCCGCCGAGTGGGCCGGCGGTGGAGATCCACAGCCGCGGCGACGACAACGGGGAGATCGAGGTCGCCGTCGTCGACCGTGGCGCCGGGTTGACGGACCCTGACTGCGAACATCTGTTTCAACCTTTCTTCACCACCAAAGAAGAGGGCATGGGTATGGGGTTGTCGATCAGCCGCAGCATCATCGAGGCCCACGGCGGACAGATCGGTTGCCGTCCGGGAGACGACCGGGGCAGTACCTTCTTCTTTCGCCTTCCAGCCCACCGACGACATGCCGCGAAAACGAGCTGAAGCCCCGAGCCGAATTGCGGATCATACCGGGCGGCCGCCGCCTGTCGGCGACCTGTGCCGGCATCCGCGTGGTGGCGGCGGGCGCAGACGACGCACCCTTCCCCGTCGACGCCGTCGCTCTCGAGGAAGACACCTGGATGGTGCTGAGCACGCAGACCGACGAGCTCGTCTGTACAGAGCATCCGGTTCGCGTGATGACGCGGGCGTGGGAAGCAAGGCCCCGGAAGGTGGGTACGGTGGTGGTCAAGCCCGGCCGGCCGGCACGCCTCTTGGCCGTCGTTCACGACCTGGACCAGGAGCCCTCCTGGACGGAGGAGTGGATCGAACAGGCACTGTCGGCGGTGCTGCGGGCCGCTGCGGAGCGCGGCTACGAATCGCTCGAGCTGCCGCTCCTGGGAACACGCCACGGCGATTTGCCGCCGCGGCGCTTCATCGAGATGCTGGGGCGGAACGCTCCCCCGCGCTGTCACTGAATCGCAGGGTACGCCGTCGCTTCGCCGCATCTGGTTGAAGCGCGAGGGCAAACCCGACCCACAGCTTCTGGATGCGCTCGCACCTCCGTCATGAGCCGGTCGAACGGCGCGCCCGGGACAGCCTTGCCGCGGCGCCCCCGAGTAGCTCATCAAGCTCTTCCCGCGGAAGCCATCGGCCGCGCAAGACCACACCTTCGATGGCCTGCGTGTTGTTGATGTCGTCAAGGGGGTTGCTGCCGAGCAACACCAGGTCCGCCCGCTTGCCGACGGCGATGGTGCCGAAATCCACCTCGCCGGTAACGGCGGACTCGAACCGGATGGTGCCTTCTTCAACGGTGGCGTATTCGGTGCGCCCGCCACCGCCTCCCCAACTGAGGAAGACAGCCGGGCTGCGAGTCGCCGACGAAAGGGCCGAAAACGGCGGCAAACCGGCGGCAACCATCGCCCCGAGCTCGCGATGCGCGCCGAACCCGTAAAGGAGCATCCATTCCGGGGCTCCCGAGCCGAGCAGAAGCTTTCCCCCGGCCTGATGAAGCTCCCGCACCAAGCGGCTGCGCAGCTCGACATAGCGCCGGCGCAACCTGACATCCGGCGGGCTCGACCAAAACCGGTCCCGAGGAGCCAGCAACGCGGCTCGAACGGTCGGCGACACGAAGCGGTATTCCGGGCTCTGCTCGATGTCGGCGTCCGTGCGCCCGGTGCCGAATGCGACGTCCAGGTACGAGAGCGTCGGCGTGTTCCACACCTCCGCATCGACCGTGGCGCGCACCAGGTCCTCGATTCGCTCCTCGTTGATGCGGTCGAGCGCGGCCCAGTTTTCCTGTCTCCATACGCCTCCGCCCGATAGGCCTGCGGTGGAGCCAGCGTCGTCCATCATTGCCTTGAGGTAGCCATCAAGATGGGCGATCTCCTGTCCCGCCTCGAGCGCCCGCCGCAGTCCGACGGTCGCGGGGACGTGCCCGATGACGGGCATGCCGGATCCACGCGCCGTGAGCACGATCCCCTGATACATGTCCGACGAGAGATCGAAGCCCAGCGACACGAAGTCGTATCCGGCACTGTCGAAGCCGCGGATCGCAGCCGCCGCCTCGAAGGGAGTGCGCAGGACGCGCCGATCTGCGGCGTCTTCGGTTCCGGCGTTGGTCAGCAGGGGGCTGGCAACGTAGAGCGTCGGAGCGACGACGTCCGTGCTGGCGATGCGCTCGCGATCATCCAGGAGTCGGGCCGTGCCGACCGGGCTGCGCCAGGTGGTAACGCCATTGGCCACCATCACCGCAAGCTCATCATCGATGAATTCGTGCGCGATGTGCAGGTCAGAGAGTACGCGCGCGTGGACATCGACTAGGCCGGGAATCAGGTAGCGGCCCTGCGCTTCGATGCGTCTCGTCCCCGGGGGCAAAGAAGCTTCGTCCGCAGGCTCAATGGCAACGATACGATCGCCCTGAACAATGACCGTGTGGCGGGTGAGCACCCGCTCCGTGTCCATGGGGATGACACTGACGCCGACGAACGCGATCGCACCGTCGCCCTGGGCGCCGGGGGCGCTGCCGACGAGCGAAAGGCAGCAGGCGAGGACGAGCGCGGTCCGGCGTACGAGTCCAATGTTGCTGCGATTCATGCGAATTCCCGGCTCACGGGTACCCGAGAGATCAATCGGCACGACGCCATTCTAGTTCCTCAGCCTCACGCGCGTCGCCCCGACACGAGTGCGGCGCGCCAGTGTATCCTTCCGCAACCTCTCCGGGCAGGCTGTTCAACCACAGCCACTACCGTGCCCTTGGGCTATCGCTCCGTTCCGTGCAGGTATTCGTGACCTTCGAAATCGCATTCATGCTGGCGCTTATTCTCATCGCGCTGGCGCTGTTTGTGCTCGAGGTCTTCCCTATCGAGGTCACGGCGATGCTGCTTCTGGGGGTTCTCCTGGTCGCCGGAATCGTCACCGTCGACGAGGCTGTCGCCGGGCTGAGCAACAAGGCGGTAGTAACCGTCGGCGCAATGTTGGTGCTCGGGCATGCGCTCGTCAAAACCGGGGTGCTCGCCGCCGCTGCCGACCGCATCGCCGCCGCCACGGGTGCGCGGGCTTGGCTGGCCATGACGCTCGTGCTTGTGGTCGCCAGCCTGTTGTCGGGCTTCCTCAACAACACCGCGGTGGTGGCCATTTTCATTCCGCTGGTGGTCGACCTGTCACGGCGTTTCCATCTCAGCCCCTCGAAGTTCATGCTGCCGCTGTCGTACGCGTGCATCGCCGGCGGCACGCTCACGGTGATCGGCACGTCCACCAACTTGCTGGTGAGCGCTATCGCGGAAGACTACGGTCTCGCTCCTATCGGCATGTTCGAGTTCATCGCGCTGGGCATCGTGTTGATGGTGGTGGGCCTGACGTACGTGATCTTCGCCGCCCCCTACCTGCTGCCAACTCGATCGACTCCCGAGGCGCTGACCCGCCAGTACGAGATGCGCGACTACCTCACCGAAGTTCTGGTGGGCCCTTCGTCGGTGCTCATCGGCAAGACGATCTCGGAAAGCGCGGTGAATCGCGATTACGACATCACCGTCATTGCCGTGCACCGCGGCGTCGACCACGTGACGGAGAACCTTCGACACCTACGCATCCTCGCCGATGACGTCCTGGTCGTGCGCGGATCGGCCGAAAACCTCATGCGGCTGAGCAGCGCCAAAGGGGTTGCGCCGCTCTCAGAGGTTCGTCTCACCGACGCCGAGATCTCCGAAGAAGGTCAGTTTCTCGTCGAGGCGATCGTCCCGCGCAACAGCTCGCTGATCGGACGAACCCTGCAGGAGATCGACTTCCGCCAGCGGGTCGGCGCCTTCGTTCTGGCGATCCGGCGCGAGGGAGCGATCCTGCACGACAAGATCGCCCGCATTCGGTTGCAGTTCGCCGACGACCTGTTGCTGGTGGTTCCCGAGGACCGCATGGGGCAACTTCGCCACTCGGAGGACCTCATCGTCACGGCGCGCGACGACGTAGTGGAAACTCGATTAACCGGCACCAGGTCCGCAATATTGGTGATTCTTCCGACGGTCGTGATCCTCGCCGCGACAGGTGTCGTCGACATTCTCAAGGGCGCTATTGTCGGCACCATCGCGTTGCTGTCGCTGCGTGCCCTCCGCCCTGCCGAGGCCTACCGCGCAGTCGACTGGTCGGTCTTGTTCCTGATCGCGGCATTCGTTCCTGTCGGCGCCGCCATGCAAAAGACGGAACGGCGGAGTTCCTCGCCAGCGGCATTCTCCGGCTGCACAGCGCGAACCCCGAGATCTTCACGCCCGCGGTCATGCTCTCGGTCTTGTACCTCCTCACTTCGTTGATGACCCAGACGATCTCCATATAACGCCACCGCGATCCTGCTGGCTCCGATCGCCATGCAGCTCGCCGTCGACCTCGGAGTCGACGCACGGCCCTTCCTGGTCGCCGTGGCGTTTGCCGCCTCGGCGGGACTGATGACGCCCTATGGCTACCAGACCAACCTGATGGTCATGGGTCCCGGAGGCTACCGTTTCGGTGACTTCGTCCGTTTCGGTGCGCCGTTGACCATCATGTTTTGGATCATCGCTTCGCTCTTGATCCCGGCATTGTGGAGTTTTTGAACATGGCCTGCTGCCGCATCTTCAAACCGACGTACGTGGCGATCTGTCGTCGTCCTTCTCGGCTCTTCGAGTCTGGTCGCCGGGCCACCGGAGCCCGGGAGAGCGGCGAGCCAGGCGCCGCTCATCACCTTCGATCGTTATCACGCGGTAGAGGAGATCGAGGCCTACCTCGCCGCCGTCGCCGATCGATTCGCCGACCTGGTAGTGCTCGAGAAGATCGGGGAAAGCAGAGGCGGTCGCCCCCTTCTTCTTGCTGTGCAGATCAACAACCCGGCGACCGGCCCAGCCTCTGAGAAGCCGGCCTTTTATGTGGACGGCAACATACACGGGGGCGAAGTTCTAGCAGGCGAAGCGACTCTTCACTTCATCGATCACCTGCTCGACTCCTACGGTCGGGAGCCGCGTATCACCGAGACTCGTGGATCATCACGCGTTTTACGTCGTGCCCATCGTCAATCCCGACGGGCGGGCGATTTCCGTCGACAGTCCGTCTCGCGAAAATCACCGTTGGAACATCCGGCCCACCGACCTCGATGGCGACGGATTGGTGGACGAAGACCCGCCCGACGATCTGGATCGCGACGGTCGCATTCTGCGTATGAGGGTTGTCGATCCGGAAGGGGAGTGGAAGATATCGCCCGACGACGACCGTTTGATGCTTCGGAGAGGCGAGGAAGAAAAGACCGGCACGTTCTACCGCGTCATGACCGAGGGTCTCGACAACGACGGCGACGGTGAGTTCAATGAGGACCGGGTGGGCGGTGTGGACCTCAACCGTAATTTTCCTGCCAACTGGAGCGCCAAGCAGTTCGCTTCGGGACCTTTCCCTTTGTCGGAGCCTGAATCCTGGGCGTTGGCGAACTACATCACATCGAGACCCAACATTGCGGCCATCCACACCTATCACACCAGCGGCGGGTTGATCCTCAGATTTCCGACCCTTTTCGAACATGACTGGGACTATCCTCAAATGGACCTCGACGATTACAACGCTATCGCCGTCGAGGGCGCCGAGATCACCGGATACGCCAACTATGCCAACGACAAACAGGCCATCGTCGATCTGATGCACCCGGGACACGGCGTGTTCAACGATTGGGGCTCGAAAACTTCGGAGTGTTGGCCATCACGACCGAGATGTGGCGCAACGGCTTCGGTGAGGGGCCTGAGGCGCAAATGCAGTGGAACGACGAGGTCCTCGGTGGCGGCGGCTTCGTCGACTGGAGACCGATAGACGGCGGCGAATTGTTCGATA
>CAVOQQ010000008.1:0-1467815 GCA_963698395.1 uncultured Acidimicrobiales bacterium
CCCCCCGGGACTTGAACCCGGAACCTGCGGATTAAGAGTCCGTTGCTCTGCCAATTGAGCTAGAGGCGCTTGTGTGGCCGCCGAAGCATAGCGTTCAGCCAGCATCAAGCCGACGCAGGCACGCACTTTCACTTTGGCAGATACTTGGGGTGATCGAGGGGAATCGAACCCCCGGCCTTCAGTGCCACAAACTGACGCTCTAACCGACTGAGCTACGACCACCAGGAATCGACAAGCTTAGCGTGCAGTCGAGCGAACAACGAACACCTTTCCTGGTCGGGTCGAACGAAGCGGGTTCGTCCTGTTCGCCAAACGATCGCACTAGGCTCGTCGGGCTGTCGCTCGGGCCCTTGCCTGCGCCTCGCACAAGCCTCCGTAGCTCAACCGGATAGAGCACCAGACTTCTAATCTGACGGTTGCAGGTTCGAGTCCTGCCGGGGGCGCAAGGTTCACCAGTTCAGCGACTCCGGTCAGTTCTCGACCGTGGTGCCGTCCGACCGTTGGTAGGCAGGCCGGAAGTCCTCGGTCGTGAGCTGGCGGGATCCGACCGTGACGTGAAACTCCATGCCCTCGAACTCGGGAGCGAAACACACGAACCCGCCATAGATCGGTCCCGGGGCAATCTCCTCCTTGAAGCTCCGAAGTCCCTCGGGGCATCGCACGTTCTCGGCCACGTTGCCAGGATTGCCGGCAAGGAAGGTCACGATGTTGAATGGACCGCTCACGTTTCCTTCCTGGAGGAGCGGCACGGCAAAGACATCGGCCGATTGCCATGCAGCGATCTCGGCGGCGTTGAGGTGCTCGAGTCCAACGGTCGACATCGACGCTCCAGGACTGAGCCGGAAGGTTTCGTTCACGGCGATTCCCGGCCCCTCACCGGCCTCTGCTTGTACGAGCGCATAGTTGAACGAGTTCTCGAGGAAGACCGCCGGCGTGGATCCAGCCCTCTCGGAGCCCTCGCTGCTCTGGGATGAACCGGCCGAAGGCGACAAGCGAAGCCCGAGCATCGTCAGCGGCACCAGGCCGAGGACCATGCCGGGGACAATGGCCAGCCACTCAGGTCGACGGAACGAGCCGATGTCTGTCTCGCCACGTCGACGCTTCGTTTCGAACGCCACGATCAGTGCCACCCAAAGGGCGGTGAAGAGGCTGCCGACGAACAGGTACATGCCAGGCCGTTCTTGCCAAGAGCCACTGCTGCTGTCGAGCGACACGATTCGTCCGGTCAGGTCGGACGTTTCGATGGCGATGGCCCCGGTTTCGCCCCGCACCGCGCGGTAGGGGTCCTCACCCTTCTTGGTGAACGTGGTGCCGTTCTCGTACTCGCCGACGACTTCGAAGGTGTCCACCATCCTGCACCTTCGGGTGGTGCCGGTCCCCGTGCACACTTCACGCTCGCCCACCTCGGTGTCGAGGAGACGCCCGGTTCGTTCCGACGTCGGGCCCCACGCCTCGGCCGCGCCGATACCAATCGTCCCCACCACCACCGTGCCAACTGCAGCAGCCGCGACGAGATACACCATTCGCCAGATCCTCGACATTGGTCCCTCCCCAGTTGTCGATACCCCGACCTTCCCACCCGGAGCGACGAGGGGCAACTGCCATCCGGCCCCGTCCCCAAGGACAAGCGATGTCCGTGGTGCCAGACTGCGTCCATGACCATGCTCCGCCAATCGACCACCGACATCGATGTGTTCTCCAGCGAGGTCTACGTCGACGGAATACCCCACGAACAGCTCGCTTGGTGCCGAGAGCAGCCGGGAATGGTGCTCCAGGCGATCCCCGATCCTGATCTCGAAGACGAGGCCTTCATCGCCGCCCGACATGCCGACGTGATCGCCGTCGCCAAAGACTCGACGCATTTCACGATCACGGATGGACACAACGTTCGCCGGGTTCGCGGCAAGAGCGACGGCCGTAACCTTCTCGTGCTCGACGATCCAGACCATCTCCAACTCCGCAGCCGCGCCAACAAGGGCTTCACTCCCCGAATGATTCGGCGCTATGTCACGCACTACCGCGCCCTTGCCGACCGGATTCTCGATGAGGCGCTCGTGAGCGATCGGTTCGACTTCGTCACCTCGGTGTCGGCCAAGCTCCCGTTGGCTGCCATCTGTGAACTGCTGGGCACGCCGGCGGAAGACCACGACAAGATCTTCGAGTGGTCGAATGCCATCATCGGCACCGAAGACGCCGAGTACTCGAGCGGGCTCGAAGGTCGTCTCGAGGCTGCGGCTGCGATGGCGGCGTACGTCGAGGGTCTCTCGGCCGAGCGCCTCGACGACCCGCGCGATGATCTCCTGACGCTGCTGGTGCAGGAGACCGCAGCGGGCGGCATGACGCAGGACGAGTTCTTCTCCTACATTCTGCTGCTCTTCGTTGCCGGCAACGAGACCACACGCAACAACATCTCCCACGGTGTCATCGCGCTTGCAGAGCGACCCGAAATCTGGCGGCGGCTCGCCGCAACCGCGCTCGATGACCCACTCTGGGACACGGCGGTCGAGGAGATCACTCGCTGGGCGACACCGGTGGTCTACATGAGCCGGACCTGCACGGCACCGGTCGAGGTCGGCGAACAGCGAGTAGAGCCGGGCCAGGTGGTCGCCATGTTCTACCCCTCGGCCAATCGAGACGAGTCCGTCTTCGGGCAAACAGCAGACGAGTTCGTGATCGACCGCTCTCCGAACCCGCACCTGAGCTTCGGGTTCTCGACCCATTTCTGCATGGGAGCGCACCTTGCCCGCCTCGAAACGAAGATGATGCTCCAACAGCTCATCACCAGAGTCGACGGACTCACGCTCGCCGCGCCCCCATCACACCTTCGTTCGAGCTTCATCCATGGTGTCAAGCATCTCGAGGTCGAGGTTCACTGATCGCGATCGCCCACGACGTCGGCATGGCCCGACGAGTGGTGATGCGCTCAGGCGCCCTTGTAGTTCAGCACCGTCTCGAGGCGGGCCACCGGCTTCACCAGGTCGGCCTGGGCGTCCATCACGTCCTCGATGCGCTTGTAGGCGTCGGGATGCTCGTCGAGCAGGGCCCGAGCATCGTGGTTCCACGAGATGGTGCTCATGCGGGTATCGAGGGACTCGGTCGACAGCGTCTTGCGGGCTGCGGTGCGAGACATCGTGCGACCGGCGCCGTGCGATGCCGAACCGTATGACGCCGGGGACCCGAGTCCCTCGACGATGTAGGAACCGGTCGCCATCGAGCCGGGGATGATCCCGAGCGTGCCCTCGCTCGCGTTGATCGCACCCTTGCGGGTGATCCACAGGTTCTTGCCGTGGTGATGCTCACGAGTCGTGTAGTTGTGGTGGCAGTTGATCTCGGGACCGTCGAGCACGCCACGACCCACCTGATCCGCCACGACGCGGATGATCGAGCGCATCATCATCGACCGTGACCGGGCGGCGTAGTCCTGGGCCCAGTGCATGGCCGCGATGTAGCGATCGAATGGCTCGGTGCCTTCCACGAGGTAGGCCAGATCGGGATCGGCGAGCTCGATGAAATACGACTTCATGAGGCCCTTGGCCTCGGCGATGTGGGTCTTTGCGATGGCGTTGCCGACCCCACGCGAGCCCGAGTGGAGCACCACCCAGGCGGTACCGGTGTCGTCCTGGCACACCTCCACGAAGTGGTTGCCGCCCCCGAGGGTGCCGAACTGGTCGTGCACCTTGGCAACGGAGTACTTCTCGATGTGATCCGGGGCGCGGTCGAGCAGCGCCACCGACGAGTCGTCGAGATCGACGATCCGCTCGGTGTCGCAGAACGAGCCCGAGCCCGGTCGACCCCGAGTGGGCTGTCCGGCCGGCACGACCTCGGCGATCCGGTCATGGAGTCGATCGAGGTCGAGTTCGTCGACACCGAGCGACAACTGCTGTGCCGCCATGCCACAACCGATATCGACCCCGACCGCCGAAGGAATGATGGCGCCATTGGTGGCGAGCACGGTGCCGATCGGCACCCCGTAGCCGAGGTGAGCATCGGCCATGAGCGCGACGGGTTGGTTCACGAACGGCAGCGTGGCGGCGTTCGTGACCTGTTCGATCGTGTTCGGCTCGAGATCCTGTGCCCAGGACAGGACGCCGGCGGTTGGCCGGTGCGGAGAGAGTGGTTCCGGTGCGGTCGTCATGGCCTGCCATTGTGATCGGGTCGGCGAGGCCATGTCGTGGGATTTCCGGGCCGTGGAATCTCCGGGGTCCTGGATTCGGGGCTTCGGGACTGCCGCTGCCATGCACTCGACGAGCGACGGCTCAGTCAGCGATACGGATCGAGTCGCTGCTTCGCTCGCACTGGATCGCCCCTTCGATCCCGCTCACCGGCGCCCGGAGTTCCCAGGGCTCGCTGTCGCCAGGACCGATGTCGAAGATCGAGGTGTCGGCCGAACCGAGCAGCGCCCCGGTGCCGGTTTCGATGAAGTCGATGCTGATGAAGTAGCTCGAATCATCCGACCGCGGATTGGTGACCGTGCCCGAGGCCGTCGGAACGCCACCCTCGACGCTGCACGACGAGACGCTGATGGCCTGGGTTGCTTCGTTGCGCCGGGTGAAGTCGTCTTCGAAGTCCTCGAGCGACTCGCCGAGTTCGGTCGCACCCCGGCTGATCACGCCGGCGATGAGCAGGCACCCACCGAGACCGAACGCCATGATGACCAGGATGATCCCGAGGATCCACCAACCGGCCTTGCTCGACTTCGCCGGGGGCGCGCCATACGTGTAGGTCCCGGGTACCTGCTGGCCGGGGGGCGGAACCGATCCGTACCCGGCGCCCGGAGCCATCCCGCCCGGCACCATCCCACCTGGCGGTGGCATGCCTCCAGGGGGCGGCATCGCTCCCGGTGGAGGAGCAGGAAACGGGGGCGGCTCGGCGCCGGTTGGGGCCGATCCGGCCGGCTGCTGGCCCTCGGGCCAATACCGGCCGTCATTGCCCAGGACCCAGCCCTCGGGTGGTGGCCAGGGGTAATCGTTGCCATCCCAGGCTGTGTAAAGCTCGCTCATCGTCCCTCCACTGTGACCACGGCAGCGTAGATGATCTGCACGAGCGGGTCCGGTCCGCTCGAACACCGCCTCCCCGGGGAAGGTGGCATGGAACACAGCAAGTTTGCATTTGTCGGCCGTTCCCGTAACGTAACCGACACTTACCGGCTTACTCGGGGGCCGACAACCCGAGCGCACATGCCTCTAACCAAGGCGGGATCCTTTCAGAGGGGCATGGGATGACGCAGACATGCGTACGTGATCGTCGGTTTTGGAATCCCTCGTCTACGTCGTGATGCACGGGCGAGCGTCATCTCTGGCCTTCCACTCAGCAGCGCCCTCGCTGCTGAGCGAGCGATGAGGTGGTTACATGCTGAAGAAAATGAAAATGGTGTTTGCCGTGCTCCTGGCCTTCGGGACGCTGCTGGTTGCAGTGCCCGCGTCGGCCCAGAGCCCGTCGGCAGCCCTCGATGAACCGGCGATCAACGAAGCGGGCGGCGAGACGAATCCGGTGGGTCTTGCCTCGTTGGCTCCCAACGATCGCATCACTCGGCTCTATCGAGCGGCTCTCGGTCGCGAACCCGATGCCGATGGCCACGCCTACTGGGTGAGCCAGATCGAGAGCGGTGCGTCGCTGCTGGCGCTCACCCGCTCGCTGATCGAATCCGAAGAGGCGCAGAGCCGCTCCACCGGTGATCCGCTGCGCGACGCCTACAACTGGGCACTGGGCCGCGAACCCGACACCAGCGGGTATGCGTACTGGTCACAGTACGACGCCGCCCGAGCCGTGCTCTACATCTCGGATTCGGCCGAGCACAAGGTGGTCACCGGCTTCGAGGTGCTCGAGGTGCCCATCGCTCCGCTCGAGTCACCTTCTGGCCCTGCTGGTTGGGTCGATGCCGGACACGGTGTCTACGTGCCGCCGATCCTGCTCGAGGTCCGTCGTTGTGAGTCGGGTGGCAACTATCAGGCGGCCAACCGTCGCTCCAGTGCCCGCGGCGCCTATCAGTTCCTCGCCTCGAGCTGGGCCGCCTATGGCCACGCCGCTCGATACGGCGTGTTCGAGGCCCATCGAGCCACCAACGCCCAGCAAGACGAAGCCGCCGTCATCACCTGGAAGCGCGACGGTGTTCGGCCCTGGTACGCCAGCCGGAGCTGCTGGGGCTGATCGCTCGGCGAGCCAGCTCGTCGTCACGAGAACACCAACCCTCGCGGGCGGCTCATCGACCACGAACGTGACGATCAGCAGCGCCAGCAACGCAGCGAACGCTCGATCGAAGGCCCGGCCGGCAAGATCGAGGACGATCGTCCGGCCCAACCCGGTGGCGCCCGCTGCTCCGATCATGACCGTGTCGCGGATGGTGACCTCCCACCGATAGAACACCAAACCTTGCCAACGCGGCCAGACGGCGGGTAGCGCACCGGTGAGGAACGCGACACCAGACGGCGACCCCGCCGCCCGCAGGGCAGGTGAGGCGCCGTCGCTGTCGTTTTCGAGCACCTCGGCCATCAGGCGCCCGAGTACGCCGAGGTTGTAGAGACCCAAGGCGACGGCGCCAGGAACGATCCCAGGCAAGAGGACGAGGACGACCACGAAGGCCCACACCGGCGGCGGCACGGCTCGCAGAACCAGCAGCAGCGATCGGGCAAAGAACTCGACCAGTCTCGTCGCCGGTGTCGGATGGCCGTCGACCGCTCGCAAGCCGCCGCCAGACGCAAACGCCATCGCCGATGCGCCGGTCACCGCAAGCACCATGGCGAGCACCGAGATGATGAACGTGTCGACCGAGTCGAGCACCAATCCGCGTAACCCCAAGTCGCCGAAGGCCGGAGGCCAGGCCCGCTCGGCGAGGTCGGCGGCGAGGGAGCGGGTCTGACCGCTCCACAAGCGTTGTGGCTCCGGGTGAACCCACCACCAGGCGAGCGGCGAGAAGGCGAACAGCAGTAGCGCCGAGCGCACCGCCGGCGACCGTGGAATCACCGATGTGTGTCTCGGCTTTCGCTCCGACCGTCCTGCTGGGGAGGACCCACGTCGTTCGGCCTGGCGAACGAACGACGACCAGCGGTCAGCGATCCCGCTCAGCAAGACCAGCGCCCAGATGGCGGTCCACACCTCGTCATAGCGAAGCGATTCGAAGCTCAACGCCAGTTCGTAACCCAAGCCGCCCGCGCCGATGATCCCGAGCACCGCCGCCGAGCGCATGGCACATTCGAATCGGTAGAAGGCGTAGGACAGCAGGTCTCGACTGGCCGTCGGTGCAGCAGCGGCAAGCACCGCGACCTGGCGTGGTGCGCCGGCAGCACGAAGGGCGTTGGTTGCCTCGGGTGCCGCACCGTCGAGCAGGTCGGCGAAGACCTTGGCCGTCACGGCGCCGAAGGGCACGCCGATCGACACGATCGCAACGATCGGATCCAGCCCGAGCACCTGGATCAGCACGAGCGCGAACACGAACTCGTGAATCGAACGAGGGAGCACCGCTGCTGCCCGCACGCTGCGAAGCAGTCCCCGTCCGACCGTTCGGTTCGGGCCGGCGGGAAGTCGATCGAGGTCCCATGACACGTGGGCGAGCACCGGTGCGAACATCAGCCCCAACACCAGCGCCAGCAAGGTGCCGAGCAGAGCGAACGAGGCCGTCGTTGCCGAGGCAGAAGCCATTCGACGCAAGAACGCCGGACTCGAGGCCGGGTCGAGGGCCGCCGACCAGAACGCTCCGAACGATCCGAAGCCGCTGGGGTTGGTGAGTGAACCGGAGCGCAGCAGAGCGACGGTGACGGCAACCGCCACCGTCATCGCCACGGTCGTCGAGACGGTGAACCTCGGGGTTCGTCGATGCTCGGCGATCATCAGCGCCAGTCAGCCGAGGCGTTCACATGATCGGGATCGCGACCCTTCGGTGGCGCGGTGTACAACGAGTCGATCAACTCGTCGGTGACCTCGGCAGTCGGTAGGTCGAACGAAACGACACCCCGGTCGAGGCCGATGATGCGATCACAATGACGGCGTGCGAGATCGGGATCGTGGAGGGCGACGACCAGTGATCGTTGGGGGCAGCCGATCACCAACCCTGTCAGCAACTCGAGCACGGCATTGCTCCGAACCGGATCGAGGTTCGACACGGGTTCGTCGGCCAAGACGAGATCGGGAGACTGGTAGTGCACCCGGGCGATGGATACCCGCTGCCGTTGTCCACCCGACAGCGAGGACGTGGTCCGATCGGCCAAATCGGCGATGCCCACCGACTCGAGGGATGCGCCGACGCCGCCGGCGTCGGCGTTGCGAAGGAGACGCCAGAGCGTCGTGGCAGAGCGTTGTCGTCCCGACCGGCCGAGGAGCACGTTGCGATGGACTGAAAGCGACGGCACGAGCTCGCTTCGTTGGGCCACCATTCCGATGCGGGCGCGAGTGACGCGGGCGGTCCTGCCCGTCGTCTCGGCCAGGTCGATGCCGTCGATGTGTGCTCGACCCGACGACGGGCGCCGGCGCCCCCCCATCACGTCGATCACGGTCGACTTGCCGGCGCCGCTCGGGCCGAGCAGGGCGACCCGCTCGCCCCGTTCGATCACGATCGTTGCCTCCAGCAGCGCCTGTTCGGCCGGGGCGTCACCGTGGCGGACACTGACATCGTGCAGCGCGACGAGGGGCCCGGACCGTGTCGGCCCGAGCCCCGCCGGTGCAGAACGAGCCGACTCGGGCTCCTCTGCTTGCGCCGACATCACTGGTTGATCAGACCGGCGTTGCGTCCCACTTGTTCGATGTCGGCGTAGTTCGCGTTGTCGGTGCGTATGAACGAGTTGGCACCGAACAGGGCGAGAATCGCCGCTTGGTCGGGGTCGGTCGCATCGAGCGCCAACAGTGCTTCCACCACGGCCTCGGTCGCCCCGACACCCAATCGGTCGTCGATCTCGGGACGGGCCACCCAGTGATAGTCGAAGTACGACGGGGTCCGGAACACCTCGATGACGGCGCTGTCGTCGACGCCTCCCTCGGCCCGCCGGGCGTCCCACACCTGTGAGTTCAACGCGCCGGTCTGGAAGGTTCCCGCCTCGACCTGTTCGATCGTCGCATCATGGGACCCAGAGAAGCCGACGGCGCCATCGAAGTCGGTGGCGGGATCGATGCCCGCCTCGTTCAGGAACGCCTCGGGCATGAGGCGTCCTGACGTCGACGATTCAGATCCGTAGGTGAAGCGGGTGCCGGCCAAGTCACTCAGACC
Source organism: uncultured Acidimicrobiales bacterium (assembly GCA_963698395.1). Taxonomy (GTDB): domain Bacteria; phylum Actinomycetota; class Acidimicrobiia; order Acidimicrobiales; family SZUA-35; genus JBBQUN01. The sequence goes on from CAVOQQ010000008.1 coordinate 9,194, forward strand.
GGCGACGTCGGCCACCGGCTCGATCCCGGCGGAGGTGTTGGCGATGAACACGCTCGTGAACTCGGCGTCGATGTCTCGCTGGGCGACGGCATTGGCTCCTTCCACCTCGAGCCTCGCCTGCACCCCGGTCAATCCACCGAACCAGACGAAGTCGAGGTCGCCGGTTCGGAAGCCGGCCACCGCTCCCTGATAGTCGGTGACGGGGAGGTACTCCACGGTGAGCCCGGGAACGGCGCCCTCGAGGTAGTCGGCGACGAGCCCGTAGGTTCGTGCGAGCTGCTCGGGATCTTGATCGGGTATCGCTCCGATCGTGAGCGTGCCATCGATCTCGGTGGAGGTTTCGGCTTGCCCCTCGTCGGAGGCGCCTCCACTGGTGTCACTGCTACTGGTGTCACTGCCACAACTCGCCGGCACGAATGCCAGCAGGGTGAGGAGTGCTACTGCGGACCACCGACCGGTGGTCTTGCGAGAGGCAGTCAACGCTGCCTCGATTCGTTGCTCATCGGGTTCCTTTCGAATCGGTTCGGATCTGAACCGAGTCGACGACTCTAGAAGGCTTCCGATGGGCTGCGAAACCACCGAGCCGAAACCGCCGGACCGATGGGTGCTCGCCGTTGGCGAAGAGGCGCCGTCGGGCGTCGGCGTGGAAGACTCCGTTGATGCCCGACATGCGACAATCCGACCAGCTCCTCGACCACACGGTCGACCTTCTCCAGCACATGATTCGCAATGCCTGTGTCAACAACGGTCACGCCGATTCCGGTCAGGAAGTGCGCAACGCCGACTTGTTGCAGACTTACCTCACGAGCGGCAGCGGCGGCTCCCGGATCGAGTTCGAACGGTTCGAGCCGACACCGGGTCGCGTCTCCTTCGTTGCCCGACTGAGGGGCAGCGACCCGTCGGCCAAGAGCCTGTGCCTGATGGGTCATACCGATGTGGTGCCGGTGAATCCCGATGGCTGGAGCCGTGATCCGTTCGCCGGCGAACTCATCGACGGCGAGGTCTGGGGACGCGGCGCCGTCGACATGCTGAACCTCACGTCGTCGATGGCGGTGGCCTTCCGCCATCTCGCCGACACCGGCTTCCGGCCCAAGGGCGATCTGCTCTACTTCGCCGTTGCCGACGAGGAGTCCGGCAGCGCACATGGGGCTCGCTGGATCGCCGACCACCATCCCGAGTCGATCCGGTGCGATTACGTCCTCACCGAGAACGGAGGACTGCACGGCGGTGTCGGCAGCGATCAGACCGTTGGGCTCACGGTGGGGGAGAAGGGCGTCGCCTGGCGGCGCCTCCGCATCGATGGGGTCCCCGGCCACGGATCGATGCCGTTCCGCAAGGACAACGCGCTCGTCACCGCAGCTGCGGTGGTCCAGCGCATTGCCGAGTATCGGCCACCGGCACGGTTCCACGAGCTGTGGCGCGAACGGGTCGACACCCTCCCGGTTCCCGACGAGGTGCGAGCAACCATGCTCGATCCCGACAAGCTCGACGAGCTGCTCGCCGTCATGCCCGACGCCGGCAGTGCGAGCTACCTGCACTCGTGCGTGCACACCACCTTCTCGACCAACGTGCTCGATGGTGGACCCGACATGAAGACCAACGTCATTCCCGATGCCGTCGAACTCCAGGTCGACATCCGCACCCTGCCTGGCGAGACGCCCGATGAGGTCCAAGCCCATCTCGACCAAGCGCTCGGGGACCTGGCCGACAAGGTGCGCGTCGAGGTGCTGATGAACGACATGGCTTCGATGAGTCGGCTCGACACGCCCCTGTGGGACAGCGTGCAGAAGGCGGTCAACAAGCCGTTCCCAGCCGCCAGACTGAGCCCGTCGTTGTCGGTTGGTTTCACCGATGCTCGGGTGTTCCGGGACCTCGGTGCCGTTGCCTACGGAGCCGGACTGATGAGTCCCGACCTGAGCGCCGGCGACTTCTCGAAGCGCTTCCACGGCAACGACGAACGCGTCGACACCGAATCGCTGCGGCTCACCACCGAACTCTGGCTCGACGTGGTGGCCGATCTGATGTCGTAGCCAGGGAACGCGTTGGAGTGCTCTCAGCCAATCGGTGCCGGCGTGATCGACACCGTGTCGAGCCCGAACCGTTCGATGGTTGCCTCCCAGTCGATCGCCTTCGTGGTGACGGCGTCGGCCTCGGTCAGTTGGTCGGCGGGAACGGCCCACATGAGCTCGAACTCGATGCCGTCGGGGTCCTTGCAGTAGAGGCTCTTCGACACACCATGGTCGCTCTCGCCCGCCAACGCGCCGGCATCGAGCAGTCGGGCGCGTCGCTCCAACAGCTCGCGCAGCGTCGGGACTTCCCAGGCCAGGTGGTAGAGCCCGACGGACGCTCGTCCGGCTGCGTTCGGCCCGGCGTTCGCACCAACCGAGAAGAACGCGATGTCGTGATCGTTGGGAGAGTCGGGGGCGACTCGCATGAACACGCCGCCGGGAAATGCGGTGGCAACCTCGAAGTCGAGCAGTGTGGCGTAGAAGTCGGCTGTGGCTTCGGCGTCGCGAACATAGAGAACCGCGTGATTGAGTCGGGAGATGGCCATGGTTGCGACAACCCCGCCGACGTCAGGCCTGTTCCGCCAGCGAAGAGAAGTCGGCGATGCGGGCGCGCACGACGTCGAGGCTCGATTCCCAGAACGCCTGGTCCTCGACGTCGATCCCGAAGCGAGCCGCCAACACGTGGGCCTGCGCCAGGCCGGTCGATGCCAGCAGGTCGTCGTAGCCGGAGCGGAAACGCTCGGGATCTTCGTCGTAGCGGGCGTAGAGCCCGAGTCCGAACAAGAAGCCGAAAGCGTAGGGCCAGTTGTAGAAGAGCGAGCCGTAGTAGTGCGGCTTGGCCGCCCACATCCACGGGTGGCGTTGATCGGTCGCAAGGCCGTCGCCGTAGGTGGCTTCCTGGGCCGCCGACATCAGATCGCAAAGGCCCGGAACCGAGATGGTCGAGTTGGCCCGCTGTTCGAAGACCGAGGCCTCGAACAGGAAGCGGGAGTGGATGTCGACGATCACCTGGGTCGAACTCTGCAGGTCGACGTCGAGGAGGTTCAGCCGCTGTGCCGGGTCGGTCGTGGTGGCGAGACCGTGCTGGATGAGGATCGTCTCGCAGAAGATCGACGCAGTCTCGGCCAGGGACGACGGCGTTCCCTGCTGGATCGGCGTGCGCTCGGTCATGGTCGTGTTGTGGTAGGCGTGACCGAGTTCGTGGGCGAGCGTGAACACCTCGGGCATCGACGAGTTGAAGTTCATCAGCACGCGTGAATCACCGTCACCCATCGGCATGCAGAACGCACCGCCCTGCTTGCCGGCCCGTGGGCCGGCGTCGATCCAAGCGTTCTCGAACGCTCGCTGTGCCAGACCACGCAGTTGGGGTGAATAGGAAGCGAAGGCCTCGCTCACGGTGGTCTGCGCCTCGGCCCACGTGACGCTGCGCTCGGCGCCGACCGGAGCGAACAGACTCCAGAACGGCAGGCCGCCATCGGCTGACGACGGATCGTCGGCCGCCGCGCTCAGGAGTTGGGCCTTCGATCGTAGGTATCGACGGAAGTCAGGGAACGACCCGATCATGGCTGCCTGCATGGCGTCGAGTGTCCTCCGGCTGACTGCCTGGCCGAACAGCTGGGCATCGAGAATCGAGGGCCAGCCACGGCGGAGCGCAAGCTTCTGTTGCTCGCCCTTGATGGCATTCATCGCAGCGGCGAGGGGTATGGCGTTGGCTTCCCAAGCAGCCAGCTCGGCGTCGTAGGCCGCCCTGCGCACACGAGGGTCGGCGTCCATCGCCATGCCGCGGATGGCGAAGATCGGGTGCGTCTCGGTTCCGATGGGAAGCGCCACCTCGGCCGTGATCCCGGAGCTCACGTCGGAATACAGCTGGGACCACGCCGAGGACCCCGTGAGTGACATCAGCGAGGCGAGCTGCTCCTCGCCCTCGGGCATCTGGCGCTCTGCCCGCATCGCCCCCTTGCGGACCGGCCACTCGTGCGCACTCGCCTCGGTGCTGGCTGCGATCAATGCATCGGCGCCGAGCGCCGCCATCCACGCGTCGAACCGGGTTCGCAGATCCGACATGGACGCCGAGAGCTCCATCAGGCGGGACATCGTCGCCTGGGCGAGTGCATCGGTGGTGTCGGTCGAGACGAACGCGTAGGTGAAGGCATCGAGCAGATCGATCTCGGCGGTGACGCGATTGAGTTCGGCGAGGATCTCGTCGAACGCCGCGATCACCCCGGCGTCGGGCGCCTTCGGGTCGAGCGCCTTGTCGCCCGCTCGAACGTCATGACGATCGAACAGGGCGGTGAGGCGTTGGACAGAAGCGCCGGCCTGCTCCTCCGCAGTGGTGAACTCGCGACTGTCGAGACTCGGGAAGTAGGCGGACACGTCCCAGCGGGGCACGTCGATGGGTGGCGCTGCGGTGTCGGCAAGGGTGCGGCGAGGTTCGATCATCGGACCAGGCTAGATCCGGGGGCCATACGAGGAGGACATCATCGGAAACGGAACCTCGCCGAGACCTGACGTAGAGTGACCGGGTGATCGGAAGACCCCGCCCCAACATCGCTGCTCTCCCTGCGTATCGGCCAGGAAAGGGCGCAGCGCAGGCCGAAGCCGAGCATGGCATCGTCGACGCCATCAAGCTCGCATCGAACGAGACGCCGTGGGGTCCGGTGCCGTCGGTCATCGCCGCCATGGAAGCCGCAGCGAAGACCACGAATCGCTATGCCGACCATCGCGCCACCGAGTTGCGAGCAGCACTCGGCGAGTGGGTCGGCCTGGATCCGAGCCGCATCACGGTCGGCTGTGGGTCGGTCGGGCTGCTCCAGCAGTTGCTGCTCACCTACGTCGACCCCGGCGAAGAGGTCGTGTACCCCTGGCGCTCCTTCGAGGTCTACCCGGTGTACACCTCGCTGGTGGGCGGGGTCGCCATCACCACGCCATTGGTCAACTCGACCTTCGATCTCGACGCCGTTGCGGCCAGCGTCACCGAGCGAACCAAGCTCGTGATCCTCGCCAATCCCAACAACCCGACCGGAACGGCAGTCCCGATGTCCGACATCGTCAGCCTGCTCGATCGGATCGACTCGAGCGTCGTGGTCGTGCTCGACGAGGCCTATCGAGAGTTCATGTCCGACGATCTCGGCAACCCGGTGCCCGACCTCCTCGACCGCTACGACAACCTCTGTGTGCTGCGCACCTTCTCCAAGGCCCAGGGACTGGCGGCGCTGCGAGTGGGCTACGCCATGGGTCATCCCGAGCTGATCGAGTCGCTCGACAAGACGCTGTTCCCCTTCGCCGTGAACGGTCTCGCCCAGGCGGCAGCCATCGCCTCGATCGAGGCGCACGACGAGGTGATGGAGCGGGTGGGCGTCATCGTGTCCGAGCGGGTGCGGGTGGTGGCCGCACTCGAGAACGCCGGCTGGCAGGTGCCGAAGCCAGAGGCGAACTTCGTCTACCTCGACCTGGGGGCACGAACCGACGAGGTCTACCTCGACCTCGAACGCTCAGGGGTCGTCACTCGTCCCTTCAGCGGTGAGGGCATCAGGGTCACGATCTCGTCGCCGGAGGAAAACGATCGCTTCCTCGCCGCACTCCTGGGCTGACGAGGCGGCGACCGTCAACTGAGGAGACCCGGTTCGAGATCGTGGAGCCGCTTGATGGCGGCGATGAGGATCTTCTTCGACAGTTTCGGGTTCGAGTCGAGCAGGGCACTGAACTCCCGGCGATCGAGGACCTCGGCCACCATGTCCGTCTCGGCCGTCACGGTGGCGCTGCGTGGCAGACCGGCCAGTACCGCCACCTCTCCCAGGACTTCGCCCGGACCCACGGTGGCGACCAGGCGGCCCCGATGGCGAACCGTTGCCGTGCCCTCGAGGATGATGAACGCCTCTCGCCCGACCGACCCTTCGGTGATGAACTCGCGACCGGCACGAATGTCGATCGGCGTCATGAGCTTTTCGATCTCGCGCAGCTCGGACTTGGAGAGCTCCGAGAACAGGTCGATGGCAGCAAGGGTCTCGCGAGTACTGGGCATGGTGGCTCCACGGTCGGGACGGGATGGTTCCTGTGTCTAGCACGCATCCATCGGCGGTCTGGCCGAGTCGCGGAGGATGCAGGCGATGTACCGTTCGGTCATGGGAATGATCAACACCTTCCGGTCGGTGGTGCAGTTCAAGTCGATCGAGACGGATCCGATCGAACGACGGCTGAGCGGCTGCGCAGACATCGGCGATCTTCGAAGAATCGCCAAGAGCCGACTTCCGGGCGGTGTGTTCGACTACATCGACGGCGGAGCCGAGGACGAGCGGGCGCTCGGGCGCAACGCCGCCGCCTTCGCTGATCTCGAGTTCGTTCCCGCGTGCGTTGCGTGACGTCTCCGAGATCGACACGTCGACGACCCTCTTCGGACGACCACTCCCGTATCCGCTCGTGCTGTCGCCAACCGGGTTCACCCGGATCGCGCATTCGCAGGGTGAGCTGGCGGTCGCCCGCTCCGCTGCCAATCGAGGCATTCCCTACGGCTTGTCCACCATGGGAACTCGCTCCATCGAGGAGGTGGCGAGGGTGAGCGATGGTCCCAAGTGGTTCCAGGTCTATACCTGGAAGGATCGGGGCCTGGTCAAGGATCTGGTCGATCGGGCGGCCGCGGCCGGCTACGAGGCGATCATCTTGACCGTCGACACCGCAGTCCTCGGACGTCGTGAGCGAGATGTTCGGCGTGGCTACACCCTGCCTCCGAAGATCGGGCTCGACACCTTGATCGACGGTGCCATCCATCCCGGCTGGTCGCTCGACTTCCTTCGTCACGACCCCATCACCTTTGCCAACGTGGCCAGTGACAACGATGCCGGTGACGGATCGAGTGCGGTCAACCTGTCGGAGTACATCAACTCGCAGTTCGACCAGGCGCTCTCGTGGGCCGACGTCGAATGGCTGCAGTCGATCTGGAACGGACCGATCGTGCTCAAGGGCGTGCAGAGCGTCGCCGATGCGATGATCGCGGCCGATCTCGGCGTGGCGGCGGTTGCGCTGTCGAACCATGGTGGACGCCAACTCGACAGCGCCCCGGCGCCGATCGACCTGGTCGCCCCGGTCGCCCAAGCGGTGGGTGGGCGAATCGAGATCTTGGCCGACGGCGGCATTCGTCGGGGAAGCGACATCGTCAAGGCGGTGGCGCTGGGCGCGACGGCCGCGATGGCGGGCCGACCCTACCTCTATGGCTTGGGAGCGGCGGGGGAGCGCGGCGTCGATTTCGTGCTCGACTTCTTCGAAGCCGGTATTCGCCAGACGATGGCGCTCACCGGGGCCACCGACATCGCGGCACTCACTCCGGAGCTGGTGCAGTACCGTCGGCGATGAACGACCGGTAGACGCCGAGCAGGGCGTCTTTCTGCTCGGCGTTGAGATGAGCATCGGCTCGGATGGCCGCCTCGGTGGTCTGTTGTGTGTCGGGTCGGGGATCGGGATCGATCAATCCGGCGTAGGCCATCATGTTCTCGGCGCTGATGTCGAGCGCGCCCGCCAGTGCCCGCAGCACGCGAACGGATGGAGCGTGCAGGCCCCGTTCGATCTGGCTCACGTAGGGATCCGACAGATTCGTGAGCTTCGCCAGCTCGCGCTGGGACAACTGAGCCAGTCGGCGTTGGGTTCGAATGAACTCGCCGAGCTGGCTCAGTTGATCGCCATGGTCATCTGAAGCGTTGTCGCAGACGCCCATGGTGAGGGTCAGGCGCCAGCGGTGGTGGACTTCTTGGCGGCGGTCTTGCGGGCAGCGGTCTTGCGAGCTGCGGGCTTCCTCGCCGTGGTCTTTCGGGCGGTTGCCTTCTTGGCCGTGGTCTTGCGGGCGGTGGCCTTGGTGGCAGGCGCAGCGGCGGTGGCCTTGACCTTGGTGGTGGTGTCGGTGCTGATCATCCACGGGGTGACCAGTTTGATGGCCATCTCACGGTTGGAGGCGGTGATGCGCTCGATGGCATCGAAATAGGAGGTGACGACCTCGGCCGGCTGGGGGAGTCGCTCGGCACCGGGGAGGGTGGCGACACGGCTGGTGACGTTTTCGGCGACCCACTCGTTGGCTTCGGCGAAGCGGCTGGTTGCCTCTTCGAAGCGCTCGTTGAGTTCGGCCTGAGCCGCTTCGAAGCGCTCGTTGAGTTCCTTCTGGAGCGACTCGAAGCGCTCGACGACCTCTTCGACGGTGGGGTTCTCGGTGATCTGTTCTTGGGCCTTCTTGACCTGATCCATGAGCATCATGACGGGTTCCTCTCGGGGTGTGCTCGATTGAGCGGTGACAGCGAGCCGATGGCCCGCTAACTGATGCAAAGGATAGTACGCACTGCGTACTCCGTCTACCCTTTTGCTTGCAAAAGTTAGCACTTGAGTCGCATGTCACAGTCGTTGCCGTTCGTCGCTTCGCTCCTTTCTTCCGGAGTTGCTCGCTGCGCTCACATCATCCCGCGCTGATCACGTGCGGCTTGCAAGGTCCGGCGCTGGTGGTCACCCGCAGCATTCCGGTCGCGGGTAGCGTCGGGTGGATGGCAAGCGACCCCACAGGCCACGACGGAACCAAGGATCACGAGCGGGCGATGGCGCTCGATGCGGTCGACCCGTTGGCAAGGTTCCGCGATCGGTTCGAGTTTCCGGAGACCAACGGCAAGGCCGAGAACTATCTGGTCGGGAACTCGCTCGGGCTGCTGAGTCACGACGCCCGAGCCGCCGTCGTCGACGAGCTCGATCGATGGAGCCGCCTCGGGGTTCGTGGTCATTTCACCGAGCCCGATGCCTGGTGGCAGAGCCATCGAGAGGTCAGCGCGCTGATGGCCCCGATCGTCGGCGCACGGCCGAGCGAGGTCACCACGATGAACTCGCTCACCGTCAACCTGCATCTGTTGATGATGTCGTTCTACGAACCGACGCCCGGTCGGCACAAGATCCTGATCGACGATCACGCCTTCCCATCGGATCACTTCGCCGTCGAGTCACAGATCCGACAGCGGGGATTCGATCCGGCCACCTCACTGGTCACCGTTGCCCCTCGTCAGGGTTCGCAACTCATCGATCACGATGACATCGTCGGAGCGATCCAACAGCACGGCAGCGAACTCGCCCTCGTGATGTGGCCGGGTGTGCAGTACTACACCGGTCAGGTCTTCGATCTGCCGGCGATTGCAGCGGCGGCTCGGCGGGCCGGTGCTCGGGTCGGATTCGACCTGGCACACGCGGCTGGAAACATCGAGCTGTCGCTCCACGATTGGCAGGTCGACTTCGCCGCCTGGTGCACGTACAAGTACCTCAACGGCGGTCCCGGGTCGATTGCCGGTGCCTTCGTGCACGAAGGTCATCACGACGACCCGGACCTCCCGCGCCTGCTCGGTTGGTGGGGCACCAAACCGGAGACCCGGTTCGAGATGTCCACCACGTTCGAATCGGCGGCGGGAGCCGACGGTTGGCAGATCTCGTGCGGTTCCATCTTGTCGCAGGCCACGTTGTCGTCCCAGCTCCGGATGGTTGCCGAGGCCGGCGGCATGGTCGCCCTGCGCCGGAAGGCGGAGGCCCTGATCGAGTTCCTCGATGCGATCCTCGACGACCGGTTCGCCGGGCGCATTCGTCAGGTCAACCCTCGCCCGATGGGCGAACGGGGCTGTCAGTTCGCCCTCGAAGTCATCGCCGGCGACGTCGACGGGCGTGCGGTCTTCGAAGGGCTCGAAGCCGCCGGTGTCGCCTGCGATTGGCGTTACCCGAACGTGATCAGGGTGGCACCCGTTCCGCTCTACACGCGTTTCGTCGACCTGGTCGCCTTTGCCGACGAACTCGACCGGCAACTCATCGCCGCCGGTGATCTCTCAGACGGGTGAGGCCCAGCCCTCAGTCGTGACCCGGGATCCGACGACCGGTGATGTCGCTCGGAAGGATCCGGACGAAGCGGCTCTTGTCTCGATTGGCCCACGTCTTGATGCCGAGATCTTCGGCGTGCATCGTCTCCTCGACACCCGAGACTTCCTCGGCCTTGCCATGGACCACGATGCTCCAGCCCGTGTGTTCGTCGGCGTCGAGTCCGTCGACCTCGAACGCCACGGCGGTTCCGAGCACGGCTCCGGCCAGCTTGGTGCCGGCATCGGTGTTGATCACGATGGTCTCGCCATCGACGGCGTAGTTGATCGGAAAGATGTCGGGCTGGTTGGCGATCGAGACCGCCAGTCGGCCGACCACCGAGCCGCCGATCAGGCGCCAGCATTCCTCACGAGACAACACCTCGAGGCCGGTTCGCTCGAGGACTTCCTGACCCGCAGGCGTTTGGTCGACGGCGGACGAGTCGGACGGGGTGTTGCTCATGACGGCTCCTGTTTGGTCGGTGCGTTCGCTTTGGTGGTCGGTCTTCGGTGGGCGTGAGGTGGTCGAGGTGACTCAGTCGTCGAGATGATGTGGCACCACGATCGTCGGGGTGAGGGGCTGGTGGACCAGACCCGTCGCCACCGAGCCGAGCAGGAGGTGAGCGACGCCGCGATGCCCGCGTGCACCGACGACGAGGAGGTCGGCCTCGCGGCTGGCGTCTCGCAACACGTTCCGAGCATCACCCATCTCGACCTTGATGTTGAATCGCCGAGCATTGATGCCGAGGTGCTCTGCCGCCTTCGCCACGGATTCGTCGGCAAGGCGCTGCGACTGCTTCAGGAGGTCGTCGATGATGGAGACCGAGGAGTCGAGTGCGCCGGCCGGCATCGGGCTCCAGGTGTGGATGACGTCGATCGAGGTGTCGTCGTTGGCGATCTTCGCGGCCCACTCGAGCGCGTTGATCGACGCTGCCGATCCGTCGATGCCGACGAGGATGCGGTCGAACATGCGGTCGGTCGGTGCATGCTCGGGGATGATCGCCACCGGGCACGTGGCGTGTGATGCCACGTGGGTGCTGACCGAACCGAGAATGGTGTCGGCGAGTGCTCCTCGGCCACGCGTGCCGACGACCAGCAGGCTTGCCTCGCGGCTGACATCGACGAGCGTCGGCCCGGGACGGCCGTGGATCACCACCGACGGCAGCAAGTTCGGCGACCGGAGCGGCTCGAGCTGTTTGGCCAGTTGGTCTTCGGCTTGGAGTTGGAGCTCGACAGTCGGAGGTGGAGTGTAGGCGCCGGGTGAGCCGGCGCCGCTGGCCCACCAGGGGAGCAGCCAGGTCATGACCGGTTTCACGTCACCGAAGACGTCGGTGTGTCGCAGCGCCCAATGCAGCGCCGCGGTGGATCCGGCCGAGCCGTCGAGTCCGAGAACCATGTGGCGGCTTTCGCCGGAACTGGGTGATGAGGTCATGGCTCGATGCTCCACGAAACTCGGCTCGATGTCGAGGGTCTTAGGTCCTGGCAGGTCAAACAGCCCACGGACACGGGAAACTCAAGGCCGTTCCGAACGATGCCGATGTCTTGTCCTGTTCGACGGGCGCGGAAGGAAACGATGAACGATTCGACCCCCAACAGCCAGTGGGCTCCGCCCAGTGGCCCACCGACCGGCCCGGCCGACTTCCAGATGTTCGGCGCGGTCCAGGGTCAAGGGCCGGCCACGCTGACGGAGACCTCGGTCCGTCGAGGCCCGGGCAGGCACCTCGGGCGATTGGGTCTCGCTGCCGCCCTCGTGGTCACCGCCGGCGTTGGCGGGTTCGCCGTCACGTCGGCCCTGTCGAATCCAGCCGGTGCACCGACACCGGGCGCCGCGTTCGAGCAGTTCTTCGTTGCCGTCGACAACGAGGACCTGGCCGGCGTGCTCGAACTCATGCCGCCGGGGGAGCGTGCGTCACTGGTCGAGCCGACCGCCGCCGTCATGCGCCAACTCCAGCGACTCGAGGTCCTCGATCCCGGGGCCGACACGAGCGCACTGACCGGCTTCGACCTGACGGTCGAAGGCGTGAGCTACACCGTCGAGCAGCTCGATCCCCGATTGGCGTGGGTCACGACCACCGGCGGGACCGTCACCACCGCGAACGTCGACCTCGAGCTGATGCCCTTCGGCACGGTCATCGACGATGTGTTCGATGCCGTGCAGGAGGCCGCCGGCGAGATGTCGCTCGAAGATCAGATGTCCGAGGTCGACGACGAGGTGGCCGATCTCGGCGCCGATCCGTTCTCACTCGCGGTCATCGAGGAAGGCGGCAGCTGGTACGTGAGCCTCATGTACACCGTGGCCGAGAGCGCCCGACACGACAGCGGCATGCTGTTCCCCGGTCTCGGCAACGGTCCGACTCCCGTCGGAGGGGCCACGCCCGGCGACGCACTCAAAGGCATGGTCGAGCAAGGGGTCGATCTCGACCTCGGCGGGGTGATCTCGTACCTCGATCCAGTCGAGATGGCAGCGCTCTATGACTACTCGCCCCTCTTCCTCGACGACGCCGATGCCGGCGCCCAGTCGTTCAAGGAGGAGGTGGCAACGCTGACCCTCGAACGGATCGAAACCCGTTCGTGGGAGCGAAACGGCCGCACCATGGCCACGATCGACGGGTTCGCCGGACGCATCCAGGGGATCGATCCGTTCGGCGGCGAACCGCTCGAAGGCTCATTCGACTTCGACGGCGACTGCTCTTCGGTCACGATCAACGGCGAGTCGCAGCAGCTCTGCAACAGCGACACGGCTTCGCCGCTCGAAGGTGGGGACCCGCAGGAAATGGTCGAAGACCTGTTCGACGAACTCGGCATCGACTTGTCGACCTTCCAAGATCTCACGGTCCCCGAGCAGGGCGTCACCGTGGTCGAGCGGGACGGCCGCTGGTACGTGAGCATGGTGCCCTCGATGATGTATCCCGTCGCCGAGACGCTCGAACAACTCGATGCCGAGGCGTTCGGCGATCTGGTCGATGCCGTCGAGACCCTGGTGGAGAATGGCGCCCAATCATTCCTCGGGCTGCAGGACGAGACCTTCGACACCACCGATCCGTTCCCCCAAGACGGCTACGGCGGCGAGACCTCCTTCGGTCTCACCGTCAACTACGTCGTGGAGCAGACGATTCCGGCAGGCACGCCGTCAGAGATCCTGCTCAGTGGCGGCTATGTCAGCATCATCGAGGTCGACGACCCCGACGTCTCGACGGTCTGGGACATCGACAGCGAGATCGGCTTCCTCGTTGCCTTGCGAGACATCGGGGTCGGGGAGGTGTTGCGAGTCGAGGACTTCGGCAACGCCGGTTTCGTCGACGAGGCACCAATGGAGGATTCGCAGTCCAGCGGAACCACCGACAACTACCGGGTCGAGAAGCCGATTCCGGCGGGAACCCCCGGGGCGGTCCTGCTGAGCGAAGGCTACGTGAGCGTGTTCGAAGTCGACGACGCAGCGCTCGCCTTCGAAACGGTGTGGTACCTCGACCTGGAGATCGGTGACCTGGTGGCTCTTCGAGACATCCCGGTCGGCGGCGTGCTCCTGGTCGAAGACTTCGGCTGAGGAGAACACCCTCCGCCGACCCCCACGAGCGGTGCGGGTCGGTGTCGAACCGCCTGACGCGTCGCCGAACCGCCTGGCGCAGCGTTGCAGCGCCCTGCGGCGGTGTCGTACGGCGTTGTGCGGTGTGTCGAGACCGTGCGATGGTGAGAGGCATGAGGATCGCCATCGGTGTTGGAAGTGCGTACTACGACGGTTCGAACTGGGACGAGATCGTCGAGCTCGTCTGTCAGGCCGATCGTTTGGGGGTCGACGTCGCCTGGTCTGCCGAAGCCTGGGGGATGGAGACCATCGCGCCGCTGGCGTATCTCGCGGCGGTGACCGAGCGGATCCAACTGGGCACCGGCATCATGCAGATCAGCGCCCGCACGCCATCGATGACCGCCATGACGGCGTTGGCCATGGCTCGGATCACCGGCGATCGGTTCCTCCTCGGTCTCGGGGTGAGCGGGCCTCAGGTGGTCGAGGGCCTGCATGGTGTGCCCTTCGCCAAGCCGTTGTCTCGGCTCAAGGAATACGTCGCCATCGTGCAGATGGGTCTACGCGGAGAGCGACTGTCCTTCCAGGGCGATCACTACGTGCTGCCTCGTCCCGGTGGCGAGGGCAAAGCGCTCCGCCTGTCGATGCCGCCCAAACCCGATCTGCCGCTCTACTTGGCCACCCTCGGTCCGAAGTCGCTCGAGTTCACCGGAGAGGTGGCAAGTGGTTGGCTCGGCACCTCGTTCATTCCGGAAGCAGCCGAGATCAGCCTCTCGCACCTGCGCAGGGGAGCCGAGCGGGCCGGTCGCACGTTGTCCGACCTCGACCTCCAGGTGGGTGGGGCCTTCGACATCGACGACGACATCGACGCAGCGATCGCTCGCCACCGACCCCGGCTGGCGTTCTCCCTCGGCGCCATGGGTTCGGCCGACACCAACTTCTACAACGACGCCTACTCACGTGCCGGTTGGGCCGACACCGCAGCCGAAGTGCAGTCGTTGTGGGTGGCAGGCAAGAAGGACGAGGCCATTGCCGCCGTGCCCGACGATTTCGTTCTCGCTTCCAGCCTGATCGGCGACGAAGCCATGGTTCGCGATCGGGTCCGAGCCCACGCCGAGGCAGGTATCACCACCTTGCGCATCGGTGTGAGCGGCAAGACCTTGGCCGATCAGCTGGATCACCTCGAACGAGCCATCGCCATCATCCGGAGCGCCGACGATGTCTGAGCAGATGGCGGGCGCACCGGTCGATCTCGGGTCGGGAACGGCGCTCATCGTGGTCGACATGCAGAACGACTTCGCCGATCCCGACGGATCGCTGTTCGTTGCCGGCGGCGACGCCATCGTTCAGCCGATCAATGCGCTCATCGCCGAGGCCCGAGCGGCCGGAGCGACGGTCGTGCTGACCCAGGACTGGCATCCGTCGACAACCCCCCATTTCATCGACGCCGGCGGTGTGTGGCCGACGCACTGCGTCCGTTCCACCTGGGGAGCCGCGCTGCACCCCGAGTTGTCGACCGACGCCGATGCCATCATCCGGAAGGGAACCGGCGGGGAAGACGGCTACTCGGGCTTTGCGATGGCCGATCCGGTCTCGGGCGCGCAGTCGAGCACCGGTCTCGAAGCACTCCTGCGAGCCCGGTCGGTGACCTCGGTGGTCGTCGTCGGGTTGGCTGCCGATGTCTGCGTGAAGGCGACCGCCCTCGATGCGGTCGTCGCCGGATTCGCCACCACGGTGCTGTGGGACGCCACCCGAGCGGTGGAGATCAACGAGGGTGATGGAGCGAAGGCCCGGGCCGAACTCGAAGGCGCCGGCGTCGAGGTCGTCGGATGATCCATCTCGGGAGCCGCGGCGCGCTGTTCACCGACCACTACCAACTGGTCATGGGCCAACTGTACTTTCGAGAAGGCCTCGCCGAGCGGACGGCCCAGTTCGACTACTTCTTCCGTGACAACCCCGATTACGGCACCCATCAGGCCGGCTTCTGCGTGGCTGCCGGGCTCGACACCCTGCTCGACTGGCTCGACACCACCTCGTTCGGCGACGCCGAGATCGCTGCGCTGCGCCCGCTACGGACCGCCACCGGCGCTGCCCTGTTCGACGACGACTACCTCGATTGGCTCGTCTCGTCGTGCGACTTCGGGAGGCTCGAACTGACATCGGTCGCCGAAGGGCGAGTCGTCCATCCCCACCTTCCCATGATGTCGGTGGTGGGCCCGATGGCCGTGGCGCAGATCGTCGAGACGGCCCTGCTCAATCATCTGAACTATGCAACCCTCATCGCAACGAAGGCGGCCCGGGTCCGGCAGAGCGCCCACGCCAGTGTCGTGCTCGAGTTCGGCATGCGGAGAGGCGCCGGAGCGGCGGTCGACGAGGGCGCTCGGGCGGCGCTGATCGGCGGGTGCAACGCCACGTCGAACGTCGAAGCGTCGGTCGTGCTCGGGACCGAACCCAAGGGCACGCATGCGCACAGCCTGGTGCAGGCCTACATCGCCACCGGGGGAGGCGAGCTCGAAGCGTTCCGGGCGTTCGCTCGCAGCTACCCCGACGATTGCGTGCTGCTCGTCGACACCATCGACACGCTCCGATCGGGCATGCCGAACGCCATCACCGTCTTCGAGGAACTGCGGTCGGCGGGTCACGAGCCGGTCGGCGTCAGGCTCGACTCCGGCGACCTTGCGTATCTCGGTGTGCAGGCGGCCCGCCAGCTCGACGATGCCGGGTTCCCCTCTGCCACGATCGTGCTGTCGGGCGATCTCGACGAACTGACCATCTGGCAGATTCGGTCACAGGTCAGCGAGGAAGCCATCCGCGTCGGGCTCGATCCCACGTCGGTGCTCGACCGTCTCGTCTATGGCGTCGGCACCCGTTTGATCACCTCGCACGGCGACTCGGCCCTCGGTGGGGTGTTCAAACTCGTCGGTGTGCAGAACGACTCGGGGGAGTGGGAGCCTGCCATCAAGCTCTCGGAGAACCCGGTCAAGATCCCGATCCCGGGGGCCAAGGACGTGTGGCGCCTCTACGACCGCGTCGGCGTCGCCACCGTCGATCTCGTTGCGTTGCCCGGTGAGGACCCGCTCGCCGACGGTGACATCGAAGCCTTTCATCCCTTTCTCGATGGCATCAGCCGTGTGATTCGAAAGGACGACATCGCTCGGGCCGAACCGCTGCGCTCAGACCCGCGACTCGAGCGCGACCCCGGTCTCGAAGCACCCAGACAGCGAGCCATCGACGATGTCGCGGCGCTCGACCCCGGTGTGCGTCGCCTGGTCAACCCCCACCGCTATCACGTGTCGCTCACCCGAGCGATGAAGGAACGGCAACGCTCGGTGATCGCCGATGTGAGGTCGCGTGTTTGACCGTGCGCGGCGGCTGGCGCTGATCGAAGCCACCAGCTACCTCGTGCTCATGGTGGCCGTTGCGCTCAAGTACGGGGCCGATCAACCCGCCGGAGTGCAGATCATGGGACCGATCCACGGCGTGCTGGTCTTGGTCTATGCGGGGGTGCTCTGGCAGGAGCGATCACACCTGGGCTGGGACCACCAGCGGCTGATCACCGCCATCGCCCTGGGCGCGGTGCCGCTCGGCGGTTTCTGGGTCGAACGCAACTGGCTGGACGATCCGGCCACCTGAGTCAGCTGGATTTTCCGAGGTCACCGGTCGTGTGGGCGTTCGCTACGCATGGGCCCGGGTCTTGCGGAGGAGCGGGTCGGCGACGGCGAGGAGTTTGTCGGCGGCGTTCAGGACCCGACCGGAGGCGCCGGGGGTTTCGGAGTCGACGAGGTTGCCCATGACCGCCAGCGTGATGTTGGCGATCGACTGGGTGCCGACCGCCATCCGAAGGCCCGACCGCAGGATGAACGGGTGGCCGATGAGGAAGGAGAAGCGGCGTCCGGTGCGCAGGAAGCTGTCGAATCGATCGCCGACCTGGAGGTCGTACCGCTCGGGTGCCGTCGCCGGATCGTCGAGGAACAGATCGGCGGCCAGCATCCCCGACTCGAGGCCGTAGTCGATGCCCTCGCCGTTCATGGGGTTGACCAGACCGGCGGCATCGCCGATGGCAACCCAGCCGTCACCGTGCCGCTTCTGCACGCTCATGGGAAGGCGCCACGCTCGTGGGCGTTCGAGGTTGGGGCCGAGATCCCATTCGTCGGTGACGAGTGATCGGTAGCTCTCGATCAGCTTGTTCAGATTGAGGCTCTTGAAGCCCTTCATGGTGGACAGCGCGCCGACGCCGATGTTGACCGTGCCATCGCCGGCCGGGAACATCCATCCGTAACCGGGGATCGGTGTGCCGTTCTCGTCCTTGAGCGTCAGGCAGGCCTCGAGGTGGGCATCGGCGTGGCGAGGGGAGGCGGCGTAGGTGCGAATGGCGAGACCGAAGGGTTCGTCGGCGATGCGGTCGGCCCCGAGGAGTCGAGACGCCGGCCCGGGAGCGCCGGTCGCGAGGACCACGAGATCGGCGGTGAAGACGTGCCCGGCCGCCTCGACGCCGGTGACTCGTCCGCGGTCGTCGATGATCGGGAGCGCCTCGGTCTCGTAGACCAGCTCGGCCCCGGCCTCGACCGCGGCGTCCATCAGGGCGGCGTCGAGCCGGCGGCGGGGCCAGACGGCACCGTGGTTGGGAAAGCGGCTGGTGGTGGGCCAGTCGAGTTCGCGGCGAGTCTTGTTGGCGATCATTCGCAGGCCGACGATGTGGTGGGCATCGGCCAGATCGATCTTGAGTTCGTTCAGCGCCCCGACGGCGCGCGGCGTGAGCCCGTCGCCGCAGACCTTGTCACGGCCGTGGGCGCCCTTCTCGAACACGATCACGCTGGCGCCGCCGCGCGCTGCCGCAATGGCGGTTGCTGCGCCGGCCGGCCCGGCGCCGATCACGGCGATGTCGTAGTGGGTGCGGTCGCGGTGCGTGCTCACCGGCCCAGTGTGGAGCATTTGGAGCGGGTACGGGGAATCGAACCCCGGTCAACAGGTTGGAAACCTGTGGCTCTACCATTGAGCTACACCCGCAGAGGCGAACACTCTAGCAACCGGCACCGAAAGCGACACCGCCAAGGCGGGCACCATCGCCCCCGGCCAGGGTGGCCACGGCGCTGCGAAATCGGCGGGGAAACGGCTCACAGTGTCGGGTCGTGGCGGTTCTTCCAGGCCTCGGTCCAGGTGACCCGAGTGCCGCTGCGCAGCAGCGAGTATCGGTAGATCCAGCCGGCGAAGCGAAGCATGACGACCGAGGAGAGCGCAAGGATCACCAGCGACAGTGCGATCTGCCACGGCGGAACGTCGACCATCGCGTTGCGAAATGGCAGCAGGACCGGTGCGGTGAAGGGGATGAACGATCCGATGGTCACGGCCAGATTGTCAGGATTGCTGATGCTCGCTGCAGCGATGAAATAGCCGGTCAGGAGAGGGAACATGACGGGAAGCTGGGCGCTGGTCGCGTCCTCCTGGCGAGACACGGTCGAACCCACCGCAGCGAAGGCAGTGGCGTAGAAGGCGAAACCGAGCAGGAAGGTCACGAGCGACAGCGGGACCGTCGCCCAGACGCTGCCGGGAATGTTGATGTTCTGCACGAGGAGGAGGCCGACGAGCAGCCCGAGCACGAAGATCAACATCTGGAAGATGGCGAGGACTCCGAGGCCGAGCACCTTGCCGGCGAGGAGCGTCGACGGGCGCACGTGTGAGAGGAGGATCTCGACCACCTTGGACGACTTCTCTTCGATCACCCCCATCATCAGGAAGGAGCCCCAGATCTGGAGCAGCATGAAGGTCGCCAGGCCGGCGACGCCGGCCGCGGCGATGCGCACACCGAACTCGTCGTCGCCCCCGTCGAGACGAACCTCTTCGATGTCGGCCGGGGCGAACAGCTCGCCGAGTTGGACGGAGTCGAGACCCAGGTCCTCGGCCCGCTGGCCGAACCGAACCTGCTGGGCGGTGTCGCGGATGTAGGAGTCGAGGGTGTAATCGGGCAAGCCCTTCCACGTCAGCGTCTCGCCGTCGAACAGCACGTCGATCGTCTCGTCGTCGACCAGTGCGGTATCGCCGGCGACCGTCTGGACGTCGGGAGCGAGATCGTCGTTGCCGACGGCGAGGGCGTCGGCGAAGTGGCCGGCCGATGCCGTGATGCCGATGGTGACCTCCCGGGGTTCGTCGGTGGAGTTCAAGAAGAGCTGGATGAGGGCTACGGCCAGCACGCCGACGAAGAGCAGGCCGGTCAAGATGAGAAACCCCTTCGAGCGGCCCCGAGTGATGATCTCTCGTTTGGCAATCGTCCAGATCATCGTTCGTCTCCTGAGGGCACGGTCGACGAGTTGGTGTCACTGCGACGATTCGATGAGCCGACGAGTTCGGTGAAGACCTGGTCGAGAGCTGGTGGCTCCATCGAGACCTCACTGACGGGACCGGCCGCCAGAGCTGCAGCGATGTTCGAGGCGACGTCGGCGTCGCTGGTCAAGCGGACGAGGCCGCGGTGTCCGTCGAACACCTCGAGCTGGCCCTCGGCCGGCTGCCAGTCGTCGATGGGCGTCGCCCATCGAACGCTCAGCCACCGGGTGGGCGACGCCGACCGAAGATCGCTGATGCTGCCGGCCGCCACCAGACGGCCCTGGGCGATGATCACCACTTCTTCGCACAGATCTTCGACCACATCGAGCTGATGTGAGGAGAACAACACGCTGGCGCCGGCCGCTGCTCGCTCGTTGATGATCGAGCGCATCGTCTCGGCCGCCACCGGATCGAGTCCGGCAAACGGTTCGTCGAGTACCAGCAGGTCGGGATCGTGCACGAGGGACACCGCCAACTGAACACGCTGCTGGTTGCCGCCGGACAATTCCTGCACGAGTGCGTCGGCCCGATCGGCCAGACCGAGACGTTCGAGCCAGTGGCCGGTTCGTTCGGAGGACACAGCAGCGGAGAGCCCGGCGAGGCGGCCGAAATACCGAACCTGCTCGGCGACCTTCATCCGCGGATAGAGCCCGCGTTCTTGTGGCATGTAGCCGATGCGGGTGCGGGCAGCATCGTCGATGCTCGCCCCGTTCCAGGTGATCGTCCCCTGGTCGGGCAGTGCCATGCCGAGGATCGCTCGCATGGTGGTCGTCTTGCCTGCGCCGTTCGGGCCGAGGAAGCCGATGAGCGCGCCTCGAGGCACCGAGAGATCGAGTCCATCGACCGCGACCACTGATCCGTATCGTTTGGCCAGGCCCGTGATCTCGAGTCCACTCGCAGCAGGTTCAGACACGATCATGGCGACAGGCTAGACCGGACCGCCGACCATCGAGGACGGCTGGTGGGCCGACGGGGGAGCGGTTTGTGGTCGACTGTCGAGTGCCCTCGGCAACGTCCGACCGACGACGTTTTCGAGTGAACGTCGGTTTTCGACCCCTTGAACCGGTCGCCGCTCGCGGGAACCCAGGGCTGTGACGTGCCAATACGCAACAACGTGAAGAAACTTGACCGAATGAGTTTCTTTCTCGCCTTCCGTAACCCAAAATGATCGCCGGAGAGGAGCGTCATGAGCATCAAACAGGGTGAGTTCCTGCTGGCCGAACTGCAGGGTGAAACTGCCAGGGCCTGGCAGTCGTTTGCCGATGTCAACCAGGTGTCACTGGAGTCGTTGCTCGATGCGCTCGGGCCGATCCTGCATCGCGCCGACGTGGGTCGACTCCGCATCGGTCAAGCCTTGCGAGAGGCGATCGCCGACGCACGCTGATGCCCTGCATCCGATTGTGAATGAGAGTCGTTCTCACTAGAGTGAGGATCATTCTCATTTCGTGATCGGGGTGTCTTCATGCGTGGTACGTGGTTCGTGGCGACCGCAACGGCGGTCCTGTTGGTTTCGGGCTGCGCGAGTTCCGACGATTCAGCAGGCACGTCGGCGGACTCGCCCCAAGTCCTGGCGACGACCGACCTCTGGGCCGATGTCGTCAACCAGGTTTCGTGCGACGGGTTGGTCTCGGTCGGCACGCTCATCCCCTCCGGTTCCGACCCGCACACCTTCGAACCGTCGATCGGGGACCGGGCCGCCCTCGATGCGGCGTCGCTCGTGGTCGCGAACGGACTGCACCTCGAGGGTGGCGTCGACGATCTCCTCGATGATGTCGCCGCCGACGGCACCACCGTGTTTCGCGTGTCGGAGCATCTCGAGACCATCGACGACGATCCGCACATCTGGTGGGATCCCGATGGCGTTCGAGCGGCGATCCCGGCGCTGGCCGACGCGTTGGTGACCGAGCTCGGTCTGGATCGTGCCGCCATCGACGCCTGCGCCGTGGCCTACGACGCCGAACTCGCCGCCGTCGCGAGCGACATGGAGGCGATCCTCGCCGTCGTTCCCGCCGACAACCGGCTGCTCGTCACCAGCCACGACTCGCTGGCGTACTTCGCCCGACGGTTCGACTTCACCGTGATCGGTGCGGTGATCCCCTCCACCTCGACCATGGCCGAGGCCGATCCCGCATCCTTGGCTGCACTGGCCGAGTTGATCGAGACCACGGGCGTGCGTTCGATCTTCGCCGAGCCGGAGCATTCGGCCGACGAGACCACCGCCCTGGCCGATCGGGTCGCCGGCGTCGATGTCGTCTTGATCCACACCGGTACCCTCGGCGAGGCCGGCTCGGGGTCCGACACCTACGCCGGATTCCTCCGAACCAACGCGCAGATCATCGCCGACTCGCTGCGCTGACGTCAGGCTCACCGTTGTTCGCTGTCCCACTTCTCACCGATCCGGCTGCGTGGTGGATCGATCCGTTCGTCGAGAATGCCGTGATGCGCGACGCCCTCTACGCCGGGTTGCTGGCGGTGCTCGCCACGTCGGTGGTGGGCATCTGGGTCGTCTTGCGTGGCATGAGCTTCCTCGGTGACGCGCTTGCCCACGGCGTGCTTCCTGGCATCGCCATTGCGTTCATCGCCGGACAGAACCTCACACTCGGGGCGCTGGTCGCTGCGTTCTTGATGGTGGGCGGGATCAATCTCCTTCGCGCACACTCGCCGCTTCCCGACGACACCTCGATCGGCGTCTTGTTCGTCGGTTTCCTCGCGCTTGCCGTCGTGATCATGTCTCGGGAGTCGTCGAACTACGCAGGCGATCTCAATCGCTTTCTCTTCGGTTCGATCCTCGGCATCAGCTCGAGCGACCTCACGCTGATCGCAGCGGCTGCGGGACTGTCGCTGCTCGGCGTCGTGGTGTTCTATCGCTCGCTGCTCGTCATGACCTTCAACGAGACGCAGGCGCGGTTGCTCGGACTACGGCCGGCACTGGCGAACGCCGTGCTGCTCGTGCTCTTGGCGTTCTCGATCGTTGCCTCGTTCAAGGCGGTCGGCAACCTGCTGGTCTTTGCGTTTCTCGTTGCGCCGCCTGCGGCCGCGTCGCTTCTGGTGCGTCGGGTGCCGGTGATGATGCTCGCCGCAGTGACGCTCGGGTCGGTCTCGGTCGTTGTCGGTCTCTTGGTCGCCTTCCACTACGGCACGGCGCCAGGCGCCACCATGGCTCTGTGCTCGGTGGTCATCTTCCTTCTCGTGCTCACCGGTCGGGCGTTGCCGACCGCCATGGGCGGGCAAGCTCGGCGGCGCCTCGTGTGAACCGATGGCCGGCGTCAGACGCCGGCCACGCCATCGGCGACCAATCGTTCGATGGCTGCGTCGTCGTAGCCGGCGAGCCGCAGGATATCGGTGGTGTGCTGGCCGAGCAGCGGGGCGGGCTCGGGGTCACCCAGTGCTGACTCGCTGAACCGCAGCGGGGCTCGAATCGAGCGATAGGACCCGACCACCGGATGCTCTCGATCGACGAGCGCGCCGCGATGGTGTGTCGGGTCGTCGACGATGTCGTCGAGCGAGGGGATCGGTGCGACGGGAACGCCATGGGTGGCGCAGAGCTCGAGCCACTCGGCGGTCGTGCGCTCGGCCGCGATCGTTGCCAACGTTCCGTAGACCTCGTCGGCGTTGTCCAGGCGGGCACGGTGGGTGGCGAACACCGGCTGTTCGAGCAGTTCCTCCTTGCCGACGGCGGCAAACAGGGCCTGCCACTGGTCGTCGGTGTAGGGGAGCATGGCGATGTGGCCATCGAGCGTGGCGTGCGGGCCTCGGTGCGGGGTGAGGACCCGCACATAGCCGGGCTGCTCGCCGGCGACGGCGGCGCGAGCCAGATGCTCGACCAGGTTGAAGGCGAGAGCAGCATCGAACATCGGCACCTCGACCCGCTGCCCTCGCCCGGTCGTGCCGCGGGCCACCAGCGCCGCCAGCACGCCTTGACAGATGAACATGCCGGCGACCTTGTCGGCGACGATCGTGGGGAGGAAGTGGGTCGTGTCGAACGCGATCTGCCCGAGCTGGGGGAACCCGGTCAGAGCCTGGATGATGTCGTCGTAGGCGGGGAGGTCTGCCTCGTCGGAATCGCTGGCGAATCCCTGGGCCTGGCACAGTACGAGCCGAGGATGGCGCTCCTTCAGACTCTCGTAGTCGAGTCCGAGGCGGGCGAGCGGGCCTGGTCGCAGGTTCGTGAGGAGTACGTCTGCATCATCGAGCAGGCGGTCGACGATCTCGAGCGCTTCGCTTCGTTTCAGGTCGAGCACGATCGATGACTTGTTGCGATGCAGATTCAAGGCGATACCGCTGAGCTCGGGATGGGGTCCGCCGCCCATGATGCGGCTGCTGTCGCCCTTGCTCGCTTCGATCTTGATGATCTCGGCACCCAGATCACCCAGGAGTTGGCCGCCATAGGGCCCCATGATCACCGTGGCGATCTCGATCACCCGGATTCCTGCCAGCGGTCCCTGTCGATCGGTCACAGGCCGGATGCTACGTTCTGCCTCCAACGTGGTCGAGACGAGGAGGAGATCGCCGTGGGCGACCAACCAGTGCAACGCCGGCCGAATGTCCTTTTCATCATCACCGACCAGCAGCGAGCCGATCATGTCGGCTTCGCCGGAAACGACATCGTGCGCACGCCGAACCTCGATGCACTCGCCGCACGGGGCACGGTGTTCGACTCGGCATGGGTCGCCAACCCGGTGTGCATGCCGAACCGCTCCACGATCATGACGGGTCGCATGCCGACGGCCCATGGGGTGATCTTCAACGACCGGTCACTCGACTGGGGGGCGAACACCTTCGTCCGCCGGTTCATGGCGGAAGGCTGGCGAACCGCCCTCATCGGCAAGTCGCATCTCCAGCACGGCCTGAGTCGCAACTCGGTCGTCCCGGTCGGGCCATCGGGTGCCGCCGATGATCCGTGGCCCGTCGGGTGGAACACGCTCGAAGATGCCGAGCGCTACGACGCCCGTGCCCCCGAGTTCCCGCCGTCCTTCTATGGGTTCGACCATGTCGAGCTGTCGATCGATCACGGTTCGCGGGTCACGGGGCATCACCTGCAATGGGCAATCGATCGAGGGGGCGTCTACGAGCAGTTGGTCGTGCCCATGACCGACGAGTCCCCGGCGGCGCGCCGCTCGGATCGGTGGTGGCAGGTGTACGAGCCGCCCTATGGTCCCGAGCTGCATTCGACCACGTTCGTTGCCGATCGAACCAAGGCGTTCATCGAGGAGGCCGGCGCCGAGGGGTCGCCATGGCTCGTCATGGCATCGTTCCCCGATCCTCATCATCCGATGACGCCGCCGGGGGAGTGGTTCGACCGACACGATCCCGCCGACATGCCGCTCTCACCGTCGATCGGCGACGATCTCGCCACTGCGCCGCAGTATCTGCGTCATTTCCAGCAGACGCCGCCGACGAAGCAGCGGGGGTGGGTCGGCATGTGTGGCGCAACCGACCACGAATTGATGCGCGAGTGCCTGGCAGCCACCTACGGCACCATCGAGATGATCGACGACGCCATCGGTCAGATCCTGGAAACGGTCGAGCGGCTCGACCAGACGCGCAACACCGTCGTGGTGTTCACGTCGGATCACGGCGACATGATGGGCGACCACGGGTTGATGCTGAAGGGGTTCATGCCCTACCGCGGAACGCAGCAGGTGCCCCTCGTCATCGTCGATCCCGAGCGGTCACCGGGGCGCTCCACTGCGCTCGCGGGCAGCATCGATCTGGGGGTGACGCTGTTGGCGTTGGCCGGGCTCGAACCCTACGACGGCATCCAGGGCGTGAGCCTCGTGCCGACGCTCGACGATCCGACGGCGACGGTTCGTGATCACCTCCTGATCGAAGACGACGTGCCGTCGGCGCTCGCGGCCCGCACTCGCTTGCCGGCCAAGAGCCGCACCCTGGTGACGGCGCAACACAAGTACACCCGGTTCAGCTCGGGCGAGGAGCTCATGTTCGACCTGACCGCGGATCCCTTGGAGCTCCACGACCTCAGTGCGGCCCAGGCCGAGCTGCGATCTCATCTGGTGGAGCACCTGGCCGACGCGCTGATCGCCGCCGACGACGACGCTCGCGGTGCGCCACTCAGCTGACGATTGCGTGCTCGCGTCCGACGGGCGGCAGCCGCAGGGTGAGGAGCCAGGTCGCACCGACGAACACGGCGGAGCCCCACAGCGCCGCTTCGATGCCGCCCTGGAGATAGAGCAGACCCGACAACAGCGTGCCGGCCAGCCGGCCGGCGGCGTTGGCGGAATAGTAGAAGCCGACGTCGAGCGAGACGTCGTCGGTGTCGGCGTAGGCGAGGATCAGGTACGAGTGGAGCGACGAGTTCGCAGCGAAGACCACGCCGTAGACGATCAAGCCGCCGACGATGGCAATGGTCTTGCCGATGTCCAGTGTGACGGCGACCGCGATGGCGGTGGCGATGGCAGCGAGGGCGAGGGACCAGACTCGAGCGGCAGCGATTTCGGATGTTCCTCTCAGCAAGGTGGGAGCGATCGACTGGACCGCGCCATAGCCGATCACCCACGCGGCCAAGAACCCACCGACGCCTTGATGTGACCAGTCGAGCTGGTCTGCGAGAAAGACCGGAAGGGCGACGACGAACCAGATGTCTCGAGAGGCGAAGAGGAAGAACCGGGCGATCGAGAGTCGATTGATCGCGTCGGACTTCGAGAACACCGAGCGGAGTCCCGGCTTCTTCTTCGACTTGCCGATGTCGGCGTCGAGGAGGAAGAGCACCCCGGCGAGCGCCACTGCGATCAGGCCGGTGAGGCTCCACAGGGCGCCGTCGAAGCCGAGCCACGACAGCAGTGCGGCCCCGACGAAGAAGCCGACGCCCTTCAGCGCATTCTTCGAACCGGTGAGGATGGCGACCAGGCGGAAGAGGGCGCCGTCGCCGGTGCCGGCGACGAATTTCACCGCGCTCTTCGAACTCATCTTCGTCAGATCCTTGGCAACGCCGGACAGCGCCTGGGCGATCATCACGTAGGCGACCGAAACGAGGGTCGACCAACCGGGCTGGAGGAGCGTGAGCGACGACAGGGCGACGATCTGGAGCGCCAGCCCGGCCACGAGCGTGCGATTCAGGCCGGTTCGAGCGCCGACCCAGCCGCCGAGCAGGTTGGTCGCGACGCCCATGGCTTCGTAGAGCAGGAACAAGAAGGCAATGGCGACGGCGGAGTAGCCGAGGTCGTTGAAGTGGAGGAGCACCAGCATCCGCAGGGCGCCATCGGTCAGCGTGAAGGCCCAATAGCCGCCGGTGACGACGGCATAGTTCTTGATGCTCATGCTGCCTGCCGCAGCGGCTGCCTTCGTGGAGGTCACCGGCCTGCCGCCACCTTGGCGGCCAGATCACCCATGCGGAAGGCGTAGCCGTACTCGTTGTCGTACCAGACGAGCACCTTCACCATTCGGTCGTCGATGACCATGGTGGAGGGACCGTCGACGATGCCCGACCTGGTGTCGTTGGTGAAATCGGCCGACACCAGCGGCCGGGTCTCGAAACCGAGAATGCCGGCAAGTGGCCCCTCGGCAGCCGCCCGGAGGAGCTCGTTGACCTCGTCGATCGACGTGTTGCGCTGCATCGTGAACACGGCATCGGTGAGTGAGGCATTGAGGAGCGGAACGCGAACGGCGAGGCCATTGAGCTTGCCGGTGAGCTCGGGATAGATCATCGTGATCGCCGTCGCCGACCCGGTCGAGGTGGGGATCAGAGAGTTGAGTGCCGAGCGCGCTCGACGGAGGTCCTTGTGCGGGGCGTCGACGATCACCTGGGTGTTGGTGACGTCGTGGATGGTGGTGATGCAGCCCCGTTCGATACCGATCGATTCGTGCAGGACCTTCACCACCGGCGCGAGGCAGTTGGTGGTGCAGGATGCTGCGGTCACGATGTGGTGCACCGCTGGGTCGTAGCGGTCGTCGTTGCAGCCCATCACGATGTTGAGCACGCCGTCGCTCTTGACCGGCGCGGCGACGATGACCTTGCGAACCCCGGCGGCGAGGTAGGGATCGAGTACGTCGGTGGTGCGGAAGGCGCCGGAGCATTCGAGCACCACGTCGACGTCCCACGGGACATCGCCGGGAGCGCCGAACGAGGTGTAGCGAACGCTGCGGCCGTCGATCGTCAGTCCATCGTCGGTCACCTCGACCGAGCCATCGAAACGTCCGTGCACAGAGTCGAACTCGAGGAGGTGGGCGGCGGTGGCCGCGTCGCCATGCAACTCGTTGATGTGGACGAGTTCGAGCTCGGGATGCTGTTGCAGCGCTCGAACGGCGAGTCGCCCGATGCGACCGAAGCCGTTGATGCCGATTCGAGTGGTCATGGTCGTTCCTCCGGGAACAGGTGGCGAATGAGGGTGATGGCGAGCCCGACGCCAACGAGTTGGGCAGCGATGAAGGCCGGTGCGCCGGCTGGGCCGATGCCGGCAAAGGTGTCGGAGAACATGCGGGCGATGGTCACGGCAGGATTGGCGAAGCTGGTCGACGACGTGAAGTAGTAGGCGCCGGTGATGTAGGCGCCGACGGCGTAGGGAATGGCATCGACCTTGTCGGAGCGGGCCATCCCGAAGATCACGAGCAGCAGGCCGAGCGTTGCCATCACCTCGGAGAAGACCAGGTTGCCTGCGGTGCGGTCGGTGGTCGACCACTCGACGAGCGGGAGGTCGAACATGGCGTTGGCGATGATGACACCGGAGACCCCACCGACCAACTGCGCCGCGATGTAGGCCACGGTGGCACGGGTGTCTCGGCGTCCGAGCGCACGGTCGACGAGGGTCACCGCCGGATTGAAGTGGGCACCCGACACCGATCCGAACGTGAGGATCAGGGCGACGAGGGCGCCGCCGGTGGCGATGGCGTTCTGGAGCAGCTGGAGCCCGACGTCGTCGGTGAGTCGCTCGGCCATGATGCCGGAACCGACGACGCCGATGAGCAGGAACGCCGTGCCCAGCGCTTCGGCAGTGAGCTGGCGTGGGGTGATCGTCACGGTCGACGACCGGAGAACGTGGGCATGGGGGAGTGCGTCGGCGTCAACTGAGCGCATTCCGAAGGGAGTCGAGTCGATCTCGGCGGAGGGTGAACCATGCCCACTTCCCCCGTTGCTCGCGATCGAGCAGCCCGGCCTTGACGAGGATGGAGAGGTGGTGACTGACCGTGGGCTGCGTGCGGTCCAGGAGTGCCGGAAGGTCGCAGGCGCAGATCTCTCCGGTGGGTGACGCAGCGATGATCGAGACCAGTCGGAGGCGGATCGGATCGGCCAGCGCCTTGAAGTGGCTGGCGAGATCATCGGCCTGCTCGGGATCGAGTACGGCATCGAGGAGCGAGGTGTCGTCGAGTGGGGGGCAGCAGGACTCATTCACGAAAAACATATTGACTTAGATCGAATCGTTGTGCAACATATCGATGAACATCGAATCATTCAGATGAACAGCAACCGAACAAAGGGTTTCCCCATGCGCCTCCAACTCGCTCTCAACGTCGACGATCTCGATGCGGCCATCGGCTTCTACTCCAAGATGTTCGATACGCCACCGGCCAAGACGAAGCCGGGCTACGCCAACTTCGCCATCGAGAATCCGCCGCTGAAGCTCGTGCTGTTCGAAGCCGCCGGTGTGTCGGGTTCGATCAACCATCTCGGCGTCGAGGCCATGTCGGCCGCCGAGGTCGTGGCTGCCGAGGCCCGCCTCAGCGAGAGCGGAATCGAAACGACCGGCGTCGACGACACCATCTGCTGTTTCGCCGAGAAGACCGAGACCTGGCTCGAGGCTCCCGACGGCAATCGCTGGGAGTGGTACGTGAAGACCGGCGATGTCGAGCAGATGGAACACGAGGTGGTGGGCGGCTGCTGTTCGTGACGACTCAGTAGGGTCGTGCGATGCCCAAACCCAAGCGCTGTCGCGCCGTCGACGCCGAGTTTGCCACCGGTGGCCCCAACACCAACACGCTGGTGCGAGCCATCGCCGCTCCTGCCGACGACCTCTTCCGATGTCTGGAGGACGGGCCGGCGTGGAAGGAGTGGCTCGGCATCGACGTGGTGTGGACCTCGAATCCGCCGCACGGTGTCGGAACCACTCGAACGGTCACCAATGGCAGGCTGGTGATCGACGAGTACTTCCTGCTCTGGGAAGCGGGGCGCCGGATGAACTTTCGTTTCGATCGTTCGACCCTGCCGGTTTCCGCGTTCGCCGAGGACTACCGCGTGGTGCCGACGGGCGACGACACCTGTGAACTGCACTGGTCGTACAGCTTCGAATGGCGCGGGTTCGCCGCTCCGTTGGCCACGCCGCTTTTTGCTCGTTTCTTCGCCCGCAACGGTCGCAAGGCGCTGGACGAGCTGGCCAACCTGATGGCGACGAGCGGCGACCGCTTCACCGGCTGATGGCGGTCTACCCTCCCGAACACCATCTCATCACCTCGCTGTCGATCGACGTGCGCAAAGCCCCGGCGGGTACCGAGGGGCGCTGTGTCGTCGACCGCCGGCTCATTCGGCCCTCGCTCGGCTCGCTGGTCCCGATGGTCGACATGATCGCCGGCAGCGCGGCAGCGGTGCATGCCGGCGGCGACTGGATGGCCACCTCGAATCTCTGGATCAGCGAGCGCTCACCACTCGACACCGATGGCGGATCCATCGAGGTCACCAATCGGTTGCTGCGGGCGGGCAAGCGCCTCATCGTGGTCGCCTGTGACGTCTTCCAGTCCGGGCAGCCGCTCGCTTCGGCCACCGTCGAGTTCGCTCGCATCCGGCGCGAGGCCACGTCGCACGAGATCCCTCCGGCCGCCGACACCGGCGAGTGGAAGCGCTTCGGCGACGGTCCACGTCTCGACCGATTGCTCGACGATGCCTGCGGGATCGAGATCGTCGATGCCGAACGGGGCGTGGCCCGACTCGCGCATCATGCGTTCGTGTCGAACAGCATCGGAACGATCCAGGGAGGTGCGGCTGCCCTCCTCGCCGACGCCGGTGCCTGTGCCATGGTGGGAGTCGACGCCCGAGTCGTCGACCTTTCGTTTCGCTTCCTGGCCCAAACCGGCGAAGGTCCGGCAGAGACACGCGGCAAGGTGCTTCGTTCGGGCGATCACGGTGCGGTGATCGAGATCGAGGTGATCGACGCTGCCGACGGCACGATCGTCGGCTGGGCGATCGCTCATGTCGAGCGTGGCTGCCCCTGACCGCCGAGGTGGCCGTCGCCCACGTTCGATCGGTCGGAGAGCGATGTTCACCGGCATCGGACTCGGACATCGGATCCTCCGATCAGCTGGTCGTCGGCTCGTGGTCGTCACCGGTTCGCGGTCGACGAATGTGACGATTTGGCCAGAATCGATGGGTCGCGGATCGGCGTGACTCGCCGGTGGATAGCCTGGACATGCCAGCCGGGGTACGGCGTTGCGGACCAGCCTTTCGAGGCCGGTGAATGGGTTCGACTCCCTCCGATGGCACCAAGGCGCGGCATCCCGCTTCCGCTCGTTTACGTCGACGGCCGGCTCTCGACCTGGCCGTCATGGTCGGGCGGACTTCCGGGCTGGCCGGTGTCAAACGGCCTCCGGTGAACGTGCGGGAACGATACGGGTGGGCAACCGGATGACGGCGGTGACCGAACCGAGCAGCACCGCGCCACCGAGCACCTGCACGAAGGTGACCGGTTCGTCGTGGATCGGCCAGGCGAGGCCGACGGCCACCAGGTGCATCGCCAGCAGGTAGAGCGATGATCGTGCCGCCTCGAGGTAGCCGTGCAGCCAGCTCATGGCGACATGGCCGGTGACGCCGGTGACGTAGGCGATGATCACGATCCACAACCAATCGATGCCGCCGAACTGACGAAGATCGTCGGCCCGCACCAGGAACAACGACGGCGGGATGGCGGCGACGAAGGCCCAGAGGTTGATGCCGGCCATCCATTGCACGGGATCGACATCGGAACCGGAACGGGCGATGCGCGTGAGCACGAAGTAGACCGAGAACGTCGCCAGCGCGATCAGCGCCAGCCCGATGCCGAGTGGAGAGGCACGGACGCTCGATCCGGCACCGAGGATGACGATGGCTGCTCCGAGGATGCCGACGGTGCTGAAGACGACGTGACGGAACGACGGCCATTCGCCGAACAGGGGACCGGCGATGAACAACAGCAATGCCGGTTGGATGGCGACGGTGGTCGACAGGACGGCGACCGACGCTTCCTGGAGGGCAGCGAAGACGAAGACCAGGTTCGTGCCGAAGGCCAGGCCGGGAAGCATGGTCGAACGGAGCAGCGTCGCGCTCACGCGCTGACCGCGAAGCCCGACGATGGCGAACAGCAGCGGGAACGAGATGCCGAACCGCACGAGGGTGCCGACCAGTGGCGGCGCCGTCACGAGCTTCGTGATCGGCGGACCGATGCCCCACACCACGACGACGTACGCCATCACGAGCAACGGATCGACGAATGGTGCCGGCACACCGGTGGTGGGGCGGGCGTCGGTCGTGGTCACCGTCGCATCCTTGCATCCTGGTGTCGAACCTTCGAACCGGGTCGGCGAAGCGGGCCGTGGCGTAGGGATCGGTTGCGCTCGACGCGCTGCTGCGGCACGCGACGATCTCGGGTGCTAGGAACAGTGGCGCAGATCGACGACAGGCAGGGGAATGACATGGAGCTGATGGGTACCAGGGCAGTGGTCTTCGGGGGTACCTCCGGCATCGGTCTGGCCACCGTGCAGCTCCTGGCGGCACGAGGTGTCGAGGTGGTCGCGATCAGCCGCACGCCAGAGCGAGCGGGTGCGCTGCCCGACGGCGTCACCACCAGGGCCTGTGACGTACTCGACGAAGAGGCCGTGGCGTCGGTCCTGGCCGAGTGCGCACCCTACGACGTGCTGATCAGTGCGGCGACCGGCGGTGACCGTGCCGTCGGGCCGTTCCTCGAGATGGATCCGGCGGGATTCCGGGGCTCCTTCGACAAGGTCTGGGGTTACGCCAACGTGGTGCGATTCGGGGCGGCCCATCTCAGCGAGCAGGGCGCGATCGTCTTGGTGAGCGGTACGCCGGCGCGAAAGATCAAGCCGGGCCTCGTCGCCATCGGCGCTGCCGGTGCTGCCGTCGAGTCGTTGGTCAGATCGGTCGCACCCGAGTTGGTTCCACGGCGGATCAACGTCGTGGCTCCCGGCACGATCGACACGCCGATGAATCCGCTCGAGGGTGAGGCGAGAGTCGAGGCCTATCGACGCTCGACGGCCAGCCACCTCATTCCTCGTCCGGGCACGCCCGATGAGGTGGCGTCTGCCATCCTGTTCTGTGTCGAGAACGACTTCGTCACCGGCACCACGGTCGATGTGGACGGCGGCTGGTTGCTGTCGTGATCGCGTGAAGTCGACTCGATGAAACTCGCAGCGATGACGATCTGATCGATCAGGGCACGACCGATCACGGAACGGCCGACCGGCACGACCGATCGGCACGCTGTCGATCAGGACAGAACGGCGCCACCCGCGGTGTAGACGGCGACGAGTGCCAGCATGATGGCAAAGCTCTTGGTGAGCCGGGCGGCGTCGATCTTGTTGGCGATCCGGGAACCCACCACCACACCGGTGGTGACGGTGGCGAGGAACGGCAGCACGAGGGTCCAATCGAAGTCGAGATGTCCGACGCGCATGCCGAGTGCGATCGCCGTGTTGATCGAGATCACCACGAGCGACGTGCCGATCGCGTCTTTGGTCGAGAACCCGAGCAGCAGGGTCAGCGCCGGTACCACGGCGAAGCCGCCGCCAACGCCGAAGAGCCCGGTGAGGAGACCGACCACGCTGGCTGCGGCGACGAGTTTGGCGATCGCACGTGGTGAGAGATCGAGTGCCGGCGTCGTTTCGATCGCGACCGCCGCCTGCGTGGCGACGGCTCCATTCGTCGGTGCGGCAACCGACCCGCCGGTGGCGTCGGCCGTTGACGCTGCGAGTGGCGAGCGCGCCTGCTCGGCCTTCTTGGCGGTCCTGAGCATGCGGATCGAGACGAAGAGAATGAGTGCGGAGAAGGCCAGGAGCAGCGCCTTCTCGGGGAGCGAGCGGTTGATGAGCGTGCCGACGCGCGAGCCGACGATGCCGGCGGCACCAAAGGCCAGACCCGCCTTCAATCGCACGTAGCCGTTGCGGTAGTGGCCCCATGCCCCGATTGCCGAGGCGAGCCCGACGACCAGGAGCGAGGCCGAGGTGGCGTCTTGGGCAGCCATGCCGGCGATGAACACCAGAATCGGTACCGCGAGGGTCGAGCCACCACCACCGAGCGCACCCAGTGACAGTCCGACGCCCAAGCCGAGGATGATGGCGATGATCTCGCCGATCATGATCGATCGCCGATGCGTTCGGCCGCTGGTGTTTCGGGGCTCATGGCGTCTCCTTTGTACGTACTTTTGACAGAATAGCAGCCAAACGCTTGACCGGCAGTCCGAATGACCGTACTTTTCTTCTCCGCGGGTCGTTGTGCCCGCCGTCACAGTACCCGCGCGAACGTCTTCGAGGAACAAATCATGGCCACCACTGCACATCATCGAGTCGTCATCGTCGGGGGTGGTGCGGCCGGCATCTCGGTTGCGGCCCGCCTTCGGCGCGAAGTCGACGACATTGCGATCATCGAACCGTCTGACAAGCACCACTACCAGCCGTTGTGGACCCTGGTCGGCGGGGGAATGGCCAAGCGGGAAGATACCGAACGGTCCGAGGCGTCGGTCATCCCCAAGGGTGTCGAGTGGATCCGAGACGCCGCCAGCGCCTTCGACCCCGACAACAACACCGTCGAGACGACCGGCGGGAAGACGATCGGCTACGACGTCTTGATCGTGTGTCCGGGGATCCAGCTCGACTGGGGCAAGATCCCGGGCGTCACCGACACGCTGGGCCGAGACGGGGTCTCCTCGAACTACACCTACGACCTCGCCCCCAAGACCTGGGAGTTCATCCGCAACACCACGTCGGGAACGGCGGTCTTCACGATGCCGAGCGGCCCGATCAAGTGCGCCGGTGCACCCCAGAAGATCGCCTATCTGGCCTGCGACTACTGGCGTCAGCAAGGGGTCCTCGACGACATCGACGTGCACCTGATCCTCCCGACGCCCCGCACGTTCGGTGTCCCGCAGTTCGCCGACGCACTCGACGTCGTCGTGGCGGACTACGGGATCAACCTGCACCTCCTGGCCGAGCTCGAGTCGGTCGAGGTCGACGCCAAGAAGGCGGTCTTCACGTCGATGGAGCCCGACGGGCCGGGATTTGCCCTCTCGTACGACATGATGCACGTGGTTCCTCACCAGTCGGCCCCGGACTGGGTCAAGAACAGCCCGCTCTCCAACGGCACCCCGGCGGGCTACGTCGATGTCGACAAGCACACCCTCCAGCATGTCCGATACCCGAACGTCTTCGCCCTGGGCGACGCCGGCTCGACCCCGAACTCGAAGACCGGTGCGGCCGTTCGCAAGCAGGCCCCGGTCGTTGCGGCCAACGTGGTCAAGCAGCTCGCAGGGCAACCCTTCGACGGCAAGAAGTACGACGGGTACGCCTCGTGTCCACTCACGACCTCTCGAAACCGGATGCTCCTGGCCGAGTTCGACTACGACCTGAATCCGGCGCCGTCGTTCCCGATCATCGATCTGATGAAGCCTCGGCGCGACATGTGGCTCGTCAAGAAGCACGGCCTGCCGATGCTCTACTGGAACGCGATGCTGAAGGGTCGGGCCTAGAACGAGGAGCGGGTGCGTCAGCGACTCACGCTCGGTGGTGCCACGGGTTCGGCAGGAAGCGTGGCGTCGTCTGGACGTACTCGGGATACTCGGGGTACCGCTCGGCGAGTCGCTGCTCTTCCCACATCGCCTTGGCGTTGAAGAAGCCGATCGTCACGAGCCCGACGATGAGCGTCGCCGCGCTGCCCGAAGGGAGAACCAGGCCGACCACGATCATCAACACGCCGGTGTAGATCGGGTGGCGGACGAAGTGATAGAGGCCCGTCGTGGTGAGCGATCCTCGGTCACTCGGCACCGGCGTGGGAGTGAGTGAGCTGCCGAGTCGCAGTGAGGCGATGATCACCAGCAGCAACCCGAGTGCGACGATGATCGTGCCGGCGAGGTGCACCCCATCGGGTGTCGGCCACCGATCGCCCGACGGCAGCACGATCAGGGTCACGAGCAGGATCGATTGTGCGAAGACGAAGCCCCATCCGAGTCGTCGTGCGGTGGCGTCATTCATGGGCCGGCCTCGTGCTCCTGCGGTTGGTCCTGGTGGTGTCGTCGGTGTTGGCATTGAGTGTTTCGAGCAGGCTTGTCCTCGAAGCGAGGAAGAGGGCGAAGGCGAGCAAGACGCTGCCGGAGAGCACGACCGCTACCTGCGGTCCGATCAGATCGGCGAGGGCGCCCTGGGCGAGCGAGCCAAGGGGGAACGATAGCGTGAAGCCCATCACGCGAGCCGACATCACCCGGCCGCGCATCGAGTCGGTGACGATCATCTGTACGGCGGTGTTGGTGGTGGCGATCACGGCGAGGAATCCGGCTCCCACGAACAGCAGGGCAACGAGGCCGAGCGGCCACGTGGGAGCGACGCCGAAGCCGATGACCGCCAGGCCGTAGAGGGGGAGGCCGTAGCGGACGACGTCGGACCGGTCGACCCGTGTGTCCCATGTCGACAGTGCCGGCGCGACCAGCACGGCGCCGATGCCGACGGCGGCTGCGAGGACGCCGAGCACCCGAGGACCAGCGCCGTAGACCTGGTCGGCGAAGACCACCGTGAACTGGGTGATCGGGTTGCCGAAGAAGGCAACGAGCATGGCGCAGACGATGCTGACGAGGATGCCGGTCCGCTGCGAGATGTAGGACAGTGCAGAGCGGAACTCCTTGACCACGCTCGAGCGCACGCCGGTCGTGTAGTTCGGTTGCGTCGGGTGCACCACCAGGAGTGCGCCGATGACGGCGACGAACGACAGGCCGTTCAGGAAGAAGGCCCAGCCAGGACCGATCGTTGCCAGCAGCAGACCGGCGAGCGCCGGACCGATGGCACGAGAGGCATTGAATTGGGTGGAGTTGAGCGTGATCGCCGACGAGAGGTCGGCCTTCGGCACGAGCGACGGCACGAACGCCTGCCAGCTCGGAATCATGATGCCGCTGAAGACGCCGGTGAGCGCGGTGATGGCAAGGATGATGATGGGGTCGCGCCACTCGAGGGTCCACGCACCCCAGAGCAGGAAGGCGGATGCCGCCATCAAGACCTGAACGGTGATCAGGACCTTCTTGCGGTCGCGTCGATCGGCGAGCGAGCCGCCGAAGGGCCCCAGGACGAATGACGGGATGAATTGGGCGAAACCGGCCAGTCCGACGTAGATCGACTTCTGCGTGAGTTCGAAGAGGACGAACGGCACCGCGAGGTTCTGCAACCAGCTGCCGGTGTTCGAGGCAACGGCACCGATGAGGAAGATCCTGAAGTCGCGGTGTCGGAGGGCCCGCATGCCGTGGTTGAAGCCACCCGGTTGGGCGGTCGACGGGACGGTTCCGGCCGGCTCGTCCGGGCTGCAGACCGGTGTCGGATCGGCATTGTCTGCGGATGTGCGGGTCACGACGCGACAGTACTGGCGCACACCCATTCGGCGCGAGCCGAGATCGTCGACGATGGCGGGTGGCGCGCCGGTCGAGGCCGTGTCTACGGTCGGGGCTGTGTCGGCCGCCAGGGCCGGTTGCGTTGGGATGATTCGTATGACCTCGTGGTCCAATTGGTCGCAGAGCGAAAGCTGCAAGCCCGCTCGGCTGCACTTCGCCCGCAGTGTGGAAGACATCAGCGCCGTCGTAGCCGAAGCCGCGGCCGCATCGATGCCCGTCCGAGTCGCCGGATCGGGGCACAGCCACTACCGCCTCGTGCCGACCGATGGCGTGGTGCTCGACCTGTCGGGCCTGGCCGGCGTGATCGATGCCGACCGGGCGAGCGAGCGAGCTCGCGTGTGGGCGGGCACCACCATCTACGCGCTCGGGCGCCCGCTCCACGACGCCGGTCTCGCCCTGCGGAACCAGGGCGATATCGACCGTCAAGCCATCGCCGGTGCGATCGGCACCGGCACGCACGGCACCGGTGCCGAGTTGTCGAACCTGTCCTCGACCGTCGTTGGCATGACCCTGGTGAATGCCGAGGGCGACGTCGTGCGCTGCAGCGAGACGGAGAACGCCGAGCTGTTCGTCGCGGCTCGGCTCGGTCTCGGAGCCTTCGGGATCGTCAGCGAACTCGAGCTGGCCGTGACGAGGGCCTACCGGCTCGCCGAGACCAGCTGGCGGGCGACCTACGACGAACTGCGTCCGACGATCGACGAGCTGAGTGCGGCCCATCGCCATTTCGAGTTCTTCTGGTACGCCGAGGGTGACCTGGCCCATGCGAAGTACATGGACATCACCGATCAGCCGGCGGTGTACCCCGTCGGTGGCGAGGGGGAGCGATGCAACTGGAGCTACGAGGTGCTGCCCAATCACCGCCCGCACCTCCACACCGAGATGGAGTACGCCATCCCGGTCGACGCGTCGCTGGCCTGTCTCGACGAGATCCGAGACCTCATGCTCGGTGCGTTCCGAGACATCGTGCGTTGGCCGGTCGAGTACCGGCGGGTGGCGGCCGACGACGTCTGGCTGTCGCAGGCCTACGGGCAGACGGTGGCGACCATCTCGGTGCATCAGGGCAACGGCGCTCCCGCCGAGCCGTTCTTTCGTGCCTGCGAGGCGGTTTTTCTTCGCTACGGCGGTCGACCGCACTGGGGCAAGGTGCACTACCTCGAAGGGGAGCAGCTTGCGGCGCTACACCCCAGGTGGGACGACTGGTGGCGCGTGCGCAACGCGGCCGACCCCGATGGTGTCTTCCTCAACGATCGTCTTGCCGGGTGGCGCATCTGAAGCGTCGAGGTTCGACGAGCGACCACCTGGCCAACCGCCAGGTCGGTGGTCTCGCCGTATTCCGGTCGCCCTCGGTCGCTGAGACGCGGGCGTCGACCGGCAGTGGGATCAGGGGCGGCTCAGGCGTCGACGGGATCTGATGCCGGGGTCGCCGGTTGGTGGGGAGTCCCGAAGCGGAACTCTCGCGAGCCTCTCGACCGAGCGATCGCGACCGCGCCACCGATGATCCAGAGGCTGAAGAGCCCGAAACCGGCGAGTGCCTGTTTGCTGGCGCTGCTGTTGGTGTAGGTCTCGGCGTGTTCCTGGGCTGCGGTGGTGTCGCCCGGTGCCGAGCCGAGTGGCGCCGCTCGCTGGGCCGTCCCGGCCATCAAGGCGGCGATGGTCAAGAGGATGGCGATGGCGACGATCACGGCGGCCACCGCCAGTTGGTTGAGGCTGAACACCCACTGTCCGTTCTGGCGAATGCCGCGCGGGCGTGCCGGGGTCGGTGTCGTCA
Organism: uncultured Acidimicrobiales bacterium; assembly: GCA_963698395.1. Classification (GTDB taxonomy): domain Bacteria; phylum Actinomycetota; class Acidimicrobiia; order Acidimicrobiales; family SZUA-35; genus JBBQUN01. The sequence goes on from CAVOQQ010000008.1 coordinate 48,232, forward strand.
TGTGGCCAGTCTGGCACCACCGTCACCGATTGCTGCATCGGCGCCCGGGTGAAGGACGAGGGTTGTTTATATTCCTCTACGGTCATAGAGTGCTGTAATGCCGGAAGCCTTGCCAGTCGAACTCCTCGAGCATGTCGCCGAACGTTTCCGAGTGCTCGGCGACACGACTCGCCTGTCGATCGTGAGTGCGCTCATCGATCATGGCGAGTCGAACGTGGGGCAATTGGTCGATTTGCTCGGCGCCGGGCAGGCGAATGTCTCCAAGCATCTGCGGATCCTGCACGAAGCAGGTGTCGTCAGCCGGCGTCCGGAAGGGACGTCGGTGTACTACTCGGCCACCGACCCGAGTCTCATGTCGTTGTGCTCGATCGTGTGTCAGCGCCTCCGTGAGCAAGTGGCGGAGGACGCCAAGACCTTCTCGGTCTGATCGTTCGACTCGGCTCTCGTTCCACTGCTTTGCCCCTTTCATAACTGATTAGTCAAGGAGTATTGAATGTCCATCGACGAAACACCACTGGCCCGGCTGGGCCGATGGTCGCACCGGTCTCGAAAAACGGTGATGATCACCTGGATCGTCCTCGCGTTGGGTCTTGGCGTCTTCGCCCCCAGTCTCGAGCACGCGCTGTCCGGAGCGATGTGGGAAGTGAAGGGCAGCGACTCACTCGCTGCTCGGAACATCATCGACGAACAGTTCGGCGGTCTCTCGTCGCAGTCCGCCGTGATCGTGATCCACAGCGATTCGCTCGCCGTCGACGCACCGGAATTCCAGCAGGCGATCGCCGATGCCAATGCGGTGCTCGATGGCGAGGATGCCTTCGGCCCGCCGATGCCCGCACAGCCGGGCATGGACGGACAGACCGTCATGATCCAGGCGGGTGCGATCGTCGATCCGACCGAGGCGGTCAAGGCGGCGGAGCGAATCCACGATGCCGTCGGTGAACTGTCGACGGTCGAGAGCGGCGGTGATCTCACCGTGGCGCTCACCGGTTCGCCGGCCTTCTGGGGCGACTTCAATGCGGTCAACCGGGAAGGGATGGTGAAGGCCGAGATCCTGACCTGGCCGGTGACCGCCATCATCTTGGTCATCGCCTTCGGCACGCTGGCTGCTGCCGGGTTGCCGCTGCTGCTCACGGCTGCCGGGCTGGCCGCCTCGATGGGAGTGCTGTTCGGCATCACCCAGTTCACCGATCTGTCGATCTGGACGCTCAACTTCGCCATGATGTTCGCGCTGGCGCTCGGCATCGACTACGCCTTGTTCATCGTCACCCGTTTCCGAGCGGCATTGCATGCGCAACCCGATCAGGTCGAACACGCCATCGGTATCACCATGGACACCGCGGGCAAGGCGGTGTTGTTCTCCGGATTGACGGTCATGATCTCGCTGTCGGCAGTGTTGCTCGTGCCGATTCCTGCCTTCCAGTCGATGGCCGCCGGCATGATGCTCGCCGTCGGCTTCGTGATGCTGGCGGCGCTCACCCTGCTGCCGGCCCTGCTCGGCCCGGGTATCGATCGTTTCGCCCTCCCGTGGCACAGCGTCGGTGACCACCGCAGCCAGTGGTTCGAGGACATGGCCCGCAAGATCGAAGGCAAGCGCGTGGTGGCCGCCGTCGGAGCCGCCGCCATCCTGCTCGGCCTGGCCGTGCCACTGCTCGGCCTGAAGACCGGCATGCCGAGCATCTCGGTGTTGCCGAAGGACGAACAGGCTCGGCAGGGCTATGACCTGCTCGGCCAGGCGTTCGGTCCGGGCGGCCCCGGCCCGATCCAGATCATCGTGCCCGCCGGGATGGATGCCGCCGCGGTGGCCGATCAAGTCGGTACCACCGAGGGCATTGCCATGGCCTTCCCTCCGGCCCCTGGTGCCGAGGGTGCGTCGATGATCAACGCCGTCTCTGCCTTCGATCCCTCCTCGCCCGAGGCGCTCGACATGATCGCCACCCTGCGAGGCGAGTTGCCTGCCGGCGTGCTCGTCGGCGGCCCCGTTGCCGAGAACGTCGACCTCGATGCCACCCTCAGCGCCAAGGCGCCGTTGGTGATCGGTGTCGTCCTGGTGCTCGGGTTCCTGCTGCTCGTGATCGCACTCCAGGCGCTGCTCGTCGCCGTGGTCGGCGTGATCTTCAATCTGCTGTCGGTGGGTGCGGCGTTCGGTGTCGGCGCCCTGGCCTTCCAGCACGGTTGGGCGGCCGACGTCATGGGCTTCGAGAGCCAGGGGTACCTCACGTCGTGGGCACCGCTGTTCTTCTTCACCCTCGTGTTCGCCATCTCGATGGACTACACGGTCTTCCTGCTCGCCTCGACTCGAGAGCACTTCGAGCGATCGGGCGATGCAGCCGAAGCGGTGAGAGGGTCGATCGCCCACACCGGGCGTCCCATCGTGGCAGCGGCCGGTGTGATGATCGGCGTCTTCTACACCTTCGCCATCGCCGGCACGCTGCCGATGAAGGAGATGGGCCTGATCCTCGGCACGGCCGTGTTGCTCGATGCCTTCCTGATCCGCCTGATCCTCGTGCCCGCCGTGCTCTACATGATCGGCGACAAGGCGTGGTGGCTGCCGAAGGTCGTCGGTCGGGTACTGCCCGATGTGAAGTTCGCTCACTGAGAGACCGGGCGGCCGATCGTCTGGCCGACCCCGCCGAGGGTCGACGTGAGTGCCGAGGGACTTTGTTCCCTTGGCACTCACGCCAGTTGTACGGACAATTCGGACAACCATCGCCAACCCGGAGGTTTCGCCGTGGCAAGGATCGTCATTCTCGGTGCCGGTGTCTCAGGACACACCGCGGCGCTCCACCTCGGCCGAAAGGTCGGCAAACACCATCGCATCACCGTCGTTTCGCCCAACTCGCAATGGAACTGGATTCCTTCGAACATCTGGGTCGGCGTCGACAAGATGGCGAAGTCCGACGTCGTCTTCCCGCTTGCGCCGGTCTACGAACGCAAGGGCATCGAGTTCGTCCAGGGCAAGGCGGTGGCACTCTGGCCTCATGGCCGAGGTGATGATCCTCGGCCGTCGGTGACCGTCGAATTGACCGCCGGTGCCGGCGCCGGCACCGAGCAGGTCGTCGACTACGACTACCTCGTGAATGCCACCGGCCCCAAGCTCAAGTTCGAGATGACCCCCGGTCTCGGACCGAGCGGCCATTCGCTGTCGGTCTGCACCGCCGACCACGCCACGCAGGCCGCCGCAGCACTCGACTCGGTGATCGAACGCCTGCGAGCCGGTGTGCCGCAGACCCTGGTGGTGGGCATGGGACACGGAAGCTGCACCTGCGAGGGCGCGGCGTTCGAGTACGTCTTCAACGTCGACCACGTGCTGCGAGAAGCGGGCGTGCGTGACCAGGCTCGAGTGGTCTACCTGACCAACGAGCACGAGCTGGGCGACTTCGGTGTCGGCGGCATGACCTTCGATCATGGCGGAACGACGCTGACGAGCGAAGCATGGATGATGGGCTTGTTCCACGAGCGCAACATCGAGGTCATTCTTGCTGCGCACGTGACCGAGGTGAAGGAGAACGAGGTCACCTACGACACGGTGTCCGGCGAGTCGGGTGCCTTGGCCTTCGATTTCGCCATGCTGCTGCCGCCGTTCGGCGGCGCCGGTCTGTCGGCGTTCGACCGTGACACGACCGACATCACCAGCGAGCTGTTCGCCCCGAACGGCTTCATGAAGGTCGATGCCAACTACGACGCCGGTGCCTACGAGAACTGGTCGGCCGAGGATTGGCCATCGACCTACGAGTCACCGAGGTTCCCGAACCACTTTGCCGTCGGCATCGCCTTCGCTCCACCGCATGCCATCTCCAAACCCTATGCAACACCGGGCGGCGCGCCGGTGGCACCCGCCCCGCCGCGCACCGGCATGCCGTCGGGCGTACAGGGCAAGGTCGTTGCCGAAACGATCGCCGATCGGTTGCAGAACCCTGCGGCACCGGCCCGAACCGCATCGATGGCCAACATGGGTGCCGCCTGCATCGCCTCGGTCGGTACCGGCCTGCGCAGCGGTGCGGCCGCAGCCATCACGATGTCGCCCATCGTGCCCGATCACGCCCGCTTCCCCGAAACCGGAAGGGACACGTCCGAGACCTTCGGTGAGATCGGTCTGGCCGGCCACTGGATGAAGCGACTGTTGCACACCCTGTTCATCTACAAAGCCAAGGCTCTACCGGGCTGGTGGCTGATCCCCGAGTGAGGCACCCATGAACGAGATCAGACCCGACGTCAATGCCGCCATTGCCGAAACGGCCCTGCCCACCAGGGCACAGCTCGCCAAGCGCTCGAACATCGCGATCCAGTTCGTGCGCTTCGTGGTGCTCAACCTGAAGATCCTCAAGCTCTCCCGCCAGCATCACTGACACGAGCGCCATCGGACGACGACCCGAATGCCAGGGTGAAGCGAACCCCGGCGCGAGACAGCCAGGCCCTGGAGAAGGCCTGGCTGTCGTGCTGGTGCCGGCGTGCGTCAGGAGAGGGGAACCCACGCCGGGCTCGTCGGTCGCGTTGCGGCCTTCGATCTCGTGATGTCAGCCCTGCGACATCGAAGCGATGGCGTCGAGGGCGACCTGGGGGAGGAGTACCTGGTCGACGATGTGGACGGTGCCATTGGCAACCGGCACGTTCGAGCAGATGACGTCGACGTCGTTGACGGTGGTTCCGTCGGCGCCGAACACGAGATCGTCACCTTCGACACTCGCCATGGTGGTGCCCGAGAGGCCGTCGGCGCCGAGCGATTCGCCGGCGATGACGTGGTAGGTGAGCACCTGGGTCAGCAGATCCTTGTCGGCGAGGACCGCGTCGAGGACCTCTGGGTCGATGGCGGCAAAGGCGTCGTTGGTCGGGGCGAAGACCGTGAACGGACCTTCGGAGTTCAGGGTGTCGACCAGGTCGGCTTCGACGACCGCAGTCACCAGCGTGGAGAGCAGCGGGTTGTTCGACGCCGCCGTGGCTGCGGTGTCTTGCGCCATTCCGGCGAAGCTGCCCGCTCCCTCTTCGGGAACGGCGCTGCAAGCCGGTCCGAAGGCACCCATCATCGCATCGTCGGCCATCGCATCGTCGGCCATCTCGTCGTCGGCCATCGTCGTCGGTGGTACTCGTGTCGTCGACCATGGCCTCGGTGGTGCTGGTGGCGGCCGCAGCATCGGTCGAGGTGTCGGCGGCGTCGCTCGAGTCACTGCCGCAAGCAGCGAGCAAGAGGGCGCCGGCCGCCAGGGCGGCGACCATGCGGCGGCCGGCTCGGGAGCGAGGCGCCGATGTGCCGGTCGAAGGGGTGGAGACGATTGCGTTGCTCATGTGGGGTCCTTGCTGGGGGAGAGTGGAGCGGTGCCACCGGCGGTGGCTGCTCCGTTTGACCCTGGTTCGGAGCAACGGTCCGAACGGATTGGTCGTCTCGAGAAATTTCTCGATCCCCAGAAGGACCGGCGATCTCAGTCGCCCGATGACGTGGCCTTGGCGGTCCCCTTCTTGCCCGAGCGCTTCTTGGCCGGTGCCTTCTTTGCGCTCGTCTTCGTCGCCGATGCCTTCCTGGCCGTCGCCTTCGCCGGGGCAGACGTTCGGGCTGATGACCGAGGGGCCGATCCGTTCGACGGCGGCGTTGCCGGCAGCTCGGTTCTCGGCGGGATCGGTTCGACGCCGTCGCCACCCTTGCGCATCGCCGGCGGGGCCTGAGGCTCGGCCCATTCGGCCCCGGTGGCCTCGAAGAGCCGTTCGATCTCGGCGATGTGCAGATCGACGAGATGCCACAGATCGGGGATGAGGTCGCGATCGGCGATGAGCCCGAAGTCCATCCGATCGGCGTAGCTGTGCACCGTGATGTTGAGACCGACGCCATCGCTGATGGTGGAGACGGGGATGTAGGCGTCGAGCTTGGCCCCGGCGAAGTACAGCGGTTCACGTGGTCCGGGCACGTTCGAGATCACGACGTTGATCGGCGAGTTGACCCGATCGGCGATCTTCAGCCGGGACACCAGACGGATGGCCGATGCGGCAACGAGCGGCGAGGTGTAGTCGGCCGACTGGCCCAGTGCTTCGGCCGGCATCAGGTCGAATTGATGCTTGCCTGCGCCCATGGCCTCTCGGCAGAGCGCCACCCGTTCGATCGGATCGGCACAGTTGGTGGGGAGGTCGGCGACCAGGGCCGAGACACGGTTGGTCCACGGGTTTTCCTCGTTGCCGGTCCGGATCGAGACGGGAACCATCGCACGAAGTGGGTTCTCGGGGAGTGCGTCCTTCTCGATCAGGTACTCACGGAGCGCGCCGGCGCAGATGGCCATGACGACGTCGTTGAGCGTGCCGCCGGTGGCGTCCTTCAGCCGTTTGAGGTTGGCCAGCGAGGCGGACCGCATGGCGAATCGCCGGTGAGGTGAGACGGTCTTGTTCCAGGGTGTCGGGGGCGCCGGGGTGATCGGCAGGCTCACCCGGGGCTCCTCGTTGCCCGATGAGGTTGCTCGCTTCGCGAGCGAGCCGATCGAGTCGCGCGTCTGGTTGGCGAGACCACTGACGGTGCTGAGTCCGGCGGCGTCGGCCAGATCTCGCATGATGCCGAGCGAGAGGCGGGCGCCGCGGACCGGGTTGGCGGCGAGATTCAGCGCCGCCGTCTGCAACAGCGCCAGGTTCGACGGGGGCTGCTCGCCTTCCCACGGCACGGCCTCCAACTGGTGCTCGGGGTCTCGGGACTCGTCGGTGAACATCTTCAACATGATGACGCCGGAGGCGCCGTCGATCGTTGCGTGGTGGGTCTTCTGGAGCAGCGCCCAACGACCGTCGGCGAGGCCCTCGATCACGTACGCCTCCCACAGGGGACGGGACCGGTCCATCTTGCGGCCGACGATCCGCGCCACCTGCTCGGCCAGCTGGTCGGCAGCCCCCGGCGGGGCGAGGCCGATGTGTCGCACGTGGTAGTCGAGGTCGAACTCGGCGTCTTCGATCCAGTACGGCCGATCGAGATCGAACGGCACGTTGACGAGCTTGCGTCGCAGCGGCTCGAGATGGCTGACCATGATGCCCATCCGTTCGCGAACCGTGGTGAACGGATCGAAATCCTCAGATGGCCGTTCGTAGATGCTCAGTCCGTTGACGTGGCCGTAGTTACTGTCGGTCTCCATGAGCAAGAAGCTGAGATCGACACCGGTCAGTTGTTTCATGTGGTCCCCTTCGACGTCCTTGATCATGGCGCAGATTCACGCTCCGTGTTCGGTCGTCGACACGTTTCTTGTCGTAGCGTCCGTCGGTGGGCCGAGGAGAAGCCGAAGGAGTCACCGTGACGGGCTAGGTTCACCCGATGCTCCTGAATGAACTGTTCTCCATCGAAGGCAAGGTCGCGGTCGTCACCGGCGGCTCTCGCGGGATCGGTGAGATGATCGCTGCCGGCTTCCTCGCGAATGGGGCCAAGGTCTACATCAGCTCGCGCAAGGCCGACGCCTGTGCGGCGACGGCGGCTCGGCTGCAGGCCGAGTACGGAGGCGAGTGCATCGCCGTGCCTGCCGATCTGTCCGGGCTTGCCGGTGTGGAGGCACTCGTGGCCGCGATCACCGAACGCGAAGACCACGTCGACATCCTCGTGAACAACGCCGGCGTGTCATGGGGAGCACCGCTCGACGAGTTCCCCGAGGCCGGATGGGACAAGGTGATGGACACCAACGTGAAGGGGGTCTTCTTCCTCACGCAGAAGCTGCTCCCGCTTCTCGAAGCGTCGGCCAGCGCCGAGGATCCGTCGCGGGTCATCAACATCGGTTCGATCGACGGGCTCAAGACGGCCTCGTTCTCCACCTTCTCCTATGGCCCCTCGAAGGCCGCGGTGCACTCGCTCACCAAGCTCCTCGCTTCACATCTCGTTCGGCGCAACATCATCGTCAACGCGATCGCACCCGGGCCGTTTCCCACGTGGATGCTCAGTACCGGCGTCGGTGGCGGCGGCGATGTCGACAACACCGACTGGGATTCGGTCGCTCGTGGCAACCCGCGCGGCCGAGTCGGCACGCCAGAAGACATCGCGGGTCTGGCGATCTTCCTGGCTTCACGAGCCGGCGCGTTCACGGTTGGCGAAGTGATCAGCTGCGACGGCGGCATTCTCGTCAACTGATGCCCGCAACCGGTCGGTCGGGTGGACGCTTCGGCGCTCAGCCGTCGAGATCGCGTCGCTGGAAGCCCCAGACCGCGGCGGCGAGGAGGATCGCGGAGCCGGCGGCGAGCACCGCGAGATGGACGGGCTCGATCCCGCTGCGCATCGGATCGGCCTCGACCGCGTAGTACCAGGGGGAGAGCTTCGCGCCCGCTGCCAACGAGGTCCGCAGGCCGAGCAGCCAGTTGCCGAAGTACGTCACGACGATCACGGCCATCGTCACCCGCACGGCGAGCGACCGTTCGGTTGCCGAGCCGATGGCCAACGCGAGCATGCCGAAGAAGACGGCCAGCAGCATCTGGTGGATGAGCGCGGCGGCGAGCCCGCCGACGGACAGACCGATGCCGGCGATGGCCGAGCCCAACACGAGGCCGAGCCAAAGCCCCACCGTTGTCATGGCAACGGCGAGGATCAGGGCCACCGCCTTCTCGGCCACCACGCGAGCTCGCGGTATCGGCGCAGCGAGGAGAAAGCCGATCGTGCGGCGCGACGCTTCACCGGCAATCGCGTCGACGCCCATCACGACTGCAAGGGCAATGAGTGCGATGGGTGTCATGAGCGAGAGCATCTCGACCTGGATGAAACCGTCCGGCGTGCTCATGTCGGTGGCACCGAAGAGTTCGAGCATGGCCGGAGGGAAGGCATCGTTGAGCTCGATCAACGATCCCTTGATGCTCGGGTACATGAGCGACACCAGGACCGACATCGCAGCCATCGCCGAGCTGAGGATCACGACGAAAGCGGTTCGCTCGGTCAGGGTCTTGGCGACGATCGACCCGACCCGAGGACCGGCGATGGTGCCGGCTCGGCGCCGAGGTGACGAGCCCGCCCGATTGCGGAGCACAGAGGTGTGCGAGAGCAACCGCCGTGTCGGATTGCCCGCACCGGCCCCGATGTCTCGATGATCGACCACCCAGAGAGCGAACCCGAAGCTCGCCAGCGCCAGCGAGCCGAGCACACCGAGATGGCCGAGGTCCACCCCGTTGACCAGCGGTTCCGATCCGTTGAAGTAGTACCAAGGTGACAGGCGCACATAGCCGGCGGCTCCCTCCACGAGCGGGAGGATGCCGGCAAGGAGGTTGGCGACCACGGCGACGACGACGGCCGCTGCCGTGCCGGTCGACGACGAGCCGGTCGCATTGCCGACCGCGAGCGCCAGGGCACCGAAGGCGATCGCCAGGAAGAAGAGGTGGATCACCGCAGCAACGGCATCGTTCGGACCGAAGCCGGTCACCCCGAACAGCGTGGCGCCCAGCGCACTGCCGGCGAGAAGGAAGGCGCAGACGATGAGCGTGTCGCCGACGAGCACGATCGACTTGGACCGAACGACCGAGCGACGACTCACCGGTTGGGTGAGCAACAGATCGGCGGTGTGGCGACGCTCCTCGCCGGCGACGGCGTTGACCCCGCCGCCGATCGACACGGTGAGCACGGCGACCGGCGCGATGATGCCGAACAGCTCGGTCACGACATAGTTCGTACCGACGCCGCCCATGATGCCGGTGAGCGCCTCGGGGAGGTCGGCGATCATGGTCGCCATGTCTTCGCCGAGCGCCTCGGCCACCATCACCATGAGGAATGCGCCAACGGCCACCCCGGCGCCGACGGAGCAGGCGAGCGGCGAGCGTTCCCGCACGGTCTTGGTCGTGACGTCAGTGAGCAGCATTGCTCGCTCCGGTGTCGGAGCGGAGCCGGAGCCGGAGCCGGAGCCGGCGTCGAGCGTGGGAGCGGCCGGACGGTCGCGGTAGTACTCGAGGAAGATCTCTTCGAGGTCGGCCTCTCGGCTCCGGAGGTTGACCACGCCGAGGGTGGCCGCCACCGCCAAGACTGCCCCCACCGATCCTTCGTAGGCGATGCTCAGCGACCGATCGGTGCCGCTGACGTCGCGGACGCCGCCGATGGCACGGAAGATCGTGGGGTCGACCGCCGCAGCGAACTCGAAATCGAGTCGGCGAACCGCACGCGTCTTCAGGTCACTGATGGAACTGACCTCCACCAGAACGCCGTGGCGGATGATGCCCACGCGATCGGCGACCCGCTCGACCTCCGACAGGGTGTGGCTCGAGAGGAAGACGGTTCGACCCTCGTCTCGCACCGACTTGATCAGTTCGTGGAGCGACTGCTGCACCAGCGGATCGAGGCCGCCGGTCGGTTCGTCGAGGATGAGGACAGCCGGCTCGTGCATGAAGGCCTGAATGAGGCCGATCTTCTGCCGATTGCCCGAAGAGTAGGTACTGCATCGTTTCGACAGGTCGGCATCGAATCGATGAGCCAGGGCCTGCACGGTTCGGGGGCTGACGTGGCCCCGCAGGTTGGCGAGGTATTCGAGCATCTCGGCGCCCGTCAGCTTGCCGTACAGGGCGAGGTCGCCCGGGAGGTAGCCCACGTTGCGGTGCACCTGGAGCGACTCCCGGTGGGTGTCGAATCCGAGGATCTCTGCTCTGCCGGTGGTCGGTCGGGACAGGTCGAGCAGGCATCGGATCGTGGTGGACTTCCCGGCCCCGTTCGGACCGAGGAAACCGAAGACCTCGCCTCGTGCGACCTCCAGGTCGAGCGAGTCGACCGCAACGAAATCACCGAAGTGCTTGCTCAGCTCGTGCGTGATGATGGCAGGGGACATGCGCTCCTCCTGCTCACAGGATCGTCGCGGCGAGAGCGTCCGCCTAGTGGCTTCGGTCCATATCCACCGTCTCCATCTGGTGGGTGGCCTGCTTCCAGACCTTGACGAACCGCTGGACGGCGGTGACGACGGTCAGGGTCAGCATGATCCACAGCATGATCTCGAACACCGGTGGGATCGCCAGCCCGATCCCGAGTGCGATCAGTCGCTCGGCTCGCTCCATCAGCCCTCCCTTGGCGTCGAACCCCAGTGATTCGGCCTTGGCCCGCTGGTAGCTCACCAGCCATGACGCCGCCATGATCGCCACGCCGAGCATGCCGAGCTGGCCGCCGTCTCGCTGGAGGTACCAGATCACGCCGGCGAGCAGCAGCGAGTCGGTGACCCGGTCGGCGGTGGAGTCGAAGAACGCACCGCGTTTCGACGTCGGGCCCGCCGCCTTGGCGACGGGCCCGTCGAAGAGATCGGGAAGGGCCGCGATGATGAGCAGACCGAACCCCATCTGGAGTCGCCCCGAGCCGATGACGACGGCGGCCGCACCGGCGATGACCACACCGATGATGGTGAGGACGTTCGCCGTGACACCCATCCGGTGAAGCCGTGCGCCGAGTGGATCGACCACGCGTTCCACCGGCCTACGCCAATAGCCATCGAACACTCGGAGCCTCCTCGGCGGTCACGGACAGACATACGATGTTGGCACGCCTGGACCGTGAGTGACAGGACTCCTCAGGATGATGCGTCGAGTGCGATCTCCGCGTGGGCGGCAGCGAGCCGGGCAACGGGGACCCGATAGGGCGAGCAACTCACGTAGGTGACCCCCAGCTTGCGGGCCAGTGCGATGGAGGCAGGGTCGCCACCGTGCTCGCCGCAGATGCCGGCTTCGAGGTCGGGCTTGACCTCGCGGGCGCCTTCGAGCGCCAGGCCGACGAGACGACCGACTCCCTTCTCGTCCAACGTCGCGAACGGGTTCTGACCGAACACGCCTGTTTCGACGTAGTCGATGAGGAATCCCGACTCGGCGTCGTCTCGGCTCATGCCGAACGTGGTTTGCGTGAGATCGTTCGTCCCGAACGAGAAGAAGTCGGCGTACTCGGCGATGTCATGCGAGGTGAGCGCGGCCCGGGGGAGCTCGATCATGGTGCCGACGACGGTCGGCATGTCGATCCCTCGTTCATCGTGCACGGCCTTTGCCACCGCCTGGATCACGATCCGCTGCCGGATGAACTCCTCGACATCGCTGACCAGCGGGATCATCACCTCTGGCTTGACGGTGATGCCCTCGGCCGCCACCTCGGCTGCGGCTTCGAAGATCGCCCTGGCCTGCATGGCCGTGATCTCGGGGATCATCAAGCCGAGTCGGACACCACGGGTCCCGAGCATCGGATTCGCTTCGCGATGCTGGTTGATCTGATCGAGAAGCGTGTTGGCCGCTTCGAGGTCGGTCAGGAGGTTCTCGACCTCGTCGAGCCCCGACGCTCGCAGCAGGTGGATCTGTAGATCGGCGATGTCGCGCAGCACCTCATCTCGGTCAGGCAGGAACTCGTGGAGCGGCGGGTCGAGCAGACGGATGATGACGGGTCGGTCGTCCATGGCCCGGAAGAGGTCGATGAAGTCCGATCGCTGGAAGGGAAGCAGCGAGGCGATGGCCTCGTCGCGTTCGGTGATCGTCGAGGCCATGATCATTCGTTGGACGATCGGGAGCCGCTCGCTCTCGAAGAACATGTGCTCGGTTCGGCAGAGGCCGATGCCGGTCGCACCGAATCGAGCGGCCCGCTCGGCATCTCGACCGTTGTCGGCGTTGGCCCGCACGGTGATGGCGCTGATGTCGTCGGCCCACGAGAGGAGATCGGTCAGATGCGGGTCGTCGAGGTCGGCATCGATTCGTGGCAGCTGTCCGGCGAACACCTCGCCGGTCGTGCCGTCGATGGAGATCCAGTCGCCTTCGGTGATCGACCAGCCGGCGAACGACACGGTTCGCGAAGCAACGTCGATCTCGAGATCGGTGGCGCCGACGACGGCGGGACGCCCGAATTGACGGGCCACCAGTGCAGCGTGGCTCGTGCGACCACCGCTCGAGGTCAAGATGCCCCGCGCCGCCAGCATGCCGTGTACGTCATCGGGCTTGGTCTCGGGACGAACCAGAATGACGTCTCGACCTTCGTTCGCCCAGCGTTCGGCCAGATCGGGGTCGAGGGCGGCAACGCCGGTGGCGGCACCGGGCGACACGTTGAGGCCCGACGTGATCGATTGAGCGGTCTTGATGGCTTCCGGATCGAAGCGTGGATGGAGGAACGACTCGACCTGTGCCGGCGAGATCCGCTGCACGGCCTCCTCACGAGAGATCAGGCCTTCGTTCGCGAGGTCGACCGCAATGCGCACGGCGGCCTGCGCCGTTCGCTTGCCATCACGAGTCTGGAGCAACCACAAGGTGCCGTCCTCGATCGTGAACTCCATGTCTTGCATGTCGCGGTAGTGGCGCTCGAGCAACTGGGCCGTGTCGGCGAACTGCTGATGCAGCTCCGGCATGATCGTGGCGAGCTCGTGGATGGGACGAGTCGGCCGAATGCCGGCGACCACGTCTTCGCCCTGGGCATTGACGAGGAAGTCGCCTTCGAGCTGCGCTTCGCCGGTGGTGGCGTTGCGAGACATGGCGACGCCCGTTGCGGAATCGTCACCCGTGTTGCCGAAAACCATCGCGACGACGTTGACTGCGGTGCCGAGGTCCTCGGAGATGTGCGCCGCTCGACGATAGTCGCGCGCTCGCTTGCCGTCCCAGCTGTCGAACACGGCTTGCACGGCCATGCGGAGCTGCTCGATCGGATCGGAGGGGAAGGGGATCGAGGCTCGTCGGGCGACGACGCGCTTGAAACCCTCGATGACCTCGCGGAGTGCTTCGACGCTGAGCTCGGCGTCGGTCTCGACCCCGGCTGCGGCCCGAGTGTCGGTGAGCACGGTCTCGAAGTGCTCGTCGGCAACGCCGAGCACGACGCCGCCGAACATCTGGATGAGGCGCCGATAGGAGTCGAGCACGAAGTGCTCGTTGCCGGTCTTGGTCGCCATGCCCTTGACCACGTCGTCGTTGAGCCCGATGTCGAGGACGGTGTCCATCATGCCCGGCATCGAGAACTTGGCGCCGGAGCGGCAGGCGAGCAGCAGCGGTCGCTCGGGGTCGCCCAGCACCTTGCCGGTGCGCTCCTCGATCGCACGGAGTGCTTCGATGGCCTGGGTCCACAGATCGTCGGGGAACGTGCCGTGACGATGGAGATACTCGTTGCACGCAGCAGCGGTGATCGTGAAGCCGGGCGGCACCGGAATCCCGAGACGGGTCATCTCCGCCAGGTTGGCACCCTTTCCACCGAGCAGTCCTCGGACGGCATCCCAATCATCGTCCACCGCGGCTCGTGCCTCGGCGATCTGATCGAATCCGTATACCCATCGTTTCGTCATGGTTCTTGCCTCCTCCCGAGAGCATTGATCGGTCGTCCATCGATGGCGAGGGCATTCGGTCACTTTCATGACATTCGCCCCTGCCCGGATCGTCGCTGTGAGCGCAGCATGAGATCAGAGGTTCATGAGGAGTAGGTGATCACCATGGTGCTACGACATCGAGAAGACCCGAAGTCCAAGCGGCTTCGTGCCATCCCGTTCTTCGCCGAGGCCGATGAGCAGGCGCTGTCGCATTTGCTGTCGGCCGCCGACGAGGTGCAGGTCAAGGCGGGGCACGATCTCATCAACGAAGGTCACCACTACGGCGAGGGATATGTCGTGGTGAGCGGCACCATCGGGGTGTTCGTCGGTGGTGAGGAGGTGGCCGAGATCGGTCCCGGTGAGCTGATCGGCGAACTGGCACTGCTCACCCGAGATGTCGTGTCGAGCGCGACCGTGATCGCCAAGACCGACGCAGAGCTGTTGGTGATTCCCTACAACCGCTTCGACCAGATTCTCGAGGACAATCCAGCACTCGTGCGAACGATCGCGACGCAGCTGGCCCATCGCCTGCGAGCAATGGACGTGCTCTACCGCACGACCTGATGGCGGCATCGACCGGGGTCGGCAGGGTCGAACGCCCCTGCCCCTGAGCAGCCGACGAGGCGACAATCGACCCAAGAGCAGTCTCCAGGGGAAAGGGTGTGCCGGTGTCTGCGAACTACGTCGAACGACATCGTGAATTGCGGCGAGGATTTCGCGATCTCAGCCGCGCTCAGGCCGAGGTGATGTCTGGCTTCAGCGCCATGCATCGAGCGGCAGTGGACGATGGCGAGCTGAGTGCAGCGATCAAGGAACTGATGGCCCTTGCCATCTCCATCGCGACGCACTGCGAAGGCTGTATTGCGTTCCACGTCCACGATGCGCTCCGAGCAGGAGCCAGCCGGGGTCAGGTCGAAGAGACGATCGGCGTGGCCGTCATGATGGGTGGGGGGCCGGCCGCGGTCTATGCCGCCTCGGCCATCGAGGCGCTCGGCCAGTTCGAAGCTGCAGGAGTTGGTACCGATGACCGTTGATCCATGGCGCGATGCCCGTGCCGCCCTCGACGGATTGCCCGATGGGGGCGGACTCAACATCGCCTACGAGGCGATCGATCGTCATGTGCACGATGGCCGTGGCGACGACGTGGCGCTGCGGTGGCTCGGTCGACGGGGTGATCAGCTCGATCTGAGCTACGACGAATTGATGCGCCGAACGAATCGGCTGGCAGGCGTCCTCACTTCCCTCGGCCATGGTCCCGGGGTCGGCGTGGCCACGCTGCTCGGACGGGTTCCCGAGCTGTATGTCACGGCACTGGGCACCTTGAAGCGTCGGGGGATCTTCACCCCACTCTTCTCGGCGTTCGGACCCGAACCGATCGCGGTGCGAGTCGAGATCGGGCAGATCAAGGTCTTGGTCACCTCGGCGCTGTTCTATCGGCGCAAGGTCCAGCCGATTCGACCCCGGCTCCCGAGCCTGCAGCACGTGCTGATCGTCGGTGGTGGAGCCGATGCGTTCGACGATCCGAGTGTGTTCGATTTCGATGATCTGATGGCTCGCGCGCCTGACCACTTCGACATCGGCCCGACCGACCCGCAGGAGCCCGCGCTCCTCCATTTCACCAGCGGAACCACGGGGCGGCCGAAGGGTGCGATCCATGTGCACGAAGCCGTGGTGGCCCATAGCTACACGGGCCGTGTGGTGCTTCGGCTCGAGGCCGGCACCACGTTCTGGTGTACCGCTGATCCCGGGTGGGTCACCGGCACGTCGTACGGGATCATCGCGCCACTGGTCAACGGTGTCACGAGCATCGTCGACGAAGCCGACTTCGACGCCGAACGCTGGTATCGACTGCTGCAAGACGAAGGCGTGGAGGTGTTCTACACCGCGCCGACCGCGCTGCGAATGCTGCTACGCGCCGGCACCGACCTCAGCCGTTCGTTCGACTTCGGGGCACTCCAGCTGGTGGCCAGCGTCGGTGAACCGCTCGATGCCGAGCTGGTCGGCTGGGCCCGCGAGGTCTTCGGTGTCCCGGTGCTCGACACCTGGTGGCAGACCGAGACCGGCGGCATCATGATCGCCAACCTGGTCGACCAGGCAGTCAAACCAGGCTCGATGGGACGACCGGTTCCGGGAATCGAGGCCGGCTTGCTGCGCACGAATGCCGACGGCGACGTCGAGATCGACGACACCGGCGCGCCGATCGAAGTCGATGATCCCGACGAGATCGGGGAGTTGGCACTGGTCGCCGGCTGGCCATCGATGTTCCGCGGGTATCTCGGGGAGGAGGAGCGGTACCGCCGCTGCTTCGTCGGGCGTTGGTACCGATCGGGCGACCTGGCCCGGCGCGATGCCACCGGCTCGTACTGGTTCGTCGGGCGGAACAACGATCTGATCAAGTCGGCCGGCCACCTGATCGGCCCCTTCGAGGTCGAGGCGGTGATGAACGAACATCCGGCGGTGCTCGAGTCGGGTGTCATCGGGCTCCCCGACCCCACGATCGGCGAGATCGTGAAGGCGTTCGTGGTGCTCACCGACGACGCCGGCCCGAGCGATGCGTTGCGCAAGGAGCTCATGGCTCACGCTCGCCAACGTCTCGGTGCCGCAGTGGCGCCGAGAGTCATCGATTTCGCCACCGATCTCCCGCATACGAGAAGCGGCAAGATCATGCGTCGCTTGCTCAAGGCTCGAGAACTCGGCCTCGACGAAGGCGACACCTCGACACTGGAAGTGCCGAGCACCGACGACCTCGGCGCCGAGACGAAGGGAGCACGCTCATGACCGTCGATCGTCGGCAGGTGCTGGCCGACATGATCCGCATCCGGGTCTTCGAGGAACGGTGCGCCGAACTCTACGGACAGACCAAGATCCGTGGCTTCCTCCACCTCTACATCGGCGAGGAGGCGATTGCTGCCGCGGTGCTGCCGCAGCTGCGCCCGACCGACGCCTTTCTCGGAACCTACCGAGAACACGGTCATGCGCTGGTACGCGGGGTGCCGGCGGGGAGCATCATGGCGGAGATGTTCGGCAAGGCGACCGGCTGCTCGGGCGGTCGGGGCGGGTCGATGCATCTGTTCGACGCCGAGCGTCGCTTCTACGGTGGCAACGCGATCGTCGGTGGTCACCTACCACTCGCCGTCGGCCTCGCCCTTGCCGACAAGATGGCCGGACGAAGCGAGGTGGTGACGGCCTGCTTCTTCGGCGAGGGGGCGATGGCCGAAGGCGAGTTCCACGAGAGCATCAACCTCGCGGCGCTGTGGGACCTCCCGGTGTTGTTCTGCTGTGAGAACAATCGCTATGCCATGGGCACCTCACTCGCCAGCAGCGAGTCGCAGACCGACCTCGCCCTGAAGGCCAGCTCCTACGGGTTGGCGGCCTGGCCGGTCGATGGGATGGATCCCGATGCGGTGTCGGCGGCAACGGCGAACGCCTTGGCCTCGATCCGGGGCGGCGGTGGACCGGTCTTCCTGGAGTTCCAGACCTATCGCTTCCGACCTCACTCGATGTTCGACCCCGACCTGTACCGCCCGCCCGAGGAGGTCGAACGATGGAAGCATCACGACCCGATCACCGCCTTTGCCGAGCGGCTGACCGCCGAGGGCGTCGTCGACGACGAGGCGATCGAGGCACTGTGGAATGACGCACGAGCCGAGGTCGAGCAGGCCGTCGTCGAGGCAGAGGCGGCGCCGCTCGAGCCCGTCGATCAGCTGCTCGATCATGTGATTGCGGAGGGCCTGCGATGAGCGAAGGAACCACCTACCGAGAGGCCATGCGGCTCGCCATCCGCGAGGCCATGGCGGCCGATGAACGGGTCTTCGTGATGGGCGAAGACGTCGCCGACTATGGCGGTACCTATGCGGTCACGATGGGGTTGCTCGAAGAGTTCGGACCCGAGCGGATCCGCAACACCCCGCTGTCGGAGTCGGGCTTCGTCGGCGCCGGCATCGGGGCGGCCATGGGAGGGATGCGACCCATCGTCGAGATCATGACGGTCAACTTCTCGCTGCTCGCACTGGATCAGATCGTCAACACCGCAGCCACCCTTCGGCACATGTCGGGTGGTCAGCTCTCGGTGCCGCTCGTGATCCGGATGACCACGGGCGCCGGCCGTCAGCTGGCTGCGCAGCACTCGCACAGCCTCGAGGGCTGGTTCGCTCATGTGCCGGGGCTCAAGGTGGTCGCTCCGGCGACGGTCGAAGACGCTCGCTGGATGCTCGCCGCTGCCCTGGCCGATCCCGACCCGGTGATCATCTTCGAGCACAGTGGGCTCTACGGCATCAAGGGACCGGTCGGCGAGGGGCCGGTCGATCTGGTGTCGGCGGCGGTCCGCCGAAGCGGAACCGATCTCACGCTCGTCGCCGCGGCCGGCATGGTGCCGAAAGCACTGGCGGCGGCCGATCAGTTGGAGATGGAAGGCATGTCGGTCGAGGTGATCGATCTGCGCTCGCTGCGGCCGCTCGATCGAGCCACCCTGCAGCGCTCGGTCGAGCGAACCCACCGAGCGCTGGTGGTCGACGAGGGTTGGCGAAGCGTCGGACTGTCGGCCGAGGTCGCCTCGTCGATCACCGAGTCGTGTTTCTACACACTCGATGCGCCCGTCGGCCGTCTGGCCGCAGCCGAGGTACCCATTCCCTATGCCAAGCATCTCGAGGATGCAGCCATCCCCCAGGTCGATGACATCGTCGCCGCCGCTCGGCTGGTCCGAGAGGGAGGCGTCGTCGGTGTCTGACCAGACTGCCCATCCATCGAACATCATGACGTTGCCGTCGCTCGGCGCCGACATGGACTTCGGCAGCGTGATCGAGTGGCGGGTCGGTCCTGGCGACACGGTCGACCGGGGTGATGTCATCGCCGTTGTCGAGACCGAGAAGGCCGACATCGACGTCGAGATCTGGCAGGCGGGCGTCGTCGCCGAGCTGTTGCTCGACGTGGGCCACGAGGTCCCGGTCGGCACGCCGATGCTGCGTTTGACCGCCGACGCAGCGGCGGTCGCAGCGGATGCACCGGCCGAAGCCCCGGTCGAACCGGCGGAGGCCGCGGTCGAACCGGCCGCACCGGCCGAAGCTGCGGTCGTATCGCCAGACGATCGGCCGGCGCCGACGCCTGCGGTCGCCGTATCCGAACGCGCCGATGTCGTGCCGGCTTCGCCGCTCGCTCGGGTGCGAGCAGAATCGCTGGGTGTCGATCTGCGTCGCGTGAACGGGAGCGGGCCCGACGGCGCCGTGCTCGTTGCCGACGTCGACGCCTTCGCCACCGGCGGGGCGTCGGCTCCATCGGCAGGCGATCGAACCGACGCCCCGACTCCGCCGGTGGTGCCGCCTGCGTCACCGCCGTCGACCGCGGACCGAGCGGCCAAACGGGCCCTGAGCATGCGGCACGCGATCGCCGAACGCATGGCCATGGCCAATCGCGACATTCCGCACTACCACCTCGACCTCGATGTCGACCTCGGCCCGATGTTCGAGGCGTTGGAGCACCACAACGCAACACGCCCGGTCGGCGAGCGCGTACTTCCCGCCGCCGTGTTCCTGGAAGCGGCGGCGAAGGCGGCGGCCGCCCACCCGGAATGCAACGGCTCGTGGGTCGACCAGGGCTTCGTCGGTGCGACCTCGGTCGACCTGGGTGTTGCCATCTCGCTTCGCCGCGGTGGCCTCGTGACGCCGGTGATCACGGCCGCCGATTCCTGCTCGACCACCGAGATCATGACCCGACTGAAGGAGCTCGTGACGGCCGCTCGGTCCGGCGCACTCAAGAGCAGCTGGATGGTCGATGCTTCCTTGACCGTGACGAACCTCGGTGACCACGGTGCCGACCGGGTGCACGGGGTGATCTTTCCACCGCAGGTGGCACTGGTCGGATTCGGTCGAGTCCAGACCCGACCGTGGGTCGTCGACGGGGCAGTCCTCGCTCGTCCTGTCGTGACCGTGTCGCTCACCGCCGACCATCGAGCGACCGACGGACTCGTCGGCAGTCGCTTCTTGAGCACCATCGCAAAACGACTCGAAGATTCGGAGATCACATGAAATCACTCACGCTCGACCAGGCACGGGCCCTCACCGTTGCGGCGATCTCGAGTGTCGCTCCCGACGTCGCCGATGAACTGCCTGCGCTCGACCGCACGATCGACTTCTGGGAGGAGCTACAGCTCGACTCGATGGATCACCTCAACGTGATGACGGAGCTGGCCGAGCGCACCGGCGTGACGATCGAGGAGCGGGACTACGCCGCACTCCGGTCGCTCGATGCCATCGCCAACCATCTCGCATCGGCAACCCAGTGACGGCCGTCCGCTCGGAACGTCCCGAGCGTCCCGTGCTGACCTTCCTCGGCGGTGCCGGCACCGTGACCGGTAGCCGATTCCTCATCGAGACGGCAGCGTCGACCGTCTTGGTCGACTGCGGCCTGTTCCAGGGGCTCAAGGAACTTCGGCTTCGCAACTGGGAGGCCTTTCCCTATGATCCGGCGGCGATCGATGCCGTGGTGATCACGCATGCGCACATCGACCACATCGGGTATCTGCCACGGCTGATCAAGCTCGGCTTTCAGGGCCAGGTGTTCTGTACACAGGCGACCGCCGACCTCGGAGCCATCGTGCTGCCCGACAGCGGCCATCTCCAGGAGGAAGATGCCGCCTTCGCGAATCGAAAGGGCTACTCCAAACACCGGCCTGCCCTTCCGCTCTACACCGAGGCAGAAGCGCTCGACTCACTCAGTCACCTCAGCGTGGTCGAGTTCGATACGCCGACGCCGGTGACCGCCGATGTCTCGGTGACTCTCCAGCCGGCCGGTCACATCCTCGGTGCCTCGACCGCCACGCTCGAACTGGCACCGTCGGGCCGGCGGGTGCTGTTCTCCGGCGACCTCGGGCGCCCATGGCACCCCTTGCTCGTTCCCCCCGCACCGCCGCAGGGTGCCGACGTCATCGTGATGGAATCGACCTATGGCGGTCGACACCACGACGATGATGGCGCCGCGGAGGAGTTCGCACAGGTGATCACCAGAACCGCTCGCCAAGGCGGCAGCGTGGTCATCCCGGCGTTCGCCGTCGACCGCACCGAGGTCGTGCTCCACCAGCTCCGCACCATGATGGAGGCAGAGCAGATTCCCCAACTGCCGGTCTATGTCGACAGCCCCATGGCGCTGCGGGCGCTCGGCGTCTACCGGCGGGCCATTGCGAGGGGCAGTGCCGAGATCCGTCCCGAGCTGCGAGGCGGCCCCGATCCCTTCGACACCGGGCAGCTGCACGAGGTGCATTCGGTCGAAGAGTCCAAGTCGCTCGCGACACTCGCCTATCCGTCGATCATCGTTTCGGCGTCGGGTATGGCAACGGGCGGACGGGTGTTGCACCACCTTGCACGTGTGCTGCCCGAGCGCCGCAACGCCGTGATGCTCGTTGGTTTCCAGGCGGCGGGAACCCGCGGTCGTCGGCTGGTCGAGGGCGAGACCGAGATCAAGATGTTCGGCCGGTACCTCCAGGTCCGCGCCAAGATCGCGAACATCGGATCGTTCTCGGTCCATGCCGACCATGACGAACTCCTCCAGTGGCTCGGCTCGGCCGACCGTCCGCCGGAGACCACGTTCCTCGTGCACGGCGAATCGGACGGCGCACAGGCATTACGGCAAGCAATCGAAGACGAGCTGGATTGGCCTGCCGTCGTGGCATCGCCCATGGAGCGAGTCCGGCTCGACTGAGGACGATCGATCGGCGTTCAGGTCGTCGGGACGATGCAGATGCACACCAGGGAATCGGCGGCGGCTTGCAGGCGCAGGTCATCGAAGGTGAGCTGATCGAGCGCGGTCGAGGGATCGACGCCGTCGGCCAGGAGGCGATGGAGTGCGGGCATGACGACTTTGGTCTCGCGATCGTCGAGGTCGATCGTCGAGGCAACGACGTGGTTGACGCCATAGTCCAGGAGCAACCAGGCCAGACCGGCACGATCCAGGTCACTGAGCGTGAGATCACAGGATCCAAGGACGACGACATTGGCGACGCGGTCGAATGTGGCGTCGCCGTCGATCTGATCGGCACGGTACTCGTCGAAGGATCGTTGGACTCGGAATCGAGAGCGAACGAGACGCCCATGACCGGCAAGGTGGACGACATCGGCCGCTCGAGTGTGTTCGACGAGTCGACCGGGCGTGAGCAATGGCTCATCGACGACGACCGACTCGGGGTAGGACGCCGTGATCGCGTCGACCTCCGACCGCTCATGAGGTCCCGAGCCCGGTCCGTTGATGAACAGCACTCGGTGAGGTCGGGTGCGTCGTTGGGGCGATGTCGGAGGGCCGCCGATGGAGAGCCCGAGCCGGACTCGTCGCAGCGTTGGCAGCAGCCGCCATGGCAAGGTCGCCAGGGCTCGACCCGGTATCAACGCCACCGATTCGCCGGGCTCCCAGACACAGCCGCCCAAGAGCAGCGTGTCGAGCGCAGCAGTGGCCTCGAGCAGACGATCCTCTGCGTCGGGATGGTCGAGCCCGAGGGCCGCAGCGGCGAGTCGGAAGGCACTGATCGACCGTTTGACCTCGGCGATGGGGCCGAGATCGACCATCTGTGACTCGCCCTGGTCGGCGATGATCCGCCAGAGCCGTCCATCGGCGACCTCGAACAGCAGGACATGGCCGGCGATCAGCGGTTGTTCCAACCAATCCGTCGATGGAATCGGCACCGGATCGGCGAGTCGCCGCCTGGGGTCGAGTCGACGGATACGAGTGTCGAGATCGATGAGTTCGGTCTCGTTGACGACCGAAGCTTCGAGCGTGAGACCCCAATCGAGGATGAGACGGAGTTGGTCGGCGAGTTGCGCCGCCGGTGCGCCGCGGCTCTGATCGCCAACGATGATGCGCAGCGCGGTCTGCGTCACTCGGATGGCATCACCGGCATCGCCCAACCGAGCGAGACCGATGGCGAGGGCAGGGAGATCGGCCAGCCTTCGCACGGCGGCCGCCCGGGCCTCGGCCGTCTCGAATGATCTGGTGTGTTCGATCAGGACCTGGACCAACTCGGTGATCGTGCGGCAGGCCGAGTCACGATCCCCTGCCTGGAGGTACGACATCGCTTCGGATTGGAGCGTGGCGATGCGACGGCCGGAGGTGCCGGCGATGAGTGGCCAATGTGAGGCGTCGGGGACGTCTCGTGGCTCGGGATTCGGGCGAAGGCCGAGCGCCGAGAGAACGAGCTCGAAGGCACGGTCGCTTCCCAGCGCATGGCTCGGCCAGCGCTTCAGCTCCGCCTGCGAACTGCGGCGACAGGCGCTGACTTCGCTGGGCCGGCCACACCGAGCCATGACATGCCCCAGTCGATCGACGAGCAGCGCATGCGATCGAGTCCCCGGTCTCGACAGCAGCAGCGCTCGCCGGACGGTCATCTCGGCGTCAGCCAGACGACCCTCGGCGAGCGCGATGGAGGAGTGGTACGTGGCAGCAACCTGTCCGCCGACCCCAAGCAGATCGATCGACTCTTCGGACTCGATGCCCTCGACCAATTGCTGGACGAGCTGATGGTCGTGTCGGTCGAAAGCGATGCGTGCTCGGACCATCCGAAGGTAGAGATTCGACAGCGGATGTTCGATGGGTTCGGCCTCGTCGAGCAGCCGCTCGGCCAGCGCACCGTCGCCATTCCAGGTCATCTGATTGGCCTGGATGGCACTGACCCTGGCCGAGACCCATGTCGAAGGAACGGCTTCACCGGTGGCAACCGTCATCCAGTGTCCGGCCTCGGCGAAGGAGCCGGCGGCGAGATGGAGCGCTCCGATGACGCTGGCCATCGCCGAGCGGACCTGCGCCTCGGCACAGGCATCGAACTGGCGGATCACCGCCTGGACGTCGGTCTCCGTGGCGAACTGACTGATCTCGTCGAAGCGGTAGAGGTAGATGAGTGCGCGCCACTCCTCTGTCGTCAAGGAGGCCAGGGCGGACTCCGCAGTCGTCGGGTCGCAGGTCACCCGGCGCCTGATCAGCCTTCGACCGGTGTGAGCCAGTCGTGCGTGTCTTCCGCCTTGCCGATCTGGATGTCGGTGAGGGCAGAGCGAAGACGAAGGGTGTTGGGGCCGGGTTGGCCATCACCGATGGTGACCGTTCGGTCGGACCCGACCAGGGTGCCGACCGGAGCAATCACTGCGGCGGTGCCCGAAAGGAAGATCTCGCCCTGCCACCCGAAGAGTTCGTCCAGCGAGATGGAGCGCTCCTCGACCTCGTAGCCCAGATCGTGGCCGATCTGGATGACCGACTTGCGGGTCACGCCGTGGAGGAAGGACTCGTCGAGATGGCGAGTGACCAGCCGCTTGTCGTCGACGAGGAAGAAGTTGGACGCACCGGTCTCGGTGGTGTCGCCCCCGGTGGCGAACAGCACCTGATCGATGCCGTACTTGGCCTTGGCATCGAGCGTCGGACCCAGCGCCATGACGTAGTTCGCGCCGCTCTTGACCTTGCCGAACTGGGGGGTCGTGCGAGGGGTCTCGGTCTCGACGTAGATGCTGAGCGGTCGCACACCGCCGGCGAAGTAGTCGCCGACGGGTGAGTTGATGACGTAGAAGATGCCGGTGGAACTCGGTGCCGCTGCCGCACCGATGTTCTGCTGCGTGCCGATCAGGGTGGGACGGATGTAGAGCGATCCGGGAGGCAGCGGCGTCTCGGCGGCGTTCGCCGAACAGGCATCGATGATCATCTGGCGGACCATGTCGCTGTCGGGATTGCGCATCATGAGCCGCTCGACCGACTGGGCGAATCGTTCGACGTGATCGTCGAGCCGGAAGATCGCGAGCGAACCATCCACCTGTCGATGGGCCTTGAGGCCCTCGAAGCACTCCGATGCGTAGTGCAGGACATGAGCGCCCGGGTGGAGCTCGAACGGACGCATGGGCTCGGCGGCTCCGCCGTAGACGTAGCCGTCGCCTTCATCGATCGCAACAGTGAAGTAGGCACCGAAGAGTGAGCCGAATGGTGCGGTGGCAGGATCAGTGTTCTGGGTCATCGTCGGGTGCAGTCCAGTCGTTCAGCGGTCGCCCAAGACTACGTCCTACCGAGCCGACTGTCGGATTTTGTCGCCTTCTGTCAGGCAGGCTGGGCGACAGCCACGCCAGAGCCGCTAGGCAAGGGTTCCGGCTCGGCGACCGAACACCATGCCGGCGGTCAGTCCCGAACCGCCGGGATAGTTTCCGCTGAAGAGCCCGCCGAGCATCTCGCCGCAGGCGAAGAGCCCGGGGATCGGAACGCCGTCGTCGGTGAGCACTCGGCCGTGGGTGTCGCCCCGCAGACCGCCGAAGGTGAACGTGATGGCGCAGGTGACGGGGAAGGCGTAGAACGGTGGCGTCGCGATGGGCGAGGCCCAGTGGCTCTTCGGGGGCTCGACGTCGGCGCGGCGCTCGTCCTTCACGGTCGGGTCGAGCGGCTTGGTCCGATCGATCGACTGGTTGAAGGCTGCGACCGTCTCTCGGAGCGCTTCGGGAGGCACGTGGATCTGCCGGGCCAGCGCCTCGATGGAGTCGGCCTGCTCGACCGAGATGCCGGGCATGTCGTACTCCTCGGTGCGCAGCAGCGGCCTGAGTTCGGCGTCGAAGAGCTGATAGGCGATCGATCCTGGCTGCTCGAGGATGTACTTGCCGTACTTGGCATAGGTGTAGTTGCGGAAGTCGGCGCCTTCGTCGACGAACCGACTGCCCTCGGCGTTGACGATGATGCCCAGCGGATAGCTCTGGCGGGTGAGGCGATTGGTCAGCTCACGATTGCTCTCGTTGGCGGCGCAGAGCGCATCCCATTGCACGCTGTGGGCCGTCGACCAGTCACCACCCTTGGCCGCGCCGATACGGAGCGCTGCATCGAGCATGTCGCCGGTGTTGAACGGCGTGCCCCGCACCTTCGCTCGTTCCCATCCTTCGCCGAGGTGTTCCTTGCGCCACACCGGATTGGCCTCGAATCCGCCGGCGGCGAGGACGACCGACTCGGCCCGCCACGTCTCGGGGCCTCCCGGTGTCATCGCCTCGACACCGACCACGCGGCCGTCCTCGACGATCAGGTCGGTGGCCGCGGTGGCGTAGCGGACGGTGGTGCCAAGGCGTTCCGCCACACGGGTGTGGTCGGCGACGAGGCCCTGGCCGCCGTTCACGTTGCCGACGTGCAGGCCGCCCCAGAACAGGTAGGTGCCGTCGGGACGTTCGTAGGCCTGACGCTCGTACATCAGCCGGTACTGCAAACCGAGACCGTGCAACCACCGCATGGTGGCCTGAGCTTCGGTGACCAGCACCCGCGTGAGATCGGGATCGTTGCGTCCCTCGGTGACCTTCGCCAGATCGGCGGCGAACTCCGACGAGGGGTAGGGCGGGACCTCGGTGACACCGTGGCGCTCGTCGGGCTCGATGAAGTCGATGATGTCGTCGAGTCCGTCGTGGTCGATGCGGGTGGCACCGGCGGTGTAGAAGCTGTTGCCGCCGTGTTGCTGGAAGGGGCCCTTCTCGAGCAGGACCGTGCGACGACCGCGCTCGGCCGCAGCGTGCGCGGCGCTGAATCCGGCGTTGCCTCCACCGATCACCAAGACCTCGGTGTGATGGATCCTGCGGGCCAAGGAGTCGCGGTCGGTCACGGTCATCGGCACTCGCGTTCGGACAGGATCGTCACCAGATCACCGGTGTCCGGCATGGTCCGGTGACGCTCTCGTATGCGTGGGTCGTGGCCGGGGACGATGATGCCGGTGGGCCCGGCCAATGCACGTAGTCGGTCGAAGGCGGTGTACATCGCCGGAAGGTCGGTGACGATCGCGTACGGCCGGTCGTCCTCGAAGTTCTCGTAGAAGTGGGTGGCGTCGGAGGCGAGCACGACGGTGCCGGCGACCGTCTCGACCGCCACCACCTGCATGCCCGGCGTGTGCCCGCCGACCAGATGGAGGGAGACGGCGGGGTCGATCGCAACATCACCATCGTGCACCGTGACTCGGCCCTCGTCGGCCAGTCGTATGACGGTGGCGACGTCGCTCGCTTCGTGCAGGTGGGCGTGTACCCCGCGTTGGGCAAGGGGGCCTCGCCAGAAGTCGAGTTCACGTTGCTGGACGTGGAGAGTTGCGTCAGGAAACGCCTCGACGTGGCCGGTGTGGTCGTAGTGAAGGTGCGACAGCACGAGGTGCGACACCTCGTCGGCGGATCGCCCGAGCATGGCCAGCAGATCGACGGGATCGGCGAGATAGTCGCGGCTGCCCCGCGCCTGGGCCGTCTCGCGGGTGAAGCCACCGTCGATGACGATCACCTGCTCGGGTCGGCAGATCGCCCACACGAAGTAGTCGATGGGGTAGGAGCCGCCGCAGTCGGCGTCGTGACCGTAGAAGTGCTCACCTCGCACCGACGCGGTGCGGCTCGCGTATTGCAGGGCGTAGATGCCGTGGTCGGCGCGGTTCACGTGTCGGCTCCTTCGCCGCTCGATCGATCGATCCCCGACCGGAGGGTGAGGTCGCACCAGTCTTCCCACAGCGTGGCGATCACCGCGTAGTCGGAACGACCGAGGCCTTGGGCCACGGCGATGTCGTAGACCGTTTGCGCCGCCTGGGTGGCGAACAGGGGAACGTCCAGGCCCTGGGCCATCGCCAGGGCGAGCGTGGAGTCCTTGCGGGCGGCGTCGAGTGGCATACCGCCCTCGTAGTTTGCGTCGGCCACCCGTTCCATCATGCGATGGGTGAGTGGCCGGATGAGCCCTCCGTCGGGTGCCGCGAGCATGTCGGCGATGTCGGCCACGTCGATCCCGCTCGCCCTGGCCATGGCAAAGCCCTCGGCCAGTACGACCATGACCGCGTGGGCAACGCCGTTGTTGACGACCTTGGCCGCCATCCCGGAACCGAGTGCGCCGAATCGCTTGACGTCGTGCCCGAGCACCTCGAGCACGGGCATGGCCCGCTCGATCGTGGCATCGGCCCCGCCGACCAGCAGGGTGGCAACACCCCGCTGCATCTGAGCGACACCGGAGAGGATGGCGGCGTCGATCAGGTCGATCCCCGCTTCGGCCAACATGCCCGCACAGCGCTCGACATCGGACGGCAAGACCGTGCTGGTTTCGATCACCAACGATCCTGCTGTGAGCCGTTCGGCCAGCAGGGCGCAGGTAGAGCGGCTGACACTCGGCGTCGGCAGCGACAGCACAACGGTGTCGAGGCCCGACAAGTCATCGAGCGAGTCGACCGGTCGGACGCCGGCGATCTCGGCGGCGAGCAAACGTCGGTCGTGCGCCGGGTCGAAGGCCACCACCTCGAACGCGGTGGCGAGACGACCGGCAACCGCCAATCCCATCTGGCCGAGTCCGCACAGACCAACACGTTCGTGGTGCATCTTGGGAACGTAGGTCGCTGCTCGGTCGCAAGCAATTGCCGTACGAACTGCCGGCTCCTGAACTGCCGCCGTACGAACTGCCGCCGTACGAACTGCCGCCGTACGAACTGCCGGCTCCTGAACCCATCCAAGCGAATCGTCGGCCGTCGAGCCCGATTCCGAGCTCTACGGCCGACAGTTGCTGAAGACGAGCTTCAGGGCCGACGGTTGGGACGCGTCAGCCGTCGCGGTGACCTGCTTCGAGGGCGGCGTGGGCGGCGGCCAGACGTGCGATGGGAACCCGGTAGGGCGAGCAGGACACGTAGTCGATGTCGCTGCGGTGGAAGAAGCGGATCGAGTCGGGGTCGCCACCGTGCTCGCCACAGATCCCGGTCTTGAGCCCGGGCTTGGCCGACCGTGCGCCAAAGGCACCGCGGGCGACGAGCGAACCGACCCCATCGACGTCGATGGTCTGGAACGGATCCGAGACGATGATCTGTCGCCGCACGTAGCCGGGCAGGAAGCGCGACGAGTCGTCCCTGCTCAGCCCCAGGGTGGTCTGCGTGAGATCGTTGGTTCCGAAGCTGACGAAGTCGGCGTGGACGGCGATCTCGGCGGCCGTGAGCGCCGCCCTCGGCAGCTCGATCATGGTGCCGACGTGGTAGTCGATCGTGGCGCCTTCGCGATCGAAGACCTCCTTGATCGAGGCGTCGATGGTCTCCTTCTGGTTCTCGAGCTCGGTGGCAAAGGCCACCAGCGGCACCATGATCTCGGGGTGGACGGTGATGCCCCGTGACTGACAGCGGAGCGCCGCCGTGATGATCGCTCGGGCCTGCATGGCGGTGATCTCGGGGTAGGAGACGCCGAGCCGGCAGCCGCGGTGTCCGAGCATGGGATTGGATTCGGAGAGTCGCTCGATCTGGGTGAGCGTGTCTTCGAGCTCGTTGATCGCCGAGAGGATGCGGTTCACCTCGGCGAGGCGAGTCACGCCGGTCAGTTGGAGCTTGAGATCGGTGACTTGGTCGACGATCTCGTGGCGATGGGGGAGGAACTCGTGGAGCGGTGGATCGAGCAGTCGAATCGTGACCGGAAGCCCATCCATGGCCTCGAACAGCTCCTCGAAGTCCTTGGTCTGCAGCGGCTCGATCTCGGCGAGTGCCTCGGTTCGCGAGACGGCGTTGGGTGCCATGATCATCTTCCGCATGGCCTCGATGCGTTCGCCCTCGAAGAACATGTGCTCGGTGCGGCAGAGCCCGATGCCTTCGGCACCGAGCGATCGGGCGACGGCGGCGTCATGACCGTTGTCGGCGTTGGCTCGAACGCCGAGTCGGCGGGCCTCGTCGGCCCACTGCATCAGGGTTTCGAAGTCGTCATCGAGAACCGGGTCGACGGTCGGAACCAGGCCTCGATAGACGGTGCCGGTCGTGCCGTCGACGGTGATCCGGTCGCCGGCGGAGACCACGCCGTTCGGCGTGATCAACAACTGCTTGTCGAGATCGACCACCAGGTCTTCGCAGCCGACGACGCAGCACTTGCCCATGCCGCGAGCAACGACGGCAGCGTGCGAGGTGACGCCACCGCGGGCGGTCACGATGGCCTGGGCGGCGACCATGCCGTGGAAGTCGTCGGGACTGGTTTCGTTGCGAACGAGGATGACGTCGTTGCCCTGTTCGACCAGCGCGACCGCCGCATCGGCGGTGAAGCAGACCATGCCGGTGGCGCCGCCGGGCGATGCGGGTAGGCCGTGCACGAGCTCGACGGTGTGTTCGTCGGGCTCCACGATCGGGTGGAGCAGCTCGTCGAGCCGGGAGGGACTGACCCGCAGGACGGCTTCGTCGGTGGTGACGACGCCTTCGTTGGCCATGTCGACCGCCACTCGCACCGCCGCCCGACCGGTCCGCTTGGCGTTCCGGGTTTGCAGCAACCACAGCTCGCCCTGCTCGATGGTGAACTCGATGTCTTGCATGTCTCGGTTCTGCTGTTCGAGCCGGGCCGCGAGATCGCTGAGCGTTGCGAAGGAAGTCGGGTCGTTGTCGGCGAGGGCTCCGATCGGCCAGGGCGTGCGAATGCCGGCGACCACGTCTTCGCCCTGCGCATCGGGAAGGTACTCGCCCCAGAGTCCCGGTTCGCCGGTGGTCGGGTTGCGGGTGAAGACCACGCCGGTGCCCGAGGTGGGCCCGGTGTTGCCGAAGACCATGGCCTGCACGGTCACGGCGGTGAAGAGATCGTCGGGGATCCCTTCGATCTGTCGATAGTCGATCGCCCGCCGGTTCATCCACGAGCCGAACACCGCAGCGATGGCCTGGCGCAACTGATCGAGCGGACTCGTCGGCACGGTCGAGCCACTGTGGGTCAAGACGATGTCCTGGAGCTGGCGAACGAGTTCCTTCGAGATCGCCGCAGCGGGACGACCGGCCTTGGTGGCCTCGCCGATCTTGCCGCCGCGCAGGATCGCACCCTCGACGCCGAGGACGATCTCGCCGTACATCTGGACGAAGCGCCGGTAGCAGTCCCAGGCGAAGTCGTCGTCGCCGGTCAGCTTCGCCAGTGCAGCCGTGGTCGTGGCGTTCAGTCCGAGATTCAAGACCGTGTCCATCATGCCCGGCATCGAGATGGCGGCTCCCGAACGCACCGAAACGAGGAGCGGGTGCTCGGGGTCGTCGAAGCGTTTCTTCGTCGTCGCTTCGAGGTTCGCCAAGGCCGCTTCGACCTGCGCCCAGAGCTCCGCTCCGATGGTGGCGTCGCTGTCGTAGTACGCCGCGCAGGCTGCCGTCGTGACGACGAATCCGGGCGGCACCGGCAACCCGTTGAGGGTCATGGCTGCGAGCCCGGCCCCCTTGCCACCGAGCAACGTTCGATCCGAGGGATCGGCATCGGTGAATCCAACGACCTGGACGACCTCGGGCGGCATCGGCACTCCTTTGAGATGAACGACCAGACCGTAGGTTCTCGATCGTGCCGAGGAAAGGGGTGGCACTGCCCGATCCCGTCGCCCGATGGGCGGCTCAGGTTTGCCTGATCCTCAATCGGCGGTCACCGAGGCCGACAACAGAAGCATGACGAGCTGGTTTCTCGCCGCGACGCTGAGTGGTGCTGCTTGCGCGCTCTTGGCAATCGCGGTCATGGCTGCAGGGTGGAGGCGGGCGATTCCCGAGGTCACCATGCTCGGAACCGGCTTGCTCTCGATCTCGGTTCTGGCGACGGCATTCGGTCTGAGCGGAACCGGTGTGGGGGTCGGCCCGGCGGAGTGGGCGGCCGTGCTCGCGTTGCCCCTCGGCATGCTTTCGGTTGCGCCGATCCTGGCACCGTCCTCGGCTGCGGCCTCGACCATTGCCCGAGCCTGGCGCGTCTGGGTAGCCACCGCCTCGGTCGGCGTCACCGCTCTCGCCGTTGCGCTGTTGTCGACGAGCACCAGCGTGCCCACCCCTGCCGCGGTCGGTCTGCTCGCTCCGGCGCTCGTTGGGGCAGCGATGCTGGTCCGTCGCCAACTGCTGCTGTTCCGTGTGAGCGGTCGACGATCGGCACTCGCGACCGCAGCGGCCGTGACCACGGTGGCGGCCTCGGCCGCTGCGAACATGGTGACCTCACCCGGAGCCCCACTGGCGTGGGGGTTGCTGGTGACCGAGAACATCGGTGTCCTCGGCGCCGGTGTCGCCATCCTCGTCGGCTATCACACCGGTCGGGGAGTGACGGACGTTCTCGCTCCGCTGCTCTCACACGAGCCGCTTGCTGCGCTCGACGTCGGCCTGAGCCCGGAGGTGCATGCCTTCGTGGCGGCGTTGGCCGAGAAGGATCAGATCACTCGGGACCATGTGGTGCGTACCTCGGCGCTGGCGATGCGCACCGCGATACGTGCCGGCCTGTCACCTCGTCAGGTTCGGGAAGTGGCACTTGGTGCGCTCCTCCACGACATCGGCAAGCTCGTCGTTCCCAGTGACATCATCAACAAGCCGGGCACACTGAGTGACGAGGAGTTCGAGACGATCAAGACCCATCCGGAACAGGGCGAGTGCCTCCTGACAGGGGCGCCCACGCTGGCCGCAGCCGCCCGCTACGTCCGAGGCCACCACGAGCGAGTCGACGGCCGGGGCTATCCCGATGGCCTCAGCGGCGACGACATCACCTTCGAGGTCGGTCTCGTCAGTGTTGCCGATGCCTGGGATGCGATGACGCACACTCGCCAATACCGCGAGGGCATGAGCACTGCTCGCGCCGAGACGATCCTTCGCGAAGGCGCCGGTACCCAGTGGCGGTCCGACGCCGTCGAGTGCCTGCTGGTCGAAGTCAAGGCGAGAGGCGAGGTCGTCCTCGGCGAGCTTGCTCGACTCGGAGACGGCCACGACGGCTCGATCGAGGAGTCCGAGACGTTCGCTGCGGATCGGGTGGCAGACCGCTGCCCCTGCCACGATGCCCTTCCATCGGCACACGTTGGCGAGGTCGACGAGACCTCGAGCGGAGCACCACCGAAGTCGAGCGTCGCCGGAACGGTCGGGCTGTGGTCGACCGGGCGATCGAACGACGGAGCATCGACACCGCCACTGCTGTCACCAGAGGACTTCGCTGCGTCGGTGCAGGCCGCGCTCGAGGCATCGGGCTCGGTCGGGCAGTTGGTCTCGGTTCGCGTCGCTGGGCGCGCTCGCCACGGCGACGACGATCCCGCAACGCAGGCGCTGCTCCTCGACGCAACGAGGAAGCTCGTCGAGGCGGCGATTCGCAACGATGATGTGGTCGGTGCGTGGGAGCCCGGCCATCTCGTGGTGTCGCTGCCGTCGGCGAGCGAGGCCAGCGCGAAGGAGATCGCTCGTCGGATCCGGGTCGCTTCCGAGGAGCTTGCCACCATGGCGACGGTGTTCGAGGGGCTGCGCCTCCAGGTGGTGTCGCGGTCGGTTCAGCCGAGCGAAGTGGGTCTGCTGAGCGCATTGCTCGACGCTCCGGACCCCACGGTGATCGACCTCTCGGCCGGTTGATCGGCGAATCGGGCGCCACACCGGACGGCGATGGTGTCAGCGGCGGCGCCTCGCTTCGGTGCTGGCTCTGACCGCCGCAGTGAGTTGATCGATCGATGGGCGGTCGTCGGGCGAGGCCGGCCAGAACCCTGCGCTCAGCCGGCCCTGGGGATCGATGACGAAGTCGCCGCCGAGTTGCCGTGTGTCCTGCGTCGGCTTCTGCAGCTTGCGTCCACGGCGGAGCAGTTGGGCATAGAGGCGCAGCGTGCCGACTCCGTAGAGATCGCGCAGTCGGCCGCGTCCGAGTTCGAACCGTTGGTAGAGCGCTCGGTCGGGGTCGGCGAGCAGGGGAAAGGGCACGCGGAGATGGTTGCGGTGTGCCTCGAGACGATGATGCTCGGCGAAGGTCACGGCGGCGATCACCGCTCCTTCGAATTCGTCGATGCGATCGCGCACGGCGATCAGGTGCTCCTGGCACGGCAGTCACATCAGATGTCGGTGGAAGATCAACACCACCGGTGTGCCGGCGTGTTCGGCAAGCGTCCATGGTTGGCCTCGGTGGTCGAGGAGGGTGACGTTGTCGATGCTCTCACCGAGTTGCATAGGGGCCTCACTGATCGATCGTTGGTGCTCGAGTCGCCGCTGTTCGAATGGTCATGATCGAGCATCGGATCGTTGACCGACGAGTCGCGGCTGATCTTCCCGACGTCGCCCAACGGGCCATCGCCAATGGCGATCCCCGCGGCGAGCGCGGCGTAGCCGGCGATGGCGCCGAGGGTGGACCAGGCGTAGGCGGTGAGCAGTGAGCCTCGCAGCAGCTCGCCGCCCAAGACCGACTCCCGCTGGGCGCTGATCGCACCGCTGTCGATCACACGTGGTCAGAAGGCGACCCGGAAACCGATGTTGCCCGTCGAACTGTCGGGGGTGTTCGAGCTGCGGGCATCGACGCGAGAGCGGCGGCAGTAGCTGGCGTGGCACAGGTACGAGCCGCCGCGCATGACCTTGGCGTGCCCGGTCTCGGGCCCCTTCGGATCGTCGATCGGGGAGTGGCGATACCAAGTGGGGTCGAACCAGTCGCTGCACCACTCCCAGACGTTGCCGGTCACGTCGAAGAGGCCGAACCCATTCGACGGATAGCTCGCGACGGGACTGGTGCCGGCCCAGCCGTCGGCGGCGGTGTCGTTGTTGGGGAACTCGCCCTGGAACACGTTCATGCGATGCTCGCCGTCGGGTTCGAGATCGTCGCCCCACGGAAAGGGCGAGCCGGTTCGGCCGCCGCGGGCTGCGTGTTCCCATTCGGCCTCGGTGGGAAGCCGACCGCCGGCCCACCGGCAGAACGCGGTGGCGTCGTTCCAACTGACGTGCACCACGGGATGGTCGGCTTGGTGGTGCACGTTGCTCGCCGGGCCCTCCGCGTGGCTCCAGTCGGCGCCCTCGACGTCTCGCCACCACGGTGCGCCAGCAACGCCTCGGGTCTCGCCGAAGTCGTCGGGCAGCAGACCCCCGAACACGAACGGACGGGCATGGCGCTCGGCATCGTTCACCTGGCCAGTCGCGTCGACGAAGGCTGCGAAGTCGGCGTTGGTCGACGCGATCCGTTCTCGCCCGCCGACACGTGCGAAGGTGTTGTCATGTTCGACCATTGGGGCGCAACGGTCACCGAAATCGACTCGTCCATGCCCGGCGATGACCTGATCGAGGAACCGGCCCCGGCCGGGACCCGGGCGATCGGCATCGTGGCCGACCGCGAGACCGTCTTCGATTTCCTGGCCCAGATGGGGTTCGGTCGAGCCGGTTGGTACAGCTACGACCTGCTCGACAACCTCGGCCGACGAAGCGCCAAGACCATCAACCCCGAGTGGCTGGTCGACCAGGCAGGTGCGTCCGTACCGGGCGGCCCGATCTCGTTCGTGGCTGCGGTGGTCGAGCGCCCCGTCGGCTATGTCCTTCGACTCCCGCAGCGCAAAGCGCTTGGCTACACGGTGGACTTCGTCCTGGCCTACCGGCTCGACGAACTGACCTCGTCCGATGGGAGCGTCGGCACCAGACTGGTCAGTCGAGCGAAGGTCAGGATCGACGGACCGGGCGGGCGGCTGGCGTCGAGGTTGCTCCTCCTGGGCGACGGTGTGATGGTGCGCCGGCAGCTGCTCGGGATCAAGCAGCGCTGCGAGGCGTTGCCTCGCGAGATCCGGAGACTCGAACCGATCGTCTCCGAGAGGTCGACCGATGCCTGACCTCGGTGCGTTGGAGCGCAACCTTCGGGATCCGATCGTGTCGGCGATGACCGGGTTGTTCTCCCACGGTCCGACCCCACTGGCCAACACCCTGGACTTCCGTGGCGATCCCGGTCTGTTGGGGCCGGACTCGGTGTCATGGCGGGTGCTCGGCGATGCGTCGGTCTTCATCGGCGGCATCCGAGCCCTGGTCATCCAGTCGGCGCACCCCGAGGTGGTTGCCGGTGTCGAGGATCATTCGACCTATCGATCCGATCCGCTCGGTCGCCTGTCTCGCACCTCGGTGTACGTCACCGAGACCACCTATGGCGCCATGCCCGAGGTCGAGGCGGCGGTGGCGGTCGTCCGCCGGGCGCATCGCCCCGTGAAGGGTGTCTCGGAACGAGACCGTCCCTACAGTGCCGGCCGCCCCGAGATGGCGGCCTGGGTGCACAACGTCTTGACCGACTCGTTTCTCGCCGCTTACCAGACGTTCGGACCCGAGCCGCTCGACGATGCCGACGCCGACCGATTCGTTGCCGAGCAGTCCCGCATCGGTGAGCTCCTCGGTGCCGACCCGCTACCGCAGGCAGCGCCCGATCTGGCAGCGTGGATTCTCGATCATCCCGACCGAGTGGCCACCAACGCCCAGGCGAACGCCATCAGCTTCTTGCGCGACCCGCCGCTGAGCCCACCGGTGAAGATCGGCTATCGGCTGTTGTTCGATGCCGCCGCCACCACCATTCCCGCCGACATCCGACGCCAGCTCGGTGTCGAACCGGGCAAGCGTGCTCGCATGGTCGGCGAGAAGATGACCGGGGCGCTGCGTTGGGCGCTCGGCGCTTCACCGTCGTGGCAGCTCGCGTTGGTTCGCTGCGATGCGCCGATTCCCGAGGGCGTCTTTCGCCAACCACTGCCCGTCGTTGGCTCGGAGCCGACGGATTCCTGAGGCGGTGGCCAAGCGCCGGCAGTTCAGGCCATCCGGTGAGCGTGGTCGGACTTGATCGCCTGAAGGCGACGTTCGACCAGCGGGATGAACTCGTTCGGATGGGTGAGGATCCAGAACCGCTCGTTGCGGACGGCGTCCAGCACGAGATCGCCGACCTCGGCCGGATCCATGCCGCGGGCGAGTTCGTCGGAAAGGTTGTTCCAGAACTTCTCTTCCTGGACGCTCGTCTCGTGCTCGGGTAGATCGTCGGGGCGGTTGCGACTGCTCGTGGTGATGGCCGTGTCGACCGGGCCAGGGCAGAGCACGCTGGCTCGCACCGGTGACTTCGCGATCTTGAGCTCGATACGGACGGTGTCCATGAGCGCAACCACGCCGTGCTTGGCCACGTGGTAGGCGCCGAGCACCGGACCGGAGACCAAGCCCGCCATCGATGACGTTGCGGTGATGTGCCCCTCGCCCTGCTCCTTGAGGATCGGGAGGAAGGTGCGAACGCCGTAGATGACGCTCCAGAGATCGACGTCGATGACCCATTTCCAGTCGTCGAGGCTCATCTCCTCGACGGCACCGCCGATGCCGACGCCGGCGTTGTTGGCAACGACATGGATCGCACCGAACTCGTCGAGTGCTGCTTGCGCAAGCGCCTGGATCTGCGCCTCGACGCTGACGTCGGTCGTCACACCGATCGCCCGGCGCCCGGCCGCAGTCAGGTCGTTGACGGCAGCGTCGAGACGGTCGGCCTCGATATCGGCCAAGACCACCGACATCCCCGCGTCGGCGAACGAATGGGCCATGGCGAGCCCCATACCGCTCGCTGCCCCGGTGACCACTGCCGTCTTCCCGTCTACGTCGTACATGGCCGCATCCTGCCACGAATCGGCGTGCGCTCGAATTCCTCGACGTACCGGCTGGGCAGGGTGCCTGTTCGTCAGCCAGGATGACCGGCGACGAACAACAGCCCGACGTGGAGGAACGAATGTCCAACGACGCGACCATCAGCCGAATCGGCACCAACGCACGGATGAGCCGGGCGGTGACGCACCGGGGTGTGGTGTATCTGGCGGGTCAGGTCGCCGCCGACCCCGACGCCGACGTCGCCGAGCAGACGCGCTCGACCTTGGCGCGGGTCGAGGCCGCTCTCGCCGATGCGGGCTCCAGCCCGTCGCAGCTGCTGTCGGCGACCATTTACCTTCGGGACATCGACCGTGACTTCTCGTCGATGAACGAGGTGTGGGATGCCTGGGTGCCAAAGAGCTGTGCGCCGGCTCGTGCCTGCGTCGAGGCGCACATGGCTCGGTCGAGTCTCCTCGTCGAGATCAGCGTGATCGCTGCTTGCTGAGGGTGGGCGACGGCGCAACCGTCGTGATCACGTCGCCGGGCACGAAGACACCGGCTTCGAATCGGCGCGTCGCTTCGACCGCGTGCGGTCCGCGTAGGCCGCCGTTGGCCGAGAGACGAGCGATCTCGGCCGCCGTCAGCCACAGCAGCTCCGGGTGTTCGTCGGTCGGTGTGAGGGTTCCCCCAACGGCCGTTGCTGCGAAGACGAAGTTGACCCCGTAGGTGCCCTCGTTGGTGAGGGCGCTGTGGAAGACACCGATGAGGCCATCGAGTTCGACGACGAGCCCGGTCTCTTCGAGGGTTTCCCTGATCGCAGCGGCAGGGATGGACTCGTTCGGTTCGAGCTTTCCCGCCGGTAGAGCGAACCGATGCCGGGCGCTCGCCTTTGTCTCACGAACGAGCAGATACTTGCCGCGCCCGTCGTGCACGAGGCAGCCGCTACCGATGAACACGTCGATCGCATCGAGCGCTGCCGGCTCGGCACCCGGGACATGGTCAGCGATCTCGGTGGCGGTGGCAGCGACGTGGCGCTGGTAGTCACCCGTCGGCCAGTAGCGGACCGGGCTGAGGTCGTCGGCATCGACCAGGTCGTGTTTGATCTGGTCGTAGTCATAGCAGTTGAGCTCGAAACGGTTGCCCCAAGGATCGGACAGGTCGAAGGCCCAGCAGAGATCGAAGTCGATCAGGTCGTTGGCCTCCAACGGCGCTCCCTGGGGACTGTTGATCGCTCCGGGAAGCGAACGGGCGAAGGCGATGAACGTCGTGGCGTCGGTGCTGAAGGCGACACCGTTCTCCTGGGCGACCATCGGTTGGTGCTCGTTCGCCTCGAACAAGGCAAGCATCGTCTCGCCCCCGTCAGCAGAAATCTGCAGCGGTCCGCCGTCGACGCCCTCTGCCCAGAAGGCGTAGGCCTGGACTGGCTCGAAACCGAGATGCTCGGCATACCACGCCGCTGCCTCCGCACGGTTCGGGACCCGAAGGTGCACATGATCGAGCGTGCCGATTCGGAATCTCGCCTCGTCTGCCACGCCGCCAACCTAGACGCCTCGGTGTACCTGACACCCGGCATCTGCGCCAGGTACCTTGGTCGAGGGCATCGCCGCCGATGTCCGGTCGTTGGCTGCGAAAGGCATTGTCGTGAACCAGGAGTCTCGGATCGATCGACCCGTCCTGCCCGAGGGCTACGGCGTTCCCGAAAGTGACGAAGGCGTTCTGGCCTGGGAGCAGGTGGTCGAGCGCCTCACCGAGTCGACCCAGTACTGGATGGCCACCACCCGTCCGGACGGGCGGCCGCACGTGGTGCCTCGCTGGGGTGCGTGGATCGATGGGCACCTCTGGTACGACGGTTCCCCCGACACGCTGCATGCCCGCAATCTGGCGAACAACCCGGCATGCGTCCTCCACCTCGAGGATGGCTGGAAGGCCGTGATCGTCGAAGGCACGTCGGGGCCGTCCGACTCGCCCGGTCTGGAGTTCGGCGCCCGTATCGCCGAGGCCCTGGCTGCCAAGTACGGCGCCAGGGGCTACTCGCCGGAGCCCGATGCCTGGGAGGGGCCGGGGGCCGGTGGACTCATGAAGTTCACGCCAGTGAAGTCCCTGGCGTGGTTCGACTTCCCCAACGACGTCACCCGCTTCAGGTTCTGAATCGGCGATCGACCTGTTCGCCCTTCAGCGGAGCGACCATCGCGCCCTCCATGGGACGAGCGATACCTTGGCGTTCCGCGATCGGACGGAGAGATCGAGCACATGAGCCACGAGATCGACGCCCTTCGAGCCGCACTCGGCGAGCATCCCGTCGCACCCCTTGCTCGGTTGCCAACGCCGATCCACCGGCTCGACAGCTTCCGACGGGTTCTCGACGGCCCCGAACTGGATCAAGCGTGATGATCTCACCGGCCTCGAGGGTGGCGGCAACAAGACGCGCAAGCTGGAGTACCTCGTGGGCGACGCGATCGCGGTTGGGGCCGACAAGCTCGTCACCGTTGGTGCGATCCAGTCGAACCACTTCCGGGCGGAGCGTCCGAACACCTGCTGTGAACCTTCGGCTACATGGGCTGTGCCGCCGAGATCTTCGAACAAACCGCAGCCACCGGCATCCGCTTCGATCACCTCGTTCATTGCACCGGAAGGGCGCCGGCGAGGAGGTCACCGGGCGGCGACGGCGGCGGCGACGTCGATCGTCAGACCGGTCTCGGCCTCGGCGACCTTCCAGAGGGTCTCGATGGCGTCGTCGCTGCCCGGTCGGACCAGCGGTTTGCGAACCGGCGGGCCATTGGTGCCGAACAGCGGGCCGTAGTAGCCGCCGCCCGGTGCCTCGGGGTCGGTGGCGGCTCGCAGCTGACTGAGGGCGCCACGGTCGGTGGACATACCGACGACCTTGACCAGCTTCTCCGACATCGTGCCGAGTACGCCGGCGCTTCCGTGCGACTGGGTCGTCGTCTGGAGATCGGAGTTGGTCAGGCCCGGTTGCGCCGAGAGCGCCTTGGCGTCGAGCCCGGCGGCATCGAAGCGTTGCTGGAGTCCGACCGCGAGGTGGCGCATGGCCAGTTTCGTCTGGCCGTACATGCGCCACTCGTCGAAGTTCTTGCGCATGTGCGGGTCGGTCGGGTCGATGGCCTTGCCGGTGTGCTGGGCGGTGCTCGACAGCGTCACGATCCGAGCGCCCGGGGTGGCGACGATGGTGGGCAGGAGTCGCGAGATCAGCGCCCAGTGTCCGAGCACGTTGATGCCCATCTGGGTGTCGAAGCCGTCTTCGGTCGTGCCCTGCGGCAGCGCCATCACGCCGGCGTTGCACATGAGGATGTCGATGCGATCGTGCGCGGCAGCGATGGCCGTGGCAGCCGACTCGACCGATGCCAGTGAGGCGAGGTCGAGCTCGACGATCTCGAGTGAGGCGTCGGGATGGGCGGCGAGGATCTCGGCGTGGGCGTCGGCCGCCTTGGCCTGGTTGCGCGCGGCCATGACGACGTGCGCGCCCTTGCCGGCAAGCGCCTTGGCGGAGGCGAGACCGAGCCCGCCGTTTGCTCCGGTGACGACGGCGACCTTGCCGTGAAGGTCGGGAATGTCGGTTGCGGTCCAGCTCATGTGGGGCCTCGTGAAGTCCTGTCGGGGTCGGGCAGTGCCGCCCGAAGACGATGGCGACGAGAGCCACCGTACCGAGCATCGACGGACTGCCGACTCGCCGATTGCGCCAACCGATACGCACCTTGCGCCAATCCGTCCGGGCGATCGGTGCCGGTGGTCCACCGGCCGAACCCGACGTTCCGCTCTGACGGCCGAATCGGCTGACGGAAGTCCCGATGTGGGCCTCGACCCACGAGTCGAGCACGATGGTGGAGCCCGGCGACGGTCGCAACCCCGTCGGTCGCTGGTCGACGACAAGAGGAGCTGACGATGGAACTGACTGATGCACTGGCGTGGGTTGCTGGGCAGAAACATGGCGTCCTCATCACCATTCGCGCCGACGGGCGGCCACAGTCGAGCGATGTCGTCTACCTCGTCGAGGACGGCCGCGTGGGTGTCTCGATCACCGCGGATCGGGCCAAGACCGCGAACATGCGGCGCGACCATCGGGTGGTGTTGCACATCAGCGATCCGGCTCAGTGGTCCTACGTTGCCCTCGACGGCACGGTCGAGCTGACGGCGATCACCGTTGCCACCGACGATGAGGTCAACGACGCGCTCGCTGACTACTACGAGCGCGTGTCCGGTGCCCCACATCCGGACTGGCCGACATTCCGACAGGCCATGGTCGACGAGCAACGACTCCTTGCCTGGTTCACGCCGACCTCGGCCGTCGGGCAGATCAAGCCCTAGCCGATCAGCCGCCGGGGCCCACGCCGATCCGTCACCGGATCGGGGAACTCGCCCGTCCGAAGACTGGTCGCGAGGCGTGGATCTGGCGGTGTCGAGCCGTCGGCATGAGCTGGACGACTGGACGAATCCGAGTCGTGGCGCCAAGGATGCAAGAATGCTCTCCGTGTACATCGAGGGCAATCGCCCTCTCGCCGTGCAACAACCCGAGGGGAGCGCAGGCATGACGACAACCGAGCACGAGACGCAACAGTACGGCCGCCACGAGGACGAGGCGGCTGTCGTGGGCCCGACGATCCAAGGGTCGGTGCGCCCAGATCTGCGGCCGAGTGGTGTGAACCATCTGGCGATCGCCACCACCGACATGAAGACGCAGCTGACGTATTGGGCCGAGGTTCTCGGTTGTCCGACCAAGGCGCTCTACTGGATGCACGGGGTGGAGAACACCTACCACGGCTTCGTCGAACTCTCGCCAGAGTCGTACGTCGCCTTCGTGCAGCATCCCGACAATCCAACGGAGGTCCAGTTCGGCGTCACCCATGCCGGGAACCCGGGCGCCCCCGTGACCGCCGGGGCAACGCAGCACATCGCACTCCATGTCGACACACTCGACGACGTGCTCGCCATGCGTGACCGCATCCGATCGAATGGGGTCCAGGTGATGGGCCCGATCGATCATGGGTTCTGTCAGTCGATCTACTTTGCGGGACCCGAGGGCCTGAGCCTCGAGGTGTGCTGCGGACGTGCCATCGACGAACGTCAGTGGATCGACCCCGACGTGCAGGCGCGCTGTGGCATCGACACAGTCGAGCTGGCGGCCTTGGTGTCGCCGAGCCCACTTCACGTCGAGAACACGCCGGTTTCGCAACCCTCGGCGTCGACGGGCGCTCCACAGATGCACTATCCACCGGAGGTGTATCGGCGGCTCATGGGCGCCGCCGATGGCGATATGTGGAGCAAGGCGAGCGAGACGACACCACCCGTCCCGCTGCCCGACTGAGCCATGAAGGTCGTCATCGTCGGGGCTGGAATCGGCGGACTGGCTGCTGGCGGGCCTGCTGCACCGGGGCGGACACGAGGTCGAGATCATCGAGAAATCGAGCGCCTTCGGCGAGGTCGGCGCCGGGATCCAGATCAGTCCGAACGGCGCCCGAGTCATCGCCGAACTCGGTCTCGCCGACGCCTTGGCGGAGGTGGGGACGACGCCGGAACGCATCGTGTTGCGCCGTTGGGAAGACGATCGCGAGTTGCTGGTTCGTCCCCTCGGGGACGCCCCGCTGCGGCGCTATGGCATGCCGTACTTCAACGTGTATCGACCGGACCTGATCGAGGTACTCGCTCGGTCCGTCGATGGGGTTGCCCGCCGTTTCGGTACCTCGGTTCTCGACGCTCGAACCAGCGATGAGTGCGCCGTGGTCGACCTCGACACCGGTGAACAGCTCGAGGCCGATGTGGTGATCGGGGCCGACGGGATCAACTCGGTCGTGCGCGGTGCGCTGTTCGGCGACCATCCAACTCGGTTCACCGGATGGGTTGCCTACCGAGCGCTGATCCCACGCGAAGAGGTTGCACACCTGCGGATCGAGGTCGGCAATCGCCTCGGCCCCAATGCGCATCTCGTCAGCTACTTCGTCGGAGCGAATCAGCGATACCTGAACCTGGTGTGTGTCGTGCACGAACCCGACTGGAGCGTCGAGTCGTGGACCGAACCCGGAGACGTGGCCACCTTGCGCTCGTACTTCTCCGGCTGGTCTCCTCAGCTCCAGTCGATCCTCGATCTCGTCGAGGCGCCGATCTTCAAGTGGGCGCTCCACGACCGCACGCCCCTGGACCGATGGACGAACGGGCGCATTGCGCTGCT
This sequence comes from uncultured Acidimicrobiales bacterium, assembly GCA_963698395.1. Taxonomy (GTDB): domain Bacteria; phylum Actinomycetota; class Acidimicrobiia; order Acidimicrobiales; family SZUA-35; genus JBBQUN01. The sequence goes on from CAVOQQ010000008.1 coordinate 91,820, forward strand.
CGGCGACGCTTGCCATCCGATGGTGCCGTTCATGGCCCAGGGTGCGTGCCAGGCACTCGAGGACGCGGCCGTTCTCGCCCGTTGTCTCGACCTTCCCGAAGGATCCGATGTCGCCTCCGCCCTCGCCACCTATGAGGCCACCCGCAGACCGCGTGCAAGCGCGATGCAGGCGCGGTCGTTCGACAATGCCACCGTGTATCACCACCCCGACGGCGACGAGCAGGAACAGCGGGACCGCTTCTTTGCCGGGCTTGCCGAGCAGGGGGAGGGAGGCGGACTCGGCGCCATGGACTCGGTCTATGGCCACGACCCCTTCGCCACGGACTTGGTGACGCCGTAGCCGATGTCCCGAAGTGGACCGGGATCCGTCGGTCGACGAACCGAAAGAGGTCGAGAACAGCCATTCGTGACCGGTTCTGACCCCTTTCGGCAGCGGGAATCGCCCTTTGCCGACGCTGAGGAGGCAAGGCCGAAGAGCGACGGGACGAACTCGTCGCCACCTGATGGCGGAAATCGAGGGTCACCTGTCGTTGACGTCAGGTGTGGCGTGCCCCAGGGTGGTGCTGTGCTCGTGCAGATGCTCCTCTATCCCGGTCTTCAGCCGCTCGACCTCGTCGGTCCTCACGAGGTGTTCGACGGCGCCAACCGCTGGCTCGAGGCCAATCGGTCGAACGCCGAGCGCTACGAGATCGAGCTGGTGGCTCCAGTCGCCGGCCCGGTGGTCGGTGAGAGCGGCTTGGCCCTGATGGCCGGCGTCGATCTCGGTGCAGCGCGAACGAATCCGCACACGGTGCTGATTCCTGGCGGTCAAGGCGTCTACGAACTCTGTCGAGATGAGGCAGTGACGGCATGGTGCCACCGTGCGACACGTTCGGCGGAGCGAGTCGCCTCGGTCTGCACCGGAGCCTTTCTCCTGGCCCAAGTCGGGCTGCTGGATGGCCGGCGCGTCACCACGCACTGGCATCGTGCCGCCCGCCTGCAACGCGAGTTTCCGAGCGTCGACGTCGACCCCGATCCGATCTTCGTTCGAGACGGCAACGTCTGGACCTCCGCCGGCGTGACGGCCGGCATCGATCTGGCCTTGGCGCTCGTCGAGGACGATCACGGCCCGGTCATCGCCCAGAGCGTTGCTCGGCACCTGGTGATGTTTCTGCGCAGGCCAGGTGGACAGACTCAGTTCGCAGCGCCGGTGTGGACCGACTCGAGTGGGCGCGTCGGCATTCGCGCGGCCCAGGACTTGGTGCATCGAGATCCGTCTGGTGACTTGACCGTTCGGAGCCTTGCCCGAGAGGCGGCCATGAGCGAACGCCACTTCACCAGGGTCTTCGCCAGCGAGGTCGGCTGTACTCCTGCGCGCTACGTGGAACGTCTGCGAGTCGAGGCGGCCCGCAACGCGCTCGAGATCGGCGATGACGGACTCGAAGCGATCGCTCGCCGCTGCGGGTTCGGGTCGGCCGAGACCCTCCGTCGGGCCTTCCTTCGCCAGCTGGGCGTGAGCCCCGGCGCCTACCGGGCCCGCTTCGCGCTCGGTGCAACCACATGACATCTTCCCACCCCAGACACGACCAGAGAAAGAGAACCAACCGATGACCACCTATGGATTGCTGTTGTTCGATGACTGTGAAGAGCTCGATTTCGTCGGGCCGTGGGAGGTGTTCACCGCCTCGGCCATGGTGCGCGAGAACCGCGAGGGCAGCAGGCTCGACCAGATCGTGGCCATTGCCGAACATGATCGGCCGATCCGCTGCAACAAGGGATTGCGGATCCTGCCTGATCACACACTGGAGGACCACCCCGACCTCGACGTGCTGCTCGTCCCCGGCGGGATGGGAACCCGCGCCGAGAGCGAGAATCGGGTCTTGCTCGATTGGATCGCGAAGGTCAGCGGTCCGGCGACGTGGGTGACGAGTGTCTGCACCGGCTCCTACCTGTTGCACCGAGCGGGGGTGGCCGACGGGCTGCCGCTCGCAACCCACTGGGGATTCGAGGACCAGCTCGAGGTCGACGGCGCCACGGTGGTGCGAGACCAGCGATGGGCGGTGAGCGGGAAGGTGGTGTCGAGCCAGGGCGTGTCGGCGGGGATCGACATGGCGCTGTGGCTGATCGGCCAGATCGATTCGCCGGAGCACGCTCGACTGACGCAGCGCTACATCCAGTACGACCCGGCTCCGCCGTACGCCGACGCCGAGTAGTCGAGCAGGGACTCGCCGGTTCCGCCACGCTCCGGGGCTGCCGGCCTGTGGCCGCTCGACGACGACGTCGAACTCTGCGGCAGCTGAACGGACCGGCGCAAGGTGACGCTGCAGGGGGTGGGCCGGCGGGCCCACCTTTCTACCCTTTGTCAGATGTCAGTCGCGAAGCAGTCGTTGATGGTGGTGGTGTGCTTGTTCGGCTTGGCCTCCTGCTCGTCGGCAAGCGATGGCGGGGAAGCAGCTGACCCGTCGCCCATCGTCGAGTCGTTGACACCGACGGCTGACGAGCCCGGCGGCTTGGCCCTCGAGTCCGGTCTCGCGAGTCTCGCTGAGCGTGACTCGGTCCCCGGTGTCGCGTTCGCACTGGTCGACAGTCAGGGGACCATTTCGAGCGGAGGTCTGGGTTTCGCCGACGTGGAAAACGGTGTCGAAGCAACAGCCGACACCTTGTTCCACGTCGGTTCGACCCACAAGGCGCTGAATGCACTCATGGTTGCCACGCTCGTCGACGACGGCTCGCTCGACTGGGATACGCCGATCGGTGACCTGGTGCTCGACCATGACGTCCCCGACGGTCTGACCATTCGGCACCTCCTCACCATGACCGGCGGGATCCCGGCAGATGCCGAGGAGGACCTACCAGAAGGCATCACCGACCGATCGATGCTCGCCGACGTCGTGTTCGAAGCCACCGAACAGGCCGAGCCGCTCGGCGAACCGGGCACGGTCTTCGAGTACAGCAACCTCTCGGCCTCGGCGGCCGGTTATGCCGCGGTGCTGGCGGAGCATCCAGAGGAGTCGAATGTGCACGAGGGCTACCTCACGTTGATGGTGGAGCGGGTGCTCACCCCTCTGGGAATGGACGATTCGTACCTGCTGGCCACCGAAGCCGCCGCATCTGGCTACCTGGCGCGCTCCTACGGGCTCGATGGTGATGATCCGGTGGTGCTGGTATCCGAGGACACCGACGCTGATGCGCTGGCGCCCTCTGGATCCCTCAAGTCCACGGCCAACGACATGGCGCGATTCCTGCAGATGCTGCTCGGTGGCGGCACCGCCGCCGATGGCCGCTCGATCGTGTCGCCTGAGTCGATCGACACGATGTGGGAACCCGTGCTCGAGGACTATGCGATGGGCTGGGAGGCCGGGTCGCTCGAGGGCGTCTCGTTCCTGTCGCACGAAGGCAGCTTCGATGGATTCCTGAGCGTGATCGTCATGGCGCCCGAAGACGATCTCGGCCTGGTGGTGCTCACCAATTCCGAGGACGCTGCCGTCGATCTGATCGCTGAGGCACCCCGACTGCTCATCGACGCTGTTGCTGCCCGATAGCAGAGCGAACGCTCGAGCGATCGGAGACGAACTCCGCCTCGAGCGACACTCGCAGATCGAACGACTTGGCGAGTACCCCGCTGCAAACCTTGCTCTGTTCCCGCCGACGCCCCCTGCTTCGCGCTCGTCAGTTGACCAGAATGATGACCTGTGCCGGACCGGACACCCCGTACCCGATGGACGGTTCTCGCCGCCGTGGCCTGCTGGGCCGGGTGTGCACTGTTGGTACTGGGGCTGCCCTGACTGGGTGGGGTCGAATGGCGGTGACTGGCCATAGCCCGGCTGTTGCGCGTGGCCAGGCGGCGGTTGGCCGTAGCCCGGGGTCTGCCACGGCTGCCCGGGCACACCGGGTTGACCGGGGTACGGCCCGTCCGCCGGTGTTCCCGAGCCGGTCGATCGTTGTCCGGACGCCTGCGGATGCTTCGCGGAGGAACTCGCAGCCGACGGTGTCCAGTCCGGGCGTCGAGTCCAGCCGGTGTCGAGCGGCGGTGACCCGACGCTCGTGGTCGTCTACATCATTCCCAGCTCGAGCCGAGCGACGTCGGACATGCGCGAGACGTTCCAGGGAGGATCAAAGACCAGATGCACCTCGACGACTTCGACGCCGGGGAGAGCAGCAACGGCATCGTGGAGGTCTTGGCGCAGGATGTCGCCCATGCCGCAGAAGGGAGCGGTGACCGACATGTCGATGTCGACCGACCATCCGCCGCTCGGCAGCTCGGTGGCGTCGACTCGGTAGACCAGACCGAGCTCGACGATGTCGACGGGGATCTCCGGATCGAAGACCGTGGTGGCTGCGTCCCAGACGTGTTGGATGTCGAATGCGCCCGGATCGCCGTCGGAGGCGGGCTTTGCCACCGGTGCCTCGATGAGTCCGAACTCGATCGAGTCGGCCGGGGTGAGCCTGGCCATCTCACCGTCGCCGGTGGTGACCGTCGCCGTTCCGCCCAGCGCCTGGAGCACCTTGACCTTCGTGCCCTCGGGCAGGGTGGTCTTGTGGCCGGCCGGGACGATGGTGACCTGACAGTCGCGGGGGAGTGTGAACCGGCGTGAGGATTCGATCTTGACGATGGAGTCACTCATCGTTGTGCCCCAGTCGCTCGAAGACCCACGCCCGCAACGTTTCGTTGCTCATCTCCTCGACGGATTGATCGGCGAAGCCCTTGATCAGCAGGCGACGAGCCTCGTCGGCAGGAAGGCCGCGTGAGCGCATGTAGTAGAGCGCTGTTTCATCGAGCTGCCCGACGGTTGCTCCGTGCTTGCAGGCAACGTCGTCGGCCAGGATTTCGAGCCGGGGCTGGGTGTTGACCTCGGCCCGGTCGGAAAGCAGGAGGTTGGCGTTCGACTGTTCGGCGTCGGTGCCATCGGCGCCCGGTCGCACGTCGATACCGCCGTTGAACACGCCGACGCTCTCGTCGTCGAGCACGCCTCGGAAGGACTGGCGGCTCACGCAGTCCTTGGCGCCATGGATGACGTTGATCTGCTGGTCGAGGATCTGTGCACCTCGACCGAAGAACAGGCCGGCCAGGTCGGCCCGAGCGCCATCGCCGATCATCTCGACGTCGTAGGCCAGCCGGCCGAATGACGATCCCAGGTTGAACGATCGTCCGAGAAACTCGCTTCCCCCGGCCTGGGTGACGAAGACCGCCCCGAGTTGCGTCTGGGTCGGGGCAAGGTTCTGCAGCACGATGTGCTCGAGCGTTGCATTGGCCTGCAGCGAGATGGTGGTTCGAGTGTTCGAGCCACCGACCCCGCCCGCTGCGGCGTCGGAGCCGAGCCGGGTCTCGACGATGGTTGCCGAACTCGCTGGTGCCAGTTCGATCACGATGCCGGTGCACGAGGTGTTGGACGTGGTGTCCGGCAGCGAGATGTCGACGATCTGGATGGGTGTCTCGATCTGGATTCCCTCGCCGATCTCGATGACCACACCGTCGGTGCCGAACGCGATGTTGTACGCCTCGAAGGCATCGTTCGAGTGGCGCTGGAAGTGCTGGTCGAGTCGGTCTGGGTCGTTGGCCGAGACGGCCGAGAGGCTCGAGATGGCCAGACCGGTCGGCAAGCTCGCCAGGTTCGACCGACCGGCATCGACCACACCGTTGACGATCACGATCGTGGGACCATCGACGGCGGGTATCAGTTGCTCGATCTCGGCCGGAATGGTCGGCGCCGACGAGGTAGAGGGGCCGAAGGTCAGCTTCGCCAACTGGGCGTGCGGCGCATGGCGCCACGCCTCTTCGCGTCTGGTTGGGCGTTCGAGTGCCTCGAGCCCATCGAGAACGGCGGTGGACGCCGGGTGCGGATGCGGCGAGCACGACGGAGCCGGCGGTCACGTTGCGGCTCCGGACAGTGAGCGAGCGTCGGCATCGATGAAGTCGGCGTAGCCGCTGGCTTCGAGCTGCTTCGCCAGCGAGCTGTCGCCCGACTTGACGATCTTGCCGTTGACCATCACGTGCACGAAGTCGGGCTCGATGTAGTCGAGCAGTCGTTGGTAGTGCGTGATCACGATCATGGAGCGGTCGGGTCCGCGCAGCGAGTTGACCCCGGAGGCAATGACTCGCAGGGCGTCGATGTCGAGTCCGGAGTCGGTCTCGTCGAGTACGGCGAGACGTGGCTGCATCACCGCCATCTGCAGGATCTCGTTGCGCTTCTTCTCGCCGCCGCTGAAGCCGGCATTGACCGCACGGTGCAGGAAGTCCTGCTTCATCTCGACCAGCGCCATGGCCTCGTTGGCGATCTTGAGGAAGTCACGAGCGCCGACCTCGTCTTCGCCACGGGCCTTACGCACCGAGTTCAGCGCGGTGCGCAGGAAGTACATGTTGTTCACGCCGGGGATCTCGACGGGGTACTGGAATCCCAGGAACAGGCCGGCTGCGGCACGGGCCTCGGGCTCCATGTCGAGCAGATCCTGTCCGTCGAGGGTGGCGGTGCCACTGATTTCGTAGCCCTCTCGCCCGGCGAGTGCGTGCGCAAAGGTGCTCTTGCCTGAGCCGTTCGGGCCCATGATGGCGTGGACCTCGCCGTCCCCGACACTGAGGTCGAGTCCTTTGAGGATCGGGGTTCCGCCGATCGAGGCGGTGAGATTTTCGACCTGCAACATCAGCCGACACTTCCTTCCAAACTCACGCTCAGCAGGCGCTGAGCTTCAACGGCGAACTCCATGGGGAGCTCGTTGAAGACCTCACGGCAGAAGCCGTTGACGATCATCGACATCGCATCTTCTTCGGTCATGCCGCGTTGGCGGCAGTAGTACAGCTGATCCTCGCCGACCGTCGAGGTCGAAGCCTCGTGTTCGATCTGGGCGCTGGCGTTCTTCACCTCGATGTAGGGAATCGTGTGCGCACCGCACTCCGAGCCGAGCAGCAATGAGTCGCACTGGGTGTAGTTCCGTGCGTTGTCGGCCGAGCGCATCACCTTCACGAGCCCGCGGTAGGTGTTCTGGCCGTGCCCGGCTGAAATGCCCTTCGAGATGATCGAGCTGGTGGTGTCCTTGCCGATGTGGATCATCTTGGTGCCGGTGTCGGCCTGCTGGCGCTTGGTCGACAGGGCGACGGAGTAGAACTCGCCGACCGATCGGTCACCTTGGAGGATGACGCTCGGGTACTTCCAGGTGATCGCCGAACCGGTTTCGACCTGGGTCCAGGAGATCTTGGCGTCGGTGTGGGCCCGCCCTCGCTTGGTCACGAAGTTGTAGATACCGCCGACGCCGTTCTCGTCGCCCGGGTACCAGTTCTGCACGGTCGAGTACTTGATCTCGGCCCGGTCCTTGGCAACCAACTCGACCACGGCGGCGTGGAGTTGATTCTCGTCGCGCTGCGGCGCGGTGCATCCTTCGAGGTAGGACACATGCGAGCCCTCTTCGGCGACGATGAGCGTGCGCTCGAACTGGCCGGTGTTCTGCGAGTTGATCCGGAAGTAGGTCGAGAGCTCCATCGGGCAGCGCACCCCCTTGGGGATGTAGCAGAACGAGCCGTCGGAGAACACCGCCGAGTTGAGCGCAGCGAAGTAGTTGTCTCGCACCGGCACCACCGAGCCGAGGTGTTCGCGCACCAGCTCGGGGTGGTCTTGCACCGCTTCGGAGAACGAGCAGAAGATGACCCCGGCTTCGGCGAGGGTCGCCTTGAACGTGGTGGTGACCGAGACGGAGTCGACGATGGCGTCGATGGCGACGTTGCTCATCATCTTCTGCTCGTGCAGCGGGATGCCGAGCTTGTCGAACATCTCGCGGATCTCGGGGTCGACGTCGTCCATGCTGTCGAGCACCGGCTTCTTCTTCGGAGCAGCCCAGTAGCTCAACGCCTGGTAGTCGATCGGCGCGATGTCGAGCTTGGCCCAGTCGGGCTCCTCCATCGTCTTCCAGGCTTCGAACGCCTTGAGGCGCCACTCGAGCAGCCATTCGGGCTCGTCCTTCTTCGACGAGATGAGCCGGACGATGTCTTCGTTCAGACCCGGAGGGGCAATGTCGGTATCGAGATCGGAGCTGAACCCGAACTCATAACTCGCCTCGGTCATTTCTTCGATCGATCGAAGAGTCTCGCTCATCAGGATTCCTTTTCGGTGGGTCCGATTCGGGGTGTGGCTTGGTGGCGAGGATCGCTCGCCGGCGGTAGGCCTGAGGCCACGGTGGTCATCAGCGGGTGTGGGGCCGAACAGGCGTGCGACCGCCCTAGCTGAACGACTGCCCGCAGCCGCAGCTTCGCTGAGCATTGGGGTTGTCAATGCTGAAACCGGCATCTTGCAGACCGTCACGATAGTTGAGTGTTGCGCCCACGAGATGCGGGGCGCTGGCGGCGTCGACTCGGACCGTGACGGACCCGAACGTGGCGACGCGGTCGTCGGGTGCGGTTTCGGTGTCGAAGAACATCTCGTACGAGAAGCCAGAGCAGCCACCGGGTCGTACCGCCACGCGGAGACCGAGATCAGGTTCGTTCTCTTCGGCGAGCAGTGCGGCGACTTTGGCGATGGCCTCGTCGGTGAGGAGAATCGGCGCCTCGGTCGACGGTGTCGCCGCTGGTTGTTCGGTGGTGGTCATGGTGGTGACGCTCCTGGGTTTCGTCGAGGGCTGGTGTTGAGGGTTCCGCTAGTCGACATCGATGAAGATGCACTCGCCGGGACATTCTTCGGCGGCTTCGATCACGGCGTCGAGGCCGCCATCGGGGATTCGGGCCATTCCTTCTGCTCCAGCAGGGTTGGCGGCACCGTCGAAGAGCTTCTCGGTGCCGAAGTTCGACGCCGCTTCCTTCACGTAATACAAGCCGTCATCCATGCCAAAGAAGACATCGGGGGCAATCTCGGCACAGAGGCCGTCACCGGTGCACAGGTCTTGATCGATCCAAACCTTCATCGTGCTCCTTTCAGGGGAACCATCGGTGGGTGTCGAATGTTCTTCGTTCTATCAGCGGATTCGGAGTTTCACAAGTTTCAACTTGCGAAACATGGATCATTGACGTCATCGGTGCTAGCTTGGCCAGATGGACACACCCGTCGCCGATCTCTCGCCTACGCAGCGCTCGGTCCTGGTCGCCTTGAAGCGCCTCGGGGAGGCGACGGCAGACGAACTCGCCGAGCGGCTCGACATCTCGACCAGCGGTGTCCGTCAGCACCTCAGTGCGCTCCGCTCTGCCGGGCTCATCGTTGCCGAACGAGAGCGAGGCCAGCCGGGGCGTCCTGCCGATCACTACCACGCAACCGAGGCGGCCGAGGCGGTGTTCGTCAGCAGCGACGTCAAGCTGTCGATCGAGATCCTCGAGCAGGTCGAGGAGGAAGCACCCGAACTGGTGGGTCGCATCTTCGAACGTCGTCGCGCTCGTCTGGCCGAACAGGGACGAGGCCGACTCGACGGCAAGTCGATCGACGAACGAATCGAGGTCGTCGCGAAGCTGCTCGACGAGCAGGGCTACCTCGCCGACTTCGAGAAGCTCGAAGCGGGGACCTACCGCATCAATCTGCACAGCTGTGCCATCTGGGCGGTCGCCAGCGTGTACCGCCAAGCCTGCACTGCCGAACTCGGCTTCATTCGAGACCTGCTGCCCGACGCCGAGATCGACCGCATCAGTCACAAGACCGCCGGCGCCCACAGCTGCGTCTACGACATCCGATTCACCCGCTGAACGTCGGCGGCCTCCGCCAACGTTTCCAAGCGAGCCATTCCTTGAACGCGGTGGACGGATCCGCCGTTGGGAGCGAGGATCATGTGGTGACAATCGATCCGAGCGCGCTCGAAACCCACTACGGCAGAAACGCAAGCCTGGTGCCCGGCATCCTCGATGCGCTCGCTGCGGCCGGCCATGACATTCACGCGCTCGAGTCGACCGCGTTGTCCGGTGCCGACGAGTTCCATCTCGGTGGACGATTGGCGACCCTCGCCGTGCTCGACGTTCTCCGCGATGAACCGCCGACGACGGTGCTCGACATCGGATGCGGGATCGGGGGATCGGCGCGAACCATCGTCACCGAGTTCGGAGCGCGGACGATAGGAGTCGATCTCACCCCGTCGTTCGTCGCCGCTGCCACCGCACTCACCGAACGAGTTGGGCTCGGGAACCTCGCATCGTTCGTGGTCGGCGACGCACTCGACCTCGATCAACCCGACGCTGCGTTCGATCTCGTCACCCTCTTCCACGTCGGCATGAACATCGCCGACAAGCCGGGGTTGTTCAGCCAAGTCGAGCGGGTGTTGCGGCCCAACGGACGGGTACTGGTGTACGACATCATGCGAGTCGCGCCGGGAGCGCTCGAGCTGCCGCTGCCGTGGGCGTCGTCGAACGACCATCAACAGCTCGCCGAGGTGCATCACTATCTCGATGCGCTCCGTGGGGCCGGTCTCGAACCCGGTGAGCCGGTGGACCATCGACCCATCGTGGGTGAGGCGCTCCGACGTGCCGCTGACGCGCCACCCCCGGTGAACCTGTCACATCTGATGGGACCCGACTTCGCCGAGATGTTCGCGAACCTCCGCAGTGCCGTCGGTGGGGGATTGGTGGCCCCCACGCAGATCGTTGCCAGGAAGCCCGGCTGACCTCATCTCCGACAACACCGGGCAATCGCACTGCGCCTCCCGGACCGGTTGCCTGCTGTCGGAGCGCGTCGTTGGCACTCTGGATCGACTCGAGGCGTGCGAGGTCGAGTTCGGAGAAGCAAGGGGATTGCCGCTCGATGTCGAGGCTCAGCCTGTCAGTCCCAATCGAGGATGACCTTGCCGCATTCGCCGGCGGCGACGACGTCGAAGGCCGCTTCGAACTGCGTCGCCGGGAAATGGTGGGTGATGATCGGGCTCACGTCCAGTCCGCTCTGCAGCATCGCCGACATCTTGTACCAGGTCTCGAAGATCCGACGACCGTAGATCCCCTGCATCTCGAGCCCCTTGAAGATCACGTCGTTGACGTCGACGGTGAGTGGCCCCGCCGGAAGGCCGAGCAGGGCGACCCGGCCGCCGTGGTTCATCGCATCGAGCAGCTGGTTGAGGGCCGATTCGGCGCCCGACATCTCGAGCCCGACGTCGAATCCCTCGGTCATGCCCAGTTGTTGCATGACGGGCGCCAACTCGTCGTGTGAGACGTCGACCGCCCTGGTTGCGCCGAGCTTCGAGGCGAGCTCGAGTCGGTAGGGGTTGATGTCGGTGATGACCACGTGACGGGCGCCGATGTGCCGTGCGATCGCCGCCGCCATGGCGCCGATCGGCCCCGCACCGGTGATGAGCACGTCCTCGCCGACGAGGTCGTAGCGAAGTGCGGTGTGGGTGGCGTTGCCGAGCGGGTCGAGGACGGCAGCGAGGTCGTCGTCGATGTGGTCGGGCACGACGAAGACATTCTCCTCCGGCAGCACGAGGTACTCGGCGAAGGCGCCGGGTCGGGTGACGCCGACGCTGATGTGGTCATGACAGAATTCGCGCCGGCCCGCACGACAGTTGCGGCAGCGCCCGCAGGTGACATGGCCCTCGCCGGCGACGCGCTGACCGACCTCGAGAACGCCGACGTCGCTGCCGACCTGGGCGATGACGCCCATGAACTCGTGTCCCACCACCATCGGAATCGGAATCGTCTGTTGTGCCCAACCGTTCCAGCTCCGGATGTGCAGGTCGGTGCCGCAGATCGAGGTCTTGCGGACACGGATGAGCACCTCCCTGGGTCCGGGTGTCGGCTGTTCGACGTTCTCGGCCCACAGCCCCGGTTCGGGCTTCGCCTTCACCAGCGCCTTCACGCCACCAACCCCATCTCGCGGCCAACGCGGGTGAATGCGTCGATCGCCTGGTCGATGTCGGCGTCGGAGTGGGCGGCCGACATCTGCGTCCGGATACGGGCCGCGCCACGCGGTACGACCGGGAACGAGAAGGCGATCACGTAGAGGCCCTCGGCCAGCAGTCGATCGGCCATCTCACTGGCGACCTTGGCGTCGCCGAGCATGACCGGGATGATCGGGTGGCCGGCCCCGGCGAGCGTGAAACCGGAGGCCTCCATGCCGGAGCGGAACCGCTGCGAGTTGCGCTCGACCTGCTGTTGCAGCTCCGGTGCCGATCGGAGGAGGTCGAGCACCCGCAGGGTCGTCGACGCGATGACCGGGGCAAGCGAGTTGCTGAAGAGGTACGGCCTCGACCGCTGTCGTAGCCACTCGACGATCTCCTTCCGACCGCTGGTGTAGCCACCCGACGCGCCCCCCATCGCCTTGCCGAGGGTGCCGGTGACGATGTCGACCCGGTCGGCGACCCCGCAGGACGCCGGCGTGCCACGCCCGCCCGGCCCGACGAAACCCACCGCATGGGAGTCATCGACCATCACCAAGGCGTCGTAGCGGTCGGCGAGCTCGCAGATCGATCGGAGATCGGCGATCACGCCATCCATCGAGAACACGCCGTCGGTTGCGATCAGTCGGTAACGGGCATCACTTGCCTCCTTCAGCCTGTCTTCGAGTTGCGCCATGTCGTTGTTGTCATAGCGCAGCCGACGTGCCTTGCTCAGCCGAATCCCGTCGATGATGGACGCGTGGTTGAGCGCGTCGCTGATGACACAGTCCTGCTCGTCGAGGATCGTCTCGAAGAGGCCGCCGTTGGCATCGAAGCACGACGAGTAGAGGATCGTGTCGTCGGTGCCGAGGAACCCGCTGATCTCGCACTCGAGCTCGCGATGCACGGTCTGTGTTCCGCAGATGAAGCGAACCGACGCCATGCCGTAGCCGTACTCGACGACCGCGGTGCGGGCCGCCTCGACCACGGCCGGATGGTCGGCGAGGCCCAGGTAGTTGTTGGCACAGAGGTTCATCACCGAGCTCCCGTCGGCGAGCTCGATATGGGCTGACTGCGGCGACGCGATCACCCGTTCCTGTTTGTACAGGCCCTCGTCGCGGAGCCCCGCTGATCGAGCGGCGAGATCGTCGAGCATTGCCTGTCTGGCGCTGCTGGCTGTCATCAGCTGCTCGGTTCGGATCGGAAGGTGTGGGTGCCGGCCATGTGCTCATCCTAGAGAACGCGTGGTGTCGCCGAGTCCTTCCGGGGAGCGGCACGCTCACCGCCGGCGATGCTAAGTTCCGGCCGCATCGGCTCGGACGAGCATGATCGAGTTCAGGTGATCCGATCCTCCCTGGACCAGACATCACGGATCCTGGGGTGGTAGCCGTGCAGCCAGCGAACCCAAGTTCTCGTTCGGGCCACGAACAGTTGATCGTCAGCGCACCGACCAACCCGGCGCTCACGCTGCGGGCCCTCGCTCGCTTTCCGGATCGAGTCGCGTTCGTTTCGGAAGGCGGGTCGCTGAGTTACCGCGAGGCCTCGGACCTCATTGCTCGGATCCAACAGGTCTTCACCGAGGCAGGACTCGAGCGAGGTGACGCGTTCGCCCTCCTCGCCGGCAACCGACCCGACGCGTGGTGCGCGATGATCGCCGCTCAGGGGCTCGGGCTCTCCACCACGCCGCTGCACCCACTCGGTTCCCTCGCCGACCACCGATTCCAATTGGGCGACGCCGGGATACGGGTGCTCCTGGTCGACGTTGCCAACTTCGGACAACGCGGAGCCGAACTGGCTGATGCGGTCGAGACGGTCTTCACGCTGGGAACCGCCGACTTCGGGTCTGATCTGATCGGAGCGGTGGAAGCGACGGAGGCGTCGGCGCCGGTTGCCATTGTCGGGCCTGATGAGGTGGCGTCCATCGGCTACACCGGCGGCACGACCGGACGGTCCAAGGGAGTCGTCCGACGTCATCGGTCATTGTCAGCGAGCACAGCAGCGATCCTGGCCGACTTCGACCTGCCCGAAACGCCGATCTATCTCGCCGTCGCCCCGATCAGCCATGTTGCCGGCTCCAAGATCGTGCCCGTCCTGCTGCGGGGCGGCACGATTCACCTGCAGCACGGATTCGACCCGATCCGAGTGATCGACACCATCGAGTCGGAATCGATCAACATGACGCTCCTGGTGCCCACCATGATCTACGCCATTCTCGATTCGCCGCGATTGGCCGAGGGCACGCCGCTGGCTTCGTTGGAACTCCTGCTCTACGGGGCCTCGCCGATGGCCCCGACTCGACTCGTCGAGGGGCTCGAGCGAATCGGCCCGGTCTTTTCCCAGTTGTACGGCCAGTCGGAGTGCTACCCGATCGCGGTGCTTCCCGCCTCGGACCATCGAAGTGACCGACCCGATCTGTTCCTGGCCTGCGGTTCGCCGGTGGCGAGTTGTGAGGTCGCCCTGCTCGACGCCGACGGCAACGAAGTGCCCGTCGGTGAACCAGGGGAGATCTGCGTGCGGAGTACCTCGGTCATGGACGCGTACCTCCACCAGCCGGAGAAGACGGCCGAGGCCTTCCGGTTCGGTTGGCTGCACACCGAAGACATCGCTCGCCGAGACGAAGAGGGGCATCTCTTCATCGTCGATCGCGCGAAAAGACATGATCGTGAGCGGTGGATTCAACATCTATCCCAAGGAAATCGAGGATGTGCTCACCGGACATCCGTCGGTGGCGCAGGCTGCCGTGTTCGGGATCCCGGATGAGCGGTGGGGCGAAGCGGTGACCGCCGTGGTCGTGCGCCGCGCCGATGCCGAGGTGGATGTCGCCGAGCTTCGATCGATGGTCAAAGAGGCGAAGGGAGCAGCGCACACGCCGAAGCGAATCGACTTCGTCGACGAGCTTCCTCTGACTGCCGTCGGCAAGGTCGACAAGAAGGCGATTCGCGCCCCTTTCTGGGTCGAGAGCGATCGCCAAGTCGGCTGACCGTGTTGGTGCCTGGCGCACCGGACCTCAGGCAGCCGGCCCGATCGCTGCGGCGGCCTCCAATCACTCACTCGTTCTGGATGTCGACCAAACTCGACGGATGGACGCCTTCCTCACCGGGTTCTTCGATCGTGCCGATCCTTCGCCTGACGCCATCTTCTATCGACCGGATCGGTTGGTCACCCACATCGACGCAGCCGCCATCGCCGCGGTCGGCGAGCTCTACGCAGAGCTCGACGTACGGGGTCGTGTGCTCGACCTGATGTCGTCGTGGGTCTCCCACTTCGCGAACACACCTGCGGACCTCACCGTTCTCGGAATGAACGAGCGAGAGCTCGCAGCGAACCCAATGGCGAGTGACCGCGTCGTCCAGGATCTGAACGTCGATCCCACGTTGCCTTTCGCCGACCAGAGCTTCGACGACGTCGTCTGTTGCGTCTCGGTCGACTACCTCACCCAGCCGGTAGCGGTGTTTCGGGAAGTGGCGCGTGTGCTGCGGCCGGGCGGTCGGTTGGTGGTCACGTTCTCGAACCGTTGCTTTCCGACGAAAGCGATCCGAGGATGGCTGGCCACCGACGATGCCGGGCGCGTCGAGATCGTCGAGCGCTACTTCGAGTCAGCCGGCCTCTTCGGTGCGGTGGTGAGTGAGACCCGCCTGGCTGCTCGCCGAGGCACCGATCCGCTCTACGCCGTTTGGGCCTGTCGAGCGTGAGCCGCTGCGAGTCCGCAGCGGTTTGCAGCTGAGCCGCCGGTCGAGACCGAGCGCGGATTCCGTGATGCCGAGTCCGTACGAATGCCTGTCGCCTCAGGACGTTTGGCTACCTGGCGGCACCGCATCGCATCGGCAGGGTCGAACGATCACGGACACGGCCCGTCGATCGTCCCGGCAGCACCACGGACCGAGTCGCACATCTCGGTCGCCTCGACCGACTTCAGGGTGAAACCCTCGCCTCCGGTGTCTGGCTGCCCGAAGACGTGGATCCGGAGGGCCCGGGTGGAGTCATCGGCAAAGCCGACGACGTCGTAGGTGACCTCGCCAAGATCGCCGATGGTCGGCGCGACCACCACGACGACGGCCGGCGTGATGTCGGGTTCCACCGCCTTCAGGGCGTCGGCAACGATCTTCCCCAAGTCCAGCATCGTCTCGGCCGAGGGCAGGTTCCCGAGTTTGGCGGTCACCGTCGAGGTGGCGTCGATGGTGGGACCTCGACGTGCGGTGAACTGGGCCGAGACCCAGCCATCGGTGCCGTCGGCCGTGGTCACTTCCCACCAGATCGGACCGGGTGAGCATTCGCGCTCGTCCCGTGGCGACGAAGTCCTCGGCCACCGGGGCCAGGTCGGTAACGATCGGCTGGTCGGTTCCTGGGCCGTACCGGACGTTCAACACATCGTCGTACCGCACGCCGACGACCGCGAGCACAGCGCCCGGTGCGGGGGCGAGGTCGAACGAGGTTCCTGGCAGCTCGCCCTCGGGAAGCGGTGTGGTTGGGGCTGCGACGGTAGTGGTGCTCGTCGCGGTGGTCGGTGTGCTGCTGGTGCCGGTTGATGACGTGACCGTTTCGGCGATGGATGTCGTTTCCTCCATCGTTGTCCCGGTGGCTTCGTTGCTTTGGTCGCCACAGCCGGCAAGGACCGCGGCCACCAACACGACGGCCACGAGCGCCGATCGAGGACATCCATGTGTCATGGGTCCAGCATTCCGGCTACCCCGAGCCTGGAGCAGGGCCTTCGGTCCTTTCGTTCAAGGCTGCGATGGTGGCCGACAGCATCGGCGGCTCTGTGACGGTCAAGATCTTCGCCGGCGGACCCACAACTCATGCTCTTCGAGACGCTGGTGAGCTTCTGCGAGGCAGTCTCTCCCTCCAGGATCAGCTCCCGATTCACCTCTTCAGGTCGGCGGGTTTCCGACAGCTGAAGGGCTTCGCCGATCTGTGCCGTCTTTGCCCTCCAGCCGTGATCTGCCGGCCGGCCCCGGACACGCGAGCTACGCACAGCACCCATCGGCGCGTGACGCACCTGGGCCAGGAGTCCCATTTCGCGGCCGACGACTCAAGATCGAAGGCAAGCGTGCCGTTGTAGCCGGCGAAATCCATTCAGACGAGATGTTGATCCGCTTGGTTGTATTCCTGGTCGCCTGACCTTGCGGGGAGTCAGTGGCGAACCCCGCGTCTACTGCCCACAGCGGAGTTCCTCGCCATGCCACTCGCTCCCTCCAGGACGACCATCTCGAACCGTCGAGCACGTACTCGAGCCATCGCCGTCTTCGCCGCCTTTCTGTTGATTCTGGCGGTTGCCGCCAGCCCCGCCTCGGCGAAGGGCAAGAAGGACGATTCGAAGAGCGGCCGGAATGGACGCCAGTCGTCACAAACCTCCGTGGCCAGCGAACCGGCCTCGGCGACGACCCCGTCGACCACGACCTCCACCGAGGCGACGGCCGACTCGACAACGGCCCAGAGCCTCGGCTCGATGTCATCGGTCGTCGACCAGGTCGGCGCCCGTTCGCTCTGGAAAGACGGATTCACGGGCAAGGGTGTGCACATTGCGGTGATCGACACCGGTGTTGCACCCGTTCCTGCGCTCAGCGGAGCCGACAAGGTCGTCGCAATGGTCGACCTGTCACTCGAAGCCGGCGTGGCCGAAGCCACCTACCTCGACAACTACGGCCATGGCAGCCACATGGCGGGCATCATTGCCGGGAGAAGCCCTGGCGCCGATCCGACCAACCCTGGCCCGAACGATTTCCTGGGTGTCGCCCCCGACGCGGGCATCGTGAGTGTCAAGGTCGGCGACAACACCGGAGCGGTCGATGTGTCGCAGGTGATCGCCGGTATCGACTGGGTCATCGAGCACAAGAACACCGATGGGCTCAACATCCGGGTCCTGAACCTGTCGTACGGCACCGACAGCCGGCAGGACTACCGCATCGACCCGCTCTCCTTTGCCGTCGAACGGGCCTGGGACGCAGGCATCGTGGTCGTGGTCGCTGCCGGCAACGAAGGCTGGTCCGGACGCAATGGACTCGCCAATCCAGCGCATGATCCTTACGTGATCGCCGTCGGAGGCGCAGAAGCAACCGCAACCGGATTCAAGATCCCGAGCTGGACCAGCACCGCCCAGCTCGCCACCAAGACCGCCGACGGCGCAACGACGGCGACCCTCTGGGACGACTACGCCATCTTCGGCACCTCCGAGTATTCGGGCCGCCTTCCCGACCTCGTCGCTCCCGGAGCACATATCGAGAGCCTTCGAGTTCCCGGTTCACGTGTCGCCCTCGAACACCCCGAAGGCCGGGTCTCGGATGAGATCTTCAAGGGCTCGGGCAGCTCACAAGCAGCGGCGGTGGTCACGGGTGCCGCTGCTCTCTTGATCGATGCCCGCCCTTCGCTCACTCCCGATGAGGTCAAGGCGCTCCTCGTCGCCGGTGCCTCACCGATCAACTGGGCACTGCCGACGACCCAGGGTGCGGGCGTCGTCGATGTCGCCGCCAGCGCTGCTCTCAAGGTCCCGAAAGACGCCACCCAGACCTGGGAGCGTTCGACCGGACTCGGATCGATTGAGGCCGCCCGAGGCACCCAGCACGTCATCGTCAACGGTGAGGAAGTTCGGGGCGAAGTCACCGTCACTGGTGCGTCGTGGACTGGTGCGTCGTGGACGGGGCTTCGTGGACGGGGGCTTCGTGGACGGGGGCTTCGTGGACGGGGGCGTCGTGGACTGGGGCTTCGTGGACTGGGGCTTCGTGGACGGGGGCTCGTGGACGGGGCTTCGTGGACGGGGGCTTCGTGGACGGGGGCGTCGTGGACGGGGGCGTTCGTGGACGGGGGCGTCGTGGACGGGGGCGTCGTGGACGGGGGCGTCGTGGACGGGGGCGTCGTGGACTGGAGCATCATGGATGGACGCGCGCTGGAACTAGTTCTGCCGGCCGGGGCAACGCTCTCGTGAGATTTGATTCCGTCGCCTTTCTTCCGATGGCTATCCACTGACCGCAACGGAACCGCGTACTTGATCCGCCACATCGCTGTCGAAGAACTGAGCGCTCGCATCGGGCCGCAGTACCGAGTCGCCATCATTGGCTCGGCCGCTGCGGTCGTCTCCGCGTTCGCACTGCACCTGCAGGGCACGACGGTGGCAAGCATCGGCGATCGACCATTCCTCTTCGTGGGGCTCGTGATCGCGTTCGCCGCTTCGGAACGGATCATTTTTCACGTCGAGGCGCAGAACGAGGCCGTCAGCTACACCCCGTCGGAGGCAGCACTCGCCGTCGGGTTGCTCTTCGTCTCGCCGGTGGCCCTTGTCGCAGCGCGGCTCATCGGCGCTGCGATCGGCATGTCCATCTGGCGGCGACCCTCGCGGTTCAAACTGGCCGTCAACCTCTCGAACTACGCGTTCGAGACCACCCTGGCTGCCACGATCTTCCTTGCGTTGGGCAATGGAGGCCGCTGGGGCGGCAGCGACACGCTGATGATGACCTGGCTCTCCTTGCTCGTCAGCCTTGTGGTCGCGCTTGTTGCCGGGGGCATCGTGGTTGCCGTCGTGATCGCTCAGTTCGAGGGTGGACTCGCCAAGCGTGCGACCCAGCGAGATCACGAGCGCACACATCTTCTACCTCCCGTCAGCTGCGTTCGCGGCGTGTATCGCGCTTCCCGTGACCGTCGACCCGCAGCTCGGACTGATCGCCCTCATTCCCGCCCCGATCTTCTGGTTGCTGCTGCGGTCCCACGGCACGCTGATTCACCGATTCACCGATCTCGAGAGCGTGCATGACTTCAGCCGCGACATTTCCGGCACGAGCGACCTCGCTGACCTGTCGCGCATCGCAACGGAACGCATCGCCGTCAACACACGTGCGGAACGAGTGTCGCTTCGGCTCTTCCAACGAGACGGCTCGCCGATCGATGCCTCCACCGGAGCGCCGATCGCGGGGGCGCTCCTCCCGTCACACCCCGGCGATGAACCATGGAACACGGCCCTCTCCTCACGCGAAGTGATACGCCTCGGGCCGACCGCGCCTGCACCGCTTGACGTGCTCCTTCGCTCCGGGCTCGACGGTGGCCTCGCTGCAACCATCGGCGACGATGCCGGGGCACTGGGATTCTTGACGATCGCCAACCGGCGCGGGGCAACGAGCCGATTCGATGACGACGATCTCAATCGCGTGGCCGCGATGATCCAGCAACTCGCCGTCGCCGTTCGCAAGAGCCACTTCCACTCTCAGATCCAGTTCGAGGCTTCGCACGACCGGCTGACTGCGCTGCCGAACCGTAGCTACTTCGAGTCGTGGATCACCCAAGCCCTCCCCAGCGGTCGTGGCGGGGCGACACTCCTGATCGACCTCGACCGCTTCAAGCAGATCAACGACTCGTTCGGGCACCATGCCGGTGACGTGGTGCTCATCGAAGCTGCCGCCCGGATCCAAGGCGTCTGCGGAATCGACGATCTTGCCGCGCGCTTCGGCGGCGACGAATTCGCTGTCTACGCCCCTGGATCGAACGCGGAACGGTCGAAAGATCTCGCCGATCGGCTTGGCGCTGTACTCGAGGAACCATTCGACATCGGATCAGCCAGCGTCGCGATCGCCGCGAGCATCGGTATCGCCCTTGCACCTGACCATGCCCGCGAGGTCACGGGCCTTCTGCGCAAAGCCGACATCGCCATGTACGACGCCAAGACTCGTAGGGTCCGATCGAGCACGTTCCGCGACGAGCTCGACGAGAACGACAGCGACCGACTCGTCTTGCTCGGTGATCTTCGCAAAGCCATCCGGGACGGCGACCTCGATGTCCACTACCAACCGCAGGTCGAACTCTCGACTGGTCGAGTACGAAGCGTCGAAGCACTCGCACGCTGGGAGCATCCCACCCGTGGCCGTATCGGTCCCGACATCTTCATCGAGCTCGCTGAGCAGGCCGGCGTCATCGAGGCGCTGACGCAGCAGATCATGTCGAAAGCCATGCAGCAGACCACCACCTGGAACGACAACGGCTGGAACCTCGCCCTCTCGGTCAACATCTCGGCCCAGAGCCTGCTCGACGAGCGACTGGTTTCCGTGGTCGAGCACGCGCTGCTGACGAGTGGCCTCGCCGCGCCCCAACTCGTACTCGAGATCACCGAATCCACCATGATGAGCAACCCGTTGGAATCACACCGGGTCCTTCGCGGTCTCAGCGATCTCGGCGTCGAGCTGTCGGTCGACGACTTCGGCACCGGCTTTTCGTCGCTGGTCAACCTCCGCAGCCTCGCGGTTGACGAACTCAAGATCGATCGCAGCTTCGTCATCGAGATGATGGACGAGCACGATGACGATGTGATCGTGCGCTCGACGATCGACCTCGGCCACAATCTCGGACTCCGAGTCGTCGCCGAGGGTGTGGAGACACCCGAGATCATCCAGCGCCTGACCGAACTCGGCTGCGACCTCGCCCAGGGCTACGGCATCAGCCGACCGCTCCCTGCCGACCAATTCACCCAGTGGCTCGACAACCAGGGCAAGCCCAGTGTGCGACCACCGACGATCGACTCAGCGCGGTGAGCGTCACTCGTCGCCGGTTGCCGGTTTCGTCGGTTTCTCTTTGGTGGTGAGCGGCTTCAGGCCCGGTCTCCACGAGGCCCGGTCTCCACGAAGCACGGTCTCCACGATGTCCTCGCAGGTGGCGCTACAGTCCCCACTGGGAGCGCTCTCAGAGAGAAGGGTCATGCGACGCACGAATTCATCAGGCTTGTTGGCCGCCAGCAGCTTCTTCCCTCGGGCGTGACGTCGTGACAGAGCGAACCTTCCTCTTCGCCGGCTGCTACACCCACGACTCGTCGGTTGGCATCTGCGTCTTCGATGCCTCTGATCCTCACGGGGGTCTCGCCGAATTGAGTCAGGTGGAGGGTATCGAGCACCCGTCCTTCCTCGCCGCCCACCCGAATGGCCAGGTGTTGTACGCCGTCAGCGAGACCTCGTCGACCGAGGGTGGGGGAGTCGTGGCGCTCAGCATCGACTCGGCGGACGGTTCGCTGACCATGATCGACCGAGTCTCGAGCCAAGGCTCTGCGCCGTGTTATGTGAGCGTTGCCGGTGATGGTCGATATCTCTACGTCGCCAACTATGTCGGCGGATCGATAGCGGTCTACTCGCTGGCGCCCGATGGCAGGTTCGGTGACCTGGTTGCCGTCCATCAGCATCATGGTTCTGGGCCGACTGCCCGCCAAGAGGGCCCGCATCCGCATTGCATCATGCCCGGCACCAATGCTCCAGCGAACAGCGGCCACTCGGTCTATGCCGCTGACCTCGGTACGGATCGTGTCATTCGCTACGCGCACGATGGTCGCCAACACGGCGACCAGTTCGGGCCTGCGGATGAGCTGGTGTTCGACCCGGGGTGCGGGCCGCGACATCTTGCATTCCATCCCGAACAGCCGGTTGCCTTCGTGGTCTGCGAACTCGCCTCGACCATCGAGGTCCTCGGCGTCGAAGAAGAGACCGGTCGACTGACTCGCCACGGAAGCTGGTCGACGCTTCCGGATGGCTTCGTGGGGTCGTCGATCGGTGCCGAGGTTCGTGTGCACCCGAACGGCCGCCAGGTCTATGTGTCCAACCGAGGTCATGACAGCATTGCCGTCTTCGCTTTCGGCGGTCCGCTCGAGCCGCTCGTGCCGCTCGGTCACGTACCCAGCGGCGGCGTGACGCCGAGGAGCTTTGCCGTGCATCCATCGGGACGGGCGCTCCTCGTCGCCAACCAGGACAGCAACAGCATCGTTCGGTTCACGATCGATCCAGCAACGGGCATCCCGGAACAATGCGCTGATGCCTACCGCGTTTCCCAGCCCGTCTGTCTCACTTTTCTGGAGGCCGGTCGATGACCGAACGAATTCCTCTCGACCGACCAACGGTGCTGGTCACCGGTGCAGCGGGCCGGCTCGGTCGAACGGTCGCATCGCTCCTGCACGAGGAGGGCTACGACCCGCTTGCCAGCGACGTCGTCGACGGAGGTGAGGTGCCCTACCGATTCGAACAGGCCGACTTGCTCGATCACGAAGCTGCCAGCCGGCTCCTCGAAGGTATCGACGTGGTCTTGCACATCGGGAATCACCCAGGTATCGGCAGCAGGCCACCGCAAATGGTCTTCGGCCAGAACGTCGCCATGAACGAGAACGTGTTCCAAGGTGCTGCCGAGTGCGGTGTGTCTCGCATCGTCTTCGCCAGCACGCTCCAACTCATTGGCTCCCATATCGACGATCGAACAGTGGTGAACAAGCCGGCAACGCCGCGATACCCAATGGATGCAACCACGCCGCCTGACCCCTCGAACGTCTACGCACTCAGCAAGACCGTCAGCGAAGTCATGCTGCGCTACTACGCAGAGCGCTGCGGCATCGACTGCGTCGCTCTGCGGTTCCCCTTCCTGCACAACCTCGAGGATTGGGTGGGCGTCTCCCTCGGTGAGGAACGCTTCACCGACATCCTCGAAGGGTTCTCAGGACTCACCTACCACGACGCAGCCAACCTGTTCCTTGCCGTGATCCGCACGGATCTGCCGGGCTATCGGGTCTACATGCCCGGTACCACGCATCGCCATCGCGATCTGGCGTTTTCCGACCTCCTCCGCGCCCACTATCCGAGCGTCCCCACCACCACGACCGATCTCATCGACGTCTCGACCATCGTTGCGGAAACCGGCTGGCAACCCAGCACCGACTACGGCCAATTCGGCCATTCATGAACTCATCGCCCACACCACCGAGGAAGCAGCACTCATGGCAAAGCCCACCACCATCGAAGACGTTCAGATCATCCTCACCCAGCCGGGTAGCGCTCGACTCGCCATCGTGAAGGTGCAGACGTCAGAGCCCGGTCTCTACGGCATCGGATGCGCCACCTTCACCCAGCGGATCCACGCCGTTGCTGCCGCGCTCGAGCACCACCTCAAGCCGTTCCTGATCGGACGTGACGTTTCACGGATCGAAGAGATCTGGCAGATGTCGATGGTGCACGGCTACTGGCGCAACGGGCCGGTCCTGAACAACGCGATCTCCGGTGTGGATCAGGCCCTGTGGGACATCAAGGGGAAGCAAGCCGGCATGCCCGTCCATGACCTTCTCGGCGGCAAGTGTCGCGAAGGCGCCAACGTCTACGTCCACGCCGACGGGCCAACACCGCAGGACGTCACCGACCGAGTGAAGGAATTCGTCGGAGAGGGCTACCGCTTCGTCCGAATCCAACAGGGCCTCTACGGGGGCAAGGCGACCGAGCTCCTCCGACCGCGCAATGCACCCGACGGCGCGTACTTCGATCCGAAGGCGTACCGACGCGACACGCTGGCAATGATGGAGCACGTGCGAGCCGCGGTCGGCCCCGACCTCGAGCTGCTCCACGACGTCCACGAGCGGCTGGCCCCCTCCGACGCCGTGTTGTTCGCCAAGGACGTCGAACCCATCAGGCTGTTCTTCCTCGAAGACCCGCTGGCTCCCGAGGATTTGGAGTGGCTCGAGCGGATCCGATCGCAGTCTGCAACACCGCTGGCCCTGGGTGAGCTGTTCAATCACCCGCTGGAATGGCGGACGGTGATCGAGCGGCGACTCGTCGACTTCATCCGGATGCACGTGAGCCAGATGGGCGGGATCACCCCGGCCCGCAAGGCGGCCGACATGGCCCACGCCTACGGGATCCGAACTGCGTGGCACGGCCCTCCCGACACCTCACCCGTCGGGCATGCGGCCAACCTCCACCTCGATCTGTGGTCGCCGGCCTTCGGTGTACAGGAGTGGTACCGGCCGTCGGAGCTCGACTACGCGATGTTCCCGGGACTGCCGATCGTCGAGGACGGCTATCTCTACGCCAACGATCGTCCGGGTCTCGGGATCGACATCGACGAGAAGCTCGCAAGGGAATTCCCGGTGCGCGACGTGGTGGAGGAGTGGACGCAGGCACGACTCCCCGATGGATCACCGGTGAGGCCATGAGCGGCGGGGCAGCAGACCAACCGCCGTCGGGAGCAGACGAGGACGTCATGTCGGCGATCGGCAACGCGCGGGTGGTCCCGGTTGTCACGATCGACGACGCCGGTGTCGGCGGCGGCCCTGGTCTCGGCCCTTGTCGATGGCGGACTTCCAGTCGTGGAGATCACGCTGCGGACACCGACGGCAATCGAGGCCATTCGTCGAGCGGCGGCCGAGGTCCCGGTTGCGATCGTCGGTGCAGGTTCGGTGACGTCGGCGGCCGCCACCGCTTCGGCCATCGAAGCGGGCGCTCGCTTCATCGTCTCGCCGGGAATCGACGAGGGCGTCATCAGCACCGCTCGAGACGGCGGTGTGCCGGTGATCCCGGGGATCGCAACCGCAACGGAACTCATGTGGGCCATGAGACTAGGCGTCGATGTGGTGAAGCTGTTTCCGGCCGAGGTGATCGGTGGCGTCGGGATGATCGCTGCGTTGTCGGCCGTGTGGCCTGATGTGCGATTCATGCCAACGGGTGGGATCGCGCCGGCCAACCTCGGGGCGTATCTTGCCCTCAGTCAGGTGCTGGCCGTCGGGGGATCGTGGATGGTGCCGATTTCCGCCGTCGCCGCTCGGGACTGGGCGTCGATCACCGAGGCGGCGTCGGCGGCACACGAGCTCACGTTGGCGTTCACATGAGCGCTGTCGTCGCCCCGCGCCCCGCCGGGGAGTGTCGCTTCGATGCCCTCACGCTCGGCGAGGTCATGCTGCGGTTCGACCCCGGAGAAGGACGGGTCCGGACCGCCCGATCGTTCCAGGTCTCGGAAGGGGGAGGGGAGTACAACGTTGGGCGTGCGTTGCGCCGCTGCTTCGGCCAGCGCTCGGCGTTGGTGACCGCCATCGGTGACAACGAGGTGGGTCGTCTCCTCGAAGATCTCCTGCTCCAGGGAGGGGTGAACCTCGATCACGTGGTGTGGAAAGCTGCCGACGACGTGGGCCGCGAACACCGGACGCCGCTGAACTTCACCGAGCGGGGCTTTGGTGTTCGAAGCGCTCGGGGTGTCTACGACCGTGCGAACTCCGCGACCGCGGCGCTGCGGCCCGACGACGTCGATTTCCATCGTCTTTTCGGTGAGCTGGGTGTTCGGTGGTTCCACACCGGCGGCATCTTCGCTGGGCTGTCCGAGTCGACCTTCGAGGTTGCGAGGGTGGCGATGGCGACGGCTCGTGAATACGGAACCGTGGTTTCCTACGACATCAACTATCGACCGAGTCTGTGGCAGGCAGCGGGTGGCATCGATGCCGCGCAACGCAGGACGAACGAACTCCTCGACAATGTCGATGTGCTTCTCGGCGTCGACGCTGCCGATTTCGGCGGGACCATCGATCGCGTCCGGTCGGAGCACCCGCATCTCTCGGCCGTTGCCACCACAGGACGGGTCGTCCACTCGGCCTCGGTCAACGACTGGTGGGGCGTTGCATGGTCGCCGGGCGATGGCACGATCGAGGGAACCCGCCACAATGGCCTCGCCATCCTGGATCGGGTTGGCGGCGGTGACGGTTTCGCGTCGGGTCTCATCTACGGGCTGCTCGAGCAGCGTTCCTTGGCGAACGCGCTGGAGTTGGGAATCGCCCACGGGGCACTGGTGATGACAACACCCGGCGACACGTCGTCGGTCGATCTGGCCGACGTGGAACGCCTGGCGTCGGGCGGCGATGCGTCGGTGATTCGTTAGCTGGTTGCGGGGTCGTCCATCCAACGCTGCATCGTCTCCTCGCCGATCACCCAGTCGATCTCGGCGATCGCCCCGCGCCTGGCAAACAGCTCCCGAGAGTGCGTGGCGTCGAGTACGAGCCCGGAGATTCGGTCGATGGCGCCGTCAGCCCCGTGGACGTGAATCGCGTCCTCGATCCCGTGATCGATCGTCATGGGAACGCCGCAGAAGGTCAGGTGCGATTGGCCGAACGCACCATCGAGCCCGGCGGTGAAGACCTCGTCAGGCGGCAGCAGGCCTGGCATGAGATTTGCGCTGCCGTCGACGATCCGGAAGCCGAGCTCACCGAAGCGGGTGAGCACCTCCTCCTTCACCTGGCCGGTCATACCGGGTTGCTGTGCTCCCGCATGCGCGGGAGTGTGGGAGTAGCAGTCGGTTGGTATCGCCCCGTAGGAGGCGGGGTCTTTCTCGAATCCCAGACCGGACCGGATCCGGCGGTACGCCGCAGCGAGCTGCGCGACGACGTCGTCGGGTTCGTCAGCGTCGAGCGCCGACCAGTAGTTGTCCTGCACGGCGAGCAGGAGCTTGGCCACCATGTGCCAGTACACCGAGCCGAGGCCCTCGTAGCCATACATGCTGCCCGAACGCCCGGTGAATGATCGATGATCGAAGACGTCCTCGTAGAGGTCGAGCACCGCACGTTGCACGTCGCCGGGGACCGACCGATGCGTCAGCCAGTCTTGGAGTGCTTCGGCGTTGGTGAACTCGGGACGGAAGTGGAGCCGGCCTCGATGGTCGGTGGCGAAGACACCGAGGAGGAGATCGTCGTGGGCTCGGAGTCGCTCGGCCGCCTCGGTGGGGACGATGTTGCGATCGAGGAACGGGCGCAGAGGCGTAGCCGGGTAGAGCATGAAGGTGTGCTGATCGGCTCGATACATCTCCGAGTCGAAGAGGGAATCCACGACGGCGACGGCCTCGGTGGCGGTGAGCATCCCCGACGAGAGGATGGCAACCTGGCCCTCGAGCATGGGGCCGAGGTGGTCGACGTGAGCGCTCGAGTCGGTCGGGAACGAGACCCGATTGTAGGAGTGGTAGAGGCCGTCGTCGCGGCGTGCTCCTCGGATGGTTCGATCGAGGTGGTCGCGGGCAATGACACAGAGGTGTCGGATCTCGGTTGGGTCGATGTCGACCGCGTGGAGGACGGCGCCGGAACGTACCCGGTCGCGGTGGGCCGAGCCGCTGCGACCGAGTGCGTCGAGGATCTCGCGTCGCTCGAGGTCGTCGACTCGGTCTGAGCCTTCTGCGTGGCGGTCGAGGATGTCGGTGATGTCACCGAGCCACTGCGACGACCGATGCCGTCATCGGCGTCGCGCCGAGCTGGGCCTCATCGAGCAATCGATCGATGAGGTCGAGGTAGCGACGGAGGTGATAGAGGGTGACCATCGACAGGCCTGGTCCGGCGAGCGCATTGTTTGCGTCGTTCCACTCCGGGCGTTGGGTGTTCAGCCAGATCCCCCCGTCCGGAACGAAGCTGCTGAGCTTGGCCAGAGCGGGGACGAGCAGCTTCTCCAAGAGACCGGCTCGATGCAGCGCACCGTCTGGACCCGCGAGGAGGCGTCCGTCGGCACCGATGCGTTCATGACGGCGATCGATCTCGGCGGCGCGCTCTTCGTCGTAGGTGATGGTGTTGCGTGGATCGTCGACCATGGCATCGTGATCGGCGAGAACGTAGGGGATGTCGGCATAGGTGAAGACCGATCGATCGAGCCAATCGCCGATGGCGCCTGGGTCGAAGCGGTCCCAGGCCTCGAGGAGACGCATCAGGTAGATGATCTGGTGATCGCCCCAGTAGCCGATGTTGCTCCACGGGTCGTGTGGGTCAGGAATCTCCCAGTCGATGCCCGCACGAGAGATCCGGTAGGGGTTGAAGCCGTCGAGGTTCGACGCATTCACGAACTTCGCAACGACGTTGGGCAGGTAGGCGGGGTAGGACTGAAGGAGCGCCTCCCAGTTCTGGAAGATGTCGCGCCAGTTGCCTTCGTACGACAGCACCTGGTCGCCGACGTCGGTTCGGACGTTGATCGAGAAGCGATTCCACGGGCGACTGGGGTCGCCATGTCGACGCGAGAACGTCAGCGGTAGGTACTCGAGCACCAGTCGAACGAGGTCGGCATCGGCTCGAGCTTTCGCAGCGGCACGGAGGTCGATGACGTCGACTTCGGCATCCAACGATCCGAGCCAGAGCCGATGTTGCTCGTACACCTCCCGGTTGCGGCTCTCGACGAAGTCGGCGAAGTCGGCGACGGGTACCCGGTGCTCGAAGGGGAAGACGCCGCCGCGCATGGAGTTGAAGAGCACGTTCGAGAGGTGGTGGGCGTCGGCCACGTCGTCGCCCGTCTTCTGGAACGCGTCGGCTCCGGCGAGCAGGGCTTGGAGTCGTGTGGATCCGAGTTGGATGCTCTTCGTGATCGTTTCGCCGGCATCGGGCGTGGCGGCGATGCTCACTGCTTGCTCGACCTGCGCGTGGTCGCGGTCGGTGTCGGCGATCAGACTCCACGAGACGGTCTGGGCCGCCGAGAGGTCGATCGGTCCGCGGAGCAGGTAGGCGCCAGGCCGTCCCGTGACCATCGCAGACGGCCGAGCGGATCGGCCTTCGAGCATGCGGGTGAGCGCCCGGCTGTCGAGGTCGATCTCTGCGTTGTCGAAGCCGGTCGACCACACGATGGTTGCGGTGAGTGCTTCGGCCGGTTCTGCCTTGTCGGTGATGAGCGATTCGAGGTTGAAGACGGCGAGCCGGCCCCACGGTCCGATCTCGGATCGCTTGTAGGCATCGACGAGGTTCGACAGGGTCATCTCGGTGTGCGCATCGACACCTGCGGGCATGACGTCGATGAAGCCGTCGAGAACGTCGTAGGACGCGTCGACCTCGTGCGTGGTTCTCGAGTTCGACGGTCCGTACCCAGCCATGGGCGTCCGAGGGAGCCCACGTGGCTCGGAACGTCAACTGCCAGTCGGGGTGGTGCTCTTCGAAGATCAATCGATCGCCGAGCACGCTCTTGGCGATCGAGCGCGTGCAGCGCGGGGTCTGCTGACGGCCGAACGGGCACCAGTGCTCGCGCACCCCATCATGCACGCGAGTGATCACGGTGACCGGTCCGGTCGTGCCGGCCGAGCGGTGGAGCCGATCGTCGGTCTCGTACGGGAAGAGGGCGTGATCGGCATCGATCCGGCCGGCGGTCAGTGCTCCGGTGCTCGAAACGAACATCCAGAGGTCCGAGTCGGAGACGACGGTCATGAGGAACGGATCCATGTTTCCGACGTCGTCGATTCGGTAGTACTCGACGCCGTCGTGTCTCCACAATGCTCCACTGACCATGATGTCTACCTTCCTACCTGAACTGCGGCTGCGGCGTGCCCGATGGGCCACGCCGGTGGGCTGGACGTCGGATCGATCTCGCCGGTGATCTGCTCGACACTCCTTGGCCACACCATCGGAAGCCGGCCGCTGAATGGCACTTCTCCGGTGAGAACGTCGGCGATCCCATCGGCTTCGGATCCAGGCAACCAGCATGCAACGATCGCGTCGGCCACCTCGACGATGGGCTCGATGAGGAGGGGCCGACCGGACACGATGACCACGACGAGATGCTCGACGCGGTCACGCATCCGACGAACGAGGTCGATCTGATCAGGGTCGACCGACAGATCCGATCGATCGCCACCACCTTCCACGTACGGCAACTCATGAACGGCCACGATGCCGTAGGGCGCCTTGGCCGAGCCCAGTGTGCCGGCGCTGTCATAGTGGACTCGGTCGGCTCCGAGGTGACGCCGAAGCCCGTCGAGAATCGTCGAGCCTTCGGTTGTGTTGCCCGTCGAACCTTCCCAAGAAATCGTCCACCCGCCACACGCAATGCCGATGTCGTCCAACGCATCGCCGGCTGCCAGCACGGTGGTCGTAGGAATCGGGAGGACACCTCGATCGACGAGCACGACGGCGGAGGCGCAGACGGCGGCTCGTGCCAGCGCTCGGTGCTTCGAGCAGCCGATCACGTCGAGGGGCACCTGGATCGGCGTCGTTCCGGACAGGATCCCGAGTCGCCCCTTGACGTACAGGATTCGGCTGACGGCGTCGTCGATTCGGTTCTCAGGAATCCTTCCTGAGTCGACCAACTCGACCAGCGTGGTGATGAAGCGCTCGTGGTCGAACGGGACCATGATCATGTCGACACCCGCGTTCACGGCCTGCTCGACCGCAGTGCGGTAGTCGGAATCGAGCTGGTCGACGGCCATCCAATCCGAGATCACGAAACCGGGAAAGGCGAGTTCACCCTTGAGGACGGTGGTCAGGAGGTAGCGGTGGCCATGGAGTCGTTTGCCCTTCCATGAGGCGTAGGTCGCCATGACCGTGAGGGCACCGGCATCGAGTGCTGCGACGAAGGGTGCCAGATGCACCCGTCGGAGCTCCTCCTCGGAGATCGGGGCATCGCCCTGGTCGATCTGCCAGTTCTCGCCCCAGCCGTCCCACCAGTCGATCCACGGGTGACGGTGCGCCCCTGCACTTCCCCAGGTCGTCGCCCCCTCGCCTACGTAGTGCTTGGCACAGGCGAGCACGCCATCGACCGCGAGATCGTCACCGTGCCACCCCTCGACGGCAGCACGACCGAGCGCAGAAACGAGCTCGGGGTCCTGTGAGAACCCTTCGTAGGTTCGACCCCATCGAACGTCGAGTGGAACGGCGAGGCAGGGAGCGAACGACCACCGTGCGCCCGTCGCCGCCGTCTCCAGCGCAGCGGCCCGGGCAATCGCACGCATCAGATCCGGGTCGGCTGTCGCCCCCATGCCGATGTTGTGCGGAAAGATGGTCGCCCCGACAACGTTGTTGTGCCCGTGTACTGCGTCGGTCCCGTAGAGAAGGGGAATCCCGAGCCTGCTTCGGGTGGAGCCGGCGACGAACGACTCGACGGTTTCCCGCCATGCTCGTGGCGAACCATCGCCGGGGTTGCCACCGCCGCCACTCAGGATGGAGCCGATCGACCAGGTCGCCACCTGGCCGGCGGTGATGCTTCCGAGCTCGACCTGTGTCATCTGGCCGGCCTTCTCCTGCAGCGTCATGGATTCCACGATCGCGACGATGTCGGCATCGTTGTCAGCGAGGGTGTGGCGTCGCACGGATCTCCCATCAAACTGGGAGCGCTCCCAGCACGCTGGGCACTGTAGGGAGCGATGGCGTTCGGGTCAAGGTTCGATTCGAGTCGGGCCCGCGACGTCGGTGCTACGGCTTCGCCTCAGGGTCGTCGGTCGCGGTGGTTGCAGCTCCGCAGGTCCCGCCGATGCGCAGGCTCGTTCGCAGGATCACGGTGCCGAGATCGGGATCGCCGCCCAAGAGCAAGCGCACCGCGGTGCGTCCGACTTCGGCGACCGGTTGTACGACCGTGGTCATCGGCGGGTCGGTGGGTGTGGCATTGGGGAGCCCGTCGAACCCCACCACGGCGACGTCTTCGGGGACCCGACGACCTCCCTCGCTCAGTGCTCGCAAGACGCCGACGGCCATCGGGTCGGTGGCCACGTAGAGGGCGTCGGGATTCTCGGGCAAGATCGAACGTGCCGCAACGTAGGCCTCGGCCGCGGTGGGCTTCTCCACGAGTCGTACGAGTCGGTCGTGGAACGGTGTGTCGGCAGCGGCCAGCGCTTCGCGGTAGCCCTCCAGGCGCTCGGCGCCGAAGAGGTAGTCGGGGGTCGTGCCGATGAAACCGATTCGGCGCCGACCCAGGTGGTGGAGGTGCTCGACCGCAGCACGCGATCCCTCACGGTTCTCGACATCAACTCGCTGGTAGTTCGCCTGGATCCCCGGATGGCCGACAACGACCAGCGGTTTGCCGCGGTGGCTCAGTGTCTTGATCAGATCGTCGCTTCGCGGCCCAGCCGTCACGATGATGCCGTCGACGAACCCCTGCGCCACGAGCGCTGACAACACGGTCGTCTCGCCGCCCTTGTCGTAGACGGGGAAGATCGAGAAGGCCGAGCCCATCTCGGCGCACCCTTCCTGGATGCCGTGCACGAGCGTCGAGTAGTACGGATCGCCGAACAGCTCGTCGACGTCGGTCGGCATCACGAGCCCGATCAGGCCGGTCTGCTTCGACGCCAGCGCCCGTGCTGCCTGGTTCGGCAAGTACCCGGTCTGCTCGATCGTGGAGTGGACCAACGCTCGCACCTCGGGTCGAACGTGAGGGTGATCGTTCAGTACCCTCGAGACCGTCGATCGAGAAACGCCGGCGAGCTTGCCGATCTCCTCGAGTGTCATGTTGTGCCCTGCGTCAGTCATTTCGTTCCTGCAACATCTGTGAATTTGCCATCGGTTGCCGAAGGGCACGATAGGGCCCAGCGTTGCCAGCGGCTCACCGGCGGGCCGCGGACGTCCCGTCGGTGAACAGCTTGACACGTTTCTGGAAGAAGCTTAGGTTGGGAGCGCTCCCAAACCGGGAGCGCTCTCAGAGGCCAGTATGCAGCGGACGAGGGGAATCCGGGGCTCGAGCAATCGAGCCTTCGTTCCCGCCTTTCCCGCAGCGCTGAAGGCTTCGAAAGAGGCTCTTGGCCTTGACCACGGGAGCACTTCGATGATTGGGGAGAACCATGACGATGAGATCGCGCCGAATCGTGTCGCTGTTGGCGGGCTTCGGGCTCGCAGCGGCTGCATGCGGTGGTAGTGGGTCCGACGCAGCGTCGGATGCCGGAGGAACTGATGGTGCCACCGACGCAACGTCAGCGGACGGTTCAGCCAGTCTGGAAGGAACGCTGCGCGTGCTGATCCACCAGAACCCGGCAGGCGTCGAGTTCTTCGAGAACTTCAACAGCGAGTTCGAGGCCGCGAACCCTGGGGTCACGATCGACCTTTCGATCGTCGAGGCCGACGCACTCTCCACCACCAACCAGACGCGGCTGACGGCCAAAGACATCGACGTCACCACGATCAGTCTGAGCGGCTTCGACAAGGCTGTGCAGGACTACATGGCCGATGCCGATGCACCGGCCTGGCAGCAGCTGATCGATGCCGGCCTGATCAAGGACCTCACCGGCGAGCCCTACCTTGCGAACTACGACGATGCGGCCGTCGAGAGTTCGTCGTACAACGGCAGCGTCTACGCGGTCGCTCTCGGCCGCACGACCACCAGCGGGATGTTCGTGAACGATGACCTGCTCGCCGAGGTGGGCGTCGCCACGCCGACGACCTTCGACGAGCTCGTCGCGGCCTGCCCTGTTGTCGAGGCTGCCGGCAAGAAGTGCATGATCGCCGGCGGTCAGGACGGCTGGCCCGTCCACGTCGGTAGCTACGGTCTGCTCGGTGCGCTCTATCCCGACCAGCAGGGCCTCGTCGAGGGTCTCTGGACCGGTACGGCCAAGTGGAACGACGAGAATGGCCTCGATCTGTTCGAGCGGTACGCCACCTACGCATCCTTGCTCGACGCAGAATCCGCCGGTCTCACCGGCGACTCCGCAGCGGCACGTTGGACCGTCGGCGACGTCGCCTTCGGTCCGATGGGCGGCTGGAACGCCGGCACGATCGAGGACGCCGAGTTCGCATGGTCCTACATCCCGTTCCCGGGTAGTGACGATCCTGCGGACAACCAGACCTTGTTCGGCAAGATCGACATGAGCCTCGCGGTTGCGTCGGACACTCCGGTCCCCGAGCTGGCGTCGGCGTATCTCGCCGCCTTCTCGGAGCCCGACAACTACAATGCCTTCGCCAACGCCACGGGATACATCCCGACCCAGCCCACGGCGGTGCTCGACAACACCCTCGGCGCGTCGATCTCACCGATCCTGGCGGAGGGGAACTTCACCATCGCACTCGAGCAGTGGATGGTGGTTCCGAAGGGCGCCGGCCAGTGGGCCAACGGCTGGGAAGCCGCTCGCTGGCTCTACTCCGGCGACTTCAGCGATCCGGTCGAGGCGGCCAACCAGGCCCAGGCCGACTGGGAATCGGGCCTCTGATCCGGTTGTCGTTCTGACATCAACCTGCGTGGGTGCGGCCTGGCCCTTCTGGGGCGGGCCGCACCCGCACACAACCGTCAGGTCGACGTCCCACGTCGGCACGACACCGAGCTTGCGAAATCAAACCGAGCAATCGACAACAGAGGGGATGTAGATGGCAGCAAAGACCCGGAATCTATTTGGGGGATCACGACTCGCTGGGATGTCCCCTTGGCTGCTGATGCTGCCCGGACTCGGCTTCTACTTCCTGATCGGAGTCGGCCCATCGTTGGCCACCTTCGTCTACTCGTTCACCGATGCCACCGGCATCCGTGGCCTACCGATCAGCTGGGTCGGTCTCGACAACTTCGACGAGTTCCTCTTCCAGGGCGCCCGCTCGCGCGACAATCTCGACGCCCTCAATCGGACCCTGATCTTCATGGTGCTGGTGACCACGATCCAGTTCAGTGTGGGCCTTCTGATGGCCCTGCTGGTCAACCAGAAGTTGCGCGGCCGCCTGGTCTTCCGGACCCTCTTCTTCGTTCCGGTGATCCTCGGTGTCGCCGTCCAGGGCCTGATGTGGAAGCTGTTCCTTCGGCCCGGCGGCGGTCCGATGGACTCGCTCTTCGGATGGTTCGGAATGGAATCGCAGTTCCTGAACGGTTCGAATGCGTTCTACTGGGTGATCGTCGTCCAGATCTGGGCCAATGCCGGGTTCACGATGGTCATCTTCCTGGCCGGCATGCAGACCATTTCGGCCGATCTCTACGAGGCGGCGGCGGTCGACGGTGCCGCCGGCTGGCAGCTCTTCAAGAACATCACCTGGCCGCAGCTCACGCCCGCGATCAACACCAACTTCTTGCTGAACATCGTCGGTTCTCTGCAGGCGTGGATGCTGTTCCTCGTCCTGACCGGCTACAAGAACGGCACGCAGGTGCTCGGGTATGTCGTCTACGCCGAGGCATTCGGTGGGACCGGCAGCGGGTCGTTCCGCCAGGGATATGCCGCTGCCGCATCGATCGTGTTGTTTGCGCTCGTGCTGGTGCTCGGTATGGCCGCCAACGCCATCGTCGGACGACGTGAAAGGAAGTACATGTCATGAGCGTCATCACTACTGAACCCATGATCGAGCCAGTGCGCGATGACGGCGGAGCGAAACAGCGCCGGATTCTGAACAAGGTCGGCTCCTACTCGCTTCTGCTGCTCTTCGCAGTGTTCTACATCAGCCCGTTGCTGATGCTCATCTTTGCGTCGATGAAGTCGTTGCCGGAGTTCTTCGCGAACCCGACCGGTCTCCCGGAGAGCTTCGAACTGGCCAACTACGGCGATGCCTGGGAGCTCGCCAACTTCCCGCAATTCCTGGTGAACTCGCTGATCTACACGGTGATCGGGACCACGCTCTTCGTCATCATGTCGGTCTTCGTTGCGTTCCCGATCGCCCGCGGGTACGTGAGGGGTTCCGGCGCCCTGCTCACCCTGTACGTGGTGGCGCTGTTCCTGCCACCGGCATTGATCCCACAGTTCCAGCTGATTCTCAACCTCGGCCTCTTCAACACTCGACAGGGCTACATCCTGCTCTTCCTGATCAACCCGATCGCCCTGATCATCATGGTCAACTACATCAAGTCGATCCCGATCGAGCTCGACGAGTCGGCGGCCATGGACGGCTGCGGCTACACCCGGTTCGTCTGGTCGATTCTGATGCCGCTGATCCGGCCGGCGATCGCGACGGTGACGGTGATCCACGCGATCGGGATCTGGAACGAGCTGATCCTCGCGAACGTCTACCTGACCAACGAAGATCTCTATCCCATCACCAAGGGTCTGATCGTCTTCGAGGGCGTCTACGGCAGCGACTGGCCCAAGCTCGCCGCCGCGGTGTTGATGCTGATGTTGCCGATGCTCGTGTTGTTCATGTTCTTGCAGCGCTACATCATCTCCGGTCTGACATCGGGAGCGGTCAAGGGGTAATGGTCGGAATGCGGACGAAGTCGTCATGAAGCAGAAGAACCGGGGATCCGGTGGCTTCGCTCGATTCGTGCCTGTGGCCGCTTTGATCATCGTCGGTGCCTGTGGTTCCGGGAGCTCCCAGGAGGACGCGAACGACGTCACATCGAGCGATCCACCAGTGACCGCCGCCTCCGATACGGTGACGTCGACCACGGAACCGGCTCCGACGACAGAGGGCCCGACGACGACCATTCGAACGCCGGAACCGATTCCGATCGAACCACCGGAGGGTATGGAACTGGTCTGGAATGACGAGTTCGACGGTGACCAGATCGACCTGGCGAACTGGACCTACGACATCGGCGGTTGGGGCTGGGGCAACGGCGAAGCCCAGTACTACACCGATCGCCCCGAGAACGCCCGCCTCGCCAACGGCTTGCTGACCATCGAGGCGCGCCAGGAGAAGTTCGAAGACTCGTACTACACGTCGGCTCGGCTGAAGACACAGGGCTTGCAGGAGTTCCAGTACGGTCGGATCGAGGCTCGGATCAAGGTGCCACGAGGCGAAGGGACCTGGCCGGCGTTCTGGATGCTGGGCGCGAAGTTCGACAACGACGAGGGCGAGCGGTCGGAGAACAGCTGGCCGAACGTCGGCGAGATCGACATCATGGAACACGTTGGTCGTGAACCCGACCTCGTCATGGGCACGGTGCACGGTCCCGGCTATTCGGGAGCGGGTGGTCTCACCAAGTGGTTCCGCCAGGACTTCGACATCGCCGAGGACTTCCACGTCTACGCCGTCGAATGGGACGCCGATGGCATCCGCTGGTTCTTCGACGGCGAGATGTACTACGAGCTGACGCCCGAGGTCGTCGGCGATCGGGAATGGGTCTTCGACCACGAATTCTTCCTCATCCTCAACCTCGCTGTCGGCGGCCAACTCCCGGGGCCCATCGGCCTCGACGTCGAATTCCCGCTGTACATGCATGTCGATTACGTCCGGGTCTACCAGCCGTTGCCTGGATCGGCCCAAGAGGCCACCACCGAAGGGTCCGACGAGTCCTCCTGAGGGCTCGAGATCATCAATCGCTCAGCAGAATGGAATCCCCATGGCCTCGGTCACGCTCAAAGAACTCGACAAGGTGTACCCGAACGGGTATCACGCCATTACCAGCTTGAATCTGGACATCGCCGACGGCGAGTTCCTCGTCCTCGTCGGGCCATCGGGCTGCGGCAAGTCGACTGCCCTCCGCATGGTCGCTGGCCTCGAGGACATCTCCGGCGGTGAGCTGCGCATTGGTGATCGAGTGGTGAACGATGTGCATCCCAAGGATCGCGACATCGCCATGGTCTTCCAGAACTACGCCCTCTACCCGCACATGACCGTCGCCGAGAACATCGGCTTTGCACTGAAACTGGCCAAGCTGCCCAAAGCCGACATCGAAGAGCGCGTGGCCAAGGCGGCCTCGATCTTGGATCTCACGGAGAACCTCGATCGCAAGCCAGGCCAGCTGTCGGGAGGCCAACGACAGCGGGTGGCGATGGGTCGCGCGATCGTGCGCCAGCCGAAGGCCTTCCTGATGGATGAGCCACTGTCCAACCTCGACGCCAAGTTGCGTGTGCAGATGCGGGCCGAGATCGCCGGCCTTCAGCGAGAACTGGGCGTGACCACCATCTATGTGACGCACGATCAGGTCGAGGCGATGACCATGGGCGACCGTGTCGCAGTGCTCAAGCGCGGCATCCTGCAACAGGTCGATTCCCCGCAGAACCTCTATGACTCACCCGACAATGTCTTCGTCGCCGGGTTCATCGGTTCCCCTTCGATGAACATCATGCACGGCAAACTGGGTGGGACCCCGGAAGCACCGACCGTGCAGATCGGCTCGAACACCTTGAGTGTCCCGCAGGAGGTCGTGTCGGCTCGTCCTGCGATCGCGGCCTCGGTGGGGAAGGACATCGTGGTAGGCGTCCGCCCCGAAGATCTGGAAGATGCATCGATCCTGACCGATGCCCCCGACGACCGACGAATCCAGTCCAAGGTGACGCTCCTCGAATCACTCGGTTCGGAAGTCATCGTGCACTTCGCTCTCGACGCCGAGCCATTCTCGATCATGGATGCCGAGTTCGAGGGCGAGGATGCGCTCGAAAAGTCCCGCGACGCATCGGGCCAGACCATCTACACCGGTCGGTTCAGTCCTCGTTCTTCTGCCCGGATGGGCCAGCCGATTGACATTGTGGTCGACACCAGCCGCCTTCACTTCTTCGACATCACCACCGGGCTGGCGATCCGCGACTGATCGCCCGCGTCCTCTGCTGCATCGGGAACATCCTCCACTACCCCGACCGCGGCGATGCCGAGACCAATCGCGTCTTTGTCGAGTCTCGCTCGACAACCCCGCCGGCAACGTTCCGCCTTCGCCGGTGAGCGTCTCGAAATCGTGATCGGCTGCGGCAGGCGAGGCGGCCTGCGGCGTCAGCAGGGTCCATGGCGAACGGCTCCCGGCCGCAGCACCAGATCACTCACTGAACAATGTGGCGAACCGTGCACATCCTCACTCAAGCAGCACGACTGACAGCGTTCGACCCGATACCGGTTGTCGTGCGTGTCGGAGGAGACGTTTCGTTCAGGGTTCGTCGGGGAGTCCGGCGAGTCCGGCGAGGATGAGGTCGAGCACGAGTTCGAAGCTGCTGCCAGTGTCGCCGTCGAGGTGCTGGTGGACATGGGCGATGGTGTGTGGGTGTCTGTCGGGCGACAGAGTCGAGAGGAAGTCGTCGATGATCGTGGATGCGTCAACGTCTGCTGTGCCGAACTCCATTGCGAGTTCTTGGAGGGTGTAGCCGAGGACGTGGTTGTTGATGGCATGGAAGCCGTGGTGTGCAGTGGCCGCCGGCAGCCCGCTGTCGTTGAAGATGCGGAGGAGGCTTTCCATGTGGTCAATGCGATTCGGTCCGGGAAGGTAATGCTGCCAGAGCGTGGGCACCCAGGGATGGCGGACGAACGCGAGGCGGGTGGCGATCGCATGTGCCCTGACGGCTTTCATGGCCTCCTCGTCTTCCGGGGGCAGGTTGATGGATCCTGCGATGGCTTCCACCATGAGTGCAAGGAGCTCGTCCTTGTTTGCAACGTGGTTGTAGAGCGCCATGACCTTGAAGCCGAGATGCTCGGCCAGACGCCTCATGGTCAGCGCATCGGCCCCTTCGGCGTCGGCGAGCTCGATTCCCGCAGCGACGATCCTGTCGGTATCGAGTGGCTCACGCCGATTGATGCTCACCGCATTCACAGCTTCCCCCATCCAGTTCTCGAAGGCTAACCCTTGACAGCGTACGACGTACGTATCATTCTGAGTCAGTCGACGTACACCGTACGTAACCAGCTCGATTGTCGGAACCGAGGAGCCCCATGATGGAAACGAGACACGACGACGAACGATCCAGCGGAGAACCCGTCCTGCCCTCCACGATGCGGGCGGTGATCGCTCCTCGCTACGGCGGGGCCGACGTGGTCGAGATCGAAGACGTGGCAGTTCCCACACCGGGCGTCGGCGAGCTCCTCGTGCGCGTCGAAGCGTCGTCGCTGAACGCGCTCGACTGGCACTTTCTCACCGGTACGCCGTACCTCATTCGAATCTCGAACGGGTTTCGGCGACCGAAGCGGATGATCCCGGGGGCAGACGTCGCAGGCACGGTCGTTGCTGTTGGATCCGGCGTCACCCGATTGCAGCCGGGAGACGCCGTGTTTGGTGAGTGCAAGGGTGGTGGGTGCGCTCCCTATCTGACCGTCGATGCCTCGAACGTCGTCATCAAGCCCGAGGCCGTCTCGTTCGAAGCTGCGGGTGCCACACCGGTCGCAGGGCTCACAGCACTCCAGGGGCTGCGCACCCATGGTTCGGTGCAACCTGGCGACCACGTCTTGATCAACGGCGCTGCTGGTGGCGTCGGCACCTTCGCCGTACAGATCGCCAAGGCACTCGGTGCCGAGGTCACCGCGGTGTGCAGCTCCGGCAACGTCGAGATGGTCCGATCGCT
Source organism: uncultured Acidimicrobiales bacterium (assembly GCA_963698395.1). Taxonomy (GTDB): domain Bacteria; phylum Actinomycetota; class Acidimicrobiia; order Acidimicrobiales; family SZUA-35; genus JBBQUN01. The sequence goes on from CAVOQQ010000008.1 coordinate 132,116, forward strand.
CGGTGCCGACACGGTGATCGACTACGTCACCGACGACTTCGTCGAAGGCGGTGCCCGGTTCGACGTCATGCTCGACAACGTCGGAAACAGGACGCCAGCCGAGTGCCTCGCCGTGCTGCGCCCGGGCGCACGCTTCATTGCCGTCAGTGGTCCCAAGGCCAACCGTTGGCTCGGCCCGGTTCCGCACATCGTCCGAACGGCGCTGGCGTTTCGTCGAGCGAATCCGACGTTCCACCAGTTCACCGCGTCACCGGTCGAGGCCGACCTCATCTGGCTTGGGGAGATGCTTGCCGAGGGCTCGATCTCTCCATCGATCGACCGGGTCGTCGGCCTCGACGGGGTTGCCGCCGGGCTCGCCGAGATCGGCACCGGACACACACGAGCGAAGATCGCCGTGGTCCCGGCATGAGCGACCAGAACGCGTCGGTCGCCCAACCGAGTGTTCAGGCCTGTTCGACCACGTAGATGACGACGTTCGTGTCGAAGGTGATTTTGCCGTCCTCGGTGGTGAGTGGCTACGAGTTTCGTCGGTTGGCTGCGGGTAGCACCACCGATTCGCCGAACTCGCGAAGCCGATCGAGGCCTCCGTCGCCACCGAAGAAGAAGGCCGGGACCATGGCGCGGCCGACACCCATCTCGGCCATCTGCGCTGCCCCTGCCTCGGGGTCCTTCATCTGTGCGCCGAACATGGCGTTGATCTCGACTTCGGCCGGATCGCGGTTCTGCACGGCGCACTCGGCGCGAAGGGCTTCGATCAGCTCGGCCAACTTCGACGGGTCGGCCTCGCCGGGGAAGTAACCGTCGGCCAGTCGGGCCGCTCGACGTATGGCGGCCGGCGTGTCACCGCCGACGAGAATCGGGATGTCCGCCCCCTGCGCTGGCCGAGGCGTACAGGTGAGCGGTTCGAAGTCGACGAACTCACCGTGGAACTCCACGTGCGAGCCCGACCAGATGGTGCGCAGCGCCGCCACGTATTCGTCGGTTCGAGCACCCCGTCGTTCCCAGGGGATCCCGAGCGCATCGAACTCTTCGCGCATCCAGCCGACTCCGATGCCGAGCTCGACTCGACCGTTGGTGAGGTGGTCGAGCGTTGCCAGCTCTTTGGCCAGGACGAGGGGATTGCGCTGCGGCAGAATCAGGATGCAGGTTCCGAGTCGGAGGGTCGGGGCGGCCGCTGCCACGTAGGCCAGCCAGATCAGCGGATCGGGGATCGGGGTCTGCGGTGTGGCTGGGATCTTGCCATCAGCGGTGTACGGGTAGGCCGACTCGATCGACGACGGGAAGATGACGTGCTCGCCGCCCCACACCGAGTCGAAGCCGACCTCTTCGGCCACCCGAGCGACCTCGAGGGCCGACGACGGGTCGGTTCCGATGCTGCTGGCGAAGGCGAGTCCGAATCGAAGAGTCATGTGGGGATACTACGGAACTCAGCCGGCGCGGCCGAAGATCAGCACGAACGCTTCCGACGACCTGGTATCGCTCACGCACCCAACGCGGTGGTGAAGAGGAAGCCGGCGAGCGCGGCAAGGCCCACGAAACCGCCCGCTCGTTGCAGCGCTTCGGGCATCATGGTCTGGGTGATCACGGTGAGCATCGCCCCCGCTGCCAGCCCCTCGACGACGGCGAACGCCTGCTCGGGTGCCTGCTCGAACACGACGCTGCCCGCAGCGGCGCCGAGGCCAGTCATGAGGACCACCGTTCCCCACAGGAACGTGATGTTGCGCCACGAGAACGCTTGCTCACGCATACCGACGGAACTGGCGAGTGACTCGGGATAGTTCGAGAGGGCGATGCCGACGATGAACGAGACCCGGATGGCTCCGGCGGTCGCGCCGATCACCAGGGACTCGGGGATTCCGTCGAGCAACAGGCCGAGCCAGATTGCGATCGGAGCACCGTGAGAGACCGTGGCACGCGCTGCGGCCGGCATGATCCCGCGCTGCACCGCCGAACGGGCTCGGCGCAGCACCCCCGCTGCCTCGTCGGTCCCGAGTTCCTGGTCTCGCTCCAGATACTCGACGATGCGAGAACCGTCGAGGAAGTCGGCCAACGCCCGGCGAAGTGCCGCCTCGCGCCCGATCAGCTCTTCGAGGTCGGCCCGCCGCAGCACCCAAACGTCGCACGCGCTGTGTGCAATTGCCGTCGCCGTGTGGCGCATCCCCGTGACGAACGAGTGCAGGCCGAACTCCTCGCCGGTCTCCAGGAGGACGCTCTCGTTGGACTCGCCCGTGGCGTCGATCAAGGACACCTCGCCGTCGGAGATCACAGAGAACCGCTCCCCGGCCTCGCCGGGCCGGAAGAAGACGTAGCCGGCTTCGTGTTCCTCGGGAAACATCAACCGGGCCACCCGATGGAGCACTTCGCGAGGCAGGTCGCGAAACGGGCCGACGTCCGCGAGATGATCGACGATTAGCTCCGTTGGGATGGTCGTCGTCACCTCGACGAGCGAGGGCAGGTGCCCCATGCCCTTGATGTCGACGGTCGCCGTCCACGACCTGATGTCCTCGTCGCCGATCTCGGGATGGTTCTCACGCAGATACCGAGCCAGGTCATCGCTGTGAACCCGATTGCGCAGACGATCACCGAACGTCGGGCATTGGCCGATCACGCTGCGGAGCCGATTACGGCTGAGGCGAAGCACCTGGCTGTCGACGACGGCGCTCGACGACGAGCGATGCGGCAGACCGCTCACGAACGCCTGGTGTCCAAACGCCTGGACCGGGCGCAGTCGGACCTCGCCCGTCGGGGTCGTGAGCGACATCTCTCCCTCTGCCACCACGTTGAGGTGCTCGCACGGATCACCGTGCCGGTAGAGGGTCTCGCCGGCGTCGAGTCGGGTGGTGCGGAACGCATTGGCGATCGCTTCGAGCTCGCGGTCTGGCAGCCCGTCGAAGATGTCGATCCGCTCCAGCCCCTCGAGGATCCGACGCCGACGACGTTGTTCGCGATCTCGCAGGAACGTGATCGACGTCGAGGCCTTTCGCAGGAAGCCGCCTCGGGCGTTGACCACTCGGTTCAAGCCCTCGAACACCAGCCCACCGACCACCGCACCGAGCGCCAGCCATTCGAACTCGCCCATTTCGACCGACGGGGCGACGATGTCGATCGTCACCGCCGACAGCAGCGCGCCGGCCCCGAACGCGGTCAGGAGCCCGAGCACGAAGTTCGTCGGCTTCCAGAAGCGGGCGGTCAGCGCACCGAGGCCGAGGGGCGACGCCGACACCACTCCGATGGCGAAGGCCCCCATGACGACTCCCATGCTTCATGATCCCACGGACCGTCATCCGGGACGGTCATGTCCGCCAGACCCGGTGGAGCGGGCCTGTCGATGTCGCCTCCGCTCGAGCGGCGATGCCAAACAGAGGGCTGCAGAACACGCTGGCTTCGAATCGGCGGTGCCGCCTCGACTTCATGCCGGCTGATGCTTCTCGAGGCGGCGGAAGTCTTGCAGTGACATCGATCGAACCGTGGAACGTGCTGCTGCGCGGGCAGTGGCGCTGCGAGGCTTGTTCAGCATCGGCCCCAGCTCGCCGAGGTATTCGCCGGCACCTCGGGTGGCGATGATCGACTGCATACCGTCGGCGAACTCCCTCAGTACCTCGATCTGGCCATGCTCGACCAGGTAGACGCAGCGACTGGCCGTTCCCTGCCGGAAGAGAACGTCACCGGCCTCGAGTTCGATCAGCTCATCGACTGACTCGCCGACGAGTTCCGGCGCAAGGTCGATGGATGCGTCGGCGATGGGGAGCAGCCGGTCGTCGTGGGTCGAGACGATCACGGTGTGGCCGGCGCTCACGAGTGAGCGGAGGATGACGATGACCTCTTCGGCCTGGACGTAGTCGAGGTTGGCGGTCGGTTCGTCGGCGAGGAGAAGCGGTGCGCCGCTGGCGAGGCCTCGGGCGATGGCGACACGTTGCTGCTGGCCACCCGACAGCTGTGAGGGGCGGTGTTTCGCCCGGTCGCCGAGCCCGACCTGTTCGAGCAGCTGGTGCGCCCGCTGGCGGGCCGACCGAGCAGAGGTTCCGTTGAGTCGCAGCGGCATGGCGACGTTGTCGAGGGCCGAGAGCGAAGGGATCAGGTTGAACGCCTGGAACACGAACCCCACGCCGGTGCGTCGATGGGTGAGCAGTTCACGAGCGTTCATCGAGGCAAGGTCGACGCCATCGATGACGATGCCGCCGGCGGTCGGGCGGAGGATGCCGCCGAGACAGGACAGCAGCGTGGTCTTGCCCGAGCCCGATGGTCCGAGCAGGAGCGCCAGCTGTCCGTCGTCGATGGTCGCAGTGAGCCCATCGAGCGGCCGAATCGGGTAGCCGTTCGAGGTGTATTCGACGACCAGGTGTTGGATCTGCACGGCGGGCATTTCAGGCCCCCGGTCCGCTGAAGGCCGCCGCCGGGTCCGCTCGGAGCGTTCGACGGATGGCGCCGTAGCTGGATGCGACGGCCACCAGCATCGACACCGCCACCAGGAGGAGTCGGTCGAAGGAGCCGATGAAGACCCGGAGAGGGAACGCCGGCGCCAGCGCCAACTGGACGACGAGCGCGATGAGGGCGGCAACGAGTCCGATCGTGATCGCCTGTGCAGCAACACCGATCGAGATCGGTCCCGATCCGACGCCCATCGCTCGAAGGACCGCGATGTCGCGGGTCCGGTCGAGCGTGGCCAGGAAGACGACGGCCCCGACGATGAGCGCAGCGACGACCGCCAGCAACACCTGTACGAGCCGCATGGTGGCGATCGGCCGCTCGATCGGGCCGAGGGCATCGTCTGCGATCAAGGCGGAGGGTAGGGACTGCAGCGCTGCGGGGAGCTCGGGAACCTCGGTCGTCACGAGCGCAGACAACAGTGGCTCGCCATCGACGACGAGACGACGAGCCGTCTCGAGCGAGACGAAGACGAACGGCATCCCGGCGAACACCGTCGTCTCGGCAACGACCCCGGTCACCGTCGCATCGAGTGGGCCGACTCGAACCCGATCACCGACAGCGAACCCGGCGTCTTCGGACAACACGATCTCGTCGTCACGAGATGCAGGCCGCCCGGTCTTCAGCAGAGGAGCTCCATCGGGGAGATCGGCATGCCCGACGAGGACGATGTCGATGTTTCGCTCGGCCGTGGCGTCAGCGAGCCGGAAGCGGGCGACGAGCACCCGACCGAGCGGCGTCGGCGTGGGACCGACGCTGTCGACGATCGACTCGGGGAACGTTGCGCTCGACGTGAACACACCGTCGGCACCGGCCGGAACGATCCACGTCGATCCGCCGAACGTGTCGACGGCGACCTCGGGTTCCCGCTGGAGCTGGTTCACCACGCCCGTCATGAGTAGCAGCAGGGCGAGCACGACACTCGTTGCGGCGATGGCGACGAAGAATCGCCGGGCCCGCAGTCTCAGATCGGACCGCGCAAGTGAGAGGGCAGCCAGCAGGGCGGCGCCGCTCGGTCGCTCGGCCTGGTCGTCGGCGTTCGATGGTCGCCGAGCGCGGTGCGATCGGACGTCGCCGATGGCGGCCAGCGCTTGGTCGATGCTCGGCGCTTCGGGTCCGGTGATGAACTGCTCGATGACCGGGACGGACTGTGACTTTCCCCGGCTCATGACCTGGTCGACCTTGCCGAAGTCGAGCACGGTGAATGCCGACAGGTTCAGATGCACGTGGCAGTCGACCGACTCGAGCGCATCGACGCGTCGTCGGGCCGAAGCCACCGTGGTCGAGCGCATGATGGTGTCGAGCGGGTTCGGTACGCGCTGCGTCTTCATCCCGGGCAGCAGGCGATGGACGAGGAGGCGTCGACCCGACATCACGCGGGGGAGCGGTGGGGTCTTCTTCCCGCTGGGTGGCGAGAGGTCGACGACGACCATCGGACCCTCGCTCACCAGGCAGCGGCCGCCATCGACCGGGATGGCGTCGAAGACGGCGCCATCGATGTGCACGTGGCCATCGATGTCGACCGGTGGGAAGACGCCCGGGATCGAGATGCTTGCGTAGATGGCATCGGCCAGTCGGCCCGAGGTGTGGTTGACCGAGACGGCGTCGGTCAGGTCGGTCGAGGTCACGGCGAGCGGGATCCACGTGTCGAGCACATCTCGATCGCCGCAGGCCTCCTCGATCCGGCGCCACGCTCGACCGCCGGCCACGATCGAGCCAACGGGGATCGTGTAGTCGAGCAACTTGCGCATCGACCATTCGGTCTTTTCCTCCAACCGGTCGACCGTTCCGAGAACGGCGAGCCAGGCGGCAACGATCGCTCCTCCGCTCACGCCGGCGACGGCGTCGACGGCGAGGCCCCGCTCGGACATGGCCTGGATCGTTCCGACGGCACCGGCCGATCGAACGCCGCCGGCGCCGATGGCCAGGGTGAGCGCTTTGCCGGCGGCATGGCGGGCGACCCGATTGGTGTCGGTCGGGGCGTGACGTCGTAGATGGAGGTGGCGATCGACGTTTCGTCGAACGAGCCACTCATGGGTGCGCTGGGGTCGCTCGGCGTCGCTCGGGTGCACGATGACCAGCAGTCGGGCCGAGTTGGCGGACTTCGGGACGGCATCGAGGAGGGCACGCTCGGCTCCTCCGATGGCGGGGCCATCGGCGGAGTCGACGATGAGCAGCACCCGGTCGGCCACCTTCGTGGCGGCGAGATTCCAGGCCGGGCGGTCGGTCTTGCCGAGGAGGATCACGCCTGGCTCGGGACCGTCGTGTTCGAGGTCGATCGGTCCATCGGCGACGTTGCGCTCGATTCGGTCGAGCCAGTCGAGTTCGCCGTTCGTCGCCGCGCGATGGATGCTCGGGTGCCGGTCGGGATCGATCGTCAGGTGACGACCGAGGGCGCTCGTGGCATCGGCGACTGCGAGGGCTTCGCCCATCACCGTGGTGGCGAGCGGGATGACGGCGATGACCTGCGACGGTTGGCTCGGAACGCGATCGTTACGAGCGAGCAGCGCCGTCATGACCGCCATCGCAGCATCGGGCTGGCTCGCCATCAGTTCGACCAACCATGCTCGATCGAGCACGGCGACCATCGAGCGCCGAGCAGCTCGCAAGCGAGCCCGACGAATGCCATGGTCGAGTAGTACCGACTCGCCGATCAGCTCGCCAGGACCGTGGAGCCCGAGCTGCGTCTCGTGTCCCGCCGGTCCTTCGGTCGTGGCTTGGATTCGGCCCTTCACGATGACCCAGGCCGTGTCGCCGGGGTCGCCGATGTCGCACAGCAGTTCCCCTGCGTCGAGCGTGCGCGTCGTCAACGCAGACACGTCTGTCGCAATCCCACTTCCAGGGAAGTGCCGCGTCGAGCGCGTGTCGTAGCGAGGCGACGTCGTCGGTGCGATCGGCCAGGGTCACAGCGACCCTCCGCACAGCGCTCGACGTTCCTCGTCACGAGGACCCCACTGCTCCCACTCCGACTCGCTGAACTCCGATCCCGCCGTACGGCAGGCGATGTCTTCCCACTTGTCGACGTCGAGATTCCAGACGAGCGCGCTCTCGGGCGTAGCGGTGACGAGGTGAAGCTCGTCACCGGCGTTGGCGCCGCTGTTGACTCCCTGCATCGTCGGGAACTCGCCACCGATCTGCTTGCCCGTATGCGACGTCCCAGAGCGCACCCGGACCATCGTGATTGGTGAGCAGCACTCGGTTGTCGGCGGAGAAGAAGAGCGAGCCCGCTCCCCATGAGTTGCCGGTCCCGGTGGCGCCGGTCATCGTCCGAATGACCTCGAAGGTCTCACCGTCGCGTATCGAGACGACACCGAGAGACGAGGCGGTGGCGACCAGTGAGCCATCTTGGCTCCAGCGCCCGACTGCGATGTCCTCGGCGCTCGACGATCGGGATTGTCGATCGGCTCCCAGGTGAAGGCGTCGTACAGCACCGCTTGGCCGTCGAGATTGGCGATCAAGCATTCGCTCGCCTGACGGATCGAAGGTCGTCGTCGAGATGAAGGCGCCGTTCGTTTCCCTCGGCGGCGGAAGCTCGGTCAACAGCTCGTCGGTCATCCAAGTCGAAGACCAACACCCGTGACGGAAGCACTGCGCCGAGAAGTCGGAGCTGGCGCTCGACCGAACCGCCACTGGTGGTTCCGCTCGTTGGCGCGGAGCTGGTGAACAGCACCTCGAAGTTCTCGGCATCGTAGGTGGTGGCCAGCGCTCGGGGCTCACCGGTCGTCGGGTCGACCTCGAGCGTCAGACGTCGAGAAGCTGTTTGGCCGAGGGCGAGCGAAGGCGACGATGATCTCCCGCGACTCGTTGAGATCCGTCGTCTCGTACCCGTCCTGGGTTGCGACGCCAGAGATCGATTCGTCCGGCGAGCGTTGGACTGAACATCACCATTGACCCGTCGCCTGTCACCGATAGCAGTGTTCGACAGGGGCTGTCGGGGGAGCCCATCGGCGATCGGTAGCGAACCAGTGGTCGAGATGATGCTGATCCCCTGGTCATGGGCAACGGCGAGTCCGATCCTGTGTTGGTGCCAAGGCCATCGCCGACGCAGTGCCCAGATCGACATCGATCAGGCCGGTTCGCCGTCCGCTCTCGGCGTCGAAAACCGCGACGTTGCCATCAGAAAGCACGTGAAAGATCTGACCGCCGACAACGACTGCGCCGCGAGAGTCGGGAGCGCCGGGTCCTTCATTGCCATCGGTGACGTCCATCACGATCGACTCCGGCCAGCCATCGCCGACATCGACTCGCGCTCGAGACTGGTTTGCCACGAGCTCGAGGACTCCGTCGCCCATCTCTAGGAGAAACCCGAACGCTCCCGGCTGCACGATCGGCTCGATCGATGAGAATCGAGCTCGGTGGGCCCAGCTGCGTTGCCGTCCCAGTCGAATTGGTAGATCAGCGAACTAGGTGGCCATGACGATTCGGTCGTCATTGGCATCGCAATCGGAGAACACCGGGAGGACGGCGTAGTTCGGCTGTGCTGGCTCACCGATCAGGGGGAAGACCTGGTCACGCCAGGATTCGTTGTCGTCAACATCTCGTGAGAACAGCTGTCGACCCGCTGCGTCGAAGGCAGATCACGCGATTCTCGACATCGGCGGCAACGAATCGGCCGCTTTCCGTCACGTTCACCGAGAGCAGCGGAGCTGTCGAGATCGATCTCGAGCGTCTCCTCCAGATTTCCACCGACTCAGATCGAACACCCGAATCGATGGCGTGTCGGTGGCCACGACGAGTCGGCGTCCCGCCGCGTCAGCAGTATGCGACCGGGGCAGAGCGAAAGGGCTGCTCGGTGAAGTGAGACCGGCACGGAAGAAATGAGCTCTCCGGTGGTGGGGTCGATCAGGTCCACGCTGGTGGCGCTGACTCCCACCAGTCGGTCGTCACTGAGCCATTCGACATCGACGTACTCGGTCCCCCATTGCAGGTGGCCGAGGAGCGGCCCCGATCGGCTCAGTACGGTCAGCAATCCGCCCAGAGTCTCGGGGGTCTGCTCACGCTGGTGCGCCGCAACGGCGAGCAAGAGAGCGGCACGCGGGTTCGACTCCGCCAGCAGCCCGGCCGATGCCACCAAGCGTCCGGTTTCGGCATCGAATGCCGCCTGTCTCGGCCTGGCACGGTTGCTTCTTCGGCCTCGCCGGCCCGCTGCTCGGCGAGGGCTTCGTTGGCGGCTGCCAGCTCGGCTTGGCTGGTTGCCTCATCGGCATTGGCGCTCGCTTGCGCTCGTTGTTGGACAGCGACGCCACTGGCGATCAAGGCCATCGCTGCCACGATGGCCACCCCGGCGAGCAGCCGCTGCAGGCGATGCTTGGTCTGCAGTTCGGCCGCTTCGGCGGCCGCTCGCCGTGCCACACTCGCTTGGAGGAAGTCGCGCTCGCGCTGGCTCAAGTCGTCGGCGTGTTCGGGTGCCCACTCTTCGATTGCTTCGAGCCGCCCGCCTCGGTACAGCTCGGCGGATGGTCGTCCGGCAAGGTCCCAGTCATGTGCAGCGGCGTCGAGGTGGCGCAGCATGCGAAGGCCGTCTCGATCGTCATCGAGCCAGCCCCGCAGTCGACCCCACTCCCGGATCAGCGCTTCGTGCGCCACCTCGACGGTCGGTTCCCGCGTCGCCTGGTCGTGGTCGAAGCTGAGGAGACGAGCGGTTCCGCAGGCCTCGATCACGGCGGGGTCGATGGCGGGTAGGTCCGAAAGCCGAACCCGGCGCCGGGTGTCTTCGGTCCCTTCGCCCGGCGTGATGAGGCGAGTGAAGAGCCGGCGCAGGTCGAGCTGCTCGGATTCGGTCGCCGCGTCGTGGACCTCGTCGGCTCGCCGAGCCAGCGCGCCCATCACGCCACCGAGGTCTCGGTAGGCCTCCAGCGTCATCAGCGAGCCGGAACGCCGCTCGAAGGTCTCGGTGAGTGCGAACTGCACGAGGGGGAGCGCTCCCGGAGCGCTGCTGACGTCGTGAACCACCGCCGCCACGAGCGCAGGCTCGACCGAGGCACCGACTCGTTCGGCCGGCCCGGTGATGGCTTGCTCGAGTTCGTCGGGCGACAGCGGGGTCACCGCAATGGTGTTGTGGTCGAACAGGTCGCCGACGTGGGAGCTGGCCAATGGTCGGTCGTAGAAGTCGGCCCGCAGTGTGACGACGATGCGGAGACGGCCGTGCGGGTCGGCGACTGCCGCAGCGAGAGCGGCAAGGAACTCGAGGCGTTCCCCTTCGCTGGTCATGGTGTAGAGCTCCTCGAACTGGTCGATGACGAGCACCAACTCGCCCCCGGATTCGGGCAGGCATCGCTTGGCCGCCCGGGCAAGACCGTGGGCGTCGGCGTTCAGTTGCTCCAGGAGCGTGGGAATCGGGTCGACCGCGATGCGGAGCAGCGCGGTTTCGAGTTCGTGCATTGGGTGTTGGCCCGGGACCATCTGAGCCACGAACAGTCCGGCGTCTCGGCACTTGGGGACGAGTCCGGCTCGTACCGCCGACGATTTGCCTGATCCCGACGGGCCGACAACTGCCAGGAACGAGCTTTCCATGAGATGGGCGAGCATGCGATCGGTGAGCGCGTCACGTCCGAAGAAGTCGACGCTGTCTGCCTCTTGGAAGGCGGCAAGACCCTTGTAGGGGTTGGTTCCCTGCCATTCGAGCGTCACCAGCGTTCGAGCGGCCTGCGCCCGAGGCCGCTCGACTTCGCCGGCGCCACTTGGTGGTCCGTCTTCACCGAGCGGGCACGGTCGAGTCCGTCGTCGCGGCACCGCTCAGGTGGCCGGCGGCAGCGGCGCGGAACGCGAGGATGAGCTCGCCCATGCTCGCGAAACGGTCGGTGGCCAGAGGAGCGGTTGCATGCTGGATGACGGCATCGATCGTCCCGGGAATGTCGGGCCGAACCGAAGACGCCAGCGGCAGCCGGACCGTCAGCTTTCGTTCCAACAGATCGGCGATGGTGCTGACGTTGGGGAACGGTGTCGACCCGGTCAGCAGCTCGTAGATCACGACGCCGAATGCGTAGATGTCCGAGGCGAAGATGGCCTCTCCGTGGCGAATCTGTTCCGGGCTCACATAGAGCGGTGAACCAGCAGACCGCAGATCGAGTTCAGCGGCGTCGCCGTCGGCGATGGCGATACCGAAGTCGGCGAGATAGGCGTTGTCGTTTTCGTCGAAGATGATGTTTGCCGGTTTCACGTCTCGATGCACGATCCCGACGTCGTGCGCCATGGCCAGTGCGCCACCGATCTCGTCGACCAGTTTCGTCATCGCAACCAGTGAGAACGGGCCTTGCGCTACCAGACGCTGCTCTGCGGATCCGCCACGGAGGTATCGCATGACGAGGTAGGCGCCGCCGGGCTCGCGCCAGTAGTCGTGAAGCGGAACGATGTGTGGGTGTTCGAGTCGGGCGACCATCTGCGCTTCGACCTCGAAACGGCGGATGAACTGCGGGTTGTTCGCCAACTCGGGTCGCACGACCTTGATGGCGACCTCTCGGCCGATCGAGGGTTGGGTGGCGCGGTAGACCGAGCCGAATGCTCCCTGGGCGATCAGCTCCGTCAGTTCGTAGCCACGGAGCCGGCGCTGCGCAGCCGGTGCGGGTGCCGAGTCGTTGCTGAGGAGCTCACGTTCGAGTGCCAGCAGTTCGGGTGTCGGATCGAGGCCGGTTTCGTCGGCAAGCCGTTGCCGAAAGTCCGCAATGGCACGGACCGCGCCGGCCGGTTGCCCGGCGCGTCGGCGGGCCAGAGCCAGCGTGCGAACCGGCGCCTCGCGGAGGGGGTGTAGCTCGACCAACGCCTCGGCCGCGGCCGTTGCGCCGGCCACGTCGCTGGCATCGAGCTGGGCTTGGACGGCCAGCTCGCTTGCCGAGACGCGGAGTTCGTCGAGCCGGGTGGCATCGAATCGAGCAGCTGGGGTGTCGGTGAGGTCGCCGAAGACCGGGCCGCGCCAGAGATCGAGTGCCCGATTGATGTGCTCGTGGCCAGCGAGGAGATCGCCCCGGTTCATCAAGACCCGGGCCGATTCGTAGCTGCGCTCGAACTCCTCGATGTCCGTTGCGAGCGAGCGGTCGAGGGCGTAGCCCGAGGGTGTGGTGGTGATGGCGTCGGACCCGAGAAGGCCACGCAACCGCGACACGTACTGCTGCACGGTGTTGCTCGGATTCGATGGCAACGCGTCGGACTCGTCCCAGATCGCGTCGATGAGTTGTTGCTCGCTCACGGTGCGGCCCTCGGCCAGAACCAACCGGAGGAGCAGGCGCCGCTGCCGACGCCCGCCGAGTTCGACCGGTTCGCCGTCGACCAACGCATCGATCGGTCCGAGCAATCGGATCTGGATCATCTCGGCCCTCCCTCCTACTGCTGCGAACAACGGTAAGCGACCCACTGTCATCACGCTGTCAGAAGTCGGTGGCCTGCGACGACGGGTGTTCGCCCGTGCAACGCCGTGACAGTGGCATGACAGCGCCGTCCGTACTGTCGGTGGTGAGCAGCAGCGTCGAGCAACCACGTGTTCGGCACCCGGAGGGCGAGGTTCACGCCATGGAACGACAGCAGCCAGGAGACGGACAGGAACCGACGGTGATCGTTCGATCCCCGGGACGGACGGTGCTGCACCTACAGATCCACGACCCGCTGGAGATCGGTCGCGAGTGTGCAGGACTGCTGCTCGACGACCCGTTGATCTCTCGTCGCCACCTCGAACTCCGTCGCGACGGCAATCGGGTCATGGTGAACGATCTCGGGAGCACGAATGGGTCGACCATCAACGGCCGACCGCTCACGAGTATCGTGCGTGCTCGGCGTGGCCGATGTCGTCGCCTTCGGTGACTCGTCGGTGCAGCTACTGAGTGACGTTCGGGCAACGATGATGCCCGGCGAGTCCATGCCGCAGGCTCCGGTCGACTTCAAGCAGACATCGATCGACCTCGTCGCCGCCGCCTACGACGCGGATCGAGACAACGAGACCGAGGTGCCGGTGTCCTTCGGTACGACCACCATCGTCTTCAGCGACATCGAGTCGTCGACCGCTCGGGCAGAGGAGCTCGGCGACCAACGGTGGTTCGAGTTGCTGACGAAGCACAACGACGTGGTCCGCCGCCGGGTGCAGGCGTATCACGGCAAGGAGATCAAGTCGCAGGGTGACGGTTTCATGCTCTCGTTTCCGTCGGCGAGAGGCGCAGTCCAATGCATGGTGGCCGTGCAGCAAGACCTGGCCGAACACAACGAGCGTCATCCTGATCGCCACGTACGAATCCGAGTGGGCATTCACACCGGGGAGGCCATCGTCGATGGCGACGGTGATCTCTTCGGCAAGCACGTGATCCTCGCTGCTCGCATCGCCAACGAGGCGGTCGGCGGTGAGATCCTCGTGTCGTCGTTGGTACGACAGATCATCGAAGCTCACGGCGACATGACCTTCGGCGAGGGGCGAGTGACACAACTCAAGGGACTGGCAGGGTCCTACACCGTCTTCCCGATCCTCACGAGTGATCTCGAGGAAGCACGTTGAAGTCAACAAAGCCGCCGGCCAACGACAGACGACGCAGTCGTCGTCGTTCTCCTGGCCGGCACGACGAGGAGGTAAGCAATGGTTGGAGTCGTGGTTGGGGTCGACGAGAGCGAGACGGCGTTGGGCGCAGCGCAGCGTGCCGCCGCGCTCGCATCGGCAGTGGGCGAGCCACTGCATCTCGTGATGGCGATGAAACCGGGCAGCAGTGAGGTGATCCAGAGTGGCAACGACCGATACTTCGTCGATTGGGTCTCACGTGCGCGAGGAGTGCTCACTGACATCGCACGACAGATCGGAGCGCCAGAGGCAACGAAAGCGATCGGCGGGAGTGATCCAGCGAAGGCGATCTGCGCCGAGGCCGCCCGCCTCGATGCGTCACTGATCGTGGTGGGAAATCGACGCGTGCAGGGCGTCAAGCGTCTGCTTGGGTCAGTAGCAACCGAGGTCTTGCGTCATGCCCCTTGCGATGTCCTCGTTGTCGAAACGACCAGTGTCGCCAACTCGAGCCGTGCCGGTGTTTCGGGCAGTCACAACATCACGTCGGCCAAGGCGTTCCGGTTCTGCACAAAGGAACAGAAGGTCCGGGTCGAGGGACTTGCCACCGCCATCCAGGTGCCGGCCGGACGCCTCCTGACCTCCCAAGGCCAGGAAGGCCGAGAGTTCGGCGTGATCCTCGACGGCTCGGCCACGGTCGGTGTCGATGGTGCACCCGTGGCGACGCTCGGTCCGGGTGACCACTTCGGCGAAATCGCGTTGCTTGCCAGTGCGGGAGTAGCGAAACGCCCTCGCTCGGCCACGGTCACCGCCGACGTCGATCTCTGGATCGCGGTGATGTCGATTGCCGAGTTCCAGACGATGATCGCCGAGCTGCCCGACATCGCCAACAGGCTTCGCCGGTCGGCTGCAGCTCGACTGGAAGACAACAACGCGGGCTGACCTGCCTAGCGGAGCGGTGAGGTCGATGCGTCGGCTCTCGCTCACGAGCCATCGTCGGCCGTCGTCGGTGCCCGAGTCGGTGCATCGGGTAGCCCCGCGTCCCCGTCGACGGCAAAGGTCGCGGCCCAGTGCCCGGGACAATACGGATGCGTCGGCACGTTGCCGGTCCCCAGCGATCCCAACGGATTGGCGCAGACGGTCGGGTCCCCGGTCCAGAAGTCGGCCAGCCAGTTGTCGAGCGAGTCTCCCGCTTGGGCCGCCTGCCCGTGATAAATGACTTCGACTCGGACCAACGCCGTCATGGGGTCGTGCAGCGAGTCGAAGACGATGTCGCCCATGTCTTCGACGAAGTAGCCGGTGATCGGCTCATCGCCTTTCTCGGAGCGCATGGTCACCTCGACCGTGCCGGTCTCGTCCGCCACCACGCCCCGGCCTTCGTTGACGAAGACGTCTCCCGGAAAGACCCGATCGCCCTGAGGTACGACGAACCAGAAGGTGTAGACCCCGCCGGGAACCAGATCTCGCATCGTCACCCGGGCATCGATTCCTTGGTCCGATCGCGTCAGTTCCACATCGCCGACGCTCGGTTGCTCCTCTTCGGGGATCGGCGATCCGGTCTCGTCGAACTCGACGAGAATGGCTGCGTGCTCCGTTCCGTCGTCGCTCGCAAGCAATCGAAGAAGCATTCCTCCCATCACGACCGCTGCGGCAACCATCGCGATCACGAGCAATCGAAACATCTTTGCACTCATGGCGTTTCTCCATCGAGGATTGTGGTCGTTGCGAAATTGGTCCGGGGCTTCGAATCGTGGTGATGTTCATGACCGCGCCGGCGTACACGGCGATGGATAGCCACCGCAGACCGCATCGGGGTTCTCGATCACCGTTGTCAACTGCTCACGAGCGATGTCGAAGCCGCCGGTGGCGCAGTAGCCGATCGCCTTCTCGATGATCCAGAAGCGATGGAACTGGTTGCCGGCGATGTTCGATTCCGTCAGTGCCTCCGGTGTGGCTGCCGAAGCCAGTTGCGTGACGTAGCTCTGGCATTGCGCGTGCGCCCGGTCGACGTCGCCGGACGCCAGCAGCTCCTGGACATCGGCCGCTGCGTCGTCGGCCAGTAGCTCGAGCTCGGTCCTGTCGGGAGACCCTGCCGTTGCCGCCGCTCGGCGTAGAACCTCCGTCTGATCCGATCGTTCGACCGCGGCGGGCCACTGTTCGCAGGTCTGGCGGTAGGAGGAGCGGGGAACGAACTGCTCCCATTCCTCGAACGTGAGGTTTCGACCCGCTGCACGACAAGCGAGTTCGTCCCACGAATCGACGTCGAGATCCCAGATCAGACGATAGTGGCCGACCGCAGTCACGAACCGTGGGAGTCCATCGACGCCGCTCACCCGGTTGTCAGGATCGTTCGGAAACGGATCGCCGACTGGTTCACCTCGCAAGAGATCCCAGAGCCGCGCGGTGCCGTCGGCCACCGTCACCAGGTAGCGCCCGTCCTCCGAGAAGTAGAGGGTGTTTTCGGCGATATCGGGGCTTCCGCTTCCGGCGAGGAGCTTCTCGACCGCGCCCGTGTCAGGATCGCGAATCGCAAGGTCACCGCGTGCGTCCATCGTGACCAGCGGCCCGCCGTACGGTGAGTAGCGAAGCAACACCACCGGCGGACCGTCGCTGCCGAGTTGGTCATCGACCACGTGCCAGGTCGTGGTGTCCCACACCATCGCCGGCCCGTTGCCGGATGCAGCGGCAAGTCGCAAACCGTCGGCGCTGAAGCTCAGCGAGGGAATCGAGTCGCCGAGATCGGTCAGCTGTTGCACGACCGTGCCGGTCGAGATCTCGAACACCTGAATTCCGTCCGAACCAGTGCCGGCGGCCAGGAGTCGACCGTCTGGTGAGGATGCCTGACCACTCCACGTCCGGCTGATCTCCAACTCCGGACCAAGTGGTTCGCGAGTGGTCGGGTCGTACAACTGGAGGCCATAGGAGCGCGTCACCGCCTTGAAGGCAATGCCTTCGAATCCGTAGCGCAACACGTCCGGACGAGGAAGAGGGACCGGAACGTCACCGCTGACGTCGAACAGTTGACCCGCCCGCGTCCATTCCTCGCCGTTGCCATAGTCCTGTGCCAGGACATTCCCGTCCGCTGAGATCGTCCCAAGCTGGGTGCCATTGCGATCGATGGCTCGAGCCAAGAGGCGAGAACCGTCGAGCGAGAAGAGCCCGATACCGAAGGCGCTCGCGACGGCGACTCGCCGGCCATCGCTCGAAACGGCCAGATCGGCAGCACCTGCCAGCTGACTGTCGATGGGAGGATCGGCGGCCGACCCGTCGGACAGACGAACGCTGAGCACCCTGCCGGTTGCCAACAACACCCACACCCGATCGCCGCCCGACCAGTGCACACTGTCGATCTTCGACAAGCCGTAGGCGTCGCCAGCCTCATCGACATCGAACGCCGCGGTGGCCTCACCGGTGATGACGTCGACCACCCAGACACCTGCCTGGTCGTGCATGACGACGAGGTCACCCACGCGATCGCCCAGGTACGTGACCGACGGAGCCGTCACCAAGCGGATGTCGGGAAACCCCGGCCGATGTCGCCACAACAACACGTCGTCGCCGATCTGGGCGCCGCTCGTGGTATCCCAACGTCGCAGGATGCTTTCTTGAGAGACCAGTTCGCTTCCGTCCGCGGAGAAGCGCAGTTGGTGGTCTGATTTCTCGCTCGTGAATCCAGCGATGCCGGACGGGTTCAGGTAGAAGAGGTAGGGCCTGACGTCGGATGGCGCTCCGAGGTTGCCGAACGTCTCCTCCGGGTGGGCGAGGGTCTCCCAGCCCTGTGAACCGGAGTCGAGATCGAACAAGCGCAGCGTGTCTCGGCTGTCGATCGTGGCGACGTTACGGCCGTCGGGTGAGACCTCGAGGCCAGCAACCGAGAACTGATGCTCGATCGTGAGTGGCGGAGCATTACTGGCTGCCCGAACGTCGATGACCAAGACTGTCGTGTCGTCAACGGCCGAGACCAAGGCCACAACACCGTTGGCGCCACTCACGCTCGCTTTCGTGATCACTGCTCCATCGCCGGGATCGACCGTGATCACTCGTGCGGGGAGGTCCCATCGAGAGACGACCTCGGCGGTGGCCGAATCGATGACGGCAACCCCGTTTCGTCCGGCAGCCACCAGCAACTGATCGTCGAGCCAATCCACCCAGGCGTACGCCACGCCACTCTCCACGGTGCCGAGATAGTTGTCGATTCCCGTGAGTGTGCGCTGGAGGGCGCCAAGGCTCACCGGTCCGCCTTCCTCTCGGCGAAAGGCCTCGATCGCGAGAAGCAGGCCGAGTTGCCGATCGGACTGCACCCGAAACCCCGCCTCAGAAGCCAGCCGGCCGATCTCGTCGGCTGCCTGGGCCTCGAGTGCTTCGCTCTCGCGTGTCGCGGCAACGGCGGCGCTCCGTTCGGCGTCGGCAACGGCGAGCTCGGCTTCGCCCGCCCGATCGTTTGCGAGTGCACGCTGCTGGATCGCAATCGCCCCGGTGGTGAGAGCGACGAGCGCAATGGCTGCCGCTGCGATCAGCAGTCGCCGCAACCGGCGGACGCGCAGTCGCTCCTCTGCTTCGTCAGCCATCCGCTGTCTCGTGCTTGCATCGAGGTAGGCGCGTTCACGGTCCGTCAGGTCATCGCCATGGGCAGCCGCCCACTCCTCGGCTGCTTCGAGCCTGGCGCCCCGATAGAGCTCGGACTCCGCCTGACCGGACTGCTCCCATCCGGCTGCTGCGGCGCCGAGATGGCGGAGCAGGCGGAGCCCGTCGCGGTCCTCGTCGAGCCAGTGTCGGAATCGTGGCCACTCGCGGATCAGCGCTTCGTGGGCGACCTCGACCGTCGGCTCGCGTGACGCCGGATCGTGATCGAAGGTCAGAAGTCGCGCCGAGCCATAGGCGTCGATCACGTCGGCGTCGATCGTTGCCAGTTCTGAGCGCAGCACTCGGCGACGCGTGTCCTCGGTCCCCTCGCCGAGCGAGATCAGGCGAGTGAAGAGACGCCGGACGACGCCCTCTCTGTCTTCGCCGAGCGAGTCCATCACCTGATCGGCGCGGTTGGCCAAGGCCCCGCCGATGCCACCGAGACGCTGGTACACCGCAAGCGTGATCTGGTCGCCCTCGCGCTGCTCGAACGATTCGGTCAAGACGTACTGCAGCAGGGGGAGAGAAGCCGGTTGACCGCTGACTTCGCTCACGAGCTCTGCGACAAGGGCGGGCTCGACGCTGACGCCGACCCTCGCTGCCGGTGCATCGATCGCTTGTTCGAGCTCCACGCCGGTGAGTGGTGAAACGGCGATCGTGTTGGTGCGCACCAGATCCGATATCGCCGGGTGCTGGAGCGGCCGATCGTAGAAGTCCGCTCGTAGGGTGGCGACGACACGGAGGTTGCTCTTCGGGTCCTTGACCGCCCAGGCCAAGGCAGTCAGGAACTGATCTCGATCGGGCTTGGCCGCAAGCGTGAAGAGCTCCTCGAACTGGTCGATCACCAGGACGAGTTCGGCGCCGACCGCCGGCAAGGTCTGTTTGATCGCTCGTCCGAGGCCCCGCTCATCGGCGAGCAGCACGTCGAGCAGATGGCCTGGCGCCCGCGTCGACAGTCGGCGCAGGGCGGTCTCGACCTCGTCCATCGGATGGGTGCCCGGTG
This sequence comes from uncultured Acidimicrobiales bacterium, assembly GCA_963698395.1. GTDB lineage: Bacteria > Actinomycetota > Acidimicrobiia > Acidimicrobiales > SZUA-35 > JBBQUN01. The sequence continues at coordinate 151,633 of CAVOQQ010000008.1, forward strand.
TGATGGTCGCAACGAAGGCGCCGGTGGCTCGTGCGAGAGGCACCAAACCTGCCCTCACGACCGAAGACTTCCCCGAACCCGAAGGACCGGTCACCAGCAGGAGTCGGGATCGTTCGAGATGTTCGGCCAACTCCTTGGCCAGCTTCTCTCGGCCGAAGAAGTCCTCGGCATCGGCTTCGCCGAAGGCGGCCAGACCCTTGTAGGGCTGACGGCCGACGAGTTCGAGGTTGACGAGCGTCTGCCCGGCGAGTTGGCGAGGACGCTTCGACGACTCGTCGGTCGACTCGCCGGGGGCGCGCTTGGCGAGCGCTGCTCGGAACGCCAGAACGAGCTCGCTCATCGACGGAAGTCGCAGCGCCGGATCGGACTCGGTCGCGGCCGCGATGACTCGATCGATGGCTGCAGGAAGCTCGGGGCGATCGCCCTGAATCGATGGCACGCGCTCGGTCCGCTTGCGACTCATCAACATGTCGATCGACTCGGAATCCCCAAAGGGGACACGCCCGGTCAGCAGCTCGTAGAGCATCACGCCGAACGCATAGACATCGGAGCTTGCCGAGGCGCGATGGTCTTCGACCTGCTCGGGAGCGACGTAGAGGGGGGAACCGACCGCTCGATCGGGAGCGAACAACGGTGATGCGATGTCGGCCGCGATACCGAAGTCGCCCAGATAGCAGTTGCCATCACCGTCCACCAGCACGTTGGCCGGCTTCACATCGCGGTGAATCACCCCCGCCTGGTGCGCAACGATCAGTGCCGATCCGATCTCGTTCACCAGGCGCAGGACCTCCTCGATTCGCCATGGTCCATCGCGAACGAGCTTCTGCTCGGCCGTACCAGCACGCAGATACCGCATGACGAGGTAGGCCCCGGCGTGATCGCGCCAGAAGTCGTAGAGCGGAATGATGTGCGGGTGTTCCAAGCGAGCGATCGTCTGTGCTTCCGCCTCGAATCGCTGCACGAACTCCGGGTCGTTTGCGAGCTCGGGCCGCACCACCTTGATGGCGACCTCCCGGTCGATCGACAATTGGCGGGCTCGGTAGATCCGGCCGAACGTGCCCTCACCGATCAGTTCGCCCAATTCGTATCCAGCCAGCATCCGCGGTCTGGCAGCCGAACCCAGCATCGGATCGTGCTCCAGGATGGACTGTTCGAGTTCGATCAGCGATGGTCCGGGCTCGAGTCCCGTCTGTTCGGCGAGGAGCCGGCGATACCGATCGATCGCCCGGAGTGCGTCGGCCTGTCGTCCGGACTGGTAGAGCGCTCGGGCCAGCAGTTCCTGAGACTGCTCGCGTAGCGGGTGCGCGCCGACGAACTGTTCGAGCTCGGCGTGAGCGGCCGGATCACTCAGTTCGACGGCCGCCCGAAGCCAGCATTCGCGCGCACGCGTCGCCTCCTCCTCGAGTCGTGCCGCCTCGGGACGAAACCACTCGATATCCGCCAGGTCTCCGAAGACCGGGCCCCGGACCATCGACAGTGCACGATCTGCCAGCCTCCGAGCCGCCTCGGGGTCGCCCTGATCGAGAGCGGCGTTCGTCTCGACGAGCAGTGCATCGAAGCGATCCACATCGAGTTCGACGGCCTCGGACGACAATCGGTAGCCGGTCGGTTCGTGCTCGAGAACGTCGGGGCCCAACACGGATCGAAGTCGCGAGACGTGGGTCTGGAGCGCTCCACGTGGGTTCGACGGAGGCTCTTCTCCCTCGGGCCAGAGATGATCGATGAGGCGGTCTTCGGTGACGACTCGATCAAGACGAAGAGCCAGCGCGGCGAGAAGCCGTCGCTGTCGACTGCTGCGGAGTTCCAGGGGGCGACCGGCGACGACCAAATCGACCGGTCCGAGCATTCGAACTTCGATCGACATGATTCACCTGCTTTCTCGCTTGCAACGAAGTTACCGAGGCCACTTTCACGGCGCTGTCAGACTGGGAAGGTCCCTGGTCATGGGTCGGTCAGATCCAACGCCCCCGGTGCGGCGACCTCGACGAGGAACCAACGATCGTCCGATGCACCGAGGAGAACGAACACGTCGGTGAACCTCGAGCCAGGTCGAAGGTCGCGGTCCAAGAACCGTCCACTGCCTTCGAAGACCAGTCGCACTCCTCCTTGGGAACCCGACCGCTTCACCGTGAGGTGCAAGGAGTCGAAGATCCGATGCGGGAGTGGCATGGCCGGTGACGTCTGGGATGTATCGGCCCCCGAAAGCAGTGCGAGGAGTTGGTCGCGACGAGCACCGTGATCGACAGCTCGGATCAGTTCAGGGTCTGCGTCATCGATCGCCTTGTGTTCGATCTCGAGGATCCAGGCGAGTTGCGCCGCAAGCTCCTGTGCCCCGGGTCCGGCCATGTCGGCGTCGAAGCTGACGGCGAGGGGGTCGACGGTCACGGCGGGAAGTGACGCCGGGTCGATGGCGGGTAGCACGCCCGTTGCATCGGGGAGACGCGAGATGGCGATCTCGCCGGTGCCTTGCGCCGAGCTGCCGGCGATGACGATCGCCAGCGAAACGGCGAGCGCGGCCACGACGCCACCCAGGACTCGCAGCACCCGGACCTGCGGGTCGCGGTCGTGAAAGAACACGACGGCCGCCTCGAGGGTGAAGCGCCGGGCCACCCAGCGGCCTACCGATCCGATGGTCAGCGCGCCGAGCAGCGCAAGCTTCGTTGCGAACTCGGTCGACTGTGGCGCCATCAGCAGCGCCGCCAGCGCGCCGACCGTGACGCCGAAGAGGACACGATCCCGAGGCCGGTCGGGAATGGTGCGTGGGTCGTTGATCATGAAGAAGATGAAGACCATCGTCTCCGGAGAGGTGACGACGACCCACCAGAAGTGCAGTCCGCAGACCGGCTGGAGCGTCCACGGGCTGGTCATGCAATGATCGCTCGCAGACAACACGCCGAGGCCTGCGGCGAGTGCCGCCCAGAACCCGACGGCCAGTGCCAGCGTGCCCAGTCTTCGAGCGATGGCTGCTCCACCGCCGACGATCAATGCGTAGGCAAGGAACATCCAGAGGCCGAAGGGGGCCCACCAGAAGTCGAGCGGTTCGACTCGCTCACTTCCGAGAACGAGGAAGGTCGCAACCAGGCCGAGATTGGACGGATTGAAGACGTGGCGGTTCTCGAACCGGATCGCGAACTTCGTCGACAGAGACACCGCTGCAACGCCGGCGTAGAGGTACCAGCGGTCGAAGGTCCAGTGATCGTGCGGCTCGATGCCAGGCACTCGCAGGATCAGCGCAACGCCGCTTCCGGTGAGCATCGCGCTTGCCGGCCAGACGAGCGATCCCGTCTTCACCAACGTCCACGTGCCTTCGATGAGGAAACAGGTTCCGATCGCCGCGACGATGTGGGGGACCGAGACGCCGAAGTCGAGCACGACCTGCCCGAGGACATGAATCGTGACGATGATGGCGGCGACGTGGAGACGCGGATCGCGCAGACTCGGACCGATGACCGGTATCGGCCGGCCGACCAGGTCGAGCGATCTCGTCGCCGTATCGACGGCCGGTGAGCGAGTTCTGGTGCCCCCCATGCTCAAACCGTAATTGCGTCACTTTCACGGCGCTGTCGGACCGTTCTACGTCGACAAGCCACCAGCGGCATCGAGACCGCCACCTTCGGACGAGGCGACGCGTTCGTTCAGCGTCTCGAGTTCGACTCGCGCCCGGGGCAGCGGCCGACCCACCGATTCGCCCGGAGCGGTGGCTTCACCATGGTTGAAAGCGTTCTGACAGTGCTCTCGGCGACGATCCGACCGGCGGCCAACTGGTGGCCGCCGCTCGAATTGGAGGATTCATCCCATGTCACAACACAACAGCAAGACCCGAACGAACAAGACCCGAACGGTCACGAGGCGATTCTTCGGCTTGACCGTCGCGTTTGTCGCGTTCTTCTTTGGAGCACTGAGCACTCCGGTGTCGGCGGGCGGTGCAACCCAGGTTGGCGGGACGATCAGTGCATTCGACTGCAATGCGATGCCGAACGACTACGCGTTCCGCATCGACGGGAGTCTCGAGGGTTGTGTCTACGGCACGATCACCGAGTCTCGCTCGCACCCCAGCGGGACGTATCAAGAGGTCGCCGATGAGATCTTCGTCGGCACGTACAACGGCGAATATGGCACCTTCGAGATGACCGAGTTCTACACCGAGAAGCGGGTCGATGGCGTCTTGGTGTTCGCCCGCTGCAAGCATCCGATCGTCACCGGCTCGGGCACCGGCGTCTTCGAGGGTGTGTCGGGTCGTCTGGATTTCAAGGATGACGTCGTCGCCGGAACCTCGGTCTACAAGGGCCACCTGAGGTTCTGACACGCTGTGGCTTCTGCACACCTGGCGTCGAAGCACCACTCGGCGTCGGTTCGGGGTGCAGGATCGGCGGCCTGAAGCTGAGGAGTCGACGAGAACGGCCTCCTGAGCCGGGATGATCGTGAAGTCTGAGTCACGTTCATCTCGGCCACAGGAGGCATGTTTGTTCGTGCACGGTCGCTCAGAATCGATCTTGCGGCGCGTCGACGAAGGTGTTGGCTCGTTCCCGATCGAGCCGAATCGGGTGATCTGAACCGGTCGTGACGGGACACCGAGGGTGGTTGTGGAGTTGCCCTGTGGTGACGGACGGGTTGGGTGTGTTGATCATGCTTCGTGCGCGGGTCTCGGAGTCGATTGGGCTGAGGTAGCCGCAGGAGGAGTGGCGGCGTTTCGGGTTGTACCAGGCTTCGGTCTATTCGATCATTGCTCGGGCGGGTTGCTCACTCGTAGCGCGTGTGGACGGGTCTGATCGTTTCGGGAATGGTGATGCCGGTGCCGTCGGCGACGAGTTGGATGTCGGCCACGAGGTCGCGGTCGATGGGCCAGAGGGGTTCGCTGGCCCACGGGCCAGCACGCTCAGATCGGCGTCAGTGAACGCTCGAACGACTTGCCGCGATCGCCTTGGACGAGCACGGCGTGGTCATGGATGCGGCCGACTTCATGTGGATGCAGTGCCACACCGTCGACGGGGTGGAGTTCCACGGCTACCAGCACCGCAACACCCGCCGCTCCCTCCACATCACCGCCGGCGGCACCGCCCACCGGGGCCCGCAGGCTCGATGACAAGATCGCCTATGTCCTCGATCCGGACGCGGTCATCTGGGTGTTGTCATGACTGAGGGAGCTGGGGCTTGCAAGGTTTGGGCCGCGAGCGCAAGCGTCACGCCTCGTCGATGTGGCCGCGGTTGCGTTGGGATTCAACGTGAGTTCGTCCGGCAATTCGCCCTTGCTCGAATCCGTCGTCGAATTGGCTCGCATCCCACAGCCCTGAGTCGCCGATAGCGGGTTCGATGAGCTGATCACAGACGATCGACCCTGAGTTTGGTCGCAGGCAAGCGGTCATGAGATGGAGGAACTGGCGGCGATCGCCGCTGAGCAACGCCCGGCCCGCAATTCCGTCATTACTGACCGAGGTCACATCGAACGCCGGTGTGCGGTTGGCCGAGATCGCGGTCACCACCGGGTCCGGCAGTACGTCATAGGCGAGCGACGTGGGCACGTTGTCGACAACACCGCCGTCGACCATGAGTTCGCCGTCGATCCGCATGGGCGGAAAGATGATGGGCAGCGATGCGCTGGCTCTGATCGCCTTCCAGGCGTGACCGTGAGCGATCCCCCGCAGCCCGCCGTCTGTGAGACTTGTTGCACCGATTCGACACGGTCGCCGAAGATGCTCGAGCTTCACTTCGCCGCTCGACGTTCGTGCTGCGGCGGTGAGGCTTCGTCCGGTTGTGAATGAGTAGGACGTCGGCCCGAAATCCCGAGCGAGGCTGATTCGGCGAGCGAACTGCATCGTGCGTTCGGCGACGTCGGCGGCCGATCGATCCTGTGCGAGAAGGACGGCGCTCACCGAGGTTGCGCTCACGCCGACGAACATGTCGTAGCCAAAGCCGGGGGTCTCGAGCTCGGCGAGGACACCCATGGTTGCCGAAGTCCTCCAACCCCTGCCCCCATCACGAGCACCTTGGCGCCACCGCCGGCACGTCAGCCGTCGAGTCGTCGCGGACGACGAGTTCGAGATCAGCGGTGACTGAGCGGTTGGCGGCATCGACGATGACCAGATGGTCGGGTTCGAGGTCCCACACCTCGTCGACTGTTGAGGCGGAACGCGCTCCGGGCACGGCGTTGACCAGGGTGTCGAGCAGGGCTGCGGATCCTGCTGCTCCGTGAACGGCGATGACCTTTGGTGAACGCACCATCTTGCGGGTGTTCGCCTTCCTCAACCGAGCGGCGAGTATCGTCGCGACCCCGAGCGCGCCGCGAGGGCTATCGAGAAGGACCGATCGAACGTCGCTGATCGGCAGCTGAAGGACAAGCGATGGTCGTGTTGCGGTGACATCGGCCGACGCTGGCTGATCATCGATGAGTCCGATCTCACCGATCACATCGCCGAAGCCGAGTTGTGTGAGTTCAGCGCCCGTCTTGTTCGTCACCCGGAATCGTCCAGCTGCCACGACGAAGACAGTACGAGGGGCGTGCCGTGGCGAATCAGCAACTCACCGGTGGCGACCTCGCGGAGCGAGGCGACGCGACCAATTTCGCCAAGATCTGGGTCGCTCAGGTTCGAGAAGACGTCGCTTCGACGAAGTGTCTCCAGTTCGTTCATTGGTCATGTCCCGTAGTGGTGTTGAGGTTCGAAGGATCGTTGTGTCGCGGTCGGTTTGCTGGTTTTCAGTCGTGACGCATCAGCTCGATCAGCTCGATGCGCCGTTCCCGGAATGCCAGAACGGCTGCGCTGGTCTGGGCGACGAGCACGAGGAGGCCGGTGGCACCAATGACATGGTTCAGTGTGAGATCGGCAGTGAATCCGAGGATCGCCCGGTTCGCCCCGACGATGAGCGCCGATGCGATCAGCCAAGCGGGAACCGTGACTTTGAGAACGGTGAGGGCGGACTGAGCCAGATCCAGCTCGATGGCGGACCAGCGGTTGAGTCCGATGGCACGCAGGGTGCCCACGATGGCACGGTTTCGTTCGTGCTCGGTCTGGCGGGCAGCGAACATGGCGGCACCGGCAAAGGCGCAGATGAGGAGGACCAGCAGCAACAGAAGCGGGGTGCCGTTGCCGGTCCAGAATCGTTCGTTCGCTGACCGAAGGCTCGCGGTGGCGACGAGGTCGACGAACTCGGGGTCGGCAACATGCTTCACCAGGTCTGCGACAGGGCCCGCATCACCGCCCAGCACGGCACCGAACGGTTCGATGCCGCTGCCTTCGATGCGTTCAAAGCCCGCATGGTTGACGAAGAGGACGGGGCGATTCAGCATGCCCCGGGGCGACTGGCTGATCCCTGCGACCGTGAACGCTGAGCCACGGATCTCCACCAGGTCACCGATCCTCATGCCGTTGTTCGCGTCAACGATGATCTGGTCGTCGTCCAATGCGCAACGTTCGTTGACGACCCGACAGTTCGCGTCGCTGGACACTCTCGGCGAGAGGGGCGACACGGTTTCGTTGTCGCCGGCCCCAAACACCAGAGCGGTAAGGGGACTGCGAGCAAGGTCGACCTGTACCAGTACCGCCCAGAACGGATAGGCCCAGTCGACGCCATCGGCTGTTGTCGCCAGGGCAGTGACGGCCTCGGCGGTACCGGTCGGAAGGGTGCTGTTGTTCATGAAGTGGTCGGAGCCGTCCTGCAGCAACCACCAGGTCCGTGCTGGGTCAGTATCGACGACAAGCTGATCGATGGCCCGTCCCGGTCCCTGACGCACCTCCTGTTCGATGGCGAACGCTGAGGCAAGGGCGATGACGCCGACCAGTGGTGTGAGCACGTCGGTGAGGAGCCACGGTAATCGGGACTGCCGGGTGCGAAGACCCCGGAACGCGAGCCGGACTCGAGTTCTGCCGGGTGGCCCTGCGAGCAGGCCGAGCCGGAGGAGGAGCAGCGACGAGGCGACGACGGCGACAGGGCCGATCACCATGGTCAGCCCGATCGTCGTTCGAGCCAACGATGGAACGTCGAGCATCGTCAGTGTCGAACGCCGACGGCGAACAGATTGATGTGCTGGTCCTCCCACAGGATTTCATCGCATGGGCGGCCGAATGCCGACTGCTCGTAGAGCCGATCCATGTCGTCTGGGGTTCGATGAATCAGGCTCCAATCGAACAGTTCCATCAGTCCCCGGGCCGGGTTGGCAGGATCGAAGTTGCCCAGGATCACCCGGCCGCCCGGTCGCAGCCAGGGATGGATGACGTTCAAGAGTGCGATGACGAGGTCGTCCGGGAGGTAGTCGATGAGTCCGATGCTGTATACGAGGTCCTGCGGTGGGAGGGTGAGTTCCTCCCGGCCGAGAGCGAGTTTGATCAGGTTCGATTGGTAGAAGGTGGCGCGGTCGAGCATGCGGCGCCGGCCGATTTGTTCTCGAGCGTTCTCGATCGCGGTCGGGTCGAGATCGAGCAGGCTGACCTGAGCGATCATTTCGGGTGAGCGGTCAAGCACATCGGTGATCTCGCGGGCGGGGCCGCACGCCAGGCTTGCGATGGCTGCCGGCCCCCGGGCCGATGCCTGTGCGATCTGCTCGGCGAGCAGTTCCCGACGGTTCCGGGCCGCCACGACGGGGGGAAGCCGAAGGAAGACCCCGTCGATCGCTTGACCGAGGCGTCCGACGCCGGCGGGCTCGTTTCGGTACATCATCTCAATGGTTTCCCAGTCCCCGGCGTAGCCGTTTGGCTTCTCCCATACCCTCCGAACGAACGGCGACAGCCGCGCCGTTGACAGGATCTCGGCGCGCACCTGGTCGAACACGTCAGCCGCCAGACCGGGTTCGGCCAGCACGTTGTTGAGAGCGTCACCGACGGCGGCAAGGCCGCTATCGAGACTTGCCCAGGGCATCTCGCCCTCCCCTGCGGCCGCGGTTGTCAGGACATGCTGAAACGCGTCGAGGGCATCGCGAAGCTCAGTTGGAATGGTTGATCGGGCCGACGCGAGTCGTGACGTGTTGGTCCATGCGGCGGTGGTCGCGGTCAAGCGCGCCGACACCGTCATTGCCACAGCCCGCCAGAACGAGGCGGCGAACATCGGGTCGGCGTCAATGAGTCGTTCGACGTCTCGACGGGGGAGCCGGAGCGCCATTGTTCGCTCTACCGCTGCGATGCTTGCGGTGGCGGGGCAGGCAAGCGCCATCGACAACTCCCCGACCAGGCTGCCGGGGCCGAGCCTGGTGAGTGGTTGTGCTTGTCCTGTGGAATTGCGCAGCTCGAGAACACCTTCGGTGACGAGCCAGAGCGCGTCGGGTACGCAGCCAGCTGCCAGAACTTCGTCGCCGGGACTGAGCTCGATGTCCTCTGCGATCGTCAGCAGACACTGCCGGCTTGGCGCGTCGAGCGAGGTCAGAAACTCGAGACCTTCGAATGCGTTCATGATTCCTCCATCGTTGATCCAGTGGCGCCGTCTTCGGTGCAGCCCAAATCAAGCCTTGTGTGTGCCGTCTGCCGTTGGGCTACAACGCCGTTTGCTTCACGTCCCCAGCTCGCCAAGAGACGCCATCATTCGCTGCTGCGTTCGTGGTTTTGTTTGCTCGCGTTGTGTCCTCGTGAGAATGAACTCCGACGACCTCGACGTCTGTAACCAGAAGCACAGAGCACGAGAAAGGCGTCGACCATTGCGGGACTCGTCGCGTCTGGCGTCCGGCGCTGATTCCTGAAGTGCCACGGGTGGACGAAGGAACCCAGCGACGCGGTTCAGCGGATGTGCTACCGACGGTGTGCGAATCCGGGCTGGTTCACTTCGATGCCACCAGGCTGGCCGAGCTTGGTGTGGCCTTGGACCCGGCGGAGGTCATGTGGATGGAGACGTTCATGGCTCCGAGCCCTGCAACAGCAGCCGCTCCACCCATATCCGCTCACCGGCGATGCCCACCGCGCCCCCAAGGTTGAGGACGCAATCATCGCTGGGTGGGCTGGAGACGTCTCCGCATGGTGCTGTCGCGAACGTTAGTCGCCGTCAACGGTCAGGTCGTCGGAGCATGCGCTATTGCCGGCCGCGTCTGTCGCGCATACTCGATAGGTCCCCGGTTGAGTGACGGTGGTTCGCCAGAGGTATTCGCCGTACCACTCCAGCTGCTGCTGGCCGTCAGGTCCGTCGACCGCGACCGACTGCCAGTCGTGCGGCACTGTCGGACTCTTGTTGTCGTGGATCCTTGCGTGGATCGTTCCGGACGCTTCGATGACGTTGGTGATGATTGGAGGTGCTGTGTCGGGGCTGATGAGCTCGCCGAAGAACACCTTCTCTTCGGTTCCTTTCTCTCCCTGCGCTTGGACGACGTCGAGGCGTGCGTCGCCATTGAAATCGGCGAGAGCAATGCCAAGCGTTCCCGGTGTGTACGCCCCTCCGAACAAGTCGTCCATGAGTGTCAGGTGTCCACCGCCGTCGTTGATGAGCACTCTGTCCTTTCCGCTGAGAGATCCGATGAGGAAGTCGGCGTCACCATCGGAGTCAATATCGAGGTACACCACGGCGTTGTCGTCCTCGCCGACGTTGGCTACCTCGGGCCAGAGTTCTTCGGTCTCGTCGGTGAATCCACCAAGCCCATCTGACAGCAGGACGTGTTCGGTGAGCCCTTTGCCATCGTTGATGGTGGTCAGATCAAGGAACCCATCCGCGTTGAGATCGATGGCTTCGTAGTCGTAGTTGTTGCCGCGTTGTGGGAGGCCGTCCGAAGCATCGGCGAAGGTCCCGGTTCCATCGTTTCGGTACAGGAAACCGCCCTCGCAGGACTTGCACGATACGAGGATGTCGAGGTCGAAGTCATTGTCGATGTCAACCAGCTCGAGATCCCAAGAGAACCGAATCTGATGGTCGGGCATTCGGGCTGGCCCGGCGTCAGTGAAGACGCCGTTTCCATCGTTCAACCAGAGCATCGGAGCGGCACCCGGGCTGCTTCGTGGTTTGCCTGGCCCCCAGTCGGCCAGCACGATGTCGAGGTCGCCGTCGGCGTCGACGTCGCCGATCTCGAGGTCGCCAACACTTGCGTCTATCTGGGGCAGGTTGGAGTCAGTGACCTCCTCGAAGGTCAAGCCGCCGCGACCAAGGAACAGCCGACTTTGTGTCTCGAACGTCGTTCCGACGATGATGTCCGGCAGGCCGTCGCCGTTGATGTCTCGTGCCTTTATCACTCGGGCCAGGTCGCCCTGATCGCCAAGTACCTGTTCGGAGACGTCTTCGAACACGCCGTTGCCGTCGTTGGCGAAGATCTGATTCATCAGCGGTTCACCCGGGACGTCATAATTGCCCCCATTGGCGAACAGCAAGTCGACATCGCCGTCGTTGTCGATGTCGGCAACGTCGACTTTGTTGGTCCAGAGTGCGGTCTCGCCAATCGCCTGGTCGGTCACGTCGAACCACATCGATGGTTCGCGAGCCGGCTCGATTGTGGTAGAGCTGGAAGAGGTTGGCGCCGCGCTGGTGGCAGGGCTGGCGGCGGTCGGGGCCGCTGGAATCGATGCGTCAGCGTCAGCGTCGGAAGCGCTATCGCTGCCACAACCCGCCAGTGCTGCGAACCCGAACGCGATGACAAGAGCGCCGGCTCGGCGTGAGTTCAACCCCACGACGAGTGAGGCCGGAAACTCGAGTCCTTCGAATGTGTTCATGATTCCTCCTAGCGGTTGACCGAGCGGCGCAGACTTCGCTCGAGCAGCATGCGGCGAGCGTGACTTGTGTCGTCTGCAATCGAGCGACAGCTCGTGCTGCGACAGCTTCGGGGCCGAGGGCTTTCCTACTCCTCGCTTCGGGAAGGCCGGTCGGAGTCGTGGCTCACACCCCCGGCTCGCCCTGAACGACTCAGAAGCGCGTTGCCATGTCAATTCGTGGCAACGCGGGCGAGTGAGCCGGCGACCTGCGGGGTCGCCGCTCCTTCGCCTGATGCTGACCCACCATCGGCGAAGCCGGATAGCTGCATGTTGGCTCCGCCGGTTGGAGCGCTGCGATAGCCGGGTTACGGCGGGTTTTGCGGCCTCACCAGGTCAAACGGGCTGCAGACGATTTGCAGACGGGGTTTCGTATGTTCTCGGTGTGTTGAGGTGCAACACTTGAACCGGCTTTTGGGGGGAGGGACGATGGAGGTCCAAGTACTTGGACCCCTCGAGGTATCCGACGACGGTGATTCCGTCGCGGTTGGCGGTGCCCGTATTCGGCGTCTTCTTCTCTCGCTCGTTCTGGGAAACGGTTCGGTTGTGTCGATCGACAGTCTGATCGATGCGGTGTGGGCTGATGGGGAACCGCCCGATGGCGCACGCAGAACGGTGATGTCGTACGTCTCTCGCCTTCGCGGCGTTCTCGGTGACGGTGTCATCGAGCAGACCGGCGCTGGCTATCGGCTTCGCAAGGACACCGTTGCCGTCGATCTCTCTGACTTCACCAACAGGATCGAGCGGGCCCGCCGACTTTCAGTAGCGGGGAACGCTGGTGGCGCAGCAGCGCAGCTCGATGGGGCCCTTGCGCTGTGGCGTGGCGGTTTGGGCCAAGAGTTTGCCGGCGAACATTGGATCGAGCCGGAACGAGTGCGATTCGAAGAACTCCGGTTGAGTGCGCTCGAAGCACGATTTGAGGCAAGACTCGCGCTCGACGAACACGCTGCGGTGTTGCCCGACATCGAGCAGGCAGCGGCAGCTCATCCAGAACGGGAGCGGCTGGCGTATCTGCACATGCTCGCGCTGTACCGCTGCGGCCGCCAGGTGGAAGCCCTTCGCCAGTTCCAGACGGTGCGATTCCAGCTGGCCGACGTAGGAGTTGAACCCTCCGTCGAGCTTCGCGACCTTGAACGCAGGATTCTCGATCATGACGTCGAGTTGATGGCGAGCGGGCCGGAACCTGGTACCTCGATCCGTGGCTACCAGCTTGGCGAGCAGATTGGCGAGGGCTCCTTCGGCACGATTCACCGGGCGACGCAACCGGCAGTGGGGCGAGATGTTGCGATCAAGGTGATCCGCTCCGAGTTTGCCGACGACTCCGACTTCATTCGTCGTTTCGAGACCGAGGCACAATTGGTGGCCCGTCTCGAGCATCCTCACATTGTTCCGCTGTATGACTACTGGCGCGAACCCGGTGGCGCCTACCTGGTCATGCGGCTGCTCCGTGGAGGAAACGCGGAAGAGAAGCTTGTTGCCGAAGGGCCTTTCGCATTGGCGAGCGTCGTGGCGATCGTTGAGCAGGTCGGCGGAGCGCTTGCGGTTGCACACGCTCGTGGGGTCATCCATCGTGACGTGAAGCCGGCGAACATCCTGTTCGACGAGGAGGGCCTTGCCTACCTCGCCGACTTCGGTATCGCCGTTCGCGAGGAACGCAACCACTCCGACGGTGAGTTGCGTTCCGCCGGCTCGCCCCTGTACGCCAGTCCTGAGCAGGTCAGCGGAGGATCGGTCACCAATCGCTCCGACATCTACAGCCTCGGCATCGCCACCTACGAGTTGTTGGCGGGACGCACCGCCTTCTCTGCCGAGTCGGTGCAAGCGTTGCTCGAGAGCAAGCTGCGGGCATCGGTGCCCAGCGTCCGAGCGATTCGACCAGAGATCCCCCCGGCGATCGATGCCGTGATCGAGCGCGCGACGGCGATCGATCCGGCGCACCGGTTCGAAGAAATGGGCGAGATGATCCTCGCCTTCCGCTCAGCATCGGCCTTGACCGCTCAGGCGGTGATGACCGGTGATCGAGCTTCACCGATCGACGTCGAGCGTCCTCGAGCCGCGGCGAGCCGAACACTCGTGAACATCGAGTTGGCAACCGTCAATCCCTACAAGGGGCTGCGAGCATTCCAAGAGGCTGATAGCCAAGACTTCCACGGTCGGGACGAGCTCATCACCGAGTTGGTTTCTCGGGTGATCGATCAACAACTGGTGGCCGTCGTTGGTGCATCGGGCTCGGGGAAGTCATCGGTCGTGAGAGCGGGGCTACTCCCGGCGATCACGGATCGAGAGTGGTTCGTGGTCACGGTGGTTCCCGGATCACATCCCCTCGAGGAACTCGAGGCCGGGCTGCTCCGGGTGGCGGCGCAGGAGGTGCCCGGTCTCCTCGAGCAGTTGAGAAGCGACGATCGAGGTCTGATTCGAGCGGTTCGGCGAGTGCTGCCACCCGATGGCAGTGAGCTGCTGTTGGTGATCGATCAATTCGAGGAGATTTTCACGTCGGCGACGACGGAGGAACGAAACGCATTCCTCGGTGGTCTCGTCGAGGCCATCTCGGACGAGCGGTCACGTATTCGTGTCGTCGCCACGATTCGCGCCGACTTCTATGATCGTCCCCTCCGGCATCGGGGATTCGGCGCACTGTTGCAGGGAGCAACCATCAACGTCTTGCCCATGTCTGCAGCCGAGCTCGCCCTGGCGATCGAAGCTCCGGCCGAGCGCCTCGGGTCACGGTTCGAGCCTGGTCTCGTCGACGTCATCGTGTCCGACGTCGGCGAGAACGCAGGCATGTTGCCGCTTCTGCAGTACGCGCTCACCGAGTTGTACGACCGCCGCGTTAGCAACCAGATGACCTTGGCCGAGTATCGAGACATCGGCGGCGTGACCGGAGCCCTCGCCCGCAGGGCCGAGGAGATCTACTCCTCCCTCCATCCCGCTGACCAGGAAGCAGCTCGACGGCTGTTCACCCGGCTCGTCACACCGGGCGAGGGCGTGGAAGACACCCGCCGTCGAGCGCTGCGGTCGGAACTCTCGATCGTCTCCGATGACGTGATCGAGGCCTTCGGCTCGCATCGCTTGCTGTCATTCGACCGCGATCCATCCACCCGTATGCCGACCGTGGAAGTTGCTCACGAGGCACTGATACGGGAGTGGGATCGTCTGCGGCACTGGGTCGACGACGACCGAATGGGCATGCGCACCCTTCGGCACCTCACGTCGTCATCGGCAGGGTGGAACGCAGCCGACCGCGATCCGGCCGAGCTGTACCGTGGTGCACGACTCGAGGCGGCTCTCGCGTGGGCTGAGGGCCACCGCGAAGATCTGGCGACGGTCGAGCTCGAATTCCTCGAAGCAAGTCGGTCGCTTCGTGACCGGGAACGGCAGGAACAGCTCGAGCGGGCGGCTCTTCGAGAGCAGCAAAACCGTCGTCTGCGTCGCAGCCTGGTCGGCGTCGGTATCTTGGCCGTGATGGCGCTGCTTGCCTCCGGCTTCGCGTTTCAACAGTGGGGCAACGCCGGTTCGAGGGCCGAGGAGGCCGCTGACGCCCGAGCCTCTGCCGAGACTCGTCGACTGATCTCGGACGCAGGGCAGCTTGCAGCCACCAACCGGCGGGTCGCCCTGCTACTTGCGGCCGAAGGCTACCGACGAGCACCTGACGCAGCGGCGCTCGGCGGCCTTCAGTCGGTGCTCACCGAGTCGAGGTCGCTGCTTGGCTACGTGGCTGCTGACCTGTCGTTCACCGACATCGAATGGACGACCGATGGCCGACTGGTGGGCAGCCACTCCGCTGGGGTGACGGTGTTCGACTCCAATGGGGATCGGTTGCTCGAGATCCCCATGGCAGGCGCCCGGCTCATCGCCGTTCGAGCTGACGATGCCGTTGTGGCCGTTGCGGGATCTGACTCGAGCGTTCGGGTGTTCGATCTCGGAACCGGCAGCGAAATCGCGTCGCCGATTGCCTTTGATTCGACAGTTGTTGGGATCGCCTTCAGCTCGGATGGTCGCCGGTTTGCTACGGGTGAACGTGCGGGAATCGTTCGTGTGTTCGACCAGCAGTTCGGACTCCTGGCCACGATCGATGCCCACACCGATGCGACTGCGATGCCCGATCCCGACGATCTCCCTGAAGGAATCGACCCACCGCTTCTGCACGATCCGGTCAGCTTCCGCCTGGGGGTGATCGGGGTTGCGCTGAGCGCAGATGGTCGAACGGTCGCCTCGGTTGGCGGCGCCAACCTCAGAGCGTGGGATATCGACTCTCTCACTGCGATGCTCGACCAGCCGGTCACCCGGTCGGGGACTGACGGCGGCAGTGTCTTGGTTGCTCCGACCGGCGTCGGATTCGTCGAGCAGGGGGGCCGGGAGTACATCGCGGCCTCGTCACTCTTCGATGTGGAATTGTGGTCTGCCGAAGATGATGAGCGAGTTGATCGCTGGGAGTTTGCCGGTGGAGCAGGCGCAACGCCGAGAACCGTGACAGCCACCTCGGTCACCTTCGATCGGGCGGTCGTTGCGACGATCAGTGGTGATGGTCGGGTGCGGACCGCAGCCCAAGCCGGCACCGACCCGGTCTTGCTC
Source organism: uncultured Acidimicrobiales bacterium (assembly GCA_963698395.1). GTDB lineage: Bacteria > Actinomycetota > Acidimicrobiia > Acidimicrobiales > SZUA-35 > JBBQUN01. The sequence continues at coordinate 167,844 of CAVOQQ010000008.1, forward strand.
GACACACAGCTCGGAGGTGACCTCCACCTCGCAATCGATGAACCGAACGGCCGGCTGGTAGTCGCGGGAGCAGAAGGAGCGGTGGTCGTTTCGCTGGTTGGTGTTGGCCTCATTTCGAGATCAGTCCCTACGGCGACACAGGCCGAGTTCTTCGTGTCCGACGACGGCACGATGGTCCTCGGCTCGGCGGCCGATGCTCGTCCTTCGACGATGTGGAAGCGTGTCGGTAGCGAGTACGAGGTCGTGCCGATCCCCGGCGAGCCTGTGCAGTACGGATTCACTGGCCTACCGGGAGCCCTTGCTTTCAACGTCGAAACCGGCGTCTCCCAGGAGCGAGATCCCGTTACCTTCGAGCCATTCGGGCCGACCTATGGGCCGCATTCGGCCTTCCAGGGTGCAACATCGCCAGACGGACGCTGGATCGTCTTTGGCCTTGGAGCCCCGCTGGATGCTCCGGGTGCCGTGGTCTATGAGCGCTCGAGCGGACGGCAAATGGCGGTGCTCGACGACATGGTCACCGATCAGACCAATAGTGTGCGCTCACTCGGTTTCAACTCCGACAGCTCTCGTTTGGTCATCTCGACCGACGACGGGGCCTCGAGAGTGTACGAGACTGCCACCTGGGGTGCGATCGAGCCCGTTCTCAGCGCAGGCGGTGGCGCGGTAGTCCAAGCCAAGTTCACTCCGAACGGCCGTCACCTGGTGACGGCCTCGATCGACGGGGCGATCACGGTTCGTGACGCCGAGACACTGCAGCCTGACGGGCAGCCGTTGCTTGGCAACACCGAGGCGGTCGAGGGCTTCTCCCTCGGTCCGATGTTCAGCCCGGACGGCCGCTGGATGGTGACCACCATGGACGGTGAGACTCGGCTCTGGGATTTCGAGGAGCGGGTACTGATCGGGAAGCCCTTTCCCCAGAACGGCGAGGCGACCGTGTTTGCCTCGTCCAACGCTCGCTTCGCCATCACCTTCCTCGATGGTCGAGCCGTGATCTGGGATGTTGATCCCGCTCGGTGGCCCGAGGTTGCGTGTCAGGCAGCCGGTCGCAACCTCACGCTGGCCGAATGGGAGCAGTTCGGCCCAGCCGGGGAGCCCTATGTCGCGACCTGTCCCCAGTGGCCGTCGCTCGGTGATCTTGATGACAACGGAGGTGGATGATGACAGATCAGCAGGAAACAACAGAGGAACCCGGCCGTCGCCGACTGCTCAAACGGCTTGCCGCCGGCAGTGGGTTGGTGGTGGCCGGCGCCGTTGCCGGTGGCACGGTCGCATCGGCGAGTGGTCGATCGGGTGGGTGGAAACGCCAGTCCATCACCTTCGATGTCGCATGCCTCGGCGAGACCTGGCGTGACAACGTCGTCAACTACGCCGAGGACGAGAGCGATTTCAGCGGCATGCCGTTCAGTGTCGAGGGCTGGATCTATCCCGAGAACTTCATCCCCACGCCGGGCGACGGGTTCGTTCCCGTGAGCGATGGATCGATCGGACGCTGGCTGTGTCGCGGCACGGTGCTGGTCCGCGCCGATCGACTCGAGCCTCACGTACAGACGACCCAGGAATTCATCTTCGGCACCATGTCCGGTGACGAGCTCTTCCCCGATGACACGCTGACGACCGCCGGAAACGAAGGAACCTTCGAGACCCACCAAATTGCCCGCCGATCGGTCACCGGCGGCACTGGTGCGTACATGGGTGCAACAGGCGAGGAGTTCCAAGACTGGAATGGTTTCAACACATCCGTGAACACCGACGGCACGGGCAACGCACCGAACTTCAGAATGCGTTTCGATCTGCTGCTGCCGGATCTGTGATGACGGAGACGGTGACGATTCCGGCATCCACCGGACCCTGGCTGCGGGTCGGGAGGACCGCGTATCCCGTCGTCCTCCCGCGGCCAAGTGACGCTCGCCTGCACGTTGCCGCGGTGATCGTGTCGCTCCACGTGCTCGGGCAGGTGGTCCTCGGGTTCCGGGTGTCGGTGCCGCAGATCCTTGCAGCAATCCTGAGTTGTGCACTGGTGGAAGTGCTCATTTCGTTCCGCCGGAGCCGAACCATCGTCTGGCCGGCCAGCGCCATGCTGACCGGTAGCGGGATCGGGCTGATCCTTCGCGACGCCTCGACCGAGGCCGGGGACCATTGGACCTTCCGAAACTGGTGGCTGTTCGCCGGCATAGCGCTCTTTTCGCTCGGCACCAAATATGTCATTCGTTGGCGAGACACCCATGTCTTCAACCCCTCCAACCTCGGACTGGTCGTCGCCTTCTTGGTTCTTGGCAGCGACCGAATCGAGCCGCTCGATTTCTGGTGGGGCCCATTCAGCGTGTGGATGCTGCTGGCCTATTGGCTGATCATTGCCGGCGGGGTGATGGTGGCCGACCGTCTTGACCTTCTCGAACTCGCCGCCGCGTTCTGGCTCGCCTTCGTCGTGGTCATGGGGAGTCTCTCTGCGTCGGGCCACTGCATCACCGCGCCGTGGTCGATCGGACCCGTCTGCGACACCAGATTCTGGTGGATCATCGTTACGTCGCCTGAGCTCCTGGTCTTCCTCTTCTTCATGATCACCGACCCCAGAACCGTTCCATCGAGCCGGAACGGACGCGTGGCCTTCGGTGTTGCGGTCGCGCTGACGAGTTCGTTGCTGATCGCGCCGCAGACGACCGAGTTCGGGGCGAAGGTCGGATTGCTCGGTGGACTCGTGATCGTCTGCGCTGCTCGACCGCTCGTCAGCGCGTTGTGGTCCCACCGCAGCGAGCAGAGTTCATCGGCTCTGTTCTCGGGTCGTCATCGTCTTGCGTCGTCGGTGACTTACGTCGGGCTCGCCGGAATGAGCTTGCTCGGCGTGGCTGCCGCGGGTCACTGGTCCCGATCGGCTGGACCCACTGCGATCATCCAGGCATCGGTTGATCCCCGGACCATCGTGACCGACATCGACCCCGTGCGCATTCCGGCCATTGGAGCGACGCCTGAGGTTGCCGACTTCATCGAGGACTCGAACGCGACCGGGATTCGTCTCGTCGCGATCGAATTGATTCGAGCACTCGATGTCGAGGCGCTCGCTCTGGAACGAAGGGACCCGGAGGCTCTTCTGTCGGTTGACCACGGCACGCGCCTGATCGAGATGCAGGATCGACTTCGCCACGGTCCTGGTGTGATCGAAGTCGACCATCGCTTCGATCGCCTCGACTTCAGTGTCGTTCGGAGTCCTGGTCAAGGAGGACTTCGCCTCGCAGCCGAGGGGGAGGGGATGCTCGCCGAAGCGGTGATCGACGATGCGGGCAACCTGATCGAGCAGGGCCGTCAACACTTCGCCCGACAATTCGTCATGCGGGCGGGTGTCGACGGTCGCTGGTTCGTCGTGAGCGTTCGAGACGTTGCCGAACGATGATTGGCACGCAGAGAGAGGTGGATGCCATGCCCCACAACGAGACAGCCGCAAACAATGAGCCCACCGTGATCATCCGATCACCCGGTCGCACGATCCTGCATCTTCGGCTTCCCGAACCGCTGGAGATCGGTCGCGAGTGTGCGGGCTTGTTGCTGGACGATCCGTTGATCTCTCGCCGCCACCTCGAACTCCGGCGAGATGGCAACCGAGTCATGGTGAGCGATTTGGGCAGCACGAACGGGTCGACCATCAATGGTCGACCACTCACCAGCACCTGTGTTCTGGGAGTGGCCGATCTGATTGCGTTCGGTGATTCCACGGTGCAACTGGTGTCTGACGTACGAGCGACGAGAATGCCCGGCGAGTCGTTGCCGGCTGCGCCGGTCGACTTCAAGCAGACGTCGATCGATATCGTGGCTGCTGCCTTCAACGCCGACCGTCACCACGAAACCGAGGTCCCGGTCTCGCACGGCACAACGACGATCGTCTTCAGCGACATCGAATCCTCGACCGCTCGAGCCGAGCAGCTCGGCGACCAGGGTTGGTTCGATCTTCTCTCGAAGCACAACGCCGTGGTCCGGCGGCGAGTCGAGGCCTACCAAGGCAAGGAGATCAAGGCCCAAGGCGACGGGTTCATGCTTTCGTTCCCCTCAGCTCGAGGAGCAGTCCAATGCATGACAGCGGTGCAACAGGATCTGTCGGCGCACAACGAGGAGCATCCCGACCTACCGATCAGAATCAGGGTTGGGATCCATACCGGCGAAGCCATCGTGGACGGCGACGGCGACCTTTTCGGCAAACACGTCATCCTTGCTGCCCGCATCGCCAACGAAGCGAGTGGCGGTGAAATCCTCGTGTCGTCCCTCGTTCGTCAAATCATCGAGGCGCACGGCGACATGCAGTTCGGCGAGGGTCGAGTCACCCAGCTCAAGGGGCTAGCGGGTTCATACACCGTGTTCCCGATCCAGGTCGGAGAGCCGTGAGAAGACCTGGTGCCGGCGTAGAAGCGCACTCGTCGATGTCCTCGATCTTCATGGGCAGTGACTGCCGTCTGCGTTGAATCGTTCGCCGCCAGGCGTTCGAATACAGTTGGACACCGACCCGGATCGCGCTGACGGTTGCCGTCCAGACGCGGATTGGCGGCGGCCGCTCAACCAGTTCGACGCGATCGCAATGGCCGAGCACAGCGTGGTCGGCCCGGCCGAGTCCATGTGGATGCAATGCCTCACGCTCGATGGCGTCGAGTTCCACGGCTACAAGCACCGAAACACCCGCCGCGGCCTTCACATCACCCCAACGGCACCGCCCACCGCGCCCGCAAAGTCGATGACACGATCGTCTACGATGTCGCTCCCGACCGCCTCATCAGCGAAGGTCTGATTTCGCCGCCAGTTCATGAAAAGCGCCCACGCACCGCTCCGAGCGTGAACGGCAGTGGAACAGTGAGCGATCTGGTTGCTGAGCAGCGTCGGTGATCGCGTACTTCGATACATCTGCCCTGGTGCCGCTTGTGGTCAGCGAACCTTCATCATCGACGTGCGGCCGTTTGTGGAACGAATCGACGCGCGTCATGAGTACGCGATTGATCTATCCCGAAGCGCGAGCAGCGCTGGCCCAAGCCCAACGAATGAGTCGTCTGACCGTCGCGGAGTTGGGGCAAGCTGTCGACGAACTGAACTCGATCGCTCTGGAGATCAGCTACATCGAGGTCTCGGCCGAGCTGGCGGCATCCGCAGGCGATTTCGCGGACGCCCTACGGGCTGCGAGGCTGCGACGCGGTACACCTCGCCTCAGCGGCGCTTGCCAACGATGCGGAACTCGTCCTTGTGACGGGGGACCGCCAAGTCGGAGCGGCAGCCCAGTTGATCGGAATCGCTGTCGCCTTGGCGACGCGATGACATGCGAACCCGGTCCGGTCTGGGGGCGGTCAGTTGTCCTTTGGTCTGCCTGTGGAAGGCCCGACGCCTCGTAGATCAAGGGATGTCGGGAACTGCTGCAGTGTCACCCTCGTGGGACATGCCCGTGGGTATGCGGCGTCGCAGTGGGGCTGAAGTGCAGTACAGGCCACCTCTTGAGGACGGGATTACGGAGCGCTCGCCCTGGGCGGGCCAGGGTGCGATCATCGACAACATATTCCGGGATTCGAACTCGTGGTCGTCCGACAGCAAGGCGATGAGGTCGGTGACACCGAACAGGTTCGTGCCGGCGGCGAACACGTCGTGCAGGGCGAGCGTCAGGAGTGTCGTCGTATCGCCGCCGCTCCCGCCACGGATCAGGAGTTGGTCGCCGTCGACGTCACGCGTCGGACGAGATACTGCGCAGTGGCCGCAGCGTCGTCGACGTCGGTACGGCACCAGTTGCCGCCCAGCAGATTCCGGTACTCCCGCCCGTAGCCGGTGCTTCCTCGGAAGTCGACGCCGACGACGGCGAACCCACGGCTCGTCCAGTACCGATGCCCGTCCTGCCCTGCTCCTCGGGGCGCAACGCCGACCACCAGACGTCGTCTCCATCTGGAACGACCTCAGCAATCCCAACGACGCCGCCTACCAACGATGCGGCCGTGATCGGAGACGGCCAGGTTCCGGCGTTGCGCTGTTCGAGAGCAGCCATCATGACAGCAGACCGCAAGCGCTTGGCCCAGAGGTCAACCACGAGAAATTCCAGGTCGTCGCGATCCGCTCAATACCTCCGATCAGAACCACGCCCGTCCCGCGATCCCACAAGCACGCAGAAACGGCACGAATGTGCTCGGGCACGCGCTCGAGATTGTGCGACCGACGGGGATGGCCCCCGAATGCGATTTCCACTGCCGGATCCAGGATTTCTACTCAGGTGGCCTCGCCATCGGCGTCGCGACGGCGGTGTTCGTCATCGGTGTTGCGTCCCTGCGGTTCGGTTGGCGCGCGCCGAAGCCACTCACCGGGAATCCGTTCGTTTCGTAGGCGCTTGTGCGGTGCCCTCGGGCCGGCTGCCTGGTCGTTCAGAGTGGTCCAGCGCGTTGTGTTTCCCCCTGGTCGGCTGGGCGCGGTGGTGCAAGACTCAGCGGTGTGAGCGACGAGTCAACCGGCGCATCTGATGACCCCGGCGATTCGCAACCGGCGATGCAGCCGCCGGGCCGGCGTCCCCGATGGTGTCCGATCGGCTTGGGAGTCGCAATCGCCACGGTGGTCGTGTGGGCATTCGCCACTGCGTGGGTCGGCATCCGGGGGTCGAGCCCGGCGTACCTGATCACGTTGATCTTGTCGCTGGCCGTCGCCGTCGGACTCATCACGTGGGCGCTCGTCGTCGGTCCGCCGCCAAAGGGTTCGGCGAAGCGGGTCTGGTTGGCGCGTGGTGGGCTGTTGGTGGTGGGTGTGGTGCTGCTCGGCCTGCTCGTCTACCTCAAGCCGCTGTCGGCGAAACCGATCGCCATCGACGCGCTCGACGACGGCAACGGGGTGTTCGTCGACGTCTCGAGGTCATCGATCCGGCTCACCCCGACCGACGACCCGCGCGCGGCCGGGCTCGCCTTCTATCCCGGTGCGAAGGTCGACCCGCAGGCCTACGCCCACGTGCTGCGGCCGATCGCCGAGGCCGGCTTCCCGGTCGTCATCTTCAAGCAGCCGTACAACCTGGCGGTCCTCGACTCGAACGCCGCCAACGCCGTGATCGGTGACCCCGATGACGCGATCGATCGATGGGCCGTCGGTGGTCATTCGCTCGGCGGTGCGATGGCCTCGAGCTATGCCGAGACCGCCGGTGACGAACTGGACGGCCTGCTGCTCTGGGCTGCCTACCCGGTGCGGGACATGTCCGAGCAGACCGACCTCGCCGTCATGTCGGTGTACGGCACCAACGATGGCCTGGCCACTCCGGCCGACATCGACGAGCGAAAACCCGACCTGCCGGCGTCGACGGGATACGTCCCGATCGACGGTGCCATCCACTCGTACTTCGGCGACTACGGCCTGCAGAACGGAGACGGGAGGCCCGGCACGACGCGAGCCGACGCCCAACGCCAGATCGCCGACGCCTCGATCCGATTCCTCGAGACCCTCGACGACGGACAGGACGGCCCGTAGGGCGGCGGGCGTGATGCCCCGCCGCAACTCGTCAGGCGTCGTGACGGGGCCAGCGGCGCCGACCACGGCCGTCGTGCTCGGGTACACCTCGATCGACAGCGGTTCAGCCGACGCTCGAACGATGCTCGATGTGATGCACCTCGGGCGGCGCTACGCGCAGGCTGGACAAGCGCAGGACATCTCCGCCGTCGAGCAGAACGAAGCTCAGATGCAGGCATACATCCGTAGATCCCGATGAGGGCGTTCCCAACGGTCCGCATCGTCGTCGACGGATGGCACTGACATCGCACTGATCGGTGCCACCCTCGTCGTGGACCGCTCGCCGTCGGAGAGAAGGATCGGGAATACGGACGTCCCGCCGATTCTCTGCAAGAGTTCGTCGATGACGAACGTTCTCGACGACGACCGGTACCGCAGCGCGGCGAAGATCCTCCACGACGTGGCCAAGCCGATGCGGGTTCTGTCGGCACTCTCCTGGCCCAGCGAGATCCGCAACGAGTTCCTCGCCGCAGGGGGATCGCGGCTTCCATCGCCCGCCTACCAACCCATCGATCCGGCGCCGGTGCTCGAAGGTGTCGACACGGCTCGACGGCTGCTCCGTCCCGGCAATGTGGTGGACGACTGGCTCGACGGCGAGGCCGACTCGATCGAGGCAACCGCTCGAATGCTTGCCTCGATCGGGACCGAAGAGTTCCATCACCAGAGCAGCCGCCTGTACAGCACGCCCACCCAGCCTCTGAAAAACGACCCGACGACGCCGATCGACCTCGCCGAACGCGTGCTCGACCAACTGTCCGGGCTCGTCGCGGCTCAACTCGTCCGAACGCCCGATCGAAACCGCACGAGCGAAGACGTCGCTGCACATATCGAGGCCGCTGTGCACGAGCATTTCGGCGACGCCGCCCCGGAGGTGATGATCGTCGACGAACTCTCGGCGAACGCCGTCGCATCCACCAGCCGGATCAAGATCAGGCGAGACGCTCGATTCACCGACAAAGATGCCGCCCAACTCCTGAATCACGAGGCCTTCATCCACGTCGCGACCGGACTGAATGGCAGAGCACAAACCGACCTTCCGATCCTGGCAATCGGCCATCCCGGGACGACACGGACCCAGGAGGGACTGGCCGTGTATGCGGAGTACGTGTCGGGCACACTCGGACTCGACCGGCTTCGTCGGCTGGCCGAGCGGGTCATCGGAGTGCAGATGGTCTGCGACGGCGCGGACTTCATCGAGTTGTACCGGTGGTTCCTCGATCGAAGCCCGAGCCCGGAGCAGGCGTTCGAGTCGACGCGGCGCATCTTCCGGGGCGCCCCGGTCACGGGAGGGTTCCCCTTCACCAAGGACTGCGCCTACCTCTCCGGATTCCTGGCGGTGTCGACATTCGTCCGCACCGTCTTCATCGCCGGCCGTCCCGACGTGCTGGGTCTGCTCTTCGCCGGCAAGCTCGACCTGTTCGCAATCCCGGCGCTGGCCGAGCTCCGCAGCCGGGGCCTGTGCCAACCAGCCCGCTTCCTTCCGCCGTGGGCCCTCGACCCGAGTTGGGTGCTCAGCCATCTGACTCTCAGCACGTTCATGGCCGGCGTCGACCTCGACGGCATCGCCACAGCGGTCGGAGGAATCCTCGATCAATGCCCCAAGGTGGAGATCGGCGACCGCCTCACGTCGTGACCGCCACAGCTCGGTCCCGGCCCGGACGGAGCGGTGCACTCGTATCCGGTTGACGACCCGGATGAACCTTGCGAGCACGATCGACGACAGCATCGCCCGAGAGAGCCGGCGACCGCTGACCGCCGCCTCGCTGTCTTCATCGTTCAGACCGGCGGTGGGCGCACGCCGGTCCGTTGCATCGACCGCGTTTGCGACCAACCCTCGCTCAGAGGTCGGCCAGATCTCAGGTTGGCAGCGGGAGGGATCGAATGCTCGGCACGGCGTTTTCGCGATAGCGAGGAGGAGCCTCCTCCGGTGGAGCATGGTGCAGTTCACACCAGCCCAGTAACCGCGATCGATCCCGGTTTCCAAATGGCAGACGCTCCTCTTGGACTCTGGTTCAAGGGCCGTGAGCAGCAGACCCGGGCATTCGCGCAAGCGGTCGCCGCTGCCAAACCCGACGCCGGGTCAGGGCCAACAGTGAAGAGACTGGTTGGTTTGGATCCAGGAACCCGTGCGCTCGAAATTGCGGATTGTATTGCACGCCTCACCGTCCTGATCCGGCAGTTTCGCCCGCCATTGATCGGGAACAAACGGCGCCGCAATCGGGCCTTTGCCAGGTGGTTGCGTGGAGTTCGTAGTCGCGATTTCGTGCGGACGATATCGAGTGGTTCGGCTCGGTCACGACCGTCGGTTCGTCGAAGCAATTTTGCCGATTCAGAGTAGGTGGAGGCGCCGCCGACCTGCGTCGCCAAGAGCGACACCGGGCTGGGGAACGGACCGATTCGCAAGCACAAATGCGCCGACACTGGATGCCTGAGGTCACAGGGCTGCCGCAGTCCTGATGACGCCAGGGGCGCTTCAGGACCGGTCGAGTTACCTGGCGATGACCTCAATCACGGCCGCTCGCCACAGTCCAGTGGCATGGAAGTCCTCGTGGCCCACATCGAAAAGGTAGGTCCCAGGTCCCAGATCCATCGTCCAGGCGTGGCTACCGGGCAGCACAGGGTCGCCCGAACCTTCGAAGTCGACCTCGGAGAACCCCGCGGTGGGTGGCTCGCTCGTCACGACGAGATTGCCCTCCCCGCCTCTGTCCAGCTCCTCGGCGAGCGCGGCGGATCCGGTCTCGTACCGCAAAACAGCGACGATAGAAGCGCTCTCCGTCTCGTTCGAGAACGTGAAGGTGACGGCTCCTTCGGCGATCTCGTGATCTCCGACGAAGGATGTCCCGTCGTCGGTGAACGCGATTTCGATCTGGGCCTGGTCAGCGGCCACCGGCCCTCTGTCATCAACGTCACCTCCGCAACCTACGACAACGAGCATCGCACCGATCAGCACGGACGACAGCAACATCTTCATGGTCTTCATGGAAACTTCCTCACGCCCGGGGACAACTTCCTCGGCAAGAGGACATCCTCTTCCGACGGAAGGGAATCGGACAGAGCAAGATGTCACCGGTGACCGTCCCTACAACGTCGGTCGAGTGACAACCACAACTGGCCGATCCCGGACGAGAACGCCCGTGCGGATGCTCGTGCGTCCCGCTCGCAATCGACACCTATCGCTCGGGCGGTGTTGCTCGCCTCGAGGCAGCGCATAATCCCGAGCCCCTGACACTGACGCCGCGCTGCAGTACCGACTGGGTTACGATCGGGCGGGTTTGGATCGCTCAGAGCGACCGCACGCGGCGGCTGGTGGCCCAGAGCGGCTGCCAACGACGTTGATGGGTCCGCCGATGCCTGTTCACGAAGCTGATGGCTTTGCACTTGAGGACGGTCCGCACCTGCCGCCTACACAGGTGCGATGGGATCTCGGCGCGGCGACCGCTACGCGTGCAGACGAGGCAGGGGCGGGCTGCTAGCCCAAATCGGCCGGTCGGGATCGCAACGATCGGTCGGTACTCCAGGACTCGACCGGTGTTCGGTCGGCGGAGGCGACCAGAGCCGTGAGCGATTTCGCAACCGAGCCGGCCGATGGGTCATGGATTCGAGCAGCACGATTCCTGTGTGACGTCGTGGCCCGGTTCGGCGAAGATCGACTGGGCACGTTCTGGCAGGTTCTCGTCGAGCTGGATCGTCACGCGGAAGCCACAGCGGGATGTACGTCTCGGGCCAGTTCGGCACGGTCGGCGGCTGCGGCTCGTATGCCCGCGCCGTCGAGGGTCGGGTATGCGTCGATGATCTTGGTCTCAGTCATCCCTGTGGCGAGGAAATCCAACATCCTGGCCATGATCCGGGTTCCCCGGACGGTGGCCTGGCCGTGGCAGATCGACGGGTCTCTGGCAATCCTGTTCCTGGGGTCGCTCGTCATGGGCCGACGGTAGGTCGACCCAGCTGTCCGCGGGCGGGGGAGCACCGCTGCTCGGCGGCGCTCGACACGATGGCCTCGCAGCGCCGCCAAGACCGAGCACGCCACTTGTGAGGATGCCAAGTGGTCGCTCCGTGCTTGGAGGCACGATTCTGGGCGGGTTGTGTGCTGTCTGCGTTGAAGGGCTCGGCGATCTCGGTTGCGGCCGATCTGGGTCCACTACGATCTCAGTCGTGACACGCCTCGACCGGATCACAACGGACCCGGAAATCTGCCATGGCAAGCCGACCGTACGCGGCTTGCGATACCCGGTGGAGAACCTTCTTGAACTTCTGGACTCAGGAATGACGATCGAGGAAGTCATCCATGACCATCCAGATCTCGAGCGAGATGACCTTCTTGCGGCCCTCGAGTTCGGAGCACTCACTTCCGGAAACTGAGTTACGCCGTTCAGCGCCTCGTGAGGTTCCTCGTTGATGCGCAGCTACCAGAGCTGCTTGGCGAACTCCTCACCGCTGCGGGGCATGATGCGATCCACACCAACGGGCTCCCGGACGCCAATCGCATGAGCGATTCGGAGATCGCTCGGACGGCCGACAACGCCGGACGGATCGTCATCAGCAAGGATCGAGACTTCCGAGACTCACACCTGCTGAGCGGAATACCTCGCAAACTGCTGGTCGTCTCGACGGGCAACATCAGCAACGCTGACCTTCTCGCTCTGGTCGCCGAGCACCTTGTTCCCGTCGTCGAAGCGCTCGAGCAAGCAACAATGGTCGAACTGAAACCGCAGGGAATGATCATTCACGACGATTGACCGTCCACGCCCGGTGTCGTGATTCTGTAGCTTCGCGTAGGCGCCGACACCGAGCGCTCGATTCGTTGACGCAGACGCCTCACGGCATCTCGACCGGGCATGACGAGATCCGGGCGACGCTCAAGGCATACCTCGATTCCGGGGCCAAGCTGGTGTTCGGCGAGTCCCTTGTTTTGCCTGCCGGTGATCTGGCGCTGATCCACACACCGTGGACCATGCGGATGCCTGATGGCTCGAGCCCTACGGGGGCGACGGCCGAGGTCGTGCGCCGTCAGCCTGACGGCAGCTGGAAATATGTGATCGACAACCCCGACGGGACAGCGCTGCTCCATCACGAGTGACGGGACACCGGCATCGCATCCGGTGTCGTCCCGACTGAGTCCCACCGATGCTTGGTGTGGGCCTGCCGCACGGGCGCGACGCTCCCGCGTCGCGTTCGGTCATCTCAGGCTGCGCTCCATGAACCGCCAGTTGTGATGCAGTTCGCTGGGAACTTCTGCGCCGTCGTAGATGGGCCGGTCTCGGAATCCCTCGGCCTCGTAGAGCCGGTGTGCCGACCTCATGAACGGGCCGGAGTCGAGCCGCATGCTCGCATAGCCGTAGGACTCGGCGTCCGCGATCAGCCGTCGCACGATGGTGATTCCCAGCCCGCCGCCCCGCTGGTCCGGCCGCACGAAGACCCGCTTCATCTCCGATGCTCCATCGCCGGTGCGACGGACACCGCCCATGCCGACGACACGCCCGTCGCGGTGAACGGTGTAGAACACGCCCTCGGGTGGCGCGGCGTCGCACAGCTTGTCGAGTGTGGCGGCCACGTAGTCGGGGATCGGCTGTCCCAGGAGTGCCGGCAGGCTGATCCCGAAGTCGTGTTGGATGTTCGCATCCAGCCAGTCGAGGTACTCGACGTTGAGCTCCGTCAGCACGGCGTGATCTCGGCGGGCGTCAGCCGGTTCGAACGTGATCTCCATGCAACGCCCTTGCGTCCGTTGTCGAGCGTCGAAGCTTCAGCTTGTTCTGCTCTGTGTGAATCATCCGCTGGCAAGTGGCAACTCGATGCCCTGAACAGCAACTACCACCGTACCCGAGAAGCGAATCCTTCAACCGGCCCAAGCCTCGACGGCTCGTCCTGGCGGACACCGTCGTACCCGTGGTCTAACGTCGTCGTCATGCCTCGAGCACCTCGTCGGGTTCGAGCACACGCGCTGGGGGAAGCATGGACATTCGAGGGTTGGGATACATCGGCGTCGACGTTGCCGACCTCGACGACTGGCGGGGGTACGCGGAGCTCCTCGGAACGCGGGTGGTCGCCCACGGTGACGGGTTGGCGATCAAGATCGACGACCACCCGTTTCGGGTGGTGGTTCGACCCGCCGAGGCGGCCGAGGGCCTGGCGTTCGCCGGGTGGGAACTGGCCGATGCCGCTGCGCTGGAGGTCTGCGCTGCCGAACTCGAATCGGCCGGGTTCGCCATCCACTCGGCGTCGGCAGCCGAATGCGACCAACGTCGGGTTCGGGGAATGATCCGCACGACGGACCCCGGCGGGTTCACCGTCGAGTTCTTCCACGGCGTCGTTCACCACCACGAACGGTTCGTCTCGCCGACCGGGGTCAGCGGGTTCAGCACCGGTGTCCAGGGCATGGGCCACGTCGTCCTCGGGACACCTGACATCGAGGGGAGTGCGGACTTCTACACGAACGTGCTCGGCTTCCGGGTTTCGGACTACTGGAGGCCCGATGGCTCGGAACACGACATGGTGTTCTTGCACTGCAACCCTCGCCATCACAGCCTCGCGCTCGTTCCCGCCGGCGAGGCGACGTTGTACCATTTCATGCTCGAGATGAACACGCTCGACGACGTCGGCTACACCCTTGATCGCCACGAGGAGACAGGTGCGCCGATCGCCGCCGGTCTCGGCAAGCACACCAACGACCACATGATCTCGTTCTACAGCGTGTCCCCGTCCGGCTTCGAAGTCGAGGTCGGCTTCGGTGGGCGCCTCGTCGACGACGACACCTGGGTCGTCACCCAACTCACCAAGCCCAGCTTCTGGGGGCACCGGCCGCCTGGAAGCCCCTGAACTCGCCGAGGCCACAGATCTGTCCCGTGGGCCACAGACACGGCGGGTCCATGAAAGTGTTGCAGTTGTGATTCGTCGGGGTCCGGTCGGGGAGCCTTGCTCCAACCGTCGACATGTTCCGTGATGTGCTTGGCATGCACGTTGCGTTCGACGTACGTCGGCGTACCTCGAGACTGCGCAGGATCGGCTCACTTCCGATCAGTGAGGGCGCGCTGGCACCTCACCGGATCATGGCCGACGCGAATGCTTCCGGTCCGCGCCGCATAGCCGGCGAAGGGGTCTGTCACGGTCGGGCGGGTTCGAACCGCCCATAACGACGGCACACGGTTGCTGGTGGGCCGGAGCGGCTGCCAACGACGTGATGGGGCCGCTGATGCTTGTTGACGAAGCGAATGCGTTTCAATGGAGGGGACGGTCCGCACCTGCCGCCGGCGCTGGTGCGATGGGATCGCGGGGCGGCGACCGCTACGCCGCGCAAACCCGCTCTCGGTCACGTCCGAAACTCGCTATAGCAAGTCTCTGAACAGGCAAAATGGTCGGGATGGAGTGATTCGAACACTCGATCCCCTGCTTCCAAAGCAATGGAGCCAAAACCCCCTGACCAGCCAAAACACTCGAAACCCCTGATCAGGCATGTACCGCCCGATCCGTTTCGACACCGCCCGAACGCGTCCGATCGCATCCCGACGTGCGGAATACGCGGACAAGATCGGCAGGGGTTGACTTGCCGACGATCACACCGACGTGCGCGCTGGCCCAGCGCCGTCGTCATGGCCAAGGCTTGACGGCTGGCGCGTTGTCGGTCAACGCGCCAACCAGTTTGTTGATGTCTTTGGGGTCCCCAGTCAGCACGTCGAGTCCCAACCAGTGTGCAGTGATGACGAGGTGGGCATCGACGACGTCGCCCGTGCCGGCAGACGCCATGAGCTCGCCAACTGGCCGCATGCCTATGGCGTGGTAGTCGTGCACGTTCAGGCCTTTGAGGAACCGAGCCAGCAGTACTTGGCGCGGATTCCGCCACACTTGCGAAACCACCGGTGCGGTCGTATGCAACGCGACACCCGACCGTCTCGCGTACTCGACGAAGCTGGTGGCGGGCTTGTCGTTCCTGGCAACTGACACGAGCACGCTCGCATCAAGCATCACGAGAAGTACCGGCGACCCGCTTTGGCGACAGCCTCCTCATCAACTCCTCCATGCTCTCCCCATGCCTCAGCAAGATACTCATCAAGCGCCCTGGTCCGATTGCCTTCGGTCTCAAGCTTTCGAAGAGCAAGCCGGATCGTTGCCGACCGATCGCCACCAGCGAATTGCTCGGCAAGACGGTCAAGCTGTGCAACCTCGTCAGGGTCGAGCCGCACCGCCGTAGTCGTCGCCCTGGGAGCAGTTCTGGAGGCAGCACCGTGTTTGGACTCGTTCTCTGAAGGTTTCGATACAGCCATTCTGCGAGTGTACAACGAACGTATAACAAACCAAGTCAAGCCATGTCGCCCATGCACTCATCTCATTGATCGACACGCCGGGCGACGATGCCGCCGCAGCCAGACCGGCTTGCTGATCGAGGGGCTGGTCCATGTGGTCAGGATTTCGCGTCCTCGTGATGTGGTGGATAGATCCAGAGCGGCGATGACCGGGTGCACGAATCCGTCCACGGCGGTTGCGTTGACCAGGGGAGCGGGGGCGAGCGCGATCTCGTGATAGCCCTCTGTGTTGCGGTGGCGGAGCGCGTGGCGTCGCTGCGTTTCCTGGTCGGTGGTGTACCAGCGGCTTCGTCCGCTGAACACCGCGGCGCCATGGTGCGCTGCGGCGTCGTCGGCCGAAAGGACCCAGCCGTCTCCGCTTGGCGCTTGATCGACGGGGGTTGTTCTGGGTCGCCAGGCCCGGCTCGTGGCCCGGAAGAGTTCGTTGGGTAGCGGGGATCCGTCAGGTTCGATGAGGGCGGCGTCGATCAGTTTCGAACGGGCCCTCGAGATGGTGGAGAGATTCATGCCGGTGACTCGTGCGATTTCTCGAACACCGATCGTTGTCGGGTCAGCAGCGGTGAGCAATGCGACCGCGACCGAGATGGCACCGGATCCAACAACCGGATTCGCCGGATCGGGACCCGGGGCACCGGTGACGAATGATCGCAGGCCATTCATGTCGACTCGGAAGTCTTGGTCAACGAGCCAGCGCCGGAGCCGGCCGCGTCGATCCCAGAAAGACCAGCCATGCTGGACGAGTACCTCGGCAGCATTGGGGTGAATGATGTCCCCAACAACAAAACCAGGTGCGAGGTGTTCCTGGACTAGACGGAGCGCAGTCGACGGGGTAACTGAGACGCGGCGATAGGGCGTGAGGCTTGCCCTTTGACGGCCAAGACGGAATACGAGATCGCCATCGTCACCGGCCAGGCTCAGTTCGGCACCGAGTTCCTCAAGTCGCTCTTGGGGTTCGTCGATCAAACGTCCGCTCGTGTTGCGTGCTGCATTCTTAAGCAACACGCAACACGATGCAAGCCAAATGCGATGGCTCGCTTCGAGCTGAGGGCGTGAAGCGGCTCCAAGCCGAAGTCGAGCGCTCCGAAAATCGTCACATGCTTGCCTTTGAGCGCCCACAACGGCGGGTTGCAGTAGCTTGACTATCAAGCGCCGCACTGAGGGCCGATGCCGAGTGGTAGGTCAACGGCGTTGTTCGGGATTCTGAGCGTTGTCGAGCACTTCAGCAATGGTCCCGTGCCTCGACATCCTGCAGCTCATTGCTGCTATCCGCTAGCGCTGGGTCGTTCGACGATGGACTTGCTGAGCGTCGCGGTGGGCCGTCGATCTGTCCCCCTGTCGGCGGACCATCGAGTCGGGAACGGCGAGTTCCTCGTAGACGCGGCTCGGCTCGTCGTATTGATGTCTCGGGGCGGAGCGCCTCATCGGTGTCCTGGACCGGTACTCGCCGATTTGCTCCGACCGGAGGAGATGTCAGGTGACGGCTACGACGATCTCATCGACGATGCCGCGGCCTTGACGGCGCGATGGGACGGCCCACCGATACCTGACCCTTGCGGCCACGGTGGAGCTGACGGCTGGCTGAGAATGCCAAACCTGATTTGTCCCCCTTGAGCACTACCAGCCCATGGTTGCGGTCCGGATGTGGCTATCGCAATGAGGTGAACGGCCTCATCGGCACGGCGTGCGGAAGGCATCGTCGAGATCCAGCGGGACGATGATCGTGGTGACGCCGGCCGATCGGGCTGCGGCACAGGTTGTCTCCGGATCGTTGATGGCGGCGTCTGAGTACTCCGCTCCGAAGATCGGTTTGCCTGCAGTAGCGAATGGCTCGTAGGCGTCGCACTCGTCGTATTCGACGCACTGCTCGTTCACCGCGAAGTCGAAGTCGTCGACGAGTAGCGGGATCTGTTCGAGATCATTCTTCAGTCCGACCAGCAGGCCGCGGTCGTGTGCGGCGTTTGCGAGGAATCGGTTGAAGTCCAGCTGGTCGTCGGCGGTCAGGTCAAACCCGGAATCGTTGCGATAGGCAGTGACGTTGTCGGGCTCGACACCATCGCAACCCGTCTCGACGGCAAGGTCGAGACGGGCCAGTAACGTGTCGCGGAGCGCTGCGCTTCGAATATCGACCCAGCGCTCGCCGTCCCAGTCGTCGAGGTTGGCTCCGAGGTCGTCCGGATCGAAGATCGCAGCGTCGGCGCGCCACTCCTCGTAAGCGGTCGAAAAGTAGCAGATGACGATCCGTCCGTCGGCGTGGACGCGGTCGATCGTCGAGGTCGGCACATCGAAGAGGTCGATGTCGTACACGTCGGCGTCGTAGTTGGTGTTGATCTCACCTTGCAGCTGCCACTGCCACGTCATGTCGGTGGTCAGCACCGCAGGCTGTGCTGGCCCCGATGGAGTTGGAGTGTTGCCGGGCGATGTCGCCGACTCGTCACCGGCCACTGGTTCGGTCCCGGGTTCGACCGACTCGACGGCAGCGTCGCCACCGAGGTCGTCGGCGTCGCCGCACGCAGCGAGCAGCACCAGGGCAACAAGCCCGGAGCGTCCGGCAGCGCGACGGGCGACACGTCCGAAGGAGCCGAGCTGGAGGCAAGTAGTCATGGTGAAGCATCCCTTCAATCAGTATGCACGATGACGAGTCTGCGAGCTGAGCACTTCCGTTCCGCGGGTGCCTCGGGAGCGGTGTACCGCCTTCGACGACACCGGCCCGGCTGGTTGAGCAGGACCGGAGACGAACGTCCTGGGGCCGCGGATAAGCTCAGCACGACAGCGTCGCACACCATGAAGCACCCCGGGTTTCATACGGGCTCGGGGTTTGTGTCTTCGCCGGTTCGGCGGCTTCACGGTCCGTCTGTTCACCGGTGCGAGATCGCACCGAACGAGTTCGATGTCTGGCCGTTGGACATCCACTGGTACGCGCTGACTGAGAACGGTTGACAAGGGGCCGGCTCGACGGGATCCTGCGTTGTATACAGCTCGGTGTCCGCGACGCGAAAGCTGCGAAGCCGGTAAGTCGTGCCAGTCGCCGAGAGCTGAACACAGCGAGTCCACTTGCTGACCGCTACATGTCTCGATGCAAAGCATGGGCAAGCCGACGGTGCGCGGCTTGCGTTACCCGGTGGAGAACCTTCTCGAACTTCTGGCCTCGGGAATGACGATCGATGAGGTCATCCATGATCATCCAGATCTCGAGCGAGATGACCTGCTTGCGGCCCTCGAGTTCGGAGCACTCACCTCCGGGAACAGAGTTTCGCCGTTCAGCGCCGCGTGAGGTTCCTCGTTGATGCGCAGCTGCCAGAGCTGCTTGCCGAACTCCTCACGGCTGCGGGGGACGGATTGTCATCAGCAAGGATCGAGACTTCCGAGACTCAAACCTGCTGAGCGGAACACCTCGCGAACTGCTGGTCGTCTCGACGAGCGATATCAGCAACGCTGACTTCTCGCTCTGGTTGCCGAGCACCTTGTTCCCGTTGTCGAAGCGCTCGAGCAATCAACAATGGTCGAATTGAAACCGCAGGGAATGATCATTCACGACGACTGACCGCCCACGCCCGGTGCGGTGATTCTGTGGCATCGCATAGGGGCCGCGATGCGGCGCGGTCGGAGAACCGTTGGCCGGATTATCGAGTGCGCATTATGCGCTGCTCGGGGTGAGCAGAATGCCGGTTCCTGAGCGGGTCTGCACATGATTCGCCAGCGGCGCCACGCCTGCCTTCGACCCGGCGGTCGGGACGGTCGGCGAGACGGGCGAGCGGTCATCGACGGATCGAGCGCGAGGATGTGCCGATGGCATCGGTTGTTGCGCTTCACCTCAGCGAGGTACACGCCTTCTCGAAGCGAACCGTCGCAGAAGTGGAACTTGTAGCCGGTATCGGCGTCGTTGGAGACGCTCACGCCGGGCCACTCGTTCAGCACCGCTCATGCGTCGCCGCTGATCCCGCGCAGCCGAACCTCCGACAGGTTCACCTGATCGGATCCGAGCTGTTCGACCTTCTTGCAGCCGCGGGGCACGAGGTGTCACCTGGCGACCTTGGCGAGAACGTAACGACTGAGGGCATCGACGTCCACCAGCTGGCGGTGGGATCCGTCCTCCGCCTCGGGGAGGCTGCTCTCGTGGCAGTGACAGGCCTGCGGAACCCGTGCGGACAGATCGAGGCGTTCCAGCCCGGCCTTCTGAAGCAGGTCGCCTTCCGAGATCGAGACGGCGTGCTGGTCCGCCGTGCAGGGATCATGGGTGTCGTCTTGCTTGGAGGGAATGTCCGGGCCGGCGACGGGATCGAGATTCAACCGCCCCCCGGTCCGCCGCGACAGCTTGAGCGCGTCTGACGCGTGCGGCGGGAGCGAAGGACCGAGACTTCTTTCCCGAAGGTACCGTTGGTCGGCGCGCCTGTCATACGACAGCGGCCGCCGTTCTCCTGATCCGTATCGAAGCCTCTTTGTGTCAAGACCCAATTTTGGGGCCTGTTCGGGCGCGGCGGGTGGGGGCCCTGGCGTGAGGGGCCTGATGGGTCGTAGCGTGTTTGTTCGGGTCCGGGAAGTGACTTGTCCGAAGAGCCGGTGTTCAGGATGTTGAGCCGGTCACGCTGGACGAAGAGTCGTTCCTGAGTGTCCTCCCGGGCCCACCCTCGTCTCAGCGGGTGGCCCGGTGTGCGTCGTCGACGAGGTGCCGGTAGACGCGGTCGGAGATCCGCCGTTTCAACGCCCGGACGGCGTCCTTGGACGACTTGCCTTCGGCCATCTTGTGGTCGTAGTAGGCGCGGCCCTCGGAGTCGTAGCGGAGCTGGCTGATCGCGGCGATGTGGATGGCGTGGTTGATCTTCCGGTTGCCTCTCGGGTTGAGCCGGTGTTTCGCTCTGGGTCCCGATGAGGCCTCGATCGGTGCGGTCGCGTTGTAGGTAGCGAAGTGCCCCTTGGTCGGGAACCGGTCGATGTTGCCGGTGTGGCCGATGATGATCGCGGCGCAGATCGGCCCGATTCCCACGATGTCAGTGAGGGTGGTGCCTGATGCTGCGACCGCGGCCGTCACTCGCTTCTTCGAGGTCTTCAACGCGACGTCGAGTCGGGCGATGTCGTCGACGAGCTCGCCAGCGATCATCACTCGATGGCGGGTCACCTGATCGTCGGCTACGACACGGTCGAGGACTGCGTTTGCCTTGGTCACGGTTATTTCTGAGCCGATCCCGCCCGGCTCGAGTTCGAGTAGCAGAGCATGCAGTCGGGTGCAGTGCTTGTTGCGGAGCCGGGCCATGTCACGATGCCGTTTCGCCAACAACCGCAACACGCGTCGGGGCTGGCTCGGCGTTGGCGAGGTTAGCGGGCTCTTGGTTTCGGTGGGGTTGGTGGCGGCGAGTTCGAGGCCGTTGTGCTCGCGTAGACGCCAGGACGGGCCTTTGATGTTGAACACGATGGCGTTGTGCATGAGCCGATCGAGGATGGCGGCGGCGACGACGGTGTCACCGAACACGGTCCCCCAGTCGGGCAGGCCACGGTTGGTGGTCACGAGGGTGGGGTGGCCTTTCTCGTAGCGGGTGTTGACGACCTCGAAGAACACCGCGGACGCGTCCGACGATCGCATCGGTAGCAGGCCGACGTCGTCGATGACGAGCACGGTGGGCGCGGTGTACGTCTTCATTTTGGTGGCCAGCGTGCCTTCGTTGCTGGCTTTGACCAGTGTTTTGGCGAGGGCGTCGGCGGTGGTGAAGTAGCCCCGGTAGCCGGCCTCGACCGCCAGGGTGGCCAGGGCGACAGCGAGATGGGTTTTCCCGCAGCCTGGTTGGCCGAGGAACAGGATCGGCCGGTTCTCGTCGATGAACCGCAGCGTGGCGAGGTCCTCGACGAGTTTGCGGTCGACACCGGGCTGGAAGTCGTAGTCGAAGTCCTCGATGCTGCGCCGGAACGGGAACCGTGGCGTAACGCAGCCGCGCCGCCAGGCGCCGGTCCCGATCGGCGGTGGCTTGCTCGGCGACGAGTCGTGCCAGGAAGTCGATGTGGGTCCAGTCCTCGAGTCGTGCTTGTTCGGCCAGGGTGGCGAACGATGCCTGCGCGGCGGTGAGGTTGAGGTAGCCGAGGTCGGCTTTGATCTGTTCGTAGAGACTCACGCGATCACCCCGCCGTCATCGCTGCGGTCGATGTCGAGCGGGTAGCGGGCAGCGAGGTCGGGTGGTTCGACATCGAACCCGTCACCCAACTCGAGGCGGCCTGGTTCTTCCTCGGCGATGGTGTCGGTGATGAGGCGCAGCGCCGGCCGGTCGGGCTGTGTCGGCCATGGCCGACGGTTTCGGCTTGGTGGCGGTGTGCGGGGTCCCACACATCGACGTGGGTCTCGGCGACGAGGGTGTGGGTGGCGACGATCTTGCCGGCCCAGCGGACCTCGAACCGGTTCGAGTCGACCGGCCGGCGGATCTCGACTTTCTGGCCGAGCACGTTGGTCGGGACCGAGTAGCGGGAACCATCGACCGAGATGAACGGCACGATGTTGTGGACCCGGCGGGTCTCGACGTAGTCGGTGTCGAACCGGTTCCTCGGCAACGAGGCGAGGAAGCTCCGCTCGACCTGCGAGCCGTGCCGCTGGCGCTTCGCCGGTCGTGCGCGACGCAACGGCATGGACACGTTCATCGAGCCAGGCCGACGGCCCGCCGGTTGAGGTCGGCGATGATCGGTGGGGATCCCGTCGATCTCGACCTCGGGGAGGAACGTTTCCTGGAGTTGGCGGAACGGCCGCTCGACCTTGCCTTTGCGTTTCGCGTCACGGGCCTTGCACGCCGTGATCGCTGTCGCGTGATGCGCAGCGAACCCGACCGCTGGCGGATGCAGCACGAACCGTGTCCCTTGGGAACGGCCCAACGCGCCCATACGGTCGGTCCGGCACGCAGCAGGGACACCGCCGACAGCTGTCGAAGAATCGGGCCATGCCCTCGAAGGTGTGATGCTGATCCTGCGACGTGGTGAACCACCAGATCCGCTGCCGCGACCAGCACAAGATCATCCCGAAACAGAACAACGGTGTCGCTCCAACCCCAACGTTCCGCCCAGTCGTTGAGATCACAGAAATCGAACTGGGCTTCTTCACCGGGGTCGGTGTGGATCGGGACCGACACCCGGTCAGCGGCCCGGAACCTCGGGCCACACGATCGTGATCATCGGGCACGACAACGCTGAGACGATCCGACCGCAACGCTGCGATCGCGATCGACCGGGCGTCGTTCGGGTCGTTCTTCTGGGATCGGCCCGAGCCCATCAGTCGGACTCGCGATGCGAGCACGGGCGGGACGTCGAACACGGTCTCGCCGGCAGCGACGAGCTGTTGAGCGACGAGGTAGCCGAGTCCGTTCGCGGACTCGATCGCCCATTCGCGCTTGTCGAAGCCGCTGGCCCATTCCCGTAGGCGGTCGGCCTGGACGGTCGAGGCTCGAAGCTGGAACTCATCGACAACGGTTTCGTTGTCGTCGACGGCCACCGCGGTGTGGGTGGCCTTGTGTGGATCGATACCGATCATCGTCATGGAGATTGGCTTCCTGGTTGATGGTGAACCGAGGTGGGCACTCCTGATTCGGGTTGATGTGCTCTCGCCTCTTTCGAGCCACACCACGGCGAGGGACACCGACTGGAAGACAGTTCGTTAGAAAGCCAACCCGAAGGCGGCAGGCACTTGAAGAGCCTCACCGGCCGGATCCCTCAGAAGTTACGGAACCACCGCAACCCCTGCCTCCAGTATCAATCAGGCACCACGCGCTCGCTCCGGCGCTCGAGAACGTGCGCAGTGACACCACTCGGCCTGACCCCGGTGGGCTTGGCGCGGGATCGGTGCAGGCGGGCCGTACACCCGATATCGGCCTTACCGTTCGGGGAAGACGCCAGTCCAGCGATACCCGGTCCACAGCTCGCAGTGTCCGACATTGTTCGGCGATGGGTAGAGGCCGGGCGGATCCGCTGACGGGTCCGGCGCGGACACGACATTCCCTTGGGCATCGAGGACCCACAGCCCGGCCCAGTCCCAGCCAACGACGTCGTCGCCCCCCGTCTTGCGCCCTGCTCCGCGGCGAGGGATCCAGAAGAGTCCCTGTGTGAGCGTCTTGGTCGTATAGCCCGCCTGGAGTTCGTCGAGAAAGATTGCTCGAAATCGGCGGAGCGAGGTACGAGTCACGAAGTACCCGACCGCCAACGTCGCGATGAAGGTGATGGCCGTGATGGCTTCGTCCTGCGGCGCCAGCACGAACAACCACAGGATCGGTGCCGCCACCGAGACGGCCAGGGTCGCCACCAGCCGGGTGAAGGCCTGACGAGCAGTCTGACGTCCGTCGATTCGTGGTGGCGTCGGCGGGCGAGCCGGTGTGAGGCCCGCGGAGGTCGCTTTCTCGAACGCGGCGACGTCGCGAGGCCGAGGGACGTGAGTGCGAGGTCGATCGATCACCGGTCGGGCGCGCTCACGTTCATAACTCGTGCACTCGACCGAAGGTGATCTCGATCACTCCGCATACCGACCGCCGGCGAGAAGCGGGACCGCGCTGTCGTAGCGGGAGTCCCCGAGCCGACGAACGGACCGAGAAGGCCCGAAGACGATTGCGATCCTGCATCAACCCAGTATCGGCATCACACGGTACGAACTGAACACCGCGATGTAGTGGGCCCCGCCCATCCTGGCGAGACCGCTCCGCAAGGGGCCGAATACCCGCACCATTCTCACCGAGTGGCTACCGAGGGATGCTGCCGGCATCGTCGGGCTCTCGTGAGGACCGTGAGGTGCGGTCGTGCTGACAGGCCGGTCGTCCTCGGCCGGTGTGGACCGGTCAGGT
The DNA here is from genome assembly GCA_963698395.1 of uncultured Acidimicrobiales bacterium. Lineage (GTDB taxonomy): Bacteria > Actinomycetota > Acidimicrobiia > Acidimicrobiales > SZUA-35 > JBBQUN01. Next base: position 192,415 of record CAVOQQ010000008.1, read on the forward strand.
GAAGGGCGCCTGGTGGTTCAACCGTGTGCAATGCCGCGCGCAATGAAAGCGACGATAACGGCTGCAACGAACGCAACTGGGACGCCAACAGCTGCCTCCCGTATCGATGGGCGACGTAGCCACCAGAGCACCCAGACTGCAGCCGCCGTACCGGCAAACGCTCCACCGGCGACATCGTCTTCGAACACTGGCGGGCTCGTCCCATCGCACCGTCCACCGAATGCCCCACAGCTGCCAAGCGTGACGAGCGCGAGCATGAATCCAGCCCAGGTGACGCCGACAATCACGCCCATCACCGAGCGCAACACCATGAACGCGCCCTTCGCTTCTACCGCTCCCGGTGTCGGGTCAGCGTCACTCACGACGAACACTATGTCACCCGCAGCACGCCACGAACACGGCTCCCGTCCACAGGCCCGACCTCGCCTGCGAATATTCTCGCTCAAGCGATTGCAGGTTCGGCTCGAAATCGCCGGCACCTACACAACGTCGACTGCTCGACTGTCGGCGCATTGTGGGCGGCCAACCTGCCGCTCGCATAGCGCATAATCCCACCTCGGCAATGAGACGCAAGCCGTCCGAGAACGGCACGTATCGATCGGGCGGTTGCCTCGTCAGACCCGACCGATAATCCCGGGCAAGAACGCTCCGGTCCGCGTTGCAGTGCCGGCGAAGTCGGTCAGGGTGGGGGCGGGTCTGACCCGCTCATAGCGCCGGCGCATCGCTGCCGGAAGGTCGGGGTCGCTTTCAACGCCCGGATGGATCGGCAGATGCGTGTCGACGAGACCGATGGAGGCCGACCACGTTGTACTTGCGACCGGGCGCACCTGCCACGGACGCAGGTGCGGGCCGAATCAAGACTTGGCGACCGCCATGCGCGCAGCTCGCGCAAGCCCGCCTACGACCGTGTCCGAAAACCTGCTAATGCATGTCCCTGACCAGGTCAAATGGTCGGGATGGAGTGATTTGAACACTCGACCCCCTGCTCCCAAAGCAGTGGAGCCAAAACGCTTTGACCAGGGAAAACACGCGCAACGCCTGATCGGGCATGTACCCCTCGGTCCGTTTCAATACCGCCCGAAGGCACCCGATCGCATCCCCACGCGCGCAATACGCGCGCAAGAAAGGCAGAGGCGGGGTCCTGGCCCAAGTCTGCCGGTCGGAATCACAGCGATCCTCCGATACTCGGCACCCGTGCCAGTTCGATCAGTTGTCGGCTGGTCGGCGGACGCGCAGATTGCCATCACGAAACACCGCGACACAGCCAGCCAATGCGTCAAGATTTGTGGAGGCGACCAGCGCGGTGAGCGAGGCCGCAACCGAGCCAGCTGACTGGTCATCGATTCGAAGAACCAAGATTCCTGCGTGGGTGCCAGGCGGATATCGCTGGAGATCACCGAACCCCCGATCGAGCGTCACGACAAGTCGTTGCACGAGGGTCGCCGCTCGCGAGACCGTGGGGTCATCGCTGCCGGAAAGGCCTTCCTCTTCGACCGTGTCGACGTCGTGGCCCGCTTCGACGAAGATCGACCTCGCTCGCTTTGGCAGGTTCTCGTCGAGCTTGATCCTCACGCGGAAGCGACAGCGGGATACTCGTCTCGGGCCAGTTCGGCGCCGTAGGCTGCTGCGGCTCGTATGCCATCGACGTCGAGGGTTGGGTACTCGTCGATGATGTCAGTCTCGCTCATGCCTGATGCGAGGCAATCCAACACGATGCTGACCATGATCCTGGTGCCCCGGACGGTGGCCTGGCCGTGGCAGATTGCGGGATCTCGGACAATCCTTTTCCGGTGGTCGCTCGTCATGGCCTAATTGTAGGTCACCGTGCCGTCAGGTGGTGCGGCGGGGGAGCGCCTGCGCGGTGGTGCTCGCCACAACGGCCTCGCAGTGCCGTCAATCCCGAGCACGCCAGTCTTGGGGATATGCCCGCCAAACTGCGGCGTCACCGAGGGCTTCGTTGTCGCACACCTGACTGAGCAGCCCTGACGTGATTCCGGGCGGGCGTTATGTGTGGCTGGAGACCTTCCTGCCAAGGGCCGGTCTGATTCCTAGCGGCTATCGAGGGGTCGCCCGTCGCTGTTCTGGCCAGACCTCCTCTCTAGCCTGGGCCTCCAGCGAACCGAGCGACACGTTTCCAACCCTGACGGCGAGCGAGCTTCGCGTGCTCGAACAACTCGCCGAGGGCCACAGCAACGCCGTGATCGCAGCCAACCTCGGATACAGCCCCAAGACGATCCGAAATTACGTGAGCATCATCCTCGCCAAACTCGGCGTCGAGGACCGTTCCCAAGCAATCGTCGCCGCTCGCGAGGCAGGCGCCCACCACCGGCCGTAGATCCAATGGCAAACGCCCACTGCAGGCCCCGGACCGATTTCCGATCGGTCCGCCGGGGATGCCCCGAGAAAAGTGCAGCGCCACAAATGGGCCGATATCGCACACCTGTCTTGGGGGCCGACGCGTGATTCCGAGCGCTCGTTGCCGAGTGCTCCCGATCACCGTCCGCTGTTCATGTAGGTTCGGGCCTGTGCGCCCCTTGATCTGGAGTACCCGAGAAGCTGCGATGTCAGCGATCGTCGCCCTGGGCTGGTTGTTGTCCGTCGAACTTGGCACATCTCGGACAGCGTCAAGAGCAGCGGCGAACGAGACGAATTCGACTGAGCAGGTGATCGACACCTCCACGAGCCATCTCGTTGACGCTGCGGCAACGGCTGCGCTGGTCGGTGGAACTGCAGCGTCATTGGCGTTGCCTTCGTGCCTGATTCAAGCGAGGCGCACCTCGTTCGCGATGGGTCTGGTCCTGTTGTGCGGATCTGGTGTGCTCAGTTGGTTCGCTCGTCGTCACCTCGGGCGGTTTCATCGCGACTCGCTCACGGTCCATGCCGACCATGAACTCGTCGACACTGGTCCCTACAGGCTGATTCGCCACCCGTTGTACAGCGCAACAATCGCGGCGTTCACTGGGATCGGAGCGGTGCTTGGAAACTGGGCGAGCCTCGGGCTTGCGCTGCTCCCAACCGGGGCCTTTGCCCACCGAATCAAGGTCGAGGAAGAAATGCTCCTCGACACGCTCGGAGCTGACTACGCCGACTACCGCAATCGGACTAAGCGCCTCGTGCCCTGGATCTGGTAGCGATCGTCGGCCGGGCGTAACCGCTCCGTGATTCTGCGGCGTCACGCTTGGGCCGGACTAGAGCGCGGGTACCGCTCCAGCGATCGACATTCTTAGCTTGGAAGTTTGGGGGCAATCCGACGTCAGGGGATCTTGGTCAGACTCCTGAATCGTCCGGAGAACCCGGCCACGATGACGGCGATCAACGAGCCCACGAGCACAGTCAACCCCGCTGCCTTGGCTTGGCTTCCTGTGGCATCGTCGGTCGACGACACGACCACCGCGACGGCGGCTGCAAGCCAGCCGCCAGCTGCGATCCGAAGCGACACACGCTCGACGTAGGTGAGATCGGGATCATCGGCTACCGCCGTCGAAGGCGCCCCGTCATCACGCATGAGCTTCTCGATCCAACGAATTGGCGACGTTACGGCGAGCACCACAACGGGCGCCCAGACCAATACGACCGCGGCGAGCGCGACACTTCCGGACACCGTCATGCCTTCACTGGGGCCGAGTCCCGCAACGATCGCGTCACCGGCATACACGGCGAGCGCCGTGGTCAACAGTGCGAGCAGCGCCTTGACATAACGCAACACGAGCCCGCGGAGCCGCAGGACGTGACGGGCCATGCCATGTTCGACCTTGGCGACCTCGTCGAGCAGAGGACGGCTCGTCGATGCGGCCAACTCGAACAGACCATGCGCTCTGCTCGCGTCATCGTGACCCGAGTCCAGACCCGCATATACCTGTAGCTGTCGATCGACACGTCGTCGCGACCGGTCATTCGCCGGTACCAACAATTCCACGATCCGAGGGTCGGTTCGACTCGCCGACAGCTGATCGAGCGCCGCTGGGCCGAGTTCATCGGACGGCAGCTGCAGCGAGGTCAACGTGAAGCGCGGTGTGAACACGTCGCGACCATCACCACCCAGATGGTTCGCATGAAAGTAGAAGCGGGTCAGATCGGCGAACAACAACCAGAGCGCCACCACCGGAACCGCGAGCATCGCTACGACTCCTACAACGAGCGCGACGTCCGATACGCCGATCCCGTCGATCAAGAGCGACCGAAGTACGCCTGACACCGAGTCGCGAGCGACCACGGGAAGGACCACGAGCAGACCGGCTCCAGACAACATTCCCACTGCAATGCGATGGAACGTCGATAGACGCACTTCGCACCGAGCGACGAACGCCCGAGCCGCCGCACGCTCATCAGTTGTCAGTGTCGACCCTTCCTCACCCGGAACGTCCATGAACGAAGTATCACCGCCGGACACCGACATGAGGAGGATGGCCGCAGATGTCGACCCTTGCCTCCGACCCCACCCGCCCGTAATCGCGTCATGGAGAGCCCCGCTCCACGACGCACTTCCGGCGAAGTCGGTCGCGGTGGGGGAGGGTTTGACCCGCACGTAATGGCGGCATGTGGTCGCTATTGGGCTCAGAGCGGCTGCGGACGATTTGGCGGTCCACCGGTGCCTGCTGGCAAGGCTGATGGCCTGGAAGTTACGGCTGTGCGCACCTGCCACGGACGCAGGTGCGGGCCGAATCAAGGTGTGGCGGCCGCTACGCGCGCAATACGCGCTCAAACCGGCTCCCCAGCATGTCTGAAACCCGCCAGTACAAGTCTCTGACCAGGTGAAATGGTCGGGATGGAGTGATTTGAACACTCGACCCCCTGCTCCCAAAGCAGTGGACTCGAAACTCGCTGACCAGGGAAAACACGTGAAACACCTGATCGGCTATGTACCGCTGGGTGCGTCTCGGTGCCGCCGGAACCCCTCCGATCGCATTCCGACGCGCGCGAATACGCGCGCAGGCCACGCAGGGGTGGCTTCGACGGTGCAGTCTCGTTGACGGCCCACCGGGTCGGGTCTCGGTCGGTCGTTCCGTCGGGCTCGAACGGCTCCGCATGCCTCGAAACGGAGCGGTCGCCAGGATCATCCTTCCGGGTCGATTTCGTCCACTTCTGGAGGCTCCTTGGAACACCCCGTCGTGTACACCACCCAGCGACCCGTGTCATCGACCGAGCCGTTGGGAGGGCTCGTCGGTGGTGGCGAACGGCGCTAGGCACCGCAGGATCAGGGATCGGAGCCACTGGATCTCGGGTTCGTCGTCTCGGAATGGCGCCCAGAAGAGTCCCGCCTCGACGTGATAGTCCTCGACGAACGGTATGCCGACGATCGGGGCGAATCGTCCCAGGGTTTCCACGAGGGTCATTGGGGCAGGCACGACGAGGTCGGTGCCGATGGCCAGCAGGGCAGCCTCGGTGAACTGCTCGATGCTGATTTGTGGGTCGAGGTCGAGGACCGGGATGCCCGTCAAGAGAGCAGCGCCGTCGGGCCCGCTCAAGGGTCCTGCCGCTCGTCCGATCCTGGCGAACTCCTCGATGTCATGTGCCTCGACAGCGGCGCGCGACGCCAATGGATGGTCAGCTGACATTGCTGCCACGAATTGCTCTTCGAAGACGCGTTCATAGGAAGCTTCGGTCCAGACGCCGAAATTGCCGGCAATTGCGAGATCGATCGATCTGTTGGCGAGGTGTGTCGGTAGGTCAAAGGGCGGTTCGACGAAGTGGACCCGGGCGTTAGGTGCTTCGAATTGAAGGATCGGCCCCAACGCTTGCGTCACGAAGAACGAGAGATGGTCGGGTGCGGCGATCACGAAGCGGCTGCCGGTCTGTGTGGGGTCGAAGATCCCGAAGTCGAAGAGGCGTTCGAGCTCTGCGCATGACTGTCGGACGAGGGGGAGGAGACGTTGACCCCGGCTCGTGCGGCGCATACCGCGACCGACTCGAAGCAGGAGCGGGTCGTTGAACTCCTTGCGAAGCTTCGCCAGCGCTCCACTCACGGCCGGTTGCGAGAGGTGCACTCGGTCGGCAGCAGCGACGACGCTTTCCTCCTCGAGGAGAGCGAGAAGGACTGGGAGGAGATTCAGGTTCTTGGTTCGCAGCATCGCTGATCTGCCCGTTCTCTTGTATTGACTTTCGTGATGTGTCAACTCATATCAATTGAATTGTCAGATTCTACAGTTGTGTCTACGGTCACACCACCGCATTCAACACGACCGGGGAATCATGCCAACTCTGCTGCACATCCAGTCCAGCCCGAACGTCATGGGCTCGAAGACACGCGAGCTTTCGAAAAAGTTCGTGTCGACCTGGGTCGAGACCCACGAGAACGTCGAAGTCGAGGTCCTCGATCTCGTGCTCGACCCGCTGCCGCACTTTGGGCCGGACGCGCTCGCGGGCATCTTCGCACCGCCGGACGTACCTCGGTCGCCCGAGATGGAAGCCGCAGCCGCGACCTCGGATCGGCTCATCAGACAACTCGAGGCGGCCGATGTTCTCGTGATCGGTTCCGCCTTGATCAACATGACGATCACCACGCAGCTCAAGAGCTGGTTCGATTACGTCAGCGTTGCCGGTCGTACGTTCGAATACTCGGCGCCTGGCGTGGCTCGGGGGCTGTTGTTCGGCAAGAAGGTCTTCGTCATCGAGGCTCGGGGCGGTGACTACAACGATCCACCGATGAACGCCTTCGACTTCCAGGAGCCATTGCTGCGAATGCTCTTGATGTTCATCGGCCTCTTCGACGTCTCGTTCATCCGAGCAGAGGGTCATGCCATGTTCCCCGAAAGGAATCCGCCATTCTCGCCGGCGCCGAAGCCGTCCTCACCCGTCTGGCCTCCTGACCGCAGCCCGAACCGAGAAGCAACGAGATCAAGGAGATTTGCTGTGGTTGCCTACGTGCAAGATCGCATGACCGAGAACGTCGGAACGGGGTTCCAGACGCTGTCCGAACGTATTACGCCCCACCTGGCCGAGATCGCCGCCCGGGCCCAAGAGACCGAGGACGCGCGGTGCGTCCCTGCGGAGAACATCGAGCTGATCCGCAACGCCGGCTTCGTCAGGGCGTTCGTGCCCAAGCAGTTCGGCGGTGACGAACGCGATCTCTGGGACTATGTCGAAGGCGTGCGCACGGTCACCAAAGCGTGCCCTTCGACTGGTTGGGTCACCGGCGTCGGCAACGTCCATCAGGTCGTCGTGCCGAACTTCCGCAAGGAAGTCCGCGATGCCATCTGGGCCGACGGTCCAGACGCATGGATCGTTTCGTCCGGGACCGCAGTCATCGAGCCAGAGTTGGTCGAGGGTGGCGTTCTCGTCACCGGTCGGGGACGATGGTCCAGTGGGTGCGATCATGCCGAATGGGCGATGATCGGACTGAAGATGCCCGACCTGGGTGACCCCAACTACCTCGGTCGAAGTCACCGTGACACGATGTTCATGGCGCACAGGAGCGAATTCACGATTGATGACACCTGGCACTCGAAGGCGGTTGCCGGATCGGGATCGAACGACCTGCTCTTCGACAAACTCTTCGTGTCGAACGAGCGACTCGAGACGCTCGACGCGATCAACTTCGGTTACGCCAGCGGAGCCGGGTCGGCCGACAATTGGCATCAGTACGTGCCGATGGCGGCCTTCTTCTCCAGCTTTCTACCGGCGATTGCGCTGGGTTGTGCGGATGGGATGGTCGAGGAGTTCATCAAGCGACAGAAGGTCCGAAAGAACGCGTACACGAAGGCGGCCGGCATCAAGAATCCGGCTGGACACATGCGTCTGGCGGAGTCGATTCATGAGATCGAATCGCTCACCGTCTACTACAAGCATTTGATGGACCAGATGCAGGAGTACGGCGAGAATCATGAGCGCTTGACCGAGGACAAGTTCCACAACTTGGTCCAACGGATGCCGTTCATCACCAACCGTGCCCTCGAGGTCGTCGAGCGCTTGTTCGTCGGTGCTGGTTCCAGCGCAGTTGCGTCCTTCAATCCGATGCAGCGCTATTGGCGAGACGCCCACGCGGCGCGGATGCACACCGGATCGGACTATGACACCGCGCTGCAGTGGCATGGTCGCAACATCCTCGGAATGATGGGGACGCCCGACCTCTAAGTCCTGAGCGGCCGGGGCTTGGTCCTGGCCGGGCGGCGATGACCCGGCGCCATGGCGGACCTCGTCCGAGCGGCGGGTCGTGAGTGTCGGTGCTGCTACGCGGCGAGTCGTTTGGCGATCACTCCTGGTCGATCGCGTGTGTCTGGGTGCCAAGCAAGCGCTAGGTATGTTTCGTTGGAAGTCGTAAAGAACAAGGGGAGAAGCGAAAAGATGGAAAACATGAACAGATCAGCGCCGGCAACGCGGCTCGTAGAGAACTCGTCCGCTCGATCGTGGCGGCGGATCATCGCGATGCTCATGGCCTTTGGCATGGTCGCCACCGCTTGCGGCGGCGATTCGGCGTCGGACGGCGAATCGTCGGAGCCGACGGCGGTTTCGACTGATGCGGCGGCCGACACCACGACCGCCGAGGCAAGCGATACGACCGCCGCGGAATCGACCGATGAGGCCAACGCGCCGTCAGGCGATCCGATCAAGGTGATGGTCACCGGGACGATCGAGTCGCAGGTCTTCTCGTTCCCCAGCGCACCGCTCGGCGCCCAGATCGCAATCGACGAAGTCAATGCAGCGGGTGGCGTCAATGGGCGACCGCTCGAACTCGTCGAGTGCAACGACGAATTCGATCCGAACAAAGCCACTGCGTGTATCCAAACTGCTGCCCAAGAGGGCGTGGTTGCCATCGTCGGCGGCATCTCGGTCTTCGAGCCGGCCATCGTGCCGTTGATGGAAGCATCGGGAATCGCATGGGTCGGCGCAACACCGGCGGTCGTGCTCGACTCGCCGATCCAGTTCCCCATCGATGATGGCGCCACGCAGTTCGCCGGCATCGGTGCTGCTGCCGCCTTGCAGGGTTGCGAGACCCCAGCGGTCATCATCAGTGCCCAGGGGACACCGAGCAACAACGCAGCGATCAAGGCGGGGGTCGAGTCCAACGGCGCCACCGTCTCGGCAGAACTCCAGGCCAACGGACCCGACTTCGCGCCCCTCGTCGAATCGGCGCTTGCCGACGGCGCTGACTGCTTTGCCGCTGGCGTTTCGCCTGCCGAGATCGGCGGGCTCCTTGCTGCTGTCCAGGGCCGAGTGCCGGTCACCACGGTCGACGGGACGCTTCCCACGCAGCTTCTCGGTGCCCTGGGCGGGGCGGCTGATGGTATGCACGTCGTCACCGGTTTCCTGCTTCCCGAATCCGGCGACGCCGACGTCCTCGCACTCCAGGCGACGTCACTAGCGGTTGCCCCCAACGTGTCGATGGACAACTTCTGGTTCACCGGATACGTCGGTGTGAAGCTCGTTGCCGAGGCGTTGGACGGTGTCGATGCCCCGACGGCGGAGGCAGTGCTGAACAACATGTCGACGATCAGTGGTTTCGACACCGGCGTCGGTCCTGTCCTGGACTACACGACCCCGAATCCGGTTGCGGCGTACAGCCGGGTGTTCAATTCGAAGGTGTTCCTCTGGGAAATCGACGGCGGGGCGTACTCCTTGCTGACCGACGAGCCGATCGATCTCCAGCCTGCGCTGGAGCTGATGGGCTAGTTCCTCGGAACCGGCACGGCCTCGACGACATGACACTCAATCTCACCCTGTTGCTGCTCGGACTCGGCAGCGGCGCCATGATCTCGCTCTCGGCTCTCGGGCTGGTGCTGATGTTCCGCAGCAGCGGGGTGTTGAACTTCGCGACCGGTGGCATCGGGATGACGTGCTCCTACGTCTTCTTTGATCTCACCAAACAACAGCAGTGGTCGGTGCTGCCTGCCGCTGTTGGCAGCGTCGTCGTCGGGGCGATCCTCGGCCTCATCAGCTACGGCGTGGTCATCGTCCTCCCACGCCACAGCTCGAACATCATGCGAGTGATGGCAACGCTGGGAATCCTCGTGATCCTGCAGTCGATCATGCAGCTTCGCTACGGGCCGAATCCGCTCGTCGTCGACGACTTCCTGCCCTCGGGTATGGTCGGCTTCGGTGGCGGCGTGCAGATCCCCGCCAGCCGGATCGTGCTGGTCGTCGTGGCCGTGCTGCTGACGGCGGCACTCACCTCGATCTACACGAGAACCCGATTCGGGTTGGCCACCACGGCTGCAGCCGAGAACGAACGCAAGCTTGCTGCACTCGGTTGGCGAATCGGTGCAGTGGGTTCGCTCAACTGGTCGATCGGCGGGGCGCTCGCCGGACTCGCCGGCGTACTGCTCGCCCCGATCACCGGCGTTGCCCTCGGCAATGGGACCGCACTCACGGTCACGGTCTTGGCCGCAGCGTTGATCGGAAGCCTTCGCTCGTTCAGCCTCACCCTCGTCGGCGGCATGGTCATCGGAATGCTACAGGCACTCTTCGTCGTACGAGATTTCGGGCTCGACGGTCTGGCCGATGCGATTCCGTTCGTCGTGATCGTGGCGGTCATCATCTTCCGTGGGCGAGGTCTACCACTGCGAAGCTACGTCGGCGATCGCCTGCCCAGAGTGGGGACAGGAGCGCTCTCGCCGCCATTGATCGTCGGCGGTGTCGCTGGTGTGCTGATCCTCATCGGGCCGGTACTCAACGACAACGGCACGCGGGCGCTCACGACCTCGATGATCACGGCGATCACCCTGCTGTCGTTCACCGTGCTGGTGGGCTACGCCGGCCAGATGTCGCTCGCCCAGGTCACGCTCGGGGCATTCAGTGGACTGGTCGCGGCCCGACTGGTCGCCGATCTGGGATGGCCGTTCGCGTTGGCGATGCTCGCCGGCGTCATCACGGTCGTCCCGGTCGGATTGCTGGTCGGGCTCCCATCGGCCCGCACCCGGGGCGCGAGCCTGGCGATCGCAACGCTCGGTCTGGCGGTGGCGATCCAGTCGCTGATCTTCCAGAACGAAGCGATGTCGGGCGGCCAGGTGGGCATTCCCCTCAGCGTCGACGGATCGCTCCCGATCTTCGGCATCGACTTCGGGAGCTTCTTTCATCCCGACCGCTTCGCCTGGCTGGTTCTGGGGTTCCTCGTCGTGCTCGCGGTGTTGGTCGCCAACCTGCGGCGAGGTGTTGTCGGCCGACACATGATTGCGGTGCGCAGCAACGAGCGGGCGGCGGCCGGTCTCGGGATCAATGTGGTCTCGACCAAGCTGTGGGCCTTCGCCATCGCGTCGTGCATCGCCGGTGTTGCGGGGGTGCTCACGGCGTTTCGTGGCACCGCTGCGTTGTTCAGCCAGATCACGGTCATCAACAACGTCGTCATGATCGGGTACGCGATCGTCGGAGGTGTCGGTGGCGCGCTCGGCGCGCTGTTCGGCAGTGCGCTCGATCCCGGGGGCGCAGGCAATGCGACCCTCGGCCTCGTCGTGGACGTCGGGCCAGTGGCCATGGGTGCCGTCGGTGGCGTGTTGCTGATCTTCACGATCATCACCTCGCCTGATGGCATTGCCGTTGCGGTTGCCGACGGCTTCATTGCATCGCGTCGGAAGCGGGCAGACGCGAAGATCGAACGTTGGATGACGGGCGGCGAGGGCGACGCCAATTGGGTCGACGACGGTGATGCCGTTGTGCGTCGAGCGGTGCTGTCCGTTCAGCAGATCACGGTCCGGTTCGGGCCGGTGACCGCAGTCAGCGAGGTCGACATCAGGGTGGAGCCGGGTGAGATCGTTGGCGTGATCGGAGCGAACGGTGCGGGGAAGACGACGCTCATCGACTCGATCACCGGATTCGTTGCCGCCGAAGGAACCGTGCGACTCGGCGACCGAGACTTGCGTGATCTGTCAGCCCACGACCGAGCGCGATGCGGCCTGGGTCGCTCGTGGCAAAGCCTCGAGATCTTCGAGGATCTCACGGTGCTCGAGAACCTGAGAGCGGCGGCCGACCCCCGACCGTGGTGGGCAGCACTGGCCGATCTGGTCCATCCCGAACGGAACCGACCAACGATCGCGTTGCGACGAGCCGTCACCGCCCTCGGTCTGGAGGACTCGTTGGGCGCCACCCCGGGCGAGCTGAGTACCGGTCGACGAAAGTTGGTTGCCCTCGCTCGCACGATTGCCGCCGAACCGTCGGTCATCTTGCTCGACGAGCCGTGCTCGGGGCTCGATCATGACGAGCGCGAAGAAGCCGGGCGAGTCATCACGATGCTGGCCAAGGAGCTGGGGATGGGGGTGATGCTGGTGGAACACGATGTCCACCTCGTCCGCCAGTTGTGCGACCGAGTCGTTGCGCTCGACTTCGGCCGAACGATTGCCAGCGGGACCCCAGAGGACGTGCTGTCGAGTCCGTTCGTTGCATCCGCCTTTCTCGGCGATGTCGCCGTTGCGACGGCTGCGGGGTCGGTCTGATGACCGCCATCATGGAAGTCCGGGGTGTCGACGCCGGCTATGGCAGCGTGACTGTCATTCGGGGACTCGACATGGAGGTCGCAGCCGGAGAGGTTGTCACCGTCCTCGGCCGGAACGGGGCAGGCAAGACAACGTCGTTGCTGACGATGGCCGGTGCCATTCGACCGCAGCGGGGCGAGATCAGATTGCTCGGTTCGCCCGATCGTTCAAGACTTGCGGCGCGAGCGCGGCGGGGCGTCGGGCTGATGACCGACGATCGCGCGGTGCTCTTCGGGTTGACGGTGCGCGAGAACCTCTTGCTTGCAGGCGGCACCCGAGACACGTCGGCGCTCTTCCCTGAGCTTGGCGAGCTGCAAGACCGCAAAGCCGGTCTGCTTTCGGGAGGCCAGCAGCAGATGCTCGGACTTGCCGTCGTGCTCTCAAGGGAACCCAAGTTGCTCTTGATCGACGAGATGTCGTTCGGGCTCGCACCGATCATCGTTCGCCGCCTGATGGAGACGGTCCGGTCGGTGGCGAGCGAGGGGACGGCCGTGGTGATGGTCGAGCAGTTCGCCCGCCTCGCGCTCGAGAACTCCGATCGCGGCTACGTCCTGGTGAACGGACGGATCGAAGCGACCGGCTCGGCGAGCGAGCTCTTGGCAGACCTCCACGAGATCGAGCAGTCGTACCTCGGGCTGTAGGAAAACGATCCGGTTTCGTGCAGGTCAAACGGGCACGGTCGCCGGGTCGTACTCGAGCAGGCCGTATCCGGCGGCGCCGCGGCTCTGGATGGTGGGATCTTGGAGTGCCCGACCTTCCTCCCAGGACCACCGGGCGACGTTGTTGCCTCGCTCGCAGCGGGCTGCCTGGTAGGCGGCAATCGCATCGTCCAGCGAGTTCGCACGCTTCGATCGACCGAGCCAGGACGACTGCGTCCTCGATGGCCATCGATGCCCCCTGTCCGAGGAACGGGGTCATCGGATGCGCGGCGTCGCCCATCATCACGACTCGTCCCGACGCCCACTCGTCGAGCGGCTCACGGTCGTACAGGCCCCACTTGAACAGCGAGTCGTTGGGAACGGCGCGAATGAGATCGAGGAGGTGAGGGGCGAAGTCCGAGTACGCGTCCAGGAACTGGGCCGACGTTGCCGGGATCGACCAGCCTTCCTCTTCCCAACCATCCGCTCGACCGCAGCCGATCAGGTTCATCAACTTCCCGCCTCGCAGGGAATAGTAGAGCAGGTAACGATCAGGCCCACGGTGCATGGCGAGCTCTCGCTCTCGAACGATGTCGGGTACGAGTTCGATCGGAAGGACGGCACGAAACGCCATCTGGCCGTTGAATTCGGCCGGCTCGCCCGGGAAGACGAACGAACGGACGGCCGAGCCGTTGCCGTCGGCGCCGACCATCAATGGCGCCCGATCGGTCGCCCCGTTGGCGAAACGAACGGTGACACCTTCGGCATCTTGTTCGAGGGCCACGAACTCGTGACCTGGATGGACAGCCGTGGCGTCGTTGGCCCGAACGGCGTTCAGGAGCGCACCATGCAGGTCACCTCGGTGCACCGAAAGGGTCGGCAATCCGAACTTCTCGGCGATCTGAGCGTTCGGCGTGGCTCGAAGTACCTCCCCGGTTGCGTAGTCGCAGCCATAGAGCGTAGACCGGACAGCTCGACACGGCCTCGACGGTCTCGTCCACGGCGAGATCGACGAGCCCGTTCCGGCCGTTGGGCTGCACGAGGATTCCTGCGCCGATTTCCTGTAGCCGGCTTGCCCGTTCGTAGACCGTGACGGCGACGCCACGACGCTGCAATCCGAGGGCGAGCGACAACCCACCGATGCCGCCGCCAATGATCACGACCCGTTCAACGATCACGGCTTGGGATCCTTGCACACGACAACACACCCAACAAGCGAGGCGCAGCCGGCAACGCAGCTCCATCGTCGTGCGCGGGGACGGGGTGCTCCGTCAGGAGATCCGGGAACAACGAGGCGGTGAGGTCACCGCGTGGCGCGTGATCGGGCGTCGCTCAGCACTTTCTCGATGAGTTCGCCGCCACGCGCCTTGGCCGCGGCCGAGTAGATGCGATGGGAGTTCATCCGATTCGTTCGGGCGGACGAGAGGTAGTTGCGTTCGTACAGTTCGTTGCGGCCGCCGAGGGCAGATCCGGTGAAGTCCCATGCCATGCGGAAGATGTTGGATCGGTCCTCGGCCGAGATGCCGTTGGCGCCCGGCATGAATTCGTCGATGATCGCCTTGATTCGTGGGTCGGCGATCTGCTCTTGGCTCGACACCTGGAGGAGGTTGTGGCTGCCGAGTGTCTTGATGATGTCGTTGACTCGGGTGAACCAGTCGGGGAGGAGCGCTCGCAACGGGTGCAGGGCTCGGGCTTCGAGGTAGACCGCCCCACTCTCCCACGTCGTTGCGTTGGCCTCGGCGGCGATCAGCGCGCTTCGGGTCATCTCGACGTAGCCGAGGATCTCGCCGAGGAGTTCCAGGGTGCGCTCGGAGTCGTCCCCGATCGTCTCGGCCATCCGGCTCGCGAGGCCGTACGCGAATTCGAGCTTGGTGAGTGCGCGGATGGTGGTTTGTTGCATGATGTTGGGCCACCACGGGCTCATGCCCATCACCGTGTTGTAGACGCCGACGTTGCTGTCGATCCAGACGTTGGCCTTCGGTACTTCGACGTCGTCGAAGATGCAGAATGCGTCCTGCTCGTCGAAGCGGCTCGAGAAGGGGGCGTCGACGGGGTTGATGTCGGTGCGCATGCCACTGTCGCGGCAGAGAAAGACCATCCCGGGAGCATCCATCGGGACCGAGAACGACAGGGCGTACTCGGGCGGGGCGTCGGGCGGGAGCGGGGCGCCGGGGTACACGGTCTGCTCGTCGGCATACGGTGCGAGTGTCGACAGCAGGCGCGCTCCTCGGACGATGATCGAGTCGGCGGTCTCGCCGACCTTGTGAACAGGAACGGGATTACCGGCGAACTGTTTGTCGGTTGCCTTGTCGACGGTGGGGTGGACGATGGTGTGCGTGAGGGAGAGGTCTTGTCGGCGGAGCCGCTTCTGGAAGGCGACGAGGTTGTCGTAGCCCTCCTCGTTGGAGTTGTCGACGCCGGCCCATCGGGTGCGGTCCTCGGCGAACCCGGCGAACGTGACGTTCATGTAATCGGGGGTGCGGCCCATCACGCCCATGCTCAGTTCGGAGATTGCGCGAAGCCCTTCGCCTCGGGCGTGGAGTTGTGCTCGTGACCGTGGTGCGGTGTGGCTGATGTTGATCGGTTCGCCGGTCTCGGCATCCTCGACGAGAAGGAGGTCGGGGTTCGCCACTTGCAGGTCGTAATACGCTGCGATGGCCTCGGCGCCCGGGCGCAGGGTCGGATGATCGAGGACGTCGCTGATGCGCTCACCTCCCATCCAGATTTCGCGCTCGGTGGCTCGGAGCCCCTTCAGGTAGGTGTCGCCGTCGCGTGCTGGCATGTGCGAGTCCTTCGCGGGTCGGTGGGTGCGTGTCGGGTGTGGGTGCGTGGCCAAAGCATGACACGTGACACAGCTCACTGCAACAAGCATTTGCTTGGTATCGGTCTGGACCGATGCTGAGCAGGTCCTTACGGTCGCCGCATGCCACGACTGCGGACCCGTTCCAGCGTCATGGTCTTCCGGCGGGACACCCCTCGCTGCCGTCGCTGCTGAAGGGCGCGGGCTGCGACCCGGCCATGGTCGGCAAGTGGCATTGCGGCTGGCTTCTACGTGCAGTTGAACTACACCGCGCCACAGTGGCCGTGGAGGGGTGGAACGGATGCTGCGGTCGTCGCGCAGATCCGGGCGACCACCTCGGTCGACCGGCGGTCAGCGAAGCCGACTGAGAAACAAGCAACCGCTTGCTCCATTGGATGGGTCGGGTTAGCTTCGTTACTCCACAGCTACGACAGGACACATCATGCAGTTGAACGAAGCGCAGCAGCGCGAGGTTGCCGAGGCACTCGTCGAGGCCGAGTTGAGCAAGGTCTGGACCGAACCGCTCACCCTCCGCTACGAGAACGCCGACATCGAGGACGCGTACGCGGTCGGTCAGATGGTCACCGACATCAAGGTGGCCAGTGGACGGATCGTGAAGGGACACAAGGTCGGTTTGACGTCGAAGGCGATGCGCGACGCGACCGGGGCGACCGAGCCTGACTACGGATCGCTCTTCGACAACTGGTTTCTCGACGAGGGCACGCAGGTCTCGATGGGCATGATGAATCGACCGCTGGTCGAGGTGGAGCTCGTGTTCGTTCTCAAGGAGAACCTGGGCGGGCCATCGGTCAATGCTGTCGACGTCATGCGGGCCACCGATTTCGTGGTGCCTGCGGTCGAGGTGGTCGACACCCGCTACTCGAAGCGAGGCAGACCCGGTGTCGTCGACAGCATCTCCGACGCTGCGTCGTGTGGCTTCGTCATGGTGGGCGGCAACCCGGTTTCGCTGAACGACATCGACGTTCGCCATGTCGGCGGTGCGCTCTACAAGAATGGTGAGGTCGTCGAGTCGGGGACCGCCGCCGCCGTGATGGGCAATCCGATCAACTCGGTCGCGTGGCTTGCTCGCAAGTTGCACGAGTTCGGCGTCGAGATGCAGGCCGGACACAGCATCCTCTCGGGCTCCTTCATCCGCATCCATCCGATCGCTGCCGGTGAGGCGTTCGTCGCCGATTTCGGTCCGCTCGGTCAGATCAGCTTCGGCGTCACCGAGTGAGCCGTGACATGACGGGCAACGTCGCCGGGGCCGATGACGCCCATGAGATGTCAGGGGTGCAGGGATGAGCGCATCACATGAGGGCTTCGTGGGCCGCCGGGAAGACGAGCCGCTCCTGCGAGGACAGGGCACCTTCATCGATGGTTTGGCGGTGCCCGAGCTCGATGGGGCGCTCTTGCCCACTTCGTTCGTTCCATCGAGGCCCACGCCGTACTGCGTTCGGTCGACGTTGGTGAGGCCCAGCAGGCCGATGGCGTGGTGGCGGTGTTCGTCGGCGAAGACGTCGAGGGCTGGCCGCTGCCGCCCCGCCTGCCGATGATGAACAAGGACATGTGGCGTCCACTGCTCGCGATGGGCTTCGTTCGTTTCGTCGGAGAGCCGGTCGCCCTGGTCCTGGCCGAGTCGCGGACCCAGGCCGCCGACGCCGCCGAACTGGTGGCCATCGACTACGAGGTGCTCGATCCCGTGGTCGATCCGAAACAGAGCCTCGCCGGCCGGACCCTCGTCCATCAGCACGCCGGGACCAACGTGTCGTGGCAATGGTCGCAGGACCCCCTCGACGACGCGGTGTGGGAAGACTGCGATCATGTCATCGAGTTCGATCTTCGGCACCCGCGACTCGCTCCGAGTCCGATCGAACCGCTCGCCGGCGCAGCTGCGTGGGGCGACGACGGGCGGTGTACGGCGTGGGTCTGCTCCCAACGCCCTGCCGGAGCAAAGTACACGATCGAGACGCTGCTCGGTCTGGAGCCCGGCACCGTTCGAGCGATCGCCCCGAACGTCGGTGGAGGTTTCGGCGCCAAGGGCGGCTGGGGCTGCTACCCCGAAGACGTCGTGGGCGTCTGGGCCTCGCGCAAGGTCGGACGGCCGGTTCGTTGGGCCCAGACCCGGAGCGAGTCCGGTGTTGCCATGGGTCACGGCCGGGCATCGGTCCACCACGTCCGCATCGGTGGCGACGCCGACGGGATCATCAAGGCGTACCAGGTCGATGCCCTGCAGGACTCCGGCGCCTACCCGGCGATGGGAACGGCGACCACGGTGAACCTCCGCCAGAGCGGCACCGGTGTCTACGACATTGCGAACGCGTCGGTCGGTGCCACGTCGGTCGTCACCAACACGACGCCGACCGTGGCCTTTCGTGGTGCCGGTCGCCCGGAGGCAGCGTGTGACATCGAGCGGGCGGTCGACCGATTCGCCGCCGTCATCGGGATGGATCCGGTCGAGCTCCGGAGGAAGAACCTCGTCCCGAGCGATGCCTTCCCCTATCGCACCGCCATCGGCTCGACCTACGACTCGGGCAACTACGCCGAAGCCATCCGCCGGGTGACCGAGGCCGGCGGGTACGACGATGTCCGGGCCGAACAGCGCGCCCGCCGAGAGCGAGGCGACACCGCCACGCTCCTCGGTGTCGGCGTCAGCTGCACCGTGGAGAGCACCGGCGGCGGGGAAGGCGAAGACGCCGTCGCCTCCCTCGGCGACGACGGCCGATTCCAGGTCATCGTCGGAACCTCACCCCATGGCCAGGGCCACGAAACCACATTCGCAGCACTCGTCGCCGCCGAACTCGGCGTCCCGGCCGAGCGGGTCGACATCGTGCACAGCGACACCGACCTCTCCCCGCACGGCGGAGGAACCATCGGGTCGCGGTCGGCGGTCTTCGGCGGGTCCTCGGCCATCGGGGCAGCGCGTGCCTTGATCGAGATCGCCCGCACCCAGGCCGCTGAGCGACTCGAGGCCAGCGCAACCGACGTCGTCTTCGACGCAGCCGAGGCACGGTTCCACGTGGTCGGTACGCCCGCGGTCTCACTTGGCTGGGGTGATCTCGATGCCATCACTGCGGAGCACACGTTCAAGCCGGTGTCGCCGCTCGCCTTCGCGTTCGGCTCCTGTATGGCGGTGGTCGAAGTCGATGCCGAGACGGGCGAGGTCAGGATCCGATCGCTCACGACCGTTGACGACGCGGGAACGATCCTGCAACCGGTGCTCCTCGAGGGGCAGGTGCACGGCGGTATGGGCCTCGCTGTCGGGGCTGCGCTCTTCGAGGAGATGGTCTATTCCGAGACCGGTGTGCCACTGACCGACAACTTCATGACCTATGGCATTCCAACTGCGGCCGAACTCACGTCGTTCTCGACCCTCGAGATGGAAACGCCGTCGCCGCTCAACCCGCTCGGAGCAAAGGGGGTGGGGGAGTCGGGCACGGTCGTGTGCACGCCGGCCATCCACAGCGCCGTCCTCGACGCTCTTGCGCCGTTCGGGGTCGAACACCTCGATCTGCCACTCACCGCCGAGAAGGTCTGGTCGGCGCTCGACCAGGCACGGTCATGACGCCGAGCGAGAGGAGGATGTGACGTTGCGGCGAGAGCTGAAACTGATCGTCGGATTCGGCAACACCTCGGTCGGACTCGACTTCGATGACATCAGGCAGCTGGTCGTCGGGCTCGAGGAGGCCGGCTTCGATGGCGTGTCGACCAATGACCACGTGATCGGCGCACACCCCGATCGTTCCGACGGGATCACGATGAACACCGTCGACACCGCAGTGCACGAGCCCCTCGTGCTGTTGTCGATGATCGCTGCGGTCACGAAACGATTGGAACTGGCAACGGCGATTCTCATCGCACCACAGCGCCAGACGGTGCTCCTCGCGAAACAGACCGCCCAACTCGACCTGCTGTCGAAGGGGCGGTTGCGGCTCGGGGTCGGCGTCGGCCGCAACTGGATCGAGTACGAGTCGCTCGGTCAGGACTTCACGACCCGCGGGAAACGAATGGAAGAGCAGGTCGAGGTGCTGCGCCTGCTGTGGGGCCAGGATCTCGTGACGTACGAGGGACGGTTCCATCAACTCGATCGGGTCGGCATCAACCCCCGCTCGACCCGCGAAGCCATTCCCATCTGGATGGGCTCCTATGTCCACGCTGTGGCCGAGCCGGTGCTCGAACGAATCGGTCGCGTGGCCGATGGCTGGATGCCGCAGTTCCCCCCCGATGTGTTGGCGCCGATCCTCGACCGAGTCCGAGGCCATGCCCGGGCAGCCGGACGCGACCCTTCGTCGCTCGGCATCGAGTGCAGCATGCGGGCCAGCCGGTCGACCGGCCCTGATGACTGGCGACGGCTGGCCGAGCAGTACCGCGACCTCGGGGCGACCCATCTCAAGGTGCACCTCGGGCTGCCCGATGGTTCCGGCGTCGACGAGCAACTCTCGCTCGCGGTGCGTTGGTACGAGGCGGTCGACTCGGTCGTTCGCTGACCAGGCTGCTGGGGAGCAGGCGGTCAGGCCAGGTGGGCCTTCGATGCGGCCAGGTCGGCGCGGAAGGCGGCGTTCATCGGTTGGTAGTCGTAGCCGACGGTGATCATGGTGAATCCCTGTTCGCGACGCTTCTCGACGAGGTCGGGCGATGCCTGGACGCCGGGGACGACGCCATTGGCTTCACAGGCTGCAGTGACTCGGCGAAGCGCAGCATCGAAGGCTGGGTCGGTCTGGTCCATGCCCATCGGCAAACCCATGCTCAACGAGAGATCGGCCGGCCCGACGTAGAGCGCTTCGATCCCGGGCACGGCGGCGATGGCCTCGACGTTCTCGACCGCCTCGATCGTCTCGATCATCGGGATGACCGAAACATCGTTGCCGGCCTGGAAATAGCTACCGCCGAAGCGGATGCCTGCGCCGATCGGGCCGACACTGCGGTTGCCGACCGGTGCGTAGCGGCACGCCGCAACCGCAGCTTCGGCTTGGTCGACCGTGTTGACCATGGGGACGATCACCCCCAGCGCTCCTGCGTCGATGATGCGGCCCATGAGCCCAGGATCGAGAATGGTGGTGCGAACGATGGGGAACGCATTCCCGGTGTCGATGTGTGCCAGCATGGTCATCATCGTGTTGAGGTCCATCAAGCCGTGTTGCATGTCGACGCACACGTAGTCGTAGCCGGCTTTGGTCGCCATCTCGGCCGCAACCGGTTCGCGGAGAAAGAGCCAGGCCCCGAAGACCGCTGCTTGCTCCTCGAGTCGGGCGGCGAGGGTGGCGGGAAGCTGGTTGGTCATCGGGTCTCCTGAGGTCGGTGAGATGGTTCCTGATCACTCGGCGATGTAGGCCATGAACGAGGCGGTGATGGCCTTGCCGCCGGTATGGGTGTGTCGGGCTGGGCGGGAGGCGGGATCGGGAAAGTAGGTGACCCAGATCGGATCGATCTCGGCCTTCATTTCGTTGGTCGGCGCCCAGAAGTCGATCTTGGCCACGTCATTCCAGGTGCCGCCCGCAGCGTCGAGCATCTTGGTGATGTGGATGAAGATGTTCTCGACCTGCGCCGAGGTCTCGGCTGGGACGTTTCGGCTGCCCGGGTCGAATGGCCCGATCACCGAGCTCACCAGCAGCGGGCCGACCCGGCTGGCAACGGGGATCTCCGTGAGATGGGAGAGGCCGTCGATGGCGATGGATCGGCGGGTCATCGGTCGGAGCCTTCCTTGGCGGCGAGCCACGCTTCGTATTCCGGGCGACGATCGTCGGACAGTGGGAACAAACCGACGGTGGACTCGCCGGCCTTCACCCGTTCGATGGCGAAGGCTTCGACTCGTTCCTGGGCAACGCAGTCTCGCGCGACTTCATCGACCAAGGCGTGCGGAATCACCACCGCACCTTCGGCGTCGCCGACGATGATGTCGCCCGGCTCGACGTAGACGCCGGCGCAGGTGATCGGTTCGTCGTTGCTGAATGGCATGTGGTGCCGACCCCACGTGGAGCCGTGCGAGGCTCGGTGGTAGACGGGTTTGCCGAGTTCGGCAATGGCCGGCGTGTCGCGGAGCGCTCCGTCGGTGATCAGTCCGACGGCACCGAGTCCGTAGGCCCGCATGGCGTAGATGTCGCCGACGGTGCCGGCATCGGGCACGTCGCGTGCCTCGATCACCAGGACGTCGCCGGGCTCGGCGGTCTCCGACGCCCGTCGTTGTGCGTTCAGGCCGCCGGCGAGTTCGCGGAGTTTGTCCTGTCGGTGAGCGACGTAGCGGAGGGTGCGGGCCCGGCCGACCATGGATTGTCCGGGCAGGAGTGGCTTGAGCCCCGAGAGGAAGGTGGTGCGCATGCCGCGGTTCTGCAGTTGGTTGGTGATGGTTGCCGTGCTCACGCTGGCGAGCATGTCGCGCAGTTCGTCGGTGAGTACGGACGGGATGTCGGAGACGTCGGTCATGGTTCCTTCTGGTTGTTGAGAGTTGATTCGGTTGATGATGGTCGACTCGGTGGTGCCGTACGCTCGGTCGCTCATGCGGAGGGCGGGGGCTTCATCGCCAGCATGCCGACATCGACGATCGACTGTCCGCCGTCGGCGAGCATGACGATGCCGGTCACGAACGACGCGGCGTCACTGACCAGGAACTCGATACAGGCCGCGATCTCGTCGGGATCGGCCATGCGTCGGATCGGGTTGTTGCCGACCATCATCGTGCGAGCCTGATCGGTCGAGACGCCATGAACGTCGGCGACGTGGCTGACGGCGCCGGCAGCCATCGGCGTGTCGACCCAGCCTGGACACAAGGTGTTGACGCGAATGCCGTGCTCGCCCAAATCCACCGCCATGGACCGGGTGAGTCCGAACAGCGCCGACTTCGTGGTCGCGTAGGTGATGGAGTTGCTCGTCGCGAACAGTCCCCCGATCGACGCGACGTTGACGATGGAACCACCGCGGACCCGCAGATGAGGCGCTGCCGCTCGGGCGACTCGAGCGGGGCCGACCAGGTTGATGTCGATCGCCTGATCCCAGCGGTCGTCGTCGACCTGCTCGACCCCGCCCCGCGAGGCAACGCCTGCATTGTTGACGACGATGTCGAGCCGGCCGAACGCTTCGATGGTGGTCTGCACGGCGCGGTCGACGGCCTCGGCATCCGCAACGTCGCAGGTGATGGCGAGCGCTCCGGTTGCTTCAGCAACCACCTCGAGCGGTTCGAGTGCGGCGTGCCGCAATGGCGACCTCCGCTCCACGCGCCCTGAGTCTCGCTACCGTGGCGCTTCCGATGCCGGTGCCGCCACCGGTGACGAACGCGACCTTTCCCTTCAGGTCTGCGCCGATTGGTGGGGCAGTCGTCATACGTGCTTCCTGGTGATGGCCTTCGAAACGACGCCGACGTGCACTCGGGCGTCGTTGGCACCCCAGATCGTCTGGTTCTCGCTCATGTTCAGTACGAGCTTGACATCGGTCATGATGCGTTCCCTCTTGCCTCGTGGCGGCGGACGTCGGAGCCTCCGGACCTCGATCACCATACTTACCAAGCGCTTGCTTGTCCATCGAGACTCGGTAGTGACTAGATTGCTCCGGGTCGTGGTGCGACCGAGCGATGCGCATGATTGTGAGGAATCGATGGAAAACGAGTCCGGCAGCGACAAGGGTGCGGCTTCGTCGAGGCGCGAGGAGATCCTGGAGATCGCCGCCGAGGTGTTCGCGGAGCGGGGCATCAAGGAGGCAACGGTTCGAGACATCGGTGAGGCGGCCGGCATCTTGTCCGGAAGTCTCTACTACCACTTCGACTCGAAGGAACAGATCGTCCTCGAGTTGCTCCTGCCCAGTGTCGAGGCGAACTACAAACGATTGCTCGAGATCTCGCAGGAGTCGAGCGGGATTGCTGCCCTCGCTGGTCTGATCCGGGCCACCATCGAGGTGACGTCGCAGAACCCGTACCGCTCGATGGTGCTTCGCAATGGGTCGAAGGCGTTCGTCGAGTTTGCCTCACTCGAGCCGGTCGCCGACCTGCTCCGCAAGACCATCCGGATCTGGATCGAGGTGGTCGAACAGGGGATGGCCGACGGTGAGCTCCGTTCCGACATCGAACCTGAACTTGCGGTTCGGGCGATGCTGGATGGCACATCGGGGTCATCGCGCTGGTTCATCGGTCGCAACCAGATGCAACCGGAGCACGTCGCCGAGAAGCTCATCGCCCTCTACATCGGCGGTCTCCGGAAGCAGTGATCGTCGACGAACGAGCGACGACGTGCGCCCTCGCTCCGCACCGGATTGACGTCAGCTTCCGCCGAACACCTTGTAGTTGGTGTCGTCGAGCAGCGTCGCCTCGCCTTCGCGGGGCAGGTTCTCGAAGTAGTTCAGGGCTCCGTCGATGTCGTTCTCCCAGACCTCGCGGGGGAGGTCGTAGAGGACTTCGATGCCGTTGCCATCGGGATCGGCGATGTAGGCGCTGTGGGTCATGCCGTGGTTGCCGCGAACGATGAACTCGACGTTGTGGGCTTGGAGGTGCTCGATTTGGGCGAGCCACGCCTCTCGACTGCCGTAGTCGAGTGCGATGTGCACGATCCCTGCGACATCCGGGAACATCTTCCATCGAGTGACCTCGGGCGAAAGCGAAGGATCTCGCACCTGGACGCACGCGAGGTCGTGATGGTGGTTGCCGGCACCCTGGTAGAAGCGCATGTCGAGCTTCTGATCTTCCTCGGGCCCGCCGATCTGGCCGACTTGGCTGAAGCCGAGCATCTCGGTGTAGAAGGCGTGCGTCGCCTCGATGTCTCGGACATTGATCACCATGTGCGAGATCGACGGCTGACTGGGTTTGGTGTTCGTCATCGGTGTGATTCCTTTGATCGTGGCGTCGATGCGCCGTTGGGGTGGGTCAATCCTGCTGAATGAGGGCGCCTGCGCCTGCGGTTGCCACGGCGGTGTCTTGTTCGGTCGAGCCGCCCGAGACGCCAATGGCACCAACGAGCAGGCCGTCAACGAAGACACCGACCCCGCCACCGAAGACCACCAGACCCGGCGTGTGGGTGATGCCGTGTACCAGCGACGCGTCGTCCTTGATGTTGTCCCACCATGATGAGGTCGGCATCCCGCCGAAACCGGCGACGGTGTATGCCTTGTTGGCGGCAATGCCGGCCGAGATGCGGGGAGCTCCGTCCATTCGGGCGGTGACGATCGGTTCGCCGGAGGTGTCGGTCACTGCGATGCAAAAGGCACGGCGAATCGCCGTTGCGTGCGAGATGGCGGCTTCGAGCACCTGCGTTGCGCCGGCGAGGGTGAGGCAGCATGAATTGGTGACCAGATCGTTCGGCACGGTCAACCGAACTGGAGGTGAGCGCCGGTACGGATCGCCTCGGCGGCGATTCGGCGAAGCATGGTCCGCCCGAGCTGGTCGGCTCGTTCGGGAACGGTGTCGAAGGCGAGGAGCCCTGCTGCGATGCTGATGTAGAACACGAGCCCGGCGCGGTAGCGATCCATTCCTTCTTCGAGGTCGAGCTCGATTCCATGTCGGGCGAGTCGGCTTGGCATAGGCGGCGATCAGCTCCTCGCCGCAGGTCGCGGCGACCTCGTCGTCGACTGACTGTGAGATGAAGTAGGCCACGTCGGTCATGCCGTGGCCGACCGATGCCAGCTGGTAGTCGAGTGCCAGGACCTTGCCGTCGGCGTCGAACAGGAGGTTGTCGCTGCGGTAGTCGCCGTGGCAGAGCGTGTCGGTGCCATGCATGCCCTCGAGAATCTGGCTGGCGTTGACAGACCAGTTGTCGCAGAGCGAGATGAAATCGGCCGGGAGCTCGTCGAGGACCTTCGGCCGAGCCTTGGCCCAGTCGCCGGCAAAATGATCGGGCAGGATCTGGGGTAGCAGTTCTCCGTTGAACGGGAGGAAGGTCTCGGACTCCGAGCTGAGGTCGGCGCCCCAGTGCGGGGCGTGGATGTCGGCGAGTTCCTGGAGCGCCGTCACGGCATCTTCGTAGCCGACGCCGGTGATCTGGTCGACCGAGCGTCGCCCCTCGGCTTCTTCGAGCACGAGGACGAAGCTCTGCTTCTCGACGTCGATGTCGGCTCGGTAGCAACGCGGAACGTCGACGATCATTCGCTCGGCGATCTCGTCGTAGAAATCGGATTTCGCGCTCGTAGAACTTGAACAGACCGGCGACGAACAGCTGACCTTCGTTGTCGCTGGCGAGTTTGATCACCAGACTCGCTGGTGCGTCGGTCGGACCGTCGTAGCTGAGTGTGGCGCGATGCAATGAACTCATCATCGACTCCTCGCTGCCAAAGGGGCGGAGCTCGACTGCGGCTACGGCCGTGTCGTTGTCGAGCGCATCGTTCGATCGCAGCAACTCGGTGAACCACAACGGTGTCAGGTCATCAACAGTCGGAATCTCGTCGGTGTGCATCAGGTCCCTTTGTCGTGAGGCGCCGATGGCGTGCGACGCCGGTCACACGAACAGTAGAGCCGTTGGGTCGCTGAAGCAAGCGATTGCTTGAGTGCCCGTTCGGGGCCTTCGGCGTCCGGATCGAGCGAGCCGTGTACCGGATTGGTCACGACGTCCGCTCTGTCGGTGTGGTCTGCTCGATCTGATCGCGACGTCGGTGGTCGCCATGGGCATGGTCGAAGCGGTCGTGGTGCTGGCGCAGGAGATCGACGCCGTAGTCCCCGCCGTTGGGCGTGCGAACGACGGTGTGGACGTGGTTGCGTGACGGTACGCCGTTGTCGAAAACCACACCCGGGTGGTGATCGAATTCGATCAGCAGCACCGGGCTCTGCACCCGGTAGTAGAACGGCTCTCCGTGGCCGGTCGAGCCCATCCACGAGAAC
Organism: uncultured Acidimicrobiales bacterium; assembly: GCA_963698395.1. Lineage (GTDB taxonomy): Bacteria > Actinomycetota > Acidimicrobiia > Acidimicrobiales > SZUA-35 > JBBQUN01. The sequence continues at coordinate 219,037 of CAVOQQ010000008.1, forward strand.
CATGTCTCATCGAGATGGCGGACCACTTCGTCCATCCTCACCTCGTTGTGCTCGTCGCGGGTCCAGCCCACGTAGGTCGACGCGAGGTCGAGCAGCAGGTGTCGCTGGGTCTCGGACAGATCGGTCGCCGCAATGCCGTCGGTGGGGATCACCGCATTGTCGTGAAAGGCGCCCCCCAGCATGCGGCCATCGAAGGGGTGGCGCAGATCCGGTGGGAGGTCGTCGGGGTGGATCGAGGGTCGGACGATCGCTTGACTTCTCTGATGCTCGTCGAGCGTTCGCACGAGATCGAGTCCCGAACGCTCCTCGGCCGCGAACACGCGGGTGCCGGCGAACGGACCGGTGTGCACGTGGCATGGTTCGGACCCCATGAACGTGGGGGTGAGCACCAGGTGATGACCGACCACCACACAGTTCACGATCAGGTGGTGGCCATCGATCTGCCAACCCCAGGGCTCGTCGGTGCCCGGGTCGCCGAAGACGGTGACGAAGTAGAGCCACTCACCGAACTCATCGGGTCGCTTGGTGAGCTCGCTGACGAACTGATTGAGGCGCATGATGTCCCGGGCCTGGGCGAACCCACGAGCCGACAGCGTTTCACGCAGGAGAGCGAGGCCCAGCTGTCGACCAGAGGCATCGAGTTCCTCGAGCATCACCCCATGGCGAAACAAGTTGAGGTGCACGTTGATCCAGGTGCGCCAGTGCTCACTGTCGAGCGGCTGTTGTGCCCGAGAACGCTGGCCGTCGTCGAGGATCTCGAGGAAGGCTCGGGCAGCGTCGACCAACGGTGCAAGCGACGACGTGGCGGCATGTAGCCCGTAGAGTCCATGGCGGACGACCCCGTCGCTGGTGATGCCCGAGATCGGCTGGTCGAGGTGTGCGACCCGTTCGTCGACGATCGGTTGGAGTTGCGGGGGAAGCTCGGTGATGCGAGTGCGACCGCTCATGGGCGGCATCCGGCGTATTCCGAAATCGGTCCAATGCATTACGTTCGCATTCCTTCCACTCGGTTGCACGTGGGCGTGACTCCGCTCGACCGATCGCCGAGGGTGAAGAACGTCATCGGGTTGGACGGTGAGGGCATGGCTTCAGTGGTTGTCATGATGGCTCCTCATTCGTGACACATGGACGCTGCGAGGATGTGGATCGCCGAGCTCAGCATTCTGGGTGTCGGGGTGGGTTCGCCGGCGATGGCGGCGATGAAGGATCCATCGAGGAGTGCGAAGGTCATGGCGGCCAGCGCATCAGCCTGTGTTGCGTCGAGACGAGGGTGGTCGCGGCGAAGCGCAGTGCGGAACCAAGACAGCGATTCCTGGCGGATCTCGAAGAACCGCTGTCGGGCCGTTCCGTCGCCGTCGGGTGCCCGTTCGAGGGTCATGATCAGTCCGAGCCGGACGAAGTCGGGGAACTCGCCGAGACTCGCGAAGAGCTGCTCGAAGGTGTGGTCGCCGGCGTTCTCCTGCTGGGTGGCGGTGGCGTCGAATGTTTCACGCCATCGTGTGTAGCTGTCGTCGATGACCGCAGTGATGAGCGCTTCCTTGTTCTCGAAGTGCCAGTAGATCGAGCTGTTCGGGAGACCGGATCGTTTGGATACGGCACTGATGCTCGTGCCCTGATAGCCGTGCTCACGGGCGATCTCCGCGGCGGCGTCGAGGATCTGGCGTCGCGACGCCATTCCGTTCGATCGCATTGCTCGCTTGCTCATGGCCCTTGACGGTAGTCGAGTCCATCGTTATTGTCAGGCTCGTTCCAACAGGAATGGTCATTCCAGTAAGGCGAGGATCGGCGAGCAGGGTTTCTCGATGTCCGCTCAAACCGGACCGACGATCTCGCAGCCCGCACCCTCGGCCGATCACGGCTCGAACTGCCTCCGCAGCGCCGAAGCGTTCTGAACGAGAAACGAGAAGATCCATGAGCACTCCCGTCCCCACCACCGTGAACACGGCAACGATCGACGGAGTCGAAGTCCCGACCGATCACTGGATCGATGGGCGATGGGTCTCCTCGTCGGAGCGATTCGAGAATCACTCGCCGATCGACGGCACTCATCTCGCCGACGTCGCCGCCGGCGACGGGGCCGATGTCGACGCTGCCGTCGCTGCGGCCCGCACGGCCTTTCCGGCATGGGCCGAGCTCGGCCCCGAAGGACGAGCACCGATCCTGCACCGATTCGCCGCACTCATCAACGAACAGGTCGAGGAGATCTCCACGGTCGAATGCGTCGACAACGGCTCACTTCTGTCGGGCCTCAAGCGAGCCGTCGTTCCCCGAGCCGCTCACAACATCTCCTTCTTCGCCGAGCACGCACGCACGCTCGGCGCAACCATTGAGTCCGAGCATGTCTCGAACCGTGTCCGATGGGATCCGAGCGGTGTCGCTGCCCTCATCACGCCATGGAACGCCCCGTTCATGCTGACCACCTGGAAAGTCGGTCCCACGCTCGCTGCTGGGAACACGATCGTGGTGAAACCCCCGGAGTGGGCACCGTTGACGGCCGGACTGATGGCCCGGATCAGTCACGAAGCGGGCCTCCCGGCCGGTGTCCTCAACGTCGTCCAGGGAATCGGTGACACTGCGGGCGCAGCGCTCGTCAGCCACCCGAACATCGAACGGATCAGCTTCACCGGCTCGACGCCGACCGCTCGCTCGATCGGTCGAGCAGCAGCCGAAACCTTGACACCGGTGAGCTTCGAACTCGGCGGAAAGTCCCCACTGGTGGTGCTGGCCGATGCCGACCTCGACGCCGCGGCTTCCACCATCGCCGGGCAATACATGAACGCCGGACAGGTGTGCCTGTCGGGAACGCGGATCGTCGTCGACGAATCCGTCGCCGACGAACTCCTCGAGAGGGTCCGTATCCTGGTGGCCGAACTGGTCGTTGGGGACCCGAGACTGAAGAACACGCGCATCGGCCCGCTCATCCACCCGAGCCACGCCAACCGAGTCGAGGGATTCGTGGAGCGCGCAAAGCAGGAAGGTGCTCGGGTGCTGTGGGGTGGCGGTCGTCATGAAGCAGGAGAGCTCTATTTCCAGCCGACGATGTTCGATCAGGTCGCCTCCGACTCGGAGTTGTTCCGCAGCGAGGTCTTCGGACCGGTTCTCAGTTGGCACACCGTGGCCGACGCCGACGAAGCGGTTGCTGTCGCCAACGACCAGGACTACGGACTCGCCGCCACCGTCTTCGGTCGCAATGAAACCCGAACCAACGACGTCGCCGATCGGCTTGTCGCGGGCACCGTCTGGGTGAACTGCTACTACGTCCGTGAACTGGCGGCACCGTTCGGCGGGTCTCGCAACTCTGGCATCGGCAGGGAGGGCGGAACGTGGAGCTTTGACTTCTTCTGCGATGTCAAGAACGTGGCCACCCGCCACGGCTCACTCACCAATTCGACGGTCGACGAAGAACACGATGGCGAACGACCCACGGGATGATTCCCTCCAGCAGCTTCGGTTCACGCTCGCAGCACCTCGTCAGCGCCATAGCGAGTGACCTGGATCGACGATCTCCGATGCGTTGGCAAGGCACGCCTCCGGCGCTGTGATGGTGTTCAGAAGTGCGCTCGTCGGATCAAGCGTCGAAGCATCGGGTCGTCGAAAGGCAGAACTCGAGAAGCTTCTGCTCGGATGCGGGTTTTCGGCGAGATCACCCCGCCGGCCCGAACGGTTCGAGAGTTGCACCGATGTGGGTCGCCTCAGGTGGCGGCGGTGGCGCCGCCCGCCTTGCTCTGTTCTCGAGCGACTCGGTTGATGAGGGCGATCGACCCCGCAAGGTGGCGTCGCAGTTCATCGGCGGCCGCCGCTCCCTGACCGGAGACGACCAGATCCTTCAGCGTTCGGTGTGCCTCGGCGGAGTTGTAGGACTTCGATCCCGCCTGGAGGCCGACGCTGATCATGAGTCCGGAGCGGTCGGCGAGTTGGGTGGCGAGCTTGAGCAGCCAGGCAGAGTCGCAGGTGGCGATCAATTCGCGATGAAAGTTCGCATGGACGCTCGGCGAGGCGATTTGTTGGTGGGTGAGCGCTTGCCACGCTGCTTCGACTCGATCGCCGTAGGCGTCGTCGGCGTGCTGTACGGCACGTTCGAGCGCAACGGGCTCGAGCATGAGTCGGAGCTCGTAGATCTCGCTGGCCTCTTGCTGGTCGATCTTGGCGACGTGCGCCTTGCCGTGCGATTGCAGTTCGACGAACCCGTCGGATGCGAGATCGCGGATCGCTTCGCGAAGGGGCGTGGCCGAGATGCCCATCTTGTCGGCGAGAGCGGTGATGACGAGCGAGTCTCCGGGGCTGTATTCGCCGCCGAGGATGGCGTGGCGGAGTTGGCGGTAGGCCCAGTCGGTGCGCGTGAGGGGTTCGCGTCGTCGTCGGTCGGTCGTGTGCTCACGCTCTCATTGTGGCATCTGAAGCCGGGACTCGACACCGGCTGCCGTCTTGATTCTCCATTTCATAGAATATATGATGCCGAAGTTGCGAGCGTTCCTCCGTGCGCCCGCCCGTCCCCACATACTCTTGGAGCATCACCACATGGGTTTCCGCCTTGCCAATGTCGCCGGTCGCGCCAGCGCTCGTCAGCGGCGACGACTACCACGACCTCGCCGAACTCGCCGGCGACGCGACCCTCGCCGACCCGATGGAGGCGATCCTTCGACCGGGGCTGTTGTCGGAGCTCTCCGCAACGCTGGGTGATCGCGTTGCGACCGGCCGGCTCTCGGCCGACATGGCGAAGGTCGGGCCGCCGGTTCCCCGTCCGCAGAAGTCGTTCGCGGTCGGTCTGAACTATCAGGCACACGCCGACGAGGGCAAGGTCGACCCGCCCGAGGTGCCGCTCGTGTTCACGAAGTTCCCGTCGTGCCTGGTCGGACCGACTGCCGACGTCCACCTGCGTAGTGACGCCTGCGACTACGAAGGTGAACTCCTCGTGGTGATCGGCACCGGAGGCAAGGACATCGCCGAAGCCGATGCCTGGAATCACGTCGTGGGCATGGCCGTCGCCCAGGACATCTCCGATCGCAGGATGCAGTTCGCCGCCAAGCCACCGCACTGGGATCTCGGCAAGTCGTTCGACACCTTCGGTCCGACCGGACCGGTGCTGGTGTCGCTCGATGAGTTGGAGAATCGAGACTCGATGCAGATCACCACGACCGTGAACGGAGACGCGCGTCAAGACGACACGTCGGCAAACCTGATCTTCGACGTTCCCACGTTGATCTCGTACATCTCGAGGGTGACCACGCTCGTTCCCGGTGACCTCATCTTCACCGGAACCCCCGAAGGCGTCGGCGCCGCAAGCAGGCGATTCCTCGCAGACGGCGACGTGATCACCACGACGATCTCCGGGCTCGGGAACCATGACCAACAGGTGCGTGCGTGTTTCGGACCTGTGAGCCGAGCGACGCAATCCGCCGACGACCGACCGAGCCGTTCAACCCCGAGGAAGCAAGCAATGGCACAAGGAATGATCACCTCCGCCGATGACCTGACCCCAGCTTGGGTGACCGATCTCCTGCGTTCCACGGGCGACCTCGACGCCGCAGCCGAGGTGGCAGTCGTCGAGGTCACGCCATTCGGCGGCGCCGAGTCGATGGTGAGCTCACTCCTGCGGGTCGCCGTGACCTACGAAGGGCCGAGCGAGGGTCCGTCGTCATTGATCGTCAAGCTCGCGAGCACCAATGCAGACATGCGGTTCCTTGCCGGCATGCTCCAGTTCTACGTCCGCGAGGTGCGCTTCTATCGCGAGCTTGCGGCGAGCGTCGACGTCACGACGCCGCGCTGCTACCTCGCCGAGATGTACCCAGACGATCAGGGTTTCGTGGTGGTGCTGGAGGAGATCGCCGGCTGTCGGGGCGTCGACCAGATCGAAGGACTCTCGTTCGCCGACGCACGGAAGTCGGTCGAGATGCTGGCTGACTTCCACGCCCCCTTCTGGGGCAAGGTGAAGCCCGATCTGGCCCGAGAGCTCCTCCCCTTCGATGACGAGCTGTTGCAGCAGCTGATCCCGGCAAAGAACATCGACGACTGGCAGAAGGTCCGTCCGATGCTGGCCGACGGGTTTCCCCCCGAACTCATCGCCATCTGGGACTCGTTCGTCGAGACCGGCCCGCGCATCATGGACGACCTGATGGGCACCCCAACGGTGATCCACGGCGACTGTCGGGCTGACAATCTGCTGTTCGAGCAAGATGGCAGCGTCGTCGTGCTCGACTTCCAGCTCATGACGGCCTGCAACGGCATGGTCGATGTGTCCTATCTACTCTGCCAGTCGCTGCGCGCCGATGCGCAGGAGCGCACACCGGAACTGATCGAGGCATACCTCGACCGGTTGGCATCGCTGGGGGTCGACATCGACCTCGACGAAGCCATGCGGGCGTACACCGCGGCGACGATCTTCTTCCTCGGCATCCCGTTCAACATCCTCGCCAACGAGGGGTTGCACGAACGAAGTGTCACGCTCGGACGGACGATGGTCGAGCGGGCCGTGCGAGAGATCGTTCGTACGGGCGCCCACCTTCGCTATGGGGGAGCGAGCAGTGTTTGAACGAACAGGCTCCGAGCGAGCAGTGTCCGAACGAGCAGTGTTCGAACGAGCGACAGAAGCAGTATGGGGATGGAGCAGCAAATGAACACGACGCCGGTCTTGATCGCAGGTGGTGGGCCGGTCGGGCTCGTGCTCGCACTCGAACTCGACCACCGAGGCATCGATGCGATCCTGATCGAGCGCAATCCAACGACCACACGGCATCCGAAGATGGACATCACCAACGGTCGAAGCATGGAGATCTTTCGTCGCCTCGGTGTCATGGACGACTTGCGCGCCGGCGCGGTGTCGGAGCGGCATCCGATGTCGGTCGTCTGGACCGATCACTTCGACAGTCCCGAACTCGCTCGCTTCGACTATCCGTCGGTCGCCGCCGCACGTGAACTCCTGCGCGAGACGAACGATGGGAGCATGGCCGGTGAGCCGAGCATGCGGATCTCGCAGGTGCACCTGGAGCCGATCCTGAAGGCGTACCTGGAGACGCACTGTCGCCACATCGACGTCCGCTTCGGGTGGGCACTCGAATCGTTCGAACAGGACACCGACGGCGTGACGGCCGCCATCTCCAACTCCGAGACCGGTGCGACCGAGCAGATCCGGGCGGAATACCTCGCCGGTTGCGACGGTGCCGGAAGCGTGACGCGACGGACGCTCGGCATCGCACTCCACACGATCGAGCCGGCTGACTTCGAAGCGACCGGGTACGACCGATCGAATGATCTCGACGGTGAGCGGGGCCGGCCGGAGAGCCCGCGGCGGAAGGATCCGCGTGTGGTGATGATCCACTTCACGTCGCACGACCCGGGCATCTTCGAACGGATCGGTTCGGTGTGGCACTACCAGTCGCCGCTCGGCTGGAACGTCATCTCGCAGAACGACAAGGACACCTGGACGGTTCACGTCGCGACCGCCGTCGTCCCGGATCACGAGACTCGGGATCCAAAAGACATCCTCTTTCAGTTGTTCGGTCGGCAGTTCGACTGTGAGATCCTCCAATCCAACCCGTGGCGGCCGACTCTCGCGTTGGCCGATCACTACGGAAGCGGACGCGTCTGGCTCGCAGGCGACTCGGTCCATCAAGTGATCCCGACGGGCGGCTACGGCATGAACAGCGGCCTCGGAGACGCACTGGGGCTCTCCTGGGCGCTGGCAGCCAACGTGCAGGGATGGGGTGGACCTGGTCTGTTCGAAGCGTACGAGCTGGAGCGGCGCCATGTCGGCGCTCGCGTTCGTCTGGGCTCGGCTCGGCACGCCGTGATCCGCCGCGACATCGCCAAGGCGTACCACCCGATCATCGGCGAGGATTCCGACGAGGGGCGGGCCCGGCGTAGGGAATACGGCGAGCTCATCTCGGAGTTGGGCAACCTCGAGAACGAAGCGTGGGGCCTCGAGTGGGGGTATCGCTACGACGACTCGACCGTGATCGTCCACGAGGACGGCCCCGCTCCGCCCTACGAGTGGGAGTCGGTGGAGCCGTCGACGTGGCCGGGAGTTCGCGCCCCGAACGTGTTCCTCTCGTCGGGTGAACCGATCCATGATCTGTTCGGTACCGGCTTCACCTTGCTGAATTTCGGCCGCGACGACGTCGATGCGTTCCTCAGCGCCGCCCGATCGCGGGGTATGCCCCTCGACGTCGTGCAGATCGACGATGCTCACGCTGCGAGCATCTATCGGCAACCCCTCGTTCTGCTCCGGCCCGATCAGCACGTTGCCTGGCGGGGGAGTGCGGTTCCCGCCGCCGGGGAGATCGACGCCATCCTCGACACGGTGCGTGCAGCAGCTGAGGCAACATCGGGCGGTGCGACCTCGACCGGTGGGTCGCCGTCATGAGCATTCCGGTCTACGACGTCGACCTCTTCAGCGATGACGTTCTGCTCGACCCATATCCGCACTATCGGGCGATGCGGGATCTCGGGCCGTTCGTCTCGCTTCCCCGGCACGATGTGGTCGCAGCGGTGCACTTCGAGGCCGTTCGAGATGTTCTGAGGAATCCCGAGGTGTTCATCTCGAGCGAGGGCGTTGCGATCAACCCGATGATGAACGGCGGAAACCGCCCGAATACGTTGATGTCGGACGGCGAGCTCCATCGCCAGTTCAGGTCGGTGGTGGGTCGACCGATCAGCCCGCCGAACATCGACGAACTCGCCGCGACCATTCACGACATGGCCGATCGACTCGTCCGGGATCTGGTCGGTCGCGGTGACTTCGATGGGATGGCCGAGTTCGCTCAGCGCCTGCCCGTGGAGATCGTGAGCCACCTCGTCGGGCTCCCGGAGGCCGGTCGTGAGCGGATGCTCGATTGGTCCTCGGCGGCGTTGAACCTCTTGGGCACGGCCAACGAACGCGGTCTGGCCGATGCGGCGATCGCACGAGAACTGGGTTCCTATGCCGATTCGATCGATCGTTCGATGCTGCGACCCGGCAGCTGGGGAGACCAACTGTTCGAGGCTGTCGATCGGGGGGAGATCGATTCGCACTACCTCAGCGGGATGCTGATCGACTACCTCGGACCGGCACTCGACACCACGCTCAACGGCATCGCCCACATGCTCCATCTTCTCGGCACACATCCCGACCAGTGGGCGCTCGTTCGCGACGAGCCGGACGAGCGTGTGCATCGGGCGGTCGAAGAGGTTCTTCGCCACGAAACGGTGATTCGCGGCTTCACTCGGCTCACGACCGAGGATGTCGAGGTGTCGGGCGTCCACCTCGACGCAGGCGAACGCGTATGGACAGTGCTCGCGTCGGCGAACCGCGACGAACGACGTTTCGAGGACCCCGATGCCTTCCGCGTGACCCGGGAACGCAACGCTCATGTCGGGTTCGGATCGGGTGCCCATCTCTGCCTGGGTGTACACCTCGCCAGGCTCGAGATGCGTTCGCTGCTTCACGCCATGACCCAACATGTCGCCACGATCCATATCGGTGATGCGAGCATCGGGCTGCACAACGTCTTGCGCACCTTCGACTCGCTTCCGGCCCGCTTCAGCTGAGGTCGGGTTCGATGGCAACATCACTCTTCTGGAACGTGGTGACATGAGCAAGATCACGGGGGACGACTACCTCGCCAAGACCCTCGCCCGGTACGGGGTGACGCACTTCTTCCATGGGCCGCTCATCGTGCCCGGCGCGATGCCGCGAGATGGAGCGTCCCGAACACGGTATGAAACCGGTCAGTGTGCACTCCGAGAAGGCCGCCGCCTACATGGCCGATGGCTACGCCAGGGCAACGGGTCGGCCTGGCATCTGTGGCTCCCAGGGCATCGGTCGGAGCAACCTCCTCGCTGGTCTGCGCGACGCATTCATGGCCCGGTCGCCGATCGTGGCGATCACCGGCGGCAGCACCGACGAGTACCGGTACCGAGGCGACTACCAAGAGATCGACGACGAGCGAGCGTTCGATCCGGTGACGAAGTTCAACGTGCGGGTCGATCGCCTCGATCGGCTGCCCGACTTGCTCCGTCAAGCCTTCAGAGAAGCGACGTCTGGCTGCCCGGCACCAACGCATCTCGCGATCGCCGGACTGCTCGGCAATATCACGATGGGCGAGATGGACGACGACGACATCGTCGAAACCAGGTTTGCCCAGATTCCGGCATTTCGGCCTGCTGCCGAGCCAAGCGATGTGGACGCCGTGCTCACAGCGCTGGCCGCCGCAGAACGTCCGGTCATCGTGGCCGGTGGCGGTGTCGTGGCATCGGGCGCTCAAAACGAGCTGCGCCGCTTCGCTGCGAAGCATCGCATCCCCGTCGCAACCTCCTTGAACGCGAAGGGGGCGGTCCTCGACGACGACGCGCTCTGTGTCGGCGTCGTCGGCCTCTACTCGCGCGCAAGCGCCAATCGGGTGGTCCACGAGTCGGATCTCGTCTTCTACATCGGAAGCATGACCGGCGGTCAGGTCACCAATCACTGGAAGACTCCTGGCGCCGGCAAAGTGGTCATCCAGCTGGACATCGACCCGAGCGGGTTGGGCCGCAACTATCCGAACGTTGCGTCCATGTGCGCCGACGCCCGAGTGGGGATCCGCCAGTTGACCGATGGATCGACGACGATCGCTCCCAGGACGGAGTGGCTCGATCGCGTGGCGACGATCGTCGGTGAGTGGACCACCTCGACCAGAGCACTGCGTACCTCCGACGTCGTGCCGATTCGACCCGAGCGTGTGCTCGAAGACCTGAGTGCCTACCTCCCGGACGACGCGATCTTCGTGTGCGATACCGGCCATGCCGGTATGTGGGCAGCCCAGTACCTGCAGATGACCAGCCCCAGGCAGAAGTTCCTGCGAGCGGCCGGATCTCTCGGTTGGGGATTCCCCGCTGCCTTGGGCGCGAAGTGCGGGCAACCCGATCGGCCGGTCTTCGCCTTCACCGGCGATGGCGGCTACTACTACCACCTGTCCGAGCTCGAAACCGCTGTTCGCTACGGCATCAACACCGTCACGATCATCAACAACAACTTCTCCCTCAACCAGGAGACGCCAGTCTGGAGAAACTCGGGCAACGGCGTCGACTTCGATCATCACTGGAAGTTCGGCGACGTCGACTTCGCCGATCTCGCGACTGGCATGGGGGCATTCGGCGTTCGAGTCGAGGACCCGAGCGAGCTCACCAGTGCACTCGACGAGGCGGTGGCGAGCGGTCTGCCGGCCATCGTCGAAGTGATCTCCGATCCGGCGGCCATGGCGCCCCCTCGCTGGATGCCCGAGCCCACCGGCTTCCTCCTCGACATTGCAGGCGACAGTTGAGCAGCAAGGACGTCCGAATGCACCACCCGAACAGCCAGGAACGAACATGATGACCAACCCCTCCGGAATCAACGTGACCGACGTGGCGTTCGTACGCTTCGAGGCGCCCGACCTCGACGTCATGGAGCGATACTTCTCCGACTTCGGCATGCAGCGGAGCGAGCGCACCGAATCGGTGCTCTACATCCGCGGCACCGATGACGAGGGTTTCGTCCACGTCACCCACCTCGCAGAGCAACCGGCCTTCGTCGGATTGGCGTTCGACGCCGCATCCGTGGAAGACCTCGAGACATTGGCCCTCCATGGCGACTTCGGCGACGTGCGCGACCTCGACGGTCCGGGCGGGGGCAAGGTCGTGAGCGCCACCGACCCGAACGGCTTCCAGGTCGAGGTGGTCGCCGCGCGGGGTTCGGTTGGAGCGCTCGACGTGGCGGGCCGCGTCGGCCTCAATGACGCGACAGCACGACCACGGCTCGGCGAGACGGTTCGACTCGATCCCGGGCCGTCCCACGTCAAACGGCTCGGCCACGTCGTGCTCGACGTGATCGACTTTCGCGAAAGCGAAGCGTGGTACAAGCGTCACTTCGGGCTGGTCACCTCCGACGAGATCGCGATCGACGACACCCGCTCGCTGGGGGCGTTCATGCGGTGCAACCGGGGTCCGCTGCACGTCGACCACCACACGCTGTTCTGCGTCGGCCGGGGCAAGGCCGGCTTCAACCACGCCGCCTTCGAGGTCGCAGACTTCGATGACCTGATGACCGGCCATACGCACCTCCAGAACGCAGCCCGCCAGCACCAGTGGGGTGTCGGTCGCCACATCCTCGGCAGTCAGATCTACGACTATTGGCGCGATCCCTATGGCCACATGGTCGAACACTGGACCGACGGCGACCTGTTCAACGACGCCACCCCACCGAACCGGGTCGATGTCGCTGAGCTACTCGGCTCTCAATGGGGGCCGATGCTGGGCAGCCCGCCGGGCTGATCGTCCACCTCGGCGCCTCTTGTGCTTGAGGACGAACTGCAATCGGTCGCTCGACGAGTACACGGTCCCAGCCGACGGATACGGATGGTGGCCCGATCCGAGAGCCATGGTCGAACGGCTTCACGAAGCTGTCTGCAAGTCCTTGGATGAACGATCCCTCTGCTGCCGACGTAAGTGGGCCGAATCGAACACTTGGATACCGCTACGAGCGTGGACTCGCTCCCGGCGGTGTCCGAAACCCGACAGTCGCAAGTCTCTGACCAGGTCAAATGGTCGGGATGGAGTGATTTGAACACTCGACCCCCTGCTCCCAAAGCAGGTGCGCTACCAAGCTGCGCCACATCCCGAAGGTCCGTGATCGTATCGCATCATCGGCGCAACACGCTCACCTTTCCCTCGTGGCGTCACCGGTGTCGTACCTGGCGTCGCAGTGGCGCGGGCGGGCCACACGGGCCCGCCCGACAGTCGCCTCTTCGTGGTCGTCCAGCACGGAGCGTGGCATTGTCGTCACGTTCGCCCGACAGGTGGCGCATGGTCTGACCACCATCAGGGCGACCGGCGTTCCGATCGCTACACTCCGCCCAGTGAAATCCTCCGTCGAAGCCCTCGAGGGCAACAAAGTCAAGTTCACCGTCGAGGTCGAAGAAGCCGAGTTCGACAACGATCTCGACGCGGCCTTCAAGTCGCTGGCCAAAGAAGTCCGTCTGCCCGGGTTCCGGCCCGGCAAGGCACCCCGCAAGGTGCTGGAAGCTCGGATCGGTAGTGAATACGCCCGATCGGAGGCCTTCCGCAACGGTCTGCCCAACTACTACGTGAAGGCCGTCAACGAACACGAAGTCGACGTCATCGACTCGCCCGACATCGAAATCGTCGAAGGCGAACTGGCCGGTCCGGTCACCTTCTCGGCCATCGTGCAGGTCCGCCCGGTCATCCAGATCGACGGCTATCAGAATCTCTCGGTCGAGATCCCTTCGCCGATCGTCAGCGAAGAAGACCTCAGCGGTGCCATCGAGCGACTGCTCGGCCAGTTCGGTGAACTCGTCACCGTCGACCGTCCCGCTGCCGAAGGCGACCGAGTCACGATCGACATCGCCGCCACCCACGAGGGCGAGCCGGTCGAAGGTCTCACCGCCAACGACTACGTCTACGAGGTCGGCATGGGTGCGGTCGTCGAAGAGCTCGACGAGAACCTCATCGGTGCGTCCGCCGGCGACGAACTCACCTTCTCCGCCGCTCACCCCGACGAAGACGAAGACGAGCCGCTCGAGTTCTCCATCTCGGTCAAAGAGGTGCAGGAAACGGTCCTGCCCGATCCCGACGACGAGTTTGCAAAGGCCAACACGGAGTTCGACAGCGCAGAAGAACTCCGCGAGGACTACCGCAAGCGCCTGACAGAAACCCGTGTGAACCAGGCCAACTCGACCCGCCGCAACGCGGTGGCCGAAGCGGTGGCCGATCTCGTCTCCGACGACGACATCCCCGATGCCCTGGTCGAGATGGAGGTCGAGAACCGAGCGCAGGACCTGGCCATGCGCCTCCAGGCGCAGGGCCTCACCATCGAGCAGTACCTCCAGTTCTCGGGTCGAGACCAGGGCGATCTGGTCGCCGAGCTGCGAGCTACTGCCGGCACCTCGGCCAAGATGGACCTCGCTCTGCGAGCCGTCGCCGTCGCCGAAGGCCTCCAGGTCACCGAGGACGAGATCAACGAAGAGATGGAGCGCATCGCCGAGCAGGTCAACCGGACCGCCGCCGACGTGCTCGCCCAGTTGACCGAGGGCGGCCAGATGCCTTCGATCCGCTCCGACCTGGAAAAGAGCAAGGCCCTCGACTGGTTGGTGGAGCACGCCACCCTGGTCGACGAGAGCGGCAACACGATTTCGCCCGATGACCTCGTCCTGCCCGAGGCCGACGGTTCATCCAGCGATGATTCCGCCGATACTGCATCCAATGACGCCAGCGATGACGCCGAGGCGGCATCTGAAGGAGAAGACGAGTGATGATCGACCCGATGCGCAGCTCCTACGACCAGCGAGTGACCGCTGGTGTCAGTATCCCCAACGTCATCGAGCAGACCAGCCGGGGCGAGGTTCGACACGACCTGTTCTCCCGCTTGCTCAAGGACAACATCGTCTTCATCGGTACACCGATCGACGAGATGATCGCCAACGTCACCTGCGCCGAACTGCTGCACCTCGAATCGGAGAACCCCGACCGAGACATCAGCCTCTACATCAACTCGCCGGGCGGCGACGTCAATGCGATGTTCGCCATCTACGACACGATGCAGTTCATCCGACCCGACGTGGCGACGATCTGTTTCGGCCAGGCTGCATCGGCGGCGGCAGTGCTGCTCGCCGCCGGTGCCCCCGGCAAGCGCTTCGCCCTGCCGAGTTCGAGGATTCTGCTGCACCAGCCCTACTCGGGAGCCCAGGGTCAGGTGTCCGACCTCGAACTGGCGGCCGCCGAGATCGAGCGACTCAAGAAGCAGCTCGAATCCATCCTCGCCCATCACACGGGTCAGCCGATCGAGAAGATCGCCGCCGACACCGACCGTGACTTCGTCCTCACCGCTCAGGAAGCGAAGGACTACGGCATCATCGACGACGTGATCGCGAATCGCAACGCCGCCGACACCTCTGGCCCGATTCGCGCCATCGAATCGTAGAAGGGGAGCGCCCATGGTGAAGTTTGGTGAGGGGGGCGAGCTGCTCAAGTGCTCGTTCTGTGGCAAGTCCCAGAAGCAGGTCAAGCGTCTGATCGCCGGTCCGGGTGTCTATATCTGCGACGAATGCATCGACCTGTGCAACGAGATCATCGAAGAAGAAGAGGCTGACGGCGGTGAGGTTCGTTTCGACGAACTGCCCAAGCCTTCGGAGATCGCCGCCTTCCTCGACGAGTACATCGTCGGTCAGAGACCGGCCAAGAAGATCATGTCGGTCGCGGTCTACAACCACTACAAACGGATCCGTCACGGCGCCACCAGCCCGACCGATGTCGAGCTCGCCAAGTCCAACATCTTGCTTCTCGGCCCCACCGGTTGTGGCAAGACGCTGCTGGCCCAAACCCTCGCTCGGGTGCTCAATGTGCCCTTCGCCATCGCCGATGCCACGGCCCTCACCGAGGCCGGCTACGTGGGTGAAGACGTCGAGAACATCCTGCTGAAGCTGATCCAGGCTGCCGATTTCGACGTCAAGCGGGCCGAGACCGGCATCATCTACATCGACGAGATCGACAAGATCGCTCGCAAGTCGGAAAACCCCTCCATCACCCGAGACGTCTCGGGTGAAGGTGTCCAGCAGGCGTTGCTGAAGATCCTCGAGGGCACGGTCGCCTCGGTGCCACCCCAGGGTGGTCGCAAACACCCCCACCAAGACTTCATCCAGATCGACACCGCCAACATCTTGTTCATCTGTGGTGGCGCGTTCGCTGGGGTCGACAAGATCATCGAGCGGCGCATGGGTTCGAACTCGATCGGGTTCCAGGCCGACATCAAGCGGGCCGCGGACAAGGATCCCGGCGAGTTCTTCGCCCACATCCGCCCCGAAGACCTCCTCAAGTTCGGCTTGATCCCGGAGTTCGTCGGTCGTCTCCCGGTGACCGCCACCGTGTCGCCGCTCACCCAAGAAGCACTGGTCGAGATCCTGGTGGCACCGAAGAATGCCCTGATCAAGCAGTACCAGAAGTTCTTCGACATGGAAGACGTCGAGCTCGAATTCACCGACGAGGCCCTCGCTGCCATCGCCGATCAGGCGCTCCTGCGTGGTACCGGTGCACGCGGTCTGCGGGCCATTCTCGAAGAAGTCCTGCTCGACGTCATGTACGACCTGCCCGGTCGCACCGACATCGGCCGGTGCGTGATCAGCGCCGAAACCGTGCTCGAGAAGGTCAACCCCACGCTGGTGCCCCGAACCGAAGGGCGAGGCCGCCCCCGCAGGGCCGCCTCCTAGGCCCCGAGTGGACTACGCACAGGCGATCGACTGGCTCGAGTCGCACACCAATCTCGAGGGATCGGCGCCGGCAACGGGATCGGCCCGGAGCAAGCAGCTGCGAGACAACCTGCCGAAAGCCGGCGACACCGATGGGCTCAGCCTCGGCGCCATGACCGAGCTGCTCGCGGCGCTCGGCGATCCTCAGCACAGCTACCGGGTGATCCACATCACCGGGACCAACGGCAAGGGCTCGACCACCCGGTTCGCCGCCGGCATCCTGGCGGCCATGGGCCTGTCGGTCGGGACCTACACCAGTCCCAACCTGGTGAAGATCAACGAGCGCATCGGCTACGACGGCGAGATGATCTCCGACATCGATCTGGCCCGCACGCTCACGTTGCTTGCCGACATCGAGCCGCTGCTCCAGCACCGTCCTTCCCGCTTCGAACTCCTCACGGCCGCTGCGCTGACGTGGTTCGCCGAACTGGGCGTCGAGGTCGCTGTGGTCGAGGTGGGTCTGCTCGGTCGGTACGACGCCACCAACCTGGTCGATGCGGATGTTGCGGTGATCACCAACATCGGCAAGGACCACACCGACGGTGCCGATGGCTGGCGCGAACGAGTCGCTTCGGAGAAGGCTGGCATCATCAAGCCCGGTTCACGAGTCGTTCTCGGGTCGCCGATGGGCGATCTGCGCCCGATCTTCGATCGCGAGCCGTCGGTCGCCACGTTCGCCTACGGGATCGACTTCGATCTCGAGTCGAATCTGGTCGCTCTCGGCGGCCGTTCGGTCGACATCCGCACGCCGCATGGCATGATCGAGTCGCTTCACGTTCCGTTCCACGGCGCGCATCAGGGACAGAACCTGGCGACGGCAGTGATGGCGGTCGAAGCGTTCTTCGATCGAGCCCTCGAAGCCGATGTGATCGACGAAGCGCTCGCCACCGTCGAGATCCCCGGCCGGTTCGAGCTCGTCGGGCGGAACCCCATCGTGATTCTCGACGGAGCCCACAATCCCGACGGCGCCCTTGCCGCCAAGCACACCCTCGACGAGGAGTTCGCCCGTCTCGGCTCGTGGGTGCTCGTGTTCGGGATGCTGGTGGGCAAGGACCCCGTCGAGATGCTCGAGGCCATCGGTGCCCGAGACTTCGATGCCGTCATCGTCACGCAGCCGGCCTGGTCACGGGCACTCCCTGCCACCGAAGTCGCCGAGGCGGCGGCATCGATCGGGATCGATGTCGAAGTGATTCCCGACGTGGTGCAGGCCTTCGCCCGAGCCCGCTCGGTCACCAACGACGACGATCTGATCCTCGTTGCCGGCAGCCTCTACGTGATCGGTGAACTCCGAGCGAAGGCCAACACCGCCACCACCGACTGACGGGTACGCTTGCCCGGCACCGGGGCCATTCGACTCCTTTGACGGCGTCATTGGCACATCGGTCTCAAGCTTTTTGACGAAGCTGCCGATGCTGACCTCGTGAACAGTCGATCAGAGATTCGCCAACACCAGCGCGGCGCCACGCTTACCGGCTACGCCCTTGTCCTTGCGACGTTCACTTCGGTGGCGCTCGGAACGCTGACCCAGCTCGAAGACACCTCCGGGCAGTACCTCACCGACACCGGTCAGGTCATCGCCGAACCGCTGGAAGGTCGCGAGTACCTGGCCACCTCGATTCTCGACAATCCGCCCGAGTGGGCGGTCCCGACCACGACCACGACGACCGCACCGACGACCACCACTTCCACCACCGTTGCTCCGAGCTCCACCTCCTCCACCCCGTCGAGCTCGACCACCCCCACCACGGCAGCACCGACCTATCCGTCGGGTTCACAGATCTTCACCGGCAAGATCGGCACCAGCACCCCGAACATGTGCCTCGAGGTCGTCGGCACGCAGCTCAAGCAGGTCACCTGCAGCACGAGTGCACCGGCCATGAAGATCAATCAGCGGCCCGACGGGTTCGCGACCGTCTCCATGGCCAGTGGAAGCTGCCTCGGCACCGAATCCAACAACAAGTCGGCCAGCGTCAAGAACCAGACCTGCACCGAAGCCGACAACCAGCTCTGGACGGTCGTTCCGTCGTGGAACGGCACGGTGCAGTTCAAGAACAAGGTCACTGGCTGGTGCATGGATGTGAATGGCAACAGCACCAGCTCGGGTGCCGACATCATCCAATGGGGCGACGGCAACGCGCCGAACGGCACCTGCAAGAGCACGACGTCGAACAACAACCACAATTTCCCCCTGACCCCGTCGAGCACCACCACGACGACCGCACCGACGACGACCACCACGGTCGCTCCGACGACCACGACGACCGCACCAACCACGACCACGGCACCGCCGGCGATTCTGGAGGCCAACGCTTCGCAAGCCAGCTTGAGCGGCAACATGGCGCTCAACAACGGAAAGATCGGTGTGTCCAACGGTATCGGCAACAACATGAACGGCCCGAACTCGACGACCTCGAAGGCCACCTTCACCTTCACGGTCACCCAGGCGGGAACCTACAAGATCCAGGGCAATACCACCGCCAACAGTGGCAGCGACGACTCCTTCTACGTGACCGTAGACGGGCAGTCCACCTTCTACACGTGGCAGATCGGCAACGGCAACACCTACGTGAACGACAACAACGGCAGCGGACCCGACGTGCAGATCACCCTGCAACCCGGCCAGCACACGGTGACGATCCACCTCCGTGAGGACGGCAGCTACCTCTCGAGTCTCAAGCTCGTCAAGCAGTAGCCCAAACCGTCGAACAGTGTGAACGATGGCCCGACCGCTCGGTCGGGCCATCGTCGCGTCAGTGCCTTCCCGGCTGCGCGTGAGGACAAGCGCTCATGAAGACGGTCGAGGCCACCGAAGCTGGCATGGTGTGCTCGTCGACCTCCAACTCACCACGAACGCCGTCGTCGCGACGCGTCGCTGAGCGGGGGAGTGATGATGGCGGTTTCACGCTGATCGAGGTGATGATGGTCGTCCTGGTTCTTGGGATACTGATGACCATCACCACGCCGACGTTGCTCGGCGCCCGGGAGCGGGCGTGGGATCTCGATGCTCGATCGAGCCTCCGGAACTCGATGTCGACCGCCATCCTCCTGAGCGAATTCCGATCCGACTTCACCTTCGCGCCGGCCGCTGCCCTCACCGCCGCCGAGCCGACCTACACCTACGTCGACGCCTCCGAAGCGTCGACCGGCCCGAAGGTCGTGAGCGTCGATGCGAGTTCGCCGAGCCGCTGGGCGGCGGCGGTGATGTCGGCTTCGGGAACTTGCTTCGCCGCCGTGGTCGAAGGAGGAGGTGAGGTGCAGGTCGAGAGCGAGAGCTGCGCCGCAGCCGACATCGACGCCGATGTCCCCGAGCCAGTCGGAGGGACGGGTGGTTCCACTGCGACGACCACCGAGCCGATGCTGATCGAGAACATCGCCAGTCACAGCACCGTGTCGATGATCAGTCTGTACCGCCCGGAAACGGTTGCATCTCGTATGGTCGATGGCAATACCAACGGCTCCTGGAGTTGGAGTGGCAATGTGTTGGCCCACTCTGGCTTGGCGACCAATCCGTGGGCTGGGTTCGATTTGCCGAACGCTGCGTACATCGACTCGATCAGTATCTGGAACCGCACCGATTGCTGTGCGGGTCGGGCCACGAACGTCTGGGTCTTCGTGAGCGACACGCCGATCTCGAATGACCTCGCCACGGCTCAGGCCAGCGGCGCCAGGTCGGTCAACATCCCCGGTCAGGTCGGAACGCCGTCGACGGTGGCGATTGGTGCGACGGGTAGGTACATCAAGATCTTCATCAACGGTCGGACCTACCTGCACTTCGCCGAGGTCCAGATCAACGGCGATCTGACTCCCTGACGAGCGGGGCGCGTGAAGACGACACCACGACCCCTCACGACATCGTCTTCATCGCTAGTAGCCTGCGGGACGTGAGTAGAACTCTTGTCATCTGTAAGCCCGATGCCGTCGAACGTGGCCTCGTTGGCGAAATCCTCGGTCGATTCGAGCGCAAGGGCCTGACCCTGGCCGCCGTCGAACTGCGTCAACTCGACGCCGCCACGCTCGACCGGCACTACGAAGAGCACGTCGGGAAGGGCTTCTACGAAGACTTGAAGGCCTTCATGTCTCGCAGCCCGGCCGTCGTCGCCGTGGTCGAAGGCCCCGACGACACTTTCGCGATCGTACGCACCATGATGGGTCCGACCAATCCGGCGTCGGCGCCTCCAGGAACCATCCGTGGCGACTTCGGCACCGAGATGACCGAGAACCTCGTGCATGGTTCCGACTCGAATGAGTCCGCCGTGCGTGAGATTGGCATTTTCTTCCCCGGGTTGGCCTGATCAACCCGGCGCACTGGTGGGGCGCCCTTGTGGTGTCGCCCCGCCTCTCCTAGCCTGCCAAAGCGGGCGATGATCACGTTGGGGTGAGCAATGGCTGGATTTCGACTCTCGAATATGTTGGGCTCGGTGGGGGCCCGCGACATGGCAGTCGATCTCGGCACCGCAAACACCCTGGTCTATGTGCGAGGCCACGGCATCGTGCTCGACGAGCCGTCGGTGGTCGCCATCAACGTGCACACCAATCGTCCACTGGCGGTCGGCGTCGAGGCCAAACGGATGATCGGCCGCACACCGAGCCACATCCAAGCCATTCGGCCGCTCAAAGATGGTGTCATCGCCGACTTCGACATCTGCGAGGAGATGCTTCGGTATTTCATCCAGAAGGTCAGCCCCGGTCGCTGGGTTGCGAAACCTCGCATCGTCATCTGCGTCCCGTCGGGCATCACCGGTGTCGAGCAGCGAGCGGTTCGCGACGCGGCCGAGTTCGCAGGCGCTCGTCAGGCGATCATCATCGAAGAGCCCATGGCGGCGGCGATCGGCGCCGGTCTGCCGGTGCACGACCCAACGGGCAACATGATCGTCGACGTCGGCGGCGGCACCACCGAGGTGGCGGTCATCTCGCTCGGCGGCATCGTTGCCTCGCAGTCGGTGCGGATCGGCGGCGACGAACTCGACCAGTCGATCATGAACTACATCAAGAAGGAGTACAGCCTCGCGCTGGGCGAGCGTACGTCGGAGGAGATCAAGATCCATCTTGGCTCCGCCGACCGACTTCCTGAGGAGCACGAGGCCGAGATCCGCGGTCGAGACCTCGTCAGCGGCCTGCCGAAGACCATCATCACGACCACCGAAGAAATTCGCGAGGCCCTTGCCGAGCCGGTGAGTGCCATCATCGACGCCGTGAAGGTCACCCTCGACAAGACCCCGCCGGAACTGGCGGCCGACATCATGGAACACGGCATCACCCTGGCCGGTGGCGGCGCGCTGCTCCGGGGCCTCGATACTCGGCTCTATCACGAGACCGGGATGCCCATAAAGATCGCAAAGCACCCGTTGCATGCGGTGGCCATCGGGTCCGGCCAGTACCTCGAGGCCTACGACACGTTGCGCAACATCTATTCACCGAACCAGGACTAGCCGGAGCGTTCCTTTTCCCGTGGCTCGACCTGCCGTTCCCTCTCGCAGAGTCGTCGTGCTTCTCGTCATCACGGCGCTGGCGCTGATGACGCTCGACGCTCGATCGGTTGGCCCCTTCAATGGCGTGCGCCAGCTGGCGTTCTCGGCGACGCAGCCCTTGCGGTCCGCCGTCGGCTTCGTGCTCAGCCCGATCGGCGGCGCGTGGAATGGTGCGGTGCACTACGACGACCTCGAAGCCGAGAACGCTGCGCTTCGCCGCGATCTCGCCGAACTGGAAGGGCAAGTCGCTCGGTTGCCGGCAGCCGAGCAGGAATTGGCAGAACTGCTCGAGGCGACTGAGATCGACTACATCGGTGACATTCCGAGGGTGACGGCGCGGGTGGTGACCGATCGTGACACCAACCTGGAGCGGATCGTCGAGATCGATCGGGGAACCGATGATGGCTGCGACGTCGGTATGCCCGTCGTTACCGGCTCCGGCCTCGTCGGTCGGATCATTGCCGCCGAAGGCGGGCGGTCACAGGTGCAGCTGATCACCGATGCCCGTCTGCACGTGGGTGTGGTGACCTCCAGCGGACGTGTCATCGGCGTCACCTCCGGAACCGGCGACGGCAACCTTCTCGTGGTCGACCTGGTCGATGGCGCCGTCGAACTCGTCTCGTCGGGAACTCGATTCGTCACCAGTGGTTTCGACCGGAGTCGCTATCCCGGCGGGATTCCCGTCGGTCGCCTGACCATCGACGGCGATGCCACGCTGCTCGAGCCGACCGCCGACCTCGAGAACCTCGGTTACGTGACCGTTCTGCTCGTTCCGGAGCCCGAATGATGAGGGCGCAGCGATGACCGAATCGAGAATTCGCTGGCTGCACGCTCTGGCGATCATCGTCGTCACCATCGTGGTGCAGGTGTCGGTTCTCGACCGCTACCAGCTGCTCGACCTGGTGCGTATCGACCTGCCGCTGATCCTCATCGTCTCGATCGGCTTCGTTGCCACACCGAGCGATGCTGCGGTGCTCGGTTTCACCACCGGTCTGCTGCTCGACACCATGCAGTTCGGCCCATTCGGGTTGTCGGCACTGGTGTATTGCCTGGCTGCGTGGCTGATCGTGCTGGCCCGTCAGCGGGTTTTGCAGGCGGGCGCGTCGTTTCGCACCGCCCAGGGGGCGGCGATCGTGGTCTTGGTGACCGCGGCAACGTGGGCGGCTGGCACGGTCTTCGGTCTGCGACCGCCGACGTTCGGGCTCCTCTCGGTCGGCCGGCTGCTGTTGTTCGGCGTTGTCGGAGCGGTGCTGGTCCACCCGCTGACGCGGGCTGCGAGTTGGATGGTCGATGACCACGAACGGTCGTCGATGTCGTCGATGTCGTCGACCTCCGGCGGAGTGAACCCGTGAACGCGGCTCTGCTTCCTCGGCGCCTCGGCCTCCTTGGCCTCATGGCGATCGCCCTGCTCGGCACGCTGCTGGCACGGCTGTACTTCCTCCAGGTCATGGAGGCGCCTCAGTTCACCGCGCAGGCGGCGGAGAACCGCACACGAGAGATCGTCACCGAAGCGCCTCGCGGCTTGATCTATGACGCCAACGGCAAGGTGCTGGCCGGGCGTCGCGAGTCACGGGTGGTCACGCTCGACTGGAGCCAGCTGCGCGACTTCGACGAGGCGGAGCGGGCCGAGATCTTCGCCGATTTCGCCACCGAGGTGAACCGGGAGGGTGAGCGGTTCAAGGTCGACCAACTCGAGCGTCGCTATCAAGCGGCTCGCAACGGATCGCTCAAACCCGAGCCGATCGCCGAAGACGTCAGCACACGGCTGTGGGCCACGCTGCAGGAACGGCAGTTCCCCGGATTCAACGTCGAGCGACGGTACGTGCGGGTCTATCCCTATGGCTCCACCGGGGCCAACATCGTCGGCTACATCGGCAACGTCGCCGATACCGAGACCGCCGATGCACTGAACGACAAGAACGACTCGAAGGTCTATCAGCCTGGCGACGAGCTCGGCCGGGCCGGGATCGAGGCACTCTTCGAGTCGACGCTTCGAGGCACACCCGAGATCCGTCGAGTCGAGGTCGATGCCCAGAACCGGGTCATCAAAGAGGTCGAGATCATCCAGGAATCGGTGCCCGGCAACGACGTGCACCTCGCTCTCGACATCGATCTCCAGTACGCGGCCGAACGCATTCTCATCGACGAACTCGAGCGCTCCCGCCGGCGTGACGCCTGCAAGGGGTGTAGCTCCCACGTCGCCGATGCCGGGAGTCTGGTGGCCGTCGACGTGCGAGACGGCAGCGTGGCGGCGTTGGCAACGTTCCCGAACTACGACCCGTCCGACTTCGTCTTCGGGATGTCGGCCAGTCAGTACCAGTCCCTCCTCGATCGACCCGACACGCCGTTGCTCGATCGTTCGATCAAGGGCCTCTATCCCGCAGGCTCGACGTTCAAGCACGTGACCGGGTATGCCGCCCTGGTCAGTGGGGCGCGTGCGGCTGATGAGTACTGGAACGACGAGGGCGTCTTCACGATCAGCAGCTGCACGAGCGCCGAGCAGTCCGGCTGCCAGTTCCGCAACGCCGGCGACGCTCGGTATGGCTACGTGAACATGGCCGAAGCCATCGAGGTGTCGAGCGACACCTACTTCTACTCCCTCGGTGAGAAATTCTGGGTCCAGCAAGACACCTACGGCGAGACCATCATGCAAGACGTCGCCGGCCAGTTCGGCTTCGGTACCGCCACCGGGATCCAGCTTCCAGAGGAGCGCAGCGGACGGGTGCCGACCCCGGAGAACCGCCTGGCCGAATTCGGCGAGGATGCCCGCTGGTTCACCGGCGACAACATCAACCTGTCGATCGGGCAGGGTGACCTCCTCGTCACCCCGTTGCAGCTGGCCGACTCCTACGCGGTGGTCGCCTCGGGCGGGATTCGCTATCAGCCTCGGCTGGTCGACCGGGTCGTTGATCCCGTCACCGGCGAGATCGTGATCGACTTCGAGCCCCGAGTGGTTGCCGACGAGCCACTCGACGTTGGCGCTCTGGGCACGATCCGAGACGGGCTGACTCGGGTGCCTCGGACGGGAACGGCGGCCAAGGCCTTTGCCGGGTTCCCGCTGTCGGAGTATCCGATCGCCGGCAAGACGGGTACTGCCGAGGTCGCGAAGAAGGCCGACTACGCGCTCTTCGCCGGGTACGGCCCGGCGAACGCTCCGGAGTTCGCCGTCGCCGCTGTGCTCGAGCAGGCAGGGTTCGGTGGCGATGCAGCTGCGCCGGCGGTCCGTCGCTTCTTCGAGCTGCTCGGCGGGTTCGCACCGTTGCCCGAGGCGCCGCTGGCCGGCGAGCCACACATCGAGTTCCCCCGATCGCCGGAGATCGGCGGAGGCACCTCCACTTCCAATGCCGACAGTTCGGCCATCGACGACGGCGCAGATGAGCCGGCCGCCGAGCCGACGCCGACACCGGATCCCGATCCGGCAACGACCACGACCGTCCCTCGGGAGACCACCAGCACCGAGCCGGCCCCGACGACGCCTTCCCCCACCACCTCGGTGGCGCCGGCCACCACGGCTCCACCGTCGTCGAGTCCCGCGGAGACGACGGCGCCGTCGCAGACAGAGAACAGCACCAGCGGGAGTTCGCCATGACCAGCACACTTTCCTCCCCGAGGGTGCGCCCCGAAGCCAATGCCGCCAAGTTCGCCAACGTCGACTGGTCCCTGCTCGGTGCGGTGTTCGCACTGGTCTCCCTGGGCATGGTGGCGGTCTTCAGCGCGACACAGGCCGACCCCGATGGCGCCATGCTCTCCCTCATGAAGCAGGGAGGTTTCTTCCTGCTCGGCTCGGTGCTCCTCGGTCTGGTGGCATTCATCGACTACCGCGAGATTCGGAACTATCTGGGTCTCGCCTTCATCATCACCGTCCTCGTGCTCGTCGCCGTGCTGACGCCGCTCGGCACGGAGATCAAGGGCACGCAGGCGTGGTTCGTGATCGGTCCGGTCTCGGTGCAACCGGCCGAGTTCGCCAAGCTTGCGCTCTTGGTGACCCTGGCCGCCATCTTCACCGGGCGATCGGGCTCGGTCGAGCCACACCGCATCGCCGGTGGCCTGGGCATCCTGGGATTGCTCGCCCTCTTGGTGCTCGCCGAGGGCGAGACCGGGTCGGTGTTCGTCTACTGCGCCATCACGCTCGGCATCTTCCTCGCTGCGGGTGTTCCGGCACGGGTGATGCTCCTGCTCGTCATCTCGGGCATCGCCGTGGTGTCGGTGGCGTTCCAGACCGGCCTGATGCCGGAGTACGCCCGAGAACGCCTCACGGCGTTCGTCGACGAGAACGCCGACCCTCGCGGCGCCGGCTACCAGCAGCGACAATCGGTCACCACGATCGGGTCGGGCGGCATCACGGGCAAGGGCATCCTCGAGGGGCCACAGACCCAAGCGGGCTTCCTGCCCGAGCAGGAGACCGACTTCATCTTCTCGGCGTGGGGTGAGGAGACCGGCTTCGTCGGCACCAGCCTCGTGCTCACGCTCCAGGGTTTCGTGCTCTGGCGCATCCTGCGCAATGCGCAGCTCGCACGAGACGGCTTCGGGACCCTGATCTGTGTCGGTGTCTTCGTGATGCTGCTGTTCCAGGTCTTCCAGAACGTCGGCATGAATCTGAAGCTGATGCCCATCACCGGCGTGCCCCTGCCGTTCGTCTCCTACGGCGGCTCGTCGCTGCTGACCTCACTGCTCGCGATCGGCCTTGTGCAGAGCGTGGCGGTTCACCGTCACCGAGGCTCCCCCGTGTGACGGGCGGCAACCGATAGCCTTGAGATCTCATGACATCGGTGTGGCCAGATCTCGAACCGATCCTTGCAAGGGTGCAGAAGCCGGCGCGCTACATCGGCGGCGAAGACGGCGCGGCGGCCAAGCCGCCGGCTCCGGGTCTCGTGAGCTGGTTGTTCATGTATCCCGACGCCTACGAGATCGGGCTTCCCAACCAGGGTCTGCAGATCCTCTACGAGATCGTCAACGAGCGAGACGACGCCCGGGCCGATCGGTCCTATTGCCCGTGGATCGACCTCGAAGCAGAGATGCGGGCCAACGGCATTCCGCTCTTCTCGGTCGAACACCACACGCCGGCCCGTGAATTCGACATCATCGGGTTCAACCTCTCGGCCGAGCTGACCTACACGAACGTGATCAACGCAGTCGACCTGGCCCGGGTGCCCATCCGCACCAACCAGCGCTCGGTACACGACCCGCTGATCATGGCCGGCGGCCACTGCACCTACAACCCCGAGCCACTGGCCGACTTCCTCGACGTCGTCGTGTTGGGCGATGGCGAAGAAGCCGTTGGTGAGATCACCGCGGTGGTCTCGGCTTTCCGCTACGGGGCCGGAAGCGGCCGCAGCAGCGGCGGAACCCGTGAAGACCTTCACCGCGAGCTCGCCAAGATCGAGGGCGTTTACGTTCCGTCGCTCTACGAGCCACACTACGAAGGCCCGGCACTCGTTGCCATGACCCCTCGTTTCCCGGGCGTGCCCGAGCGTGTCGAGAAGCGCACCATCGCCGACCTCGCCGAGTGGCCGTATCCGAAGAACCAGCTGGCCCCTCTCACCGAAGTCGTCCACGATCGCCTCAACGTCGAGGTCTTCCGAGGTTGTACCCGCGGCTGTCGCTTCTGTCAGGCCGGCATGATCACTCGCCCGGTCCGAGAGCGCCCGGCCGACCAGGTCCGATCCATGGTCGCCCAGGGCCTGCGGCGCACCGGCTACGACGAGGTGTCGCTCACGTCGCTCTCCACCGCCGATTTCAGCGGCATCGCCCCCACGGTCACCGGCATCATGGACGACGCCGAAACCGCGGGTTGCGGTCCGCTGTCGGTCTCGCTTCCGAGCTTGCGCGTCGATGCGTTCGGCGTCGAGATTGCCGCTCAGCTCCAGCGGGCCAAGCGCAGCGGTCTCACCTTTGCCCCCGAGGCGGGCACCTGGCGGATGCGCCAGATCATCAACAAGCTGATTCGCGAAGAAGACCTCTACGAAGCAGTCGACGCTGCGTACTCCCAGGGCTGGCAGCGGGTGAAGCTCTACTTCCTCACCGGGCTGCCGTCGGAGACCGACCCCGACACCCTCGGTATCGCCGAGCTGGCAAACAACTGTGTCGAGATCGGCAAGAAGCACAACCGACGAGCCAGCGTCACCGCCTCGGTCGGCGGCTTCGTGCCAAAGCCGTTCACGCCCTTCCAATGGTTCGGCCAGAACACCAGCACCGAACTCCAACGCAAGATCGACCTGCTCCGGGAATCCACCCGCAAGATGAAGGGCGTGCAGCTCAAGTGGCACGACCCCAAAGCGACGCTCGCCGAAGGCATTGCCAGCCGCGGTGATCGTCGCATCGGCGATGTGCTCGAAGAGGTCTGGCGCAACGGCGGCACGTTCCAGGAGTGGTCGGAGTTCTTCGACCTCGATCGCTGGACCACCGCCATGGCCAACGCCGGGCTCGATCCCGATTGGTACGTGCACCGCCACCGCACCGAAGACGACTACCTGCCGTGGGATCACCTGTCGGCCGGTCTGCACAAGGACTTCCTGTGGCAAGACTGGCAAGACGCCCTCGCCGAGGTCGGCCTGCCCGACTGCCGGTGGACCCCCTGCTACGACTGCGGCGCCTGCACCGGCTACGGCATCGAACATGTCGTTGCGTCGGCCACCCCGCCCGCCGGCGGAAGCCAGGGCACCGGTCAAGATCTCAGCACCGGTGGCGCAACACCGGTGCTGCTCTCGCCAACCAGGAAGGCACCGACAGCTTCGCCTGACCGTGCTTCCCAGCCAATCGCAGGGGTGTGACACCCTCGTGAAGATCCGTATCCGCTACGCAAAGCATGGCAAGGTGCGTTTCACCAGCCATCGTGATGTCGCTCGACTGTTCGAGCGCTCCTTTCGAAAGCTACGGCTCCCTGTCTCGTACACCGAGGGCTTTTCGCCTCGTCCGAAGCTCAGCTTCGGGCTGGCCCTCACGGTGGCCCACGAATCAGATGCCGAATACCTCGACGTCGACCTCGCTACCTCGGTCGACCTCGAGGACTTCTGCGCCCAGATGACCGCGGCACTACCGGAGGGCCTCGAGGTCCTTCGTGCGGTGCCGCTCGAACCGGGCTCGGTATCACTGCAACAAGCCATCGTCGCCTGCAGTTGGGAGATCGAAGTCATCGGTCTCTCGCCCCCCGAGGTAGCCGTCGCTGTGTCGTCGATCGTTGACGCCACCGAACTTCCGCACGAGCGCACGCGGAAGGGGAAGATCGCCGTGGTCGATGTCCGCCCCGCCATTCTCGAACTCGAGATCCTGGGGCCGACAGATCGCGGCGTGCGACTGGCGGCGCTCCTTGCCACTGAATCCGTCTCGCTCCGACCTGCCGAACTCGTGCAGCTCCTGGGGCCAGACGTCGAGGAAGGCATGGTGTGCCGCACCCACCAATGGACGAGTGTCGAACCGACGCGAAACGAGCCGATCGGCTTGGCGCTGGTTGCGACCGGGCAACCCCACGGGGGAGCCACATGAGAAGGGACTCACACCATGTCCGAAGCCTCCGAGAACAGCGGATCCTCATCTGCTGACCGGTTGTCCAAGGAAGCGGCGGCCAGTTCGCCGCCGGCAAAGACACCAGGAACACCATCATCCACCCCACCACCGCCAGGCACCCCACCATCGTCAGGCACCTCAGCATCGGGAAACCCCGCAGCATCAGCAACACCGCCACCGTCTGCCGCCAAGGCTGCGCCGACGTCACCACCGAAAGCGCAGGCGAAGCCCCGCATCGGCGATTCTCGCCCGGCGCCGCTCGAACCCTCGGGTGACGGTGTTGCGCGTACCGACACCGCCGACAAGGTGGCCAGGGGCGACAAGAGCGGCAGCCGCAACCAGCCTCGCAAGCGCAATCGTCAGCGAGGTCAGCGCTCCGACGCCGAGCGCGAATCCGGTGGTGATGGCAGCGGCGACTCGCGCCGCCAGGCCAACCAAGAGGGCGAGCAGGCGGGTCGCTCGAGAAGCGACGGCGAGACCCGGCGCCAGCAGCAGGGCGGTCAGCAGCAAGAGGGTGGGGGAGCGAGTGAGGGGGGCGACGCCAAGCCTCGCCGCAAGCGTCGCCGCAGCCGCTCGAAGGGCGGGTCCGGCGACGGTGGTCGTCCGCCGCAGCGCAACGGAAACGCCGGTGTGGTCGAGCAGGTCGTTGCTGCCGGTCCGATCGAGCTCGACGAATCACAGCTCGAGAGTCGCCGTGGTCGCAGCCGGAAGGGCAAGGCGGTCGGCCGCTACGTCATGGCCGTGTCGAAACGGGCCGACTCCACCCACATCGCCATCCTCGAGGGCCGGAATCTGATCGAGTACTACGTGTCTCGCGCCGCAGACGACACGTTCCAGATCCACGGCAACATCTACCTGGGCAAGGTGCAGAACGTGCTGCCGGGCATGGAAGCCGCCTTCGTCGACATCGCAACGCCGAAGAACGCCGTGCTCTACCGAGGCGACGTGCAATACGACAAGTCCGAATTCGAGGGCTCGGGCAATGGCCAGCCGAAGATCGAACAGATCCTGAAGGCCAAGCAGACCGTGCTGTGTCAGGTCACGAAGAACCCGATCGCCCACAAGGGTGCCCGGTTGACCACCGAGGTCTCCCTGCCCGGCCGTTTCGTGGTCCTGGTGCCCAATTCCGACACCTATGGCATCTCCAAGCGACTCCCCGACGCCGAACGCAAGCGCCTGCGCAAGATCCTCGACAAGGCTCGGCCGAAGCAGCACGGCATCATCGTGCGCACCGCGGCCGAGAACGTGACCGCCGAGGAGATCGAGCGAGACGTGCAGGGTCTGATCCAGCAATGGGAACAGATCGAGAAGCTGGCTGACCAGACCACGTCTCCGGCTCTGCTCTATCGAGAGCCCGAGATGTCGGTTCGGGTCATTCGCGAAGAGTTCAACAAGGAGTACCGGGCCGTCATCATCGACGACCAGTCGCTCTACGACGAGGTGGCCTCCTACGTCTCGGTCATCACGCCTGCGCTGGCCGATCGAGTCGAGTTCTACGACGAGCAGGCCGAAGGGCTGCCGATCTTCGAGCGCTACCACGTCCACGAGCAGCTCCACAAGGCCCTCGATCGCAAGGTGTGGCTGCCATCGGGTGGTTCGCTGATCATCGAGCACACCGAGGCGCTCACCGTCATCGACGTCAACACGGGCAAGAACGTCGGCTCCTCGAGTCTCGAGGAAACCGTCTACCGGAACAATCTCGAAGCAGCCGAAGAGGTGGCACATCAGCTCCGCCTCCGAGACATCGGTGGCATCATCGTGATCGACTTCGTCGACATGGAGAACAAGAAGAACCGAGACGACGTCACTCGCACGCTGCGCCAGGCGCTGGCCAGGGACAAGACCCGAACCCAGCTGTATGAGATCGGTGAACTCGGTCTCGCCGAGATGACCCGGAAACGCATCGGCGAGGGGTTGCTCGAGTCGTTGTCATCCCGCTGCCCACACTGCGACGGCCGGGGTCACCTGCTCGAGACCGGCCTCCGCTGAGGCCGGTGCGGAAAATGACACCGTTGTCGTTGGCGCCGCGGGTGGTGCCGAGCGCCGGTGGCGCTAACCTCTAGCGTCTATGTACGCAGTCGTTGCCACAGGTGGCAAGCAGTATCGGGTCGAAGAAGGCCAGCAGCTCCAGGTGGAGCGTCTGGGCGAAGCCGGCACCGAGGTTGAACTCCGACCGGTCCTTCTCGTCGACGGTTCCGATGTGCTCGCCACACCGGATCAGTTGTCTGGCGTTTCGGTCTCCGCTCGTGTCATTGCCGAGTCCAAGGGACCGAAGATCGACGGGTTCACCTACAAGAACAAGACCAACCAGCGTCGTCGGTACGGCCATCGCCAGACCTATGCGACGGTGGAAATCACCGGAATCAAGAGGGGCTGAGATGTCAAAGACCAAAGGTGGCGGTTCAACACGGAACGGTCGCGATTCTGAGTCCAAGCGCCTCGGCGTGAAGTGCTTCGACGGCACGCTCGTCCAGCCTGGAGCGATCATCGTTCGCCAGCGAGGCACCAAGTTCCACCCCGGCAACAACGTCGGTATCGGTGGCGACGACACCCTCTTCGCCACCGCCGAAGGCAAGGTCAAGTTCGGTTTCCGCAAGGGCCGCAAACTGGTCGACGTCCTCACCGACTGATTCGTTCCGTTCGACAGTCCGCCGACCTCGGGTCGTCGGCATCGAAAAATTCGTACGAAGGCGCCCTCGGGGCGCCTTCGTCGCGTCCGGGACGATCGACCAGGCCGTTCGTCCCGGTGCACTTGGGTCGAATGACTCGCCACAGAAAGCGAAGAGTGCATCAAGAGTTCGGTGGTTCGTGCCGATAGGGCAGGCATGGAATCGCCGAACAGCAGGCGTCGTCGAGGCGAACGCGGATCAACCATGGTGGAGGCGGCGTTCGTCACGCCGGTTTTCTTCCTCCTGATCTTCGCCATCATCGAGTTCGGATTCTTGTTTCGCAACTATCTGACGGTCTCCAACGCAGCGTCGGTGGGCGCCCGCTCGGCCAGCGTCGCCGGCAACGACCTCGATGCCGACTTCTTCACCCTGCGCAGCGTCAATCACGGGCTCGCCGCCATCAATCTCCGGGACCTCGAGTCGATCGTCATCTTCGAGGCCGACGGCCCCGACGACGAGCCGCCGGCGAACTGCATCGGCCCGTCCGGCACATCACAGGCTCCGTCTGGCACCCAGCGGGGCTGCAACGTCTACCACGCCTACGAACTCTCGCTCGGCCTCGTCGAAGACGACGGTGCCGGCAACGAGGTGCCGACGAACAACTTCGGTTGCCATCCCGCCACGATGGCCGACCCGGCATCGGTCGACATCGCCTTCTGTCCCACCGCCCGGGATCCCAAACTGCCGGACCCCGACTTCATCGGCGTCTACGTTGCGGTCAACCACCGGCTGATCACCGGCTTCTTCGGCAGCGACCGGACCCTGACCGACACCAAGGTCATTCGTATCGAACCGGAGCGTGCCACCTCATGAGGTCGCTGTCACCCCTGCATCGCCGTCGTCGCAGCGCCGACGAACGAGGTTCGGTTCTCGTCGAACTGACCATGGTGTTGCCCCTGCTCGTCTCGCTCGTCCTCGGCATGATGGAGATGGGCATGGCCTGGCGTGATCAGCAGACCATCACCCAGGCGTCGCGTCAGGGTGCTCGTGTCGGTTCGCACCTGGCCGATGACCCGAATGCCGATCAGCAGGCGATCGAAGCGACGCTGGCCGTTCTCGACGCCGACCAGCTCGACAACATCAAGCGCATCATCATCTACAAGGTCGACGTGACCAACGTCGACGGCGACGTTCCGCCGAACTGCCTGGCCGTCAGCCAGACACCGAACACCGGCGGCGTGGCTGGTCTGTGCAACGTCTACAACAAAGGTGGTATCGACAGCGGAACGTACGACCTCACGTTCTGGCGCTCGGATCCCACTTCACCCACGGCCAACAACGGTCGCAAGACCGCGCTCACCGGCAACGGTCCTGACCGTCTCGGGGTGTTTGTGGAGGTGCACCGCCCATGGTTCACCGGCTACTTCCCGGGCGACGGCACCGACATCAGAGTCCGCAGTGTGATGCAACTGGAGCCAGACCTTTCATGAACGGATTCGATTCTGTCGACGTGGCTGATGATCGCACCGACGAGCGGGGCTACGTCCTTGCCACGACGGCGCTCTTGCTGATCCCGCTGATGATCTTCGCCGCCTTGGCGGTCGACGTGGGCGGCTGGTACGCCCGCGCCAACCAGGTGCAGCGCGCCTCTGACGCCGCTGCGCTTGCCGCAGTGATCTGGATGCCCGATGACGCCAAGGCGCTCCAGGTGGCACTCGAGACGGCCAAACAGAACGGTTTCGATGCCGCCGACCCCGATGTCGACGTACAACTGAGCATCATCGACAGCCAGTCGGTTCGTGTCGACATCACCGCCAAGGGCGACACCTACTTCGGTGGGGTGGTCCAGCAGGGCGATGTCAACCTCCACCGGTTCGCCACGGCCCAGTACATCCTCCCCGTTCCGATGGGGAACCCGTCCTCGGCCCTCGGCACCGGCAACCAGCCGCAGATCGGTGGCACGCAGGAGGGCATCTGGCTTGCCGTCAACTCCAAGTGCTACGGCCGTCAGCAGGGCGACCACATCTCCTCCGCCGTCCTGGGCGCCTCCGGTACCTGTACCTCCGCCGCCGCCAACCCGCAGTACGACCCCGAGGGGTTCTACTACGTGCTCGACGTGCCGTCCGGTGCATTGGTCCAGAACTGGATGGTCCAGTTCTATGAGCCGGGCATCTGCAGCAGCCAAGAAGGCTCGACCACCGGGACGAATCGTGGGCCCCTCCTCGAGACGCGCCTGTACCGGGCGGACAACACGGTGATCACCGATACCGACAACATCGTCGACAGCAATCGCCAGGCGGTCTTCGGGAACTCGAGCCAGTACGCCAAGACCTTTGGGATCTCCGATGGCTGCAACGCCGGCAACGCTGCGGCTCGCTGGGTCTCGGCGTTCGAGATCCAGAGCAGCGATCCCTCGGGACGCTGGATCCTCAACGTTCGCTCACGCGACGACAACGACGAACGAGGCATCAACACCTTCGCCATCCGCATGACGCCGTCGACCGCCATCGGCACGGCCTGCACGACCGCCTCCGGCGCCAACCTCACGACCTGCCCGAGGGTCTACGCCAAGGACAACCTGTCGATCTACGCCACCGAGGACGACTCCTACGGCAACAATGTGCTGACCGATGACCCGGCAGCGTTCTATCTCGCCGAGATCGGGCCAGAGCATGCAGGCAAGACGCTCGAGGTCACGCTCTTCGACCCGGGCGAAGGCATGGCCAACCTCCAGATCGTTGCCCCCGACCGCACCCGGCCGGCCTTCACCTGGGAGACGATCGACCAGTCCGAGTTCGGCATCACCGCCAACGTCAACGACCGAACGGGCACGAGTACCGGGTGTGCGACGTCCGTCACCGCAAACGACCCGACGACCGTCGTTGCCGGCACCTACCAGTGTCTGGTCGTCGACGGCAATCCGTCGTCTGCCGGCCGATTCCCGATCTTCAACAACCAGACCGTGCGAATCTCGATCACCGTTCCACCCAACTCGGCGTGCGTCGGCAACGACTGCTGGTGGCGGATCCGGTATCAGCCGAAGACGGGTACGTCGGTGACCGACCGCACCATCTGGTCGGTCCGAGTGCTCGGTGACCCGGTTCGCCTGAGCGAGTAGGCCCAAACGAGTGGGAGGGCCTGCCCGCCTCCGGCGGTGTGGGCCCTATCCTCGATAGGTGTCCAATTTCGTCGACGAGACCAACTTCTGTGCCCGCGCCGGCGACGGTGGTGCCGGTTGCGTCGCGATGCGACGCGAAGCCCATGTGCCCAAGGGTGGTCCTGATGGGGGCGACGGCGGCAACGGGGGCAGTGTCTGGCTCGAGGCCGACCCCAACGTGGCGTCGTTGCTCGCATTCCGAGACCACCCGCACCGCATCGCCGAGAGTGGCACGCACGGTCAGGGCAGCTCGAAGCATGGGAAGAACTCGCCGGATCTGATCGTCAAGGTGCCCATCGGCACCACCATCAAGTCACACGCCACCGGCGAAGTCCTCGCTGACCTCGCCCACGCCGGCGACCGCTGGCAGGCCGCTGCCGGTGGCCAGGGCGGGCGGGGCAACGCTCGGTTCCTGTCGAACAAGCAACGAGCCCCGATGTTCGCCGAACAGGGTGAGAAGGGCGAGGAGATCTGGTACCGACTCGAGCTGCGGCTGTTCGCCGACGTCGCCCTCGTCGGTTATCCGAACGCGGGCAAGAGCACGCTGATCTCGGTCGTCTCGGCCGCAAAGCCGAAGATCGCCGACTACCCGTTCACCACGCTCGAACCGAACCTCGGTGTGGTCCGCCTCGACGACGTCACCCAGTTCGTCGTCGCCGACATCCCCGGATTGATCGAAGGAGCCAGTGAGGGCGTCGGTCTCGGTCACCAGTTCCTCCGCCACGTCGAGCGCGCCCGCGTGTTGATCTACCTGCTCGACCTCTCCGCAGTCGACGGTGATTCGCCCCAGCGCCAGCTCGAGGTCCTCCGCAACGAACTCGGTGCCTACCAGCCCGACCTCCTCGATCGGCCATCGATCGTCGTGGCATCGAAGAACGACGTGCTCAGCGTCAGCGACTGGGGCGACGACCTCGAGGTCGACTTCTCGATCTCGTCGGTGACGCGTCAGGGCCTCGAGCCGATGCTCTGGAAGACCGCCGAACTCGTTGCCGCCAGTCGCGACGCCGTCGACGACCACGAAGGTTTCGTCATCCACCGGCCCGAGCCGATCGGTGTCGAGCTCGCTCGTGAAGACGACGGTTCGTGGCGGGTGCTCGGCCGCCCGGCCGAACGTGCGGTCGCCCTGTCCGACCTCACCGATCCTGGTGCCCTCGACTACATGCGGTACCGGCTCGAGAAGCTCGGGGTCAACAAGGCGCTGCGCCAAGCCGGTCTCTCCGACGGCGACATCGTGCACATCGGCTCGTTCTCGTTCGAGTACGAAGCAGAACTGTGATGCCGATCGTCGTCGTCAAGCTCGGCTCGTCCTCGGTCGTCACTCCCGAGGGGACCATCGACACCGCCATACTGGCCAAGCTGGTTCGCGAAGTGTCCGAGGTGCGAGCCGCGGGCCGCCACGTGGTCGTGGTCACCAGTGGTGCGATCGCTGCCGGCCTGCCCCAATTGGGCTGGGAGGGCCCTCGGCCCAACAACGAGGGCATGCTGCGGGCGGCCGCCGCCGTCGGCCAGACATCGCTGATGCGGGCCTACGAGTCGGCCTTCGCCACCGCCGGTCTGCTCTGCGGCCAAGTGCTCCTCGCACCCACCGACTTCATGTTCCGGCGTCGTTACCTCAAGAGCCGCGGCACCCTCCACGCATTGCTCGAGGCCGGGGTCGTGCCGATCGTCAACGAGAACGATGCCATCGCCGACGACGAGATCCGCTTCGGCGACAACGACCGACTCGCCGCCCTCGTCGCCCACCTCGTCGAAGCCTCGAAGCTGGTGTTGCTCACCGACACCGCCGGACTGTTCACCGCCGACCCTCGCCTCGACGACACGGCCTCGTTGATCGAAGAAATCGTCGCCATCGACCATGAGCTGGAAGCGGCAGCCGGGGGAGCAGGAACCAACCAGAGCACCGGCGGCATGGCGTCGAAGTTGGCGGCCGCCAAGATCGCCACGTGGTCCGGGGTCGAAACGGTCATCGCCTCGGTTCGCCGAGAGGGTGTCATCATCGATGCCATCAACGGCACCCCCGGTGTCGGCACGGTCTTCCGGGCGCGCGACGGCCGACTCGGCGCCCGCAAACTCTGGGTCGCGTTCGCGCTGCCGGCCAGCGGTCGGATCACCGTCGATGCCGGCGCCCGGCGAGCGCTCGAGGAACGCCAAGGGTCGCTCCTGCCCGCCGGTATCACCAAGGTCGAAGGAACCTTCGACGTCGATGCCGCCGTGGAGGTCATCGATGATCGTGGCGAGGTCTTCGCCAAGGGGCAGGTCGGATGGGGGAGCACCGAGGTCGAGGCCTTCAGCGGTCGTCGTACCGAGCAAGTCCCGAATCACCTTCCCGACGCCGTGATCCACCGAGACGACCTCGTCATCCTCCCTCGCTGAAGTCTCTGCTGCCCGGAACCTGCTCCGCCGATTCCGGCTCCGCCGATCCGAGCTCGTCCCCGACGCGTAACTGTCGGCTGCCAAGCCCAGCCCGACCAACTGTCGGCCGTGAAGCCCGATTCTGGGCTTCACCGCCGGTGAATGGTGGGCATGGGCTCGAGAGCCGACAGCTGGTGTGCATCGATGGCGCCAGGCTTCGCCGGCGACCGGGAGCGATCAGGCGCCTTCGCCCTCGGCGGTGGCGGGCTCGCTCGCTGCGGCGGGTTCGGCGGCGACATCGAGACCGAGCTGCGCCCGGATCTCGCTCAGGCGGGCGCTGGCTTCGACGTTGATCGAGGCCTGCTCGACCTCGAGCATGCGGGCCTCGACCGACGACTCGGAGAGCTCGGCGGCACCCTTGGCCTTGGCGTAGCGGCTCTCGACCTTTTCGCGGACCTCGTCGAAGGTCGGCACGTCTTCACCGACGGTCTCCGACAGCGAATCCATGGCCTTGTTGAGCTGCTCTTGCATCTTCGCCTGGTCGAGTTGCGACATCAGCTTCTGACGCTCGCCCAGCTTCTTCTGCAAGGCCGAGGAGTTCTGGTTGACCGCCGCCTTGGCCTGATCGGCGGCCTGGGACGCCGAGAGGTGCAGGGCCTTCAGGTCTTCGACCTCACGCTCGAGCGAGATCATCCGGTTGGCGAACGATTCGGCGGCCGAGGTGTACTGCGTGACCTTCTCGGTATCGCCCCGCTTCTGGGCATCGTCGGCCATCATCACGGCCTGGCGGGCGTTGTTGCCGACCTTCTCGTACTCCTCCATGGTGCGGTTGAGTCGGATCTCGGTCTGCTTCTGATTGGCGATCACATTGGCCGCCTGCTCCTTGAGCCGGCGGTGCTGATCCTGGGCCTCGGTGATGGCCTGCTCGAGCTGGACTTTGGGGTCGGCCCGTTCGTTGAAGCTCCCCGTGAGCCTTGCCGTCGTGTACTTCCACCAGCGCTTCATGAGCTTGAACATGGCGGTGATGGTAGTCGTTCCTGATCGGCTGGGGAACGTTGGCCCATCGAAGCAACGTCCGCAGGCGCTCAGGCGGCTTCACGAGGGTCGCCGGCCTCCTGCCGAGGCCGGCTCGTCTGCGGCCCACCCGAGTGGGCCGGGGTCCTCAGGAGCGGGGACGAAGGCCTTGGAATCGCAGCAGTCCGATGTAGATGGCAAGGGCAGCGATACCGATGATCACGCCCTCGATCGGCGCGCCGATCGGCAGGACCACCTGGATCAGCCAGAGAGCGATGGCCGTGCCGAAGGAGGCGACGGCGACCGGAACGGCGAGGCCCGACGACACGTGGCGGCCGACCCGGTTCTGCAGCGCCCGCCGGAGCAGGACCCACTCGACCACCGAGGCCACCGCCGCACCGACGGCGATGCCGACCGCTCCGAGCCTTGCGATCGACGTGTCGGCCCGCACGGCCTCGGGCAGCGGCGACCACAAGCCGACCGGTAGCTCGGACCAGCCCGAGATGGAGCCGTCGCTGATGACGAGCCGGTCGAACTGGAACATGACGAGCACGGTGACACTGGTCAGCACCAGCAACCGAACCACGGCGATCTGGGCGGGGCGGCGGACATCACCCAGGGCGTAGAGCGCGTTCTGCGTGACCCGGGCACTCATCGTCGCCGGGAGAGCGAGCGCGAACACGAACAGCACCATCGCCATCACGTCGACTCGTCCATCGGAGATCGGCGACTTGCCGACCACCTGACTGAGCCACTGGTACATGGTGGTGATGACCGGTCGAGCGGCCGAAGTGAACACGGCGAGGACGAGGCCGGCCGGCAGCACGATCTTGCGCAGCCCCATCTCGAGCCGATGAGCGACCATCGTCGCCCGGTCGGACTGGCGCGACATCTCGGTCAACTCGGTGGTGGCGATGGCGAAGCCGAAGAGCGAGATGGGCAGGAGGTAGAGCGGCATGACGAGCGCAAGCGCCGAGATGCTCGAGGTGGCGAGAAAGCTCGCCAGCGTGAGGTCGATGTAGCTCGAGAGCTGGACGACACCTCGAGCGCCGAGCGCCGGGACGAAACGCTTCAACACGACCCCGACCTGGCCGCCACGGTTGAGGTGTGGGGTGACCCCGTGCGTCAGGATGCGCACTCGTGGAATCTGTACGCCCAGTTGCAGAATGCTCCCGATGCCGACGGCGATGGCCAGGAGGGTGGTGATGCGTTCCGGCGACGGGTCGGTGTCGAACAGGGTGGCGGCGAGCACCACGCCGGACAGCATGACGATCTGGGCCAGGTTCCAGAGTGCCGGCGCGACGTAGCTGAGGAAGTACTGCCGATGGGCGTTGAGGATGCCGAGACACCACGCCGAGATACCCAGCAGCCCGATGCCCGGTGCGGTGATACGGGTGAGCCAGACGGCTTGGTCATGGACCTCGGCCGTCAGGCCCGGTGCCGTCACGCTGATCACCGGTCCGGCGGCGAGCACCATGATGGACACGATGAGGAGAATGGCGGCGGTCAGCAGACCGAGCACGCCGCCGGCAACACGCCGGGCCTCGACCTCGTTGCGTTCCTCGACCAGACGGGCGTAGACCGGTACGAACGACGCCGAGAGTGAACCCTCGCCCAGGAGGTTCTGGACGATATTGGGCACCTTCATGGCCGTGCGGAAGGCGTCGGCGGCCGGCGTGGCACCGAGCGTGGCGCCGATCAACGCCTCACGGACGAGTCCGAACCCCCGGCTGATCCCGATGCCGGCAGCCGCCTTGTTCGCTCCGCTCACGGTCGCCCCCGATTGTCGGCAACGAGCATGGGTCAGACGGCTCCGCCGACGGGCACGCCGGCGATGTCTTCGGCGGTGAGCTCGATGAGCTGTTCGTCGGTGGGGGACTCGACGTCGACCAGTCGGGTGGCTTGGCGGGCAACGGCGCCCTCGAACAGGTTGCGGACCAGCCGGCCGTTGCCGAAGCCGGGGCCACGCTCGTGCGCACCGAACCAGGCGATCGCCGCCTCGGTCGCTCCCTCACCCAACTCGTAGCGACCCTTGTCGCAGATCAATCGGAGGATGGCGAGGAGTTCGTCGTTGGAGTAGTCGGGGAAGGTGACCGTCTTCGGGAAGCGGCTCGAGAAACCGGGGTTGGCGCCGACGAGCTCGGCCATCTCCTTCGGGTAGCCGGCAAGGATCACGACCATGGTGTCTCGTCGGTCTTCGACGTTCTTCACGATGGCATCGATCGCTTCGCGTCCGAAGTCCTTCTCGCCGCCGCGCATCAACGAGTACGCCTCGTCGATCAGCAGCACCCCACCGTCGGCGTTCTCGAAGACCTCGGCGACCTTGGTGGCGGTCTGCCCGACGAAGCCGGCGACGAGGCCGCTGCGGTCGATCTCGGTGAGATGACCGATCTCGACCAGGTCGAGGCTTCGGTAGATACGAGCCAGGAGCCGGGCCACGGTCGTCTTGCCGGTACCGGGGTTGCCGCTGAAGACGAGGTGCTTGTTGGAATCGATGACGGGAAGGCCACGGTCGGCTCGCAACTTCTGCACTCGCAACAGCGCCGTGAGGAGCCGCACCTCTTCCTTCACCGCGTCGAGGCCGATGAGCGAGTCGAGTTCGGCGAGCACGTCTTCCAACGGTTCGGCCGGCACCGGTTCGGGCTTGGCCGGCTCGGCCGTTGCCGCTGCGCTGCCGCAGCGCGTGGCGGGTCCTGAGCCGGCCACGGTGCCCGGTTTCGGTGGCGCCGGCTTGCCGGTCGGCAGCTCGGCCAGCAGCAGGCGCTGGAGCGCAACCACGGCTGCGAGTTCGGCCTCGGACGGCCACTTGTCGAGCGAGATCACGGTGTGGGCGAGCGCCATGATCTCGTCGTAGTAGAGCCGACCGTACTTGGTGCCACGCAGTCGGTCGACGTCGCACAGCGTCTTGAACAAGGTCGACGGCCGGCTCAACCACGCCTTGCGGCCGTCGAAGATCGTGCTGTTGCGCAGCTGGTCGGGCATGGCGTTGCCGGGCAACAGATCGTGGGGGGCGAAGGCAGCCACCAAGGCCCAGAGTTCGTCGTCGGTGTGGCGACCGTCGGCATCGATCAGCGCGGTGCTGAGATGGTAGGCCTCGACCACTGCGTCGTTGGCAAGGCGACTGGCGTCGACCGTGGTGCCGGATGCCGCATCGACCAGCGCATCGCCGATACGTCGAGCGAATTGTTCAACTGCTCGATGCAAGCCTCGGTCCATAGCGGTCCGATGCTACTCCGCACGCAGCTTGGCCTGGTGACCATCGACGGCTGGGCCCCAAGTTCCTCATCGTCGCGTCACGATCGCCACCGCTTCGCTGCTTCGTTCACACCGGTGGGGTACGAGCGGGGGTCGGCTGCAGGCACCTTGGGAACCGCCGCAAGGAGATCTCTTGCCATCTCATCTTGACCAGGTGGTCAAGGGTGCTTGTAGGTTGTGTTTCATGACTCATCGATTCGAATCCGTCGATGCCGTCCGTGAAGGACTTCGTACGGTGGATTATCTCGCCGACGATTCCATTGCTGGCATCGCTTTCCTCGCCGACCGACTCCAGAAGCCGATTCTGGTGGAAGGGCCGGCAGGTACCGGCAAGACCGAACTGGCCAAGTCGATCGCCACCATGATCGGCGCCCGCCTGATCCGCTTGCAGTGCTACGAGGGGCTCGACGAGTCGAAGGCGCTGTACGAGTGGAACTACAAGAAGCAGCTGCTGCGCATCCAGGCAGAGGGCGACGAGTCCACCTGGGACGACATCCAGAACGACATCTTCTCCAACGACTTCCTCCTCGAGCGTCCACTGCTCGAAGCGATCCGGGCCCAAGACCCGGTCGTGCTGTTGATCGACGAGGTCGATCGCGTCGAGGTCGAGACCGAAGCGCTCCTGCTGGAACTGCTGTCGGACTATCAGGTCTCCATTCCCGAGCTCGGCACCCTCGAGGCCAACCAGATTCCTCTGGTGTTCCTCACCTCCAACAACACCCGTGAGCTGTCCGAGGCCCTCAAGCGTCGCTGCCTTTTTCTTCACCTCGACTACCCGAGCATGGAGCGCGAGAAGGAAATCGTCCTCACCCGGGTCCCCGACATCACCGACAACCTGGCCGACCAGATCGCCCGCATCGTGCGTTCGATCCGCCAGCTCGAGCTCAAGAAGGCGCCCTCGGTCTCCGAGACCATCGACTGGGCTCGCACGCTGATCCTCCTCGGTATCGACCAGATCACGGCCAAGGACGCCACCGACACCGTCAGCATCTTGCTCAAGTACAAGAGCGACATCGACAAGGTGATCAAGGAATTCTCCCAGAACGAGAAGACGCACTTCGAGGCAACGGCCAGCTGATGACCCCGCCGACCGACACTGCTGTCAGCAACAACGGCGCGAGCTCAGACGGGGGCGCGGCCAGCGTTCCGCTGTTCGACCTCCTGGAGGGCTTCGTGCAAGACCTCCGCGCCGCCGGGCTGCCGGTGTCGCTGTCGGAGAACATCGACGCTGCTGCCGCTGTCCGGCACATCCCGATCGAAGACCGCAATGCGTTCAAGTACGCGTTGGCGGCCACGCTGGTCAAGAACAATTCGCACTGGCGCACCTTCGAAACCCTGTTCGAGGTCTACTTCTCGCTGCGGGGCAAGGAGTACGCGGTCGGCGACGATTCCAAAGATCCGTTCGCCGACATGGACCTCGACCAGAACTTCGACGACCAGCCACCGGGCGAAGGCGGCCAGGGCGGGGGCGACGGCATGTCGCCCGAAGAACTGGCCGAGATGCTGTTCCAGGCGCTGCTGCGCGGCGACGACACCATCATGCGTGCCATCTCTCGCCAGGCGGTCAAACGCTACGCCGGCATGGAACCGGGTCGTCCCGTCGGTGGGACCTACTACCTCTACCGCACCCTTCGGAATCTCGATCTCGACGGGATGATGGAGCGGTTGATGGAGCAGGCCAGGCAAGACGCCGGCGGCGAGCTCACGCCACTCGAGGAACGACTCGAGCAAGACGAGTTCGACGATCGCATCGAGAAGCTCAAGAAAGAGATCGAAGCCGAGATCCGTCGCCGCCTGGTGGCCGATCGTGGGGCCGAGGCCATGGCCAAGACCCTGCGCAAGCCGCTGCCCGAAGACGTCGACTTCATGCATGCCAGTCGAGACGAGATGGCGGCGCTTCGCAAGGCGATCTACCCGCTCACCCGCAAGCTCGCCGTCCGCCTCGCCCGCAAGCGTCGCCACGGCCGCAAGGGCCCGCTCGACTTCCGCTCGACGGTCCGCCATTCGCTGAGCTACGGCGGCGTGCCGGCCGAGCTCAAGTTCCGCTACCCCCGTCCTTCCAAGCCCGAGATCATGGTCATCGCCGACATCTCGGGTTCGGTGGCGGCGTTCGCCCGTTTCACCCTGCACCTCGTCTACGCCATCTCGGGCCAGTTCTCCAAGGTCCGGGCGTTCGTGTTCATCGATGGCCTCGACGAGGTCACCCGGTTCTTCGAAGGGGTCGACGACATCTCCGAGGCCGTGCATCGGGTCAACACCGAGGCCGACGTCATCTGGGTCGACGGTCACTCCGACTACGGCCACGCATTCGAGGTCTTCTGGGACAAGTACGGCCAAGACGTCAACTCCAAGACCACCGTGTTGATCCTCGGTGACGCTCGCAACAACTATCACGCCTCGCAGGCCTGGATCATCAAGGAAATCGAGAAGAAGGCACGCAAGACCTTCTGGCTCAATCCCGAACCCAAGGCCTATTGGGACACGGGTGATTCCATCGTCGGCGAATATGGGGCACACTGCGAGGGTGTGTTCGAAGTCCGGAACCTTCGTCAGCTCGAGAAGTTCGTCGACAACCTCGTTTGAGTCCGCGTTGGTGAGCCATCGTGGAGAACTTCTGTGTTGTGATGCATCCAAGAGCCGTTCGATACCGAACACAACTATGTGTCGAACGTCGCAACACTCACCCGCCCCGATTCGGTGGCTCGAGAGCGCTTCGTTGGTGATGAGTTCATGACCTCGCTCGACCACCGGTTCGCCGCCGGCGATGAGGCTGCGCTTCGAGAAGCCTTCGACCTCCACGGCCCCCTCGTGCTCGGCATGGCCCGCAAGCTGGTCGGTGCCGATGCCGAAGACGTGGCCCAGCAGGTCTTTCTCGCTGCGTGGAAGGCCCGCGAGCGCTACGACGCCGATCGTGGCCCACTGGGCGCCTGGCTGGTCGGCATCACCCGGTTCAAGTCGATCGATCACCTCCGGGCGAAGAGCCGCCAGCTACGCACCGTCGATGACGAGTTCATCGAACGCAGTGGCGCCAACGAGCCCCAAGAAGAGAGCATCGCCGCTCGCCTCGCCGACCGGATGGTGCTCACCCAGGCGCTCACGATTCTGCCCGACGAGCGTCGAGAGATCGTGAAGATGGCGTTCTACGACGGCCTGACCCACGCCGAGATCAGCGAACGAACCGGCATGCCGTTGGGCACGATCAAGAGCCACGTCCGGAGAGGACTGTTGGCGTTGCGTGACTACCTCGACGAGGGGCGCAACGAAGTCGATGGACGGGAGGATGACGATGTCACCGTC
This sequence comes from uncultured Acidimicrobiales bacterium, assembly GCA_963698395.1. GTDB lineage: Bacteria > Actinomycetota > Acidimicrobiia > Acidimicrobiales > SZUA-35 > JBBQUN01. Next base: position 263,939 of record CAVOQQ010000008.1, read on the forward strand.
TGACTCGCCACGCTCTGATGCGACTCGGTTCGGCCCGACCGTCTGGGCCCAGTTGAGCGACGACGAGCTGCTCGCCATGTCCGACGCCGAGTTCGATCGCCTGACCGCCGACGTGGTCACCGTGCTCCACGAGGGTCCGCTCGACATCGAACCCGAACGACCGCCCGAATCGTTGTGGGCAGCGATCGAGCGCGAGGTCGATCGAGGGGGTGGGGGCCAGTCGCTCGATGACGGCGCTGGTCGAACCGAACCTCCCGATGGCCATGCTCACGGTGACGCTGCTCACGGTGACGATGCTCACGATGACGATGTTCTCCAAGACGACCGGCCGCTCGGAGTGGTGCAGCCCCTGGAGCGCAGGCGGGGACGGGGCGAGGGGAGCCCGTCGGCGTTCCGGGCGTCCTCACGATGGAGCGGTCGTGCCGCCGCACTGACCCTCGTCGCTGCTGCCTTCCTCTTGGTCGCCGTGCCGTTGGCGCTCAGCCAACGCTCCGACGATCCCGAGGTGTTGGCAGCCGCCGACCTCGAGGTCCTCGACCCGGCGGTGGCCACCTTCGGCCATGCCGACCTGCTGGTCGACGACGACGCCGAAGCGCTGTCGATCGATTTCTCGGCCACGGCTCCGGCCGACGAGTACCTCGAACTGTGGTTGCTGGCGGTCGAGGATGACCAAGTGACGCCCCTGTCGCTGGGTCGTATCGATGGTGACGGCACCTTCGTGATCCCCGAAGGCGTCGACCGAAACAAGTTCAACATCGTCGACATCTCGATCGAGGCGAACGACGGCGACGAGTCGCACTCCGGGCGGAGCATCCTCCGGGGCCAGCTCATCAGCTGACCGGGCGGGCCGTCCTGAGAGGTCACGCCGATCTACGCCGCCATTGCCGGCACGCTCTGGTTCGGGCGCTCAACCCGAGGATTGCAGTTGGTCGGGCAAGGGTTCAGTTGCCGATGAACTCGCTGACCCGGAAGGCGAGGTCGAGGCTCTGGCTGGCGTTGAGCCTCGGGTCGCACATGGTCTCGTAGCGCTGATTGAGATCGTCGTCGTCGAGTTTGGCTGCGCCGCCGAGGCACTCGGTGACGTCTTCACCGGTGAGTTCGACATGGATACCGCCGGGCCAGGTGCCGACCTCGCGGTGAGCTTCGAAGAAGCCGGCGACCTCGCCGAGGACCGAATCGAAGTGGCGGGTCTTGTAGCCGGAGGCCGAGGTGTAGGTGTTGCCGTGCATCGGATCACAGGCCCAGACGACCGGGTGGCCCGAGTCGCGAACGGCCTCGAGCAGCGGCGGCAGGTTCTCCCGCACGTGGTCGACACCCATGCGGGTGATGAGCGTGAGGCGGCCGGGGTCGCGCTCGGGGTCGAGCGCGTCGCACAGGGCGACGACCTCGTCGGGGGTGGCGGTCGGGCCCACCTTGCAGCCGATCGGGTTCTTGATCCCACGGAAGAACTCGACGTGAGCGCCGTCGAGATTGCGGGTGCGTTCGCCGATCCACACCATGTGGGCCGAGCAGTCGTACCACTCGTCGGTGAGGGTGTCCTTGCGAGTGAGGGCTTCCTCGTAGGGGAGGACCAGAGCCTCGTGGCTGGTGTAGAAGTCGGCCTCGTGGATCTCGGGGTGATTCGAGGAGATACCGGCCGCCTCCATGAAGCGCAGGGCGCGGTCGATCTCGGCGGCGAGCGTGGCGTAGCGCTTGCCTTCGGCCGAGGCGGCGACGAACTCCTGGTTCCACGCCTGGACTCGATGCAGGTCGGCGAAGCCACCCTTGGTGAAGGCCCGCAAGAGGTTGAGGGTGGAGGCCGACTGGTTGTAGGCACGCAGGAGACGCTGAGGGTCTGGTCGACGGTCACCGGCCGAGAACGGCAGGTCATTGACCATGTGACCGAGGAACGAGGGCAGTTCCTCGCCGTCGATCGTCTCGGTGGCGCTCGAACGAGGCTTGGCGAACTGGCCGGCGATCCGGCCGACCTTCACGGCCGGCACGCCCGAGGAGTAGGTGAGGGCGACCGCCATCTGCAAGATGACCCGGAGGCGATCACGGATGGCGTTGGCATTGAAACCGTCGAACGACTCGGCGCAGTCGCCGGCCTGGAGCAGGAAGGCGCGCCGACCGGCCACGTCGGCCAACTTCGACTTGAGATCACGGCACTCGCCGGCGAAGACGAGCGGGGGATAGGTGGCCAGTACCTTCTCGATCTGCTCCAGTTCGCCGGCCTCGGGCCAGGCAGGCTGATGCTTTGCGTCGAATGAGCGCCACGATCCAGGGTTCCAAGTCACACAGAGAGTGTTCCCACTCTTCGGAGTAACCACAACTGATTTTCGGAACTCACCGAGAAGAGTTGCGGTCGAACGCGAAACGACCACCCGCAGGGGGTGGTCGTTTCGGTCATCGATCAGGGTTGTCGAGCAGCCGTCTTCAGCGCCGGGGGCGCTTCGTGGGGGGTTCCCTTCAAGCGGCGTCGAAGTCGGCCATGACATCGCCGGCCTGGTCGCGCACCGCACTCACGGCCCGCTTGACCAGGCGGCGAGCGGCTTCGGCCGTGACGCCCAGCTCTTCGCCGACTTCACGGTAGGAGCGCTTGCGGCCGTCGTTGAGCCCGAAACGCTGCTCGACGGCATAGCGAGCACGGTCGTCGAGGACGTCGAGGAGGTCGGTGACCATCTGCTCTTCGGCCCGAGCCATGACTTCGATCTCGGGACCGTCGTTGGAGTCGGGCAGGAGGTCGACGAGTTCGTTGGAGTCGTCGTCGCCGATGGTGCGGTCGAGCGAGGTCGGCGTGGTGAGCCGGTGCAGACGAGCGTGCTCGTCGTCGAGCTCGTCGCCGTCGCCGGAGACCTGACGCAGGGCAGCGCGCAGGCTGGCGGAACGATCGCCGGGGAGGCGAACGAGGCTGGCCTTCTGGTCGAGCGCCCGACCGATGGCCTGACGGATCCAGAACGTGGCATAGGTGGAGAACTTGAAGCCCTTGCGCCAGTCGAACTTGTCGACGGCGTGCTCGAGGCCGAGGTTGCCCTCCTGGATGAGGTCGAGCAGCTCCATGGAGGGAGGAAGGGGATAGCGGCGGGCGACGCTCACGACCAGGCGCAGGTTGGCCCGGATGAAGCGGTCCTTGGCCCGGGCGGCCGCCCGAACGGCGCGCTTGTTGGCGGCGGTTTCTTCGCCGGCATCGATGCGCTCTTGGGCGTCGCGGCCCTTTTCGATGATCTGGCTGAGCTCGCGCTCTTCGTCGGCGGTGAGAAGGGGCACGAGCCCGATCTCGTTGAGGTACTGACCTACTGAATCACTCATATACGCGGTTTCGTCTCGGTGTGGGAGCGGGGGCGGTGGGGGATGGATGAAGGTTCGATGACGGGGGGTGAAGCCGTATGTGGACTGGCTAGTCTCACCTTGAGCCGATTGGTTCGAGCGTCGCATCGGGTTCGTGTGTTCGGAAGGGGCTCGTGCGATGGGGCAAAAGGTGAGCGCTGCCTCGAGGCATCGCCACTCGGACAAACGTCCAAACGACCATTTAAGTACAGATTGTTCCCTCGCGTCGAGTGTTAACAGTCACAGAACTTTTGTTCGCACGTCGCACGAGCGATCGACACTGATCGCCTAGCTTGGCCCAGATGTCGCTCGAGGATCCGCACCAGCTCCACTCGGCGAATTCCAGCGCGACGAATCGGCGCAAAGCCAGCAACCACGCCGGATTGGCATCTTTGGCGGCACATTCGATCCGCCGCACATCGGCCATCTTGATCGTCGCCGAGATCGTGCGAGACGCGCTCGGACTCGACGAAGTGCGACTCGTCGTTGCCAACAATCCGTGGCAAAAAACTTCGGATCGGACGATCAGCGACCCCGATCTTCGTCTCGAGATGCTGCAAGTGGCACTCGATGGGGCGCCGGGACTCACGGCCAGTGATGTCGAAATCGATCTGGCGGTCCGAGCTACTCGATCGTCACCCTCGAGCACATGCAGTCGACACGAGCCCGATGCCGAGTGGCTGTCGATCGTCGGCGCCGACGCCGCTGCCGGGCTCGATACCTGGCATCGAGCCGACGAACTGGCCGGCCATGGTCGAGGTGGTGGTGGTGAATCGGCCGGGATGGCCGAGGCCGACGGACGCACGCCGCCGCCGGGCTGGCGTTGGCACGCCGTCGAGGTCCCGTCGATCGGGGTCTCCTCGACCGACCTGCGGTTCGCGTGTCGCCGAGGGTCGTTCGATCCGGTTCCTCACGCCCGAGCCGGTGGTGGCCATCATCGAGCGCAACGCTGCTCTATCGTCAGCAGCGATGATTCGCCCCATCGCCACCTTGCCGCCCGAGGAACGCGAGCGTCTGGCCGATCCCGACGCCGATCCGAACATCGGAGCTGGGCCCCGGCGTCGCCATCGGATCCGGCATCGGTCGACATCGCCATCCGTGGTGGTTCATCACGCTCGAGGTGCTCCTGCTGCTGTCGGTCCCGATCTGGGGTTCTTCGGTGGCTCGTGCCCTGCTGTCGACCACGGCCGGAACCTTCGCCGAGCAGCCACTCCCCGGCGAGCCGGGTTGGCGGGTCCTGGTCGATCCGAGCCCGGTTCTGGCGATCGCCGAGGTCTACGACGGCAGCGTCACCGGCATCACGCATGGTGGCTCGGCCAGGGCAGGACACCGGCGGCGGTGCGCTCGATCATGGTGCCGGGCTCGCTTCGCCTCGCCGACGGCCGAAGGCTCGAAGAACTGGTACCCGGCCCGATGCCATGCAGGCACTGTCGGCCGAGTTGCGGCTCGGCTTCGTCGAGACGTACGTGGTGACTCGCCCTCGACTGGCCGACGGTGCTCGGCGACAAGGTCTACTCCGATCGACAACCCCGATCCGATCCTGGCCGCCGACGGATCGCTCGCCGATCCCGGTCGGCCGGTTCGATGTCGATGCCAACACCGCCGCAGGCGTTTCTCGGCGCCCCGGCCGACGGCGGCAGTCCGCTGTCGTTGCTGTTTCGTCGCGAGCTGTTCTGGCAGGCGGTGCTGGCCGATCCGCCGGTCGACGAGCGATCCGGTCGCGTCGCTGATCGCAGCAGGTGGCGGCCGACTCGTTCCGGATCGACGACCTGCCGACCGAGACCGTCGGCGATGCCATCGCGCTCGATTCCGAGGGTGCCGAGGCGCTGATCAACACCGTGGTGCCCCTCCCGAGTGGCTCGGCTCCCGGCGACCGAGTGGTCATCCGGTCGTCGATCGCACCGGTCGAACACGACGCCCAGAGCGCTGGCGCTCATGCTCGGCGCTCGCGGGTTCGAGGTGAGCGAGATCGCCAACGCCGAGGTGTTCGACGACGGCCCGACCCAGCTCGTCGTGCCGAGCCTCGTCGACATCGAAGCGATGCGCGAACTGGCGGCCGAGCTCGGAGCCGATACGGTTTCCCCAGACCCGGTCGGTGAAACCGAAGTCAGCACGGTCGTGCTGCTCGTCGGATCCGACATCGATCTCGGCAACTGATCGTCGCCGCAGCGCCTCGCTGCGAGCTTCGGTCCCGGCCGGTCTTCTCCCCGAATCAGCAAAGGTCCACGTGAGCGCAGCGCAACAAGACGAAGAAGTCCGGTCCTGGGTCACCGCCGCCATGGATGGTGCCGACGACAAGCTGGCGCAGCGCACCGAAGCCTTCTTCGTCGGCGACGTGATGGGCATCACCGACTGGTTCGTCGTCACCTCGGGCGCCAATCCTCGCCAGGTGCGAGCCATCGTCGAGAACGTCGAGGAAGCGGTCTATCTGGCCGAGGGCCCCAAGCCCCGCAGTATCGAAGGGCTCGACGAACTCAGCTGGGTGCTCATGGACTTCGGTGTCGTTCGTGGTCCACGTGTTCAGCGAAGAGGCCCGTGACTACTACGAACTCGAGCGCCTCTGGGCCGACGTGCCCCGTCTCGAGCGCACGGCCTGATCGTTCCGGTGACGCCGTCGAGCGAGTCCGTCGCCGATGCCGGACTTCGGCGCTGACGCCGAGCCCGAATGGCTCGCAACGAATCGTCGACTGTGGGACGACATGGCGGAGGCCCACGTCGATTCGGCGTTCTACGATCTGGCCGGTCTCGTCGCCGGCCGTGACGATCTGCGGCCGTGGGAGCCTCGTGAGGTCGGCCCGGTCGACGGCAAGCGGCTGCTCCACCTGCAGTGCCATCTCGGCACCGACACCATCGGTTGGGCGCGCCTCGGGAGCCGACTGCACCGGACTCGACTTCTCGCCTCGCTCGATTCGGGCCGCCTCCATGCTCGGTCGGTGGGCCGGGTTCGACATGGAGTGGGTCGAGGCGAACGTCTACGACGCCGTCGAGGCGCTCGGCGGCCAGACCTTCGACGTCGTCTACACCGGCGTCGGAGCCATCAACTGGCTGCCGAATCTCGACCGCTGGGCCGAGGTCGTCGCCGACCTGGTCGAGCCGGGCGGCATCTTCTACCTCTACGAGGTGCACCCCTGGCGATGGCGGTGGACGAGTCGGGAACCGCCATCGTCGAAGATCTCCTCGGCGGGCCGTTGACGCGGTACGACGACGGCCCCGGCAGCTACGCCGCGCCCGACGCCGAGTTCGACAACACGGCGGGGTACGAACGGATCCACTCGATGAGCGAGATCATCTCGTCGATCATCGATGCCGGTCTTTCGATCGAGCATTTCCGAGAGTTCGATGCCACCCCCGCGCCGACGCCATCGCTCGAGCGAGGCCCCGACCGCCTCTACCGGTTCCCCCAGGGCGCCGTCCGCTACCCGCTCACCTTCTCGATCCGAGCCCGCAAACCCAACTGAGCGCTCACCCCCGGCCAACCCCGAGCAACGTGCGCGACGTAGAGGGTCGTTTTCGGCCCTGAACCGCGCAGGTTGCTGGGGTTCTTGGGTCAGGCGACGATGTTGACCAGTTTGGGGAGGCGGACGATGACCTTCTTGGGCGGGTTGCCGCCGGTGTGTTGCTGCACCGAGGGTGAGGCCAGTGCCGCCGCTTCGGCGTCGGCCTCGCTGATGTCGGCCGCCACTTCGAGGCGATCGCGGACCTTGCCGTTGACCTGGACGACCAGCGTGACGGTGTCGGACACCAGAAGGGCCGGATCGAACGTGGGGAACGGTTCGAACGTGACGGTGGACTCGTTGCCGAGGCGTGACCACAGTTCCTCGCCCATGTGCGGCGCGAGCGGAGCCAGCATGATGGTCATGGCCGAGGCGATCTCGCGAGGCGAGCCGTCGAGCTTCTGCGCCTCGGTGGTCAGCGCATTGTTCAGCTCGATCAGCTTCGAGATGGCGGTGTTGAAGCGCATGTTGGCCATGTCGTCGTCGACACCGGCGATGGTCTTGTGCAGCGTGCGGCGCAGGTCGTCGCTCGGCTCGGCGTCGATGACTCGACTCTCGCCGGAGTCCTCGTCGACCATGTTGCGCCACACCCGCTGCAGGAAGCGCTGCATCCCGACCACGTCGCGCGTGTTCCACGGGCGCGAGGCGTCGAGCGGGCCCATCGCCATCTCGTAGAGCCGGAAGGTGTCGGCGCCGAAGTCGTCGTACATCTCGTCGGGTGTGACGATGTTCTTCAGGCTCTTGCCCATCTTGCCGTACTCACGGGCGACGGTTTCGCCGTTGTGGGTGTAGACGCCGTCGGGAGACTCGATGACCTCGGACGCCTCGACCGGCTGGCCACGATCGTCTCGGTAGGCGTAGGCCTGGATGTAGCCCTGGTTGAACAGCCGATGGAACGGCTCGAACGAGCTGACATGGCCCAGATCGAACAAGACCTTGTGCCAGAAGCGGGAGTAGAGCAGGTGCAGCACGGCGTGCTCGACGCCGCCGACGTAGAGGTCGACACCGCCGGAGTGACCTTCGTGTTTGGGGCCCATCCAGTACTTCTCGACCTCCGGGTCGACGAAGGCCTGGGTGTTGGTCGGGTCGAGGTAGCGGAGCTCATACCAGCAGCTGCCGGCCCACTGGGGCATCACGTTGACCTCACGTCGATAGCTGGCCGGGCCGTCGCCCAGGTCGAGTTCGACATCGAGCCATTCGGTGGCGCGGGCCAGGGGCGGCACCGGGTCGGTGACGTCGTCGTTGGGGTCCATCGCCGTCGGACGGAAGTCTTCGAGTTCGGGCAGGGTGACCGGCAGCTGGTCGTCGGGTACTGCGTGCGGGCGACCGTCGGCGTCGTAGACGATGGGGAACGGCTCGCCCCAGTAGCGCTGGCGGGAGAACAGCCAGTCTCGCAGGCGGTAGGTGATGGCCGATTCGCCTGCGCCGTGCGCCTCGAGCCAGGCGTTGGTGCGCTCCTTGCCCTCGGCCACGCTGGCCATACCGTTGAGATCGAGGCCGTCGTCGTAGGTGTCGGTGTTGGCCGAGTTGATGTAGGGGGCATCGCCGACGAAGGCGACGGGCCAGGCGGAGGTGTCGAGCGTGGGCTCGATGCCTTGCTCGGCGAACCACGAAGCCGGCGGCTCCTGGATGGGCGGGATGGTGAGGCCGAACGTGGTGGCGAATTCGAAGTCTCGCTGGTCGCCGCAGGGCACCGCCATGATCGCGCCGGTGCCGTAGCCCATCAGGACGTAGTCGGCGATCCAGACCGGGATCTGGTCGCCGTTGATGGGGTTGGTGGCGTAGGCACCGGTGAAGACGCCGGTCTTCTCTCGGGTGTCGTCGGCCCGGTCCTGGTCGTCGGTGGCGGCAGCTCTGGCAACGTAGGCGTCGATCTCGGCCCGGTGGTCGGTCGTGGTGAGCTCGGCGACGAGCGGGTGCTCGGGGGAGAGCACGACGAACGTGGCGCCGAACAAGGTGTCGGGCCGGGTGGTGAAGACCTCGACGTCGCCCGCGCTGGTGGCAAACCGAACGGTGGCGCCGCTCGAGCGACCGATCCAGTTGCGCTGCATGATCTTGATGGCCTCGGGCCAATCGAGCGCGTCGAGGTCGTCGAGCAGGCGATCGGCGTAGGCGGTGATGCGCAGCATCCACTGTTTCATGTTGCGCTTGAACACCGGGTAGTTGCCGATGTCGGAGCGGCCCTCGGCCGTGACTTCTTCGTTGGCCAGGATCGTGCCCAGGCCGGGACACCAGTTGACCGGTGCTTCCGACAGGTACGCCAGGCGCTGTTCGTCGATGAGTGTGTTCTGCTCGGCGGCGGTCAGGTCGGCCCACGCTCGGCCGTCGGGTGTCGGACGCCCGCCCGATTCGAAGGCGGCGATCAGATCACCGATGGGGCGAGCTCGATCGGCTTCGGTGTCGTACCAGGAGTTGAAGATCTCCAGGAAGATCCATTGGGTCCAGCGATAGAAGTCTTCGTCGGTGGTGGCAACGCTGCGGCGCTCGTCATGCGCCAGGCCCAGACGTCGCAACTGGCGACGCATGTTGGTGACGTTCTCCTCGGTGTTGACCCGGGGGTGGACGCCGGTGTTGATGGCATGCTGCTCGGCCGGCAGCCCGAACGAGTCGTAGCCCAGGGCGTGCAGGACGTTGTAGCCCTTCATGCGCTGATAGCGGCCGAAGACGTCGGTGCCGATGTAGCCCAGCGGGTGGCCGACGTGGAGTCCCTTGCCCGAGGGGTAAGGGAACATGTCGAGCACGAACAGCTTGGGACGGTCGCCGACGGCGTCGGGGTCGGCCATCGGGCCAGCAGGGTTGGGGGCGTCGAACGTGCCATTGGCCTCCCAGATGTCTTGCCACCGCGTCTCGATCTGGTTGGCGAGCGAGGAGTCGTAGCGGAACGTGGGCAGGTCGGCGGTGCCGCCGGCAGCGTCGTTGGCGTGCTCGCTGCCCGGTGAGGTCGAGGTCGGGGAAGTGTCTGAGCCCATAGGCCGCCATGGTAGGCAACCGCTCCGCGGATCGGTTCGACATTTGGGTCGTAGTGAGGTTGTCGGAGCCAACGGAGTTGGTACGATCTCACTTCCGAATCGGGCCATGCGGCGCGATTCGGACCGCTCAGGCGGGGCTATAGCTCAGTTGGTAGAGCGCTTCCATGGCATGGAAGAGGTCAGGAGTTCAATTCTCCTTAGCTCCACAGCGAAAGCCCAGGTCATCGACCTGGGCTTTCTTCGTTTTCCGGCAGGTGTCCCACCGAGTGGGTGACGGGGTGGGTTACGCCAAGCGGACTTCGGCCGACGTCGGCGGACGCTGGGAAACGGGTTCGCTTACGTCTGCTGGTCAGCTCGAGCCACCTGTCGAGCGACGAACGATTGCAGTTCGTCGTGCGTCAGTCGGACGCTGCGGCCGATGTGAATTGGCTGAAGCTCGCCCTGCCAGATGAGCTCGTAGATCGTTGATCTGCTGATCGCGAGCAGTTCGGCGGCGGTGGCGATGTTGACGAGGAGCGGCTGCTGCCCCTCGTGGTTCGCCGGCCCGCCTGCTGCTGGATCGAGCGGGTGTGCGGTGCGCTGTGCTGGGGTCGTCATTGGTTCCTCCGGGTTTGCGGTCGATCAGGAAGGCGGTTCGGAGCGTCGGAACGCGACGACATCGTCAGCAGTCGCGTCGACACAGCGGTGTCGACTGGGGGACTGTCCTTGCTCACCGTGCGTGGGCGATGAGGTGGGAGATGTGGGCGGTGAGGGTCTGGTTCGAGCTCCGGGCGGCTGCCTTCAGGTCGGCCCAGTCCTGGTCGCTGATGGCGATGCGGATGAATCGAGTCGGCGCCATCTCGCCTACTGCGACAGGCCGTGATGGACGGCGTTGATCGGTGCTGCTCGCTCGTGAGGCGAGAAGCGCTCCGAGGTGTTCGCCCAGCCCGACTCCGGCTGCCTCTGCCCGGCGTCGATGCCGTTCCCATGTCGCGTCGTCGACGGCGAATCGGGCGGGGCGTCGTGAACGACGTGCTGCGTCTTTCTCAGACCACCATGTTCCGGCCTGACGCATCTCGGCGATGTCCTCGTGGTGGCGAACGGCACGACGTGTGCGCTCGATCGCCTCCGCGCTGCTTCGCTCGGCGTGGAACGCCTCGGTCACCCGTCGCGCCATCCACAACTGCTCGCGCCGAGAGACCAGTCCGGCTTGCACGTCTCGTAGCCATCCGTACAACGCAGTGCGCGAGGTGTCGTGCAACGGAGGTGCGGGCACTGCCGCCACCGCGGCGTCCAGCAGAGCCTCGATGTGGTCGACGGTGATTCCGCCGCTTCCCCAACGGGGAAGTGGCAAGTCTGTGCCTGACATTTCGTCGGTGATTGGTGCAGTTGTCGGTGGTTGTGATCGGCTCGGCTGTGGTCGGGGTGTTGGGTCGGAGGTCATGAGCGATGCTCGGCAGTGCCGGTGTCGTCGAGCAGGCTCTCGATCACATCGAGACCCTGTCGGGTGGTCACGATCCGTCGCCCGCACCGCCATGCCGATGCCTCGACCGGGCTCACCGGCCTCGAGCGCCCTGCTCCGGTCGACGCCGAGGATCTCGGCCGCCTCGGTGAGGATGATGTTGAGCGTCTGGTCATTGCGGCCTCCTGCAATCGGTGAACTCGATAGAGGAAGGCGGACATCGGCCTGCGAACGCGTCACGAACGGCCTGGTGCAGTCGATGGTGCAGTACGTGGTGCAGGGGTCGGTGCAGTGGCTGGAGCATTCGCACCATGGATCTCATCGTCGTGGGTCGCAGCCAGGCTGGGGGAGCCTCGCGGTGAACGGGTCGGGCTGGTGCGCTGGAGGCCAGCGCTACAGATGGTGGGGGAGCTGTCGCTGCTCGTTCGGGCGGCGGTGCCGCATCTGTTGGAGAGTGATATCATCTTTGGTGTCATGTGGTCTGTTGAGGTAGAACCCGAGGTCGAGGAGTGGCTCGATGGATTGGCTGTCAAGGAGTTCGCCTTGGTGCTTGCCCACCCTTGACCGTCTCGCCGAGCGTGGCAGCGGCCTGCGTATGCCGGCGTCGAGGTCACTCGGTGATGGCCTGTTCGAGTTGCGGTTCGACGTTGGTCGGGTTGCGCGACGTATCACGTACTACTTCGCGCCGGCTCGCCGGATCGTGTTGCTGACCGTGTTTCGCAAGCAACGACAGAACGAGCGAGCCGAGGTTCGGCGCGCTCGCCAAGCGATGGAGCGGTGCATCGCCGAAGGACACACCGCCGAGGAGAACCGATGACCCGCAAGACGATCGATGCCATCAGAAGCAAGAAGCTCGAAGCCATGAGTGTGGATGAGCGCGTCGTATTCGACGAGACCTACGCTGCGGCCAGACTGGCCCTGGAGTTCGGAGAGAAGGTCCGAGATGCGCGCGAGGCGGCTGGGTTGAGCCAGCGGGACCTGGCGGCACGGATGTCGACGAGTCAGGCAGCGGTGGCGCGGCTCGAAGCGGGTGGTGTTGGTTCAACGCTCACCACGTTGCAGAAGGTCGCCGATGCTCTTGGTATGGCCATCAGCGTGGATCTCGCTCCGACGAGCTCACGGCGTTCAGAACAGCCGGCCCCCAAGATATTCGACTGACTCGCCCGAGAAGCGTCCCGTGGCCATCAGCCCAGAAGGTGGATCACCCGTATAATCGGCGTTGTGGGACGGTCTCCGTCGCCTCGGCCGTGAGCGGTAGGGGCTACTTGCTGTCTACGAGATCCAGCACCGTGAGACCTGCTGGTGCGGGCCGAGCCCGATCACCCTGCCGACCACCGAACGAGGCGGCCGCAGTTGGCCCTTCGAGGTTGAAATCGGCAGAACAAGGATGGTCGTCAGGCGGCTGGGGTGTCGGCGGCAGCCTGTTTCACCATGTCGTCGACAATGGCCCGGAGGTCGGGGTGGAGTGTGTCGAGATCAGTGACAGCGTTGTCCTGGATGCGTCGACGACGCTCATCCTCAGTGAGCTTCCGCCATTCGCTGGCGGGTATCCGGGTCGGCCTCATGGATACCACCGTAGAACGGTTTCACCGCGACGACGAGATCATCGATCGGTTTCCCGAAGCCAAGAGCCGGACATCTGCTGCTCCCCAGGCTGTCCGCCATACGGTGTCGTTGTGCTTGTGTTCGCAGATCATGTGCTCGGCGACATCCGCCGATGGTGGATCGTCGAGGGCCAGCACCTCATCGATGGGCCGACGTTCTTCGAGGTGTTCGAGTTTGTCTGTGATGTCGGTGCGCAGGGCCAGGCTGCGTGGTCAGCGCTCGACGATGTTGGTTCCGGCTACCGCTCCTACCCGGTGTTCCACGGTGGTGTGCTGCCGGTAGTGATCCTGTTGGTCGAGCGAGGCGAGGATTTGATCGTGTGGGACATCCGGTTCCCTGTGAGCGAGCCGTAGCCGTTGCGAGATCTCCAGTTCTGCTTGGATCGCGACATCTCTGTGGAGCACGCGTCAGACGGTCGTCTACGCCCCCCGTGCCGGCGGTAGGTGGCAGGTTCGGAGCGGAGACCGGCGCGCGGTATGGGATGGCGGCACAGCGGTCTGACTACCGCCAGCGCCGGGGGTGTCGTGGTCTGGCGTGAAGCGGCCAGATACCAAAACTGATCGACTCATTACGATCAGCATGCACTTCGTGGTTCAGGCCTTTTTCGTCATTGCGGTCCTCGCTTCCCTTCTTGCCGGTCTCTCGCTACTGCACCCCTTGGTCCTTGTCTCGACCGCGCTCTTTCGTTTCAACGCGGTCGACGTCTGGAACTGCGCGGACCGTGCCCACCAGCCCGGACCACCGAGCTGGCCAGCAGGCGACCGCTTTCCTCGTCGGCACCGCCACCCGGCCCTTCAGGAACGATCCGTCGCCCGCTCGCGCGACGACCACCCGGTAATGCGAGGATTCCGGAATCCCAGGGACTTGCGATGGAGCCGACAGCACTTTCTCGGCCGACCCAGCACCAGATGCTGGGCGAAACGCGAATTCTCAGGTGTTTGGAGCTCGGTCCAAACGCTTCTCGAGGAACCAGGCCGCTGCGGCGAGGATAACGAAGAGTCCGGCACCGAGATAGAACCCGTTTGAGCAGACGTCATCAGCGGTTCCTGGATCGGGGCACACCGCTGGCCCAGCGACCACCATCACGATCGTCCAGGCAACGAGAGCGCAAATGACTAGAACGATGCCCGCCTGTATCGATCGACCTCGGAGACTTGAAGTGATGAACCAGGTCGCAGTGGCTATGCCTGCAACGATACCGACGAGACCCTCGGCCGCTGGGATGCAGGCGTCGGTTGTGTTGTACCTGCAATCAATGATGGCGGTCTGAACAGTGAATGAGATGCCCACGAGCGGGGCGAGGATCATGACGGCGAGAACAGCCCACCAACTGGGGCCGTTCAGTTCCTTTCCCTCTGGTTCTGGCGTGCATTCCACGGATCAAAGGTAATGGGAAGTGAGCATGTCGACGGCTCACTCACACTCGGCGGTGAGCCCACGATCGGGCGGCGACCACCGTCACTATGCCGTTCGGGGACGTCCTCGTTGCATTGGCCGGGGATTGGTAGGGGTCGCTCCAAGGGTTCAGGGTTCCCGCGCCTCACTCCGATTCGCTATTGCGTAGGCGCGAGTATGGGACGGCCTCCTGCGCGATGATCGAGCAATGCCCGGTCACAAGGTGGAAGCGACAATCGTCCTCGACCACACCCCAGAGGAAAGGCCTCGATTTCCCCCGATCGCACCCGGCAACCGGAGCCTGCTCTACCAGTTCGCCTCGCTTGAGACGGCTGGCAGGGACGAAGGGTTCGGCGCCGTCGTTGAGCACGTTGAGCCAGCCAAGGCCGGCCACACCGTCCAGTTGTGGTTCTGGGCCGACCTCGCCGCCGTCTACGCAACCCCCGGCGTCCCGTTCAAGATCTGGTACGAAGGCGTCGCAGGTCACGGCTCAGTGCTACGAATAGTCGAGTGATATCAGGTGCCGCCTCGTGCCGCAGCGCTGCGAGCGCTCAGGACCGATGACCGAGCCAGATGTCCGCTCGCCACCAGTACAGGACGGCCACTACCCGCTGTTATACGGGTGATCGGTGGCGAGGTGGTGCATGACGGCCTCGAGCGTTCCGGGCACCGCTCATCTTGCTCGGGTTCGTTCACGAGTTCGAGGCGACTCGACGAAACATCAACCCGGGCTGTCGGAGCCCGGAAGCTCATGCCGGACTACCCTTGGGGCATGCAGGTCGAGACGTTGGAGCAGATCGCCGAACGATTGGGTTGGAGCGCAGAACGTTTGGCTGATGCCCGTGCTCGTGCCGGAGAGTCCCGCCCGTCCAACATTGGCGACAGCGACCGTGCACGCGCCGGTGCCCTCTCAGAATCGATCGGTCGGACGCGTCAAGCGCTCGACGAAGCTTCCTGACGAGGTGACCGCGCCGAATTGGCGGGGGCTGAGCGTCGTTCTCAACGACCGGGCCGCGATCTACGCCGAAGAGTTCCCTGCGGTGCTCGCAGCTGCTGGTCCTGCGCTGGTCCAGTTCTTCACACACGAAGAGGCACAAAGCTTGCTGTTCACGTTCGCTGGTGCGTGGCCGGTACTTGGACGAGATGCTGACGATCCATCGACTCGGTTCGCATTCGTTACGATCGGCGACTTGGTCTGCCGGTTTCGGGGCATCGAGCTTGCGCCTGGAGCCATCGTCGTCGACGACGTGATGAGCCTCTGATTCCAGTCGTGTCGGCGCTGCTGCTCACCTCGACCCATCCCATAACGCGCGGTCGATATCCAAATGTGCCATGCCCCACTGGTGCCGGTAGGTGACGCTTTGATTTTCCGGCGTCGGATGCCCATCTGGGTCGCTCATCATCCGCACCGCTAGCCCTCAAGCGAGCGCGTCGCCCATCGCAACGGCGTCGTCAATCGTCGGCGACACAACGTGTCGATAGACCAAAGCCGTCATGCGGGTGCCGTCGTGGCCGAGCACGTCCGCGATTCGTTCCAGTGGCACGCCAGCGGCGGAGAGAATGGAGGCGGTCGTGTGCCGGAGTTCGTGCGGATGCCAGTGGCCGAGACCGGCTGCCTGAGTCAGCCCGCGAAAGACTCGACGAAGGTTGTTCGGATCGATCGGTCGTCCCGTCGACGTGGTGAACACGAGCTCATCGACGTTGGACCAGAGCTCGCCAAGACTCTCAGCGTCACGTTCCTGGCTCGAGCGATGGGCGTGAAGCGCGTCGATCACCGACGGGTGTGCCTTCAGGCTCCGGCGGGAGCGGGAGGTCTTGAGCGCATCGGTCACGCGGAGTGCGCCCTGTTCGAGCTTGAGAGAACGCCGTACGTGAATGAGGCCTTCGTCGAAATCGACGTCGTCCCAGGTGAGCCCCGTCGCCTCACCTGGGCGGAGGCCTGTCATCAGCATGAGTCGCCATAGGGCGTGCAGGTGGTGGTTGGCGGTCGACTCCAGCAGGAGGTTCGCCTGCTCGACCGTGAGTGAGCGGCCGGGTGCGCTGCGTCGAGCTGTCGTCGGAAGCTCGACCACTCGAGCGACGTTCCGCGAGACGAGCTGACGGCGTTCCCCGTAGTCAAGCGCTTTGCCCAGCACGCTTCGAAGCTTGATGAGGCTGGCGCGAGAGATCGGCCGTCCCTGGCTCTTCCGGCCGCTTTCGGCGAGCAGGGCGAACGCCTTCTCGACACCCTCCGGCGTGAGTCGATCGGCCCGCGTTGAGCCGATCGATTCGGTCAGGACCTCGACGCACCACTGGTAGACCTCGATGGTGCGCGGCGACAGGTCGCGGGCTGGCAATGCGTTTCGTTCCCACTGAGACAGGAGTTGGGCGACGGTCAGATTGCCGTGGCCCGGAGTGTTGCCGGCGGCGACGTCTGCTTGCATCTCGCGGAGAATTCGTTTCGCCTTTGCTTCGGTCGGGGCGATGCGGCGCTTCTTCTTGCCATCGACGTAGATCTGTGCGATCCAGCGGCCGTCGGAGCGTCCAGTGCGAGCACCTTCTTGCGAGACCGACCCTTCGCCATTGCCTCTCGACTTGCTCACGGTTTCCTTCAAAGTGGGTTACGGGGTGGGTTACGAGGAGGCTACATCGAGAAACGGTTGGCGACAGAAGGATCGAGAAAGTCCTGTTGAGACGTGCGTTGAGGGACATTTGCGGACCTCTGCGAACCTCGAAATCATCCATGGCATGGAAGAGGTCAGGAGTTCAATTCTCCTTAGCTCCACAACGAAAGGCCAGGTCATCGACCTGGCCTCTTTCGTTTTCCGAGTGATGTCATGGCTTCGCCCATCGAGTCGTCCCGGGCTCGAGCGGCACCCCGGGAGCGACCTTCCATTCGGCCGACTCGGATAGACGCCAGCCGTGGGATGCACAATGGGGGAGTCGGACGGTCTTCGCCGGTTGCCGGCGTCGTCCGACACGGTGGCTTCGAACGGCAATGGCCTTCACGAAGTGCTTGTACCACTTGACAAGGACAAGCGCTTGTCTCATAGTCATGGGACAAGCGCTTCGATGAGCGGAGCGAAGGCAGACGGAGCACCAAGGTGACAGCACTTGTGGAATCACGTCCCGAAGATCGGGATCTCGAGGAGCGGCTGGACGAGCTCATTCCTCCCTCGGCCGGGCCCATCAAGACCTTGGTGGCCAGCGCCGCAGTTGTCGGTGTGGCCATCGCTTCCACCGTCCTCATCATGGGCGGCTACGTCTATCCCCGACCCACGTTCGGTAGCTCGTTCAGTTCTTGGTCCTTTCTGGAGGTCGACCCAGCTCGCAATGCCGTGTCGGCCACGGTGATGATGCCCAACAACAGCAGTCGCTCAGTTCGTATCACCGACATCGCCTTCGATGGCCCGGGAGCCGACGTGGTCGATGTCGGCGTGGTCCTCGATCCGCCCTACGAGACGCAAGCCTCCGCCGCTGACGTTGTCGTTGAAGCCGACGTTGAATCGTCGGTCGGAACTCCAGTGCTGACTCGAGATCAGGCGGCTGAGCCCCTGCCGTTCGTCGTGCCTGCCGGCCGCACCGCGACGATCGTGGTGTGGTTCCGCCCGACCGACTGCATCGACCAGCCAGGTCCTTGGGGCCTCGTCGATGCCACGGTCGATTTCGGCGATGGCGCCTTTCCTCCGTTCTCGAAAACGGTGAGCCTCCACGAAGACCCGGTGGCGTTCATCGACCCAGATGCCAACGCGGACAGCGGAGGCGAATCAATGATGATGCAAGGCATGGATGGCTCGATGCGTGAGATCAGCGGTCCACTCGCCGGTGCCTGTGAGGCCCTCCGATGATGAAGCGGATCATTGATGCCGCCGCCCGCCGACGCTGGCCGCTCACCATCTTGGCCTTCATCACGATCCTCGGACCGCTCGTCTACGTTCGACCCGACGGCGAGGGAACGAACATCGCCGCAGTCGTGCTCGTGCTTGCTGCGATCGCGCTGATCTTCTTGTTGGCCGTCAATTTGTCGGGTCGAGATCCTGATGCCGATGCTCGAGCTCTCGATGTCGCCCCGGATCCGCTGTCTGCTGCGTTGTTCGCCCGTTGGATGCGACGTTCGAAGCACTTTCGTTTCGTCGGCGGTCTGTGCGGCGCAATTCTTGGACTTGCCTTCGCTGACGGGAGTCTCGCTCCACTAGTTGTGGGTCTTCTCGCCGGCGTCGCGTTTGGCGGCGCCGCAGCCGAAGTCCACTCGTTTCGAGGGCGACCGAGGTCCGCCCGCAGCGCCGACATCACGGCGCGGCACATGGGCGACTACGTGACACCGACCGACACGTTCGCTCTGGCAGTGATCGCGGCCGCTGCGATGTGCCTGATGGTCGTGGCAGTGACGACTGGCGCTGGTCGATGGGGATTGTTCTGGTCCGCAATGGCGGCGCTGGTCGCCGTTGCGGCAGCGACCGCCATGCGGTGGGCGGTCGTGGTTCGCCGCCGCCCAGCCCTCTCGGACGATCTTCGGCGTGCTGATGATGTGATGCGACGCCTCGCCGCGACTCAGGGCTTCACCCGACCAGCGATCGCGTTCGCGCTGGTCATGCTGAGCCAAGGGCTGGCGACGTTCGGCAACTCGACCACGCTCACCGTTGCCGTACTCGTCCTCTGGATGCTCGCTATCGCCTGGTATGTGGCGAGCCGGCAAAGCCGGGCCAACCTCCGAGCGCTGATCGGCTCATGAAGCTCCGAGTCGATTCGACATTGGCGCTTCCGGTGTACGAACAGATCCGGGAACAGGTCGTGCGCATGGTGCTCGCCGGCACGATCGAACCCGGCACTCGGCTCCCGACGATCCGACAATTGGCGAACGATCTCCAGTTGGCCAAGGGCACCGTCGCCAAGGCCTACACGTTACTCGAGGAAGCCAAGATTCTCGAAACGCGTGGGCATCGAGGATCGTTCATCCTGACCCCCCCAAGGAGCGTCCAGTCGAAGAACTCGACCTTGGCACCGCACTGGCCGACTCCGCAGAGATGTATGTGATCGCAGCCAAACAGCTCGGCGTCGATCTCGATTCCGCCGTATCCGAACTCCGCCGAATGTGGGATCGCCTCTGAACCTCACCCAACGGTCATGCAGCGAACCGAACCAGGTGACGGCACCACCACAAGGCACGCTTGGCCTCCTCCACTTCGCTCGAGAATGCGCAGACGTGCCCAAACACGTGAGGAGAGTGCGTCCCCAAACACCGACTGACA
Organism: uncultured Acidimicrobiales bacterium; assembly: GCA_963698395.1. Taxonomy (GTDB): domain Bacteria; phylum Actinomycetota; class Acidimicrobiia; order Acidimicrobiales; family SZUA-35; genus JBBQUN01. The sequence continues at coordinate 283,377 of CAVOQQ010000008.1, forward strand.
ATGGTCGCAAGACCGTCCCGTACCGCGGATTGGGGCCGCACCCTTCTTTCGTTGCACGGCAGTCGAAGGCGCACGTAGCCAGCGCTGGCGGTGGTTTCCGATCGACAAGCCGCATACATCGGGCGGAGCCGGGCGGTCTGGGTGTGGTTCGCTCGGCCACCCCGTGGTCATCTCGGTTGGGTTGACGATCAGATCGACATCAGATAATCTGATCCGGTGACCGAGGTGACAGCGACGGAGGCATCGAGGCGCTTTGCTGACCTGCTCGATGGTGTCGAGCATCGAGGCGAGCGCTACACGATAGTGAGACGGGGGCGTGTCATCGCTCAACTCGAACCAGCTGCCGCTACCAGCGGAGCTGAGGTGAAGGCCCTCCTTCGGCGACATCGCATCGATCCCGACTGGAGCGATGAGCTCGCGACGTTGCGCGACCAACTGGCGACGGAGGATCGGTTCTGACGCTGCTCCTGCTCGACACCAATGTCCTGATCGAGGCCGAACGAGCAGTGTTCGACCTTGACGCACTCATCAGCGACGACGACGAACCGGCTGTCGCTGCGATCACGATCGCAGAACTCGGAGTCGGGGTCCGGATCGCAAGCGGCAAACGTCAGCGCTCCAGGAGGCAGTTCCTGGACGACATCATCTCCAGCCTGCCGGTGATCGGGTACGACCTCGGTGTCGCCCGTGTCCACACTGACCTGCTCGTCGCCGTGAGAGCCGCCGGTCGATCCCGCGGTGCGCACGACCTGATCATCGCCGCGACCGCTCTCTCGACGGGGCGCACCGTTGTCACCTCCGACAGGCTCGGCTTCGACGATCTCCCCGGCCTCGAGGTTCGACGCCCGACGTGACGCACGACGGTCCCGCACTGCTGGACTCGGGTCGACGAAGCCCTGTAGGTGGGGGAGTGTCAGCTCAGAGCGTCTCCCATCGCCACTGCGTCATCGATCGTCGGTGAGACCACGTGCCGGTAGGCGAGGGCGGTCATCCTGGTGCCGTCGTGGCCGAGAACATCCGCGATTCGTTCGAGTGGCACGCCGGCGGCCGACAGGATGGAGGCGGTCGAGTGGCGAGTTCATGCGGATGCCAGCGGCCGAGGCCGGCCTTTTCGGTCTGGGTGCGAAAGACGCGTCGGAGGTTGTTCGGGTCGATTGGGCGCCCGATGGTGACGGAGGGCTTCGATGACCGACAGGTGAGCCTTCAGACTTCGGCGCAAGCGCGTGGTCTTCAGGGTGTCGGTCACGTGAAGCGTGCCCTGCTCGAGCTTCAACGAGCGCCGGATGTGGACGAGGCCCTCGTCGAGGTCGACGTCGGCCCACGTGAGACCGGTCGCTTCGCCTGGACGGAGTCCGGTCATGAGCATCAATCGCCACAGCGCATGAAGCTGATGGTCAGCGGTCGATGTCAGGAGATGGTTCGCTTGTTCGACGGTCAACGAGCGCCCCGGCGCACCCCGTCGAGCGGTTGACGGGAGCTCGACCACGCGTGCGACGTTGCGGGTGACGAGTTGACGACGTACGCCGTACTCGAGTGCCTTGCCGAGAACGCCACGAATCTTGATGCGGCTGGCGCGTGAGACCGGTCGGCCCTCGCTCGCTCGGCCGTTCACCGCGAGTGGTGCGAATGCCTTCTCGACGTGCTCGGGTGTGAGGCGGTCGGCACGCCGCTGGCCGATCGACTCGGTCAGCACCTGAGGTTGCCGTCCCCAGGGGTGTTGCCGGCGGCAACGTTCGCCTGCATCTCGCGAAGCATTCGCCTTGCCTTCGATTCGGTTGGGGCGACACGTCGTTTGTGCTGCCAGCCTCGAGGTCACCGGGTGATGGCCTGTTCGAATTGCGGTTCGATCCTGGTCGGGTTGCGCGACGTGTCACCTACTACTTCGCTCCGGCTCGCCGGATCGTGTAGCTGAACGTGTTGCGGAAAACAACGACAGAACGAGCGAGCCGAGGTTCGACGTGCTCGTCAGGCGATGGAGCGGTGCATCGCTGAAAGACACACCGCCGAGGAGGAACGATGACCCGCAAGACGATCGACGACATCAGAGGCAGGAAGCTCGGAGACATGAGCGCAGCGGAGCGTGTCGTGTTCGATGAGACCTACGCTGAGCGGCCAGATTGGCCCTTGAGTTCGGAGAGAAAGTCCGTGATGCCTGCGAGGTGGCCGGTTTGAGCCAGCGTGATCTCGCGGCATGGATGTCGACGAGTCAGGCGGCGGTCGCTCGGCTCGAAGCGGGTGGTGTTGGCTCGACGCTCACCACTCTGCAGAAGGTCGCCGATGCCCTGGGTATGGTCATCAGCGTGGATCTCGCTCCGACGAGCTGATGAGGTTCGGAGAATCCGGATGACGAGAAGATCGACCAACCCGAAACCGGCCTCGGGGGCAGGTGCCTCCGAGATTCCACTGAGCCTTCGGGGACGTTTCCGACGCCTTCGTCTCAAACGCTGCCCGGCCCATTCATCCAAGACTGTCAGGCTCGAGGTTCCCGCGGCAGACCGAGGACCATCTCCCCGAGAACGTTTCGCTGGATTTCGGCCGTGCCGCCATAGATGGTGCCGGCACGGGCGTTGAGAAACGTGCCGACCCATGAGCCGGTGTCGTTTGGTGCACCGACATCGTCGGTTCGTGCCGCGTTGTTCGGCAGCTTGCCTTCGATGTGCATCGCTTCGGCGCCGAAGATGTCGACCGCCAGCTCGGTGATCCGGCGGTGGTACTCGCCCCAGAACACGCGGAACACGCTTTCGCTCGGACCGGGTTTGGCCCCTTTCAGCCAACCGGTGAGTGTGCGCTTGCCCATGTACTTCATGATCTCGACGTCGGAATGCGCTCGAGCGAGACGCTGACGGATCAGCGGGTCGTCGGTGGCGCCTCGCTGTTTGGCCAGTACGACGAGCCGGTCGAGTTCGTTGCGGAAGTCAATCGGCAGCGTCGCAGCGGAAGCCCCACGCTCGAAACCGAGCAGCGCCATCGCCACCGCCCAGCCGCCGTTGACCTCACCGACGACGTATCGCTCAGATGTGCGGGCATCGGTGAAGAACGTTTCGCTGAATTCGATCTCGCCCGACAGGATGGGAATGGGACGAGCGACGACGCCTGGCTGATTCATCGGGCATAGGAAGAACGTGATCCCGCTGTGCCGTGGCAGCTCGCAGTCCGTCCGACACAGAACGAAGATCCAGTTGGCGTGGTGTGCGCTCGACGTCCAGACCTTCTGCCCGTTGATGACCCACTCGTCACCGTCGAGCTCGGCGCGACAACCCAGACTGGCAAGGTCCGACCCGGCGTCGGGCTCGGAGTAGCCTTGGCAGAACACGTATTCGCCCGAGATGATCTTCGGTAGGAACTCGGCCTTTTGCTCCTCGGTGCCCCAGTGGAGCAGCGTGTTCCCGCAATAGGTGATGCTGAACTGATCGTTCGAACCGCCGCGAGGTGCACCGACCCTGCTGAACTCCTCGACGAGAATCACCTGTTCGAGTTCGGAGAGGCCACCGCCACCGAACTCGACCGGCCACGCCGGTGCCAGGTAGCCGTGTTCGGCCAGTACCGGGCGCCACACGTTGTTCGAGAACTCGTGGGCCTCGTCGGCATCGAGCGCACCGATGCCCGTCCAACCAGCTGGGAGGTTGGCAACGAGGAAGTCCCTTATCGTTTGCCGGAAGGTCTCGGTACTTGGGTCATACGTCGGTCTCATGGTCACCTTCGTGGGTTTGGTCGTCGACGTTGCTGTGTCGAGACACTCAATAGTGCCATACTGGCATTGCATGGTGCCACAACGCGCTGGTTCGTGGGAAGTCGATCATGACGAGTGAGACCCGACTCGAGGAATCCGATGCTCGTCGCCCAGGCGATCGCCGAGTCCAACGGATGGTCTTCGCACATCGCAGGCGGCGGGCCGATGGCAGCGGATGACGCCGTGCACGACACCCACCACCGCTCGGCTCTGAAGACGTTTACGGCCGAACAGCCCCGTGGTCACAGCGTGGTCGCATTGGTTCCGAGGGCACGAGTCCACTGACACGACGTGTCGATACAACCGGGGCAACCCGACCAGCAGAAAGCCCCGACCAAGAGAGAGTAGCCTGATGGCGATGAACGAGAACCTCGATGCCGAGTCGACGGACGAGCCGTTCGTGCTGCGGCCGATCGGTCGTGTCGCATCGTCGCTGAAGAACACCGCGGACGCACCCAAACAAGGAGGCGAAGGGGCGCCGGCGGCCACGCTGGTGCTCGATCCCGATGTCGTTGCCGGGCTCGCCGGCCTCGAGGTCGGCATGAGCGTGCTCGTGCTGACCTGGCTCGATCGAGCGCGCCGCGACCTGCTCGTCGTCCATCCCCGCAGCGACCCGGCCCAGCAGGAACGAGGGGTCTTCAGCACCCGATCGCCCGTCCGCCCGAACCCGATCGGCATTCATCCGGTGCGGATTCTCTCGATCGAGGAGAACCTGATCGAAGTCGACGGCCTCGAAGCGATCGACCGAACGCCGATCCTCGACATCAAACCGGTGCGCAACGCATCCTGAGGTCGGCTGCCACTGACGTAGTGCCCTGGTCTGCGGGACGGTGCCGTTCGTACGATCGCGTCGAGGGGACGGTGTGAGCCCATGCCTCCTCGAGCACTCCTTCGAAAGGCACAGTCGTGAAGAAACGAATCCTCGTCGCCGTGGACGGCTCGGCCGGTGCAGCCGCCGCCGAGGCATGGAGCATCGGTGCGGCGCAGTCGTGGGACGCCGACCTGATCGTGGTCGGTGTCGCCGATCCAACGACATGCGCGGCAGGCGCATTCGATGACGAGAAGCAGCGCATCAGCGCGGCGGTCGAGGCCGGCCGGGATACGACGTCGGCCGGCCTCGCATCGGTGACGCGGCGAGTGGAGGAAGGCGATGCTCGCGCCGTGATCCAGCAGGTGGCCAGAGACGAGCACGTCGACCTGGTCGTCGTCGGAGCGACGGGGACCGAATGGTTCCCCGCGATCCATCTCGGCCACGTTGGTCACCATCTGGCAAGCCATGCTCGAGTGTCGACGGTCGTCGTACCTCCGCAGGCACGCCGAGATCCGCTCGACGCCATCGTCGTCGGTATCGACGGCTCGAAGGGGAGCGAGGCCGCGATCGCCTTTGCCGGTTCGCTCGTCACCCGACCCGAGCAGGTCGTCGTCGGGGTGCACGTGCATCTGCCGATGGCACGGGCCGGTCGACTGGTCGACGACGGCAACTGGCGGGCCGACCTTCAGCAGCAGTCCGAGGAATGGCTCGAGTTCTTGCGTGGCAACGGGGTTCGCTGCGAGGTCGTGGTGGAGCAAGGACACCCGGCGCAGGTCCTGTCGGCGGTTGCTCGTTCGCATCACGCTGGTGCGATCGTCGTCGGCACCCGTGGCCATGGACTGGTTCCCGGCGTGCAGCTCGGAACCGTCGCCCTTCGCCTGCTGCAGTTGAGCGAGCACACGGTGATCGTGGTCCCGCCGGTCGACTGATCCGGCCCGCACGCTCGGGGTCGAGGCGTTGTTGATCCGCGGTTGAGATACCCGTCCACATCGGTTGATGCGCCAGTCATAGCTTCGGAACTGCAGGCAACGAACAGTGCGCATCAGCGGACATGAGGAGGTCACGTCGTGGGACGTGCAGTTGGCATCGATCTGGGAACGACGAACTCGGTGGTGGCGATCATGGAAGGTGGCCAGCCGACGATCGTCCCGAACGCCGAGGGATCTCGGACCACACCGTCGATCGTTGCCTTCACCAAGGACGGCAGCCGTCTTGTCGGGCAGTTGGCACGACGGCAGGCGGTGCTGAACCCCAAGGGCACCATCGCGTCGGCCAAGCGGTTCATCGGTCGGCGCTTCGACGAGATCGAGCAGGAACGTGACACGGTGTCCTTCGACGTCGAGTCCGGTCCCGGGGGCGTTGCGCGTTTCGCCGTCGAGGGCCGGATGCACGCGCCCGAGGAGATCTCCGCCCAGGTCATTCGCAAGTTGATCGACGACGCCTCGAAGTTCGTCGGGGAGAAGGTGACCGAAGCGGTGATCACCGTGCCGGCCTACTTCAACGATGCACAGCGCCAAGCCACCAAGGATGCGGGCAAGATCGCCGGCATCGAGGTGTTGCGCATCATCAACGAGCCGACCGCCGCCGCTCTGGCGTACGGGCTGGACAAGTCCGAGCCCGAGACCGTCCTGGTCTTCGACCTCGGCGGCGGCACCTTCGACGTGAGTCTGCTCGACGTCGGCGACGGCGTGATCGAAGTCCGGGCGACCGGCGGCGACACCCATCTCGGTGGCGACGATTTCGACCGCCGAGTCGTCGACTGGCTGGCCGAGGACTTCCAGAAGGCCAACGGCATCGATCTCCGCAAGGATCCGCAAGCCCTCCAGCGTTTGTACGAGGCGGCGGAAAAGGCGAAGACCGAGCTGTCGAGCATGACCGAGACCCACATCAACCTGCCGTTCGTGACCGCCGATGCGAGCGGTCCGAAGCATCTCGAGAAGACGATGCGACGCTCCGAATTCGATCAACTGACCAAGGACCTGGTCGAGCGTTGCCGCAAGCCGATCGAAGGGGCGATGGCCGACGCCAAGGTGACCGCCAACGACATCGACGAGGTCGTCCTCGTCGGTGGTTCGACGAGGATCCCGGCGGTCCAAGACCTCGTTCGCCGGCTCACCGGCGGCCGCGAGCCGAACATGACCGTCAACCCCGACGAGGTGGTGGCGTCCGGCGCAGCGATACAGGCCGCGATCATCAAGGGCGAGATGCAAGACGTGCTGTTGCTCGACGTGGCACCGCTGTCGCTCGGTCTCGAGACGATGGGCGGCGTGATGACCAAGTTGGTCGAGCGCAACACCACGATCCCCGCTCGCCGGTCCGAGACGTTTTCGACCGCGACCGACGACCAACCCGCCGTCGAGATCGTCGTGCTGCAGGGTGAGCGAGAGGCAGCTGCGGACAACCGGGTGCTCGGTCGTTTCCAGCTGGAGAACATCCGCAAGGCGCCGAGAGGCGTCCCGCAGATCGAGGTCAGCTTCGACATCGATGCCAACGGGATCGTGAACGTCTCGGCCCGAGACAAGGACTCCGGAGCGGTGCAGCAGATCACCATCAGCGACAGCTCGACGCTCGATCAGTCCGACGTCGACGCCATGATCGCGGCCGCCGAGGCCAACCGGAACGAGGACCGCAAGCTCCGCGAACTGGTCGACGCACGGAACTCACTCGACAGCGCCGCCTACCAAGTCGAGCATCGTCTCGGCGAGTTGGGCGAGCAGGCGGCGGCCCACGACCGGGCCCGGGCGGATCTCCTGATCGCCGAGGCACGCACGATGGTCGAGGCACGCAGCACCGATCTCGATGCCATGCGCCGTCAGACCGCCGAGCTGCAGCAGATCTTCCACGGACTCGGGTCGAGCAGCGGCCCGGCCGGCGCACCCGGTGCCGGCGGGGCCGACCATCCCGGTGACCACGTCATCGACGCCGAGTTCACCACTGATTGAGCAGGCCCGCCATGCAAGGCACCGACTTCTACCAAACGCTCGGGGTCGAACGATCGGCTTCGGCCGACGAGATCCAGCGCGCCTACCGGGCACTGGCCCGCAAGTGGCATCCCGACATCAACAAGGCCCCCGAGGCCGAGGCGATGTTCAAGGAGGTCAGCGAGGCCTACGACGTGCTGTCGGACCCCGACACTCGGGCCCGGTACGACGCATTCGGCGACGACTTCCGACGGGTGCCTGATGACGTCGACCCTGCGGCGTGGGCCGCACAGCAGGCCTCGGGTCGGCGACGCCGACCGGCGGACGGTCAATCGGGCGACGTGTTCGTCGACTTCGGTGACCTCGGCGGAGCAGGAGGGCCCACGCTCGAAGACCTGCTCGGGGGCATGTTCGCTCAGGGTGGCGGGCCCCGCCGTGGTGCGGCGATGCCTCGACCCGGTCCCGACCAGGAGGTCGAGATCTCGCTGTCGGTCGCCGATGCGTACACCGGTGGCAAACACAAGATCTCACTCACCGGGCCGAGCGGGCCGCGCCGATTCACGGTGACCGTTCCCGCCGGCGTCACCGAGGGCCAGCGCATCAGACTCGCCGGTCAGGGTGCGCCCGGTCGCAACGGGGGCCCGGCAGGCGACCTCTACCTCATCGTTCACCTTGGGGCCGGTGGTCCGTTCCGGGTCGACGGACGAACGATCATCGTCGATCTCCCGATCACGCCATGGGACGCGGCGCTCGGGGCGACGGCCGTGGTCGACACTCCGGGCGGTGAGGCCAAGGTGCGAGTACCGCCGGGCACCTCGAGTGGGGTGACCCTGAGGCTGAAGGGCAAGGGAATGCCCAACGCCAACGGTACGCCGGGCGATCTGCACGCGATGGTCAAGATCGTCGTGCCGAAAAAGCTGAGCGACGAAGAGCGCGACTTGTTCGCCCAACTCGCCGCAGCATCCGACTTCGACCCGAGGAGGCGGTCATGAGCGGCCATCACCTGGTCCCACGGCAGGCCACCGGCCCCGATCGACTCCGGCTCGAGGTGTTCTCCGACGCCTGTGGGTTGCACCCCGACCTCGTGCTCCGATTCGTCTCGCTCGGCTTGATCGAGCCCGACGAACAACGAGGCACCGAGGTCTGGTTCGCCACGACACAGGTGCGGAGCGTGCAGCGGATGCTCCGGCTCCGCAGCGACTTCTCCTTGAACTACGCGGCACTCGGACTCGTGGTCGACCTGCTCGATCGAATCGAGGAGCTCGAGCGAGCCAACCGTACGCGAACCTGACCGCCTGACCGCCTATCCGACACCACCACCGCACCACCGATCGCATCGACGCAACCACACCAGAGGATGGATATGGACCCGAACCGGCTCACCCAACGTTCACAGGAAGCACTCGCGGCCGCTCAGTCGGTGGCAACGGGACTCAGCCAGACCGAGACCGACAACGAGCACCTGCTCGTTGCCCTGCTCGAGCAGCCCGAGGGACTCGTTGCTCGGCTGCTCCGCCAGCTCGACGTCGACGTCGACGCGGTGACGCAGGCGAGTCGCCGAGCCCTGGACCGACGACCCCGGGTCAGCGGTCCCGGCGTGGCGCCCGGACAGATCTACCCCAGCCGTCGACTGAGTCAGCTGGTCGAGGCGGCCGACGCCGAGGCCAAGCGGCTCAAGGACGAGTACGTCTCGGTCGAGCATCTCTTCCTCGCTCTCATCGACGAGGGTGGCGAAGCCGCTCGGCTGCTGGTCGAACATGGCGTGTCCCGAGACGCATTCTTGGGCGCGCTGACCGAGATCCGAGGCAACCAGCGCGTGACCTCGGCAACCCCGGAGGGCAGCTATGAAGCGCTGGAGAAGTACGGCCGTGACCTCGTTGCCGAGGCGAGAGCCGGCACGCTCGATCCGGTCATCGGCCGAGATGGCGAGATCCGTCGGGCCATCCAGATTCTCTCCCGCAAGACCAAGAACAACCCGGTCCTGATCGGTGAACCCGGTGTCGGCAAGACGGCCATCGTCGAAGGACTGGCCCAGCGCATCAACAACGGCGACGTACCCGAGGGCCTGCTCGACAAGACCGTGTTCGAACTCGACATGGGCGCCCTCGTGGCGGGCGCGAAGTACCGCGGCGAGTTCGAGGAGCGGTTGAAGGCGGTCCTCAACGAGGTGCGTGCCGCCGAGGGCGGCATTCTGCTCTTCGTCGACGAGTTGCACACGGTGGTCGGCGCCGGCGCAGCCGAAGGGGCGATGGACGCCGGCAACATGCTCAAGCCGATGCTCGCCCGAGGCGAGCTCCACATGATCGGTGCCACGACCCTCGACGAGTACCGCAAGCACATCGAGAAGGACGCAGCCCTCGAGCGACGGTTCCAGCCGATCACGGTCGACGAGCCCAGCGTGGAAGACGCGGTGTCGATCCTTCGAGGCATCCGCGAGCGGCTCGAGATCTTCCACGGGGTGAAGATCCAAGACGCGGCCCTCGTTGCCGCGGTCACGCTCAGCCACCGCTACATCTCGGACCGCTTCCTTCCCGACAAGGCCATCGACCTCGTCGACGAGGCCTGCGCCATGCTGCGAACCGAGATCGACTCGCTGCCGAGCGAGCTCGACGAGATCACCCGTCGGGTGACCCGGCTCGAGATCGAGGAAGCAGCACTCACGAAGGAGACCGACGCCGCGTCGAAGCTCCGGCTCGACGAGCTGCAGCGAGACCTGGCCGATCAGCGGGCCGAGGCCGATGCCATGCGCGCCCAGTGGGAGACCGAGCGACAGGCGATCCGCAAGGTCCAGGCCCTTCGCAAGGAGGTCGAGCACGTCCGTACCCGAGCCGAGCAGGCCGAGCGAGACTACGACCTCGACGAGGCGGCGCAGCTCCGTCACGGTCAGCTGCCGCAGCTGCAGCATCGGTTGGAAGCCGAGGAAGAGCGTCTCGCCGAGAAGCAGGGCGAACGCCAGTTGCTGCGTGAGGTGGTCACCGACGACGAGATCGCCGGGATCGTCGCCCGTTGGACCGGGATCCCCGTGGCTCGCCTGATGGAGGGGGAGCGCAGCAAGCTCCTTCGGCTCGACGAGGTGCTACACGAGCGGGTGGTCGGTCAGGACGAGGCGGTACAACTCGTCGCCGACGCCGTGATCCGTGCCCGCTCGGGGGTGAAGGACCCGCGTCGACCGATCGGCAGCTTCTTGTTCCTGGGGCCGACCGGGGTCGGCAAGACCGAGCTGGCGAAGACCTTGGCGGCGGCGCTGTTCGACAGTGAAGATGCGCTCATCCGCATCGACATGAGCGAGTACCAGGAACGACACACGGTGAGCAGGCTCGTCGGTGCGCCTCCGGGGTACGTCGGCTACGACGAGGGTGGTCAGCTGACCGAGGCGGTGCGGCGCAAGCCGTTCGCCGTCGTGCTGTTCGACGAGGTGGAGAAGGCCCACAGCGACGTGTTCAACACCCTGCTCCAGCTGCTCGACGACGGGCGACTGACCGACGCCCAGGGCCGTACGGTCGACTTCCGCAACACGGTGGTGATCCTGACGTCGAACATCGGATCGCCCCATCTGCTGGAAGGCGTCACCGGGACCGGCGAGATCAAGGAGGACGCACGAGCGGCGGTCATGGGCGAGCTGCGACGTCACTTCCGCCCCGAGTTCCTCAATCGGCTCGACGACATCGTGCTGTTCAAGCCGTTGACGCTCGTGGAGATCGAACGGATCGTCGACCTGATGGTCGACGAGCTTCGGATGCGGCTGGCCGAGCGCCAGCTCGAACTCGTGCTTTCGCCGGCCGCATTGCAGCACATCGCCGAACAGGGCTTCGACCCGGTCTACGGCGCTCGGCCGCTGCGCCGATTCATCCAGCACCACCTCGAGACCAAGATCGGCCGCTCGCTGCTCTCGGGCGATGTGGAAGATGGCTCCCGGATCACGGTCGATCTGGTCGACGACGAGATCACCGTGCGCTGGGACCATCCGGCTCCCGCCGAGTGAGGTCGTGCTGACCACGCTCGGGGTCTGATCCCTCGAGCGTGGGCCCTGGCGCGGCGGCGTGCTGTGCGGATCGAGCTGAAGGGGCTGGTTCATGACGGACACCGGCTGGACGTGGGCGGAACCCATCGACGAGGTGTTCGCACGGCTGTCGTCGAGCGTCGATGGACTGTCGGGTGACGAGGCAGCGAAACGTGCCACCAACACCGGTTTCCACAACCCGGCGCCGATGTCGTGGTGGCGATTGGCCGTACGGCAACTCGACTCGCCGATCGTCTTGTTGTTGCTGGGCGCGACCGTGCTGTCGATACTGCTCGGCGATCTGATCGATGGCGCGATCATCTTGGCGATCACCGCAGCCAGCGCGACCCTCGGGTTCGTGCAGGAACGGGGAGCGGTCCGCGTCGTGGAGGATCTGCTCGACGGCGTCCGGGTTCATGCCGATGCCCGCCGTGACGGTGTCGATGTTCAGGTCCCGCTCGACGCGGTCGTGCCCGGCGATGTGCTGATATTGCGAACGGGCGATGTGATCGCAGGCGACGCTCGAATCATCGACGCCCAGTCGATGCTGCTGGACGAGTCGGCTCTGACGGGGGAGAGTTTCCCGTCGAGAAGCAGCCGGGTCAGATCCCGGCGCAGAGCGCGCTGAGCACTCGTTCGAACATGGTCTGGTGCGGCACCCACGTGGTCTCGGGCTCGGGGACGGTGCTGGTGGTGTCGGTTGCCGACGACACCGAGTTCGGCAGCATTCGATCCCGCATCGCGGAGGACCACGTCCCGACGGCGTTCGAACTGGGGCTTCGTCAGTTCGGATCGTTGATCATGCGAACCGCCGGCGTGCTCGTCGCCGGCGTGTTCGTCATCAACATGGCGTTGGGTCGGCCGATCCTCGAGGCGCTGTTGTTCTCGCTGGCGCTCGCCGTCGGGCTCACCCCGCAACTGCTGCCCACGATCGTCACGGTCACACTGGCGCACGGGGCGAGGCGGATGGCGAAGCGGCGGGTGATCGTGAAACGCCTGGATGCCATCGAAGACATCGGCGCCATCGACGTGCTGTGCACCGACAAGACCGGCACCCTCACTGCGGGCACGATCGTCCTCGACGCCGCGCTCGACCTCGACGGCAGACCGTCGGAGCACGTACGCCGACTGGGCTGGCTCAACGCCACCGGACAGAACGGGTTCCTGAATCCGGTCGACCAGGCCATCGCGGCGACACCGGAACCTGACGGAGCATCGGAGGTGTCCGTCCTCGGCGAGGTGCCGTACGACTTCATGCGCCGGGTGCTGAGCGTCCTGGTCGACGACGCCGGCGTCACGAGGCTCATCACCAAGGGCGCCGTCGAGTCGGTCCTGACACGCTGTGCGATCGACCGGCGCGAGGCCGATCGACACCGGCAACGGTTCGAAGAACTCTCGGCTCGAGGATTCCGGGTGCTCGCCGTGGCCACCAAGATCCTGCCCACCGCATCCCCTCCCACCGCGTCATCGGCCGAGCCGTCCGCCTCCTCGTCCGCCTCGTCCGCCTCTCGTCCGACGACGAGCACGAGTTGCGCCTCGAAGGGTTCCTCTGTTTCGCCGATCCGCCCAAGCTCGACGCGGCGGCGGCCATCGCCGAGTTGGCGTCGCTCGGCGTGGCCACCAAGTTGATCACCGGCGACAATCGCTTCGCAGCTGCCCATGCCGCCACCGCCGTCGGTCTCGACGCAACACGAGTGGTGATCGGTGCCGAGCTGGAAGGTCTCGATGCGGTGGCCCTCGAGCGGATGGTCGCCGACGTGTCGGTCTTCGCCGAGATCGAGCCGCTCGGCAAGGAGGCGATCGTGGCTGCGTTGCGGCGCGCCGGCCACAACGTCGGCTACCTGGGTGACGGCATCAATGATGCGCCGTCGCTTCTGGGCGCCGATGTCGGGATCTCGGTCGACACCGCCGTCGACGTCGCAAAGTACTCCGCCGCCGTCGTGCTGCTGGACAAGGACCTCGCGGTCTTGGCCGAGGGGATCCGCCAGGGTCGCCAGGTGCTGACCAACACGATCAAGTACGTCCAGGTCACGATCTCGGCGAACTTCGGGAACATGATCTCGATGGCGGCGGCCACCGCCTTCCTGCCGTTCCTTCCGCTGCTCCCTCGTCAGATCCTGCTGCTCAACTTCTTGTCGGACATCCCCGGTGTCACGATCGCCGGTGATCGTGTCGATCCCGAAGCCGTGGTGGAACCTCATGGGTGGGACACCGGTGCCCTGCGCCGCTTCATGCTCACCTTCGGGCTGATCAGCTCGGTGTTCGACATCGGCACCTTCGTCATCCTGCGAGTCGGGTTCGACGCCACCGCCGAGGTGTTCCGCACCGGTTGGTTCATCGAGTCGACCGCCACCGAACTCGCCGTGATGCTGGTGTTGCGAACCCGACGAGCGGCGTGGCGAAGCCGGCCGGGCAACGCGTTGCTCGTCAGCTCGGCGATCGTTGCGGCCGTCACCGTGGCGCTCCCGTACACCCCATTGGCCGACGGGCTCGGCCTGGCTGCGCCGACCGCCGGCGTGTTGGTGATGCTCGGGCTCGTCACCGTGGCCTATGTCGCGGCCACCGAGGCGGCGAAGCACCGGGCAGGCTCCGACCGGACCGACTCTCACCAGGGAGAGAAGAACCGACCGGCGGCGGCATCCGAAGCCGGCGGTCGTTGACCGCCCATTGACCGTCAGGAGATGGTCGGTGGATGCACTTCTGGGAGTATCCAGTCAGGAACACCCGCTCGAACCGAGCGGCAACGGCTCGCCGTCGATGAGCCAACGACCAACGGGAGTGTCCATGTCGGCTCCGAAGAACCTGCTCCTGCTGGCCATCGATCTCGACGCCACGGTCGGCGATGCACGATCCGTCGCCGAGTTCGCCCTTGCGGCCGGCACCGAGGTCGAGGTGCTCGTGGTGCTGGCACCCGACCTGGGCACGTTCGGGTTCCGGCCGATCGAACAGTCGGATGCCGAGCCACCACCATCGTTCGACCGCACGGCGGCCAACGCGACGCTGACGTCGATGACGACGGCGTTGGAGGCACTCGGCATCGTCGCCAGGAGCCGGCTCGTCTCCGGTCCGACCGTCGAAACCATCATCGAGCGTGCCGACGAGATCGACGCGCTGGCGATCGCCATCATCGATCGTCAGCACGGCCTCCGTCACCGGCTCCTGATGGGCAGCGTCGGCCAGAGCCTGCTCAAGCACTCCCACCGACCGGTACTCGTCGTTCCCGCCGCGGCGATCGGTGACACCGAAACCGGGTTGCTGGCGGCGATCGACCGAATGATCCATGTCATCGATCGCCCCGAGGTCGGGGGTGATCTCGCCGATCTCCGCTCGGCCGCAGAAGCCCATCGCAACGACCCGGAGTCCGAGGCGAACAGACATCAGCTGCTCGACCGACTGCGAGATCCGGCCCATCGTTTCGAAACCGATCACCCCTCCCTGGTCCGGGCCATCAACGACGTGGCCTACTACCTGAGCGGCATGGGGCTGTAGCCCCGGTTCCCGGATCTGGTTCCTCCCGCCGAGCAGCACGTCCCACCCGGCAGCACGTCGACGATGACGCCCACCCTCACTGGGCCGATCGAGTGCCCGCTCGGCGGTTCACGACGATCGGCCCGCCAAAGGGCTGGGCACCACGAGCACCGGGATGTCGGTGAATTCGAGCACGTGCTCGGTCTGGCTCCCCACGTAGGGCCGGCCGGGGCGTCGATCGTCCGAACGCCCCATGACCACCACATCGGCCTGCCAGGTATGGGCGGTATCGAGAATCGCTTCGAAGGCAGGCCCACCGGTGGCAACGGTCGTGATGATCGTCACCCCTTCGCTCTCGGCCATCGCGGCGACATGGCGAAGAACGTCGGCTCCTTCGGTCGGTGAGTCGTCGATCGTCACCACGTTGAGCTCGGCCGACCAGGCGGCGGCGAGTTCGATGGCGAAGGAGGCGGCGGCCAGTGCCGCCGCCGAGTCGTCGACGGCCACGAGAATGCGGCGGATCATCTCGAACCAGCCAGTCGTTCCGACGAAGCGAGTCGCACCCGCAGGGCCTCTTCCCGGTCTTCTTCGTCGAGATGGACCTCGAGCGATCGCTGCTGTTCCTCCAGCCGGGGGAGCAGGCGGTCTTCGATCGCCCGGCGCCGACGGCGGGTCGACACCAGTTCGCCGTCGAGACGGGCAACGGCGGCGTGCATCGCGGCGTGTTCTGCCGCAGCTCGGAGCGCCTCGCGTTCGGCCTCGATTGTCGGCAGCAGGGCGGCGGTGGACGACACGACCGGGGCCGACGCAAAGGTGCAGTCGATCCCTTCGGGGTAGGTCACGCCCATCGAGCTCTGCCATGCCACCTCGATGGTCGTCGTTGCGTTGCCCGTCTCGACCAAGCGGTCGAGTTCCTCTGAGCATCCGAGCATTCGCGAACGCAGCAGCCACCGCGCTGCTTCGTTCATCTGCTCTTGCCATCGTTGCTCGGTCCGGCTCGCATGGCCGGCAAGGCGCATGCGTTCTCGCTCGAGCGCCGCTTCCTTGCTGCTCAGCAACTCGACCGCGTGATGGGCCAGGCTCACCTGCCGGATGAGGTGCAGTCGGGCCGCTCGTGTCGGCACCACGGATGCGCTCATGCTCGACCTCCATCGGTCGGTAGGCGACGAGCGATCTGCTCCTCGGTCACCATGGTCAGTTCTCTGGTCGGCACGATCGCCGCCGATCGCCACATGCGGGCCAGCGTGTCGTCGAGCGTTCGTTTCTCGGCAGGACCCTGCGCGACGAGATCGGCCTCGAAGTGGTCGGCGAACGTGAGGTATCGCTGCTCGGTGATCGAGAGGGCTTCGGCCCCGATCAGCGAGGCGAGCTCGTCGGCTTGTCTGGCCTCGGACAACAAACTGAGCACCTGGGCTGCGATCGCCCGATGGTCATCTCGGGTATGGCCGGGTCCGGCCCCGCGCCGCATGAGCCGTGACAACGACGACAGTGCATCGATCGGCGGTGACACGCCGCGGCTCCAGACGTCGGGCGAGAGCACGATCTGGCCCTCGGTGATGTAGCCGGTCAGGTCGGGAACCGGGTGCGTGATGTCGCCGGCGGGCATGGTCAGGATCGGCACCTCGGTGATCGATCCGGGACGTCCGACGATGCGACCGCAGCGCTCGTAGATGCCGGCGAGGTCGCTGAAGAGGTATCCCGGATAGCCACGCCGACTCGGCACCTCGCCCCGTGCGGCCGAGAGTTGCCGCACGGCGTCGCAGTAGCTCGTCATGTCGCTCATGACGACGAGCACGTGATGGCCCAGGTCGTAGGCGAGGTGCTCGGCGACGGTGAGCGCGACTCTCGGCGTCAGGATTCGCTCGATCACCGGATCGTCGGCGGTGTTCAGGAAGAGGCAGGCCTGCCGTTCGCGCACGCGCCCCTCGAGCCCCTGGACGACGAGGTCGACGTCGGCGTTGGTGAGGCCCATGCCGGCGAACACCACGCTGAAGTCGGCGCCTTCGACCGTCGATTGCGCCGCGATCTGGATCGCCAGTTCGAGATGCGGGAGCCCGCCAACGGAGAAGACCGGCAGTTTCTGACCGCGCACCAGGGTCATCAGCCCGTCGATCGCCGAGACGCCCGTGATCACCGGATCTTCGGGCACCGCTCGCTTCGCCGGGTTGATCACCGATCCTGCCACCGGCCGCAGCACGGATCCGACCACCGGAGGGCCACCGTCGAGCGGGTCACCGCGTCCGTTGCTCACTCGTCCCAGCCACCGGTCGGTCGCTGCGATTTCCATGGGCGAACCGGGGAACGACACGATCGTGCCGGTGGTGCCGATGCCCTCGGTGCCCTCGAACACTTCGATGATCGCAAGGTCACGATCGACGTCGACGACCACACCGTGACGCAGCTGACCGTCGTGCAGTCGGACCTCGACATGGTCGTCCCAACCCACCGGTGTCGCCACGTTCACGAAGAGCAGCGGGCCGTCGACGCTGCTGATCGCGTCGACCTCGATCGGCGCCGTCAGGACATCGTGCACCGGCACGCTCGATTGCCTCACCGTCGGATCGTTCATGCCACCGCTTTCTCGAGATCGGCCAGCAGTTGGCCGGCGATCGCCGCAACACCCGACGCATCGTCGGGCCCGACCTGATCCTTTGCCCGAACGAGTGGGCCGAGATCGAAGCCTTCGATCACGCTCGCAGGGGTTCCGGCATCCACGGCAGCCAATGCTGCGTCATGGACCCCGAGAACGGCCCGTCCCAGTTCGGCCTGCTTCGCACTCGAACACGAGGCGTCGTTCGCACTCAGTGCGCTCTGCTGCAGGAACGCTTCACGGATCAGGCGGGCGGTGAGCAGCACGACTCGGTCGTTGGGCGCCAGTGCCGTCTTGCCGACGAGATCGGCGAGTCCCTGCAATCGGACTGCCTCGGTCAGGATGGACTGGAGACGGGACCGACGAAGCGCCCAGTCGGCGTCGCCGTTGACCGCGTGCCACCGGGCGACGCGATCGACATCACGGGAGAACGACGACTGCCAGCTGACCGCCGGATAGTGCCGGGCGTAGGCCAACGCCCGATCGAGTCCCCACACGGCCTGGACGAATCGCTGGGTCGAGGCGGCAACCGGCTCGGTGGCATCGCCGCCCGGCGGCGAGACCGACGTGACGATGGTGACGGCGCCCACCCTGCCGCCGAGCGTCGTCACCAGCCCCGCCCGCTGATAGAAGGCGGCCAACGACGACGCCAGGTCGGCGGGATAGCCCTGCTCGGCCGGCATGGCACCGGTGCGGCTGGCCAGCTCGCGCCGAGCCTCGGCCCATCGTGAGGTCGAGTCGGCGATGATGACCGCATGGAGCCCCATGTCTCGGTAGTACTCGGCAATCGTGGTGGCGGTGTAGATGCTGGCTTCGCGCGCCATGACGGGCATGTTCGAGGTGTTCGCGAGGATGATCGTGCGTTCCCGTAGCGAACGTCCGGTGCGGGGGTCGGTCAGCGAACGCAGTTCGTCGATCAGGTCGGCCAGCTCGTTGCCCCGTTCGCCGCATCCGACGTAGACGATGACGTCGGCATCGCCCCACTTGGCGACCTGCTCCAAGAGCATCGTCTTGCCCTCGCCGAACCCGCCGATGACGGTGGCACTGCTGCCTTTGGCAATGGGTTCCATCGTGTCGAGGACGCGTTGCCCGGTGTTGAACGGTGGCCGGTCGACCAGGCGCTCGGCGACCGGCCGGGCATGCCGAATCGGCGAGGACGTGGTGAGCCGGATCTCGATTCCGTCGATCGATGCCACGGTCGCGCTCGATCCATACGATCCCGGCTCGGCGACCGAATCGATCGTTCCGCTCACGCCCGACGGGACGAGCACGAGGTGTTCGAGACCCGATGGTGTGGCCACCGAGCCGATGGACGCACCGGGTGTCACCTGCTCGCCGACGACGACGTGCGGGGCAAAGGTGTGCTCGCTCTCGTCCAGCCCGGCCATCGTCCGAGGGCCGAGGAAGTCTGCTGCGGAATCAAGCGGCCGAAGCAGACCGTCGTAGATGCCCCCGAGCAGACCCGGGCCGAGATCGACGGTCAACGGGTGGCCGGCCGCCCAGGCCGGATCGCCGACGCTCAACCCACCGGTGTACTCGTAGAGCTGAGCGACGACGTGATCGGTCGACAGTGAGATGATCTCGCCGGGCAGACGCATCGGACCGACCTCGACGAACTCGAAGCTGACCACGTTGCCGAGTTCTTCGAGATGGACGACCGGGCCGTTCACCCGGGTGACTCGACCTTGGACGGTCATCGGCCCGACACCTCCGCCACCTCATCGGCCAGTGCCGCCAGGGCCCGGGCCGCGAGCGCCTCGAGCGAGTAGTCGACTCGCTCGTGGCCCAGGGTGGCCACCACGCCGCCGGCCGCACCGTCGACCTCGAGACGGGCGTTCGGTCCGAGCTGCTCGACGGCGCGCCGAGTCAATGCCTGGACGAGTTCTCCGTAGCGGGGATCGGATCGCATGGTGCGGGCCGATGCGGTGGTCTGCTCGATCAGCAACTGCCGGTGAGCCCGTCGCCGGGCGAGGGCGAGACCGCTCGCGTGGTTGCGTTCGGCTGCGATCGCCTGGTCGAAGGCCGCCGCGGCCGACCGTTCACGCCGCTCGACCGCCAGCTCGACCGCATGATCGGCGACTTCCTGCTCCTGCGACACTCGCTTGTCCGCCGCCTCCTGTGCTCGTTGGCGAAGGTCGATGGCCTGGGCTTCGGCCTCATCGATCAGGGCGCCGCGAACC
Organism: uncultured Acidimicrobiales bacterium; assembly: GCA_963698395.1. Taxonomy (GTDB): domain Bacteria; phylum Actinomycetota; class Acidimicrobiia; order Acidimicrobiales; family SZUA-35; genus JBBQUN01. The sequence continues at coordinate 303,077 of CAVOQQ010000008.1, forward strand.
GACGCCAGTGCGGCGGTGACGGCCTCGAGGCGCTCCGGTCGGGCTTCCGCCCGGGGAACGGTGTCCTGTTTCCACGGCATCGTTCATCGCTCCGAGGTCGCTGCGTGGGCGGAGGTGGCCGTCGGGAGGACGACGCGCAGGAGCCGGGGATGACGGTCCAGCGGTTCCCGCAGTGCTCGGGCCGACTGCTCGGTGAGAATGATGAGACCGACGTCGTCGTCGAGTTCGTCGAAGGCCGCAACCATCGACTCGTCGGTGTCGGCCCGGAGGACGCGCACGCCGGCCAACGCCAATCCGTCGAGTTCGTGCGACTCGCCCAGCGCCACGACACTGCTCATCTCCGGCTCCTCCAAGCTCTCGTTCTCCAAGCTCTCTTTCTCCAACCGGTGCTCCTCATCTCCTGCTCCTCAGACCTTGTTCAGGATGAGGACGGCAACGATGAGGCCGTAGATGGCAATGCCCTCGGCGAGGCCGACGACGACCATGGCCCGGCCGAAGAGATCGGGCTGTTCGCTGACCGTGGCCAGCGCGGCCGAACCGGTGTAGGCGACGGCGATGCCAGCGCCGATCGCCGACGCGGCCACGGCGATGGCAGCACCGAGAAAGGCCGATCCCGAGTCGACGCCGGTGCTCGTCGTGGTCGTCTGCGTCGGCTGCACCGTGACGGCGGCGGCCGCCGTCGAGGTGTCATCCGTGGCGCCGCTTTCGCTCGTCGTCGCGCCGATGACCATCACCAGCATCGCCAGCGCGAGGGTGATCCCGGCGACACCGGCTTGGAGCCGTCGCGCCGAGTGCGGATGCCGCCGACGTCCGAGTTGCAGGACGGTGGCTGCCGGCACGACGAGAACGAGCGCAAGGATCCAGGGGTTCATGACGACTCCAGTTGTTCGAGAGGACGATGCCAGGGCACGAACGGCCGACCCTGGAGAAGGAAGAGCCGCGAGAACAGCTCGTAGTACTCGAGCCGCAAGGCCTGGATGGCGCCGACGAGCGCCCCGAGAGCAAAGGCGGCGATGTTGCCGACGACGAAGAGTGCCGCAGCCTCGACGATCGAGACGACGCCACCTCGTCCCCACAGGGCGGCGGTGCCATCCCAGACCACGCTGGTGATGACGGCGTGGGTGAGGCCGAACGCTGCCAGCCGGGTGAACGACACCACGGCCGATCCCAGTCGAAGCACCGTGTCGAACATCTCGATGATCGCCTGGGCCCAGCCGGTCGGGCCGACACCGGTTTGCGCCACCAGCCCGACCGCCACCAACACCAAGCCGGCGCCGCCCGCCACCATCGCCATCGACGACAACCATGTGGGGCCGCCGAGCGCGGTCGCCAGGGCCGAGACGAGTCCGACGAACAACAGCGTGCCGCCGAGGCCCGACGCGTCGTAGAGCGCAACGGCGGGGCCGGATTCCCGCCACCGATTCACGGTCGAATAGACGAAGGTGATCGCGAGCAAGCACGTCCCGGCCACCAGCCCGGCCACCAGCAGCGTCTGCGGCTCTTCGAGGGGGTGCAACCACAGTGTCGGGACCAGACCCGTGGGTCCAAAGGCCTCGCCGTAGAGCAGCCCGAACCCGGCAGCGGCAACGCCGGCACCCACGAGGAAGGAGGCGAACCCCGACAGGGCAGCGAGCCGGCCCGAGGTCGCTCGACCGACGGCGAGACCGAAGAGGGCGAGCGCCAGGCCGTGGGCGACGTCGCCGAACATCATCCCGAACATCAGCATGTAGGAGAGGGCGGCAAAGAACGTCGGGTCGACGTCCCGGTAGGGAATGGTGCCGTACGTCGTGACGAGGGGTCGCAACGCGGTCCCGATCATCGACTCTGCATGCAACGTAGGGGTCAGCAGCCCACGACGCATCGGGATCTCCGCCACGCCACCACCGAGTGGTTCCACTCGTGCCCGCAGCGGTTCGATCTGCTCCGCGGGCATCCATCCGGTGAGCGTCGAGCACGGTCCGATGTGCCGGGCCGACAGCAGTCGCTGCTCCGGTGTCGCCATGGGATCGTCCTCGGCGCCGTCGAGGTGATCGGGCTCGAAGACCCCGGCATCGGCCACGGTCGCCAAGACCGCCACGGCGCGACCTGCGGGTGCGACGATCGCCACTCGTCGCATCGGCATCGACAACGGCACCACGTCACGCCACGACATCGAACACCTCGGCCGGGGAACGGCCGGCGATTTCGATCGCGCCATCCACTCGCCGTCGATCGACGAGGAAGCGCATCATGACCGCGGCGACGGCGGAGCGGCGAGCGCCCACCTGCGCCGCCATTCGTTGGGCGTCGGACTCACACCGGTTGACGACCCGCATCTCGGCCGACCAGAGATCACTCGGTGACGTCAGCCCCTCGAGTGCCCAGGTGGCAGATGGCGGCAACCGTTGCTCCAGTTGGGACAGGGTCGTGGCCTTCCGCCACGATCGTCCGAGCAACCGATCGACGTTTGCCGCCGTCGGTGCCGGCAACGGTCGATCGAAGGCGAAGGTCTCTCGGGCGAGGGCCACGGCGGCCGCACCGCGTGCCACGGTGCCGAATTCGCCGACCGTCCGAGCGAGGCGTCGCAACCAGGCGATTCGCAACCCGACGCCGATCGAGATCAGGTCGTCGCCACCAGGATCGCCCCACGTCGATCGGTTCAGCACGTCCCGCACGCCTTCGGCCGATGGAGCCGCCGCCACCTGGGGCCACGCGATGGCAAGAGAGCCGAGGTCGACCGCCGGCGGCATCTCGTTCCCGGCGAGTTCGGCCAGGCGGTGCTCGATGTTGGTGATCTCGACGGGGCCGGCGAACATCCGCGCCATACCGGCGGCGTTTGCCGGGAGCCATCCCGCCATCACGCGCAGGTACCAGCAGGTCGTGGAGGCAACGGCGCGGTGTGCGGCCGCTCGGTCGGCCAGCGGGTCCAGTTCCGCGCCGTAGATCGTCGCACCGAGGGCCGCTCGGGCGTCGGGCCAGCTCTCGGAACGTGACAGGGCACGTGCTCCCTCGGCACCGACGAGGCGCAACGTGAGCAGCCGCCCTCTCGTCGATGAGGCAACCCAGCCGATACTCATGATCCACGTCTCTCGTCACCGGGCAGCGGTGTCAGCGCCATCGACCAGATGGTCTCGAGCGCCTTCTCGACGAGCCGTGGTGTGTTCTCGGCTGCCGCGGCATCGATGCGTTCGATCTCGCGTCGGGCCTGTTCGAGGACGACCGCCCGCTCGTCTCCGAGCCGTTGGTCGTGTGTGGTCATGGTCAGGGCCTCTGCTCGGGCAATACGGTCCGGCAGCTGCTGGCGTAGCCGTTCGACCCGACGATCAGCCTCGCCCCGGATGGCGTCACTCTCGGACCGGGCGGACTCGACGATCGCGTCGGCCTCGGCGACGAAGGTGGCGATGACCTCGGCGACCACGGCCAGCTCTGCACGACGATCGGCTTCGTCACGTTGTCGTTCGCCCTCGGTCGGTGCACCTGGTGCCCCGGCGGGACGAATGCGTTCGAGAAGCTCGCTCAGCGCGAGTACCACGGGTTCTTCCTCGCCTCGTCTGCGTTCACCGCCACGGTCGTCGGGTCACATCTACCGACGACAACGAGATGGTCAACACCGCATCAACGGGCGCTCGGGGCAACCGTTCAAGCCGTGATCGGGAGGCTGCCCTGTCGAGCGTCGTCGACGAGCTTGCGATACAGCTCGACGTGTTCGTCGACCATGCGGTCGGCGCCGAAACGACGTTCGGCTGCCCGTCGGCAGTCCGCTCGATCGATCCGATCGATCGTCGCGAGCCGCTCGACCATGTCGACCTCGTCGTCGCAGAGGTAGCCGGTGACCTCGTGCTCGATGATCTCCGACGCCGCCCCTTCGGGGAACGAGATCACCGGTGTCCCGCTGGCCAGTGCCTCGATCATCACGAGCCCGAACGGTTCGGGCCAGCGGATGGGGTTGAGCAACGCCTCGGCCCCCGCCAGGAGATCGAGTTTCTGCTGCCCACCGACAGATCCGAGGTAGGTGGCGTCGTCGCCGAGGAGGGGTTGGATGACCTCCTCGAAGTACCGATGCTCGGCCGGCTCCCACATCTTCGCCGCGATGATCAGCCGCTTGCCTGCCGATCGGGCCACGTTGATGGCGCGATGCACACCCTTGTCGGGGCTCATCCGTCCGAGGAACAGCACATACCCGCCGTCGCCGGCGCCGAAGGTGAAGTCGCCGAGTTCGATGCCGTGGTGGATGACGCTGGTCACCGGCACCGACGGTGCGGTCGAGCGCTGGTGTTCGGAGATGGCGATGATGGCGGTGCCGCCACCGATCATCTCGTAGAGCGTGCGCAGCGGGGGAGTGAACGGCCCGTGGACGGTCGTCACCACGGGGATGCCGACAGCGGCAACCCGTGCCCAGAGCAAGCCGAGCAACGTGTGGTCGTGGATGACGTCCATGTCGGTGAACGCGGCATAGGCGGCCTCGACGTGGCTCAGTTCCGACATGAGGTCGGCGTTGGTACCGACGGCCTCGGGGTGCAGCGATCGGCGTCGCACCGGGCAGGTCGAGTCACCCGTGGTGAACAGGGTCACGTCATGCCCTCGGGTCACGAGACCCCGAGCCAGCATGTCGATGACCAGTTCGGTGCCTCCGTAGACGAGGGGCGGGACGGCCACCCAGGGCGGAGCGATGATCCCAATGCGCAGCTGACGGTCGGCGGTGGTGAGATCCAACCGTACGGGGCTGCCTGCGGGCTCGGGCGAGGCCATGACGAAACTCCTCGGTGCGGGTCGTCGAAACGTGGCGGTCTTGATCGGTGTCGTGCCGATGGGGTACGACTCGAGCGTCGCCACCGGACTTGGTCTGTACGTGGTGGTGAGATCAACTCGCCGTCAATGCCCATGGCCGAGCCGATGCGCCTCGTCGATCGAACGAAGGACGGTCACCATCCGCCACCCACGCGGTGGCCGGTCAACGCCGGTTGATCTCCAGGAGCAGATTCGGTGGAACACCGTCCACGACGACCTGGTCACCCTCGACTGCGATCGACGCCCGGGTCTCGCCGAGGGTGAGTCCGCGCACGTGCAGACGCGTGGTTCCGGCGGGAAGCCGTGGGCGCAGCCGGAGATGACCGGTGAGCAGGTTCGGCTCGAGTCCCAGCAGCGACCGGGCGACCAGCAGCGGTGCGGCCGCCGCCCAGGCCTGGGGCGAACACGATGCCGGGTAGGGAATGACGGCGGGGAGATCGGTGATCGAGAACCCGGCGAACAGTTCGGGGAGGCGGCCCCCGTTCGAGGAGCCGGCGCGCAGCAAACCTTCGGCGACCATCGCTGCGGCATCGTCGAGGCCGTAGCGGGCAAGGCCGGCGATGGCGATGGCGGTGTCATGGGGCCACACCGAGCCGCAGTGGTAGGAAAGAGGATTGAAGGCCGGGTTGTCGGCCGACAGCGTGCGCAGACCCCAACCGGTGAACATCGCGGGCGAGGTCAGATGCTCGGCCAACCGTGACGCACGATCGTCGGGAACGATGCCGGTCCACAGGAGGTGACCGAGGTTGGAGGTCAACGAGCCGATCGGCTGTTTGTCTCCATCGAGTCCGATGGCATACCAGCCCTGATCCTCGAGCCAGAACGCCTCGTTGAATCGGGTGTACATCTCGTCGGCCAGCCGATCGAAATGGTCCCGGACCGACGGAGGTTCGCCGAGGGCGGCAGCCAACGCCGCCCGGCCCCGGTAGGCGGCGTAGACGTAGCCCTGGACCTCGCACAGTGCGATCGGTCCGGTTGCGATGCGACCGTCGGCGTGACGGATCCCGTCCCAGGAGTCCTTCCAGCCCTGGTTCTCGAGCCCGCTCGGATCGCTTCGCAGGTATTCGACGAAGCCGTCGCCGTCTCGATCGCCGGCTCCCTGCACCCACTCGAGCGCCCGGTCGACCGCCGGCATCAGGCCCTCGATGATCGGGGTGATGCCGGTCCATCGGGCGAGTTCGGCCACGAGCATCACGAACAACGGTGTGGCGTCGGTGGTGCCGTAGTACGTGTTGCTCCCGCCGAGCAGGCGAGCCGCTTCGGCATCGAACCGGACCTCGTGCAGGATCCGGCCCGGCTGCTCCTCGGTCGTCGGGTCGTTCCGGGTTCCCTGGTTGTCCGCCAACTCGAGCAGGACCCCAACGGCCAGGTGTGGATCGAGGGGCAGGGCCATCCAGCTGGCGATCAGGGAGTCACGCCCGAACAGCGTCATGAACCAGGGGGCTCCGGCCGCGACGACCACACGCTCAGGGTGCGCCGGATCGAAGATGCGGAGCGATCCGAGGTCGTCCGCAGCTCGGTGCAACGTGGTGGCGAGGTCGACGTCGTCGGTGTCGAACGTGGTGACGGCCTCGCGCCACATCCGCAGTCGGGTGAGTGGAATGGCCTCGTGTACCGGTTCGCCACACCGGTAGTGCGGGTCGAGCGCCGAGCCGGCAACGGTGACCCCCACCAGGAAGCAGTTCGTCCAACGCTCGCCGGGCCGCAAGGTCCGTTCCCACACCAACTGCCCGCCTTCGATGCGGTCGGGCGGGACCGAGCAGCGGAGATGGACACCATCGAGCGCGTTCGGCGAGGTGGACGGGGGAGCGCCGATCAGGATCGAGCCGTTCTCGTCTCGCCCCACGGGTGCACGCCACTCGCTCTCGCGGCCCGCCTTCACATCGAACAGACCACCGAAGTCAGACCCAACGCCCAGGCGGATCGTCATCGTGGCATCGGTCGCCCCGAAGTGCCGGATCTCGAGGTCTTCTCGCATGCCGTGGCCGAGATGTCGGGCTTGGATGACCGTCGTCGGTGCGTCGGCCAGCAGGGGATCGACGACTCGTCCGACGAAGGTGGCGGAGAACGGTCCGTTGGGAATGACCGACAACGCATCGACGTCACTGCCGTTGACGCTCATCCGCCAGTGCGAAAGCACCCGGGTGTCGAACATGAAGAGCCCATTCGAACCATGACCGGTGATGTCGCCGCTCGGGTCACACACCATGAAGGTCGTGCCGTCGACGAGCGTGACGGCGCCACCGCCGGTGCCGGCGCTTTCACCGTCGAACGTCCATGGATTGGTGGTCATGAGGCACCTTTCGTTCGCGGGCTGTCGGATCTTCGTTCAGTGTGCTCGCCATCGACGGCGCCGACAGGGTCGTTGGTCTCTACGATTCCCGGTCGCCGAACGTCACAGTGAGGTATGTCACCTTCTGATACCGACCGCGCCGCTCCCGACGACCGTGCTCCCGACGACCGTGCCCCTGAAGACCCTGCCCCTGAAGACCCTGGCATCGACATCGGCGATGCCATCCCCCTCGACGTCTGCCCAGGCTGCGACGGGCGGGACTTCCTCGTCGAATCGCACCCCGAGGTGGTGTTCCGTTGTCTCGGCTGTGCCGCAGCGTGGCGCGTCCACCTCGGTTTTGTCTGGGCTGCCGATGCTCCTGCCCCCGACGCCGTCCTTCCTGAGGGCGCCCAGGGGCCCTGACGAACGCCGGACGATCGGCGGTCGCTCATCACTTGATCGGCGCCACGATCAGCGGGACGGGACTCTCGCCCAGGAGGCGTCTGATCACCTCGGCCCGCCCCGGCCCCAGGTCCTGGCTCCAGGCAACGACGATCGCGTCGGCCGGCTGTTCGATGGCCTCCTCGATGATGTGGTGGGCGGGGTCTCCCACTCGCACCACGCATCGCTCGGCGTGTTCGGGCAGATGCCGGCGGCCGAACTCCTCGGCGAGCACGCCCAGTTCCTCGCTCGTCGCGACGAAGGGCGGCAGTGCCGCGGAGTCGTAGAAGTGCACGACTCGCACGTGGGCCCCGGCGTCGGTCAATGCCCGGACGATGGGGCTGATCGCGGTGGTCGTCGCCATCACACCGTCGAGCGGGACGAGCAACTGAGGGTGGGTGGTGACGAGCCCGCGATGGTCAGGCGGCAGCACGATCAGCGGCACCGGCGAGGTGGCAACCAGCGAGCGTGCGAGGTGGCCGATCGGCTTGGCCCGGGTCGAGCGGGACGCCAGGACCGCGGCGATCACGTCGTCAGCCTCGAGCTCGCGCCGTAGCACCTGATCCGGATCGCCGACCAGCACGCGAACGTCGTCGCCGACATGCACGTCGGGGCTGTCGTCACCCGGTGGGCGGACGTGAATGGCATCGACGGTGGCGTCGATCACCGTGGCCAGACTCGAGGCCGTTCGCAGCACGGAGAACATCGTGGGTGAATCGTCGAGCAGCGCAAGCAGGCGGGTCATCGGATCTTCCATTCGTTGGCGTGTCGACGGGCGGTGAGCTCGCTGACTCGGTGAGGTCCGTCGCTGCCCACCGCGACCTCGATCGGCACCGGACACGACAGCGACAGGTGCTCACACGACGCCACGAGATGGATCGGGATCGAGCGGTAGAGGAAGCGATGGGTCACGGTTCCCCATTCCTCGGGTACGTGGGGATCGATCTGGAGCACGCCACCGGTGGGGACCACACCCAGGAAGCCCTGGGAATAGGCCTGGTAGACGCCGCCCATCGTGGCGAGGTGCAGCCCGCCGGCGGTCGTTTTGCTCAGGTCGTCGAGATCCATGCCGAGTGCGATGTCGAACCAGTGCCGGGCCTCGTCGAGCCGACCGGCCCTCGCCAGCAACGAGGCGGTGATCGCCGGTGACAGGGAGCTGCCGTGTGCCGTTCTCGGCAAGTAGAAGTCGAGGTCGTGCTCGAAGGACGAGGCCAGTTCGCCCGGAACGAGATGGTGCAGCATCAGCACGTCGGGCTGTTTGATGATCTGCACGTCGTTGATGCGCTCGTGGCCCAGAAGGGCGTCGGCGGCAAGCGGCGGGCGGCCCAGACCGCTCATCGTGATCGGGTCGAGGGCGAAGAACCCGTCGAACTGCTCGTGCACACCGGTGCTGCGGTCGAAGCCGTCGACCAGCCGATCGGCGGTTGCTCGCCACGACCGGCATTCGGCCGGACTGGCCGCACCGCGGGCCTCGCAGAAGTCGGCCGATCGTCGCAGGTTCCACCGTGCCATGACGTTCGTGAATGCGTTGTCGTCGACCGTCTCGTGGTATTCGTCGGGGCCGATGACGCCACGCAGGTGGCCGGACCCGTCCGAATCGATCTCGATTCTCGAGTGCCAGTAGCGGGCCGTCTCGGCCAGGATGTCCGACGCCGGTCCCGCTGCCATCGTCTCGTCGTCGGTCCATTCGAGGTAGCGCAGCACCGACCAGGCGATGTCGGCGGTGATGTGCTCTTCCTGGGCACCCGTCTTGATCGGCACGGTCTGGCCGTGGAGGTCGACCCCCTGGGTCGGTGCGACCTCGACGCCGCTGTCGGCAGACTCCCAGGGAAACCGGGCCCCGGATCGTCCCTCGGCGTGCGCTCGGCTCTTGGCGGCCCGCAGACGGTTCCACCGATACCGCAGTGCCGCCCGTGCTCGCTCGGGAGCGAAGGCGGCCAGTGCGGGGACCACGAAGACGTCGGTGTCCCAGAACACGTGGCCGCGGTACGCCCGACCGGTGGCACCCCGGGCACCGATGGCCGCTTCGTCCCCATCACCCGACGAACACCACAGGTGGTACTGGGCGAAGCGGAGTCGACGCTCGATCACGAGCTGTTCGGGAAGGTCGTTGGCTGCAAGGCGCCATCGTTCGGCCCAGACCGCCTCGTGCTCGGCCCGAAGCACATCGGCCGAGCGGGCCTGCACGGCATCGAGTCGGCGTGTGGCCGTCACCTCGACCTCATCGGTCTCGGTCGGATGGCAGGCGGTGGCGGTCATCCTGACGACCTGAACCGACTCGGGCCGATTCGTCGTGGTGCACACGGCACGACAGCCGATCGCGCCGCGCTCGCTCGAGGCCACGCCGGACCCCGATGGCGACAGCAACGACGCCAGGTCGTCGGATCCGTCGACCGGTCCTTCGACCTCGGCGATGTGCAGACCAGGGTGGGCGGACGAGGCGAACTGCGTCATCGTCGTCGGACACCGATCGCTCCAGGTCACGCTGATGACCATTCCTCGGTACAGGTCGAGCGTCACGTGTTGCGGTGCACCGACACGACCGTCGCCGATCACCCACGATGCCGGCGGTCCGTCGAGGAGTTTCGGTACCGGACTGTCGTCGAAGACACCGGCGGCGAGCGGGGCGTCGCCGTCACGGTCATCGGCCCCGAGGGGCAGGCCCCGCCAGGCCACGGTGCCGGCACTCATCGTCGTCACTGCCTCGATCACCCGCCGATTCGCGGTGGTGGCCTCGAAGCGAAGCGCCCATCGTTCCTCATCTGCCATCGATGCTCCAGCCACTCCGTCGATGGGCATCCCTCATGCTGTTCGTCCCCGCACCACCCGCTTGCCCGCCTTCGGACCACGGGTCTCGGTCACGACCGTCCAGGTGCCGTCGTCGGGCGCCTCGGCGTAGATGACGACCCAGTCATGGGCCTGGCCCAGGGCATGGGCTCGGGCGGTGTTGGAGAAGAGCACCGTGTAGTGGCGGGGCCCACGGGTCGTGTGGAGGATCGGCAGCCATGCGTCGCCGGTCGGGTTGAAGCGGGTCGGCCGGATCATCGGGAGCCGTCCGTCTCGGGCGGCGGATCGATACTCGTGGTCGATGTCGAGGAGCTCGTCCTCCGACGGCTCGGGGCGAGACGGCATGGTCCGCCGGGTGTTCGAGCGGAAGCGCAGGCGAGTGTCGAGCGTCTCGGCGATCGCTCGGACTCGTTTCGGACCGAACCCCTCGATGGTCGCCAGACGACCGTCGGCGGCCGCGCGCTCGAGTTCTTCGAGACTCTCCACCCCGAGCTGGTCATGCAGACGGTTGGCCAGCACCGGCCCGATGCCGCCGATGGTGGCGAAGACCTGTTCGGGATCGACCGTTCCCTCGAGCCGCTCGAGCCAATGCCAGCGACCGGTGTCGACGATGTCGGCGATGGCGTGGGCGAGCGCCTCACCGATGGCCGGGAGGGCGATCAGCCCCGGCAGGCCCTCACGCCGATAGATCTGCGATGCCGGTTCCGCAAGCCGCTCGAGTTGGCCGGCGCCGGCCTCGTAGGCCCGGACTCGGAACGGAGAGGCGTCTTGTCGATCGAGCAGCAGGGCGGCACGACGGAACCGTGTCGCCATCTCGTCGTTGAACGTCGGGTCGGTCGATACGTCGTGGTCCGTTGTGGCCAACGTCGGTTCCATGAGTCGATCATGCTCGCCCCTGACCGACCGGGATAGAGCCCTCGGTCATCGAACGGGCGGGACTGTTCGACACGATCGAGCGACACCGGCGACCGCTCAGTCGTCGACGAAGGCGAACCAGTCGGGTTTCACTGCCACCACGGAGCACGGGGCCGTGTCGAGTACCCGTTCGGCGGTGTTGCCGAGGATCAATCCGGCGATGCCGTGGCGGGCGACGGTGCCGATGACGAGCAGATCGATCGAGTGCTCGGCGATGAACTCGTTGATGACGACGTCGGATCGACCGCGCCGCAACGTCAGCTCGAACGGGGGAAGTTCGAGGTCGAGCGACCCGATCAGATCTTCGAGCGCTCGTCGATGCGCAGTGTGCTCGCCGTCGACCACGGCGTCGACGACGGCATCGGACGGGTGGAGATAGGCGGAGTGCCGCAGTGCCGTCTCACCGAAGAACTCCCATGCGTGGAGCACGTGCAGGCGCCCGCCGCCGAGGGTCTGCATCATCGCCGCAGTCTCGAGAATCGATCGGTTCAGCTCGACTTCGTCGGGATCGGGGTTGACCGTGGCGAGTACGTCACCCCGGCCATGGGTCGAAGGCCGCTCGACCCAGACGGGGCAGGGGCAGTGGCGTACCAGCCGCTTCACCACGGTGTCGTGCAGTTCGCCGGAATCCGCCGTCACGACGACCAGGTCGAATCCCTCGGTGCGCACCCGATCGATGATGGTGGCCGCCGGGTCGCCGACGGTGACGATGGCTTCGCGTTCGACCGGTGAAGGCGTTGGGCACCACTGTTCGAACTCGGTGGCGAGGTCGTCGGTCGCTCGTTCGATGACGGACTTCAGGAGTTCTGCGGGCTGGAGCATCTCCTGGAGCCGAGAGGGCTCGGGCACGATCCCGAGCAGCGTCAGACGTGCGCCGAATCGTTCGGCGAGTGCCGTCGCGCGCTCGATCGCCTGCGCGTTGCCGCTCTGGGCGAGTGGGCTGAAGAGAACGTGGTGGACAGACATGGAGGCGTGCCGTTCATCGGTGGTGAGCGAACTCAGGAAGGCTATTGGTCGGTTGCGAAGAGGACGCGGACGACGTCGGCCTCCCACACGCTGCCGTCTTCGGCACTTCGTGCGATGAAGAGCGCTGCGCCGGCGGTGGTGGCCGGTTGCTCGAACGGGAACGACTCGTCGAACGCCCCGAAGACACCGTCGCCCCGGCCGGTGACGTTGTCGACGAGGAGCGGATCGCTGAGTCCATCGGCTCGGAGCACGACCTCGACGTTACCTTCGAACGTCCTGGCCTGCCCGGCAACGACGAGGACGCCGTCGAGCGTCTCGAGCGCCTCGGGTCGCTCGATCATGATGTTCCCCGATGCAGAACCGAGCACCCACCAGGTGTCGTCGGCGCCGAGCTGGCGAACGAAGACCGTGGTGGCGGGGGTGTCGACGCCGTTGTTGCGAATCTCGACCTCGCCGGAGCGTTGGTCACCGGCCTGGAACTCACCGACGATGGGGTCGGTGAAGCCCACGAAGTCGACGGCGAAGCTGGTCGCCGCGTCGACCGGATCGGTGAAGCGTTGCGCCGCCGGTCCGTCGGCAGCGTCAGGCCAAGGCCACACCGCGCTGAGAAAAGCGTCGGGGTCGGTGTCGGTCGTGGTGGACGCCGTCTCCGTCGTCGTGGTCGACTCGGCGGTCGTCTCGGTCGTGGTGGTCGGCAGCGTCGTCTCGGACGTGGCAGTCGTCTCGGTGGTGGTCGTCGTGGTGACCGGCGCACTCGTCGTCGTGGCGACGGTCTCGGTCGTGTTGTCGTCACGCAACACCAGCACCAGCGCCACGGCGGCGATGACGATCGCGGCGATGGCAACGACCATCGCGAGGATCGGGATGTCTCGGTCGTCGCGGCTGTCGTGGCCCTGCGGTTCGAGGGGTGTGGTCATGAGGTGATCTTGCGGCGAAGAACGGTCGACCGGAAGGGACGTTGGACTCTCGGGCGCGCTCGGGTCGAGTGGTCGCTGACGTGCCGACGAACCGGGAGTGATCGGCTCGGTGCCGGCGGCGACGTCCTCGCCGATTGAGCGCATGTTGATCGGGCTTGGCCGCTCGGTTGACGTTGCGGCGCGACGATCCTACGAAGTCCCCCGACGCCGATCGCCGGCGTCACGAGGCAAGGAGCGCATCGTGTTCGACGCCGTCACCACCGAAGAACTTCGCCTGCTCGCTCGACCGGCTGCCGGTCACCAGGTGTCGATCAGCCTGCCGACCCATGCTGCCGGGCCCGATCGAGCGCAGGATCCGATTCGCCTGCGGCAACTCCTCGACGGGGCGCGAGCCCAGCTCGTCGAGTTGGGCGTCCGTGGCCCCGACGCCGACGCGTTCCTCGCTCCGGCCGTTGCGCTGCTCGGTGACGCGAACTTCTGGGCGAACACCGAGGCCGGCCTCGGTGTTTTCATCAATGCCGACGGGTTCCGCCGGTACCGATTCGATGCGGTGCCGCCCGCCCGAGTCGTGGTGTCCGATCGGTTCCAGCTGCGACCGCTTCTGCCCGCTCGAAGCGCCAGCGATTCGTTCTGGGTGTTGGCCCTCAGCCAGAAAGACGTGCGTTTGCTTCGAGGGAGCCGGATCGCCGGACTGGAGCGAGTCGACCTCGGCGACGCACCGACCAGCCTCGAAGCCGCATTGCGGTTCGACGACCGGGAGCCCCAGATGCAGAGCCATGCGACCGGTCGCGCGGGCACCGGCGGCGTCACCGCCTCGATGCATGGACAGGGTGGCGTGAAGGACACCAGCGACGAAGAGCGCAGCCGCTTCTGCCACATCGTCGACGGCGGCGTTCGCACCGTTGTCGGATCGTCCAACGAGCCCGTGGTGCTGGCAGGGGAGCGACGGCTCCTCGATGACTTCCGCAAGGCCAGCCAGCTCGGACACCTCGTCGATCGAGAGGTCGTGGGGAATCCCGACGCCCTCAGCGATCGCCAGGTCGGTGAAGCGGTGTGGGACGTCGTCAAAGACGTGCTCGAGCAGCAACTCCTCGACGACGCTGCGGCCTTCGGCGAGGCCGTGCAACACCGCACGAGCTCGCTCGACGAGACCATCCTCGCCGCGGTCGACGGCAAGGTCGAGTCGCTGATCGTTCCCCTCGACAGCGTGCGCTACGCCCGGTACGCGCCCAACGAACGCATCGTCGTCGACTGGCCCGTCGGGACCGCGGGCGTTGGCGATGCCTTCGACATCGCCGTCGCCGAGACGCTTCGCCACGGGGGCAGGGTCCACGCCGTGGCACCCGGCGCCGTCCCCGGTTCCGGACCGGTGGCCACCAGGCTGCGCTACTGATCCGTCATAGCGCTCCTGGTCGCTCCCGATGCACGTTCGGGTCCGACGCCTCGACCTATTCGGTCGAGGCGTCGGGCGCTACCGCGGTGGCGGTGCCGGGAGTCGACCCATCGGCCGGTGGCCACGGGGCATCATCGATCCGCACGATGTACTCGACCACGCGTGCCGGTACCGGATCGTCCTCGAACGGACGGACATACGTGAGCCGGACGATGCCGGCGCCGGATCCGGTTGCATCGAACACGAACACCTCGCTGCCACCGGCGCCGACCACACCATCGGCCGCCTCGTCGGCGACGTAGGTCGATGACTGCAGTTCGATGCCGACCGGGAGGGTCGCGTCGTCGAGTGTCCACGAGTACCCGGTGGTCGGGTTCGACTCGAGCCGGAGGCTGAACTGGTCGCCGCTGGCGAGCCTGATCTCGCTGCCCGAGTCGGCGTCGGTGAACTCGTTGTCGGTGTCACTGCCTCCGCAGCCGCCGGTGAGCACGAGACCGAGCAGGAGAGCGAAGACCACCGCCAGCCGTCGTTGGCTGCGCCGCTGGTCGGGCCGGTGGCCGACGATGGAGCGAGCGGTCCGAGAGGGAAGTGCCGGTCGTGAGGTGCTGGCGGTCATCGTGGGTTCCTCCGGTGTCGAGACGGGCACGTGCCCGCCTTCTCGACCGCCAGCCTCGGCCACCCGCATGACAGCGAGCTGTCTGGACCATCAACGTCTCGACAACCCCACGTCTCGACGAGCCCGTGGCGGCCGACGGTCGGCACCTCGGTTGATCGAGGGTTGATGACGATCAAGGGCTGCGGTGATGGGGGAGCGCGACGCTGCCACCAGGTAACCGCAATGGGAGGTTCACGATGGCCGATCGCATGAAGGAACAAGCACGGCGAGACGCAGCGCTGGCGGCGTCGGTCGCAGCCGAACTCGACTGGCATGCGTTGATCGATGCGAGCCAGCTCGACGTGGTGGTGGAGAACAACGTCGTCACCGTGGTCGGCACCGTGCCCAGCATGGCGCAGAAGCTCGTGGTGCTCGACACCATCGAGTCCGTCGACGGCGTGCACGACATCATCTGTGAACTCGACGTCAAGCTCCCTCCCGATTCGGGCCGTCCCGACGCCGAGCTGCGGATCGCGGTCGACCAGATCCTCACATGGAACGCACTGGTGCCCGAACAAGACCTCACCCATCAGGTACTCGACGGTTGGGTCACCTTGCGCGGCACGGTGCCGACCGCTCGTCAACGCCAAGAGGCCGAGCGGCTGGTCGCCCATCTTCTCGGTGTTCGCGGTGTGACCAACGAGATCGAGCTGGTCGACCTGGCGCTCGACCCGGCGACGGTCCGTTCTGCCATCGTGACGGCGCTGGAGCGCCACGCAACCCACGAGGCCAACCACATCGACGTGGTGGTCGAGGGCAACCGGGTGACCCTGTCGGGCTCGGTCGAGTCGCCGGCCGAGAAGCGGGCGGTGATCGGCGCCGTCAGCCATGCCCCGGGTGTCGAGTCGCTGTGTGCCGAGCTCATCGTGCGTCCGAAGGTCTACGACGAGGCCAGCTTCATCGGGTGAGACGCGAGTCAACCGGCGATGGCGTTCGCGGCGTCAACCGGTCGTCTAGATTCGGCCCATGAACGATTGGAACGCACAAGTCATTGCCGAATTCCGGGCGAACGGTGGCAAGGTCGCCCAGTTCGGCGACGCGCCGCTGGTCATCCTCCACACGATCGGGGCGAAGTCCGGCGAGCTGCGGGAAGTCCCGCTCGTGGCTCTCGACAACGAAGACGGTCTGTTCGTCTTCGCTTCCAAAGCCGGCGCGTCCACCAACCCAGACTGGTATCACAACCTGAAGAGCACACCGCAGATCACCGTCGAGTACGGCACCGAGACCTTCACGGCCGAGGTGGCCGAGCTGCCCGAAGACGTCGGTCAGGCCCGCCTGCGGGCCCAGGCGGAAGTCATGCCGCAGTTCGGTGAGTACATCGAATCCGCGGCACCCCGAGTCATTCCGGCGTTCTCGATCACCCGTCTCTGAGGGTCGCCGCTGCTCGCGGGCGCTGGATCAGCGCTCGCTGGCGAGGTGCTCTCGAGCCAGCGGCGCGGGCGCACACGCCAGCCAGGCGTCGGTGATGGCGGCGCGCAGCGTGGCCGGTTCGACGGCGTGCAGCTGGACGAGTACGGCGGGGTGGTCGTCGAAGTGGCTGATGGTGAAGAAGCCACGGTTCCCCTCGGCCAGGATGGCCGCCTTCTCCGAAAGATCTTCGGTGGTGAGCGCCAGGATGGGTCCGGTGGGAATCGCAGCATCGCCGAAGCGTCCGATGTCGGCCTTGGTGAACGGGCGCTCCCAGGCGAACGCCTTCTTGTCGACGAACCAGGTGCGGTTCCGATAGCGGTTGCCCTCGGTGACCGTGGGCAGGGCCGTGATCATGGCGAGGGCGTCGTCGAGGCTGACCATCCGATCACCGTACTTCTGGGCCAAATGGTCTGGCCACAGGTCGAAACGCCCACGGTCGAAGACGACGGTGAAGCGGCCGGAAACCCACTGTTCACCGGGCCTGCACGCCGGTGTCACACCGCCTGCCTAACATCGGTGGCTGTGACTGATGCCATCGAAGTGCCGCTGATCGACCTCTCCGACTGGTTCGGCGGCGATCCCGCCGCCCGGGCCCGCGTTGCGTCCGAGGTCGACCAGGCAGCGCGGTGGCTCGGATTCATGCGAATCGTCGGCCACGGCATCTCGCAATCGGTGATCGAGTCGCTCACCGGGGCGATCGACTCGTTCTTCGACCAGCCCATCGAGGCGAAGCTGCCGTTGGTCGCGCCCCCCGAGGTCAACCGGGGGTACGCCCCGCCTCGCTCGGAGCGGTTGAGCTACAGCCTCGGTCTGACATCACCCGAAGACCTCTTCGAGGCCTTCAACGTCGGTGCCTCGCTCGACGACCACCCCGGCCTCGACCTCGATCCGGTCATCTATGCCGACAACGTGTGGCCCGAGGTCGAGGGCTTCCGATCCGGGGTCGAGGAGTGGTTCGGCGCCGTCCGGTCGGTGGCCGACACGATGACGTCGATCTTCGCCGTGGCACTCGACCTCCCGCCCGACTTCTTCGACCAGTTCACCGATCACTCGATCGACGTGCTGCGCATGAACCACTATCAGATCCCACCCGACGTCACGTTGGCCGAAGGCCAGCTCGGCATGGGAGCCCACACCGACTACGGCATCGTCACGATCCTGTGGGCCGATCCGGTGGCCGGTCTCGAGATCCTTCCCCAAGGTCGCGGATGGTGCCCGGTGCGCCCAGCGGAAGGCGAGCTGCTGATCAACCTCGGCGACCTGCTGGCGAGGTGGTCCAATGATCGTTGGCTGTCGACCATGCATCGAGTGGTCCCGCCCCGCAACACCGACGGTGAACTGATCCGGCGTCGATCGGCCGCCTTCTTCCACGACGGCAATGCCGACGCCGTGGTCTCCACGCTCGAGCCCTGCCGTTTTGCCGACGGCTCGAGCGAGTACGCCGATGTCACCGTGGCCGAACACCTCGCCCAGAAGCTCGGCGGATCCCGCGGGCTCGACCTCAACCAGCACGCCGCACGAGAAGCCTCCCGAGTGGTCGCTGCCGACCGTTAGAGTCGCTGTCGGTTCAGCCGATCGATCACGAGTGAGGATCCAGCCATGAGCAGTGAAGACCTCGATGTTGCCTATTTCTGCATGGAGTACGCGCTGCAGAACGACCTGAAGTGGTACGCCGGGGGTCTCGGCATTCTCGCCGGCGACTATCTCAAGGGAGCCCACGACGAGGGCCTCCCGATCACGGCCATCGGCATCAAGTGGAAGCAGGGCTACACCGATCAGTACGTCGGCAACGACGGCGTTCCCTACGACAGCTACCGCAACCAGGAGTACGACCTCGACGACACCGGGGTCACCGTTTCGGTCACCATTCGCGAGCCGCGAGGTCAAGGTCAAGGTGTGGAAGACCGAGGCCTACGGCAACTCGCCGCTCTACCTGCTCGACACCGACCTGCCAGAGAACAACGCCGACGATCGGTGGATCTGCGGCCAGCTCTACGGCTGGTTCAAGGAAGAGCGGCTGGCGCAGGAGATCGTGCTCGGCGTCGGTGGTGTTCGGGCGCTGCGGGCCCTCGGACTCCCCATCGACGTCTACCACTTCAACGAGGGTCATGCCGTCCTCGCCGCGCGTCGAGTTGATCGAAGAGCACAAATCAGCCGGTCTCTCGTTCGAGGAGGCGTGGCGCAAGACCCGAGACCAGGTCGTGTTCACGACCCACACGCCGGTGATCCAGGGAAACGAGAGCCACGACCTTCGCACCATGGAATTCATGGGGGCCTTCCTCGGCCAGACCCGCGAGCAGATGACTCGGATCGGTGGCGACCCGTTCAACATGACCGTCGCCGCGCTTCGGGTTTCGCGGAAGTCCAACGCCGTCGCCATGCTCCACGCCGAGACCGCCAACAGCATGTGGCAACACGTCGCCGGTCGCAGCGAGATCGTCGGCATCACCAACTGCATCCACAAGCCCACGTGGGTCGACCCCCGCATCACCGAGGCCTACGAGCAGAACGCAACCGCTGCTGCCGGTGCACAACGAGATCAAGCGCGAACTGCTCGCCTTCATCGAGGAACGCACCGGGTCGATGCTGCGCGAGGATCGACTGCTCGTCGGCTTCAGCCGGCGGGCCGTGCCCTACAAGCGGAGCGACCTCATCTTCACCGACCGTGAGCGCATCGAGCCCTACCTCGCCGATGGCCGCCTCCAGATCGTGTTCTCGGGCAAGGCCCACCCGCTCGACGACACCGGCAAGGGCATCGTCGCCAACATCGTGTCGATGATGAAGCAGTACCCGCAGGCCGTGGTGTTCCTCGAGAACTACGACATGAACATCGGACGGATGCTCACCCGCGGTTCCGACGTGTGGCTCAACAACCCGCGCCGGCCCCAAGAGGCGTCGGGCACCAGCGGGATGAAGGCATCGATGAACGGGGTGCTCAACTGCTCGATCCTCGATGGCTGGTGGCCCGAGGCATGCCTCGACGGCGAGAACGGCTGGCAGATCGGCAACGGATTCGAGTCCGACGACCCCGACGAACTCGACGCCAACGATCTGGCCTCGCTCTACGAGGTGATGCTCGATCGGGTGGTGCCGACCTACTATGACGATCCGGTCAAGTGGGAACAGATGATGCGTCGCAGCATCGAGACCACCTCCGAGCAGTTCGCCGTCAAGCGCATGCTCACCGACTACTACGCCAAGCTCTACCGCCCCGAGCCCGTCTGACCGACCGGATCGGGTGGCGTTGCGCACCCCGCGTCGGCGCCGGCATCAGCGGTGACGCGATTCGTCGGCTCACGAGCCCAACTGGCCCAACTGTCGACGCTGAAGCCCGATTCTGGGTTCCTCAGCCGACAGTTGGTGGGGATGGGCTCGTGAGCCGACGGTTCGAGTGTTCCGTTCGGTCGGGACCCTCTCCTTCGCGGTGGTGAACAAGAGGGTCCCGCCGATGGTGCCCTCCGCTGGCGTCAGTTGATCTGTTGCATCAGGACCCGCTGGTCGGACCCGGGTTCGAACATGCCATCGATCTGGTCCATTCGAGCGATGTAACCAGAATCGGCCGACAACTTCGACGACAGCGCCTCCCAATGCTCGGCGTCTTCGGCGGAGAAGACGAACCCGATCTCGCCGACCCGCCCCGCCGAAGCGGCCAGGAGGACGCCACCGTGGCCGGTGGTCTTCTCGGCGTAGTCGAGCAGCTCGGTGGACCACGCCATCGCCGAACTGAGCTGTCCGGGCATGATGACCGCCCTGGTTGTCATGACGAAGGGGTGCGGCTCGTAGCTGGGGCTGGCGGTGACGACCCTGTTGATCAGCGTCTCCGCCGGGCCCGCCAACGCCCCGCCGATGTTCTTCGCGAACGTGGCGAAGCCGGCATCGGCCTGGACCTTGCCGAGGACCTCGGTGTAGGCCGTGAGCGAATCGAAACGGGCGGACACGGCAAACGATCCGTAGGGAGCGCCGGCCAGAACACCCCACGCCGTGGGCTTCTCGGTGCCGGCCTTCTTCATCAGACCGACGAGTTCGAGAGTGCCGGCGGCGACCTCGGCTGCCTGACCGGGCTTGGCCTGGAACTGGATTGCGTTGATGTACATCGTGGTTCCCCCTTGTTTCGGCCCGTGAGGTCGAGCCGGTTTCCACCTTGAACGCCGCCGGTCTCAGGGTCGTTACAGCGCTGGCTCACCGCTGCAACGGTTGACCACCGCGCTGCAACGGTCGGGATTGCCGTGGGGTGTCGACGAACTCGGTGGGGAGGCCGGGGTGAACGACCCGGTAGACGGGTTCGGGGTCGGCGTCTCCCTCGAGAGCCTGGCGCCCGACGAGTCGGAACAGGGTCGGCGGCGTCAACGACTCGGCAATGATGTTGCGCACCACCGCCGACACCAGCACCTGCCCGCCCCGTGCCCGTTCGAGGAGCCGACCAGCTCGACCGATCGTCGCCTCGGTGTCCTCTCCTTCGTTGCCTGGCTGGACGCTGCCGGCATGCAGCGCAGCGCCGATCCTCAGCCGGGCCGCGCCCCGCCAGACGTCCTGACCGAACGCGAGCTGGATGTCGATCGCCGCCAGCACGGCCTGTGTCGGATCGGCGAACGATGTCAGGGTGCGGTCGTTGTCCGACCGCTGTTGCAGCCGCATCCCTGCATGACGAGTGGTGAGTTCGTCGATGATCGAGTCGTGGCGCACCACGGCCTGGGCCATGGCTTCGGGATCGCGTGCCCATGCCTCGGCGGAGCGGTCGATGTGGGTCGACAGGAAGGTGACGAAGCCCGTCGGTGGCGGCCTCGGTCGAAGCCAGATCGACGATGCGGGTCGGCTGGGCGTGGTCAGGGGTCCGATTCGTTCGGTGGCGATGGCCGTCTCGACGGCACGCAGGTGTGCCGACGGCCGACCACCCACCTCGTCGATCAGTCGGCGACGGTACGCCTGGAAACTTCGGAGTGCCTCGGTCTGGCGACCCTCCTTGGCCAGCGCCAGCATCATCAGCTCTCGGGGCCGCTCTCGATAGGGGAAGGTCGTCACATGGACGTCGAGCTCGGCGATGGCTTCGGTGTTGCGGCCGAGGTCGATCAGGGTCGCGGCCCGATCCTCGACGGCGGCCGCTCGGAGTTCGTTGAGCCGGATCGCTGGTCCCACGGCCCAGGGCTGGTCGGCGAACTCGGGAAGCGCCTCCCATGGAAACAGCTCGAGCGCCTCGGATCGGAGGTCGAGGGCAGCGATCGGTGGGGCGGTGGCTGCCAGACCGAGCAGGTGTTCGAACCGCTGCACGTCGGTGTCGGCGCGTAGTGCATAGCCCGGCCGTTCGGTGTCGATGTACGAAGGGCCGAGCAGTCGACGAAGTCGCGAGATGGTCGTGCGGGCCGCGCCGGGCGTGAGATGGAGTGACGCACAGATGGTGTCGATGGGGACGACCTCGCCCACGTGGATTGCCAGGAGCGCGACGAGCTGTCGTTGTGCGACCGAGATCGGCGCCACCAGTTCGCCCTGCTGGGACACCACTCGGATGGGACCGAGGAGGTGAACCTTCATTTGTGCGAAACGCTACTCGGTCGTTGGACCGCCCACCGACGGAGGGGTGCTGAGCGGGTGTTTCACCACATCGAGGTTGCCGACGTGGCCCGCAACTGATTCGAGTTCGGCACCGCTCCGAAGGAGGTCTCCGAGGGTTGTCATACTTGCGACAGCTGGGGGACAGACTGACCTCATTCGATTGGGTTGCTGCGTTCATGTCCGAGGAACGCGTGCGAAACCGCCGACAGATTGACTCGTCGATGACCGTTTGTGGCGCGCTGAGTTGGCGTGGGGCGCTTCGTCGAAGATCGTCCTCGGCCGCAGTCTCCACGTGTCGCTCCGGCCGAAACCCGCATCCGCTGCCTTCCCGAACCGAGTCCTGACGTGACCGCCACCGTGAGCACCGACATTCTCCACACCATCGCTCAGCTCGCGCCCGCGGCCCGAGTCCCGTTGGCACCGGTGCCCGAAGTGCTTCGCCTGAACGATGTGGTGAAGGAGTTCCCGATGCGTCGCGGGGCACCCCGGCGGGCGCTCGACGGCCTCGACCTCACGATCGCCCGGGGGGAGTTCGTGGCGTTGGTCGGACCATCGGGGTGTGGCAAGAGCACGATTCTTCGGCTCGCCGCCGGCTTGGAAACGCCGACATCGGGCACGGTGAAGCTGGGCAGGGAGAATCCCGTCGCCGTTGCTCGCCACCTCGGCCTCGCTGTGGCGAGCCAGAAGGCCAAACTGGTGCCCTGGGCGACGATTGCCTCCAACATCGCGGCCCCGTTCAAGGCGGCGGGGCGCCAAGTCAACCATGCGCGAGTTGGGGCGCTGCTGGAACTCGCGGGCCTCACCGAGTTCGCCAACGCGCGGCCTCATCAGGTCCCCGCTGCCATGCGTCACGTGGCCTTGATCGCTCGTGCCTTGGCGCTCGAGCCCAAGATCCTGCTCCTCGATGACCCCTTTGGCGCACTCGACCCGCAGACACGGCGGAGCCTCGACATCGACCTCCAGAGCATCTGTGCCCGGGAAGGCATCGCCACACTGCTCGTCACCCGGGCGGTCGACGAAGCGGTGTTCCTCGCCGACCGAGTCGTGATGATGAGCGAGACACCGGGACGCGTCGAGCAGACCCGGGTGATCGAATTCGAGCGTCCCCGCCGCCCCGACCTGGTCTCATCCCCGGAGTTTCACCGTGCGGTCGGGGATCTCTCGGGTGTGGTGAACGAGCGTCTCGACGTCGTCGATCTTCGATGACGCTCGCGGTCTCCGTCACCGACCTGACGCCCGCATGAGGTGTCGGGCCGGGCACGGGTCACCGCTGCCTGGTCACAGCTCGACGGTCGGGAGCTCCAGCAGGGCGGCGAGCGCGTGCAGTTCGGCGCGCACGTCGCCGTAGACGATGCCGTAGTGGTGTTCGAGGCCTTCGCCGAGCACGGTCGACAGCACCTCGTCGGCGGGTCGGTCGAAGCGCACCACGCCGGCGGTTCCGCTGAAGGCGAGCGGTCGGCGCAGCATCTCGCCACCACCGATCACGAGGCGGTGACGGCCGCGGGATTGGCTGATGCGACACAGCGTGACCCGGCCCGGCTTGAGTGGGAACTCGTGGAGCAGCGGCTTGCGTCGGTTGGTGTGGATGGTGGCCTTGGCCATGAACTCGGGGTCGGCCATCGAGGCGGGCGCGAGGCCACAGTGCCAGAGCACGCCGGTGCCGTCGGCCGGATCGAGATCCACGAGGTCGGCGATGAACGACGGCTGATCGCCGAGCCAGCTCAGGATCAGGCCGGTGAGGTTGCCGTAGACGTCGGCCTCGCAGGCGCCGGGTGTGCCCTCCTCGGTCAGCATGGCCATCGGAGCACACGCCGCCCCGCCGAACTCGGTGAAGGTCTCGGGCCAGCACCGGGTCGCCACCCCGGCCCAGTCGTTCTCGTCGATCAACGACTCGAGGCCGACCTTCAACGAAAGGCTGCGACCGAGCTCGGCCTGATCCACGTCGTCGATCCCGGTGAGGAAGGCGGCTTCGACGTTCCGAGCCCGGTCGACCTGGACGGGGTCGGCCTTCTCGGCCCGGGCGAACAACTCGGGGAGCGGGACTTCGTCGACGTCGACCCCCAGCACCTCACGGGCCGCCGCCACGTCGTAGGCACACGGCTCGAAGCCGTCCGGCCGTTGGCCGACTCGGCCGACGGTGGTGGACCGGAGTCGATCTCGCACCGCCGTTGCCGTGGCCAGGGCCGAAACCGGCTGGCTCGCCGTGTCGCCGACCGCAGCGATCGTCGGGTGAGACGGCCGCCGATCGACGAGAGCCTTGACGAGGTCGGCCGCTTCGGGGTCGTCGGCGGCGCGGTAGAGCCAGCCGTAGTCCCGATCCAGATTGGTGAGGGCGTAGCCGGCCAGGTTGATCCCGCAGAACGAGTTGAGCCGTAGCCGGCCGCCGATGCGTTCTTCGGGGAAGGCCCACAAGATGACGGGCACGCCGAGCTCGGCGGCCTGCACCACGAGCGAGGTGTCGGCGAAGCTGGCCTGCAACACGACGAGCGCGTCGACGTCGGCCGCTGCCAGATCTTCGAGCACCGTGGCCACGGTCTCGAGATCCATCGCCGGCTCGGGTGTGCCGACGAGCTCATGGCCGGTCGACGACAGGGTGGCGAACGCCGTCGAAGCGGTTGCTCGTGCGAAATCGACGTCGAAGGTCGGACGGGCGATGGCGAGGATGCCGAGGCGAGTCATCGCAGGCTCCCGTAGTCGGTGCGGAAGGCCGAGCCGACCGGAAGGGTCGGTTCGACGATCGAGCGGTGCTGTGGATAGGGGAGTGCCACCTCGGTCGTGATCCGATTCAGGTCGAGCAGATAGGGAACGCTCCTGGCGCTCAGCGCTGCTCGGGTGGCATCGAGATCGGGGAAGGCCTGGACCTCGTCCCACCAGATGGCGCGACCGGCGAGGAAGCCGCTCGCCCCCGCCTCGTAGGCGTAGTGCAGCACCCGCCGGAAGGCATCCTTGCCGGCCCCGGCCGACAGCATCACCCATGGGACCGATGACGCCGTGTCGAGCTGGGCGAACAGCGACCGGGTGCGTTCGATGGCTTCGGTGTCATCGCCGAAGGGGTCGGGAACCTCATTGGCCGGGATGGGGCTCTCGAGCTTGAACACGTCGACGCCGTAGATCGGATCGGCGAAGGTCTCGACGCTCTCGATCACCTGATCGGCCCGCTTGGCCGCCTGCTCCACGTAGTCGGTCGTGTGTTGCTCCTCGCCCGGGAAGGAGTACACCAGCAGCTCGAAGAGGAACGGGATGTCGTGGCGCCGGCACTCCTCGCCGACCCAGGCGACGAAGGCCTTCTGGTGTTCGTTGACCGCCGGGTCGGCATCGGGCCGATACCAGGCGAGCAGCTTGACGGCGTCGCCGCCGATCATCCGGATCTTGTCGACACCCCAATGGTCGATCGCATTGGATCGTCGCCCCTTCGGTGTCTCGTCGAAGATCGAGTCCTCGAGGGTGAGGAGCAGGCCCTGGCGGGGCGAGACGGCGTCGATCGCCCGTGGGTAGGCGTAGTGCGGATCGAGCAGCACCGCCGTGGCATGGGAACCGAGCGTCTCGATCAGCAGCCGTTTGATGTCGGCCACGTCGCCTTCGTCGGCGGTGGCGGTGCCCCGCGCCTGCTTCGCCAGATCCTTGATCGGTGGACGTTGGTCGGCGGCAACCATCTTGAAACGTCCGCCATCGTCGGCGAGGCGCCGTAAGCCCCACGCCTTGCCGGGCGTGAGATGGCCCGGCGGATAGCCGACATTGGTCGGGCGGCCGGCGGTGAGGGCATCCCTGGTCGCCGCTGCGGTCAGTTGATGCATTTCGGTCGCCGAGGGCAAGGAGGGGGTCGTGGGCTTGGTGGTGTCGGTCATGGTCTGCTTTCGAGAAACTGGTCGAGGTCGGTGCGACGGGGAATGCCGGCTCGCCCTCCGGCGGTGCGGCATTTCAGCGCCGAGGCTGCCGAGGCGAACCGCATGGCTTGGGTGATCGATCGCCCGTCGACGATCGCGAGGGCGAAGGCACCGTGAAAGACATCGCCGGCGCCCAGCGTGTCGACCACGTCGACGTCGAAGGCGGGCAGCGAACCGATCGAGTCGTCCTCCACCCATCGAACGCCGTCGCCGCCGAGCGTGACGGCGACGAACGCATCGGTTCGTCGGGCCACCGTGCGGAGTGCCTCGTCGACATCGCTGGTGCCGGCAAGCCGCTGCAGCGCCGGTCGGGCGAACACCAGATGGGTCGCGGCGGTGACGATGTCGGCCGGCACGTCGCCGACCGTGAGGTCGACGTCGACCACCGTGGGGATGCCCAGTGTCTTGGCCTCCCGGATGGCCGCCTGGGCGCCGGCGAGCCAGCGCACATCGACCACCACCGCGGCCGATCCGCGAAGCTCGTCGGCGGTGACGGTGTCGTTGCCATCGACGAGCCGAGCGTCGGTGTGGTTCACGATCGTGCGCTCGCCGTTCGGTTCGACGATCACGCCCGACAGCGGCGAGGCGACACCGGGAACTCGTCGAGTGCCGGTCGTCTCGACGCCGAAGCTCGCCAACTCCTCGAGGATCGAATCGCCGGTTGCGTCATCGCCGAGCTTGGTCACGAGTCTGGCGACGCCGCCCAACAGCGCGACGGTCACGGCTGCGTTGGCGGCGGGGCCACCGCCCACCATGCGGCGAGCGGCCGCGAGGTTCTTGCCGCCCGGCACCAGGGGCGCCTCGAGCGAGAAGACCAGGTCGGCCACAGCGATCCCCACGCACGTGATCACGGGACGCGGCGCGGAAGCCATGCGGTCAGTCTCGCACCCGTGTCCAGGGGCCCCTAGGGCCCATGGACCCGATCTGCCCGCCTCGGCCGTGGTCGCCGAAGGCGAGCGTGCCCGCGCCGGCAGTGGCATCGGCCACTCATGGAGCCCGGGGCGAGGCCGAAGCTGCCTCGGTGGACCAACTGCCCGCGAGCGACTCCGATCTGTCCGATCGGATCAACGAGGAACGGAGCCGGTTCTTCGACGCGGTCCGGTGGAGCGGGCCGGTCGGCATCGCGGCCGCCGTTGGCTTCTACAGCATCATCATCTCGTCGACGACCATGAGCTCGGCGGCCCTCCGATGGTGGATCGTCGCGATGTTGCTCGGTGTCGCCCTGCAGGTCGCGGCCTTCATGGTTCCGGCCTCCTCTCGCTGGCTCGACACCCGTGGCATCCCGGCACTGTCCGATGTCGCCCACGTCCTGATCGGGGCCGGATGGGGCTCGGTGTTGTGGATCGACCTCGACGCCACTCGAGCCGATGACGTCCGGTGGATCACGCTGGCGGCGCTGTTCGCGGTGAGTGCCGGTGTCGTCGCCGGGACATCGGGGGTGAACCTCCTGAGCGTGTGCATCTTCGTGCCGATGTGGGTCGTCGCCATCGGTGCGCTCGTCGCCGTCGGCCAGATCACGACTGCGTTGGCCGGAGCGGCCTTCGCCGTCATCTGCGTCCTCGATCTGCGCCGCGCCGGGCAGCTCTGGACCGAGTTGATGGTCCTCCGAGTCGAGTCTTCCGATATCGCCGAGGCGAACCTCTGGGCGGCCACGCATGACACGATGACGTCGCTGGTCAATCGGAGCGGGTTCATGAAGGCGGTGCGGGATCGGTCGAGCGGCTCCAACTCGCCGATCACGGTGATGTTCATCGACCTCGACCGATTCAAGGAAGTGAACGACACGCATGGTCACGCCGTTGGTGACTGCGTGCTGATCGAGGCGGCCGATCGGATCCAGAGTTCGTTGCGATCCACCGATCTGGTCGGCCGATTCGGTGGTGACGAGTTCTGCGTCATGCTCGAGGCCCAGACCACCGAGTCGAGCGCCGGCCGGCTCGCCCACGAGATCATCGCCGTGCTCGAGAAGCCGTTCGAGGGGGCGTGGGGGCCGGAGTCGATCGAGATCTCCGCCAGCATCGGGGTCGCGAGCATGGCCCCGGCCGATGCCACGCCCGAGCGGCTCATGCTCGACGCCGACTTCGCCATGTACGAGGCCAAGCGTGTCGGCCGCCGGCGAGTCGTCCACTTCGGGCGTGAGCTCGAGGAGGCACTGTCCGCCCGGCTCGGCGTGAAGACGGATTTCCGTCGACTCGTCCGTGATCGTGGCCTCGAGGCCGACGGTCAGCCGATCTTCGACCTCCAGACGGGCGCCATCGTCGCGGTGGAGCTGCTCGCACGTTGGCGATTGCCCGACGACAAGACGGTCCCACCGAGTGTCTTCATCCCCTTGGCGGAAGAACTCGGTCTCATCGGTGAGGTCACCGAACAGCTGCTCTGCACCGCCGGTGAGCAGCTGGTGGCCTGGCGAGATGATCCCGAACTGGGTGCAGCGAAGGTGTCGGTGAACGCGTCGGCGGCGGGCCTGGCCGACGGAAGCCTGCTGGCGACCGTTGCCAAGGTGATGGCCGAGTACGGGATCGGCCCCGGACGTCTCGTGCTCGAACTCACCGAATCCACCGATCTGGCCGGGACCGACGCCGACCTGGCGCAGTTCGAAGCGTTGCGCGCCCTGGGGGTCGGCATTGCCATCGACGACTTCGGCACCGGCTACTCGTCGCTCCAGAGTCTGCTGTCGTTCCCGGTTCAGGTTGTGAAGGTGGACGGCTCGCTCATCACCAAGCTCGGTGATGACCAGCGGCAGGTCGCCATGTGGCGAAGCATCAACGATCTCGCCGGTGTCGTCGGCCAGAAGGTCGTCGTCGAAGGGGTCGAGACCGCAGCACAACTCGAGGAACTGATCCGACTGGGTGCCCCGCTCGCCCAGGGCTACCACCTCTGTCGGCCGGTCCCGGCGATCGGCTTGTCGGCCCATGTCGAGCAGCTCCGCAGCGATGCCGCCAGCCCGCTGGCCAACCAGCTCGCCCGCCGCTGATCCGTTCTCGCGGCGGCAACGATTGCCGTCGCCCCAGCGAGTGTTGCCGCTGCGTGTGGTTGACTGAAGCGGGGCGCAACCGAATCGAGGGGCAACATGAGCGGCACGTTCACACCGCCGGGGCCGGGCTTCTGGGAGCTCGATCGTTCACACTTCGCCGGAGGGGCGACGCCGATCATCCAGCCGATGGTCACCGAGGCGACCGAAGCGGCCTACCGCAAGGCGTGGGAGATCATCGGTGTGCCGGCCGAGACGGTGTCGATGCGCTTCGTCAATGGCTTCACGTACACCAGGCTGCGGCCGCTGGTCATGCCCGACAAGCCATCGGCCAAGGCCCCACCGACCGCGCTGCTCAAGCTCGTCACCCGCCTGCATCCCGAGTTCCGGCGCCGCAATCGTGCTGCTGCTGCCGGGTTGGCCTCCTCGCCATCGCCGGCCGAGATCGAGAGGTGGCATGCCGAGATCCGGCCGCGCCTCGTCGCCCAGAACCTCGAGTTCCAAGACGTCGACCTCGCCGGCCTCGGCGATGGCGAGCTGGCCGACCACCTCGACGCGTTGGTGTCGCACCTGTATCGAACGTGGGAGGAGCATCACCGGCTGCACTGCTACGACCTGGGCCCGATCGGCCAGTTGCTCCACGCCGGTCTCCGCTGGGGAATTCCGCCGGGCGAGATGGTGGCCGCATTGGCCGGCGCCTCGCCGTCGACGTCGGCCCCTCGCGAAGCGCTCGCCCGCATCGCTGCCGGTCTGCGGGCCGCCGGGGTCGAGCCGAAGACGCTCGACGACGTCATGGCCGCCTCGCCGCAGGTCGCCGCCGAGCTGACCGAATACCTTCGCCATCGGGGGTCGGTGCTGTACTCGGGCTACGACGTCGACACGCCGACACTCGGCGAATCGCCACGAGTGATCCTGGCCACGATCGCCGTCGCCGGACGTGACCACGCCCACCAGAGCAGTGACCAGCTGGCCGAACAGGTCGGGTCCATCACCGAGGCGCTGCGAGAGCGAGTGCCGCCCGACGACCGGGCCGAATTCGACGAACTGCTGGCGATGGCCCGCACCGCCATGGATCTGCGAGACGACAACGGTCCGATCACGGTCGAGTGGCCGACCGGGCTGCTCCGGTTGTCGATGCTCGAGGCGGGCCGACGGCTCGCGGCCTCGGGCCGAATGCACGAACGCGACCACATCTTCGAGCTCGATCGCGACGAACTCGATCGACTCGTCCGCTCGGGCAGTGGCCCCACCGCCGACGTGCTCGCGAACCGAGCGCGTGACCGGGCGGCGTTGCGGGCACTCGACCCGCCCCGCACGCTCGGCGAGCCCGAAGCGCCACCGCCGCTCGAGGCGCTGCCCGCACCCTTGGCGCAGATGGTGGCGATGGTCGGCGTGGTCATCGCCGAACTGGGCCTCACCAACGAGCCCGTCGCGCCCGGCGCACCGGTCCGACTCGATGGCACCGGCATCGGCGCCGAACCACTCGTCGGCCGAGCACGGGTCGCCGAGACGGCCGAGGCAGCCTTCGAGTTGCTCGAAGAGGGCGACATCCTCGTCACCCGCACGACCTCGCCCGCCTACAACCTGGTCCTGACGCTCGTCGGCGGGCTGGTCACCGCCGAGGGAGGACCGATGTCGCACGCCGCCGTGCTCAGCCGGGAGCTGGGCATCCCCGCCATCGTCGGCGCGGCCGATGCCATGACCGCCATCGCCGACGGCGACACGGTCGAGATCGATCCTCGGGCCGGCACCGTTCGCGTGGTCGACGCCTGAACGAACCTCCGGCGATCGGGCCGAACGCCAAGTCGACGTCGTTCAACCGTTGTGGCCGACCGCGGCGTGGAACTCCTCGAGGACGTGGTTCGAGAACAGCTGGGCGACGAGTTCGCCACGGGTGTTGACCCCGGCCTTCACATAGATCGCCTTGACGTGGTCTCGCACGGTGTGCGGCGAGATCGACAGCTCCTTGGCGATCTCACGGGTCGAGTGCCCACGGACCAGATGCAGCGTCACCGCCGACTCGCGATCGGTCAGTCCGTACGCGCCGAGCAGGATCGGGAACAGATCGCCCATGCGCGCCGGCGAGATCGAGATGGCCACCAGCTCGGAGTCTCCTTCCATGGGTTTGACGTCGAGCCGAAGCCACTGGCCGCTGCGTCCGCGAATCCGATGGGCGATTCGGTTCTCGCTCCTGCTCCAACGAGCCCGCGTGGCGGCCGCCTGGATGAGGGTGGGGATCCCCTGCTCGTCGACGCCTTCGGTTCGCAGATCGTCGAGCAGCGCGGTCCCACCCTCGGTGACCCCGACGATCTTGCCCGCCGCATCGAGGAGGATCACCGTCGGTGACGACAGGGCGCCCATGCCGTGCTGTCCGATGCGTCCAAGGGCCCGGCGAAGGACCTGGGTCACCGTCGGCGCGAGGCTTCGGACATCACTGAGTTCGACGTCGTCGACCGGGCCGTCGTCGATCGACCGCAGCAGGGTGGCGACGGCGACACATTCCGAGCCGGCCAGGAACGCGATGCGGAGTTCGTCGCCGACGCCGAGGGGCTCGAACAGCTTGAGGTAGCGCGGCGAGCGGGAGAGGTCGCCGTCGGTCGCGTGGTGGAGCGTGGCGATCGGGTTGGTGCTGGTGGCGAGCTCCCGAAACTTGATGAAGTCGGGATCGAGCAGTTCGGTGTCCCAGAAGGGTGCACAGGTGTCGGGGGCAAAACCCTCGACG
The DNA here is from genome assembly GCA_963698395.1 of uncultured Acidimicrobiales bacterium. GTDB lineage: Bacteria > Actinomycetota > Acidimicrobiia > Acidimicrobiales > SZUA-35 > JBBQUN01. Next base: position 334,724 of record CAVOQQ010000008.1, read on the forward strand.
AATCCGCCGGTGGGCAGCAGTGTCTCATGGTCGGTCGTCATGAGGGCGGCCCAATCGAACGCGACCACCAGGTGCAGTGCCTCGAGCGCCGCCGCGCAGACCTCGTTGATCGAGGCCTCCGGATGGTCGGCTTCGAGCAGCAGGTCTCGTGCACGTTCGGTCTCTCGAACTCCCATGCTGCACCGTACGACATCGTGCCAGGCGACCACCATCCCCACATCGTGGGGGTCGGTCACCCTCACTTCGGCGTGCGCTTCCCCGGCAACGAGGGATTGCCTCTTCACGATGCGGGGTCGCATCGTGAAGGCATGACCTACGCACCTGTCCAGCCGCTCCGCCTCGACCCGATCGAGGTGGCATCCGAGACCTTTCTCATCCGATCGGCCCAGCCGGCGCTCGGCGCTCCGTTGTCGGTGAGCCTGCATTCGCTCCTGATCCGGGGGAGTGAGCCGGTGATCGTCGACACCGGCACGCTCGCCAATCGGGAACACTGGCTCGACGACGTGTTCGGCCTCGTCGACCCGTCCGAGGTTCGATGGGTGTACCTCTCCCATGAGGACCCCGATCACATCGGCAACCTCGGCCCGGTACTCGATGCGTGCACGAACGCGACGCTGATCACCACGTGGGCCGCCACCGAACGCCTGGCCTGCGAGTTCGGGTTTCCGGTCGATCGGCTGCGATGGGTGCACGACGGCGAATCGTTCACCGCCGGCGACCGGACCCTGCACGCCGTTCGCCCTCCCGTCTACGACGGACCGGCCACACGAGGACTGTTCGACCCGAGTACCGGCGTCTATTGGGCGTCGGACGCATTCGCCACGCCGATGGGAGCCGAGCCGGCCGATCACATCGGCGACCTCCCCGCTCCGATGTGGGCCGAAGGCATGGCGATGTTCCAACACCATGCCCTCTGTCCGTGGCTCTCACTCGTCGACCGAGACCGTTTCGCCGACGACGTGAAACGAGTCGTCGATCTCGATCCGAGGACCATCGTGGGGGCCCATACGCCGATCATCGACGGTGCTCACGTGCACGAGGCCTTCCGTCTGCTGGCAGCGTTGCCCGATGTCGTCCCGCCGCCGCATCCGGATCAGGCCGCGCTCGATGCCGCCCTCGCCGGCCTGAGTCCCCAGCCCGTCAGCTGAGCGACCTAGGACTCGAGGATCGAGCCGTTGAGCTCGATCAGCTGTCCGTCTCGCAGGCAGGCGCCCAGGGTGTGGTCGTCGTCCCAATCGACCCGATAGGCGAGCTGGATGGTTGAGGTTCGATCGAGGGTGATCACGGCGGCGGACGACGGTGCCGGCTCGTTCTCGATCGGCTCGTTCTCGGTCGGATCGTTCTCGCCGAGGGTCGTGGCCCGGTGCTCGGCGAGGGCGTCGGCGATGGCGTCTCGGCAGCGTTCGTACTCGGACGGGATGGTCCGGGCGAGGGCCACCGCCTCGGGATCCGGCTGCGAACGTGAGCCGGGGACCGACAGCGCGATCTCGCCGTGAGGGGTGAGGTGGATGGTTCCACGCCACGCGCCACGAGATCGCTGGAGAGTCCCGAGCTCGGGATCGTCGATGGGCTTGGTGCGTCCGAACATGGGTCGACCTCCGGCGCCAACGGTAGAAGCGGCGCCGGTGAATCCCCCTCATCCGGTCGATTCGTAGGGGATGCCCCCGATACCGAATCGGTGTCGTCGGGTCATGGTCAAGGCACCAACGACCAAGGAGACCCACCATGACCACGAAGACGACCAGACAGTTCACTGCAACACTCGCCTCGATCGGTCTGGCCGCCTCGGTGGTGGCCATCGCCCCCGGCGTGGCGTCGGCCCAGCGCAACGTGCGGGTCGATCGTTTCGAACCAACCGCACGCTTCATCGTCGAGGCCGACAGCTTCACCGCCGTCGACGAATCCGGCTTCGACTCGCTCGGGTCCGACGAGATCTACGCCATCTGGACCAGCGGCGATTCCGGCGTCTCCACCTCGGTCGTCGGCGATGTCGACACCGGCAACACCTTCCACTTCCCCAGCACCGAGAACTGCATCTTCCCCATCCAGGCGCCCGCCAACAGATCGCTGCTGTCGGGCGAGCGCGGCGACGAGTGGTCCTGCGTGGAGGGCGGGGCCTTTGCGCCCGTCGAGTTCAACGTGTGGCTCTTCGAGCATGACGTGAGCATCACCTGTTCGGAGCACCTCATCGCCGGAGGCGTGTCCCTCGAGAACTGCGCCGATGACCTGATCGGCTTCTTCGAGTTCTCCCTCGACGAGAGCCAGCTCGTCCAGACGTTCACTTCCGAGGGATCATCACGGAAGATCACCAAGCACCTGGGCGGGCCGTGCGGCTACGTCCCGCCGGGCGAGGTCAAGGGATGCTCGGGCTTCGGCACCGGACCGGAGTACGACTTCCGCTTCCGGATCACGCGCATGGCCGACGCCCGAGCGGAAGTGCTCGCCCCGCCGGAGTCTGCACCGTCGCCCCGTACTGCTCCCGGTCCAACGGAGCGACCGGCCGCCACCCCGCCGGCACCCGCCGAGTCGACACCGCCGCCGTCCAACCGTCGTGGTTCGGGCCGGGCGATTGCTCCACCCGCCACCGCAACGTCGTGATGCACCGAGGCGATGACGACCTCGATCGTTACTTGGACAGACGGTTCTTGATCGGGTCGATCGCCATTTCTTTGACAGTGTTGACCGCGTAGTCCAGCCGCATGGCCTTCGGCGGGAGGTACGGCGGTGCGAGTCGGCGCCAGCCATCTCGCCACGTCTCTCGCCAGAAGTAGACGGCGGTGAGGCTGATTTCGTCGACGTTCTGGATGCTGTGCCACCAGTAGATCGGGATGAACAGCACGTCGCCGGGGCGGACCCGACACTCGAGGTACTCGGCTTGGGCGAAGTCGGGGTAGGCCGCTTCGTCGTGCACGTAGGTGTTCTCGCCGAGACTCGAGATCAGCACCTCGCTGAAGTTGCGACCCCGGGCCTTGTGGAGATGTGGTGTCTGGTCCGGGTGGTAGAGCCGGACGATCTTCTCACCCGCCAGGCAGAACAGCATGGCGCTTCCGGCGGTGTGGAAGTGGGTCTGGGAATGCACCGAGCGGCCGAGGTACATGACCCGGCCGAGGAACCGTTCACCGTTGATCGCCGGGGGATCGACGAGCTCACTCGCCAACTCCGGGAAGTGCTCGTCGTAGGACAGTTCGGCGAGGTATGGCATGGTCGCGGCCGTGCTGTCGGCATGACTCGGCTGATCGATCTCATCGAGATACGAAGCGACGGAGATCTTCCTCTGCTTGGCGCCCATGTAGTTGCCGGCGGCGATGTCGGTGACCGGCACCACCACGTTGCCGACTCGCTCACGGATCTCGTCGACGGTCCACAGTTGGTCGAGCGCTTGGATGCCGGTCACCAGCAGCGGCGGCTCGTCGTGCAGCGGGCCGGCGAGCAAGCGTTCGATCGACCGTGTCTGCGGAGCGGGCGGGGTGGGGCCTCCGCTCGAATCGGTGGTGGTTTCTTGGTGCAGCGGCACGGTCAGCGCCTTTCGGTGGGCCGAGCGTCACCCGGGTGTTGGCTGGCAAGACCGTGACGAAGAACCCGGATCAGATGCAAAGCGTAGGTCGCTCACGGTCCGAGAGGGGAAACGCCGCAGAAGAACGCCGGCAGAGACGCCGGGGCGCGAGCCCGGCGCCGGTGGTGGCAAGCGGATCCGGCCAAGGGTCGTCAGTCGGCGGCAACCGTGAACTCGAACATGCCCTCGGCGGTGGGGGTGACCGGACGGCAGTTGAACTGCGCCTGCACCCGGAACGGATGTCGACCGGGAACGTGGCCGGTCGTGACCAGTTCGACGGTCACCTGACGTTCCTCGTTGGGTGCCAGCGAACCGGAAAGGACCACGGTCGACGGCTCGCACCGCAACACCACCATCCCGTCGTTGGCCACACGGTCGACGTGGGTGATCGTCACGTCGGTGAGCTCGACCCCAGCACTGGTGTTCGTCACCAGGTAGGTGGCAACGACCCGGTCGTCGGGTTCGAGCTGATGCTCGTTCTGATCGAAGCGGAAGTCGTGGAAGCTCAGCATCTCGGCCATCGCGGTCTCCTTCGCCGGTCCCGTTGCTGTCAGCATGCGCCGACTGCTCTCGGTGGCAGTAGAGCCCAATGTCCCGGTCCCAAGGATCTTCGCGCTTCGTAACGATCGCTGCTGTGGAACTGTCCGCGCCAGAGCACTGGGCCGGGGCTTGGCCACGACTGCCGCCGGGGCTAAGCAGGTCTACTCATCTCCGACGATCAGAGTCCGTCGCTGCTGTTGGCGTCCGCCGAGGTCCTCGATATCAGCCTCGAGGACCATTGTCTGGGGCGGCTGGCTGCCGTCGACAAGCTCACCGGGGCGAAGCTCCCATCCTGACCGTTGATGACTTCGACAACAGCTGAGACCTGATCTCGGTCGTCACGATGTCGTGGCGTCGGTGGAGACCTCGACCCAGCATCTTGAGCTTGCGGTGAATCCTTGGCGTAGTCATCCCACGGATCGGGTGGCGTTCACCGAGGTTCGACCGAGCCACTACTCGCAGCCGACTCCGTCGCCGTCCCTGTCGAACTTGTCCCGGAATCCTGGATCGCCTCGGCGGATCGGAGCCGCACCGGCTGCTCTGACTTCCGAGCAGTTTGCGTAGGAGACTGCCCGAGCCGTAGCCGGCGTCGCCGTTGTCGGAGCGGCGGTGGTTGGTGGTTGGGACGCGGTTGGAGCGGCGGTCGTCGTGGCCGGTGTGGTCGCGGGTGCGGTGGTTGGAAGTTGGGTCGTTGATGACGCAGCAGTCGTTGGGGCCGTCGTCGTGGCCGGTGCCGACGTTGCTGGCGCTGCGGTAGTGATCGGCGCGTTGTCGGCCGGATCTGACGACGGTGCATCCGTACTCGATGGTACGGCTGACCGATTGACCTCACCGATGAGACCCTGGAGGGCTACGGAGCCTTCGGCCTCAGCAGCTGAGATCGGCTCGGTCTTCGCATCATCAGACTCAGCAACCACTGAACCGACCACTGCTAGGCCGGCGAAGGCGAACGCCCAGACACGTTTGCGTTTCCACGGTTTCTTCGGATGGTCTGCGCTACCCCATGTGACCGTGCGGGTGAAGTCGACAAAGCCCATGGGAGCTGATTCGGCAGGCTCAAGAAGTGGCTCGGGCGGCGGCGCCCAGTTCGTCGCTGGCGTTGTCGGGCGCATTGGGGGGATCGGGTTGGTCGGTTCGTTCACTTCGTCTCCGCTAGAAATGCAACTCGGATACTCTGGCCTCTCGGCTCAAAGCCAACAGTGGTGAAGGTCCTCTTAACTCCACCAACGGGATTTGGGTTGGCGATGCGAAGTCCTTCCTGGCCCGGCGGACGCAATCTCTTTCACCACTAGGCGCTCAGCACTCACCCCCTTGTGTCGGCCAAATCAGTGCTCTTCTGAGTACTCGAACTCGAGCACCGCAGATGAGGTCGCTCGACAGCCCAGCGCACTGATCTCGTGCACTTCAATTGAACGGGCCGAGCTCAGCCTGTAGAGCCTCTAGGGGCGAACGAAGGAGAGCGAGAGGGACCGTTTCGGCGTGCCCGCGATCGCTAAGGCAGCGCTCAACCTACGCAATCGCTGCACGGAAGTTGGCGAAGACGTCGCCGGGAAGCGGGTGGTCGAGCTTCCAGGTGATCTGGATCGGACGTCGGATTGGTGCTCGACGTAGGTGGCGGTGCCGGCACAGAAGTACGGCATGGTTCGTCCGGCTGTGTTGTTCTTCGCCAGCCGAATGAACAGTGCAACCTTGCGATCTCGGGCCTGATGATGGAGGTAGTTCTGGCCTCGGTCGCTGGCGACCGTGTCTTTCGCCTGGGACTCCCAGTGGAAGAGGCGTTCGCTGATCGCGTAGTCGAGGTAGCGGGTCGTCGGGGAGTAGTCCTGATCGGACTTCTGGAGCGTGATGAACAGCAGATCGGTCCGAGTGGGCTCGTGCCAGTAGACGCCGGTCTGCAGCGGCAGGGGCTTGGTCACCGTCGACGCACCGAACGCAGCGAGGATCTCTTCTCGGGTGTAGCTGGCGTGCACCTGGAGCGGCACCGGGTGGAGCAGGCCGATGGGTCGATGAAGGTGCACGATCTGGTCCTCGAGCAGGGGTAGCACCTCGAGGATCTCTCGCCGGAGGCCGTCGTGGCGCCAGAGGTCAGCGACAGCTTCGTCGAGGGTGCGTGAAGGTGTTCTTCCGTGGGTTCAGAACGGTGAGAAGGAGACCTTCGAGTTGGCGGCGGGTTCGCACGTCGAGGTCGGCCGAGGTCGGCGGTTGCTCGAGCAGAGGAGCTTGGAGTAGGAACGCGATGCGTTCGTCGTCATCGATGTGAAGCAGCCGAGCGATGCCGCGACCGACCTTGTCCTCGCCTGGCGCATTGGCGTCGAATCGAGGAAGCCCACGCGTCCGTCGGAGCTCGGTCCAGGTGCGGTCTGTTGCGGTACAGGTCGTCGAGGCTCAGCCCGGTTTCGTCGAGGTAGGTCGCCAGGTCGACATCGCCGAGTTCTCGAAGCTCCTGCTGTCGCTGTTTCCATGTGGTTGGCAGAGCGTCTCGGATGTTGTCGAGCACGATCTCGCGGGCGACGTCATCGAGTTCGAGGTGGCAGCCAGCGGGCAGGTAGGGGAAGCCGGTCTCGATGTCGGACTCGAGCTCTCGCCGTCGGTGCGACCGAGCATGCGGCGATAGCGGAGATCGAATCGAAACTCCTTGCGCTGATGGCCGACGAAGTCGAGCACCGTGAGCACCGACTTGCCGTCGGCCTTGCGGAGTCCTCGCCCGAGCTGTTGAAGGAAGATGGTGGCGCTCTCGGTGGGGCGGAGCATGAGGACAACATCGACGGCCGGGATGTCGACACCCTCGTTGAACAGATCGACCGTGAACAGCACCTGCACCTTGCCGTCACGAAGGTCAGCCAGCGCTTGGCGCCGATCATCCTCGTTTGTTTCTGAGGTGACGGACCGGGCCCGAATGCCGGCCCGCTCGAACGGGTGGCCATGAAGTTGGCGTGTTCGATGCTGACGCAGAACCCGAGCGCCCGCATTGTGCGTGCATCGCCGATCTTGTCGCGTACGGCGGAGATGACCTTCGAGGTCCAGATGTCGTCGGCGGTGTAGAGGTTGGTCAGCTCGGCGACGTCGTAGCCCTTGCCTCGTCGCCAGGTGACGCCGGAGAGGTCGGTGGCGTCGTGGATACCGAAGTAGTGGAACGGGAGCCAGCAGCCCCTGCTCGAGTGCATCCCAGAGTCGGAGTTCGATCGAGATCCGTCCACCGAACCAGCGGAGTACGTCGAGACCGTCGGTCCGTTCCGGAGTTGCGGTGAGTCCGATGAGGTGCTTCGGCCGCAGATGGTCGAGGAGCGCTTCGTAGCTGGCGGCGGCCGAGTGATGGAACTCGTCGACGATGACGACGTCGAACTGTTCAGGGTCGAGCGAGGTGGCGTCGTTGGCGTTGATCGACTGGATCGAAGCGAAGACGTTCTCCCAGCGGGTGGGGCGGTTGCCGCCAACCCACAGCTCGCCGAACGAGCCGTCTCGCAGCACGTGCCGGAACGTCGTCTGGCTCTGCTGGAGGATCTCGGTCCGATGGGCGACGAAGAGCAGCCGGGCGCGATCCAGCTCGGTGCGAAGGTGGCGATAGTCGAGCGCCGCCATGATCGTCTTGCCGGTACCCGTGGCGGCGGCAATCAGCGTGTGTGCTGATGGCCCCGCAGCCGCTCGACCTGGAGACGTTCGAGGATCTGGCGCTGGAATGGATAGGGCTCGATCTCGAATGGCGTGAGGATTGAGTCGTCAGGCTGGGCTTGCGCAGTTGCTCGAGCGAATCGGTCGGGATCGAACGGCTCGAAGTGAGGATCGGCCCAGTAGGTGGAAAAGGTGCGTTCGAAGGATGCGATCAGGTCAGGGTTGAGGCGCTGGGAGGCTCGGACGTTCCACTCGAGACCGTCGACCTGGGCCGAGAAGGTCAGGTTCGATGACCCGATGTAGACGGTCGAGAAGCCGCTCGCCCGCTGGAAGAGCCAGGCTTTGGCATGCAGACGAGTCGTGGTGGTGTCGTAGGAGACCTTGACCTGGGCGCCGAGTTCGGTGAGCGCTTCGAGGGCACGCCGTTCGGTGCTGCCGGTGTAGGTGGTGGTGATGATGCGCAGCTCCCGACCATCCTCGACGTGGCGGCGGAGGTGGGGGAGTAGCGGCCGAATGCCAGTCCAGCGGATGAACGCCAGTACGAGATCGATCCGGTCGGCCGACGCGATCTCCGCTTCGATCTCGCTGCCAACCCGTGGCTGATCGCGTGCGTTGGTCATCAGCACGGTGTCGCGGAGCGGTGTGAGCGGTCGCCCGATACGAATTGGCTCGTCGGTTGGGCGAGCCGTTCGACGGCAACCAACCGTTGTAGTGGTTCGGCGAGCGCACGCTCCGGACCGATCGAGTCGGGGTGAGCCTCGTGGATTGCGGCAAGCACCGCTCGTGAGAGCCAGAGCGCAGCTTCGGGGCGATTGTCGGTCTTGACTTCGGCGAGGCGCTCTGCACCCAGTGGCCGAGGACCTCGCCGATGCGGTTCGGCAACTCGGCAGGATCGACCGATTGGAGATCGGCCGGGAGTCGCTCAGCAGCCAGGTGGTTGAGTCGCTCAGCGACCAGCTCGTCGACGAGCTGGTCGTACAGGCCGGGTTCGAGATTGGGCATCAGACCATCGTGGCCGATGTCGGCGGCGCGGTCGACTCGAGCGTCTCTCCAGTCCGATCCCCGGGGAACGATCCCTACTCGGCCGCTCGCTGCCGTTCTCGCTCGGCGATCTCACCGGTCCCACCTACACCAAGCCGGCGCCGTCGAACTTCCTGCACCTCTCGATCGACGACTCGCCACTCGAGCTCGTCGGTCTTCGCATTCCGGCCTACGGCAGCAAGGCCGACAAGGTGGGCTACCGAAAGCAGTTCGGAGCGATCCTCGAGCAGGTGGCTGATCGTGCCATCGCCTTCGCCGGCGACATCAACGAGAACCCCTTCACTCAGGCCAAGCAGCCCGACGCCCCGAACGTGCCGTACTCGTTCGCCCCGGTCTTCAACGTGCCCAACCCAACAGGGAAGTGGAGCTTCATGCGGCCGAATGGTGCCGGCACCAGTCGGGTCGATCACGTCATCCACTCGCCATCAGCGGTGGTCACCGACGTCGTGTTCTGCTCCGAGGTCGACGGTCACCACCTCGCCGGACCGGCCGGCGTCGAACCGATCAGCGACCACGCAGCGCTGCTCTTCACGCTCGCCGCTGCCTGACACCCTGGGTCGGCCGTGGTCCCGGCGGCGTTGAGCGAATCACGCACCAGCCCTTGCGAGCATCTCGCCCACTCGTTGGCCAGTTCGGCCGGATCCATCGAGCGAAGGTCGGCGCGCAGGCGAGCCGCTGCGAACTGGTCGATCTGCTGCGAGATCGCATGGTCGATGAGTTGGTCGTGGAGAACGGCGCGGAGATCTGCCATCGGGCCGTCGTGCCGCACCCACGTCGGTCCGTCTGGGCATGCCGCGGGAGCTGCACGCCCCGTGACCGAGCTGTTCGCCGGCGATTGCCGGTCGCCGACGATGCGCTCGTTCGATTCCTCATCGATGCCGTTCTCTGCACGAGCCGACGGTTGTCGGAAGTCATTGATAATCAACATGCATAGAAAATTGCTACTACCACTTGTATGCAGAACAAATGTTCGCTATATTCAAGGGATGGTCCTTGGCGGGATACACCCAGACAACTTCACCGACCCTGACGGTCAGGCTCCGATCGATCCGGCATCGATTGCCACGAGCGACTTGCCGAAGGCGGTGCTCGAGGCGCAGTTGGCTGCCCAGCGTTTGCATGCCGACTATCTGGAGTTGCTGGCCGAGGCGAAACGGCGTCGCTGCACCCGGGACACGATCCATCGCAGTCAGGCGGTCTGGCTGGCCGACTCGACCCGGGTATCCAAGAGCGCTGCCGGCAAGCAGGTCAACCAGGCCCAGCTGTTGTTCACCGACTTCCCGCAGCTTGGTCACGGCTACCGGACCGGTGTGATCACCGACTCCCATGTCGGCCTGTTCACTCGTCTCTGGAACCGGACCGAACTCCGAGACGTCTTCGCCCGTGACCTCGACGGACTCATCGGGTTCACGCAGAAGCCGTGGGCGATCTGCCGGGAACTGTTCGACGCCTGGGAAACCCTGGTCGATCCGATCGATCCCAACGATCACGCCGCCAAGGCGCATGCGAAGCGAGGGTTCACCTTCGTCAATGGTGTCGACCACACCGTGCTCGGCGAGCTCGATACCACCACGGCCTTCTGGGCCCAGATCGAGCCGGTGTTGAAGGCCAAGGTCGACGAGCTTTTCGAAGCCGACTGGGCCGAAGCCCGGGAACGGGTCGGTGCGCTCGCTTGTGGCGATGACCTGCTGCGCAGCGATGCCCAGCGTTGGCATGACGCGTTGGTCATCGTGATCCGCCAGGGTGCCGGTGTCGAAGACCCCGCAACATCGGCGACGACCGCCGTTGTCATCGACCACGAGACCATGGTCGAAGAGGCAGAGCGGCGTGACGCCGAGGCCCGTGGCGAAACACCGGCCCCTCGTCGCATCGACGATGCGGTGGCTCGTGCCGAGCGTTATCGGTGTGAGACGGCGTCGGGGATGCCGTTGTCGCCGTCGGATGCGCTCGACTATGCGATCGCCGGGCACGTGCAGTTGTTCGTGATGAACGCCAAGACGAAAGACTTCACCGCTTCGGCCAGGGTCCGGTTGTTCAAGGGCGCTCAGCGGGCCGGGATCATGATTCGTGACCGGCATTGCCAAAGCCCTGGTTGCGACACCCGTGCCTGGCATTGCCAGGCCGATCACCTCACCCGTCATACCGATAACGGTCAGACGATTCCGGCCAACGGTGAAGCCAAATGCGGGCCATGCCATCGTCACAAGACCAGGCTCGAAACCCTCGGGCTCTGGCCACCGATCCCCAATTGACGGATACGGCGCATCGGCGCCCAGTCACCACGAGGAACCCGCCACCACCGGCCAGACCGGTGGCTTCGGCGCGTCCCCAGTCGGCAACAGCCGAGCGGCGAACCTGCCACACTGCCCGGGTGTGGTTCGAGACGCTGACCGGGTTTCGTGAAGACGATGTCGATGAGGTTGCGGCGCAGTTCGTGGTCGATGGGTCGCAGATGACGTCGCTCGCGAACGGGCGAGTGTTCGAGGTCGGGCATTTCGACACCCCCTCGCTCGGCGAGTTGCGTCAGCAGGCCACTGCGGCCTCGACGATCACTGGCTCGCTCCGACTCGGCGAGGTCGTGGCCGACGTCCGCCGACTCCACGTCGATCCCGCCAACGCCGGCGCACTGTTCCAGGTGGCGTCGCAGTTCAACACGCTCGAGATGAGCTCGCCATCGGTGACCCCCGAGATGGGGATCAGCCGCTACCACGACGACCGAACCCAAGGCCCGGCCTGCGCCATCTCGTGCGCAGCGGCCACGATCTACCGGAACCACCTGGTCCCGATCGGTGGTGAGGTCGGACAGCGATCGGATCGTCAAATCGACTGTCTCGCCGACCTGGCGGCGGCGCTCGGCGTCGAGGTGACGATGCGCAACGGCTACGCACTGCCGGGGAGTGACGTGCTGGCCGCCGTCGCCCAGACGATCTCGACCGCGTCGACCGGCGAGCTCGAGGCACTCCGGTCCGCCCTCCGCATCGGTGTGCACGCCGACACCGAAGTCACCATGGACGACGCCGGCCACACCGTCACCCAAGCGTTCTGCTCGGCCATGCCGGTGGCGTACTCGCCGCACTCGGCCGACGAATGGGAGCCGTTCGCTCGCCTGGTGCTCGAAGCGGCGTATGAGGCGACGCTCGCCGCAGCGGTGGTGAACGCCGCACGGACCGGCAACAACTCGGTCTTCCTCACGATGTTGGGCGGGGGAGTGTTCGGCAACCGACCGGCGTGGATCCTGCACGCGATCGAACGATCACTCGAGCTGTTCGCCGATCGAGACCTCGAGGTGTTGATGGTCAGCCACGGCGCGCCAAACCCGGCACTCCAGCCGCTGCTGGACCGCTTCGGTCAGTAGCTCAGGAGTCAGTACCCCAGGAGTCAGTGGCTCAGGAGAACGTGCGCAGCGCCGGGTCGACCGTGACGCCGGCCGGAGCCGACTCGGTCGCCATGAGGTGGTGAACGCCGCCATCGGTGTCGGTGATGAGATAGCGGTAACCCGTGCGCTGCTTGGATGCGAGGTCGCCCAGGTCGTGATCGAAGTCTTCCCACGTTTCGGCGTCGAGCTCGATGGTTGCGCCGGGCCCACGATCCTCGGGCCCGGTGGCGGGGTCGAACGTGTGCTCGAGGCGCTCGTCGCGGAAGCCGATCCCTCGGACCCGCACTCGTGGACCGAGCCTCCCGTCGCAGCGAAGGTAGAGCCAGCCACCGGCTCGGAGCTGGGCGGGGAAGCCGCCGGTGGCGAACAACCAGTCGTTGCCTGGGCCGTTGCGGTGCTCGTCGAAGCTGTGAACGGAGTAGCTGAGGTCCTTGTCGCCACCGAACTTCGGCAGCCGGTCGTCGGCCGATTCCGGCATGGCATTGCTGCCGCGCGAGCGGGGCTTGGGCTTGGGAGGCTCGGGGGCCGGTCGGGGGCCTTCCGGTCGAACATCGAATGGCTTCATCATGCAGTCGGTGCATGTGGCCCACGGCTGGGGCATGTCGTGCTCGCAGATGTAATCGATCGCAACCTTCACTGGTGGCTCCCTTGTCGTCACCGTCCTTCCTATCGGCCCCAGACGGGCAACCCCCTTCTGGGACGTGTTGGCGCTACCACTCGTCGTGGCTGAAGGGCCGAGGTGAACGCAGGTCATCGGTCGCCCAGTCTGGGTCGAACTCGCTCGGGTCGAAGTCGCCGCCGATCCAGTCGAGCATGTCGTCATGCTGAGGGTGGTCGGGGTCAGCGACCACATCCGTCAGCTCGTCATCCCCGGTGCCGTCTGAACAATTCCGCACATTCCTGGGAACCGGAATCGTGATGCCGACGTCTGAGGTTGACGTTCGGCATGTTGCCGACGGTCCGATCGCCGGATGAAGCGCAGGAGTACTCGCCATGCAGAAGTCGCAGCTCAAGTTGATGGGGGCCGTCGCGGCCGTCGCCGTCATCGCTGGTGGCGGTGTCGGCGTCTGGTCGGTCATGAAAGACGACTCGCCGAACAACGTCTTGTTGTCGGCCGAAGAGGGCGCTGCGGCCCGAGCGGAGCGCAGCCTCCGATTGCCCGTCGGGGGCGCCGAAAGTGCAGCGATGTCGATCGACACCCGGATCGCTGCCGACTCCATGCCGATCGATTGTGACGTCGACTACGAGCCGTACGTCCCGACCGAGGAAGAACTCGCCGAGGTGAACGCCGACGCCGACGCCTTGGCGGCAATGCTCGAGCAGTACGGCATCACCCACCAGCTCATCACCGACCCCAGCGGCTACCGGTACGTCGAGACCGACTACGCCGACATGGTCGCCGTGTCGGTCGTCTCGAGCTTCTGGGAGCAGCGCCATCCGGCCGTGCCGCCCAGCCAGTCCGAGCTCGACGCCGTCGTCCAACAGAACGACGTGCTCGCCCGCTACCTCGATGAAGCCGGCGTGACCTACACCCGCAGCACCGACGCCTTCGGCTGGGAATCGCTCGAGTACGACTACGAAAACGTGACCGCTCAGGAAGCGATCGACAACGCCTACGCCGAGCTCTACCCGCCACAGCCGCCGACCGCTGAGGAGTTGGCAACGATGACTGCCGACAACGACAAGCTCGCCGCCGCCTTCGACGCCGCAGGCATTGCCTACACCCGCAACAGCGACGAGCTGGGCTGGGAGTGGATCGACTGGGACTACGAAGACGAGGCGCTGAACGAAAAGGTCTACGCCGTCTACTCGGAGCTCTACCCGCCGCTGCCCATCGATGGCTGCGCCATGCCGATGGACGACTCGATGACCCGAGAGGTCGTCGTCGACGGGGCCGCCGACGGTGGCGATGAGCTGCAGACCGACGAGCCCGAGGCCCCGGCCGAAGAGGCCTCGACGATCGAGGAGATCCTGCCCGCAGAGGAGTTCACGCCGGAGCAGATCGCCCAGCGGGATGCCGAAGCCGCAGCGCTGGCGTCAGGCTTCGAAGCAGCCGGCGTGACCGTGCGGGTCGAGGGCGAGTCGCCGTGGCAGATCGTCCTCTTCGACGTGAGCAACGACGCCGCCGTCGACGTGGTCGCCTCGGTCCTCGCCACTCGAGGCTGAGAGTCGAACACTCGGCGCCTCACGGCAGGACGGCGACCGGCACCTCGAGCCGTCGGGTGTTCCACTTCGTCGACGAGCTCGAGGCCGGCTGGACTCGGATGTGGTGCATGACGAGCACTGCCCGCCCGGTGTAGGTCGGGGCGATGTCGTCGGGCACCGTGAAGGTGGCCGTCGGATTGGCGGCATCCACCGCCTGCCAGGACTCGTGAATGACGGTGAAGATGAATCCGCCACCCCGCGGTCTCTTGCCAACATGGCGATGCGAGAGCTCGGCAAAGGTGCCGAGCGTGGTCACATGGCCGACGCGCACGGCGACGTCGTCATCGAAGGCGAGCTCGACGGCGAGTTCCTCGCCTCTCCGTGCCGATCGCGTGCCCGAAACGGATTCGATGCCCTTGATCGACCCTGGTCGGTAGACCGACCGAATACGAATGAAGCCGGGCAGGAAGAAGCACAGCGACATCGCCATCATCACGTAAGCCGGGGTGCGGGTGCCGTCGAAGGAGTCGGGCGGAGCGACGGCGGTGTAGATACCGGCGCCGAGGATGCCCAGCCCAAACAGCATGAACATGGCGGCGAACACGATTTCGCCGTTGCCCAGACTCTGGCGCTTCTTGTTGTTGGCTTGCAGGAGGGCGTCGATCTCGCTGTCGGCAACGTCCAGATCGGTCGAGCGGTCGGGGGCAACGATCGTGATGGGCCGCTCCATGTCATGGCCACTCAGACCTCGTTCACTGGCAGCGACCCTCCACCGAACGTCCGCTCGTCCGACCGTGAAGTCGATTGCGTTGGGTGGGATGGACAGCTCGAACTCGTAGCCGTTCTCGGCGGTCGCCTCGGTGCGAGCCATCGTGACCGGTTTGGGAAATGCCGCCTCCATCGTTTCGAGCTCGACCGTGACCCGGTCCTGGAACGTGGCCGAGAGCCGGCCGTGCAGCATCATGCCCGAGTGGATCACCGACTCATCGAACTCGACTTCCATCGCCGCACACTACGACGCACCCGCCCGGCGCGCCGGTGTGGCAAGGCTTTGTCCTGCAGTTGTGGTTCGGACGGAGAGGTGCTGGTATCGGGCACATCACCCACCGAACATCCGAAGGGCTTCCTCATGAGCGACCGCACGCCGATCATTCCCCCCGGCCAAGAGGCCTACTACGAGCGTTTCCACTTCGCACCGGCCATGAAGGTGGGCAACACCATCTACGTCTCGGGCATCATCGGCGCTCCCGCCGGTGAGTCGGTGCCGAGCGATCCGGCCGAGGAGTTCGCCAACGTGTTCTCGATGATGGAGGCGACACTGCAAGCCGCCGGGTCCTCGCTGGCCGATGTCGTCGAGCTCACGTCGTATCACACCGACCTCACCACGATGGGCAAGTTCATGAAGGCCAAGAACGCGGTCATGGGCGAGCCCTACCCGGCATGGACGGCCATCGGTTGTACCGGCCTCGTGCAGCCCGACGCCACGGTCGAGGTGAAGGCCACCGCCGTGGTTTCCGGCGCTCAGCCGCCGGGGTCGTCGGCTGCTGCCTCGAGGATGGGCGAAGGGCAGTAGCCCGAGTCGGCGGCGGCTTCCACAACCAACACCGAGATCGCTTCCCGCACGACGGTGGCACGCCGGGCCGATTGGTCCGGCGTCGCCGTCGGGCTTTCCGCGACGATCACGGCCAAGTCCGAGCGGAGATCGGCTGTGGTGTCGGATGGCAGGGCGTCGATCCGGTCGAGTGCGAGCTCGGCCAGATCGGGTGAAGAGTTGGTGGCCAGCGACCAATCCTCGATCGAGCCCCACGCAACGATGCCCGCCTCCAACGCAGGGGCGATCGGTGTGCAGGCCGCCCCATCGCCAGTCGTGGTTGCGGTCGTGATGGTCGTCGGCGATGTGCGCTGGGCCAGGAGGCCGATCCCGGCGACGACTGCGATCGATGCTGCGACGGTGGCCCACACCGCCCGGCGTCTTCGCTCCTCCGCACGGCTGGTCCCAGCCGCAGCGTGCGGGAGGCTCCGCTCGACGCGTAGGCGTTCCTCGTCACTCAGCTGTCGAGCTCGGTCGGCTCCGGCGAGGAGCGATCGAATCGCCTGATCCTCGCGATCGTCATGGTGTTCAGGCATGGTGTTCACCGGTCATCGCGCGCGCCTCGTAGGCGTTGGAGAAAGAAACTCGGGCCCGGGCCAGCAGTGACTCGGTGGCCTTGTACGACAGGCCCAGTGCGGCGGCGACCTCCGAGATCGAGAAGTCGTCCAGATAGCGAAGGGTGAGTGCTGCTCGTTGGCGATCCGAGAGCGACGCGAGTGCACGGTCGATCTCGTCATCGGGATCATCGGGAGGAGGCGACGATCGCGGCGCGACCGCCACCAGGCGTACCAGCCGCCGGCGAGCCGACTCGCCCTGTCGCCAATGGTCGATCAACCGTCGTCTGGCCACGGTGCGTAGCCAACCGGGCGTGACCTCGTCGCCGCGCCCCGCTGCGAACCGCTTGCTTGCCTCGGCAAACGTCTCCGCCGTGAGGTCCTCCGCGGTCGCCCTGTTCCCACAACGACGCAGCAGGAAACCGAACACCCCCTCCACCTCGGTGTGAAAGAGCGTGATCAGTCCAGGCTCATTGGCGGCGCGGGTGATTCGCATTGCCCCAGTCATCGTAGGAACGACATCGAATCCCTCGCTTGACCGAGGGATTTCGGACCGCTCACTCGATAACTGGTTCGAACGACGAGGGAGACGGTGATGATGAGACGCCATTCCATCGGGCTCTGCGCCCTGCTGCTGATGGGAGCTGCATGCTCGGCTACCAGCGACGATCGCGCCGCGGTGCAAGCCGACGAATCAGAGCCCCTTGTCCTCGCACAACCGACAACCACCGAGCCGGACGCCGAGGTGCGGTGGTTGGAGTCGGTGGTGTCAAAGGAGCCGAGTGCCAACGGATGGTCGCTCGATGCCGGCCGATGGACGACCACGGCATTCCGAACACCCGTCTCGTTCGAGCTGCCCGAAGGTCTCGCGTTGGTCGATCTCGAGGACGCGAAGATCAGTATCGCTGCTGACGGCGATTCGACCAGTCGCAGCCGCATCGTGATCGCCCGCAGCTCGGCAATGACCCATGCCGACGGGCGTCAGCAACCGGTCCCGGAGACGCCAGCCGACATCACGGCGTTCATCGAGGGGCAAGAGACGATGACGATCCTCGATCAGGGCCTGATTGCCGGCCTTGACGGAGCGGAGTTCGGATGGTGGGACCTCGTACTGGACGGGATCGATTCGCCATTCGCTTGTTCGTTGGGCACTCGATGTGCATCGATATCGGTCACGAGTGGCGGTGGTTCTGTCGACGTGCTGATGGGCGAGCCCTTCCGGGTCTTGAGCATCAAGGCGGGTGATGTCCGCTTCGGGATCTATGTGGTGGGGGTCGAGCCCGGGCTCGAGCAACTGCGGGAGGTTGCAGCGATGATCGCGACCTCGGTCCGGCTGCCTGCTGAAGTGGATCCACCTCGGCAGTCGACCGTGTTCATCGGCTCGCTTGGCCCACGAGCACAGCAACTCGACGCAGGGCACTATCGCAAACTGCTCGGCCACGGTGTCGTCGATCTGACGATCGATGATGCGGTCGACAGTGTCAGGTTGACACACTCCGATGAGCGGTCCGCCGGCTTCTCCAGTCCGAGCGGATTTGGTGCGCTGCTGGGGCTGAACGACGGGTCGCTCGTTGCGCCCGGAGCCGATCAATCCACGTTCGCCGAGTCGACTGGATCTCTCGAGGCCGACGACTTCCTTGCCGAATCGCCCCGAACGGTCGAGGAGTTCCGGGCCTGGGCTTCGGAACTCTTCGAAGTCACAGCGGAAGGGTCGACCGTGATTGATGGAGCCGACATTCCCTGGTTCGAATTCGGTCTCGTCGACGGCCAAAGCTTCGACTGCCCAACGGGCTACGGCCCGCCCCTCGCCGATCAGTGCGCGGCCTTCCACCCTGGCTGGTGGCACTCCGATGCCGAGCTCGAAAACCGTCACTACCTGTTTGCCGAGGCGGGCGTCCTGCTCGTGATCGGGGCGGAGGGCGGTGCAACGATCGATGAGGCGCTCGCCGAATTCCAGCCGATGCTCGACGGGCTCCGGGTGACAGCGCTCGACTGACGGCTCGGCGTGGTAGCTCGTCGAGGTTCGCTCCGGTGACTACGTGTCTGCTGACCTGGAATCTGGAACGGAAGCGGCTCGATCGGGGGAGAGGAGCGGAGGCGGTCGAGTACCTCTTCGGACTCGACCTCGACGTGATGGTGCTCACCGAGGCCCGTACCTCGTTCCCTCCGCGTGGCGGGCACCTGCTGGTATGCGCTCCGCCCAGAGGGAATGGCTCGGACCGGATGAGCGGAAGCGCAGACGCCGGTCGGCTCGTTGCGGGTGTTGGGCGTCTGCATTCCGTGGCACATGGCCGACGTGACGTATCCCGACGGTGTGAAGCGCAAGCCATGGAAGATGCACCTGGTCCCATCACCTGAGCACGCGGGCTGCGCCGTGTTGAACGGTCGAGCGTGTGGCCTGGCCGGCGAAACAGTCATCGACGAACTCCCGCCCCGGCTGGCCGATGCCGTCGAGGCCCATTGCCGCCAGGACTGACGACAGACGGCGGCCGCGGAAACGTGGCAAGGTAAGCGGGTGAGAAGGTAAGAGATCTGTCAGGTCGAGGTTTCCGGGGGTTCACGCTCGGCATACGGCGATGAAAACTGTTCGAGGTCCACTGTCGACGTGGGACCCACGCTGGGATCTTCTGGCGGCGCTTTCTCCCTGGCGCTGGGTCCCACACCAAAGGAGCTGCTCATGGATTTGTCATCAGTCGGGATCGATCCCGAACGAACCGCAGACCCGAACCACGCCCGCACGCTGATCGAGCGCGATGGTGCGGTCATCTTGAGTCGAGCCGGTCTGACCGAGGCCGACGCCCGTGCCGTCGGATTCTCGGTCTTCAACCGCTCGCTCCTCGCTGTGCCCTCCGGTGTCAAGGTCAGCGACGCCGGTGACAAGCAGCGACGACCGGCAGGCCAGACCCACCGCACCCGGTCGCCATGCCACACCTCGGGCTACTCCTACGGCGAGCACTATCCCGATTTCGTCGTCCTGCTCTGTCAGTGGCAGAGCCCGGTGGGCGGTGAGTCGATTCTCGTCGACGGCCTCGCCCTGCTCGACCAGATGTCGAGCGACCCGCTCGGCTCTGGGCTGCTCGAACGCTTGCGCACCACACCGGTCGACCAGACCGACCCCGGCATGCGGCCGCTCGTCCGGCCCATCGTCGCTGCCACCGACCGTGGTCGCCTCGCGCTCGTGACCGCCAATGCCCAACACGTCCGTCCACATGGCGACAGCGCTCGCCCCGACGCCGATCAGGAGATGATCGACCAATGGCGCTCGATCATCGACAAGGCCGCCGACCAGATCCCCAAGGTGAAGGTCAACAACGGCGAGGCGCTGATCATCGACAACTACCGGGTGCTCCACGGTCGTGAGCCCTATGAAGACACGCGTCGATTGATGTGGCGCGTGTGGCTGTGGACCGACGATGCGGCGCACGGCACCCCGGTCGGACCGCTGCACTCCGACAGTCGTCACGCGTTGGCTGGTTGACCGGCCCGCTCGACAGCTGCCACGTCGGTGCGCTCTGATGAGAGGCGATGCGCTTCACACCGACCGAACTGACCGCAGACGAGCTCGCAGCTCCAGGCCGAGGTACGCGACTTCCTCGCCGACGAACTGCCGCCCGGGTCGCACGAACCCGGGCTCGGCATGTCGGCCGCCCACGACCCGGCGTTCTCGAAGAAGATGGCCGAACGGGGCTGGGTCGGCATGGCCCTGCCCGAAGGAGTGGGGCGGCAGCGACCGCAAGGCGGTCGATCGCTTCATCGTCGTCGAGGAGATGCTGCGCTGGGGCGCCCCGGTCGGCTACCACTGGGTCGCCGACCGCCAGACCGGCAACGTCATCTCGAAGTTCGGCACCGACGAGCAGAAGGCCCGCTTCCTGCCCAAGATCTGCGCCGGCGAACTCGGCTTCTCGATCGGGATGAGCGAGCCCGACTCCGGCTCCGACCTGGCCTCGGTCACCACCAGGGCCGAGCGCGACTCGGGCGGCTGGATCGTCAACGGCACCAAGATCTGGACCAGCAACGCCCACACCAACGACTGGTTCATCTGCCTGCTGCGCACCCAGCCACTCGAGGAGGTCGGCAACAAGCGCGAGGGGCTCAGCCAGTTCCTGATCGACCTGCACGACACGCCCGGCCTCGAACTCAGCCCGATCCCGTTCCTCAACGGCGAGCACCACTTCAACGAGGTGTCGTTCCACGACGTGTTCGTGCCCGACGAGAACGTGGTCGGCTCGCCCGGCATGGGCTGGAACCAGAACACCACCGAGATGGCCTACGAGCGGGGTGGCCCCGACCGCTGGCTCTCCACGTTCTCGACCGTCGAGCAGCTGCTGCGAGAGGTGCAGGGCACCGACCTCGACCATCGGACGATCGAGCTGTTCGGCGAGCTGGCCGCCCGATGGTGGGGCATCCGCAACCTGTCGCTGTCGGTCGCTCGGCTGATCGACTCCGGCGAGGCACCGTCGGTCGAGTCGGCGCTGGTCAAGGAGATGGGCACCCGGTTCGAGATCGAGACGATCGAGCGGCTGGTCGAACTGGTCGACACCGAGCTCTCGCTCGAATCGTCGTCGCTGTTCGAACGACTGCTCGCCCAGTGCGTGCTCACCGGGCCGGGCAACACCATTCGAGGCGGCACGATCGAGATCCTCCGCTCGGTCGCCAGCAAGGGACTCCAGGGGCTGCCGTCATGACCATCACCGCACCGGGAGTCGATCCGCTCATCACCGAAACGGCCGACCGGCTGTTCGCCCGGGTCTGCACCCACGAGGCGATCCAGGAGGCCGAGGCCAGCGGTTCGGCTCCCGAGATCTGGTCGGCGTTCGCCGAGACCGGCTTCCCCTGGGTCTCGATCCCCGAGGCGGCCGGCGGATCGGGTGGCACGCTGCTCGACGCCCTCGAAGTGTTGCGACTCGTCGGCTATCACGCCGCCCCGATCCCGGTCGGCGAGACCGGCCTGCTCGGCGGCTGGCTGCTCGCCTCGGCCGGACTGGCTCTTCCCGACGGCATCGTGACCGTGGCCCCCGGTGCGCACGGTGACGCGCTCGCTTTGGGTGATGACGGCACCCTCACCGGCACCGTCTCGATGGTGCCCTGGGGGCGGGCGGCCGAGCGCTTGGCCGCCATCGTCGGCGATCAGGTCGTGTCGGTCTCGATCGAGCACGCCACCGTCGAGCCCCGCACGTCGCTCGCCGGTGAACCCCGAGACACGCTGACCTTCGCCGGTGCGCCGGCCGAAGCGGCGGCAGCCCCCGAAGGAGTCGACGCGGCGTCACTCCGTCTCCGCGGCGCGCTGAGCCGGGTGGCACTCATGGGTGGGGCGATCGAGAAGATGAGTCAGCTCACGGTCAGCTACACCAACGAACGCAAGCAGTTCGGCCAGGCCGTCTCACGATTCCAGGCGGTGCAACAGCATCTGGTGTGGGCGGCGCAGGATGCGGCGCTCGCCCGATCGGTTGCCGAGATCGCCGGGCTCGCCGCGTCACGAGGCCCGGCCGAGTTCGAGATCGCCTCGGCCAAGCTCAACGCCAATCAGGCGGCCACCCGCGCCACCAAGGCCTGCCACCAGGCGCACGGTGCCATGGGCATGACCCAGGAGTACCCGCTGCACCATTACAGCCGGCGGCTGTGGGCGTGGCGCACCGAGTTCGGCGGCACGAGCGAGTGGTCACAGGTGGTGGGCCGAGCCGTGGCGGCCGCAGGAGCCGACGGCCTCTATCCGCTCATCACCAACGGCGCCTGAGCAGGCAGAGCGAGGTGACGCGATGGCTTGGACGACTTCGACCTCGACGATGGTGTGTGAACGCAGCGGTACCGAACATGCCGTCTCGGTGGGCCTGCCCGTCCGTCACGCCGTGATGGAGGCCATGCCGCTCATCGTGTGCCTCGATGCGCCCTGGACGTTCGGCACCGTGCTCGACGCCACCCGCATCATGTCGATGTCGGGCGAGGCTCCCGAGGCGATGGTGGTCGGCGTTGGCTTCGCCGAGGAGTCGATGGGGGAGTACCTGCGTCAGCGAGCTCGCTGGCTGACGCCCACACCCTTCGAACCGCCGTTGGCGAGTGGCGTGAAGGGCGTGGAGGCGCAGGACTGCGGTCGGGCCGAGGTGTTGCACGGGTTCATTCGAGACCAGCTGCTGCCATCGATCGAGGCCGATCACCCGATCGGCGAGCGCTGGTTCGTCGGCCACAGCTTCAGCGCACTGTTCGGTGTGCGGGCGTTGCTGACCGAGCCGTCGCTGTTCGACAAGTGGCTGCTCGCCAGCCCGTCGATCTGGTGGGACGACCGTGCGATTCTCGAGCTCGAAGAGCAGTTCGCCGGCGCCGGCAATGATCTGGCGGCCGACGTCTTCGTCTCCGCCGGTGAGCACGAGCGTGAGAGCGGCTTCAGCATCGTCGACGATGCGCTCGGGTTCGTCGACGCCTTGCAGGGCCGTGGCTACCCGAGTCTGCGAGCAACGTCGGCGATCCTCGCCGGCGATGGCCATTCCAACTGCATCGGCAACGCCGTGAGCAAGGGCCTCCGGGCTCTCTCGTCGCCTCGCCCGTAGCGTCACCGAGTGACACACGCCGTGGGGACCCTGCTATCGAGAGGGCCGAATCAACGCCGATCACCTGCGGTTGTTCACCCGCATCTGGAACCAGCGGGCCTTGCGACCCTTCCTCGAACGAGATCTCGACCACCTCCTGGGTTGGACCCGTCACCCGTGGGTCGAGTGCGCCACTCTGTTCAAACCGTGGGAGACCCTCGTCGATCCGGTGGATCCGAACGACAAGGCCGAAAAGGCCCATCGCGCCCGGGGCTTCGACCACCTCGGACTCTGGCCCGGCGACTGATCGCTACGGCGTTGGCATCGGGTTGCCCGTTTCGAGCGTCCAGGCCAGCCACGCCATCTGGTCGAGGTCTCGCCGCGCACGTTCGGCGAGTGGCTCCTCGACGGCAATCGTGTGCATGACCAGCACCTGCCCGGTCGGATGAATCGATGGCGGAAGATAGTCGGCCAGTGCGCTTCGGTCGACGAAGCGGAGATGGCGACCGTTGCTCGCCCGTTCGCCCGGAAGGGGCTGGATGAACCGAACGAAGGCGTCCTTGGCCGCATCGCAGAGCCGGTGGCCCGGTCCGTCGGGAGGGAAGGCCTCGGCGACGCTGGCTGGCGGCCGCTCGCCGAGCGGGTGCAGTACGCCGAACCCCAGGGGATGCCCGAGCTGGGCCTCCATGCTCAACTGCAGACAGATCTGGTTCAGGTGGCGGTTGCCCGGGCCGACCGTGTTGGTGGTGCGCATCCGGCGGCGAACGACCGTGGCTGCCACGTTCCGGCCCGCCCAGTACGTCGAATACCACGCCAGTCGCATCGGCCGAACGGACGAGTCCTCGGCAATGGCGACAGCGAAACCCAAGGACTCGAGCGCTCGGTCTGCCAGCGCTCGTTCCGCTTTCGCATCGAACACTGCCGTCACCTGCTTCTGTGTGATCAATGAGCCGACCGACATGACCAGTCTGGTCGCCAACACTACGGTCGTGTCGTACTCGCTTGCCAACGAGGGTGAGCGTGCAACGAGGAGTCGCACCATGAACGGACCAGGCGCAGCGTGGCAGCAGGCCGCCGACAACTTCGATCGTCACCTGAAGGCGGTCACCGACGACCAGTGGGATGCACCCACCGGCTGTGGCGAGTGGACCGTGCGTGATCTCGTCGACCACACCGTCCACTGGCAGGCCATGGTGGGGAGCATGGTCGGCGCCGGCACCAAGCCGGGCGACGACTGGGACACCGTACGCACCAACATCGCTGCGGCACTGGCCGACCCCTCGAACCTCGAAGGCATCATCGAAGGCGGACCGTTCAACGGCATGCCCAAGCATCAGGCCCTCGGCGTCGGTGTCGGCGACGTGCTGATCCACAGCTGGGACCTGGCCTGCGCCATCGGCGGCGATCGCACCCTGCCCGCCGAAGCAGTCGAAGGTGTCCACCTCGGACTCTCACGGATGCCGCCGCAGATGCTGCGCTCGGAGAACATGTTCGGTCCCGAGATCGAAGTGCCTGCCGATGCGAGCGCCCAAGACAAGCTGCTCGGCTTCGTCGGCCGCCGGCCCTAGCGGCGGAGCTCGGCTCGAGATCTGCGGCTGCTGAACAGCACCAGCAGAGTGCCGGCCGACAGCAGCACGAGGGCCGTGTTGAAGACGGTGTGCGACGACCCGGTGAGGGCGAGCACACCCGGCTCGGCGACGAAATCCTGCTCGGCCGTGAGCCCGGGAACGATCGCGGTCTCGTCGGCGACCGTCGACCCATTGGCCAACTCGGCCTGCACCGACACCACTCCGGGAGCCAACGCGGCATCGGGACTCGAGACGAAGAGGTAGCGGCCGAGCGCATCGGTCGTCGTCTCGTGGCGAGCGCCGTCGGCTGTCGTGATCGTCACCTTGGCATCGGTGATCGGTTGATCGAAGGCGTCGACGATGACGCCGGTGATGCCGGAAACATCGGGATCGCTGCGGTTGGGGATGCCGTCGCCATCGTCGTCGGGTGACGGTTCCCCGAAGACCAGCTCGTCACGATCACTGAAGCCGTCGTTGTCGGCGTCGATGTCCTGGAAGTCGGGCACGCCGTCGCCGTCGGTGTCGGCCGGTGTCGAACCCGAACCCCGTTCGACCGCATCGCCGAACCCGTCGCCATCGGCGTCGAGGTCGCGGTGGTCGGGGGTGCCGTCTCGATCGGTGTCGATCGGGGTGCCGTTGTCGGACTCGACGGCATCGGACAGGCCGTCACCGTCGGTGTCGAGGTCGCGGTGGTCGGGGATGCCATCGGTGTCGATCGGCAGGCCAGAAGCATGGGGATCGAACTCACCTGGCTGCAGAATCGGGAAGGTTCCGAAGGAAACGGCGAGATCGGCCTTCGGTTCGCCGACGACGATGGTCGAGTTGATGTCGACGTTGTTCGCCAGATCGGGATCGGTGTTCGAAGCCGAGCCCGCCGTGGCCGCACCGTCGGCGAGGTCGGCGGGCCCGACGGCATCGGCCGGGACGAGGATGGGAACCACGAGCCGCACGGTGTCGCCGTTGTTCACCGTGCCGGTCGCGCAGGTGACGGTGTTCCCGACGGTCTCGGTGCAGCCATCGGGGAGGACGGTGTCGGAATCGAGGTCGACGCCGGTGGGCAGAACGTAGGCAAGCATCGTGTCGGGAGACTGCGAAGGGCCGTTGTTGGTGACGGCGATCGTGACCACACCGGTGGCACCGGGCGTGATCGACTCGGGCGGATCGGTGACGGCGACCGCCAGATCGGACACAGCCAGATCGGTCACTTCGAAGGCGGTGTCGAACTGGTCGTTGCCGGTGTCGTCATCGAGGGGACGCTGGTCTTCGACCGAGACGGCAACGCGCTGCTCGCCGATCTCGGTGCCCTCGGCCACGTCGAAGGCGAGCACGATGGAGCCAACGGCCGCGGGAGACAGGGGGGCATCGACGGTGCAGATCACGTCGTCGGCGACGACGGCGCACCCATCGGTCGTGTCGAGGGGGTCGAGCGTTGCGCCGACGGGCACCGAGTGGCGAAGTTGGAAACCCCGATTGTCGGACGGGCCGTTGTTCCGGTAGTCGATCGTGGCCACGGTGGCGCTGCCCGGTGTGACGGTCGGGCTCGAAACCGACGTGATCTCGATGTCGGCCATGGGGGCCAGGAACTCGAAGGTGGCAGTCGCTTCGTTGTTGGTCGAATCAGCGTCGGGTGTCGAGTGCGCAGCGATGCGGGCGGTCGTGGCTTCCAGACCGGCAGCAACCGATGGCGAGGTGTCGAGTACGAACGAGACCCAGGGTGTTGCCCCGTCGGCGATGGTCCCGGCGATGACGCAGTGCACCTCGCCGGCGACCACCGAACAGCCCGGTGAGTCGGCAACGTCGAGTGAGGCGCCGGTGGGCAGCGAGTGGGCGAGGGTCACGTCACCGGCCCCGCCGATGCCGTTGTTGCGCAGCGACATGGTGATCGTCGCCTGTTCGCCGGGAGCGGCGCTCGCCGAGGTGATCGAGACGAGCTCGAGGTCGGCGTTCTCGAGGAAGTCGACGGTGCCACCGTCGGCATCGAGCAGGGTGTAGTTCTCGGTGCCGATCGTGCCGTCGGTGGCGTCGTCGGTCTCGACGGCGTCGGCCATGCCGTTCGCACCGTAGGGACCGGGGATCATGCCGTCGGTGGCGACGACACCATGTCCGGCCTCGTCGGCATCGGCGATGCCGTCGCCATCGGCGTCGAGGTCGAGACGGTTGGGGACGCCGTCACGGTCGGCGTCGACCGACTCGGCCGAGCTGCTCTGCTCGGTGACGTCGCCGATGCCATCGTTGTCGGCATCGAGGTCCTTGGCATCCGGGACGCCATCACCGTCGGTGTCGGCGTCGCCCTCGGCGAGGTCACTGATGCCGTCGTTGTCGTCATCGGGGTCTTCGATGTCGGTGATGCCGTCGTCGTCGTGATCGGCGACGCCGACACAGGTGGTCGGCTCGGCGAAGGCGACGTCACCGTTGGCGGTGTGGGTGAAGTGGGCGCCGTCGGTTTCGGGGCCGAGGTGGTACGTGATGGTGAGCGAGCTGAGACGGCCGAAGTCGAGTTGGACCACGGACGGCTCGGCGTCGGCGCGGGTCACGATCACCGGATCGACCGTCGCGTCGATCGAGATCGCTTCGGCCGTGACGCTCTGGACGGCGTGCAGGTCGTTCTTGGGAATCGAGAGGCTCGTGCGATCGGCGCCGAGGTCGCCGATGACCCAGCTCGACAGCACCGGCACGGGCGACTCGGAGTCGCTCGATGCGTAGAACTCCCAGGTGACGGTGGCGCTCAGGTCGGCATCGGCATCGGCGGCGAGGTCGGCATCGGCAGAGCGGGTCAGGCGCACGACGGCCTCGTCGAGGTCGGAGGTCTCGAACTCGATCTCGGCGCCGTCGATGGCTGCCACGGTCGCTCGAGCGTCGATCGGTTGCTCGTCGACCACGCCGACGTTCTCGAAGATGGCCGTGAGCCCTTCCTCATCGACCACTGGCTGGGCGAAGGTGAGCGGGATGACCCCGGCTTCCCCGATGACGGCGCAACTGATCGGACCCTCGGCCGAAACCGGGCCGGACACGAGCGCCAGGCCGCCGGTGATCAGTCCGACACTGGCCGCAACGGCGGTCAAACGATGAGCGATGGCAGTCAACGGTGGTTCCTTGCGCTGCAAAAACGTGACGGCACAGCGTCGGCCACCGTGACCGGGAGATGAGCCTGCGTCGCGGCAACCACCACAATCTTGTTACCGAGGCGTAACCTTCACGGCGAGCAGGAGGTCAGACAGTTCCGTGAAGACCATTGTGAGCAGAATCGAGCACGCCGCCAAGGGCAGCGGCCGGATCACCTTCGTCACCGGCAACGAGCCCGTCACCCTCAGCTGGCGAGAGCTCCACGAGCAGGCAAAAGGGGCGGCAGCAGCGCTCCAGGCCCGTGGGATCCAGCACGGTGATCACGTGGCGCTGCTCGGCCCGACCACCCAGCAGTTGGTCACCTCGCTCCAGGCCGTCTGGCTCTGCGGGGCCACGCTCGTGGTCTTGCCGTTGCCGATGCGACTCGCCTCGATCGAGGACTTCGTGACCGCCACCAAGGAACGCATTCGTCGTGCCGACTGTGTCGCGGTGATCGTCGACGCCGACCTGGCCCCGTTCGTCGAGGTCAGTCCCGAGGATCCGCCGGTCTACAACATGGCCGATCTCATGCCGGGCGAGGGGCGGCCGACCGCCGACGACTTCATTCGTCCCGACTACGACGAAGACGACCTGTTCGTCCTCCAGTTCACCAGCGGCTCCACGTCGGCCCCGAAGGGCGTCATGCTGCCCAACCACGTGGTGGCGGCCAATCTCGACGCCATCCTCGAAGCAGCCGAGGTCGACATCGACGACGACGTCATGGTCTCGTGGCTGCCGCTCTACCACGACATGGGCCTGGTCGGTTTCTGCATCCTGCCCATGTCGTCGGGCATGGATCTCGTGCTCGGGGCACCCCAGGACTTCCTCGCCTCACCTGCTCGCTGGATGGAGTGGATCTCCGAGTACGGCGGGACGGCAACGGCCGGACCCAACTTCTCCTACGTCCTCGCCACCCGGGCGCTCAACCAATCGAAGAAGATCCTCGATCTCTCCCGTCTGCGCATCGCGCTCAACGGGGCCGAGCCCGTCGACCCGTCCTCGGTCGAGGCGTTCATCGAAGCCGGCGCACGTCACGGCATGCGTCCCGGCGCCGTGTTCCCCGCCTTCGGCATGGCCGAGGTGGCCATCGCCGGCAGCTTCCCCAAACCGCTGACCGGTCTGATGGTCGACGTCGTCGACGGTGTCGAACTCGAACTCGAACACCGCGCGGTCGCAGTGGCGGCCGATCATCCCAAGGCCCGGGCCATGGTGAAGCTCGGGCGTGCGGTTCCCGGTCTCGAATTCCGCATCGTCGACCCGGTCGGCAGCGTGCCCAAGGGCGAGCGCGAGGTCGGCGAGCTCCAGATCCGGGGCACGTCGGTCACCACCGGCTACTACCAGCGGCCAGACGCCAACGCCGAACTCTTCGACGGCGAATGGCTCCGCACCGGCGACCTCGCCTACCAGGTCGATGGTGACATGGTCATGTGCGGCCGCATCAAGGACGTGATCATCGTCGGTGGACGCAACGTGTACCCGCAAGACATCGAGCGGTCGGTCGGCATGGTCGACGGCGTGCGCTCGGGCAACGTCATCGCCTTCAGCGTTCCGGGCCGCAAAGGCAAAGAAGCCGTGGTCGTGGTGGCCGAGACCCGGGCCGAAGACACCGACCCGCTGCGATCGGTGATCGGGCACAGCGTGGTGGAAGCCGTCGGTGTGCCCGCCCGAGACGTGGTGTTCGTCCGCCCCGGCAGCTTGCCCAAGACCAGCTCGGGCAAGCTCCAGCGTCAGTTGTGCCGCCAGCAGTTCATCGAGGGCACCCTCGAACTCGTCAGTCCTTGATGTCGGCGAGCACCTTCGACCAGCGGTCGCGGTTGCTCGCGTACGGGGCATAGAAGCTGATGCGCTGGATGACGTCGCCGTAGCGAGCCTTGAGCTCGGGAGCGATCGCCTCGGGTTCGCCGACCACGGCGAACGTGTTGAGGATCTCGTCGTCGATCTTGTCGGCCATCTCGACCCACTGACCCTGCTTCGACATGGCGTTGAGCTCCTCTTGGAGCCCGCCCCACCCGTGGATGTCGAGCACGCCGCGATAGGCGGGCGTGGAGCCGTAGAAGGCGATCTGCTGCCGGGTTCCCTGTTCTGCCTTGGTGAGCTCGGACTCGTCGTTGCCGGTGACGACGAACGACGGACCGACGATCTGGAAACTGTCCGGCCCGTCGATCGGGGAGTCGGCGAGAGATGGTCTGCCCGCCTTCGCCCGGCCCTTGTCGAGCGCCGGGATCGTGACCTCACGCAGGTACTTCTCGGTGGTGAAGCCGTGACAGATGAAGCCGTCGGCGACCTCGCCCGCCACCTGGGTCATGAGCTCGCCGACACCGGCGAGGAAGACCTTCGGCTTGCCGTGAGGGTTGGGGCCGGGGTCGAAGAACGGGGTCATCAGGGTGTGGGTGTAGAACTCGCCGCGGAAGTCGAGCTTGGTGCCGTCGTTCCAGGTGTCCCAGATGGCGTGCATGGCGAGGATCATCTCTCGCATGCGGGCGGCCGGCTTCGACCACTCCATCGAGAAGCGCTTGGTGATGTGCGGCTTGATCTGGGAGCCGAGGCCGAGGATGAAGCGACCACCGGAGAGCTCCTGGAGATCGTTGGCCGTGTTGGCCAGGGTCATCGGGTTGCGGGCGAAGGCGACGGCGATCGACGTGCCGATCTCGATGGTCGAGGTGTGCTCGGCCGCGATCAGCAACGGAAGGAACGGATCGCGCGAGGTCTCGGCGGTCCAGAGGCCGGAATACCCCGCCTCCTCTTGCTCCTTGGCCGAGGCGGCGATGCCGGCGATGCCGCTCGTTGCCGCCCCGCCGTACCCGAGTCCTCCGTCGACTTTCATGCTGTGCTCCGTTCGATCGATGTGGCGGTGACACTAGCGAATGGGTGCGTCGTGCTCGAACCGACGAGCGGGAATCGGCGTCGGTAGGCTGGAGGGCGTGTTGATCGATGTCACAGATGCCAGTTTCGAAGCCGACGTTCTCGAACGTTCCATGCAGATCCCGGTCGTGGTCGACCTGTGGGCCCCATGGTGTGGACCGTGCAAGACCCTCGGCCCCATGATCGAGAAAGTGATCGACGACGCCAATGCCGGCTCGCCAGAGCCTCGCATCGTGCTCGCCAAGATCAATGTCGACGAGAACCCGATGGCCTCGCAGGCCTTTCGGGTGCAGTCGATCCCGGCGGTCTACGCCCTGTCGAACGGCCAGATCGTCGACGGCTTCAACGGCGCTCAGCCCGAGCAGGTCATCCGCGAGTTCGTCGGGAAGCTCGTGCCGAGCGGCAAGGCGCTCGAGATCCAGACGCTCATCGACACCGGTACCGAGGAAGCGCTCCTCGAGGTGCTCGCCCTCGAACCTGGCCACCACGACGCCACCGTCGCGCTCGCCCGCCTCTACGTCGACGAGCACCGCTATCAAGAGGCACTCGACGCCCTGGCGAAGATCCCCGAGACCGAGCCTGCTCGAGTCGTCGGCGCGCTCGCCCGGGTCGGTCTCGAAGACGGCTCGCCCGAGAACCTCGAGGTCGAGGCCGAACTGGAGCGACTGCTCGACAGCGTCAAAGACGACGACGAGGCCCGCAGCCGGTTCGTCGATCTGCTCGCCGTCCTCGGCAACGATCATCCCAATACCGCGGCCTGGCGCAAGAAACTGAGCACTCGACTCTTCTGATCTGAGCGTTAGGCTCGCCACGCAGCACTTCCCCCAAACGACAGCAGCTGAGACCAACGTCCAGCGTTGCGATGGAAGTGGCCATGGACCCGCAGGGCCCGCACGATTCATTCGACTCTCCACCGGCCCGACTGGCCGATCTTCTCGATGACTGGGTGGTGTGGTTCGAACGCCGCCGACACCTCATGCCCCGAGCGCTTGCGGTGCTGGTCGTTGCTGCGATCGTGCTCGCAGCGGGATGGTGGGTGCTCCGGCCACGGTCGGCGGTGTCGATCGAGGACCGCATCCCGATGGTGGCACTCGAGCCGTCGGTGCCCGAGGCCGTTGCTGCCCCCAGCGTGATCGTTCACGTTGCCGGGGCGGTCGAACGCCCGGGTGTCTACGAGTTCGCCGATGGTGAACGAGTGGTCGATGCCGTCAACGCTGCCGGCGGGGCGCTGGCCGACGCCGATCTGTCACCGGTGAATCTGGCGGCGCTGCTGGTCGACGGGAGCCAGATCCGCATCCCGCTCGAAGGCGAGCAGGTGGCCGTTCTGTCGTTGTCAGGCGGTGGAGGTGGCAGTGACGGCGGGCCCGTCATGCTCAACCGGGCAACCGCAACCGAACTCGAGCGGCTGCCCGGGGTCGGCCCGGCGACGGCGCAGGCGATCATCACGTGGCGCACCGAGAACGGTCCGTTCGTCACGGTGGAGCAGTTGATGGACGTGCCTGGCATCGGTCCGGCGAAGTTCGCGGCGATGGCCGATCAGGTCGTGGTGGGGTGAGCAGCAGGCCGGCGGTGATGGGCGAGGCTCGCCTGGTCGGGCTGTTCGCGGTGGCCTGGCTCGCGGCGATGGTCGGTCGATGGCTCGACCCGTCGGCCTTCACGGAGCGACCGTGGCTGCTCATCGGTGTCGGTGGCGTCGGGTTCGTGGTGGCGGTTGCCCGTGGTCGACAAGACCTGCTCGTTGCCGCGGTCGCCTTGGTCTCGCTCGGTCGATCGCTGCACGTCGAGCAGCACCATGTCGAGGTTGTTCCGAGGGTCTACGCCGGCTGGGTGCGGCTGGTGACCGACCCCGAGCCGGGGCGCTTCGGGGCCAACGCCGAGGTGTCGCTCGACGACGGTCGGCGTGTGCAGGCGTCGGTCGGGTGGGATCAGCCCCACTTCGAGTCGCTCGTGGCCGGTGAGGCGGTGTTCGTCGAGGGGCATCTGCGATCGATCGACCCCACCGACTGGGCCCGCTCCCGCCATCTGACCGGCCGCATGCGTGTGAGCGAGCTCGGGGCCCGGGCGTCGATGCCATGGTGGGGGCGGCCATCGCACGCGCTGCGATCGGCCGTGCAAGCCGGTGCCGATCGGCTACCTCCGGAGTTCCAGGCGCTCTACACCGGTTTGGTGATCGGCGACGACCGCTACCAGTCCAAGGGACAGCAGGCCCGATTCCGCCTGGCCGGGCTGTCGCACCTGCTCGCCGTGTCGGGCCAGAACGTGGCGTTCGTCTTGGCGGTGGCGGAGCCGTTGATCGGGCGGCTGCGATGGTGGCCGCGGTGGTCGGCAACCGTTGCGCTGCTCCTGGTGTTCGCCGTTGCCACTCGGCTCGAGCCATCGGTCCTGCGGGCAACGGGCACCGCGCTGGTGTCGGTCTGGGCGTTGAGCACCGGCGCCCGAGCCTCGGGTGTGCGTGCGCTCATGATCGCCGGAACGGCCCTGGTGATCGTCGATCCGTTCCTGGTGTGGTCGGTCGGGTTCCGGCTCTCGTTGGCCGCGTCGATGGGCATCCTCGTCGTCGGCCCGGTGATCGGGGAGCGGTTGCCGGGAGCCGGAGGGCCGACGGGCTCGTGGTGGCGATCGCCGTTGACCGTCACGCTCGGCGCACAAGCCGGCGTGACCCCGCTGTTGGTGGGCGTGTTCGGTCCGGTCGCCCTGGTCTCGGTGCCGGCCAATCTGCTGGCGGGATGGGCCGCCGGATTCGTGATGACCTGGGGGCTGACCGGCGGCCTGCTCGCCGGGCTCCTCGGCGCCGAGTTCGTCCAGTGGCCGGTGGTGGTCGCGATGTGGTGGATCGACACGGTGGCCACGGTGTCGCTGCGGCTGCCCTCGCCCGTCATCGGGGGAGGGGCGAGCGTTCTCGCCTTGCTGTCGTTCCTGGGTGGATGGTTCGTCGGGGCAACGACCAGGGTCGGCCGCTGGATTTGCTGGATCGCAGCCGGGCTGCTCCTGGCCCTGACCGTGCCGCAGGCGCCCGATCAGCCGACCGATCTCGTCGGTGGCGGTCGCTACTGGCCCTCGGCAAGCGAGGGGGACAGCGTGTCGGTACTCGTCGTCTCCGCGAGCGCCGACGACCGGTTGATCGAGTCGGTCGTGGAGCGTCGGGTCCGAGTCGTCGACGTGGTCGTGCTCGAAACGGGCGGCCGCACGATGTCGATGCTGGCGACCGAGCTGGGTGGTGTGGTCGACGCCGGTGTGGTGCTGGCCCCGCCGCAGCATCGAGTGGTGGGCGGCCGTCGGTTGCTGGCACCGGTCGAGCTCGAGGTCGGCGGGAGCTCGCTGACGGTCGGGCCAGTCGATGACGATCGGCTCGGTGTGACGAGCCGGTCGTCGCCATGACGTGCCAGTTCGTCTTTGCGGGGCCACAGCGCCCAGGTGACGGTGACGGCGACCGTGAGCGCAAGGAGGATCGGCAGCCGGATCAGGATCTGGGTGGGTACGGGGCCGAGGTTGGCGATGGGTCGGGCCACCACCTCGTTGCGTGTCGGCCGATAGGCGTCGACGGTGGATCGGTTGTCGCCTTTGAACTGGAGGGTGCCGTCGTCGAGCTCGGCAACGAGGCGGTGGACGACCAACGACGTCGAGTCGCTCACCGGCTGTTCGTAGACCGCGATGTCGCCGACGGCGAAGGAGTCCGACGTTCGGGCGTAGAGCAAGTCGCCGTTGTGGTAGCTGGGCTCCATCGACTCACCGCGAACGACGACGAACACGGCGCCGCCGCCGAAACGCGCCGGCCACAGCACGATCAAGGCCGCGGCCAGCACCAGCAGCCAGAGACAGGTCGAGAGCATCGACCGCCAGGTGCGGTTGTTCACCCTCATGCGGTGTCCACGTGGAAGTCGTCCCATCGAGAGACGCCGTCGAAATAGGAGTAGAGGCCGAAGTTCTGGTGGGTGGCGTTCTGGAAGGTGGCGCGGTCGGCGGCGCTGAGGGTGAAGGTGCTCACGATGGTTCCGCCGATCGTCACGGTCATGACGCCGCCGGTCGCCGACGACATCCTGACGGTGGTCGAGGTCGGCCAGCCGGATGCAGGACCGGAGTAGAGGTTGGTCACGTTGGCGAGCAACGTCCAGCCGCCGTTGTACTTCCAGACCTGCAGCTCGCCGTTGTTGGTGCTGATGAGCTCGGCGGAGATGAATTGGGTCCCGGCGGCGTTCATGTTGGTGACGACGCCGATGTCGAAGGTGGCGCCGCCGCGAAGCACGGTCGCCTCGGCCGCGGCAAAGGGCGTTCCGGCGTCGACCACCAGGGCAACGTCACCGGCGGTGACATCGATCTGGTTGCCCTGCACCCGCCAGGTTCCCCGGACGGCGTTCCAGGTTCGGCCTCCGCCGGTCGTGGTTCGGCCCGAGTAGTTCGTGTTGTTGGCGGCGTCGAAGTTGTCCCAGGCGATGACCGTCGGCACCTGCGGTGCTTGGAGCTGGCGGGTGTTGGCCATCGTCTTCGACGTCACCCCGCCGAGGCCGGCGGCGTCGGCGCCGACCATGCCGGCGCCCAGCACCGCGACCAGCACCAGCGCGACGAAACCGAACCATGGGGTTCGGTTCGTTCGCTCCGGTTCAAGGTAGGCGGTCATTGCATCGTCACGGGACCCTCGGAGGATCAGCCCCCGATCACTGCTGCGGCGCCAACGACGAGGTTGGACTGCAGCCCGGCGGACATGGGAATGGTTGCTGCTCCGGCGGCGACTGTGGTGGTGCCCGAACCGAGGCTGACGTTGGTGCCGTCGAAGAGGGTGAGGGAGATCGGCAGACCGTTGCAGGCGGTGTTGATCCCCGTGACCGAAACCGAGGTGGTCGTGTAACGGCCGAGGGCGGCGCTGTAGGCGTTGGTGTAGGCAAGGGTGATGCCGTCGGTGTCGCAGCTGGAGACGACCGTGGCGTCGGCACCGAGGCTTCTGCTGGTGATGCCACCGAGCGAGGCGGCCGATGCTCCGACCACGCCGAACATGGCCACACCGGTGACGATCGCGGCGGCGATCTTCCGATTGCGGCGACGATCAGATGCGGTCTCGATCTGTTCAGTCATGAGGGAACTCCTGTGTTTCGTCGACCTTGCTGGGCGGCTGGTGTTGGCCGCAATCAAGGCATCGACGCACTAGAGGAAAACTTGACGAAATTCTTCAGATCGCCCTCATACCGAGTCCGGCGGGGTCGACTCGGGGTCGACCAGCTCACCCCGAAACCTGGCCAGGTCCTGCGGGCGGTTCTCTCGCATCCAGTGGAGCATGTGCTCGCGAATGGCGGCTCGCAGTTCGAAGGCATTGGCACTGTCGGGAGCGCTGGCCAGCACCCGCACTCGCATGGCGTGACGGTCGGTGTCGACGACGTGCACGGCCGCGATGTCACCATTCCATTCGGGGCGCACGGCGATGAACCGCAGCGCCTCTGCCCGGAAGATCTCGATGTCGGCGGTGAGGTCGAGATAGAAGTTCGCTGAGCCGATCAGGTCGGAGGTCGATTTGGTCCAGTTCTCGAACCGGTTCTCGACGAAGTAGGAGGAGGGGATGACCAGACGACGCTGATCCCACGTCTTGACGACGACGTAGGTGAGCGTGATCTCTTCGACCGTGCCGTACTCGCCTTCGACCACGACCACGTCGTCGAGTCGAATGGGCTCGGCGAAGGCGATCTGGAGTCCGGCAACGAGGTTGCCGAAGGTCGATCGAGCGGCGACACCGGCCAGCACACCGATCAGGCCGGCCGACGCGAGGATCGAGGTTCCGAGCGCACGGACTTCGGGGAACGTCCACAAGACGATGCCGATGGTCAGGGTGGCGATGACCGCCGCGCCCACTCGCCGGAGAACACTGACCTGCGTCTGGGCCCGGCGCGAGTGGAGGTTGTCGGATTCGTGGAGCGGCAGTCGCGCAACCAGTCCGTCGGCGCCGACACCGAGGAGGCGGATGAACAGGAAGCCGAACCCGCAGATGACGACGATACGGCTGGCGTGCGTGACGCTGGCGGCCGTCTCGACGTCCAACGACGACTGGCGGATCCAGAACAGCAGGACGGTCCCGACCAGGATGACGCGGATCGGTGCTCGGGTCTTGACGAGGACCGTGCGCGAGAGACTGGGTTGCTTCAGGGTGGCTCGGACCGTCAGCGAGACGAGCTTGTGGACGACGAGAAAGGCGCCGACCAAGACGGCCGCGCCGATGGACCACTCGACGAAGGTGTCGGGCGAGGGAAGCACGTCGGTCGGCGGGGTTTCCTGGGCGAAGAGCACCGGTCGAGTGTGCCAGAGGAGGGTCGTGCGACCTATCACCCCCATGCAATCGGATCCGAAGCTGCAGAGATGCCAACGATGCGCATCAACCGCTTCACCGCCGGCTTTCTCGACGTCGAGGTCGAACCCGACGAGGGTCAGAGCCAGATCCTTGCGGCCTATCGCCAGCTGCGTCCGGACTCGATGACGCCGCTGCCGCGTCTTGCCGTCGGCGCAGTCAGTGCGTATCTCGCCGACGAGCTTCCGACCGGCGGGGTCGGCGTCGACGAACTCGAAGTCGATTCGCGCATTCGGAGCCGGTTGACCGTCGGCATGCTCGGGTCCTGCCAGACCGCGCTGGTCGTGTGCTCGAACGATCCGGCGATGGGCCGGCGAAGCGGCATCTCGGTTCCGCAGCACGAACTCGTCACCGCGGCGTTCGAAGCGGTCGCCGAGGGGGCGAACGAGTTGGGTGATGCCGGATCCGAGGGCCTCATTCGCCTCGTGAGCCGGGCGGCACCCCCTGTCGTCGACGGACTGCTCCGGTTCTCCACCGAGCCCGAACGGCTGGCTCACCATGTGGTGACCTGGTTCCTCCTCACGCTCAGTCTGGGATTCACCGCCGACGAGATCGACCACGAGGTCCAACAGGGTCTGGCGATGGTGCTTCCGCTCAGCGGCCCGCATCTGGGCTGAGTCCGCAGCAGCAACGCCTGGTTGACCAGCGACCGTCAGCCGCTAGCGTTGCACGGTGCTATTGGAGTTGGGCACCCATCGTTTCGATGTCTCTCATCGAGCGCTCGTGATGGGCATCTTGAACCGGACCCCGGACTCGTTTTACGACGCCGGCGAGTACTGGGGATTCGACCAATTCCTGGCCAAGGCCGAGCAGCTGGTCGACGATGGAGCCGACTTCCTCGATGTCGGTGGGGTCAAGGCCGGGCCGGGTGACGAGGTCTCGCTCGAGGAAGAGCTCGAACGGGTCGTGCCTGCCATCGCTGCCTTGCGAGCCCGCTTCGATCTCCCGCTGTCGGTCGATACCTGGCGGGCCGAAGTGCTTCGTGAATCGCTCGCCGTCGGGGCCGATGTCGGCAACGACATCAGCGGATTCGCCGATCCCGACTACCTGGCCGTCGCCGCGGCCGGCAACGCCACCGTCGTCGCCACCCACATCCGGCTTGCTCCCCGTGTCGCCGATCCCGATCCCGTCTACTCCGATCTCGTGAACGACGTCCGGACGTTCCTGGCCGATCGGGCCGACCAGGCACTGGCCGCCGGCATTCCACCGACGCGGGTCATCGTCGACGCCGGCCTCGATCTCGGCAAGGTCAAGGATCAGTCCATCGAGTTGCTGCACCGCTCCGATGAACTGGCAACCCTCGGCTACCCCTTGCTGCTGTCGGCTTCGAACAAGCGGTTCCTGTTCGAGCTGCTCGACACCGATCGGCACGACATCGCGGCCGGCACCATGGCAGCCCACGTGGTGGGCATCACCAAGGGGTGCCGCGTGCTGCGCGCCCACGATGTTCGGGGCTCGCGGCGAATCGCCGACCTCATGGCGGAGCTGCTGAGCATTCCCGTTCGGAGCTGAGCATGACGGTCGTGATGATCAAGGGCGACGATCCCTCCTTGGTGGCTCAAGCGCTCCAGCGTGAGGTGAAGGAGCTGCTCGGCGACGGCGATCGCTCGCTCATGGTCGAAGAGGTCACCGAGGAGCAGTACTACGGCGATCGGGCCGACGCCGTCATCGATCCCCTCGTCTACGCCGCACACACGCCCGGGTTCTTGACCCCGCGCCGCATCGTGATCGGACGCAACCTGGCCATGTTCACCCGGGCCGACCAGGTGGCGCCGCTCGTGCGCTGGCTCGAAGCGCCACTCGAGACCACCGATCTGGTGTTGGTCTGGGAGAAGGCATCGGCGAGCGGTGCCCGCATGGGCGCAGTGCCCAAGAGCCTGAAGGAGGCCATCAAGGCGGCCGGTGGCCGAGAGATCGACGCCGCACCGAGCGGAAAGGGCCGCAAGGCGCTGGTCGAGCAGCGGCTCCACGATGCGCCGCTGCGCCTCGACGCTGCGGCCCGCAAACGCATCATCGACCATCTCGGCGACGACGCCGGCCGGGTGCAGCCGATCGTCGAAGCGCTCGTTTCGAGCTTCGGCGAAGGTGCCGGGCTCGGGGTTGCCGAGGTCGAGCCGTTCCTCGGCCTGGCAGCCGACGTCCCGCCATGGGAACTCACCGACGCGATCGATGCCGGCGACATCGCCCTGGCGCTGAACAAGGTCGATCGGATGGTGCGCGGCGGTGAGCGCCACGCACTCCAGATCATGGCCACGCTGCACGGTCACTATCAGCGAGCGCTGGCGCTCGATGGCCTCGGGCTACGAGACGAGAAGGCCGCCGCCGCGGTGCTCGGGATCAAGGGCTCCACGTTCCCGGCGAAGAAGGCGCTCACGCTGTCGAGGAAGCTCGGTCATGAACGGCTGCGAGAGATCATGATGCTCCTCGCCCAAGCCGATCTCGACCTGCGGGGTGCCTCGGCGATGCCGCACGACGCCGTGATCGAAGTGCTGATCGCCCGCCTCGCACGGGTCTCGCGCTAGCCCCTCAATACCAGTACTGGGATGGGTCGAGGTGGGTGGCGCAGCTCCAGCTGCCCCAGCGTTGGTTGCGAAATGAGCTGCTGCCGGTGATGCGCCAGTCGCTGTGGTCGACGATCCAGCGGGTCATGTAGAGATTGACCAGTGGATGCAGCAGTGCCTCATCGCCGCCGCCCATGGCGGTGATGATCGCGGCGATGTCGGCCGGCGCCTCGGCGAAGGCCGTCTTGATGTCGGGGCCGTTGTAGTAGTTGTTGATCTGCATCAGGCCGATGTCGTAGCTGTTGAAGCCGCCGTGGTTGTTGGTGGCCACCTGGGTGGTGTGCCGTTGCGACTCGCACTCCATGATGATGAGGGCCTGCTCGAGGCGATCACCGGTGAAGAACCGACTGGCCATCTCTCTGGCCTCGGTGGGGGTCAGCTGGTCGTTCCAGCGGATTTCCGAGACGGTGGTCGAGGCGCCGGGGTGACTGGCAACGAACTCGGCCGACTCGGTGAAGCCGACCACGATGCGTTCGATGGGCTGGCGCTGGATCTGATCGGACCAGTAGGCGAGGCCCTCGGCATCGGGGTCCCGCTCGAGCACGTTGCGGTAGAGGTTGGCGATGATGGCTTCGTTCGACGTGCCGAACCGGTTGATGAACTCGGTGGAGCGGACGAAGTCCTTCGCCATCGCTTCGAGCGAAAGGCCCGAGCTCTGCCAGTGGAGCAGGCCGGCAGCATCCGGGCTGCGGCCGAGAACACCCTCGTACAGGCGCTCGATGGCAGCGGCGGAGCTCGACGTGGTCGAAACGGCGACGCTGCCCTCGCCGACCGACAGCAGTGAGCCGTTGGGGGCGTCGGCGGCACCGGCGGGCTGGGCCAGACCGGTGAGCGAGAGCGAGATCGCTGCCGCAGCAGCGAGACTTCGGAACAGCGTGGGTACAGCAGTGCTTGCGCTCATGGGGATTCCTCCGGCGTGCGACGACATCAGTCCGGTCGGCCCAAGGCGGTGGGGCGGGTGAGCCAGAGACCGGCGAGCGTTTGCTCACGAAGGGGCGGTCACTGGTGCGAACTCGTGTTCGCTGGTTCGGACTGGTGTCGGGGCAAGCTACACACGCTCCGTCACCGAACCGTCACAAAACAGGTGTGACATCGGTCCTTGACAAACAGAACCCCAGCTCAGGCCGGTTACCAGTTTCTGGGCGGGAACGCAAACGAGGGGCCCGGAGGCCCCTCGTTCATGAGATCCGTTGGGTTCTTGCCGGTCGATCAGGCTTCGGCAGTGGCCTGCTGGCGCAGGCGGGCAATGAGGCGGCTCTTGCGGCGAGCAGCCGCGTTCTTGTGGAGCACGCCCTTCTGGGTGGCCTTGTCGATCTTCTTGATCGCCATGCGAAGCGCTTCGGCTTCGTTCTCGGTGCCAACGGCAGCGGTGGCGGTCTTGACTCGGGTGTTGAGTTCGGAACGGACGGCGCGGTTGCGGAGACGAGCCTTCTCGTTCTGCTTGTTGCGCTTGATTTGGCTCTTGATGTTGGCCATGAGAAAAAACCTCTGACAGTGCGTCGGACCCGTGGAGGATAACGGGCGGGGGAGTGATTCCGACGGCCACGCTCACTTCCACCCTCACTTCGATGCGTAACAGATAGCGTTTGTCGCATCATGGAGCGCTCGAAAATCCGGAACATCGCCATCATTGCGCACATCGATCATGGCAAGTCGACCCTTGCCGATCGCCTGCTCGAGATCTGCGGGGCGGTCGAGAAGCGAGACATGCGCGCCCAGTACCTCGACTCGATGGACATCGAGCGGGAGCGGGGCATCACCATCAAGCTCCAGAGCGTCCGCCTCAACTACAAGGGCTATGTCATCAACCTGATCGACACGCCCGGCCATGTCGACTTCGGCTACGAGGTCAGCCGCTCGCTCGTCGCCTGCGAGGGCGTGATCCTCGTGGTCGATGCCGCGCAGGGGATCGAGGCGCAGACGCTCGCCAACACCTACCTGGCGCTCGAGAACGACCTCGAGATCGTGCCGGTGCTCAACAAGATCGACCTCCCGGCCGCCGAACCCGAGCGCTACGCCGCCGAGATCGAGAAGATCCTCGGGTTCCCGGCAGAAGACGTCCTTCGAATGTCGGCCAAGACCGGCGAGGGTGTCGAAGCCCTGCTCGACGCCATCATCGAACGGATCCCCCCGCCCGAGGGCGACGAGAACAAGCCACTCCAGGCGCTGATCTTCGACTCCCACTTCGACACCTATCGAGGCGTCGTCTCCAGCGTCCGTGTCGTCAACGGCACGCTGCGCACCAGCGACAAGCTCCGCTTCATGCAGGCCGGTTCCACCTACGACGCCGACGAGGTCGGCGTGCGCCTTCCGGTCAGCAAACCCGTGAAGGAACTCGGTCCGGGCGAGGTCGGCTACCTGATCGCCGGCATCAAAGACGTCCGCGAGGCTCGCTCGGGTGAGACGATCACCACGTTCCACGACGGTGCCAGCGAACCGCTCGAGGGTTACCGCGAACCCCAGCCCATGGTGTTCTGCGGCCTCTACCCGGTCGACGGCGACGACTACGACAGCTTCCGCGACGCGCTCGACAAACTCCGCCTCGACGACGGCAGCTTCACGTTCGACCCCGAGACCTCCACCGCGCTCGGGTTCGGGTTCCGCTGCGGGTTCCTCGGCCTCCTCCACATGGAGATCGTGCGAGAGCGACTCGAGCGAGAGTTCGGGCTCAACCTCATCGCCACTTCACCCTCGGTGTCCTACCAGATCACCATGCTCGACGGTGAGGAGCGGTTCATCGACAACCCGTCGGTCCTGCCGCCGTCGGGCGATTGGAAGCAGATCACCGAGCCCTACCTGCGGGCCTCGATGATCACGCCCAAGGAATACACCGGCACCCTCATGGAGCTGTGTCAGACCCGCCGTGGGCGCATGGAGCGCATGGAGTACCTCTCGCCCGAGCGGCTCGAGATCGTCTACACGCTTCCACTGGCCGAGGTCGTCGTCGACTTCTTCGACCAGTTGAAGAGCCGTACCCAGGGGTACGCCAGCCTCGACTACGAACCGGTCGACTACGAACCGGGCGACCTCGTCCGAGTCGACATCTTGTTCAACGGCGAGCAGGTCGACGCGTTCTCCACCATCGTCCACCGCGACTCCGCCTACGACTACGGCAAGAACATCACCGAGAAGCTGAAGGAGATCATTCCCCGGCAGCAGTTCGACGTGCCGATCCAGGCCGCCATCGGTGGCCGGATCATCGCTCGGGCAACGGTGAAGGCCTACCGCAAAGACGTCACGGCCAAGCTGTACGGCGGCGACATCACGCGAAAGAACAAGCTGCTCAACAAGCAGAAGGAAGGCAAGAAGCGAATGAAGTCGATCGGCCGGGTCGACATCCCGCCCGACACCTTCATTCGAGCCCTCCGCCTCGACGACTGATGGCGCACGGGACCCAACCGGTCATCTTCTGGTTTCGTCGCGATCTCCGGGTGACCGATCATCCGGCGCTGGCTGCTGCTGCGGAGCGGGGCCCGGTCGTGCCGGTGTTCGTGCTCGACGACGCGCTGCTGCAGCCGGCCGGGGCGAACCGAGTGGCCTTCATGATCGACACGCTGGCCGATCTCGATGCGACCTCGCTCGAGGGTTCACTCGTCGTTCGTCGTGGCGAGCCCGCCGAGGTG
Organism: uncultured Acidimicrobiales bacterium; assembly: GCA_963698395.1. GTDB lineage: Bacteria > Actinomycetota > Acidimicrobiia > Acidimicrobiales > SZUA-35 > JBBQUN01. The sequence continues at coordinate 377,695 of CAVOQQ010000008.1, forward strand.
CTGGCCGGCATCGCCGAGGAGACCGGTGCCATGGCCATCTACGCCACCGACGATCATGGGCCGTACGGTCGTCGTCGTGACGACCGGGTGGGGGAGACCCTGGCTGCCGCCGGGCTCGAGGTGCACTACCTCGACTCGAATTACGCCGTCCCGCCCGACACGGTGAAGACCGGCTCGGGCACCGCCTACAAGGTGTTCACGCCCTTTTACCGGTCGTGGTCCGACGTCGGGTGGGCCCCACCCGGTGGGGTCGTCGAGGCGGAGTGGGTGAGCGGCGTGGCCGGTGACGGCCTCCCCGACGTTCCCGAGATCAGCGCCGACCTGCCGCCGGTGGGGGAGCAGGCAGCGATGCAGCGCTTCGAGTGGTTCCTCGACGAAGCGGTCGGCGACTACGACGCGGCTCGTGATCGGCCGGCCATCGATGGGACGAGTCGTCTGTCGCCGTACCTGCGGTGGGGCACGGTGCATCCCCGACAGCTGCTGGCGGCGATCGACGGCAGGAAGAAAGGCGAACAGACCTTCCGCAAGGAGATCGCCTGGCGCGAGTTCTACGCCGACGTGCTGTTCCAGCGTCCGGAGACCGCACGCCAAGCGTTCAACGAGAAGATGAAAGACATGGAGGTCGACACCGACGGCCGGGCCGAGGAGCGATTCGACGCCTGGTGTCGTGGCGCCACCGGCTACCCGATCGTCGATGCCGGGATGCGCCAGCTGCTCGCCGAGGGCTGGATGCACAATCGGGTGCGGATGATCGTCGCCAGCTTTCTCGTGAAGGATCTGCACGTCGACTGGACCTGGGGTGCCCGGCACTTCATGGAACACCTGGTCGACGGCGACCTGGCCTCGAACCAGCACGGCTGGCAGTGGGTGGCGGGCACCGGCACCGATGCCTCGCCCTACTTCCGGATCTTCAATCCGACCAGTCAGGCCCAGAAGTTCGATCCCACCGGCGACTATGTCCGCCGGCATGTCCCCGAGCTCGCACACCTCGGCGCGAAGCAGATTCACGAGCCCTGGAACGTCGGGCTCGATCGGCCCGCCGACTATCCCGGGCCGATCGTCGACCACGGCGCCGAACGGGCCGAGAGCCTGGATCGGTACGACAGACTCAAGGCGTCCTGGCAGTAGACTCGGTTCCTCATGCTCGATGCACGCAAAGCTGCCATCCTCACGGCCATCGTGGAGGAATACATCGACACCGCCCTGCCGGTCGGCTCGGGCTCGGTTGGTGCTGCCGCCGATCTGAAGGTCTCCACCGCCACGATCCGCAACGAGATGGCGGCGCTCGAGGCCGACGGGTACCTGATCCAGCCACACATCAGTGCCGGTCGCATTCCGACCGAGAAGGGCTACCGCTACTTCGTCGACACCGCCGGTGAGATCCAGCTCCAGCTGACCGAGCGGCACCAGATCTCGAGCTTTTTCACCGAGGTCCGAGGCGAGATCGAGCACATGATGCGCGACACCGCCTCGCTGCTGAGCGACCTGACCCGCTACGCCGCCGTCGTGGTCGATCACTCGACCGACACGGTCACGGCCCGCTCGCTCCAGCTCGTCGAGCTGGCGCCCCGGGTCATCCTGGTCGTGGTCGTCATGAGCAACGGCACGATCGACAAGCACACGATCGAACTCGACCGCGAGCTGTCCCCTGACGACATCGCCAAGCTCCAGTCGGTGCTTTCGGCCGCCATCATCGACCACCAGCTCTCGCATCCGGAGTCGCTCGGTTCCACCGGCGACCGCGAACTCGACCGAGTCGGCGAGATCATGTACGCCTCGGTCACCTCACATGGGCCCGAGTCCGACCGAATCTATGTGAATGGCGCTTCTCGTGTCGCCGGCGAGTTCCAGGCGATCGAGTCGGTCAAGAAGGTCCTCACGATCCTCGAGCAGCAGTTGGTGGTGGTGAACGTCATGAGTGGCATGCTCGAACGTGGGCTCAGCGTCGCCATCGGAACCGAAACCGGTGAAGATCGGCTGGGCGAGTGCAGTGTCGTGGTCTCGCCCTACGAGATCGACGGTGAGCGGGCGGGTTCCATCGCCGTGCTCGGGCCGACACGAATGAACTATCCGCAGGCAATGGCGACCGTTGCCGTGGTCTCACGGCAGCTCGGTCGCCGTCTCAGCGAAGGGTGAGTGCCGCAACGTATGGCTGACTTCTATCAACTCCTGGGTGTCGACCGCTCGGCGTCACAAGACGAGATCAAGAAGGCGTATCGCAAGCTCGCACGCGAGCTGCATCCCGACGCCAACCCGGGCAACACCGAGGCCGAGGCCAAGTTCAAACAGGTCGCCGAGGCCTACGAAGCACTGAGCGATCCGGCCAAACGGGCGAACTACGACCGCTTCGGATCGGCGAGTGGTCCCGGCGGTGGCGGTGGTGGCGACCCGTTCGGAGGCGGCTTCGGCGACATCTTCGACGCGTTCTTCAACATGAGCGGGGGTGGCGGCGGCGCTCGAACGGTCAACAATCGCGGCGCCGACCTGCAGGTCGTTGCCGATCTCACCCTCGAAGACACCGTGCGCGGCTTGGCCAAGGAGGTCACCGTCACCACGGCAGTCGCCTGCGAAGCGTGTGACTCGACGGGCGCAGCACCCGGCGCCGAAGTCAATCAGTGCCTCCAGTGCGCCGGCACCGGGCAGGTTCGCCAGGTTCGCCAGTCGATTCTCGGGCAGATGGTCACCACGGCGGCCTGTCCCCGCTGTGCCGGCGAAGGTCAGGTCGTGTCCGAGACCTGTTCCAGTTGTAGCGGCGAGGGACGCCAGGTCAAGGAACAGACCTACACCATCGACATTCCGGCCGGTGTCTCCCACGGCACCACCTTGCGGTTGAGTGGTCGAGGGGCAGTCGGCCCTCGTGGCGGCGAGCCCGGCGATCTCTACGTCGAGGTGCGGATGGCTCGCCACCCGGTCTTCGTTCGTGACGGCGACGACCTCCACGCCGAACTGCACCTGGCCGTCACCCAGGCGGCCCTCGGCGCCACGATCTCGTTCGACACCATCGACGGCCCGGTCGACGTCGAGGTCCCGGCGGGCACGCTCACCGGCAAGACGTTCACCTTGCGAGAGCACGGCATTCCGCGCCTGCGAGGACGAGGTCGTGGTGCACTGATCCTCTCGGTCGTGGTCGACACACCCACCCAGCTCGACGACCAGCAGACCGCACTGTTGCGTCAACTCGCCGAGCTCCGCGGCGAAGCGGTGAAGCCGCCGAGCGATGGCAAGCTCTTCTCGAAGATCAAGTCGGCGTTCCACTGAGGCGATGACCACCCCGTCCGACGGGCGCAGCGACCGTCGCCATCGTCCGATGGTGTTCGTCGACGATCTCGACCATCCGGTGCTCGACCGCGACGATCATCACCATCTTGCGAAGGCGCTGCGTGTGCCGGCCGGTGCCGCGGTGACCGTCGGCGACGGTCTCGGACGATGGCGTCCGGTGGTGTTCGACCCCGACGGTTCGGGGCTGGCGGCCGAAACGGTCGGCGAGGTGATGGAGGAAGCGTTGCCGATCTGGTCGCTGACGGTCGCCTTCGCGCCGGTCAAGGGCGAGCGCCCCGAGTGGACGGTCCAGAAGCTCACCGAACTCGGCGTCGACCGGATCGTGCCGATCCTGACCGAACGTTCGGTGGTGCGTTGGGACGCGAAGCGGTGGGAGAAGCAGGCGACCAAGTGGCGCCGGATCGGCCGGGAAGCGTCCATGCAGAGTCGACGGGTGCGGTTGCCGATCATCGACGACCTCACCTCGCTCGCCGCGCTCGTCGCCGACCACGGCGAGGTGGTGCTGGCTGATCCCGACGGCGACCCGCTTGGTCCGGCCGACCGTTTCGTCGTCATCGGTCCCGAAGGGGGCTGGGCGCCGACGGAACGGTCGGGCCGACGTCTGGTGTCCCTGCCCGGCGGGGTGCTGCGAGCCGAAACGGCGGCGCTCACGGCCGCCGTGATCATGGCCCTCCACCGTGACGGGGCCCCAGCAAATCAGAATTGAACACATGGGGTGGTTGAACCTGCACTATGTGGCGATTAGGTTGACGCCTGCGTGTTCACGGCGGCGCATCCGCCCAACGGAGGAGAGGCATGGGCGAGGACGATTACTCAGATGCAGGATCAGAGTACGGTCGCCGAGTTGGCGAACGGCTGCGAGCGATCCGTCGCCAGAAGCGGCTGTCGCTGCAAGACGTCGAGGCCACCTCGGAGCAGGAATTCAAGGCGTCGGTGCTCGGCGCCTACGAGCGAGGCGAGCGTGCCATTTCGGTCCCACGGCTCGAGCGGCTTGCGGCGTTCTACAGCGTGCCGGTCGACCAGCTGCTTCCCCGAGCCACCACCGTTGGCATCACCCCCGGCACGCTCGACCTCACCGAGCGCACCGGCCGAGCCGGTGTCACGCTCGAACTCACCCAGCTCGAGGGCGTTGCCGGCCCCGAAGGTGAGATGCTCGGTCGCTACCTCGGCATGATCCAGGTGCAGCGCCAAGACTTCAACGGTCGAGTCCTCACCGTCCGCCAAGACGATCTGCGGGCCATCGCCTGCATCCTCGGGGTCGAGTTCGATGCCGCCATCGATCGTCTGAGCGATCTCGGCATGACCGCCTCGCCTCGCACGTAGCCACTCCGGCTCTCACTCGTTGCCGATCACCAGCGTTCGCCCCGCTGGACCGATCGCCCAGACCGTCGGACACGGCTCGCCATCTTCGATGGCGAGCTGTTGCGCGCCCGGCACCTCGGCCAGGATCGTGCCGGTCGTCGGCCGGCCGGGCGCGGCGGTCGGGTGACCGGCGTCGAACTGCCAGATCCGATCGGTGTCGGGGTCGAGGACGACCACCGACGGTTGGTGGTCGCACGCCTCGGCGATCACGGTTGCCGGGCCGTTGGGAGCGCTGAGCCGGTAGCGGTGACCATCGATCACGAGCTCGGTGGTGTCGAGCGCCGTGCCGGCCGGTCTCAGGTCGGCGACCACCAACAGCCCGGCAAGACTCGTGATGGCGAGGGCACCGGCGACGACGAACCCCCACGGTCGTCGCGGGGCGGCGTCACCGATGGGGGTCGCCTTGGTCGGTGCCGCCAGCCGCTCGAGCGTTCGGGCCAGGCGCCGCAAGGGGAGTGACGTGTCGTCGATACCGTCGGCGAGGCGTTCCCAGTCGTCGCGCCGGGGGACCGGCACGTCGAGCCGATCCCATCGCTCGAGCATCGAACGCACGCAATGGCCCATGGCCACGGCGTCGACCAGCGGATCGGTGATGCTGCCATGCGGCGAACAGAGTCGGGGGCCGCGGGGATCGAGGATGATGTGGTCGACGCTCAGGTTGCCGTGGACCAGGCCGTGGGTGTGGAGGTCGGCCAGCAGGTCGGCGACCAGGGCCAAGGCGCTCGCCACGCCGGTCGGGGCCAGCCAGGTGGTGCGCAGTGTCTCGCCGCTGACTCGACCGGTGACGATCGTGGCCGCCGTGGCCGGCCGACCTGCGGTCGATTCGATGCCGATCAGGGGCACGACACCGGCACGCTGCGGCCGGTCGGTGGCGGGTTCGTCGGGCTCGGACCCGACTGCCAGGAGATCGTTCGCCCGTTGGAGCCAGTGGCCCTCGGCGCCGCGATCTCGGCGGTCGCCGGTCAAGGGGGTCTTCGTGACGGCGAGCGAACCGTCGCCGAGGGTGGTGAGGCTGACTCGTGTGGCCATGGGTGTCTCCGAACCGTGCGGTGGCATCGGACGACCGTGGCTGGTCGAGTCGGGCACGCAGGCCCAGTCGACCGTCGGCGACAGGCGGTCATCGAGGCCCTCGCCGAACGGTCACGCAGCGTAGTCGACGAACACGCGCTCGCAAAGCTCGGCTTGCCGTGGTCGCGAGCGGGTAGCCTTGCGACGAACATGACGAGCCCCGTGAAGATCGATGTCGCCAGCAACCAGCTGATGGTTGGATTGCTGGGCGAACGAGACGAATACATCCGAGTCATCGAGAAGGCGCTCGACGCGAACATCCACGTCCGCGGCAACGCGATCACGGTGGATGGACCCGACGCCGAGTTGGCCGCGCAGGTCATCAACGAGTTGGTCCTCGTCCTCCAGAAAGGCCAGCCGATCGAGGCGTCGACGGTGCGGCGTGCGCTCGTGATGGTGTCGAAAGACGAGAAGCCGTCCGAGATCCTGACCGACCGGATCTTCACCACGGCCCGAGGCAAGCCCGTCCTTCCGAAGACCGGTGGCCAGAAGCGCTACATCGACGCCATCCGCACGAACATCGTCACCTTCGGCATCGGCCCGGCCGGCACCGGCAAGAGCTGGCTCGCCGTGGCGTGTGCCGTTGCGGCGCTCCAGGCCAAAGAGGTCGACCGGATCCTGCTCACACGGCCGGCGGTCGAGGCGGGCGAGCGTCTCGGCTATCTGCCCGGCGATCTGATGTCGAAGGTCGATCCGTATCTGCGTCCGCTCTACGACGCCCTGCACGACATGGTCGGCGCCGAGGGCATGGCCAAGTTGTTCGAACGCAACGCTGTCGAGGTCGCGCCGCTCGCCTTCATGCGAGGTCGCACCCTCAACGACAGCTTCATCATTCTCGACGAGGCGCAGAACACCACGCCGGAGCAGATGAAGATGTTCCTCACCCGTATCGGGTTCAACTCCAAGGTGGTCGTCACCGGTGACACCACACAGGTCGACATCAAGGGGTCGAGTTCCGGGCTGCTGGGCGTGCACAACATCTTGCAGGGCGTGGAGAACATGGCCTTCGTGCGCCTCGACAGCCGAGACGTCGTGCGCCACAAGATCGTCCAAGACATCGTCGATGCCTACACCAGAGCCGACGAGGCCCACCGATGACCGCCGATGAGCCCGAACCGTCGCTGTCGCCCGACGCCGAGTGCGTCGAGGGTCGGGTCGGGGTCTTCGGGTTCGATGCCCAGCGTGACCACGCCGTGGCGCTCGACACGCTCTGCCGAATCGCGGTCGCCGTGCTGGCCGGCGAACAGATCGGCGCCGGCAGGGTCGACCTGCACCTGGTCGACATCGAGACGATCACCGAACTCAATGCCGAACACATGGGTGCAACGGGGCCGACCGATGTGCTGTCGTTCCCGCTCGACGCCGACCCGTTCGCACCCCCGAACGACGATCTCACCATGCTCGGCGACCTCGTGCTGTGCCCTACGGTGGCGATCGCCCAGGCGCCCGATCATGCCGGGAGCGTGGCCGCCGAGCTGGCGCTCCTCGTCATCCACGGCGTGCTGCATCTGCTCGGGCACGATCACGTCGAAACGGCCGAGACACTGACCATGCAGGCCCGAGAACGCCACCATCTCGCCCAGCTCGGCTTCGAACACCCGGTTGCCGTCGAGCCGGAGGAGTCCCGGCAGTGATCACGGTGGTGCCGATGCTCGGGGCCATCACCGGCAGCGACCTGGCTCAGGGAGCAGTCGTGCTGATTCTGATCGGGCTGATGTTGATGCTCGTCACGGTCGAATCGGCGCTGACCCACACGAGCCCCGTACGCATCGAAGCCCTGGCCAGCGAGCAGCCGGCGCGGGCCAAGCGGGCCGCCGAGTTGCTCGAAACACCCGAGGCGCTGCTCAACCCGCTCCGGTTGCTGACCGTCATCGTCCAGGTGGCCGAGACGGTGCTCGTCACCGTGATGGCGGCGCGTTGGCTGACGCCCGCCGGTGTGGCCGCGACCGCCGCCGTCAACATGGCGGTGATCTTCGTGGTCGGCGAGGCCGTGCCGCGAACACTCGGCATTCTCCACTCCGAGCGCATGGCGGTGGCACTCGCTCGTCCGGTCGCCGTCTTGGCCACGTTCTTCCCGGTTCGGTGGATGGCGCGTGGTCTGATCGGATTGGCGAACATCATCGTGCCCGGCAAGGGACTGCGCCGTGGCCCCTTCGCCTCGTCTGAGGAACTCATCGCGCTCGCCGACGCGGCGGTCGAAGACGACGTGCTCGAACAGACCGAGCGAGATCTCATCGAGTCGGTCATCGAGTTCGGCGACACGGTGGTGCGAGAAGTCATGGTGCACCGCACCGACATGACCACGGTGGCGAGAGACCTCACCGTCGACGAGGCTCTCGAGATCTCCTCCGAACACGGCTACTCCCGCATTCCGGTGGTGGGTGACTCGATCGACGATGTGGTCGGTCTGATCTACGTGAAGGATCTCATCCGGGCCGAACTCGACGACCTCACCGAGTCGCCCGTCGGCAGCATGTTCCGCGAGGCCCATTTCGTTCCCGAGACCAAGAAGGTCTCCGAACTCCTGCGCGAGATGCAGCGCGAGTCGTTCCACATGGCCGTGGCCGTCGACGAGTACGGCGGGATCGCCGGCCTGGTCACGCTCGAAGACCTCATCGAGGAACTGGTCGGTGAAATCGTCGACGAGTACGACAAGGAGGAGCCGCTGATCCAGCGGCTGAAAGACGGTTCGGTTCGAGTCGACGCTCGGATCCTCGTCGACGAGATCAACCACCTTGCCGGGCTCGAACTGCCCGAGGGCGATTGGGACACCGTCGGCGGTCTGGTGTTCGATTCGTTCGGCCGGGTGCCGGCCGAAGGTGAAGTCTGTCTCGTCGATGGCTTCGAGCTGCGAGTGGAGCGCGTGCAGGGGCGGCGCATCATGAAGGTCAAGATCCTCCCGAAGGCGAGCGAACCCGATGACGAACATGAGTGACCAACATGAGTGACCAACATGAGTGAAGAGGAGACGAGGCCCCCCTTCCGTTCGGGGTTCGTCTCGCTCTATGGGCGACCGAACACCGGCAAGTCGACGCTGCTCAACAAGATCTTGCGCTCGAAGGTGTCCATCACCTCCAACAAGGCGCAGACCACCCGGCACCAGGTGCGTGGCGTGCTCGATCATCCCGACGCCCAGATCGTCTTCGTCGACACGCCGGGCGTCGGCAAGCCCCGTAGCGCACTCGGCCAGAAGCTGAATGCGACGGCCAACGAGGCCAACAGCGGCGTCGATCTCGTGTGCTTCGTCTTCGACGCCCGTTCTGGCTACGGCCGGGGCGACGCATTCCTCGCCCAGAAGCTGAATCCGGCGAAGACCATCGTGATCGCCAACAAGATCGACAACCTGAGTCCCGCCCAGATCGGCAAGCAGTTGTCGTTGGTGGCACCGCTCGATGCGTTGGCGTACTTCCCGGTCTCGGCCCAGACGGGCGACGGGGTCGACGCACTCGTGAAGTACCTTGCGGCTGCGATGCCCGAGGGCCCGCACTGGTACCCGCCAGGGCAGATGACCGACCGAAGCGAAACGGCCTGGGTTGCCGAACTCGTTCGTGAGCAGCTGCTCCGAGCGACGCATGACGAAGTCCCCCATTCGGTGGCTACCCGGGTCGCGGAATGGGAGCCGCCGTACGTGCGGGTCGAGATCCTGGTCGAGCGCGAGTCACAGAAGGCGATCGTGATCGGCAAGGGCGGCGAGATGCTCAAAGAGGTCGGCGAACGAGCGCGTGAGCGGCTGCCGGCCAACACCTACCTCGAGCTGTTCGTCACCGTCGACAAGAACTGGCACCACGACCCGGCCAGGATCGAAGAGCTCGGCTACTGATTCGTCGGTCAGCTGATGCGAACCGTGTTGCCGACGCCATCGACGGCGTAGATGACGTCGAGGGTGCCGTTGCCGTCCACGTCCGCCAGCGTGATGCCTTCGGACTTGACCGTGAAGACCGACGTGTTGCCCAGGGTGAAGCTGCCGGTTCCGTCGTTCTCCCAGATCGTGTCCTTGTCGAGGTGATCGCCGAAGGCGATGTCGACATCGCCGTCGCCATCGAGATCGCCAAGCGACACCCCTCGAGAGTGACCCAGGCCGAGGGTCTGTGCGGTCTTGGTGAAGGCGCCGCCTCCATTGTTGAGCCACACACTGTCGAAGTCGTTGTCGCCTGCGATCACGAAGTCCACATCGCCATCGGCGTCGAGGTCGGCGAAGGCAACATCGTGCGATCGGACGATGGCGAGCGTCTGGCCGGTCGGCGTGAACGTTCCGCTGCCGTCGTTGAACCAGATGGTGTCGTCCTGGCCGTCTCTGAGGAGGACCAAGTCGAGATCGCCGTCAGCATCGATGTCGGCAACGCCGGCGCTGCTGCCCGCGCCTGGAGCCAACGACTGCCCGCTGTTCGAGAAGACCCCACTCCCGTTGTTGAACCAGACGTCGGCGCCGGAACCAAAGTTGGCGAAGACGAGATCGAGGTCGCCGTCGCCGTCGAAGTCGCCGATGTCGACATGCTGGGTGTTCCGGTTGCCGAGCGACTGGCCCGAGTCGGTGAAGACACCGGAACCGTCATTGAACCAGACGGTGTTGCCGGTGGCGGTGTCGTTGGCGAACACGATGTCGAGATCGCCGTCGCCGTCGAAGTCGCCCAGCGCAACCGACGTCGTCTCGCCGGCGTCGAGCGATTGCCCGGAGTTGGCGAAGGTCGCGTCGCCAGGCGCAGCGTTGCCGAACCACACGGTGTTGAAAGCATCGGCGTTGGCGAAGACCAAATCGATGTCGCCGTCGCCGTTGAGATCGCCGCTGGCGACCTCGAGGGACTTTTCGCCGCCAAGGTTCTGGAAGGTCACGGCGCGGTAGAGCGATGAAGGCTGCGTCGGGCTGGCATCGCAGACGTCGCCGATACCGTCGCCGTCGGTGTCGTTCTGGAGCGGGTTGAAGTCCTTGGGGCAGTTGTCGCTGGCGAATGGCACGCCGTCGCCGTCCTCGGGTATCACGACCGTGACGAGCACGTTGGCGACGGTCGGCGCGCCCTGCGGGTCTTCCACGGTGTAGGTGAAGGAATCGCTGAGATTGGCCGACCCGTTGTGGCTGTAGGTCAGGGTGCCGTCACCATTGTTGGTGACCGTGCCGTCGGCGCCGTCGGTGACCGCCGTGACGGTCAACACATCGCCCTCGGGCTCGACGTCGTTCAGGCGAACGTCGACGGTCGTGGCGGAAGAGCCGAGGTCGACGCTCAGCACGTCGTCGGTGGGGCGAGGGGCATCGTTGACGGGGTCGACCACGATCGAGACGGTGGCCTCGTTGGACGGCAGCGAACCCGAGTCGGTGAAGCGGTAGCCGAAGGAATCGTCGTTGAAGCTGTCGGCGTCTGGCGTGTAGGTGAAGGTGCCGTCACCGTTGTAGACCACGGCACCGTTCGCCGGGTTGGTCACGATCGTGAGGGTTGCGTGGTCGATCGTTGCATCTTCGGGGTCACTGTCGTTCAGCGTGACGTCCGGGGTCGTGAGTGGTGTGTCTTCGTTGGTGGTGAAGCCGATGCCGTTGTCGTCGATGGCGACGGGGGCGTCGTTGACGGCGGTGACGGTGATGGTGATGGTCGCCGGGGCCGAGGTGGCTCCTGCGGCGTCGGTGATGGTGTAGGTGAAGGTGTCGCTGCCGTTGAAGTTGATGGTCGGCGTGTAGGTGAAGGTGCCGTCGAGGTTGTTGGTGACGTTGCCGACGGTGCCGGTGGTGTCGATGGCGACAGAACCCGGGTCGAGTGGATGGTCGACGTCGTTGTCGTTGGCGAGGGCGTTGGCGGTGGTGAAGCTGGTGTCTTCGTTGGTGGTGAAGCCGATGCCGTTGTCGTTGATGGTGACGGGGGCGTCGTTGACGGCGGTGACGGTGATGGTGACGGTTGCGGCGTTGGAGGTGGCGCCGGCGGCATCGGTGATGGTGTAGGTGAAGGTGTCGCTGCCGTTGAAGTTGATGGTCGGCGTGTAGGTGAAGGTGCCGTCGAGATTGTTGATCACGGCACCGGTGGTGCCGGTGGTGTCGATCAGGATCGAGGCCGGGTCGATCGGATCGTCGATGTCGGCGTCATTGGCCAGAGCGTTGGCGGTGGTGAAGCTGCTGTCTTCATTGATCGTGAAGCCCACGCCGTTGTCGTTGATGGTGACGGGGGCGTCGTTGACCGGGGTGACGGTGATGGTGACGGTTGCGGGGTTGGAGGTGGCGCCGGCGGCATCGGTGATGGTGTAGGTGAAGGTGTCGCTGCCGTTGAAGTTGATGGTCGGCGTGTAGGTGAAGGTACCGTCGAGGTTGTTGGTGACCGAACCGGTGGTGACGGTGGCGTCGATCGCGATCGAGGTCGGGTCGATGGCGTCGTCGTTGTCGCTGTCGTTCAGGGTCACGTCGCCGGTGGCGAAGCCGGTGTCTTCTGTGGTGGTGAAGCCGATGCCACCGTCGTTCGACGCGACCGGAGCGTCGTTGACGGCCGTGACGGTGATGGTGACCGTCGCCGGCGTCGAGGAGAGGCCGCTGGGGTCGGTGATGGTGTAGGTGAACGTTTCGACGCCGCTCCAGTTCGCGGCCGGGATGTAGGTGAAGGTGCCGTCGAGGTTGTTGGTGACGCTGCCGGTGGCGCCGGTGGTGTCGATGGCGATGGAGGTCGGGTCGAGTGGATGGTCGACGTCGTTGTCGTTGGCGAGCGCGTTGGCCGTGGTGAAGCTGGTGTCTTCGGTGGTGGTGAAGCCGATGCCGTTGTCGTCGATGGCGACCGGAGCGTCGTTGACGGCGGTGACGGTGATGGTGACCGTCGCCGGCGTCGAGGAGAGGCCGCTGGGGTCGGTGATGGTGTAGGTGAATCCGTCGGTGCCGTGGAAGTTGGCGTTGGGCGTGTAGCGGACTCGGCCGGCCTCGATCGAGGCCGATCCGTGGAGCGGGCTGCCGACGCCGTCGATCGCGAGGGTTGCCCCTTCGGGGTCGACGTCGTTGCCGAGCACATCGATGAGGGTCGAATCGTCCTCGTCGACGGTGGCGACATCATCGCCCGCCGTCGGTCGGGCATTGGGTGCTGTCGTCGTGGTCGGCGGTGCGGTGGTGGTCGTGGTCGGCGGCGTGGTGGTGGTCCTCGGCGTGGGAGGCTGCGTCGTGGTCGTCGCTTCGGTGGTCGTCGTTGTCGGTGCGGGGTGGTGGTGGTGGGTCGTGGTGCGGCGACCACGATGAGGTGCACCTCGCGGACGTGGCAGTTGTCGTCGCCGGCGCAGACGGTGAAGCTGAAGGCGTCCTCGCCGACGAAGCCGGGATCCGCCTCGTAGGTCGTGAAGCTCTGCCAGTCACCGGTGGCGCCATCGACCGATGCGGCGGTCGCCTCGCTGACCGTGCCGTGCCCCGGGGGGTCCACTCGGAACTCGAGCGTTCCCTCTTCGACCGTGGCCGTGAGTCGGATGACCATCGTCTCGCCTTCGGTCAGCGTCGCCTCGATGTCGCTCACGACGACGGCGGCCGGCGGCACGAAGGCGAGCTCCTCGGGCATCGGCTCGGCTTGAGGCGACAGGAGCCCGCCGGCGGTGCCGGAGATGACGCCGAGGGCGGCCACGCCGGTCGTCCACGCGGTGGTCGAGATGGCCGAGGTCGCCGGTACGGGAAGCTGGGAAGACCCGGTGAGGTTGGCAATCCACGCCAGCGGTCCGGCGACCGTCTGGAGCTGGCCAAGGCCGATCTGGAGGAAGCTTCGAACGAGGTGGGGGTCGAACTGGGAGCCGGCGCAGCTGGTGAGTTCCTGACGGGCGAGTTCGGGGCTCAGCGGCTTCTTGTAGCTCCGTGCGCTGGTCATCACGTCGTAGGCGTCGGCAATCCCGACGATGCGGCCGGCCAACGTGATGTCGGTACCGGCCAGATTCCAGGGGTAACCCTTCCCGTCCCATCGGCAGTGGTGCTGATCGGCGGCGTGTCGCCACTCGCCGAGCCAGTCGGCGAGCGGCTCGAGCATCGGATTGGCCGCCGCCGGGTGGCCCGCGAGGACTTTCCACTCCTCATCGGTCGGTCGGCCGTCCTTGTTCAGGATCTCCGAGGGAACGGCGAGCTTGCCGACGTCGTGCAACAAGGCAGCCCAACGCAGCTTGCCGAGTTCTTCCTCGTCGAGGCCGATCTCCTCGCCCAACAGTTCGGAGTAGGCCCGAACACGCTCGGAGTGACCTCGGGTGAGCCGATCGTGTTCGTTGAGATCTTTCAGCAACTGCACCAGGTAGTCGCCGTGCAGCGCCGCACCGACCATCTCGCCACGATCACGCGCGGCCTCCATCTCTCGGAGCATGGTGCGCGAATTGGAGTGCCGGAGTGCGGCCTTGGTGCGAGAGGGTGCCTGATCAGGGAAGACCAGGGTCAGCTTCATCAGCGCAACGAGCGGGATGAGCTTCTTGGTCAACTTGGTGAGGACGACCAGCAAGATGTTCGAGCAGACGAAGACGAGGGCGACCCAGAGCCACCGACCGATACCGAGATCCTCGGCCGAGGCGACCCGCCCAGCGGTCAGTGTGAAGGCGACCGAGGCCACGAGCGGCGCGACGACGATGCCGACTCGCAGGAGTCGGGCCAGATGCGGATGCGAAGTCCACCGATTGACGGTGGCTGTGTGTCGTTCCGCCCCTTGTGTCGGCCCAGGGGAACCCATTCCTCCGAACATCGGCATCTTGTGCCACAACATGAGGTCGGTCTTGCCTCGTCAGCGTGGGTCGAACTGCTCCCACACCCCGCGACCGCGACGCGCAGCGAGGACACCGACGACGCCGAGCATCCACAGCGCCGTTTCCGGACCGTGAACGAATCCCCACGCCGCTCGCACCTGGAAGATCGACGCGACCCATTCACTCGTCGGCAGCATCACGAGGGCGATGGTCGTCGACCACCGTTGCCGACCCTGCACGAGCTGGGCGCCGAAGAAGGCGCTCGCCGCGACGAAAAGCGTGATCGGTAGGTGCAAGACCAGCATGGCGGCGACCGGAACCACCCCGGAGGTGCCCCGGTCGACTCGAAGTGGCGCGGGGAAGGTGAGGCCGACGACGACCGCCAGTCCCGACCACAGCGAAGCCGATTCCCAGGCGGTGAGGGTCTGCGACGACAGAAAACCGACAGCAGAGGAATCGCGGAACGTGGCGCTGCCGGGAGCGATTCGGTCGATGACCCAGAGCACGAGGAGCGACCACGCCACCGTGACCACGGCCTCGATCAGACTGACGACGGCCCGAGGATCGAGGCGGCCGGGTTCGCGGTGGAGGTCGGCTGCGGGACGCAATCGGGCGGTCGACCACAGCTTCCAGCGGAGTGCTGCGCCGACGAGGTAGCCGCCGCCGATGGCCAGACCCACGTAGAACGTGATCCACGGGACGGATCTCACGGCTCGGCCCTCTCGAGCGCCGCCTGGTCGAGAGCACGGAGGAAGGTCATGACCTCGTCACGGTCGCGGGTGCGTTTGAGTTCGGGCATGGCGTTGATGAGATCCCAGCGATAGGACCGATTGGTGGCGAGCCGGGTGTCGAGCACGGCAACGACCCCACGGTCGGTGGCGCGGCGGATCAGGCGACCGGCGGCTTGGGCCAACAGGATCTGGGCCTTCGGCAGGTCGACGACTCGGAAGGCGGCGGGGCCGGCAAGGTCTCGTCGGGCCTGGAGGACCGGCTCGTCGGGTCGGGGAAACGGGATGCGGTCGATCGTGACCAGGGTGAGCGTGTCGCCGGGAAGGTCGACGCCCTGCCAGAACGACATGGTGGCAGCGAGCACGGATCGTGGATCGGCCATGAAGGCCTCGATGAGTGCGATCTTCGATTGCTCACCTTGGACGAGGACGGGCACGTCGAGCACGTCGCGGAACTGGTCGGCGGCTTCGTTCATGGCGGAGGCGCTCGTGAACAGGGCCAGGGTTCGGCCACCGGCGGCCTCGATGAGGTCGACGATCTCGGACCGGATCGCCGCCCGGGCCTCGGGATGGCGCGGCTCGGGTAGGTGGGTGGCGCAGTAGAGCAGGCCTTGTTCGGCGTAGTCGAACGTGGAGCCGACCCGGAGAACCTCGGTGGCGGCAGGGAGGCCCAACGTGGTGACGATGCCACTGGGCAACGTGGCGGACGTGAGGATGACCGATCGTTCACCCCACAGCGACGCCTGGAGGATCGATCCGACATCGAGTGGGGTGCGACGCAGCACCGGCGCGTTGTCGGATCCATCGACCCAGACGACGTCGTCTTCGTCGGATTCGAGCACAGCGTCGATCGCGTTGACCAGCGAGGTCGCGGTCATCTGCACCCGTTCGACCCTGGCTGCGGTGTCGGAGCCATCGGCGGCGGCGATCTTTCGCACGGCACCGAGCACTCGGTCGGCCCGATCTCGGCCGGCAACGAGCAAGGCCACCAGCTCGGTGTCGAACGCCACCTTCTTGCCCCGCAACGGCCGCAGCGCGTTGTCGAGATCGGTGGCCGACTTGTCGAGCAGCTCCGGCGCCCGGTCGTCGGTGAGGAGACGGCGGGCGTGACGCCCGAGGCCTCGGAATCGTCCGCCTGACACCTCGGTTCCGCAGGTGGCGCTGATGACGTCGGCGAGGTGGTGCGCCTCATCGAAGATCACGACGTCGTGGTCGGGCAGGAGCGCGCCGCCGGTGGCGAGATGCAGCCCGTAGTAGTGGTGATTGGTGACGATCACGTCGGCTTCGAGTGCACGGGCCCTCGCCTGCTCCGAGAAACAGCCCTCACCCGACGGGCAGCGGTTGGCGCCGGGACACTCGTCGGGCCCGACACTCAGCGCTCGCCACAGGTCGAAGGGCGGTTGGCTCTCGAGTTCCTCTCGATCGCCGGTCTCGGTGTCGTTGGCCCAGTCGAGCAGGTCGTCGAGGGCCGCCGGTTGCGAGCGTCCACCCATCAGCTCGAGTTGCTCGGTGTGGCTCGCCCGCTCGAGTTCGGCGACTCGCTGGCGGCACAGGTAGTTGCTGCGACCCTTGAGAACCGAGACCGAGACGTCTCGGCCGAGGGCCTCGGCCACCATGGGGACGTCTTTGTCGACCAGCTGGCTCTGGAGCGCGATCGTTGCGGTGGCGACCACTGCCCGTTTGCCGGCGTCGATGACCGGAGCCAGGTAGGCCACCGACTTCCCGGTCCCGGTCCCGGCCTCGATCAACAGGGTTTCGGGGCCCTCGAGCGTCTTGGTGACTTCCTCGGCCATACGCACCTGGCCAGGGCGAAGTTCGCCTCCGCCGACCATGTGTTGGGTCACTGTGCCCAACAGGGCAGAGGCGGTGGGCATGACCACGAGCCTAGGCAGTAGTCTCGACGGCGCGGGTGGGAGTGACGCCATCGGCCGGCGGACCGAGGAGTAGTTCGAGGAATCAGAGTGATCGATCACCCAACAGCACCAGACGAACTCGACCCATCGATCGACACCTCGATGTCGATCCGGTTCGACGCGTCGGATGTGATCCGCCTCGACGGCTCCGAGCCCGATGATGGTGACGAGCCCGTTGATGGTGACGAGTCCGTTGATCCTGACGAGCCCGACGACGTTTCCCTGGTCACCCGGGCCGAGGTGGTCGAATCATCCGACCGGGCAACGAGCGGCTTGCTCTCCGACACTCGCGAACGTCAACGCAACGAGCTCATCGAGCTGTTGTTCGCGCCGGTGGCCTCGCTGCCGAAACCGCTCGGCAATCCCCGAACGCCGTTGTTCGCTCCCAATCTTGACGACGAAGCAACGCCTGTCAGCCCGGTGCTGCGTTTCGATTCCCGGTCGACGCCGGCGACCCCGACGGTGCACAAACCGGTCGTGCTCGAATCGATGTCGCCGGCAACGGTGACCTTCGTTCCCGCCGAGGGCGGCGGCAACCCTGACCTGGTCCGGCGGATGCTCGGCACCGTGGTGGTCGTGGGTGTGCTCGTCGCGGTCGGAGTCGGCCTGTGGTGGGCCTTCGGAACGGCCGACCAGACCGAGTCGATCGCTCCGACGCCCCTCTCGGCTGTCACCTCGCTGCCATCGACGACGGAACCGGCACCGTCGACGACGACGCCGACCACCACCCTCACCACGGTCAGCTCGGTCACGACCACCGGTGCGTCGACCACGGCGCTCGAGGCGACGTCGTCGGTCGCGACCACCCCGGCGCCTCCGGCAGTTTCGCCAACCACGGTTCGGCGGGTGGCGACCACGGCGCCTCGCCGCACGACCACCACCATCGGGGCCACGACCACCACCGATGGTTCGTTGGTGGTCCCGCCGTCGGTCTCGGTCGAGCCCCCGACGCGCTTCGAGCCGAGCACCGTCCCGCCGGCCAGCACGGCTCCACCGACCAGCACGGCAACGACCACCACCGCCTCACCGACCAGTACGTCTGCAGCCACCACCGAGAACTGAGCGCCGAGCGATCCTGAGCTGCTCCGGCGGATCGAGCCATTGCCGCCGACCCCAGGACTCAGCGGAGTACCGTGAGCGATGTGGAACCCGCTGCACCCATGGACCTGTCCGGTATCGACCCCAAGCGGATTCCCCGGCACGTTGCGGCGGTCATGGACGGCAACGGTCGTTGGGCCCAGGCTCGCGGCCTCAAGCGCACCGAGGGGCACGCTGCGGGCGAAGAAGCCCTGTTCGACGCGGTGCACGGCGCCCTCGAGCTGGGGGTCGAGTGGCTGACCGTCTATGCGTTCTCGACCGAGAACTGGCGGCGCCCGACCGATGAGGTGCGCTACCTCATGGGCTTCAACGAGTCCCTGCTCGTACGGCGAAGCCAAGAGCTGAACGAGATGGGTGTCCGCATTCGTTTCATCGGGCGCCGTGACTGGCGTGTCCCGCGCCGGTTGCTGAGACGCATGAACGAATCGGTCGAGCTGACCAAGAACAACACCAGACTGACGTTCACGATCGCGTTCAACTACGGCGGCCGGGCCGAGGTGGTCGACGCCGTCAAGTCGTTGATCGCCGACGGCATCGACGTCAACGAAGAGAACATCAGCAAGCGCCTCTACGATCCCGAAGCCCCCGAGGTCGACCTGTGGATGCGCAGCTCGGGTGAACACCGCATCTCCAACTTCATGATCTGGCAGGCGGCCTACGCCGAGTTGTACTTCTTCGACGACTACTGGCCCGACGTTCGCCGTCACCACATCGCCGACGCGGTGCGTGAATATCAGAGCCGGGACCGTCGCTTCGGCGGACTCGGCGACTGATCGTGGCCCTCTACCGAGCAACCGGTGTCGTGCTTCGGACCTACAAGCTCGGTGAGGCCGACCGCATCATCATCTTGTTCACCCGTGGTCACGGGAAGGTCCGTGCCGTGGCGAAGGGTGTCCGACGGACCAGGAGCAAGTTCGGCAGCCGGCTCGAGCCGGGTTGTGTGGTGTCGTTGCAGCTCTACGAGGGCCGCAATCTCGATGTGATCACCCAGGCCGAGACCGAGCAGCTGCATCCCAACCTGCGCACCGACATCGACCGGTTCGCACGAGCCACCGTGCTCCTCGAGATCGTCGATCAGGTGGGGCAGGAAGGCGAGCCCAATCCGGCGTTGTTCAAACTGCTCGCCGGAGCGCTCGGCGAGCTCGACCGCGTGGGCAATCCATTGGTGGTTCCGGCATTCGCCGCCAAGGTGCTTGCGCTCGAGGGGGTGGCGCCCATGCTGAATGCCTGCGTCAACTGTGGCGCGACCGAGCGGCTCGTGACCATCGAGATCCACGAGGGCGGGGTCCTCTGTCATCAGTGTCGACGGGGCGAACCCATGAGCGAAGACGCTCGACAGGCGCTGATGCTGGTGTTCGCCGGCCGGGTGCGGCAGGTCCTCGAGACCACGTCGCCCGCCGTGTCGAGCGAACTCGAGCACCTGGCCTCACGGATGCTCGAACAGCACCTCGAACGCCGACTCCGCACCTCGGCGCTGATTCACCAGCAGATGCATCCAGCCGGCTGACGCTCAGCCGATCGGGATCCAGCGGTCGTTCGCGATGTCGTGACGGAGCCAGTGCTGGTGCTTGGAATCCCAGAACAGCCACGCCTGCCACTGATCATTCCAGACCAGCCCCGGGGCCGACTGGCTCGGTTCGCCGGTGGAGCGAGCGGCAACCGGCTGCTCGACTTCGACCGGATCCTCGGCTGGTTCCACGACCTGGTCGGTCTCGGTGGTGACGTCGGCGACGACCGGGGCAGGTTCGCGGCGTGGCTCCCACACCGGGGCCTCTTCGGGGATGGGTTGCTCCCACTCGGGCTCGGTCGTGGCGGTGATGCCTCGATGGGTCGGTTTCGGCACCGACACCGCCTCGCTCGTTGGTTTGGCTCGCACGGTCGGGTGGGGGGCGGCATCGAGGTCGATCGTGGTGGGCAGCGCCATCTCGGCGGCATGGGCGGGCTCGTGCTCGACCGGTTCGACACTCGGCGCTCGTTCGGGTTCAGGCTCGGGCTCGGGCTCGGGCGTGCTCGTCGGCATGGCAGCGGGCGAGCCGCCGAATCCGAGACCGAGCTGATCAGTGTCGACGAAACCCAGTTCGTTGGTGGGCGCTTCGGCGTCGACGGTGAACCGATGGCTCGGACCGGGTGCCTCGCTTCGCTGCCCAGGATCGGGGTCGGGGTCTGCGTGGGCCTCGTCGACCTGGGGGGCGACCGGTTCGAACTCGGGTGCGGCCGGCAGCTGCTCGCCGAGCGATGGTTCGGCCGGCAGCTCGTCTTCGATACGGTGTAGACCGCTGGGCGAGCCACCGATGCGGTCGCCGATCTCGACCATGTCGTCGTCGTCGTTCGCCGCCTGGTTGTCGATCGTGGCGCGGCGCAGTTCGCGGCGCCGCTCGTAGACCGTCGGATCGATGAACTTCGGGCCCGCTCGGTTGTCGATCACATAGGTGTTGGCGACCCGATCGCCGAGACGTTGGCGGTACTCGTCGGTGTTGGCGATGACCCAGCCGGCGAGCCCGGGGACGACCACGGGCATGAGATCGACGATGCCGACGAGGCTCCGCTTGGCATGGTCGGCGAGCGAAGGATTGCGGCCGTCGGCGTCGACCACGCCGAGCGACAGCAGTTTCTTGCCCGGTGACCAACCGGTGTTGGCCGGGATCAGGACGAACACCATGGCCAGCATCACGATGGCGCAGAGGCCGGTGAGTACGAAGCCCGACTGGTCGAGCGCATAGAGGGTGTTGTTCCAGGTGAACGAGGTGTTGAGCCGCTCGGCGATCTCGGCTTGTCGCTCGAGTTGGGCAGGATCGAAGATCGGGTCGCCGGTGATGGCGTCGGTCGACGTGATCGGGAACGCAATCAACTGCGTGCGCCACACGGCAGCGGTCACGAGTCCGACGATGCCAAGATCGATCAGCGACGCTCCGATGCGGCGTTTCAAGATGTTGGTGAGATCCGGGTCGAGCATGGGGTGAAACCTCGCAGTGCACAGCCGCTGCGGGGGCGGCCGGCACAATAGATTCGGGTGGGCGTCTGGCAAAACTCATCGGACGCCGTGGGTGAAGACGTTAGCCTGCGACGCCATGGCTGCCCCTGATACCGAGACGAGCACAGACCCCGCCGATTCGTCGGCGAACGACCCCGAGCTCTTCGACAAGATCGTCAATCTCTCCAAGCGACGCGGCGTGGTCTATCCGTCGGCCGAGATCTACGGCGGCTTCCGTTCCACCTACGACTACGGCCCGGTTGGGGTCCTCCTGCTGCGTAACGTCAAAGACGCCTGGTGGAGGGCCATGGTGCAGCGCCGCCACGACGTGGTGGGGCTCGACGCCTCGATCCTGTCGCCCCCGGCGATCTGGGAGGCCTCGGGCCACCTCGCCAACTTCAGCGACCCACTGGTCGATTGCCGCAGCTGCGGCAGCCGGCATCGCCTCGACAAGCTCGAAGATTCCGAGGTCTGCCCGACATGCGGCACCAGGGGAGAGTTCACCGAGCCCCGCCAGTTCAACCTCATGTTCAAGACCCACGCCGGCCCGGTCGAGGGCTCGGGCCACGAGGTCTACCTTCGTCCCGAAACGGCGCAGGGCATGTTCATCAACTTCGCCAACGTGCTCTACACGAGCCGCAAGAAGCCGCCGTTCGGCATCGCCCAGATCGGCAAGAGCTTCCGCAACGAGATCACCCCCGGCAACTTCGTGTTCCGCACCCGCGAGTTCGAGCAGATGGAGCTCGAGTTCTTCGTGCCGCCCGCCGAGGCCGCCACCTGGTACGAGTACTGGTGCCAGACCCGGCTCCAGTGGTATCTCGACCTC
Source organism: uncultured Acidimicrobiales bacterium (assembly GCA_963698395.1). Lineage (GTDB taxonomy): Bacteria > Actinomycetota > Acidimicrobiia > Acidimicrobiales > SZUA-35 > JBBQUN01. The sequence continues at coordinate 399,589 of CAVOQQ010000008.1, forward strand.
GGCATTCCGGCCGAGAAGCTCCGTCTCCGGGCCCACGAGTCCGACGAACTCAGCCACTACTCCGACGACACCAGCGACGTCGAGTTCCTCTTCCCGTGGGGCTGGGACGAGCTCGAAGGAATCGCCAACCGGGGCGCGTTCGACCTCACCCAGCACGCAGGTCACTCCGGAGCGAAGCTCGACTACTTCGACCAGGCAACGAACGAGCGGTACGTGCCCCACGTCATCGAGCCGGCGGCCGGCGCCACCCGCACGATGATGGCGTTCCTCATGGCGGCCTACGACGAGGAGCAGGTCAACGACGACACCCGGATCGTGCTGCGCCTCCACCACAAGCTCGCTCCGTTCAAGGTGGCGGTGCTGCCGCTGTCGAAGAAGCCGGAACTGGCCGGACCGGCCACCGAACTGTTCGCCCACCTGGCCGAGCGCTGGATGTGCGACTACGACGAGACCCAGAACATCGGCAAGCGGTACCGGCGCCAAGACGAGATCGGCACGCCCTACTGCGTCACCTACGATTTCGACTCACTCGAGGACCACGCCGTCACCGTGCGTGAACGCGACTCGATGGAGCAGGTGCGCCTTCCGATCGCTGAACTCGAAGCGTGGCTGGCCGAGCGCCTGGCCTGAGGGTCGACAATCTCGACGTTTGGCCGAGTGAGCGAGACACACCGGCTCGCAGCTCGTAGTCTCAGCGCCATGCGCGCCATCTACCCGATCGATCACGCCCACGATCTGCCGTTCGACGAGCTGGTCACGATGCTCGGTCAGACGGGTGCGACGTTGGCCGACGTCAGTGTCGGCCTCGGGCTTCCCGTGCCCCCAGGATTCACCCTCACCACCGCCGCCTGCCAGCGATTCCTCGCTTCGGGTCGCTTCGACGACGAGGATCTCGAGGCGGCCCGTGTCGCCACCCGGCAACTCGATCGCGGCGACGGGTCACCCCTGCTCGTCAGTGTTCGGCCCAGTACCCCGATCTTCATGCCGGGCGCCGTCTCGGTCGTGCTCAACGTCGGGCTGAACGACGAGACGGTCGAACAACTGGCAGCGGTCACCGGCGACGAGCGATTCGCCTATGACTCCTACCGCCGGCTCATCCAGATGTACGGCAACGTGGTCTGCGGCGTGCCGGCCGACGAGTTCGAGCAGCGAGTCGACGGAGCCAAGGCGATGGCCGGCGTCACCACCGAGAGCGCTCTCGGTATCGCCGAGTCGCGGCTGCTGTCCCAGAACTTCCTCGCCATGCTCGAACAGCGGGGAACCCCGTTCCCGCAAGACATCGAGCAGCAGGTCATGGGCGCGGTCGAAGCGGTGTTCGGCAGCTGGAACTCGCCGAATGCTCGGGCTTACCGACAGCGCGAGAACATCCCGCACGACCTCGGCATGGCCGTCATGGTCCAGCAGATGGTGTTCGGCAACCGCGACGAGCAGTCGGGCACCGGTCTGGCCTTCAGCCGCAACCCGGTCACCGGCGCCAAGGAGCCGTACGGCGACTTCCGAGTCGGCGGCCAGGGCATGGACGACGGCAACGCCCCCGTGATCGGCGTGGCCGAACTCGGCGACCTCCTGCCAGGGGCCTGGCAACAGCTCCAGTCGGCCTTCGCCCAGCTCGAGGCCCACTACCGCGACATGATCAGCATCGACTTCACGATCGAGCAGGGCAGTCTGCAGTTCCTCGGGGTGCGCCGCGGCGACCGGTCTGGCGCGGCGGCGGTGCGCATCGCCAAACAGCTCGCGTCGCCCGACGATCTCGGGCTCGACCGGGGCACAGCGCTGCTTCGGGTGAGTGCCGACCATCTCGACCAGATCCTCCACCCGCAGTTCTCCGGACCCGAGCTGACCCCGATCGCCACCGGCCTCGGCGCCTCGCCCGGTGCGGCGGTCGGAGCGGTCTACTTCGACCCCAACACGGCCGTCGACGCCTACGACGAGGGCATCGACGTCATCTTGGTGAAAGACGAGACCTCGCCCGAAGACGTGCACGGCATGGCCATCGCCGAAGGCATTCTCACCACCAAGGGCGGGCTGGCGAGCCACGCCGCCGTCGTCGCCCGTGGGTGGGGCAAGCCGGCAGTGTGCGGTGCCGGTGGCATCACGATCGTCGGGCAGAGCTTCACGGTCGGCAATCTGCACATCAACCAAGGTGACATCATCAGCCTCGACGGGGCCACCGGTGAGGTGTTCCTCGGGGCGGTCGATCTGTCCGAGGGCGATGTTCCGTCGGAGATGAACGAGCTCCTTGTCTGGGCCGACGAGATTCGTGCCGGCAAGATGGCCGTTCGAGCCAACGCCGACACCCCGGCCGATGCCCGCCTCGCCCGTGAATACGGTGCCGAGGGGATCGGTCTGTGCCGCACCGAGCACCAGTTCCTCGGTGAGCGGCTGCCCATCGTCCAGCGCATGATCCTGGCCGAGACCCAACAGGAACAACTCGACTCGCTCGTCGAACTGGCCGAGGTGCAGCGTGCCGATTATGTGGCGCTGCTCGAGGCCATGGACGGGCTTCCCGTGACGGTCCGTCTCCTCGATCCGCCGCTCCATGAGTTCCTGCCCGACATCACCGAGCTGCTCGTCCGCCAGGCCAAGACGGGGCTGTCGGCAGCCGACAGCCGTCTGCTGGCCGCGGCCCAGGCCAACCACGAAGAGAACCCGATGCTCGGCACCCGTGGGGTCCGTCTCGGCATCCTGAAGCCCCACCTGTATCGGACCCAGGTCCAGGCGCTGCTCTCGGCGGCGGCCGAACGTGCCGATGGCGGTGGCACGCCGATCGTCGAGATCATGATTCCGCTCATCGTCAATCGGCAGGAACTCGAGCTGGTGCGGTCCTGGATCGCCGAAGAGATCGAGAAGATCAACGCCGATCGGTCCGAGCCGCTCGACGTGAGCGTCGGCACGATGATCGAGACCCCTCGGGCCGCGATCCGGGCGGGCGAGATCGCGAACGTCGCCGACTTCTTCAGTTTCGGCACGAACGACCTCACCCAGATGACCTTCGGGTTCAGCCGAGACGACGTCGAGTCCAGCTTCATCCGGCTCTACTGCGATCTCGAGTTGCTCGGTGCCAACCCGTTCGACACGATCGACGAGGCCGGTGTCGGTGAGCTGGTTCGACGGGCGGCAGCCGACGCTCGGGCCACGAAGCCGGGTATCAAACTCGGGGTGTGCGGCGAGCACGGCGGCGACCCGGCGAGTATCGATCTCTTCTGGCGTTGCGGCCTCGACTACGTGTCGTGTTCGCCGTTCCGGGTGCCGATCGCCCGCCTTGCTGCCGCCCAGGCAATCGTGCGCTCGGAGCGCTGAGGGCGGCCATCTCGCTGTCGTCTCCCGCTGGTAGTTTCACGGCGTGGGGATCGTCGACGAAGACATCGTTCGCGTCCGCGAGCAATCAGACATCGTGGCCGTGATCACGCAGTACACCCAGCTCCGACGCGTGGGTCGACGCTTCACCGGGTTGTGCCCGTTCCACTCGGAGAAGTCGGGGTCGTTCTCGGTCAATGCCGAGGAAGGTCTCTACTACTGCTTCGGCTGCGGGGCCAAGGGCGACACCATCACCTTCGTCAAGGAGAAGGAACAACTCGATTTCGTCGGCGCCGTCGAGTGGCTGGCGAACAAGTTCGGCGTCACGCTGCGCTACACCGACGCCAACGAGGGTGAAGAACGCAAGGCTCGCAAGCGGCTCTACGACGCACTGGGACGGGCCGTCGACTTCTATCACGATCGTCTCCTCCACAGCCCCGACGCCGGTGCGGCTCGCAGCTATCTGCGCCATCGTGGCTACGACGGCGAGATCGTTCGCCACTACCGGATCGGCTGGGCCCCCGAGGGCTGGGATCACCTGGCCAAGGCGTTGCGGCTGTCCAACAAGGAGTGGGTCGACTCCGGCCTCGGCGGAATGAACCGCAACGACCGCCAGTACGACTTCTTCCGTGGGCGGGTGCTGTTCCCGATCTTCGACGCCCAGGATCGCCCGATGGGCTTCGGCGGCCGCATCCTGCCAGGCTCCGACGACGCCCGGAAGTACGTCAACTCTGCCGACTCGGGTGTCTACAGCAAGAGCCGAGTGCTCTACGGTCTCAACTGGGCAAAGACCGACGTGGTGGCGGCCGACGAAGTCATCGTCTGCGAGGGCTACACCGACGTCATCGGCTTCCAGCAGGCCGGCGTGCCCCGCGCCGTGGCCACGTGCGGCACCGCCCTGACCGACGAACACGTGAAGCTACTGCGACGCTTTGCCCGCAAGGTCGTGCTGTCGTTCGACGCCGACACCGCCGGTCAGAACGCCGCCGCTCGGTTCTACGAGTGGGAGAAGACCCACGACCTCGAGGTGCTCGTCGCCGACCTTCCCAACGGCGTCGACCCCGGCGACCTCGCTCGCGAGAACCCCACCCGACTGGCGGCCGCAGTCACCAACGCTCGGCCCTTCCTCGAATTCCGAGTGGAGCGGGCGTTGGCGGCCGGCGACCTGTCGTCGGTCGAGGGGCGGGCTCGGACCGCCGAATCCGCTCTGGCGATGGTGGCCGAACACCCCGACCGCATCGTGCGCGACCAGTACGCCTACACCATTGCCGACCGCTGCCGGATCTCCGAAGACCTCGTCCGGGAGATGGCGGCCACCGGTGTGGCCAAGGTGGTGCAATCTCGAACCAACACGGCGCCTCGGCGGGTCGAGTCAGGCGCACGCCATCCCACCGAATACGAGGCCTTGAAGCTGGCCGTGCATCGACGTGACGACATGATGCGGTTGATCGTCGGCGACCTCTTCACCCAAGACCTGCTCGCCACGGCGTTCGACGCCATCGTCGGTTCGACCTCGATCCATCAGGCGATCGAAGCCAGTGGGCCCGAGGTCGGCGACATCATCCAGCGAGTGTCGGTCGAAGAACCGACCAGCGAACCGATCGATGTCGCCTGCCTGCTGTGGCGACGATTTCTCGACGCCCAGATCGAGGCGGGGCGTCGAGCCGCCAAGGGAGCGGTCGATCCGACCGATATCAGCGAGATCAACGGTCGTCTGTCTTGGCTGATGTCGAACCATTCGGCGCTCATGGATCCCGACCGGCAGGCGGCGGTGGTCGATGGCTTGCTAGCTTGGTTGGTCCAGCCCCCCGAGGAGGTCTCTTGACTGACCGGCCCGTAGCCGAACTGCCGAGTGAATTCACCGATGAACATCGTGATCGCTTGGTGCTTCGTGCGCGCGGTGGACGAACACTCAATCCCGAGGACGTCATCGCGATCATGAAGCGGGTCGAACTGACCCCAGAGGTGCTCGAGGCGGTGAAGACCTGGCTCGACGCCAACGACATCCCATTCGACGACGACCCGGTCGAGATCGAGGAGGCGCCGGTCGACGCCAACGGTCATCGCAAGACGCGCCTGCGCGACGATCCGGCGCGGGTCGCTGCCGTGGCGATGGCTCGAGCCAACGGCTCCTCCGACCCGGTCCGCATGTATCTGAAGGAGATCGGGAAGGTTCCGCTCCTGAACTCGGCCGAAGAAGTCGAACTGGCGACTCGGATCGACGCCGGCGCCGTTGCCTCCGCAGAGATCGCCGAGGCCATCGCCAACGAGTCCTGGCACGACTTCCCGCTGGCCGAACAGCGCCGCCTGCGTCGCATCGTGGCCGACGGCAATCGCGCTCGAAGCGAACTGACCTCGGCCAACCTGCGGCTGGTGGTGTCGATCGCCAAGCGCTACGTCGGCCGAAGCGTTCCGATGCTCGATCTGATTCAGGAGGGCAACCTCGGACTGATGCGGGCGGTCGAGAAGTTCGATCACTCGAAGGGCTTCAAGTTCTCCACCTACGCCACCTGGTGGATCCGCCAGGCCATCACCCGAGCCATCGCCGACCAGTCACGCACCATCCGAGTGCCGGTGCACATGGTCGAATCGATCAACAAGGTCGTTCGTCAGCAGCGCTCCATGCTGCAAAAGCTCGAGCGTGAACCGACCATGGCCGAGCTGGCCGAGGCGGTCGACCTGCCTGAGGCGAAGGTCGCCGAGATCCTCCGCTTCGCCCAGCAAGATCCACTGTCGCTCGACTCACCGATCGGTGAAGAAGACGACACCTCGATGGCCGACTTCATTCCCGACAAGGCCGCCGCCCCGCTCGACATCACCGCTCGCAAACTGCTCGCCGAGACGGTCAACGAGGTGCTGGCCGACCTCTCCGAGCGAGAAGCCGACGTCGTTCGGCTCCGATTCGGACTCGTCGATGGGCGCCCTCGCACCCTCGAAGAGGTCGGCAAGGAGTTCGGCGTGACCAGGGAGCGGATCCGTCAGATCGAGTCGAAGACCCTGGCCAAGCTGCGTCACCCGCTCCGCAGCGATCGTCTCCGGGACTATCTCGACTAAACCGCCACGATCGGCTCGGAGCTTGCTATCCTCTGCATTCGCCTTCGGGGGTAGCTCAGCTGGCAGAGCAATTGACTGTTAATCAATGGGTCGTGAGTTCGAGCCTCACCCCCCGAGCAAAGCAAGTAGTGGTCAGAAGACGGATGCCGATGTCGGTGCCGTCTTCTGTCCGTTTTGGCCGAACGGGCACTAGTCGGGTGCGGTGAACGGCCAGGCGTACGAGCCCTCTTGTGAGACGCTCACCGGATCGAGGTCGTCAGGGCCCGGCGCTGCGCCCAGCGCAACCAAGAGGTTCATGAGGGGCCGGGCCAACTGCCCGTGTCCGGCGGCGGTGACCGTGTCGCCGTTCGAGGGATCCCGAAGCAGGGTGAAACTCATCGATCCCCGCTCGGTGACCGCAACCATCATCGTCTCGAGGGGAGCGAAACCGACAGCATGTCGGCGTCTCGCAGCAACACCACACGATCAGACATGGCGGCCAATCCGAATTCCGTCACCGCCAGCGGCTGGTGCTTCAGTGCGAGATCCCAGTGCACGATGTCGACCATGGGCCAGACGAGGACTTCATCGGGAAGGCCGAGCGCCTCCCGGAAGAACAGCACTTCGGGATGGTCGGGAGGCGAGGGGCGTCGGATGTCCAAGTCCCAGAGTCCGGCGTTGACACCCGGGCCGCGATCCGACAGCGAGGGAGGCGGTGGTGGCGCCGATGGGGGAGGCGGTGGTTGGTGAGAAGGCTGCGGAGGCGGTGGCCACCAGCGTTCGTCGGCCCCCAGGTACCAGCCCTCGGGCGGATCGCCCTGGTAGTCGATGCCGTCCCATGCCCTGAAGACCATTGCCCCGCTCCCTCCGATCGGTGGCAACGAGTTTCGCGCAAGCGGCGCAGTCCGCGCCCGGGCAACACGAGGTGGTGGGCGCTCAGGGCTGCCACGAACCGGCGTCGATCACCGCAGCGATCTGCTCGTCGTCGTAGCCGAGTTCGGCGAGGATCTCACCGGTGCTCGCACCGGGGCGGGGGCTGTGCCGCCACACACCGGCATTACCCGAGGCAAAGCGCACCGGATCGCGAACGATTCGATAGGCGCCCTCGGTCGGGTGCTCGTGCATCTCGATCATGCCGACTGCGGCGAAGTGTGGGTCGTCCTCGATGTGCTCGAGGTCGACCACCGGTACCGCGGGGATGGAGGCATCGTCGCACAGCTGCATCCACTCCTCGGTGGTATGGCGGGCCATGAACGTGTCGAGCAGCTCGTAGAGTTCGTTCACGTTGCTCACCCGCGAGTTCACCGAGATGAAGCGTGGGTCATCGGCGAGTTCGGGCCGGCCGACGAGCGCGAAGAAGTCCCGCCAGTTCTGATCGCTGTAGGGGAGGATGCACACCCATCCATCGGCGGACCGGCGAGGCTTGCGGTGCGGTGTCAGCAACCGCTGATAGCTGAACGGCGGCTCCTTGGGTTCGAGCGTGTGGCCGTTGAGATGCTCCACCAGGTTGAAGCTGGCAACGGACTCGGCCATCGGGACCTCGATCGCGTCGCCCTGGCCGGTGGTGGCCTTGCGGTACAACGCCGCCAGCACGGCATAGACGATGTGCAGGCCGCTGATCTTGTCGGCAGCGATGGTGGGCACGTACGCCGGCTCGCCACCCATCCACGACGACATCGACGCCATGCCCGACACCGCCTGGATCACGTCGTCATAGGCCGCCTTGCCGGCGTAGGGCCCCGAGCTGTCGAAGCCGGTCGCGCCGCAGTAGATCAGATCGGGCTTGACCGCGACGAGTGACTCGTAGTCGAGGCCGAGTCGGGCCAGAGCCGACGGGCGCATGTTCGATACGAACACATCGCATGAGGCGACGAGGTCGAGCATCGCCTGGTGCCCGGCGTCGGACTTGAGGTCGAGCACGATGCTGCGCTTGTTGCGCTGCAGGTTGAGACTCATCGCACCCATGCCGGGGGAACGCTTCGGATCGAAGTCACGCATGAAGTCGATCTCGGGCGCCTCGATCTTGATGACGTCGGCTCCGAGGTCGCCCAGAATGCGAGTGGCCATCGGTCCCATGACGACCGTGGTGAGGTCGGCAATGCGGACACCGGCGAGGGGTCCGGCGGGGGCGGCCGGGGCGGGGGAGTCGGAAGCGGACGCAGCGGGTTCATGCATCCGAACATCGTGGCGCATCTCGGTCGCGGACGCAGCATTTCGCACCGGTGAAGCGGCGGTTCGGCTCGGGTGGTTCCGCTGGACCCAGCGGGCGTCTGGTGGCAGGCTGACCGATCATGCGCAACGACATCGTTCCCGCCCGCGAGATGACCCCCGAATGGCTCACCGAGGTGCTGGCCGATGCCGGAATCGGGGGAGGGGCACGCATCACGGCGATGGACCTCACGTCGATCGGGACGGGGCAGGTGGGGGAGAACGTGCGCTTCGTGCTCACGTGGTCGAGCGACGATCCCGATCTGCCGGCGACGGTCGTTGGCAAGTTCCCGTCGCAAAGTGACATCAGCCGGGCCACTGCGGCGCTGACCGGTACCTATGTGCACGAGGTCGGTTTCTACCGAGATCTGGCCGCGACGGTCTCGATGTGTGTTCCCACCGTCCACTACGTCGCCGGTGACGCGGAGGCGAACGACTTCGTGCTGATCATGCAGGATGTCCGGGGCGCGGTGCAGGGCGACCAGCTCGCCGGATGCAGCCTCGAGCAGGCGGAACTGGCGGTCGACGAGGCTGCTGCGCTGCACGGACCGACCTGGGGTACCGGCGCCCAGCTGGCCGAACTCGACTGGGTCACGCCACCGACCCCCGAACGAGTGCAGGGGCGAGCCGATCTCTACGCGATGGTCTTCGACGGATTCGCCACCCGCTACGCCGATGCCCTGAGCAGCGACGACATCGAACTCGGCCGGGTCATGGCCGACAAGATCATGCTGCTCGCCGAGGTGACCGCCGGATCCGATGACTCGAGCAACGTCGATCAAGCGCTCTGCCTCACCCACAACGACTACCGCCTCGACAACATGCTCTTCGGCGTCGAACCGGGCGCCGCACCCCTCACCGTCGTCGACTGGCAAACCGTGAGCATCGGGTCCGGCCCGACCGACCTGGCCTACATGCTCGGGTCTGGGCTGCTTCCCGAGATCCGGGTCGATCACGACGAGCGACTCGTTCGCCGCTACGTCGACGGACTCGCCCGTCACGGGGTCGAGGCGTCGTTCGAGGCCATCTGGCACCGCTACGTCCTCGGCTCGTTCAGCGGCTACCTGATGGCCGTCACCGCCTCCCAGATCGTCGAACAGACCGAACGGGGCGACGCCATGTTCGTCGCCATGGCTTCCCGCCACGCCGAACAGATGCGCCAGCTCGGATTCCTCGAACGTCTCGGCGTCTGATCGCCGGTCGGGTTCCCCAGCCTGACGCTCCGCTAGCAAGGTCTGACGCTCCGCTAGCCTTGCCCGAGGCGTCCTTCAGGGTGCCAGCGGGGCCCGTAGCTCAGTGGTCAGAGCATGCGACTCATAATCGCTTGGTCGAGGGTTCGATCCCCTCCGGGCCCACGTCGTTCACTCCGTTCAGTGACGCAGTTGCTCGCCTCGGGTAACACTGACCTGATCCGCTACTGGTCGACCGGGTGAGTCCTGAGGTCCCGCCCGAGATGGACACGATCCTCGAACGCTCGGCTTCGTGGAAACCGAGCCCGTCACTGGTGAACCCTGGCTGGAATGCCGACGGCAACCGAGTTCGCAGGGATGTCATCGATGGCAACGGCGCCGGCACCCAGGATCGACCACGCCCCGAGATTGACACCGGGGAGCAGCACGCTGCCAAGAGCCAAGAAGCTTCCCTCGTCGGCTGATGATCCGCCGGCCATGTGGGCGACGGCGATATGCACATAGTCGCCCACCCGGCAGTCGTGATCCACGCTGGCCTTCGTGTTGAGAATCACGTGATCGCCGATGATGGTGCCCCGATGGACAATCGACCCTGGTAGCAGGACCGTGCCCCTTCCGAGGGTGGCATAGGAGTCCACCGAGGTGAACGGATGAATCACGCTGATCCAGTCGAGGTCGAGGGACTCGCTTGCCGATTTCCGAGTCGCGTTGTCGCCGATCCCCATCACCGCTGGTCGGCCGGCGGACGCTGCCGCTTCCTCGATCGAACCCAAGACCGGTACGTCGTCGATCCGGGTGCCCCACTTCGCTGCATCGTCGTCGTAGAACCCGATGACCTCGATGCCGCAAGCGTCGGCAGCCCTCGCCACAACCCGACCATGACCCCCGGCCCCGATGACCACGACCTGGCGTCGCCTCGATTGGGATTCGTTCAGCGTTGCAGACATCGATTCTGTCCCCATCTTGCGCTCGTTCTCCGAGGGTATGCGTCGTGTTGATCCGAATGCCAGCAAGAGTGCAAAGAGCCTCGGACGACCTCCTGCCAACATCCATCTGCGGGCGTCGTTCGCTTTGCTCACCTACGGAGTTGCTCGCTTCGCTCTTGGCGTCACGTCGTTCGCCGTGCTTCTTGCACCATCGCTCGATGACGACGAGAGTCGAACGCTCCTCCGGCGAGAAGAGCCAAATGCCTCTGGGATGGCGTCGTCGTTCGCACGAAAATCGACTCACGGGACCGTTGGTTGGAGCCCGGGAAGGGGAGACGTGACGAGTCGAACGCTTCGAACGTTGGTGGCCATGGTGGTCGCAGTCGGCCTGTTGGTACTTGGCGGCTGCGGAGGTAGCGACGGACCGGGTGCCAGCTCCCGAGCGGAGGAGACGGTCGTCGGCGATCGGGCCGATACCTCGTCACCGGGAAGCACCGGTGGGTCCGAGGCTGGCGACGAAGCTGCTGGAGACGCGACCACCGTGCCGGTCGAATCGGCTGACGAAGGACCGATCTTTGCAGCGGACCTCGAACGAGCATGGATCGAGGAGGCCATGGCCGAGGCGGTCGCCTCACCGGTCGACGTGCCCGCCCAACGCGATTCGGTTGCTTCGGCTGCGCTGCAACGCGAGTTGGATGCGGCCGGGATCGATCTCACCGGGCTGACCGTGCTCATCTATCCGCTCGACTCGGCCGAGTCATTCGTGTTCATCGGCAGCGATGACTCGACGGCGCTGCTGTCGAGCGACGACGGAGGCGAGGGGTTCGTCGAACTCCTTCTCGACTCACCGACGCTCGAACGATCCAGCGTCGAGCAAGTGGTGATGCAGCACACCGGAAACGATGAAGAGGGTACGTTCGTGATGTCGATCATCGTGAGCCTGGCCGACATCGAGCGCGGCATGGCCACCGGCGAAGACATCACCGATCGCCTTCTGGTACAGATGGAGCGGATCCCATGACGACCCGACTCTTCGTACGCCTGGCATCGTTGTTGGTGGCGTTCTCCATGCTGGCGGGCTGTGCCGAGATGGCGGACATGTTCGAAATCATGGCCTTCGAGGAATCGAACGATCCGAAGGTTCAGAGGACGGGGAGGGTGCTGCGGGAGATGCAGGAAGAACGCGAGTTCGAAAGCGAGATCGACCGCTTCCTCGAAACCGGTGACCCCACGCATCTCGACCGAGCTCGAGAGCTCCGACCTGATGACACCGGTGTTCGGGGCTACGACGTGGCCCTGGCCACCATCAGGGGCACACCGGAAGAGATCGAGGCGGCCAAGCGACGCTTGATCCTCGCCGAGGCCCGCCGTCTCCAATCAGTGCAGCAATCGATGTGGGGCATCGACCCACGGCTCGCTGACCCACCGATCACTGCCGCCCACGTCGAAAGGAACGCACTGGGCGAAATCCTCGTCGCTCAGACCATGCTCCTCGGCGGCTCACTCAACCGAGAGTGGGAGGCTCCCGGACCTGATGCGAATGAGGAAACGCAGAAACTCTTCCGGGACTACTGCGCAACACGCAACGTCATCCAGACCGAGTTCAACGACCCGCTGGACTACCTCCCGCTGCCGGACTGTTCAGGAGCGCTCGTCGATTGACCCGCCGAGCGCTCGGTGTCACCGGCCTTCCCCGGTTCAACCGGTCTTGACGGCGAACTCGCCGAGGCCGGCGCTCGTGTCGGACCTGACGTTCACCCCATGCCAGTTCGACGCACTTCCGGAGTTGCTCGCTTCGCTCTCGGCGTCACGTCGGTGAGGCCCGGCGGGCCTCGGGAGTTCCCGTCAGCCCGCGGGACCTTCTTCCCAGCCGTCTGGCATCGTCAGTCCGTCGCGCAGGCAGTCGGCAATCTCACCTCGATGGATCAAAGTCCAACCTCGGCGGCCGTCGCAGAAGAACGGACGATTGCCGAGCGGATCCCAAGCCGCTCCATCCGGGAGCTCCTCACCCTCGGCCAAACACGCGCTGCCGCCGCCTTCGAAGTTGATCGGCGCCTCGCCCTTGGAGCACTGCCACTCGTCCAGGAGCGGAACGCCGAGGTACACGAAGCGGTAGAGGAGGAAGGACGCGATGACCAACACCGGAACGACGAAGAGGGCGGCGACGGTGCCCATGTGCCGGTTTCGGTTCAATTGGTCTTGACGACGAATTCGCCCAGAACGAGGACGAGCGCGGTGCCGGCGATGGCCCAGACGACGAGGGACATCAGCAGTCTTCGGCCGAGGCTGGCGCTCGTGCCTGGCCGCACCGGCAGGGTCCACCAGTAGAGGATCCGTGGCGAACCGGCGAGTGTCGTGCCGTCGCACTCCGTCCAAGGCGGGTTGGAGGATCGATGGGAGCGGCGGAACATGGAGGGACCCTTCCTCTCGACCTTCGACCGTTTGGCCTTCGATGATCGTGCCTTGGATGATTGTGCCTTGGATCATTGTGCGCCTCCGCGCCGCCGTTGCCAAGGGGCTCGCTCGTCGACCACACGTCAGGTCGGCCTACGGTGTCGGTCGAGATGAGGAGGATCTGATGAGCGAGGCGGTGACGATGAGCCAGGCCGATCTGGTCGAGCTCGAGGCTGCGGTGGCCGCGGCCTTGGCCGGCGATGACACCTCGGGCCTCTGTGTCCTCGGGTATGGGGAGCTGTCGATGGCGCTCGGGTGGCCGGTCGACGAGCCCCGGTTCGTGTGCAAGCGCACCCCGTCGTTCACACCGCAGCAGTTCGACGACTACCGGGCTGCCGTGCTCGACTACATCGCTCAGCTGCGGAGCAACGGTGTGGTCGTGGTCGACACCACGATCATGTCGATCACGACGAGCGGCCGAGTCCAGGGCTACCTGGTGCAGCCCCTGCTCGACCCCGAGTCGCTCGGCCACAATCTGCTCGCCGCCTCCACGCCCAGTCCCGACCATCCGTATCTCGTGGCGCTCGCCGAAGTCATGGGCGTCGTCACACCGCACCTCAGCATCGACGCCCAGGTCACCAACTTCGCCTTCGATGGCACCCGCTTGACGCTGATCGACGTCGGCACGCCGTTTCTGTGGAACGAACGTGGCCGGCTCCGATTCGACCTCGACCCCTTCGTTCGCATGTTGCCGACCCCGGTGCGGGGTCTCGTCGCCCGAGAGATGCACAAGACGGTGCAGCGCTGGCGCGATCCTCGGGGCGTGGCCGTCGACGTTGCCGCCAACCTGCATCGTGAGGGCATGCCGGAATGGATCGACCCGGCCATCGAGGCCATGAACAGGCGCTGGGAATGGCCGACACCCATCGCCGCCGCCGAAGCTCGGGCCTTCTACGACGAAGACCGCAGGATCTGGCCGCTGCTCAAGCGTCTCCAGCGAGTCGAGCGCCGGTGGCAGCAGTCGGTGCGTCGCCGACCCTATGACTTCTTCATCCACAGCACCTTCGACGATTGAGTGATCCGTCGGCGGGCCCATGGCGGGAGGAACGTCATCCGTCGGCTGTCGAGCCCATTCTGATCAACTGTCGGCTCTTGAGCCCAGAATCGGGCTCAGGAGCCGACAGTTGGGGGAATTGGGCTTCACCGCCGACGGTCGCACCTCGAGCGTCGAGGGCAGCACCGAGTCCACCCTCGGGCCCGTCGGCTACGCGCTGCGCTTCCTTGCCTCCATCGTGCTGACGTACGTCACCATCTTCTTCAACGCCGCGCTGGTGCACGCAGCAAACGAGCGGATGTCGGGCGGTGACCCTACGCTGGGGTCGCCCTGCGAGGCGCTGCCGCAAGGGGTCTCGTGATCCTGCCTTGGGCAGTGGTGAGTGCGACCGTGTCGATCGTCCTCCGTGCCATTTCCGAGCGATCGGGTCTGATTGGCAAGATCAGCATCGGGTTCGTCGGCATGGCGTGGTCGCTGGTCACCTTCCTGGTGCTACCCATCCTGGTCATCGAAGGCATCGGCGTTGCGGACGACGTCAAGCGCTCGTCGTCGCTGTTCAAGCGCACCTGGGGCGAGCAGGTCATTGCCAACGCCGGCATCGGCCTGGTGAGCTTCGTCGCCATCCTGGCCGGCATCCCGCTCCTCGCGCTTGCTGCCACCGGTATCACGGCCCTCGCCGTCAGTGGCGTTGCCCTCTTCGCCATCTGGGGTCGTCGTTCCAGCCCAAGCCCTGAGCCCGAACATCGCGTTTGCGTTTGGTCCTTCAGCTCGCCGCTGGGGTCAGCAGCGAGTCGTCAACCCCGATCAGGGGTTGCCGTTGCCGTCGGTACACCACATGCCGACCATCGGGTGCGAACCCGAGACGACCGGGCGCTGGGTGTCGGGATCGATGCCGCCGTGGTTGCGCCAACCGAATGCCTGGAAGGGGCCTGTGAGCGCAAGACCGATGTAGGAACCCTGCTCGGTCGGGCTGATCGTTGCATCGATCTCGTCGCCGAAGGCCTCCTTCCACATCGAGATCACGAGCTCCTTGGTCTCGACGTCGAACGGGTCGTTCGTGGTGTCGAACTGGAGTAGACCATCGCCGTATTGCTGCGTCTCTCAGGTCAGTCCCTGTCTCAGGACGGTGATGCGCCCACGCCATCGATCGCCTCGAGGGCTTGCGGCAGCCCGGCAGAGAGATTTGCTTCGAGCGCCGCGGTTCCCTCGGGGGTGCCCACGGGATAGAAGCAGGCGTATTGGTGGTCTGGGGTGATTGCCGGCCGCAGCACGGGACGCTCGACGCGGCACTGCTCCTGGGCTCGGGGACAGCGGTCGGCGAATGCGCAACCGATCGGTGGTGAGACGAGGTCCGGGGGACGACCCCCGATGGCCTGGAGCCGTTGATGGCTCTGATGTTCGAGTCGGGGGATGGCTTGCATCAGCGCCTCGGTGTAGGGATGGCGCATCTCGTCGAACAGCGTCGTGGTCGGGGCGGTCTCGACGAGTCGCCCGCCGTACATGACAGCGATCCGGTCGGCCCGCCCGGCGACCACCCCGAGGTCGTGGGTGACGAGCACCATGGCCATGTAGCGCTCCGTCTGCTGCTCCTGGAGCAAGTTGAGAATCTGGGCTTGCACGGTGACGTCGAGGGCGGTGGTCGGCTCGTCGGCAAAGAGCAGCCGAGGGCCACACGCCAGTGCCACGGCAATCATCACCCGCTGACGCATGCCGCCAGATAGTTGGTGGGGATATTCCTCGAACCGCTTCTCCGGCTCGGGGATTTTCACCGACCGGAGGAGGCTGATCGCGGTTTCGCGTGCCTCTTCCTTGGAAAGCTTGAGATGCAGCAGCAGTGACTCGGTGATCTGCTTGCCGACCTTCATCACGGGGTTGAGCGAGGTCATGGGATCCTGGAACACCATGGCGAGGTCTTTGCCCCAGATGTGGCGCATGTCGCGGTCGGACATGTTGAGGATTTCGTCACCGGCGAAACGGACACTGCCGGTGCGCTTGACGTTGCGTCTGGGCAACAGATTCATGATCGAGCGGGACAGGACCGTCTTGCCCGATCCCGACTCGCCCACGACACCGAGGGTCATCCCCCGCTCGAGGGTGAAGCTCACTCCGTCGACCGCCGTGACGGTACCTCGGGGCGTGAAGAACTGGGTTCGCAGGTCCTCGACGACGAGAAGCGGCGGCTCCTGGCTCGATGGCGTGAGCTTTCTGGCAGCGTTCTGGCTGTTCAACGCTCCTCCTTCGATCCGCCCACGGTCACGAGGGAGCCCTCGTCGACGTCGAGCGGATGGTGACAGGCGACGAAGTGGCCGTCGCTGATCTCGGTCATCAGCGGCTCGAGCTCGCTGCACTCGCTGGTCGCACGCTCGCAGCGAGTGCGGAACCGGCATCCAGACGGCGGGGAAATGGGCGACGGGAGTTCGCCTTCGAGGTTGTGGGCGGCTCGGGGGTCGACCCGGGGGTCGGCGACAGGGATCGCGGACATCAGCGCCTTCGTGTAAGGGTGGCGAGGCGACCGGTAGAGCTCGTCGGGACGTGCGACCTCGCATGTCTTGCCCAGGTACATCACCTGGACCCGGTCCGAGACGTTCTTCACCACGGCGAGGTCGTGGGCGATGAAGATCAGGCTCAGGTTGTGGCTGGCCTTGAGGTCCTCGAGCAGGTTGAGGACCTGCGCCTGGACCGACACGTCGAGGGCGGAGACGGGCTCGTCACAGATGATCACGTCGGGGCCGAGGATCAGGGCCCGGGCGATCGAGATTCGCTGGGCCTGGCCGCCGGAGAACTCGTGCGGCCGCTTGGGCATCGACACCTCCGGGGGGATGCCGACCTCTTCGAGGGCGGTGGCGACCCGTTCGTCGACCTCTTGTTCGAAGGCCGGTCGAGCTCGCCGGATCTTCAATGACCGCCCGATGCTCGCGATCGGCATGAGGACCAACAGTACGAGCCAGATTGCCGCGCCGACGAGTGCGGCCGCCGCGACCGGGGCGGCGATGACGGCACCAACGATCATGACGATACGCCCGAGGGCAGCGCCCCCTCCGCCGTCACGCTGACCGAGCTGATCGGGTTCGGCGACGGCAGTCGAGACGACGAAGAGGAGGAAGCCGACGGACAGGATGCCGATGGCCACCCTGAGCAGTTGCTGGACCCGGCGGTCGCGACCCCAGCGAACCATGGCGGCGGCGACGCGCTCCCACCAGCGGCTGATGATCGGTCGGCCGAAGGAGTCGAGCCAGTTGATCACGAGGGGCTCGGCGACGATGTCGCGGATCGTGCGCCGCGGATTGAGCGACGAGATCGGGTCCTGGAAGATCATCTGCAGGCGGCTGCGGGAGTCCCGCAATTGGGATGAGTCGAGCGAGGCCAGGTCGACGTCCTCGAGCATCACTCGGCCGCTGGTCGGCGGCGGCACGCGCATGATCGCCTTGCCGGTCGTCGACTTGCCGCAGCCCGATTCGCCGACGACGCCGAGGGTCTCCCGGCGCAGCAGGTCGAGGCTGACGTCGGAGACGGCGTGGACCTTGGCGCCGCTGCTGCCGACGGGGAACTCGACCGTCAGGTTCTCGACCCGCAGGATGCTGTCGCCGCGGTCTCGAAGATGTGTACTGCCGGAGCCGGCCATCAGACCCCTGCTTCCCTCACCGAGGTCAACTCGGTGAACTTGTCGGACAGATAGTTGAGCGAGAGCACCGTCAGGAACATGAAAAGCGACGGGAAGAACACCATGTGGGGCTCGGAGCCGAGCCGGTCACGGCCGAAGTTGATGTCGCCGCCCCAGGAGGTGGCGGTGACGTCCCCGATGCCGAAGAAGGCGAGGGCGGCCTGGACGACGATGAGGGCCGCAACGCCGATCAGGGCGAACGATGTCATCGCCGGGAGCACGTTTGGGAGGACATCTCGGGTGATGATGCGCAGGTTGCGGGCGCCGAGGGTGCGGCTGGCGAGAACGAAGTCTCGGTCGCTCCACACAAGGGTCTGGGCCCTGGCCACTCGGGCGATGCTGGGCGTGGCCAGGATGGCGAGGGCGATCGTGGCCCAGATCGTGGCGTTGGTCTCGGGTGAGACCGTGAAGAAGAGGAACTTCTGGTCGTCGAACCCGCCGGTCGGGGCGAAGAAGCCGACGAGGGCGAGGGCGAGGACCAGCCCGGGAATGGCCAGCATCACGTTCACCAGCGAGGACAGGACGTTGTCGATGCCCCGCCGGTAGTAGCCGGCGATCACGCCGACCGTGCCACCCATGATGAGACCGCCGAGGGTTGCCAGCATGGCGACACCCATCGAGACCCGGGTGCCGTGAAGGGTCCGGGCCAGCACCGAGTGGCCTCGATTGTTGGTCCCGAACCAGAACTCGGCATTGGGGGTGATCCGGGGGCTGCCGACACGTTCGTTGGGTCCGGGAAGCCCCGGGATCCACGAGGCGAACAACATGCAGAACACGATGATGACGAGCCAGACCACAGCAGCCCAGAACCAGAAGCCGCGTCGACGGCCGATATAGCCGTCCTCGGTCGCGGCGGCCGGTGCAGGGTCGGGAGTGATCACGATGTCGACCGCTTCGGCCGCGGTGATTTCATGAACGGACATGGCGAATCCTCGGATCGAGAGCGGCGTAGAGCAGGTCGGCCAGGAAGTTCAACAGGACGAATCCGACGGCCAACACGACCACGGCCCCTTGCAGGACGAGGAAGTCGTAGCCGACGATGGCGGTGGCGATGATGTTGCCCATGCCGGGCAGGATGAAGATGATCTCGATGATCAGCGCGCCGCCGATGAGCGCACCGGCGTTGACGGCGAACACCGTGAGGAGGGTGAACAGCGAGGGGCGCAAGGCGTGGCCCCACAACACCTTGCGGGGCGACACGCCCTTGGCCTTGGCCGTCGTGATGAAGCTCTCCTGCAAGGTGGCCACCATGTCGGCCCGCAAGAGCCGCAGGTAGGTGGCGGCGAGGCCGAGGCCGAGCGCCAACGACGGCAGGAACATGTGCTGGAAGTGTTTCCAGGGGTTGTCGCCGAAGTACTCATACCTCGTGGCCGGGAACAGGTCGAGCGCTTCGGCGAAGACGAACACGAAGACGAGGCCGAGCACGAAATTGGGGACCGACAGGACCCCGAGGGCGGTGGTGGAGACGATGGCGTCGCCGCGCTGGTTGGCCTTGTAGGCGGCGTAGACACCGCCGGGAACGGCAATGAGCAGGGCAATGAGCTGGGCGTAGAGCATCAACTGCAGCGAGATCGGCAGCGCCTGGGCCACCTGATCGCTCACGGAGGCGTTGTTGACGTAGGAGACACCAAGGTCACCGACGACGGCGCCTGCGATCCAGTCGAGGTACGCGGCTCACGAATGGAGCGTCGAGACCGTTGGCGGCGATGAAGTCCGCCGCCGCCTGCTCGGTGGCGCCGGGGCCGAGGACCCGAATGGCGACGTCCTGCGGACTCACCCGTTGGGTCTGGAGAAAGAAGGCGAACAACGTGACCAGAATCAAGGTCGGAACCAGGGCCGCCAGGCGCCGCAGGACATAGGAGCCGTTGGTGATCGTGGCGGCGCCCACCACCAGGATGAGACAGATGGCAGCGGTGATCAGACCGTTGAGGTGCACGATCCAGCCGAAGAGGAACACGGCGGCCGATGCCGCAATGCTCCAGAGGCCGAGACTTTCCTTGTTGGGCAGCATGGTTTGGTGGGAACTCCCTGGACGAGTGCGGTGAACGAAGCGCCGTCCCTCCGACCGAGGGACGGCGGGAGCGAGGGTGGCCGGCGGTTTTCACCCTGCCGGCCACCCTCGTGGAGCTGGGATCAGCCCTGACAGTCACCCTCGAGGCACCAGCACCTGGGCGATCTCGTGACGGCCGGCAACCGTCGGACGGAGGTGTCGGATCGTCCGGGGTCGACGGTGAGGCGATGTCCTGGACCTGAGGACCGGAGGCGATGCCCCAGAGCGTCCAGGTGTTCCAGATGTTCCAGACGTTCGCACCGAAGGATCGGTTGATCTCTTCGGCGGCCGCCTGGCGTACGGCCGGATCGGCGCTCGCACGCTGGATGGCGAGGTTCTCGTCGATGACGGGGTCCTGGAAGCGGCCGAAGTTGAGCGCCAACGAACCGATCGGTGACGCCGTGGCGGACGATCCACCACAGGTACTGCTGATCGGGATCGATACCGCCGTGATTGCGCCAGCCGAAGGCCTGGAAGGCAGCCGGTGAGGGCGAGGCCGATGTACTGACCCTGCTCGATCGGAGCGATCGACACCTCGATCTCGTCGCCAAAGGCTTCGCCCCACATGTCGGCGACGAGTTGGTTGGTCTCGATGTTGAACGGATCGTTGGTGGTGTTGAACACGATCTGGATCGTGTCGGTCCCGGCGTCGGCCTTGCAGGTCTCGAATTCCGCCTGCGCAGCGTCGATGTCGAACTGCGGATAGCCGGTGTCCTCCAGGTACCCGATGGTGCCGGGGGGGAACGGGCCGTTGGCGGGCTCGACGATGCCGGCGCCGCGCTCGTCGGCGAGTCGTGCGTTGTCGGTGGCGTGGGCCAGGGCCTTGCGGCAGCTGAGGTTCAAGAATGGGCTGCTGGCATTGACCCCCTCGGGATCCATCGGCACACCCCCGAGAGCGGCGTTCTCGCCCTCGGCGGTGTTCAGCATGATGTAGCTGGTCTCGCCGAAGTCGTTGGCGGCGATCACGTTGATCTCGTCGTCGTCCTGGAGCGCGGCGATCTCGTCGGAGTTCGCCGTGTGGATGACGTCGAACTCACCCGAGCGCAGCGCGGCCGAGCGGGAGGCGATGTCGACAGCGACGACGAACTCGATCTGATCCAGGTAGGGGAGGTCTTCCCCGGTGCTGCCGTTGGGGCCACGCCAGTAGTCCTCGTTGCGCACGCCCACGAAGCTGTTGCCGTTACCCGGGGTGTAGCTCTCGAAGACGAACGCACCGACGCCGACAGGAGCGGCAGGGTCGCCGTCGGCCGGGGTGGCGGCGATCTCCTCGCTGTAGAACGGCGTGCCTTCGGTCCGGAACGGGATGTCGGGCAGGCTCGACAGCCAGGTCGGCGAGAGCATGTACTTGCAGGTGCTCGGTTCGCCGGCGAAATTCTCCGCCAACGGCACGTGCGGCGACGCTGTCGTGATCGTCAGCACCTGGCCGTCGGCCTGGACATCGGCGATGCTGGTCAGAGCAGCGCCGGTCAAGGGGCTGAAACGGCAGGCGTTGATATTGAACGCCACGGCCGCGGCATCGAGCGGGGTGCCGTCGTGGAAGGAGATACCGTCGCGAACGGTCCAGGTGTGGACGGTGTAGTCCTCGTTGGCCTCCCACGATTCGATCAACACACCCTCGACACCGCCGGAGGTGACCGGCGACGAACAGCGGATCGGTGACGACGCGAGGATCATCGAGCAGGCTGATGGCGCAGCTGACTCGGTAATGGGCCCATGGGTTGGCCGAGTCGGCCTCGACGCCGTAGACGAGCGTTCCGCCTTGGACCGGGCCCGAGTTGCCTTCCTCCTCCGGTGCGGTGGTGACGACGACGGTTGTTGGCGCCGACTCCTCACCCTCGGTGGTGTCGCTACCTCCTCCGTCGCTGCCGTCGCTGCCGTCGCTGCTTCCGCACGCGGACGCCAGCATGGCGCAAGCCAGTAGCAACGCCATGATCTTCGTGAGGGTGTTTCCCACGAGCATTCTCCCTTTGTCGGTACTCGACCTCAGGTGCCTGAGGCTTGGAGGGTGTGAGATATCACGCCCTGCGCGTCATTGTGACTGTTGTCACCGTGCACGTCGAATTGGCCGACGAGAATTCGCATGAGGCGAGTTTCCGGGCGGAGCTGTCGTTGGCGACAGCACGTCCACTCGATGACCAGGAGTGGCGTCCCACTAGGGTTGGTTGGTGTTCTCCTTCGATGACCTCCCGCGGCCGAACGACAAGCGCTTGGCCGTGAAGGTCACGCCGGCTGCCGAGCGGGAGTTGCGCAAGCGCCATCCCTGGCTCTACGACGGCGGCATCACCAGCGGTGCCGATGGCGGCGCTGCGGGCGATCTGGCGGTGGTCTTCGACAAGAAGCGGGCCTTCCTCGCCATCGGGCTGTTCGATCCCGACTCACCGATCGCCGTCCGGGTGCTGCATCACGGCAAGCCGGCAACGATCGATGCGACGTGGTGGCGATCCACGATCGATGCCGCGCTCGAGCGTCGCCGACCGCTGATCGACTCCTCGGGCCGGCAGGCCACCACCGGCTACCGGGTGATCAACGGTGAGAGCGATTCGCTGCCGGGCTTCATCGCCGACCGTTATGACCACGTGCTCGTGGTCAAGCTCTACAGCCAGGCCTGGTTCCCCCATCTGCGAGACGTGATTCCTGCGCTGGTCGCGGCGTGCGCCGACGCCGGCGCCCCGGTCGACACGCTCGTGGTGCGACTTGCTCGATCGGTCCAGACCCAGGCCCGACAACGAGGCAACGGCCACGGCCTGGTCGACGGACTCGTGCTCGATGCACAGACCCTCGAGCCGACCGAACTGGCCGAACCGGTGTTGTTCCTCGAGAACGGCTTGCGATTCGAAGCCCATCCGATCAGCGGACAGAAGACGGGCCACTTCCTCGACCAGCGAGACAACCGACAACGGGTCCGAGAGCGTGCCCACGGCGCTTCGGTGCTCGACGTCTTTGCCTGTACCGGCGGGTTCTCGGTGTACGCCGCCGCCGGTGGCGCGGCATCGGTGCACAGCATCGATCTGGCCGGCGGTGCGATCGAAACGGCCAAACGCAACATGGCGCTCAATCCCGAGACGGCAGGTACCCGCTTCACGTCAGCCGTGGTCGACGCGTTCGAAGCCATGGCGTCGCTCGCTGATCGGGGCGAGCGGTTCGACATCGTGATCGTCGACCCGCCTTCGTTCGCCCACAAACAGGCCGATCTGAAGCGGGCGTATTCCGCCTATCGACGACTGACCACGCTGGCGCTCCAACTCGTCGAACCCGACGGTCTGCTGGTGCAGGCATCGTGCTCGGCTCGCATCCCGGCGGCGGACTTCTTCGAGAATGTGCTCGACGCTGCTGCCGACGCCGGGGTCGGTCTCCACGACATCGTGGAGACCGGTCACGCCATCGACCACCCGGCGACGTTCTTCGAGGGCTATTACCTCAAGGCCCTCTTCGCCCGCTGCTCGCCCCTGGGGGGCGGTGCCGACGCTAGGCGACGGTGAAGGTCTGGATGTTCGATCGCCACGACTGGTTGCCGGCGGCGTCGAACGCCTTGACGTACACGCTGTAGGTGCCCGGGGCGAGCCCACTCAGCGTGCCATCGGTCGATGGGAAGGTGTCGAGCAGCAGGTTGTCGGTGTCGTAGATCCGGTAGCCGACCACGGCCACGTTGTCGGTCGAGGCATTCCAGGTCAGGTCCGCACCGTCGGCCCTGACCGCGGTCACCATGAGCCCGCTGGGTGTCGACGGACGCTCGAGGTCGACGACCGCCCCCGTCACGGTGAAGGTGGTGAAACCGCTGCGGTAGGACAGGTTGCCTGCGGCGTCATAGGCCTTCGTGTAGACGGTGTAGGTGCCAGGCGTGAGGCTGGTGGCCACACCGGTGTTGGTGGGGCTGTCGACCAGGACCGCACCGCTCGGCACACCATCGATGCTGTCGGCGATGACCTGGTAGCCGGCGACACCGACGTTGTCGGTCGATTCGAACCAGACGAACGACGCACTGTCGGCCTCGAGCACGACGACCTGCGGGCGACCCGGGGTGCTCGGTCGCTCCAGATCGGCCACCGCCCCGCTGATCGTGAAGGTGGTGAAGCCACTCCGGAAGGACTCGTTGCCCTGGAGGTCATAGGCCTTGGTGTAGACCTGGTAGGTGGCAGGAGCCAGCCCGGTGATGGTGCCCGAGTTCGTCGGGCTGTCGAGCAGTACGGCGCCGCTCGGCGTGCCGTCGATGGCCTCGGCGTAGATGCGGTAGCCGACCACGCCGAAGTTGTCGGTCGAGGAGTTCCACACGAACGAGGCCGAGTCGATGCCGAGCGTCTGCACGATGGGGCGGCCGGGTGTGGACGGTCGCTCGGTGTCGATGGGGTTGGCGCCTTCGTCGCACAGGCGAGTCATGCCGTACTGAACTTTGGTGCCCGAACTCGTCACGTCACCGGCGAACCAGACGCAGCCGTTGGGTGAGCCGTGGACTGCCCAGATGCCGGGGCCGCTGCTGGTGATCTCGGGCTGGAAGCCAGTGTCACGAAGGCCCGTGTTGGCGTCGAACGCGGTCACCCAGGCCACCGGGCCGGTGTTGACAACCGGCGGCCGCGGGAAGGCGTTCCGCCACGGGATGGGACTGTCGGCGGTTTCGAGGTACTGACCCACTCGGCAGTGACAGCCGGCGTAGACCCGGTCTCCGACGACTTCGAGCTCCTGGAAGTCGCCGTTGTTCGGTTGGGCCATGTGGAACTTGTGGATCGACAGGTCGGTCTCGTTGAGGACCTGGACGAAGTGTTCACTGCCGGCGATCCAGACGAAGCCGCCGGCGACTTCGACGTCGTAGAGGTAGCGGCGGCCGACGGTGGCGGTGTTCGGGGTGATCGGCAGCACGCCGGTGGCGTTGTCACCGGTGATCGACGAGAGGGCGACGAACCCGTTGCTGGCGAAGGCGAAGTTCGAGGTGTTGAAGTAGCCG
Source organism: uncultured Acidimicrobiales bacterium (assembly GCA_963698395.1). Lineage (GTDB taxonomy): Bacteria > Actinomycetota > Acidimicrobiia > Acidimicrobiales > SZUA-35 > JBBQUN01. The sequence continues at coordinate 424,338 of CAVOQQ010000008.1, forward strand.
GCGAGGTACACACGGTCGGCTGTCGGGCTGACCGCGATTCCCCAGACGGATCCGCCCTGGATGACCGGACGCCAGGTGCTGTCGATCAGGCCGGTGTCGAGGTCGTAGCGACCCACCCGATAGGCGGCCTGGCCCTGGTTCCCGCTCGACATCGAGGTGAACCCTCCGGCGGCGTAGACGTGGTCGTCGTCGACGTCGATGCCGCGCACGAGGTTGTAGCCCCCGATGCGACCGGCCCAGGTGGGATCGATGGCGCCGGTCGAGGGCACCAGTGCCACCAGGCCGCCGGTGGCCGTGCCGTTGACCGTGGTGAAGTCACCGCCGACGAACAATCGGCTGCCGTCGGGGCTCGCCTCGAGCGCGTAGACGGCGCCATCGAGAACCGGTCGCCAGCTCGAAACGAAGTCGCCGGTGGTGGCGTCGAAGGCGGCAATGGCCACCTGGGGCTCGATCGTGTCCCCGTTGGTGGCCGCAGTGAACCGCCCGCCCATGTAGACCAGGTTGCCGATCTGCTCGGTGGCGAAGACCTGGGAGCGGATCGAGTCGGTCTGCGTGCCTGTGAGGAGTCCGGTCACACCCCACGAGGTCGTTGCCTCGGGCGACAGCTCGGCGCCGGCGGCACCCGGAGCGATCGCGGCGATGCCCAAGGCGCTCGCCGTCATGACGACCGCGCCGATGGCACGGGCCCAGATCGTTCCCGCGCTTCGGCGGGTCGTGGTGTTCGAACGTCCACTCATGTGATGCCTCGGAGTGCTCGGTCCGGGACGTTTCCCGGTCGAGACCCAGAGTAGAAAACACTCAGAGTGGTGAAATGAGTGGTACTACCCCGATGCGTGGCCGTCCGGCCCACCCGCATCGGGGTCGTTCACCACGACCTTCGGACCGGCGTTCGCTGACCTTCGGTCTGGCACGGTCAGTCCGACCGCTGCGTGCCGACCTTCAAGGTCTTGAACGCCACGTCCTTGTCGACGCTCGGCTCACGTGGCAAACCGAGGACCCGGTCGCCGATGATGTTCTTCTGGATCTCGTCGGTACCGCCGGCGATGTTCGCGCTGAACGATCCGACGATGGCCTTCATGTACTTTTCGGCGTGCGCATCGGCATCGGACCCATTCCATGCCATGGCGTCGGGACCGGCGATCTCGGCGATCATCGACCGGGTCATGCGGGCGATGCCGGCACCGTGCAGCTTGCCGAGCGAGCCACCGGGGCCGGGCGCCTTGCCTGCCTTCAGTTCGGCTCGGGTGCGCATCGACACCAGGCTCTTGGCCGCTTCTTCGCTGTAGAGCCTGGTGAGCATCTGGCGGATCAGCGGGTCGCCGGACACGCCCCGGCGGCGTGCCTCTTCCGAGAGCCACTTGAAGTTCGGTGTCTTGATGCCGCTGGTCGATCCGGTGCCGATGGCGACCCGTTCGTACATGAGCATCGCGGTGGCGAGGCGCCAGCCGTCGTTGAGGGTGCCGACCAGCCAGTCCTTGGGAATCCGCAGATCGGTGAAGAACACCTCGTTGAAGTGCACGCCACCGTCGATCTGGTTGATCGGACGGATCTCGACCGCCGGATCCTTCATGTCGACGATGAACATGGAGATGCCACGGTGTTTCGGCTGCTCAGGATCGGTACGGGCGATCAAGATGCCGTAGTCGCACTGGTGGGCGAGCGTGGTCCAGACCTTCTGGCCATTGATGGTCCACTCGTCACCGTCGAGCTCGGCCTTGGTCTGGAGCGAGGCGACGTCGGAGCCGGCACCCGGCTCGGAGAACATCTGGCACCACAGGGTGCGGGCAGCGATGGCATCGGGCATGAAGCGCTTGCGTTGCTCGTCGGTGCCGAACTCGTTGAGGACCGGCACACACATGCCGTGACTGATGGTGAGCTGGCCGGTCATGTCGGGGACCTTGGCGTATTCTTCGCGCCAGATGCGGTCGTGGGCTGCGGTGAGTCCCTGGCCGCCGAATTGCGTGTCGTACATGAGCCCGGCGAGCCCGGCTTCGGCGACCTTGGCCTGGAAGGCCTTGGCCTGAGCGACCGACTGATCGCTTCGGGGGTCTTCACCTTCGATGTTCAACCCGGTTGCGTTCTCGGTGAGGAAGGCTCGACAGCGCTCACGGAAGGCCTCGGCTTCCTCGGGCGAAAGGACGGGGGCGTCGGTACTCATGGATGGTTCCTTGGTAGCTAGGGCGGTCTTGCCGGTGTGAGTCGTGCGGGTGTGAGTCGTCGAGGAGGTGTCGTCGAAGACGTGGGCTCACCGGGGGGTGAAGCTGGCCGGAAGGTGTTTCACGCCATGGATGAACGACGAGGAAAGATAGTCGGGCTCGCCGGTGGCGCGGATATCGGGAAGCTGCTTGAACAGCTCACGGAACATCACCGTGATCTCGCGGCGAGCCAGGTGGGCGCCGAGACAGAAGTGCGGGCCCGGACCGCCAAAGCCGACATGGGGATTCGGATTGCGTCGGACATCGAACACGTGAGGGTCGGCGTAGACGGCAGGATCGCGGTTGGCGGCCAGGTAGAACATCGCCACCTTGTCGCCGGCGCTCACCGCTTGTTCGCCGATCATGGTGTCTTCGGTGACGGTGCGGCGCATGTAGGTGACCGGACTGGCCATACGCACGATCTCCTCGACGGCAGTGGGCGCAACGGTTTCGAAGTCGTCGGCCCAGATGGCCCGCTGGTCGGGGTGGTCGGTGAGGTACTGGAGACCCCAGCTGATGGCGTTGCGAGTGGTTTCGTTTCCGGCCACCACCAACAGGATGAAGAAGCTGGCGAGGTCGGCGTGGCTCAGTTGGTCATCGGCGAGGTCGGCGTTGACGAGCATCGAGGTGAGGTCGGTGCCGTCGCCGCCCTTCTTCGACGTTGCCAACTCGTCCATCAGCTGGGCGAGTTCCGCTCCGGCGGTGAGGATGGCGGTGACGATGTCGGTGCCTTCGGGCACGTACTCGGGATCGCCGGCCCCGAGGATGATGTTGGTGCGGTCGAAGACGAACTGGTACTCCGAATCGGGAAGGCCCATGAGGTCGGTGACGATCTTGAGCGGCAGCGCGGCGGCGACGTCGACCACGAAGTCGACCTCGCCCCGGCCCTTGATGTCGTCGACGATGGTGCGGGCGAGTTCCTGGACCGAGTCGTCGAGCTTGGCCAGCATCCGGGGTGTGAAGCCCGCCGACACGATGCGGCGGAGCTTGGCGTGGCGAGGATCGTCCATCGCGATCATCGAACTGAAGAATTCGACGAACTCGATCGGCTGGTCACCGGCCGTGATGCCCTTGGCGGAGGAGAACAACTGCGGGTTCTTCGAAACGTGCAGGATGTCGCTCATGTTGGTGAGCGCCCAGGCGCCGGGACCCTGCGGAAGTGGGATCTCTGGTGGGATCTCCGGCTCGGGAAGAAAGACCGCACCTCGGGGTCGAAGGAGGTCGAGGTCGGCGTGGATGGCCTCTTGTGGGCGAACCCAGAATTCGTTCAGGATCGGATTCGGGAGCGCGAGAGTGTCGTCGGCCATCTGGGCACGTTATGCGATTCGCCACGGTGGGGCGAAACGGCGCGTGACGTCGGTCGCATCAGATCGCCGCCGAATTCTGAACGCCGAGCGTTTTCGACCTACGATCGGCCGGTGCGTCCGAAAGGTTGCGCAGCTCGTCACCGGTGACCACCAACTATGGGAGCGTCTATGTCAGTTCAGGGTTCGATTCTCGGCCACGCCGTGCTTCGTCGTGAAGATCCGTCGCTCTTGCGAGGTGTCGACAAGTACTACGACGATCTCGCCATCGAAGGGCTCGGACACGTCTTCTTCGTCCGCTCGACCTTCGCCCATGCGAACCTGCTCAGCATCGACACCACCGAAGCGGTCGCCGTTCCCGGCGTGGTCGCCGTCTACACCGCCGACACGCTCGAGGTCGCCGACTTCGTGGGCATGCCCGGCATGCCGACCCGGCCCGCACTGGCCAAGGGCAAGGTGCGCTACGTGGGCGACATCGTCGCCATGGTTGTCGCCGAGTCCCGTGAAGCCGCGGCCGATGCCGCCGAGTTGGTCGTGGTCGACTACGAGCCGCTCGACGTCGTCACCGATGCCGAAGCCGCCGTCGCCGACGGCGCACCGCTGCTCTTCCCCGACACCGGATCCAACGTGGTGTTCGCCATCGGCATCAACGAAGACACTGACCCGCTGGAAGGGGCCGAGCACATCACCGAGGCCCGCGTGGTGTCACAACGCCAGGCCGGCGTGCCGATGGAGCCGAACGGTACCGTCGCCATTCCCAAGCCCGACGGCGGGCTCGAGTTGTGGATCCCCAGCCAGAATCCGGTTGCTGTCCGCGACGCGCTCGCCGGACTCCTCGGCATCGAGCCGGCAACGCTGCGAGTCGCCGCTCCGGCCGTCGGTGGCGGTTTCGGCCCGAAGGCCGGTGCCTACACCGAGCATCTGCTCACGGCGCGCGCCGCGCAGGAACTCGGCCGTCCGGTCAAGTGGACCGAGGAGCGCAGCGAAGACATGGTCTCGTTGGCCCACGGACGCGACATGGTGCTCTACGGCAAGCTCGGCACGACCAACGATGGTGTCATCACCGGTATCGACATCCGTGTGGTCGCCAACGCCGGGGCCTACCCGGCCATCGGCGCCATCTTGCCGATGTTCACCCAGACCATGAGCCAGGGCGTCTATGCCATCCCGAAGCTGCGCTACTCGGCGGTGTCGGCCGCCACCAACACCACCCACGTCGCCGCCTACCGCGGGGCTGGTCGCCCCGAAGCCACGCAGCTGCTCGAGCGCATCATCGACATCGCCGCCGACGAGCTCGGCATCGATCCGGCCGAGATCCGGCGCAAGAACTTCCTCCAGCCCGAAGCCTTCCCGCTGACCACCCACGGTGGTGCCAACTACGACTCCGGTGAATACGAAAAGGCGCTCGACATGGCGCTCGAGAAGTCCGGCTACGCCGACCTCCTCGCCGAGCAGGCCGCTCGTCGTGCTTCGGGCGATCCGAAGCAGATCGGTATCGGCGTCTCGGCCTATGTCGAGGTCACCGCACCCGCCGGCCTGCACGTCGAATACGGCGCAGTCGAGGTCAACGACGACGGCACCGTCACCGCCAAGGTCGGCACGTCGGCCCATGGTCAGGGACACATCACCGCCTTCTCGATGATCATCTCCGACATGCTCGGGGTGCCCATGGACGCCATCACCGTCTTGCAGTCCGACACCGACGACATCCCACGCGGTGCCGGCACGATGGGATCACGTTCGCTGCAGACCGCAGGCTCCGCCGTGCACGTGGCGTCCGAAACTGTTCTCGAACGGGCGAAGAAGCTGGCAGCCCATCTGCTCGAGGCCAGCGTCGACGACATCGTCAAGGGCGACAACGGTCTCCAGGTCGCCGGTGTGCCCTCGTCGGCCATGACCTGGGCCGAGCTGGCGCAGGCGGCCAAGGACGACTCGAAGCGTCCTGCCGACGTCGAGGCCGGACTCGCCTTCGAACTCGATTTCGATGGCACCGACTCCACCTTCCCCTTCGGCTCGCACGTCTCGGTGGTCGAGGTCGACACCGAAACCGGCGAGGTCAAGATGTTGCGTCACATCGCAGTCGATGACTGCGGTCGCATCCTCAATCCGCTTCTCGTCACCGGCCAGCAGCACGGCGGGATCGCCCAGGGCGCGGCCCAGGCCCTGTTCGAAGAGGTCCGCTACGACGACGATGGCAACCCGGTCACCTCGAACCTGATGAACTACGCGATCCCTTCGGCCGCCGAACTCATCAACTTCGAGACCTACAACACCGAGACGCCCAGCCCCCGCAACCCGCTCGGAGCGAAGGGCATCGGCGAGTCCGGCACCATCGGGTCGACGCCGGCCATCCACAACGCGGTGGTCGACGCCGTGTCGCATCTGGGCGTACGCCACATCGACATGCCCCTCACGTCGGGCAACATCTGGGCAGCCATCCAAAGCGTCCGATAGCGACGAACGAACCGGCCTTCGCTGCCTCTGCCGAAGTGAGAGCCGATGACGTCCGACGTCATCGGCTCTCTTGCCGGCACCGGCCAGAGGGCGGGGCAAGACGACTATGGTGACCTCCCACTCGATGGCGCGGCAAGCACCTCACGTGGACGCCGGTACCTGCTCCCGACCGAGGGGACGTGAGTGAGCACTTCCGAACACGACCAATCAGCGGCGGCCCTCGAGGCTGCGGTGGTGACCGCAGCCTTCCGGCAGTGGTTGGAGTCGCTCCCGCTGCCGTACCTGGCCGCCGATGTGCGTGGGCGCATCGTCTTCACCAACACCGCGCTCGATCGGTTGCTCGGGTACGAACGAGGTGAACTCGTTGGTTCCCTGGTGGAGGTACTCCTCCCGCTCGGGGATCGTCTGGCCCACCCCGAGCTGCGTGACGCCTACGTGCAGCTACCCCGGCAACGGGCCATGGCCACCGATCGCGAGCTGTGTTGTCTGAGCAAGTCCGGCAGGCTCGTGCCGGTCGAGGTCCATCTCAACCCGGTCGAGGTGGGCGGTCAGACGTTCGTCGGTGCCGCCGTCGTCGACGTGAGCCGCACCGCGGACAAGCTCGATCGGTCCCGGCAGGCGCTCGATGCGGCGTCGAGCGCCATGGTGATGGTCGATGCCGAGGGCGTCATCGTGCTCGTGAACGCCAAGGTCACCGAGATGTTCGGTTACGAGCGCGAGCAGCTCATCGGATCACCGATCGAGCTGCTCGTTCCCGAGGCGTTGCGCCGGCGTCACGAGGTCTATCGGCGCAGCTACGGCGCCGATCGGACCGAGCGCACGATGGAAACCGGTCGCGATCTCCACGGTCGACGCGCCGACGGCTCGGAGTTTGCGCTCGAGATCGGTCTCGTGCCGATCGAGAGCCAAGGCAGCCCGCTGGTGATGGCCACCGTGATCGACACGACCGACCGCCGTCAGGCCGAGCAGTTGATCGAAGCCCGCAACGCCGAGCTGGTCGAGCGCAACGCCGAGCTCGAGCAGGTCGCCTCCAGCGCCTCGCGCGATCTCAAGGCGCCGCTGACCACGCTCGACGGTCTGTTGTCATGTATCGCCGAGGACCTCGAGCGCGGTGATCACGACGCGATCCGGCTCAACATCGAGCGCTCACAGATGCTGGCGAGACGGCTCGCCCGCCTGATCGGGGGCATCCTCGGCCCGGTCGGAGCGGACCAGAGCACCCCACAGTGGACCGACCTGGCCGACCTCATCGAGGTCTCGGTCGCTTCGCTCGGGGGATCGTTGGCCGATCACGACGTGCGGGTCTCGGTCGACGTGCACGAGTGCCTGCTGTTCACCGAGCCCCTTCGCGTATCGCAGATCGTGCAGGATCTCCTCGCCAATGCCGCGAAGTTCGCCGATCCGGCGAAACCCGAGCGTCGAGTCTCGATCGGTGTCGAGCAACACGACGACTCGATCACCATCATCGTGGCCGACAACGGGATCGGGGTTCCCGGCGATCACGAACACGATGGATTCTCGACCGTCGCTCGTTTCGACAACCACGGCGAGCCGGGGAGTGAGCTGGGCCTGTCGCAGGTGAAGCGGCACGTCGACCAGCTCGGTGGCTCGGTTTCCTACGAGCGTTCACCTGAGGGCACCACCTGCCGTGTCGTGCTCCCAGCGACCTTCGGCGCCCGTTCCACCGATCACGGCACTGCCGGCATCCGGAGCAGCGGGTGACGCCTGGCCGGATCGAGGTCATCGTTGCCGACCGCGCCACGGTGTCGAGAGCACCGGCCGATCGCTAGCCGACGGGACCCAACGCCGACAGCTGATCGACCTCGACCCGCAGGGAGCGGTCGGCCTCACGAAAGGCATCGGTGATGGTGGTGTCGGGCCGCATGGGACTCGTGCCCAGGAACGCCCGCAGACCGGAGAGGGGAGCGACGGTGTCGAGTACGCCGTTGATCGCCATGGCGATGCCATCGGCGAAGGCCATGCGTTGGATCGGGGGCAGATCGAACACGACCATGGCCAACTCGCCGGCGTCGAGTGTGGCGATGAGGTCGGTGCTGCGAATCATCGCGCCGACATGATGCCCCACCGAGCTCACCAACTCGGTGTCGGTCACCGGGGCGCCATCGGCGTCTTCGAGGACCACCAGCAGCAGGAACGCCGATGGACAGCTGGGGTCGGAGAGACGCGACTCGATGGTCGCGATCAATGACGGTCGGTCGAGCACAGCTCTTTCCATCGGCACGTCGAGGTGATCTCTTGAGCTCATGAGCTACAGGAAAGCATCGAACAGCCCGCTCGCGTGCGCGCCCAGTCCGGTCGCTTCGCTGCCAGGTGTTCTCGGTCGGGTTGGTCGTCGTAGGGACGACGCAGCGTGACGAGCAGTTCGTCGAGCTTCGACCGGTCGCCGGCCTCGGCGGCGTCGATGGCCAGCTGGGCGAGGTAGTTCCGCAAGACGTATTTGGGGTTGACCGCATGCATCGCCCGTCGCCGCTCGGACGGGCTCGGTGCGTCGGCACCGCCGGCGGCGACCCGCTCGGCGAGCGAGTCGAGCCAGGCATCGATCCCGGCGCGGACCTCGGGCGTGAGCTGTTCGGGCCGATAGTAGGCATCGAGCAGGGGAGCGAACCGTTCGTCGCGGTCGGCCTCGAGGTCGACGTCGGCCAGGCGGCGATAGAAGATCGTCATGTCGGTCTCGGCCAGTTGCAGCACGGCGACGACGCCCTCGATCAGATCCTGATCGGTCGTGGGGTCGAACGAGGGGAGCCCCAGCTTGGCTGCCATCATCTGCTGGTAGCCCTCCTGATAGCGGTCGACGAAGCGGTCGAGCGCAGCCTGGAGGGGCTCGACATCGCCGATGATCGGCATCAGGGCACTGCCCAGCTGGGCGAGATTCCAGTGAGCGATCTGCGGTTGGTTGCCGAAGCGGTAGCGGCGATGCTGGGCGTCGGTGGTGTTCGGGGTCCACGACGGGTCGAAGTCTTCGAGCCAGCCATAGGGCCCGTAGTCGATGGTGAGCCCGAGAATGGACAGATTGTCGGTGTTCATCACGCCGTGTACGAAACCCACCCGCATCCAGTGGACGATCATGTCGGCGGTCAGGTCGACGACGGTCTCGAACAGCGTAACGGCCGCGGCGGCGGCGTCTTCCTCGCTGTCGGTCGGCGGTGTGAGGTGGGGGAAGTGGTGACGGATCGTGTGATCGACCAGCCCGCGTAGGAGGTCGAGTTCGCCCCTGGAGGCCGGAAGCTGGAAGTTGCCGAAGCGAATGAAGCTCGGTGCCACCCGGCAAACGACGGCGCCGAGTTCGGCGGCGGGGCGACCGTCGTAGAACATGTCGCGAACGACCTTGTCACCGCTGAGCGCCAGGCTGAGTGCTCGGGTGGTCGGCACCCCGAGCGCATGCATCGCTTCGCTACAGAGGTATTCGCGCAGCGACGAACGCAACACCGCCAGCCCGTCGGCCGAACGGGAGTAGGGCGTGCGGCCCGAACCCTTGAGTTGGAGGGTCCATCGATCACCGGTGTCGGTCTCGACCTCGCCGATGGCGATCGCCCGTCCGTCGCCGAGTTGGCCGGCCCAGTTGCCGAACTGGTGGCCGCCGTAACACATCGCATACGGCTCGGATCCCTCGAGCAGCTCGTTGCCGGTCATGACGTCGGCGAAACGCTGGGTTGCCGCAACCGAGTGATGGAGGCCGAGTTCGTCGAGCATGTCGGTGGAGACCGAGAGGACGGCGGGGGCACTCGTCGGCGATGGACGCACGCGCGAATAGGCGGCTCCGAAGACCTGACGAGGAATCACCCGCTCATCGGGGTCGGCGGGAAGTTCGTTGACGAACGAGTTGGTGAACCGGAGATCGTCGAGCTGTCCGCCACCGGCGGCAGGAGGGTCGGCAATCCCCGGTGTCGTGGGTTCGGGTGTTCGCGATGAAGAAACCATGTAGGTGATGCAACACCTCGACCGGTCCTCGTATTTCGGAACGCTGCCGAGAGTTCGGCCCGGCGATGCGGAACTCAGTCGGTCGGGGCCCCGGCGATGTTGACCCGATTCCGTCCGGTCTCCTTCGCCTGGTACAGCGCCCCGTCGGCTCGCGCGATGATGTCGGCGATGCCTGCTTCGGTGTCGGCAACGCCGATCGAGATCGTCACGTGGCCACCAGGCTGGTGCTCGGCCCCGGGGATGGTCGATGCTTCGACCGCAGAGCGCACTCGCTCGGCGACCAGCGCCGCGTCGGCCGACGAAGCGCCCGGCAGGAGAACGCAGAACTCCTCACCGCCGTAGCGATAGACCCGGTCCTCGGGTCGCACATTCGCTTCGATCGCTCGAGCGACGGTCTGGAGTGCCACATCGCCGGCAGCGTGACCGTTCGTGTCGTTGAAGTTCTTGAAGTGGTCGACATCGATCATCACATAGGACGCGATGTGGGATGGCCGTAGTGCGGCGATGTCGCGGTCGAGACAGCGCCGGTTGGCGAGGCCGGTCAGGGCATCGAGATCGGCGAGTGCGGTCGCCGAGTCGTGGGTCTCGGCGGCGAGCAGGGCCGAGCCGACCAGCGGTGCGAGCGTCTCCAGCGCGTCGACCTCGTCGGCTCGGAAGGGTCGTGACGGTCGACGAACGACCATCAGGGCGCCGATGACCGAACCACTGGCGACGATGGCCACCGAGGCCATGGCGGCGGGGACATCAACCAGGGCCGGGTCTTCCGATGTCACCGAGCTCTGCGCCTGGCCGGTGTCGACCACGCGGCGCAGAATGCTCGACTCCAGATCGTCTGAACAGAACAGTGCACTCGGCTCGGCAGCCGCAGGAACGATGACCCCGGCGGAGCGCCGGAGCAGCATGCCACCCTCGGCATCGACGAGATTGCGAGCTTCGGTCACGGCGATCGAGGCGATCTCTCGGGTGTCGAGCGAAGCCGTCATCCGGCGACTGGCATCGAGCAGTTCGATCAGCGAGCCCGGTTCCTCCCGCTTCGGAGCGATCGGCAGCGTCGCAACGGTCGCCGGCGAAGGCGCACCGGAGGGAGTGCCGACGTCGGCATCGGGCCGATCGACGTCGTCGGTGTCGGAGGTCCGTCGTGTGAACCAGAAGGTCGCCAGGGCCGCAGCAGCGACGACCGCGGCGAGGATGCCCAGCAGGAGTCCGGGTGAGGTGGCGTCGTCGGCCGGTTCCTCACCGACCGGCACCGGCTCCTCGACGGTTGGGTCGACCAGTGCCAGATTCGGCGCGGCCGAGACGGTGGTGCTCTCTGCCCTCGCCGGCGGCCGGTCCTCCACCACGAAGATCTCGGGATCGGCGAAGAGCGAAACGAAGTCGAGCACCGCTCGGTCGTCGGCATCGAGCGCTGCTTCGGACTCGATGACGAGTTGGCCCCCACCGCGCCGCAGCACGTCGGCGATGGCATCGAGCCAGGGGAGGGGTTCGACGAAGCCCATGTCGCCGGCCTCGAGCCGACTGATGGCATCACCGTCGAGCACGTCCAAAACCTCCAGCAGCGCATCACTCGGCTCGGTGTCGAGTTCGGCGACGAGCGTGGGGAACTCCTGGGTCAGCGAGGCGAGCTCGCGGCGATACCCGTCGTCGGCGAGGCCGGCGCTCGGGACGGTCCGGGCGAGATCGGCGATGGTCTGGCTGACCAGCGGGTCTTCGTCACGGCTGAACGCACCGAGTTCGGCGAGCGCGTCGGTGGCGAGCACCAGACGACCGGCGATCGAGCGTTGGAGCGAGGTGTCTGTTGTATCGGTCACCTCGCCGGTGCCGTTTGGTTCGCTCGGCAACGGCGATGGGGCCATGGCGTCGACCGCATCGGAGCGGCTGTAGGACCAGTTCGATGCGGTGCTGTTCACCGGCGTCGAACCACTCGATCGCACCGCAGCCGAGGTCGGGCTGGTGACCCGATTGGTCGTGGGCGGCGGCGTGCCGTCGTCGTGGTAGGTGTCGTCCGGGTAGGTGCCGGCGTACGTGTCGTCGTCGTGGTAGGTGTCGTCCGGGTAGGTGCCGGCGTAATACGTGTCGTCGTAGTAGTAGGTGTCGTCCGGGTAGGTGCCGTCGTCGTAATACGTGTCGTCGTAGTAGTAGGTGCCGTCGTCGTAGGGATCGCCGGCGTCGTTGTTGCCGTAGAAGGGATCGTCGTAACAACTCGGATCGGTGGCCGGGTCGCACGCGGCAGCGGGCGACGGTGCCAGCGCCAGCGATGCCAGCACCAACACCGAAGCGCCGGTGACCGCTCGACGCCGAGACCTCGTTGCCATCGCCGTGAGTCGACGCGTCACCCAGTTCCGCGTCACGCTGCCTGTCTGGTTCCCTCACCGATGCCATGAGTAGAGCCATCGACAGTTCGGGGCGAATCATGTAGAGCCTGGCGTAGGTCCAACGAACCATTTCGCGTCGTTGCGCCACGTCATCTGCTGCTCCGCGGTCGATTTCGCCCCCGATGGGGACCCCATTAGGGTCGGTCCACCGTTCGATGACGCTGGGGGCATGATGAGCTGGGACTTCGAGACCGAAGCGGATTTTCAAGAGAAGCTGGACTGGGTCGACCAGTTCGTACGAGAAGAGGTCGAGCCGCTCGACATGATTCTCGATGATCCCTACGACAAGAGCGACGCCGTGGCCATGGGCATCGTGAAGCCCCTGCAGCAACAGGTCAAAGATGCCGGACTCTGGGCGTGCCACCTCGGCCCCGAACTCGGTGGGCAGGGATACGGACAGGTCAAGTTGGCGTTGCTCAACGAGATCCTCGGCCGCACCCGCTGGGCGCCATCGATCTTCGGTGCCCAGGCGCCCGATTCGGGCAACGCCGAGATCCTGGCCCACTACGGCACCGATGGGCAGAAGGCTCGGTTCCTACAGCCGTTGCTCGACGGCGAGATCTCCTCGTGCTACTCGATGACCGAGCCGCACGCCGGTGCCGACCCCACACTGTTCGAGACCACGGCGGTGCGCGACGGCGACGAATGGGTGATCAACGGGTACAAGTGGTTCTCCTCGAATGCCCGCTTTGCCAGCTTCTACATCACGATGGTCGTCACCAACCCCGAGGTCAGTGCCTACCAGGGGATGTCGATGTTCATCATCCCGTCCGACACGCCGGGTATCAAGATCATCCGCAACGTCGGTGTCGGCACCGAGCCCGAGAGCGAGGCATCGCACGGCTATCTGCACTACGAGAACGTGCGGGTGCCGGCCGATCATCTGCTCGGCGGCGAAGGGCAGGGGTTCGTGATCGCGCAGACCCGCCTCGGTGGCGGTCGGATCCATCACGCCATGCGCACGATCGCTCAGGTCAAGCGGGCCTTCGACATGATGTGCGAGCGGGCGCTCAGCCGGGAGACCCGCAACGGCACGCTCGCCACGCTGCAGATGACCCAGGAGAAGGTGGCCGACAGCTGGATCCAGATCGAGCAGTTCCGTTTGCTGGTGCTGCGCACCGCCTGGTTGATCGACAAGCACCAGGACTACAAGCGGGTCCGGCACGACATCGCAGCCGTGAAGGCCGCCATGCCGACGGTGTACTTCGACGTCGTGCAGCGAGCGATGCAGCTGCATGGGGCGCTTGGCATTTCCAACGAGATGCCGTTCTCCGCGATGATGGTCGGGGCCCAGGTCATGGCCATCGCCGATGGTCCGACCGAGGTCCACAAGATCACCCTCGCTCGTCAGGTGCTCAAGCAGCACTCGGCGCACGAGGGACTCTGGCCGTCGGCCCACATCCCATCGCGCCGCGAAGCGGCAATCGCCCGGTACGCCGATGCCATCGAGGCCATCGTCGGCAACGAATGATCACGCCCTTCATCCCGCCCTTCCATCCGATCGAGAAAGACCAGACATGACCGACCTCGCTGCACCCACCGACGCCGACCTCGTGGAGGCCGCCGTCGACTCGTTGCTCGCCGAGCACGACCCCACCACCGAGTCCTACGCCGAGTTCCGAGGCCACCAGTTCGACGCCGGTCTCGCGTTCTTGCACTTCCCGAAGGGCCACGGCGGACTGGGGCTGCGGCCCGAGTTGCAGCGCATCGTCGAGCAGCGGCTTCGGGCAGCTGGGGCCAAGCCGCTCAACCAGAGCCAGTTCTTCATGTATCTGGCCGGACCGACGATCGTCACCCACGGATCCGATGCCCAGAAGGAGCGGTTCCTGCGGCCGATGTTCACCGGCGAAGAGCGCTGGTGTCAGTTGTTCAGCGAGCCGGGTGCCGGCAGCGATTTCGCCGGTCTCGCCGCCCGGGCGATCCGAGACGGTGACGAGTGGACCGTCAACGGTCAGAAGGTGTGGAACACCATGGCGCACCTCGCCGATTGGGGCATGTTGGTCACCCGGTCCGATCCCAACACGCCCAAGCACAAGGGCATGACCTACTTCGCGCTCGACATGAAGTCCGAGGGTGTCGAGGTTCGGCCGCTGCGCCAGATCACCGGCGAGGCCGAGTTCAACGAGGTCTATCTCACCGACGTTCGTGTGCCCGACGCCAATCGCATCGGCGACGAGGGCGACGGATGGCGGGTGTCGTTGACCACCCTGATGAACGAGCGCAACGCCATCGGTTCCGGGACCGGCGGCGGCCCGCCCAAGCGTGGCTCGGGAGCCATTGGCTCGGTCGTCGACATCTGGCAGGCACTGCCGGAAGACCAGAAGACGCCGGTCAAGCGAGACGCCGTGATGAAGGAATGGGTCAAGGCCGAGGTGCTGCGGCTCACGAACATGCGGGGTTCGGTCAACCGCAAGGCAGGCAATCCTGGCCCCGAGATGTCGGTGGCCAAGCTCGCGGCGGCAGACGTCAACAAGTCGTGCATGGACCTGGCGGTGACCCTCCGGGGCCCGGCGGGTCTCGTCGGCTTCGACTACACGTTCCGCCGGCCGGAAGATCTCTCGGTTTCGGGTATCGAGAACGGGGTCGGTCACTCGTTCCTGCGGGTGCGCGCCAACTCGATCGAGGGTGGCACGAGCGAGATCATGCGCAACATCGTCGGCGAACAGGTGCTCGGGCTACCCGGAGAACCGCGGGTCGACAAGGCCGTGAACTGGATCGACGTCCCTCGGAACTGACCTTCCCGGAGCGTCAGGCGAAGGCGCCGGGCCAATCAGACGAGGGCAACTGAGTCAGGCGGCAAAGACACGGCGTACTCGGTCGAGTTCGGATCGGTCGGTGCCGCCCCAGGCAAGATAGTCCTCGACCGAGCCGTAGTGACGGCGGATGCCGTCGAGGAAGGCAACGATGGTGGCGGGGTCGGCGCTCATGAGTTGTGCCTGGTGTGCCGGTCCGAAGCCGGCGTCCGCCAGCTCGTCGAGTCGGGTGGTCGCCTCGCGCTCACGCTGCCACGCGTGCAGACGGGCGACGGCCGCCGCCGATCGGGCGTAGTCATCGGCGATGTGCCGGTCATCGACGCCGGCCAGCGCCAGCACCAGCGCCGACACGATCCCGGTGCGGTCCTTGCCGGCGGTGCAATGCACCACGACGGGTTCGTCGTCGGCCGCCGAGGCGATGATCTCGGCGATGCAGAGGGCGATCGCCCCACTGTTGTCGGCGGCGATGGTCAGGTAGAACTCGGCCATGAGCTCGGCGTCGACCTCGTCGAGTCGATCGGCCAGCGCCTCGAGGTTCTCGATCATCGGAATGTGCACGGTCACGATGTCGGGGTGATCGAACACGCCGTCGGCCATGCGTTCTCGGTCGGTACGTAGGTCGAGGACACGGCGAACGCCGAGATCGGCGATCATCTGGGTCTCGGTGTCGCGGCAGCGGTTGATGCCGTCGGCCCGGTAGACGAGGCGGCTTCGAAGCGAGCCGCCCGCCGCTTGGGCCGAGGCGAGATCGCGAAAGTTGAAGACACCGGAGAGGTCGATCGCGCCGTCGTTGGCGTCCGGAACGTGCGTGATTGGTCGCCGATCGACGACCCGCTGTGTCCCTGCGCCTTGAACCGGAGATCCATCCACGACACAAGAGTATTGCAATTGGGTTGCACATGCTGGCTCGGCGTGTCATCCGCCCGTCATGTGGGAGCGGGGTGTCGTGGTGGCGAAGTGCCCTGGCGAGATCCGTGAGGCAGCGTCAGCATCATCGACATGTCGAATCTGTCGCCCCATGTCGTCGAGATGGAATCGCAGGAGGCCATCGCTGTTCGCGGCGACGTCCCCATGGCCGAGCTTCCGGCTTTCTTCGAGCGGGCGTTCACCGCCTCCGCAGAGGCGGCGCACGTCGCCGGCGTCGAGATCGTTGGTCCACCCTTCGGCTTCTACCCCGAGATGCCAGCCGAGACAGTCGCTGTCGAGGCGGGATTCCCGGTGTCGGCACGGGTCGACTTGGAGGGTGAGGCGCACTCGCTGACGCTGCCGGCCGGCCGAGCCGTGCAGGTCATGCACATCGGACCCTTCGAGACGATGGAGCAGACCTACCGCGACCTCGTTTCCTGGATGGACGCACAGCAGCTGCGCCCTGCGTCCGGAATGTGGGAGAGCTACCTTTCGGATCCGCAGACCGATCCCGACCCGGCCTCTTGGCAGACCTTGATCGTCTGGCCCATTGCCTGACGGGCATCAGTGTTCCCTCGCTCCAGCGGGCCGAAGCCAATTCGGCGACCCGGCACCGCTCCGCTAGCTTCTGGGCGTGTCCAACTCATCATCGACCAACGAGCACGAGATCCCTGGCTACGACCAGCCGGCGGTCGAAGCGTGGATTCGCGAACATGTTTCCGGGCTGACCCCACCGTTCGAGTGGGAGCGGCTCGAGGGTGGCCATTCGAATCTCACCTTTGCGCTCACCGACACCGAAGGACGTCGCGCCGTCATCCGCCGGCCGCCGCTGGGCAAGCTGCTGCCGAAGGCACACGACATGGCCCGAGAGTTCAAGGTCATCTCCGGCCTCGGCCCCACCGCCGTGCCGGTCCCGATCGCTCACGGTTTCTGCGACGACGAGTCGGTCACCGGCGCCCGGTTCTATGTGATGAGCATGGTCGAAGGAAAGGCCCTCTACACGAACGAAGATGTCGAGGCGTATCTCCCGATGGCGGCACGACCCGTCATGGCCGAATCGTTCATCGACACCCTGGCGGCGCTCCACTCGGTCGACCCCGACGACGTCGGCCTCGGTGATCTGGGCCGCCCCACCGACTATGTGGCTCGTCAGTTGCGCACCTGGTACGGATCGTGGACCTCATCCTCCGCAGGACGCGCAATACGACGATCAGCGCGTCCACGACCTGCACGACTATTTCCAGGCCAACATTCCCGAGCAAGGTCCGGGGCGCTGTGGTGCACGGCGACTACGGCACGCACAACGTGATGATCGGGACCGACGGCCGCATCACGGCGGTGCTCGACTGGGAGATCGCCACGCTCGGTGACCCGATGGCCGACATGGCCTACGCCCTCAACGCCTGGGTGAATGCCGAGGAACTCGAGGCTCGGGGTATGGAAGCGCTGGCGGCCACGACGGCGCCGGGCTTTCCCGATCGGAACGTGCTGGCCGAGCGCTACGCCGCTGCGACCGGTGCCGACCTCACGGCCCTGCCGTACTACCGAGCGTTCAATCACTTCAAGACGGGTTGCATCCTTCACGGGGTCTACGCCCGCTACCTCATGGGGCAGAAGTCGACCGAAGGCATCGATCTCGATTCCTTGCGGCGGCGGATGATCGACGCAATCGACGTGGCTGCGGTGGGCGTCGACACGTGAGCCCTGCGTCGTCGGCCGACGACGAGATCCAGTCCGGAGCAATCGAGCGGTTCGTCCTACGACACCCGAGTGGGATCGAGGCAACGGTGCTGTCCTACGGCGCGCACCTGGTGTCGGTCCGCGTGCCCGACGTCGAGCATCCGGGCGAGTCGGTGCGAATCACTCGTGGTCCGACCGAGTACGCGGGGTTCCAGACGATCGACGGGCGCTACATGGGTGCGACCATCGGGCGATTCGCCAACCGGATCGCCGGTGCGGCGTTCGAGCTCGACGGTGTCTGCCACGAGCTCGAATCGAACGAGGCGCCGAATCATCTACACGGCGGCCGGAACGGATTCCACCATCGGCTGTGGCAAGCGGAGATGATCGACGATGGACTCGGAGTGCGGTGCCGGTTGGTGAGCGCCGATGGTGAGGGCGGCTACCCGGGAACGGTCAACGCAGCAACCACCTACCGCCTCGGCGATCGACGTCTCGTGATCGAGCACACCGCAACCACCGATGCGCCAACCGTCATCAATCTGACCAATCATGCCTACTGGAATCTCGGCGGCCCCGAGGCAACCACGATCGCCGAACATCGCCTACGAGTCGGTTTCGACCGCGTCCTGCTCACCGACGACCATGGCATCCCTCAACTCGGTCCGCCGGTGGCGACCGCCGGCACGCAGTTCGACCTGGGCGGCGGCGAGACGCTGGCGTCGGTGCTGGCTTCGGGCGGTCTCGATCACTGCTACACGGCGAACGAGACGAGCGACGACCCGGTCGTCGTACTCGATCACCCCCCGACAGGGCGCCGGTTGTCGATCACCACCAATCAGCTCGGTCTGCAGGTGTACACCGGCAACCACCTGGTGCCTCCGTACCAAGCCATCGCCTTCGAGCCCCAGGGCTGGCCCAATAGCCCGAACCGGCCAGACTTCCCTTCGTCGGTGCTGCGACCGGGCCAGACCTACTCGAGCCGATCGACCTACCGTTTCGACTGGTGAGCGCCGTGGACACCCAGCATTGCAGCGTCTGAGGGATCTATCCGTTGCGCCCGGCGACTGGGAGCGATGCGAGAGGCGGCGTGGGGGAGGGAAGCCCACGCCTGGAGCGACCCTAGGCGTATTCGGTTGCTTGGACAAGCAGATGGGTCCGAGGACCGTGCCATCGTCGCTTCCGAGATGCCGGATCGTTCGTTCGGTGGCCCTCAGCTCTGGAGGCCCAGTGCCATCATGCCGCCGGTGAGGTTCACGACGTCGCTGAAGCCGTTGGCGGCGAGGAAGGCAGCGGCCTGCCCGCTCCGGTTGCCGCTTCGACAGATCAGCGCGACGGTGCGCTGTTGGTCGAGTTCGACCATGCGAGCCGGGATCTCACCGAGCGGAATGTGGATGATGCCATCGAGCGCGGCGGCGGCGACTTCGTTGGCTTCGCGGACGTCGACGAGTTGCGCCCCCTGTGCAGCGAGTTCTTGGGCCTGCGTGATCGGGACTTCGCGATGGTTGCTCATGTGGTCTCTTCCTGTTGGGTGCGGTGACGTCGAGTGGTTGCAGCGCCCGGTGCGAGGCGTTCGCTAAATGTACGGACAAATTGTGGCAAAGGCAAGTGACGCACCTCACAAGGGGTCGTGGCGTGCCGATGGTGCAGTGAGCGTCGTCGTCCCGTGACGTTCTGACGGACGATCTGAAGTAGGCTTGGTGGGCCATGGCTGGAGTCGTACATCGTAAGAAAACACCGACCGACGTGGCGGAGCGTGTCTCGAACGGAGCGCCCCGGCCGTCGTCGATCTTGCTCGAGGGGCGGGCCTTCGCCGAGTTCGGCATGGTCGGCCTGGCGGCCACCATGGCCGCCTACGTGGCGCCACTCGGGCCTCCTCGCACCGTGCTGGTGTTGCCTGGCTTCGTCAGTGGCGACTCCGCAACCGTTGCGTTGCGTCTGTTCTTGCGCTCCATCGGCCACCGACCGCACGGATGGGGCCTCGGTCTGAACGTGGGCGCATCGCATCACCTCGCCGAAGGGGTCGATCGCACCCTTCGCAACCTCTACCACCAGTACGGCGAGCCGATCGACATCATCGGATGGAGCGCCGGCGGCATTCTCGGTCGCGTCCTTGCCTCACATCGTTCCGAGATGGTGCGCCAGGTCATCAGCCTCGGCTCCCCGATCAACATGCAGAGCCATCAGACCAACATCGGACAGATCCAGAAGGTCTTCGCCCGCTTCTTCCTCGAACCGCCTCGACGATTCGACCTCGACCGTGTCCCGGTGCCGTCCACCACGGTCTGGACCCGCACCGACGGTGTCGTGCCGGGGCTTGCCTGTCGTCAGACCATCCGCCGCGAAGCCGAGGTGGTCGAGGTCCGGGGCAGCCATATCGGCCTCGGAGCCAACGGAGCGGTGTTCTATCTGGTCGCCGATCGTCTGGCCCTGCCCCGGGGCGACTGGCATCCATTCGATCCGCCTGATCGGCTGCGGCGGTTGTACCCAACGATCGAGAACGAGCGGACGGGCCCGGCCGACGGCCTCGCGCCCGCCGGTCCCTTCCAGTCCAAGGATCTCTGATGCAGCAACTCACTCCGCGCGAAACCGAACTCATCGCTGCCGAGACCCGTCACAATCTCGGGCACCACTCGCTCTTCGTCGAACTCGAGAAGATCAAGGGAGCGCCCGAGCTCACGTTCGATGCCCTGCGAGAACTCGTCGAAGCTCGCCTGCACCTCCTCCCCGGCTTTCGTCGCCGGATGCACCGGGTGCCGCTGCACCTCGATCGACCGTGGTGGCTCGAAGACCCCGACTTCGATCTCGACTACCACATCCGTCACCTCGCGGTGCCCAAGTCCGACGGCGACGACGAGCTGCACAACCTGGTGGCCCGGCTCCACGAGCGGCCGCTCGATCGTCGACGTCCGCTGTGGGAGATGTACCTGATCGAGCGATACGACGGGAACCCCGGTCTGTTCATCAAGGTGCACCATGTGTTGATCGACGGTGTCACCGGACTCGATGTCCTCGCGCCGTTGTTGATGGACCTCGCCGACGTCGAGCCCGCACCGAAGCGCCGCACCGATCGAGTTCCCAACGACAACGATCTGTTGATCCGTGCCGGTTGGTCGATCGCCCGGAGTCCGTGGCGCATTGCCGAGCTCGTCTTCGAGACCTCCCGCATGCTCCCGGTCGTCGGTCGGTTCAACGTGCTGGGCTCGCTCGCTCCCTGGACCGCACCCAAGGGTGCGGTCGAGCTGCCGGGTTCTGATCATCAGGCGCCCCGTACCTCGTTCAATCGCACGCTCGGCACCCATCGGCGAGTCGCGTTCACCACGCTGCCCATGGCCGACATCAAGAAGATCCACCATGAGCACGACGTCCGGTTCAACGACGTCGTCCTGGCCTTGATCGCCGGAACACTGCGGCACTGGCTGGTGCTGCACGACGAACTGCCGACCGAGCCGATCGTGGCCCTCACTCCGTTGCTGGTCGACTCGATCGACGAACCACTTGGCACGGCATTGGTTCCGCTGGCAACCCACCGGCACGACCCGGTCGAGCGGCTGCAGGAAATCAGTGAGGCGATGGCGGACCTCACCGACGACATCCACGCACGACCGGTCGAAGCCATCCAAGCCGTCTACCGGGCCGCGCCCGCCGTGGCGGCCCTCGCTTCGCGGTCGATCGTGCGCACCGGCGCCTTCACCCGACTGATGCCACCCTTCAACGTCTACGTGGTGAACGTGCCGGGCGGCAGCGACGAACAGGTGATCAATGGGTATCGGATCGCGCACCAGTATTCGATGTCGACCCTGGTCGATGGAACGGGACTGTCGGTCAGCGCGATGTCCAACGGTGACTCGGTCGATTTCAGCTTCGTGTCCGACCGCGAGCTCGTCCCCGACCTGTCGGTCTTGGGCGACCGCCTGCGGGTCGAGCTCGAGATCCTCGCCGGTCGAGTCAAGACCTGAGGTCTCGACCATGTTTCGAGCTGTCATCGTGCCGAGGTCTCTTGACAACACCCCCGATGGGGCGAGCACACTGATCCCATGATTCGCCTCGCCTGGATGCTGCTCGGGTGGATCCTGGTCATCATCGGCGGCGTTGGCGTCGTCGTGCCCGGCTTGCCGAGTACCGGCTTCTTCGTGATGGCCGCCGGCTGCTTCTCCCGGTCGAGCCCACGCTTCGAACAGTGGGTCCTCGATCTTCCCGGCGTCGGCCCGCTGGTGAGCGACTATCGGGAAGGGCTCGGCATGACCCGCTCGGTGAAGATCCGCGCCAACGTCATGATGTGGCTGGCGATCGGCCTCAGTGCCGGCTTGGTGATCGAGATCTCGCAGGTGCGGATGCTGGTGGTGGCACTCGGCTTCGTCGGCAGCTACTGGATCCTCTATCGAATCCCGACCAAACCCGCCGCCCTGGCCGCCGCCTGAACCAGCGGCCACGATTGCCTCAGATGCGCTCGAGTTCGCCGGCGTCGAACAGCGGGGTGATGCCCTGCGCCAACGTGTCGGCTTCGAGTTGCTCGCGGGTCGGTGCATCGTTCGTGCCGCTGGCAGCAGCGATGAGCGCAGGAAGCAGGCGAGCGTCGCTCGTGGTGTTGAG
The DNA here is from genome assembly GCA_963698395.1 of uncultured Acidimicrobiales bacterium. GTDB lineage: Bacteria > Actinomycetota > Acidimicrobiia > Acidimicrobiales > SZUA-35 > JBBQUN01. The sequence continues at coordinate 446,534 of CAVOQQ010000008.1, forward strand.
GAACACCTGCTCGTTGCTCAACACGAAGCGAACGGCTCGAACGAGCGCATCCTGGTCGGTGATGGGCTCGTACCAGCTGAACTGCGGGCCTTCGTGGTCGGGAGCCCACCGTCCCTTCGCCAACGACTTGATGGTCTGCACCGCGACGGAACGCTCGGCGCAGGTGGCCAGCAGCCGCTCGACGTCGGCGCGATAGTCCGGCTGCTCCATCATCGTGAAGTTGTAGGGGAGCAGCACCGAGTCGAAGTCGAACCGCTCGAGGCTCGCCGAGTGCATCGAGGGAATTCGGGTGCCGTGGCCGGTGACGCCGATGAAACGCACGAGGCCTTCGTCTCGAGCTGCTGCGAGTGCTTCGACCGCACCGCCCGGACCGTGGGCGATGTCGAACTCGTCGGGTTCGACGAGGTTGTGGAGCTGGATGAGGTCGACCTGGTCGACCCCGAGGCGTTCGAGCGAGCGCTCCAGTTCGGCCCTGGCCGCTGCGCCCTCACGCTCACCGGTCTTGGTGGCGAGGAAGATCTCGGAACGGTGACTCGCCAGCCATGGTGCCAATCGCAGCTCGGACTCGCCATAGGACGCTGCGGTGTCGAAATGGTTGATTCCGGCCTCGGCAACGACGGCGATGGTGGCGTCGGCCCGCTCCTGACTCATCCCGCCCAGCGCTGCGGCCCCGAAGATGACCCTCGTGCTGCGATGGCCCGTTCGGCCGAAGTCGGCGAGGGGGAGCGAGGTGGCAGCGATGGATGGGCCGGAGGAGGTCATGGCTGTGAACATACTTCGCTCCGGATCGATGGGCACGTGCGGTCGGTCGTCGAGGACCTACAGTCGCTCCATGACCGAGAACGATCGCCCCGTCATGCTCATCACCGGAGCCAGTCGTGGCATCGGTGCCGCCGTTGCCGAACAGGCCGCCGTTGCCGGCTTCGACCTCTGCCTCGGGTACCGGAGCGACCATGAGGCCATGGCCGCCGTGGTTGCCCGATCCGAAGCGGCCGGCGCTCGGGTCATCACCGCTGCCGGTGACATCGGTCAGGAGGCGACCGTGCTCGGACTGTTCGCCGGCGCTCGCTCGACGTTCGGCCGCCTCGACTCGGTGATCATCAACGCCGGCGTCGTCGCACCGGTCGACCGGGTCGAGAACTACACCGTCGAACGGTTGCGAACAGTGATCGACACCAACGTGATCGGGGCCTTCCTGTGCGCACGAGAGGCGGTCCGGGCGATGTCGACCAACCATGGTGGACGCGGTGGCACGGTCGTCGTGGTCTCGTCGGCCGCCTCGTTCCTCGGCAGCCCGAACGAGTTCGTCGACTACGCCGCGTCGAAGGGAGCCACCGACACCCTCACCATCGGTCTGGCGAAGGAAGTGGCGACCGAGGGGATTCGGGTGAATGCCGTTCGCCCGGGTTTGATCGACACCGACATCCACGCCAGCGCGGGACTACCCAATCGCGTGGCCGACCTGGCTCCGAACGTGCCCATGCATCGGGGTGGCACCGCCGACGAGGTCGCCGACGTGATCATGTGGCTGGCCTCGGACAAGTCGTCCTACGTGACCGGCACGTTGGTCAACGTGAGCGGTGGACGCTGAGGTCTCGACCGAGCCGGTGGTCAGACCTCGTCGAGCCAGATGGGGGAGCGATCGAGCACCCACTCGCTGACGTCGAGACAGCGGTCGAACACATCGCACAGGTCTTCCTGACGAAGGTAGACATCGGCCATGTCGAGATCGACCTTGGCCGTGATCGACAGGGTGCGAACCGGCGCGTCGGTGACCGACATCGTGGAGTCGATCGCGGCGATCTCGAGCGGGAGGTCTGGTCCGCCGATGCCTGCGAGCTCGGTGGCCAGCAGGAGCAGGTCGGGTCCCTTGGGCAGAGGCGGGAGGGCCCAGTTGAAGATCAGCGGAAACAGATAGCCCCGGGGCGGGCTCTCCGGCTCGTCTTCCTCGATCATCTTGTCTTCGAAGCCGAGCATGGTGCGGGGGTCGAGTTCGACAGCCAGATGGAGATCGAGCGGACCACCGCAGGCCCGCTCGGGGTGGAGGTCGACTTCCCAGACCTGGCGCAACGAGTACGTTTCGACGAAGTGCCGTTCATCGTGGACGTGAAAGCCGTGGTCGGCGGCGTGTTCTTTCATTTCGGCGACGAAGCCGGGGACGTCGATGATCGCCATGGGACTCCTGAAGAGAAAAGCTCGTGAGAAGCCTGCCAGCGATTTCTTTGGTTCCCTCGCCGTTGGCGGATCTGGCGAGGTCACTTGACACCCTTCGGGTTGGGCGAGGAACCGCTAGCGTCGCCGCCGTGCAGCCGACCGCAATCCTGGATCGATTCGACGACCTCGCCGCCGAGCTTCGCCGACGCCTCGACGAACTCGATGATTGGGGCCTTTCGGGGAACCGGTCGGGCCAGTACGTGCACGACGTCGTCGCCGACGAGTTGCTGCTACCTGCGTTGCTCGATGATGGCTTTGCGGTGCTCACCGAAGAGTCCGGGCTCGTCGGCCGGCGTGACGGCTCGAGCCCTGCTTCGAGCGGGATCACCGTCGTGGTCGATCCGGTCGACGGCTCCACCAACGCGTCCCACCGGTTGCCCTGGTACGCAACGAGCCTCTGTGCGGTCGACGCCGACGGCCCCCTGGTCGCCCACGTCACCAACCTCGCCACGGGCGAGCGCTTCCGGGCGATCCGGGGCGAGGGCGTGGTCGTGGATCGATCCGTGCCCGATCGGGTGAGGAACGGTCCCACCGATGTGACGCAGCTCGGCGACGCCATCGTGGCCTTCTCCGGCTTGCCTCCCGAGCACGGTGGTTGGCGCCAGTACCGGGCTTATGGAGCCTTTGCGCTCGATCTCTGCGCCGTGGCGACGGGCACGTTCGATGCCTGCGCCGACGTCGATCGGGCTCACGGGGTCTGGGACTACCTCGGCGGCATGCTCGTGTGTACCGAGTCGGGCGTGCCCATCGTCGATGCCTTCGGCGACGATCTCGTCGTTCTCGACCCCGCTGCCCGACGAGCCCCCGTTGCGGCGGCAACGCCGGCTCTGCTCGACCAGGTCGTCGCCATGCGGCGACGGTGGTGACCAGATCAAGGGGTGTGTCGGCGAGACTTCGGCCCCGCCCCGCTAGGCTCGCCAACCGCACGGGCGTTTAGCTCAGTTGGCTAGAGCGCCTCCCTTACAAGGAGGATGTCGGGGGTTCGAGTCCCTCAACGCCCACGTCGTTCGCTTCGCCCACGTCGTTCGCTTCGCTCACTGGCCTGATTCGATCACACGCCGCCGCCTCCTCGCAGAGCGCCGCTGTCGTCACCGAGGAGATTGCGAGAGGGAAAGACACCCTTCTGCGACGGGGGCATGCCGATGTTGAACCCCTTCACGCCAGGCCGTGGATCGGTCCACTCGCCACGCAAGACACCGACGTCGTCACCGATGAGGTAGCCGGTCACTTCCGAGGCCTCGTCGATCAGCTCGGCGGCAGCAGCGGTCAGCTCGTCGAGGGCGGACTGGAAACGCACATTCGGTTCGATGCCCTCCAACTCGACGGCGATACGGATCGGTGACTCAGCCATGACAGGCCTCCTTCGGGTCCTCTGGTCGGCGCAACCCGCTGTCCGACACCCATCCGGACGCCGACAACCACCCGTGGTTACGTCGGCAGTCGTTGGCCGAGTGCGCGGCGTGCATGCACGGCGGTCAGCGCTCACACGTGGCGTTCGAGACGCTGGCCAAGAACATTGGTGCCGGTAACGGGTGTCCGAGCAGGTATCCCTGCCCGAGAACGACACCCATCTCCCGGAGCACTGCGAGCTGCTCCTCGGTCTCGATGCCTTCGGCGATGAGGTTCTGCCCAAGGCGGTCAGTGAGACCGACGACTGCTTCGACGATCGCGGTGGTGCCCGAGTCGACGCCGATGTCGGCGATGTAGGTCCGATCGATCTTGACGATCTGGGCCGGAATCTGCCTCAGGTGGTTCAACGACGAGTAGCCGGTGCCGAAGTCGTCGAGGGCGATGCGAACTCCCGACGCGACCAGCTCGTCGAGCGTCGACAGTACTTCGGTATCGGTGTCGAGGAAGACCGTCTCGGTCACCTCGAGCACGATGGCCGACGGCGCAATCCGGTGGCTTTCGATTGCTGAAAGGACCGAATGCACGAATCCGGTCTCGGCCAACTGCCGGGGCGAGATGTTCACCGCGATCGGATGGCCCGGCCAGCTCGCCGCGATTCTGCACGCCTCGTCCAGGATCCAGGCTCCGAGCTCGAGGATCATGCCGGTCCGTTCGGCCGTGGGAATGAACTCCGCCGGCGAGACGAGTCCGCGATGGGGATGATTCCAACGCAGCAACGCCTCGGCACTTTCGACATCGCCGGTCAACAGGTTGACGACGGGCTGCAAGTACAGCTCGAACTGCTGCTCCCTGAGACCGGCGCGAAGGTCGTTCTCGTTGCGCAGTCGGTTCTCGACGCCGCGCCGCTGATCTTCGTCGAAGAAGGCAAACCCTCGACCTCCGTCCCTCTTTGCCTCGTACATCGCGAGATCGGCATCGCTGATCAATCGATCGATGACGCACGTATCGGGAGCGGTCGAAGCGATGCCGATGCTGCACCCCAGCCAGACGATCTCCCCGTTGATGACCAAGGGGCGAGCGATGGCGTCGACGATCCGACGTGCAATCGAGTGGGTGGTCGATCGCTCGGTGATTCCGAGTGCTGCGACGATGAACTCATCGCCACCGATCCGAGCGACGTGGTCCTGGGGACGCACGGTTTCGCTGATCGCTTTCGACACAGCGGTCAGGATCTCGTCTCCCGCAGCGTGACCCATGACGTCGTTGACGAGCTTGAAGTCGTCGAGGTCGACGAAGAAGATGGACAGACCCTGTCGCCCCGCCTCGTCGCCATGTCGTTCCAGCCACTCGTTCAAACCTCGTCGGTTCGGCAAACCGGTGAGCTCGTCGGTGAGCGCTTGGATGCGCAGCTGGTGCTGGAAGTCACGACTGGCGGTGACGTCTTCGAGCAGGGCGATGGCACCACCGGCGTCCTCGGTCGAAGGCATGGGTCGGAGGCGAACCCGACAAACGTGTGTCTCTCCCTCGACGTCGAACGCCAGGACGTCGCATTCCTGATGCAGCCCGCCTCGGAGTGTCTGGGAGACCTTCGAACGCAGCACGTCTCGATCGCTTGGTGCAATCCAGTCCAAGTCAGCGAGCGCCTCACTCCCGAGTCCTGTCAGCCCCTTCATCCAATCGTTCGCGAAGGCGATCTCGCCGTTCGAGTCGATCTGTACCACGCCGATCGGAAGTGACTCCGTCAGTGTGGCGAAATGCAACTCGGAGTCTCGGGCTCGAGCGAGCGCCGTCATCTCGCCGTCGATGTCGATCAACTCCGTTTGGACGAACCCGCGATCCGGATCATCCAAGTAGTTGGTGTTGTGTGCTTCGAACCAGCGGTAGCCGCCCGAAACGTGTCGGTATCGCAAACGAACCGGCGCCGTCTCACTCCCGGCAATCATCAAGAGCCACGAGTCGACGGCCCGCTCTGCGTCTTCGGGGTGGACGATATCCAACGCCGTCATGGTGTCGAGTTGGGCCGTTGTCCAACCCAGCACCGCCGTGGTGTTCTCGTCGGCCCAGAGGAACCCAGCCGAGGCGTCACGGTGCTGCAAGAGCCGTCGTGGCCGACCCGGGTTGCTGCCGAACGCTCGTCACTCGCGCCGACTCACCGCCTCGAACGAAGAGGTAGACACCCCAGACTTCGACCAGATCGATCGCGTGCAGTTGGCAGGGTTCGTCGAGGTCGGCGAATCGAAGAGCACCCGAAGCAAGCCCCTCGGCCCTGGCGCGAGCGAGGAGCCCCATCAGCAGAGGACGGTCTTCGGGGTGCGTGACGTCGAGCGGGCGGCTGGTCGAGTTCGTCTCCCATCGTTTGCTGCTGAACCCGAGTGTCGAAAGTGCTTGCGGCAGGGCGACGACATGGAAGGTCTCGTCGAGACAGATCGCGTCGATCGCTCCCGGAACCAGGTCCGCAAGCGCGGCAAGGCGCTCGTCGACCGACGCGAAGCCCGCCGGCATGGGCAACTCCCTCGCAGTCATGGGTTCGGTATCGGAAGGGCACCGTGAGGTTATGAGGCGCCGCTCAGAGCTCGTCTCCGCGGATCTCCAACCCGACGGCTGGAACACCAACTGCGCCACCGGAGTCACGGTCCCGGGCACCAACGCCGCTGATCCGGTCACGCCTGACGAAGATGTGTGGCCGCCCGAGTTCGAGACGTCGATGCCTGCGGTGTCGGGTGTGGGGATGGTCAGGCGGTCGTTGTCACGGTGTCGGGCGTGTCGGGTCATGTAGGCGACGACCTGGCTGTGGTGGTGTACGAAGGCGGCGAGTTGATCGATCTGGAACGCGATGCGATCGGTGGGTTCTGGTCGGTGATCTCGGACGACGATGTCACGATGACTGAGGTTGTTCGCGAGCCAGGACCTTCGGGAGTGGGGCGGTTCCCGTTCGTGTCGGACGAGGCGTTGACGGTCGAACCGGGCGTCTATACGTTGGTGGTTTGGGTCGATGACGCATTGAATCCGGTGAGCCGGTGGGTTCCGGTCAATACCGACGGCAGGGGTCTGTTCGGTTGCCAGCAGGTCTTCGAGGTCGGTGCTGGCGCGCAGACCGATGTGCTCGTCTCCGCGGATCTCCAACCCGACGGCTGGAACACCAACTGCGCGAGCCCGTGAATCTGAGCTGACCTGCCAGCGTCGCCTCTCGTTCCGTTCCCGATGACACGTGTCTCGATGACCTCAGGCCAGACCGGACGGATCACCCGTGCAACGCCGGCTCTGGGGCAGACTTCGCCCAGCCCAGACTGGTCGACCTGCGCTGCACTGTCGGCGAAGCGGGTGCCGCGGATGCTTCTGAGCCCGCTCGAGGTTGGTGCCAGGCACTTGGTCTGCTCAGAGGGACGGTCTTGGGCCTGGCTCGAAGACGTCGATCGTCGTCGATCACTCCTAGCCCGACAAGGTCTATGGCCTCTGCCCCTCCGGCCGGTCTCGGCAAAGGATCGTGGGGTGCGCCCGTTCCTCGCCTTCGTCGTTGCTGCCCTGATCGCAGCCGGCTGTACGGCCGACGATGATGGAGCGGCACCGGCCGCTTCCACTCTCACAGCGACCGCCGCGGCCGAGCCCGAGAGCCCCTTCCCGTGGTGGAACGAGCGGGTGTTCTACGAGATCTTCGTCAGATCATTCATGGACTCCGACGGTGACGGGATCGGTGACTTCGCAGGACTGACCAGTTCGCTCGACTACCTCAACGACGGTGATCCGACGACCAGCGAGGATCTCGGTATCACCGGAATCTGGCTGATGCCGATCTTCCCTTCACCCTCGTACCACGGGTACGACGTCGTCGACTATCGGACGGTGAGTCCCGACTACGGGACAATGGAAGACTTCATGGCCTTCCTCGATGCCGCCCACGACCGAGGCATTGCCGTGCTCATCGATCTCGTGATCAATCACACGTCGAGCGAGCATCCGTGGTTCCTCGCCGCGGCCGATGGACAGGACGAGTTCACGGACTGGTACCGCTGGTCTGATGCCGACCCCGGGACAGTCAGTCCATGGAATGGTGGCCCGGTCTGGCATCCCATGGACGATCGCTACTACTTCGGCCTGTTCTGGGAAGGAATGCCCGATCTCGACCTGGAGAACCCTGCGACGACAGCTGAGCTCTACGACACCGCTCGATTCTGGTTGGAGGACGTTGGTGTCGATGGGTTCCGACTCGACGCCGCCCGTCACCTGATCGAGGACGGCGCGACGCTCAGCGACACACCGGCAACCGTCGCATGGCTCGAGGATTTCACAGACTTCGTGCACTCGATCAACGCCGATGCCCTGGTGCTCGGCGAGGTGTGGAGCCCGACCGAAGACGTGGCTCGCTACGTCCCCGACGCACTCGATCTGGCCTTCGAGTTCGATCTGGCCCAGGCAGTCCCCAATGCGATCGTCTCGGGACTCGCTGTCCGAGATCGACCGAGCGCTGGTCGCCACCATCAACGCCTATCCCGAGTTGCAGTACGCAACCTTCCTGACCAACCACGACATGAACCGGATCATGAGTGTTGTGGGCGGTGACGTCCGAGTTGCCCGGCTTGCCGCCACCTGGTTGCTGACCGGGCCCGGTGTGCCGTTCATCTACTACGGCGAGGAGATCGGCCTCCAGGGCACCAAACCGGACGAGCGAATTCGCACGCCGATGCCATGGACGGCCGAAGAGCCTGGGGTCGGTTTCACCGTTGGCATGCCGTGGCAATCACCCGATTCTCGCTTCGCGGATACCAACGTCGCCCAGCAGGCAGCCGACCCGGACTCGCTGCTCGCGCACTACCGAGCGTTGATTCAGCATCGAACCGAGAGTTTGGCCCTGAGACGTGGTGCGGTCATCCCGGTGCAGACAACTGCCCGGAACACCATCGCATTCCTTCGCTCCTCGGGGGATGACCACGTGCTGGTCGTGTTGAATGTGGGCCCCGAGCAGCTGACCGACGTCTCACTGAATCTGGCTACGGGCCCGCTTGACAGCATGATGGGGGTGACACCGCTGGTGGGGCCGGAAGCGCATTCGCCACAGATCGAGTCCGGCGGATTCGTTGACTACGAGCCGGTCGAGTCGATCCCCCCGTATGGGTTCCTCGTCCTCCGCTTCGGCCCAGAGCCATCCCCGGTGCCTCCGAGCACGACGACAACAGCACCGCCGCCGATCGCTCTTGCGACCGAGGCGGATGTCGCTGCGGTCGAAGCTCTCTTCGAGCTCTTGGACGAGCAACGGTTCGACGAAGCAGCGGCACTGTTCGCTCCGGATGCCGCCCTGACCGACATCGACGGGCGCACCACAAGTCTCCGTTCGCCCGTCCCTCCCGAAGCCGGCTACGACGAGACCTGGGATTGGGACGCAGACGGTGTGATCACCGTCGGTGACATCGTGCTGGCTCAGAACGCGTGGGGATCGGTGATCGTCTTGGACCTCGACCACGAATGTGCTGCCGTTGCGGACGAGGTCGTGTGCGAGATCCGCCAGCAGGACTACTTCGGAGCGGCTGCAGGCAACGAGAAGACCGTGACCAACCAGAGCTTTCGCGTTGATGATGGCCTCATCGTCGAGATCCGGGTGGAACAAGGAGGTGGCAACCTGGACTCTGACGCTGAGTTGGCATGGCTGGAGCAGTTCGCAAGCTTCGAGCAATGGCTGGCCGACACCCACCCCGATGTGTTTCCCGTGGTATTCCGCGATGGCTGTTGCGTGGGCACGCCCGACAACCTGTTGTTCACCCTCGAGTCCATCTCGGCGCAAGGCGGGCTCGCTCCGGAATGGGCTGCGCGTGATGGTGGATCCTGAGTGCTCGTGCGTGATCAAGATCCGAGGCAGGGTCGACGGCACGGTTGCGCGACATCTGGCGCGGCCGTGAGACGTACGTCCCGTTGATGTCACGTCGCCGGTCGAGAGAGCCACCACGCGGCGAGCCGGCCGCTACATTGTACGTACAATTGGTCGAGCGGGTGCCAGCCCGATGCAGTAGATCGTCGGCCATCATCGCAAGGACGTGCTGCTCATGAGCTTGGAACGCAAGATTCGACTGATCGCCGGTGTGTTGATTCTCGTGTCGCTGCTGCTTGGCTCCTGGGTGAGTGCGTGGTGGCTCCTCTTTACGGCATTCATCGGGGTGAACCTGCTGCAATCGTCGATCACCAAGTGGTGCCTCATGGAAGACATCCTCCGGGCCACGAAGATCCACACCGGCACCTGAGTTTCGTCGCAAGCCATTGCTGGTGATCAAGCGAGGTCGACGGTGAGTTCGGGCGCATCTGATCGCTGTCGGCACGGCCTGAGGACTTTCGGCTCTGCCCGACCGCTCGCCGGCGTGTTGGGCTTCGCACATGGACAACCGAAGGCGTGACAACACTCGGTCTCGATCGAGCTTGATCGCCGTTGCTCTCGCCGCTGTCCTTGGCGCCTGCGGTGGCAATGGCGGCGATGCAGGCACTCCGACCACGGAGATGACAGCAACGACCGGAGCGATGGCGAACGCGACGACTGAAGCGACCATCGTGGAGACCACCGGGACGACCGCCTCGACGACCACCGAGACAGCGGGCGTCATCGTGGAGGTCTACTTCAGCACCGGCGACGGGTCGGACTGTTCCGTCGTCGAGGCCTTTCCTCGGAGGATCCCCGATGATCTCGATCCAATCGAGGCCGCACTCGAACAGTTGGCGGCCGGCCCGACCGCTGACGAAACGGCGGCCGGGGCAGGATCGTTCTTCTCGGCGGCAACGGCCGACGTCGTGTCGTTGGTGAACCTGAGTGACGGCCTGTTGCAGGTCGACTTCGTCGATCTTCGGTCGCTCCTGCCGAACGCGTCGACGAGCTGCGGAAGCGAGTCGCTTCTCGCCACGCTCAACAGCACCGTGTTCCAGTTTCCTGAAGTCGAACGGGTTCGCTACCGGATCGAAGGAAGCTGCGATGCATTCGCCAACTGGCTGCAGCGCGAGTGTTTCGAGGTCAGTCGGACTGGCGAACAACTCGACATCCCCGTCAACGAACGAGCAGCTGGCGCCGGTTGCACGGCGCCAGACGACACGCTGCGAGATGGACGCTGGTTCGGCTTCATCCCTGATGCCGAGGCCGACCAGGTGTCGTTCGACCTCGCCTGCTGGTTCACCGGCACCGCAGCAGCGGCTGCGGCAAGCGAAGACGGGGAGGAGAGCCCGCCCCCGAACGACTACCACATCCGCAACACGAGCGATCGGCTCCGAGCGGTGGCCGTCGATCCGTCGGCCGAGGTGGCGTGGTATCCCGATCCTGGGAACCCGGCGAGTCTCACCGTTGTCCCCTACGCCGTTTGGCAAGCAGAGCAACCGCTACGGAGCTATCGGCCAGGCGTCTGGCTGAACGTGGAGGACGGACGCATCGCTTCGATCGAGGAGCAGTACGTTCCCTGACCCTCGAGGCTGTCAGACGTAGGTGGAGCCCTTCATCCCGTCGACGTCGGTGCGCATCTCGACGTTCACCAGCGCCGGTTTGCCGCTGGCCAGGGCTCGCTCGATCGCCGGCACGATCTCAGCCGGCTCGGTGACGTGTTCGCCGTGTCCGCCCAAGGCCTCGACCACCTTGTCGTAGCGGGTGTAGGACAGCGTGGTGGCCACCAGCCGGTCGGCGCCATAGATCATGGCTTGGGGGCGCATCATCTGACCCCAGGCGGCGTCGTTGCCGACGACACCAACGATCGGCAAACCGAACCGAACGGCGGTGTCGAACTCGAACCCGTTGAGGCCGAAGCTGCCGTCGCCGTAGATGATCAAGACCCGCTTGTCGGGGTTGGCCAGCTGGGCTGCCAGGGCGAAGGGCATGCCGACCCCAAGGGTGCCGAGAGGGCCCGGGTCCATCCAGGTGCCCCGGTCGGGGACCTTGAGCACCTTGGAGGCCTGGGCAACGATGTCGCCTCCATCGCCGATGACGATCATCTCGTCGTCGGTGGCGATGACGTCGGCGATGCCCTTGCACAGGCGCATTGGATCGATCGGCACCTCGTCGCTCGTGAGCAGGGATGCCAACGCCTCCTCGGCCGCATCCTCGATGGCTCGCAGGGTGGCCGACCAGTCGGAGAAGTCGAGTTCGCCGGTCCCCAGACCGCCGAGCATGGCGTCGAGGTTGACCCCCAGGTTGCCGACCAGCCCCACGTCGGCGGACCGGTTCTGGCCGATCAGGGTCTCGTCGAGATCGAGTTGCACGACCTTGGCATCGGCGGGGATCGAGGCCCCGTACTTCATCCGGAAGTCGAGCGGGGTTCCGGCCAGGACGACGACATCGGCGCCGGCCAAGGCGTCTTTGCGGGTGCGGTTGAAGAACTGGCGATGGCTCATGGGGAGCTGGCCCCGGCCCATGCCGTTGGTGAAGACCGGGATGTTGGTCGCCTCGGCGAATCGACGCAAGGCCGGTCCACCTTCGGACCACTTCAGCGCCGTTCCCGCCATCAGCATGGGCTGGCGAGCACCCCTCAACAGCTCGAGGGCAGCTTCGACCTGCGCGATGGGGGCCGGCGAAGCCACTCGATAGTCCCGGAACGTGGGCATCGGGGCCGATTCGAGGTCGATCGGGGCATGCAGGACGTCCATCGGGATCTCGAGGAAACTGGGACCGGGCACCCCCGACATGGCGGTCCGGATGGCCAACTCGACGTACTCGGCGATCCGACCCGTCTCGTAGCAGGCATCGGCCCATTTGGTGATCGGCTTCATCACCGAGACGTGGTCCATCTCCTGCAACGAGCCTCGCCGCAAGTTGTTGAACGGCCCCTGCCCTCCGATGACCAGGATGGGCGAGTTCGCTCGCCAGGCATTGGCAACCCCGGTGACCCCGTCGGTCACGCCCGGGCCGGCGGTCAGGATGGCGACGCCAACCCGACCGGGGTTGAGGCGAGCCCAGGCATCGGCGGCATGCACCGCCGCCTGTTCGTGGCGAACATCGATCACCCTGATGCCCTCGTCGAGACATCCGTCGTAGATGCCCATGACATGACCACCAGACAGGGTGAACACACACTCGACACCGGCGGCCTTCAGGGCCTTGGCTGCCAACCGTCCTCCGTGACTCATCAGTTCCATCCTTCATCCTTCGTTGATCGGGTCTGCAGAACGAACTCGAGCCCGGCTCGTACCGCGGCAACCTGGGCCTCGATGCAGAGATCTGCCGTGACCTTCGCACTGTCGGGATACACCTCGGTCGTCGTCGTGAAACGGGCACCGGAGATGCCGGCACAAAGTCCCAGCGCGGCATTGGGGTAGTTGATCACTCCGTGCTGGGTGACGTCCGATCCGATGATCTGGCCTGCGTCATCTGGCGGTGCGATGTGGGTGACCTGTTCGACTCCGGCGATGATCGCGGCCTGGAAGCGAGGCTGCGGGTTCTCGCTGTCACCAACCGTGTAGAAGCCGTCGGGGATCGATCCCGGTTCGAAGGGCTGCCCGTCACGGGCAGCGACGGCCGGCCGAAACTCCGATTCGTCGCTGTCGGTCGTCTCGTGAAGGTCGATGTGCAGAAGGAAGTCGACGTCGAGATCGTCGATCAACGTCATCACCGCAGCCGATTCTTCCGACGGGGCTGTCGGTGACGAACGATCGATTGGGGTCGAGACAGTGGGGATTCCACCGATTGATCACCTCGTAGCCCCATGGGCTGACACATGGGACGACGAGCAGGTTCACGCGGTTTCGGTAGGCCTCGGCCTGTGTCTCCAAGAACGCGAGGGCACCCTGGACACCGCTGGTCTCGTAGCCGTGCACACCGCCGGTGATCAAGGCCCAGGGCGCCTCGGTTCGGGTAGCGGCGATCTTGACGGCCATCAGCGGGTAGCGCGCTGGGTCGAGCGGTAGGGATCCGTACCGAAACACGTCGAATGAGTCATCGAGCGCCTCGATCTTGGCCAGGACTTCTTCTCGGTAGCTGCGAACCGGCGACCGGGACTCGAACCACGCTCGTTTCTCGGCGTCGCCCCAGGCGATGCCGGGAGTGCCAATCGGGTAGAAACGATCCATCGCGGGTGCAAGGTACCAGAGTGGTTCGTGCCCAACGAACCAAGCATCTGAGTCTCGAGGTCTTGCGCCGCGACCAAGCTTGGTGCGGTCGATGAATGCGGCGGTGTGGATTGCGTCACACCGCCAGAGGTGCTCGGATGGGCACCGTCACCCGACCACGAGGGGCGAGACCGAGAGAAGGACGCAACGATGAAGTTCGGGATCTTCTACGAACACCAGCTACCTCGCCCGTGGGGCGAGATGTCGGAGTACCAGCTACTCCATGATTCGCTGACCCAGATCGAGCTGGCCGACGAACTCGGCTACGACTACGCGTGGGAGGTGGAGCACCACTTCCTCGAGGAGTACTCGCACTCCTCGGCGCCCGAGGTGTTCCTCGGGGCGGCCAGCCAACGCACATCGAAGATCCGCCTCGGCCACGGCGTGATCCAGTTGCCGACCAATCAGCCCCACCGCGTTGCCGAACGGGTGGCCACGCTCGACCTGTTGTCAGACGGCCGGGTCGAACTCGGGCTCGGTGAAGGAGCAGGCCCGGCCGAGCTCCATCCGTTCGGTGTCCAGGTTCGTACCAAACGTGACCGCTGGGAAGAGGCGGTGCAGGCGATCATCCCGATGTTCACCAAGGACAGCTGGGAGTTCCACGGCGAGTATCACGACTTCCCCGCCCGCAACGTCGTCCCCAAGCCCTATCAGAAACCCCACCCACCGTTGTGGGTGGCGTGTTCCAACATCCAGACGATCGGACAAGCCGGGGCCTGGGGCATGGGTGCGCTCGGCTTCACCTTCGTTTCGCCCGAGGCGGCGCACGCCTGGGTCAACAAGTACTACAACAACCTGCTGCACAATCAGGCCAAGCTCACCGACTATCCGGCGAATCCGAACATCGCCATGGTGTCCGGGTTCATGTGCGCAGAGACCGACGAGGAGGCCTACGAGAAGGCATCAGGCTGGACCTTCTTCATCTTCGCCCTCTCCTACTACGGCCGCAAGGGCGTCGACGCTCCGGGTCGAGGTGACTTGTGGAGCGAGTTCCAGGAGTGGCGCCACACCGACAAGGCGCAGGCTGCTTTCGATGGAGCGTTGGTGGGTTCACCGGAAACCATTCGCAAGAAGCTTCGAGTGTTCCAGGAGGCCCATGTCGATCAGGTGATCCTGCTGAACCAGGCCGGCAAGACGACCCACGAGGACATCTGCAGCAGTCTGAAGATGTTCGCCGAAGAGGTCATGCCCGAGTTCCACGGCTACGAGGACAGCCACGCCCGATGGAAGGCGCAGGTGCTGGCAGGAGAACTCGAGCTCGAGGACCTGGACACCACGCCCTACGACATCTTCAGCCATCAGAACGAGGACATCGTCCGGCTCACGCCCGAGCAGCTCAAGGCCCAGATGGCAAAGAAGGATGCCGAACGGCTCTCCGTGGTGGAGTGAGGCGAGTGTTCGGGGCCGAGTGGAGCCGTTTGACCTAGGGTCGGGACTTGATGTTGATGGCCTGCGTCTCCTGTTCTCGGCCGCTCCCCGAAGGAGCACGGTTCTGCTCGTTCTGTGGGCACCAGGTGCTCGGCGCGGCGACAGAGGAGCGCCGGGTCGTCACGGTGGTCTTCGCCGACATCGTCGGCTACACCTCGCTCAGCGAGGAACTGGACCCCGAGCGTGTGAAGCGTCTCATCGATGGCGCCTTCCAGCGGTTGCAGGACGACATCGCCGCGTTCGGCGGACGGGTCGACAAGATCCTCGGCGACGGTGTTCTCGCCATCTTCGGAGCCCCCGTCGCCCACGAAGACGATCCGGATCGGGCCATTCGGGCCGCGATGCAGATGCACACGTCGATCGCGGAGTTCTCCGACACCCAAACCGATCTCGGCGCGAAACTCGAACTGCGAGTCGGCGTCAACACCGGCGAAGTGGTCGTCGGCTCGGTCGCCGGCACCGATACGTATACAGCGATGGGTGATGTGGTCAACCTCGCAGCACGCCTGCAGTCGTTGGCGCCGCCCGGATCCATCTTCATCGGCGACATGACGGCACAGCTGGCATCGGAATCCATCCTGCGTGAACCGATCGAGAACGTCGAGGTTCGTGGTCGCAAGCAGCTCGAACGGGTGTGGAACGTCGTCGGCTTCGAGCGGCGCCACCCCCGGTCGGGCACTCGCAACGACGCGGCGTTCGTTGGCCGTGCCGCCCAGCGAAAACTCATGCGCTCGGTGATGACGATGGTCGCTGCGGGCCAGAG
The DNA here is from genome assembly GCA_963698395.1 of uncultured Acidimicrobiales bacterium. Taxonomy (GTDB): domain Bacteria; phylum Actinomycetota; class Acidimicrobiia; order Acidimicrobiales; family SZUA-35; genus JBBQUN01. Next base: position 462,342 of record CAVOQQ010000008.1, read on the forward strand.
TGCCGTCGTGTCGGTCACCGGCGAAGCGGGTATCGGCAAGAGTCGCTTCATCAATCGGACGCTCGAGGACTTCCCGACGGCTCCGGTGACCATCTTTGCCGGGGCCTGCGCTCCGTACGGCGAGAACAACGTATGGGTTCCGATCGCCACGGCGCTTCTCGGACGGTTCGATCTCGACGCTTCGCTTCCCGTGGACCAGGTACGCAGGACGAGCCGAGAGGTCGGTGCCTCCCGCCTCGGCTTCTCGCCCGACGAACCCTCGTTGGACCGCTTCGTCGAGGCCGTCCTCCACCTGCTCGGTCACCCTTCCGAAATCGGCAATGCAACACCGGCCGAAGCCGCGAGATCATGTTCGGCCTCATCATCGAAGGTCTCCGTCTGCGATCGCAGGAAGGGCCCGTCGTCCTGTGGCTCGACGACCTCCAGTGGGCTGATCCGCTGCTCATCGACTTGTTGCATCGGTTGACTCGCTCGCTCGTCGACCGTCCGTTCCTGTTGATCACCGCCCTCCGAGGAGAGTCGCGGCCCGATTGGCCACCGTCGACGGATCAGCCGATCACGATTCGCATGCCCCTCGATCCCTTGGCGCGACGTGAAGCCCACGACCTGCTGTCCTCCTTGTTGGGCGAGATGCCCACCGCTCGGCATCGCGATCAGCTCTACGAGCGCAGCGGGGGGAACCCACTGTTTCTGACCGAGCTGGCGCTCCTCGCCCGATCGAGTCCGGAGAGCACCGAGATGCCCGGCTCATTGCGTGGGCTCATCGCGGCTCGGCTGGATCGTCTCGACCCCAGTCAACGGGCGATCGTGGACAACGCTGCGGTTCTGGGCACCGCAGGAACGCTCTACTCGCTGGAGCGTTTCGCCTGGCATCTTGCACAGGAATTCGACCGTAACGATGTCGTCGCCCTGGCCGATGGAGGACTGCTCGACCTCGCCGGCGATTGGTGGCACTTTCGCAGCGATCTCGTGCGGGAAGTGGCGTACCAAGGGCTCACCAAGTCCGTGCGTGCGCAGCGTCACGCCGGGGTGGCGGCGGCTCTGAGCGACTCGGCGACGATGCCGCTCAACATCGTTGCCCACCACAGCGCAACCGTTGCCGAGCTGGTCGACGAGATCGGCCCCGTCGATCAGGTCCCGCTCGACATGAAGTCGCGAGCGGTGGGCCTGCTGACTCGGGCGGCGCAGCGCTCGCTCGATGTCGGCGCGCTGAACCAGGCAACCACGCATGCCAGTCGGGCGCTGGCCCTCGGGTCGGAGGACCCGGCGGTCGACCGTGAGCTGATGTTGCTGCGCGTCGAGGCAGCAGTCGGCCGTCGTGAGGCGATCAACGCGCGCCCCGAAGCCGAGGCGGTTCTCGAGTCGGCGCTCGCCGTCGGTGACCAGTTTCTTGAGGGCAGGGCGCGTCGACAGCTGGGACAGATCGACCAGATGGCAGGCGAACTGGAATCGGCGCGGGAGCAGTTGGGGCTCAGCGTCGACATCTTTCGACGGCTCGACGACGACAGCGAGCTGTCGAAGTCGCTGCGGGAACGCGGTTTCGTCGAGGTGTTCGGCGGCTCGCTCGCCGACGCCGAGTGGTTGCTCGGAGAGGCCGAGGAGCTGAGTGAACGACTGAAGGATGCACACGGCCACGCATGGGTTCGTCAGCATCAGGCCTGGGTGGCCTTCCTGTCGGGCGACATCGACACCGCCGAGCAGCGTCTGGCGCTCGCGGCGAGCGGCTTCAAGGCGCTGGGGGATCGCTCCGGGAGCAACTGGGCGGACGGCCTCCTTGCCTACCTGCGGTTCTTCGCCTTTCGGATCGAGGAAGCGGAGGCCCTGGCCGTCGCAGTAGGCAGCGAGGCTGCCGAGCTCGGCGAGCGATGGAGCCCGGCGATGATGAACACCCTGCTGGCTTCGATCCGGCTCTGGACGGGACAGTTCGACGAGGCGGAGGAGCTGTCCCGGCGTGCGCTCGAGGAGTTCCGTGCCCTCGACGATCGATTCGGTCTGGTCCAGGCACTCGGGGCGCGGAACCGAGTGCTCGTCGCTCTCGGAAGGGACCAGGAAGCCGAACGCGGCATCGAAGAAGTGCTTGCCCTCGGCGACTCCTTCGGAGATCTGGCGTTCCCGATGATGGCGGCCGCAGGAACGGCGGTGCACCTCGGACTCGGCGAGCGAGCCGTCGTGATCGGCGAAATCGCGCTGGAGCGCGTCGAACGAATGGGGGCCGACGGCAGCGAAACCCGTGTCACCTATGCACTCGGACTGTGTCAGACAGGGCAGGCCGAACTCGCGATGGCCACGCTCGAGAACGTCGAGATCGACTTCCCCTACGCGCGACGCGACACGAGCGATCGCCGCCGCCCTGTGTGGCGACCCCGTTCTGCCGATCGCCGACGCCGAAGCGGTCTGGGCGTTCGACGGTTCGACGTATCTCGACCGGGTGATCGCCGACATCGCCGCTGGGGCCACCGAGCTCCGCATCGGTCAGACTGCTCGGGGAGTGCTTCGGCTCGAGCGCTCACGCGCCACTGCCGACCAAGCCGGGGACGCAGTCGCGAAGGCGTTGAGCTCCTACGCCTGCTCGGTGCTGATCGCCACCGACGACCGTTCGGTGGTGGCCGCTCATGAGAGCCATCTGCGTGCGGGCTGGCGTCGCGTGATCGCCGGATTGGCGGAGGTCGATGCCGTCCCGACACCGAACGCCCGGTGAGGAGAGCGTCGAGTTCGGTGTGCGGTGTGGTTCAGGTGTCGCCGTCGACGGTGCCGTCTTCGGCACGCAACCCCAGATGCGAGCGCAACGAGTGCGCCCGGTCGGCGACCGACGGAACGTTGCGGACGACGCCGGCTCGGCGAGCGAGTACGTCGTTGAGTTCTGCTCCGAGAAGCAGGACGATGCTCAACACGTACATCAGGCTCAGTGCGAGGAGCACGGCGCCAACACTCGTTTGCACGGCGTTCCCCTGCCCGGAAACGCGGACGTAGAGGGCGAATCCTTGCGAGGCGACGACCCAGCCGACGGTCGTGAGCACGGCGCCGGGAAGGTCATGGCGCCATGGTGTGTGATGGTTCGGTCCGATGTGGAAGATCGTCGCTGCCCACATGACGAGGGCAACGAGCACCCCTGGCGCGATCAACAACCGGAAGACGCTGTCGAAAGGCAGCAACGGCAAGACTGCGAGCATCGTGGCGCCTGCCGCCACCATGAGGATCGTTCCGATGCCCAGCCCGATCGCCACGATCCGCACGTACCACCACGGGCGGCTGTCGTCGACCTCATAGGCGATGTCGAGCGCTCGGATGAGTCCGGCGAACGCCCGCGACAGGGAGAACACCGCGGCAGCGGCGGCGAGGGTTGCGATGCCGGCGCTCGACGAGTCGAACAGCTCCACGACCGTCTCGTTGAGCGCCTTGGAGTTCGCGAACGTGTCGACGACGAACTGCTGCACCTCGGCCTCGACGTCGTTGGCCACCGACGCGCCGAGAACGGCCTCGAGAGAACTGAGGGCACTGACCAAGGCGAGCACCGCCGCGGGCACCGACAAGATGGTCCAAAAGGTGATCGAAGCAGCGACGTCACCGACCCCGTCATCTCGGTACTCGTCGAACACATCCTTGGTCAGCCGCCACAGCCAGCGAGCGAGTGCGCCCGGCCGCCGAGGAGGTGTGGGGGAGGAGAGGTCGAGATCCCCGGCCTGCAACATGGACCATCGAGGCACGGCTCAGCTCACGGGTTGAGGAACGACGCCAGGCCCGTTCGAGGCACATCGACGATCGCTGCGAAGGTCTCGGCCAGTTGCTCCTCGGTGAGCGGCGGGTGGTCGCCGAGCAGCACGAGCGCCGCGTCGTAGGTCACCGAGCATCCCCGTCCGGTCGGCTCCACCGTGACGGTGTCGTCGGCTCGGAAGTCGGGGTGTCGGCCCACCATGGTGAACGAGCGTGGCGCGTCGACGGCAACGAGTTCGTAGACCGCCGTGGTCGGGGTACCGTCGAAACCTCTGACCGTCACCTCATAGCGGGCTCCGACCGACCCGGGCTCGCCCCCGACGAGGCGGGAATCGCGGATGCCACGATCCCACTCGCCAACACGAAGAAGGTCGATCACGAGTCCGAAGGCGGCTTCGGGCGACAGGGTCGAGTCGATGATGAAGGTCTCGTTGGCCATGCGGTCGAGTGTGGCACACACCCCGAATCGAAGGGCTTCCGATCGCGGGCAGGTCAACCCGATCACGGTGGGCCATTTTGCCCATCAGGCAATCGGCCGACCGGCCGATGAAGGAGACATGGGACAGTTCGTCGACGAAGAAGACTTGCGGCGCCCCGTGGAGTTTCCTCGCATTGCCGAGCGTCGTCTCGCTCGTGGCGCGGCCATCTGGATGCCGCCGAGCCGCCGCAAACTCTTCAAGGGTTCCCCCGCCAAGGTGCAGGCGAACATCATCGACCTGTCGTTCGGCGGTGCACTCCTCACGTCGGAGGCGAACCCGAACATCAAGATCGGCAACAAGATTCGGTTCGCGATCAACGGCGCCGAAGGCGTCGTCGAGGTGCGGACCATTCGCCCCGCCAACGATCGCACGAGCTATTACGGCGTCTCGTTCTTCCGGGTCACCGACCAACTGCGAGCCGAGGTCTTCGACATACTCGGCGACGATTGACCAAGCTCGTCGAGCCGTCTTGCTGCTCGATCGAGTGTCGGCGGGCGGTTTCGCCCACCGATGGTGCCGGCTCGTGAGTCGGATTGCCGTTCCGAGGCAGCATCGCCTGCGCCTACCTTGCGTTCCATGTCGACGAGCGCAACGAAGTGGATGGGTCCTGGCCTGGCCACCGTCGGCGCGCTCGGATTGACCTTCGCCGGGATCGGCAGCCACGATGGCCCAGCAACCGAGCCGGTCGAGCCGAGCCCGACCATCGACGCAACGACCGAGATTCGTATCCGAGCCCTGGCCGATGCGGCAACGCTCGGTGTCTCGGGCCTCGGTTGTGATGGACTGCTTCGCGGGTCGGGTTTCGTCGTCGATGAGGTCACCTTCACCAACCGCCACCTGGTGGAAGGGGGCGAATCCGTCAAGTTCGATCAGGCGCTCGAGCCCATCGTCGTTCCTGTCTCGGCGATGGCCCAGGAGCTCGACGTGGCAACGGCCCAGGCGGTCGACGTCGTTTCGCTCGACTTCGCCGACGACAATCCAGCCATCGGTGCGCCGGTCTTCGTTGCCGGTCATGCGGGCGGGCATGCCACCCAGGTCATCGGGGGCACGGTGCACCTGTACGGCGACGGCGAGACCTGGGGTGTGGGCGGCACGGTGATGTTGATCGATGCGGTCACCGAACCCGGTTTCTCCGGTGGTCCGGTGCTCGATACCGAGGGTCGAGTCGTCGCCATGTTGCAGGGGTTCGAGCCGGCGATCGGGCTGACGCTCGCCATTCCCGTCGAGGATCTGCGATCATGGTCGGCGATCGACCAGGAGGCGACGCCTGATCGATGTCGACGATGACCAGAACGGAACTCCGTCCTCAGTTGTTGAGGTGCGACGGCGGCACCGCGTCTGCCACTGATCGAGGGCGACCAGACGGTCGCCCGACGCCACGTTCGCCGAGCCGCAAGGCCACCGGACGGGGCGATGACGATGTCGAGAAGGGTTTGGCAACGTGGAAACCGGTAAGCCATCAGGACTCGGTCGAGGGCTCGCAGGCATTCTCGGCGATGCACTGTCCTATGACCGTGCGCCGGAGGTGTCGCAACTCCTCGGCGTTCGCAGCACGCCCGAGGTGCGCAAGCTCGCCACGTCGCTGGCGCTGACGGCGCTCGCCGAAGGCTTTGCCGCCGAAGGCGTCGTCGTGGTGTCTCGTGCCGTCGAAGGGACGCTGGCCACGGTCGCCTCTCGGTTGCCCGATGGCTGGAGTGGGCTCGACGCCGCCGGCTTCGAGCTGGCGGGTCGTCTGTGGATGGCGTTGGGTGACCCGTCGTTCGAGTTCGCTCAGGTGCCGCTCGGCGATCTCAATCTGTTGATCTGCCGTCAGGAATCAGCCTCTGGGCCGCTTGCGGCGGCCATGGTCCGCCCCGAGCGTTTCGACGAGCAGGAGCAGCGACTCGTTGCCCGCCTGGTTCGATCGGTCGCGCTGGCGGTCAACGGTGGCCGTGAGGTGCCGGCGGATGCGTCGATTCGTGTGTTGGCCAAGACCGCCGATGATGGGGTGCTGGCCGATGTCCGACTGGTCGGTCCTGGTGATCGTCGCCACGCCGCGGCGGTCGGGCCCGACGAGGTCAGCGCCGTCGCCGCTGCGGCGGCGGAACTGTGCGATCTGTCTCTGAGCGTGATCTTCGCCGGTCGCACCCGTGTGCAGGCCCAAGACATCACCGTGGTCGTGGTCACCGATGGCGATGGACCGCTCTTCGGGCTCTCGGTCACCGAACCGACCGCTGGCACCGGAGCGGTCGAAGCGGTGTTCAACGCCGCCGTGGCCGCCGGCGCCGATCCGTTTGCCGGGCTGTTGGCTCACGACGCCCACGACAGCAACCGAGGACACTGACCAGGATCGAGCCCGATGCCTGACTAGCATGATCCCCCGTGCTGTTCTTCCTGCGTTTGGTGAAACGATCCGCGTCGCTGGCGATCATGCTCGTCGCTGTTGCCAGTGTGATGGCGGCCACCGCACTCACCGTGATTCCCCAGGTCTCCGAGATCGTCACCTCGTCGGAGAGCACGGCGGCCAAGCTCGAACTCGGTGCGGTCGTCGAGCGCTCATCGATGTATGCGGCCGACGGTACCTTCCTCACCTATCTGGCTCGTGAGAACTCCGAACCGGTCTCGCTCGACGAGATTCCTCAGCCGGTCATCGATGCCGTGCTCGCCATGGAAGACGCCGACTTCTATCAGCACGACGGCGTGAACTTCCGAGCGATCTTCCGTGCGCTCGTCGAGAACATCAACGCCGGAGGGATCGAGCAGGGTGGCTCCACCATCACCCAGCAGTTGGTGAAGCTGTCCTTCCTGACCGCCGACCAGAACTTCGACCGGAAGAGCACCGAGGCGTTCTATGCGCTGCGTCTCGAAGAGGAATACACCAAAGACGAGATCCTCGAGCGCTACCTGAACACGGTCTACTTCGGTGCCAACTCCTACGGAGTGCGAGCCGCAGCCGAGACCTACTGGGGCATGGAAGATGTCAGCGAGCTGGGTTGGGAAGAGGCGGCGATGCTTGCCGGCCTCATCCGCAATCCGAACGGCTACAACCCCACCGTCAACGCCGTGCGGGCCCGCGACCGCCGCAACGTCGTCGTCGATCGACTCCTGTCGCAGGAAGTGATCGACGAGCAGTTGGCCGAGCAGATCCGCAATGCGCCGTTGCCGGCCGAGCGGATCGAGCCGTTCGACCTCAAGCCGACCGACTACTTCGTCGAAGAGGCGCTCAATGAGCTGCTCGACCCCGCCAGCCCGATCCCGCTCGGCGACGAGCAGGCGGCGCGCTATCAGCTGGTCTACTTCGGCGGGCTCGAAGTGCACACCACCTTCGACCCGAAGGCGCAAGAAGCCGCACTCGCCGCCCGCGCCGAATATCTGCCAGAAGACGAACGAGGTTTCACCGTGGCCATCGCCTCGGTCGATACCAAGACCTCGGCCGTGCGGGCCATGGTCGGTGGGCCCGACTTCCAGCTCGAGTCGTTCAACCTCACCACCGACGGTGAACGCCAGCCCGGTTCGTCGATGAAGACCTTCGTGCTCGCAGCATTGTTCGAGGCCGGCTACACGCCTCGAGACACCGTGCGTGGTGATTCGCCGTGCGAGTTCAAGAACCCCGGCGGTTACCCCGACCCGTACGAGGTCAAGGGCGGTGGTGGTGGCGTGCAGTCGATCGCTTCGGCCACTCGTGCGTCGAACAACTGCGCGTTCGTCCGGCTCGGTCAGGTCGTCGGCAACGATCAGGTCATCGAGACCGCAACCCGGCTCGGCATCACCACCTTCATTCCCGAAGACGCCGTGCTGTCACTCCCGCTCGGGTCCAAGGAAGTCCACCCGATGGAGATGGCAACGTCCTATGCCGCGATGGCCAACGACGGCATCGTCAACAAGGCCTACTACGTCCAGACCATCTACGACCGCGATGGCGAGGTGCTCTACGAGCATCGCCCCGATCCCCGCCGAGCGATCTCAGCCCAGTCGTCACGCCTGATCACCGAGACCCTCGTCAGCAACGTGGTCGGTGGCACGGGCCGAGCAGCACGTCTCGACGGCGGTCATGAAGCCGGCGGCAAGACCGGCACCGCACAGAACTACGAAGACGCCTGGTTCGTTGGCTTCACCACCTACATCACGACCGCGGTGTGGATGGGACACCCCGACGAGAAGATCTCGATGCGCAATGTGCCCGGCTGGGGCAACATGTTCGGTGGCAAGGTGCCCGCCACCATCTGGGGTGCCTACAACAACGCCTATCACGCCGACCTCGAGCCGGTGCCGTTCGCCAAGCCCGAGTCCTACGGCGGTGGCCGCTACCTCAAGGTCGACGGCGAGATCGACTTCTGCAACGCCGGCGACCGCGGCGGATCGACGCAGAACACCGTGATGGTCGATTCCGACGGTGATGGCGAGAAGGACTGCTTCAATCCGGTCACGACCACCACCGAAACCACGGTGCCGGAAACGACACTGCCCGACCCGAGCGCGCCGTCGACTACGGTTCCCCCAGAGACCACCGCACCACCATCCTCGGAGGGCTGATGTCAGCACCCGGTTATGACCAGCTCTTGATCGTCCAAGACTTCGACACCACGCTCGATCAGCTGCATCACCGTCACCTGCATCATCCACTCCGCGAAGAACTGGCCGAACTCGAGGCGCTGCTGGCGCGCCAGACGGCCGAACTCGACGAGGTCATCGCCGAGCGCAACGACGTCGAACGCGACCGCAAGCGGATCGATGACGAGGTGGCGTCGGTGCAGGCCCGTCGAGATGAGAACGAGAAGAAGCTCTACGACGGCTCGGTCACCGCAACCAAGGACCTGCTCGCTCTCCAGGAAGAATCGAAGCATCTCGGCGAACGTCAGCGTTCGATGGAAGATGACGAGCTGGAGCTGATGGAGCAGCTCGAAGGCATCCAGGCTCGCGTCGATGCGGCAGCTGCAGTCTGTGAACAGACGAAGCAGTCGATCACCGGAACCCAGACCGAACTCGCCATCGCCCTCGAAGAAGTCGGCGCCCAACTGGCCGAGAACGCAACGGCCCGGGCCGATGCCGTGACCGCCGTGCCGGCCGAATTGCTGACTCGCTACGAGCAACTTCGTGCCGACATGGGTGGCATCGCCGTCGCCAGACTCGTTGCCAACAGCTGCACCGGCTGCAACCTGTCCCTGTCGGCTATGGCCGCCGACCGCATGAAGCACCTGCCCGACGACGCCGTGGTCACGTGTGATTCGTGCGGCCGCATCTTGATTCGCTGACCATGCTCTTGTGGTTTGCCATCATGGCGCCCATCCTCGTCGCCGAGATCTTCCGGAGCCCCATGGTCGACTATCGCATGGTGGCGCTCGGGGCCTTGCTGCCGATCCTCGACGTCGTCGCCGGCCGAGCGCTTCTGTTCCACACGTTGCTCGGCAGCGTTGCCGTGCTCGGTTTGGTGATGGCGCTGACCCAGCAGCGGCGGCTGGTTCGGCGGCGTTGGCTCGGCATCCCGATCGGCATGATGTTCCATCTGGTGCTCGACGGCACGTGGACGAGCAAAGCCCTGATGTGGTGGCCGGCCTTCGGTTTTCGCTTCGACGAGGCGGTGCCCGAGTTCGACCGTGGGATCGTCGTTCCCGTCCTGCTCGAGCTGGCCGCGGTGGTGGCCGGTGTGTGGGCCTGGCGACGCTATGAACTCGATCAGCCCGAGCATCGCAACCAGCTGGTGCGAACCGGGCAGTTGGTGAGGGGAGTGCTGTGACCCTGTTCGTCGTCCGTCATGGGCGTACCACGGCCAATGCATCGGGGCTGCTGCTCGGTCGGGCCGATCCCGAGCTGGACGACGTGGGCCGGGAGCAGGCTCGCCGGATCGCTGCCGCCCTTCCCGAAGACATCGAGGTCTACTCGAGCCCACTGGCACGGACCCAGCAGACGGCGGCCGCCGTCAGCGATCGGATCATCACCGAGGACCGATTGATCGAGCTCGACTACGGAGCGTTCGATCTTCGGCCGCTCTCGGAGATCTCGCCGAGGTCTGGGCCGCGTGGCGGAACGATCCGAACTTCCGTCCGCCCGAAGGGGAGACGCTCGTCGAGTTGCATGCTCGCGTTTCGTCGGTGCTCGACGACTTGGCGCCGCTGGCCATCGAGCGCAACGTCGCCGTGGTCACCCACGTGTCGCCGATCAAGGCAGCGATGGCGTGGGCCCTCGGGGTCGGCATCGAAGTCTCCTGGCGCTCGATGGTGGGGCAGGCCTCGATCACGCGGATCGAGATATCGTCACGAGGGCCATCGCTCCATGCGTTCAACGACACCCACCATCTGGAGTGATCATGTCCCGCCGATCGCCCGCTCCGTCCAACATCATCTCGGTCGCCACCGGTCTCCCGAGGCCCACCTGGCGTGGACGTGTCCATTCCTGGGCCTTCTTCGCCTCGATCCCGGCCGCGCTCGTGCTGGTCCTTGCTGCCGACGGGCCCAAGACCAAGGTGGCCGTGATCATCTATGGTCTCAGCCTCATGGCGGTGTTCGGTGTGTCGGCTGCCTACCACCGTCTGGCCCATAGCGAGGTGGCGCAACAACGCATGCAACGCCTCGACCATTCCACCATCTACGTGATGATCGCCGGCACCTACACGCCGGTGTGCCTCGTTGCGCTGCCGCCTCGCTGGGGAATCCCGGCACTGGCAGTCGTGTGGACCTGCGCCGTCGCCGGCATCATCTTGAAACTCATCGGACCGACACGGTGGATGCGGCTCAGCAACGGCTTCTACCCCCTGCTCGGCTGGGCTGCCCTGGTGCTGACCCCGGTGCTGATTCGTTCCCTGACCGGTCCGGAGCTGTGGCTCCTGGTGTTCGGCGGGGCGCTGTACAGCGCCGGCGCCATCGTCTTCCTCCGTCGACGACCCGACCCAAGGCCGCAGGTGTTCGGCTACCACGAGGTCTGGCATGCGTTCACCGTTGCGGCGGGGGTCGCCCACTTCGCCATGGTGACGATGGTCACGGTCTAGTCCGAGACGTCCGCTGCCCCTCGGAGATCCTCACCATCTCGGTGTTCGATCGGCGCGTCACCGACGGTGTTTTGGTGAGTAAAGCTGTCGGCGACGTAGGGCAACGGTGGTTCTGTGTCTAGTCTGGACGGGTCGCAGAATCTTGAATCCCCGATTCTGCAACGGCCGCCGGTGATCCCTTGCTCGGATTTGCTGTGTGTGGCCCGTGAGTCAGAAAGGCATCAAAATGGCCAAGCAACGATCGAGTTTTGCCAAGCTCCAGCGCGACCGCGCCAAGGCAGCGAAGCGTGCAGCAAAGGTAGCCAACAAGACCGGCTCGGGTACCCCGCAGCCAGTGTCGGTCTACGACACCGCTCCTCCTCTCACCGAGATCGAGGAGACGCCGACCTCGGCCTCGAAGCTCTTCGAGGGCAAGGGTGAGCTCACCGCACCCGAGCTCCTGCAGATGATCGAAGACGTGCACAAGATGCGCGAAAAGGGCACCCTCACCGAGGAAGAGTTCGAAGAGGCGAAGGTCGAGATCTTCGCTCGTCTGCCCATGGACTGAACCAGTCATCGCTGGTCGGTACCATCCCGTATTGCGCAGACCTCCGACAAGTGAGCCGGCCTTCGGGTCGGCTCGCTCTGCGTTTCTGCTCACGCTGGGGTGTGGCGCCGCTGCCGAACGTCCGCCCGATTCACGCTCGCTCGATCGTTCGCTGGCGATGGCATCGCCTTCGATGGGCCACGGTCCCCGTTCTCGAAGCCTGCGCTGTCTATGGTGTGGTGAGCACGCTGCAGTCGTGCCGTTTCGTCGATCGCTGCAGCCAGAACAACGATGCCGGAGGTGTCGTGGAAAACATGGAACAATCGGCACCGCAAGGCTTGGACCTCACCACGAGTTCGCCCGACGACAACCTCGAACGACGTCGTGCTGCCGCTGCCGAGTCGGTCGAGGCCATCCTCGGTGATCTGCGTCATGTCGTCGGCCGGATGCCACATGAGGACTGGCCCGAGATGGCGAAGGCCGTGCTCGAGCATCATGATCCACCGATCGCCGAAGACCTTCTCGGCCCCGACCACATCGGTCTCCAGACGGGCTGTCGCGGCGCGCTCGAGGCCTTGAGCGACGACGACTACGTGCGGGCCAAGGCGAGCATCGAGCAGATCCGCCGCTTCGAGGTCCGACTTGGTCTCGAACTCGAAGACATCCGGAGCGACGACCCCGCCTGAACCTCGGCGTTCTGTGCGTCACCGTCACCGCTCACCTCGTTCCGTGCGTCGTTCTTCCCGCTGGCGACGACCCTGGCACACAGAACCGCAAGCGCGAGGAGTCTGACGCACAGAACCGACTCGTGCGTGCTGCGGGCGGTGTGAGACGTCGGGGCGTGTGGTCGAGGTCGAGTCTGGGTGAGTCGGCCTGTAGGCGGGGTTCTGTTCTCGGGTCTGTTGCCAGGGTCCCGATTGGTGACCATCCATCTCTGCGGTCCACCCGAAGGTTCCAGCGCGAACGCCGGGGACGGACAGCCCATACCTTCGATCGACCTTGCTCCGAATGGGGTTTACCGAGCCGCTCGAGTCACCCCGAACGCTGGTGCGCTCTTACCGCACCGTTTCACCCTTACCTGTGACCGGCGAACCGGTCCATCGGCGGTTTGTTCTCTGTGGCACTTTCCTGCGAGTCGCCTCGACTGGCCGTTAGCCAGCATCCTGTCCTGTGGAGCCCCGACCTTCCTCGACCAGCACGCTCACACCGGCCGAAACCGGTGATCGCTGCCGGCCGCGGTCACCCGGCCAACTCACCCAGGCCGACGAGCGTAACGCCACGGCGGTCTCGGTGGCGCCGGGTCGAGAATCGAGTCGAGGCGGACGATGCTCAGGAGCGTTGGCTGCGGCGGCGATGCCAGTCGCCGAACAAGCCGCCGACGAGACCGAACGAGCCTGCCATCAAGGCGAGCAGGGGATAGGTGAGGGGGTTGATCGATTCGCCCTGGGCGAGACGCCACACCGCTCCGAACAACTGGATCATCGCATAGGCGCAGATGGCGGCGATCGCCCCGTGTTTCATCGGGGTGTCCGACCGCAGGAAGCCGGCACCGAACCCGGCAACGACGAAACCGACGAGGACCACCAACAGGAAGAGCCAGGCAAGCCCGCCGACGGCGGTGGACCGAAGGAACTGCGCAATCAACGCCGCGGGCACCACGATCAGGAGACCGGCAAGGGCCGAGGAGCGGATGACGTTCCAGTCGATGTATCCCACGGAGTGAACGCTAGCGGGCGACGGGCCACAGAGTCGGGTCGGCAGTGAGGGTTCGTGATGCGAAGACCGGCACCGGTCCCGTCGGCATCGAGCCGACGCTGCCAGGGTCTTTCGGCCCCTTGCGGGGCTTCGAGGCGTGACATATGGCAACCAGCGGAGCCGCCTTGACCAGGGAAAACATCAGTACGCTGCGCCGATGCGGACGCCACACGAGCGCACCGAGCGCGACCGAACACGAGGGCGGACGGCCACCACGCAATGCTCGGCCTGGTTGATCCGACCCCACGACCGGCGGGAACGACCACGTCGTCTGCTCATCGTGTCACGGGGTGATCGACGTCGTGAGCGAGCAAACGGCTCGCCTTCGCCAGTCACCGGGCTGGACCTTCCGAACCGACGACCTCACCGATCGTGTTCCGAGCCTCGGCTCGGCGGCACCCGACCCTTCGAACAACCAAAACCGTCGATAGCGACGATCAACAGGAGAAGCCAATGGCAGAACTCAAAGGCAGCAAGACCGAAGAGAACCTGAAGGAAGCATTCGCTGGCGAGAGCCAGGCAAACCGCCGCTACCTCTACTTCGCCCAGAAGGCCGACATCGAGGGCTACCCCGACATCAGCGCCCTGTTCCGCTCGGTCGCCGAGGGAGAGACCGGCCATGCGTTCGGCCATTTCGACTTCCTCGCCGAGGTCGGCGACCCGGCAACGGGTGAGCCCGTCGGCTCGACCGAGGACAACCTCAAGTCGGCCATCGCCGGTGAAACCTATGAGTACACCGAGATGTACCCCGGCTTCGCCAAGACCGCTCGCGAAGAGGGTTTCGAAGAGATCGGCGAATGGCTCGAGACGCTCGCCCGCGCCGAGAAGAGCCACGCCGGCCGATTCGGCGAAGGCCTCGCCTCACTCGACTGATCGCCTCTTGCTTGCTCGTCTCGACGAGCAGCGATGAACACCGCCGGTCGTCCTCGGCTCCGGCGGTGAAGACACACCGCCATGGTCGGGGAGTCGCCACGTCGGCGACTCCCCGAACCACATTGTCGTTCCCCCCCGACTGCCCTCTCGTCTCGGAGTCCGTGCCATGACCATCACCGATGACCCCCACCACCCCAAGTACCTCGACGATGATGACCTTCGCGAGGAGTTGGATCGGGTCTACGACCTCTGTCACGGCTGCCGGCTCTGCTTCAAGTTCTGTACGTCGTTCCCGACACTGTTCGACTTCATCGATCAGCACGACGACCAGGACGCGAAGCGCCTCACCGACGACCAGCGCCATCAGGTCGTCGACGAGTGCTTCAATTGCAAGCTCTGCTACGTGAACTGTCCCTACATCCCGGGGCAGAGCGAATGGGAGCTCGACTTCCCTCGGCTCATGCTCCGGGCGAAGCAGGCCAAGCACGCGAATGGCCGGGCCTCGAGGCGAGATCGTCTCACCGACGAGATCGTCGGACGAACCGATCTCACCGGCACGCTGGGGTCACGTGCGGCGCCGATCGCCAACAAGATCGTCGGAGAGCCCGGATCGAGGGGTCGCAAGGTGCTGGAGAAGGTCACCGGCGTATCGAGCGAGCGCATCCTCGACCCGTATGCCAAGCAGCGATTCTCCACGTGGATGAAGACGCACGAGTCGCCGGCCATCTCGGCGGACGACAAGCAGGGCGATGTCATCTTGTTCCCCACCTGCCAGGTCGAGTACGCCAACACCGCCATCGCCAAGGACTTCGTCGCCGTGGCGGAACACAACAAGATCGAGTGCAGCCTCCCGGCCGGTGAACGATGCTGCGGTGCCCCGTTCCTCCACGAGGGCAACGTCGGCGAGTTCGCCAAACAGGGCGAGCACAACGTCGAGGTCTTGGCCAAGGCCATCAAGGAACGCCAAGCCCGGGGCGAAGACCCGGCCATCGTGGTGATCCAGCCCACCTGCGGCTACGTCTTGAAGTCCGACTACCCCGACTATCTCGAGGGCGCAGCGAAGATCGACGCCAATCTGGTCGCGGAACACACCTACGACGCGGCCGAGTACCTGATGAAGGTGCACAAGGCCGAGGGCACCTCGCTCGACACCGAGTTCACCGAACCGGTGCCGGAGAAGGTCACGTACCACGCGCCCTGTCACCTCCGGGCCCAGAACATCGGCCTGAAGAGCCGTGATCTGCTCAAGCTCACCGGCACGAAACCCACCGTGGTCGCCGAATGTTCCGGTATCGACGGGATGTGGGGTCTGCGGGCCACGAACGTCGAAATCGCCCGCAAGGTGGCATCCAAGATGGTCAAGTCCATCGAGAAGGCCGGCAACGACACCGTCGTCGGCGATTGCACGCTCGCCAACGGCGGCATCAAGCTCGAGACCGGGAAGGACCCGGTGCATCCGGTCTCGTTCGTTGCCCGCGCCTATGGCTTCGAGAACGAGGACTGATCTCATGGAATCCAGCTTTGAAGAAGGCGATCTCCGGCTCGACGACATCGTCGACCAGCGAGCCTACGAACGCGAACGCGAGGCATTCCGCTCCCACGTGATCGCCCTCAAGAAGCAGCGACGCATTCCGGTCGGCATCTTCCAGACCCTGCTCTTCGAGAATCGTGACACGATCCGATTCCAGATCCAGGAGATGGCGAGGGTCGAGAAGATCAACACCGACGAAGGGATCCTCGCCGAACTCCGGGCCTACAACCCGCTCATCTCGCGGCCGGGCCGGCTCTGCGCAACGCTGTTCATCGAACTCACCGCCGACGAGCAGCTTCGCGAATGGCTGCCGAAGCTCGTTGGTATCGAGAAGACCTACGAGATCCATCTCGGCGATGCCGATGCCCCCGAGATCATCAAGGCCGAGGTCGACCCGGGCCACGATGCGAGCCTGACCCGTGAAGAGATCACCGCCAGCGTGCACTATCTGCGCTGGCCCTTCACCCCCGAGCAGGCCGCAGCGTTGGCGGAGGGGCCGGCCCGCGTGGTGTGCACCCATCGGGCCTACCTCGAAGTCGCCGAGTTGAGCGACATCAACCGGGCCTCGTTGGCCAACGACCTGATCTGAGTTCAGCTGATTGGTTGACCGAGGAGTTGCTCCTCGGTCAACGCCTGACCGACGACCTTGCCCGAGACATTGATGTGGCCGTACTCGTTCAGCCAGGCGAAGTCGGCGGGGTGATCCACACCCGTGGCGATCACTTCGAGTTCGAGTTCGCTGCACAGGGCGATCAAGCCCGACAGGATCGAGGCCTGGCGCTGGTCGCTCGACACACCGCGGACCACCCGGTTCGACAGTCTGACGCCTCGGAGGAGCGGTGTGCGGAGCAAGGTGAAATTCGAACCCGCCCCACCGAAGCCGTCGAGGAAGAGGCTGACACCCAGTCCGGCGAGTCGGTACATGGCCGAGATGGTGTCGTGGTGCTCGAGCAGGGTCGGCTCGGCCACGTCGATGGCGAGCGAACTCGGATCGATCTGGTAGCCGGAGATGAGATCGCTGAGCTGATCGACCGTGGCACGATCGGCGAGCTGGCGATGCAGGAGACTCAGGTGAATGCGGTGGTCTGGTTCGAGGTCGCCACTGTCGATCAGACGCCGCAGGGCCGGCATGGCGGTGGCGATCAGCCAGTGGCCGGTCGGGACGGTGAAGGTGTCGGTGATGGTTCGAGCGGCTGCGGTGTCAAGCGAATCGAGGACCGAGAGGTCGACGACCTCGTACCGAGGCGGCGCATTCGACACCCCGGGCACCCGGACGCCGAGCAGCATGTCGGACTCGATGATGGCGCCCGATGCGGTTGCGATCGGCTGATGCATGATCGCGAAGTCGAGCCGACCGAGTGCTTCGAGGGTGTCGGACTCGAGCGTCGGCAGGGCCCGGCCGAGCAGCGGCACGGTGAGCGTCGGATGCGCGTCGCCGAACTGATCGGATTCGGAGTGGCCACCGGTGGGCTCCCGGTCGGCGCCTGGTGCTCGCCGAGACGCCGACTCGTGCAGCCGATCGAGGATCAGGTCGAGAAACTCGGCCAGGTCGTCGCGAAGCCGGTTCTGGGTCTGGGGCGGCAACGGGCCGAGACGAAGGACGGCGCCGAAGCCGAGCGACCGCCGTTGCACGGTCAGAATGGGTGACGAGACGATGCCGCCGGAGACGATGCTGCCGGGGTCGTCGGCTCGCCGCTCAGGAGCATCGAGCGCGTTCCCTGCGGTCAGTTGCCAACCGACTTCGTCATCGTCGCTCGACAACGTGAGGTGTGCACCGACCACGTCGAGGGCATCGACGAGTTCGTCGAGCACCGGGTCGATGCCGTGAAGGTAGCCACCGGGATCGGGGCGGAGACGGGCCGGCATGGTGTCGAGCAGGTGCCCCAGTCGCTCGAGTCGCTGAAGATCTCGAGCAGCTCGCACCGACCGAATCAGCCGTCGTACGTTGATGGTTTCGACATCGACCGTGACCGGAACATGACCTTCGAGCTGGTCGAACGCCCGGCTGTCGGCTGCGGTTCGAACCACGACCAGCGGTGGTGGGTGACGCCCGACCGAGAGATGCTCGATCAACTCGCCGGCCGGTTCACCGGTGTCGAACGACATCGAGTCCAAGATGAAGGCGACGTCGTAGCTCACCGGCGCCCGCAGGCAGCGCTCGGCGGTCTGGCTCGTCGAGACTCGATCGATCGACACCTCGGGATCGATCAACTTGAGTGTCGAGATCAGGCGCGGTGCATCGGTGTCGGGGCCTACCACGAGGACCCGCCACGGCGACTGCGATGCGGCGACCTGGCTGCCATGGGGCATGTACACCAGAATATGCGACGAGCGCCACAGGAGTGTTGATGGTCCAACAAGCAAGGATATGATCTGGCTCGTTTGGGATCCTCGGCCGTGCATCGTTCCCGTTGCCGAGATGGCCCGACCTGCTGTCTGCGGCGGTGGCCAGCAGCTAGGTTGGCGAGTGTGCGGACCACAAACGGTGATGTCGCAGCCCTTCGACCGATGGCGTCGATGACGCCGTCGGGATGCATCGTGCGACGCGACCGCTCGGTCGTGTTCACCTTCGGTCCGTTCGGAGACGACCTCGCCTCGTTGCTCGAGCGCCAGCAACGGGCGGCTGCAAGCGATCCTGCGTGCTGTTCCACCGTGTCGGCGGCGATCGACGCGTTCCTTGCCGAGCCCGTCGATCCGTTCCTTCATCCCATCGACCTCGGTGCCATCGGTCTCGGAGAGCGGCTGCTCTCGATCCAGCCACTGCAGCCTCGAGCGGGTGGCGAGCCGCTCGTGAAGCTGTGGGTCGATCCTTCGCCCGAGGGCCCTTCGCCTGTCGGCAACGACGAGATCGCCCTGCCGCTCGATGTGCTCCTCGATCGGATTCCCGCCATTGCGTTCGTTCTCGATGAAGACGATCGCTTCGTCTTCGCCAACGGACAGACCGCGATGCTGTTCGGGATGAGTGGGAACGACCTGTTGGGCTCTCGGGCAGGCGACCTGGTCGGCAGCAACGATGTTCGACGAGACATCGTTCTGGCCGGAAGTGACGACGCCCGGACCGACGGCTATCGCCTGGTCGAGATCTCTGCCACCGAGATCGACCTGCCGATCCTCCGGCTTCATCGGTCGGTGCTGGACGTCGGCGGCCACCGGTTCGTCGCATCGATCGCGCTCGACCCGACCGGGCAGATGGTGACACGGAGCCGAGCATCGGATCGGGAGATGCAACTCGGTCGGCTGGTCGACCTGATGCCGGCGCCGGTTTGGGTGATCGGCAACAACCGTCGCATCATCCGCATGAACGACGCTGCCCGTGCTCTGAGGCCGGCGGCGACCTCCCACATCATCGGTGCCCACGTGCACGCCGTTTACCCGACCCTTGCACCGATGGTGTTCGGCGGTCCCGACGCCGAGTTCGAGTCGCTCGCGACCACCGACCAACCGGCGGTGATCTTCTCGTCGGTCGAACACGACCAGGTGTTCCGAGTGGATCGGACCCTCTTGCCCGGAGCCGGCGGGCCGGCATCGGCCATGGCGGTCATGCTCACGGATCTGTCCGAAGTGCACGGTGCTCAGCAAGAGCTGCAGATGAAGAACGAAGTGCTCGAACACCGCAACGCCGAGCTCGACCAATTCGCGCACATGGCGTCGCATGATCTGCGGGCACCGCTGCGTGCCATCTATGCCTTCACCCAGATGGCCATCGAGGACGACGGCGATGAGCACCGAGAACACCTCGGGGCCATTCTCAACTCGGTCGACCGGATGCGGTCGGTGCTCGATTCGCTCCTCGATTTCGCAACCGCCAACACCAATCCGGTGTTCAGCGACGTGTCGCTCGCCGATGTCGTCGAATCGGTGCTGGGTGACCTGGCCAGCGATATCGCCGAGTCGGGTGCCTCGGTCAAGGTCGGTGAGCTGCCCGTGTTGCGGTGCGACGAGACCTCGATGCGGCGCCTGTTCCAGAACCTCATCTCGAACGCCATCGCCTACGCCGGCAACGCGCCGGCGTCGATCACGATCACCTCGACGCCGGAGTATCGCTTCGTCGAGATCGTCGTGACCGATCGAGGGATCGGGTTCCCGCAACACCAAGAACAGGAGGTCTTTCGACCGTTCAAGCGGCTTTCGGCCGATTCGCCCGGTCAGGGCATCGGACTGTCGATGTGTCGCCGAATCGTCGAAAGTCATCACGGGACGATCCGGGCGATCTCGCAGATCGGTGGGCCGACCTCCATGGTGATCCGATTGCCGCGGAGGAGCGGACCATGGCGCTAGTCGACCACTCGGCATTCGAGCCTCGATCGGGCTCCGGCGGACTCGTCGTCTGGGTACTCGAAGACGATCCCGTCGACCAGCGGCTGATCAATGCTGCACTGGCCAAGGCCGACGGCGTCGAGTTGCCGGCCGTCATGGCCAGGACCGCCGAGGAGATGCTCGACCTGCTCGACACCGCCGAGCAGCTGCCGAACCTGTTTCTGGTCGATCTGAACACGCCGGGGGAGGGCGGGATCGGGCTGACGCGCTCGCTGCGGGCCCGGAACGATGTGGCAACCGTCCCGATCGTGGTGCTCACCTCGTCGGTGAACGATCGAGACCAGGTCGACGCCGCCGGCGCCGGGGTGAACGCGTTCCATGTGAAGCCGTTCGACTGGCGAGAGTTCAACGATCTGATTGCGATGTTGATCGCCTATTGGTCGAGGCACGGTGTCGACGCCGGTCGGTGACACGGGTTGGTCACACAGGTTGGTCACACAGGTTGGTCATGCGGGTTGGTGACGCCGGTTGGTGAGAAAGGCGGCGGGTTGCTGCGTCACCTCGGTCGAGGAGGCGGATCACTCCGTTTGCGCTGACCCCGGGGGTTCTTCCACTAGGTTGCAATGGTGACGAAATCGACCACGCTCAGCAGTTCGGCCAACGATGATCCGTTCGTGGCGGCCGGGGGTTGGCCGGGGATTCTCGACGCCGTGGTCAGCGGTGTCGATCTCAATGAGCGCCAGGCTCGTGCGGTGATGGGCGAGATCTTGGCCGGTCGGGCCACCAATGCGCAGATCGCCGGCCTGATCGTTGCCCTGCGGCTGAAGGGCGAGAGCGTGAACGAACTCGTCGGACTGGCCCGCGGCATGGTCGACTCTGCCCAGCTCCTCGAACTCGACGTCGACGTGATCGACATCGTCGGGACCGGTGGCTCGGTGCATCGGCAGCGCCACGCCTTGAACGTTTCGACCATGGCGTCGTTCGTCGCCGCCGGGGCCGGTGCCAGGGTCTGCAAGCACGGCAACTATCGGGCGTCGTCGACCTCGGGTGCCTTCGACTTCCTCTCGGCTCTCGGGGTCAATGTCGATCTCGAGCCGGCGCAGCTCGAACAGTGTGTCAAAGAGGTCGGCATCGGTTTCGCACTCGCCCGCACCTTCCACCCGGCAATGCGGTTCGCCGGTCCGGTCCGGACCGAGCTCGGCATCCCGACCGTGTTCAACGTGCTGGGGCCGCTCGCCCACCCGGCTCAGCCAAAGCGGCAGCTGATTGGTACGGCAAACGAAGGACTGGCCTCGCGCATGGCCGAGGTCTATCAACGTCTCGGATCGGAGTTGGCCTGGGTGGTGTCGGGGGCCGGCGGTCTCGACGAGATCTCGACCACCGGTCCTTCGGTCATCTACATCGCCACGCCCGAGGGGGTGCGGCGCACCGAGGTCGACGTGGTGGCGCTCGGGATCACGCCGCCGAACTCCATGGACGACCTCGCAGGCGGCGGCGCCGACGACAACGTGGCGATCTTCCATCGCATTCTCGAAGGCTCCGATGTCGGTTCGCGGCACGACATCGTGGTCCTCAACGCCGGTGCCGCGTTGGCGGTCGCCGGCGTGGCCGACGATCTCGGCGCGGGGATCGAGATGGCCCGCGCCGCTCTCGCCGATGGTCGAGTGGCCGCACTGGTCGATCAGCTCCGCACCTTCACGAATCGGTTCGCCGCCGCCTGAGCGGACGCTCACGGCTCGCACGGTCGGCCGGCGGATGGAACGAGGGGAGCGGCGGGTACGGCGTCGCGAACGTGCCGTCGGCTCGGACCACGCGTACCGATCGGGCGTTGCGCTCCAGCCACGAAGCGGTGCACAACACCTCGTCGAGCGACTCGAGGTCGACACTCCAACGCCGATCGTCGGTGGCGAACAGCTGGCCGATCTCGCTCGAATCGTCGCCGGCGGTCGGTCGGGTACCCAGCTCGATGACGATGCCGTCGTTCG
Source organism: uncultured Acidimicrobiales bacterium (assembly GCA_963698395.1). Taxonomy (GTDB): domain Bacteria; phylum Actinomycetota; class Acidimicrobiia; order Acidimicrobiales; family SZUA-35; genus JBBQUN01. The sequence goes on from CAVOQQ010000008.1 coordinate 484,420, forward strand.
TTTCGATCGTCAGGTGCTCGACTCGATCGAACAGTGACGCCCGCTGCTGGCGCTGAACAGCTGCCGTCAGCGCCGCAGCCCGATTGCGATCGTCGGTGGCCTCCTCGAAGCGCTCGGCTTCGGCCAGCTGGCGCATGCGCGCCTCGAGTGGTTCGAGGATGAGCGCGAAGTCGCCCGACATCGCTCGGCTCGCCAGTTCGACGATTGCCCGGTATTCGTGCTCGGGTGTTGCCCCGTTGCACGGACAGGCGGCGGTGCCGAGTTGGAATGGCGAACAGGCAGCACCGTTCTCCTCGATCACGGCCCGCAGGGCAACGCGGGTGTTGCAGCGTCGCAGGGGAATCGCGCCATGGATTGCGTCGACGACCAGCGCCGCCTGTTTGCGTGAGGTGAGCGGACCGATGGCGATGGCTCCCGACGCCACCTTGGTGGTGATGGCCAGTCGGGGGAAGCGTTCGCTCGTGGTCAGCTGGACCCAACACGGTTTCGTCGAGCGCTTGCCTCTGCTGTTGAACCGGGGCTGCTCGGCCAGGATCGCCCGGAGCTCGAGGATCTCGGCTTCCAAGGTCGACTCGGTTACGTCGACGGCGATGTCGGAGGTTTCGCGCAGCAGTTGTGTGACCTTGCGCCGCTGGTCGGAGCTGAAGTAGCTGCGGACCCTTGATCGGAGGTCGGTGGCCTTGCCGACGTAGAGCACACGGCCGTTGGCGTCGAGGAAGCGGTAGACGCCGGGCTTGCGAGGGAGGGAACTGGTGAGCGAGAGCTTGCGCCACTGCGGGTGGCCGGCGATGGTGGGTAGTGCGACGAGGTCGTCGAGACCGGTGACCCCCCATGACGATGCCCGTTCGATCAGCACATGGAGGAGGTCGACGGTTGCCCAGGCATCGTCGAGTGCGCGGTGCGAGGGCTGATGCGGCAGACGAAGCCGAGAGGCGAGTTCACCGAGGGTGAAGCGCGGCACTTCGTCGGCGAGGAGGCGACGAGCCAGCGCCAGGGTGTCGAGTCGCTGGTTGCCGAGCAGCGGTCCGCCGTAGCGATGGATGGCCGCCTGGAGGAACGAGTGGTCGAAGCGGACGTTGTGGCCGACGATCACGGCGCCGCCGAGGAATTCCAGGAAGGTGGGCAGCACCGCATCGACCGGTGGGGCTCGGTGCACGATGGCATCGGTCAGCCCGGTCAGGATGGCGATGTTGGCCGGGATGGTCTGTCCGGGATTGACCAGTGTCTGGAACGTGCCCAGCACTTCGCCGCCCCGGACCTTGACCGCGCCGATCTCGGTGATCCCGCAGGTCTGCGGTGAGCCGCCGGTGGTTTCGAGGTCGAGGACGCAGAAGGTCACGTCGGACAGCGGCGTGCCGAGCGTGTCGAAGGAGAGTTGGTGACCTGATGGTGGAGGCGGTTGGGGTGGGGCAACCATGGCCGCTCAGGAAAGCCGAACGAATGTTCGATGTCAAGAACGGGTGTTCGATCTCGCATCGATCGCTTCGATGGTCACCCCGATGATGGATCGGCGCGGGTGCGCCCGATCGCCCGGTGGCGTGGTGGCTACGCTGCTCTGATGGAGCAAAAGCGCTATCGCTGTACGGCCTGTGGGAATCTCACACGTTTCGACGTCGAGATCACCCGAACGACTCGGGAATACCATCATTTCTCCGTCGGAGGAACATTAGACGTCGAACAGACTGAAATTCTCGGCGAAACGGTCGATCAGATCTTGTGTCGATGGTGTGGCCACGGGAACGACGTGGTGCGTATTGACCGAGAGGAGTAGTACCCGTGGAATCTGAGCCGCTGGCAAGAGCTTGTGAGTTGGCATTCGCTGTGGCGCGTCAGGGGGTCGAGGCGAATCCGCCGATCGAACCGCCCGTCGCCATGCGGAGCTTCCTGTACGTCCCCCAGTTGCCGAGGCGCGCCGTCACCGTGGCGCAACGCGTGGTCGACGAAGATCCCGAGTTCCGCGCTCGTGTCGCGGCCCAAGCCACCGAGGGCAACGTCGGCCGTGATGGCTATCTCTGGCTGCACCGCCCGAGCGGCTGGGACAGCGATCCTTCCTTCGTCCGGCCCGACCCGGCCCAGCTCGTCACCGGTCAGCCGGTGGTGCATGAGGTCGGCGGCCTTCCCGATCTGTCGAAGCACGCGGGCGAGAGTGTTCTCGACCCGACGCCGGCCGCCGCTCCTTCCCCTTCGCATTACGGTGCGCCGACGGCCACCCCCGCGCCGACGGCCACCCCCGCGCCGGTGCCACCACCGGCGCCCCCCACCGGCCAGGTGGCGCCCACTGGCTCGATCCCGCCGCCACCTCCGCCACCCGACGCCGGCACCGTGACCGCGGCGGCCACGCCATCGGCTTCTGCCCTGCCGACCACCGGCGTGCAGGCCCCTGCACCCTCGGCGCCTGCCCCCGCTCCTGCCGGCTCGACTCCCGCCCCCTCGGCCCCCGCCGACGCCAAGGCGAGCATCGAAGAAGAACTGGCCAGCCTTCGTGGGCTGGTTTCCCGGCTGGCCGAGGAACGCCAGAGTGCCGCAGCCCCGGTCGCCGGTCTCCAGACCGAGGTCGAGGAACGCCGAGCCGAGTCCAATGCGTTGGCGAGCCAGCTCTCCAGCGCCAATGCCGACCTCCAGAAGGCGCGTGACGAACGCGATCGCGCCATGACCGACCGCGAGGGTCTCCTCGCTCGTCAGGCGGCCTTGGAATCCGAGATCCGTTCGCTTCGGGCCGAGGTCGAGCAGTCACGCTCGGCCATCGAAGGTGTGGAAGCCGAGCGTTCCACCACCCTCACCACGCTCGAACAGGCCCAGGCCGAGCTCGAAGCGGCCCAGCAACGAATCGAAACTCGCAAGCAGGTCGAGTCCGATCTTCGCCAGCAGCTCGATGCCGCCGTGGCCGAGCGCGACTCGGCATGGCGTGACGCCTCGACCCTGCGAGTCGAGCGTGACCAGTTGGGCGACCGAGTGCGCGTTGCCGAACAGGCACGGATCGATCTCGAGGCGCAGCTCGACGACGTCTCCGGTCAGTGGCAGGAACTCAAGGTCGAGATCCAGACACTCGCCGAGGAACGCCGAGCCGTGGAAGCTGCGCTCGACGAACTCTCGAAGACCCGCGAGACCAGCGCCGCCGAGCGGCGTGTCCTGTTCAATGAGCTCGCCAGCCAGTTGGGGCAGGTCGAGGCCGAACGTGATCACCTGGCCTCACAGATCGACATCATGCGAGCGCGGATCACCGGTACTCGTTCCGCACTCGACATGGCGACACACTCGCTCAACGGCGAACTCGAATCCGTCGAGGCTGCCGCCGAGCAGTCGATCGCTGCGGTCGAAGGCCTCGATGGCTCGCTCGGCGGTGCTCACGAGCGACTCGCCACCCTTGGCGCCTCGATCGATGATGTCGCGGTCTCGCCTCCTGCCGAAGGGTTGGCCGATGCCGCCGACGACGAACCGGCGGACGCCGGCGAGGTGATCGTCCCGCCGACGCCGCCCATGCCCCCAGCTCCGCCGATGCCACCGACGCCGGGAACGCTCACTGGTGACGTTGCGGTCGACGGCTTCCTTCCCGAGGGCGTCGCGGTCGAAGGCACCGAGCCGGACCCTGCCTTGATCGAGCCGAGTGACGTCGAGCAGCGTGACGTCGAGCAGCGTGACGTCGAGCAGCGTGACGTCGAGCAGACCGTTGCTCCCCAGGCGATGCCCGCTCGTCCCGATGCCACCCTGTTCGGCAACCCGCGTGTTGCCGGCGAGACCCACCTCTTCGGTGATCCGATCTCGGCCTCCGACGATGTCGAGACCGAGATCGACGCGACCAACGACGACGCCGACCTGTCTGCCATCGAGACGGCATTCGACACCGACACCGATCCCGTCGTCGTCGCCCCGTCCGAGGAGGCAGGCGACTCACCAGCCGACGACCTCGCCGCCGGAGTCGAGGCAGCAGGGATCCTCGAGGGTCGCTCGAGTGCCGACGACGATCAGGCTCTGGCCAACGTCATGGCCTCGTACGGCTTCGGGGCCGACGACGAAGACGACGAGACCGTCGACGCCGAGATGGCCGTCGACACCGAGATCGACACCACCACCGACACCACCACCACCGACACCGACCTGTCCATCGACACCGACCTGTCCATCGACACCGACCTGTCCATCGACACCGAGGAGGCGTCGTCGCCGGGCTTGGTTGATGACACGACGTTCGATTCCTCCGACATGTCGTCCTTCATCGTCGCCGAGCCGGCGACACACGCCGCTCCGGTCGATGAAGTCGTCCCGATGCCGTCCGGTCCCGACGACAGCGAGGCCCGTCGCATCGCTTCGATGCCCGACATCGTCATGCTCGTCGACGGCGACGCTGCGGCCACCATGGGCTGGCGGGACTCCGCTGTTGCCGATCGGCGTCGCTATCTGCTCGAGAAGCTCGATCAGGTCACCGGCGAGTACGGTCCTGCTGTCGATGTCGTGTTCGATCCAGCGGTGGGCGGTGAAGCGGATCTGCCGGCCCCGACCAAGGTCCGCCGTCGACTGATCCAGCAGGGCATGAGCCCGGCCGAGAAGCTCAGCGAGCTCGCGGACAGCTACCCGCCCCACTTCCCGATCGCGATCGTGAGCGATCAGGAGGACCTGAAGGCCGACATGCGTCTGCGCAGCATCGAAACGCTCGGGGTGGTCCAGTTGCTCGACTTGATCGTCAACCTTCCCGAGGTCGACTGATTGCTCGTGGCAGGGAGCAGCGCAACGAGTGAACGTGAGCGCACCGCACCAAGCCACACACCGGTTCCATAACTGAGATCGTCGAGCAGACCCATCGCCACCAGGCGGGGGTCTGTCTCGCGTTCGGTGGCCGTTCGTTCGATGATCGCCATGGCCAACCAGCGCGCGGCCACACGACGAGTCGGTGGCAGAGCGATCCCGACGGCCAGCAGGGGCCACCATGCTCTGGTTCCCAGGCGGGCGACGGTTCGTGCCGCCCACAGCGTGCCGGTCGTGGTGAGACGTAGGGCTTCCATGGAGGCGTCGCTCAGTGTTCCCAGCTTGGGAACGAGCGCTCTGGTCGTTGCTGCGTGTACGAGGGTGGCGGGCAGGGCATGGCCACCGAGGGCGAGGGCAAGGACCGTGAGTGTCCATCCCGAACTGCGCAGCGGTGCCACCGCAGCACCGTGGCGCCGAGCGAGTGGACCGGCCGCCGATCCGTAGCCGACGCGTTGTCGGGCGAACGCAGCGATGGTGGAGCGCGAGGGGTGTGTGGCGGTGCTGCTGGGGACGTACCGGACCGAACCGACGGTGCGCAGCCGCCAGATGAGATCGACGTCTTCGCCGAAACGGAGCGACGGATCGAACGGGCCGACCTCACGGAGGCCGTCGTGCCGCACGAGCAGGCAGGCGGTGGGGAGATAGCTGACCGGTGCACCAGGACGCACCGGCGAAGGGCGAGGGCCGAGGTCGAGCGGCGAGTGGTCGAGCTCGTAGCGGTCGAGAACGCCGAGGTGGTCGTCGACTCGACGAGCAGGACGAGCCAGGATTCGGGGCCCAGCGGCGACCACGGCGTCGTCGCCGAAGTGGCCGAGCAGTTCGTCGATCGCAGCCTCGTCGATCACGACACCGGCATCGAGAAAGAGCACCAGCGGCGTTTCGAGCAGGCCCAGGCCTCGGTTGCGCGAGGCGGCCGGCCCGATGTTGGTCTCGTTGCGAACGATTCGCACGGGAGCAGAGGCATGCGGCGGAGCGACGATCGGCGTGGGCGATCCGTCGTCGACGACGACCACGAGCGCAACCGACGGGAGCGACCCGAGCGACCGCTCGACCCCTTCCTGATCATCGTGCACCGGCATGATGACGGTGAGCTCGCTCGCCCGTGGAGCCACACCGGCGGGCACCGGGTGCGCCATCGCTCGATCGATCAACCGTCGGGCGAGTTGGGCCCTGGCCGACTGGTTGCCGACGGGCTCCCCGCGAAACAGGGAGCGGGCGGTCGTCGCCCCGCCATCGGTGAGCCGGATGATGCCCATGGGCGAACCGCCGATCAGTGTTCGTCCACCATCCTTGGAGCGCAGTGCGTGGTCGGGCTCGATCGTCCACTCGGCCGGCATCGATGGATGTCGTGCTGCGCCGACCGTCGGCCCGTTCATGGCGCGGCCCTCATTGCAGGACGGTGCGAAGTGCTCCGAGCACCGACATCGGATTGCTCACCTCGGCGAGTCGGCCTCCGGCGTCGGCGATCAGCTTGCGGGCATGCTCGAGTTCATCGGAGGGCGCGAGTATCAGCAGTTCGTCGAGGCTTCGAGCGACGGGTATCGGATCGCCTCCGGTGGTCACTTCCGCATCGGACAACAGGAGCGTGATTCGTCGCGTGGCCGTGCTGGTCGCCAGCTGCTTCTGGGCTGCCCGGAGGGCGAGGGCGACGTCGGTCGTTCCGTGGCCGCGGAGCGCCAACACCTCGCTGACGACGGTCTCGGGCGCCTTGGTGGCCGCCAGGCCCTTGATCTCGATCGCTCGGTCGCCAAAGGCGATCACGGCAAACTGGTTTGGTGCCCGCCAGGCGCAGACCGCAGCGGCCAGGGCGGCGCTGGCCAGGCGTGCACCGTTCATCGATCCCGAGCGATCGACGAGCAGGCAGATGGCGGTTGCCGGCTGCTGCCAGCGGGTGGTGTAGAGGTCGTCGAGCGCCACCGGGCGACGTTCGCTCCTGGCGGCGATGATGCCGTCGAGGCTGGCATCGATGTCGACGTCGCTGCTCGATTCGTCGGCCCGAGCGACGGTGAGCCGCCCGACGCCGCGGCTCTTGGCTTGGCCGGTGCGGGCGAGGTCGAGCATCAACCGCCCGGCCAATCGTCGGGCGAGCGCCGCAAGATCTCGATCGGTTGCCTGTGACATGCGAGCCAGGAGCTCGAGCGCCTCGTCAGGTTCCTCGTCGAGCAGATCGTCGAAGGCCTCGACGTCGAGTTGGCCCAGTTGTGGTGAGATGTCTTCGAAGTTCGGATTGCGCTCGAGGTCGCGCCGACTGATCGATCGTCGGCGGTCCTCTTTCAGTGCTTCCTCGGCGTCATCGCCGGTGAGGATCTTGTCGTCCTCTAGCGACTGGTCGTCTCCGCCGCCTCCGGGCGGCGGGGGGCTTTTCCCTCGGCCTCGTCGCCATTCTCGCTCGGCGAGTCTTCGGGGTCGGGCCGCTCCATGATGCGATCCCACAGCTCGGTGATGACCGCCTCGGGCGTCTGGGTCGAGGAGTCATGCAGCCGAATTCGACCCGACAACGCAGCGAGCGCGGCATCGAGTCCGACCTCTCGGCGGGTCGGCTCGGCATTGCGGAGCGCGCCGAGGTCATTGGCGAGAACCAACCAATCGATCGCGCCGCGCACCGACGATCCGACACGGATCTCGGGATGGTTTCGGGTGGCGCGCACCAACTCGACGATGCGATCCGGCACCAGGTCGACCCGGTCGGGGGTGTTCGCCCGTGCGATCGCCACCTCGTCGTCGGCGCTCTGATAGTCCATCGCCACCCGACACACCCGGTCGTAGATCGCACCGGAGATGCGGGCGGTACCGACCGCATCGAAGGGGTTCATCGCGGCAACCAGGCGGAAGTCAGGATGGGCCTCGATCCGTCCGAGACGGGGAACGTTGAGCTCACGCTCGGACATCACCGTGACCAACAGGTTGAGGGTTTCCTCGGGAACCCGGTTGATCTCCTCGATGTAGAGGAGCCCGCCCGATCGAAGGGCCTCGGCGAGCGGACCGTCGATCCAGATGTCTGGGCGATAGCCGGTCTCGAGCACCTGAGCCGGGTCGAAGTGTCCAACGAGACGCGCCGGGGTGAGCTCGGCGTTGCCTTCGATGAAGACGAAGCCCATGCCCGAGGCATCGGCGACGGTGCGCAACAGCGTGGACTTGCCCGTGCCGGGCGGACCTTCGAGGAGAAGGTGTCGACCGGCCATGAGCGCAGCGACGACGAGTTCGGTCTCACGGCCGCGCCCCACCACTCCCGCCTGGAGGGCGGTGAGGGTGGCAGGGCTGTAGCCGAGCGGTGTGGCGGTGTCGTCGCTCACATCAGCGCGGCTCAATCGAACGCGATCACGCCGCGGATGTTCTTGCCGTCACGCATGTCTTGATAGCCCTCGTTGATCTGGTCGAGGGTGTAGGTCTTGCTGATCAGTTCGTCGATCTTGAGCTGGCCGCCCTGGTACTGGCGGAGCAGTTTCGGGATCTCCGACCGTGGACTGCCCGAACCGAAGATGGAGCCCTTGATCTCCTTGTTGTACATGGAGAGGCTGAAGAGATCGAGCATGACCTCTCGCTGCTCCATCGGGGCGAGGCCGGTGACCACGACCGTGCCGTCCTTCGAGATGACGTTGATGGCGGGCTCGAGCAGGTCGCCGGTGGTGACGCCGGGGGTGAGGATGCAGGAGTCGGCCATGATGCCCCGGGTCATCTCCATGACATGCAGAATGGCATCGTCGAACGACGAGTAGAAGTGTGTTGCGCCGAACTCCTCGGCCTTTTCCTTCTTGTCGGGGTTGGTGTCGATGGCGATGATGTTCATCGCCCCCGCCATCTTGGCGCCCTGGATGGCGTTGGCGCCGATGCCGCCGACACCCACGACCACGACCGTGTCACCCGACTTCACGCCGGCACGGTTCTGGGCCGAACCAACGCCGGTGGCAACGCCACAGGAGACCAGCGCGACCGCATTGAGCGGATACTCAGGCTCGACCTTGATGACCGACGATTCGTTGACGAGCATGTACTCGGAGAACGTGCCCAGTTGCGCCATGCGGTTGATCGGTTTGCCGTCGATGTGGTGGCGATACTGGCCGTCGGCGATCATGCCGCCCGCAAGCGTGGTGGCACCGAGATCGCACAGATTCTGGCGGCCGGTCGAACACCAGTGACAGGTGCCGCACGACGGCACGAAGCTGACCGACACGTGATCGCCGACGGCGACCGAGGTGACGTTGGCACCGATCTGGTGCACGACGCCGGAGCCTTCGTGGCCACCGATCATGGGCAGGAACGACTCGACACCGATCATGTCGAGCATTTCTTGCGGAACGTCGATGTCGCCGGTCACGAGGTGCTCGTCGGAGTGGCACAGGCCGGCGAACGCCGTCTTCACGATGACCTCGTTGGGGTGCGGATCACCGAGTTCGACCTCTTCGATCTTCCAGTCCTCGTTGACTCCCCAGAGTACGGCTGCCTTGGTTTTCACGATGCTTGCTCCTTGCGAGACGGTTCGCGCTCGACGGTGCGAGCAGTGACGCCGAAGCTAGCAGCCGACGATCACGCGAGCGAAGCAGCGAGCCCGGCCACCAGGTGTTCGAACAGCTCGGCACCGATGATCGAGCTTGCGTCGGTGGGGTCACCGAGCACACCGTTCGGGGCAACGGCAGCAACACCCTCGGACATCAGCTGCTCGATGATGTCGACGAGCGGTGCGATCGAGCCCGGCGCAGCAGCGTCGGCACGAACGGTGTCGGGCGCGAGGTGATACATCAACGACGTCTCGGTGTGGCCGGCGTGCGCGTCGGCCCCGGGGAGGCGCGGGACGACGAAATGGGCATCGTGGCCCTCGTCCCGCAGCTGCGCCACCGCCGTTCGAAGGGTGGTGTCGTTGCCGGCGTGACCGGAGACGAAGACGATGCGCCGGAAGTCGTTGGCGGCCGATCGGGCCAGCTCGATCAGCACGAGGTGGAGCGCGTCGTGACCGATCGACAGGGTGCCGGCAAAGGCCTGGTGTTCGCCGGACGCGCCGTAGGGGATCGTGGGGGCGACGAGCACGCCGGTGAGTCGGGCCGCGACCGCTTCGGCCCACGCCGTTGCGATGACCGTGTCGGTGCCGATCGGGAGGTGCGGTCCATGCTGTTCGGTGGCGCCCAGCGGTACGAGCAGGGTTCGGTGCTCGGCTGCGTCGACATCGGTGGTGACGAGACGGTCGAGTCGGTGCGGATGCATCGAGACCCGTTGGTCGGGACTGGTCAGGACACACGACCGTCGAGCTCGGCGACCGTCTCCACCTGGATACCCCCGCGGGGCTTCTGGGTGAGCGTCACGGTGACTCGCTTCGGCTTGGCGCTCTGCATGACCTCCGAAGCGATCTCGGCCGCCAGGGCCTCGGCGAAGACGGCCCGATCCCGGAATGACCAGAGGTAGAGCTTCAGCGACTTGGATTCGATACAGAGCGCATCGGGTTCGTACTCGATGAGCAACGACGAAAGGTCGGGCTGCTCGGTCACCGGACACACCGAGGTGAGTTCGTCGGTGCTGAACCGAACGATGCGGCAGTGCAGAGGGGCCGGGAAGCACTCGACGTGCTCGACCGGGCCTCGCACCGTATTGCCGAGAATCGACAGCGAGGAGCTGCCGCCGTTGGTGGTTGGCGCCCGCGTTGTCGTCGACCATTCGCTCATCGCCACATGCTATCGACCAGCAGGGTCCTGACCAGAGGGGCTCTCTTCTGGTTGGTCGGTGTTCTGGTTGGTCGGTGCACGTCTGGTCGTCCTCTCCGCGCACCTCCTTAGCATGTGGCGATGATCGTCTTCGTCGACTACGAACACACCGAGGGTCGGAACGCGCCATGGGGCGAGAAGCTGCTCGCAGCCCGGACCTGGATCACCTATCGCCTGGAAGACCTCGCCTCCATGCCGTGCATGCTGGTTCGTTATGACCGCATCACCCCGGGACTGCTGGATCATCTCGACGCACGCGCGTTGTTCATCAGCGGCAACGGCACCGATCCGTCGAGGTACGCGCCGTCGAGTCTCGAACCGCTGCAGTCGATCATCGTCGAAGGGTCGCGTCCGATCTTTGGATTCTGCGGGGGATTTCAGTGCATGGCACAGGCACTCGGAACCGATCTACGGCCGATCACCGCCGATCCGGAAGGCCCGGCCGCCGATCGCCTGCGACCGTTTGGTGATGGTCGGTGGGGCGAGACGGGGTACCACTCGGTCGATCTGGTCGAGGAGCACGCACTCTTCGATGGCATCGAGTCGTCCCCGGTGTTTCGGCACGCGCACCACCTCGAGGTTCCGTCTCCACCACCGGGCTTTCACACGATTGCCTCGTCCGCCATCACCGAGGTGCAGATGGCAGTCGACGACGAGCGCCGCCTGGTGGGTACCCAATTCCACCCCGAGTACTTCACCGATGAACACCCGGCCGGGCGTGATCTGATCTCGAACTTCCTCCGCTGGGCCAATGTGGTGGGGTGAACGAGCGGTTCGCTGACCGAGCCGATCCAGTATGGTCGCGCCATGCGCCTCGGGATCAGCGTCACCAGCAACCATCACGGGCACGACGATGCCAGTGCCGTGCGATTCGTCGTCGAGCGAGCCCGAGTCGCTGCCGAGGTCGAGCTCGATCACCTGTCCCTGGGTGACCATCACGCCATGGGGCGAAGCGGGCCGTACGTCCAGAACGTGCCGATGCTGGGGCGCATCCTGGCCGACTGGCCGAGTGACCGGTCCGTCGGACTCCTGCTGCTCCTGCCGCTTTGGCACCCGGTGCTGGCGGCCGAGCAGATCGGCACGCTCGCCAACCTGTCCGATGCGCCGTTCATCGTGCAGACCGGGATCGGCTGGGGCGACGCGCAGTTCGCGGCCATGGGCGTGCAGAGGAGCCGGCGCGGTGCAGCCACCGATGTCGCCATTGCCGCGATGAAGGGATTGTTCGCGGGGGAGACCGTCGACGTCGAGTCGATGGGCATCGTCGGAGCCTCCATCTCGCCTCGACCGCCCCAGCCGGTCGAATGGTGGATCGGATCGGGAACCGGATCGGTTCCGCTGGAACGGGCCGCTCGAGAGGGGGACGCCTGGTACGTTGCGCCAAGTCTCGCCGGCTCCGAGTTGGAGAAGTCGATCGTCCGCTACCGCGAGCGCTGCTCGGCGCTCGGCACGACACCACGGGTTGCGCTTCGCCGCGACGTGCTCGTCGGGCCGAACAACGACGAAACCCGAGCCTTCGCCGGCGCCGCCGTGTCGGCGGGCTACCGAGGTCTCGGGCTCGACCAGTTGGTCGTCGGTGGAGTGGCCGAGATGGCCGAACAGTTCGAGCAGCTTCGAGCCATCGGGGTCGACGACATCGTGGCTCGCACGATGAACGTCGACCAGCCGATGGCCCTCCGCAGTATCGAACTACTCGGTGAGGTCCGACGGCAGCTCGCCGTCTGAGCTCGCCGTGGTTGCCGAACCGGCGGCCGAGGCGACCGCGACCGGACGTTTCGACGAGGTGTCGGATTGCGGGTGATCGCTGATGACACCGCCGGCCAACCGACTGAACAACGCACCCAGGTCGACACCGACGAGATCGGAGGCGAGTTGCATGCCCTGGGTGACGTTGCCGGCAACCTGCCGGGTGACCCCGGAGGCACCTTCGGTCGAGATGACCGTCATCTTGTCGATGCCCGCCATGGGCGCCGATGCTTCCCGAATGACGTCGGGCAACATGCGGGCGAGCAGGTCGATGATGGCGGCCTCGCCGTACTGCTCGTAGGCGGTCGCCTTCTTGGCCATGGCTTCGGCTTCGGCCTCACCTTTGGCGAGGATGGCGGACGCATCGGCATCACCCTCGGCTCGCACGGCCGCAGCGATGGCTTCGCGTCGAGCCTGCTCGGCGGCACCCTCGGCCCGGCCCTCGATCTCGGCTGCCTTCGCCAGTTCCTCACGACGCTGACGCTCACCGGCACCGACGAGTCGGGACTCTTCGGCCTTGGCTTGCGCCGCCTCGATGGCGGAGATGCGTGCGGCTTCGGCCGCCCGGATCGACCGTGACTTGTTCGGCCTCTGCCTCCTGCTCGACCGCATAACGGGCGGCGTCGGCGGGCTTGCGGATCTCGGTGTCGAGCTCGCGCTCTTTGAGCTGTGCCTGGGCCTCGGCCACCTTCTCCTGCGCAGCGATCACGTCTTGATCCCGGGCGGCCTTGGCGATCGGGCCGGCAGCCATGCGCGTCGGCGTTCGCAGCGTCGGTCTCGGCCTTGATCGAGGCCTTCCTGAGTTCGAGCTCGCGGTTGGCGATGGCCATCTCTTCTTCGGCCTTGATCCGAGCCTGTTCGGCCTCGCGGCGAGCAATCGCCTCGGCGATCGAGGCCTCCTTCTCGGCCCGTGCCGCCTCGGGGCGACCGAGATCCTTGAGGTAGTTGCCCTCGGTCTGGATGTCTTGCAGCTGGAACGTGTCGAGTACCAGACCCTGGTTGGTCAGCGACGACTCGGCTTCCTCGGCGACCTCGCGAGCGAAGGCTGCTCGATCCTTGATGATCTCTTCGACCGAGAGCCGACCCACGATGGCTCGCAGCGAGCCCGCCAACACCTCCTGGGTGAAGTGGTCGATCTCGTCCTGCTGGCCGAGGAAACGCTGTGAAGCGGCACGGATGGCGTCTTCGGTGCCGCCGACCTTGACGACGGCGACACCTTCGAGCGCGCACTTGATGCCCTGGGCCGAAACGGCCGAACCGACCGACATGGCGATCTGGCGAGACGACAGGTCGAGCACGCCGAGCTTCTGGACGAAGGGAACGACGAAGACGCTGGCTCCCATCACGACCTTCTGACCGGAGAGGTCGGTGCTCACGATGCCGGTTTCGGGATTCGTGACGGCCTTGCCTTTGCGACCCGTGATGATGAAGGCCTCGTTGGGCCCCGCCACCTTGATTCGTGAGAGCACGAACATGCCGACGGTGACGATCAGGAAGGCGATCACTCCAATGGTGGAGAGGAGTGCGGTCATGATGGGTTGTTTCCTTTCAGGGGGGTGAGCGTGGTCAGTTCGCAGCCCAGAACTCAGCAGCGGGTTGCACGGTCACCTTGGTTGATGACTCCACCGACACGACGACGATCTCGGTGCCGGTGGGGAGCGTCGGGCTGGTCGGCCCGGTGAGTGCGGTGAGCTTGACGGGTTGTCCGCCAAGACGCACGAGGACTTGACCCGTGGATCCGACCGGGATCTCGGTGACGACTCTGCCGGCGGCGCCGAGGAGGTCGTTCGAGGTCGGTGTGGCGTCGGTCGCCATGCCGATGGCCGCCCGGCTGGCTCGAACGGCACCGATGCCGGCAACGACGGCGACGACGGCTCCGCCACCCATGGCGGCGCCGACCGGCAGACCCACCTGGTCGGAGAGGATGGCACTGCCGAACCCGAAGGCGACCATCGCAGCGGCGATCGAGGGGAGCGAGAAGACGTCGCCGTCGGGGAGGATGCCGTCGAGGACGTCGTCGAAGACCAACGAAAAGATCAGCAATGCTGCACCGATTGCTCCGATGATCACGAACGCCATGCCCTGCATCTTTCTACGGCCGACCCGTCGTGCGGGGAGGCGGTGATCGAACACTAGGGGATGGCCCTGGTTCGAGGTTGAGTCAGGGTCAACAACGGAGCAGGCACGCCGGGGGTTCCCACTGACGAGGGATTTCGGATACGCAGACCGGCTTGGCGTCGTCGCCGGCGTATCGACACGCTCCCTAGTCGGTCGTCTCGGGATTGGGGCAAGCCCCGATTCGGCGCCGGTCCTCGTGCCGCATCGTGCAGGTATGGCCGCAGTGATCTTGACCCCAACCTTCAGCCCGTCCGATCGGTGGAGCAGCGACTTCCTGATCGAACACCCCATCTACGGTGTCCGTCCGAGTCTCCGAGGACGCTTCCATCAGCTCGGTGCCGCCGTGTCGGTTCCCGCCGGTGGCTGGCTCCTCGTTGCCGTTGCCGCACCCGGACAGCGACTTGCTGCTGCGGTCTACGCCGTCACGGCGATGCTCATGTTCGCCACCAGTGCGGCGTATCACCGACTGGCGCAGAGCGTGATCGCCCGATTCTGGATGCGGCGTCTCGATCACTCGATGATCTTCGTGCACATGTCGGGTGCCACCACACCGCTGGCGCTGCTGGTCATCGGCGGCACGGCCGGTCTCCTCGTCGTCGCCGTGAGCTGGCTGCTCACGATCATCGGTGTCGGACTGAAGATGGCCCGGCTCACCGCCGACCACGATCCCTGCCCCTGCCTGTTCCCACTGCTCGGGAGTCTCCCGATGCTCGCCATCCCCTCGCTGGTGGCCGCCGGCCGTACGACCGAGGCGATGGCGCTGACCGTGACCGGAGCGCTCTACGTCGCCGGCGCCACCTGCTTCGTCCGCAAGGCGCCGAACCCCCGGCCCAGTGTGTTCGGCTACCACGAGATCTGGCATGTCTTCACCCTCGCCGCCGGAGCGTTCGAGTTCTGGCTCATGGTCGAAGTCATCGGCCGCTGACCAGGTGTCGGCCGGTCGAGCCGCTCAGCTCTTGTTGGCGAACGCGTCGGCGATCGACTCGGTGAACGGCGGTCGCAGCACCCCGACCTCGGTGATGATCCCGGTGATCAGTTCGGCGGGGGTGACATCGAACGCAGCGTTCCACGTTGCGATCGTGGCCGGGGCCGACGCCTCTGACCGGAAGCGGCGCACCTCGTCGTCGGGTCGGAACTCGATCTCGATGTCGGCTCCGGTGGCCAGCGAGGGATCGAAGGTCGAAAGGGGCGCAGCGATGTAGAACGGCACGCCTTCGTAGTGCGCCGCGATGGCGTGGGCACGAGTACCGATCTTGTTCGCACTGTCGCCGTTGGCCGCGATGCGATCGGCGCCGGTGATGACGGCATCGATCTGGCCCGTGCCGAGCAGCGCTGCCCCTGCCCCGTCACCGAGCAGTGTCGCAGGAAGCCCGGCATCGACCAGTTCCCAGGCGGTGAGGCGGGCGCCCTGGAGGAGCGGACGTGTCTCGCAGGCGTAGACCTCCACCGGATCGCCGCGCTCGGCCTTGGTGTAGACGACCCCGAGCGCCGTACCTCTCCCGGCGGTGGCGAGGCGGCCGGTGTTGCAGTGGGTCAGGAGTCGGTGACGATCGGCCAGTTCGTCGGCGCCGTGGCGTCCGATGGCGTCACACGAGGCGATGTCTTCGGCCTGGATGGCCAGTGCCTCGTGGAGAGCCCGAGCTCGCACGTCGGCAACCGAGGTGGCTCCGGTGGTCGCCGCTCGCACCCGATCGACCGCCCAGGCCAGGTTGACCGCCGTTGGGCGCGCCGTGCCGATCCGATCGCAGAGGACATCGATCGCGAGGTGGGCCGCCTCGAGGTCGGCGGGCTGGGCCTCGTCGAAACCCACCACCACGCCGAACGCCGCACAGACGCCGATCGCCGGCGCCCCTCGGACCGCCAGACGGTAGATGGCATCGACCACCTGGTCGGTGGTCGACAACGTCAACAGGTCGAGCGAGGTGGGGAGCGCCGTTTGGTCGATGATCTGGAGCCGGCCATCGATCCAATCGACGGCCGGCCGCAGCGAAGCTGTCGGGGTGGGATCCATGCCGTCACCTTGCCGTCGGTGCACCCTGGATCGAACGCCAGACCCGCTCCGGTGTGACCGGAATGTCGACGTGGCGGACGCCGAGATGCGACAGAGCATCGACGACCGCGTTCTGCACGGCGGGGGTGGCCCCGATGGTGCCGGATTCGCCGATGCCCTTGGCACCGAGCGGATTCATCGGGGTCGGCGTCTCCATCGGTACCCGCTCGAACATGGGGAGTTCGGTGGCCGAGATGATGCTGTAGTTCATGAACGTGGACGTCAGCGGATTCCCGCTCGAGTCGTAGCTGAACTCCTCCATGAGCGCCTGGGCGATGCCCGAGGCCACGCCGCCGTGCACCTGGCCGTCGACGATCATCGGGTTCACGATGGTGCCGGCGTCGTCGCAGGCCACGTGACGCAGGATGGTGACGCTGCCGGTTTCGGTGTCGACCTCGACCACCGACACGTGAGACCCGAAGGGGAACGTGGCGCCTGCCGGCTTGAAGTCGATCTCGGACCGGAGTGCGGAACCGCTGGCCTGGGCTTCACGCTCGGCGATGTCGCCCCACGATCGGGTGATGGCGGGGGTGCCGGCAACCGAGAACGTGGCGGCGTCGGTGTCGAGCACGATATCGGCGGGGTTGGCTTCGAGGAGGTCGGCAGCGATCTCCTTTGCCCGCTCGACGACCGACTCGGTTGCCTGCCAGATGGCGGTGCCGCCCAGTTGGAGTGCCTTCGAACCGCCGGTGCCGGCGCCTCTTGGTACTTCGTCGGTGTCGCCGTGATGGACCTCGATCTTCTCGACGGGGATACCGGTGAGCTCGCTCGCGAGCTGGGCGAAGGTGGTGTAGTGGCCCTGGCCGTGCGGTGACTGACCGGTGAGGAGCAGGGCGGAGCCGTCGGGGCGGATCTCGATGCTGCCGTACTCGCCGGCGTTGGTGGGATTCGTGATCTCGACGTAGGTGGACAGGCCGATCCCGAGCAGCTTGGTGTCGCCATTGGCCCGTCGTTCGGCTTGTTCGGCTCGCAGCTGGTCATAGCCCGCTGCCTCGAGTGCTCGGTCGAGTGACCCGACGTAGTCGCCACAGTCCATCACGGCGCCGGTCGGCGTCGTCACCGGGAAGGATTCGGGCGGGTGGACGTTGCGCTTGCGGATCTCGACCGGATCCATGCCGATCTCGGTGGCGAAGAGGTCGACCATTCGCTCGATCGCCGCTGCCGCCTCTGGGCGGCCGGCGCCGCGGAACGCGCCGGTGGGCACGGTGTTGGTGACGACCGACTGGCTGTCGAAGACCACGTTGGCGATGTCGTAGCAACCGGAGGCCATGGTGCGCGTCATGAAGGGCAGCACCGACCCCATCTCGGCGTAGGCCCCGCCGTCTTGCACGACCTTCAACGAATAGGCGGTGATCGTTCCGTCGTTGGTGCCGCCCATCTTGGCTTCGAACAGCTGGCCCCGGCCGTGAACGAGCCCGAGCATGCTCTCGGTGCGGGTCTCGACCCAACGCATCGGGATGCCGAGTCGGCGAGCCAGGGTGGCGACCACGACGTCCTCGGGGTAGACCCCGCTCTTCGCTCCGAAGCCACCACCGACAGCGGGAGCCAGCACGCGCAGATCGTCCTTTTCGAGGCCGAGCGCCGCCGCCAGGCCGTCTCGGGTGCCGTGCGCCCCCTGGGTGGAGGAATGGACGGTGAGGCGCTGGCCGTTCCACGTGGCGAGCGTTCCTCGTGGCTCGATCGGGCAGGGGGCCATGCGGTGATTGCGGAACGACAGCTCGACCACCGTTTCGCAGTCGGCGAACGGATCGCCTTCGGCCTTGCTGGGCATCGCGAAAACGACGTTGGTACCGGCCTCGGGGAACAGCAGCAACTGGTTCGTCACCGACTCGAGGGGGTCGATCAGCACGGGCAGCTCGTCGTAGGAGATCTCGACGAGTTCGGCGGCGTCGACACCGACGTCGCGGCTCGTGGACACCACGACGGCGATCGGCTCACCCACGTAGCGCACCCGATCGGTGGCGAGCCACGAACGCAGCATCGCCTGGTTCAACAGCGGCATCGAATGCGGTCGGCCTTCGAAGGCGAGATCGGCGCCGGTGAAGACACCGACGACACCCTCGAGTGCCGCAGCGGCCCCGGTGTCGATGCTGGTGAGCAGGGCATGCGGCATGATCGAGCGGACGAAGGTCACGAACAGGGCATCGCTCGGCGCGATGTCGTCGACGTAGCTGCCGCCAACCGTCAGCAGCTCCGGATCTTCCTTCCGGACTACTCGCGTGCCGATCATGCTCATGGGGGAACTCCTCGTCGTTGCCGACGACGATGGGCGTCGTCGCTCGATCTGGCCGACCGTAGTTGGCAATATCGACCTGCGCAGCTTTCGTCACCCGCAGCGCTTACCATCGAACTGCACCGATCGGAGGGAACCGTGCCAATGCAGCAATCACCCGGCGATCGCACCGTCGCGGTCACCAGTCGGCAATCCATCGCTCGTCGGATCATCGCGCTCACCGCGCTGGTGTTGGCGACCCTCGCCACCGGCTGTGGCGCCGGGTCGGAGGCAACCTCGCAGCTGTCGTCGACCGGTGCCGGGGAAACGCGGCCGACGACTCCACCACCGTCACGGCCACGGGCGACGCCGAAACCGATGACGGATCGTCAGACGACGAGTCGCCGGATGAGGCAACAGGCACCGATGCCTCGGACGAGGATCCCTACGGTGATCCGAGCACGACCGAAGCGACCGCCACCTCCGGCATCGAGATCGACCCTGCATGGCAGCCGTTGCTCGAGCCCCGCTTCGTCTCCCAGGCACCACTCGGGACCATCGTGAGCCTGTACGCCGAGCCGAGCACCGATGCCGAGATGGTTGGCTCGGTCCGGGCCGGTGAAACCGGGCTGACGCTCTATGACGTCGCCGAAGAGGTCGACGGCCGAGTGTGGAGCCCGGTCCAGACCGCTGACGGCACCGTCGGCTGGATCAAGAACAATCTGCTGCGCCCCGAACCATCGATCTCGCCGCCCGAACGCATCGGCGATTCGCCGCTGCGTGGCAGCGACACCCTGCAGCTCGCCATTGCCGGGCTCTCGGCGCCCCAGACACTCGCCAATCAGATCGACGAGCGAGGCCTGACCATGTCGGCGGGTGCCTTCATCGGTGACGACGCCGTCGTGCTCACCGCCGATCAGTTGCGGACGCCGGCCGCCGACGACGACGCCATGATCACCTGGGGATTCGAACCCGGGTCGGGCGATCCGATCGTGGCGACCATGACCGAACGATTCCGCACCCTGTCGGGAAGCACGGCCATCACCAGCACCGAGGCCACGGGCTTCAACGTGCAAGTCGGTGTCGGCACCGAGATCTCGAACATCGCCGAGGCCTTCCCCGGCGCCGAGTGGATCGAACGGCACTTCAGCGGCACCGAGGCCTTCGGTGGGCTCGACTGGGAGTCGGTCACGTTCGTGTTCGACACCTCGGGCGAGACCCCGGTGCTCCTCGCCATCACCCAGAGCTCCTGGACTCCCTGAGCTCTGTTGCTGTGTTCTGCTCCGCAGAACCGGCTTCGCCGCTCTGGGTCACACGCTCGGGGCGTGCTCTGTTGCTGTGTTCTGCTCCGCAGTACCGGCGGTTCTGTGCGTCAGAGTCACCGGGCTGGAGCGACCTGTGCGCCAGAGTTCCCACGAGCGGGAAGTTCCACGCACAGTTCGGGAAACGCGAGGACTTCGACGCACAGAACGGCGTGGGTGGGCTGTCGTGCCCGCTCGTTGGTCAGGTCGTGGTGGGTTTGCGGCCGAGCGCAACGGCGACCGGCTTGGAGTGATTGCTGGTTCCCTGCGGGATCGTCTCGGCGCCCACCGAGGCCAACACCGGCTCGCCGTGACCGGTCAC
Organism: uncultured Acidimicrobiales bacterium; assembly: GCA_963698395.1. Taxonomy (GTDB): domain Bacteria; phylum Actinomycetota; class Acidimicrobiia; order Acidimicrobiales; family SZUA-35; genus JBBQUN01. Next base: position 504,596 of record CAVOQQ010000008.1, read on the forward strand.
GCACTCGGGGTCGGGGCCGTCGAGGGGCATGCCGGTGAAGAACTTGGCTGCCATGCAGCCGCCCTGGCATGCATCGAACTGGCCGCAGCTGGCGCAGGCGCCGGCGGACTGGGGTTCTCTCAGCTCGGCGAACAGCTCCGAGTGCCGCCAGATGCGTTCGAAACCGCCCGCGTCTCGCACGTTGCCGGCCTTGAACTCGTCGTGGAGCACGAACGGACAGGCATAGACGTCACCGAGTGGATCGATCAGGCACACGACACGACCGGCGCCACAGAGGTTGAGGCCGGGGAGCGATTCGTCGCCCAGGGCGTTGAGGTGGAAGAACGAGTCGCCGGTGAGCACCATCGGGCGATCGAGGAGCCAGTGATACAGGTCGACCTGCTGCTCGGGAAGGGGATGGAGCTCGTGCCAGGAATCGGCCCCACGACCGGCAGGCCGCAGCCGGGTGAGTCGCAGCTCGGCGCCGAAGCGGTTGGCCAGCGCCTCGAATTGATCGAGCTGGGGGATGTTGTGGCGAGTCATCACCACGCTGATCTTGAACGGCCCGAAGTCGGCGGCCCGCAGGTGCTCCATCGCCGCCATGGCGGTGGCGAACGAGCCTTCGCCTCGAACGGCGTCGTTCGTGGCGGCGTCGGCCCCGTCGAGCGAGATCTGGATGTCGAGGTAGTCCATCGCCGCCAGTTGGCGAGCTCGCTCGGCGTCGATACGAGAGCCGTTGGTGGAGAACTTGACGCCGACGCCGCTGCTGGTGGCGTAGTCGACGAGCTCGAAGAAATCGGGACGGATCATCGGCTCGCCACCGCCGATGTTCACGTAGAACACCTGCATGGCTCGCATCTCGTCGATGATGGCCAGCGCCTCGGTGGTATCGAGCTCTCGTGGGTCTCGGCGACCGGAGGAACTGAGGCAATGGATGCAATCGAGGTTGCAGGCGTAGGTGAGTTCCCAGGTGAGGCAGATCGGGGCGTCGAGGCCCCGCTTGAGTTCGTCGGTGAGCGCGGTCATGGTCAGGCCTCGTCGGGTTCGTTGATGGGGGTCGACCGGATCTCGAGGAAGTCCGAGACGGCGAGTGACGCCAATGCTCGTTCGAACGATGGCCAGCGTCGTTGGTCGATCGAGAGCGCATCGAAGGCCGCCCGAGCCGACCGATGGTGCTCGAGACTCTCGACCAGGGCGACCAGATCAGGCGATCGAAGGAAGTTCAGGCGCCGGTTGTCGTAGTGGTAGGCCATGGCCCCGAAGGGCTCGGGGCGCAACGCCACCCTCGAGTGGAGCCGCCACGGTTTGGCTGCGTCGAACAACGACGGGTCGATGGGGGCGCGAGGCGTCGGCGTGACCGGCGGCCGGGGGTGATGACGTCGGGGGTGATGACATCGTGTGCGAGACGACGGTCGGTGAGAGCCGAGGGGGAGCGACTAGTAGACGCCGCACATGCCGTCGATCGAGATCTCCTCGACGAGCAGCTCTTCTTCGACCAGCAGGTCGCCTTCGACCAGGGCGTTCGTGTTGTCGATCGTCGCCTCGACAGCGGCATCGGCGGCGGTTGCGTCAGCGGTGGTTTCCATGGGTGGCAAGCCTAGCAAAGCCGCAGGCCTCGCCCGAACTCACTCTCGGTCGGCGAAGGGAAACCGAAGCGGCAACCGCTCAGCGAAGGTCGAAGCACACCTTGATCGAGCCACGACGGCCGGCGTTGGCCGCATGGTCGAGGGCGTCTTCGTAGTCGGCAAGGGGATAGGTGGCCGAGACGAGCCGGCCGAGGTCTGCGGTCTCCACCAGCTCGGTCGCCAGAGCGAACGACGTGGTCGTGGTGCCGTCGGCGAGGGTCTCGGTGCCATAGGTGTAGCAGCCGAGCAGTGAGGTCTCTCGGTGCCAGAGGGCCGTCATGTCGACCGAGATTCGGCCCGGCATTCCCACGAGCACCACGGTTCCCCGTGGCCGGGCGATGCCGATGGCCTGGCCCAGCGAGGCCTCGTTGCCGACGGCATCGATGACCACGTCGGCGCCGCCGGAGAGATCATCGCCGATCATGTGGCTTCCGGTGAATCGGCGCACGGCTCGCGTCAGTTCGCCGGGCGAGACGACGAGGTCGGCACCGAGCGCGCGAGCGAGGTCGACCTGCTCGGGATACTTGGCGGCGACGATGATGGTGGCCGGTCCGGCCAGCTTCGTGACGGCAGCGAGCGCGGTGAGGCCCGCGGTGCCGGCGCCGATGATGGCGACGCAATCGTCGGGTCCGATGGGCGTGCGCAGCGCGGCATGCACGCCGACTGCGGCAGGCTCGATCATCACTGCGGCCTCGTCGGACAGTTGGTCGGGCACCCGATGGAGCTGTGAGTCGTGGGCGACGAACTGCTGTGACCAGCCGCCGCCGGTGGAGGTGCAATAACCGGTTTGGATGCCGGGATCGAGTGGGCCGCTGACCAGGTGTCGGTAGTCGTTGCCGTCGCCTGGCGCGGCGCCGTCGAACGGAGGCTCGAAGCCGCGAGCGGCATGGCCGAGCACCGGTTCGAGCACGACTCGGGTGCCGTCGTCGAGCGTGCCGACCACTTCATGGCCCGGAACGAACGGAAACGACACCCAGGGCTCGAAGTAGCGCGAAGCCTGCCCCTCGACGGTGGACAGGTCGGAGCCACAGATGCCGGCCAGACGGGTGTGAACCCGCTGCCAGTCCTCGCCCGGCAGATCGGGGGCGTCGCTGTCGACGAGGTGGAGAGGACCGTTCTTCGCCCCCGCTCCGGGCCGCAGTCGTGCCGCAACGGCGGCACGGGCGTATCGAACTTCTGAGCGGCGGAATTCCAGAGCTCTCACGGCACCTGACGCTATCGCACCGGGCGCCCGTCGCTGTCGCCCGGGCCGCGCACGGCGGTTCCGGAGGTTCGAGCCTCGGGTTCCTCACGGCGCCTGGCCGGCGTTTGTCCTGGTCGAAGCGTTGTCGTAGGGGCTGACTACGGTCGAGGACATGAGCGTGACCATTGATTGTGCGAGTTGCCGCCTCCAAGAGACCGACGCCTGTGGCGATTGCGTCGTGACCTTCATCACCAACCGCGAGCCCAACGAAGCGGTCGTCATCGACGTCGCTTCGTTCGCCGCCATGAAGCGGCTCCAATCGGCGGGGTTGGTGCCGGGGCTGAAACACGCCGCCGGCTGAGTCACACTGCCGGCTGAAACACACCGCCGGCTGAAACACACCGCGGCTGACACACGCCGGCCGACACACGAACGGCGGCGGTGGCGGGCAGGCTGGGGGAGTGAGCACGGCGTCCCTCCCACCACCTTCGTCACCAGGGCTGACCGACGCCGTTCTGGCTGCGGGTCGTGCGGCGGGGCTCGACGCCATCGGCGTCACCACCGCCGAGGTGCTCGAGCCGGCACGAAGCGTGCTCCACCTGCGAAAGGCCAGGGGGCTGTCAGCCGACATGGCGTTCACCTATCGCAACCCCGATCGGTCGACCGATCCAACACGATCGCTGCCGTCGGCGACGACCGTGGTCGCCGGTGCCCTGCACTATCGGACGGCGCCCATCGACCCACCCGAGGCCCTCAGCGGTCGGGTGGCCCACTACGCCTGGACCGACCACTACGGGCGGCTGCGTGGCGCGCTCGAGGCGGCCGCCGACGTGCTCCGATCGGCCGGCCACACCGCTCGTGTCCACGCCGACGACAACCATCTGGTGGATCGCAACGTGGCGTACCGCGCCGGTCTCGGTTGGTACGGCAAGAACGCCAACCTGTTGGTTCCCGGGGCCGGAAGCTGGTTCGTCCTCGGCGGCATCCTCACCGACGCGCCGCTCGTGGTGAACACGACCGTCGAACCCGACGGCTGTGGGTCATGTCGCCGCTGCCTCGACGACTGCCCGACGCAGGCCATCGTCGGTCCGGGAATCGTCGACGCTCGGCGATGCCTCGCCTGGCTGGTCCAAGCCCGGGGTCTGATTCCCCCCGCCTACCGAGTGGCGCTCGGCGATCGGATCTACGGCTGCGACGACTGCCAAGAGGTCTGCCCTCCCAACCTCGGAGTCGACCGTCGATCGGTGCTGCCCGAGGCGCCGGCCGAGGCCGACGCCTGGATCGAGATCGAGTGGCTGCTCGAGGCGTCCGACGACGAACTGATGGCGCGGGTCGGACGCTGGTATCTGGCCGACCGCAATCCCGACGTCGTGCGGCGAACGGCGCTGGTCATCCTCGGCAACATCGGGGCGGGCCGTGCCGAAGGCGCGGCGCTGATCGCCCGCTACCTCGAGCACCCGAACGACCTGCTTCGAGCCCATGCGGTCTGGGCTGCCCGACGCTGCCAGCTCGATGAACTGGTCGATCGTCGGCGCGATGACCCCAGCGAGCTCGTGCAGGCCGAGTTCGCCATCGATGTCGTGCCGGCGCCACGCCAGCCGCTCGACGGGGCAGACTGAAGTTCTGTGTCGTCGTCTGCCGCCCCCCGACATCTTCTGGTCACCAACGATTTTCCCCCCAAGGTCGGTGGCATCCAGAACTATCTCCTGGAACTCTGGCAGCGTCTGCCGGCAGAACAGGCCCACGTCTACACCACGCCCTACGACGGCGCCGTGGCCTTCGACAGTCGCCAACGGTTCTCGATCGAACGATCCCCCGAACCGGTCCTGTTGCCCTTCCCCTGGCTGGTGGGGCGCATCGATCGCCTGGCCGAACGGCTCGATGCCTCGCTCGTGCTGCTCGACCCGGCGGTGCCCCTCGGGTTGATCGGTCCCCGGTTGGCCCGGCCCTACGGCGTGGTGCTGCACGGCGCCGAGGTCACGATTCCCGGTCGCTTGCCGGCGATGTCCCAGGCGTTGCGGTCGGTCCTGCGAGGCTCGTCGCTGGTCGTCTCCGCCGGCGAGTACGCGCTGCAAGAGGCCGAGCGGTGCGCCGGTCGCACGCTGCCCTCGGTGGTGATCCCGCCCGGTGTCGATCACCACGAGTTGGTGCCGCCGACCGACGACGAGCGTGAGCGACTCCGCCGGCGATTCGGCTATCACGACACCGACATCGTCGTGAGCGTGGTCACGAGGTTGGTGCCTCGCAAGGGCATCCACACCCTGATCGACGCCGTTGCGCTCCTCCAGCCGACGATTCCCGAGCTGCGCCTCGTGATCGGCGGCACCGGGCGCGAACTCGACGCGGCTCCAGCGCCGAGCCGACGCGTCGCCGGCTCGAGTCTCGTTTCTCGGGCGGATCACCGACACCGAGAAGGCCGAGCGGTATGCCGCTGCCGATCTGATGGCCATGCCGTGCAACCAACGGTGGGGCGGCCTCGAGCAGGAGGGGTTCGGCATCGTCTTCCTCGAAGCGGCCGCTGCCGGTCTTCCGCAGATCGCCGGTCGTTCCGGCGGAGCCGATGAGGCCGTGGTCGATGGTGTCACCGGGCTGATCGTCGATGCCCCCGATCGTCCGCAGGCGGTGGCCGACGCCCTTCGCACGCTTGCGCTCGACCCAGAGCGACGTCGTGCCATGGGCACGGCGGCACGGACACGAGTCGAGCAGCACTTCGACTATCAGACACTGGCCGATCGGCTCAGCGAGGCCATCGAGGCCACGATCGCCCAGAGCCCGATCGCCCAGAGCCCGATCGCCCAGAGAAGGAACAGCCGATGAGTGGGTCCGTACCACCCCCGCCGGGCCCCGACGACGCGGTCGTCACGCCAGGACTCGACAATCCGGTGCCGGATACGTCACCGATCGTCCCGGCCGATCGGACCGACGAGCCCGAACCGGCGCCAACGACCGGCGCGTCGGCAGCCGGGAAGAAGCCCGTCGACGTCCGACCGCTGATTCCCGCCCTGTCGGTAGGCATCACGGCGCTCCATCTGGTGATGACCGTGGTCGGCGTCATCGTCGATGCCGATCCGGTCCGCAACGGCGTCGCCGTGATCTCGGTGGCGCTGTTCTTCCTGGGTGCCGTCAGCTTCATCGTGGCCTTCGTCCTGGCCGCCGGCCGATCCCGCTACGAAGACCTGTGGTTCGGCGGTGCCTTCTTTCTCACCGGGGGAGTGGTGCCGGCCCGGGCCCGCACCGTCCTCATGGGCTGCCTTGCGGTGCAGTGTGTGGTGGGGTTGTTGGGCGCAAGCCTGGCACCGTTCACTCCGGTGGCGTTCGTGGTCCTGGTGCCGCTCGCCGCCATGGGTCTGATGTCGCTGTACGGCGCTCGCTGGGGTGAGTTCTCGACGAAGGCAGATCAGGACTAGGCTGCGCCGGTGGTTACCCCGATGCCGAGTAGCGAACATGCTGTCGTCCACACCTTGGTGGCAGCTGATACCGCAGCGTGTTTTGCCGTTGTGACGAACTTGGCGGATTATCCCGAGTGGACCCACGGCGTCACGGCGGTCGACATCGTGGCTCGAGACGCCGACGGTCAACCGATCAGGGCCGAGTTCCGGGCCGAGGGCATGGGGCGGACCACTCGCTACACCCTCGACTACGACTACAGCGATGCGCCACGCTCGGTGCGTTGGACGCTCGTGGCCGGCGACCTCACCCGCCGAATCGATGGCTCCTACACCTTCGAGCCGGACCACGATGATCCCACCAGCACCCGGGTCACCTACGAACTCACCATCGACTTGATGGTGCCGCTGCCGGGGTTCGTGAAGCGCCGAGCAGAAACCAAGATCATGGAGGCGGCCCTCCGAGAATTCCGTCGCATGGTCGAGAGTTCCGTATCGGCCTGACGCATCCGTCGGGAGCTGCGGGGGCGGCCGGGCGTCGACCCGCCGTCGATGGCGGCAAAGAAATTCTGCGGAATCCTCAACTTTCCGCTTGAGTTGCCGGGCATTCCCGACGACATATCGGCCATGAGAATCTTGCGCCTCGACTTTGGGCCCGACATCGGTAGTGCCGACCTCCATCCGTTCGTTTCGGTGGTGCACGGGCTCGACGAAGCCCGCACTTCACGACTCGTGTCGGCGATCCGGTCGCTCGTCACGGGTTCGGGGTTGGGCCTCGCCGGTCTGGTGGAGCACAACGGCCACCTGGTCGATGTCACTGGGCAGAACCTCGGCGACATCGGTCCGTTCACCACCGAAGACGTCGTGATGCACACGAGCCGGTTCACCGGTGGTGCCGCCTCGCTCCCTCAGCTGGTGGCGGAGTTGGACCAGCTGTCCGCCGCCGCTCGGATCGATTCGGTCTGGGTCGAAGAAGTCCGTGCCGATCTCGTGCCGACGGCGGCCGCTCGGGTGCAGCGGCTGCGAGATCAGCTCGACAAGGGTGAGGTGCAGACGATCGACATCGAAGTCCAGGGACTGCGTGCACGCCTGCGAGAGGCGATCAAGGCCGTCGATTCGACCGATCAGATCGTCACCGAATCGCCTGACGGCATCGCTGAACTGATCGTCGAGTGGACCCAACTGCAGGACGCTGAGGCTCGGTCTCGAGGCCATCTCGACGCCATTGCCGCACGAGTGCAGCAGGCCGAGGCCGCCCTGGCCGATGCCAAGCGGTTCCTCGCCGACGCAGAGTCCGATGCCAAGCCGGTCTTGCTCTCTCCCGAGGACGAAGACCGCCTGGACCAGTTGTGCCACCCGAAGGTCGAGCGGCGCTTCCGGCCCCGTGAGCGCTCGGCGGAGACCGAGGCGGAGATCGCTGCGCTGCTCGCCAAGGTCAATCAGACGAGCTATTCCGGCTATGCCATGTTCCGCCTGATGCCGACCGCATCGGAGGAGAAGCTGGCCGCCGTCGCCGCGGCCGAAGACCAGGTCGACGAGGCTCAGGCGGAAGTCGACGAGGCTCGCCAGGCCATGGCGATCGACCAGACTGCCATCGAACTCGCGCAGATCGCCGACGGCATCAAGGCCCAGGCCCGGGCGTTCTTCGGCCCGATGTTGCCGGCCGACCTCGGACGTGCGCTGCAGGAGCACGTCGTCGAGTCGCCCAACCCGGTCTGGTTCGACCGGGTACGAGACCTCTACGACGCCTTGCTTGCCAACGGTGTCGACGTGCCCGATGATCTCGAGCCTGAACGGCTGGCGATCTGGGCCGACGGTTGGCTGATGGACCAGGAACGGCGCGATCTCGAGGCCAACCGGGTCGACCCGGCCGTCCTCCAGGCCCAACTCGAGGAGGCCGAGAAGGCCCTCGACCGGCACGCACGGGCCATGGCCCGGATCGATCGGCTCGAAGCCAAGGCATCGGAGTCCCGTCAGCGGGTCGGCGAGCTGCGTCGACGTGTCGATCGCATCGAAGCCGGCGAGGCCTCGTCGATCGAGTCGGTGTTCGAGGGGGTATCCGAACTGGCCGAACGAGTTCGCGACAACGCCGGCGTGTCGATCCCGATCGTCATCAAGGGGAACTTCGGTGACCTGGACGACAACGATGTCAGTGCGCTCCTCGATCGGATCGAGCCCATCGCCCAATCGGTGCAGATCGTCGTCATGACCGATCGCAACGCCGCAGCCACCTGGGCTCGGAACGTCGGCGTCCGTCGGGCACTCTGCGCCGGCACGGTCGCCTGACCGCTTGGTTCACCGGGGGGTCGAGGAGTCGGCCTCGCCTGAGCGCCGTGCGCGGCGTATCCTCGGCGTCGATGCCTCATGTCTGAACCTTCGGCACCTCATGTCTGAACCGTCGGCACCTTCGTTCATCGGGATCGACGTCGGCGGTACCAAGGTGCTCGGTGTGATCGCCGATCCGCACACCGGCGCCGTGCTCGACCGTGAGCGCCGGCCGACACCGAAGTCCGACCCCGAGCACCTGCCCCGAGTCATCATCGACGTCGTCGACGCACTGATCGAGCGCCACGGTGTGCCATCGGCCATCGGCGTCGGCGTCCCGGGCTTGGTCGACCGGGCCGGTGTCCTCCGCTACGGACCAAACGTGCGGGGCGTGCTCGGTCTCGACATCGCCCCCCGTTTGCGGTCGATGTTCCGGGTTCCGGTGATCGCCACCAACGACGCCAACAACGCCGCTGTCGCCGAGCACCGGTGGGGCGCCGCCCGTGGCGCCAATCATGTCATCGTCATCACCCAGGGAACCGGCATCGGCGGAGCGATCATCGCCAACGGTGCGGTGCTTCTCGGGGCAAACGGGTTCGCCGGTGAACCCGGCCACATGCTGGTCGAACGTGACGGCCACCGTTGTGCGTGTGGGCAACGGGGCTGTTGGGAGTCGGTGTCGTCGGGTGCCGGCCTCGTCAACTTGACCCGCGATCTGGTTGCCGAGGGTCGAGCCGGCGGCATCGTGGCCCTGGCCGGTGGCGTCGTCGAGCATCTACGAGGTGAACACGTTGCCGAGGCTCGGCGTTTGGGCGATCCCGATGCGGCCGAGGTGACCAAGCGCTTCGCCGACTGGGTCGCTCGAGGGTTGGCGAGCCTCATCAATCTGCTCGATCCCGAGCGGATCGTCCTCGGCGGTGGCCTCACCGAGATCAACGACCTGTTCCTCGATGACGTCGCGGCACGGGTCGACACGTATGTGCTCGGAAGCCGCTTCCGACCGACCGTGCCGATCGTCGGCGCCCAGCTCGGGCCGGAGGCCGGGGCCGTCGGTGCGGTTGCCAATGCCGCCGATCTGGTCGGCTACTGATCGACGGCGAGTCATCCAGGCCGAAGCCAGGTTGTCGAAGACGGCGTCGAGGGCTTCGAGCCCGGCAACTCGACGCGGGCCGCGATGTCGGTCCGATAGCTTGCAACGATGGAGTTTCGCCGGATCAATCACCTGCCGCCCTACGTGCTGGCCATCATCAACGATTTGAAGATGGAAGCCCGCCGAGGTGGGGTCGATGTCATCGACTTCGGTTTCGGGAATCCCGATCTGCCGTCGCCTGACGTGGCGGTCGACAAGTTGATCGAGGCGACACAGAACACCCGCAATCACCGGTACTCGGCCAGCAAGGGCATCCCCAAGCTGCGCGAAGCGGCGGCCAACATGTACGAGCGGCGTTGGGGAGTCACACTCGACCCCACCACCGAGGTGCTGAACGTGATCGGGGCCAAGGAGGGTTTCACTCACCTCATGTGGGTGCTGCTGTCACCGGGCGATGCGGCGCTCGTTCCGGCGCCTTCGTATCCGATTCACATCTGGGGCCCGATCTTCGCCGGCGCCGCCATTCGTGAAGTGCCGCTGGCCGAGGGCGACGAGTTCATCGCCAATCTCGAGCGAGCGTGGGAGTACTCCTGGCCCAAGCCTCGCACCCTGGTGATCTCCTTCCCACACAACCCCACGGGCGTCTGTGTCGACCTTCCGTTCTTCGAGAAGGTCGTCGAGTTCGCCAAGCGGCGCAATCTCATCGTCGTTCACGACAACGCCTATGCCGACCTCGGGTTCGACGGGTACCGACCTCCGTCGATCCTGCAGGTCGACGGAGCGAAGGACTGTTGCGTCGAGCTCTACTCGATGACCAAGAGCTACTCGATGGCCGGCTGGCGCGTGGCCTTCCTCGTCGGCAACGCCGAGGTGGTCGGTGCACTCGCCAAGCTCAAGAGCTATCTCGACTACGGCACCTTCCAGCCCATCCAGATCGCCGCCACCGTGACCCTCAACGAGGCCATCGATCACCCGGATCACGTTCGCGAGATCTATCAGGCTCGGCGCGACGTCCTGTGCGACGGTCTCGATCGCATCGGATGGTCGGTCCCCAAACCCCGCGGCACCATGTTCGTGTGGGCACCGATTCCCGAGCCCTACAAGCACATGGGATCGGTCGAGTTCGCGTCGATGCTCGTACGCGAGGCCGGCGTCGCCACCTCGCCGGGTGAGGGCTTCGGTCCTGGCGGTGAGGGTTTCGTCCGCTTCGCCCTCATCGAGAATCAACAACGGACCCAACAGGCGCTGCGCAATCTCAAGCGGGTGCTCACCGACCTCGACGCCGCCGCGCCGCCGCCGTCGATCTGAACCGGGCCCTGCCCGGCAGCGACGGTCCCGGCGGTCAGCGGTTCGAGTCGTCGGCGACGCCGGCCACGCCGAAGAGGCACATCCGCACCGCCGCTTCGACGACGGCTTCGTCGAGGTGGTCGGCGTCGATCAGGAATTGGCGTCCGAGTTCGTCGGTGACGCCACGAATGGCGGTGGCCATGACGGTGACGTCGCCATCGGGGATCAGGCCCTGTTCGATTGCCGCCGAAAGGTGTCGTGCGGTGTCGGCGATCGTGACCTCTCGCCCGCGCCGCAGCGCAACGGCGAAGGTCTCTTCGGTCCAGGCGAACATGATGAGTCGGACGATGTCGGCGTTTTCGTAGATCCAGCTGAGTGAGCTGCGAATGCCGTTCTCGAGCCGCTGCAGCGGATCGCCGGTCTCGACGATGGCTGACTGCTGGGTGCGGCGCAGGTCGTACAGCGCGTCGCGCAAGATCTCGAGCAGCAGCTCGTCCTTCGAGGGGAAGTACCAGTAGAACACGCCCTTGCCGACCCCGACACCGTCGACGATGTCGGCGACCGAAGTGGGATGGAAACCGTTGGCAGCGAACTGCTCGGTCGCGTACGCGAGCAGTTTGTCGCGGCGGTCTTTGCCCCGAGGCGTCAACCGACGGCGTGGCGTCGTAGCGGCATCGACAGTGGGAGGCATGGCTCGCAAGACTAAGAAAAACTTGACCGCCTGGTCAAGATCGCTCGGCGGGTGCGACGGCACACCGTGATCGACCGGCCGGCCGAGGCGCCCCGATGCACGAGCAGCCGACGACGCTCGTGAGCGGTCGTGCGCGGGCAGACAAGAGTCGTAAGAAGGTCATCAGACGGGTGTAACGAGGACACCACACCCACGTGCGCAACGAGCGCGTCATGGGGCTCTACAGTCGAAGGATGTCTGCGTATCTGTTCCGCTGCCGAATGAGTGATCGCCCGGGGGCGCTCGGGCAAGTTGCCTCTCGTATGGGGGCTCTGCGCGCCGACATCGTGTCTGTTGCGGTGCACCGTCACGCCGACGGCATCGTCGTCGACGAGTTCTTGCTGATGCTGCCGCCCGAGCCTCACGGGCTCGAAGAGATGCTGGTGAGCGAGATCGAGCAGGTCGACGGGGTCACGGTGGAGAGCCACCGACCCGTCGATGACGGCCGGATCACTCTGACGTTGACCAACGTCGTCTGGTTCGAACTCCTCACCGAGGATTGTGATGCCGCCGCAGCGTTCTACGCCGAGGCCTTGGGCTGGCGAACCGAACCCATGGCCCCCTTCGGCGACGACGTCTACCACGTGGTGTTCCCCAACAACGGCCTCACGCCGGCCGGTGGGTTGGTCTACAGCGAGAGGGCCGTTCGGGGCACCGAGGCGTCGGGCGCCGTCGTCTATGTCGAGACACCAGACCTCGCCACGGCGCTGGCGTCGTTCGAGGCGGCGGGCGGATCGGTGCGTGCGATCACGAACGACGATCCGCACAGTTCGGCCGTCGTTGCCGATCCGTGGGGCAACCGACTCGGCCTCTGGCAGACCTGAGACCGCGGGTGCCGACCGATGACTCAGTCGTGCTCCGCCCAGCCCTTGGCGTGATCGACCGCCTGGAGCCATCGCGCATGCAAACGGTCGGCCACCGCACGGTCGAGATTCGGCTCGGCAGAACGGTCGACACCCCAGGCGGCGATGACGTCGTCGAGCGATGACCACACGCCTTCGGCCAGTCCGGCGAGGTAGGCGGCGCCCAGCGCCGTGGTCTCCTGCGAGATCGGACGGGTCACCGTGATCCCGAGCTGGTCGGCTTGGATGTCGAGCAGGAGGTCCATGACCGAGGCGCCACCGTCGACTCGGAGCTCGGCCGGCGGGCGTCCGGAGGCTGCCCCCATCGCGTCGAGCACATCTCGCACCTGGTATGCCATCGATTCGACCACCGCTCGTGCCAACTCGGCCCGACCCGTTCCGCGGGTGATCCCGACGATGGCGCCCCGTGCGTAGGGATCCCACCACGGGCTGCCGAGACCGGCGAACGCCGGAACGACATAGACGTCGCCGGTATCGGAAACCGACGCGGCGAGTGGCCCGATCTCGGCTGCTTCGTCGATGAGCCCGAGTCCGTCGCGGAGCCACTGGATCGCTGCACCGGTGACGAAGATCGATCCCTCGTAGGCGTAGGTCGCTGCTTGATCGGGACCGAGTGTCCAGGCCACCGTGGTGAGGAGACCGTCGACGGGCTCGGGGCATTCGTTGCCGACGTTCATGAGCAGGAAGCTGCCGGTGCCGTAGGTGTTCTTCGCCATCCCGGGCTCGAAACAGGCCTGACCGAACAGGGCGGCCTGCTGATCTCCGGCAACGCCGCTGATCGGAATGCCGGCCCCCAGCTTGGTCGAGTCGGCGGTGACACCGAAGCGTCCGCTGGTGGGGCGGATCTCGGGCAGTGCCGATTTCGGCACGCCGAACAGATCGCAGAGCTCGTCCGACCATTCGAGCGCTCGGATGTCGAACAGCATGGTTCGGGCGGCGTTCGACGGCTCGGTGGCGAAGACCTCGCCGTTGGTGAGCTTCCACATCAACCAGGTGTCGATCGTGCCGAGCGCGAGGTGTTCGTCGGCGGCAACACCGCCCTCGGTCAACAGCCACTCCATCTTCGAAGCCGAGAAATAGGGATCGAGCACGAGTCCGGTGGCGTGGCGGACGAGCGGGAGGTGTCCGGAGGCCTCGAGCTGGCGGCAGCGGTCGGCGGTACGCCGATCTTGCCAGACGATGGCCCGGTGACGTGGTTCGCCGGTACGCCGATCCCAGGCGACGACGGTCTCGCGCTGGTTCGTGATGCCGATGGTCGAGACCGGTTCGGTGATGGCGTCGGCCAAATCGTCGATACACGCCGCCATCGCCTGCCAGATCTCCGCGGCGTCGTGCTCGACCCACCCTGGTCGAGGAAAGTGCTGGGCGAACTCTCGGTAGCGGAGTTCGACGATATCCCCAGCGTGGTTGACGGCCATCGCTCGGACCCCGGTCGTTCCGGCGTCGAGTGAGATTACGAGTGACATCGCAGACCTTTCGGGTCAAAGAGACGGGCCCAGTCTGCCATTCCCATAAGCTGTCCGCGGACTCGATCCACCGCCCAACGACAGCGTGGTCATGCAGGGCAGGCCTACACCTGATTCACGACCATCTGAACATCTGCGGAGGTAGACAACTATGCGAGTCGGCATCCTGACCGGCGGGGGAGACTGCCCCGGACTCAATGCGGTGATCCGCGCTGTCGTGCGCAAGGGCGAGCAGGTCTACGGCGATGAGCTGATCGGATTCCACGACGGGTACCGAGGCGTGATGGACCGCGACTACGAGATGCTCGACGTCGATGCGCTCCGTGGCACCCTGCCTCGCGGGGGCACGATCCTCGGCACCAGTCGGGTGAACCCGTTCAACAGCCCCGATGGTGTCGAACGCATCCTGAGCTGTATCGACGAGCTGGAGATCGATGCGCTGGTCGCCATCGGCGGCGAGGGCACGCTGTCGTGCTCGAACGAGTTCTCCAAGCTCGGCGTCCCCATCGTCGGGGTCCCCAAGACCATCGACAACGACATCGATGTCACCGAGCGCACGTTCGGCTTCGACACCGCCGTCTCGATCGCCACCGAGGCCATCGATCGGCTCCACACCACGGCCGAGAGTCACAACCGGGTGATGGTCGTCGAGGTGATGGGGCGCCACGTCGGCCACATCGCCACCTGGGCGGGTCTTGCCGGGGGAGCGACCCTCACGCTCATTCCCGAGGAACCGTTCGACATCGTCGAGGTGTGTGCGTCCCTCGATCGTCGCCACCGCAATGGCCGCTACGCCTCGATCGTCGTGGTCGCCGAGGGAGCGAAGCCGGTACCCGGCACCTTCGACGTCCCCGAAGACGAGTTCGACGAGTTCGGGCACATCCGGCTCGGTGGTATCGCCAATCGGGTCGCGGTCGAGATCGAGAAGCGCACCGGATTCGAGACCCGGGTCACCATCCTCGGTCACGTCCAGCGCGGCGGGTCACCAACCGCCATGGACCGAGTGCTTTCGAGCCGGTTCGGCATTGCCGCCATCGAAGCGGTGCACGACGGTGCATTCGGACAGATGGTCGCCATCCAGGCCGACACCATCGTGCGTGTCCCACTGGCCGAGGCCATTCGCGACCTCAAGCCGGTGAGCGCCCAGATGTGGGCAACGGCCAAGGAGTTTTTCGCGTAGCGCGCCGCCGCAACTCGCCGCAACTCGCCGCAGCGCCGACAGCCTCAGCCCACGGTGGTGGTCGTCGTCTCCTCGCCCTCAGGGAGGGGGTTGGCGGTCATGCAGTCGTCGAAGTTCTCTCGACGGGCCGGCCCTTCGATCGACTCGGAGTTCGCGCCGACGAGGCCGATCGGATCCGGCTGGAGATCGCGGACGATCACGCCGTCGATGTTCTCGAACTCGGTCAGCGTGCACACCAGCTCGGCGGCGGCGTTGGCCTTGTTGGGAAGCTCTCGAAACCCGTTTCCCGACACCGTCACGGTGACGATCCCGCCGTCGGGCTCTCCGACGACGGGCGCCAGTTCTTCATCTCGCAAGCCGGTGTTGGGACCGAAGATGAGACTCTCGGTCTCGGCCACCTCCTGCTCGGTCGGACCAGCGATGAGCTGTTCGATGGCCTCTTGCGGCGTCGGTGCGGTGGTCCGCTGGCGAACCTTGCGGATCAGTCGCCCACCCTGATCGCTGTCGTGCCAGTACAGGGCGAGTTCGAACGGGGCGTCGAGCTCGACCTCATCCGGCGTCGCCGAGGTCGTCGAGGTCACGGCCAGCAAGTCGGCGGGAAGTTCCTCCAGGACCTGGGCCTGGTCTTGTTCGGGCAGGCCACAGGCGGCCGCGAGCAGAAGCCCACCGATGAGGACGATGGCCAGGCGCGATTTCGTCGATCTCACGTTGCCATCTCCTCGTCGCCCATGTCGGTGTCGTCGATCGGCATGTCGATGACGAACCGGGCGCCCGGTCTGCCGTCGGGTCGGTCACCGACCCACACGGTGCCGTCGTGCATGCGGACGTGCTCCTTGACCAACGACAGCCCGAGTCCGACGCCCTTGGCGATGTCGCGGCGTCCGGCGTCGGCGCCGGCTCGAGTGAAGCGGTCGAAGATGCGAACGCGATCGGCGGGGCGGACGCCGGGCCCTTCGTCGTCGACGTAGATCTCGACTCGGTCGCCATGCCGAGCGAACGAGATGGCGGTGGCGCCGCCTGCGTACTTGTTGGCGTTGTCGATCAGGTTGGTGATGGCTTGGGCCATCCGCCGCTTGTCGACGTCGATCAAGAGATCGGCGTCGCCGTCCGAGCAGCTCACGTCGATGCCGGCGGCCCGAGACTGAGCGATGACGAACTGCAGGAACTCTCGAACGTAAACCGGGGATCGATCGAGTTCGACGGCACCGACGTCCATGCGAGAGATCTCGAGCAGGTCCTCGACCAGGCGCCGGAACCGTCGGAGGTCTTTGCTGAGGAGGTCGACCGCCTGCTGGGCGGAGGCCGGCAGGTCGGCCCGCCGTCCCTCGAGCACGCCCACCGAGGCCGTCAGCGTCATGAGTGGCGAGCGCAGCTCATGGCTTACGTCGGAGGCGAACTGCTCGTCTCGCTCGATGCGGATCTGGAGCGCCTCGACCATGTGGTTGAACGACGAGGTCAGCTTGGAGAGATCGGGGTCGATCTGGTCGTCGAGTCGGGTGTCGAAGTCGCCGCCGGAGATGGCCTGGGCGGCCGCAGAGACCCGATTGAGCGGTTGCACGGCTCGATACGCCGAGTAGTAGCCGAGCGCCGCGCCACCGAGGCTGGCCGCGAGGGCGACGCCGAACAGGATGTTGCGCAGCGAGTTGAGCGTCCCCTGGAGGTCGCCGAGCGGGACCAGTTCGTAGTAGTCGGCCGAGTACTCCGGCACCCGAATGCCGAGAGCCAGCTGCGGCTCACCGGTCGTGCTGTTGAATCGGCGGTGGCTGAGGAAGCCCGCTTCGACGAGCGACCGCACGTCGTCCGGTATGGCGGTCGGCTGGAGGCCGCTCAGCGAAAACGGACGAGCTGCCAGATCAGTGGACTCCGTCGCAGGCAGCACGAGGAGCGAAGCGGCGCCATTCGGTCGCAGCAGGCCGTTCAGGATCACACTGATCGGATCCTGCGGGGTGGGCGGAACATCGATGACGGCGTTCTCGCCCAGGGGTGTGGAGGGCGACCCGACGTTCTCCCCGAGAACGTTGGTGGCGGGCAGCAGGTTCGGCAACGTCGGTGGTGGTGCGGGTTCCCGGTCGACGCGGGGGATGTTCGACGGAAGCGACGAGGGGATCGTCTGGAAGACCCGAGTGGTGGTCGTCGGCACCGTGGTCGGGGGTGTGGTGGTCACCGGCGTCGTCACCGGTTCCTCGATGTCTTGTACGACGCCTTCCCGGTCGTCGGGGATCTCGGCCACCTGGAGTCCGCGGCGCAGGTCTCGGATGTTGCGGATGAACTGAGACTCCGCGGTTCGTTGGGTCTCGCTCAGGAGCCGACGCTGGGTGAGCACGAAGCTCGACGCCGCCACGGTCGACGACAGCAAGAGCGCGCCCAGCGCGTAGATGAGGGTGACTCGAGCCCGAAGTCCGAGCCGTCGCCGGCTGATCATGGTGTCGCTTCGACCACCATCAGGGCTGGAGCTTGTAGCCAAGACCCCGCGACGTCACGACGTAGCGGGGGCTCGCCGGGTCGGTCTCGACCTTGGTGCGGAGTCGACGAACGTGCACATCGACGAGCCGGCCATCACCGAAATAGTCATAGCCCCAGACTCGCTCGAGCAGGACTTCACGGCTGAAGACCTTGCCCGGCTGGCTTGCCAGCTCGACCAGCAGCTTGAACTCGGTCTTGGTGAGATGCAGCTCTTCACCGGCCTTGAGGACCATGCCCTCGTCGGGGCTGATCTCGAGATCGCCGACCTTGATGCGATCGAGACCGCCGGTGTCAGACGAGCGAACTCGACGGAGCAGGGCACGAATTCGCGCCGAGAGTTCCTTGGGAGCAAAGGGCTTGGTGAGGTAGTCGTCGGCGCCGGCCTCGAGTCCCGCCACCACGTCGTGGGTGTCGTCGCGAGCGGTCACCATGATGATCGGTACGTCGCTCGTCCGTCGGATGGAGCGGCAGACCTCGAAGCCATCCATGCCGGGAAGCATGATGTCGATCAGCACGACGTCGGACACCTGCGCTGCAAAGGCTTCGAGCGCTCGCTCACCGGTATCGGCTTCGTCGACACTCCAGCCCTCGTCTTCGAGCGCCAGTTTGACGGCCTGACGAATGCGATCGTCATCTTCTACGGTCAGGATGCGAGTGCCCACAACGCAAATGGTGCCCGAAATCGGGCCACAACGCTGGTCATACCGCCAGATTGCCCAATTGCCGCGGTGACCGATCGACGATCAGTCGGATGATGCGATGGCCGAGACCAGGGCGTAGGCCGAGCGCAATTCGGTCAGAAGCCGCTCGTGAATGGCCGGTGGCGCAGCCACGGTCATGGCCTGCGAGGGCGCTCCGCCGTCGAGGTCGGTCACGATGGCGCCCGCTTCGCTGGCGATGAGGGCCCCGGCCGCGGCATCCCAGGTATTGAGGCCGGACTCCCAGTACCCGTCGGTACGCCCGGCGCCGACATAGGCGAGGTCGAGCGCCGCAGAACCCAGTCGACGGATGTTGCCGACCTGGGGCAGCAGGTGGACGAGCACCTTCGCCTGGAGCCGGCGTTGGTCGGGCTGGTAGCCGAAACCCGTGGCGATCACGCACTGGTCGAGTTCGAGGCGTTTGCCGCACGTGATCGGTGCGCCATTCATCGTGGCACCGGCGCCGAGCTGCGCAGCGAACAGCTCGTCGGCCTTGGGATCGAAGACCACGCCGGCGACGGTGCTGCCTTGCCACTCGGCCGCAATCGAGATCGTGTAGCCGGGGAGGTCGTAGACGTAGTTCGACGTGCCGTCGATCGGATCGATGATCCAGCGCACACCGCTGATTCCCTCGGTGTCGGCGCCCTCTTCGCCCAGCACGGCATCGTCGGGACGTGCAGCGAGGATGCCGTCGACGATCAACGACTCGGCGGCCCGATCGGCTGCCGTCACCAGGTCGCTCACCGAACTCTTTCGGTCGGGTGAGCGTCGTGCCTCGGCTCGCATGTCGAGCGTGAGCGAACCGGCAGATCGAGCGAGTTCGACGGCCAGCGCGAGCAGCGCGCCGGGGTCAGGCGTCGGGATCATCGGGGGCCTTCCGATTCGTCGCGCTGGGTCGCTCGGGGTGCTGCACCTCTCGCCATTCGTTCATCGCTCGCAGGGTGAGCGACGTCACGATGCCCAACCCGACCGCACCCCCGACGCCGAAGCCCAAGGCCCCGAGCGCCGACCAGTTCGCCGAGCCGGTGAACAGATCGAGGATGCCGTAGCCGATGAGCGCCCCGAGGAGGCCGCCGAGCAGGATCGATCCGAACGCCAGCCACCGGGCGGCAACCGGCGGATCGGCCCGGAGCGGAGCCGGCGCCACCAGATCGGCGTACGGCAGCACATCGCGGTTGGCCGTCGAGCGGGCTTCGAGAAACGAAGCAGGGTCGGTGGTCGTGTCGTCGTCGGTCTCGAACCCATCCGTGCCGTCCATCAGGCAGAGGCTAGAGCGAACCATCGGCGAGGAGTACCACCGGAGCGAGCGGATCTGGAATGCTGTGCGACGTGAGCAAAGGAACCGGCCGCGGGCAGCCAGAGAACGGCGACGAGCAACCTCCGTTGCGAGAGTGGCTCGTTGCCGGTGGGGTGCTCGTCGACCGTCGGGGACACGTCCTGCTGGTCGAGAACCGTCGTCGCAGCGGTGAGATCGACTGGTCGACGCCCGGCGGGGTCATCGATGCGGGGGAACAGATCATCGAGGGGCTGACGCGTGAGGTGGCCGAAGAGACCGGTCTCGTCGTCGAGACGTGGAACGGACCGGTGTATCGCATCGAGGTGACCGCCCCTGGCTTCGGCTTCCATCTCGAGGTCGAGGCCCACCTGGCCCTCGATTTCACCGGCGATCTGGTGATCGACGATCCCGACGGCATCGTGATCGGCGCCGAGTTCGTCGATCTCTCCGTTGCCCGAAGCCGATTGGTCTCGGCTCCTCGATGGGTGGCCGAACCGCTGCTCGAGCACCTCGAGTTCGGCTTCGGTGACGGCCGCCACTACGGCTACCGACTCGAGGGCAGCAGCGCCACGGATCGCCGCGTGCGCCGCTTGTAGTCTTCGGGGGTGACCGTGCGCAGCATCCTGCATGTCGACATGAATGCCTTCTTCGCTGCGGTCGAGGTGCGTGACGATCCGTCGCTGCGGGGCAAGCCCGTCGTCGTCGGCGGGACGGGTGATCGCGGGGTTGTCGCAGCGGCGAGCTACGAGGCGCGGGTATACGGCATCCACTCGGCCATGCCCAGTTCGAGGGCTCGGGCGCTGTGCCCCCACGCGGTCTTCGTGGCCGGTCGCCACGATCGCTACGGCGAGGTGTCGACATCGATCATGTCGATCTTCCGAGACGTCACGCCGCTCGTGGAGCCGCTGTCCTTCGACGAGGCCTTTCTCGATGTCAGTGGTGCCCTTCGCCTGCTGGGGCCGGCCGTCACCATCGCCCAGGACATCCGCCGACGAGTCTGGGAGGTCGAGCAGTTGCACTGCTCGGTCGGTGTCGCTTCATCGAAGCTCGTGGCGAAGCTGGCGACCGAAGAGGCCAAGCCTCGGGTGGTGGGCCGTCGGATCGAAGCGGGGCTCGGCGTCAAGGCGGTCGAGCCGGGAGCCGAGGCTGCGTTCATGGCGCCGCTGCCACTTCGAGCGCTGTGGGGCGTCGGCCCTCGCACGTACGAAAAGCTTGCCCGGTTCGGCATCACAACGGTCGGCGAGCTGGCGAACCTCCCGGTCGATGTCGTGATCTCCGCGGTCGGCGAGGTCAACGGTCGCCATCTGCACCGGATCGCCAACGCGATCGACGACCGTCCCGTCGTTCCCGACCGAGAGGCGAAGTCGGTCTCGCACGAGCTGACCTTTGCCGACGATCTGGTCGATCCAGTCGATCTCCGTCGAGAGCTCATCCGCCTCAGCGACGCCGTGGGTTCACGACTTCGTCGGGCAGGGCTGCGGGGTCGGACCGTGAGCATCAAGGTGCGAGAACCGTCGTTTGCCACCATCACCCGATCGCACACGATCCCACAGGCGACCGACCGTTCCGATCTGGTGCTCGAGATCGCCACCGAGTTGCTGGCCGGTGTCGACACGAGTCAGGGGGTTCGACTCCTCGGCATCGGCGTTGCCGGTCTGACCACCGAACTGGCCGAACAGCTGACCCTCGACGACCTGCTCGCGAAGCCGGCACCGAACAGCAGTCGGAGCTCGCGAGTCGGGGCCGCCCGGTCGACGGCGGATCGAGCCGGGGGAGGTCGTGCAGGCGCACCGCCATCGGCATCACCACGACCTTCGGTCGGGCGCCCGACGGCGGAGGCGACGGACCGCGCCATCGACGAGATCCGAGAGCGATTCGGGGCCGAGGCGATCGGCTCGGCAACCTTGCTGGCCAAGGGCGGTCTCCAACGGTTGAAGCCCGGTCAACGGCAGTGGGGACCGAACGAGGCGAAGCCGGCCGACGATCCCGTTGGGTCACGTGACTCCCGGCCCCCAAGTTGACTTCCTCGCCCGCGTTGTGTCTGGCCCCAGAATGCGCGACACTTACCGGCACGTTGTGGTGAACATGAGCCGTGGGCACACCCGAAAAGGGTCAAGGACAAGCGATGCCGCTATCTGAAAACGAGCAAAACATTCTCGCCGAGATCGAACGGCACCTCGAAGCGACCGACCCCGGTCTCGCTCGACATGTCGGAAAGAGCTCGGTCTACCGACACGCACTCGGGTCGTTGAAGTGGTCGATCGCCGGCTTCATCGTGGGGTTGGTCGTTCTGGTCGCCACCTTGAAGATCCACTACTTGATCGCCTTCGGTGGTTTCCTGGTCATGCTGGTCAGCGCTCTGGGATTCGAGCACAACCTGCGCATGATGGGCCGGGCCGGTATCGCTCAGATGTCGAGCGCCTTCCGGGCCGCGAACCCCCCATCGGTCCGCCGCCGTGCCGACCAGGTCGACGAAGACTGATCCACGATCGGGGCGGCCGAGGCCGACCCCGATCCGCTGAACCGATCCGAGGGAACGGATCCGCTGCCTGACCACGGGCAGCGGCTCTCCGAGCGGATCCCTGGGTTGCCGGTGATGCCACGGATCAACGCGGCGAGCAGGCACCGCGGCCGCCTCGAGGTGCGCACGCGGGCCAGAAGCGCTCGACCTCGATGCGCTCGCCAGGTGTCAGGAATTGGCGATCACGATGGCTCGGCGAGGGGTTCCTCGCCAGAGCCAACGAGGATCCAACAGCCGGAGCCAACGCCGGAACGCCGGGACCCGTTGATGCAGGATGTCGATGATGGCCTGGGCATCGCTCGACGCGGCGGCGACGCTCGTGGAGTCGAGGGAATCGGCAGGAGCAAACCGGGCGTTGGTGACCGATTCACCCAGACGACGAGTGGGGTCTTCGGGCAGTCGTCGGTCCTTGATCAGGCGCTCGGTCCACTCGCGCCGGGTCAGCGCTGCCGGCCGTGAGACGCCGAGCAGTCGCTCGAGGTCTTCCACCACATTCGCCCAAATCGCCTCGATCTGGTCGGCCGGGGTGGAGGCCGCAGCCCAACGGCGGGCCCGACGCAGTCGGGCGAGCGCCGGCATGGCAAGGCCGTAGGCGGTGAGCGCCGCAATCGTCCCGACCACTCGCCACGGGATCCCAACGCCTTCATCGACCGGTGTGGGGATCTCGCCACCGGTATCGAAGTCCGGATCGGGGAGGAGGTCGAGGTTGAAATCGGTCGGGGGCAGCGGTGCCGCTGGGTCGATCGTCGTCGGCGTGGTCGGTTGGGCCTGGACGGGGGAGTCCTGCTGTGCCTCGAGGCCGGTGTAGTCGGCGCCAGGAGCGCCACGCCCTGGCGTTGGCTCGAAGGCCACCCATCCGAGCCCTTCGAAATAGACCTCGGGCCATGCATGGGCGTGGCGTCCGGTGACTCGGTAGGTATCGGTCTCGCCGTCGACCGGATCACCCCAGGTGAACCCGACCGCGACTCGAGCGGGGATGCCGAGCGAGCGAGCCATGGCAGCAAAGGTGCCGGAGAACTGCTGACAGAACCCGACCCGTTCGTCGAGGAACTGCTCGATCGGGTCGCCGAACCGGGGAGAGAGCTCGAGCGAGTAGTCATACGATCGGAACTCGGTCTGGAGCGCGAGCATCTTGTCGTAGTCGGTCGCCAGGCCGCTGGTGAGACGCTGGGCCTCGGCGGCCAGTCGAGGGGTGATGTCAGAGGGCAGTGCGGTGTATCGGTCGCGGAGTTCGCGGTCGGCGACTGCCGGCGCAGAGCGGAGTTCATCGGGGGTGAAGAGCGGCAGCACCGACTGCAACCGGTAGGTCAGACCATCGGAGTCAGGCCGGTCGTTGTCGACCGTGAGCGAGCTGATCTCGGCGTTCCAGGTGACCGTCGCATCGCCGGTGTCGATCAGCTGATTCGGCGCAAAGGCGGCCGGCAACCAGATCTGATCGAGCGCCGTGATGGTGAACGTCTGCTCGAGGAACTCGGTGGTCCCTGCGGTCAGCGTGGCTCCCGGAAGATCGCCCGAGCGTTCCTCGAAGTTGCCCTGGGTCGACCACACACTGCCTGTGAACCCGTCGAGTCCAGCGAGGCGCCAATAGGCCGGTCGTTCGGCGACGACGGTGAACATCTCGATGTTCTGCTGCGAAGCGAGTTGTTGCTCGATGCTGACGTAGGGGCTGGTGACGCGCCGCGTGGGGATCGGCGCGATTGCGCCAGTCGTACAGTTCGCCGGTTCCTGCCCCGGGAAGTCGAGGTCCGGCGAAGACCCCGGCAAGGATGGCCAGCAGCGCAACCCCACTGGCGGCGCGGAAGACCGCGTTGGGCCCTCGTTGCCGGTCGACGGTGAGCCAGATCCCTTCGCTCAGCGTCTGGGTTCGTTGGACGACGGCCCACAGCCCGACCGCAGCGGCGAAGATGACCGTCGAACTCAGTTGCCGATCGCCGGAGCCGAGGACCGACGAGAAGATGAACAGCAGGGCAGCAGGCAACACCGGCTCGAACGCAAGACGAAGCCGCATCGCCGCCCAGTCGGTGAGGAAGGCCAAGAGCCAGGCCCCCATCATGGCCGCGGCGATGAACGGAGGGAGCGGTTCGACGGGTGCCCGCAGTTCGCGGAACTGCTCGATGCCGTCCTCGAGCAGGAGCTCGAGGGCGTCTTGGGTGGCGCGGGTCGGCAGCAGCCCGTAGCGGGACGTGCCTGGTGCGTAGCGGGCCATGATGAGCTGGGCCAGGCCGATGAGCGAGATGACGGCGGCGATGATCAGTGGCACTCGTGCGCGTCGAAGGAGCGCAGCGAGCAACGATGACAAGAGGGAGGCGATCACGATGGGTCCGACATCGCCCCAGAGGGTGAAGACCCGGGCGAAGCCCAACACCGCCGCGGGGACGAGGAGGGCTGCGGCGAGCTCGAGTGGCGCCGGCGCACCACGTTGTTCGGTCATCGCCTCACCTGTGCCTTGGGTGCCGCCGTTGCCCCGGTGGGTGTCTGGTGCCACAGCGCCGGGAGCGGCATCGTGCCGTCGAACACGATGGCGCCGGCGGGTGGGTCGTCGGCCTTCTGACAGATGATCGTGGTCACGACACCGAAGGTTCGACGGGCTCGATCGAGCGCCAGCGGGAGTTCGGCCGTCGGCCGACCGGTGACGACCACCAGCGTTCCGCCACGACCCATGCGGGTCAGGCTCTCGATCGAGCGGACCAGTGACGCCGATTCCGACGTGGTGATCGTCGCCAGCTGTTCGTCGACGGCGTCGAGCTCGTGTCGTGATCGGATATCGGTGACGGCGGCGATTCCGGTGGTGATGAAGCGGAGGGAGTCGTCGCCTCGCCAACCGGCATACAGGGCGCTCAGCGCAGCCGACACGGCGCGCTCGAACCCGGCGTCGTCATAGCTCGAGCGGCGCACATCGAGCAGGACGGTGACCCGACCGGTGCGCGGACGTTCGTCTTGGCGAACCACGAGCTCGCCGGTCCGCGCACTTGCTCGCCAGTGAACCCGTCGCAGCTCGTCACCGATCACATAGGGTCGGAGCGCGAAGAACTCGTCGCCACCGGTTGCCAACGCTCGGATCGGCTGCTGGTCGGCGGTGGGGTCGTGCCCGGCGATGGCGTGGAGCGCTCCGAGGTCGACGAGCTCGGGGTGCACCACGAGGGTGATCAGATCCGATGCGCGCACCGAGCCTCGGGTGAGACCGAGCGGGTCACCGAATCGCAGATCGAGTGGCCCGACGTCGATCAGGCCTCGCCTCGCCGTCGGAAGCCGGTAGGCGATCGGTGCGTTCGTCCCCGCTTTGATGGGGGCCAGGTGGAGCGAGGCGCCTGGTGTTCCACTGATGTGATCGACGGCCAGAAGCACCGGGGTCGATCGTCGGGAGCGATTGCTCACGGTGACGTCGATCCGAGCGGGCGTGCCTGCTCGCAGCCGGGCTGGATTGGCGGTCCGGCTGATGGCGAGGTCGAGCCGGGTGGTTGCGGCCATCACGACGGAGAAGAACAGCGCCGCGATCTGGATTGCGGCGAGGATGAGCAGCTCGTCGGCTCCGAAGAGTCGGCCGAGCGCGAACGAGATCGCTGCGGAGATCGCAAGGCCGACGCCGGCTCGGGTGAGGCGCATCAGACCCGATCGTAGGGAACCGGAACAGCAGCGAGGATGTCGGCGACCACGGTGTCGGGGGTCGTGCCCTGGAGCTGGGCTTCGGGTCGCAAGATGAGACGGTGCGAGATCACCTCGCGGGCGACGGCCTTGATGTCGTCATCGGAGACGAAGACCTGACCGCCGGCGAGGGCACGAGCACGAGCGACACGCTGCAGGCTGAGGGTGGCTCGGGGTGACATGCCGAGCGCAATGGCCGGGTGGCGGCGAGTGGCATCGGCGATGTCGATGAGATAGGCCCGGAGTTCGTCGGCGATGTGCACTCGCTGCACCAGCCGGCTCATGGTGACGATGTCTCGCAGGGTCGCCACCGGTTGGAGACGGCGGACGAGACCGTCGTTCTCGTGGGTGTGGAGGATGGCGAGCTCGTCGGAACGATCCGGATAGCCGACCGACAGGCGCATGAGGAATCGGTCGAGTTGGCTCTCGGGAAGGGGGTAGGTGCCCTCCTGCTCGATGGGGTTCTGGGTTGCCATGACCATGAAGGGTTCCGGCAGCGGGTGGGTCACCCCGTCAACGGTCACCTGGCCCTCGGCCATCGCTTCGAGCAGTGCCGACTGGGTCTTCGGTGACGCTCGGTTGATTTCGTCGGCCAAGACGAGTTCGGTGAAGACCGGACCCTTGCGGAACTCGAAGGCGGCATCGTTCCGGTTCCAGACGCTGACACCGGTCACGTCGGCAGGAAGCAGGTCGGGAGTGAACTGGATACGCCCCAGATGCCCGCCGACCGATGCCGCCATGGCCTTGGCGAGCGTGGTCTTGCCGACACCGGGAACGTCCTCGACCAGGAGATGGCCCCCGGCGATCATGCAGAGGAGCGATTGTTCGACGACTCGGCGCTTGCCCCGAACGACGTATTCGACGTTGTCGCAGATCGCTGAGAAGGCAGCGGCGAACTGACCAGCTCGATGCTGGTCGAGGGGTGTTGCGTCGGTCGAGTTCATTCGGACAGGGGTCCCTTCGTTGCCAAGCCTTTCGGAACACTAGCAACCGCACACGGCGGCACCCCATCACGTACTGTTGAGTCCCATGGACCTCGCTCTGGCGCTCGACATCGGTGGCACCAAACTCGCCGCCGCCGTAGTGGATGCCGCTGGCATCGTGACCCATCGCTCGGTCGTTCCCACCGGCTCGCACCCTGATGGCGATGCCTTGTTCACCCATGTTTGCGATCTGCTCGATCAGTTCGCGCCGTTCGACCGGTTCTCGGTCTTCGGTGTTGGCTGCCCGGGGCCGATGGCCGAACACGGGCGCCTCGTCTCGCCCCTCAACATCGCCGTCTGGCAGCGGTTCCCGCTCGTCGAGCGGCTGGCCGCCCACACGGGGTTGCCGACCGCGCTCGACGGTGATGCCAAAGCGCTGGCCCTGGCCGAAGGCTGGGTCGGTGCTGCGGTTGGCGAACGAGACTACGTGGCGATGGTCGTCTCGACCGGCGTCGGTGGTGGGATCGTCCTCGACGGCCGCCTCCTCGATGGCCGATTGGGCAACGCCGGCCATGTCGGACAGATCGTGGTGAACCCCGACGGGCAGACGCTGCCGGGGCAGATCACCGGCAGTCTCGAGTCCGAAGCGTCGGGCACGGCGATCGCCCAGCGAACCGGTCGTCCGGCGACCGAGGCGTGCACCGCCGAGATCCGTCATGTCGGCACCATGGTCGGCCGAGCCGTCGGCTCGCTGGCGAACGCTCTCGATCTGCATCTCGCAGTGATCGGTGGTTCGGTTGCGCTCGGCCTCGGTGAACCGTTCTTTGCTGCTGCTCAGGCCGAGTGTGATCGCATCTGTACGCTCGACTACAGCCGAGGCACAAGGATCGAGCCGGTCGGCTTGGGTGTCGAAGCGCCACTGGTGGGTGCCGCTGCGGTGGGCTTTCGTTCGATCGGCCATGCACTCGGCGGGTTGGCCTCGGCGATGCCGAGCTGATCGGTTTCCTAGCGGGGGAAGTCGCGCTTCCACTCCAACCAGGTGGTGAGTTCCACACCACCCATCGGGGTCGATCCGTCACCCCCGTAGGCCGTGACCAATCGGAAATGGAGCCATTCGGGCTCGGGCAGCGGAAGGAACGGCGACGAGCGCCACCATCCTCGGGGAGCCAACTCGAGCGCAGCCCGAGCCGCCGTCGGCCAGAGGTCGGGCCGCGAGCACGAGCGCCTTGGCTGCGGCGGGGGAGAGCGGCAAACGATCGTGCAACACCGAGGTGAGGGTCATCGCCGTCAGGCTAGAGGTTCGAGCCGGTGGTCACCGAGTCTCCGGTTCGACCGGCCGAGGCTGCTTCGAAGGGTTCACGGCCGGCACGAACTCGATGCGGTTGCCGAAAGGATCGTCGCAGAACAGCTGAGTGACGCCGTCGATCGTCGCGCCGGCCCGAGTCGTGACACCACCATGCTCGAGCCGAGCCGCCAGGGCAGCTCGGTCGTCGACGATGAACGCCGGGTGGCCCTTCTTCGCCGGTGCGAAGTCGGGGTCGGCGCCGAGATGGATCTGGAGCGTCGGCGTCGCGAACCAGCAGCCGCCGCGAACGGCGAGCTCAGGCGGTTTGGGAATCTGCTCGAGCCCGAGGAGCCGGCCATAGAACTCGACGGCCACGGCCTCGCCGCCGACGGGCATCGCAAGCTGGACGTGGTCGACGCCGAGGATCATGGGCCGGCAAGCGGGTCGTGACTCGTTCAGGCCTGACTGCCCGGCGAACCCGTGGACACCTTGTAGCTCCAGAGCTCGGCGCCCATGCTGACCGGGCCGCCGCTCGGGGCGGGGCGATCGGCACCCTGGTGGCCGTGGGCGAACGACTGGGAGTTGGTCCACGCCTCGAAGGCCTCCTCGTCTCGCCAGCGGGTGATGACGAGCCACACGTTGCGGTCGTCGGTCGGCTGGAGCAGCTCGAAGCCCTCGAAACCTTCCTGGCCGTCGACGGCACCGGCACGAGCGGCGAAGCGCTTGCCGAGCTCGTCGCCGGAATCGGCCGGCACGGTGATGGCGTTGATCTTGATGATGGTCATCGGGAGTCCTCGACAGTGAGTTGACGAACGGGCAGCGACCGGCCGGGCAGGAGCCGACGGGTCATTTCGGGATGTCTTTCCATGGCCCACCGTCGGCGCGGGGTTCTTTCGGCAGGCCGAGCACGATCTCGCCGATGATGTTGCGCTGGACCTGACTGGTACCGGCGTAGATGGTGCCGGCTCGGGCATTGAGGAAAGTGCCGATCCACGAACCGGAGTCGTTGGGTGCGCCGGGTGAGTCGGTGGAGAAGGCACTGCTCGGGAACTTGCCGTCGATCACCATGCCGCCGGCCCCGAAGAGGGAAACGCCCAATTCGGTCACGATGCGGTGGTACTCGGACCAATACAGCTTGAAGATCGATGCGTCGGCACCGGGATGCTCGCCGGCGAGGAACTTGGTGAGGGTTCGCATGCCGAGATAGCGCATGATCTGCACCTTGGAGTAACACCAGGCGAGTTGCTGGCGAACGACGGGATCGTCGGCCTTGCCCTGCTGCTTCGCCAGGTCGAGCAGACGATCGAGTTCGACGCCGAAGAGCACCGGTGTGGTGGCCGCCGCTTCGCCCCGCTCGAAGCCGAGCAGGGTCATGGCGACACCCCAGCCACCGTTGACCTCGCCGATGACGTTCTCCTTGGGTGCTCGGGCATCGGTGAAGAACACCTCGTTGAACTCCGACTCGCCGCTGATCATCTCGATCGGTCGGACTTCGACCCCGGGCTGATCCATCGGGACCAGGAGGAAGGTGATGCCACGGTGCTTCGCCGCCGCGGCGTCGGTGCGGGTGAGCACGAAGATCCAGTCGGCGAGATGGCCGGCCGAGGTCCAGATCTTCTGGCCGTTGATGACCCACTCGTCGCCGTCGAGTTCGGCCTTGCAGCCGAGGTTGCCGAGGTCGGAACCTGCATTCGGCTCGGAGTAACCCTGGCACCAGAGGTCTTCGCCCGAGATGATGCGGGGCAGGAAGTGCTTCTTCTGCTCTTCGGTTCCCCATTGGATGATCGTGTTGCCGACCATCTGGATGCTGAAGGCATCGTTGGCGCCCCCGGTGGGCACGCCGGCCTTGGCGAATTCCTCGGCCATGATCACGCCCTCGAGCTGTGACAGCCCGGCGCCGCCGTACTCGGTAGGCCAGGAGGCGGCGAGCAGCGTGTTGTCGCGCAGGATGTCTCGCCACTGCTTGGTGAACTCGGCGGCGGCGTCGGCGGGAAGGGCGCCGATCCCCTGCCAGTCAGCGGGAAGGTGTTCGGCGAGGAATGCCTGGATCTTCTCGCGGAAGACGGCGGCTTCGGGGCTGTAGGTGGGCTGCATGCCCGCCAATCTAGACCGGTCGGTCAAGAGGAAGAAACTCGGGATCGGGTGACGTCGTCCGCGCTCGTCGGTCTGCCCGCACGCAGTGCATCGAGCAAGGTCTGCAGCGTCGGCTCGAGATCGCCGAGTGACGCGATCGCCTTGTGCCCGGCGGGCAGCCCGATGCCGCGAGGAGGGGTCTGCTCGGCGCGCGCCTCGAGCGCTTCGCGCAGCGGTCCGCGGGCATGGGGGAGCAGGAGTGGGCTGTGGTCGCCCAGTTCGAGCATCGTCTGGAAGCGGGCACCGGATCGGGTGCGTCGTTGTGAGAGCCCGACGACCTTGTGCCCGTCCACGACGATCTCGCCCGAGCCCAGTCCGGCGAAGCAGAGCAGGCGCCCGGCTTCGGCATCGAGCAGCGGTCCGCGATGGACCTGCGGGGTGATGCCGGTGCGCCGGCGGATCGTGTCGGCCCACGCCTTCCCGACCCAGTCGAAGGCTCGATGCACGTCGTCGACCCAGAGTGGGTGGGCGGGACCGATCAGGAGGTCGACCCAGAGATGGGTTCCCGGCACGACGACGACCAGCCCGCCACCGCTGCGCCGACGGCCGACTTCCCAGCCTGCTGCCTCCGCCGAACCGGCGTCGATCAGGTCGAGGGGTTGGGCACTGCCGAGGACGATCGCTGGTCGGGTCGAGCGGTGGATCCACGCCTCGGCGGCATCGGCGCCGAGTTCGGGCAGGGGGCGGTGGTGGAACTCGATCGCCGATCCTTCGCTGTGAAGGAACGACCACGGGGTCTGGCGGGTCTGGGTCTCGGGCGTCGGGGCCTTGGGCGTCGGGCCGGGGATCGAGGAAGGGGATGTCATCGGTTTTCCAGCGTAGGGGGCACCGGTTTCCGATGGCGTCGTCGTCCTCGGCGAGTGAGGTGTGCGCACCCTTTGTGACCGAATCATGACGACGTCGCCGGTGGCGGAAAACTTCTCGATTGGTGGTCGTCCCAGCACGTTGGGTGTGAGAAGGGCGCTCACCAGGAAGAACGGAAACCGGTCCGAACAGGTGTTTGTGTCGAAGGGTGGTGGGATGACCACGCAATGTCAGGAAGGGGTTGCCCGGTGGGGGGAAGTGTCATAAAGTGTCACTCATCGGCACGGGAGTGCAGGTCCAGGACATCGGGCCTCACGAACGGGTCGCTGCACCCTCACGGCACCACCCTCCGGGGCGAGGTCGAGGGGGTGGTTTCCCTCACGACAATGCAAATCCAGGAGTGGTGAATGTTCGTTGGGCAACACGAACACTCACTCGATCCCAAGGGTCGAGTGGTGCTGCCTGCGTCGTTCCGGTCGGCTGTGGTCGATCGGGGTTATGTCACCACGCTCGGCACACACATCGGACTGTGGGATGAAGACGGGTTTCGCGAACTCACGGAGAAGCTTCAACAACTCCGCGACGAGCAGAAACTCAGCGCTGCCGAAGTTCGCAAGATCATTCGGGACACAACACTGGTCAAGCTCGACTCGGCCGGACGGATCACGCTTCCTCGAGCCTTGCTCGACGATCTGGGATTCCGTAAGGACGTGGTCATCACCGGCTACATCGACCGAGTCGAAATTTGGCCGGCAGAGGCGTTTGCAGAGATGAACGCCAGTGCCGACAGCAATGCAAAATTGGCGGACGCACTCGAACAGCACGGTCTGTAGAACCAGTCCAGTTCGGCGCGGCACTGCGTCCGGGCGAACAGCAACACGGAAGAGAAAGGAGCACGACAACACCGAATCGAATCGTTCATCGGTTGCCTTCCGGGCAATGGAGAGTGGTACTTCTGCCCCACAACTCCGCCCGCTACCCCTCGAGTACGTAACAGGAGAGAAACCCTGCCGTACGCCCATTTCCCGGGGGGCTACCGATGACCGAATCGCACAGGTGTTGTCGTTCACGGCGATGGCGGATCAAGCGCGCTCACACTCCGGCGGGTTCCACCACGATCCGGTGATGCTCCGCGAGGTCGTCGAACTCTTCGAACCCGTGCCCGCCGGCGTCTATCTCGACGCCACGCTCGGGGGAGCGGGGCACGCCGTCGCCGTGCTCACCGCTCACGACCACCTCACCCTGCTCGGTATCGACCAAGACCCACTGGCACTCGACGTGGCAGCGGAGCGTCTGGCCGCCTTCGGCGACCGTGTCGTCATCGCCCGCTCACGGTTCGACTCGCTCGCTGCGGTGTGTCGAGAACTCGGCATCGAGTCGCTCTCGGGTTTTCTCTTCGACCTCGGCGTGAGTTCGCCGCAGCTCGATGTGGCCGAGCGTGGCTTCAGCTTTCGCAACGACGGCCCGCTCGACATGCGGATGGACCCCGAGGCCTCGCTGACGGCAGCCGACGTGGTCAACACCTACAGCCACGGTGAACTGGCCCATGCATTGAAGATGCACGCCGACGAACGATTTGCCGGCCGCATCGCTTCGGCGATCCTGGCCAAACGGCCCTTTGCCAGCACGACCCAGCTCGCCGCGGTCGTGGTCGACGCCATTCCTGCGGCGGCCCGACGCACCGGTGGCCACCCAGCGAAGCGCACGTTCCAGGCGCTTCGGATCGAAGTCAATCAAGAACTGGCGGTCATCCGCCCGGCCCTCGAGGCCGCACTCGACCTCCTCGTCCCCGGCGGACGAGGCGCCGTCCTCACGTATCACTCCGGCGAAGACCGGATCGTGAAGGACGTCTTTCGCAGGCGCAGCACGGCGGACGTCCCGCCCGGGCTCCCGGTACCCGCCACTGACGAACCCGAGTTCGCCGTGCTGCGCCCGCTTGCTCGTCGTCCGAGTGACGACGAAGTGACCGCCAATCCCCGTGCCGGAAGTGCGCGTCTGCGCACCATCGAGCGCAACCCCGATCGAAAGCAGGCCGCGTGATGACCGCTCGCAGCGTAACGACCGCCGCTCGGGTGACCGAACGAGCCGGGAACCGCCGTACGGCCGCACCGGCGAAGGCCTCGAAACCCAAGCTGCGAGTCGTCGATCATCATCGGCTCAAACGGGCAGCTCGCCGCCGCCGCATGGGTCTGTGGCTGGCCGGCGCCGTTGCGGTCGGCATGTTCGTCTCGGCTCTTGCCCAGGCCGAACTCGTCCGCGGCCAGCAAGAACTCAACGAGATGCGGGCCCAGGTCGTCGAGGTGCGAGCCGAACAGGCACGACTCGAGCGTGAGATCGTGATGGCGTCGGCACCCCAGATCGTGGTCGAACGAGCCCGTGGACTCGGCATGGTCCGAGCCACCGAACCGCAGTACTTCCCGGCCGTTCGAGCGTTGGAGGGCTGATGGCGCAGCGCACGAGCCATCCGCGAGATCCTCGACGACGCATCGTCGCGCTGCTCTGTGTGTTTTGCCTGATCGGGATCGGCTTCATCTTCAGCCTCGTCGATCTGCAGACGGTACGGGCCGATCGATACCGCGACATCGGGGAAGAGCAGCGCACGCGAGCGGTGGCGTTGACCGGCTACCGCGGTCGGCTGCTCGATCGTGATGGTGCCGTGCTCGCAACCTCGACGCCGGGTCAGCAACTCGTGGTCGACCCGCAGAAGGTCGAAGACCCAGCGGCAACGGCCGCTGTCCTCGCGCCGGTTCTCGGGATCGATGCGGCTGCGCTGATCGAACCACTGACCCCGGCCAACGACGAAGACCGCTACGGGCTGCTGGTCGAATCGGTCGATGCCGACGGGCTCGCTCGCTATCTCGATCTGGCCGACGACGAAGAGATGCGCGACGTCCTGAACGGCGTGTCGGTCGTGCCGGTCGAGGAACGGATCTACCCGGCAGGCAATCTGGCTCGACCGGTGGTCGGCAAGATGGGCGTCGACTCGGCGCTCTACGGGATGGAGTGGCAGTTCAACCAGGCGCTCGAGGGTGAGGCCGGTGTCGATCGTCACGAGCGGTCGGTGTTCGGCGTGATCTCGGTCGGCGATCGTGATGTCGAGCCGGCGACCAAGGGCGACGACGTCTACCTCACGATCGATCAGAACATCCAGTACGTGGTCGAAGAAGCGTTGATGGAGCATTGCCGCGACACCCTGGCCGAGTCGGCTCAGGCGGTCGTGAGCAACCCCCGGACCGGCGAGATCCTCGCGATGGCCACCGTGGTGCGAACCGAGACCGGTGACTGCATCGTCCCGATCTACAACGCTCCGCTGGTCGACACGTTCGAACCCGGTTCGGTCATCAAGATGGTGACGGCAGCTGCTGCGGTCGAGGAACTGGGCTGGAACTCGTCGACGACGTTCGATGTGCCGAACTCGATCGTGGTCGAGGACAAGGAGTTCTTCGAGCACGACGAGCATCCGGTTGCGCCGTATCCCGTGGCCCAGATCATCGCTCAGTCGATGAACGTCGGCACGATCATGATGGGGCAGGCGGTCGGGCCCGAGAAGCTCGCCGAGTACCTCGCAGCGTTCGGCTTCGGTCAGGAGACCGGCCTCGGCTTCAAGGACGAGGCCACGGGCCGGGTCCGTCCGTACGACGAATGGTATGGCTCCGACATCGGTTCGATCTCGATCGGCCAGGGCATGTCGACCAACACCGTGCAGCTGGCCATGGCCTACAACACGATCGCCAACGACGGCGTCTACCTCGGACCGAAACTGGTGCACTCGATCGTCGACGGCAACGGGGAACTGCAGCCCCAGCCCTCGCAGATCACCCGTCGGGTGATTTCGTCCGAAGCGGCAGCCGAGGTGACCAAGATGCTGACGGCGGTGGTCGACCCCAGCGGGATCGGCACCGGTCGAGCGGCGGCGGTTCCCGGCTACACCGTTGCCGGCAAGACCGGCACGGCCTGGAAGGTGTTCGAAGACGAGAACGGCGACTTCGGGTATGGCTACCCCGGGAATCGTCGCTACGTGGTGACCTTCGCCGGCTTCCTCCCGGCCGACGACCCGCAACTCTCCATCGTCGTCGTGGTCGACGAGCCGAAGACCCAGACCAGTGCCGGTCTCGTGGCGGCGCCGGTCTTCGCCGACGTCGCCCACTACGTGGTGCGGATCATGGGCATCGCCCCCGAACACGACGCACTTGCTCCGGGTGAGGTCGTGCGTGGAACTCCTGCGGTGGCCACCGAGGATCCGCTGACCGAGACGCCGGCCGCCGAGGCGATCGCGCCCGAGGCGAGCCCGGATGACCAACCGCCGGCCGAGGAGCCGACCGAAGAGACACTCGAGGTCGAAACCCTCGAGGTGGCGTCCGACCCACCCGACGCCGAGTCGACAGCAGAGGGCACGGCACAAGGGTGAGCGCCTTCACCGTCGATGCTCTCGCGGAACGTCTCCCCGGCGCGACCGTCGTCGGCGACGGCTCGACCGTGATCACCAGCGTCACCCATGACTCGCGCCAGGCAGGCCCGGGGACACTGTTCGCCTGCGTTCGCGGCGCCGTCGTCGACGGACACGCCTTCGCAGCCGACGCCGTCGGCAGCGGTGCCTCGGCGCTCCTCGTCGATCACGTCCTTCCGCTCGACGTCGCCGTGGCGCAGGTGGTCGTCGCCGATGTTCGTCGCGAGATGGGACCGGCAGCCGCCGTGTTGCTCGGTGACCCATCGGCATCGCTTCGAGTGGTGGGCGTCACCGGCACCAATGGCAAGACCAGCGTCGTCGGGCTGATCGAGCAGATCCTCCGGCACGCCGGCGTTCCGGTACGGATGCTCGGCACGCTCACGGGACCCCGCACCACGCCGGAGGCTCCCGACCTGCAATCGACCTTCGCCCGGGAGGTCGAACTCGGTGGCGATGTGGTTGCCATGGAGGTCTCATCGCACGCCCTCGCCCTGCACCGCGTGCTGGGGACACGGTTCGCCGTGGGCGTCTTCACCAACCTGGGCCAGGATCACCTCGACTTCCACGGTGACCTCGAGCACTACGAGAAGGCCAAGACGGAGCTGTTCTCGTCGCGCTACATCGCCACGGCCGTGATCAACACCGATGACCCGGCCGGACGCCGTATTGCTGCGCAGTGCGACGTTCCGGTCCGCTCCTATGGTCTGGGCGATGTCGAAGATCTCCGGATCGAAGGGCCGATCTCCCGCTTCGGTTGGCAGGGGCACGACATCGTTCTGCATCTACCGGGCACACACAACGTCATGAATGCGCTCGCCGCTGCGCTCGCCGTCTCCGAACTCGGGGTCGATGACGCGGTGATCGCTGCTGCACTCGCCCGTGTCGTCGGTGCACGAGGTCGATTCGAGATGGTGGAGGTCGGGCGGCCGTTCTCGGTGGTCGTCGACTACGCCCACAAACCCGAGGCCCTGCAAGCGGTCATCGACGCCAGCCGTCAGATCGTGGGCGTTCGACCCGATGGGACACCGGGCTCGGTGATCACCGTGATCGGTTGCGGCGGCGATCGCGATCCCTTCAAACGGCCGCTGATGGGGGCCATCGCCGCAACCAGCAGCGACCTGACGGTGCTGACCTCTGACAATCCCCGGTCCGAGGATCCAGCCGCCATCCTCGATCAGATCGAGGACGGAGTGCCCGAAGACCGACGCTCGGTGGTGACCCGGATCGAAGACCGTGCGTCAGCCATTGCTGCTGCACTCGATGCCGCCCAGCCGGGCGATGTCGTGCTCATAGCCGGAAAGGGTGATGAGGTGCACCAGGTGATCGGTGATGAGGTCCTACCCTTCGACGACCGGGAGGTCGCCAAGGCGCACCTCACCGGAACCACCTCGTCCCCTGCCCCTTCGATGGAGCGTGATCCTTCGTGATTCGACTGCTGACTGCTGCGGCGCTTGCCTTCGCCGTCACCGCGTTCAGCACCCGATTGCTGATCGACTTCCTCACGCGCCAACGCATCGGCCAACCGATCCGTGAAGACGGACCCCAGGGACATCAGACGAAAGCCGGTACACCCACGATGGGTGGACTCGCCATCGTGGTGGGAGCGGTTGCCGGCTATGTGTTCTCTGATCTGCTGCAGGGTGGCGTCTTCACGCGTAGTGGGTTGATCGTGATGGCAGCGATCTGCGCCGCCTCCATGGTGGGCTTCGCCGACGACTGGATCAAGGTCTCACGCGAGCGAAACCTCGGCCTCAACAAACGCACCAAGTCGCTTGGGCTGCTTGCGGTCGCCATCTCCTTTGCCGTCGCCATCCGCTTTCTCACCACGGCCTCGACCGAGCTCAGCTTCACCCGGTCCGGGCAGCTCGGCATCGACTTCGGCACGTGGGGTTGGCTGATCTGGGCGGTGATTCTCGTCTACGGCGTCTCCAACGCGGTGAACCTCACCGACGGCCTCGATGGCTTGGCTGCCGGGTCGGGTATCTTCTCGTTCGGTGCGTACACATTGGTCTGCTTCTGGATCTTTCGCCAGAGCCAGGGCGCAGCGGGCCAAGACATCTACGGCGTCGCCCACGCGCTCGACCTTGCCGTGGTCTCGATCGCGATGCTGTCGGCCCTCGCCGGATTCCTGTGGTTCAACGCAGCGCCGGCGGAGATCTTCATGGGCGACACCGGGTCGCTCGCCATCGGCACCGGACTTGCGGCGCTCGCCCTCACGACGAACACGCACCTGCTGTTGCCGGTCATCGGGGGCATCTACGTGGTCGAGACCCTGTCGGTGATGCTCCAGGTTGCCTACTTCAAGGCAACCAAAGGCAAGCGTCTCTTCCGCATGGCACCGATCCATCACCACTTCGAGCTCCTCGGTTGGAAGGAAACCAAGGTGATCGTTCGGTTCTGGCTGATCGGCATCGCGCTCACCGCCGTTGCTCTCGGCCTCTTCTACGCCGACTGGGTCGGCGCCGTGGAGCTGGTCGACTGATGGGACGGTTCTGATGGTGCACGAGAAGCGAGGAATCGAGACCGATCTGCGGGCCCCGCTGGTCGTCGGCTTCGGGGTCACCGGCCAAGCCGTCACTCGGGCCCTGATGGCGCACGGTCACGTGCCCACGGTGATCGATGATCGTCCCAGCGACGCAGCGATCGGGGCGGCCAGAACACTCGGTGTCGAGTTGATCATCGAGCCATCGGCCGAACGAGTACGCGGCACAGGTCGAATCCTGCTCGGTGCTGCTGCCTGCCCCTGGACTGCCCGACCATCACCTGGCCGTCACCACGGCCCGGGCCGTCGGTCGCCCGATTCGAAGCGAGTTCGACCTGGCTCGCCTGTGGGACGACCGACCCATCGTCGCGATCACCGGCACCAACGGCAAGACCACGGTCACCATGCTGGTCACCGAGGCCCTCGAACGTTCGGGTCTCCATGCGGTTGCCGTCGGCAACACCGAGGTCCCACTCGTCGAGGCGCTGACCGACGACACCGTCGACGTGTTCGTCGTGGAAGCTTCCTCGTTCCGGCTCGGGCACACAGGCAGCTTCACCCCTGCCGTCGCCACGTGGCTCAATCTCGCTCCCGACCATCTCGACAACCACGGCACCGCCGAGGCGTATGAGGCAGCCAAGGCGGCGATCTGGCGTGACCTCGCACCGCACTCGATCGCGATCGGGAACATCGACGATCCCCTGGTCATGCGGCACCTGCCACCGAGCGGGTCGACCTTCGGCATCCAAGCCGGTGATTGGCACATCGAGCACGGACACCTCGTCGGCCCGCTCGGCGCGGTCGTCGCCGTGGCCGACCTCACCCGCCGCCAACCCCACGATCTTGCCAACGCCGCCGCCGTTGCTGCCACCGCGTCGGCCGCAGGAGCCACACTCGAGGCCATCGCCGCCACCCTCATGGCGTTCGTCGGGCTCGAGCATCGCGTGCAACTGGTCGGGGAGTGGGACGGGGTGGCGTGGTACAACGACTCCAAGGCCACGGTGCCCCACGCCACGCTGGCCGCCGTCGGTGGTTTCGATTCGGTGGTGTTGATCGCTGGGGGCCGAAACAAGGGCCTCGATCTCTCCACCCTCGCCGACGCCGTTCCCCCGGTGAAGGCCGTGGTCGTCACCGGGGATGCGGCCGACGAGATCGCCGCGGTGTTCGACGATGCGGTCGATGCGGGAGCGATCGAGCTGCGCCGGGCCGGCACGATGGCCGAGGCCGTCGCGGCAGCGGGCGAGTTGGCGACCGCGGGCGATGTGGTGGTGCTCTCGCCGAGTTGCACCTCCTACGACTGGTACCGGAACTACGGCGAACGAGGGCATGATTTCATGCGCCTCGTCAACGAACGGTGGAACGCATGACCTCGAGAACACCTCGATCCGGCACGGGCGCCACCTCGACCGGGAGGTCCTCGACCCGGAGCGGATCCTCGCGAACGTTGCCGACCGGTCGGACCGGGGCCTCGAAGGCGAACGCCCGCCGATCATCGGCAACCACGCGGCGAGCCGTCGAGGCTCGGAGTCGATCGACCCGAGGTGACCGCCGCGCCGATGATCGACGTGAAGGTGATCGGCGACGGGTCGATCGGGGACGTGCGGCGGGCGATCGTCGTGTCGCCGATCGGCGTATCGGTGATCGCCGAGTGCAGGCCCGTCGATCATCGGAACGGCGAGCAGCCTTCTGGCGCGGTGCCGGTTCAGTCGTCAACCCGAAGACCTCACCGCTCCCGGTCACCCACGAAGGTCAACGCACGGCGGCATGGATGACCGTGCTGGTCGCCGGGCTGACGATGTTCGGCCTGGTCATGGTGCTCTCGGCCTCGTCGGTCGCCAGCACCTATCGAGCCGACTCGCCCTTCGTGCAATTCGAGGAGCAGCTCATGTGGGCCGGCATCGGGGCCGTGGTCTTCCTGATCGCCCGCTCGGTCGACTATCGCTGGCTCCAGCGGATCTCCATTCCGGGCGCAGTTCTCTCTGGGCTCCTGCTGGTGCTCACCCTGGTTCCCGGGGTCGGGATTCGGATCAACGGTTCGAGTCGGTGGATGGGCGTCGGCCCGGTGGTCATCCAGCCCGCCGAACTGGCGAAGATCGCCCTGATCGTCTTCGTTGCCGATCTGCTCACCCGGCGTGCCCGCTACATGGAGCGACCCGAACTCACCGTGCGTCCGGTGCTGGTCGTCCTCGGCAGCTATTGCGGACTGATCCTGCTCCAGCCCAAGCTCGGCACCACGATCGTGCTCGGCGTGGTGGCGTTCACCATGCTGTTCATCGGTGGCGCCCGGATCCGGAACCTGGTGTCGTGGAGTCTGGTGCTCGGCCTCGCCGGGGCCTACTTCGCCTACTCGGCTCCCTACCGACGGCGCCGTATCTTCGCCTATCTGGATCCCTTCGCCGATCCGCTCGGCGATGGTCTCCAGACCATCCAGAGCCAGGTCGGCATCGCCTCGGGAGGACTCCTCGGCGTCGGTCTCGGGGCCGGGCGAACGAAGTGGGGTTTCCTTCCCTACGCCGACTCGGACTTCATCTTCGCTCTCATCGCCGAGGAAGTCGGTCTGATCGGCGGCACCGCCGTGATCCTGGCGTTTCTCCTCCTCGGTTACTTCGGCGCACGGGTGGCGCTGAAGGCACCCGATCGGTTTGGCATGTTGCTCGCCGTCGGCATCACGACCTGGCTCATTCTCCAGGCCTTCATGAACATCGGCATGGCCATGGGGCTGATGCCCATCACCGGCGAGCCGCTGCCCTTCGTTTCCGCAGGCGGTTCCGGTCTCGTCACTGCGCTCGGTGCGTCCGGATTGCTGGTCAACGTCGCCCGTCGAGCGCGACTGTGACGGCCGATCCAACCACGGTCGAGGGCCAGGACGAACACCTCGACGTCCTCATCACCGGTGGTGGAACCGCCGGTCACACCAACCCGGGCATCGCCGTTGCCCAGGCCCTCGTTGCTGCCGGCATCGCCGCCGACAAGATCCACTTCGTCGGCAGCGATCGGGGCAACGAGAGCGCCCTGGTGCCGGCTGCCGGCTTCGGTATCGACCTCCTTCCCGGTCGCGGGATCAAGCGCTCGCTGTCTCGCTCGAGCATCGTCGACAACCTCGGGGCCGTCCGCGGGCTCCTGCGGGGGGTGGTCCAGGCCCGTTCGATCCTCCGTCGACGCCGACCGTCGGTCGTGCTGTGCCTCGGGGGCTATGCGGCGTTCGCCGCGAGCACCGCGGCCATCATCGCTCGCGTGCCGTTGGTGGTCTCGGAGCAGAACGCTCGGGCCAGCGCCGTGAACCGGCTGATGGCTCGATTCGCCACGGTGTGCGCGTTGCCCTACCCCGACACCGATCTGCCGAAGGGCGTACTCACGGGCAACCCGATTCTGTCGTCGGTCGTCGAGAGGATCGAACAGGCCGACCGTGCCGGCAGTCGAGAGTTGCTCGGTCTGCCGTCCGAGCGCGTGGTCCTGGCCATCTGGTCGGGCTCGCTCGGCGCACGATCGGTCAATGACCTCGCCGCCGAACTCGCACGGTCCCTCGTCGACCGAGACGACCTGGCCATCCACCATGTGGTCGGTCGACGAGATTGGGCCGAGTTCGAGTCGCTGGCGGCCGAACTCGCTGAGGCGCCGTTGCATTATCAGTCGGTTGCCTACGAAGACCGCATGCCGGCAGTGCTGGCTGCCGCCGATGTGGCCATCACCCGGGCGGGAGCGTCGACCACCTCCGAACTCGCCGTCGCCGGCCTCCCCGCCATCATGGTGCCGCTGCCCGGCGCACCTCATGATCACCAGACCGCCAATGCGCAGGAGCTGGTGCGAGCGGGGGGAGGCTTCTGCATCGCCGATCGCGACCTCTCGCTCGACTCGGTGGTGTCGATCCTCGAGCCACTGCTCGCCGATCCCGAGGAGCGCCATCGGTGTTCGCTGGCGGCAGCATCGGTCGGTCGCCCCGATGCCGCGCACGCGGTTGCATCGATCCTCATCGACCGCGGTGGACTCGAGGTGCCCGTGTGATCCACCAAGGCAACCACGTCCCCGAGCCCAATCCTGCCAACGTGAAAGTCTGCGTCCGATGACCACCTCGCTGCCCGATCTCTCGTCACCACGCCGGATTCACATCGTTGGTCTCGGCGGCAGTGGCATGAGTGCCATCGCCGAGATCCTGTTCGGCACCGGTCATCGCGTCAGCGGGTCCGACATGGCGGCGTCAGTGGTCCTCGACCGCCTGGCGAAGCGGGGTATCACGACCCATGTCGGTCATGCGGCGGCCAACCTCGAAGACGCCGAACTCGTTGCCATCTCGACGGCCATCCCGGCAACGAACCCGGAAGTCGTTGCGGCGAACGAGCGCGGTATCCCCGTGTTGCGCCGAGCCGAACTGCTCACCGCCATCACCCGGGAATGGAAGACGATCTCGGTCGCCGGCACGCACGGCAAGACCACCACGAGCGCGATGCTGGCCATCGCGCTCCAACGGTGTGGTCTCGACCCGGCGTTCATCGTCGGCGGCGACCTCCGGGACCTCGGTCGGGGGGCTGCGGTCGGCTCGGGCGAGTTGCTCGTGGTCGAGGCCGACGAATCCGACGGCACCTTCGTCGAACTCGCCTCCGACAGCGTGATCGTGACCAACGTCGAGCCCGATCATCTCGAGCACTACGGGACGTTCGCCGTCCTCGAGGCCACGTTCGACCGTTTCCTCGCCCAGGCGACCGGACCGAAGGTGGTCTGTCTCGACGATCCCGGTGCAGCCGAACTCGCCGGTCGCTATCTCGAAGCCGGCGCCGTGGTCGGTCCACTCCTCACGTATGGAACCCACCCTGATTCGACGTGGCGAATCGTGGAGCCCGTCCCGACGCCGACTGGCATCACCTTCGAACTCGCCCCTCGGGCCGACGCTCCCGGTGCCGACGCCGGCCGTCAGACCATCCGACTCGCTCAGCCCGGCATGCACAACGCTCGCAATGCCACGGCTGCGTTCGTGATGGCGGTGGCACACGGCGCGTCACCGACTGCGGCCGCCGCCGGTGTCACCGCGTTCGGTGGTGTCGGCCGTCGTTTCGAGCATCGGGGCGAGCGCAACGGCGTGCACCTGGTCGATGACTATGCGCACCTGCCCACCGAGGTGACCGCGGCGCTCGCTGCTGCTCGAAGCCTGGCACCGGAACGACTCATCGCCGTGTTCCAGCCACATCGTTACAGCCGCACCGAGCAGCTCCATGCCACGTTCGGTGACGCCTTCGTCGACGCCGACCGGTTGATCGTCACCGGCATCTATTCGGCGAACGAAGCGCCTCGGCCGGGTATCTCCGGTTCGCTGATCGCCGATCGAGTGCGGCAGTCGCATCCTGATGCGGTGGTCGAATACATCGAATCGCTCGACGACGTCGAGGACCGAGTGATCGAACTGGCACGACCGGGTGATCTGATCATGACGCTGGGCGCCGGCGATCTCACCACCCTGCCCTCTCGCCTCCTGCCCCGGCTCGGCAAGGCCGAGGCC
Organism: uncultured Acidimicrobiales bacterium; assembly: GCA_963698395.1. Lineage (GTDB taxonomy): Bacteria > Actinomycetota > Acidimicrobiia > Acidimicrobiales > SZUA-35 > JBBQUN01. The sequence goes on from CAVOQQ010000008.1 coordinate 547,812, forward strand.
TCCTGATGATGGCGAGCGTTGATCACGCCCCTTGGTCACCGAGCACGCTCGCGGCCGGAGCCGAGCTGGCCGCTCTTGCCCGAGCCGATGTCGACCTCGGACCGTTCTGTACGTATCGAGTGGGCGGACCGGCGGCGTTCCTCGTCGAAGTCGCCGACGACGAGCAACTCGATCTCGTCGCTGCTGCGGTCGCTCGCACAGGGACCGCAACCCTGGTCATCGGGAAGGGCTCGAACCTGCTGGTTGCCGATCGCGGTTTCGACGGCCTCGTGGTGCTCCTGGGGCCTCACTTCGCCACGATCGATCTCCCCGAGGCCGGTCCCGACTCGGGCTCTGACTCCGACGCCGATTCTGAGCCCGTGGCCGAGCCCGACTCGGACCGTCTCGTCGACGGTGACGGCGATGACCGGTCGGTGATCGTCACCCTGGGCGGCGCCGCGCTCTTGCCGGTTGCCGCCCGAGCCACCGCCCGGGCGGGTTTGACCGGGTTCGAATGGGCGGTCGGTGTGCCCGGCTCGGTCGGTGGTGCCGTCCGGATGAACGCCGGCGGCCACGGCGCCGACATGAGTGATTCCTTGGTCAGTGTCGATTTCGTCGACCTCGCGTCCGGTCATCGGTCGACGCGCAGCGTCGATGACCTCGATCTCGGCTACCGAACATCGAACATCTCGGCGAGCGAGATCGTGACCAGCGCCAGGATCCGGCTGCACCCCGGCACCGGGGCCGAGGAGGACCGGCTCGCCGAGATCGTTCGCTGGCGCCGTCAGCATCAACCGGGCGGCGCCAATGCCGGCAGTGTCTTCGCCAATCCGCCGGGTGACTCCGCCGGTCGATTGATCGATGCCGCCGGTCTGAAGGGGCATCGCATCGGGTCGGCATCGGTGTCGACCAAGCACGCCAACTTCATCCAGGTCGACAGTCCTGGATCGGCCGACGACGTCGCTGCGCTCATCGACGAGGTGATCCGGCGCATCGAGCAGGACGCCGGCGTTCGACTGCACCCGGAGAACCGCTTGATCGGGTTCGCTCCATCCACCCCTCGGCGTGACCGAGCCACCACAGTGGACGACGCATGAACACGCCGACTCGCACCTCCAAACCGGCGAAGCGTTCGAGCTCGAACCCCACGGTCGACCCCCGACTCCGCGCTCGCCGCATCGAGGTGCAGCGTCACGAGGGCCGACGTCGCTTACGGGCACTGGTGGGGCTCGTCGTGGTCACGGTGATCGCCGGTGGAGCCGCCGTGCTCTCGCTGAGTGCCCTGGCCGATGTCGATGCCGTGATCGTCGAGGGCGCACGCCTGTCGGATCCCGACGACGTCGTCGTCGCCTCGGGGGTCGCCATCGGTGAGCCGCTGATCGATCTCGACACCGACACCGTCGTTGCCAACGTGATGACCTTGCCATGGGTGCTCGGCGCGAGCGTCGAACGACGACTGAACGGTGATGTCGTCGTCGTCATCGAGGAGCGTACGCCCCGCGTCGTGTTGCCTGCCGAGGACGGTGGCTTCGTGCTCGTCGATGACCTCGGTCGTCAGCTCGAGCGCGTGCCCGGGCGGGCACCGGAGTTCCTGCCGATCGCCGGCATCGTCGCCAGCGGTGAGGTCGGTCAGCCGGCGCCACCCGAGGTGCGGGCGGTCATCTCGGTCCTCGATCATCTGACGCCGCCGGTTGCCGCCGTCGTGACCCAGGTCATCGCCGACGAGGGAACGCTCTATCTCGAGTTGACCCCGGCTGGGCGGGTCAAGCTGGGCGACGACAGCTCGCTCGGGGCGAAGATCATCAGCCTGGAAACCATGTTGGCCCATGCTGACCTGCGTTGTTTGTGGGAGATCGATGTCCGGGTACCCTCGGCGCCGGCACTGACCCGGTTGAGCGCAACCGAGGATCCACGAGCAACGTTGACCGACCTGGCACAATGCACCTAAGCTCAACTGTTTGACTGGCCGAGGTCGACTCGCGTCTTCAACGCCAAGAGCCAATCAGCGAACCAGTCCCAGAAACCCCCGTGAGGAACCGCAGCCGATGACTACCCAGAACTACGTTGCCGTCATCAAGGTCGTAGGTATCGGTGGCGGCGGTTGCAACGCCATCAACCGGATGATCGATGGTGGACTGCGCGGCGTCGAGTTCGTTGCTGTCAACACCGATGCCCAAGCATTGTTGATGAACGATGCCGAGACCAAGATCCACATCGGTCGAGAGCTGACCCGGGGACTCGGCGCCGGTTCTGACCCTGCGATCGGACAGCAAGCAGCCGAAGACCACCGCGACGAGATCGCCGCAGCACTCGACGGCGCCGACATGGTCTTCATCACCGTCGGTGAGGGTGGCGGTACCGGTACCGGCGCCGGTCCCGTCGTCGCCGAGATCGCGAAGAACCAGGGGGCGCTCACCATCGCCGTCGTCACCCGTCCCTTCAGCTTCGAAGGTCGACGCCGTGCCGCTCAGGCCGAATCTGGCATCAGCCGTCTGAAGGAGAAGGTCGACACCCAGATCGTCATTCCCAACGATCGCCTCCTGTCGATCGCCGACGAGAAGACCACCATGGTCAATGCGTTCCGCATGGCCGACGAGATCCTCCTCTCTGGCGTGTCCGGTATCACCGATCTGATCACCACCCCCGGCCTGATCAACACCGACTTCGCCGATGTCCGCATGGTCATGCACGATGCCGGGAGTGCGCTCATGGGCATCGGTCGTGCCTCAGGGGAAGGTCGGGCGCTGGCAGCGGCTCGTGCCGCCATCGCGTCGCCGCTGCTCGAGAGCTCGATCGAGGGCGCTCGTGGCATCCTGCTCTCGATCGCCGGATCCAGCGAACTCGGACTCTTCGAGGTCAACGAGGCAGCCGAGATCATCCACGACGTCGCCCACCCCGACGCCAACATCATCTTCGGCACCGTGGTCGAGGAAGACATGGAAGACGAGATCCGTGTCACGGTCATCGCCGCCGGCTTCGACCGATGGGACGCTCCTCGCGAAGAGGTCGAGGCCACGTCGGCCGTGGCCAGCGCCGATCCACTGGCCGGCCTGCTCGACGACGACGATGACGACATCGCCCCCCGAGGCACCGCCGATCTCTTCGGGTCCGACGACGACGACACCGACGACGGTTTCGACGTTCCCGATTTCCTGAAATGACACCATCGGTGTCCTGACCCCGCTCGGTGGTGGCCTTTCCGATGTACTCCTGGACGATTCCTCTGGCCACGCATCGAGTGCAGGTCCGTTCCACGACCGTCGATCAGGGTGACTTCGCGATCCCTCGACCTCGTGTCGAGGTCGAGTCCGGTCATTTCCCGTCCGATCCCGATGCAGCGTTCTGGCCGCACCGACGGGCGATCATCGACCGTCCCTGGACCTGGCTGCGACAGGTGCACGGGACCGACATCGTGATGGTGCGGGTGGCCGGCGAGGCCGCCGGCGCCACCGCCGATGCGGCGATCACCACCGTCGCCGATGCACCGATCGCCGTGACGACGGCGGACTGCTCACCGGTCGTCTTGGTCTCGACCGTCGGCGTTGCGGTGGTGCATGCCGGCTGGCGAGGAGCACTCGATGGCATCATCGAAGCGGCCGGCGAACAGCTGCTCGCCGAAGGCGGAACGCCGGTCTTCTCGATCCTCGGCCCCTGCATCGGGGTTGCCAACTACGCCTTCGGTGATGGCGATCTCGAGCGCGTTGCGGCGTGCTATGGCGACGCCGTCCGGGGGGTGACGGCATCGGGAACACCCGCACTCGACATGGCCGTCGTCGTGGGCGCAGCGTGTGAGCGAGCGGGGTGGGCTGCGCCGGCACCGACGGCGTGCACCAGTGAGGCGTCGTTCTTTTCCCACCGCGTGCGGGGCGAGACCGGACGACAGACCACGGTGGCCTGGCTGGAAGCGATGGAGCAATGACCGATCTGACCGTCGACGACATCCTCCGGCGTCGGCACGTCATCGGGGAGCGCATCGCATCGGTCGGGGTGTCTCCGGCGTCGATCGAGATCCTCGCCGTCACCAAGACGTTTCCGGCCGAGGTCGCCCGGCTCGCGGTGGCTGCCGGCCTTCATCAACTGGGCGAGAACTACGCCCAGGAGATCATCGAGAAGGGCCCGCTCGTCGACGGTGCATCCTGGCACTTCATCGGAGGACTGCAGCGAAACAAGGTGCGGAAGATCGCTCGCTGGGTGTCGCTGTGGCAGACCGTCGACCGTCCGGAACTGGTGGCCGAGATCGCCAAGCGAGCACCGGGCGCTCGAATCCTTCTCCAGGTCAACACCACCGGCGAGCCCCAGAAGTCGGGATGTGCGCCGGCCGACATCGATGCCCTGGTCGACGACTCGATCCGTCAAGGCCTCGATGTGGCCGGACTGATGACCGTGGGACCGACCGACGGCGCCGATCCACGGTCGGCGTTCGCCTTGCTTCGTCGCCACGTCGATCGACTCGGGCTCTCGGTCTGTTCGATGGGCATGTCGGGCGACCTCGAGATGGCCGTCGCCGAGGGCTCCACCTTGATTCGCGTCGGTACCGCCCTCTTCGGTCCGCGTGCACCACGCTGAATCGCCGCGGTCGGGCGTCGAGACGCCGTATCGAGCAACGATCGGCCATCCCGATCTTGGGTCAGGTCACACATTGGGAGCTCTATGCCACCGCACGTGAGGTGTGAGAGACTAGTCTTTCGGGCGAGAAGCGAGGACCGCAGATGTTCAAGAATGTCATGACGTATCTGGGCCTGGGCCCCGACGAAGAGTACGACGACGGTTATCTCTACGACGTCGACGATGACGACGACGCCATCGATCTTGACCGCAACCACTCGGTCTCGACGTCATCGAGCCGAAGTGCCGGTCGCTCGCACGATCCCGACCACGCCAACAAGGGCTACGCCGAGGGCTTCAGTGCCGACTCCGGTGCCAGCGCCGTGAGCTCGGTGCGACCGCTCCGGCCGGTGCCGTCGCCCGAACTCGACAGCGATTGGCGTGGCGGAGCAGAACCCACCTATCGCCCCTCCGGCGACCGCCAGCCGAGCGGCGCCACTCGAGTGCGCAGCGCCGTGTCGCCGCCGAGTGACACGCTCGATCTCGATGCCGAGGAGGCACGTTCGTTGTCCAGTCGAACCGGAGGCAGTCACGATCGGGGTGTCGGTGATCGACAGCGCAGCGAAGTGGTTCGGCCCGTTCCGATCCAGCGCACCAAGCCGCGGGCGCTGACCCCCAAGACCTTCGGCGATGCCAAGGTGCTCGCCGACGACATCAAGAACGGTGTACCGGTGGTCATGAACCTGCGTGAGGCGGATCGCGATCTCGCCCGCCGATTGATCGACTTCGCCAGCGGTGTCTGCTACTCGCTCGACGCGTCGATGGAGAAGCTGGCCACGCAGGTCTTCCTGCTCACGCCGTCGTCGGTCGAGGTTTCGGGTGAGGAACGTCGCCGCATCGAGGAGCGCGGCTTCGATCGCTGAGATGGGCGACCTGCTCTGTATCGCCGTTCTGCTGTTCCAGTTCGTCTTCCTGAGTCGTATTGCGCTGTCGCTGTTTCCACTTCGTCCGGGCACTGCAGCGGGTAGCGCTCGTGATCTTGCCTACGCCATGACCGAACCGGTGGTGTCGCCGCTTCGACGACGACTCCCGCCGTTCCCGGCCACCTTCGGTTTCGGCGCGGCCGAGATCATCGTGCTCATCGGGCTCGCCGTGTTGGTCAACCTGATCTGCTGATGCCAAACGTCGGTTCCAGGGTCGTGTCCATCGGCTCGACCATTTGGCGGGCGGCCATCCGCTTACCGGGACGTGTCCAGAGGTAGCCTCCATGCATGGCCGCGCAAGAAGACAAGTTCCGGGTCCTTCGCAAACTGCCCGAGGTTCGATTCGAAGAAGAACTGCGGGGATACAGCAAGAGTCAGGTTGACCGCGTCCTCCAGGGTCTCGCCCCGCTCGCCGATGACGTCGCTGCGCTGCAGCAACGATTGGCCGATGCCGAGGCCCGTACCGCGGCCGCCGAAGCCCGCCTCCTCGAGGCCACGAGCGCTCGTCGTGCTGCACCCGAGCCGGTCGCCGCGGCGCCGGCCGATGTGCCGATCTCGCCGGCCAGCTTCGATGAGACCCTGAGCAAGACCCTCCTGCTCGCCCAGCGCACCGCCGACCAGACGGTCGCCGCCGCCAAGGCCGAAGCCGAGGAGCTCGTCGGTGCCGCTCGGGCCGAGGCCGAACAGCTCGAAGTCCGAGAACGAGCGAGCACGTCGAGAAGCTGCCAACGAGGTCGCAGCCGAACGCCAGCACCTGCTCGAGGCGGCTCACGCCGAGGTGCAAGCCAAGGTGGAGGCGGCCGAGGCTTCACTGGCCGATGCCGAAGGTGCCCAGCGTCAGGCGCTGGTCGCACAGATCGCCGAGTACACCACCTTGCGAGACACCCTCGGTGCAGACATCGAACGGCTCGAGGGCCACCTCGCGCAACGACGAGAGGTCATTCGAGCCGCACTCGCCGACATTGCCGTCGTGGTCGACGATCCGGCTCGCTTGCATTCCGAGATGCCACCGGCAGCCGACGATCCCATCGTCGTGCCGGCAGCCGGATCGCCGGCGGTCGTGCTCGATGTCCCGGGTCTCGACGACCTCGCTCCCGACACCATCGCGCCCGCCGACGACAGCCAGGTGGTATCGGCCGACACGTCGACCCCGTCGAACCCATCGGCACGTGGCGCGCTCCTCGGTGAGATCGACGACCCAACCCAAGCCGTGCCGATGGTCCAACTCCTGGCCGACGAGGACGACGACTCGTACCCTGACGCTGAGCGCTCGCAAGCCCATGGCATGGATCCCTTCGACGCCTCGGCGGCCGATGCCGGCGGATTCGTGGTCGATCAGGCCGAGTCGTCGAGCGGAACGGTCGATGCGACCGCCGATGCCGGCACCGATGCCGATCATGACGATGGTGATGCGCTCGATCTCGACCTCGATGACTGGGGGACCAACACACCGATGGCAGCCGGCGCCGTCATCGTCGACGAGGTTCGCTGGGACGATGGTCCCGCCCCTTCGGCCAGCCCGGCCGATTTCGGCTTCGAGAACGCCGCCGACCATGTGCCGAGCACACCGGCTCGCCGCGACGACACCGTCGACGAACTCAGCCGACCGGCCTGGGCAGACGCCGTGCCCGACATCGAAGCACCGCAGGTACTCACGAAGAGTGAGGATCCGTTCCTCGACGAGCTCCGGCGGGCCACCGGCGACGACGCCGAGACCGACGTCGCCCTCGAGCGTTTCCTCACCGACAATCCTGACGACGACGATCGCCGCTCAGGCTGGTTCAGCCGTCGCAAGTAGCGCCGCACCGCCGGCCCGGCTCCCGCCCTCGAGCGGCGGACGAGAGGCGCGGTGCGTCGGAAGTGCGTGCGGCGGAAGAGTGGTGCGGCGTCAGACCCGTTCGAGCGAGAACGTGACCGCAGTATCGCCGATGGTCGCTTTCACGCTGCGCTGATCGTCGACCAGTTCGATGTCGTTGGCCAGCACCGAAGCGGCAACCAGGTCGAGGTGTGGGCGCAACGCCTCGGCCGCATCGCCCAGGCTCAGCGAGAGTCGGATGCGATCGGACACGTTGAGTTCGGCATCCTTGCGCGCCTGTTGTACGGCTCGAACGAGGTCTCGAGCCAACCCCTCGGCTTCGAGCTCGGGCGTGAGCTCGGTGTCGAGGACGATGACGGCCTGATTGCCCGGGAGCGCTGCGGCCGCGTACCCCTCACGAGGATCGAGGGCGAGATCGAACTCGTTCGGTTGCAGCACGTGGCCGCCGACCTCGACGGTGTCGTCGGCGCCGACCTGCCAATCACCCGCCTTTGCCGCCTTGATGACCGCCTGCACCTCCTTGCCAAGGCGCGGCCCGAGGACGCGGGGATTGGGGACGAGGCGGAAGGTGCCGTAGGCATCGACGTCGGTGCTGAACTCGACGGACTTGACGTTCAACTCGTCGGCCAGCAGCTGCTTGAGCGGCTCGATGGCCGAATTGGTGGCCTGCCCGGCAAGGATGGCCTTGGCCAGAGGAAGACGGACTCGGAGGCCGCGCGCTTCGCGCAGACCGAGGGCAGGCGTGACGGCGGCCCGCAGGAGATCCATGGCGGCCACCAGTTCCGGATCCGACGGGAGTGCGTCGAGCGTCGGCCAGTCTTCGAGATGGACTGAACCCTCGCCGACGAGACCCTGCCAGATCTCCTCGGCGATCATCGGCATCAACGGAGCGAGGACCTTGGAGAGGTTCACCAGCACGGTATAGAGCGTGTCGAGCGCGTCACGATCGACCGAACCGCCCTCGGCATTCCAGAATCGCTCCCGGCTGCGTCGGATGTACCAGTTGGTCAAGGCGTCGAGGTAGGCCTGGACTTCGCCACAGGCGCCGGCCAGGTCGTAGGCGTCGAGCCGCTCGGTGGTCTGGGCCACCAGCTGTTGGGTCTTGGCGAGGATGTAGCGGTCGAGATCGTGGGTGGAGTCGGTCCGTTCCTTGGCCCGGTAGCCATCGGCATTCGCGTAGAGCGTGAAGAAGCTGTAGGCATTCCAGATCGGCAGCATCACCTGACGAGTGACGTCGTCGATGGCCTGGTCACTGATGCGAGCGTCGCCACCGCGGACGATGTTCGACGACATGAAGTACCAGCGCAGTGCGTCGGCGCCCTGCTTGTCGAAGATCTCCGATGGCTCGGTGTAGTTGCGCAGCTTCTTCGACAGTTTGTTGCCGTCTTCGGCCAGGAGAATGCCGTGACAGATCACGTTCTGGAAGGCCGGGCGATCGAACAGGGCCCCGGCGAGCACGTGGAGCGTGTAGAACCAGCCCCTCGTCTGGTTGATGTATTCGACGATGAAGTCGGCCGGAAAGTGGTCTTCGAACCACTCGGCGTTCTCGAACGGATAGTGCACCTGGGCAAAGGGCATCGAACCGGACTCGAACCAGCAGTCGAGCACCTCGTCGACCCGCCGCATCATCGACGTGCCGGTGGGATCGTCGGGGTTGGGTCGAACGAGTTGATCGATGGCCGGACGGTGGAGGTCGTCGAGACGCACGCCGAAGTCGGCCTCGAGTTGGTCGAGGCTGCCGTAGACGTCGATGCGGGGGTAGGCCGGGTCGTCGGACTTCCACACCGGGATCGGTGATCCCCAGAAGCGGTTCCGGCTGATCGACCAGTCTCGGGCACCGGCGAGCCATTGACCAAAGCGACCGTCTCGCACGTGACCGGGGACCCAGTTGATCTCCTGATTGAGTTCCACGAGGCGGTCACGGATCTTCGTGACCTCGACGTACCACGACGAAATCGCCTTGTAGATGATGGGCTGATCGGTTCGCCAGCAGTGGGGATAGTTGTGCTCGTAGGTTTCGTGGCGGAGCACCCGGCCGGCGTCTTTGAGGTGGCGGATCACCCCGGGATTGGCCTCGAAGACGTTCTCGCCTGCCCACTCCGGGACGTCGTCGGTGAAGCGTCCCTGGTCGTCGACCGGGACGGCTCGCCCGATCGGGATGTCGTTGGCCTCGCAGATGCGCTGGTCGTCTTCACCGAAGCCAGGCGCCATGTGGACCACGCCGGTGCCTTCGGTGGTGTCGACGAAATCGGCTTCGAGGACCCGGAAGGCATCGGTGCGATCGGCGAAGTAGTCGAAGAGCGGGGTGTAGCGGCGTCCGACGAGGGCCGAGCCAGGCATCGTGGCGACGATCTCGGCGTCGCCGAGGACGGAGGCGTAGGCGCCGAGCGCCTCGTTGCCGATCACGTAGTGCTGGTCGTCGGCCTTGACGATGGCGTACTCGACGGTCGGACCGACGGCGAGTGCGAGGTTCGACGGGAGGGTCCAGGGTGTGGTCGTCCAGGCGAGCATCGTCAGCGGCGCCGGGTCGCCGTCGGCAGGCACGAGGTCGAACGCCACCGTGAGTGCAGGATCTTGCCGCGGCCGCGTGGCGTCGTCGAGGCGGATCTCGAAGTTGGAGAGGGGCGTCTCGGCGCTCCAGGAGTAGGGCATGACTCGGTAGGCCTCGTAGATGAGTCCCTTGTCGAACAGTTCCTTGAACGCCCACATGACCGATTCCATGTAGGAGAGGTCCATGGTCTTGTAGTCGTGCTCGAAGTCGACCCAGCGGGCCTGGCGGTTGACCGTCTGCTCCCATTCGCCGGTGTAGCGCATGACCGAGGAGCGGCAGTAGTCGTTGAACGGCTCGATGCCATGTTCGAGGATGGCGACGCGACCGGTCACGCCGAGTTGCTTCTCGGCTTCCATCTCGGCCGGTAGACCGTGGCAGTCCCACCCGAAGCGGCGTTCGACGCGCCGGCCCCGCATGGTCTGGTAGCGAGGCACGACGTCTTTGACGTAGCCCGTGAGCAGGTGCCCGTGGTGGGGAAGGCCGTTGGCGAACGGCGGGCCGTCGTAGAACACGAACTCGGTGCCGCCGTCGTCGGAATGCGGACGCTGGGCAACCGAGCGCTCGAACGTGTCGTTGTCGGCCCAGAAGTCGAGAATGCGGCGCTCGATCGCCGGGTAGTCGGCGCGGGGAGGAACGTCTGGATACGGCGTCGAGCTGGCTGCATTCATGGTGGTGCAGGCTACCGGAGCAGGTCGTCCTTCTCGCCGGCGTTCGATCGCCACGTCCGCTGGTCACCCACTCGGCGCTCATGGCGGCGAACTCGGGTGCCAACGTGGTCTCGATGACCGCGGGTTGGAGGGGTGAAGCAGCAGAATCCCAGGTCAGTAGGGGTCGGTGCGTGTTGATGGCCGTGGTGCAGGCAGTTCTCGGCGACGGCAGATAAGGTACTGGCTTCTTCTCGGGGGTTCTCGTGAGGAGAGAGGGGCCGTCGGCGCTTGGAGCTGCGGCTTTGTCGATCGGCCGGGGGACGGCGGTCGGAAAGGTAGTTCAATGGCAGGTGCACGCTCGCAGAAGCGAACAATCGGAGCCAACGCGTCGACGACCAAGAAGTCGGCCGGCGCCAAGGCTTCGCCGGCACCGAAGAAGCGGACCGCCACCAAGAAGACCGCCACCAAGAAGACCGCCACCAAGAAGACCGCCACCAAGAAAACGACGGCCAAGCAGACCACACCCGAGAAGGCCACCTCGAAGAAGACCGCCACGAAGAAGACGGCCAAGAAGGCCGCCACGAAGAAGACGGCCAAGAAGAGCGCACCCAAACGATCGAGTGTCAAGAAGACGCAATCCAACTCGGTGGCGGCATCCTCCGCCACCGGAGCATCGAACGACACCGCTGCTCGAACCCGCACCCTCGCTGCCGGCCAACTGGCCGGCAGCGGTTCCACAACGGCATCCCGGAAGACCTCAGTGACCGCAAAGCAAGACAAACCCAAGTTCCTGTCCGACAAGAAGTGGCTCGCCGCTCGGCGTGAAGAGCTCATCAACGAGCGAAAGCGCTACACCCACAACGCCGAGGCGCTCGCCGCCGAGGCCGCTGCGCTCATGGCCGACCGTGAACCGGGCGACGTGCAGTTCGACGAGGAATCGGGCGAGGGCGATACCCTTGCGGTCGAACGGGATCGTGATCTCGCACTGTCGGCTCAGGCCCGCGAAAAGGTCGACGAGATCGATGCGGCGCTCGATCGGCTCGACCGTGGCATCTACGGGCAATGCATCGTCGGCGGTGCCGGCGACTACATCCCCCAGGAGCGGCTCGAAGCGCTGCCCATGGCGCCGAAGTGCATCGCCCACCAAACGTCGATGTTCTGAGCAATCCGATGCCGACCGAAGGCACCGAGACTCGACTCGAGGTATCGGTACCCGAGGCACTCGACGGCGAACGAGTCGATCGTGTCGTGTCGATGCTGGCCGACGTCTCGCGACGCGAGGCGCTCGATCTCATCGCCAACTGCCGAGTCACCATCGACGGGCAGACACCGGGCAAGCCATCGGATCGCTTGGTCGCAGGCGTCGAACTCGTCGTCTTCCTCCCCGAGCGAGACGACATCCTCGCGCCGGCTCCCGATATCGAGGTGCCGGTCGTCTACGTCGATCAGCACGTCATCGTGGTCGACAAGCCCGCCGAACTGGTGGTGCACCCCGGTTCTGGCATTGCCGAAGGCACACTGATCCAGGCGCTGCTGGCTCGGTACCCCGACATCGCCGGTGCCGGTGGCGAGCCGGAACGTCCAGGCATCGTGCACCGACTCGATCGGGGCACATCCGGCCTGCTCATGGTCGCTCGGACCGATCAGGCCCGCCTGGCCCTTTCCGCCCAGCTCGCCGAACGGTCGGTCTTGCGGCGCTACCTCACGCTCGTCTGGGGAAACCTCGAATCCAACGAGGGCTTGATCGATGCGCCCCTCGGGCGCTCACCTCGAGACGCCACTCGACGCGCCGTCGTGGTCGGCGGTCGACCCGCTCGCACCCGCTACCGGGTGCTCGGTCGCCACGATGATCCTGCGCTGACGTTGCTGGTCTGTCGACTCGAGACGGGACGAACCCATCAGATCCGCGCCCACCTCGAAGCGATCGATCACCCCGTGGTTGGCGATCTGCGTTACGCGCCCCGGCAACCGATGCTGGGTCTCAAGCGGCCGTTCCTGCATGCCGCGCAGCTGGGGTTCGAGCATCCCGTCACCGGCGAGCCGCTTCGCTTCGCGTCGCCGCTCCCGCCCGCCCTGGCCGAGCTGGCCGACTCGCTGGGACTCACCACCGACCTCGATGCATGATCTCGTCGATCGGAGGCCGGCGCCGTCGCGCTGATCGGCCGTCGTGCTCGGTCAGCGTTGCCTGCTCCGCCGGGTGTCCGATGGCGATCGTCGCCACGCCTCGAACGTCCTTCGGCACCCCGAACCGCTCCAACACGGCCGGCTCGTGGTCGAACAGGCCGAAGAGGCAGGCGCCCAGTCCGGCGTCGGTCACGAGGAGCAGGAGGTTCTGGATGACCGCTCCGGCATCGACCCACCAGAACGGAACGGCCCAGTCGTCGGTCGTGTCCCCCAGGCCTGGTCGTGCCTTGTCGGCCTCGGCGTAACGCTCGACGTAGGCGTCAGGACGCGTGACCACGACGACGATCGCCGGAGCATCGAGCAGTGACTGCCATCGAAACGTGCCACGGCGTTCCGGCGGGAGGGTGAGGTCCCAATAGGAGGCAACGGCGCCCGGGGTGTCGAGCACGAGGAATTCGACGGCCTGGGTGTTGCCGGCCGAGGGGGCTCGGCGCGCCAGGTCGAGGAGCCGTTCGATCTCGCCGTTCGCGAGCGGTGTGGGATCGAAGGCGCGGATCATCCGGCGGCGCCGGATCGTCTGGATGAGCGTCGTCGGAGCGGAAGCCGATGACTCGGCCGGATCATTCATGACCTCGTTCATGATGATGAGGCGGGGCTCAGAGTTCCCGGGCGGCCGGCCACGGTTCGTTGCCCTGGGCCATGGTGGCGACATCGGCGAGCGAGTACGCCTCGAGCAGACGTCGCATCTCGTCGCCGACGACATGCCAGAGGTTCAGCAGCACGCACTGGCCCTCGTGATCGCAGGCACCGTCGGAATGCGGTTCGGAGAAGTCACCGAGGACGATGGGGCCATCGACCGCTCGGATGATCGCGGCGAGGGAGATCTCTGCTGGGTCTCGCGCCAACACGTACCCGCCGCCGACACCGCGCTTGGACCGCACGAGACCGGCTCCCTTGAGTGCCAACAGGATCTGTTCGAGGTAGGGCTGGGGGAGTCCGGTGCGATCGGCGATGTCGCGTACGGTCGTCGGTCGACCCTCCTCGGCATGGAGAGCCAACGAGAGGAGGGCCCTACTTGCATAGTCTCCACGTGTCGACACTTTCACCGGATCCACCCTAGTTCGTGCGACCCCTGACAGCGTTGACGGGTGAACAAGGGCATCGAACTCGGTCTTGGCGGCCGGAGTCTGCCTATCCTGTCAGCTGACTCCCGGCCAGAAAGCAGTCACGTGTACGAATTCGTTCTCCCGGCCTACGGGCACGGTTGCCTCACCGGCCTGATGCCGTACCTGGTTGGTGTCGGCAATCGTCCTGCTGCGCTTCCCGCCGACGGCGCGGGAGCGACGCAGCGGGTGCTGCTCGTTCTCGACGGTCTGGGTTGGGATCAACTGGTCGAGCGAGCCGCCATCACGCCGACCCTTCAAGCGTGCGGGGGTGGGCCCATCACCACCGTGGCCCCCTCCACGACCGCCACGGCGTTGACCTCGCTGACCACGGGTCTCGAGCCCGGCGAGCATGGTGTGGTGGGGTATCGCATGGTGGTCGAGGGCGAGGTCATGAACACGCTCCGCTGGGGGAGTGACGCGTGGCCCGATGCCCGCAAGATCGCACCTCCGGAACAGGTGCAGCCGTTCGAGCCGTTCCTCGGTCATGACGTTGCGATGGTCAACAAGGCGGAGTTCCGGACGTCGGGCTTTTCCGGGGCTCATCTTCGAGGGGCGACCTTGACGGGTTATCGCACCGTGGCGACGCTGGTGCACGAGGTCGCTCGTTTGGTACGAGAGGGGGCCGAGTTCGTCTACACGTACTACGACGGCGTCGACAAGGTCTCCCACGAGTACGGCTTCGGGTCGGTGTTCGATGCCGAAGTGATGTTCGCCGACCGTCTCGTCGCCGCCATCCTCGAGGCGCTGCCCACCGGGGTCGAGTTGGTCATCACCGCCGATCATGGCCAGGTCGATTGCCGCGACGGCACGGTCCACCTCGACGAGAGTGTCCTCGATCTCACCCGGCTTCGCAGTGGAGAGGGCCGTTTCCGCTGGTTGCACGCAAAGCCCGGGGCAGCCGACGACCTCCTCGCCGCCGCCGATGAGCATCACTCACACCACGCGTGGGTGCGATCGATCGAGCAGATCGAAGACGAGCATTGGTTCGGGCGCACGCTCAGCCGTGCAGCGAAGGCTCGACTCGGCGATGTGGCGCTGTGTCCGTTCGAACCGATCGCCTTCTACGATCCGGATGACTCAGGCCCATTCGAACTCGTTGGCCGCCATGGCTCGCTGACGTCGGCCGAGATGAGGGTCCCACTCATCTCGGCAACTGCCTGATCACCGACCGAACGCAAGCACGCAACGACCCCACCTTTGGCGAGGAACGCAGCAGATGAGTGACACCCCGATGCCCGATCAGCCAGCTTTCGAGGAAGCAGCCGCCGACACGGCGGCTCCGCACGAGATTCCCGAGGTGGTCGATGACCCCGAGACCGAGGAGGCGTCGAGCATTTCGGAGCCGGCCAAGGTCATGCGGATCGGCTCGATGATCAAGCAGCTGTTGGAGGAAGTGCGGACCACCGATCTCGACGAGGCGGGTCGACATCGTCTGCGTGAGATCTACGAGACGTCGGTATCGCAGTTGTCCGAAGCGTTGTCTCCCGACCTGAGCGACGAGCTGAACTCACTCGCCACCCCGTTCTCCGACGACGTCGTGCCGTCGGAGGGCGAGCTCCGCATCGCCCAAGCCCAGCTCGTCGGCTGGCTCGAAGGGCTGTTCCACGGCATTCAAGCCACGCTCTTCGCCCAGCAGATGGCTGCTCGGCAACAGCTCGAGCAGATGAAACAGACCCAGGCGCTGCCGTCGCCCGGCGGTGGTCCGGCCTCGGGCGTCTATCTCTGACCTGATCCACGTGCGGCACGAGGCCGTTGCCTCGGTCGACACCGTTGCCTCCTTCGACGTGACGGAGCGGTTCCTGCGCGCTCGGTTTGACGCTTCGGTCGATGCCTTGGGACAATGATCGCTGGACGTTCGATGAGCCAGGGGACCGCCGCAAGGCGAACGACGCTCATCGACCGCCGCATCGGGACTCCGATGTGATCAGACTCGAAGGGGGAACGGGCAGTCTGCTGCTGCCTTCTTCGGTGAGCCGTTGAACGAAGGGGGCAAGGCCCATGGCCATCGAGGTCACGACGAAAGATTGCACGGCATTGACCGATGCCGAGATGGGCGACATGGCCGATCTGAGTGCGGCAAGTCTCGGCTGGCAGGCCGGATTGCTCTCGAAGCAGGCCGAGGAGTGGGTGCTCGTCAGCCAGGCGTTCGACAAGGGCAAGCTCCGCGGGTTCGTGTTCTCCACGCTGGAGCGCATCGGCGGAACGCCGGCCCTGGTGATCGGCATCGGCTGTGTGGCCCGGGTCCGCAATCGTTCATCGGTGCTGCGCGCCCTGATGGCCGAGCAGCTCCACAAGACCCTCATGGCGTTTCCTGACGAAGACGTGGTGGTGTCCGCTCGGTTGATCCAGCCAGGGGCTGCGGAGGCCTTTGCCGGCCTGACCGACATCCGTCCGTGGCCCGACACTCGTCCCAATGGTGAGGAACGGGCGTGGGGTCGTCGACTGGCCAAGCGGTACCAGACCCTCGATTTCAGTGATCGCACCATGCTCGGAGCAAGTGAGGACACACTCTTGGTGCTCGATCACGAGGCACTCAAAGACCATGAGATCGCCGGGGCCTTCGATGACTGCCAACCCGAGGTCGGACATCACGTCATCACCTGGGGATGGGCGATGGCGGAGTTCCTCGAGCGGTATCAATCACCGAAGCACTGACGGAGTCAGCGAGAGCACTGACGGAGTCAGCGAGAGCACTGACGGGGTCAGCGAGAGCACTGACGGAGTCAGCGAGAGCACTGACGGGGTCAGCGACGACACGGAGCGGTCGGTGCCGGCACCGAGGGCGTCAGCGGCGACGACACGGAGCGCGTCGGTGCCGGCACCGAGGGCGTCAGCAGGTGAGACCGTGGTTTTCGCACCGCAGGATTCGACCCGATTTCGTCATGAATCGGAGCATTTTTCCCTTTCTTGACGTTCGGCTGACGGCCCGCTGACCTGGATATTCGTTCGGTGTGTGTGGTCGGGTACCGGCTCGGAGGGCAGATCTGACAGGCGAAGTGTGACGGTAGTGCTACGGTTCTGCGCTGTTGCGGAGTAGGACTTGGTGCCAGTGGGGCGCTCATGTTCTGAACCTCCGCGCCGAAGTTCTGACTGTGACGTTTCTACGCCTCCCTCTCCGCCGTAGCCCACGCATGGCCGCATGTCGATGACGTGTGCGCGCCGTGGCTTTCACGGACGGTCGACGGATGGCCCTGCCTCGAAGGTGAAAGCCATGACTTCTTCCTGTTTCTGTTGCCTCGGTCAGGGTGCGAATCTATGACGAACCGCTTCTTCGGTGGCCGCTTCACGCGTCTGGTCCTGTCGCTCGTGGTGGCCCTGGTGTCGCTCGTCGGATTCACGGTCGCCCCGACGCCCGCCTCGGCGGCCTCGGGGAACGAGGGAACCCTCGAACAGGAGTTCCTCGCCCAACTCAACGCCGAGCGCAGTGCTCGCGGCCTGTCGGCCATGGCGATGGATGGCGGGCTGATCGGTGCTTCTCGCAACTGGGCGGGATCGATGGCCGGTACCGGCGGCCTCGTCCACTCGAGTGACGGCCGGGCGGAGATCATCGCTCGTGGGTATGCGACCGGGCAGATCACCGATGCCTGGATGCGTTCACCGTCGCACCGCAATCTGATCGTCGACCCCAACCTCACCGTCGCCGGTGTCGGTGTCCGTTGCGACGCCGGTGGTCAGATCTGGGCCGTGGTGCAGTTCACCCGGGCCGACGTGACGAAGGGCACGCTGTCCTCGTCGTCTGCCACCCCGCGAGTCACCGATCCCAAGAGCGGCAGCGGCTGCGGGACCCCCAATCACCAACCGTCGGTGCAGCGTCTGTATGTGGCGTATTTCCTCCGTGCTGCAGATGAAGCCGGTGTTTCGTATTGGGTGCAGGAGATGAGTCGAGGAGTACGCCTCGAGGCGGTTTCCGAGGGTTTCGCCGTCTCTGGCGAGTTCCTGCGCCGCTACGGCAACCTCAGCAATCGGGACTTCGTGAAGATGGTCTACGTGAACGTGCTGGGTCGTGAACCCGATCAGAGCGGCTATGCGTATTGGACGGGTGTTCTCAATCGGGGCATGACCCGCGGTGAGGTCATGATCGGGTTCTCCGAGAGCGCCGAGTTCAAGGCCCGCACCGGGATCTACTGATCCGACTGCGTCGCCGATCACGGCCTTTCGTCGGATCGGGGCCAGCGCGAAACGAGGTCGCTTGATAGAGTCGACCCGCTGAATCACATCGGAGTGATTCGGTCGGCGATGCGGTCTCGGGCCGAACGCATTGCCTGGCGTCGCCCGGTGAGGACGGCTGTTTCGACCCCTCTCGTGGGGGACGATCCGGTTGCTTCCTCAACGGACGGCGGGTGGCCAGTCGGCCGAGCGGGAGTTGGCACGTGGCGTCTTCGTTCACCCATCTGCATGTGCACACCGAGTTCTCGATGCTCGATGGAGCGTCACGCCTCGATGAGCTGGTGGCGAAGGCGGCGGCCGACGGTCAGCCGGCACTCGGGATCACCGATCACGGCAACATGTACGGGGTGCTCGACTTCTATCGGGCCTGCAAGAAAGCCGAGATCAATCCGGTCATCGGCTGCGAGCTCTACCAGGCCGATGAATCCCGCTTCGAACGTCCGAGCCGCCGCGGCAAGCTCGATGATTCCGGCGGTGACATCGACGGTGGGAAGAAGCTCTACTACCACCTGATCGCCCTGGCCGAGAACGACACCGGCTACAAGAACCTGATCCAGCTGGCCTCGCGCGCCTACATGGAGGGCTACTACTACAAGCCTCGGGTCGACTGGGACGTCCTGTCGGATCACTCCGAGGGCATCATCGCCACCTCGGGTTGTCTGGGCGGCCAGGTGCTCCAGGCCATCATGGCGGGCAACGATCAGATGGCCCTCGAGAAGGCGGCTCGTTTCCAAGACATCTTCGGCAAGGACAACTTCTTCATCGAGATCCAGGACCACGGGATCCCCGAACAGCGTTCGACCAATCCGAAACTGCTCGAGATCGCTCGCAAGATCGGCGCCCCGCTGCTCGCCACCAACGACTCGCACTACACCGAGCAGCACGATCACGAGGCACACGATGCCCTCCTGTGTGTGCAGACCGGCTCGCTCATGTCCGATCCGAACCGCTTCAAGTTCTCCGGCGACCAGCACTACGTGAAGTCGGCCGCCGAGATGCGCCATCTGTGGTCAGAGCTGCCCGAGGCCTGCGACAACACGCTGTGGATCGCCGAGCGCTGCAACGTCGAGATCGAGTTCGGCAAGCCTCAACTCCCGGACTTCCCGATCCCCGAGGGGTTCACCGGCGCCGACGACTACCTCCTGCACCTCACGATGGAGGGTGCGAAGGTGCGCTGGGGCAACCAGCTGCCCGACACCGTCGTCGAGCGTCTCATCTTCGAACTCGACGTCATCAAGAACATGGGGTTCAGCTCCTACTTCTTGATCACGTGGGACCTCATCGCCCATGCCCGCAAGTCGGGCATCCGGGTCGGTCCTGGTCGAGGATCCGCCGCCGGGTGCGCGGTCGCCTATTGCCTGTGGATCACCGATCTCGATCCGATCAAGTACGACCTGCTGTTCGAACGGTTCCTCAACCCGTCACGGATCTCGATGCCCGACATCGACATGGATTTCGACTCTCGCTACCGAGACGAGATGATTCGCTATGCGGCAGAGCGCTACGGGCGCGATCATGTGGCACAGATCGTCACCTTCTCGCAGATCAAGGCACGAGCGGCCGTGCGCGACGGCGCCCGGGTGCTGGGGTACCCCTACGCCGTCGGCGACAAGGCGGCAAAGGCGATGCCACCGCTGGTCATGGGGCGAGACACCCCACTGAAGTACTGCTTCGAGGAGTCCGAGAAGTACGCCGACGGCTACAAGATGGCCGGCGAACTGCGCTCGATGGTCGACACCGACGAAGACATGGCGAAGGTCATCCACGTCGCTCGGGGACTCGAGGGACTCCGTCGATCCGACGGCATCCATGCCGCCGCCGTGGTGATCACCAAGGAGTCGCTCACCACCTATCTCCCGATCCAACGCAAGCCCGAAGCCGGCAAGGACATCGAAGATGCGCCGGTGGTGACCCAGTACGAGATGCACGGGGTCGAAGACCTCGGCCTGCTCAAGATGGACTTCCTCGGCCTGCGAAACCTCGATGTCATCTCCGACAGCCTGGAGCTGATCAAGAAGGTCAAGGGCGTCGAGGTCGACATCGACGACGTCGACCTCGAAGACGAACGCACGTACGAACTCCTGCGAGCGGGCAACACCGTCGGGGTGTTCCAGCTCGAATCCACCCCCATGCGAGCGCTCATGCGCTCGATGGCCCCGACCGGTTTCGAAGACGTCGCTGCGTTGGTTGCGCTGTATCGGCCGGGTCCGATGGCGGCCAACATGCACAACGATTACGCCGATCGCAAGAACAACCGCAAGCCGATCGAGCAGATCCATCCCGACGCCGAAGACATCCTCGGCGACACCTACGGCCTGATGATCTATCAGGAACAGATGATGCGGATGAGCCAGAAGTTCGCCGGCTACTCCCTCGCCGATGCCGACAACCTGCGGAAGGCCGCAGGCAAGAAGAACCGCGAGCTCATGGCCAAGGAGCGGGCCAAGTTCGAAGAGGGCTGCGAGGCCCACGGCTACGGTGCCGAATTCGGCGCCAACCTGTTCACCATTATCGAGGGCTTCGCCGACTACGCATTCAACAAAAGCCACTCGTATGGCTATGGCTTCGTCAGCTTCCAGACTGCCTACCTCAAGGCCAACTACCCGGTCGAGTACTTCGCCTCGCTCCTCACGTCGGTGAAGTCGAGCCTGGAAAAGGCCGCGATCTACCTCAACGAGTGCCGTCAGATGGGCGTCAAGGTGCTCGTCCCCGACATCAACCGGTCCGAGATGGACTTCACCTCCATTCCCGACCCCGAGCCCGATGCGGCCATCGGCCCCGACGGCGAGCCGCTCAACGTGATCCCCTTCGGTCTCTCGGCGGTGCGCAATGTGGGTGAGGGACTGGTGCAGCACATCCTCGACGAACGCGCAGCCAACGGCCCGTTCCGCGACTTCATCGATTTCTGCGAGCGCGTCGACTATTCGGTCCTCAACAAGCGAACGATCGAGTCGCTCATCAAGGCCGGTGGGTTCGATTCACTCGGCCACACCCGTCAGGGCCTGTTGCTGGCCTATGAGGAGATCATCGACAAGACCGTGTCGAGCCGCAAAGAGCACGACATGGGGGTCATGACCCTCTTCGGCGGAAGCGATGGCGGCCCCGCCTACGACGACCGGCCCAAGGTGTCCAACGTCGAGTTCGAAAAGTCACAACGGCTCGCCTACGAGAAGGAGATGCTCGGACTCTACGTGTCCGACCATCCGCTGATGGGAGCCGAGGCGGCGTTGGCACGTAAGGCCGACACCAGGCTGAGTGCGTTGGCCGAGGCCGAAGACGGCGCCATGGTCGCCGTCGGTGGCGTCGTCACCTCGCTCCAGCGCAAGTGGACCAAACGTGGCGACCTCATGGGCATCTTCGTGCTCGAGGATCTCACGTCGTCGGCCGAGACGATGGTGTTCCCCCGCACGTTCACCGACTACGGGCACCTCCTCGAGGACGATCGCATCGTGATCGTTCGTGGTCGAGTCGACAAGCGAGATGACCAGCCGAAGCTGATGGCCCAGTCGATCGAGGTCTTCGAGGCCGACGTGCTCGGCTCATCACCGCCGCTCCGGCTGGAGATCCGACCCAACCAGCTCTCCGACGACCTCATCATCGAGCTGAAGGCGATGCTGTCGCAGTATCAAGGCGACGCGCCGGTCTACATCCATCTGAGCGATCACCAGGCGGTGAAGCTGTCCGATGACTACTGCGTCGACACCGCCAGTGGTCTCATTCCCGAGCTGCGGGTCCTGCTCGGGGCCCAGTCCGTGATCCTCTGACCAGTCAGTGTCGTCCTGACCAGTCAGTGTCGTCCTGACCAGTCAGTGTCGTCCTGATCAGCTACCGGCCGAGAAGGTCGAGCGGGGTTCGCTCGAAGCGCTGTCCGTCGGCCGGTCGGTCGAGGAGGACGCACTGCGAAGATCGATCACCGGTGCGGCGGGCTGGTGGGCGATCTGATCGTTGATGCCGCGCCGGGTCAGGAGCGAGATCGGAAGCAGGAGGAGGCTGGTCACGATCTGCACGGCAGTCGCAACGAGGATCTGGAGGTCGAGCAACAGCGACCAGTTCGCGACATAGTGCAGATCGAGACGGCGGTAGGCCCCGAACTCGGCATTCGAGCGGGCCTCGACCTGCCACAGGCCGGTGATGCCGGGGCGAACCGTGAAGCGAGCCTTCAGCTCGTCGTCGAATCGCTCGAACTCTTCGGGAAGGGCCGGCCGCGGGCCGACCAATGACATCTCGCCTCGCAACACGTTGATGAGTTGGGGAAGCTCGTCGATCGAGGTCTCACGAAGGAAGCGCCCGACCGGGGTCACTCTCGGGTCGTTGCTCAACTTGAACAGTGGGCCAGAACGTTCGTTGCGCTGTGCCAGTTCGACCTTCTGCTCATCGGCATTGGGGCGCATCGAACGGAACTTGATCATGCCGAAGGGTCGGTTGTTCTGGCCGATTCGCTCCGATCGGTAGAGCACGGGGCCCCGGTCGTGGAGCTTGACGGCCAGGGCGGCGAGCAGCATGACCGGCGAAGCCAACACGAGCGCCACCGAGGCCCCAACGACATCGATGATCCGACGCGCCGCTTGTTGCCCGCGACTGGGTTGGTCCCACCTGACCGACACGAAGGGCTCGTGTACGAGCGACGACACCTGGAATCGTGGAGCCGCAACCCGGGCCACACCCGAGCTGAGGTGCACGGTGACCCCGGCGTGTTCGGCTGCGGCCATGATGCGTCGGTACTGACGAGAGCGAAAGCTGGTCGGGGTGACGATGGCCGTGCCGATGGCGTGGGCATCGAAGATCGACTCGAGATCGTCGACATCGCCGAGCAGCAGCTCGGTCAGGCCATGCCGGTCTGCCATGGCGCAGTTGCCGACCACGCCGATGAGCTCGAGCGATGCCTCCGGGTGCTCGGCGACGAGCTGGGCGAGTTCCGCGCCTTCTTCGCCGGTACCGATCACGACCACCCGCTCGCCGTTGCGTTGCATCAGCTGTGACCGCGCCGCCAGTGATCGGATGAGGAGGAGGGCGACGATCGATGCCGTGGCAGCCACGGCGACGGGAACGAGTCGAAGCGAACGGTCGGCGGCCGAGGCAATCGCCATCGTGGTACCGGCTCCCAGGAGGGACGTGACGACGACATCGTTGATGTCCTCGGTGAAACTCCTGATCAGCCGGTGGACCCGAGACCGTCGCAGGAGCAGAAGGGTCGTGACTGATCCGGCAAGAATCGCCCAGGCGAACGTCCAGGTGGTCGAGGGATCGCCGGCGACGAGTGCGAGTGTCCAGATCGCCGTGGTCGCCGCCACTTGGAGCGTCGTCATGCTTCGTTTACGCGAGGCTGCGGATGTCAGCGTCGTCATGGAAGAACTCCTCGTGGTGCTGTGGGCTGTCGCAGCGTTCGCCCTGCGTGGCCGTGCGTCGCTTCGACGCTCGCCGTCGTGTCGGTGTAACACAGCTTCGACGCAGCTGAACAGGAGAAAGTCGCGAGAAAGGTAGGTTCACTCAGCGTGGTCGCTACCATCGGATCTCGCATCAGGGTGCAACGATGGGCGAATTCATCCATCGTTGCTCGCTCACCCCTGTCGTACCCTGATCGTCACATCTACGGTTATGAAACGAGCGAGGCTATGAAGGTTCTCCTGACGGGCGGCGAGGGTTACATCGGAACGGTCTTGGGACCACTCCTGCTCGAGCGAGGTCACGATGTCACGGTGTACGACACGGGTTTTCACCGCGTCGGGTGGCTCTACGACGGGGTGGAAGCGGCACCACAGTGGCGCAAGCTCGACACGCGTCTCACCCAACCGTCGGATCTCGAGGGATTCGACGCGGTCATCCATCTCGCGGACATCTCCAACGATCCGGTTGGCGAACTCAATCCCGAGTTGACGTTCGACATCAATCATCGTGCGACGGTTCGCTTCGCGGAGATGGCCAAGGATGCCGGTGTCGAACGATTCGTCTATAGCTCGTCGTGCAGCGTCTACGGCGCCAGTGGCGCGGAGAGCGACGAACTCGCCACCGAGGAATCCCCAACGGCGCCGATCACGGCCTATGCCCAGTGCAAGGTGCTGGTCGAGAACGACCTTCGACCGATGGCAGATGAAAGCTTCACCCCGGTCTTCCTTCGGAATGCGACGGCGTTCGGTGCCAGCCCGCGGATGCGCTTCGACCTCGTGGTCAACGAACTCACGGCCCAGGCGTATCTCACCAAGAAGTTGGTCCTGCAGAGCGATGGCACGCCGTGGCGGCCCTTCGTCCACATCCGAGACATCGCCAAAGCGATGATCTGTTCGGTCGAGGCACCGGCCGACGCCGTACGAGCCGAAGCCTTCAACGTCGGCGATACTCGCTCGAACTACCAGGTTCGAGACATCTGCAACATCATCGGGGAGGAGATCCCCGGCTGCGAGGTGCAGATCGGTGACCAGGGCGGTGACACTCGGAACTACCGGGTCAATTTCGACAAGATCGCGTCGAAGCTGCCCGGTTTCTCCGCCGATTGGGATGTACGTTCAGGAGTCGTCGAACTTCGAGAGGTCCTCGACCGCATCCAGTTCGAAGCACCGCTCCTGACCGCCCGCAACCATCGCCGACTCAAGCAGATCCAGTACCTCATGGCCACCGACCAGATCGACGACAAGTTCTTCTGGAAGTCCTGACCCCCGCCGCCGACCGAAAGCGACCTGACGGTGCGATGTCCCGTGTGAGGAGCGTTCGCCGCGTCGCTGGCGGTCGTCGCGCTCGGGGTGGCCGGGGGCCTGGGAACGGTCGATCTCGTCGGGATTCGTCCCGACCTCCCGGCTGAGGTCCTTCCCCTCGTGATCACCGCCGTCGCGGCGGTTGCCGCTGCGCTGTCACCGCCGGCGGTGCTCCCACCGGGGCGCAGCCGCTTGATCCTCGGCCTCTTTGCGTCGTGGCTCGGATGGAGCTACCTCTCTGCCTTGACCAGCGAGGACCCGGGTCTCGCCATGGCCACCACGGCATCGTTCGTCGCCGTGATGTTGGCGGCGATGGGCGTGGTGGCTCATCGAAGTCGAACGAGCCTGCTCACGGTCGTCGGCATCTCCGTTGCGGTGCAGGCCGTCGCTGCTCTGATCGTGGCGTTCACCGTCGAGTTCGATCAGTTCCCGAGTCGCTTGTCGCTCGTCGAACTCGAGGCGAATCACCTGGGCGCACTGCTTGCGTTGTCGAGTCTGGTGGCGGTGCTCTGGCTGATCGAGCAGCCTCGACGTCGTTGGCCGGCAGCGGTGGCCTTCGTGGCGGTCTGCATGAGCGGTCTGGTGCTGACCGGAAGTCGAACGGCCCCGGCGGCACTGATCGTTGCCGGCTTCCTGGCGCTCTTCGCCGCCCGACGCTGGCGCCTCCTGATCGTTGCGGGCACAGCCGGCGCCATCGTGGTGGTCGGACTTCTCGCCACCGGCTTCGATTCACGGATCGTCGAGTTGACCAATCGGTCGGGGAGTGAGCTCACCAACCTGGACGGCGGGAACGGCCGCACCACGCTGTGGCCCGAGGTACTCAAGGTGATCGAGGACCACCCGGTGACCGGGATCGGTCTCGGCGTCGACCGCGAGCGGATGCGACAGATCGACGCCGAGACGACCATCAGTTGGGGACCGCAGCACGCACACAACCTCGTCCTCCACCTTGCCTTCACGACGGGCTGGGTGGGAGCAGGGCTGTTTCTGTCGGCCCTGGTGATTGCACTGGTCACGGCGCTTTCGAAACAAGACCCGTGGGTCGCAGCGATCGTGACCTTCATGCTGTTCGACGGCATCGCCGAGCCCATGGTCCGTCTGCCGAAACCGACCTGGGTGGTCTTGATCGGCGTGATCGCTCTGGCGTTCGTGAAGGAGCCGGTGACCACGACGGTCGACCATCCGGCGCGACGCCGTACCGACTCAGCCGTTGATACACCCGACCCGGTGCCCCTCCACGCCACCCGGTCGGTCCCTTCACCCCTGCCGTTCGCCCCGGTATTGGCTTCG
This sequence comes from uncultured Acidimicrobiales bacterium, assembly GCA_963698395.1. Classification (GTDB taxonomy): domain Bacteria; phylum Actinomycetota; class Acidimicrobiia; order Acidimicrobiales; family SZUA-35; genus JBBQUN01. Next base: position 573,766 of record CAVOQQ010000008.1, read on the forward strand.
TCGGTCGTGGTGCTCGGCCTGGCGATCGGACTCGTATGGCAGGAGCCCGGGGAGTACCCCGTCCGATTCCGCTGCCGAGACGAGGCCCCCATGAACGCATCGGGACTCCTTCTCGACGTCGATCCTGGCGTTGGAACCGTCGAGCTGCCCGGCTCGACCACGGCGCTGCCGGCGGAGCATCTCGTTGACGGCTCGCTCCGGTTCTTGCCCGGTGAGGTCGGCGTGCGACTGCCCGCTGGCGTCGCTCGTGCGGTGCGATGCGGTGCGGTGCGCGAAGATGGAGTGACCGTCGAACTCGACGTGGCGACCTTCGGCCTCACGACCGAGGGGCCTGGACGTCTCTTCACCATCTCGGTGGGACCGGACTGGTCCGAGATCGATCTGCACATCGGTCAGGATCTCGATGGACTCAGCCTTCGGCTCCGCCAGAGCAGCACCTATCGCAACGACACGACCATTCGCGGTGTTTTCACCGACCTCGAGACCCACCGACTGCGGATCTCCGTTCAGTCGGATCGAGTGACCGTCTCGAAGGATGGAGTCCTCGTCGATACCTGGACCGATTTCGAGCCGCTCCAGTTCGACGCCTGGCACAGTGAATGGCCGGCGTTCCTCGGTAACGAAGCCACGGGTGACCGGCCGTTCGTCGGCACGATCGACCGACTGCGGATCTACGAGGGGCACCCGGTCGCTGAGCAGGCCGATTGACCGCTGGAGCGGCTCGAGAACGTCGAATTGGGGCCTTGTCTCCACCGCGATGATCCTTGCTCGCTTCCTCACGCTCGACATGAAGCGGGGGCGCGCCGGCCACTGGGGGGCTTTCTGATCGGCGCCAGGAGTCCTCAGACGCTGTGCACGTCTGGGGACGGGACCTGATCGGCGTGAGCCCGGCGTTCCGACCGTGCCAAGCGGTAGAGAGCAGTCCACATGACCACCGTGGACAAGACATCGGCGATCAGCGTTGCGGCGGCAGCGCCGCGCCAACTGAATCGAGGGATCCACCAAAGGTTGAGCCCGACGTTGAGAAACATGGACATGATCAGCGAAGCATTGCGATAGCCCTGGCGGTTGGCGCCCGTCAGTGCGTTGGCAGGAAAGATGCTGATCGCTCGAATGATCGGCAGAACGGCCAGCCATCGAATGACGTCGTCGGTCCCATCGAAGTCAGACGCGAGCAGCGCGGCGAAAAGGGGAGCGAAGACCCAGAGGCCGATGCCGGCAAGAATGCCGAAGATGGCCGCTGGTTTCACCAGCTTCACCGCAAGCTGATACGCCTCGTCCAATGATCGCGCCCCACTCGTGAAGAAGTCCTTGTCGGTGGCGCGTACCACGGCCATCAGGGGCACGAGAGCCAGCGCTGCGACTCGGTAGCCCGAGGAATACAGTCCGTTGTCGGCTTCGTACCCGAACCCGACCATCATCGGCTTGTCGATCGAGTCGAGAACGATCCCGGTTCCTGACATCAATGTGTAGGGGGCGCCATCTCGAAGATCACGCACCGAGACGGCACCGAGCGTTGGCTTGGCACCGAATTCTCGCTGCACCGAGACGAGCGCCGCCGCAGCCGCAACGCCCCAGGCGATGAAACCGATCCACGCGAACTGCTCGAGCGTGCCGTTCCCGAAGAGCGAGAAAATGAGGACACCGATCAGGCGAATCACGCCGGTCGAGAGGCGGACGTGGACGGCGATCTCGAGTTTCTGATGGGCTTGCGCTGCCAAGACAGCGAAGTCGGTGAGCCCGAAGAACAGAATGAACGAGATGATGAGCATGGCAAACGTGGCGGCGGATGTCTCCCGCATGATCCACCCGCGTGCGAGCACCAGAGCAATCGTCGAGATCACCGTTGCTGCGACGACGGTCGACAGCAGCCGCGACCAGATCTGCTGGAATGGAATCTCGGCTGCGGCGTCACGCATCATCAGCTGCTGCGAGCCCATGTAGCCGATGACTCCAGCGAGCGCTCCGAGCGCCGTCGCCGCGCTGTAGATACCGAACTGCGCACTCCCGAGCGAGCGTGCGAGAAAGAAGAAAGCGCCCAGGCTCAGGACGAGCTGAGCGATTTCGGCCCAGAGGGCGAAGAACACGTTGCGCAGCGTCTTGGATGACGACATCAGCTGGCGAGCGCGTGCAACGAGACCCATTTGGCCATGAAAGCAGTGGACCAGCGCGATCCCAACGGGTCATTCCGCCCGTGGCCTTGGCTCGGTACGGTTCTTGCCGATAGCCAGAGGGAAGGCCGAACGAGAATGGGGTCCCCGTGCTTCGAGTGTTCACAGGTTGGAATGATTTTCCCAAGCCGACGATTCCACCGCTGGTGACCTATGCGGAGGGCATGGTGGCGGTCGACGACATCGGCGCGGCCGACCTGGTCTTGCTGCCGCAAGACGATGTGTTCGACGAGTACTCGCCCGAACAACTCGAGGGAGCCCTGGGGGTGCCGTTGGCCGAGCAGGATCAACTCCGAATTCGCTACCACCGGCTCATCGACGACGCCGTCACGCGCGAGCTCCCCGTGGTGGTGATGCGGCACTCGGACTTTGCGCGAACCGAACGGATCCCGAACAGCATCACCTTCCAAACCAGCCTGAGTCGCACAGGGCGACACGAGCGAGACTTCTGCCTTGCGGGTTTTGCGCTTCCGGGCATCGCGACCCACGAGCACGTTGGCACCACCGGGTGGCGACGCCCATTCGTGCAACGGCCATCGGTCGGCTTCCAAGGATCTGCTCGACTCAGTGACCTGTCGGCCGAACGAATCGCGCGCGATCTGGCAACGTTGGTGCAGCGCGCGCCCTTCACCGACCGGATCCCGCAGCTCGAAACGAGATTGGTGAAGGCAGCCTGGAACCCGGGTCAGATGCTGCGAGACCGAGCCCTGAAAGCACTCGAGAAATCCGACAGAGTCGATACCGACATCGTTCGGATCACGCGTGGCTACATCAACGCGACCGAGGAGGACAAGGTGCGCAATCGTGCCTCCTACCTCGACAACATGCTTCGCAATCCCTACGCCCTCTGCGTGCGCGGTCGCGGGAACTTCTCTTACCGGCTCTATGAAGCGATGTGTCTCTACCGCATTCCCCTCTTCGTGGACGCCGACAGCGTGCTTCCGTTCGATGACGAGGTCGATTGGCGCAACGCGTTCATCTGGATCGAGCACGACCAGATCGACACGGCGCCCGATCGAGTTGCAGAGTTCCATGCGATGATCGATGAGGAGCAGCTCCATGCTCGGCAGGCCCACGTTCGTCATCTTTGGGAGAACTACTGCGAGGAGGGAGCGTTCTGGCGACGTGCAGGCCAGAAGGTCACTCAGCTCATCGATCATGACCGTGGGACCCAACGATGACTCGATCGTCCGTCGGTTGCTGAGGCACCGTTCGTTCCGTTGACTCGAGCCGAACGATTTCATGAAGGCTCGCTGGGGTCCAACGTTGTGGCGTCCGTTTCGGCGAGACTCAGTGATCGAAGGTGAGGCCATGAGCGACAGTAGTGATGCAACGACGCCAGGTGAGCCGCCATCGGAATCGTCCGATGTCGGTGACCGCGCAACGGGCGCAGCACCGTCGAAGCTCCGTCGTCGGCTCTTCGCCGGCGCGGTGCTGGTCTTCCTCGCGTGGCTCGGATCGGCGAGCTGGACCATCTATCAGGCCGGTAGCCATGCAGCGACAGGGCGGGACATCCTGATCGAGCTGGGAGTCATCGATCCCCTCACTGCCGACCTCCAGGAGATCTCCGACCAGATCGATATCGCCGAACGGGAGCTTCGGATTGCCGACGAGGGGATGCGGCGTATCCACGTGCGACCACTCTCGGTGTTGCCGGTGATCGGACGCCAGCTCGAATCAGGCGAGGCGCTCGTCGATGCGAGCCTCGAGCTGACCGGTGCGCTACGTCCGATCTTCGATGAGGTCAATGCCGTGCAGGCCGGTGGAGCACAAGAACTCGATCGGATGGATTTTCTTGCCTCGATGGGTCTGCTGCTCACCGAGTTGGAGAAGACGATGGCGTCGATCGACTTCGGACCAGACCATCATCTCATGGCAAGCCTGGCCGAGTCTCGCCAGGATGGCGTCGTTGCTCTCGATCAGTTGCGAGTCTTGACTACACAGGCCATCGTGGCGGTCGATGGTCTGGAGTCGTTGTTGACCAATGGCGAGTTCCTGCTCCTGATCGGAAGTCCAGCCGAGACCCAGGCTGCCGGCGGGATGCCGCTGTCGGTCGGAACGCTCACGACGCAAGACGGCGATCTCCAACTGCAATCCGTGCAAGCTGCCGGCGATCTCTTTCCGATCGAACGGTCGCCGGTCATCGATGACGACATACGAGAGCTGTGGGGCTTCCTGCAACCGGGAAACGACCTGCGCAAGCTCCCGATAACGCCGAGGTTCGAGGACTATGTCGGCCCTGCGGGTCTGAGCATGTGGAAGGCAGCCACGCAGGAGGATCTCCGGGGCACCTTCTACCTCGATCCGATCGTGCTCGAGGCCGTGCTTCGTGTGGTCGGAGACATCGAGGTCGAGGGTGAACGATACGGAGCCGACAATGTCGTCGACTACCTGTTGTACGACCAGTACGAGGCGTTCAGCGATGCCGACGATGAGGAACGCCTGGCCCGTAAGGATCGCCTGGCCGGCATCGCTGGAGCTGCATTCGACGGTCTCAGCAATCGTCCCTGGGATCCTGTCTTGCTGCTGCGAGAACTCATCGGTGCGGCCAAGGCAGGACATATCCAAGCGTTCAGCACGGTCGAGGCCGAACAGCGCCTCTGGCGTCAGGTCGGCGTCGCCGGCGAGATCGATGGCGACGAACTCATGGTGGGGATCATGAACCTCGGCGGCAACAAACTCGATCCGTATCTCAACGTCGATGTGGTCGTCGATCCGGTGGCTACCGACGTCGGGATCGAGCTTCGGGTGAGCATGCGGATCATCAATCGTGCCAGTGCCGATCTGCCGGGCTACGTGGTCGGTCTGTGGGAGCGCAACGGGTCGCTCGAACCGGGCGGCTACAGCGGACGTGTGGTCGTGTTCGCTCCGTCGTCGACCACTGCCATCGAGTTCGAACCGGGGATGGACCTCGACGCCTACGGACGTGACGGTCCACTGGCCGTTGCGGCATCGCGGGTCTACGTCGCCCCCGGGACCCATGTGAACTTCGAATTCACGATCTTCATGGAGCCGTCTGGTGCTCGAGAGGTGACGGTGCTGCCGTCGACTCGAATACCGGCGACGAACTGGGGGTGGGGCGACGTGACCTTCCAAGACGTCGAGTCCCGTTCGATGCCGGTGCCGGCTTCCTGAGAAGGCACCGGCGCATCGTTCGAGTTGGAGCGAACGACGAGGCTTTGCCGACCTGAGGGAGGCTCGACGAAGCGGGCCGTCGCGTCAGAGGGTTTCGACGTTGTCGCCCTGGAGCTTGTTGCGGGTGTCGAACACGTAGTCGGCGTTGGCGATGACGAGGTCGTAGTCGACGTCGGAGTGGTCGGTGATCAGGACGACGGCATCGGCGGCCGTGATCTCTTCGACGGTGAGATCGACCCTGGTGATGAGGTCGTCGTGCTCGTAACCGTCGATGTGTGGATCGTGGGCGTGGATGATCGCTCCGAGTTCGACCAGTTGCCGGATGATGGGCGATGCCGGCGTTTCACGGGCATCGTTCGAATCTCGCTTGTAGGAAACGCCGAGCACGAGAATGCGTGAGCCCTTGACCGGCTTCTCACGGTCGTTGAGCCCGAACTGGACCCGCTTGACGACGTAGTCGGGCATGTGGTCATTGATGTCGTTGGCGATCTTGACGAATCGGCTGACCGTGCCCGAGCTGGCGCTCGAACTTCCAGGACAGGTACGACGGATCGATCGGCAGGCAGTGGCCGCCGACGCCCGGTCCGGGGTAGAAGGGCATGAAGCCGAAGGGCTTGCTCGACGCAGCGGCGATGACTTCCCAGATGTCGATGCCGAGCGCTCGTGCTTGCGGAGCGAGCTCGTTGACCAGCGCGATGTTCACGTGGCGGTACGTGTTCTCGAGCAGCTTGGCCATCTCGGCCTCGCGGGTGCCACTGACTGGCACGGTGGTGTCGACGAGATCGTCGTAGAAGGCTTGGACGGCCTCGAGCGACTCAGGATTGACGCCGGCAACGATCTTGGGGGTCTTGGTGAACGTCCACGTCATGTTGCCGGGATCGATCCGTTCGGGGCTGAAGCCGAGGAAGAAGTCGATGCCGGCCTCGAGGCCCGAGCCCGCTTCGAGCATCGGTGCAACGAATTCTTCGGTGGTTCCCGGGTAGGTGGTGCTCTCGAGAATCACGGTGCAACCGGGGCGCACGTGAGCGGCCGAGGAGCTTCGAGGCCGACTCGATGTAGCTCATGTCTGGGGCGCCGTCGGCGAGCGGGGTGGGGACGGTGATGACGGCGATGTCGAACTCGGCCAGGTCCGCGACCGATGAGGTGGCCCGGTATCGGCCGGTGGCGTTGGCGGCAGCGACATCGGCGTCGGTGATGTCGTCGATGTGCGAGCGACCGTTGTTCAGCCCATCGATCTTGCGCTGATCGAGGTCGAAACCCAGCACGTCGTAGCCGACCTCGACGGCCCGCATCGACACAGGGAGGCCGACATAGCCCTGGCCGATCAGAGCAACTCGAGTGGCGGATGGATCGAAGGTCATGGTGTTTCCTGGGTGTGGGCGCCGTAGCGGCGTTCGCTTGCTTCAGTCGTCTTCGTTGGCTCTACCAGAGATGTCGGCAGGTACCTCGCATTGTGGAGGATCCGATGTGAGAACGGTGCCGAAACGCGACGGTGGGTCCGGGCCGAAGACCCGAACCCACCGTCGTATTCTGCCGTATTCTGCGCTCGCTCGCCGTCCTCTCGACGGTCGCGAGTCTTCGATGTCAACTACGAGAGGTGACCACAGCCCCCGGAAGATGCGACCTTCCAATTGGCTCCGTTGAAGTTGGTGCTGGTGATGAAGGCGTCGGTATCGGCCCCGGCAGGGGTTGCATTGACACCGGACCCTCCGCACTGGCTTGCGAACCGAAGGGCGTCATCGGTACGAGGATTCGCCGGAACGGCCGGCGTGAGTAGAACGAGCGCATCCATACCATCAGGAGCAATGGCGATCGCATTGTTGAACAGCCAGAGCTTCTCGAGTTTGGTGAGCGCTTGGATCCCATCGACCGACGAGAGTTTGTTGTACCCAGCGCGGAAGGTCTCGAGGTTCGATGCTCCTGCCAAGCCGGTGGGCAGAGCAGTGAATGCATTGCGCATGCCGTTCGCTTCAGCCCCGTCGGTGGTGTTGTAGATGTCCAAGTCCACCAGACTCCCGGCAAAGCTCGTGACATCCAAGGCAGAAAGTCCTGCTTGGTTGGCCTGAAGCTGGATGATTCCCGTTGCGGATTCGAGGTCACCAAGGCCGCCCGACAGGTTGTTCATGGAGATGTTGACGCGGGTGACAGCGGTCGAAGCGAAGCCGGTGGGCAGTTGGGTCAAGCCGGTGCTCGTCACGTTGAACGTGAGGAGTGAGGTCAGCGCCGAGATGTTCGAAGGCAGCCCGGTGATGCCAGGATTCCCTCCGAGGAGCAGATCGGTGAGCGACGTCAGTTCGAGCATGTCGTCGGGAATGACGCCGGCAACGTTGCTGTCGAAGAGATTGAGCTTGGTGATCTTGTTGTCGACACACTCGATCGCCGCAGCGTTCCAGCTGCATGGCTCGTTGTCGCTGTTCCAACCGGCTTTGGTGGCCGCGGCCCAATCGTCACCACCGGTTGCGTTGAACAACGTGACGAGTGCTTCACACTCGGCTGCCGGAGTGGGCGAACCGGCGCAGACCGTGGCCGGATCCGGAGGAGTATCGGGATCCGGATCCGGGTCGGGATCCGGGTTGGTGATCGTCGCAAGGCATTTGCCGGCGATGGCGTTGTTGATGAACTCATCGGAGGTGGCGAGGAACTCCGACAGAGCAACGTCCTTGCCGCCGGTGATGACGCCGGCCCAGTAGGCATGGCCGGCCGAGTCAGGTGCACGGCACAGGAGTTGGTCGTACTGGTTGGCCACGCGGCGCAGGCGGTTTTCTTCGCTTTCGAAGAAGGCAGCGCCGACTTCACCATCGCTGGTGTTGGCGAGCACGCCGAGCCAGAAGGTCTTGCCTTCTGTTTCGGATGCACGACCGAGAACACGGACGTAGTTGCGCTCGATGAAACCGTCGTCGGTGTTGCCCGAGAGGTTGCGGAATTCGGTGGAACCGATGACCGAAGCCGCGATCAGCGTGCTGGGGTTGCCCTCGGCGAGTTCGCCGATCCAGTAGGTCTTGCCTTGGGCATCGGGATCACGACCGAGGGTCTGGTTGTAGAGATCGTCGACGAACACGCCGAGCCATTCATCGCCACGTGAGACGTCGCTGACGAGCGAGGCAAAGTTGCCGGCCGTGGCCTTGGTGAGCCCGGCTGCCTTCTCGGCGGTGGTGGGCTCCCGCTTCAGGAAGCCGAGATACATGGCGCGAACGATGCGCTCGTTCTCGGCTTGGGTGCGGGCGGCAGTGGCTGCGGCCGGTGCCGACACAGCAGCCTCGGCCGGGGCTGACTCTGCGCCTGCGGCGAGCGGCGAGACGGCGAGTGAGCCCGTGAGGGCAACGCCGGCTGCCACCGTGCCAAGGACACGACGTAGCGTTGGGTTCATAGAAAGAATCCTTTGATGGTGAATGCGGGTCGGCGGGACGGGAACCCCACCGACGACCGAATGTAGTCGCCTTCGGCTTGAAGCGTTGTCGCGCTTTCCCGGCCGCAGGTGAAACTACCCATCGTCCCTTCGCTACGAAAAACTTGAGCGCTCTTCCGAGATTCCGCTCGGATCGTATGGATGTGCCCGCTTGAACTCGACGGACTCGGCCATCCAGCGCACCACACCATGTCGACGCAGTCGGCCCGAGCGAACCTCGTCGAGCCAATAGTCACGGCCGGCAGTGTCGGGGCTTCGACCGAGCACGTTCGCGTAGACCGTCGTCACGAACTGGGCGTCGGTCAGCGTGCCGTACTTCTGCTGGAACTCGACCGACTGGGCGAATGACCAGGCGACCGCATCGAGGTCGACGCCCTGTCGTGCCTGTGCCAGCCAGTACCGTGAGCCGGTGATGTCGGGCTTGCGGGCCAGGAGCGCATGGTAGAGCCTCAGATAGTCGGCGTCGGCGGTGCGGTAGTCGGACGCAGCAAGGAGGTCGGTGATCGACGTGGCTTCACTCATCGGGCCGCTGAAGCTCGGTCCTGCTGATGTGGGGGTCGATGTTGGCTTTGGCGTCGTTGTTGGCTTTGGCGTCGCTGTTTGATTGGGTGTCGATGCCGGCGCCGGCGTTGTCACCTCGGCTCCGCCACAGCCAGGGATGGCTCGGAATTCGTACTCGTTGCCATGCTCGGCGAGGAAGAGGGCGACCCCGTCGACGGTCGACTGCTTGCCAAAGGTGCCGTCGTGCAGCAAAACGGTATCGCCGTCCTGAGCGTCGGCAAGTTCGTCGGCGATGGTTCGGGAGACGATGGCCGCCTGGGCGACCGGATCGAGCCCGGGTGCCACGTTGTAGTCGCTTGCGTCGATCGTCCACCGATTCTCGATCTGGTACGGGAACGCTTCGATGACCGCAATCTCTCGCTCCTTGGTGAACGACGTTCCCCAGGGGGACCGGAAGCACACCATGTCGTAGGCGGTGAGTTGTTTGACCAGCCGGTGGTTTTCGGCCAGTTGGAAGTCGAGCTCGGCGTCGGTCAGCGAGTTCAGCTCGAGATGCTGGTAGGAGTGGCTCCCCGAGCGCGTGCCCATCGGTCAGGACCCGTCGGAGCGCCGCCTGCTCGCCGACGGTGTCGATGTTCGAGCCGTTCACGAAGAACGTCACCTGCGCGTCGTGGTTGTCGAGCAGTTCGAGCAGCGCCATGGTTCCTTCGTCGCTCGACGGACCATCGTCGAAGGAAAGATAGACGACTGGCTTCGTCCCCGCATTCGTCCCCGCATTCGCCATTGCCGGATCGCTGGCCGCCGAAGCCGCGTTCGGCATCGTCGTCGCTGACACCATGCATGCAGCTACCAGCGCGCCGCCCACCTTGCTGAAAATCGCCATGCGGGCACGCTATCTGCGGTGGTCATCCCCTCTCGTAGAGTAAGATCACTCAACGCGTTCGTGGGTATGCAGAAAATTGCTCTTGGCCCAGCGGCCATGGCTTGAGAAGCTTGGTGCTTCACACCGGCGCCGAACGCCCAAGGACATCGAGTAGCAACCGTGCACATGACACCCAACGAACACCTCATCGACACCGCTCCCCTGGGTGTCGAACGTCGGAGTACCGACGAGCCGAGCATCAGTGTCGGCCCACTGGCGTTTTCGACGCCGTTCATCACCGAGGGTGACATCGAGGCGGTGGTGGCAGTCATGCGCAGTGGTTGGATCACCACCGGCAACGAATGCCGAGCCTTCGAGGCGGAGCTGGCCGACTACCTCGGTGGGGGAGAGGCCGTTGCGGTCTCTTCGGCCACCACGGCAGAAGAGATCTGCCTGGCTTACCTCGACCTGCCGCCAGGCGCCCGAGTGGGCGTGCCGAACTGGACCTTCGTCTCCACTGCGCTCGCCGCGCATCGCGTCGGTGCCGTGCCCGTCCTCCTCGATGTCGATCGCGACACCCTCAACCTCTCACCGGAGAGCCTCGAAGCGGCACTCATCGAGGGGCTCGATGCGGTCGTCGGCGTCCACTACGGGGGTGTGGCCTTCTCGGCCGCGATCCGTGAGCTCTGCGAGCATCACGGAGTGCCGCTCATCGAAGACGCTGCCCACGCCTTCGGTACCGTCGACGACCGCGGGCCGATCCGAGGACAGGGAACTGCGGGCGCCTGTCTGTCGTTCTATGCAACCAAGAATCTGGCGACGGGCGAGGGCGGGGCGATTCTCACCGACGATCCCGATCTCGCTGCCTTTGCTCGTACCTACCGGCTGCATGGGATGTCGGCCGATGCCATCGACCGCTATCGCCGGCCTGGTGCTCACGGCTACGACGTCGAGACCCCGGGGCTGAAGGCCAACATGCCCGACATCTTGGCGACCCTGGGCCGAAGCCAGCTGCGCCGTTTCGAAGAGACCCAGTTGACCCGCCGGCTGCTGACGAGCCGGTATCGGTCCGGACTCGCCGGGCTCGACCTGCGGGTGATCCCCGGTGAACCGGACCCCGGTTCTGCCGATCATCTGTTCGTCATCGATCTTCTCGATCGTGAGCGTCGCGACCGGGTCATCGATGCCTTGCGTGAGGACGACATCGGCTCGAGCGTTCACTTCCGACCACTCGACACGTTCGCCTGGTTCATCGAGAACCAGATCCCGGTTGGCCCCAGCGGGCTCGCGGTCTGCAATGAACTCGACGGCCGAGTGATGAGCCTGCCGCTGCATGTCGGGCTGTCGGCAGCCGACGTCGATCGGATCGTCTCGGTGGTCTCCGAGCGCGCTCTGACGGCCGGTCCAAGTCGGCCGGTCTCGAGGGTGCTGTCGGCGGTGGTCCCGACGATGTGATGCGGCAGTCCTCAGGTCCAACGAAGCAGCGCCGATGATGAGACGTCGAGCAAATCCCGCCCTCGCCCGCTCGCTGGGTCCATCGACCCACGGCCCGGTTCGGTTCGATTCGGTACGGTTCGTGTTGGATCAGCGTGTGGGACGCAAGGGCAAGAAGAAATCGAATGGTCGGCGATGGTCGGCCCACCACAGGAGTCCGAAATGTCAGTGATCATCGTGACCGGAGCAGGCGGCTTGATCGGAGCCCAGACGGTCCGTCACTTCGCGAAGTCAGCCGACACCATCGTGGGTGTCGACAACGACATGCGTGCGTACTTCTTCGGTGAGGAGTCCTCCACTACGTGGGCCACCGACACCCACAAAGCCGAGCTCGACAACTACGTGCATCGTGCGCTCGATATCCGGGACCGCTCAGGCGTGAACGACCTCATCGCCGAGTTCGGCACCGACATCTCGCTCATCGTGCACACCGCAGCGCAGCCGTCGCACGATTGGGCTGCTCGTGAGCCGTTCACCGACTTCGACGTGAATGCCGTCGGCACCCTGAACCTGCTCGAGGCCACTCGGCAGCACGCCCCGCAGGCGACCTTCATCTTCACCTCGACCAACAAGGTCTACGGCGACACCCCCAACCGGTTGCCGCTGATCGAGCTCGAGAGCCGGTACGAACTCGATCCGTCCCATGAGTGGGCCGAGCACGGCATTCCTGAGGAGATGTCGCTCGACAACTCCACGCACAGCATCTTCGGTGCCTCGAAGGTGGCGGCCGACGTGATGGTGCAGGAGTACGGCCGGTACTTCGACATGAAGACCGGCGTGTTCCGCGGCGGTTGCCTGACCGGGCCGGGTCATTCGGGCGCCGAACTCCACGGCTTCCTCGCCTACCTCATGCGCTGCACGGTGATCGGCCGGCCCTATTCGATCTTCGGCTACAAGGGCAAGCAGGTCCGCGACAACATCCACTCCGAGGATCTCATCGCGGCGTTCGACGCGTTCCACCAGAACCCTCGTGTCGGCGAGGCCTACAACATCGGTGGGGCCCGGACGGCCAACTGCTCGATGCTCGAAGCCATCGAGATGTGCGAGAACGTCGCCGGCCGCACGCTCGACTGGACCTACGTCGACGACAACCGGATCGGTGACCACATGTGGTGGATCTCCGACATTTCCAAGTTCCAGTCCCACTACCCGGACTTCGAACTCACCTACGATATCAACGGCATCATCACCGACATCTACGAGCGGGCCTCCGACCGGTGGCTCGCAGAGGCGACAGTGTGAACCAACCGACAGCGCACGCCGCGAGCAATACGACGCCCGACGTCAGCCCGAGCGCTCCGGGTCCGACGATCGAACGTCTGAACGTGTTCGGTGTCGGGGTCTCGAAGACCACCTACGCCGAAGCCGCCGATGCCATCGTGTCGGCAGGCAAGCGCCACCAGTCCTACGCCATGACGGCGCTGGCGGTGCACGGCCTCATCGAAGCCGTCTCCGACGACGACTTCGGCAACCTGATCAACAGTCAGTTCGATCTCGTCACGCCGGACGGCATGCCGGTCAAGTGGGCCATGAACCTGTTGCATCGTGCCGGTCTGCGTAGCCGTGTCGCCGGACCCGAAGTGATCTGGCACGTCTTCGAGCGGGCCGAGCGTGAGGGGGTTTCCATCTTCCTCTACGGCTCCACCGGCGAGACCTGTCGCCTGTTTGCCGAGGCGATCACCACGCGCCATCCGAACCTCCTGATCGCCGGTATCCAGCCCGATCGGTTCCGCGACGCAACACCGGAGGAAGACATGGCCGACATCGAGGTCATCCATGACTCCGGTGCCGGCATCGTGCTCGTCGGGCGCGGCTGTCCCCGCCAGGAACGCTGGGTGGCCGACCATCGCGGCAAGATCGACGCTGCCATGATGGCGGTCGGTGCCGCGTTCGATTTCGGTGCCGGCCTCAAGTCTCGCCCGCCGTCACTGATCCAACGACTCGGACTCGAATGGGCATGGCGGCTCGCAGCGGAGCCCAAACGTCTCTGGCGCCGCTACCTGAGCACCAATTCTCGTTTCATTGCGCTGCTCATGCAGGCGATGATCCGTAGAGTGGGCGGCACGTCCGGATCGGCCATTCCGGCGCCCGCCCCCCTCGAGGGAACGACCGACCGTAGCGATGCGTCGACGAGTCCGGTGACTCGCGCCGTCGCTGCGCCATCGGTCTCCTCGGACAACACAACGGTTGCTGCCCCATGATGTACGAACCTGGATCGATTGCGCAGGACGCACCTGGACTCGAAGATTACCTCGGTGCGGTCAAGCGCCGATGGATCACGGTCTTGGTCTGCGCCGCCATTGGCTTGGTGCTGGCCAACATCTACACCCAGATCCGCACCGACAATTACACGGCATCGGCCCGAGTCGAGCTCAACCCCTCGCCGGTGGGATCGGTGAACAACAACCTGGTCAACCCGGTGCTCGAGAAGGAACGGGAGAAGCTGCGCTCGCTGCCGATCGCGAGCGAGGCGGTGGCGGAGGTCGGTGTCGACCGTGTCGAGGGAGGCGACCCCCAGTCGCTGCTGCGGCCGATGGAAGTGGAGTTCCGCCCCGACTCCGACGTGTTGAATCTCTCCTTCACGTCAACCGATCCCGAGCTTGCTCGCGATGCCGTGAACGCCATGGCCGACGTCTATGTGAACCAGCGCAATGCCGAGGCCGACGCCTTCTATGACGATCGCATCGCCGCCACCAACGAACTCATCGCCGCGCTGCAGATCCAGATCGACGAGCAAGACGCCGCCGTGCTGGCGGCGCAAGCCGCTGCCGCCCGGGCCGATGCCGCCTCGGCTGAACGCCAATCGCAGTTCGACATCGCTGCTCAGATCAGTCAGACGCGAGCCCAAGACCAGGTCCGCATGCGGGCGCTGCAGACCGACCTCGCCGAATTCCTGCGTTCGAAGGAAACCCTCAGCCCACCGAGCGCCGTGCTCGAATACGCAGAGACCCCGGGCGCTCCTCTCGGTTTGGGAGCAAGCACCCTGATGGCCGTTGGTCTCGTGTTGGGCTCCATCATGGGTGTCGTCCTCGCCTTCACGCTCGATCGTCTCGACAAGACCGCCCGTGATCGCGACAGTATCGAAGCCACGCTCGGCGTCGACGTACTCGCCTCGGTGCCGAACCTGGGCTTCGCTCGTTCGCTCGGAGGCGCCCTCCTGGTCATGCGGTCCGAGAAGCGGTCCAGCGTCATCCTGGTTGCTCAGGAGTCCTATCGCCGTCTGCGCTCGTCGCTTCTCTTCCTCGCCGGGGCGCAGGGCCTGCGGTCGGTCATCTTCACCAGCGCCACGCCGGGCGAAGGCAAGTCGGTGACGTCGGCCAACACGGCCATCGCTCTCGCCGAGTCAGGCAAGCGGGTGGTCCTCGTCTCTGCCGACCTGCGTCGTCCGAGCCTCGACAAGCTGTTCGGTCTCGACGAGTCTGAAGGCCTTGGTGATTGGCTTTCCGATCCCGAGATGAAGCGCATTCCGATGCGTCCGGTCGGAGAGAACCTACGCATCGTCCCGGCGGGCAATCTGCCTCGCAATCCGGGGGAGCTCATGTCGTCGCCTCGCTTCGATTCGCTGATCAAGACGCTGTCGAGCATGGCCGACATCGTGATCGTCGACTCTCCTCCGGTGCTCAACGCCGCTGACGCCGTCGGCGCCTCGGTCTACGTCGACGGTGTCGTCGTCGTGGTCGACAGCCTCCGCACCGACACTGCGTCGCTCAACCGGCTGCGTTCCGACATCGAGCGGGCCGGTGGCAAGCTGCTGGGTGCGGTGCTCAACAAGGAGCGGAGGGCGGCGATCACCTCGTACGGCCAGCGCTACACGTACGAAACGAAGAAGTGACCGCACTGGCTGGGCCTCGTACCCAGGTCGAGGCCATACCGTTCGCCAAGAGGCCTGGGCAGGTCGAGCGAATGGTCGCCACCTTCGCGATCTTCATCCTCGCCTACGCCGTTCCGACGACATGGTTCCGATCGTACGAAGGCACGTTCGTGGCGTCGCTGCCAAGCGATCCGATCACGCAGTTGGCGTTCATCGGTTGCTATGGGTTTCTTCTCAGCCGACTCCACGGCAATGAGAAGCAGTTCATCAAGGCGCTACGAGTCGAGCCCCTGCTCTTTGCATGGGTCTTCTACTTCCTGCTCTCGGCCGTTTGGTCCGAAGCCCCTGCTCGCACCGTCGAGATTTCGATCATCTTCCTGCTGACGACGCTTGTCGGCTATTACCTCTTCATCCGCTTCGAACTCGAGGAAGTGCTGTGGATGATCATGTGGGTCTCCATCGTCGGCGTCGCGGTCAACCTCGTCTTCTGCCTGGCGCTGCCGGTCTATGGGGTGACCTCTGCCGGGTGGAGTGGGGTGCAGACCGACAAGAACTCACTCGGGCGTTCCTCCGTGTTCGAGCTGATCAACCTCCTCATGGCGGCACGGTTGTTCAAACGCTTCCGGGTGATTTGCTATCTGAGCGCGGCCGGCTCCATCTACCTGATGTTCGGCTCGACTTCAGGAACCTCCCTGGGCGGCGGTATCGCACTCATCGGCTTCATGGTGTTGTTCCAGGCGTTCCGCGGCCGCAAGACGCTCTATGGTGCCGTGGCCGTCGGCTACTTCACGGCCGTGGTCGTCGGGATCTATGTTGGTCTGACGCAGCTCGAGATCGTCGCCGGAATCGTGGGCAAGGACGTCTCGCTGACCGGTAGAACTCGATTGTGGGAACTCGTGATCGCCGAGATTCCCCAGCGGTTCTGGTTCGGGTCCGGTGCCGGCGCATTCTGGACCGATTGGTTCGGTCCAGCGCATGAGGTGTGGATCACCTTCGGCTCGCGCCTGCCGCATGCGCACAATGCTGTTCTCGAGTACATGCTCGAGCTGGGCATCATTGGCACCAGCCTGTTCATGTTCATGTTCGTCCGGGCGGTGATCCGAGCGACACGCTATGTCCGTGCCGTCCCGGGTGTGATCGGACTTTGGCCGCTCACGATCCTGACCTACACCCTGCTGTACTCCATCACCGAAGTAGGCGTGCAGGGTCGCAACATGTTCTGGGTGGCCTTCATTCTCGCCGTTCTCACTGTGGCTCGTCAGGGCAAGGTTCCGGTCGAACTCGGCTTCAAGCAGCGGCAGGCTCGGATGGCGGCGCTCGCGGCCATCGGCCTCGAAGGAGACGCCGCGATCGAGAAGATCGGCAACGGTCGACAGCGAGCCGATGATGTCGACGCGTACGAGTTCGCCGAAGACGATCCGTGGCGCGGTTCGACGTGACCGTCTGACAGCGCCGGAGCGACATGGTGCTGCTTGGCAGGAGAGACTGAATGTTTCCGACGTCGACGAGCCGGAGTGACCGAGCGCGGCCAGCGGCTAGCGGTTGCGCCGCTGAATGACCTGGTCATAGATCGAGAGCAGACGGCTGCCTTCCAGATCGCGGTCGTACTCGGTTTCGAAGAGCTTGCGCCCGGCCACCGACGCCCGCCCCAGCCAGTCGAGGTCGTTGAGCTCGGCCAGACGACGCGACCATTCGGCGACGTTGCCTGGTTCGACGAGGATGCCGGCTTCGGTACCGGCCAGGGTTCCGCGGAGCGGCGGGTGATCGGCAACGATGGTCGGCAGCGCGGCGCCAAGTGACTCGAGCAGCGACAGTGGCTGACCCTCGAAGCAGAGCGAGGGAACGGCAACGGCGCGCGCCGCCAGCACTCGCTGCTCCACCACTTCGCGCGGCACCCGACCGGCAAAGCGGATCGTTGGGCAGTCGGCTGCGATGGCGCGCAGTTCTTCCTCGAGCGGGCCATCGCCGATCAGTTCGAGCTGCAGGCCCTCGGGCGGTGCAGCCATCCACGCCTGGACCAGCAACTGCGGCCCCTTTTCCTCGGACAGTCGCCCGACATAGAGCACGGTGTCGGAATCGGCCGGATGTTGTGATCTCGGTCCGGGATCGTGCACACCATGAGGCATGACGACGATCTGCTCGCGGCGCACGCCGGCATCGACGAGGATGTCGGCGCCGAAGTCGGTGGCGACGATCGCAGCGTCGAGCTCGTTCGCCAGGGTCTGGCGCTGCTGGTGGAACGCAAGCGTGCCGGCAGCGATGCCCGACATGAGGTAGCTGTCCTTGTAGCACTTGCGCACGGCGCCACGCCACGGTGCGTGACCGCGGCAGTCATCGCAGGCAACGCCATTGCGAAGGAACAGCGAGTTGATGCAGCTCTGGCGGTAGTTGTGAAACGCTGCCACGGTGGGGATGTCTGCTGCATGGCCGGCACCGAAGATGGCATGGGACAGCGTGAACCAGGTGTTGTGGATCTGGACGAGGTCGGGGCGAACCCGCTCGATCTCGGCATCGACGGCCCGCCGGGCCGAACGGTTCCACACCGACTGGGCGAGCGACAGCGCGGCGCCCACGCCACCCTCCGGATTGTCGACCTGATACTGGACGACCTCGACACCGTTGCTCTCGAGCATCTCGGCCTCGGAAGCGACGACCGATTCTTCGCCACCCGGGTAGCGGTAGCGGCAGTGGATCTGGAGCACGCGCATCAGCTGATCTCTCCTTGGCTTGCGCCGTTCTTCGGCGCGGCATCGATGATGCCGAGTGTCTCGAGCGCCGTCACGAAGCCGGCGGCATAGGTCGACACCATGTCTTCCATGGAGAACTCATCGGCCCGGCTGTTCGCCTGCTGCTGGAGCTGTTCGAGCCGCTCGGGGTCATCGAAGAGGGCCGAGACGGTCTCGGCATACTGGAGGGGCGTGACGTCGTGCTCGAGGACGATGCAGTCGAAGTCGGGTCTGAGGTACGCCATCTCGGGCCCGTGGCCCGTCTCGGCCACCGTGATGATCGGCCGGCCGAGAGCCAGCGAATCGATCGCAACGAGGCCGATGGCCCCCGGATTCAGGATCACGTCGGCGAGGAGCGCGTGGCGCACGAGATCGGCGTCGAAGCGAGCGCCGACGTCGTGGATCCAGGGATGCTCGGCCGCGGCTGCGTCGATGGCTGCCCGTTCGTTGCCGTCGCCGATGATGATCAGCTCGAAGTCGGGCTGGCGCTTTCGCAGCTCGAGTGCCGCCTCGATCAAGAAGTCGGGCCGTTTGTCGGCGTAGATCCGACCGATGTAGGCCCCGATCGGACCGGATCCGAGACCGAGTTGGGAGCGAAGGGCAACCAGCTCGTCATCGGTGGTTGCTTCGATCTGGGCCCGCCTTGCGTTGTTGTCGAGCGCGTTCGTGAAGACGGTGATGCGTTCGCGAGGGAAGCCCATCTCGGCGACGATGTCGGCAGAGTTCTCGGTGTAGGCGAAGAACCAGTCGGCCCGCCGAGTCAACCATTCCTTCGATCGTTCGACGACGGAGGTGTGGTCATCGGTCTGATGGTTGCGGCCATGACCGGTCAGGATGATCTTCGGGCCACCGAACAGGCGCCGGATCAGGAAGGCGTAGTTGGCCACCGCCTTGACCTGCTGCTCCAACATGATGACGTCACAGCCGGTGGCGGCGCGCTGCGCTCCGTGCCAGAGGACGGTCTTGCCGGCGATCGTGATGTGACGGGTCGGGACCTTGATGGCCCATGGCAGTTCGACCACGCCACCGATCGGCTGCTCGTCGCCCCACGGTTCGCCGTACAGCACGCGGTACTCGATTCCCTGCAGCGCGAGCTCGTCACGTACGGCATCGAAGAAGTGCTTGCGGTAGTGCGCCGCGTACCGAATGAGCTGACCGGCCACGGCCCGGGTCGGGGGGAGCGCAGGCACAGGTGTGTCGGTCAGCGGCGGGCTTGCTGGAGCCATGGAGGCCTCTCGAATCGATGTTGCGGAACAGTTCTACCATCGGCGACTGATCGGGCAGATCAAGCGCACGAGGTGTGTCGTTCGTCGAGTGTGTCCATCCCGGGGTGCGACGAGGGTGAGGGAGGGCGAATTGCTCACCCCCGAACTGGTGAGATGCCGGTGTTCGACCGTGGTCGTTTTGCGGCACAGTGGAGGGATGGAACCCGTCACCCCCGCTCCGATCGCCGTTGTCATCCACCCGGTGATCGATGATCGGGCCTCGCCTCATCTGGTCCGGTTGGGTGCAGCCCACACCGACGCCGGCATCTCGTTCGAAACGTTGCGGGCAACGACACTGATGCGTCGCCATCCCGTCATCCTTCACGTGAACTGGCCCGAGCATGTCGTGCGATCCTCCGGAGGGTTGCCCAAGCGGATCCTCAAGCAGCTCGAAGCCGTGGCGATCACGCTGCTGCTCCTCGTCCGCCGGCACTCGGTCGTGTGGACCGCGCACAACCTCGAGCCGCACGGCGGCTGGGTTGGGCCGATCGAGCAGCCACTGTTCTGGGCGATGCGACGGCGAATGTCGAGCGTGATCACCCTCGTTCCGGGTCACGAGCGTGACATCGTGGCGCGATACCCCGATCTCGCCCACGTGCCGTTCGTGACGATCGAGCCGGGCTCGATTGCCGTCACCTCCGACGATCCGCCCGCTCGGCCGCCCGCCGAGACGCCCGTGCGGCTGCTGATGGTGGGCGCCATCGGACCCCACAAGCAGCAGCTCGACGTGGTGCATTGGCTGAAGCCGTTCATCGAGTCAGGGCAGGCAACGCTCACGATTGCGGGGGCGGTCGGGGATCGGGCCTACCTCGACGAGGTCCGAGCGCTCGCGCCCGACCACGGGTTCGAGGTCATCGATCGGTGGGTCACCGATCCCGAGCTCGACGACATCATCCGCCGCCACCATGCCGTCGTCGCTCCCCAGGAGCATGCGTTCAACACGGGCGTGCCCTACGTGGCGTTGCCGGCCGGAACGCCCGTCGCGCTCTCGCCCAGTCGGCAGGCCGATTGGCTGATCGAGTCGCAGGGTTCGGATTGGGTACGGGTCCTCCCGGCAGCCGACGATCCGATGGCGATCGCCGACCTGTTGGCGTGGGCAGCGCTCGAACGACACGGCGCATCGCCCGGGCCATGGGACTGGGCCTCGAAGGCGGAGGCGCATCGTGCGGTGTACGAGCGCGCCGGCGCGGCGCTCGGCCATGGCTTCGCCAGGCATGGTGCGCCCGGCGCGGGTTCTCCGTCGACGCCGGCTGGGTGAGTCGACCTGTTGGTACGTATGGTGGCAGTGCGTACGCTGAGCGTCATCACCGACTAGACTTTCTCCCAAGTCGAAAATCCCGAAAGGCCCTCCCATGCGCAAGTTGTTCGTAGGTGCACTCATTGCCGGAGCAGCAACGTTCGGCGCCATCTCGCCGGCTTCGGCCGCCGATGACTGCGCCGGGTCCGGAAGCCTCGGAACTCCTGGCTGCGGTGGAGTCGTCGTCGAAGGAGGCGAACTCGAGCCGACACCACAGCCCGTTGTGGCCCCCGCCAGTCCTGCAGCTCCGGTGCAGGTGGCGACGCAGCAGGCAACCCTGCCCGTCACTGGTTCCGAGACCGCCACGCTGGCGCTCGCCGGTGTCGCTTTGATCGGGGGCGGCGCCGTCCTGGTGAGCCGTACCCGCCGCACCGCCTGAGACTCGGCCCGGCTCATTCGAGTACGAAGTTTCTGCGATGGCCTGTCCTCATGGGGCAGGTCATCGCAGCTTTTCATGCGAGTCGGTGGCGTCGTAACGCGCCGGCGAAGGGGTGTGGAGTCAGAGACCCCGAGCGGTGTCGTGATGATCGAGGAACCACTGGTAGCTCGACTCGAGACCCTCGCGCAGCTCGATCGTGTGCTTCCAGCCCGAGTCGTGGAGTCGGGTGACGTCGAGCACCTTGCGGGGCATGCCGTCGGGTTTCGATGTGTCGAAGACGAGCTCAGCGGAAGGATGGACCACCTCGGCCACCAGCCGGGCCAAGTCGGCGATCGAGCGATCTTCACCGGTGCCGACGTTGATGTGCAGTTCGTCGGAGTAGTGCTCCATCAGGTGTAGGCAGGCGTCGGCGAGATCATTGACGTGGAGGAACTCTCGCATCGCCGATCCGGTGCCCCAGATCTCGACCTGGTTGGTTCCGGCCATCTTGGCCTCGTGGAACTTGCGAATGAGCGCCGGGATGACGTGTGACGCTTCGAGGTCGAAGTTGTCCCCGGGTCCGTACAGGTTGGTGGGCATCGCCGAGATGAAGTCGTCGCCGTACTGGCGGCGGTAGGTGGCACAGAGCTTGATCCCGGCGATCTTTGCCAGCGCGTAGCCCTCGTTCGTCGGCTCGAGCGGACCGGTGAGGAGCGCCTCTTCGACGATCGGCTGCTCGGCCAACCGAGGGTAGATGCAACTCGAACCCAGGTAGAGCAGCTTGGTGACCCCGACCCGGTGAGCGGCATGCACCACCGTGCCGTGGATCATGAGGTTGTCGTACAGGAATTCGGCCGGACGGGTCGAGTTGGCCCAGATGCCGCCGACGGTGCCGGCAACGAGGTACACGTACTCAGGCTGGTGCTCGTCGAACCAGCGATCGACGGCGGACTGATGGCGTAGATCGAGCTCGTCTCGAGAGGCGGTGAGCAACTCGGTATAGCCACGTGCCGTAAGCGCTCGCATGATGGCCGAGCCAACGAGGCCACGGTGGCCGGCGACGAAGATCTTGGCGTTCTGAGGTACCGGGGTCAACACGAATCCTTGCCGTTGCGAACGTCGCTCACGCTAGCGGCCCTCCTGCGGTGAGTCAGGGCAAGCAAGGCCACAGGAGTGGCAGGGGCCGTTCCGAATCAGCCCGTGACCGCTCGATCGCCGGTGGTCGGAAGCGTCGATGGTCCTGGTTCGGTGAGGTCGACGATCGGCCCCTCGGCAGCGTCGTCGGTCGTCGTGCTCGCCGGCTGTCGGAGATCGACCGGTTGCTCGTGCAGATCGATCACGCCGTCGATCGCCGATCCGCCGATCCGGCGAAGTGGCAGCGTGATCACGCTGATGGCGAGTTGCTCGGCGGTGGCCAAGATGATGCGAAGATCGAGCCCGAGCGACCAGTTCTCGACGTAGTGCAGATCGAGGCGTCGATAGGCGGAGAACGCAGCGTTCGAGCGAGCTTCCACCTGCCACAGGCCGGTGATGCCCGGGGGCACCTTGAAGCGGCTGCGCAGCTCGTCATCGAAGGCATCGCCTTCTTCGAGAAGCGCCGGACGAGGACCGACGAGGCTCATGTCGCCGCGGATCACGTTGAGCAACTGTGGGAGCTCGTCGATCGAAGTCTCGCGGATGAACCGACCGACTCGCGTGACTCGGGGGTCGCCGACCATCTTGAACAGTGGCCCGTCGCGCTGGTTCTTCTCGGTCAACGCTGCCTTTTGCGCTTCGGCGTCGACACTCATCGAGCGGAACTTGATCATGGCGAAGGGCTTGCCGTCGATACCGACTCGCTGCGAGTGGAAGAAGACCGGCCCACGGTCATCGAGCTTGATCACGAGGGCCGTGAGCAGCATGAGCGGCGCAGCGACGACCAATCCCGCGCTCGCCAAGGTGACATCGATCGCCCGTTTGGTGGCAAGCTCCCAACGAGGCGGGCGGCGGTGACGCAACACGACGAGCGGCTCGTGCGAGAGCGATCGCACGTCGTAGCGAGTGTTGGTGAGTCGATTGACACCGGTGGACACGTGGATGTCGTACCCGGCGCTGAAGAGTTCGGCGGTCAGGCGAGAGAACTGGGGGCCACGGAAACCGGTGGCGGTGAGAATGGCTGCCTCTGCCCCCCTTGAACCCATGATCTCGATCATGTTCTCGGCCGGACCGAGCCAGTCGGCCACGAGGTCGTTGTCTCGGGCGACCTGTTCGTGGCCGATCACGCCGAGGACGTGCAGTCGGCTCTCGGGGTGATCGCGAATGAGTTCGACGAGGTCTCGAGCCTCCCCGCCGACGCCGACCACCACGACGGCGACTCGGGTGTCGGCCGAGGAGAATCGAGCGCCGACATCGCGGAGGACGCCGCGCACCAACGAGCGGAAGACGAACGCCACCAGGCAGCCGAGTGCGATTTCTCTGGCACCGATCGGCCAGTTGAACAGCGCCGACAGCGCCGCGAGCGCCAGGCCGGAGATGATGACCGATGACAGCAGGCGGGAGATCTCTTCGGTGCGGGGAAGTGTCGGTCGGCCCGAGTAGATGCCACGCCGGGCGAGCAAGACGACGGTGCACACACCGGCAGCGATCGCGAACACCACAGACTCGAGACGGCCGCGGTCACTCAACGCCGTCAAGTTGCTGAAGAGCAGCACCAACGCCCAACCCGCCGACGTCGTGAAGAAGTCCGCCCACGGTTGTGTTCGCTTGGCGACCCATCGCCAGTCTCGTGTTTTCGCCATTGAATCTCCCGCTCCAACCCGCTCTCGTTTGTCAGGGTAGTGACCCGAGCACTCTGCGTCAGGACGAAACGGTGATCACTGGTGGGCAATCCCACCCACTCGCTCAAGGTGGGAGCCGTCGACCGATCGGGTCACTCGCCGGGATGCGGGGTTGGTGGCTGGGATTCGCTTGACTCGGTCGACGCCCTCGTTTCCACCGCTCGTTTGGCAAGCGGTTCGTAGACTTCTGGCTTTCGCTGGTCCTGCTCGGACCGGTCATGGCGCTGATCTTCGCCGCTACCTGATCAAGACGATCGACGCTGTCCTCCGAGGCACTGGCGGACGCTGTCCTCCGAGGCACTGGCGGCTGAAGGCGACGCTTCATCTCGCCCTCAGTAGGCCGATACCGTTACCATCCGCCGACCTTCCGGACGACGCCGACCTCCTCGACGGCAGGCCAGCCAGAGGCTGACCGCGATGCCAAGAAGGTGAACAAAGCCAAAGCTCACGTCTCGCCAGTACGCTGTTGCCGAAAGTCGGCGACCGAGGAGGTTTCATGCGGGTATTGGTGGCAGGTGGTGGAGGCTTCATCGGAGGCCACCTCGTGCGGTCTCTTGTTGATGCGGGCCACTCGGTGAGGACGGTCGATCAGAAGCCATTCGATGAGTGGCACCAGCTCCACGCCGACGCCGAGAACATCGTCGCAGACCTCTCTCGTCGCGAGCATTGTCGTGACGCAGTCGTTGGGATGGACCGAGTCTTCAACCTCGCCGCCGACATGGGGGGGATGGGCTTCATCGAGAACAACAAGGCCCTCTGCATGCTCTCGGTGCTGATCAACACCCACCTCCTCGAAGCTTCTCGTGACGCTGGCGTTTCGCGCTACTTCTTCGCCTCCTCGGCATGCGTCTACGCCGCCGACAAGCAGACGGATCCCGATGTCACCGCTCTGTCTGAGGAAAGTGCCTACCCGGCGATGCCGGAAGACGGCTACGGGTGGGAGAAACTGTTCAGCGAACGGATGTGTCGCCACTTCACCGAGGACTTCGGTCTCGAGACGCGTGTTGCTCGCTTCCACAATGTGTACGGCCCTCACGGAACGTGGCAAGGAGGTCGGGAGAAGGCCCCGGCTGCCATCTGTCGAAAGGTCGCGAACGCAGCGTTGACGGGTGACCACGAGATCGACGTGTGGGGCGACGGCGAACAGACTCGATCGTTCATGTACGTAGACGACTGCGTCGAAGGCACGCTCCGTCTCATGGATTCAGATGTCGACGTTCCGATCAACATCGGCTCCTCGGAACTTGTCAGCATCAACGAATTGGTCGACACCACCGCTGCCATCGCGGGAATCGAAGTGAAGCGCGTGCATGATCTCACAGCTCCTCAGGGTGTTCGTGGCCGAAACAGTGACAACACGCTCATTCTGCAGGAGCTGGCGTGGGAGCCGACCATCACGCTTCGCGAGGGTCTTGAGCGAACCTATGAGTGGATTCGTCAGCAGCTGGACGATCAGTGACTGAGGAGGATCCCCGATCCGAGGGATCCTATGTGCAGGTGCTCGGAGTCAAGGTCGCCGCGATCGACCCTGCCGGCGTCGTTGATCGTGTCGCACGTTGGCTCTCACAGTCGGCGTCGGGACGATATGTCTGCGTAACCGGTGTGCACGGGATCATGGAGTCTTCCCGTGATTGCTCGCTTGCCATGATTCACAACGACGCCGATCTCGTTGTGCCGGACGGAATGCCCCTGGTGTGGTGTGGGCACTCGGTCGGCCTCGGCGAGATGCAACGCTGCTACGGGCCAGATCTGATGCTCGACGTCCACCAAGCGGGCCTGAAAGAGGGATGGCGACACTACTACTTCGGTGGACGACCGGGCACCGCACGACACCTCTCAGATGAGATGGCACGTCGATTTGGGTCGATCTCGGCAGGGGCGGCAACGCCCCCCTTTCGTGATCTCACTGATGCTGAGCTCGAAGAGGTTGCCTCTGCCATCCGCGTGAGTGGTGCTCAACTGGTCTGGGTCGGGCTGTCGACACCGAAGCAAGAGCGACTGATGGCACGCCTTGCGCCACTACTTGACGGTGTGGTCTGTTTTGGCGTCGGAGCGGCATTCGATTTCCATACCGGCCAGGTCCGGCAGGCACCCGCTGTCATGCAACGACTCGGTTGCGAGTGGTTGTTCCGACTGCTGCTCGAACCGCGAAGGCTCGGTCGGCGCTACCTACGGAACAATCCGAGTTTCGTGCTCGGTATCCTCCGGCATCGGCCCCAGGCAATCGTGGTGCTCGCGAGTAACGAGGGGTGAGTTCGGCCTCCGAAGCCAAGATCGTCTCGAGTGGTAGGAGAGTTGCCTCTCAAGCGATCTGGGGCACCGCTTCCGAGGGGGCGGTTGCGCTCGGAAGCTTGATCATGTTTCTCGGTTTGGCGAGGAGCCTCGAGCGGTCTGATTTCGGGGTGATTGCCTCAGTCCAGGGACTCGTGACGCCGGTGATCTCGCTCTCATTGGCAGGTGCGCCGATACTCATGACGCGGCGGATAGCCACCGGGCACGTTGCGTCGGAGAGCTATCACCGTGCTGTTGGCTTCCTCATAGCCGGCCCAGTTCTTGCAACCCTGGCGCTTGTCGCCAGCCGGCCGGTGATCCTCGGGCCGGTTGCGCCAGTGGAGTTTGCTCTTCTCGCCGTTGCGTATGGCGTGTTGCTCGCCACACAGAACCTCCAGTATCAGTTCGCTGTCGCCGTCGAGTCCATGCGAGACGGTTTTGTCATTCGTGTCGGAGCTGTCCTGGCGAGATTGATTGGCCTTCTCGTTCTCGTGCTGGGCGACGCGACGGTCGAGACGTGGGCACGCATTGCGGTGGTGGCGAATCTGGCCGGGGCGGCGTTCGGTGCCCTCGTGATCGCCCTTCTCCACGATGCGTGGCCGATTCCACGCGGAGCACGGTTGGCCGAGGACACTCGTGAGGGCTGGGGTTTCGCAATCAACGGGTTGTCCGAGGGAGTTCTCGACGCCTCCGATCGGCCGATTCTGCTCAACTCTGGATACGCCGTCTCCGCCGGCGACTACGGGATTGCTGGACGGTCGGCTGCGCTCGCACTTGTACCGACGTTCGGTGTGATGGGGGCGATCGCACCGTCGCTGTTCCGTGCGGGAGCGCTCGGCCGTGCGACTGGAATCCGCGCTGGCATCCGTTATCTGCCGATCGTGATGGCTACCGGGGGAGGAGCGGCCGTCATTCTCTATTTCGGATCTGGCTTGATGCCCTTGGTCCTGGACGACGCGGGGGAGGTGGTGGCCATCCTGAAGTGGCTGTCGGTCGTCCCATTCATCAAGGCCGTGCAATATCACGGCGGGAACGTCTACGACTGCCTCGGAATGCCGTTCGTTCGGTTCACTGGGACGTTGTTGGCGAGCATCGGCAACCTTGGCGGCAATCTCTTGCTGATTCCCGCCTACGGATGGTCTGCGGCAGTAGGTACGACGCTCGTGGCCGAGGCCATCTTGGCGATCGGTCTCTGGCTTGGGTTGCTCTTCATGAAAGGCTCTCGAATCATGAAAGGCTCTCGACATGAAAGGCTCTCGACCGAACGTTGACTGATCCACCCGACGATGCCGTGGAACCTGGACTTGCCCATCGGGTCTGCATCGCCGTCTGCGTCGGTGATGATCGTTCTGCTTCACCTGCCGGTTTCCTCGCCATGGAAGGCCATGTCCATCGGACATGTCTCGACCAGCGTGCGCCGCTGGACGAGAGCCGGACGCACACCACGAACCTCAACGATCGAGACACTAGGCTGGCACCCTATGGTTCGAGCGAGCATCGTGATCGTGAATCACAACCATCAGCGGTTCTTGGTCGATGCCATCGAGAGTGCACTTGATCAGACGGTCGCCTGTGAAGTGGTCGTGGTCGATGATCACTCCACTGATGGATCCGTGCAATCAATGAGCCCGTACCGTGACCGAATCGAGTTGGTGGTGATGCCGAAGAACGTGGGACAGTTGGAGGCGTTCGCCGCCGGTGTGGAGCACTGTCGCGGAGACTTCGTTTTCCCGCTCGACGCCGACGACAGAGCCAAACCACAGCGCGTCGAGAGAACGCTCACTGCGTTCGACGCAGATCCACGTGTCGTCCAGGTCAGTGGCATGCTCGACCTGATCGATGATGCCGGGGCATCATTGTCCATTCGCAGCGGACGTGGTCGGCGCCTGATTCCAGGAGTCCAGCCACACCCCAGTTCCGGCGACGTGCTGGCGCCTCTGCTTCGATTCGGCCACTACGAGGCTTCGATCACATCGGGTATGGCCTGGCGTCGGACCGTGCTCGTCGACGCACTCGAGTCCCGCCCGCTCGATCGGCGGGTCCCGCTCGATACCTACCTTGCCGCTGTCATGCCATTTCTCGGTCAGGTTGCCGGCATACGGACACCGGTCTTCGACTATCGCCTCCATGGCAACAACGCCGTCGGGGGCCAACGATCGATAGAGCCGCTCCTCGACATGCGAAGTGCTCGTCATCAGATCATCGATGAATGGGCCAAACGAGTTGGGCGCTCGGGCGGCGTCGACCCTCAGGACGACAGTCGCTGGGTGCTCGATCGCTTCCTTGCTGGGCATTCGATTCCGCGTCGATCCAGACTGCGAGCCGTCATTCGAACACCGCTCGAACAGTTCTACACGCGTCCAGGCGTTGTGCCTGCTGTCAATCAGTTCCTCGAGCGAGTGGTGATGGCGTCGTCCCGGGAGTTGGGGGCGGACGTGGTCTCGTCCGGTCTTGTTCGGTCGCTCGCGAACCGGTCGAGCGCTTTGCGATCGAGGTGGAGAGGTTGAGCGTGCCGCCCCCGCCACTCGTGAGCGTTCTTCTCACCACATACAACGGGCTTCCATTTCTTCGTGAAGCAGTGGCGTCCATCCTTGGTCAGACACTTCGGGACATCGAACTCGTCGTCGTCGATGACGGTTCGGCCGATGAAACCGCCAGCTTCCTCGAATCCATCGAGGATCCCCGTCTGGTGGTCATGAGACAGCCCAACGCCGGGACAGCTGCAGCCGCCAACGCGGGCCTGGCGCTGTGTCGGGGACGATTCATCGCCCGGATGGATGCCGACGACATCTCAGTCCCCGAGCGACTCGAGGTCCAAGTTGCCTTCATGGCTGACCACCCTCACGTAGGCATGGTCGGGTCGTGGACTCAGAACCTGGGCCTCGAAGGACAGCTCGGTGCTGTCAATCGACTTGCCACCGAGCATGACGCAATCGTGGAGGCGCTATGGGCAGGAAGGCACGCACTGTCGCATCCGTCGCTGCTGATCCGAGCTGAGGTGTTGGACGAGATCGGTGGGTACTGGCCACTACGTCTCGTGGATGATTGGGACATGATGATGCGAGCGATCGAAGTGACGCAAGCAGCCAACGTGGCTCAGCCACTGCTCCACTATCGGGTACATCCGGGCAGTCTCAACGGGCAGTCGTCGCTTCGTGTTCTTGCTCACAAGGACTTCTCGATCGTCAGGGCAGCGGCGCGCCGAGATGGACGGAGGGAGCCGACATACGAAGAGTTTCTCGCTGACCGTCTCGCTCGGCCGCTTGTCGAGGAGATCTCGGAACGAGCCCGCGCTCGCAGTCTCGACTTCTATCGGAGGGGTGTTCGGCAGCGGCTCGAAGGCCGGTCTGCTTCGGGTGTGGCCAATATGGTGATTGCGGGCCTGCTCGATCCTGGAGCAGTGTTGCGGAGAGTCCGTCGATGACGTTGGTCCATGAGTCCATCGATCCCGTCACCATTGAACCGCCGGAGGCGCTGATTCGGCCGCCTTTTGCGGAACAACTGTTCATCGTTGCGATGATGCTGGTGTACAGCCTCGGACTTCCTCTGGACTGGTTCAGCGAACCATCGGCGCAACAGCTGGCAGGAGACACCAATTCTTCGACCGGTCCGCTTTCGTCGTTGGTCTTTGCTTTCCTCGCCGGTGTCGGTTTCATGATCGTCTTGCCTCGAATCGAGCTCCTGGTTCCGCTCGCGAGGCTCAACAAGACCATCGTCGTCTTCATCGGGTGGATTCTGCTGTCAACGTTCTGGTCGGTCGACTTTGCCACGACGGGACGGCGGTCTCTCGGTCTTGTGGTCACCGTGTTCATCGCGTTCTACCTGGTGCTTCGTCTGAGCCGCCGTCAACTGCTTCGTCTCTCCGCAGTTGCCATTGCGATTTCGATGGTCGTGCACTCGGCATTCGCACTGGCTTTGCCCCAATTCGGCCGCCAAGGTGATGTGTGGAGCGGTGTTCACCCGAACAAGAACACACTCGGTCAGTACGCAGCGCTCTCGGTGATCATCCTGCTCCTGCAAGGGCTCGATGATCGCAGAAGCCGTTGGTGGGTCACCCCGATGATCGGCCTCTCGATCTATGCGCTCTTGAAATCCGAGTCGAAGACCTCGCTTGCAGCCGCCGTGCTTCTCTGTGGACTCCTGGTGATCTTCGTGGCATTTCGGGCGCGTCGCACCCTTTTCGGGGCGGTGGTGGTTTCTCTGACGAGCGCTTCGATCGTCGGATTCCTGTTCAGCATCGCAGCGTTGCCCTTCATCACCGGTTTGCTCGACAAGGACATCACACTCACCGGACGCACCCAGTTGTGGGGAGACATCATCCCCGAACTCGGGGTTCGCCCGTGGCTTGGATCGGGGTATTCGGCGTTCTGGAACGGCTGGCAGAGCCCGGCACATGCGATCTGGATTGCCAACGAGTGGACGCCGCCGAGCGCGCACAACGCGGCCCTTGACTATCTCCTCCAGCTCGGCGTCGTCGGTCTGATGCTGTTCCTGCTGTTCCTGGCAAGCGCGGTCGTTCGGGGCACAGCCCTGATTCGTGACGTTCCGGGGTGGTCGGCCATGACGCCGCTTCTGATGGTCAGTTTCATGCTCATGTTCTCCGTCACCGAGTCAGGAATCGTCGACCGCAGCCTGCCGTTCCTGCTCGTTGTCGCCTTCACTTCGGGTAGTTTCCTACGTCCCGCTCCGACGACGAGTGACCTCGATCCGTCGGCTTCACGCTCTAATCTGGAAGTGACCACATGATGTACCAGGCTGATTCATCTGGCCGGACTGCTGCGTCCCTCGAGGACTACATCGCAGCCGTTCGGCAACGTTACTGGGCCGTGATCGCAGGGTTGATCGTCGGCCTCGTGCTCGCGCTTTGGTTTCAGTCAAGCAGGGTCGAACAATATGAGGCCGAGGCGAAGATCGTGCTCGGTCCAACGCTCATCGGGTCGACAAATGGAAGTCCGCGGGCGCCGGTGTTGGAGCGTGAGGCCGAAATCGTGGCATCCGATCGTACGGCGACTGCGGCTGCAGCAACCGTGAGCGGCGTGAATGCGGAGAGGATCATCGGTGGTCTGGTTGTCGATTTCGTGCCCAAGAGCGAGGTCATTTCGATCCGGTTCCGGAGCGAGGACCCAACCGAGGCGGCCAACGTGGCCAACGCTGTTGCCGATTCCTATGTCGCTGATGCGCTCGAGGCCGAATCCTCGCTCTTGACGGGTGGCTCAAACGCTGTTGCTACCCAAGCTGCCGCCGCCGAGGCGGCGCTGATCGAGTCGCAAGCCGAGGTCGACCGACTCACTCTCGAACTCGGAGAGTTGCGCAGATCGCCCGATACTGCGGTGAACGCCGCGGCAATCGATCGTGTCACCACAGAGCTCTCCAGCGAACAGGCATCGCTGTCGCTGCTCACCACTGAGGTCCGAGACCGGCGGAGGGAACTTGCGCTCAACGATCAGTCGCTCGCCAGCCTGCAACCTCCAGCCGAAGTCCTGTCGTCAGCTCAGCCCGGCTCCCTCGTCGGCATTCCGGGAAGCCTCGTTCTTGTTGCAGGGACCTTGCTCGGGGCGATCGTGGGCTTGGTCACCGCCGTTGTCGGCAGTCGACTCGATCGCACGGCCCGCGACGAGACGAGTGTGGCAGCGAGCCTTGGAACTCGTGTCCTTGGGGCGCTCCCGCGAGTGCCCTTCAGCGGTCGATCGCCGCACAAATCGTTGTTCATGTCAAAGGATGCCAGCGGGAGCTGGGTTGCCGGATCGCGCGAGTCGATCCGGCGGCTGCGGTCATCGGTGCAGTTCGTCGGGACGAGGCTCGAGCCCGAAGGAGGTGTCGTGCTCACCGTCACGAGCGCCTTCCCGCGAGGGAAAGTCCACCACGATCACGAACCTTGCGGTCGCTCTCGCCCAGTCGGGAAGCCGAACGGTGCTGATCAACGCCGATATGAGACGGCCCTCGACCGAATCGATTCTTGGTATCGAGCTCGATGGTCGGCCTGGTTTGTCCGAGGTTCTCGGTTCGGGTGCAGAGCTTGCTCCGATCGAAACCGGCGAGGAGAATCTCTGGCTCGTTCCAGCCGGCGCATTGCCGGCGAATCCCGCAGAACTCCTGGGGAGCAGCGTTTTCAGTCATGTCTTGAAGATGTTGCGAGCCGAGGTCGACTTCGTGCTCATCGATTGCCCGCCTGTCCTGAGCGCCGCGGATCCGCTCGTGGTATCTCGCGTCGCCGACGGCGTGATCGTCGTTGTCGATGCTCGCCGCACGGGAACACCGGCCCTGCTCCAGGTGAGATCAGAACTCGAGCAGTCGGGTGCCACGATCATCGGAGCGGTCATGAACCGTGACAAGCGATCGCTCGGGTCGCGGTGGCGTCGCGACCGCTACATCTACCATCGGGGATGAGTCGCTGATGTCGCCGGCGGCGCCGAAGACCGTGACGGTGGCCATCCCGACCTACCGGCGGCCGCTCGAGCTTCGTCGTTGTCTCGATTCACTCGCTGCGATGGATCAAGGCCCCGATGGCTGCTGGATCGAGACGCTGGTCATCGACAACGAAGGCTCTGACGAGACCAATCGCATCGTGACCGAGTTTGCGGCCGCTTTGCCCGGGCTGCGTCTCGTCGTCGAAGCTGAAACCGGTGTGGTGGCTGTACGAAATCGTTCGGTCGCCGAAGCGGTCGGCACGTGGATGGCGTGCATCGATGATGACATGACGGTGTCGCGGTCATGGTTGGCCGACCTGGTCGCCGATTCCGAACGGTATGGGCGTGTCTCAGCAGTCGTCGGGGAGTGTCTCACCGAGTATCACGCGGATGTGGATCGGTCGATTCGAGACTCACGTGTGCTCGAGTATCGGCAGTGGCCACCAGGGACCGCGATCGACACCTTGCGCATGGGCAACTGCCTGCTACGCGTCGACGATCTACCGAATCCCCCATTCGCGTCGGCCTTCGCCCGGCTGGGCGGCGAAGACCATCATCTTGGTCGGATGCTGGCGCAGAAAGGCCGAGTGATTGCTTCTCGAGCGGTGGCGACCGAGTGGATCACCCCTGATCACGTCGACGATCGCGCCATGAGACTGAGGGCCCGACGATTCGGTGCTGCATGGTTCCGGGTGGAACGTTGCAGCCGGCCGGCGTTCTTGCAGTCGACAGCTCTGCCCCTGATCCGCGCCGTTGCCAAAGTGGTGCTGTTCGCTCCGGGTCTCCTGCCGATCCGACATCCATCGAGGTGGCGTGCTCACGAACGATTCTGGTTCGGAGTCGGAGCGCTGGGGGCAGCAATCGGTCGTAGCCCGTCAGGCTACTGACCTACTCCTCGGCGGGCCGGCCAGAGTGCGGAAGCCCAACACGGCAACCACCAGCGCCAACATGCCGGCCGTTGCGGTCACCAGCCGCTGGGGACCGTCATCTGTGGCGCCGTCGGCATGAATCTGGATGAAAGCCAACGCTGGCGTTGGGTCGTCGACGGAAGTCGGGCCGCGGTCGGGGGGCGGGGCCACCGAGAGTGGCAGTCGAGCCGGCGCGGGCTCCACGTCAGCAAGATTGGGTGCGCTGGGCCCGCCGTCAACAGCTTCGCTGCCTTCTCCTGCGAGATCGCCGGAGCCCAGATCAGTCGATTCTGCGTCGGTTGGGGAGACAGCAGTATGTGCTGCCGTCGGTTCTTGCGCCGGCGGCACCGCGTTGTCGGTGGGGGCGGGCGTCGTTGGAGCGGCGGAGGGGGTGCTCACTTGGTCGGCGGGATCAGGGAGCGTGGTTGCGGTTGATTCGGCTGCGGCAGCTTCACGATCGTCGTCATCGGTCATGGACTGGGTGCCGAGCGTCTCCGGTGTCGTGGTTGATGTGGCGGCGGGGGTATTCGCTTGCTCGGCGGCGTCGGGAAGCATGGCTGTGGCCGATTCGGCTGCGGCTGCGCCGCCGTCGCCAGGCAGCGAGGTGTCGAGCGTCTCTGCCGGCATCGCTCGACCGGCTTGTGCCGCGAGTTCGACCGCTCCCGCTGTCGGTGCCTCCGAACGTCGAGTTCCGAACGCATCGACGCTGACGATCCGGCTCGCCGCCAGGCCGGATGCAGGGCTCTGCGGTAGCACGGCAAAATTGCCGGCTCGAGCGTCGAGAGTCGGCGACTTGTAGATGGGCCCGTTCGCGAGAACGACGTCATTCGGTCCGACCCCGCCATCTGGCTCGTCGCCGACATAGACATTGTTGTCGGTGATGTGGTCGTCGGCTCGCCATGTGCGCAAGGTCAGTCGTGAGTCTTCCGATGCCTGGGCGATGTTGTCGAGGAAGCGAACCTCGGCTGCGTCATATGCTGCCAACTCGGCGTTCGACCCCTCAGGAAAGAGATTGGTCGACCGGCCATTGCCGAAGGTGGAGTTGTGAATGACGTCGACACGGTCGGTATTGAAGATGTGAACTCCCCGGCCACCATTCCCGCTGACGATGTTGTTCGCCACCAGGAAACTGCCGGAGTAGCCGTTCCGGCGGCCATAGTCGAGGATGATCCCGTTGCCATCGGTGACCATGCCGTCGTCTCGCCAGCTTGCGCCGGTGACATTCTCGTTGCCGTAGACCAGATTGCCCATGATGCGATCGGTATAGCCGTCGGCATCTGGGCCATGGCCAAAGTCGATCGGCTCGTAGATGGAAATCCCCGATCCCTGCTCCGGACCCCACTTCGCATTGTCGAAGACCGTGTTGTCCGTGATCGTCACATGGGATGTCTCGATGGTGGCGATGCCGCCGATCGGCATTCCCGAAACGGTCATTTCCGAGATCTCGATGTGGTGACCTTTCTCGGCCATGACGCCGAACCCGAAGTCGTTGTCGGGGCCGAATCCCTCGCCACGTATTGTGATTCCGCGAAGTGTCAAGTAGGAGCCGACCAGCTCGATTCCTGACCCTTGTGTGGCGAGAATGACCGGTTGATGGCCTGGAGCGGCAGCGATCGTGATCGGCTTGTTCGGCTCTCCGGAACTTGCGAGTCGGAAATGGCCGCCCTGACCCGATCCGAGGACTCGCTCGTACGTGCCGTTCATCACGAAAAGGGTTTGTCCGGGTTGAAGGCGATTGATCGCAGCCTGCAAGTCGAGCGTCGCCGTTTCTGGAGCCTGTCCATCGTGCGTGTCGTCTCCGGTGCTGCTCACGAAGTAGGTGGAGGGGTCGGTCTCTGACAAGGGCCTCGTCGTGGTCGTGCCAGCCACATCGATGTCGTCTTCTGGTCGAGCTTCTGTCGAGGTCTCCGATGTGGCCATCCCTGAGGAGTCCCCTCCAGGTGCTGACGATGGTTCCGCCTCCCAGTCGCGGACCGACTGGGCACCGAGAATGACGAGCGCAAGGGTGCCGAACAGGAGCGCGAGTGGAGCGGCGAGCCTCTTCATCTTTCCTCGTATCGGCTTTTCAGGCTGCATTGTGACAGTTTCCGCTCATCTCCACCGCTCGAGCTGCTGATTTCCCGCACGCAACCGCCTGTCGCGTGTCATCACCGTACCGCGAACCGATACCGCAGGTTCATCGCGACCTGGTCGCCGGTCAGGGCTTGGTGGCTTGTTCCCGCAACTCATACAACGAACCGAGCGCGCTCTCACGGACGACGACGAGCCGGTCACCCCAACGCTCGACTTCTGTTTGGATACGGGCAGGGATCGAGGCCGCTGACCCGATGTAGCCAGGAAGGGCAACGACTTCGTCTGTCACGAACACGCGCCGATCAGCCGTGTCGGAATCGATCGTCGCGAGCGTCGTCTCCAGCTCGAGGTCGGTCAGAACACTGAGGTCGATGACCTCCGACTGCTGGTGGTAGGCCAACCATCGCCCATAGGTCGAGTTGAACGTGACGATGAGATCATCAGCGGATGCCCGATCGGTGAACTCAGCTGACCGGACGCGGTTGTAATCGGTCGTGGCTGATCGAACGGGAAGATAGCCGCCGACGAAGGTATGAAGCGCGACGGCGAGCGCCAATCCGGACAGCCACCGGATGGATCGCTGTCGCTGACCGGCAAGACCGGCGACGATGGTCGCGAGCGGAAGGAGGAGCGGGATCCAGGGCTCTGGTGCCGTTGGGTTGGACATCGTGAGAATTGCTGCATGAAGCACCATCCACACCAGAAGACCTGACAGTAGGCCCTGATCGACGGCGCCGCTTTCACGTTCTGTCGTCAGAGTCGATTTCTCGCCTCGGATTGCGGACGAGACGAGGCCCAGCGCTGCGATGGCGACCAACGCTGCTGTGCATGCTCCAAGAAGAGTGAGCCGGTCGTCCAAGTGTTGTCCGATGAACACCTCCTCGGTTGTGTTGACCAACGGCAAGGCCGATGTCACTCGGCTGGAAACCGATGAGAATCCAAACACAAACGTGCCTGACAACGCTGCTTGACCCGCGCCGGCGAGTGCCTTCGCGAGGCTGGACGGCGCAAACCCAGTGGATCCGGAACCACCGCCGAGCCAGTCTCCGAAGCTTGTCCCGGGGTCGACGAGTGCGAACCAACCGACCGCGGTGCCGACTCCGATGACGATCGATATCGCAACGTGGCGCATGGCGGCAAATGGACGACGTTGCATGAGAAGACGAGTAGCAGGGAGGACGGCGAAGGGGATGGCCAGAAAGAGATTCACGCTGAGAATCAGCGGGCCCAGGGCCAAGAACATCGGCTGGCGACGGGGGTTCTCCGCTGCGGTTGCGTCGGCGATCAACAGCACCACTCCGGCAAGCACGGTGAGTCCGTACGTGTCTGCTTCGGCCGCATAGCGCCACACACCGTGGGTGGCACCAAGCAGCGCCGCCCCGGCAAGAGCTGCTCGAACCGGAAGTCGCCTGAATCGGCGCAGATAGTCGAAGAACAGCGGCAGGGCCACTGCCGTCGAGACAAGCGAGAGCAGCGAAAGGGCGGTGTACGCATCGAGCGTGACGCCGAGCGCATCAGCGGCAACCACGAGGCCGCGGCCGAGGGGCATGAAGAGTAGCTGTCGAGCGACCAGTCCCTCAGGCCCGGCGCCCTCTCGAACTCGAAGGGCGAAGTCGAATGCGTCTTCGGCTTCGGTCTTGTTCCCTGGCCGAAGGAGCCAATAGAGACTGGCGAGGACGACTGACGTCACGAACAACCGCACGATGCCTCGACGACCAGACCATGGGTCATAGTCGACTGGTCGGGTTTGATCTGATGTCAATGTCGGCCCCACTGGATCATCGGTCACAGGAGACTAGCTGCGTTGGTCTTGTGCCTTGCCGTCGAGCATCGACGTCGCGCTGTTGACCATGTCGGCGACATGAGAGGCGGAACATTTCGCTGGGGTCAAGTCGGGCGATACGGTACGTCTGCTTCGGTCTTGGAGTCCGACTTGCGAGGGTCTGTGTGGCCAAGGGCAATCAGGCTTGAACGTAACGCTGTGACCGCTGTCGCCAACAACTCCGTCCAAGAGCGGACAGCGTGCCAGTCCTCAGAACTGGCGTACGCTGTCGCGATGCAGCGACACGACGATCGACGTGCTCGGCCTCTGTCGACGCTGCAGAAGCGGCTGAACGAGTTGTTCACCTGGAAGCGGTGGGCGACGGTTGGGCTCGTACTGTGGGTCGCTGCCTGCGCATGGCAAGTGCAGACCGCTCGGTCTCGAGGAATGGCGGGTCGAGACAACCTCGACGCCGCGGTTGCGATGTTCGACGATGACGAGGTCGCGATACCGGTGATCTTGCCTTTGCTCGAACAGGGCGCTGCTGATCTCGGCGCAAGCGATCAAGCCTTGTCGTCACCGGTGCTGTGGCCGATCAGAGGCGTCCCGGTTCTGGGGCGCCAGTTTGCGGTGGTGCGCGCCGGGGCGGCGGGAGGAGCGTCGATCTCAGCGCACGCGCTCGAGGTGGTTCGCGTTGCGGAGAGCTATCGAGGTGGTTCTTCGCACCCGCCGTCCGATGTCGTCGCCGAACTCGGCGTGACGTTGCGAGCTTTCGAGTTGGCCGTGATCGAAGCCGACCGTGGCCCCGTCAACGGGCTTGTTGAGCCTTTTCGCACGTTGCAACGCGATTTCGCGGACCAGGTCGATGACCTCGAAGTTGAGGCGACCCGACTTCGCGTCATCGTCGATGGTCTCGAGCGCTTCCTGGCGAGCGACCGCTATCTGGCCCTCGGCGCGAACAACGCTGAGATGCGGCTCGGATCGGGAATGCCGTTGGGAATCGGCGAGGTCGAGATCGATGATGGTGATCTGGGGTTCGCTGGCTTTCGCCCCTCTCGAACCGTCTTTCCCCCTGCTGGTGTCGAGATACTTGATCCTGATCTTGCCGATCGGTGGGGCTTTCTGTTTCCAACGAACGATTTCCGCAAGCTGACGTACTCAGCTCGGTTCGACGAGGTCGTGGCTCCGCAAGCCTTGGTGATGTGGGAAGCGATAACGGGCTCGACACCTGATGGTGTGATGCTTGTTGACCCGGTTGCTCTCGCTGCGTTGCTGGAAGTCGTTGGCGAGGTCGAAGTAGACGGCCGAACGCTGACAGTTGACAATGCTCTCGACTACGTTCTGAAGGAGCAGTACCAGCGGTACGGCGATCGTTCTGACGAAGTGCAGCTCGGGCGCAATGACGCACTGTCAGCCATCTCTGCTGCGGCAGCCGCAAAGTTTGCAGAGGGCGGATGGGATCCGCTCGAACTGCTTCGATCACTCGCGCCTGCCGCTCGGGGGCGCCACCTCATGATGTATTCGCCCGACCCGGTCCAGCAAGCAGCGTGGCGAGCTGCTGGCATCGATGGCTCGGTGTCAGACGGCGACGTCGGCGTCTTTCTCCTGAACTTGGGAGCGAGCAAGCTCGACCCGTACGTCTCGATGTCGGTCAACGCAACCACTCGGCTCGTCGATGAGGCACAGTTCGGAGGCGAGGCGGTCCGCATCGATGCCACCGTGACACTGCGGAATGATGCCTCGTCACGACTCAGCGACTTCTCCGTCGGCGTTTGGCGCGAGATCGGGCTCGAAGCTGCCGGAACCTACAACGGCCGATTGGCGCTGTACCTCCCGGTCAGTACGCTCCAGCTGGATCTTCCTGATGGCACCATCACGGAGGTCTTCGGCGCAGACGGGAGCGTCCTCGTTGCGGCGTGGCGGCTGGTGCTGCCTCGACAGAGCACCACCCAGCTCGAATTCTCCTACGTCGTTCCCTCGGCCCAGGCCTCATTGAACCTGTTGCCATCGGCCCGTCAGCCGCCGGTGGAGTGGACGTGGGACGGTGAGACGTTCGTCGACACTGAACCACATTCGCTGGTTCTCACACCAGGTTCCTGATCTGATCGACCGGTGATTTCGGACTGGTGAGGCTGAGCGATCTTGCTGTAGCGCAATGGTCGGCCTTGGCATATGCTGTCAAACGGCAGAGGCCTTGATGATGGGAGCACATGCGATGAAGAGCCTGATGGCAACAGTGGCACTGGCCGGGGTCGTCTTCACTGGCGCCTCCGCCGCAGGTGCGGTGGAGTGCGAGGATTCCAGTTCGAGCGCTGTCGACTGTGTCCAAGTCGAAGCCATCGTTCTCGAGCCCGCGGTCGTCACTCCCGTTGCGCAGCCGGTCGCGCCCACTCCGGCCGTCGTCGTCGCCGGGAAGCAGCAGCTGCCCGTGACCGGATCCGACGCCATCATCATGGGGATCGCCGGTACGGCACTCGTGCTGGCTGGCGGAGTACTGGTGCTTCGATCCAGGTCAGTTGCTGTCGAAGACTGAGGGGTAGAGGTCCGAACCGTCGGGCTGCAGGCTGATGACAACCTTGCCTCGTGTCCGACCGCTCGAACGATCGGCCCGGAGGTAGCGGCAGGGTGTCGTTCGACTCTTCTCGCCGTGCTCATCGATACCGACCGGAAGCGGTAGTGATCCGCTGGCGGCGAGGGTTTGAGTCAATGCCCCTCCGCCCCTTCGCCCTGTGGTGCTGCCACTGGAGTCTTCAGGAGCCTTCGACCTGTGGCCCTCATCCACTTCCTTTCTCCTCTTCGCCGGCGCCTGCCTGCCACACGTGAATGCGAGGATCGCGGCCTTGTCCCGGCCGTTTGCATTGTTGCTGGTGTGATGCTCGTTGCGGCGGCACTCGTCGGCCTTGGATTCCGGCCGCAAGACGGCGACCATCACGTCCAGCTCGCAGCCGACTTCGCCAAGACTGTCGCTGGGCACGGTTCCCAAGCCACGGCGCTCAGCTTCTGGCCGTGGCCCAACCAGCTTGCCGACCTTGCACTCGGCATCATGACCATGGCGGTCGGGCCAGATGCCGCCGAAGTCGTCCTCCTCATCTTCTTGCCGGGCGGCCTCTGTGCCGCTCTCGGATACTTCTGGACACGACACAAGTGGTCGCCCGCCACCGCTACCGCCATCGCTGCTCCGTTCGCCATCGGGGCAACGTACGGTCTTGGGTTCTACAACTTCCAGCTTTCGCTTGTTCTCGCATTCGCAGTGGCCGCTGCAGCGACTGACACCCGCGGCACGGCCAAGACGGGCAACACCGCAATCATTTGGGTGGGGCTCGCTGCCACGTGGCTCGCTCACATCGTGGGGTTCGGCATGCTCATCGGCTATCTCCTTCTTGTCGACGGGGTCACGGTAGGGGCACTACGCAATCGGCTACGGCAGTTCTGGCCTGCTCTTCTTCCGGTCGTCTGGTGGTTTCTCGCAGCACCCAAGGACACGGTGGAGGGAGGAGACTATGACGTCATCGTGCGGATTCTGTCGATCGGATCGTGGGATGCATTCCTGACCATCTACAACAGTGCCGAACGGCTCGCAGTAGTGATCCTCGCAGCGGTGGTCTACCTGATCGTGGGCCGCCTGGTCCTCGCCACACCCGATCTGAAATCCCGGATGATGGAACCGACATCAGCCGGACTGGCGGTCATCACCGTCGGGGCGCTCGCCTTCGCTGTTGGATC
Organism: uncultured Acidimicrobiales bacterium; assembly: GCA_963698395.1. Lineage (GTDB taxonomy): Bacteria > Actinomycetota > Acidimicrobiia > Acidimicrobiales > SZUA-35 > JBBQUN01. Next base: position 614,752 of record CAVOQQ010000008.1, read on the forward strand.
TCCGCCATCGGTGTTCAACGGCTCCTACATTTGGCATCGTGTAGGAATGATCGCCACCATCTTCGCCATCGCTTGGGTCGGGAGAACACTCGTCAAACCGACACGACGTGCCGAAACGGCCATCTCGGTCGTATCGCTGGCCGTCTTCTTCGCTCTCGCAGGCGCACGTTTGTCCACCATCCGGACTGTTGCCGACCAGAGAGATCAGGTGCTGGCCTTGGCATCCTCGGTCTACCCGGACGACGTCGTCGCTGCCGTCAGTGGGTCTTCTGATACCTATACACGAGCGTTCCCGCTTGACCATGTCGCTGGTCGAGTGGCGGTGGAAGCTGACGCTACCTTCTTGTCGAACATCGTGAGCTCGACCGGCCAAGCGCTCATGTACTACCCAGATGATTCCAACTTCATATGGGGGGGCGTCCCGCGAACTCCGTTCGACGACGAACCGCTCGTCCCGACCGTCTTCGTGGCAGTCGGTGACCTCGACGCAGCTACCGTTGCCAAGCTTCGCTCGGAAGGTTACGCCATTGTCGAGACGTCACCGACGGGTCTCGCCTCCCTGTGGCGGCGTTGATCCCTTGTCGTGTTCCATCCGGGACCGAACGGATGGGTGGACGCCGGCGCGCCACCGTTGGATCATTGCCACTGGTACGTCACCACCGCAAGGATGTCCGCGTTCGACCCGACCACAAGCGATGACATTGATCGCTTCGACCTTGCTCCTCAGGATCGGCAATGGCCTCCATGAGACCGTGGACCGTCAGCGCCGAGAGGCCGAACGATTCACGAACGATTGCTGCCTTGGTGACGGCGTTGCGAGCGTGGTCATCCGCCGAGGTCATCGGGCATCATTGCACAGGCAACCGTTGTCGCTGGGCAGAGTACTGGGTGCCTGACGCCGGTGGGCGAACCGACTTGCCTGGTGGCAGTGGGTGAATCGTCCACCTCAGCGGCGGGTCCCGGTGAGGAGTTGCGCAAGCCCTCCGCTCAGCTGTCGACGCTCGACGTCGGCGAAACCGGCGGCCGACAACATGTCGAGCATGATGCCGGGCTCCGGTAGGTAGGAGACCGACTTGGGGAGGTAGGCATAGGCCGGGCCGTCAGACAGCAATCCTCCGACCTTGGGAACGATTCTGTTGAAGTACAGACCGTGTCCCCACGCCATCAGCTTGTTGTCGGGAGCGGAGACATCGACCAGTGCAATGCGGCCACCCGGCCGCACCACTCGTTGCAACTCGGCAAAAAAGGGTGGCAGTGCGACGAGGTTCCGCAGGGCGAACCCGCACACCGCAGCGTCGACGGAACCCGTGGCGATCGGGAGGGCCAAGAGGTCGCCCTGTACCCGATCGTGATCGCTCTGAGCCGCGGCGAGCATGCCGTAGCTCAGATCGATGCCCACGGGGTGGTGCCCGAGCTTCTCGAGGGCAACACAGAAGTCGCCCGTGCCGGAGGCGAGATCGAGAACGACTGCGCCATCGCGCAGACGAAGGGTCTCGAGTGTCTTCCTGCGCCAGCCGACATCCATTCGGAACGTCATGATCCGGTTCACCAGGTCATAGCGAGGCGCGATCGTGTCGAACATCGTGCGAACGGCTTGTCGCTTCTCGTCGCCTTCGGGGAGCTGATCGGTCGGCATGGACATCATCCGCTCAGACTAGAAGCCGAATGGCCGATCAGGAGGATTCGGCGATTACCGTAGTTACTGGCCCGACCCACGAGGTGATAGCAGCAGTGTCCGAACCGTCAGACCAGAGTGCCGATCGGCAGCAGATCCTGTTCGTGTGCACCGCAAACATCTGTCGGTCACCGGCGGCCGAAGTGATCGCCCGAGACCGATTCGGTGAAGCCCGGTGGTCCTTCCGCTCGGCCGGCTTCCTCGAGAACGGCCGAGTGTTCGAACCCGACATGGCGAAGGCCGTTGCCAAGCTCGGCGTCAACGTCGATGACCGCCATCGATCATCGGTGATCGACACCGAGAAGCTCGCCGTGTCGTCACTGATCTTGACGATGGAAGCCCGACACGTGCAGAACATCGTGATCGAGGACGACCTTGCGTTCGAACGCGTCATTCCGCTCAAGGAGGCGGCCGAACTGATCCAACAGCGCGGGATCACGGGACTCGACGGTCTCCTGGCGGCGATGGTCGATCGCGATCCGATGCGCTATCTCGATCGACGCTGGGACGTCGAAGACCCCTACAAGCGCGCACGGCGTCACTACCGACGCTCGGCGGCGGAGATCAACGAGCTCGTCGGCACCGTGATCGGTGCGCTCCGCTAGCGCTGCTCCCCGATTTCGAGCGGAGCGTTGCCCGGTCGGACTGCGGCTCGATGCGACGCGTGCCGATGGTCGCGACCTGGGCGATCGTGCTCGGCCAGTTGATGCGTTCCTGCATCGCACGCGTCTGACCAGCGAAGTCGTTGGGACGTGTACATCGCCGCAGGTCAGGAATACTTCAACTTCGAAAAAACTAGGAAGGAATCCCGTTCTTCTTACGTCGGAAGGCTAGAGTCCTCGATGTCGCCATTCTTCGGAATTGCGGCCTGCTGACCCCGGGACTGCCGCCGCCCCCCGGGGTCAGCTTCCTTTTGGGACCAGATGGTTCGGCGGGCCGAATCAGGGTCTTGGATCCGACCATGTCGTTCCCGATCGAGCCGGTGGTCACCGAAACCAGATGCGTTGGTACTCACGGCTGTGCGGATGGAAGACCGACGCGGCGAGCGCCACCGGGAACACGAGGGGGTTGACCACCCACATGAGCGTGAGCTTGAGATCGAGCCCGAAGCGAAGCAGCGAGGCGATGAGGAGCACGTCGAGCACGCTGGCGACGCCGAGCGCGTAGTAGCCGAGTCGCTTGTTGTTCGCGGTGCCGAAGGCGCCTGCGGCCAGGAGCACCGCAACGAGCAGGTGGAGCCCGCCGTTCCTGAACGACGCGCCGAGCAGCCCGAAGACCGCAGCGAAGTAGCCGAGGAAGACCGCGGTCATCAGCGTGCGGGGGTGTGAAGGATTGAACCAGCGGTACATGGGTTCCAGTATGGATCTGGTGGGTCGGATGGTGGGGTCACACGGCGGTGTCGGCCGCAGAATCACGGCGCGCCCGCAGCGCCACCGGTGTCGCCTCGTGATTGGCACGGAGCTGGCCACAGGCGGCGTCGATGTCGGTGCCGCGATTGGCCCGCACGGTGACATTCACGCCGCGCTCGGCGAGCCCGCGTTCGAACGCTCGGATGCGTTTCGGCGCCGTGCCGGTGGTCGGCCAACCGGGCGTGGGGTTCAGGGGAATGAGATTCACGTGGGCGTCTGCTCGCTTGGCGATGCGAGCGAGCTCGGCGATGTCGGTGTCGCGATCATTGGTGTCGGCGATCATCGCCCATTCGAACGAGACCCGTCGGCCGGTCTTCGCACGGAATTCCTGGCAGGCATCGACCAGTTCGTCGATGGGATTCCGAGCGTTGATGGGGACCAGCTCGGTTCGTAGCTGGTCGTTGGCGGCGTGGAGCGAAACGGCCAGACCGACCTGCCATCCGAGCTTGGTGAAGTTGCGGATCTGTGGGATCAGCCCGACCGTCGACACCGTGATGTGGCGAGCGCCGATACCCAGATCTCCCATGATGCGCTCGATCGATTCCACGACACGATCGAAGTTGGCGAACGGCTCGCCCATGCCCATGTACACGATGTTCGACAGGCGTCGGGGCGCGGCCTCGTTGCGAGCGGCAACGACCTGCTCGAGGATCTCGCCGACGGTGAGATGCCGTTCGTAGCCCGCCTGGCCCGTCGCACAGAACCCGCAGCCCATGGCACAGCCGGCCTGGCTCGAGATGCAGACCGTCGAGCGCTCCGGGTAGTGCATCAGCACCGACTCGATTCGGGCGCCGTCGTCGAGCTCCCACAGCCGCTTGACCGTCAGGCCGTCGGGAGTCTGTTGGCGGGCGGCAGGGATCAGCGAGGGTTGGAACTGCTCGGCGAGTTCGCTCCGCATCGTCTTCGGGAGCGTGGTGATCTCCTGGGGCTCGAGGCCATGCTGATACAGGCCCTCCCACAGCTGATCGACGCGAAACCGCGGTTGGCCCTCGAGCGCTTCGGCGTATTCGGCTCGACTCGGATCCCACGGTGATCTCACCGCTGCAACGCTACCGCCGGTGACCTGCCGGCCCCGCCTGATCGATGCAGCGGCGGCGAAACGCCGCGGTTCACTCGTGTGAACAGCGGCACCGACCGGCACCGGGCCAGGTGGCGTGGGCCCGTTCGGGACGGTTCTGGCGGCATCGATCAGGTCGACGTGTCGATTGATCCTCCTCGTTCCTCGACGAGGTAGCGTCTTGTCCATGAGTGACGAGCCGTCGACGATCCCGTTGCCCCCGATCGACGAGCACCATCATCGCGACATCCAGGGTGGGGCGGCTCGAGCTGCCGTCTTCGGGATGAGCGACGGTTTGGTCTCGAACGTGGGCCTGATTCTCGGTGTCGCCGGCGCCGACACCAGTGCCGATGTCGTGATGCTCGCCGGACTGGCCGGGCTGGTCTCGGGCGCCATCTCGATGGCCGCCGGCGAGTACAACTCGATGCGAGTGCAGGCGGAACTGCTCGAGCGTGAGCTCACCATGGAGCGACGCGAGCTCGAACGCAATCCACGAGTCGAAGCCGTCGAGCTCGCCCAGCGCTACCAGTCGCGTGGAGTCGATCCCGATTTGGCGCGCGATCTTGCGAACTCCCTGATCAGCGATCCCGAACTCGCCCTCGAGTTCCATGCTCGCGAAGAACTCGGCATCCACCCCGGAGCGCTCGGCTCTCCAACGGCGGCTGCTCTGGCCTCACTGGCAACGTTCTCGTTCGGCGCCATTCTCCCGCTCGTTCCATGGATCTTCTCCGAGGGCAACACGGCGCTGGTCGCCACCCTGATCCTTGCGTTCATCGCCGCCGTCGGGATCGGTCTCGCCATCGCCAAGTTCACCGAAGTCTCCCGCACCAAGACCGTGGCCCGTCAGGTTGCCTTCACGGCCGTCCCGGCCGCTTTGACCTATGCGATCGGCTCGTTGGTCGGCGTCGGGCTCTAGCGACGCATCCGCCAGGCACGGTCGACTCGCACAGTGCTGAAGCCCAGTCGTTCATAGGTTCGCACGGCCGGGGTGTTGTCGCACTCGACGTAGAGCATTCCCTGCTCGAGTCCCTTTTCGCTCAGCCAGTGCAAACCGGCCGCCGTCATCGGCATCCCGAGGCGTTGGCCGTGGAAGTCTGGGTCGACACCGATGGCGAAGATCTCGCCCAACGGCGGCCGCTCGTGGATCTTGGTCCAGCAGAACCCGGCGAGCCGACCGTCGCGTTCGAAGAGGCGCACACCATCGGGATCGAACCAGGGCTCGGCCATGCGGCGCTCGAGGGTTTCTTGGGTCCAGCCTCCCTGATCCGGGTGATCGACGAACGCACGGTTGTTGACTCGAATGAGCGCGTCGTCGTCGAGGCCCGGACGGAACGGGCGGGTGGGAAGCGCCTCGACATCGACGGGAAGTGCGCAGCGCATCTGCTGGAGCGCTCGGAACTGTTCGAAGCCGTGCCGGCGGAGCACGGCGTCATGCCAGTCGTATGCGGGCTTTCCCCACACTTCGACCGAATCGACGTCGACAGCGATTGGCGAAGGGCTCGCTTCGATGAGTGACCGGAGCAGTGCGTCGAAGACCGTGGCCTCGGTCCAGCGTGAGTGCGGTGACACCAGCGCGTCGAGCTGGAGGTGGCTGGCCTCGACCATGCCGCCGACGAAGCCAACGGGGTGTGCGTCACCGGTGGCGACGGCGGCGATGAAGGTGTGCGTGGGACTGTTGATCTCTCGAACCCAGGAGTCGGAGAAGCGGTCATCGCGCAGGTCGGCCCCCAGCGCATGGTCGAGAAGGTGGCGCGCCACACCAACGGTGTCGTCATCGGCGGTGTCTTCAACTCGAATGTCGAACATCGGGTTCCTGGGATTGGTCGCTGGGATCGTTGGGCTCGAGGATCGTTGGGGTCGAGGATCATCGGTGGGCACTAGCCTCGCAGCCATGGCCCGCCCACGCACACCCAAAGGTCGCGCCCGTCGTGTCCACGAACTTCTCGCCGACGAGTACCCCGACGCCGTCTGCGAACTCGACCATACGTCGCCGTTCCAGCTTCTCATCGCCACCATCCTTTCTGCGCAGGCGACCGACGTCGGGGTCAACAAGGTGACGCCCGGGCTCTTCGCTCGATTCGGTGATGCCGAGGCGTTGGCCGCGGCCGATGTCGAAGAGGTCGAGCACCTGATCTCGAGCCTCGGGCTCTATCGCAACAAGGCGAAGAACATCGTCACGTGTGCCCAACAGTTGGCCGAGCGCCACGACGGTGAGGTGCCCGGTGCCATGAAGGATCTGGTCGCACTCGCCGGCGTGGGGCGAAAGACGGCCAACGTGGTGCGTAGCGTTGCCCTCGACCTGCCGGGCTTGCCGGTCGACACCCATGTGCTGCGCCTCAGCGGTCTGCTCGGACTCACCACCGAGACCGATCCGGTCAAGGTCGAAACGGCGCTCAATCCCATGATCCCCGCTGCCGAGCGCGGCGAGTTCAGCCTGCGAATGATTCTGCATGGCCGGCGGGTGTGTGTCGCACGGCGACCTCGTTGTGGCGACTGTGTGCTCGCCTCGTTCTGTCCGTCGGTGCGCTGACCCTCGGTCGAGTTGCCGCTCAGGAAGGCGGTTTCGGCCGTCCGGCAGAATTTCTCTGCCGAACATCACCCCTTCGCTCGCCGAGTTCACTTAGTCTGTCTTGCCTACCAGGTTCCCGCCACCTGGTAACCGCGAACTTGAGGATCCGCCGCCTCTTGTCGCTCCGTCGACGCCCGCCATTGGTGGGCGTCGACGTGATTTTGGGGTCGACCTCAGCGAACGCGCACGACCGCCTTGACAAGGCGGCGGGAGGCCGTTTCGAGTTGTCGTTCGACCTCTCGGAGTTCGACGCCGATTTCTTCGTCGTCGCCTGCTTCTCGGGCAATCGACCCGAGCCGCCGGACCAGGTCGTCGAGAGAGGCGGACAGACTTTCCAGAGCGTTGACATCGAGCGGCATGATGGATCCAAATCGCTGGCGGGACCAGGGGACGCTCACGGTACCGTCAGCAGGACCAACGCCGGACGATCTTCCGTCGCAGCTCGAGTGAGAGGCGTCGGGCCGTCGGCAGGCCCTGACAGGAGGACCCCGTGCTCAATCGGCTCGATCTGCGTGGATTCGGTACCGACGTGGCTCGTCATCTTCCGCGGCCGACGCTCGACGGCAACGAGCCGATCGGGGTGGTTCGCGACATCATCGCCCGTGTGCGGGTCGAAGGCGATGCCGTGCTCATGGAGTTGACCGCCGCATTCGACGGCGTCACGCTCGATTCGCTTCGCGTGCCCGATGCGGCGCTCGACGCCGCCGTCGACGCGTTGACCCCCGAGCTCCGGGCCGCCATCGATACCGCGATCGCGCAACGTCACCATCTTCCACGAGCATCAGCGCCGGTCGCCAGAAACCATCACTGCGAGCGGTGTGACCATCAAGGCCTACCAGAAGCCGATGCGACGAGCCGGGGTCTACGTGCCGGGCGGCCGAGCGGTGTATCCCTCCACCGTGATCATGAGCGCCGTGCCGGCACGCGTCGCCGGCGTCGAGACCGTCGTGCTCTGCGTACCGCCCAACCGAGAGATCGGCGGGGTCCATCCCACGGTGCTGGCGGCGGCCCGCCTGTGCGGCGTCGACGAGGTGTACGCCGTCGGCGGTGCCCAGGCGATCGCCGCCATGGCCTATGGCACCGAATCGATCGCAGCGGTCGACGTCATCGCCGGTCCTGGCAACATCTACGTTGCGCTGGCCAAGCGTGAGGTCGCCGGCGATGTCGGCATCGCCGCAGCGTTCGCTGGGCCGTCCGAAGTCGTCGTCGTGGCCGACGAGACCGCCGATCCCCGATACGCCGCCATCGACATCATGCTCCAGGCCGAACACGGCCCGGACGGACTGGCGTGGCTGGTCACCACCGACTCGGCCGTCGCCGATGCGGTGTGTGAGGCCGGCAACGATCTGCTCGACATCGCCCCCCGGGCCGACGACATCCGATCGACGCTGGCCGAGGGTGGCTACGTCGCCATCGTCGATGATCGGGCTGCAGCGTTGGCCGTCGTCGATGCGATCGCTCCGGAACACCTCGAGCTCCAGATCGCCGACGCCGAGGCCTTCGGGCTCGAGGTCAACAACGCCGGTGCCATCTTCTGCGGCAATTTCGCGCCGGCCTCGATCGGTGACTACGTGGCCGGCCCCAGCCACGTGCTCCCCACCTACGGCTCGGCCCGCTTCTCCAGCGCGCTGACCGTCGCCGACTTCTGCAAAGACCACCACCTGGTGACGATCGACGAGCAAGGAATGGCCATGCTCGGGCCCCACACGATCGCGCTGGCCGAGGTCGAGGGTCTGGCTGCTCACGCCGACTCGGTGCGGCTGCGACTCGCCGACCTCGATTCGGCAGCGCCGCCGGCGAGTGAGGCCGATCGATGACCCGTCCCACGGTCCGAGACGATCTCTCGTCGCTCGAGGGCTATCACTCGCCGCAGGTCGACGTCGAGGTGCGCCTGAACACCAACGAAGCGCCGACTCCACCCCCGGCGGCCTTCACCGAGGCGGTGGCCGCGGCGGTGGCCAACGTGGATTGGCATCGCTATCCCGATCGGGCCGCCCTGGCGTTGCGCGCTCGGATCGCCGAACTGCACGCGTGCGACCCGCAGCAGATCTTCGTCGCCAACGGTTCCAACGAAGTTCTGCAGACGATCCTGTTGACCTTTGCCGGGCCGGGTCGCTCGGTGCTGACGTTCGAGCCCACCTATGCGCTCCACAGTCATCTCGCCCGAATCACCGGCGCCCGAATCGTGCAGGCCGAGCGAACCGAGGACTTCCTCATCGACCTCGACCTCGCCCGGGCGACCATCGAGGCCGAGCGGCCGGCGGTCACGTTCCTGTGTTCGCCGAACAACCCGACGGGCATCGTCGAGACGCCCGAGACCGTCCGAGCGATCCTCGGCATGGTCGCCGACGTCGGTGGCCTGCTGGTGGTCGACGAGGCCTACGGTCAGTTCGCCAACTGGACGGCACAAGACTTGCTCGGCGACGACGTTCCGCTCGTCGTCAGCCGGACCTACTCCAAGACCTGGGCAATGGCCGCGGCCCGGTTGGGCTATCTGGTCGCACCGTCGTGGTTGGTCGACGAACTCGACAAGGTCGTGTTGCCCTATCACCTCGACGCCATGAAGCAGTTGGCCGGGCTCATCGCACTCGACTTCGTCGACTCGATGGACGAGCGGGTGGCCGGCATCGTCGAGGAGCGGGGCCGCATCGAGGCCGCGCTACGCGACCTCGGCGTCGACGTCTGGCCTTCCGGCGCAAACTTCTTGTTGTTCCGACCGCCCGAGGCCCAGGCCGATCCCGCCATCGGCGATGCCGTCTGGCAGGGGCTTCTCGACCGTTCGGTCCTCATTCGCAACACGGCCAGCTGGGATCGGCTCGGCGGCTGTCTGCGAGTCACCGTCGGCACACCCGAGGAAAACACCCGGTTTCTCGAGGCCATCGCTGACACACTGCGAACCGACCCGATTCGAATGGCGAAGGAATCCTGACGCATGAGCACCCCGCAAGACCCAACCGTTTCCTCGGGCCGTCGTGCCACCAGGAAGCGAGCAACCAAGGAAACCTCGATCGAGATCGGCATCGATCTCGACGGCACGGGCAAGACCGACATCAGCACCGGGCTGCCGTTCTTCGATCACATGCTCGATCAGATCGGTCGCCACGGCAGCTTCGATCTCCGCGTCCACGCCGACGGTGACCTGCACATCGATGCGCACCACACCGTCGAAGACACCTCGATCGTGCTCGGCGAGGCCTTCGCTGCCGCGTTGGGAGACAAGGCGGGTGTCCGCCGTTTCGCCAGTGGCCTCTATCCCCTCGACGAAGCGCTGGTCGAGGTGGCGCTCGACCTCTCCGGCCGCCCGTTCTTCGTCTACGACGTCGAAATGCCCGAAGCCATTCCACTGGGCACCCCGCCGATGGACCCGTCGATGGCCGAGCACTCGCTCCAGAGCTTCGCCACCGCGGCCGGCATCACGCTGCACGTCTCGCTCCGCCGCGGTCGCAATGTCCACCACATCATCGAGGCCAGCTACAAGGGCCTCGCCCGCTGCCTTCGTGACGCCGTGCGCATCGAAGACGCCAACGGGATTCCGTCCACCAAGGGAGCGCTCTGAATGGCAACGTCGCAGAGCTCGAGCCCCGAGCGGAGGGCGGCGCGAGTGGCGGTGCTCGACTACGGGATCGGCAACCTTCGTTCGGCGCAGAAGAGCCTCCAGCGCGTCGGCGCCGATGCCCATCTCACCGCCGATCCGGCCGAGATCGCCGCCGCCGATGCCGTGGTGCTCCCCGGTGTCGGTGCCTTCGGCGCCTGTATGGATGCGCTCGATCGGACCGGTCTCACCGAGCAGGCCCACATCGCGGCCGCCTCCGGTCGTCCGTTTCTCGGCATCTGCGTCGGCATGCAGCTGCTCTACGACGGTTCCGAGGAGACACCCGGGCGTGCCGGCCTCGGGCTCATCCCCGGCACGGTCGAGTTGCTGAGGGGCGACGTCAAGCGCCCGCAGATGCAGTGGAACACCGTGTCGGTCAAACACGTCGGGCACCCGCTGCTCGAGAACATCGACGGTACGTGGATGTACTTCGTGCACAGCTACGCCGCGCCCCACGGTGCCGAGGTCATCGCCACCACCGACTACGGCGGCCCGGTGTCGGCCGTGGCTGCTCGCAACAATGTGTGGGCCACCCAGTTCCACCCCGAGAAGTCGGCCGACGCCGGCCGGTTGCTGCTCTCGAACTGGGTTCGCTGGGTCGAGCGAGTGAGCGGCTTGGTCGAAATGACCGACGACGCGTCATCGATCTCGTCGTCGATGGCAACCCGAGCGGAGGAGTCCGCATGATCTTGTATCCGGCCATCGATCTGCGCGGCGGCAACTGTGTGCGTCTCTACCAGGGCGACTACGGACGGGAGACCGTCTACGGCACCGATCCGGTCTCGCAGGCCATGGCCTTCGTCGGCGAGGGGGCCGAGTGGTTGCATGTCGTCGACCTCGACGCCGCGCTCACCGGTGAGCCGACCAATCGAGACGTGATCCGTGGTATCTGCAGCGCCTCGCCGGTGCCGGTGCAGGTCGGTGGAGGCGTTCGCACGGTCTCGGCGGCCGAGGCGCTCTTCGACCTGGGCGTCACTCGCGTGGTCATCGGTACCGCGGCCCTCGAGCACCCCGAACTGGTGGCCGACGTCGCGTCACGCCATCCGGTGGCGGTCGGTCTCGATGCTCGAGGCGGCGAGGTCGCCACGCACGGCTGGACGGAACGGTCCGGCCGAACCGTCGACGATCTGGCTCGCCAATTCGCCGACGCCGGCGTCGCCGCCCTGGTCGTCACCGAGATCAGTGTCGACGGCACGCTTGCCGGTCCCGACGTCGACGGTCTCACGGCGCTTCTGGCCAGCACCCCGATTCCGGTCATCGCCTCGGGCGGTGTCGGCACCCTCGACCATCTGGCGACACTCGCCGCCGTCGAGGCCGGAGGGCGTCGGTTCGAAGGCGTCATCGCCGGTCGTGCCATCTATGAGCAGGCCTTCACCGTGAGCGAGGGACGAGCGGCCATCGCTGCTGCCCTCGCCCGAGACCGTGCTCGTGAAGACCGTGCTCGTGAAGACCGTGCTCGTGAAGACCGTGCTCGGGAAGACCGTCTCCCTGCGAACCCGGTCGCTGCCGACCGATCGGAGAACGACCAGTGAGAGCCATCCGGGTCATCCCCTGCCTCGACGTCGACCGTGGCCGAGTGGTCAAGGGTGTGAACTTCGTCGACCTTCGAGACGCCGGCGACCCCGTCGAACTCGGCGCCGTCTACGACGCTCAGGGTGCCGACGAACTGGTGTTTCTCGACATCACCGCCACACACGAAGATCGTGACACCACCGTTGCCATGGCGGCGGCCGTCGCCGAGAAGGTGTTCATCCCCTTCACCATCGGGGGCGGCATCCGTTCGGTCGACGATGCCAGGAAGTTGCTGCGAGCCGGTGCCGACAAGGTCTCGGTCAACTCCGCTGCGGTCGCTCGGCCCCAGTTGGTCGCCGAGATCGCCAACGAGTTCGGCAGTCAGTGTTGCGTCGTTGCCATCGATGCCCGGCGCCAGGGCGACGCCGAGACCTCGCTCGGGTCGGTGCCATCGAGCTTCGAGGTGTTCGTGAAGGGCGGTCGTGAACCCACGGGAATCGACGCGGTGGAATGGGCCAAACGAGTCGTCGAGCTCGGGGCAGGCGAGATCCTGCTCACCTCGATGGACCGCGACGGCACTCGGCAGGGATTCGACCTCCTCATGACCAGGGCGATCGCCGACGCGGTGAACGTCCCCGTGATCGCCTCGGGCGGTGTCGGCTCGCTCGACCATCTCGCGCCCGCCGTCATCGAAGGCGGAGCCGACGCCGTACTGGCCGCGAGCATCTTCCATTTCGGCGAACACACGATCGCCGAGGCCAAGGCGGCGCTCGCCGCCGCTGGGCTCGACGTCCGTCCGGCCGACGCCTGAGATCTCGGCAGGCCGGTTCAGCCAACCAACGCGATGGCCGCCGACGTGACGGCACCGAGGTGGCCGGCGAGAAAGTGGTCGGCCATCGGAATGGTCTCGATGGTGGTGTTGACCCAGCCTTCGGTGGCGGCGGCGGCCGAGGCCGGCGGATTGAACTGATCGTGTTCGGGGACGGCGAGCAGCTTGGGTCGGGGGTCTCGGCCGGCGATCATGTCGGTCGGGTCGACGATCTTGAGCGGTGGCGCAACCGCGAACCAGCCGGCGAGCTGGGGATGGGCGACCCCGAGGGCCATGTCGGCGCCGAACGACCAGCCCATGCTCCACAGGGCGAGATCCGGGAACTGATCGGCGAGCTGGGCGATTCCGGCGACCACGTCGAGCTGCTCACCTCGCCCGTAGTCATGTCGGCCGTCGGAACCATCGACGCCCCGGAAGTTGAAGCGGAGGCAGGCCAGACCGTGCGCCGCGAGCTCGGTGAAGAGGGCATCGACGACCGGTGCGAACATGTTGCCGCCGTGCAGCGGGTGTGGATGGCACAGCAGCACGGTCGCCTTCGGCGTCGTGGGTGTCGCCAGCTCGGCCCGCAGAGACAACCCATCAGAGGTGTGGAGGGCGAGTCGTTGCAGCGGGACCGTCATGGGCCGAGCGTAGGCCGAGCGGAGCCGGGGTCGGGAACTGACGGCGGGATCTCGCGTCGGTGCGAGATCCCGCTGGGGGCGACAGCGTTCGGCGGTAGCGTGCTTGGCGTGACCACCGCGAATGACCTCGTCGAACCGGACGATGCCCTCGAAGCCGAATCGACGTCCGCTCCCGAATCGGACACAGTCGAGTCGAACACTGTCGAGTCGAACACAGCCGAATCGAACACCGTCGAGTCGACGGCTTCGGCGTCGAGCGATCGAGCCACCGCTGTTCGTGGATCGGTTGCCGCGAGCACGACCCGTCTGCCGATCAAGATGCTCAACGACCGAATCCTGGTGAAGCTCGAAGGAACCGATGGTGACCGCCGTTCGGCCGGCGGCATCTTGATCCCGGCCACCGCGCAGGTCGGGAAGCGGCTCACCTGGGCCGTCGTCATGGCGATCGGGCCGAGCGTGCGTTCGATGCAGCTCGACGACCGCGTGCTGTTCAATCCCGAAGACCGCTACGAGGTGGAGGTGGGCGGCCGCGACTACATCATCTTGCGCGAGCGAGACGTGCACGCCGTGGCCGCCGAGCGCCTCGACGACTCTCATACCGGCCTCTATCTCTGATCCGATGGCCGAACCCGAGGAACTCGCCGCCCCGATCGTCCCCTCTCAGGCGGCACTCGACGCCATCGTGTACAACGACCACGGCCTGGTGCCGGCCATCGTGCAAGACGTCTCGACCCGAGAGGTGTTGATGATGGCCTGGATGACGGCCGAGACCCTGCGTTTGACCCTCGAACAGGGACGCTCGGTCTTCTGGAGCCGCTCACGCAACGAGGTATGGCGCAAGGGCGACACGTCAGGCGATCACCAATACGTGCATGCGGTCCGCTACGACTGCGATGGCGACGTGCTGCTCCTCGAGGTGGAGCAGGCGGGCGGTGGGGCCTGCCACACCGGCGCCTACAGCTGTTTCTTCCGTTCGATCACCGACTGAGGGTGCAACGATGACCACGACACTCGACGAGTTCCGAGACATGGCGGCGAGCTACCGGGCGATTCCCGTCACCCGAGAGTTGCTGGCCGACCTCATCACGCCGGTTGCTGCGTTCTTGCGCCTGGCCGATGATCTCGACCGTGGTTTCCTGCTCGAGTCGGTCGAGAACGGCGAACGGTGGAGCCGTTTCAGCTTCGTCGGTCGCCATTCGCACGCCACGCTGACGGCGCGGGGCAACACGGTTTCGGTGAGCGGCGACCTTCCTGGCATCGAGCTGCCGACCGATCAGGGGGTGCTCGCTGCGGTCGACGTCTTGCTGCGCGAACTGACGTGTCCGGTGATCGACGACCTTCCGCCGCTCGTCGCCGGTCTCGTCGGTTACTTCGGCTATGACGTGGTTCGAGAAGTCGAGCATCTGCCGAACGTTCCGCCCGACGAGGTCGACTATCCCGAGGCCGTTCTCGAAGTCATCGGCGAACTCGCGGTGTTCGACCATTGGCGTCAGCGCGTGACCCTCGTTGCGGTGGCGCTGCTGCCTCCCGATGCCGACGAGGCGACCGTCGACGCGGCCTACGCCGATGCGGTGCGTCGGCTCGACCAGCTCGCCGAAGATGGCGCCAAAGGGCTGGAGGAGCCGCTGCTCGAACCGCCGAGTACCGACGACGAACTTCCCGAGGTCACCTCGAGCATGGGGCACGGGGCCTACCAGCACGCAGTCGAGGTGGCGAAGGAGTACATCCGTGCCGGCGACATCTTCCAGGTGGTGCTGTCGCAGCGGTTCGACTTCGACCTCGATGCCGACCCCGTCGACGTGTATCGAGTGCTACGCCAGATCAATCCGAGCCCGTACATGTTTCTGTTGCGCTCACCCGAGGTGACGCTGGTCGGCTGCTCGCCGGAGCCGCTCGTCCAGGTACGCGACGGTCGCGTGATCTCGCGCCCGATCGCCGGGACGCGGCGCCGCGGCCGCAACGAAGCCGACGACCGCCGAATGGCCGGCGAGCTGGCCGAAGACCCCAAGGAGCGAGCCGAGCACGTGATGCTCGTCGATCTGGCGCGCAACGACCTGGGAAGAGTGGTCGAGTTCGGTTCGCTCGAGGTCGTCGAGATGATGACGCTCGAGAAGTTCTCGCACGTCATGCATCTCACGTCGCAGGTCGAAGGCGATCTGCGACCCGACAAGAGCATCATCGATGTGCTGCGGGCGACGATCCCGGCCGGCACGGTCTCGGGCGCTCCGAAGGTGCGAGCGATGGAGATCATCGACGAACTCGAACCGGCCAAGCGCGGCCCGTATTCGGGCATGGTCGGCTACATGAGTTTCAACGGCAATCTCGACTCGGCCATCAGCATCCGGACGATGTTCTGCGGACCCGATCGCACCTCGGTCCAGGCGGGCGCCGGCGTGGTCGCCGACTCCGACCCGGTGCTCGAGGATGCCGAGTGTGCGAACAAGGCGAAAGCGTTGCTCGCCGCTGTTCGTCCTGCCCAGCGCATGACGGCTCGTCGCAACGCCTGACACGATCGGCTCGCCGCACGCTCGGCGGGGCTAGTCGGTGCGAGGGATCGACCATGTCTGGGTCATCCAGTCCCACACCAGATCGGCGATCCATCGGCTGGCGCCGTAGGTGATGTGTACGCCGTCTCGCGGACGGACCGTGATCGGATCACCTCCGTCGGGACCCGGCAGGCTGGCGGCGTAGTTGCCGTCGGCGTCGCTGAGCAGCGGCATGATGTCGAGGTAGGTGACCCAGGGTCGCTGTTCGGCCTCGGATCGAACGATCGTGTTGATCGTCGGGTTGAGTTCGAGCCGCACGCCATCACGCGGCGGTGGCAGGCCGATCCAGAGCATTCGGGTGCCCGACCGGTCGGTGATGTCCATGATTCTCGCCACCCGCCGGCGGTATTCGTCCTGCCACTCCGGCGACAGGGTGGCGAGGCGCTCACCTTCGCTGTTGGTCATCGGCTGGTTGTCGTTGCCGCCGATCATGAACACGATCGCTTCGGGCGCCGTCTCGTTTGCCGGCAGGGTGTCGTCCGGCAGGGTGTCGTCTGGCAGGGTGTCGTCCGGCAGGGTGTCGTCCGGCAGGGTGTCGTCCGGCCCGACGAGGAGGCCGAGCTGTTCGGGCCAGTCGAAGAACGAAGGCCGAACGAGACTGCTCGAGATCTTGGCGTCGTAGCGAAGGTCGAGGAGTGTCGTCTCGGCGATCCCGCCATTCAGTGCGGTGATGACGTAGGCCGGAAGTGAGTCGCCTCCGACGAAGCCTCGTAGGGGAGCGTCAGGGGTGATGTCCCGTAGCGGCGGAAGCGTCGTGGTGGTCGGCTCCGTGGTGCTCGTGGTCGTAATCGGCTCCGTCGTGGTCGTGATGGTCGTGGTCGTGATGGTCGTGGTCGTGATGGTCGTGGTCGTCGATGGCGTCGTCGTGATCGTCGGCCGTTCGGTGGTCGGCGAGTTGGTCGCCGGTGCGCTCGCCGCGGTCGATGGCGTCTCGGCGGAGGTGCCGTCGATCGTCGAACAGGCCGTCGGGAACACGACGAACGCGACGAGGGCAGCGACGAGCACTCGGCCGACCGGGGCGACCGGTAGGGCGGCACCGCCCGGTGCTTGGCTGATCATCAGAGGCGTTGGGGAGTCAGGTGAAGGGGTCTGCGTGTTGGCCATCGGCGGGGGGCGGGAGCGCCATCGGGCTCGCGTGGTGGGGGAGCGCCGTGGGCATGGTGCCATACTTCGGCGCATGCTTGATCTCGCGACCACCACCGTTGCTCTGCAAGAGGGTTGTTGTGCCATTCGACTCGACCGTGAGGTGGTCACGGCGACCGGCGAGGAAGCGGCAACCTATCTCCATGGCCAGGTGAGTCAGAACATCACCGGGCTGCGTGTCGGTCAGTCGGCGAGGACGCTCGTGCTGTCGCCCCAGGGGCGCATCGACGCATGGGCTCGCGTCACCCGGGTCGGGGAGCAGTCGTTCTGGCTCGACGTCGAACCCGGAACCGGTCGACCATTGCTCGAACGGCTCGAGCGCTTCAAGCTGCGCACGAAGATCGAGCTCGGGCTCAGCACCATGTCGATGATCAGCGTGCGCGGTCCCGCCTCTCCGGCCCCGCAACCTGGTCGAGCCGACCGCATCGACGCACCCGTGCTCTGGCACGACACGCCGGGATTCGATCGTCTCGGTCCCGACGTCGACTGGCCCGACGGCATCGAAGCAGGCGACCCACGTGCGTTCGAGGCGTTGCGTATTCGATCGGGAATGCCCCTCATGGCGTTGGATTCCGGGGAGAAGACCATCCCCGCCGAGCTCGGAATCGTCGACGTCTCGGCCGACTTCACCAAGGGGTGCTACGTGGGCCAGGAACTGGTGGCCAGGATCGACAGCCGGGGCAACAACACACCGCGGCGGCTGTGGGGTGTGCGGATCGCCGACGGCGTGGCGGCTCCCGGTGATCCGATCGTGTTGGGCGACGACACCATCGGTGTGATCACCAGCAGTGTCTCCACGAGCGAGGAAACGGTGGCGTTGGCTTCGATCGTCCGGTCGGCCGAGGTGCCCGGCGACGTCACGGTGAACGGTGCGCCGGCGCAGGTGGTAACACTGCCGGGTGCTGCTTCGGCAAGCTGAAGGCGATCACGGTTCCGCCGCTGTCGATGCGGTCGGCGGTGACGCTTCCGCCCATGCCCTCGACCAGCTCACGGACGATTGCGAGACCGAGGCCGCTCGAGTTCTCGGCTCGCACCGGCCGCAGTTGGGTGACGTAGAGCCGTTCGAAGACGAACGGGAGGTCGTCGGGTGGGATGCCCGGGCCATCGTCGGCGACGGCCAGATCGACGGTCGAATCCTTCGACTCGACTCGCAGACTGATCGCTCCCGACGCGAACTTCAGCGCATTGTCGATGAGGTTGTCGATCACCTGGCGGGTGCGGTCGGGGTCGCCCAGGACGGTCGTGTCGAGTCCCGGCGCACCGACCAGCGTGATCGCAACACCGAAGCCCTCGGCTCGTTGACGAGCGTTTTCGACCTGCTCGCCTGCGATCGTGATGAGATCGAACGAAGTGACATGAAAGCTGAACGCTCGACTCTCCAGCTTCGCCAACATCAGGAGATCGCCGACCAGTCGGTCGAGCCGGTCGGCGTTCTTGCCGATGATCGCGCCCGCCTTGCCCGGCTCATCGATCGCTCCGTCGCGCAGCGCTTCGGCGTAGCCACTGATCGAGGTCAGTGGTGTGCGCAGGTCGTGGGTGATCGACATCAGGAACTGTTGCTCGGCCGCACGGGATCGTTCGAGGTCGGCGGTCATCGCGTTCACCGATCCGGCCAGTTGGCCGAGCTCGTCGCTTCCCACATCGCTGATTCGGGTGTCGAGCTTGCCGCTGGCGATGGCTGCGGTTGCCCGCTGGATGGCCCGGAGCGGCTCGGTGAACCGGCGAGCGAGCCAGGTGGCAGCGAGGGCACTGGCAATCAGCACGATGGCCGCCGACAGAACGAACCAGCGAATGGCCTGCGACGACACCGAGCCGACACTCTGGCGAGCCCACAACGCCGGTATCCCCCCACGCACCGCTTCCGCCCGAGTCGGGATGTCGAGGCGGACCAGGCCGACGACGTTGCGTGACTGGTCGATCACGACGGTGTCGCCCGAGCGGAGGGCTTCGAGTTGGTCGGCGCTGACGATGAGCGACTGTGAGCCGGCCACGGTGACGAGATCGGTTCCCGGGCGGGTCGGCAGCGGGCGGATCTCCCCGCCATCATCGACCAGGACGACAGCGAGCTGGCCATTGTCGAAGGCCGCGCCGAGTCGACGCACCGCAGGCTCGACCGTCCGCAACGCGTTCTCGTCGCTTCGGGTGGCGATGGTCTGGAGTGCGATCAGTTGTTCCTCGACCGCAGCGGTGGCGTCTTCGCGGGCACCCACCTGGGTGAACGCCAGCACGCCCGCCCCGACCAGCAGGATCGAGGCCAGCGCGATGCCGACGAGCACCAGGGTGAGCTTGCGCTGCATGGACATCAGCCGAGCCGATAGCCAACGCCGCGAATCGTCGCCAAGGGAAGGTCGTCGCCCAGTTTCTTTCGCAGCTGACGGATGTGGACGTCGACCGTGCGGGTGTCGCCGATCCAGCCGTCGCCCCATGCACCCGTGAGGATCTGGTCTCGCGACAGCACCTGACCCTGGTGGCGAACGAGGTGTTCGAGCAGGGCGAACTCCTGGGTCGCCAGGGCCACCTCGCGGTCGTCGACCAAGACCTCGCGGCGGGCCAGGTCGATGCGGATCGAGTCGAAGTCGGCCCCGTCGGCAGCATCGGTCGCCGCCGCGCCGCGGCGAAGGATGGCCTTGATCCTGGCCATGACCTCGCGGGGTGAGAACGGTTTGGTGACATAGTCGTCTCCACCGAGTTCGAGCCCCAGAATTCGGTCGATCTCGTCGTCTCGGGCGGTCAGGAAGAGCACCGGAACGTTGCTGGTGGTTCGCAGCCGACGGCACAGGTCGAAACCATCGCTGGGGCCGGGAAGTCCGACATCGAGCAGCACGACGTCGGGCTGGTGTGATCGAATGAGGTCGTGGCCCCGTTCGGCGTCGCCGGCAATGGCACTGGTCCAGCCCTCACGCCGGCAGTAGGTGGCGAGGAGGTCGGCGATGTCGGGCTCGTCCTCGACGATGACGACGTGGAGGGGATTCGTGGCGTCAGGGCCGGCGGACGTGGACATCGAGCACGATCGTAGGCTCTCTTTGTTAGGGGCTGGTGAACGAACTAGCTTGCCAGCCATGTCGAAGATCACGCTGATTGCCAAACTGACCGCTGCCGAAGGAAAGTCCGAAGAACTCGAGGCCGCGTTGGCCTCGTTGATCGAGGCAGCGAGCGAGGAGCCTGGCCTCGAGATCTACTCGGCCCATGCCGACCGCTCCGAGCCCGGTGTCTACTACTTCTTCGAGATGTATGCCGATGGCGATGCCCTCAAGGTCCACGGCAAGGGCGAGGCCATGAAGGCCGCCATGGGCGCGATGGGATCACTGCTCGGAGGTCGCCCCGAGGTCACGATGCTCGATCCGTTGGTGGCAAAGGGTCTTGCCCTCTGATCGTCATGCCACACTGAGGTCGTGACCACCTATCTCGACCGTATTCTCGCCGATCACCGCGCTGCGGCCGCCGCCGACGACCGCCGCCTCGACCAGCTGATCGAGACGGCTCGAACAGCCGACCCCACCCGTGGGTTCCGCTCGGCGCTGGCCACCGTCGATGGTCTGGGCGTCATCAGCGAGATCAAGCGCCGCTCTCCATCGAAGGGCGACCTCAACCCCGGTGTCGATCCTGCCGCCTGGGCGAAGGCCTACGAACTCGGTGGAGCCACGGCGCTGTCGGTGCTCACCGATGCCAACGACTTCGGCGGCAGCGTTGCCGACCTGCAGCAAGCCCGGGCGGCGGTGACCATTCCCGTTCTTCGCAAGGACTTCACCGTGGCCGCCAACGACGTATGTGATGCTCGCATCATGGGGGCCGATGCGGTGCTGCTCATCGTCGCCGCGCTCGACGACGTCGAGCTGGCGGACTTCCATGATCTGGCCATCGAACTCGGTCTCGATGTGCTCGTGGAGACACACGACGAGGCCGAGGTCGAGCGGGCGATGGCGGTCGGTGCCACGCTGATCGGCGTCAACCAGCGCGATCTCGTCACCTTCGAGGTCGACACCGAGCGTGCCATCCGAGTCGGTCGGTCGCTGTCCGACGAGGTGGTCCGGGTCGCCGAATCCGGTGTTCGTGGCCCGCAGGATGCTCAGGCGCTCAAGGAAGCCGGATATCACGCAGTGTTGGTGGGCGAGTCGCTGGTCACCTCAGGAGACCCGGCGGCAGCGGTCGCGGCGATGCGAGCGGTCTGAGCGTCGCCGCAGTCGAAGATCGAATCGAAGCGACAAATCCGGCGGTTCGCTGCGCCGGTCGGACTACCGTTTGCGGTGTGACCGAACGCCGGGAGAACCGAAGGACGAGCGTCGAGGTTCTACGGTGTTCGTGAAGATCTGCGGGATCGCCAACGAGACCGATGCGCTGCTCGCCGCAGGGCTCGGGGCCGATGCCGTCGGACTGATCTTTGCCCCGTCCACCCGTCAGGTCACCAAGGAGGTCGCCCGTGACATCGTGCGGCGTCTCCCGCCCGAGATCCTGAGCGTCGGGGTCTTTCGCAACGAAGCCCGGTCGAAGGTCGTCGAGCTCGCCAACACCATCGGTTTGCGAGCGGTGCAGCTCCACGGCCACGAGACCGCCGAAGACACCCGCTGGATCGCCGAGCGCGTCCCGGCGGTGATCCGAGCGTTCGCCGTCCACGACCCGGCGCTCGACGATCTCGAACCCTTCGGCCAAATCGATCTCCTCATCGACGCACCGACGCCAGGGGCCGGCGAGGTGTTCGACTGGTCGATCCTGACGGCCCGCAAGCTCACCAGGCCCTTCATCCTCGCCGGAGGACTCGGCCCCGACAACGTGGCCGAAGCCATCGCCACGGTGCGTCCGTGGGGCGTCGATGTCGCAAGCGGGGTCGAGGCATCGCCCGGACGCAAGGACCCCGTGAAGCTCGGACGTTTCATCGCCAACGCTCGGGCGGCGTTCGAAGCGCTGCCCGAAGCAACCCAGCCGGTTTCCGACGACGATCTCGATGCATTTGCCAGTGACTGGATCACTGCTGAGCCGACGAAGTCTGGAACACTGCCCCTGTTCGATTGGAAGGAAGATCCACTGTGGAAATGACCAGTTCATCGTTGATGAGCGAGCCCGACGACACCGGGAGGTTCGGACAATTCGGCGGGCGTTTCGTTCCCGAGACGCTCGTGCCCGCCTGTGTCGAGCTCGAAGCCGCATTCCGCGACGCCTGGTCGGATCCCACCTTCGTCGAGGAATTCCACACCCTGCTCAACGTCTATGCCGGTCGCCCGTCGGCACTCACCGAGTGTCACAACCTCGGCAAGGAGCTGGGCTTTCGCATCCTTCTGAAGCGGGAAGACCTCAACCACACCGGCAGCCACAAGATCAACAACGTGCTGGGACAGGTGCTGTTGGCCAAGCGCATGGGCAAGACTCGAATCGTCGCCGAGACGGGCGCGGGCCAGCACGGTGTTGCCACCGCAACCGCAGCAGCGCTGCTCGGTCTCGAGTGCATCGTCTACATGGGCGAAGTCGACATCAAGCGCCAGGCCCTCAACGTGTTCCGGATGGAGCTCCTCGGCGCCGAAGTCCGCCCGGCGCTCTCCGGCAGCCGCACGCTCAAAGACGCCGTCAACGAGGCCATGCGCCACTGGGTCGCCGCAGTCGAGTCGACCTACTACTGCCTCGGCTCGGTCATGGGGCCGCACCCCTACCCGTGGATGGTGCGCGAGTTCCATCGCGTCATCGGAGACGAGGCACGTGCGCAGAGTCATCTGATGCTCGACGGTGCCGATCCCGACGTCGTCGTCGCCTGCGTCGGCGGTGGCTCGAACGCCATCGGCATCTTCTCCGGCTTCGTCGACACCGCGGCCGAGCTGATCGGTGTGGAACCGGCCGGCGGTGCCGCCGTTGGGCGTCATGTCCCCGGCGTGGTGCACGGATCGGTCTCCTACCTGATGCAGGACGAGTTCGGCCAGGTGCAAGAGGCGCACTCGGTGTCGGCCGGGCTCGACTATCCCGGTGTCGGCCCCGAACACGCCCACCTCGCCGACATCGGCCGAGCTCGCTACGAGTCGGTCACCGACGACGAGGTGATCGAGGCGTTCCAGCTTCTGTCACGAACCGAAGGGATCATCCCGGCACTCGAACCGGCCCACGGCCTGGCGTGGATGGTCAGGGCCAAAGACGAACTGCAGGGCAAGATCGTGCTGCTCAACATGTCGGGTCGTGGCGACAAAGACGTCGCCCAGGTGGCCGACATCCTTGCCGAAGGCAAGCAGGCCTTGGTGTCGGGCGACGCAACGAGCAACGGAGCGAGTTCGTGAACGGCTACACCGGAACGCTCGAGGAACACCTCCGGGCCAAACGCGCCGAGGGGCGCAAACTGCTGCTGCCGTATGTGACGGCCGGCTACCCCGTCGACGACTGGCCTCGCCTCATCGAAGGGTTCGCCCAGGCCGGAGCCGATGCCATGGAGATCGGGATCCCGTTCTCCGATCCGGTCATGGATGGGCCGACGATCCAAGAAGCCTCCTCGATCGCTCTCGAGAGCGGGATGAACCCGCTGAAGGCGCTCGACGCCGTCGCCGGGACCGATCCGGGCGTACCTCTGATCGCCATGACCTACTACAACGTGGCGTATCACATGGGACACGAGCGCTTTGCGTCGGAGCTGAAGAAGGCGGGCATCTGCGCCGCGATCCTGCCGGATCTGCCGCTCGAAGAGGTCGGTCCCTGGGCAGCGGTTGCCGATGACATCGGCATCGAAACCGTCATGCTCGCGGCACCGACGGCGCCCGATGAACGGCTGCCGAGGGTCGTCGCCCGAGCGAGAGGCTTCGTCTACGGCGTGGGCCTGGTCGGCATCACCGGTGAACGAGCCGAGCTCGCTGCCAGCGCCACCCAGATGGCCACTCGTCTCAAGGCCATCACCGACAAGCCCGTCGTCATCGGCATCGGGGTGTCGAACCCCGAACAGGCGGCCGAGATCTGCCAGATCGCCGATGGCGTGGTGGTGGCCTCGGCCATCATTCGCCAGATGCTCGAAGGGGGCTCGATCGAGCAGGCCATCGACTTCGTCGGTGAGCTCCGCAGCGCTCTCGACCGGGTGTAGTCGGCTCAGGTCGACGATCGGACGTGGCCGGCATCGAACATCCAACCCATCCCGGTCTCACCTACGAGCCCGAGTGCGAGCTGTGTCGTGCCGATCGGTTCACCCACTGGTACGCAGAGGACGAACAGGGCTGGGTCGCCGACTGCGAAGCCTGCGGCGTGCCGATGGTGGTGTGGCACGGCCACGGCCCCACGCCGCCCGACGAGGTGATCGAGCACCTGATCGGTCTCCTCCGAGCCGTTGCCATCGATCGCTTCGGGCCCGATGGCTGGTCGATCGACCGGCACATGCGCCAGGTTCCCGAGCACTTTCACGCCCACGCCCGCGATCGTGACTGGTGGAATCTCCGGTTCACCCGGCCGCTGACCCGCTACACGGGGGTCGGCGGCGACCGGGTGGAGATCTGAACCGCCGGCTCTCGAGCCCATTGTCACCAACCATCGGCGATGAAGCCCAGAATCGGGCTCCACAGCCGACAGCTGGTGGATTTGGGTTCGACGGTCGACACGTCGGCCGGCGGCGGGTCAGCCGGCCCGATTGAGTCCCGAGATGAGGGCACGCAGCGACGAGGTGACGATGTCGGAGTGGATGCCGACACCCCAGAGCTCGCGCTCGCCGACCTTCATCTCGACATAGCTCGCCGCCTTCACATCGGTGCCCGCACCGATGGCGTGCTCGTGGTAGTCGAGCACGCGACACTCGATGCCGAGGCTGGTGCGAATGGCATTGGCGAACGCCTCGATCGAACCGCCACCCTCGCCGTCGATGGCGATCTCGTCACCGTTGTGGCGCAAGGTGGCCTTGATCGAGGTGCGGTCTTCGCCCCGCTCGTTCTGGGAGGTCGAGAACTTCAGCAGCTCGAACGGCTTGCCGATCGTGAGGTACTCACCGGAGAAGACATCCCAGATGTCGGCGGCGGTGACCTCCTTGCCGGTGGTGTCGGTGATCTGCTGCACGATCCGGGTGAACTCGATCTGGAGGCGCCGCGGGAGGTCGAGCTCCTGATCGGTCTTGAGCAGATAGGCCACGCCACCCTTGCCCGACTGGGAGTTCACACGGATGACGTCTTCGTAGGTGCGGCCGACGTCTTTCGGGTCGATCGGCAGGTACGGAACCTCCCACAGCACCTGGCCCGTGGCGGCCATGGCGTCGAAGCCCTTCTTGATGGCGTCTTGATGCGAACCGGAGAAGGCGGTGTAGACCAGGTCGCCGACATACGGGTGGCGAGGATGGACCGGCAGCTGGTTGCAGTGCTCGGCCACACGGCGGGCCTCGTTGATGTCGGTGAAATCGAGCTCGGGATCGACCCCCTGGCTGAACAGGTTCAGCGCCAGCGTGACGATGTCGACGTTGCCGGTGCGCTCGCCGTTGCCGAACAGTGTGCCCTCGACCCGATCGGCGCCGGCCATGACACCGAACTCGGCGGCGGCAACGCCGGTACCACGATCGTTGTGCGGATGCAGCGAGATGAGGACCGAGTCACGATCTCGGATGTTGCGGTCGAACCATTCGATCATGTCGCCGTAGATATTGGCGGTGCTCATCTCGACCGTGGCCGGCAGGTTGATGATGAGCGGATTCTCGGGTGTCGGCTCGAAGACGTCCATCACGGCCTCGCAGATCTGCTTGGCGAAGGGGAGCTCGGTGCCGGTGAAGCTCTCGGGGGAGTATTCGTACCGGATCCTGGTGTCGCCCATCTTGGCTTCTTGGGCCTTGCAGTGCTTGGCTCCCTGGACGGCGATGTCGATGATGCCGGCCTCGTCGAGACCGAAGACCACCCGGCGCTGAACGGTCGAGGTGGAGTTGTAAAGGTGGACGATGGCCTGTTTGGCGCCGAGAATCGATTCGTAGGTGCGCTCGATCAGTTCGGGTCGAGCCTGGGTGAGTACCTGGATGGTCACGTTGTCAGGGATCAGATCCTGCTCGATGATCGTGCGGACGAACTCGAAGTCGGTATCGGAGGCCGAGGGAAAGCCGACCTCGATCTCGGTGAAGCCGATGTCGACGAGTGTCTTGAACATCGTGAGCTTGCGCTCGGCATCCATGGGTTCGATGAGTGCCTGATTGCCGTCACGCAGATCGACGCTGCACCACAGGGGTGCGCGCTCGATGGTGGCAGTCGGCCACGTGCGATCGGGCAGGTCGATCGGCGCGAACGGTTGGTACTT
Organism: uncultured Acidimicrobiales bacterium; assembly: GCA_963698395.1. Lineage (GTDB taxonomy): Bacteria > Actinomycetota > Acidimicrobiia > Acidimicrobiales > SZUA-35 > JBBQUN01. The sequence goes on from CAVOQQ010000008.1 coordinate 640,911, forward strand.
CTGGATGGGCATCACGCCCGGTTTCGCATTGACACTGACGGTGCGTGCGGTCATGGCATTTTCTCCTGGTTTCAGACTTCGAGTTTCGACGACGTTGCTGCGGTGATCATTGCTGCGGGCGTGAGTGCCGCCCGGGTGTGATTCGTACTGAGTGAAGGGTCATCGCCCGGCCTCGGGGCCAGGGGCGTGACACGACCCGGCTCGCCTCTAGACGGCGGCCGGGCTCAGAAGTCGAAGTGCAAGTCGAAGCTCAGTGTGAAGGAGCACACCGAAACGATAGCGCGGTGTTGCCGAACGAACGCGCATCTGACGAATGTTGTCCTCGTGTTGGACCACTCGCCTGCGGCGCTCTGCTCCTGTTCGCCTGCGGCGCTCTATCACTACTCGCCTGCGGCGCTCTATCACTACTCGCCTGCGGCGCTCTATCACTACTCGCCTGCGGCGAGGCGCCGACCGAAGGCTTCCAAGCCGGCGAGTACCGTCGGGTCGACCGGCGCCGACCGATTCCGCAGCGATTGCTTGATGTCGCGATACACCTGAGCCTCGGGGCCGCAGTCCGCGCAGATCTCGAGGTGAGCGGCGACCGAGCGTGCTGTCTCGGCGTCGACCTCGCCGTCGAGGTAGCTCTGCAAGACCTCGATCACCTCACCACACGTCGGTTGGGACTTGCGGCGCCGGAACAGCTTGATCATTGTTCGACCCCATCGGCTCGCTGCGACTCGAGACCACGCTCGCTGATATCGGCCCGGATCTTGCGCCTCGCTCGGTGGAGCCGACTCATCACCGTTCCCACGGGGATGTCGAGCAGGTCTGCTGCCTCTTGATAGGCCAATCCGTCGAGATCCACCAGTTCGACGATCTGGCGGAAGTCGGGACTGAGCCGGGCAAAGGCATCCTCGACCGCGGCGTCGAACATCGGCGCAATGGCGAGGGACTCCGGCGTGTCGGACTCGGCGAAGTCGGCGGAACGCTCGAACGTGAGATCGGGATCGTGGAGGAGATCGGGCTTCTTCTTGCGGGCCCGATTGATGTTGGCATTGCGCATGATGGTCAACAGCCACGCTCGCGGATACCGGCCGTCGAAGCGCTCGATCGCCCGAAACGCTCGCACGAGGGTGTCTTGGACGAGGTCTTCGGCATCGACGTGGCTGCGCGACAGCGAGCGAGCGGTCCGGTAGAGCACCTCGAGCTCCGGCAACACGTAGCGGTCGAATGCCGCAGCGGCCGCCTCCGACGAAGGCGGATTCGGCTGCTGATCGTTCGATGAGGTGTCATCGGCCGGCGGGGCGGCCATCAGGCAGACCATGCCGGACGAAACCGACGAGCCGGGGCCAACATTCCAGCATTCACCTCGCCGAGGGTAACCGACCGTGCCGTCTCGGCGCGGTCGACCCCAGCACGTCGCCTCACCGCAAGGTCGAACCCGAGCGTGGGCCTCGGTCGCTAGCGTGGAGGTGTGTCGAACGAAGACCATTCCGAGCAGGCCACACCGACGCCACCGAGCGAACCGACCGATGAGCAGGTGCGGGTCACGCTCTTCGAAGCGGTGGGCGGTCTCCCGTACTTCGAGACGATCGTCGATGCCTTCTTCGATCGGGTCGAGCACGATCCGGTCGTACGCAGCGTGTATCCCGAGGACCTGACCGAGCCACGTCGGCGCACGGCGTTGTTCCTCGCACAATTCTGGGGAGGGCCGCCGACCTACTCCGAGGAGCGGGGTCACCCCCGCCTCCGCGCCCGTCACTTCCCGTTCGTGATCGGTCAAGCCGAACGCGACGGCTGGGTGAAACACATGATGGACGCGATCGACGCCACCCCGCTGCCGGCCTCGATCTTCGAGGCCGTGCGGCCGATGCTCGAGAACTACATCGAGACCGCGGCAACGGCCATGATCAACCACACCGAACACGATCCGCATCCCGACGCCGCCGACCGTTGAGACCACGTCGAGGCGACCGAGGGGAGTGGAATCGGCCGGATCGGCATCTGTGTCATTTGACCAGTCGGTTTCCTGACCCCGGTGAGCTGGGAAAACACGAGTCGGCGCCGAGGAAAGCCTTGACTTTGTGATTCGTTGCGACTCTCCTTCAAGGGTTGCCCCGAATGGCGGGGTTCAGGTGTGAAGGAGTTCTCTCATGAACAAGACCGACTTGGTCGACGCAGTCGCAAGCGACACTGGCGTTTCGAAGAAGGATGTCGGCGCGGTGATCGATTCGATGTTCGCCAGCGTCTGTGACGCCGTGAGCAAGGGCGAAAAGGTCGCCATCCCCGGGATGCTCACGTTCGAGCAGGTGGACCGCAAGGCCCGCACCGGTTTCAACCCGCAAACCAAGGAGCCCATGCCGATCCCGGCCGGCAAGGCCGTCAAGGTGTCGGCCGGAGCCAAGCTCAAGGCGGCCGGCAAGGCCTGATCGCTTCGGCGCTTGCTCGTCGGTGACGTCGTCACGGCGGCTCGTCACCGAAGCATTCGTTGCGTTCCACGAGGATGCCCGGGTTCGGAGAGGGACCCGGGCATCGCTCGTTTTGAGTACGGTGACCCGATGACCTCTCCGACTCCGCCGGCGATCGGTGGCCCTGCGCCAGGCTTCGAGGCCCTCGATCAGCACGGTGCGCTCCGCAACCTCGCCGAGTTCGCCGGCCGCCCGGTCCTGCTCTACTTCTACCCGAAGGCGATGACGCCGGGCTGCACGACCCAGTCGTGTCTGCTTCGAGACATCGCTTCCGACATCGGCGACGCCGTGATCGTCGGGGTGAGTCCGGACTCGCCCGAGCGGCAGAAGCGATTCGATGACAAACACGAACTCGGGTTCACCCTGCTGTCTGATCCCGACCATGTCATTGCCGAGGCGTACGGGATCTGGGCCGAGAAGAAGCTCTACGGCAAGGTCTACCTGGGTGTCGTCCGCTCGGCGTTCCTGATCGGACCCGACGGCACGATCGCCGCCGCCTTCCCGAAGATCTCGCCGAAGGACACCCCGACCAAACTGCTCGCCGCCCTCGAGGACACCCGATGACCGCCGACGACCCCCACTCCGCCCTCCCGACGCCGGCATCGCTGCTCCCGCATCGTGAGCCGTTCCTGCTGGTCGATCAGCTCATCGAACTCGACCCGGGAGTCCGGGCCGTCGGGACGTGGCAGATCACCGGTGAGGAGTACTTCTTCCCCGGCCACTTCCCCGGCCGACCGACCCTCCCGGGCGTGCTGATGGTCGAGTCACTGGCCCAGGTCGGCGCCTGCCTCGCCTTGGCCGAGCCCCGGTTTGCCGGAAAGATTCCGCTCTTCGGCGGCGTCGACAAGGTCAAGTTCCGGCGTCAGGTGCTCCCGGGTGATCTCCTGACCCTCGAGGTCGAGTTCCTGCGCCTCGGCAGCCGCGGCGGGCGCGCCGCCGGCATCGCCAAGGTCGGCGACGAGGTGGCGTGCCAGGCCGAGCTGATGCTGGTGGTGGTCGACGCCTGACGATGCAGGCGCCGACCGACCAGCAGAAGAAAGGTCAGCTCGCGGGAGCGAGAATGATCGTGCCGTTGTGGCCGCCGAAGCCGAAGCTGTTCGACATGGCCGCCGATGGGGTCCACGCCTTGCCGTCGCCTCGGGCGACGTCGAGGTCGGGAAGCTCGGGGTCGTAGTTCACGAGTCCGACCGTGGGCGGAACCAACGAGTGTTGCATGGCCAGGATGACCGCCGCCGCTTCGATGGCGCCGGCGGCGCCGAGTGCGTGGCCGGTGACTCCCTTGGTGGAGGTGACGATCGGATCGTGGCCGCTGAACACCTTGGCGACGGCGTGGGCCTCGGCGGCGTCGTTGAGCGGCGTCGAGGTGCCATGCATGTTGATGTGGCCGATGTCGCCCGGATTCAGACCGGCGTCGGCGAGGGCGACGTTCATGCAGCGAATGGCACCGGTGCCACCGGGGGCGGGTGCGGTGATGTGGTGGGCGTCGGCGGTGCTGGCGGATCCCATCGCCTCGGCGAGGATCGTGGCGCCTCGAGCGACGGCGATGTCCCAGTCTTCCAGGACCAGCACGCCCGCACCCTCGGAGATGACGAAGCCATCGCGGTCGACGTCGAATGGCATGGACTTGCCGCTCGAAGACAGTGCCGTCATGTTCGTGAACCCGGCAACGGCCGTCGGTGTGATGGGTGCTTCGGCGCCGCCGGCGATCACGACGTCGGCTCGGCCACTTCGGATCATGTTGATGGCGTTACCGATCGAGTGTGTTCCCGCAGCGCAGGCGGTGACCGTGGCTTCGCACGGGCCCTGGAAGCCGTGCCGCATCGAGACCGAGGCGGCGGCTGCGTTGGGCATCATCATCGGCACGAGGAAGGGGGAGACCCGGCGATCGCCTTTGACGTGGCGATTGACGATCTGCTCCTCGTTGGTGATGATGCCGCCGATACCGGTGCCGATCAGCACGCCGATACGGGCGTGGTCGATGCCGAAGTCGCCGGCTTGTTCGAGGGCTTCGGCCGTTGCCGCCAGGGCGAACTGGGAGAAACGATCAGAACGCCTGGCGTCTTTGGGATTGTCGAAATAGGGGAGTGGATCCCAGTCTTCGACTCGACGTTGGGCGCCGTCAGCCGGCGTGGCAAACAGCCCCGACCAGAAGGCTTCCTTGCCGGTTCCGCAGGTGGCGACCACCCCGACGCCGGTGACAGCGACCCTTCGGCGATCCATCAGAGCTTGCCGACGACCAGGTCGTAGGCAGCCTGGACGGTCTCGACGCCCTCGAGTTCTTCCTCGTCGACCGAGACATCGAATTCCTCTTCGAGCGCCATCACGAGCTCGACGAGGTCGAGGCTGTCGGCGTCGAGGTCTTCGGCGAAGCGTGCTTCCTTGGTCACGGCCGAGGCCTCGACCGAGAGCACCTCTACGGCGCACTTCTGGAATCGTTCGAAGTTCTTCTCGTCACTCACTTGGGTTCCTCCTGAACCTTTCACAACGCTCGACCTGGGGGTCGAGCGTACTCACACTATTGGATTGGAACGGACGTGCGTCCGCTGGTTTGCGAGACCTGCATTGTCGCAGGTCACGTGGGGTCTCGGGGCGGATGGGCTGCCGACGGGTCGATCCGCTGCGTTCGCTCGATGCTCAGCCACCCATGCCGAGCCCGCCATCGACGGGAATCGTGGCGCCGGTGATGTAGCCCGCTCCCGGCGACGCGAGGAACGACACCGCAGCGGCGATGTCGCTCGGTTCGCCGACGCGCTTCAGCGGGACGGCGTCGACCATGGCGTCTCGGGCGGCGTCGCCCAGCGCAGCGAGCATGTCGGTGGCGATGGGACCGGGGGCGACGATGTTCACGGTGATGTTGCGTGAGGCGAACTCTCGGGCGAGGGAGCGGCCGAGTCCGGCGAGTCCGGCCTTGGAGGCTGCGTAGTTGGCCTGGCCGGTCTGTCCGAGGGTGCCGACCACCGACGACATCAAGATGATGCGGCCGAACCGGGCCTTCATCATGCCCTTCACCGCTCGTTTCGAGACCCGAAAGGCGCCGGTGAGGTTGGCGTCGACGACGTCGACGAAGTCGGACTCCTTCATGCGCAGGACCAGCGTGTCTCGGGTGATGCCGGCGTTGGCGACCAAGACGGCGACGGTGTCGCCGAAGTGCGACTCGATGACATCGAAGGCAGCGTCGACGGAGGATCCGTCGGTGACGTCGCAGCCGACCCAGAACAGGCGGGCGTCGAGATCGTCGGGCTTGGATCGCGACCCGACCGCCACCCGGAAGCCGTCGTCGGCGAGCTGCAGGGCGCACGCAAGGCCGATGCCACGGGTGCCGCCCGTGACGAAGGCGATGCGAGCCATCTCGGTGGCGGGGGCATCGGTCATGAGGGCGGGGCTTCTCCTGTGATCTTGGCCGAGTCGGTGGCGACGGGCACCTCGACGACGCGAGTGGCAGAGGGATTGGTCGGGCCGTGCCAGCGGACGACGTTGGCGCCCCAGGTCATGCCGGCACCGAAACCAAGGAAGAGCACGATGTCGTCGTCACCGATCCGGCCGTCGGCAACCGCTTCAGCGAGGGCGAGGGGGATCGACGCCGACGAGGTGTTGCCGGTGTGGTCGAGCACGAGGCCCGTTTGCTCCATCGAGAAGCCGAGTCGCTTCCACGCCGCCTCGACGATGCGAACGTTTGCCTGGTGAGGAATCACGAAGTCGACATCGTCGACGTCGAGGCCGGCCATGTCGAGCGCCGCACGGGCAGAGCGCTGCATCACGGTGACCGCCTGGCGAAACACCTCTTTGCCGTCCATGCTCATGGTCTTGCCATGCTCGGAGTAGAGGATGTGAACGTGCTTGCCGTTGGAGCCGAGGTCCCAGCCCAGCAGCTCGCCGCGAGCCTCGGCATTGCGCTGCAGGATGGCGGCGCCGGCCCCGTTGCCGAAGAGGATGCCGGTCCCACGATCGGTGTAGTCGGTGATCTGGTCCATGGCGTCGGCGCCGATGAGCAGGACGTTGTCGAGACCCTGGTGCAGCATGCCGTTGGCAACGACCATGCCGTAGACCCAGCCCGAACAGACCGCCTGGAGATCGAAGGCGCCGCATTCGAGGCCGAGCGCGTGGGCGACGGCGGGCGCGGTGCCGGGCATGATGTAGTCCGGGGTGGTCGTTGCCAGGATCACCTGGCTGATCGACGCCGGATCGATCGCCGATTGCTCGATGGCGGCACGAGCGGCCGCGAGGGCCAGTTCCGACGTGGTGCTGCCCAGTCGTCGTGAGGTGATGCCGGTTCGCTCGCGAATCCACTGGTCGGAGGTGTCCATCTGTTCCGACAACTTGTCGTTGGTGACGACGTTGGCGGGCAGCGCGGCACCCAGGCCGACGAATCGCAGGCCCATCGCCGGTGAACTCGTCGGGGTCATGCGGTCCGCAGCCAGCAGATCGGCTGCGACGTGGTGACGCGTTCGCCTTCCATGGCGAGCACGCCCTGGAGCTGGCCGGGGAAGGGCGAGCGAACCTCGACCGATCCCACGTGACCGACGAGCGCACCGGCGTCGACGACGATGCCGGCCGCGAGCGCTTCGATCGGTGTGAACACGCCGGTGGCCGGGCTCACGACGAGGCGTTCGATTGCGTAGAGGATCTCACCTTCGTGGACCGCTCCGGTCTCCTTCGCTCGCGACAACGAGTCGAGGAGTTCGTCGACGCCGGCGGGCGTACTGACCGAGATGGTGGTGGCATCACTGACGGTCCGCTTCGCCATGCCGGTGAGCACGGTGCCGGGCCCGAGTTCGAGGAACCCCGTGACCCCGGCGTCGGCCAGGTTGGTCAGCGTGTGGCGCCACCGCACGGGTGAGGTCAGTTGGGCCCCCATGAGCTGCGGCCAGTCGGCGGCTTCCGGGTGGGGGAGCGCGTCGACGTTCGCAAAGACGGGTCGGTGAGGGGCCCGGAAGTCGGTGTCGGCAATGGCCTTGCGAAGGCGGTCACGAGCGGGGGACATGAACGGTGTGTGGAACGCGCCACCGACCTTGATGGGCATGGTGCGCTTGGCGCCGAGCGCTTTGGCTTCGGCGCCGGCAGCGTCGAGCGCAGAGGCTTCGCCGGCGATCACGACCTGCCCGGGAGCGTTGTAATTGGCCACCCACACCTCGCCGTCGACTCGACTGCAGGCCATCTCGACCAGCTCGTCGTCGAGGCCGAGGATGGCGTACATCGTGCCCTCGGTGCTGTCGGCGGCCGCCTGCATGGCGTTGCCGCGTTCGGTGACGAGCCGGACGCCGTCCTCGAAGCTGATGACGCCGGCGGCGGTGAGGGCGGAGTACTCGCCCAGGCTGTGTCCGGCGTGGAATGCCGCTTCGACACCGGTTCGCTCGACGGCATCGAGCACGATCATGCTCATCACGAACGTGGTGAGCTGCGAGTTGCGTGTTTCGACCAGCTCGTCGGCGTCGGCCTCGAGCAAGAGACGTTCGACGTCGCGACCCGAGACATCGCTCGCCTCGGCCACGAGCTCCCATGAGGGATGGTCTTGCCAGGCGGCGCCCATGCCGGGCTTTTGACTGCCCTGGCCGGGAAAGGTGAAAGCGATCATGATCGAACTCATTGGTGGTTTGGACTCGCCTTCCACGGTTGGGGTTTCAAATTCTTGCGACAACGCCGTTGCCCGGCGGTCGCTGCCCGGTGAATGCTAGGCGCTTCGTCGGCGCCGCCGCGGTTACTCGTGAGTAGGGATTCCGGGGAGGCCGTACACGGCGAGGCAGTCTCGAGGGAAGGCAGTACGATTGCCCGTCCCTACCCAGCCCGGGTGGCGGAATGGCAGACGCGGCGGATTCAAAATCCGCTGTCCGAAAGGGCGTGTGGGTTCGAGTCCCACCCCGGGCACATGTTCCACGCCGTTGGATGGCAGCGATGAGTCGGCCCGGCCGTCATGAGTAGAGCCTCGATCGAGCGCCGTCTCATCGAGGGCGCAGCCGAGATTCGTTCGGCCAGGGAAGAGCTCCGCATTCTCGACGAACAGCTCGCTCATTTCGCCGATTCGGCCGACGACGCCCGGCTGCGAGCGCTCGTCTCGGAGACGCCGCTGGCGTCGCGCGAGCATCGCGACGCCGCTCGCACGGTTGCAGCGCTCAACAAGGATCGCACCGTGTGGGTCGAGCGCATCGCCAAGTTGGAGCTTCGTCAAGACGAACTCCTCGATCAGATGCTCGAGGGCAAGTGATGCAAGCGGTGCGGTTGGTGTTGGCCGAAGACGAGGCGATCATCCGACTCGACCTGGCCGAGACGCTCGTGGAAGAGGGCTACGAGGTGGTTGGCGAGGCCGCCGACGGCGACGAGGCCGTCCGGCTGGTTCGTGAGCTTCGGCCCGACGTTGCCATTCTCGACATCAAGATGCCCGGCCGAGATGGTCTGTCGGCGGCCAAACAGATCATCGAGGAGCGGTTGGCCGCCGTGGTCATCCTCACGGCCTTCTCTCAGCGCGAGTTGATCGAGCAGGCTCGCGATGCCGGCGCCTTGGCCTACCTGGTCAAGCCGTTCCACCGAAACGAGCTGGTGCCCGCGATCGAGTTGGCGTTGGCGCGCTTCACCGAATTGGTCGCGCTGTCGGAGCAGACCGACCTCCTCACCAAGCAGCTCGAAACCCGCAAGATCATCGACCGTGCGAAGGGTGCCCTGATGGACCAGCATGGGATGAGCGAGAACGATGCGTTCCTCTTCGTGCAGCGAACGGCCATGACGACTCGATCCACGATGGCCGAGGTCGCCGCAGGCATCCTCGCCGGAGACATCGCACCGACATAGCCGTTCCTCGCCCAACCCGAAGGGTTGGCGCGCTCACGTCACTTCCGGAATTGTTCGCTCAACCCGAAGGGTTGACTCGCTCCTCGACATCCAACGCTGGGCCAGCCGTCCCGGCGTTGTTGGCCTCGCTAGCCTCAGGTGATGCCCACTCTGATGCTGATCGATGGCAACTCGCTGACGTACCGCGCGTTCCACGCGCTGCCGCCCGACCTGGCGACGGCGTCGGGGCAGGTCACCAACGCCGTTTTCGGATTCACCTCGATGCTCATCAACCTGGTGCGCGACCACCAACCCGACGGGATCGTCGTTGCCTTCGACCGTCCCGAGCCGACCTTCCGTCACGACCGGGTCGACACCTACAAGGCCAATCGAGCAAAGGCCCCCGACACCCTTCGCGAGCAAATGGGTCTCGTGCGTCAGGTGCTCGAGGTGCTTCGCTTGCCCGTGACCGATCTGCTCGGCTTCGAGGCCGACGACATCATCGCCACCCTGGCCACTCGGGCTCGTGACGAGGGAACCAACGTGCTGATCGTCACCGGCGACCGCGACAGCTACCAGTTGGTCGAAGACCCGTGCATCAAGGTGGTCTACAACAAGCGCGGGGTGTCGGACTACGCCCTCTACGACGAGGCCGGCATCGTGGAACGCACCGGCGTCCACCCGACGAGCTACGTGTCCTACGCAGCCCTGCGCGGCGATCCGTCCGACAACCTGCCCGGTGTGGCCGGTGTCGGGGAGAAGACGGCAGCCAAGCTGATCAACAAGTACGGCGGCATCGACGGGATCTACGAACACATCGACGAGCAGACGCCGAAGCTGCGCGAGAATCTCGCGGCCAACGAAGCCCAGGTCAGGCTCAACCTCGAGGTCATGGACCTCGTTCGCGATGCGCCCGTCGAGATCGACCTCGACGCCGTGATGGTGCGCGAGCCCTATGAGATCGACGAGGTTCGCCAGCTCTTCGATTTCCTCGAGTTCCGGACGCTGTTCGAGCGTTTGCCGTCCGCTTTCGGCGAGGCCGGCATCGGCGCCGGGTCAGACGAGTCGGCGCTGCAGCCCGTCCTGACCGAGGAGCAGCCCGAGGTCGTCGCTTCGCGCCTGGCCGCCAGCACCGTCGCGATCGCCGTCGCCCCTGGGTTCGACGGGACCGAGATCAGTGGACTCGCGCTCGTACCCTCCGGCGATCCCACTGCTGCGGTCGCCTGGGTGCCGATCGACGAGATCGACGCGATCGGCGGGCTGCTCGGTCCCGACGGTCCCGGCATCGTGGCTCATCACGCCAAGCCATGGCTTCGTCTCCTGCTCGATCGAGGTCATCGCGTCGAGGGCCTCCGGCTCGACACCGCGCTCGCCGCCTACCTTCTCGACCCCGCTGGGAGCTCGTATCCGCTCGTCGACCTCGTTCCGAGGTTCACCGACTGGCGTCTGCCCGACGGTGTTGCACCGCCGACAGGACAGCTCGACTTCGGCGAGGCGAGTATCTCGCCATCGATGGTCGCCGCCGGCGAGGCGTTGGCCGTCGCCCAACTGGCGCCGGTGCTGGCCGATGCGCTCGAGGCCGATGGTCTGACCTCGCTCAACGACGAGATCGAGGTGCCGCTCATCGGTGTCCTCGCTCGGATGGAGCACCTCGGTGTCGGTGTCGACCGGGCGGCGCTGCAGGCCCTCAACGAGGAGATGACCGCCGAAGCCGACGCGCTCGGCATCCAGATCCAGGAAGACGCCGGGGAGGAGTTCAACGTCAACTCCACCAAGAAGCTGCAAGAGATCCTCTTCGACAAGCTCGGCCTCACCAAGGGCAAGAAGATCAAGACCGGATTCTCCACCGATCAGGCAACGCTCGAGAAGCTGGTGGGGGAGCATCCGATCGCCGAGCATCTGCTGCGCTACCGCGAAGTCGAAAAGCTCCGGTCCACCTACGGCGAGTCGCTGCTCCACTCGGTGGCCGACGACGGTCGGATCCACGCGACGTTCAACCAGACCGTTGCCCGTACCGGACGCCTGTCGAGCGAGAATCCGAATCTCCACAACATTCCGGTTCGAAGCGAGATGGGTCGGGTGTTCCGCACGGCGTTCGTTCCTGCGGAGGGATTCGAGTTCCTCGTGGCCGACTACAACCAGATCGAGCTGCGTTGCATCGCCCATCTCGCCAACGATCCGGGACTCATCGAAGCGTTCACTGCCGGCACCGATGTGCACCGAGCGGTGGCCGCCCGCGTGTTCGGTATCGAACCCGACGCCGTCGACTACGAACAACGCAGCCGGGCCAAGATGGTGTCGTACGGCCTTGCCTACGGCATGGAGGCCTACGGCCTGGCCCAACGTCTCGGTATCGCCGTCAAGGAGGCAGCGGTCATCCTCGACGCCTACTTCGAAGGATTCCCGAGTGTGCGGGCCTACATGGATGCCACGGTCACCGAGGCTCGCAATCGGGGCTACACCGAAACGTTGTTCGGTCGTCGCCGGGCCATTCCCGAGCTGCGCAGCGACAACCCGCGCGTGCGTCAAGCGGGCGAGCGCCAGGCCATGAATGCGGGCATCCAGGGTCTGGCCGCCGACATCTTCAAGGTGGCACTGGTCAAGCTCGACCAGCGACTGCGGGCCGAGAAGATGGACAGTCGAGTGGTCCTGCAGGTCCACGACGAGGTGATCCTCGAAGTGCCCCCGAGCGAACACGAGCAGGCGAAACAGGTCGTCCTCGAGGTCATGCATCAGGCCTTCGACCTGGCCGTCCCCCTCGAAGTCAACCTCAGTTTCGGTAGCACCTGGGCCGACGCAAAGGACTGACCGACGTGAACGAAGCGAACGGCGGACATTGGTTCGAGGCGCTGGCCGAGCACATGGGCCCGGCCTATCTGCGCTACAGCTTCACCAAGGGGACCGCACAAGAGGTCGACACGCTGATCGAACTGCTCGGGCTCCGACCCGGCGATCGAGTGCTCGACGTCGGTTGCGGCCCGGGCCGCCATGCACTGACGTTGGCGGAACGAGGCATGCGAGTCGTTGGGGTCGACATCGCCGAGCGTTTCGTCCACCTCGGCAACGAGGCCGCGGCCACCGCCGGGCTCGCCGACCGAGCCATCTTCGTGACGGGAGACGCCCGCCGTCTTGGCTTCGATGGCCAATTCGACGCGGCGATCTCGCTCTGTCAGGGAGCGTTCGGCCTCGCCGGTGGTGTCGGCGCCATCGACCAGCTCCCCGGACGTGAGCTCGACGAATCGATTCTCGGCGGCATTGCGCGGGCGCTGCGGCCGGGTGGCGTCGCCGCGGTCTCGGCCTTCTCGGCGTATTTCCAGCTGCGTTATCTCGAAGATGTCGACACCTTCGATGCTCGTCGCGGGGTGAACCACGAGAGCACCGAGGTTCGCAATGCAGCGGGGGTGGCCATGCCCGCCGATCTCTGGACCACCTGCTTCACGCCTCGCGAGCTGCGACTGCTTGCCAGGATCGTGGGCCTGGATCCCGCGGCGATCTACGGCGTCACCCCGGGTTCCTACGGGCCGCACGAACCCAGTACCGAGTGCCCCGAGTTCCTCCTCGTCGCCCGTCGGCCCGGGTCGAGCGACGATTTGGCCGAAGCGACCTGATCGGGTGTCCTCACTGCTAGCTTGGGGCACGGTCGGGATGGTCCCGCCCTCTTCGCCGACTTCGCTTCGCCCGCCAGCGATCCGATTCGGTGCCGAGTTCCACGAAAGTACCCCTACTCCGTGTCCCCTAGTGATCTGTCCCCTAGTGATCTGTCCCCCAGCGATCTGTCCCCCAGCGCAGTGCCGGCCAGCGAAGCCCCGGCCGCCGTCGTCGAGGCCGCCGAAGCGCCGCTGACCGACGCTGCCTCCGCCGAGATGCCAGCAGAAACCGCCGGCGCCTACGTGCCGCGTCAGATCGTCGAGAACGACCTCGTCGGTTCGCTCGATGATGCCTACACCAACTCGATGGTGTCGGTCGAAGATGGCCAGATGGTCACCGGCACGATCGTTCGTGTCGACCGCGACGAGGTCCTCCTCGACATCGGCTACAAGAGCGAAGGCGTCATCCCGTCTCGCGAGCTGTCCATCCGCAATCACGTCGACCCCTCCGAGGTCGTCAACGTGGGCGACGAGGTCGAAGCCCTCGTGCTGCAGAAGGAAGACAAAGAGGGCCGTCTCGTGCTCTCGAAGAAGCGGGCGCAGTACGAACGTGCCTGGGGAACGATCGAGTCGATCAAGGAGCGCGAAGGCGTCGTCTCCGGACCGGTCATCGAAGTCGTCAAGGGCGGCCTCATCATCGACATCGGCCTTCGTGGCTTCCTGCCGGCCTCACTGGTCGAGCTCCGTCGAGTGCGCGACCTCCAGCCGTACGTGGGCAAGACCCTCGAGGCGAAGATCATCGAACTCGACAAGAACCGCAACAACGTCGTGTTGAGCCGCCGGGCCTTCCTGGAGGAGACCCAGAAGGAACAGCGCGAAGACTTCCTCACCAATCTGCAGCCCGGCGAGGTCCGCAGCGGTGTGGTCTCCTCCGTCGTCAACTTCGGCGCCTTCGTCGACCTCGGCGGCATGGACGGCCTCATCCACGTGTCGGAACTGTCGTGGAAGCACGTCGATCATCCCGGCTCCGTCGTCGCCGTCGGCGACGAGGTCACCGTGCAGGTGCTCGAGGTCGACCTCGACCGCGAACGCATCAGCCTGTCGCTCAAGGCCACCCAGCAGGACCCGTGGCAGGAATTCGCCTCCACCCATCGTGTGGGCGAACTCGTCTACGGCCGTGTCACCAAGCTGGTGCCGTTCGGTTCGTTCGTCCAGGTGGGCGACGGCATCGAGGGTCTGGTGCACATCTCGGAGATGTCGGCGCACCACGTCGATCTGCCCGAGCAGGTCGTGACGCCGGGCGAAGAGCTCTGGGTCAAGATCATCGACATCGATCTCCAGCGTCGCCGGATCAGCTTGTCGATCAAGCAGGCCGCCGAGGGTGGTGTCGTGGCTGCGGAGTACCAGGAGCACTTCGGCGAGCATGCCTTCGACGAAGAGGGCAACTACATCGGCCCGACCGAGGTCGACCCGGCCACCGAGGCCGCCTGGGCCGAGTACTACGAGAACCTCGAAGGCGGTGGCGAAACCGCCGCCCCCGAGAGCCCAGCAGCCGAAGCCGCCGACGAGGCTCCTGCTGCCGACGAGGTCACCGACCTGGCTTGACCCGAAACATGATCAGATCTTGATCTGGCCGATGGCCGCCTCCGTCAGGGGGCGGCCATCGGCCGCGCCTGGGCCCGGAGAGACCACGATGACGAAAATTCTTTCCGACGATCACTAAGTACGCGGGCGATCTTGGCCGACATGAGATCTGAGCAATCGGGTATCGGATGATCCGCATCCGGCAAGTCACCAGGAGCGTGTCGTGAACTCACGGCGAACAATCATTCTTATCGTCGCAGTGGTCGTCGGTGCTGTCGCATCGTTTGGCCTGCTGAATTATGTGCGAGGTCTCGAGACCGAAGCGCAGAAAGACGCCGAGCTGGCTGAGGTCTGGGTCGTCAATCAGCTGATTCCGAGAGGGACGCCGGGCGAGACCGCCATCACGGGTGACTTCATCGTGAAGCAGCAGGTGCCCGTGCAGTTCAAGCCGAGCACGGCCATCACCGATCCGACCGTCGAGTTGGCCAAGCTGGTGGCCGTCGCCGACCTGGCGCCGAACTCGACCCTCGTCAACGGCAACTTCGTGACTCCCGGTGTGATCACCACCGGTATCACCGACCGCCTCGAGGAACGCGACATGGTGACCTTCACGATGTCACTCGACCAGGTTGCCGGTGCCGCCTACATGATCCAGCCCGGTGACTTCGTCAACATCCTCCAGGTCGTTGGCGACAACAAGGACGACGCCACGGACCAGGCCGTACCTGCTGCCGACGGCACGATCGCCACGCCGACGGACACGAGCAGCAGCCCATACTCGCAGCAGGTTCGCTACGTCTATCAGATGGCCGAAGTGCTGGCGATCGACAAGACCCTGCCCGCCGATCTCGGCGAAGCCGTGCCGGCCGACGGAGCCACCACCGCCGGAAACCTCGGCATGATCACGCTCGCCGTGCCGCCCGAGGCCGTGCAGTTGCTGCTTGCGGTCGACCCGACCACCTTCTACCTGTCGCTCGTGCCGTCGACCTACGTGCCGAAGGCGCTGCCGGTCCCGTCCTATGACGACCTGCTCCCCGGTGAGGACGACACGAAGCTGACCCCGTACTGGGCCGTCGAGAAGACCGAAGACGAGACCACCGACGGTGGGACCGAGTGATTCGGAACGTTCGAGAGACACAGGAGCTGACATGGCTGAGCTAGAAGACTTCTCGAACTTCCGTTTCGAGGACTTCGAGAACGAAGGATCAACCGAGACGATCACCGAGGAGCCCGTCGGCAGCGACATTCGACTGCCGAACGGGGCGGCGCTCGCCGTCGTCGACGCCGATCAGGCCGTGCGTGACTATCTGGCTTCGCAGCTGGGCGAAGGCCTGGCGACGGTCGCCTCGCTGGTCGACCTGGAACACCGATTCGGCCTCGGCCCCATCGTGGTCATCCTCGGCCCGTCCTGCGTCGATCCCACCGACTTGGCCATGGTCGAGCGTTGGAGCCGCACGAACCCCGAGGTGGGTTGCGTGTTGGTCACCAGCGAGCTGACGACCACCCTGTTGCACACGGCGCTGCGTGCCGGCGTCAAGGACGTCATTCCTGCACCGATCGATCAGATGCAGCTCGTCGACACCGTCGCCCGAGTCGCCGAAGGTCTTTCGGTGCGACCAGGACCTGCTCTCGGTGGCATCCCCGAAGGTGACTTCCTGGAGCCGCTCGAGGGCGACCCCGGCCGGGTCATCTCCGTCTTCTCGACCAAGGGCGGTTCCGGCAAGTCGGTGACCGCAACGAACGTCGCCTGCGCGCTGGCGCAGATGTCGGATCGTCCGGTCGCTCTCATCGACGGACACCTCCAGTTCGGCGACGTCTCGGTGATGCTCAAACTCCAGCCGCAACACACCATCGTCGATGCCGTGTCGCAGATCGACAAACTCGACCCGAGCATGCTGCAACAGCTCATGACCGTCCATCAGCCGACCGGCATGATGGTGCTACCCGCACCGCTCGAGCCGACGTTCGCCGATCAGATCAGCGGCGAGCAGATGGTTCGCCTCATCGCGATGCTCAAGACGTTCGTCGGGCATGTCGTGGTCGATCTTCCCGCCATCTTCAACGACGTGGTGATCAGCATGCTCGAGGCGAGCGACGACATCCTGCTCGTCGCCGGTCTCGACATTCCGAACATCAAGAACGTGAAGATCGGACTCAGCACCCTCTCGCTGTTGAACATTCCGAAGGAGCACCTGCATTTGGTGCTCAACCGAGCGGACTCTCGAGTCAAGCTCGACGTCGGTGAGGTCGAGAAGACGCTCCAGTTGCACGCCATCGCGCATGTGCCTTCCGACGTCGTGGTCCCGATCTCGGTGAACAAGGGCAGCCCCGTGGTGCTGTCGGCGAGCAAGTCGGGCGTCGCCCGCGAATTCGAAAAGCTGGCGGCCCTCTTCCTCGACGGAACGAGTGTTGCCCCAGTCGCCGAGTCCTCTTCGGGCCGGCGCCGATTCTTTGGTTCTTGAACAGGAGCGGTGGTAGAGCATGTCGTTGTACAAACGGTTGCATGAAAGTGGAGATGGTCAGGCGCCGGCACCAGCATCGCTGAGTGTCCGGAATGACCCGGCGCTCGATGACCTGCGCCATCGCGTTCACGGTTCGCTGATCGAGGAACTCGGTCCGATCCTCTATGACAAGCGTCTGGGCGAGGACGAGCTCCGCGCCAAGGTGCACGAGGCGCTGCATACGGCAATCGCCCAGGAGCGCACGCCGCTGTCAGCCGCCGACAAGGCCCAGCTCATCCAGGACGTGTCCGACGACATCCTGGGCTACGGGCCCATCGACAAGTTGCTCCGAGACGAAGATGTCTCGGAGATCATGTGCAATGGTCCGAAGAGCATCTACGTCGAGCGAAAGGGCAAGCTCGACCCTCGACGAGGTGACCTTCGTCGACGAGATGCATCTTCGCCGCATCATCGACAAGATCGTCGCCCAGGTCGGTCGACGCATCGACGAGTCCTCCCCGCTGTGTGACGCTCGACTGCCCGACGGTTCTCGTGTCAATGCCGTGATCTCGCCGCTCTCGGTCGGGGGACCCTTCCTCACGATTCGTAAGTTCGCCGCCGATCCGCTCCGCATCGACGACCTGATCCGATTCGGCACCCTGTCGGTGCACTCGGCCCGCTTCCTGCAGGCCTGCATCGTCGGCAAGCTCAACGTCGTGGTGTCGGGTGGTACCGGTACCGGCAAGACGACCATGCTGAACGTCCTGTCCTCCTTCATCCCCACCGATGAGCGCATCATCACGGTCGAGGACGCAAAGGAGCTCCAGCTCATCCAGGACCACGTGCTCTCGCTCGAAACCCGCCCGGCGAACGTGGAGGGCAAAGGCGAGGTCAGCATTCGTGACCTGGTCAAGAACACCCTGCGTATGCGGCCTGACCGCATCGTGGTGGGGGAGTGCCGCTCCGGCGAAGCACTCGACATGTTGCAGGCCATGAACACCGGTCACGATGGTTCGTTGACCACCCTGCACGCCAACAACCCGAGAGACACGCTCAGTCGCCTCGAGACGCTGGTCCTCATGGCCGGCTACGACCTCCCGGTGCGAGCGATCCGTGAACAGATCGCTTCGGCGGTCGACATGATCGTGCAGCTCCAGCGTCTTCGTGACGGCTCCCGTCGCATCACCCACATCACCGAAGTCGCCGGCATGGAGGGCGAGGTCGTCACGCTGCAGGACGTGTTCCTGTTCGACTTCAGTGCCGGTGTCGATGAGCAGGGTCGTTTCAAGGGCTCGCTCAAGCCGACCGGTGTGCGACCGAAGTTCGCCCAGAAGCTGGCCGATCACGGCATCCGGCTCGGCCCAGAGATGTTCTCCACCGGAAACGAAGCCGGCCCGGCTCAGCGAGGTCGACGATGACCATGTCCGCCGTCAGAGCATCGAGAAGGGGGCTGTCCCTGGTGGGGCTCCTCGCTCTCGTCCTTGCGATGTTGGCCCCGGCTGCGTCTGCTCAGGACGAGACGCCGACGGGGCCTGCCGTCCTCATCGCCAACGCGATCGACGCAACCGAGCCGATCACCGAGGCCATGCTGCTCGCCGACACGTACGACGCGGGCATCGACGACGTCACCGTCACCGTCGACGATCAGTCGGTGGCGGTCGACTCGGTGCAGCGGGCAACGGCTGCGGGCCGTGAGTTCGAGATCGTCTACGTGCTCGACTCCAGCAACCGTCTTGCTCGGGGCGACGCATTCGACGAGATCGCGCGCCGCTGTCGTGCGCTCCATCGAGTCGCTGCCTTCGGGTACCACGATCTCGGTGGTCGACGCCGGCGACACCGCCGTCTTGCGAGCCGAGTCGACCGCCAACAAGGCGGAGGCCATCAAGGCCATCGACGCCATGCAGATGTCCGGAGGGTCGAAGCTGTTCAACGGTCTCGATCGAGCCGCTGCGCTGATCGACCCGACCAGTGACCGAATCAGCACGATCGTCGTCTTCTCCGGGGGCGCCGACACCGGTTCGACCGCTCAGCCCGAGCAGATCCGCAGTGTGCTGATCGGCTCCGAGGCCCAGCTGATCTCGGTGCGCTACCAGGGCGGCGAACCCGCCCTCGACGACATCGTCACCAAGACCGGTGGGCTGACCCTCGGCGTCGAGTCCGAGTCCGAGGTCGCAGAGGTCATGGATCGTGCGCTCGTCGCCGCAAGCGACCGCCTTCTGGTCCGCTACGAAGGCTCGATCGACGCCACTCGGATCATCAATACCACCGTCGCGGCGGGTGCCGCCTCGTCGTCCTACTCGCACGCCGGCGGTATCAAGCTGACCAAGCCGGTCAGCTTCCCGCCCCGTGAGATCGTGGAGCCGTCCGGATTCGCGTTCTTCCGGAGCGACATCGGACTGTACGTGGCGCTCGGGCTGGCATTCGCTGCCATCGGCCTCGGCGTCTTCTCACTCGGCTCACTGTTCGCCGGCGGCGAAACCTCGCTCGAGGGCCTCATCTCTCGCTACTCGGGCGACTCGCTCGGCGACGAGCTCGGTGAAGAAGAGTCGGCCATCGTGCAAACCGCCCTGGTTCGGCGAGCGGTCGAGATGTCGGAGACCTTCGCCGAAGACCGAGGTTTCCTCGTCAAGGTCGAGGAGATGCTCGAGCGGGCGAAGGTGCCGCTGCGACCCGGCGAGGCCATGGGCCTCTGGGCCGTCGGCATTCTCGTCTCGGGTGCCTTCGGCATGGTGCTCGCCGGTGGTCTGATCGGCGGACTCCTCTTCGGTGTCATGGGTGGGTTCCTGCAGCTCTTCGTCCTTCGGTTCAAGGCCAAGCGACGCATGCGCCAGTTCGAGCAGCAACTGCCCGATGCCCTCCAGCTGCTCGCCGGCACCCTGCGAGCGGGTTACTCGCTGCCGCAGGGCCTCGAGGCCGTATCACACGAGATCTCCGATCCGATGGGCTTCGAGCTTCGACGAGTGATGACCGAGGCTCGCCTCGGTCGTGAGCTCGAGGATGCGCTCGCCGCCGCAGCCGATCGACTCTCGAGCCCGGACTTTGCGTGGGCCGTGATGGCCATCGCCATCCAACGAGAGGTCGGCGGCAACTTGAACGAGTTGCTCATGACCGTCTCGGACACCATGGTCCAGCGTGAACGACTCAAGGGCGAGGTCGCTGCCCTCACCGCCGAGGGCAAGGCTTCGACCGTGCTGCTCGGCGGCATGCCGCCCGGGCTTGCACTCGTGATGTACATCATGAACAAGGAGTACATGAGCCTGCTGTTCACCGAGACCCTCGGCAAGATCATGCTGGGCGGCGGTGTCCTGCTCATGGCGATCGGAATGGCCTGGATGAAGAAGGTGATGACGATCAATGTCTGAGCTCATCGGAAGTATCAATCCCATCATCTTGGTGGCGATGCTCGGCGTCGGCATCGGGCTCGTGCTCTACGCCGTGCTCACCCAGGCCGAGGAGAAGTCCTCGCTCCGAGCCACGTTGCGCCAGCTCGACGACTACGAGCAGGTCGAAGACGTTCGCGAGCAGGAACTGCTCGCACCGCTGACCGAGCGCCTGTTCGGCCCGGTGGCCGAGTTCCTGTCGAAAGCAGGCTCCCGCTTCAATCCGCCCGAGTACGTCGAGTCCGTGCGGAAGAAGCACCTCACCGCCGGAATCAGCAGCCCCGATGCGATCGAGCGATTCCTCGCCACCCGTATCCTCGGCTTCGTCTTCATTCCACTGTGGTTCCTCTTCATGCTGGTGTTCAACCCGCTCAACCTCAGCGGCTGGAAGATGCTCGCCATGCTCGGTCTGGGTGCGATGGTCGGAGCACTCGGACCGATCTCGCAGCTCAACAAGAAGGTCGAAGCTCGCCAGAAGGAGATCCAGCGCTCACTTCCCGACACGATGGACCTTCTGGTCATCTCGGTGGAAGCAGGTCTCGGCTTCGAGCAGGCGCTCGATCGAGTGATCGTGAACGTGCCGGGCGCTCTTTCCGACGAGTTCTCTCGTGTCCTCGGTGAGAGCCGCGCCGGCTCGAGCCGATCCGATGCGCTTCGAGCGATGGACGTCCGATGCGACTCGCCCGAGGTCCGATCCTTCGTGCTCGCCATGATCCAGGCCGACACCTTCGGTGTGAGTATCGGGCGTGTGCTTCGTTCGCAGGCCGACGAGATGCGCATCAAGCGTCGCCAACGGGCTCAGGAGATGGCGCAGAAGGCGCCGGTGAAGATGCTGATCCCGATGGTGTTCTGTATCTTCCCCGCACTCTTCGTCGTGGTGCTCGGTCCGGCCATCATCAACATCTCGAAGGCGTTCTAGTCCGTTCGAGGCACCGGCTGCTCGCCGGCCCGTGCCCGAAGACGACACCGGAGGACGACAACGCCAGAGGGCGATCAACGCCTGAGGAAGAACCGGGGAACCGTGGCTGTCTCGACGCCAGAACGCACGCTCACCACATCGACACCGACATCGGCGGTGACCGAGAACCACCAACGGTCGGCCGGACGATCAGACCCGTCGCCGTCACGACGGGCAGGCGGGCTGTCGCTCGGAACGGCACTGGGTTGGATCACCGCGCTCGCCGGATTCATCATCGGCAGCCGCGTGATCGACGACAACAGTTTCCTCACCCATCTGGCGAACGGCCGTGAGGCACTGGCCAACGGTGCGGTTCCTCGAGTCGACCCCTACTCGTTCACCGCAGCCGGGCAGGGTGTCACGGTGCAGAGCTGGCTGATGACCGTCGTCTATGCATGGCTCACCGACCATGTCGGGGGTTGGTCGGTTCGGTTGGTCATCGGCGGTCTCACCGGGTTGCTCGGCGCAGCGATCTGGCGCCTGACCTCGGCCATCGA
This sequence comes from uncultured Acidimicrobiales bacterium, assembly GCA_963698395.1. GTDB lineage: Bacteria > Actinomycetota > Acidimicrobiia > Acidimicrobiales > SZUA-35 > JBBQUN01. The sequence continues at coordinate 662,567 of CAVOQQ010000008.1, forward strand.
GACCCTCGTGCCTCGACTGGCTCTCGCCGGCATGGTGATCGGAACCGGCGCCTTCATGTGGGGGCCGCGACCATCGGTCATCGGCCTGCTCGGACTGGCTGCCGTCCTCCTGGTCCACCAACGGGTGCTCCCCATGTGGTCGCTGTTGCCGGTGATGTGGATCTGGGTGAACTCGCACGGCTCGTTTCCGCTTGCCGGTGTCGCAATCGCCTGCTTCGGTCTCGGGCACGTGCTCGATGAGCGAGCGATGCCGGCGCACGAGCTGCGAGTCGGTGCCTGGCTCACGGCCGGGACACTGCTCGGGGCCATCAATCCGCTTGGGCTCGAGCTGCTCTGGTTCCCCGTGCACCTGATGGGGCGGCGTGAGGCGCTGGTTGGCGTGGCCGAGTGGTCGCCTCCGGTATTCGACGAACCGCTCGGACTGCTCCTCGTCGCCATGGTGGTCCTGCACGTGTTCGCCGCAGTCCAAGGGGCGCGCTGGAAGCATCTCCTGCCCGGCGCCGCCTTTCTCTTCATCTCCGTACTGGCGGTTCGCAATCTGGCGCCCGCTTCGCTGATCGTTGCGGCGGCGCTCGCGCCGCATCTCCAGATGCGAGGATCACTGGTGGCCGATCTCCGCGGCCTCCTGCCGAAGGCACTCACTGCGGTCGCCGTTGCGGCCGGGGCGATCGTTGCCTTCACGATCCCACGACAGGACGCCTTCTCGACCGAGGCGTACCCGGTCGCCTCGATCGATTGGCTCGAAGCCCGTGATCTCGTCGCCAATCCCGACGTCCATCTCGTGCACCGGGACACGGTCGGCAACTATCTCGAGTTCCGGTTCGGGAACGAGGCGTCGGTCTTCGTCGACGATCGATTCGACTTCTATCCGACCGACGTACTCGACGATCATCGTGACCTCTTCTTCGGCGGCGACTACCGAGACATCCTCGATCGACACCGCGCCGACGTCGTTCTCTGGGAAGAGGACACCGGCTTCGCTCGCTGGCTCGAGGAGGCCCCCGACTGGGGCATCGACCGACGTGCGGACGGCTGGATGATCGCCTGTCGGCTCGGCAGCGACGCTGCCGTTCGCTGCGAGTGAAGCCCAGACGCCGAGCTCGTCACCACTCGCCGTGGCGTCGCTCGGTCCGTAACCGACGCTGACTCGTTCCGTCTCCGGATTCGGTCGCCGAGCGCCGACACCGACGGTTCGACCGGTGTCCACTCGGCGCTCTGCGTCGCCGAATGGCCGACAAGGAGCAGAGCCGGCAAGAGCAGAGCAGGCAAGGGCAGAGCAGGCAAGGGCAGAGCAGGCAAGGGCAGAGCAGAGCAAGGGAAAGCCGGTAAGAGAAAAGCGAGGAAGGCGAGAGCTGGAAGCTCCCGCCTTGCTCGGTGTTCTTGTCATGAGCCGAAGCTCGGTGTTGTCGTGAGCCGAGGATGGCTGGCTAACCGTTGCCTCCCATTGCCGATGTCACCCTGTCGGCGCTGCGATCGATACTGTCACCTTGCGAGCCTGAGAAGGCAGTGAAGGCGCCGATCGCTGCGACCGCTATCAGAGCGAGGAGCAATGCGTATTCGGTCAAGCTGGCCCCACGTTGGGCATCCTGGGCTCGAGGTTCATCGCCGCTTCTTGATTTTGCCACTTCGATCCCCTCGAGAATTCGGACCACGTCGCCGTAACGCACGATGCCAGAGCGGTTGCGCAAACCGCACCCGCTCTGGCATCCATGCTCGTCCTGGCCTAGGCCAGACCGTCTTGGCTAGTGGAGAGGATCAGGCGCCCTTGATCGAGCTGTCGACCTCTTCGAACTTGCTGGAAGCCGAGCCACCGAGAGCGGTGACTGCGGTGATGCAGACGACGGCGATGAGAGCGACGAGAAGGGCGTATTCCACGAGGGAGGCGCCACGCTCGGTCTTCGCCTGAGCGACGAGGTAAGCCTTGATGAATTCGTAGTGCAGCATGTTGGATGTTCTCCAGGTGTAGTTACTCGGACCCTTGCGGGCTTGTCATGTATTTGATCGGCGCAGTCGCCGGTCAACTGGATGGGCCATGTGGCCCATTTGCCGTGCTTCAATCGAGAGTCACGATGCCCATACGCACCGCGGCCAGTACGGCTTGGGTGCGATCTCGGGCGTCGAGCTTCTGGTAGATCGAAGCAAGATGGTTCTTCACCGTCTTCTGGGAGATGAAGAGCTGCTCGGCGACCTCGGGGGTCGAGCAGCCGTCGGCGATCAGCTGGAGGACTTCTTCCTCCCGCTTCGTGACCACCCGTTCGGGTTCCACGTGCTCGCCCTGTCGGCGGACCTCGGCCAGCATGCTGGCCGCGAGCCGGGGCGAGAGCGCGGTTTCACCGCCGGCGACCGTTTCGATCGCTGCGGCGATCTCGTCGGTCGAGCAGTCCTTGACGAGGTAGCCGTTGGCACCGGCGCGAATGGCGTCGGCGAGGACGTCCTGGTCGGCGTGCATGGTGAGCACGACGATCCGGACATCGCTCGAGCGGGCCTTGATCTGCCGAGTTGCCTCGACACCATCGAGACCGGGCATCGTCACGTCCATCAGGATCACGTCCGGGCGCAGCGAGGCCGCCATGTCGACGGCTTCGGCTCCGTCACGAGCCTCGCCGATGACGTTGAAGCCCCGTTCGGTCATCGACCGTCGCAGGCCCTCACGGAGCATGCGGTGGTCGTCGGCGAGCATCAGACGGATCGTGCCCGGCCCGCTGCTCCCTCCGAGTTGTGACGCGATCGGACCGGTCGGTTGCTGGAACCGAGGCGGTGCATTCGTGTCTCCCGAGTGCCGAGCGGTCGGGTGGCTACCCGATCTCGAGCCGTAGGCGTGGTCTGTCAACCCTGTGCGAGGAAGCACCGTACTGTTGTCCCTTCTCCTGGCGACGAACTGAGTTCGAGCGTCGCCCCGATACTTGATGCCGCGTTCCCGCATGCCGAGGATCCCGTAGGAGTCCTGGCGTCCGGCTTTGCCGACGGGAAAGCCGACACCGTCGTCGGCTATCGACAACAGGGCGTTGCTCCCGTCGGAACGCCACTTGATCTCGACGTGCGAGGCCTGTGCGTGGCGTTCGATGTTGATGAGTGACTCCTGCGCGATGCGCCAGAGCTCTCGTTCCTGCAGGATCGGAAGGCGCTCAGAGCCCTCACAGTCCAAGGCGATGGTGATCGAGCTGCGCTCTGCGACACGGTTGGCGAACTCGGTGATCGTCCGGGCGAAGTCCTTCTCGTTGCCGACACTGGTTCGCAGGTCGTACAGGGTCTCGCGCACTTCGCCGGTCACGCCGCGTAGATCGGTGTTGAGCTGATGGAGCATCTCGGTCACCGGTTCGTCGTTCCGGTCTCGACGGATCACGCGATCCATCTCGAAACCGAGATAGGCGAGCGACTGGCCGATCCGATCATGGAGATCCCGGGCGATGCGGGTCCGTTCTTCGTCGGCGCCGACCGTTCGGAGCCGGGCGAACCAGCGGGCGTTGTCGATGGCCAGCGCGGCCGGCTCGACGTAGCGACGGAGGACTTCGACGTCTCGGTTGGTGAAATAGTGATCCTCGCGAGCCTCGATGCAGAGCACACCGATGAGGGCGCCTCGAGCCATCAGCGGTGCGTAGACCGCACTGCGGGAGTTCGGGTTGAAGCCGGGGCCATCGGCGCCGAGGTCGTCACTGACGGTGACGGCCTTGGTCGCAACGGCCCGCCGGACCGGACCCGGCATTTCGGCGAGATCGAGGATCTGGCCGATGGCCATGGCCTGTCGACGAGCGACGAGCCAGCTCCCGTCGGACTCGTCCAGCGTCAAGATGGCGGCGCTGTCGAAGGTCACGAGCGAGCGAAGACGAGCGATGGTGGAGTCGAGCGCCTCGTCCTGGTTCAGCGAGGCCGGCAGCGTCTGTGCGATTCGGTGGAGGTTGAACAGCAGGGCATTGGCATCGGCCAATCGGTTCATGCGTCCGAGCGCAATGCTGTGTTGACGGTCGGCTTCGCCCGAGATGCGTCGTCCGTAGCCGGCGACGACACCCACCAACAAGAGCACGGCCGACCACCGGATGGCATCGGGAAGGTCTTGTTCGAAGTTGTCGGAGGTGAGCACGACCCCGGCGGTCAGGGCGGTTGCCGACGTGGCGGCGATGCGAAGACCGAAACCGAAACCACGAGCGAAGCCGGCGATGACGACCGTGCTCAGTAGGGAGAACAGCAGCGGTGACTGCCACAGACCGGTCAGCGTGACCAGTAGGAGATGGAGTGCGAGCTCGGCGACCATCTCGGCGACGGCGCGATCGCCACCGTGGTCGTGCTGGGGGGTGATGCTGCGGATGACGGTGTTCGCGAGGATGGCGAAGACGCCGAAGATGACCAAGCCGTCGTTGTCGACGAACGCCGGCGCGGCGAGTGACAGTGTGAGGGCGGTCGTCGCCCAACGAATCGCAAGGACCGAGGGGGTGAAGGGCTCGAGTCGGTTCCGTTCTTCGTCGATCGCCAGATCGAGACCGTCGCGACGCTCGGCGAGTTCACGGTTCGTGAACTCTCGGAACGCGTCCACCCGTCGAGCGTCGGCGCGGGCCGCGCCATCGGTGGCCGATGGCGCTGTCGCGTTCGAGGGCGGGAGAGTGTCAGTCATGAGAAAGGTGACGGCGATCGGGCCTCGTGTGGCGTCGTCGCTCGTGCCCTGTCAGAATCGGCCCTGCCCCGCAGATGTTGAGTCGTTGTGCTCATTTGGTATCGGCCTGGTGGGTCATCCGGGCCACGGTGGTGGGCACGACCGGTACGTTCGAGAGCAACGTTCGACGGAATTCGACAGCACGTGACGTTCGACAGCAACGTTCGACAGCGAAGGAGAGGAATGCGACTCGTTGGCTTGACTGGCGGAATCGGATCTGGCAAGTCGTCGGTCTCGGAGCGTTTGGCCACGCTCGGTGCAACCATCATCGATGCCGACGCCGTGGTGAAAGACCTCCAGCAACCGGGAGCGCCCGTCTTCGAAGCCATGGTGGCGCGATGGGGCGAACGCATCGTCGCCACCACCGCCGACGGCTCACGATCGCTCGACCGGGCTGCCGTGGCGGGGATCGTCTTCGCCGATGCCGATGAGCTGAAGGCGCTGAACGAACTGGTGCATCCGGCCGTTCGGCGTGAGATGCGGGCCCAGATGGACGCGGCGGCCGACGGCGACGGGGTCGTGATCCTCGACATTCCGCTGCTGGCCGAGAGCAAGAACGAGCACCAGGCGTCGGCGATCATCGTGGTCGATTGCCCGGTCGATGTGGCGGTCGATCGTCTGATCGAGTTCCGCAACTTCGATCGAACCGACGCCGAAGCTCGGGTTGCGGCACAAGCGACCCGAGAACAGCGCCGAGCGCTGGCCGATTTCGTCATCGACAACGGCGGCGACCTCGCCACCCTCGAGGCCGAGGTCGAGCGGTGTTGGGCCTGGCTTCAGACCTTGCCGCCGACCACCTGGCCTCCTGGAACCGTTGGGCCCTGAGGAGCCTCGGCGGTTCCTCGAAATTCCTTGCTGCGCTCCGAACTCCCACCCTGCTCGTCACGTCGTGACTGCGGTGGCCGTCCGATCCCGAGGGGCGCAGAAGAGGCTGTCACACCCGATCGGTAGACTGGCACCCATGCCTCCGTTCAAGATGGTGTCGTCGTACAACCCTGCCGGCGATCAGCCGCAGGCCATCCAGAAGCTGGTCGAAGGGCTGGATGGTGGCGAAAAGGCCCAGACCCTGCTCGGCATCACCGGGTCGGGCAAGTCCGCCACCATCGCCTGGACCATCGAGCAGGTCCAGCGGCCCACGCTCATCCTCGCGCCCAACAAGTCGTTGGCGGCACAGTTGGCCAACGAGTTCCGTGAGTTCTTTCCCGAGAATCGCGTCGAATACTTCGTCAGCTACTACGACTACTACCAGCCCGAGGCGTACATCCCCTCCAGCGACACCTACATCGAGAAGGACAGCTCGGTCAACGACGAGATCGATCGGCTCCGCCACGCGGCAACGTCGGCCCTGCTGACCCGGCGTGACACCATCGTCGTGGCCTCGGTGTCGTGCATCTACGGCCTCGGCAATCCCGAGGAATACAAGAACAAGCTGTTGGTGCTCCGGGCCGGTGAGGAATACGACCAGCGGTCGATCCTCACCCGATTCGTCGAGATGCACTACGAGCGCAACGACATGAATCTGATCAGGGGCAAGTTCCGGGTCCGGGGCGACACCATCGAAGTTCACCCGGCGTATGAGGAATTCATGGTCCGGCTGGAGCTGTTCGGCGACGAGATCGAGAACATCACCAAGATCGACCCCCTGACCGGCGAGCACCTCGGCTCGCTCGACGAACTCGTGATGTTCCCCAACACTCACTACGCCACCTCCGACGAACGGATGGCGGCTGCGGTCACCACCATCGAGACCGAACTCCAGGAACGCCTGGCCGAGTTCGAGGGCGAGAACAAGCTGCTCGAGGCCCAACGCCTGCGCATGCGCACCCAGTACGACCTCGAGATGATGGCCGAGATGGGCTTTTGCAACGGGATCGAGAACTACAGCCGCCACCTCGACGGTCGGGCGCCGGGCGAGCCGGCGTACACACTGCTCGACTTCTTCCCCGACGACTACCTCACGATCATCGACGAGTCGCACGTTGCGGTGCCCCAGCTCAATGGGCAGTACGCAGGCGACCGCTCCCGCAAGGAAACCCTGATCGAGCACGGCTTCCGACTCCCCTCTGCGGCCGACAACCGCCCGCTGCGGTTCGAGGAATGGGCCGAGCGCACCGGTCAGGTCGTGTTCGTGTCCGCCACACCGGGCCCCTACGAGCTCGAGAACTCCGGTGAACCGATCGAGCAGATCATTCGCCCCACCGGATTGATCGATCCTGAGGTGATGGTCCGACCCACCAAGGGACAGATCGACGATCTCCTCGAGGAGGTCTCGGCCGTCGTCGAGAACGATGGCCGGGTGTTGGTCACCACCCTCACCAAGAAGATGGCCGAAGACCTCACCGATTATCTCCTCGAACAGGGCCTTCGCTGCCGCTACCTGCACTCCGAGATCGACACCATCCAACGCATCGAAACCCTTCGTGGCCTCCGACTCGGCGATTTCGACGTGCTCGTCGGCATCAACCTCCTGCGAGAGGGCCTGGATCTCCCCGAGGTGCAGTTGGTGTGCATCCTCGACGCCGACAAGGAAGGGTTCTTGCGGTCCGAGACCTCGCTGATCCAGACCATCGGTCGCGCCGCTCGAAACGTCGAGGGCCGGGTCATCATGTACGCCGACAAGATCACCAACTCGATGCAGCAGGCCATCTCCGAGACCAACCGGCGCCGCGGTGTCCAGATGGCCTACAACGCCGAGCACGGCATCGACCCCCAGACCATCCGCAAGGCCGTCACCGACATCTTGTCGATGCTGCGCCCCGGTGGCGATGGCACCGCCCCGGTTCCCGGCGGCGACAAGCGCAAGCGCCGTCCCGAAGAGGAGAAACGGATCAAAGAGCTGGCGGAACTGCCCGAATCCGACCTCGAACGCCTGGTGCAGAGCCTCGAGATCGAGATGCACGAGGCATCGGCCGATCTGCGATTCGAGTATGCGGCCCGTCTCCGAGACGAGATCCGGGATCTCCGCCGCGAACTCAACGACGCCGTGCGCTGAATATCACACCCGAACACCTGTTCTGTGGGGGCTCGGCGGTAACCTTCGCTGGTGGGCAACAAGATCGTCATCCGGGGCGCCCGGGAGCACAACCTCACCGACATCGACATCGACCTTCCCCGTGACAAGCTCATCGTTTTCACCGGGCTGTCGGGATCCGGGAAGTCGTCACTGGCGTTCGACACCATCTACGCCGAAGGTCAACGGCGCTACGTCGAGTCGTTGTCGGCCTATGCCCGACAGTTTCTCGGTCAGATGGACAAGCCCGACGTCGATTTCATCGAGGGATTGTCGCCCGCCATCTCGATCGACCAGAAGTCGGCGAGCCGGAACCCGCGTTCGACCGTCGGCACGGTGACCGAGGTCTACGACTATCTGCGCCTGCTCTTCGCCAGGGTGGGTGTTCCCCACGATCCGGAAACCGGCGAGCAACTGGTTCGCCAGACACCCCAGCAGATCGTCGACCAGGTATTGCATCTGCCCGACGGCACCCGCTTCCAGGTGTTGGCGCCGGTCGTTCGTGGTCGCAAGGGCACCTATGACACCCTGTTGGCCGACCTCGCCGGTCAGGGATTCGTTCGAGCCATCGTCGATGGCGAGCTCGTCGAACTCGGTGGCGACCTCCCTGAACTCGAGCGCTACGAGCAGCACGACATCAAGGTGGTCGTCGATCGGCTCGTGCGTCGCGACGGCATCGATCGTCGCTTGACCGACTCGATGGAAACGGCGCTCGGCCTTGCCGAGGGAGTGGCCGAAATCGAGATCGTTCCGGCCAAGGGGTCCGACGAAGAAGCGCAGACGCTCATCTTCTCCCAACACCTGTCGCGTCCATCCGACGGCAAGAGCTTCGAGGCGCTCGCCCCACGGAACTTCTCGTTCAACTCGCCTTACGGCGCCTGCTCGTCCTGCGACGGGCTCGGCACCACGTACGAGGTCGATCGCGAGTTGGTGATCCCCAATCCCGACCTGACCATCGCCGAAGGTGCCATCAGTCCGTGGAGCGGTGGCAAGAGCCGCTATTTCGGTCGACTGGTCGAATCGGTGTGTGCCGCCAACAACATCCCCACCGACAAGCCGTGGCGATTGCTCAACGACAAACACCAGTCGCTGCTGTTGAATGGCGGCGCCAAGGAAACCGTCACGGTCCGCTACCGCAATCGATACGGGCGCGAACGAACCTACAACGCCAACTTCGAAGGCATCCTTCCCTATCTTCGCCGTCGGCACACCGAGTCGGAGTCCGACGCCCAGCGAGAGCAGATCGAGGGCTTCATGCGTGAAGTCGACTGCCCGGCCTGTGAAGGGTCTCGACTCAACCCGCTGTCGCTGGCCTGCCTCGTCGGTGGGTACTCGGTCGCCGACCTCTCGCACATGTCGATCCGTGAAGCAGCCCGGGTGCTCGAGGCCATCGAGTTCTCCGATCGAGATTTCCTGATCGCCGAGCGGGTGATCAAGGAGATCAACGCCCGGCTGCAGTTCCTCCTCGACGTCGGTCTCGACTACCTCAGCCTCGGCCGCTCGGCCGCCACCCTTTCCGGCGGCGAGGCACAACGCATCCGCCTGGCGAGCCAGATCGGGTCGGGGCTCGTCGGCGTGCTGTACGTGCTCGACGAGCCGTCGATCGGTCTGCATCAGCGAGACAACGCCAAGCTGATCGAGACCTTGAAGCGGCTACGAGACATCGGCAACACGGTGCTCGTCGTCGAGCACGACGAAGACACCATCGCCGTCGCCGATCACGTGGTCGACATCGGCCCCGGTGCCGGTGAACACGGTGGCCAGGTGGTCTACAGCGGCAACGTCGCCGGGCTCAAGAAGCGCCGAGGGTCGATCACCGGCCAGTACCTGTCGGGCAAGCGGAAGATCCCGATTCCCGAGAAGCGTCGTCCGCCAGGCGACGATCGGCTCGTCATCAACGGTGCACGGGAGCACAACCTCACCAATCTCGACGTCGAGATTCCGCTCGGCGTGTTCGTCGCCGTCACCGGCGTCTCGGGGTCGGGGAAGTCGACCCTGATCAACCAGATCCTGCTTCGTGCCCTGATGCAGAAGATCTACAAGTCGAAGATCCCTCCTGGGTTGCACACGTCGCTGAGCGGCCTCGAGTACCTCGACAAGGTGATCGACATCGATCAGTCGCCGATCGGTCGCACCCCTCGGTCGAATCCGGCCACCTACACCGGCGTGTTCGATCACGTTCGCAAGTTGTTCGCCCAGACCAACGAAGCCAAGGTGCGGGGCTATCAGCCGGGCCGGTTCTCGTTCAACGTCGCCGGCGGACGCTGCGAAGCCTGCGCGGGTGACGGCACCATCAAGATCGAGATGCACTTCTTGCCCGACGTCTACGTGCCGTGCGAGATCTGCAAGGGCGCTCGCTACAACCGAGACACGCTCGAAATCCAGTTCAAGGGCAAGACCATCGCCGACGTGCTCGACATGCCGATCGCCGAAGGCCTCGAGTTCTTCTCGAACCAGCCGCCGATCGCTCGACATCTCCAGACCCTCGTCGACGTCGGCCTGGGCTATGTCCGGCTCGGGCAGTCGGCTCCGACGCTGTCGGGTGGCGAGGCCCAGCGAGTCAAGCTCGCTTCCGAGTTGGCGAAACGTTCGACAGGCCACACCATCTATCTGCTCGACGAACCTACGACCGGTCTGCATTTCGAAGACATCCGCCGACTCCTCACGGTGCTCTCGCGGCTGGTCGATCAGGGCAATACTGTCTTGGTGATCGAACACAACCTCGACGTCATCAAGACCGCCGACTGGATCATCGATCTCGGTCCCGAGGGCGGTAGCGGTGGCGGTCAGATCGTGGCGTCGGGTACGCCCGAGCACGTGGCGTCGGTGAAGGGCAGCTATACCGGCCAGTTCCTGGCCCCGCTGCTCAATGGGGTGGCAGAACGAGCTCGTTGAGTTCTGGTGTGGGAGAACGAGCTCGTTGAGTTCTGGTGTGGGAGAACGAGCTCGTCGAGTTGGGCTCATGTCGGCGGCGGGTGAGCCGACAGGTGCTTGGTGGCAACGCTTTCTCCCGTCCAGTCGTCATCGGCTGCATCGCACCGGCTGATCGACCATCGGTTCGCAGTCGATTGGAGCAGTCGCCGGCTCTTCGGTGTGGTATTCGGTGTGCTGTTCGTGGTGTATCTGACGACCTCGTCGTTGGTCTCGCTGCGGACCATCGATGCGTCGACGAATGCGATCACGGCGTGGTCGCTCGTCCGGCACGGCACGCCCGTTGCCGTCGGTTTCGAGGGTCTCGAGGCGATCGATGGGGCGTTCGTCCCCCACACGCCGTGGATCGTCGCCTCCGAGCAGGGCCCGATCTCGCAGTACCCACCGGGCACGGCGCTCCTGGCAACACCCTTTTCGGGGTGGCGTCACTCCTCGGCGTCGACGAGGAAATGGTCGAACTCCCGTTGGCCGATGGTTCTGGCACACAGGCGGCGCCGATGCCACCGGCGTGGATCGGAGCGATCGCCGGGGCGGCGGTGACAGCCGGTGCTGCTGCCATCATCTCGCTGACCGTTGCTCGTCGCTCGGGGCCGCAGGTCGGGTTGGTTGCTGCCGCCGTCTTCGGTCTCGGCACGTCGGCATGGATCGTCGCCGGCACCAACGTGTGGCAGCACGGTGCCGCCATGCTCTGGCTCAGTCTCGGCGTCTACGGAGCGCAGCGTGAGCGCCACATCGGATCGGGCATCGCCTTCGGCTTCGCCGTTCTCACCCGCCCACACACCGCGATCATCGCCGCCGCGGTGGGTCTCGCGGCGGGGTGGCGTCATCGTTCGCTCAAGCCGACGCTTGCGATCGGCTTCATGTCGGCCTTCGGACTCGGCGCGTTGCTGTTGTTCAACCGGTGGGCATTCGGCACCCTCACGATCACCGGTGGCTACAGCACGGAGATCGGCGCTCGCGCCGGCGACGTCGGTGGCACCGAGATCGTTCGCTACCTCACCAACATCGGTGGGGGTCTCGTCGATCCGGAGCGAGGGCTCCTCATGTACTCGCCCTACCTCCTCATGCTGCTTCCCGGCGTGCGTGAAGGCTGGCGCCGACTCGACGCAATCGGGAGGGGAGCGGCAGTCGGTGGCGTCCTGTATCTGCTCGTCCAGTGGAAGGCGAACCGCTTCTCGGGTGGTGACGCCTTCTGGTCCTACCGCTACCCGCTCGAGATGCTGACGGTGTCGGTGTTGCTCGGTGTGGCCTCGTGGGAGGCCATCGCCGACAACGAACGGCTTCGCCGGATGTTCCGGTTGCTGGTCGGTTTTGCGATCGGTACCCAGCTGATGGGCGTGCTCTTCGTCTGAGCGGTGCCTCGTGGGCGGTGCTCAGAGGTCAGGTGATGGCGAGCATGCGCTCGAGCGCCACCTTCGACCACTCGGTGGTCTCGGGGTCGACCGAGATCTGATTGATGACCGTGCCGCCGACGAGTTCCTCGAGGACCCACGCCAGGTGGGGAAGATCGATCCGCGACATCGTGGAGCAGGGGCAGATCAGTGGGTCGAGATTGACGATGGTCTTGTCGGGATGTTCCTGGGCGAGCCGGGAGACGAGGTGAACCTCGGTGCCGACACCGATGGCGGTGCCAGCCGGCAGTTCGGCGACCTTGCGCAGGATGTAGCCGGTGCTGCCGAGGAAATCGGCCTCGGCGCACGCCTCGTAGGGCGCCTCGGGGTGGATGATCACCACGCCTTCGGGGTACTTCGCCCGGAAATCGGCGACCTGCTCGGGGCTGAAGCGCTGGTGGATGGTGCAGTGACCCTTCCAGAGCAGGAGGGTGGCTTCCTTGCAGTCGGCTTCGGTGAGCCCACCCCGATCCTGACGGGGGTCCCAGAGGCGCATGTCGGTGTGGCCGTAGCCCATCGCGAGCCCGGTGTTGCGACCCAGGTGTTGATCGGGGAAGAAGAGGACCTTGTCGCCCTGACCTCCCTGGCGGACGCCGTGCTCGTCGGGAGTCCCGAGCGCCCACTCGAGGACGGCCTGGGCGTTCGACGAGGTGCACACCGCACCGCCGTGCTTGCCGACGAAGCTCTTGATGGCGGCCGATGAGTTCATGTAGGTGATGGGGACGACTCGAGAGATGTCGATCGTCTCGCCCAGCACCTCCCAGGCTTCTTCGACCTGATCGAGATTGGCCATGTCGGCCATGGAACAGCCGGCGTTGAGGTCGGGAAGGATCACGGCCTGGGCGTCGGAGGTCAAGATGTCGGCCGACTCGGCCATGAAGTGCACACCGCAGAACACGATGAACTCGGCCTCGGGCCGTTCCTGGGCCAGGACCGACAGCTTGAACGAGTCGCCTCGAGCGTCAGCGAAGGCGATGACGTCGTCTCGCTGATAGTGGTGACCGAGAATGAAGAGTCGCTCGCCGAGCTCCGCTTTGGCTGCGGTGATCCACTGAGCGAGCTCAGCATCAGACGCCTTGGAGTAGCGGTCGGGCAATGGACGCTGAAGTCGAAGCACCTCATCAGTATAGGGATGCGACCATGCACGGACCGGTAGCGGGCGTCGTCACGTTCGTGGTGCCTCGCTCGCCTCAGGGCGATCGTGCGCTACCCCGATGCGGTTGTGCCGTCGCTGCCGGCGGCGCCGGACGTGGTCGACTCGGCGCCGTCGAGCGATTCGTCCACGGCTTCGTCGGTGACGCAGGAGATCGCTGGTGGGGACGGCTGGGCGATCACACGGCCAAAGGCGGCACTCAACTGGTTGCCGCCGATGGCCGATCGACCGGTGTCGTCGACCATGCCGATGATGAAGCCCTCGCTGTTCAGCACCGCAGATCCTGGTCGGAAGCTCGACCCGCTGAAGCCGAAGGTGTTGATCAGCCCACGAACGCCGTCGATCTCGTCGACGGCCGCGGGCATGCCGTTGATGGCAGCGCCGAACCGTTCGACCACCACGACAAGGGGATTGTCGAGTACTCGGTCGGTGACGCCCCACTCGATGTTGCCGGTGCCTTCGACCGGGGCGATCTCGATGACGACGAGGTCCGTTCGGCGATCGAGCCCGACCACGGTGCCGACGCGGCTGGTGCCGTCGGCGAAGCGAATGATGGGGTGAGCGTCGTTCTCGACCGAGTTCGCATTGGCCACGAGACGAGTCGGCGAAATGGCGATGGCGTTGGCCGTGACCGGCAGGCCGCAGTTGACCGAGACGAGTTCGTGGACCTGCGCCGAAACCTGTTCGGCGCGGCGTTGGGCCGCGTTCGATTGTTCTGCACCGAAGGCAAGGGTTCCGGGCTGGGCGGTTTCGGTGACCGACACCAGGCGGTCCGGCCGTTCGAGGTCGACGAACGCATAGGCCGAGTAGGTGGCGAAGATCAGTGCGACCGCAGCAGCGATGGGCGCAGCGGTGATGAACAGGTTGTGGCCGGCTCGCCGGCCGATGCGGATGTCGGCGTCGAGGCGATTCGAAATGGCACGCACCGTACGGACGACGTCCTCGGTGTCCTCGAACGGATCGACGGACACCGGAGCTGGTGGGGTCCCGACGCGGTGGGAGCCCCGTCGCCGCGGGAAGGGACCGGGCCCATGCTCTGAGCCATTGCCCGAGCGATCGTTCGAGACGTTGCCCGAGCTCCCGGCGATGGGGGAGGAGCCGATCGGTGGTGGGGTGAACACCCGCCCATTCGGCGCCACGGTCGGACCGGCCGGGACTTCGTCGTCACGGTCGTTCTCCGGTCGGTCGTCGATCGACCACGACGAAGGACTCCCGTCGTCGTATCCGCTGCTGGTGGACGAGTCGAGCGAGGCGATGAACTCGTCAGCGCTGATGCCGGGCGCGTTGCCGCAGACAGGGCAGCGAACAGCCGACTGCGGAAGGATGTTTTGGCAGCTCGAACACAACGCCATGACTTGATGATCGGCACGTTCAGCGAAGACTTGATCGGCGAGTGGCGAGGGAGTTGTCGGCTCGGTCGAGGGCCCTGTCGTACCTCCTCCCTAAGCTGGTCTCGATGGTGACCCGCCCCCCAGCCGGAACGATTCCCGACGCGCCAGGTTCGTATCAGTTCCGAGATGCCGACGGACGCGTGATCTACGTCGGCAAGGCCAAATCGCTCCGGTCTCGGCTCTCGAACTACTTCCAGAATCCCTTCAACATGCATCCCCGAACGGCGCAGATGGTGAGCACCGCAGCAACCGTCGAGTGGATCCAGGTCGAGAACGAGGTCGAGGCCTTGATGCTCGAATACAACCTGATCAAGGAGCATCGCCCGCGCTTCAACGTGCGTCTGGTCGACGACAAGAGCTATCCCTACCTGGCGGTGACGGTGCAAGACGAGTGGCCTCGCCCCCGCGTGATGCGGGGCCGCAAGAAGAAGGGCACCCGCTACTTCGGCCCCTACGCCCATGCGTACGCCATTCGAGACACCCTCGACTCGCTGCTCCGCACGTTTCCGGTGCGAACCTGCTCCGATGCGAAGCTCGAACGGCATCGCAAGCTGGGCAAGCCCTGCCTGCTGTTCCACATCGAGAAATGCTCGGGGCCATGCGTCGGCGAGGTCAGCGCCGAGCAGTACCAGACGATGGTCGACGACCTCTGCCAATTCCTCGACGGCGACACCGAACCGGTCATCCACCGGCTGCAGTCGTCCATGATGAAGGCGGCCGAAGACCTCGAATTCGAGCAGGCCGCCCGGCTCCGAGATCGCATTGCCACGGTCAAGAAGGCCGTCGAGAAACAGATGATGGTCGGCGAGAACACCGACGACATCGACGTGGTCGGCGTCGCCGAAGACGAGCTCGAGGCGTTGGTGTTCATCTTCGTGGTGCGGCGCGGCCGGGTCGTCGGTCGTCGGAGCTTCGTCATCGATCGGGTCGAGGAACTCGATCAGCACCAACTCATCGACAAGGTGCTCGAAGGCATCTACGACGAAGAGCCGGTGCAGGGTATGCCCAAGGTCGTGCTCGTTCCCACCGAGCCATCCGAGTCCGGGTTGTACCAAGAGTGGCTGACCATGCTGCGAGGTTCGAACGTCGAGATCCGGGTGCCCCAGCGGGGAGACAAGAAGGATCTGTTGGCCACCGTCACCAAGAACGCCGAAGAGGAGTTCACCCGGCATCGAATGAAGCGGGCCACCGATCACAACGCGCGGGCGAAGGCACTCAACGAACTCCAGGAATGGCTCGGACTTCCGTCGGCGCCACTGCGCATCGAGTGCTACGACATGAGCCATCTGCAGGGCACCGACTACGTCGGCTCGATGGTCGTCGTCGAAGACGGCGTCGCCAATCGGCGCGAGTATCGCCGCTTCAAGATCAAGACCGTCGAGCAGAACGACGACTACGCCGCAATGGAAGAGGTCCTTCGTCGTCGTCTCACCGCCTACAAGGACGACCTCGACAAGCCACCGTCGGAACGAGGCAAGTTCCAGTATCCGCCCCAGCTGCTGGTGGTCGACGGCGGCAAGGGCCAGCTCACCTCGGCGGTGAAGGTGCTCGAAGACCTCGACCTGTTCGACCACATCCCGGTGGCCTCGCTGGCCAAGCGATTCGAAGAGGTCTATCTGCCGTACCAATCCGAGCCGGTGCGAATCCCGCGCCAGTCCGAGGCCCTCTACCTGCTGCAGCGACTGCGCGACGAGTCGCACCGCTTCGCCATCAGCTACCACCGGAATCTGCGCAACAAGCGCATGACCGTCTCCGTCCTCGACGACATTCCCGGCCTGGGCAAGGCACGCAAGCAGCGTCTTCTCGACGAGTTCGGCGGGGTCACGAAAGTTCGCCGTGCGACGCTCGAATCACTCCGTGCCTTGTCGTGGCTGCCCGACTCGGTGGCCGAAGCGGTCTACGACAAAACCCACGGACTCTGAGTGTGCGCCGGTTCGCGACTCCGGCGACCCCCACGGGCTCCTAGGCTGAGCTGGTGTGGAACGACCCTGTACTGACCGACTGGTGGCAACGTGAGTTCACCGATGGTGTCGATCCCGAGTACACCGAGCAGATCATTCCGCTGATCGTCGGAGCCATCGAGACCGTCGGCTCGCGAGACGCCGTCCGTCGTGTGCTCGACATCGGCACCGGCGAGGGCCAGGTTGCTCGGGCCATGGCATCTGCTGGTTCCGACGTGGTCGGGATCGATCCCTTCGCCGCTCAGATCGACACCGCGGTCGAACGAGCCGGTGGCCCTCGCTACGCGCTCGGCGCCGCGGCCGGCCTGCCGTTTGCGGACGACGCCTTCGATGCCGCCGTCGCTTGTCTGGTGTTCGAGCACATCGACGACGTCGACGAAGCGATCGCCGAGGTGGCCCGCGTCGTGCGACCTGGCGGCGATTTCGTGTTCTTGCTCAATCATCCGCTCCTGCAGACACCAGGCAGCGGATGGATCGACGACCAGATCCTCGACCCACCCGAGCAGTACTGGCGCATCGGGCCCTACCTCGACGAGGCCGCCACGATCGAAGAAGTCCAAAAGGACGTGTTCGTCCGATTCATCCATCGGCCGCTGTCTCGTTATGTGAACGCGCTCGCCGATGTCGGCTTCTCGCTTCGACGCATGCTCGAGCCGGCGCCGCCTCCCGGCTTCTTGGCCGTGGCACCCGAGTACACCGAAGCAGCCACCGTGCCGCGTCTGCTCGTCCTGCACTGTCAACGAACGAACAGGGGAGACTGAACTCCATGGGCCAACTCGTCTTCGTCACCGGACTTTCTGGTGCCGGCCGCTCCGTGGCCGGCGCAGCGCTCCAAGATCTCGGCTGGTTCGTGATCGACAACCTGCCGGTGAGCCTGCTGCCCAAGGTGGCCGAGCTGGCCTCGGGTGGGGGAGCGTACGACAAGGTCGCCCTTGTCATGGCAGCCGCCGGCCAGGATCTTGCACGCGAGATCGATCAGCTCCGAACCGAACTCCACGACGTTCGTGTGGTCTTCCTCGAAGCCAGCACCGAGGTGCTCGTTCGACGGTTCGAGAGCACAAAGCGGCGACATCCCTTCGGGCATGGCGCCCGCCGCGAGGCCGATTCGTCCGTTGCCGAACCATCCTCCGACACCGGTGTCCCCGGCGTCGAGTCGCCGCCGACGGGCACCGCCAGCGGCGGCACGCTCATCGACTCGATCGAAGCCGAACGCAAGCAGCTGATGGCCGCTCGATCACTGGCCGACCTGGTCATCGACACCAGCTCGCTGAGCCCACACCAGCTGCGCTCGCGACTGGCAGCCCAATTCAGCGACGCAACGACGACCAACGGCCTGCACCTCACGGTGAGCTCCTTCGGTTTCAAACACGGCGTGCCACTCGACGTCGACATGGTGATCGACTGCCGGTTCCTCCCCAATCCCTACTGGGACGAGTCGTTGCGAGGACTCCGAGGCACGGACTCGACGATCCAGGACTTCGTGTTCGCCGACGATCGAGCGAGGGCATTTCTCGAGAAACTCGAGGCGTTGCTGGAGGAGCTGCTGCCGGCCTATGCCGACGAGGGCCGTTCGTATCTCAACATTGCCTTCGGCTGCACCGGCGGCCACCACCGATCGGTCGCGGTTGCCGAGCACATCGCCGCAGTGCTCAAGGATCGGGGTTGGATGCCGAGGGTGAAGCATCGAGATGTCGAACGCTGATGACTCCCCACCTTTCTCCCGACGCGCCCATCCCCGGTCCTCCTCCAGCCGAGCGAGGATCAGCTCGTTGAGCGGCGACGTCACTCCCAGCATCGATGGGCCCAGGGTCGTGGCGCTTGGTGGAGGCCACGGCCTCGCCGCGTCGCTGCGAGCCGCTCGCTGTTACGCGGGCGACATCGCCGGCGTGGTGTCGGTCGCCGACGACGGTGGGTCGAGCGGCAAGATCCGCCGCGACCTCGGACTCCCGGCACCGGGAGACGTTCGCCGCTGCCTGTCGGCGCTCGCCGGCAACGACAGCCTGCTTGCTCGTTCGCTCGAGCATCGCTTCGACGCCGGCGAGTTCGAGGGGCACCCCATCGGCAATCTGCTCATCGCCGGTCTCGCCAACGCCACCGGTGACTTCGAGGCCGCCATTGCCGAGGTCGCACGACTCGTCGGTGCTCACGGGGCGCTGTACCCCGCCACGCTGGGAGCCGTCACCCTGCTCGCTGACTCCGACCGTGGGCCGTTGCGCGGCCAGGTCACCATCGAGCGGGCCACCAACATTCGCAATCTGCGTTTCGAGCCACCCGACCCTCGTGCACCCCAGGCCGCCCTTCGTGCCATTCTCGACGCCGACCAGATCATCATCGGGCCGGGATCGTTGTTCACCAGCGTGCTCGCCGTCGCCGTCGTTCCCGACATTCGCGCCGCACTCGAGGCCACCTCGGCCCAGCGGGTCTTCGTCGCCAACGTGGCCAATGACAAGGCCGAGATACGGGGATTCGACCTGCCCGAACACCTCGATGCGCTCGAGCAACACGGTGTCGATGTCGACGTCGCCGTGGTCAACATCGCCACCCGTCGAGCCGACCGTGCCCAAGTTCCGATCGTGTCGGCCGACGTCGCCGGCAGCGACAAGTGGGGCCACGATCCCGAGAAACTCGGATCGGTGCTTCGCACTCTCCTGACCCGTTAAGGTTGACTCGGCGGTGCCGTGACACCACGGCTGCCAAGCAGCCGAAACGTCCTCGCCAGCTCTTGGCTCACCCGAAGAGCTCCATCTCACAGAAGGCTGACTACAACATGACCATTCGCGTCGGGATCAACGGCTTCGGCCGAATCGGACGGAACTTCTTCCGAGCCGCCAAGCTCTCGGGAGCCGACATCGATTTCGTTGCCGTCAACGACCTCGGTTCGCTCGAGACCATGGCACACCTGCTCAAGTACGACTCGGTGCTCGGCATCCTCCCCGAAGAGATCAAGGCAGTCGAGGGCGGCATCTCCGTCGGTGGCGACGTGCTCAAGGTGCTCAGCGAGCGCAACCCCGCCGATCTTGCCCTGGGGCGACCTCGGCGTCGACGTCGTGATCGAGTCCACCGGCATCTTCACCAAGCGCGACACCGCTGCCGCGCACCTCGAGGGTGGTGCTCCGTTCGTCATCGTGTCGGCCCCGTGCGACGGTGCCGACAACACCTTCGTCGTCGGTGTGAACGACGGCGACTTCGATCCCGCCACCCACAAGGTCGTCTCCAACGCCTCGTGCACCACCAACTGCTTCGTGCCGATGGTGAAGGTCCTCGATGACACGTTCGGTCGTCGAACAGGGTCTGATGACCACGATCCACGCCTACACCGGCGATCAGTCACTGGTCGACGGTCCCCACAAAGACCTGCGCCGTGCCCGCGCCGCTGCCATCAACATCATTCCCACCTCGACCGGTGCAGCCCGGGCAACCGGTCTCGTCCTCCAGTCGATGGCGGGCAAGCTCGACGGCACCTCGTTGCGAGTGCCGATCCCCACCGGCTCGATCACCGACTTCACCGCGGTGCTCAAGGGCTCGCCGTCGGTCGATGAGATCAACGCCGCGTATGCCGCTGCGGCATCCGACGGTCCGCTGGCCGGCGTGCTCGAATACACCGAGGCGCCGATCGTCAGCTCCGACATCGTGACCTCACCGGCGTCGGTCACCATCGATGCCGGCATGACCATGGCGCAGGGCACCCTCGTCAAGGTCTGCGGTTGGTACGACAACGAATGGGGCTACTCCAACCGCCTCGTCGATCTGAGCCAGATCGTCGGTGCGGCCAACCAGGCCTGATCCGACCCCGTCCACGAATTGACCGAGACGAGCCCAGGCAGCACTGTTCGATCGAACGGTGCGGCCGGGCTCGTTTCGCGCCAGCCACCGCTGCCTCAGCCACAACAAGGAGTTCTCCCATGACCGTTTTCGGTGTCCCCGAGCTCGAAGACCTCGGACCCCTCGAAGGCAAGTCCGTCCTCGTGCGCGTCGATTTCAACGTGCCGATCCGCGACGGCGTCATCACCGACGACCTGCGCATCCAGGCAGCGCTTCCCACACTGACGTGGCTGCAGGAACAGGGAGCAAAGGTCACGGCGATGTCACACCTCGGTCGTCCCAAGGGCAAGCCGAACCCGGAGTACTCGATGGATCCGGTCCGTGCACACCTGGCCACGCTCGCGCCCGGTGTGGAACTGCTCGAGAACCTGCGCTTCAACCCAGGCGAAGAGGCCAACGACCCGGCCTTCGTCCAAGAACTGATCGCCGGTCACGACTGCTACGTCAACGACGCCTTCGGTGCGTCGCACCGCTCGCACGCCTCCATCGTCGGTCCGCCCCAGTTCCTCCCGTCGGCCGCCGGCCGCCTCCTTGCGAAAGAGGTCGAGGTCTTGCTGGGCGTCCGCAACCACCCCCGCCGGCCGTTCGTCGCCGTCATGGGCGGAGCGAAGGTGTCCGACAAGCTCAACGTCATCGAGGCCCTGCTCGAGATCGTCGATTCGATCATCGTCGGCGGCGGCATGGCCTTCACGTTCCTCAAGGCACAGGGTCATCAGATCGGCGACAGCCTTCTCGAAGAAGACATGGTCGAGACCTGCGCCCGACTGCTGGCCGGCGACGCCACGATCTACCTGCCCGAAGACGTCACGGCGCTCGGCAACGGCGGCAAGTTGTTCGATCCCGAGGCCGGCGGGGAGATCCGCCAGTCCGGTGTCGACCTGCCGGCCGGTTGGATGGGGGTCGACATCGGCCCTGGCACGGCAGCGGTCTTCGGTGACGTGATCGAAGAAGCCGGCACCGTGCTGTGGAACGGTCCGATGGGTGTCTTCGAAGACCCACGATTCGAAGCGGGTACCCGGGCGGTAGCCACCGCGATCGCCGAGACCCGAGCGTTCACCGTGGTGGGTGGCGGCGACTCGGCGGCGGCGGCCAAGCAGTTCGGCATCGACGGCGAGGTCGATCACGTCTCGACCGGCGGCGGCGCGTCGCTCGAACTCATCGAGCAGGGTGACCTTCCCGGCCTCGCTGCCCTCCGCAAGGACTAGTCCCCATACCAGCTGACTCTGTCACCTGAACCCAAACCCGTCACCTGAACCCAAACCCGTCACCTGAACCCAAACCCGAAACGACGAAGAAGAGAGCCCAACGATGAGCCAGCGCAAACCATTGATCAGCGGCAACTGGAAGATGCACCTCAACCACTTCGAGGCGCTGAAACTCGTGCAGGAGTTGAGCTATCTGCTCACCAGTGACGACATGGATGCGGTCGACGTCTCGGTCCATCCGCCCTTCACCGACATCCGCACGGTCCAGACCGCCATCGATTCCGACGATCTGCCGTTCGCCGTCGGTGCCCAGCACTGCCATTTCGAAGAGAAGGGCGCGTTCACCGGCGAAGTGGCCCCGTCGATGCTGGCGAAGCTCAACGTGTCGTACGTGATTGCCGGTCACTCCGAACGTCGCGAGATTTTCGGCGAGTCCGACGAGATGGTCAATGCGAAGGTCAAGGCCATCGTGGCCGCGGGGATGACGCCCATCCTCTGCTGCGGCGAGACCCTCGAGGAGCGCGAAGCCGGCCAGGCCGAATCCAAGGTGCAGGGTCAGGTCCTCGCCGGGTTGTCAGGGCTCACCGCCGAGCAGGTCGGCGCGCTGGTGATCGCCTACGAGCCCATCTGGGCGATCGGTACCGGCAAGACCGCAACCGCCGACGACGCGCAGGCCATGTGTGCGGTGGTTCGCTCCACCGTGCGGGGAGCATTCGGCGACGAGGCCGCCGATGCGGTTCGAGTGCAGTACGGCGGCTCGGTCAAGCCCGTGAACGCCAACGAGTTGCTGAGCCAGCCCGATATCGACGGGGCGCTGGTTGGCGGAGCGTCGCTCGAAGCCGATTCCTTCGCTCGCATCGCGCAGTTTCGTTTGGCGGACTGATCGCCTCGACCGGGACCACCCAGTGACGCTCCAGGTGGCGGGCTCGTCCGCTGTCACGAGTGTGTTACCGGCGCGTCACAAGTCTTCAAGGTTCCAGCGCAACACCGAGCGGACTGGCTAGCATTCGGGCTTCGGCTGTGGGGAGCTGCGTCGCGTCGTGTCCTCGAAGCGGTTCAGTGAGCCCCACTCCGAGTCAATCCCCAACGTGGAGGAGAGGAAAACCTTGATCAAGAACAGCAAGCTCGCACGCCTGCTCGCCGTGATCTTCGCATTCTCATTGGTTGCCGCAGCTTGCGGTGGCAGTGACAGCGAAGGTTCAGCCGGCGAGGAAGGCACGACCGACACCACCGAAGGTGAAGCCGAACCGGAGGTGACCACCACCGAACCGCCCGCACCCGACGAGGAGGGCGCCTCGGGTGGCACGCTCATCTGGGCTCACGAGCAGGAGCCTGGCGACATGCACCTGGACGACCCGGGCAACAACCTGTCGATCACTTCGTGGATCCGTCGGGCGTTGCTCGAGGGCTTCTACGGCGTCTCCGGTGCCACCGAGTTCTATCCCGAGATTCTCGCCGAAGAGGGCGAAGTCGTCACCAACGACGACGGCACCGTCACCATCAACTTCGTGCTTCGCGATGGCCTCATGTGGTCCAACGGCGACCCGATGACCACGGCTGATGTCGTCTACACCTGGGACATCTGGAAGGAGGGTTGCGACATGGAAGACGACGGCACCATCGGTGACGGCACCAACTGCGTCTACCTCTCCGGTGACCGCACCGGTCTCGACCTCATCTCCGACGTCACCGTCACCAGTGACACCGAGATGAGCATGACCTTCGTCCAGTTCTTCGCCGGCTGGAAGGCCCTGTTCGACGAGATCTACCACCCGTCGTTCGGCGCCGATGCTGCTGAGGTCAACGAGAATCTGCGCGAATGGAGCAACGCCGACGGCGTGCTTGTGTCCGCCGGCCCGATGATCTTCGACAGCTGGGAGCGTGGCGTTGCCATGAACCTGGTGCGCAACGACAACTACCACGGTTCGGCCAGCCCCGATGCCCGCAACTCCGGCGTCGCGTTCGTCGACGGTGTGCGCATCAACTGGGTCACCGACACCGATGCCCAGATCAATGCGCTCAAGGCCGGTGAGGCCCAGATCATCATGACGCAGCCTCAGCTCGCCTTTGCCGAGCGTCTCGCCACCGATGAGAACTTCACCGTTGCTTCGACGGCCGGTCCGGTCTACGAGCACTGGGGTCTGAACACCCTCAACGTGCACCTTTCCGATCCGCTGGTTCGTGAAGCGCTTGCCTACGGCATCGACAAGCAAGAGGTCATGGCCGGTCTCTACACCCCGCTCTTCGGCGATTCGTTGCCGGCTGAGGGTCTCGGCAACAGCTACTGGATGTCGAACCAGGGACCGTACGAGGATCACCAGACCGAGTACGACGGCAAGCAGTCCGATGCGGCCAAGGCCAAGCTCGAAGAGGCCGGCTACACCGATTCCGGTGATGGCATCTATGAGCATCCAGAGCGTGGTCGCCTGACCCTTCGGGTCGGTACCACCGGCGGCAACGCCCTGCGTGAACTGCAGCAGCAGCTGATCCAGGCCCAGCTCAAGGACTCGGGTATCGAGATCGTCATCGACAACGTCGACGGCGGCGCCTACTTCGGTGAGCGTCCGTTCGCCGACGAGGCTCTGCTCGCCGCCAACACCGGTGGCGCCGAAGGCGATCCCACCATCTGGGACATCGCCCAGTTCGCCTGGGTCGGTGGCCCGTGGCCCGGCGGAACCTCGCCGAACTACCTCACCGCCAGCGGCAACAACATCTACGGCTTCAGCAACGCTGCGTTCGACGAGGAGTCGCCGCTGTGCGACGCCACCGTCGACGATGCCGAGCGGGCAGCCTGCTACAACGATCTCGACAAGTACGCCACCACCCTCGAAAAGGGTGACGACGGCTTGTTCGTGATTCCGCTTACCCAGAAGCCGTCGTTCTACGGCTACCTGAGCAGCCAGCTCTCCGGAGCCGGCGTGGCCCCCGACGCCAACGACGCTGGCCCGTTGACCAACGTGGTCGACTTCCAGTTCGCCGGCTGAGCGAGCAACTGACGTAACCAAAAACGGGCGGGTCTGGCGACAGACCCGCCCGTCCTGGTCTAGGATCCCGGAGCCATGTTCGCCTTTGCCCTGCGGCGCTTGATCGCCACCATTCCGATCCTGCTCGTTGCCACCTTCGGCGTGTATTGGGCGGCTTCGACCGTCGTGGACCCGCGAGACAACCTCGCTGCCTGCTCCACTTGTGACCAGTCGGCCTACGACATCCTGATCGAGCGATACCAGCTCGACAAACCCGTGCCGGTTCGCTACTTCAACTGGCTCGGCGATTTCGTCACCGGCGACATGGGCGAAGCGCTGTCACAGGGCGAACGCCCGGTCAGCGATCTGTTCTTCGAGCGTGCGGGCAACACCATGAAGATGGCGATTCCCGCCTTCCTCTTGCTCATGGTCCTCGGGGTTTCCGCCGGGGTCTATTCGGCCCTCAAGCAATATTCGATCGGCGACTACGCCGTCACCACGATCTCCTACTTCGGTCTGTCGATGCCGACCTTCTTCTTCGGGTTGCTGCTCCAGGTCGTTTTTGCCATCTGGCTCCCTCGTTGGACGGGCTGGAAACCGTTCTGGTCATCGGGCATGCACACCGAATCGTTCTTGCAGTATCTCTCGAGCGTGACGCTGCCGGTGTTCACGCTGCTGCTGATCCTGCTGGCGGGTGACAGCCGCTTCATCAGGGCGGCGGTGCTCGACATCAAATCGTCGGACTACATCCGCACCGCTCGAGCCAAGGGGCTGAGCGAACGCAAGGTCATCACTCGCCACATCTTCCGCAATGCCATGATTCCTGCGGTCACGCGTCTGGTCGCTGAATGCCGGCGCCTTGTTCGGCGGCTCGCTGATCACCGAGACGGTCTTCTCGTGGCCGGGTCTCGGTCGGCTGCTCATCGATGCCATCTTTGCTGCCGACCTCGATGTCGTCATGGCCGTGACGGTTGCCATCGCCCTTCTGGTGGTCCTCTTCAATCTCATCGCCGACCTGGCCTACGGCTACCTCGACCCAAGGGTGCGATATGACTGATGTGCTCGAGCCGGTGAGCTCTTCTGCCGAAGAGCTGGCCGAGATGAACGAGATGCTCGGTCTGGCCGAGGAGCCCGAGAGCCTCGGTCGGCAGGCTTGGAACCGGTTCCGAGCTCATCGTCTCGCCATCATCGGGGTCGCCATGCTGGTGTTCCTTGTCGCCGGGTTCTTCGTCGGCGAGCGGTTGTCGCCCTACGGGATCGACGAGACCAATGTGATCGATCGCAAGCTCGGGCCTTCGCTCGACCACCCGTTCGGTACCGATGCGCTCGGCCGCGACTATTTCGTGCGAGCAATGACCGGTGGTCAGTACTCGATTCGCATCGCAGCGCTCACCGCGTTGCTGACCACGATCCTCGGCACCGTCCTCGGGTCGATCGCCGGGTTCTACGGCAAGTGGCTGGACTCGACGATCAGCTTCGTCATCAACGTGTTGCTCTCCGTGCCGCTGATCCTCGTGCTGATCATCATGGGTCGCAAGTACGGCCTCGACCCGCTGTCGGTGGCCGTGCTGCTCTCGCTGCTCTCGTGGACCCGTGCCGCTCGTCTCGTGAGGGCCCAGATCATCCAGCTCAAGGAATCAGAATTCGTTCAGGCTGCTCGAGCCGCCGGAGCCGGGACGTTCCGAATCATCACCCGACACCTGCTTCCGAACATCGTCGGCACGCTGCTGGTCGAGATCACCTTGCTGGCAGGAACAGCCATCATTCTCGAATCGACGCTCTCGTTCCTCGGACTGGGTGTGCAAGCGCCGAACACCACGCTGGGGACCTTGATCAGCGACTCCAAGGGTTCGATCGATACCGCCCCGTGGGAGGTCCTGATTCCCGGAGCGATCGTGACGCTCATCATCTTGAGCTTCAACTTCATCGGTGATGCGCTTCGTGACGCCCTCGACCCCAAGGCCGGTATCGAATGAGCGACCGTAGCGAGCGGGGCCGCCCGGCCCGGCCGAAGGCCAAGAGGGACACGAAATGAGCGACCGCAACGGGAGCGACGTGCTGCTCTCGCTCAATGAACTGACGGTGGCGTTCAAGACCAAGAAGGGGATGGCGCAGGCGGTTCGCGGCGTCACCTTCGATGTGCATCGCGGCGAATCGATCGCGGTCGTCGGTGAGTCGGGGTCGGGCAAGTCGGTGACGGTGCTCGGTCTGATGGGGTTGCTTCCCCGCTCCGCCCAGATCGGCGGGTCGGCGATCTTCGACGGCCGTGAACTGGTCGGCCTGACGCAGAAGGACCTTCGAGCCATCCGGGGCAATCGGATCTCGATGATCTTCCAGGATCCGATGACTGCGTTCAATCCGGTCTACACCATCGGCGATCAGATCATCGAAGCGCTCGAGGTCCACGGGAAGTACACCGGGAAGGAAGCGACCAAGCGGGCGATCGATCTCCTCGAACTGGTCGGCGTTCCCGAACCGGCGCAGCGGGTCAACCAGTATCCGCACGAGTTCTCCGGCGGCATGCGGCAACGAGCGATGATCGCCATGGCGATCTCGAACGATCCCGAACTGCTGATCGCCGACGAACCGACGACCGCACTCGACGTCACCGTGCAGGCCCAGGTCATGGAGGTCCTCTCCGACATCCGTGAGGAGACCGGAGCGGCGATGATCCTCATCACGCACGACCTCGGACTCGTTGCCGGGGCGGCTGAGCGGGTCGAGGTCATGTACGGCGGCCGGGTCTTCGAGGAGGGGGAACTCGAGCAGGTCTTCTATCACCCGATGAATCCCTACACCCGCGGTCTCCTGTCGTCGATGCCCCGTGTCGATTCCATCGGGGAGCGCCTGATCCCGATCGAGGGAACGCCGCCCAGCATCATCAACATGCCGAGTGGCTGTGCCTTTGCGCCGCGGTGTGCTCACCGTCAGCCCGTCTGCTCCGAGCGGCCGGCCACGCTCGAGCTGATCGAGCCGGGCCATCAATCTCGCTGCCACATGACCGCTCAGCTTCCCGCCTACGACCGTGAGGTGGTCTCATGACCAGCGCGCCCGCACCGAGTCTCGATGCCGAGCAGTCGCTCCTCGAGGTCGATGATCTCGTCATGCATTTCCCCATCCGCGCCGGCTTGATGCGCAAGACCGTCGGGCACGTGCATGCCGTCGACGGGGTGAGCATCACCGTGAAGGAGCGTGAGACCGTCGGCGTCGTCGGCGAATCGGGCTGTGGCAAGACCACGTTCGGGCGCTCATTGCTTCGACTGATCGAACCGACCTCCGGGGCTGTTCGCTTCCGCGGCGAAGACGTCATTGCCGCCAATCGTGATCGCTTGCGTGCGTTGCGGGCCGAGATGCAGATCGTCTTCCAGGACCCGTATGCATCGCTCAATCCCCGGATGCCGATCGCCGACATCATTGCCGAACCGCTGCGAATCCATGGCACGGGCAAAGCCGAAGCCGGCAAGCGTGCCGGTGACCTCCTGAAGGCCGTAGGGCTGCTGCCGGAGCACGGCAACCGCTACCCACACGAGTTCTCCGGTGGGCAACGGCAGCGCATCGGGATCGCCCGTGCACTGGCGCTCAATCCCAGTTTGATCGTGCTCGACGAGCCGGTCTCTGCGCTCGACGTCTCGGTGCAGGCACAGGTCATCAACCTGCTGGAAGACATCCAAGAGGAGTTCCAGCTCGCGTACCTGTTCATCGCCCACGATCTCTCGGTGGTTCGACACATCTCTGACCGAGTGATGGTGATGTACCTCGGCCGAGTGGCCGAGATCGCCGGGTCGCAGTCGCTCTATGACGCCCCGGCCCATCCCTACAGCCAGTCGCTGCTGTCGGCGGTGCCGATCGCCGACCCACGGATCGAGCGGGCTCGCCAGCGCATCGTGCTCGAGGGCGACATCCCGAGCCCGGCCAGCCCGCCGAGCGGTTGTCGGTTCCGAACCCGTTGTCCGATCGCGGTCGAGCGATGCGCCGTCGAGACACCCGAACTGGTCGAGATTCGCCCCGGTCACCAGGTCGCGTGTCACTTCCACCTCGAGCCTGGTGAACGGCTACTCGATCGAGTGGCTTCGCACTCGGCCGGATCACCTGCCTGAGGCAGCGGTGGCGATCGTGCCGTCGGTCGTGCTCCACACCTCGTGGCGAGGGCGGATCACCACCATCATGTCGCCATCGATCCTGACCGCACTCGGGGGCTATGGCGTTGCCGATACGTTTCGCTGGTTTGCCTTCGCGATTCTGGTTGTCGGGATCGTGCTCGGCATCGTCGGGCTGGTCGACTACCCGAGAGTGACCGTGATCGGAGCGGGGGGAATCGAGCGGCGCTGTCTGCTCCGTACCCAGCGCCTCGATTGGGCGGCCATTGCCACGGTCGCTCGCCCGGCGCCCGCCAACCGTTGGCGGCGTGACATGACGACTGCCGGCACGATCGCACGAAGCAGCGCCTCGAGAACACCAGGGGAGCGACCCGCTCACGCCGAGCAGGCAGCAACGGAAGGCACGAAGGGTGGCTTGACGGCCGAGATCGGACGACGCCCCTTCCTGTTGTGTGACAAGGTCGAGAGCCAGGCAGAGTTCGACGCCATCGATGCCGGTCTTCGGCATTGGGCCCCGTCGGTTCCGATGCGAGCCTCTCGGCCTGATTCATCGGTTCCTCCGACGTGGCTGCACAAGAAGCGGTTGGGGAGTGCATCGGATGGTCTCGTCGACCTGCTAGCTTGAATCCGTTATGATCTGGATCTTCGGTTCGCTGTACCTCATCGTCGGCATCATCACCGTCTCGCTCATTCTGCTGCACAGCGGCAGAGGTGGCGGTTTCTCCGACATGTTCGGCGGCGGAATGGCCGGCTCGGCCGCTGGGTCCACCTCGATGGAACGTAACCTCGATCGACTCACGATCGTGTTCGGTTTGATCTTCACGTTCCTCACCGTGGCGATGGCCTTCCTGCTCGACTCCTGATCGGCCCGATCTCGGCCGAACGGCTCATTCGATTGGTCCATTTGACTCATCTCGGCTGATCGGTGGCCGATCATGATCGAGTGAGCTTCGTTCGTTCCGGCATCGTGATCGTGGCCGCCTTGCTGGCTGCCTCGTGTTCTCGGCTCGAAACGGCCGAGCAACGAGCGGAGCGAACTGGGCTCGACACGCCGGCATCGCTGGCACTCGACGCGCCGGTGGGCGATGTCACACCCACGCTCCGTCTCGCACTCGTACGGCCTGCAACCTGGGACCCGATTGCGATCTCGATGAGTGACCAAGATGCCGTCATCGTCGCTGACCTCCTCTTCGACGGTTTGACGGAGGCGACGCCCGATGGACGGCTGGTCCCGGCTCTGGCCACCGGCTGGTCCTCGACCGAGGACCACTATGCGTGGACGTTCGCGCTCGACGAGGAGCGAGTCACCGCAGAGCGAGTGCGGGCAAGCTTCGAACGACTGCGGAACGAGGGGCCCTCGTCACCCGCTGCCACGCTGCTCTCGACGGTGGCGCGCGTCGATGTCGTCGATCCGGGAACGGTGCGGTTCGTTCTGAACTCCCCGAATGCCGGTTTCGACTGGATCGTGAGCGGTCTGGCCTTCTCGATCACCGACGCCGTTGGGTCGACGTCGGGACGCTATGTCCTCGCCGAAGACGGCGTCGAACGCAGTGTGCTGGTGAGCGACGACGTTGCCGAGCCGACCTCGGTGATCGTCGAGTGGATGGCCGATCACGAGTCGGCGGAGGCGGCGGCCGATGCTGGGAAGGCCGATGGTGCCGTGGTACCGATCGGGGAGGGCGATCGCGCTGCTCGCAAGGTCGGTGTTGCGTCGCAGGCGCGGAGTATCACGCGCTTCTTCGTGCTCGACCCGACGGCCCCCGCACTGGTAGATCTTCGTGTGCGCCAGGCACTGCTACTCGCCGTCGATCCGCGCGCCCTTGCCGATGTCGTCGCCTCGCCGGCCTTCACTGCCGACGGTCTGGTTGCGCCGACGAGCGCAGGATTCGTCGGTGATGCCTGTGGACCTTCGTGCGGCTTCGATATCGAGCGAGCGAAGGCTCTGCTCGCTGAGGTGGGTGGCACGTCGGTCGTGCGAATCGGCTTCTCGAACGAGCAGGAACGGCTGCTCGCCGAGTCGATCGTCGAGCACCTCTCGTTGGTCGGCCTCGAAGCCCAGTCGATCGAGATCGTCGACGGCCAACTGTCGTTGGCGTTGGCAGAGTCGAGGGTCGACGCGTTCCCCTATGGTTGGTTGGCCCCCGCCGGCTCGATCGACGCCGTGCTTCCGCCACTGCTTTCCACGAGCAGTCCGGCGAACGCGATCGGTTCGATCAGTCCGATGATCGACGATCTCATGACCGAGGCATTGCGCACCAACGATGACACCGGTCGGTGGACGCTTCTCCAATCGGCCCATCGGATGGCGCTCGAGGAGGCCGTCTTCTTGCCGGTCGCCGCTGCCGAGAATCGGTTCGTCGTCTCACCTGCCTTCACCGATGTGGTCACCCGTGCGGACGGGTCGATCGAGATCAGATCTCTGCCATGACAGGGGTGTGATTCGATGCTGGACCGCTAAGATCTCTGCACCACGTCGAAGTGGCGGAATTGGCAGACGCGCTAGCTTGAGGGGCTAGTGTCCTTTAGGACGTGGGGGTTCAAGTCCCCCCTTCTCCGTCAACTCCGCCCCGGCGACGCCCTTTTGATCAACGCAACCCTCCCGCCAGCCGTCATCGACGTGTCGAAGCGGAAGCAAGTCAGTCGAGAGGTGCCCAAGCAGGACCACCCTCGCAGAACCAGCTATCCGATGACGCTCGAAGAGATGGCCGCCCAGCGCCAACGCACCAGAGCTGCGTCATCGGTTCAGGAGTCGCCGGCAGCTCGACGTCGCTCCGCGTCGATCTCGCGCTGGATCACCTTCAGGAACCGCATCCTCGACTGAAACGACAGCCACACCGCATCGGACTCTGGGTCGGCGTCCTCGTCAAGCGTCACCTCGACTGTCTGCTTGCGGAGACGATCGAGTACGGATTCGATCTGTGCCGAATCCAGGTCCGATACCCCAACACTCGTTGGCGTCCCGCTCCATGAAACACCGTCGAGGACAAACGCAGCGGTCCAGGTGCACAGGATTCCGACCGGCATTGTGAGCCACCACGGCCAGCCGGCCGCCAGCGCAACCAGGAGCCCGATCACCGCGCCGGACCCAGTCCCCCCTTCGACACTTTGTTTCCCCATGTCAGCCGGTCCAAACGGGCCGGCTCTCCTCGTTCTCGCCCGCAGGTGGACAACGAGGTGGACAACGGACTGGTTGAGTCGACCAGTAGGAGTGCATAACGAGGAACCGCAACATTGCGTGGCGAGGGTGCGAAGAGTGACTCCGATTGACCGAGCACAGTGGGTTGGAGCATGAGCTTGTCCAGCTCGGCCTCGGCCAGAAGCTTCTTCAGACGGGCGTTCTCGCCCTTGAGCTCTTTCAATCGTTTGGCGTCCTCGGCTTTCGTGCCCCCGTATTGGGCGAGCCAGCGGGCCCAGGTCGACTCCGCGATCGAGAACTGACGGCAGACCTGTTCGACGGTCATGCCACCGGCCAAGAGTTTCTAGCCCTCGGCGAGCTTGCGGATGATCTGTTCGGGTGTGTGACGTCGACGAGGCATCGATGGTCCTTTCCTGCCTGCACACGATGACGCAGGCGATCAGACCGCACAACCACTGGACCAGTCTCAGGGGCTCAGCTCAAGGGCATGATCGTCGAACGCAAGCTCGTCACGAGCCAGGACGGCGAGTTGACAATCAAGCGTTCATGGACCTCTTGGTGGTCGAGCTCCGTGACTTGAGGTGACGTCCTTGCGCCCCCGCCGACGCATCGGAGTTCCGAAGTCGCCCGGTCGACGTCACCCGTCCGCGCGAGCCGCTGAGCATCAAGTCAGCGGGCCTTGCGGCCTGTCAGCGCAGCCAGAGGAGCGTCGTGATCTTCGGTGGCAAGTGTTTCAGCGACTCGGTGGTTGCGGTTCCGCTGACATGTGCTACGTTGTAGCACATGTCAGAAGTTGGGATTCGTGCGTTGAAGCAGAATGCGTCGGCTGTGGTGGCTGAGGCTGCGGCAGGGGAGACGGTGACGATCACGGATCGGGGTCGGCCTGTTGCGCGGATGACGGCGATCCCGAGGTCGCGTCTTCGGGCTTTGGTCGACGAGGGTCGTGCGCGGCCGGCGCGGTGTCGGGTTGGTGATCTTCCGGTTCCTGAGCCGGGACCGGATTTGTCCGGCGTGCTTATGGAGATGCGCGGCGGCGAGCGGTACTGAGATGGCGGTCTACGTCGACACCTCGGCGTTGGTGAAGCTGGTGGTCGCCGAGTCGGAAACCGCAGCCCTTCGTTCATGGTTGGAGAACGATGACCGGGATCTCGTGGCGTGCGATCTGGTTCGGACGGAGTTGATGCGAGCGGTCCGCAGGTCCGTGCCCGATCGTGTTCTCCAGGCCCGTGCAGTGCTGGACTCGATCATTCTCGTCGAGGTCAGCACGAACGTGTTCGAGGAGGCGGGTCGGCTCGAGCCATCGGTGTTGCGGTCGCTTGACGCGATTCATCTTGCGGCGGCGCTGGATCTCGGAGATGAGCTCGAAGGGCTGGTCACCTATGACGATCGTCTGGCCGCCGCTGCTGAAGCGAACGGTGTCATCGTTGTCGCCCCGCAGTGAGAGCCTTCGGCGATCCGAATGTGGTCGATGTATGAGGAAAGCATGAGGAATTCCCACTACTGGGCGGACGCAACGGCACTGGCCGGACGGTTCGGCTCGAGAACGCCCTACTCAGGGGTACCAGATGGACGCAACGACACCAGATAACAGGAGTTCAATCGAACAGTCAGGAGGTCGGGAGTTCGAATCTCCCCAGCCCGACGGTACAACAGCAGGTCAGAGCCGGTCCGCAAGGGCCGGCTCTCCTCATTTTGCTGTTGATCGAGCGCGATGTACGCAGAATGTACGCATTTCCGGTCGAGTGCAACGTCTTGGCGGAATTGTCGGCCTCTACACAAAGGGAGTCGTGCTTGTGTGTCCGATGCGAGCGGATTCCCGGCAATCTTGGTGTTTGTCCGGAACCGGGCCGACTCGAAACGTTTCAGCGGGTGGCGGGCGCGACCGAGCCGATGTCGGGGTAGGGGATTGGGACACCTGGTGGCGTTGCCGGCCTTGTTGGCGGAACCAGGAAAACCGAGATCGGATAGCTGACCTCATCGACAGTTACTGCGCCTCCGGGCGCAGCTGGTGCCGTTCGGCGAGTTCCGCCCACCCGTAGCGCCCCTCGTGTTTCGCCGTCGTTGGCGACGATCCATCCGGCGACAACCCCTTCGGCAGCGGCTTCGGGTCCGGTGACGCGAAGTAGGCCTGCACCCGACTCGGCCGGAGCGGCCATGAACTCGTGGCGATCGCCTCCGGCGAAGGTCACGGTGCCGTCGTAGCTCCTGCCTGACTTGGCGGCCTCGACCCGAGCGCGGGCATCGTTGGTCAGGTCGATCGACGAGGACTCACCGGGGCCTGCGAACCAAAGGGAGATGTCGTCGTTTCCGTCGCAGACATAGACGATCGCCTGGCCCCCGCTGACCACGACAGCCACGAGGGCGTTCGAGTCTTCGACGGCACCGACGAAACCTCGACCGGCGGCGTTGAGGTTCGCCGTCTGGCCATCGCTGGTTGAGTTGCTGTTGGTGCACCCGGAGGTCAGCGTGCCCGAGAGTGCGAAGGCGATGGCTCCGCCCACTACTGCGATCGTTCTCATTCGATGCATCGGTGAACTCTGAGTAGACGTTGTCCCATTGTGACAGCGGTTGTCACGCCTCTCCTTCGTACGCCATATGGCTGTCGCCGCGTTCACCGAGTCACTGGTGACTGGGCCAGTCAATCCGACCGAGCGAAGAGGCATCCAGTGAACACCAAGACCTGAGGTTGACCCGGTCTGGCGGACACTTACCTTGAGGGCGTGAGCCCGGATTGGAGTCCCGGGATGCCGGTTGCGGGAGATCTCTCGGCTGATCGTCGACCGGTGACGTCCCAGCTCGTCGGCGATCGAGGTTTGACTCCGGCCGGACCGGAGTGCATCGGCGATCACGACGCGTTCCGCCTCGGAGAGAAACCGGGGCGACGTCACGACCGCGGCGACGACAGCGGCGTAGTGCAGTTGGTGTCCGTCGCCGAGGTCAACGGTTCGCCCGTAGCGCCATCGTGTGCCTGTCCGGCGGTTGAACGCTGCGTGTGAACGCTGCGTGCCCGTCGCCGGCGAGACGCCGCATCAGATCGACCAGATCACCCACGCGGCCGATCGCAGCGTTGAGAACGGCGAGACAGTCGGGCTCACCGTAGGTGTCGCAGAAGAGACCGAACCATTGCCTTTGTGCGTCGAGGGTGCTGAAACCGTCGGGGTTGGTCGGGTCGGCGAGTGGCGCCCAGCGGTAGGCGGCGTATCCGAGATCGGCCAGGCGTGATCCTGGGTGGGCGGTGTCGAAGTCGAACACGCTCAGCACGCCGTCGTCGAGAGCGCAGTTGTAGGGCGCGAAGTCGCCGTGGGAGATCACCTCGGCGGGTTCGCGACTCGGCAGGAACCAGACAACGGTGGCGCATGTCGCGAAATCAGCGGTGGCGTCGTGGTACTCGCGGAGCAGGCGGGCGGCCGATACCAGGGTGTGGTTGGTACGGAAGACGGCCGGTAGTGGGTAGTGCCCGACGTGTCCTGGCATGAAGGTGAGTGTCTCAGAGCTTCGGAGCGAGATGCATGGCGGGTTGGCTGCAAGCGAACCACTCCACCGGAGTAGCTTGTGGCCCATGCATTCGGAGGGACCAGGAACGGGCGCGGCGCCGTCGCGCCGACAACAGGTTGTGCAACTGATCGTCCTGTCGGGGCTCACCGCTTTCACCGTCCTGTTCGGTCTGTGGGGCTCGTTGAGCGTCGCGGAAGCGATCGGGCCCAGCGAAACGCAGCGGGGCCGCGTGCTCGAACGCTCGTCGTTCGAGTGGACGAACCAATCCTGTTTCTTCGACCAACCAGCACCGGTCCGGCTCATCACCCGCGGCCCGTGCACCACCTTCTCCACTCCCGCCGGGGCCGTCACCGGCGAGTTTCCCGATGGTGAGACCTGGGTGGTGCTCGGTGACGACACCGGCACCAGCCCCAGCGACGTTGCCAGTCGACCGGGACAAGAGCTCGACGTCACCACCTCCCTTCTCACCGGCCGAATCATCGCTCTCGACAATGGGCGCAGCTTCGAGTCGCGCTGGAGTCAGATCCGCACCTTGGGGACCATCGTGGTCATCGGGTTCGGCAGCTTCATGATCGTGATGATGGCGCTGCTCCTCCGCATGCGGCGAAAGCGAGGGCAGTCCTTCGACCAGCTGCCGCGTGCCGCCGTCATCGGCGCCTTCGGCACAGCCATCGCGCTTGGCGCGCTGGGCGCCTGGGTGGGTGCGATCCAGGCGCTCAACCAGTACCGGGTCCCGTCGTCGGCGGACCGCTACGGCGCACTGATCGCCAACCCCTACGACTTCGCCGGTTCCGCCGAGGCCGCCGCCGATGCGGGCCGTGCGATCGAGATTCCCGGCGAGTCGGTCACCGTGCGGGCCTTGGAAGCAGACGAAGTCACACCCGAGGTCCAGTCCATCCTCGATGAGGAGAGCCGCCCGATCGTCGCCGTCGTTGCCGAAGCCCGAAGGCGCCTACTCCTCGTGGAAGTCCTGGCCGACAGCGGAGAGGTCGTCGTCGAGGCAGAGCCTTGTGAGCTGGAGTTCCCGACCCCGATCGGTGTCGATGACCGTGTGAGCGCTGGCCTGTACTGCCTGCCCGCCGACGTCGACCCAGCGTCGACCATTCTCATCCGAGTGAACGGCGGGGCAGCAGGGCTCCCGATCGCTGCTCCTTTGCTGGACTGACCTCCAACAGCTCACCGCTCGTCGGCACCGCCGGGCGGCATCGGACGGATCTGATAGCCGACCCGCGGTAGGCGCGGCTCGACGCAGGATGGCACTGATCCTCAGCAGCAGCTCCTCGATGCTGAACCGCTTGGCCAGATAGTCGTCGCCCCCGGCCTCGAGGCCCCGGATCACATCCGCCTGGCCCGATCCGACCCCCGCTGCTCGGGCATCGTGGCCGCAATCATGCATCTGGTTCGCCGACCACTACATGAACAACTCCGGCAGCACCGAGCTCGTCCCCGGCGACACCCACGAGGCCTGGTCGATCCTGCCCGCCGTGGCTGCGGTGACGTCCAACATCCGGATCGGGCCACTCGTTGCGCCGACGTCGGTCCATCATCCTGCGCTGCTCGCCAACCGTGCCGCCACGCTCGACCACGTCTCGAACGGCCGCATGACTTTGGGCATGGGCGCCGGCTGGCAGATCAACGAACACCACGCCTACGGCATCGAACTCGAACCGCCGGGCGCCCGAGTCAGCCGCTTCGAAGAGTCGATCCAGATCGTGCGTTCACTGCTCGACAACGCAGACACCGACTTCGATGGCGATTTCTACACCTTCACCAATGCGCCGTGTGATCCGAAACCCATCCAAGACAAGCTCCCGATCCTGGTCGGCACCGGCGGCGCTCGCATGTGCCGCATCACGGCCCGCCACGCCCAGGAATGGAACACCTGGGGAGCGCCCGAGATGGCGGCCGGAGCACGCGAGACGTTCACCACCGCATGCGAAAGGGTCGGCGTCGATCCCGCGTCGTTGCACACCTCGGTGCAGGCGCTGTTCTTCGTGACCGACGACGCCGAGCAGGTGGCCAAGATCAAGGCCGGCGACATGGGCCCACGCTCGGTCGAACACATCATCGACCAGATCGGCCAGTACGCCGAGCAAGGCTTCGACGAGGTGATCATCCCCGACTTCACACTGGGTGGAAGCAAAGAAGAACGCTTCGCCGCCTACGAGATGTTCAACACCGAGATCGTCCCCCAGCTGGGCTGACCCGCCGGCGACATCAGCCAGCTCCGAGGTGGCGTCAGCTCGAGGACGGGTCGCCCACCACGGCAGCGATGGCGGCGTCGAGGGTGTCGACGACCTCGGTGTGGCCGAAGTCGGGGTGCTCGGGATCCCGGCGCTGGTTGAACTGTCGCTCTCCGTGAGATAGTCCACAATGCGGCGTCAACCTGGACCATGTATGAGAAAGGCATGAGGAATTCCCACTACTCGACAGACGCAACGGCACTGGCCGGACGGTTCGGCTCGCGAACGCCCTGCTCAGGGGTACCAGACGGACGCAACGACACGAGACAGCACGAGTTCGATCGAACTCACAGTCAGGAGGTCGGGAGTTCGAATCTCCCCAGCCCGACGGTATTACAGCCTGTGTCAGGTCACAGGCCTGGGGATTCTGCTTTTTGCCCAAATGTCATTCCTTCAGCCTCGACGCCGTCCGCCAATCGCATGAAGCCTCGGGCCACCGTCATCGGCGCCGCCCTCTCAGCACGAGCCGCTGCCGAACTCGAAGGCGGCTCCGGCATCCCCAGCACCACCGCCGACCGGCTCCTCCTCGAACTCGCCTCGGGCGGGCGACACCTCAACGAATGATCCGTCGTCGTGATCGACGAAGCAGGAATGCTCGGCAACCGACGACTCGTCGCCTTCATCGACGAAGTCGCCAATACCCAACGCCAAGCTCGTCCTCGTCGGCGACCCGGAACAGCTCCCCGAGATCGACCCCGGCGGACTCTTCAAGTCCCTCGCCGAACGACTCGGCCACTACGAACTCACTGATAACCGCCGTCAACTCGACCCCGTCGAACGTCAAGCAGTCACCGACATCCGACTCGGTAGTGCACCCGAAGTCGTAGAGCACCTCGTCAACCACGGCCGCATCATCACCGGCGACAACGCCGACCAGCTCCGCCAACGCATGGTCGGCGACTGGTATGCCGCCTACGCCAACGACAAGACGGTCTTGCTCACCGCGAGCCGACGAAGCGCCGTCGCCGATCTCAATCAGCGGGCCCGCCAAACCCTCGGCGACAACGGCCATCTCGGCCCCGTCGTCGGCCCAGCGCCCGATGGCGGCCTCCAGTTGCGACTCGCCGACGGAGCGTCGAGGGACGTGCCAGCCGACTACATCGGCGCCGGCCACCTCACCCACGGATACGCCTCGACCATTCACAAAGCCCAGGGCGCCACCGTCGACCAGACCTTCATCCAGGTGCTGGCCGTTCTCGCAACAGAGCTGCGGCACTGGCTCAGGAGTCGTCGTCTGCTCGACGTCGCTCCGCGTCGATTTCGCGCTGGATCGGCTTCAGGAACCGCATCCTCGACTGAAATGCCAAGCACCCGATGCTGGGTCGGCATCCTCGTGAAGTTACACCTCGACCGCCTGCTTGCGGCGACGATCGAGTACGGATTCGATCTGCGCCGACGTCAGGTCCGATGCCTCAACACTCGTTGGCGTCCGGCGCCACGAAACACCGTCGAGGACGAGCGCAGCGAGCCAGGTGCACAGCATTCCGACCGGCGTCGTGAGCCGCCACGGCCAGCCGATCGCCAGCGCAATCAGGAGCCCGATCACGGCGCCGGGACCCAGAACCGCAGCCTATTCCACTGCGTTCGGATCGACGGACCGAAAGAGGCCAGCCCGTCCATAGCGTTGCCAGTTTCGCCGCCATAACGGCCCATTCAGGGATCCATTGATCACGAGAGCGCTGACGATGAGAAACGGTCGGCCACTGTTCCCGTAGGCGATCGAGCAAGGGTCTTCGATCGGATCTTGCTCGAAGCGCTCTACTCGCTGCTGGCGAATCGCTCGAGTAGCGGATCGGCGAAGGTCATGGCAGCGTCGAGGAGATCTTCGGACTGAGCAGGCGTCGTGTCGGCGAGCCGCTGCTTGCGACGCCAAGCTTCAACCGCCTTCGACTTCGGCGGTCCAGGAGACCCCTTCACCAGCGCCTCAGGGCTCCTCGGGGTGACCGCAGAGGCGGCGTCTATCACGCCGGTCGTCGTGGGAATCATCGGTCCTGACGACGCTCGCATCCGCCATCTGCAACAGCGCGCAGGCGCGATGGCCCGCCTGCGCACGTTGTGACCGTTGTGACCGTTGTGACCGTTGTGACCGTTGTGACCGTTGTGACCGTTGTGACCGTTGTTGACGAAAGTGCACACTAGCTCACTACCAGCCGCCAACACGGCCGTGGCCGGTGTGCGGCACGCCTCGATGTAGCGCAGTTCGTGGCCATTGTCCTCAATGGCTTCTACCAGGCAACGCTCGTTATGTGACTTGGTGCTGAACACCGCCACTCGTGATGTCATCGGTCGATGCGAGAGTCGGGCGGATGATAACGACGGGCCGGTCGGCTCGGTGCAGCGTCTTCGACGCCACCCCACCGATTCGCAGCCCGGCAAACCCGCCCAGGCCTCTCGCGCCGACAACGACGATGTCGGTCCGCTCGTCCATGGCCGCCTGGAGCAGCGCGTCGGCAGCATTGGACCCCCGTAACGCGAGAGCACTGAACTCCACTCCAGCGGATCTGAGATCACTCGCGAAGTCCTGACGGATCTGATTCTCTAGATCCCGACGCCAGTTCTTTGGGCTCGTTGAAGGTGTCCACTCGACATAGGGCTGGTGAACCGACGCGACAATCACACGAATGTCGGCCACTGCAGCAAGCTCCCTGACCCATTGCAGCGCCGCCCTTGATCCTTCGGAACCATCAACGCCAACCAGCACGCTGCGGACGGTGGTGTTGACTGCTCCGCCGACGACCGCTAGCGGGAGGTCACAATGATGGGCCAGCCATTCGGCCATGCTGCCGATGTGAAACGGCCCGGGGCCAGCTGATTGGCTGACCCGTCCGACAACGACCAGGTCGGCTTGCTCTCGGTTGGCGACACGAACAATCCCGTTTCGAGGGTCGCCTCGCTCCACCACGCATCGAACCGTGAGGTCGGCAAGTTTCGCTGTCGAAACCCACGTCTCCAGACGCTGCTGCTGCTCGGCCAGCGACGTCTCCACACGAGGTGGGGGGAGCGCGGAGAGGGTAGGCACGAAGTGGGTCATCACCAGGATCGAAGCCTTGTGGCGGGCAGCAAGACTCGATGCCCAGCGCATTGCGTTCGCCGACCCGGCGGATCCGTCTACGCCGACGACAATACGCTTCATACGTTCAGATCCTTCGGTGTAGGGGTATCTGCGATGGTGGTTCCCCTCGCCATCAAGGGCGGGCTGTCTTGCGGGACGCGAAGCGGCGTCGAGCTGGACTTGGATCCCCGGTCGTCACAGCTGAGCCGAGCTGGTAGCTACGCAGCCGGAAGAATCACGATCGGTCGGTCGGCGCGGTGCAGTGTTTTGAGAGCGACACCACCGATGCGGAGTCCGGTGAAACCACCGAGTCCGCGTGCGCCAACGACGATGACGTCGGTTCGTTCGTCCTTGGCGGCTTGCAGCAGCGTCTCAGCGACGTTGAAACCGTGGAGTGCGAGCGCCTCGAACTCAACGTTGGCGGTGGCGAGGTTGGGTGCATATTCTTCGCGAATCTGCCTCTCAATGGCTCGCCTCCGCTCCTCAGGATCGGGCAATGGGCCACCCTGGTTGAGTGGTGGCCGTACCGTCGCAACGACCACGCGCAGGTCCGTGCCTTTGGCGAGTTCCGCGACCCATTCGACGGCTGCCCTGGAGCCCTTTGATCCGTCAACACCGACAAGAACACTTTGGGTCTCGACATTCACCGCACCGCCGACCACCGCCATGGGCACGTTGGCGTTGTGCGCGAGCCACTCGGCCAGGCTGCCGATTTGCAGCAGCCCCGGCCCGGCGGATTGGCCGATTCTACCAACGACGATGAGATCGGCTTGCTCGCGTTCGGCGACCCTGAGGATCCCGGTCCGTGGGTCGCTTCGTTCGACTACGGTTCGGACCTCGATGTTTCCGAGGCGGGCAGACTGGCTCCAGCTTTCGAGTTGCTGTCGACGCTCCTCGAGTAGCTGTTCGACGCGGCTCGGGGGTAACTCGGAGTCAGTCGGCACGAAACCGGTCATGACCACGATCTCTGCGTCTTGGGACGCCGCGAGGTGTGCCGCCCACCTCATTGCATTGGCAGATCCCGGGGATCCATCTGCCCCGACGACGATTTGTTTCATTGGCTTCCCCTTCAAACGCATCTTCGCGTCGGCGACATGCCTGACGCTGCGGTCCAGGGCCATCTCTGCTCGGCGGTTCGCCAACGATGACCCACTCTCTCTCAACCATCGTGGTTACGGCGCTCATGTCGGAAGGGGCGAAGGTCACGTCAGCGATCTGTCTCGGACTCGTCTCTGACAACGGCGGGACGAGACGACCACGCGAATAGCGGTTCGTGATTGAGCACTGGATCGTCGTGCCTAGGCAGCGACCGATGATCGCGTTCACGACGTGGACCGACGTTGGTCTTGGTGGTGGTGGGTGGAGCCAGGGCTCTGAATGGGATTTGGAGGCTCTCGGTGTTTCAAGGTCGGTAGGAACGTCTGGAACTGGTATCGCGATGTATCGATTCACCAGCATTCTCTTCCGCCGTCGACAGCAGTTCCACGCGATTGTTCAAGATGCGGACATCGTGACTTGACGAAGAGTCTGCTCCACCGGGAGTCGAAGAACGACGAATCCATCGAGATCGTCGTTATCGGCAGGGGCCTTTGGTCCCTACTCGAAGCGTTGGATTCGGGGGACCGTGTCACATGCGACACCTTCAGACTTCGGGAATGAGCGATACATCCGAAGCCATCGCATCAGCTGATCCGATGGCGACCTGCCCGCTCGATTCCTGCCCCTCGTGCGGTAGCCGCGACTTCCTGATCGAAGAGCTCGTTGACGTGGTGTTTCGGTGTTTTGGTTGCGGCACGGCGTGGCGCTACCACCTGGGCTACGTCTGGGCCGTTGACGCTTGAGCTGCGTCGCCTCCGAGCCTCTGCT
This sequence comes from uncultured Acidimicrobiales bacterium, assembly GCA_963698395.1. Classification (GTDB taxonomy): domain Bacteria; phylum Actinomycetota; class Acidimicrobiia; order Acidimicrobiales; family SZUA-35; genus JBBQUN01. Next base: position 704,928 of record CAVOQQ010000008.1, read on the forward strand.
CAGCGGTCGTGGCTCGGGCGACGATCATCGGCACCGGGCTTGTTATCACCGAGATCGCACTCGCCGGGTCGCCGTGCTGGCACGTCATGCTCTGTGGCCCTCAACCGATGATGGATGTAGCCGAACGAGCAGTCCGCAACCGAGGCGTTCCCCTTCACCGCATCCACTCCGAACGATTCGATATCGGAGCCGCTGGCGCTGTCGGCAAGCGCAGCATCGAGGTTCGCCGACTCGTCACCGTCCTCAGTCTCGTGATGCGGGCCGCTGCAGCGCTCTTCGCATCGTGATATCAACGACGCACTCGAGACGCCCTTCGCTTCGCCTGACGAAGACCTCGCTCGGTTCTGGAACGACGCCGTCGCTGGCCAGATGCGAGTTCCCGACGGCGGTGACCGCGGAGCTTCGTCTCTCGGCTCGCGTTCCATTTCGACTGAGCTGGCCTGTTGCCTGTGGTCAGAGCCGCCAGAAAGGGGCCATGTGATCGTGCACCGCAACACGGTCAGAAGCTTGCTCAATGTCATGCTGCTTCTGTCGGTGGTGGCTGTCGTGCTGACTGGGCTCCTCGTCGAGCGGCTCGACCTCAACGAGTTCAGACTCCACACAATGACTGGCTATGCCATGACGCTGCTGGTCACCGTGCATGTCGCGCTGCACCGGCGTTCGCTCGTCGGCATCGTGGGTCACCGTCGTCGCAGTGACGGGGTCGAGGGGCGCGGTCGCCACGGGAGCACCCCGCCTCCGCCGTTGCGGTACTGCCACCGGCCGCAGATGCAGATCTGCATTCTGGCTCGGATGAGAGCTCCGGGGATGGCGGCGGGCCTCACCTGGCAGAGCCCAGCAGGGCAGGGCGCGCTCGCAGATGAAGGCGGACCGTGCTCACCTCGTTCGTCGCAGGTGCAGTGGGCTCCGTTGCCGGGTGGATCGTCCGATCCGAGGCGATGCAGCAGCGTCGATCACGACGCGAGTTCGCCGACCGGGCCGTGACGGCTGACGAGCTGGCCTGGATGGTGCGGTCCGCCACCGCTATCACGCCAGATGGTGGACGGCGCACAACGCCCTCGGCGGGAGCTCTCTTTCCGATCGAGACCTATATGGCGGTGAACCGCGTCGAGGGGGATCGAACCCGGGCTCTACCACGTCGACGTCCGAGCACAGGCGCTGCAGTCGGTTCGCACCGGTTCGGTCGGAGGTGACCTGATGCTCGCCGGCCTCGGCCAGGACTTCCTACGAACCGTAGCGGCTGTCTTCGTGCTCAGCGGGTACTTCCAGCGCACGCGCTGGAAGTACCACGTACGCCACTACCGGTACGTCTGCTGGGAGGCAGGACACATCGCCCAGAACCTCAACCTCTACCTCGTGGGCGAGGCGGCCGAGCTGAGGGGTGCGTCGTCGGAGCGTTCTTCGATGACACCCTCAACGATCTGCTGGGAGTGGACGGGCGCGAAGAGGCTGCGCTCGGGTTCATCGCCGTCGGGCCTCGCTGAGACTCGGTGATTGGCACACGGTCGCTGGTCGCTCGTCGGCTGCCGGCTTCCTACTGCCGGGCGATGGGTGAGATGAAGCCCGGGGGTTTGACCGCCATGACGGAACAGCCGACCTCGGCCAGGATACGTTCGGCGGTGTTGCCCATGAGGAGCCCGCTCAGTCCTGTTCTGGCCACGGTTCCGAGGACCAGCAGATTGATCTGATATCGGTTGACGAAATCCACGATGACATCGGCGGGTGAACCGTGGATGACGTGGACCTTCCAGTGAGCTCCCTGGTCTTGTGAGGGGGCGAGGAGGCGGAGGACATCGGCGTAGCGTTCGGCCCGCTCCTCTCGTCGAACTTGCTGGATCTCGCGTTCGGAATAGCCCCCATGTAGCGGTGAACGCATCAGATGCTCAGCCGATACCTCGAATGCATGCCCGACATGAAGTTCCCCTTCGTAGAGCCCGGCAAGAGACGCGCTCGAGCTCGAGGATCGTTCGGTTGAGTTCGACTTCGTCGGGGTCGGGATCGATGGCGGCGAGAACACGGAGCTTCTTGGCTCGTGTCGGGCGGATGACCCACACCGGGCACGGGCATTTCCTGAGGAGCCGGTTGATGGTGGCGGTGTCTTCACGGTCGTCGTCGGTCGTGACGACAACGAGATCATGTTCAGCGGTGACTACTTGCATGATCAAGGTGAGAGCGCTGTTGCCCGGTTCGACGACGAGGTCAGCCGAGTCAGCGCCGCACAGCGTCGCAAGCCGAGCGAGGTGTTCGTGTTGAGCCTCGTGGTCGGCTGCTGCCAGCTGTTCGAGGGCATCTCGGTGCCGAGTCAGTCGGTTTGGTTTCGGGGGTGGCTGTGATGCGCTGAACAGGGTGAGTGTCGCTTCGTTGCGGCGTGCGAGGTCGACGATACGGCGCAGCGCTGGGAGGTTGTCGTTTCGGCCGAGCGGGCTGAACAGGACAGACTTGAATCGTTGCACGGCGTTTCCGGCTCCTCATCCGACGTGTCACATCAGCCTGTCTGGACTGCAACTGACGAGGAAGAGGCGAACGTCATTCGACGCCTGGGCGCGGGTCCTTGGGCCCTGGTACTGGAGTGTTTCCGGCAATGACGATGTCTTCAGCGTGTGGTTTCTCAGCGAGTGAAGACGATGGGGAGGACGAAATGGATCGAATCGTTGTTGGAGCAGATGGGTCGGCGGGATCGGCCAACGCAATGCGCTGGGCGGCTCGGATTGCTGCCCGGCACGGGGCGGAGGTCGTCGTGATGACGGGATTCGTGCCGGTCGAGGTCGGGCTTGGTCCTGAGCGGGTCGCGGAGTTGGTAGCGGAGGAAGCGGAGCGACTGGAGCCGTGGAGCGGAGCGGCACGGCTCGGCGATCTCACAGTTCGCTGCGTTGCTGAGCCAGGGGACCCGAGGGAAGGGATTCTTCGGGTTGCCGATCGGGAGGGAGCGGACCTGATCGTTGTTGGACGGATCGGACATTCGGATGGCCCAGGACCGTTGCACTTTGGCAGCATGGCCGAGTGGCTTGCTCACAATTCTCGCTTGCCGGTGGCTGTTGTCGGGGGAGCGGTGAGTGCCAGCACCCGCAGCGTGCTGGTCGGTGTCGACGGGTCCGAAGGATCCCGAGCGGCGGTGCGATGGGTCCGGGATCTCGCTGCGGTATCCGATATTCGTGTCGTGGTAGCGGCGGTTGATCAGCCATACCTCGAATGGACCCCGGCCTCGAGCCCGGAGAACTGGCGCCGTGAGCTCGAGAAGACGGTACGGGAAGACTACGCAAACGACCTCACCGAAGCCGGTGTCGAATTCACCACGATGGCTCTCCGGGGCTCCAACGTTGCCGACACACTTCTTCAGGCCGCCAGGGACGAACGGACCGACATTGTCGTGGTTGGGGCACGGGGCCTCGGCGGGTTCACCGGGCTACGCATCGGAGGTGTCGCTCTGAAGACGCTTCATCGCGCTGACCGGCCCGTCGTCATGGTCACCCCGACAACGGAGTGAGCTGGAAGGTCTCGGATTGTTGCGAATGTGGGGCGGGGTGTGGCCCCTGCCGCCGTTGGCGGAGGGAGGCGACCGAGAGAGCGTAGGGGTGGATTGAGGTTGACGGTCTATGCGGCGAGCCCGACGGCAATGATGGCACCGATGTAGGCGATGAGGAGGATGACGCTGTCGGGTTCGAGGCGTTTGGCGCGGTTGGTTTGTCCGCTGAGGATGCTGGCGAGCGCGAGCGCCATGAGCAGGATTGCGCCGGTTCCGGCGACGGAGTGGGTGCTGTCGACGTTGGCGAGGATGGGTCCGGGGCGGTAGGCGGCATCGATGAACACGATCATGGCCATGTTGGCGGCGTTGCTTCCGAAGAGGTTGCCCACGGCGAGGTCGTGTGCGCCGAGTCGGACGGCGGCCATTGAGGCGACGAGTTCGGGCAGCGACGAGGTGGTGGCGAGTAGTGCGACACCGAGGAAGCTCTGGCTGATGCCGGAGCGTTCGGCGAGTTCTTGGGTGCTGAGCGCGAGGGCTGGGGCTGCGAGGGCGAGTAGAGCGGCGGCGATGGCGAAGCGGCGCAGAATTGGGCCTGTCCCCACCCACCGGTTGGCGGGCTTGGGGGGCTGACGGAACGGGGTTGGTGTCGGTGCCGCCACTCCGAGAGGCGGGACCCGACGGAACCATGCGAGCGCGGCGACGTAGCCGAGTGTGATCCCGATTGGGGTGAGGCCGATCCCGGCGACGCTGACGCCGGGCGGAGCGTCGAGGCCCATGACGGCGAGTGCGGTGAGGCCGATCCCGATGGCGGCGATGCGGGTGTGGCCGAGTTCGACGGTTGGGAGGATTCGTTTCCGGTAGCGGAGGTCGATGATGCCGAGGATGGCCATGTTGGCCATGCTCGATCCGAAGAGGTCGCCGATGGCGAGGTCGGGGGCGTCGGCGGCTGCTGCGGTGAGGTCGATGCCGAGTTCGGGCAGGGAGGTGGCGACGGCGACGAGGAGGGCGCCGACGAAGACTCGGCCGAGTCCGGTGTGCTCGGCTAGTTCGTCGCCGGTACGGGCGAGCGTGCTTCCGGCGGTGACCACGACAAGAATCGAACCGGCCAAGGCCAAGAACAGTATCGGCGTGGCAATGTCAGCGAGCATGGGCGGTTTTGGAGGCGTTCGTCGAAATTGACCAGTGTCGGGGGCGGCCGGCTCCGAAAGGGTGCGCCGGGCTGTTCACTCAGCTGGGAGTTGGATTGGCGTGACGAATCCAGGGGGCTTGACGGCGATGACCGAACAGCGAACCTCGTCGAGAACCGATTCGGCGGTGTTTCCGATGAGAAGGCCGCTGACGCCGGTGCGAGCGACGGTTCCCATGACCAGCAGGTTGATCCGGCGCTTGTTGACGGTCTCGCGTATGACGTCGGCTGCTCGTCCTTTCTGAAGGTGGACCTGCCAGGGCTCATCGTCGAGACCGGAGGCGGACAGCAGTTCGTCGAGGGCGGCGCGTTCGCCAGCCTCTTCATCTCGCAGGAGCCGTTCGAGTTCGGACACCGGAGTGTTGATGTATCCGGAGTTGCGCAGCATCGACTCGCCGAAGAGTTCCCATGCGTGCGCGACATGGAGTTCGCCGCCGTAGAGCTTTGTCATTGATGCGGCAAGTTCGAGGATGATGCAGTTGAGTTCTGCTTCGGAAGGGTCGGGATTGACGGCGGCGAGGACACGTTGAATGCGTGCTCGGGTGGGGCGAATGATCCACACCGGGCAGGGACACTTCCGAAGGAGCCGGTTGATTGTCGCTTGGTCCTCATCGTCCTCGTCAGTAGTGACAACGACGAGGTCGTGCCCTCCCCGAAGGGCTTGCTCGATGATCCTCAGCGCCGGGCTACCGATTGCGGTTTTGGTCTGGACGGCGATGTCGGCTTCTTGGGGAACGCAGCGAGCGAGTTTGGCGGCCATTGCTTTGCCTTCGGCCTCTCGGATCGCGTCGAGGTAGTCGGAACGGTGTAGCGCTCGTTGCAGCCTGGACGGTTCGGGTATGGCACCAAGAATCGTGAGGTTGGCTGCGTTGCGAGCTGCGAGGTCGCTGATGCGCCGAGCTGCCGCAGGGTTGTCCCGGTCGGCGAGCGGGCTGAACAAGATGCTGCGGAATCGGTGCACGTGTGCCTGCTTCCTCTGGAGATCGGATGCTCAGGCGAGGCTACTCGCCGGCCGATTCGCGCTGTAGAGACCAACGACCCTGTCGCGGTCAGACGGGTGTGGTTGCGTCTGCATGCAGCGTGCGGAGAGCATTGGGCGGTCGTTGCTGCCATGGTTTCGCAGCCCGCTGATGAGCAAGTCGGCCGCTGAGGCGCGCTGCCACAGGGCGTCGGCCGGCTTGGTGTAGTCGAACGATTTCGTCACCGTCGCGGCGCTCGCTGTGATCGACGGCGCCGTCGATGCGAGCCGTCGACTCCGACGATCCACCGATTCTTGGTTTCACCGTCGACGGTCATGTGCGGCTACTCCGCCCGGTTGAGTGTGGGTACCACCAGGACCGGGCAGCGTGCGTGGCGGACCACGCCGGCTGCGACGCTGCCGAGGGTGTGGCGGGTGAGACCGGTCCGTCCGGAGGTGCCCACGACGATGAACGACGATGCGCGAGTTCTGGCGTATTGGACGATCGAGCTGGGGGCGTGGCCGTGCAGCAGGTGCGACGTGGCAGGCACCGCGTGGGTTCCGAGACGGTCGGCGGCCTGTTGGCAGTGGCGCTCGGCTTGGTCACGGATCGGTTGGGGCGGGGGGCCACCGTCGGTCGTGACGTCTTCATCGGGCCCTACCACTTGGGCAATGACGCAGCTCGCGTCGAGCCATTCGGCGAAATCGGCGGCTGCATCGAAGACCAGGGGTGAGGCCGATGAGTCGTCGGTGCAGACCAGGATTTCGCTCTTCTCCTTCGGGAGCGGGACATCGGCGACGTCGGGACCGACACAGAGGATTGGCTGGGTCGAGTGTCTGATCAGGTCTTCGGCCATGGAACCGAAGATCAGGCGCGAGAGCCCGGCTCGGGCGTGGGTTGGCATACAAATGATTGCCCTTCCCGGCGGTGCTGCGTCGAGCACCGCTTCGATGGGTGGGCCGTCGAGGATCTGTATCGTGTGTGGTGCGACGTGCGTGAAGCGGTCCCCGGCCTCGCAAAGCGACTGGGCGACCTCGTTGGCTTGTTCGGCTGGGCATGAACTGACCAGTGACACCGAACACTCGGTTCGCTCGGCGAGGGAGAAGGCTGTCCGCACCGCCAGGTGAGGGTCGAGTGAGTCATCGAGAGGGACCACGATCGTCTCCATGGCTTGAAGAGTATCGAGGGCAGCCGAGTCGCGGCCAGGGACATAGGGCCCTGGCCGCAGGGACTGCCGCGGTTGGGGATGACATCTGAAGTGTGGTGCTGAGAGGTGCCATGAGAGAGGATGTCGACCGTGCCGAAGCCATATCCGAAGGAGTTTCGTGTCGAAGTCGTTTAGGTGGCCCGGAACCGCGAGGAAGGTGTCCGAATCAAAGACATCGCCGCCGATTTCGGGATCACCAGCGAGCAGGCGTTGCAGATCGACGAGTCGATGCTCACCGGGGACTCGGTTCCGGTCGAACCTCGCCTTCGTCGACCGCGCCCGACGCATCACCACGAAACCGGTCACCAACAAGATCCTGCACGGGATCGTTGCGGTCAGCGTCGTCGTACAGATCGTCACCATCGCTACCCCGGACTCCGCACCGTGCTCGGACTCGGAACCATCGACGCCACCGCGGTGGCGTACCTCACAGCAGCGCTGGCCGTGTCGGTCGCCGGCGCGTCGCTACTGGCACGAACAACCACCGAGACCGCTTTGAACAGAATCAACACGACCTCGCTCGGAAGGTGCAGAGCGTTTCAACGCTGCAGACCGCTCGCGCCGCCTGGCCCGTCGCCGAAGTGGCGGAGGAGCCCGAGAACGTCATCAGCAAGTCCTTGGCCGACCTCGTCGTAGAGGTTGCGGACCTCGGCCGCCCCAGCGTCGGCGAGCTCTATCGCTTCGTCAGCAAAGAGCGCGGTAGCCAAGATGGCGACCTCGGGCTGGTACGAGCGAACCTGGTGGACGGCTTCGAGGTTGGCCTCGTGATCGCTCATCGCGAGGACGACCACGTCGATCTCGGCGTGGAGCTGGAGACGGGCCCAGAACTCCGAATCAAGAACGTCGCCACGGATCACGTTTCGCCCCTGCTCGACGTTCTGAACGACCGTGATGTCTCGCCGATCGACACCAAGCACGACCGGTCCGCGTTCGCTGACCAGGCCGTCATAGACACCAGCACCGACCCGCCCCATCCCAAACACCAGAACGCGAGCATCCACCGGTTCGATCAGCGCATCATCGTCCTGGATCGGGGTCCGCTGCAGCGGGTTGAGCCGAACCGCAAGCCTGCGGTAGAGCCGGAACCGCATCGAGTTCAGTGGCGCCGCCACCACGAACGACGCCGACACCGCCACCGCAATCGCCGACGTCCAGCGAGGGTCGAGTAGATCTCGATCGACACCCACCACTGCGACGATCAATCCGAACTCGCTGTAGGTCGCCAACGTCGACGACGTGTGCCAGGCCGTCCTGACACGGAAACGGAATCGGCTCACCAGCCACAAGAACCCCGCCGCCTTCAACGGCACCACCAACAACGCGACGGCCGCTACGCCGATCGCGGCCCCGTCTGGAGCGCCGCCAAGACCGATCGACAAGAAGAACCCGATCAACAGGATGTCTTTGAACCCCAGCAACGTGTCCGCCAGCTCACTGGCCCGAGGATGGCTTGCGAGACGAACGCCAACGACCAATGCGCCCAGATCAGGCTTGAGGCCAACTTGATCGAACGCTTCGGCGCCCACTGCGATCGCCAGCGTCAGTCCCAACAGCACCTGGAGTTCGCCACGGCCGCTGCGATCGAGCAGCCAGCCGTACACCGGCTTGGCACCGATCACGGAGATGACCACCGGGATCGCCCACCACGACGGCGTCTTGTCGACAGCCAGCGTGAGAAAGATCACCGCGAAGATGTCCTGGACGATCAAGATCCCGATGGCGATACGGCCCTGGAGAGACGTGGCCTCGTTGCGTTCGTCCAGCGCCTTCACAGCGAACACGGTGCTCGAGAACGAGAACGCGAAGCCGACCAGCGCAGCCTCGGCCATGCCGAGGCCGGACGCCAGCGGCAGACCTAACGCTCCCAAGGCGAGGAACAGGCCGCCGATGACAGCGGTGGTGACCGCCATGTGAAGGCTTGCTCCAGCCCACACAACCGGCCGTCCCAACGTCGACAGCTTCAGCTTCAAGCCGATGGCGAACAACAGTAGCAGCACGCCCAGGTCGCTGATCTCCTCGATCGCGGCCGTGGTCTCATAGCCGAACCCATGCAGAGCGAAACCGGCCACCAAATAGCCAACCAAAGGCGGAAGTCGGATCCGCTGGGCCGCAAACCCCGCACCGAACGCAGCAATCAGGAAGGCGGGCTCCACGTCAATGGATCATACCTAGGGGCGCGGCAACCGAACGCGACCGAACGCTCAGGCGCTGGCAGGCCGTTCGGCCCGACGACGTCGAATCTGTTGGCAGAAGGCACAAGTAGGTGACGCGTCGTGCGCAGAATCGAGGCTGCGACTTGAGCGCCGTGGCCGTAGCGCCGCTTTGCCATTCTGAGATCGTGCGTCGCCCCTTCGAAATCGAGGTCGCATCAGCGCTCGCTATGTCAACGCAAGGCCCTTCGGGGAAGAAGACAGCACGCCGTTACAGCACTGAGGAGAAGGATCAGGCAGTCCGCCTCGGCCTCGAGCTCCGCGCTGAGACCGGCCAGAAGCATGGTGCGGTCAAGCGGGTCGCTGAGCAACTCGGCTACGGCGTCGAGTCGGTCCGGGGCTGGGTTCGTCAGCATGAGATCGACAACGGTGAACGGGCAGGGGCATCGACCGAGGAGACCGAGGAGGTGAAGGCGCTGCGTCAGGAAGTGCGTGAACTGCGTCGGGCCAACGCCATTCTGAAGTCGACGTCAGCTTTCTTCGCGTCTGTGTCATCGTGAAGAGTTCGGAGTCGAGCCGATCTGTCGTCACCTCACTGAGGCTGGCGTGAAGATTGCTCCGTCCACTTACTACGCCCGTAAGTCCCGGCCCCTGTCGGCCAGGGCGGTGCGTGACACGGTGATGATGCAGATCCTGATGGTGTTGTGGGTGTCGAACCGCAAGGTCTACGGCGCCCGCAAACTCTGGATCGCGGCGCAACGCGCCGGTCATGACATCGGCCGTGACCAGGTCGCCCGCCTCATGCGTGAGATGGGGATCCGAGGGATCAGCCGGCGAGGGAACCGGGTGTTCACCACCCGCCAAGACCCCGCACACGTGCGGGCCGTGGATCTGGTGAAACGCCAGTTCACCGCGGCCGGCCCGGATCGGCTCTGGGTCACCGACATCATCTACGTAAAGACCAGAGCAGGCACGGCGTACGTGTGCTTCCTCGAGTTGGCGACGCTGTCGTGGGTGCACTGGTGGAACCACGATCGTCTCCACAGTCACTGCGGCGACATCCCGCCAGCCGAGTACGAGACCGCGTATCATGCAGCCAATGAAGCCGCCCCGACCGGGGTTGGAAACCAACAAACCGAGACTCCAGCAAACCCAGCGATTCATATCCCACGAGGTCCGTCGTCATCACGCTCGAGGTTTGAGCCGGTCGGGCCAGTCCAGTGTTTGGGCGGAGAGGCTTTCAGCGACGGTTCACTCGTGCGATGAAGGGACTCGTGTGGGACTTCGAACAGTTCCTGCACTCATCCGAGCGGCTCGGTGTCCGCTCGCAGCTGGTCCCTGTGAAAGGGCGTGGACGGCCATCACGCTCGGAGAGCTCGCTCGGTTGTCACGGTGAGCGCCGGCACGATTCTTGGGTAGGTGATCGGTCTGGGATGTCTGGTTGCCGGGGCCGAGCTTCTCGTCAAGGGTGCGGCGGCGATCGCAACGAGACTGGGCGAGCAGCCGGTGGTCATCGGTTTGACGGTGGTGGCGTTCGGCACGAGCGCACCCGAGTTGGCGGTGAGTGTCGGTTCGGCCATCTCGGGGAACAGTGACGTTGCGTTCGGTAATGTGGTCGGGAGCAACATCGTGAACATCCTGCTGATCCTCGGTGCCTCAGCTGTTGTCGGCGGACTGGCGGTATCGCAGCGGATCGTGCGGATCGATGTCCCACTTCTGGTTGGCGTCTCGTTCGTGGCGTTGCTGATGTCGCTCGACAATCGCATCGGACGCGTGGACGGTGCCATCTTGTTCTCTGGCGTCATCGCCAACACGTGGTGGCTGATTCGGGCATCGCGCCGCGAGACTGCCGACATCTCCCAGGAATATGCGGTGGTGATCGATTCGTTCGAGAGCGCAGTCGCAGACAGGCCGATCCACGTGCAGGTCGCGCTTGTCGTCGGCGGTCTCGTCGTTCTGGTGATCGGGTCCCAGTTGCTCGTCAGTTCGGCGACTGACGTCGCTGAGTCGCTCGGCGTCAGCGATCTGGTCATTGGGCTCACCATTGTTGCCATCGGCACGTCGCTTCCTGAGTTCGCAACGTCGATCATGGCGGCGATTCGTGGCCAGCGTGACATCGCTGTCGGCAACGTGATCGGCTCCAACTTGTTCAACCTGATGTGCGTGCTCGGCCTCACGGGCATCGTGTCTCCGGATGGTGTGAACGTGGGTGACTCGTCGCTGCGCCTCGACTTCCCGGTGATGGTCGCAGCAACCATCGTGTTGGTGCCGATCATGTGGAATGGGTTCCAGATCAGACGGTGGGAGGGCATCGTCCTCGCGGCGTTCTACGTTGTCTACATCGCCTACCTCGTGCTCGACGAAGGCGACAGCGTCGTTGCTGACGTCGTGGCACCCGCTGCGCTCATCGTCACGCCTCTCGTGCTGATGACGTTCGCCGTCGCTGGGTATCAGGGCTGGAGGCGGCATACCTCCATGGTCGGCTCCTCCGAGGACTCGCGCTCTTGACGGGTCGTTTCGACCCGTGTGTGCTCTCGGGCATCGCCCGCCAAACGAGACGGGGAACGACACTCACCGCTGCTGTCTCAGCCTCGCGGATGTCCGCTCAGGATGACACCGACGATCGCGTCGATGTGGTCGGCCACGTCGATGGGGGCCAGGATCTCGATTGGCCTCCAGATGCCACCGATAGCACTCACCGCAGCGACCGTGTCGGCCCCTGTCGGTGTCGGACCAGTGATGGCCCTGCGGATTTGGAGCAGTGCGCCATGGAGGCGCTTGCCGAACTCATCCCGGCTCGAAAGGTAGTTGTCCTGATGGATGAGGAGCGCCACATCGCGATTGGCGAGCACGACCGACACGAAATCGGTGACGAGCTGCTCAACCCCAGTGGGCCATTCCGGGTCTTCTGGGTGACGGGCCATGACGGCATCCAATTCGGCGAAGAAATCGGCGGTCAGCGCAAAGAGGAGATCGTCGGTGGTGGCGAAGTGGTATCGGATGGCGGTCGAGGTCATGTCGACCGCTCGAGCCAGATCGGTCGCTGTCACACTCGAGACCCCGTCGGTCCGGAAGAGGGTGAGCGCAGCTGCCAACACTTCGCTGCGCCGACTCCGGCGGCCGACCCTCCGCACTTGCTGTGATGGCATTGACGCAGACTAGCAGGGGCCAACTTCACGGCTCCTAACTTGAAGCTGTACAACTTGAAGATACTCAAGTATTGTTGCTCTGGCCGATCAACCTCCTGACCGGCTGCGTCGATGAGGTCGATGACCACCGTGGGTCCACGAAGTCAGCAGATCCGTTCCGCACACATCTCGAGTCAGAGGAACCAATCATGGAACCTGATCTCCCCGTCCTCGACGGCGCTGGGTGGGTGGAGGTGATCGTGGAGATCCCCAAGGGATCCCGGAACAAGTACGAGATCGATCATCACTCCGGCGAGCTCTGGCTCGATCGTCACCTGTTCACGGCGACCGCGTATCCCGCTGACTATGGGTTTGTCCCTGACACGCTGGCCGAGGATGAGGATCCTCTCGACGTTCTCGTCTTGCTGGACGAGCCAACCGTTCCCGGATGCCACATCCGGGCGCGACCCGTCGGCGTCTTCTGGATGGTCGATGAGAAGGGCCCGGACGCAAAGGTTCTTGCCGTCCCGGCTGGGGACCCTCGTTGGGGTCACATCAACGATCTCGCCGATGTCCCGGCGTTCCTCTTGGCAGAGATCGGGCACTTCTTCGAGGTGTACAAAGCGCTCGAGCCGGCAAAGAGCACCGAAGTCGGACGATGGGCGGGCCGGCCCGAAGCGCTGCAGGAGATCGCCGATGCCTTCGATCGGTTTCGAGCGGCCGGCATGTCCGCAACGCACTCGAAGCGCTGACCACGTGCCGATGTTGTCGCAAGCCGCAGAGCCACGACCACCCGCTCAGGTCGCGGCACTGGCGGGTTCGCTGTGATGCTTGGCGCCGCACTGTTGTTGAGTTTCTTGGGCCCGGAGTCGCTGATCGAGAAGTCGAGATGGTTCAACCCTGAGCATCTTTCGCGAGCGGAAGTCTTCTTCGAACACCATGGCGCCAAGGCGATCGTGTTGGCTCGTTTCGTGCCCGTCGCACGCACCTTCACGCCGATCGTCGCCGGTGCCGGAGCGATGCGCTACGCAACGTTCCTCACCTACAACGTTGCCGGTGGGACGTTGTGGGGAGCGGGCGTGACCATGCTCGGCTTCATCTTCGGCGACACCCGCATCGTTCGAGAGAACGTCGAACTGGCGATTCTTGCCATCATCGGGATCTCGCTGCTTCCCGTCGTTGTCGAGTCCGTCCGGCATCGGCGCACCTCCGACACCGTCGACGCGATCGATGGGCGAGTTGCCGTCGCCGTCGGTCATGCGAACCAGGACGAAGAATGAGCGACGTAGGTCACCAAGTCGTAGGGCAACGTGCACTGGCCTTCGCCACGCTGGGGATCGTCTTCGGTGATATCGGCACCAGCCCGATCTATGCGTTTCGGGAATCGTTCGAACACGCTGGACTCGACGTCACACGAACCAACGCGTACGGCGTCGCATCGGTGGTGTTCTGGGCGCTGCTCATCGTGATCTCGTTGAAGTATCTCTTCTTGGTGATGCGGGCCGACAACCGCGGCGAGGGAGGAATCCTCGCCCTCACCGCCCTCGTACTGCCGAAACCCGGTGAGTCGCCGACGGCGATCGGGGGCGCGGTGATCACGCTCGGCGTGTTCGGCACCGCCTTGCTCTACGGCGACGGGCTGATCACACCCGCCATCTCGGTCCTGGCCGCGGTCGAGGGTTTCGAGATCGCATCCTCGGCGTTCACCGACCTCGTCATCCCCATATCGGTCGTGATCCTCATCGTGCTCTTCGCTGTCCAACCTCGAGGCACCGCCAAGATCGCCACCGTGTTCAGCCCGATCATGGTCGTGTGGTTCGGGGTCCTCGGTGCGCTCGGCCTCCGTCAGATCATCGCCCAACCCGAAGTCCTTCGAGCCGTGTCACCCACCTACGCGATCGCGTTCTTCGCCGACGAGCCATGGCGGGCCTTCATCGCTCTCGGCTCCATCTTCTTGGTCGTGACCGGTGGCGAGGCGCTCTATGCCGACATGGGCCATTTCGGCCGACGGGCAATCCAGACGTCGTGGTACACGCTGGTGCTGCCCGGTCTGCTCCTCAACTACTTCGGGCAGGCAGCGTTGTTGTCCGATGGGCGAACCGAGGTCGGGAGCCCGTTCTACGACATGGCGCCACTCTGGGGGATCACACCGCTCGCTGTACTCTCCACCATGGCCACCGTGATCGCCTCACAAGCCCTCATCTCGGGTGCCTTTTCGTTGACGGTGCAAGCAGTGCAGCTCGACTACTTCCCTCGCTTGACGATTCGCCATACCTCACCGAACCACATCGGTCAGGTTTTCGTCCCGCTCGTCAACTGGCTCCTCATGATCGGCTGCGTCGGCCTGGTGGTCACCTTCCAGACTTCCAGCGCGCTCGCGTCGGCTTACGGCATCGCCGTCACAACGACCATGCTCATCACCACTCTCATCTTCTACCGTGTCGTCAAGGACCGGTGGGGATGGTCGACTCTCAAAGCAGTCGTCACACTCGTCCCGTTCCTTGCCGTCGACACCGCTTTTCTCGCTGCCAACGTGCCGAAGATCCCTACCGGTGGTTGGTTCCCGCTCGCTGTCGGCATCGGCCTGGTGGTGCAGATGACCACATGGCGCAAAGGCCGCCATTTGGTCGCAGCCCGAATCCGACGAGGCGAACAGCCCATCGAAGACGTCGTCCGCGACGCCATGAGCTCGCACACCCATCGCGTGCCTGGCATTGCCGTCTACATGTTCAAAGACGTCGGTGCCGCGCCGCTCGCTCTGCTGTCGAATTTGAAGCACAACAAGGTCCTTCACCAGACGACGGCGCTGGTCTCGGTCGAGATCACCGACCAACCGAGAGTCCCCGACGGCGAGCGAGCGGAACTCACCAGCCTTGGCCACGGCATCTTCCAGATTCGCCTTCACTATGGGTTCATGGATGAGCCCGACATCCCGGCTGCGCTCAGCACCATCGAACTGGATGGCGTCCGTTTCGTGGCCGATGTCGTGACCTACTTCCTTGGACGTGAATCGGTGACCGCCGGCAAGACGCCGGGGATGCACCCAGCTCGCGAAGAACTCTTCGTGCTGCTCAACCGCGGTGCGGCCAGCGCCGCCCGCTTCTTCCATCTGCCACCCGATCAAGTCTTCGAGGTCGGCACCCAAGTGGAAATCTGAGTGTGTCGATGTCTCGATCCAACCCGAACCAGGTTTCTCCGATCCCGCTCACAAGGCTCGAGGGAAGGTAGACCGCGATGGGAGAACTGATCTGGGTCGCCCTCGCTGGCTTCGCCGCTTCATTGGTTGACGGCGCACTCGGTATGGGTTTCGGGCCGACCTCATCGAGCATTCTGCTTGCTGCGGGCTTCACCCCTGTCACCACTTCGACGGTGGTCAACCTCGCCAAGATCTTCAGTGGCGTCGCCGGCGGAGCGGCGCATTGGAAGGCGGGAAACGTCGACCGTCGCCTCGTGGTTCAGCTCGCTGGTCCGGCGGTCGTCGGCGCGGTGATCGGGACATTTGCGTTGACCCGGGTCGAGTCGGGCGCCATTCGGCCCCTCCTTGCTGCGTTGCTCTTGATCGTGGGGTTCCGGCTCCTTGCCCGATTCGCCGCACGACCGAGCGCGGCCACGAGCCGGACTGGCTCGAGCTCCGACACGGTCTCGGGCGGATGGAGCCTACGAGTGGTTGCGCTCACCGGCGGATTGACCAATGGATTGATCGGAGCATGGGGGCCGGTCGTCACGCCCTACCTCCTTCATCGACGTGTCGACCCGAGAAAGGTCGTGGGCTCGGTGAACACGCCGAGATCGTGGTTGCCCTGGTCTCTGCGATCTCACTCGTGACCTCGATCGGGACCGCCGGCATCGAGCCGCCCATCTTGATCGCCATGCTCAGCGGGGGAGTCATCGCAGCCCCACTCTCGGCCTTCGTCGTGCGGCTGGTCACTGCACGAACGCTGGGCCTCGCAATGGCGGCGTTGCTGCTCCTCACCCAGACAAGAGAACTTGCCACTACATCCGGTGCGACAGTGCTCGGTGCGGTCGGGGTCACCGCAGCTGCAGTCGTCGCCATCGCCACAATGGTCGGTCGGCGCGAGACGAAGCGGCGAGTGCCGGATCAAGTCGGCCCGAACATCGATGAAACGGACATCACCCCGATTCGGGGTTGACCCGGATCCCCCTGTCGACTGAGCCGTGTCGCTTGTCATCAATTTGCCATCAGTTTGACTCTGTCATCAGTTTGGTCCGGAAAAGGCCGATTCCGGGCACTTGCGGAAACAACACGGTGGTGTGTCGGTAGTCGGTGGTCGTGCGGCCGATCGCGTTGATCAACAGGTGGCCGAGTACCTGGGTGTCGGCCGAGTTGTACTGACAGAACGTTCCGGGCTCCCGCGCTCGCTTCATGCCGGAGACGAACTCGAGCAGCGAGCCGTCGCCGGACATCACGGCTCCGAAGCGAGCGATGTGGATTCAGGGTCGCTGTAGTCCTCGTTCCATCTGGCACCGGAAGACATCTGCAGCACGTGTTTGGTCGACACGCCGTCGTAGGCCGAACCGGCGAGCTCTGGCACGTAGGAGCTGACGGTGTCATCGATGCTGCTGATGTCACCCTCGTGTACGGCGATGCCGATGAGGGCGGACACGAAGCTCTTGGCCGCCGACCACGAGATCCACTGCACGTCTGGTCCGCCTGTGAGCCAGTACTGCTCGAATCGGACGGCACCATCGTGCAGCACGAGCAGCGCGGCGGTGTCGGCGTTGGCAAGGAAGTCGGCGGCGGGTCGAGTGGCGCCGTCGAAGTCGTGGGTCTCGGGGAGTTCGAGCGGTGGGCCAGTCGGCAGCGGTTGGGGCTCGGGCGAGGGAGCGAGCGCCGACGTCGGGAAGAAGTCCGACATCCGACGAAACGCGTCGTGCTGCGGCTTGCCGTTGAACAAGCTCAGGCTTTCGTTCTGCAGGGAGTCGGTCATGCGCCTGTTCCTGGGGAAGGACGTCGAACCGATCGGAACAGACAGCGATGATCGAGGACGAGCGGGCGCAACGGGGCCCACGACGCAACAGAAATCTTGGTCAGTTCCCGAGTGAGCCGCCGAAGATCTGCCACGCCAGCACGGACTTGGCCCCGAGACTGAGCACGAGGTACGTCTTTTCGCCGAACGCATAGTCGGACCATCGCCCAACCTCGCGGTACTGCAGCCATTGGTTCAGGCCGAAACTGAAGAAGAACAGGAATTGGGCGATGACGATGCCATAGACGAAGCCGGGGACCGTTTCGGAGCCGACGATGTTGGTGAGAATGGCAAGCCATGGGGCGAGGCCGGCGATCGTGCCGAACCAAAATGGCAGCATCGTGGTGGACGAACGGCCCGGAGGGTTCATCCGCTCTTGGAGCCAGCCGAACAGGATCATTCCCACATTCGCGCCTGCGATACCGATGACGGCGGTGATATCGGTGATGCCGCTGTATGACGCGATGAGCAGAACCATCAGGGTTGCACTGAAGGAGTACTCGATCCATCGGAAGCGGTTGATGCCGTGCTGGAGGTCCCGCTCGTAGGCCGAGCGAGCCACCGTTGCGGTGATGAGATGATCCAGGGCAGCCAAACCGAGGAACACAGCGATCGCCGCACCGATCCGCACGTCGACGAAGCTGTCGGCAGTCGGCCGCCGAGTGCCGGGCGGGCCTTCGGGAAACGTCGAGGTCAGCGTGATGGCGAAGTTGCTGGCCATCGTCAGGATGAGGACCGCCTGCACGCCATGGAGAGCAGTCAGGCCCAGGTTCCAGAGGCGGAGGTTGGCGAAGCGCTCGGGGGAGATGGAGATCGTCCCTGCGCCGCTGTTTGGCTTCGTTTTGGCCTGCACGTTTGTTCCCCTTGTGTGCCGAGCCACGTTGACATGGCACGCTGCGACAGTAGGCGCTCGGTGTGGATGGTGGTGAGGTCGGGCGGATGGTTGGCAATTGCTGCGACGAGTGAGACGGCTCGGTGTTGCCCCCTCTGGGCGAGGAGTCGTTGCACGTCAAGCGCTCGTTGGTGATCGCCTTCGGTCGCGGGACCTGACTCGAACGCGTCGATTCGGCTCATGGTGGCTTGGTAGTCAACTACGTGACGTCGCGACGTATCGTCCGGATGACGCCGGCGGCCAGCGGGACCACCACCCAGAAGAGGACCGAGACCGAGATCTGCGGCACATGACCTCGCCAGTCGTTCTCGAGCACCCAATTCCAGGGTGTGGACATGTCGATCCACTCCGACACCAGCGTCGATGCGGTCCCGAGCAGCGCAAAGGCGGCGGGGAGCGCGAAGGAGGCGGCGATGGCTGCGGCGGAGTTCTGCAGCAGCGCTCCGAGCGCGACAGCGGCGAGGACATTGAGGAGCACGTAGAGCAGATAGGAGGTGATGGCGCCGACGCTCAGGTCTGCCTCCAGGGCGCGGCCCGAGGCCGCCGCCAGCCCGAGTCCGGCAGCGGTGACCACTCCGCCGAAGACGGCGCCGCCACCACCCAGCACGAGTGAGACCGCCAGCTTGGCGTTGACGACTCGGATGCGTCGCGGTTCCTGGGTGAAGGTGGTCATGATGCTGCGTTGGCTCCATTCGCCGGTGAAAAGCAGGATCGCGACCACCGGCAGGAGGATCGTCAGCCCGAGGGCGGCAACGCGGAGGTAGCTCGCGTCGGTCTGATCGAAGGTCGTTGGGGCGAGGACCGGCACCAGCATCATCCCAGCGGTCGACAGCGCCACGAGAGCGAGGAGCCAGCGAGCAGCGCGGGTGTCGGTGGCCTTGGCCCACTCGACCCGGACAAGCCGCGAGAACGGGATAGGACCTCGGGCCGACGGTGCCGTGTCGATGCCGACGGTTTGCGGTGAGCGTGACGTGGTCATGCTGCAGCCTCCTGGGGCGGAGCCGGCCTTGGCGGCGGTGAGAGAGAAGAACAGCTGTTCCAGCCCGTGTGTCTCGGACTGACGCAACTCGGTGAGCAGCACCTGGTGGTCGCGAGCGACGCCCGCGACCACCTCGGTGGTGACCCGACCCCCGCAGACGTCCACGGTGAGCGCATCTCCCGGCCCGGCGACGTAGTCGATCTGCGCAGCTTGGAGCGCCGCGGCCAGTGCGACGGGGTCGGGGCTGCGCACGAGGACGGTGGAGCCGGCCAGCAGATCGTCCAGTCGACCGGCGGCGACCACGGCACCGTCGGAGATGACGGCGAGATGATCGGCGGTGGCCTGCACCTCGTGGAGCAGGTGACTCGACAACAGCACCGTGCCGCCATGGTCGGCGAAGTCGCGGAGGAGCGTTCGCATCCAGGCGATGCCTTCGGGATCGAGCCCGTTCGCCGGTTCGTCGAGGATCAGCGCCGCCGGTTCACCGATGAGGGCCTGGGCGATGCCGAGGCGTTGGCGCATGCCGAGGGAGTAGGTCCCGACTCGCTTCTCCGCGGCATCGGCGATCCCGACGAGGTCCAAGAGGTGCTCGACCCGTCTCGGGTGAACGCCTGCCAGCCGCGCTGCGATCGTGAGCGTCGCCCGGCCACTGCGGCCGGGATGCATCGCCGACGCGTCGAGCAGCATTCCGACCACCCGGGTCGGGTTGGGCAGCTCGACGAATGGTCGGCCGTCGATGGTCGCGGTACCGCGATCGGGTCGCACCAGCCCGACGATCATCTTCAGCGTGGTGGATTTGCCGGCGCCGTTGGCCCCGAGGAAACCGGTGATGGTCCCGGGTTCGCAGCGCAACGAGACGTCGCGCACGACCGGCAGTTGTTGTAGCTCTTGGTGAGAGCGGTTGTCGTGATCATGTGGCCAGCCTGAACCGGCCGGTGCGCCGCCGCATCGGGCGGACGGCCACGATCCGATGTCCGAAGGGATGCCGGCCGCTTCCGACGTTTGGCCTTTCGTTGGTTGCAGTGTCGACTTTCGTCGATGTTGCACGGGGGCCCTGAGCCGTAGGCTCCAACGATGTCCTGGCTTCGCAGATTGTGGGCCCAGACCGCCCCCACGGCGATGCTGGCACCGAGCGACTCGACTCATCCCGACGAGGTGACGCCCAGGACGGCACGTGACTGGTCCTTCGACGTCGGTGCGTTCGTCGTCGCCGCCGCTCTCGGCGCCTTCATCCTGAGCGTCACCGAGGACGTCACCGCCACTCGGATGACCTCGGGGCAGGTGGCCACCGACGCCGCGTTCGGAGCCCTCTGCTGTCTCTCACTGTGGTGGCGGCGGCGCTGGCCGTTCGGGGTGGCGCTGGTTTGCGTCCTGTTGGGCGCGTTCTCGACGTTTGGCACGGTCGCCGGCCTGTTCGCACTGTCCTCGCTGGCTGTGCACCGCCATGTCCGGCCCGCCCTGCTCGTCGCCGCGCTGTTCGTTCCGTCCGCAGTGGTGTGCTCGATCTGGCTCGGGCGTACCAATACCTGGTCGGTGATGCTGCCGACGCTGGCGCTTGCGGCCGCCGCAACCGCATGGGGCATGTTCGTCCGCGCTCGGCGTCAGCTCCTCTCCACCCTGCGCGACCGTGCCCAACGGGCCGAGGCCGATCAGCTCGTCCGCGCCGAACGTGCGCGCCTGGCCGAGCGGACCCGCATCGCACGGGAGATGCACGACGTGCTCGCCCACCGCATCTCCCTGGTGGCGCTGCACGCCGGGGCGCTCGAGGTCGCACCCGACCTGCCTCCCGCCCAGGTGCGCGAGAGCGCAGCGCTGTTGCGGTTGACGGCCCACCAAGCGCTGGAAGAACTGCGGGACGTGATCGGCGTGCTGCGCGAGGAGCCCGGCCAGGAACGGGCGTCGACGGTGCCCCAACCCACCTTGGCCGACATTCCACGCTTGGTCGAAGAGACTCGCCGTGCCGGCGCCAAGGTCGACTTCGAGATGCAGGTCGACGGTGCAGCTGCCGCACCTGGCCCTTTGGGTCGTGACGCCTATCGCATCGTGCAGGAAGCGCTGACCAACATCGGCAAGCACGCTCGCGGCACCCTCGCCCAGGTTCGGGTGGCGGGAGCGCCGAACCGCGGACTGCACGTCAGCGTTCGGAACCCACCCGCCGTGGGCGCCCACGACCGTCCGGCTCTGCCGGGTTCCGGCACCGGCCTCCTTGGTCTGCAGGAGCGGGTGACCCTGGCCAATGGCGTCCTGGTGCACGGACCGGACGCTTCCGGTGACTTCGTCGTCGAGGCCGACCTGCCGTGGTGACGGTCCGGGTGCTGCTGGTCGACGACGACGCGTTGGTGCGTGCCGGTCTCCGGATGATCCTGTCGTCGTCAGAGGAGCTGGAGGTGGTGGGCGAGGCTGCCGACGGCGCCGACGCCGTTGCGGCCGTGCAGGCGCATCGACCCGATGTCGTTCTGATGGACATCCGGATGCCCGGGATGGACGGCATTGCCGCCACGTCGGCCCTGCGCCGTCTCGCGACGCCGCCGCACGTGATCGTCCTGACCACGTTCCAGGCCGACGAGCAGGTCATGGGCGCGCTCCGGGCCGGCGCCGACGGGTTCCTGTTGAAAGACACCGCGCCCACGGAGATCGTCAACGCCGTGCGCCTCGTGGCTGCTGGAGAGGCGATGCTCTCACCGTCGGTCACCCGCACACTTCTCTCCCACCTCGGCGACGACGAAATGGCAGATCGCCGTCGCTTCGCTATCCAGCGCCTGGCGTCGCTCACGGACCGGGAGCGTGAGGTCGCGACTGCGGTGGGGTCCGGCGCATCCAACGCCGAGATCGCCGCATCGCTGTTCATGAGCGAGGCCACCGTCAAAGCGCACGTCTCGCGTCTTCTCACCAAGCTCGGAGTCACGAACCGGGTGCATATCGCGATTCTCGTGCACGACGCGCAATCGTGACGTGACCGCCATCTCCCTGGCGCCTTCCCAGGCGGGCTCTCGGCCCGGGCCGACTCCAGCGCGAGGGCGGGCTCAGCGAGCTGGCGCGGGGCAGATTGCGGTTCAAACGCTCAGGATCGGTGCGGATCTCCCCGTTCGATGGACACGTCCGAGTTTCGGGCACCCACCCGGCGGTCAGCGGCGGATTGGCTGGATTCTGCGGTAGGTGGCGACTCGCCACAGCCATTCGAATGGGCCGAAGCGGAAGTGGCGAAGCCATGGTTCGGACCACGCCAGCTGCAGAGCCCAGACCGCCACGATGAACACGAAGATCTGTGATCGACTGAGTGATCCGAACTCGAACAGCCCGTCGAGCACCAGCAGCCCGATCATGGTCTGGGTCAGGTAGTTGGTGAGTGCCATGCGTCCGACGGCTCGGACTCGTTCGTGCCAGCGGGTCTCGGGCCGTCGATTCCACAGGGTGATCAACGCGACAGAGCCCAGAGCCAAGGGGATCGTCGCCAAGATGTTGGGCACGGCGCCGATCAGGGCGACATCGCCACTCCAGTCGTTCGCGACGTGGATCACGACACCGAGAACCGACAGTGGAAGTCCGATCCCGAACCCGATGCGGGCCATCCGCCGGTAGAACGCAGCCGATTTCTGGCCCTGGAGGATCTCTGCACGGAACAACCCCACCCCGATCAGCATCGCTCCGAGCGCACGTCCGCCGAAGTCCAGGAGAAACGCAATGCCGACGGTGTCGCTCATGGCGACGTTCTCGTCGACCCAGTAGTCGCCCAGTTCGGTGGCGGGGTCGATCATGAGCTGGGCGATGACCATGGCGAGGACGGAGACAGCGATGCACACGCCCCCGGCGATGAAGAGGGTGCGAGCCGACCGTTTTCGCATGATCAACAACACCGGCGAACAGATGGCGTAGAGGGTCAAGACGTCACCGAACCAGAACGCTTGGTGGATGAGCCCGATCATCAACAGCAGCAGGTTGCGCCACAGGCTGAGCCGGACGGGGTGTTTGCCCTTGGCCTCGGCGCGATCGGCAAACACGACGATGCCGGCACCGAACAGCAGAGAGAAGAGCGCCATCGTTTTCTGATCGATGAAGATTTCGCCTGCGACCCCCACGACCCAGTCGAGCCAGTTGTCGGAGCCCGCATGGTCGAGATTGAAGTAGGAGGGCCGGGAGAGTCCGAACGACACCGCATTCATGACGAGGATGCCGAGCGTGGCAACGCCGCGGACGGCATCGAGGTTGGTGATGCGCTCGGTTCGGCTGATCGGCGTGGCGGCGTCGGTCATGCTGGGTTCGCAGTTGAGGCGTTGGCGAACGCCGCCAGTGTGACCGCGGTGCCGGGCGCTGAGACTACTCGACACGACGAGCGTCAAACGGTCAGACCGACAGATCCGACAGGAGTGGCGCCGGGTCACGCTGACTCGAGCCGCGACAATCGCATCCAGCGTCGCCAGACTCCGACTGCGGGATGGCGCAGGTCCATCGATCTGCTACCGGCGGCGCAGTACGACGAGCGACACGCAGGCGGTGACGATCCCGGCGAGAACCTGAGCACCGCGGGCCAGTCGGTCGACATCGATTGCCGGCTTCCAATGGAGGCTCCTATCACGGATCTCGTAGACACCGACGGGGCGGGCACCGAGCCCGAATCCGGTCCCGAACCCCTGGCCTCCCTCGTTGCCTGGTCCGGTTCCTTCGCCCCTGCCCCCGCCTCCGCCGCCATTGCGGATCTCCCCGGTGAGCGACGGGTTGGTTCGAGTTCTTCGAGCGACTGTCGGGGATGCCTGGCGATGCATCGGCGGCATGGTTCGATTGGAATACTGGCCGGTAGAGCGACGCTGCGCCGAGCGTGAAGACTCCAGCGGCGGCCACGAATCCGACGCTGGCGCCGGTGGATGCGTTCGGGTCGTCGTTGAGCTGCATGACGACGGCCATGGCTACGAGTGCGGCCGGAACGACCATGCCGAGATCGAGGACGCCGATGAGCACGTAGGCGGTGGGGTCCTCCCGGTAGTCGGGGTTGCTCGGGTCGCCGCCAAGGAGGTCGGCGATGCCGGCGACCCAACGCCGGCAACGAGAGCGATGGCGTCGAGGCCGATGCCCTGATTGATCAGCGACTCGCTGTATCGGTACTCGATGGTCTCGAGCCCAAGGGGCCCAAGCCCCGAGTTCGCTGCCAGCAAGCCGGCGAGCAGAACGAGAAGCCGGGCCAACCAAGGTCTTCCGGATGCGCAGGGCGCGCCCTGTTCATTGCAGACTCCTCCGAGCGCTCAGCTGCTCGCGCCGGTTTGAGCGAGGACGGTGTCGACCATGTAGTCGACGAACTCATCGGGTTGTTCGAACAGCGGTCGGTGGCCGGATGTGTCGAGCACCACGAGGTCTTTGATCGGCGCCTTGACCTTGGGGTACCAGTCGGCGAAGACGTCGGCTCGGCCGCCGGCTTCGTTGGCGCCTTGCACGAAGAACACCGGGATGTCGAAGTCGGTGGCATTCTCACGGAAGTCGATGTCTTGGAGCTGGGGGTAGACAACGCTGAAGGTGTCGACGAAGGCGCCGAGGAGATGGACCTGGTCGATGAGTGTGTATTCGGATACGAGGAAGTTCTCGGAGAATCCGCCCTCTCCTTCGGAGTTCGCGCTGTGGTCGTAGGGATAGACCTCGTGCTCGCTGGACAGGGCGGTTTCGTAGTCGAGCATGCGGTCGTAGGGCGGTGCGCCGATGCTGGTGAGCCTCTCGACCAGGCCGGTGTCGTCGTTCGCGGCGGCCCATTCGAGGGTGTCGTCGTAGAAGATCGTGTCGGTCTCGAGCTGGCTGACCATCTGGCCGGTGCCGATGAACGCTTCGTAGAGGTCGGGCTGCTCCTGAATCGCGAGCACGCCGAGGGTGGATCCCCAGGATTGGCCGAGCAGGTAGACGCGGTCTTGTTCGAACCGGTCGCGGAGGTAGTTGGTGACGGCGATGGTGTCGTCGACCACGCTGCCGAGGGTGTAGGTGTCGGTGGGGTCGAGCTCGTCGTAGGACTTGCCGTTGCCGCGTTGGTCCCAGGTGACGACGGTGAAGTGTTCTTCGAGTTCTGGGAGGTGGTTGCGCATGGCACCCATCTCGGAGCCGCCGGGCCCGCCGGCCAGAAACAGTAGAACGGGGTTGTCGAGGCTGCGGCCCCGGATCATCAGGTGGAGGTCGTGTCCGTTGATGTCTACGGTGGTGAGCTCGGCGATGCTGCCGGGGATCTCCTCGCCGTTGGCGTCGACGATTGGGTCAGTGCTGGCCGGGCGTGCCAGTGCGACGACAAAGGCAATGAGACCGGCAGCAGCAACAACAGAAACGCCGCGGCGGCTGTACGACCCCCAGGGCCGGTCGGCCCGACGCTCGGCTACCGGAGTGGCCGGCGTTCGTGCCGTGCCTACGCCCACCGAAGCGCCGTAGGCCATTGGCAACAGCGCGATCAGGGCGTGGAAGCCGCGCCCCACGATGAACGAGAGTACTCCGTAGGTGGTCAACGCTGGGGTGTCGACGGTTGGACCATCGGTGCTGATCCGGACCAGTTCGAAGACTGCGGCGAATGCAACCGGCGTCGCCAGCATGGCCCAACGCGAGCGTGTCACCAGTCCGGCGATGCCACCGATGATGAGGCTGATGACGATGGACCAGATCGCCTGACCGGTGGTCAACGGGCCACGTGGTGTCCACCAACCTGCGAGGAGGCCCCACATCGCAGCGGCCCCGGCAGCAAGAAGGAATCCGATGCGAGGATCGGCCCAGGCCGGGGCCAAGACTGCCTCGGCATGGCCCCTGGCCGAGTGGAGCCGCCGACGCCACTCAGGCGTCTGGCCAAGCGGGGTGGCGCTGTCACCGTCACCGTCTCCATCGACGATGGTGATGTCGTCGGGGCCGGTTGGTGGCACCGAGTCGACCGTTTGCTGTGAGCTGGACCTGGTGGTCATGAAGGGACTCCTTCCTCCATCGTGGCGGTTGCTTCGCCGATGGTTGCGTGCGTGCCGGTTGGCCCGGCTCGAAGGTCGACCCGTTGTGGCCGCCATCTCATCGTGGAGCCACAGGGCCCAACGGTCCAAGAGACCAACGTCCCTCGCCGACGGCAACGAGCCGTTGCTCGGGGGAATGAGGAGTGGGTTTGAGGTGCTCGGTGACGGCTGGTTGTACACCGGCGACATGGGGTGCTTCGACTCGGATGGGTGCCTCACGTTGCGGGATCGGACCAAGGATCTCGTCATCAGGGGCGGATCGATGGGAGCGGACCTCACGTTCGAGGACATCATCGACGAGGTCGCCGGGGTCTATCCGAAGGTCATGGAGACCGGTGACATGGAAGCCGGCGCGTGGTCGTGTGGCATGGTTGCTGGCCTCATCAACGATGTCCCCTCGGTCCAGGAGTTGATCGACAGGATCATGGCCGAGGCCAACCAGATCATCAACGAGCGGCTTCGGAGTTTCCTCTAGCTCGAAGATCGTCCACGGGCGAGCCAGATTTCTCAGAGCGCGCCCACAAGTGACCATCCTGCGGCCGTCGGCACTGTTGCGCCACTCCTTCGCGGATCGCGTTCACCGACTTCAGGGACTCGCGCTGGCGCCGGCGCTTGGCGCGCTGGCGACTGCCCCGAACTCCCAGATCAGCTGTGCCACGTGCCCGGCGTGGTCGCTCGAGAGTTCGGACGTTGATGCCAAGGCGAGCAGCTCGCCGTTGTCGGGCAGTCGGATCCTGACCGAGCCAAAAGGTCGACTCGACTCCACAGGGACAGACCGGCGCCAACGATTTCGTCGAAGACCGCGCGTTGCCTCCGATGCGTCGGATTGACCAACCGTTGAGGCCACCGTTGAGCGACGTGGATCGCAGTCGGTGACAGTAATGGTGCAGCTCGACTCCTGGAGGCCAAGCATCGTGCCAACCGATACGCCCCGAGAGACGACAGCGGTCGAGAACCAACCGACGACGGGGCCCGGGCGTGCTCGTCGGCGACGCCCCGCACCGCACGCAACGCTGCATGGACTCCCACTCCTGGTCAACGAGTCGGCCATCCCGTTTGGTGCCGTTGACGCGGCCCCACTCGGCGCGTTGCTCGATCGGATCGGCGATTGCCGGCATGTCCTGATTGGTGAAGCCACCCACGGGACGGCCGAGTTCTACCGAATGCGTGAACTGATCACCCGTGAGCTGATCGTGCGCAAGGGGTTCAACGTCGTCGCGGTCGAGGCCGACTGGCCCGATGCCGCAATGGTCGACGCCCATGTCCGTCGTCGAGCGGTCGTTGGCGATTCGTTCGAACCGTTCGACCGTTTCCCCACCTGGATGTGGCGAAATCGCGAGGTCGGCGTATTCGTCGAGTGGCTTCGCGATCACAACGACAGCGTGGCTGATTCCCGTCGAGCGGTGAGCTTTCATGGCCTCGACATCTACAGTCTCTTCCGGTCCCGCGACGCCGTGCTCCACTACCTCGATGCGGTCGACCCCATCGCTGCGGCAACGGCACGAGATCGCTACGCGTGCCTGACCCCCTGGCAAGACGATCCGCCGGTGTACGGCCGAGCCGTGGTGTCGGGCCTCGTTCCCGGTTGTGAAGATCCGGTGGTGGAGACGTTGACCGATCTCCTTCGCGAACGGCTGTCGTACGTCGAACGCGCCCACGCCGATCATCGCGACGCCGATCGTCAGGAGGTGGAGAAGGCGAACTTCTTCGACGCAGCCCAGAACGCACTGATCGTGGCGAACGCCGAGCGTTACTACCGGGCCATGTATCGGGGTGGACCCGAATCGTGGAACCTTCGAGATCAGCACATGTTCGAGACGTTGCGAATGGTGCGGGCTCATCGAGGTCCGGATGCCAGAATCGTGGTCTGGGAACACAACTCACATGTCGGTGATGCTGCAGCGACCGAGATGGGCGCACGGGGCGAACACAATGTCGGGCTGTTGGCCAGGCGGTCCTTCGGCGACGATGTGTACCTCATCGGCTTCGGTACCGATCATGGTCGTGTCGCTGCGGCGTCGGACTGGGGCGGCCCGATGGAACACAAGCACGTTCGCCCCGCGCTCTCCGGCAGCTACGAACGCGTCTTCCACGACACGCAGATCCCCGCGTTCATGCTCCCACTCCGTCATCCGGTGACGCAGGACCTTCGCGATGAGCTGGCCGAGCCGAAGCTCGAGCGGGCGATCGGGGTGATCTATCGGCCCGAAACCGAGCTGGCGAGTCACTATTTCCGGGCTTCGCTGCCGAATCAGTTCGACGAGTTCATCTGGCTCGACGAGACCAATCCGGTCACTGCAGCGAACGCCCCTGGGGTCGCCGGAATCCCCGACACCTATCCGTTCGGCGTGTGAAGAGGAGCATCCCATGTCGAATCTGAAGACCATGTTCCTGCTGGCGATCGATCTGGAAGCGACGGTTGCCGATGCTCGACCGATCGCTGAGCTGGCGCTCGCTTCGGATGCCGAGGTCGAACTGCTCCACGTGGTGGCACCGGCGATCGGCTCGTTCGGCCTCTCCCGCGTTGGGGGACGCTCTCGATGACGAGAGCGCCGACGAGGTCGAGGCAGCGACCACGGTCCTCGGTGCCATCGCCGCCGGTTTCGACGCTCTCGGCGTGGCGACCAACACCATCGTCGTGAAGGGGCCGACGATCGAAAGAATCATCGGGCGCAGCGACGCCATCGATGCGGCGTTGATCTCGATCATCGGTCGACGTCACCGCCTTGGCCACCGTGTCCTCATGGGCAGCGTCGGTCAAGGCCTGTTGAAGTACTCCCATCGGCCGGTGCTCGTTGTTCCCGCGGCAGCAGAAGGCACCGTCGACACGGGGTTGATGGCTGCCATCGATCAGATGATCCATGTCATCGATCGAACCGAAGTCGACGACGAGTTCGTCGACCTTCGAACGGCAGCCGAGGCCAAGCGCGACGACCCGAGCTCCGAAGGTACCAGCCTCCAGCTGCTCGCCCGTCTGCGAGAGGCCGCCCATCACTTCGAAACCGATCACCCCGCACTGGTGCGGGCCGTCAACGACGTCGCCTACTACCTCAGTGGGATGGGTGTGTAGCGGCGTTCTCAAGGAGGATCCATGTTCGACAACCGCCGAGACGCCGGCCGCCAGCTGGCCAGACAACTCGACCATCTGAGCAACGAGGACGTCGTCGTCGTTGGCTTGCCTCGTGGTGGTGTACCAGTGGCGGCCGAGGTCGCCCAGCATCTCCGGGCCCCGCTCGACGTCATCCTCGTGCGGAAGCTCGGCCTCCCATTCCAACCTGAGCTGGCAATGGGGGCCATCGGCGAAGGTGGTGTGCGAGTGCTGAACGCCGACATCATCAGCCGGGCCGGCATCACCGAATCCGAACTCTCGCAAGTCGAAGAACGCGAGCGACGCGAACTCGAACGGCGGGCACGGCTCTATCGCAGCGGCCGGGACCCGATCTCCCTGGCCGGTCGGGTCGTGGTCGTGATCGACGACGGAATCGCAACGGGCTCGACCGCCAAGGCAGCGTGTCAGGTCGCTCGGGCTCACGGTGCTCGTCGCGTCGTCCTTGCTGTTCCTGTTGCCCCGGGCGACTGGAAGACGCGGCTGTCCGGCACCGCCGATGAGCTGATCAGTCTGACAACACCCCCGCTCTTCGCCGGTGTTGGCCAGTTCTATCGAGACTTCTCCCAAACGGGCGATCGTGAAGTCATCGAGTGCCTCGACCGAGAATCGGGCTCCGAGCCCGATTCGCGTGGTCCCGTCGAGCCCCGTCCACGTCACGACGTTCGTGCGAACAGCGCGCCGACCCACGACGGTGGTCACTCGACGCGTCGGCCAACCGGCGACAGCGATGTGCAGATTCTGCTCGAGCGCGAGCGGCTCGGGGGCCACCTCACGATTCCAGAGAACCCGCTGGGTGTCGTGATCTTCGTTCACGGCAGTGGCAGCAGCCGGCACAGCCCGCGCAATCGTTTCGTCGCCGAGGTGCTCAACCGGGCCGGTCTGGCGACGCTGCTGTTCGATCTGTTGACCAACAGCGAAGAACGCGACCGGGCAAACGTCTTCGACATCGAGCTGCTGTCGAAGCGGCTTGCCGACGTGACGGCCAGCGTGGCGAGCGATCCCGATCTCGAGGGCCTGCCGATCGGTTACTTCGGTGCAAGCACCGGCGCAGCGGCAGCGCTGCGGGCAGCGGCCACGCCGTCATCGCCGGTGGGCGCCGTCGTCTCACGCGGCGGCCGGCCAGATCTTGCTGCGTCGTCATTGGGTGAGGTCAGGGCGCCGACGCTGCTGATCGTCGGCGGGCTCGACCGAGCGGTCCTCGACCTGAACCGACAAGCGCAGGCGCAACTCGTCTGCTCGAACGAGTTGCGCGTGGTGCCGGGGGCCACGCATCTCTTCGAGGAGCCGGGAACGCTTCGGGCAGCGGCGGAACTCGCTCGGAACTGGTTCGTCGACCATCTCGCTCTGGATGCCGAACAACGACCAGGAGCCCATACGAACGGTTCGGTCCGGTCATGAGGCTCGCCGTTGACATCGTCGGCCTGTTCGCCGCTCCGATGCCCGACGCATCGGTGGTGCTGTTGAGCGAACCAGGAGAGGTCACGCGCGTTCTGCCGATCTTCATCGGAGCGCCCGAAGCCCAGGCGATCGCCCTCGTCCTGGCCGGTGTCGAGGTGCCGCGGCCGGGTACCCACGACCTGATGGTGGCGGCGCTCGAGCAGCTCCAGGTCGGCATCGACTCGGTGACGGTGACCGAACTCCGCGACGGCGCCTTCCTCGCCGAGGTCGAAATACAACAGGAGGATCGTCACTCTGTGCTCGATGCTCGGCCCAGCGACGGCATCGCCCTGGCGTTGCGGACCGGTGCCGGGCTGTTCGTCTCCGAGACCGTCATGAACGAGGCCGGCGTGGCCGTGCAGCACACGGTCGACGAGCCCTTCAACGAGGCCGAGATCGAGCGCATCGTTGCCGACTTCCATGACTTCCTGGCAACGACCGAGCCCGACGATTTCGACATCGAAGGCCTCGGCGAACCGGATCAGGACGAGGAACCCGATCCGGGCGAGCAACCCGATCAGGACGAGCAACCCGATCAGGACGAGACGTGAGCTCGCGGGCCGCGACCTGCGACCAGTGGGTTTGATCGAGCGTTGACCGCCCGGTGGACGTCTTGGTATCGCGCCGGTGGAGGGTGAGAGCCAGACGCTGGGCCGCCATGGCTCGGCACCATCCACTGGAGTCACCATGAAGCGCCTGGTCTGGTTCAAAGACATCCGAATCGATGACATCCCCACGGTCGGCGGCAAGAATGCCTCACTGGGGGAGATGTGTCGAGAACTCTCCACTGCGGGCGTCGACGTACCGAACGGGTTCGCAACGACCGCGGAGGCGTATCGGGAGTTCCTGCGAACGAACCACTTCGAGAGCAGGATCACCGAGCTGCTCAGGGGTTGGGAGTCGGGCAATGTCGAATCCCTGGGCGAGCGCACACAGGAGATCCGTTCGTTGATCCTCGGGGGAGTGCTGCCGGCCGCGCTCGTCGACGACGTCACCGAGGCCTACCGCGAACTCTCGGCCGAGTCCGGGGTCGACGCCGTCGAGGTGGCGGTTCGTTCGAGCGCGACAGCGGAGGACCTCCCCGACGCATCGTTCGCCGGCCAACAGGAGACCTTCCTGATGGTGCGGGGCCTGGCCGACGTGCTGCATTCCGTCGTGCGTTGCTTTGCCAGCCTTTTCACTGCCCGAGCGGTCAACTATCGCGACGACATGGGGATCGACCAGTTCGATGTTGCTCTCTCGGTCGGCATCCAGCGCATGGTCCGATCCGACACCGCCTCGAGCGGCGTGATCTTCACGCTCGACACCGAGACCGGCAACGATTCGGTGGTTTATGTCACCGGGGCCTGGGGACTCGGCGAGAACATCGTGCAGGGCCGAGTTCTGCCCGACGGCTTCTTCGTCCACAAGGACCGTCTTCGCGCCGGGTTCGCCCCGCTGGTCGGGCGGCATCTCGGGGCCAAGGAGCTGCGAATGGGCTATGACCCAGCGTCGAATCGAGTGGTGAACGTGCGGACACCGGACGAGGATCGCGCGCGCTTCTGCCTGTCGGACGATGAGGTCCTCGCCCTTGCCCGCTCCGCCGTGGCGATCGAGGACTACTACTCCGAGCAGCGCGGGACGGTGACGCCAATGGACATCGAGTGGGCCAAGGATGGTCGGACGGGTGAGCTGTTCATCGTGCAGGCCCGGCCCGAAACGGTCTTCAGCCAACGCGCCGGCTCCACCACGATGTCGACCCAGCGCCTGGCACAACGAGGCAAGGTGCTGGCGGAGGGACTGGCCATCGGCGACCGGATCGCCGCCGGCCGACTGCGGCGGATCAGTGACCCGAGTCAGATGAATCGAGTGCAGCCCGGCGAGATCCTGGTCACCGAGATCACCGACCCGGACTGGGAGCCGATATTGAAGCGGGTGGCCGGACTCATCACCGCCCGCGGTGGGCGGACGTCCCACGCAGCCATCGTCGCCAGGGAGCTCGGGATTCCCGCCATCGTCGGCGTCGGGTCGGCGACCGACGACCTACCGATCGGGATCGAAGCAACGGTCTCGTGTGCCGAGGGCGCCACCGGCTATGTCTACGAAGGCATCCTGGAGTGGGAGACCGACGAGTTCGACCTGGCGAAACTCCCGGCGACGAAGACGGAGATCATGGTCAATGTCGGCGACCCTTCGATGGCCTACAAGCATGCGTTGCTCCCGACCGCCGGCATCGGTCTGGCTCGAATGGAGTTCATCTTTGCCAGCCACGTCGGTGTCCATCCGCTGGCACTCACCCGCTATGACACGCTTGATGCGAGGACCAGGCGGGCGGTCGACGAGGCGATCGTCGGGTACGACGAGCCGACGGAGTTCCTCGTGGACCAACTGGCGCTCGGGATCGGAACGCTGGCCGGCGCGTTCTGGCCGAAGCCGGTGATCCTTCGGTTCAGTGACTTCAAGACCAACGAGTACGCCAGCTTGGTGGGTGGTGCGGGCTTCGAACCGAAAGAGCCCAACCCGATGCTCGGTTGGCGTGGCGCAAGCCGGTACTACCACCCCGACTTCCGTGAAGGCTTCGAGCTCGAGGTCAAGGCCGTTCGGCGAGTTCGTGAGGTGTACGGGCTGACGAACCTCAAGGTCATGATCCCGTTCTGCCGAACGCCCGAGGAAGGACGGCGGGTCATCGAGGTGATGGCTGGTGCCGGGCTGGTGCAGGGCGAGGATGGTCTCGAGGTGTACGTGATGGCCGAGATCCCGTCCAACGTGTTGCAGGCGAAGGCGTTCGCCGAGGTCTTCGACGGGTTCTCGATCGGCTCGAACGATCTCACGCAGCTCGTTCTCGGTGTCGACCGTGACTCGGAGTCGGTCGCTTCCTTGTTCGACGAACAGGACGCTGCGGTCGAGCTTGCGTGTTCGATGGTGATCAGGACGGCGAAGGCAAGCGGCCGCAAGATCGGCATCTGCGGGCAGGGGCCGTCGGACTATCCGGAGTTCGCTGCCTTCCTCGTCGGCGAAGGCATCGACTCGATCAGTGTCACTCCCGATGCCCTGGTGAGAACCATCCAACGAGTCGCCGAGGTCGAGGCCTCGAACTCCTGACGAGAAGTGAGCAAAGGCGAGCGTGACCGTGGCGCCTGTCTCGAGTCTCGACGAGCGTGATCGGGCTGCGAGCCCAATTTGGGCTGTGCGTGGCGAACCACGCCGGCCGCGACGCTGCCGAGGGTGTGGCGGGTGAGACCGGTCCGTTCGGAGGTGCCGACGACGATGAACGACGCTGCGTGACTGCTGGCGTCGTGGACGATCGAGCTGGGGGCATGGCCATGCAGCACGCGGCGACGTGGCAGGCACCCCGTGGGTTCTCAGACGCTCGGCGGCCTGTTGGCAGTGGCGCTCGGCCTGGTCACGGATCGGTTGGGGCGGTGGGCCGTCGAGGATCTGGATCGTGTGTGGTGCGACGTGCGTGAAGCGGTCCCCGGCCTCGCGAAGCGACTGGGCGACCTCGTTGGCTTGTTCGGCTGGGCATGAACTGACCAGTGACACCGAACACTCCGTGCGCTCGGCCAGAGAGAACGCTGTTCGCACCGCCAGATGTGGTGGAGCGAGTCGTCGAGGGGAACCACGATCGTCTCCATGACACCGAGCGTCTCGAGGGTGATCGAGGCGCCGCCAGGGACATAGGGCCCTGGCCGCACCGTGGTGCCACCGACAGAATTGAGGCCGTGTGCCGTGTCGATGAATGTGCCGTGTCACAGCGGGTGAACCAGCTGCGATGAGCCAGCGAGGTCTGACCGGCGATGAGGCAGTAGCGAGGCTGGCGAGCTTTGGGCCGAACGCGTTGCCGCCAGCTGAGCCGGTGCCGTGGTGGGCGCGGGTCGTGCGTCAACTGCGGAGTTCGATCATCTACATCTTGTTGTTCGCGTTGGCGTTCGATGTCGTGGTGTGGGTCTCCGAGGGTGCTCACGAGTGGCCGTTCGAATCGTTGGCGATCGCGACGATTCTGGTGTTCAACACGGTGATGGGAGTGTGGCAGGAGTACCGGGCCGAGGATGCCCTGAAACGGCTCCAGGAGCTGGCCGCGCCGCGGGTATGGGTCATGCGTGATGATCATCTGACCGAGGTCGACGCCACGCTGCTGGTGCCGGGCGATCTCGTGCGTGTCGAAGCCGGTGACCGTATCCCCGCCGACGGAGTGCTGACGAGCGAGCAGGCGTTGCAGATCGACGAGTCGATGCTCACCGGGGAATCGGTGCCGGTCGAACGTGCTGCCGGGGACGAGACGTTCTCGGGAACGCTCGCCGTGCGGGGGTTGGGTTGGGTCGAGATCACCCGCACCGGTCCGGAATCGGCGATGGGCCGTATCGCCACCATGCTGGGCACCGTCGTGGCGGAGGAGACCCCGCTCGAGCGGCGGATGGAGCACTTCGGGCATCGCATTGCCCGATGGATCGCCGTGCTTGCCGTGGTTTTGACCATTGGAGGCGTCGGTGTCGAGGGCCTCGACCATTTCGACGAAGCCCTGCTGTTCGCAGTGGCGGTTGCTGTGGCTGCTGTTCCTGAGGGCCTTCCTGCGGTGCTGACGCTGACGTTGGCGTTGGGTACCGAACGCATGAGTGAGCGCAAGGCTGTCGTTCGCAAGCTCTCCGCGGTCGAGGCCCTGGGGTCGGTCACGGTCATTGCCACCGACAAGACGGGCACCCTGACGGAGAACACCATGACCGTCCGCGAGCTCGACTCGCCGGACGCCAAGCGAGCGTTCAAGGCCATGGTCTTGGCCGCCGACGCCGAACCCGATGGCGGCACTGGTGATCCGCTCGAGCTCGGCCTGTACACCTATGCCGAGGCCAACGGGTACGACCCGATCACCATGCGAGTCGACCACCCCCGCCAGTCGGCGAGGCCGTTCGACTCGGCCTGGCGGTTCATGCGAGTCAGCGTCACCGAAGACGGCCGTACGGTCGCCTACCTCAAGGGCGCAGCCGAAGTCCTCCTCGCCCGCAGCAATCTCGACGAGCCCTCACAGCGGGACTGGCACGAACGAATCGAAGCCGCGGCCACCGACGGCTACCGGATCATCGGGTTCGCATGGTCCCCCGACAACCGGGAGGAAGACCTGATCTGGCTCGGGGCCGCCTGGTTGTGGGACCCACCACGCGCCTGAAGTCCCCGCCGCCATCGCTGCCGCCCACGATGCCGGCATCCGCGTGCTCATGATCACTGGTGACCACCCCGCCACGGCCCTGTCCATTGCCGGACAGCTCGGCATTCCCGCCCATCGAGCGTTCACTGGAGACGACCTCGACCACCTCACTGCTGAAGAGGTCTGCGACGTTGTCGGTGAGGTGAACGTGTTCGCGCGCGTGTCACCTGAACACAAACTCGCCCTCGTCGACGCACTCAAGGACCGGGGTGAGATCGTCGCGATGACCGGCGACGGCGTGAACGACGCTCCCGCCCTGAAACGGTCCGACGTCGGTGTCGCCATGGGCCAACGGGGCAGTGATGTCAGCCGCGAAGTCGCCGATCTCGTCTTGCTCGACGACAACTTCGCCACGATCGCCGCCGCGGTCGAAGAAGGCCGCGGCATCTACGACAACATCCAGAAGTTCCTGCGGTTCCTGTTCTCCACCAACGTCGCCCTCGTCCTCCTCGTCGCCATCGGTGTCGTCGGTGCCGCCGTGGCCGACCTCCGTGACAGCGCCGGCGCCCTCCTCGTCCCGCTCACGGCCGCCCAGTTGTTGTGGATCAACGTCATCGCCGACGGGCCACCCGCCCTGGCGCTGGGCCTCGACCGGAACCCCGGCGTCATGAAACGCCGACCCCGGGCAGCCGACGAGCCGCTCCTGACCCGCGCCGGCACCCGATTCATCATCGTCAGCGGCATCCTCAAAGCCGCCCTCGGCCTCGGACTGTTCTTCGGGCTACCCGAACTCGACTACAGCGGCGAACAAACCCGAACCGTCGTCTTCCTCTACGAATCCCTCGCCCAACTGGCGTTCGTCTACCCCGCCCGCCGCATCACCACGAAACCCGTCACCAACAAGGTCCTGAACTGGATCGTCGCCATCAGCGTCGTCGTGCAGATCGCCACCATCACGATCCCCGGGCTACGCACCGTGCTCGGACTCGAGACCATCGACGCGACGGCGGCCGTCGCCCTCGCGGCAGCGCTCGCCGTCTCCGTCGCCGGGGCATCGCTGCTCGCACGGTCAACCACCGAAGCCTCTTGACGCGGATCAGCACGACCTCGCTCGGCTGGGGGAGTCCTGGTTTCCGGAAGTCCCACGCCCTGCTCGAACTCGTCTGGTTCGGGCGACCATCGACGACCTACCAGCCGTGCGTGGCCTCGATCCGATGCCTCAAGGCGTCCGTCGCTGACTTGGGGGCGCACTTCGTGGGTGTGGTGGGTTCGATGCCGGGCATCACCGAAACGGAACTGCTCGAACAGGACGACGACTTCGTCACGATCCGAACCAACGAGGGCGTGATGAGGCGGCACAACATCGAGTGCTCCGTTGGCGATGACGACGTCGTACTTCGATTCGACGAGGTCTACGAGGCGAGGAAAGTCACGGGCAGATCGCACTTCGAGAGCGAGAAGCGCTGACCGGTGGGCACCGACAGCGGTTCGATCCAAGGGGTCCTCCTCCTCCTCCTCCTCCTCCTCATCGTCTTCACTCACTGAGACACCACTCGCCGAATACAGCACTCGCCGACGACATGGTCGTGGCCTGAAGCGCGTGCGTGCCGGCGCGCAAGGGCCCGCCAGGCGCCGGATGACCTTCGCCCCTTGCCCGGCTGCCGGCGCCCAGACAGACTCGAACCACATCTCGGAAGGCGAGTCAGAGGGGTCATGCAGCGATTCACGTCAGTCTTGTTCAGCCCCCTCGGGCAAAGCCGTAATCCCGAAGCGCTGCGTCGCGTCGTCGACCTCGCCCACCGTAACCACGCAGCGCTCACGCTGTTCAGCGCTGCACAATCGCCTCCAAGTCCGAGCCGATTGACTCGACACCGAGAAGCTCTCGAGCTTCTGGCCCAGGCCGACCGCGCAGCGCAAAGCGAACATCTTGCCCGACTCGCATCCCTCTGCGGTGCCGAGGCCGCCGACCTCGTGGTCGAACCGGGAAACGCTGCCGTCGCAATCGTCATGCAGGTACTCACGGCCGGACACGACCTCGTCGTCGTGACGACAGACAACGACCGGGAAGACACCGCCACCATCAATCGACTCTTGAGAAAGTGCCCGTGCCCGGTTTGGGTCATACGCCCGACCCGAGCCCGGAAACTGCGTATTCTCGCTGCTGTCAATCCCGACCCAGACGAAGCCCAGCTGAACCGGACGATCCTCGAACTCAGCGCCGCCCTCGCCGATCTCTACGCCGGAGAGCTGCACGTCGGGCATGCCTTCGAGGTCTCGGCTGAGCATCTCATGCGATCGCCACTCCACGGGGGCTACAGCGACGGTGAGATTCAGGAAGTCCGACGCGAAGAGCGAGCCGACCGCTACGCCGAGGTCCTTCGCCTTCTCGCACCCTCGCAAGACCAGGGAGCCCACTGGAAGGTGCATGTTCTTCACGGATCACCGCCCGATGTCATCGTCGATCTCGTCAACCGACACCACATCAACCTTCTGGTCCTCGGAACCGTGGCCAGGACCGGGCTGAGCGGCCTTCTCATGGGTAACACCGCCGAGCGAATCCTGGCCGACGTCGACTGCTCGGTCTTGGCCGTCAAACCACCCGGCTTCGTCTCGCCGATCGGCCGGAAGTAGGCGTCGGCATCGCGACCGGGCGTTGGTGAGCCGCCTCGTGTCGACCGGCAGCGGTCAACGAGGCCCGATGGCGACGAAGCCGAGCGCCGCCTCTTCGCTCCCATCCAGTTGCAGCAGGTCGTTGAGGGCGGCATCGAAGAACGCTCCGACGACGCACACCCCCAGCCCTGCGGACTCGCCCGCCAGGTAGAGGTTCTGGGCGATGTGTCCCGCCTCCCAGCAGACGTATCGGTAGTGGCGAGCGTGATACTTCCAACGCGTTCGCTGGAAGTAGCCGCTGAGCACGAAAACCGCCGAGGCGGTGCGAAGGAAATCCTGGCCGAGCCCGGCGAGCATCAGGTCGCCTGCCACTGATCCCGAGCGGACCGACTCGAGCGCTTGTGCTCGGACATCCACGTGGTAGAGCCCGGGTTCGATCCCATCGACTCGGTTGATTGCCACGTAGGTCTCGATCGGATAGAGGGCACCCGCCGACGGCGTTGTGCGACGCCCACCATCGGTGGTGATCCCGGTGGCAGCGTGGACCATCCAGGCCAGCTCGTCGGCGGTCAGGGCACGGTCGGCGAACTCGCGTCGGGATCGGCGCTGTTGGATTGCCTCGGCAACGGTCATGATCGGCATCGCGGCCAGAGACGGCAACTCGATCGTAGTGGTCGCTTCGAGATCCTTGTAGCGCGGCGGTCGATCGCCCCAGCTGAGGAAACTGCTCAACAGTCCGCTCACGCCCAGCGAGCTCTCCCGGTGATAGAAGAGCCCGACGTCGCCCGCCTCGTACGGATTCGGTGCCGCCTCGGACCGGGCAAACCACCCCGCAACAGCACCCGCGGTGCCCGCGAAGAGCGACGCAAGCACGGCTCGGCGCGAGCCACCCGAACGATCCGACGAGCGTTGCTCGAGGGTTTGGCTGCTCCCGCTCGTGTTCTCCACCTGACCCGAGCTGGTGTCGACACGAACATCGGCTCCTGCCGGCACTGCATCGTCGGCCATGGAATCGTCAGGGTGCGACGTTGACTCCTCGACGTGGTCGCTACGTCTGCGGATGCCGACGAGCGAACGCCGATGCAGCACGATGTGGATCGTGACGAGCCCGGTCATGGCGTAACCGGCCAGCGTGTGAAGTCTGAACTCGTTGAGGTCGAATCTCTCGACGAGCAGCCCCGTCAGCACCACCGCCACCACCGACAGAAGCAGCATGACGTTGAGCACGCTCCTCACGACGTAGCGGTGCTC
Source organism: uncultured Acidimicrobiales bacterium (assembly GCA_963698395.1). GTDB lineage: Bacteria > Actinomycetota > Acidimicrobiia > Acidimicrobiales > SZUA-35 > JBBQUN01. The sequence goes on from CAVOQQ010000008.1 coordinate 744,353, forward strand.
GATCACCACGTCCCTCCTGTGTACGACCGACGAACCGGGACCACCATGTTCACGCCTGGTCCGATGGATCGAAACGGGACAGGAGCGGAGAGACAAAGCCTGGCGGCTTGATTCCGAGACCGCTTTGGGTCAGGAGATCCACGATGGCTCGAGCAGTCGATGTTTCTTCTTCTTCGAGGTCGTGGGCAAAGCACCGCCGGCGCATTGTCGTGGTCGCCGAGAGGCGAGAAGAGGATGTTGGTGAATCGATGCATCGCGACTGCAGTCCCAAAGTCTCCGATTGGTCTCGAAACTACGCGCAGCTTCCGAATCCCGGTAGTGCCCTTGGACCTCACCCAACGCCGTTCTTCTGAAGCCGGCCGTCGCAGAGCGAGCGGCCTGATCCAGATGGTCCGCGTGACCTTCGCCTCTTCCGGGCGATGAGCGCGACAACCACGATGGTGCAGGGATGGAAGGTCATCGTCGGCCATGAACCGTGCCGAGGTGGCCTCGAGCAAGAACGCCAGGCAGGGTGCCGAAGCGGAGACCGATCGGGAAGGGGAAGCGAATGAAGCGAATCGTGGTGGGGGCCGACGGATCCGCGGGATCCGCCAATGCGATGCGATGGGCGGCCCATCTTGCGGCATCCCATGACGCCGAGGTCGTGGTCATGACCGGCTTCGTACCAACCGACTCCGAGCTACCTCCGCACCGGGTCGAAGTGCTCCTCGCGGAGCGACAGCAGCAACTCGAGAACTGGAGCCAGGCTGCCCACCTCGGCACGGTCGAGGTTCGAACCGTCGTCGAACGAAGTGACCCCCGGACGGGGATCCTCAGAGTCGCCGAACGCGAGCGCGCAGATCTCATCGTCGTCGGAAGGATCGGCCGATCCGCCGGGCCGGGGCTGTTGCAGATCGGCAGCCTGGCCGAGTGGCTTGCGCACAACGCGAACGTGCCCATGGCGGTCGTGGGCGGTGCGGTGAACGTCGAGACCCGTAGCGTCCTGGTCGGTGTCGACGGATCGAAGGGCTCGCGAGCCGCGCTTGATTGGGTCGCTGATCTCGCCAAGGGCATCGACCTGCGAGTGGTCGTTGCGACGGTGAGACCGCCTCTCAATGAGGGGGGCCCATTGCCCGATCCAGAGGAGCGGCGGCGAGCCATCGAGCGGCAGATTCGCGAAGAGTTCGCACCCAGCCTCGCATCTGCGAAGGTCGAGTTCGAGGCGCTCGCACTGCACGGGTTCAACGTTGCGGAGACGTTGCTGCAAGCCGCCAAGGACGAACGGACCGACGTGGTCGTCGTCGGAGCACGCGGACTCGGTGGTTTCACCGGCCTCCGCATCGGTGGTGTCGCGCTCAGAACGCTGCATCGGGCCGACCGACCGGTCGTGATCCTCCCCGCCGGCTAGGGACCCGCCGCGTCTGGCTCTCACCATCAGAGGTCAGATCGCAACCAGGGCTGCGACGGATCGGGATTCGGCCCGGGCCAGTGTGCCCTGCCAGTTGATTCGTGCCAGTGACGATTCAGCCCGACGATCGTGGCGGCGCGGGGATCTGGCTGATGAGGCTCTCGAGTATGCCGAGCCCGACGGTCATCTTTCGGAAGAAGGAGGCCGAGTGCGGGATGATGGTGAACCGCGGGTGGGGCGCCCACATCTCCCGCAGTCTGGCATCGAGGTCGATGGCTTGTTGTTGTGTTTCGGTGCGATAGGCGTTCTCGCTTTCGAAGCCGTGCCCACCCAACGCCGCCGTCTCGAAGAAGATGACGGCGTCGTATCGTTCGAGTTCACGCTCATGTGTGCTCCCGACGGTGGCGAAGAAATCGTCGGAACCATCGGGCCAGTACGCGCCACCATCCACGGTGCCCCGGTCGCAGAGCAGAACGCGGTCTGGGTAGTGCGCTGCCTGGATGTCTTCGAGGTTTCGCTGGACGTGGTAGATCGCCCCCTGAGCGCTTCGTCGGGCCGGAGGGTCCGACGGTCGGGGAAAGCCTCCGGAAAACAGCAGTGTGGCTGCTTCGGGAACGATGATCACTCGGTCGCCGATCTCTCGACGCAGAAGGTCGGCTGCGGTCGTCTTGCCACCGCCCGGTCCTCCGCTCAAGACGACTCGGAAGGGTTGCGCATGGCGAGCGATCGGGGATCCCATCTCAGCGCTCAACGAGGAGATCGATCCGGCGTTTCGCCACGACCTCCCGCACGATCGTTGCTGGTGGGCCCTTGTGGAGATGGATCTGCCATGGCCGGTGTCCCTGGACTGACCCGGACAGCAACGCGTGAAACGAGCCGTCGACTCGCGACGCGAGTTCGATGCACCGTCGCAGGCCCACGGCTGCACCGTCGCTGCTCTGGACTACCGCTCCGATCTTGAACGTCATCCCCATCTCCGTGGTGCTGATCGACCGACGACCGGTCATTGCCGTCAGCCTGGTCGGAGGCGAGAAGCTGAGCCAGGGTCTCATGGCCCACCGTGGCCGGAGGGCACCGACGGCGAATCCGAGGACCAGCGACTCTGGTGCCCCAGCCACCGGTAGCCATAGTGGTGTGGTGGAACCACGCATCGACGCTCGAACGGTGGCGTACCGGTGTCTGGATGGCTCGAGCAACACGATCGTCGTGGAGATGGGTAGTAGCGATGAGCTCGCCGGTGTGTTGAACGGGATCGACCTCTGCGAGTTCGACGGCGGATTGATCGAGGTCGAGATGGAGGTTCCCTGTTCCCAAGGGCTGCGAACGATCACCGTGCCGGTGAACGACAATACGGTCACCGAGCAGTCCGTGATCGACGCCTGCGAACTCGTCTCCTAGAACGTGCACCGATCGGCCAAGCGTGCACGGTGATTCGCCCCCTGGCCGGTCCGCTCGACCTCTCAGCCGGTTGAGCCGAGCCCACTGGCAATGGAGCAGGCGCAGTGCCGGTTCTCGCTGTCGCAACGTTCGAGCGATGTTGGGGCGCTGTTCGTGCAACGGCCCACCGTAGATCTGCTCGAGGACGCCCGTGAGTCGGCCGTGCTCGACTTCGTTCGTGGAAGCGGTCCTCGTCGTTCGCCTGTACGTCGGCAAGAGCCGTTCCGAGACCGAACCAGCCCGACAACAGGAACCGAGACTGGCTCCACGAGAAGACCCACGGGATCGCCCGGAGGTCGGCGATGCTCGGGCGGCCGGTGCGTGGAGCCGGTCGGGAGCCATGGAGGCTGTGCTCGATCACGTCGATCGGAGTCGCCTGCCGGAAGAACTCGATGAACCCCTCGGTATGCAGCAGATCGGCATAGGCGCTCCGACTGGATGCAGCGAGTTCGTCGACGAGCGGCTCGAGGTGATGCGCAGCGAAGCGTTGCGCCGGCGAGCCGATCAGCGCCCCGGCGCTGCCCGCCATCAGTTGCTCGAGGTTGTGCTCGGCGGTGATTCGGTTGGCGTACTTCTGGGAGATGGTCTCGCCCTGTTCGGTGAGGCGAATGGTGCCGTGGAGCGATCCGGGGGGTAGTGCCCTGAAGAAGCGATGGGTCGGCCCGGCGCCGCGGCTGATGGTGCCGCCACGCCCGTGGAAAAAGCTGATGGCAACACCGGCATCGGCGCCGATGCGGGAAAGGGGAGGACTCGATACGTGCTCAGCACCGCATCGGCCTCGGGCCCCACGCTGGCGTCGTTGGCGGTGAACGGGCGGGGAGACGCGAGCTCGCGTTCGAGTAGGGCGAGCCGCTCTGTCTCGCTCCACTCGGGGAAGCGTTCGCCGTCGGGAACGCCGGCCGCGACGAGGAGTTGGGCGACGGCGAGGTCGTGGAACCCGCTGTTCTGCCGGATGTCGAGGACCGCCAGATGAAACCCGAACGTCTCGACCAAGCGGATGACCGGCTCCACGTCGTGGTGCGCCAATCGCTGCGCGCCCAAGTCTTCCAGCACGCGGTTCACCAGACGGAGGTCGGTCAACAGTTCCGACGCAGCAGCGTAGGCAGCGATGGACGCTTCGCCGGGTGCTGTCGACGACGGAACGCGGGAGGCGTGCACGAATCAGGTTGACCGCCTGGCGCCACGGCTCGTCTGGGTTTCTCGCAACGGCCTGAGCCCCGACGGCTCCGAGGACAATCGCGGTGGCCTCGATCCACGTGGTCAGGCCATCTGGTGGCGGAGTGATGAGGTCGGACAGGCCGAGATGGGCACCGAGTCCGGCGAGTTCCTCATCGAGTAGTGCGACCGCTCGAGCCCGCAACGAGTCCAGCGAGTCTTTCGTGACCGCAGCAGTGACGAAGGGATGCCCGTCGCGGTCGCCTCCGACCCAGGTATCGAAGCGAAGCTGAGGAAGCGCTGCCGATGTCAGCAGGTCGGGATCGAAGCCGGCAGCAACCCACGCGCGTGCGGAGTCTGGTGTCCAGGCGGGGCACGACCAGCGGAAAGACGCGGCTCAGATAGTGCGCAACGTTACGGAACTCGTCGGCGATGTCGGGCCGCTCGAGGAAGATCTCCCCGGTCCTCACAGTCGTTCCAGCATCGCTCGGATGTCCGCATCGGTGTCGGCCTGCTCCTGGGGCGTCCACATCTGATTCTCTCGGGACACCATGAGCAGATACAGCTCGCGATGCAGCTCGAGAACGGTGGCCCGCTTCGCTTCGGTCGGGTGGGTCGTGAGCACCGGCTCGACGGCGATGTGGCCCAGCTGCGCCGCCATCGCCGCCGGTGCGTGGCCCGCTTCGCGGAGGTCGGAAAGGATCCGCCCCCACGAGCCCGAGATGGCCGCCTGGCCATCGGTCGCTTCTCGGTTTCGCCGGTATTGCGCGGCGGCATTCTCCTCCGAGAGCGTCGCAAGCCTGAACGCGATCGTCGAGCACGTCGCGGAACGGATCGAGCAGATAGGCAAAGTCGGCGTCCGCCTTCTGGTCGTCCAAATTGAGTGGCGAAGGGATCAGAGGCATCTCGGAAATCGACCGAGGGACTGACGTGGGTCACCCGACGAGTGAGGCGACGACGGCAGCGAGGATCGTTGCTGGAGCGACGATCCTGAGCATGATGCGCAGCCCGGTGAGCGCTGGTCCGTGGAGGCCAAGCTCTTCGCCCAGAACGCGATCTGGCAACACCCATCCGACGAAGACGGCCAGGGCCAACCCGCCGAGGGGCAGGAGCAGCTGAGACGTTGCGTCGTCGAGCAGGTCATAGATCGTGGCATCGGCGTAGCGGGGAACACCGCCGAGAAGATGAACATCTTCCCAGCGGTTGAACGACAAGACAGTGGCGAGCCCAGCGATGAAGCACGTGCCGGCTGCGACCGCAACCGAGCGGCGACGCGTCCAGCTGAGGCGGCGGTCGAGCACCGCCACCACGGCTTCCAGCATGGAGATCGCCGAGCCGAGCGCGGCGATGGTCAAGAGGGCGAAGAAACCTGTTGCGACCAGCCGGCCTGCGGGCATCGAGGCGAACGCGACCGGGATGGACTCGAAGACCAGTCCTGGTCCGCTGGCAGCGTCGAGCCCGTTGGCGAACACGATCGGGAAGACCGCAAGTCCGGCAACCAACGAGACGGCGGTGTCGGCGATGATCGACGTCACCGCAACCGTCTTCAGGTCGACCTCGGGTGGACTGTAGGCGGCGTAGGTCAGCAGGATTCCCAGGCCGACCCCGATGGAGAAGAACCCCAGCCCGAGAGCGTCGAGGACGCCCCGACCGGTGAGGTTGCCAAGGTCGGGAACGAACAGGAACCGCATGGTCTCGGCGCCATCGCCGTTGCGCATCGAGTAGATCGCCAGAGCACCCAGCATGAGCATCATCAGCGGCATCAAGATCTTCATGCTGGTTTCGATACCGCGTTGCACTCCGCGCACGACAATGCCGGCAACAGCGACCAGGAACACGCCCTGGAAGAGCGCCATCCGAACCGGCGAAGCCAGGAGGGACTCGAAACGGCCCGTCACTGCGACGGGTTCCGTCGGTAGGCCGCGGGTTGCGGTGTCGAGGGCGTAGGTCAGGGTCCAGCCACCGACGACGGCGTAGAAGCTGAGAATCAAGAACGCGGTCACTGCCCCCAGCAATCCGAACAGGCCCCATCGTTTCGTGACCGATTCCGCAGTGGCCACTCGTTCGATGCTCGTCGCAGCGTCGGAGCGGCCGCGGTTTCCGAGGGCGAACTCGGCCAGCATGAGTGGCACAACGACCAGCGCCAGACCCGCGAGGTAGACGAGCACGAAGGCCCCGCCGCCGTTGGCGCCGACCTCGTAGGGAAACTTCCAGATACTTCCGACCCCGATGGCCGAACCAATCGTGGCAAGGATGAAACCGGACCGACTCTGCCATGCTTGGCTGTCGCCGCCCGCTCCCTCTGAGCCCGCCACCAGGATGCCAGATTCATGCTTGCTCATACGGCGAGTCCTACCACGACGAGTGCGCCGATGGAGGCGACGAGCAGCACGATACTTGTCGAGCCCGTGGGGCGAGGCGAAAGCGTCCCGATGCCCAGAGCACCCGGCGTAACAGGCCCTTGTGCTCTGCCCGTTCCGCAGCGGGCCTGCCACGATAGATCAATGGCAGAACCACCGACCGTACGTTCGCCATTCTCGGCGCCAGTTGGCCTGGCCAATTCGCAACGAGGTGGTGTCAGCAGCGAAGAGTCGGCGCGCGTTGCCGACGCGGGCATCCTGCTCGGACTCGAGCTGCACCTTGCCATCTCGCCGCACGAGCGGGATCGCGCCGTGGGCCACCCCGTCGCTCCGGCTGCCGAGCCAACCAGCGTGGGTGAGATCATCGACACGTTGACGATCGGCGATGAACGGTATGTCCTGGTGGACACCACCCATTGGACCTTCGGAAGTCGGCGGCTCCTGCCGATATCGGCGATCGAACGAATCGACTTGCCGGGCCGGGCGTGCTTCACCTCGCTTGGGCGTGACGCCATTCTCTGCGCCCCGGATTTCGACCCCTTCCGGCTGACATCGAGCCGCTACCGGACCGTGCTGCACAACTACTTCGCTGCACAACTCCTGCGCTGCACAACTCCTGTGGTGCCGAACACCTCGTGACCGAGGCTCGTGAAGAGGTCGATCAGCGTGACCATGTGCTCTCCTCATCGCAGGAACGGCAGTCCACAATGCAGGTAGGCAATCGAGGCAGGTAGGCAATCGATGCTTGATGAGTCGACGATCGATCGGTCGGTCAGCACCGCGGAGTAGAGAGGGTGACGGACATGGGGTTCATCGTGGTTGGACTGGACGGATCGGACAGCTCCCGAGCTGCGCTCCTCGAGGCAGTGCGAGAGGCACAATGGCGGGAGGCGACCGTGATCGCGCTCCATGTCGTCGCCTACCCGATCTCGACGGGTATCGAGTACCGCGGCGAGCATCGACCTCGAGCGGTTGCTGGAGGCAAAGGCGGAGTTCGTCAACGCCGAACTCGAGGCACTGGCGTCAGGCCACGACGGGGGCTTCCCGGTGCCAGTCGTGTCACGGGTCGTGTTCGGCCACGCCGGCGCGGAGCTACTCAAGGCCGCCGAACCCGCAGACTCGGAGCGAGCGGAGCTGGTCGTGCTCGGATCCCGGGGATTGGGCGGTTTCAAGGGTCTCCTGCTTGGATCGGTGACGACCTATGCTGCTCACCATCTTTCGTGCCGTCTCTTGATTCTGCCGTCACCCATCAAGGCGTGAGGGGTCGGCGTCCTCCGGCCGAACGGCAATGAGTCGCTCCGCCCTTTCTCCACCGGCCGAGCCGAATGTCGTCGTTGCGAGCGTCTCGAGCCGGTCGGGCGCCTGGGGCGGCGCAATGGCATCGCCCTGAGCGTAGGGAAGGCCGATTCGACGGACGATGGCCAGTTGTTCGGGCGTGTCGACGCCGTCGGCCATCACGTTCAGGCCGAGTTCGGCGGCCACCTTCTGGAGGCCGGCCAGCAGTTGCTGCAGCCGCTCCTGACCGGGAGCGTCCCCCACGAGTCGAGGGTGGATCGATACGACATCGATCGGGAGCTTGAGCAGGTCGCCCAGCGTGGACTTCCCGCTGCCAAACTCGCCCAGGAGAATGCCAACACCCATCGCACGTATCGAGTTGATGGCTTCGGCGGCGAGCTGAGGGTCGCGGATGTCGGCGGTCTCGGTGAGCATCAACTGGAGCTCCCCCGGTTCGAGACCGTGATCCGAGAAGATCGCGGTCACGTCATCGACGAGTCCGCCGCGCATGAGGTGGCCGGCAACGACCCGTACGGTGACCGACGCCGATCCGAGCTCGGGATGACCGCGCCATTGCACGCGCACCTGAGCGGCACGGTCCAGAATCGAGCGGGTCAGTGTGTCGAGAAGGCCGAGGTTCTCGGCGTGAGCCAGGAACGCCGAAGGCGGGACGGCGGTGCCATCCTCGAGTTGCCAGCGCGGGGTGATCTCGACCCAGCTGATCCGGCCGGTCCTCAGGTCGACCGCCGGCTGGGCGGCCACTTCGATCGCACCGTTTCTGATCGCCTTTCGCAGATCGTCTTCGAGGCTCGTGCGTTGCTCGAGCTCGTTCGCAAGCCGATCGTCGAACCACACGATGCGTTGCCGACCGGTCCGCTTGGCTTCGTACAGGGCGTGATCGGCCCTGCGAAGCAGTTCCGGCACCTCACACCCGTCGTCCTCGACGACGATCAGCCCGATCGATGCGGAAATCAGCGCCTCGTCGGCACCGAAGTCGATCGGTCGTTCCACCTCGGTCAAGACACGGCGACTGATCTCGTGGAGGTCGGCGTCGCGCTGTTCGAAGACCACGAGGAACTCGTCGCCGCCGAGTCGGGCCACCACGTCCTCGGGACGCATGACGTTTTGGATGCGACGAGCCGTCTCGATCAGCACGTGGTCGCCTGCACCGTGGCCGAGCCGGTCGTTGACCTCCTTGAAGTGGTCGAGGTCGACGAACATCAAGACGAAGGCACCGCCCTTTCGATGCTGTTCGAGGCGCTCGAGTGCACCGGCCCGATTCAGCAGACCGGTGAGGGTGTCGTGCCGGGCCTCGCGATTGGCGTCGACCGCAAGGTCTGCTGCCTCGACTCGGTTGGCAACGAGTTGTCGCAGGAGGTGGCCGGTGGTGCGCATGTCACCGGTCATCAGGGCGAGATAGACCAGCACACCGATGGCGACGGCCGGGATTCCTGCGACGAGGAAGGCCACGGCCACGAGCAGGTAGAGCGGGATCTGGACCCGCATGGCCAGTCCGGTGAGGATGGAGAGCCCGCCCATCGCGCCGGCACCGATCGCAAAGGCGAGCGCGAGGCAGATCCAGCGGTAGACCTCGTCCGCACCGAAGGCACCGACATCGAGCCATGGGAGCGACCCCCAGACGAGTCCGGCAAGGACATTGGTGTCGATGACGAACCGCGAGCCTTCGAGTTGTGCGACGGCGAGCTCCGGGTTTCGTGAATCCAAGGCCTGGCGGGCGGCCAGGGCAATCACGAAGCCTGCCCAGATCCAGAGCCGGCGATGGGGAACGTGGTCCCACAACAACGACAACGCGACCAGCCCTGCCACGACGTTCCCGATCGGGGCGACGTGGCTGCTCGCCACGAAGAAGTCACGGACCTGCGCCGCGACGTTCGTACGCAGATCCTCGGCGCGATGGTGATCGACGGGCCCCGGCCCGTCGAGAGACATGCGCAGAGTTTCGGTTCGAGGACTGCTGCCTTGAGCCGGCCGGACTTTCGCCGGGTACGCCGACCTCTCACGGAGCGATGATGTCGAGGCTCCGTTCTCGGGTTTGGCGTCGCCGCGAGGGACGTCGTGCCCTGGCCGGGGCACCGGTTCATCGCAGAGAATTGCTCCATGGGACCCGCTGAATCGACCGTCAACGGGCCGCCGAGACTCGAGATGGGGATTGGCGGCCTCGACCGTCTGACCGACGCGCTCGTGTACCTCGGGATACGAGGTCGTTGCGCCGGTCGTCGTCGACGGAGCGATCACGCTCCGTCCGATCGAGTCGGCAGCCGAGATGCCCGTCGGCTGGCACGACGACCAGACGCCTGGTCGCTACCGGGCGCAACAATCGGGCGACACCAGCCGTTTTCGGTTCGCTGCGACCGCCCAGCCGTGGAAACGATTCCTCCACCACGAACAGGTGCTGCTCGTGACCTCTCGGCGTGACGCCGAGCGCGCCACCGTCGAACCAACGGCCATCGAGCCCCGTCCACTGGCCTTCGTCGGAATGCGAGCCTGCGACCTCGCAGCGCTCGATCGCCTCGACGTCGTCTTGCAGCACGACCCCAACTACCAGCGGCGGCGCGCCGATCTGTTCATCGTTGCCGTGTCGTGTACGAAACCGGCAGCCACCTGCTTCTGCGCCTCGATGGGCACCGGCCCGGCGGCCGGCCCCGGCGCCGACATCGTGTTGAACGAACTCGACGATGGCGACCTCCTGGCCGCCGCACATTCCGAGCGCGGCCGGACGCTGCTGCAGAGCTGCGGGATCACCGTTCCGGCCGCACCGGCTCGAGCGGGTCGCGCCGGCGAGCTGGTGCAGGCCTGCGCCGACACCCAGAGCCGCGGGCTCGATCCCGCTGCCGTCGACCGGGCGGCGGCGTCGCCTGACGACGCCGGCTGGGCCGAGGTCGCCGGTCGCTGCCTCACCTGCGGCAACTGCACGATGGTCTGCCCTACGTGCTTCTGCACCGCAGTCGACGATCGCACGTCACTGATCGACGACACCGCCCAGCGTTGGCAGCGATGGGACAGCTGCTTCTCACTCGACTTCTCCTACATCAGCGGCGGAGCGGTTCGAGCGTCGGCATCGTCTCGGTACCGACAGTGGTACCTGCACAAGCTCGTCACCTGGCACGACCAGTTCGGCACCTCGGGCTGCGTCGGCTGTGGTCGTTGCATCACCTGGTGCCCAACGGGCATCGACATCACGGAGGCCTTCGTCCAATGAACCCATCTGACGCTCCCACCGACGCGACGATGGCCGACGTTGCCATGGTCGACGCCGCCGCCGAACTCGCCGCCAACCCGGTCTTCGGAGACCTCACCCCGAGCCTTCTGGCGGCGATCGTCGACTGTGCCCGCGGGATCGACTTCGACGCCGGTGAACGACTGCTGTCGATCGGCGATCCTGCGGATCACTTCTGGATCATCCGCAGCGGGCGCATCGACATCGAGCTCCACGACCCATCGCTGGGCACGCTCACCATCCAACGGTTGGATCCGGGCGACATCCTGGGTGTGTCGTGGATCGCCGCTCCCTACCGGGCCGAGTTCGACGCCACCGCCATCGAGCGGGGCAGCGCCATCGTGGTCGACGCCGGCGAACTTCGTAGCCGGTGCAACGACGATGCCGAGCTGGGAAGCGAGCTCTACCGGCGGTTCGCCACCCTGATCCGAGATCGTCTGCACGCCACGAGGATGCAGCTCATCGATCTCTACGAGGACTCGTGATGGTCGCCGCAACGATGCCGCCGACGATGACACCGGTGCTGGCCACGATCGACGACACCCGAGTCGACCTTCCGAGCACCGTGACCATCGGCCTCGAAGAACCTGAGAGCCTGGCGATGCCCGCCCCCGGTCAGTTCGCCATGCTCTGGGTTCCTGGCGTCGGCGAGGTGCCGATCTCCTACAGCGCGATCGGGCCCGGCCGTCGAGTCGAGCACACGATTCGTGCGGTCGGTTTGACCAGCGCTGCGCTCGCTGCGATGAGGCCAGGCGACGTTGTCGGTGTTCGAGGACCGTTCGGACGGGGCTGGCAGGTCGACGACCTGGCCGATCGCGACCTCCTCATCGTGGCGGGCGGACTGGGGCTGGCACCGCTACGGCCGGTGATCGAGATGGCCGTGAGCGGTGCCATCGCCACCCGTTCGACTCGTCTCCTCGTCGGGGCCCGCAGCCCGGGCCTGGTGTTGTACGCCGATCAGTTCGAGCAACGATGGTCGACCCTGTCGCCACGGCTCTCCGTCGACGCCGCGCCGGCCTCGTGGCAGGGGGCGGTCGGTCCGGTGACGAGCCTCCTCGACGGTGCGGTGGTGGATTCAGCATCGACCTCGGCCCTCGTTTGCGGACCCGAGATCATGATGCGCATGGTGTGTTTCCAGCTCGTCGACGCCGGCATCGAGCCCGAGGCCATCCACGTGTCGGTCGAGCGGAACATGCAATGCGGCATCGGTGTCTGTGGACACTGCCAGCTCGGCCCGCTGTTCACTTGCACCGACGGGCCCGTCGTCGATTGGGCCACTGCCGGACCGCTACTCGCCGTGAGGGAGCGATGAGATGACCGCACGATCGCTGGGCCACATCGATACCTCGGGTGCCAGACGCCCACGGGTCGCCGTCTGGAAGTTCGCCAGTTGCGACGGCTGCCAGCTGACCCTCCTCGATTGTGAAGACGAGCTGCTCGCCCTGACCGAACGCATCGACATCGCCTACTTCCTCGAAGCGTCGTCGGCCGTTGCCGACGGTCCGTACGACCTGTCGCTCGTCGAGGGCAGCATCTCCACGCCCGAGGATCTCGAGCGGATCCAGCGAGTACGAGAGCAGTCTCGGCACCTCGTCACCATCGGCGCCTGCGCAACCGCCGGCGGCATCCAGGCGCTGCGAAACTTCGGCGACATCGATGAGTTCGCGAGCGTCGTCTACGCAACACCGAGCTGGCTGTCGACGCTCGACACCGCAACACCCATCTCGGACCATGTCGAGGTCGACCTGGAACTCCGCGGCTGCCCGATCGACAAGGGGCAGCTGCTCGAAGTGATCGCGGCCTTCCTCGCCGGTCGTCGACCTGGCATTCCGACACACGACGTCTGCTTCGAGTGCAAGGCCGCCGGCGTGTCATGCCTGTTGGTGGCCAACGACCTCGCCTGTCTCGGCCCGATCACCCAGGCCGGTTGTGGAGCACTCTGCACCCGCTTCGGCCGGGGGTGCTTCGGCTGCTTCGGTCCCATGGACAGCGCCAGGCCGGCACCGTTGATCGAGACGCTTCGGGCCAAGGGTGTGACCGAAGGCGAATTGCATCGCCTGTTCCACACCTTCAACGCCTGGTCGCCGGGGTTCCGGGATCAGCCCGACCCGGTTCCGGTCGCAATCCCGACGAGGAGGCCGACATGACCCACCGAGCGACCGCCGGAAGGCTCAGCACCGACGCCCTGTCGAGGGTCGAGGGCGAGGGCGGGATGCACGTCGAGATCGTCGACGGTCAGGTGACGTCGTGCCAGCTTCGCATCTACGAGCCGCCGCGCTTCTACGAGGGCTTCCTGCGGGGGAGGGCCCACACCGAACCGCCCGACATCACCGCCCGCATCTGCGGCATCTGCCCGGTTGCCTATCAGATGTCGGCCTGCGCTGCGATCGAGGACGCGTGCGGTGTCTCGGTGACGCCATCGATCGAGGCGCTGCGCCGGTTGCTGTACTGCGGCGAGTGGATCGAGAGCCATGCGCTGCACCTCCACCTTCTGCACGCACCCGACTTCTTCGGCGTCGCCAGCGCCATCGAACTGGCGGCGATCGACCGGGCGGCCGTCGAACGAGGGCTCGAGCTGAAGAAGATCGGCAACGAGATCGTCGAGGTCCTTGGCGGCCGTGCCATTCACCCGGTGAACGTGAGGGTCGGCGGCTTCTATCGGGCCCCGTCGCTGCAGGACATGCGGGCGTTGCGTTCACGAGTGGACCGCGCACTCGAACTTGCCATCGAGGTCACCGCCTGGGTTGGCGGCTTCACGTTCCCCGAGCTCGAAACCGACCACGAGTTCGTTGCCGTTCACGACGGCGACCACTACCCGCTGCTGGGCGAGCGCATCGTCTCCGACCGGGGCCTCGACATCGAGGTGTCCGACTTCCTCGCCCACTTCGAGGAAGAACAGGTGGCCCACTCCACTGCCAAACACGCCCATCTTCTTTCGCGGGGCAACTACCTCGTCGGTCCACTTGCTCGGTTTGCCCTCGGCCGCGATCGGCTCGGGTCGGCGGCCTCGTCGGCGGCCAATGCCGCCAACCTCGGGCTGGTCTGTCGGAACCCCTTCCAGAGCATCGTGGTGCGAGCCGTCGAGATCGTGCACGCCTGCGAAGACGCGCTACGGATCATCGACGCCTACCAGCTCCCCGAGGCCGCCTCGATCGACGTGCCAGCGGCGGCAGGCATCGGTCACGGCGCCACCGAGGCCCCACGTGGCCTGCTCTATCACCGCTACGAACTGGATTCGAACGGGATCATCGTCGACGCCGAGATCATCCCACCCACCTCCCAGAACCAACCGACGATCGAACACGATCTGCGGCATTTCGTCGAGGCCAACATCGACCTGCCAGAGGAGGAGCTCCGCCTCGCAGCCGAGGTGACGATCCGCAACCACGATCCGTGCATCTCCTGCGCCACCCACTTCCTCGACCTCACGGTCGACCGTCGACGCACGGAGTCGGAACGATGAGGCCGGCGGTGATCGGCGTCGGGAACGAGTGGCGCAGCGACGACGGGGTCGGGCCGGCGGCGGTGGCGGCCCTGACCGACCGGCTCCCCGGCGAGATCGATCTGCTCACGCTCGATGGCGAACCGACCCGCCTGGTCGAGGCGTGGGACGGCCGGCCGTGGGTCATCGTGGTCGACGCGGTCCGGTCGGGGGAGCTCCCGGGCGTGATCCATCAGGTCGACGGTGCCGATCTGGGCAACCGAGCGGGCAGTGTTGCCAGCAGCCATGGGGGAGGGGTCGACATGGCGGTCGCGCTGGGCCGGACCCTCGGGCGGCTCCCGAACCAGCTGATCGTGTTGGGCATCGAAGCGGCGACGACCGAGCACGGCAACGAACGCTCGGCGCCCGTGGCCGCAGCGTTCGGCTGTCTGTTGCACCGGATCGAACGGCTCGTGGCCGAGCAAGCGATTTCGAAGCTGGAGGAGCCGTCGTCGTGTGCCTGAGCGACCTTGGCCGAATCGTCGAGCACGACCCGACCCGCCACGAGGTCGTCGTCGACGTGGAAGGCCGAACGATGACCGTCTCGACCGTGGCCCTCGGTCTGGAACCGGTCGATCTCGCCATCGGCGAATGGCTCATCGTCCACACCGGATTCGCGATCGAACGAATCACGGCCGCCGACGCCAAACAGATCCGAGCGGCCCGTCAATCAACCAGTGAGCGTCCAGCAGAGGAGCAGTCATGGAACTGATCGATCACCATTCGCACACCATCGTGCCGCTGCGGCGCCTGTCGCGGCCCCACGATCGATCGCGAGGCATCGCCCTCGCCGCCATGACGGGTGTCATCTCAGGGTTCTCGATCTTCGTGAACGGGTACGGGGTGCGTCGTTTCGACGATCCGACGACCTACACGACGGCCAAGAACCTGGTGGCTGCTGTCCTCATCGTGACGGCGCTGGTGATCGGACGCAGACGTACTCGGCGTTCGCCCGGGCTCGACGAGGCCCCGAGCATGACGCCGCTACACCGGCGGGCCGCCTACCTCGCCGTCGCCGTGATCGGCGGAAGCCTGCCCTTCGTGCTGTTCTTCGAGGGGTTCAGCCGGGCCTCCTCGACCGACGCCGCCTTCATCCACAAGACGCTCGTCGCCTGGGTGGCGCTCCTCGCGGTGCTCGTGCTTCGAGAACACGTCGGTCCGCTCCACGGTCTGGCCATCGGCATGATTCTCGCCGGGTACGCGGTCAGTATGGGTGGCATCGGCTTTCCCGAGTTCGGCGTCGGTGAGTTGCTCATGCTGAGCGCGACCCTGTGCTGGTCGATCGAGGTCGTCATCGCTCGCTACGTGCTCCAGCAGGGCGTGGCCGAGCTGTCGCTCGGTACGGCTCGCATGCTCGGCGGTGTCGGCCTGCTGCTGGCGTGGGCGATTGCTCGTGGCGCGTGGGGCGACCTGGCGGCGCTCACCCTGCTCCAGTGGCAGTGGGCACTCCTCACCGGCGCCTTCCTCACCGCCTACGTGATCAGCTGGCACTTCGCGCTCGCCCGAGCCCAGGCGGTCGATGTGACGGCGATGCTCGTCATCGGCGCCGTGATCACCGCCCTCCTCGATGCAGGGATTCGCGACCTTCCCCTTCGTCCTGCCGGGATTGCGCTGCTGGGAGCCGGAGCCCTCGTGGTCGGCCTGGCGGCGCTCCGTCCTCGCCCGACGATGCAGCTGTCGGCATGAGCGATCGAGGTGCCCTTCGCTTCGCCCGCTTTGCCGTGCCGCCAAACCAGCGGGGCTACTGCGGGCCCGACCGTCAGGGTGAGCTCGCGGCCTACCGTGCCGAAGAACTGACCATCGACCGTGGGTTGGTCGAGATGGCGCGGGAGTTCGAGGGTGCCTGGCCCTACCTCGAGTTGTTGGCGGGCGCAGCGCGAACCGACGACCCACTCGATGATCGTGTGGTGCAGGCGTACTGGATCGGCAACGAGCTCTGCGATCAGGTGACGACGAGCGACCTCGGATGGCACCTGATCGACCGATTCCGATCCAGGGCCGGCAGCGAAGCGGAGCGAGTCACCTCCGGCGTCGGGCGAGGTGCGCGACCGCACCATTCCTTCCACGTCTTCTGCGTCTACCCGTGGGTCGGGTTGCTGCGGGAGGGACGTGGCGGGACCGATCCGCTCGGCATCATCCAGGAGTGCCACATCAGCTGGGGTCGGGTCTGCGAGCGAAGTGGCGACGATCTGCTGATCGAAGGGCCCGAGCTGCGCTGGGACGACGGCCGGCTGACCCTCGATGGGGCCATCCGGCGCCTGGTGTGGCTCGACCCCCGACTCGCCACGCTTGCATCGAACATCGACATCGGCTCGGAGGTGGCGGTGCACTGGGGGCAGGTCGTCGACGTGCTCGATCGTCGCCAGCACCAATGGTTGGAAGCGGTCACCCGAGCGCAGATCGCCGTGGCGAATGGCGCAGGCTTGCCGGTCCTCGGCTGAGCCGGCGAGGTGTGCCGTCGTTTGTCGGGGAACGGCTCGAGTGTCAGCTCACCTCGATCTTTCGGGGTTTCTCGACCTCTGACTTCGGGATGGTGATGATGAGCTCGCCGTTGTCGAGCTTTGCATCGATGCCGGTGAGGTCGATGTCGCCGGGAAGGGTGACCTCATACCGGAAGGTGCCGGAGATCCGACTCCGCTGACGCACCACGCCGGTCCGTTCCTTCTGCTTTCGCTCACCCCGAACGACCACGGTGCGGCCGTGGGTTTCGACCTCGACGTCGGACTTGTCGACACCGGGGAGCTCGAGATCGATGGTCCAGTTCGTGTCGGTCTCCTCGATATCGGCGGCCGGGGTGAAGTCGATGCCATCGGGTGTACCCCACAGGCTCGCCCATGGCCGGCGCGGCCCGCCGGAACGGCTGAGCCAGGATTCGAGTTCGCTGAAGGGGTCCCAGCGGGTGGGTTGCGTGGGTGCGGGGGACCCGTTGGTCGTTGGTGCCTTTTCGATGTCGCTCATGACGTTCCTCCGGTGCTGCGTGCCTTGTTGTTGGAGCCGACGATGAACCGGCAGCTTCAATCGACGATCGGCCCCGCTTCAATCGACCATCAACCCTGGGGAACGCGAGCGGTGGTCAGGATCTCCGGGGCGGCCGTCATGGGCAGAACGACGAGACGGGCAAACCCTGATCGACGGCTCGGCTGCGTCATCCCGTGATGGCAGCCCCGGCTTCGTGGAAGAATCACGCCATGCTCGAATTCGTCGCCACCGGAAATGACCTCGACGCCGCGGCTGCTGTCGCCACCGAACTCGGCGGGGTGACCTACACCGCTGCTCCTGATGATCCGCGAGACCTCCCGTTTCGCGCTCTGGTTCGGGCGACCACCGACGACCTACGGGCCATGCAACCGGCGGCCGGCGTTGGCAGCTACCTGATCTTCAGTCGCGTCGTGCGCTCCAGGCCAGAGGTCGCCGCTCCCGGCGAACCATCGACCGGCGTCACGGCGCTGTTTCCCATGGTTCGCCATCCCGATCTCGAACACCACCAGAGCGACGCCCACTGGCGCGACACCCACGCCCCGCTCGCACAGAAGCATCATCCCGGTATGTGGGACTACACCCAGCTCAGCATCATCCATACGTTCAGCGGGCCGGAGCTCGACGGATTCGCGCTGTGCTCGTTCGCCTCGATGGAAGACCTGAAGGAACGATTCTTCACCGACGACGAAGCTCGAGCGATCATCCGTGCCGACGTCGCCACCTTCGCCAGCCCCGACTCACCTCGCCGGGTCTTGGCGACGGAGACGATCTACGGCGCTCGCCCGCCGGCACGCCCCGCCTTCTGGCCTCACGACTAGAGGGCTCGCCGAATTCGGCTTGCGATGTCGGTTGCTTCGTCCGGCGTCACGACACCCGGTAGTCGGAGCAGCAGCGCGGGGACGTCGAATGACGGGATGGCGAAGACGCCTTCGTTCCGGACACGCTGCGAGAGGGCGAGGCTGTCGCCCTTCCGATTCAAATGCGGACGAAGGGATCGGTTCAACCCGAACCCGTCGAGCGTCCAGCCTTCGATGCCATCGAATCCGCGTTCGAACGCCTCGGCCGAGGCGACGACCTGATCGAGATAGCCCGGTGCGACAACAACGTCGAACACGGCGAGCGCCACCACACAACCGAGGTCCGATCCTGCGTAGGTATCGGGGTTGGGCGTCAACTGCCCTGCCGTCCAGTCGTGCCAGATCGGTGTCGTCGACACGGCGGCTCCGACAGGAAACAGTCCGCCACCGAGGCCCTTCGACGTGGTGAAGTTGTCGGGCATCACACCACGTGCTCGAACGACCACATCGCACCGCTCGTGCCGAGACCGACCTGCACCTCATCGAAGACCAGCACCACTCCGTGCCGATCACAGAGCGAGCGGATCCCGGCGAGGTAGCCAGGTGACGGCGTGGGAAAGCCGCCCTGCGCGGGGCTGGTCTCCATCAGGACCGCTGCGGTCTTCTCGGACACGGCACGTTCCATCGCCTCCAGATCATCGATGGGCACGAACGTTGCCGAAGGGTCGGCGGGAATCGACCAACGTTCTCATCGAGCCCGGGCGACGCTGTCGTCAGCGAGCTGGGAGCCCGATGTGGTCCCTCCTGCGTACGAGATGCCGGCGATCCCGACGACCTCTCGTCGGCCGGTGTGACGGCGAGCCGCATGAATCGCCAGCTCATTGGCCTGACCGCCGTTCGTCGTGAGGATGACACCGCCCCTGCCTCCCCCCAGTCGTCGCGAAGCGTGCGCCTTCCCGACGTCCGATTCGGATCTGCAGTTGCATCTGGGCGATGGTTTCCAACTGCCCCGCCCAGACCGCAGCGGTGTACGCATCGATCGACTGGGCCGAGCTGTCATACCGCTTGCCCACTGCGTCGACACCTGGTTCGGAGTCATCTCGATGAGTCACCATTCGAGGACTGTAGGTGAGCCGAAGAACCATCCTCAAAGGAACCTGGCTGCTGACCACAGGATCATGAGCCCGGCCAGGAACGCGGCAAAGCCGGTGGCCTTGTTGGTGAGAGCGGGGTCGGTGGTCAGTTCGGGAAGCAGGTCGGTGGCGCCGATGTAGGCGAAGTTTCCGGCTGCGAAGGGGACGAGGAACACGATGTCCACCGAATCCGACAGGGCGTAGGCGAGGAGGCCACCGATCAGGAACGTCGAGCCGGAGGCGACGTTGTAGAGCAGAGCGGTTCGGCGATCCCAGCCACTGTTCACGAGGATGCCGAAGTCACCGAGTTCCTGGGGGACTTCGTGGGCCGCTGCCGCAGTCCACGTGATGAGACCCACTCGGTGGTCGATGAAGAAGGCGCTCGCAACGGACATCCCGCCGATGAAGTTGTGGAGACCATCGGCAACCAAGATCAGGTGACCCATTGGTCGGTGTTTCGACACCGCTCGATGGCAGTGGTGCCAATGCAGGGTCTGCTCGAGCAGGAAGAAGGCGGTGAATCCGGCAAGGAACCACGTCCAGACGGCTTGGGTGTTGCCGAGTTCGTCGATCGCGTTGGGGAGCATGTGAAAGAACGCTCCGCCGAGCAAAGAGCCGGCGGCCAGGGCGACGAGCGGGATCAGCAAGCGGTCCAGCGTCTCCTCGGACAAGACCAGCGTGATGCTGCCGACCATGGCGATACTGCTCATCGCGACGCCGAGTACGACGATCCACCACAGCGTGCTCACGGGGATGATGGTCGAGCGGGGCCGGTGGTCACTCGACCTGGTCGGCGGATTCGTCAGGGATGACGAGTCGGCCACCGTGTCGTGCGAAGGTGTCTTCGACCAGCTGACGGTGCTGGTGGCCGCAGGCGACGACGAGGACTTCACCGGGCTCTAGCCGGGTTTCGGCCAGACGCTGATGCGCTTCGAGTTCTTCGTTGCTTGTTGCCACTCCGGCGTAGCCGCCGAGCATGGCACCGCCGAATCCGCCCGCTGCTCCCGCGGCGACGATCCCACCCGCTCCGAGCAGACCGAGACCGGGGGCGGCGATCGCGAACAGCAGCATGCCACCCAGTGCTCCGAGCGGCGCCTGCACCGATGCCTGTCTCGACACTGTGGATCATGTCGTGCTCCTCGTCGTGCTCGAACACGACGGGGTCTCGGTTGCGGATCGCGACACCGAGGTGGTCACTCCCGAGCCCGATCTCGCGCAGTTCATCGATTGCCGCCTCTGCTGCGGTCCGATCGGCGAACCGAGCGGCAACATGGTCGTGGGCGCGATGTTCGGCGGCCTCCTCTTGGGTGGCGATGACGCGGTGGAGGTGGCGGAGGATCTCCGCTTGTTCGGGTGTGGCCGATGGCCCGTATGGAGTGGTGAAGGTTCCAACCGGTGTGCCCTCGCGGGTCTCGACCGCGATGAGCACCGCCTCGTCATCGGGATCCGATTCGCCCTCGAACCGCACGATCTCGGCGGCCCTCAACGTCTTCGGGTCATGAACGGTGCCGGTGGCCGGCGAGCGAAGCAGCGCACCATCGGCAACGAGGTCGTCGTCGAAGCCTTTCGTGGCAAGACGGTGTTGAGCCTGAGAGAGTGATTCAAGTTCCATGCTCCCACCCTCGACGATGCTCATCGTCGGCAGCAGAGGCCAACGTCCCCCGCCAACCGGTACGAGCATGTGCTTCTCGACCTTCGCCTCGTCGGCGTTGCTCGCGTCCGCTGCGTCAGTCTTCGGCTTTGTGATCGACGACCCTGCCGCTGCGGTGGCCACCGCTCGAGAGAGGACTGCCCAGGATCCTCGTCTTGTCCATCAGGGTCCGGGTGTCGAAGCCCTGGACCCTCGGGACGTAGCTCGCGGTCACATCGATCTCCACGAACCCTTCGACTTCGTCGCCCTCGACCCCGAACAACTGACCGAACGCCGTTCGCTCTCCCTTCGGTCAGCTCGAGCGCGTCGAGCTTCTCCAACAGTGATTGCATGTCTGGTGCGATTGCCATGCTCACCAGGACGCCGGTCCGAAACTTCGGTTACGCACCGGCATCGCCCGAGCGATCGTGTGAGCTCACGGAGGCGAGATCACCGCACAAAGCGACGACAGCGGCTCTATCTTCGAGATACGACTCCCGAGCAAGTGCTCGCCCGGACTCGTGAACAAGCCGAACCAACGAGGTTCAGTCATCACGTCTCGTTGCTCGGGTGTCATTGCGGAGTCCGGACGGCGACCGCTGTCTTCCGGTGGCAGACAGCAGCAGTGCTTGGAGTTCGGAATCCAGATGGAGGTTGGTGTGGGGTTTGTTCTCGTTGGGCTCGACGGTTCGGCGACGTCGCGTGCGGCGTTTCGGGAGGCGATACGCGAGGCGCTATGGCGGGGAGTCCCGTTGCGGGTGATTCACGTGGTGGGGCGCCCGGTCTCGCTCGGCGGCGAGCTCGGCTCTCGCGTCGACCTCGGGCTGCTGCAGCGGGCGGGCGAGCGAGCGTTGTCCGCTGCGCTGGCCGGGCTCGAAATCGAGTGTGCCGATGGGTTTCCCGTGCCGGTGTCGGGCACGGTCCGTCTCGGCCATATCGGCGCCGAGATCATCGCCGCTGCCGCGGACACCGCCGGCGATTCAGCGGAGCTGGTCGTGCTCGGCTCGCGGGGTCTCGGCGGGTTTCCTGGCCTGTGGTTGGGCTCGGTGACGTCGTACGCGGTTCATCATCTGCCGTGCCGTCTGTTGATCGTGCCCGCCGTGACGGAATCCGATGCTGAGGACGCCGAGTCTGGTTGAGCCGGTTCGTGAGCTGGACGCCCGTTGCGCAGACGAGGGGGAACCTTCGTCTTCAGTGGTTCGGCCCACAGCGTGGTGAGAGCGGCGACGGCAATGACGGCTGCCCACCAGGCGGCGGGGAATGGTTCGAGTTGCGTGATGGTGGCGAGCGGGGGGAAGTAGAGCACACCGGCGGTGGTGAGCGCGACGGCAGCGATGGCGATGGCGAGCTCGTTGGTCACATTCAGGCTGGTTCGCCAGATCGGCTTGGTCGGTCGACGCTCGATGAGCAGCAGCAGTGGTTGGGCGGCGAGCAGCGTGGCGAAGCCGAGCGCTCTGGCCTGCTCGGTCGGCCAGTTCTGGCTGAGCCCCAAGAGGTAGAGCCCGGTCACGCCCGCAGCGAGGGTGATGCCGACGGCGTAGGGTCGCCAGAGTGCTGCGGTCGACAGGGCATAGGCGGCTGGTCGGGGTGGTCGGGTCATGACGTCCGGGTCGGCCGGTTCGGCCTGGAAGACCAGCGACACGATGGGGTGGAGCAGGATCTCGAGAATCACGAGGTGGACCGGCAGCAGAAGCAGCGGCTTGCCCAGAATCGGGACGAGGAGGGCGGCGATCAGCAGCGGTGGGTGGAAGGCGATGAGGTAGGCGAACGCGCGGGTCAGGTTGTCGTAGATCCGACGGCCGTTTCTGGTGGCGGCGACGATGGTGGCGAAGTTGTCGTCGAGCAGGACGAGGGTGGCGGCCTCGCGAGCGACAGGTGTTCCTCGTCGTCCCATGGCGATCCCGATGTCGGCTGCTCGGAGGGCGGGGGCGTCGTTGACGCCGTCACCGGTCATGGCAACGACGGCGCCTTGACGTCGAAGTGCTTCGACGATGAAGTGCTTTTGTTCAGGCCGCGTTCGGGCGAAGACGTTCGCATGCGAGACGAGCTCGTCGAGTTGTTGCTCGCTGGCGTTGTCGAGATCGTCGCCGGTGGCGATGAGGTCGCGGTCGTCGTATTGGTGGGGAAGCCCGAGTCCTTCGGCGATGGCATGGGCGGTGATCGGGTGGTCGCCGGTGATCATGATCACCCTGATTCCTGCGGCGGCGCATTCCGCGAGAGCGGCGTCGACACCTTCGCGTATCGGGTCGTTGAATGCGATCAGTCCGACGACCTCGAGTTCCGCTTCGTCACGGCTGCGTACACCCGTGGGGCCAGGCACCCGGGCGGAGGCGACGGCGATGACCCTCATGGCCTGCTCGGTCATTCGGGCGTGAGCCTCGTCGAGCGTCAGCCGAGTCGCCGGGCTCATCGAGGCGTGCGCGGCGATGCCTTCGTAGGCCCCTTTGGCCGCGACCTGGTAGGAGCCGTCGGGGAGTCTCCAGACGTGGGTCAGGTAGTTGTCGATCGGGTCGAACGGCCAGTCGGCGTCGAGGTGAGCGCCGTGAAGGGAAGCGATGTCGATTCCGTGCTCGTCGGCGTAGGCGGTGATGGCCTGATCGAGCGGGTCGAAGGGGTCGGGCTCGCAGGCGAGGACCCCTGCAATGAGGAGCGTGACGTCCGCGTCGTTCAGTGTTCCGACTTCGGACGGCGCGGTCATGTCACTCACCGTGTTGGCGGTCGCTGCGACACTGAGCCGACCCTCGGTGAGGGTGCCGGTCTTGTCGGTGCAGATGACGGTGGTCGACCCCAGCGTCTCGGCACCGGGCAGGTTGCGCACCAATGCATCTTCCCGTGCGAGTCGCCATGCTCCGATCGACAGATACAGGGCGTAGACGAGCGCGAACTCCTCGGGAATCGCCGCGATGGCCAGGCTGACACCGGCGATGACGGCCTCACCCCACCCATTACCCCGCCAAAGCTCTGCTGCCATCACGGCCACACAGAAGACCGCGGCCGCGCCCGCCAGCACGGCGACCAGCCGCGACAACGCCTGCTGCAACGGCGTGGCGGAACTGGTCGTTGCTGCCAGCAGCGTGCCGATCTTGCCGTAGCGGGTTCGTGGGCCGGTAGCGGTGATCTCGACGGTTGCCCTCCCGGTCAGAACGGTCGTGCCGGCCCAAACGCTGCGGTTCTCGCTGTTGGGCTCATCGGCCGTCTTCCTGCGTCTTGTCGATGGGTAGCGACTCGCCGGTGAGGCTCGCCTCGTCGACCAAGAGTTGCGTTGCCTCGCAGATGTTGGCATCAGCGGGGACGACGTCGCCCTCTTGCAGCACCACGACATCGCCGACAACCAAGTCGACGGCGCCGATCGTCTTGAGTTCACCGTCGCGCAGGGTGGCCGCTGTCGGTGCGGTGAGTTCGGAAAGGCGTTCGAGGGTGCGTTCGGCCCGGCGTTCGAGAACCCAGCCGACACCGGCCACCGGGACCAGAGCCACCAGCGCGACAATCGCGTCGACGGTGTCGCCGAGCAGCACGTAGGTGGGGGCAGCGATCAACAACAAGGCCACCATCGGGTCGGCGAGCGGGCCGAGAGCGCGTTTGATTCGACCCCGAGTCGAAGCGGCGACGAGCTGGTTCGGCCCGTCGCGTTCCAGTCGGAGCCGTGCCTCGGTCTCGGTCAGGCCGGAGAACTCGGCGGTGACCCCAGCCGGTGTGCGGGAGTCAGCGTCCGATGCGTTCACTGGGAGTCACCTCGTTCGAGAGCCGCGATGCACGTTGTTCCGCATCCTCGCTCATCGTCCAACACTCGTCCTTCGAAGCCATGGGTTCAAGAGACGAAGGTCCCCACGGGGATTCGTCACTCCATGACTCGGAGGGTGTCAGGAAGGTTCATATGTTGGAGTCGGCGGGCGAGGAAGAGTGGGGCGGCTGCGACGGCGACGATGCCGACGATCGCGGCGACGACGATGGTCGTCGGGGAGATGTAGGCATCGATGCCGACGTCGGGCAACGTGGTCCGTGCGAGTGACGCCAGCATCCATCTGAGGAAGATGAGACCGCCGCCGATGCCGATGCCCGTGGCGACGATGCCGATGATGACGCTTTCCTTGACGACGACGCCGATGACCGCCCGGACCGGGAGCCCGAAGGCGCGCATCGTGGCGTGCTCTCGTTGTCGTTCCTCGATCGTGATCCGGGTCGAGTTGAAAGCGATCAGCAGTGCGAGGGTCATCACTGCCGCAGCGGTGACGAAGAGGAAGCTCAGGAACTGATCCAGCGCTTGGTCGATGGCCTCGCTGATGCGGGCCACCGGCTGGCTCGACGTCACCCCAGCAAGGCCGAAGACGGCACGCTGGACGTCAGATCTGGAGGCGTCTTCGGTGGGATAGGCCTGAACGACGTTCACTGCGCCTTCGAGGCCGAACCGGCTCGGCGTCGTCGAGATCCATGAACGCAAACGTCCTCAGCGGATTGGCATGAATCCCACTGACAACGAATTCCGTTTCGGTCAGGGCGAAGCCGCCGACATCGGTGCGGATCGGGTGGCGCAGGGCGATGGTGCCGCCGACGTCGACTGCGAGGTCGTCGGCGGCTTTGCGGGCCAACAGAATTCCGGCACGGGACGCATCGGTCGAGGTGGAGACCTCCTCGATCGTCGGTGTCCAGATCGCCTGGTCGAGATCGACGAGTTCGACGAGCAGATCGAGGTTGGCATCGGGGTCCGCTGCGAGCGCGGTGACGGGAAGGCGCAGACCGGCAGTCGATGTGATCGACTGACGGGGCGTCTGCGGATTGCGATGACGACGGCCGATCTCATTGGGGTAGAACGTGTCGAGCTGCACGACGATGCGATCCGGGTTGCCCTTGGTGAATTCGTCGTTGCCTTGTTGATTCGCTCGATCGAAGCTGTCCAACATGCCGAGTACAGCGACGAGTGCGGTGATCGCGGCGCCGACTCCGACGGCGGTCAGAATGGCTCGGCGAGGCGTCCGCAACACGTTGCGAATCGGCATCTGCGTCATCGTCGAACCCGGCAGTCGGACGTGACCGGTCCAACTGGTGAGCCGGTTGGACTTGGCGGTGAGGTGGCCGGTTCGGATGGCCTCGATCGGCTCGACCCGCAGCGCCCGCCACACGGGGATCGCGCTCGCCGCGATCGGAACAGCGATCCCGAGTGCTGCGGCCTGGGCGTAGACGCCGAACTGGAACGGTGTGCGGTGTTCGGGGAGTGGCCGGACCGACTCGAGAAGGCTCGCGAACGCGTTGCCAACGACGAGCCCGACCCCGATACCGGCGATGGTGCCGAGGATTGCGACCTGTGTGCCGATCATGAGCGGCCGGATCGCGAGCTGTCGTCGTGGTACGCCCAAGGCCATTCCGATACCGATTTCTCGCCGTTGGGCTTCGACGATTCGACTGATCAGATTGAATGCCGCAAGAGCGGCAGCAGCCAGCACGAGCGCGGACAGCGCATTCCAGAACTGTTGGTCGTTGTCGATGTCCTCGTACAGCACGCGCACGGCGTCCGAGTCGTCGCGGGTGGACACGACGCCGCTCAGTCCCAGATCGGAGACCATCGTCACGAGCTGGGCTTCGATCACGTCACGGTCGGTGCCATCGGCAAGCGTGAGGACGAGATCGTTCACCATTCCCGGATGACCGCTGATGTCCTGCGCCGCTGCCAACGGCAGGTACACGATGGCGAGTTCGCCTTCTGCGGCGATCGTTCCTTCTGGGCCTTCGTAGAAGAAGTCCTCCGGAGCGGTACCGAGCCCGGAATAGGCCACGGTGTGTCCGCCGGCAACCGTGACCGATCCCTGGGTCGGAAGCCCGCGAAGGTCGGCGAACTTGGCCTCCATCACCGCAGTGCCAAGCGCCGGTCGATCTTCGACTCGTGCCGTTCCGTCGCGGACCCAGACACGGTCGACGGGCTGCGCGAGCCCGAACGTCATCCCGACGAGACGGGCCGGAACCAGGACCGATTCGGTACCGCTGATCGGACCGGTGTCGACCTGGCTGTCCACGACGAGACGTTCGACAGCGGCAGCCACCGAGGAGGGCGAGTCGAGCCCCCGGACGTGCTTCGACCAATACGCCCTGCTCGGTAAAGGTTCCGGGGCTGAGCGTGACACGAAGATCGTGCATCGACAGTGCCTCGAAGCTGGCGTCATTGGACTGGCGTCGCCACTCGCCGGTGCTCCCCAACCCTGCATACACCCCGGTCCCAATGGCCAAGACCAGCGCGATGGCGACCACGGCAACCCAACGCGACCGGAAATCGCGCCACGACCATCGCAACCACAAACCGCCGAGTCTGCCGCGTGCGGCGGTCACCATTGCAGATCACCGATCTCGGCCTTGCCGCCGACCGGTGGACCGTCCGAAACGATCCGACCACTCGACAACTCGATCACTCGATCGGCCACCCTCGCAATCTCACGGTTGTGTGTGACCACGAGCACGGTCATTCCCGCACGGGCCTGGGCTTCGAGCACCTGCAGAATCTGCACGCCGGTTCGGAAGTCCAATTCACCGGTCGGTTCGTCCGCCAGGAGGATCGGATTGTCGGTCGCCAGCGCCCGTGCGATCGCCACCCGCTGCTGTTCACCGCCGGACAACTGATGCGGGAAGTGACGGCTGCGTTCGCCCAACCCGACCTGCTCCAAGGCTCGCATTGCCCGGCCCGTCGGGTCAGATCGCTGCGCGACGTCGGCGCCGAACTGCACGTTCTCGACCGCTGTGAGGCCCGGAAACAGGTTGAACGTCTGAAAGATGAAACTCACGGTGTGCCGTCGCACTACCGCCCGATCAGCAGGCGACGCCCCGCTGACGTCCACACCACCCACCCGTATCGAACCTGACGTCGGTGTATCGAGCGCGCCGATCATGTTCAACAGCGTCGTCTTCCCGCAACCGGATGGACCGACGATGGCGACGAACGCGGCCTCGTCGACATGCAGATTGATGCCGTCGAGAGCCGTGACTCGAACGTCTCCGATCCGATACCGCTTGGAGACGTCATCCAGATCGATCCGCGTCCCCTCATGCCCGACCCGAGCATCAACAGCGCTCGCACCGTCTCGACCGATGACCGCATCCTCGCTCATGCTCCAACACTCGTCCGCAACAGCACCAGGTCCCAGAGAAGAACGTCCCTCGGTTTGCTTCGGTCCACGTCGACCGCCGGCTTGCCCGACGCTCGACCGTGGACGGGGCGGAGGGTCCTTCGCCCCTTCAGCTCCTGGCGGGCCGGGATGACCCTTGGAGTCAGCACCGATCGGCGGCGAGGTCGCCGTCCAAGACCACTCCACTCCCCACGACTCCACTCCCGACCACGTCCGAGATGATCCACGATGATCCCTTTCGCTGAAACGACATGGCGCCAACTCGAAACGGCGGCCGGTCCCGATCCCGAGTTGTTCGATCCGGCCACCCTCGAGACGCTGCCCGCTCCGGCGCGGCGATTTCTGGCCGCCTCGCTACCCGATCGGACGCCGCTTCGCCAGGTGGTTTGCCTCGGCATGGACGGTGAGATCAAGTTGGGCGGTCGGTGGCTTCGCTTCACCGCCCGACAGATCCTTCGAGCGGGGGTGGGGCTCGTGTGGGCACCGACGGTCGGCGGCCGGATCGTCCGATTCACCGGCGCAGACGTCCTCGGCCCGGAAGGGGCGCGGATCGAGTTCCGTCTTCACGGGCGCATCCCGGTCGTGAAGGGCTCGGGGCCCGACATCGCTCACAGTGCAGCGGGCAGGCTTGCGGCCGAGACCGCCGCCTGGCTGCCCCAGGCGCTGAGCCCGCAGTCCGGTGCCCGCTGGGAATCGATCGACGACACCCGTGCCGCCGTCACCATCGACGCGGCGGGCCGAGCGGTTCGGATCGAGATGGCCATCGATGCCGATGGGCGAATGCAGTGGTTGGGGCTGCAACGTTGGCAGGATTCGGCGAAGCCTCCCGGCTATGCCCTTTTCGGCGGAATGGTCGACTCCACGCTCACTGTTGCCGGCGGCGTGAAGATCGCCGGGAGCGGCACGGTGGGCTGGGACTGGCACACCCCGGACGAAGCCGACGGCGTGTTCTTCCGTTACCGGGTCATCTCCGCCGAATTCATCTGAGCGTCCACCGCCACGGATCAGACAGGACCGGCGGAGACGAGTGACGGCCGGCCAAGTGACCTCCGTTCCTGGCGCAGATGCGGGCCAGCATCGAGGATCGAGTCATGGCCGCTGCCATCAACTCCTCAGCGTCATCGCCGGTGGTGCTGGGCGCCACAGGCTTGGACCGACTGATTCATGCATTGACCGACTCGGGACGCGACGTCGCGGCACCGGTGGTGGCCGATGGGGTGATCACCCTCGGCATGGTGGCGCCACCACGATCGTGGAGCCCACCGACGATCGGCCCCACTGGCCTTTCTCGGCATCCGGTCCTGTGATCTGACGGCGCTCGAGCGTCTCGATGCGGTGCTCGAGGGAGACACGGCATATCAACGGCGTCGGCTGCGGGCCCTGCATCACGTGGTGCCCGACCGGTATCGACATCACGGAAGCGATCGTCCCATGACCTCCCAGCGCAGCACCGAGTTCGCCACGATCGCCGATGAGCTGGCGGCGAATCCATTGCTCGGCGATCTCCGCCCGGACTTCTGTGAATTGATTGCGGGCTGTGCCCGAACCATCGGCTTCGATCGCAGCGAGCGGAGTGCCATATCAGCTGGGGACGGTGCTCGAACGAATCGACGACCAGCTCGTCATCGAGAGGCCCGATCTGACCCGGTGGGTGGTCGTCTCGCACTCGGTTCGGCCACCACCCGAACGGTCTGGCTCGACCCTCGCCTCGTCACGCTCGGCGCGGAGATCGACACCACGACCCGTTCCCCGATCACCTTGGCCAACAAGGTAGGCGTGCCGGTGATCGGCTGATGGCTGCCACCGTCGGGAGCCACTCCCGTTGGATCATGGGTCCACCAGGTAGCGACAGGGAGGCGAGGATCGTGGCAGCATGAACCGGTGGGGGTGAAGGTGGAGCCGGTCTCGAAGCGAGTCCTCGACTGGCTGTTGGATGGCGATCCCGCTATTCGGTGGCAGACCAAGCGCGATCTCCTCGACGCGCCGGAGGAGGAGATCGACGCCGAACGAGCGTTGGTCGAAACGAACGGGTGGGGAGCGCACTTGCTCGCCCGACAGGACCCATCGGGGACCTGGGCTGCGGGTTTGTACGGCCCGAAGTGGACCTCGACCACCTACACGCTGCTCCTGCTGCGACACTGCGGCCTTGCCCCTGGGCATCCGGCTGCGTCGAGAGGAGTCGAGCGAATCTGGGACGGCGCTCGCTACTTCGACGGTGGCCTCACTTCGGCGATCACGATCGATGCGCCCGAGGCGTGTGTGACCTCGATGTATCTGACGTTGGCTCGGTACTTCGGATACGACGATGCTCGGGTCGACGCGGCCCTGACCTGGCTGCTGGCGAACCAGTTGGCCGATGGTGGCTGGAACTGTCGAACCGTGCGTTTCGGCGATCGGCACAGCTCGTTTCATACGAGCATCCTCGCGCTCGAAGCCCTCGCCGAATCGGCACGACACGAACCCGATCGCCGCGACATCGCACACGCCATGACACGAGGGCGTGAGTTCTTCCTCGCCCATCGGCTCTACAAGTCACATCGAGATGGCTCCGTCGTGCACCCGGCGTTCACCAAGCTGTCGTTTCCGCCACGGTGGCACTACGACGTGCTCCGCGGACTCGACCACTTCCAGGCCGCCGACGCACCATGGGACGAACGATGTCGAGACGCCCTGGACGCCGTCATCGAGCGTCGGCGCGCCGACGGGACGTGGCCGGTCCAGAACAAGCACCCTGGCGAGGTCTGGTTCGACATGGAAGAGACCGGCGGACCGAGCCGGTGGAACACGCTGCGAGCACGACGCGTCCAACGATGGGCCAGCAGGGCCGGTTGGACGGTCGAGCGAGCCCGATGAGGCGAAGCGCTGTCCTCGAGCGACGCTCCTCGTAGCGGGTCGGGGCGATTCGGTCAGGTCGCCACCGTCAGCCGAGCTGGAGCGACGTTCGCTCGCCGATCCCGGCGACGTGCACGGCCTCGGTGCTGATCCGACGCTCGTTGGGCTATCGGCTGATGGTGAGGATCCGCCGGGCGCCGTTGGCGACGATGACGAAGATGAGCGCTCCGGCGATGAGGTCTGGGAGTGGGGAGTCGGTGGCAGCCACGATGATGGCGGCGGCGATGACGAGGGTGTTGACCTTGATGTCGTTGGCGGTGAAGATCCAGCTGGCTTCGAGGTGGGCTTCCCCGGTTCGGACCTTTCGCAGGATCACCAGCGTGGCGATGTTGCCGGCGAGGGCGAGGACGGACAGAACGATCATGGAGGTCGTGTCAGGGGGGCCGCTGTCGCTGAGGGCTCGACGGGCGACTTCGGCGAGGCCGACGGTTGCGAGTCCGAGTTGGAGGTAGCCGCTGTTGCGGGCGAGTCGCTTCTTCCGGGTGGTGGCGGATGCGACGGCGGCGAGGCTGAGGGCGTACACGCTGGCGTCGGCGCCCATGTCGAGGGCGTCGGCAACGAGACCCATGGATCGGGCGATGAGCCCGAAGGCGAGTTCGGCGATGAAGAACCCGGCGTTGATTGCGAGCGCAATGCCCAGTGCTCGGCGCTCGGTGGCCTCGTCGGTGGCTGCGGGCATGACGCCGCCGTCACCGAGGTGAACGGTTCCGAGACCGAGGTCTCGAAGGGCTGCATCGATGAGGTCGGTGTCGGTGTGGTGTTCGACGACGGCCTCGCGTTCGGGTAGCTCGATGGCGACCCGGTCGATGCCGGTCAGGTCGGCGAGTTTCATGCGTACGAGTTCCGCTTCGGCGTCGCAGTCCATCGCTGCGACTCGGAACCGGCTGACCGTCACGGTGATGGCTCGCGGGCGATCCGCTCGATGGTGCCCGAGACCTCACAGCTGGCTGCGAGCGTGTTGTAGACCGTTCCGTACTTGGCCAGATTCCGGGCCAACAGATCGATGCGGGAGTCGGGTTCGTCGGTGACCAACCGAAGGACGTCATCGACGCGATCGCGCTGTTCGGCGGCCGGCGTCATCGAGGTGAGCCGAGGTCGTTGGTCATCGTGCGCTCAACAGGGCCGCGATGTCGGCTTTGGATGGGACGCGGCCCGAGAGGACGACTTCGTCGTCGATGACCAGTGCCGGGGTTGCCATGACACCCCAGGAGGCGATCTCGCCCGCGTCGGTCACTTTCTCGAACTCGGCGGTGAGGCCCAACTCGTCGACGGCTTCGTGGGTGACCGCCTCGAGGGTTTGGCACTTGTCGCAGCCGGTACCGAGGATCTTGATATCCATCTTCTTCTCCTGATTCGTGTGTCGTGCGCTGCAATGGTCAGATGACCAGGTTGAACAGATAGCCGGTGGCGACGATGCCGACAGCGACCACCCCGACGTAGGTGGCGATGAGCTGTTTCTTGAGCACTCGGCGCAGCAGAATCATCTCCGGGGTCGACAGGGCGACCACGCTCATCATGAAGGCAAGCACGGTTCCGATGGGTAGGCCCTTGTCGTGGAGGGCTTCGACCAAGGGCAACACGCCGGCGGCGTTGGAGTACAGAGGAACGCCAAGTCCGACGGCGATCAGTACACCCCAACCTCCCGACGACGCGTGGTCGGCGATCCACGATTCGGGGACCCAGCCATGGATCGCTGCCCCCAGCGCAATGCCAACGAGCAGGTACGGCCAGATCTTGCGGAGAATCGAGACGACTTCCTCGCGTCCCATGGTGATGCGGTCGTCCCACGAGAGCCCCTGGGAGGGGTCGATCGCCTTTCCGCGGAGCTTGGTCTCGAACACGAACGGTTCGACCCAGCGTTCGAGCTTCAACCGGCCGAGCACGAACCCGGCGACGATGGCGATCGTCATCCCGCCGACCACGTAGAGGGCGGTGATCTTCCAGCCGAACAAGCCGAGTAACAACACGATGGCCACTTCGTTCACCAGCGGGCTGGCGATCAAGAAGCTGAGGGTGACCCCGAGCGGGACACCAGCGGCGACGAAGCCGATGAACGCCGGCACCGCCGAGCACGAACAGAACGGTGTGACGACGCCAAGCCCGGCAGCGAACACGTTGCCGACGCCTTCGCGGCGGCCACCCAGGAGTGCCCTGGTGCGTTCGACCGACATGAAGCTGCGGAGCACGGTGACGACGAAGATGACACCGGTGAGCAACAAGGCGATCTTGGTGACGTCGTAGAAGAAGAAGTGCGCCGATTCGGCGAAGCGGGTGTCGGCGTCGAGGCCGATCGTGTCGTAGAGCAACCAATCCCAAAACGGCTCGTTCAGCCGGTAGAGCACGAACCACAGGACACCTGCGAAACCAAGGGGCACCCAGCGACGTTGACTCCCGGACACCTCCGTTGATTTCTCTGCCAACGCCATCAGACCGTCACCGCCTCGGGAGCCAGCACTGCCGACAGATGCTGCAACGTTTCGGGGGTCAGGCGGTAGTCGATCCATCGACCCCGCCGTTCGCCGGTGATGAGGCCGACTTCTCGCAGCGTCTTGAGATGGTGCGACAACAACGACGGCGACACCTCGGCGACCTCGGAAAGCACACAGGCGCACCGGGTGCCGTGGCGCAGTTCGTTCACGATCGTCCAGCGCACCGGGTCGCCCAACGCTCGGAACGCTTCAACCATCATTGAATCATCCATGGGGCGATCATCAGCCCAGCGAATGATTCCCTCCAGGGCACAACGTCCCGAGCATTCATGGCAGACCCAGCTCGGCGGTCCCGTGCCTCAGTAGTCGGGCTGGGGTTCGGCCGCTTCGCGGCGGTGGGGGGCCGGGAGCGCGGCCTTCACCCGGCGTTGGGCCATTTGCGCTCGCCAGGATCGCACCTTCACCCCGTAGCGATAGCGGTGTCCGACCGTTCGACTCGTCGCCTCTCGGAACATCTCCACGATCTTCCTGCCGTCCTCACGCGAATCGTTGATGAACATCGGTTGGAAGAACTCGTAGCGAATCGTGGCCGGCTCGACGCTACCGCCCTCACCGAAGGTCGGGCAGTCGATGTAGACGGGCACGATCTTGGTTGTCGCTCCCACATAGCTCTCGAGCGTGCGCCGGTTCGGCTCGTGGATGTAGAGCGTGTGACCCTTCTTGGACGTCGCATTGTGGCGTGCGATCAGTGACATGACCGTCATCGAACCTTCGGTGTTCCGCACCGCTTCGAGCATTCGGAGCGCAAAGGCGTTCTTCCGGTTTCGATAGGCATGCACGTCAGCGGAGGGGTCCCCGTCCAGACGAGGCACGGTCTGGACGACAGAGGAGATGTTGCGAAGTGCGTCGATCACGGGAAACGCGCCGTCTCCGATGTCGAGCTCGATCTCGGAGATCATCTCGCTCACCACCTGGACGGTCGTCGCTCGACGGCCGAGCCCGATACGACCCAGCGTCTCGGCCAACACGGGCACGTCGGTGAACTGCCCGTGATCGGTGACGAAGACGAGTGATTCGCCGGCCTCGATCCAGCCTCGCAGGCCATGTTTGGAGACGAAGGACTCGAGATCCTCGCCGAAGCGGGCATGGCTCTCGGGCGTGATGATGATGTCCACCAAGCCCTGATCGACTCCCTTGCTGCCGTCATAGGTGTGCAGAGTCTGCGCCATGGCGAACCGGGCCTCTTCGAACGTTCGCGTCCCGAAGGCCGGAAAACGCGTGGCGATGGCGTGGGTGTAGATGTCGTAGAGCGCTCGCTCGGGCAGTTCTTCCAGCCAGCGCTCGGGTGCTTCATCGGATGGGATTCGGTCGACGATTCCCCCACGTTAGGCGATGGCGGCTCGACAACACGTTCCTCTCCTCGACTCTTCCCGACCCCGCCGTTCCCGACTCCCGGCTGCTCTTCCCGACTCCCTGCTGCGACGACCGAACAGATCACCGCCGAATTGGGCCCGAGTCGCCGTGCTGGTGAACAACGCCGGTTGGGACTTGTTCGTGCCGTTCCTCCAGACGAATCCCGAAGACTGGACCCGGTTGATCGACATCAATCTCGTGGGCGCGCTCAACATGCACCATGCGGTGTTGCCGGGCATGGTCGAGCGGGGACACGATCGAGTCGTCAACATGCTCGTCTGACGCCGCTCGAGTCGGTTCATCAGGCGAGGCGGTCTGTGCCGCGTGCAAGGCGGGCATCGTGGCCTTCTCCAAGACGCTCGCTCGGGAACACTCCCGGCATGGCATCGGGAGCGACGACGCGACCCGCTCCGCCGAATCAGCCGGTGCCCGCCGGCTCGCCGGCCGGTTCGAGTACAGCGTGAAAGACCACTCGTTTCTGCACGTGGTAGGCGACGGTGAACAAGGTCGCCTCGGTGAGGAGCTTGGCGATCGCGAGTCCCAGCCCAAGGCTCGTCAACGTTCGGAGCAGGGCGTAGTTCGCGGTGAGCAAGGCAACGACCAGCGATCCGTAGCGCAGCGCCGCCGTTTCCCACCGGCCCGAGTCGGCACCGTGAAACACGAAACGGCGGTTCATGATGAAGTTCACGGTGGCACTGACGAGGCGGGCAGCGACGACCGACAGTGCCAGATTGCCCGTGAGACCCATGAGCAAGAGGAGGAGCGCGAAGTCGACCACGAACGCCGTGATCGACGACAGGCTGAACTTGACGATCGGCCAGTAGACGCGGGCGGAATCGATCAGTGGTCGGAAGTGGGAGGACTCGTTCTGATCGAGGTAGATCGTCTCGACCGGGACCTCGATGATCTCGATGCCATCCCGTCGAGCCTGGAGGAGCATGTTGAGCTCGTATTCGAACCGGTCGCCGTCGATTGCCTGGAGCCAGTCGTGGAGTCCCGGTGCGAAGGCCCGCAGCCCGGTTTGGGTATCGCCGATCCGAGATCGAGTGGCGGCGGCGACGACCAGCCGGGTCGCGGCATTACCCAGGCGACTGCGCGCCGGCACGGTGCCGGTGAAGGCCCGCGACCCGAGCACGAGCGGAGCGTCGGTGGTGCGCAGGGCATCGGCAACGCGTTCGATGTCGGCAGCGGTGTGTTGTCCATCGCAGTCGGCCGAGACGATCGAATCATCGGGGAACGCATCGCCGATCGCCGCGAAGCCGAACTTGAGCGCATGGCCCTTGCCCCGATTGCGATTCCTGTCCGGTCCCGGATAATGCAGGACGGTGGCATCGAGCCGACGCGCCCGTTCGAAGATGCCGGCGTAGTCGGGCCCACTGCCGTCGTCGACGATCACGATCCGTTGCGACGAGTGTGCCTCGGTGACCGATGTGAGGAGCTCGATGAGGCGTTCGCCGGGTTCGAAGGCGGGAATGAGGATGATCATGGCCGGCTGCCTTTCAACCGATGTAGATGATGTCGCTGGTGCCACGTTCTTGGCCCTTGCCAAGCGGGTCGTTGACCAGATCGCCGTTGAAGTACATGGTCGACGAGCCGCCGCCGTCGAGGTTGTAGGCGGTGGTCGCACCGAGGCCGACGAAGATGTCGGCGAACTCGGTCATGGTGACGCCACGGCTGTACCCGGTGCTGCGACCGTCGACGACGACGAAGACGAAGTGGTTGTCGTCGATGACCCCGACGCCGGTGCGGGGCTGCTCACCCTGGATCGAGTGATTGCCGAAATTGGTGTCGATCTCGACGTTCTCGATCCCGTCGACCACGACGCCACCGTCGACGAGTGCCGGTCCGAACGACCACGTGTTCCACGCTCCGTCGGCGAGCAGCTGATCGGCACTCGTGGTCGTCTCGTCGTAGACGGTCATGGATCCGTCGGTGTACATGACGAGGCCGGCGCGGGCGCCGTCATCGCGGAAGGCGACGCCGTTGCGGATCACGATGCCTGAATCTCGGAACCCGTAGTAGTCGCCGTTGATGGCGAACACGGCGTCGTAGTACTCGGCGATGTCCGAGGTGTTGGCAACGATGTTGGTGCCGAAGGAGTTCTCGGCGAAGCCCGATCGAACGGTCGTTGCGTCGTCGAGGACGACATCGGCAACGTAGTAGGTCACCGTGTCGGCGCCGCTTCCGGTCACCACGGTGGTGATCTCGATCGAGAGCCCGTCGGACTGGTAGCTGTCGGCGGTGACCGTCGGCGTGTCGGACGCAGACGTCGAGGCATCGTCGCCGACCGCTCGGTCCGATACGACCGACGCAGAACCGTTGACAGCACGCCACCGTCGTCGGTCGATTCGAGGACCGACGATTCATAGGCAGCGACGTCGTCGATCTCGACGTGGTCGATCACGAACCGGTCCAGCGCCCACCACGACATGGCCGAAGCGCCGACGACCACGAGTCCGAGTGCGGTCAGCAGAGCCCGCATGACGATACGGCGCCGGCTCGGCGGGACCGACCTGCTGCGAGTCACGGGAAGACCTGGCTGATGGTGGCAGCGTCAGCGGCCACGGCGTCGGGGTCGATCAGCTGCGGCACGGTCTCGAGGAGCGCCATCCAGTCGGCGAGGACCGCTTCGGCAGCGCCACTGTCGAACAACTGGGCATCGAGATCGGTCAACGCTGCGGTGTACAGCGCAAGGAACGAGTCGTTCGCCTTGAATCGCTCGACGAGGACGTTCGACTGCTGCTGACCACCGGGCAGGCGACCGCCGGCAGCGCCCTCGGGTGCGGTCGGTCCCGCTGTCGGTTGTTCACCGACGGGCCGGCCACCGACGCCCTCGTTGGTGGCACCGAAGGCGAGGTTGAGATCCCACGGCACCACGGTGAACTGTTCCGTTTCGATGTCGTAGTACAGGTAGGCGTTGTTGCCGGGGCCGTCGATGTCGTCGAAGTTGTCGACCAGATCCATCATGGCCAGGTAGCGAGCGAACGCTTCGACGTCGAGACGCTCGGGCAGTTCCGCCGCAAACGTCGCATCGTCGGCGTTGTTGATGAAGTCGAGGAAGTCGATGAGCGGCGTGAGGTCGGTGTCGTCCTTGCCTGCTTCCTGGTCGAAGACATCGTCGTACGACTCGGGGTCGTCACCACGGTAGGACCAGTCCCCGGTGCTCTCCGCCTTGTAGAGCGCTCCCTCGCCAGCGAAGGTGGCTGCCATCCAGGTGTCGTCAGGGTGTTCGACCACGAGACGTAGCACCGGAGCACTGCCGTTGGCGGAGAACGAAACGCTGATCGCCTGCTCGGTCGCGAGCCCGGCATCGCCGAGCAGCTCGAGCGCCACCGCCTCGTTCAACGCGGTGGCGGTGGTGTTGGACCGCACCACGAGGTCGGTGTAACCCTCGTGATTCTGGTCGTCGACGTACTTGTCGAGACGAATGAGCCACGGGAGTCCTTCGGGAAGCGAGTCGGTGCTGACGCCGCGAAGCGACGAGTTGCCCTTCAACCGAAGTCCGACGCTGTCGTAGGTCGATCCGTCGATGGTGACCGTGGCCTCGATCCACTCCTTCTCGTCGTCGCTGAGGTAGGTGGCGATCATGTCGGCAACGTCCGTGTCATCGATCTCGATGGCGATCTCGTGCACGACGCCGGCATCGAACACCGACCCGGGATCGGCCCGTTCGGTGGAGACGGCAGCATCGTCGCTCAGATTCGACGAAGCGCCTTCGGCGACGGTCGTGCCGCAGGCGCTGACGGCCAGCACGATGGCGACGAGCAGGGGAAGGGGGAGGTATCGAGGGCTCATACCGACCAATCAACGGCATCGAACTGAGATGCCCCGCACAATGGGCCGTGAATTGGCTGAGAGCCCTTGCCCGACTGGGTCGGCCGGGCCAGTGCCGATGCTCTGCTGCCTGCGCTGATGCTCTGCTGCCTGCGCTGATGCTCTGCGAGTTCCGCGGCCACTCTCAGCGAACTCTCGGGTTGGGGCGACACGATCGTTGCCGTCACGAACCATCAGGAGCCAGAACAATGTCCGCACCAATCCTCTTCGGTCTCGACCTCATCGCCATCAGCGTGTTGGTCTTCGGTCTCTACTTCCCGCGCCACCGCCGGCGGGACCTGCTCGTTGCCTTCCTCGTCGTGAACGTCGGCGTGATGGCCGTTGCCAACGCACTCGGTTCCACCGAGGCCTCCGCCGGCTTGGGACTGGGGCTGTTCGGTGTGCTGTCGATCATTCGCCTCCGCTCGTCCGAGCTCGATCAACACGAGGTGGCCTACTTCTTCGCCGCGCTCTCGCTGGGCCTGCTCGGCGGCATCACCGTGACACCCGCCTGGCTCACACCGGCGCTGATGGCAGTGCTCGTCGGGGTCGTGTTCGTCTCCGACCATCCACGGCTCTTCGGCGGCTACCGCCGCCAGACGATGACGCTCGACCGTGCCTTCACGAACGAGGCACTGCTGGTCGATCACCTCGAGCAGCTGCTCGCCGCCCGGGTCCATCATGTGACGATCCGCAAAGTCGATCTGGTGCGCGACACGACTTCGGTCGAGGTCCGATTCGAGCTTGCACGACCATCGCATGACCTCGGTGCCCATGAAGCCGTCGAGAGTTCACCGACCACGGCGCCCGAGGCGGAGCTGCTTCGATGACGAGCGAGACCGTGAAGCCCGACAATGGCCGATTCGGCTCCTGGCTGGCCGATCTCGCGACCGTCACGCTGGAGGACCTCGACCACGCAGCATCACTGCAAACGCGGGTCGATCGGAAGTACCTGATCACACGAACTGACCTCGACGACCTGATGTCCAACCCGGCGTCCGACGTGATCGTCGGCAACACCGGCGCCTCCGACGCTCGGAATGCGATGCAGGCACTCGAGATCGATGGGCGTCGGCAGTTCGGCTACTGGTCCACCTACTTCGACACGGCGCAGTTGGATTCGTTCTTCGACGCGGCGAGGCAACGACCGCACCGATTCAAGGTCAGGGTTCGGACGTACCTCGACGGTGGCTCGACCTATCTCGAGGTCAAGACTCGGAGTCGTCGTGGCGAGACCGTGAAGTCGCGTCGGCCCACCGACCTCGCGGCACACGACCAACTCTCGCCAAGCGACCGTCGCTTCATCGTCGACACGCTCGATCATCGACTGGATCGGCACCCGCAGTCCGCGACCGCTCGACTCGACCTGGAGGCCGTGACGGTCGGTCTTCGACCGACGATGACGACCGAGTATCACCGAACCACGCTCCTCGTCGCCGACACGAGCCGAGCAACGATCGACCATGCGCTCACGATGGCGGTGCGCGATGGCGTGTCCCGACAGCTGGTCGACCAGGTCGTCGTCGAGACCAAATCGAGTCACCGGCCGTCACCGATCGATCGCCTGCTCTGGGAGCGCGGCCTCCGGCCGGTCAAGTTCTCCAAGTACGGCACCGGTCTGGTCTTGCTTCGCCCAGAGCTTCCGGGGTCCAAGTGGAACCGCGTCCTGCGCCAACAGCTCGACTGGCTGCCCGCCGATCCGCAACCCAGGTAGCCGTCCACCGAATCAGCCCTTCGTGAGGTACCTCAGGGAGCAAGCGGCAGGGAAATGGTGACGACGGTGCCCTTGCCGGGGCTGCTGTCGACACCGAGCGTGCCCCCGTGGGCGGTCACCACGCTGTCGGCGATCGAAAGCCCGAGACCGCTGCCGCCCTTGTGGCGACTGCGCGAGGGGTCAGCCCGGTAGAACCGTTCGGTGACCCGGGCAACCACGTCGGCCGCCATGCCATCACCGTCGTCAGCGATCGTGACGACGGCTCGGTCGTCGAAACGCCTGGTGGTGACGGTGACTGTGGCGGTGGGACCGGTGTGCAGGATGGCATTGGTGGTGATGTTGGCGAAGACCTGACGGAGGAGGTCTTCGTCGCCCTCGACCACGAGATCCTCCGTGGCGATGTCGGTCTCGATCGTCCGCTCCGGATGCGTGGCTCGAGCATCGGCGAGGGTGTCCTGGGCCAGCGAGGTGAGGCTGACCGGCCGGGCGGCGATGGTCGGGTCGCGATCGAGCTTGGCGAGGTTCAGCATGTCGGCGATCAGACGAGACATGCGTTGGCTTTCCTGTTCGGTGCGCCGCATGGCGTCGTCGAGTTCCGCTGGATCCTCGAGCCCGCCGAAGCGATAGAGCTCGGCGTAGCCGCGAATGGTGGCGACCGGGGTGCGCAACTCGTGGGAGGCGTCGGCGATGAAATGGCGGAGCTTCTCCTCGGCTTTGGTCCGTTGCTCGAACGAGGTCTCGATGCGGCCGAGCATGGTGTTCAGGGCGTGGCCGAGCTGACCGGCCTCGGTGCGCGGATCGGCATCGGCGATCCGTTCGGAGAGGTCGCCGGCGGCGATGGCTTCGGCCGTGGCGGTCATGCGCTTGATCGGGGCGATGCCCAGGCGAAGTACCCACCAGGTGACGAGGGCCAGCGCCAGCGTGATGGCAGCGACGGTGAGCGCAACGACCGTTCTCAGATCGGCCACCGTGGCGTTGACCCCGTCGAGGGGGATCGCCGTGATGAAGAGCTCGCCCCTGCCGGAATCGGTGGCGATGGCACGGTACTCGAGGTCGGCCCCCGTGGCGTCGACGGTGATGGGTCGTCCGATCGACTCGCGGGCGGTTGCGGGGTCGATCGCCGGCGGGGCCAACTCGATGCCGGTGCTGTTCGGCGGGAAGAACGTGAGCAGGGTGCCGTCCGCTTGGAGTACCCCTTCGTACGTGTCGCTGAGCCGGTCGGGAGCAGTGGCCGGTGCGCCGACGCGATCCGGTCCGCCGTGGATGCCTTCTCGGTCGAATCCCTCGGTGCGCTCCGGCGTGGCCGCCACGGTCAATCGGTCGTCGATCTGATCGGTGAGCTGATCGCGCGTGGCGTTGACGACGACCAAGGCGATCACGATCTGGAGGACCGCAATGCATCCGATGCCGACGAGGAGCCGGGTGCGGAGGTTCAGTGATCTCACCGTTGCCGCCCGGCGCTCATGGCTGGACACGCATGGTGTACCCGGCGCCGCGGATGGTGTGGATCAGTTTCGGTTCGGTGGTGTCGAGCTTGCGCCGCAGATAGCCGATGTAGGTCTCGACGATGCCGCCGTCGCCATCGAAGTCGTACTCCCAGACGTGGTCGAGGATCTGCGCCTTGGACAGGACACGGCCGTGGTTGATGAGGAGGTAGCGCAGCAGCTTGTACTCGGTGGGGGAGAGATGGACGTGCTCTCCGGCCTTGAGGACGATGTGGGCATCGTCGTCGAGGCTGAGATCTTCGAGTTCGAGAATCTCGCGGTCGTGATTGATGCCGCCGGTGCGGCGCAGAACGGCGGTGGCCCGAGCGACGAGTTCTTCGAGGCTGAACGGCTTCTCGAGATAGTCGTCGCCACCGAGCGTCAGCCCCCGGACCTTGTCGTCGGTGGAGTCGCGCGCCGTGAGGAACAGCACGGGAGTGTGGTCGTTGTCGGCTCTGAGTCGACGACAGACCTCGAATCCATCGAGGTCTGGCATCATGACATCCAACACCACGAGGTCTGGTTTGGTTTCGGCGATGGCGACGAGCGCCGCTCGTCCGTTGGCGGCCGCGCTGATCTCGAAGCCATGGTGGCGAAGGGCGGCGCAGAGCATGGACCGGAGGTTGTCCTCGTCGTCGACGACGAGAAGATGTTCACCGGCCATGTCGCTGCCCGGCCTGCACGGTTCGATCGTTGTCTTTCATGCGATCAGTCAAACAGCCGAAACCGAGAGTTTGCTGAGAACGTGCCGAGAGACTGCTGGACGTCAGGTTGCCCG
Source organism: uncultured Acidimicrobiales bacterium (assembly GCA_963698395.1). Lineage (GTDB taxonomy): Bacteria > Actinomycetota > Acidimicrobiia > Acidimicrobiales > SZUA-35 > JBBQUN01. Next base: position 786,854 of record CAVOQQ010000008.1, read on the forward strand.
CAGGCCGATCAGTGGGCTCCTGGCGTCCGCGTTCAGGGGCGCCCGCCCCCACCGGCGGCGGGGCCGCCACCGGCGCCGCCCCGACCGACGGCGACCGACTCGGCAGCTTCGGTCGCGGTCGAGGTGGTGAGTTCGCCCAATCCTTCGGTGTCGGTCTCGGACGTGCCGACGCCGGTGTAGATCGTGTAGGTCTCGCCGGGGACGATGTCCAGGGCGGTGATCGTCAACGAGGTGGCGTTGGTCGTGGTGACCACGGTGGCGATGACGGTGCCTCCCGCGTCGACGATGGAGACTCGTTCCCCAGCGGCGATGCTGGTGGCATCGATGACGACGACGCCCGGCGCCGTGAACGTGCCGTTGACGTCGAGGGCGCCGTTGCCGCCAGTGGAGCTCGCTCCCGTGGCGATGGCCAGCGTGCCGCCGGTGATGGTGGCCACGCCGTTCGAATCGATGCCGTCGGAGCCGGCCGCGATGGTCATGGTGCCGCCGCTCATCGTGAAGCTGACGCCATCCTCGACGTTTTCGGCGCCGCCATCGGCGCTGTGCGACGTGGCGTTCAGTCCGTCATCGGAAGCGGTGATGTCGACGGTGCCGCCGGCCATGGTGATGGCCATGCCCTGGAGACCCTCCTCGGAGTCGGTGACAGCGATGTCGCCGCCGACGATGGTGACGGCACCGAAACCGTCGATGCCCTGCGCCCCTGCCGACACGGTCACGCTCCCGGCCTCGATCTGGATCCAGCCGTACTCGGCGTCGTTCTCGTTGTCGGACTTCAGCCCATCGCCACCGGCAACCACACTGATGGTGCCGCCGACGACATAGAGGTAGTCCTTGCCCCGGATGCCGTCGTCGACGGCGTCGACGTTGATCGTGCCGGACAGGATGACGAGTCCGTCCGTGCTCGTGATGCCGTCATTGCTCGAACCGGTGACGTTCAGCGTGCCCGAGCCGGCGATGGTCAGGTCGGCCATCGAGAACAGAGTGGCGGTCGGGGCATCGTCGATGTCGTCATCCGCGCCCGACGCCGAGGCATCGGCCAGGGAGTTGACCGATCCTTCGGCCAGCACGACCACGGCCTCGTCGGCTTCGTTGATCACGATCGGCGAGCTGCTCGAGGACGAGATGGTGGCGTTGTCGAGAACGAGACGGACCTTGCCGTCGTCGACACTGTCGACCACGACCTGTCCGTCGGAGAGGGTGCCCGACAGGACGTAGGTGCCAGGCTCGGTGATCGTGACGATGTCGCCGGTCACGCCGGCGCCGGTCCCGTCGATCGAGGTGCCACCATCGGTCAGCGAGATCGTGGTGGCATCGGCGACGTCATGGTCGCCGTCATTGGTGTCGGCGTGGGTGTCGTCGAGGGTGCGAAGGCTGCCATCGGAGTCGGTCTCGACGGCGGACGAGACGGTGGTGATGGTGGTTGCGGCGGTGGTGGCCGAGGCCTGGACCGTGGTTGCCTCGTCGGTCGTGGAGGCGGCGTCGGACCCGGAGCTCGAGCAGGCAGTGAGCACGAGGCAGAGGGCGGCGACCGACGCCGTCATGCCACGGCGAAGAGCGGTGCGGTTGGTGGAATCGTGGATACTCATGGCTGGCTCCGATGAGGACTGGGGAACGACCTCAGTCAAACGGGCCAAGCTGAGCGGTGGCCGAGAGCTCCCTGGGAAACCGCACAGTGGTGGGTCAACGTGAAGCGAGCAACGAGCGCGACACCAGTGGCGTGGTCTGATCGTTCGAAGCGATGAGGGCGAGCCACTCCGGGTAGCCCATCGCTCGACGGTCGCAAGCCGCAAACGACGGTGGCCTCCCCGAGATGGCGACCAAGCCGTTCCACGCAGCCCGAAGGGATTCGTGCCGCGTGTCGAGCGGCCCGAACGCAGCGAAGGCAAGGGTCCACCACGGACGAGTGCCGACCGAGATCCGAGCGACCTCGACATCACAGCCGATACCGGTGGCCGGAGCGCCGAAAGCGAACGCGATCTCGGTGCCATCGCCGGTGAACCGTCGCTTGACGATCGACTTGTCGACATCGATCCATCGGTCGGCGGCACCCGGAGGGACGAGGCGCTCGGCGGCACGAGCCTCGACGGGGCTCCACCGCCGCCACCCCTCCGGCGCGCCCCGGAGACCATCGCCCGGGAGACCATCGCCCGGGAGACCATCGCCCGGGAGACCATCGCCCGGGAGACCATCGCCCGGGAGACCATCGCCAAGCTGCACGGTCTCATCGACGGACAGTCGAATCTTGAGTTCCAACGTTTCACCGAAGCGACGCTTCAGGCCGATGTCGGAGCGTCCGCTCACCGGGCCATCGACCAGGTAGGTGTCGCACCGCTGCTCGAGGACACCGGTGGAAGCACCGAACCACTCGCCGATGTCGCGGGGAAGCGATCCGGAGAAGAACCAGCGGAGTTCGGTCGTGTCGAACACTGCGCTGTCGGCGGCGAGCGGCTGCTCGCGGTCGGGGACCGCCGTGACCTCGGCGGGCAACGAACGTTGTTCAGTGACTGTCACAGGACAACCCCCAGTCGTGGACCGGACCCGTCGGACGGGCCGTCACGATCCACTCTCGGTCACGGCGATCGTGACGACCAGAGCCGAACGTCCCCGTCTCGCTCGGGTCTTCTCGCTCGCCTCGTCGTGCCGGTGCCGGTGCCGGTGTCGTTGTCCTTGTCCTTGTCGCTGTCCTTGTCGTTGTCCTTGTCGGTGCCGTTGTCTCTATCGAACGACGTCGAAGTCCTCGAGATCGAGTGTTGCAAGCAGATCGCACGGATCCTGGCCAGATGCTGTGGTTGTGGCCGGTGGCCTCCGACCACCACGACGTGCAGCCCTTGCTGTGCGTCGTTTGCTCGAATCGATCTCGCACGTTGCGGGTGAACGCATCGACCGATGCCTGCGTGGGGCTGAGCGCCGCGATGCCGTCACGGCTCATCTGCACGACGGCCCCCACGGCGAAGTCGGCTGCCGGCTCGATCGTTTGCAGCGCCGATTGGAGGCCGGTCCCGTTCGGACCCATCAGGAAGAACAGGTTCGGGAAGTCGTGCACCATGACCGACTTGTAGGACGTGACCTCCTCGCTCCACGCGCTCGGCCAGCGGCACGCCGCCGACGCCGGTCAGATCGATCTCGTTGGTGACGTTGAAGGGCTTGAAGCCCGTGGCGAAGACGATCACATCGGCGTCGTAGTGGTGCGCCTGACGAGATCAGACCGTGTGCGGTCAGCGACTCGACCCCGCCGGTGACGAGCAGCACGTTGGGTTTGTCGAACGTCGCGTAGTAGCGATTCGAGATCGTGGGCCGTTTGCAGGCGAAGTTGTGGTCGGGGGTGAGCGCCTTCGCCAGTTCGGGATCCGAGACGCTTCGCTCGATCATCTGCCGTGCCTTGGCCTCGGCGGTCTTGTTGACCTCGGTGCCTTCGCGGTGGAGCTCGACGCTGGCGAACTCCCACGACTCCCAGAGCTCGCGTCGAAGGTCCTGCATCGCCTGCAGGATTGCGTCGAAACTCTTCCCGCTCCGCTTCGCTGTACTCGTCGTCCCTCTTGGCGCCGACCCACACCGGGCTTCGCTGGAAGACGACCAGCTCGGCGGCGCGGTCGGCGATCTCGGGCACGATCTGGACTGCCGTGGCACCGGTGCCGATCACGGCGACCCGTTTCCCGGTGAGGTCCAGATCGTCGGGCCAGTCGGTGGTGTGGAACTGAACGACCCTCGAACTCGTCTGCGCCGGGCAGATCAGGCTTGTTCGGCGTGTGGAGCCCGCCGAGGGCGGAGATGATCGCCCTCGAGGTGAAGGTCTCGCCGTCCGACGCCTGGATCTCCCAGCGATCGGCGACCCAGACGGCCGAGGCGATCGTGGTGTCGAACGTGATCTGGTCGTAGACACCGAAGTCGATCGCACACTTCCGGACGTAGTCCCAGATCTCCTGGCCCGGGGCATACCACCTCGACCATTCCGGATTGGGGGCGAAGGAATAGGAGTAGAGGTGCGAGGGGACGTCGCACGCCACGCCGGGATAGTGGTTGTCGCGCCAGGTGCCGCCGAGATCGGCGGCCTTTTCGAAGACGCGGGTGTTCTCGATTCCCGCTTCGTTCAACTTGATCGCTGCGCAGACACCGGACAGCCCAGCACCGAGGACGACGACCTCGTAGTGCTTCGGCTGACGTTCTTCTGGATTCACGATGGCCTCTTGGTGGTGGACGTGCTCTTGGTGGTGGCGTGTGCCGGTGGCGGGTAGGAACGGGCGGTGGCCTATTCCAGCGATTGGCCGCCGTCGACCGGCATGCGGGCTCCGGTCATGAAACCGGCGTCGCTGCTCAGCAGGAACGCGGCGGCACCGGCGATCTCTTCGGGCTCTGCCGTAGCGCCCGAGCGGGATGGACTGCGTGATCTGCGCTCGTGCGAGGTCGGAGTGGCGTTCGTCGATGAACTCCTCGACAGATCCGAGCATGTCGGTGTCGATCGGGCCCGGGCAGATCGGCGTTCACCCGGATGTCGTGCTTGGCGTACTCGGTGGCGGCGTTGATCGTCAGGTTCGCGATCGCCGCCTTGGTCATGCCGTAGAGCGAGAGGCCCCGGTTGGCTCGCATGGCGGCCATCGAGGCCATGTTGACGATCGAGCCCCCGCCATCGCTCGCCAGCATTGCCGGCTTGGCGTACTGCATCGCGAGCCACGCAGCTCGCACGTTGATCGCAACGATCTCGTCGAATGCCTCGATGCTGTTGTCTTCGAATCGCGAGAAGGCGCCGAAGATGCCGGCGTTGTTGACCAGGCCGTCGAGGCGGCCATGGTTCTCCAGGGCGACAGCGACCATGGCCCTGATCGTGCTTTCGTTCGCGATGTCACCGACGACCATCGACGCCCGCGAGTCGTCGCGTTCGCCGCCATCTGGATCGCGCAGTGCATCGAGAACGGACTCGAGCGCTTCCTCATCCCGGTCGACGACGACGACGGCTGCCCCTTCGGCGGCGCATCGATGGGCGATCGCGGCGCCGATTCCCTTGGCGCGCCGGCGCCGATGACGACCTTCGACGCAGTCGCTGAGCTGTCGAGTTCGCCACGCCGCTCGGCTCACTCGTCGTCTCTTTCGATTCGAGGTAGGTGATCTCGTTTCCACGGCCGGTGGTGCCGTAGTTCATCCCCGCGTACGCGGGTCGGTTGGATACACCCGGCAGGGGATGGATGCCGAGCGGTCCGTTGGCGAGATAGCCGCCGTCGACGACCTGGGTCGTGCCGGTGACGAAGGCGCTTTCGTCGCTGGCGAGGAACCGGACCATCGAGGCGATGTGCTCGGGCTCGCCGCGCATCGGCAACGGTTGGATCTTCTCGATGGTCTGGTCGGCCTCGTCGGCGCGTCCGCGGTGCATCAGGTCGGTGAAGATGATGCCCGGGCACACGGCGTTCACCGGATGTTGAGGTAGGCGAGCTCGACGGCGGCGTTCATCGTGATGTTCACCACCGCGGCCTTGGTCGCCGAATAGGCGAGGGGTCCGCCCTTGCCGCTCAGTGCCGCGATCGATGCGGTGTTGATGATCGAACCACCCCTACCCGAGTCGCGCATGACTCGACCACCATGCTTGATTCCGAGGAAGACACCGCTGGTCATCACCGCAAAGGTGTGATCCCAGTGGTCGACGTCGAGCTCGAGGACGGGCCCGATCGCTCCTCCGATACCCGCATTGTTGAAGACGATGTCGATCCCGCCGAAGTCGGTCTCGGCACGGTTCATCAGATCGATGACCTGTGCTTCGTCGGAAACGTCGACGGGCTGGAACCGGACTCGGTTGCCGAGGCCTCGGTCGTCGAGCTCGGCGATCAGGTCGGTCGCGGCCGGCGCGTTCATGTCGCCGATGACGACCTTCGACCCGTTTCCCGGTGAGGTCCAGATCGTCGGGCCAGTCGGTGTTGTGGAACTGAAGACCCTCGAACTCGTCTGCGCCGGGCAGGTCAGGCTTGCTCGGCGTGTGCAGCCCGCCGAGGGTGGAGATGATCGCCCTCGAGGTGAAGGTCTCGCCGTCCGACGCCCGGATCTCCCGGCGATCGGCAGCCCAGACGGCCGAGGCGATCGTGGTGTCGAACGTGATCTGGTCGTAGACACCGACCTTCCCACCTTCGTCCACGAACATCCGCACCGTGGCCGCACCGATACCGGCGGCGCCGCCGGTGATGACGGCGACTCGGTCGTGCAGCCGTCCGGTTGCTTGTGGCATTGCTGTTCTCCCCTCGAACAAGCAGCGACGCTCGTCGTACCCCGGGAGCTGGGCGAATGGCGCGGCGGCCGGCGTGTGTGCCAGGGCGGCTACGTGGCCTCGCTCGACTTCGGGCCGGTGAGCCTCGGCACGACCTCGCGGGCGAGACGCTCGACCATCGGGCCCATCATCTCGGGATCGACGCCCGGCGGAAGACCCGACGAGGCGATGTCGGTGATCCCGTAGGTGTCGATGAAGTCCTGCAGTTCGGCGACACATTCGTCTGGCGTGCCGATGATGACCGTCTGGGGGATGGTGTCGCCCGCACGCCAGCCGTACTCGTCGGGCGTGTCGGCCATGAAGGTGTCATAGACGCTCATCCGGTGCTGCTCGGCCCGGCGCAGGATCGGCCAGTCGCGTTCCTTGTCGTCGGTGACGTAGATCGAGCGGATCAGTCCGACTCGGTGGTCGTCGGGGGAGCGGCCGGCGTCGGTGACCGCTTGTCGCCACGGATCGAGCACATCGGACCGTCGGCCCTGTGGAAGCAGATTGGTTCCGAACCTCGCCGCTCGCTGCGCGCCTGCCTCGGACATCGCCGCGATCCACAGCGGTGGGCCACCCGGCTGCACCGGCTTCGGGTGCACGTCGACGTCGTCGAACCGGTAGCGCTTGCCGTGGAAGCTGAAGGGCCCGTCGGCCCACGCCAGACGGAGGATCTGGATCGCTTCCTCGGTCATCGAGACCCGGTTCTTCAGCGGGACGCCGAACGCCTCGAACTCGCGGGGCACATAACCCATCCCGATGCCGAACTCCATCCTCCCGTTCGAGATGAGGTCGAGCACCGCCAGCTCCTCCGCCAGCCGAATCGGGTGATAGAGCGGGAGTAGGGCGATGTCGGTCGAGATGCGGAGGTTGGTCGTTCGGGCGGCGATCGCGCCGGCCAGGGGCTGGAAGGCCGGCAGATAGCCGTCTTCGCAGAAGTGATGCTCGGTGAACCAGACGTGGCTGAGGCCGGCCTGGTCGGCCAGGACCGATTGTTCGATGGTTGCCGCGTAGACGTCGCTCATCGACAGGTCGGACCGAGGATCGACCCGGCAGTCGTACATGAGGCCGACGCGCAGTGGGGGCGCCATCAGCCGGCCGCCGTGACGCCCATGGGGGCCAGCGGTCGGAGTTTGATGCGGATCGACGATTCGGCGGCGTCGGGTGCTGCGGGATCGAAGCGGGGGCGGTCACCGAGCACGGTGACACGATGCCCCATGCGTTCGTTCGGCCAGTAGTCCCACAGGGCGTAATGCTGCAGGCAGCGGTTGTCCCAGAGCGCAACGTCGAACGGTTCCCAACGGAATCGGATCTGGAACTCGGGTCGCTCGACGTGTTCGAGCAACCGGCGCAGAACAGCGGAACCGGCGTCGTCTTCCATCCCGACGATGCCGGTGGTGAACGCCCGGTTGACGTAGATGCTCGGTCGCCCGGTCTCGGGATGGGTGCGAACCACCGGGTGCACGGCCTCGGGATAGTCCTGGCGATCGGTGTCGTCGACCCCTCGGTCGCTGTATCGGCCGCGGTAGATGTGCTCGGAGGTGTGGTGGGCCAGGAGCGTCTGCAGCCAGGCCCGGTCGTCGGGAGGCAGCACGGCGTAGGCGGCCTCCATGTTGGCGAACATGGTGTCGCCGCCGCCACCGTCGGGCAGCATCCGGAGCTGGAGCATGGTCGCCATGGGGGGTTCCTCATCGCACGACACGTCGCTGTGCCAGCCGTTGCCGTTGGCCACCTTGGAGTCTCGGTGCGCGTGGATGACGAAGATGCCGTCATCTTCGCCGGCACCGGGTGCTGCCGGATGGATGTGGAGCGGCCCGAACCGGCGGCCGAGCGCCATCTGGGTCGCCTCCGACATGGGCTCGGGCTGGTCCTTGAAGAAGAGCACGCCATGGTCGAGGAAGGCCTGGTGGATTTCGGCGAATGTGTCGTCGTCCACGCCCTCGGCCAGGTTCACGCCCCGAACCTCGGCGCCGAGCACAGGAGAGATGGGCGTGATCGTCAAGGTCATTCGGCGATTCTGCTCCAGGCACCGATTCGGTGCAACGCCTCCGAAGCAGCTGGTCGCGCCTCCGTCGCCGTGCTCGTCGCTGCCACCGCCCGAGTCCCGGAGACGGACATCTCGGTTCTCTCTTGCGGCGGTCTCTTGCGGCCGACTGAGCGGGTTGCCAGGATGGTTGCCATGGCAGGAAGCACCGGACCGTCAGCTCGTTCGAAGGGGACGGTGCTCACCACGGGTGCGAACTCCGGCATCGGATTGGCGACGGCGATCGAGGTGGCCCGTCTGGGCTATCGATCCGTCGGTTCGGTCCGCAGCGATGCCAAGGCCGCCGAACTCGAGGCCGCGGCCAAGGCTGCGGGGGTCTCGGTCGAGCCTGTCCTGCTCGATGTGACCGACGTGGAAGGCTGTGCCGAGGTGATCGACTCATTCGAGCCCTTCGGCCTCGTCAACAACGCCGGCTATTCGAACGTCGGTGCCGTCGAGGACGTCGCCGACGAAGACGTCCGCCATCAGTTCGAGACCATGACCATCGCGCCGATGCGGCTCGCCCGACTGGCTTTGCCGGCAATGCGGGCGGCCGGTCGAGGTCGAATCGTCAACGTCTCGTCGATCTACGGTCGCACGACCACCCCGTTGGCGGGCTGGTACCAGGCCAGCAAACACGCGTTGGAGGCGGTCTCCGATGCACTGAGGGTCGAGGTGGCCTCGAGTGGTGTGCAGGTCGTTCTGGTCGAGCCAGGAACCTTCAAGACCTCGATCTGGGAGGACGGCGAACGGGCCGTCGGGCGCCACGAGGGCTCCCGGTACGCCGCGGCGTATGACCGCGAGCTCGAGCTGACCAGGCTCGCCCAGCCGTTCATGGGTGACCCGCAGCGGGTGGCCAAGGTGATCGGCCGTGTGCTCGAGAGCCGCTCGCCACGTGCCCGCTATCTGGTCGGCTACGACGCCCAGGCTCTTGCCTTGGCCGATCGATTCACGCCGACGACGATCCGCGATGCGATCGCCCGCTACGGGCTCGGTCTTTGATCCGCAGGCGCCGAGGAATCCGGTTCGTCTCCGAACGCCAGGAGTGGGCAACCGTCACTAATGGTTGCGACTTCGCAACCGATGAATGGTCATGGCGCATCCAGGCAACCGAGCAGCAGGCGCCGCAGAGCGGGGTGCGGTGTCGGCGGAGAGCGGTGATTTCGACGAGGCCCTCCCTCGACTGACGAAGAAGGTCTTCACCGACCTTGCCATCTGGATGATCGCCCTCGGGCTCCTCATGGGCATCGTGTTTCCGTTCTTCGTGATGGCGATGGGCGTTCCGTCCGACTACGTGTTGACGACGAGGTTCTTCCTCGCCACCATCGGTGCCGGGCTCGTCGTCGGTGCCACCAACCAGTTGCTGTCGCGTGCCGTGGTCGGCTCCCGTCTGCGGTTCATGCGCTCCCGGATGTCGAAAGTCGAGGCCACGCTCCGTGACGCAACGATGGACGGCGACGAGGCGGCGTGCACGCCGGCAACGTGCATGATCACCGTCGACTCCGACGATGAGATCGGCGATGCGGCGGCATCGTTCAATCGGCTCGTCGAGGCCCTCGCCGAGTCACAGCTGGCCTCCCGGGTGGCACGCAACTTCGCCACGACCCTGACCTCGCACATCGAGCTGCGACCCCTTGCCGACGCTGCGCTCGACGTCCTGCATGACGCCGGTGACTACTCGGCATCCGCCCTCTGCATCTTGCGCGACGGTGAGCTGATCACCGTCTCTTCTTCCGGTGTCGCCGAGCCGACGACACTCGCCGGCAGCGAGCTCGTGCAGCGCTCCTACCGAACGCTCCAGACGGTACGGGTGGATCTACCGAGCGACATCCAGCTCGACGGGGGCATCGTCGGCTTCCGACCGCGTACGGTCGTTGCCTTTCCGCTGCAGATCCGCCACGTGCCGATCGGTGTGGTGATCTTTGCCTCGACGGGTCGCATCGGCGAGAGCGAGATCTCACCGATCCAGCAACTGCTCCCGAATTTCGCCGTCGCCTTGAACAACGCGCTGAGCCACGAGCGACTGCAACGGGTCGCTGCGATCGATCCGCTGACCGGGTTGTACAACCGGCGATTCGGCATGGAGCGGCTGAGCGAGGAGTTCAGTCGTTCGGTCCGCACGAACGATCCGCTCGGCGTCGTGCTGTTCGACATCGACCATTTCAAGGCGGTCAACGACATCTACGGCCATCAGGCGGGCGACAACGTGCTGAAGCTGATCGCCGAGAATGCGAAGAGCGTGCTTCGTGAGGGTGACATCCTGATGCGGTACGGAGGCGAGGAGTTCCTCGCCGTGCTTCCGGGCGCGGGTGAAGCCGACCTGCGAACCATCGGCGAGCGGATGCGGCGCATCGTCGAGTCGAGCGTGACGCTCGACTCGAGCACCGAGATCCGGGTCACGATCAGCCTCGGTGGTGTCTCCTTCCCCAGTGCGGGTGCTGCCGACCTCGATGATCTGATCCGGATGGCCGACGCAGCGATGTACGACGCGAAGAACGCCGGTCGAAATCGCCTGCGGTTGGTCGGCGTCTGACGCTCACGCTGGGCCGGCTACTCCGACACCGAGAAGGCAGCCCCACGTTCAGGGGCGCCGCCAGTCAGACGCCGTACCAGAAAATCGACCGAGTGCTCGAGTTCTTCCATCGGCACCTCGGGATGGAGACCGGGGTTGGCGTGGAGTCGTTTGTCGGTGGTGGCCAGAGCATCGAACAGAGCGAAGCACTCGTCTCGGGTGAAGAGCTCGTCTTCGAGTTGGACGAGGAAGCTCACCGGCACGTCGATGGCCGCTGCCGCCGCTGCGAGGAGGGGTCGGTAGTTCTCGGGTCCCGACATGCCCATGAGGCCCAGCACGGCGACGCTGATGCGTGGATCGGCCGCCACGAAGGGGGCTCCGAAGATCGTGCCCATCGACAGTCCCCAGTAGCCGACGGTGCCGTCGGCGAGCTCGGGCAGGTCCCGGGCCGCATCGAGTGCCAGCATCCAATCGGCGACCATCGCCTCGGTGCTTCCCTCACGGTGCCACTCGGGCCAGAAGGCGGTGCGACCGCCATCGCCCACCTGGCGGCGTCCGTGTACCGGACCGTCGATGGCGAGAACGGCGGTGCCGTGTCGGCGGGTGAGCCGCTTGGCCAGCCACGGAATGGGAGCCTGGTGCCGGCTTCCCGACGCTCCGTGACCGCAACACACCACCGGTGTTCTCGGACCGGCGTCCGGTGGCAGCCACAACACACCGGTGACCGGCCGATTGCCACGATCCAACGTGAACTCGAGGAGCCGCTCGCCGTCGGGTCGATGCTCCTCGTCGATGATGTGATCTGTCAGCGAAACCGTCATGGGTGTGGTCTATCACCACCCGGAAGTGCCGGGCTCACCCTTGAATGGTCCGACGACGTCGTCGGTGATCCAACCACCGTAGAACCCGCCGGCCTGCGCCCGCACGACCTCACCGTCGACGGTGCAGCGAACCCGCCCGGGATAGAACGAGACCCACCCGGCATAGGCCGCGAACTCGGAATAGGGCGCTGGGTAGCGCCACCCGACGGCGACGTCGGTTCCGGCGACCGCGACGTACTCGGCGGCCCCCTTCCACTCACAGTGAGACGAGCCCGGAACCACCACCAACCGACCCACCGCCACCGAATCGGGCGGGAGGTAGAAGGAGGGAGGATGCGACGTCTCGAGGACTCGCACCGACTGGTTGGTCGTTGCCAGCACGCCGTTGTCATCGGCCACCGTGAGGAGTCGGCCGTCCGGTACGACCGCGGGTGGTCGCGGATAGTCCCAGACCGATTCCTGCCCTGGTGCCGGTTCATCGGCGAACGGCGGACGTCGTAGCCCTCGGTGTTGCCACGATTCACGGGCCTGGCGCAGCCAGGCGGAGTCTTCATTCGTCACGAGTGAGACGGTAGGGGAGAGCGGCCGGCGCCGGCCGAGCGGGGCCAGAAGAAATCCCTGGTTGCGCGCTGATCGCTACTCGTTGTTCGTTGTTCGTTTTTCGTTTTTCGTTGTTCGTCGGGCCATTGCGCTGGCGCCGGGGCCGGCAACGTGTTGAGGTAGGCACCATGAGAGCAGCCCAGGTGCAGGGTCGGAACGACATTCATTGTGTGGAAGCGCCGATTCCCGAACCGGCGGGCGGTCAGATGCTGGTCAAGACACACACCGCCTCGATCTGCGGATCCGACCTCCACGTGGTCTGCCACGGCGTGGCGATGCCACCGGTGCCCTGCGAGCACGGCTATCCCGGGCACGAAGCCATCGGGGAGATCGTCGTCGCCGCAGACCGGAACGACAGCGATCGGAACGACAGCGCAGGCTCAGCCGGTCGATCGTTGCCGGAGGGAACGCCGGTCCTCTGTTTCCCGCCGGCGTCGATCGCAACGTGCTTCGCCGACTATCAGGCGCTCGACGCGGCTTACGTGTTGCCCCTGCCGGACACCACGGTTCCGCCTGCCGAACTCCTCATGGCGCAGCAGTTGGGAACCGTGATCTTCGCCCACAAGCAGTGGGCGGTCGACGTTGCCGGCCGATCGGTCCTCGTGATCGGTCAGGGGTCGGCTGGGCTGCTGTGGGCCTCGTGGCTGCGCCATTGCGGGGCAGCGTCGGTGATCGCCACCGATCCCTGTGATGCTCGTCGGGCGGTGTCGTCGCATTTCGGTGTCGACACGGTGCTCGATCCCCGCGACAGTCGACCTGGCCTCGGCCATCGCCGACCTCACCGTGGTCGGGCCCGATTTCGTGGTCGAAGCCGTCGGCACCCGCCAGACCCTGAACGAATCGGTGAACCTCGTGCGCCCCGAGGGCAACCTGATGTGGTTCGGATTGCCCGACTCCGACAACGCGGTCGAGTTCGAGTTCTCGAAGTTCTTCCGCAAGCGGCTTCGGGCGACGAGCACGTTCGGCGCACAGGACGAGCCGTCGGCGACTTCGTTCCAGTTGGCTCTCGACCTGATCGCTTCCGGCACGATCGACGTCTCGCCCCTGCTCTCGCAGGTCTTCTCCATCGAGTCGATCGATGCTGCCATCGAGGCCGCCAACAACCCGCTCGAGAGCGGAGCGATCAAGGTGAGCGTCACCTTCTGACATGGCTGAGGCAGCCGACCGACATGGCTGAGGCAGCCGACCGACACGGCCGAACATCCGACCCCTCCCGAGGAACCGACCGACCATGGCACCCAACATCATCCTCATCAACTGTGATGACCTCGGCTATGGCGACCTCGGTTGTTACGGGTCGACGGTGCACGACACCCCGGCGCTCGACGCGCTGGCTGCCGAGGGGGCTCGCCTGACCGACTTCTACATGGCCTCGCCGGTCTGCTCTCCCTCGCGTGCGGCCATGCTGACCGGGAGCTACCCGCTCCGCATCGGGTTCGGCGGAGCGTCGATGCAACACATGCGTGTCCTGTTTCCCGGTCAGGGTGTCGGCCTGAACCCGAGCGAGATCACGATGGCCACGATGCTTCGCAATGCCGGCTACGCCACCCTGGCGGTGGGGAAGTGGCACTGCGGTGATCAGCCCGACTTCCTGCCGGGCAACCACGGGTTCGACGAGTGGTTCGGTCTGCCCTACAGCAACGACATGGGTCGACAGGCCGTCGCCGAGGGTCAGCCGACGCTCGAGGAACTGAACGAGCGCATACGCAAGGCGGGCATCGATTTCGAGCTGCAGTGGCCGCCACTTCCGCTCATGGAGGGGAGCGACGTTCTCGAATGCCAACCCGATCAGGCGTCGCTCACCGGTCGCTATGTCGAGCGGTGTGTGCGGTTCCTCGAGGATCACCGCGACGAACCGTTCTTCCTCTATCTCGCCCACATGTACGTGCACCTTCCGATCTACGTCGAGGAACACTTCCACGAGCAGTCCCGCAACGGCTCCTATGGCGCTGCCGTCGCCAGTATCGATTGGGCGACGAAGGTGATCGTCGAACAGCTCGAACGACTCGGACTGACCGAGAACACACTGGTCATCTTCACCAGCGACAACGGAGCCCTGGCCCCGGGAGCCGATGGAAGCGGGAGCAATGCCCCGCTGCGAGCGTCGAAGGGAACAACCTGGGAAGGCGGCCAACGAGTGCCGTGCATCATGCGTTGGCCAGGCCACATCCCCGCCGGGCGTGTCGTGGGCGAGACCGCGACGGCGATGGATCTCTTGCCGACCTTCGCAGCGCTCTGTGGCGCCGAAGTGCCCGGCGACCGCACCATCGACGGCAACGACATCAGCGGACTCCTCGGACTCGACGGGCCGGTGCCGGCGGCCGATCGGCCGTTCTTCTACATCGGCGGCGCCAACATCGAAGCGGTTCGGATCGGACGATGGAAGCTGCACGTGCGAAAGGGTGGCGCGGCGTTGTGCGAGCTCTACGACCTCGACGCCGACATCGGCGAAACGTCCGACGTGTCGGATCAGCACCCGGCTGTCGTCGCCGAACTCCTTGCCGCAATCGATGCCGGGCGAGCCGACCTGGGCGACGAGGCGGCCGGCATCGTCGGCGCGGGTATTCGCCCCATCGGGCGGGTCGACGACCCGGCACCGCTCACGGCCATCGATCCGACCGACCCGGCGACGATGGCCGAGTACGACCTGCCCTATCGAGGCTGACACCGGCCTTGCGAAGGTCGGAGCTCGGCTTCCGGGGTTTGACGCGATCGAAGATCAGGCGGTCGGCGTTGCCGCCATGGCTTCCGCGACGATCTGGATCGTCTCGTCGATGTCGACCTCGGTGTGCGCAGCACTGAGGTTCCAGTTGAGCAACGGGTGGAGCAGAGCGCCCCGTTCGGCGGCCTCTCTCGAGAAGCGCCGCCCGATCGTGCGGTCGTCGTCGTCGCCGACGAACAACAGCGTGGGCATCGTTGTCGGACCCGAGTACGAGATGTGGTGCCCGGCGGTGGCTGCGGCACCGACGATGCCGGCCCGGAGTCGTTCACCCATCCGAGACATGTGGGCGAACGCGTGGTCTCGGTCGTAGATGGTCAACGTCGCCATGGCGGCGTGCATCGGTGGGGCCTCGAACATGTAGGTCGAGGTGTACAGGATCTTCCGGGCTGCTCGCCGTACCTCGTCGGAACCCAACAGCGCCGAGATGGCATGGCCATTGCCGAGCGCCTTGCCCATCGCCAAAAGGTCGGGCGTCGTGCCGAGAAGGTGGTGAGAGCCGTCGGGGTGCAACCGAAATCCATGGCGAACGTCGTCGAGGACCAAGAGGATGCCGTGACGATCGCGAACGTGCTCGATGGCCTCGACGAAGTCCGACGACGCCGTGACGGTGTCGTGGCCGGGATTCTGGTCGAGTGGATTGAGCAGCACGGCGGCGATGTCGTTGCCCGACCGGTTGGCGTGGTCGATCAGCGCCTGCGGGTCGTTCCACGGCAGCCGATCGAACTGGTCGGTGGACTCGGTGAGCGGGCCCGGTGGGGGAGCGCCGGCGAACTCGGGATCGTTCCCGTGGTAGGCCGAGGTGAAGGCGATCACCCGACGGCGCTGGGTGTGATGGCGCGCCACCCGAACACCGAGGCTGACCACTTCGGAACCATTCTTGGACACCACACCCCAGGACATCGGCGGGAATCGTTCGACGAGGCGCTCGACGACCTCGACGAGTGAGGGCGGAAACATGCTGGCGGTGGTGAGCGTTGCTCGCTGGGCGTCGGCGGCCGCTTCGACTTCGGGATGCCGGTAGCCGAGCAGGTTGGGGCCGTTCGCTGCGAGGTAGTCGAGATAGGAACGACCGTCGGCGTCGACGACACGGCACCCCTCGGCAGCAGCGATGAACCCGGGGACCACGCCTCGCCCGGCCAGGTCGGCGCTGCGGGTCAGATAGATCCCACCGCCGGGGAGCACGCGGTCGGCCCGCTCCCAGAGTGCGGTTCCCTCGGGCCCGTCGATCGGGTGGTCGATCGTGAATCGCATGTGCCTGCCCTTCGCTGTCGGCCACCAGCATCTTCGAGTCTTTGGGGCGGTGACGGCAATTCCTTCGAATGAAGTCGAGTTGCTAGGTTGTGCCCGCACAAGCCGTGACGGTGTTAGGAGCCAAGATGACCGACCAGATGACGAGCCAGCAGCGTCCTTCGATTCACGAGTTTCGGAATCCGGAGCAGGAGATGGCCGAGAAGGGCCGGGGTGTTCCCGACGCCGATCAGCTCGCACTCGACGAGATCAACCTGCTCAACGCCCATCTGTTCGCCGAGCATCGTTGGCATGACCATTTCGAACGTCTCCGTCGTGAAGATCCCGTCCACCTCAACGAACTCGAGACGGCGGGTCGATACTGGTCGGTGACCAAGTACGACGACGTGAAAGCCGTCGACGGTGATTGGCAGACCTACTCCTCCGACCCGGGGATCACGCTGGGTCTGAAGATCGGGTCACCACTTCCCGAGGGTGTTTCCACCGCGAAAGCCTTCATCGCCATGGATCCACCAGAGCAGACCAAGCAGCGCAAGACGGTGCGCGGCGTCTCCGCTCCCAGCAACCTCAAGCTGCTCGAGTCGCAGATCCGTGAACGTACGGTCGGCGTGCTCGACTCCCTGCCCGAGGGCGAGACCTTCGACTGGGTCGACACCGTGTCGATCGAACTCACCACGCTGCTCCTTGCCACGCTGTTCGACTTCCCGCTCGAAGACCGGCGCAAGCTGACCCGCTGGTCCGACATCGTGTTCGCCATTCCCGAGCCGGGCGGGCTCATCGAGTCGCACGCCCAGCGGCAGCAGGAACTGCGCGAGTGTGTCGAGTACTTCGAGGTGCTGTGGGAAGAGCGTCGGCAGAACCCGGGCAACGACCTCGTGTCGATGCTCGCTCACGGCGAGGCAACCAAGGACATGGCGACCGCCGAGCATCTCGGCAACCTCCTCCTCCTCATCGTCGGGGGCAACGACACCACCCGAAACACCATGTCGGGAAGCGTGTACGGGCTCAACAAGTTCGGTGATCAGTACGACAAGCTCATCGCCGATCCCGGGCTCGTTCCCAAGATGGTGCCCGAGATCATCCGCTGGCAGACCCCGTTGTCCTACATGCGCCGCACGGCAACACGCGACGTCGAATTGGGCGGCAAGCAGATCCTCAAGGACGACCAGGTCCTGATGTGGTACCTGTCGGCCAACCGCGACGAAGACGTCTTCGGCGACAACGCCGACAGCATCGACATCGAGCGGCACAACGCCGACCGCCATCTGTCCTTCGGCTACGGCGTGCACTTCTGCATGGGCAGCCGCCTCGCCGAGCTCCAGCTGCGGGTGTTGTGGGAGGAGATCCTCGCTCGCTTCGAGCGCATCGAAGTCCAAGACGAGCCGACCTACACGCTCTCGTCGTTCGTCAACGGCTACTCGAAGCTGCCGGTGCAAGTGAAGCGGCGGTGAAGAAGGCATCGCCGACGGGTCCATCGCTGCCGTTCACGCCGGCACCGTCGGCGAGTCGAGTCGGTCGCAGCCTCGGCGCCTCCGAGCACACCTGGCGTGACGCACCATCCCATCTGCCCGACGACGCTCCCAACATCGTCGTCTTCATGACCGACGATGCCGGCTGTGCCAACGGTTCGCCCTTCGGAGGGCCGATCCAGTTGCCAACCATGGAGCGGGTGCTGAGCCGGGGCGTTGGCTACAACCGTTTTCACACCACGGCCATGTGCTCGCCCACGCGGGCCTGTGTGCTGACCGGGCGGAACCACCATGCGGTGGGATTCGGTCAGATCCCCGAGTACGCCACCGATTTCGACGGCTACGTCGGCTCGATCCCGACCTCGGCCGCCACGGTGGCCGAGGTGCTTCGAGCTTACGGTTACGGCACCGCGGCCTTCGGGAAGTGGCACAACACGCCGGTCGACCAAGTCAATCGAAACGGCCCGTTCGACCGGTGGCCGACCGGGCACGGGTTCGACTACTTCTACGGGTTCGTCGCCGCCGAGACCTCCCAGTACGAGCCCCGACTGTTCGAGAACACCACGCCGATCGAGCCACCCGATCGGCCGGGCTACCACCTGACCGAAGACATGGCCGACAAGGCCATCGCCTACCTCCGTCGGCGGCGGAACACGGCGCCCGACACCCCGGTGCTCCTCTACTTCACCCCCGGGGCGGTGCACGGCCCCCACCACATTCCCGCCGGCTGGGCCGACCGGTATGCCGGGGTTTTCGACGACGGCTGGGAGGCCATGCGTGAACAGATCTTCGCCAGACAGCTCGAGCAGGGCTGGATTCCCGCCGACGCCGAACTGACGCCGATCGACCCCACGATGCAGCGTTGGGACGACGTCCCCGAGGAGCATCGCCGCTTCCAGTCGAGGCTGATGGAGGTCTACGCCGGTTTCGCCGAGCACACCGATCACCAATACGGCAAGGTCCTCGACGAACTCGAGGCCGCAGGCGAACTCGACAACACGCTGGTGTTCTACATCAACTCCGACAACGGGGCGTCGGCCGAGGGACTGTTCGGCTCGATCGCCGAGATCCTCTGCCAGAACGGCATCCGGGTGCCGGTCGACGAGCAGATCAAGATCCTCGACCGTGACTACGGCGGCATCGATGCGCTCGGCTCCGAAATGGTCGACAACCACTATCACGCCGGGTGGGCATGGGCCACCGACACACCGTTCAAGTCGACCAAGCTCGTTGCTGCCCACTTCGGTGGCACTCGTACCCCGCTGGCGGTGGCCTGGCCCGACGGATTCGAGCACGATCCCACGCCGCGAGATCAGTTTCACCACGTCATCGACATCGCCGCCACGATCTACGACGTGCTCGGCATCGATCCGCCGGTGGCTTTCGATGGCGTGCGTCAGGATCCGATCGACGGGGTCTCCCTGGCTCCGTCGTTCCATGATCCTGCCGCCGACTCAGGCCACACGACGCAGTACTTCGAGATCATGGGCAGCCGGGGGATCTACCACGACGGCTGGTTCGCCGCAGCGTTCGGGCCTCGAAATCCCTGGGATCCGCAGTACAACCGATTCCGAGGGTGGGAGCCCGACGAAGACGAATGGGAGCTGTACGACCTCGACAACGACTACAGCCAGGCGAGGGACTTGGCCGAGCGGTATCCAGACAAGCTGGCCGACCTTCGCCGCTTGTTCGACGAACATGCCGAAGCCAACAATGTGTTCCCGATCGGTGGTGGACTCCTGACCTCGGTCTTCCGTCCCGATCTGATGCGGTCGAGCAACCTGCGCCAGTGGACGTTCGGCGCCGATGACGACCGAATCGCCGAAGCAATGGCTCCCAAGTTCCTGAGTGGCCACTCGAGCCGGTCAGAGGTGGCCTTCGCCGCCGGACCCGACGACCAGGGCGTGTTGTTCTGCGTCGGTGGAATCACCGGCGGGTTCACGGTCTACGTCGACGCCGGGGTACTGGTTGCGGAATACAACGCCGCCGGCGTCGAACGAACCATTGCTCGAGCCGATTCGCCGATGGACGAGGGCAACCACGTCGCCGTGATCGACCTGGTCATGGACGGCGACCGGTTCCGTTGTCCTGCCACGCTGACGCTCGAACTCGATGGCCGGCGAGTTGGCAGCGCTCGGGTCGAGCGGACCGTGCCCTCGATGTTCAGCTTCTCCGAGACCTTCGACGTCGGCAAAGACCTGGGTTCTCCGGTGTCGTTGGCCTACGCAGCTCGTAAGCCCTTCGCGTTCACCGGAACGATCGACTCGGTGCGGTGCCGCTACCTCGACCCTGCGGACTGAACGGTCAGAAGAGCCAGAAGGGTCACCGCTCGTGATCGGCGGCTGCGCCGTCAGCGGTCTCGGAATCCCTTCCCCGCGAGGATCTTCGGAGCGAACTTCTCGACTCGCGCTTGCCGTGTCTTGGCCTGTTTGGCCTGCGAGATCTGGAGGTGGTACTCGCGCTGTCGGCCGGGTGTGAGTCCCTCGAACGCCTCCTTGAACGCCTCGTCTTCATCGATCCGACACTGGAGCTCTTCGCAGAACACCAGCTCGGGCGCCGGCTCGACCTCGAGTCCGTTGTCTTCGATGTCGATGGCCTCGTCGACGTACGCCGCAACCAGGTCGGCCAGCTCGGACACCTCGGCGACGGAGGTGAATGTCAGTCGCTTGGCCGATCGCGAGTTCGGTCCCTGCGACTCGAGCAGTCCCTGCGGATCTTCGAGCAGGGCGCCCTTGAAGAACATGAGGGCGAGGAAGTTCTTCATCTCCTGCATGATGACGATGTTGCGACCCTCGTGACTGAAGCAGGGCTTGCCCCACTTGATCTCCTCGATCAGCTCACAATCGAGGAGCGTGGATCGCAGCGCAGTCATCTCCTCCGGCCACTTCGTCGACCGTTTGATGTAGGCATCGACCTTGGCGTTCATCGGATACTCCTCGTTCGTCGCTCTGGTGTAGCACCGGTCTGGACTTCTTGCGTGCACGCTCAGCCGAGTCACAGCTGACGCTCGGGAACCAGAACGATTCTGACGGGCGGACGCCGAATCGTCACGCTGATGGTGGGAAGCGGCACCCTCTACTACCTCGTCAACTCCGGGGATCCCGATGGCGGCGGCCTGGTGGGCGTGGCGATGACGATCCATCGAACGGCCGCCACGCTGGCGTGGATCTACCTGATCGGGCATGCAGCCATTGCCGTCCTCTACCACTTCGCCTCGGACATGACGCTCAGCCAGATGTGGTCGCCGCGCCGAAGCTCGTCGCGAGGGGCTCAGTGGTTTGGTGGGCTGGTGCCGCCGTTGTCGCCGCCGGTGGTGTCGGGGTCGGCGGGGTGTCCGCCACCGGCGGGTGGCGGGCCGTGCCGGTTGCCCGGTGCCGGAGTGTTTCCGGGGGTGCCGGGTGTGTTGTCGTTGTGTTGCCGGCGTCGGCTGCCGGATTGGAGGTGGGCGATCATCACGTCGAGCCCGTAGGCGTCGTAGCTCCCCATCCCCGCAGTCCAGGCACCCCGGCCAACCCACTCAGGCCGCTCCGATGCCGGGGTGTCGGGTCGGGTGGGGACACCGGTCAAGGTCATCACCCGGCCACGATGGTCACGAATGATCAGACCGGCCCGATCGGCGGTGAACTCGATGCTGGCTCCTTGGGCGTGCAGAGCACGGTGATGGAACCGACACAGGAACACTTGCTCGTCGAACAGGGTTTCGGGTTTGGTGGTGAACGGCACCGAGTGATGCGCCTCGAGCACCCCGGCCCGGCCACACCCCGCCGCCGCGCAACACGGTTGCTCGACCGTCATGGCGGTGCGCATCCACGGCGGCGCCGTACGTTGTTTCGATGAGATCCAGAGTGGATGCCCGTTGCGTGACACCAGCCAACACGCCGACAACTCTTGATGGATGGCATCGAGTTCGGCTTCGGTGACCGGCGGCCCATGCAACACCGACACCCCCGTCGGGCTGTCAGAACCGGGGCCATGGCCACCGGTGCTGGCCTGGCCGTTGCCGGCGACATCGCTGCTCGTGCCGCAGGTCGGGCAGCCCGAGGGCCGGTGGCGGGTTTCTTGCCAGGCCCGGAACACCTCGACATCGATCTGCAAGACGGCCAGGAACTGGGGACTGACCGGTCTGGGACCCACCTCCAGCAACGACAACAACGCATCGGCCGAGGTGGCCGCCGTGCCGGTCTGGTCGAACAACTCGTTACGGCGCTGCGCCAGGCGTTTCTCCAACACCGCACCGTTCACACTGTCGAGGAACCCTCGGATCTCGTACCCGTCGGCCCTGGCCCGCAACGACAACGACTCCGGACGCGGTGGCCGGTCACCGGCCTCGGCGTCGAGCCGTTTGAACGTCGACACCAGCCCCAGCATCGCATCGGCGGTGGCGTGCCGGGACTGCTCCACCAGTTCGGCTTCGGTGTCGGCCGTGGCCACCTGGGCCAACGCCGCCACCACCGGCAACGACACCTCACCATGGCCGAACGCCTCAGCCAGCTGCGGGAGATCCGGTAACACGTCGGCGGCGGTGACCAGACGGCGGGCCTCCGCGCCGGTGAGTTTGAGTTGGCAGGCCAACCGATGCGCCGGCGTTCGCCAACCCCACCCCCAGCCCTGCCCGGCCTGGAACAGGCCCAACAGTTCGGTGGTGTTGGCTGCCAGGGCGGCCTGGTCGGCGTTGATCCGGCCCACCAGTTTCTGTGACCCGGCAATCAGCTCGTCGATACGGGCCTCACGCTCATCGAACCCCAACGAGAAGAACCGGCCACCCTCACGACGCACCCCACCAGAGCGACACCCCGGCAACTCGAACACCACACCCGGCACCGCCTCCACAACACCCCCATCCCGGACACCCCCACCGCCACTGCCCCGCCGCCACTGCCCCCACCGCCACTGCCCCCAGCACCGCTGCCGCTCCACCCCGCACCTGCCATACACCCAGTATGAACAAGAGGTGTGACAATGATCCTCGAGCGGTCGGCCGCCCGACGATCGCTCAAGGCGTTGGCGATGACGGCGCACGAGACGGTTCGACCTCGACCGACCGTCGCCCGATGTCGTCCGGCGCTGCGAACTACCGTGGTGGCCAGCGGAGCCCGGCGAGCGCGAGGTGCCGAAGGATGGACGAACGATTTGGACCGGCAGCGATGGCGATCATCCTCGGCGACAACGAGGCGCTGCACGACCTGGTGACCGCCGACGCCGATCTGATCACCGTGCCGTCGTCGGTGAGCCACCCGACGCTGCTGCAGTTCGTCGCGTGCGAGGCGTCGAATCTTCCCGATCCCGTCGGAGCGGCGAAGGTGCTGGTCGACGCGGGAGCCGAGAAACAGGCGCCGCTCGTCGCCGCCGCCGGCTGTGGTTCGGCCGAGATCGTTGCGTTTCTTCTCGATGCCGGCGCTGCCGTCGACACCGGATCGAGCGATGACTCACCGGTCGACCCGGCGACATGGACACCGCTCGACGAGGCCCTCTACTGGTCCAACCATGTCATCGCCACGTACCTCGTCGGCCGTGGGGCTGCGATCAGGGCCCTGAGCACGGCCGCCGGACTCGGTCGGCTCGAGGCGATCGCTGCGTGCTTCGACGGCGCCGGTGGCCTGACGCCGGCTGCCGGCCGGATCGGTTCGCCGTTTGCCGACACCGTGCCCGAACACCTGGCCGAGGACCCTCAGGCGATTCTCGATCATGCGTTCGTGATGGCAGTCAACTGCTGCCAGTTGGCGGCGGCGCAAGACCTGTACGAGCGAGGCGCACAGGTGAATGCCAGGCCCCCCGGCTACCACTGGCAGGGCACCGCGTTGCATGCCGCTGCGTCGCAGGGCGATCGGGTGACAGCCGAGTGGCTGCTCGGGATCGGCGCCGACCCGTCGATGCGCGATGGAATGGTCGACAGCGATGCAGCCGGTTGGGCCCACCACCACGGACACCCCGACCTGGCGACGCTGTTGGCTGCTGAGCCCTGAGCCCGCATCGCCGATCGGCTCGGGCCCACCCATGTGCACACCGACCTTGGACCCTGTTCGCGTCGTGTCGCCCTTCTTACGGTGGTGGTGGAGCTGATTGGAAGGGAGCCACGATGTCACGATTCCTGGGGATGCTGAAGGTGTCGGCCGAGGAGGCGAGCAAGATGGTCAAGGACGGCCCGATTGCGCGGCGCGCGTACCTCGAACACATCGTGCGAAACGCCCACGGTGTCGTCGAGGGCCTCTGGCTCACCGACGTCGGCGATTGGGACATGATCGTCATCCTCGACATGAAGGAGGGGTCGAGTGCGGGTGGTACCGCCGCCACGCTCGCCAGGCGTGCGGCCGGGATGACCGTCGCCGAGCGCTGGATCGAGTTGGTCGAGGTCGATGACGTCGAGAAGGCTCTGACCACGCTCGCGAGCTGACCTCACACCCGAGGGCGAGCCACGGTGACGTGCTCGACGAACTGTCGACCGAGGGTGTCGAGGTCGTCTGGAATCTGCCCTACGCACACCGGCCGGGCATGGCGGTGGCGATGAATCGCGACATGCTCGCTCGCCGATCGGATCCTGCTGGGCAGCGACGCTCCGAACACGGGGTGTCGGGCCGCCGACCTCATCGATCGTGTCCGGTCGGCCGATCTCGATGCCGGGGCGATCGCCGACATCCTCGGGGGCAACGCCCTCCGCCTGGTGCCCCTGCCCTCCACCTGAGCGCCTGGGTCGGCCGAACTTGTCGATTCTCCGACCGTGGAACACGATGGGCCGCGCACCCTACAGAAGCGGAACTCCATCGTGTCCATCGCCATCACCGAAGAACACCAGTCGCTCGCCGAAACCGTTCGGGATTTCGCCGGTCGTCGAGCACTCCGGAGTGCGGCGCGGGCCCTGCTCGACGAGCCGGGTGAGGGACTACCGGCGACCTGGGCCGAGATGGCCGGACTCGGGTGGATGGGACTCCACCTTCCCGAGGGGTTCGGTGGCTCGGGCTACGGCCTCGAGGAACTCGTCGTGGTGGTCGAGGAGCTGTCGAGGTCCGTTGCACCCGGACCCTTCGTTCCGACGGTGATCGCCAGTGCCGTGCTGGCCGCAACGGCCGACGACGACCTGAAGGCGGCTCATCTGCCGGGACTGGCCGATGGCACGCTCATCGGTGCTGTGGCGCTCGACGGGTCGGTGACCTTCGCCGACGGCAAGGTGTCGGGATCGGCCGGTGTGGTGCTCGGTGGCGGTTTCGCCGACCTCATCCTCGTTGCGGTCGGCGACGACGTCGCCGTCGTGGAGACCGGCACCGGCGTTTCGATCGAAGCGCCACCCTGCCTCGATCCGACTCGGCCATCGGTGCGAGTGACCCTCGACGAGGTTCCGGCCCAGCTGGTGGAGGGAGGTGCCCAGACGTTGATCGACCTGGCCCGGGTCCTGTTGTCGGCCGAAGCCGTCGGCTTGGCGCTCGAGAGCACCGAGATGGCATCGGCCTACGCGAAGGAACGAATCCAGTTCGGGCGGCCGATCGCCATGTACCAGGCGGTGAAACACCACTGCGCGAACATGATCGTTGCGACCGAACTGGCGACCAGTGCGGTATGGGATGCTGCCCGGGCCGCGAAGGGTGGCGGTGAGCAACTCACCTATGCCGCGGCGGTCGCAGCAGCACTGGCCGCACCGGCCGCCGACCTCTGCGCCAACCTCAGCACCCAGGTTCACGGTGGTATCGCCATCACCTGGGAGCACGACGCCCATCTCTACATGCGCCGAGCCACGACGCTGCTGGCTCTGCTCGACGCCGACGAGGCTGCGGCGACGCTCACCGCGCTGACCCGTGAGGGGGTGCAACGAGCGAAGATCGTCGAACTCCCGCCGGAAGCCGAAGCGATTCGTGATGCCGTGCGAGCGTTCGCGGCGTCGATCAAGGATCTGCCGGCCGACGAACAGCGAACGAGGCTGATCGAGACCGGCTACGTCATGCCCCACTGGCCCAAGCCATTCGGGCGTGGCGCCGGAGCCATCGAGCAGCTGGTCATCGAGGAAGAGTTCGCCGCTGCCGGCGTGAAACGTCCTGCCTATGGCATCACGGGATGGGTCATCCTCACTTTGATCCAGTACTCGACCGAGGATCAGGTGGCGCGGTGGGTGAACCCGGCCCTTCGCCACGATGTGATCTGGTGCCAGCTCTTCAGTGAGCCCGATGCCGGATCCGACGCGGCCGGTGTGAAGACCAAGGCCACCAGGGTCGACGGCGGTTGGTTGGTGAACGGGCAGAAGGTCTGGACCAGCGGCGCCCACGTGGCCGGGATGGGATTCGCCACCGTCCGCACGAACCCCGACGTCCCCAAGCACGACGGCATCACCACCATGGTGATCGACATGCACGCCGAAGGTGTCGAGGTACGCCCGCTCAAGATGACCTCCGGCAACTCGGAGTTCAACGAGGTCTTCTTCAACGACGTCTTCGTTCCCGACGATGACGTGGTCGGGCCGGTCGACGGCGGGTGGACCGTGGCCCGAGCGACGCTCGGCAACGAGAGCGTGAGCATCGGCGGTGGACAGGGTGGACTCTCCCTGCCCGGCTCGGCGCTGATCGAGCCGTTCGACGCCAACCCCGACCGACTGACCGGCGGTGCGGCCAGGATCGGTCGCTACATCGCCGAGCACCAGGCCATGGGCGTGCTCAACCTGCGGGCCGCAAGTCGGGCGGTGGCCGGTGGTGCTCCCGGCCCCGAGGGAGCGATGACCAAGCTGGTCCTGTCGGAGATCGGTCACGAAGCCGCCGCCATCCTCACCGAACTCGGCGGGACCGACTCGGTCTTCATGGAAGGCAGCGGGGCGATGAGCAACCTGCTCGTGCTGCTCCACCGCGGCATGTCGATCGCCGGCGGCACGTCGGAGATCAAGCGCAACCAGATCGGCGAGCGAATTCTCGGACTGCCACGAGATCCGCTGCTGAAGTGAGCACCTTTCGTTGGTCACCAGCAACACCACCGAGCACGAGCCCCGAGCAAGAGGGAAGAGAACCATGACCGAGAAGACGATGGTGGCGTTGTCGCCGCCGCCTGCACTGTCGATGAGCGTCGGCGAGGCGTTGTTCACCCAGCGAGCCATCCGCCGTTTCGATCCGGACCGACCGGTGAGCGACGATGACCTCGAGGTGATCATCGATGCCGGGTCCAAGGCGCCGAATGGTGGCAATGTGCAGCCGGTACGCCTGCTCGTGATCCGCGATCGGGCTCGGATCGAAGCGTTCGGCGAGCTGTACCACGAGGCGTGGTGGGCCAAGCGGGCCGATGCCTACGGATGGGTTCCCGATCAAGAGCTCCCATCCGGATCGCCGTATGCGATGCCGGCCCTCCTCGCATCGGAGATGGGTGCGGCGCCGGTGGTCGTGCTGGTGTTCTCGGCGTCGGCACCCGGGGTGTCGGTGTATCCGACGGCGCAGAACCTCATGATCGCGGCGCGAGCGCTCGGTATCGGCTCGGTGCTGACGACGCTGCACGAATCGGTGCTCGACCGTCTGTTCGAGATGTTCGGTGTTCCGCCCGAGATGCGTTTCCACTGCTGCATCCCGTTGGGCTATCCCCGCGGCAACTTCGGCACGACCCACCGGTTGCCGACGAATCAGACGACCCACTGGGACCAGTGGGGCAAGCCGCCGCCCTGGTGAGTCCGGCCCGACGAGGCCGCCCCGACCAGGCTGCCTCGACGAGGTTCTCCCGAATGGTCAGGTCTGGCGTCGACGTTCAGGCGGTCGCGGTGACCGTCGCCAGCTTCTGCTTGCGGTGAGCCAAGACGACGATGATCGTGAGGAACGCGACGATGTTGATCGAGGCGGTCATCAGCATTCGGTAGATCGGGTTCGCTGCGTCGGTGCCGGCCTGGATGCCGTGCAGTGTTGCGAAGACGTAGAGCGCAAAGCTCGATCGGTGGACCTGACGCCACACCGCACGGGGGAGGCGCTTCATCAGCAGCGAGGTGACCTCGACGGCCGCGAGCAGGTACATGGCGATCACGCCCCAGGCGACGGCCGATGGTTTCCAGCTGGCGGCCCAGGGAACGAGGATGTCCATCCAGCTGAACTGGACGTAGCTGTCGAGCACCAGACCGGCAACGTGGATGGCGGTGAACACCACCGACAGGCCGCCGAGGAAGCGGTGCAGGTTCAGCAGGTGAGCGGGCTGGCTCGCCTTTGCGACCGCCTTGGTCGAGAGGAAGAGGCCCCAGCACACCGAGAGCGTGACGAGGGCCCAGGCGACGATGCCGCCCGAGCGGGCGACGTACCACCACAACTGTTCGTTCATCGGGAGATTCCTTCTGGGATCCGGGACTTGGTGTCGGGGCTGTTGCTGATGATCGCCCCTCGATCGGTGACGGCGATCCCCCGGATGCCCAGGCGGTCGGCAACGTCGAGCACGTGCTCGGAGCCCGAGAGCAGCGCAGCCTTCGCCGCCACCTCGGTCCAGGCTGCGGTGGCACCGCACATGGAGACGGCGACGAGGTCGGTGGTCGAGGGCAACCCGGTTCGCGGGTCGAGAAGGTGGTGGACCGTCTCTCCGCCCACCGTCCAGCGACGACGGGCGATGCTGCTGGTGACCACGGCGCCGCTCTCGATCGTGAGACCGGCGATCTCGCGCTCGTCGTCGAAGGGATCGGCGACGCCGATTCGCCATGACGGCCCGTACCAGGCCTGTCCGGTGACTCGCAGGTCGCCGCCGAGCTCGACCGAACTGGTCGTCGCACCGCGACCGACCAGGAACTCGGTGGCGAGATCGGCGGCGAGCCCCTTGCCGATTCCTCCGGGATCGAGGCGGGTACCGGGAGGAAGTCTGACGGCCCGAATGGGGGCGAAGAGCTCGATGGGCTGGTGGGTCGCCGGTGCGGCCGCAACGGATCCACTGGTGGCCGGTGCTTCCTGCCACGGCGAGTGGTAGCCGAGTTCGATCAGTTGATCGAGCATGAGCGGATGGAACAGCCCGCCGGTGCGCACCTGCGCCTCGGCGGCAGCCTCGACGAGTCGGTACGTCCATTCGCTGACGATCGTGAGATCGCCCGGCGTTCGATTCAGGTCGCTGATCTCACTCTCGGGAAGGAAGCGACTCCAGCGCCGCTCGAGGTCGTCGATCAGCTCGCGGGCTTCGGCCAACGCCGTCTCGTCGCAACCATCGGCGACGAGACGGCACGGGCTGCCCATGGCTCGGAAGCTGAGGGTGTGCATCTCAACCGCTCGCTTGGGTGGTCGGTGGTGGGGGAGGCGGAGTGGTCTGGGGAGGGGCCGTCTGCGGCGGGGCGGTCTGCGGGGGAGCCGTCGCTGGAGCTGCGGTCTGTGGTGGTGCGGTCTGTGGCGGGGCGGTCTCTGGCGGGGCGGTTTGTGGTGGCGCCGTTTGGGGAGCCTGCGTTGCCGGCGCGGCAGCGGTCGCCGGTGCATTGGTGGCCGGCGGGGGCGTCTGGGCCGGGGCAGCGGTCGCTGGGTTCGGTTTGCTCGGCGTGGCATTCGATGAGGCGGCCGGGGCGGGTGATGCCACTGCGGGGTCAGCCGGGGTGGAAGTGGACTCGGTCGAGGCCGTGTCACCGACGAGGGCAAGAGCCGCTGGATCGAAGGGGAGGCCGGTGTTCGGATCGATGGCATCGAACGCCGCGTCGCCCTGATCGACGAGTGGAACGGGATTCGGTACGACCTCGATCACCACGTTCGGCGCAATCGCAGCGCCGACGCCCGCCACCGAGGCAGCAGCATCGGCGGCATCGGCGGCGATCTCGTTGTCGACGGTGGACTGGAGGAGTGGGCCCATCGCAACGACCATGGCGCCGAACGACATGGCCGAGGCACCGGCGGTCACGATGCGGGCCGATGAGGTGGGCTTGCGGGAGGCGGGCTTGCGCGGGGTGGGCGTGTGCGAGGTGGTGTGCCCGAGGTGGGGGCATGGGTCGCTGTCCCGGAAGCTCGGCTGGTTCCCTGCCTCGGGCCAGCCAATTGGTCGTCCGATCGGGCAGCCGTTAGGTCAACAGGGCGCACCGACCCACCACCTGCCGCTGGTGAAGACTGGGCTCGTCGCGCCTGCAGCGCAGCGAGCCGCTCCTGGGCCGAGGGCTCAGTCATCGTCGTCCTCGTGCTCGTCGTCATGATCTTCGTGCTCGTCGTGGTCCTCGTCGTGGTCTTCGTACTCGTCGTGGTCTTCGTACTCGTCATCGTCGTAGCCGCCGGCGGGAGCGCCCGATGCCGTGGTGACCGGTGCGGGCACGGTGGCGGGTGTGGCGGCCGGGGCGACCGTGGTCGCCGGGGCTGCCTGGACCGCAGGCTGCGGAGCCGTGGTGGCGGGTGCCGCTGGAGCGGCAACGGCGCCGGTCTGCTCGGCGAACGGCGCCGACGCGGCCGACACCTCGTTCGACTGGCTCCACGCCAGGGCGACATCGGGCGGGTTGGTGGCGGGAGCGGCGGCCTCGCCGTTCGTCGTACCCTGGCCGGTGGCGGATCCGTCGGCGGAGGTCGGAACATCCACGACCACCTGGATGCGTTGGGGATCCGACGCACCCATGGCAGCTTCGGTCGCATCGCCGGCCGAGTCGGCCGAGGGCGTGAGCGCCATGACGCTCATGTTCAGTCCACCGGCGGCGCCGGCAACGCCGACGATGATGGCTGCTGTCTTGCCCGAGAGGGCGCTTGCTGTGATCACGTTGGTGACCTCCTTTGGTGAAGAGGACGTCGCCGACTGCCGGGAAGGTTTGGCGGGCGACGAAGATTTCTCGTTGATGTTCAGTCGTTTTCGTTCGAGTGGGTGTCGTCGCGGTGTGAGTCGTCTTCGGTGTCATGCCCATCAGCCGACTCGAAGCTCACCTCGGACTCGATCTGGCCCCGTCGGACCGTGGCGGCGATCTCACACGTTCCCGTGCTGCCGGTGAACCTCACCTCGAGTTCCTCGGGTCCGTCATTGCCGACCACGGTGGTGAAACCGGCGAACTCCTGGGTTGAAGCGAGCAAGATGCTGGATCCGTCGATGGAGGCAGTGATCGTGCCGCAGGCGCTCGAGATCGTCTCTCGGCCCGAGGAGTCGACTGTTGTCGGCGGATCGGTCGGCTGGGTGCCGGCCGTGGTCGACGGAGGCGCGGAACCGGTGGTCGTCGGTGTCGTTTGGGACGTGCCGCTCGTCGGGGGTGCGGTGGTCGATGTCGAACCTGGTGCCATGGTCGTCGACGGGGGCGGATTGGGGTCCGCAACGGCCGTGGACGTTCTCGCCGGCGGGTCGCCGATCGTGTTGCTCGTGGTCGACGTCGCTTCACTACTGGTCGAGATGGACGGTGTCGGCCCCTCGGTGACGGACAGCGTCGGCGCGGGCTTGGCCTCGGTGGTCGGGCTCGCAGCGATCAGCGTGGTCCCTTGTGGGTCGTTGGGCATGACCCGGGAGACCGCGGCGACCATCATGATCGCCGCTGCGGCGCCGACGACCAGTTGTGATCGACGCACCAAGCGGGCCCGTCGGAGCGGCCGGCGAAGCTCATCGAGCACCACCGGTGGTGCGGGATCGGTCGGCAGCACGGCGCCGAGCCGGCGACGAATGGCCTGATCGAGCAGCGCATCATCGGTGTCGGCCGGATCGAACGCGTCGGCCGGATCGAACGTGTCGGCCTGATCGAAGGAGTCGTGTGGTTCGAAGCCATCAGGCATGATCGGCCTCCGCTGCTTCGAGCGTCTGTCGGAGGGCGGCGCGAGCTTGGTGGAGATGGAACTTCACCGTGCCCACCGACAGATCGAGTGTGCCGGCGATCTCGAGAATGGGGAGATCCTCCACATAGAAGAGCGCGGCAACCGAGCGCTGCTGGGGGGAGAGCGACGCCATCATCGTGCCGAGGGCAAGGTCGGCATCGACCTCGGCCGACGCCGGTGCCTCCACGAGCGCTCGCCCGGCATGGAAGTGATCCTCGCGCCGCCGGCGCCGGCCACTGGACCGAAAGTGATCGTTGGCCAGGTTGATGGCCACTCGCCGAACCCAGGCCGACGGGCTGGCGTAACGGGAGACTCGGCCCCATCGGGCGTAGGCCCGGATGAACGCTTCCTGGGTGCAGTCGGCGGCAACCTCACCATTGCCGGTGATCACGGTCAGCGAGCGCACGACGCCCGGGTAGTGCTGACAGAAGAACCGATCGAACTCGGGGTCGGAGCGCATCAACACCTCCCATCGGAAGTTCAGCTCGGGCAAGCCGGCTGAGGGGGCAAGGGCAAAGGAGTTCACGCCCTCTCACGTCGCCGAGGACGCTCGAGGTTTGGTCGTTCGTGAACTTCTCCACTCCTATCGACCACAACGAGCGCGAACCTTCGCCTCTTGCCATTCCTTAACCCAACGTTGGGTCGGCCCTACCGAAGGCAGAGCCGAAGCCGAACCGGCGTCAGACCTGGTCAGCCTGGCTGCAGCTCGAACAGATGCCTTCGAGAGCGAAGTGCCGAGGCCGCGGGGTGAAGCCGAACCGCTTCTGCAGCCCCTTCGTGAGCTCGTCGAACTCGACGGTCGGTGCCTCGGTGATGGTCTCGCATCGGACGCACACCAGATGGACGTGGTCGGCGACCGGTTGGACGTGGTAGACGGCCGATCCGTGGGCGATGTGACCGTGTTCGACGATGTCGAGCTCGGAGAGCGTCTCGAGGAATCGGTAGACCGTCGACTCGGCGATCTCGGGGTGGTCGGCCTTCACGGCAGCCGCAAGCTGGGCGGGGGTGAAGTGGTCGGGGAGCTCCAGCATCGCCGCAGTGATCTGTCGGCGGGGAGCGGTGATGCGGTGACCGCTCGTTGTCAGCACATCGAGAATGCTGCTGAGGTCGGTCCCGTCCATGGTCGGAGGGTAGTCCGGAACGATCGAGCGAACTTCTTCGCCCGATCCGTTGTTGCAAGCAGCTTGCGATTAGCCTCTCGTCCATGAAGCTGTTCCCGCCGTTCCGCCTCCTCATTGCCCTTGTCGCTGCTGCGTTGTTCGCCGGTGCCTGCTCGTCATCGGGATCCGATGCCGGGTCATCGACTGTCGATGCATCATCGTCCGACACCGAGGCCGCCTCCGACGGTGATCGCGTGGTGCTCGCCACCACGGTGGCACCGATCACCAGCCTGGTGAGCCAGATCGTCGGCGACCGTGCCGACGTGATCGGCATCGTGCCCGAGGGGACCAACTCGCACACCTACGAGCCGAAACCGAGTGTTGCCGAATTGCTCAGTCGGGCCGATCTCATCTTCGTCAACGGTCTCCAGCTCGAACAGCCGACGGTCGAGCTCGCCGAGGCCAACATGCGTGACGATGCCGAGATCGTCGAGCTGGGAACGATTGCGCTGCCCGAGAGCGACTACATCTACGACTTCTCGTTCCCGGAGTCCGAGGGCAAGCCGAATCCGCACCTGTGGACCGATCCCACCTATGCACTCGAATACGCCGAGATCATCCGCGACCAGGTGACCGAGATCGACCCCGACAACGGTGACTACTACGCAGCGAACTACGACGCCTTCGCCGAGCTGATCGCCGAGTTCGACTCCGCCATGCGGGAATCGTTCGCGACGATTCCCGAGGGGGGCAAGAAGCTGCTCACCTATCACGACGCCTACGCCTACTTCGCCAAGAACTACGGATGGGAAGTGATCGGCGCCATCCAGGTCTCCGACTTCGAGGATCCGACGGCGAAGGAACTGGCCGACCTGATCGACCAGGTGAAGGCCGAGGGCGTCACGGCGGTGTTCGGCTCGGAGGTCTTCCCCAGCCCGGTGCTCGAACAGATCGGTCGTGAGGCGGGCATCGAGTACGTCGACGTCTTGCGCGACGACGACCTGCCCGGTGAGCCCGGCGATCCCGAGCACTCCTGGTACGGCCTCATGGTGTTCGACTATGTCACGATGACCGACGCCCTCGGCGGCGACTCCTCGGCGATCGCCGCACTCGAGGTGCGCAATGTCGCCCCCGACGAAGCGACCTACCCCCAGTGATCGAGACAACCGTGATCGAGCAACCGTGATCGACAACCGTGATCGAGGACAACCGTGATCGAGACAACCGTGATCGAGACAACCCAGTGAACGAACTCCCCGACACGCCGAAGATGATCCAGCCGCGCGAGCTGATTCGACTCGATCATGTTGCCTGTAGCTACGGCGAGGCGCCGGTGTTGCGAGACATCGACTTCACCGTGAGCGACCAGCAGTTCACCGGCATCGTCGGTCCGTCGGGTTCGGGCAAGACCACGCTCCTGAAGGTCCTGCTCGACACCATGAAACCCATCCACGGTGAGGTCTACCGACGACCCGGTCTCGGCATCGGCTACGTGCCGCAGGTGGAAACGGTCGATTGGAGCTTCCCGCTCACGGTTGCCGAGTGCGTGCTGCTCGCGAGTCCGGGGAACCGGCGGCTTCCCTGGCCGAGTCGCGCCGAGAAGGCCGCAGCCAGTGACGTGATGGACCGTCTCGGCATCGGTGCCCTCTCGAAGCGCCACATTCGTGAGCTCTCCGGCGGTCAGCAACAGCGCATGTTCATCGCCCGAGCGCTCCTCGGTCGGCCGTCGCTGCTGGTGATGGACGAACCGACGTCGGGTGTCGACGTCAAGACCCGCCACGAAGTGCTGCACCTGCTGGCGGATCTCAACACCGACGGGTTGGCGGTCGTGCTCACCACGCACGATCTCAACGGCATGGCATCGCACCTGCCCCACCTGGTCTGCATGAACACGTCGATCATCGCGAGTGGCAGCCCGGCCGAGGTCCTCACCTCCGAGGTCATGGAAGCCACCTTCGGCGCAGCGATGGACGTGTTCGACTACTCCGGGCATCGAGTCGTCATCGATCTGGCCAACTCGGCGCCCGTCATTCCCCTGACTCGACAAGCCTGATGATCCGAGGCACCCCGATGCGAGGCACCCTGATGCGAGGAACACCGTGACCGAACTACTCCGACCCTTCGAGTTCGAGTTCTTCCGCAACGGCCTCATCGTCGCCACGCTGGCCGGGGCGCTGTGCGGCATGATCGGCGTCTACGTCGTGCTCAAGGGCATGAGCTACATCGGGCACGGTCTCTCCCACGCCATCTTCGGTGGGTTCGCCGTCGAGCGCGCTGATCGGCGTCAATTTCGTGCTCGGCGCCGGGGTATGGGGTGTTGCCTCGGCCCTTGCCATCAACAACGTGACCCGCCGCCGGGTCATCGGGGCCGACGCAGCGATCGGCGTCATCACCACGGCCTCGTTCGCGCTGGGTTTGGCGCTGTTCGCCATCTTCGGACGACAGGGCAGGAGTTTCGAGGCGGCGCTCTTCGGGAGCATCCTCGGGGTCGGCTACGACGATGTCGTCGCGGTCGCCGTGGTCACGGTGCTCGTCGCCATCGTGGTGTTCTTCGGTTACCGCCAGCTGCTGTTCACCACCTTCGACCCCGATGTCGCCGAATCGGCGGGCATCTCGACCGCCCGGGTCGAGGCACTCTTGATGGTCGTGCTCTCGGCCTCGATCCTGGTCAGCATGCAGGTGTTGGGCGTGACCCTGATCGCCGCCACCCTCGCCATTCCGGCCTCGATCGCGCGGATGCTGACGAACTCGTTCCGCGACATGCTGTTCTGGGCCACCGGCATCGGCGCCGCCACCGGTTTCGTCGGGATGAACCTGAGCTATCACCTCGACATCCAGTCCGGTCCCACCATCGTGCTGGTCGGGGCGACCGCCTTCGGCATCGTCTATCTCGTTTCGGGAAGCCGGACCCGGAGTCGCCTGGCGGGCATGAGCAACCACTGAGGCGACAGAGCGGACCGCTCCGTAGCGGCCGACAGCAGGTTCGGGACCTTTGTCCGTACTATTGCGTCTGTCGACCGACCACACTGTTGCCATGACCGTCATCGATGTATATGCCGATATCTGGTGCCCCTTCACCCATGTCGGGCTGAGACGCCTGATCGAGCAGAAGGCTCGACGAGGGGGCGACGTGACGCTGAGGGTCCGGCCCTGGCCACTGGAATTGGTCAATGGCAAGCCGATGGACGCCGATTTCATCGGCGAGGAAGTCGATGACCTTCGTGAGCAGGCAGCCGGCGACCTGTTCGCCGGCTTCGACACCTCGACCTTCCCGACCACCACCCTGCCGGCGTTGGCGCTGGCCGAGTCGGCCTACCGAATCGGCAATGAAGAAGGGGAGCGCATCAGCCTCGCGCTACGCGACGCGCTCTTCGAGGAGGGGCGAGACATCAGTGACCCCCATGTGCTCAACACCATCGCCGACGCCGCCGGGATTCCGCCCGCGATTCCCGCCGACCTCGACGCCGTGAAAGCGGGCTGGGAAGAAGGCAAAGATCGCGGCGTGATCGGCTCACCCCACTTCTTCACGACCAACGGTGCCTTCTTCTGTCCGGCGCTCGACATCAAGCGGGTTGACGGTCACCTCCGGATCAAGCCCGATCTCCCGGCGTTCGAGACCTTCGTCGAATCGTGCTTCGCCTGATGCCGGCTCACCCGGTGCTCGTCTGCCCGGTGCTCATTTGTTCAGTGGCTGAGCGCTCGTAACTGCGCCGGAACCCCGACGAACGGGTCATGATCGTCGTGGAGGAAGCTCGCCTCGGCGCGGGCGTCGTAGGCAACCAGGCCGGTCACGGTTTCGACGATCGCTGCGGTTCGTCGCAGCATGTCGAGGACGACGAGGGCATCGACCTCGGCGAGGCCTCGAGGCGCGGAGAGCGCGATCTCGCCCGACGTCAGCGTCAGCTCGAGGCCGCACTCGGCGTCGGCGTACGAGCGGCCACCCTCGATCGCCGAGGCCTCCATCGTCGGCATCTCGAACTCGAGTCGCTGCCCGATCCGTTCCCACATGACGAGGTCGCGCTTCGTCGGGCTCTGCGAGGCGCGTCGCTCGAACGACTCGAGGGCGCTGTCCCAGTCGCCGTTCGCAGGACGAGGGAGGAAAGAGAGATCGAAACTCACGTGGGCTCCGCGGGTGTGTGGTGGGGTCGAAATGATCAGGACGGGGTGATCAGGTGGGGTTGGTCGAACGTCGCTGTGGTTCTCATCGGATGCCCGACGGGGTTCCTGAAGCAGCGGCGCCTGATTCGTGTGGGGCCGTGGGGGGTAGCCTCGGTCAGCGATGTCTACCTTGCGCCCTGCCGGTTCTGGCCGTGAAGCGTTGGCGACCCCGTTCATGCGGGCGATCGCCTCGCCCCGGTCCGGCCTCGTCATCTCCTCGGACTCGGTCCTGCCGAGTGACTGGCCGGTCGGCGAGTCGACGCCAGAGGCCAATCTGGGTCATGCCCTCGGCTGGACGTGCGAGGTGCGTCGCAACGACATCGTGGTGCTGAACCCCCTCGGCGAGGGGATCGTGAAGGCTGCGTTGCCGTCGCTCTCGGTCGAGTGGTTGACCACAGTCCGCCACGACGGCAGCTGTGCGATCTATCTCACCGCCAAGACGGCCGAGGCCGGCTTCGCCGAGCTCACGATCGCGGCGGCGGCGTCGTCGAACGAGCTGCGTGCGGCCACGGTGCGAACGGCGGTGGCCGACGACCATGGCAAGACCGACCCGGTGGGCCGCAACCAGCCGTGCCCGTGTGGGTCGGGGAAGAAGTACAAGCACTGTCACGGCTGACCGTGTATTGCTGACTGCGTTTTTGCTGTCGAGGCCGTTTTCGGGCTACCAAACGGGGAGCCCGACCACGGAGTGAAGCCGATGACGATCACCGATACTGCCAATACCTCGACCTCCGACGCCTCGTCGCCGACCGAGCACTTCGATGTGCTGATCGTCGGCGCCGGGATCTCCGGTGTCGGCGGTGCGTATCACCTCACCCAACAGTGCCCCGACAAGTCCTTCGTGGTGCTCGAGAACCAAGGAGCGTTCGGCGGTACCTGGCGAACGCACACCTACCCGGGTATTCGTTCCGATTCCGATCTCTACACGTTCGGTTATCGGTTCAAGCCGTGGACGAGTGCACCGATCGCCACCGCCGAGGAGATCCTCAAGTACATGGGCGAGGTGATCGAGGAGAACCACCTCGATCAGCACATCCGCTACGGCCACACGATCACCACGGCGTCGTGGTCCGAGGCCGACAAGCAGTGGACGATCGAGGCCACGACGACCGACGGCGTCAAGCGGTTCACCGCCAACTTCCTCTGGATGTGCCAGGGCTACTACCGCCATTCCGAGGGCTACACCCCGACCTGGCCTGGCATGGACCGGTTCCAGGGGCAGATCGTGCACCCGCAGACCTGGCCGGAAGACCTCGACTACGCAGGCAAGAAGGTCGTGGTGATCGGTTCGGGAGCGACGGCAGCCACGCTGATTCCCGCGATGGCGCCCGACGTGGGCCACATCACGATGTTGCAGCGCTCACCCACCTACTTCTCGACCGGTCGCAATGCCAACGAGTTGGCCGACACCTTGCGTGAGCTCGACATCGACGAGACCTGGATTCACGAGATCGTACGCCGCAAGGTGTTGCACGACGGGGCCATGGTGGCTCGTGCGTCGTTCGAAGCGCCCGAGATGGTCAAGGAAGAGCTCTTCAACGGCATCAAGGGCGTGATGGGCGAGGACTACGACCTCGCTCCGCATTTCACCCCCAAGTACCTGCCGTGGCGGCAGCGGATCGCGTTCGTTCCCGACGGCGATCTGTTCGACGGCATCAAGAGCGGCAAGGCGTCGGTCGTCACCGACGAGATCGACACCTTCACCGAGACCGGCATCTTGCTGAAGTCGGGCGACACCCTCGAGGCCGACATCATCGTCACGGCCACCGGTTTCAACCTCAATGTGCTCGGCGACATCGCCTTCACCATCGATGGTGAGCCGCTCAACTTCGCCGACACCATCACCTATCACGGCACGATGTTCACCGGAATCCCCAACATGGCGTGGGTCTTCGGCTACTTCCGGGCCAGCTGGACGTTGCGAGCCGAGCTGATCGCCGACTTCGTCTGTCGACTCCTCCAGCACATGGACAGCCGAGGTGCCACGGTCGTCGAACCCAAGCTGAGCGCTGCCGATGCCGACATGAAGCTGCTCCCGTGGGTCGATCCCGAGAACTTCAACCCCGGCTACATCAACCGGGGCCTGCATCTCCTGCCACAGCAGGGCGATCGCGAGCCATGGCGCCACACCCAGGACTACATGAGCGAGAAAGACATCCTGCCGAAGGTCGACTTCGACGCCGGCGGCCTCGAATTCCGATGACGTGAACGCTGGTCACCTCGCCTTCCTCGCCGGTGACCAGCGTCGTTCGCACCGGATCCGACCGATTGGCGAACCAATCGAGGGTCCGGTGCCGTAAGGTCTGGAGATGTTCGAGAACGATCAGAACCGGAATGATCCGAGCGATCTCGACGACAGCAGGTCATCGGAACCGAAGCGATCGCTCCAGCACCGCCTGGTCATCGGCGGCGTCACCCTGCTGGTCCTGATCGGGCTGATCTTGCTCGCCGGCGCCGTCATTCCCCGCTGGTGGGCGACGAGGATCGGCAACATCGGCGACAAACGACTCACGGTGGGTTCGTTCCTCGGCATCGCGATCGGCGCCATCTTCACTCTGGTGCCGCTGCTGATCCTGTGGATCGGCTGGCGGATCCGCAGGAGCTTCCGCCGTTGGTTGATCACCATCGCCGTCGCCCTGATCGTTGCGTTTCCCAACCTGGCGACGCTTGGCATCTGGACCGGGACCGGGTCAGGGGCCGACCTGGCTCGCAAAGACACAGGCATCGAGGCCCCCGGGTTCCTCGGGGGCACGTTGGTCGGTGTGATCATCGGCGCCGCAACCGCCGTGCTGATCATGTACCTGTCGTTCTCTCGCCGTCGCAACAAGCAGTTGGCAAGGGATCTGAAGGCTCAGATCAAGGCCCACGGTCCGCTCGAGAACGACTGAGGTCAGAGGCGTCGCGGATCAGGCAGCGCGCAGTGAAGCGTCGTGCTCGACGTCTCGCCAGTTCGACGGGCGGGGATAAGAACGACGAAGCCACGGTGGCGGGTTGAACGGGCGCCAGTCGTCGACCGGCTGCATCAGCCGATCGCTGATCGCTCCGATGACGGCTGGATTGTGGCCGAGCCCGCTGTGGCTGCCTCGTACCTCGATGTTCTCGGCCATCGGGCCTGTGGTCTCGAGGCACTGCCACCAACGCGCCACGCCGTCGGTGCGAGAGTAGATGGCGGTGGAGGGCACCGGCAGTGGCTCCTGGACCGGACCCGTGAGGGTCTCGAGTTCTTCGATGTGGTACGGCTTCATGCGGTCGTAGAGGTCGGAGGCGGCGCTCTTGGACTGCTCGTCGATGCGGAAGGGGCTGCCGAGTGTGATGACCTGACGCACGGACTCGGGGGTCGTGCGAGCGAGATGGCGAGCGTAGATCCCGCCGAGGCTCCAGCCGATCAGGCTCACCGGTCGGTCGTGGCGGTCGTGCAGCATCGTCAACCGCTCGGCCATGCCGTCGACGATCCGCTGGGTCGGTCCGATGTTGCGCCCGAGGCCCCACCCGTGGGTCCAGTACCCCTGGCTTCGCAACACCGACCGGAGTGCGATGCTCGAGCGATCGCTTCCCATGAAGCCGGGAAGGACCAACACCGGGTGTTCGTCGCCGCGGCCGGCGAGCCGCAACAACGGTGAGGCGGCGATCGTGGCACCCATCTCGAAGATGGCTCGAGATTCGAGCACCGTGAGGAGAGCGTGCGGTGCGGCCTGGCGGGACTGCTCACGTGAAGACATGCCCCGAACGCTAGCCCAGGCTGCTACACCGACAGGAGTTTGACCCGCCGGAGCTTGGCCACGTTGGTCGGATCGGACAGTGCTTCGAGTGCCAACTCGAAGTCGGGGATGGCGTACACACGGCCGTCGTCGTCGATCATCACGAAGCGATCGAGCCTGGCCAGAAAGGTGCGGTCGTGACTCACGGCCAGCACCGTGCCCTGGAAACCGTCGAGCGCCTGTTCGAGTGCCTCCGACGATTCGATATCGAGGTTGTCGGTCGGTTCGTCGAGGAGGAGCACGTTGTGACCCTCGAGCTCGAGACCGAGGATCTCGAGTCGCGCCTTCTGACCACCCGAGAGGGTCTCGAACTCCTGACGAGCGTGCGCCGCCAGCCCGTAGCGAGCCAGGGATTTCATGGCTTTTTCGTCGTCGGGCACCCGTTCGCGGGTGATGTCGAACGCCTCTCGGCCGATGAAATCGGGTCGATCGTTGATCTGGGTGAACACCCCGACCGAGGTGCGCGGTCCCAGTGCAATGGTGCCCTCGTCGGCTGGGAGTTCGCCGGC
The DNA here is from genome assembly GCA_963698395.1 of uncultured Acidimicrobiales bacterium. GTDB lineage: Bacteria > Actinomycetota > Acidimicrobiia > Acidimicrobiales > SZUA-35 > JBBQUN01. The sequence goes on from CAVOQQ010000008.1 coordinate 827,655, forward strand.
CAGGGCCCGGAGGAGGTGGCTCTTGCCCGTGCCGTTCGGGCCGATCAAACCGACACGTTCACCGAAGTAGACCTCGTCGGTGAACGGGAGGAAGAGATCGCCGATCGACACGTCGTCGATCTTGATGACCCGGCGGGCCGAGTCGGCGCCTCGCAGGTTCACGTAGATGTGCTGGTCGGGAACCGGTGGCGGCGGGGGACCGATGGCGACGAAGCGCTCCCATCGAGTCTCGGCGGCATTGGCCTTGGTGGCGTTCTTGAAGTTCTGCGCCGCCCGCTGCTTCATGATCTTCATGTGATGGAAGAGTCGCCGCTCCTCGTCGTTCCAGCGCTTGAGTGCGTCGCCCAGCAATTCCTGACGGCGGGCGCGAGCTTCGGGGAACGTGGTGTACGAGCCGCCGTGAACCCAACAGCCGGACCCTTCGATCACCACGATCTTGGTGGCCACTCGTTCGAGCAAGGATCGATCGTGGCTGACCATGAGGATCGTGCTGCGACAGGCGTTGAGCTGGGCTTCGAGCCAGACCCGTGTGGGGATGTCGAGATAGTTGTCGGGTTCGTCGAGCAGGAGCACGTCGGCGCCGGAATTGAGCAGGAGATCGAGGACCAGCCGTTTGCGCTCGCCGCCGGACAGCTCGCCGACCAGACGGGTGGTGAAGTCGGTGACCGGCGTCTTGAGGCTTCGAGCGGCCGATGCCGCCCACTGGGATTCGAGCTCGTAGCCGCCCAGGTCACCCCACTCGGTCAGGGCCTCGGCGTACTGCATGCCGTCGTCGGTGCCCTCCATCATGGCCTTCTCGGCTGCGACCATCGCCCGTCCGGCGGTGCGCAGCTCGGGAAGCGCCACCTCGATCAGCAGGTCGCGCAGACTGGTGTCGGGGTTCGACATGCCGACGTCTTGGGTCATGGTGAGGACGGTTCCGGTGATCGCGAACTCGCCGGCATCGGGCTCGAGTTCGCCGGAAAGAATGCGCAGGATCGTGCTCTTGCCAACCCCGTTGGCACCAACGAGCGCCGCATGATCGCCAGGAGAGACCCCGAAGCTGATGTCGAAGAAGAGCGAATCGGCGCCCGGCGGTGCGTAGTCGAGCTCGGAGATGACGATGCTGCTCATGACCGCACCGGCGCCCGGTTGCCTGCCTGCGCCCGGTCGAGAGTCGACTCGAATTGCATGACCCCGTCGTCGACCGGCTGGGCCAGCAGACGGCGGTCGGTGGTGTAGCTCTGGGTGTTCAGCCAGGGCTCGCGATCACCCTGCTTCGGCAGCATCGGCATGGCGCGCTGGATGTAGCCGGCGGAGAAGTCGTCGATCCAGGGCCGAGCGGGCATGCCGACCTCGGACGGGCGCAGGCGAGGGGTGGCGACCGAGGTGTTCGTCGCACGCATGTGGTTCAGCAGACGGCAGACGTAGTGGCTGATGAGATCGGCCCGCAAGGTCCACGAGGCGTTGACGTAGCCGAAGGTCGAAACGAGATTCGGCACGTCGGAATAGGCAACACCCTTGTAGCTGAACGTCTGACTGAAGTCGACCGGTGCGCCGTCGAGATCGAAGGTGACGCCACCGAGCGTCAGGAGTTCCAGGCCGGTGGCCGTGACGATGATGTCGGCCTCGAGTTCCTGGCCGGATTCGAGGCGAATTCCGGTCGACGTGAAACGATCGATCGTGTCGGTGACCACCGAAGCACGACCCGACCGGATCGCTTCGAAGAGATCGCCGTTCGGTACCAGACAGAGACGCTGGTCCCACGGGTCGTAGGTGGGTGTGAAATGGTTGGCGACGTCGTCGTCGCCGAGTTGCTTCCTGGCCATCTTCAACAATCGCTTGCGGACACGGTCGGGATGGGTGCGGGTGCGGCGATACACGAACTGCGACAGCCAGACGTTCTTGCGACGGGTGAGCGCGTAGGCGATCGAGTCCGGAAGTACCGCACGCACGGCGTTGGCGATGACGTCGTGATCGGGGGCGGCAACGACGTAGGTCGGTGACCGTTGGAGCATCGTCACATGAGCGGCGTCGACCGCCATGGCCGGCACGAGGGTCACCGCGGTTGCTCCCGAGCCGATCACCACCACCGGCTTGCCGGCGTAGTCGAGATCGGCCGGCCATTGCTGAGGATGCACGACCGTGCCGGTGAACTCGTCACGGCCGATGAACACCGGCTCGTGGCCCCGGTCGTACCGGTAGTAGCCCGAGCACATGAACAACACGTTGGCGGTGTACGTGACCGTTTCGCTCGGGCCGGTCTCGCCGACGACGTCGGCGGTGACGGTCCAGACGGCGTCGGCGGATGACCACGAGGCCGAGGTGACCTGATGTCCGAAGCGGATGTGCCGATCGATGTCGAATTCGCGCACGGTCTCGTTCAGGTACGCCAGGATCGATGGACCGTCGGCGATGGACTCGTCGGCGGTCCACGGCTTGAACCGGAAGCCGAGGGTGTGCATGTCGGAATCGGATCGGACGCCCGGGTACCGAAACAGGTCCCAGGTTCCGCCGAGTCGTTCACGACCCTCGAGGATCAGGTAGCGCCGATCGGGGCACTCGGTCTGCAGGTGGTAGCCCGCACTGATGCCCGAGATGCCGGCGCCGACGATCAGCACGTCGACATGGGTGATGGGCGGCACGGGGTCTCCTCGTTCGTCGAAGCCGGGAGCAGCGCAGTCGTGTCGCATCCCGGGCTGACGAAACTACCCACGATGCGCGGCAATGGAGCCGATTTCCACCGGGTCTTGGTCACGATCGTCGGCCGGGTGGTCGGCCGGGTCGTCGGCGGTGGCGTGACGTTCACGCCGAGCGCGTTCGATCGTGGTGGCAGCCTCGCGCCTTCGTTGGGCAGGGACTAGGGTCGCGACCGTGAGGCAGCGATCATGACCGACAGACAGCAACCCGGCCGATGGGAGCAGATGGCCGCTGCCGGACGATTCGGGCGCCGCAGTGGGCTGTTCGATCCGTTCAACGTGGGCACCACCCTGGCTGCCGCCGGCACCTGGGGGACCACGATCGCTGCGCCCTACGCCTCGGCCGCGCTTCGCCATCCCCATCGCGATGCGCTGATCGACACCCACGGCGCCATCACCTATCGCCAACTCGACCTGCGTACCTCGCGACTCGCCGCCGGGCTGCAGGCGATGGGTGTCGGGCGTCGCTCGACCATCGGCGTCTTGTGTCGCAACCATCGCGGTTTCGTCGAGGCCAACATCGCCGCCGCCAAACTCGGTGTACACCTCGTCTATCTCAACACCGGCCTGCCCGAGGCCCAACTGGCCGAGGTCATCGAGCGCGAAGGCATTTCGGCAGTGCTGGCCGACGACGAGTTCGACGAGCGACTCGGTGGTGTCGCCGGCGACGGCGTCGATCGATTCCTGGCTCGACCGGGGCTCGATCCCGATTGGACCTACACCGATGTGCCGAAGCCGATGGTGCCGCTCCTGGTTCCGAGGCCATGGCGGACCCCCGAACCGGTGGTGTTGACCTCGGGTACCAGCGGAGCTCCCAAGGGGACCAAACGGTCGAACAGCCTGCGCTCGGCGGCAACCGCCGCCGGCGTACTCGCCACCATTCCGTACCAGCGTGGCGACGTGTTCGTGATCCCGGCCCCGCTGTTCCATGCATGGGGACTCAGTCAGCTCGTCGTCTGTGCGACGTTGGCCGGAACGGCGGTGCTGCCGACCCGTTTCGACCCTGACACGGTCATGGCCATGGTCGACCTCCATCGAGCCACGGTGCTGGCTGCCGTGCCTGTCATGCTGCACCGAATTCTCGAGTCGGGGGCCGACGCCGATGGCTCGACGTTGCGCATCACCGCCACCAGCGGGTCGGCGCTGCCCGGCGATCTCGCCGAGCGGTGGATGGACACCTACGGCGACAACCTCTTCAGCCTCTACGGCTCGACCGAGGTCGGCCAGGTCAGCGTCGCCACCCCGAGCGACCTGCGCGAGGCACCCGGGACCGCCGGCCGGCCGCTTCCTGGCATCGACATCCGTGTCGTCGACGATCGCGGCAACGATGTGCCGATCGGCTCGGTCGGCTCGATCGTCGTGGCCTCCTCGATGCATTTCGACGGCTACACCGGGGGTGGAACGAAGGCGCGGATCGGCGATCACATGGAGATCGGCGATCAGGGTGTGTTCGACGACGAGGGTCGACTCCGAGTGGTCGGCCGGGTCGACGACATGATCATCACCGGCGGTGAGAACGTCTACCCGTCGAACATCGAACGGGCGCTGCTCGAGCACCCGAACGTTTCCGATGCGGTGGTCATCGGCGTTCCCGATCCCGATTTCGGTCAGCGGATTCGCGCCGTGGTGGTCACGACCGACGCTCAGCATTCCGGGCGGCGAACCGCGTCGATCAAACGGCACCTGCAGGCTCGCTTGGCCGGCTACGAGATACCGAGGGAGTTCGTCTACGTCGACGCCATTCCTCGCAATACGACCGGAAAGGTCCTCCGTACGGCGCTCGTGTGAACGCCGATAGGTTCGTTCGGTGACTTCCGACGACCAGATGCGCGAGCGGCTCCTGTCGACAACGGAGTTCCTCCAGTCGATCGCGCGCTCGAAAGCGTCGCTCAGCCTGCTCTCGGTGGAAGAACGCACCGCGTTCTTGAATGCGGCCGGCGACGTGTTCTGCGCCGATCCCGAGGAACGTCGTCTGCGGGTCAAGGCGAAGAGAAACCAGCGCCGGGCCGAAAAGCTGGCACGAGACGAGGCCCTGCTCGACCAGACCGGTATCCGTACCCTGCGAGCCAAGCCGGTCTTCACCACGCCCAACGTGTTCCCACCCGAAGACTTCGAGCAGATCACCGTGGGGGAAGAACCGTTGGGTGAGAGCACCGTTCTGATGGGTGACAGCACGGTCCTGATGGATGAGAGCACGGTGGGGGAGACCACCGAAGCCCAGCATTGCTACATCTGCAAGACCAAGTATCACGAGGTCCACTCGTTCTACGACCAGTTGTGCCCCCGCTGCGCCGGGTTCAACTTCGCCAAGCGGACCGAGCTGGCCGACATGTCGGGCATGGTCGCCCTCCTGACCGGTGGACGGGTGAAGATCGGTTATCAGGCCGGGATCAAACTGCTGCGCTGTGGCGCCGAACTGATCGTCGCCACCCGCTTCCCCCGGGATGCAGCGGCTCGCTACGCAGCAGAAGACGACTTCGCCGAATGGGGCCACCGGCTCGAGGTGTTCGGACTCGATCTGCGCCACACGCCGAGTGTCGAGGCGTTCGCCCAACACGTGCTCGCCACTCGCGACCGACTCGATCTCATCGTGAACAATGCCTGCCAGACCGTGCGTCGGCCGCCCGACTTCTACCGGCACATGATGGAGGCCGAGACCAAGGCGCTCGCCGATCTCGAGCCCGAGGTGCTCCAGCTGGTCGGGGCCTACGAGGGCTTGCGGCGCTATGACCTGCTTCCTTCTGCCGAGCCGGCCGCCGTCGTTCCGAGCCTGCCCGGCCTGGTCGACGCGGCCACGATGTCCCAGACGCCGATGCTCCCCGAGGAGCATGCCGATCAACGAGACCTGTTTCCCGAAGGTCGGCTCGACCAAGACCTGCAGCAGGTCGACCTGCGAGACCGCAACTCGTGGCGCCTGTTGCTTCACGAGGTGTCCTCGGTCGAACTCCTCGAGACCCAGCTGGTCAACGCGGTGGCACCCTTCGTCTTGAATGCCCGCCTCAAGCCGCTGATGGAACGCACCCCGGGCGAGCACAAGCACATCGTCAACGTGTCGGCCGTCGAGGGCCAGTTCTACCGGCGGTACAAGACCACCCGCCATCCCCATACCAACATGGCGAAGGCGGCACTCAACATGATGACCCGCACGTCGGCCACCGACTATCTGGCGTCGGGAATCAACATGAACAGCGTCGACACCGGCTGGGTGAGTGACGAGGACCCGATCGCGATCGCCAAGCAGAAGACCGACGAGCATCGTTTCCACCCACCCCTCGACATCGTCGACGGCGCCGCCCGGATCGTCGATCCGATCATCGATGGTCTGAACTCGGGGACCCACATCGCCGGGGCCTTCCTGAAGGACTACGTGCCGACCGACTGGTAGGCCTCATGGATCACGCGCCTGGACCGATAGGACCGGGTGCGACGTACGACCGGCGGAATGATCAGGCAAGGTGCTCGTCGACGAGCGCGTTCGGTTCGTGCCGGCGCAGCAGCTCGCTCGTGGCGGGACGCTGCACTCGCGGTGTGTGTGCTCGTCGGTTCGGTGGTGGGTGTGGTCCACCAGCCCGTCGCCGCTCAAGGCATCACCGCTCCCGACCGCGACCTCGATGCTCCCGTGGTGCTCGATCCCACCGACTTCGATCCGACCACGATCACCGACACCGAGGTGTCGCGCATGCGTTTCAGCCTGATGAGCGATCTGCTGGGCGTCCAGATGGTCGACCGGCGAGCGGCCAGCCTGCTCGCCGACGCCAGGTCCGAACTGGTCGAGGCCCGCACCGAACTCACCACGCGAACCGCCGAACTCGAGGTCTTGGAGAACACGCTCGGCGCTGCTGCCATCGAGGGGTACATCGCCGACAACGAAGCCGAGAATGCCACGTTCTTCGGTTTCTCCGCCGATGCCTCTGCGCTGTTCGCCGACGAGACGGCCGCCCAACTGCTCCAGCGTCGTACCGACGCTCGCGACGCCGTCGCGGCGGCGTCGTCCGACCTCGAACTGGCCGAACGCTCCCATCGGGTCGCCACGTCGAGAAAGCGTCAGGCCGAACGGTCGGTCGAGGCGCACCACGCCCGCCAGGAGGCCTTCGATGCACTCGTCGAGACCTACGAGCGTGCCGCCGTCGCAGCCGACCAGGCTGCCGCTGCGCTGTCGGACGAGGTCGACCTGCGATCGGTGGCCGGCGGGATCATCGTGAACGCCGAGATCGAGCACGACGTCGATCGGCTGATCGCCGACGCCCGGGTCGACGGCCTGGTGATCGGTGGCGGCGGGTATCGAACCGTCGAGGCACAGATCGCGCTCCGTCTCTCGCACTGCGGCGGATCCGTGCCGTCTGATGTGGCGGCCCCGGGGCCAGACGCAACCCCGGACGAGCTCGCGGCCTACGCCGCCGCCGTGGCCGAACACCAACGCCGGGTGATCTACGAGGTGCCGGCGGGCAGCTGCTCGCCACCGACGGCCACTCCTGGCAACTCCGAGCATCAGCTGGGTCTCGCCATCGATTTCACCGAGGATGGAGTCATCCTCGATCGCAACAGTGCGGTCTACGCCTGGCTCGACGAGCATGCCGAGGCGTACGGCCTGATCAATCTGCCGAGCGAGGCGTGGCACTGGTCGACGACCGGCAGTTAGGCGTAGGGTCCGGGCATGCGCCACGTGAACATGGGTCGGACCGGACTTCGAGTGTCGAGGCTCTGCCTCGGAACCATGACCTTTGGGCTGCAGTGCGACGAGCAGGAATCCTTCGCCATTCTCGATCGAGCGGCCGACGCGGGGATCACGTTCATCGACACCGCCGACGTGTATCCGCTCGGCGGCACCGGTCCCGAAGTCGGCCGCACCGAGGAGATCGTCGGCCGCTGGATGCAGGGTCGGCGCCACGAGGTGATCCTCGCCACCAAGTCGTTCGGGCCGATGGGGCCCCAACCCTGGAACCGGGGATCGAGCCGCAAGCACATCCGCGACGCGGTCGAGGCATCGCTGCGGCGCCTCCAGACCGACCACATCGACCTCTACCAGCTGCACGGACCCGATCCGAAGACGCCGATCGAGGAGACGCTCGGGGTGCTCGACGATCTCGTGCACGAGGGCAAGATCGGCTACATCGGCTGCTCGAACTTCACGGCCTGGCAGCTCGCGCTGGCCATCGGCCGGTCCGAGGCACGGGGCTTGGCCCGCTTCGACTGCATCCAACCTCGCTACAACCTGCTCTACCGGCGCAACGAACTCGAACTCTTCGAGCTGTGCCGACAGGAGGGCGTCGGTGTCATTCCCTACAACCCGATCGCCGGTGGGCTGCTCTCGGGCAAGCATCGCAGCGGCAACGCCCCCACCGAGGGCACGCGCTTCACGCTGGGATCCGCCGCCGAGCGCTATCAGGAGCGCTACTGGCACGACCGCCAGTTCGACACCGTCGAACAGTTGAAGGCCCTGGCCGAAGAAGCCGGCATGCCGCTCGTGACGATGGCCGTTGCCTGGGTGCTCGGCCAACCGGTGGTGACCGCACCGATCATCGGTGCCAGTCGGCCCGAGCAGCTCGACGCCTCGATCGCTGCCCTCGACGTCACCCTCGATGTCGACCTCGTCGCCTCGATCGATGCCTGCACCCGTGAGTATCTCGCAAGCCCCGAGCTTCGATGATGAGCGGCATCCTCGCTTCCTGGACCGTGCGGGCAGCGAATCTGCCCGAGCATGCCCGCAACCCCATTCACACCGATGAGGGTGGGCGTGCCGCGGGTTTTCCCGGTGCACTCGTTGCCGGTGTCACGGTCTACGCCTATCTGACGCGGCCGCCGGCGCAGGCGTGGGGGCTCGAGTGGCTCCGACGGGGCACCGCCGAGGTGCGCTTCGCCTCGCCCGTCTTCGCCGATGACGAACTGGTCTGCGCCCCGATCGAAGGCGGTTTGATCGAGGCCAGGGTGGGTGGCGAGGTGCGGGCCACGTGTGTGGTCACGAAGACCGACGACTCGCCGGTCGACCCGATGGGTGTTGGGCCGTCGCTGGAGTCGGCAACCTTCACCCTGTCGGGTGAGTGGGCCGACTATGGGCTGCGCGTCGGCGAAGATCTCGATCTCTACGGCCGAGAAGGCATCGGCCATCCGGCGTTGTGGCCGGCCATGGCCAATTCGCTGGTGCATCAGCAATTGGCCGAGGGCTCGTGGATCCACACGCGGAGCACGATCCGTCACCTCGGGCTCGCCGACCTCGGCACCGACGTGTTCGTCGAAGCGAACGTGATCCGGCGATTCGAGACCCGTTCGGGCGAGCGAGCGGTGCTCGACGTTCGCATCGGCCAAGACGGCCGACCCATCGCGATGATCGAGCACGAGGCACTCGTTCGCCTCGCCTGACGCCGCCTCAGCTGAAGGTGCTGAGCGCCGCCAGGCCGATCAGCACGACGAGCACGGCAATCAGGAGGAGCGCTGTCTGGAACGGCGGGTGGCTCGGGGATTCGTTGGGCTGTTGCGGTTCCATTCGGAGACTCTACCGAACCCACAGCTCGGGGAAGAGCGGGTGATCCATCGGGGCTCCCGCCGGCAGGTGTTCGTCGAGCCCCGGAAACGGTGGCGACGTGGTCCAGGGGCGGGGTGCATGCACCATGTCGTCGCCGAGAAATCGGACCGACAGCACCCGACGGCGAAGGTTGCCGCTCGGAACGCCGGCCGAGCCATGCACGGTGAGCATGTCGAAGAAGACCGCGTCGCCCGGTTCGAGCTCCCAGCCGATGATGCGCCAACGGTCGGGGTCGCGCTCGAAATCCGGCAACTCCTCGAGGGTGCCTTCGGGAAACCAGGCCGCATGCCCATCGAGGAACGTCCGAGGCATGAACCACGGGCCGCGATGGGTGCCGGCGACGAACTCGAGCGACGAGGCTCGGGGGACCGGGTCGACCGGGAACCAGAGGCTCGCGTTCTGATGGCCGTCGACGTTGTAGTACGGCTGATCCTGGTGCCACGGCGTCCGCTGACGGGTTCCCGGCTCCTTGGTGAGCATGTGGTCGTGATAGAGGCGAATCGACGTGGAGCCGGTCAGGTGACCGGCGATGGCTGCCGCCGGCGACGTGCGGATGAACGCTTCGAGCGCGGGAAGGCGCTGCCAGTTGCAGAAGTCCTCGATGAAGGCGCCGTCATCGCCGGCACTCGCCCGCTTGGCTCGGGGCGACAGGTCGGCCAGGTTCGCCTCGATCGCCTCGGTGGCGAGCGCCAGATGCTCGGGAGAGAAGGCCTGGCGGACACACACGGCACCGTCTCGAGCAAAGTCACCCTCGATGTGCAGTCTGCTGTCGTCGGTGCGGTCCTTTGTCACTCGCGCAGACTATCTGCGCCTGAGTGAGTGAGCACTCACTCACTCAGGTAGTCTCGCCGACATGTCGACGCCGACCAGGGCACGTTCGCTCCCTGCATCCGAACGACGCGCCGCCATCATCGAAGCGACGATCCCGCTGCTTCTCGAACATGGCGAACAGGTCACCTCACGACAGGTCGCCGAAGCAGCCGGCATCGCCGAGGGCACGATCTTCCGGGTCTTCGACGACAAGAACTCGTTGCTCGCCGCCACGCTCGAAGCCGCGCTGTCTCGCAACGAGATCGACGAGGCGCTGGCCATCATCGACGAGGCGCTCGATTTCGAAGCGTCACTGGTGGTCGCCACCACCATCATCCAGCGCCGGATCACCGACGTGTGGAACCTGCTGTCGGGCCTCGGTCCCGAGCTGCGGGCCCGAGCGGCGCGGCCCATGACCGACTCCGACGCACTCACCGCGCTGATGGCCAACCACGCCGAGCGCCTGACGACGACACCGGCAGAAGCCGCCCGTCTGTTGCGCGGCCTCACGCTGGCGCTCACGCACCCCATGGTCGCCGGGGCTCCGCACTCGGCCGACGACATCGTTCACTTCTTCCTCAATGGCATCGAGGCCCGTTCATGAAACTTCGTCAGCTCCTCGCCAGTCACCTCGGCCCCTATCGCTCGATCCTCACGATCGTGGTCGTTCTGCAGGCGGTCCAGACGTTCGCCTCGTTGACGCTGCCGACGCTCAATGCCCGCATCATCGACAACGGGGTGCTTGCCAACGACAACGGATACATCCGCCGGATCGGAGCCGTCATGCTCGCGTTCTCGCTGGTGCAGATCGCCTTCGCCGCCGGGGCGGTCTGGTACGGGGCCAAAGCGGCCATGGGGTTCGGACGCGATCTCCGACGAGATCTGTTCCACCAGGTCACAGCATTCTCGGCCCGAGAAGTCGGCCAGTTCGGCGCACCGTCGCTGATCACCCGGATCACCAACGACGTCCAACAGGTGCAGACCCTGGTCGTGCTGGTGTGCACGATGATGGTGGCCGCGCCGCTCACCCTGGTCATCGGCCTGTTCATGGCGCTGCGAGAAGACGTCGGCCTCTCGGTCGTGCTCGTGTTCGCCATTCCCACCGCCGTGATCGTGCTCGGCTTCCTCGTCGCCAAGATGGTCCCGTCGTTCCAGCAGATGCAGGAGCGGATCGACCGGGTCAACCGGGTGCTCCGAGAGCAGATCACGGGGATCCGAGTGGTGCGAGCCTTCGTGCGTGAGCCCCAGGAGCGGGTGCGGTTCGCGAAGGCGAATGCCGATCTCACCGAGACCTCGCTACGCACCGGCCGATTGATGGCCGGCATGTTCCCGACCGTGATGTTCATCATCAACGCGTCGAGCATCGCCGTGCTCTGGATCGGCGCCAACCGGATCCAGGCGGGCCAGCTCGAGCTCGGGTCACTCGTCGCCTATCTCACCTACCTCATCCAGATCCTCATGGCGGTGGTGATGGCCACCTTCATGATCTCGATGATCCCCCGAGCCGCGGTGGCAGCCGATCGGATCGCCGAGGTGCTCGAGACACCGTCGTCGGTCGAGATCCCGGCCAACCCGGTCACCACGGTTCTCGAACACGGAACGCTCGAGTTCGACGACGTCAGCTTCCACTACGCCGGCGCCGACCAGCCCGTGCTCTCGAACATCTCGTTCCGAGCCGAGGCCGGCCAGACCACCGCCATCATCGGCAGCACCGGGTCGGGCAAGACCACACTGGTCGATCTGATCCCGCGGCTGTTCGACGCGACCGAGGGCACGGTGCGAGTCGATGGTGTCGATGTGCGCCAACTCGATCCGGACCTGCTCTGGAGCAAGGTCGGCTACGTGCCACAGAAGCCCTACTTGTTCACCGGGACGGTTGCGAGCAATCTGCGCTACGGCCGACCCGAGGCGACCGATGCCGAGATGTGGGAAGCCCTCGAGGTTGCTCAGGCGGCCGACTTCGTGCGAGAGATGCCCGAGGGGCTCGAGAGCCCGATCTCCCAGGGCGGCACCAACGTCTCGGGTGGGCAACGCCAGCGACTGGCCATCGCTCGGGCCCTTGTCGTGAAGCCCGAGCTCTACGTCTTCGATGACTCGTTCTCGGCACTCGATCTGTTGACCGACGCCCGCCTTCGTGCGGCGCTGGCACCCCACACCCGTGCGTCGGCGGTGATCCTCGTTGCCCAGCGGGTGTCGACCATCGCCGATGCCGATCAGATCCTCGTGCTCGAAGACGGCCGCGTCGTCGGTCGGGGCAGGCATCGCCAGCTCATCGAACAATGCCCGACCTATGCCGAGATCGTCGCATCCCAGAATCGTGAAGCGGTGGCCGCATGAAACCGACGAAGGGGACCTCCGACGAAGATCGCAAGATCCTGAACAACGCCGGCACCGGTTCCGAGCGCAGTCGCGGCGCCTTCGGTTCGGGCGCCGGGATGCCGGTCGAGAAGAGCAAGGATTTCGGCGCGGCGGTGCGGAGGCTCGGCGAACTGCTCTCCGGCGAACGACTCGCGCTCGGTGCCATCGTCGTGGTCACGATCATCAGCGTCACCATGGTCGTACTCGGACCCCGCCTGCTCGGTGACGCGACCGACATCATCTTCCAGGGTGTGCGGCCGGGAGCCACCGAGGGCATCGACTTCGGTGCGCTGCACGACAAGCTCTTCCTGGTCGGCGGTCTCTACTTCGCTTCATGGGTGCTCGGCTACCTCCAGGCCTACGTACTGGCCGGAGTGGTGCAGCGCTCGATGTACGCGTTGCGCGAGTCGGTCGAGGAAAAGCTGAATCGCCTGCCGCTCAGCTACCTCGATCGCCAGCCTCGCGGCGACCTGTTGAGCCGCGTCACGAACGACATCGACAACCTCGCCCAGAGCCTCCAGCAGACCCTCAGCCAGATCCTCACCTCGCTGCTCACGCTCGTCGGCGTCACGGTGATGATGTTCGTCATCTCCCCCCTGCTCGCGGCGGTCGCCCTGGTCACCGTTCCGACATCGGTCTGGCTCATGAAGGTGATCGGTGGCCGGGCCCGGCCGCAATACATGCAGCAGTGGAAGCACACCGGTCAGCTCAACGCGCAGGTGGAAGAGGTCTTCACCGGTCACGCCATCGTGAAGAGCTTCGGCCGGCAACGAGAAGCCGAAGCCCGATTCCGCGAAGAGAACGACCAGGTCTACGAGGCCAGCTTCGGTGCCCAGTTCACCTCGAGCATGATCCAGCCGGCCATGATGTTCATGGGGAACATCCAGTACATGCTGATCGCGGTCGTCGGCGGCCTGCGGATCTCGAGTGGTGCCATCACCGTCGGTGACATGCAGGCCATGATCCAGTACGCCCGTCAGTTCTCGCAGCCGCTCAGCCATCTCGCCTCGATGGCAACCGTCTTCCAGTCGGGCATTGCGTCGCTCGAACGGGTGCTCGAGTTCATCGACGCCGAGGAGCAGTCACCCGAGCCGGAGCCCTCGCTCGCCCAGCCCCCGACGCTCGGCCGGGTCGAGTTCGACGACGTGTCGTTCTCGTACCTGGCCGACGAGCCGCTCATCGAACACCTGTCGGTGGTGGCCGAGCCCGGCCAGACCATCGCCATCGTGGGGCCGACGGGTGCGGGCAAGACCACGCTGGTCAACCTCATCATGCGCTTCTACGAGCTCGATGCCGGCACGATCACGCTCGACGGCCGTGACATCGCGTCCTTCCCCCGGAGCGAGCTTCGATCCAAGGTCGGCATGGTGCTCCAAGACACGTGGCTGTTCGGGGGAACGATTCGGGAGAACCTGGCCTACGGCAACCCCGATGCCACCGAAGAGCAGATCATCGAAGCAGCGCAGGTCACCTACGTCGATCGCTTCGTGCACTCGCTGCCCGACGGTTACGACACCGTCATCAACGACGAAGGTGACAACATCAGCACCGGCGAGAAGCAGCTGATGACCATTGCCCGAGCGTTCCTCGCCGATCCGGCGATCCTGATCCTCGACGAGGCAACCAGTTCGGTCGACACCCGTACCGAGGTGCTGATCCAGGAGGCCATGAACGCCCTGCGGGCCAACCGCACCAGCTTCGTGATCGCGCACCGCCTGTCGACGATCCGCGGGGCCGATGTGATCCTGGTGATGGAGAACGGCACGATCGTCGAACAGGGATCCCACGAGTCGCTCCTCGAGGCCAAGGGCTCCTACGCTGCGCTCTACAACGCCCAGTTCACCGGCGCTGCGGCCCCAATCGGGTGATCGTGTTCGTCGGGTGATCGTGTCCGGTTGATCGTGTTCGGTTGATTTGATCGAACCATCAATCACCGCCCCGGTCTGCCGACGAGAGAACGTGATGTCACTGCCCTTGCCCACGAGTACCACGATGTTGAGCACCACGATCGTCTCGCTGATGGAACTCGAACGGCTCCGGGCCGAGATCGCCGCGCTGCTCGAGGAACGGGGCATCGGCGGCCACGCGGCCACCGACACGGGCCTGATCGTCACGGAACTGGCGGTCAACGGCTTCGAGCATGGTGATGCCGGCCGGATCGAACTGCGGATCGTCGTCGACGAGCGCGACATCCTGGTGGAACTGACCCACGTCGGCGTCACCGATCTCGCCATCCCGGCGTGCAGCGCGATGCCCGATCCGTTGTCGCTCCGCCATCGCGGATTGGCGATCATCGACAGCCTCGCTCGCGGTCGTGAGACGTTCGAGACTCCGAAGGGCACGATCGTGCGCTGCGCCATCGCGCGGTAGACCATCGTGCGGCGGCAAGATTTCTTGGCCGAAAAGGAACCGAAGCGACGAGTCGATCGTCTGAGGGGTGCAATGATGATGTCCTCCTGACCGATCGAGAGGTCCCGTGGTTCCAACGAGGCGGCATTGGCTGATCTTCGGCCTCTTGCTCTTGGGTGTCGGTGCCTTCGCGTCGACCGCCGGCGCAGCGACCAGCCTGGAGGTCACGACCCCGGCCGACGGTCGCTACCAGCCGGGATCGACCACGCCGCTCATCGTCACGATCAGTGCCGATGGTGCGGTCGAGGGGACACTCCGTGTCTCGTTCGACGGACAGGCGTCGGCCTCGCAGCAGGTCGAGGTCCCGGGCGGGAGCGAGAAGGAAGTGGTGATGATGGTCGCCACCCTTCCATGGACCACCTCGGCGTCGGTGTCCTTCGATGCCGAGGGCAAGGAGAACGACAAGACCGTCCGGGCCAACATCACCGCACCCAATGGCGACGAGATCGTTGGTGTCCTCCCCGAACTCGCCGCCCGCGATCTGCCGGCCACGGCAGACCTGACGGTCGACATCGGTCAGGCCCGCCTGTACCCGGTGGCGGCGAACCTGCTCGACTACGGGCCGGACGTGCTGTCTCCCTTCAGCCAGATCCTCGCAACTCCGGGTGATCTCGAGGCGTTGACCGAGGATCAGCGCCAGACCCTCGAAGGCTGGCTCGGTTCGGGAGGGGGGCTCCTCACCATCGATGCTGCTGCCGGAACCCCCGTCGTCTTGCCGATCGCCGAGTCGAGCAACGGCAGCTATGGGCTCGGACTGGGGTCCGTCCGCTTTTCGCAGGGGGTGGCCGCCGGCGGGGGTTTCGATGGTCTCTTCGAGCCGACCGCGCCGCGGGGCAGCGACGACTTCCCGTGGGGCGGCTTCTTCGGTGGGTTGCCGACCTCGATCAACCTCGCTCGCGACGCCGGTGTCCGAATCCCGGCCATCGGGGCGCTCGCGGTCGGGTTGATCGGCTACACGCTGGTGGCCGGCCCCCTCCTGTGGTTCCTCTTGCGCCGGCGCGGTCAGGAGCCGGGGATGTGGCTGGCCATTCCGGCACTGGCGGTCGTGACCGCAGCCGGTGTCTGGGTGGTCGGGCTGCAGTTGCGCGAGGGGGCGAACAGCGCGCACACCACGGTGGTCGCCGATCTTCCGACGGCCCGTCAGGTGCTTTCCCACGTCCTGGTCAGCTCGGCGAACGGCGGCCTCGCCGGCGTCGATCTGCCCGATGGTTGGCGTCCGGTGGCGACCGACGAGGCCAGTTGGGGTGGGCCGGTGATGATCGCTGCTGCTCCGATCCTTCGAGACGGTGAGCTCATGACCGAACTCGATCCCGGCGGTCTCGGTGTCGTTGCCGCCGAGACCACGCAGCCTGCCGAGTCGGCGTCCTTCGCCATCGACCTCCGTCCCGACGGCAATGCGCTCACGGGCACGGTCACCAACCTCACGGTCTATGACCTCTCCGAGGTGCTGGTCACCTCGGGTCAGGGCGTCGCCAACGTGGGATCGATCGCGGCCGGCGAATCCAAGGACATCACGATCGCCAACCTGAACCGCTCGCCGTTCAACGGCGACCCGCTGGTGGAACGCATGATGCAGGGTGACCCGTGGTCGGGCGACGACGGGGTCTCGAACCCGGGCGTGCTGCTCAGCTGGTTGTCGAGGCGTCCAGGTGTCCGCTCACCGGGCCTCGCCATGGCCGTCGGCTGGACCAAGGAGGCGCCAGGGCCGCTCCGCACCGCCGACGGTGGCATCGTCGAAGCGGGTCGGACCGCCTTCGTCACCGTGTTGCCACTCGAGACCACCGGCATCTCGTCTCTGACCAATCAGATCACCTACCTCCGGGGCTACAACTCCTCGAGGATCACCGACGTGCCCGGCGGCGGTGTCTGTACCGACTTCCCGCTGACCTATTCGGTGCGACCGGGTGACGCCATCCCGGCCACCGACGAGGCGGTGCTCGTGGTCGATCGTCGTGCGGTTGCGGCCTTCGATGTGTGGAACGGTACCGACTGGGTGCCGGGCCAGATGGCGACCATCGAGTCCGACAAACCGGTGATCGGGTTGCCGGGCTCGGCGGTCGACGGTGGTTCGATCTACGTCCGGGTGCAGATGTCGTGCGACATGTGGGGCGTTGCCGATCCGCTTCCCCAGGTGCGGTTGGCCTTGGCCGACGACGACGTGATTCCCCTCGGCGAGTTCGCCGCAGCGAAGGCGGACGCCGATGCCTGACCTGCCACCACCACCGATGCCGCCTGGAGCGTCGGCGCTCGCGGTGCCCGAGCTGCTCGATCCGTTGGCAACGAGGTCCGACATGGTGATCTCGACCCGCGGGCTGACCAAGCGCTATGGCCAACTGACGGCACTCGACCAGCTCGATCTCGATGTCCACAAGGGGGCCGTGTACGGGATCATCGGCCCCAACGGAGCAGGCAAGTCGACCACGTTCGCGATTCTTGCGACCCTGTTGACCCCAACCGCCGGGACCGCCCGTGTCTGTGGCTTCGACCCGGTCACCGATCCCATGGCCGTTCGCAAGTGCATGGGCTACATGCCCGACGTGATGGGGGTCTATGACCGCCTTCGGGTCGATGAGTATCTCGAGTTCCACGCCGCCGCCTACGGCGTGCCACGAGACGAATGGAGCGAGCTGGTACCGGGACTGCTCGAATTGGTCGATCTCGACGTCAAGTCCACCGCCATGGTCGACGGTCTCTCGCGGGGCATGAAGCAGCGGCTTTCCCTTGCCCGTTCGTTGGTGCACGACCCCCAACTGCTGATCCTCGACGAACCGGCGTCGGGCCTCGACCCGCGGGCGAGGATCGAGTTCCGCGAGCTGCTCGTCGAACTACGCAACATGGGCAAGACCATCCTGATCAGCTCCCACATCCTGGCCGAGCTCCAGCAGATGTGTACCGACATCGCCGTCATCGAGGCCGGTCGTCTCCTGGCGTCGGGAACGCCACGGGCCATCCTCGACCAGCTCGGCAGCGGTCGCCGAGTCACCGTCACCTTCGTCGGTGGGGCAACGGCCGACTACCCGGTCGCCGACGAGCATGAGCAGTCGGCACTGTTGAAGCGACTGATCGGCGAAGGTGCCGACATCGCCGAGTTCACCGTTGCCAGTCACGACCTGGAAGACCTGTTCCTCCAGATCACCAAGGGGATCGTGCAATGAGCCTCACCCAGCAACTCAATCCGGTCTTCGACCGTGAGCTGCGTCAGCGAAGCCGTTCGATGCGGTCGATGATCATGATGACGCTCTATCTGGCGCTGCTCGTCGTCGTGCTGTACGTCGTCTACAAGGGCACCGAGTCGACCCAGGCGTTCAACAACGATCCGATCTCGGCGCTCACCAACCGGGTCGGCCGCTCGATGTTCGAGTGGGTGCTGGCGGCCCAGATGGCCGTGCTGCTGTTCATCATCCCCGGTATCAGTGCCGGCGCCATCGCCGGTGAGCGTGACCGACAGACCCTGATCCCTCTGCAGGTCACCCTCATGTCGCCCCGTGCCATCTTCGCCGGCAAGGTGCTGTCGTCATCGAGTTTCGTTCTCCTGCTCCTCGTTGCCTCGTTTCCCATCATGGCCGTGCCGTATCTCGTCGGTGGCATCTCGCTCCGGCAGGTCGTGCTCGCCCTCGTCACGCTGATGATCACGGGCCTGTTGCTGGCCGTCATGGGCGTGGCCTGCTCGGCGATCTTCCGGCGAACACAGACGGCGACACTCGCGGCCTACGGCCTCACCCTGGCGCTCACACTCGGGACGCTCGTCGGCCTGGCCGTCTTGGCGGTGATCGACAGCTCCCGCGGGACCGACACCGTCGAGCCCCGGCTCGAGGCCCTCTATCCCAATCCGTTCGTCGGCATCGCCGACGCGGCGGGCGATCTCGGGGGTATCGGCGACGGACCGTTCAGCCCCATCAAGGAAGTGTTCCTCCGGAGCCAGGTCGGCAACGACGTGTTCATCGAGAACGGGATTGCGTTCGATCCGAACACCGGTGAGCAATTCCAGGCCGAGGGCATCGACGGCATCCCGATCTGGGCGCGAAGCCTGCTCACCCAGGCCGGGTTGGCACTGGTCCTGGCCGTCGTCGCCGTCCGACGCCTTCGAGCGCCGAGTCGCGAGCTGCACTCGACATGATCGCCTTCCTCGGACGCATGCGCCGGCGACTGCGGCTGGTCTGGGCGTACGCCACCGCCGCCTGGGTCGCCCCCGTCGTGCTGGCCCTCGCCGCGGTCATTGTTGCGGTCGGTTTCGTGATGCCCTGGGGCTGGCTCGAGCCTGTGGCGCTGGGCCTGGTGGTCCTGGCCGGGCTCGTGATCGTGGTGACCGCCGTCGTGCAACGCCTCAGCGACACCGCCGTCGCCGTCGCCGCCGACCGAGGTCTCGCCACGCGGGACAGCTTCAGCGCAGCGTTGCAGTTCAGCGAGCTCCCCGGCCCGTTCGGTGATCGCATACGCGAGCGTGCCGAACGTCTCGGGCACAGCGCTTCCACCGAGCAGGCGGCCCCGCTGCCGCCGACCGGTCGACGGTGGGCGGTGGCCGGTGTCTTCGCCGTCGCTGCCCTCGGGATGGCCTTCGCCCCCAACCCTCAAGACGACGTTCGGGCCGAGCGGCAGGCAGCGCAGGCGTTGATCGACGCCGTCGCCGACGACCTCGAGGCCGAGGCCGAGACGTTGGCCGAGGAGCCGACCACCGAGGCGTTGGCCGACGAACTCCAGGATCTCGTCGAGGAACTGCGCTCCACCGGCGATCTCACCGAGGCGCAGGCGTTGCTGGCCGAGGCCCAGTCGCTCCTGGAACAGTCGAAGCCGAACGACTTCGCCTCACGCCGAGCGGCGGTCGAAGGTCTCGACGCCGGTGTCGGTGAGCGGCCGATTGCTGCCGAGGGCGGCAGCGCCGAGGAGCAGCTGGCGGCGCTGGCCGAATCGGTCGACGAGCTGAGCGCCGAGGAGCAGGCAGCGCTGGCCGAGCGGCTCGAGAGCCTGGCCGAAACACAATCGGTGGGCAACCCCGACGTTGCTGCCGCGCTGGCCGACGCAGCGGCGGCGTTGCAGAACGGCGACCTCGCCGCTGCTTCGGCTGCCCTCGGCGAGGCCGCCCTTGCCCAGGGCCTGGCCTCGGATGCCGTCGCCACCCAGCTCGCCACCGAGGCGGCCGCCCAGTCGCTACAACAGGCCCAAGCGACGCTCGCCCAGGGCGAGGGGCAGGGAGAGGGGCAGGGCGAGGGCCAGGGCCAGGGCGAGGGTCAAGGCCAGGGCCAGGGTCAAGGCGAGGGTGCAGGCCAGGGGCAGGGTGCAGGCCAGGGCCAGGGCGGGCAGGGCCAGGGCAGGGCGGAGGCGGAGCCCAGGGAACCGTGGGCGGGGCCCAGAGTGGGAGCGGCTCGGGTCAGGGTGGCAATGGCACGCCCGGCGGCACCGATCAGCCCCGCACCGACACCAACGCCGGTGCCACCATCGTCGATCCGCTCACCCTCGGCCCGGGCGAGGTCACGCCGCTCGGGGGAACCCCGACGGGAGCGCCCGGTGAGGTCGTCGGTCAGGGCGACGGCCCGACCACGGCAGGCCCCGCACGAGTCCCGCTGGCCGATGTGGTCGGCGACTACGCCGATCGGGCCACCAGCGCCGCCGCCAACAGCCAACTCCCTCCCAGCCAGCAGGAGCTGGTCGGGTCCTATTTCGATCTGCTCTCGCAGTAACGAGCGAAAGGCCGCCATGACGCCCGAAGAATGTGCCGATCACGCCGCCGCCATCGCCCATCAGGTCGGGCGGGTCATCGTCGGCCAGCGCGAGCTGGTCGACGACGTGCTGCTGTGCCTCCTCGCCGAGGGCCACGTGCTGCTCGAAGGTGTGCCGGGGTTGGGCAAGACCCAGCTGTTGAAGACCCTGGCCGAAACGGTCGGCATGCCGTGGTCCCGGATCCAGTTCACGCCCGATCTGATGCCGGCCGACATCGTCGGCACCCAGATCCTCCAGCAGAGCGAAGACGGCGCTCGTGAGCTGCAATTCCGACCGGGACCGATCACGGCCAACCTGGTGTTGGCCGACGAGGTCAACCGGGCGACGCCGAAGACGCAGGCCGCGATGCTCGAGGCGATGCAGGAACGCGCGGTCACCGTGGCGGGGGAGACCCGTCCGCTCCCGCGGCCGTTCATGGTGATGGCCACCCAGAACCCGCTCGAGATGGAGGGCACCTACCCGCTGCCCGAAGCGCAGCTCGACCGGTTCCTGCTGAAGGCGTTGGTTCCGTTCCCGTCGGCCGACGACCTCGTGACGGTGATCGAGCGGACGACCGGTGCGGTCACGCCGAGTCCCGACAACGTCTGCGATGCGTCGATCCTGCAGACGATGATCGCCCTCACGCGCGAGGTGCCGGTGCCCGACCACGTGGTCCGCCACGCCGTCGACCTCGTCATCGCCTCGCATCCGAACGAACCAACAGCACCCGAGCCGATCCGTCGATACGTCCGATTCGGTGCCTCGCCTCGCGGCGTGCAGGCGATGATCCTGGCGGGCAAGGCGCGAGCGATCATCGACGGCCGCCCGTCGGTGTCGATCGATGACGTTCGAGGCGTCGCCGCCGCAGCCCTGCGCCACCGCTTGGTCGTCGGCTACGAGGCGACCGCCGATGCCACCAGCGCCGACGACCTCGTTGCGATCGTGCTCGACGCCGTTCCTGCTCCCACGTCGGGCATTCGCGGCGCGCAGTAGCGACGGTGTCCGATCTGCTCCCACCGAGCCTGCTGGCTCGGCTCGAACGACTCCAGCTGGTCAACCGGCGCCGGCTCGCCGGCGGCCTGGCCGGTGAGCATCGATCGCCGCGCCACGGATCGTCCCTCGACTTCGCCGACTTCCGTGAGTACTACCCGGGCGACGATCTCCGCCGCCTCGACATCAGCGCACTCGCCCGGCTCGACCGTCTTGCTCGTCAAGCTCTTCGATGCCGAAGACGACATGACCCTTCGCCTGCTGATCGATACCTCCGGTTCGATGCAAGGTGCCAAGCTGGAGCGGGCCCGACAGCTGGCTGGCGCCCTCGGGTTCTCTGCGCTGATCCGGCGGGACCTGGTGACGGTGCACACGTTCCCCACCGTCGTGCCGGGACCGCGCTTTCGTGGTCGAGCGGCCTCACGAGCGCTGTTCGACCACCTCGCTCGGCTCGAAGCCGGTGGTACGACCGGGTTCTCGGCGGCAGCCGACCGAGTGTTGGCCCAACCCGGGCCGCCCGGTCTCACCATCGTCATCTCCGATCTGCTCACGCCGGAATGGGACGCAGGCATCTCACGCCTCCCGGCCCGACGGGGCGAGTTCATCGTCGTCCATCTGCTCGAACCGACCGACCTCGACCCCGACGTTGCCGGCGATCTCGAACTCGTCGATTCCGAGACGGGGGAGCGGTTGGAGGTGTCGCTGTCGGCGAAGGCGCTCGAGGACTACCGAGCGCTGGCCGCGTCATGGGCCGATGACGTCGCCCGGCGAGTGCGAGCCTCCGGGGGTGCGTACCTTCGTACCCAGACCACCGACGACCTCGAATCACTCTTGCTCGGCCGAGCCCGTGACGCCGGGGTGTTGCGATGACGGTGTTGCGATGACGGTGTCGCGATGACGCTCGGCGGGTGGGGTCTCGCCAATCCGATGGGCCTGCTGTGGGGTCTGCTGGCACTCCCGATCATCGCGCTCCACATCCTGCGCCCGCGGCGTGTGCAGGCGGCGGTCTCGGCCGTCTTCCTGTGGCGCAAGGTCGACCTTCCGGTCACGGCGGCCACCCCGTGGCAGCGACTCATCCCGAGCTGGTTGTTGGCCGCGCAGGTGTTGGCTGCGCTGTTGTTGGCGTTGCTCGCCGCTCGGCCCGTCCAGCTGACCGATCTCCCGCTGGCCGATCACACGGTGTTCGTGATCGACGCCTCCGCATCGATGCGTGCCACCGACGGCGCCCCCGATCGACTGGCGAGTGCGATCGATCGGGCAGAGGAACTCCGGCGACAGGTTCCCGAAGGCGGTGAGGCCAGCCTGATCGTGGCCGGTCCACGAGCGCGGGCCCTGTTGTCGCATTCGTCGGATCGGTCGGCCTTCGATGAGGCGCTCGGTCAGATCCGAGCCGGCGACGGCGCCGCCGACTTCGCCGGTGCGTTCGCGTTGGCGTCGGGGCTGGACACCGGCGAACTCCTCAGCCGAGTGGTACTGATCTCCGATGGCGGGGTGAGCGACGCCGACCTGCGGTTGGCGCCCGTCGGCGCCCGCTACGAGCGGGTCGGCAGCTCTGCCACGAACCGTGGCATCACACAACTGAGCGTGGAACCTGCCGAGGGCGGACTCCTGGCCCGAGCCACCGTCGTGCACTTCGGTGGGCCGAGCGCAACCCAGGAACTCCGCATCGACGTCGACGGCGTCACGGCAACACGGACCACGGTCGAACTCGAGCCGGGGGGCGTGGTCAACGTGGCGCTGCCGATCCCCTCCGGCGAGATGGTCGAGGCGTTTCTCGAGGGGGAGGATGCGCTGTCGATCGACAACCGAGCCGTGGCCACGGTGTCGCGTCGACCGGAACTCGACGTGTTGTGGATCGGCGCCGACGACCCCTTCATCGGCGCCGCGCTCGCCGCCAATCCCGGGCTGAGCATCGAGCGCGCCGCCACCTATCCGACGTCGCTCGATCCGGCCATCGACGTGGTCGTGGTCGCCGGGGTTTCCATTCCCGCCGACGCTGCCCCGATCCCGCTGGTCGCGATCGCTCCACCCGGTGGCGCTCGCGGTGTCGAGGCGAATGGCACGGTGGCACGCCCGATCTTGAGCCTCATTCGGTCCGACATCCCCCTGGTGCAAGACCTCGATCTGTCGCAGGTCGGTATCGCCGAGTCCCAGCGGTTGACGACGCCCGTCGATGCCGACGTGGTGCTCGGCGCCGAGGGGGCACCGCTGCTGGTGCTCGTCGACGGCGCCGACGGCAAGATGGCGTATCTGGCGTTCGATCTCGATCAGTCCACACTGCCGCTGCAGGCTGCGTTCCCGGTGTTGTTCGACCGCCTCCTGGGCGATGTCGCCGAACGGGTCTCGCCACCGCCTCGCCTGACCGTCGGTGCCGATCTGCCGATCGACCCGCAGCTGGCGGCCACCATCACCGCGCCGAGCGGCACGAGTGAGCAGATTCCTCCCGGTTCGTCGTACCCGGCCGCCGATGCGGTCGGCTTCTGGCGAGTCGAACAGTCCGGCCGCCCGGCGGTCACCATCGCCGTCGGTATCGAACGCGCCGAGTCGGTGATCGCACCGGTGCCCGATCTTCCCTTCGAAGCGGCGTTCGAGGGCACTGCGCTGGCCGACGAGAAGGGTGAGTTGCCGTGGCGGACCATCCCGACGCTCGTCGTCTTGGCCGTCATCGCCGCCGAGCTGCTTCTCGCTCGGCGCCGGCGAGGGGTCGCCGAGCGGCAATGGCAGGTGGCGCTGGCGCTGCGTGGTGTCGTTGCGGCGGCGCTGGTGATGTCACTGCTCAGTCCAGTCATCACCCGCTCGACCGATCGAGTGGCCACCATGTTCCTGATCGATGCCAGCGATTCGATGGGGTCGGCGGGATCCGCTCGTGCCGTCGGCTTCGTCCGCGAGGCGCTGGTCGCCCAACCCGAGGGGGATCTGGCCGGTGTCGTCGTCTTCGGTGGCGACGCACGGCTCGAGCAGTTGGTGCGCAACGAGTCGTCGTTCGCCAATCTCAGCGTGCGGGTCGATCCATCGGGCACCGATCTCTCGGCCGCTCTGCGTCTCGGTGCCGCGGCACTGCCCGACGATGCCCGCAAACGACTGGTCCTGATCAGCGACGGTCGGGCGACCACCGGCGACGTCGACGACGAGATCGCCCGGTTGGCCGACGAACAGATCCCCGTCGATGTCGTGGTCATCGACAGCACCATCGGCAACGATCTGGCGGTTGCCGGAGTCGACGCTCCGTCGCTGGTCCGAGACGGCGAGCAGGTGTCGGTCGATGTTCGCATCGTCGCCCCAACAGCCGGCGCTGCGGTGGTCACCCTCAGCCGTGACGGCGAAGCGATCGAGACCCGCACCGTCGAGCTCGAGGCCGGGGAGAACACCCTGCGCTTCACCGACGTCGCGACCGATCAGGGTGTGCTGCGCTACCAGGCAACGATCGACGCCGTCGGCGACAGCGTCGCCGCCAACGACATCGGCTACGCCGCCGTGCCGGTGGCCGGTGCCGAGCGTGTCCTCGTCGTGGAGGGTCGTGACGACGCCGGTGCGGCGCTCGTCGCCGCGCTCGACGCCGCCGGCGTTGCCGCCGACGTGGTCACACCCGGCCGTGTTCCGGCGCTCGACGAGCTGACACGCTATGCCTCGATCGTTCTGGCCGACGTCGACCGGCGAGACCTCAGCGACGGGCAGATCGAGGCGCTGACGGCGGCGGTGCGCGACCTCGGGCGAGGCATGCTCGTGGTCGGGGGCACGCACTCGTACGCACTCGGCGGCTACCGAGGCTCGCCCCTCGAAGACATCCTCCCGGTCGTGAGCGAGATCACCGATCCACTCCGTCGACAGACCGTCGCCGAAGTATTGGCGATCGACTCGAGCGGTTCGATGGGGGCCTGCCACTGCAACGAAGAGGGACAGAACGGGATGGGCGGCGGGAACCGCATCGATGGCGGGGTCTCCAAGACGGCGATCGCTCGCAACGCTGCGGCGCGAGCGATCGCCGCACTGGAGGCGACCGACGAAGTCGGTGTGCTCTCCATGGACGCCAACGACAGCTGGCTCATCGATCTGCAGGCGTCGCCGGCTCAGGAAGACATCGACAGCGGACTGAATCAGATCGTTCCCGACGGCCCGACGTTCCTCGACACCGGCCTGCTCACCGCGGCCGATGCGCTGCGCGCCTCCGACGCCAGCCTCAAGCACATCATCTTCTTCAGCGACGGGTTCACCGATCCGGGGGACCTCGCCTTCATCCGGGATCAGGCGGCGGAGCTGTATGCCGAGGGCATCACGGTGTCGGTGGTTGCCACCGGTGAAGGTGCCGCCGCCGACCTGCGACCCATTGCCGACGCCGGCGGTGGCCGGTTCTATCCCGGCACGAATCTCGAGGAGATTCCCGAACTGATCGTGCAAGAAGCGGTGATCGCCTCGCGCGACTTCGTGAACGAGGGCGAATTCCTACCGATCATCTCGTCCTCGGCCTCGACGGTGCGCAGCCTCACCGAGAGCCCCACCCTCCTGGGTTACATCGCCACCACCGCCAAGCCGACGGCCCGGGTCGATCTGCGGATCGGTCCCGACGAGGATCCACTGCTGGCCTCGTGGCAGGCCGGTCTCGGGCGGGTGGCGGCCTGGACGAGTGACGGTGGCGAGCGGTGGTCGATGCCGTGGTCGGCATGGTCGGGCGCCCCCGACTTCTGGGCCGGCGTCGTGAAGGACACCTTCCCGGTGGTGGGCGATGGCGGGGGCATCGTGGCCAAGGTGGTCGATGGTCAGCTCGAGCTGCGGCTCGAGGGAACACAGGACTGGCCGGCCGACGGTGCTGGCGAACGTGAGCGTTGCCGGCCCCGACGGCAGCTCGACGGTCGTCCCGCTCGAGCGCATCGACGGCTCGACCTTCGCCGCAACGGTGCCGGTCGGCGACGCCGGCACCTACGCCATCGGGGCGACGGTGACCGACGGCGGCGACACCATGTGGTCGGGGATCGGGCTGACCACCCGCTCCTACCCGGCGGAGTATGCGCCTCGACCGACGGATCGAGCCCAGCTCGAGCGCATGGCGACGCAGACCGGCGGGCGGATCGACCCGATCACCGACGACGTCTTTGCGCCGGACGGCACCCTTGCCGGTCGCCGCCGAATCGATCTGGCACCGTGGCTCCTGCTCTTCGCTCTGCTGGGCTGGCCGATCGCCGTTGCCGTCAGCCGACTGGCTTGGCGGCGCGGCACGCTTGGCGGTGGGGGCCGACCGGGCGGCCTCGACGGTCTCGCAACTGCGAGACCGGCTCCCCAAGATGGCCGAACCACGCCGACCGGATGCTCGCCCGCCGATCGGCGGGGATCAGCCGACCGCCCCGCCGGCGGGCCCCTCTCCGGTGGCGACCACACCACGGGGGACGACGGCCCCAGCGGGCACGACCGCACCTCCCGCTGGGCCGGCCTCGCCGGCCGTTCCCGGCGAGGCGTCCGACGGTGATTCGACGCTCGACCAGCTGCTCGCTCGAAAGCGTCGACGCGACTGACCCATGACCAGGCTCGCCGCAACCAGCAGACCACCGATCCACACCAGATGGATGTCCGGGAACCGATTGATCCGATAGCGGGCCGATGTCGCATCGGCATCGAGCAGCACCACCTGCCACTCGTCGAGGCCATCGGTGCGGTGGGCAACCTCGGCGGTGGAAACACCGCGCAGGTGGAAGGTCACGAGCTGGGGCTCGAGCGAGCGGCCGTCGAGGTCGAGGACGGCCGTGGCGGTCGACGTGACGTCGCCGGGCGCCACCTCGACCGATCGATGCGTCAGGACGACGCCGTCGACCGTCCGAGGCTCATCGAGGACGAGGCGGACGACGGTCACCGTCGTGGCGAGCGTCCCGGCGACGCCGACGAGCAGCACACCGACGCCGACGTGGGCCACTGCGCCTGGTCGCCCGGAGCGAACGAGTGCCAGGGCCGACGCCGCGACCGCACCACCGATTGCGCCGAGCGTGAGCCCAAACGGTCCGGCGGCAAGGGGCACGATGCTCACCCCGACGACGGCGCCGATCAGCGTTGCCCACCAGCGTCGATCGGCTCGCAACGCCAACGCGCCGCCGACGATCGCCACCGGCCACAGCAGACGGGCGAAGTACGTCCCGGCGATGGCGACCCGATCGCCGGTCGTTGCCGCCTCCACGAGTGGTTGATAGGTACCCGTTGCCACGTAGAGCGACGCAACGAGCAGCACCCAACCGCCCGGTCGCGCCCCCGAGGCCCGGGTAGCCGGACTGCGCCCGGTCGGTCGGGCAACGACGATGGCGCCGAGGAAGATCGCCGAGGCGAGCCCGGCGACGGCCAGCAGCGAGACTCGTAACGCCGGCCGATCGGCGAACGCGTGAACGGAGGAGACCACCCCGATCCGGGTGAGGGTCGTGGCCCAGATGGCTCCGAGACCGGGCAGCACGCTGACCGCCACCAGCGCTCGCTCGGGCAGCGGGGGTGGCCGCCGTTGGAGGTGCAGCGCGGCCACCCCGGCGAGCCAGGCAGCCAACCCGGCCGACTCGATGGGGTCCCATGCCCAGTAGCCACCCCAGCCGAGTTCGGCGTGGGCCCAACGGGCCCCGCTCAGGAGGCCGGCAGCGAGCAGCCCGAGCGGAACGGCCCACCACGACGCCGGGGTGCGCACGGGCACGCCATGCCAGCTCCGAGCGGCACCGACCAACGAGGGGACGAGCAGGCCGACCAGCCCGGCGTAGAGCAACGGGGGGTGCCAGACCATGGCGGGGTGCTCGAGAATGGGCTGGAGTCCGAGCCCGTCGACCGCCGGAATCTCGAGGGTCTCGAAGGGCGAGGCCACGATGACCACGACACCGAGATAGCCGGCGCTGATGGCGCCGCCGAAGCCCGCCAACCAGCGCCACTCGGCACTCCGCCGGCCGAGGAGGAGTCCGCCGACGACACACCAGGCCACGAGCGTGCTCCACAGCAGCAGCGAGCCCTCGGGGCCGGCCCAGAGCCCCGCCATTCGGGGGAGCGGGCCGATACCGGATCGGGTGTGATCGGCGACGTAGACGAAGCGCCAGTCCTCACCGAGGAACGCGGCGGCGAGCCGTGCGGTCGAGGCTCCGGCGCCAGCGGCCGAGACGGCCGCAGCCGCGACGGCAACCCGGCGAGCACCGACCAGTGCGCTGCCGACGGTGACGAGACTGGCGAGCGCGGCGATCCAGATCCCCGCAGTCCCGAGCGTCATCGGCGGATCGTATCTCAGGGTTTCCCCTGGGACGGCTCAGGGAAGCGAGCCCGAGGTTCGGGGGGAGCCCTCATGGTCGGCACCGCACCCGTCACGTCACCATGAGCACCATGACCAACATCGATCTCATCGCTCCCACCCCACCCGCAAGCCGAGAACCGCGAACCGTCGCAGCCCGTGCCCGGTCGGCCACCAAGGTCTACGCCAACGGCAATCTGTCGGTTCGAGCACTCGACGGTGTCGACATCGACATCGAGGCCGGCCGTTTCACCGCCGTCATGGGCCCTTCGGGCTCAGGCAAGTCGACCCTGATGCAGTGCCTCGCCGGTCTCGATGACCTGACCTCTGGCCAGGTGTTCATCGGCGACGTCGACCTGGCGAGTCTTTCGGAGAAGCACCGAACCCTGGTTCGACGCGACAAGGTCGGCTTCGTCTTCCAGGCCTTCAACCTCATTCCCACGCTGAGTGCGATCGAGAACATGACGCTTCCGCTCGATCTCGCCGGTGTCACCCCGAACAAGGACTGGCTCGACACGGTCGTGCACACGGTCGGGCTGGGTGATCGGCTCCATCACCGACCCGACGAGCTCTCCGGGGGTCAGCGCCAGCGGGTGGCGGTCGCACGGGCCCTGGTGTCGCAGCCGGCGATCATCTTTGCCGACGAGCCGACGGGCAACCTTGATTCCCGCAGCGGTGCGGAGATCCTGGCGTTCATGCGATCGGCCGTCGACACGATGGGACAGACCATCGTGATGGTCACGCACGATCCGGTCGCTGCGTCGTACGCCGATCGGGCGGTGTTCCTCGCCGACGGTCGCCTCGTCGACGAGATCCAGCAACCGACGGCCCAGCGAGTATTGGACCTCATGAAGACGATGGGTGGCTGAGATGTTCCGCCTGACGCTCCGCAACCTCAACGCCTTCAAGATCCGCCTCGCCCTCACCACGTTCGCCGTGGTCCTCGGCGTCAGTTTCGTCGTCTCGTCGTTCGTCCTGACCGACGGCTTTCGCCAGAGCTTCTCCGCGCTCTCCGATGACATCGTTGCCGACATCGACTTCGAGGTGCAGCCTGCTGCCGACTTCGGGTCGGCAACCGCGCTCGACGCCGGGACCCTCGACGACGTCGAAGCCGTCGACGGCGTGGCCCACGCGGTCGGCGTGGTCCTCTCCGAACGACTCCAGCCCACCACGTCCGATGGTGAGCGGCTCACCAGCACGGGACCGCCGCTCCTGTCGTCCTCATGGGTGGACGAACCGTCACTCAGCCAATTCACCCTGCTCGATGGCCGGGCGCCGATCGGCGACGAGTTCACGATGGAACACACGGCCGCAACGAAGCACGGCTTCGAGATCGGCGAGCGCTACGAGATCGTCGGTCCCACCGCCGTGCGATCGATGACGCTGGTCGGCCTCACCGCCTTCGGTGACGACAATCCGACGCTCGGTGCCTTGCTGATGCAGTATCCACTCGACACGCTGCAGTCCCTGACGGGTCGCGAGGGTGCGTTCGACACGATCGCCGTCACCATCGGCGACTCGTCGACCATGGCGGCGGTGCGGGCCGGACTCGAGGCTGCGCTGCCCGATGGCGTCGACGTGCTCGACAACGCTGCGCTGGTTGCCGACACCAATGCCGACTTCGAGCAGGGGATCGACCTGATCAACAACGTCATGCTCGGGTTTGCGATCGTCGCTCTGTTCGTCTCGATCTTCATCATCGCCAACACCTTTGCGATCGTCGTCGGTCAGCGCACCTCGGAGCTCGCCCTGTTGCGTGCCATCGGGGCGACGCCCGCGCAGGTCCGGCGCTCGACCCTGGCCGAGGCGCTCATCATCGGCGTCGTCGCTTCACTGCTCGGCATCCTGGCCGGTCTCGGCATCACGGTCGGTCTCCAGGCCCTGTTCGATGCCCTCGGTGCCGACCTGCCCGATGCGCCGCTCGTGATGCGGACGCGGACGATCGTGATCGCCTTGGTGCTCGGGGTCGGCGTCACCATCGGCTCGGCCATGGGACCGGCTCGACGAGCCGCAAGCATCGCCCCGATGCAGGCCATGACCGCCTCGGTCGAGGCGCCGAGCACGCCCGGTCGGCGTCGCACCGCCGCCGGCCTCGTCGCCCTGGCCGCCGGTGTGGCCTCGGGAGCACTCGGCCTGTTCACCGACGCCGGTTCGGTGCGCAACACCGTCGTCCTTCTCGGCCTGGGCGCGGCCCTCGTGTTCGGTGCGATGACCCTCGTGGCACCGGCGCTGGTCCGTCCGATCGTTACGGTGTTGGGTCTGCCACTTCGCCCCCTGGGGGCGGCCGGGCGACTGTCGACCCAGAATGCCGGCCGCAATCCTCGCCGCACGGCCGGCACGGCGGCCTCGCTCACCGTCGGCCTGGGTCTCGTCACCGCGGCGCTCGTGGTGGGTCAATCGATCAAGACCGGCATCAGCGGACTGGTCGACGAATCGGTGGTGGCCGACGTGCTGATTCAGTCCGACGACGTGATCAGCCCGAGGGCCATGGACGAGGTGGTGGCCTCGGGCTCTTTCGACCAGATCGGTACCTATCGCTATGACGAGGTGATGATCGACGGGGACGTGGTGGACGTGATCGGCACCGACCTGGCGACGACCGATGCGCTGTTCGACGTCGAGGTCAGTGAAGGAACGCTCACCGATGCGCCCGACACCATGGCGGTCTCTCGCGGGGCGGCCGATGAACGGGATCTGGCGATCGGCGACTCGGTCGATGTCACCTTCCCGGCCGGTCGCACCGAAACGCTCGGCGTCGGGGCGATCTTCGACTCCAAGGCCATCCTCGACCTCGACTTCGTGATCGCCGACAACGACTGGACGAGCCGCTTCGGGTCCGACGACATCGTCTGGGCGGCCGCGACCTTCGCTCCGGGCGTCGACTCGGTCGACGGCCTCACGGTTGCCGGCGTCACCGTCGAGAACCGTGCGCAATACCAAGAGGGCGTGGAACGCGACATCGATCAGATGCTCGTCGTCATCAATGTCCTGCTCGCGCTCGCCGTGGTCATCGCCCTTCTGGGCATCGCCAATACCGCGGCGCTGTCGGTCTTCGAGCGCACTCGTGAGGTCGGCTTGCTCCGGGCCGTCGGCATGACCCGGCGGCAGACCCGCCAGATGTTCCGTTGGGAATCCGCCCAGGTCTCGGTGCTCGGTGCCGTGCTCGGCATTGCCGTGGGCCTGCTGTTCGGCTGGGGCGTCGTTGCCGCCCTTCCCGACTTCGTCGCCGCAACGCTCTCGATCCCGGTTGCCCGCATCGCCATCCTGCTCGCCATCTGCGCAGTGGCGGGCGTCATCGCTGCGGCGCTGCCTGCTCGTCGAGCAGCGCGGCTCGACGTGATCGAGGCACTCGCCACGGCCTGAGACCCGGGCTTGCCTTCAGAGGGCCCGCAGCAGCGCCGTGGTGGCTGCGGCGGCCAGCACGACCACGACGAACGGGGCCCTTCGCCACACGAGGAGGCCGGCAACGGCGATGCCGCCCGCGCGGGCGTCGAGCACGAGCGAGCCCTTGGTGGCGAAGCTCAGCTGTACGACCAGAGCGGCAACCACGGCGGCCGGAATGAGCCCGGCGACCCGCGCGAGCGTTGGTCGCCGGGCCAACCAAGGACCGAGAAGGAACATGCCGGCCAGTCGTTGGCCGGCGGTTCCGAGTGTCAGCAGGGCAACGGCGAGGTAGTTCATGCCGTCCTTGCCTTGGAGCGGGCGACGACCAGGGCACCGATGACGGCGCCCAGGGAGCTGGCGAGAATGGGGACGCCGCCCGGCGTGATCGGTGTGAGTGCCAGACAGGCGATCGCCCCCGTCACGCCGGCAACGAGTCCTTCGCGTTGTCGCAGGAGATTGCCGATGATCGACAACAGGGCGGCGGGAAAGACGGCGTCGAGCCCGATCCTGGTGGTGTCGCCGAGGATGTTGCCGAGAAACAGACCGACGAGCGACCCGATCCAGAAACCGGCGACGAGCGTCAGCGAGACGAGCCAGTAGGTGCGTTTGGATTCGGCCCTGGTGGGTTGCTGAACGGCGACCGCAACACTCGGGTCAAGTGCCACGAGGGCTGCGGCGGTGCGCTCGGTCTTCGACCCCTCGATGACCCGATCGAGGCTGGCGGCCAGGAGTCCGAAGCGGCTCGCCACCAGCCAGCCGCTCGAGACGGCCGCCACCATCGAACCGCCTGCGTCGTCGACCGCGAGGTAGGCGAGCTCGCTCGTTGCCGAGTAGATGACCACGGCGGCGGCGATCGTGACGCCGGTCGGCACCCCCCGATCGACCATCGCCACCGAGACGGTGACGCCCAGGGCGAAGAACGTGAAGGCGAGCGTCGCGACGTCGGTTCGCTTCGGTTTGGTCATGCTCCGCGTCGCACCGTGTCGCCGCCGGCGGGTCGTACCGCCACCAGGAGGTCGCGAGTGATCGAGCGATCGACGATGTGTTCGAACGAGCGCGGCTGCTCGACCACGGTGAAGCGAGCGGACTCGAGCACCTCGACGACGGTGGTTCGAGCCATCGTCTTACGGTTCCAGGAAAGGCCGAGGGCCGCGCCGGGCCGCAGCGCGGCACGCCACCCGGCGGCCGATTCGGTCAGGAGTTCCTCCGACGAGCGAGCCTTGGCCGTCGACCCGGCCGCTCGATGCTGCACGCCGTACGGCAGGTCGCCGACGATCGCATCGAACGTGCGCCCCGGGAACAGGTCTCGTGTCTGGGCCGAAGAACCCCGAGCGACGTGCACCGTCTGGTCGTCGTCGATGGTGACCGAGAACTGCGACGTACCGGCCAACGGACCCTTGCGCACCTTGGCGGTCATCGCTTTGTGCTTGATCCGGTGGTCCTTGAGGTAGGAGGTGAGAAACGTTCGGTAGTGATCGACGTCGACGTCGGAGATCTCGATGCCGTAGGCGTCGAAGCCATACATGAGCGCCCGGTTCACGGTGGTGCCGCGGCCGGCAACCGGGTCGAGCAGGCTCACCTTCTCGCCCCCCGCCGCCCGTCGGTGAGCCGTCGCCGAGGCTGCGACGGTGAGGTTGACCAGCAGGTGGGTGAACTGCTCGTTGGTCTTGCCCGGATAACGCTGGATCGTGATGAGATCGGGGTCGAAGAAGGCGAGGCGCTCGAGCATCAGCGGAACGAGCGCTTCCCCGCTGATCTCGAAGACCGCTCGAACCGATGACAGGTTGGAGACCACGAACCGATCGTGGTCGTCGAGCGCCTCTGCCTCGAAGGTGATGTATGGCACCCCGCCGAGGTGGCATTGCTCGATGTTCGACACGTCGGTGTCGAGGGCCTTCGACACCGCGGCGAGTTCCGCCGCGAGCAGAGTGGGAGCCCGGTCGGTGTACACCCGATTCGACGACTCACGAGTCAAGAGGGCAAACCGGGCCATCTTCGCACGTTAGCCGTTGCTCACAATCTGGGTTTGTCATCCGACGCTGCGTGACGAGGAACAGCCGTTCCTCGGCGCGGACCGTGGAGTCAGGCAAGCATGCTCGAGCAGGAAAGAAGGAGACCCTCGACGTCCGAACGTCGCAGGCCATCGATTGGGCTCGTTCTGTGCGTGGTCGCCTTGATCCCGCTGATCGGGCTCGGGGTCTTCACGGTGACGTCGGTGCGCGAGGTACGGGCCGCCGGCAGCGCTGCCGAGCGGACCAAGCAACTTGCCGACCAGACGGTCGTCCTCGCCGAGCTCAACGCGGCGGTGTTCGACGAGCTGGTCTGGGCGTCGGTCGATGCGGCGATCACGGGGTTCAACGCGCCACCAGGAGCCATCGGACAGCTCCTGGAGCAGGATCCAGCCAGCGTCTTCCAGACCATGGCGGCGCGAACCGATGCACTGGCTGCCGAGTCGGATCGGCCCGATGTGACCGAAGCGTTGGTGGCGATTCGTTCCAGCGAGCTCGATTTCGACGAGCGACTGCGTGCGTACGACGAGGTCATCGAATCGATCGAGGAACCGCTCGGCACGCTGCTCGATGAGGCCATCTCGGCTGCAACAGAAACCGGCGAAGGTGAGTCACTGGCCCAGAGCATCGTGGTGCTGCAAGCCGCGGTCGAGACCAGGGCGCTCTACGCACAGGAGTTCTCCACCTACTTCTCGGCAGTCTTCGCCGTGAGGGACCGTCCATCGGTGGAGATCACACGCCTGATCGCCCTACGATTCGAACTCGAGGAAACACTCGAGAAGCTTCGCTCGAACCCGTTGTCGGGCGCTCGATTGCTGGAAGCCATCGAGCGAATCGACGCTGATGAGCGCTCACGGTCGTTCGCCGCCTCCATCGATTCGCTCATCGATGACCGCCTGGCCAACACCACTCCTGACATCGCCGCCGAGCTGACGCTCGAGAGCGTGCTCGTCAACGCCGAAGGGTTCCTCAATGCCCTGCAGACGCTGCCATTGCTCTCCGATGCGAACATGGTGATGGTCGATTCGGCCGGCGACTCGGTGCTCGCGGCGGCCGAGACGATTCGCTCCGACGCTCAGAGAACGACCGAGCGCAGCTACCTCCTCGCCTTCAGCCTCATCGCGGCCTCGACCTTCGCTGCCGTGGTGGCCGCCTGGTACATCATCCGTCCGCTCCGCCATCTTCGCGACGCGGTGGAACACCTGCAGTCCGACGCCGATCTGGACGCCCTGCGCCCGATCGGCGGGCCATCCGAGGTGCGGTCGGCTGGTCATGCCATCGAGCAGGCGGCGATGCACATCGAACTGGTCACGCGCCAGGCCCGCGCCCTCTCCGTCGGCGAGCTCGATGCCGATGTTCTCGACGAGGAAGTGCCGGGCGGGCTCGGCGTGGCCCTCCAACACGCCGTTGCCACGCTGCGAACGGCCCTCACCCAGCAGGACGAGTTCCGCCGGCGACTCGCGCATGAAGCAGCGCACGACGGACTCACCAAGATCGCCAACCGCAATGCCTCCGTCGCCCAACTGCACCGATCGCTGGCTCGAACGCATCGCTCCGGCGGCCAGCTCGCCGTCTTGTTCGTCGATCTCGACCAGTTCAAGGACGTCAACGACTCGCTTGGCCACCTGGCTGGTGATGCCGTGCTCGCAACCGTGGCCCAGCGGCTCGTGAACAGTGTCCGCGAGGGCGACCACGTCGGTCGTCTCGGCGGCGACGAGTTCGTCGTGATCGCGGAGCCGGTCCAAGACATCGACGAGGCGGTCTCGGTCGCCGAGCGTGTGCTCGAAGCGTTGTCGCAGCCGATCGATCTTTCCATCGGCTCGGTGACCATCGGCGCCAGTATCGGCATCGCCCTGACCGACGGGAAGGATCTCTCCGCCGATGAGCTCCTCCGGGATGCGGACCTCGCGGTCTACCAGGCCAAGGATGCCGGTCGGGGCGCGATCGCGGTCTGCGATGAGGACCTTCGCACGGCGCTGGCCGAAACCGCCGACCTGACCGCTGCCATCCGTCACGCCATCGCGCACGACGAACTGGAGCTCTTCTATCAGCCGATCGTCGACACGTCGTCGGAGCGGTTGCACGCCTTCGAAGCCCTGGTTCGCTGGCGCCGACCCGGTCGACCGGGCCTGGTGCCCCCCGACGACTTCATCCCGTTCGCCGAGCGGACTTCGCTGATCATCGACATCGACCGTTGGGTGCTGGAGGCGGCGGCCCGACAGGCAGCCGAATGGAAATCGAACCCCCACTTCGATGGCATCCCCATCGCCATCAACGTCTCGGGCCGACACCTGATCGACGAAGCGTTCGTCGATCACATCGTGCAGCCGCTCGCGAAATTTGGCGTGGATCCGGGCACGATCATCATCGAGATCACCGAGAGCGCACTGCTCGATGATCTCGGCGGGGCGGCGGCGAAGCTCCAGCGGTTGCGCGAACACGGGATCCGTGTGTCGATCGACGACTTCGGCACCGGGTACACCTCGCTTGCGCACCTGCGATCGCTGCCGATCGACGTGCTCAAGATCGACCGGAGCTTCACGGCCAATGCCGGCAAGAACGAGCACGAGGCCTCGATCGTGAAGCTGATCATCGACACCGGACACCTGCTCGGCGCCACGGTGACGGCCGAGGGGATCGAGACCCTCGACGACGTCGCCAAGCTCACCGGTCTCGGCTCCGACAATCTCCAGGGCTACTACTACGCCCGCCCGATGGCACCCGCCGACATCGTCACGAGTGAGGCGACCAGGACCGCCAACCGGCACTGATCTCTGGGCTAGTGGAGGAGGAGGGCGAGCTGACGTGACCGGGCAACGAGCCGGCCCGTGCTGTCCCACAGGTCGCCGTTCTCGACGAGCATGCCGTTCGAAAGGTCTTCGGTGGTGAAGCGAGCGCGAACCCAGCCGGGAGCCGGGCGTCGGCGGACGTGCACGGTCAGCTCGAGGGTGGGTACCCAGCCGATCGTCCCGAGCAGGCTGAACACCGATGGTGGGAAGGCGTCGGCGAACAGGACGAGCGAGATCGAGTCGACCGGACGACCGTCGGCGAAACGGATCCAACCCGAGACCTCGGCCCGGTCGCTGGCACCGGCGATCGCCCACCTCGGGTCGATGCGCACGTCGAGTCGCTGCAGGATGGGCAGGTCGACTCCCTGCTCGAGCGAACGGCGATCGACGCAGTCATCGGGTTCCGGAAGATCGACCGGCGAGATGGTGAGCGACGGCGGATCCGGATCGTCGTCGGCAGCGGAGGCCGGAGCGGCAGCGGCGGCGAGGTCGCCGAAGGCGGCGACCATCTGGATCCTCTGCTTGCCTGCCTGGTGCAGTTCGGCACTGGCGGTGCTGGATCGTCGGCCCGGTCGAATGAGGCGGGTTCGGATCTCGCCGGGTTCGCCACCCAGCCCCGGTCGCAAGAAGTGCGTCGTGACCGACAGCGGATCTGGTCGTCCCGTCATCTCGGCCATGGCCAGCAGCGACGAGGCGGCGAGGTAGCCGCCGTTGGGATTGTCGCCGATGTTCCAACGCGGCGACACCAGCGTCTCGAACCGCGCAGCCGTCACCCGGTCTGCAGCCTCGAGCTGCTCTGGGTCGGGGTCGTGCGATCGTCGCACGGCGCTTTCGCGGTCGAACTGATGCCCGTTCGTCGTCACCGCAGCGACTCTACGCTCGGTTCTTCGCCGGGGGAAGTGGGTGTCGGGACGCCGTCGAGGAGGAGGTCGGCGAAGAGATATCGGGACCGCCCGACCGTTGGGCCATTCCTGCGGTACCCTGTCGACACCGATGAGCACAAAGCTCGCCGGTGCTTGCGGGGTCAATACGGGTCCTTCAGGCAAAAATGAAAGAAGTTTAAGCAATGGCAATCGTAGGTACCGTGAAGTTCTTCAACTCCGAGAAGGGCTTCGGTTTCATCTCCCGCGAGCAGGGCGACGACGTGTTCGTCCACTTCTCCAACATCGTCGGCGAGGGCTACAAGTCCCTCGACGAAGGCCAGCGTGTCGAGTTCGACGTCGCTCCCGGCCGTAAGGGCGAAGAAGCGCAGAATGTTCGCGCCATCTGATCTCACGACCTGACCCATCGTCAGGTTGCAGCGGAGCCGTCGGCCATTT
Organism: uncultured Acidimicrobiales bacterium; assembly: GCA_963698395.1. Classification (GTDB taxonomy): domain Bacteria; phylum Actinomycetota; class Acidimicrobiia; order Acidimicrobiales; family SZUA-35; genus JBBQUN01. The sequence goes on from CAVOQQ010000008.1 coordinate 865,843, forward strand.
GGTCGGCGGCTCTGTCGATTTTGACCCAGTGTCGATTTTGACCCAGTGTCGATTTTGACCCAGTGTCGTTTTCACCCCCGGCGCGGTCCATGATGCTCCCTCGATGATTCCTTCAGCTGAGCGAGCGGTACGTACCAACAGACTGTCGCCGGCCGAACTGGCCGAGGCGGCCGTGCTCGCCGACCTTGCCGTGCTGGTCGTGGTGCTGGCTCGTCTGTCACCGTTCGCGGGCCTCACCACCGTCGTCGGCGCGGTGCCCTTCGTGGTGTTGAGCATTCGCCACCGCATCCGCGCCGTGGTGGTGTCGTTCTTCGTCGCCGTGGTCTTGGTGTTCCTGCTGGCCGGGTTCAGCGCCTCCACGCAGGTGCTCGTCATGGCAGTGTTCGGCGGCCTGATCGGTCGAGGGATCGTGAAAGACTGGAGCACCACGCGCACGGTGATCAACGCCGTTGGCTACGGCTGGAGCATCGTCGCCTCGCTCACGGTCGGATTCCTGTGGCTGTTCGAGGGCCTGCGCGAGCTCAACCTCGAGGCCATTCGAGTCCAGTGGACCGGCATCGCCAACGGTCTCGATGCCATCGGGCTCGACCCGTTGGTGAACGCCATCGATCCGCGCATCGACTGGTTGATCGAGTACTGGTACGTGAGCGTCCCGGCATTCCAGTTCGCCGTCTCGTTCTTCGTCGCCGGGCTCATCGTGCGGGTCGGGCGACCGGTCGTCGGCCGGGTCCAACGGGCCTTCGGGGTCCGCCCTCCGCCGTCGGCGACCATCGAGGCGCTGGCCGATGAGCTGGCGACGGCTCGTGGTCTCACGGTCGTCACCGGGCCGAACGGAGCCGGGAAGACCACCCTGCTGCATGCCATGGCCGACCGGGGCGGCGGCCGGGGTGAGATCGGTGGCACCGCGGTCATCGGTCAGCGACCCGAGAGTCAGGTCATCGGCGTGCGGGTCGACGACGATCTGGCGTGGGGCATGCCGATCCCACCGAGTGCCGAACAACGAGCCGCAGCACTCGAACTGGTCGGCCTCGTCGGGTTCGACGATCGTGAAACCGGTTCGCTGTCGGGAGGAGAGTTGCAGCGCTTGGCGCTTGCGTCGGCGATGCTGCGCGAACCGACGCTGCTGCTCTCCGACGAGTCGACGGCCATGATCGACCCGGCTGGGCGGGCGGTGGTGTTGGGTGTCTTGCGCCACCTTGCCGATCGCGGGGTCACCGTCGTCCACGTGAGCCATCTCGATGCGGATCGGGCGGTTGCCGATCGGATCGTCGAACTCCGGTGAGCAGGTCGGACGGTGCGGTCGAACTCCGCGGGGTCGGTCATGTCCACGGTGTTGGTACGCCTTGGGCCCGACGCGCGCTTCATCCCCTCGATCTGAGGATCGAGCCGGGTGAGCGGCTGCTGGTGGTCGGAGGCAATGGCTCGGGCAAGAGCACGCTGGCCTGGATCCTTGCCGGTTTGATCGAGCCCAGCGAAGGTGCTGCCACGCTCGACGGTGAACCGCTCGTTCGCCAGCGTGAGCACATCGGTCTCCTCGTGCAGCAGACACGGCTCCAGCTCCTTCGCCCCACCGTCGGTGATGAGCTCGCCGCCTTCGATGCCAACCGGGGCCATCAGCTCGCGGCGCTGCTCGACATGGGGTTCGAGCTCGGCGACCTCACACGCCGCATCGACGAACTCTCGATCGGTCAACAGCGGCGCCTCGCCCTGGCTGCCCAGCTCGCTCGTCGCTCCTCACTGCTCGTTCTCGACGAACCGATGGCGGGGCTCGACTGCGACGGTCGTGCCGCACTCGGCGCTGCGGTCGGCGTCCTGCCGGTCGCCACCACGATCATCACGGTCACCCACGATCTCGACGAGAGTCGCTCGCTCGGCGAGCGGATCATCGAGCTCGACGACGGTCGGCTCCTCGCCGATCGGTCCCTCCCATGATCGCGGGCATGAACTTCCTGCGCTACGTGGATGGCCGATCGCTGATCCATCGGGCCAATGCCCGCACGAAGGTGCTCGGCCTCACCGCGCTCGTCTTCACGCTGTCGTTCGATCCCTCGTGGACGAGCGTTGCGGTCATCTGGACCTCGATCGTCGTCACGTTTCTGCTTGCTCGATTGCCTGTCGGGGTCCGGCCGAAGCCACCAAGGATCGTGCTGTGGTCGATTGCCTTCTCCCTCTTGCTGGGGCTCGCTGCGGGGGGTGAGCCAAACGTGGAGCTGGGGGGTTTCCAGGTCGGGCTCGACGGTCTGCTGCTCGAACTCCGCTTCTTCGCCGTGACGCTCGGGTTGTTGGCCCTCTCGCTGCTGCTCGGTTGGACCACAGCGATGGCCGATCTCCCGGCGGCGGCGAACTGGTTGTTGTTGCCGCTTCGCAAGCTTCGGCTCCCGGTCGACGACGTGGTCGCCGCCCTCACGCTCGCCGTGCGGGCACTCCCGCTGATGGCCGACGAGTTGACGACGACCAGCACGCTGTGGCGGCTGCGGCCGAAGAACCAATCGAACGTGGTCGTCGAGATGGTCGACTTCGCAGCAACGGCCACCACGGCAGCGGTGCGCCGCGCCACCGAGTTGGGAGAGACGATGTTGCGTCGCGGGCCGGTCCGGCCACCCACCAGTCGGGCGTCGTGGGGCGTCGGCGACGCCGTGGTGGTGATCATCACCACGACGACGATCGCGGCGATGGTCGTGTTGCCCTAGCTCGTTCCTAGATCAACCCGCCGGCCGGGAGTTCCGCGAGCTGTTCGAGGTCGTGGCCGAACAACAGGCGGCAGCCCTCGTGGACTTGGAGGTGTTGCAGGAGCCGCATGCTCTCGAGCTGCCGATCGGTGTCGTGCCCGAATCCCGGAACGCTCATGGTGGCCAGCATGCGGGCGAAGTAGATGCAGTCGCCGGTGAGCACCACCGGGCCGGACTCGAGTTCGACGCGCAGCGCCTGGTGCCCGGCCGTGTGGCCGGGCGTCGGAACGCACCGGATGGCGCCGTCGCCGAAGAGATCGTGCTCACCGTCGATGGTCTGGACGTCGTGACCGTGGTCGAAGTCGTCGGGGTTGTAGATGCCTCGCTCGACGAGGCGCTGGTCGTGTCCGGCCCGCCACTCCGCCGACTGGATCACGATGCGAGCATCGGGGATCTCGACGGTGCCGCCGGCATGATCGAAGTGCAGATGGCTGAACACGATGTGGGTGATGTCGTCGGGCCGAATGCCCGCAGACTCGAGACGTCCGGTCAGTTCCTCACCGGGAGCGAAGACCGGTCGGAAGGCAGCAGCGGAACGACCGAGGCGGGTGACGTCGTGTTGGAGATCGGCATGCAGCCCGGTGTCGAACAGCACCAAACCCCGCTCGTGTTCGATCAGCCAGCTGATGATCGGCAGGGTGACGGTGCCCTCCTCGCCGGTGATGATGCGCAGATCGCTGTCGAGTCGCCCGATCTCGAGTGGAAGCAGCCTCATGGTTGTCGTCTCGTCACTGGCGGTCGCTTTCGATGATGCCGGCCAGCTCCAGGATGCGGGTCGGTGGCAGATGTTGCTCGGTGATGCGCACGCCGAGATGGGCGAGCGCGTCTTCGACGGCGTTGGTGATGGCCGCCGGCGCACCGATCATGCCGCCCTCGCCGACACCGCGGAAGTTCGCCTCGACATCGGACGGCGTTTCGACGTGGTGGATCTCGATCTCGGGGATCTCCATGGCGGTGGGGATCAGGTAGTCGACGAAGGTGCCCGTGGTGAAGTTGGCCTCGTCGCTGTAGGCAGCGTGTTCGTAGAAGACGGCGCCGACACCTTGGGCGACGCCGCCCCGCACCTGGCCCTCGACGATGGCCGGGTTGATCAGCTCGCCACAGTCTTCGACGACGAGGTAGCGCGGAATGGTGACGAAGCCGGTGGTGAGGTCGACCTCGACCCAACACACGTGGGTGGCCACCGACCAGCCGCCGGGGCCCCCGTCGTAGTTGATGTTGCCTTCGAGCTCTCGATCGACCGAGGCTGCCACCTCGGCGAACGACTTCGAGATGGCAGGCACCCCAACCACGTGGATGTTGCCGTCGGTGATCTCGAGGTCGGTCACCGAGGCTTCGAGAAGGTTGGCCGCCTCTTCGAGGATCTGCCGCCGAAGGTCACGACTGGAGAACATCACCGAGCCACCACCCATCGGCCCGCCTCGGCTCCCGCCGGTGCCGATCGGGGTGAAGGTGGTGCGTCGAGTGTCGCCGAAGACCACGTCGACGCTGTCCATCGGCACGCCGAGTTGGTCGGCGGCGATCTGGGCCAGCGTGGTCTCGTGGCTCTGCCCATGGGGCATCTGGGAGGTGATGACCGCCACGCGGCCATCGGGCTTGAGGACGGCGGTCGATGGTTCACTGCTCAGCGCGCCGCCACCGGGCAGCACGTGGTCGAGGTAGTCGGGGGGTCCGGGGGCGGCCTCGTGGAAGGTGGCGATGCCAAGGCCAAGGTGGCGGCCCTCCGCTCGGGCCTTGGCTTGCTCCTCGGCGAAGCTCTCGAGGTCGGCCACTTCGAGCGCCCGCTCGAGTGTGGTGTGGGCCGACATGCGAATGTCGAGCGTTGGGCCGGTGATCATGGGTGTCGGGAGTTCGGCCATCGTGATCATGTTGCGGCGACGGATCTCGGCGGCACTGATCCCGAGTGCCCGAGCCGTGACGTCGAGCATGCGTTCTCGGACCCAGGTCTCGTTCGCCCACGGTCCTCGGTAGGCGACGTACTGGGCCTTGTTGGATGCGACGATCCGGGTGCGGAGCCGATACGCGTCCCAGCGGTAGGTGCCGGGGAACATCACCTTCATGATGCGGGTGAAGAAGGCGGCCCCGAACGGCACCGCCGGGTAGGCCCCCTGGTTCATGACGAGCGAGACGTCCATCCCGAGGAGGCGACCGTCGTCGGTCACGGCGATGCGGACGGTCATGTCTTCCTCACGGGCGTGACCCGACACCATCAGGTGCTCGTTGCGATCTTCGATCCACTTGATCGAGCGGTCGAGCCGCCGCGCCATGGCCGCCACTGCGACGTCTTCTCGCCCGGGGTGGCCCTTCACGCCGAAGGCTCCACCGATGTCGTCGGCGACCACACTCGGAATGGCACTCGGATCCTTGTCGAGCACGTTCAGGAACGTGCGGCCCATGTGGTTGAGCGTGCTCGGATCTTTCCTGGCCTGGTAGAGCATCCCGGCGTTGTCGGACTTGCCGAGATCGTCTTTCTTCTCGTTGGCGAAGGCCTTGGCCCCGGCGCCGAAACGCCTCAGCTTGTCTCGCTTGCCTGCGAGCGAGCGGAGGGAGTCGAGTGCGGATTGTCGCTCGGTCGACATCGCCAGGATCCACCGGAGCGCGTGGCTGGTCTGGGTGGTGGCGTGGAAGACCATCGCTCGTTTGCCGTCGACACCGGTGACCATCTCGGCGACGCAGCCGCGGGTCTCCATCGGCTGGTTCGACTGGCGATGGCAGGAGAACGACTCGGTGATCACCCGGTCGGCGGACGCGAACACGGCATCGATGTCGCCGAAGGTGTCGGTGTGGTCGAACATCACGTTGCCCTTGGCCCGGGGCCAGATGGGCGTCCGAGCCGAGTTGAGCGCCTGCACGATGGTCGAGATCGCCTCGAGTGGTTCGTAGTCGACGGCAACGAGCTCGGCGGCGTCTTCGCCGACCCGTCGGGACTCGGCGATGACGACGGCCACGGGATCACCGACATGGCGGACACGATCGACCGCCAGTGCACCGAACAGCGGGTTGTACAGCTTGTCGAGAGGCGACAGCGGAAGGAACGGGTTCGTGATCTCGGCGAGTTCGGAGCCGGTCATGACCGCAACGACGCCGGGCAGCGCCTCGGCGGCCGAGACGTCGATCGAGCCGATGGTGGCGTGGGGGAACGGGCTGCGAACGAACACGGCGTGCAGCAGGTCGTCGACGACCAGGTCGTCGATGTAGCGGCCCTCGCCGATGAGCAGCCGTTTGTCTTCCACCCGCCTGACGCTGGTCCCGACGAGGCGCCCCGGTGTCAGGGAATCACGCATGATCGACTCCTTCGTCGGTGGCAGACGGCGGTGCCGGTTGCAGGAGGCGGACGGCGGTCTCGACGCCATCGATGATCGAGTGGTAACCGGTGCAGCGACACAGATTGCCGGACAGCTCTTCGCGAATCTCGTCTCGGGTCGGCGAGGGATTGGTCTCGAGCAGGCAGGCGGCGGTGATGAGGAAGCCTGGCGCACAGAAGGCGCACTGGAAACCGTGCGCATCGTGCATGCCCTGTTGGATCGGGTGGAGCTCGCCGTCGGTCGCCAGCCCCTCGATGGTGGTGATGTCGGCACCGTCTGCCTGGATCGCCAGCATCAGACAGGAACGGACCGGACGGCCGCCGATGGCAACGGTGCAGGCCCCGCAGACGCCGTGCTCACAGCCGAGATGGGTGCCGGTGAGACCGATCTCTTCGCGGATCACTTCGGCCAGGGTGCGTCGCACCGAGACGTCGAGATCGTGACGCCGGCCGTTGATGGTGACGCTCAGGGCGATCTGTTGATCACCCCGTTGGTCGGGTTCGGACGGGTTCAGGGTGGTCATCGAATGGATCCTGTCGCTTCGCCGAGTGCTTCTGCTGCGAGGATCGCAGCGAGGTGACGCCGATAGGACGTCGAGCCGTGGAGGTCGCCCGGCGGTTCGAGCGCGGCCGCGGCCGCTCGGGCGGCGGCGGCGAATCCGTCGGGTGATGGCGTCTGACCGATCAGACCCTGCTCGGCATCGTGGGCTCGCACGGGGGTGGCGCCGACACCGGTGAACGTGAGCGCCACTCGATCGATGGTCCCGGCCTCGTCGAGCCCGACGACAGCGGCAGCACCGACGATGGCGTAGTCCCCGTGCCGACGGCTCCGCTCGGTGAAGCCGGCACCGCATCGCTCGCCGCGCGCCGGGAACCGGACCTCGGTGAGCAGCTCGTCGTCACTCAGTGCCGTATCGAGGAAGCCGGTGAAGAAGTCGGCGGCGGGGATGGCTCGCTCCCCACGCACGCTCCGAGCGATGAGGGTGGCGTCGAGCGCCAGACAGACGGCCGGGAGCTCCGCTGCGGGGTCGGCATGCGCCAGGCTGCCGCAGACCGTGCCCCGATTGCGGATGGCCCGATGGCCGATGTAGGGCAGGGCACGGGAAACCAGCGGCGCGTGGCTCGAGAGTGCTGCATGCTCCTCGGCATCGGCATGGCGAACGAGGCACCCGATGCTCGACCCCGTCGCATCGGCGACGATGTGGTCGAGTCCCGGGAGGTTGCCGATGTCGATCAGGTTCGGTGGCGCGCCGATACGCAAGGCCATGACGGGGAGCAACGACTGTCCGCCGGCCAAGACCTTCGCCTCGTCACCGAGTTCGGCGAGTAGGGCAACGGCTTCGTCGAGCGATGAGGGGCGGTGATAGGTGAACGGGGGCAGCTTCATCGCCTGCGACCCTAGTACTGCTGCCGGGGTGGCGAGATCAGTCGCTCATGGGCCGGTCGAACGGAGGGGATGATCGAAGCTGTCGAGGAAGGCGATCTCCTCGACCGGAAGCCGGCGGAGCTTGGTCGGGAACGGCTTCGCTGGGTAGCCGGCAACGACGTGGGCGGCGGTGGCGAGTTCGTCGGGGATCCCGAGCAGCTCCTTCACCTGCGGTTCGTACATGCACAGCAGCGTCGTCAGTGTGGTGGCGACGCCTTCGTTGCGGAGGGCAAGGCAGAGGTTCTGGACGATGGGATAGACCGACGCACCACCGACGATGCTGAGACGCCCCAGGTCGGTGTCGGTGGGATGGGTCTCGGCCAGATCGGCGCAGGCGACGATGATGGCGGGGTGGTTGGCCATGTTCCGGGCGAAATCGTCGGCCGCGGCGGCGGTGGCCCTGGAGACTTCGGCCTTGGTGGCCTTGGCGTCGCCGCTCTCGGCCGTGATGGCGTCGCCGGTGCTGGTGGCGAGTTCGTAGTAGGCCGACCACGGCACCATGTACCACTCGGCCAGCTGGGCCTTCTTGGCCGGATCGGTCACGATGAGGAATCGGACCGGCTGGCGGTTGCCACCCTGGGGTCCGAAGCGGGCGTTGTCGACCGCTCGGTACAGCACGTCGTTGGGGATCGGGTCGGGCTTGTAGAAGCGGTTGGCCGGTTGCGAGCGCATGGCGTCGATCAGGTCCATCGGAATCCCCTTGGAGGTCGGTGACGAGCTTGTCTTAGCACGTCAGAATCGCTTGCGGAGGCGGCCGAAACCCTTCTTGGCCAGCGAGCCGCCGGTCTTGACCAACGCGGTGCCACCCTTCAACGCCGCCGAGGCGCTCGTCTTCGCCACCTTCTTCGTGCGCTCGGATCGAGCCACCTTGGCGGTGGTCGAGGCGATGCCGACGCCCACCTTCTTCGTCAACGACAGTGCGCCCCGGCCGACGTCGTTGAGTGCGCTGCCGTCACCGTCGTCGTCGAGCGAGGCGTTGACTCGACCGAGCAGGGCTTGGGCCCGTCCGGACCGGACTTGGTCGACCGCAACGTCGAGCAGTTTGAGCACCACCACCGCGGTCACGGCGCCGATCGCTGCCTGCGTGATGGCGCTCATCACCATGGGGGCCAGCGCCGTGAATCCGAGTCGAACCACCGGAGTGGGGAGACCGGTCGCCGTCGAGACGGTGACGAGGGCCCCGTCGATCTGATCCCCGAAGACGTGATCGAGAATGGCCATCCCCGGCCCCTTGGAGAAACCGCCACCGAGGAAGGACGCGGCGTTGCCGAGAAGCGAGCCGTCGTGGTCCCTGGCGGCGGCGTTTGCGATGTTGCCGGCGTCGCCACTCTTCGCGTTGGCCCCGAGCTGCTCGATCAGGACCGGGAGAGCGGACGCGACGAGCTTCTTGGCGTCGTCGGCATCGATCTCGAGCGAACCGGCGAGTGCCGCGATCGCCCGGTCGTCGAGCGCATCGCTCAGGAGGTCGAGCAGGTCGGGCATGGGTTTCATCGGACTTCGTAATCGGCGAGGTCGGCATCGTGGGTCATCGACCAGTAGTCGACCAGCCGCCAGGGCATGACCGAGAAGACCCGACCGGCGGCGTTGCGGTAGTAGGTCGACATGCCGGGATGGGTCCAGACGAGCTGTTCGTGTTCGTCATCGACACGACGGACGTAGTCGTCGTGGGGTTCCTGACGCACCTCGATCGATCGGGCACCTGCCTCGGCCATGGCGGCGAGGGCGGAGGTGATGTAGCGGATCTGGCATTCCGACTGGAAGATCGCACTGCCGCCATGGGCCAGACCGGTGTTGGGGCCCTGCACACAGAACAGGTTGGGGAAGTTCGGGACCGTGATGCCGAGGTAGGCCGAGGGATTGTCGTCAACCCATGCGTCGGCGAGTCGAACACCGTTGCGGCCGGTGACATCGAGCTTGGCGGTCATCTCGCCGACCCGGAACCCGGTGGCGAGCACGATGATGTCGTGATCGCGATGGTGGCCGGTCTCGTCGACGATCCCGCCGGCATCGATGGTGTCGACACCATCGGTCACCAGCTCGACCTGGGGCTTGGTCAGACAGGCGAACCAGCCGTTGTCGAGCAGGATTCGTTTGCCGTACGGCGGATAGTCGGGAAGGCAGGCATCGATCAGATCGGGCCGAGTGGCCAGTTCGGAGCGGATGTGCTCGGTCATCTCGACCCGGTGGCGATCGTTGACCCGATTGAGCGATCGTTCGGGATGGGGCCATTCCGGATCCTTGCGCAGGAGCTGGAGGAGCCCGTCGCCGTAGCGGTACAGCATGGTCATGCGGTACCAGGCGGCGTAGTACGGCAGGTGCTCGAAGAGATACTGCGAACCGTCGGGGATCGGGTCGTGATAGCGGGGGATGGGTCGGGCCCACTGGGGACTGCGCTGGTAGATCGTCAGGCCGGTGACCTGGTCGGCGATCGCCGGCACGATCTGCATCGACGAGGCGCCGGTGCCGACCACCGCAACGTGCTTGCCGGCGACGTCGAGGCCCTCGGGCCACCGGGCGGAATGGAAGATCTCGCCTTCGAAGGTGTCGATGCCGGCGATGGCAGGCACCGACGGTTCGTTCAGCTGACCCACCGCGCTGATCAGCACCTTGACCCGGCGCTGCTCGGTGCCGTGCGGCGTTGCGAGGGTGACGTCCCACTGCTGGGCTGCGTCGTCCCAGGTTGCCGAGGTGACGCTGGTGTCGAAGTCGATGAAGGGGAGGATTCCCGACTCTTCGGCCGACCGAGCCAGGTAGGCCTCGATCTCGGGCTGGGGGGCGAAGTAGCGCGACCACGGGTGGGGGTCGGTGAAGGAATACGAGTAGGCGTGGTTCGGCGTATCGACTGCCGCTCCGGGGTAGCGGTTGTCTCGCCAGACCCCACCGACCTCGCTCGCCCGCTCGACGATGGTGAAACGGATGCCGAGGCGCTGGAGCCGCACGCCGAGGGCAATGCCGCTTGCGCCGGCGCCGACGACGAGCACGTCGAGCCCTCGAATGGGCTTGCTCGGCTTGACGTCACGCGAGACGAAGCCCAGTTCCTCGCGCATCATCGGCGCATACTCGGCGGGGACCTCCTCGCCGAGACACCAGCGCATCATCTCGAGCATCAGCGCATTGCCGGGATCGTCGATGACCGGTTGGATGTCCATCTCCATCAGCTCGGCCGCGACCACGCGGAGGCGCATCGCCGCCTCGTCGGACAGACCGGCCTGCTCGTCGGCGATCAGGTTCACGTCTCGAACGGGTCGGTAGGGGTCGCTGAGCCAGCGTTGATCGCCGGTGAGGTGGAAGACACTCATCAGCAGGACACGGAGATCGGCCTGGGCAACGGCAGTGGAGGCAAGCATCGGAGGAGTCCTAGCGGTGAAGGAGCGACGGCAGCACGATGTCGAGCATCTGATCGACCAGTTCGGAGACCGGCAGGGCGATGTCGGACACGATCTCGGGCTGCCCAAGATAGAGCGACGCACCGGCGACGGTCGCGGCGACGACGGCGGCGTTGACCGGCCGGAACTCGCCCCGCTCGATCCCGAGCCCGACGAGGCGCTCGACCACGGTCATGGCGAAGCGGTAGTGGCGGTCGACCAGTCGACGCGCCGGCGCGTCGTCGGCCAGGTCTTCCGACAGCGTGGCCTTGAGCTGGAACTCGAGACCACCGGTCAGATAGCTACGAAGTTGCGTGATCACCGGATCGGTGTGGTCGATCGCCAGGAGCGCAGACCGCCCCTTCTTGTTGAGGAAGCGATCGAGCACGACGAGCACGAGCTGCTCCTTCGACGGAGCGATCTCGTACAGCGTGCGCCGCGAGCATCCGACACCCGACGCGATCTCGCCGATCGTGATGTCGGCGAAGCCTCGTTCCATGAAGATCGACTCGATCTGCTCGAGGATCTCGTGGTGGCGCTGACCGAGCCGATTCTCCGCCGTTCGAGACAGCAGGGGCCGGGGTGCCCCGGCGCTGAGGGATCGGACCCGATCCGCGTGGGCCACGGTCGTGTGGGCCGCGCTCGAACTGTTCAAGGCCGGCCGGCGTGGGGTGAGGCAACGGTGGCGGTCACGATGCTGCCGAGGCCTCGGCCTGCCACGTCCTTGGGGTTCGAGCTGGGGGCAGTGAGGATGAACAGCGTGGTGCCGTCGGAGCCACCGAGCATGCAGGCGAACGCCGGCTGGTCGGTCTCGATGGTGTCGGTGATGGTGCCACCCTCGACGTAGCGCACCACTCGCTGTCCGCCGGCGTCGGCCACCCAGATACCGCCGTCGGCATCGAGCGTGCAGCCATCAGGCACACAGCCCGGGGTCTCGGCCCAGACTCGGCGATTGCCAAGCGTTGCATCGTCGGCGATGTCGAACGCGGAGAATCGGCTGACCATCGACTCGGCGACGATCAGGGACTTGCCGTCGGGCGTGATGACCGAGCCGTTGGGGAAGCCGAGATCGGGAGCGGCGGCCTCGACGGTGCCGTCGGGGCGAATCAGTGCGAGCGTGGCTGTGCGAATGGCGTCGTGATCGCCGGCGAACAGATCGAAACCGAAGTTGCCGACGTACGCGTTGCCCTGTTCGTCGACCACCATGTCGTTGCACCAGAAGCCGGCCAGGTCGGCCAGGTCGGCGTGGAGGTGGAGTTCGGTGCCGTCGTGACGGAGGACCCGGCGATCTCGCATCGACACGATGAGGAGCTGGCCGTCGGGCAGCCAGCCGAGGCCCGAGGGTTGTTCCTCGACCTCGACGATGGCCTCGCGCTCACCGTCGAGGCCGACGGCGTAGACGGTGTGCTGATAGAAGTCGGAGTACCAGAGGCGGTCGTCGTGCCAGCGAGGGCCCTCCCCGAAATCGACTCCATCGACGAGGACCGGTAGCTTCGACATGGCGGAATCCTGCCATTTGGGTACCGATACAGCAAGCCTGGTACCGTCCGCGCATGTCCTCACCGCAGACCCTTGCCGCCGGCCCCGTCGGTGGGCAACGCCACTCCGGCCGGATCGGCACGCCGATGCGAACCCGCATCGACACTCGCTCCGCCGAGTATCAGGAGAACCTGGCTGCGATGTCGGCGCTCTGGGATCAGGTGGCGCTCGAGCTGGCAAGAGTACCGACGATCGGGGGCCAGCGTTATGTCGACCGCCATCGCAAGCGTGGCAAGATGCTGGTGCGGGAACGAGTCGAAGCACTCGTCGATCCGGGGACGCCGTTCCTCGAGCTGAGCCCGCTTGCCGGTTGGGGAACCCAGGACCCGATCGGTGTCGGCATCTGTGCCGGCATCGGTGTGGTCGAAGGCGTCGAGTGCGCCATCCTGGGCACCGACATGACGTACCGAGGCGGCTCGGCGAACCCCAATTCCTGGACCAAGTCGGCTCGGTTCTACGAGATCGCCCGGGAGAATCGGCTGCCGGTGATCGTGCTGAACGAATCGGCCGGAGCCGATCTTCCGCGACAGGCCGACATCTTCGTTCGCGGTGGCGAGCAATTCCGAGACCTCACCCGCCTGTCGAAGGCCGGGATCCCCACCATCACGGTGGCCTTCGGGCCGAACACCGCAGGCGGGGCCTACGTACCCGGCATGAGCGACTACACCGTGTTCGTGAAGAACCGAGGGACGGCCTATCTCGGCGGCCCGCCGCTGGTGAAGATGGCGATCGACGAGATCGTCGACGAAGAATCGCTCGGCGGCGCCGAGATGCATGCACGCACCTCGGGGCTCTCCGACTACCTCGCCGTCGACGAACTCGACGGGCTCCGGCTCGCCCGCCAGATCGTTCGCCACCTCGGCTGGAAGAAGGCGGGGCCAGGCCCATCGCTGCTCGCCGACGAACCGCTCCATGACCCCATGGAGCTCCTGGGCTGTGCCTCGGCCGACGTCCGGATCCCCTTCGAGATCCGTGAGATCTACGCACGGGTGCTCGACGGCAGCCGGTTCGAGGAGTTCAAGCCGCTCTATGGGTCCACCCTCGTGTGCGGCTGGGGCTCGATCCACGGGTTTCCCGTCGGTGTGCTCGGCAACAACGGCATCTTGTTCTCCGAAGAGGCGGCGAAGGGGGCCCAGTTCATCCAGCTCTGCAACAAGACCAACACCCCGCTGGTCTTCATGCACAACATCACCGGCTTCATGGTCGGTTCCGCAGCCGAGCAGGGCGGCATCATCCGCAACGGAGCCAAGCTGATCAATGCCGTGTCGAACTCGACCGTGCCGCACTTCAACCTCATGGTCGGGGCCAGCTATGGAGCCGGCAACTACGGCATGGCCGGCAAGGCGTACAACCCCCGATTCATCTTCAGCTGGCCGAACCATCGCATCGCCGTGATGGGGCCCAAGCAGCTGGCGGGTGTGATGGAGATCGTGGCCCGCAACGCCGCCGCCGGCCGTGGGATCGAGGTCGACGAAGAGGCGCTCGCCGCCCAGTCCGCAGCGCTCGAGGGCCAGATCGAGACCGAGTCGACGGCCCTGTTCGCCACCGGGCGAGTCTGGGACGACGGCATCATCCACCCCGCCGACAGCCGGACCGTGCTCGGCATGGCCATCTCGGCCGCACACAGCAACGAAGTCGTCGGTGCCACCGAGTACGGCGTCTGGAGGCACTGAGCATGATCGGGAGTACTGACATGATGAAGCGATTGCTGATCGCGAACCGGGGCGAGATCGCCGTGCGTATCGCTCGCACCGCCCATCGACTCGGCATCGACACCGTCGGCGTCTACAGCGAGGCCGATGCGAACGCCCTCCACGTCGATGTCGTCGATCTGGCGGTCTGCATCGGCGAGGCTGCTCCGTCGGCGTCGTATCTCCGGGCCGACGCCGTCCTCCAGGCGGCGCTCGACACCGGCTGCGATGCGGTCCACCCTGGCTACGGATTCCTCGCCGAGAACGCCGCCTTTGCCCAACAGGTGATCGACGCCGGTCTCATCTGGGTCGGCCCGACGCCCGCAGCAGATCGCTCTGCTCGGCGACAAGGTCGCGGCCAAGAAGGCCGCAATCGACGCCGGTGTGCCGACCGCCGGCACCATCGACGCATCGCCCGGCAACATCCCCGGGAATGTCGCCATGCCCGCCCTGGTCAAGGCGGCCGCCGGCGGCGGCGGCCGCGGCATGCGGGTCGTTCGCACATCCGATGATCTCGCTGATGCGGTCGAGGCCGCCGCTCGAGAAGCCCTGTCGGCCTTCGGCGACGGCACCGTGTTCATCGAGCCCTACCTCGAGCACGGACGCCACGTCGAGGTGCAGATCATGGGCGACGCCCACGGCAACGTGGTGCACCTCGGGGAACGCGAATGCAGCATCCAGCGCCGCAATCAGAAGGTGCTCGAGGAATCGCCGTCGGCCGGTATCAGCGACGCCACCCGCCAGGCGCTGTGCGACGGCGCCCTCGCCCTCGCTCGTCATGTCGGTTATCAGAATGCCGGCACCGTCGAGTTCCTGGTGTCCGACGATGTCGACGGCAACCCGCTGATCAACTTCCTCGAGGTCAACACCCGGCTCCAGGTCGAGCACCCCGTCACCGAGGCGGTCACCGGTCTCGATCTGGTCGAACTGCAGTTGCGGGTGGCTGCCGGTGAACCGCTGCCGATCAGCCAAGACGACGTGACCATCACCGGTCATGCCATCGAGATCCGGCTCGTCGCCGAAGACCCGGCCAACGGGTGGCTGCCGTCGACCGGTGCGATCACCGCCTTCGACCTCGACCCCGAGCACCACCTCCGCGTCGACACCGGCTTCCGCGCCGGGGCCGAGATCACGCCCGACTACGACTCGTTGCTGGCCAAGGTGATCGGTCACGGCCGTACCCGTGCCGACGCCGCCCGCTCGCTGGCCCGCGGCCTGCGGCTCTCCCAGGTCACCGGCATCGCAACGAACCTCGCAGCGTCGGTGGCAGTGCTCGGCGAAGCCGACTTCCTCGCAGCCGCGACCACCACGTCGTATCTCGAACAGCATCCCGAGATCGTCGCTGCCGGTGGGCCGGGCGGTGACGACCGCCTGGCCCTGCTGCTCGGCGCGGTGTTCGCCTCCGATTCTGTGGCGAGAGCGAACGATGCAGTCACCGCGTTCGCACCTTCGGGTTGGCGCAACCTGCGAACGCAAGGGGAGCGCTCCACGTGGAGTGACGAGTCCGATCCCGAGTCGACCGAGCAGGTCGAGGTCGTCGTCTGCGGTCGCGACCACGCTCGGGTGTTGGTGGGGCCCTGGCCCGAGCCCGACGACGACGGCGTGCTGTCCGACGACGACCGTCGGGTCGTGATGGTGCGCCTGTTCGATCGAACACCGCAACGGCAGGTCCTCGAGCTCGACGGCAGACGACACGTCATCCGCACCACGGTCGCACCACCCATCAACCCCGTGAGCGGTCATGACATCGCCACCTCGAGTCGAGCCGGCGCGCTGCGATGGTCGTCGACCCCACGCTTCGTCGACCACGAGGCAGCGGCCGGCGGCGGTGGAGGCCCCATCTGTCCGCTTCCCGGCACCGTGATCGCGGTGCACGTCGAGGCCGGCCAGCAGGTGGCCGACGGCACCCTGCTCATGGTCGTCGAGGCCATGAAGATGGAACACAAGATCGTCGCCACTGCCGACGCCGTGGTGACCGAGGTGCGCTTCGGGGTCGGCGAGCGAGTCGACCAGGGCGATCTCCTGGTGAGCCTCGAGTCGATCGACGGCGCCGAGCCGGACAATACCGAACGCGAGCACGATGGGGATCCGACATGACCGAACCGATCAGAATCGCGAACTGCTCGGGCTTCTTCGGTGATCGCCCGTCGGGAGCGCTCGAGATGGTCGAGGGCGGACCCATCGACGTGCTCACCGGCGATTGGCTCGCCGAACTCACGATGCTGATCCTCAGCCGGATCCGCACGAAGCGCCCGAGCGGTGGCTTCGCCGGCACGTTCGTGAAGCAGATGGAGCAGGTCATGGGTACCTGCCTCGATCGTGGCATCAAGGTGGTCTCGAACGCCGGTGGCCTCGATCCCGATGGTTGTGCCGACGCGGTGGCCGAGGTGGCCGCCAAGCTCGGCCTGTCACCCTCGATTGCCTACGTGAGCGGTGACGACCTGCTCGGGCGGATCACCGAACTGGTCGAGAGCGGCGCGTTGCAGCCGTTCGGCCCTGATGGTTCGCTCGGTGACCCCAACGACTACCTCACCGCCAACGCCTACCTCGGTTGCTTCGGCATCGTCGACGCACTGTCGAGGGGAGCCGACATCGTGATCACCGGTCGCGTCACCGACGCCGCGGTGGTGTGTGGGCCGGCCGCATGGCATCACGGCTGGCAACGCGACGACTTCGATCAGCTTGCCGGCGGCGTCGTCGCCGGGCACCTGATCGAGTGCAGCGCCCAGGTCACCGGCGGGAACTACTCGTTCTTCCAGGAGATTCCCGACCGACTCACCAACCCTCGCTTCGGTTTCCCGTGGGCCGATGTGGCGGCAGATGGATCGTGCATCATCGGGAAGCACGACGGCACCGGGGGAGCGGTCACCGTCGGCACCGTGACCTCGCAGTTGCTCTACGAGATCGGCGGGCCGGCCTACCACGGCCCCGATGTCACCGCCCGGTTCGACACCGTCCAGCTCGAATCGGTGGCCCCCGATCGAGTACGGGTCTCTGGCGTTCGGGGCGAGGCGCCGCCAACCACGCTGAAGGTGGCCATGAACGAGATGGGCGGCTACCGCAACTCGTTCACGGTGGCGCTCACCGGCCTCGATGTCGATGCCAAGGCCGACTTCGCGCAAGCCGCGTTCTGGGACGCCTGTCCCTTCGGACCCGATGACTTCGAGTCGATCACCAGTCGTGTGATCCACACCGACAAGCCCGATCCCGCCACCCAGGAAGAAGCCACGGCCATCTGGCGGGTCACGGTCAAGGACCACGACGAGCGCAAGGTCGGCCGAGCGTTCAACGACGCCATGGTGCACACCGCCCTTGCCGGTATTCCCGGCATGTACGGCTTGGGTGGCGGGCCGTCGGCGGCCAGTCCGTTCGGGGTGTACCGCCCCGCCACGGTGCCATCCGAGCTCGTCCCGCAGTATGTGCGGCTGCTCGGCGGCGACGGCAAGCAACGGGGCGACCCAGCCCAGATCGATTCCGTCGCCCCGCTGGGTTCACCGCTGGTGGTCGACGAGGCGCCGGTGCTCGCCGTTCCCGATGGTCCGGTGCGCGAAGTCGAGCTCGGCCACGTGGTCGGGGCCAGGTCCGGCGACAAGGGCGGGAACGCCAACATCGGGGTGTTCGCCCGCAGCGAACTCGCCTGGGCGTGGCTCGACAACACCCTGACCACGGACCTGCTCCGAGCGCTCCTGCCCGAGACGGCCGACCTCACGATCGAGCGGCACCGCCTTGCGAACGTCTGGGCAGTCAACTTCGTGGTCCACGGCATCCTCGAAGAAGGCGTCGCCGCCTCGACTCGTCAGGATGCACAGGCAAAAGCGCTCGGTGAGTGGTTGCGCTCCCGAATCGTGACCGTGCCGACCGCCGTACTCGAATCGTCCCCGACTAGTGCAGCGCTGCTGTCAACGGCAGCGCAGCGGTGAGGAACCACCAATGAAGAACCAAGTGACCGACATGTTCGGGATCGACGTCCCGATCTTCGCCTTCACCCACTGTCGCGACGTGGTCGTCGCCGTCACCAAGGCCGGTGGCCTCGGCGTCCTCGGCGCGGCCGGGCATTCCGAGGAGCAACTCGAGATCGACCTGGCATGGATCGAAGCGGAACTGGGGGTCGCCCGTACGGGGTCGACGTGATCGTGCCCGCCAAGTACGCGGGCTCCGACACCGGTGGCGGGCTCACCGTCAACGACATCGTGGCCACGATCCCGGCCGAGCACAAGGCCTTCGTCGACGACATCCTCGCCCGCTATGACGTGCCGGCCCTCACCGAGGCGTCGAGAGGCCAGTTCGAGACCCGACCCGACAAGCCTGCTCCTTTCTCGGCCGATCAGGTGGGCCCGCAGCTCGAGATCTCGCTTGCCCACAACCCGGTGCTCGTGGTGAATGCGCTCGGGCCGCCCCCGCCGTTCATGGTCGACAAGGTCAAGGAAGCGGGGCGCAAGGTCGGAGCGCTCGCCGGCAAGGCACAGCACGCCGCCCGTCATGTGAATGCCGGCGTCGACCTGCTGATCGCTCAGGGCTCCGAAGCCGGCGGCCACACCGGCGAAATCGGCACCATGGTGCTGATTCCCGAGATCGTCGATGCCGTCGGCAACGTTCCGGTGCTCGGCGCCGGAGGCATCGGCCGTGGTCGACAAATGGCGGCCGCCATGGCACTCGGCGCGCAAGGTGTGTGGTGCGGCTCGGTGTGGCTGACCACCGAAGAAGCCGAGACGCACCCGGCGGTCAAACAGAAGATGCTCGACGCCTCGTCGTCGGACACCATTCGGTCTCGCTCGCGCACCGGCAAGCACGCCCGTCAGCTCAAGTCGGCGTGGACCGACGAGTGGGAGAACCCCGAGACGCCCATGCCCCTCGGTATGCCTGCCCAGCCGATACTCATCAACGACGCCATCGCTCGTATCAATCGGGCCGCGCACAAGGAGGGATCCGGCGCCGAGAAGCTGGCGAACTACTTCGTCGGTCAGATCGTCGGCAACATGAACGCATCGAAGCCGGCGGCGCAGGTGGTGTTCGAGATGATCGACGAGTTCATCGAGGCGACCCAGTCGTTGTCGGCACAGCTCGAGGCCTAGCCGCGACCCGGGCGATCGGCTAGCGCTCGACGTCCGCCACCGTGGTCACGAGTCCCCGCTCGACCGTGGTCGTGATCCCTCGGAAACCAGCAGACGCCAAGCTCTGATCGACGGCGCCAGGCCGCAGGCGGAGCTTGACGTAGCTCGAGAGATGCTGCGTGAAGCCGTCGTCGTTCCTGGTGTGCAGGATGTCGTGGATCCGGGTGTGATCGTCGTCGATCGCCTCGAGAAAGCAGGTGAAGATGCGGTCATGATCGCTCCGGATCGGAAGGAACCGTGCGTTGCCCTCGGGCTGGGAGGAACCGTCTCGGTAGGACACGACGAGCCTTCCGCCCGGGAGCAGGGTGTCATGGCTTCGCTGGAACAACCGATCGACCTGACCGTGGCTCTCGAGGTGCGTCAGGGTGTCGCCCATACAACAGACGAGGTCGACGAGCGGGCCGTGATCGTCATCGAAGACGCCGGGCACCAACGAGATCGCCAGCGACCCGGCATGCTCGTCGAGCTGTCGGAGCGTCGCCGCCGACGGTGCGAGGTCGAAGCCGAGCATGGCCAACCGGGTTCGGTGGGCCTCGACCTGGACGTCCCAGCCACCCTGCATCCAGTCGTAGACCTCGGCAAGCAGGCGCTCGTCGTGCTCGGTGGTCGTGGCGATGGACATGGACGTTCGATCCTTCAGCCGAGGAGGAGTCGTTCGAGGCGGTGGCGAACCAGTACGACACCGATGGCGAGCAGGGCGACGAGATACGCCACGTGGCCGAGATCGACGATCCCGATGTGACCGAGCATGAGTGATCGGCACAGCGTGACGCCGTGGTACAGCGGCGAAAGGCGGACCAGCGGGTGCGCCCAAGCGGGATACACGTCGAGCGCATAGAAGGTCGTCGAGGCGAGGAACAGTGGCTGGAGCACGAGCTGGATGTAGTCGAAGTCGTGCCAGCTCCGCATGAAGGTGGTCAGCGCCGTGCCGACGGCGGCGAAGGAGACGCCGATGAGCAGCGAGACCGGGATGACCGCCAGTGCCCACCAGCTCTCGACGAGCCCGAACGCAACGGTGATGCCGAGAAAGGCCACGGCGTACACGGCGGCCCGCACCATCGACCAGCCGATCTCACCGACGACGATGTCGCCGAGACGAAGGGGCGTCGCCAGCATCGAATCGAAGGTCTTGGCGTACTTGAGCTTGTAGTAGAAGTTGAAGGTGGCATCGAAGACGGCGCCATTCATCGCCGACGAAGCGACGAGCCCCGGCGCAACGAAGCTGGCGTACTCGACGCTGCGACCGGCGTACTCGACGTCGCCGATCAGCGCACCCAAGCCGAAGCCCAGTCCCAACAGATAGAACACCGGGTCGAAGAACCCGGCGGCGATGATGATCCACATCCGGCGATAGCTGAGAACATTGCGCTCGACGACCGACCGGGCAGGATGGAACAGCAGTGAGGTCATCAGGCCGCCAGCCGTCGGGTGAAGCTCCGCACGGAGAGGGCGGCGCCGATGAACGCCCAGGCGAAGAGATAGGCCACATGCCCGAGCGCCGGACCGACGGTGACGGTGCCATTGATCAAGCCACGCGTCATCTCGACCCCGTGCCAGACGGGAAAGGCCCGAGAGACCCAGGCAACGGCCGTGGGGAGTTGCTCGAGCGGGAAGAAGGCGCCGGAGAACAGGAAGAGCGGGGTCAGCCCCAACCGGTTGATCGGGCCGAAGGTGTCGTCGGAGTCCTGTGATGCCGACCATGCCGACAGCGGCCCGGCGACCGCCATGGCGAGCAGGAAGGCGACCGGGGGAGCAGCGAGGGCCCACCAGGAATCGACGACACCGAAGACGGCGAGCACGCCGAGGTACACCGTTGCGCTCACGAGGATGCGGAACCCGATCCAGAGGATGTGGCCGATCACGAGTTCGGTCGTGGTCAGCGGCGTGGCCAACGCAGCCGCGTAGTCGCCCTGCCACTTGATCGCGCCGAGCGTCGGCCAGAGCGAGAGCCCGCCGGCCTGGAGCGTGGCGACCCCGGCGAGCACACCCGGACCGATGAACGATGCATAGTCGGCCGTGCCGAGCGCCGAGGTGTCGTCGATCTGCGTACCGAGTCCGAAGCCGACCGCCAAGAGGAAGAACACCGGGAAGAGCACGCTCGTGATCAGCGTGCTCGACCAGGTCGCGCGGTATCGCACGAACTGGTGCTCGAGGAAGTGGCGAATGCTTCCCCGGTGCGGTTGGACGATGGCCGTCATTCGTTGAGGCTCCGACCGGTGACGGCGAGGAACACGTCTTCGAGTGTCGAGCGCCGAATCAGGCTGCCAGAGGGTCGGACCCCTCGGTCGACGAAGTGTTCCAGCGCCGCTTGACCCTCGTCGGCGTAGACGAGCACGCGATCGGGCAGGACCTCGATTCGGAAGCCATGTGAGTCGAGATCCGGTGGCCGTTGTCGTGCGCCATCGTCGTTCGTTGGAAACCGCAGCTCCAGGACTTCCCGGGTGACGTGGCGGGCGATGAGTTCGGTCGGCGATCCCTCACCGACGATTCGACCTCGATCCATGATCACCAGACGATCGGCGAGCTGCTCGGCCTCATCCATGTAGTGCGTGGTGAGGAGTAGCGTCACCCCCTGCTCTTTCAGCCGATACAGCCGCTCCCAGAGGAGGTGACGAGCCTGGGGATCGAGCCCCGTGGTCGGCTCGTCGAGGAGGACGATCTCGGGTTCGTTGACCAGTGCCCGGGCGATGGTCAGCCGACGCTTCATGCCACCGGAGAGCGGATCGACCTTGTCGTCGCGACGCTCGGTGAGCTGAGCGAAGTCGAGGAGTTCGGTGGCCTTCGATCGAGCATGACTCCAGCTGAGCCCGAAGTAGCGGGCGTAGATCACGAGGTTCTCGACCACCGTCAGCTCGGCGTCGAGCAGGTCTTCCTGGGGCACGACGCCCATGCGCCGTCGAATCGTCGGGCCATCGCGAGCCGGGTCGAGGCCGAGGACTCGTAGCGTGCCCGACGTGACGGGGCTGACGGTGCCGACCATCTTCATGGTCGAGCTCTTGCCCGCTCCGTTGGGACCGAGCAGGGAGAACGTCTCGCCCGGTTCGATCCGGAAATCGATCCCGTCGACGGCAACGAACGGCGCCGACCCTTTCGAAGTTCGGAAGTGTTTGGTCAGTTGTTCGGCCACGACGGGGACCGGCCCGCGTTGCGGGGCGGCCGTGGTCACGGCTGGCCGGTGCGCAGTCGTTCGGCGTATTCGGCGCCATCGATCGTGCCGCCGTCGGCGGCGGCACGACCCTGGTCACGTGGGGGCAAGGCGTCTTGGAGCGCGTCGATGCGCTTCCACGCCGGGAGGGGCTGCGAGCCATCGGCATCGGGAACGTAAGGGGAACTCTCGAGCCGAGTGTGTTTGTGGATGTACCGACCACAGTTCACGAACGCAGCGTCGACGGTGGCCACCACCACGAGGTCGGCCCCCGGGAACTCGTCGACGATCGGATCGTCCTTCGCTGCGACGTGAGCGGTGGCCTGCACCCGCAGTCGATGCGGGGTCTCGAAGTCGATGAAGAGCATGCCGATCTTGGCCGTCGCCACGATGTTGCCCATCGACAAGAACATGCCGTTGCCGTCGTAGCTCGGGAACGCGATGGTCTTCGAGTCGACGACCCGCACGAAGCCGGGGGCGCCACCCTTGTAGGACACCGTCGGCTCGCCCTCGGGTGTGACGGTGCTCAAGAAGAAAAAGTCGCGTGACTCGATGAACGCGGCCGGAACATCGGCCACCTCGTCCTTGAGCATGACGGCGGCAAGGGTGTCGGCCAGGGGCCTGGTCTCGAAGTCGTCCTGGAGTTGGCGCTGATCGGCGGTGTAGAAATCGCTCATTGCCGCCTGACGCTAGCCGCTCGCTTCGCCCTCTTGTGGAGTCGTTCGCCGGCGCTCACGACACCCCACGCTGCGTCAGGCGCGGGAGCCCTGTGCGTCGAAGCCGATCTGGCCGGTCTCGGGGACCACGACGCACTGGATCTCGTGATCGCCCTCGGCCCATCCGAGTTCGGTGGGACTGAAGAACGACACGTACAGCGACGACTCCTCGTACGGGATGCCGACGAATGACTCGAACCGATCGATGCACTCGGCGTAGGCGGGCTCGTCCATGGCTGCTCCGGGGAACGCAGTGAAGCCGGTGAGCGTGAAGGTGTCGTACGCCTGTGCGTCGTGGGGCTCGGTGCAGGGAACACCCTCGACCGATTCGACCTCGTCGGCATCGGGCGAGACGATGCAGTCGCCGTACTTGATGGAGAACACGCCGACGCCGCCGGATTCCACGATTGCTCCGCTCTCGTCACGGACGGTTTCGTCACCCATCGCGGTGACGCCGCCGAAGATCGCCACGCCCCCGATCACTGCCGCTCCTGCCAACTGTCGTACTGCCATGATGCTCCTTGGTCTCGGCGTTCCTCATTGCCGATCATCGGCGTCGCCGGGTGGCCGAGCGCCGCTGGTTGCTTCGGAGCGTTGTGACCTGACCTTGAGAACGAGTCGGGAACGGTCAGGCGAACTCCCCATGCCGACCGGCACCGGCCGCGAACCGAGCAGCACCATCGGCGGTCTCACCGGTGCCGATGGTGGCCAGGCCCAACGCCGTCTCGTTGGCCAAGGCGTCGTCGAGGGCCAGACCCCACTGGTCGTAGCTGGATCGACGATCCGATCGCAGGCAGTGCTGCGGGAACCCGGCGAGCTGTCGAGCGAGCTGGACGGCCTCCTCGAGCGCTCGACCGGGCTCGGTCAGCCGGTTGGCCAGACCCATGGCCCGGGCCTCCTCGCCACTCACACCCCGTCCGGTGAGGATCAGGTCGAGCGCGTGCGAGTGACCGAGCAGTCGGGACAATCGGACCGTGCCGCCATCGACCAACGGCACCCCCCAGCGCCGGCAGTACACGCCGAACACGGCATCGGCCGCGGCGACACGAAGATCACACCACGCAGCGAGTTCGAGGCCCCCGGCAACAGCGTGTCCTTCGACCGCAGCGATCACGGGCTTCGACAGCAGCATCCGGGTGGGCCCCATCGGCCCGTCGACGCCGATGTCAGGGTGCACCCGATTGCCACCGCCGGCGGCGAACGATTTCAGGTCGGCACCGGCACAGAAGGTGCCGCCTGCGCCGGTCAAGACGGCAACGGCGAGGTCGTCGTCGGCGTCGAAGGAACGAAAGGCTTCGGCGAGTTGGACGGCGGTGTCTCGGTCGACGGCGTTGCGCCGTTCCGGACGGTCGATCGTGACGACGAGGACGGCGCCCGTCGCTTCGGCAGCGGTGTCGGGCGGTTCGATGACAGCGGTGGTGATCATGTCGAACGTCTTAGCACCATCGCTCAGCGCGGACTGACCCCGATCTCGGTCGCCTTGACCGCAGCCCACACGCTCGATCCCACCGCAAGCCCGAGCTCCGCGACCGCTCCGGGTGTGATGTCGACCATGATCGGCAGTGGATCACCGAGCTGGACGCGAATGGCCTCGCCGAGCGGCTCGAGGCTCGCGACGACACTCGCCCACGTATTGCGGGGGCTTCCGTGGGGTGCCTCGCGGTACAACGCGACCGCGTTGGGTCGGATCGCGAGCATGACCGGGCCCGTGGTCGACGCTGCCACCCGCAACACCGCACCGCTCCCGGTCGTGACCTGGGTGCCGTCGCTGGTCCCGTCGAGGAGGTTGATGCCGGTCAGGTCGGCGACGTAGGGGGTGGCCGGGTGTGCACGGATCTCGTCGGGTGCTCCGGTCTGCACGACTCGGCCCTGTTCGATGATGCACACCCGGTCGGCCAACATGAAGGCGTCGACCGGGTCGTGGGTGATCAGGAGCCGGGGGCCCTCGAAGTCGTGCATCATGGCCCGCAGGGTTCGGCGCAGATCGGCGCGGGTGCTCACATCGAGTGCGCTGAGCGGCTCGTCGAGCAGCAAGAGGTCGGGTTCGGTGGCCAGTGCCCGGGCCAAGGCCACCCGTTGGGCCTGCCCGCCCGAAATGGCCGCTGGCCGCAGATCGGCCACCTCGGCGACGCCCAGCCGCTCGAGCCAGGTCAGGGCGCTGGCTCGAGCGTGCTGCTTGTTGATCCGGCCGTCGGCGACGCCGTGACGAAGCCCGAACGCCACGTTGTCGATCACGTCGAGGTGCGGGAACAACGCGTAGTGCTGGAACACCACGCCGATGCGGCGTCGCTCCGCCGGAACGAATCGGTGGAGATGGCCGGGGCCTTCGGCTTGGTCGAGCGTGCGTCCGGCGAGTTCGATGAAGCCCCGGTCGAGTGGTCGCAGGCCGGCGAGGGTCGTGACGGTGGTCGACTTTCCTGCCCCGTTCGGTCCGAGAAGGGCGAGGGTGGTGCCGTCGGCGATCTCGAGTGGGAGGTCGAGGGTGAACTCGCCACGGTCGACGCCGATCGCGGCCCGAAGTCCGCCGTCGGTCGGTTTCGTGGTCATGCGCGCTGCCACCACCGATCTTTCAGCACGAGAAGCACCGTGAGTGAGATCGCGACCAGCACCAGACTGGTGGCGACGGCTGCGTCGATGTCGGACTGGAGCGCCAGGTACACCGCGAGCGGCAGGGTCTGGGTGCGCCCCTGGAGGTTGCCGGCGAAGGTGATCGTTGCGCCGAACTCCCCGAGTGCCCGCGCCCAGGCGAGGACGATACCGGCGGCCAGCGATGGTCCGATGAGCGGCAGGGTGACCCGAAGGAAGACGGTGAACCGACTCGCACCCAAGGTGGCGGCCGCCGCCTCGAACTGCGGATCGAGCGTACGGAATGCCGCTTCGAGCGTGATGACCAGGAACGGCATGGCCACGAAGGTGTTGGCGAGGATGACGCCCCAGATCGAGAACGGAAACAGGAAGCCGGTGGCGTCATAGAGAGGTTCGCCGATGAGTCCCCGGCGCCCCAGCGCAAACCACAGTGCCGCACCGCCGACCACGGGGGGAAGCACCATGGGAAGGGTCACGACGGCTCGGAGCAGGCGTCGTCCGGGAAACTCGGTGCGGGCCAGCAGCCAGGCGAGCGGCAGGCCGAGCACCAGCGACAGGGCAGCGGCACTCAGTGAGGTGATTGCCGAGATCCGCAGCGCCTCGGCGACGATGCCGCTCGTGAGCAGCGTCGGGAGCGATCGCCATGGCGTTCGCGAGATCAGTCCGACGAGCGGCACCACGAACAGCAGGGCCCCGACCGATCCCAGCAGGACCAGCACGAGCGGTGGACGTCCGACGCCACGTCTCTTCACGATGCCGCGGCTCTTCACGATGCTGCGTGTCTTCACGCTGCCGCGTCGATGGCGTCAGCCTTCGGTGAAGTTGGCGGTGAAGACATCGATGTAGGTCTCGATCATGCGCTGGGTATCGGCCTCGTCGAGCATAAGCAGCAATCGAGCGGCCGCGCCCGACAGGTGCACCGCCAGCAGACAACGATCCGCGAGTTCCTGTGCGCGATCGGCCTCGACGAACGGCTCGAACATCTGCTGGAGCTGTTCGGCATTTCGCAGCGAGTCCTGGAAGCTGATGTCGACGAGCTGATCATCGGCCTGGATCGCAGCGACGGCGAGGCGAAAGCCGCAATCGGAGCGGAGCTGTTCGAGGTAGAGGCCGAGAATCGTGCGGACTCGGGCGAGGGATTCGGTCAGCGAGTCGCCCGGCACCAGGACACCAGACAAGGCCTCGGCACTCTCGTTGAATCGATGGGTGGCATAGGCGGCGAGCAGCGAGCGTGCGTCGGCGACGTAGTCGTAGATGCTGGCGGCCGGAATGCCGACCTCGCTGGCAACGGCGGTGATGGACAGCGCCTCGATGCCACCCTCGGCCAGGACCTTGCCGGTGGCATCGTAGATGGCGTCGAGGCGGGCGACGCTGCGCGCCTGTCGTGGCGCCGTTCTCAGATACGGGTTTGGCTGCATCGCCACCGGACGATAGCCACTCAGGGTCGCCAATGGTGCCGTATCATGGTGATCGGCGGCTCAGGGGCCGGTCGACGGCTCCGCGTCGCCGGCGAGATGACCCGCCCGGTGACCCCCGGTCCAGTCCTCCGACGCCGGGGCGGCGCTGGTGCCGCCGAGGATGTTGAGCTGCGGGACTTCGCGCATCGACCGCTTCATCTCGGCGAATCCGGGGAAGGCGGCAAGCGTGGTCACGGCGTTCCAGAGCGGGACGGCGTCGGCATCGGATGGCACTCTCGAGATCACCGGACCGAAGAACGACAGGCCATCGGGAGGTTGGAACGTGATGATCGGTGTGCCGACGTCGCGTCCGGTCCGGCTCAACGCCAACTCGGTCTCGTCGTCGAGCAACTGATCCCACGAGGTGTCGTCGAGGGCGTCGGCGTAGCCGGGTGCGAGATCGGCTGCCTTCAGCACCTCGGTTGCGTGCTCGTGGGTACTCAGGTGGCTCCGCATGCCCGAACCCTGGGGCTTGTCCCAGTAGCTCTCGCCGTAGGCAGTGACGAGACGACCGAGCGGTTCGCGCCCCAGCTCATCGCGAACGGCTGCCGCCACGCGCAGCATGCGCAGTCCGGCGGTGTGACCGTGCTCGTACTCGGGCGGGAACTCGGTGGCGTAATCCTTGTGCTTGTTGAGAAGGCGCAGCGAGATGAAGCGCCAATCGACCGAATAGTCCTGTTGTGACGCCACCTTCTCGACCCATCGCGAGGTGATCCAGGCGAACGGACAAACCGGGTCCCAGAAGAACTCGATGTCGAACGACGGATCAGAAGGCGGGGCGGCGGTCGGTGTGGTCATGGGGACTCCATCCAAGAGAAACCACGACGCTAGTGGACCAGGTGCTCCGGCGCGGCATGGTCCGAGTGAGCGGCATGGTCCGAGTGAGGAGCATGGTCCGAGTGAGGAGCGCACGCGCCTACAGTTTCGCTGTGGATCGTTCCTCGACCCTTCGTGCGCGTGGCCGCCCGTGAGTGCACCCGATGCATCGGTCGACGATGACCGCCCGGGTCGATCGAAGCGCCTGGTCCATCTGCTCGAGCTGCTGGCCGTTGCCCTGATCATCCATCTCTTCGTCATTCCACAGATCGGCGGTTTTCGCGACGCTGCCGACACCGTTCGTGGTGTTCGTCCACAGTGGCTCGTCGTCGCTCTTGCGCTCTATGCCGGCTCACTGCTGGTCTACGCCTTGCTCCTCCAGCTGCTGCTCCCCGCCGACATGAGGCCGGGCTTCGGCCGGCTCTTCGGGGTCGTCCTCGCCAGCACGGGTCTCAACCATGTGATTCCCGGAGGAGCGGCGACGACAGCGGCGGTGAACTACCGACTCCTGGCCAACACCGGCGTCGACCGCTCCGAGCTCGGTGTCGCACTCACGATCCAGGGCTTGGGTTCGGCGGTGGTGCTCAATGTCTTGCTCTGGCTGGCGCTCCTCGTTGCCATTCCGTCGCGTGGGCTCAACCCCCTCTACATCAGCGCTGCGCTGCTCGGCGTCGTCCTCTTCTCGTTGTTTGCGTCGGCCGTCGTGGGACTGACTCGTGGGCGGGAATCGGCGATCGGGTGGGGACGCCGAATCGCTGCGCGGCTTCCTGGCGCTCGTCCCGACGGGGTCGCCTCGGCGCTCGAGACCGCTGGTGATCAGTTCATCTCGATGCGAGAAGACCCGGTGCGTCTGGCGAAGATGGTGGGGCTGGCCGCCGCCAACTGGCTGCTCGACGCGGCAGCGCTCTGGGTCACCCTTCGGGCCTTTGGGGTGCAGATGGGTCTCGACGGCCTCCTCGTCTCCTACGGGTTGGCCAACGTGCTGGCTGCTCTGCCCATCACGCCCGGCGGACTCGGCGTGGTCGAGGCCGTGCTGATCCCCACGCTGATCGGATTCGGCGGAGCAGCGAGTGGTGTCTCGGTGGGCGTCGTCGCCTACCGCCTGATCGCCTACTGGCTGCCGATCCCGATCGGAGCGGTGTGCTACTTCGTGATCGATCGCACCAAGCATGATCCCGAGGATGGGCGTTCGTTCGTCGAGAACCTGGTGGAGAACAACACCCGGCGCTGATCTACGTTGTGCCCAGAACCAGCAGCAGAGAACGAGGAGCCCGGCATGACCAAGACCGCAACCTGGAACGGCGTGGTGATCGCGCAGAGCGACGAGACCGTCGTGGTCGAAGGGAATCACTACTTCCCGCCGTCGTCGATCACCGAGGGTGTTCTGACCAGGACCGATCACTCGACCCATTGTCCGTGGAAGGGTGATGCGTCGTACTACACGATCGCCGTCGACGGGCAGGAGAACGTCAATGCGGCGTGGACCTACGAAGCGCCCAAGGACGCCGCAGCCGAGATCAAGGACCATGTGGCGTTCTACGGGAGCGTCACGGTCTCCTGAGCCGTCGGTCTCCTGAGCCGTCGGTCTCCTGAGCGAGCCGCCTCGTTCGGGTCAGGTCAGCCGTGAGGAGGAACGCGCTCGTTTCGGCCACGATGGCGAGCGTTTCGTCGACGTTGCCGACTGCGGGTGAGTCGGGCTCTCGAGCGGTACCGGGATCGATGTCGGCATCGAGGAACTGGGCGGCGGCTCGGAGGCTGGTGATCGGGGCCGAGCGAAGATCGCCATGGCGATCATCGATCAGGTCGGTGCCATGAACCCGGATCTGCCGATCGCCGGACCCATCGGACTGGGGGAATCGGGGCGTGCCGAAATCACCGTGCTCGCCAGACGATGGAGCGCGAGCCGGGTCGTGATCAGGGAGTCGAGATCGGGCGAGCGTGACATCGAGGGGTGGTCCCGGCTCATGGGCTGATGCCGCCGTAGGAAACACCACTCAGATGGTGGAGGTCACGGTCGAACGTGGTGAGGTCTCGATGCTCGAAGTCGGCGAGCGAATCGTGTCCGCAGGCCCGAGCGAGCACGCTCATCAGGTCGGTTGCCGCGCCGAAGAAGCGGGTGAGCCGTTCCGCTGCCTCGTCGATGACGAGACGCGAGCGCAGGTCTTCGCGTTGGGTGGCGATACCGACCGGGCAGTTGTTGGTGGCGCACGCTCGCATGCCGAGACACCCGATGGCCTGGATCGCCGCGTTCGACACGGCAACGGCATCGGCACCGAGCGCCAGGGCCTTGGCGAAGTCGGCCGGCGTCCGCAGACCGCCGGTGATGATGAGCGTCACGTGCTCGGCGCCCGCCTGGTCGAGATGGCGGCGGGCCCTTGCGAGGGCGGGAATGGTCGGCACCGAGATGTTGTCTCGGAACAGCTCCGGTGCGGCGCCGGTGCCGCCGCCTCGTCCGTCGAGGATCACGTAGTCGACGCCGATGGCGAGGGCGGCGTCGAGGTCGGCCTCGATGTGCTGGGCCGACAGCTTGGCCCCGACCGGGATGCCGCCGGTGGCTTCGCGCACCTCCTCGGCGACGGTGCGATAGTCGTCGATCGTGACGAGGTCGGTGAAGGTTGCCGGCGAGACGGCGTCGGTACCGGGTTCGAGGTCGCGGACCTCGGCGATCTTGCCCTGGACCTTGCTGCCCGGGAGATGGCCGCCGGTGCCGGTCTTCGCTCCCTGGCCGAACTTGAAATGGAAGGCCTGGGCCTTGGCGACGTTGTCGATCGAGTAGCCGAAGCGTCCGGACGCCAGCTCGTAGAAGTAGCGGCTGTTGGCCTCCTGTTCTTCGGGGAGCATGCCGCCCTCGCCCGAGCAGATCCCGGTGCCTGCGCCCTCGGCCCCCTTGGCCAGGGCGATCTTCGCTTCTTCGGAGAGGGCGCCGAAGCTCATGTCGGAGACGAACAACGCGATGTCGAGGGTGAGCGGCTTGGCGGCCGAGGGCCCGATGACCACGCTGGTATCGACCTCGTGATCGTCCAACAGGGGGCGGGAGGCGAGTTGGGCGGTGACGAACTGGATGTCATCCCAGCTGGGCAGCCGGCTGCGAGGTACGCCCATGGAGGTGATGGGGCCGTCGTGCGCAGAGTCGAGGCCTTCGCCGGCCAGTTTGCGGATGAAACCGACGTGCGGTTCCTCTGGCGTACCGCTGTGGTCTTGGTAGGCGCCCTGGTAGGCCGAGCGATCGTAGGGTTGGGGATGCTCGGCGGCCCAGGCGGCGATCTCGTCGGCATCCACCACGACGTGGTCGTCCTCGACCCACGACGTGAACTTCTCGAGGGCCTCGTCGTTGTCGTACGCGCTGATGCCGGTATCGAGTCGGTAGTCCCAGCCGTGGACCCCACAGATGAGATCGTCGCCGCTCACCGAGCCATCGGCCATGAGCGCCCCCCGGTGCAGACACCGCCCAGAGAACACCGAGTGTTCGTCGCCATAGCGAACGATGACGAGATCGACGTCGCCGACCAGTGCATGGGTCGGTGTGCGATCCTCGAGGGCGGTCCATTGGATGAGCGGTGTGGTCGGCACGATCTCGAATCCATTCGTTGGTCTGGCGGAAACCGGAATGGGC
Source organism: uncultured Acidimicrobiales bacterium (assembly GCA_963698395.1). GTDB lineage: Bacteria > Actinomycetota > Acidimicrobiia > Acidimicrobiales > SZUA-35 > JBBQUN01. Next base: position 897,341 of record CAVOQQ010000008.1, read on the forward strand.
ACCCGGCACCCGGGAAGGGCACCGTTCATTCCCGTTCTTGCATTGTGCATCGAGACCTGCTGCTGACGAGAACCGACCGGCTGGGCAGTGCACTGAAGCATCGACAGGCAGGCTCGAGTCCGGCGCTGGCGTTCGCATGACGAGGCCTGACCGGCAAGACTTGGCAAATGGCATTCTCACAAACCGGACAATCCGTCGACGAGGTCATGGCAGCCCTCACCGAGAAGCGGGCCGATGACGCCCGGTGGCAAGACGGCAAGACCTTCGGCATGGTCTACGACGGCGGGCCGTCGGTCCACGAGGTCGCCGAGAAGGCCGCAGCCCTCTACCTGCACGAGAACGCCCTGAACACCAAGGCCTTCCCCTCGCTCGGTTCGATCCAGGCCGAAGTGGTCGGCTGGACCGCCGACCTGCTCAACGGCGCCGACTTCGCTGCGGGCTTCCTGACCAGCGGTGGTACCGAGTCGATCCTGTGCGGCGTGAAAGCCGCCCGCGAGCGGGGGAGGATCGAACGAGGGGTCACCGCGCCCGAGATGATCGTCGCCGAGAGCGCCCACGCGGCATTTCACAAGGCGGCGCATCTGTTCGGGCTGAAGCTCCACAAGACCAAGGTGCTCGACGACTGGACCGCCGACGTCGATGCCATGGCCGAGCTGGTCAACGAGAACACGGTCCTCATCGTCGGGTCGGCGCCCCAGTACCCGCAGGGCGTGGTCGACGACATCCCCGCCATCGCCGCGCTGGCCGCCGGCACCGATGCGAACTGCCACGTCGACGCGTGCATGGGTGGCTTCGTCCTCCCGTTCGTCGAGCGGCTCGGGCGTGAGGTGCCGCTGTGGGACTTCCGGGTCGAGGGGGTCACCACGATCTCCGCCGACATCCACAAGCTCGGCTATGCGCCGAAGGGTGTGTCGGTGATCCTGCACCGCAGCAAGAAGCTGCGCAGCTATCAGACCTTCATCTTCGACGACTGGCTCGGCGGCTTCTACGGCTCGCCGAACCTGCAGGGCACCCGGTCGGGGCTCCCGATGGCGGCGGCGTGGGCGGTCATGTCGCACCTCGGCATCGACGGCTACCTCGAACTCACCCGCCAGAACCTGGCAAACGCCGACCAGGTTCGCGCCGGTATCGCCGCCATCGACGGCGTGCGAGTGCTCGGCGATGGCCAGTTCCATCTGGTTGCCATGAGCTACGAACCCGACGACCCCGACCCGATCGACATCTTCGCCCTCGGCGATGCGCTGCTGGCCAAGGGTTGGCACCTGGATCGACAGGGCCCACCCGACTCACTGCATTCCACGATCTCGAACTCCAACACCGGAGCCATCGACCGCTACCTCGAAGACCTGGCCGAGTGTGTCGCCCAGGTACGAGGCCAGCGAACCGACGACCGCTCGACTGTCTACTCGACCGTCGATTGAGGTCACCGGCCGCTTCGACGGCGGCCACGAGCCATCGAGATACCGATTCAGCAGGTGGAACCGATGTAGGCGTTGAATTCGTTGCTGCCGGCGACGAATTCGCTCGCCGACACCACGTCGGCCTGGGCCTGGAAGTAGCCGACGTTCGCCTTGGCGTTGTCGGCCTGCTCGGGCGGTGCCAACTGTTCGAGCAGCTGCGCTTGGGCCACCAGCTCGTTCGCCTGGTCCTCCCAACCGTCCTCGCCGAACGCGATCGGTGACAGCAGGATCGGTTGGTAGGTGTCGGTGTAGACATCACACAGCGAGACTCCCTCCGGAACCTCGACGGCCAGCTCGTCACTCCCACCGCCGCACCCAACGAGCGCGACGGTGAGTACAAGAGCCCCCAGGGCTCGGTTCCACTTCTTCATGATGATTCCCTCCGAATCGCTGATGACCGCTCGACTCGGGAACACCCGAGCGTCGGTCGGCCTCGAGCCTAGACGACGCTCCCTCAGCTCACCGCTTCGACGGGGGCGATGACGAGACCGACTCGTTGGCCGACGGGGACGTCGGGGTTGGGGAACACGATCCGGCGACCTTCGCCCTCGATGGTGATGCCACCATCGGGATCGGTCGTGATCTGTTGGCCGGGCTCGATCAGCGAGAAGTTCGGTGCATCGTCGGCGATGTGCAGGGCGAACTCGGTGGCGTGGGTGCGCAACAGCTCGTGCTCGACCCGGTAGACGAGCGGGTCCGAGATGATCGGCGGCAGGCCCGGTGACGGCCAGCCCTGCTCGACGACCGATACCAGGCACCCGTGGATGGCGCGGAGCCGTTCGGGATCGTTCTGCCCGAGCGGTGAGACCCGGCCGAGTTCGAGCGTCATCGACACGGCGCCGCACGAGTTGGAGGAGAAGTAGGAGAAGGTCGTGCTCGGCCGCACGTCGAGCAGGATGGCGTGGATGTCTGAGCGGCGAAGGAAGTCGAGCTGGTCGTCGCCGACCGGCTGGCCGAACGGGAACACGGCGAATCGCTCGAGCTCGGAGGCCCGAATGGCGGTGTGCAGCTCGTAGTGGATTCGTCGGTGGTCGCGGGGAGCGGCCGCGAAGAAGTCTGCGACCGCCCGCTCGAGCACCGCAGCCCGTCGGGCCTCGGGGTGGTCACGCTGCTCGTGCACCCCGCTGAACAGCCGATTGAGGTTCTCCTCGACGAAGCGGGTGCCGTTCACGATGGCCGGCGGATTGCCCAGGATGGCCAGCAGCCGCACCGCGGGCGCGAACGTCTCGTTCGCCAGGCTGCGTACGATCTGGTCGAGCATCTCGGCGGGGGCGGTCTCGTTGCCGTGGATGCCGGCCGAGAGCACGAGCGACGTCGTGATCGTGTCATCCTCGCCGAGCGGTTCGATCGAGATGATCCCGTTGTCGAGCAGCGTCCAACGGTGATGGCCGATGACCCACTCGGTGGGTGCGATGCCGCCGTTGGCGACCGTCGACCGAGCCTGTTCGATCGTGGTGTCGAGGAATTGACCGGCCCAGTCGAGCGAGGTGGGGGTGTCGGGCATCACGGCTCCTGTTGCTGGTGCTGATGTTCGGGGTGTCAGTGCTGGAACGGGTAGAGACTGCCCAGGTCGAGCAGCGTGGTCAGTTCGTCGAGTGCCGCCTGCACCTCGCCGACCAGTGATGGGTCGGCCAGGTCGGTCGGACGCAGTTCGTCGCGATAGTGGCGCTCGACCCAGTCGGCGAGCGTGTCGAGCAGTTGGTCGTCGACGATCGCCTTCGCGCCGAGGGCGGCCCGCTCGGCTTCGGTGAGCACCACGCGCAGTCGAAGGCAGGCCGGGCCACCACCGTTGCTCATCGACTCCCGGATCGAGACGGTGTGCACGGCGTCGATGCCAGCCGGTTTCGAATCGAGGTAGGCCCGGGTGGCATCGACTTCGAGCACGTCGTTGGGCGCGATCAGGGCGACCGTGCCGTCGGGGAGCGTCACCAGTTGCGAATTGAACAGGTACGACGAGACCGCCTCGGACAGGCTGACCGCGTCGGCTGGAACCTCGATGAACCGGAGACCGGTGACCGTGGCAAGGCGTTCGGTGATCGACCCTTCGAACGCTTGCTCGTGGAAGAACAGCGCTCGGCCGTTGGTGACCGAGACGACGTCGTTGTGGAAGGCACCGGCGTCGATGGCGGTGGCCGACTGGGGGACGAAGATCGTGCGGGCCGGATCGAGGCCGTGGCTCCGTGCGATGGTCTGCGAGGCCAGCAGCGTCTGGCGCCGAGGGAAGGCACCGGGTGCGATCACGGTGTCGGCGTCTCGACCGTAGACGAACAGATGGACGCCGCGATCGCCGTGGTTGGCGGCGAATCGGCCGTGGTTTGCTGCCCCCTCGTCGGCGAATGACTCGTGCGACGGCAGCGGATCGTGGACCACGAAGTGCCGATCGTCGGCGAAGATGCGACGCAGCGCCGCCGCGGTGGCCGGTCCCTCGAAGGAACGGTGCAGGGTCGAGATCAGGTTGGCCGGTGTGAAGTGGACCCGGCCGTCGGCGGTGTCGGCCGACGGTGACACGGTGGCCGCGTTGGCGGCCCACATCGCCGATGACGACATGACGGCGCTGAGCAGCCATGGCCGATCCGCAACCAGCTGCCCGAGTGCATCGGCACGCTCGACGCTCGCCGGAAACCCGAGGGCGCCCAGACCGAGCGGGCTGGGGCGCTCGTGCGGGGGCAGGACGCCCTGGGCGAGGCCGAGCCGGAGAAGGAGCCGCATCTTCTCGATGCCCTGGAGTGCTGCCGCCTTGGGGTGCGACGCCTGGTTGGCGTGCTGTTGTGAGGCGACATTCCCCGGTGAGAGTCCGGCGAAGTTGTGCGTCGGCCCGACGAGGCCGTCGAAGTTGACCTCGACGGTGCCGCCCGCGGCGTGGTCAGTCATGGGGGACCTCGAAGATGTAGGTGACGATCGTGTCGCCGTCGACGACACCCAGTGCGGCGGCCTGCGCCGGCGTCAATGGCTGGACCGGATCGTGGGTGATCGACGCTTCGATCATGGCGAAGTCGGCGACCGAGGTGTTGCCGGCGATACCGGTGGCGCCCCTTGCCGGCTCGTCGGCGATCCGTACGGTTCGTCGCACGGCACGACGAACCACGTCGACGTCGTCGATGAAGGCGTCGAGGCAGAGTCCGGCGTCGAAGATGTCGATGTACCCGTGATCTCGCAGGCCGATCGTGCGAAGCATGGCTGCGGCCGGTTCCGATCCTCGATGCGGCCTGCCGATCACGGCCTGGGCGTCCTCGGGAAGGAGATCGACATGGATCGGCGTGCCCGGGAGGAGGTCCTGCATGAACCGGAAGTTGCGTCCGCTCATGCGGTCGGCGTCGCCGAGCTCGAGACCGAAGAACTTGCTGCCGACGGCGTCCCAGAACGGCGATCGTCCGTCGTCATCGATCCAGCCGCGCATCTCGGCCAACACGACGTCGCCGAACCGTTCTCGATGGACCGCGAGATACAGGAAGCGGGCGAACGACAGCAACCGTCCTCGGCCGCCGCCGCGGTGCTCGGGGGGAAGGTAGAGGGTGCCCACTTCGGCACAGCCGGTGTAGTCGTTCGAGGGTTGGAGGATGGTGTAGTCGAACCGGCGGTCGATCTCCGGTGAGTACTTGGTGAGGTGGGTGATCTTGTAGCTGTAGAACGGCCGGTCCAGACCGACGGCGGCGTAGATGGCCGAGGTGCCGACGACCTGCGGCAGGTCGGCCGAACCCTCGTCGAGGACGAAGAAATAGACCTCGCGGCCATCGACCTCGCGATCGGGTGAGACGCTTGCGACCGCATCGTCGATTCGTTCGGCCATGTGGTCGGGGTCGCGAGGCATCGTGGTCATGTGGCCCTCGGTGCCGGTGGCCAGCTCGACCAATTGTTCGAGGTCACCGTGGTTGGTCAGCCGTACCCGACGGACGGGAGACGCTGTTGGGGTGGCCGATGGTTCGCTCATGGAGCCGATGCTACGGCAGCACCAGCGTGACCACGAGGGGTCCGGGGCGGCCGAACACGGACGGAGCCGACGGTCGGTGGTCGACGTGCACTGCCCGGGCCGAGAGCGCTAAGAAGTGCCATGGCCACCACGGAGACCACCACGCTCGACTTCGATCCCGACGCCCTACGAGAGCGTTACCGCCAGGAGCGTGACAAGCGGCGGCGGGCCGACGGCAACGAACAGTACGTCAACGTGGTGGGGGAGCTGGCGCACTATCTCACCGACCCCTACGTCGAGACCCTCGACGAGCGTGAACCCCTCACCGACGAGGTCGAGATCGTGATCGTCGGTGGCGGTTTCGGTGGTCTGCTGGCCGGCGCTCGTCTGCGAGAAGCCGGTTTCGACGACATCCGCTTGATCGAGAAGGGCGGCGATGTCGGCGGCACCTGGTACTGGAACCGCTACCCGGGAGCCATGTGCGACGTCGAGTCCTACGTGTATCTGCCGCTGCTCGAGGAGATGAACGCCGTTCCGAGCGAGAAGTACGCAAAGGCGCCCGAGATCCTCGCCCACAGCAGGTCGATTGCCGAACACTTCGACCTCTATCGCAACGCGTGTTTCGGCACCGAGGTGACCGAGGCGGCGTGGGACGACGACTCGCAACGCTGGATCATCTCGACCAATCAGGGCGACCGTATGCGGGCCCGGTATCTGATCATGTCGAACGGTCCGCTGCACCGGCCCAAGCTGCCCGGCATCCCCGGCGTCACGAGCTACACCGGGCATTCGTTCCACACCAGCCGATGGGACTACGACTACACCGGCGGCGACCCGACCGGTGGGCTCACCGGGCTGGCCGACAAGCGCGTCGCCATCATCGGCACCGGGGCCACCGCCGTGCAGTGCATCCCGCACCTCGGCGAGGGCGCCAAGGAGCTCTTCGTCTTCCAACGCACGCCGTCCTCGATCGATGTTCGCAACAACCGACCGACGGCTCCCGACTGGGTCGAGTCGCTCGAACCCGGTTGGCAGAAGGCGCGGATGGACAACTTCAACACGCTGGTGTCCGGCGGGTTCGCGGCGGAAGATCTCGTCAACGACGGTTGGACCGACATCATCGGCAAGCTGTTGTTCCGGGTGGCCAATGATGCCGACGCCGACCTGTCGCCCGAAGGTCTCGCCGCCACCATGGAGTTGGCCGACTTCGAGAAGATGAACCAGGTGCGGGCTCGGGTCGACGCGATCGTCAAGGACGTGGCAACCGCCGAGGCCCTCAAGCCCTGGTATCGCCAATTCTGCAAGCGACCGTGCTTCCACGACGAATACCTCGATACCTACAACCGAGACAACGTCACGCTCGTCGACACCCGAGGCCAGGGGGTCGATGCCATCACCGAGCGTGGCGTGATGTTCGACGGCGTCGAATACGAGGTCGACTGCATCATCTACGCCACCGGGTTCGAGGTCGGGACCGACTACACCCGTCGTTCGGGCTACGAGCTCGTCGGGCGCGATGGCCTCACGCTCACCGAGAAGTGGGCCGACGGCGTGTCCACCTTCCACGGGCTGTTCTCACGGGGCTTTCCCAACTGCTTCATCATGGGGCACCTCCAGTCGGCCTTCACGGTCAACTATCCACACCTCCTCAACGAGCAGAGCCGGCATCTCGGCCATGTGCTGCGAACGGCCATCGACGCGGGAACGCCGATCATCGAGGCCGAAGAGGCCGCCGAGGAAGAATGGGTGCAGACCATCATCAGCCTGGCCCGCAACGCCCAGGACTTCCTCGAGGAATGCACGCCGGGCTACTACAACAACGAGGGCCGCCCGGCCGAGCTCTCGGGTCGCAACGGCAGCTACGGCGCCGGTTCCATCGCCTTCTTCCAGTTGCTTGCCGATTGGCGGGCCGAGGGCTCGATGGCGGGCCTCGAACTGCGGCCGCTCGGCTGATGGTCGGTCAGGGGGCAATCCCGATCTCGAGGGTGGAGCGGATGACGGCAGCCGATTCGGCGAGGAGGATCTGGTAGCGACCAGGGTCGATGGTCCAGTCGTTCGCTTCGACGCTCCAGCGCCGGAAGGCCGTGGCGTCGAAGACCAGTTCGACCTCGACGGTCTCGCCCGGTGCGACCACCACCTTCCGCCAGGTCTTCAGCGCCTTTGGCTCGCGGTCGACCGGATGGTCGATCGGTGCGACATAGCCCTGCACCACCACGGTGGTCGGTCGGTCGCCACGGCCGGTGATCGGTTGGGTGACGGTGATGACACCGGGCTCACCCGACGCATGATCACTGGTTCGGAGGGCAGGCTCGCCCCACTCGGCCTCGCCGTACGACAGGCCGTGACCGAAGGGAAGCAGCGGCTCGACGCCGGACCGATCGTGACCCCGGTAGCCCATGCCGAAGCCCTCGCCGTAGGTCTGCACGCCGTCGACCGGTCGATAGTGCGGCCAGGCCGGGGCGTCCTCGAGTCGCTTGGGGAACGTGATGGGAAGACGGCCACCGGGGTCGGCCTTGCCGGTGATGACGTCGGCGAGAGCCTCGGCGATCTCCATGCCGCCGAAAAGGGGAGCAAGACGGCGTTGACCGAGTCGAGCCACGGCATCGACACCGGTGATCCGGCGTTGACCACCACGACGACCCGATCGTTGACGGCAGCGGCCGCCTCGATGAACTCGTTTTGACGACCGGGCAACGCGATGTCGGTGCGGTCGTTGCCCTCGGTCTCGTGGTCGTCGTTGGTGCCGGCGACGACGATCACCGCATCGGCTTCGGCGGCAGCCGCAACCGCTCGCTCGAACGCATCGGGCGCCACGGGTTCGGCGAAACCGACGCGCAAACCGCAGAACGCCCGGCCGAGCGGCAGGTCGACCTCGACCGACACGGGCTCACCCGCACGCAGATCGAGCGAGATCCGCTGCTCGGTCGAGCCGTTGCCGAAGAAGGCCTCGCTCTTCGGGAGTGTGTCGTCGAGTTCGACGATCGAACGGCCACCGACGGCGGCGCGGGCCGCACCGGTGACCACCAGACCGACCTCGTGCACACCGTCGACCGACGGGACGAAACTGCCACGAACCAGGAGCGTCGCCGCCCTCGGGTCGACGCCGTCGGGGAACGAGCCGAGGTAGCGCAACGACAGCGTGTCGCTGCGCCCGATGTGCGCCGGCGTTGCGTCGAGGTCGGGGCCGTTGACGAATCGCACATCGATGCCGGGCTCACCGTCGGGGCCGATGAGCTGGCCAGGCGATGGCAGCGGGGCGTACTTGTCGATGTTCCAACCGGTCTGGTGGACCACGGTCTCGAAGCGATCGCCGAGGGCGTCGAGTATCGAGCGGTAGGGGAGGGACTTCACCGCCGAGCTGCCGCCGCCCATGATGCGGGTGACCTTGGCGTTCGGCCCGATCACGGCGATCCGCGGTGTCGTCGCCGGATCGAGGGGCAGCAGTCCGTCGTTGGTGGCGAGCACCGTGCCGGCGATGGCCACCGACTTGGCAAGGGCGCGCTCGGTGGGATCATCGACCGAGATCTCGGGTGCGTCGGCCGGCCGCTCGGCAGCCTTGGTTCGTAGCGCCAGCACGAGGACGTCTCGCACCAGACGATCGAGGGTCGTTTCGCTCACCTCGCCGGCTTCGATGGCGGCGGCCAATCGATGGCCATGGACACGAGCCGGGCCCGGCATCTCGATGCTCAGCCCACCGTTGATCGAGCCGGCCGCATCATGGGCGCCGAACCAGTCGGAGACGACGAAGCCATCGAAGCCCCATTCGTCACGGAGGATGTCGTCGAGCAGGTGGTGGTTGGCGGCACAGAATTCGCCGTCGAGTCGGTTGTAGGCCGACATCACACCCCAGGCGTCGGCCTCCTTCACACAGGCCTCGAACGGGCGGAGGTAGAGCTCTCGCAGCACGCGTTCGTCGATGACCACATCGACGGTGTGGCGATCGATCTCGGTGTCGTTGCCGACGAAGTGTTTGACGGTGACGGCAACGTCGTGCGCCTGGACCGCTCGCACGGTGGCGACCGCCAACGTCGCTGTCAGCTCGGGATCCTCGGAGAAGTATTCGAAGGTTCGGCCGCCGACCGGGGTGCGGTGCAGGTTGACCGCCGGTGCGAGCAGCACATGACTCGAACGACGACCGCGCTTCTTTTCCGAGGAGATCGCCGACCCGGCCGATGAGTTCCGGATCCCAGGTGGCCCCCATGGTCATGCCGGTGGGCATGGCGACGGCCGCAGTGCGTTCGATACCGACGTGTTCGCCGCGCACACCGTTGGGGCCATCGGACATCTTGACCTCGGGGACGCCGAGTCGATCGATGGCGGCGGTTCGCCACGTTGACGCGCCGCTCACGAGCGTGATCTTCTCGTCGAGCGTCAGATCGGCCAGCCAGCGATCGGCCTGGAGAAACGTGGCTTGCTGGAACGTGTCGGCGCGCGGCGAGTTGGCGTTCGTCATCCGCCAACCTTGGACCCGACAGCCGACGGTGTCCAGCGGTGCTTCCTGCCTGCGGTGAGCAGGCCGATGACTGCAGGCCGGTGTCTTCAGGCCGGTGTCTTCAGGCCGGTGTCTTCAGGCCGGTGTCTTCAGGCCATCGTGGCCAACAGGGCCCGGGTGACGGGGTTGCGGGCGGGGCGACCGTCGACGAAGCGTTCGATCTCGTCGATCACCCAGTCGGTGAGGCGACCGAGTTCGGTCCCCTGGGATCCGGCGAGATGGGGGGTCAGGTAGACGTTGGGAAGGCGTCGCAACGGATGGTCGTCGGCGAGCGGCTCGGGGTCGGTCACGTCGAGCATGGCCGAGAGGCGTCCACTCGAGACTTCGGTGAGGAGGGCGTCGTGATCGACGAGGCGCCCACGGGCGGTGTTGATCAGGAGCGCTCCGGTTCGCATCGCCTCCAGTTGCGGGGCGCCGATCATGTGGAACGTGCTCGGGAGCTCGGGGGCGTGGATCGAGACGATGTCGGCTCCGGCACAGAGCTCGTCGAGTTCGAGCTTGGTCACGCCGAGGCCGGCGGCTTCCTGGGCCGACACGAACGGGTCGTAGAGGGTCACGGCGAATTGAGGAAAGGGGCGCAGCAAGTCGATGACCCGCCTGCCGACCAGTGAGGCGCCGATGAGGCCGATGGTCTTGTTCCAGTTGCCGACGGGTCGGCCCAGAGGCTGTCGCCGTTCGGCGATGCCGGGATCTCGCAGGAGGTCCCGTCGCCAGAAGACATCTTTGTTCGCCAGCAAGATGGCGCCGAGCGTGAACTCGGCAACCGGTTCGGCATTGGCGTCGGCACCGGAGGTGACCCGGATGGCTCGGTCGAACACGGCGTCGGTGAGCACCGTCTTCATGGTGCCGGCGGCATAGGCGATCATCTGGAGATTCGGCGCAGCGTCGAGCACCTCGGGGGTGAGCATCGGGCAGCCCCAGTGACCCAGGATGATCTCGGCTTCGGCCAGGGCCGCAGCGGCGCCGGGTGCCGCCCAGTCGCTGATCGGGTCGGTGTTGATCACGGTGCCGATGTCGGCAGAGCCGCGTGAGATCGGGCTCGCTGAACAACGACCGTCGCGGAAGATGGGCAATGACGATGTTGGGTCGATTCACGCGTCGACCGACCCGAGGACGTCTCGCAGCACGGCGAGGTCGGCGACTGCCTGCGGCACGAGATGATCCGGGGTGTCGTCGGCCGACAGGACACCGTTGACGAACTCGATGGTCCAGGTGCCGCTGAAGCCGAGGCTGCCGAGCAGGTCGACCTTGGCTTCCAGATCGGCCCGCTGGTCGGCGAGTGTCGGCACCCGCCGATTGGCGATGTCGAGATAGTTGACGTGGACGTGGGTGATCCGATCGCCGTAGGCATCGAACCTGGCTCGCAGATGGTCGCGCAGATTCGTGGGTGTGTACGAGCGCCTGCAGCCGGTCGGCCGGGCCGACGGTGTCGAAGATCCGGGCGGCGACGATCGGGTCTTCGGCGATCGAGATGCCTTCGTGGCACTCACAGATCAGCGCCGCTTCGGCCGGGAGGAGATCGAGCCAATCGGCGATGCGTTCGCCGTAGAGCGTTTCACTGTCTGGATCGTTGCCGACGTTGAACTTCACGCCGGTGGCTCCCGAACGTCGGACCCATTCGGCAACGAAGGACCGCTCGACCGAGTCGTCGGTGTCGAGGGAGGCGTAGGTGTTGAAGATCCGGACCGGCAGCGGGCCGTCGATGATCGTCTGGGCGGCCGCCGGTGCCTCCATGGTGAGGTGCTGCTCCCACACTTCGAGACCGTCGAATCCCGCCTCGCCGATGGCGGCGAGCCACGGAACGAGCGAGGTCATCGGCAGCCGGTCGGCGTGCACCGTGCCCCAGCGGTTGGGCTCGATCGCAACCGTACCGAGCAGGATCGTCGCCGCCGGCGCACGAGGGGGCCGCGAGGTGCCGGTGGAATCGGGATCGTTCTGGTCGGGCATGGCTACTTCCAGGTGGGCCGAGGTGGCCAACTACGGTGACAGTCTGACAAGCGCGACGGGAACCGTCGAAAGGGATGGCGAATGACAACTCCGCACGACCCGTGGGCCAATCCACTGGCGAGAGGGCCGCTGGCGAACCGAGACGATGTCCAACGGGCGGTTCGCGACCTGTACGAGCCCTTGCGGCGCCACACCAGCGACGGCGGCGCCCAGGTGCAGCTCGGCTCGTTCGGGGCGGTCTTCGAGGCTCGGGTCGCCGGGCTCGAGGGATTCGCTCGCCCGCTCTACGGCATCGTGCCGCTCACCGTTGGTGGCGGCTCGTTCGAGCAGTGGGACCGGATCGCCCGGGGATTGGTTGCCGGGACCGATCCGGCCAGTCCCGACTACTGGGGACCCGTCGTCGCCGACGTCGATCAGCGCATGGTCGAGCAGGCCGCCATCGGCCTGGCGCTGGCGTTCTGCCCGGAGAAGGTGTGGGAGCCGTTGTCAGCGGCCGAGCGAGACCGTCTCGTCGAATGGCTCTCCGGCATCTATCGGTTCGAGCCGGCGCCCAACAACTGGCATTTCTTTCGGATACTCGTCTCCCTCGGGCTCGAGCGGGTCGGTGCCGAGATCGACGTCGAGCGCCTGGCCCATTCGCTCGACTCGATCGACACCTACCGCACCAGCGATGCCTGGTATGTCGACGGCGCCATGGGGACCGTCGACTACTACGTGCCGTTTGCCCTCCACACCTACGGGTTGATGTACGCGGCGGCGAACGATCTCGGCTTGGGCGACGACACTCGCGCCGAGGCGTATCGCGAGCGATCGGCTGCGTTCGCCCAGGACTTCCAGCACTGGTTCGCCGCGGATGGTGCGTCGATCGCCATGGGCCGCAGCCTGACGTATCGCTTTGCCATGTCGAGCTTCTGGGGCGCGATGGCGTGGGCCAACGTCGAATCGAGCGTGCCGTGGGGACTGGCCAAAGGCCTCTCGATGCGTCACCTGCGATGGTGGGCCGACAAGGCGGTGAGCGATCGCGACGGCGTCTTGTCGGTCGGGTTCGCCTACGACAATCGCAAGCTGTGCGAGGGCTACAACTCCGCAGGCTCGCCCTACTGGGCCATGAAGGCCTTCGGCGGCCTCGCGGCCCCCGCCGATCACCCCTTCTGGGCGTCGGACGAGGAGCCGCTGGCGCCGTTGCCCGAGCCGGTCACGATCGAGGCCGCCCGTTGGGTGGTCACCCGCAACGACGAACATGCCGTCGCGCTTGGTGAGCGCGACCTCACCCGCCGGCCCGTTCCCCGAGGAGTCGGCGGCGAAGTATCACAAGTTCGCCTACTCGTCGGCCTTCGGTCTGTCAGCCGACGCCCCCGATACCCGCGGCTCCTCGCACACCGATTCGATGCTGGCCTTGACCGACACCGAAGGGAATCGTCGAGTCCGCTCGTCCAACGTCGCCGCCGGGGTGGAAGACGCCATGGCCTGGAGTACCTGGACCCCGTGGTCCGATGTTCGTGTCGACACGGTGTGTTGGGCGGTCGATGGCGCATGGCATGGTCGCCTGCATCGCCTCACAACCGAGCGGGCGCTGAGGTCGGCCGAGTCCGGTTTCTGTGTCGGATACACGCCGGTGGCTTCCGCCATCGACCCCGCGGCCATTCACCGCTCCGATGCCGAGGCCGGAAACCCCGGCTGCACCGTCAGCACACCGTTCGGGGTCTCGTCGATCGTGGATCTCCCGCGGCACGAAACTCGAGTCCCGCAAACCGGTCGGGCGCCAGCAGGGCGTCAACAGTGCGCTCATGCACCCGCACACCGCCGTGCCGATGCTGCTCGGCCACCACGGGGCGGGACGTCACGATCTCGCCTGCGTCGTCTACGGGTCGCCCGGCGGTGCGCCGCCCACCGACCCACCGGAGATCCCACTGGCCGTGGTCACGTTGCTGAACCGCATCGCCGGCAGGGCCCTGCCGGGTGCCCCGGTGGCGTCGTGACGGCGCTGCCGGCCGTCGTGCCGAAGCGCGCGATCACGGGAATGTCGGCGATCCTGTTGATCCATCAGGCCGACGGTGGCGTCGATTGGGACGCAACCCAGCGACACATCGTCCGAACCCACGAAGCGGGACTGTGGCCCGCCGTCAACATGGACACCGGCTACGTGCAGCTCCTCGACGACGCCACCAAACGTCGTGTGCTCGACCTGGCGGCCGAGGCGACCGGTGGTCGATTCACCGCCGGTGCCTTCGTTGCCGACCAACCCGGCGACGGGTTCGATCTCGCTGCCTACCTTCGGGCGTGCGAGGCGATCACGAGCCGGGGCGGTGTCCCCACCATCTTCCCCTCGCACGGGCTGAACGTGCCCGAGCAAGGAGCATCCGGCGACGCTCATTGGCTGGCGAGCATCGCGGCCATCGGCGAACAGGTCGAACGATTCATCGGCTTCGAACTGGGCACCATGTTCGTCCCCTACGGTCGCATCGTCTCGCTCGAGACCTACGGAGGGTTGATGGCCATCGACTCCTGCCTGGGAGCGAAGCACTCCTCGCTCGATCGACGACTCGAATGGGATCGGCTGGCGCTCCGCAACCGCGAGCGTCCCGACTTCGCCGTCTTCACCGGCAACGACCTGGCGATCGACATGGTGATGTACGGATCGGACTATCTGCTCGGGCTGTCGACGTTCGCCCCCGACGCCTTTTCCCGCCGTGATGCGCTGTGGTCGGCCGGCGATCCGGCGTTCTTCGCGTTGAACGATCTGCTGCAGTACCTCGGGATGTTCACGTTCCGGGCACCGGTGCCGGGCTATCGCCATGATGCGGCGATGTTCCTGCAGCTGCGGGGCTGGGCCGACAGCGATGCCACGCCGGCAGGAGCACCCCGGCGGCCCGACAGCGACCGAGCGATCCTGGCCGACATCGTGGAGCGGCTCGAATCGATGATGGAGGAGACGGCATGAGAATCACCCAGATCCGCAAGCTCGACTCGATCGACAAGCTGACCGATCACCTCGCCACGCTCGGCATCGACCTGCCGATCGCACCCGAGGTCGATCCGGCGGGGGCGTTGGCCCGCCCTGTCACCGTGCACGACACCGCCGGTGGCGATCTCGAGATCGCCAACCGCTTCGCCGTTCTCCCGATGGAAGGATGGGACGGCACGACCGATGGCAGGCCGACCGATCTGGTCCGCCGCCGCTGGGAGCGTTTCGGACGAAGTGGCTGCGGCCTGGTGTGGTGCGAGGCAACGGCGGTACGCCATGACGGACGAGCCAACCCCAACCAACTCGTGCTCAGCGAGCAGACCGTCGATGATTTCGACTCGCTGCGTTCGCTGCTCGACCCGATCCAGGTTGCCGGTCTCCAGCTGACCCACTCCGGGCGCTACTGCCGCCCCGAGTCGGCGCCGGCACCTCGCACGGCCTACCGACATCCCTGGCTCGACGCTCGTTCGGGAGCCGGTGAGGCCAGCGTGCTGTCCGACGACGAACTCGACGCCCTCGTCGAGGACTACATCGCCGCTGCGGTGCTGGCCCAACAGGCCGGCTTCTCGTTCGTCGACATCAAGCACTGCCACGGCTATCTGCTCCATGAACTGCTGTCGGCTGTCGACCGGCCCGGCCGCTACGGCGGCGACTTCGCCGGTCGGACCCACTTCCTGCGCTCGGTGATCGCCGGCATCCGCGACCGCGCTCGGGGACTTGCGGTCGGTGTTCGCCTGTCGGCGTTCGACCTCGTGCCGTTCGAGCCCGGCGACGACGGAGTCGGTCGACCGAGCGTCCCTGCCGGTCAGCCGTATCGCTACGGTTTCGGCAGCGACGCCGATGGCACCGGGATCGATCTCACCGAGGTCCATCGGTTCTGCGATCTGCTGAGCGAGCTCGGTGTCGGGCTGCTGAGCACGACGGCGGGCAGTCCGTACTACAACCCGCACATCCAACGCCCCGCGGCGTTCCCACCGTCCGACGGTTACAAGCCGCCCGAAGACCCGCTGGTCGGCGTTGCCCGTCAGATCGCCGTGACGGCCGAACTCACCAAGGCCCATCCCGATCTCGTCGTCGTCGGCTCCGGTTACACCTACCTGCAGGAATGGCTGGCCAACGTCGGCCAGGCCGTGGTCGAGCGCGGGGGAGCGACGCTGATCGGCCTCGGTCGCATGATGCTGTCCTATCCCCAGCTCGCCGCCGACGTCCTGGCCGGGTCGGCGGCCGAACGCACGCCGGACGACGCCCGGTCGCTGCTGTGCCGGACCTTCAGCGACTGCACCACGGCTCCTCGAGCCGGTCTGGTGTCTGGCTGCTTCCCGATCGATCCGTTCTACAAGAACCACCCTCAGCGGGTGGAGCTCACCAAGGCGAAAGCAGCAGCCAAGGCCCGCCTCGGTGGTTCCCGCTGACGCGTCACGACTGTTGACCGGCACGAAACATCGCCGACACACTCCCACGGTTCACTCACCTCACTTCGTGTAGCGGGGCTGGTTCCGCACGGAGGTGCTCGGCGTTGGGCCGGGTATTCGCGCACCTCGGTGCTCAAAAGCAGGAGTGACCATCAATGATCCATCTGTTCGCGCAGGCATCGCCTGTCGACTTGTTGCGTGCCGATCTCGACAACGTGTGGGTGCTCGTCGCCGCCGTGCTCGTGATCCTCATGCAAGCCGGCTTCGCCCTCGTGGAAGCGGGCATGACCCGGGCCAAGAGCGTGGCCAACATCTTCATGAAGAACCTGATGGACTTCTGCGTCGGTGCCATCGCCTTTCTCGCACTCGGCTACGCCATTGCGTTCGGCGGATCGATGGACGGCATCGGGAAGTTCATCGGCGCCAAGGGCTTCTTCCTCGGAGACGGAGCGGCGACCTACGGCACGTTGACGGTCCCCGTGTTCTTCATGTTCCAGGTGGCCTTTGCGGCAACGGCCGCCACGATCGTGTCGGGGGCGATGGCCGAGCGCACCAAGTTCCGTGCGTATCTCATCTACAGCTTCGTGATCAGCCTGGTGATCTATCCGATCGTCGTGCGCTGGCAGTGGGGCGGTGGCTGGTTGGCCCAGGGCGTCGGCCTGCCCACCGGCTATCACGACTTTGCCGGTTCGAGCATCGTGCACATGGTCGGCGGCGTCGCTGCCTTCTGGGGCGCACGGGCGCTGGGGCCACGCATCGGCAAGTACGACGCCAACGGACGGGTTCGGGCCATTCCGGGCCACAGCATTCCCTACGCCATTCTCGGCTGCTTCGTGCTGCTGGTCGGCTGGTACGGCTTCAATCCTGGGTCGGAGTTGGCGGCCGACTCGGCGATCGGTGGTATCGCGGTGACGACCACCGCCGCCGGTGCCATGGGTGCCATCACGGCCATGATCACGATCTGGCTCAAGAGCGGCAAGCCCGACGTCGGCATGACCGGCAACGGCCTGCTCGCCGGTCTGGTCGGCGTGACCGCCGGTTGTGCTGCGGTGACGCCGCAGGGCGCCATGATCATCGGCGGGCTCTGCGGTGTGATCGTGGTGTTCGCCATCAGCTTCTTCGACGAGGTGGTCAGGGTCGACGACCCGGTCGGCGCCATCAGTGTGCACGGCGTCTGTGGGGCCTTCGGGACGATCAGCGTCGGTCTGTTCGCTCGGGAGAACGTCGACGGCGTCTGGAAGCAGGGCCTGTTCTACGGCGGTGGAACCGATCAGTTGGTCGCCCAGGTGCTCGGTGTCGTTGCCATTGCCGCTTGGGTGTCGGTCGCCGCCTTCGTGCTGTTCGCCGCGCTCAAGGCCTTTGGTGGGCTGCGGGTGCCGGCCGAGGAGGAGATCGCCGGGCTCGACGTCGTCGAGCACGGATCGTCCGGCTACGGCGAGGGCTTCGGATCCTTCGCTGGCACGACGCCCTACGTCGAGCTCGATCACGCTCCTGCCGATCGAATCGAGGCATCGTCACGGTCGGAGAAACAGCCGGTGTAGCGTTCGCTCCATGTCGCTGAGCGTCTTCGACCTCTTCAAGATCGGCATCGGCCCGTCGAGTTCTCACACCGTCGGGCCGATGATCGCCGCCAAGCGTTTCGCCGAGGCGGTGGGCGATCGAGTCGACGACGACAGTCGGATCCGGCTGGAGTTCTTCGGGAGCCTCGGGCATACCGGTCGTGGCCACGGGACGGACACCGCGGCCATGCTCGGTCTTCGGGGCTTCGAGCCGGCAACGCTCGATCCGGATTCGGTGAGTGGCCACGTCGCCTCGATCCGCCAGACCAAGACCGTGGTGCTTCCCAACGATCGAATCGTTGCGTTCGATCCCGATGCCGATCTCGTGTTCCACAAGCGCAGCAGGCTGCCGCATCATTCGAACGGCATGCGCTTCACGTTGTTCGGCGCCGACGGCGCCGAGGTTGCCTCGTCCGACTTCTACTCGGTGGGCGGCGGGTTCGTGGTGAACGCCGACGAGGCGGCGGGCGACCGGATCGTCGCCGACGAGACGCCGCTGCCGTTGCACTTCGCCAGCGGCGACGAACTGTTGCGCCTCTGCGCCGAGCACGACCTCTCCATCGCCGAGCTGATGATGCGCAACGAGGATGCCTGGCGGCCCCGCGAGGAGACCGTTGCCGGGTTGATGGCCATCTGGGCGGCGATGCAGGCGTGTGTCGAGCGAGGCATCGACAGCGATGGCTTCCTGCCCGGTGCGCTGGGCGTTCGCCGTCGAGCGCCGTCGATGGCGGTCGAGTTGAAGACAATCGAGTTGAAGACAATCGAGTTGAAGACAGGGGTCGAAGCGGCGATCCATGATCCGCTCACGACGCTCGATTGGGTGAGCCTGTTCGCACTGGCGGTCAACGAGGAGAACGCGGCCGGTGGCCGTGTGGTGACCGCACCGACCAACGGGGCAGCCGGCGTCGTGCCGGCCGTGCTCATGTACTACCGACGCTTCATTCCCGGGGCAACCGACGACGGCATCGTCGAGTTCCTGCTCACGGCAGCGGCCATCGGGATCCTCTTCAAGGAGAACGCCTCGATCTCGGGAGCCGAGGTCGGCTGCCAGGGCGAAGTCGGCGTCGCCTGCTCGATGGCAGCAGCCGGGCTTGCTGCGGTGCGAGGCGGCAACGTCGCCCAGGTCGAGAACGCGGCCGAGATCGGCATGGAGCACAACCTCGGACTCACCTGTGACCCGGTCGGCGGGCTCGTGCAGATCCCCTGTATCGAACGCAACGCCATGGGTGCGGTGAAGGCCATCAACGCGTCGCGGCTCGCCTTGCGCGGCGACGGCAGCCATCGTGTGTCGCTCGATCGTGTCATCAAGACCATGCGCGACACCGGTGCCGACATGAAGACCAAGTACAAGGAGACCTCGAGAGGTGGGCTCGCGGTGAACGTCATCGAATGCTGACGATTCGGCCTCTCGGACGCCCGCGGTCCGATAGCAGGCAAAACCTGGTTGAATCGTTGGCTTGCGAAACACCGACCACGTTCCGTACCGAACCGAGCTCGCCGGGCATGGGTCGTTCGACCCGAATCGGTCAAGAACCCTGCCTCCGGCGTTCGATACTTCGGTGACGCAGGGCAGTGGGTTTCGAGCAAGCAGTGGGTTTCGAGCAAGCAGTGGGTTTCGAGCAAGCAGTGGGTTGGAGCAATCGACGTGACTGAACCAGGCGAACGAACACCCACCGGACGTCGACGGCGCCGGCTCCGTCGAACCATCGGACTCGGTCTTGCCGCCCTCGGCATGGCCACCTCCGCCGTCATCGCGACGCCACCCGAGCCGGTCGCTGCAGCCAGTCCTGCGGTCACCTCGGTGCTGTGCGGACAGCCGGGCGCCGACATCGTTCGCCTCTACCGGGCCTACTTCGGACGCCAGCCCGATCAGGCAGGACTGCAGTACTGGAGCGACCAGTACCTCATGTCCGACATGAAGAACGTGGCCTACTGGATGGCGCAGTCGACCGAATACCAGCAGGCGTGGACCGGGACCACCGACGAGGACTACGTCCGTCGGCTCCTCTATCGCAATCTGCTCCAGCGTGAGCCCGAGGCCGGCGGCCTCTCCTTCTGGGTGAGCGATCTCGCCAAGGCCGGACGGGTCGATCAGGTCCGTTACTGGGTCCAGCAGCCCGAACTCGTGGCCATGCATCCGGTGGTCGAGCCGGCCGTGTGCAGCCAGAGGGGCGTGACCTTCCGTGACATTCCCGGTGGGCGAGCAGCCGATGTCAACTATCTCGTCGCCGACCTCCAGACGAGCAGCCGGCGCTGCTCGGTGGCCTCGATCAACGCCAACTGGCTGACACTCAACAACTCGCAGCCGATCGGGATCGGTGTGATCGACGGCAAGCAGGTTCCCGGCGGCGTCGACCGCCAGGATCGCGGCGTGATCGGCGAGCGCTATCGGCCGAACGGGCCGATCGCCGAGTTCACCTACGAATGGGATGACTCCCACCTCAATGCCAACCTCGCTTCGAAGGGCAGCTTCGTCCTCGAAGTCGAGCGAGACTGGCAGCTCAGCGGCGGCACGGACCCGACCGGCTACCGGTGGGCCGCCAGTGGCATCGTGATGGCCATCAAGGGGCAGATCTCGGTGACCGACGCCGTGATCAACGCCAACGCCTACACGATGCTCACCCAGCGACACTCGTTCGTCGCCTTCAAGGCACCGTCGACGGTCACCTTCGGTTCCACCACCTCGATGACCGCACCGCAGATGCGAGATTGGCTCCTCGGCCAGGGCTACACCGACATCGTGAAGATGGACGGTGGCGCATCAGTCGAGTTCAACGAAGGAGGCCGGGTCACCGTCGCCGGAACCAGCCGGAACATCCCGGTCTGGCTCGGCGTCGGCTGCTGATCGGCCCGCTGCCCTATCGACCCATCGCGTAGAATTCGTCGTTGGGGCGCATGGCGGTGACGTTGGCCATGCGGTTCGAGAGGGCGAAGAATGCCGTGATGGCGGCGATGTCCCAGACGTCGTCGGTGGTGAACCCGTGGCTCTCGAGAACGGCGAAGTCGTCGGGGCCGACCGAACCCTGGTCGAGGCTCACCTGCATGGCGAAATCGAGCATGGCCTGCTGCCGCTCGGTGATGTCGGCCTTCAGGTAGTTCACGGCCACCTGATCGGCGATGAGCGGGTTCTTCGCTCGGATCCGCAGGATCGCGCCGTGCGCGACCACACAGTATTGGCAGCTGTTCGCCGCCGAGGTGGCCACCACGATCATCTCGCGCTCGGCCTTGGTGAGACCCGAATCGCGCTCCATGAGGGCGTCGTGGTAGGCGAAGAAGGCCCGGAACTCGTCGGGCCGATTGGCCAGGGCAAGGAACACGTTGGGGATGAACCCCGACTTGGCCTGGACGGCCTCGATCCGCTCGCGGATGTCGTCGGGCATGTCTTCGAGCGTGGGAACGGGAAAGCGGCTCACGGAGTGATCGGTGGTCATGGGAGAGTCCTGAGTTGTCGAGAGAGGGTTGGGGTGGGTCAGCGGTTCACGTCGACGAGCACCCGGCCGCGGGTCTTGCCGGCGAGTTGGTCGGTGGCGGTGGGAATGACGTCGGCCAGGCCGATCTCGACCGCCATGATCTCGAGCAGATCGGTGTCGAGGTCGGTGACGAGACGCTGCCATGCCTCGAGCCGCCGGGGCTTGGGACAGTGCACGCTGTCGATTCCGGCGAGGGTGACCCCGCGCAGGATGAAGGGGAGCACCGTGCCGGGAAAGTCGGGTCCCTGGGCGAGGCCGCAGGCGGCGACGGTGCCGCCGTACTTGGTGGTGGCACAGGCGTTGACGAGTGTGTGGCTGCCGACTGCGTCGACCACGCCGGCCCAGCGCTCACGGCCGAGCGGGCGGCCGGGCTCGGAGAGCTCGTTGCGGTCGATGGTGCTCGTTGCGCCGAGCGAGGTCAGGTAGTCGGCTTCTTCGAGCCGGCCGGTGGAGGCGACGACGTCGAACCCGAGCGTGGCCAGGATGGCGATGGCCACGCTGCCGACGCCGCCGGCTGCGCCGGTGACGAGGATCTCGCCCTGGTCGGGGGTGACACCGTGGTCTTCGAGAGCCATGACACACAGCATCGCGGTGTAGCCGGCGGTGCCGATGATCATGGCTTGGCGAGTGGTGAAACCGTCGGGAAGCGGCACGAGCCAGTCGCCCGAGAGCCGAGCCCGCTCGGCGTAGGCGCCCCAGTGCGTTTCACCGACGCCCCAGCCGTTCAGAATCACCTTGTCGCCAACGGCGAACTCGGCGTGATCACTGGCTTCGACGGCGCCGGCGAGGTCGACACCGGGCACCATCGGAAAGCTGCGAACCACGGGCGAGGCACCGGTGATGGCCAGGCTGTCCTTGTAGTTCATCGTCGAGTACTCGACGGCGACCGTGACGTCACCCTCGGGAAGGTCGGCCTCGTCGACCTCGGTGAGATCGGCTCGGTAGTCGTCGTCTTTGGTGATCACGATGGCACGCATGGTGCGACCCTACCGCGGCTTGGTTCGCTCACGAAGCAGGACTTCCTGAGCAACGGTGGCCACATGGGTGCCATCGGCGGCGAACAGGTTGCCGACGGTCATTCCGCGAGCCCCCGTGAGCCCATGGCAGTCCCAGTGGTACAGGTGCCACTGGTCGGCCCGCAGAGGGCGGTGAAACCACATGGCGTGATCGAGGCTGGCCCCCATGAACGGGTCTTCGCCTTCCTCGGCCACCAGCTGAGCCGGATGGATACTGCGGACCGCACCGAACTGGATGGCGTCGGAGCTGAGTGCCAACCCGCACTCGTGGAGTCGCGGATCGTCGACGAGGGGATCGGTGAGACGAACCCAGCCCATCGACGCCCCCGCTCCCGGATAGCTCGCCAGCGGACGTCGTTCCATGATCCAGGGCCAGTCGTCGGCCTTGGGGCGGACGTCTTCGGGGTCGGGGGCGAGTGGCATCCGCGCCGTTTGGATCTCGGGAGCGTCTTCGACCACGTGGAACGATGCCGACAGGTGCAGGATCGCCCCGCCGGATTGGCGGGCGACGACGGCGCGGGTGCAGAAGCTGCTTCCATTGCGCAGCCGATCGACCTCGAACCGGACCGGCTCGTCGATCACGCCACCGCGGATGAAGTAGGCATGCAGCGAGTGCACCGAGAAGTCGGTCTCGACGGTTTGGTAGGCGGCCAAGAGCGCTTGCGCGACGACCTGTCCGCCGTAGATCCGACCCCATGTGTACTCGGCGCTGAGTCCGATCCAGGTGTCGGGCCCGTGCCGTTCGAGCGCCATGAGTTCGGCAAACGTGGTTGGCGAGCTGGTCATGTCGTCCTCTCGGGGTCAGAACCCGTCTTGCCATTCGTCTTCGGGCCCGCCTCGGTATTCCGGCAGCGGTTCGGAATCGTCGCGTGGTGGCGGTGGTGGTGGCGGTGGTGGCGTGGGCGACGGGCCGGCTTGGGGCGGCTGGCCCGCCCCCGCCGGCGCAACGCCGGGGTGGGGATCACCTTCGTCGTCATAGCCGTAGACCATCGAGACGCCGTCGACGTCGAACGGTCGGCCGAGCGAGACGACGGTGAACTCCGACCAGTCGCCCGACTTCTTCAGCACCTTGACCTTGCCATCGCCGGCGAGCGCTGCTTGCAGGGTCTCGACCGAACCCATGACGGCCCATTTGCCCTGCTTGGTCTTGCGGAATTGGGGCGCTGGAGCAGCGGGAGTGCCGTCGGCAGAATCGGTCATGTTCGATGAACGCTCCATGGGGAATCAGCTGTCGGTGTATTCGTGTTCGGGTCCGGGGTAGACGCCGGACTCGACTTCTTCTCGGTAGGTCTTTGCCGCCTCGAGCAGGACCTGCCCGATCTGGGCGTACTGCTTGACGAACTTCGGGATGCGCCCCGTGGTGAAGCCGGCCCAGTCGGTCCAGACCATGAGCTGGCCGTCACAATCGGGGCCGGCGCCGACGCTGATGGTCGGGATCGTCAGCTCGGCGGTGACCTGAGCGGCGACCGACGACGGCACCATCTCGAGAACGACGGCGAAGGCACCGGCATCTTCGACTGCGTGGGCATCGGCGAGCAGTGCCTGGGCGGAGTCGCCACGACCCTGGATCAGATGCCCACCGAGACCGTGTTCGCTCTGGGGGGTGAAGCCGATGTGCGCCATGACGGGGATCCCGGCCCGAACGATCCGCTTGATCTGTTTGGCGCTTCGCTGCCCGCCCTCGAGTTTGACGGCGTGCGCTCCGGTCTCCTTCATGAATCGGATGGCGGAGTGCAGGGCCTCTTCCGGACCGTTCTCGTAGGATCCGAACGGGAGGTCGGCGACGACGAGCGCCCGACTGACCGCACGGACGACGCCGGCGCAGAGTGGGATCAGCTCGTCGATGGTCACGGGGATCGTGGTGTCGTAGCCGAACACGGTGTTGGCGGCGGAGTCGCCGACGAGGAGGAAGTCGATGCCGGCCTCGTCGAAGATCTGGGCCGACATGAAGTCGTAGCTCGTCAACCCCGTGATCTTGATGCCCTGTTCCTTGGCTCGCTGGAAGTGTCGGGTGCGAACCCGCTTCAAGCCGGCGCTGGCATCAGGGGTGGAACCATAGGGTCGTTCTTCTCCGGTCACGTCGACACCGTAGCGACCACACGTCGAGACCGCAGGTTGACCACCAGTCCGGTCAAGAAAGACGAAAGGTCATCGACGGATCAACTCGGCCGATGATGGGGGCAACGGTCACATGGCTGCGAGTCGTGCAACAATCGTGCGGCGAAACGGATTGGCGGGCGGGTGCGAGCCGGCGCCGACGACGGAGAGGATGCTCGTATGTGGGTTGCGCTGATGGTGATGCTGGGTCTCGGCTATGCGGTGCTGCGCATCGTGCCGCCGGCGACGACCAACCAGCGAAGAATGGCCGAGGAGGCGTTCTGGAACAGCACGACCTGGCTCGAGCGAGTTCGCCTCGGAGCCCTCGCGAAACGTCTTCCGGGCGAAGCGGTCTCGCTCGCCTCGCTCGAATTGCGCCGGCTGGTGTCGGCGAGTCGATCCGAGTTCATCCGTCCGAAGCGAGTGCGGGTGACGTCCCAGGGGCCTCGCGATCTCTGCCTGATCGACCTTCCTGATGGCTCCACGCTCCGGCTCACGGTGTTCGACTCTCGGAACGCCAACCGCTTCGCTTCGATCTGGTCGCCGGACGCCGACCTGGGACTGCGGCTGCGTTTCGTCGAGGGTCTGGGTTGGCAGTGCTCGCTGCGGACCGATGTCGGACTACGGGGGGCCGTGGTGGCTTCGGTGTACGGCTGGCTGGCCGAGATCGACCGAAGCCACCAAGGGGCTACCCGCTGAGTCTCAGGCGTTGAGTGAGGCCAGTACGGCGTTGAAGGTGTCGCTCGGCCGCATGGCGGCTTCGGCACGGGCGGGGTCGGGAGCGAAGTAGCCCCCGATGTCCATGGGCCGGCCCTGGACCGCCGCCAGTTCACCCACGATGGCTTCCTCGTTGCTCGCCAGTGTGTCGGCGAGCGGAGCGAACGCTGCGGCGAGATCGGCGTCGATGGTCTGGGCCGCCAGCTCCTGCGCCCAGTAGAGCGCCAGGTAGAAGTGACTGCCACGGTTGTCGAGTTCGTTCACCTTGCGCGACGGCGACTTGCCATTGGCGAGCAGCGTGCCGGTGGCCGCGTCGAGTGTGTCGGCGAGGATCTGGGCCCGGGCGTTGTCGGTGGTCTGGGCCAGGTGCTCGAACGACACGGCGAGTGCCAGGAACTCGCCGAGCGAATCCCAGCGAAGGTGATTCTCCTTCTCGAACTGCTGCACGTGCTTGGGAGCCGACCCGCCGGCACCCGTCTCGAACAGACCACCACCGTTGAGCAGTGGGACGATCGAGAGCATCTTGGCGCTCGTTCCCAGTTCGAGAATGGGGAAGAGGTCGGTGAGGTAGTCGCGCAGCACGTTGCCGGTGACCGAGATGGTGTCCTCGCCGCGACGGATGCGGTCGAGTGAGAAGCGGGTGGCGTCGGCCGGGGTCATGATCTCGATCTGCAGACCGTCGGTGTCGTGGTCGGCCAGGTAGGTGGTGACCTTGGTGATCAGCTGGGCGTCGTGGGCGCGGTTGGCATCGAGCCAGAACACGGCGGGGGCACCCATCGCCCGAGCACGAGAAACGGCCAAGCGGACCCAGTCGCGAATGGGCTCGTCTTTCACCTGGCACATGCGCCAGATGTCGCCCTCGTCGACGTGGTGGGTCATCAGGACCTCACCCGCACCATTGACCACTTCGACGGTGCCGGCCGACTCGATCTCGAAGGTCTTGTCGTGCGATCCGTACTCTTCGGCCTTCTGCGCCATCAACCCGACGTTGGGCACGGTGCCCATGGTGGTCGGGTCGAATGCACCATGCTCCTTGCAGAACGCGATGGTGGCCGAGTAGACACCGGCGTAGCTCGAGTCCGGGATGACCGCCTTGGTGTCTTGCTGCTTGCCCTCGGCGTTCCACATCTGGCCCGAGGTGCGGATCATGGCGGGCATCGACGCATCGATGATGACGTCGGACGGGACGTGCAGGTTGGTGATGCCCCGGTCGGAGTCGACCATGGCCAGGGCCGGGCCTCGCTCGTAGGCGGTGGCGATGTCGGCCTCGATGGCCTTTCGCTGTTCGGCGGGCAGTGCCTCGATGGCCTTCAGCACGTTGCCGAGGCCGTTGTTGGGGTTGGCGCCGACGGCGTCGAGTGCGTCGCGGTGCTTCGCGAAGACATCGGAGAAGAAGACGCGAACGGCGTGGCCGAAGATGATCGGGTCGGAGACCTTCATCATGGTGGCCTTCATGTGGAGCGAGAGGAGCACGCCCTTTTGGCGGGCGTCGTCGATCTGTACGGCCAGGAAGTCGACCAGGGCCTGCTTGGAGAGCACCGTGGCATCAACGACCTCGCCGGCGAGGACGGGCACCTCCTTGAGGACCGACGTGTTGCCTTCGAGGTCGATGTGGCGAATGGTGAGCGTGTCGGCTGCCGGCACCGTGACCGACTGCTCGTTGGAGAAGAAGTCGCCGCTGCTCATGGTGGCGACGTGGGTGGCAGAGTCGGCCGACCAGGCGCCCATCGAGTGCGGGTTCTGGCGGGCATATTCCTTCACGGCCTTCGGGGCCCGACGGTCGGAGTTGCCCTGCCGCAGCACCGGATTGACCGCCGAACCCTTGATCTTGTCGTAGCGAGCCTTGACGTCTCGCTCTTCGTCGGTGGTCGGCTCGTCGGGATAGTCGGGGAGGTCATAGCCCTTGGCCTGCAACTCGGCGATGGTGGACTTGAGCTGAGGGTCCGACGCCGAGATGTTCGGCAGCTTGATGATGTTGGCGTCGGGGCTCAACGCGAGCTCGCCGAGCTCGGCCAGCGCGTCGGGAACCTGTTGCTCGGGGGAGAGGCGCTCGGGGAACGAGCTGATGACGCGGCCCGCCAGCGAGATGTCTCGTGTCTCGACGCCGACGCCGGCGGCAGAGGCGAAGGCCTCGATGATGGGCAGCAGCGAGTAGGTCGCCAGCGCTGGGGCCTCGTCGGTATAGGTATAGATGATCTTCGAAGAATCGTTCACGGGGGTGAGGCTATCGCTTCGCCACCGTCCGCCGGGAGACCTCGGGTCAGGTTGGGTCGAGTCAGGTTCGGTCGAGTCAGGTTCGGTCGACCGCACGCCGGAACACGACCGTCACGGTCAGGCCACCGTCGGTGTTGGATCCGAGCGCCACCGTCGCACCGGAGGCATCGGCGAGTCCCTTGACGATCGACAGCCCGAGCCCACTGCCCGGTGGTCTTGGCCCAGCCGCCGGTGCCGCACCTCGCCAGAAACGCTCGAAGGCATGCAGTCGATCGCCGGGATCGAGGCCAGGCCCATCGTCGACCACCTGGAGGCTCACCGACGAGGGGTCGGCAGCGATGACCACCGAGACCCGCGCCGGATCGACCGCTGCTGGATCGACCGCTGCTGGATCGACCGCTGCTGGATCGACCGGCGGCCGGCCCGAATCGATTGCCGCAATGGCGTTGTCGATCAGGTTGTCGAGCATCTGCTCGATGGCACCGGGAACGGCGACGGCCGTGGTGTGCTCCCCGCAGTGGGTGGCCAGGCTCAGCACCACGTTCGACTGCTCGGCAAGCGCCGTCCAGGTGCCGACACGCTCGGCGACGATGTCGACGATGGGTACCGTCATCGGGATCGAGGGACGTTCGGCGGTTGCCAGTTGGAGCAGATCGTTGACCAGGGCGGTGAGACGGTCGGTTTCGTCAATCGTCGCGGCGATCTCGTCTCCCACGTTCTGGTCGGCGGTGGTGGCTTCGAGATTCTCGAGCCGCAGCCGTAGGGCGGTCAGGGGAGTGCGGAGCTGGTGTGACGCATCGGCGACGAAGGAACGTTGCTGGGACAGCAAGCGATCGAGGCGGCGCGCCATCGTCGTCATTGCCTCGTCGAGTCGTTCGATCTCCGGTGGCGCCCCGACAATGGGCTCGGCGACCGACAGATCGCCACCGGAGAATCGCAGCGCCGTCTCCTGGAGTTGCAGAATCGGTCGGCTGATCGAGCGAGCGGTTGCCCAGCCGACGGCAATCACCATGGCGAGCACGAGTGCCGCGATGCCGGCCAAACCCCACCAGAACCGTTGGATCCGTGCGGTGACCTGCTCGGTGTCGAGCGTCAGTCGGATCGCTCCGTGCACCACACCGCCGGAAGCCACCGGCAGGGCGACGTAGAGCAGTTCGGTGTCGAGGTCGGTCGAGAACCGGGTCCCGGTGGCACGATCACCGGCGAGCGCAGCCATGAATTCGGGCCTGGTCGAGAAGTCACGACCGGTTTCGTTGCCGGTGTCGACCACGGCAGCGCCCAGGCGGTCGACGACGACCACCCGCACGCCGGTCTGGACGGTGTAGCGCTGCGCCGGGCCGGGATCGACTGGTGCCCGAGCCTCCAGGTCGTCTTCGTAGGCGGTGATGAGCACCGTGGCGTCCCGCTCGGTATCGGCGGTCAAGCGGTCGAGTTCGCCCTGTTGGAAGAACAAGCCGAGCGGTACTTCCAAGACCACGAGGACCAGCGCCGTGATCAGCAGGTAGCTGGCGAGGAGGCGACGGGTCACGTCGGGTGGTCTACCCCGAGTGCGAAGCCAACGCCACGAATGGTGAGGACGCGCTCGGCGCCGATCTTCTTGCGCAGCGAGGCAATGTGGACGTCGAGGGTCTTGGTCGACCCCCACCAGTTCTCATCCCACACCCGTTGCATGATGTGCTCCCGCGTGACGACTGCGCCGGGGTCGGTGGCGAGACAGTCGAGGAGGTCGTATTCCTTCGGGGTGAGCGCGATGGGCTCGCCGGCGAGGAAGACCTGATGACTTCGACGGTCGATCCGGAGGTCACCGAGCTCGACCGATTGGCCGGTGGCTTCGGCCTCGCCGCTCGAGCGGCGGAGGACGGCCCGAATGCGAGCGACGAGTTCGCGTGCACCGAATGGTTTCACCACATAGTCGTCGGCGCCCAGTTCGAGCAGCGTGACTCGATCGATCTCGTCACCTCGAGCACTGACGACGATGATCGGCACTGCGGATCTCGACCGCAACTCGCGACACACGACCTGTCCGTCGAGGTCGGGCAGACCGAGGTCGAGGAGCACGAGATCGACCGGACCGGCCTCGAGCGCCGCTCGCGCCGTGCCCGCCCACTCGACCTCGAACCCCTCACGACGCAAAGCCACCGAAAGTGGTTGGGCGATCGACGGGTCGTCTTCGACTACGAGAAGCTTCACCGATCCAGGTTTGCAGCTGTGGGTCCTCATCGAGGGGTTCTTTGCCAAGTTCTTGCCAAGTGCTGCCGTCGTGCGTCGCCGTCGGATCGTAGGATCATCGGTGGCACCGGGCCAGATGGGACCGTGGGCCACGAGGAGTCAGGTGCAGCTCAAGACCACGCTGGTGACCATCGCATCGTTGCTCGGCCTCCTCGTGCTCGTCGGCAGTGCCGTGGGTGTCAACCTCGGCATCCTGCAGTCGGCCGATCGCAGCCCCGTCGGTCACCTCACCATCGCCGACCTCGCGCCGGTACCCGATGCGGCGGACGCGACGACCGCCACGACCGCTTCCTCGGCATCGACCCCGGCCACATCGACCCCGGCCACATCGACCCCGGCCACATCGACGACGAGCCAGCGCCCGCTCGAGCCGTCAGAACGCACTGACGACGAACGCACTGACGACGAACGCACTGACGACGAACGCACTGACGACGAACGCACTGACGACGAACGCACTGACGACGAACGCACTGACGACGAGCACGACGACGACGAGCACGAGTACGACGACGATTGAGTCGTTGCGCTCGTCCCTGATCGCCAATCAACGAGAGAAAGCACCCGCCCAACGTGGAAATCGACGAGATCTTTGGACTGCCCGCCCACCCGCTGCTGGTTCACGCCGCGGTGGTGCTCGTGCCCCTGGCCGCGCTCGGGCTGCTTGCGGTCGCCCTGCGATCGTCGTGGCGCCGAACCTTCGGACCACTCCTGGTCGTGATGGCGTTCGGCGCCCTCGTGTCGACCGGGCTGGCGCAGGGTTCAGGCGAACAGCTCGAACGCCGCGTCGAAGAGACGAAGCTGGTCGAAGCACACACCGACGAGGGCGAACGCGTGCTGCCGTGGGCGGTTGCGGTGTTCGTGCTCGCCGTCGGCGCCGTTGCGGCTGGTCCGCTGGCGAAACGTGTTCCGGCTCTCGAGTCCCGGGCCTTCGGCGTTGGGTTGGTCGCGCTCAGCGTCGTGGCGTCGGCGGGAGCCGTCTTCACCGTGGTCGAGGTGGGCCACAGTGGGGCGAAGGCAGCATGGGATGACCTCCCCGCCGCCTCCGCCGAGTACGACGATTGATCGATCGGTTCAGCCGCCGAGGACCTTGCGGAGCCATTTCGGGCCTCCCGACCCGGAGGCGCACTGGCATCGGTCGTCTGGAGCGACGTCGCCGAGGACCTGTTCGACATGGGCGCCGCATCCGGCCCAGGATGGCTTCTTGCAGTTGTTGCACGTGGTTCGTCTACACATGCGGGACAGCATAGCCGAGAACATCCGAATGTCCGTACATTAAAGATCAAGAAGGTTCCCCGTGTCCTCCACACCCGTTTCCCGTTCGTCTGCCTCCGGCGCTGCGCCGGCCCCCGGTGCGCCCGTCGTCGAGCCGCCGGCGTTGACCACCGTCGTGGTCGAGGTCGACGGGCCCATCGGTCGCCTGACCCTCGACGTTCCCGAGAAGCTCAACCCGCTCGGCT
This sequence comes from uncultured Acidimicrobiales bacterium, assembly GCA_963698395.1. Classification (GTDB taxonomy): domain Bacteria; phylum Actinomycetota; class Acidimicrobiia; order Acidimicrobiales; family SZUA-35; genus JBBQUN01. Next base: position 928,286 of record CAVOQQ010000008.1, read on the forward strand.
GGCGAACGCTCGACGAGATCGCGATCGCCGCCCGCTGGTTCGACCGCCAGCCGCAGGTGAAGGTCGTGATCGTGAGCGGTGCCGGCCGTGCGTTCTCCGCCGGTGCCGACCTCTCCACGTTCTCGAGCAAGATGGAGGTCTCCACCAGGGAAGCGGCCGACTACGGCCGCAAGATGGCCGAAGCGCTCGAAGCCATGCAGGCCCTGGCGATCGCTTCGATCCAGGGATGGTGTGTCGGCGGTGGCCTCGTGCTGGCGGCCGCCTGTGATCTGCGGATCGCGGCGGAATCCGCTCGGTTCTCGATCCCCGAGGTCGATCTGGGGATCCCGCTCGCCTGGGGTGGCATCCCTCGGCTCGTGCGTGAGATCGGACCGGCGCTCACCAAGGAGCTGGTGTTGACCTGCCGGCCGTTCGATCCGGTCGAAGCGAAGGCGGCGGGCTTCCTCAATCGAGTCGTTGCCGACGATCAGCTCGACGACGAAGTCGAAGCGATGGCCGCACTGTTGGCTGCGAAGGCCTCACACGCCCTGTTCAGCACCAAACGCCACGTCAATGCGGTCACCGACCAGATGGTGGGCACCATGCGCAGCTGGTCCGACGCCGATGGCCTCGTGACCGCCTTCGGCGACGACGAGTGCGCCGATGCCCGTCGGGCCTATCTCGCGGCTCGCAAGCGCTGAACTGTTCGACAAGCGACGCCGGTCACGCCAGACTCGCTGGCGTGACTCAAGCATCTTCGACTCCCCAGTACAGCCGCACGCAACCGAAGCCGCCGACCGCAGCCACCACCGCCGTGTTGGCCGAAGCGTCGGCCACGCTCGACCTCGACCCGATCGACGACGAGCTCGCAGTTCGCGGCCTACTCGCCCAGATCGAGGACGGCATCATCGAGGTGGAGGGATCGTCGGGCAAGGCGCAGACGGTCTGGGACACCAGTCGGCACGACTTCATCCGAGAGGCCACCGAAACCCCCGACAGCGTGCATCCGAGCCTGTGGCGTCAAGCCCAGCGCAATGCCCCGCACGGCCTGTTCGAGGTGGCGCCCGGGCTGTGGCAGGCCCGCGGCTACGACATCTCCAACATCAGCTTCATCCAGGGCGACACCGGCTGGTTGATCATCGATCCACTCACCACCGAGTCGACGGCTCGGGCCTGTCTGCAGCTCGCCAACGACACGTTGGGGGAGCGGCCGGTCCGGGCGGTGATCTACACCCACAGCCACGCCGACCACTTCGGCGGCGTGCTCGGTGTCACCTCCGCCGAAGACGTGGCCAACGGGGCCGTTCGTATCATCGCACCCGAGCACTTCCTGCGAGAAGCCGTGTTCGAGAACGTCGTCGCCGGCCCCGCGATGGCGCGGCGGGCCACCTACCAGTTCGGGCCCTCGCTGCCAGCCGGCCCTCGCCAACACGTCGACTCCGGGCTCGGCAAGGCGATCCCTGCCGCTGCCGCAGGTCTGCTGGCGCCGACCGAAGAGATCACCGAGACCGGCCAGGAACTCGTGGTCGATGGCATCCGGATCATCTTCCAGAACACACCCGAGGCCGAGGCACCGGCCGAGATGAACTTCTTCTTCCCCGACAAGGGCTGGCTCTGCATGGCGGAGAACTGCTCACACAACATGCACAATCTGGTCCCGTTGCGGGGCGCGCAGGTCCGTGATTCCCTTGCTTGGTCGAAGTACATCAACGAGGCCATCGAGTTGTTCGGCGCCGACACCAACCTCATGTTCGCCAGTCACCACTGGCCACGTTGGGGTGCCACCGACACCGATGGCTTCCTCCGCAAGCAGCGAGACCTCTATCGGTGGATCCACGATCAGACCATGCGGCGGGCGAACCGAGGGATGACGCCACTCGAGATCGCCGAGGAATTGGCACTGCCGGGTGTCTTCCTCGCCCAGGGGCACACTCGTGGCTATTACGGATCGCTGGTGCACAACGTCAAGGCGGTGTACCAGCGCTACCTGAGCTGGTACGACGGCAACCCCACCCATCTGTGGCAGCATCCACCCACCGAGGTCGGGAGGCGCTACGTCGCTCTGGCGGGCGGCGCCGATGCCTTGCTGGCCCACGCTCGGCAGGCGTTCGACGAGGGTGACTACCGATGGGTCGTCGAGCTCGTCAACCACCTCGTCTTCGCCGATCCGACCAATGCCGAAGCGAGGGAACTCCAGGCCGACGCGTTCGAGCAACTCGGCTACCAATCGGAGTCGGCAACATGGCGGAACGCCTATCTGACCGGAGCCCAGGAGCTGCGCCAGGGTCCGCCATCGTCGCGCCCGATGATGCGGCGAGGGCTGGTCGAGGCATTGACGGTCGATCTGATGTTCGACGCCATCGCGATCCGACTCCAGGACGAACTCGTCGACGGTGAGCAGGTCGAGATCAACTGGACCTTCCGCGACGGTGGCCCGGGTGGCGCCGAGCAGGAGTGGGTGCTCGGACTCGAGAACCGGGCGCTTCACTACGCCGGCGGACGCCACAGCCCTGACGCATCGGTCACCGTGACCACCACCAAGGCCGTGATGGCCGGGATCATGGGTGGCGAAACGGCGTTCGTCGACGCCATCGCCTCCGGCGAGGTCGCGATCGATGGCGATCCGGCGGCGCTGCTCCTGGTGTTCGGCAACCTCGAGGTCTTCCAATCCGGCTTCGCGATCGTCGAGCCCTGACGCCGCCGCTTGTTAGGGGTCCTTGACAGAGCTTGTCAGGTGGCGGGTATGGCAGTATCATCCCCGACGTGCTGGCCAAGAGCATCCCCCTCTGCGATCTGCCCCTCGGCGTGGCAGCCCATGTGCAATCGGTGGTGGCACCCCCCGCCATGCAGCGGCGCCTCGCCGAACTCGGGATCCGCTCGGGTGTTGCCCTGTCCTGCACGCAACGTTGTGCGGGCGGCGGACGGATCGTGTCGATCGGGCACGCCCGGCTGGCGCTCGATCGGGCGGCTCTGCAGGCGGTCGTGGTCGACCTCACCCCCGGAACCGGCGTCTGATGGCGGTCGTTCCCGGGCTCGGCGCCGCGTGTCATCAGGTGGGTGATGGACCGCTCGTCGATGGCACGGCCGTCGTCGCCCTCGTCGGCAATCCCAATGTCGGCAAGTCCAGTGTCTTCAACGGTCTCACCGGGGCGAAGCGCTCCATCGGCAATTGGCCCGGTACGACCGTCGAGGTCGGCCGGGCCACACTGGAACGCAACGGTCGCCTGGTCTCCCTGCTCGACTTGCCCGGTGCGTACAGCCTCGATGCTGCGTCACCCGACGAGGAGCTGACACGCGACCTCGTGGTCGGTCGGAACCCCGACGAGCTTCCCGACCTGGTCGTCGTGGTGGTCGACGCACCGAACCTCAGCCGGAGCCTCTACCTGTTGTCGCAACTGCGCGAGCAGCCGGTTCGTGTCGTGGTGGCTCTCTCCATGGTCGACCTCGCCGATCGGGCGGGCATTCTCGTCGATCAGGGTGCCCTGGCCGAAGCCACCGGTGTCACCGTCGTGCCGGTCGATGCCCGCCGCCGACGCGGGCTCGACCTCCTGACCGACGCCATCTTCGACGAGCTGGAACGACCCGTTCCCGAGCCGCGGATCGGTCACGGCACCGGCTCCACCGATCTGGACCGGCTCGACGAACGATTCGCCTGGGTGGCCGGTGTGCTCGCCGCGACCTCCGAAGCCGGCGCAACGGCGTCGACCAGCGCAACGGAACGGATCGATCGAGTCGCCCTGGCACCGGTCGTCGGCCCCCTGCTGTTCCTCGCCGTCATGTGGGCGGTGTTCCAGCTGACCACCACAGTGGCCGCTCCGATGCAAGACCTCCTCGATCGGCTCGTCTCGGGGCCGGTGTCGTCGGCGGTTCGCTCGACGCTGGGCGTGCTCGGCTTGGGCGATGGGGCGATCGAAGGGTTCGTCGTCGATGGCCTGGTCGCCGGGGTCGGCATGTTGCTCACGTTCGTCCCGGTCATGGGCATGATGTTCATCTGTCTCGCGATCCTCGAGAACTCGGGCTATCTGGCTCGCGGCGCCGTGGTGACCGACCGCCTGATGCGGACGATCGGCTTGCCCGGTCGAGCCTTCTTGCCGCTCGTCGTCGGATTCGGGTGCAACGTTCCCGCCATCAGCGCGGCGCGGGTGCTGCCCGACGCGAGGCAGCGCCTGCTGGTCGCACTCGTGGTTCCGTACACCTCGTGCAGTGCCCGGCTGTCGGTCTACGTGCTCGTGGCCACCACCTTCTTCGGTTCCGCCGCCGGCTCGGTCGTGTTTGCGATGTACGTGATCTCGATCCTCTTCGTCGTGGGTGTGGGGTTGGCGTTGAAGGCCACGGCCATTCGAGCGCTGCCCGATGATCCGCTGTTCATCGACCTTCCCCGCTACCAGCTGCCGCTTCCCGGCATGGTCACGGCGCTCACCTGGGTCCGTGTCAAGGGGTTCCTGCAGACGGCCGGCGGCATCATCGTTGCCACCGTGGCCGCGGTCTGGTTGCTCAGCGCCATCCCGGTGCGGAACGGCTCGTTTGCCGATGTCGGCACCCGCGACAGCCTCTACGGCGAGGTCTCGGCATTCATCGCTCCGGTGTTTGCACCCGCCGGCTTCGACGACTGGCACACCTCGTCGGCCCTCATCACGGGGTTCGTCGCCAAAGAGGCGGTCATCTCGACCTGGGCCCAGAGCTACCAGACCGCCGAACCGACTGCCGACAACGAGCCCGGCCGTCTCGGGCCGATGCTGAAGGCCGATTTCGAACGCACCTCGGGGGGTCACACGGCCGCTGCCGTGATGGCGTTCCTCGTCTTCCTGCTCGCCTACACCCCCTGTGTGGCAACGCTGGCCGCGCAGAAACGCGAGATCGGCACGAGGTGGACGCTCGCCTCGGTGGCCATCAACCTGAGCACCGCCTGGGTGGCCGCCGTGGTCGTCTTCCAGATCGGTCGGCTGATCTCATGACCGGACCTGCCACGCTCGTGAAGACCTCGATCGCCGCTGGGGCCACGAACACCGATGCCATCGTGCGCAAGACCGGCCTGCCCGAACCGATGGTCCGCCTGATCGTCGACGAACTGCAGCGCCTCGGGGAACTCGTCGTCGACCACATCGGCTACGGATGTCCTACCGGAACCTGCGGCAGCTGTGCGAGCGAGTCGGCCTGCGGCCATTCCGAATCGACCGACACGAAGCCGTCGGTTCCCGTCGTCATCGGTGAGCGTCGGTCGACCGACTGACCGGGAATCAGATCGGCCGGCCCCAAAGAGGACAATCGGCACCATTCGCGGCACACTCGGTGCCGTGCTCCGCCGCGCCGACTTCCCACGACCCCAGCTCGGCGACCTGATCGCCGGTCTGAGTGTGGTGTTGGCGCTGGTTCCCCAGGGGCTCGCCTACGCCGAGCTCGCCGGGATGCCCGGCCACATCGGTCTGCTGGCCGGCACGGTGCCCGCCATGCTCGCGGCCTTCTTCGTGTCCTCGCCCTACCTCCAGACCGGCCCGACGGCACTCACCTCACTGCTCGTCGCCGGCGCGCTGGCGCCCTTGGCGGTGGCCCAGAGCGACGAGTATGTCGTGCTCGGCGCTCTTCTCGCCCTCATGGTCGGCGTCGCACGAGTGGCGTTCGGCGCCCTTCGCCTGGGGATTGCTGCGTATTTCGTGAGTCAGCCGGTGCTCACCGGGGTCACGTCCGGCGCTGCGCTGTTGATCATGGGATCACAGCTGCCGACCGCAGTGGGCTATGTCAGTCCTTCCGACCGAGTCCTCGGTCGGGCCTTGGAGACCGCATCCCACCCCGGGGACTGGAACCTCGCGTCGCTCGCCCTGGCCGTCGTCACGTTCGTGCTGATCGTGACGCTCCGGAAGGTGCATCAGCTGTTTCCGAGCGTCCTGGTGGGAGTGGCGGTGTCGTGGGCCATCGCCTCGATCTTCGACCTCGACGTCGCAACGGTCGGAAGCATCCCCGCAGGTGGGATCTCGTTCGTGACGGATCTGCCGTTCGGCTCGGCAGGGTCGCTGCTGGTGCCTGCGCTCGTGATTGCGTTGATCGGCTTTGCCGAACCGTCGTCCATCGCCCGGACCTACGCCGCGGCCGAGCGTCAACGCTGGAGCGCCAACACCGAGTTCATCAGTCAGGGTGTCGCCAACCTGGCCGCCGGCGCCATCGGCTCGTATCCGGTCGGAGGATCCTTCGGGCGGTCGTCGCTCAACTACCGGGCCGGAGCAACCACTCGGTGGTCCGGTTTCGTCACCGGTACGGCCATGCTCGTGCTGTTGCCGTTCTCGAGTGTGCTGGCTTCCATGCCCAAACCGGCGCTCGCCGCCGTCGTGATCAGCTCGGTCATGAGCCTGTTCCGTCTCGATCGCATCTCGGCCATGTGGTCGTGGAGTCGACCCCAGACTGTTGGCGGCCGCCCTCACCCTCGTGGCCACGCTCCTCTTCGATCCCCGCATCGAGCGCGGGATCCTGCTCGGCGTCGCCCTTTCGGTCGGGGTGCATCTCTGGCGTGAACTCCAGGTCTACATCGACGTGGAACGAGAGGGCGACCATCTCCGGATCGTTCCGCACGGGGTGCTCTGGTTCGGATCGATCAACCGCATCAGCGAGAAGATCCTCGCCGTCATCGCCGATCATCCCGATGTGACCGACGTCGAGATCGTGCTCGGCGGCATCGGACGCCTCGACCTCACCGCCGCCTTCGAACTGGCCGAGCTGGCCTCGGACGCTCGAGCTCGACCTGACCTCGATCTTCGTTTCAGCGGGGTTCCGCCCCATGCCGAGCGCTTGTTTTCTCGGGTGATCGACAGCAGCGACTAGCCTCCGCGGCATGCCTGATCTCACCCCAGCCGCCCTCCACGAACTCGTCGTCCGCACCTGCGCTGCGCTCGGCAGCGAACCACGCGAGGCGGCGCTCGTCGCCGACCAACTCGTTGGTGCGAACCTGGCCGGTCACGACTCGCACGGTGTCGGCATGCTCCCCGCCTACGTCACTCATGCCCTCACCGGCGAGCTGCGCATCAACCAGCATGTCGCCGTGCTGAACGACACCGGCCCGCTCGTCGCTCTCGATGGTGCCGCCGGGTTCGGGCAGGTCATGGGGTTCGAAGCCATGGAGGTCGCCATCGAACGAGCGAAGCAGTACGGCGTTGCGCTCGTCGGGCTCCGCAACTCGTTCCACATCGGGCGCATCGGGCACTGGGCCGAGCAGTGTTCGGCTGCCGGGCTGGTTTCGGTGCACCTGGTCAACGTGGCCGGTCACGGGCCGGCGGTCGCGCCCTTCGGCAGTGCCTCGGCTCTGCTCGGTACGAACCCGGTGTGCATCGGGGTCCCGGGCCGGGACGGACGCCCGGCGGCCTTGCTCGACATGGCCACCAGCTCGATCGCGCTCGGCAAGGCCAGGGTGGCACTGAACAAGGGGGAACGAGTGCCGCCCGGCACGATCGTCGACGCCGACGGCCATCTCAGCGACGACCCGAGCCACGTGATCGGCGACCACCGTGATGGCGCGCTCGTCGCCATGGGAGAACACAAGGGATCGGGGTTGGCCATCATGTGCGAGCTCGTCGGCGCGGCACTCCTCGGTGGGCTGACCATGCGCGAACAGGACGGACCGAGCCGGATCTACAACTCGATGGTCACGATTGCCATCGATCCCGATGCCGCCGGTGGAGCCGAGCATCTCCTGGCCGAGACCGAGGCGACCCTCGCGTGGCTCCGCTCGGGACGGCCCCGAGCCGGTGTCGAAGAGGTCTTGATGCCCGGCGAACCCGAAGAACGGGCCCGACTGGCCCGGGCCGAGTCGATCGCGGTCGACGATGCGACGCTCGACCAGCTCAACGCCGCCATGGCCGCAGCCGGGGTCAGTTGAAATTCGCCCGTAGTCGATCGGCCGCAGCAACGTACTGTTGGCGCCGGCCGGGGTCGAGTTCGACGAGCGCCTCGAGCTGCTCGATCGCCGCGCCGAAGTGGCCGCGGCTGGCGAACAGCTGAGCGAATTCGAGTCTGGCTGCCGGTGGCACATCGGGCAGCTCGATCTGCGCCGCCACGACGTTCGAGAGCTGGCGGAGGTCGCCGCGGCGGAACTCGATACCGCGAAGATTGTTGAGCATGCGGGTGGCGACCTCGTTGGGTCCGATCGGATCGAGGTAGTGCATCTCGAACGCCGCGTCGGGAACCAGGCTGGCGAAGAGCGCCTGTACTCCCTCGAGCGTCAGCATCCTGCCGCCCGACATCGGATCGAACCAGCGGCGGTCGTCGCCCCGGCCCTCGCCGAGCAGGAAATGGGCCGGCATCCCGATCGGCTCGAGCGTGATGCCGCAGCGAGCCCCGAGCTCGATGGCAATGATGCTGAGCGAGATCGGAATGCCCAATCGAGTGGCGATGACTCGGTGGAGATACGAGTTGGCCTGGTCGTAGTAGTCCTCGGTGTTGCCCCGAAAGCCGAGGTGACCGAACACGTGGGTCATGAGTTCCTCGGTCGAGGAGACCGAGTCGTCGACGAGCTCATCGAACGACGCGATGATCTCTTCGGGCGGCGGCGCCGCCTCGTCGAGCTGGGCGATGTGCGCCGCGACCTCGACCATGGCGACCTCGGCGCCCCGATCGAAGAGCGCAGCGAGGCCCGTTGGGCGGTTCATTCGCCGATGGACAAGACCATCGACAGCGGCGGTGCCTCGCCGGTGACCACGAAGTCCGATTCGGCAGCAGCGCTGCGATAGATGCCCTTCGACATGAGCGACGACTCGTCGGCTCGGCGCTTGGTGTAGATCGTCGAACGAGCGGCGTGTACCTCGCGGGACTCGGGCTCGGCGGCAGCGGCGAACTCGATGAGCTGACAGGCGATTCGATGCTCGCCGGCCTCGGACCGCTCGATGGCTCGGGCGATCAAGGCCGACACGCCGCCGGCCAGCGCCGCGACCTCGAGCCCGATGGCCTGGTCGGACGCCGGCTTGAGTCGGGCGGGGTTGCCGTCCCACCAGCCTCCGTAGAGGCGCCAGATGTTGCGGATCACGAACTCCGGCTCGTCGTAGAGCGGGCGGAGGTAGGGCAGTTCGAGCGTGGCGGCGGGAACCGACACCGAGTTGACGATCTCGTCGAGCACGGCGCCCGCTGTTCATGGCATCGACGACCTCGCTGACGAGGGTTTCGAGCGTGGAGGCGACCGTGTCGAGGCAGGCCACGATGCGATCACGACCGGCGATCGGGAGCCCGTGGGCGGGCACGAACAGCTCCGGGTTCTTCGCCGCCATGTCGCGCAGTGATTGGGCCCACTCGAGCGGGTACCGCTGCACCTTCTGGGGATTGCCACAGTTCGGGAAGTTCCAGATGAACTGGTCGCCGGCTGCGATCATCTTGTGCTCGGGGATCCAGGTCCACGTGTGGTCGTCGGTCTCCCCGAGGCAGTGGTGGAACTCGAGGGCGACACCGCCGATCGTGTCGGACATCTGGTCGGTGAAGGTGGTGTCGGGACGCAAGGTGCCGTGCGGCAGGAATCGTTGTGGGCTCTTGCCCTCCTGGGTGGTCACCTTGGGTGCGCCGCCGAACTGACGCTGATTGATGATCTTGTTGTAACCGGCCGTCTTCTCGTAGCGATCGAAGCGTGGGGTGACGTTGTCGTGGCCGATGACCCGCGGGACCGGTCGACCGTGCTGCTCGGCGTCGGCGGCGAACGAGCGACTGCCACCGACGTGGTCGAGGTGACCGTGGGTGTAGACGATGGAGTGGACCGGTGCATCGCTCCACGTTCGCAGCGACTCGACCACCGCCGGTCCGGAGGCGGCGCCACTGGTGTCGAACGCCACCAGTCCATCACCGGTGTCGACGACCGCGACATGACTGAACGACTCGATGAGCATGACGCCATCGGCCAGTTCGCTGATCTCCTGGGTGATCCGGTTTGGCGGGGTGTCGACGACGCCGGTGTCGATCAGTCGCGCCGAGAGTGCCAGTGGATGTTCGCTCATCGTGTGAGTCTCGCTGTCGGGATGTCGCCTGTCCAGCAGGACCACAGGGCCAACGGAGGCGTGTTGGAGCGTGCCCCCGACCTTGTGCCAGGATGCCGAAGGATCGAAGACAACAGGAGTACGAGATGTCGCAGCAAGGGAACCAAGAACGGTTGTGTGAGGGTCGGGTCGCCATCGTCACCGGCGCCGGTCGCGGGATCGGGCGAGAGCATGCGTTGATGCTCGCTCACCATGGGGCGAAGGTCGTGGTGAACGATCTCGGTGGGGAGTTCGACGGCACCGGCGCCGATCAGCACGCCGGCTCAGCAGGTGGTCGAGGAGATCACGGCGATGGGCGGCGAAGCGGTGGCCAACGGCGACGACGTCTCCGACTGGGAGGGTGCCCAGCGGATGGTCAACATGGCCATCGAGAACTTCGGCGAGCTCGACGTGCTCGTCAACAACGCCGGCATCCTGCGAGACCGCATGCTCGTGAACATGACCGAGGCCGAATGGGACGCCGTGATCAAGGTGCACCTCAAGGGCACCTTCGCCCCGGCCCGCTGGGCCGGCGCCTACTGGCGGGAGCGGGCCAAGGCCGGCCAGACCAACGATGCCCGCATCATCAACACCACCTCGGTGTCGGGCATCTACGGCAACCCCGGCCAGACCAACTACGGCGCCGCCAAGATCGGCATCGCCGGGTTCACGATCATCGCGGCCCAGGAACTCGCCCGCTACGGGGTGACGGTCAATGCCATCTCGCCGGGGGCGCTCACCCGCATGACCGAGCCGCTGCGCACCGAGCCGATCACCGACGAGCAGCGAGAGGCCCGCTCACCGATGTGGATCGCGCCGATCTGCACCTGGCTGGCGAGCGCCGAGTCGAAGAACGTCACCGGGCGTATCTTCCAGGTCGCCGGCGAGGAGATCGCCATCGCCGAGTCGTTCCACAAGGGGCCGAGAGCCACCAACGTCGATGATCCGACCCAGATGCGAGACGTCGTCGCCGATCTCATGGCACGGGCGAACCTCAATTCGAACATGCAGGGCGAGTACGCCGAAGGGCCCGGTCGCCCGGGCAAGACCATCTAGTGCCATTCGGAAGCCATCGACTCTCGAGGAACCCATGCACCTGTACGACGCCATGAGCACACTGCGGGCGGTTCGCCGCCTGCGTCCCGACCCGATCCCCGACGACGTGCTCGAGCGGGTGCTCCAGGCAGGTTGCTGGGCTCCGACCGGCGGAAACCAGCAGCCGTGGCGGGTGATCGTCGTACGAGACGAGGCCACGAAGCAGGCCCTGGCCGACATCTACCGTCCCGAGTGGGAGCGGTACGCCGAGGGGTTCATCGAACGTATCGAGTCCTCGGGCGTGACCGGCGAGGCGCTCGAGAAATGGCGCCGCACGGCGAAAGCCGGCGACTACCTCGCCGAGCACCTGGGTGAGGCCCCGGCCATCCTGCTGTTCTGCGCCAATCCGAAGATGATGGCGATCACCGACGCCAAACTCGATCGGGTGTCGATGGTCGGGGGCGGATCGGTCTATCCGGCCGTTCAGAACGTGATGCTGGCCTGTGTCGAGGAGGGGCTTGGCTGTGCGCTCACCACACTGCACTGTTTCCGCGAAGACGAGGTGAAGGCGGCCCTCGAGATCCCCGATGGCTGGGCGACCGTGGCCTTGGTCCCGATCGGGTATCCGGTGGGGAAGGGCCACGGTCCCATCACCCGCCAGCCGCCTTCCGTCCTCGCCTTCGCCGACCGCTTCGGGACGCCTTGGCCCGATTGAGGCCCGACTCGGGCAAGGGCCACGCGTTGGGCGGTGGTATCACCGACGAGGGTCTTCGGTCCCTACTGGTCCCGACCAACGCCTCCTAAGGTGTTCGCGGGAATGGCGCGGTCGTCGCGCCCGGAGAAAGGGTCTTGTTCATGGGTCGATTTTTGGTTGGGCGTCGAGGTCTGATGGGTTCCGGTTTGGTTGCCACGGCGATGGCCGGGGTGCTCGCGTTCGCACCGGGGGTGGGTGCCGTCGATCTCTCGTTGCCGACCGACACCGTGGTGTACGCGGAACCGGGCACGCTGATCGAACTTGGTCGAGTCCCCGTCGACACCGACCTCGCGGGACCGCTGTGCACCTGGGAGGCCAGCGTCACGAACCAGAACTCGGCTCACCCCGGCAACGACATCATCGTCCGAAGCGGCGATTCGGAACTGGTGCTGAGCGAGGTCGAGGCCACCGAGGGCAAGGTGACCACCAACAGTGGTTCGGCCTACCTGGTCGACGAGGTGGTGGTCACCCTTCGAATGGGGCCAGACGGCGTGTTCAGCGGTGGTCTCGATCTCACGATTCGCTACGACCAGTGCACCACCACGACCACGGCTCCTGCCCCGACCACGGTCCCCGAGACCACCGTGCCCGAGACCACCGTGCCCGAGACCACCGTTTCGGAACCCACCACCGCTCCCGAGACGCCGACGACCGCGGGCGATCTCGCCCCGCTGGGACCGACCGTCGTGACGACGACCACCACGGCGCCGACCACCACGACCGTCGACATCGCGCCGGCCGGTCCGGTCCTGCCGGTCACCGGCAGTGATCACAGCCAACGCTTGCTGCTGAGCGGCCTCGGTCTGGTGGGCGTGGGTGCCGCCGCGTCGCTCACAACTCGACGAGCAACTCGCTGAAGATTGCTTCGGGGTCGGCGGCGATGCCTCGGCGCTCGAACCAGCCACAGAGGTTGGTCACGTCTCGGTGCAGGAAGTTCAACCCCTGAGGGTTGGCGGCGATGTCGACGGCCTGAGGGAAGTCGATGAACCACACCTCGCCGTCCCACCACAGGAGGTTGAACACCGAAAGGTCGCCGTGGGCGAAGCCGGCGTGCACCATCCGGTGCAGGCCGTCGAGCAACTGCTCGAAGGCCGCAGTGGTCTCGCCGGCATCGAGTCGGGCCCGGCCGAGCTGAGGGGCGGCGCCCTCACGTGTGCCGACGTATTCCATGATCAACACATCGTCGGCGAACGACACGGGATAGGGCACCCGGACGCCCGCCGACCAAAGCGTCGCCATCACGTCGGACTCGTGGCCGGTCCAGCGTGACTGCAGCAGCTTCTTCCCGTGGGCCGACATGGCCTCGACCGCTCGACGGTCGCGGGACTTGCGGAACTGACGCCCCTCTCGATACTCGACGTCGTTGCGGAATGCCGAGGCACGCTGCACGCCCATGGCTTCGAGTTCGCCCTTGGTCGACACCGAGCGCGGGAGGTACCGCTTCTTGGCGAGCAACACCCGTTGCCCGTCATCACCGATTCGTTCGATGACGTCGATCTGGGCTTCTTTGCCGGTGCGAAGGACGCCGAGGTCTTCGTCGGTGAATGGTTCTGACACCAGCCACGATGGCTGGTGGTGTTGCGATTCTTGTTCGCGAGACAACGCTCACTCCTGGTTCGGATCCGTTGGGACGAACCGGCAGCGATGCTCTCATTCGATTCAGGTGGAGGCGAGCACGCGACCGGTGGATGAGATGACTCCGAAGACCGTCATGTGCTTCTCCTCTTCGTAGGGCCCTTTTGGCATGACCGCCCGCTGGGAACGATCGTGCAGGCGCTGGCGTGGAACCGACCTTACGTCGATTGGTCGGCGCCGTCGATCGATTTACTGGCGGCACCGATCGACCGATCGGTGACGACGGTGCGGGTGAAGACGAACTCGCATCCCGGTCTCGGCGAGCACTCGATCCGCCGCCAACGGACCCGGCGCCTGGAGCAGCATCCATCCATCTCGCAGGGCATCGACACCGTTGGCATACGGGGGCGTGGATTCCGGAAGGAGGGGGCCCGTACCGTCGGTGCCGTCGTAGAACGCCCAGCCACTGACCGTGGTGTCGAGTGCGGCGGCACCGAGCCACAGGTGGAGCACCTGCTGTCGTTCGCCTGCCATGTCAGAGAACCTCGGCCCGGCGCTCGGTCCGGCGCAGGTAGTAGTCGACGTCGAACGTGTGGTCGCCGGTGAGCTAGCGCCACAGTCGGGCGCGCTCGGTCGATCTCGCAACCGCGCCTCGTCGGTGCTCATCCACGCCGGTGTGCGACGGAGCCGGGCGGCGACAGAATCGAGACGACTCTTGGCGAAGACGTGATCGGTGGCGTCGTTCTGCACCGAATCGAAGTCGTCGAGGTTCCAGAGCCGCTGCTGGCCGCCGGCCGGGCCGAGTCGGATCTTGTACATCCAGCGGTCGGTGTCGCTCGGGATTGTCCTGCCCGGCGTGCCAGAGACCGTGGTGGAACACGAGCACGGTGCCGGCCGGCCCGCTGTAGAACTCCTCGCCGACCAGGTGCTGATAGCGAGCCGTGCTCGCCGACGGTGCCCGACGCAGGTGCGAACCCGGCACGAAGCGGGTGCCGCCACCACCGGGCGCAACGGCGTGGGGGAAGTAGAAGAGCTGGATGTCGAAGTCGGGGGTCGGGGTGTCGACGATGGCGTCGGCATGCAGATGCTGCCGATTGCGAGTGCCCACCCCGAAGATGATGAACGAAGTCGTGATCGAAGATCGGGTTCTCGCCGACCAGCGAGTGGATGATGCCCTGGATCTGGGGGAGGCGCAGGTACGAGCCGAGTCCGGCGTGTTCGTGTAGCAGCGCGACAACGGATCGAGCGTGTCGGGGAGGGTCGACACGAGGTCGGCGCTGTGTGGATCGCCGATCACCGAAGTTGGCGAACTTCGCTCGTTCGATGCAGGGGAGTTCGGCCAAGGACCGCCCGTTGATGTCGTCGGGAACGATCGCGTCGAAACGGAGGTACCCGTTGGCGACGAACTCGGCGACTTCGAGGGTGGTGAGCCGATGGTCAGTGGCCGGCATCGGGGTGCTTTCATTCGGTCTTCGGCTTTCGCCTGGTCTTCGCCGCCGACCGACGAGGAGGTTCGCAGCGGGATCTCTCGGAGGGCAAGGGCCATGGCGAGCACGACGGCCATCAGGGGGATGGCGACGACGAACATGCCCGAGACCGAGTCGCTGACGGCCTCGATGACCGCATCGCGGAGATCGACGGGGAAGTCACGAACGATCTTGGGGGTCTTGATGAGCTCTTGGACGCCGCCGAGGTCGTCGAGCCGATCTGCGCCGAGACGGATGGTCAGTTCGCTGGTGAGTTTCGAGGTGAAGAAGGCCCCGGCGATCGCGGCGCCGAAAGCGCCGCCCATGCTGCGAAAGAAGTTCGAGGTCGAGGTGGCGATCCCGAGGTCTTCGATCGGCGCAGCGTTCTGCACCGCCAGGGTGAGGTTGGGGAAGATGAGACCGAGGCCCATACCGAGGGCGAAGAGCAGTGGCGCGAGGTCGAGGGCGCCGGTGTCGGGGGAGATGCGCGTGAGGCCGTACATCGCCGCAATGGTCAGGATGGGTCCGCTGACCATGGCCCACTTGTAGCGACCGGTCCTGGACACCAGGAGTCCGCTGACCGCAGCGACGACGCTGACGCCGACCGACTGCGGCGTGACCATCAGACCGCTCCGGGTTGCCGACGCACCGGTGGAGACCTGGAGGAAGAGCGGCAGGAACGTGGTGACCGACAGCAGTGCTCCCATGAGGATGAAGCCCATGCCGAAGACCAGGACGACGGTGCGATCGGTGAAGAGACGGAGCGGGATGATCGGTTCCACGGCTCGTGCCTCCTGGAAGAGGAAGATGACGCTGGCGCCGACCCCGATCACCAGGGTGGTGAGCAGCTGCCACGACGACCAGCCGTAGGTGTCACCACCCCACACCGGCACGAGGATCAGACCGGTCGAAGCAATGACGAGGAGGACGATGCCCATCCAATCGATCGGCCGCTGACGCGTGGCGAACGGCAGACGAAGGCCACGGTTGGTGATGACCAGCGCAGCAGCGGAGATCGGCACCACCGCCCAGAACACCCAGCGCCAGCCAGGCCCGTCGACGAGAAGGCCGCCCCAGAGTGGTCCGGTGAGGGCCGAGATCGTGAACACACCGGTGAACATCCCGATGTAGCGGCCGCGCTGGCGGGGCGACACCACGTCGCCGACGATCACGAACGCCAGTGACATCAGTCCACCGCCACCCATGCCCTGGATGGCCCGAGCGCCGACGAGTTGGGTCATCGACTGAGCGAGGGCACAGAGAATCGAACCGATCATGAAGATGGAGATCGACGTCTGGTAGACGATTCGCCGGCCGAAGAGGTCGGACATCTTGCCGTAGAGCGGGGTGACGATGGTGGAGGTCAGGAGGTAGGCCGACACGACCCACGCGATCTGGTTGGCGCCGCCGAGTTCGCCAGCAAGGGTCGGCAGCGCGGTCGCCACGACGCTCTGTTCGGTCGACGAGAGGAAGAGGCCGACCATGAGCCCGCCCATCAGCCATCGAAGCTGATCTCGGGTGAGCCCGGTGGGCGAGGAGGCGGTGATCGTCACGCGCTCACCATGCCCCAGGCCGAAGGTCACGGGCAAACGAACGGACTGCCGCTTCGTCGGTCTGCTGTGGCAGGCTTTGGCGTGCGATCGACCAGGACCATCCACGTCATCAGCTGCCACGCCGAGGGCGAGGTGGGCGACGTCATCGTCGGCGGTGTCGCTCCGCCTCCGGGTGACACGCTGTGGGCCCAGTCTCGCCACCTCGCCGAGGACGACGCGCTGCGGCAGTTCGTCCTCAACGAGCCTCGCGGCGGGGTGTTCCGTCATGTCAACCTGCTCGTTCCCCCGGTCGATCCACGGGCGTCGCATGGCTTCATCATCATGGAACCCGAGCACACCCCGCCCATGTCGGGCTCGAACTCGATCTGTGTCGCCACCGTCCTGCTGGATTCGGGCATCGTCGAGATGGTCGAACCCGTGACCACGATGACCCTCGAGGCACCAGGTGGACTGGTCGAAGTCAGCGCCGAATGTCGTGGCGGCAAGGCCGAGCGCATCACGATCACCAACGTGGCGTCCTTCGTCGGTGCACTCGACGCCACGATCGAGGTCGAAGGCCTCGGGGCCCTGCGAGTCGACACGGCGTTCGGGGGCGACAGCTTCGTCATGGTCGACGCCGACGACCTCGGGTTGGCGCTCCAGCCCGACGAAGCTGCCGATCTGGCCTCCATCGGGGCGCAGATCACCGCGGCAGCCAACGAACAGCTCGCGTTCCGACATCCGACCAATCCCGACTGGCGTCACTTCTCCTTCTGTCAGGTCGCCGGTCGGCTCTCGGTCGTTGGTGCACCGGCGGACGCCGTTTCGGCGACCGAGGGTCAGATGATGGCCATGCGGAATGCGGTGGTGATCGATCCCGGCAAACTGGACCGTTCCCCGACCGGCACCGGCGTCTCCGCCCGAATGGCGCTGTTGCGGGCCCAGGGGCGCATGGCCGTCGGTGACCGACTCACGATGACCTCGGTGATCGACTCCACGTTCACCGGGCAGATCGTCGCCGACACCGAACTGGTTGCCACCGACGGGCACCGCACCCCGGCGATCGTTTCGACGATCAGTGGGCGGGCCTGGATCACAGGCATCCACCAGCACCTTCTCGATCCCGACGATCCGTGGCCTTCGGGGTACCGGTTGTCCGACACCTGGCCCGGGCATCGGGGGACACGATGACCGACACGCTGGTCGCCACCGAGGCGTCGGACGAAGGCACCACGCGGGGGCTCATCGGTGCCGGCCTGGCGGTGACCGCTTGGGGATCGGCCACCGTGATCACCAAGGCGATGGACATGGGCGGTCTGGCCATCGCCGTCTATCGCTTCGGGCTCTACTTCATGATGCTGGTGACCTGGATGGCGTACCGCAAGGTGCCGTTCACGATCGACGTCGTTCGTCGATCGATGCTGGGCGGCCTGGCGCTCGGACTCGATGTCGCCCTCTTCTTCTCGGCCGTGAAACTGACGACCGTGGTGAACGCCACCATCATCGGCTCGCTCCAGCCCATTCTCGTCGGGGTCGTCGCCGCCCGGTTCTTCGGCGAGAAGATCAAGATCTCCGACGCGGTGTGGTCGATGGTTGCGCTCGGTGGCGTGGTGGCGGTCGTGTTCTCCTCGTCGAGCACCGCCGAGTCGAGCCTCACCGGCGATCTGCTCGCACTGGGGGCGCTCGGGGCGTGGAGCGCCTACTTCATCGCCTCGAAGCAATCCAAGACGTCGATGACCCCGAACGAGTTCACCGCCGGCACTGCGTTCTGGGCCTTCGTCATCAATCTTCCCCTGGCGCTCGCCTTCGGTCAGGATCTCACCCGTCCGTCCAACGAGGATCTGGTGTTGGTGGTGGTCCTGGCGATCGTCGCCGGCATCGTCGGGCACAGCCTCATGAACTGGTCGTTGGTCCGGATCCCGCTCTGGGTCGGCTCGACCTTCACCCTCCTCATTCCCGTCGCCTCGTCGCTGCTGGCCTGGTTGCTGCTCGATGAATCGCTGAGTTGGGGCCAGGGCGTCGGCATGGCGGTGGTGATCGGCGCACTTGCTGCCATCGTGGTCGGCCAGAACCGCCGAAAGCACCGAATCGACGAAAGCCCAGAACCGTGAGCGAGGCCGAAGACCGATGACCGAGATCACCATCCCGCTGCCCGACGACTGGCACGTCCACCTGCGAGACGACGACATGCTCGCCTCGGTCGTCGCCTACAGCGCCCGGCGCTACCGCTATGCGATGGTGATGCCGAACCTGCGACCGCCGCTCACCTCCCTCGACCAGGTCGCAGCGCTACCACCGGTCGATCATGGCGCAGGTGCCCGACGACGCCCCCGACTTTCGGCCACTGCTCACGTTCTTCGCCTCGGCCGACCTCGATCCTGAAGACATCCGGCGCGGGCACGAGGCCGGAATCGTGAAGGGCGTCAAGTTCTACCCGGCAGGAGCAACGACCAACGCCGACCAGGCCGAGGGCGGCCTCGCCTCCTTCGATCGTCTCTACGACGTGCTCGAAGAGCTCGGCATGCGTCTCCTCGTGCACGCCGAGTCGACCCGACCTGATGTCGACGTGTTCGATCGTGAAGCGGCGTTCCTCGATGACGAGCTGCTGCCGTTGGTCGAACGGCGCCCCGGCCTGTTGGTGACGCTCGAACACGTCTCGACCGCAGCCGGCGTCGACTTCGTCAACGCCAACACCAACGTCGCGGCCACGGTCACCCCCCACCATCTCGGGCGGGATCGAGGTGACCTGCTGGCCGACGGACTTCGTCCCGACCTCTACTGCAAGCCGATCATCAACTCACCGACCGACCGGGCAGCCCTCGTTGCCGCGGTGACCAGCGCCTCGACCGACTTCGTGTTCGGCACCGACTCGGCGCCGCACCCCACCACGGCGAAGTACGGTCCGAAGGCGGCGGCCGGCGTGTTCAACGCTCCCTATGGCATCGAGGTGGTGGCCGAGGTGTTCCACCAGGCGAGGGCACTCGACCGCCTGGCGAACTTCGTTTCCACCAATGGCTGTGCCCTCTACGGCGTCGAGCCGCCGAGCCACGAGCTTCGTTTGACCCGCACGAGCGACACCCGGGTCGACGGCACAGTCGGCGGCCCTGCCGACGAGCCGATCGACCGTCTGCAGACCGCCGGTGGTGACGAGGTCGTGTTCTTCGGCGTCGAGGAAGCGGCCCGCTGGCGACACGAGCTCATCGAGCGATGATCGCCGATGATCCCCACCGGTCGACGCCTTCGGTCACCCCTTGATCGCGCCGATGCCGAGTGGTGCGCTTCTTCCACCGGATCGAGCCTTGGCGACGACGTCTCGGAGGGTGAAGGGCGCTTGGAGCTCATCGGACGTCGAGTCGGGGCCGAGCTCGCCGACGCGAAGGTACTCGCCGCGATCGGCGGCGAGCCGGAAATCGACGAGGGCGCCGGCCGCTTCGCCCGCCCGTCCCTTGGCGCCGAAACCGTGGCCTTCGTTCGTCTGGCCGTAGGTCGTCGCCTGGAACCCCATGCGGTGGAGGAGTTTCGGGCTGGCGCGCTCGAGCACCTCCGGACGCACCGAGAGCATCCAGTTCTCCTGTTGGCGCAACCATCCGACTTGCATGGCGTTCAACATCACGATGCGCGGCGTGTCGGTGTGGTTGATTCCTGTGCTGTGGAGCAGGCGTCCGTCGATCATGACCACCGTGCCTGCTTCGGCGTCCAGATTGATCGCCGGAGGAAGCGTTCCGACTGGTTCGCCGTTGCGGACGGCGTCGGCAAGGACGCGATGGCTCCCCGGGATGAGCAGCGTGCCGCCGTTCTGCTCGTCGATGTCGACCAATGGCGTCAACAAATTGACGGTCAAGGGGTGGGTCGAGTCCGGTGAGATGCCCTGGTCTTGGTGCAAGGCCTGAGGAACGCCGCCGTGAAGGGCGATCGAGGCGATCAATGAGGTGCAGATCCAACCGGGACCGAGCGCCTCGCCGACGAGCTGCTCGATGAGCGGGCCACCCTGCACCACCGCCGGGTTCTGCTCGATCAGCGCCTCGAAACAACGACCCTTGTTCACACAGCAGTTGACGTTCTGACCGCTCTGCGTCTTCTGCGCGATGCCGGCGAGCCGCTCGCCTTCGGCCTGATCGAGAACCCGTTGACGGAGCATCGCGACCTGATCGGAAGCGATCGCTGCTTCGATCTTGCAGTAGCCCCATTCGACGAAGTTGCGACGTAGCCGATCGATGTCTCGTGTTGCGGTGGGAAGGTCGACGCCTTCCCACGCCGGATGGTTCGCGCCGGTCGTGGTGTCGTAGTACGAGCCCGGCCTGAACTCCCATGTTCCCCATTCGGCGCCCCGCTTCGGCGGCACGAAGTAGATCTCGGGGTTGTTGGCGAGGACGGACGCCATGGGCTCCCGTGTCGTGACTTCGGCGCGGTACATCTGGTGCTCGGGGGCCGATCGGCCAACGACCGTCTCGGGATCGAACTCTGGTGGGACTGGTCGAGCTTGGGTCATGGCATCAGTCTCCTCCACCGGCGCGACAACCGCGAACGTGAGAGGAGAAGCGGGTGTTCACTCGCCCGGGAGCGGTTGGCTCAACCGACCGAGAGCGAGGAGCAGGGGCAACCCGACCAAACCGAGCGTGATCATGACGACGATCACCACGACCCCGGGGCCAGAGGCGTCGACCAACGCACCAGTGGCGGTTGGCAGCGAGATCGCCCCGAGGTTGGTGGCAACGAGCTGCCAACCGGCGATCGATGACGCCCGTGTGGCGCCGACTCGAGCCGTGGTCGTGGCGAACAGCGACGGAATGATCGGGGCGAGCGCGACGCCGGCGACGGCCAGCGCGACCATCGCCACGCCGACTGGGGCGATCGCGACGCCGATGATGCCGATCGCTGCGGTTGCGGCGAGTGAGCCCAATCCGAGCCGGTCGATCAGCCTGCCGACCGCCGAGCCGGCCATGAGCAACCGACCGGTCATGAGCCCCGCCCAGAAGGCGGAGACGGCCACGGCGGCCCGACCATCGCCGAGCCCGCGGTCGTCGGTCAGATACGTGAAGATCCACTGGCCGGTCGTGACCTCGACGGCGACGAAGGTGGCGAACAGGACCAGGGAGACCGGGATCAGCCATCGGCGAGTCGTCGGAGCGCCGTCGGTTTCGGCTGTCGTGGAATCCTCGACGGCAACGGCCGGCCAGCGGTCTCGCACCACGACGGCGGAGGTCAGCGCCACGACGACGCCGGCAACGGCTGCCAGCAATGGCCAGCGCCAGCCGGGGAGTCCTGCCACCAGCAGCGGACCGACCGTCGCACCGAAGCCGTAGAACCCATGGATGAGTCCAGCGCTTCCGACCTCGCCCAGCGTGGCGATGAAGACGGCGCCGATCGAATCGATCAGACCCGAGGTGAGCCCGACACCGGCGATGGCGACGAGAAAGATGGGCCACGTCGGCGAGGAGGCCAGCAGGAGGCAGGAGATCCCCAACAGCGTCAACGCGACGACGAAGGCTCGACCGGTGCCGACCCTCGTGACGAGGATCCGTCCGCTGGTGGCCAAAGCCATACGGGCGATGCCGTAGATCAGCGAGACGACGCCCAGCGTGCCGAGCGACTGCCCGAATTCAGCTCGGACCTCGGGCCAGACCACGCCGAGCATCGAGATCGGCGCGGCAAACGAGGCGTAGGTGATCGCTGCGGTTGGAACGACGCCGCGTTCGGCCACTCGACGTGCGGAGGATCAGTGCGACGACATCATCGAGCCGGACATGCGTCCGTGGAGCTCGGCGCTGCCTTCGTTGAGGCCGATGATCTCCGGCTCGATGCCGTGGGCCTTGAACTTGGCGACGACCGCATCGAGGGCGGAGACGGCCGAGGTGTCCCAGATGTGAGCATCGGTGAGGTCGACGATTGCTCGCTCGACGTCTTCGGTGTAGTCGAAGAGGTGGAGGAGCTCATTGGTCGAAGCGAAGAAGAGTTCGCCGGTGACATGGTAGATCCGAGTGCGACCGTTGGTGGGATCGATCACGCTGGTGACGTCGGCCAGATGGGCGACCTGGCGAGCGAAGAAGATGGCCGAAAGCAACACGCCGCCGGCAACACCGAGGGCGAGGTTGTGGCTTGCCACCACGATGGCCACGGTGACGGCCATCACGGAGGTCTCGGTGCGGGGTGCTCGTTTCAGATGGTCGACCTTGATGCTGTTCCAGTCGAACGTGCCGACCGAGACGAGGATCATCACCGCGACCAGCGCCGCCATGGGGATCGAGGCGATCAGGTCGCCGGCGGCGAGGATGCCGGCCATGAGGAACACGCCGGCAGAGAGGCTGGACAGGCGTCCTCGGCCACCGTTCTTCACGTTGATCATCGACTGCCCGATCATGGCGCAGCCGGCCATGCCGCCGAAGAAGCCGGTGATGACGTTGGCGATGCCCTGGCCCCGAGACTCGCGGTCCTTGTCGGAGCGGGTGTCGGTGATGTCGTCGATCAGCTGGGCGGTGAGCAGCGATTCGAGCAGGCCGACGAACGCCAGCGTGATGGCGTAGGGCGCAATGATCTGGAGTGTCTCGAGGGTGTAGGGCACCCCGGGTCCGGCGAACGACGGCAGCGAGTCGGGCAGTGCGCCCATCTCGCCGACGGTGGGAACGTCAACGCCGAGCAGCGAACCACCGAAGCCGAGGACGGCGATGGCGATGAGCGGCGATGGGATGGCGGTGGTGATCCGCGGGAGGCCGACGATCATGGCGATGCCGAGAGCGACCATCAGGTACACCGCGGTGCTGATGCCGACGAAGTGCTCGATCTGAGCCATGAAGATCAAGATGGCGAGTGCGTTGACGAAGCCGGTCATCACCGGGCGAGGGATGAAGCGCATCAGTCGGCCGACGCCGAGGAGGCCGAGCACGACTTGGAAGGCACCGGCGAGGATGGTGGCAGCGAACAGGTACTCGAGCCCGTGGTCGGCAACCAGGGAGACGATGACCAGCGCCATGGCGCCCGTTGCCGCCGAGATCATCGCCGGGCGTCCACCGGCGATGGCCGTGATGATCGCGATCGAGAACGAGGCGTAGAGCCCGACCTTCGGGTCGACGCCGGCGATGATCGAGAACGAGATGGCCTCGGGGATGAGCGCCAGAGCGACGACGAGACCGGCGAGGAGATCGGCGCGCACGTTGAAGAGCCAGGTGCTCTGCAAACGCGCAACGGCGGACTCGCTGGCAATGGGGGCAGTTGTTGTCAAGAGGTTGCTTTCTGGGTGGCTGGCTCGCCCTCGTCGATACATCTCGACGAAGGCCGGGCTGGCGTCACGAACCAGAGCGTCGACCAAGCCGACGTATTCGCAACACACGGAGTGCTCAACCTATCGGTCGCCTAGCAGGGATCTGGAGTGTTCGTGCGTGACATCCGTCGCCTGTGTCAGGATCTCGCGATGACCAATCAGCCTCCCTCCGACGGCAACGCCCGAATCAACGGTGTTCATCATCTGGCCGTGAACACCGCCAACATCAAGGAACAGATCGAGTTCTTCACCGATGTGCTCGGAGCCGAACTGGTGGGATTGTTCTGGATGCACGGTGTCGAGGGCGCCTGGCACGCCTTCTGTCGGCTGAATGACCATTGCTCGATGTCGTTCGTCGAGCTCCCGGCCAATCACGATATCGAGCCCCAATTGGGTGTCACCCACGCCGGCACCGGGGCGGGCGCCTCGGCTCCTGGCACCATGCAACACCTGGCATTCAACGTCGACAGTCTCGACGAGCTCCGGGCAATGCGCGACCGCATTCGTTCCAAGGGGGTCAACGTGATGGGCGAGATCGACCACGGGCTCTGCCAGTCGATCTACTTCGCCGGCCCCGAGGGCCTCACCCTCGAGGTGGCCACGTCGGCCGAGGCGATCGACGCTCGGGCCTGGATCGACCCCGAGGTGGTTGCCAAGGCCGGCATCAGCGAGGACGAATTGGCTCGGTACCGACACCCCGAGCCGTTCGAATCTGCCGGTGGCACCGTGCCGCAGCCACCGATCGACCCGGCCAAGCCGCACATGGCGTACCCGCCCGATCGCTATGCCCAGCTCATGAGCGTCCCCGACGAGGTGCTCACGGCGAGCGCCAGCTATGCCGAGCCGCCGGTGAAGGTCAGCAACCGGTGAAGCTCAGCCAGTCGAGCCGTCGGCCTCTTCCACCTCGGCCCGGGCCGCTTCGAGGATGTCGAGTTGGTTGCCGAGATCGTCGAGAGCCGTCGACAGCTGGGGCGACGAGAAGCCCGAGCTGCGACCGATGACCTGCGCGGCGATCTCCTCGTAGCGCTCCACCGACTTCTCCAGGTCGGCCAAGACCGGCGGCTTGAGCCGATCGGCGAGATGTGAGCAGGCCACCAGCTGCTTTGCCAGTTCGATGGCCTGAGACTCCGCCGAGGTGGTGGCGTCGAGCAACGTGAGGTCATCGTCGGCACTGGCCTTGATGCCGAGGTAGGCCTCTTGTACCCGACGATGGAGTCGAGCCTCTGGCTCGTGGGACCCGAACCAGTGCTCGGGAACCACCGCGGCGATGCCGGGCACCGTCTGGGTCGACTTCGTGGCGTTGCGTTTGATCGCGCCACCGGCGCTGAGCGCAACGATCCCGCCACCGATCACGACGAGAGCCACCACGACCAGGACGGCAAGGAACACACCGGTCATGAGCCTCCCGCCGCAGCCCGAATGGCGAGGATGATCACGATGAGGGCGACCACCGCCACGATGGCGGCGACGATCTTCACCTTGCTCCACGGACGCTCGCCATGGACCTCACCGGTGGCACCGTTGATGAAGACCTGCCACGGCTGGCCGGCGTAGATCACGGTGAGCAGCCAGAACGGCAGCAGCACGTGCTTGTAGGTGAGGTTCGAGATGCGGGTGTCCTTGTGGTGGATCCGTTGCTGGTCGCCGCCGATGTCTCGTCGAATCGACGAATCGATGGTGGATTCCATCCGCTGGCGAGCCTCGCCGAAACACGACTCGACGTCTCGGTCATAGGTGCGAGAGAGATGCCCGGCCATGTAGTCGGGGTTGAAGGGCTGGAGCATCTGGGTCGGCCAGGGTTCGAGCCGGTCGACGAACCGCTTCTCGAACCCGGTGTTGCCGAGCACGGTGATGTCATCGAAGGAGTTGAACACTCGTCCCGATGCTCGATACCAGTCGGTCTCGACGACGGTCTTGGTCTCGTTGCCATCTCGGTAGGTGCGGGTGCGATTCTGGCCCCGCTCGCCCTGGTAGTCGGTCGTGGCATCGGCGTCGAAGGTGAAGTACGCCGAATAGACGCTCTCGAACGAGCCGGCGTTGGAGTACTTCTTGAACTCGTTCGGGGCGAACCACCGCTTGTTGATCCACTGCTCGAGGAGCTCTTTCGCCTGGCGGTCAGAGACCTGGAACGGGAGCACACCGTCGACCGCCAGCCGGTCAGGTGCGTCGTGGACGTCGGTGCGCTGCAGATCGGTGGCGCAGTAGGGGCAGCGCGTGGCGGTCCAGGTGCCGGTGAAGGTGGTGTGACCGCCACAGTTCTGGCAGATGATCTCCTTCTCGCCCTCGAGCTGACGCTGGACCCGATCACCTCGTCCGTGCGCGGCCGCCAGTGCCTTCTTGAAGCTCTGTTCGACCACGGCGGCGCCGGCCTCGTGTTCGATGGCTTGCCCGGCACCACAGTGGGTGCAGGTGAGTTGTTGCTTGGCGATGTCGAACTCGAGCTGGCCACCACAGGCCACGCATGGGCGAACGCCGACGTCTTGGCGCTCGTTGTAGGAATGCGGCTGCTCCGGCTGGCTGGGCTCGGGCGCGCTCGAAGCGACCGGTTGCTGCTGCGGGGGCACGGGTGGCGGAACTGGTTGGTGGGGCGCTGCTTGTTGGGGCCCTGCCTGTTGGGGCACTTCTTGCTGGGGCACTGCCTGCTGGGGCGGCAACGGTGGAGGCAGAGCCTGACCGTCCGGCCTGGCCGGTGGTTGGGGCGGCGTGATTCCCTCGGTCACGACCGCTCCCTACATTCCGGCCGGGGGCGTGGCGGGTGGTGTCGCCGGGGGAGGCGTCGGCGGGTTCTGGGGCAGGGGCGGCGGCGCGGCGAACAGTGGCGCCAGGGCCGGCACGGTGTTGGCCGGAGCCCAACCGGCCATGCCGGCGGTCCAGACCATGTCGGTTGCCTGCATCTGGCCTGCGGCGAGACCGGCCTGCATCTGTTCCATCGTGAACGGCCCGGCCTGCTGGCCATTGAGCGCAACGTGATACGACACCGCTCCGGGAAGTGGCGGCGGTGCCATCGCTGCCGGAGCGGCCGCGGGAGCCGCCTGTTGCTGCGCCTGCGGGTTCATCTGGTTGGCCATCTGGCTGGCCATGGCCATACCCATCCCCATGCCGAGCATGTCGCCCATGGCGCCACCTCCGCCGGGATTCTGCGCTGCGGCCATCATGGCGTCGGCCTGCTTGGCCTGGGTGTAGCGGTCGAGGTCGCCGACCTGGTCGAGGAACTGGCTTTCTTCGGCGCCGCGGGCCGTGCCTCGGGTGATGGCCTCGCGGATCTCGTCGGGCAGCGACACCTTCATGTCGATCGCGGGAATGGCAAGACCGAACTCGTCGTCGACGCGCTCGGCGACGTACTCACGCAGCTTCGCCGAGAGTTCACGCTGCTTGCCCTGGAGATCGATGACGCCGAGACCGGTTTCGAGCACCATGTCGGAGAACGCTCCCACGATCACCTGACGAAGCAACTCGGTGATCTCCTCGGCGTCGACATGGGAGTCGGTGCCGATGATCTCGCGGAGGAAGATGGCGGTGTCTTCGACCTTGACCTGGCACATGCCGTTGGCCCGAACCTCGACCATCTTGAAGTCGGGATCTCGGACGACGACCGGACTCGGGGTACCCCACCGCACCTCGGTCATCCGGGTGTTGATGAAGTAGACCTCGCTGCGGAAGGGGCTGTCGAAGCCGTGTTTCCAGCCCTGCAGGGTGCTCATGATCGGCAGGTTCTCGGAGGTGAGCTCGTAGTGCCCGGGCTCGAACTGATCGGCGAGCGCTCCGCGATAGACGAAGACGGCCCGCTGGCCCTCCCGCACGATGAGCTGTGCCCCGTTCTTGATCTCGTTCTGGTAGCGCGGAAAGCGCCAGGCCATCGTGGTGCGTGAATCATCGAAGTACTCGATGATGTCGACGAGCTCGTTTCGAAGCTTGTCCATCAAACCCATTGTTCAAACCCTCCGTTTGTTCATCGGCGATCGTAGTTCAATCGCCGCGGTTGCTCTCGTTCGTCAGGTCTCGATCGGAGAAATGTTGCTCGAGATGAGCGATCTCGGGAAGCCCGATCAGCTCGGTGAACTCGGCGAAGGTCGGCATCATGTCGAGCGCTCCCTCCGGGGTTCCGTGATCCTTGATGCTCCGGAGGACGCCGAGCATGGCGTTGGTCGCAGCGAACAGGGTGGAAATCGGCATGATGATGGCGGCAAAGCCGAGCGCGGCGATGTCGGCGAAGGTCAGTGGCGGCGTCTTGCCGCCCTCGACCCAGTTGAACACCAGGGGGATGTCCGGCAACGACGAACACACCTGCTCGATCTCGTCGATGCCCTGGAGTGCCTCGACGAAGAGCACGTCGGCGCCGGTGTCGCGGCACGCCTTCGCCCGCTCGATGGCGGCGTCGAGGCCGAGCGGCGCACGAGCATCGGTGCGAGCGATGATCACGAAGTCGGGATCGTGTCGAGCGGCGACGGCGGCGACGATCTTGGCGACCATCTCGCCCTGGGTGATCACGGCCTTGTTCTCCATGTGCCCGCACTTCTTGGGCGTGACCTGGTCTTCGATGTGGATCGCGGCGACCCCCGCCTGTTCGTACTCGCGGACGGTCCGGATCACGTTGATCGGATTGCCGTAGCCGGTATCGGCATCGGCGACGACGGGTAGTGACGTGCTCTGAACGATTCGACGAGCGTTGTCGACCATCTCGGCGAGCCCGAGAAGACCCACGTCAGGTCGCCCCAGCAACCCGGCCGAGGTGCCGAAGCCGGTCATGTAGGCCGCATCGAAGCCGGTCTGTTCGATGAGTCGAGCCCCCAACGCGTCGTAGCACCCGGGCAGGAGGAGCGGCTCGGGCCGAGCAAGGAGCTCCCGCAGTCGAGCCGAACCACGATTGGGGGTACCGAGGAAGTCGCTCACCGGCTGTCTCCCGGCTCGCACGCGGTCGCGAGGCTCGCACCGTTGCCCGGTCGCACGACGTAGAGGGTCGGGACCACGCCGGTCCGCTCGGTGTAGCCGTCGCTCACGGCGTTCGTGAACGCCGCGACCTGATCGGTGTCGACCATGGCCACCGCGGCACCGGCGAAGCCGCCGCCGGTCATGCGAGCACCGAACACACCGGGCGCGCCCTGCGCGACCTCGACCATCGTGTCGAGCTGTGGGCCGCTCACGTCGTAGAGGTCGCGCAAGCTGGCGTGACTGTCGTTCATGGCCTTCCCGAAGGCAACGAGGTCGGACGAGGCGAGGTCGGAAGCGGCCCGTTCGGTGCGAGCGATCTCGTTGACGACATGCCGAGCTCGGTTGGCGACGCGTTCACCGAGCTCGTCGGCACGGTCCTCGATCATCTCGATACCGGCCTGGCGCAGCGAGTCGATGCCGAGGATGGCGACGGCTTGCTCGCAATCGGCGCGGCGCTTGCCGTATTCGGATTCGGCGAGCTCTCGTCGACTCATGGTGTCGAGGATGACGATCGTCGCCGCCTTCGGTACCGGAACGGCTCGAGTGGACAGATCGGCGCAGTCGATCAACACCGCATGGTCGGCAACGGCGACCGCGGAGACGAGCTGGTCCATGATGCCCGACGGCAACCCGAGGAAGTCACCCTCGGCTCGCTGCCCGGCTCGGGCGGCAACGACGGGATCGAACGGTTGATCGGCGACGGCCGTCGCTGCTCGGGCCGCAGCGACCTCGAGCGCGGCCGACGACGACAGGCTGGCCCCGACGGGGACATCGGTGGCGACGGCTCCCTGGAATCCTCGCAGTCGGACGCCGGCCTCGCGCAGAGCCCAGAGGGTCCCGGCCACGTGCACGCCCCAGCCTTCGACCGGTCGGCCGGGGGCGACGTCGTCGATGTCGAAACGGGTGACGCCATAACCCTCACTGTGCAGGATGACGCGCCGGTCGTCGCGCGGCTCGACGGCGAGCCAGGTTGCATGCGGAAGCCCCATGGGCAGGACGAAACCATCGTTGTAGTCGGTGTGCTCACCGATCAGGTTCACCCGGCCGGGCGAGCGAGCGAGCAAGGGGGCAGGATGGCCGAAGACGGCTCGAAACGCCCGACAGACGCGCTCGTCGGCATCGAGGGCACGAGCAGAAGCAGGGGACTCAGACATGGGGCCAACGATAGGGCTGGAACGGGCCTGCTCGATCGGAGCTAGACGATTCGGCTCTTGCCGTCACCCCAGTAGCGATCGCGCAGCGTCCGCTTGTAGAGCTTGCCCGTCGGGAGGCGAGGAAGCTCGGCCTCGAAGTCGATCGAGCGAGGGATCTTCTGTCGGGAGAGATGCTCGCCGCAGAACGCGAGGAGTTCGGCGACGGTGTCGTCGGTTTCGGGAACGCCGGGCATCAACTGGACGACGGCCTTGACCTCTTCGCCGAGGTCGACGTTCGGTACGCCGAAGACGGCGGCGTCAGCGACCTTGGGGTGGGTGATGAGGAGGTTCTCGGTCTCCTGAGGATAGATGTTCACCCCGCCGGAGATGATCATGAACGTTGCCCGGTCGGTCAGGTACAGGAAGCCGTCGTCGTCGACGTAGCCGACATCGCCGACGCTGGTCATGGTGCCGTCAGCCGACGTGGCTTCGGCGGTCTTGTTCGGATCGTTGAAGTACTCGAACTCGGTGGCGGTCTCGAACCACAGGGTGCCCGGTTCCCCCTTCGGCGAGGGATTGCCGTCGTCGTCGAGCACGTGCAGATTGCCGAGGATCACCCGTCCGACGGTTCCGGGGTGGGCGAGCCATTCCTCGGTGTCACAGGCGGTGAAGCCGAGCCCCTCGGTTGCGCCGTAGTACTCGTGGATGATGGGCCCCCACCACTCGATCATCTGCTCCTTGACCGGCACCGGGCAGGGAGCAGCGGCGTGCACCGCGAACTCCAGCGACGACAGGTCATAGCGAGTGCGAACCTCTTCGGGCAGCTTGAGCATGCGGCTGAACATGGTCGGCACGAGTTGGCTGTGGGTGACCGAGTACTCCTCGATCAGTTGGAGATAGCGCTCGGGATCGAAGCGTTCCATGATCACGACGGTGCCGCCACGGCGCAGGGTGAGGTTGACCGCAGCCTGTGGTGCAGAGTGATAGAGCGGCGCCGGCGACAGGTAGACCATGCCGTCGCGATACTGCCAGAGCTGATCGAGGAAGCCGAACAACGGCATGTTGAAGCTGGGGGGCTCTTCGGGCAGGGGGCGGATGATGCCCTTTGGCCGTCCGGTGGTTCCGGAGGAGTAGAGCATCGACGTGCCGAGCCACTCGTCGGCGATCGGCCCGGTGGGCTGGCCGGCGATGGCGGCCTCATAGGATTCGAACCGGGCGTGGCTGTCGATGTCGGCCAGCGTGCTCGCGTCGGCCCCGGTCACCAGGCAGAGCTTGACGTTCGGGCAGAGAGCAACGGCTTCGAGTGCGACGGCGAGACGTGAGGCCGAGGTGATCAACACCTGGGATTCGGAGTTCTCGAGGATGTATGCGACCTCATCTCCCGTCAGATACGAGTTGATGCAGGTGTAGTAGAGCCCACTGCGTTCTCCCGCTGCACACGACTCGAGGTAGCGATCGTTGTTCTCCATGAGGATCGAGTAGTGGT
The DNA here is from genome assembly GCA_963698395.1 of uncultured Acidimicrobiales bacterium. Lineage (GTDB taxonomy): Bacteria > Actinomycetota > Acidimicrobiia > Acidimicrobiales > SZUA-35 > JBBQUN01. The sequence goes on from CAVOQQ010000008.1 coordinate 959,404, forward strand.
CGAGACGCCGGAGCCCCTCGTTGCGCAAGACCTGGGCGAGCGCATTGGCGCGGGCTTCGAAGTCGGCATAGCTGACGGTTTCGCCCGTCGAGGCCATGATGAAGCACGGATGTTCGGGGTTTGCGGCAGATCCTGGATACATGGTGGCGAACCTAGTCGGTCATGCGGTTCCTCGTCTCCTTGAGGAACACCCCTCAGACGGTGAACATTTGGTGGTGACCGTCCGGGGTCATTAGGTTTCGAACGATGTCTCAAACGCTCCCGATCGACGCTGCACCCGATCTCGGTGTCCTCATCGACGGACTGAGCCCACGCATCGCCCGCATCCTCGATGCGGCACTGACCCTCTTCGCCGCCCAGGGCTACGCCGCAACCACGATGGAGGACATCGGCGGTGCGCTCGACGTTCGAGGACCCAGTCTCTACAAGCACGTGGCCTCCAAACACGACCTGCTCAGCCAACTCATGGTCGGCACGATGGCGCGACTCCAGCGAGACCACGATCAAGCGGTTGCCACCAGCGACGATCTCGCCCAGCAGTTGCGACGTGCAGTGGAGGCCCACGTCCGCTTCCACTCCCGCTATCGGCGCGAGGTCACCGTCGGCAATCGAGAGCTGGCTTCGCTGTCACCGGAGATGTCGTACGAGGTCAAGCAGATGCGCCGGGCCTATGAGCACTCGTTCCGCGATCTCATCACCCGAGGATCCGAAACCGGCGTCTTCGAGGTTCGTTCGGCCAAGCTTGCCGCCTACACGCTGCTCGACATGGGTGTCGGGCTCTCGCTTTGGTTCAGAGACGACGGCGAGTTCAGTGCCGACCAGGTTGCCTATCACTACGCCGACCTCGCCATGCGGGTCGTCGGCCGCTAGCTGCTCGACGGGTCGTCGGGCTCGCTCAGCAACTCCAGTACATCGATCGCCGCCGCCAGGGACTCGACATCGGCCGGGTCGAGGGAGGCCACCCGGGTGGCCAGCCATGCCTCGCGTCGCGAGCGAATCTGTTGGGTGCGTTCATGACCGAGCGCCGTTGCCGTCACGTACTTGACGCGCTTGTCGGTCTTGTGCGCCGTGCGGACGACGAGGCCATCACGCTCGAGACGGTCGAGCAGCTTCGTGATCATCGACGGCGCCACCTGCTCGCGCAGCGCGAGGGCGCCCAACGTGAGGGGACCCTCATGACTGACCGTGAACAGGGCCGACTGCATCGACAACGTCAGATCGTTGGCCGATTGCGCCCGCAGCTGACGATTGAGTCGGGCAACGGCCAGCCGAAGCCGGGCCACCAACTCGAGCTGCGGGTCGCTACCGGTCACGAGCTCTCAGTCGATCAGTGCGCGGAGCTTTTCGATGGTGCCGACGGGATCGGGGCCGACCGGGTTGACCGAGAGCATGTTGACACCGGCCTCCTTGTAGGCGGCGATCCGCTCCTTGATGTAGCCGGCCGGGCCGACCAGGTTCGACTTCTCGATCAGCTCACCCGGCACCGCAGCAGCAGCAGCGTCCTTCTGACCGTCGAGGTAGAGGTTCTGCACCTCGGTGGCCTCGTCGACGAAGCCGTAGCGCCTGGCGATCGTGTTGTAGAAGTTCTTGTCTCGTGCGCCCATACCGCCGATGTAGAGCGCTGCGTTCGGGCGGGCGTGATCGAGGATCGCCTTCTGGGCATCGCCGGTGAGCGAGTCGTCGATCGCCAGCATGCCGCCGGCATTGATCGACAGTTCGCCGAGCGCCGGGTCGCGCTTGGCCAGACCCTTGTCGAGGTCTTCGCCCCAGACGTCACGGAACTTCTCCGGCATGAAGAAGATCGGGAGCCAACCGTCGGCGTAGCGGGCCGTGTTCGTGACCGAGAGCCCCATGAGACTGGCCCAGTAGATCGGTACCTCGCTGCGCACCGGATGGTTGATCAGCTTGAGCGGCTTGCCCAGCCCGGTGCCTTCGCCCTCGGGAAGCGGGATGGTGATGGCCGAACCCTGATACTCGATCTTCTCTCGACGAAGCATCATGCGGGTGACTGCGATGTAGTCACGGATACGCGGCATCGGCTTTTCGTATGGCACGCCATGGAAACCCTCGATCACCTGAGGACCCGACGCTCCGAGCCCCAGGATGAATCGACCGTCGCTGACGAAGTCACAGCCCGAGGCGGTCTGACCGATGCAGCTGGCGGTACGAGAGTAGACGTTGAGAATGCCGGTGCCGATCTGCACCGTCTCGGTCTTGGCTGCCAGGTAGCCGACCTGGCTGATGGCATCGTGGCTGTAGGCCTCGGGAATCCAGACGACGTCGAGGCCGGCCTTCTCGAGCTGTTGCACACGCTCGACGCCTTCCTTGAAGCCGCCGGAATAGTTCAGGGACATGGAGATCTTCATGGTCGCCGACAATAGGGCGCACGGCGGGCCGAGATGCAATCCTCCTGCAACCAGCCCTCCTGCAACCAGCCCTCCTGCAACCAGCCCTCCTGCAACCAGCCCTCCTGCAACCAGCCCTCCCGCAATCAGCGAGTGGGGGTCGGGCCGATTGAGTCGGCCAGGATCGGCGGGAGTTCGCCGGTGTGCACGAACGTCAGCCGCCGGGTCGTGCGGGTGACGGCGACGTACAGCAGGCTCAAGCCGTGCGGCTCGGCGAGCATCGCTGCCGGTTCGACGATGATCACCGAGTCGAACTCGAGGCCCTTGGAGGATCGGGGCGTCAGGGCATGGACGGCGGCGGGGGTGACGACGGGCGTCGAGGAGATGACCGCGACCTTGCCGTCGCCGATCCGTTCGAGCTCGTCGTCGATCACGGCCGGGAGCTCGTCGAGGATCGAGGTGACGGCCAGGGCTCGTGGCGCATCACCCGTGTGACGAATCGAGCGCGACACGGTGAGGTCCGGTGCAAGGGAAGCGAGCAGCGCCGCCGCCAGATCGTTGACCTCCGCCGGCGACCGATAGTTGGTGGTCAGCTCGCGGTAGTCGAACGAGCGGATCGAGTGGGGGAGGTGGTCTCGCCATTGGCCCGGCGCTCCGTTGGAGCGCTGGGCGAGGTCGCCGACGATGGTCATCGACGTACCTCTCGCTCGACGGGCGACCATCCGCCACTGCATCGGGGTGAGGTCTTGTGCCTCGTCCACGATGACATGACCGAAGCGCCACGAGCGCTGTCGAATGGCGAGCTCGGCCACCGAGGCACCACGATCGAACACCGCGTCGGCGGCGTCGAGGTCGAGTTCGTCGAACGACAGATCGTCGTCATCGTCGGGCGTGTAGCGATCGCTCATGCTTCGAAGGCTCCGGCGTCGAGGTACGGATCGTCGAGGCTCAGCACCTCGTAGCCGAGACCGTCGGGATCGATTGCCTTGCGGTCGAATTCGGTGTCGTCTTCGAGGTCGTCTTCCTCGGCGGCTTCGAGCCTCTGCGCCAGTTCGAACTCGTCGAGCGCATCGCGTCGCAGCTGCTCCTCGTCGGCCTCGCGCAACACCGGCCCGAGCAACGCCAGCAGCTCGTCGAGCAGGGGCACGTCGGCATCGGTCCACCGGGCTTGCTCGAGGTCGACCTCGGACGTGCGCTGCCGGTAGAGCAGCGCTCGCTGATCGCGACCGAGACCGAGCCCCTGACTGGCCGAGTGGAGCAGCGCAGGCGAACCGAGGAGATCGTTGAGCGCCTGCTCGGGCGTGAGTGTCGGCCAGTGACGCATGAGGAAGTGGCGGACGCGACCCGATCGTCGGAACGATTCCATGGCGTCGCCGAGGCTCGCGAACGTGGGATCGTGCACGGCAACGGCCAACGCCTCCACGATGCCCTGGCGAAACGCAGCCGCGCCGTCATTGTGATTGGCGTGGCGGCGAGCTCGTTCGAAGATCGACTCGAGCGTGGCGAGACCCAGGACGACTCGCCGAGAGCCGTAGTAGGTGTGCAGCGCCTCGGTCGGGCGCCGCTGCCGATCCTCGACCGCATTGGCGAGCAGGTCGGCCATGACCTCGGCGCCCTTCAGCTCGGCAACGGCTGGTGCCTCGGTGCGGCCTCGCAGGATGCCCGAGAACAGTTCGCTGGCCGTGACCGAGATGACCCCGGATTCGCCGAGCGACGGCAGAACGCCGCTGATGTAGGCCAAGAACTCCGAGCTCGGCCCGACGATCAGCACGCCGGTGTCGGACAGCGCTGCTCGGTGTTCGTAGAGCAGGTACGCCGCACGGTGCAACGCCACCACTGTCTTGCCGGTGCCCGGACCACCCTGCACCACGAGTGCACCGTTGCTCGGCGCTCGCACGACGGCATCCTGTTCGGCCTGGATCGTGGCAACCACCGACCGCATGTGATCACGGGTGGGAAGGTCGAGCGCGGCGAGGATGGCCGCCTCGCCTCGAAGACGCTGATGGGCCTGGCCGACATCGTCGACCAGGGCATCGACGTCGAAGAGTTCATCGGCGTAGCCCTCGAGCTCGTCGGCGGCGTAGACGAAGTGTCGCCGACGGTCGACCCCGAGACGATCGATCGGTGTCGCCCGATAGAACGGCACCGCTGCCGGGGCCCGCCAATCAATGAGGGCAGCCTCTCCCGTGGCGTCGTCGATGACGGTCAGACGGCCCACGTCGACCCGTTCCCCCTCGGTCGAGCACGTGTACCCGAAGGCCAACGCCTCGCCCATGGCTTCGAGCTCGGTCACCCGGCGAATGGCGTGCATCGCTCGATCGGCGCTCTGGCGCACCAGCGACGCTCGAATGGCAGCGTCGACCTCGCCGTCTTCGTCGACCAGGTCTCGGATGCCGTCCTCGGTGGCCTCGGCCGCCTCGGTGGCCAACTGGGTCGCCATGCGACGAGCACGATCGAGGTGACCCTGATGCAACGCTTGCATCCGGGCCAGCGCCGCCCGCTCTCGCTCGAGCTCGACGTCGAATGGTGTCGGCCGATCCACACCACGAGCGTAGAGCCCCGGGGATCGATCGAGTGGTGCTGTCAACCCGCTGGTGCGCTGGCATGATGGCGGGGTGGCTCGTCCCGATCTTCGATTCAACACGCCAACGCCGCCACCGATGCCTGCGGTCGATCTCTCGTTCACCGAGCCGTCACCAGAGGTGATCGATCTGCGGGATCTCCCGGCTCTGGGCGACGCCGAGGCTCGTGCCATTCTCGGCGTGGCTCCCGGTGCCGAGTGGGACGCCGTCAAAGCGGCCTACAACGCACAGCTCCAACGTTTCGATACCGAGCGTCACCGCATCAACACCGCCTACGCAACGCTTCGCCTTCTCGCCGGAGGTTGAGCCGGGTGCTAGAACAGGGTGATGACCGAGATCAACCTGGCGGCTCTCCACGAAGCGATCGCCGAGCGGGATCCCGATCGCGAATGCCTGGTTTGGGGTGATCGGCGTTTCACCTGGGCCGATGTCACCGATCGCACGCGACGCCTCGCCAACGGATTGATCGACCGGGGTCTTGGTGCCGTCACCGAACGGACCCAGCTCGCCAATCACGAGTCGGGCCAGGACCACGTGGCGATCTATCTGACCAACGGCAACGAGTACCTGGAGAGCATGCTCGGTGCCTACAAGGCACGCCTCGCTCCGTTCAACGTCAACTATCGGTACGTGGCCGAGGAACTCACGTACCTCCTCAGCGATGCCAAGGCGGCCGCGATCGTGGTGCACTCCCGATTCGCGCCGACACTGCAATCGATCCGATCGTCGCTTCCCGATCTGCGAGTCGTCATCCAGGTGCCCGATGACTCCGGCGAACCGCTGCTGCCCGGAGCCGAGTGGTACCACGACGTGCTCGCCTCGGCGTCGGGCGACCGACCGGCCGTCGTCGTGGTCACCCGACGATCTCTACATCCTCTACACCGGAGGCACCACCGGCATGCCGAAGGGTGTGCTGTGGCGCCAGGCCGATGCCGCAGTGGCTGCCTTCGGCATCCGCAACGCGGCGGCCGACGCCGAGTTCGAGTCGATCGACGCCATCGCCGACTGGGCCACCGGCGACGAAGCCCGACATGCGGTTCCTGCCGGCCCCCCCGTTCATGCATGGCGCCGGGCATTGGAATGCCTTCAGTGCCTGGGGTCGAGGTGACCCCGTCATCATCCAGAGCGTCACCGATCGGCTCGACCCCGCCGACGTGTTCGCCACGATCGATCGTGAACGGGTCACGTTCCTGCTCATCGTCGGCGATGCCTACGCCCAGCCGATGCTCGACGAACTCGAGACGAACGCCGATCGCTACGACCTCTCGACCCTGACCGTCGTGTTGTCGGGCGGTGCGGCCCTCTCGGCGCCTCGCAAGGCCAAGTTCCTCGAGCTCCTACCGCACGTCACGGTGATCGACGGCGTCGGATCCTCCGAAGCCGGTGGCCAGCTGCGCCAGTCGACGGCGAAGGGCGATGTCGCGACCACCGGCACCTTCGTGCCCGATCCGAACTCGGTGATCGTGAGCGACGACCTCTCGACGCTGCTCGACGCTCGAGACACCGGGCCTGGATGGCTGGGCAAGAGCGGTCGGATTCCACTTGGTTACCTCGGCGACCCAGCCAAGACGGCAGCGACGTTCCCCGAGATCGACGGGCAACGCTTCTCGGTCCCCGGCGATCGGGCCCGATGGCGAAGCGACGGGATGATCGAGCTGCTCGGTCGGGAGTCGGTGACGATCAATTCGGGCGGCGAGAAGATCTTCGTCGAAGAGGTCGAGGCGGCGCTGATGCACCACCCGGCGGTCTACGACGTCGTGGTCGCCGGTCGCCCGAGCGAGCGATGGGGGAGCGAGGTGGTCGCCATCGTCCGGCTCCGTCAGGGGGCGGTGGCCACCGAGGCCGACCTGATCGACGAAGCGGCGAAGCATCTCGCCCGCTACAAGCTGCCGAAGACGATCATCTTCACCCCCGAGGTGGTGCGGTCGCCGGCGGGCAAGGCCGACTATCGCTGGGCCAAGGCGATGGCGGCCGGCGATGGAACGCTCACGGATCCGGTGGCGACCTCATGACCTTCGACGACGCCGTGGTGACCTTTCTCCGACGCCCGCTCCATGCCGTACTGGCCACGCTCGATCCGGCGAGCGGGTCGATCTCGCAATCGGTGGTGTGGTTCCACCTCGACGAGGCCGACCCCGCTCAGATGACGGTCTGGATCAGTTGCTCACCCACCTCGGCGAAGGCTCGCCACGTGGCAACGAATCCCGAGGTGTCGCTGTTGGTGCTGGCGCCCCACGGCGGGTCGTACGTGCGACTGCACGGTCGAACCACGATCCACGAACAGGTGAGCGAATCCGATCGCCTCGCCCTCGTGGCCCCGTATCACGGGCCCGAGGCCGAGCTCTGGGTGAGCGAACACCCGTTGAGCGAACCGAATGCCCTGTTGCGCATCCATCCCGAGCGGGTCGTGCAGCGCGGTCTCTAGCGACCCGTCGCGACCGGGACCGCAGCCAGGCCGACCGCCTGCACATCCGCCACGTAGAGCGACCCCGAAGCCTCGAAGGCCGGGTCGTCGTGGTCGAGGTGCTCACGGGCGGTGGTGATGTAGAGGCGGTCGAGATCGGGACCGCCGAAGGTGCACGCACTCACGTGAGGAACGTCGACATCGACGAAGGCGATCATCTCGCCGTCGGGAGCGAAGCAGGCAACGCCGTACCCGCCCCAGCGGGCATTCCACACGTTGCCGTTGGTGTCGACGGCCGCACCATCGGGCGAGCCGGGGCCTGCCGTCGGGGGGACGAACACCTCGTCTTCGATGAGGAGGGCATGTTGGGGGTGGTAGCGGGCCCGCCACATGATGCCCTTGACCGAGTCGGCGTAGTGGATGATCAGGCCGTCGGCCCCAAAGCACAGCCCGTTCGAGATGCGGGCACTGCGGTACAGGTGGGTGAGGCCCCGGCCGGCGTTCCAGTGATAGAAGTTGCCCGGCGCGGCGTCGACATCGCCCTCGACCATGGTGCCGAACACGAAGTTGCCGTTGCGGTCGGGGCGGCCGTCGTTGCATCGGGTCTCCGGTCGATCGGGCTCGACATCGCCGAGCCATTCGACGTGGCCGGTTTCCCGGTCGAGCAGGCCGAGACCGGTGTCGAAGGCGGCGATGAGCAGCCCGACGTCGGTGACGGCGAACGAACAGAGGCGACCGTCGAGTTGGAGCGTGATCGGCTCGGTGTGACCTTCGGGAAGACGATGGAGTCGCCGTCCGTGGATGTCGGTCCACAGCAGCTCGTTCGCCCGCGGATCCCACACGGGGCATTCGCCGAGGATGTCCCCGGCGGGGATCAGGCGCTGTGCAGGAAAGCGATTCACTCCGCGAGCGTAACCGCCACGATCATCAGGTCGTGGGCAAGGCCTCGATGATCGGTGCGAGTTCCGTGGGGTTCGCCCCATGCAGAATGACGCCATCGCACCCGAGGTCGAACTGGTTGGCCACGGCAGCGACGCACTGGGCAGACGACCCGGTGGCCGCCGGTGCCAGCCATTCCGGTGGAATCAGGGTGGCCACGTGCTCGAGTTCGGACGTGGTCGCCTTGGCGTCGAGCGCCCCGGGAAACGAGGCGACGAACGAATCGGCCCGGAAGTCGGCGAGGACGGCCGGGTCCCAATCGTTGGTGGAGACCATGAGGTCGCCGTACGCCTGGAGATAGGTGGCCAAGCGACCAACGGTCTTCTTGATCTGCACGTCGTGTGGCAAGTGGTCACCGATGGTGGCGAAGCATGACCACACCTCGACCTCGTCGGGATCGCGACCGGCCCGCTCGGCTGCTTCCTTGACGATCTGCACCGCTCGACGTGTGGTGTCATCGGTGAAGAACGTGTGGAGCACCACCCGATCGAAGACACGGCCGGCGAGGTCGAGCGTGTTGGGCCCGAAGGCGACGATGCTGAGCGGGATCGGCTCATCGAAGTCGGGGTCGAGCCGAAGCACGGGGTAGGTCCCCGCACGATCGGTGTGCCCGAGCACGGTCTCTCCTCGCCACAGCCGTCGATACAGATCGGCGGCGACCTCGAGATCGGCCGTGGTCGTCGTGGTCATGCCGTAGGCCTTCATGGCTCGATCGATGCCCCGACCGAGCCCGAGACTGAATCGGCCTTCGGTGAGTCGCCACATCGTCGACGCGAACGAGGCGGTCACCATGGGATGCCGGGTGGTGTGGTTCGTTGCGGCCGTGGTGATCTGGATGGAGTCCGAAACCGCCCCGGCCGCGCCGCACAGTGTGGCCGCCTCTTTGATGTTGAAACGCTCGGAGATGAACGCGTGCCCGAGACCCATCGCTTCGGCCGATCGGATCTCGTCGATGAGGTCGCGGGGCGATCGGGGCGCCCCTGCGAGGGCGTAGAACCCGAGTTGCCGACGATCGATGGGTTCGGTCACGGCCGCAGGAGGCAACGTCACGGATGCAGGATGCAGGGAATGTTGCGTGGGCCGCGGATCTGGCCGTTGGTCCAGGTGGTTTCCTGGGTTTCGTCGACGATGTAGTCGGGGAACGCTCGGATCCATTCCTGGATCGCCACCACGAGTTCGAGTCGGGCGAGGTTCGAGCCCAGACAACGGTGGATGCCAAGGCCGAAGGCCACATGGCGGTTCCGCTCGCGATCGATGATGAACTGATCGGCGTCATCGAAGGCTTCGGGATCGTGGTTGGCAGCGGGGAAGGTGAGCAGCATCTGGTCACCGGCGTGCACCGGGCAACCCGACACCTCGGTGTCGGCAATGGTCTTGCGTGCCATCGTGACCGGTGAGTAGAAGCGCAGGATCTCTTCGGTCGCGGTGAGCCAGATGGGGTCGTCGTCGGGTGCACCGACCAGCCGATCGCGATCGGCTGGGTTCGTTCCCAGGTGCCAGATGCCCGAGCCGATGGCGCTCCACGTGGTGTCGATGCCGGCGACCAACAGCAGCTTGAGGTAGCCGAGCTTCAACCGCTCGCCGATGGGTTCGCCATCGATGACGGCGGTGGCGACGAGGGTGGCCATGTCGTCTTGCGGATCGGCCTCTCGTGCCCGCAGCAGCTTGGCGAAGTAGTCGTCCATCTCGGTCTGGAGTTCGGCGCGAACCTTGTTGTCCTTCGGCGCCACCTGGAAGTTCAGGTAGATCCAATGGCGGAACATCTCGGCGTCGGATTCGGGGATGCCGACGAGCTGGCAGATGGCGTGGACGGGAATGTGCTGGCTGTATTGCACCGCACCATCAGCCGTCGGGCTGTCGCCGATGTCGGCGATCAGGGAGCGACAGAACTCGCGGATCTCCTCTTCCATCGGCGCGATCTGCTTCGGGCTGAACGCCGGCAGCAAGAGCCGGCGATGGCCCTTGTGGTCGGGCGGATCCGATGTGATGGGTGGGGCCGGTGTGCGGGGAGCATCCGGCCGAGACACGTTGACCCAGATGGAGGAGAAGTCGTCGGTGTTGTGCGAGACCTCTTGCACGGCGGCCATCGTGACGGGCATCCATGCCCTCCCGTAGCGTTCGGTCATGGCGAGTGGCTGGGTCTCGCGAACCTTGTTCCAGATCTCGACGGCATTCGGACCCCACTGGTCATCGAGCCAGTCCCAGTCGTTCAGCCAGTCGGTGACCGGGCCGAAGTCGATGACGTCGGTCGCAGTCGTGTCGGAGGTGGTCGTATCGGCGTCGTAGCTCATGAAAGGCTCCTGCGGCTCGGGCGTGGGGAGTGTGGTCCCGTTCACGTTACTCATCAGATGAAGCAGTGACCAGACAAGGCCGGACCGGAGCGAGCCCAAAACGACGAACGACCCGGCAGTTCACTGCCAGGTCGTTCGTGACACTCGAAGGGTGTGATCAGCGCTTGGTGGTACGGCCGAGCAGCCATGCCTTCATCGGTGCCGAGGTCGAGAGCTTGATCGAGCGGCTCTTCTTGATCTTCAGCGGCTCGCCGGTCTGGGGGTTACGACCCTTGCGTGGCCCCCGCTCGGTCATCGAGAAGGTGCCGAAGCCCGGCCAGGCGACCTTGTTGCCCTTCTTGATTTCCTCGGCGGTGTAGTCGAAGAACGCTCCGAGGACTGCCTCGGCCGTCTTCTTGTCGGAACCACCGCGCTCGGCGACGGCGGTGATCATTTCTGCCTTTGTTGCCACTGCAACTCCTTCGTAGGGGGATGAAGGCCATAGGAAAGCAGGGTTTCGTAGACAACGGTGGGATGCTTGGTTGAATTTCCGGGGTTTTCTCCTTTGCCCCGAGCTACTCCCGAGCACCGACCCGTACTCTGTGACGCCATGACGAACGCCGAAGCCGCCGCCGACCTCACCTGCGCCGACCTTTCCGGTGCCCTCACCGCGCTCGTCGCCGCAGGGTTTCGGATCGACCGGATCTCGCCGGCGGACGACCCGGCAGAGGCCGATGTCTCCGGGTTCGGCACCCGGTTTCGAGTTCGTCGTGTGCCGGCGGCCGACGTGCTGCCGGCCCGAATCCATCTGGGTTCGGGGCGGCTGCGCCCTGCCGGGTCGGTGACCTGGCCCGACAACTGGGAGATCGTCGAGTTCGACGCTTCCCGGCTCATGGTCGTGCCGGACATGCAGCCCGAGCTGGTCATCTCCCGAGCCGCCGACGCCGCACTCGGCACGGGTCGCGCCGGGATGCAGTATCGAGATCTCATTCCCTCGCGTCACGGCGGTCGTTTCATCGCCTCGCACATCCACATCACCGACGGCGGTCCGGTGCCCGACTATGTCCACTATCACCGCATCCGTTTCCAGCTGATCTTCTGCGCACGGGGCTGGGCGAAGCTGGTCTACGAGGACCAGGGTGAGCCCTTCATCATGCGGGCAGGCGACGCCGTGCTCCAACCGCCGGAGATCCGGCACCGGGTGCTCGAGAGTTCCGATCACCTCGAGGTCGTCGAGATCGGCTGCCCGGCCGAACACGACACCTTCGGCGAGCACCGCTTCGGTCTCCCCACGTCGGTCATCGATCGCGAGCGAGACTTCGGAGGTCAGCGTTTCGTCTGGCACCAAGCGGCGGGAGCGACCTACGAACCCTGGGACCATCCTGGCTTCGAGGCACGCAACTCGGGCATCGATGCGGCAACCGACGGTCTGGCCGATGTGCAGGTGGCACGTGCGCTCGGCGGCTCCGACGACGTCACGCTCGCCGGTCATGAGCACGAGTTCCGCTTCCACTTCGTGCTGGCGGGCACGACAGAACTGAGCCTCGAAGGTCACGAGCCGATCTCGCTCGTACGCGGCGACAGCGTGAGCATTCCTGCTGGGCTGCCGTACGGGTTACGGCCCGACGACGGTCTCGAGGTGCTCGACGTGCGTGTCGGCTGAATCCTCGGTGGCGAGCTGCGAGCGCCGACGTCAGCCGTTGGCGTACTGGCGGCCGATCGTGAAGGCCATCATCGCCGACAACCAGCCGACCGCGATGAGCGCGGCCAGGACCCGAGTGGACTTCGGCGTGTCGCCGCGAACCCACCAGCCGCCGACGAGGAACGCTCCCATCGGAGCCAGCCCACCGATGTAGTGGATGTAGAGCTGGACGATGCCCTGGCCCTGGTCGAGCAGCTTGATCCCGATCAGCACCTGGATGGCGAGCACCACCTGGGCGACCGAGAGGATCACCTTGCCGGTCAGGTCGATCGCTCGACCCTTCCAGGCGAGCCAGCCGATCCACGCGACGGCTGCGGTCATCGAGACGAGGACGAGCGCTCCGACCACCACATGGACCGACGACGAGATGATCCAATTGTCGATTCGACCGTCGCCCAGCGGCGAGTCCTGGGCAAGGAGTGAGCGATCGATGGCGGCGAGCGAGAGGGGCGAGAACGGCACCGCGCAACGATAGGCCGCCTCAGGCGATCGTGGCAGCCACCGGTGAGCCGTGGTGAAGGATCATCTTCCAGGCCGTGCCGGTACCGGGGTCGGTCGACGAGGCCGTGAGGGCGAACACGTTGGTCGCCGCGATCGTTCCGGCGTGCTGGGCGCCGACGAGGTTCTCGTCGAGTGTCACGAAGGCGAGACCGCCGTCGATCATCACCGACTCGTTCGTGATGATGAACTGGTTGCGGCCCGGTCCGGTGAGGATCCGCTGCCACGACTGTTCGACCATCGGCCAGCCCCGCAGGATCTGCCAGCCGGGATGGATGCAGGTGGCGCGATCGGAGTGTTCCCAGACCGCCTGCATGGCCGGGAAGTCACGGTCTTCATGGGCCTGGTAGAAGGCCTGATTCGCTGCGAGCACGTCGACGATCACGGGGCCAACGCTAGACCGGTCCGCCGGTGGGAGCGTTGGCGTGCACGTCGACCAGGCGTCGAGCGAGGAATCGGCGCTCGGCCGGGTTGCTGGTCAGCGCCAGAGCCTTGTGATACTCCTCGGCCGCTTCGTTCCACCGCTCGAGTTGCCGCAGGAGATCGGCTCTGGCCGCCGGAAGGTAGCGGTACCGATCGAGCGAACCGTCGGCGGCGAGCGTGTCGACCAGTACCAGACCGTGTGCCGGCCCGTGCACCATGGAGGCGGCAACGGCGGCGTTCAGTCGAACGACACCGGAGTCGGTGCACTCGATGAGTCGCTCGTAGAGCGCAACGATGTGGGGCCAATCCGTGTCAACCGCCGTCGGCGCCAACGCATGTACTGCGGCAATCGCAGCCTGGAGCTGGAACGGGCCCCGGTGCTGCAACGCCAACGCCCGTCCAAGTCGTGCATGACCCTCGGCGTTGGCGGCGGCATCCCACAGCGAACGGTCCTGGTCATCGAGCAGGATCAGGTTGCCGTCGGCGTCGCTTCGCGCCAAACGACGGGCGTCGGTGAAGCAGAGCAACGCCGCCAGTCCGTTCGCTTCGGGTTCGTCTGGCAGGAGATCGGCCACCACCCGAGAGAGCCAGCGGGCCTCATCGCAGAGGTTGCCGCGCACGAAACTCGGCCCAGCGTTCGAGTGGGTGTCGTCGCTCGGCGCGTGGCCTTCGGTGAAGATCACATAGATCACGTGGAGGACGGCGGCCAGGCGATCGGTCAGATACTCGGCGGTCGGCACCGAGAACGGCACGTTCGCCTCTCGGATCTTGTGTTTCGCCCGCACCAAGCGCTTCGCCATGGTCGCTTCCGGCACGATGAACGCCGCAGCGATCTGCGCCGTCGACAGGCCCCCGACATGACGCAGGGTGAGTGCCACCTGCGCTTCGATGGCGAGCGCTGGATGGCAGCAACCGAAGATCATGGCCAGCTGGGAGTCGTCGAGGGCCGCTCGCGAGGGCTCGGCATCGGCGGTCTCGTCGTCGAGAAGGGCGCCGAGGATCTGCAGTCGCTGGTCCATCGACTGTCGGCGTCGCAGCTGGTCGATGGCTTTGCGCCGGGCCGTGGTGAGCAACCACGCTCCGGGCCGAATGGGCGTCGAGGCCGGCCCCCATCTCGTTGCGGCCTCGACGAATGCCTCCTGTGCAGCGTCTTCGGCCAGGCCGAGGTCGCCCAGATCTTGCATCAGCGTGGCAACGAGACGCGGCCATTCGTCGGCGAAGACCTGGGCGACCGGCGAGTGCATCAGGGGGTCGGCATCGCCATGATCGGACGGACCTCGACCGAGCCGTACGGGGTCAGCGGGGTCTTCGAAGCCCACTCGATCGCGGCGTCGAGATCAGCGACGTCGATGATGTAGTAGCCGCCCAGCTGTTCCTTGGTCTCGGCGAAGGGACCGTCGGTGGTGAGGATTTCACCGTTTCGTGAGCGAACGGTCGTCGCCGTCGACACCGGGTGCAGCGGCTCGCCGGCGACCATCGCGCCGGCATCGACGAGCGCCTGGGAGAACGCCATCCATTTCGGCATCTCGGCCGCTTGTTCGGGGCTTCCCGGCTTGGGTCCGGCGTCGGCAGCCGAATAGAGCAAGAGCATGTAGTTCATGGTGGGGTCCTTTGTTCATTCGAGGCGAAGGCTTCGCTGCTCGTGTCACCACCACGACGAACGCCATCCGGCGTGATGGACACCTGGTCCGAAATCCGAGAGGTTTTCCATCCTCGCACATCGGGCGGTGAAGGCGGCATGATGTCGCCTTGCCCGACCAGACGACCGTGCTTGCTCCCCGTGACGGGTACCCCAGTGGTGCTCGCACCATTGCCGCTGCGTTGATCGTCGTGGTCGCCGGTGTCTTGCCCATTCATCTCACCGGTGCCTTGGCGCCCGACATCCAACGTGACCTCGGCTTCGGGGATCGTACGTTGGGCCTCGTCGTGTCCGGCGTGTTCGCGATCTCGTCGCTGATCACGGTGGCCGGTGGCACGTTCACCGACCGCAATCCGCAGCGCGCGCTGCGAACCGGTGCCTTCTTCTCGATGGCCGGCATCGTGGCGATGAGTCTCGCCCCGAGCCTCTGGCTGTTCATCGTCGCGCTTCTGATCACTGCACCGGGAAACGCCATCTCGCAACCGGGAGCGAACGTCCTCATCGCCGAGGGCGTGTCGCTGCAACGCCGCGGCGTTGCCCTCGGGATCAAACAGTCGGCCATTGCGGTATCGACCACCACGGCCGGCCTCGCGAGTCTGTTGATCGCTTCGGTGGCGTCGTGGCGTTGGGCCTATGGGGTCGGCGTCGTCCTCGGCACGGTTGCGGTGCTGCTCATCCCCGACGTGCGGCGCACCAATCCGAACGCTGCTGCCAAGCCGGTTGTCGACGCCGAGTTCGAGGTGGCCGAGAGCGCTCGCCGGGAACTGGCCGACAGCTCGGTGGTTCGATACGCCTCGATCGCCGGATTCTGCGGTTCCGCCGCCGTGTCCTCGATCGGCACCTTCCTGGTGCGCGCAGCCGAGGATGCGGGACTGTCCACCTCGACCGGCCGGATCCTGCTGACCGCCGGCAGCTTGCTGCTCCTCGGGCTCCGCATCGCGCTGGGTTGGCTGGCCGATCGCGGGACGATCAGCGCCGCACCCACGGCGCAGAAGCTGTTGCTGGCGGGCACCTTGGGCTATCTGGCGCTGTCGACTGGCACCCTGGTCGGCTTCATCATCGGGGCCGCGCTCACGTTCGGTGCGGGGTGGTCGTGGCCCGGCCTGCTCTTCCTGGCGGTCGTCCGCCGCTTCCCCGAGGCTGCCGGCAAACCGAGTGCCAAGGTGCAGCGAGGCATGTTCCTCGGCGCCGTGCTCGGCCCGGCGCTCTTCGGCTTGGTGGCCGACTCGTTGTCGTTCCGGGCAGCGTGGTGGATGTCGGCGCTCTGGGGACTCGGGGCCAGCGCTGCGGTGGCCAAGATGGCGCGAGCCGAGGCGTGACTCGCTCGAGGGACCTGGGCTCGTCGCCGCCTAGTCGGGCTTGTGGCCGCCGACCCGTGGAAGCGGTTCGTCCTCTGCGTCGTGCTGGTCGGACTCGGCTCGGTCGGATTCGGGTCGGTCGGTCGGGGCATCGTCGGTTGGATCGACCGCCGGGTTGATCACGGTCTCCCAGAGCGCGAACGCAATGGCGCCGCACACGACGTAGATGTCGGCGAGGTTGAACACGGCGAACCAGCTGACGTCGATGAAGTCGATCACCGAGCCGCTGAGGAAACCGTCGTCGGCTCGGAAGATGCGATCGATCAAGTTGCCGATTGCCCCACCCAGGATGATCGAGAAGAAGATCACCCGGTGGAGCACCGTCGAGCGAACCAGCTGGAACGCCAGGTAGACCACCATGATGATCACGCCGACACCGATCAAGCGGCCCTGGCCTTGGCCGGTTCCGAACGAGAACCCGTTGTTGTAGAGCAGGTCGAACTCGAGCGTCGGGAGCAAGGCGATGCGTTCCCCGTCGCCGAGTGCGGACAGCGCCCATTCCTTCGTGAGCCAGTCCGACACGATGGTGAGGACGATCAGAGTGGCGGCGATCAGCGAGCGGCGGGTCGAGGTCACCGGCTTGACGGTAGTGGTTTCTCACCTCATAGCGGGGTGACGTCGTGCCGACACTGCCGACATGGATCCGATCTCCGGTATCACCGCGCGCGTCGGCGCGATCGAGTCGCGAGTCCGTACCGGGCCGACGCCCAGCGGCGGGCAGTTCGGCGACCTCTTGCGAGCCGAGCTGGCCCAGCGCAACAACGATGGCGTGCTCGGCTACAGCGCAACCGGGAGCGTTCCCGGCGGCAGTCTCCTGTCGGCGTACTCCAACGCCGGGCTTTCGGGCGTGATCAGCCCGGCCGGTGTCGACACACTGACCCCGGCCTTGCGGCTGGATCCCGGCGACTATGGCGCGTTGACGCCCCCGGCGGCGCTCGTCGGTTTCGGCAACGGCACGATCCCCGCGGAAGCGTTGACCGATCTGTCGATCGAAGGACATTCGCTGTACGCCCCGGCGGCCAGTGCCTTCGAGAAGATGGTCGCTGCTGCCGAACTCGATGGGGTGACGATCGGTGTGACCGATTCCTACCGACCGCTGGCGGTACAGGAGCGATTGGCCAGGGAGAAGGGGCTCTACTCCCAGGGCGGGTTGGCTGCGACGCCGGGCACCAGCAACCACGGCTGGGGCCTGGCGCTCGATCTCGATCTCGATGCGAACGCCCAGGCCTGGATGCGCGTGAACGCGCCGGACTACGGGTTCGTCGAGGATGTTCCACGGGAGCCGTGGCACTGGACGTACCGTCCAGCGAGTTGAAGCACGTACCGTCCAGCGAGTTGAAGCACGTACCGTCCAGCGAGTCAGGGCGAGTACGGGATGAAGCCGTAGATGGCGAGCACGGCCTGGCCTTCGCTCGACGACACGAAGGCGACGAAGTCTTCGGCGCCGGTGGGGTTGGGGGCGTCGCGGAGGACCGCGATGGGGTAGTCGGCTCGCTGATTGACCGCAGGCTCGATCTCGATCCCCTCGACGGCATCGCCGGCGGCGAGCACGTCGGTGACGTACACGATGCCGGCGTCGAGTTCGCCGGCGGCGACCTTGGTGGTGAGCGCTCGGACGTCGGGCTCGTTGGTGTCGATGGCCGGGTCGACCCCGGCTGCTTCGAGCGTGAGACGGGCGAAGGCGCCGCAGGGCACTTCGGCGGCGCAGAGACCGATCAGGAGGTCGTCTCGCGCGAAATCGGCCAGTGAGGTCACGCCGGCAGGATTGCCGGCCGGAACGGCGATCTCGAGCGTGTTGGACGCGAAGATGGCCGGAGACGGCGCCAAACCGGCCTCGGTCACTGTGGCCATGTTCGATGGATCGGCCGATGCGAAGACGTCGGCCGGGGCACCTTCGAGAATCTGCTCACGAAGGGCCGAGCTGCCGGCGATGTTGCGCTCGATGTCGATCTCGGGGTGCGCCGCCTCGAAGGCCAGCTCGAGTGCGGCGAAGGCGTCAGCCAGCGATGCAGCAGCAAAGACGACCACGGGACCGGCGCCGTCGGCCGAGGCGGAACCGGCAGGGTCGTCGGGCCCGGCTGGCGAGCCGGCGCAGCTCACGCCGATCACGGCGATGGCGAGGCCGAGGGCCCACCGGATTCGGCTTGTCACGGCACTGGTCTCCCGCATCGTCGAGCAACCGTTCGATCGTACTGTTTGGGTCGAACTGTTTCGATGAGGCGGCAGGGAGGGGGGCGAAGCCTCGCCACTAGAGTCTCCCCATGAAGCTCGGCATTCTTTCTCGCGCCCCCAGGTCCTACAGCACCCAACGGCTTCGACAGGCGGCCGAGGAGCGTGGACACGAAGTCCGAGTCCTCAACACCCTGCGGTTCGCCATCGATCTGGCCAGTGACGAACCCGATCTGCAGTATCGGGGCAACCTGATTCCGGATTACGACGCCATCTTGCCGCGCATCGGTGCATCGATCACGTTCTTCGGGCTCGCCGTCGTTCGTCAGTTCGAGCAGATGGATGTCTACACCCCGAGCCCCGCGAATGGCATTGCGAACTCTCGCGACAAGCTGCGTTCGGCCCAGATCCTCGCACGCCACCGCATCGGTATCCCGGCCACCACGTTCGTCCGTGACCGAGCCGACGTGCTCGCCGCGATCGAGCGGGTGGGTGGTGCTCCCGTGGTGATCAAACTGCTCGAGGGCACGCAGGGGATCGGCGTGATCCTCGCCCCCGACACCAAGGTGGCCGAGGCGGTCATCGAGACGCTGCAGAGCACCAGGCAGAACGTGCTCATCCAGCGATTCGTCAACGAATCCAAGGGGCGAGACCTCCGAGCCTTCGTGGTCGGCGACCAGGTCGTCGCCGCCATGCGTCGAGTGGCAGAGGGCGACGAATTTCGGTCCAACATCCACCGTGGCGGCACGACCGAGGTGGTGGATCTGCCCGAGGACTACCAGCGGGTCGCCGTACAGGCGGCGCAGGTGATGGGGCTCAAGGTCGCGGGTGTCGACATGCTCGAATCCGATCTCGGTCCGCTGGTGATGGAGGTCAACTCGTCACCCGGGCTGGAAGGAATCGAGACGGCGACCGGTCTCGACATCGCCGGGGTGATCGTCGACTACATCGCCAACCAGGTCGCCTTCCCCGAGGTCGATGTTCGCCAACGGTTGACGGTGAGTGCCGGTCACGGCGTCGCCGAGATCCATGTCGGCGAGGGCGCACACATCCTGGGCAAGACGATCGCCGACTCCGGGCTGACGGAGCAAGACATCACGGTGCTCACGTTGCATCGGGGGGTCACCGTGATTCCCAATCCGAAGACCAGTCGGGTGCTCGAGGCCGACGATCGACTGCTGTGTTTCGGCCGATTGGAGTCGATGCGCGATCTCGTGCCGGCACGCCGGCGTCGTCGATCTCGGCCGGTCGTGCAGCCATTGCCCGAGCATCTGCTCACCGACGACGAGTCCGACAGCTCGTGAGTGGCGCCGGGCCCTGCCGGTTCCTGTCACCCGTGCTCGCCTGCTCGCTGCTGTTGCTCGGCTGCAGCCGCGACGATTCGGTGTCGAGTGAGAGGGTGTCGAGTGAGATGGTGTCGAGTGACGTCGGCCTCTCGCTGGTCGCTGAGGGCCTCGATCGGCCGACGCAGCTGTTCGTCGGCGAAGCTGAATGGCTCGTGGCCCAGCTCGGTGGGGGAGAGAACGAGGGGCGGGGACAGGTGATCTCGATCGATCCCGAGCAACCGACGCAGCGAGTCGTCCTGATCGAGGGGCTGGACAAACCAACCGGTGTTGCCCGCTTCGGTGGCGATCTCTGGGTGATGGAGGCCAACCGCCTGTTGCGGTTCGACGTCGATCGCCTCGTGGCGGCCGACGGCCCGCTCCAACCGAGTGACGCATCGGTTGCCGCCGGTCCACTTCCCAACAACGGACGATCGGAGGGGACGCTCAGCGTCATCGGTGAGCAGTTGGTGTTCGACACTTCGGGATCACAGTCGGGCGGTGTCGTGGTTGCGGACTCCGGTCGGCTGTGGTCGATCGACGCAGCGGGAGCGGTCGCCGAGCTCGCGTCGGGCTTCAAGCACGCCTATGCCCACACCCCGCTGGACGACGGTTCGTTGCTGGTCACCGAGATCAGTGATGGCCGTTTCGATGGCGAGCCGGCGGCCGATGCCGTGATGCGGCTGGTCGAGGGCGCCGATCACGGTTGGCCTCGCTGCGTGCCCGATGCGACGACCGGGCAGCGACGGCCGGTGGAGGAGTATGGCGCAACGCAGACGCCGTGCGCCGCGCTCGGCTCCGATCCTGGCGGTCTTCGATGTGGGTGCGACGCCGACCTCGGTGAGCGTCGTGCCGTGGGACAGCGGACTGGTGGCCGTTGCGCTCTGGAATTCGGCCGAGGTCGTGACCGTGGCGCTCGATACCGGCGAGGTCACACCGTTGGTGTCGTCGGGCCAGCTGGCCGTCGAGGGCGGTGGAGCACCACGCCCGCAACATCTGGTGGCCGACGGGGATCGCCTGCTCCTGATCGATCACGATGAGGGGCGGATCTATTCGCTGATGGCCTGATCGTGCTCGCTCGGCAGGGCCAGGCTGGCCGCCACCCCGAGGAGGCCGATCACGCCGGCGGCGACGAACGTCTCGGCGAGGGCTGTGGTCGTGATCCGCTGGACGGCGCTGGTCGCTGCTGCGGTGTAGCCGGGGTCCGACAACGGCGGCAGCTCGAGCGACGAGCGGAGGTCGGTGAATCGCCGCAGTCCGAAGCTGGTCAGAGCCGCCAGCCCGATGCTGAAGCCGATCATGCGAAAGACGACGACCAGACCGGCCGCAGTGCCCGTGTTCGACTCGCCGGCTGCGTTGGTGAGCGCGGTCGTGGTCGGGGTCATGGCCAAGCCGAGGCCCAGGCCGATGACGGCGAGTATCAACATGAGTTCGACCAGCCCGGTATCGGGTGCCCACCGAAGCCCGAGGGCGACGAGCCCGGCGGCGGCGATGGCAAAGCCGGCTCCGGTCGGCAGACGAGCGCCGAAGTGTCCGGTGAGCAGTCCACCGAGGTAGGACGTGAGCGACATCGCCACGGTGAGCGACGTGAGGCACCACCCGGAGCGAAGCGCCGCCGTACCGGTGTCGGTCTCGAGGACGTTGATCAGCAGCGGCACGTTGACCAGGGTGGTGACCAACGCAACGCCGAACAGGACGTTGATGCCGAGCGCCGTCGCCGGAGCCGTTCGGTGATGAGCGGCGGGAAAGGAGAGGTCGAGCAGTGGCACCCTCGTCGTCCGCTGTCGCCAGACGAAACCGGCGAGCCCCAGGACCGCAACCGGAGCGGAGAGCCAGAGCGGAATCGACCCCGAGCGATCGCCGGTCAGCTCGTCGAGACCGCCGGCGGACTGGATCTTCGCCTGGCCGAGCAGCGCAACGCTGCTCGATGTGAGCGCGACGGTCAAGCAGATGGCGCCGAGATAGTCGATCGGGTCGGTGCTCGATCGCTTCTGGGGGAGGTGTCGTCGGGCGAGGAGGATCCCGACGATCGCCAGCGGCACGTTGAGGTAGAACTGCCATGGCCAGGACAGGAAGCGGACGAGGAGGGCGCCGTAGATCGGGCCCCAGATCCAACCCATCGTCTCGATGGCGCCGAGCAGACCGAACGCTCGGGCACGCTCTCGATGACGGAACTGGTCGCCGGCGATGCCCAACGCCACCGGGACGAGGGCACCGCCGCCCATGGCGGTCAGGGCTCGCCCGACGAGGAAGATGGGGAGATTCGGAGCCAGCGGAACGACCAGGGAACCGGCAGCGAAGACCACGAGTGACACGTTGAAGACGCGGCGTCGACCGATGAGGTCGGAGAGCCTTCCGGCCAGCGGCATGATCGCCAGGTAGGCGATCAGGTAGACGTTGACGATCCAGGCCGCCGTGTCGAGATCGTCGGGCAGGACGAGGCCGAGGTCGCCGATGATCGGTCGCAACATCGTGGAGACGACCAGCAGGTCGTCCGCTGCGACGAAGACCCCGAAGGCGGCCGTCGCCAACGCCAGCCGCGGTGAGGGCTCACCGACGCTCACGACACACCCCGGTTCGTCATGACCCGCTACGCACCTGCCAGGTCAGGCACGGTGATCTCGACATCGGCGCCGTAGTCGGAGAGCTCGACGAGCCAGGTGGCGGTCTCCTCGCCGATCGGGGTGTCGAACGTGATGGTCTCGACGAGCGAGGTGGTGGCGTCGATGGCGATCTCGGCGGTGGCCGCCTCGGAGACCAGACCGCTCGTCAGGGTGGCGACGTCTGCCGCTTCGACCGTGCCCTCGAGGTGGAGCAGACCGTCACCATCGGGCGTTGCGCTCGTGAGCGTCGCCGTGCTCATCCCGGAGTCGAGGACGTTCGCGATGCCTTCCGACGTGCTGAAGATCTTCGCCGGATCGAAGGCGATCGTGCCGGTGACGTCTTGCCACTCGTTCGTCAACGGATCGGTCAGGTAGAGCGTCCCATCGATGGCAACCGCACCCAGCTCCACCCTGTTGCCGAGGAGCAGCACCGTCACGACGGCGTCGGCCGAGGCCGGAGCGGCGAAGCGTCCGTCTGCCTCGTCGAAGACCACGAGGCCCGCCTCGTCGATCGTCACCTCGGCTCCCGATCGAGCAACACTGAAGCGGACCGTCTCGATGGCGGCCATCGCAGCGGCGGCCGACGCTCGAACGCTGTCGGCGGTGAGCGCAGGCGAGGTCGTTGCTCCCTCACCCGTTTGGTCGCTCGTTGCGGAGTCGTCGCTGCTGGAGCACCCGGCGGCCAGCACACCGAGCGTGAGGAGCAGGGCGAGCAGGGGTCTGGGGAAAGGGCTTCGCATCAGCGTTCAGCTTCCTGGTTGTTCCACCGCGAGCATACGGAGCACGAGGGCCGACGTGACGGCGCCGGATACGACCAGCGCAAGGGCGAACGGTGTGACCGATCCCTGGATCTGTCGGTCGATCACGGCGGCGACGAGGGTGCCGGATGCAAGGGAGACGGCGCCGACGATGGACGATGCGGTACCGGCGATGTCGCCGACGGGCATGAGCGCCATGGCATTGAGATTGGGATTCACGATCAGTGACGAGCCGAGGACGATCGCCAACAGCGGGTAGAAGAGCCAGAACGAAGGTCGTCCGTCGGTGCTCAGCGCCTGGGCGAGCAGGCCGATCGAACCGACGAGAAACACCGCCATCGCCGGAACGAACAGGCGACGCATGCCGAAACGATCGACGAGGCGACCGTTGAGGAGCGAAGCCGCACCGAAGACCATGGCCGTCGCCCCGAAGATCAGCGGGAACTGCTCGCGCCGTCCGAAGATCTCGCTGATGATGATCTCCGAACTGGCGAGGTACGAGTTGAAGATGGCGGTGATCGAGGTGATGCCGAGCATCGGCAGCAGGGTCGCCGGCTCGGTGAAGACCCGAGCGGCGGAACGCTTCAGCACGGCGACCTTGATGGGTTGGCGATCGGCGACGGCAAGTGTTTCCGGCAATCGGAGCTTGGTCCAGAAGGCGAGCGCCGAGCCGATGACGGCGCAGCTCCAGAACACCATTTGCCAGGGCGCCACCGCAACGATGGCGGCGCCGATCGATGGCGCGATGATCGGTACCAGGAGGAAGACGGCCATGAGGGTCGACATGGTCTTGGCCATGGCGTCGCCGACGAAGGTGTCGCGAACGATCGCCATGACGACGACGCGACCCCCGGCGGCGCCGATACCCCAGACGAACCGGCTGATCAGGAGCAGACCGAGTGAGGGAGCGAGCGCCGAGCCGATCGCCCCGACGATGTAGATCCCGAGCCCGATGAAGATGACCCGACGGCGGCCGAAGCGATCCGAGAGCGGACCGAAGACGAGCAGGGCTGCCGACATGCCGAGGAAGTAGGCGGTCAACGTGCCGGCGATTTCGGTGGAACCGGGTGCCAACCCGAAGGTCGCCCGCATGTCGTCGAATGCCGGAAGCATCATGTCGATGCCGAGGGCGACCGTCGCCATCAGACTGGCGAGGAGGAGGACGTACTCGGCCCCGCCGGTGGCGATGGGTCTGGCGCTTGGCGCCGACGGTGCCGGCCGGTCGGGAGGGGTGGAGGTCACGGAGGCCAAGCGATCACGCTACCCACGAAGACGTCCTCTACGCTCGAGGGCCATGAGTGATCTCGTCCTCCAGACCGTCCCGCTCGGCATGCAGTGGCCGACCATCGATCCGTTCTTGTTCTGTGCGCACCATCGTGATGCCTATCCCGAGGGCGCCGCCACCCTCGGTCCGGCGGCAGACCTCGACGGTCGGCAGATCGGCCAGGACTTCGCCAATGTCGATGGTTGGAACATGTACCACGGCAGCAGCGTCCCCGGCTTTCCCGCTCATCCGCATCGTGGCTTCGAGACCGTCACCTACGTTCGTTCCGGTGTGATCGATCACTCCGATTCGCTCGGGGCTCGGGCCCGGTTCGGGCGAGGTGACACCCAGTGGTTGACCGCAGGCAAGGGAATCGTCCACTGCGAGATGTTCCCCCTGCTCGACCCCGACGGCCCCAACCCGCTCGAGCTCTTCCAGATCTGGCTGAACCTCCCGGCTCGCAGCAAGATGGTCGAGCCGCATTTCACCATGTTGTGGGATCACCAGACCCCTCGCTCGGTGTCGAAGGACGAGCACGGGCGGATGACCACGGTCACCGTGATCACGGGGGATTTCGCCGATGTCGAGTCGCCCAGACGTCCGCCGGACTCGTGGGCGGCCGAGGCCGATGCCGACGTGGCCATCTGGCACCTGGTGCTCGAACCGGACGCCACCTTCGTTCTCGCCCGTGCCGCCGGACCGACGACCCAGCGCATGCTCTATCTCTTCGAGGGCGATGGTCTCGAACTGGCAGGGGAGCGCGCCACCGATGACGGCGAGCACCCGACGACCACGCTCGGTGCCGGCACCGGGGCCGTCATCGATGCCGGGCAAGACGCCACGCTCGTCGCCGGGCCATCGGGGGCCGAGATCATGATCCTCCAGGGCCGACCCATCGGTGAGCCGGTCGCTCGCTATGGACCGTTCGTGATGAACACCGACGCCGAGATCCAGCAGGCCTTCACCGACTACCGCCGAACCCAGTTCGGCGGTTGGCCGTGGCCGTCGGAAGACCCCGACCACGGCCCCGAGTGGCGACGGTTCGCCGAGCACCCCGACGGCACCACCGAACACGTCGACTGAATCGACCGAAGCGACCGAAGCGACCGGACTGACCGTTCAGCCGACCTTCGAGAGCTGGGCCTTCAGCCGTTTCTCCGACACCGGGCCGTTGGTCCCGATGCTCTGGGCGAACAGCGACACCCGAAGCTCCTGGAGTCCCCAGATGACCTCGTCGAGGGCTTCGGACCACCCGACGGTGGCGGCCACGTGATCGCTGCGCTGCTCGAGCGGCACGATGCGGGCGAGGGTGGCGGTGTCCCGCCGCGGGTCCTCCCGAAGTCGGTCGATGCGAACGAGCATGGCACGGAGGTAGCGAGCGAGATCATCGAGTCGCTCGGCGCCCAACCCGGTGAGGTGATCGGGATAGACCAGCGCCGCCAGTTGGCGGCGCAGGTCGGTTCGGGCGATGTCGAACGCCGGGGCGTGGAGCTCGGCGAGTTCACGCTCGACGTCGCGGATCAAGACGGCGATCTGTGCCCCGCTCGACGCCACGGCGTGGAGCGCTTTGCCGTAGCCGGCCTTCGCCGAGGCTTCGACGGCGCGGAAGCCCGCTTCGGTCCATGACGGGCCGCCGGCAGCGAGGAGGAGCTGATCGACCGCAGCGGTGGCCACGTCGTCGGCCCAGTTGGCGACCGATCCGTGCGGACCGATCACCAGCGCCAGCTTGGCCTCGTTGCTGAGCAGGCGGTCGAGCGCCTTGTAGGGCGATGGCAGACGCAACCGGAGCAGGCGTCGCGTCCCGGCCCACATGGCTTCGGCTTGCTCGTCGGCCGTCGGCGCCAATCGGATGCCGACGGCGTCGCCCTGATCGACCAGCGTGGGGAAGGCGTCGACGGCGACACCGAGCCCCGTGGTGCTGATCACCGTCGGCAGGTCGCCGAAGGTCCAGTCGATCAGACCATCACGCTCGAGCGGATGGCGTTGCTCACCGAGTTCGGCCCGGACCCGCTCGTCCAACAGGGTCTTGACCGCTTCCAGGTCGTAGCCCTCGGCCAGGATCAGCAGGTCGTCGTCATGGGCACGAAACCAGGGTCGCAGGTGGTGGGGGACCCGTTGCCAATCGAAGTCATCGGCTCGAACAGCCAGGCCGCGCTTGGTCGCCAAGACCCGAACCAGCTCGTCGACCAGGCCACCGGCAGTCGGGTCGAGCTCGTCGAAGAGTTCCTGGACGGTGATCGGGATCGGCACGAGCTCCTTGCGCAGCGGTCGGGGCAGGGTACGGAGCAGGTTGACCACGAGTTCATGACGCAGTGCGGGGACATTCCACTCGAACACGGCCGGGTCGAGCCGGTGCAGCACGCCGACGGGGACGTCGACGAGCGTGCCGTCTTCGGCGCTCCCGGTGTCGAAGGCGTAGCTCAGGTTCAGTTCGATGTCGCCGTGATGCCAGACCTCGGGAAACCCGCTGTCGTCGAGGTCGGCGGCTTCCGGTCGGATGAGGTCGCTGCGCCGAAAGTCGAGCCGATGCGGTTCGTCGCGGCGGGTACGGTTCCACCACTTGTCGAACTGGCGACGGGTCGTGATGTCGAGGTTGACTCGTGCGTCGAAGAACGCCAGACGAGCTGCCTCGTCGACGAGGAGATCGTGGCGACGGTGACGGTTCTCCAGCTCGACGACCTCGGCCACGGCATCGGCGTTGCGCTCGGCGAAGTCGTCGTGGGCATCCCACTCGTTGCGAACCAAGCCGTGCAGCAGCAGTCGGGCCCTGGCATCGACGGGATCGATACGGCCCCAGTTGAGGCGGCGATTGCCGACGAGCGGCAGTCCGTAGAGCGTCACGGCCTCGGTCGAGACCGCCGAACCGCGTTCGGGGTCCCACCACGGGTCGGCGTAGGTGCGCTTGACCAGGTGGGCTCCCACCTTCTCGAGCCACTCGGGTTCGATTCTGGCCACCACTCGGGCCCAGAGCCGATTCGTCTCGACCAACTCGCCGGCCATGATCCACTTCGGGGAGTTGCGAGAGAAGACCGAGCCGGGCGCGATCATCAACTTGGCGTTACGGGCGCCGCGGAACTCCGGTCCGGTGGGATCTTTCATGGCGACCTGCGAGAGCAGGCCTGCCAGCAGCGACAGGTGGATCTGATCGACTTCGGCGGCCTGGTGGTTGACCTTCAACCCGAGGTCTCTGGCCACCCGCCGCAGCTGGCTCAAGACATCGGACCACTCCCTGACCCGCATGTAGTGCAGGTATTCCGAGCGGCACATCCTGCGGAATTGGTTCGAGGAACGCTCACGCCGTTCCCTGGACAGATACTCCCAGAGGTGGAGGTAGGCGATGAAGTCGCCGGAGGGATCCTTGAAGCGGTTGTGGAGCTCGAGCGCTGCCTGCTGGTTGGGTCCACGCGGTCGCTCCCGAGGGTCTTGGATCGACAGCCCGGCCGTGATGATCAGGACTTCCTGGAGACAACCGTTGCGGTCGGCCTCGAGAATCATCCGCGCCAGTCGAGGGTCGAGGGGGATCCGGGCCAGTTTGCGACCGATCGGAGTGAGCCACTTGCGCGTGCCCTCCTTGCCCGGATGCACCGCATCGAGCTCTTCCAGGAGCGCGACCCCGTCGCGGATCGACCGCGAGTCGGGCGGGTCCACGAATGGGAACCGCTCGATGTTGCCGAGCCCGATTGCTGCCATTTGCAGAATGACCGACGCCAGATTGGTGCGTTGGATCTCGGGTTCGGTGAACTCGTCTCGGGCATCGAAGTCGGCTTCGGAGTAGAGCCGGATACAGATACCAGGGCCCAGGCGGCCGCATCGTCCGGCCCGCTGGTTGGCCGAGGCCTGCGAGATCCCCTCGATCGGCAGACGCTGCACCTTCGTACGGCGGTTGAAGCGAGAAATGCGAGCGAAGCCGGAGTCGACGACGTAGCGGATGCCTGGCACGGTGAGCGAGGTCTCGGCAACGTTGGTGGCGAGCACCACACGGCGTCCGGTGTGGGGCTGGAAGACCCGCTGCTGCTCGGCCGAGGACAGCCGGGCGTAAAGCGGGATGATCTCGGTGTTGCGGAGTTCGAGATCGGTCAGCGCCTCGGCGGCATCGCGGATTTCTCGTTCGCCGGAACAGAACACGAGGATGTCGCCATCGCCTGCTGCCTGCAGCTCTTGCACGGCCTCACCGATCGCTTGGGGCTGATCGCGCACCTCGGCATTCTCCAGCCGAGCCAGATCGGAGGGCGCTGCGTCTTCGGTGGGGTCGAGCGGCCGGTAGCGCATCTCGACGGGGTAGGTGCGACCCGAGACCTCGACGATCGGCGCATCGTGGAAGTGCTCGCTGAACCGTTGGGTGTCGATGGTGGCCGAGGTGATGATCACCTTGAGGTCGGGCCGCTTCGGCAACAGCTGGCGGAGGTAGCCCAGAAGGAAGTCGATGTTGAGGCTGCGTTCGTGTGCCTCGTCGATGATGATCGTGTCGTACTTGCTCAGCCGACGGTCGCGCTGGATCTCGGCCAGCAGGATGCCGTCGGTCATGAGCCGAACCATCGTGGCCGCACCGACCTGGTCGTTGAAGCGGACGGTATAGCCGATCCGCTGGCCGACGGTCTCACCCAGTTCGCTGGCGACCCGTTCGGCGATGGATCGCGCGGCGATGCGTCGAGGCTGGGTGTGACCGATCAGACCGTCGACCCCACGCCCCAGCTCGAGGCACAGCTTCGGCAACTGCGTGCTCTTGCCCGAACCGGTCTCGCCCGCGATCACGACAACCTGATGGTCCCGGATGACCTCGAGCAGTTCGTCGTGTCGCTGCGAAATCGGCAGCTCGGGTGGATACTCGATCGCCTCGGGTGTGGACCGCCGACCGGTCGTCGTCTGCGGAGTGGTCACCCCTCCAGCTTGCCAGCTCCGGGCGTGGGATCAGCATCGCTGAACTCGGCCCGCAAGGCGGCGCCGTGCTGGCCGAGCACCGGGGCGCGCGGCGCCTGCTCTCGCTCGGGCAGGGTGGAGATCTTCATCGGGTTGCCGGCGACCAGCTGACCATCGGTGCCTTCGATGGTCAGGGCCATGTTTCTCGCCAGGGTCTGCGGATGTTCCAGCACCTGTTGGACATTGTTGACCAGCGAACAGGGCAGTCCCGCCGACCCCAGTCGCTCGCTCCACGTGACGGCGTCGGCCGACGCCAGCGCCTGCTCGATCAGGGGCCGAAGCTCCGCCTCGTTGGTGCAGCGGTCGTCGTTGCTGGCGAAACGCGGATCTTCGGCCAACTCGGGGGCGCCGATCGCCTCGGCCAGCGTGCCGAACAACCCATCGTTTCCGGCCGCGATGATCAACGAGCCCTCGGCCGTCGCGAACGCACCGAAGGGGGTGATCGAGGGATGACGGGAGCCGATGGGGCCGGGCACGATGCCGCTGGTGGTGTAGCGGGCGATTGCGTTCTCGAGCAGCGCGACCTGGGAATCGAGCATGGCGACGTCGACGCGGGCGCCCTTGTGGGTCGTGGTGCGTTCGTGCAGCGCGGCGATGATCGAGGTCGCGGTGAACATACCGGCACAGATGTCGCCGATCGATGTACCGACCCTGGTGGGTGTTCCGCCGTCGGCACCGGTGATGCTCATCACGCCGCCCATGGCCTGCACGATCATGTCGTAGGCGGGGAGCTGTCGAAGTGGGCCGGTGTGCCCGAAGCCCGAGACCGAGGCCAGGATCAATCGAGGCCAACGCCGATGAACGGTCGCCCAGTCATAGCCGAGACGATCGAACGCACCGGGGCGAAAGTTCTCGACGACCACGTCGGCGGCGTCGAGCAGACGGTCGAAGAACGCCCGGTCGTCGTCGCTCGACAGGTCGAGTTCGATGGACTCCTTGCCCCGATTGATCGACTCGAAATATGCCGACCCGTACTCGGTGAACGGTCCGATGCTGCGGGCATCGTCGCCGACATCGGGGCGTTCGACCTTGATGACCCGGGCGCCGAGATCGGCGAGCATCATGGTGCAGTACGGGCCCGAGAGGACCCGAGTCAGGTCGATGACGAGCGTCCCGGCCAGGGGCCCCGGCGAGGCATGATCGGTGGTGGAATCAGAAGTCACCTGAAGAGTTCTAGCCCGACATGGCAGATGTCACACCGATGAGGGCCAGGTCGATGGAACTCGCGCCCGCTCGTTGCGGTCTACCTCTCGGTCGACGTCTGACCAAGCCCTTGACTTCTGACCAAGCCCCTGGGGGCCGCATCGGTGTGTCGATGACCATCGACGATGCTCGCCTACCACCTCGACAACCCGTCACCTCGACATCCAGTCGCGATGACGTCTGCCACCTTCACGAAAACGGGAGAAAACCTCATGTCCATCCATCACGCTGCTGCTCCGCTCGGACGGGGACTTCGTTCCCTGCTGATTCCCGGCGTCGCCGCTGCACTCGCACTCTCTGCCTGTGGCTCGAGTGACAGTGCCGGATCGAGTGTCGGATCCGACGACAACGCCGCGGACGAGAGCACCACCGAGGGAATCCAGGTGAGCGGGGCGTGGGCTCGCACGAGCCCGATGTCGGCAACCGCAGGAGCGGCCTACATGGTCCTCACCGCCTCGTCGGACGACGTGCTGGTCGGCGCCTCGGTCGATCCTGGCATTGCCGCCGAGGTACAGATCCACGAGACCACGATGGTCGACCCGGCCGAGCTGGAGGACGACGACTCGATGAGTGACGACTCGATGGGCGATGACTCGATGGGCGATGACTCGATGGGCGATGACTCGATGGGCGATGACTCGATGAGCGATGGCGATCACAGCGCCGACATGGGCGTGATGCAGATGCGTGAGGTCGGCAGCATCGAACTCCCCGCCGGCGAGGCCGTCTCGCTCGAGCCGGGCGGGTACCACATCATGTTCCTCGAGGTGCCGACGCCGCTCGAGGCTGGTCAGACCTTCGACATCACCCTCGACTTCGAGAATGCCGATGACATGGTCGTGACCGTCGAGGTGCGCGACGACGCACCCGCTTCGTGACGACACGCTTCGTTCGGCCCCTGGCGCTGGGTCTCGTCGTTGCGGCGACGATACTCGGCGCCTGTGGTTCGTCGGCTTCGACGACGGCGCAACCCGCGCTCTCGCCGGCGGCCCAGGCCGGTCGCGAAGCAGCGCAGGATGGCGGCTGCATGAGTTGCCACGGTGGCAATGGCGAAGGCGGCGTCGGGCCGACTTGGCAGGGTCTGGCGGGATCGACCCGCACCCTCACCGATGGCACCGAGGTGGTGGCCGATCGCGACTACCTGGTGCGGTCGAT
The DNA here is from genome assembly GCA_963698395.1 of uncultured Acidimicrobiales bacterium. Lineage (GTDB taxonomy): Bacteria > Actinomycetota > Acidimicrobiia > Acidimicrobiales > SZUA-35 > JBBQUN01. The sequence goes on from CAVOQQ010000008.1 coordinate 990,955, forward strand.
CCTCGATCCCGGCGCCCAGAAGGTGGAGGGCTACGCTGTGGCGATGCCGCTCGCCAACCTCACCGATGCGCAAGTGGCATCCATCGTCGATTACATCGAAGCGCTGTCGTGAGACCATCGGTGTCGGTCGCTCGCTTCCTCGGCCTCGTCATCCTCACCACGATCGCCTTCTCGGCTTGTGGTGACTCGAGTGAGCCGGCGCTGCTCGGCAGCACCCGCGAACCCGCGCCCAGGGTCGATGCCGTCGACCTTCCTTCGGTCGCCCCCGACCGGCCGGCAGAGCCCTTCGACTTCGTCGCCGATGACGGTGAGGTGCTGCTGGTGTACTTCGGCTACACCTCGTGCCCCGATGTGTGTCCGACCACGCTGGCCGACGTGGCGGCTGCCCGAGCCATGATCGGCGATGACGCCGGGCGAGTGAAGCTCGCCATGGCAACCGTCGATCCCACGCGTGACACCGCCGAGGTGCTGTCGTCGTACGTCGGCAGTTTCGTGCCCGGTGCCACTGCGCTCCGTACCGAAGACGCAGCGTCGTTGCAGGCGGCAGCCGATCAGTTCGGCGTCTTCTACGACGTGACCACCGCCGATGATGGGACGGTCGACGTGCTCCACTCGGGCACGTTGTTCGGCGTCGATGACACGGGCACGCTGGTGGTGTCGTGGCCCTTCGGCACGACCACCGCCGATCTCGCCCATGATCTCGAGATTCTCGTGAAAGACGCCTGACTTCGATGACTGCTCTCGTTCGGTTTCGCCCTCTCGCGGTCGTGCTCGGCCTGTGGATGCTGGTCGCTGGCGGCTGTGGCGCCCGCGACAGCGTTGCTGCGGACCAGGACGAGGCGGTCACCTACACCTACATCATTCCCAATGGCACGGCCGATCGAATCGATGCCGGTGAGCCGGTGCAGATCGTGCCGGCGCGGCTCGACATCAACATTGGCGACTCGATCGAGATCGTCAATCAGGACCAGCAGGGTCACAACGTCGGCCCTTTCTACGTCGGCGAGGGCGAAACGGTGAGTCAGACCTTCCAATCCGCGGCCGAATACGTCGATTCCTGTTCGGTGCATCCATCCGGGGTGTTCACGATCGTCGTTTCGTGACCGACCGATGGTGATGACACCGCGATGGATCGTGGCCCTTCGGATAGCGGTGCTGGCGTCGATCGTCATGATCGCAAGCGCTGGGCCGGCCGGCGCCGACCCGGCTGGTCCGACGAACTATCGAACCGAGATCGAGAGCATCGAGCCACCCAGCGCGGCGTTCGACGCGTCGATCGTCGGCGGTGACAGCTTCCTCCTGGTCGAGCAGAAGGAACCAGTCACCATCGAGGTCCCGGGGTACAACAACGAGCCCTACCTGCGATATCTACCGGACGGCACGGTCGAGCGCAATCGGCGGTCGCCCGCCACGTACCTCAACGCCGATCGCTACGGCAATGCCACCAACTCGCCGCTTCCCCCCGAGGTGTCGGCCGACGCCGTTCCTGAGTGGGAGGTCGTTGCCACCGACGGTGTCTACGCCTGGCACGATCATCGGGCACATTGGATGCTGACGGACCCGCCGCTCGGTCTCGGTCCGGGCGATCAGATCCTCGACGAGCGGATTCCCGTCATCGTCGACGGGACCCCCATCGTGTTGGTCGTTGGATCGTTCTGGCAGGAACCGCCGTCGCCGATTCCTGTGGTGATCGGGGTGTTGGTCGCCGTGGGGGCGAGTCTGGCTGCGTGGCGTTCGAGGGGGCGGCTGTGGCCGGCGTTGCTCGGCGGTGGGCTGATTGCCCTGGCCATCGGGGTCGCCCAGTTCGTTTCACTCCCGGCTGCCACCGAGCCTTCGCCCGTGCTCTGGATCCTGCCCCTGATCGCCGTCCTCTGTGCCGGGGGCGCAGCCGCAGCTGATCGGCGGCCGGCAACGTCGCTTCCGCTGGTGTTCGGTGGCTCGGTGACCCTCGTCGTCTTTGCGGTGACCCGCCTCGAATCGATCACCAAGGCGATCCTGCCGTCGGACCTGCCGTTCTGGCTGGATCGTTTCGGCACCGCCCTCGCCCTGGTCCTCGGTGTGGCGGTCGTCGTGATGAGCGCCGTCGAACTCAGTCGGCTTTTGAGCCCGGAATCGACCGAAGTCGGTTCTGGCGCTTCGCCAGCGGCTTGACCGGTCTGGTCGACAGCGCAACGAGGACGGTGATCAGGACCGTGAACGAATGCACCCCTTCGACCAGGAGCGAGACTCGACGGAAGTGATCGTCGATCACCGCCGTGGCGATCTGGGCCACGAGCGCCGCCACACTCACGAGCGCTGCAGCGACGGCGTAGCGCGGGCGCCATGCCGTGAGCAGTCCCGCGATCGCAACGGCCAGACCGAGTGCGCCGTCTCGGGTGAGATGGGCCGTCGAGGCGTCTTCCATGATGCCGAGCGGGTCGGCGCCGACCATCCAGGGCAGGGCCAGCACCAGCTGGCCGAACGAGACGATGAGGAGTACTGCTCGAAGCGCCGGGGGAGGGCCGCCGATGGCGGGGGCCAGGCGCTCGAGGACCCGGTCGGCCAGCTCGTCGGGTGAGCCGGCTCCGACAGCCATCAGGCGATCGCCTCGTGCCGGGGGTGATCCCGTTCCGAGTCGTCGAGCGTGGCGGCCAGGTTGGAGCGGGCCCGACTGAGACGGGAGCGTACGGTGCCGACGGGAACGTCGAGGATCGCTGCGGCCGACTCGTAGTCGTAGCCGAGGACTCCACACAGCGTGAGGACTTCTCGCTGAGCGATGGGCAGCGCGTGGAGGGCGTCGTCGAGGTCGACCACGTCTTCGTGTTGCCCGATGGTCGGTCGGTCGTTGTCGAGCTGATCGAAGCGCTCGGTGCTCCGGCTGGTTGCCTGGTCGATGACGGCGTTGCGGCAGATACGCAGCAGCCACCCTTCGTAGGAGCCTTCACCCCGGAAGGAATCCTGGTACTTCCAGGCCCGCAGGAAGGTCTCCTGCACGGCGTCCTCCACGAGCCAGGTGTCGCTCGACAATGCTCGAGCGTAGGCGGTCACCGCAGCGACATGCTCTCGCACCAAGCGCTCGAACCGGGACCTTCGCATGCCTTCAGGGTAGCTCCCAAACCCGGCCGGGTGGCTGAGCCAGGCCCAGGAGCGCCCGGGAGTGTGGCAGCTCAGGGGAGTGTGGCCACCGCGAGGGGGTTCGATGCTGGGGTGAAGTTGGCATCGGCCAGCTGGGCTCGCACGGTGTAGGTGTAGGTCGTGCCCGGCTGACGGCCGAGATCGGTGAACCAACGAGAGGTCTGGGTCGAGGCGACGACGCCGTCTCGGCTGATCTCATAGCCCGTGGCTCCGGGAACGCCATCCCAGGTGACCACGATCCGCTCACGAGTCTGGAGCGTGGATCGCACGTTCTGCGGCGGCTCGGTGACCGGCGAGCCCTGGGTCGTGACCGCAAGCGGTCCGCTGGCCTCGGTGTAGCGGCCGTCGGCGAACTGGGCTCGCACGGTGTAGGTGTAGGTCGTGCCCGGCTGCCGGCCGAGATCGGTGAACCAGCGAGAGGTCTTGGTCGAGGCGACGACGCCGTCACGGCTGATCTCATAGCCCGTGGCTCCGGGGACGCCATCCCAGGTGACCACGATCCGCTCACGGGTCTGCAGGGTCGACCGGAACCCGGTCGGTCCCACTGGGGCTGCGCCGATCGGTGAGAACCGAGCGATGCCGCTCAACGGCCGATCGTTGGCGGTGTCTCGGGTGTACTGGCCGCCGAACCACACCCGGCCGTTGCTGTCCTCGTAGATGGCGTAGGCACCCGCCTGGCCGAGGACATCGAAGGTCAGGGGCACGAGCGACTCGGTGTCGATGTCGATGCCGTACCCGCCCTTCACCGGTTGTTGGCCGAAGGGATCGATGAGGGCGAAATCGCTGACCCATTGGAGGTACTCCACATAGGTCTGCACGCCATCGGGAGCGCTGTTGTAGCTGAAGAGCTCGTACTCGCCGACCGATCCCCAGCAGTGGCAACCCGACCAGATCGTGTCGGTGCCCAAGAAGATGACCTGGGTGTCGCCACCCGTACCGGCGTCGCCGACCCCGCGGTTGGCATAGAACGTGTGTGCAGGAAGCAAGGTGTCGACGTCGAGGATCATCGTCTGATGTCCCTGACCACCGAGATAGACCCGATCGCCGCGGTATTGCACGTCCATCATCCACATCGAGAAGCTCTGACGGTGATTCGGGATCCCGGCAGGCAGGCCCTGGGGCACGTCGTCGCGCAGCGAGCCGTCGGCGGTGTCGAGGATGGCGAAGTAGGCGGCATCGAGGTCGCCGTTGATCCCGCCGAACTTCCCTGCGAGGTACACCCGGTCGCGGGCGTCGTCGACGGCGAGGCCGAAGATGTTGTGACCGGCCAGACGGGGCGTGCCGGTGTCGAAGTCGGTGACCGGCAACCAACCGGTGTCGAGTGCTCCGGTGGTGGCGTCGACTCGAGCCAGGTCGACGAGTGCCGTTCCCTGGGCCGACGAGAAGGTGCCACCGGCGTACAGCTGGTTGCCGACGACCTCGATGTCGAAGACGGCCGGGGGTCCCCAGCTGTTCACGATCTGCGGATCGAAGTCGGTGTCGCGCTCGCCGGTCGTCGCGTCGTAGAGGGCGACGCCACCGGTCAGCTCACCGCCGACGTAGAGGCGACCGTCGGGCAGGATCTCCATTGCGTAGACGGTGCCGTCGACCACCGGACGGAAGGTGTCGATCCAGGCGCCGGTCTCGAGGTCGAACGCGGCCAGGTAGGGCTGATCGAAGGTGGTCCCGTCGGGCGCCAAGACATCGAGGAATTTGCCGGCGGCGTACATCTTGCCGTCGTACTCGACGAGGTCTCGCACGAGGGCAGCGATCGGGCCGGTGTGGCGGACGCCGGGATCAGGAGTGGTCACGTCCCAGATCGGATCGGGAACCGAGGACACCTCGGAGCCGGGAATGGCGCCGACTGGAGTGATCGACACGGTGGCTGTTGCCATCGTGGCGGCGAGCGCGACGATCCTTGTGCATGCCTTGATACCCATGGAACCGATGTTCCCATCCGGGATCGCCGCAGGACACGGGTGATTTCGCCGATGCGCTGGGCAGAGCTGCCCTCAGGAGCGGTGGCGCCCGTCTGGACCCTTCTTGGCTCCGGCCAGCACGACCTGCACCGGGCGGGGCAACTCATCGATCGGGAGGTGGCAACGGATCTCGTGGCGAGGCCCGACTTCGACGACCGGTGGCTCGACCACATCACACGTGCCGGGGATCACGTACTTGCAGCGGGTGTGGAACACGCAGCCTGACGGAGGATCGGCTGGGGAGGGGATATCGCCCTCGAGCGGGATCCGGTCGGTTGCCGTCCCGTCGACCGATGGCACCGCAGACAGCAACGCCTCGGTATAGGGATGGACCGGACCGGCGAAGACATCGTCGGTGAGTCCACGCTCCATGATTCGACCGACGTACATCACGGCGATGCGGTCGGCGAGATAGCGCACGACGCCGATGTCGTGCGTGATGAAGAGGTAGCTGGTCTTCTCGTCGCGCTGCAGGGTTGCCAACAGGTTGAGAATCGCCGCTTGCACCGAGACGTCGAGCGCCGAGGTCGGCTCGTCACAGACGACGAGGCGGGGGTCACCGGCAAAGGCACGGGCGATCGCGACGCGCTGCTTGAGGCCTCCCGACAACTGACGGGGCCGCATGTCGAGATGGTGAGGCGAGAGCAGCATCGCCTCGGCGATCTCTTCGACCCGGCGGTCGGCAGCGGCGCCCTTGACTTCGGTGAGGCTGGTGACGGTCCGTCGCAGGATGCGGCGGACGGTCCACGCACGATTCAGCGCCGAGTCGGGATTCTGGAACACCATCTGGATGGCTCGAATGGACTTGTCTCGTCGATCGACGGCCTTCGCTCGCATCGGCACGCCGTCGAGGGTGATCTCGCCACCTTCGTCGGGACCGTGGACCCCGAGCATGGTCTTGGCGAGGGTCGACTTGCCCGAACCGGACTCGCCGACGAGACCCAGGGTCTCGCCTTCGGCGAAGCCCAGGTTCACCTTCACCAGGGCAGGAATGTCGCGACCTCGTTGCCGGAAGGTCTTCGAGATGTCGAGCAGTTCGACCACTCGCTCGTCACTGATCTCGTGTGGCGGTACCTCGGCGACGGGTTCCTCGATGTCGTCGAGTCGGTCGCTGTGGTGACACCGGGTCCAGCGGCCGTCGCCGAGTTCGACGATGGGCGGCACCTCTGAGCGGCACCGGTCGCTGGCGATCGGACAGCGATCGACATAGACACACGCCGGCAGGGTGGTCCCGATGGAAGGCATGTTGCCGGGAATCGTCGACAGCGCTCGGTCGGTCTTGCGCAGCCCGAGTCGTGGGATCGCGTTCATCAAGCCGATCGTGTAGGGGTGGCTGGGCTGCTCGAAGAGCTCGTCTGCGGTTGCTTCCTCGACCATCTTTCCGGCGTACATCACGCCGACTCGATCACACATCGTGCGGATCACGCCAAGGTTGTGGGCGATGAGCAGCACGGCGGCGTTGGTCTCGCTGCGGAGCTCTCGAACCAGGTCGAGCACCTCGGCTTCCACGGTGGCGTCGAGGCCGGTGGTCGGTTCGTCGAGGACGAGCAGTTTGGGATCTCCTGCGAGACCCATGGCAATCACCACACGCTGGAGCATGCCGCCGGAGAGCTGGTGCGGGTATCGCTCCATGACGCTCTTCGGGTCAGCGATGTGGACGCGTTCGAGCGAGTGGAGCGCTCGGTCGAACGCGGTCGACTTGTCGTCGCCAAGAACCTGGAAACACTCCGCGACCTGCTTACCGATTTTGAGCGTCGGGTTCATCGCCTGCACGGGATCTTGGTAGACCATCGATGCTTGCGTTGCACGGAACGAACGCAGCTCGGAGGCCGACATCTGGGTGACGTCGAGACCGTCGGCGAGGACACGGCCGCCGGTGATCGCTCCGTTCGCCGGCAGGTAACGAAGCGCAGCGTAGGCCGTGGTGGACTTGCCGCAGCCCGACTCGCCCACCAAGCCGAAGGCTTCCCCAGGCCGAACCTGGAAGGTGACACCGCGAAGCACACGCCGCGGGGTCCCGCGCACCATGTAGGACAGCTCGAGGTCTTGCACCGCCAGGGCAGCCGTTTCGGGGTCGGCGCGATCGGCGACCTTGGCGCTGGGGTACTGGGTGCTGCTGGCAGATTCAGTCATGCGTTGTAGACCTTCTCGATCGAGTCGGCGATCAGGTTGACGGCGATCACGAGTGAAGCGATCGCCAGCGCCGGGAAGATGGCGACCCACCATTGGCCGGCCTGGATCAGGGAATATCCATTGGCGATATCGACGCCCCAGTCGGCAGTGGCGTCGTCGCCGGAGCTCAGCCCGAGGAATGCCAGCGTGGCGACCGTGAAGATCGCGTAGCCCACTCGAACCGTGAACTCGACGATCAGCACGCTCGTGATGTTGGGAAAGATTTCGCGAGACATGATGAACCAACCTGACTCGCCGCGAAGCTTGGCCGAGGTCACGTAGTCGAGCTGCGATTCGCTGAGCACCGCCGACCGAACCGTGCGAGCGACCACCGGCGTGAACAGACCGGCAATCGTCAGCACGATTGCTGCACGCGAGGCGCCGAAGACGACGAGCACCATGATGGCCAACAGGATCACGGGCAAGGACAGGATGGCCTCGATGATACGACTCAAGATCTCGTCGACCCAGCCGCGGTAGAAGCCCATCACCAGACCGAGGGCGGCGCCGGCGATCACGGCGATGAGTGCCGCGACCGGGGCATTCACCAGCACGTTGTCGGCGCCGTAGACGACGCGGGCAAAGACATCGTTGCCGATCGTGTCGGTGCCGAACCAGGCATTGGGTCCGGGGCCTGAACGGGGGATGGTGGAGCCATCGGCGAGGCGAACGACCTCGCTCTCGCCCCACTTGGTGAGGAGACCTGGCGCCACGGCGCAAAGAATCCAGAACGACAAGATGACGGCACCGATGATGAACGATGACGAGGTCAGCAACTCGCGACGCTGTTCGCTACGGACGGTCTGGCGATCGGATGCGGGAATCCCGGTTGCTCGAGGCTCACCGGGCATTTCGGGTGTTTCGGTCGTCATCAGTTGTCTCCTGCATCGAGCCGGGCCCGCGGGTTCATCCAGGCGATGATCAGATCAGAGGCGAGCGTGGCCAACATGAAGATGATGGCGACCGCAACGACGCTCGCCTGGAGCAACGGGAAGTCGGGGGCCGTTGCTGCCTTCAGGATCAGGTTGCCCAACCCCGGATAGTTGAAGACGCGTTCGAGACCGACCAATCCGCCGAACAGGTACCCCATCTGCGTGCCGGTGACCGCAACCGTCGGCTGGAGCGCATTCTTGAGGACGTGTTTGCGCACCACCTGGTTGGTGTTGAGACCCTTCATGAACGCCGTGCGGGTGTAGTCGGATTCGAGGGCGGTCACCGCCCCGGCCCGAGTGATGCGAGCGATGTAGCCGAAGTACACGAACAAGATGGCGATCGCAGGGAGGAGGATGTACTTCATCTCGCCGAAGAACCCGGCGTTGACGGGCGCATTGGCCGTTGCCGGTAGCCAGCCGAGTTGGACGCCGATGATGAACTGCAGCAGCACGCCCGAAACGAAGTCGGGAATGGAGGCACTGGCCAGACCGAACGAGACGATCGAGCGATCGATGCCCGAGTCTTTCTTTCTGGCAGCAACGATGCCGCCGAAGATGGAAATCGGCAGCGTCAGCAGAAGCGAAAGACCCACCAACTTGGCCGAGTTCCAAAGGGCCGGTCGCACCAGATCGAGGACACGAACGCCCGGTTGAGAGAACGATTCGCCAAAGTCGAGCGTGACGACGTCGAGCAGGAGGCGCCCGAACTGTGTCGGTAGCGGATCGTCGAGCCCCAACGATGCGGTCAGCGAATCGACTCGCTCCTGTGGGGCGAAGGGCCCGGCCAGTTGGCGAGCGGGGTCACTGGGGAAGACTCGGGTGAGGGAGAACACCACCAGCAAGATGATGAACAGGGTGACGATCGACAGGAGTAGTCGCCGAGTGATGAATCGAACCATTCAGGGCCTCGTGAGTGCAGACGGATGGGGTGTGAATCGGCGGCGCCCGTGGAACACCGGCACCGCCGAATTCACCGAACGTGGATCAGCGAGATCGCTGATCAGGCATCTTTCGAGGCCCTCGCCAGAAGCATGTGACCAAGTGCGGTGGACTGGACCCCGCTCACGGATGCGTCATGCCCGACCAGGAAGTTGAAGAAGTACGGGTAGAGGGCCGGGCCATCCTCATGCAGGATCTGCTGGATCGAGCCGATGGCTGCCTTCTGGCCATCGACGTCGATGGCGGTGCGATAGGCCGACAGCTGAGTGTCGAACTCGTCGCTTGCATAGTTCGACGAGTTCCAGACGCCACCGCTGCTGAGGGCAGAGCTGAGGAAGATGTCGGGCGTGGGCCGATGCCCGTAGTCGACGATGCCGAGATCGGACGAGCCGTCACACGGCAGGTTCGGATCGTCCTCGTTGGGGCCGGGGCACCACGAATCGCCGTAGAACGTCGAGTTCGACTGCACGTTGACCGTGAGGTCGAAGCCGGCTTCGGCTGCGTTCTGCTGGATGATTCTCGCCAGGTCGGGGACTTCGCCGAGATCGCCGCACTCGATGGTGCCGGTGAGGTCGGTCACGCCCGAATCGGCGATGAGCTGCTTTGCCATCTCGATGTCTCGGGTCCGCTGTGGGGTTGCGTCGGGATCGAAGAAGGGGAGCGAAGACAGAATTGGGTGATCGTTGGCGATCACGGCGCGACCGGAGAAGAGGGTGTTGACCATCTGGTCACGATCGAACGTCCATCCGAGAGCCTGACGAACCAGGTTGTTGTCGAACTTGCCCTGGGCAACGTTGAACCAGACCTGCCGGTGGTTCGACGACGGCGGCGTCAGCACGGTGAAGTTCGAATCGTTGAGCAGCCCCTCGCCGCCGATCACCGAGAAGTTCTGGATGGCATCGACCTCACGGCTCTGCATGGCGGTGACCGCGGTGCCGATGTCGGCGAAGCCGCGCAGTTCGATCGTGTCGAGATTGGCCGATCCACCCCACCAGTTCTCGTTTTTCACGTAGGTGGCGACGAAGGTGGTGGGGTCGAACGAGTCGAGCTTCCAGGCGCCGGTTCCCTCAGGACGTTCGTCGAGGGTGGTGCCGTCGGTGTAGTCGGCGGGGGTGATGACGCTCTGGGTGTTGAAGAGCGAGACCAGAACCGGGAAGTTGCCGTTCGGCTCGAGGAGGGTGAAGACCGCCTTGAGCGGATCGCTCGAGTCGACCGAACCTTCGGCGATCACGCCACCGAGGCCCGCGTTTCCGGCGGCGGCGAGTCGGTCCATGGTGGCGGCCACATCGGCCGAGGTCATGGGGCTGCCGTCTTGCCAGGTGACGCCCTCGCGAAGATCGAAGGTCCACTGGGAACCGTCTTCGTTGGGGGTCCAACCCGTCGCCAAGGCGGTGGCAGCGATGTTGCCATCGTCGCCCAGCCCGACGAGGTACTCGAAGCTCTGCGAGATGACGTTGTAGGTGCCGAGGTCGAGCATGTTGACGGGGTCGAGACCCGAGTTGGCATCGCCGAACTGGTTTGCGCAGATCAGGTTGCCACCGATGGTGCCGGTGCTGGGGGTGCCACCGCTGTTGGTGGCAGTGCTGGATCCAGCTTCGAGAGCAGCGCTGTCGCTCCCCCCGCTGTCGCTGCCGCAGGCCGTGATGATCGCGCCCATGAAGGGCATCGACAGGCCGATGATCGACCCGCGCTTGACGAAGTCACGACGGTCGATCTTCTTCTGCGCGTATGACTCGACGAGGTCGAGCTCCACTGGTCCGACGTCGCGTCGGAGCACATCGAATCGCGTCCAATCCATTGTTTGGTCCTCTCGTGGTAGAGGCGTGCGCGCACGGCGCTCCCGGCGACCAGAGCAGCAGGTGCACACGAACGACCATCGGGGCCACGGCAAACGGATTGCCAGAACTGCTCGGTCGCTCGCGCATCTCTGCCGCGCCCGCTCGGGCACCACGCAACACACACCCCGGGGGGTACGCATTCGAACCTACCTTCGCTGGCGCCATCACACCGCCTCCTTGGCTCGGGTCGCAGATCAACGCACCGAATATTACGAACAGATGACAGACGAGCCGTGCCAGTTCGTCCTCGTTTGGTGGGAGGATGGCTGCTGGTCGCGGTGAACGAGACACGCGTCACTTGGAAATGTTGCAGTTCGGTGACCGGTTTGATCAACGGCGGCTCTGGCGGCCTCACCGGGGATCTCGTGCCGGTCGAAGGACCGGGAAGATCCACCCATACGGCCAGGCGTCGCCGAGCCGATGACACCACAGGAGACCAAGTGCTTCAGATTTTCGGCACGACGTGCCGATAGGTCTCCATGGCCGTCCTCACCTTCAACGATGCCGCGCATCTTCTCCGTCGTTCCGGGTTCGCCGCTCACTACGCAACGATCGACTCGATGGTCGGCATGACACGGGAAGCAGCAGCCGACCGAGTACTGAACCTGACGGGAGCACCGTCGCCCACTGCGGGATTGCCGAACCTCGACAAGAGCCGGGACTCGTGGCCGAAGTACCAAGAGATGGTGTGGTTCTGGGCCGATCGAGCGGCGACGTCGCCGACACCGATCGTCGAGAAGATCACGCTGTTCTGGCACGGCTTGCTGCCCACCTCACTCCACAAGGTGTTCCACCACCAGCAACTGATGGACCAGAACACGCTCTACCGCACCAAGGGCATGGGTCCGATCCTCGATCTCTATCAGGCGATGGCGGTGCAGCCGGCCATGCTGCGCTACCTCGACAACGCCGACAACGTGGCCTCCGCCCCCAACGAGAACTTCGCTCGGGAGTTGATGGAGCTCTTCCTCCTCGGAACGAACAACGGCTACACCGAGGCAGACGTGCGCTCGTCGGCACTGGCATGGAGCGGGCACATCCTCGACGCCACCGACGAGTACTACGTCTTCGATGCGAGCAAGCACCACAATGCGCCGACCACGTTCATGGGCGTCAACAAGGTGTGGAACGGCCCGGAGATCATCGCTCACCTCATCAGCGGACCGAAACAGGTGGCGGTGTCGCGCTTTCTCGCCAACAAACTCTGGTCGTTCTTCGCCTATCCCCATCCGTCATCGGGCGTCGTCGACACCATTGCGGCGGCCATGCGGTCGGGTGGCATGCGCACCGATGCCGCGCTCCGAGCGATCTTCACCCACCCGGACTTCTACGGCACCGCAGCGAAGCAGGGGTTGGTTCGGTCGCCCTTCGAGTTCATCGTCGCGGCCATGTCGCACACCGGCACGCCGGCGAACGTCGCGCATCCCGAGTGGTACGGGTCAGACATGGGGCAGGCCGTGTTCCATCCACCGAACGTGTCGGGCTGGCGATCCAACGGCTACTGGATCTCGAGCGCGGCGGCCTGGTCCAAGCATCAGTTCGCAAACCACCTTCGATGGAAACTCGAGAAAACCGATCTGCTGCGAGACGTCAAATCACTCGAACCCCGAGTCGCCGCCGAGCAGGCGCTCGCCCAGTTCGGCATCTACCAGCCGTCGCCCCGCACCCTCGACTCGCTCACCCAGTTCGTCCGGGCCGAGCGGTCGGCCAGGGGCTGGGGCGAACGAGTGGGCCTCTGCTTCCTCCCGATCCTCACTCCCGATTTCCAGGTGGCCTGATCATGAACCGATTCGACCCCTCCACCGCCGACGTCGTCAGCGCCCTGTCGACCGCCGCTCCCGACGATCGCTACAGCCTGGATCGCCGACGTTTCCTGCAGGCGGCCGCCGTCACCGGTGCCGTGACGATGCTGCCGGCATGGCTGGCCGACCAGGCAGCAGCAGCAACCCCACTCGGTGCGTCCGATGGCGTCGTGGTGCTCCTGATGATGAACGGCGGCAACGACGGTATGAGCATGGTGCCTCCCTATGCCGACGGGAACTACCGGCAGTATCCGTGGACGGCTGGCCATTGGCGCCGACCGGGTCTTGCGGATCAACGACCAGCGCGGCATGCATCCGAACCTGCCGTTCGTGAAACAGATGTGGGATCAGGGCCGAGTCGCGGTCATCGACGGCGTCGGCCACCCTCAGCCCGACCTGAGCCACTTCATGTCGATGGCGCGCTGGATGACGGCCAGCACCTCGACCTCGACGGTGTCGACCGGCTGGCTCGGCCGCTACGTCGACGGGCTGGGGAGTCCCGATGCGTTTCACTCGATCGCCATGGGTTCCTCGGTACCCCTCGTGCTGTCCGGCAATCGATCGACGGCGACGGCGTTGCCGTCGTCGGCGGGCGGGCTCCTCACCATCGACGATGACCCGGTCATGCAGCGCCAGCGGGCGACGATCCATCAGATCGCCGGCGGCGGTACCGGGCTCGGCTCACTGGCCGACAGCCTTGCCCAGAGCGCCAGCGACTCGATTGGCCTCGCTGCCGGCGTGGCCGGCTTCTATCAACCCAGCCTGCCGAGCGAGGAACTCGCGGCCCAGATGACCGTCTGCGCCCGATTGATCAACGCCAACCTCGGCACCCGCGTGATGGTGGTCAGCTACGGCGACTTCGATTCACACGCCAACCAGTCCTCGATGCACGGCGATCGGATGACCGAACTCAACCGTGGCCTCCAAGCATTCTTCGAGACGCTGGACCCCGGCTTTCTCGGACGCACGCTGGTCCTGACCTCCAGCGAGTTCGGGCGACGCCCGTGGGCCAACGAGTCGGGTGGCACCGATCACGGCACCTCCAACACGCTGCTCGCCATCGGCGGCGGGGTGAATGGCGGCTTCTACGGTCAGCTGCCTTCGCTCGGCGGACACCGTCGTTGGGACAACTTCGAGACGACGGTCGACTTCCGCCAGGTCTACGGCAACGTGGTCGAGCGTTGGCTCGGAGCCGATTCGGCCGAGGTCATCGGCAAGGACTATCCCGACCTGGCCTTTCTGCGTCAGCCCTCCGGCACCGCCGGGAGTTCCACCGGCTCGATCTCGGGGGCACCGGGCGGCACGAGGCTCCAGCTGGCCCGCCTGTACTCGGCCTACTTCCGGCGCATGCCCGATGAAGAGGGCATGGACTTCTGGCTGGCGCAGCGACGCAACGGGCTGCGACTCGAATCGGTCTCGGCCGAGTTCGCTCGCTCGGCCGAGTTCGCCGCAACCTACGGTGCACTGTCCAACGCCGGGTTCGTCGATCTGATCTATGCCAACGTGCTCCGCCGATCGCCCGACGCCGCCGGCCGTGCCTACTGGATCGGGTTGCTCGACAACGGCCAGGACCGAGGCAACATCATGCAGGGCTTCTCCGAGTCGGCCGAGTTCGTTCGCCTGACGACACCCGAAATCGTCGAGGCCGAGAAGACCGGCCCGATCGGTCGGCTCTATCGGGCCTACCTCGACCGTGAGGGTGACCGCGCCGGACTCGAGTATTGGCTCGGTACCTCGACGCCACTCCTGGCGATCTCGGAGTCGTTCGCTGCGTCGAAGGAGTTCGTGCAGCGCTATGGCGCCCTGAGCGACTCACAGTTCGTCGACCAGATCTACCGCAATGTCATGAAGCGCGAGCCCGACTCGAGCGGCCGAGCTTTCTGGACCAATCAGCTCAGCCGGGGTGCCTCTCGGGGGACGATCATGCTCTCGTTCTCGAACTCGACCGAGTTCAAGACGACGGTCGCCAAGGGCTGACCAGTAGCGGAGCCAAGGGCTGACCAGTAGCGGAGCCAAGGGCTGACCGGTGGCGGAGCCAAGGGCTGACCAGTGGCGGAGCCGGCGGGGCGATCCGGACTAGGGTCGCGCCATGGCACCGATCGAAACGCTTGCGTGGGGCTATGGGCTGGTCGAGGGCCCACGGGTCGACGACGACGACAATCTCTATTTCTCCGATGTCCACAACGGCGGGGTGTATCGGCGAGAGGCCGACGGCACCATCGACGTCGTGGTGCCGAAACGCCGCGGCGTCGGCGGGATCGCCCTCCACGCCGATGGCGGTCTCGTCATCTCGGGCCGCAACATCTGCCACGTCCTCGACGGCGAGACCCGGGTGCTGTTCGCCCCCGACGCGCCGGGACTCAACGATCTGTTCACCGATGCGAGGGGTCGTGTCTTCTGTGGCACGATGCGGTCCGACCCGTTCTCCACCGACGGCCCGCGCACCGAGGGCGAGTGCTGGAGGATCGACGCCGAGGGCGAGGCCACCGAGCTCTACGGCGGGCTTTCGCTGACCAACGGGATCGGGCTCTCGCCCGACGGCACCACGATCTACCACTCGGACACCGTCCGAGGGGTGTGGGCCCACGACCTCGACGACGACGGTTCGGTGAGCAATCGGCGACTGTTCCTCGATCGCCACGAGTGCGATGGTGGTGCCCTCATGCCCGATGGTCTGGCGGTCGACGAGGCGGGTACCGTGTGGGTCGCCGACGTCTCTGGCTCGGGTGCGGCGAGGGCCTTTGCTCCCGATGGCCGAGAGGTCGAACGCGTCGAGGTGCCGTCGAGCATGGTGACGAGCCTGAGCTTCGGCGGTGCCGATCGGCGCGACCTCTACATCGTGACGGGCGACAACACCGAGGATCCGCAACGGCAGGGCACGATCTTTCGCACCCGCGTCGAAACGCCGGGCTGTGCGGTGGCACGAGTCACCATCTGACAGGCCCTCTCATCTGACAGCACGCTCATCTGACAGCACGCTCATCTGACAGGTCTGTGCCAGGTCGGTAGTGTCCGGGCGCATGTCGATCGATTTCTCGCTCTCTCCCGAACTCGAAGCCATTCGCCTGAGGATTCGCTCCTTCGTCGATGAAGTCGTCAAGCCCGAGGAGGCCCGGATCGAGGGAGAGGATGGGAAGCCGCCGCTCGACGGTCGAGAGCGGATCGAAGCGCTGATCGCGCTACGCAAGAAGGCGCACGCCGCAGGCATCTGGCTCCCGCACATGCCCGAGGAGTGGGGTGGGATGGGACTCGGCCATGTCGAACTCGCCATGGTGCAGGCCGAGGCGGCTCGATCGCGGTACGGGCCCTGGGTCTTCAACTGTCAGGCACCCGACGAAGGCAACATGCACACCTTGCTGCACTGGGGTACCGACGAGCAGAAGGAGAAGTACCTCAAGCCGCTCTGCAACGGTCGGGCGTGGTCGTGTTTCGCCATGACCGAGCCCGAGGTCGCCGGATCCGACCCGACGCTCATTCAGACCCACGCCTACCAAGATGGCGACGAATGGGTGATCAACGGCCACAAGTGGTTCATCTCCAACGCCCACCGTGCGGACTTCGCCATCCTCGTCGCTCGCACCGAAGACGATCCCGACCTTCCGCAGGCGGCGAACTCCGCCTTCATCATCGACCTGCCGCAGGAGGGCTGGAACGAGGTCCGCCAGATCGAGACCATGCACGGTTCGACGGGTCACTCCGAGATCCTGATCGAAGACCTCCGCGTCCACAACGACCAGATGCTCGGCGGTCGGGGACAGGGACACCTGCTGGGCCAGTACCGCTTGGGACCGGCCCGCCTGGCCCACTGCATGCGTTGGATCGCCCAGGCGGAGACGGCGCTCGACATGATGGTGGAGCGCTCCCTCGAACGCTACTCACATGGTTCACTGCTGGCCGAGAAACAGGGTGTGCAGTGGATGATCGCCGACTCGGCCATGGAGCTCTATCAGGGCAAGCTCATGGTGCTCCACGCCGCGTACAAGATCGACCGGGGTGAGGACTTCAAGGCAGAGGTGTCGATGGCGAAGCACTTCGTCGCCAATTCACTCGGCCGAATCATCGATCGGGCCATCCAGGTCCACGGCGCACTCGGCTACTCGACCGACACGCCACTGGCTCACATGTTCCAGCACGCACGGTGGGCTCGTTTCGCCGACGGTGCCGACGAGATCCATCAGATGCGTATCGCCCAGCGCACCATTGCCGCCTTCACCGACGAAGGCTCGACGCGCAGCGCCACGGGCGGCCTCCCGATCTGAGAGAGAGCGAGGTTCGAAACCTCTCCTCGGAAACCTCGCCCGATGCCCGAACAGAGCGGAGCCGCTGCGCTCAGCGCCCCGAGCCTGCTGTCGGCGCGATTCGAGTTGATCGTCGTGGCTGGTTTCGGCTACTTCATCAGCTTCGCCATGCTGTTGCCGACCCCGCCTCGGTACATCGTCAACGAGCTCGACGGTGACGACTTCCAGGTCGGGCTCGTCATGGGCTCGTTCGGCATCGCTGCGGCCGTCGTCGGACCGTTCGTCGGGCGACTCGGCGATCGGGTCGGTCGCCGTCCACTGCTGATGGTCGGTGCCGCTGTCTCGGGCTTGGCGATCCTCCAGCTACCCGAGTCTTCCTGTCGATCCCGTCGCTGATGCTGCTTTCGCGCGCTTCTGAACGGCGCTCGGTCGAGCCGCACCTTCATCGCGCTCTGCATGGACGACCTCACCGGTGACGGCGACACCGGGCCGTTGTTCATTCTCTATGCCGGGATCGTGCTGGTCGTCCGGGTCGGCTTCGCCGAGCTCGCCGACACCTGGGGATCTCGCCGGACCGGCACCCTGTCGACGATCCTGACTGCCGCGGGGCTCGCCATGATGGCGGCGGTCGGGTCGGTGGCCGGTGTCTACCTCGGCACCACCATCATGGCGGTTGGCATTGCCCTCGGATGCCCGGCCTTCTTCCTGCTCGTCATGGACCAGACCGTCGAGAACGAACGGAGCCACGCCGTCGCCAGCTTCTCGTTCTTCTTCGACCTGCCCGGCGCGTTCGACGCCCCGCTCCTCGGGGTGGTGATCGGGATCGCCGGTTCGCCCCGGGCGGGCTTCGCGGTCGGCTCCCTCTTCTCGATCATGGCCTTGATCGCCCTACGACGACTGACCGCCCCACCACCCGACCGAGACGACGTGATCGACGCCTTCGCATCGGCTTAGGCACGACCGAACGCCGGGACGAGCTCGAGGGCTCAGACGATGCAACCGGCGTGGGCGAGCGCCATGCGGATCAGGCGGTCGTGGCCGCTCGTGATCTCGGCTCGAACGGCCGGGGCGAGGACTTCCTCGGGAGTGATCCAGGTGATGTCGAGCGAGCTGTCCGACGCCTCGCAGATGCCCTCGATCGGAACGATGTACACGAGGCTGACAGCGTGCTGGCGCGGATCGTGGAACCCGGTCTTGGTCGGATCGGGGAAGTACTCGGCCACGGTGAACGGCGCCGGGCTCAGCGGCAGCTTCGGAAGCGCCAAGTTGCCGAGGTCCTTCTCGATGTGGCGAACCAGGGCATCGCGAACCAGCTCACCGAAGAGGACCCGCCCGCCGACGATGGCCCGGCTGATCGTGCCATCGTGCATCACCCGCAGGAGCAGGCCCACATGGGTGATCCGGCCGGCCTCGTCGATTCGTACCGGCACGGCATCCACGTACACGACCGGCATTCGACCCCGGATGATGCTGAGCTCTTCGTCGGACATCCATCCGTGCTCGGTCTCGGTCTGTTCGCTGATGCGCTGATCGCTCACGTGTCTTCCCATCGGCCGTCGTTGGCAGCGACAACAGTCAATCGTGTCAGGCGAGCGTCGCGGTGTATCCCCAGTGAAGTTGCGGTGGTGGACGGCTCGCTCGACCCGCTGCCGGTGTCGAACCACCGACTTGCGGCCACTGCCGTGGTGCAGGAGTCTTCAGCCATGACCAGCTACTTCGACAACTATCCGGGACTGCTCTTCGAGCGTCGTGAGCACGGTGTCCTGCTCATGACACTGAATCGACCCGAGAAGTTCAATGCGACCGATGGCCCGCTCCACTACGGCCTGAGCCGAGTCTGGGACGACATCGATGCCGACCCCGAGACCCGGGTCGTCGTCGTGACCGGCGCCGGCGGTGCCTTCTCCGCCGGCGGCGACCTCGAATGGATCTCCGGCATGGCCGGCAACTACGAGGTGATCCGCGGCGTCATGCAAGAAGCCGGCGACATCGTCTACAAGATGATGTCCTGCTCCAAGATCATCATCTCGGCCATCAATGGCGTGGCAGTCGGTGCTGGTCTGGCCGTGGCGCTCATGGCCGACATCTCGATCATCGCCGAGGAGGCCCGCTTCACCGACGGCCATCTGCGCCTCGGCGTCGGTGCCGGTGACCACGCCAACATCCTCTGGCCTTTGTCGGCGGGCATGGCGAAGGCAAAGTACTACCTCCTCACCGCCGACTTCATCGACGGCAAGCAAGCCGACGAGATCGGTCTCGTGTCGAAATCGGTACCCGGGGACCAGCTGATGGACGAAGCCATGAAGGTGGCCGACAAGATCGCCACCGGCCCCCAGGACGCGGTGCGCTGGACCAAGCGCAATCTCAATCTCTGGCTCACCCAGGCCGCACCGGCGTTCGACGCCAGCCTGGCGTTCGAGATGCTGAGTTTCCTCGGTCCGGATGCGGCCGAAGGCGTCGCCGCCCTCCGGGAGAAGCGAGCGCCCGACTTTCCGACCGCCAAATGACGTCGGGGGCGACGGGCGGGGCCTACGCCTGCTCGGCGGCGCGCAGATCGTGCTCGAGCAACCAGACCCGGTAGAACTCCGGATCTGACAGCGTGCTCGGGTGATGGCCTCGAACGAGGGCGCCCGCCATGGTCGGCAGGAGCTCGAACACGAACGTCAGGCACCACCAGGTCAACCGGAACCAGGCCACCGGGGCCAGGATGCGGCGCGACGACACCATCATGGCCAGGGTGCCCACGACGGTGAAGAACGCAAGTGTCGAGAGCGACGCGAGCATGCCGGCCAGGAACAACCAGCGGGACCCGCTCCGTGCCTCGAAGACGTCGAAGGCAACGGTCTTGTGCTCGACCTCCTCGGCCAGGTGCCAGACGAACAGATCGGCGGCCGGTCCCTCGGCGCCGTCGAGCAAGGTGCGTCGATGATCGGCCACCCACCGGGCGATCGCATACGCGATCGTCTCGGCACCGGCGGCATAGGCCAGGGAGAAGTCACCTCGGCCCTTGGCCTCGATGAAACGGAAGGTGCGAGAGAGCCAGTGATCCACCTTGCGCAGGATCGGATACCGATGGATCAGGTGCTGGTTGTAGCGCCGATGCTGGGCGTGATGGGCCGACTCCTGCGCGGCGTAGGCGCGAGCCTCCCCAGCCAGTTCCGGCTCGAGATCATCGAGCACGCCTCGCACCGACCGCACGACGTAGGGCTCGACGTGGGGCATCATCATCGAGACGGCGTTGGCGGCGATGGCGAACTCGGGCAGCCGTCGCTGCCACTCGACGTCGAAATCGCGGGCCGAATCGAAGGCGACCTTCCGGGCTCGTAGGCCGGGGGTTCCCTGCTGCGACTCGAAGGGGGCACTCACCTGCTCCCTATCGGCAGGAATCGCTCGGGCAGGAGCGCTTTCCCCGGGGCGATCGGGCCGGTTGAGCCGTTTGCACGGAATCACTGAACATCCGCGACATCGAGCCGATAGGAGATACACTCATCACGACCGGTGATCGCCTGACTCCTCGAGTGATGCGATTCCCTCCTCCAGACCAGGTGTTCTGTCTGCAGGAGCGCCGCCCTCACGGGCCCTGTGCGGTTACCCACCACCACCATCTCCCCACCACCATCGAGCGGTCTGCGACGATGCACCTCGGCTTCCGAAGCGGCGGCGCATCCTGTGGGCAGTCGATGACCACCGTCCTGAGTTCGATGGCAACCGTCCTGAACGGAGCGTTCAATCACCTCGTCACCCTCTTCCCCCTCGCCGTCGCTCCCACGTGGCTTCGAGACCCTCGTCCAGCGTCACCTCGACGGTCTCGCCGATGCCGACGGCCAAGCGATGCTCGAACGTCACCACGACGCATGGGTGCGCATCCTGCTCCGCATGCTCGACGACGCCGAGATCACCTATGACGACGCTCGTGAGTCGGTGCGCGGCCCCGAACGATCGATGGTGCTGGCTGACCTGCAGTCAGAGATCGATGCCATCGACGCCCTGCTGACCGAACTCGTCGGTCCGGCTCAGCCCGTCGCCACGGTGTCGACGGCGACGAGCCCCGACACCAAGAACAACGGAGCGCCCGAGCTCTCCCTCGACATCGAGTCGGGCATCACCCAGCTGCACCTCTCGTGGATTCCCGGGCGCATCGTGGCCTGGTCGGGCGGCTACCAGGCGCCCAGCGACGACCGAGAGGGCGTCATCGCCCGGCTCGTCGCCTCCGGCGCGTCGGCCACGGTCTGGGAAGATCACAGCCCGGCCAAACTGCCCGATGGCGACAAGGCCACAGCGGTCAGCGCTCCGCTCGATTCGGTCCTGGGCTGGCTGGTCTCGCTGCGGATGTCGCATGACGATCCCGACATCGGCACGTCGGCCACGTGGCTCGGCATGATCGGCTCACTGGCCGTGCAGCTGGTGGCGCAAGGGCGCATGGTGCCGAAGCTGAAGAAGGTCGGCCGCGTGGCGTCGGAAGGCAAAGCCGGCAACGACGACCGATCCAACTTCGCCGTGCACTGGGCGCCCGCACTGATGGAGCCCGACGACATCGTGGCGCTGTCCTCGGCGCTGCCGCTCTCGGTCACCGTCTACCGCAATCGCCAAGACGCTCGAGCGTTCAGTCAAGCGGTCCTGGCCGACATCGTCGATGTGATCGTGTCCGCCGGCGCTCGGCGACTCGAGGTGCCGGCCGCGCCTCCCGAACCGCGCACGAAGCCGGAGATCGCCGAAGCGTTCCTCGGCCACATCAACGGTGAGGTCTTCGAGGCGCCGAGCCGGGCCGGAGCCGAGCTCGGTCGCCGTCTCGACCAGTGGTCGCGGGCCATCTCGGGCGCGGCGAACGTGAAGCTGGTCTTGATTCTCGACGAGCCCGACAGCGTCGGTGCGTGGCACCTGCGGGTCATGGCACCGGCCAGCGGAGCCGGCCTCGAACCGGTCGAATCGGCCATGGTGAACTCCTCGAACACCAAACGCAAAGAGGTGAAGGACCAACTCGCTCGACTCGAAACGCTCTACCCCGTGCTGCTTCGCCCGGGTGGGCGTCGACGCGGCGAAGTCGTGCTGAGCCAAGACGAGGCCTGGCAGCTCATGAGCTCGATCGGCGACACGCTGGCGGCGGCTGGCTTCGAGGTGCGAGCCCCACTGCTGTCACGCAAGCGCAGCACCCCGGCGCTGCGACTCACGTCCGACGAGGCGCAGGAGTCGGTCGTCGGTGCTCGCCAGCTGGCCAACGTTCGCTGGTCGGTGGTCTTCGACGACGTCGAACTGACTGCCGCCGAGATCGCCCGCCTCGCCGCTCAGGCTCGTCCACTGGTCATGTCCAACGGACGCTGGATCGAGCTCGACAAGGTCGACCTCGCCGATGCCGCACGTGCGTTGGCCGAACGGTCCGAGGCCACCAGCCTCACCGGCGCCGACATGCTTCGCCACGCCCTCGGGCTCGAGGGCTCGCCGCTCTCGGGTGGCATCACCGTCGCCGGTGAGGGCTGGGCAGCCGACTTGCTGCGCAGTGCGTCGTCGGTGCCAGAGGAACTCCCGACCGAACCGGTCGGGTTCAAGGGCGAGCTTCGCCACTACCAGGCGGAAGCCCTCGCTTGGTTGGGCTTCCTCGACACCGCCGGTCTCGGCGGCTGTCTGGCCCTCGACATGGGCCTTGGCAAGACACCGACCATGCTCGCCCATCTGCGACGCACCGTCGACAGCGGGCCGGCCCTGGTCATCGCCCCTCCGGCCGTGGTCGGCAACTGGGCATCGGAGACCCGCAAGTTCGTTCCCGAACTGCGAGTCGTCATCCACCACGGGCCCAATCGAGCCGAGGGCCGAGACATCGCCAAACTGCCCGAGCGGGCCGACGTGGTCATCACCACCTATGGCACCGCCGTTCGAGACGCAGCCGAGCTCGCCAAGATCGAGTGGGGCAAGACCGTGCTCGACGAGGCACAGGCGATCAAGAACGCCACCAGCGAGACCGCGCAGATCCTGCGGACGATTCCCGCCAGAAGTCGGGTGGCGCTGACCGGGACACCGATCGAGAACGGCCTCGGCGATCTGTGGTCGATCATGGACTACACGAATCCGGGCCTGGTCGGGAACCGAGCGCAGTTCATCTCACAGCTGTCGCCGACCGGAGCGAGCACCGATGGCGCCGAGAGCGCACTGCGCGCCCTCAACGGCATCCTCGTGTTCCGTCGGACCAAGGCCGAACCGGCGATCGCTGCCGAACTGCCGGACCGCATCGACGAGCTCGACCACTGCTCCATGACGCCCGAGCAAATCGGTCTCTACCAAGCAGTGCTCGACACGCTCATCAAGGACCAGGCCGAGTCGGGGGCCGACCGCAAGAAGGGTGCGGTGCTCGCGGCCATCACGGCACTCAAGCAGATCTGCAACCATCCGTCGGCGTATCGAGACAACGGTGAGCCGTTGGAGGGCCGTTCGGGCAAGCTCGCCCGACTGAACGAGATCGTCGACAACGTCTTCGCCTCGGGCGAACGCATGCTGATCTTCACCCACTTCGCTTCGTGGGGCGTGAAGCTGGCCGAGTACATGTCCAACCGCACCGGGCTCCCGATTGCCTGCTATCACGGCGGTTTGGCCCGTGGAGCACGCGACACGCTGGTCAAGGACTTCCAGAATGGCAAGGGTCCTGGCGCCATGGTGCTCTCGCTCAAGGCCGGCGGCACCGGCCTCAACCTCACCGCCGCGAACCACGTGGTGCTCTATGACCGTTGGTGGAATCCGGCCGTCGAGGATCAGGCTCGAGATCGAGTCTGGCGGATCGGCCAGAAGAACACCGTCATCGCTCACCGCCTCGTGTGTCCCGGCACGGTCGATGAACGGGTCGAAGAGGTCGTCGCCGGCAAGCGGCAGATCGCCGACATGGTGCTGCCGAAGTCATCGTCGATCGACGACCTCGACGCCGCACAACTGCAGGCTGCCCTCGGGATCGATGAGTCCATGCTGCTCGCACTCGATGACGACCTCGACACCGGCGATCGGAGCACCGGCGACGATCCGGCGGGCGAGCGATCCGGCGCATCCGGTCCAGGCAACGACGACCCGACGCCGTCGGGCAACGCCGATGACGATCGAGAAGTCGATGACGATCGAGAGACGGTGGCGGTATGAGCGATCAGCAACGCAACGAGGGTGGCTCGAAGTCGAGCCGCAAGAAACGGCGGAGAAAGAATCGCCAGAACCAGGCGAAGCAGATCACACAGTTCTGGGGTGCGCCCACCGATCTCCCTGCGCCGGCCGAGACCGTCAGGATCACCAAGGAACCAGCCGCCGTGATTCGTTCCATCGGACGGCCACCGCTCCCGGGTCAGGAGACCATCGCCGAGCACTACTTCGCCGCGGTCTACGACCGAGCCGTCAGCTTGTCGAGTGCCCTGGCCGCCGCCGCTGATCTGGTCGATCCCGACGACCTCTAGCCCAAGCCGTCGAGCGGAGACTCACGACGCCGGGGTCAGCACAGGCACTCCGGCGCCGATGGTGGTGCGGTGCAGGAGACGGTCGTAGCCGTCATAGCCGGCCGTTGCCCGATGGAGCACCGAGCGGTTGTCCCACATCACCAGCATGTTCGGCTCCCACACGTGCCGATACTGGAAAGCCTCGGCAGTCTGATGGGCGTACAGCTCGGCCAGCAGCCCGCGGGCCTCGGTCTCCTCCATGCCCTCGATGCCGATGATGTAGCCAAGGCAGCTGAAGAGGCCGAGGCGACCCGTTTCCGGATGCTCTCTGATGATCGGATGCGTCTGGGTGGCCATGGCCGTTTCCGACGGGCGGATGGCCATCGAACGATCGCTCTTCTGATCGTTCTCGCCATAGGTGCCACTGGGTGCATAGCCGCCGCGGGCCGAATGAATGGCCATTCGCCCTTCGAGCCTCTCTCGGAGAGCGACGGGCATTTCCTCGAGTGCCTTGTGCTGGTTGGCGTACAGCGTGTCGCCACCTGTCGGCGGAATCGTGACCGCCAAGAGGCAGGTCCCCTGCGGTGGTTCGGCCTGGAAGCTCCAGTCACTGTGCCAGTTCTCGGCGAAGAGCGGGGCCGTTTCGTCCGCCCGTCGCTCGACTGCGATCACATGCTCGCGACCTTCGATCGGACCGATGTAGGGATCATCACCGAAGGGACCGAAGTGCAGGGTGAAGCGTTCGAGATCGTCGTCGTCGAGCTGTTGATCGGGGAAGGCCAGCACTTGATGCTCGAGCCACCCGCGGCGCAGGGTTGCCACGGTGTCGCGGTCGAGCGGCAACGAGAGATCGACTCCTCGAACGGTTGCTCCACAGGCTTGCCCCGACGGCGTGATCTCGATCCCCATGCCGAGCGACGCTACGCGTGGTGAGCGTCGGCAACAAGTCAGTGGCCGCTGGGCGGCTCACTTCGGCTGCGAAGACGGCCGATGGGTGCAGGGGAAGGTGGTGCCCGTGTCAGTCGCCGAGTTGGCCGTCGAGCGCTTCTCGGATGAGATCGGCATGACCCACGTGACGGGCGTATTCCTCGATCATGTGGACGAGGATCCACCGCAGCGACACAGCTTGACCAGACGAGCCGTTGCCGAGCGCGTGCAGATCGGTGTTGGCGCTCACGACTGCTCGGGCTCGTTCGACCGATGCCGTGAATTGTTCGACGAGTTGCTCGTGGGGTCGAGCTTCGCCCCAGGTCATCTCCCAGTCGGGATCGTGCTCGAAGTCTGCCTTCGCCCACGGATCGGGAAGGTCATCGCCTGCGAACGAAGCCACGAACCAGTGGTCTTCGACGAACGCCATGTGCGCAAGCAGGCGACTCAACGTGAGCGTCGAAGGCAGGGGAGTGGCGTTGAGTTGCTCGGGACTCAGCGCCCAGGTCTTGCGAAGGAGAACGGCTCGGTAGAACTCGAGCATGTCGATGAGGGTGGTGCGTTCGTCTGCATCACGGTCGCCCTCAACGGGTAGGGGCGCGTCGGTGGGGAGCTCCATCGGCCAACACTACCGATCGCAAGCCGTCACGGCAGTCGAGCCGGCCACCCCACAAGTACATGGGGCTGCCCTCGTGGCGAGGGCGACTTCGACACGGCGACTTCGACACGGCGACTTCGACACGGCGACTTCGACACGGTGATGCCGGCCTCGGGTGGTGTGTCGGGCCGGGGTTCGGTTCGATCGGTTGGTTCGTGGTGGGGTCGGGGGTGGGTGGTTACTCGATTTGGATGCCGGTGGGGAGGTAGAAGCCGATGCGTCCGTCGGGTAGTCGTTGGCAGGTGAAGCGGCCGCGGGTTTTGAGTTGGTGGTGGTAGCGGCACAGGCATTGGCCGTTGGCGAGGTCGGTTGGTCCGTGGTTGGTGACGGCGAGGATGTGGTCGGTTTCGCAGTAGATGGCGTCTCGGTGGCAGCCGGGGAAGCTGCAGCATCGGTCGCGGTGTCTGATCAGTTGGCGTTGGGTGGGTGTGAAGAGTCGGCGGGTTTCGCCGGCGTTGATGATGACATTCGGTGCATCCCACACGACGCGTCGGATCCGGCAGGTGAGGAGTTGTTGGAGCATGATCCGGAACGGGATCGGATGGCCGTGGCCGGTTTCGCAGCGTCGTGACGGATCGACGGCGGCCGCAGTGGCCGGCAACCGCAGCTCGCTGCGGGTCTTTGTGCCCGGCGCCCGTGCCGGGCCATCGGGCCCGAGGGCTGTTGTGGGGTCGGTGGGGTCGGCGCTGCTGTCGGCCTCGCTGTGGCGATGATCGGCACCGGTGTGATCGGCTTGGTCGTCGGTGGTCGGTGATTCGGAATGATCGGCGAGGTCGGTGGTCAACATTTCGGTGAGGAAGTCTTCGAATGTCATCGAGTCGAGACCGAAGAACAACAACGGTTCGGGGCGTTGTGCGTCTTCGGGGGTGGAGGACCCGTCGATCACCAGCGACACCAACGCATCCAACCGGCGCTGCGCATCACTGCGCCGCAACCGGCCCTTGGTGATGGTTTCGCCTTCGGCGGCCTCGGCCTTTGCTTTGGCCCAGTCGGCATCGAACAGTTCCTTGGCCCGCCGGCCCACCAGGTTGAGGAACGCTTCCCCCGAGATCGGATCCAACTGTCCGGCGATCTGCACATTCCCATCCAGATCACGGGCCGTCTTCAAATACCGGCGTTCCAGATTCCGGAGGAACTTGTCGTAGGACCCGTCGGGATCGGCGAGGGACAACCATTTCTGGCAGACCAGACCGAACTCGGCCGGCGACAGCGAACACGCCGCGTCGCACAGCATCTGCTCGTCACGGTACAACAGGTCTTCGAGATCCGGGTGGTTGCGCCACACCACACCCAGATGATCCAAGTGATAGCCGGTGATGCGTCCTTCTTGATGGGCGTAATAGAACAAGGCGAAGGCGTTCTCGGTTTCGGAACGGCGGATCATCCGATGCGCATGCGCCGGGGTGACCCGTGCCTTGTGGGCCAACCAGGCGCCGGTCGAGGACGATCCGATGTGGCGGCCCACCCCACGCCGATGGGCGGTCATGGCGACGTGACCGGTCTGGGTTTCGAGCTGTTCGGCCGCGTTGGCCATCACCAACAACAGTTCGGCCAGATCATCCGGGGCCAGATCGTTCACATCCGACAGCGACGCGAATGCCAGTAGCTGGTTGGCCAACTGCACCGCATAGGGCTCACGAGAATCAGCGGTGATGCTGTTCCTGATCCTGTCTGCCGCCGAACCCGTCTCCATACCAACCAGTATGAACAAGGGGTATGACATCGTTCGTGGCCGGTGCTCGATTGCCTGCGTGCGAGGGCCCTTGGGTAGGTTGCCGCTGTGGCCGAGTTCCTCAGTGACGAGCAGCGACGAGACGCAGCAGCCGGTGACCTCAACGTACTCGCCGTCCTCATGCTCGTCGGCAGTTCGGCGTTCGCCCTCGTGAACCGGTGGCTCGGAACGATGAGCTGGATCGCCGTCGCCCTATCGATCCTGTCGACCCTCGCCTGGTCGCTCGGTCTTTGGCGCCGGTCGCCCATCATCGCCTCATTCGTGAAGATCGGTTTCGGGTTCGGTGGCCTTGCCGCACCGATGTTCGGGATCCTCGGCGTCGTCGTCGCCCTCGTCTTCGGAATCACCGGGGGCTGGGCGATCCTGGGTGGAGCGGTGGTCTATTTCGCCTTCTCGCTGCTCGGGCTCGAGATCCTCGAGCGTGCGCACGACACCGGTGTGATCGAGCGGTACTCGCCGGACTAGCGCTCCTGCTGGTGACCGGTCTCGATCATGGCGCCTTCGTCGCCTGCTCGAACGGGTCGCATGGAGCGCTCGTAGAAGTCGACGAGCCGGTTGGCCGCGGCGATCGATGCCTCATCGGTGAGTTCGGGAACGAGACGCCTGAGTTCACCCAGCACCTGCTCGCGACGGTCGACCTCTTGAAGCGTGTGCTGATGATGATCTCGCACGCCGTCGACGGAGTAGCGGCCGATGCGGCACGCAAAGAGATCGAGTGCGGCGTCCACCAACTCGGGGCACAACGTCACCGATTTCGTCTGCGCGACGATCTCTCGGGCTGCTCGCTCGACGCCGGTCGGCATGCGTCCGCGGAACGCCGGGTTCATCTCGTGGGCAAACAGTTCGGCGACCAACTCGATGGCGGCGGTGCGGACGGGCGGTGTTGCGTCGAGCGCCCGCTGGGCGAGCATGCGAGTGACGCCGGCCGGCGGCTTGCGGGTGGTGGCGGGGTCGGTCGGAGCGATCCACGAACGAGCGAGCCGGACGGCGGCCTCGCGGACGCGTCCATTCGGGTGTGAACCCAGGACCACCACCATGCCGGGGTCGGTGGCAACGAGAGCGGTGACCTGCTCGGCTCCCAGGTCGTACCAGGCGGGTGCATCGGTGTGGGTCTGGCGAATGCGATGATCGACTCGCCGAGAGATGCCGTGGTCGAGGGCACGAACGATCCGCTCACGATGCGTGTCGTCGACCTCGAGGCCATCGGCAGCCCCGCAGATCAGCTCGTTGGCCGACATCACGAGGCGAATCGCTTCACTCTTTGCTCCAGCACCCATGGGCCCGAGCCTACGGGCAGGCATCGGTGACCAGCGGCGGTGGACCGGCCGACGTCACGCCGTGCTGCCGGCACCATCCAGGTGCATGTTGCAGCGCTGAGCGGCGCGGTCAGTCCTTGGCATCGGCTCGTTGGGCCATCTGGGTTCCTTCGCCGTAGTAGCGACGGGCCCAGATCCCGGTGCCGGACTCGCCCTCGTGCGGCATCCGCCATGACGAGGTCTTGGAGCCTGACAGTGAGACGGCAATCAACGCTCTGGGCTGATCGATGGTCGTGTCCACATACGCGTCGGCGGCATCGGGGCCGATGTAGCGCTTGGCAATGCGGCGGTAGAGATCTCGCCACTGATCGTCTTCGCCCGGTTCGTGCAGGATGCGGGCTTCGCCCTGGACGGTGATCTTGCGGTATGGCAGTGCGTCTTCGTCGATCGAGAGGCCGATACGGGTGTCTCGGCGGATGTTGGCGAGGAAGACCGCCGGCGCTCGGGGCGTGAAGACGATGTCGTCGTCGACGAGGATGAACCACGTTGGCACGACACGGGGGTAGCCGGTCTCGTCGACAGTTCCGATGCGCACGAGATGGCCGGGTTCGGTGAGGAAGTCGTGAACGTCGGCGTCGGTCAGCTTTGGCATGACCAGCAATCATTCCACATCCCTCGTCGGGTCGCCGAAGGGCCCGAGCCGCTGGGGTTGCGTGCCTCGGAGCGCTCGACAGTGCAGCTCGGCTCTGCGAAGGTTGGACATGACGAACGAAACGAGCCGTCTTCACCAACGAGTCGTGATCATCACCGGGGCGGCCGGTGGATTCGGGCGCCTCGTTGCCGAAAAGGCGGCACGACGAGGAGCGCACGTCGTAGCGGTCGACATCGACGGTGCATCGCTCGATGAGCTCGTCGCCTCGATCACCGAAAGCGGCGGCTCGGCGCTCGGCGTCGTCGCCGACGTCACCGATCTCGACGCGATGAAAGCCGTCACCGCCACCGCAGTCGATCGGTTCGGTGCCATCGACGTGATGATCAACAACGCCGGCGTGATGCCACTGGCGTACTTCTCCGATCACGAGATGGCCGCCGATGCCTGGAGCCGCTGCATCGACATCAACATCAAGGGCGTGCTCAACGGGATGATCGCCGTCTACGACCAGATGACGAGCCAGGGGCGAGGGCACGTCGTCAACCTGTCCTCGATCTACGGCAACGCTCCGGTCGTCGGAGCGGCGGTGTACGGCGCTACGAAGGCGGCGGTGAACATGATGTCGGAATCGTTCCGGGTCGAAGCCCAGGGTGCGATCAAGGTCACGATCGTCAAGCCGACCGGCGTGCCCGGAACCGGCCTCGGTGGCGGGGTCCTCAATCCGGCAGCGATCACCGGCATTCTCGGGCAGAACACCGCCGAGTACGTCGGCCTCTTGCAGGCGTTGGGGACAGGCACCGCCGAGGCCTCGGCGTTGGACCCCGAGGAGCCGACCTACGCGGTGCTGGAGCCGGTGTACATCGCCGACGCGATCATCCACGCCATCGATCAACCGTGGGGCGTGTCGATCGGCGACATCACGGTGCGGGCAACCGGCGACCGCTACATCCTCTGAGCGGCCCGCCGGGCGTCGATTCCGCTGCGTGGCTAGTCGTTGCCGACTCGCATCCCGTTGCCGCCACCCCGGCCTGCACCGGCGCCGTGACCCTGGCCGGCACCGTTCCCTGAACCATGCCCGCCGGTCTCGCCGTTGCCGCGTTCGGTCTCGCTGGTCGTGATGTCCAGGAACGCTTCGTCGCTCAGGTACTCCGGCTCATAGGTCACACCGAGGCGATCGAGCTGACGGACGAAGGCTCGAAGGTGGTTCCGAGAGCCTCGCTCGAGTTCGGCATACACCGATGCGATGTCTTCGTTGTCGCTGGCCCGGGCCTGCAAGTCCGTGATGTCGAGTTCCTCGATGAGTGCACCGGCGAGCAAGGCGTCGACTTCGGACTCCGAGCCTCGAGCAACGAGATCGTCGTACAGCGATTGCAGAGCGGGGTCGGAGAACGACCCGACGGCGAGGTCCGCCGCCGGGTCGGTCAGCCCGTACCGGTCGAGGAGGGTGACGACCGAGTCCATGTGTGATTGCTCGGCAGCAGCGATGTTCTCGAAGATGGTCAGGCCCCAGAGCTCGTCGAGGGTGACGTAGACGTCGTGGGCAAGCTTCTCCTCTTCCCGCATGAACAGCAGCCCATCGGCTTCCTCACTCGACAACACAGCGAGCGAAGCGCTCGAGGTCACCGGGCTGATCGACGCGGAGAGGGCCGAACTCGTCGTGGTCGAAGTGGTGTCAGCCATTGCGGCCGAGGAGCCGCAGGCACCGGCGGTGAGAGCAAGAGCGAGGGCAAGCGCGGGGGTGGGGGCGGTGAGCATGACGGGTTCCTTCGTTGATGAAGCTCGGTGACGGCATCCGAACGGTCGGTTGCCCATGAGCGATGGTCTCGATGCATCCCATCGGACACCTCGACCATGAAGGTGCTGCTGGGGCGGATGTGAAGCTGGGATGAAGCCGGTCGAGCATCGACCGTCACATCTCGGCGTCGTGCATAGGATCGTCTCGTGGCCAGCACCCGAACCATCCTCGTCGTCGATGACGAGGCCCCGATCCGCAAGCTGATCAGCAGCTACGTCGAAGCGGAAGGATGGGCCGTGAGAACGGCCACGACCGGGGTCGAAGCGGTGGCGGGCGTGCGCGAGCATCATCCCGACGTGGTCGTGCTCGACGTGGTGATGCCCGAGCTCGACGGTGTCGAGGCCCTTCGCCAGATCCGGGCCTTCTCGGACGTCTACGTGATCATGTTGACCGCTCGGGCGGAGGAGACCGATCGACTCATCGGTCTGGCCGTTGGGGCCGACGACTACCTCTCGAAGCCCTTCAGCCCGCGTGAGCTGGTCGCCAGGATCAAGGCAGTGCTCCGGCGACCTCGGGCCGACCGACCGACGGCCGACGTCGTCCTCGGTACCGGCGAGCTCGAGATCGATACCGATCGGCGCCTGGTTCGCCTGAGCAACGACGTGAAAGAAACCACCGCCCTCGAATTCGACCTGCTCGTCGCGCTGGCGGAACAGCCGGGTCGGGTGTTCTCTCGCCGTCAGCTTCTCGAACGAGTGTGGGGCTGGGACTACGTCGGCGACGAGCGAGTCGTCGACGTACACGTGCGCAATCTCCGGAAAGCCCTCGGCGACGACGCCACCAAGCCACGCTGGATCGGCACCGTTCGCAACGTCGGGTACCGCTTCCTTCCCGAGGAATCATGAAGGTGTTTTCGACTCTACGGAGTCGTCTGTTGGTGGCGACGCTGCTGCTCGTCTCGGTCGTGATCGCCACCGGCTTGATCGCTGTCCGGCTTCTCACGCCGCTGCTGTTCGAACGAGGCATGCACGCCGGCAACCCGGCCGCCCCGGGTCGAGCAGACCGAGGGCTGGCCGTCTCGGTCGAGGTGCAAGCCGCCTACGACCGAGCCCTGACCCAGTCGGTCCTCGTCGCCGGCGCGGTCGGCCTCATCGCTGCTCTCGTGCTCGCCGTGGTGTTCGGGAACGTGCTGCTCGGCCGTCTCGGACCGATGCAGTTGGCGGCCCATCGCCTGGCCGACGGCGACTACGATCATGCGCTCGACATCCCAGCCGAGGCCGAGCTGGCCGAGCTTGCTCGCTCGATCAACACCTTGGGCGCTTCGCTCGCAGCCACCGAGGAGTCACGGGCGAGGCTGATGTCGGATGTCGCGCACGAGCTACGCAATCCGCTCACCACCATCGAGGGCTACCTCGAGGGACTCATCGATGGTGTGCTACCGGCGAACGACGAGACCTTCGGTGTCATCGCAGACGAGGCGCACCGCATGAGGCGGATCACCGAAGACCTGTCGTTCATGTCGAAGGCGGAGGAGGGTGCGGCCACCTATGAGCAGAAGGCCGTCGATCTCGGAGCATTGGCCGCTGGATCGGCGGCCCGACTGCGGCCGCACTGCGACGAGAAGGGCGTGAGGCTCGAACAGGCGATCGTCGAGGCACTCCCGGTCGTCGGAGACGCGGCAAGACTGACCCAGGTAGTCGACAACCTTCTCCAGAACGCGCTGGCCCACACGCCGAGCGGCGGCACGATCACGATCACGGGTCACCGCGATCGTGCGTGCACCGTGGAGATCACCGACACCGGTGATGGCATGGCGGCCGATCAGTTGGCGGTCATCTTCGAGCGTTTCGTCCGCTTTCGGACAGGCCCCGGGCTCGGTATCGGTCTGAACATCGCTCGGTCGATCGTGGAGGGGCATGACGGTCGGCTGACCGCTGACAGTCCTGGACCAGGAAGGGGAGCGGTCTTCGCGGTCAGGCTTCCCGTGGCCAACGATGACCTGGGCTGACTGGCGATCTCGGGCGAGTGGCGATGGCCACCGATAGCTCAGCCGGTGACCACCTTCAGCTGGATGTTGCCGGCGTCGGTGCTGGTGGTGATGGTCGACAACTCGTTGTCGGCGAGGAACCACTCGACCAGACCGTCGGTCGAGTAGCCGAGCTGCAGCCCGCCTCGGCCGGCGGCCTCGACGAACCGAACGACCCCGTCTTGCGAGCACGACCAGTTCGGATCGACGACACCATCGACGGTGACGCTCGCCTTCGACCGCTCGGTGACGGTCAACTCGATCTGGTCGCAACCGTCCGCCCACACCGTGACCGGACCGCTGTCGGGGAGAAACACCTCGATCCCGGGGTTTGCCACCGGCACCGAGAGGATCGGATCCGACAGTTCGGTGGCGACGTAGCTGCCTGCCTGGAACTCATCTGAGCCGCGGGCGAAGGTCCACCACAACGACGCCGAGGCGAAGGCCAGGGTCATCACCGCCATGGTCACCATCGACGAGCGCGGGATCTTGCCGTCTTCGGGAATGCCCGGCACCCGCTTGCGGACGTAGCGGAGGAGGCGGTCGGCCCACGCCACGTCTTTGGCGAGGATCGTGAGACCGCCGGCGATGATCAACCAGCCGGGGCCCGGAAGGGGCAACGCAGCGATGCCGATGATCACCACGATCGATCCCAGTGTCATCCGCCCGACACGGACGAGCGCGTGTGCCTTTGCTTCCTCAATCGTCTCCTCACGCTCGCCGGTGTCGAGTTCGGCAGCGATCGCCGCTTCTTCGACCCGGTCTCGGAGGTGTTCGAGTCGGTCGCGGAGTGGTTCGTGCTCGCCAGAATCCGGTTGGTGAGAGAGGGGCATGGGTGTTCAGCGTCCAATCGGTGGAATCGGTTCCCGTAGTGTCGCGCAGCGGTAGCGGTGGTTGCGTCACCGCCCGGGTCCGGTTGAACCGGTGCAGACGAGCGACGATGATGAGCCCATGTCGAGACCGATCGTCCTGGTTCATGGTGCGTGGGGTGGCGCCCACGGCTTCCGCAAGGTGAGGCGGCTCCTGAGCGCCGAGGGCTTCGAGGTCTTCACCCCCAGCATGACCGGAATCGGGGAGCGGTCGCATCTGACCCATCCCGGCGTCGACCTCCACACCCACATCACCGATGTCGTGAACACGATCCTCTACGAAGACCTTCACGACATCGTGCTCCTGGGCTTCTCCTACGGCGGCATGGTCGTCACCGGAACGCTCGATCACATCGGCGATCGAGTGCACGACCTGGTCTATCTCGACGCCTTCGTGCCCGCCGACGGGCAGTCGGCGCTGGCACTCGTCGGTGGCGCCCTGGCGGAACGGCACGGCGAGGGCTCACGCATCGGCATCGGTGATGACTGGCTGCTGCCACCGATCCCGCGTGAACTCGACGATCCAGACGAGATGGCCTGGTCGAACGAGCGGCGTTCGATGCAACCGGTTCGCACCTTCAGCGAGCCGGTGCGATTGTCGAAGCCGCAGACGTCGTGGGACTTCTCCTTGAGCTACGTCAAGGCGACGGCGGATCCGAAGGAAGCGCCCGATTCAGCGTTCTGGCGGGCGGCCCGCGTGGCCCAGGAGTCGAACGATTGGCGCTATCACGAGATCGCCACGAACCACCTCATCCCGACGACCCACCCGGCCGAGCTCGCTGCCATTCTCCGCGACCTCGCCACCGCCGACCTCTGAGCGACAACTGCTGAGTGCGTCGGCGGTCAGTCGTGGCTGACGCGACCCCGCATGGCTGCGCTGGCCAACCCGAAGCTCACGATCGTGACGGCGCCGATCGCTCCAAGACCCCTCGCCAGGTCCGCCCACACCCAGCCCTCGGAGATCAGACTGCGCAGTCCTTCGAGCACGTAGGTCACAGGGTTGTAGGTGGCGATCGCCGACAGCCAGCCGGTGAGTGACTCCTTGGGCAGAAAGCTCGAGGTCAGGAACGCAAAGGGGAAGAAGAGGATGAAGCTGGAGTTGACCGCCGCCGGATTGCCCGTCTTCAGAGCGATCGCATACGGGAAGCCGGCGAACGCAAGACCCCAGGCCGCTCCGTAGAACAAGAAGACGATCATCCCGAGCACGCCCGTCTCGAATCGCACACCGAGGGCCAGACCGAGCGCGGTCACCGGGACCGCCAGCATCAACACCGCCATGAGGTCGGCCGCCATCAGCCCCAGGAGCAGTGCGGGGCGTCGAACCGGGGTCAGCAGGAGGCGATCGAAGTAGCCGCCTTGGATGTCGATGACGAGCGAGCTCGCCCGTGAAACACCGGTGACGGCGAAGATGATGGCGACCGGCAGCTGGAAGGCCTTGAAGTCGAGCGGGGTACCCGCCGCCGCTGCGCCTTGCTCGGCCACGTCTTGGAGCGCGCCGATGTTCACGACGAAGAAGAACACCGGCACGATGATGGCCGGGATGAAGAACTCCGGTTCGCGGAAGACGCTCCGGCACGCCCTTCCGGCGACGGTGGCGAGGTCGTGGAAGACTGACGAGCGGCGAGCGAGCGGCTCGGTTGCGCGTTTCGGGTCGGCTTGGACGGCGGTGGTCATCGGTGGTCACCTTCGATGTCGTCGCCATGACTGGCGCTGAGCTTGGACCCGGTGACGTCGAGGAACACGTCGTCGAGCGTGGGCGTGCGAAGCGTGAGGGCCTCGACGGCGACACCTGACTGGTTCAGGGCAACGGCGACGGGCGACAACGCCGACGCTCCATCGCTGGCGGCGAGATGCAGTTCGCTGCCATACACCTCGACCCCCTCGACCCCCTCGAGACCCCGGACGGCTGCGGCGGCTGCTTCGATCTCGCCGTCGACACGAACGACGATGACATCGGTACCGATCGACCGCTTGAGATCGCCGGGCGTGCCCTCGACCACCAGCTTGCCCTTGGCGATGATGCCGACCCGGTCGGCGAGTTCGTCGGCCTCTTCCAGGTATTGCGTCGTGAGAAAGATGGTCATCCCCTCCTCGGTGTTGAGGGTTCGCACCTCGTCCCACACGTCGCTTCGACTCACGGGGTCGAGTCCGGTGGTCGGCTCGTCGAGGAACAGCACCTGTGGCTTGTGGATGAGCGACATCGCCAGATCGAGGCGCCGCTTCATGCCGCCCGAGTACGAATCGACCCGGTCATCGATGGCCGTGCCGATGTCGACCAGACCGATCACG
The DNA here is from genome assembly GCA_963698395.1 of uncultured Acidimicrobiales bacterium. Classification (GTDB taxonomy): domain Bacteria; phylum Actinomycetota; class Acidimicrobiia; order Acidimicrobiales; family SZUA-35; genus JBBQUN01. The sequence goes on from CAVOQQ010000008.1 coordinate 1,027,489, forward strand.
TCATCCATGCGCCGCTTGATGTTGTTGCTCGACAACCCGTAGAGGCGACCCTGCAGCGCCAGGAGCTCTCGGCCGGTCTGCTTGCCATCGATCGATGCCTCCTGCAGGGCAACACCGATGCGCAGCCGGACATCGTCTGGGTGGCTGGCGACGTCGAAGCCGGCCACGGTCGCCTGGCCGGACGACGGTCGCAGCAGGGTGCACAGCATCTTCATGGTGGTCGATTTCCCGGCACCGTTCGGACCGAGGAATCCGTAGATCTCGCCGTAGGGGACCGACAGGTCGACGCCGGCGACGGCTTCGTTGCTGCCGAAGGACCGACGCAGCCCGGAAGAGGCGATCGCTGGTGTCATCGTGCGCTGAACCCCCAGCGGCTTTGCTGCTCGCGTTTCGTGCGACGGAGCCGAAACCATAAGGCGATGGCCTCGTGGATGTCGACCGACCGGACCTCGTGCTCTGCTCGGGTGACAAGATCGTTGTGCGCTCGGATCCGCCGATTCACCTCGTCGAGACGGGCTCGTAGCTCGGCAACGTCGTCGAGCTGGAGGGCGGCATTGCGTTCGGCTCGTTGGAACTCGCGAAGTTCCTCGGCGGCGATGCGTTGCTGCTCACCCTCGATCCATCGATTGACCCACCAACCGGCGGGACGCTCGGTGTCGAGATCGGGCAGGGGCAGCCCGTGACCGCGAAGATTGTCGAACTCGCCCCGTTGCTGGCCTTCACGGATCGCCTTTTCGGCGAGGCTCTCGATCTGGGCGATGCTGTCGAACTTCTCCGTTCGCTTCTCGGCCATCGAAAAACGATAGCTCGCCTGGATCCAGAGGGGAGAGATCGAACTGCGCAGGTGATCGTCGGCCGGCACTCGGCTATGAAGTGACCATGCACGAGTTCGACGAGACCCTCTGTTCCTACGAGGTCGATGATGCGGTCGCCACGATCGCCTTCAATCGACCGAACCAGATGAACGGCATGACCGGTGACATGGAGGTGGCGTACTTCGGGCGTCTCCTCCAGGCCCAGGCCGATCCGACGGTGCGAGTCATCGTGCTGACCGGCACCGGGCGGGGGTTCTGTCCCGGTGCCGATCTCGCGCATCGTCCGGGCGAGGGTGAGGAGCCGCTGCCAAACGCCAGCGTCTCGACTCGCACACCGCTCGAGATCTCCAAGCCGATGATTGCCGCCATCAACGGGGCCTGCGCCGGGGTCGGTCTCGCCTACGCCCTGCAGTGTGATTTCCGGATCGCGGCGGCGGGTGTGAAGTTCACCACGGCCTTCGCACGGCGAGGTCTCATCGGTGAGTACGGGATGCCCTGGCTCCTCCACCAGATCGCCGGTCGGGCGACAGCACTCGACCTGCTCATCACGGCGCGGGTGTTCCTCGCCGACGAGGCACAGCGTCTCGGGCTCGTCAACGCCGTGGTCGAACCCGATGCGCTCACCTCGACCGTTCGGGAGCTCGCGCAAGACATCGCTCGCAACGTGTCGCCCGCCTCGGCGGCGGTGGTGAAGTTCCAGGTCACGACCCAGGCCGAGATGGATGCACGCCAGGCCATGGACCAGTCCGACGATCTGATGCGCCAGTCGTTGAAAGGGAGTGACGTGACCGAAGGGATCGCCAGCTTCCTCGAACGACGCCCCGTCGCCTTCCCGCCGCTCGGCCAGGGCACGGTCTTCGACCTCGGATGAAGTGGCGTTGCGTCGTTTCACCAAGTCGCGGCCGGTGTGCCTAGTCTGCGAAGCATGAGGCGCTCAGGTGACGGATTCATGCGGTGCTCCGACGGCCACGTACGCTGGGGCATCTTCGGAGCCGCCGGCGTCGTGTTCATCGTCCGATTCCCCGATGGGCCACGAGTCATGTTGCAGAAGCGGTCGGCGTTCGCTCACGAGGGCGGCACCTGGTCATGCGCCGGGGGCGCCCTCGACGAGGGCGAGACGCCGCTCGAAGGAGCACTGCGGGAGGCCTCGGAGGAGATCGGGGCGATACCCGACGATGCCCGTGTGATCGGCTCCACCGTGTTCCAGCCCGCCACCGACTGGTCCTACACCACCTATGTCGTCGAGGTACCGGGAGAGTTCGGTTCCTCGATCAACTTCGAGACCGACGCCGTCGCCTGGGATTCTCCCGAGGAAGTGGAACAACGACCGTTGCACGCCGGCTTCGCCGCCGCCTGGCCGGAGCTCCGCGCCATCATCGAAGCCGGCTGATCCACGAGTGGCCGTTGGCGATACGGCGGCGGCTACCGTCTCGGCCATGAACAAGCCAGACGTCACCGTGCCAGCAGAGACCCCGCCATCCGACCTCGTCGTCATCGACGACACCGTCGGCGACGGTGCCGAGGCGTCCTCGGGCAGCCGGGTCCGCGTGCACTATGTCGGTGTGTCGTGGTCGACCGGCCGGCAATTCGACGCCTCCTGGGACCGCAACGACCCACTCGAGTTCAAGCTCGGGGTCGGTCAGGTCATCCAGGGCTGGGATTCCGGCGTTGCCGGAATGAAGGTCGGCGGTCGTCGGACGCTCCACATCCCTCCACACCTGGGCTACGGGTCACAGGGCGCCGGCGGGGTGATCGCTCCCAACGAGACATTGATCTTCGTCGTGGATCTCCTGGACGTGCGTTGATCGACCTGGTTCGCGCTGTTGCCCCGCGGCCGGCGGTCAGCTGAACGACCCGTCGGTGCACATTTCGTCGCCGTCACCACGACAGCGACAGCGGATCGGTGGTAGGTATCGCGCATGCACTTCCGCACTTGGTCAGATCGCTGCGAACCGTTCCGTGGACGCCGAGCGCCGGGGGTGGCGCTGTTCGCCGTTCTCGCCCTCATGGCCGCAGCCTGTGGCGGTAGCGACGCCGACGGCCTCGCCTCGGCAACAGAAACGACCGAGGTGACCACGGCCGAGGTCGAGACCACCGAGCCGACAACCGAGCTCGCAAGCGACGACGAAGACGCCGACGCGTCGGCGTCGGACGACGAAGACGACTCGGGTGCCGACGACGGCGCGACCGGCGAGGGTGCCGACGGATCCGGTGAGGAGTCGGGTGACGATGCCGATGACGGATCCTGTATCGAGGGCGACTGGACGGTGAGCGAAGAAGAGCTGGCCGGCTACTACGAAGCGCTCGGTGCTTCGGTGGGCATACCGATGACCACGACCGGGACGGCCAGGATCCGCTTCATCGATCTGCAGTTCGCCTACGACGCCACCTTCGAGCTCCAGATGGACGTCGAGGGCATGAGCGCCACCGGTACCGCCGACGGCGTGGCGACGGGCACCTATGTGATCGCCGACGGGATCGTCTCCACCGAACTGGCGGCGAACTCGCTCGACATCGTCGTCAACGTCGGCGGCATCGAGATCGACGGCAGCGACCTCGGAAGCGATCTGCTGGCAGCGAGTCCGATCAACGACGCCCCCTATAGCTGTGACGGGCCCACGATCTACTTCCAGACCAATGGCGAGCCGCACCCCATCAAGCTCATCCCCTACGAGGGCTGAACGACGCCGTCGAGTGACTCGTACCATCGGAGCCGTGACCTGGCACTTCACGCCTGGGACGCCGGCCAGTTCGCAACGCTCGAGATGCCGACCGCTGACGAGCCGGCCTCGATCACCGTCGGTGCCACCGGTCCGCTCGAGACGGTCGTGGAAGGAGTCGTCGCGGTGATCGGTCGGGCATGATGTGCTCATGACCGACAACCCATCCAAAACGCCGTCTTCCGACATGGTGATCGTGCTTGCCGTCGCCGACGACGAGAGCTCGTGGAAGGCGGCCGACTTCGCCGATCGTGTTGCCGATGATCACGACACGGTCATCGTCGTCAACGTTGCCTCCGATCACGAGCCGATTCGCCGGCGCGCCCACGAACTCCGTGAGCTCGACTGGCTGGGCTATGCCGCACTGGTCCTGCTCCCGCCGGTGGCGCCCGTGATGCCGATCGGCCCGACCGACCTCGATGACGAGGCTGACCGCGATGCACCGGTCACGCTCCCGGCGTCGGTTGCCGGTGATGACATCGTCCTCACCCACGGCGACCCAGTCGAGCGCATCTGCGAGCTGGCGGCACAAGTCGAGGCCGACCTGATCATCGTCGGGACCAGCGACCCCGGCGTGTGGTCGCGTATCTTCAGCGGCGAGTCGATCAGCCGGGGCGTCGTCGATCAGGCTCCGTGTTCGGTGCTCGTCGTCCGCTGAGTCGTCGTCGCCCCGGACCGGGTGTGACCGAGCGTCAGCTCGCCCGTCCTGGGCGGTTGAGCGGTGCTTCGGCCGGAATCGACTCGAGGGCTTCGGCCAGCGCTCCTGGCTCCCAGGGCTCGTCACCGGCAGCAACGGCGAGGTCGGTGTGGCCCCAGCTCTGTTGCAGGGTGATCTCGGATCCGAACACACGGAAGATCTGGCCGGTGAACCGGCAGGCCGGGCTGGCCAGATAGACCGCGAGCGTCGCCGGGTGGGCGGGCTGCCATTTCGGATCGTCGGGATCGATCCGTCCCTCGGCGCCGGGCACCGACAACGTCATCCGCGTGGCCGCAACCGGTGAGATCGCATTGGCTCGAACGCCGTAGCGAGCCAGCTCCTTGGCCGCGATCTGCGTGAAGGTGGCGATCCCGGACTTGGCGGCGCCGTAGTTCGCTTGACCGACGTTCGCATAGAGCCCCGAGCCCGAGGTGGTGTTGACGATGCGCCGAGGCTGGTCGTCGCCCGCCTTCGAGCGTTCTCGCCAGTAGCCGGCTGCGTGACGCGTCGGGCCGAACGTGCCCTTGAGGTGCACCGCCATCACGGTGTCCCAGTCGTCCTCACTCATGTTGACGAGCATGCGATCTCGAAGGACGCCGGCATTGTTGATCACGGCGTGGAGGTCGCCGAACGTGTCGACCGCCTGGCGGACCATCGCCTCGGCATCGGACCACGACGAGACCGATCCGGTGTTGGCGACGGCCTCACCCCCGGCGGCAATGATCTCGTCGACGACCGCTTGTGCCGGCCCCGCATCGGCGCCGCTGCCGTCGAAACCGCCCCCGAGGTCGTTGACGACGACCCGGGCTCCTTCGCGTGCGGCGATCAACGCCTCGTCTCGACCGATGCCTCGTCCGGCTCCGGTGACCAATACGACTTCCCCGTTGAACAGTCCCATGCCCGGAGTATGCGTCCGCGATTCCGCCTGGGTCCAGCCGCCGACCGACGAGGGTCGTTCTGGCTCGGCGGGGAGGAGGGGATCAGCGGCCGACGACAGCGGCGACGACGGCGCAGAGACGGTCGATCTCGGATTCGGTGTTGTAGTAGTGCGGCGATGCTCGCACCATGGCCCGGGCGGCTCCGTCGGCGGTGGGTTGCCATGGACTGGTACTGGTGACGCTCACGTTTATTCCCGCGTCCGCTGCCGCTTGGCGGATGTCGGAGGATTCGTGCCCTTCGACGTCGAACGTGACGATGCCGCTCAGTCGTTCCCCCCGGTCACGCACTTCGACGCGATCGATCCCGGCCAGCTGGGATCGTAGATGCGAGGCCAGCAACGTGGTCCGTGCCTCGATGGCGTCGATCCCGACGCTCAGCGCATACTCGATTGCGGTCGCCAGGCCGCTCTTGCCTGCGGTGTTGGACTCGAACAGCTCGAATCGCCGAGCGGTGTCGTCGAAGCGATAGCCATTGGTGTCGGTCCAGTCAGCGGAGTGGCCGTCGATGAATGTCGGCGGACGGAGCTGTCCGAGTACCGACTGGCGCACATAGAGCAGGCCCGTGCCACGAGGTCCCCGGAGGAACTTCCGACCGGTGAGCGCGAGGAAGTCGCACTGGATTTCCTCGACGTCGACTCGGAGCTGGCCCACCGACTGGCAGGCGTCGACGAGGTACAGGATGCCGGCCTCCCGTGCGATCGTTCCCACCTCGACGGCGGGGTTCACCAGTCCGCCATTGGTCGGAACATGGGTGAGCGCGATCAGCTTGACTCGTTCGTCGGTCGCTGCCGCCCGCATGGCGTCGAGGTCGACCTGGCCGGTTTCGTCGTCGGGGATGATGATGACCTCGACACCGCGCTGGCGCGCCTGGATCAGGCCGAGCGCATTCGCCACGTACTCGGCCTGCCCGGTGAGCACCCGATCGCCGGCGTCGAGGGGAACCGAGGAGAAGGCCCGCCACCACGCTTCGGAAGCGTTGGTCGTCAGCGCCAGTTCGGTGGTGGCACAACGCAAAAGCGTGGCCCCGGCGGTGTAGAGCCGTTCGAGCCTCGCTGTCTCCCGTTCGGCGGTTTCGTAGCCACCGAGGGTCTCCTCGAGCCGCAGGTAATCGATGACGTCGTCGACGACCACCCGGGGTGGGAGGGCGGCGCCGGCGTTGTTCAGGTGAGCAACGGCCAGGCACCCCGGGGTTTCACTTCGGACCAGGTTCAGGTCGACAGATGGCATCGGTCGATCCTAGGGCGTGCCGGCGGACTCCCTCGGTTGCTCAGTCTCCACGACTCAGGCGGTCTCGAATCTCCCGAATGCGCTGGAGGCCGAGCTCGCGTTGTCTCGCATTCGGAAGGATTCGCTTCCAACGAGACGACGTCGTGAACAGCGGCTGTTCGATCATGTCGCCGTGATGGTCTTCGCCCTTCGTTGGCATGGCTGGCTCGTTTCGCTCGGCTGGCCAATTCTGGCGCACGGCGAGCGATGCTGCCGAGCCGTCGCTCGTCGATCAGATGGTTCCGGTGGCGATGCGGAATTCCGTCGACTCGCTGAACGACAGCATCACCATGCTGCGGCTCACGCCGTTGTCGAGTTGATGCATCCAGTACTCGAGGCCGCCCTGGTCGGGGCGACGGCCGAGCACGTTGGCGTACACCGTGTCGAGGAACTGTGCCTCGTCGAGCTCGCCATAGGTGCCGACGTACTCCTTGCTGACCAGGAAGGAGTACGAGAGCGGATAGAGCGAACGCTCCTCGACGGCGATGCGCAGCCAGTAGTCGAATCCGACAGGATCAGGGTGTCGCCCGAGATGTGAGCAGTAGAGCCGGAACACGGCGCCCGCGGTCGCATCGGTGGTGTCGACGAGACCGGGCAGTGGACCGAGACGACACGGCGATTGGAGCGCCACGGCGCCACCACCCGCAGGCGCCAACGGATCGGGAGCCGTCGTAGTGGGTGTCGAGGTGGTCGGTGTCGAGGTGGTCGGTGTCGAGGTGCTGGTCGTGGTGGTCGAGCGGTGCTGGTGGTCGTCGTGGTCGGCGCCGTCGTGGTGGTCGTCGTGGTGGATGGTGCGGTCGTGGTCGGCGTCGAGTCGTTCAGACATCCAGGCAGCGCTCGAAACTCGATGTCGTCGCCCTCGGCTCGCAGGAACCGGCGAACGGCCTCGACGGTGGTTTCACCGCCGGTGAAGCCGTCATGCAGGAGCACGACGTCGCCGTCACCGACGTTCACGAGTTGATCGGCATAGAAGCCGGGGTCGAGTCGGTCCCAGTCTTGGATGCTGAAGGTCCAGAGCTCTTCGCTCATGCCGAGCGACGCGCCGGTCGATCGAACGAGCCCGCTGGTGGCACCGAACGGCGGCCGATAGCAGGTCATCGGTGGGCCGCCAGCTCGGGTGACCGCCGCCTGGGTGTCCACGAGTTCCGCTCGGATCTGGTCGGTCGACATCGCGTCGAGCGCCAGGTGGTTGTAGCTGTGATTGCCGAGCGCATGGCCCCCGGCCGCGATCCGCCGGATCATCTGTGGGTCGCGGTCGACATTCGAGCCGACGACGAAGAACGTGGCGGTCACGCCCTCGGCGGCCAGGAGGTCGAGGAGCGAACTGGTGGCGCTGTCGAGTGCCGGTCCGTCGTCGAACGTGAGATAGACCACGCGGTTGGTACCGGCCGAATCGGCTGCGGCAACGCCTCCCATTGCGGCGAACACGATCAGGCCCGCGATGGACGAGACGGCCCGCTGGAGCCAACCGGTCGTTGTCATGTCGTTGTTCCTTCGCCACCTGTCGATACCACGAATGGCCGGAGAGACCATTCGCACCGCTGTCTCAGGGTCGCAGACCAGGCCACTCAATGCAATGACACAGCGACATTCGACGACGCGGCGACATCTTCCGACACGGCGACACTCCATCGACATGGCGCCCGATGGCCCGAGGGTGCAGCAAAGTTGGTAGAACCTCGGGCATGAGTCGTCCAACGAACAAGAGTCGGGTCACCGTCGCGTCGAAGCCCGTCGATGGTCAGCAGCGCCGCCGAAAGCACGGCGATCATTTCCACACCGAGCGTTGGTGCGAGCATCACCAACGGTGGGAACAGGCCGACTGACGCACCTTCGGCAGCTGACGCCGTTCTGACGGCATTGTCAACGCGCCGTGAATGGCGTGCGACAGCCTCGATTGCGCTGCGGCAAGGCTCGTCGCCATCCCTACCGTCCTCTCGACTGCACCGAGAGGATCACACCATGACACGAGCATCCATCCACACCTTCGCCGTCGATGGCGGTTGGGCGAACCGACGAGATCGGTCCGGGGCCGTTCGGAGCGTCTACCCGACGAGCGTCGAAGCGCGGCGGGCCGGGGAAGACGCGGCTCGCCGGTTCCGAACCGAACACGTCGTCCATGCGCAGAACGGCAAGGTCTTGAGTCGCCATTCGTTCAGCTGAGATCCATCGAGCACGAGAGCGATCGACAAGGAGAGATGCGGCCCGGTCGCCGCTAGCGTTGCGGCGATCATGAACGAGCAGGCCCCGTCAGCGAACCGAACGCCACGTCGCATCCTGGTGGCCGGGCTGGCGATCGTTGCGCTCGTGTGGATCGCCATCACCGCCACCGCCGAGCCCGAACTCCCCGACGTGCGCGCCGGCGGAACACCGGTCACGCTGCCGGCATCGGGCTCGCTCGAAGGGGTCGACCTCGAGACCTTCGGCGGGATCCTGGCAGGGCAACAAGGGCGGGTGATCGTGGTCAACCTTTGGGCGTCGTGGTGCGCCCCCTGCCGGGCCGAGATGCCGCTGCTCCAGAAGGCCGCCGACGAGATGGGGGAGTCGGTGGTCATCCTCGGCGTGGTCTCGAACGACCAGCTCCCGGCGGCCGAGCAGTTCCTCACCGAGGTTGGCGTCAGCTATCCGAACATCTTCGACACCGACGGGTCGATTGCTCGAGCCTTGGACGTGACCGCCTACCCCACGACCTACGTCTTCGGCATCGATGGGGAGATCCGGGCACGGGTCAACGGAGGCATCTCCGAGCAGCGGCTCGCCGGCCTCGTCGACGACGCCGTGCGATGATCGATTTCGGTCTCCTCCTCAGTGCAATCATCGCGATCGGTGTGCCGGCGCTCCTCGCCCCTCGTTGGGGCGTCGTCGCCAACGGCGACTCGCCGTCGTTCATCGATCGAGCGCTCGGGCCGCTCCTGCTCGGCCTCTTGGTCGCCCGTCTGAGCGCAATGGCGCTCGATGAGCCCGGATCGCTCGGTCGAATCACCGACATGATCATCATCCGAAGCGGCGTCGAATTCTGGCCGGGTGTACTCGCGGCCGGCGCGCTCGTGTTCTACTCGGCCCGTCGTGCCGGAGCCCCGGCGCCGGCGCAGCTTGCAGCGATGGTGCCCCTCGCCATCGTCGGCGCCGCCGGCTACGAAGCCACGTGCGTGGTTCGAGACGGCTGTTACGGCCCGACGAGTCCGATCGGCCTGCGTCCCCCCGGCGTCGCCACCACCATGGTGCCCGTTGGTTGGCTGATGGCGCTGGCCCTGGTCGGCGCGGCACTGGCGCTCCGACGGTGGGCGCAGACGCGAGACGCACTCCGGATCATCGTCGCCGGCGTGCTCGTCGTTGCCGCCGTTCGGGGAATCGGATCGTTCTGGCTGCCGCACATCGGCGACGGTCTCAGCCGCCCCCATTGGACGTCGATCGTGGTCGCAGTCCTCGCCGGCCTGGTCCTGCTCGTGCTCGAGCGGACGCAGGATCCGAACCCGGCCTCGTGAGGTGCCGACCGGGAAGAGGGGCGGCGGCATCCTCCTCCCGATCGGCGACGCTCTTTCTAGCGAATGCGAAGGGTCTTCGCCTTACCGATGGCCGGGATTCTCGTTCGGCTGGTCCGTCACAGCTCGTCGAGCGGCTTCGGCCTCGACTCGTGCCCGGCTCCGCGGCACCTGGTTCACCGCATCGAGGAAGACCTCACCCCGAAGCCGAAAGACCGTGGCACCATCTGGCCCTGCAGCGACATCGGCATTTCGAGGCTCATTGGTGAGCAGCGCCAGCTCACCGACGTAGGAGCCGGCGTTGCGGACGATCGTCTCGCCGGAAGGGATCTGGACGACTGCTTGGCCACGACCGATGACCATCATGTCGTCGCCCGGTTCGCCGTGGCGCAGCATGATCTCACCCGGCTCGAACTCGTCGCGAACGAGGTTCTGCAGCAGTTGTTCGAGCGCGAACGGTGGGAGCGGAGCGAAGATGACGGTCGAGCGGACCAGCTGCAGAAGCTCGAGATCGATCGGTTGCCGGCGGTCGTCGATCATGCGGAGTGCGGGCCACAGCACGGCGGGGACGACGGCGCCGACGATACCGAGTACCAGCAGCGCAGTGTCGAGCCCGAAGGCGGCAGCGCAGGCGGAGAAGGTAGCACCTCCGATCGCCAGTGCGCCGGTGGTCGTCGACTCGAGCACGCCGAAGACTCGGGCGAGGGTGTCGTCGGGAGCCAGGCTCTGGAGCATGGTTCGCCCCGCAACCGCCGTCACCGACGCCCCGGCGCCGACGACCACGAGCAGGGCGATGGCCGGGATGACCGTTTCGACCTGGGAGAGCGCGGCAAACGCAGCGGCGCTCACGATGGCCGAGCTCACGATGGCGAAACTCAAGCGCTGTCGCCCGACCAAGCCAATGCTCAAGACGACGCCGAGGAGGGTGCCGGCGCCGATCGACGTGATGAGAATGCTGGCTGACGCCTCGCGGCGGCCGAGCTTTTCGACCGCAATGGCGGCAGCGCCGACATCGAGCGCGCCGGCAGCGACCAGCGTGGTGCCCAAGACGAAGACGATGAGACGAGCCTGACGGTCCTTGCGCAGGAGCCGAACGCCCGCCAGCAGGCGACTCCTGATGGCCGCGATCGGTGGATCGTCGGGGTGCTCGTCTCCGCTGGTGCCTCGGGGCACCGTCGATCGGCTCGCCAGAGCCGAGACCCCCATGACAGCGGCCATGCCGGCGAGGGCCACGCCGGGCGAAAAGGAGACCAGCAAGACGCCCGCCATGGCCGGGCCGGCCAGCTCACCGATGCTCGTCACCATGCCGATGCCGACGTTGCCCGCAGTCAACTGATCCGGTGTGGTCGTCAGACGGGGGATGAGTGACGCAACGGCAGGCGCCGGAAACGTCAGACCGACCGAGAAGACCGTGGCGAAGACGTAGACGACCCAGGACGGTGCTTCGGTGATCATCGACAGGGCCGTCGCGGCGAGGAAGAGGGCAAGCAGACCGAACCCCAGGGGCAACACCCGACTCGGGCTCATCCAGTCGGGTAGCACCGCGACGGCGGGGGCAAGAACGACGGCGGGAACGAGCAAGACGACGGCGACCCAGCCGACCTCGCCGACGCCGCCCTGCTGATAGGCGTACAGCAACAGGGTGAGCCACGCCGCGTCTTCTGCGAGGCGCATCCCGAGCGAACCGGCGAGAAGTCGGCGGAGCTCGGTGCTGGCGAGCACTTGTCGAAAGACCAGCGTGGTGGCGTGCCGTTGCCGTGGCCGCTCGTGCCGAGGTCGTGGTCGGAGCCGTGATCGGAACAATGGGTGAGCCCTCCGCTCGGAAGGAAACCTAGCGCCTGCATCCGACCCGGGTCGACATGCTCGGGCAACGGATCGAACTCGTCGTTCGAGCGTCTCCCGGCCCACGCGAGTCTGCGGCAACCCGGGTACCTTTTGAGCATGTACAGCTTCCGCCAGAGCCGCTTCGGCGGCGGAGAAGACCCGTGGTTCCGATTGGGAACGTGGGATGTCGGATCCGCCGGCGTCGCCGCTCTCGCTGTCCTGGCCGGCATGATCCTCGTCGCCGTCGAGGGGCGTGGTGCGCCGGTGAGCCAGTGGCTCGTGTTCGTTGCTCCCGAGGTCGCTCGGGGCGAGGTGTGGCGAATTCTGACCTGGTTCGTTCCGAGTGGGATCACCATCTGGACCCTCGTGTCGGCGTTCTTGATCTTCAGCTTCGGATCCCAGATCGAGGGCGCCTTGGGGCGAGTGAAGATGGCCCAGTACCTCGGAGCGCTCATCGTCATTCCTGCCCTGCTCTCGCTGCTGCTGTACGCCCTCGGCATCTTCGGTGCACCGGTTGCCCTCGCCGGCGGGTCGCTCTTGAGCCAGCTGCTCTTCTTCGCCTTCGTGCTCTACATGCCCGGCGTGAAGTTCTTCTTCGGCATTCCCGGCTGGGTCATGGCGGCTGCGGTCATCGTGATCTCGCTGCTCGGTTATCTGGCCGATCGCAACGGTGCCGGCGCCTTCCACTTCGTCGTCACGCTGATGCTGATCGCTGCGGTCACGAAATTCTTCGGCTTGGCCGACGAACTCCCCGGACCGGCACTCGGTCGGTTGACCCCGCGATCAGGAAGGCAGTCGGCGACTGCTCGTACCCCGGCGGTCTCCACCGCCGAACTCGACGACGCTCGCTTTCGCGAGCTCGACATCGATTCCATCCTCGACCAGATCGCCGCCTTCGGCGTCGAGAGTCTGTCGGACAACCAGCGTCGCACGCTCGAGTCCTACTCCAAGCGCAAGGGCCGCAAGCGAGACAAGTAGGCGAACGGCTCCTGCGTCACGCGGCGTCTGGATTGCCAGGACTACCGTGGTCCAATGCCCGAGAGTGGATCAACGGCCATCGGACACCCCGGTGTGATCGGTACGACAACTCCGTCGCCGACGACGGGCTCGAAGGAGACGATGGATCGTTCAGCATCTGTTCCTTCTGGTTCGTCGAGGCGCCTTTCGCGAGCCGGCCGCAAGGAAGAGGCCAGAATCCACTTCGAGAAGATGCTCACGTTCGCCGGTCCTTTGGGCCTCTTCAGCGAAGTCATCTCACCGTCCGGCGAGCAGTTGGGCAACGACCCGCCGGCGTTCACGCATCTGTCGCTGATCAGTGCCGCCGTGCATCTCGACCGAGAAACCTGAGCCGAGCGGAGGGTGGTCGGAGGCAGGGTGGTATCAGTCGAACAGCTTGCGGTAGGTCCAGTTGCCGTAGTGCCAGATGGTCTCACCACCATGATCGACGAAGATCTTGCCTGCGGTCTCGGCCTCGTCGCCGACGGCGAGCACTCGAATCACCGAGTTGCCGGCGTCGAGTTGAGCCTTGAACTCTCGCAGCGAATCGAGTTCTTCACCCTGTTGGAAGAAGCGGATGATCTTGCCGGCCAGGTCGTCGCCGTCGATGTCGATCTGATCGGCGTCCTGCGGGCCATCGAGCACTTCGATCTCGAACCCGTTGGTGCGAAGGATGTCCACGATGTCGTTTCGGTGTTCGGCGGGAGCGATACCCACCACCTCGTCGGTCTCGAAGGGATTGTTGATGTTTGCCATGGTCCGTCTATGCCCGTGCGCTGCATGACGAAACGTGATGTTTGCGGCCGTCGTGGCCGGGGGAGGTACCACTCATGATTGGATCGAGCGAATGAACGAATCCACCAACGACGTGCTGACGGTCGATTTCCCCGCCCGGCTGCGATTCCTGAGCCTCGCCCGCCTGAATGCTGCGGCCATGGCGGCTGCCGGCGGGTTCGACGTCGAGGAGCTCGACGACATCCGCCTGGCGGTCGGTGAGGCCATCGGCTGGCTCCTGCTCGACGACGACGCGGGTGGGACGGTGACGATCCGGTACCAGGCCAGCGATGGGGTGTTCACGCTGGAGGCGGAACGAAGGGCCGACGATCTTCCTGTGAACGAACCCGACGATCTCGTCGACGCCATCCTGGGCGCAATTCTCGACGCCCACCGGCTCGGGACCACTGCAGGGGGGACTCGCACCGTCGAGCTCCGCAAGGAGCGGACCCTTGGTGAGTGCTGAGCGAGACGCCGAGCGCGATCGTCTCTTCCGCGAGCTCCAGGAAACCGGGTCGCAAGCGATCAGGAACCAGCTCGTGGAGAGCTACGCGCCGCTCGTGGTGTATTTCGCCAAGCGCTACAGCAACCGAGGCGTGCCCGACGACGATCTCCGACAGACGGCCCAACTTGCTTGCGTGAAGGCGGTCGATCGGTTCGATCCCTCCCTGGGCATCAAGTTCTCGACCTTTGCCGGGCGGACCATCGACGGTGAGCTCAAGCGCTACTTCCGCGACAAGACCTGGTCGGTTCGCGTACCTCGAAGCCTGCAGGAGCGCAGTGCCGAAGTGCGCTCGACGATCGAGGCGTTGTCTGGCGACCTGGGCCGTCCACCCTCGGTGCAGGAACTGGCGGAACACACCGGCTACTCCGACGACGAGATCCTGGAAGCACTCGACGTACAGACCGCCTACCGGGCGTCCAGTATCGACGTTCCGGCGTCGGCCCGCGACGATGGTCCGGGGCAGGCGATGGCGGCGCGTCTGGGTGAAACCGACGCCGGGTTCCACCAGACCGAGGTGTCGATGGCCGTTCGCTCGCTCATCGAGCAACTACCCGAGCGCGAGCGGCGAATCGTCGAACTCCGGTTCTTCGAAGGACTCAAGCAGCAGGAGATCGCCGACCGGATGGGCATGAGCCAGATGCACGTGTCTCGTCTCCTGCGACGCGCGCTCGACCAGATGCGTACCTATCTGCCCGCAGCCGATCTGCCCGGTGGCGACTAGCGCAACGCTCCGGCGGTTCTCGCCGCTGTTTCAGGCGGGATCGAGTCCGAAGATTTCGCGCAAGCCGACGATGGCGAGCACACGATCGACCGGTGACGAAGGATTCACGATCGTCACCGTTCCTTCGGCGTGCTGTTCACGCAACCGAACGAGTGCCGAGATGCCGGCAGAGTCGAGGAACGTGACGGCACCCATGTCGAGGACGAGCCCGTTGCCCTCGGGCACGATCTTGGCGAGTTGCTCGAGCACGGCGTCGCTGTGGTGAGCGTCGAACTCGCCCTCGAGTGAGGCAATCGTCGTGCCATCTTCGGTTCGGGTTGAAACGTCCATCGCACACCTCCGAGTAGACCGGCCAGGTTATCGCTGGCCAGATGATTTCGAGAGCCAACGGGGCACGGCAATTCCGGCGACGGCGATGGCGATCGCCGATCCGAGATGCACGACGAGGAGCCGCTGGATGGTGTCGACCTCGACAACCGCATCACGGACGATCGTGAACTCGACGTCGTCACCCAGCAACCAGCTGTAGCCGCGAAGCTCCGAGCCGGTGGTCACGGCCTTCGACGCCAGTTGATCCCAGCCCAGCAGTACGCCGGTGACGACGGACATGAGGAATGCCACGAGAGCGACGCCAAGGCCGAGCACGCGGCGGGCGGTCTCACCCGGTGACCGAGACCCGATCAGCCCGAACACCGCGATCGCGACGATGCCCTGGGCGGCGACGAGGATCGAAGCCACGTGGGTGTAGGTGAGCACCGTCGACAACGTGCTGCCCGATGGCCGGTAGAACGCCAGGAGGCCGATCCCGCTGAGACCGGCGGCGCTTCCCGCGGTCAGGGTCACCGATCCCGCCAGCGCAGCGGCACGTACGAAAGGTCTGCTCACGCCGGCAACTCTACGGAGGCGCAGCCGGGTGGACGCCGTGCGTACCTGCGTTCGGGGGTACCGGTCTGTCATGCTCTGCCACATGTTGATTCGCCCCCATGACGACGCCGGCGACGACGAGGCACGTTGGCGTTCGTTCGTCGATGACCACGGGTTCGGCCTTTTCGTGGCGGGAGGTCGAGATCGAGACATCCCTGTGGTCGTGCCCACCCAGTTCGTTCTGTTCGGCGATCAGGTCGTCTTCCACCTCGCTCGGCAGAATCCCGTTTTCGAGGCGCTCTCGGAGAATGGAGCCTGCCTGCTCAGCGTGGCCGGCGACTGGGCTTACATCCCAGCGGCATGGAAAGCCGTCGGCGATGAAGACCCTCGACGGGGGGTTCCGACCACCTACTACGCCGCAGTGCAGCTCATCGGACGGGCGACCGTCCACGACGCGGCGGAGGCGAAGGGCGCCGTTCTCGCCACGCAATTGGCCGACCTCGAGCCGGGTGCCGACCTCGTCGATCCGATCGATCACGGAGCACTGCTGAACGGCATTCGAGCCATCGTCGTGGACGTGGGCGAGGTACGAGCCAAGTTCAAGTTCGGCGGGAACGCCGACCAGCGCCACCGCGACCAGATCGCCGAGCGGCTGCAGCAGCGGGGCGGGCCAGGCGACGCAGCGGCACGGTCGCACATGCCGTGAACGCCCGAGACGGCGGCGAGCGGCGGTGTCGGATCACGACTCGTTTCCGCCGGCGCCGACGAATCGGGTCGCGATGGCGGCGCTGACCGCCGAGCCGATGACGATGAGCGCCACCCAGCGACGCTCGCCGGTGCGCTCCGCCAAGGTGCCGGCGAGCAGGGGTCCGATCGACCCCACGAGCAGCAGGACCGAGCTGTAGAACCCCATCGTCGTCCCCAGCGCCGATCGATCGAACAGTTCCTCGGCCTTCATGCCCTGGAGCGGACTGAACGCACCGATGCCGAAGCCTGCGACGATGGCGAAGAGGGTTGCGACCGCAACGTTCCCGGACACGGTCACGATGGCCCCGCCGGCGGCGATCGCTGCAAACGCCACGAGGAGCGATCGATCCGCTCCGAGGCGGGCGACGAGGCGGGGGAGCGGCACCCGACCGCCGATCTGAGCGAAGCCGCGGAGGCCCGCCATCGTCGCCGCCGTTCCCGCCGACAGGCCGGCCGCCGTCATGATGGGAACCTGGTAGACGAGCAGGGTCGACAGCGCGATGCCCCCGAACGCGACCGCGACGGTGAACGCGCGCGGCCCGTCGGGTCGCACCGTTGCTCGCACCACGTCGGACAACGGGAGCCGCGTGGGCGGGGCCGAGTCGGGGTGGCTGCCGTCAGGCCGGCCCGACGGCAACGCCAGGGCGGCGAGGAGCATGACGGCTCCGGAGACGAGCGCCAAGACCCGCACCGTGGTTCGCCAGTCTGGACGCGTCGACCAGCCAGGCGGTGAAGGGCAGGAAGATGGCCGAGGCGAACGCTCCCCACATCGTGAGGGCGGCAATCGCCCGCTTGGGCTCATCGGGATTGAGTCGGACGGCTGTGGTCATCGTCACGTGGTAGAAGCCGAGCGAACCGAAGGCGCCGAGCCCGACAGCAGCACCGACGAAGAACACCGCCACCTGTTCGGCGGCCGATGCCAGGAGCAGCCCGGCAGCGCCGAGGACACCCCCGAGGAACAGGACACGACGGTGACCGGCGCGGTCGAGCAGTCGTCCCCCTCCGAGCGAGAGCAGTCCGATGAGCACCGTGCCGACGGAGAACGAGGCGGCGAGTGCCGACTCGCTCCAGCCGGTGTCGAGGCGGATCGGATCGAGGAGCACACCGAAGGCGTAATACCACGATCCGTAGGCGCAGATGGTGACCAGGCCCAGGAGGCCGATGCTGCGATGATCGATGGTGGCCACGGCGACATCTTGCCCCTCGAGGTGGCAGGATGGGGCATGACTACGTTGACTGCATCCGATGGCCACACCTTCGACGCCTACGAAACAGGCGAAGGGACGAAGGGAATCGTCGTCGTCCAGGAGATCTTCGGCGTGAATCCTCACATCCGATCCGTCGCCGATCGGGCTGCAAAGGCGGGCTATCGTGCCATCGCCCCGGCCTTCTTCGATCGGGTCGAATCGGGTGTCGAGCTTGGCTATGACGGTGATGGCATGACCGCCGGGATCGGCTACGCGTCCCAGCTCGACTGGGCGAACACGATGATGGATCTCACGGCGGCCGTCGAACACCTCCGCACCGGGGGTGTCACCAGTGTCGGGGTCGTCGGATTCTGCTGGGGCGGGACCGCGGCATGGCTCGCCGCCTCGAGTGCTCCGGTGCAGGCCGCGGTCGGCTACTACGGCGGCGGCATCATCTCGATGATCGACAAGGCGCCGCTCGTGCCCACCATGCTCCACTTCGGGGCGCTCGATGACCACATTCCACTCGACGGTGTCCGCCAGGTCGCCGAGGCGCACCCCGACGTACCGGTCCACATCTATGACGAGGCCGATCATGGCTTCCACTGTGATGCCCGGGCCTCGTACCACGAGGAGTCGGCCATCCTGGCTTGGAGTCGCACGCTCGACTTCTTCGCCGAGAACCTCTGATCGAGAGCGACGACGTGACCAGACAGTGCATCAGTCAGGGCAGCACGTTCGAGCAGCAGGTCGGCTACTCGCGTGCCGTCGTCGATGGTCGTTGGGTCTTCGTTTCGGGTACCACCGGATTCGACTACTCGGCGATGACGATCGCCGATGATGTCGTGGCGCAGGTCGACCAGACCCTGGCGAACATCGACGCGGCACTGGTGGCAGCGGGTTCGTGTGCGGCCGACGTGGTGCGGGTCCGATACCTCCTGCCCGACGCCGACGACTTCGAGGCCTGTTGGCCCGCACTTCGTGCCTACTTCGCCGACGCTCGGCCGGCGGCGACGATGATGGTGGTCGGCCTCGCCGATCCCCGGATGAAGATCGAGATCGAAGTCACCGCACGGAAGCCGGGCTGAGCTCGCCGATGGAGCACGATCAGCCGGCGACCGCGCTGCCGCCGATGGTGTCGTTCGTCGCCCCGTCGGGAACGGGCAAGACCACGCTGGTCGAAGCCGTCGTCGCCACCCTCATCCGACGAGGCTGGCGGGTGGGTGCGGTCAAACATGACGCCCACCGCATCGAACTCGATACCGAGGGCAAGGACTCGTGGCGTCTGCGCAAGGCAGGGGCCGAGACACTCCTCGTCGGTGTCAACCAGCTGGCGTGGATGAGCGATGACGCCGCGTCGCCACCGCTCGCCGACCTGGTTCGGCTGTTCTACGCCAACCACGACATCGTGATCGTCGAGGGCTATCGCAGCGCCGGACTGCCCACGATTCTCGTCGAGCGCCCCGAGGTGGCCGATGCCACCTGGCATCGGCCTGACCCCCACGTCGTGCTGGCCACGGTGCATCCGAGTGAGGTCGATCGTGCCGTTGCCCTCATCGTCGACCATTTCGACTTGTCGTAACGCGGCGTCCGGTACGGTGGCGGTATGTGTGGCCGGTTCGTGTCGGCGTCACCCCCCGACGAGATCGCTCGCTACTTCGGGGCCGTGCCGCCAGAAACCACGTTGGAGGAGAACTACAACGTGGCACCCACGAACGATGTCTATGCCGTCCGTGCCGACGCCGGACACCGATCGGTCGTGCTGCTGCGATGGGGTTTGGTGCCACCGTGGGCCAAGGATCTCAAGATCGGCTCGAGGATGATCAACGCTCGGTCCGAGACGGTCGCGTCGAAACCGGCCTTTCGACGTGCCTACGCGACCCGGCGATGCCTCGTTCCCGCCGATGCCTTCTACGAATGGCAGAAGCAGCCTGGGGTGAAGACCAAGCAGCCGTACCTGATCAGTCGCGTCGACGAGGAGCCCCTGGTCTTCGCCGGCCTGTGGGAACGGTGGGCACCCAAGGACGACGACGGCAACTGGCTCGACGACCAGCGAGTCGAGAGCTGCACGATCATGACCACCGAGGCGAACGCCACCATGGCGCCGATCCATGACCGCATGCCGGTGATGATCCCCGCGACTCGATGGGACGACTGGCTCGACCCCGAGACCGACGTCGACTCGCTCGCCCCGCTGCTCGTTCCCGGCCCCGATGGGTTGCTCCGGCTCACGAAGATCACCACCGCAGTCAACAACGTACGCAACAACGGTCCCCGACCTCCTCGACCCACTCCCCGGCGAGTCGGAAGTCGACACATGAGCGACTTGTCCTTCCAACGTCGTCTGCGTCGCCAATTCGTTCGAGTCCAGGCCCGGCTCGAAGCCGGCACGGGCGACCGGTGGATCCCGTTGATCGTCGCCGTCGTCCTCTCGGGCGTGCTCGCAGCCCTGTCGCTGGCCCGAGTGCGCGGTGTCGATGCCGGGACCGACCTTGCCGGGTACGCCCAGGCGCTCTGGCTGCTCGGCCAGGGCAAGCTCCCCCAGGCATCGCTCTTCGGCGATGGTGTCCATCTGTTGGGTGTGCACTGGTCGTTCATCGTCTACCCGCTCGCGCTCCCGGCGAAGCTGGCGTCGACGGCCGACGTGCTCGTGGTCTCGCAGGCAATCGCGCTCGGGGTCGGCGTCGTTCCGCTGTGGCGGTTGGCCCGTCGGGTGGCGAACCTGCGTATCGGCGCCTCGGCTGCGCTTCTCGTCGCCTACTCGTTCTACCCCGCCGTTCACGAGCTGGCGCTCGACGACTTCCATCCCGAGGCATTCGCCGTACCGGGGCTCATCGCCATGGCGTACCTCGGTGCAACCAAGAACTGGCTCGGCTACTGGGCCTGCATCGTGTTCGTCCTCGCCTGCCGGGCCGACCTCGGCATCGCCGTGGGTCTGTGGGGCTTCGTGCTCCTGAGCGAGGGCAAGCGGCGTCCCGGTCTCTGGACCATCGGCGTCGGCATGTCGTGGGCGCTCGGTCTCTTGCTCGTGGTGCAACCCGTGCTTTCGGGCTCGGTGGTTCGCCAGTACGGGACCTACGGCGACTCGCTCGGCGAAGCGATCCTGCAGATGGTCACCAACCCGCTCGATCTGTTGGGCGATCTCACGTCCCAATCGAACGTCACGCTCCTGGTCGGTCTGCTCGCTCCGGTCATCTTCCTGCCGCTGCTGTCGCTGCGCCATCTCGTGCCGGCGCTACCGCTCGGTGCTCTCTACCTGGTGACCGCCGACGAGAACGCCGCGTTCTCCGAGCGGTACGGCTTGCTGACGGCATTCGTCTTCATCGCCTCGACCTTCGCCCTCGCCCGACTCGGCACCATGGGCGTCGACCGAGTCTTCGTTGATGTTCGGCTGCTGTTCTCACTCGTCGCCGCATCGATCTTGCTCTTCATCAACGACTCGCCGTCCTCGCCCTACGACGAACCGTGGCGATGGTCCGAACTCAGCACCACCGACGAGGCCATCAACCAAGCCGTTTCCCTGCTGACCAGCGACGACGCCGTGCGGACGACGCCATCGGCGGTCGCCCCGCTGGCCGAACGATCGTGGCTCCACGTGCTCGACACGTCCCAGCAGCCACAGATCCTCAGCGCGGTGTACCAGGTGCGAGCCGTCCTGATCGTCGAAGACGACCTCCCGCCGCTGCCCCCCGACGATCGAGAGGCCCAGCGCGAGACCTTCGACGCCGGTATGCGGGGCCAGGGCTACGATCTGATCTTCTCCGACCTCGCCGATGGCGTCCTGCTCTACTACCGCCCGTGACCCCCACTCCGTCCCTGACCCCGGCCCGCCGATGAACGAGGTCGACCCACCCGAGCCACCGACCCTGCTGTCGCTCCTCGCCGGCCTGTCGCTGCGTGATCTGGCCACGGTGCCGAACCTCATCACGTTCGTGCGGCTCCTGCTGATCCCGGTCTTCGTCTGGCTGCTGTTCGCTCGTGACGACCGGGGGAGCGCAGCCTGGTTGCTTGCCCTGCTCGGCTCGACCGATTGGGTCGATGGCTGGGTTGCCCGGCGCTTCGCCCAGGTGAGCGAGTTCGGCAAGCTCTTCGATCCTGCGGTCGATCGACTGATGTTCCTGGTCGCCATCCCCTGCCTGCTCATCGATGGTTCGGTTCCCATCGTCGTGGCGGTTCTCGCACTGTTGCGAGAAGCGATCGTGGCCGTGGCGGCCCTCGTGCTCGCCAAGGCCGGCGTCGGACGATTCGATGTCACCTGGGAAGGCAAGACCGGTGCGTTCCTTCTGATGTTCGCCTTTCCTCTCTTCCTCGGGTCGCGTTCGACCCTGTCGTATGCCGACTGGCTGGGACCGCTCGCCTGGCTGTTCGCGGTGCCCGGATTGGCCTACAGCTACTTCTCGTTGCTGTTCCAGTACCTGCCGATGACCCGGGCAGGATGGCTTCGCGCTCACCCCGAATCGATGCGCTAGCGTGACGGGCATGAACGTGCCTGATGACCTTCGCTATTCCTCTGACCACGAGTGGGTCCGGACGGAGGAGAACGGCCGCGTCCGTGTCGGCATCACCGACTACGCCCAGGACCATCTGGGTGAGGTCGTCTTCGTGGAACTCCCCGAGATCGGGTCGACCCAGACCGCCGGTGCCTCGGTCGGCGAGGTCGAATCGACCAAGTCGGTCTCGGAGATCTACACGCCGGTCAACGGCACGGTCGTCGAGGTCAACACCGAACTGGTCGATGCGCCAGAACGGCTGAACGAAGACCCCTACGGCGAGGGCTGGATCTGCATCATCGAGCTCGATGAGGGCGTCGACCTGTCCGCCCTCTTGGATGCCGAGGCGTATCGCGCACTGACCGAGGGCTGAGAGCGTGGACAGCGTTTGCCAACACTGCAACTACGACAATCCGCTTGGCGCCAACTTCTGCATGTCGTGTGGCAAGCAACTGTCACGCCCACAATTCGACGAGCACACCGCGACGCTCGACGCCACCGGACCAACCGATGTCACCCCGGCGTCGGTCCCTGACGCCCAGGCCGACTACGACCGACTGCAGGCGGTGTTCGTGGTTCGGGTGGGCTCCAAACGAGGCAGCCGCATTGCCCTCGACGCCGATCGCATCACGATCGGTCGGCACCCCGAGAGCGACATCTTCCTCGACGACATCACGGTTTCGCGTCGGCACGCCGAGGTCACGCGGACACCCGCCGGGTTCGAAGTCACCGACGCCGGGAGTCTCAACGGCACCTACATCAACAAGGAGCTGATCGAGCGGGGAATGCTCACCGATGGCGACGAACTCCAGGTCGGCAAGTTCAAACTCGTGTTCCTCGAACTCGGAGCCGAAGACTGATGACACAGGGCGAATACTGGTCGATCGGTGAGGTGCTCTCGCTCCTGCAAGACGAATTCCCCGAGATCACGATCTCGAAGATCCGTTTCCTCGAGAGCCAGGGATTGATCGAGCCCGAGCGAACGCCGTCGGGGTATCGGCGGTTCTACCAGAGCGATTTCGATCTGTTGCAGTGGATCCTGGTGCAGCAGCGTGACCACTACCTGCCGCTCAAGGTGATTCGCGACCGAATCCAGTCCGGCGACACCGAACAGGGTCTGCTCGACTTCTCCGGCGGCAACGGCGACCATCCGCGGGGCGCACCGTCGGCGTCGGCTGCGGAGACCGTCGAGATCGATTCGGCCGCCACGGCGTCGAGCACGGGTGCCGATCCGCACGAAGCGGCTCCTCCTGCGGCCGGTGGGGCCGAAGTGGCGTCCGTCGATACCGCAATCGACACGGCCGAGGAGCCGACGGCAGAAGCCGACCAACCGAATCCTGCACCCGCAGACCCAACACCGACCGACCGTTCACCGGCCGCCGATTCGTCACCCGACTCGACGCCGTCGGCACCAGCGGTGCCTGCGAGCGAACCGCTGCCGCCGCTGGCGCTCACCCGAGACGAACTGGCCGAGTCATCGGGGTGCCCGATCCCCATGATCAGCGACCTCGAGCGGTACGGACTCGTCAAGGGTCGCAAGGCCGGGCCGACCGTGCTCTACGACAACACGGCGCTGCTCATCGCTCGTATCGCTGCGCAGTTCGCGACCTTCGGCCTCGAACCGCGCCACCTGCGCACCTTCTTGATCGGCGCCGAGCGAGAGGTCGGGTTGGTCCATCAGGTGGTCGAGCCGATGCTGCATCGACGAGACGAAGAGACCCGCCGAAAAGCTCATGAAACCCTCGAGGATCTCACCGATCTGGCCGGGAGCCTGCGGTCGATTCTCATGCGCCAAGCCATCGAAGAGCTGCTGCCGAAACACTGATCGAGCGTCGGATCGGCAACTGTCGGGTCGACGGGGTGCCCCGGCGTGGCGTGGAGTACGGTGTCGCCATGACGGTCGAAATGGAATTGGTCGGCGTTCGCGTCCAGATGCCCACCAATGCACCCATCCTCCTGCTGCGTGAAGCCACCGGCACGAGGCGGACGGTTCCCATCTACATCGGCGGCCCCGAGGCGCATGCGATCGATCTCGCGCTTTCCGGGCAGCCCACGCCGCGCCCCATGACCCACGACCTGTTCGTGAACGTCATCGACGGCCTGGGAGCAACGCTCGATCACGTGGTGGTGACCGAG
Source organism: uncultured Acidimicrobiales bacterium (assembly GCA_963698395.1). Classification (GTDB taxonomy): domain Bacteria; phylum Actinomycetota; class Acidimicrobiia; order Acidimicrobiales; family SZUA-35; genus JBBQUN01. Next base: position 1,051,651 of record CAVOQQ010000008.1, read on the forward strand.
CTTCGGCAAGGTACCTACTACGCGGAGATCGTCCTTCGGGTCGGCGACGGCACCGAGCACCGCTTCTCGGCGCGTACCTCCGACGCGGTGGCGCTGGCGGTGCGGGTGCACGCGCCCATCCTGGCCAACGAGGCCTTGGTCGACGAGGCCGGCATCGAGGACGAACCCGACGAGACCGAGGCCGAAGCCGAGCAAATGGTCGAGGAACTGCGCAAGTTCCTCGATCAGGCCAACCCCGACGACTTCAAGTCCTGACCCACGGCTCAGCCTCGGGCCACGTCCCAGTCGACCAGCGCCTGGCCGACGCGGCGCAGGCTCGTGGCGATGAACGCTTCGGTGCGGGCATCGACGGCGACGCGCTGGGCCAGCAAGAGCACAGCCAACCCCGGGAGGGCGAAGCCGATGCGGTAGTGGCGGTCATCCAGGCTCGCCGCCTGCCGGTAGGCCGCCAGCAGTGTCGGTTCGACGGCGCGCCGGACCGACGGCTCGAGACTGGTCGCCGTCAGCCAGGCCAGGTCGCCGACACCGGGCTGGCGGGCGATCTGCTGCCAGTCGAACAAGATGGGCCTCGGTCGTCCGCCGGTGCGAGCGAAGACCAGGTTGTCGGCTCGTGGATCACCGTGGCACAGCACGGCGGGCCCGGCGGCGGCGAACCGTTCGGCCACCTCGGCATGGCGATCGACCAGTCGTCGATACGCCGTTCGGTGGTCGTCGTCGACCGCGTGGCCCCAACGCTCGGTGAGGGAGTCCAAGCCCACCAGGAGCGAGGCAGGGTCGAGGGAGGCCACGGTGTTGGTCCGTAGCCGGTCGACGAGGTTCGGATCCTCGAGCACGACCGAGCCGACGCTGCTGGTGTGCAGCCGGCCGAGCGACTCGGCGACCGCGGCGGCGTCCTCCGCTCCGAGTCCATCGAGCTGGTCGACCACCCGGGCGTCGGAGAGGTCGTCGAGCACGAAAGTGGGGCCGAGCGGATCCTCGATCACCGCGTGGCATCGGGGACTCATCACGTCGAGGTGCGGGAGGAGCAACTGGTAGGCGAGCGCTTCGCGGCCGTAACCCCCCGAGCGTCGGGCGGCGTCGCCGTTGGCGCCGGCGACGGCGAGCTTGACTGCCACGCTGTCGGGCTCGTCGGTCGTCGGGGAGAACGCCACTCGATAGACCTCGCTGAAGACGCCGCGCCCACGATTCAGATCGCTGATCTCGACGATCGTGCGTTCGGGAAAGGTCCGTGTTGCAGCGGCTCGTGCTCGTTCGATGCTCATCAGGGTCTCTTCGGTCTGGTTGGGTGGTCGAGTCGGCACGTGTAGTGGCTGGTCACGCGCGGATCGCGCGAAGGTCCTTGACCGGCTCCCGACGTCACTTTAAGGTTCTCGTTGGTTGCACTGTCGTAATTACGGGCTCGTCACGCGGGTTCGGCGGCAACAACTCGAGGAGGATGACCGGTGCCGGTCGAGGAAAGCTTCAGTGGAAAACGCACCGCCGAGATCGTCGGTATCACGTATCGCCAGCTCGACTACTGGGCTCGCACCGATCTGATCAAACCGTCGATCGCCGAGGCCCACGGTTCGGGCTCGAGGCGCCGCTACTCCTATCGTGACCTCCTCGAGCTGAAGGTGGTCAAGACCCTGCTCGATGCCGGCATTCGGCTGGAGTCGGTGCGCGAGGCCTTCGCCTTCCTCCGAGATCAGCTCGGTGAAGACGTCGCCTCGGCCAACCTCGTGATCAACGGCGCCAACTCGGTCGTGGTCAGCTCCGGCGACGAGCTGATCGAGCTGCTGCAGCGAGGTCAGGGTGTGCTCAACATCTTGCCGATGGCGGGTGTCAAGGAAGAGGTCGATGCCGCCATCGTGCAGCTTCGCCTGCCGCTTCCGGCCTCGCAGCGCGCCTCCTAGCACCGACATCCTGACACCGACATCCTGGCACCGACATCCTGGCAACGACATCCTGGCAACGAGGAGTCGACGACACCGCCTACGGAGCGGAGTCCTCGACGGTCAGACCCGGTCGCCAGAGCTGAGCCTGGTTCTTGCCCTTGGCCTTGGCCCGGTACAGCGCGCGGTCGGCGCGCTCGAAGGTCTCCTCGGAGTTGTGCTCGGACTCATGGAGCGCAACGCCGGCGCTGAGCGTGGTGCCGTGCCCCTGGTGCTCCCAGCCGAGCAACACCCGGTTGGCGACGGTGAGTGGATCGGCGAACGCACGCCGAGCAACGATGAGGAATTCGTCGCCACCGAGCCGGGCCGAGGTGTCGGAGTCACGCAGGGTCTCCTGAAGGTGGCGGCTGAGGGCCTGCAGCACCAGATCGCCGGCGGGGTGGCCCTTGGTGTCGTTGATCGTCTTGAATCCGTCGAGGTCGAGCAGGATCAGGGCATCGCCAGGCTGCAACGCTCGGAGCAGCGCTTCGGCGTGGCGACGGTTGCCGATGCCGGTGAGTTCGTCTCGGGTCGTTGCCCGGTTGAGCTCGTCGATGACGAAGAGGTGCTCGATGGCAATGGCGATCTGGACGGCGAAGAGCCGAGCCAGTTCGAGTGTGAACTCGGGGTCGGTCGTGGCGATGGGGTAGACGAGCACCGCGCCGGCCGGCGCCTCGGCAGCCGGGAGCGGCAGCACGAGCATGGTGCCGTTGGTCTCGGTGGGGATGAACTCGGGCTGGTCGCCGGTCACGGCCTTGGCGACCAACTGCGATGCCAGAGGGCCCGGGGCGTTGTTGGTGGTGGAGCCGACGCTGACGGGAATGAGTGATCCCTGGGTGTCGCGCAAGACCACGGTGGCCCGTTCGACATCGAAGATCTCGGTGGCCGCAGCGGCCACCTGATGGGCCGCTTGTTCGAGGGAGCCAGGCTGGCGGAAACGCCGCAAGACGTCTTCGAGTTGACCGAGGCGCTGGAGACGGGTGTCGCCCTGGGTGCCCGAGCGCGTGACTCGGTCGACGAGGGCCGAGATCACCTCGGCGGCGAGCGCCGATGCCGGGACGGCGACGAGCGGCAGGGCGAGGGACAGACGATCCGATTCGCGCCAGTACGCAAGGAGGAGGGCGAGCAGCAGAATGGGGCTGAGGCCGAGGGCCAGGCCGGGGGCCGAGACGAACCCGACGAAACCGAGGATCAGGGAGGCAACGAGCGTGAGACCCACCGGTGCGTAGCGGGTGCTGGCGATGCCGCCCATGGTGATACCGCCGACGAGTGCCGCAGTGGCGACGGCAGCGGGGACGAGTCGGACCCAGGGATTGTGGATGTTCTCCCACGGCACGAAGGCGGCGGCAACGGCACTGAGCGCGAGGCCGATGGCGATCAGTGTCAGCGCGGTGGACGCGTCGGAAGAGCCTGACCGTGCAGCAAGATCAAGCAGCGCCAACAGCGCCGAACCACCGAGCAACACCGCCGCTGCAACTCGATAGCGTTTTCCCCACAGAGATTCCGCCATTTCCTTCTTCCCGCGGCCACGGACCGTGCCCAGGACCGTACCCTAGGTGAGTCTGCGAGGGAAGGATGCCCTACTGGGTGGTTTCGCCGCCGGGGATTCTTGCTCAGCGCGGGTCCTGGTCGCGTTGATCGTAGGGCAAGGGCGGGTCCTGGTCAGGTCGGTGGTTCGGCGTCGGCCGTGAGTGGTCCGGTGTGTGCCGCGTCGTTGAACGACCGCACGATCCACGGACCGTTGGGATCGACCACGAGCAACGAGATGGCACCGTTGCGGCAGCCGGCGAACGTGAAGGGGTCGGTGCCGGTGGCATGGCCGAGCAACGCGCCCACCACGCCACCATGGCAGGCGACGACCACGAGCTGTTCGGGGTGCCGCCGGCCGATGGTCTCGATGGCACCCACGGTGCGCGCCGTGAAGATCGCGTTCGATTCCGCTCCGGGGATCTCGCCCCATTCGCGGTTCGTTCGCATGCGCAGGGCAGCCGGGTGACCCTCGGCGGCCATCTGGCGGAACCGACCACCCTCGCCCTCACCGAGATGCACCTCTCGAAGATCCGGTTCGATACCGATCTCCAGACCGAGCAACCTCGACAGGGGTGCCACGGTCTGCACCGTGCGTTGGAGCGAAGAGCCATAGATGGCGTCGATGGGCTCGGAGGCGAGACGTTCGCCGACGAGTCGGGCCTGGAACTCGCCCAATGAGGACAGCGGCGGATCACCCTGGCCGTCGACCAGTGGGAACGGGGCGTCCTCGACGAACGGCGCCGACTGGCCGTGTCGGACCAACACGATCTGGCAGGCACCCGGCGGGGGCTGGAAGAAGGTTTGAGGATAGGACTTCGGTTCGGAGGAGGAGCTCATCGCTGTTGGAAGCTAGTCGCTCCGCATGGCCCGTAACCTCCTTGGATGGAATCTGAGCGCGTGCAGGCACCCAAGGCCGAGGTCCGTCCAACCGAGCGAGTCCTGTGGGGCGAGACGGTGGTCGACGATTTCGCCTGGATGCGGGAGAAGTCGATGGAGGTCACCGCTCACCTCGAGGCGGAGAACGCCTACGTCGAAGCGATGATGCAGCACACCGCCGAGCTCCAGGCGACGATCTTCGACGAGATCAAGAAGCGGGTGAAGGAGACCGACCTGTCGGTGCCGGTGCACAAGGACGGCTGGTCTTACTACACCCGAACGGTCGAGGGTGATCAGTACGCCATCCATTGTCGACGCCCGTTCGATCCCGAGGCCGGCACCGGGGGCACCGCCTCGGGCGGCGAGGGTGCCGCCTCGGGCGGCGAGGGTGCCGAGCAGATCATCCTCGACGAGAACACCGAAGCCGGCGACGCCGACTACTTCGAGATCGGGGTGTTCGAAGTCTCGATCGACCACCGTCTGCTCGCCTGGGCCGACGACCGCACCGGCGACGAGCGCTTCACCTTGCGATTCCGCGATCTCGACACCGGCGAGGATCTGCCCGATCGGATCGAAGGGGTGACCTACGGCAGTGCCTGGGCGGCCGACAACCGAACGTTCTTCTACGTGATGCCCGACGACGCCACGCGGCCGTACCAGATCTGGCGGCACGAGCTCGGCACGCCGGTCGACCACGACGTCTGCGTGTTCACCGAAGACGACGAACGCTTCTTCGCCGCCGTCGGTCGCGACAAGGACGACCACTTCATCCAGATCGTCGTTTCATCCGCCATCACCGACGAGACCTGGTTGCTGCCCGCCGACGACCCAATCGCCGAACTCCAGGTGGTGACCCCACGCCGCGACGGCATCGAGTACTCGGTGATGCATCGCAACGACGAGTTGGTGATCCACACCAACGACGGAGCCGAGAACTTCCGCATCATGACCACCTCGCTGGACTCGCTGGGTCACGACTCGTGGGTCGAACTCGTGCCCGAACGAGACGATGTCATGGTCAGCGGGTTCGACAGCCTCGGCGACTACCTCGTGCTGTTCGAACGAGCGGAAGGCCTCACCCGGTTGGCGGTTCGCCGCTGGAGTGACGGTGAGACCTGGGTGCTCGACCAGCCCGAAGCGGTGTACTCCGCCTGGGCCGGGGCCAACGTCGACATCGACACCAGCGTGTTCCGCTACGGCTACACCTCGATGGTGTCGCCGCCATCGGTCTTCACCGTCGACCTCGACACCGGCGAACGAGCGCTCCTCAAACAGTCCGAGGTGCTCGGCGGCTACGAACCCGACGACTACGAGACGTGGCGCAGCTGGGCAACGGCGTCTGATGGCGCTCGCATCCCGATCAGCCTCGTGCGGCGCCGGGAGAGTGGCGACGACGGTCCCCAGCCCTGCGTCCTCTATGCCTACGGCGCCTACGAGGCGTCGATGGACCCAACGTTCTCGGTCGCTCGGTTGTCGCTGCTCGACCGGGGCTTCGTGTTCGCCATCGCCCACGTGCGAGGGGGTGGCGAGATGGGCCGTCGCTGGTACCTCGGGGGCAAGTTCGAACACAAGGTCAACACGTTCACCGACACGGTGGCGAGCGCTCGTCATCTCATCGACGAGGGACTCACCACACCGGCCCAGCTCGCCGTTCGGGGCGGGTCGGCCGGGGGGCTGCTGGTCGGATCGGTCATCAACCTCGCGCCCGAGCTGTTCGGCGCCGCGGTTGCCCAGGTGCCGTTCGTCGACAACATCAACACGATGCTCGATCCGAGCCTTCCCCTGACCGTCACCGAGTGGGAGGAATGGGGCGATCCGGCCAAGAGCGAGGCAATCTACCGAGCCATGCGCACCTACAGCCCCTACGAGAACGTGGCCGATCGGCCCTATCCCGCCGTCTTCGCCACCGCTGGGCTGAGTGACCCACGCGTGGGTTTCTGGGAACCGGCCAAATGGGTCCAGCGGCTGCGCTCCGCAACGACCAGCAACGAGCCGGTGCTCCTGTGGACCGATCTCGGGGCTGGTCACGGTGGTCCTTCCGGCCGTTACGACTCGTGGCGAGACGAGGCTCGCACCCTGGCGTTCATCATCGATGCCGTCGGTTCGGCAGCGCCGGGCGATCGCTGAAGCCGTGAAACTCTCACCGCGTTCCTTGCAACGCCGATGGGGCGTGTAGGGTCCGTCTGTCGGACGCAGCAGGAGGTAGGGCCGTCAACAAGTCAGAGTACGAGCGCCGCCTGACCGCCTACGAAAGCGGAATGGCCGAGTTGCAGATGCAACTCAAAGCGATGGAAGAAGAGGTCATCACCCTTCGCCGTCGCCTCCAAGACGCGCCGAAGCGAGTTCGTACCTTGGAAGAGCGTTTGCTCGACACCAAGGGCCAGCTCGCCCAAGCCGTCAGCCAGAACGAGAAGCTGACCTACACGCTTCGAGAAGCGCGCGAGCACATCGCGGCCCTTCGAGAAGAGGTCGAGAAGCTCACCCTGCCGCCTTCGGCGTACGGCACCTTCCTCGGTTTCAACGCCGACGATCAGTCGGCCGACGTGTTCACCAGCGGACGCAAGATGCGCGTCGAACTCCACCCCGGCATCGAGCGCTCCGAACTCGAACGCGGCAACGAGGTCGTGCTCAACGAGTCGCTCAACATCGTCAAGGTCCGTGGCCCCGAACGCTCCGGCGAGGTCGTCTCCGTCAAGGAGATGATCGACGACGGCCATCGAGCGATCATCATCGGTCGGGCCGACGAAGAGCGGGTGGTCGAGCTGGCCGAACATCTCAAGGGCACGCTGGTTCGGGCGGGCGATTCCATGCTGCTCGAACCCCGAGCCTCGCTGCTGATCGAGAAGCTGCCGAAGCTCGAGGTGGAAGAACTGGTTCTCGAGGAAATTCCCGACGTCAGCTACGACGACATCGGTGGTCTCGACGAGCAGATCGAGCAGATCGTCGACGCCGTCGAACTGCCGTTCCTGCATGCCGACCTCTACGCCGAGCACCAGCTCCCCGCACCGAAGGGCATCTTGCTCTACGGCCCGCCCGGTTGTGGCAAGACCCTCATCGCGAAGGCCGTCGCAGCCTCGCTCGCGAAGAAGGTTGCCGAGGCCTCCGGTGCCGGCGAGGCTCGGAGCTACTTCCTCAACATCAAGGGTCCGGAGCTCCTCAACAAGTACGTCGGTGAAACCGAACGCCAGATCCGGCTCATCTTCCAGCGGGCGCGGGAGAAGTCCGAAGAGGGCATGCCGGTCATCATCTTCTTCGACGAGATGGAATCGCTCTTCCGCACCCGCGGCAGCGGTATCAGCTCCGACATCGAGTCCACCATCGTTCCTCAGCTGCTGGCCGAGATCGACGGTGTCGAGACACTGAAGAACACCATCGTGATCGGTGCCTCGAACCGCGAGGATCTCATCGATCCGGCCATCCTTCGTCCCGGTCGACTCGACGTGAAGATCAAGATCGAACGTCCCCAGGAGGAAGCGGCCGAGTCGATCTTCAGCCGCTACCTGACCACCGGGCTCCCGATCCACGAATCCGAGATCGAAGCCGAGGGCACGATCGACGCTGCAGTGGCCGCCATGGTGGCCAAGGCCGTCGAGCACATGTATCGCCGCGACGACGACACTCGCTTCCTCGAGGTCACCTATCAGAACGGCGACAAGGAGACCCTCTACTTCCGGGACTTCTCCTCCGGCGCCATGATCGAGAACATCGTGCGGCGGGCCAAGAAGCTGGCCATCAAGCGGTTCCTCGAGAACGGCCAGCGAGGCATCAAGTCCGAAGACCTCATCGCGTCGGTCAGTCAGGAGTTCAAGGAGCACGAGGACCTCCCGAACACCACCAACCCCGACGACTGGGCGAAGATCTCCGGCAAGAAGGGCGAGCGCATCGTGTACGTGCGCACCCTCGTCGGAAAGAACGGCGCCGACAAGACCGGCGGCCGAACCATCGAGCAGGTCGCCACCGGCCAGTACCTGTAGGGATGGCCGTCCCCAAGATCATCGGCATCGAGACCGAGTTCGGCATCATGGTGCGCGGCACCAACGACTGGAACCCGGTCTCGGCGTCGTCGGTGCTGATCAATGCGTACGTCGGAGCCGCCACCGGCTCGCTCGGGGAACGCTCCACCACCGTTGCCTGGGACTTCATCGACGAAACCCCCGGTGCCGACGCCCGAGACGCTTCGACACTCGAATTCGCCATGCCGCCCGAGGTCGAGACGCACCTGGTGAACGCCGTCCTCACCAACGGTGCGCGCTACTACGTCGACCACGCCCACCCCGAACTCTCGACGCCCGAGTGCAAAGACGCCCTGTCGGTCGTGATCTTCGATCGAGCCGCCGAGATGATCGCTGTCGACTCGATGGATCGGGCACGAGAGGTGCTGCCCGACGGCCAGGAGATCATCCTCTACAAGGACAACTCCGATCGCAAGGGCAATGCCTACGGCTGCCACGAGAACTACCTGCTCGATCGGTCGCTGCCGTTCGGCCAGATCATCCAGGGTGCCACCCTGCATTTCGTCAGCCGACAGGTCTTCACCGGTTCGGGCAAGGTCGGCAGCGAGCTCCCCGACACCGCGATCGACTACCAGATCACCCAGCGAGCCGAACACTTCGAGGAAGAGGTGGGGCTCGAGACCACGTTGAAGCGTCCGATCGTCAACACACGCGACGAACCCCACGCCGACTCGGCCCGCTACCGGCGACTCCACGTCATCGCCGGCGACGCCAACATGAGCCAGGTCGCCACCTTCTTGAAGGTCGGCACCAGCGCAGTGGTCTTCGCCATGCTGGAAGACCATGCGCTCGATCGGCTCCCCACGTTCCTCGACCCGGTTCGGGCGATGCACCAGGTCAGTCACGATCTCTCGCTTCGGGCGCCGCTTCGGCTGAGCGACGGCACCACGGCCACGGCCATCGAGCTCCAGGCCGACCTGCTCGACCAGGCCAGGGCGTGGGCCGATCGCTTCGGCTTCGAGTCGGTCGGCGGGGAGACGGTCGGCACCATGATCCTCGACCGCTGGGAGCAGGTGCTCACCGGACTCGAACGAGATCCCGCCGAGGTTGCCGATCAGGTCGATTGGGTGGCGAAGTTGCGCCTGCTCGACGGCTTTCGGGAACGACACGACATCGGTTGGGACGATTCCCGGCTCCGAGCGCTCGATCTCCAATACCACGACATGCGACCCGAGAAGTCGTTGGCAGCTCGTGCCGGGCTCGAAACCATCGTCGACGAAGACGATGCCCGCCGGGGACGCACCGAACCACCGACCGACACCCGTGCCTATTTCCGGGGCCGCTGCCTGACCAAGTATCCCGGCAACGTGGTGGCCGCCAACTGGGATTCCATGGTCTTCGACATCGGATCCGAACCCCTGCGCCGAGTTCCCATGCTCGAACCGCTTCGGGGTACCGTGGAACACGTTGGTGCGCTCATCGATGCGAGTGACACTGCCAAGGAACTACTCGAGAAACTGGGGGCCTGACATGGCCGAACGTGAGCAGATCAAACGCACCGCTCCTCGCCCGAGCGAAGAGGTCGTGGAGAACGCGCCGGCGGCGAGTGAGTCCGGTGAGAAACTCAAGTCCGATCTCGACGACCTGCTCGACGAGATCGACGAGGTCCTCGAGACCAATGCCGAGGACTTCGTGAAGAGCTACATCCAAAAAGGTGGCCAGTAGCGAGTCGGTCGGCGACGGGTCGCGAGGGGTAACGTAGAGACATGACTTTGCCCCTGTTCAGCACGTCGGACGATCCTGGTCCGAGTTTCGCTGGTTTGCTCCAGCGTGTCGGTGTCGCTCCCGGCTACAAGGTCGCCGAAGCTGTCGGCGATGCGCTCGACATCACCCACGGCACGACCGTGGTTGCGGTCAAGTTCGACGGCGGTGTGGTGATCGGTGGCGATCGCCGAGCGACCGCAGGCAATCTCATCAGCCATCGCACGATGGAGAAGGTGTTTCCCGCCGATCGCTGGTCGGGTGTGGCCATCGCCGGTGCCGCCGGACCGGCCATCGAGATGGTGAAGATGTTCCAGCTCCAGCTCGAACACTACGAAAAGGTCGAAGGCCACTCGCTGTCGCTCGAAGGCAAGGCCAATCAGTTGTCGGGCATGGTGCGAAGCCACCTGCCGGCGGCCATGCAGGGCCTCGCCGTCGTTCCGTTGTTCGCCGGCTATGACCGGCGGCGCCGCAAGGGCCGGCTCTTCGCCTATGACGTCACCGGCGGTCGCTACGAAGAAGAGAACTTCGTGGCTTCTGGCTCAGGGTCGCTCCATGCCCGCACCGTCATCAAGCTGGGCCATCGTGATGCCGAATCGTCGCTCGATGCCTCGGTCGATCTGCTGCTGCGGGCGCTGTTCACCGCGGCCGACGAAGACTCGGCCACCGGCGGGCCCGACGCCATACGAGGCATCTATCCCGTCATCGCCACCATCACCGAGGCCGGCTACGAACGCCTCGACGACGACGACCTCGCCAACCGATTCGCCGCCCTCGTGGCCGACCTCACCGAGAGGAGCTGAGCCATGAACATGCCATTCTACGTTGCGCCCGAACAGGTCATGAAAGACCGGGCCGACTATGCCCAAAAAGGAATTGCCCGGGGCCGAAGCCTGGTCGCCATCGAATTCGACCAGGGCATCATGCTCTGCGCCGAGAATCCGTCTCGCAACCTGCGCAAGATCTCCGAGATCTACGATCGCATCGCCTTCGCCGGTGTGGGGCGATACAACGAATACGACCAGTTGCGGATCGCCGGCATTCGCCACGCCGACATCAAGGGCTACACCTACAGCCGTGACGACGTCGACTCCCAGGCACTCGCCAACCAGTACGCCCAGATGCTCGGCCAGATCTTCACCCACGAGATGAAGCCGCTCGAGGTCGAGATCTTGGTGGTGGCCATCGGTTTCGTGGCCGACGGCGACCGTCTCTTCCACATCCGCTACGACGGCTCCGTCACCGACGAAGACACCTTCGTGGCCCTCGGCGGCGACGCCGAGACCATCCGTCAGCGGCTCAGCGCTGCCGATCTGGCCGGTCTCGACGAAGCCGGTGCAGCCAAGGCCGCCATCGCAGCCCTCGCAGGACCCGACCGTTCGCTGACCCCCGAGGAGATCGAGATGGCCGTGTTGGATCGGCGCGAGGAAGGCCGCTGCTTCCGTCGGGTCACGAGCGACGACGTCGCCGCCCTGATCAGCTGATGTATCAGAAGCGGATCTACGGCATCGAGACCGAGTACGGCGTCACCTGCACCTTGCGCGGCCAGCGTCGCCTCAGTCCCGATGAAGTCGCTCGGTACCTGTTCCGACGCGTGGTGTCATGGGGTCGATCATCGAACGTCTTCTTGGTCAATGGCGCTCGCCTCTATCTCGACGTCGGCTCGCACCCCGAATACGCCACCGCCGAGTGCGACACCATCGGCGATGTCGTCATCCACGACAAGGCCGGCGAACGGATTCTCGAACAGCTGCTCGATTCTGCCGAGGAACGCCTGCAAGACGAGGGCATTCGAGGCACGATCCACCTGTTCAAGAACAACACCGACTCGGCCGGCAACTCCTATGGCTGCCACGAGAACTACCTGACCACTCGCAGCGACGAGATGGGCCACTACGCCGAGATCCTGATCCCGTTCCTGGTCTCACGCCAGATCTACGCCGGCGCCGGCAAGGTGCTGCACACCGCTCGAGGCTCGGTGTTCGCCGTCAGCCAGCGAGCCGAGCACATCTGGGAGGGCGTGTCATCAGCCACGACCCGAAGCCGTCCGATCATCAACACCAGGGACGAACCGCACGCCGACGCCGAGCACTTCCGGCGCCTGCACGTGATCGTCGGCGACTCGAACATGAGTGAGTACACGACCTATCTCAAGGTCGGCGCCATGGCGATCCTCCTCCGTATGGTGGAAGACCCCGCCTGTGTGCTGCGTGACATGACGCTCGAGAATCCGATTCGAGCCATCCGTGAGATCTCCCACGACCTGACGCTCCAACGCAAGGTGCGCCTGGCCAACGGTCGCGAAGTCTCGGCCTACGACATCCAGGCCGAGTACCTGCAGCGAGCCCTGCGCTACGCCGACACCAAGGGGCTGCCCGACGACGAGATGAAGGCGTTGGGGATGTGGGAACACGTGATGACCCAGCTCGCCTCCGACCCATTCAAGCTCGATCGCGAGCTCGATTGGGTGATCAAGCACAATCTGATCGAGGCCTACCGGGCCAAGCACGGGCTGAGCCTCGACGACGCCCGGGTGCAGTTGCTCGACCTGCAGTATCACGACGTGCGGCGCAGTCAGGGCATCTTCTACCGGATGCAGGACCGCGGACTGCTCGAACGCACCCTGACCGACGACGACATGCTCGACGCCATCGACACCCCGCCGCAGACCACTCGAGCCAAGCTCCGCGGTGACTTCATCCGTCGCGCCAAGGAGCAAAAGCGTGATTACACCGTCGATTGGGTGCACCTGAAGCTCAACGACCAGGCACAACGAACGGTGCTCTGCAAGGACCCGTTCAAGAGCGAAGACGATCGCGTCGCCAAGCTCATCGAATCGCTGTAGCGGGGCGTCCGACGCATGTCGAAGCTCGAACGACTTCTCAACCTCACCGTGGTGTTGCTCGACACGACCCGCCCACTCAGCGCCGAAGACCTTCGGCGGAGTGTCGAGGGGTACCCGCCCCCGGGCCCGTCGTTCCGGCGAGCGTTCGAGCGAGACAAAGAGGATCTCCGCACCATGGGGATCCCGCTGACGATCGCACGGGTGCCCGGGGTCGATCCGCCCGTCGACGGTTACCGCATCGTGCCCGATGACTACTACCTCGCCGATCCCGGGCTCGACGCCGACGAGCTCGCGGCACTCCATCTGGCAACGATCGCAGTTCGCGTCGATGGCAGCACCGAGGGTCGCGAGGCGTTGTGGAAACTCGGCGGCCTGCCCGGTGAGGCCACGCCCGACGGTTCGCCGTCGGTGGCCAGCGTTCCGATCGATCCAGCGGTCACCCCGTTGTTCGAAGCCATTCGGGAGCGCAGAGCCGTGCAGTTCTCCTACCGGGGTGAGGAGCGCACGATCGACCCGTGGCGCCTGCACTTCCAGCGGGGTCGTTGGTACGTGTCGGGGTTCGATCAGCAACGGGTGGCCGAACGGAACTTTCGGATCGGGCGAATCGACGGCGAGGTGACCGTGCTCGCCGAGCAGCCGTGGTCGACCGAGCCACCGCCCCACCGTGAAGCGGGGCGCGCCCTCCAAGGATGGGAGCTCGGCGAAGACACCCCGACCCCCGTCGATCTCCTCGTCGATGTCGAGCGAGTGGCATGGCTGCGCCAGGAGCTCGGTCCGACCGCAACCGAGCGACCGGCCGAACCGCACGAGGGTCCGTCGACCAGCGTGGTCTTCACGGTGCCCGTGGTCAACCGCAGTGCCTTCCGGTCCTACGTTCTCGGTTTGCTCGAACATGCCGAGATCCTGCAACCGGCCGATGTCCGAGCCGAGTTCATCGACTGGCTCGAGTCGATCGAAGGGGCCGACTGATGGCCGCCACCGCATCGGCAGCCGATCGCCTCCGTCGGGTGTTGGCCATGGTCCCGTGGATCGTCGCCAATCCCGGTATCGAGGTCGCTGCGGTTGCGGCCCGTTTCGGACTGAGCGAGGCCGACGTGCTCGATGACCTCAACGTCGTGTGGATGGTCGGTCTCCCTCCGTACACGCCCGACGCGCTGGTCGAGGTGGCGATCGAAGACGACAAGGTCTGGATCCACTACGCCGACTTCTTCTCGCGGCCGCTCAAGCTCACCGCCGGCCAAGGTCTTGCGCTGCTGGCAGCAACAGACGGCCTGCTGTCGGTTCCGGGCACCGATGTCGACGGGCCGCTCGCGAGGGCGTTGGCGCAAGCTCGCTCGAGTCCTGGGCGTCGAACCCGACGTCAACCTCGAGGTCGATCTCGGCACCGCCGAAGGCCCCATGCTCGCGGCTCTCCAGCGGGCGGCCGACGCCGGAGTCGATGTCATCATCGACTACTACTCCTACGGGCGCGACGAACGAACCACTCGACGGGTGTCGCCCTGGCGGGTGAGCGCCACCGGGGGCGCCTGGTATCTCGAAGGGTTCTGCCACTCCGCCGACGGCGAGCGGCTCTTTCGCATCGACCGGATCGAGGATCTCCGTCTCACCGATGAGCCGAGCGAACATCGCCCCGATGATTCCGGGCTCGACGTTCGTGTCTTCCACCCGCGCGCCGACGATCCCAAGGTCACCTTGTGGCTCGCACCGGAAGCGCAGTGGGTGGTCGAGACGTACCCGACCGAATCGGTCACTCGAGCCGGCGATGGCTCGTGTGAGGCCACGCTCGTCATCACGGCCGTTCCGTGGTTCGAGCGACTGTTGCTGCGGCTCGGTTCCCAGGTTCGAGTGATCTCTGCCGACGATGCCGAGGCCGGCCGATCTGGGGCAGACCGCAGCTGCACGCGTGCTGGAGCGCTACCGCCGTTAGTCTCGGCGGCGATGCACGACGCCTCCGACCAACGGATTCAGCATTCCGGCGACGCCGCCGATGGGGAGGCGATGACTGCCCCGGTGACCGAATCGACCGACGAGGCCGAAGCGAGCGATGTCGCCGATGCCCAGCCCGATGAGGACCAACAAGCGGTTCGGGCGGTCATGGAGTGGGTGGTCGTCGTGGTCGGTGCCATCGCGCATTGCCCTGGTCGTTCGGGCGTTCCTGTTCCAGCCGTTCTGGATTCCGTCGGAGTCGATGGAACACACCCTGGAAAAGCAAGACCGGGTGATGGTCAACAAGCTCAGCTACCGAGTCGGCGACATCGGTCGGGGAGACGTCGTGGTGTTCAAACGGCCCGACGACGACCCCAACGGCTACCAGGATCTGATCAAACGGGTCATCGGCCTCCCCGGCGACGTCGTCGAGGGCCACGACGGAGCGGTCTTCGTCAACGATCGAGCCATCGACGAGCCCTATCTCGATCCGGCCGACGAGATCATCGACTTCGAGCCGATCACCGTCCCCGAAGGCGAGTACTTCATGATGGGTGACAACCGAGACGACTCCTACGACTCGCGGTTCTTCGGAACGGTGCCCGAGGGCAACGTGCTCGGTCGTGCCTTCGTGCTCTTCTGGCCGCTCGATCGCGTCGGGCTGCTCTGAACTCCATGGGCTGCTCGCGATGACCGATCATGTGGCTGCCGATGTCGGCGGGGCGCCGTCTCCCGATCCCGAACCGGCCCCGTCCAGACCCATGCGGGCCGTGCTCGAGTGGGTCGTGGTGCTGGGCGGAGCCGTCGCTGCTCGCCTTGGTCGTCCGTGGGCTGGCGCTCCAGGCCTTCTCCATCCCGTCGGAGTCGATGGAGACCACCCTCCTGGTCGGTGACCATGTCGTTGTCGACAAACTCACGTATCGATTCAGCGACATCGACCGCTTCGACATCGTCGTCTTCGATCGTCCATCCGGTCTGCCGAGCGAGTACGACGAGCTCATCAAACGAGTCATCGGTCTGCCGGGCGACACGGTCGAGGGGCACGACGGAGCGGTCTACGTGAACGGTGAGGCGCTCGACGAGCCCTACCTCGACGAAGGCGTGACGATCCTCGACTTCGCTCCCGTGGTGGTTCCCGAGGGCGAGCTGTTCATGATGGGTGACAATCGGAATCGTTCGAGCGATTCCCGTGTCTTCGGCCCGATCGACGTCGACACGGTGGTCGGTCAGGCCCGGGTTCGCTACTGGCCGCTCGACCGCCTGGGCGGACTCTGACCCAGCATCGGCAGATGGTCGAGGCGGGGGAGAAGCGCCGCTCTGCCCTCGAGCGGGCTCCCGGCGACGACGACGGCGAAGCGGCGGCCCCGGCGGTCCCAGAATCGAGCGGCATCGACCAGGATGTCGACGGCGATGTCGGGAACCGGAGGGGCGACCACGATCAGCAGGTCGCCGTCGGGTAGCCACGAAAGGTCGGTGATGGCGTCTTCGAAGGCGTCCCAGTTGTTGCCGACCCAGTGGGGAAAGCGAGCCGCTCGACGCAGCGCGGCCAGGAACGCCTCTTTCGTCGGCACGGCGTCGTCGACCACGACCGGGGTCCAACCGAGGGGGGTCGCCCGATCGTCGATCCGGTCGGGCAGCGCCTCGGTGGCCCACACCCCGGCCGCGGTCCAGCCGGTGAGGAGCGCATCGATGGGCTCCATCACTGCCCGAACACGATCTCGCGGAACGAGTCGTAGTGATCATCGGTGTAGTAGAGCGCTCCGTCCGCACCGGCGACGATGCGTCGTGCCCCTCGGTCGTTCTCGCCCGGCGTGTCGACGGTGTACTCGCGATAGTGGCCGCGGGGCTGGTCGGGCAGGATGCCCTCGCGATTCTGGAAGACCGTATCGTCCTTGCTGTAGGGGTATGGGCCGCCCGAGGCGATGAGATCGAGGGTGTCGATCGTCTCGATCGGGAGCTCGCCCGGCGTGATGGTCGGCAGATCGCTGAAGCGGGCGCTCGAGGTCGACTCGTCAGCCGACGGTTCGCTCGGCTCGGACGACTCCGACGGCTGGCTGGCCGGTTGGTCTTCGTCGAGCGTTGGTTCGATGGCATCGGCCGGGTTTTCGACCGTGTCGGTCGCCTCGGCGCTGATCTCGCTGCTCGATGGGTCGATGGCGTCGCTGCTGTCGTTGCCTCCGGTGAGGGCTGTGACGGCCCAGAGCAGCGCAATCACCACGGCGCCGGCAAGGAAGCTCTTGACGTTGGGTTTCACCGGCTACTCCTGCTCGCTCGGATAGAAGTGGTGCCATTCGGCTGCCAGCCGGTCGGAGTGGTCGCTGAAGACCCCGTCGATACCGGCGTCGAGCAGGTTGGCGATCTCTCGGGGGTGTTGGGCGTCCCAGCCGAAGGCGAAGCGCTCGAAGCGGTGGAACATGGCAATGGCACCACCGGACCAGTCCCTGTGGCGCAGATTGATGGCATCGATGCCAGTGTCTCGGAGGCGAAAGGCCCGGCGCTCGATCCCCTCGGTCATCTTCGAGAGTCGGTTGGAGTCGACGAGCTTGGCCTCGGTTGCGTGTCGCCAGGAGACGAGTTGGTCGATACTGGGATGGCACAACCACAGCTGGTGCTCGGCCCCTGCGTTGCGCGCGACGGCCACGACCGCGTCGAAGGCGGCCGGATCTTTCACGTCGAGTGAGAAGGGCACACCCACCGTGACCGAGTCGTAGAATTCGGCCAGCGACGGCACGTGTTCGGGTAGCTCCGAGCGTCGCATCTGGTCGATCCGGCGGCGTCGAAAGCGTGGGCCGAACGCACCATCGTGATCGAGCACCGGTTCGCCGTCGGCGGTGATCCACACGTCGCTCTCGAGTCCGGTGGCCCCCAAACGGAGCGCGAGTCGGAACGCTTCGATCGTGTTCTCCGGGGCGTGGGCACGTGCTCCACGGTGGGCAAACGCAATCGGAACGTCGAGTAAGGGCGGGAGTCTCGGCGGCACGATCTCCATCCTGCCGCAAGAGATCCACCGCAACCACCATTCCAGCGGGCACAATGACCCGGGGGCAGGAGATCTGTGTTCTCTTGCCCATGTCCTCAAGAGTGCCCTACCTCCTGCCGAACCTATGCGAGTAGACGAGGAAGACGGTAGGAGGAACTCCCAACATGGCGACCATTCGAGCCAGCTGCCCAGACTGCGGCGATGTCGAGCTCACCACGAACGATGTTCACGTTCGCATCTGTGACGACAACAACCATGGAACATATTCGTTCCGTTGCCCCCACTGCCGCATGGTGGTGGTGAAGTCGGCAGAGACCCGAACGATCGACCTTCTGGTCGCGAGTGGGGTGGCGTTCACGACCTGGCGGCTGCCGGCCGAGCTCAACGAAGTGCATGCCGGCGAACCGATCAATCATGACGATCTCCTCGACTTCCACGATCTTTTGATGGACGACTCGGCGCTCGGTCAGGCGCTCTCGGAGTTCACGGGTTAGTCCGCTCGAATCACTGACAGCCTCGTCGAAGCGAGCCACCGGGCCGAGCCCGGTGGCTCGTTGGCGTTTTGCTCGTCGCCCATGCCGACGCCGATGCGGGACCCATCACGCAGTCGGAGAGCTCGGGCGACCGCGAGGCTCTGCCGGGGAACGACCGACGCTAGTCTTGCCCCCATGTTCGGTATCGGAGGAGGCGAGTTCCTGGTGATCGCCCTCGTGGCGCTCATCGCCGTCGGTCCCGAGCAGTTGCCGTCGGTGATGCGGAAGTTCGGCAGCTATGTCGCCCAGTTGCGCTCGATGGCCGACGGGGTTCGTGGCGAGTTCATGGCGGGCGTCGAGGAGCTCGACCCGGTCAAGTGGACCGGTGACGGTTCCGATGAGAAACCAATCGTGCCCCGTGGGTTCGCCGAGTCGGCAACCACCACGCTCGGGACCCCCGTGGCCAAGCCGAAGACCACGCCGATGGCCGCAAACGACACGATCGACCAGGCCTTCGGCAAGTCGTCCGATGACGCCGAATCGGCACAGCCAGCGGCCGCCGATTCCGCAGCCGATGCGTCGGCGCCTCCCGTCAACGCCATTGCCGCCGCCAACGCTCGCCCGACGCCCGAGCCGGAGCCCGACGCCGATGACCCGAGCACTGGTGCCGGTGCCGATGGCCTCGACGCCCCATCGACCGACGACGGGTCATCCGACGACGTGACACCCGAAGCCCCCGCCGCCGAGGCTGCGGTTACCGACCAGGAACCGCCGGCTTCGTGAGAGTGTCGTTGCGCAAGAAGAAGAGCGACCGGCCCGACAACGTCGACATGTCGCTCGTCGAACATCTGTCGGAGCTGCGGTCCCGTCTCATCAAGAGCGTGGTGGCCGTCGTCGTCGGTGCGGTGGTGATCCTCATCTTCCAGGAGCAGGCCTTCAACTTCCTGACCCAGCCCTACTGCAACATCGGCACCAACGTCGGTGCCGCCGAGGGGGCCGAGGAATGTGCGAGGTTCCTGGCAACCGGGCCCCTCGATCAGTTCGACGTGTTGATCTCGCTCGCCGGCTGGGGTGGTCTCATCCTCGCCCTTCCCGTCATCTTCTACCAGATGGCCCGTTTCGTGCTTCCGGGTCTCTATCCCAACGAGAAGCGGGCCGTGCTGCCGTTCCTCGCTGCTTCGGTGATCTTGCTGTTCATCGGGCTCGCAACCGCCTACCTCTTCCTGCCCCGGTCGCTCGAGGTGTTGAGCAGCATCGGCAGCGAGGACCGATTCGCCCAGTTCTACACCGCCGACCAGTACCTCAGCTTCTTCATCAAGATGCTGCTGGCCTTCGGCATCGCCTTCGAATTTCCCCTGGTGCTGGTCTTCCTGCAGATGATCGGGATCGTGCAGACCGCCACCTTGCGTCGGCAGCGCCGAGTCGCCCTCGTGCTCGTCGTGATCGCCGCGGCGATCATCACGCCGACCGGCGACCCCTTCACCCTCGGGGTGATCGGTGTTCCGATGTACCTCTTCTACGAGGCTTCGCTCATCATCGGTGGTCGACTGACCAAGAATCGAGCAACCCTGCTGTGACCGACTCCTCCCCGTTCGTTCAGTTGCTCGAGTTCGAGCCTGATCGGTTTCAGCTCGAGGCGTTCGAGGCCTTCGACGAGGGGGCACAGGTCATCGTTGCGGCGCCGACCGGCGCAGGAAAGACGCTGGTGGCGGCTTACGCCATCGACCAGTCGCTGCGACGGGGCGAGCGGGTGTTCTACACCACACCGATCAAGGCGCTCTCCAATCAGAAGTTCCGCGACCTGATCGAGACCTACGGTCTCGACCGGGTCGGTCTCCTCACCGGAGACAATGCCATCAACGGTGACGCGCCGATCGTGGTCATGACCACCGAGGTGCTTCGCAACATGCTCTACGCGGGCCGGAGCCTCGACTCGCTGGGCGCCGTGGTGCTCGACGAGGTGCACTATCTCCAAGACAGCTACCGCGGCCCCGTCTGGGAGGAGGTGATCATCCACCTGCCTCGTGAGATCCAGCTCGTTGCCCTCTCGGCCACCGTGTCGAATGCCGACGAGCTGGCAGCCTGGATGGAAACCGTGCGAGGCACCACTCGCCTCATCGTCGAGACCCGACGCCCGGTCGAGCTGGAGAACTGCTACCTGGTCGGCGAACGGGCGAGCGCCAAACTGCACCTGATCAAGACGCTGGCGCAGGGCAAGGCCAATCCGAAGGGATTTCGGTTCGACCCGGAGTTGCAGCGGGGGCGCAACCGCAAGGGTCCGAAGGGGCCAAAGGGTCGGACCCGACCGAAGTGGCAGACGCCCCGACGGGTCGACGTCATCCAGCTGCTGCGCGAGCGAGAGCTCCTCCCGGCCATCTACTTCCTGTTCTCACGGGCGGCTTGTAGCGAAGCGGCGCTGTCGGTGCTCGACGCCGGCATCCACCTGACCTCGAGTGACGAACGGCGACGCATTCGCCAGATCGCTGCTGATCGCATGGCCAATCTCAGCGAAAGTGATCGCGAGGTCCTCGGCTATGACCGGTTCCTGCAGGCACTCGAGGCGGGGGTCGCCGCCCACCACGCCGGCATGGTCCCGCCCATGAAAGAGGTGGTCGAGACGTGCTTCGAGCAGGGGCTGGTGAAGGCGGTGTTCGCCACCGAGACCCTGGCCCTCGGGATCAACATGCCTGCCCGCACGGTCGTCATCGAGAAGCTGACCAAATGGAATGGTGACGGACACGAGTTCCTCAGTCCCGCCCAGTACACCCAGCTGACCGGACGCGCCGGCCGTCGCGGGATCGATGAGTTCGGCGACGCCGTGGTGCTCTGGTCGCCCTGGGTTCGGTTCGAGCAGGTCGCCACCCTCGCCGCGAGCCGCGACTACGTCTTGCGATCCGCTTTTCGGCCGACCTACAACATGGCAGCCAACTTGGTCCGACGCTACGACCCCGAACGGGCGCGCCAACTCCTCAACCTGTCGTTTGCCCAGTTCCGGGCCGATGCCGACGTGGTTCGCAGCGAGTTCCAGCTGGAAAAACTGCGTGAGCGCCACCAACAGATCGAGGGTCGGATCGAGCGCGAGTTCGGCCCGATCGCCGAGCTGCGAACAGTGCTCGAGTCCGAAGCCGAGATCGAGTCCGACCCCGACGAGATCGTCTTCGCGCTCAGCCAGTTGCGACCGGGCAATGCGCTCGAGGTCGCCTCGGCCGAGGTGCCGTCGCCGGTGGTGGTGATGGCCGTTGCCTATCGCAAGGGCGGGCGGATCAAGGTGTTGGTGGCCGACACCGAGACCAACAGCTACGAGATGACGGCACCGATGCTCGAACGGGTACCGGTCCACCTGGGCGACGTCGCCGTTCCCGACCCCTATCT
Source organism: uncultured Acidimicrobiales bacterium (assembly GCA_963698395.1). Classification (GTDB taxonomy): domain Bacteria; phylum Actinomycetota; class Acidimicrobiia; order Acidimicrobiales; family SZUA-35; genus JBBQUN01. The sequence continues at coordinate 1,073,277 of CAVOQQ010000008.1, forward strand.
GCCGAACAGCGTCTCGTTCGTGTACGAGATCGGACAGTCCCTGGCCAAGGCGAACTTCCGTGCCGGCAACCGTCGATCGCTCGGCCCCACCACCATCTATGCGGCCGAGGGCGAGCTCCCCGCCGGTGCCCGCAAGGGGCTTCGGCGACTGGAGAAGCTCGATGCCGAGATGGCAGCGCTGCGTACCGGTGTCAACACTCGAGCCGAGTCACTCGGACTCCAGTTCGACCGGGTCATCGAGTTGCTCACCGAACGCGGGCATCTCGACGGCTGGGCGCTCACTGCGTCGGGCGAACGGCTGGCTCGGATGTACCACGAACTCGATCTGCTCGTCGTCGAGACGATCGAGGCCGGGCTCTTCGATGAGCTCTCGCCTTCGGAGGTCGCAGCGCTGGCGTCGACCTTCATCTTCGAGGAGCGCCGGAGCCACGACGTGCCCGAGCCGTGGTTCCCGGCCAATGAGCTTCGCCGCCGATTCGGTGCGCTGACTCGGCTGCACCGAGATCTGTCGAAGCACGAGCGACGCCATCGGCTGGCCGAGTCCCGAGCACCCGATGCCGGATTCATGGCCGTCGCCCACGCGTGGGCCGCCGGTGGCCATCTCGATCAGGTGCTCGACGACGAGGAGCTCACGGCGGGTGATTTTGTGCGCACCGCTCGCTTGCTGATCGACCTCCTCCGCCAGATCGGGGTCTTGGCGCTCGAACCCGCGACGCAGCGGGCGGCTCGGGCGGCGGCAGAAGCGGTGCACCGCGACCTGGTCGCCGTGTCGTCGGCGATCGATCTCGGCGACGACGCCGTCGAGCCCGGTGATCCGGTCTGATGGTGGGTGCGACGTGACGATCGAGAAGCATTCGGTCTGGGCGATCGAGACCGTCTGGCCGGCGGATGGCCCGAGGTTCACCAGCGATCGTGAGCTGGCCCTCGCAGCGGCAGCGGCGCTGGCCGAGGGGGAGACGCTCGAAGCCGTGCTCACTGCGGGCGACCTCCGCCAGACCCTGGGCGGGCCGCGCGCCGAGGGGGCGGCGCCCTACCGCTATCCGTGCGATCTGGGTTTCGTCAGCCTCGACCAGGGCGAGGAGCAGCCGTTCGTTGCCCACGTGGTGGCGCGACGTCGCTTCTGGCAGGGCGAGGCCGCCGTCGTGATGAACGCGGCGTACCTCGGCGATCGTTACCTGGGGCCTCGGTCACATCCCAACGACGCCCTGCTCGACGTCACCGTCGGGGCATTGCCACTCCAGCAACGGCTGCTTGCAAGCAAGCGATCCCGGCAGGGGACCCATGTGCCGCATCCGCTGCTGACGGTGTACCGGCGACCGACCTGGGAGCACACCTTCACCCGGCCGACCACCATCTGGGCCGACGGGGAGCGGCTGGGCCGGTGTCGCCACCTCGCGGTCCGGCTCGTCACCGACGCCCTTGCGGTGATCGCATGAGGAGGATGCACCCCCTTGTGTGTTCATGCGAATACGCTCGGTCACCGTGAGCACGTATGTCGTCGAGGAATTCACTGCAGCAGAGGCCGATGTGCTTCGGCGCTACTTCACCAACCTCGACCTCCCGGTGTTCGCCCTCGTCAATCTGCCCGAGGTCGTGAAGGGGGCGCTCTTCGCCCGCTATTCACGCTCACCGAAGAGCCTGCGTCGGCTCTTCCTCGACGAGTTCGTCGGCGAGCTCGACATCGAAGGTGACTCCGGCGTCGACGCCACGATGGGCCTCGATCGAGCCGAACAGCTCTACGAACGCATCTTCGTCGAGTACGGCGACGATTCGGTCGCTCAGCTCGGCGGCGTCCACCTGGCGTGCGAACAGGCTTCGAACCTGCTCACCAAGGTGCTCGAGTGGGGGCGCATTGCGTCGTATCTCGAGCAATCGACTCGCTACATCTCCTATGACAGCCGGGTCGGTGGCCGCTATCGCTACTACCGCGACCCGGTCATCTTGGGATCCGAACTCGGCACGCGTTATGTCGGCGATCTCGACCGGCTGTTCGACACCTATTCCGAGCTGGCATCGATCGTCACCGATCACGTGCGCGCCACCACACCCAAGGCCGTGTCGGACTCCGACTTCGTGTATCGCCAGGCCGTGAAGGCAAAGGCCCTCGACGCCGTTCGAGGCATCCTGCCGGCGGCGGCCCAGTCCAATGTCGGAATCTACGCGTCGGGGCAGGCGTACGAGCAGCTGCTGTTGCGCATGCGGGCCCACCCGCTGCCCGAAGCCCAGCGCTACGCCGACATGATGCTCACCGAACTCCGCAAGGTGATTCCGTCGTTCGTGCGGCGGGTCGACCTGCCCGAGCGCGGCGTCGAATGGAGCGAATACCTCGCCGACGCTCGTCTCTCGATGGAGGACATCGCCGAGGATCTGCTCGAAACCTCGGGCCCCGCCGACACCGACGCCCGAGTCGACCTGGTCGACTTCGACCCCGACGCCGAGATCAAGGTGGTGGCGTCGATGCTGTATCCCCACAGTTCGCTGTCGGAGCGGCGGATCGAGGAGCAGGTTCGAGCGATGTCGGTCGATGATCGCCTTCGGGTGATCCGGGCCTACACCGGCGACCGGCGGAATCGCCGGCATCGACCCGGACGAGCGCTGGAGCGACCGTTCTACCGATTCGACATCCTCGCCGACTATGGCGCGTTCCGCGACCTCCAGCGTCACCGTCTGCTCACCGTCGACTGGCAACAGCTCACGCCCAAACATGGTTTCACGCGGCCTCAACTGGTCGACGATGCGGGAGTCGGCGATCGGTTCGATGCGGCAATGGAACGCTCGGCTGCCCTCTTCGACACCCTCGAGCCGGCCTTCGGCCCTCAGGCCTCGTTGGCGGTGTCGCTCGCCTATCGGGTCCGCTTCAACTTCAACCTCAACGCCCGCTCGGCGATGCACATGCTCGAACTGCGTTCGACGCCGCAGGGTCATCCGGCCTATCGCACGGTGGCTCAGGAGATGCACACGGCCATCGCCGAGAAGGCGGGCCATCACGCCATCGCCGCCATGATGACGTTCGTGAACCATGACTCGGAGACCGAGTTGGAGCGATTGGAAGTCGAACGGCGAGCCGAGGCCAGGAGGACTGCCGGAGGCAGCGAGTGACTGCCGGAGGCAGCGAGTGACTGCCGGAGGCAGCGAGTGACTGCCGGAGGCAGCGAGTGACTGCCGGAGGCAGCGACTGACCAGGGAATTGCCCAAAAGGCTCATGTCTCGATCCGGCGGGCCGAATAGTTCGTTATGCCTACTCGTTCGGTTGTTCGACGTCTCGCTGGTTCGGCGGTCGCTCTTGGCCTCGCCGTCACCGGGGTCCTGGCCCTTCCTGGCTCGGCCGGTGCCGAGGAGTACACCGTGGTCGAGGGCGACACGCTCTCGCATGTCGCGCTTCGCACCGATCGGTCGGTCGCTGAGCTGCGAGAGCTGAACGGACTCAGCGACGTCGACCGGATCTTCGTCGGCCAGCGGTTGGTCGTTGCGGCACCGTCGTTCACCTACACGGTGGTCTCGGGCGACACCTTGTCCGGCATTGCCGTGCGGCTGGGCACGACGACGAGCGAGCTGGTCGAACGGAACGATCTCCGCAACGACGACCGGATCCGAGCCGGTCAGGTGCTCGAGGTCCCGTCGTCGTCGAGGGCGGCCACCGTTGCCGCCATCGACGCGGCTGCGTATCCGAACCTGCCCGATCGCATCCTCGATCGACCGGAGCGACTCGCCCTGATCCCGGTCTTCGAGCGCTGGGCTGCGGCCAACGACCTCCCCGTCGATTTGCTGATGGCCACCGCCTGGCACGAGTCGGGCTGGAACCAGGAGGCGACTTCGTCGGTCGGTGCCGTCGGCGTCGGACAGATCATGCCGGTGACGGGGGAGTGGATCGCTGCGAGCTTGATCGGGAAACCCGAGTTGGATCGCTTCCAGGTGGAGGACAACATTCGCATGAGCGCCCGCTATCTCGACTGGTTGTTGGCACGCAACGATGGCGATGTGCGGCTCGCTCTCGGAGGCTACTTCCAGGGACCGACCTCGGTCAGCCGCGGGGAGTGGCTCGACGTCACCGAGCGCTATGTGGCCAATGTGCTGGCGCAGCGCGAACTCTTCGCCAAGAGTGACGCCTGAACATCGGCCGTTTTCCCTGGTGGGAAGATTGCCAAGGAAGTTTGCGGTGAGATTCCGCTCTTGTGGGTCAACTATGTGTAGAGTCCGGCCGTTCCTGGAGAACCACCGGATAGGTCTGCGGTTATGAGTGACGACGACATCGAAGAAGTGATCGAAGACGAGGTCGACGACGACCTCGATGACGATCTCGACGCCGATTTGGACGACGACGACCTCGATGACGACGACCTCGATGACGACGATCTGGCCGATGACGAGTTCGTGGCTGACGACGTCGTCGATGTCGACGACGACGACGAGGACGAAGAGGAAGAACCGACGCGTCCACGGGCCCGCAAGGTCGATCCCGACGAAGACGACGAAGACGACGAGGTCGATCCTGACGATGTCGAGGCCGATCTCGATGCGATCCTGAAGGACCGGATGGCGGCATCCGATGATGATGACGACGACGAAGACGAAGAGGAAGACGCCCCCAAGCGACCGGCAGTCGACAGCAAGCGGAACGACGAGTTCGTTTGTGAGAGCTGTTTCATGCTGGTCAATCGCTCGCAGTTCGGCAAGCCTTCCAACCCTCGTTGTCCCATGGGCGACTCGGATTGCCCGTCGATCGTGCGGCTCTTCGGCTGACATGAGCACCGGCGGGGAATCGAAGCGTCCCATCGATCAGCTGGTCGATCTGTTCGTGTACGCACCGCTCGGGTTCCTCTACGAACGCGACGAGGTGCTCGACAGGGTCGTGACTCGGGGCAAGAGCCAGGTGCAGTTGGCCCGCCTGATGGCCAAGATGGCGTCCCAACAGCCCGGCGGCACCGAAGCCTTGGTGGGCGATGCGGTCGGTTTCGCCGCCGATGTGGTGTCGAAGGGGTTCGCCGAATTCGGCGTTGCCTTCGGCCTGGTACCGAAGCCGGCCGACGACCGGCCAACCAACGAGCCGACGACCGTGGTCGACGTCGAGGAAGTCTCGACACCCGAGCCCGAATCCGTGGCTGACGTCGCGCCAGCCGAAGCGTCGTTCCCGATCGATGATTACGACGAGCTGAACGCCCGCACGATCATCGCTGCGCTCGGTGCACTCTCGCCGGTCGAGGTGCAGCAGGTGGCCGACCACGAGCGTGCCGGTCGCAATCGCAAGACCATCCTGGCCAAGGCCGAACGGTTGACCGCATGAGCGAGGGCGCTCGACCGGCAGCAGTCGATGACCTCGCAGTCATCGAACGTCTCCTCGACGACGCGAAACCAGAGATCGAAGCCCAGCGGGGCGGTGCGACGTTCCTCGTCGCCGAAGGGTCCGAGCTCCAGTCGGTGAGCGAGGCGCTCGCTGACGACGCCGCCGTGGTGTTGGTCGGCACCTACGACGACGTGGTGCTCGGCGTGGCCACGATGCGTTTCGTCAACCGATCCGATGGCCAACTGGTGGGCAGGATCGAGCGCCTGCTCGTCGACGCCGAGGCTCGAAAGTCCGGGATCGGCGAGGCCATGATGAACCGTCTGCTCGACGCGTGCGCCGAGCGTAGATGCACGGGCATCGAATCGATCGCCCTGCCTGGCGATCGCCACACCAAGAACTTCTTCGAGTCGTTCGGGCTCAAGGCTCGCATGCTCACCGTCATGCGCGAGCTCTGAGGACGAGCGACGCGGTCGCCGACCGGGTGATGGTGCGGCTCAGCGGCCCTTCCACTCCGGGGCCCGCTTCTCGATGAACGCCAGCGGGCCTTCGGCGTAGTCTTCGGTCTTGGCCAGGCGCCCCATGGCTTTGCCGGACAGGGCGAAGGCTTCGGCGTCGTCGATGCCGACGGATGCCTTCATCACTCCCAGGCTCTCGCGGACTGCCAACGGGGCGTTGATCGTGATGCGTTTGGCCAACGTGGTGGCCTCGGCGAGGGCTGCACCGGCATCGCAGAGGACGTTGACCATACCGAACTGATGCGCCCGCTCGGCCGAGATCGGGTCGCCGGTGAGGATGAGCTCGGTGGCGATGTTGCGGGGGAGGGCAACCGGTAGACGGAAGAGGCCGCCGGCTGCGGCAACGAGCGATCGCTTGACCTCGGGCACGCCGAACCGGGCGTTGGTCGACGCAACGACCAAGTCGCAGGACAACACGATCTCGGTCCCGCCGGCGAGGGCCGGCCCGTCGACCGCGGCGATCAGCGGCTTGGACCGCTCACGACGCACGAGCCCGGCGAAGCCACCCTTTGCCGTGCTCATCTGGGCGCCGGTTCCGCTCGAGACGGCCTTGAGATCGGCTCCGGCACAGAACACGGGGCCGGCACCGGTGATGATGCCGACCCAGAGGTCGTCATTGGATTCGATTTCGTCGATCGCCGCTTCGATGCCTTGCGCAACATCGCCGTTGACCGCATTGCGGGCGTCGGGGCGGTTGATGGTGATGAAGCCGATGTGGTCGGAAACCGTGAAGTCGATCATGGCAACGACACTACTTCGGTCAGTCTTCGCCGGCCGATTCCTCGGCTGCCGGCGCGGCGTCGGCCGCTGGCGCTTCCGCTGGAGCCGTCTCGGGTGCCGGTGTCTCGGCGACTGGAGCCGTCTCGGGTGCCGGTGTCTCGGCGACTGGAGCCGTTTCGGGTGCCGGTGTCTCGGCGACTGGAGCCGTCTCGGGTGCCGGTGTCTCGGCGACTGGAGCCGTTTCGGGTGCCGGTGTCTCGGCGGCTGGTGCCGCTTCGGACGGTGCGGGTGCCTCGGCCGGCTTGGATGCCGGCTTCTTCTTGTTGGCCTCGCGCTTTGGCCGGCGTCGCTTCTTCGATGCGGCTTCGGACGGGTCGATGCCGAGCTGGTTGGCAATGGCCGGAATCCGGTCGGCGATGCGCTTGACCGCTTCGAGCAACTCCGGGGTCGGTTCGGCCGGGTAACCGACCGGGGTCACGCCGCCCCGAACCGGCGAGTAGGCGAGGGCGTCGACGACGGCAGCCCACCGATCCGACGCGATGTCGGCGCTGAGTGCGGCCGCTGCGGCCTCGGTCAACTTGGTGGCCAGCTCGGCGGGGATCGGAGCACCGGCCTTCACCGGTCGAGAGCTCAGACGTAGCGCCCGAATGGTGCGGCCTCCCTGGACCGCCGATTCGAGCTCGGCGAGCCACGCCGCCTGGTCCTTCTCGAGTCGTGCGTTGAGCCCGGTGCGGAGCTGCTCGGCCTTGGCTCTGGCCGTTTCGTCCTTCGAGGTGGGGTCGGCGGCGCTCACGACCGAACGCAGATCGCGAAGCTCGAGTTCGTCGAGATCGGCCAGCGCGGCGTCGGCCCGGTCATGCCACTCGGCGTTCTTCATGGTGGTGACCATGGGTTCGGCGATGGCCAGCACGGGCTTCAGTTCGATCGTGGGAGCACCGGCCGCGGCGGCTTCGGTGTTCTGCTTCTCGATCGCGGCGCGCACGGCGGGAAGGCCACCCTTGAGAACCTGTTCGGCGATGGGACGATGCTCCTCGGGCACGGCCTCGAGCGCCGCATTGCGATGCACTCGACCGGGACGCAAGCGCTTGGCCTTGGGTCGGTTGTCTTCCCGCGGGCCCCGGTTGCCACGACCGCCACCGTCACGCCGCTGGCCTCGTTCACCTCCCTCACCACGACCGCCAGGTCCACGACCACCATCGCCACGACCACCATCGCCACGACCGCCACCATCTCGGCGTGGTCCGCGGTCGCCGTCGCGACGCTTGCGGCCGCCGCCGCTGCGACGATCGTCATCGCGGTCGCGTCGACCGGTGCGGACCGTGGTGACCAATTCATCGTCGGCGAGCGGGCGCGACACGAGCTGGAGCAGGTCGGACCGCTCCTTCTTTGCCTTCGGCGGGAACACCTCGATCACCTCGATGCCGTCGAGATGGAACTCGGCCTCGACCTTGATGACGTCGCCGATCTTGGCGTCGGGGTAGAGGAGCGAACCGTTGACCTCACCCTTGGGCTGGCGTGCGTTTGCCGCCCTCCAGGTCCAGTTGCCGTCATCGCGGGTGCTGGTGAGTTCGACTTCAATTCTGCGAGCCATTTCGGTGCTCCTCGGTTGCCTGGTGGGCGCATAGTGGCACCCGGGCGCGTCACGGCGACACGCACCTCGACACGCTATCGTCAGTCGCCCTCGGTAGGGCTGGATCCGTGTGGCGTGGCGTCGGGTGCCGCAGTGTCACGTTCGGTGGTGGCCCGTACCTCACGCAACGCTCGGTAGGCGTCGTTGCTCCGAGCGGCCGCTCGAACTTCTCGAGCCGTTGCATCGACGTAGCGCTGGGTGGTGGCCAGTGACTCGTGGCCGAGCAGTCGTTGCAGCTCGGTACCCGATGCGCCGTTGCGGGCCAGGTTCGTTGCGAACGTGTGGCGCAGGGCGTGGACGAGTGCCCCGCTCGGCACTCGTGAGCGAATGCCTGCTTCGCGGTAGAGCCGGTCGACGAGATACTGCAACCCGCCGCGCTTCATCGGTTCGCCCTTGGTGTCGACGAAGAGCGCAGCATTCACCGGAATCCGTCCCGGGAAACGTCGTAGGCGGGTCTCGATGTATCGAGCGATGACCGCCTCGACCTCGTCTTCGAGGGGAACCGTGCGTTCCTTGTTCCCCTTGCCTCGCACCGCCAGCACCCGATCACCGGGTGGCCCGTCGATGGAGCGGATCGTCAGGTCGAGGATCTCGGCGAGTCGCAGTCCGCCGGTGATCAGGGTGACGATCAGCGCGAGGTCACGCTCGGGCCAGGGATCACGAGCCGTCTTGCGGCCGGTCGCCGCAGCGGTGAGCAAGAGCTGGATGCTGTCATCGCCGACGATCGCCTTGGGGCGGCTCTTGGGAACCCGAGGTTTCTCGATGGCCGCCATCGGGTTGCCGGGAACGACACCCTCGGCGACCAGGAAGGTGTAGAGCTGGTTCCACGTGGACCAGGTGCGTGACACCGTCGACTCGGATTGGTGGCTGATGGCGGCGAAAGCCCGGCGGAGAGTGCGGATCTCGAGATCTTCCGCTCGAAGCTCGGGAATCGGCTGGTCCAGGAGTTCGCCAAGCGGTGTGAGGATCGCGTCGAAATCACGGCGATAGGCGGCAAGGGTGTGCTCGGAGTGCTTCTTCGGTCGGCGAGCGAGGAAGAACTCGTCGATGAGCGCCGTCAGCGGTTCGGACACGTCGACCACCGTACTCGCCCCGGAGATTCGTGGTCGGCGATCGTTCTTGGGCCGTTTGGCTCATGTCGGGACGGGGCAGACCGATAGATGTTCCAGAAAGAAGGGTTTGATGCACTACCGAATCTCCTGTCCCTCGTGTTCGATGAACGCCAGCGCCTCCGATCACCGCCATTTCTCACCTGCGGGCACGGCGGAGGGTGCCGAGCTACGCCGATGCCGCAATTGTGGGGACCTCATTGCGCTGACCACCCAGCATGAACGGGCGAACGACCATCGAGATTCACTCTCTCGCGCATCCTGAGGCGCCGACCGACGAACTCGGTCGGCCGGAGGAGACATGACGGTGAGGAGCGGCGAGCTGCCCGGTGTCCCCGAGATGATCCTGCTGCTGGCACGCCAGGAGATGGAACGAGCCGCTGCTCTCTGTCGCGGGCAGTTCCTCGAGGAACATCTCTCCGAGGACTGGTCGGTGGCCATGCGCGAGCGGTGCCGTCTGCGGTTCGTCGATCTGTCGCGTCATCTCGCTCGGCTGTGATTCCTCGACCGGGGTTCCACGGCGCGATCGGCCCGTTCGTCAGGCCTCGGAGCGGACTCGGGCCTGCGGTTGTTGCATCGCCGGCTCGGCGGCCTGTCTCGGCGCTGCGGGGTGCTGGATCGGTGACGGAGCCGGAGCGGGCTGGGCGACGGGTGCCACCGGCTGGGCAGCGGGCGATGCCTGTGCGTGCGGTGCGGCCGCAGCCTGCTGCTCGTTGAGCTGTTGCGCCGCGAGTGCGCGCATGGCTGCGAGCTGCTGGCTGTCGGGCGAGGCGACCGTGGCGGGCGGTGCCGGAACTGGGGTCTCGTTCTCGTGGCGACCGACCGGTGGCGGGCCTTCCTGCCCACTGGTGACGAAATAGATCTGGGCAACCCGGTCGATCATCGTCAGGTCGAGGGTGCGGGGAAGCCCTTCGTATTGGGCGATGCCCGTCATGAGATCGAGGAAGTCGATCGCCACGTAGGGGCGCAGCTCGCCGATGAAGTGCTCCGCCACCTTGCGTAGGTGATGGGCAGCCTCGGCGTTGACACTGATGTTCTTCGCCTTGGCCGCGCGAACGAGGATCCAGTTGAACGCCGTTTCGGTGACCGCACCGACGTACACCTTGTTTCGCAACCGGCGCAGGAAGGCCTCGTCGCCGAGCTCGTGGGGATCGAGGTTGGTGGAGGCGACGAGCTTCAGTTCGAACGGGACGGTGAATTTCGAGCCGTTCACCAGTCGCAGGAAGTCGATGCCGCGCGACAGCGGAACGATCCATCGGTTGAGCAGCTCGGTGGGGAGGAGCTGCTGACGGCCGAAGTCATCGACCACGAGGATGCCGTTGTTGGCCTGCATCTGGATGGGCGCTTTGTAGGCACCGGAAATCGAGTCGTACTCGAGGTCGAGCATGCGGGAGCTGAGCTCACCGCCCACGAGGACGAGCGGCCGGTTGCACAAGACCCAGCGCTGATCCAAGCCCGTCGGCTGGGGGTCGACGGCCTTGTGGGTGGCAGGGTCGAAGACAGTGATGATGGAGCCGTCGACCTCGACAGCACGGGGAACGAGTACGGCGTCGGTGTGAAGGCGGATCATCCGCTCGGCGAGGCTGGTCTTGCCCGTGCCGGGTGGGCCGTAGAGGAAGATGGCTCCATCGCTGAGGAAGGCCGGACCGAGCTGATCGAGCATTTCGTCGGCGACGACCAGGTCGCCGAACGCCGCCCGAATGGTCTCACGGTTGATCGTGACCTCGGACTTCTGGCGCAGGATCGTGTCGGTGTATGCCTGAAGTGAAACCGGCAGGCAGCCCGCATAGCTGGCGCCCACCATGCGTTCGCTCGTGGTGCGATAGCCGGTTTCGCTCAAGCCGATCCGGTAGTCACGGCCTTCCATGCCGTAGTACTCGATGACCTTCTTGTCCCGGAGTGCGTCGGCGATCTCCTTGGCCACCGGCATCGTGATGCCGAGCCCGAAGGACACATTGTGAATCGTCGTCTCCCGCTCGACGAAGACGCGTCGTGCGAACAGATCCTCGACGAGTCCACGAGGAATGCCGAGGTCATCGACTCGTGCGGCCGGTCGCGCAGTCATCGTGGTGGGGTCGAGAGCGTCCATACGTGTTCTCCATCGGACGATCTCGTCATCTCCTGACAAATCCGCCTCACGATGGGTCCGATGACCTAGCGACGCCGGTGGTGTCCTCGTGTGGTGAGGAACTCCGGTTCATTTCCCCTCAGGTCGGTGGGGGAGTCGTCCGAGAATGGGGTGACACGACGGCCCGAATCGCTCGGCGCCAACGGCAGAGGATCTTCGATGAATCGCAACATTGTGCAAGTGGCTCGAATGCGGATGGAAGACGTCGTGTGCGGTGACGTGGTCAACCGAGTGCCGGATGCAACCGGCGGATGGTTCCAGGTGGGCATCATCGAAACGCTGTTCGACGGCAAGACCCAGTTCTCGAGCCCCGATCGGCGAATCACGCTGTCGGGTAATGCAAACGACATCTGCGGCGTGCAGGTGCTCAAATCGATCGACATGGAAGTCCCAGAGCCACCCGAGGTCATCTCCGAGGAGGAGGCGGCCGCCAACGAGCCGCCTTCGGGTCACTGATGCCGGCGCCGGCGGGGGAGTGGATCCATTGCGCTCGGCGACTCAGAACGCCACGTCACCCCGGGGCCCGAAGTCGTCCCAGGTCGTCGGTGTCTCAGGATCGACGGACTCGTTCGATTCGTCGGCCTCATCGTTTCGATTGACCACGATTGCCGCCAACGCCGTGGTGATCGGCACCGCAGCCACGAGTCCGATCGAGCCGCACAGGGTCCGCACGATCTCCACGGCGACCAACTCGGAATTTGCCGACATCGCCATCGACTGATCGGAGGCTGCCAGCACGAGCAGGATCGGCATGCTTGCCCCGGCGTAGGCGAGCAGCAGTGTGTTGACCGTCGAGGCGATGTGTTCTCGACCAACACGGATGCCCGATGCCACCAACTCCCTCGTGGTGAGCTGCGGGCTGCGGTGATGGAGCTCGGCCACGGTGGCAACCTGGGTGACCGTCACGTCGTCGAGCGCTCCGAGCGCACCCAGCACGGCACCGCCCAAGAGCAGCGACGCAAGGTCGAGATCCTGGGTTATGAAGGGGAGGGTGTAGCCCTCCTCGGTGGCGAGCCCGGTGAAGTTCGCCAGCTCGAAGAAGCCATACGACAGGGCAAGCGTCAGGCCGAGAGCCGCCAGCGTTCCCGCCAGTGCGACCGTCGTGGTTGGCCCGAATCCATGCGTGAGGTAGAGGCTGATGAAGGCGATGGCCGACGCAGCAACCACCGAGACGAGAAGCGGATCGTTGCCGTCGAGCACCGAGGGGGCAACGAATCCGACCAACACCACGATGGTCGATGCCATCGCCAGTAGCGCCAGGCCACCCCGAAAGCGTCCCAAAGCGATGACCACGACACCGAACAACGCCGCAAGCCAGACCAGAACGGATCGACGGTCGGCGTCGGCATAGAAGTAGGTGTTGGTCGACGGCTCGTAGGCGACGATGATGTGATCGCCGATGGAGACGTCGGGGGCGGTGATACCAGCGCCGAGGATGAAGTCAGGCAGGACGACCACCGCTCCCGCTTCGGGACCTTCGTCGAGCGTCAGCGTGATGGTGCGGCACACCTGCGGCGCCTCGACAGTCGAGAAGTCGCAGGGTTGCTCGCTCGCCGCCACGACCGATGCGGCGAGGCGATCGCTCGCAAGACCCAAGGACTCCGCTCGCTCGACCGCCACCGACTGTCCTTCGCCCGTCGGCCAGAGGACCACGACCATGACGACCGTTGCCAGGGCCGTCGCCACGATGGAGCCGACGATCACCCGAAGGGTCCGACGGCTGCCCCAGGTGTCCCACCCGCCGCCGAGCCCGTGGCCGTCGATCGAGCCATGAGTGTGGCCGTGCGGGTGCGTCACATCGGCCAGCCTATTGCCTCGGCCACGCCCGACGAGTGAGCCCCGCGTAGGGGAGACGCAAGCCGGGTCGACGGCGTTTGCTGAGCGGGCCGATCGGGTAGCCCCTGGCGCATGAACAGTGGAATCAGCAACGATCGTGGACACGAAGGACCTCGACGCTCGATGTTCGTTGGCGGGGTCGATCTCACGTCCTTGGCCTCGGCCGACCCGCCGTTCACCACGCTGTATCTGGGGGGCGGCGCCCAGGCGAAGGAACGAGCGCACCTTGCGCTCGACGAGGCCGGGGCCCCGGATCTCCATCAGCTGCTCGATGCGATCGAAGGCGACCAGCCGACGAGTCGTGCGATCCTGGCTCTCGGTGATGGGTCGGTACGGGTCTTCGACATCGCCGAGCCCCTTCGCTTCGACGTCGCTCGCAGTGGGCAGGTGCTGTCGCTCGGGACTCTCATCGAGTATTCGCAATTCAGCGCACCGCACGCGGTCGTGACCATCGAAGACGACCTGTTTGCCATCACCTCCTTCGGATCGATCGACGTCCCCGACCGGGCACGAGGCACCGTGGCGGTCAGCGAGTCGATCCACACCGCAATCGAACGCTCGGGTTCGTCGAGCCTCGGGTGATCGCCCTCGTCGGATCCGAATCGCAGCTCGACCGGTTCGCCTCCGGGTTCCGTGACGCGTTCCCACTGACATGGGTGCAGCACTACACCACCGACGACATCGATGATCAGCTCGGGTCGATCTCCGACCAGATCGTGCGAGATGTTCGGTCTCGGGCGGCCGAGTCGCTCACCAACGAGCTCGCCCAGTTCCGTGCAGCGGCCGATCTTGGCCGCACCGTGGAAGGCGCCGACGTACTCGAGGCGTTGCGACACTCGAACGTTGCCTCGGTCCTGGTCCACGACGACCCCGACGACGGGCGCCTTGTCGACGGTGATCGATTGGTCGATCACATCACCCATCTCGCCGTCGCGGGCGCCGTACCGATCCGGATGATCCCAGGACTCGACGAACTCAGGGGTCCAGCCGGGGGACTGGGTGCGGTCCTCCGTGCGCCCTCGGCCGCCGGCTCGATGGCGATGCCGGCGACACTCACGTCGAGCGGTGGCGCAACACCCTCGGTGGCGTCGTAGGTCGTCGGCGGGGGAGCGGTCGGCCGAACCCGTCGCCTACGATCGGTCCGTGCCCATACGGATTCCCGACGCCCTGCCTGCCCGTGCCGTTCTCGAGCGTGAGGGCGTACGTGTCATGGACGAATCGAGCGCATTGCGTCAAGACATTCGTCCGCTCCAGATCGGGCTGCTCAATCTGATGCCCGACAAGGTGGTCACCGAGACCCAGCTGGCGCGGCTGCTCGGGGCGACGCCGCTCCAGGTCGAACTCACGCTCGTGCGAGTGGGGAGTCATGCAGCGAAGAACACCGCCGAGGATCACCTGATCTCGTTCTACCGAACCTGGGACGAGATCAAGCACCGCACGTTCGACGGGTTCATCATCACGGGCGCACCGATCGAGACCCTCGACTTCGAAGACGTCACGTACTGGCCCGAACTCACCGAGATCCTCGACTGGACCACGACCAACGTGCACTCGACCTTCACGATCTGTTGGGGTGCGATGGCCGCCATCTGGCACTTTCACGGTGTGCCGAAGTGCCCACTGGACAAGAAGGCGTTCGGTGTCTATCAACACCGAAACCTCCAGCCGACGTCGCCGTACCTGTCGGGCTTCTCCGACGATTTCGCCGTATCGGTCTCTCGTTGGACCGAGGTCCGCAAGGACGACGTGCTCGCCGTCGAGGGTCTCGAACTGCTGATGGAGTCGAGCGACTCTGGTGTCTGTCTCGTCTCGGAGGAGACCTGCAACCGGCTTTACATGTTCAACCACGTCGAGTATGACTCGAACTCGTTGGCCCAGGAGTACTTTCGCGACGTCGATGCCGGCACACCGATCGAGGTGCCCCGCCACTATTTCCCCGATGACGATCCGTCGCAACAGCCGCTCAACCGTTGGCGCTCCCATGCCTTCTTGTTGTTCGGCAACTGGATCAACCAGGTCTACCAATCCTCGCCGTTCGACTTCGCCGCGCACGAGGCCGGGTAGGGGTTTCGGGCCAGGGATGTCGGTATCCCGAGACCACTCCAGACCCGAGTGCTGCATAATGACGATTATGACTGAAAGGCGAGGGCTTGCGAGGGACTGGGCCGGCGAAGTCTTGCTGTTGCCTGCTCAGCTTCCACCGTCGAGCAGCGGATGGCTCGCCAACCAGGTGCTTGCCTGGTCGCGGCTGGTGCGCCGAGCAAGTCGCGACGCCGTGCGGCTCGGCAGCACGCCCCGAACATCGTCGTGCCGAGGACCGGCGCGTGGATGGACGTTCCCGGTCGCCAAACCGAGGAACCCCCCAACGTCCAGCGGGAGGTCTCATCCGGCCGAGCTGGCAGAGAAGAGATCAGCCAGATGCCGCCGACCGTCGCCACGAGCCCAACAACCAACGAGACCAAGCCGATCGGGACAAGCCGAGGGCGCCAGAACTCCAAGCCGGACATCGGCCGAAACCCCGGGCGAGCCGTTTGCGTTCATGATCACCAAAGCCCACTCCCGTCGCAACACCCTCCACCCGGAGATCATCGGACGACGAGACGAACCGATATGTGGGCAGTTCGACGCGTCACCGGAACCACCTCTTTCGCTCGTCACGAACCGGGAAGTCGGATGTCTCTACCTTCTCTTTGACACGTCCGCATCGCCGAGACCAGGGTCGAAGGATCATGTGCCTCGGCCACGCGCCCGCGAAACACACGACGTCGCTCCTGGCAGGCGATCGGCGGCCGGTGAGAGCCGACGAGGCCTGTAACCGTTGTGGCCCGTCGAACGTCTCGTTCACATGACCACTCCAGTGAATCCCGATCAGCTTCGTGTCAGTGTCGAGATGGGCGACGACTACCAGCCCTCTGACCGACTCCGCTCGGCCCTCGACGAACTCGCGGCGGCCCTTGCCGACGACGGTTCCGACGCCGAGGTCTCCGGCTTCTACTACAAGTACGAGCTCAAGGACTTCAAGGTACTCAGCTACGACTCGACCTCGCCCATCGGCGAGCAGGGCAGCGTCGTCCCGATGGGAGAGACCGGCTCTATCGACAAGACCTCGCCGTACGTCTTCAAGTTCTGATCCAAGGTGTCGTTCCTCCCCGTCCCCGCGGTGGCCGAGGCTGCAGACGACCTGCTGGCTGCGGCCCGCAGCCTCGTCGATGCGGCCTCGACCACCCTGCTCGCCGACGACGCCGTCGGCGTCAGCTGTCGTGCGGGCTGCTCGGCATGTTGTTCGCAGGCGGTGCCGGTGACTCCGGCCGAGGTTCGCTCCGTTGTCGCCGCCGTCGGGCGACTGCCCGACGATCGGCGTTCCGACGTCGCCCGACGAGTCGCCGCCGTGAACGGTTACCTCACCGAGGCCGGTGTCTCGGCTGCCACCTTCACCGCTGCGGCCGCCGACCCCGACGCCCGACGCGTCGTGGCGCGCCGCTATTTCGGACTCGATCTACCCTGCCCGCTGCTGTTCGACGGCGTGTGCTCGGTGCGGGCCGACCGGCCCCTGGCATGCCGCCAGTACCTCGTCAGCTCGGCCCGCCGGTTGCGCCCCCCGCCGAAGCTCGGTCCGGCCCCCGGATGGCCACCATGCTCACCCCTCCCGCGACCTGAGGCCCGTCAACGGGGGCCCTCGGGCGCCTTCGGTTCTGGGTTCGCTCCCTCCCTAGGATGACGGCGTCCGGACCGGTCGAGTCGTCGTCGCAGGAGACCAGCGTGACCATCCCTGCCCCTCGACCGAACATCGTGATGATCCTCACCGACGACCATGCTGGTGAGCCAGGCAGTGCAGATTCTCCTCGTCGCCATCATGGTCGCGGTGTTCTATGTGGTCTTCGGGCTGTTCACGGTGGGCGAAGTGACCATCTTGCAGTGGACGACGTTGACCGAGGAGACGTTCGATCCTCTCTTCGAGTTCACGCTCTTCGGCCATCCCGTGGTGGTCACCCGGTCCTTGCTCATGGTCTCCGGCTTCATCGCCGCCTTCAGCGGTCTGCAGTTCGACGTTTCCCTCGTGACCGACGAGACCGATCGAAACGAGTTCAGCCAGGACTGGCGACGTGATCTTCGAGAACTGCCGGCGGTTCGCTGTCGGGCTGCTGCGGAGCTCGAGCCGCCGACGGCGTGACGGCAAGGATCACGGTGGCATCGGTGTGATCGAGCACGTGGCGAATCGTATGGCCGAGGAACGGCGCGCCGCCGACCGACCGGGCGTTGCCGGACAACACGACGAGGTCGACCCCCAATTCGCGACTCGTGGCGATGATCTGTGCGCCGGCATTCTCGGCGTGTTCGACCAAGGTCGTCTGATTGGCTCCGACGGCAGTGGCTCGTTGGGCGGCCGCACCGAGGATCGACCGGAGTGGGCCACCGGCGAAGTCGCCGAGCAGGCCGTCTCGTCGTGGTGCCGAGTCGGTCGACACGTGCAGTTGGTGGAGGTGGGTGCCGATCCTGGCACTCATGTAGCCGGCGATCTCCTGGGCGCCGAGCGATGAAGCGCTGCCGGCGAGCGGCACCAGTGCCCGGCTGAAGGCCCACGGCAGTTGGTTCGCTGCCGGCGGTCGACGAACGACCACCACCGGAATGGGGCTTCGCTCGAGCAGGGTGTCGACGAGAGGCGAGATGACTTCGTCGTCGGCGTGGGTCGAGTCGGCTCCGATCACGATGGCGCTGTAGCCGAGTCGGGCCTCGGCCAGCAGGGCATCGATCGCCGATTCCCCCGCCAGTCGCAGATCGCGAACATCACGGTCGAACAGCACGTTGTGCATGGCCGAGGTGTCGGCGTCGTCGTTGCCGACCGTGAACAACGTGACTTCCGATTGCGACGGCCAGGCGAGTTCGACGACCTGAGCAGCGACCAGCGATGACAGGCCGCCCCTCGTCGGGAGCAGGACCCGCCCGCCGGTGACGATCACGTTGGCATCGAGTTGGCGTTCGAGGTCGATTCGCTGCCGTTCGGCGGGATCGCCTTCCCAGCCCGACAGCACCTTGCGGAGCAGCGGCGGTGCCAGCATCGAGGTGGCCATCGCCATCAAGACGATCACGGTGTAAGACCGGTTGTTGAGCACACCGAGTGACAGTCCGACCGTGGCGATGACGATCTCGAGCGCTCCCCTGGCGTTCAGTCCGACCCCGAGCGCCGCCCCTTCACGCAGCGACAGCCGCGAGATCGACGCGCCGACGATCGAGCCGACGAACTTCGAAAGCGATGCGGCGCCCAGCACGATGATCGCCCAGACGAACGTCTCGGAGTCGGCGAGGAGTCCGAGATCGACACGCAGGCCGGCTGTGGCGAAGAAGACGGGAGCGAAGACGGCGTTGGTCATCGTCTCGAGTGGCTTGATCAATTGATGGTCGGCGAACCTCGACCGTGCGATGATCACGCCGGCGACGAACGCGCCCAGGACCGCTTCGACATGAAGCCATTGGGTGATGACGCCGAACGTCAGCGCGGTGATCAAGATGACGGTCAGGCCGGCAAGAGGGTCGTCGCCCCCGGCGCGCACCCGACGAAGCGAACGGTCGACCGCCTGCTGTCCGATCGTGAAGGCGCCGATGAAGAACACGATGACGCCACCGACGGTGAAACCGAGCTTGTCGAGTTCGACTCCCCCGGCCTGGGCCAGCCCGGCGATGAAGCCCAGCGCGATCCAGCCGACGACATCGTTGGCCATGCCGGCCGCCAGGGTCAGTTGGCCGAAGTTGCGGCGCATCAATCCCATCTCGGAGAGGATCTTGGCGATCACCGGCAATGAGGAGATCGACAGCGCAGCGGCGATGAACAACGCAAAGATGTACCGCTGGGTATCGTCACCGACGAAGGCGTCGGGAATGAACCATCCGGCGGCGAATCCGGCAAGTGCGGGCACGAGGAGCGACCCGGTCGAGACGATCGTCGCTGCCCTCCCGAGGCGGCCGATCAAGCCGAGATCGGTCTCGAAGCCGGTGGCGACGAGCAGGAGGAGGACCCCCAGCCACCCGACCGTGAACAGCATGCCGGTCTGCACGTCGTCGGCAGGAAACAGCCAGTCGAAGGCGTCGGGCGCCACACGACCGAGCAGCGAAGGTCCGAGCAGCAGGCCTGCTGCGAGTTCGCCCACCACCGCCGGCTGACCGATGCGACGCATGAGAGCCCCGAGCATGCGGGCAGCGACGAGAATGACCAGCAGCGAGACCCAGAACACCAGCAGCTGGTGCTCGCTCGGCGGATTCAGGTTCACGCTGCGGTGGCCAGGCCGTTCAGCGGCGCCGGCGGTCTGGGTCTGGCGACGGACGGCGAAACCGGTTCGAGAGCGTCGGGTCGGACGATCGCACAGGAAAGGCGACGCTCGAGCGACGCCTCGACCGAGCGGCGACGGCGCCACCAGCTTGCATGGACCGCAGGGCCCAGCACCACGAGTCGGGCGGCGACGCTGTGCCGCAGGATGAGTTCGTCAGGGCGAGCGTGGGCGACGGCTGCGGACACCCGACGGTCAGGCATCGGAACTCCGACTTCGACGGCCAGGTCGTGGATCTGACGGCCGATCGTCGCCCAGAGCGGATGGCCCAGGGCATCGGCCACGGCCTCGGGAACGACACCGTCGACCGCGACGGGCGTCGAGGTTGCGTGAACCACCCGAACCCGCTCCCCTGTCCTCAGCGCCTCTTCCACGGCCCAGCGCATTGCGGCCAAATCTCGATGGCCGCCGACGGCAACGACGAGATGGGGGTTCATGTCTTCATCTCTTGCTCGGCGGCGACGGCACGACGGTCGCGTGCGACGCTCACCCACAGCGGCCCGAGGAAAACTGCCACCGGCGCCCAGGCGAAGCGTTTGGATCCGACCGGTGTGAGCGAGGCGGCCAGAATGGCGCCTGCCGACATCCAGAGAGCGAGAACCAAGAACTCCGTCATCGTGACATCTCCTCAAATGGCGTGACGACACCTTATACCAAACAGGCCCTTTGGAAAAGGTATGTCCGTCTTGGCGGCCGCAAGCCGTGGTGGCGGCGACGAGCGCAGCCGGGGCAGCGTCCCATAGCTTGGCGAGATGGAAAACGTGCGCGTCCCGCTGACCGATGCCGAGGAGATGGGCTATCTGAAGCGCATTCTCACGTCGAAGGTCTACGAAGTCGTCGACGAGACACCGCTCGATGAAGCGCCGGTGCTCTCCGAACGACTGGGCAATCGGGTGCTGCTCAAGCGGGAAGACCTCCAGCCGGTCTTCTCCTTCAAGATTCGCGGTGCCTACAACAAGATGGCCAACCTCTCCCCCGCCCAACGGGCATCCGGAGTCATTGCCGCCTCGGCCGGCAACCACGCGCAAGGCGTTGCGATGGCGGCTCAGGAGCTCGGGTGCCATGCGGTCATCGTGATGCCGGTGACCACTCCCGAAGTCAAGATCGACGCCGTTCGGGCGCGAGGGGCCGAGGTCGTCCTCCATGGCGAGTCGTACTCGGACTGCTATCAGCGAGCGATCGACTTGATGAAGCAGCGCTCGCTGGTGTTCGTGCACCCCTTCGACGATCCCGACGTCATTGCCGGTCAGGGCACGATCGGCATGGAGATCCTGCGCCAGCACACCGAGCCCGTCCACGCGGTTTTCGTCGCCGTCGGTGGTGGTGGTCTGATCTCGGGTGTCGCCACCTACATCAAGGCGCTGCGACCGGAGATCCGGATCATCGGTGTCCAGGCCGACGACTCCGACGCCATGGCGCAGTCGCTCGAGCAAGGGGTTCGAGTGGAACTCGAAAGCCGTCGGGCTCTTCGCCGACGGCACCGCAGTGAAGATGGTCGGCGAGGAGACCTTCCGGCTGGCATCGGCCTACGTCGATGAGATCATCCGTGTCGACACCGATCAGATCTGTGCTGCGATCAAGGACGTCTTCACCGACACACGGGCGATCCTCGAACCGTCCGGCGCTCTGGCCGTCGCCGGGGTCAAGGAGTACGTCGAGCGCACGGGGATCGCCGGTGAGTCGCTCGTTGCGATCAATTGTGGTGCGAACATGAACTTCGATCGACTGCGCTTCGTGTCCGAACGGGCCGAGATCGGCGAACAGCGCGAGGCCGTGTTCGCCGTGACCATCCCGGAGACCCGCGGCAGCTTCCGTCGCTTCATCGAGATCATCGACGAAGGCCGGGCGATCACCGAGTTCAACTATCGCATCGCCGACGCCGACGAAGCGTATGTCTTCGTCGGCCTGCAGGTCGCAAATCGCGCCGAGGCACGCAGCATCGCCTCGTCGTTCGCCGGCGCCGGTCTGCTTGCGCTCGATCTCTCCGACGACGAGCTGGCGAAGTTGCACCTGCGACATCTCGTCGGCGGCCACTCCCCTCTCGCTCGAAACGAGCGGCTGTATCGTTTCGAGTTCCCCGAGCGACCCGGTGCGCTGATCACGTTCCTCTCGAACATGGCGCCGGACTGGAACATCTCGTTGTTCCACTATCGCAACCACGGTTCCGATGTCGGACGAGTGCTCGTCGGCATGCAGGTGCCCGAGGCCGACGCCGATCAGTTTGCTGCATTCCTGGACCAGCTCGGCTATCGGTTCTGGGAAGAAACCGATCATCCGGCCTATCGGCTGTTCTTGGCCTGAGCGAGGAGCCCTGCTCCTAGCCGGGCAGGTCCCCGCCGAGTGGGTAGCGAGCGAACAGCTCTTCCCAGATCGCATTGGTGAAGAGATCGGGAGCGTACTGGGGTGCACCTTCGTACCCGGGCACGAGACGCATCGTCCACAGATCGGCGAGGCCCTCGTTCGCCGCCTTGTCGTCGATCACCCGCTCGACCTCGGCCCGCTGAGCGGGAGTCAACGCGTCCCGGTGGATGTACAGCAGCGACACTCGAGCGTGGAAGGCCTCGTGGACGTAGACCGCATCGGTCACCCGTGGATCCCAGTTCGGATCGGTGCGCACGCACCAGGTCAGGTCCCATGTGCTGCGCACCCAACGGACGTTGCCGCCGAACCGGTCCGGCCAACACTGTGCGGGCACATGGGTGCCCCGTGCCAGATCGAGGTCGGCGGCGGCTCGTGCGGTCAGACCGCTGCGCACGAAGGAGCGATTCCCCGAAGCCGCAGCAGCGTCGGTGTTGGTCGCCACGACGAACTCTGGCGATTCGGAGAAGGCGATCAGCAGATCGCCACGATCGAACGAGGGGCGGGCAAGCTCGCTCGCCCAGTAGCGATAGCCGGCCTCATCGGATCCACGCCCCAAGACGTTGCGATAGACCAGATCGAGAAACGCCCGATCGTCGACCGTTCCATAGCGCTGCACGAACTCCGTCGAGGTGATGAAGGCGGTGGCCATCGTCGGAACATCGAGCCGATGGGCAAGCAACTCGCCCGTCCAATAGTCGAGACCTTCGGTGTCGGGCAGTCGCAGGAACGCCGCACAGTACAGACGGTAGACCGACGCTCGTGAGGTGCTCGTCACGTACAGGGCGCCGGGCGGTGTCCGGCCCAGACAGGCGTCGGCCGTCGCTGCCGCCGCTGGGCCGGTGCCGAGTGGCCCGGTGGGCGGGGCGATGGTGGTGAGTGCCATCGTGGCAAAGGCGACGACGGCAAGGGCGAGAACGGTGAGAAGTCGGGCAGACGCAGCCCGAATGGCAACCAGCATGAGAGAACCTCGAGGGGGCGGGTACTCCCGCTCCTTCGGCCTCTGCTTCGACAAGCTGAGCCATATGGCCCAGCTTTTGTGGTCCGATCGGCCCGCCACCCCGCCTCGACCAACGAATCACCGGAGCGACGGCGCGGCCGTGTTGGGGCCTCAACGGTGTCGCCGGAGCGGTGTCGCCTCAGCGGAGCTCGGTCGGCAGATCGAACGAGCCGTCCGGATTGGCCGGAAAGTCGACCGTGCCCGTCACGGCCTCGAGGTCGATCGGACCGTACACGTGCGGAAACTCGATCCCGCTGCCGTAGGAGTCCTCGAACACCAGAGGCGAGGTGAGCTTGGTTCCGTCGATCACCAGGAGCATCAGGCCGCGCCGGCCGTGATAGCGCTCGTTGGCCGGAATCAGGATTTGCTCGGTCGTCGAGAGATGGATGAAGCCCTCGGTGTCGAGCGAGTCGGCACGGTACGAGCCTGCGGTCTGGGCCGCAGCCCATTCGTCGGGTGAACTGATGTGCAGCAACGTCGGGAGGCCCGTCATGGCCCCAGTCTGACCTCAGCCGACGCCGATGCGGCGCAGCAGATACACGATCGGCGCGAGCGCCGCGCCGAGTGCGATGCCCCACGCCATCACGAGCAACACGAAGCGAACCAATCGTGGCCAGCGGCCATTTGCCTGATCGGCCAGACTGCGGGTGTCGACGGCGGTCATCTGACTCCATCGGCCGCAGCCATCGGGAATGAATCGTTCCTGCCCGAACCGGTGGGTGATCGGCCACACTGGCGTGATGGCTCGTTCGGGTACAGACGCTGGTCGCGGGGGAACGGCATCGAACCGTGCGTCCTCGGCCATCAGTCTGTACGACCTCTTCGGTCTCGACACCGGATGCTCGCCCGAGGAACTCCGGCAGGCCTACCGCCAGATGGCGCGCCGACTGCACCCCGACGTGGCCGGGCTCGACGATGGGGGGCTCGCCATGGCCAAGCTCAACGAGGCGTGGCGAATCCTGTCGGATCCCGAGGCTCGTCAGCGCTATGACCTCACGCTCGATCTGCGATCGGCGTCGGCCGCAGCACCCAGTTCGCCCCAGCCCCCACCTCGGGCCCAGTGGAGCCGGCGGCAGGCTTGGGTCATCGGGATCCAGGCCCAGATGGCACGACTCACACGCCAGGCCGGACGCAGTGCGGTCCAGACCCTGCTCATCCGGGCGCCCCGGGCCGAGCGGGCACACTACGAGCAGTTGGTCGAGCGGATCGTCACCAACGTGATGGAAGACACCGAGGCGCGAGTGCGTGCGGCCCGAGCGGCGGGAGCCGCTCCACTCGATCTTGCGTCGGCTGCTTCGTTGATCGCGCTTCGATCGTTGGCCGACCGACTGCGTCGCGAGTCGGCGCTCGGGATCAACGCCGACCTGATCATGACCGCCGAGCTGATCGATCGGATGTGGGACGTCATGGCGCACGAGCTGACCAGCCAGCTCGCCGCCGGTCTCGGTGGCAACCCGCACGTTGCCCATGCCCTCGGTGTTCGCTGATCAGCAGGCGTCGAAAGTGTCGAAGTCGGCGCCGCCGTCGCACGCGTCTCGATCGGCACCGCCGTCGAGGTGGTCGTTGCCCGCTCCCCCGTAGAGCTGATCCCGGCCTGGGCCACCGAAGAGCGCGTCGTCGCCCGCTCCACCGGCGATGCGGTCGCTGCCATCACCGCCCACCAACAGATCATCCGCAGCATCGCCGCTGAGATCGTCATCATCCGGCCCGCCGTAGATGCGGTCGAAGCCAAGGTTGCCTCGGATCAGATCGTTGCCGCCGAGCCCGCAGATCACATCGTCGGCCGTCGTTCCGTTGAGCGTGTCATCACCGTCGGTGCCGGTGATCGTGCATCCCGCCGGTCCCGACGTGGCATCGAAGACGAAAAGGGAACCCTCGTCGACCACGCCACCGATCTCGTTGCCGGGTCCGGCGACGATCAGGCGCCCGTGCGAGAAGGCAACGCTCGTTCCGAACTGGGAAGCGGGCGGCCGGCGTCGCGCCGGGGTGCCATCGGTCGGAATGGGGGTGGGTGCGTAGAGGTTCTGGGCGTGCCGCAGCGTCGCTCTCGGGGCAGCGCCATCCTCGACGGCCGGGTCCCGTTCACCTGCCGTCGGATCGTCGATCGTGAACGTCAGCACCTGCTCGTCGTCGGGAAGTCCAAACGCGGCGAGGCCGTCGGTCACGGCGAGGCTCGCCGATTGGACCGACCATTCCCGATCCGGCTGCAACGCGCCGGCGGCGTCGGGGGTGATCCTCGACCAGGTGCCGGTCGGCTGGGTGAAGAAACCATTGCGTTGGACGAAGAACGTCGCAGGAGTGGTCGGCGAGGCGATCACGTCACCGCCCCCGAGTGCTTCGAAGCGAGCGTCGACGAGCCAGACCTCACCCGATCGACGGAAGAACTGCACCTCGCCCACTTCGGCCTGATCACGCACACCGCTGACGGCGACGAGCTCGCCCGATGCGTCGACCGCAACCGAGACCCGCTCCAGTCCAGGAGCCAGGGCGACCGCCGGGGTGACCCCGTCCACGAGATCGAAGACCTCGATCAGCGCCGGCCGATCGTCGTCGAGCTCTCGGGTGACGGCAACGGTGTCGGCACCCAAGGCGGCGACTCGTCCGAACGATGCGCCATCGGATCGTTGGTGGTTGGCGATCTCGCTGAGTGTCCCGTTCTCGGCGATCGTCGTGATGCGGAGTCGGTTGGCATCGACGACGACCAGTGTGTCGTCGGCCGCAACGACGGTCTTTTCGGCGAAGACGACGTCGGCGATGACGGCCGCTCCGGTCTCGGGCACCAACACGACGCTCGCCGTGGTTCCGTCGATTCCCTGTGAGCCGATCGCGACCAGCCCCGAGTCGATCTCGAAGAGATCGACGCCGAACGCGGCGGACGGCTCGCTCGGCGGAAACGGCGAGTTGAGCGTCGAGGCGCCCGTGAAGAGCGTGGTGCCGGTGTCGATCGTGCGGTCGATCGGTTGAGCGTCCCCGCTCGCCACGAGGAGAGAGACGAGGCCGAAGGTGCCCATGACCACGACGCCGCCAAGCGACAGCAGCGTGGGATTCCGGCGTTGGCCACCTGAGCGACACATCGACCGTCGACGGCACTTCGCCGGCCGACGGTCGATGTCGTGGGTCACCGCTCCCTGTTGTTGCCCAGCACGCACGGTGAGAGTGTCGCACGGCTGGACACCGGGCGGCACTGAGCTAAGTTGCCAGGCATGGACGTTGGACTGATGATCTTCCCCACCGATCAAACGATCGAACCGATCGAGCTCGGGCGAGAGGCCGACACGCGCGGGTTCGAATCGCTCTGGTTCCCCGAGCACAGCCACATTCCCGTCGCCCGTACCACCCCCTGGGGCGGACGCGAAGGCGCTCCCCCACTGCCGGACTACTACTGGCGGTCCTATGACCAGTTCGTCGCCCTGGCCGCCGTGGCGGCAACGACCACCAATCTGAAGGTTGCCACCGGCATCACGCTCGTGGCCCAACGAGACCCCATCTGGTTGGCCAAAGAGGTGGCCTCGCTCGATCGGCTGTCCAACGGCCGATTCATTCTCGGGGTCGGCTACGGCTGGAACAAGGAAGAACTCGCTCATCACGGCGTCGCCTATGGCGATCGCCGGGAACGCCTACGCGAGTCGATCCTCGCCATGAAGGAACTCTGGACCAAGGACGAGGCCTCGTTCGACGGCCAACACATCTCGTTCGACGCCAGCTGGTCGTGGCCGAAGCCGGTACAGACACCGCATCCGCCGGTGATCCTCGGCGGAAGCGCTGGGCCGAAGACCGCAGCGGACATCGCCGAGTTCTGCGACGGCTGGATGCCGATCGGTGGTCGCTACGACCTGACGAAGGGCATCGAGGCCGTCCATGCGGCGTGTGAGGACATCGGCCGAGATCCGGCGACGCTCTCGCTCGGCGTGTTCGGGGCCAAGCCCGATCTCGAAACACTCGAGAAGCTCGCTTCGCAAGGGATCACCCGAGCGGTGCTCGGGTTGGGGCAGGGACCCCGAGACGAGGTGCTTGCCGACGTCGAGCGCCTCACCCCGTTGGTGGAAGCGGCCCGCTCGCTCTGAACGGTCTCACACCGTGATCGCGCTGCCGCCTTCCTCAGCCGAGCGATAGGCGGCATCGGCGAGCACGTGGGCCCGTAACGCCGTTGCTGCGGTCGGCTGCGCCGGGATGCCGGCGCGCACGGCATCGACGAATTCTCGATCAGGATTCTGGGTGAGTCCGTCCCCTCGTACAACGGCGACGAGTTCGCTGCCCTCGAGCATGCCGCTGTCGTCGTCGCTCGACCAGCGAACCGGGCCGAGCCACTCGCCTTCGACCACGAGCGTGGCTCGGCGGCAGAAGATCTCGATCCGGCGCTGGCTTGGCCGCGTCGTGATGTCGTGCCAGGTCGAGCTGAGCGTGGCCACCGACGATTCTCGGCCCCGCAGCATCACGGTGGCCTGGTCTTCGATGCCGTCGATCTCGTGATGGTGGGCCGTCATGGCCGAGACGTGGGTGATCGGCCCGATCCACCAGTCGAGAAGGTCGAGGTCATGGATCGAGTGCTCGAGCAGCGCACCCGACCCGGCGAGTGAGCGGTCCCCCCGCCAGGTCGAGGCGTACATGCCCTGGGTCGGAAGGTACTGGTCGTCGCGAAACACGATGCTCATGACGTCACCGTCGATGCCCGAGGTGAGTCGCTGATGGACCCATCGCATCGCCGGCGAGCGCCGGAGCACCAGGCCGACCTGGTTGATGACCTCACTGGCCATCATCGCTTCGGCGAGGTTGGCGGCTCGAGCGAGATCTGGCGCCAGGGGTTTCTCGCAGAAGACCGCGTCGGCCGGCGTCGAGCGCACGCTGGACGATCTCGGCGTGGGCGGCGGTCCACGTGCAGACGTAGACCGCGTCGACGTCGCGGATCAGCTGTTCGAGGGTCCCGGCGACCGAGGTGTCGAAGTCGGCGGCGAAGGCGATTGCCCGATCTCGATCGATGTCGAACACGAAGGCGAGTTCCGCCCGATCGGCCACCTGTTGGAGCGAACGTGCGTGGAAGCGACCGATCAACCCGCAGCCGACCAGGCCGATGCGAAGACGGTCGGAACGAGTGGTCATGGCAGCCGGCTCAGAACGTGACCATCTCGGTGCGGTTGCCATCGCCGGTGGTGGTGAGACGTCCGACGACGTCGAGCTTGGATTGGATCTTCTCGATCGTCGGTCGGTTCGTGCCGATCATGCCGACCATCACGCTGGCGGTGAAACTGATCAGGCTGCCATCGAATTCGACCGGGAACACGACCTCGTCGCGCAGCCGCTCGGCGATCTCCCGCAGCTGATCCGGTGGCGAGTCGGTGGTGAGGAGGGCCAGGAACGCGGCGTCGTCGAACCGACCGAGGAGATCGGGTCCACGCAGTCGAGCCTGCACCCGCTCCCCTACCTGGCGGCTGACCCGTTCGACCACTCGCTGGCCCCGCTCGGCTGCCAGATTGGGAAGGTCGTCGATCCAGAGCGCAATGACTGCGAGCGGTTGCGGAGATACCGTGGTGAGGCGGTGATGCAGCTGTTCGAGCAGGTGGAAGCGGTTGGGCAACCCGGTGATCTGGTCGTGG
Organism: uncultured Acidimicrobiales bacterium; assembly: GCA_963698395.1. GTDB lineage: Bacteria > Actinomycetota > Acidimicrobiia > Acidimicrobiales > SZUA-35 > JBBQUN01. Next base: position 1,101,765 of record CAVOQQ010000008.1, read on the forward strand.
GTCAGCTCGCCACCCGCAATGGCAGAGAGCTGATGCTCGAGATCCATACGGCGGAGCCCGACGACGACGATGGCATGGCTGACGCGACGGATCGAGAGTTCGAGCGGGGTCATGCCCGAGGCCAACCGGACCGGCATGGCTCGGACGTCGGTCTTGGACGAGGACAAGAATTCGGCCAGCGGCACCTGGGTCTCGGTGACGACCAGTTCGGTCAGCGGCGTGCCGACAAGACGCTTGCGAGGGATGCCGGTGGTGTCGATTGCTTCGGCGTTGGCTCCCCGGATCACCCCGTTTTCGAGCACCACACAGGCACCCGGGGCAAAACGCAGCACTTCGGCAATTTCTTCGGCATCGATGTCAGCGGGCAACGGTGCTCCTCTCGTCTTGAGAATGTATCGGCGGTATCGCTCTCGGCATGAGCACGAGCCCCGGGGCGATAGCGCCTAGTCCAGCGCGTCGAGCAGGGCGTTCTCCACGACTTCGGTGAGCGCCGGGTGGATGTAGAACATCTCGGTGGCCAGGCGCTCGGCCGTCAGACCGAATTGCATGGCCTGGATGAGGGGTTGGAGCAGGGTGGCAGCCTGAGGGCCGATGATGTGGGCGCCGATGACGAGTCCGGTCGATCGGTCGACGAGGACCTTGGCGAAGGAGGTCTCGTCGGCGAGTGCCCAGCCGTAGGCCGTTCCGCCGTAGTCGCGTCGACCGACCGAGTAGTCGATGCCCAGCATCGTGGCCTCGGCTTCGGAGTAGCCGACGGTTGCCACCTGCGGGTCGCTGAAGACGGCCGAGGGAACCGCACGGTAATCGGTGGACCGCTGGTCCTCGGGGTGCGCCAGATTCCAGAATGCCACCTTCGCTTCGGCATTGGCCAAGTGCTTCAGCTGGTAGGAATTGGCGAGGTCACCGATGGCCCAGACCCCCTCGACCCCGGTGGCCATGGTGTCGTCGACCGCCACACGACCGTCGTCGTGGACGCTCAGACCACCCACCGTCGCGCGGAGCAGGTCGCTGTTGGGTGTACGGCCGGTGGCGACGAGAAGCTCGTCGAACTCGTAGGTGTGTCCCTCGGCGTGTACCAGGATCGTGTGGTCCTCGTGTTCGATGCGATCGGGAATGCAGCCGGCGTGGAAGGTCACTCGTTCGCTGAACACCTCGGTGAACCGGTCGGAGATCTCGGCGTCGTGATGACGCAGCAGACGCGTCGATCGGTTGAAGAGGTGGACATCGGAACCCAGACCGCTGAACACATGGCCCATCTCGACGGCGATGAAGCCACCGCCGATGATGCCCAGTCGAGGAGGGAAGTGATCGAGCCGCATGATCGAGTCCGAGGTGTGGTAGCGCACCCCATCGAGACCGTCGATCGTGGGGATGATCGGTCGGGCGCCGGCGGCGAGCAGCACCTTCGGGGCGGTGATCGTGCGGGTCGAGCCGTCGAGACCGTCGACGACGAAGGTCTTGTCGCCGGTGAATCGGGCGGTGCCGCGAAGCAGGGTGATGTGCTCTGACCCGGTGGCCCGGTACACCTCACCGCCGGCGGCGATGGGATCGATGAGACCGAACACCCGGTTGCGAATACCCACCCAGTCGATGTTCTGGACGCTGGCGTTGACACCGAGCCTGTGACCGTGACGAACGTGCTCGGCAACATCGGCAGGGAGCACGAACATCTTCGAGGGAATACAACCCCTGTTCAGACAGGTACCGCCGAAGACGTCACGCTCGACGATGGCGATCTTCCAGCCGTCGAGGTAGTCGGGAATCGAGTTGCCCGATCCACTCCCGACGATGATGAGGTCGTACTGCTCGGTCATTGCCCTGCTTCCGGGGGTTGTTCGAGCGCCGCTTCGGCTTCGAGGCGTTTGCGCTCGATGTCGGCGGCTGCCCGTTTCATGTCTTCGGCGATGGCGGGGTCGACCTTGGTCCAGTCGACTTCGTGCGGTTCGAGCGGGGTCATCATGAGGTCCATGCCCATCCAGAACGTGCGGCTGAACGGGAAGAGCAGCAGGGGCATGGTCACCGCGACGATGATCGCCATGATGATCAGCGGTCGAGGGTTCGGATTCGGGAAGGACAGTGCAGTCGTCGCCCCGATGAACACCATCAAGATGAAGAAGCTGGCGATCGTGTTGATACCGATCGCCCCGATCCATTGGCCTTCGAACCGGCCGAAGACCAGGCCACAGTTGGGGCACTTCTCGGCCATCTGGGTCCAGCGGCGGAAGAGACCCTTGCGCTGGCCGCATGCCGGGCAGGCCATGGTCGCCCCGCGGCCGAGCAGGGTGGCATTCGACGGTCCAGGGCGTTTCGGTTGGTCCTTGACCAGCCTGGGTTGATTCATGTTGGTCGCTCTCTTCGAGATCGATCGGCACCGGTTGCGGCGCCGGAGGGGTTCGACGCATCGGGCTGCCAGGTCTGGAGCCGACGCATTGCTTCGGTGATGTGGGCGGTGGATCCGGCGTAAGAGAATCGCACGAAATCGTGCCCTCGCACGGGATCGAAGTCGATGCCCGGTGTTGCGGCGATGTCGAGTTCGGTGAGCCAGCGGCGGCAGAGCACCACCGAATCGATCCCGAGGTGGCGTACGTCGGCCCAGACGTAGAACGCACCGTCGGCCGGCGCCAGCTCATCGAAGCCGGCAGTGGCGAGACCCTCGAGCATGATGCGCCGGTTCTCGGCGTAGACCGAGACGTTGGATTCGAGCTCGGGCAGACAATCGAAGGCGGCCAGGCCGGCGACCTGGGAGACGGCCGGAGCGCAGATGGCGAGATTCTGGGCCAGGCGTTCGAGTGCCCCGACGAGGGCCGGTGGAGCGATGATCCAACCGAGGCGCCACCCGGTCATCGAGAAATACTTCGAGAAGCTGTTGAAGACCACGACCGTGTCGCTGAACTCGAGGATCGTCGCTGCGGCTCCGTTGAACGTGATGCCGTGGTAGATCTCGTCGACGACCAGTTGGACGTCGTTGCGGTCGGCCCACGCCGCGATGGCGGCCAGGTCGTCGGCATCGAGCATCGTGCCGGTCGGATTGTTGGGGCTGGCGAGAACGAGCCCATCGAGCGGAAGCGACGCATCGAGCTGGTCGAGCGTCGGTCGGAAGTCGGTCGCAGAATCGACCGGCAGACGGATCACGGACACACCGAGGGCTTCGAGATCGTTGCGGTAACACGGGTACCCGGGCTCGATCACACCCACCCGTGCGCCGGTGTCCCAGAGAGCGAGAAATCCGAGGACACAGCTGCCCGAGGCACCCGTGGTGACGACCACCCGACCCGGGTCGACGTCGAGGTGATGGCGCTCGAGGTACCAGCGAGCGATGCGTTCCCGCAGCGCGGGCAGGCCGAGCGCCGCGGTGTAGCCGAGGGTCTCGGTTTCGAGGGCCCGGGCAACCGCAGCGCGGGCGCCAACTGGCGCCGGCGTTCCGGGCTGACCGACCTCGAGGTGGAGCACCTCGTTGCCTGCGAGCTCGTGTTCCTGCGCCGCTCGCATCACCTCCATGACGTGGAACGGGGCGATCTGGCTGCGGCGAGACGACATTGGTCCCTATCCTGCCACGCATGCGTATCGGATTCATCGGTCTCGGCGTGATGGGCTACCCCATGGCGGGTCATCTCCAAGCGGCGGGACACCAGGTCACCGTCTACAACCGCACCACGGCCAAGGCCGAGCGCTGGGTCGAGGCTCACGGCGGTGAGCAGGCGGCAACACCGGCCGAGGCGGCCGTCGGTGCCGAGGTGGTCGTCACGATCGTCGGCAACGACGACGATGTGCGATCGGTCGTCTACGGCGACACCGGTGTCCTCGACGCCATGGCATCGGGCAGCGTGCTGATCGACCACACCACCGCATCGGCCCACCTGGCGACCGAACTGGGAGCGGCCTGCGGCGAACGTGGCGTCGGTTTCATCGACGGTCCGGTCTCCGGCGGGCAGGCTGGGGCCGAGAACGCCAAGCTGACCGTGATGTGCGGCGGCGAGCCCGAGGTGTTCGACACCATCGCTCCCCTGCTCGAGGCCTATGCGATCAACGCCACCCTGATCGGCCCGACCGGGAGCGGCCAGCTCACCAAGATGGTGAACCAGATCGCCATCGCCGGGATCATCCAGGGCCTGTCCGAAGGCTTGCACCTGGCGACGCTCGCCGGTCTCGACACCGACAAGGTGCTCGCCACCATCGGCAAGGGAGCGGCCGGCTCGTGGCAGATGGACAACCGAGGGTCGACGATGGTCGAAGGCTCGTTCGACTTCGGCTTCGCCGTCGATTGGATGCGCAAGGACCTCGGTATCGCCCTGAGCGAGGGCGCCGCGCTCGGCGCCAGCTTGCCGGTGGCCGCGCTGGTCGATCAGTTCTACGCGAGGGTCCAGGCCCGAGGAGGCAACCGGTGGGACACCAGCAGCCTCATCGATCTGCTACAGAATCCCTGATCAGCAGCGCCCTGCGCAACGTCGGAAGGGTGCGAGTTTGGAGCGCAGCGAGAAACTCGGGAAGTGCCGAGGCGCTCGCCGAGGAACGACGATGGGCGACGCCCCATCTGCGACAGCAGATGCAATGTCACAACCCCATCTGCGACAGCAGATGCAATGTCACAACCCCATCTGCGACAGCAGATGCAATGTCAGAGCGCTGATCCTCGGACCGCTCGGCGCTTCTGGAACCAGTCACCGACCTGGTTGAGCGACAACACGGTCATGGTGAGCGCCAGCGACGGCCACATGACGGGGAGGATGGTGACCTTGATGTCGCGGCGACCTTCGTTGATCATGTTGCCCCACGTTGGCGTTGGTGGCGAGACGCTGAGCCCGAGGAAGGACAGCGAACCTTCGACGACGATGATGAAGGCGGCGGCCACCATGGCGTAGGCCAGGAGCGTGGGGAAGACGTTCGGGATGATCTCCTTGAACAGGATCGTTCTCGGCTTGGTACCGATGGCTCGGGCTGCCAGCACGAACTCGCGGTTGGAGATGGCCAGCGAGTTGGCTCGGGCGACTCGGGTATACGCCGGAATCGACAGGAACCCGAGGACACCGCTGATCACGTACAGGTTGCGAACCTCGAAGATCGAGACCAGCGCAAGGAGGAGGATCAGCGCCGGGAAGGCGAGGATCACGTCGATGATGGCCATGATCAGCGTTTCGGTCTTGCCTCGGACGAAACCGACCAGCGAGCCGAGGAAACCACCGACGACAATGCCGGTGACGGCGGAGATCGTGGCCACGATGATGGACACCCAGGCGCCGTGGATGATGCGGGAGAACGTGTCTCGGGCGAGCACATCGGTGCCGAGGAAGTGGCCAGCCGACGGGGATTCGATGACTTCGCCAGTGCCGAACTGGCCGGTGTTCGGATTGAAGCCGTTGGTCTGCAGGAGTGGATCCTGCAGCGGCAGGCTGCCGCCGACCGCGTTGTCGAGTTTGGCGTAGATCGCGCCGGCGACGATCAGGATGAGCCAGATCGTTGCAATCTTGATCGTGATGGGCATCGATCGGAACGTGTCGAATCGGCGAGTTGGCTCGTCTTCCTCGACGACGACGTGAGGCAGGATGACCTCGGGTGCTTCGGTCACGGTCATGGCGGTCAGCCCTTCCGGATGCGTGGGTCGATGGCGGAGTACAGCAGGTCCACGAGGGTGTTGATGATCACGTAGACCGTGGCGATGAAGACCGTGATGCCCTGGATGACCAGGATGTCACGCTGGTTGATGGCATTGAGCAAGGCGCCCACCGAGGCCGGGGATGGCGAACAGGAACTCGATGACGACGGTGCCGCCGAGCAGGGCACCGAAGTTGATGCCGACGATGGTGAGCAAGCTCAGCGAGCTCGGCCGAAGTGCGTGGCGGGCGAGGATGTAGCGGTCCCTCAGCCCTTTCGCCCGGGCCGAGAGGATGTAGTTCTCCTGGAGCGTGGCGATCATGTCGGACCGCACGAGTCGGGAGAAGATGGCGAGCTGGGTGACCGCGAGGGCCGAGGCGGGCAGAATCGCACCCTTCAGGTTGGCGACCACGCCCTTTTCGCTGAGTCGCGCCCATCCGGTGGCCGGCAACCAGCCGAGTTGGACCGAGAAGAGCCAGATCAAGAAGATGCCGGTGATGAAGGCGGGCACCGAGAGGGCGATCTGTGCGCCGGCCGAGGTGGCCTTGTCGACCGGCCGACCCTGGCGGTAGGCGCCGACGACGCCGAGTGGAACGGCGAGAATGACGGCCAGAAAGATGGCCATGAAGGCCAGCTGGGCCGTGACCGGGAGACGTTCCTTGATGGTGGTCATCACCGGCTGCGAGGTCTGGTACGACTTGCCGAGGTCGCCCTGTACCGCATCGCCGAGCCAGAGCACGTACTGCTCGGGGACGGACTTGTTGAGATTGAGATCCTCTCGAATCTGAGCGACCTTGTCGAGATCGGAGAGGTTGTCGGCGCCGAGAATGGCGACGACGGGGTCCCCGGGTAGGAGTTTGGTCATCCCGAAGGTGATCATCGACACGGCCAACAAGGTGCCGATGAGTCGAGCCAACCTCGAGGCGATCACTTTCAACATTGACGGGTGTTCCTCCTGCCCGGGTGACCGGGTCATACATGAATGTCTTGCGGGCGTCGACCGTGAGGCAACGCCGTCGAAGGGAGGGTCAGCCACCCTGGGGTGGCTGACCCTCACCATCGATGATTGTGACTAGCCGATCCACACCTCGGCCCAGCGGCCTTCGGCGTTGGGCAGGCCCACGCCGAGGGCGCCGTCAGGCATGTGCCATGCGTTGAGACCGAAGATATTCGCTTCGGTCGCGATCATCACGGCGGTGTGGCCGGAGTACCACACAGGGACTTCCTCGGCCATACGCATCATGACCGTTTCGTAGAGCGCCTTGCGCTCCTCGAAGTCGGTGGTCTGAGAAGCAGCGACATTCGCCGTGAATGCCGCCTCGTCGAACCAGTTCGGGAAGTTCTGCGGTGAAACCACACCGGGGACACCGGCGGCCTCGGCCACTTCGGGGCTCCACGGAGCCATGGCAACGCCCAGCGGAATGGCCGGATCGGTGTCATCACCCCAGCGCCAGCAGTGGGCCTGGTGAACACCGAGGAAGCCGTTCTCGAGACCGAGAGCGTTGTTGATGTGGGTCTGCTGATCGAAGTTGGTCAGCGTCACGTTGGCCAGACCGGATCCGGTCCACGCCTGCTCGATCACCTGCATCGCCGCGATGAGGGTCGGGTCTGGTGGGCAGGAGAGCTCGACGTCGATGGGCTCACCGACGGCCTTGCCGTCGGAGCGCTCTGGGTCATCGATGTAGGTCTGCAGCATGGCCTGGCCTGCAGGGAAGTCGAACTGCGGCCAAGCGTCGGCCACCTTCTGGCTCCACCAAGGGCTGTCCGGGCTGAACCACTGGGTGGCCGGCAAGGAGATGCCGGTGCCGCCGAGGGCCTCGATGACCTGGGACTGGTCGTTCATGAGGGTGAGACCCATACGAACACGCAGATCGTCGAACGGAGCAACGGCCACGTTGAACATGCCGCCACCGGTGTTGTTGCCCTGGAATTCGTAGAGCGTCAGCTCTTCGCCGCCGTCTTTCGCGGCCCGGGTGTCACGGATCGTTCCCTGACGGAGCGTCTGCATGGCGTTGGTCGTACCCGAGAGCAGCGAGTCGAGGCGGGCTCCCTCGTCGGGAATCGGCTTGAACACGATGGAGTCGAGGAACGGCAGCTGGTTGCCTTCGGGATCGCTCAGCCAGTAGCTGTCGTTGCGAACCACCACGGTCTCGTTGTCGAGGTCACGCTTTTCGATCATGAACGGTCCAGTGCCAACTGGTGCGATGCTGAATCCATCGGGATCGGCAGCGGCAGCTGCGGGCTCGAAGACCCAGAACTGATACTTGCTCAGGAAAGCCGGGAAGGCCGCGTTGGGACTCGCCAGGGTGTAGGTGACCTCGAGGTCACCGCTCGCCTCAACGGTGAGGAGTCCGGCTGCAGCAATTTGGCCCGCCGTGGCAGCGCCTTCCTGCTGAAGCGCATACATGTCGACGATGGTCTGCGCAGTGAGCGGCACACCATTGTGGAACTCGACGCCGGATCGGAGGGTCATGGTCCATACGGTGAGGTCGTCACTCGGCGTGAGTGTCTCAGCGAGGAAGGGTTCGAAGGTGCCCTCGGCCGTCTGTTCGATCAGTTTGTCGAAGATGGCGATCTGCATGTTGAGACACGGCGAGGAGCACGAGTCCTCCCATGGCCGCAGACCAGTAGCCTCGGCCTCGAGGCCGATGGTGACCGTGCCGCCGTAGGTGCGCTCACCCTCGACTTCCTCGACTTCGGTGACGACCTCCTCTTCGGCGACGGCGCCCGCCTCGACCGCTGTGGTCTCGCTCGATCCTTCGCCTTCGCTGCCGCTCGCGCTGCCCCCATCACTGTCGCTGCCACCACAGGCGGCGGCGACGAGTGAGAGTGCGAACACGACGGCGATGAGCTTCTTCAACTCATGCCATTTCATTCAGGTATCTCCCCTACTTGCTTCCATTGGTGCGAGCCGACCTGGCCCGACCGTTTGACTCGATCGCCTCTGCTCAGCCGAGTCACCGGCCTCGCAGTGTTCACTGTGTGATCGAGAGCTCTGTTTCCCGGACAGGAACCAGAGGATGGTGGCACGCCACGAAATGATCGTCGCCAACGCGACGCATCTGTGGTTCGGTCGTCGTGCAGATCTCGTCTGCGTATGGACACCGGGTGCGAAATCGACAGCCCGAAGGCGGATTGATGGGCGACGGCAAGCCCTCATCGACGAGGACGTCTTCGTCGAGCACGATCATGGGATCGGGAATCGGCGCCGACCCGAGCAGCAAACTGGTGTACGGATGGGCCGGATTGGCGTACAGCTCGTCGGACTCGGAGACCTCGCACATCTTGCCGAGGTACATCACGGCGACTCGGTCGCTGATGTTCTTGACGACGGCGAGGTCGTGGGCGATGAAGACCAGCGTGAGCCCATAGCGAGCCTTCAGGTCTTCGAGCATGTTGAGGATCTGGGCCTGGACCGACACGTCGAGCGCCGAGACGGGTTCGTCGCAGATGATCAACTGTGGCTCGAGCACGAGCGAGCGAGCGATCGAGATGCGCTGGCATTGACCGCCGGAGAACTCATGCGGGTACTTCGGACGAGCGACGTCGGGGTCGATGCCGACCGCGTTGAGCATGGTGTCGACGAGTTCGGTCTGCTTGGCCTCGTCGTCGGGTCCCCACACCTTGAGCGGTTCGGCCACGACGTCGCCGACCGTTCGGCGGGGGTTGAGCGACGAGATGGGGTCCTGGAAGATCATCTGCAGGTTGGTGCGCATCTCGCGTAGCGCCTCACCCTTGAGGCTGGTGAGTTCCCGACCGTCCAGCCGGACCGATCCGCCGGTTGGCACCGGCAGCTGGAGGATGGCTCGTCCGGTGGTGGACTTGCCACAGCCGGACTCGCCAACGAGGCCGAGGGTTTCGCCCGCGATGATGTCGAAGCTGATCCCACTGACCGCATGGACGACCGCTTTGCGGCCGGCGGGAAACTCGACGGTGAGGTCCTCGACCCGCAGCAGTGATTCGTTCTCGGGGCGCAGGTGCGCCTTGCCGGAACCGGCCATCAGTTGGTCTCCTGAAGGGTGGAGGCGGTCGTGGGGGTGACAGCGATGAGGGATGAGTGGAGGAAGCTGGCGGAGATCATCCGATCACGAGCTCCTCGGTTGCGAGCGCCTTGCCGGCGGCGGCGAGTGTGACGGGGTTCCCGGCGGCGAGATTCGCGTCGTAGGCCTCGCGAGCCTCGGGCGAGCCGACCGGATACCAGCAGGCAAAGGAATGGTCGGGCGTCGACGCCGGCCTCAGCGGTGGCTCCTCGTTGAAGCACTTGGGCTGGGCATAGGGGCAACGCGGCGAGAACGAGCAACCCTTCGGCGGGTTGATCAGATCAGGTGGGCGGCCGGTGATGGCCTGGAGCCGCGTGTGCTTGGGATTGGTGACCTTCGGGATCGAGTTGAGCAGACCCTCGGTGTAGGGGTGCTTCATTTCGGCGAAGAGGTTCTTGGTGGCCCCCTTCTCGACCGCCTTGCCGGCGTACATGACCATGATCTCGTCGGCACGCCCGGCGACGACGCCGAGGTCGTGCGTGACCAGGATCATCGACATGTAGCGATCACGTTGCTGCTGGCGAAGCAGGTTCAAGATCTGGTGCTGGACCGTCACATCGAGGGCGGTCGTTGGTTCATCGGCGAAGAGCATCTTGGGCCCGCACGCCAAGGCAATGGCAATCGACACCCGTTGGCGCATGCCGCCCGAAAGCTGGTGGGGGTAGACATCGAAGCGTTCTTCGGGCTCGGGGATTCTGACACTCCGGAGCAGCTCGACCGCCGTGTCGCGGGCCTCGCTCTTCGAAACCCCCAGGTGGTAGCGAAGGTGCTCGGTGACCTGTCGACCGACTTTCACCACCGGGTTCAGCGAGGTCATCGGGTCCTGGAAGACCATGGCCATCTCTACCCCCCAGAGCTCTCGCATCTCGGCATTGGACTTGCCGATGAGATCCTCTCCGTTGTAGAGAACCGCGCCGGAGGCGATCACGTTCGGCGCGATGTTGAGGCGCATCACCGAACGAGCCAGCACGGTCTTGCCCGAGCCGGATTCACCGACGACGCCGAGCGTGGTGCCACGCTTCAGGGCGAAGCTGACACCATCGACGGCCTTGACGATGCCCGCCGGGGTGGCGAAATGCGTCTTCAGGTCCTTGACCACGAGCAATTCGTCGGTCGACGAGGCAGCGTGGATGTGTTCGCTGTCGCTGGCTGACTTGTTCATCGTCCCCCGGTTACTTCGGCTGGTGGCTGGCAATGATGGCCCAGGTTTGTGACCCGCGTCACGCACCCAACGGAATCGACACACGACGGCAATGCACAGGGCGAGACGGCGATGTGTCCAATGGCACGCCGTTGTGTAGTCGCTGAGCCTCCCTGCGGTCAAACACCAAAGGGAAGGAAATGTCGTGATTTTCGCGGCTCGAACGGCTCCGAGCAGCGGTTTGCGCTCTCGTCAGTGGGTTTGCATCCCGGCGATGCGACTCGATCGTTCCTCAATTGTCTTGGAAATCTGGTCTCGGGACTCTGGTCCCGGAGATCCCCGAGTGTCGACGCTGTTGCTCAGGACCGGGCGAAGACCAAGGAAAATTCCATGATGCCGACCTCGTCGACGCTGGCCACCACCGGCGCCTTCGGCGGATCGATGTCGAAGTCGACCATGGCGATCTCGGTCGAACCGATCACCAGGAGCCGTCCGGCGACGACCTGTCCTTCGATCGCGACCTGCACCGCTCGGGTGACGCCGTGGAGGGTGAGCTCGCCGCCGGCGGTCGTGGTGAGCGTCGAACCCTCGGCCGGCAGAGCATCGACGATGATGGGTTCGGTGAGGACGAAGCCGGCCTCGGGGAACGTGTCGGTCTCGAGTCCCTGTCGCCGCATCTGTGCGTCACGCGCCCCGTTGTCGCTCGCCAACTGGGTGAGATCGGCCACGATCGAGACGGATTCGATGGTCAGGTCTCGGCCGACGAGTTCGCCGGTGACCACCGCGGTTCGTCCGACGGCGGTGAAATCGCCGACGCCGCCAAGCACCTCGTTCACCCGGTAGCCGACGAACGTGGCCTCGCTCGGCACGACCTGCCACGTGCCGGTCAGGTTTTCGACCACTTCGATCACCGTCGCTTCGGTGGTGGTCGCTGCGTCGTCGGCGGGCTCGGAGCTTCCCGGCTGGGTGGTGGTCGGGTAGGCGGACTCGTCGTCGGTCGTCGCGGGATCACCCGACGACTCGGTGTCGGTCGTTGCGGTCTCGGCGTCGACGAGCGCGGCCGACTCGGCCAGCGAGACCTCCGCCTCGGCTTCGTCGAACAGGCCGAGCCACCAGGCGGCGCCCAGGGCGATGATCACGACGAGACCGAGGGCCGAGGCGACGACGACGAGCTTCTTGTTCATGACTGAACCCTAGCCACAATCGAAAAAGAGTGAGGGGGTGGTCCGGCCGGACCACCCCCTCGGTGTCGAGAACAAAATGCCCATGTGTGGGACCTCTGCCCGCCAGAGGTGACTCCCACAAGCACTGTTCCCGGTACCCGCACCATCAGTGAACACCATCCCCACCCTCCGTGGCAATGCCAGATCGAGAAATGAGTTGGTTGCCCCATGCCGTCCGAGCGTCGCGAGATCGGCGAATCGCGGTCGAGTCACCCGGGGGTCAGCGCCAATTGTCGGCAAATTCATCCTGTGGGCTGCAGCCAGGTGATGGTTCGGGCAGGATGGAGGGATGGCACTCGAAGCTGGTTCCCGTCCGAAGGTCCTGAGCATCGTTCTCGCTGGTGGCGAGGGCAAGCGGATGATGCCGCTGACGCTCGATCGAGCCAAGCCGGCGGTGCCCTTCGGGGGGCACTACCGCCTCATCGACTTCGCTCTGTCGAACCTGGCGAATGGCGGGTACCGCAAGCTCGTGGTGCTCACCCAGTACAAGTCCCACTCGCTCGACGTCCACATCTCCAAGACCTGGCGGATGTCGACCCTGCTCGGCAACTACGTCACCTCGGTCCCGGCCCAGATGCGCCGGGGTCAGCGGTGGTTCGAGGGTTCGGCCGACGCGCTCTTCCAGAATCTGAACCTCGTCGACGATGAGAAGCCCGACTACATCTTCGTCTTCGGTGCCGATCACATCTATCGGATGGATCCACGTCAGATGCTCGATCAGCACATCCAGAGCGGCGCCGCCTGCACCGTCGCCGCCCTTCGGGCCGAGCGGTCCGAGGCGCACCAGTTCGGCGTCATCGAACAGGGCGAGGGCACCGCGATCAAGGCGTTCCTCGAAAAGCCGGCCGACCCGCCGGGACTCGCCGATGACCCGACCAAGTCGTTCGTCTCGATGGGCAACTACGTCTTCACCGCCGAGGCCCTGCGTGCCGCGTTGCACGCCGATTCCGAGATCGACGATTCGCACCACGATCTCGGCGGCGATCTCATCCCGTACTTCGTCGATCGCGGCGAGGCCGGGGTCTATGACTACTCGACCAATGTGGTTCCCGGCGATGACACGCTCCAGCGCGGCTACTGGCGTGACGTCGGAACGCTCGATGCCTACTTCGACGCCAACATGGACCTCGTGAAGCCCCTGCCGCCCTTCAGTCTCTACAACGAAGACTGGCCCATCTGGACGCTCGGGCGCTCGCTCCCGGCGGCCAAGTTCGTCATCGACGGAACCCAACACCCCAGCGTGTCGAACTCCATGGTGAGCAATGGCAGCATCTTGTCGGGGTGCACGGTGTCCGACGCCGTCGTCTCACCCGGATGCCGAATCCAACGCGGCGCCGAGGTCGATGGTGCCGTGCTCTTCGACGGCGTGCGCATCGGTGAGGGCGCCGTCGTTCGCCGGGCGATCATCGACAAGAACGTGGTGGTGCCGGCAGGCACGCGCATCGGTGTCGACATCGAGGAAGACCGCAAACGGTTCACCGTGACCGACTCGGGCATCGTGGCGATCAACAAGAACTACACGTTCGAGTAATCCCGCTCCAGTCAGCGGTCAGCGGCCACCTGCAAGCAATCGCTCGTAGTGTTCGAGGTGGCGTTTGGCCGGCTCGTTCCACGACCAGTCGATCGCCATGCCCCGTTGTTGGATCGCCCGACGGCGCTTGGTCGTTCGGTGCGCTCGAGCTGCACGATGGGTGGCATCGAGCAGGCCGGTCAGGTCGACGGTCGCCGACAGGAATCCGGTGCCGCGCCGCGAATCGTCGTCGGCGTCGACGATGGTGTCGACCAGCCCGCCGACGGCGGTGGCGATCGGGATCGTGCCATAGGCCATCGACTGCATCTGGGCGAGACCGCAGGGTTCGAAGCGGCTGGGCATGATGAACAGGTCGGCGCCGGCGAACAGACGATGCGCCAGCGGTTCGTCGTAGCGATCGGTGATCGCCGCCACTCGATGGGGGAAGCGCTCGACGGTCGAGCGTGTCGCGTCGACCAGGTTCGCCTGACCCGACCCGAGGATGACGAGGCGAGCGTCGAGATGCTCCAGGTAGGGGGCGAGTCCGAGGGCGATGTCGACGCCCTTCTGGTCGACCATTCGGGTCACCATGGCCAACACCAGGGCGTCGTCATCAGGGATGCCGAACTCGGCTGCGATCGAAGTTCGGGCGGCCGACTTGGCGGCCTCGATGGTCTTGATGCCGTCGGTCGCGGGGTCGTAGGTGGAGGGAAGGTGGGGATCCGTCGCCGGGTTCCATGCCTCCACGTCGATACCGTTTCGGATGCCCACCAGGGCATCGCCGATCCGAGCCAGTTCGTGATCGAGACCCATACCGTGCTCCGGGGTCAGGATCTCTCGGGCATAGTTCGGGCTGACCGCGATGACGGCGTCGGCCGACCGGATGGCGCCCAACAACGGATTCGTGGCGTCGAACCATGCGAAGCGCCACGGATCGACCGGGATGCGATTCAGCCATTCGCCACTGGCGATGCCCTGATAGCCGAGGGTGTGGATCGTCAGCAGCGTGGGAGGCGGTCGACCGATGAAACCGAGCGTGGCCGCAGTGTGCCAGTCGTTGAGGTGCAAGACATCGGGCTCGAGTCTGCGGGTCAAGGCCGCAATGCCGGCAGCGAACGCGAAGAAGCGATAGTCGTTGTCGGGCCACCCCTCCCCGGTCAGCGGATCGACATAGGGGTGGGGTCGGGCCATTCCCGGCCTGCTGATCAAGACGACGTCGTCGAAGCCGGCGATGGCGCCGCGGCGTGCGATGGTCTCGCCCGCCCATTCGGGAACGTCGAGGTGCAGGATCTCGGCGTCGGCACCGAGGTCGAGATCGCCGTAGTCGGGAAGAACGATCGTCAGCCCGACCCCGAGACGCTGGAGCTCACGGGCAAGACCGGCGGCGGCTTCGGCCAGCCCCCCGACGCGGGCCAGAGGGGCGAGTTCGGCGGTGGCGAAGAGGACGTTCAAGGCAGGCTCCATCGGGGGACGTGCGGGGGTGGGTGAATCGGTCAGGCGGTTCGAGCATCGCACAACACCACGACCGACCAGGGCTCGACCACGAGACTCGAGATGACCGGATGTCCCTCGGCCGTCGGTGCGGACGACGACAACGCGAGGGTCCAGGCTCGTCCCGCCAGTTCCGGCGGTACCGACATGCGTTTGGGAGCCGCTCCGGCGTTGAACATGATCAGGAAGCTGTCGTCGACGATTTGCCGCCCACGAGTGTCGCGTGCGGCGATGCCGTGCCCGTTCATGAAGACCGTCAGCGCTCGACGCTCGGGGTCGTGCCAGGCGCCGTCGACCATGATCGTGCCGTGCGGTGTGTACCAGGCGATGTCGACGAACGTGGGGTGTTGACTGCGCCCGCCGGATGACCGTTGGAGCTCGGTGGTCTGGTCTTCGAGTCCGGTGCCGGTGAAGAACCTGCGCCGTCGGAACAACGGGTGGTCGTTGCGCAACTTGGTGACTCGCCGGACGAAGGCGATGAGCTCGTCGTCGGTCGATTCCCAGTCGAGCCAGGAGATCTCGTTGTCCTGGCAGTACGCATTGTTGTTGCCGCCCTGGGTACGGCCGAACTCGTCGCCCGCCAACAGCATCGGTACGCCTTGGGACAGGAGCATCGTGGTGAGCATCGCTCGCACCCGGTTGCCACGGCGGTCGAGGATCTTCGGATCGTCGGTCGGTCCCTCGACGCCGGAGTTCCAGGAGCAGTTGTGCTGATCGCCGTCTCGGTTGTTCTCGCCATTCGCCTCGTTGTGGCGCTCGTCGTAGCTCACGAGATCGGCCATCGTGAAGCCGTCGTGCGAGGTGATGAAGTTGACCGAGGCCGACGGACGTCGCCCGCTCCATTCGTAGAGATCCGAGCTTCCGGTGAACCGGGCCGCCAGGTCGGCGAGCGTTCCCTGCCCCCGCCACAGGTCGCGGACCGAATCTCGATAGCGGCCGTTCCACTCCGACCACAGCGGTGGGAAGCGACCGACCTGGTAGCCACCCTCGCCGACGTCCCAGGGTTCGGCGATGAGCTTCACCCCGCGCAGGGTCGGATCTTGATGGATGATGTCGAAGAAGGCGGCGAACTGATCGACGTGGTGGATGTCTCGAGCCAGCGCCGATGCCAGGTCGAAACGGAATCCGTCGACGTGCATCTCGTCGACCCAGTAGCGGAGAGAATCCATGATGAGTCGCAACACGTTGGGATGGGCCACATTGAGCGTGTTGCCCGTCCCGGTGTAGTCGATGTAGTGGCGACCGTTGTCGGCCGACACCCGGTAGTAGCTCTTGTTGTCGAGTCCCTTGTGACAGAAGGTCGGACCGAACTGATTGCCCTCGCTGGTGTGGTTGTAGACGACGTCGAGGATGACCTCGATGCCGGCGGCATGCATGGCCCGCACCAGGTGCTTGAATTCCTGCACCTGCTCGCCTGCCTGTCCCCAGGCCGCATAGCCGTTGTGGGGGGCGAGATAGCCGATGCTGGCATAGCCCCAGTAGTTGGTCAGCCCCTTGTGGTGGAGGAACGACTCCGACAGGAACTGATGCACCGGGAGCAACTCGATCGCGGTCACCCCGAGGTCGAGGAGATAGTCGATCACGGCGGGGTGGGCAAGGCCGGCGTAGGTGCCGCGCTGGTCCTCGGGGATGAGGGGGTGCAGGGCGGTCATGCCCTTGACGTGCATCTCGTAGAGGATCGACTCACGCCGGGGTCGCTGCGGGCGCTGGTCGTTGCCCCAATCGAAGTAGGGCGACACCACGACGGATCGGGGCACGAAGGGAGCGGAATCGGTCGAGTCGGGATGGTCGGGAGCGTCGGCCAGGTGATCGAAGATCGCTCGGTCATGGACGACCGATCCCTCGATTGCCTGGGCGTAGGGATCGAGCAACAGTTTGGCCGGGTTGAAGCGCATCCCTTCGGCCGGCGCCCACCGCCCGTGGGCTCGGAAGCCGTAGCGCTGTCCGGGACCGACGCCGGGCACGTAGCCGTGGTGGCAGTACGCCGTGACCTCGGGCAGGACGAGGCGCGTCTCCTGTCCGTCGCCGTCGAAGAGGCACAGCTCGATCAGGTCGGCGTTCTCGGAGAAGACCGAGAAGTTGGTCCCAGAGCCGTCCCAACTGGCGCCGAGCGGATTGGATGCGCCGGGCCAGACCTCGAGCGGGACAGGCATCAGCGGCCGGTCCGAGCGTCGATCAGGGGGTGATAGAGCCGATCGCGGTAGTCGGCGACCATGCGTCCGGCGGTGACCTTCGGGCCGAGCAACGACCATCCGGCGCGAATCCGCTCGACCCACGCCTCGCTGACGGCCGTCGACCCCTTGGCGTAGAACGTCGGCACGACCTCGTCGGCCAGCAGATCGTGGAGCGCCGCAGCCTCGGCGTCGTCGCGCGCCTCGGGGTCTTCGAGGTCGCTGGTCGGGATCGCCCAGCCGTTGCTGGGGTCGTACCACTCGGCCCACCAGCCGTCGAGGATCGAACAGTTGAGCCCACCGTTGAGCGCCGACTTCTCGCCGCTGGTGCCGCAGGCTTCCTGGGGCCGAACCGGATTGTTGAGCCAGACGTCGCAGCCTCCGTACAGCAGGCCGGCGATGGCCATGTCGTAGCCAGGGGCGAAGACGAACCGATGGTTGGCCGCGGCCGTTTCCCCGTAGTCGAGGATCGATTGCAGAATGGCCTGGCCGGGAAGGTCAGCGGGGTGGGCCTTGCCGGCGAAGACGAACTGCACCGGGTGGTCGTCGTCGGCCAGGAGCGCGGCGAGTCGCTCCGGCTTGCGAAGCAGCAGCGCGGCTCGCTTGTACGTGGCAAAGCGCCGGGCGAAGCCGATCGTGAGCGCCTCCGGGTCGAGGCGGGTGCCGTACTCGGCGTTGAGGTGGTCGACCAGTTGGCGTCGGAGCGCCGAGCGCAGCTCGACGATTTGCTCACTCGGCAGTTGATCGACCTTGCTCCAGGCGGCGAGATCCCCGTTCTCCCAACCGCTCGACGAACCGAGGTGCCGATCGAGGAACCTCTGCGTGAGTGGATCCGTCCAGGTGCGAGCATGAACGCCATTGGTGACCGACGTGATGGCGGTTCCCTCGGGGCGCGACGCGAAGAGTTGCTGGCTCACGTCGCCGTGGAGTGCCGACACGCCGTTCGTTCGAGCGGCGTGCCCGAGGCAGAAGGCCGCCATGTTGAACTCGTCGGGGGCCTGGTCGCTCGGCAGGTTCCCCTCGCGCCAGATCGTGTCGAAGTCGACCCCGGTTCGCTTGGACCACGCTTCGAGGTACGGAGCCAGCAGCGAGCGCGGGAATCGGTCGATCCCGGCAGGTACGGGTGTGTGGGTGGTGAAGAGCGTTCGCCGGCGGGCGGCTTCCTGCGCTTCGGCGAAGTCGGCACCCCGAGCGAGGTCTCGCTCGAGCATCTCGAGGAGACAGAACCCGGCGTGTCCTTCGTTGAGGTGCACCATCGTGGGAGCAATCCCGAGGGCTGCGAGCGCCCGGAGGCCACCGATACCGAGCAACATCTCCTGGTCGATGCGTTTCTGCTGGTCGCCACCGTAGAGCCGGTCGGTGACCGCCGCCGCCCACTCCGCATTGCCGCTGGTGCGGGTGTCGAGCATGTACAGCCGAATGGCGCCGATACGGGCCAGCCACACCGCAGCGTTGATGGGTCCGCGAGGCGTCTCGACCGACACGACCACGCCGGTGTCGGTGAGCCCGTGATCGGCCGGCTGATAGGTCTCGTACTCGACGATCTGGCCTTGGCGGCCGGTCGTCTGGGAGAAATAGCCATTGGCATAGAACAACCCGACGGCGACGAGGCCGACGCCGAGGTCGCTGGCGGCCTTCAGATGGTCGCCGGCCAGGATGCCGAGACCGCCCGAGTACTGCGGCAGGGTTTCCGATACGCCGAACTCGGCCGAGATGTAGGCGACGTCGGCGGTCGCCGGAGCGTCGCTCGTGCCTGTCGGCAGGCTGGTCGCTTCGAGCGCCCGCACCGATGCTGCGGCGTCGCGCACCTGCTCGGCGATGGCCCCAGCCCGCTGCCCGAGTGTCGCATCGTCGAGCGCGTCGAGCGCCTGGACAGGATGAACGAAGCCGCTCCACCGCCGACCGAGCACGGTTTCGAGCACGCCTCGGTGGGCGTCGTTCCACGTCCAGGCGTAGTTGCAGGCGACAGTACGCACGTCGTCGCGGAGTGCCGCGTTCTCTGACATATTCATGAAAAGCCTCGGAAAGGAGCGCAGCTGGCGGCCGCCGGCTACCACGAGGATCGGCGGGTGGAGTCAGAACTGTAGGACCGAACAGCCCAAGAACGGCGCTCGTGAGGATGGCGTGACGGAGGGCTCAATCGACGCCCCGCTGGTGGGTGGTTGGCCTTCAGGGAGTCCTTCGTCGCGCTTGACGGGCTCCTTCGTCGCGCTGGCCGTGCACCTCGTTGGCCAGATGAGGCAGACTGCAGCGATGAACACCACCGGAGCTGATCACCTCATCGCCAATGCCGTCCACAACGGTGTCGACGTCTGTTTCGCCAATCCTGGCACGACCGAGTTGCACATCGTCGAGGCGCTCGACCGTCAGCCTGGCATGCGATCGATCCTGAGCGCCTTCGAGGGTGTTTGCTCCGGTGCGGCCGACGGCTATGCGCGCATGAGCGGCACGCCGGCACTCGGGCTGTTCCATCTGGGTCCCGGCTTCGCCAACAGTCTCGCCAACCAGCACAACGCACGACGCCACCACACGCCGATGATCAACCTGATCGGCGACCAGGCATCGGACCATCTGGTCTTCGACGCCCCGCTCACGTCTGACATCGACGCCTTGACCGGCTGGGTGGGTCACACGATGCACACGACGTCGGCGCAGGGATGCGGCCAGACCATGGCCGATGCGGTGGCGTTCTCGCTCAGCGGCGACCAGCGGATCGTCAGCGTGGTGATGCCGGCCGACCATGCCTGGGGTGCCGCCGAGGTGACCCTGCACGACGCCGACGTCGCTCCTCGTTTCCACCCCACCGCCGAGGCCATCGCCGAGGCCGCCGAGGCGCTCCGCTCCCCCGGTGCGGCCATGATCGTCGGTGGGTCCGAGGTCACCGACCGAGCCGTCGCCCTGCTCGGCCGGATCCGGCTGGCCACCGGCGCTGCGGTCCACCTCACTCGGACGGCAAAGGTCGCCGTCGGCCGCCATCTTCCCGCGATCCGCGAGCTCCCCTACTTCCCGGCACCGCTGATCGCCGCACTCGCCGATGTGTCCACCGCGGTCATGGTCGGCCGGACCGAGCCGGTCACCTTCTTCGGCTACCCCGATCATCCGTCACAGGCGCTACCTGACGGCACCCGCAAGATCGAGTTGGCCGGAGCCGACGTCGACCTCGAACGGGTGCTCAGCGACATCGCCGATCACCTCGATGCCACCGACGACGAACCGACCGACCACGCGCCGCTCCCCGAGGTCGACACTGGCACACTCGACACCCGCAACCTGGGTACGGCCTTTGCCTCGGCGATTCCCGAAGGAGCCATCGTGGTCGCCGAGAGCATTTCGTCCGGCGGCACCTATCGCTCTCTGACCGCACAGTCGGCGCCGCACACCCTGCTGGCGATTCTCGGAGGGGCCATCGGGGGTGGGCTGCCCAGCGCCATCGGTGCGGCCGTCGCCTGCCCCGATCGTCCGGTGCTCGCGCTCCAGGCCGACGGGAGCTCGCTCTACACCGTGCAGTCGTTGTGGACCATGGCTCGCGAGCAGCTCGACGTGACCACCGTGATCTGTGCCAACCGCCGCTACCAGATCCTCGACGTCGAACTGGCGAACGCTGCGCTCGATGTGGGTGCGGTCGGCCGTCGCCTCACCGATCTCGGTGGTCCCGACCTCGACTTCGTCAAACTCGGCGAGGGGTTCGGCGTTCCCGGCCGCAACGTCACCACCGGAGCCCAGCTCGTCGACGCGCTCGCATGGGCTGCATCGGAACCAGGCCCGCACTTGATCGAAGCCGAGCTCTGACACTGCATCTGCGACAGCAGATGCAGTGTCACAGCCGTCGGAGTTTGACCTGGCTCACGGCGTGATCGGTTCCCTTGCGGAGAATCAGGTCGGCGCGCTCGCGGGTGGGGAGTACGTTCTCGACCAGGTTCTTCTCGTTGATCGACTGCCAGATGGCGGTGGCGGTGGCGGTGGCCTCGGCATCGCTGAGTTCGGCGAAGCGCCGGAAGAACGAGCGCTTGTCGAGGAAGGCCGTCTCTCGCAGCGTGAAGAACCGCTCGACGTACCACTGCTTGATGTCGTCGATGTCGGCATCGACGAAGATCGAGAAATCGAAGAAGTCCGAGACGAACAAGCGGTGATTCCGAGCTCGCGGCCGAGGTCTGCAAGACGTTGAGTCCTTCGACGATCACGATGTCGGGCTGTCGGACGGTGAGATGGACGCCGTCGAGGATGTCGTAGGTCAGATGGGAATAGACCGGGGCCTCGACCTCGGGTTCGCCGGACTTGATGTCGGACATGAATTGCAGCAGCCGTCGCCGGTCATAGCTCTCGGGGAACCCTTTGCGGTCCATGAGATTGCGTTCCATCAGCACCGCGTTCGGATACAGGAATCCGTCGGTGGTGATGAGATCGACTTTCGGATGGTCGGGCCAACGACCGAGCAGCGCCTGCAACACGCGAGCAGTCGTGGACTTGCCGACGGCGACCGAGCCGGCGATACCGATGACGAAGGGCACCTTGGCCGGCAGCTGACCGAGGAAGGTGTCCGATGCCCGGTACAGCTCCTGTGACGCCCCGACGTAGAGGTTGAGCAGGCGCGAGAGCGGCAACATGATGCTCGCCACTTCGTCGAGACTGAGCTCGACGTTGATGCCGCGCAGACGCTCGAGGTCGGTCTCGTCGAGACTCAGGGGCGTTGCGGCGCGAAGACCCGCCCACTGTTCGGCGGTGAAGGTCATGTACGGCGACGGCGCGCCTCCCGATCCGGGCGTCATCGCTCCTCGCCGTCGGTCGGGCTCGCCGCACGTTTCGCCATGGCGTGGGCGTCGAGAAGCAGGATTCGGGAGGCTTCGAGGGCCACGACCTGGTCCGGTTCGTATCCGATCCACTCTGCCAGGACTTCCATGTGATGTTCACCTCGGTGCGGTGCGGCCCCGGCGACGCGGGAGACGGCATGGCTGAAGTGGTACGGCGATTCGGTGACCCGCCGGGTGTTGCCGGCCCGATCATCGACGTGGGTCGAGAGTCGCTGCTCGTGCGCCACCTCGGTGTCGAACACATCGCCGGGGGCGAGCACGTCGCCCCAGGCGATGTTCAGGTCGTCGAGTTCGGCGATGAGCGTGTCGCGATCGACGAAGGACTCGAACCAGTCGGCCATCAGTTGCTGGCGCGTCGCCGCCTTGGTGTCGACCGGCGCGTCGGGGCCGAGTCCGTCGTCGAGTCGATCGCCCTGGCGGAGCATGAACCACAACACCTTGGCGTTGGCGGCGATCAGCATGTGCCCGAAGCCGGTCTTCCACACCTCGCCGCCGAGGCGAAACGGTCGAGCGGCGTCGAGAGCGTTGTGGGCGTAGTCGTCGGTGACCGTCATGGCGTTGAGCATCGCCAGATCGACGTGCTGTCCGGTTCCGGTGGTCGAGCGAAGATGCAGGGCTGCCAGCACCGCAACGAGTCCGTGGAGCGCCGCATTGGTGTCGGCGATCGACAACACCGGGTCGACCGGTGCGACCCCGTCGAAGAAGGCCTGACGAGCCAGGAGGCCAGACTCGGCGTGCAAGACGGGAGCGAAGGCGGCTCGCCCGGCGTGGCTGCTCGTCTGGCCGAAGCCCGAAACCGACAGCATGATCACTCGGGGGTTGATCGATCGCAGGGTCTCGTAGTCGAGTCCATAGCGCGCCATGATGCCGGGCCGGAAGTTCTCGACGACGATGTCGGCGGCCTCGACCATCGAGCGCAGCAGCTCGGTCGCCCCAGCGGCTCGGAGATCGACGCAGATGTTGCGCTTGCCGGCGTTCTGTTGGACGTAGAAGCCGGATTGTCCGCCCCGTTCCTCGCCCCAGATCCTCGTGATGTCACCATCGGGCGGTTCGACCTTGACCACGTCGGCGCCGAGATCGGCCATCATCCGAGTGGCGAAGGGGCCGGCCACCACCCGGGTGAAGTCGAGGACCTTCAAACCCGCCAGCGGCGAGGGCAACGGCCCGGAGGCGGATGGATCGGGAGAGGTGGTCACCACGGACGGACATCGTGACAGGTCGGACCACCGGTGTCGAGATGGCCACGACCGGTCACGAAGCGTCGACGGTCAGAGGTGTTCGGGCAGGAGTTCGGCGATCTGCTCGGGCGTCGTCTGAGGGCCGAAGCGGGTGACGGTGTCACCGTCGCGACCCACGAGGAACTTCTCGAAGTTCCAGCTGATCGCTTCGCCACCCTCGGCGTTTGGCGCGGCCGACGTGAGGAATCGATAGAGCGGCGCTGCGGTCTCGCCGTTGACGTCGATCTTGGAGAACATCGGGAAGTCGACGTCGAACTTCGACGTCACGAACTCGAGGATCTCGGCGTCGGAGCCTGGCTCTTGCTGGCCGAATTGATTACAGGGGAACCCCAGGACGACGAACCCCTGGTCGGCGAAGTCGTGATGAAGCGCACGCAGACCTGCGTACTGAGGCGTGAGGCCTCAACGGCTCGCAACGTTGACGGCGAGGATGACCTTGCCTTCGTAGTCGGCGAAGTCGACGTCCTCACCGATGATCGACGTCATGGTGAACTGGTGGAACTGTCCCATGGGGCAGGGCCTCTTTCTTGTTGACGATGGCAGGGTGGATGGCGAGGCGTGATGGTGGCCAACGTCGGCGCAATGATCAGCCGACGGCGGTGTCTTGCCCGAGAATCACGACGAGCTGGGCATCGCCGATCTCGATGCCGGGATCGGCGGGCATCGGCGCGATGGCCGTCTCGCCCATCAGCGCGAGGCGGGCAACCTGTGCGGCGTCGGCTTCGTAACCCTCGAGGTAGTAGACGACGCTGTTCGCAACGGTCGGCGCGTTCTTCGGTGACAGTGCCTTGTAGCCGGCCTGGGTCAGCAGATCGGTCCCGGCACCGGCGACGCCGCTCTTGCGAGCGCCATTGCCGACGATGATGGTGACTTCGCCGGGCGGGCGGACGACCGCAACGGCCTCGGTGGTCTCGGTCGGTTCCGGTTCGGTGACCACTGTGGTCTCGGTGCCGGCTCCCTCGCCGTTGGCCTCTGCTTCGGCCGCTGCGTCCTCGGCCGCCTGTGCCTCGATCTTGGCGGGGTCTTCGGTCTTTTCGACCAACCCGCCGTTGACGGTGTTGAACAGTGATCGCGCGCCGAAAACGAGCCCGAGTGCCATGGCCAACAGCGCGACGGCCAGTCCGATCGCGTTGATCACGTCATGTCGCTCGATGCGGTCCACGATCAGGAATCTTTCCATGCAGGCTGCGTCATCGGGCGGACCCCTGGACGAGGTGAAGGAGCAGTGATTGGTTCGACCACGCTCGACAGACTACGAGACACGGTGCCCTTTGCGTCAGCATCGCCACCTCAACCGGTGTTCCGCATACCAGCAGCGACGCCGTTGACTGTCAGGAGCAGTGCTCGACGGAGGCGCCGCGCATCGTCGTCGTCGGACATCGGCGTCGCTCGGGCTCGGGCCAG
Organism: uncultured Acidimicrobiales bacterium; assembly: GCA_963698395.1. Taxonomy (GTDB): domain Bacteria; phylum Actinomycetota; class Acidimicrobiia; order Acidimicrobiales; family SZUA-35; genus JBBQUN01. Next base: position 1,126,380 of record CAVOQQ010000008.1, read on the forward strand.
GAGGTCGATCTGGAGGACATGGAGCGGATCGAGGTAGACGGCGCGAATACCCAGCGTGCGCTTGAGAATGGGAAGATCGCCGAGCGGCTCGCGCCCCGTCACTCGGGTCAGCTCGTCGATCGTGCGGTCGTGTTCGGCGACCACCGCCTCGAAGAGGTGATGATGCGACGGGTCGACCAGCGCCTCGACGTAGCGACGCGCAATGCCGAGGTCGGTCTTGGCCATCGTCATCTCGACATTGGCGAGGAACGTCTGGAAGAAGGTCCAGCCTTCGAACATCTCGTCGAGCAGACGCGGCGTGTCCCGCTTCTCGGACCGCTCGGAGTCCCGACCCGACACCGAACCAACCGGGGATGATCTGGCGACTCTGTGTCCACCCGAACACCCAGGGAATCGCACGGAGGTCGTCGAGGGTCGGGCCGGTGTCGCCATCGGCGGCCATGGTCGCCCGGCGCGCCGGGCGAGAGCCGATGTTCATGCCGCCGAGCTCCTCCACCGGTGTGGAGGTGGCGAAGTACAGCGGAAGTCCGGGCTGCTCGACGAACGAGCGATAGGCCGCATAGGCAGCGTCGGAGAGTTGCTCCATCACCTGCGACCACCGACCGATCTGCTCGGGTTCATGTCGGGGTACCTGCTGCGCCACGGTTGCTTCCAGCACGGCGCTGAGCGCCAGGTCGAGATTGCGGTGTGCGATGTCCGGCCGACCGTACTTGTCGGCGATGACCTCACCCTGCTCGGTGATCTTCACCTCGCCATCGATCACGCCCGATGGTTGCGACAAGATCGACTCGTGCGTCGGTCCGCCACCGCGACCGACGGTGCCACCGCGACCGTGGAACACCCGAATGCGGACGCCGGTCTCGGCCGAGACATCGCGGATCTCCCGGAGCGCCTTGTGGATCTCCCATTGCGAGGTGGCGATGCCCCCGTCCTTGTTGGAATCGGAGTAACCGACCATGACCTCCTGCAGTCCGCCACGCAGCTCGACGATTCGGCGATAGGCGCTGATGCCCAGGAGTTGGCGAAGGGTGTCGCCGATCCCACGGAGGTCGTCGATGGTCTCGAAGAGGGGGACGAAGCCGAGGCGGGATCGCCCGGTCGATGGATCGAGCAGCCCGACTTCGCGTGCGAGCAGCACGGGAGCGAGGATGTCGTCGACCCCTTCGGTCATCGACACGATGTAGCTCTGGACGAGTTCGTCGCCGTGCGTGTCGAGGAGCCGGCGCAGTGAGCGGAACAGTTGCAGCGGATCGTCGTCGGCTGCGGGCGAGCCCGGAGGGGCGAGTGGTCGGCGGGAGGTCAGTTCGCTGAGGAGCAGTGCGGTACGGGCCGCACGATCGTCGGGATAGCTGATGCCGGTGGCGCCGAAGAGGGTCGACAACGATGCGTGGTGGCGTTTGGCGTGTTCGCGGATGTCGAGGGCGGCAAGGGTGAAGCCGACGGTGGCGACCAGTTGCCGCACCCGGGCGAGGCGGCCATCGGCCATCAGTTCGCCATCGTGTTCGCGTAGCGAGCGATCCAATTGCTCGAGGTCGGCCATGAGCTGGTTGGGTCGTCGGTAGGCCCGGCTGGCCTCGGCGTTGCGGCGGGCCTCGTCGAGCCGGAACAGCATCACGGCCAATCGCAGCCGGTACCACTCGCCATCGTTGATGCGCCCGATCCGGCGGAAGACCTCGGGGTAGTGCGCACGATCGGCCTCCACGGCGGCAATCAGCTCTGCCGATGCCGGCCGGACCAGCTCCGAAGGGCTCAGTTCGGCCCGCAGCGCCTCGACCTCGTCGCGCAAGATACGCAGGGCGCGGGCCCGGTGGAGATCGACGACCGCTTCGGTGGTCGCAGGGGTGACGTTCGGGTTGCCGTCACGATCGCCCCCGACCCAGCTGCCGAAGACCACGGGCGCAAGATTGACGTGGGGGTCGACACCGACGGCCTCGAGGGCGATCGTCATGTCGGTCCAGAGTTCGGGCAATCCGGTGCGCACGATTTGATCGAGGTAGTAGATCATCGTGCGCGATTCGTCGAGGGGGCTTGGACGCTCACGACGGATCTCGTCGGTCTGCCACATGGCGTCGAGCAACTCGTCGACACGGCGATCGAGCCTGCGGTGCTCCGACGAGGTCGACCGGTCGGCACCCCGACGCTCGATCAACTGGGCGATCTCGGCGAGCTTGTCGAGGATCGATCGACGAGACGCCTCGGTCGGGTGCGCAGTGAACACCGGGCGGAGCGCGGTCTTCGCCAGCGCCGATTCGATCTGTTCGGGGGTGAAGCCCCGCCCGATGAGGTCCTTGACGGTGGCCTCGAAACGGCCGGTGCCTTCCTTCTTGATGTTGAGATCGTCGATCCGGTGAACCTGCTCGGCGACGTTCGCCAAGTGGAAGTAGGTGGTGAACGCCCGTACCAATCGGATGGCATCGACCAGCGAAGCATGGGCCAGGAGATCGGTGAGCGCCGCGCCGGCCTCGGTGTCGCCGTCACGGCGAAGCCGACGGGCGAGTACGCGTACTTCCTCGACCAGGGTGAGAAAGCCGTCTCCTTCTTGACGGGCAACCGCTTCGCCGAGCTGTCGGCCCAGCCGACGGATGTCGTCACGGAGTTCGGTGTTGCGGCGATCGTCAACGGGAGCCATCCGGTCAACCTAGCCGAGGCGAGGGATCCGCCGATCCCACGAAACGCATCGTTCACCGAGCCGATTCCACGCTCGTGCGAGACGGATCAGACGATGCTGGAGTCCTTCTTCCCCCAGTACTCGTCTCGCAGCAGACGCTTGTAGAGCTTGCCCGTCGGGAGCCGCGGCAGCTCGTCGTGGAAGTCGATCGAACGCGGCACCTTGTAGTGCGCGATGTGCTCGCGCAGGTACTCGAGCAGCTCTCGTTCCTTGGCCGGACTCGGCATCTCACCGGGCCGCAACTGGACCGCCGCCTTCACGGACTCGCCCATGACGTCGTCGGGAATTCCGAAGATGGCGACGTCGGCGACCGCGGGGTGCACGATCAGGCAATCCTCGACCTCTTGGGGATAGATGTTGACGCCCCCGGAGATGATCATGAACGCCTTGCGATCGGTCAGGAAGAGATAGCCGTCTTCGTCGACGTAGCCGACGTCGCCGAGCGTGACACGACCACCATCGAGACGAGATTCTTCGGTCTTCTCCGGTGCCTTGTGATACTCGAACTCGGCGCTGCCGCTGAAGTAGACCCCACCCGTCTCCCCCGGCGGGAGGTCGTTGCCTTCGGGATCCACGATGTGCAGCACTCCCGTACGGCACCTCCCGACCGATCCCGGCTTCGCCAGCCACTCCTCGCTGGTGATGAAGGTCGAGCCGATGCCCTCGGTGCCGGCGTAGTACTCAGAGAGCACGGGTCCCCACCACTCGATCATCTGATGTTTCACCGGCACCGGACACGGAGCGGCGGCATGAATGGCCACTTCGAGTGAGGACAGATCGTGTGCGGTTCGCTCGGCCTCGGTGAGCTTCAGCATGCGGACGAACATCGTGGGCACCCACTGGCTGTGGGTCACCCGATACTTCTCGATGGCGGCGAGTGCGTTGCGCTCGTCGAACTTCTCCATGATGACGAGCGTCCCGCCCGCTCGATGCACCGCGAGTGAGAAGGCCAGCGGCGCTGCGTGATACATCGGGGCCGGCGAGAGATAGACCATCTCGGGTCGGTAGTCGTAGGTGATCGGCAGCACCGCCGAGCGAGGATCGCCCTCCTCGATCGGGGTGGTCGGCAGCGACCGCAGCACGCCCTTGGGGCGGCCCGTGGTCCCCGAGCTGTACAGCATGATCGTGCCATTGGATTCGTCGGCGATCTTGCTGGTCGGCCGGGAGGCGATGGTGGCGTCGAAGTCTTCGAAACCCTCGGGTGGCGACTCGTCGTCGTCGGTCGCCATCAACCACGATCGCACCTTGGCCGGACGATCGTCGCCGGCGAGGACCTCGGTGATGACCGACGCCTTGGCCCTCGAGGTCACGACAGCCTCGGCATCGCAATCGTCGATGATGTACGCCACCTCGGGTGCGGACAGATAGCTGTTGATCGCGGTGATGTAGATGCCCGAGCGCAACGCCGCCCAGCAGACCTCCATGAATCGGATCTGGTTCTCCATGAAGATCGCCACGTGGCCGCCGCGCTCGATGCCCAGTTCTCGGAAGACATGGGCGAGTTGGTTCGATCGAGCATCGAGTTCGGCGTAGCTCTGCGTGAGCCCCGACCCCGCCATCACCACGGCTGGGTGATCGGGTCGCTCGACTGCCCAATGGCCTGGATACATGCTGGTCCCCTTCGTGATCGTGCGAGTCGCTTCGGCCGGTCCCAGGCCTCGACGACGCTGTGGCGCCAACCTAGACCGAACCCCGCTCCCCGACGAAAACGCAGTCGCTCGCTGCGTGAACGCAGGTACTCGCTGCGTGAAGCGCAGCTCGACTCGCTGCGTGAACGCAGTTGCTCGCTGCGTGAACGCAGTCGCCCCGGTCAGAGACGACCGGGGCGACTGGACTTCTGCCCCCGCCGGCGGTGAACGCCGGGCGGAATGTGTGCGTGCCGACTGCGGTGCGGCGGCACCCACGTCACATCGGCACCGAAGTGGCGATGGTGAGAACCTGGCAGCGATCGTACCAGGGATCCCGACGCCACCACACGTTGCGTGGTGGCCCTGGACGCTCGGTGGTCAGGCGGTCTCCGGTGGTGGCGCGGCCGCCGGCTCGACCATCGGCGCGGCCGACGATGCCGCCGGCGCCGTCGACGGTGCGAGCAACCGGGCGCGGGTCAGGAACGCCGTGTGGGCCACCATGCGATGGTCTGGCCGCACGGCCTGTCCCTCGATGTGCCAGCCCCGGTTCAGGACCTCGAGCGTCTTCATCTCGGTGAAACGTGTGTGGGTCAGCGCCTCGCGCAAACGAACGGCCTGGGTGATCGACGGGGTGTAGGCCATGAAGACGCCGCCCGGGCGTAGCGCCATCTCGGCGTGGGGCACGACCTGCCACGGTTCGGGAAGATCGAGCATCACACGATCGAAGTCGTTGCCATCGATCGAGTCATACGCCGATCGGATCTCGATCCGGTAGCGATCGAGCACTTCGCGGCCGAGGAACGATTCCACGTTCTTCTTCGCCCGAGCGGCAAAGTCCTCGCGCAGTTCGTAGCCAACGATGTCAGCCCCGGCGCGCAACAGGGTCATCGACAACGCCCCGGAGCCGATGCCCGACTCGAACACCTTCATTCCCGGGGCGATGTCGGCCAACATCATCATCGGACCGAGGTCCTTCGGATAGATGACCTGAGCGCCACGGGGCATGGAGAGGATGAACTCCTCGAGCGTCGGTTTGAATGCCCGGAACTTCTGGCCCTTGGTGGTCGACACCTCGCAACCCTGCGGTTGGCCGATCATCTTCGCGTGGTCGAGCACCCCGGCGTGCGAGTGGAACGCCCCATCCTCGGCGAGCGTGATCAGGTGTCGGCGATCTCGGTTGTCGATGATGAGGACGAGGTCGCCCGCCGCCAGTTCGTTGGTGGCGTCGGTCATTTCCAGCCTCTGATCATGTCGTCACTCCATCGTTGGATGCGGCGTTGCTGCTGCCGCCCTTGCGAGCCCTGGTGTCCCCGGTGGTCGACCGCGGCCGTTTCGACTTCTTCTGGGGGAAGGGCACCGGCACGGGCTCGGCTCCCTCGGTGCGTTCGACCAGGCGGCAGAAGGAACAGACGTCACCGCTTGCGGGTGAACCGCAGCGTTCGCAGGTGCCGAGCGTGTCGTCGTCGGGATCGACATCGAATCGGTCGACGGCGTTTCGGAGAAAGCCGAAGTAGAAGGCCGCCTTCGCTCCGGGCGACGCGGCTTCCTGCGCGTTCAGGATCTCCTTGTACTGGAGGTGCTTGTTGCCGGCCGCCATCGGGCATTCCTCGACCTGGTAGTCGATGCCCTGCACCACGCAATACGCCGCCATCTCTCGCTCGCCGAGGCGGACGAGTGGTTTGATCTTGCGCGGGAACCCGTTGCGGGCTGCCAGAACCGGGCGCTGTCGACCGAGATAGTCGGTCTGCCACCGCAACACGTTGCCGTAGAGCACCGCGGCCTCGTCATCGAGATTGTGTCCGGTGACGACGGCGTCGTAGCCGCCTTCGACGGCGGCCGCGTCGAAGAGGTGGCGCTTCGAGAGTCCGCACGCCGAGCATGGGACGCGCTTGGTCACCGCCGAAGCCGTCGGCACGTCGTAGCCGTACTCGGCCCGAAGATCGATGTCGATGAGCTTCAGCCCGCGCCGTTCGGCGAATCGCTGGACATAGCCGCCCGAACCTTCGGAGTACTCCCCGATGCCCAGTCCGACGTAGAGACCGTCGGCTTCGTAGCCCATCGAATGGAGGATGTCCCAGACCGCAAGGCTGTCCTTGCCGCCGGACACCGCCACCAGCAGGCGCTCACCCGGAGAACACATCGCGAACTCCTTGATGGAGCGCGCCACCTGGTCGTGGCAATAGCGAACGAAGTGCTCGGTGCAGAAGTTCGCGTTGTGACGACGGATGTCGATGATCGCCGGTCCGCGACAGACCTTGCACTTCATGCGCTGCCACCGGAGATCACGGGGCGGACCTCGACGGTGTCGGTGTCGGCCAGCAGGGCATCGCCGGGCACGAGCGTGCCCTCGCGAATGACGAGCACCGACTCGCGCGGTACGCCGAAGTGCTGAAGGAGCTTCACGACCGACATCGGACCGTCGAGCTCCACTTCACGGCTCGGATTTCGCAGCAGTACTTTCACGGCTGCCGATCCTAGAGAGGCCGACGCGAGGTCAGCCCTTTTGGCCAGACGTTTCGCGTCTTTGCTGGCCCGCTTGCCGGCCTTTTTCGCCGCCTTCTGGGCCTTGAGCTGTTGCGCGTGGGTGATGTCGAGGTGCTCGATCAGAATTCGGTCGCCCGGTTTGGACTTGGACAGATCGATCACTTCGACCTTGGTCGTCACCGTCTTGACCATGCGCATGGCCAAGATCGCACCAGAAGACAGAAGCCACGGCTTGCCCGGGCCGGCGAACGAGCGACGGACTCCCCAGACGAGAAACATGCGGAACACGATCAGAGCCGCCGAATCTCGACGACGGTGCTCTGTCGCTTCCCGTTCCGCTTGCCCAGCAGATAGATGACCAGCATCAGGATCACGGCGAAGGCCGTGCCGGCGACGGCTGCCTTCTTCTTCGAGTCGTTCGCCACGGTGTCGACCTGGTCGGCGATGTCACGGAACTTCGCCTCGATGTCGGCGGGCGAGATCTTGGTCGAGTCGGTCATGAAAGCACTCGTTTCTTCGATCGGCTGAAGAGGCTGAAGATGATGCCGATGGCGGCAAGCAACACGACGATGGTGATCAGGTAAGGCACGGTCGACGCGAAGCTGCCGCCTTCGAAGACCTGTTGGAGGAGGCGCAGAATCCCCATGCTCAAGAAGAACGTTCCGAGAAACACGAAGACCGCTCCGGCGAGTCCCCAGGCCAAGAACCCAGCGAGCGACTTGAGTGGCTCCACCGTTTCCTGCTTGGCGTAACCGACCAGCATGACTTGGATTTCTTTCGCCCCATCGAGCGGGTTGGCCTTGGCCACGACGGCCTCGCTTTCTGTCCCACACCGTTTGCTCGCACGAGTCTAAGCGCGTTCGAGGCCAGGTCCCGGGATCTTCGCCTCCTTTGTCTCGCCGAGGGGCGCGCCGACGATCTCGACGATCAGGAGCTGAGACGGAACTCGAGCGTCGCAGCGGCCGCCTCGAGTTGCTCGGTCAGCAGGCTGACACGTTCGCTGGCGGTGCGTTTGCGGAGCACGTCATAGCGGTCGAGTTCACCGAGCGGCGACAGTGAGGCGACCTGGAACGAGGAGATCGCGGGGTCGTCGTCGAAGCTCGGTGGTTGGCCGGTGTTGATCCCGTGCCGTTCGAACACCGAGCGGCACAGTTGGAACATCGACAGCATCGCCACCACCGCGTCATCGGTGCACGGCGGCCCGTCGATGTCGGGCAGGAGGTCGATCTCGGCAATGGGATAGGGATCCTCTTCGCACCACCGCGCGACGTCGAACCGTTCGGTCCCGACACACAGCATCGTCGAGCGTCCGTCAGCGAGTTCCTCCCGGCGCAAGACCTTGGCGATGACGCCGATCGATGCTCGTACGCTGGTGTTGCCGCCGCCGTCGGCGACCTCGCTCCCCCGTTCGATCAACGAGACCCCGAAGGTGCCCTCGTCACCGATGTCGGACACGAGTTGGCGATAGCGAGGCTCGAAGACGTGCAGGGGCAGCAGCATGGTCGGAAGCAGGACCGACGAAAGGGGGAACTGCGGGAGGCGATGGCTCATGGCTGATTCAGTCCGATGCGCTCGGTGCCGCGTCGTCGCCGACCTCGGGCAGGACGTTGACGCTCGGGGCCAGAGGCGAGATGTCGGCAAGGGAGGGGCCGCTCGGATAGGTCGCGAGCTGGTCGACGAATGGTTCCTGCAGGTCGCGGATGCGCTCGTCCTGACCGGCGAGTTCGCCATTGACGATGTAGGCGAACGTGAGGATGGTGCCAGGTTCCACCGGAGATGCGACATAGCCCGACAGCGCCGTGACGTCGTTGAGGGTGCCGGTCTTCGCGAAGACCTGTCCGGACGCTGCGGTCTCGGTGTGCCGTGCGACGAGGCTCCCTCGGACGCCGCCGATGGACAGTCCCAGGGCGAACGTCGAGTCGAACCCGGCAGCCAGCAGCACTTCGTCGAGCAGCTGGCAGGTCACGGTGGTCTCTTCGCTCAGTCCCGAACCATCGAGCAGGTTGACGCCGTTCATGCTGAAGCCGCTGTCGGACAGGTACGACGTCATCACCTGCGCACCGGCGGCGGTGCTACCAACCCCCTGCTGGGTGAGCCCGAGGTACTTCAGCAGCATCTCTGCTCCGAAGTTGTTGCTGTAGCTCGAGATGTGGGTGGTGATCTCGCTCAGCGGCGGCGACACGACTTGGGCGAGGGTCGCCGCCTCCGGCGGGGCCGTTGCCGCTCCGCCCGGGCGGACCGTCACACCTCGTTCGGCCAGCAGCCCGGCAAAGACCTCGGCGGCGTGCGCCGGGGGGTTGTCGGTCGGCACGCGGGGCCGGAAGCTCCCGGTGTATTCCTCGGGCCAGCTGATGAACCCTTCGTTGACGGCAAGCGCCGACAGTGGACCGGACTGACGGGTGTCGATCAGTCGGGTCGCCCACGGTCCATAGCGCTCGCTGTCGAGCAGCGATTCGTCGCCGAAGAGCGCGCCGCTGACGTTGCTGATCCCCGCCGAGGCCACCTGATCGGCCAGGACCTCGAGTCGGGTGTGGGCCCGACCGGCCTGGTCATCGAATTGGGTCCACCAGTTGTCGGTGGAGAGGAAGGGGTCGCCGCCGCCGACCAGATAGAGGTCGCCCTCGAGGAGCCCGTCGTTGACCACTCCGGTCGAGCGAAGCTCGGTGGTGAAGGTCTGGTCGGGGCCGAGCAGGCTCAGTGCGACGAACGTGGTCAGGATCTTTTCGTTGGAAGCCGGAACGACGGGGAGCTCGGGGTTCTGATCCGCGATCACCCGCCCATCGACGGTGACGACGAGGCACGTGGTCGGGGTCGAGCCGGCCAGGACGGTGTCGATGGCGGGTTGGATGGCGTCGTCGGCGATGGGCGCCTGCAACGTGCGTGGCACGCGGCGGGCCGACAGCACCGGCGTGCTCAGCTCTCGCTCGTACTGGATGGCATCGAGGCGTTCGTCGTCGATGTCGGCCGACCCGGCGGCACGCCACGCGACCCCGGCAACCAGTACCAGGAGAACCAGAGGGAGATAGCGACGAATGAGGCGGGCCGACAGCATGTCGGAGGCGAACCTAGCAGTTGACCACGCTCGTTGAGGTACGCAGCCGATCAGGTGTCGGAGCGTGATCGCTGTTGGAACCGTGAGTACTGGTAGAGGTGCTCGAGTGCCGTGACCGCTCGGTTGGCCGTTGCGTAGCAGAGGCGACCGCTTGCTCGAACCGCTGCCGGGCCGGGGTTCTCGGGATCGGCGATGGCGAGCTCGGTCGCGGTCAGGATCGGCTTGCCGGTGGCATCGGAGATCTCGGCGGCTGCCTCGGCGAAACGAGCATCCTGCCGCTCGTGGTAGGCGACGATTCGATCCAGCCCGTGGTCGGGGTAGAAACGTCCCTCTTTCATCATCCGAGCCTGGTTCGACTGGATGCCGAGGCCGAGGTAGATGATCGCATCGACCTCGGGATGGTTGGCGATGATCGACATGACCTCGGGGATGGTGTCGCGAGTCTCGCCGCCGGCGAGATCGACCGGGTTGTTTCGACTCCAGCGTGGTGGCAGGTGCTCGTCGATCTGGGCGAGGAGGTCGTCGGGCAACGTCATCAGCTGAAGACTGCTCGAATGGATGGCGTCGGCGGTGACCACTCCCCAACCGCCGGCGGTGGTCATGACGACGACACGGTTGCCCGCCGGAATCGGCTGGGTGGCGAAGGTGGCGGCGGTTTCGAACGCCTCCTCGACCGTTTCGGCACGAATGACACCGGCCTGGCGCATGGCCCCGTCGAACACCCGGTCGTCGGTGGCGAGGCTGCCGGTGTGGCTGGCCGCGGCTCGGGCGCCGCCGGCGGTGGCGCCACCCTTCACCAAGACCATCGGCTTCTTGGCCGCGATGGTCTTGATGCGTTCATAGAAGGCACGGCCGTCTTCGATGCCCTCGACGTAGGCGAGCCCGACCGCAGTGTGATCGTCGGAGGCGTAGAAGTCGAGATAGTCGGCGACGTTGACGGCGGCCGCATTGCCGGCGCTCACGGCCCGTGAGATGCCGACGCCGGTGGCGCGAGACCAGTTGAGGAACGACGAGACGAAGTTGCCCGACTGTGAGGCGACACCGATACGGCCGGCGGGTGGGTACGGCGCCACGATCTGGGCGCACAGATTCGCCGGCGTCGAGACGACGCCTTGACCGTTGGGGCCGGCCAGCAGGATGTCGAGGTCTTCGGCCAGGGCAACGAGATCGGCCTGGGCTGCGATACCGGCTTCACCGGCCTCGCCATAACCGGCGGAGGTGATGAAGGCGGCCTTGATGCCCTTGGCCGCGCAGCTGCGCAGGAGATCCGGGTTCGCCGCTGCCGGGGTGCAGACGAACACCAGGTCGATCTCGCCGTCGGGGAGCTCGGCGATGTCGGCGACCGACTGGATGCCGAGCACCTCGGCGCCGTCACGGTTGGTGGCGAACACCTTGCCCTCGTAGCCGTTGGCCAAGATGTTGTGCAGGCTCACGAAGCCGAATTTGCCAGGATGTGTCGAGGCGCCGGCGACGAGCACGCCTCGGGGCTCGAACAACGCAGCGAAATGGGCGGGGGTCATGGTCTTCGACATGTCAGGCTTCCTCGGCGATCTCGACGAGCGCATCGACCGCAACCGGTGCACCATGGTTGATGAGTACGGGGTTCAGATCGATCGATGCGATACCCGGCGAGCCCTCGGCAGCTCGCGAGAGCGAGACCAGGACATCGGCGAGCGCTGCGCGATCGACCTCGGCCTCGCCCCGAAAAGCACCGAGCAAGTCCTGCGTCGACAGCTCGTCGACCATTTCCACGGCATCCTCGACCGTGATCGGCACCAGTCGGAGGGTCACGTCGGCGATGGCCTCGGCCAGGATGCCGCCCACACCGAGCAGGACGGTCAAGCCGAACTGTGGGTCGGTGGACACGCCACAGATGAATTCGCGGTTGGATCTGACCATCGGCGCGACCAGCAACGAGACCGCACCGTCTTCGGGCGTCGCCGCAGCCAGCAGATCGGCGCCGGCATCGGCCACTGACTCGGCGGAGCCGAGCCCGAGTCGAACCAGCCCACGCTCGGTCTTGTGGGCGATGGCGGCCCCATTGAGTTTGACCACGACGGGAAAGCCCAGTTCGGTGGCGGCGGCGGCCGCCTCCTCGGCGGTGGCGACGATGCGTTCGCCGAGGAACGGGATCCCGAAGGGCGCGAGCAGTTCCTTGGATTGCTGTTCTGACAGCGTGTGGCTCATGGCGGCGACTGTATTGCATCGGGTCGCCTGGACCTATTTGCGTGCCGTGAAGCCGCCGATCGCCGTCGGCTCTGCAGGGTGATCAGCGAGGCAGCAGGGCGGTCACGTGCCAGTGGGTGTGGATTCGATCGACCAGCTCCACCAGACCATCGAGCGTGTCGGGCTTCACGAAGTAGGCGTTGGCCCCGTTGCGATAGGCCTTGTCGATCGTTCGCTGGTCGGCGCTGCCGGAGAGCACGAGCACCGGAATCGAGGCGGTCTGATGATTCTCACGGATCTCGGCCAGGACGTCGGTGCCGGCGATGTCTGGCAGATTGAGATCGAGCATGATCAGCGACGGCAGCGCCGAGGCCTCGTCGAGATGACGCAGCGCCGATCGGCCGTCCTCCACCACGGCCAACTGGACCGCAACGCCGGCTTGGGTGACGGCTCGCTCGAGGATCTGACGATCGGTCGCTTCGTCCTCGACGACGAGCCAGATCGGGGAGGTCACTCGGGATGTCCCTTGGTTGTTCACGCGGCCTCCTGGAACGAGTGGTGCCGATCGATGCTAAAGACCGATCGCACACATCCACAATTCGTCGGACCGACCGTCTTCGACCACGGACCGATCATGTCGAGGTGTGTTCCGTCATCAGCGTCGTCGGTTCGAGCGCCGAACGAATGAACGCCCGCATGTGCGCGTAGCGGCGTTCGAGTTCCTCGTCGCAGTAGGGATCGACATCGATGAGGCCACGGAGCAGCGCGTGGTCGGAAAAGTAGGTCAGGAGCGCTCCGTATCCCGTGAGCACGAGATGCTCGGCGTCGTGCTCACGGAACGTGCCCCGAGCCATCTCACGCCGGAAGAACTCGACGGCGCGTTCGTAGTACGGACGCAGTGCGGTGCCGAGATCGAATCCGAGATGGCTTTCCTCGGTGAGCGCCTCGCGGCGCACGATGACCACGATCTCGGGGTTGGTCACGAAGAAGTCGAAGCTGACCTTCAGTACGTCGTCGACGCGTTCCCATCCGGTGGCTGCCGGTCCCGGAATCGGTCGATCGAGGCGCCGGCCCCAGTCGAGGAGCGCGTCGGTCAGGACCTCGCGGTAGATCGCCTCTTTCGAAGCGAAGTAATGCAGCAGGCTCGGACGGCGGATGCCGACCCCGGCAGCGATGTCGTTGAGCGACGTTCCTTCGAAGCCTTGCCGGGCGAAACACGAGCGCGCTTCACGAAGAATCACGTCACGGGTTGAGGCTTCACTCACGATTCCCGACACTATCGGTCCATGGAGATCATCGCCGCTCTGTTCATGGACGACATCGCACTGCGCCAGGAGCCAGGACCCACCACCCGGATCGACCTGTCCGGTGTGCAGTTCTCCGGGCCGGCGCCGGCCCCGGTGCCGTGCACGATCGCACCGCACCTGGTGGTTCTGGTCTGGAATCCACCCGGCGGTGGCGAGCTGGCGGCACTCGAAACGGTGTTTCACATGGCCGATGCCGAAGGCAACGTCGATGTCACGGCGGAGCCCGTCGCCCGCAACGTGCAACCACTCCAGATCGAGCCGGGCAAGTTCAACTACCGACTCATCAGGGCCGAGCTGCCGTTCGAGGACTACACCACGGTGATCGCGTCGATTCGCATCGACACCGGCGAGTACCGCACGGTGCCGTACACCCTGCTTCCCCCGGTCACCTGAGTCCCCAACCAGGCGATCCTGCGGCGTCGGGGACCGAAACGGCGGCGAGTTGCGATTTGCAACCCACTGGGTCTAGCTTGCCGCCCGTGGCCGAATCGTCGTCAACCAACGCCTGCTCGATCGCGGCGACGCTCGACGTCATCGGCGACCGATGGACCCTGCTCGTGCTGCGCGATCTCTTTCGTGGCGTCCGCCGCTTCTCCGATCTCGTCGACGACCTCGGCATCGCCAAGAACCTGCTGTCGGACCGACTCAAACGTCTCGTCGAAGACGGCATCGTGGAGAAGTCGCTCTACCAGGAACGTCCGGCTCGCTACGAGTACCGGCTGACGCCCAAGGGCGCCGACCTCTCGCCGGCCTTGATCGCCCTGATGCGCTGGGGTGACCAGTGGTACGCCGCCGGGAATCCCCCGGTGGTCCTCGTCCACGAGGTGTGCGGAACACCGCTGGAGCAACACGTTCGCTGCCCCCATTGCGACGAAACCGTGACCCCGGGCAAGGTCCGGAGCCAAACACACCCGCCTGAAGCCCTGTCGAACACCACAACGAGAGAACGCCGATGACCAACCACTTCGATGGTGCGAGCCATCGTGCCCTGCCCGACGCAACCGAAGCGCACCAACTCGCCTTGCTGAGCACGACCGAGCTGCTGCGGCTCGCCGGCGCCGTTCGTGATCGAGCCTTCGGCAACCGGGTCAGCTACTCCCCCAAGGTCTTCATCCCGCTGACCATGCTGTGTCGCGACCAGTGCGGCTACTGCACCTTCGCCCAGCCGCCCGCCCGCCTCGACGCTCCGTTCCTCGAGCCGGCCGAGGTGGTGCGCATCGCCAAGCAGGGCGCCCGAGCCGGCTGTCATGAGGCGCTCTTCACCCTCGGCGAGCGGCCCGAGCTGCGCTACCCGCAGGCTGCCCAGTGGCTGGCCGATCGAGGGTACGCCTCGACGGTCGAGTACCTCGCGGCCATGTGTCAACTCGTGCTCGACGAGACCGGGCTCCTTCCCCATGCCAACGCAGGAGCGCTCCACGCCGACGAGCTCGCCCAGCTCCGAGCGGTCGCTCCCAGCCAGGGGATGATGCTCGAGACGCTGCGCGACGATCTCGACGCCCACTTCAATGCACCCGACAAGGAGCCGGCCCGCCGGCTCGCCACCCTCGAGGCGGCCGGTCGTCTGGGCATCGTGTTCACCAGCGGCATCCTCGTCGGGATCGGCGAGACCGAAGCCGACCGCATCGACGCACTGATCGCCATCGCCGAGAGCCACGCTCGGCATGGTCATGTGCAGGAAGTCATCGTGCAGAACTTCCTGCCGAAAGCGGGCACGGCGATGTGGAAGCACGCGCCGGCCGCCGACGATCCGTACTGGCGAGCGATCGCGCTGGCCCGGCTGATCCTGCC
Source organism: uncultured Acidimicrobiales bacterium (assembly GCA_963698395.1). Classification (GTDB taxonomy): domain Bacteria; phylum Actinomycetota; class Acidimicrobiia; order Acidimicrobiales; family SZUA-35; genus JBBQUN01. The sequence goes on from CAVOQQ010000008.1 coordinate 1,141,473, forward strand.
GACATCGGTCCACCTCCAGGCGCCGCCGAATCTGAGCGACGACTTCGCTCCCCTGTTGCGAGCCGGTATCGACGACTGGGGTGGGGTCTCGCCCATCACGGCCGACCACGTGAATCCCGAACGCCCGTGGCCTGCGCTCGATCGACTCCGTGCGGTCACCGAATCGGCCGGGTTCACGCTGGCCCCTCGTCTGACGATCTATCCGGAGTACGTGCTGGCCGAACTGAGCCCCACCGCCGAGAACCCAGCCGATGGTCGCTGGCTCGATCCGGCGCTTCGGTTCGCCGTCCTCGACCGCTCCGACGCCGAGGGACTGGCCCGAGATGATCCCGGTGCGGTCTTCCCCGAGCGAGCCGAGTTCGTCGCCAAGGGTGACGACGGTGCCGATGTCGTCCTGATCGGCGACCGAAGCACCCAGTGGTATTCAGGGGCAGTGGTCGACCCGCCGATCCTCGTGACCGGCAAGGGGCTCACTTCGCCGATCGGCGGCGCCGTCGCCGAGGTGCTGGCCGGGGTTCGCTCCGGCGAGGAGGTCGGGGCCGATGAACTCCTCACGCTCTTCCACGCTCGGGGGCCCGAGGTCGTCGCCATCGCCGAGGTCGCCGACGAACTCCGCCAGGCCATCGTCGGTGACGACGTCACCTTCGTGAAGAACCGCAACATCAACTACACGAACGTCTGCACCTTCAAGTGCCGCTTCTGCGGCTTCTCGAAGGGGCCGCTGAGCCTCAACCTCCGCGGCAAGCCCTATCTGCTGACCCTCGAAGAGATGCAGAAGCGGGTCATCGAGGCGCACGAGGTCGGTGCCACCGAGGTCTGCCTCCAGGGCGGCATCCATCCCGACTTCGACGGCGACTACTACATCGACGTCGCCCAGGCCGTCCACGAGGCCTGCCCGGACATGCACATCCACGGCTTCACTGCGCTCGAGGTGACCGAGGGAGCCAAGCGTCTCGGCGAGCCGCTCGCCGACTACCTCCGACGGCTCATGGCCGCCGGTCTGAAGACCTTGCCCGGCACTGCGGCCGAGATCCTCGACGATCCGGTTCGGGCGCTGCTGTGCCCCGACAAGATCGACAGCGAGGAATGGCTCGACGCCCACCGCACCGCCCACCAGGTCGGCCTGCGATCGAACGTCACGATCATGTTCGGCTCGGTCGAGCAACCCGAGAGCTGGGTCAAGCACCTCCTCGACACCCGCGCCCTCCAACGAGAGACCGGCGGGTTCACCGAGTTCGTCGGCCTGCCCTTCGTCCACATGGCGGCACCGATCTACCTGCAAAAGAAGGCTCGACGAGGCCCGACGTTCCGCGAGAACCTGCTCATGCACGCCATCGCTCGCATCGCCTACCGGGATGACATCGCCAACATCCAGTCGGGCTGGGTCAAGATCGGTTTCGACGCCGTCCGCCAGTTGCTGCAGGCCGGCTGCAACGACGTCGGCGGCACCCTGATGGACGAGAACATCTCTCGTGCCGCGGGGGCCTCGCACGGCACCGATGTGGGCATCGAGGACTTCCGGTCGCTGGTCGAACCGATCGGCCGTCGGCTCGTTCAGCGCACGACGCTCTACGAACCGGTGCTCGAGGAACGAGTGTTGGACCGAGCCAGCACCTGACCGCACCGGTGTGACACCCTATGGCGGCCGGTGAGTTCGTCACGGCTTGGTTCGATCACGACGACGTCGTGCGGAGGTCTGCAAATGAACGCACCGCGTGCTCGCAGCATGTTCGGTGAGGGACAGGTCGATCGCCTGCTCACCGAGCTCACCGCTGCGGTAGGCCAGGACAACGACGACGATCTGGTGCGCCGAATGATCGTGACGGCACTCGACATGGATGCCGCCGAGGTCGATCGACTCGAACTCAAGATCGCGTCACAGTCGATGGTCGAGATGCTGAACGCGTGGCGGGTCTTCTCCCCCTACCGGGGTCGGGCGAAGTGCACCATCTTCGGCTCGGCTCGCACCGCTGTCGATCACCCCGACTACGAGCTGGCTCGATCATTCGGCGAGAAGATCGCAGCACGAGACTGGATGATCATCAGCGGAGCCGGTCCCGGCATCATGACCGCCTGCATCGAGGGTGCCGGGGTCGAGAACAGCTTCGGCGTGAACATCGTGCTCCCGTTCGAGCAGCGGGCGGCCGAGATCATCGACCGCGATCCGAAGCTCGCCACCTTCCGCTACTTCTTCACCCGCAAGCTCTTCTTCATGAAGGAGAGCGATGGCTTCGTGTTGCTGCCCGGCGGTTTCGGCACGCTCGACGAGACGTTCGAGCTGATCACCCTGATCCAGACCGGCAAGGCCTACCCGGCACCGATCGTGATGCTCGATCACCCGGGCTCCACCTACTGGTCGTCACTGCTTCGCTTCGTCGAAGACGGCCTGCTCGCCAACCAGATGATCGGCGAGGTCGACATGTCGCTGGTCTTCCACACCCACGATCCCGATGAGGCAGCCGACTACATCGCCAACTACTACTCGTGCTTCCACTCGATGCGCTACGTCGGTCGACGCCTCGTGGTCCGGACCAACACGGCGATCTCGGCCGACGCCCTCGCAACCATCAACGCCGAGTTCGGCGACATCGTCGTCGAGGGTGTGATCGAACCCATCGAGGTGACCAGCTCCGAGGTCGATACCGACGACCACGTCGACCTGCCCCGCATCGCGTTCAAGTTCAACGATCGCAGCTTCGCCCGCCTCAACCAGCTGATCATGCGGATCAACGCCTTGGCCGACAGCCGGGAGCGCATCACAACCGGCATGTTCCACGACCTCGAACCCGAAAACGCCGACATGCTCGATGAGTAGAGGGGGGCGCTGCTCCGTCCCTCTTGCTTTGGACTGCTCCGCAGTCCGGGCTTCGCCCATCTGGGTCGGTCGCTCGGCGCTGCTCCGTCCCTCCGCAGCCCTAGGTGGGCTGTTCTAGGGATCTGATCGCCTTTTCGACCGCTCGGCGCGCGGCGGCGATCGGCTTCTCGATCGGTGGGCGCTTCGTGGCGCCGTCGTGTACCGCCTCACGAAGCGCATCGATCCCCAGTTCGGTGAGCTCCTCGCTGATCGCACGCAGGCGCTCGGTCAGGTCCTCGAAGCGTTCGCTGTAATCCGCCGGCATCGGGCGCACGGTAGCCTCCGACGGTGGATTCACCCAACGACGTCCCGGCTTCGGGACTCCCCCCGGCCGACGGTCATCGATGGATCTCGCTCCACGACGACAAGGGCGACACCTGGATGTTCGACGTCACGTTCATGCTGTCCAACTTCCACTGCATCTACGGCCAGGGATGTCCCTCGATCGCCGATGATCCCGAGTCGCTCCCCGTCGGGCGAGCCGAGGCGTTGGGCTGCTGCGTGCACGGTGCGCACTTCTCCGACGACGAAGACCTCGCGAACACCGCCGCCTACGCCGCCCTCCTGACCGACGACGACTGGCAGTATCGACGTCGATCCATCAAGAAGGGTGGCGCGTTCAAGAAGAACAAGGAAGGTGCCTGGGTGACCAGAAGAGCCGACGGCGCCTGCATCTTCCTCAACCGAGAAGACCATCCGGGCGGGAGCGGCTGCGCACTTCACGCCAAGGCCCTCCAACTCGGCCAGCGTCCGCTCGATTGGAAGCCCGAGGTCTGCTGGCAGGTGCCGATCCGTCTCGACATCCACACCGACGACTACGGACACGACACCGTGTTCGTGCGCGCCTGGGAACGACGCGACTGGGGCGAGGGTGGTTTCGACTTCCACTGGTGGTGCAGCGAGGAGTCCCTCCCCTACAGCAACGTCGAGCCGCTGTACCAGACCTCGCGAGACGAATTGATCGAGCTCGTCGGCGAACCGATCTACGACAAGCTGGTGGTCGAGCTCGATCGACTCGCTCGTGAGACGCCGGTCCAGTTCCGCTGACATCTTCATCGCGAATTGCCTCAGTGCCACCTCTTGGCCGTTTCGATGAGGCATCCTGCGAGTCGTGCTTAGGTTCGTGCAGGCTCTGGCTCCCGAAGCCAGACATTCGCGCCTGCTCGGGGCGTCGGTCTTGCTCGGTGTACTCGTCGGCGTCGTCGTGTCGGCATTCGAGTACGTCACCGTCACCGGCGTGCTCGAGAACATCACGCATCAGGGCCTGATCGTTCAGACCCTCGCACCGCTGGTCGGCCTGGCCCTCACGGCGATCATCCTGGCCAAGCTCGGCAACAATGCGACGAACTCGACGTCAGACGAGTACATCAGCGCCTACCACATGCGGCACCCGACGCTCCCCGTGGCGAAGCTCCCGGCCCGGCTTCTGGCCGGTGTCACCACGATCGGTTTCGGCGGCGCCCTCGGGCTGGAAGGACCGTCGATCTACACCGGATCGGTCTTCGGTCTCCAGATCGCCAAGCGTCTCGATCGTTGGCTGGGCCGCGGCTCGGCCAAGCTCCTGCTGACCGCCGGCGCCGCCGCCGGCGTCGCTGCGGTCTTCCAGGCGCCCGCGACCGGTGTGCTCTTCGCCCTCGAAGCCCCCTACCGCGACGATCTCGCCCATCGAGCGCTCCTCCCCTCGCTCCTCGCCTCGGCATCGGCCTACCTGACCTTCATCTCGATGCCGCTGGCCCACCCCGAACCCCTGCTTCGCCAGGTGGTCGGCCGGCCGCTCGAGGCCGGCGATCTCATCGCTGCGCTTGCCATCGGCATCAGCGCCGGCCTCGGTGGTCGGATGTACGCCACGCTCGTGCGGCGGACGAAGAAGCTGGCGAAGGAAACGTCGGCACCGGTACGAGTCGTGGTCGGCGGCAGCCTCCTCAGCCTGCTCGCCCTCCTCTCGGTGCAGCTCTTCGACGAACCCCTCACCCTCGGCCCCGGCGTGAGCGTGGTGGAATGGCTGGTCGAAGACCGGACCCTGCAAGCCGTCGCCATCATCTTCGTCCTGCGCATCGCCGCGACGATGACCACCATTCTCGGCGGCGGCACCGGCGGGCTGTTCATTCCGCTCGCCGTCCAGGGTGTGCTCCTCGGCGAACTCGTCGGGCTCGGTCTGGCCGAACTCGGCATGAGCCCCAACGGCGTCGCGCTGCTGCCGGTACTCGGGCTCGCCGCCTTCCTCGCCGCCGGGTACCGCACGCCGATCGCCGCCGTGATGTTCGTTGCCGAGTCCACCGCGAACTCCGGCTCCGCCGTCGTTCCGGCCTTGATCGCGGCTGCGGTGTCCCAGCTGGTCGCCGGACCCGACTCGGTGAGCGCCGGACAACGCGTCGAACGCATGGGCCATCTCGAAGAACGCCTCACCATGCCACTCGCCGCGGCGCTCACCACCGACGTCCTCACCGTCCCGCCCGATGCCACCGTGTCCGAGTTCGTCTGGATCCACGCCCTCGGTCGACGCGAACGAGTGGTCCCCGTCGTCGACGGCAACACCTACCTCGGTCTCTGTTCGGTGGAAGGATGCGCCCAGATCGAACGAAGCAAGTGGGAGACCACCACGGTCGCCGACGTGCTCGAATCCACCGACATCACCGCCAACCCCGGCTGGTCGCTGCGAGACGTCGTCACCGCCATGGAGGCCAACCGCTCCACCGTGATCGCCGTGACCGACGGCGAGCGGAACTTCATCGGCGTCGTCCTCGAATCCGAGATCGTCAAACTCGGCGAGATCATCGACGAAACCGGCGGCGTCGGTCTCTGACTTTGCACCTGCTCCGCAGGTCGGGCTTCGCCCATCCGGGTCACTCGCTCCGAGCGTGCTCCGTGCTCTGACATTGCACCTGCTTCGCAGGTGGGGCTTCGCCCATCCGACTCACTCGACCCGCACTCAGTCCAGTTCGCTGGTGAGTTTGGTGTTGGCCGAATCGACCACCGACTGGGTCATTTCGAGATGGAGTCGGCCGCCGGTGGTGTACGGGTGGGCCAACACCGCCGCCTTGTCGAGTTCGACACCCAAACCCGGCGCGGTGGGCGCAAGGAGGAAGCCGTCTTCCCACATCAGGGGTCGGCGAACCACCGCATCATGGAAGTCGCTCTGGATCGTCTCGAGGATCAGGAAGTTCGGGCTGGCGAAACCGACGTGGGCTGCTGCCGCGTGAGCGATCGGGCCGCAATAGATGTGCGGCGCCAGCTGGGCGTTGAACAATTCGGCGAGGACCGCGATCTTGCGCATCTCCCAGATGCCTCCGGCCCGACCGACGTTCGGCTGCACGATGGAGACACCGGCCTTCAGGACCTCGTGGAACTCGACTCTCGTGGTGAGCCGTTCACCGACCGCCACCGGGATCGTGGTCGATGCGGCCACTCGGGCGATGGCGCCGACCTGATCTGGCGGGCACGGCTCTTCGAACCACAGCGGGTCGAACGCTTCGAGGCGGCGGGCCAGGCGGATCGCCGATGACGCCGTCATCTGCCCGTGCGTACCGAACAACAGGTCGGCGCGAGTGCCGACCGCCGAGCGGATGGCTCGAGCGTTGTCTTCGCTGCGCTGCAGCTCGGTGAGCGACAACTCACGGCCACCCTGGAAGCTGTAGGGGCCGGTGGGATCCTGCTTGATGGCGGTGAACCCCATGTCGACGTACTCGAGCGCACGCTCGGCGGCTGCTTCCGGCTCATGATAGACGTCTCGACCGTCCTCGCCTGGATACAGATACGTGTACGTGCGCAACCGGTCGTGGAACCGCCCCCCGATGAGCTGATAGACCGGCTGGCCTGCCGCCTTGCCGAGAAGGTCCCAGACCGCCATCTCGATGCCGGAGAAGACCGCCATCATGGTGGGATCGGGCCGCTGGGTGAACCCGGCGGAATACACCCGACGGAACATGGTCTCGACCCGATGGGGATCTTCACCGGCGATGAAACGGTCGAAGGTGTCTTCGACCATCGAGGCGGCGATGTCGCCCGAGACGGGGATTCCGTAGCATTCGCCGACCCCGGTGATGCCGTCGTCGGTGGTGACCTCGACGAGGACCCAATAGGAGCCGCCGATGCCGGTCGGCGGCACCGTGACAAAGGTGGCGATCGATTCGAGCTTCACTGGTGCTCCTCGGCGTTCAAAAAGCGGAATGCCCGGCGCCGAAGCACCGGGCATTCATGCGGTCGGTCGACGATGGCTCAGTCGTCGTAGTAGTCGTCGTCATCATCCTCTTCGTCCAACCGGCTGGCTTCCGGCGTGACGGGGAGGTCCCATGGATCGTCTTCGAGCCGATCCATCAAGGATTCGATGTCGTCAGCGGGGTTCGAGCGCTTCAGGGCCCGAGCCTCTTCGTATCTGCGATGACGCCCTTTTTCACGGGCCACGCTCCTGAATCGCGATGCAGTAGTGCCGCCCGGTCCGGCGGCAGGTCGAAGTAGGAGTGTAGGGGCAACCACCCCAGATGAGCGAGTCATACCAAGAAGTCGTTCGATGTCGGCTGCTCTACCTCAACCGCGCTGGTTTCGCCCAGCCGCCTGGCAAGACCTCAGATCGCCCCAATCGTGGCCAGCGAGTTGGGTCAGGTCAGCGGCTGATGACTCCGTGCTTCGAGGGTCAGACGACCTTCGCCGATGAACGCCAGCGCAGCGTCGCCGCGAGCGAGTTGGCGGATGGGTTCCCCCACCATGTTGGCCCGCCACCCCTCGTGGAGCCGACTCGTCGGATTGTCGGCGAGGAGGCCCTCGACGTCGCTGCGAGTGGCCAGCAGCGCGGGATCGAGTTGGTGGTCACGGGCGATCTGGGAGATCCATGCGGTCACCAGGGTGACGACCGGACGCATGTCCTTGGACAGACTGGGTTCACGGACCCGAGGGGCGTCGTCGGTGGCTTCGAGCCCTGCACGAACCGCAGCCAGCAGTTCCTCACTCGCCCCGGCCCGCAGATGGCGGCCATCGAGTCCACGGATCCGTTCGAGGTCGCGACTGTTCTTCGGGGTTTGCTGAGCGATGCCGACCACCGCAATGTCGGGCAACACCTGCCGGACCGGCAGGTTCGACTCGGCGGCACGGGTCTCACGCCAGGCGGCGATCGACTTGGCCACCCGAGCGGCCTTGCCCTTGAGCGATCGGGCTTCCTTGATCCGATAGACGGCATCTTCGGGAGCGCGTCGACCCCGGGGCTTGACCCGGACGAGTTCGCACTCCGACAGCGCCCACTCCAGACGGCCGAGCTCGCCCAACTTCGCTTCGAGCAGCGTGGCGAGTTCGAGCAGGTTGTCGACGTCGCCGGCGGCATAGGTGAGCTGATCGGCGGTGAGCGGGCGTCGCAGCCAGTCGGTCAGCCGGTCCCCTTTCGCCAGCTGCACACCCAGGTAGATGTCGAGCAGCGAGGCGAGCGAACCAGTCGAGATCCCGAGGAAGCCCGCCGCCACCTGGGTGTCGAAGAGCGTGGTCGGCACCGTGCCGCAGGCGAGGTCGAGCACCTCGAGATCCTGGGTGCCGGCGTGCATGACACAGATGGCGTCGGAATCGAGCAGGGACGCCATGGGTGCGAGGTCGACCGCCAGCGGATCGATCAGCGCCACCTGGTCGGCCCAGGCGAGTTGCACGAGGGCCACCTGGGGGAAGTAGGTCTTCTCTCGATGGAACTCGGTGTCGATGGCGTACCGATCGTGGGCGGCCGCCTTCTCGAGAACGGCGAGCAAGGCGGCTTCATCGGTGATCAGGTCCGGCACAGCGATTGATCCTACTGGTCGTCGGGGGACGGCGGGGCGTGCGGGAACATCGCCGTTCGGCGATGGCGCGCCAGTTCGTCGGGGGTGTCGGCGTCTCCGAAGCCGATCTCGTCGACCTCGACGCCGCGCCATTCGACGAGGTCGAGCGCCGTACGATGGGCTCGCTCGCCGTCGTCGACGGCCTGCCAGAGCCGCCGGCCCATGGTGCCCGGCCAGATGCCGATGTCGTGGGCCGGTCGGCCGTCGATCCGGGCGATCACCGCTTCGTTCGCCCGGAGTGACGGGTCGGCAGCGGCCTCCAACAGTGGTTGCAGGTGCTCGGCCCGGAGCAGCGGCAGATCACAGGGCAACACGAGGACCCGCTCGGGCCCCGCCCACAGCAGCACCGAGGCGAGTGCCGCCAACGGTCCTTCGCCGGGGCGACGATCGGGAACCGTGACCAGCCCGAGTCGGTCGCCCGCCGTGCCTCCGACGGCCACCACGGGGTCGCACCCCGCCGCTCGCAACGCATCCCGAACGACGCCGCCCATCACCACGGCCTTGTCGGTCCCGAAACGTCGGCTGGATCCACCGGCGAGGATGGCAGCGATCACCGATCAGCCGAGGTTGGCGTCTGACCAGGTCGGGTCGAGCTGGCGAAGAAAGATCTCGCAGCGCTCGTTCTCGTCGGTCTCGCCGATGCGGCCGGCGACGCGAGCGAGTCCGGCCAGGGCTCGAAGGAACCCACGATTGGTCGGATGCTCCCACCGCACGTAGCCCGAGCCACGCCAGCCGTTCTGGCGCAACGTGTCGAGTCCCCGGTGATACCCGACCCGAAAGGCGGCGTACTGCTCGATGTCATCACGGCCGAGCTCGCCCAGGTGGGCCCAGCCGAGCAACGAACGAGGCGCATCGGCAACGATGGCCGACAGCGCGGCGCGCTGCTCCTCGGCGGGGAGCCGGAGAGCGGCGTCGATCGCGGTGAGGATGGTCGGGTCCTCCGCAGGCAGGACTGTTTCGGGCAGGCCGGTTCCGGAAAGTCGAATATCGCTCATGGGCCGAACCTACCCGAGGGTGAGCCCATCGGAACCATCCGGCTCCCGCTCGTCGTCATCACGTCCGCGACCGGAGAAGATCTCGACCGGCTCGGGCACCTCACCGGTCTTCAAGAACGCCGTGCTGGCGTCGTAGGACAGTGACATCAGCTCACGCCCTTTCGAGAAGTCGTCGAATCGCAGCCGCGGCCGGACACCCGTCGGCATGACCACCAGCTCGCATTCGCCGGCGACCTCGTCGAGGTCGTCGAGCATCCGCCGATACCGGAGGGTCCAGTAGGCATGGATCGCAGCGTCGAACGGGCGCCGAGCCTCGAATCGGCGACCGCCGAGGTGGCCGGGATGGAAGAAGTAGATCTCGGTGGCGCCCATGGCGAGTGCCTTGGCCACCGGGGCTTCGCGGACCACACCCCCATCGAGGTAGCGCCGCCCACCGATCTCGACCGGAGGGAAGACCGCCGGAAGGGCCGACGAGGCCATCAGGGCCGGAATGAGCAGGCCCGATTCGAACCAGTGTTCACGTGCGCTCTCGATGTCGGTGGCGACGCACGCGAACGGCATCTGGAGCTCTTCGATGGTGTCGCACAACAACTCTTCGGTCAGGAGCTGTCGGAGCGGCCCCGGATCGTGGAGCGCCTCGCCCTTGCGCGCCATCTCGACCGCGACGGGAAGAAACGAGTGGGGCATCACCTCGGGGCGTCCGTCGGCCATCCGGCCCCACATGCGCTCCAGGCGCTTGAGTCCGAGACGACCGGGCTCGGCGGCCAGCGCCGCGGCATTGATCGCTCCGACGGAGCAGCCGACGACCAGGTCGGGCTCGATGCCCTCGTCGAGCAGCGCCTTGACCATGCCAACCTGCACCGCACCGAGGTTGCCACCGCCCGAGAACACGAAGGCCACGCGGCGGCGCCGCAATCCGCGTATCGAGTTGCCACGCATCGACTTGCGGAGTGCGATTGCCTCCTCACGCAACGACCGTGCTTCGTCCTTCACCGACATGTCACGATTCAACCACGCCCTGGCTGCGAATGGACCACGGATCGCTCAGGGGCAGCGCACCATTCGCAAGGTGTCGGTGGCTCCGATGGTGGCCGAGCTACCGCCCAACACGGCGACGATGTCACCGGTGCGCACGTGGCCGAGCTCTTTGCCTGGGCCACGGCACGCAGAACGGTGGAGTCGTTGTCGTCGATCCGGTCGATCAGGATCGGCTCGGCCCCCCAGCTCATCGAGAGCTGGCGACAGGTCCGCTCCTCGGGGCTGAAACCGAGGATCTTGGCCTTGGGTCGGAACCGAGCGATGGCCCGCACGGTGAAGCCCGAGCGAGAGATGCAGATGATGGTTCGTACGCCCATTTCCGAGGCCGCTCGCCAGGTGGCCATGGTCATCACGTCGGTGACGGCCGCGTCGAGGCTCTGTGGTTCGGAGAGGCGGTCACGTCGGATGGTGTGCGCCCAGCCTTCATAGTTGAACTCCTGGTCGGCACGGGCGGCGATGGAGGCCATGGTGGCCACGACGTGGGCCGGGTCCTTGCCGACGGCGGTCTCGCCCGACAGCATGACGGCCGATGTGCCGTCGAACACGGCATTCGCAACGTCGGAGGCCTCGGCTCGCGTCGGCGACGGTGCGGTGATCATGGATTCGAGCATCTGGGTGGCGGTGATGGCCGGGCGCCCCAGGGCGATGCAGCGGGCGATGATGTCTTTCTGGAGGTGCGGCAGCTCCTGGATGCTGCACTCCGAGCCGAGGTCGCCTCGGGCCACCATGACGGCGCCCGAAGCGGTGATGATGCCGTCGAGATTCTCGACCGCCGCACGGGTTTCGATCTTGGCGACGACGAGCGGGCCCCGAGGCGCCGGCTCGAGGCCGACCCGACGGACGTCGTGGGCCGAGCGCACGAACGACAGCGCAACCATGTCGGTCCCGACTTCGACGAACGCGTCGAGGAGTCGAAGGTCTTCGTCGGTGGGCGTGGAGATCTTGAGACGGTCAGAGGGAATGTGCAGACCGGGACGGCCCTGGGTGCGTCCGCCGTAGAGGACCTTCGCCTTCAGGGTGTCGTTGCCGTAGCCGACGACCTCGAGCACGATCGAGCCGTCACCGATGGCGAGACGGTCGCCGGTCTGGATGTCGCTGAGCAGGGTGGCGTAGTCGACCGTGAAGACCTCGTCGGTGCTCACGTCGCCGGCGTCGCCAGGCGTGAGATCGATGATGTCACCTTCGGTCAGGGTCACCGCTTCCTCGAGCTTGCCGATGCGAACCTTCGGTCCGGGAAGGTCGACCAGGATGCCGACGTGCTTGTCGGCGGTCGCCGCCGCGGAACGAACTCGGTCGAACCGAGCGATCGAGTCCTCGAGCGTGCCGTGCGAAAGATTGAGACGGGCGACGTCCATACCCGCCTCGATCATGTCGACCATGACCTTTTCGTCATCGGAGGTCGGGCCTATGGTTGCGATGATCTTCGTCCGTCTATGCACGATGACGATGCTAGTCAGCGGATTTCCTGATAGGTCGCGTGTCGTCTAGTGTCCGGCGACCATGGAGCTCATTATCATCCGCCACGCCAGACCCGAACGCATCGAAGGGGCTGAAGGCGCAGCCGATCCGGCGTTGACCGACATCGGAGCGAGGCAGGCCGAAGAAATGGCGGCGTGGATCCGCGACGAGGCCATCGACGCCATCTATGCCAGCCCGATGCGTCGGGCCCGTGAGACGTCGGCTCCGCTCGAAGAGGCGCTCGGGATCGAAGCCGTGATCGCCGAAGGCGTTCGTGAGTTCGACGCCGAGGAGAACACCTACATTCCCATCGAGGAACTCCGAGCCGACAAGGAGCGATGGAAGGAATACGTCGCCAACGAACTCGAAGGCAATCGAGCCTCCTTCTTCGCCGAGGTCAACGACACCTTGGCGGGGATCACCTCACGTCATCGCGGTCAGCGGGTGGCCGTGGTCTGCCACGGCGGCGTGATCAACGCCTATGCCGCCGACGTGCTCGGACTCGGGCCACGCATGTTCTTCAACCCCGACTACACCAGCATCAACCGGTTCATGGTCGCCTCCAGCGGCGAGCGCTCGGTGCGAAGCCTGAACGAAGTCGGCCATCTGCGGCCGCACCCCCACCTCAACCTCGGCTGAACCCCTCGACGTCCGAGTCTGGCGAGACGGATCAGCCCCGAGGAACCTTGCTCCAGGCAACATCTTTGTCGACCCGGACATCGCCGGGGAGGCCGAGCACACGCTCGCCGAGGATGTTCTTCATGACCTCGGTGGTGCCGCCTTCGATCGAGTTGGCACGGCTGCGCAGGAAGGCCTGCTGCGGGCTGGAGAAGGCAGCCGAGGTCACCGGCTGCTCGTCGCCGTGGTCGTATTCACCGAACAGCATCCCGTCAGGACCGAGCAGCTCGAGCGTGAACTCGTAGACGGCCTGGTTGAGCAGGGCCGACTCGAGTTTGCCGACCGAACCCTCGGGACCGGGCGTGCCGACCTTGCGGTTCGAGGAGGCCCGAGCGTTGGTGAGGCGATGGACTTCGGCACGGACCCACAGCGCCATGAGGCGGTCACGCTTGTCGGCGTCTTCGACCTCGCTGTAGCGCTCCTTGTTCGCCAGGTAGGACTTGACCGCGACGCCGATCGTGCCGCTCCCCTTCTCCGGCACGGTGCCGCCGATGGAGACACGCTCGTTCATCAGCGTGGTGATGGCGACACGCCAGCCGTCGCCGACATCGCCGAGGCGTTCGTTGTCGGGGATCCGGGCGTCGGTGAAGTAGACCTCGTTGAACTCGGCCTCACCGGTGATCTGGCGCAGCGGCCGAACGTCGACCTCGGGTGCGTGCATGTCGACCACGAAGTAGGTGAGACCTTTGTGTTTGGGCTGCTCGGGATCGGTACGAGCAACGAGCATGCCCCATCGAGCGCGATGGGCAAGGGAGGTCCAGACCTTCTGACCGTTGACGATCCATTCGTCGCCGTCCTTGATGGCCCGGCTCGACAGGCCGGCGACATCGGAACCGGCATCGGGCTCGGAGAACAGCTGACACCAGACCTCTTCACCGGTGAACAACGGACGCAAGTAGCGCTGTTGCTGGTCTTCGGTGCCGTGGGCGACGATGGTAGGCGCACCCATGCCGTAGCCGATCGGGTTGCGGTAGTAGGGCGAGGTGGCACCTGCTGCCGCGAGACGGTTGTTGATCAGGATCTGGAGCTTCGGACCCAGTCCGAGGCCGCCGCGGCCTTCGGGAAAGTGGACCCAGGCGAGACCCAGGTCGAACTGGTGGCCGAGGAACTCGGTGACGTCGGTCGTCTTCGGGTCTTTTTCGGCAAGCAACTGATCGACGAGTGCGTTCACCCGTGCTTCGTCAGTGCCGACCTCTGGCGGATTCTCGAGAGCAGTCATGGCCCGCATCGTAGAACGGGCCATGGTTTCTCGACCATTCGGTCAAGCGGCGCCTCGACGGCGGTCAGTCGTCGAGCTCGGCGACGCGCTCGAGGAGTTGGTCACGGATCGAAACGCCCTTCTCCCGGGCGTTGTCTCCCGTCGCTCGCCACCCGTGCCGAGCCGAGTACAGCAGCGGCGGTTCCTTGAGGCGGCCCTCGACGGTCTTCACGACGTTGGCGAGGAACAGGTCGTGGTCGAAGCGCTCGATCCGGTCGAAGACCTCACACGTGAGGTAGGCGATCGAGTTGGGAACGATCGGCAGGCCGTCGTCGTCGAGTTCGAGGAACTCGTCGGCGACGTACTTGAACTTGCGGCCGGGGTACGAGAAGTACTGCCCCTCCATGATCTGGTCGGCGGCGAGGATCGAGACGGCAAAGCGGCCCGACTCGACCATGAGCGGGTAGGTGTCGTGTTTCGGGCTCACCGAAGCCATCACGATCGGTTCCTCGAACGAGATCTGCGTGACCCAGTGCGAGGTGTAGGCCCGGATCTGTCCGTCGTGGCTTGCCCCGACGACCTGCACCCCCTTGATCATCTGGCCGAGGGATCGCTTGGTTGTCGGGTCAATCACCGGGTGCTCCTCGATCGAGTCTCGTGGTCTTCTGGGTCTTGGTCATCGACGGTCGGCCCAGGTGGCGACGACGTCGATCACCTTGGCGATGTCGTCGTCGTCGATGTCGAGGTGGGTGACCATGCGAAGGTTGCGTCCGTACGCCACCAGCAGTTTGACGCCTCGGGTGGCGGCATGAGAAACCAGGTCGTTGACATCGCCGTCGACTTCGACGAACACCATGTTGGTCTGCACCGCGTCGACGTCGACCGACACACCGTCGATCGCCGCCAAACCCTCGGCCAGCGTGCGCGCTCGACGATGGTCATCGACCATCCGGTCGACGTTGTTCTGGAGGGCATAGAGCCCGGCACCGCCGATCACGCCGGCCTGCCGCAGTCCGCCGCCGACCATCTTCCGGGTGCGACGTGCCTTGGCGACCAGCTCCTTCGATCCGATGAGGAGCGAGCCTGCCGGGCAACCGAGTCCCTTCGACAGACAGATGGAAATGGTGTCGTAGGGCCCGGCGACCTCACTCGGTGTCGCCCCGAGCGCCACCACGGCGTGGAAGAACCGAGCGCCGTCGAGGTGGAGGCCGAGCGCATGCTCTCGAGCCAGATCGCCGGCAGCCTTCTGGTAGTCGAGCGGGAGCACCCGACCGTTCCAGGTGTTCTCGAGCGCCAGGAGGCGGGTCATGGCGTAGTGCGGGTTGTCGTGGGGCTTGATGTTGGCCTCGACCGTTGCGAGATCGAGGGTGCCGTCGGGTTCGTTGTTCACGGGTTGGGGCTGGATGCTGCCCAACACCGCCGCTCCCCCACCCTCCATGCGGAAGGTGTGTGCGTGCTGCCCGACGATGTACTCGTCACCTCGGCCGCAGTGGGCCATGATGCCGATCAGGTTCGACTGGGTACCCGAGCTGGCGAACACCGCCGCCTCCTTGCCGAGCAGGTCGGCAGCAAAGGCCTCGAGTTCGTTGATCGTCGGGTCATCGCCGAGGACGTCATCGCCGAGTGGCGAATGGCGCATGGCCTCCCACATCGCCTCGCTCGGCTGGGTGACGGTGTCGGAGCGGAGATCGACGAACGGTGTGCGGTCAGGACCGGTGGGCGTTGACATCTCGGCATTCTGCCCCAGGTCGGATCGGAAACCCGAGGCGACCAGGGTCCGACCGGCGACGCTCCGCCTACTTCACCAACGGCGCGATGTTGCCCAGCAGTGACTGGAGCGCGGTGCCGACCGGTCCTCGTTCGTCAGAGAGGATCGTGGTGCAGAGACCGATCCCGTCGGGACCGAGTCGGGTGGTCGCCTGGAGGCGAACCCACTCGCCCACCAGTGGTCGATGCACACCGACGGTGATGTCGGCGTTGATGAGGCCGACACCCGATTCGGCATCGAAGATCGCCGAGACACCCGATCCGAAGTCGGCCGCTGCCAACACACGGCAGAGGGGTGAAGTGGGCTCGCCCTCCACCAGTGGACCGAGCAGCCGAATCCACTGATCGGCCGGCCCCGGGGCAATGAAACCTCCAGAGACCGGTCGATGCTCGACCGCGTCGCGGTGATAGCTCGTGGCTTCGGGACCCGATGTCCAGTCAGGAGCGGCGGCAGCAGCTTCGGCGCCGATCAAGGATCGTGACTCGTCGACCTGATAGCCGGCCGGCGGCATTTCGCTGGTGGCGAGGAGCAGACCGCGCGCCGTCGCCACGACCTGGCCGTTGCGCTCGCCGCCATCGGCGATCTCGATCCTGGCATCGACGTGCGCCACACGTCTCGAGACGCCGGTGCGCTCGGCGACGACACGCAAGGCGACGAGGGGAACGGGCCGCACCAGTTCGATCGCAACCCGAGCGACCCGCTCGCCGGGCTGTTCCAGCGCTTCGATCGATCGACCGAGAATCGCCGATGGTGGGCCACCGTGCTGTGCGTCAGGTCGCCACGGCCCGCCGGTGAACGGCGTCGGATGGAGGAGCTCGTCGTCATCGATCACGTACAGGGCGGACACCCGTGCATCGTGTCACCGGTCGACCCACCTCACCACTTCGGTCTGCTCTGCTCACCCACGTTGCCAAGCCAATGCCGTGCTTTCGACGCACCCGAGGGCTCCTGCTACCTTCCCGGCCATGTATCCCGGTGCCCACGCTCAGACCACTCCCGACAAGCCCGCCATCGTGATGGCGACGTCGGGGGAAACCATCACCTACGCCCAGCTCGACGAAGAAGCCAACAAGCTCGCCCAGCTGTTCGCTTCACTCGGGTTGCAGCCTGGCGACCACATTGCCTTCTGCCTGGAGAACCATCCTCGGTTCCTGCCGATCGCCTGGGGAGCGCACTACGCCGGCCTGATCTACACCGCAATGAGCTCTCGTCTCACCACCGAAGAGATGGAGTACATCATCAACAACTGCGAGGCGAAGGTCTTCATCACCTCGCTCTACAAGCAGGATCAAGCCGCGGAACTCGTCGACAAGATGCCTGGTGTGACCACTCGCCTCATGCTCGACGGCACGATCGACGGCTACGAGAGCTACGAAGCAGCGGTTGCCGATCAGCCGGCCGAGCCCATCGAGGGCCGGGTCGCCGGCGCCGACATGCTCTACAGCTCGGGTACCACCGGACAGCCCAAGGGTGTGATGCCGGCCCGAGCCACCGAGCCCCTGGAAACCGCAGCTCACAGCGTTGGTGGGATGCTCTCGCTCATCTTTGGTATGTCGGCTGACTCGGTCTACCTCTCGCCGGCGCCGCTCTACCACGCCGCACCACTGCGGTTCTGCATGGGTACGCACGTCATCGGGGCCACGCTCGTGGTGATGGACCGCTTCGACCCCGAGCTCTACCTCGCCAACATCGAGAAGTACAAGATCACGCACACCCAGGTCGTGCCGACCATGTTCGTTCGCATGCTCAAGCTCGACGAATCGGTGCGGGCGAACTACGACGTCTCGAGCCTCCAGATGTGCGTGCACGCCGCTGCACCGTGCCCCAAAGAGGTCAAGGAGAAGATGATCGAATGGTGGGGGCCGGTCATCCACGAGTACTACGCCGGCACCGAGGGCAACGGCTTCGTCTACTGCAACTCCGACATGTGGATGGCGCACAAGGGCACCGTCGGGACGCCCATCAACTGCACCGTGCACATCGTCGGCGAAGACGGCGACGACGTGCCCATTGGCGAGGAGGGCACCATCTACTTCGAGGGTGGCAGCAGCTTCGAGTACCACGGCGACGCCGAGAAGACCGCCAGCTCTCGCCACCCGAAGGGGTGGAGCACGCTCGGTGATGTCGGCAAGCTCGACGAGGACAACTTCCTGTACCTCACCGACCGCAAGGCGTACATGATCATCTCCGGCGGGGTGAACATCTACCCGCAGGAAGCCGAGAACATCCTCACCATGCATCCGGCGGTGTTCGACGTCGCGGTGATCGGCGTGCCCAATACCGACTTCGGCGAAGAAGTGAAGGCCATCGTGCAGCCCGCCGAGGGGTTCGAGGCATCCCCCGAGCTCGCCTCCGAACTGATCGCGTACTGCCGCCAGCATCTCGCCGACATCAAGTGTCCCCGAACCGTCGACTTCCGTGACGAGCTCCCTCGACACCCCACCGGCAAGCTCTACAAGCGCATCCTCAAAGACGAGTACTGGGCCGGCCACGACAGCCGCATCATCTGAACACGCTCACTCGCCGGTGAACACCTCACTCGCCGGTGAACACGGCTCACTCGCCGGTGAACACCGGTGCCCGCTTCTCCAGGAAGGCAGCAACGCCCTCGGCGTAGTCCTTGCTGATGAAGCAGCGTCGCACCGCCTGCTCGGTGTCGGCCGGATCACCGAGTCCCAGGTGCGACGCCACGGCGAGCTTGGCCGCCAACTGGCTCAGCGGTGCTCGGCTGGCGATCATCTCGCAGCGTTCCCGAACGAACGGCTCGAGTTCGTCCTTGGCCACGACCTTGTTCGCAAGTCCCCAACCGAGTGCCGTCTCGGCATCGTAGGTGTCGGCGGTGTAGGCCATCTCCTTGGCGATCGACGGGCCGAGCAGATCCACCACCGTGCCGATGCCCGAAGCCGGGTAGCCGATACTGAGCTTCGCCGGGGGCAGGCAGAACTTGGCGTCGTCGGCGGCATACCGAAGGTCTGCACACAGCGCAATCGCAAGGCCGCCGCCGAAGCAGAACCCGTGGACCATGGCGATCGTGGGCTTGGCCAGATGAGCGATGGCGCGGTAGGCGTTGCCGGTTGCGTCGTCATAGTTGCCCGACGATCCGCCCGAACGGTTGTCGGAGAACTGGGAGATGTCCGCGCCGGCGATGAACGCCACTTCCCCCGCACCTCGGAGCACGACCACCCTGACCTGGGGGTTCGCCTCGAGTTCGGCGCAAAGCCCCGGCACGGCGTGCCACATGTCGAGGGTCATGGCGTTGCGCCGCGCCTCGTGGTCGAACACCAGCCAACCGATAGCGCCGTCGATCTCGATCCGTACTTCAGCAGTCATGCCCGGACCGTAGCGTTCGCTCGTTCGCCCGGGCCACCTCATCCGGGCGACGTCCTACAGTGCACCGATGGAACGATTCGCCTTCTTGTCGGCCACCACGCCCTACGGCCTCGCCCACCGGGGCGGCAACGAGGTGGCAGCCGAGAACACCGTCGCGGCCTTCGAGCACGCCGTCTCGCTCGGCTTCGATCACCTCGAGACCGATGTCCACCTGAGTGCCGACGGTGTGCTCGTTGCCTTCCACGACGCCGACCTCGAGCGCATCGCCGGGCTCGACGGCACGATCGCCGATCACACCTGGGCCGAACTGGCCGAGATCGAGATCGGCGACGGGCAGCGCATCCCCACCATGGCCTCGCTGTTCGAGCAGTTCCCCACGGCGCGCTTCAACATCGACCCGAAAGCCGACGCGTCGGTCGATCCGCTCATCGATCTCATTCGGGAGTACGAGGCGGTCGAACGGGTCGGCATCGGTGCCTTCAGCGACGATCGCATCGCTCGCTTGTCGAACGCGCTGGGGCCGCGGCTTTGCACCTCGGCCGGCCCGAAACACATCGCGGCGTTATGGGCGGCGGCGCAGGCGAGTCGAGTCACCAGCTCGGTGCGATTCACCTCGATCATCAAGGGCATCGCCGAACAACACGGCTGCCTCCAGGTGCCGTCGGTCCTCAAGGGAATCCGTGTCGTCGACTCACCGTTCATCGAGACCGCCCACGACCTCGGGCTCCAGGTGCACGTCTGGACCATCAACGACGCCGACGAGATGCGTGAGCTGCTCGATGCCGGCGTCGATGCGCTGATCTCCGACAAGCTGAGCGTCCTCGCCGAGGTGCTCGCCGAGCGAGCGAGGTGATAGACACGGCGGGGTGTCTTCTCCCTCCCCGAAAGCCGCCCGCTCCTTCCACGTCGAGACGACCCGTCGAGCACCCCAGGGGATGGTCTGCACCGTCGACCACCTGGCGAGCGGCGCCGGTCTCTCGATGCTCACCGCCGGCGGGAATGCCGTCGATGCCGCCATCGCCGCCTCGGCCGCCCTGGCGGTCACCACGCAACACATGTGCGGCATGGGTGGCGACCTATGGGCACTCGTCCACGAGCCGGGAGCAGCGCCGACCGCACTGAACGCGTCCGGTCGCGCCGGATCCGGCAGTGACGCTGCCGCCATGCGGGCCGAAGGCCTCGCCGCCATGCCGTTTCGGGGTGACATCCGCTCCGTGCCGGTGCCCGGCTGTGTCGACGGTTGGACGGCGCTGCACGAACGCTACGGGTCGCTGCCACTGGAGCAGCTGCTCGCTCCGGCGACGGAGCTGGCCGAGCTCGGCTTTCCCGCCTCGCCGCTGCTCGGCACCATGTCACGCCTCGTTGCCGACGTCGACGGCGCCCACGACTACGTGATCGATGGAAAGCCGGTGGCAACGGGTCAGATGGTGCGTCGTCACGGCATCGCTCGATCGCTCCGTTCGATCGCCAGCGAGGGCCGGTCGGGTTGGTACGAAGGTGAGTTCGGCGAGGAGTTGATCGAACGGGGACGCGGGCTCTACTCCCCCGACGACCTGGCGCGGTCGCAGGCCGACTGGGTGACGCCGACCTCGGTCGAGGCGTGGGGCCACCAACTCTGG
The DNA here is from genome assembly GCA_963698395.1 of uncultured Acidimicrobiales bacterium. Classification (GTDB taxonomy): domain Bacteria; phylum Actinomycetota; class Acidimicrobiia; order Acidimicrobiales; family SZUA-35; genus JBBQUN01. The sequence goes on from CAVOQQ010000008.1 coordinate 1,162,200, forward strand.
ACCGTGCCGCCGAACTCGCAGGGCTACTTGTCCCTTGCGGGCGCCGTGATCGCCAACGGGCTCGACCTCCCCGACGATCCAGGCGATCCACTCTGGGCCCACCTGCTCATCGAAGCAGCGAAACAGGCCGGGTTCGACCGGGCGGCCTCGCTGTTCGAGGGGGCCGATGGTGCCGCCCTGGTCTCCGAGAGCCGGCTGGCGCCGCGTCGGGCGGCCATCGATCCCAACACGGCGTCATCGCTCGTTCCCCCTGCGGCCGGTGGCGGCACGATCTATCTGTGCACCACCGATCGAAACCGCATGGGCGTGTCACTCATGCAATCGAACGCAGCAGGCTTCGGCTCGCATGTCGCACTCCCCGGCATCGGTGTGTTCCTCCACAATCGTGGTATCGGCTTCTCGCTCGAGGAAGGTCACCCGGCCGAGCTCGCTCCCGGCCGCCGACCACCGAGCACACTCGCTCCGGCCCTGGTCACCAACACGGCCGGATCGCTCCGGTCGGTGCTCGGAACCATGGGCGGCGATGGTCAGCCGCAGGTCGTTCTCCAGATGCTGGCTCGGATGCTGCAACTCGGCCAGGGACCGGGCACGAATCTCAGCTCGCCCCGCTTCACCCTCACCGTGCCCGACGCCATCGGCTTCGACACCTGGTCGAACCCCGCCTCACTGACGGTGTCGATCGAGGCGGGCAGCGGCTGGCGTGATGGATTGGAGTCGAGGGGCCACCGGGTCACCGAGACGGCGTATGGACTGGGGTTGTACGGCCATGCGCACGCCATCGAGGTGGTCGACAACGGTGACGGCACCACACATCTGGCCGGTATGGCCGACCCGCGAGCCCTCATCGGCGCCGCGATCGGCCACTGACCGTCGTCGCCCGGCGACCGCCCGGCCAGAACCCGGCCATCGTCCGGGCCGAGCCCGCCCTCAGTCGGCGTTGGCGAAGTTGGCTTCTCGCTTCTCGAAGAAGGCCATGATCGATTCCTTCTGGTTCGGCGATCCGATCAAGGCCGCGATCTCGGTGCGCTCGGCTTGGAATCCTTCGGCCACCGACATCTTGGATGCCGTGTTGAACAACCGCTTGCCGGCGCGGATCGCGTGCGGCGACTTCTGAGCGATCTCGGCAGCCATGGCCAGCGCATCGGCGAGTGGGTCGTCAGACAGGTGGGTGCCGAGACCGAGTTCGACTGCTTCGGGCCCGAGCACCATGCGGCCGGTCCACGTCAGTTCCTTGGCGACGTCGAGACCGACGAGGTTGATGAGCGACTGGGTACCGGTCATGTCGGGAACGAGACCCCACCGAACCTCGAGGACCGACATCTTGGTGTCGGGATGGACGAAGCGGATGTCGGTGCCGAGCGCGAGCTGGATACCGCCGCCGAGCGCGTGGCCGTGGATGGCACCGATGACTGGCACCGGCAGACTGGTCCACCCGTAGACCGCTTGCTGGCCCCGGTGCGTGATCCGGCCATCTTCGGTTGCATCAGGAGCGGGACGGGGCTCGGCCACGACCTCGTCGACACTGCTGTCACGCGATCCATCGGCCATGCCCTGGAAACTCGAGAAGTCGAGCCCGGCGCAGAACGCTCGACCTTCCCCCGAGAGCACCACGCACCGCACCGACGGGTCGGCGGCCAGCGAGTCGGCTGCCTCGATGAGCGCAGCGAACATCACGGGGTCGAGGGCATTCATCTTGTCGGGTCGGTTGAGTCGAACGTCGGCGACGCCGGCCTCGTCGATGGTGATCGAGATGCGATCGAGAACGTTGGTGGTGGACATGATGGGCTCCCCGGTCGGTTGTTGACGTCGCGACACTAGAGCGTCGTGTCGGCCGGAGGAATTCTCAGGTCACGAACGGGCAGTGACGACAGCCGTTGTTGCAGCAGGTGCCGCGGGCCGCAAGACCGAGCGCAGTCATGACGAAGAGACCCGTGGAAGGATCGAGATACCCGCCATGCCCCGCCGCGACGGCAGCGTCGTGGGCCTGCATGGCTGCCCGGTTGGCCGGATTCGACGAATCGAACCGATCGGGGTGCGGAACCAGATGATCGGCTCGGAGTTCGGAAGGTGGCGCCACCGGTGCAGCGTAACGATGCGCTCCCCCTGCCTGGCACCGCTTCGGCGCCGTCACGCCGCCGACGGTCACCCATTGCCCGGAGGTGATTGACACCGCCGTCGATCGCTCGCTATATTCAGCGCTACCGGCGATGTGTCGAGTGTCACGCTCGCAGCCGTCGGGGGTACAACGGGGGATTGGGTCAACCGGTGCTGGTCACCGGTTGACTCGCGTCAGGGCGAGCTTCCCTCGGCGCTGGTTTCATGAACGTTTGACAACTGCTCGACACGGCGCGTTTGGCTCCCGTTCGATCTGCGGCAAGCTAGGGCGATGAAATGGGCCACCTGGGATGAAGCCGCGATCGCTTCGGCGTTCAGCGGTGCGGTCACCCTCACCTCGACCAAGCTGCCGACGAGTCGCCTGACGGCGTTCATCCGAGAAGCCACCAAGGAGTTCGCCTTCATCGCCGGGGTCTACTCGATCTGGCGAGTTGCCCGAGTCCTCCCTCTCAAACACAACGCCGGCGCCATCGATCGGGCCCGCGTGATCAACGACTGGCAACAGGCGTTGTACCTGCCGAGCGAGATCGGCGTCCAACACTTCGTGATCGCCCACGACTGGCTGGCTCGGTTCGTCAACTATTACTACGCCGCCATTCACGTGCCATCGATCATCATCTTCCTGATCTGGCTGTTCACCTTCCACCGCGATCACTACCTGCGGTGGCGGACCGGCCTGGTGATCCTCACGGCGTTCTGCCTGGTCATCCGGTTCATACGGGTCGCCCCGCCACGCTTTGTTCCCGAGCTCGAGTTCGTGAGCCTGGCCAGTCGCTACGGCCTCGACGTGTATGGCCCCGTCGGCACCGGTGTGTCCGACCAGTTCGCGGCCATGCCCTCGATCCACGTCGGGTGGGCCGCCGTCGTCGGCCTTGGCATGTTCGCCGCCAGCAAGTACTGGCCGCTGCGCGCCCTCGGCATCTTCCACCTGTTGTTCACCATCTTCGTGGTGGCCGCAACCGGCCATCATTGGTGGGCCGACGGCATCGTGGCCCTCGCACTGCTCGGCGTCGGCATCGCCATGAACGACTTCGGCCGAGCCTGGGGTGCCAAGCGACGCCTGGCCGCGTCCACTCCCCCGGCGCCAACCGAATCCGAGCAGGCGTTCGAGCCGGTTTGACACCGCGTCGGTTCAGCAGGGCCTGGTGAGCGGGTTGTCCACAGGGAGCCATCCCCAAAATCACAGGCAAGTCACAGGGTTATGGCCCTTCCTCCCCACAGGCCAACCGTTCTAGGTTGGCCCCATGGCCACCTTCCACGTCACCCTCACCGACCAGACCACCATCGAGATCGACGACGCCGACGCCTATCAGCAGGAGGGACCGCTGACCACGTTCTTCCGGCTCGACGACGGCCGTCGAGTGATCGACTCGTGGTCGATGCGACTCGCCAGCTTCCGCACCGTCGACATCGTGGCGGTCCGTCGCCACCAGGGTTGCCGAGCCCGCCTCCACGATCGTCGCACCGCCGTGGCCGACGACCATCAGCATTCGGTCGACGCGCTGATCGCGGCCTAGTGTCGAGCGCCATGAGCAACCCCGTTCTTCTCGTCCACGGCTTCGCCACCTCGGCCCGACGCACCTGGCAGGAGCCGGGCTGGATCGATCTGCTGACCGATGCCGGTCGGGAGGTCATCGCTCCCGATCTGCTCGGTCACGGCGACAACGACAAGCCGCACGATCCCGAGGCCTACGCGGCCGTCGAGTCGCTCGTGTTGTCGGCGATTCCCGAGGGCGTCGTGGTCGATGCCGTCGGCTATTCGGCCGGTGCTCGGATCGTGCTGAGCCTCGCCGCCGCCCATCCGGAGCGGTTCGGCAAGCTGATCGTCGGTGGTATGGGCGCTCGACTGTTCGAACCTCGCGAAGACAATCCACTCCTGGAAGCGATCGAAGGGCGAGCGGCCGACGACGACATGGTGGGTCTGCACTTCAAGCAGATGTCGGAGTCCGACGGCAACGACCCGCTCGCACTGGCCGCCTTCCTCAAGCGTGATCAGCCACGATTCGACCGCGACGACGCTGCCAAGATCACGGCGCCCACGCTCGTCATCATCGGTGATGCCGATTTCGCCGGTCCGGGCGAACCACTCGCCGAGGCGCTACCGAACGCCTCGCTGGTCACGCTGCGTGGGGTCGACCACTTCGGTCTGCCGAAGGCGATGAACTTCCTCATGAAGTCGATGGACTTCCTCGACGTCTGACCTGGCCGACGCGAACATTCGGGCTTCTGTCCATTTGCGAACAAGCTCCGGGGCTCCGTACTCCGGAGCGTACGCAGGCCCGGAGCTTTCCTGGAAAGCGACGCAAACCCGGAACTTCGAGCGCGATCGGCCTGATCAGTCCTGCTTGGGTGGGCCGGCCGAGGTGTGGCGGGTGCCTTCGGGTTCGCTCGCCCACGTGGCGGCGCCGTCCCAGGTGTCGTCGAAGACCAGTTCGGCGATCGGGCGCCGGCGAACCGGTCCGTGGCTGCCCTGGGGTCGACCGAGCGGGATGGTGGCGGCGATGGTGTACTCGTCGGGAATCCCGACGAGCGATCGCAACTCGGCCTCGACCATGCCGTGCCAGCCGGTCAACACCCCGCCATAGCCGAGCGCCCGAGCGGCGAGGAGCAGGTTCTGACACGCCGGGTAGACCGAGGCGCCATCGATGAGCCCGCCGTGGCGCTGACGAATGCACGGCAGGACCACGACCGGTGTGTCCTCGAAGTGATCGACGAAGTAGTCCATGGCTCGGGCTTGGCGAGCCTTGGGACTGTTGTCGACCGCTCCGCTTCCCTGGTCATAGCCGTCGTCGGCCCGCTTGCTCGCCCAGCCCTCTCGAAACGCCCCGCCGAGGAGCGCCTTCGCCTCGCGGGCAACGGGACCGTCTCGTAACACCACGAAGCGAGTGTTCTGACGGTTGGAGCCCGTCGGTGCCCGCGTTGCCGAGAACAGGATCGTTGCCAGGTCGTCGTCGGGGATCGGGTCGGTGGTGTAGCGACGAATGGCTCGGGTGGTGGCCAAGCCCTCGAGCAGCGAGGGCTCGATGGGTTCGGTCGACATCATGGGTTCGGTCGACCTCGTGGATTCGGTCATCGGCTGTTCTGTCCTCAGCTGTTCTGTCTTCAGGCGTTCTGGGCGGTCATGCCGCCGTCGACCACCATCACCGTGCCGTTGATGTAAGACGACGCCGGCAGCACGAGCGACAGCACGGCATGGGCGACTTCTTCGGGATCGCCGTAGCGACCGACCGGCACCCGGCGTCGGGCGAACGCTGCCTTGTCGGAATCGTCGATCGAGGCGGTCATGCCCGTGCGAATCGGACCGGGAGCAATGCAGTTGACGGTGATGCCGCGGCGCCCGAGTTCGACCGCGAGACCCCGGGTGAGGCCGATCACGCCGTGCTTGGATGCGGTGTAGGGCGTGAGGAACGGGGTGGCTCCCAGGCCCTCGGTGGAGGCGACGTTGACGATGCGGCCGGCGCCCTCACGCAGCAGGTCGTCGAGGCAGGCACGGATGAGCACGGTGTGCGCTTCGAGGTTGACCCCGAAGGTGGTGTCCCACGCCTTGTCGTAGTCGCTGCTGTCGATCGGAGCCGGGATACTGACGCCGGCGTTGTTGACGAGGATGTCGATGGGACCGAGTTCGGCTCGGATGTCGGAAATGGCGGCCAGCACCTGGGCATGGTCGGCAACGTCGGCCGTTCGACCGCACACGATGCCGCCGGCCTCGCTGAGCTCGTCGGCGACCACGCCGATGCCACCGGCCGTGCGATCGATGAGACCGACCTTGGCTCCTTCGTCGACGAAGAGCCGAGCGATCGCTCGGCCCATGCCGGAAGCCGCACCGGTCACGATGGCCACCTGCCCGTCGATCGAGCGGCTGAGCCTGCTCAGGCGAGGGGCAGGGTCGGCTGGTGTCGGCGCAGGGTCTTCTCGATGCTCGGTCATTGGGCGGCGAGCCTACTGTCGTCGCCCCCCTCTGCCCCAAACCGTCGAGGCGCCGGTGTTGCTCGGCCTCAGACGCCGGCTTGGGATCGGGCCACGGTCATGGCGTGGCGCACGAGGGTGATCAGCGTGTCGCGAACCGCTGCCTTGTGGCGCGCGTCGGTGACGATCACCGGAATGTGGGCCGGCACGTCGAGCGCTTCGCGGACGTCATCGGGGTGATGGCGCAGCACGCCGTCGAACGCGTTCACGGCAACGACGAAGGGCACACCCTGGCGCTCCATGTAGTCGACAGCCGGGAAGCACGCTTCGAGCCGGCCGGTGTCGACCAGCACGACGGACCCGACGGCCCCACGAACCAGCTCGTCCCACATGAAGTGGAAACGGTCCTGACCGGGGGTGCCGAACAGATAGAGCATCAGCTCCTCGCCCAGCGCCACGCGACCGAAGTCCATGGCCACGGTGGTCGACTGCTTCGAGGTGGCATCGCCGAGGTGATCGACCGCTTCGGACGCCTTCGTCATCGCCGCCTCGGTGCGGAGGGGGTCGATGTCGGAGATCGAGTTCACGAAGGTCGACTTGCCGACGGCGAAGCCTCCGGCGACGACGATCTTGACAGGGATGGGAGTTGCGTTGGTCATGGTTCCCTCAGAGAGACTGCAGGCCGTTGAGGACACGTTCGAGCAACGCCACATCAGGGCGAGCCGACGTCGGAGCCGTTGCCGCGTGGCTTCCGACGAGCCCTTCGGTGATCAAGTCACCGACGAGTACTTTCGCCACCTGCAGATGCATGTGGAGATGGGCAGAGATCTCGGCGATCGACTGCGGTTGCATACACAGTTCCACGATGCGCTTGCGCTCGTGGTCGAGAGCGGCGACCTTGTCGGCACCCTCGGGCGTGCTGCGGACGATCGCCTCGAGGGGCAGGTCGACCGCGCTGCGAGTCCGTCCTCCGGTGAGGAGATAAGGCCGCACCCGAAGGGCGGTGAACGGGTCACGGTCGTTCGAGGTCATCGTGGCAGGCTCGCCTGGAGTTCGGCCCGCAGTTCCGGCGTGAGGACGGCGCCGGCCTTCTCGACCAGGACCGCCATCTCGTAGGCGACGAGCCCGACGTCGCAGCCCGACTCGGCGAACGTCGCCAGGAGCGAGCCGTCGGAGATGCCGGTGACGAAGAGGAAGGCGTTCTGCATCTCGACGATGACCTCGGTGACCGCACCGCCGCCGAAGCGGCTGGATGCGCCGTAGGCCAGCCCGATCAGTCCAGAGGAGACGGCGGAGAACCGGTCGACGGCGTCACGATCGAGGCCGCTCGAGGCTGCGATGGGAAGCCCATCGGAGCTCACGACCACGGCATCGGTGACACCAGGGACCCGGTCAACGAAGCTGTTGACGAGCCAGTTGACGTTCGTGGCCTGGGTGCTGAGGACGGTCATTGGTGATCTCCATGTGGGGGGAACGGCTGGTCATCGAAGTTCGAGTTGCCAAATGGCTGGGGTTCCGACGATGGATGCTCGGACGACGGCGGGCTGTCGGGGGCCGAGTCGGCGCCGGTCGGGCGGGATCGGCCGTCGCGGTAGCGGGCCAACATCTGCCGGATCTCTTCGGGACTGCGGACGCTGGCCGCCACCGGCCGGCCTTCGCTGACCGGCGCTTGTGACTTCGTGCGATCCCGACGGACCAGGCCCTTGTCGGTCTGGCCGGCGTCGCCGAAGAGCGAGTCGATGCCGGCATCGAAGGCGTCGCCACTCGGCATGGCCGATTCCAGGCTCGATGGCAGCTCGGACGGACCCGACAGCGATTCGCTCGCCGGCTCGAAGACGGGACCGGTCCAGACGCCGGCGTCTCCGCCGTTGACCGACACGCCGCTGTTGGCCGCGCTGCTTGGTGGTTCGCCGTTGTCGACGGGGATGAGGCCCATCAGTTTGGCAAGCGCCTCAGACTGCACCTCGGGGTGGCCAGGCACGATCAGTTGCGGAGCAGCCGGTGCTTCGGCCACCGGTTCGGGTGCCGGTTCGACGAAAGCGGGCGGAGGCGGTTGCACCGCAGCAGGCGCCTCGGCGACCGGGAAGGCGGGAGCGACCGAGTCGGGTGCCGGGGCCGGCGGTTGGTGGTCGGCGACGGGCGAGCGCTCGGCCAGCGGATACTCACCCCGTTCCGGAGCGGCCGGTGGCGTCCACGCCGGTTCGTCGCCGGCGGTCGGGTCGACCCAGTTCATGGCGTCGGGCATGGCGGGAACGCCGTCGGCGATCGCTGCGGGGGCGGGAGGTGCTTCGTTGCCGAGGAGAACCGCCGGCACGAGGACGAGCGCCGTGACGCCGCCACCCTCGGTCGGGATCAGTTCGACTTGGACGTCCAGGCGCTTGGCCAACCGACCGATGACGATGAATCCGAGCGAGCGGGAGAGTCCGAGACCGAGGTCGGGAGGATGTGCCAGCGTCTCGTTCGCCGTCGCCAACTGCTCGGCGTTCATGCCCATGCCGTGGTCGGCGATGGAGATGAGGTAGCAGCCGTCGGGCTGGCTCATGCCGGTCACCTCGACCGGCTGGTCCGGCGGTGAGAACTGGGTGGCGTTCTCCATGAGTTCGGAACAGACGTGAGCGAGGTCGACGGCGCCCTGCGAGCCGATCTCCCCTTCGTCGATGGCGGTCAGCTGGACCCGCCGATAGTCCTCGATCTCGCTCATGGCGACCCGAAGGATGTCGGCGGTGGCGACCGGTCCGCCGCGGCGGCGAGGGGCCTCGGCACCGGCGAGGACGATCAGTGACTCGGCGTTGCGACGCATCCGGGTTGCCAGATGGTCGAGGCCGAAGAGCGCTTCGAGGGTGTCGGGATCCTGCTCTCGTGATTCGAGCTGATCGATCGATTCGATCTGGCGATCGAGCAGCGACTGGTTCCGACGAGCGAGGTTGATGACGAGATCGTTCAAACCCTTGCGCACGACCCGCTGCTGTTCGGTGGCCACCTCGGCAACGGCGCTCTGCACCGCGTTGAGGGCATGCACGAGGTCACCGAGCTCGTCGTTGGTGCCGACACTGATCGGTTCGAACGTCGGCGCATCCTGATTCGGCGAGCGAAGCGCTTCGACCAGAAGTGGCAGGCGATTCTCGGCAAGATCGGCGGCTGACGCTCGGATGTTCTCCAGCGGATCGGTGATGGTGCGCGAGATCGCAACCACCCCGAGAGCACTGAGAACGAGTCCGATCGTGGCGATGCCACCGAGAGTTCGCACGTCGTTGGTCAGTTCGGGGAGGTCGGTCGCCCCCCGGAAGCCGAGCATGACGCCGTAGGCGGCGATCAGTGCCAGGACCACCAACGGTGGAACGACGATCGCAATCAGTTTGGTGCGCAGTGGCAAGTTGTTGAACATGGTCCTTCTCGGGCGTGTAGGCATCCCTGTTCTGTGTCCATCGGCCGCTCGATGCCAACCTTGAGATACCGTTTCGATTCGTGGCTGAATTCGACAATGACAACGATCTCGCAGGTGGCGCACCTCGCATCGGTGAGACGGTGAGCGAGGGACCGATCGGCGACGCGCTCCGTCCTCTCGCGGCGGAAGGATTCACCGGCGTCCTTCGAGTGTCTCGCAGCGGCGAAGCCGTCGGCGACGTCTGGCTGGCCGGCGGTCGTCTCTATCTCGCCACGACACCGGCGAGCGACGATCTCGCCGGCGTCGTGTTCGGTGCCGACGTCGGCTCACTCGCCGAGGTGCAAGCCATCCTGGGCAACAGCTCCGGCGACGCCACGGCAGAACTCAGCGAGCGATACCCCGCCTCGATTCCCGCACTCGGCCGACTCCTGCACGAGCACAACCTCACCGCGCTCTTCGAGATGATGGTCGCCGGATCCAGCAGTTTCGCGACCGAGCAGCAACAGCTCCATCCCATCGGCCCCCGCTTCGCCGAATCGGTGGAAGATCTGCTCGGTCAGGCCGAACGACGCCTGATGATCTGGCGAGACATCGCCACGCGCATTCCGTCCACCAGCAATCGCTTCCGCCTCGCACCCGAGCTTCCCGAGGGCGTCGAGGAGCGAGTGTTCAACAACGACGAATGGCGATACCTGGCGCTCATCGGCGGCGGCCGATCGGTCGCCGAACTGATCGACGACACGGGCGAGCGGGCGTTCCGGATCATGACCTCGCTGTACCGCCTGCTGCTCGAAGGCGTCATCACCGACGCCTGAGCGCCGGCGATGCCGCTCCGGGGTCAGACCATCGGGCGATCGGTTGGCAAGACCGGAGCGGGCAGCAACGTGTCGCCCATCAGGTGGGCATCGACGGCGGCCGCACACGAGCGTCCTTCGGCAATGGCCCACACGATCAGGCTCTGGCCGCGCCCGGTGTCGCCGCAGGCGAACACGTTGTCGACCGACGTGGCCCAATCGGTCGACCGAGCCACGTTGCCACGCTCGTCGAGTTCGACGCCCAGCTGGTCGAGCAGGGTGCCCTTCTCGGGTCCGACGAAGCCCATGGCGAGCAGCACGAGGTCGACGTCCATTTCGAATTCCGAGCCCTCGATGGGTACGAAGTTGGGGCGGCCGCCGTCCATGACCACTTCCACCTCGACTCCGCGCAGACCGGTGAGCTTGCCGTTCTCACCGACGAACTCGGTGGTGTTGACCGAGTAGACGCGCTCGCCGCCTTCTTCATGAGCCGAGGTGACCTTGTACACCAGGGGGAACGTCGGCCACGGGGTGCGCTCGGAACGGGTGTCTGGTGGGCGGTCCATGATCTCGAACTGATGGATCGACTCGGCCCCCTGACGATGTGAGGTGCCGAGGCAGTCGGCGCCGGTGTCACCACCACCGATGATGACGACCTTCTTGCCCTTGGCCGAGAGGGGCGGTTCGTCGAGGTCACCGAGCTGGACCTTGTTGGCGAGCGGGAGGAACTCCATGGCCTGATAGATGCCTTCGAGTTCACGTCCGGGGATCGGCAGATCGCGCCACGCCGTTGCTCCGCCGGCCAAGACGACGGCGTCGAACTGGGCCTGGAGGTCGGCCACGGAAATGGACCGCTCGTCGTCGGTGGGCCCGCCGACATACGCGTTGGTCTTGAAGACGGTGCCCTCGGCCTCCATCTGCTCGAGCCGACGGTCGATGACCCACTTCTCCATCTTGAACTCGGGAATGCCATAGCGAAGGAGGCCGCCGATGCGATCGGCCCGTTCGTAGACCGTGACCGAGTGACCGGCGCGGGTGAGCTGCTGGGCCACGGCCAAGCCGGCGGGTCCGGAACCGATGATGGCCACCGACTTGCCGGTGAGCTTGGAGGGAACGACCGGTGTGACCCATCCCTCGCTGAAGGCCTTTTCGATGATCTCGACTTCGATCTGCTTGATCGCGATCGGGTCGGTGTTGATCCCGGCGACGCAGGCTCCTTCACACGGCGCCGGACACAACCGACCGGTGAACTCGGGAAAGTTGTTGGTGGCGTGCAGACGATCGATCGCGTCTTTCCACCGGTCTCGATAGACCAGGTCATTCCAGTCGGGAATGATGTTGCCCAGTGGGCAGCCACTGTTGCAGAACGGAATGCCGCAATCCATGCACCGCGAGGCCTGGATTTGGAGCTCTTCCACCGGGAACGGCTCGTAGACCTCTTTCCAGTCCTTCAGTCGGACCGGTACCGGGCGACGAGTCGGTGTGAGTCGATCGTGTTCGAGAAACCCTCTTGGGTCACCCACGGGAAGCCTCCATGACGGCGGTGGTCGGGTCGGTGCCATCGGCTTCGGCTTGGCGCCGAGCCAGCAACACTCGTTTGTAGTCGGAGGGCATGACCTTCACGAAGTGCTCGACTTCGGCGGTCCAGTTGGCGAGCAGGCGCTCGGCGACGGCGGAGCCGGTTTCGACGAAGTGGCTGCGAACCATCGCCTGGAGGTCGGCGCGCTCGTCGTCTTCGAGGGGGTCGAGTTCGACCATCTCGAGGTTGACCCGGCTGGCGAAGGTGCCGTCGGGGTCATAGACGTACGCGATGCCGCCCGACATGCCGGCACCGAAGTTCCGTCCGGTGGAGCCGAGGATCACGGCCCGCCCGCCGGTCATGTACTCACAACCGTGGTCACCGACGCCCTCGACCACGGCGGTGGCGCCGGAGTTGCGGACACAGAACCGTTCGCCGACTCGACCGCGGATGAAGACCTCACCGCTGGTGGCGCCGTAGAGAATGACGTTGCCGGCGATGATGTTCTCTTCGGCGACCAGCGCCGAGACACGCGGCGGGAAGATGGCGATGCGTCCACCCGACAGCCCCTTGCCGACGTAGTCGTTGGCGTCACCTTCGAGGCGCAGCGTGATCCCCTTGGGCACGAAGGCACCGAAGGAGTTGCCTGCAGATCCGGCGAAGTCGAGCTGAATGGTGTCGTCGGGCAGACCGGCGCCGCCGTGGCGCTTGGTGAGTTCGTGCCCGAGCATCGTGCCGACGGTGCGGTTGACGTTGCGGATCGGGAACGACAGGCGAACGGGAGTGCCGTTTTCGAGCGCCGAAGCGCACTGCTCGATGAGGGTGTTGTCGAGGGCGGCATCGAGTCCGTGGTCCTGGGTGGTGACACAGCGACGTGATGCGTTCTCTTCGATCTCGGGCACGTAGAGGATCGGTGACAGATCGAGGCCCGACGCCTTCCAGTGATCGATGGCAGCGGAGACGTCGAGATGATCGGCGCGACCAATGGCCTCGTCGATCGAGCGGAAGCCCAGTTCGGCGAGATACTCACGAACCTCTTCGGCGATGAACTCGAAGAAGGTCTCGACGAACTCGGGCTTGCCGGAGAACCGGGCCCGAAGTTCGGGGTTCTGGGTGGCGATGCCGACCGGGCAGGTGTCGAGGTGACACACCCGCATCATCACACAACCGGAAACGACGAGCGGCGCGGTCGCGAAACCGAACTCCTCGGCACCGAGCAGCGCACCGATGATCACGTCTCTACCGGTCTTGATCTGGCCGTCGACCTGCACCACGATGCGATCACGCAGGTCGTTGAGCAGCAGGGTCTGCTGGGTCTCGGCCAGGCCGAGCTCCCACGGGCCACCGGCGTGCTTGAGCGACGTGAGCGGCGAAGCGCCGGTGCCGCCGTCGTGTCCCGAGATCAGCACGACGTCGGACTTGGCCTTCGAAACGCCGGCGGCGACGGTGCCGACACCGACCTCGCCGACCAGCTTGACGTGGATGCGAGCCGAGGGGTTCGCGTTCTTGAGATCGTGGATCAGCTGGGCGAGATCTTCGATCGAGTAGATGTCGTGATGGGGCGGCGGAGAGATGAGCCCCACGCCCGGGGTCGAGTGACGGGTCTTGGCGATCCAGGGGTAGACCTTCTTGCCCGGCAGCTGGCCGCCCTCGCCCGGCTTCGCGCCCTGGGCCATCTTGATCTGGATGTCGTCGGCGTTCGACAGATACTCCGACGTGACGCCGAAGCGGCCCGAGGCCACCTGCTTGATGGCCGAGCGCTTGGTGTCGCCGTTCTCGTCGATCAGGTTGCGCTCGACGTCTTCGCCGCCTTCGCCGGTGTTGGACTTGGCGCCCAACCGGTTCATGGCGATGGCGAGGGTCTCGTGCGCCTCGGCGGAAATCGAGCCGTAGCTCATGGCGCCGGTGGCAAACCGCTTGACGATCTCGGAGGCCGGTTCGACCTCCTCGATCGGGATCGGGCCATTGATCGACTTGAGAGCGAACAGCCCCCGCAGCGTCGCGAGCTGCGTGGCATGGGTGTCGACCGCTGCGGTGTACTGCTTGAAGATGTCGTATCGCTTGGTGCGGGTGCCGTGTTGGAGGCGGAACACGGTCTCGGGGTTGAAGAGGTGGAACTCACCTTCGCGGCGCCACTGATATTCGCCGCCGAGGTCGAGTTCGCGGTGGGCGAGCATCTCGGGTCGATCGGGGAAGGCCCGCTTGTGGCGCAGTTCGCATTCGCGGGCGATCTCTTCGAGGCCGATGCCACCGAGCTTGGAGGTGGTGCCGGTGAAGTACTCGTCCATCACGGCCTGGCTGATACCCACGGCTTCGAAGATCTGCGCCGATGCATACGAACTGACGGTGGAGATGCCCATCTTGGACATGACCTTGATCACGCCCTTGGACGCAGCACGCACGTAGTTGTACGAACCGGTCAGGAACTCGGCGCTCGAGCGATCCCAGGCGATGCGGTCTTCGATGGCCTCGAAGACGACCGACGGGCAGACCGCGCCGGCACCGAAGCCCAGCAACAGGGCGAAGTGATGCACCTCGCGGGCGTCGGCGGCGTCGGCGATGATGCCGACCTGCAGGCGCGTCTTCTCGCGCAGCAGGTGCTGGTGGACGGCGCCGACGAGCAACAGCGAGGGAATCGGCGCGAGGTCGGCCGTTGCGTTGCGGTTCGAGAGCACGAGGATCGTGCAGCCGTTGGCGATCGCTTCGGAGACCTCGTCGCGGATCTCGGTCAGCCGCTGCTCGAGGCCCGCCCCACCGGCGTTGACGGGGTACAGCCCCTCGACCGTGTGGGTGACGAACTGCGGGAAACTTCCCTCGGCGTTGGCGTGCTCGATCTCGATCAGCTCTTCGCGGGTGATCACCGGGTAGGGCAGATTGATCTGGTTGCACGACTCGGGGCCGGGATCGAGCAGGTTGGCCTCGGGACCGATCGCCCGGCTGGCCGAGGTGACGAGCTCTTCGCGAATGGCGTCGAGCGGCGGGTTGGTGACCTGGGCGAAGAGCTGGGCGAAGTAGTCGAACAGCAGACGAGGACGACTCGACAACACTGCGATCGGCGTGTCGGTGCCCATCGAGCCGATCGCTTCGGCCCCGCTGAGGACCATGGGTTCGATGAGGAGCTCGAGTTCTTCCTCGGTGTAGCCGTTGGCCACCAACTGGGGAATCAGCGACTCGTGGACCGGATGCGGGATGTTGCGTCGTGGCAGGTCACCCAGTTCGACCAGGTTCTGCAACCACTCGCCATACGGTTTGGCGGCCGCGAGCTCCTTCTTGAGTTCGGCATCGTCGACGATGCGACCCTGGGCGGTGTCGACCAGGAACATGCGGCCTGGCTCGAGACGTCCCTTCTTGATGACCTTCGAGGCCTCGACGTCGAGCACGCCGACCTCGGACGCGAGCACGACGATGCCGTCGTCGGTGACCCAATAGCGGCTGGGACGCAGACCGTTGCGGTCGAGTACGGCACCGATGACGGTGCCGTCGGTGAAGGCCACCGATGCCGGGCCGTCCCACGGCTCCATGAGCGAGGCGTGGAACTTGTAGAAGTCGACCAGCGCGGGGTCCATGTCGGGGTTCTTCTGCCACGCCTCGGGAATCATCATGAGGACGGCGTGGGGCAGGGAGTAGCCACCGAGATGGAGGAGCTCGAGCGCCTCGTCGAAGGTGGCCGTGTCGGATGCGTCGGGGGTGACGATCGGGAGGAGGCGCTCGATGCGGTCGCCCCAGAGGGGCGACGCGAGCAGCGACTCACGCGCCCGCATGCGGTTGCGGTTGCCACGCACGGTGTTGATCTCGCCGTTGTGGGCGACGAAGCGGTAAGGGTGAGCGAGGGGCCACGACGGGAACGTGTTGGTGGAGAATCGGGAGTGGACGAGGGCGATGGCCGTCTCGGCACGCTCGTCGAGGAGATCGGGGAAGAAGGTGGTGAGCTGGGGCGTGGTGAGCATGCCCTTGTAGACGATGGTGCGAGCACTCAGACTCGGGAAGTAGACCTGCGCTCCCACGGCCTCGGTGACCTCGTGCTCGACCCGCTTGCGCACGAGGTACGCCTCGCGGTCGAGGTCGATGCCCGACAGGCCGGCATCGGAGGTGATGAACAGCTGATGGAACGATGGCATCACGCTGGCGGCCTGGGTGCCCAGGTCGCTGGGGTCGATCGGGACGTCACGCCAGGCGATGACGGTGAGACCCTCGCTGACGGCGATCTTCTCGATGAAGGTTCGGGCGGCGGCGGCGCGGGCTGGGTCGGCGGGGAGGAAGGCGATGCCGGTGGCGTACTCACCCACGGGTGGGAGTCCCGGGACGAGATCGCGGTAGAGCCGATCGGGGATCTGCAGCATGACACCGGCACCGTCGCCGGTGTTGGGCTCGGCGTTGGTGGCGCCGCGATGCTGCATGCATCGGAGCGAGTACAGCCCGCGTTCCAAGATGTCGTGACTGGCTCGACCGTGGAGGTCGGCGACGAACGAGACACCGCAGGCGTCATGTTCGAATCGTGGGTCGTAGAGACCCTGTGCGGCAGGCAAGCCCGGTGGGTTGAGGTGGGCTGTCGCTGCCGGAAGCGCAGTGACAGCAGGAAGCGCGTGCTCCATTGAATTCTCCCGGTTCTGAGTGGCGATCGCTACGGCAGGGACGGCGTTGGCCCAGCCAGGAGGCTGCTAGACCATATCGTGAATGCGGCATTCTTCCGTAATCAGTCATCGCTGCCACCGATCGCGCTGGTGAGCGCGACCGGATCGGCAGATGACCCACCCGGCACCGCCGAAGCCGGGACGGGCGGCTAACGTCGCGCCAATGACTGTCGAGCCAGCATCTGTCGAGCCAACGACTTCCTCTGCATCCGCCGCCGGACCTGCCGCCGATTCACCGCTCGGGCGGATGATGAGCGGCATCGATGCCTCGCCCACTCCGTACCATGCCGTGGCCGAAGTCGGGAGCCGCCTGACCGCCGGCGGGTTCAGCGAACAAGCGCTCGATGCCCGCTTCGCCTCGGGCGCCGGCCAGTTCTTCGTACGTCGCGGTGGCGCGCTCATCGCCTGGATCCAGCCCGAGGGTCCGATCGAAGGCTTCACCCTGGTCGGTGCGCATTCCGACTCGCCGAATCTGCGAGTCAAGCAACAAGCCGAACTGTCGGTGGCCGGGTGGGCTCAGCTCGGCGTCGAGGTCTACGGGGGCGTGCTGCTCAACAGCTGGCTCGATCGCGATCTCGGACTCGCCGGACGGCTCCAGGTCCGTACCGACACCGGTGTCGAAACACGCCTCGTCACGGATCGAACCCCCGTTCTTCGGGTGCCTCAGCTCGCCATCCACCTCGATCGCGAGATCCGAGAGAGCGGGTTGCTCCTCAATCCGCAGACCCAGATGAATCCGCTGTGGGCCCTCGGCACCGACGAACCCGGCACGTTCGCTGCCTATCTTGCGTCGCTGGCCGAGGTCACACCCGAGCAGATCGTCGCGAGCGAGGTGATGGCGTTCGACACCCAACCCGCTGCGGTGGTGGGACGCGATCGTGATCTGCTCGCCTCGGCTCGGATCGACAACCAGTTCTCGTGCTTTGCGGCGATCGAAGGTCTGCTCGGTGTTGCCTCGAACCTCGGCGTCGGTGCCGAGCATCCCCGCCGAGTCCCGGTGTTCGTGATGTTCGACCACGAAGAGATCGGTTCGACGACGGCCACCGGTGCCGGTAGCCGAATGGTGGCGTCGATCCTCGAACGCATCAGCGCCGGTCATGACGCCGACCGTGTCGATTTCCTCGAGCAGCTGCAGCGCAGCATCGTGATCTCGGCCGACGGGGCCCATGCGACCCACCCGAACTATGCCGACAAGCACGATCAGCAGCATCTCATCGAGGTCAACGGGGGTGTCGTCGTCAAGCGAAACGCCAACCAGCGCTACGCCACCGATGCCGATTCCGAGTGGTTTATCCGGTCGGTCTGCGCGGACGCCGAGTTGCCGCTCCAGACCTACCATCATCGCAACGACCTGCCCTGTGGCTCCACGATCGGCCCGACCACGGCCGCAGCACTCGGTGTGCGGACCATCGATCTCGGGGCGCCACAGCTGGCCATGCACAGCATCCGCGAGATGGCCGGCACCGACGACGTCGCACACCTCGCCGACACCCTGGCGGCGGCCTGGACGTCAGCGCTCCCCCTCGGCTGACTCGACTGCACCGACGTGCAGGGAGTGCCGGTTCGACCACGTCCGCGCGCGATCCCGACGCCATCGGTGGGTGAGCTGCCCCGGTCGGTGAGGCTTTGCCAGATTGTTTCGACAATGTGGCAAACGGCTCTTCGCATTGTTGCTGCCCGCTGCGCGCCCCACTACGTTTGCTCGGTCTGTCCGGTGCCGCGACTCGTCGTGGCCCGCCGGCAGCACCGTTCATGGCGAACGCCGCCGTGTTCGACAAATCTCTGTGGAGGAGAGTCGCGTGGAAATCATCCCGTATCTCGCCTTGGTGTCTGCTGTCGCAGCACTGGGGCTCGCCGTGTTCTTCTATGGCGATGTGAAGAAGGCCAGCCCCGGCGACGAGCGCATGGTCTTCCTGATGACCGAGATCCAGAAGGGGGCCAAGGCCTTCCTGCAAGCAGGAGTACACCTGGGTCGCCGGCTTCGGCGTCCTCATGGCCGTCCTGCTCGCCGTCGTCATCGCACCGCTGGCCGCCGTCACCTACCTGTTCGGCGCGATCCTCTCGGCCTCGGCCGGTTACGCCGGCATGACCGTGGCCACGATGGCCAACGCTCGCACCACCGAGGCGGCCAAGGAAGGCCCGGGCAAGGCACTTGCCCATCGCCTTCCGCGGCGGAGCCGTCATGGGCTTCTCGGTCGCCGGTCTCGCCCTCGGCGGTCTGATGATCGTCTACATCGTGTTCGTCACACTGCTCGAGGTCGACGAGGCGTTCGAGATCGTCACGGCCTACGGCCTCGGCGCTTCGACCATCGCCCTGTTCTCCCGTGTCGGTGGCGGTATCTACACCAAGGCCGCCGACGTCGGCGCCGACCTCGTCGGCAAGGTCGAAGCGGGCATCCCCGAAGACGATCCTCGTAACCCCGCCACCATCGCCGACAACGTCGGTGACAACGTCGGCGACGTGGCCGGCATGGGTGCCGACCTCTTCGAGTCCTACGTCGGATCGATCATCGCCCCCATCTCCCTCACGGCCTTCGCCGTCGGTCTCGTGGCCTCAGACGCCACCGACGCCAACGAGCTGCCGCTGCTGATGTTCCCCATGATCGTCGCCTTCATCGGCATGATCGGCTCGATCATCGGTTCGTTCTTCGTCAAGGGTGGTGCGTCCACCGACTCACACGCCCTCAGCAAGGCACTCCACATGGGCACCAACGTGGCCATGGGCATCACCGTGGTCGGCGTGGTCGCCAGCTCCTACTGGCTGTTCGGCGACGACGAGATCTTCGACAACCCGCTCGGCCTGGCCATCTCGGTCATCGGTGGCCTCATGATCGGTTGGGCCCTCGGCAAGACCGCCGAGTACTACACCTCCGATCACTACGGTCCGGTCAAGAAGATCGCCCAGCAGACCGAGACCGGTCCGGCCACCACGATCCTCGGTGGCATCTCCGCCGGCATGGTGTCGGTCGCCGCTTCGGTGAGCCTGATCCTCGTCGGGGTGCTCGTGGCCTATTGGGGCGGCGAGCTCACCTTCGGTGAGACCGCCAACAACTTCGGTGGCCTCTACGGCATCGCCGTGGCCGCCATCGGCATGCTCGCCACCACCGGTGTCGTCGTGTCGGTCGATGCCTACGGTCCGATCGCCGACAACGCCGGCGGTATCGCCGAGATGGCCGAACTCGATCCGTCGGTGCGTGAAGTCACCGATGCCCTCGACTCGCTCGGCAACACCACCGCCGCCGTGGCCAAGGGCTTCGCCGTCGGTTCTGCCGCCCTCACCGCCCTGGCGCTGTTCAAGAGCTTCGAGTTCGCCATCGCCGATGCCGGCGGCAGCGTCAACCTCAACATCGGTTCGGTCGACGTCTTCGTCGGTCTCTTCATCGGTGCGGCACTCCCGTTCCTCTTCGCTGCGCTGACGATCGATGCCGTCGGTCGTGCCGCCCAGGAGATGATCGAAGAAGTCCGTCGCCAGTTCCGTGAGATTCCGGGGCTGCGTGAAGGCAAGCCCGGCGTCATCCCCGACTCCGCCCGATGCGTCGCCATCTCGACCAAGGCCTCGCTGAAGGAGATGGTCATCCCCGGCGCCCTCGCCGTGGTCGTGCCGCTGGTCGTCGGCTTCGTCGACGTCGACGCCCTCGGCGGCCTGCTCGCCGGTGCGCTCGTCACCGGCTTCGCCCTCGCCATCTTCATGGCCAACGCCGGTGGTGCATGGGACAACGCCAAGAAGTACATCGAAGCCGGCGCCCACGGTGGCAAGGGCTCGGAGTCGCACAAGGCGGCCGTCGTCGGCGACACCGTCGGTGACCCGTTCAAGGACACCTCCGGCCCGGCCATGAACATCCTGATCAAGGTCATGACGATCGTCAGCCTGGTGTTCGCCAGCGCCTTCGTCTGAGTTGCTTCGAGGCTGCTCTGCAGCCTCCGGCTTCGCCGATCCGGGCACAACGCTCGGTGGCATGCTCCCTCCGGTGCGCATGCGAAACCCGCTTACTGACCAAGTGCCCCAGCGATCGAAATGATCGCTGGGGCCCTCGTCGTTTTCGGCTAGGGTCGCTCCCATGAGCACGCCCCGCCACTGGCTCGTCAAGAGTGAGCCCGATGCCTTCTCGATCGACGACCTGCAGTCTGCAATGACCGAGCCGTGGGACGGCATCCGGAACTTTCAGGCCAGAAACATGATGCGCGACGACATGGCGGTCGGTGATCGCGTGCTCTTCTATCACTCCAACGCCAAGCCTCCGGGCGTCGTCGGTCTGGCCGAGGTGGCGAGCGAGCCCTACCCCGATCCCACGGCGTTCGATCCGGCGTCGAAGTATCACGATCCGAAGTCGAACCCTCACGATCCGCGCTGGATTCTCGTCGACCTGCGGTACGTGGCGCACCTCCCCCGGCTCGTGTCGCTGGAGGAGCTCAAGCAGCAGCCAGAGCTCGAAGGCATGGCCCTGCTGGCGAAGGGGCAGCGGCTCTCGATCATGCCGGTCGACCAGGCTCACTACGATGCCATCGTCGCCCTCGCCTCGGAGGAACCGTCGACCTCCTGAGACGACGAGGTCCGTCCCCCCGTGGGGCCGAACCGGTTGTTGCATGACCCCGGCCGGTTCGTGCCACACTGTCGCCGTGCCCGTACAGAACCTCACCTCCACCGACGCGTTCGTCGTTGTCGACATTCCTGACGTTCCTGCCGCCGGCGTGGTCCGCTGTGCTCGCAAGATCCTCACGTCCAGCGCGACCGATCTGGCCCGTACCGCCACCTACACCTTCGCCACCTTCGGCCATCAGGTGTCGGGTGCGTCCGCCGGCATCAACGCCGAGGGCGACGCGATCGGCCCGGCGAAGGCGGCCTTCGTCGAGGAGCTGACGCCCGCAGCCGCCGAAGGCCGCCTGCTGCTCAGCGCAGCCAAGGGCATGACCGACGACGACCTCGCTCCCCTGGTCGCCGCGGCCACCGAGGGCAAGCCCGTCATCTCCTCCGCCAAGGCCCACGCCGCCGGTGTCGTCGCCGCCACCACCTGGGCACTCGGCGGGATCGACGGCAAACGGGTCGCCCTCGAGGGTGCCGCCGATGCTCCCGAGGAACTCCTGGCGGCTCTGGCCGCCGCCGGGCGCCGAGATCGTCGAGGTCGACGGCGTCGACAAGAAGCCGTGGATGATCTGGGGTGCCGACGTCGATGCCCTGCTCGCCGGTTCGAAGCTCGGCACGCTCACCCACCAGGGTGCGCCCATGGTCAAGGCCAAGGCGATGGTTCCCTGGGGCGCCATTCCGGTCACCACCAAGGCGTTTGCCATGCTTGCAGCGAGCCGGGGTCACCGTGGTGCCCGACTTCATCGCCAACGCCGGCAGTCTCCTTGCCGGTTTCGAAGAGGGCGACGATGCCACACTCGCCGGCTCGATCGCCGGTCAGGTCACCGCGGCGCTGGAGGCCACCGCCGGCCATGCCGATGGCACCTTCGTGGCTGCGTGTCTCGCTGCCGAGGCGAATCTCGCCTCGTGGACCGACACCAAGCTGTTCGGTCGTCCGCTCGCCGGTTGAGCGGCCACCTCAGCGAGGATTGTGCCGTTCGTCGTAGGCGGCGCCATCGGCCACCGCAGCCGCCAGACCGGGAGCACCCGAGGTCTTGACGACGGCGGCGAACTCGGTGCGTTCCGCCGCGGTCAGTGCCCGACCGAGCAATCCGAAGCCGACGACGATCGTGTTGGCCTCGACTCGTGTCTTGGCGACGTGCTCGGCCGACTCCGAGAACAGGATGAGCATCTGACCGCGGTCGAGGCCTCGGTCCAACTGTGCGAGCCAGTACCGTCGCCCCGGCTCGTCGGGTGCCCGATCGAGAATGCGACCGTAGGCAGCATCGATGAACTCCCCGGCAGGGACGACTTCGCCCCGCTCGAACTCCGAGGCGATCGCGAAGGACGAGGCCACCACGTCGAGACTGACACCCCGACCGACTTCGTCGAACCAGTAGCGCAGGCCCGCCGGATCAGGATCTCGCTCGAAGAACCCGAGATACAGCCGTACGACCTGCAGACGTCGCTCCAGCCGTGCGTCGCCGGCGATTCTCGACGCCTCGCTCCCCAGCGTCTCGCCGTTGCGCAGCCGCCGCCGCGGCCGCGGCGATCTCTTGTCGGGTCGGCTCGACGCCGAGGAGGTCTCGAACCATCTGCTCGGCGGCGCGACTCGGCGCTCGCGAACGGGGGCAATTCGAGTGGGATCAGACGATCGTTCGGCGCCGGCCGATGCGCCGCTCGCACCGGCGGAGTTGACGGCGGCGACCGAGACCCGGTGGCTCGTACCGTTGGCGAGACCCGTGATCGTGAGCGACGCCGCCGTGCGTCGTCGCGCGTGCGCGATCTGCTTGGAGCCCGAGGTCACCGTGACTCGGTAGCCGGTCGCGGGCGCTCCGACACCGAGGGCCGGCCGCTCGAACGAGACATCGATGCGCCCATTGCCCGCTTCGGCCTCGACGGCCGTCGGTGCCGTGGGGGTTGCCGCCAACGACCAGCCCATGGTCTGCACCAGGCTCTGGAGTGCAGGGTCGATGGCATCGAATGATTCGCCCCGTCGCAGGTAGGGAGTCATCAGACCGAAACCCGAGGTGACCGAGTAGCGGAGCTCGTCGAGGTGGGAGACCGAACTCCCGCCACTCCACTCGGTGGGAGCATGCAGCTCGAGGGGTTCGATGCCGAGCGTGCGGAACCACAGGCGCGCGCCCCGCAAGCGGTTGCTCTCGGACGAGGTGATCGGCACCAGCTCGTCGTCGCAGCCGGCAGCCGACTCCGTGATGCATTCGGCGAAGAAGGCGTCATAGACGTAGCGGGGACTGTTCGTCCTCGGCCACTGCACGACGTCGTTGACCAGCTGGGCCGAGCTGACGATCCCCAACCCGTGTCCGACCTCGTGCAGGACCACGGTGCTCAGATCGACCTGGGCATCATTCGCCGTGTCGTCCCCGATGTTCCACAGCGAGCCGTCGCCGCCGGCGGTCGAGTTCAGGTAGAGCGCCATCTCACTGTGATCGTCGCCGCATCCGGGCCCGTTGTGGTCGGTGTCGAGCAGCTCGTTGGCGAGCGCGAGGGGATAGCCGGTGTCGGCGAGCGGCAGCCGGGCATCGACCAGGAACTCCGTCGGCCCGGCAACGCCGAGCGACCCACTTCCCGACAGCGGTGTCCACACGAAGTCGACGGCAATGGTCGGTCCCGTGATGTCGAGCGCCGCCGACCATTGGACGAGCGCGGTGACGACATCGGCGATGACATCGGCGGGCACGCCGGCGTCGTGACAGACCAGGAAGCTGCCGGCGGAGGTGGTGAGCGGATCGGCCGGCGCCAGTTGGAGCGCAGCACCGGCGGGCGTCGCCTCGTCGGGGGGAAGCACCTCGTCGACGGTCAGCGTCACACCTGGCAGGGCGTCGACCACCATCGCACCGGGAAGCCGCTCGATCGAGACGTCGGCGGAGGCGGCGGTGCCGGGGGTGGCCGACGACAGTCCGATGCCGGCGAGGAGCAGCGCGGCAGCGACGACGTGACGTCGCATCGGTCGCATCAATGGTCTCCGTCACGACGACGACCGGACAGCACGACTGCCGCGGGTCCGTCGGGCCTGCCGGTTGCCGGGTTCCTCCGTTCTCGATCGGCCAGGAGTCCGGCGAGCCCGGCGGCACCGGTTTCATCGGGCGGTGTGACCTCGAGTTCGGCGTCGGCCATGGCCGCCTCGACCCGCCGAGCGGCGTCGACGAAGTGGTCTTCCGAAGCCAGCACCGGCCAGCCGCCGGTGCGTAGTTGGTGCCGAAGCACCGTCTTCCAGTCGTAGGTCACGTCGTCGAGAATGCCCGACGCCACGCTGGCCGGGTGCCCAGGCCAGGGCACCATCGCATCGTCGGACGTGGCGATCAACGGGGCGAACAGCCCGTCGTTGGCTGCTGGAAACAAAGCGTCGGCGAGGGCGCGATCGGTGGCGGGCACCTCGGTCGAGGCCGGCAACGGCGGCGAGCACCGGGCGTAACCGCTGCCACGTGGCGACATAGGGGTGGGCCGTTTCAGGCTGCACGGGATGCAGGCGGGGCAGTTGCACGGTCTTGTCGGACCGGGTGAGTCCGTCGAGCGTCGCCGTGGCGAACGCGCCCCCGCCGATCTGGATGTAGAGGTCGGTCGGCATCACGCCGGCGTCATGCCATTGATCGGCCAATTCGAGTCCGAGCGTTCGGCCACCGTCGATCACGCCGGGGCAGATCGGTCCCTGCACGGTGAATGGCCGCGCCCCCGATCCCAGCGCATCGTCGAGTCGGCTCAGGCACGGATCGCCGAGCTGGCCCGGGGTGCGTTCACAGACCTGCACGTTGGCGCCCAGACGGTCGAGTTCGGACAGCACGACCGGATTGGCGTCGGTCGGGACGAACACCAGGAGTTCGCGATCGACCGCTCGCGCGATCACGGCGGCACCCATGGCGGCGTTGCCACACGAGGCAATGGCGAGCGGGCGATCGGCGCCTGATGGCTCGCCGTACTCGTCGATCGCGATCTGCAGCAGCAGGCCGAACAGGTGTCGGGCCTTGTGCGACCCACCGACGTTGTCGGTCTCGATCTTGGCCCAGACGGTCTCGCCTTCGACGAGACCGTCGAGGGAAATCATGGGCGTGGTGCGAAAGCCGGTGCCGGCAACGGGGGCGAGCCGTTGATCGAGTTGGTCGACCAAGTCGACATAGGACCGGTCGTCGAGCCCGGCATCGAGCGCCTGCCGATAGGTGTCGAGCGAATGCCGGTAGAGGATGAAGGGCGACGCGTGATCCCTGGTCACCTTGTCGCTCCGCACCGCCGCTGTAGAGTCAGACACGTCGAATCCTCCGACCAGAGGCTATCGGCAGAGATCAGACACAGAGATCGAAAGAAGTCGGCGCGTCACCAGCGCTCGACGAGGGGTGATCCGGGCGATGGTTCGATACGACAAGTCGGCAGCCGAGAAGGGCTCGAAGTACATCGACGACCGGCGTGGCCAGGGTGCCCGCCGCCGATCGAGCGGCACCGGTGCCGGCTTGCCGATGGGCAAGATGGGCGGCGGACTCGGTGGCATTCTCATCATCATCCTCGGTCTGATCTTCGGCGGTGGAGCGCTCACCGGAGGCGACGGCACGACCAACGCCGGGTTCGACATCGCCATACCCGGCATCGACGACCAGAACGCCGACGTCGGCACCGGGGGCGCCACCGGAAGTGCCGTCCCCGACCCCGATGCCGACACGGTCGAGTTCATGGGCTTCCTGATGGGCGACATCCAGGAGACCTGGATCGAGTACTTCCAGGCGAACGGCCTGCAATACCAGGAGACGAAGATGGTGATCTTCTCCGACTCGGTCGACACCGGCTGCGGGCGTGCCACCTCGGCGGTCGGCCCGTTCTACTGTCCGGCACCCAACGATCAGCAGGTCTACATCGACCTCGATTTCTACGATGAGCTCGCCCGTCGCTTCGGCGCTCCTGGCGACTTCGCCCAGGCGTACGTGATCGCTCACGAGGTCGGACACCACATCCAGTCGATCACCGGCTACAGCGACGCCGTCCGCCAGGCGACCGATCAGAATCCGAGTCTGAAGAACGAGCTCTCGGTTCGCCAAGAGCTCCAGGCCGACTGCTTTGCCGGCGTCTGGGCCCACTCGGCCTCCAATCGCACGACGGCAGCCGGGCTTCCCATCATCGAACGTGGCGACATCAACGAGGGTCTGGCAGCGGCTGCTGCAGTCGGCGACGATCGGATCCAGTCGCAGGCCGGCATGACCGTCGATCCGCACAGCTGGACCCACGGTTCGGCCGAGGCTCGCCAGACCTGGTTCCGGATCGGCCTCGACACCGGTGACCCGGCCCAGTGCAACACCTATGAGGTCGACGACAGCGAGGTCGGTCTGTAAGCCACCCGCTACTGCTGCTTGATCACCTTGGCCGGTGAACCCACGGCAACACTGTGGTCGGGCACGTCCCTGGTGACCACCGAACCGGCGCCGACCGCCACGTGTTTGCCGATGGTGACGCCAGGCAGCACCACCACGTTGGCGCCGAGCCATGATCCCTCGCCGATGACCACCGGCTTCTCCCCGACCGTCTGCCGGCCGATGGGTATCGTTGGATCCCCGACACCATGGTTCTGATCGGTCACGTACACGTTGGGGCCGAAGAACACGTCGTCTTCGATCGTGATCGAGAAGTGTCCGACGATGCTGGATTGTCGGCCGATCAGGCAGCGGTCACCGATGCGGACGATCTCGTGGTGCACCAGTTGCTGTCCGGGGACCATGCCGGCGCTGAGTGAGACATAGGGGCCGATGAGCGTGTCGGACCCGATGTGGATGGCGTGCTCGCCATACAGCGCCGCCGGCGGGAAGCACAGCCATGACCCCTCGCCGAAGGAGGCAAAGCGGCGCCCCCGACGACTGTGAGCGGTGATGGCCGCCCGTTTCGACAACCACTCGTAGCCACCGAGGATGAGGTCGGCTCGTGTCGGTCGTCCGCCGCCCGAGCTCACCAGTGCTCGGCCAGCGCGGCGGCGATCGTGGCGGCGACCGAGGCGTTGTTCTCGGCCAGAGCCAGGTTGGTGGGAATCGAGTCGCCGTCGGTCGCCTCGGCCAGTGCACCGAGAATGGCCGGTGTCACCGCATTGCCGGTCACGCCCTCGGCCGCCGCAGCCGCCAGTGCGGTGTCGACCGCGGTACTGATCCGTTCGAAGTCGATGGCCGAGGCTTCGGGCACCGGCGCAACGACGAGAATGCCCCCGCCACCCATCGCCCAGTGAGCCCGAGCGATGGCGGCCACCTCGGCGGCGGTCTCGACCCGGTGTGGCACCGGCAGCCCGCTGCTGCGTGCGTGGAAGGCGGGGAAGGTGTCGCACTGCCAACCGAGCACCGGAACGCTGTCGGTCTCGAGTCGTTCGATGGTGGCCGCCAGATCCAGGAAGATCTTGGCACCGGCAGAAACGGTGACGACCTGGTGCGATGCGAGCGCGTCGAGGTCGGCGCTGATGTCGCCGGTCTCGGCCCAGCCGCGGTGCACTCCACCGATACCGCCGGTGGCGAAGACCTCGATGCCGGCCTGGGCCGCGATGGCGAGGGAGGCCGAGACGGTCGTTGCGCCGTAGGCCCAGCGCTGTCCGACGGCGACGCTGATGTCTCGGGCGGCCACCTTCCTGGCCGGACCGCAGATGATTGCGGGGTCGGCGGCGCCGATCGAGATGCGCCCGTCGAGGATGGCGGTCAGTGCCGGGACCGCTCCCCCGTCGATGACTGCCTGGCGACAGCGCTCGAGTGCCTCGACATTGGCGGGCTCGGGAAGCCCCAGATGGGAGAAGATCGTCGACTCGAGGGCAACGATCGGTGTCGCCGAGTCGACTGCGTCGGCCACCTCGGGTGACAGCTCGATTTCGACTGCAGTCATTGCAGGACCCATTCCACTCCGTCGGGGGTATCCCGGACCTCGACCCCCGCTTTGGCCAGTTCGTCGCGCAGCAGGTCGGAGAGGTCGTACCGCTTCTCGTTGCGAACGGCTCGCCTGAGTTCGAGCGTGGCGG
The DNA here is from genome assembly GCA_963698395.1 of uncultured Acidimicrobiales bacterium. Classification (GTDB taxonomy): domain Bacteria; phylum Actinomycetota; class Acidimicrobiia; order Acidimicrobiales; family SZUA-35; genus JBBQUN01. Next base: position 1,190,093 of record CAVOQQ010000008.1, read on the forward strand.
CGACGACGGGCGCGATGGCCTCGCGCGGATCTCGGAGGCCGGCAACGGCTGCGGTGCCCAGCCGGGAGATCATGGCGCGCAGCGAAGCCCGCGCCCGGTCCTTGTGGTCGTTCTGCGTGGTGTCGGCCGACCAGGTCTCGATGGCTGCTTCGAGCGCCAACACCGCACCGACGGCCGCATCGGCATCGTTCGACGCCATGGCGGCGTCGAACGCCGCTTCCTGCTCGGCGATGTCATCGAGCAGCGTGGGTCCACCGGCCCCGGACGATGCCGGTGCCGAGTCGCCGGTGCTGGTCGAGGCGACGTCGGTGGCCGTCACCAGATCGGGCCGCTGATCGTGATCGGGCGATCGCAGGGCGTCGATCGAGACGGTGAGCCCGGCCTCGATCCGACTCGACTGGCCGTTCGTGCGCAGGGTCACCCCGCCCTTGCCGACGACCTCGGCGGTGTTGGCGTCGAGATCGAGGATCAGCGCGGTGTGCTCGTCGATGCCGAGAACGAACTGCTCGGGTTCGAGCTGGGACTCGAGCTGGCGGAGACGGGTCTCGCCGAGGTAGCAGTATCGGGTGTCGTGGTTCCCACCCTCGGTGTTGTCGAAGTGCGGAATGACGGCAACCGGCAACCCCAGCGGGGTGAGCAGATCGAGGCCCGGCTCCCACACCGGTTCGGCCCCCACCTTGTAGATCTCGTAGACCGGGACGGTGCCGACGCCGAGGGTCAACACCGCCGCCGACGAGAACACCAGGGTTCCTCCTCGTTCGAGCTTGTCGGCGAGCAACGAGGGCAGCGAGCTCCTGCGCCACTGTCGCAGCGCATAGGTGGGGCTCCCCGGACCGGCGAAGACCCAGTCGGCCTGGCGGACCCGGGCCAGACCGGCCTCGACGGTCACCGGATCGACCCCTTCGATCCGCGGCAGTCCTGCGGCCTCGACCTCACGCCCGATCGAATCGGTGAAGAACTGGAGTGTCTTCTCGACGAGGATGTCTCGGTTCTCCTGGAAGCCGAACGGGGTGTCGAGCATCACCGCCTTTGGTGATTCGATGCCCATTCGATCGAAGATCGCTCGGTGCGGCTTGATCATGGTGGGAGCCGTTTCGCCGGAGCCCATCAGTACGAGTACCGCGGAGTTGTCACTGTGATCCTTCTCGGCTCGGGGAGCCCTCGCTTGCCGCTGGCCTACGGTAACGTCACGACGTGGTTGACCCTTCACCAGACTGGATGACAGCAACGCAGCTCGCCGCCGAGCTCTCCGCCGGCCGCCTGTCGGCGGTCGAGGCGCTCGATGCCCATCTGGCGGCGGTCGACGAGCGCAACCCGGCCATCAACGTGGTGGTCACCATCGATGCCGAACGAGCCCGGCTCGAGGCGAGAATGATCGACGAGCGCCGCTCCGCCGGTGAACCGATGGGACCGCTGGCCGGTCTCCCCATGACGGTCAAGGACTCGCTCATGACCGCCGGGATGCGTACCACGTCGGGTGCCCCCGAACTCGCCGATTTCGTGCCGACCGTCGACGCCGCACCGGTCGCTCGATTGCGTGCTGCGGGAGTGGTGATCTACGGGAAGACCAACCTGCCGCTGTATGCCGGTGACACCCAGAGCTTCAATGAGATCTTCGGGACCTCGAACAATCCCTGGGACCTCACCCGAACGGTCGGTGGGAGCTCCGGTGGGTCGGCGGGAGCCCTCGCCGCCGGACTCACCTCGTTGGAGGTGGGCAGCGACATCGCCGGCTCGATCCGCAACCCGGCGGGGATGTGCGGCGTGGTCGGGCACAAGCCCAGCTACGGCATCGTGTCGGCCAAGGGGCAGATTCCAGGCCCGCCGGGCACGCTGACCCAGGCCGACCTCGCCGTCGTCGGCCCGATGGCCCGCACGGTGGCCGACGCCGAACTGGCGCTCGGACTGCTCGCCGGTCCCGACGATTGGCACGAGGCGGCGTGGACGCTCCGGCTGCCGGCGGCGAGGACCCGGGATCCCGGAGCATTGCGCGTGGCGGTGATGGCCAACGATCCGTACTGCCCGGTCGACCCCGAGATCGAGTCGGCGATTTGCAAGGTCGCCGAGCAACTCGAATCGCTGGGGGCCACGGTGAGCGATGACGCTCGTCCCGACGCCTTCGATTTCGCCAAGGCCGACCGAACGTTCTGGGCACTGTTGGGTGGCGCACTCTCGGGCGGCTACCGCCTGAGCGAACTCGACGCCATGGCCGAACAGGCCGCCAACGGGCACCCTCCGAGTGGCGAACTCGGGATCGACGGGGCATGGCTCCGTCACCGCGAGTGGTTGACCAACAACGAGCGTCGCCTCCAGATGCGCTCGCGGTGGAGGCACTTCTTCCAGTCGTGGGACGTCGTGCTTGCCCCCATTGCTCCCACGGTTGCCTACCACCACGATCACTCGTTCCCGATGTCCGACCGCACGGTCGACGTGGCGGGCGAGCAACGGCCTTACCTCGACATCATGCGGTGGATGGGTCTGTTCGGCATGGCCTATCTGCCGGCGACCGCCCTGCCGATCGCCATGCACTCGAGCGGGCTTCCGATCGGCATGCAGGTGGTCGGACCCTTCCTCGAAGACCACACCGCCCTGGCCGTCGCGTCCATCGTCGAAGACGTCGGCGGCGGAACGCCGCGCCCACCGGCGTATCGATGACCGCCGAGCGGATGAGCGCCGATCTGCCGCCACCGCGCTTCGTCGCCAGCGATCTCGACGGCACGCTGTTCACCTCGGAGCGGCAGGTTGCGGAGCGAACGGCCACCACGCTGCGCAGGGTCGTCGCCGGCGGCGCCACGGTCGTCGCCGCCACCGGACGCAGCCATTGGACTGCGGTCTCCCGGCTCGAGTCGGTCGGTGCCATCCGTTGGGCGATCTGTTCCAACGGCAGCACGCTCTTCGACTTCGAGTCGATGACGGTGACCGACCGCCGGCTCCTCGACGCCGCGGCCTGCGCCGCCATTGCCGACCTGCGCCCGGTGTTGCCGGGCGTCGGACTGGCCTGGGAGCACGAGTCGGGCATCGATCGAGACCGTGCCTTCGTCGAACAGCACCGGCGGCGAAACGGGGGTCATGCGTTCGAGGAACCGTCGGTCCCGTTCGACCCGGGCCGAGCGCTCAACAAGGTCCTGGTCGGCCACGACGAACTCGATCACGATGAGATCCTCGCCACCATCCGACCGTTGCTTCCGAACGAACTCGAAGTCAGCTCGTCGGGCGCACCCTTCGTCGAGATCACCGCCGCCGGGGTCCACAAGGGCGCGGCCCTGGCCCGGCTCACCGACGCGATGGGCGTCGATCCCACCGAGGTCGTCGCCTTCGGCGATCAGCAGAACGATCTGGCCATGCTCACCTGGGCCGGCCGAGGCTACGCCATGGCCAATGCCCACCCCAGCGTCTTGGCCGCCACCACGCTGCGCGCGCCACACCACGAAGACCACGGTGTGGCCCAGGTACTCGAGGCGCTGTTCCTGGCTCCCTGATGCGGTCTCCTGGATGATCGTCGCTCAGCCCGCTCGATCGACCAGGAAGTCGTGCAGGAGTCGTTGGAATCGGCGCTCGTAGTCGTCGTAGGCGATGCGCAGATCGTGGGCGGGCCACGGCGGAGCCGACGGTCGGGCGTCGGCGAGTACCGATGCGGGAAGCCGGGGATCGACGGTGAGATGGCGAACCGCGGCCGCCGAGATCGTGAAGGCGTCGGGCAACACCGAGGGATCGGTCCCGTCCAAACCGGGCAAGGTGGCGTCGATGGCCTCGAGCAGGCGGTGCCCGTGGCGGGCGAGTTCGTCGAGAGGCCAGAGCTGCTTGGCCACCACCCCGGGGGTCACGCCGGCAAGCGAGCCGCGGATGACCAGGACGTCGGCCAGCCGTTCGACCGCCGTGACGACCGGTGCGCCGAGGTTGTCGGGCCGCAGCCACGTGTCGGGCCGCAGTTCGCCGAAGCGAAGATCGGTGAGCGTCGAGCGGAAGGCGCGTCGCGTGGCGACGGATCGGCGATCGACGCGCACGACCACCGAGATCCAGTCACCGTGCCACTCGCCCGGCGGGTCGAGTCGACCCTCGTTCTGCAACCGCCGCCGTTCGAGCAGCCGGCCACTCAGTTCATACACCGCGTCGTGGTTCGAGAGCTCGCCGTTGCCGACCATGCGTGACAGCGCGGTCCGCATGGTGCCGGAGGGGATCTCGAACAGTTCGGCGAGCGCCATGATGGCCGAGACGGGCAGTCGGGGCGGATTCCCTCCGAGCAGGACCGACAGCACGATCGAGCGAGCCGAGAACGGCCGGAGGCCGACCGAGGCAGGGTCGGCGAATGGGTTACGAATCTTGTTCGTCACGATCATCCAGTGTACTATCGACGGTATGGCGTCGACGATGAGTCTTGTTCCCGGTCCCGAACTGTTGCCCGATGTCCTCCCGACGGAGCGACTCAACGAACGAGCCAAACCGGTCCGCGCCCTGCGCGACGACCTCCGCAAGATCTCGAACGTTCGCAACGGCATCACGGTGGCCGGAGCGTTGCTCCAATCGTTCGGCGTGGTGATCGCCGCCGGTGTCATCAATACCTGGTGGGCCTATGTGCTGGCCTTCTTCCTCATGGCTCGCGGCCATGTCGGGCTGAACATCCTCGGTCACGAGGCCGCCCACCGTCTCCTCTTCACCAACCAGCGGGTCAACGACGTCGTTGGCCGATTCGTCGTTGGCTACCCCACCTCCCAGGCCATGCTCGGGTATCGACGGGCCCATTTCGCCCACCACCGAGACGAGATGGGCCCCGAAGAGCCCGACCTCGCGCTCTACGCCGGCTACCCCGTCACGCCGGCGTCGTGGCGACGCAAGCTGATCCGCGACATCACCGGCCAGAGCGCCTTCAAGAACTTCAAGGGTCTGTACTACGGGGCCAAGAAGGGTCCGGGCGAGGCTCGCATCATCATCGCCTACCAGGTGGTCGGGCTCGGGCTCTCGATCGCCTTGATGCGACCGTTCGTTTACCTGGTGTGGATCGCCTCGTGGTCGACGCTCTGGAAGTTCTCCAACCGGCTCCGCTCGATCGCCGAGCATGGCGGTTTGGTGCGCTCCAAGGATCGTCGCCTCACCTCGCACGTCATCCACCAATCACTCATCGCCCGCTATTGGATGGTGCCCTATCACACCGGTTGGCACCTGGCCCACCACGTCGACATGGGCGTGCCGTGGCGCAACCTCCCGAAGCTCCACCAGGAACTGGTCGACTCCGGCTGGGTCGTGCCCGAGCTGGAGTACCCCAGCTACCGAGCGTTCTGGCGGGCCTGCTCGTCGGGCGACGGAACGGCCCGCAGCATGCAGGCCACCGGCAACTCGATGCTCGACGTCTAGAACGAACGTCGAGCGGTGCTCAGGAGGCGGTGGTCGAGAGTGCGCCGAGCAGGCGATCGACGAACGAGTTGGTGTCTCGCTCGAGCCGGTCGCGTCGGATGGCATAACCACCGATGACGTCGCCGCCGCGCTCTTCGACGATGGCCGACAGCTTCTGCAGCGTCTTGCCGTCTTTCAAGGCGTAGGTGCAGTAGACCGCGGCCTGCTTGCCGTCGATGACCGGCATCTTCTTGAGTCGTCCTTCACGGCCCGGCTTCTGGCCGGCGATGAAGATGCCATCGACCCAGGAACCGACGATGACCAGGTCGGCTGCCGACAGCGCCTGCAGATCGATCTGGTTGATCGGCGACGCCACGGTGGGAATGCCGGCCTCGGTGAGTTGGTCGGCGATCGCCCGCCCCGCCTTCGCGGTGTTTCCGGTGAGACTCTCGAAGATGACGATGGCTTGCATGGCTGGAGAGCTTAGCCTCGCTGGGTGCCCCGCATCGAGATCATCGATCATGAAGACCCCCGGATCTTCGTGTTCCAAGGACTCCGGGACCACACCCTTCGCCAACAGCGAGAGCTGCCGGGCGGCGAGATGGCCAGCTGGTTCATCGCCGAGGGCGATCTGGTGGTCGAGCGGGCGCTGGCCGCCGGCTACGAACTCGACTGCATTCTGATCGACGGCAAACGCAAGAAGCCGTTCGGCGATGCCATCGGCGACGAGATCCCGGTCTACGCCTGTGCACCCAACGTGTTGCAACACATCACGGGCTACCACCTGCACCGCGGCTGCGTCGCCTGTTTCAAACGCAAGCCACTGCTCACTGTCGACGACGTGCTGCCGAACGCCCGCAACATCCTCGTGTGCGAGGGCATCATGAATCCGACCAACATGGGCGTCATCCTGCGCTGTGCGGCCGGCCTCGGCATCGACTCGTTCTTCCTCGACCCGACGTGCAGCGACCCGCTCTATCGGCGCTCAGGCCGTGTCTCCATGGGTGAGGCCTACGCCCTCCCCTACGCTCGGCTGGACGCCTTCCCCGAGGGGCTCGACGTCTTGCGTGACGCCGGTGTCCGGCTCGTCGCGCTCACGCCCGGCGACCCCGACGTCCCCGGTCGTGAAGCCTTCGACATCGCCGAGCTGGTCGTCGAACGCGACGAGCGCGTCGCCCTCCTGCTGGGCAGCGAGGGCCCGGGCCTCACGGCCGGCACGCTCGAGGCTGTCCATCAGCGAGTACGTATTCCGATGTCGGGGAACGTCGACTCCATCAACGTCGGCTCCGCCTCCGCCGTCGCCTTCTACGCCCTCCAACGGGCTCGCATCGCCGGCGAACGCTGAGTCGTCAGGGCTCGGCCACAGCGCCCACGAGTAGTCGTCCTCGGTCGGCTCGAGCAGCTCGGGGGTTTCCGGACCTTCGTCCTCGACCGTCGTCGTCTCCATGGCTTCGAGCAGCTCGGTGGCGGTCGGCCCCGCACTCGGTCGAGGCTGCTGACGGGGAGCCCCCCGCCCCTGCGACTTTGCCGTTGGCGTCTCCATGGCCGATGAGCGCAGTCCGGCAATGGCCGCGTGCAGATCTCCGACGGAGTCGAGACGCTTGGGAAACGGCACGCGGGTCACGCTGTTGCCGGGCGGCTCGGCCAGTTCGACCACGAGGCCGTAGCGATCGACCGACGTCAGTCGGGCCCAGGTCGCCCGCCAGCGGCCAACCAGTCCCTGCACCATGAGGAGCAGGTCGTCGCCGAGGCGATCGCTGATCTCGTCGACGAGGACGCGCTGGCGGTCGCCGCCGAATTCGTCGAGACCCGACAGCGGATCGGGCTCGGCGTTGGCGAGGTCGGCCGGAATCAGCCAGTGCGCCGTGCCGTCGTCGTCGAGCCACTGCACCCGCGAGGGCACGAGCCGGAGCCAGGAATAGTCGAGCGATTCCATGGGTCGGGTGAGATGGGGGTGGGCGGCGATGAGGGCAGGTTGCAGCGCCAGCTGCTGGAGTCCGGGCACGGGGGCCAGGTCGCCCTGGAGCACGAGGCGATCGCCGATCGACATACCGGCGCGAGCGTCTTGACGTGCTCGCAAGGTGATCGGGGCGAGGTTCGACAAGACCGTCACGGGCGCGCCGCTCCCGTCGTCGAGGATGGCGACGCGCATGAGGAGAGGCCGCCCGTCGTGGTCGACCGCAGCCAGGGTTGCCGTCAGGCCGGCAGCCAGGGCGGTGCGGGCCTGCTCGGCCAGCGAGGGAGCCATCATGATGGTGCTATCGGCAGGATCGGGCCCGACTGGAGTGGCACGATTCGCCCCGGCGAGGCAGCATCTGCCGATGACCGTCTCGACGATGCCGGACTTCCCGCTCACCATCAACCACCTCTTCGCCCATGGTCGACGCGTCCACGGTCGTTCCAAGGTGCTCACCTACTCGCCCGAAGGCATCGCCGAAGCCACGTTTGCGCAGGTGGGCGAACGTGCCGACCGGCTTGCCGCTGCGCTCACCCGGCTCGGCATCGAACCGGGTGATCGGGTCGGCACGTTCATGTGGAACAACCAGGCGCACCTGGAGGCCTACTTCGCCGTTCCCTGCATGGGTGCGGTGCTCCACACGCTCAACATCCGCCTGTTCCCCGAGCAGCTGGCGTACGTCATCAATCACGCCGACGACCGGGTGATCGTGCTCGATGCGTCCCTGGCGCCGATCCTGGCGGCCGTTCGCGACCAGATACCCAACGTCGAGCACCTCATCGTGGTCGCTGACGCCGGCACCGACCCCGACACGGTGACCGAGCTGCTGGGGGAAACACTCGACTACGAAACGCTGCTGGCCGCCGCAGGCCCCGGCTACGACTATCCCGAGATCGACGAACGGGCGGCCGCCGCCATGTGTTACACCAGCGGCACCACGGGCAACCCGAAGGGTGTCGCCTACTCACATCGTTCGACCTACCTCCACACCATCGCCGGGAGCTCCGCCCAGGCGATGCCTCTGGATCAGTACGATCGTGCCCTCATCATCGTCCCCATGTTCCATGCGAACGCCTGGGGACTCCCCTACGTCTGTTGGTCCGTCGGCTGCGACATGGTGATGCCGCAGCAACATCTCCAAGCCGCTCCGCTGGCCGAGATCATCGAGTCCACACGGCCCACGTTCTCCGGTGCGGTGCCGACCGTGCTTGCCGACATCTTGCACAACCGCCCCGATGCCGACCTCAGCTCACTTCGGTGGATGATCTGCGGCGGCTCTGCCGTTCCGCAGTCCCTGATGGAGGGCTACGACTCGACGTTCGGTGTGCCCGTCGTGCAGGCCTGGGGTATGACCGAGACCAGCCCCATGGCGGCGCAGGCCCGCCACCCTGCATGGGTCGACGATCCCGACGAGCGGATGGCCTATCGCCAGCGGACCGGTCGCATCATGCAGGGTGTCGAAGCTCGCATCTGCAACGACGCCGGTGAGGTGCAACCCTGGGACGGCGTCTCCACCGGCGAGATCGAGGTTCGTGGGCCGTGGATCACCAGCTCCTACTACCTCGATCCTTCTGAGGAGAAGTTCCACGACGGCTGGCTCCGTACGGGCGACGTCGGTTCGATCGATCCCGATGGCTACATCCAGATCTCCGACCGGGCGAAAGACGTCATCAAGTCCGGCGGCGAGTGGATCAGTTCGGTCGATCTCGAGAACACCCTGATGGGTCACCCTGCCGTTCGAGAGGCGGCCGTGATCGGTGTTCCCGACGATCGTTGGGACGAGCGACCGCTGGCGTGCATCGTCAAGGGAGCTGACACCGACGTGAGCGTCGCCGAGCTACGCGAGTACCTGGTGGCGAATGTTGCCAAGTGGTGGGTGCCCGAACGCTGGACGTTCATCGACGAGGTACCGAAGACCTCGGTCGGGAAGTTCGACAAGAAGGTGCTGCGGGCCCGGCACGAAGCCGGGGAGCTAGCGGTCGAGCAGAGCTGAATCGACGTCGGCGGCGAGCACCGCCACCGGGCTGAGCGCGCGGGCGTCGTGGCGTTCGACTTGGGAGCGGCAGGACCATCCGGTGGCGACCACGGTGGCGCCGACCCCGCCGGCCGTCTCCAGATGCGGGCGCCACAGCTGCTCGAACAGGGCCTTCGACAGGTCGGCGTGTTCGGCCTCGTGGCCGAAGACCCCGGCCATGCCGCAACAGCCCGTGGTGACCTGATGCACGTCGTGGCCGACCGAGCGCAACACCGTGGACCACTGGTCGATCCAGGAGGGAGCAAGCGCCTGTTCGGTGCAGTGACCGAACAGATGCAGCGTGCGCGGGTTGTCGGTCGACGGCAGGCGATGCAGACGGTCGATCACCAGCTCGACGAGCGGACGGACCGCCTTGGTGGGATACGACGGGTCGACCTTCGCGTAGTCGTGGCGGTGCATGAGCGTGAGGGCCGGATCGAGCGACACGGCAACGGCGCCTGCCTGTTCGATCTGGGCGAGGAGGGAACGTTGACGACCGGCCGCCTTGGCAAAGCGTCGCCGGAACCCCTTCACGTGATCGAACTTTGCGGTCGGCACCAGTTTGGACACCGCCGTTCGGTAGCCCAGCAGCTCGAGCAGGCGGACGGCGGCGAGGAGTTCGTCACGATCGAGCACCGAGGTGAACACGTCGGCCAGCAGCACGACGTCGAGGTCGACGTCATCGGGGTCGAACGTCGACACCGTCGTCATCCGGTCGGTGCCGCGTCGATCCGGTCGGGGAATGTCGGGAAGATCGACCAATCCGAGCCGAGCCGCAGCCCGGGACGCGACGAACGAGTTGCGCCCCGGTATCCGTTGCAGCACGGGCACCGCGGTCTCGAACTGCGACAGTACGTGGTCGCGCAGCGGCCGCCGCCTCGTTCGGTAGTACGCCTCGAAGAATCGTGACTTCAGCTCGGGGACGTCGACCGACACCGGGCAGTGCCCGGTGCACGCCCCGCAGGAGAGGCACGTGTGCATCGATCGGGCCACGGCGTCGGCGAGCACATCATCGCCGGATTGCGCCGAATCGCCGGATTGCGCCGAATGCTCGGCGGAAAGCCACGCCCGAATCAGGTCGGTTCGTCCCTTGGGCGCCTGCACCGGGTCGTTGGTCACCTTGTAGGACGGGCACATCACCTCGGCGTTGCCGTGGTGGTGACACAAGCCGTTCCCATTGCAGTCGAACGCGTGGGCGTAGTCGTTGCGAATCGTGACCGGCACCGCCCGGTCGAAGCGGGCACGCCGAGGCACCGTGGCCAATCCGATCAGCGGCTCGTCGGATCCGAGCGGGCGATACAGCTTGCCAGGATTCATTCGGTCGAGTGGGTCGAAAGCGGTCTTGATCGCTCGCATCTGTTCGATCAGTTCGGGCGACAGCACGTGGTCGACCACCGAACTCCGCAGACCGCGGCCGTGCTCGCCCCAGAGAATGCCGCCGAACCGGTCGAGCAGGTCGAGCACGTCGGCGGTGATCGTCTCGATCAGGGCTTCATGATCGGCACTCACCGGATCGAGTGCCGGGCGAACGTGAACACAGCCGACATCGGCGTGTCCGAACATGGCGTAGTCGACGCCGTGGCCGTCGAGCAGCGCCCGGAAGGCGGCGATGAACGCCGGAAGGTCAGCGACCGGCACGGCGCAGTCTTCGACGAAGGCGGTCGGTCTTGGTGCGCCGTGGGGAACCTTGGCGAGGAGCCCGACGGCGTCGGCTCGAACCTTCCAGATCGCGGCCCGAGCAGCCGCTTCGCCGATGAGGGCCGCGCTGCTCGCGCGGCCCGAATCCGCCAGCGTGCCGAGCACGGCTCGGAGATCACCGCTGGTTGCCGGTACGTCGTACTCGCACAGGAGGATGGCCTCGGTTCCGGCCGGTACATGTGGGCTGAGGTGTGGCCAGGCGGGTGAGGCCGCTCCTCGTTCGAGGGTCACCCGGTCGGACACCTCGATGGCCGACGGCCCGATGATCTCGGGCCCGTCGTCGTCGTGTCCGGCCAGGTGGACGGCGTCGAGCAGGGCGTCGTCGAGGCTGGGATACGCGGCGACGATCAGTGTCGTTGCCGCCGGAATCGGGGTGAGGACGACCGTCGCCTGCACGACGATCCCCAGGGTCCCCTCTGCCCCGCAGAGCACGGGGATGGGGTCGACCAGTCCGTCGTGGTGCACACGACTGATCCCGTACCCACTGAAGCCGCGAGCGAGTTCGGGAAGGTCGAAGGGGCCGGCGTCTCGTAGCGACAACAACGCCGCCCAGATCCGGCCGATGACGCCGGGTTCGGCGGCCTGGTCGATGGCATCGGCCACCGGCAGGGCGCTCGCGGTCCACAGGGTGCCATCGGCGAGGACGACATCGACCGATTCGACGTGGCGATTGGTCCGTCCGTACACGATCGACCCCTTGCCCGCTGCGTCGGTGGCGATCATTCCACCGACCGTCGCCCGGTTTCGGGTCGAGGTGTGCGGCGCCCAGAACAACCCGTGTTCGGCCAGTCGGGCGTCGAGTTCGCCGGCGACGAGCCCCGGTTCGACGATCGCTCGGCGGGCGACAGGGTCGATCTCGATCAGTCGATGGAGGTGCTGGCGGGTGTCGATCGCCAGGCCGTCGGTCAGACACTGGCCGTTGGTCGAGGTGCCACCGCCTCGAGCGACCACGGCCAGCGGCTCGGTGAGGGCGTTGTTGTCGCGGACCAGTCGCACCACGTCGGCCGCCGTCTGGGGCATGGCGACACGAGCGGGGAGCCACTGATGGACCGAGTTGTCGGTCGAGCGAGACACACGGGCCGCGATCTCGCCGGTCGGGTGATGGTGGTTCGATGTCGGCTGGTCGAGCATCAAGACTGCCGATCATCTGGGTCGACATCACCTGGGTCGGCATGGTGAGGGTTTTCCCAGACCAGGAAGGTGGCGATGCCACCCCCGGCAGTTCCGTTGACATAGCCGGGCAGGAGACCGCGGACTTCGAAGCCCTGACGGAGCTGGAAGCTCAGGGTCGGGTCGGTCCGGCGTCCTTCCACGACATCGATGATGTAGGTCGGGGCATCGACGGTGTCCATGACCGCTCGATAGCCCGGGATCATGCCGCCGGCAAGGATGCCCCGAAGGTTCTCGGCTCGTACGAGACGGCGACGAGCTTCATAGAGCAGCGCACCGAGCCCTTTGCCACGTTGTTCGGGGTGCACGGTGATGTCGAGGCCGTAGTACCAGGAACCGGTCGGATCGTGCGCCGACTCGTCGGCCACGTCGTCGATGGTGTGCAGCGGCCGCTCGAGATCGAACGAGAGTCGCCACCCCAGTGCCATGCCCCACAGGGTGTCTGCGTCGTCGACCACCGCGAACGAGCCCTCGGGAAAGACCCGTGCATGGGTCGCGACATCGGACGCAAGCAAGCGATGATCGGGATCGAGGAATGGGTAGCTGATGGCCTCGATCTCGACCGCGGCGAATCCGTCGGCCGCCGTCAGCGATCGGACTCGGAACCCTTCGGCGGTCATCGGCGCAGGTACTTCCAGACGAGTTCGGCTTGTTTGGCCGGTTTTCCGGTGCGCTGCTCGTGGCGATCGGCTCGCTCGAACAGCTCGGCTCCCAGTTTGATCGCAGCGAAGCGGAAGGGCTCGGGTGCCCAGCGCCGTGACGGCTTCCTCACCCACGGCAGCGAGGTGAGGGCGTCATCGAACTCGCCGCCGCCGGCCTCGGCGATGAGGTGGGCGAGACAGCGACCGGCGAGATTCGTTGCCGCCACGCCCTCACCGACATAGCCACCGGCTCGATAGAGACCATCCCCCAGCGCGTTGACCGTTGGCGTCCAGTTCCGAGGCACGCCGAGCACGCCTCCCCACTGGTGTGTGATCCTGGCGTCCTTCACCGAAGGGAACAGGTCGTGCAGCGTGTCGATGATCATCTGGTGATAGCGGGGATCGCTCTCGGTTGCCGGGTCGATCGCCGAACCGAAGCGGTAGGGCGCGCTTCGACCGCCGAACGCCAGTCGGTCGTCGGCGGTTCGCTGCCCGTAGATCACCCGGTAGCGAGCGTCGGCGAAGGTGGGCCTGGTCTCGAGTCGGATCTCGTCGAGCACGTCGGCCGGCAGCGGCTCGGTCGCGACCATCAGCGAATACAACGGCACCAACGAGCGTCGGTGTCCGTCGAGGTCACGGGTGTAGGCCTCGGTGGCCATGACCACCGACGGGGCGCTGATCGTGCCGTGCTCGGTCTGGACCGCCCCCGCCGAGAGTGCGTGGGCTCGAGTTCGCTCGCGGATCACGATCCCTCGACGCTCACACGCTTCGGCCAACCCGACGACGAGCTTGCCGGGGTGCAGTGCCGCGGTCTGCGGGAGATGCAGCGCGCCGAGCACCCTGGTGGCATTGCAGAGCTCGCGAGCGGCATCGGCATCGAGCCAGCGAGCGGGCCCTTCGACCTGGGACTGGAGTCGCTCCACCTGGGCCGGATTCCGAGCCAGGTAGAGCTCGCCTCCGAGGGCCCAATCACAGTCGATGCCTTCGGCCAGCGTGACCTGCCGGATCTCCTCGACCGTGTGGTGCATGGCCGAGTCCATACGATCGCCACCTCCTGGGCCGGCGAGTGCGTCCCAGCGATCGGCATCGGCGGCGACCTCGCTGATACACCAGCCGCCATTGCGCCCCGAGGCGCCGAAGCCGACGTGATGGGCGTCGATCACCATGATCGATGCCGAGGGAAGCAACGCGGCGAGATAGTAGGCGGTCCACAAGCCGGTGAAACCCGCACCGACGATGACGACGTCGACCGCAGCGTCTCCCGGCAAGACCGCTCGGTCGTGACGTGGAGCCATCGTGTCAGACCACAGGTCGTTCATGGTGCACAGCATGCCGCAGAACGACCGACTCCGCGGTGAACATCGGATCCCGATAGCGTTGCTTTCGTGACGACGACCGAAGCAGTTCCCACCAGGCCCGAGGGCTCGAAGGCCGACGCCTTCATGAAGCGGTTCCTGCGGGTCGATCAGGCACAGCCTTCCACCCAGGCGCAGGCCCAATCGGCCTTCCAGACCTCGATTCTGGTGTCGTCGGTCCGGTGCCTGCTCACCTACATCTTCTTCCCCTTCGTCGCTCCTGCGATCGGTATGGCCGCGTCGGTCGGTCGACCGCTGGGTATCGCCATCAGCGTGGTCGCCATGGCCTCGATCACCATCAGCATGCGACGATTCTGGCGGTCGGACCACCCCAAGCGCTGGCACTACACGATCCTCGGTGGCACGGTGTTCTGTTTTCTCGTCGTATCCCTGATCGTCGACGTCGTGGGTCTACTCTGAGGCCTTGGCTTCTGCTCCGCCGTTGTGAGGAGCCCGAACCGCCTACCATCTGACCACCTACAGGGAGAGTTCACCGCGTGCATGTCGTTGTGATCGGAGCCGGTGAGATCGGGTGGTATCTCGCCCAGCGCCTCGAAGCTGAGAACCACGACGTCGTCATGGTCGAAATGGATGCCGCCCGTGCGGCAGCCATCGGTTCCACCCTCGACCTGCAGGTCGTCATCGGCAGCGGCACGAGTCCGGCCGCACTCCAGTCGGCACGTATCGAGCGGGCCGACCTCGTGGCCGCAGTAACCGACTCTGACGAGGCGAACCTCGTCGCTGCCCTCCTCGCTCGCCAGCTGGGTGTTGCCACCACGATCATCCGCATCCAATCCGACGAGCTTCGCGGTCCTGCCGGCAGCACCCTGCTCACCGAGGCGGGTGCCGACCTGGTGATCGACCCCGATGCCGACACCGCCGACGAGATCCTCGAACTGGTGCACGCCACCGGTGCCGACGAGGTCTACCCGATGGCCGGGGGGGAGTTGCAGGTCATCGGTTGCGTCATCGGCGAGCATGCACCGCTCGCAGGCCAGAGTCTGGCCGATATCGGAGCGGCGTTCGAACCGAATTGGGAGTTCCTCTTCGGTGCGGTGACCCGCGACGGTGTCACCTCGATTCCTCGAGGAGCTCAACGCCTCCTCCCCGGCGATCACGTCCGCGTCCTCACCAAGCGGTCGGCCCGAACCCAGATTCTCGAGCTGGTCGGCGCTCCGGGTGGTGCAGCCCAGCGGGTCATGGTGCTCGGGGGCGGAGCCATCGGCACTCGTGTTGCTCGCAGCCTGCACGACGAAGGGATCGAGGTCACGCTCATCGAGCAGGATCCGCTCCGGGCCCGACGACTGGCCGAAGAACTTCACCGTGCCATCGTGGTGCAAGGCGACATCTCCGATACCGAACTGCTGGCCCAGGAACGGGTCGGTCGCATGGACCTGGTCATCGCCGCCACCGGCGACGACGCCTCGAACGTGCTCGCCTGCGCCTACGCAGCGGCCCAGGGTGCCTACACCGTCACGGTCCTCCATCGGCTCGCCCTGCTCCCGCTGGTCCGCCAGTTCGGCATCAACGCAGCGCTGAGCCCCCGAACGGCGTCGGCCAATGCCGTACTCCGCCATGTCCGAGGCACTCGAACCGTGGCGACGTTCCTCGAGTCCGACAACGAGGTCGACGAACTGACCATCGAGGCAGGCAGCCGGGCCGACGGCGCCATCGTCGCCGATCTCGCTCTTCCCCACGACATCCTCGTCGGCGCCGTCATCAGATCCGACGGCACTTCCGAGATCGTTCGTGGACGGACCCAGCTGTGGGCCAAGGATCACATCGTGTTGTTCGCCAATGGTGACGCCCTCGCCGACGCCAGAGCCTTCTTCACCGTATGAACCTGCCATTCGCAGCGCAGCAGCCATCGGCCCAGCAGCCCGACAGGGCGCCGACCAGGCGACCGTGGCGTCGACGCTTCGGCCATCTGCCGACGCACGTCGGCGGGATCACCTCCGCCGTCGCCGGCATCGGCATGATCATCTCGGGCTTCGTAGGACTTCTCGAGTCCGACGACCAATGGTTCATCATCGTGTTGTGCGGCCTCGCGGCACTCGCCGTCGGCGCTGCGATCTACCTCGTCACCCGAGTGCCGGAACAGATCCAGCTCGTCGACATCTTCGTCACCGTCACCGTCGCCTGGCTGGCGCTGGCCGTTGCCGGGGCCCTCCCCTATCTGGCAACGGGAACCCTGGATTCGGTCGACGACGCCCTGTTCGAGGCCATTGCAGGGTTCACCACGACCGGGGCCACGGTGCTGCGTCCGATCGAAGGCACTTCGCGAGGCCTCCTGTTCTGGCGTGCGATCACCCAGTGGATCGGGGGCATGGGAGTGATCGTGCTCGTCGTCGCCGTCTTGCCGACCATGGGAACCGGCGGCTTCGGCCTCATCGAAGCCGAGGCCCCCGGACCAGCAGGCGAACGGCTCACGCCACGGGTGCGCCACACCGCCGCTCGGCTCTGGGGGATCTACATCGGCTTCACGATCGTGCTCGCCGCCGCCTATGCGCTGGCGGGCATGAGTCTCTACGACTGCCTCGCCCACAGCTTCACCACCGTGTCCACCGGTGGCTTCTCGCCCTACAACGCCTCCCTCGGCCACTTCGACTCGGCAACCATCGAGTGGATCGCCATCGTTGCGATGTTCCTCGCCGGCGGCAGTTTCACGCTGTACCTTCGACTCCTGCGCGGCCAACCCGGCCCGCTCCTCACGAGCGTCGAGTTCCGGTTCTACTCCGCCTTCGTCGTCGGCATGGCCGCGCTGCTTCACATCACCGCCGACCCTGCGACGTCGGGTCACCAATCGATTCGCGACGCGGCCTTCGCCACCACCTCGTTGGTGTCGACCACTGGCTTCGGAACGGCCGATTTCGCCCAGTGGAGTGATGCAGCCCAGGCCCTGATTCTTCTGGCCCTCCCGATCGGCGCCATGGCCGGATCGACTGCCGGCGGCGTGAAGTTGGTTCGCGTCATCGCCGTTGCGAGCTTCGCTCACCGTGCCACGCTCCGTCAGCTGCACCCACGCATCGTGCGGCCGGTCCGCGTCGGCAACAATGTGCTCGATGAGCAGACGACCAACAAGGTGCTCGGCTTCATCGTGCTGGCCCTCGCCAGTTTCGGCGGCGGTGCGGTGATCATCTCCCTCACCGGCGTCGACCTCGTCACGGCCCTGTCGGCTTCGGCAACGAGCTTCGGCAACGTCGGTCCTGGTCTGAACGACGTCGGTCCGAGCAGCGACTTCCTCACGCTGCCTCGACTCGCGCGGTGGGTGGCGATGGGCAACATGCTCCTGGGCCGGCTCGAGATCTACCCGATTCTGCTTGCGCTCGCCGCACTCCCCCAACCATGGCGTCGAGTGCGACGAATGCTCACGTCGACGAGACCCTCGCGGCACTGACGGCTCGCCAGATCGTTTCCGGGTCGAGGGGGAGGTCGATGTGCTCGATTCCCCAGGGCGACAACGCGTCGATGACGGCGTTGTGGATGGCCGCGGTCGCCCCGTTGCATCCGTTTTCGCCGATCCCTCGGGTGCCGAGCGCATTGCGATCGGTGGGGGTGACGGTGCTGCCCGTGATGAGTTGGCACACCTGGTCGATCGTCGGCACGAGGTAGGTGCCGAGGGTGCCCGAGATCGGGTTGCCGCCGTCGTCGTAGCGAACCGCTTCGCCGAGCGCCTGACCCAGACCGGCGACGGTGCCACCGTGCTGCTGCCCCTCGAAGAGGACCGGCTGGAGCACGGTGCCCGAGTCGTCGACGCTGACGTGTTGGCGCAGTTGGATACGCCCGGTCTCGATGTCGACCTCGACCACGCTCACGTGGGCCCCGAACGGATGGGTGGCACCGGCGACCGAACCGTGGCGAGCGACATCGAGGCAGCCATTGGTCGACTCGGCGGCGAGCTCGCTCCATTCCACTCGCTTCGTCGGAACACCGACCACCGCGAGCCCCGGCCCACGCCCGAAACCGGCAGGCTCGACGACGAGATCGTTGGGCGACACCTCGAGCCGCTCGGCGACCAGCGGGCGGGCCTCGTCGATGATGGCGTCACAGGCACCGTCGATCAGGGAGCCGAGGACCTGGGTCGTGCGTGATCCGCCGGTGGACAGACCCTGAGCGAGCACGTCGGTGTCGGCGTCGACATAGCGCACCCGGTCCGGATCGATGCCGAGACGGTCACCGACCAGGGCGGCGAAGGTGTGTTCATGGCCCTGGCCATGAGCGGGCGAGGCGCAGAAGACCTCGACCCCACCGTCGGCCAGCAAGCGGAGCTCGGCACCGTCGGAAGGAGCGCCACGGCCACTGGTCTGGGCGTAGCAGCTCACGCCGATCCCCAGTCGCATGGGGCTCGCTGCGCCGATCCGCTCGGCCTGCGTCGCTCGCCAACGGTCGAGATCGGCCAGGGCGACGGCGCGTTCGAGCGCAGCCACCGGATCGACGTCGTCGTAGTCGAGTCCGCGGGGTTGGCTCGGGCCAGGTCCGCTCGGCACCAGGTTCGCCAGGCGCAACTCGATCGGGTCGAGTCCGAGACGATCGGCGAGCACGTCGAGGGCCCGTTCGCGAGCATGGTTCGCTTCGGGCTGGCCGGCGCCCCGATACGCCCCGACGGGGGTGGTGTTGGTCAGCCACGCCGAGCCCGAGGTGCGGACGGTCTCGAAGGAGTACAGCCCCGGAAGCTGGCGCAGCGCACTGACCAGAAGGCCCCCTTGGACGTGGGCGGTTGCGCCGGCATCGGCGATGACCGTGGCGTCGAGGCTTCGGAGCTTTCCACTCGGGGTCGCGCCGACGGTGATGGTGGTACGCAGCCCGCGTCCCTGTGGCTGGCCGGTGAGTTGCTCGGATCGAGTCTGCACCCATCGCAGCGGCCGGCCGAGCAGGAGCGCCGCCTTGGCAACGGCGGCGAACTCGACGGGAAGGGTTGCGCGTCCACCGAAGCCACCGCCCACGAAGGGTGAGCGCACCCGAATCAGGGCGGGATCGAGCTGCAACGCTGCAGCCAGCTCGTTGCGGGGTTCCTGCACGCCCTGGGAGGTGCACCAGACATCGAGTCCGCCCGACGACGTCGGCACCGCAACGACGGCGTCGCACTCCATGGTCAGCGACGAGACCTTCGGGTTGTCGACCGTGAGGGTGACCGTGACCGCCTGGTCGCCTGGTCGTGTGCCGGGGACCGGGGCTTCGGGATCGCGGGGTTCGGGATCGAGGTGCGTGACTCGGTTGGTGCCGGCTTCGGGATAGAGGAGCGGACCGTCGGCCGAGGCGGCCGGGTCGATGATGGGGTCGAGCACCTCGATGTCGACGTCGACCCCTTCGACTGCGTCGGACGCGAGCGGCACGGTGTCGGCAACGACCATCGCCACCGCTTCGCCGACGTGGCGAACCCGATCCCGAGCGAGCGGAAATCGCGACTGCTCGCGACCGAACTCGTAGGAGGCCATGTGCACGAACGGGCCGAGGCCCAACGTGTCGGCGGTGTAGACCGCGATCACGCCGAGTGCCGCCTCGGCGATCGAGGTGTCGATCGATCGGATCTCTCCGTGGGCGACCGGCGAGCGGACGAACGCAACCTGGAGAGGCTCGATGTCGATGCCAAGGGAGGAACGATCCAGATCGGCGACGTACTGCGCCGTCCCGTGGACGAAACCCCGATCCTCTCGCCGTCCGTGGAATGCCTGATCGGTCATGGGCCCCTACGTTATGGGAGTCCAGCCGTACACACGAGCCGCGGCTTCGGACGAGACGACACCATCGGCCACGTCACGGGCAACGAGTGCACGATCTCGATCGAGCGGGTCGCCGAAGCCCCCACCACCGGGCGACGATGCCCGCAGTCGGACGGGCCCGAAGCTGGCCAAGCCATACTTCGGTACCTCGAAGTCGCCGAGTGCTCGATTCGGGCCGTCGGGTAGGGCGTCATCGGGCAGAGCCGCGGCGGGCAGAGCCTCGATCAGCATCGTGCCGCCTGCGCCCGGATGGCCATCGAGGATGCCGTAGCCGGTCGAGGCACCCAGTCCTTCGCCTCGGAACGACCAGCGGGCAGGGGCGAGCACATCGACGACGTAGTCGATGCCGGTACCGCCGCGGAACGTGCCCGGTCCGCCCCCGTCGCAGCGGAAGGACTGCTCGACCACTCGTACCGGATACTGCTGCTCGACGAACTCGGTCTCGGGCAGCGTCAAACCGCCGAGCGCGATCAGATGGCCGATCTGATCGAAGCCGTCGCGCTCGTCGGTCGCACCTCCGCCCGCAGCAGCATTCCAGTGGTACATCACGAACGGATCGTCGGCTCCGGGGGTGGACGCGGTGACGCAGAAGATGTTCTTGCCCCACCCGGCAAGCGAGCGGGCCGGATCGGCCTGGGACAGGCAGCGCCAGATGAGATGCACGATCTCGTGGGCAGGAATCACCGTGTTCATCGTGAGGGGCGCCGGTGGTCGAGCGTTCACGATCGACCCCAGCGGAGCGATGAGTTCGACGTTGCGGAACGTGCCTTCGTTGCGTGGAAGATCGGGATCGAAGAAGGAGGCCAGGCCCATCGCGACGGCCGACCAGGTGTTGACGAACGAGCTGTTCTTGAACCCGCGAATCTGGTCGTCGGTCCCGGTGAAATCGACCACCACCTGATCACCGCTGATGGTCAGCGCCATCTCGATCACCAGGTCGGCCGGACCGAAGCAATCATCGTCCCAGTGTTCGCTGGCGCGCCAGGTTCCGTCGGGAAGGGCGGCGATGGCGGAACGGAAGCGACGGTCGGCGTGCGAACACAGTGCGGCAAAGGCCATTCGAGCGCCATCGACGCCCAGCTCGTCGACCAGTTCGAGCATTCGTTCCACGCCGATCTCGGTCGACCCCAGCATGGCCCGCAGGTCACCGTCGAGGAGGTCGGGTGTGCGCGAGTTGAGCTGGAGGAGTCGCCAGAGGTCGTGGCGAACGACACCCCGCTCGACGAGTTTCATCACCGGCAACCGGAGACCCTCGTGCCAGATCTCGGTGGCCTCGGGGTTGTAGGTCCCCGCTGCCCCACCACCGATGTCGGATTGATGGGCTCGGTTGCAGCAGAACCCCACCAGCCGGTCTTCGGCGAAGACCGGACGGCCGATCACCCAGTCGGGCAGATGATTGCCGCCCGAGGTGTACGGATCGTTGAGCAGGAAGACATCGTCGGGCTCGATGGCCCCGGCGAACTGATCGAGGATCGCTCGAACGGCGAAGCCACCGCCGCCGGTGTGGATGGGAATGCCATCGGCGGTCGAGATCAGCGTGCCCTCGGCATCGGTCGCAAAACACGAGAAGTCGTGGCTCTGGCTGAAGATCGGACTGCGAGCCGTGCGGGTCATCACCCAGCCCATGTGTCGACAGAGGTGATCGAGTTGCGCCTGCACCAGCGCGAGGGCGACAGGGTCGATCTCGGGGTCTTGGTCGGTGTCGGCATCGAACGGCTGCGTCTCGGCTTGCTGCTCAGCGACGATCTCGATCGCCAGGTCACCGGCGGCGGTGACGAGCAGGTGGTCGCCGGGCTGGCCGAGCACCGTGGTGGTTGGCAACTCGATCACGAACGGCCCTTCGAGGGTCGTTCCGGGCGACAGGGGGCCGTAGACCGGCACCTCGTGCCATCCTGCAATCGCCGACACCCAGCACCGCTGTCGGCGTAGCGGTTCGGCTGCGGTGGCGGCCGTGGTTCCCGCGGGTGTCGCCTCACGGGGCGAGGAGGCGGCGCCGACGACGCCGACGGCGGTCACGTCCAGTGACCCGTCGGGTTGGATGTGGCCGAACAGCCGCTGGTACTCGCCCTCGAATCGCGCCCGGAGCTCAGCGAGCGCGTCCGGACGCCGAAGCAGCGCGCGAGCGGCATCCGCCGTTCCGAGCTCGATGTGCACCGACCACAGCTGACCGGGATAGCGCATGTCGATCGCCCATGTGGTCGAACGAGTCTCCCCCGGGAGCGGTGCCGGCCAATCGTGTGCCATCAGTCGGACGGCTTCGGCGTCTCGCTCCTCGAGCACGGAGCGCAGCCCCTCGGCACCGATGGTGCTCAGGGGCGCGACGACCGATCGGACCACGTCGCGGCGCAGTTCGGCGTGCAGCATGCCGGAGGCGCAGAACACGCCGGCGGTCGCCGGGACCAGCCAGCGGGGAATCCCCAGGGATCGAGCGATGGCGGCCCCGTGCAACGCACCGGCCCCACCGGCAGCAACGAGCGTCAGCGATCCGGGGTCGCGGCCCCGCTCGATGGTGATGGTCTCGACCGCTGCCTGCACGTGCTGTTCGAGCAGGGTCAGCATGCCGCCGGCGGCCGCCTCGACGCTGATGCCGAGAGGTGTGGCGATGTGGTGGTCGATGGCCTCGACGGCGGCCTCGAGCGAAAGGTCGACCGCTCCCCCGGCATAGGGTCCAGGTCGGAGCCGGCCGAGGACCATGTGGGCATCGGTCGCCGTGGGTTGATCGCCGCCGCGCTGATAGCTGGCGGGACCGGGTGTGGCGCCGGCGCCGTGCGGACCCATCTGCAGCATGCCCGCGTCGTCGAGCCAACCGATCGTGCCGCCACCGGCACCGATCGTCTGCACGTCGACCGCCGGCACTCGCAGGTCGGCGCCACCGACTCGCAACTCGTCGACCACGCCGACGCTGCGGTCGATCTGCACGGCCACATCGCACGAGGTACCACCGATCTCGATCGAGACCAGATCGCCGAGCACCTCGATGCCCGGCAGTGCTGCTTCTTCTTCCTCGGTGGTGAGGCTCCGAAGCGCACCGACCACCGCTGCCGGGCCGGACAGGACCAGGTCGACCGGGCGCCGCTCGACGGCCTCGAGCGGAACGGTTCCGCCGTTGGACTGCAACAAGAGCAGGGGCGGTCGCAGACCCCATGCCCGCAGCGCCGCATCGAGGCGCCGAAGATAGGGCGACACCAGCGGCAGCAGACCGGCATTCACCACGGCGGTCGAGGCTCGCTCGTACTCGCCGAGGACCGGGGCCAGCTCGGACGAAACGGCCACCCGATCGGGCCAGACATCGAGCAGTCGCTTGGCCGCCATGCGCTCGTGGGCCTCGTTGGCGTAGCTGTGGTGGAAGCACACAGCGACTGCCTCGACGACCCCGCTCATTGCTTGGATCGCCGCCTCGACGTCATCCATCGCCAACGGCTCGATCTCGGAACCATCGGCAGCGAGACGACCGCCGATCCCGAATCGCAGCGATCGGGGGACGAGAACGGGCGGCCAGGGCGCACGGTGGTCCCACTGGTCGACTCGGCGACCGCGTCGGATCTCGAGCGCATCGCGAAATCCCTTGGTGGTCAAGAGCCCGACGGGAGCGAGCTTGCGTTCGAGCACGGCGTTGGTCGCCACCGTCGAACCATGGACGAACCGATCACACCGTTGCAGGAGTGCGGATGGGTTGGTTCCGAGGCGACGAGCCGCCTCTTCGATGGCCATGGTGACGCCGACCGACGGGTCGTCAGGCACCGACGGCACCTTGACGGTCAGGACCGTGACCCCTCCGTTGCTGAGGACGAGATCGGTGAACGTTCCTCCGACATCGACTGCGATGGCGATGGCGTCGGTCGGCAGGGTTTGCGGCGGATCGGTGAACACGGGCACGCCCTTCAGTCTGGATCATCGACGACGCCGGTGCGACGCCACCGCGCGTGGCGAAGATCTCGTCGAGCGAGGCGGGCCCCCAGAGGCGGACGACCGTCAGTGTCACACCCCTTGTTCATACTGGTTGGTATGGAGACGGGTTCGGCGGCAGACATGATCAGGAACAGCATCACCGCTGATTCTCGTGAGCCCTATGCGGTGCAGTTGGCCAACCAATTACTGGCGTTCGCGTCGCTGTCGGATGTGAACGATCTGGCCCCGGATGATCTGGCCGAACTGTTGTTGGTGATGGCCAACGCGGCCGAGCAGCTCGAAACCCAGACCGGTCACGTCGCCATGACCGCCCATCGGCGTGGGGTGGGCCGCCACATCGGATCGTCCTCGACCGGTGCCTGGTTGGCGCACAAGGCACGGGTCACCCCGGCGCATGCGCATCGGATGATCCGCCGTTCCGAAACCGAGAACGCCTTCGCCTTGTTCTATTACGCCCATCAAGAAGGACGCATCACCGGTTATCACTTGGATCATCTGGGTGTGGTGTGGCGCAACCACCCGGATCTGGAAGACCTGTTGTACCGTGACGAGCAGATGCTGTGCGACGCGGCGTGTTCGCTGTCGCCGGCCGAGTTCGGTCTGGTCTGCCAGAAATGGTTGTCGCTCGCCGATCCGGACGGGTCCTACGACAAGTTCCTCCGGAATCTGGAACGCCGGTATTTGAAGACGGCCCGTGATCTGGATGGGAATGTGCAGATCGCCGGACAGTTGGATCCGATCTCGGGGGAAGCGTTCCTCAACCTGGTGGGCCGGCGGGCCAAGGAACTGTTCGATGCCGACTGGGCCAAAGCAAAGGCCGAGGCCGCCGAAGGCGAAACCATCACCAAGGGCCGGTTGCGGCGTAGTGATGCGCAGCGCCGGTTGGATGCGTTGGTGTCGCTGGTGATCGACGGGTCCTCCACCCCCGAAGACGCACAACGCCCCGAACCGTTGTTGTTCTTCGGTCTCGACTCGATGACATTCGAAGACTTCCTCACCGAAATGTTGACCACCGACCTCGACCACATGCCGCAACGTCCCCCGCTCCTGGCACAGACGCCGACGGCGACATCGCCACGGCGAGGCCGACAGCAGCGCCGACCACCGACGCCACCGGAGCCGTCACACCAGATCAGCCTGCCCGGTCCGAACCAGGCCCGCAGCGAGCTGCGGTTGCCGGCCACCGCAGCCGCCGTCGATCCGTCACGACGCTGCGAGACCGGCCACGGCCATCCGATCCCGTTCCGGATCATGCTCCAACAACTCCTCACCTGCCGGATCCGACGCGTCGTGTGGGATGCACCGAATGTCATCATCAACGCCGGCGAAACCCGCCGACTCTTCACACCCACCCAACGCGAACTGATCAGACACCGCGACCGATGCTGCAGCTTCCCCGGCTGCCACCGAGACGCCATCTACTGCGAAACCGACCACATCCTCGCCGTCACCAACCACGGACCAACCGACCTCGCCAACGGCCAATGCCTGTGCCGCTACCACCACCAACTCAAAACCCGCGGCCGATTCACCTGCCAACGACTACCCGACGGACGCATCGGCTTCTACCTCCCCACCGGCATCCAAATCGAGTAACCACCCACCCCCGACCCCACCACGAACCAACCGATCGATCAGCACTCCCCGGCCCGACACACCACCCGAGGCCGGCATCGCCGCGCCTGGCGGCGGCGCAACGTGCTTGCCTCGGGCTATCGCACCGGGCCGACTTCGGAGATCGTGTACTTCTTGGTATCGGAACCAACGACGGGAAGGCCGACACGGTCGGCCTGCCACTTCGCCATGTGCTCGCTGGCGAAATGTCCGTCGAGCGCCTCCTGGTCGTCCCACAGCTCGAAGAGCCTGACGAGGTTCGGGTCCCGCGGATCGGGCGTGAAGGCGTACTCACGACAACCGGGCTCGTCGAGGGTGGCGCTCACCATCGACTGGACGGCGTCGAGGAAGACCTCGCGCCCGCCGTCCTCGGTGATGATGGAACCGGCAACGATCAGCATGACCGGACCCTAGGTCATCCGACGAACATGCCGCCTGCCGGGAAAATGATCTGGCCGGTGATGTACGACGACTCGTCGGTCGACAGGAACATCACGGCATCGGCGATCTCCTCGGGGCGGCCGAGGCGCCCCATCGGTGTCATACCGGTCATCATCGCGACCCCCTCATCCGAAGCCCGACCGGTCGCCGTCATCGGGGTTTCGACGAAGCCAGGCCCGATGGCATTGACCCGGATGCCGTACTCGATCGCTTCGAGAGCGAACGCCTTGGTCAACATGGCCACTGCGGCCTTCGAGACGCTGTAGTCGATTGCGGTCCGCAGCGGCACCTTCGCTGCTGCCGAGGCGATGTTGACGATGGTCCCGCCGTTGCCGGCTTCGATCATCACCTTGGCGGCCTGCTGGTTGGCCAACATCACGCCGGTGAGGTTGACGTCGATCACGCGTTGCCATTCCTCGACCGATTGGTCGAGGAGCCCGGTGTTGCTGCGGGCTGCCGACTCGCCGCTCACGTACGCCGCGTGTGCCAGACCGGCAGCGGCGACGACGGCATCGAGTCGCCCGTACTTCTCCAACGCCGTGCGAAACAGGTCGGCGTTGCTCGGTGACGAGGTCGCGTCGAGGTGCACGGCGAGCGCGGTGCCGCCCTTGGCTTCGAGGGCGGCAGCGGTCGCAGCGGCAGCTGCGTCGTTGATGTCCCCGATCACGACCGTCCCACCTTCGCCGACGAATCGTTCGGCACACGCTCGGCCGATCCCGCTCGCCCCTCCGGTGATGGCGGCAACCTTGCCCTCGAATCGCAACATCCAGATCTCTCCTCGCTCGGGTGACTTCGAGGCATTCTTCTCAGATGAACGGTCGTCGAGCGAATCGCCGTCCGGCGACGGACCGTTCGATGCTCGCCTGCGTCGATCGAACGGTGTGACTCAGGTGGTGGCTCGTAGCTGGGCGATCGACGCCGCCTGCGCCGCCGTCACACCGATCATTCGAACGAACGCATCGACTCCACCGTGTCGATCATCGAGGTGAGCGAGCGTCGCCTCCATGGTGGAGCGCTCAGCCAGCATCATGTGATGGGCGACAGCGGGGTCGATCCCCATCTGCCTCGCCTTTTCTTCGTGCGTCTCGTTGCGTTCGCGCTCGTAGAATCGGCGCATCTGCTCGACGCCCTCGGCCGAGGCATGGAAGTCGTCGACGATCGCCTCTCGCTCGACGCCGGCCATGCCCAGGAGCAACGCCGCCAGGAGTCCGGTTCGGTCCTTCCCGGCGGTGCAGTGGAACACCACCGGTCGACCCTCGCCAATCGATTCGGCCACCAGACCGATCGCTCGTGCCATCTCGTCCTGGCTGTCGGCGAGCATCGCCACGTAATGGCTACGAAGTGGATCATCGCCTCCGTTGTTGATCTGCCGCCCGATCTCGGTGTTGTCGGCGACGAGAGGCGAGCTGATGGTCTCGATGTCGACGTGCTCGAACATGCCCTCGCGAGCCTGCTCATCGAGACTTCGGAGATCCATCACTCGACGAATGCCGAGTCGGGCGACGGCGTCGGCTCCCTCCCGGTCGGTGCGGTGGAGGCCGTCGGACCGGTACACGAACTGTGGTCGTACGAGCGGCGACGCCGAGGCCAGATCACGGAAGTTGAAGACACCGCGAATCGAGAGCGCAGAAACCATGTCGGCAACCTACCCGGCTGATCAGCTCGAACGCCGAGATCGGAACGCAGCTTGTTCTCGTGATCGCCCCTTGTCAGACTGAGCCACATCCGAACCTGAGGGGGATCGATCATGGTCAAGTTCTGTTGGTTCAATCTGATGCCGTGGCCCGACTTGCCCGACGACTTCCGCGAAACGCATCGCTCGGTCTGGGTCGACATCGACTCGAGCCTGTTCGATCCGGAGCGGGGCAACGCGGTCTATCACGAGTACATGGATCAGCTGGAGTTCGCCGAGGAGATGGGCTTCGACGCGATCGGCGTCAACGAACATCATCAGAACGGCTATGGCATCATGCCGTCGCCCAACATCATCGCCGCCGGCCTGGCCCGTCGAACCTCGAAGGCGGCGCTCGCGGTGATCGGCAACTCGATTGCGCTGTACAACCCACCCATCCGTGTCGCCGAAGAGTTCGCCATGCTCGACGTCATCTCCGGTGGTCGGCTGATCGCCGGGTTCCCCGTCGGCACCTCGATGGACACCAACTACTGCTACGGCCAGATCCCGGCGTTGACCCGTGACAAGTACGCCGAGGCCCACGAGCTGATCATGCGGGCTTGGCACGAAGACGAGCCGTTCGCCTTCGACGGCAAGTACAACCAGCTGCGCTACGTGAACTGCTGGCCCAAGCCCATCCAGAAGCCGAACCCACCGATCTACGTACCCGGCGGCGGGTCGATCGAGACGTGGGATTTCGTGCTCGACAACGACTACAACTACTCGTACCTGTCGTTCTCCGGGTACAAGGCCGGCAAGGTGCTGCTCGACGGCTACTGGAATCGAGTCGCCGAGCGAGACAAGGACGACGCCCCCGGGAGGGCGAGCTTCGCCCAGATCATCTGCGTGGCCGATACCGATGCCGAAGCCGAAGAGCTCTACGCCGAGCACATCCTCTACTTCTTCAATCGCTGTCTGCACGTGTTCCCCGGCTTCGCCGATGCCCCGGGCTACCGCACGATCAAGACGATCAAGGCGGGCGTGTTGTCACAGGTCCGCAAGGAGAACCAGGCCAACTTCTCCAACCTCACCTGGAAAGACCTGGTCGAAGGCGGGTACGTGATCGCCGGTTCGCCCGACACCGTGGCCGAGGAGATGGAGCACATGATCCGCGAGCTGCGGTTGGGCACCGTCTTCACGTTGTTGCACATGGGCGACATGCCCGACTGGAAGACCCGGTATTCCACCCAGCTCTTCGCCGAGAAGGTGATGCCGCGGTTGCGCAACATCTGGCCCGAGCACGACGACGACCAGCGCTGGTGGCCCACGTTCATGGAGGACCGGGTACGCCCCGAGGAGACCTTCGCCGACTCTCGCAAGCCGACCAACATCGACGAGTACCGCGCGCTGAAGGCCGCAACGGCAG
Organism: uncultured Acidimicrobiales bacterium; assembly: GCA_963698395.1. Taxonomy (GTDB): domain Bacteria; phylum Actinomycetota; class Acidimicrobiia; order Acidimicrobiales; family SZUA-35; genus JBBQUN01. The sequence goes on from CAVOQQ010000008.1 coordinate 1,218,978, forward strand.
GCGGTGGCGCATGAGCACCACCACGACCGCCACCAGCAGCACGCTCGACATCACCACCTCCAAGGGCATGGAGATCGAGGTCATCAGGCGTGGCGCCGAAACCGGCCCCGCCCTGGTGTTTCTCCACGGCCTCGTCGGACTGCTGCCATCGGAGCCCATGCTCGATGCCTTGGCCGAGCACTTCACGGTCTACGCGCCGGTGTGGCCGGGGTACGGGCGGTTCGAGAACGAGGTCGAGATCGAAGACATGCTCGACTTCGCGCTCTTGGGTTGGGACATCGTCGATGCCCTCGGCCTGAGCAAGCCTGCGCTGATCGGGCACTCCTTCGGCGGAATGATCGCTGCCGAGATGGCGTGCATCGCCCCGCACGACCTGTCTCGACTCGTGCTCGTCACGCCGTTCGGTCTGTGGCTCGACGAGCACCCGATGCCCGACCCCTTTGGCGTGCTTCCCTTCGACCTGGTCGATCAGCTGCTGTCGGATCCGAAGAACGCCGATGCGCTGACACCGACGGGTGACCTCGGCAGCGACGAGGGCCTGGCCTCGTTCATGATCTCCAACTCGCGACGATTCGGCACCGCCGGCAAGATCATGTTCCCGATCCCGAACCGTCGCCTGTCGAAGCGGCTGTACCGCCTGAGCGCACCGACCCTGGTGGTCTTGGGCGAAGACGACGCCCTGGTTGCGCCGGGGCCCTACGGAGCGGCCTGGTCGGCGGCCATCGACCAGGCCGAGATGGCCACGGTCAGTGGCGGCCACCTCCTCAATGTCGAGAATCCGGAGGCAACCGCCAACGCGATCGAGGCGTTTCTCAGGCGGTGAAGACCACCGGACACTCGCGAGGGCCACGGACCTGACCGCCGGCCCAGGTGACCGTGGCGCCTTCGGCAATCGAGAACTCGGGAATGCGGGCCAACCATTCCTCGATGGCCACGCGGAGTTCCATCCGGGCCAGGTTGGAGCCGGCGCAGCGGTGGATCCCCACACCGAAGGCAACGTGGCGGTTGACTGCTCGATCGAGGATGACCTCGTCGGCGTCGGGGAACTGCTCCGGATCCCGATTGGCAGCGGGAAAGTTGAGCACCACGTGGTCGCCGGCGCTGATCGGGCAACCGTTGATCACGGTGTCGGCCGTGCTCACCCGAGCCATGGTGACCGGGGCGTAGGCCCGCAGGAGCTCCTCGAGCGCGGTGTCCATGAGTTCGGGTTCGGTGGCGAGCCGACGGCGATCGTCGGGGTAGGTGGCGAGGTGCCACAACGCCGAACCGATGCTCGACCAGGTGGTGTCGACCCCGGCGATCAGCGTGAGCGCGACAGTGCCGAGAATGTGGTCGTCCGGGATCGGAGCACCCTCGACCTCGGTGTGCATCAGGGTCGAGATGAGATCGTCGCCGGGGTCGGCTCGCCGCTCCTCCATCAGCTGACTGAAATACGCGACCAGTTCGCCGGTGGCCTTTTCGCGCCGGGGGACGTCGTGAGCGAACTCGAGTACGTCTCGTACCCAGCTGGTGAACGTGTCGGCCATCGAGTCAGGCACACCGAGCACGATCCCGATGATCCGAACCGGAATCTGCTGGGCGTAGTCGGCAGCGGCATCGGCCGAACCCTCGGCGATGAAGCCATCGATCAACGAGCGGCAGAGCGCTCGGGTCTTCGTCTCGTACTGATCGACCCGGTTCGGCGAGAACCAGGGAAGCAGCAGCCGACGAGACCACGTGTGCTCGGGTGGATCAACCGAGATCGGCGGCACACCCGCCGGTAGCAGGTCGGGCCCGTCGTTCTCTTCCTCGGGTGGCAACACGCCGACGTGGCTGGAGCTGAAGGTCGCGACGTCTCGGGCGATGGCGACGACATCGTCGTAGCGCGTCGGCAGGAACGATCCGCCCCGCCGCTCGGTATGGGCGATCGGGCACGTCGTGCGGAGATCGTCCCAGATCATGAACGGATCGGCCACGTACTCCGGATCGAGGATGTCGAAGTCGGTCGCCCAGTCTCGTACGTCGTCGGTCATGTGCAGTTCCCCCTTTGGTCGGCCCCCTGAGCCTTCCGCAGTACGGGGATCCAGGCAAGCGCGTCGTGAAACCTCACGGCGAGCGGCACCGATCGGCCGCACCGCGAGCCGCGGTCGTCGGGCCCACCGCAGCCGATACAGTTCGACGGTTCTCGGCCGAAGCATGGCGACCCCCTCAACCTCTACCCCGGTCCGAGCCAACTCCCATGATCCGCTCTTCGCTGTCCTTTTTCTGCGCGATCGTTCTGCTCGGCGCCTGCTCCTCTTCGAGTGCCTCCGACGACGCCGCTTCCGATACCACCACGGTGGTGGAGGAGGAGACGACCGGCGCTCCAGCAGCCGAAGCGGCCGGCGACGGTGAACTCGGTGTCTCGGTCAATGGCGTCGAGCTCACCGTGGCCGAGTTCGACGAGCACATCGAGTCGTGGTCCCGGATCGCCGAGGGCCAGGGCCAGACCGTTCGAGACGATGATGGTCTGACGAACGACTTCATCGCCGGGATCACCGAGCAGTACCTGCGTTTCGAGTCCTTCATGGATGCGATCGCCGACGACGGTATCGAAATCACCGATGACGATCGAGCAGTCGCCGAGGAAACCGCGCTGACCTCGATCGGCGATCCCAGCGACGAGCCGGCACGAGCCCAGGCAGTCGAATGGCTGGCCGGCTTGGTCGCCATGGAACCGACCGAGGAAGAACTCGACGCCTACATCGCCGACAACACCGATCAGCTGCGTGCCGAGGCGATCTGTTCGAGCCACATCCTGGTCGACACCGCCGAGGTGGCCGACGATGTCGTGACTCGCCTCGAAGCGGGCGAGGCGTTCGAAGACCTTGCGACCGAGTTGTCGACTGATCCGGGAAGTGGCGCCCTGGGCGGCGACCTCGGTTGCGTCGGATTGGGGGCGTTCGTTCCGGAGTTCGAGGAGGCTGCGCTCGCCGCAGAGCCCGGCGTGGTGACCGACCCGGTCGAGAGTCAGTTCGGCTTCCACCTCATCGTGACTCGCGAGCCGACCGTCGAAGATCTGCGACCGCTGGCGGCGAGCCAGTTCGAAGAGGCAACCGGCCTCCTGTTGAACGACGCGCTCGAGTCGGCGACGGTCGAACTCGCCCCGCAGTTCGGCAGCTGGGACGCCACGACGAAGACCTATCTGCCACCGGCCTGATGGCCGAGACGAGGCCGATCTCGGTCGTCAGCTGGAACATGGCGATGCTCGAGCGATCCCAGCAAGCACCGCCGCTGTGGTCGATGGAGAACTCCGAGGCCGAGGTGCGCGAGCGCCTGCTCGAACACGGTCCCGACCTCGTGTTGTTCCAGGAGCTTCCGGGCATGGTTCCCTTCATCGAGACGCATTCGATGATTCGAGCCAACCCCGTGTCGCACCAGGGGCACCTGGCAACGCTGGTCCGCACGCCCCTCATGAGTCCCCCGCCGCAGGTCGGCTCGGTCAAGGGAGCAGCCGTGCTGGTCACGTTGGGCGACTTGACGGTGGCGAACGTGCACCTGGCGCCGGGCCGGGGCGGATGGGAGACGCGGCTCGACCAACTGCGGGCGATCATCCAGGCGTCCCCCACGGAGGCCCTGGTGGTGATCGGCGACACCAATACTCGGACCGAGGAGGAGCCGGCGATCGCCGAGCTCGGACTTCGAGGCGACCTCCCTCCCCGACCCACATGGAACAGCCACGCCAACCGATTCCATCTTCGCTCGGCCAGGTTCACCAGCCACTTCACCCGGTGGTTCGCCACGGAGGGTGTGATCGTGGACGAGGTCGACGTCTGGCATCGACCGATCGTGCATGGTGATCACCGATTCTTCATCAGCGACCACTTCGCCCTTGCGGCCCGGGTGCGACTCGCATCCTGACGCGGGACGACGACTCCGGCATTGCCCGATGCGAGCGCTAGCTTGTCCTCGGGGGGTACATCACCTTGAGAATCGGAATCAACGCCACCGGACAGGTCCCATGGGGCGACGTTGCTGCTGCGGTTGCGCATGCCAAAACAGCCGAGGACGACGGCTTCGCCAACTACTGGATCCCCGAACACCCGACCGGCGGGGTCGACGCACTCACGATGATCACGGTGCTCGGACAATCGGTCGCCACGATGGAACTCGGCACGGCGATCGTGCCGACCTTTCCTCGCCACCCCATGGCGCTTGCGGCGCAGGCGCTCACCGTCAACGGCGCCATCCCTGGTCGGCTCACCCTGGGCATCGGACTCTCCCATCGAACGATGATGGACGATCTCGGCATCGACGCCAGCCGACCGGTTCGCCACCTGATCGACTACCTGTCGATCCTCGGCCCGCTGCTCGACACCGGCAGCGTCGACTACCAGGGTGAGCTCCTGAGCTGCACCGCCACGATCTTTGCTCCCCAAGAGGATCCGCCCGAGATCCTGGTTGCTGCGCTCGGTGCGCAGACCCTGAAGGTGGCCGGCCGACGCGCCGGGGGCACCTCCCTTGCCTGGGTCGGCCCCCGAACGATCACCGAGCACATCGCCCCGACACTCGGTGAGGCAGCCGAACGCGCCGGGCGGGCGAAACCCCGCATCCTCGCCACGCTCCCGATCTGCGTGACTGCCGATCCACAACCCGTGCGTCGACGACTCGCCAAGACCGCGGCGTGGTACGCAACGCTCCCCTCCTACGCCGCCATGTTCGAACGGGAAGGGCTCGACGACCCGCTCGACATTGCGCTCATCGGCAGCCAGGCCGAGGTCGAGGAACGGCTCGGCGAACTGTCCGCTGCCGGCGTCACCGACTTTGCCGCTTCGGAAACCGGAGCGACTCCCGAGGACCGGGCCGCTACCCGCCGATTCCTCGCCGGACAGACCTGACCTGACAAGGCGAGCTCGCCACCGGTGCGAGGCACGCCAGAGCTCGACGAGCCGCGTCCGTCCTCTGCCTCCGACGGGACGGGTGTAGTACAATCGAGGCGTCGGGCCACCTCTGTTCTTCCTGGTGGGGGCCCTCTGATCGTCTTCATCAACAGAAGGAGAGGACGATGCGAAGCTACCTGATAGCAGTTTTCGCCGCCGTGTGTCTGGCGACTTCTGCGATCGCTGCGCCGGCGAGCGCCGTGAACGCGAATGTCGTCATCGCCAACGCCGAATCGCTCGACGAGATCATGTCGGCGACCGACTACCGAGCGTCCGACGGTGACATCCTGCGGCTCTACCAAGCGTTCTTCGAACGGCTTCCCGACGTTCCGGGCGCGATCTATTGGATCGGCGTTGCTCGTGACGGAGCGACGCTCGACGAGATCGCCGAATGGTTCACCGACAGCCGCGAATTCGCGAACACCTACGCTGGTACCACCGACCGTCGGTTCCTCGAGACGGTCTACGCCCACGTCCTCGGTCGCGACTACGACGTCGCCGGCTTCGACTACTGGCTGGGACTGATGGGGCACGGGTTGAGCCGCGGCGGTGTGGTGCGATGGGTCGCAGCGAATGACGAGTTCGTTGCTCGATATCCCTTCGCCCCGGAGGGCGAGGGCCCGCCCACCTACGTCACGATCACCGACGACTCGGGCTCGATCTCGATGCGGGTCCCGCTCGGCTGGGACGATGTCGACGGCTCGGCCTGGCGAACGGACCTCGCCGGGAACGGCTACGAGGTGATCGGCCCGAAGCTCATCGCTGCACCAGACATCGATGCTTGGCGTGACAGCTGGGGCACTCCCGGCGTCTTCGTCGCTGCCTCGCCGATGCTCGATCTCACGGTCGAGGAGTTGCTCGACGCGAAGGCCTTCCCGACCTCGTGCACCCTCGATGGGCGCTACGACTATGACGATGGCCTCTATACGGGCCTCTACGACTACTACGTCGATTGCGGACCGGAGAGCGCCACGCTCTACCAGATCGCCGTCGAGCCGGCGGATCGAACCTGGATCGGTTTGGTCCAGATCGTGGCCCTGACCGACGCCGACTTCGACGCCGCTGATGTGATCGTCGACTCCTTCATCATCAACCCGGGTGGCTGACTCCAGCGATGGAGGTGCACACGTTCGGGAAACGACCGCCCGGGCCTTGGGGCTAGAGTTCGACGACCATCTTGCCGGTGTTCATGCCGGCGAGCAGACCGATGAACGCATCAGCCGCGCTCTCGATGCCTTGCAGCACGGTCTCTTCCTGCTTGATCGTCCCGTCGACGAGCCAACCACCGACCTCACGGACGAAGTCGTCACGCATGTCGGCGTGATCGCTGACGATGAACCCTCGAAGGTTCAGTCGCTTGCCGATCGCCAGCGACAGGTTGTTCGGGCCCGGAGCCGGTGCGGTGTTGTTGTACATCGAGATGGCACCGCAGAGGGCGACACGTCCGTGCACGTTGAGGGCATGGATCGCGGCCTCGAGATGATCGCCGCCGACGTTGTCGAAGTAGACGTCGATGCCATCGGGCGCCGCTGCGAACAGTTGCTTGGTGACCGGTCCGGACTTGTAGTTGAAGGCGGCGTCGTAGCCGAGTTCGGAGGTGAGCCATTCGACCTTCTCGTCGGAACCTGCCGACCCGACGACGTGCGAGGCACCCTTGAGTTTCGCCAGCTGGCCGACCAGCGATCCGACCGCTCCTGCTGCGCCGGACACGAAGACGGCATCGCCCTTCTTGAACGAAGCAACGTCGAGCAGCCCGGCATAGGCGGTGAGACCCGGCATCCCGAGCACGCCCAGATTCGCCGACAACGAGAGTCCCTCGATCGTGGCGGCCGGCTGCGCCTGTGCCGCCGGCAGCACCGCGATCTCCCGCCAACCGAGGCCGTGAACGACGTGGTCGCCGACGGCGACATCGGGCGAGTTCGACTCGATGACCTCACCGACGGCACCGCCCTCGAGCGGCTGACCGATCTGGAATGGCGGCACATAGGACTTGACGTCGTTCATCCGGCCCCGCATGTAGGGGTCGACCGACATGAAGCGGTTTGCGACGACGATCTCTCCCGCCTGCGGTGCCCGCACCGCGGCTTCGACCACCTCGAAGTTCTCGGGCACCGGGGCGCCGTTCGGGCGGGAGGCGAGGTTGACGTGGCGTGCAAGACGGGTCATGGGCATGACCGTACCCACGTTTGGCCGGTCGATCACGGGGTGGCCCGAGGAACAGCGTGGCTTCCCACGCTCGAATCGAAAGAATCAACGTGCGTGCGTTGATGTGGTTCCTGATCGTCGTGGCGGTGGTGGCGCTTCTTGCCGCTGTCGCTCTGCTGTTTCGAAGAGCTCGCAGAAGTGGTTCGGTGCTGGCGGCGTCGACCGACTCGGAGGGGCGAGTATGAGGAACGTCCTGCGCGCCAGCGACCTGATCGGACTGCCCGTCGTGTCGATCCTGTCGGGTGAGGACGTGGCAGAGGTTCGAGACGTCGTCTACGACTCCGAGGCCCACCAGCTGCGAGGTGGTCGGCGTGATCGTCTCGACCCGAGCCACTCCGATGGCCGTCGGCGATCATCGATGTTGCTGGGAGAAAACTGATGGCTCAGACCTTCAACGACGCAGGGAGCCGCGCGGTGGTTGCCGCCGACACCGCCGATGCCATCGGCGAAGTCAAGGGCTTCGTCGTCGATCCGACGGCGAGCCGTATCGAATGCATCCATGTGGCGGGCCGAGGGCGACGGGCAGCGTGGACGACCTCATGTTCGACGCCGAAACCGGAGCGCTGACCGGCGCCCTCACCACAAGCGGACATGTCGATGCCACTCGGTTCCGATCGCTCGGGGCCTACGCCCTCGTGATCGATGCCGTCTGAGCCGCGTCGCCGTCTGCCGGCGGCGGAGGCGGTGTTGCCAGAATGAAGAACGCCAACCCGGCGCCGGCGAGCAGTGCGAGGATCGTGAAGCCGGTCCGATAGCTGCCGGTGGCGTCGGCGAGGACGCCGGCAACGAGGGGCCCACCGACCGTGCCGAACATCACGATCAGCGACGAAAAGCCCATGATCTGCCCGAACGAGGTCGAACCGAAGTAGTCGGCGCGCAGTGCCTGCATCAGCGGGCCTCGCACACCCCAGGCCAGGCCGTGCACCAGGACGAACAGCCAGATCATCCAACGATCGGTGGCGAAGGCCAACAGGAGCAGTCCGGCCATGTGACCGAGCATGGCGGCCGAGGCGAGAATCCGCTTGTTCATCTTGTCACCCAGGAACCCGCCGAGCAGATTCCCGGCCAATTGCACGAGCGGAAGGGCGCCGGCAACGAAGCTTGCCCGCTGCAGTGTGTAACCCTGCTCCGAGGTCAGGTAGAGCGACAGGTGGGCGATGACGGCACCGACGACGAGCAAGGCCGATGCATGCCCGAGTGAGATCATCCAGAACGCTCGGGTTCGTAGCGCCTGCGCCGCAGTGAAATGGATGTCGGAGACCCCTTCGGCCTTGAAGACCTGCTTCGCTGCCTCACTCGGTTCGAGCCCGTCCACGTGTTCGCCGCGGGATGCCGGTGTGCCGTCGAACACCGACATGAGGGTCATCCCGACCACGAAGAAGATCACGCCGGACCCTGCTGCCGTCCATCGCCAGCCGAAGCGTTCGAGGCTGAAGACCAGTGCCGGTACCAGGGCGCCGCCGACGGCGAATCCCATGCCCGACAGCGAGAGGGCACGCGCTCGCTTGCGCTCGAACCATTTCACGGTTGCCGTCGTGACGCTGAGGAAGCCCGACAAGCTGGCGCCGACGGCGGTGATCAGCAGCGCCGCCAGGAATTGCACCTTGCCTTGGATCTGGCTGAGAGCGAGGAGGCCGCTCGACATCACGACCACGCCCGATCGCATCACCGCCATCGTGCCGAAACGGCCGAGCAGCCAACCTTGCAGTGGGCCGAGCAGTCCGCTCTCGGCCCGATTCATCGCATAGCCGGCCGAGATGAAGGTCTTGCTCCAGCCGAACTGACGCTCGAGCACGACTGCGTACTGCCCATACCCCTGAATGAAGAACGCGGCCTGGAGCGCCTGGAGCACCGCACCCGCCCCCACCACGCGCCAGCCGTGGAAGACGCGTGACCGCTTGGTTGTCGAGGGCGATGGAGCGATGGTCGATTCCGAGTCCATGACAACGGCTATCTTTCACCGAGAGAAGCATCGACACAACTCGGCGACGCTCGTCAGATGCGCTGCTCCATCGGCCGCTCGAGGCACTGCATGTCGGTGAGGCAGCGCGAGGCGACATCGAAAAAGCGGCGTGGCCAGCGGTAGTGCGAGGTGACCACGATATCGGCTCGGGTGTAGCGGGCCTGGAACGGTTGACAGCGCAACTCGACCGACAACGGCAGCGAACGGTAGGGCATCGCGAGCGATCCGGCGACCGCCTGGGGCCACTCGCCCGACGACGACGAGCCGTCGACGATCGTGCGTCGGCGATCGTCGAGATCGAGCACCTGCCACCTCCGGCCGACCACACCGTCGACGAAGACCGATGGCTCGCAGGCGAAGAGTCGCACCAGTCGACTGTTGTGCCGCGGCCACCCGTCGGTTCCCAGACCCCACGGGAGGCTGGGTCGGACGGCGGCCGGTCGCTCCCCCGGCACGGCCGAGGGTCGGCTGCGCGTCGGCGGCCGAACGGTCGTGTGGCCCGGGAGTTCGGGGAACGAGGGCCGGGGCGCCACGGTCTCGTCGATCAGGTCCACCGTGCCGGTCATGATCGGCATGACATCCCCAGAACGAGCACCGGGCCGAAGCCACTCGATGTTCGGCTCGGCTTCGACCTCGACGATTCGATGGCGGCGTTGCATGAACCCATCCAAGCACACCAACTCACGCAATGGGCCTCCGCCATCTCCTGCGCGCCGGTGATCGAAGACGCTAGGCCAAACCCGTGCTCTCGAGCCCGCCTTCGGTTGCCGGAGCCTGCCGGTAGAACTCGACGACGAAGGCGCAACGGCCATCGAGTTCGACATGATGGTGGCGACCGGGCGGAATCGCGACGGCTTCTCCTTTGGCGACGCTGACAGCGCCGTCGGGGTCGTCCTCGAAGACGAAACGGACCGAACCATCACGCACGACGAGACGACCCCAGACACCGTCGGCAACTCGATGAGCGCGCAGCAGGCCCGCCGGCACCGACTCGTTGTCGAAGACATCGGTGACACGGACGAGCACCAGTCCTTCGGGAATGGTGCCGTCGAGGTCGATGTTCGGCTCGGTCATGGGACAGCTCCTGTCGTGGTCGGCTCTCCAGTCTGCGTCACTCGCAGCCCCGCTGCGCTGATCGAAGCCCATCGCCCGACTCGATCACTAGGATCGTCCGGTCATCGTCGGACAGCCGGCGACGGCAACCGACCGTCCACCGCGAAGGCCCTCATGCCGTTCGAGACACTCCTGATCAACGGCCTCAGCCTGGGGTCGGTCTACGCACTGATCGCCTTCGGCTTCGTTGCGGTCTACAAGACCAATCGGATCCTCAACTTCGCCCACGCCCCCCTCGGAGCCCTGGGCGCACTGATCCTCGCGAGCCTGATCTCCGATGGCGCCATGGGTATTCGGTTGCTCCGCGGCGACAATCCACTCACGGCGATCGCCGACCACCCCGCAGGCTGGGCATCGTGCCTCGTGCTTGCCTTGCTGATGGCGGGCGGGCTCGGTGCTCTCGTCGAGCGGTTCGCCATCCGGCCGATGCGAGGCCGTCCCAGCTTCACCGTCACGATCGCGACGGTCGGGGTCGCCATCGTGCTGCAACGCTTCGCCGATCAGGCGCCAGTCAGTCGGGCGCTACCGATGCCATGGGGTGCCGGCCGCTTCGATCTGTTCGGTACGGACATCGGGATCTCCTCGCTGGTCATCTGCCTCTTGGCCCCAGCCGTCCTGGGCGGTCTCCGCACGTTCGATCGAACGAGATTCGGTATCGCAACGAGGGCGTTCGCCGCCGATCAAGAAGCGGCAGCAGCGCAAGGGATCAACCCGAATCACATCGCAGCGTTCTCCTGGGGGCTGGCGGCGGCACTCGCCACGCTGGCTGCGCTCACGTTCTCGGTCCCGCCCCTCGGCTACGGCACCTTCTCGACCGCCGCCATGCCAACCCTGTTCTTTCGAGCCGTCCCTGTCCTCGCCCTGGGCGGGTGGGATTCCTATGGCGGGGTCTACGTCGCCGGCATCGCCATCGGCATGATGCAAGTCATGAGCGGTGGGCTGCTCTCCAGCTACATGAGCGTTCTCGGCTCCGGCTATTCGACCGTCCTGCCCTACGTTGTCATGCTGATCGTGCTGCTCATTCGGCCCGCAGGACTGTTCGGGCGGCGGAGCATCCAGCGAGTGTGACCCTGCCACCGCTCGATCGACGGAAAATGGCATGAGAAATCGTGAACCATCGTCGCCGAGATTCCCGATACCACCCTACGATGTGCTGATCTGAAGGGGAGTACCCCACGAGGCCCGTCGTCATCACGCTCTTCCGAGCCGGCGCGGCCAGCCCGATCATCGGGCGGGAAGACCTTCAGCGAACGTTGATTCGTGCGCTGAAAGGACGGCATCGTGCCCAACCACCCCTCGAAGACCCCTACCCTCGACGACCCTGACTTCGACCACCCCAGGAGCGAGCACACCGGGGCCGAGGTGCCGTCATGGCATCGGATGGCGAGCGACCAGGTCCTCGACCATCTCGGCGTCGACCGGTCCGGGCTCGACGACCGACAGGCCAACGATCGCCTGAGCGAACACGGAACGAACGAGTTGGTCGACACCGGATCGACGAGCCCGTGGCGATTGGTCTGGGAGCAGATCTCCGCCGTCATGGTGTTGATCCTCATCGGTGCCGCCCTGTTGTCGCTCGCCCTCGGCAAGTACCTCGAGGCCGGAGCGATCGGCGCCATCGTCGTCCTGTTCACGCTCCTCGGCTTCTATCAGGAGTACCGCGCCGAGCAGGCAATTGCCGCACTGCGCAAGATGTCGGTGCCGACCGTGCGGGTCGTCCGCAGTGGCCGTACGACCGAGGTGCCGGCGATCGGCCTCGTCCCTGGCGATGTCGTCCAGCTCGAAGCCGGTTCGATCGTGCCCGCCGATCTGCGGCTGATCGAAGCCGTCAACCTGCGAGCCGAGGAGGCTGCTCTCACCGGCGAGTCTGAACCTGCCGACAAACAGACCGACCCGATCGATCGTGAGAACCTTCCGTTGGGTGACCGGCGTTGTATGGCCTACAGCGGCACGCAGGTCACCGCCGGTCGTGGCGTCGGCGTCGTCGTCGCGACGGGAATGTCGACCGAACTCGGTCGGATCGCCACCCTGCTGCAGGGGGTCGACTCGGACGAGACCCCACTCCAGGCTCGGCTCGATCGAGTCGGCAAGCAGCTCGCACTCGTCGGCATGGTCGTTGCCGGTTTGGTCGTCGCCCTCGGCGCACTCGGCGGCGAGTCGGCATCCGATCTGATACTCACGGCGATCAGCGTTGCCGTCGCCGTCATTCCCGAGGGCCTTCCTGCGGTCGTGACGTTCACGTTGGCCATCGGTTCGCAACGAATGCTGCGCCGCGAGGCCTTGATTCGCAAGCTGCCGGCGGTCGAGACCCTCGGCTCGGTCACCGTGATCTGTTCGGACAAGACCGGAACGCTCACCCAGAACAAGATGACCGTGACCATGCTCGACGTCGCCGACATCGAGATCGTGGTCGACGACGCCAACGCTCTCGACTGGACGACCTTGCCTGCTGCCGTCCAGGCGATGCTCGGTTCGATGGTGCTGTGCAACGACGGACACGTCGACGTCGACGCCGGTGGCGAGCTCGTGCTGATCGGTGACCCGACCGAGACGGCATTGCTGCGGTGTGCGAGCGACGCCGGGGTCGACATCACCGAGCTTCGCCGTCGCTTCCAGCGGATCGCCGAGAATCCGTTCGATTCCGGCCGCAAGCGAATGAGCACCGTCCACGAACCGCTCGACGGCGCCTCACCCCTGTTCGGCGTCCTGCCTCAGGACCAGCCGATCTCGTTCGTCAAAGGTGCCATCGATGGTCTGGTTCAACACGCCGATCGTGTCTGGTCGGCCGACGGACCAGTCGAGCTCGATGACGCCTGGCGCAGGCGGTTGCTCGATGCCAACGATCGGCTTGCCGCCAACGGTCGACGCATTCTCGGGATCGGCTATCGGACGTTCGATGGAACGCCGAACCAGCCATCGGCCGCGCTGGCGGCAGAAGCCGAGTCACAGCTCGTCATCCTCGGCCTGGTCGGCATCATCGATCCTCCTCGCACCGAGGTCCGTGACGCCGTCGCGGTCTGTCGGCGCGCCGGCATCCGCCCGGTCATGATCACCGGCGACCACCCCCTGACCGCCCACGCCATTGCGTCCGAGCTGGGACTGGCAACCGACGACCAGGTGCTCACCGGCGCCGATCTCGATCGGTTCACCCAGGCCGAGTTCGAGAACGCGGCTGCAACGGTGTCGGTGTTTGCTCGGGTCTCTCCGGAACACAAGCTCCGCATCGTCGAGGCGCTCCAGCGTCAGGGACAGGTCGTTGCCATGACGGGTGACGGCGTCAACGACGCGCCGGCGCTCAAACGCGCCGACATCGGTGTGGCGATGGGCATCACCGGTACCGACGTGTCGAAGGAGGCCTCCGACATGGTGCTGCGCGACGACAACTTCGCCACCATCGTGTCGGCGGTCGAGGAGGGCCGGGTGATCTACGACAACCTCCGCCGCTTCGTGAGCTTCGCCGTCGCCGGCAATCTCGGCAAGATCATCGTGATGCTCGCCTGGCCGATCCCTCACCTCCTCACCGGCAACGTCGATGCCGGCACGGCGATTGCGCTACTGCCGCTCCAGTTGCTGTGGCTCAACCTGATGACCGACGGATTGCTCGGGTTGTCGATGGGCGTCGAGCCGGCAGAACGCGGCGTGATGCAACGGATGCCGCACCGTCCCGGTGAGAGTCTCTGGGCCAATGGCCTCGGTCGACAAACCGTGTGGATCGGATCCCTCATCGGACTCGTCGCTCTCACCGTCGGCCTGGTCTACGAAGCCAACGATCGGATCGAGTGGCAGACGATGATCTTCACCACGCTGGCCTTCATGCAGGTGGCGCAGGCGATCGGGACCCGTTCGAACACCGAATCACTGCGGTCGATCGGGTTGCGGACCAATCCGGTCATGCTGGCCATCGCCACGGTGGTCATCGCCCTCCAGCTCGTTGCGATCTACACGCCGCTGCGAGACTTCCTCGACCTCGAACGCCTCGGCATCGTCGACCTCGTCATCTGCACCGCAACCGGTGCTGCCCTCCTGGTGATACTCGAAGCCGTCAAGCTCCGGCACCGGCGGTCGTCGCGCTGAGGTCGGACCCCGGTAGCGATCATGCGGGGCCAGGGTCGATGTTGCGAGCCGAACGCATCGGGTCGACGATCTCGAGGATGACGTCGACGTCGGCGTCGCCGTGTCCGTGTGCGGCGGCGCTGGCCAACTGGGACATCCCTGCCGCCCCGACGGGCGCGGCGAGACCCCATTTCGCTGCCATCTCGAGCGTCAGATAGAGGTCCTTGAGACCCAGGGTGACCGGGAACCGCGGGGCGAAGTCGTCGTCGATCATCCAGGGGAGCCGAACCTCGGCTTGATACGACCATGCACCGGTGTCGGCCAGGGACTCGGTGAAGGCCTCGCTGCTGACGCCCGCTCGTCGGCACAGGGCATAGCCCTCGGCCAGCACGGCGAGATTGGTCATGCCGATGAGGTTCGACGCCAACTTGAATGCGGTTGCGCCCTCGACGGTGCCCAGACGGTGCACGGTCTCGCCGATGCAATCGAAGACGGCGGCGAGCTGGTCCAGCGCCGCGTCAGGACCGCCGACGAAGAGCGGGAGTTCCCCCGACTCAGCCTGGGCCGGGCCCTTGCCGAGGAGGCAGGAGACGAATCGATCCGCGCCGACGAGCTCGGCAACGGCTCGTGCGGAATCGGGATCGATGGTGGAGGTGTCCATCACGATGGTCCGAGCGGGCAGGTGAGGCTCGAGCGCCGAAGTCGGGGTGGCGGGCGAGATTTCGGGCAACACCACCGCCCATCTTGCCGAGGCCGATGACGGCGACCGCGCGAAGGGTGTGCTTCTCGGTCACCGTTCGAACCCCTTGGGTGTCGGTGCGGTCTGCTCGCCGGTCATGATGACTCGATTCCGAGTCGCCGGGTGGCCAGGGTGGTGAGGGCCTTGTAGTCGACCTTGCCCGAAGGCGCTCGGCCGATCGTGTCGACCACCACGAGTTCTCGTGGAGCTTTGTAGCCGGCCAACCGAGACTTCGTGAGCTCGGCCAGTGTGGCGAGATCGGCAACGGCGGCGCCGGGTTCGGGCTCGACGATCGCACAGATTCGCTGCCCGAAACGCTCGTCGGGAACACCGACGCACACCGCATCTCGCACCGACGGATGCAACTTGAGCACCTCCTCGACCTCCTCGGGAAACACCTTTTCACCTCCGGTGTTGATGCACACCGAACCTCGTCCCAACAGGTTGAGCGTGCCGTCGACGTCGACGGTCGCGTAATCACCGGGGATCGACCAACGACGACCGCCGACGGTTCGGAACGTCGACGCCGTCTTCGCCTCGTCTTTGTAGTAGCCAAGCGGCATCGGCCCACCGAAGGCGACCATGCCGATGTCGCCGGATCCAGGCTCGACGAACCGGTCGTCGTCGGTGATGACTTGGGCGTGTTCACCGATCGTGAACTGTGCGGTGGAGGCGCTCGAATGCCGATTCGTCACCGAGGCGCCAAGACCGGGGGCCTCGGAGGATCCCAGGGCGTCGAGCAGGATCACATCGGGCGGAAGGTGCCCGAGCATGCCTTGCTTCACCTCCTGCGACCACATGACGCCGGCAGAGTAGATGACCTGCAACGAGTCGAGGTTCCAACGCTGTGGCGATCGATCGAGCTCGGCGAGGAGCGGACGGCCGAATGCATCGCCGACCATGGTCAACCAGGTGACCCCCCTGTCCTCCACCGCCGACCAGAGTTCTTCCGGGTCGAAGCGGCGATGCTCGAGAAGGACGATCGTTGCGCCGAGACCCAGCATCTGCAGGCTGTTGCCGAACGCCGTGGCGTGCATGAGGGGGCACGCCATCAGGGCGATCGGGTTCGGCGCGGTCGGCGCAGCGTTTCGCTCCCCCAGTTCGGCCAACGACGAGATGGGCGAGATCCCGAGGAGTGCATTGCCTCCCCGCCCCATGGCCCGGAACAGCCCGTCGTGCGTCCACATGACGCCCTTCGGCATACCGGTCGTGCCACCGGTGTACTGCAGGAGCAGATCGTCGGGTCGTCGGTCGGCATCGACAGCGAGGCTGGTTGCCGCTCCTGCGATCGACTCGTAGGGAACGGCCCAGTCGGGAACGGCGCTGGGATCGCCGACGGCCAACCAACGCTTCATCAGCGGCAAGTCGGCTCGGATCGAATCGAGCAGCGGCGCGAACTCGACATCGAAGACGGCGGCCTCGGCGTCGGCGTTCTCGAACAGGTAGGCCACTTCGGCCGGCCCATAGCGATAGTTGACATTCGCCGGGACCAGCGCCGCCTTGATGGCCCCGAAACACGTCTCGAGGTACTCCGGCGAGTTGTAGAGGTAGATCATCACCTTGCTCTGGCGGTTCAGACCGGCCGCAACAAGATCGTTGGCAACGCCGTTTGCTCGCCGCTCGAAGTCTCGCCATCTCAGCCGCTTCTCACCGAAGACGATGACGTCTCGATCGGGCGCTGCTGCCGCAACGGTTTCGAACACATCGGCAAAGTGCCAGTCCATCTGCCCATCGTAGGCACCGCCTTGGAACCAGGACAGCCCGGAAACGAGGACAGCCCTGAAACGAGGACAGCCCTGAAACGAGGACAGCCCTGAAACGAGGACAGCCCGCCTCGAACCCCAACGGTACGCTCGCGGCATGATCGAAGACAGCACGATCGAAGACAGCATGATCGAAGACAGCATGATCGAAGACAGCATGATCGAAGACAGCATGATCGAGGACACTGAACTGGCGGCGTCGATCGGCGCGCTCCTCGTCGAACGGAGCGAGTTCGTGGCAACCGCCGAGTCATCGGCCGGTGGACTGATCTCGGCCACCCTCCTCTCGGTGGCCGGCGCATCGCGCTTCTGCCTCGGCGGCGCCGTCGTCTACACCGGGCGCTCCCGCGGGTTGCTGTTTGCCAAGGGCGAGCTCCCTGCCGACACTCGGGGCGCCACCGAGGCATTCGCCGAGCATCTGGCGGCTGCTGCTGCGGCGAAGATGGGCGCCGCCTGGGGCCTGGCCGAAACCGGCGCCACCGGACCGAGCGGCAATCCCTACGGCGACCCCGCCGGCCACGCCTGGGTGGCGGTGCGCCGTCCCGACGGAACGACACGAGCCCAGCACGTGTTGACCGGCGACAACGACCGCACGGCCAACATGCAACGCTTCACCAAGGCAGCGCTCATGCTGCTTCTCGACGAGCTGAGCGCCTGATCCGACCGGTACCGCAGACCCGTCCACGACATCGCCGAACGTGAGACACCGTTCTCACTGGCAGCGCGACGTATGATCGGACCGATGAAACCGATCGGCCGTCACCGGCGAGCATTCGACCGAGGAGTGAGACTGCCGTGAGCGGGATCATCACTGCCGCCGCCATCACCCTGATGCTGGCGCTCAATGCGCTGTACGTCGCTGCGGAGTTCGCCACCGTCGGCAGCCGAAAATCTCGCATCCAGTCCCTGGGGCAAGACGGCAACCGCTCGGCGGCCAAGCTGTTCGAGATCGTCCGCGATCCTGTGTCGATCGACAACTACGTCGCGACCTGCCAGGTCGGCATCACCCTCAGCAGTCTGGTGGCCGGCGCGTTCGGCCAAGCCCGGCTCACTCCCCTGTTCGAGGACCTCTTCGGATCGGCGGCTCGGGTGGTGGCGGTCATCGTGACCCTGTTGATCATCACCTCGCTCCAAGTCGTCCTGGGAGAGCTCCTGCCCAAGACCGCAGCGCTGCGGTATCCCGAACGCCTCGCCATCGCCACCTTGCGCCCGATGCAACTCAGTCAGGTGTTGTTTCGGCCTCTGGTGAAGATGTTCAACGGATCCGCCTTCGCCATCATGAGGGGCGTCGGACTGCGTTCGGACCACAGCCACGCCCATGTCCACTCGCCGGAGGAGCTCGCTGCGCTCATCGATGCGAGCGCGGCGGGAGGCCTCATCGACGCAGCCGAGCGAGACATGGTGGCCGGTGTCCTCAACGTCGAGCAACGGAGTGTCCGCGAGATCATGACGCCGAGACGGCGCCTCGTCGGAGTGAATGCCGACACATCGATCGGTGCCGCGCTCGATGAGGTCGTCGAGAGTCCGCACAGTCGCTTTCCCGTGTGGGGGAACACCAGCGACGACGTCAGCGGCGTTGTCAACCTCCGAGGGCTCTATCTCGGAGCCGAGAACGACCCGTCGGCGGCCGTCGCCTCCATCGCTCGGCCGGTGCTGGAAGTGGGCGAGACCTTGTCGGTCCCTGCCCTCTGGAACCGCCTCAACGAGAGCGAGCAGCACTGTGCACTGGTGATCGACGAGTACGGCGGCGTCGCCGGTTTGGTGACGTTGGAAGATGCACTGGAAGAGATTTTCGGGGAAGTGCGCGACGAGTTCGATGTCGACCCAGACCCGATCGTCGAAGCCGATGGCCGGGTCTCGGTGTCGGGCGAGGTGCTCCTCGATGACCTCAACCACCGGTACCATCTGTCGCTGCCCACCGGCATCGTCGACACCATCGGCGGCCTGATCTGGCACGAGTTGTCCCGCATGCCGAGCCTCGGCGAAGAGATACCGCTCGGCGATGATGACCTCCTCGTGCGCATCGATGTCGTCGACGGCAATGCCATCGAGCGAATCAGTTTCGCCCTGAAGGGAAGCAAGCGATGATCGGCGAATACGCCTTCCCGATCATCGCGATCCTTCTCTTGGTGATCGTCAACGGGCTGTTCGTCGCTGCGGAGTTCGCTCTCGTCGGCGCCCGATTGAGTCGGCTGCAGGCCATGGCAACCAACGGGAGCGGCGCAGCCACGTGGTTGGTCGACGTCTTCGAACGCCATGCAGGCAGAGACGGCTACATCGCCGTTGCCCAGCTCGGGATCACGCTCGCCTCGATCGGGCTCGGCATGTATGGCGAGCCGGCTGTTGCGCACTGGTTGTACGAACCGCTCGAGAATCTCGGCGTCTCCGAGACCGCTTCACACACGGTCGGGTTCATCATTGCGCTGTCGGCCATCACGTACATGCACGTGGTCTTCGGTGAGATGATCCCCAAGGCGCTCGCACTGCAAGCTCCCGAGTCGGTCAGCGTGCGGCTCAACCCGATCATGCGCACCTTCAGCGCCCTGTTCCGTCCGATGGTCACGGTGTTGAACGCGATTGCGTTCGCCCTGATGCGGTTGCTGCGCATTCCCGAACCAGACAAGCGACTGTCGCTCCACACCAGCGACGAGCTGGCGATCGTCACCGACGAATCCGCACACAGCGGCCAGCTCGGCCAGCTCCAACGTGACCTGATCCGCAACATCTTCGAACTCGACGACCGCCCGGCCGAAGAGCTCATGATCTCGCGGCGCAACATCGTTGCCCTCGACGTGTCGGCTCCGACCACCGATGTGGCGGCCCTGATCAGCGCGTCGCAGCGGAGCCGGTACCCGGTGATCGACGGCGATCTCGACCACGTCGTCGGGATGCTGCACATCAAGGACTTCATCCGAGCGAATCGCCTCGGCACGCTGCGTTCGCTCCGAGACATCACCCGGCCACTCCCCGTCGTTGCTGCCACCATGTCGGCCGATGGCCTGCTCGAGCAGTTCAAGCTGGGCAGCACCCATGCCGCCCTGGTGATCGACGAATTCGGAACGACGGTCGGCTTCGTCTCGCTCGACGACGTCATCGCCGAGATCATGCACGACGAGGACGATGAGCTCCTCGAACGGCATGCCGACGGTTCGATCACCGTGCTCGGTGAGACACCCCTGAGCGTTCTGCGCGACGCACTCGATGAGCCCGCCTTCGACCACGACGACGCCGTGACCATCGCCGGGTTGTTGCTGGCGAAGGCCGGCGAGGTTCCCGACGTCGGCGCCGTGGTGGAGCACGGCGAGTACCAACTGACGGTGAAGGCACGCGACGGACGGAAGATCACGCAGGTCGACATCGGCCGACCGTGATCGACGGCGCAATCGAAAGCCGGTGAGATCCCGGTACCGGATCGCTCTGCGATCCGACGTCAACTAGCGTCTCGGCCCACCAGCGCCGATCCGGGAACCCGCACCCCGGTCGAGCCTTCGGAGGTCACCATGGTCGTCGCCCGCCCCACCCGAGTCCGTCGTCTGCGATGGCTGGTCGCTGCTGCCGCCTTGCTCGTCCCGCTGATCGCCACCGGTCCGAGCGCAGCCGACACCTCGCCGGTCGCCCCACATGCTTCGGTGCTGCTTGCCGACGCCACCGATCTGACCCAGCTCCGCCAGAGCGAGGACTACACGAGCGCCGATGCCGAGGTGCTACGGCTCTATCGAGCGTTCTTCCTCCGGGAGCCTGACGTCGGCGGGGCCAGGTACTGGATCGAGCTCCGACGAGGAGGACTCGCGATCGAGCAGATCAGCGAATACTTCTCGGTGTCGACCGAGTTCGGCCTGACCTATGGCGAGCTCGATGACGAGGCGTTCGTGGCCCAGGTGTATCGGAACATCTTCGGGCGCGAGGCCGACACCGACGGCCTCGCCTACTGGCTCGGCGAACTGACCAGTGGCCGTCTCGACCGCGGCGGCGTGGTCTACTGGATGACCGTCAATCCCGAGATGGTGAACAACTATCCGTACGCCGCCCTCGGCGCCGACATGACATCGGCCGAAGCGCGGCAAGCCACCGTCCCGATCGGGGCCTGCGATCTGGTCGCTGCCAACCATCGGACGCTCCGCAACGGTCGATCGGTGTGGACGGGACCCGACGGTGAATACTTCCGCATCGCCACCTCGAGAACCCCCGTCTACAGCGAAGCGGTCTATGTCCACGATGCCGATGCCGATGCCAACACCGACATCGTGTTCATCGTCGAGTGTGTCGAAGCCGGTGGTGACCTCATCAACGACGGGGTCGTGGTCTGGTTGTCGGGACAGGACCCGATGCTGGTGGACACTCGTGGCAACATCAGCCCCACTTCACAGATCGCCTTCCACTCCTCGGCTCGCTGGGAAGAGGTGGACGCCACCCAGGTCTTGACCATCGACTACCGCTTCTACGAAGCCGACACGCCGTTGTGCTGCCCCCAGCCCGCCCTCGACTGGTATTGGGAACTCGTCGACGGCCGCTTCGAATACATCCGCACCTAGCGAAGCGGAGAGGTTGCGAGCGCCAGCGAGCAACTCTGGAAGAGAGCGAAGCGAACGGCTAGCCGTTCTCGACGCTCAGCCCGCCGTCGACCTCGGCGGCGAGAACCTCGAGTGTCTCCAGTTGATCGGCGAGGGTCGACTCGTCGTCGGAACACTCGAACACGATGCTCACGGCGTGCAGGATCCATGCATCCACCGGATCGTCGAGCACCTCCAAGGGCGACGGAAGCAACTCACGTAGCGCGACCCGGAACTCGCCATCGAGCTGGTCGCAGTACTCGCGTCCGCCGGTCAGGAGCGCTTCGGCGTCGGGAATCAGTTGCTGGCGCTGTTCCCACTCGACTTTCCATGCCGACTCGGTCGGCCGATCCTCTGAGGTCGAACAGCCGACACCCACGCCGGCCAGGAGCAAGCCGAGGAGAAGCCCGATCGGTCGGCGGTGGTTCGTTCGATGCGGGTCGAGATGCGATGGAATGGTCAAGGTCGCCTTCGATTCGGGCTGAGGCCGATGATCCTACCGGGTGCGGTTGCGGCGAATGCCTTCCGGCCAGCGGCGTGAGAGGGTGTTCGGGATGCGTGGTGAGGAACGTTCCGCTGACATCACGACGGAGGCATGAACATGTCCGAACCGCAGGTGCTGCACTCGAAGACATCAGCCGAGCACGAGATCGTGGTCATCGAGGACGGCGACGTTCGCTACCTCTTCTTCAACGATCCCGGGGGTCGCGAGATCATCTCGAGGATGCAGATGACCAGCCCATCGAAGCTGCTCGCTCCCTACACCCAGGCCATGGTGCTGGCCCTGGCCTGGAACAGGCAACCGAGTCGGATGTACCTGATCGGCCTGGGTGCCGGCCGGTTGCCCTGGTTCTTCGAGTCGGTCGCACCGGACTGCTCGACCGATTGCGCCGAGATCGACCACGACGTGTACCAGATCGCGCGAGCGTTCTTCCGACTCGACGAGCTGCACCATCTCACCGTCCTGATCGAGGACGGCCGCAGCCATCTCGAATCGCTCGAGCCGACACCGACGTACGACTGCATCCTGATCGACGCGTTCAGCGGTACGGGCAGCACCCCGATGCAGCTGTCGACGATGGAGTTCTACGACGAGTGCCGGAGCCGCCTCGTTGCCGGCGGCGTCGTCGTTCTGAACATCCTCGACACCGATGACCACTTCGATGCAAAGGTCGAGACGCTCCGCCGATCCTTCGACCATCTCTATCGCATCCAGATCGACCGCTCGCACCTCTACTTCGCCAGCGATCGCGCGGTCGAACGGCCGACGATGGAGACGCTGGCCGTCGAATTGGAGGCGGCATCGCTCGGAGCGACTCCGCTACTCCCCCACGCTCGTCTCTTCCGCCGCTTGCCCGGCCCCGTTGGCGAAGGTGCTCCGGTCTTGACCGACATCGCCCTCTGACGTCGATGGCAGCCTGACTGCGAGCCGATCGATGGCACCGAGATGGCCTATCCCGAAGAACGCGGCAATTCGGGCCCCGCACGATCGACTACCGAGCGGCCTGCGATCAGTACCCCGTCGCACCGGCGTGAGAACGGGGCGCTAGCATCGAACACATGTTCGCAACGACCGACGAGAGGCCCTGCCCTGCGGCATTGCAGGGGTCGCTGTTCTCCCAGGGTGAGCCCGCGCTGCCTTCCACCGTCGACAGTCCCATTCGGATCGACCTCGGTGCCGGTGCGTGGCTCGATCATCGGCCGAACTGGCTGCCCGGTGCCGACGCCTGGTTTGCGATGCTCGCTGCTGAACTCCAATGGCAATCGGCGAAGCGTCCGATGTACGACCGTGTGGTAGCGGTCCCCCGCCTCATCTGGAACGACCATGCCGATCAGTCGGTGGCGACGCCACCAGGGCTTCGCGGTTTGGCCGACCTGCTGTCGGCTCACTACGGCCGGCCGTTGCCGAGGATCGGCTGCAACTGGTATCGCCATGCCGCCGACTCGGTGGCCATGCACGCCGACCGGGTGCGGTCACCGACCGACGCGATCGTTGCCATCACCTCGGTCGGGGCACGTCGCACGTTGGTGCTGCGACCCAACCACGCAGGCCCCGGCCACCGATTCGATCTGGGGCACGGTGATCTGCTGGTGATGGGCGGCACGACGCAGGCCACCTGGCAGCACGGGATCCCCAAGGTGGCCAGGGCCGAACCACGCATCTCGATCATGGTGCGAGAGGCCGGAGGCGGTTGACCCGGCTCGGTGCAGGACGTTCGCCTCTTCCCTGCTCCCACAAGGCAGAGGACGATGGTGCTGTGACCACCGAGGTACGAGAAGCTCTATCGGCGACGACGTCACTCGATCGCACGATCAACCTCCCGGGGCTGATCTTCTACGGCCTCGGCGTGACCGTGGGGGCCGGGATCTTCGCGCTGCTGGGCGAAATCCTCGGGATCGCCGGCGACAACGCTCCCCTCTCGTTCCTCATCGCCGGGCTCCTGGCCTCGCTCACCGGCGCCTCCTACATGCTCCTGGTCGGCGCCTTTCCCCAAGCCGGTGCAGAAGCGGCGTACGTCAACCGTGGACTCGGGGCACTGGCGGGCCGAATCACGGGTCTGGCCGTCGTCGTGACGGGAATCATCACCGGGGCGGTCGTCGCACTGGCCTTTGCGGGCTACCTCGCGACGCTGATCTCGATCCCCGAGTCGCTCAGCGCGATCGGCGTGGTCCTGGTGCTCGGTCTCGTGGCCTGGTGGGGCGTTCGCGAGAGCGTGATCCTGGCCGCCGTCGTGACCTTGGTCGAGGTGGGCACACTGATCGTCATCATCCTCTTCGGGCTGGACCTCCTGGCAACGCCAGGGCTGTTGGGTGACGCCTTCACCCCTTCGATCGACACCGCCGTCTTGTCACCGATCCTCGCCGGCTCGGTGCTTGCGTTCTTCGCCTTCGTCGGTTTCGAGAACATCGCCAACATGGCTGAGGAGACCATCGAGCCGAGACGGACGGGACCGATCGCGATCGCCATCGTGCTCGCCACGAGTGTCACGCTGTACGTCCTGCTCGCCCTGATCGCGGTCGCCGTGCCCGATCGCGGCGCCGTCACGGAATCGACAGCCCCCATGGCGGCGCTCTTCCGAGAAGTGAGCGGCCTTGGATCCGAGCCGGTGGCGATGGTTGCTTCCTTCGCGATGATCAACGGCATCCTGATCCAGATCGTCATGGCAGCCCGTGTCCTGTACGGCATGGCGAATCAGGGCCTGGCACCGACGGTCCTCGGCCAGGTCGATGAGGCCCGTCAGACACCGGCCCGAGCCACCGTGCTGGTCGTGGCGGCCATGATCGTGCTGATCGTCAGCCTCCCCCTGGTGGAACTGGCCGAGTTGACCAGCTTCGTGACCCTGGTCGTCTTCACCATGGTCAACGCCGCCTTGTTCATGATCGGCCGCAGACAGCCGGGTAGGGTGGTCGGCCGGTTCCGTTGGGTCGGTCTGCTGGGTGCAATCTCATCGATCTCCCTGGCCGCCTGGCAGATCGTCGACGCAATCGCATGAATCACCGCATGAACCACATCGATCGGAGGTCGCTGGGATGAAGCGCATGGTGGTGGGTACCGACGGCTCCCCTGGATCGACTGTCGCCTTGCGTTGGGCCGCGGAGCTTGCTGCCCGACACGGGGCCGAGATCCTCGTGATGACCGGATTCAATCCGGCGAATGCCCACCTGATCGACGATTCGGTCGAAGACTTGCTCAGCGAGCAGCGACCGACGATCGAGTCATGGGGCGAGGCTGCTCGTCTCGCCGGGGTGCCGGTCCGATCCGTGATCGAAACCGCTGATCCCCGGACCGGCATCCTCGCTGTTGCCGAACGCGAAGGAGCAGACCTCATCGTCGTCGGACGAGAGGGCACTTCCGCCGGCCCAGGCTTTCTCCACATGGGGAACGTGGGCGAATGGCTGGCCCATCATTCACCGCTGCCGATTGCCGTCGTCGGTGGGACGGTCAACAACGCCACACAATCCGTGCTCGTCGGCGTCGACGGATCGAAGGGTTCGCGTGTGGCGCTCGAATGGGTTCGTGATCTTGCCGCTGTTACGGCGGTTCGCATCGTCGTGGCGTCGGTCGAGCAGTCCCGCCTCGACTGGGTCCGCAGTCGGGCTCGTGAGTATTCGATTCGTTCGCACGAGGACACGATCCGCCATGACTACGCCGACACGCTCACCCAGGCCGGCGTGGTCTTCGACGTGGTGGCGCTGCGGGGACCGAACATTGCCGACCGCTTGTTGGATACGGCAAGCGCCGAGCAAACAGACGTGATCGTCGTCGGGGCACGCGGCCTCGGAGGCTTCACCGGACTACGTCTCGGTGGCGTTGCGATCAAGATGCTCCATCGCTCGGATCGTCCGATCGTGTTGATTCCCGATCTTTGAGACGCACAGGATCGAACCAGCGGCATCGGACAGGCGCTGTCTGGGCTAGCGTTCGATGCATGACACGAACCGGACGATGCCTCTGCGGCGAGATCACCTACTCGATCGAGGGTGACCCGATGGCGGTCGCCGTCTGCCATTGCGATCACTGTCAACGCCAGAGCGGCGGGGCGTTCTCCACCAACGTCGTGGTCAGTCCCGACCAGCTGACGATCTCCGGTGACATCGCCACCTATGAAGACCGAGGCCGAACCGGCGACGAGGTGTACGTCCTTCGCCGTTTCTGCCGCAACTGCGGATCGCCGATCGTGTCGGTGCTCGTCGGACGGCCCGAGATCGTGGCCGTCAAGGCCGGGACGCTCGACGATCGCAGCGACATCCAGCCGAACGTCCAGGTGTGGTGCGACGACAAGCAGCCGTGGGTCGATCTCGGCGACATCCACGCCATCGCCCAGGAGTAGCAGCGGCCAGGGGCAGCAGCACCCCCTCGACGTCATCGAACTGGCCAGTGCCGCCGTTCTTCACGATCGGGTGCACGCAGCCTCCGTCTGCACGTGCTGCCGGGCCACTCAGCCCTCCGGCCAGTTGTCGCAGGTGGCGTGATAGTCGCCACGCGGACCGAACTCGGCCCACTCTTGTCTGGTGAGGTTGCGGCCGACGGCGAAGCAGCTCAGCTCGAGCCAGTTCTCGAGATCGATCCGCCAGATGACCGTTGCACCATCGACGACCGTCGCAAGTTGGTCGGTCTCGGCGGCCAACGTGGCGGCCCAAGCGTCCCGGTCGTGCGGGAAGGGGCGACCGATCGGATCGAGTGTCGCTGCATCCCACAGCTGGGCCCCCTTGAGGCCGCCTGTCTTGAGATACCCGCCGCCGGCAGTGATCTCGAGCACTCGGCCAAGGCTTGGGTCGTCGACGCTGGGTACCGGGCCGAGGACGACCGTTCGCAGGTCGGCGGCATCTCGGATCTCCAGACCGCGTGACGACAGGGTGATGGCGTGAGCGCCGTCGGGGGTGAACACCAGGTGAGCGAAGCCGACCGAAGGGTCGAGCAGATCGACCAGCGCCCAGGTATCGGCGTCGTACACGGCGACATACTCGCTGGCAGTCGGGTAGACGAGGCGCAGACCGTCGGAGCTGAACTCCGGCACGTTGGAATGGCTCGTCAGCGGCGGCGCTGTGTCCTCGACATCCCTCAGTCGGTGGAGCAACCGTCCCGACGCAACGTCGTACACGTCGAGGATGCCCTCGCCGCCGTTCCACGGGTGGAGGAACTGGCGCCGGTCGGGCGTCAACGCCGGAATGTTGACACCGAACGTCATGAAGTCGGCAATCATCAACGGTTCGAGCGAAGCCGTCGCTGCGTTCCAGAGCTCGAAGGACAAACCGTCGTCGATCGCCTCGAACGTAATCACGTCGGTTCCGAACTGCCGGACGCCCCTGCCACTGCCGAAATCCCCTACGAGCAACGGTCCGGCTTCCGTCAGCGTCCAGACCGAGGTGGGGACCTCATCCCGGATGTTCCCACCCTGCACCACGGTGTGGCCATCGGTCGAGATGGCGTTGAACTGGCGGGAGTCGGCTCCTGCGGGCACCTTGGCGTCGATGAACAGTCCTACCCCGTCGGGTGCCCAGAAGCTCAGGCCGTTCGTGGTACCGAAGACCAGCAGACCACCGTCGGGAGACAGAGCACCACCGAAGGCTGTCGAGACACTCTCGTAGAAGATGGGAGGCGAATTCGCTCCCCCGCCATCAAGGCTCCACACCGACCCGAGACCGACGATCCGGAGTCCCGACTCGTTGGCCACCATCCGCATGTCGCCGTCGACGCCTCCGGCGATCTGGTGGGCCTCGCCGATCGGCTCGCCGGAATCCGGATCAAAGGACTGGAGCCGGTCTGCGGCCGTGTACAGGACGTCATCGGCATAGAGCACGAGTTGGGCATGGCGGTTCCTCGACAGTGCCTCGCCGACGGTGGATCCGGTCTGGAGGTCCCACTGTTGGGCCGTGTGTCCATTGCCCCACGCTGCTGCCACTCGCCGCCCGTCAGGGCTCAGCGAGATATCGGTCACGGCCTCGGCGACCGGGTCGTTCTCGGCGGCCGGTTGGAGCGTCGTTGCGGGTCCTGGGCCATCGATCTGCTCGATCTGGACCCGTCCGTTGTCGAGACCAAGAGCGACGATGCCATGATCGACATCGATTCTGATCACGGTGATCCCTCGGTCAGTGACACCGCCGGTGATCTGCTCGAGGTTCGCCGAATCCAGGATCGTCCACGACCCATCGGCGCTGGCGGCGGCGACGAATTCACGGTCGGCGCTGACATCGATGTCGGTGATCGATCCACCGATCGCCCGCTCGCGGAGCATGACGCGGTCGATCGTGTCCCAGACCTCGATGCTCTGCTCGCTCGAGGCCACCAGCGCCTCCTCGGTGATGAACGCGACGCGCCGATAGCCCTTGCCGTTGGCGATGTCGCCGAGCCAGTCGGTTCGGGCCCCGGTGACCGCCGACTGCACGGACCCAAGCGTCTCGGTCGATGGGGCGAGACGGTGCGCCTCGAGCGCCAGCAGCATTGCCCGATTCGGATCCTCACCCACGGCGACTTGCGACTCGGCCATTACCCTTCGCAGATCGGCCTC
This sequence comes from uncultured Acidimicrobiales bacterium, assembly GCA_963698395.1. GTDB lineage: Bacteria > Actinomycetota > Acidimicrobiia > Acidimicrobiales > SZUA-35 > JBBQUN01. Next base: position 1,247,272 of record CAVOQQ010000008.1, read on the forward strand.
GGTGGCGCTGCTGTCGGCCCTGCTGCGTTGCACCACCGCGATCGATCCTGCGACCAGCGCCACCACGGCGATCGCGGCCACCGCTCCGAGGAGCAGCCGCAGACGTTGGAGCTGCCGGTGCTCGAGCCGGACCTCGACGTCTCGCCGGGCCCGACTCGAATCGAGGAACGCACGCTCCGCCGGACTCAGTTCGGACTGGTGTTCTTCCGCCCACTCATCGACCGTCCCGAGACGAGCCCCGCGATAGAGTTCACCGTCGTCTCGACCCGATCGCTCCCACTCCGACGCCGACTCGGTGAGGCGGCCGAGAACACGCATACCGTCGCGATCCTCGTTGATCCATCCTTGCAGGCGCGGCCATCCACGAATCAGGGCTTCGTGGGCGATCTCGACGGTCGGCTCTCTGGTGAGCGGATCCCGATCGAACGAAACCAGCCGAGCTGCGCCATAGGCACCGACCAGCTCCGTCGAGGCACCGACCACTTCGGATTGCCTCGCCCGACGTCGGGTGTCTTCGACGCCCTCTCCTGGCAAGATCAGTCGCGGAAAAGAGCCGACGACTCGCCGACCGGTCGTCAGAATCGAGGCTCGAGTAGATCTCTTCGGCTCGCTGGGACAGGACGGCTCCGATCCCGCCGAGTCGACGATAGGCATCGATGGTCATCGTGCCGTCAACCCGGTGTTCGTAGAGTTCGGTCAGCGAGAACTGGAGCAGCGGCAGTGACCCCGGGGACCGCACGACATCGCTGCTGAGCGCTGTTGCCAGCGCCGATTCGACCGCGACCCCTGCAGCTTCGGCGGGTCCGACGACGGCGGCGTGGAGCTCATCGGCATCGAGCGGTGTGACGAGACGGGAATGATCGCGAACGGCGGTACCTGCGATCGGGTGATCGAGAATCGGACCGAGAAAGTCGGCCCGGGCGGTGATCACCACTCGCAGCGGAACGGCGGGATCCTCGAGTGCGAGGCTGACGACCTCGATCAGCAGGTCGCGCTCGTGGGGAGCAGCAAGGGTGAATGCCTCCTCGAACTGATCGATCAAGAGCACGAGCCCTCGCTCGGATTCGGGGAGTGCGTCGGCGAGAACGGCTCCGAGCGCCGAGCGGTCGTCAGCAAAGATCTCGGCCAGATTGGGCACCGGGCTGGACGCAACTCTGGAGAGGGCGATCTCGAGTTCGGCAAGCGGCCGCTCACCGGGGACCATGGTGGCGATGAACGCGCCCGTCGATCGCAGCTGAGGCAAGAGTCCGGCACGGACGACCGAGGACTTCCCGGAGCCGGATGGACCGATCACGGCAAGGAAAGGGTGGTCAATCAGGTCGGCGACCATGTTTTCGACCAGACGTTCTCGGCCGAAGAACACCCCGGCGTCCGTCTCGGCGAAGGCAAACAGACCTCGATATGGGTTGGGCCCCTCGATGGTTGCCGACCTCGGGCGTTGCGACGCACCGGCACCACCGGCCGAGGCCCCTTCGATCGCCGACACGAGCTCGGCAACGCTGCCGAACGTTGGATCGCCGGAAGAGTCGATGGCACGTTCGGTGATCGTCTGCACGCGCGAGGCGATCGCCGTGCTGGCCTGTGTCCGATCAGGTGCGTTCGCCGACTCTGCCCAGAGCTCCATCGCGAGCTGGCCGAGCGCAGCGATGTCGGACGACGCCGATCTGCGGTCGACGCCAAGGCTGAAACCGTTCAGATAGGCGGTGCCAGCTTCATCGAAGAGGACGTGGGAGGCGCTGAGCTGACCGTGCAGGATGCCCCTCTCATGAGCAGCGGTCAAGGCCGATCCGACCTCGCGCACGATGGCCATGCGGTCGCCGTCAGTCATGATCTGCTCGGTCATACGGCGGGCAAGCGAACCACCGGAGAGCAACCTCGTCACCAAGTACGCCGCACCAGGTTCGCGCCAGAAGTCGTAGAGCGGCACCACGTTCACATGTTCGATCGAGGCAATTCGTTGGGCGTAGACCTCGAACTTGCGGATGAACATCGGGTCATCAGCACGCTCCGACGAGATCACGGTGATCGAGACCTCTCGGTCGACAGAGGGCTGCGTCGCTCGATACGTGATGCCGAGCTCGGTCTCCGCTATCGGGGGTCCGAGCACGTAGCCCCTCAGCTTTCGGCCTCGAGGGCGTGCGTCGAGTCGCGGATCCTGATCGACGATGAGCTGCTCGAGCTCGTTGAGTTGTCGACTCGCCTCGAGACCGGTTTCATCGGCGAGAAGGCGTCGGTACTCACGACCGGCGCGGAGCGCGTCTGCGTGCCGCCCCGAGCGATAGAGGGCGAGCATGAGCAACCGACACGGTTCCTCTCGAAACGGTTCCTCGTCCATCAGCGCCTCGATGTCCGGGATGATGGCGGCGTGGCGGCCTGACTCGAGAATCGCCTCGGCCCGGCGCTCTCGGGCCACTGTCTTCAGCGCGGTGAGTCGGATCGCCTCGACGCTCGCCCATGCTTCATCGGCGAACTCGCCGTAGGCAGGACCTGACCACAGCCCAAGTGCCTCGTCGAGGCCAAGTGCCGCCCCGTCTGCATCGCCGGCAGCCAGCCGATCGTGGCTGTCGGCAAGCGCTTCCTCGAACTGCGCTGAGTCGAGGTCGATCGCTGACTCCGGAACCAGGTAGCCGTTCGCTTCGGTGATGAGCACACCGGAAGCGTCGATCCCGGCGACATCCAACGCTCGGCGCAATCGTGCCACGTACGTCCGGAACGTGCGCCGCGCTGCGTCGGGAGGGTCGCCGTCGAACACCGCATCGATCAGGCGATCGGTAGAGATGACCGAACCCCGATGCATCGCCAGCACGCCGAACAGTCGTCGCTGACGCGGTCCCCCGAGATCGACCGGTTCGCCATCGGCCACCAGGCGAATTGGTCCGAGTACTTCAGCCGTCAAGTGCATCATGACTCTCGTTCTCGATCATGAAACCCAGCCTGAACAATCGAGGTTGCAGACAGGTTGCAGTCGATGAATGGGACCCGAGCATCCCCCAAGCCCCGGCGGCGTCGCAGTTGCACCGTAGTGGTCTCGGCTCACCCCGTGCCCAGACTGCCCGAGGTCAAGGGGTCCGCTGCGCTCGGGCGGATCAGCGGGTGGCGGCGCCGAATCCGCCATCGGCGAAGATGATCTCGCCGGTCACGAAGCTTGCCTCGTCCGAGGAGAGGTAGAGGCAGGCGTTGGCGATGTCGGCCGCCTCGCCGAGACGCCGAAGCGGTGTCTCGGCCTCACGGTCGCCGACCCAGCGGTCGCTGGCGAGCGCAGCGGCGGCCATCGGGGTACGGATGTACCCAGGACCGACGGCGTTGGCCCGAATACCGAACCGTGCCAATTCGATCGACAACACCTTGGTGAGCATCCACACCCCCGCCTTCGAGACGCAGTACTCGCTCGAGCCCTTGAGTGCGGTGACGCCGGCCATCGAGGCGATGTTCACCAGGGAACCGCCCGAGCCCCGCTCCACCAGATGCTTGGCCACTGCCTGATTGGTGAGCATCACACCGGTCAGATTGACGTCGAGCACACGCTGCCACGACTCGAGCGTCTTGTCGATGACGAACATGTCGCCGCGATCCATTCGATCGCTTCCCGACTGCTCGTCGTCTTCGGCCCGGCTGATGTAGTTGGCGTGTGAGATCCCCGCAGCGGCAACGCAGAGGTCAACGACCTCGAACGCCTCCAGCGTCGTGGCGAGCATCGACTGCGTCGAAGATGCCGACGAGGTATCGACCTCGACGGCCTTGGCCGTTCCGCCGGCTCCGGTGATCTCGTCGGCGACTCGCTGAGCCCGGTCGGCGTTGAGGTCGGCGACGGCAATGGTGGCCCCTTCCTCGGCGAAGCGTAAGGCGCACGCCCGCCCGATTCCGGAGGCTCCGCCGGTGACGAGCGCGACCTTGCCGCCGAGTCGATCACCCTTGGGCCTGCCGTCGGGAGCTGATGGTGGGGTGGTGCTCATGATCACGTCGACTCGATTCGCAGAAGGATGGGTGCCGGTTCGGGGACGGCTCAGGTTCGGGCAGGGATCAGGCTCGGGTGAGGGTCTGGTCGGCGACCAGGGCGTCGACCTGGCGCTGCAGCGCCTTGGCCCAGTTCGGATGGGTCAACACCCAGAATCGATCGGCGCCGATGGCCTCGAGTACCAGGCGACCCACCTCGTCGGGGTCCATGCCCTGTTCGAGCATCGCCTGGATGCCCTTGGCGCTTCGGCCCGCCGCATTGCCATCGGCCTTCGGCTTGGCCTTGCTCGGGCGGAACTCGACGGAGTTGCGGCTGATGTTCGTGTTGATCGGCCCCGGACAGAGCACCGATGCGGTGATCGGGCTCTTGCGTCCACGCAGATCCCGCTCGACCGTCGACATGAGGGCGACGACGCCGAACTTCGCCACGTTGTAGGCGCCCATCATCTGACCGGCGATGAGCCCGGCCATCGACGCGGTGGCGTTGATGTGGCCCTCGCCCTGTTCCTCGATCAGCGGCAGGAAGACGTTGACCCCGTAGATCGGCCCCCACAGGTCGACGTCGAGGATCCACTTCCAGTCGTCGAGCTTCATTTTGTGCGTCTGGGTCGGGATGCCGACGCCGGCATTGGCGCACAGCACATTCACCTTGCCGTAGGTATCGATCGCCAGGTCGGCGAGCGCTTCGTTGTCACCGAGTTGGGAGACATCGGTCTTTCGCCCGACCACGCTGACACCGGCCGACGTCAGCTCGGCGACCACGGCATCGAGTGCGTCGGTGTCGAGATCACCGAGCACGAGCTTCATGCCGGCACCGGCGAAGGCGCGTGCCATCCCCAGGCCGATCCCACTGGCGGCACCGGTGATCACGGCGACCCGACCGTCGAACTCGGTCATGCCGCGGGGCTGGTCGGACGGTTGCTCGCTCATGGTCACTCCGGCTGTCGAGGAAGGTCACGGGATGTCGAGAGTCTGTGCGTCGCGTCGACATTCCACAAATGCCCCGGCACAGCGGGGTGGAGAGGCGGGTGAGGCCAGGCCGTCTCGGTCAGGATCGATGCCCGTCGTCGGCCTCGGCGTTCACCACTGCGACGACTTCGAGCAGTTGGCCGAGTCCGTCGAGTTGCTGATCGAGGGTGTCGCCCATGGGGTTGACCAACAGGGTGTTCACCCCGCAGCCGAGGTACTGGTGCAATCGTGCGCGGATCTCCTCTGGCGGGCCGAGGAGGTTGGCCCCAAGGCCGATCTCGATGGGTACGCGGGCGGCTGCGGCCGTTCGGTCGCCGGCGAGCCAGAGACGCTGCACCTCGGCGACATCGTCGCCGAAGCCCTGCCGCTCGAAGGCACGGTTGTAGAAGTTCTTTCCCGCCGATCCCATGGCGCCGAACGTGAACGCGAAACCCGACGCGTGGCGTCGACCCGCCTCCTCGACGTCGTCGGTGAACTCGCAACTCACCGCGACCATGAGATCGATGTCGTCGAGCGACCGACCGGCCGATTCCGCACCGGCCCGAATCGGCTCGATGAAGACATCGGCGGTTTCACAGAAGAAGGAGTTCCCGATCCAGCCGTCGGCCAGGGCGCCCGTGAGATGCAGATTGGCTGGGCCGAGCGACGCGTTGTAGATCGGGATCGGCGACACGGTGACGGCCGAGCGAATGGCCCGCCCATCACTGTCGGGAAGCGGCAACCGGTAGACGCTGCCGTCGTAGGCGAGCCGCTCACCGGCCTGTATCTGGCGGACGATCTCGATGGTCTCCCTGGTCCGGTCGATGGGACGGTCGAACCGGATGCCGTGCCAGCCCTCCATGACCTGCGGTCCGCTCGTTCCGACCCCGAGGAGCAAGCGTCCCTCGGAGATCGCTTGCACTCCCATCGCCGTCATGGCCAGGTTGGCCGGTGTGCGAGCACCGATCTGCGCGATACCCGATCCGAGCATGATCCGCTCGGTCACCGTGGCCATGGCCGCCAGCGGCGTGAAGGCGTCGTAGCCCCACGCTTCGGCCGACCAGATCGAGGCAGCTCCCAAGCGCTCGGCTTCTCGGACGTAGTCGAGGTAGCCGGCGTCGAGCCCGACGCTCCGCACGGCGATCTGCAGGGTCATGCCGGGCCTTCTTCGATCAGCTGCTTCACGCCCTCGAGGTTGGCCGCCATGTTGGCGGCGTGTTCCTCCATGCGGCGCGCCACGATCCGCTCCTCCTTCTCCGGCATGGCATCGATCGCATGGTTGAGACCCGACCGGCCTGGCCCCATCTGGAACCACTGTCGAAGCGTCACGGCCCCGTCGTTGCCATCGAGCGAGAAGCGCCAGATCGCCGAAGGATGATCGAGCTCACCGACGGTCCACTCGAACACCCGGCCCGGCTCCAGGGCGCTGATGGTGCACGAGGACTGCCAGTCGCCGATCGCCGAGTGCCGGTTGGAGCCGACGAAGCGAGCCCCGACGGCGCGACCAGCGGCGCCGTCGACCCACTCGACTGCCAGGACCTCCGGCGAGAAACGGGTTGGCAGCTCGATGTCGGACACCAACGCCCATACCGCATCGAGAGATCCGGCGATCGTGACCTCGACCTCGGTCGTCGGGCAGTCTTCGTACTTCATGATTTGCTCCTTGCTGATGAAAGGGTCTCGGGCCTCCCGGCCCCTCACGCTCGCATGTGGAGGTGGCGGAACCTGGTGCGCCGTTCCATACTCGTCCGATGACGCTCTCGACGCTGGACTTCACGACGATCGACGTGACCGAGCCCGACGAGGGGATTGCCCTCGTCACGCTCGATCGCCCCGACCGACTCAACGCGATCACCTCCACCATGATCACCGAACTCGAAGAGGTCGTCGCCGCGGTCGACCTGGATCCGGCGCTACGGGCCGTGATCGTCACCGGTGCCGGTCGCGGATTCAGCGCCGGGCTCGACCTCCAAGATCAGGGCGTCGCACCGGGAGCCGAGACCGTCGGCCGGATCGCCGCCGGCTTCATGTGGCAGAACCACCTTGCGACGTTGCACGAGAAGATCCACCGATCCCGCAAGCCGTGGATCGCGGCGGTCAACGGACCCGCTGTCGGTGGCGGGTTCGCCCTGAGTCTCGCGTGTGACATTCGAGTTGCGGCCACCTCGGCCACGTTCGGTGCCGTGTTCCTGAAGATCGGCGTTTCGAACTGCGACATGGGGACGAGCTACTTCCTGCCGCGTCTCGTCGGCGCCTCACGGGCCGCAGAGCTGATGCTGACCGCGCGGATCTTCGAAGCGGCCGAAGCGGAGTCGATGGGCCTCGTCATCGACGTGGTGGACGATGACTCGGTGGTCGAGCGAGCGCTCGAGACCGCTCGCCTGATCAGAAACAACGCCCCATTCGCCACATGGATGACGAAGGAAACGATGTGGCAGACCGTCGACGCACCGTCGCTGCGTCATGCCCTCGACATCGAGAACCGGACGCAGATCATGTGCAGCGCAACCGGTGACACCGCCGAAGCGCGCACTGCGTTCGTCGAGAAGCGTCCTCCGCAGTGGAAGCAGCTGTAGCAGGAGCAGGCCCGCCCGAAGGCACGTATTCCCAGCCCTCGGATCAACTCTCCCCGAGCGCGCCCCACGACCCGCTGACGACGGGGGTCAGCGCTTCGGCGACCACCTCATCGTCGATCTCGATCTGGATGTGGGCAACGAGGTGGTCGATCCATTCGGCGATCGGAATGGTCTCGCCACCGCTGCCCGTTTGCCACCAGTCTTGCTCGACATCGAGAAGCACGCGGTGCACGAGTTGCTCGACGGTCCGAATGTGATCACCGGCTCGGATCAGGTGCGTCTCGACGAACGTCGCGATCGGATCTTGGGCAACGGCGATCGGATCCCCACCCAATTCGATCCCCTGAACCACGACCCGTTCCTTCGCCCGGAAGCCGACGGCGCGATCGTCGGGACCGGTGACGAGGTGGTAGACCACACGGACGAGGCGTTGACCCGGATGGTCGAGAACCTCCTCCACGACGAGTCCTGCCCGCTCGATCCGTGGGCTGGTCGAAGACCGTTCGCTTGATGTCATGCCACGAGTGTGATCGCATCACCTCCATTGTCGATGGTCCCACCATCAACCCTTCGTCAAGCGTGCGATGTGTTGCCCGGCTGGCGCTGCTCATACGAAGCCACGCCGCTCCGAAACTCGATCTCGAGGCGACGTGGGCCTCGCCGAGGAGGAGAGTCGACCAATGACGATGAGGACGGCGAGCAACGCAGACGCCGATCGCCCACCACCGTTCACACCGCTTCCCCCAGTTCCGGCCGATGGACCGACCGCTTGCACATGACCGACCTCGAACAGACCAGCCCGACAATCGACAAGAATCAGCGGGGCGCAGATCTCAGCGGCCGGGACTTCACCAACGCCGATCTTGCCGGCTTCGATCTGACGGGAGCCGATCTCTCTCGTGCCCGCCTGAACGGAGCCGATCTCAGCAACGCCTCGCTGCGCGGAGCGAACCTCCAAGAGGCGCTGCTCGTCGGAGCCGATCTCACTCGAGCGGACCTCACCGAGTGCAAGGCCGAGGGTTCGATCTTCGGTCAAGCGAACCTGACCGACACCATCATGTTCGGGGCCGACCTCACCAACGCGACGTTGTCGTCGGCGATCGCTCACCGGACCGATCTTCGCGCTGCCACACTCAGCCGAACTCGGCTGATGAGCACCGACCTCACGGGCGCCGATCTGTCGGGAGCCAAGATCATCGATGCCGACCTGACCGGCGCAACCGTGAACAAGGCTCTCTTCCGATCGACGGTCTTCACACGAAGCCGTCTCTGCCAACTCGTCCAATTCGAAAAGGCAGAATGGATCGGCGTCTCGGTCCTCGACATCGACTTCTCCGGGGCGTACTTGGTTCGGCGAGAGATCATGGACCAGAACTACCTGTACGAATTCCGGACTCGGGACCGCAAGCACGCCGCGCTGTACCGGGTGTGGCGAGCAACGTCGGACTGCGGACGCAGTCTTGGTCGCTGGGGAGCGCTGACGCTCGGCGTTGCCTGGCTCTTCAGCATCGTGTACTCGCTGGTCGACATCGACTACGGCGGCAACGAGACGTTCATCTCCCCGCTCTACTTCTCCGTCGTCACCATCACCACGCTCGGCTATGGCGACGCCGTTCCACGATCGGCGATTGCCCAGGCCCTGGTGATGATCCAGGTTGCGGTTGGCTACATGATGTTGGGCGGGGTACTCAGCATCTTCGCAACCCGGATGGGCCGGAGGGCGGACTGATGCCACAAGCACCCTCACGAACCGAAGGACCCACGTCATGAGGCGCCTCCTCAGCCGCGCTCGCAAGTCGGAAGCGTTCGACTTCATCGAGGAACTCGGCGGCTACGAGCCGCCGAGCTTTCCGACGCTCGTGTCACATGCCCTCGACCTCCTGACCGATGCCGACATCGACATGGGCAAGGTTGCCGCAGTCATCGAGCTCGACCCCGGCGTCTCGGCCCGCATGCTCCGTCTCGTGAACTCCGCATCGATGGCGCCCCGTTCCAGGATCACGAGCGTGCACCAGGCCGCCATGATGCTCGGCCGCAATCAGCTCGAGGCGCTCCTGATCTCGGTAGGCACCGGAAGTGTGATCCCGAACCCGAGATGCGAGCACTATGAGCATCGCCGATTCTGGTCGACGGCCGCCAAGCGAGCAACCTTGGCCAGCCTGCTGGCCCAGCGCGTCGACCCAACTCGCCGATCCGAGAACTTCACCGCTGCGCTCCTGCAAGACATGGCCATCCCCGTGCTCGCCCTGACCGCAGCAACCTACGACGGCGTTCTCGGCCAATGGCACAACTCGAGCGAGGACCTCACCAATCTCGAGGTCAGCTCGTTCGGTTGGCACCATGGCGACGTTGCCGCCTGGATGAGTTCGAAGTGGGGGTTCCCCTGCGAACTCGTCGAGTTCATGAGTGGCCACCACGAAGGTTCCACACCGGCGCTGAGTCCGGCACACGTGGCTTCTGCGATTCGAGAGGTCGGTGTGGCCGGCGACGACTTCACTGTCGAATATGGATCGTCCGTTCTCGGCCTCCCCACCGACGACATGGTCGCTTTGATCGCCCAGGCCGAGGTCGATGCCAAGGATCTCGCGAGGATGCTGATCTAGCCGCACGGGGTCAGCCAGAGAAGACGCATCAACGATCCACCGGAACGCTGAACTCCGTCCACCCTGGCTGCGCCGCGGTCGCCGAGGACGACGCCGTCGCCGCTGCGACATGACCACCAGCAACGGAGGTGCGAGTCCACGCCACGACCGACTGTCCCTCCACCCGCTCGGCGGTCGTTGCGAGGACCTCGTCGAGCCGGACGTGAGCCGGGCCCAGCATTACGTCTCCCGACTCGGCAGCCAAGGTGTTGAACGCCTCACTGGCGCCCGCCTTCTGGAAACCGTCGGTGACGGCGCCGAGACCGTCCGCCTGCGTGCTGGGCGACTTCCATGCACGGGCCCCCAACGATGCGCCACACTGGGCGACGAGGGAGAACTGCCATGAGCCAATCCACGAAGGTGACCATGATCGGTCTGGGCGACATGGGATCGGCCCTGGCAGCGGCCGCCGTAGGCGCCGGCCACGAGGTCACGGTGTGGAACCGCACCGCAGCCAAGACGCTCCCTCTGGCCGAGCAGGGTGCCCGGGTAGCGTCGACCGTCGCCGAGGCAGTGACCGCCTCCGACCTCATCATCGTGTGCCTGCGCGGTTATCACGCAACGACCGAACTCCTCGACGCCACCGAGGTGGCACCGGCCCTCACGGGGAAGACCATCGTCCAACTCGGCACCGGCGCACCGACCGAGGTGGGCGAGGCAGCACTCTTCGACACTGCCAATCGAGCGCTTTCAGCGGCACTCGAAGCCAACCACGGGACCAACATCGCCGCCGTCTTCGAGACCCTCCGCAAGCCCGACTGACGGTCAGTGCCGTTTCTTCCAGACTTTCCCCTCTCGGCGCGAATGATCTGGCGTCGTGAAACGAGTGCGTAGACGATGCAGCCGGCAGTCGACACCCAAACCGAAGTGCGTGAGCGCTTCACCGCGATGTACGAGGCCACGCTGCCCGTCGTCTTCGGGTTCCTCATGGTGCGAGTCGGTGGCAACCGGGCCCTGGCCGAGGATCTGACCGCCGAGACCTATTCGGCTGCGGTCAAGCTCTACAAGACGCGCCGTGGCGATGAGGTGACGCTGCCATGGCTCCGCACTGTTGCCCGCAGGCGTTTGATCGATCACTGGCGGCGAGCCAGCGTCGCCGCTGACAACGTGCTCGAGCTCGTACCCGCCGCGAGCGACCCTTCCGAGGGGGAGATTCGGGCCAACGTTGCGGCTGCGTTGGCAGCCGTGAGCGAACCACAGCGACAGGCGCTGGTGCTGCAACACATCGAGGGCTACTCGGTTGCCGAGGTCGCAGCCATCCTGGGCCGAACGACCAAAGGAACCGAGTCGTTGTTGGCCAGAGCACGGGTGGCCTTCCGCCAGGCGTTCGAGGAGGAACAGCATGCGTGACATCGACCCGATCGACTACCTGTCGTCGATCGACGGCGTCGAGCAGCCCGATCCTGGTTTTGCGGCCGACCTGCTCGACGACCTGCTGTTGGAACTCACCGACGCTCCGGCCCCCGGGGCGTCGCCGCTTCATCTCGTCGAGAACGAGGGCGAGCTCGACCCGGAGGACGAGGACATCCACCTCGCTCCTCCGGTGTCGATCACGCCTGCGACTCGACCGCGCAGCCGGATCCGGATCCTCGAGGTGGCGGCCTTGCTCGCCTTCATCATCGGAGGCGTTGCGTGGTTCGACCGAACGCCAGACGATGGCATGAACATCACAACCGAAGTGACCGGCGATCTGGCACCGCCTTCGCTGGTCGATCTCCTTGCCGACGACGGCCGCTTCGCGTTCATGGCTGCCCTTCTCGAACAGGGAACCCCGGGCACCGATTTCGCCGACTGTTCGCTCGGCGGCGACTACACGATCTACGCCCAGACCGATGCCTCCGTCGACGCGTTTCTCGTTGCGAATGGGCTCGACGCAACCTCCCTTCTCGCCGATCCCGACGTGGTCAGTGCGTTGCTCGACGACCTCGCGGTCGAGGGTGCCATTCCGCCGCCGAGGTCGTTCGGCGGTGACGAGCCCGCAGCAGCTGTCGTCGCCGGCGACCTGATCGGGACTGCCTGCAACGGGGTTGCCTACGAGGTCGGTGGATTCTGGGTTCCCTCCGACGCGGCGGTGGTTGCGCTGTTCGATGTCGGGTCGGATCTCGCTGCGGCAGAAGCAATCGCAGAAGGGTTCATGGTCGCCCGCTCGGTCTGGGACGGCCCGACCATGCGGTCGTTGGTCGCCGACGACGCGCTCATTCGTGGTGAGGTCGGCGGAGCCAGCGCCGACAGCTACTTCGCCCGCGCCCGATTCGAGCAGGTGACCAACGCCCGCATCGTCGACCACGACTGCACGGCCAGCACACCGCAACTCGTGCGATGCACCTACACGCTCGAGTCCGATCTCGGCCTTGCCCAACGAACCGGGCCGTACGCCGACAACCTCGTCATTCTCACCATCCAGGGCGGCGAGATCCAGCAGGTGGTCAACTCGATCGGCAACAACGCCGACTTCCTCGAAGATGGCGAAGCCTTCCGCTCCTGGCTCCAGACGACACATCCAGATGATCTCCAGGTGATGCTGTTGGGCAACGCGCCGCTGCTTTCCGACGGCGCATCGCTCTCCGACGAGGCCATCGCGCTGTGGGCGCTGCGACTGCCCGAATACCTCGAAGCGTCCGACCAGTAGAAATGAGCAATCCCATGCACCACGTGCGACCTCGTTGCGAACGGCTCATTCCGGCACTGCTCACCGCGGTCGTTCTTCTCGGAGGCTGCTCCGGTGGGCCCGACGAGGCGACCGACGATTCCGGAGCATCGGACAGAGACTCGACGACCAGCACGGCGCTCGACGTTGCGGTGACCACGACCCGTACCGAAACCGAGAGGTACGAAGCGACAGGAAACGAGACCATCTCGTTCGAGCCGACCTGCGACCCCGGTCCCCCGTTCGGACCAGGTCCGGTCACCTGCGAGCGCGTCGGCACCGACACCTACATCACGGTTGCGAACCCGATCACCAAGACCGGCACGTTCGACGGAACGATGCTGCTCGAAGCAACGATCATCCTGTCCGACTCCGGCGACTACCGCATGAGCGGCGACGCCGTCTTCGAGGGAACGGTTGCCGGTTGCGGGACCGGCACCGTGAAACTCTTGATCGAGAACGAGGGGAACATCGCCGAGGGGCTGACCCTGAACCGCCAACACACGCCCTCCGACGGCGATACCGGCACGCTCGATGTTCGGTCCGAACTCGACTACGTCGCCAATGGTCCGGTGAGCACGCTGTCGTCGGGCACCTACTCGTGCCCGCAGTACGACGCAACGCAAGCATCGAACACGGGCGAGAACCCGCCAGCCGACAGCGCCGACGTGGCCGAGGGGACAGTTCGCGAGGGTTCGGGCACCGTGTCGTTCGTCTTCTCGCCGACCTGTGACCCCGGTCCCCCGCTCACGGCGGGACCGATGACGTGTGAGCAGTCTGGCACCGACGTGATCATCGGGCTCCGAAACCCCGGGCAACGAACCGGCGCCATGGAGGGCACGCAGGTGTTCGACGGGACCATGACCCTCTCTGCCGACGGGAGTTTCGTGACCAGCGGAACCGTCAGGTTCGAGGGCAGCATCGAGGGCTGCGGCATCGGCACGCTGACGACCTTCGTCGAGACCGAGGGCAGCTTGCTCGACGGTCAGACCGTCTTTCGCGAGACGTGGGTGCCGAACGAGACCGACACCCTTCGCGCAACCCTGCTGAGTGGCGGTGCGGTCGAAACCTCGGGATCGACGAGTAACTACACGATCACCTATACCTGCTGATTCGTTCGCGTTCGTCGGAGCCGACGGATTTTCTTCGGCTCAGCCGAAGGATTCCGGACTCCGAAACGAGTGATGGGTGACCCATCCGCTGGGACTGCTGAGCGAGACCGATGGCGACGATCGCCCGGTCCGGCACCCCACGACGACGAGAAGAGAACCCAATGTCTTGTTCAACGCGGCCTGATCAAACGCGGCCCACGGCAACACCACCACGGTTCAGGGTGACTCCATGGTTCGCCGTGTTCGCGCTCGTGACGGCCGCTTGTGGAGGAGGCTCCGGCGGGATGGCTGCCGGCGAGAGTGCGGCCGACGACACCGCTGCGGTGGCGACGGTTGCAGCGCCGGAAACCACCGTGACGACGACCGCGGCACCCGAAGCGGAAACCGTATCGCCGGAGGGTTCCGACGAGCCCGGTTTCGACGACGTGACGACGGCGATCGAATCGTTCGTCAGGGGCAACGACCTCGACGGCGCCGGCTTCATCGTCGTGGACCGTGATCGGGGCGTGCTCTACGAAGAGTACTTCGGCCAGTTCGACGCCGACCGCGTCAGTGCCATCGCGTCGACGTCGAAGATGATCTCGGCAGGGGTGCTGCTGCGAGCGCAGGACGACGGACTGCTCGACATCGGTGCCCCGATTGCGAGCTTCGCACCATGGGCATCGGGCAACCCCGACATCACCACGGCACAGCTGCTGTCGAACAGCTCCGGGCTCGTTCCCGGCAACAACGAGCAGCCCTATCCGTGCCAAGCCGACGCCGCCACCGACCTGGTGAGTTGTGGGGAGGCGATCATGTCCACCGATCTCGACGACGACAGCGTTGCCGCACCAGACACCGAGTTCCGGTATGGCGGTGGCCAATGGCAAGTCGCCGGAGCGGTCGCCGAGACGGCCACGGGCAAGTCGTGGGACGAGCTGATCAACGAGATCTACGTCGAACCCTGCGGGGTGACCTCGCTTGGCTACGCGAGCGCCGGCGACCTCGATGGCGACTTCGTCACCTACCCGACATCGCTCATCGACGAGGCCGCGGCCGGCGAGCCTTCACGGAATCCCCTGATCGAGGGCGGTGCCTACATCACGGTCGGCGACTACGGGAAGCTGTTGTCGATGCAGCTGAACGGCGGCATGTGCGGCGATCAGCAGGTGCTCTCGCAGGCGTCACTCGACCTCATGCACGCCGACCGGATCGCTTCGGTCTACGACGGCGACGCCTGGGATCCGAATCTCGGCTACGGACTGGGATGGTGGATCAACCGGCCGAACGGCGAGCTCTTCAACTCCGGAACGTGGGGAGCCTTCGCCTGGCTCGACGAGGAAGTCGGCTACGGCGCCTATCTGATCGTCGAGAACGATACGCCATCGCTGTCGTTCGTCGGTGGGACCCTCAACCCGTTGATGCGTCGAGTGATGGCCACCGAGAGCCAGCAGTCGCCGGACTAGGGTCCGAGTACATCTCGACGGCTCCGTGACCATCGAGATCGATCTGTCGCAGCCGGGTGCCGGCGCCGACCTTGCCGCTCGCGCAATGGCAGCCCTCGGCGGCGTCGACATCCTCGTGAACAACGCCGGCGTGGGCGAGCAACCCGGCGAGGAAGCCGGGGTCATGCAGATCAACTCCATCGCTCCGCTCGAAACGACCAGCGCCCTGGTCGGCCAGATGGCGGAACGGGGCCACGGGTCGATCATCCACATGTCCTCGGTTGCCGCCCTGGGTGGTATCGCCGACCGCCCCACCTACTCCGCATCGAAGGCAGCAATCAGCTCACTCTGTCGGACCCAGGCCACGGCGTTCGGGCCGCAAGGTGTCCGGGTCAACGCGGTTGCTCCTGGTCTCATCATCACCGAGATGTGGGCGCAGGGACGCCAGGTCCCCGGGCTTGCCGATGGACTCCAGCGCCACATCGCACCGGGTCGCTGGGGTGTGCCCGAGGAGATCGCGTCGGCAACCACCTCTAGGACCTCGGCCTGTTCATCAAACGCCACACGCGGGTACCGGTGCTTCGGTCGGCGACACGAACCGTTCCCACTCTTCGGGGGTGAGCTCCCGGCCGACGACGCTACAGGCGATGGCGCGCCAGCGATCGGTGTCGGCGGCGAACCGGACCGGCCCATCGGTCGTCGCCACCCACACCCCCGCACCGTCTTCGGACCAGCGCACCGCTCGTTGCCGCAGGATCGGCCCACGCAAGCCCATGACGACGCCGATCCGTCGCCCCGACGCGACGTCGAGCAGTTGGAGTCCGACATCGGGAGCCAACACGGCCACGCGGTCGCCGCTCGGTGAGAACGAACCCGCGGTGAGCCCTCCGGGAGCGTCATCGAGCAGCCGAAAGGTCGCTGTCTCCAGGTCGAGGATCGCGACCCGACCGTCGGCTGCACCGATCAACATCAGCCCAGTGTTCTCGTCTTGATCGAAGACATCGAAGCCCTCGGTACCGGGCACGAGCACGACCGGTTCGTTGTCGAGGTCGGCTGGCAGGATCTGGATCACTCCCTCCGGTGCCCCGAGAACGACCCGACCATCAGGCAGCGTCATGGCCGCTCCGATGGCCCCGAGCTCGATCGGACCCGCCACCACCTCACTGGTCGTGGTGTCGATCCACATGGCCAGGGCGCCGGTACGAGTCGGGTCATCAAGGGCGAAGTACAGCCGCTGACCATCGACACTCGGCCTGGCGGTGTAGGTCGACTCGAGCGAGAAACCTGACCCGACGGCGTTCTCGTAGGCCGACACGACATCGACGACGTAGCGCCGGTCGCCCAATACCTCGCTGACCACCTGCGGATCGGTGTCCTCGACCCCCAACGTCACCGACCATGCGCCATTCGATGAATAGAAGGGATCCGCTCCGTAGCCATTGGGGTAGAGCAAGTCGAACGGTATGTCTTGCACCACTGTGTTGTCGCTGAGCCGACGTAACTGCGCCGAGGTCCCACTCGCCGTGCGGGCTTCGTAGTAGGGAACCTCGGTGAAGACATTGTTGCTGAGCTCGCTCGGGTGCGACTGGTCGATCATCACCGACGCGAGCGGATTCACGACGATCGTGCCACCGCCGAGCAACCCGACGACCGCTGCGCCATCCTCACGGAAGCCGAGGCCGGCCGCCGATCCACCGATGGGCATCGGTCCCAGAAGCAACGAACCGTCCGGGTCCCAGACCCGAAGGCCGCTCTGGTCGACCACGCCGATCGAGCCGTCCCACCGGATGCCGACGACGTCGATCGATCCACCGAGGCTCGTGAGGTTCGTGGCCTCCTGGTCGGTTTCGAGAGAGCGGACATCGACTCGACCATCGGCGTAGCCGACCACAAGGGTGTTGACGCTCGAGAGCGCCATCGTGCGAACCACGTCGGCGACCACTCGCTCGATTCGTCGGCCGGTCGCGGCGTCGACGAGGTCGTAGCCGGCCGTCACCTCCTCTTCGAGAACCAGGCCGTCGGGAGCAACGTTCCTGTTGTCGAACTGGACGACGTAGAACGATCCGTCATCGGAGAGCGTCCCGATGATGTCGACGACACCTCCGAGTTCGCCGTTCTCGTCGACCTGGTAGGTCGACACCACGCTCCCCCCAACCGCGCGGTCGATGTCGATCACCGTGAACTGGAAATCGCCGAGCACCAGCAGCCGATCTCCCGTACGGTCGAGCGACAATCCGCGAACGCTCGTGCCGGTGCGAATCGGACGGACGAGTTCTGCACCAGAGGCGTCGGCAATCCGAATGGTCCCATCGGCCAACCCAAAGGCGCCGGTCGATCCGTCGGTCGAGATCGCACTCGCTTGGATGCCGACGTCAGAACGGAAGAACGAGCCGATCTGCTCTCCCGTCTCGGTGTCGAACCACCCCGCCGTTCCTTCTTCGAACGAGATGGTGCGGCTCAGCGCAACACGTCCGTCACGGCTGAAGGTCGTGAGCGACGCCTCCCCCAACGGTTCGGAACGCAGTTCGAGGATCTCGGACGTGGTGGCGACGGACTCCTGAAGCGCCGATTGCGTGTCGAGGTCGCTTCGGCGACGCTGCGCTTCCAGCGCCAACAGGATCGACAGATCGGGAGCAACGCCGGCTTGCGACGCGGACAGCGCGGCGATTCTGCCGATGTCGGCGTCTTCACGGGCAGCGACGGCGAGCTCCTCGCTGTCGACGGCACGCGCACGAAGCACCACCGCCACCCCGGCGGCCACCACAGCGACCACAAGGAGTCCCGCAGCGGCAACGAGCAGTTGACGCAGTCGGCGGTTCTGTCGACGATCCCTCTCTACCGCTGCGGCCGCCGCCCGCACCTCGGCGTCGGCGGCCTTCGATGATGCGACCACCCATTCCGCTTCGAGGTCGTTGAAGAGCTCGGGTCGACGCTCGAAGAGTTCCGCCGCGACGGTGAGTCGGCCGCCGCCTGCGAGTTCGGCGTCTTCGTGGCCCGACGCCTGCCACGCAATGGCCGCTGCGCCGATCGTTCGCATGCCCCGAAGATCGACCCGGTCCTCCTGGAGCCAGCTCCGCAACCGAGGCCAGTCACGCAACAGCGCCTCGTGCGCCACTTCGACGGTCGGCTGACGGGTCGCAGCGTCGCGGTCGAGCGTCAGCAGGCGAGCGCCCACGAAGGCGTCCAGCAGCCAGGCGGTCCGCTCGCCGTCGCCGAATTCGCTCCGCAACGCTCGTCGACGGGTGTCTTCTGCGCCCTCACCGAGCGTGACCAATCGGCCGAAGATCAGGCGCGCCTCGAGCGCATCCGCCTCACCACCCAAGTCGACGATTCGATCGGCGGTGGCGGCAACGGCGCCGGTCAGCCCACCGAGTTCGTGGTGCACCGACGCCAACATCACGGCCGAGATCCTTCGCTCGAACGCCTCGGTCAGAGCGAATTGCAGGAGCGGAAGTGCCGCCGCTCGGTGGCTGGCGCCGGCGACGAGTTCGGCGACGAGCGCCGGTTCGACCTCGACACCGACCGATACGGCCGGCTTCACGATCACCTCTTCCAGTTCACTCGGCGTCATGGGACGAACGGTGACCGTGCCCTTGGTGGCGATCTCGGCGAAGGTCGGGTGGCGGAGCGGCACGTCGTAGTGGTCGGCACGAAGGGTGGCAACCACTCGAACGGGAGAACCGGGTGCGGTGATGGCGGCCGCCAGCTCAGCGAGGAATCGCTCGTGCTCTTCCGCTTCGGCCATCGTGAACAGCTCCTCGAACTGGTCGATCACGATCAGCAGCCGGGCATCGTCACCGGGGAGCACCCGGCGAATCGCTCGGAGCAATCCGCCGGGTTCGCGCAGCTGTTCACGAAGCGACGCCGGTGGGTTGACCGCCACTCGGAGCAGGGCCACTTCGAGGGCATCGATCGGGTCGGAACCGGGCACCATCGTGGTCATCAGCCACTGGTCCGATCCGGGGAGCGCACCGCGGCGCAGCGCAGGCACGAGTCCGGCTCGCACCGCCGACGACTTGCCCGATCCCGAAGGACCGACGACGACGACGAGGGGCTTGGTCGCCAACGACTCGATCAACTCGGTGATGAGCGCAGATCGGCCGAAGAAGCTCGACGAGTGCAGCTCATCGAAGGCGTTGAGTCCGACGTAGGGGTTCTCGATCGGCTCGCTCGACAGACGCACCGAGGTCGACTCGGTGTTGGTCGACGCTCCGTTCGTCGACGCGATGTCGAGCACGGCGACGAGATCGGCGACGAGGGCGCTCACCGTGGCATGACGGTCGCCTGATGCCTTCGCCGTCGCCCGAGCGAGGATGTCATCGATCTGCGGTGGCAGATCGGTACGCACCGCCCTTGCCGATGGCAACGGCTCGGCCAATTGGCGCCGGATCAGTTCGGCCCGATCGTTGCTGTCGGCGAAGGGAAGCCGACCGGTCAACAGCTCGAACGTGGTGATGCCCAGGCTGTGGACGTCGGCAGCAATGCCAACCGGTTCGCCCCGCAACAGTTCGGGCGAGGCGTACGCCGGTGAGGCGACGAGCATGGCATCGGCCGCCGCAGTCGGAAGGGCGATGCCGAAGTCGGCGAGATAGGTGACCCCCTGCCCGTCCCGCAACAGGTTCGCCGGCCGGACATCACGATGGACGACACCCTTCCGATGCGCCGCTTCCAGCGCTCCCCCGATCTCTCGAAGGAGATCCACGGTGGCGCGACGAGAGAACGGCCCGTGCGCTCGAAGGGTGTCCTCGACGCTGCCGCCCCGAAGCAACCGCATGACGAGGTAGGCAGCCCCCGGCTCACGCCAGTAGTCGTAGATCGGCACCACATGCGGATGCTCGACCGACGCCACGATCTGCGCCTCGTGTTCGAAGCGACGAACGAACTCCGGTCGATCGGCCAGCTCGGAACGAATGATCTTGACCGCCACCTCACGTTCGATGCCCGGTTGGATCGCTCGGTGCACGACGGCAAAGGCACCCTGCCCGACACGCTCACAGAGTTCGTAGCCTCGCAGCGCTCGGGTGGCCCCGGCCAATGATGGATCGCTGCGGGCAATGCGAGCCTCCAGCTCGGAGAGCTCGGATGACGGATCGAGGCCCGATTCATCGATCAACATCTCACGGAAGGAATGGAACTCCCGAAGGGCATCGGTTTGACGAGCTGTTGCGTAGAGCGCTCGCATCAGCAGCGCCCTCGGGCGTTCGCGCAGTGGCTCCGTTTCCACCAGCGATTGGGCGTCGGCGATCGCCTGGTCGTGGTCGCCGACCGAGAGCCGCGCCTCGATCAGCAGCTCCATGGCCTCGAGCCGCCGTGCCTCGAGACGAACCGCCGTCGGGCGAGCCCATTCCTCCTCGGCAAAGCCGGCGTAGGCCGGGCCGCGCCAGCGTGCCAGGGCCGTCAAGAGGAGTGCGATCGCCCCCTCCTCGTCGGAGGTGCGATGCATCCGGACGGCTTCGTCGAGTTCGTTCTCGAAGAGCTCGCTGTCGAGCGAAGCGCTGCCCAGACGGAGGACATAACCGGGCTCCTGGAAGTCGATCAGGCCATGGCGATCCGGATCGAGGGCTTGGCGCAACCTCGTGATGTAGGTCTTGAGCGACTTGTCGGCCCTGCTCGGCGGGTCGCCCTCCCACACCGCATCCACCAGTCGATCGACCGAGACGACACGGTCGTGCTCGACGAGCAAGGCTGCGAAGACTCGTCGCAGCCGCGGCCCGAGCGATACGTCGTTGCCGGCACGCTCTGCCGACACCGAACCCAATACGCAGATCTCCACTGGCAATCCCCCCGGTCGCCAACACTATGCCGAGAACCGGTTGCAGCCCGGTTACAGCGGCAGCGCAGGGCTGTTTCCCCAGCTCAGCGGACGTCGACGCCGACGCCATCGACCACGTTCGGCTGCCGCTGCCCCGTCGAGTCGTCCACCACGACTTCGCTGAGCAGCAAGCGGATTCGGCACGCTTCGTCGGAACCGGCGCCGCACAGGTAGGCGGCGACGTCGCCGACATGACGGACGCCGATCACGTCCATGCCGTCGGCGGTCTGGCTGGCTCCCCATGCCTCGTACTCGGCCCAGTGCCCTTCGGCCTCGAGCGTCAAACCCGTGTTGCGGGACCGGGAGAGCGCACCTTCGAATCGTCCGGCGTGGGCAACGAGGGTGTCGGACGACGGCCTCGAGGGCGTGAAGAGGACGTCGACCCCGGCCAGGTGAGCGGCGGCCGCCTTCTCGTTGATCGCACTGATCGGCGAGACGTAGCCGTGGGGCCGGAGCTCGCCGGTCGAGGCGACCCGGAGATCCCCGGTGAACGCCCCATCCGACAGGAGGTCGAGATAGGCGATCGTGTAGGTGAGGCCGGTGGAGAGACCGCCACCGGGAGGCGAGGTGAAATCGATCCTCTCCACCTCGTGCCCGGTGAGCTCCTCGACCAGGCTGACCGCCTGGCGATTCGACTCGAACGACACGGGATGGGTTTCGCGGCCCGCCGGTGCATAGTGCGTTTCGTCGTAGACCCGAGCCTTGGCTTGCGACCCTCGGTAGGCCATCAACACGAAGAGTGTTCCCGGCACCTCGGAGCCGTCGCTCGTGCGAAGCAGGGCAGCGGCACCGCCGACGTAGTCGGCCGTTCGGTCGGGGGTGGGCGCCGCCGGGGAGGCGAGTGACGGGATCGGTGCCGCCTCGCTGGCGGTGACGACCGTGGGATTGGCACCGGCGAGCAGCGCACTGAGCGAAAGCAGGCGAACGAGGATCGTCGCGATCCGAGTTCGCCCGACCGTGGAGGCGGTGGTGCGGTGTTGGGTGGTGGGCATGTCCGCACCGTGCGATCACCCGGTCGTCGGCCGGTTGCACGGGCATCCCCAGCACCACCCCAGCGGCAATCCGAGCCGCACCGAAGCCGGCGTTCCAACTCGCTGAGCAGGCACAACAGTCCTTCGACTAGCGTGCAACCCAGATGCAACCGCGCCCCGGGAGGCTCAGCCCATGACATCGTCGACGGCAGGCCCCACCCCGGTGCTTCGAGTTCATGTGCTGGGTTCGATCACCGCCGATGTGGCCGGTCGAGCCGTCGAATTGCGGGGTGCGCACCAACGCCGCCTGCTGGCCATGCTCGTTGCGGCCGACCGGCGCGTGATCTCGACGGATCGACTGGTAGCACAGCTGTGGGACGACGCGCCGCCCGACGCCGCATCACGCACGTTCCGCACCTACGTCGCCCGACTGCGGCGTTCCATCGAAGCTGCCGGAGCAGCGGCGGGAACCGACTACCTCATCACCGATCCCCCGGGCTACCGACTCGGCGGCCCGGTGGCGACCGATGCGGACGACTTCGAGCGAGCCGTCGAGCGTGGTCGCGATCACCTCGCCGTCGGTGAGGCGACGCTGGCCTGGCAGGTCCTCGATGTGGCGCTTGCGCTGTGGTCTGGCAACGCGTTCGGTGAGTTCACCGACGAAGAGTGGGCGGTCGCCACGGCCATCCGGCTGGAAGAGCTTCGCCTCGTCGCTCGTGAGCTACGGGTTCGGGCCCGGATCGACGCGGGACATCACAGCGAGGCGATCGCCGAGATCGAGGCCCTCGTTGCCGAGCATCCACTGCGCGAAGCGCCACGTCATGACCTCATGCTTGCGCTCTACCGTGCCGGCCGCCACGCCGAAGCACTCCGAGCCGGTCGCGAGTACGCCGCGTTCTTGGCCGACGAGACCGGCCTCGAGCCAACCGCACAGATCACCGACCTCGAATCGATGATCCTCGAACGCGACCCTCGGCTCGACGCTGCGCCGCACGGCCGTCAGCGACGCGGCTATCGCCTGGAGGAGCCCATCGCCACGGACCCGCTCGGAATCATCTATCGGGCCCGACAGCCGTCGATCGACCGCGAGGTGGCGATCATGGAGATGCCGGCCGAGTTCGCCGATGATCCGGCGTTCGTGAGGGGATTCGAGAGCCGAGCCCAGGCCGTCGCCAGCGTCGAGCACGCCGGCATCGTGCCGGTCTACGACTACTGGCGGGAGCCCGGCGGCGCCTGTCTCGTCATGCGGCACTACCCCGCCGGAACCCTGGCGAGCCGACTGTCGACCGGTACCACGTCGGCCGATCGGGCCTTGGCCGTCGCCCGCCAGGTGACGGCGGCCCTCTGGGCGGCCCATCAACGAGGCGTTGCGCACGGCAACGTGGCAACCACCAGCATCTGGCTCGACGACCAGGGCAACGCCGTCCTCGGCGGGTTCTCGATGATTGCCGAGCATGTGTCCAACCAGGGCGACCTCGTCGACCTCGCCGACGTCATCGAGTCGATGGTTGCCGTTTCGAGCAACGAAGCGTCGTCGACCAGTCACCGGTCGCTGACGAACCTGATGGAACGGCTACGCCAGCATGGCGAGTCGTCGATTGCCACCGCCTACGACGTGCTGCTGGAGCTCGACACCGACCGGTCCGGCACCGTCGAGGAAGGCCGGCCCTCCGCTCCCTCGACTGCGGCGACCGGTCCCAACCCGTTCCGAGGGCTCGCTGCGTTCTCCGAGACCGACGCCGGTCTGTTTTTCGGTCGAGAGTCGATCGTCGACGAGTTGGCCGACGTGGTTCGACGCCGACGAGTCGCTGCGCTCATCGGACCGTCGGGATCGGGCAAGTCCTCGGTGATGCGGGCTGGTCTGCTCCCGAGATTCCGTGCTGCCGGTGCGTATGTCACCACCATGGTGCCCGGCACCCATCCCCTCGACGAACTCGAAGTTGCCCTGACCCGAATCGCTGCGGCGCCGCTGCAAGGACTGGCGACCGATCTCTCATCGGGCGATCGCAGTCTGGCGGGAGCCGTGCGATCGATGGTGCCCGACCCCGACCGCACGATCGTCTTGGCCATCGACCAGTTCGAGGAGCTCTTCACGATCTCTCGAACCGACGAGCGTGACCGGTTCCTTGACGTGCTGGTCGAGGCCGAGACGGACACCACGACGCAACTCATCGTCGTTGCAACCTGCCGTGCCGATTTCCTCGAGCGGGTACTCGATCATCCGGCGGCCGGCCAGCTCGTGCGAGACCGATCGGTGCTGATCACGCCGCTGTCGAGTGACGAGCTGCACGACGCCATCATCGGACCGGCCGAGTGCGTGGGTATGGCGGTGGAGCCGGCGTTGGTGGCGGCGATCGTCGGCGACGCATCGGGTTCACCCGGTTCGCTCCCGATGGTGCAGTACGTGCTCACCGAGACGTTCGAGGCCGCAGCGGACCGCGGTGTCATGACCCTCGAGGACTATCGACGGCTGGGGGGCGTGAGTGGCGCGGTTGCCCAGCGGGCCGAAGAGGTGTTCGGCGGCCTGAGCGACGACGATCGAGAGGCCGCACGACGACTTTTCTCACGGCTGGTCGCGCCCGGTGAGGCGTCGGGACCAGCTCGGCGGCGGGCCCGGCGCACCGAGCTCACGACCGTGCCCGAACCGGTGATCGATGCCTTCGGACGTGCTCGGCTGCTGTCCTTCGATCGTGACCCTGCGACGAGGGAGCCGACGGTCGAGGTCACCCACGAGGCGCTGATCCGACACTGGCCCCGGCTGGTCGCCTGGGTCGATGACGAGCGCGACGGCCTACGGCTCCTCGGTCACATCACCTCGTCGGCACAGGAATGGGATCGGGCCGACCGTGACGACAGCCTGCTCTATCGGGGTGCTCGCCTGGTCGCGGCCGAGCAGTGGGCCGAGACCCATCCTGGCGAGTTGTCCGAGGCGGAGTCTGACTTTCTCTCGGCCGGCGTGTCGCTACGAGACACCGATGAACAACGGGAGCAGCGTTCGCTTCGCCGGCTCCGAGTTCTCACAGCGGGACTCGGCGTGTTCCTCCTCGTCGCACTCGCCGCTGCCGCAATCGCCGTCGCGAGCGGGCGTAGGGCCGACGAACGTGCAGCCGAAGCCGAGGCAACACGCCGAGATGCCGAGGTGGCAGCGCTGGCCGGCAACGCACGCGTCCTCGCCGCAACTGATCCGATCACGGCCATGCTGTTGGCGGTCGAGGCGGGCGACAGGAGCAGCGACGCCGAACCCACGGTCACCACGGCCCTGCTCGAATCGCTGTCGGCCGACCCACGAGAGAGAAACGTCTACCCGCCTGTTCCATCCTTGGGGCTCTCTCTACCGCCTGAGAGCGGACCGTTCTACAGCTACATCCTCGGCGAAGGGGACGGTGCACGAGTCGACGTGGTCGACGTCGATGGGGGTACGACCCGGAGCCTCAGCCTCGACACCGTGCCGGCAGCCGCGACCACGGATCCGACGGGGACCTATCTGTTCGTCGTCCTCGATGCCAAGATCCTCCTCTACGAAACCGCAACCGGTGCCTTGCTGTGGGACCAACCAGCCACGGATCTGTGGCAATCCCTCGCCGCCCGAGATGGCGAGGACCTTGCCGTGGCGTATCCAGACGGTCGACTGCTGATCCACTCGTTTCGCAACTTCGCTGTTCTCGCTTCGCTCGAAGGGTTGCCGGGAACGACTGCGCTCGCCCGCTCCGGCGACGATCGGGTGCTCGCCGCGCTGGACGACGCCGGCAACCTGCTCGTCGTCCCGGTCGACCAGCCCGAGGCGCGAGTCGTCATTCCGCTTCCGACGAGAGTCACCGATCTCGCACTCGACACCCCAGGCGAGCGCCTGGCCTTGTCGAGCCAACTCGGACCCACCTTCGTCGCCGACCTGACCGATCCCGAGGCCGACCCGGTCCTCATCGACGCCGGCGCCACGTCCGACCTCGCCTTCAATCCCGATGGCTCATTGCTCGCCGTCGGAACCGGCGATGCCATCGAGATCTACGACACCGCAACCGGCAAGTCGGCGACTGCCCCCATCGCCTTCGCCAACGGCGTGATCTTTCACTTCACCGGTGATCGCACGCTGCGCGCCTTCGCCCCCAACCAGGGAGTCGTCGAGATCGATCTCGATGCGCCCAGCCGGATCGTCGATGCCTTCGACATCGAGGGATGGGGCGGCGTCGGGTTCCTCTCCCCCGATCTCTCGACCGTCATTGCCCTCGCCCCCGACGAGACCGGCGTGTTCTCGGAGTTTCTCGTGACCGCTGCGACCGAGCCGTCAGCAATGGCATGGATCCCGATCGGTCCCTCCACACCGACCACCTACAGCAGACCGCTCCGAGGTGGAGGCTATGTCACCGCCGACACCGAACAACTCCAGTACGAGGTGCGCGACGCCGAGGGCACCCTGGTCGACACGATCGACCTGACCGGCAACGTGACGAAGGGCTACTCCCACGTTCTGGCCCCGCGCATCGGCACCACCAGCGACATCCTGTTTCTCGCCGAGGGCGCGGAGACACTGCTCGGGAGCGAGGTGGTCGTCATCGACCGCTCGCTCGGCGATGTCGTGTCGACGATCAGGGATCGAGACGTCCGGTCGGTCGAGTTCGCCGATGCGGGCGAGAACGTGATCGTGCTGGGCTACACCGATGGTCGAGTCCGATGGATCGATCTCGACGGACGTGACGTGGGTGGCACCGTTCAGGTCGCCGACACCGTCGGGGCGTTGGCCGTCACCGACGACGGCTCGTTGACCGCAGTCGGGGGCTGGTCGGGAACCGTCACGCTGCTCGATGCCGACCATCAGGTGATCAGGGAACTCGTCAACGATGCACCGTTCCCGATTCGCATGGCCTTCACCGGCGACGGCGAGCGCCTCGTCGTCCAATCAGAAGACGGCTCGATCGTTCTTTGGGACGTTCCGTCCGGCGTGCGTATCGGCACGCTCTATCGAACCGATGGTCTACGAGGAGCATTCGAGCTGACGGCCGATCGCTCGTCCATCGTGGTCGCCACCGCGACCGGCGTCGTCCGGATCTCGGTGGACCCCGCTGCGTGGAAGCAGATCGCCTGTGCGGCCGCCGATCGCCGACTCAGCGAAGCCGAGATCCGCTCGGTCGTTGCGGGCATCGAGCCGATCACCGACCCCTGCCGCGAACTAGCGGCGCCGTGCCACTGGCGGCAGCGACCGTAGAGTGATCCTCGATGCCCCTACTCATCGCAAGCGAAACGAGAGACCGTTGAAGAGCACCGTCAGGGTCGGCGAACGATCGGTCGAACTGCCATCGGTCATCACGACCCGACAGCAGTTCAAACGCACCTTCCGCCTCGATGAGATGTACCGCAACTTCGTGTTCCTCCCGCGAGCACTGGCGTCGTTGGTCGACAACCGGCGCAATCCGATCGTCGATCAACAGCTCGTGGAGCGACTGCAACTCGCCGTGACCGAGGTCAGTGGTTGCGCCGCCTGCTCCTACGAACATGCCAAGATGGCCCTGCGCCAGGGTCTGAGCGGTGACGAGATCGCCAGCTTGCTCCGAGGAAGCGACGACTTCGTGACGCCCGAGGAGGCGACGGCCATCGTCTTCGCCCAGCATTTCGCCGACAAGAGCGGCTGCCCTGATGTCGACGCCTATCGAGCCCTCGTCGACCGGTACGGCGAGAAGTCGGCGCGCATCATGCTCTCGGCTGTTCAGGTCATGCTCGTCGGCAACATGCTCGGCATCCCCTACAGCGCATTCCAGTCGAGGCGCAGAGGCAAACCATTTCCCGACAGCTCCCTGAGCTACGAGGTGAGCATGCTCACCGCAGGCCTGGCGATGTTGCCCGCTGCCTCGATCCACGGCGTCCTGCGTGGCCTGATCGGCCGGCCGAACCAGCGATTCGACTGCGAGCGTTCCACGGCGTCCTGACCACGACCGATCGTGGCTTCGACCGTGTCGTCGATGGATGCTCAGGATCCCCCGGGGTAGAGGTTCTTCTCGGTCTCACCGATGAATCCAGTGTTGCGTTTCGCGAAGATGGCGTCGGCTTCATCGAATTGGAGGACGAGACCGAGCCTGGCGCTGAACGGATTCTGATGCTCATGGACCAGCATGAACCCTCCGACTTCGTCCTTCGGCTCGCCGATGCCGGCCGCGTCGAACAGAGCATGCAATGCGGCGCGCTCCGGGTCGGTGAGTTCGAGCCCGTCGAGCTTCTGCCCGAGTGAGCGGACGGCGTTCGCGTCGTCAATGTCTCTCATGGCCACCTCATGCTCCCAACGGTTTCGTGTGGATCCACGACGCCGGTGGACCGGCTTGGTTACACGAAGCCAATCCGGCGAGTGTCGTTCCGTTCGTGCAGCAATGAGCGGTGAGCAGCGCGGAATCGGATCAGGAGACCGCAGCCAGCGTGTCGCGGGCGATGGCCAGCTCCTCGTCGGTGGGGATCACGAGGACCTGGGCTTTCGCCCCATCCGGTGAGATCGTTCGCTCGCCCACGTCGGCGATGTTCCGGGCGGGGTCGACTTGGAGCCCGAGGAATCCGAGTCCGTCGATGACCCGTGCTCGCAAGGCAGCGTCGTTCTCGCCGACGCCCGCCGTGAAGGTCACGGCGTCGAGACCCCCCATGACGGCGGCGTACGCGCCGACGTAGTGTTTGATTCGTCGCACATAGACCTCGAGTGCGAGCCGAGCGGCAGCGTCGCCACCATCGGCGGCGGCATGTACGTCACGCATGTCGTTCACCCCGGCGAGCCCGACCAGACCACTCCGTCGATTGAGCAAGGTGTCGACCTCGTCGATCGACAGGCCGGCGGCCCGTTGGAGGTAGATCACAATGGCCGGGTCGAGATCGCCTGAGCGGGTGCCCATGACCAGACCCTCGAGCGGCGTGAGGCCCATCGAGGTGGCCACCGGTCGACCGTCGACCACGGCCGAAGCCGACGCCCCGTTGCCCAGATGCAACACGATCTGGCGCAGATCACCGCGGCCCAACATCGCGGCGGCCATGCCCGACACGTAACGATGCGACGTGCCATGGAAGCCGTAGCGGCGAATGCCGTACGCATCCGCGACGCCGCGATCGATTGCGTAGGTGGTGGCCTCGTCGGGAAGGGACCGAAAGAATGCCGTGTCGAACACTGCGACATGGGGGACGTCGGGCAGTGCGGCTCGGGCCACCTGTATGCCTGCGAGATTCGCGGGATTGTGCAGCGGGGCCAACGGTGACAGGGTCTCGATCGCGGCTTCGACCGTGTCGTCGATGACCGTGGGTTCGGAGAATTCGACGCCACCCATCACCACTCGGTGGCCGACCGCCATCAGGGAGGCACCGTTCAGCACCGGACCGTGGGTTTCGAAGGCGTCGAGTACCGCGGCCATCGCCGCCGTGTGGTCGGCCGCCACGACGGTGCGATCGGTTTTCCGCTCCCCGTTGGAGTGTCGCTGCAGGCCCTCGTCTTCACCGATGCGCTCGACCACGCCGCTCGTCCGACGACGGCCGGTGGCCGGCTCGATCAGCTCGTACTTGATCGAGGACGAGCCACAGTTGAGAACCAGCACCCCGGCGTCGGAGGTCACACCGAGGTGTCCAGATCGCGTATCGCCGCTTGGGATGCCGTGATGGCGACCGTGTTCACGATGTCGCGCACGGTTGCCCCGCGCGACAGATCATTGACCGGTCTGGCCAGGCCCTGCAGAATCGGCCCGATGGCGATGGCACCGGCCGACCGCTGGACCGCCTTGTAGGTGTTGTTGCCGGTGTTCAGATCGGGGAACACGAAAACGGTGGCCCGACCAGCGACTGCCGAGCCCGGCATCTTCGAGGCCGCCACGTCGGCGTCGATGGCCGCGTCGTACTGGACCGGCCCGTCGATCATCAGGTCGGGGCGTCGCTGCCGCACCAGCCGCGTGGCCTCCCTGACCTTGTCGACATCGGCTCCCGAGCCCGAGTCACCGGTCGAGTACGACAGCATCGCGATCCGGGGTTCGATCCCGAAACTGGCGGCAGTACCCGCCGACGCAATCGCAATGTCGGCCAACTCGTCGACGGTGGGCTCCGGGATCACGGCGCAGTCCCCATAGACGAGGACGCGGTCGGGCAGACACATGAAGAACACCGACGACACGACATCAACACCGGGCGCGGTCTTGATGATCTCGAACGAGGGCGTCACGGTGTGGGCGGTCGAGTGCGCGGCGCCCGACACCATCCCGTCGGCGTGGCCCAGGTAGACCATCATCGTCCCGAAGTAGGACACATCGCGCATGATGTCGAGGGCCGGGTCGATCGTCATGCCCCGATGGGCCCGGAGATCGGCGTAGACCCTGGCGTACTCCTCCCGGCGCCGGCTCGCCGCCGGGTTGATGATGTCGACGTCGTCAAGCCTGAGGCCCAGTGCCGCGGCCCGCGACCGCACGGCCGCTGGGTCACCCAGGATCGTCAAGCGGGCCACGTTGCGAGCTCGCAGCGTGGCGGCGGCAGAGAGGATGCGGTCGTCTTCGCCCTCGGGAAGGACGATGTGTCGATGCGCGGCGCGTGCCCGCTCGAGCAGTTGCAGCTCGAACATCAACGGGGTGACCGTACTGGGCCGCGAAATGCCGCCGAGCATCTTGTCGATGTCGGCGCCGAGGTGATCCTCGAAGGTGGCGAGTGCTCGATCGACCTTCCGCGTCGAATTGCGCGACAGCCCGCCCTTGGTGGCTGCGATGGCGGCCGCCGTGTCGAACGAATCGAGCTCGGTGGAGATGATGGGCAAGTGCGCTTCGATACCGGCGATCAGCCGTGAGACGTTGGCGTCAGGGACGAACCCACCGCTGAGCACCACGGCCGACACCGAAGGCGCGTCGGCCGAGGCACAACTGGCGGCGAGCGCCAACAGAACGTCGGACCGGTCACCGGCTGCGATACAGAGCTGACCGTCGCCGAGATAACCCAGCACGTGCTCCACGTTCATCCCACAGAGCAGCGTGTCGGTGTAAAGGCGGTCGAGGAGATGATCGTCACCCGCGATGAGGGTGCCGCCGACCGCCCGCATGGCATCGATGATCTGTGGGGCCGAAACGAGCGGGTCTTCCGGCACGACCCAGGTGGGCACGGGCATGCCTTCACTCGTGCGGCAGTCGTTCAGTCCGTCCTGGAGAACCGACACCATGTCGGGATCGGCCCGATTGACCACGACCGCCAGCACGGTGGCGTGAGCATGGCAGAGCTCGTTGATCGTGAGGTCGACCAGATGGCCGATGCTGCCGAGCCGGCGCCCTTTTCCGCTGACCACACCGAGCACGGGAACCCCGAGGTTGGCGGCGATCTGTCCGTTCACGCCCAACTCGATCGGACTCGCCACCTCGCTGTAGTCGGAGCCGACCACGACCACGGCGTCACAACCCTCGGCGAGCTCGTGGTAGCGCTCGACGATGGCCGCCATCGCGGCGTCGGTGTTGTCGTGGACCTCGTCGTAGGTGACCCCCACCGCCGACGGGAACGGACGGTCGGTGCGATGCGCCAGAAGGTCGATGACCTCGTCGGGAGCATCCCGATCGTGCACGACGGGACGGAACACGCCGACGACACCAACCCGCCGAGCGAGGGCGTCGACCAGCCCAAGAGCGACCAGGGACTTGCCGCTCTGCGCCTCGGCGGCGATCACGTAGACAGCGTTCGAAGGAGAGGGGGCCATCACGCTCGACAGTAGTGCGCCGACAGCGAGTTGTGAGACTGGATCATCGCGAGGTCTGAACGAGAGGTCTGGACGCCGAGCGACCGACCCTGCAACCGGGGGCGATCGGCCCCCGCTCGGTTGGTGCTCAGGCCGGTGACGATTCGATCGACCGGAACACTCAGAGGACGTTCTCGCCCCAGATCTTGGCTTGTCGGGGTGGCTGCTAGTGCGACGGGGAACCCGAGTGCTTCGGCGGTCGAGGTAGCAGCGACGGCGTCCGGCGTTTGTAGTCCTGATAGGCCGGTTCGTCACCCCACTTCTCGTCGCCCCGTGCTTCGAGCAGCGGCACACCGCTGATCCGGGTGAGCAAGACGAAGACGAACACCGGCGAGATCAGCATCACCCAGCGCCAGCCGGTGAGAATCGGAATCGCCATGATCGCAACCCCGGTCCACAGCACGATCTCACCGAAGTAGTTGGGGTGGCGCGACCACGCCCACAGCCCGACATCGATGAAGCGCCCCTTGTTCGCCGGATCGGCCCGAAAGGCGCTCTTCTGGTTGTCGGCGGTGACCTCGATGGCGAAACCGGCGAGCCAGATCACCAGGCCGACGGCGGCGAAGACGTCGAACGACTGCCGTTCGGCTCCGGTGATGATCGACAGGGCACAGGCGACGGTGAGGAAGACCCAGAGGCCCTGAATCGACCACATCATGAAGAAGCGAAGCGGGTTGTGCTTGATCCGATCGAATCGCCCGTCGCCCCCGTCACGTTTGACTCGACGGAACAGAAAAGTGCCGAGACGTCCGGCCCAGACGACGACGAGCAACGCGACGATGACGGCGCGGGCATCGAGATCCTGCGAAGCCAGCAACGCAACCGCAGTGACGGTCAGGTACGTGATGCTCCCGGTGAGGTCGTAGTAGTGCTCGGTGCGGGCGAGATACGACGGCACGAAGACGATGAACTGGATCCCGAACGCGAGCATCGCACACAGGGCGAAAACGGGGAAGCCACCGACCTCTGCACTCCCCTGGCTGCCCGCTGCGGCAATGAGCGCGCCGATCACGACACTGGCGACGATGCCGATGATCGAGGTCCTGTTGAATCGGCTCACGATGCCCCTTCCTTCGTGTTGAGATCGAGCGGCTTACGGTAGTGGGTCACCGGGCGTCGCCGCATCGACCTTCACTGTTGTGCTCTCCGGCCGACAGGAGACGGATGTGCCCGCGATCCCGACCAGGCGTACACGGCGCCCGACATCGAATCATGCCGCTCATCCTGATCCTGTCTGCCGCCTTCCTCACGGCGTGTTCGGAGTCGATCTCGGTGTTCGTGCACCATGACTGTCCCGATCCGGTGCCCGTCACGATCGTCGACGATTGGTTCGATCAGGCGCCGAAGTTGGTCGATCCGGGCATCGACGTCGCGGTTTACTCGATCTGCTGCGAGCCCGGCCAGAATGGCGAGTTGATCATCTCCTCCGGACGCTGGACGGAAACGGTCAGCTACGACCGTTTGCGCGAGGACCCACTCGTCGTCATCCCACCCGAGGCATGCCACGCGCCGTAGTTCTGGGGCTGATCGACACCTCTCCGCCTGTCCCACTCGGGGCAAGGACCAAGCGATCACTCAAGAACCGTCGGACCTGCACCGGCGACACGCGTTTGGCGCATGTGGCGCCGCCAGCGGTTGGCGTCGTAACCGGCACCACGATGCAGCACACACCGGTTGTCCCAGAACACGGTGTCGCCGACGGTCCACCGATGCGCGTACACCGACTCGGGCCGGGTCGCCTCTTCGTTGAGTTCGTCGATCAATCGACGGCTGTCGATACCTGACCACCCGATGATGGACCGAGCATGGGATCCCACATAGAAGTTCTTGGCTCCGGTGTTCGGGTTGGTGCGAACCAGCTTGTGCTCGATCGGCGGCAGAGACGCAGCGTGGTTGTCGTTGACCGGTGCGACCTTGGTCCGACTGAACACATAGTCGTGCAGCACATGCAGATCGTCGATTTCCTGTTTCTTGTCGGGGGCGAGGCGCTGATAAGCCGCACGTTGACTGACGAATTCGGTGTTGCCACCCTCGCCTGGCACTTCGTAAGCGTGCAGGATCGACACATATGAAGGAATCCGTCGGAACGACGAATCGGAGTGCCAAAGGTTGTTTCCCTTCTGGCTCGTTGTCTGTGGGTGGTTTTCGTCGCGCTTGCGTTCGGCATCGATCACGTTGCCGATCGTGGCGAGATAGACCCGCTCCCCGGTGATGCCGAAGGTGACATGCCCTTCCTCGGGCTCACCAAGCTGCCGGGTGAGGGCGATGTGGGCCTCGTCGGTCATCGCCTGATCGGGGAAGTGCAGAACCGAGTAGTGATCGATTGCGGCGTGCAGAGCCGCAAGGGCTTCTTCGTCGAAGGAGACGGTGAGATCCACACCCGCTACTCGAGCGCCGAACTCGCTGTGCAACGGCTCGAACGTCATCATGACTTGGGGAGCGGTGTGTTCTGCCAGGCGAAGAACTGCCAGCGCCCATCCTCGTTCACCCATACTGCGGTGAATCGGGCGACGATGGTCATCTCACGATCTTGGACTCCAACGCCGAAGGTCGCCTTTCCGGTGATGACGGCGGTAGTGCCAGATGTGATCACGGCAACGTCTTCTCGCTCGACCGAGCGGTAGTCAACCAAGCCGCCGGTGATCGAGTCGAGCCAGCTGTCCTTGGTGTCGACGATCGCATTCGAGTGCGTGTAACTCAGCGAAGGGTGAACGAGCTGATCGAGAGCGTCGAAGTCGTTGCCGATCAGCGCAGCCCATCGCTGTTCTTCGAGTGCGAGTAGATCGTCTGAGGTCATGCCGCGACGCTACTCATCGTTCCGACGCCACGCACGGCAAACGGTCGGGGTCGAACCGACCAGCTCGCCAGTCACCGTCGACAGCAGGATCTGGGCGCCGAGCCCGGCCGTCAGGGCCTCGGTCGAGCTGGCGAACGCAACGGCAAACGCGATCTGTCAGGACCCCGCAGCGAGTTCCTCGAGCAGATCGAGATCGAGGATCGAGATCCGTCCCCGACCTGTTCTGATACACCCAGAGCGTCGAAGCGAAGCCAACGATCGAGCAGCGGCCTCGCGGGTGGATCCGACCCAGGCCGCCACCTCCTCCTGCGTGATGGGTATGTCAGCCGAGCCGGTGCCGCCGTGCCGGCGGAATCTCGCCCCGAGATCGACGAGCAGTTGCGCTACCCGGGTATCGGCAGACTCGACCGACCGGGCAGACAGCCGCAGGTTCGTGACCGCGAGGTGGGCGGCGAGTTCGCGCAGCACCGCGATGGCGAGCGACGAAACGTTCTCGAGTTCGTCCAGGAATTCGTCGGCAGGCATCACCGCGATCACGGTCGGCTCCATCGTTCGAGCGGTTGCGGTTCGAGGAGCGCCCGAGATAGCCGACAGCTCGCCGAAACCCTCGACTGGAATCTTGGTTCCCAGCATGACCTCGCGCCCGCTCGGCGACGTCACGAAGAGGTTGACCCGACCAGAGAGGCAAGCGAAGAGCGAAGTCGAACGATCGCCCTCGGCAAACAGCATCTCGCCCGGTGCGAGACTCCGGCTCCGGCCGCGAGCGGCGATGAGCGTCCCCAGCGCAGCGCGATGGTCGGCCGACGCCGTTGCGACCCGATTCATGTGACGCCACCAACCTTCACCATGAGCGTCGTCACCGGTCCCCCCTCATCCCGACCGTACTACTCGCCGATTTCGCCGGCACAGGGAGATGCCGCCATGGCGCCAGCAGGATCTCCGAAGAGTTCTCACGAATGTGATCGACGTTACGGACGACTCGTTTCTGAACCATCATGGTGGTGAGGAGCCTTCGGAGAAGGGATCCGTTGGCCATCGAACAAGGGGATCATCATGAGTGCAGTCGTAGTCGGAGTCGATGGCAGCGAAACGGCATTGTTTGCAGCAAGGCGGGCAGCGGAAATCGCCACATCGCTCGGGCAACCACTCCACCTCGTGATGGCGGTGAAACCCGGCCGGTCCGAGACCATCGAAGTTGGTGGCGAGTCGTTCTTCGAGGACTGGACGAACGACAGCAAACAACTGCTGCAACAAATCAAGCTCGAGATCGGCATGCCGAACGCAACCAGCTCACTCGGTTCCAAAGACCCAGTCGAAGCGATCTGCGCCGAGGCCGACAAGCTCGAAGCCTCGCTGATCGTGGTCGGGAATCGAAGGGTTCAGGGCGTCAAACGACTCCTGGGCGCTGTGGCGACCGGCGTACTACGCAATGCCGGCTGTGACGTGCTCGTCGTGCAGACCTCTGCCCCCGCCACCAACGAGGCGGCGGATGATTCAACCAGTCAACGTGTCTAGCCCATCGGATCGCGTCCGATCAGCCCAAGGAAACGAGTCATGGCGTCGGCGTCGGCAGGAACCTCGACCGGCTGCCCCATGAGCCCCATGCCTCTCATCATCTCGGCATTGGGCTCGATGCCGGCGATCATCGCCTCGGCAACGTCATTGCTTGCATGAGCCTCGATTCCGGCAGCTTTGGCCAGGTCCCACGAATGCCCGAGCGGATCCCAGGTGGTGAAAGCGAGGACGTCGTCGATGGTCGACTCACCGAACCAGTAGTTGCCGACCTTGCCGATGACGCCGGGTTGGTCGAGAGTCTCGAGTAACGCCTCGAGCGATGCGTTCCACAGTCCGACAGGATCATCGCCGGCATCGGGCATCTGTGGCATCGCCACTTCACCGGTACGCGCCATGGCCTCGATCGCATCGACCACAGCCGCCGCATGGGCCACGACATCACGAGCACACCAAGGAGCGAGCCCGCTTCCGCTCGACACCACGCCGAGCATGGCCGCCAGGGTCGATCGTTCGTGTTCAGCAGGCCGGGTCAGAGGGAGCCCAACTCACTGGCGTGACAATCGCTGTCACAATGGGAGAGCAACCACTTCTGGGGGTCACTGGTGCACCGAATCCGAGACGTCGCAAACGTGGGCATTGGCGTGGCCATCGTGTTCGCCCTCACAGCCAGCATGGCCGCCGGATGTGGGGACGCCGCACCAAACAGCGACGGCCAGACGTTGGACCTCCGTGACGCCGACCGAGGGTTCGTCGGCCCCCTCGAACGCTCTGACGCTCTGGTGGCTGTCCTCGTCAGCGGGGGCCAAGCCGTCGTCTATGTCTGCGACGGGGACGAGGACATCTCCCTCTGGTTTGCCGGGCCAGGTGAACCGTCGGCGATCGACCTGACAAGTCCCTCCGGTGCGCGAGTCGAAGCCGCCGTGTCCGGCGGCGGCGTCGTCGGCACCGTGACCTTCGCCGACGGAGAGCAACATGGGTTTCTCGCCGTTCCGACCGAATCGGGGGCCGGCTTGCTTCGAGTGACCGGCAACGAAGCGGGCGCCGGCGGAATCGACGCCGGCTGGATCGTCGCCAACGACGGCGAAACACGAGGATCGCTTCGGGTGAACGGCACCCGACGAACGGCGCCGGCCGCGCCCGGCGGATCGGTGACGATCGACCGGACCGACTATCCCGTCTCGGTCTTCCTGGTCGATGTCGACAAGAAGCCAGCGCCCTCCGGTCCGATCCCCGTTCCCTATCCCAACACTGGCCCGGCCGCGACCGTCACTCGCTGACAACGATGGGACCTGGTCCCCGAGACGGCCCGTCAGGCCAGCA
Organism: uncultured Acidimicrobiales bacterium; assembly: GCA_963698395.1. Taxonomy (GTDB): domain Bacteria; phylum Actinomycetota; class Acidimicrobiia; order Acidimicrobiales; family SZUA-35; genus JBBQUN01. Next base: position 1,284,696 of record CAVOQQ010000008.1, read on the forward strand.
TTCGCTACCCGGCTCGCCGGGCGAAGGTGGACCCCCTCGTCGACCCGGATCGCTCACCTATCTTCGAGACGGCTGCAGCGGGGACGCACGTCGGCCGAGATGGAGGCCCATCTCAGGAGGATTCACATGATCCGTCGCGCTGACGTCGTCGGCGACCCCAGCCAAAGCAATTCGATAGCCCAAAGGCCGTCGTGACCGCCACCGAACCAAACACCGGCCGACGACGAGAAGACGGCGAAAACGCCGAAGACACCACCGAACCAAACACCGAAGCAGAAATCACGACGCTCGCCCTGGGCGAAGACGGCGAAGACCCGGGTCGGTCTTCGACGCGGTCCACCGCGCCGGGGGCTCACCGACGATCGTTGCGACCGATCCGGCCAGCGCCGCACGCTGGCAATGGTCCGATGGCGGGATCCGTACTGGCGACGGGATTCAGCTGCTGGATTTCGGAGCGGCCTACATCCGATCGCTCGGCGTTTCGATTCCGCATGAGCCGACGGCGCTGTTCGTCCTCGTTCGGGAACACCGAGAGGTCGTGTACAAGCCGGTCGCCGGTGGCGGCGCCTGCCGGGCTCTCCACACGCCAGGGTCTGACGCCAGAACGACTCGGAGCCCTGGCCGAATCACCGGTGTACTTCCAGGAGCGAATCCGAGGAGACGACCTACGGATCTATGTGCTCGATGGCGAGGTCATCGGTGCGGCTCAGATCGTCACCGATGCATTGGACTTCCGTGGAAACGAAGAGGCTGTCCTCTCGATCGTTGCCGATGACGCTCTCCGTCACATCGCAGTCGAGGTGGCACGAGCGCTGGGACTGGTGTTCTCAGGGGTCGACGTGAAACGTCGCGGCGACGGCTTGCTCGTCGTCACCGACTCCGACGATGCCACTGGCATCGGGTTTGGTGATGTGGGCGCGGAAGCGGGAACTCTCGGTCACCGAGATCGACCTCCGCACCATTCGTCTGAGTACCGGCAGCCGGGTGATCTCCCCGGTGAGCGCTTCCGACACGTATCTACGACCAGACCTCGCTCGCCGTTGGCTCTCCAAGGACCAGATCAGCATGGGGAGCACTGGCGGGCCACAGATTCTCGTTGCCGATCTCGCACTCGGGCTTGATCTGCTCGAGGCTGATCGAGCGGACGTGGGCAGCGGGTTGTTCGTGCCCGATATCGCCACCGATCTGCGCGGTGCCCCGGACTGACCCCTGAAGCACCTGACCTCTTGGAATGAAGCCCAACGAGGCCCCATGACATCGTTTGGCCCCAAGCTCCACCGCCGTGCGTCGAGTCGACGTGTGGGACACCAGGTCCCCGTGAGTGGGATCAGCTGATCAGGCTGGTCAGCCGACGCGTCCGGACGACAGCAACACGGTCTCGATGATGGTCGAAGAAGCTGGTGATGACTCGAGCGGACCACTCCGTGCACGCTGGCCGATGCTGGTCGTCCTCGTCGTCATGGCCCTCCTCGCTGTTCGAACATCTCGGCGAGTCGGCCGACTCACACTAGCCGTTGAGCCTCGCAGGACAGTCAGCAGCGAGATTGCTGAGCATTCGGTCGATGATGAGTGCGATCATGGTGCCAACCGCAACCAAGATGACCATGCCAATGCCCAGTTGCTCGTATTCGCCCTCGCTCAGTCCGGACGGCGCTCCGAAGCTGCCGAACCACAGGAAGAAGAGGGCTTGGCCGATCGGGAGGACGAACAGAAACGCGATGCCGTAGCGGACGAAGAACTCATCGAAGGCTCCCGCTCCGACACTGCGCCTACGGACCCACACCGCAACGGCCATCCAGACGACGACAGCCGGGCCGATGAACCACTTCTCGCCCTCCACGATGCCGACGCCCCGTTCGACACCATGGGCCACGCCAAGGAACAGAGCGAGCGATGGGTGATCGGTTCGGTCCTTGCGATCCCACATCACGAACCACCCGAGGACGAACACGAGTGCCACGAACTGGATGTAGTGCGAGACTCCCTCGTCGAGGAAGTAGATGAGGTCGTAGACAGCGCCGTCGGTGATGCCTGCCTGTTCGCGTGAGAAGACTTCGACCGTGTCGGCGACATGGACGCCAACGCCATAGAGGAAGAGTGCGATCGCGGCGGTTGCGATGAACTGGTGGCGGCGGTGCGTGTGTCGTGCTCGAGGATCGGTCGGCACGTCACCGAACACATCGGCGCTGACGTGATACAACGCAAGCCACATGACCGGGCCATAGAAGACGAGCTCCACCCAGAGATAGACGGGAATGCTCCGATACGACGGCGTGCAGAGCGCATCGACCCCGAAGAGATGACCGGGGAAATCGCACAGGAGGACGGTGTACAGACGGCCGAACACCACGATGGCGAACCACAGTGTCATGTTCGACCGGACGCTCGTGAGACTCTGCGTCTCGCTCACAACGGACGCCGATTGCTGGCGGTCATCACCATCGCACTCGTGCCCATACCGGGAGGTGATCCGACAGTCCGCCCCAGATTGCTCGTTGGCCAATGCCCGCATCGGTGAGCCGCACGCCACGACCGGCGATCAGATCGATCACCACGCCGGAATCGGTGGTGACGCGCTCACTCGGCTCGAGACTCGCATGCGCATCCTGGAAGCCGGCGGCGAGCAACGCTGCGACCGTCGGCTCGTCGAGACCCGAGGTCTCGAGATACCGAACGACATTCATGTCGCCACCGATCAGCACCCCTGATCGGACATCGGCTGCGTCGGCAATGAGTTCGGTGACCTGCGACAGGCGATAGGCATCGCGGCGCTCCGGCCAGCCCGACTCGAAGTGCACCGCGTAGAGGCGGAGCCGGCGGTCACCGATCAGCGCATCGGCTGCTACCGAAACGCGCCCTCCGTGACGCGGCTGACCGATGCGCAGAATGCGTTGCGGCAAGCTGTTCCAACTCCGTGCGTCCCGGTGGCGGATCAGGCGAACGTTGCCCAGCGGATACCGCGAAATGATGGCGTTGCCGTGTTCACAACGACGACGGATGGCACCGCCCGGGCCCCAGATTCTCGGCAGCTCGATGAACTCGACGCCGTACACGTAGCACATGCCGAATGCTTCAGCGTACGCCCGCGCCACGTTGCGGTTGCCACTGCGCGTACACCCTCGATCGGCCTCGCTGATCAGAAAGATGTCAGGAGCGGGCACGTCGGAACCGTCGGTGAATTGCCGGATCTGGTCATCGAGGTGCAGGCCGCGTTCGACGTTGTAGGCGCAGACAACGAGTTCGTCGGTCGGCGGCGGGTGTGCCGAGGCGAAATTTGCTCCCTCGATCCGACAGTCTGGACGCCGTGCGTCAGAGGTTTCGATGCAGAGCCGTTCCTCGTGGTGGTCGGGCGGCGTTTCTCGCCAAGGGAACTCTCGCCACGCAGTCACGATCTGATCGACTCGGTCTCGCTAACGGGCGGCGAACGTGCCACCTGTCCGAAACACTAGTCGGACGCCTTGCCGAGCCGACATGCCAAACGCTCAGCGGAGCCGCAGGTGTGGAGCGCCAACCCCGAAGTCGAATCATCTGGAACCAGAACCGGCTCGAGTGACTCGGCCCCCACGGGATGACACCGTCGAAGACTGATCGCTCACCAGACGATCCGCCACTGCGGAACCAACGAGCCACGATGTCGTCACCGACTTCCGCTGGGCGTTCGTGAGTTCAAGAACGCGACCGCCTTTCGACCTGCTTGGAGGCCCGGCCACATTCGGCTACCCGGTACCCATCATCATCCGAATCAGAGCGGGTGATGGCCGTGGTGCCATCACCGGAGCCTGGGGAACTGGTCGGGCGATGGCCGGAGCGAGGAGGTACTCGGTCGGTTCGCCGAGTTCGGCGGACACCTTTGCGAAGGCGCCGAGCAGGTCGTGTGTTGCACTGATCCGCACGATCTGGCCGTCGGCCCGGCTGGCGCAGTGCACCGGGTCCGACGTCACCACGTACTCACGGCATGCCAGCGGACGGGCCGGGTGGATACTGCACGACTCGTCCACCAGGAACGGGCACGGGATTCCCAGCGCGAAGTACGCCCGCTCGTTCTCCATGCCGATGGCTTCGGCGTCGGAGGCGTCGAGTCGGGCCTTCGTCGCAGCGATGCGTCGGTCGTGGGCCAACCGCTCGTCGTCGGGCAGCGCATCGAGCCAGGCACGGATGGCACGCAGCTCGGCGGCGGTGACGGGCACGGCTTGGCGGCAACATGCGCCGCACCCTGGCCCGCACGAGATGTCGAACTCGGGACGTGCCACGATGCCACGGACATCGCCGTCGACCAGCGTTCGAGCAGCTTCGAGCAACGCGTCGGCTGAGGCGACCTCGCTCGGCGCAGCGATTGCGGTCGTGGGCACGGTCAGTACTTCTTCTTGCCCTTCGAATCGTTCTCGGTATAGCTGGCGACCTTGAGGTTCTCCATGGTGATGATCAGGTAGTCCGAGCTCGGGCGCGGCTTGAGGTTCATGAAGTCCATGGCGTAGCCACTGACCTCGTCGTCGGAGACCTCGGCCTGCACCTGTTGGAGCAGCGAGGCCAGTGTTTCACTCATGGCATAGTCGGGGCCGATCTCGATCGAGATGCGGATCTGGTCGGATGTGATGGTTGGGTTGTTGTCACTCATACCGACCTAGACGGAGCGAGCCGCCCCTGGTTACGTCTCAACATTCCGACGGCACCGATTGGGCGAGCGTCAGGCCCTCCGCGCTGCCGGACTCGTCGGCCACCAGGGCGAATGCTGCTGCCTCGTCGTCAGCCGTCGGTACCGCTGCGTCGCCTCGGAGCGGTGGCGCACCGCAACGCCGAACTGCCGGATCTTGGGCGGCGCGGCGTTGCGGTGCTCGGACCAGTCAGATCAGCTGCTGCCCGTCAGGGCACGGAACTCCGGAGATTGCGAGAAGTACTGCACGACTCCCGAACGGGTCAGCCCACCACCCATCTGCCCAAGCCAGTAGCCACGACCCGGCGCGTCTGCGTCTCGGCACATCACGTTGTTGTAGAGCCGATCGACGAACTGCGTGGTGTCGAGTTGGCCGTAGGTACCGATGAACTCGGGGCTCGAAACGAAGAAGCCCGCCGTGTCATCAAGACTCGTTGTCCCCGACGTGAGCTCGTTCACCCAGTAAGCATGGCCCGCAGGATCCGGCTGGCGGTTGAACGATGCCATGTAGAGGCGGGATACGACCCCGTCGATCCCCCTGTCCTGCCGGTAGTTGTCGTGCAAGGTCCGATCACAAGCGGGAGCAGCAGGGACCGCAGGCACGGGGTCCGCTGGAACAGTAGGGACCGCTGGGGCAGCGAAGGTCACCGAACTCGAGCCGATGCCGTTCTCGATGGAGGTCACAGCGGTCACGCTCGACCCATCGATGGTGTAGCTGCCAGGGCTGGCAGCGGTGACGGGAACCGTGATCACACAGTTGGTTCCAGCACCCACGGTCCCGTCGGTGAGCGTTACGGACGTTCCGCTCAGGGGGGCAGTGAGCGTGCCACCGCACGACGAGGTCGACGATCCCGAGATCGTCAAACCGGGCGGCAACGTGATTGCGAACCCGCTCGAGACTGCCGATGTGGTCCCGGTGTTGAGGATCTCCAATTCGAGGTCGGTCGTCAGACCCGAGGCGGGTGCCTCATCAGTGAAGCGAGCAAACAGCGCTGCCCCTCGTGCACCGACGAGCTGGTACATCGAACGGGCATAGGTCCCTGGGGTCGAGCCCAAGTTCCACTGGATCATCAGCCCGGCGTCGTGGAGGTTCGTGTCGACCGCGAAACCGATGTCGTTGCCGGCTGCCACCGCTGTGTATGGGGTGGAGAAGCCGCCAACCACCGCACCGTCGAACGCAACACCACCGACCGTCTCGCCGTAGCCGAACTGGATCTCACTGTTGGGGTTCACCGAGTAGATCGTCCGCGCTGGTTCGGTGAGCTGCACCCCGAGCCCTGCGTCGCTCGAGCCCGGCGCCGTGTCACCCCCGAAGTAGAACTTGACGACCTCGGTGTTGCCGGCCGGTATGACGAACTCGTAGTCATCACGGAAGAACGAGTTCGGATACTGATAGGTGACCGTTCGGATGACCTGGTACTCGAGCGCGTTGTGCGTGATCGTGTACGTCAGCACCGCTGACCCCGATCCGGTTGCCGTCCCATCCGTGATCGAGGCGGTACCGCCCAGCGTCGAGATTGCCAGATCGACTCCGGCAGAATTGCTGTAGGCCGGACCGGCCGAGCCGTAGAGCGTTCCGCCGATGTTCAGCATCGGCGAGGCGCCCGAACAACAGTACTGAGTGGTCGCCCGGTAGGTCACCTGATCCGACCCATTGACCGCATTGCCTCCATCGCCATTGAGGATGATCGAAACCCCATCGGAGCCATTCGCTTCCTGCCCTCCCCCGGCATTAGACCCGCGGATGACCAGCTCGTCGGCGCCGATCTGACCAGCGCCTGTTCCGGAGTCCGCGTGAGCCCAGACAGCGAGACCGGGAGCAGCTGCCTGCGCGAGCGGGCGAGAGCAACCACGTCGGCATCAACGTCCGTATCGAGAGATCCGTATCGAGAGATCCGTATCGAGCGGCGTGCCTCTGGGGGAAGTCGGGCATCGCCACGATGTCGGACCCGTGCTCTCGCCAGAAGTCGAAGCACCTCGGCCGACGACGCGATCACCGCCGACTCGCTCGAAGCTTTCTCATCTGACGCGGCGATGCAGCAGATGGTGGCGATACCCATCGGACCCGAACAGGCCGCGGGCGAGGGTGCACGGCCGCCGGTCAGCTCGCTGCGTTTCTCGGTTGCAGCGTCGACTGAGGCCGGCCTGCGGGGTAGCGGAACAGGAGGATCAGCGGGCTTACACCCATGATCGCCACCATCACCCACCATCCGGTGCGGAACGCATCGAGTCGTTCCCCAACGGCGGTGTCACCGATGATCGCTGCCGTGATCGCAACACCGAGCGCACCACCGGCCATCCGGACCATGTTGTAGGCCGCATTCGCTGCGCCGAGCTGATGACCGGGGACGTCTCGTAGCGCTGCGGCGTTGGCCGGGCCGAGCATGGCTGCCATCCCGACACCGATACCCAGCGTGCCGGGGAGGAAGGCGCGCACGTACGTCTCGTCGGGTTGCAGCCGCCAGGCCATCCAGGCCGTACCGAGGGTCGCCGTCGTTGCCCCGACGATCAGGAGTTCGCGATAGCCGAAGCGATCGGCGACTCGGCCGGCGATCGGAGCAAGCAGCACCAGCGCCACCGGGCCTGGCGTCATCGCCAGACCGACCTGGAAGATCGTGTAGTCCCACACCTCGGTCATGAACAACGGGTAGAGGAACCATGTCGCTGCGGTCGAGGTCGACAAGAGCCCGCCGGCGCCGGTCACCACCCGCAGGGTGCGGATGTCGAACAGGGCAAAATCGAGCAGTGGTTCGGGGTGGGTGCGGGAGCTTCGGACGAACACCCCGGTTGCGACGAGTGACACGGCGACGATCACCAGGATGCGGGGGTCGGTCCAGCCCCAGGATCGACCCTGCACGATGGCGCTCGTCAGCCCGGCGATCGCGAGGGTGCCCGAGCATGCACCCACCAGGTCGAGCGGAGCAGGGTCGGGAAGTGGCGGACCGGCGGGGAGCGCCCGTTGCCCGACGATGATCGCCGCCAGTGCAATCGGGATGGCCGACAGGAACACGCCCCGCCAACTCGAGACCTCGAGGATCCCCGCGGCGATCGTCGGCGCCACGGCGGCACCGAGCACTCCCATCGACGACCAGAGCGACACGATCGTGCCGTGGCGCTCGGGAGGGAACTCGGGGAGCACTGCCGCCAGTGAGGACGGGAGCATCATCGCGACGCCGACGGCCTGCAAGACCCTGGCCCCGATCACCAGCAGAATCGTCGGGGCGAATCCCGACAGGGCCGCACCGACGGCGAACACACCGAGGCCCCGCAGGAACACCGTGCGCCGACCCAACCGGTCAGCCAGCCGGCCGCCGAGCAGCATGAAGGTCACTTGCGTGACATTGAAGGCCGAGACCACCCATGAGATGGTGGTCAGACTTGCGTCGGGGAATGCGTCTTCCAGCACAGGAACAGCGATGTTCGACGCCGTACCGACGAACGAAGCCAAGAGCATGGCCGTCGCGGCAACGGCCAGGGCTTGGTTGCTTCGTGAGATGATGGGCGGAATCTAACGCTCGTGCGCCGGAACGGCCAGCTTCGGTGTCCGGGCACCACGACAGCCGTACGCAGTGGCGCGTGCAACAGCTTGTGGGCCACCGAACAGGGTTCGTCTTCCTTCCACGCCTCGAGCAGCAGCCCGGAACCGATGCGCACCGCAGCTGCCGCGGCCTCGTGGTCGGTGCCGAACGTCCCGAACTGGCTGGGACGACGCTTCCCGTCACCGAGTCGATGCTGGGCTACCGGACGACCCAACGATCGTGTTGCCGTTGAACCGCTTGATCGCCTCGTGAAAGAGCCGCCGAGTTCGAGGCTCAAATGATCCACCTCACCCACACGCTGTGCGGGTTCGATCAGGACTGACACAGATGCACCGCGTCAAAAATGCGTCAGGTCAACCTGCGATTTCGGGGGCTCCGGTGTGCGGCGCACGGTAAGCGACTCTTGGCAGCGGTAGCGCTGGGCGTCGCCGCTACTCCCTCGCTCGCCTCGATCACGTTGCGCTCGTCCAACATCGCCATCCTTCAGTTGCCGTTGGCCTCGACCGTGTTCTAGCTTTGGGCCCGCGAGGAGGGACATGGAACGGCAGGGCTATTGGCTTGGGGTCGACCTCGGCACGTGCGTGACCTCGGCGGCCGCCCGAGGCGCAAGCTCGGTCACCATGTTGTCGCTCGGTCGCGATGGCCATGACATGCCATCGGTGGTGGCCATCACCGGCGACGGCATTCTCGTCGGCGAGGCTGCGCATCGAAGAGGACGGACCGAACCCGGCAGCGTCGCTCGGGAATTCAAGCGCCGGATGGGCGACGACACCCCGCTGTTGGTGGGTGGACGGGCGGTTACCCCCGAGTGGTTGATGTCGCAGCTGCTCGACCATGTGTTGACGTGCGCCCGTGAGCAACTCGGCGCCGCTCCTGACGGGGTGACGCTGTCGTATCCCGCCACCTGGGGCGAGCATCGTCGGCGACGGCTGAGCGAGGCCGCAGCCCTCGCCGGCATCGACTCGGTCGAACTGGTCACCGAACCCGAAGCCGCCGCCAGGTTCGCCGCCGAGAACGGTCGTCTCGATGTGGGCGAGCTGGCGGCGATCTTCGATCTCGGCGGCGGCACCTTCGACACTGCGCTCGTCCGAAGAGTCGAGGCAGCGCGCTACGAAATGATCGGCAAGGCCTAGGGCTCGACCGTCTCGGCGGTGTCGATCTCGACGAAGCCCTCTTCGGCAACATCGTCATGCGTGCTCGATCGCGACGTCACGGCACTAGCTGACACCCCGGCGGCTCGAGCCATGGTCCACTGCGATGTACGATGTGGACGACCGCAAGGAGACGCTGTCGTTCGACACCTCGACCGTCGTACCGGTGTTGATCGAAGGCCGCAAACCCAGGTGACTGAACCGTTCGGAGTCGAACATTGGCCCAACCGTACGTCGAGCAGGCGATCGGACAGAGACACGCGATCGCCGGCTCCGGCGACGATGGCGACACGACCTCATGCGGTCGTCGCTGATGCCCAGCTCTGCACCGAAGTCCAGGATGTGGAAGGTGAGTGCGGTCGAGGTCGACGCCATCGCTGCGACCGGGATCGTGACCGCCCAGAAACGAGGATCTCGCACAGCAGACGATCGAGTCCCGTCGGTGTCGCGGCCGATCACGATCGGTCCATCGTTCGAGGGATCGGCGAGCCCGCCGTCGATGACCAAGCCGGAGGTCTCGGGACTGTCGCGGAAGAACACCACGACGACGACGCCCATGACGCACACGAGGGCTGCGGCCAGCATTCTCCACGCCGTACGGAAGCCATCGACCTCGATCAGCAGGAGCAACAGGGCCGGGCTCGAGGCAAAGGCGAAGCTCATCACCGCATTCGATCCCGAGGTCACCACACCTCGACGTCGCTCGAACCACTGGGCGATCATGGTCCGAGACGTCAACGTCAGCAGACCCTGCCCGGTGAAACGGAGACACCCGAAGCCAGCGCTCATCACCGCGAGGCCGACTGCGGTCGACATTCGGCCCACGAAGCTCAACCCCACGCGCCGTCGGTCGACCTTGCTCTGGACATGCTCGTCGCCGCCGAATTGGTCGAGAGCGTCCTGATCACGACGTGGTTCGACGGTACCGAACTCGTTACGTCAGCGTTCGACGTTTCGGCGGTCGGGCCAATCCGGCAGGACGAGATCCGGCGCCACGAACGCCACACGGCTACGCGGTGCAAGCGACGGCTCGACGATGTGGTCTTCGGCGAGCGCACTCTCGTTGCTCGGGACCTTCGCACGAGCGAACGGCTCTGGTCGACGACCGAGGTCGACTTCTTCTCGGTGAAGGCAGTCAGCGGTGGGGTCGTGTGCTGTCGAGGTGACCGGACGCTCCGACTACGTTGCCCACGACCTTCGCACCGGCGATCCACGATGGACAGTAGCCAAGGTCTGACGTCGAGTTTGCGGCGGATGACGCAGCGCTCTACGCCACCACGTCGGACTTGACGTCGATCTACTCGTGAACCTGAGCGACGGGACGATGCGAACGGCGACCGGATCGTCTCGAAGCCTGACCTACCGCTCGAGTTGGTAATGGTGGGCGACCGGATCTACCTCCTCGATAGCGGCGCCAACGTCCGCCTTCGACCGTGCAATGGCGATGCCATCTGGTCGACCAACGTGGTGGCATGGGCGATCATCCCGGATGACCATTGCCGGTGATGTCCTCTTCCTCCAGTCGGGCGAATCGGTTGTCGCCTCGGTGAGCGGTCGCCATCGGCCGGAAGCGGGCGGTCTTCGTCGGCCTCAGAACAATCGATCGCGGAGGTCTTCGAAGGTGAAGGTGCGAACGACGTGGAATTCGCCCGACCCACGCTGGACGACGATCGACGGATGGCTCACGACGTTGAACATCGTTGTCGATGATCGCGGAATGCATCTGATCCTCGAAGACGAGGCGATCAGGGTCTCGGGCGGAGCGCGCAATGAGAATTCACCGATGACGTCGCCGTCCAGGCACGAGCCACGACCGAGGCGGTAGATGTGGGCCCAGCACCCGGCGGCTGCGACCTGACGACTTCGGGCCAGGAGGGCTGTTCGAGGACCCCGAGTCATGTGGGCCGTGGCCGAGGTGTCGAGGATGGCGGCACCTAGCTCTCATGCATTTTGTTTCGGCGGGTCGGAAACAAGGAGAGCCGGCCCCACGGGACCGGCCTCGACCTGCTTGCTCAACCACTGGGCTGGGGAGATTCGAACTCCCGACCTCCTGACTGTGCCCCAATTCGATTCAGTTCGTGTTCTCTCGTGTCGCTGCATCCGTCTGGTGCCCTGATTGGGGCTTCTCTTACTCCGACCGTCCGACTGGCAGTGCCCAATCCGTCCAGTGGTCGGAATTCCTCATGCGTTTCACATAGATCGACGACGGCACCGCTACGGGGCGCTTTCACTGCGGGGAGACGACAATGACACCAGTCGATTCAGCGGCCGACGCAAGACGATCAACCCCTGCCTAGACCTGCTCGACGATCACGTCGGCGGTGATGACTGCCAAATCGGTGACACCACTAGTCTCGCTCGCCACCAATCGCAGACCGAAATCGCCTGGTCCCTAGATGCTCGGCCGCGGGGCGCGAGGGATCGCAAGCGCGGCCAGGAGCCCGGCGACAGCGACGGCACCACCCAGGAGGTAGGTGGCGATGAATCGGCCGGACGAAGCGTCGTCGCCGACCAGCACGTTCATGGTCTGGATCCCGGCAACGATGCCAATGAACATCACCTGCTGGCTCATGCCGTTGGCGATGCCCATATCGGACTCATCGACCGCATCGACCACCATGGCCGCCACCGACGGCTGCGAGATTCCCGCTGCGATGCCGGTCAGAACCAAGCCAACGACGATCAGCCCGATGCCAAGGCCGTTGGTCATTGGCGACGCGATGATGAACGCCACCATCGACGCCACCATGAATACCGATCCGAGCACGATCGGAATCCGTTGGCCGATCCGTTGCGGCAGGTAGCCGCCGAGCACGGCGGAGGCACTGAACGCGCCCGGGCGGGGCGCCATCAACAGCGCAATGCCACCGACCGTCCAGCCGTAGCGGGTTTCGAGCAAGGCGGGCGTGACCACGAACCCACCCATGTAGGCGAACTGCATCAGGGCCGACGACACCATGGGAAGCGTGAAGTTGCGGCGCCGGAAGTAGTCCAGCTCGATCATCGGGGCCGGCGAACCTCGCTCGACTCGGATGAAGACGAACGCGCCGGCGACAGCAAACGCGATCATGAGCCAGCCGAGCGGGTCGAGAAGGGCGGCGGAATCGACACCGGAGCGGAGTTCTTCGGTGAATCGGGTGATGGCAAGCAACCCGCCCAAGACGGCGATCGCCAGTGTGGCTGCTCCGGCGTAGTCGATTCGCACATCGGCACGGACCGTCGTCGGAGCCAGGACAAGAGCAGCGGTCACCAGCGCAGCCGTGTTCACGCCGGCGAAGATGAAGAAGAGCGCCCGCCAACCCCAGAGATCGATCAGCGGGCCACCGAGGATGATGCCGATCGTCGGCGCCCCGGTCATGGCGAACTGGAACCACCCCATCGCTGTCGCTCGTCGCTTCGGACCGTAGGCGTGCATCATCAGTGCCTGGGCGTTGGGAATGACCAGCGCTCCGAACACACCGAACAAGACCCGGAACACGATGAGCGATCCGGCGTTCCAGGCGAGCGCGCACGCAACGGTGGCAACACCCCCGCCGAACAGGCCGATCAGGAACACCTTGCGATGACCGTGAATGTCACCCAACTTTCCGCCAAGCGGAGTGACGACTGCCATTGCCAGCATCAGTCCCGTGATGACCCAGGTGAGGGTGGCTCGCGACGTTTCCAGGTCATCAGCGATCGTGCCAAGCGCAACCGTCACGATCGTCATCAACGAGCCGAATGCCGTGACCGCCAGCATCACGACCGCAAGCAAAGTGGCCCGATACCGATCCCCAGGATCGTCGTGGGCTTGTTGATCGAGGTGATGGCCGGTAACGGTCACGTATTCCTTCATCGCACGGGACGCCAACGCTGGCAATCGCCATCGAGCCGTGCATTGCACCAGTTCAGCGGACTCCGACAGGTTACTTCGAGTTTCGAACGATGAACCTACCGGGTGACGGCGTCACGGACGTTCGTCCGACCGAAAGCGGCTCGGCGATCGACGACGAGACCGCCGAAACCCCAGGCAAGACCGAACCGAGCCGTGGGCTATCGGCGAGCCTCGACCAGATCGATCGCGGGAGTGGCGAGCCGGTCGGCGAAGTAGGGCATGACGAGCCTGCCGAAGCGCTCCGCCTCGGTGTCGTGCGGATAGCCCGACAGGCAGAACCCACGGCAGCCGGCAGCAACGTATTCGTCGAGTGTGGCCGCCACCTGTTCAGGAGTCCCCACCACCGCCGTTCCAGCACCTGGTCGTAGGCGAGCGATCCCCGCCCACAGGTGCGGATGACCCTCCACGTGGAGGTCGTCGGCATCGGCCAGTTCCTGCTGCCGGGTGCCTGCCGTCGACTGGTCCCACAGCGTGCGGATCCGGCGACGCTGGGCTTCGGATCCACCGGCGACCAACTCCTCTGCGGCCGACCAGGCCTCGTCCTCGGTCTCGCGACAGATCACCTGGAGCCGCATGCCGTAGCCGAGCACTCGTTCACGGCCGGCGGCGACCCGCTCGGCCTCGATCTCGGCGATCTGCTCGGCGATCCGGTCCGGATGGTCTCCCCAGAACAAGTGGACGTCGGCGTGGTGGATCGAGACACGGCGGGCGGCTGCCGACGCTCCCCCCAGGTAGATCGGTGGGTAGGGCTGCTGCAGCGGTCTGGGGAGCACCAGACCACCGTCGACCCGATAGTGCCGACCGTGATGGTCGAAGCGACCCTTGGTCGTCCATGCCTGCTTCATGACGCTGACGGCCTCGTCGAGTCGCTCGTAGCGTTCGTCGTGCTCGTCGAACAATCCGTCGGCCGCCATCTCGGCCGCCGAGCCCCCCGTAATGAGGTTCACCTTGACCCGTCCGCCGGACAACTGATCGAACGTGGCGATCATCTTGGCCATCACGGTCGGGGCGACGAAACCGGCCCGAGCCGCGAGCAGCATCGAGAGCCGTTCGGTCCTGGCCGCCACGAAGGCGCAGCTGATGTAGGCCTCCCAGCACGCACTCTGCACGGGCACGAGGACGTACTCGAAACCGGCAGACTCCGCGGCCTTGGCAACCCGCTCGAAGAGATCGAGCGACGGCGCGACCTGTGTCGGGTCGGAAAGTCGATCGGTGTCACCCGCGGTCGGGATGAACCAGCCGAACCGGATCCCCGGATCGGTCGCTTCCCTCGGTGCGTCGGCTGGCTGGTGCGTGTCGGCTCTGTCGTCCATCAGGCTCGACCCTAATCAGAGAACGGAGCCGCGTCTGCCAAGAGGACTGCGAACGCTGCGTTCCTCTAGTGTCCGGCGATGACCGATTTCGAGAAGATGAACCTGGCCACGGCATGGGAAGGCATCGCCGATCACCACGGCGGCGCCCTCGCCCTCCGCTGCGATGGCGTGTCGCGCTCGTGGACCGACTTCGAACAGCGGTCGGCGCGTCTGGCTGGTGCCCTCGCCGAGGTCGGGATCGGAGCGGGCGACAATGTGGCGTGTGCCCTCTACAACGGCAACGAGTACCTCGAGGCCGAGTTCGCCGCCTTCAAAGTGCGGGCGGCGCCATGCAACGTGAACTACCGATACGTCGAGAACGAACTGGCCTACCTCATCGACAACAGCGACGCGAAGGCGGTGTTCTTCGACTCGACGCTCGCCGAGCGGATCGGCAACGTTCGCGAACAGCTCGGCAAGGTTCGGCTCTGGATCCAGGTGGGTGGCGGCGAACGGCCCCAGTGGGCCCTCGACTACGAGACGGTCGTCGCCGACAGCGCGCCCGCTGAACGAATCGAGCGCTCGGGCAGCGACTTGTGGATCCTCTACACCGGTGGCACCACCGGCAACCCGAAGGGGGTGATGTGGCCGCACGCGAACGTGGTGGCCATCAGCCGTCGCAACTACGACGCGTGGGGCCTCCCCATGCCGACCACCCCGGCCGACATCCCGGCCGCGATCGACCTCGTCCACGAACGCTGCCTCGCTCCTCGCCAGCTCGCCGCCTCGCCGTTGATGCACGGAACCGCCGGGATCGGCGCCCTCGTGAACCTCACGTGCGGCGGCTCGGTGGTGTCACTCACGAGTCGCCACCTCGACGCGGCCGAACTGTGGCGCACCGTCGAGGAACAGCGCTGCACCACGATCTCGATCGTGGGCGACGTCTTCTGCACACCGATGGTCGACGCACTCGACCAGGCCGTCGCTGCCGGACGTCCGTTCGACCTCACGTCGGTGAAGACCGTCGGCTCGTCGGGCGTCATGTGGAGCCAGCCCGTCAAGGACCGCCTGCTCGCCCACGCGAAAGCAGGCGGGTCGGCCCTCGTATGCAGCGACTCGCTCGGCTCCAGCGAGGGCGTGGGGTTCGCGGCCAAACAGTCGTCAGCCGGTGGCGGCATC
This sequence comes from uncultured Acidimicrobiales bacterium, assembly GCA_963698395.1. Taxonomy (GTDB): domain Bacteria; phylum Actinomycetota; class Acidimicrobiia; order Acidimicrobiales; family SZUA-35; genus JBBQUN01. The sequence continues at coordinate 1,300,382 of CAVOQQ010000008.1, forward strand.
GACACCGGCACGGCGACGTTCACGCTCGGCCCGAATGCTGCGGTGTTCACCGAAGACGGGCGACGGGTCGAGCCGGGCTCGACCGAGCCCGGGCTGCTGGCCGTGGGCGGACCGATTCCACTCGGCTACTACGGCGACCCGAAGAAGTCAGCCGAGACGTTTCGCGAGATCGAGGGCAAACGTTGGTCGATCCCCGGCGATTGGGCCACCGTGGCGGCCGACGGCTCGATCACCTTGCTCGGCCGAGGTTCGGTGTCGATCAACACCGGCGGCGAAAAGGTCTACCCCGAAGAGGTCGAAGAAGCGCTCAAGCTCCTCGACTCGGTGATCGACGCCAACGTGGTCGGTGTTCCCGACCCCAAGTGGGGCTCAGCGGTCACGGCCGTCGTGCAACTTGCCGATGGCGCCACCGTGACCGATCGGGACCTGGTCGACTCGCTGCGCTCGCAGCTCTCGGGCTACAAGCTGCCGAAGCACATCGTGCGCGTGGATCGAATGTTCCGCAGCCCGAACGGCAAGGCCGACTACAAGTGGGCGGTGCGCACGGCTCGAGACGTGCTCGAGATCAGTTGATTCGGCATCGTCCGCGTCGCCGACTCCAGCCGGTTGCTCGGGCACGAGACTGAATTGCTGGGCGACGACATGCAGGGAGATGCAATGCGGGAAACAGTGCCAATGCAACGTGAGCTTCGCCTCAATGCCTTCGCCATGAATTGTGTCAGCCATCAATCGCAAGGGCTCTGGCGTCATCCACGCGACACCTCTGGTGACTACCGAACGATGCAGCATTGGGTTCACCTCGCTCAGCTCTTGGAGCGTGGGAAGTTCGACGGTCTGTTTCTGGCCGATGTGCTCGGCGTCTACGACGTCTACGGGGGCAGCGTCGACGCCGCGCTCAGAGACGCCGTGCAGGTGCCGGTCAACGACCCGCTTCTCATCATCCCGCCGATGGCGCAGGTGACCGAGCATCTGGCCTTCGCTGTCACGGTGAACCTGTCCCACGAGCCGCCGCTGCCGTTCGCCCGCCGTATGTCGACGCTCGACCATCTCACCAGCGGTCGGGTGGGCTGGAATGTCGTGACCGGCTATCTCGACAGCGGAGCGAAGGGTGCCGGACTGGTCAAGCAGGTCGACCATGACACGCGCTACGACATCGCCGATGAGTTCATGGACATTCAATACCGTCTCTGGGAGGGCAGCTGGGAAGACGATGCGGCCCAACGCGACCGTGGCGCCCACGTCTTCACGGATCCGTCGAAGGTCCACCGAGTCGTCCACGACGGCGAGTACTTCCACGTCGACGCGATCCATCTCTGCGAGCCATCGCCGCAGCGGACACCAGTCCTCTATCAGGCCGGTGCGTCGGCGAAGGGCATGGCCTTCGCCGCGAAGCACGCCGAGTGCGTGTTCGTTGGCGGAAACTCGCGAGCGAAGATGGCAACCGACGTCGCCAAGCTCCGCGCGCTCGCAGCAGACGCCGGGCGCGATCCCTCGGACATCCTCGTCTTTGCGCTCACGACCGTCATCACCGCACCCACCGACCGCGAAGCACACGAGAAGTATGACGACTACGAGCAGTACGTGAGCGCTGAAGGCGCCCTGACCCTGGTCTCCGGGTGGACAGGCATCGACTTCGACAAGCCCGAGCTCATCGCATCCAGCGCTGTCAACAGCAACGCCATCCAGTCGGCGGCGGCCGCGTTCGCAGGCGACACGTCCGGGGAAGCGAACCTCGAAAGCCTCGCGCTGAAGGTCGGTTTGGGAGGCGGCGGTCCCGTCCTCGTCGGCGGTCCCGAGTACGTCGCCGATGAGCTTGCGGCCTGGGCCGCCGAGTGCGACCTCGACGGCTTCAACCTGGCGTACGCCGTGATGCCCGAAACGTTCACCGACGTCGTCGACCACCTCATCCCCGAGCTGCAACGCCGCGGCATGTACAAGACCGACTACCGATCAGGAACCTACCGGCACAAGCTGTTCGGCAACGGCCCGACACTCGGTGAGCGCCATCCAGCGGCGGCGCACCGCCAGAACACGGTGGGGCGCTGAGCCGTACCGCCACCCAGTTCTGGCCAGGGATCGGCGGCTTCGTCGAGGCCGCGCCGACAGCGGTCGCAGATCACGTTGACTACCATCTTCAGCGTGTCTGACTCATCCGAAGAACACGGTCCCGTCCTGGCGGTAGTGACCGGAGCCTCCCGCGGAATTGGGGCTGGCATCGCAGCGGCGGCAACCGCCGATGGCGCTGTGGTTGCCGTGTGCAACCGCTCGACGTCCAACTTCGAGCACCAGCTCACCGTCGACCTCTCCCGTCCAGAATCTTGGCCCGAGTTCGCGACCTGGTTCGACACCCTCGTCGACGACATCGCCCCCTCCCGGATCGTGGCCGTTCACAACGCCGCCACGCTGACGCCGATCGGATTCGCCGGCGAGGTCGACGCCGAGAGTTACGCCGCCAACGTCTTGCTGAACAGCGCAGCACCACAGGTGCTGGGCGACGCCATCATTCGCACGGCACTACGAGCGACGACACCGACCGTGTTGATCCAGCTGTCTTCCGGCGCCGGGAAGAGCCCGTACCCAGGGTGGACCAGCTATTGCGCATCCAAGGCGGCAGTCGACATGTGGGTTCGTTCGGTCGGCCTCGAGCAGGCTGACCGCGATGACCTGGTTCGGGCACTGTCGATCAGCCCCGGCGTCGTAGCCACCTCCATGCAGGCCGAGATCAGAAGCAGCGACAGCGTTGCCTTCCCCAACGTCGAGCGCTTCCAGGGCCTGCACGACGACGGCCATCTTGCCGACCCGGCCGAGGTCGGGGCAACGATCTGGACGATCGCTTGCGCTGACACCTGGGCCAATGGCACGGTCGGCGATCTGAGCCTCGCCGAAACCTGAAACCCCGTCGATGCACTTGCTCCGAGCTGGTCGAGTTGCACCCGGCCAGGATTGCCACCGCCGGTTGGACTGAGCGTCTTCCACCCGCTGAGAGCGACTGGGTCACCGTTCACAGCGAGGTCTCAGTCGCCCGACTCCGGTGCACCAGCGCTGATCCTGGAGCACGCAGCAGGGCGGCAACTGAGCCATACCCGCTGCCCGAGGGCGACCAGAACACTTCGAACACAGCGCTCCGGCCTCACAACGACGCAAGGAGGGCGGTCTCATGATGGGGCTCGAAGGTTCCGCAATCGGCACCGTTGTCGAGCGGACGACTCGATTCACGATCCTGGTCCACTTGCCTCGAGAGTCAGGGCATGGACACACGATGACTCCCCAAGAATGGGCTAGTCCTCGCCGGCTACGGAGCGATCAAGGTGAAGAACGCTCTGGCGAAATCGATGAGGGCGCTTCCAGAAAGGAACGCTGACTCGGCTCGTGAGCCATGCTGGAGCGTGAGCACGGATATGCCGTCGGGAACGGCGACGTTCCTGTCCACCGACGTAGAGGGCTCGCCGCGTCCGTGGAATGCGCTGCGACGTCGAGTCCGTCATCCCTCCAACGCGTCCGAGACGCGCCAAACAGCAGCCGCCCGAACCGAAGCGGAGCGAACTCCTCATCGCCTCGGATTTCGCCGACGTCGCGAGGCGTTGTGTGGCAGTACGCGGGCGCGCCGCCGTCGAGGAACAGCGTCCATCCGCCGAACCGTCAGCCCTGGGCGATGATTGCGCCCTGTCCGGCCTGGTCGCCGATCGTGATCTCGGCGGTGACGGAGTGCGAGCGGTTCTTCACGTCGGGGACCGTCGACTCGCCGAGATGGGTGGCGCCCAGGTACAGCGTGAGCGAGGTTCGGCCGACGAACGCCGGGTCGAGACGTTCCGCTTTGCGGTCGTCGAGCGGGAAGACATTGAACGACGCCGCCTCGATCGTGAACAGCTCCTTGAGCATCGCCAGCCGCTGAGGCTGCATGTTGTACTGCGCCAACTCGTTGAGCGTCCCGTCGGGCCCTGCCTCGGCGCTGGCGCCGTTGTCGCCGAGGATGTAGAAGATCGCCGAGGATGTAGAAGATCAAGGTGTTGTCGAGCGTGCCGAGCTGCTCGAGCGAATCGACGATGCGGCCGACCTGCTCGTCGGTATGGGTGGCAAAGCCGGCGTAGTTCTCCATCATCCGAGCGTGAAGACGATGGTGATCGTCGCTCAGGTCGTCCCAAGCCGGGATCTCATCCGGGCGGGTGGACAGATCGATGCCGTCGAACAGTGAGGGGTTGTACTGGTCGGTCTCGCCGCCACTGAACCCGTAGAACACCTCGAAGCCCTCTCCGGTCGGCCACCGGTCGAACGGCCCGGACGAGCTCGTCTCCCAGACCGGGGTCTGGTGCCACTTGCCGAAGCAAGCAGTGTTGTAGCCGTGGAGGCGAAGGACCTCCGCGATCGGTGCTGCGGTCGGAGGCCGCATCGAGGTGTACCCAGGGTGTGCAGCCGCGATCTCGGTGATCGCGCCCATGCCAATCGAGTGGTGATTGCGGCCGGTCATCAACGACGCTCGGGTCGGCGAGCACATCGCCGTCGTGTGGAAGCGGGTGTTGCGGAGTCCGCCTCCGGCGAGCCGATCGGTGGTGGGCATCTCACAAGGCCCACCGAAGGCCGAGGATGCCCCGAATCCCATGTCGTCGATCAGCACGATGAGGACGTTCGGTGCCCCATCGGGTGCCCGGACCTGCTCCGGAAATTGCCCGTTTCCGGTGTCACGGAAAGGTTTGCGGAGGTCATGACGTTCCCGGTCGTCGACGTCGAACGCCATGTCCACCCGGTGTTGTCCCGCTACCCGTGGCACCGGTGTACCCAACAGCTCGACGAGCACCCACGCACTGTCGGTGATGCTCAAGTCGAGACCCTGCGCTCAGGCTTCCTCCCCACCGCTCGAAGTCCACCGCATTCGGAGGGGAGGAGCAGATCGACCGTCCTCTCCCGCAGGCGTCGTCGTCGAGCACGGGCTCGCCAGTCCTGGCCCAGGGCGGTTTTGATTTGTTCCTGAGTCAGGCCTTGTTCACCGTCCATCCAAGACCCCGATCAGCTGGAATCCAGCAGCCCGGCGAAGGTCAGTTTCGATCGAGCTCGCAAGGTCTCGGCGTCCGCACCAAGAGCCACTTGCCTCTTCGCCAGCGGACAACCTGCCGGCAGGTCGCTGCTCGGGCGATGATGGACTCGATCAGCGAATCGAGCACATCCGCAAGAGGGCCGTCTTGTTCGGTCAGGGCCAACATCATGCTCAGGTGATTGTCGGCGTAGTGCTCGAGGCGGCGGGCACAAGACCGTCTTCGCTGCCGGAACTCGCGATACGCAGCCGGCTTCGGCCCTCGAGGGCTCGCTGATCATCACGTCGCCCAGAGGGGATGGCATGCAAGCAGCGCCCGGCTCCACCGCTCCCCGGCGCGACGGCAAAGGGGCGCTGATCCACCAGGAATCAGCGCCCCTCTGCGTATGTGATCTCGGTTCGAGCTGAGGTGAGGACTGTACTGATCGGCACTGATAGGCCTTGAGGCCGAGTGCCACGATGTTCAGCGGCTCGCAAGCAATGGCGAAGTCGACCGGGAGACTCTGGAAGTCCGATGTGTCGGTGTCGGTGTCGGTGTCGGTGTCGGAGCAAGGACGTCACCTCCAGTTGCGGGCTTCGACCACCGAGATGCCCGTGAACGCTTGATCGTCAGCTCGCCGTCCTTGCACGTGACGAGCTTGCCGTCGACGATCACGCCCTCGCCGTTGAAAATCGGGATGTCGTAGCCGTCGGCGTCGGTGTAGAAGCAGCCCCCCTCTCCAGCAGGGGACGAGTCATCCAGGTCATCCGCTGCGAAAGCAGCAGAAGGAACTGCGAGCGTTGAAAGAACGATGAGTAGAGATGCGATGCGCTTGGTGTTGGTCATGACTTCACTGTGATCTGCCGGACGATCTCCGTCATGGGGGACATCCCCCAACGAGTTGGCGAGGAGTAGGGCAAGGACGGCGAAGAGCTGCCGGGGCGTCCCGATGTGTAGCGAACCCATCACCACCGTCGACGTCGTTGTCGGGTCGCTTTCGACCGGGGTCGCTGCGGGGAGAGCGCCGAGGGTCGGGAACTGGTACTGGCGACGGTCATCGACCACAGCACCGGATCCCAAGACACGAAGCCGACCCACTGGGTCGATGCCAACACTCACGCCACCGAGTTGACAGGCAGCCCCTACCGTGTCGGTTTGGTTCCGGCGGCGGGCAAACCAGTCGTCCGGTGGCGAGCAGCCGTCAGTACGGCCGCAGCCCTTGCGATGGTGCCGCTGCTCGGTGTCGGCCCTGCAGCGGCGGACGGTGCCAACGCGACCGCCATCAACGGCGGGACCCTCTGCGCGGGGACGACGGCTCCGTTCGGGCTGACCATTTTCTTCATCCCCAGCGAGCCGGCCGAGTTCGTCGACGGTCGCGTGGTCACGGTCACCGTCAGCTCGCCCGATGCCGATGCGGCCGGGTTCGTCGTCGGACAGCCGTACGCTCCGACGGGAACCATCACCCTTCCAGTGGACTTCCGTGCGGCGGGGGCCGGGCCAGCTGGCCCGGCCTTTCGCACGTGTGCTGGGCCGTCCGGCGACGATGCGGCGATCTCGGCCGACGAGAGGGTCCACGTCCGGCCCACTGCCCGCCGCACCCCCGGGGGTGCGGCCTCGAGTGGTTCTGTCCCGAGCCGAACCACTTCCGGGTGGTCTTCCTGCCCAGTGTGGACGATCTCGTCCGGGCGCTGGGTCGACTCGAAAAGTTCCTGGCCAACCATCAGCAGAGCTGATCTGGTACCGGCAACCCGCCTGACCCTCCGCTCGCCTTCGACCGGCAGCGTCGTTTAGGGGGACGAGTCGCCTCGCTGGCACGCCTCGCCGTCCAGTCCGGCCGCTCCAAGGACCTCGAACTCATGGTGCTCCGCACCAGCTCGCCATCCTGCGACAACAGATCGAAAGGCCAACGATCAACGACGACGACAGGACCCGGCTCGGGGTGAACAGCAGGAGAGCGACGCGCGAGCCACGCGCAGCAACAAGGAGGGTCTCAGCGGGCTCGGAAATCAGCCGCAGCAACCCCGACCACGTTGGCTCCCCGGACGGCACTGACCATTTACTCCGCATACCGTTCGGCATCCCGTAGCGGTATACTGCCCGAATGGCCACCGAACAAATCGCCGTACGACTTCCGGAGCCGCTCCTCTCCGACCTCGACGAACTCGTCAAGAGCGGAGCCTACGAAAGCCGAGCCGCTGCAGTTCGCGCCGGCATCGAAGCCATCACGAAACTCGAACTCCAACGTCGTACCGATCGCGCCGTGGTCGACGGCTACAAACGGCAACCACCAACAGAAACCGAACAGCACGCAGCGCTCGCGTCCCTTCGCGAAGCAATCCTCGACGAACCATGGTGACAACTCCAGACCGAGGCCAGATCTGGTGGGGCGAGATCGAAGACGTCGGTCGCCGACCGTTCCTCATCATGACCCGATCAGCCGCGATCCCCGTCCTCAACAGCGTCCTCGCAGCGCCCGTGACCCGCACGATCAGAGAGATCCCCACCGAACTACGACTCGGAACCGAAGACGGCATGCCCACCGACTGCGTCGCCAGCTTCGACAACCTCAGAGTCGTCCCCAAGGCCTACCTGGTCGACCAGATCTGCGAACTGCAGCCGGCCCGACTCGCCGAAGCATGCGCCGCAATACAAGCCGCCATCGACTGCTAGACAAAACGCCGAGAACGACGCCTCGAGCCGCCCGTCTACGGCCCAGACTGGCACGGCGACGGCGTACCAACGCTTGATTCGGAGGGGGTACTACGACCCAAAGTACATGCGCCCCTGGAGCATCGAACTCGCCGACGAGCAACCAGTTCTCACCGAGCTCTGGGGCCACTTCGACCAGCGATGCCCACGACTCCGCCCGACCGCCGGAGAGCGGCGGAAGCACGATCGACGCGAGCGCCTCATGGATCTCGCCGGAGACGTGGAGAACGATCTCCGCCCCATCGGGCGCGAGGGACTCCCCGTGCACGATCGCCGCTCCGACACCACTCTGCAGGGCTCCCGCATCGAGGTGGTGTTCCTCCTTCGATCGAGTCGAGGTGTCGACGGTGAATCTTGGATCGCGTCATCCACGCAATCGATGACACGCAGCTTCTCGACATCAAGCCCCACATGATCGAGGTCGGCCCCCGCACACCCGTCCGCCAACCGGAATGGGTCGGCGAGTTGATGGCCGACCACTGGCAAGCCGGCCGCCTATCCCATGCCAGGATTGACGGGTGCGTCGGCGATGACGCCTGCCTCGGCCAGCGCCTCGAGTTCGTCGGGACCGAGGCCGAGTCGGGTGAGCAACTCGCGGTTGTGTTCGCCAAACCAAGGTGAGCGCACCATCTCGTGAGGAGTGCCGGTGACCCGGCGCCACGTGGGCCCGCTCTGCCGGTACGGGAGCATCTTGTCGTTGGGCACGACCCGCCAGAACCCTCGATCCACCAGCTGCGGATCGTCGTGCATGCGCATCGTGTCGAGGACCGCCGATGCCGGGATCCCGGCGGCCTGGCAACGGTCGGCGACGGTTTCGGGTTCCAGGGAGGCCGTCCAGCGAGTAATGGCCTCATCGAGTTCGTCGTGACGAGCGCGGCGTTGATCCCCGTCGAGGGCCGCCAGGTCGGCCCGGTCGAGGAGGTCGGCCAGGGCAACCCACTGCTCGTCGGTGCAGACCGAGATCACCACCCAACGATCGTCGGACGCCTCGCCTGCCCGATAGCAGCCCTGCGGTGCGAACCGCGGGTGACGGTTGCCGTGGACTATCGGGTCCTCGCCGCGTGCGGCCGCGACGAAGGCGGGCCCGACCATCGTCGTCGCCGTCTCTCGCTGGGCGAGGTCGATGTGGCGTCCCGTGCCGAAGCGGTGTCGGGCGAGGAGCGACAAGGCAACGGCGGCGACGGCGTTCAGACCACCGACCGGGTCGCCGTAGGAGATTCCCGTCTTCACCGGCACATCGTCATCGCCATAGCCGCTGACGGACATGAGGCCCGACATCATCTCGATGATCGGCCCGAACCCGACGTGATCGCGCAACGGTCCGCTCTTGCCGAATCCGGCCATCGAGATCAACACGAGATCCTCGTTGGCCTTGCGTAGCACCTCCTCGGTCAGTCCCAACTTGTCCATGACGTCGGCCCGATAGTTCTCGATCACCACATCGGCGTCGGCGACGAGCCGGAGGAAGACCTCACGCCCGGCTACCTGGGCCAGATCGAGGGTCAGAGACTTCTTGGAGTGGTTGTACTCGTTGAAATAGTATGCGCTGTTCCACGGGTCGGGGACGGTCGGGGCCTGGGGAATGAGGGTACGGATGTTGTCCCACGCGCTCGGCGACTCGATCTTGATGACCTCGGCGCCCAGCTCGGCCAACAGTTTGGTGGCATAGGGTCCGGCCCACATCATGGTGAGATCGAGCACCCGAAGACCAGACAAGGGCAGAGCGTCGGGGCGGTCGCTGGTGCCGACCGAGGAATCGGGGACCACCAGCGGATCGGCAGCGGGGATCGGGGCGTTGGCGGGAACCCACCCGAGCCCGGGGAACGGTCGCCCGGGGACCGGGATCGGGCCACGCTCATCAGCGCCGATGTCGTCGAAGAAACCACGAACTCCGTAGGCCTCGTCGTCGACCAGCTCCCGGGGGGTGCGGACCGCGCCGAATGGCACCCGGTGGGCGGGCGACAGGGCGACGAGCTCGTCCTTGGTCCGCTCGATCATGAACGACCTGACGCGAGCCAGGAGCTCGTCATCGTGCTCGATCCGCCGTATCGGGTCGGCGAAGCGCTCGTCGTCGGCCACGTCGTCGCCGAGGAGGCGCAGGAACGGGCGGGCCTGACGCTCGAGACAGCAAACCCCGGCGAACCCGTCGGCGCATCGATAGACGCCCCAGATGGCACGGACGCTGTTGCCCAGACGCCGGACCGGCGCATGCAGCGAGTACTCGCTCTGGGGGCCGTAGAGCTCGGGCATGGACGCCGCACACTCCTGCATCGACAGATCGAGCCACTCGCCTCGTCCGGTGAGGCGACGACCCAGGAGCAGGGCGCTCGTGGCGGCAAAGGCCTGGAGTCCCCCCAGGAAGAACGCCTGCGATCCACCGGTGACCAGCGGGCTCCGGTGGGGCTCACCGGTCAGGCTCATCAGCGAACCGGCCGCAAACTGCACCGCCGGCGTCGTGCGCCATCGGGCTTTCGGGCCCGTCTGACCGAACGGAGAGATCGAGGTGATCACCAGCTGGGGGTGGCGCTGTCGGAGCTCGAGAGGATCGAGACCGTGAGCGGCCAACCATCCCGGTGGCTGGTCCTCGACGAGCACGTCGGCTCGGGAGATCAAGGCAGCCAGGTCGACCTCGTCCAGCGAGACACGCTCGGCTCCCGAGACGAGAAAGGCCGTCTCGTCGGGATCGAGGAGATCACGGTCGGCGGGAACCTCGACGCGCACGCGGCGGGCGCCGAATCCTCGGAGCTGCCGTCCGCAGAACGCAGCCGCAATACCGCCACCGATCTCGACGACCGTCATCCCGGCCAGAGGTGCCTGTTCGACCATCGCCTGATCTTGGTGCAGGCCCAAGCCAGGCACGAATCGAGGCTGGTGCTCACCCGCACAGATCCGAGATTGCCAGTGTGTCTGCTCGACGAGACCGCTCGTTCGGATGCCAAGGCCATCGTCACACAGCGTTGCCGGGTGGCAGATGGTCAGGTTCATGAACGTTGCGAGCGTCTCCGGGCCGTCCGCGAGGCTTCCCGTATCGGGCATCGAATGTGCGCATTCGAGTCGACGGCCATCCCAGGCCTTGAGGGCCATCGCGATGGAGTATGCCCTTGCTGCAACGCGCTCTGGTCCCCGGCACGTGCGGACGACACCCCCTGTCAAGAGCGGTACTGAGTGTCCTTTGGGGTATTCATCGGGCTTCCCAGCGCGGCTCACGCTTCTCGGCAAAGGCGGCTACGCCCTCTGTGCGGTCCCAGCTTCCGTAGGGATCCGGCTGCACATCGGTACGAAGGGCCGCTGCCAGCGGGAGCTCGCGTGTCCGGTTGATCACCGCTTTGTAGCGCCGGACGGTGAGGGGCGCCCGCTTGATCACCTCGCCCATCATTTCCGTCGCTGCTTCGCCCAGATCGTCAACGGGCAGGACACGGTTGACCAACCCGATCTCTGCTGCGCGGGAGGCCGATATCGAGTCCCCGAAGTAGAGCATCTCGAATGCAAGCGCTGCGGGGATCAGCCGAGGCAGCAGGGCCGACCCGAATGCGGCCCCCATGCCTCGCTTCGACTCCGGCATTCCGATCACGGCATCGACCGAGGCGATCCGAAGGTCACACGCGAGGGATATCTCGCAGCCGCCGCCCACAGCCAGGCCGTTGAGGACCGCCATCGTGGGCTTGGCGCAGTCATACACAGTTTCGAAGACGTTGCGCATCGCCCCGGTCATCGGCCTTCGCATCGCCTTGCCGCCCTTGTCCGCCTCGCTCACTTCCTTCAGATCGACTCCTGCGGAGAAGGCACGAGCTCCGACAGCAGAAAGGATCACGCCCCAGACATCGTGGCTCACGCTGTATTCATCGATGGTCTCGACGATGTCTTGTTGAACAGCCTTGCTCAGGGCATTGAGACGTTCTGGTCGGTCCATGATCAGATATCCGACTCGATCGACGACCCCGACGTGAAGTCCCGACGGCAGTTGGGTCAGTCCGGTCAAATGACTCCAAGGCATACCGATGCTCATGAGAACACCTGTCCCGGAACGGCGATCGGCCTGGGTTCGCCAACGATCGATCGAACTGCCGGCTTCATTTTGCTTGTCATCAATTGAGTCCTTTGACTGATACGGATCGAAGAATTTCGTTTGCGCGGTCCCTCAGCATCAGGTTCGAGGAGCATGGGGCGCCCACCCCTGTCAAGAACCAAGGTCCACCGCAACGACGCGCTCCGCTATCAGGGTCTCTACAGCATCGCTGTCGAGCCCGATTTCGGTCAGAATGGCATGCACATGTTCGCCGAACGCAGGCGACGGTCTGTCGGCGGCGAACGGCGTGACGCTGAGCTGTATCGGTACGCCGAGAACACGAACTCGGCCAAGGGCCGGATGGTCGTTTTCGACCACAAGACCCTCCTCCAACACGTGCGGATCGAACGGCATCTCGTCGATGTGTCGTACTCGACCCACCGGGACGCCCACCGCTTGCAGGGTCTCCATCCAATCATCGACCGACCGGGAAGCGAACATTGCATCGAGGTCGTGGTCCTCGAGATGAAACAGCGCGTTGTTCTGCAGAGTCAATGCTCCGCCGAGAAGTGAGACCGCGACCTCCTGGCCCTGACCTGTTCGCTCCCTTGCCGAACAGAGCCGACGCGATTCCGCCGAACAGCAGCAGCGCCGAGGCGTAGTCCGCCGCCTGGACTTCGCTGTGAAGCGGAACGTGCGCTCGCTCCGCAGCGAGGGCAGTCAACAATCCACTCTGCGCCTGAGCGACGACGTCCATCCCGGCGAGACCGGCATCGGGGCCTTGACGGCCGAACCCGGTGACCGATCCGTAGATCACATCGTCACGTATGGCCTTTACGGCCTCATAGTCGACACCGTTACGTACCGCTGCTCGGGGGCTCAGATTCGCCAGTACGACATCAGCCTTGGCCACGAGAGACGCGAGTATCTCCCGGCCAGCTGGCTGGGAGAAATCGAGGGGCAGACTTTCCTTCCCTCGATTCTTGATGAGGAACTGCCTGCTCTCCCCCGGCGCAACCGGATGGGCCCTTCATGTCGGTCGTCGAGAGCGCAAGGCGATTGACGCCTCGTGGATGCAGCGTTGGCATGGTGACACTTCCTTCGGCGTTCGTTGCGGCTCGCCCGGACCGACCAGCGATGGGCGATGGACCGGCTCAGCCTGATCAATTGGCTGATTGGGTTCCCACTCGCAGGTCTCGAAACGGCAGGTCCTTGTCGACCGAAGGCTCACGGGGCAGCCCTAGGACGCGCTCGCCGATGATGTTGCGCTGGATCTCGTTGGTGCCGCCGGCGATCCCGCTGGAGAATGTCGTCAGCGCGTCCTTTGCCCAATCTCCGTTGGCCGTCCAGGCAACCGAGTCGGGCCCGACGATGGCGAGCGACAGATCCCGGTAGGCGGCGGCAATGACCGAACCGGCGAGCTTCGCCAGCGATCCCTCGGGCCCGGGGGTCTTCCCGGCCTCGAGTTGCGCCCGGCTGCGAAGACCCATCACGCTCTGGCAAACCTCGGCGATGAACAGCCGCATGAGCCGCTGGCGAACCGCTGGGTCCTCTGAACAGCCACGACGCCGGGCCTCGGCGATGAGCTTGTCGGTTCGCAGGTGTTGGATCCCGGCTGCGGCACCGGTGCCGATGGACACCCGCTCGTACATGAGCATGGCGGTGGCCAGTCGCCAGCCTTCGTTCAGAGGTCCGATCTGATGATCGATCGGGATCCTGACGTCGGTGAAGAAGATCTCGTTGAACCGCTTGCCCCCGTCGATCTGGTGGATGGGGCGGATCTCGACGCCCGGAGCACGCATGTCGATGATGAACATCGAGATGCCTCGGTGCTTGGGTTGATCGAGATCGGTCCGGGCGATGACGATGCCACGGTCGCAAAGGTGCGCACTGGTGGTCCAGACCTTCTGTCCGTTGAGGATCCACTCATCGCCGTCTCGAATGGCCCGAGATTGCAGGCTGGCGACGTCGGAGCCCGCCCCGGGCTCGGAGAACATCTGGCACCAGACCTCTTCGCCGCTGATGAGCTTTGCTTCGTAGGCGGCCCGCTGTTCGTCGGTTCCGTACTCGTCGAGCATGGGAAGGCACATACCCTGACTGATCCCGAGGATGGCGTTGACCCGCGGATACCTGCCCGCCTCTTCCCGCCAGATGTCGTCGTAGTCCTTGGGCAGCCCGTTCCCGCCGTAGGCGGCGGGGTAGGTCAGGCCGGCCAGACCGGCCTCGGCCAACTTCCGCTGGAAGTCCTTGGCCACTGCCATCGCGTCTTCGCCTCGAGGATCAGCCGATGGGTTCGGCAGCGGAACCGTGGCGTGTTCGGCCAGGAACCCGGCACACCTCGCACGAAACTCATCAGGATCGGGAAGGTCTGGCATACGACGTCCTTTCGCCATGATGATGCTGGAGATCACCGATTGCGGTGTGAACGGACCCTACGCGTGCTGCCTCGCCGATTCCAATGGCACGGAATACGCGACTCGAGGAGCCGGCGGGCGTGTCTACATCGTTGTGTACAGGGTTTCGCCGATGCTGATCCAGCCACGCACCACGTCGAACTCGCCGCCCTCGAGCTGGACCGTCCCCGCAGGCTCCCAATCCCAGTCGAGACCGTCGGCACCGAACTCGCGGTCCAAACGCCGACCTCCCGACGAGACCACGAACCGGCCCGGGTGGTGCGACGGGACCGAGTCCTTGGCGCCGGTGCGCATGATCAATCGGCCTGCAACCTCGACCACACCCGGTCGGGCGAAGCGCACGCGGCGACCGAGGCGGTGACGACGATCGAGTCGCCGACGGCATACGCTCCAGCGACACCAGCCGAACCGGCCCCGTCGATGGAGACATCTTGTCATCTACTTCATGGGATCGAGAGCCGATCATCGATCCCCGCATGATGGAGACGATCGCGGCCGGTCTGCTCCACCGGAGCTGGGTCGTGGTCGACGCAGCCATCCCTCGTTCCGTCGTCGATTCCCTGCGTGCCGATCTCGTGCTCCTCGATGCCGAAGCATTTGCACGGGCCGGTGTCGGCCGTGACGGCGAACTCCGACAGGTCGACGAAGTTCGGCGAGACCGGGTGCATTGGCTCGACCCCGAGAGCGACGCCTCGGATTGGTACTTCCACTGGATCGAGTCACTCCGTCTCGGCCTCAATCGCAGCCTGATCCTCGGCCTCTTCGACTACGAGTGCCACATGGCGTGGTACTCACCCGGGGCGTTCTACGTCGCCCACGTCGACGCGTTCCGCGGCGAAGACAACCGCAAGGTCTCCACCGTGCTCTACCTCAACGACGACTGGCAGCCGAACCACGGCGGCGAACTGGTCCTCTATGAACCCATCGAGGCGGACGCAGACTTCGATCCCGCGGCCCATCGCACGATCACACACATCGTTGCCCCGACAAGCGGCACGCTGGTGTGCTTCTTGAGCGAGGAGATCCCGCACGAGGTGCTCGAAGCTGCCGGCAACCGATACAGCATCGCCGGCTGGTACCGGGTCAACGGCAACGGCCGCCGACTCGATCCACCGGTCTTTCCACTCCTCTGATCGAGCGGGGTCTCGACCCGTACTCGGCACTTCCCGCCGTCATGACCTCGGCCGAGGCCCGCCAGGCAACGTTGCCGATCGGCACCTGCGACCTGGTCACCTCCAACCATCGCACACTGCACGAGCGTCGCTCGGTGTGGACGGGCCCCGGGGGCGGTGACTTCCGGGTCGCCAACTCATGTACGCCGATCTACAGCGAGGCCGTCTACGGACGAGACGGCGACACCAACACCGACCAACGAGATCGCGTTCCACGAGTCCGCCCGTTGGGAGATCGTCGACGCCACCCAGGTGCTCACCGTCGACGATCGCTACTTGGATGCCGACACCCCACTGTGCTGCCCGCAGCCGGCACCCGACTGGTACGGGGAACTCGCCGACGGTCGGTTCGAGTACATTCGCACCTGACCGCCCACGCCCGTCACCCGATTCAGGGCGTGGCCGAGGCCAAGACCTCGAGCAGCTCGTTCCGATCGGGGCCGAGATCGGGTAGCGGTGGGCGGTCGTCCTTGGTGGCGTACGCCGTCCCGGCGGCCGCCATCACACGCTGATCGGTCAGGAGCGCGTTCGGATCGTCGAGCATGTTGAACGATCGAAAGAACGCTCGATAGACATCGGGATCGGTCCGAGTAGCCGGAATGAGACCGTTCAGGATGAAGTCACGAGTGGCGACAGCAGTCGGATCCGGTTCGGACCCATCTTGCATGGCGGTGTGCAGCTTGATCCGATCGGCGTCCTGCCGGCACGAGACCTGATAGTGCGGTTCCATCTCGGTCCTCATCGACTCGTCGATCGCTAGCGCGATGGCGACACGATCGGCTCCGTGCTCGGCCAACGCATCGGACAGTGCCTCCGCGGCAATTCCCGCCAGCGAGCAGCCCTTGCCGTACCAGGGGTTGGTCGCCACGGCAGCGTCGCCGATCACCACCAGTCCCGGGGCAACCGGTTCCCCGTCGACCACGAATCGGCGGAGGCGGTTCTCGAGTCGGGCCATGGACTCGACATCGGAGATCGGATCGGCCAAGCCGTCTTCGGTCCACGGGTCGAGCGGGGTGAATGTCCGGACAGCGGCCTCCCAGGCGGCCTCGCTCCGCAGCGTCAGCAGATCACGGTCGCCGGTGGGAATCCCCAGGGTGATCGAGAACGTCCGGTTGTCGCCGTAGAACCCAGCGAAACCCAGATAGCCGAGGTCGCCGCCACCGCCGGTCTTGGTCAGGAGCGGCAGTTCACGATCCTCTCGGAGTCGATAGAAGCGAGACAGATAGATGATCCCGGCGTCGGAGTATTCCTCGATGGGTTGGCGTTCCCCACCGAGTTCGGCAATCCAGTCGAGCACCGGCGAGTTGCGCCCACCGGCGACCACCGTCAGGTCGGCTTCGATCGTCGTGCCGTCGTCGAACCGCAGTCCACGAACCTCTGTCCCATCGGCAAGGACACCGGCGACAGCGACACCGCCTCGCCAGGTCACGCCTGCTTCGGCGGTCACCGCACGTCGCAGCACCCACTCGATGGTGAGTCGCCGACAACAGAGCAGGGCAAGGTCGTCGTCGCCGGGCCGCGGCTCTCGATCGGTGATGTCGGGCGGCAGGATTCGTTCGAGTGTGAGTTCCGTCGCCCCTTCGGCCAACAGGGCCTCGTACACATCGGGCAACCGCTCGCGCAGAAACCGCCGCAGCCGTGCCAACAGCGCATGCGACTGCCGTGCCTGTGCTGCCCCGCGCCGATCCCAGAGATCGAACGCCTCATCGGCGGTCGCCGGCAGATCGGTGTCGTCGCGCTCGTACACGGTGACGGAGTGCCCGTCGCGCGCCAGGACGAGGGCGGCGAGGATGCCGGCCATGCCACCCCCGACGAGGGCGATGTCGAGTGGGGCACGACGCGTCGTCGAGTCGGACATCAAAGGCTCCCGAGGAAATCGAGCAACGCGGCATTCACTTCGGCGGGCCGTTCCTGCTGGGTCCAGTGTCCACATCCCTCGAGGATCAGCGAGTGATGCAAACGGGGAAGGGTGTGAACGAACGCCTCGATGGCGGGCGCGCCCCACACGGTCGGCCCGTCGCGGTCACCGCCGACGAACAGCGCCGGCACCTGGATCGACGCCCCTCGGAAGGCAGCCAGATCCTCCCAGTCACGGTCGACGTTTCGATAGCGATTGAGCGGGCCGCGGAAGCCGGTGTGTTCGAACTCCGAGGCATAGACATCGAGATCAGCGTCACTGAGCCAGCTCGGCATCGGCTCAGGTCGATGGAAGCGATCCTTCATCAAGGCGCCGTGGGAAATCGTGGCCACCGTGCCGACCGATGGATCCGGAGGTGGTGCATCACCCGACGCAGTGAACATGAAGCCGAGAAGCCAATCACGAACGTCGGCCTCGAGCTCGGCCTCCGCCCGCCCGGGCTCTTGGAAATACTCGACGTAGAACTCCTCGTCGCCTGCCATGGCTCGCATGACCTCGAGCGGCCGCGGCGCCGATGGCGGCGAGAACGGCACCGACAGGCCAGCGACCGCGGTGAACACGTCAGGTCGCAGCAGCGCCGAGGTCCAGGCGATCGGCGCTCCCCAGTCATGACCGACCACCACCGCGGTCGACTCGCCGAGGGCGCCGACCAGACCGACGTTGTCGGCAACCAGCCGGACCATGCGATAGTCCTCGACGGCGAGCGGCTTCGATGACCGTCCGTAGCCGCGGACGTCGATGGCAACCGCCCGATAGCCGGCATCGGCGAGCACCGGGAGCTGATGCCGCCAGGAGTACCACGACTCGGGAAAACCGTGGACGAGCAGAACGAGCGGCCCCTCGCCGGCTTCGACATAGTGAATCCGAGTGCCGGACACGTCGACGACGTGCGAGCGGCAGCCGTGGGGTAGGCGGTCGTCGGGAGCGGAGTCGTCGGGACGCGAGCTGTCGGCCATCGGCGCGCTCACCGGGAAGCGATCTGGCCGGCGCGGGCGCCGCCCACGTAGCCGTCCTCGGCCGACCAAGTCAGCTCGCCGTTGACGAGGACCATCGCCACGCCCTCCTGGCGGCGGATCCAGCGGATCCCCTCGCCCGGGAAATCGTCGGAGGCGATCTCGGGCCCACGACCGATGCGGTCGGCATCGAACACGACCACATCTGCGGCGTAGCCAGGTGCCAGCAGACCGCGGCCCTCGATCCCCCAGATCGTCGCCGGATCGAGCGTGATCTTCTTGATCGCCGCCTCGAGGCTGAACGAGCCAGTCCCCCGGACGAATTCCGAGATCAGATAGCCGGTGTCACCAAAGGTGGAGAACGAGCCGACGTGGGCGCCGCCGTCGGAGGCGCCCACGTGGACGAGCGGATCGGCGAGCAGCTCGCCGACGACGGGCGAATTGTTGTGGCCCACCGACTCGCGGATGAACCACGTGCCGAGCTGTTCGTCGAGTGCCAGATCGACGACCGCATCGCCGTGGCTGCAGCCCCGATCGGCGGCGATGTCGTCGATCGTCTGTCCGATGAGCCGGCGGTTGCGATCGTGGATCACATCTCGGATTACGAAGCCGCCGGCACCGAGGCCGCCGTTCGGGCGCCGTGCCAAGGCATTCATCTCGTCGACCAACTCCTGGCGGCGATCGGCAACGGCGGCGAGCTTCTCCTCGCGATCACCGATCGAAGCGACCTTCCACCACGAGGGCATCGACAACAGCATGAGGCTGCGTTGGTCGAGCGTGAAGCTGATGTCGATCGGTCGCGTCTGGACTTGCGGCCAGACGGTCGCGCCGCTCGCACGAGCCTGCCCGATCGCCACCATGACCTTGTCGACCGCATTGGGGTTGGCATCGGAGTGGAACAGCGGAGACAGCGTGGTGGTGAGTTCATGGCGCAACGACAGTTCCGCCAGTTGCTCGATGCGGGCAACGGTGAGGTCGGCGTCGAAGAACTCGTGCACGATCTGCAGGACCTTTCCGTGCTCCCCGAGGACCGCAGCCAAGGCATCGAGTTCGGCCGGGGCGGCCCATCGGCTGGGCACCGGTCGATACGCGTCATCGATGTCGATGAAGCTCGTCGACATCCCGATCGCTCCGGCGCTCAGGCATTCGCCGAGCAGCGTCGCCATGGCCTCGATCTCGACATCGGTGGCCACCCGCTGCTGCGCTTCCTCCCCCATCACGAACATACGAATCACCGAGTGCCCGACGAGTGGCGCAACGTTGAGTGCGATCTGACCGGTGAGCGCGTCGAGCCACGCACCGAAACCCTCCCCCCAGTGCCAATCGACACCGGCATCGAAGGCGGCCTCGGGCATCTCCTCGATCAGTCGAAACATGCGACTGAACGCATCTCGCTGAGCGACCTTGAGCGGTGCGAGCGAGAGCGAACAGTTGCCGGGAACGACGGTGGTGATGCCGTGCTCGATCGCCGGGAATGCGTAGGGGTCGAAGCAGAGCTGGGCGTCGTAGTGCGTGTGCGGGTCGATGAACCCGGGGGCGATCACCTTCCCCTCGACATCAACGACCTGTCGGGCTTCGCCTGTCGGTTCGCCGACGGCGACGATGCGCCCCTTGTCGATCGAGACGTCGCCGCCTCGAGCCGGTCGGCCCGATCCGTCGACGATCAACCCGTTGCGGATGATGAGATCGATCATGGTGGTTCCCCCGTTGTGCTGAGTGCTTGGTCGTTCGTGTCACTGGTCGTGCTGAGCGTTGAGGTCGGGTGGTTCAGTTGGGTGCGTCGGGTCCGGGGACCACCGCGTGCCACGGCTGCCCGACGAGTTCATCGATCGACCCCACGCCCGCCCGATCGATGGCGGCGAGACACGCCTCTTCGTCGAGTGCGATCGTGCGACGTCCCACCGTTCGGGTAGGTGATCTCCACCTCGACCTCGGCACGGCCGTCATGACCTCCGACGATGCCGGCTCGACTGATGACTGCCGTCATGTCGAAGGCGGCGGTTCGGTGAAGACGATGTCGCTCGGCAGGAGACCCACCGACCGTTTCGATCCGAGACGAGCAGCGAGGTGGAGGTTCCACGACCGCAGCCGATCGGTCGCGTCGTCGCCCGACAGTTCTCGCTCGGCGATGGCCGCGAGGTCGTCCCCCGGTCGGGGCGAGACGAATCGGCGAGAGGTCATCGACGCAATCTAGCGAGACTGTTGAACATCGTCCAATAACCGCTCCACGTTGGTGACACGAGCGCCAACCCCGATCATGTGCAGGTGACTTCCTCCAGCGACGCCCATCGTCGAGTCCGCATGGACCCCGACGAACGCCGCGATCAGATCTTGCGAGTCTCGGCACGCCTCTTCGGTGCCCGACCCTACAGCGAGGTATCGATCAGCGATATCGCCAACGCCGCAGGCATCGCCCGAGGACTCCTCCACCACTACTTCGGGTCGAAGCGTGAGCTCTACCTCGAGGTCGTGCGCATCGCTGCCCGGGCGCCACTTGGTGCCGAACCGCCCGAAGCGCTCGGCACGGAGCGTGCCTGGGCCACGGTGGTCGACAGCTTCTTGGTGTCGATCGAGCAGCACCCGACTCGCTGGCTCAACTCGGTCAATGCCGGTGGTGCCGAACGAGACGACGAGGTCGAGGCCATCCTCGACGAAGCCCGGGAGATCCTCGCCGATCAGACGCTCGAGGCCATTGGGCTCGGGCACCGAGTTGACGATCCGGTGGCTCGAGCGTTCGTCCGCGCCTGGGGCGGCTTCGTTCAGGAGTTGACCGTCGAGTGGGTCGGCCGGGAGCGCATCGATCGCGATCGTGTTCGGCGAACGATGCTGGCCACGCTGCCGCTTCTGGTCGAACACGTGCTGCCGCTCCTCGATGAGGCGTGAGCGTGCGGAATCCACGAGCACGGCGTTCCAGAAGCCTCGTCACCTCCCAGTCCACGAAACGTCCATCCGTCCAAGCGTGGGCGAACTCGGCCTCGGGTACCGACCGTCCATACGATGGCGGCACCACTTGCCAGAGGAACTGACGGCTCTGACCACGAGCAAAGCGATCCCTACAACTCGATCACACAGCGGCCACGAGTCCCACCGCGATGGAGCACGCGGTGCGCCTCCGCGGCCTGCACGGCTGGGAAGGTCTGGGCGACACGCAGAGTGAGCCGACCTTCACCCGCAAGACGGCCGAGCCGAGCGAGCTTGTCCCCGGCGCGCTCGTGGACCCGGACCCACACCGGATGCCACGTGATCCCTCGCACCGACGCATCCGGACCGTCGTCTCCGCGCACGGTCGCGATCCGGCCCCCGTCGCCAATTGCCTCGAGGATCTCGACTCCCTGCACCGAACCGTCGGCCAAGCCCTTGACTCCTTCGGGGACCAGGGCTCTGATCCGTTCTGCCACATCGCTGCCACGCCGCACCACGTGATCTGCTCCGAGCTCCCGAACGAGCGACTCATCGGCTTCCGACGCATCGGCGATCACCGTGAGACCCGCAACCTTTGCCAGCTGCACGACGTAACCGCCGAACGCACCAGCCGCTCCGGTCACCGCAAGCGTGTCACCCGGTTCGAGGTCCAGGAGATCGAGGGCAAGATCGGCCGTCAATCCGTTCATCGGGAGCGTCGCCGCTTCGACGAATGACACGCCGTCGGGGATGGGCACCACGATCGCTGCAGGAACCACGACCTCGGACGCATAGGCCCCGTTCGAACCCGATGGAACCACCATCGCCATCACGCGGTCACCGATGGCAAGCTCGGTCTGCACCGCAGAGCCGATCTCATCGATTTCACCGGCTGCGTCCATGCCGGGGACATAGGGCGGTGGGCCCTGTTCGGCCAGGAGTGCGGCCCGCGCTCCGTTGACGGTGTAGGTGTCTGTCGGATTGACGGCCGCGGCCCGGACACGGATCCGAATCTCGTCAGGACCACATACGGGTGTCGGCAGCTCAACGACCTCGAGCGCTTCCGGCCCTCCGAATTCCCTCACACCGACGACGTGCACGACAGCCTCCTCAGCTCGGCGTCGTCGAGTCTGCCCCAGGAGGAGGGAACGAGCACAGTCCGCCTCCACCGACATGCACAGCGCACGCGCTGTTCTCGGGTTGCCGTTGAGCCTCTGACCTGGAAGTTTTTCCCGTCGGGCTGGGGAGATTCGAACGCCCGACCTCCTGACTGTGTTCGATCGAACTCGTGCTGTCTGGTGTCGTTGCGTCCGTCTGATACCCCTGAGGAGGGCATTCTCGAGCCGAATCGTCCGGCCAGTGCCGTTGCGACCGTCCAGTAGTTGGAGTTCCTCATGCTTTTCTCATACATCGACGCAGCTGCCTGCCGATGCCTGCGACCCAACTCGGCCGAGCCTCACTGAAGCATGCCGACGGAGAGCCTCGCGAGCTCGGAGAGGTCTTGCGAGTCAACGAGTCCGGTGAGCATTCTCCGTTCACCCCCAATCAGATTGGCGGTGACCCGGTCCAAGCATTCGGGCCAGAGAATCGAAGTCCCGGAGGTGCTTCGCCCTGGCCGCCGCCGACTGCGAGCTGATCTTCATGACAGCGGCCGCCTTGCCGATCAGAGCGCCGACCAACTCCGGCCGGCGAATCGTGGCGATCACGCCGTCGATCTCGACGGTCACGATGCCTCCACGACCGAACGCTTGGGTCGTCCCAGGTTCTTGGATCGTGCGCCCGGCTCCGAGATGTAGCTGCGCCCGCTCCCCCACGTTGTCCGGAGCCAGCACATCGGCTACTGAACGCTCCAGCTCGTGTCAAGAAAACCATCTGTCCAACGACGAGCAACCAGTTCTCGCCGAGCTCGGGAGCCACTTCGATCAGCGCAGCCCACGACTCTGCCTGGCCGCCGGCGAGCGGCGGGAGCACGATCGACGCCAGCGCCGCATGGATCTCATCCGAGATGTAGAGAACGATCTCCGCCCAATCGGGAGCGAGCAACTCCCCGTGCACGATTGCCGCTCGGACACCGCTCTGAACGACTCCCGCATTGCTCAGGAGGTAGGCAGCGTCGGCAGAACTCATCGAGTTACGCCGCGGCTCGCCTCGGTTGCGGTGCCGACTGACATTCGACAGGTCGATGTCCCCCGAGGCGATCGCCTGCCACACCTGCTTGCCCCCAAGGGACGACCGCGACGATTCGAGACCTGCCGCCCGCGCGGCGACTGACATCACGCGGCACAGCCCAGGCGTTGCCGAAACGCGCACCCGGCTGATCGCCCGCAACGACCAACTGCCTCACACGCGGAGACAGGTCCCCCAGCGCACCCCGGCATCCCACGACTACCCAGGTCACAGACCTACGGCATCATCAGTTGCGACGCGAAATCCTCAACCGCAGCGTCGAAGAAGCGCTGAACAGGGCTTATGGAAGACTTGTCGATAGGGGCGAATGAAACGAAAAGAACGCGTGCCCCGTGGGCCGCTCCTGCTTGCTGGGTAGGTGTTTTCGCCTGGTCGAAGAATTGCCCGCTGCTGAGCGAGTGAGAGCGAGGTGTTCCATCGAAGCTGCGATTGGCGGCCCACATCATAGCTACGGAGACGATTTTCGACGGGATCGCACCGGTCGCCGACCGCGGTCTGGTCGAGGTCCCTACGTCTTGAGTAGCCGGTGAACGACCGGATTGTCGATCTCGGTGGCGAGGAGCGAGGCAGCGGCAGCGTCGCCACCGACACCCAGCGCCGCCCCGTGGAGTAGGGATCGGGCAGTGAGTTCCTTCATGCCAGTTCTGGAGGCAAGGTTCCGCAGGATGTCAATCCATCGCTCGGTGTCGGGGTGGGCGTGGCGCAAGCCGAGGCCGCATTGAGCGTCGAGGATGTAGGCGTCGAGCCACACATAGGGATCAGCAAGACGGTTGCATCGACTGCGGGCGTCGGCGAGCTGCTTGAAGGCTTGCTCCGTCTCCCCGTTTGCGGCGGCGAGCATGGCGAGAGCGCGCGCCGCCATTCCTTCCCAGCATGGATCGCCGAGTTGGCAGGCTCGAGCAAAAGCCTGATGCAGGAGTCGCTCGGCACCAGCAGGGTCGCTGCGAGCCAACTGCACCTCACCGCGCAGAGCCTGCGGCCACGGAAGGAGGGCCAACCAGTGCTCACGCTGCGCGATCTCGATCGAGGAATCGAGGTGCTCGGCTGCCGAATCCACGTCACCGCGAAGCAGATCGATCCGGCCGAGCATGGCGAGACCAAAGGCCTCCCGTCGCGGCTCGCCGGCATCTCTCGAGAATTGGATCGCCTGATCAAGGAGTTCGACCGCTCTCGGGTAGTCAGCCCTGTCGCTTGCGACCGACCCCAGATACGTCGTTGCCTTGGCGATCACCGACGGCGAATCGTCGGCGAACACGAGCGAATCTCTCAGCCACAACTCGGACCGGTCGTATCGGCCACGCAGGAAGTCGACGTAGCCGACCTCCGCTCTGGCCTGGGCAACGGACGCACGGTCACCGCTAGCCAGCGCGATCTCGTCTGCCTCGTAGAGTGCAGCAATACCCTCCTCGTCGAAGCCACGAAGTGAATGCACCAGTGCTTCGGCCAGTACCAGGCGAGCGCTCACGCGATGTTCATCGCGGCCTACTCCATCTGCCAGTCTGACCGCGACGCGAAGTGACCGCACGCCGGCCTCAACGGCCCCGGCAGCCACGGCTGCTGTTCGAACGCCCGACCTCCTGACCCCCGGTTCGATCGAACGATCTTCACGTACGTCTCCTGGGTCATCATGGAGCCGGCTCCCCTTTCCTGTCGATGCTTGGTCGCTCGACACGCTGGAGGGGCCACCCCAACATTTGGTGGATGGTCGATGCCGGGCCAGAAGACCCCCGACACCAACGCGGATTTCCGTGAGCGCCGATCGCGTATCTCACCGAGCGCTCACAGCCGTAGGCGGTGAGCCGCACCCCACGGGGTAGGTACCCGGATCCCGTCGGATCGGGTGATCCGACGGGATCAGATCCTCGGCAGAAAGGGCGCGAGCATCGACAACTGGGCATCAGGAGTTCCACGCATCCCCCATTCTTTTCGATCCCCGCCCAGTTCGCGAATCCAACCAACGAATTTCAGCACCCTGCTACAAGCCACAGCGATTCCGCGCTCACAATGCCGGTAATGCGTGCGTGAGGACAAGCACACGGCCAACTGAAGGCCAAGGCGCTGCAAGCTCTCCCATTCTGGGGCCCCGGTTACGGCTCGATATCGACGTGGATATCGATGCTCGCGTAGTAGAGGGCTGTCAGCCCCTCGAATCCAGAGTCAGACCCAACGAACACCCAGAGCGTGCCGCTGTCATCGGTGCGTCCGGTTAGACCAAGGCCCGATCCGTCGAGGGTCATGAGGGCATACTGAGAGCCATCGACCGTCCCCGTTTCGAGGTTGGGATTTGCGATGGTTCCGACCACGACGGCGTCATCGCCACTCTCCGATTGGCTGCCGATGTCCACATTCATGCGCAGCCAGCCCTGATTGTCGGTCTCCGCCATTGGCTCGATGGTGGACGCTCCAGTCTTGATCCATACGCTCTCGCCCGGGGATCCCCCGATTCCCATAAGACCGCCCGGAACGGCCGTGGCGAGCTCGACAACGATTTCGACGGCGTAGGTCGTGTCAGGTTCGAGGCCATGGATCGGGGTCTTCCAATACATGAACAAGTCGTCACTGCGATTATGGCCTTGGATGAAGAGAGCATTTCCCTCGAGATCGCTCGGCAGCGGCTCCCACGACGAGTCGAGTTCGAACAAAGCCGGATCACCATCTTCCGGGTAATCGGCGAAGCCTGCGATCCACCCTTGTGAACCAGCCTCGAAGTCAAATGAAGTCACGGGCTGATCAGATGCACAGCCCCCAATAGTGAAGACCGCAGCAGCGATCAAGCCAAGCATCACAATTCTGATCATCACCGATTCTACCGCCGACGACGGCTTCAGAACCGTATGGCGTCGACTACGGCCTTGAGCGCGGCACCGAGACCCGTCAAGAACGCAGGAGTGTTGACTCCCCCCTATCTCGGGATCATGGCGGGGAGTTCGATTCTGGACAGCAACGTCGGGAATCTGGTCGGGACCATCATTGCCGTGGTCATTGCTCATCTGTGGGCAAGACACACAGGGCCGCCGACCTCGATCGTGCTCCTTCCAACCATTGTCATGCTCGTTGGTGGCAGCATCGGCTTTCGTGGCCTGGCCGCGATGGCCGAAGGGCGTTGGTGGTCGGCGCACGGCAGTTTTCGCAGATGTTCGTGGTAGCCCTGACCATCGTCACTGGAATCATGATCGGCTACACCATTGTCCGTCCGGAGCCGACTCTGTAGACGCGAAAACAGGAGAAGCAAGAGGATTGGCAAGGAGCAGAGTGTTGATGAAATGATCAGCCTTGTCACCCCGTTGGATCGTGCAAGCCCTTGACTCCGGTCAAAGTGCATTCACACCAAGAACTTCGGAGAATACGATGAACACAGGCGCATACTCGTCCGTTGGAGCCGCGATCGAACAGATCGCGTCGGGGCTTGCCGGGCGCATAGGCTTCGCGGCGCAGGAAATCGGCGGCGACGAGGTCATCGCGTTCAATGGTGATGAGACCTTCGCCATGGCCAGCACCTACAAGGTGGCGATCGCCACGACCGTGCTGGATCGCGTGGACAAGGGGGAACTCAGTCTCGACCAACTGGTCGAAGTCCCGACCGACATGTATGTCGCCGGCGAAGTTGCGATTGCCGAGAGATTCCCCTACCCCGGGGTCCAGTTCTCGTTGGCGAACTTGATTTATCCGATGATCACAGAGAGTGACAACACGGCGACCGACGTCGTTATGGGGCTGGTAGGTGGACCAGAGGCGGTGACCGAGAACCTGCGCAGGCTCGGGATCACCGACTTCAGGGTCGATCGGACTGTCCGCGAGATTCTCATGGATTTCTACGGCTTGCCGGCGGTCACCCCAGAAGCTGTCGTTGAGGCCATCAGCAACAACCCGGCACTGGTGACGGCCCAGGTTGATCCCAATCCGGACTTCGAGGCGGATCCCCGCGACCACACAACGCCCAATGCGTATCTGAAACTCCTGCTTGCCATCGACGGTGGCACGGCGATGAGCCCGGAAAGCCGCGAGTTCCTGCTAGGCGTCATGTCGCGCACGCGCACCGGCGCTGGCCGACTCAAGGGAATGCTGCCGAAGGGAACGCCCGTAGCGCACAAGACCGGAACCGTAGGCGGAGTTGCCAACGACGTTGGCTATATCACGCTCCCTGACGGTCGACGATTTGCCATCGCCGTGTTCACGAACAGCAGCGAGACATCCACGGCGGACAGGGATCGGGCTATTGCCGAGATCGCCCGCGCGCTTTTCGACTACTACTACTTGTCTCCGGTGGCGAAGCAATAGGTGGGTACACCGCTTGGGGGCGCACCAGTGGGGCCGAATAGTCGGTCGAGGGCACTGATCAGGGGAAACGCAGCCGAGGCTGGCTGACTCGGTCCCGTGTTCTTCACCACCTCATCGCCATGATCGCGCGTCTCGCTGTCCGCTCTGGTCGTTCCAAGGACCTCGAGTTCATCGTGCTTCGCCACCAACTCACAGTTCACGCCGCCCGATCAACCGACCCGTACTGGACGACGCCGACCGGACCCTGCTCGGCGCCATCGCTGCCGCGCTCCCCCGCCCACAACCAACAGGCTGGGTCGTCACACCCGACACTCTGCTCCGATGGCATCGACGCCGCATCGCCCGGCACTGGACCCAACCTCCGACCCGGCGCCCCGGCCGGCCGCCAACCGCGATCGAGCTCCGCCGGCTAGTCGTTCGCCTCGCGAAGGAGAACCCGACCTGGGGGCACCGGCGCATCCACGGCGAACTCATCGGACTCGGCCACACCATCGCCTCTTCGACCGTTTGGCAGATCCTCAAAGACCACGGCATCGACCCCGCACCGGAACGTTCTGCGGTGACCTGGAACGAATTCCTGCGCTCCCAAGCAGACGTCGCAACGGACTTCTTCACCGTCGACACCGCCACCCTGCGCCGCTACTACATCCTCGTCTTCATCCACATCGAGACACGCCAAGTGTTCTTCGCCGGCGTCACCGCCAACCCGACCGGCGCCTGGACCACCCAGGCCGCCCGGAACCTCTTCCTGCGCCACGGTGACCAACTCGCCGGAGCCCGCGCCCCGGTGCGTGATCGGGGCAGCCAGTTCATCGACAGCTTCGACGAGATCTTCCGCACCGAAGGGCTCAAGATCCTCAAGACCCCGGTACGCACCCCGGTCGCGAACGCATTCGCCGAGCGATGGATCGGCTCAATCCGACGCGAGCTACTCGACCGCACGATCATCTGGAACCAACACCAACTCGAACGCCTCGTCGACGACTACATCGAGCACTACAACCGACACCGGCCACACCGCTCACTCGGCCAACGCCCCCCGACGCCCAACGCCGACCCTCCGCCAACACCACCGGCGACCATCACGGTGCTGCGAACCACCCGCTGCGACGGCCTCATCAACGAATACCGAAACGCAGCATGACCAGGCACGACAGAGTTTCCGAGCCCCAAAGGGATCGGCGAGTATCTAGCACTGCGGGTTTGTGAAGAACCATGTGGGGCCTTCGCTCACGTTGAAGAAGTTCTCGTCCCGGGGGTCGTTGTTCGGCTGCAGGTAGATCACATTCGATGCGCCGAGCGGCATGACCGATCGCAGCTCGTCGACCGACATGTAGCCGGGTCGCGACAGCTCCACGTAGTAGCGGTCGCCGCTGGTACCGACCTCATCTCGACGAGTGCGCAGTACACCTGGGATGATTTGACACGTGCCGATGTTCGGGATTAGCGCCTCGAAGACCTCAGCATCTGAACGGGGATGACCTCCTCGTTCATTGCGTGATGGCACCCACCACGGCGTCGCGCCGCGAACTGGTACACCCCGGTGCTAATCGCTCTCCCCGGCGGAGCGAATGAAGATCCGGTGGTTGAATCGCAGGTAGTTCCGTTCGCCAGAAGGATCTTCGAGCAACTCACCGAGGGCTCCCTTGTTCGGCCCTTCGGTGACGATCATCCACCCTTCGGATGTGCTGGCCACATTGGCGGGGGCAGGGTCCGCTCCCGGCTTTGTCAGTTTGGACGTTTGGGCAAGCTGATACCTGCCGCCATTCGTGGTGATCTCGAAGTCTTGGAACGTGCCGGTGAAGACGCCGACAAAGGGATCGAGCACTGACGGATCAACGCCGGTTGCGACCGCGGTCTGGGGCTCGAGCGTGGTGAAGGCGCTGACCATTGCGTCGGCAACTGTTGTGTAGGCCTCGACCCCGCGATCGCTGTTGGTGAAGACGAGGACGGCAAAGTCGTGATCCGGGATCAGCTGCAGCCAGGTGCGGTAGCCGATGTAGGTCCCCATGTGGAGAGCGCTGGTGACCTCGCCGTACTTGCGGACGAACCAGGTCAGTCCGGTGAACTCGCCGGTCGGCGCATCGACTGCCGGGGCGTGGGCAAAGGCCAGCGCTTCCTTCGACAGCAGCGTGTTGCCGGACGAGTCGTTCCCGTCCAGCTGAAAGCGGGCGTACTTCAACATGTCGTGAACCGTGGACTGGATTCCGCCGGCAGACCCGGCCGTCGGGGGGAACGGCGTGAAGATCGGCTGGAGTTCGCCGATCTTGTCGTCGGTGTAGATCGGTGGATGACCCCAGGCGAAATGGTCGTCGGGAGGGGAGGCGCTGTAGTTGAAGCAGGACGCATCCATGCCGAGCGGGGCCAGGATGCGTTCTTCGACGAGGGTTTCGTACGGTTTTCCGCCGACGACCGACAGCACATGGCCGGCGAAGGCGAGATTGGTGTTGTTGTACATCCAGGTCTGATCGAAGGGCACGATCTGCTCGAGGTAGTGCGCTTGGAGCATGCACTTCTCGGTGATCGATCCACCGGGGGGAACGGGATCGAAAGAGTGGTCACCGCTCCAACCGGTGTGATGGTGGAACAGGTCGATGACCCGAGCCTTGGAGGTCGCCTCACGGTCCTTGACTCTGAACCACGGCAGGATGTCAATGATGCGATCGTTCAGATCCAGGTCGCCCTGTTCGGACAGCTGTGTGGCCAGTGTCGCGGTGAAGGTCTTCGTGATGGAGCAGATCGGAAAGGTGGTGTCGGCGGTGACCGGCTGTGGGGTGCTGGTGTTCGTGACACCGATCCCGGCGGCATAGGAGTTGGCTCCGTGGATGACACCGAGAGCGAGCCCCGGTACATGCAATTGTGCGATGCGATCGGCGGCTTCGCCGACGACCGCATCGAAGGCCGCTTGGCCATCCTTCTCCGTCATTGAAATCGAGCGCCTTCCGTTGGGGGTCGTGGACCTTCGCCGAGGTCGTCGATACTGCTTGACTTCGGCGCCGCGTTCATTGCGGCGATGCTGTCATACCAGCCAAACGTCAGCAACCAGCCCCACCAACTCCAGGTACTTCGCCGCCAAGTCGACCGTCCCGCTGCCAACGACCACGACAGGGCACTACTGGGCGCGGTCGCCGCGGCGCTCCCCCGCCGACTGCGCCAAAGCTGGATCGTCACCCCCGACACCCTGCTCCGGTGGCATCGGCGCCGAGTCGGTCGCCACTGGACCCAACCCGTCCGAGGACCGGGACGACCACCAACGTCTGTCGAGCTGCGCCAACTGCTTGTGCGTCTCGCCACCGACAACCCGACGTGGGGCTACCGACGGATACACGGTGAACTCGTCGGCCTCGGCCACCAAATGGCCCAGACGACCGTCTGGCAGATCCTCAAAGACAACGACGTCGACCCCGCGCCGAAACGCTCCGAGGTGACCTGGACCGAGTTCCTACGGTTCCAAGCAGCCGTCGCATGTGACTTCTTCACCGTCGACACCGACACCCTTCGCCGCTACTACGTCCTGTTCTTCATCCAGATCGAGACCCGACAGGTGATCTTCGCTGGTCTCACCACGAATCCGAGCGGCGCCTGGACCACCCAAGCCGCCCGCAACCTGTTCCTCAACCACACCGACCAGCTCACCGGTGCCCGCTCGCTGGTCCGCGACCGAGGCAGCCAGTTCATCGACGCGTTCGACGAAGTCTTCCGAACCGAAGGCCTCAAGATCCTCAAGACTCCGGCCCGGACCCCGGTCGCGAACGTGTTCGCGGAACGCTGGATCGGCTCGATCCGACGAGAACTCCTCGACCGCACCATCATCTGGAACCGCCGCCAGCTCGAGCGCCTCGTCATCGACTACATCGGGCACCACAACGAGCACCGGCCTCACCGCTCCCTCGAACAGCGGCCACCCGAAGCCACTCTCGACCAACCACCATCGATGCCAGCCAGCATCGCTGTGCTCAGAAGGACCCGCTGCGAAAGACTCATCAACGAATACGAAAGTGCCGCCTGACCAGCCGCGACAGAGTGTCCGAGCCCCACAGGTCATCAAGGGCGGATCATTCCTCTGTGCCGACGAATACTGCCAGCGCTACCGCCCTGGCGCGGACCATTCGACAGGAGCCGAGTCGTTCTGCTCGCACGATCACGGCGCCTTCCAGAAACTCTTGCTACCGTGCAACTGTATTCTTGGGCCCCGCTTGGAGCGGCACAAGTGAAGAGATTGTCTCATGATGTTCGCTGCTGATCTCGGTACTGGTCGGGTCCGCTGGTCGATGCTCTGGTTCTTCGTGTTCCTGATGTGGATCATGTTGGTGCTCAACACGACCGGCGACATCTTCCGCAGCTCCGACCTGTCCGGCGTCTCCAAGGCGGTCTGGACGATCCTCATCGTCGTCCTGTCGTACCTCGGCGCGTTCGTCTATCTGGTCGTTCGGGGGCGACAAGATGGCTCAGCACCAGATCGATGCCGTCGAATCCCAACAAGCAGCGGCGCAGGAGTACATCCGTTCAGCGGCTGGCAGTTCGGGCGCTGCTGACCGGTTGACCTCGCTGGCTGACCTGCACGACGCAGGCAAGCTGAGCGACGAAGAGTACGCGGCCGCCAAACGCGGCGTCCTCGGTTCCTGATCATCCACTGACCGCTAGCCAACGAGGGACAACACATGTCGCACACGATCGAAGCTGAACCCAACCACTGGCGCTCGACGCGCCAGGTGGTCACGACGGGAACGCCGTCGTGATCACGATCCTGCTCGGCCTGCTCGGTGTTCCGATCTGGCTGATCGTCGGTGTCCTGATTGCCGTCGTGTACAGGCGCCGAAAATTCCGGGCCCAAGACGGTGTCTTCGAGCTTTCGTTGCGCGCCCAGGGCGACGAGAAGTGGCCCCGACAGCCGGCGTTCGGTCGATGCATCCGCGGAATCATCGTCGTCAACACGGGTCTGGCCTTGGTGCGAACCACGTTTCACGAGGTCGATCAGGTTGCTGACCTGACGCTCGATCAACCGCCGCGCAAGCCTGCCGACGCGGTGGGACGGCTGCTCACACTGAGCGACGGTTCGTTGATCGAGGTCGCCGTCGCTCCCGACGACGCGTCGCGGTTCGACGTGCTGACGACGCACTGATCACCCAGCCCGCTCCGTGCCGTACTTGACGCGGTGGGCGATGCCGGCAACGTTTTTTCGGGGGCTCGACCGCCAACCAAGGAAGTGATCCGGTTCATCGACGAACACAAGGATCGGCGCAGCGGGACGCTGCGCTGGGGAATCGAGCCGATCGCCAAGACCCTTGCCATCACCCCGTCCACCTATGACGCGTCGAAGACACGGCCGCTGTCAGCACGCGCTATCCGCGATGCGGTGCTCACACCCCAGCGGACCTGGTCGATCGCAAGTTCGCAGCGCCGGCACCGAATCGGTTGTAGGTGGCGGATCTGACGAATGTGAAGACGCATTCGGGTTGGGTGTACGTGGCGTTCATCGCCGATGTGTTCTCCAGGATGGTCGTGGGCTGGCGGGCGTCACGGTCGTTGCGATCTGGCGATCGACGCGCTCGAGATGGCGGTGTTCAACCGGCGGCGCCAGGGCGCCGACCTATCGCAGGTGGTCCATCACAGCGATAGGGGCGACAATATTTGAGTATCCGCTACACCGAACGTCTCGGTGAGATCGGTGCGGCACCCCCGGTCGGGTCGGCCGGGCCCAAAACCCCTAACGAACATCCTGCGGGCTAGCATGAGCCACGCTGAGCTTCTCAGAGTCCACGACCATTCGGCGGCCCAATGAACCTCGACTCGATGCCAAACCGATCGTCGGCCCAGCCGCCAGCGTTGCCTGTGGATCGACCCGAGGTCACGTTCCCGTTGCTTCGCATCGCCCTGCTCGGCGTGGCGCAAGCGTTGACCCTGCTCGCACTGAGCTGGCTCCTCCGGGGGCTCACGGTCAAAGGTCTGAGTGCGGCGGTTGCGCTGGTCGCCGTGCTGGCACTGCTGAACGCGTTCGTCTGGCCGTTCGTGATTCGCATCGCCCTGCCGATCGTGCTGGTCACACTCGGCATCTTCACTTTCATCGCCAACGCGGTGTTCGTCATGCTGTCGGCGGAAGTGATACCCGGGATCGAGGTCGGCTCGTTCTGGACCGCGCTCGGCGTTGCGTTCTGGATCACTGTGGTCAACATCAGCGTGGGCGGGCTCTTGAACATCGATGACGACCACGTTTGGCGTCAGCGTGTGGTGAAGAGAATGGTGAGGCGGACCGGACCGCCGACACCAACAGATGTCCCAGGCTTCCTGTTCATCCAGATCGACGGCCTCGGCCACGATGTTCTGGTGGACGCGATGGCGTCGGGTCACGCGCCATTTCTTCGCCGCCTCGTCGAGACCGGGACGCATCGGCTGCACAGCTGGGAGTGCGATCTGTCGTCACAGACAGGGGCCATGCAGGCCGGGATTCTCCTGGGCGACAATCACAACATGCCGGCGTTCCGCTGGTACGAGAAGGACGAGGGTCGGGTGATGGTCACGAACCGGCCGAACGACGCCGCCGAACTCGAATCGCGCCACTCGACCGGAACCGGGCTATTGGTCGATGGCGGAGCGTCACGGGCCAACGTCTTCAGCGGTGACGCCCCCGACGCCATGTTCACGTTCAGCACGGCACTCGAATCCAAGCTGCGTGACCGCAAGGGGTTCCTCTACGTGGTGGCGACCCCGTACGCGCTGTTTCGGATCATTGCGCTCATGTTTCCCGACATCGCACGCGAGAAGCTGGCCTACCGCCGGGCGAAACGATCAGGAGCGCAGCCGCTCGGCCACCGGAGCGGCATCTACCCGCTCCTCAGGGCCAGCACCACGGTGGCGCTGGCCGAGGTCTCGTTGTCGGTCCTGGTCGCCGACATCGTACGGGGTGTGCCGTCGGCATACGTCGACCTCGTCGGCTACGACGAGGTCGCCCACCATTCCGGAATCGCTGCGCCCGACGCGCTCGAGACACTCCGTCGGACCGACGACCAACTCGAACGGCTCGTCACGACCTTCGACACCGCTCCCCGCCCGTACTATCTCGTCGTTCTCGCCGACCACGGGCAAACCCAGGGGGCGACATTCGAACAGCGATACGGCGAGGAACTCGGTGATGTCGTGCGTCGACTGGCGTCTGGCGTGGTGGCAACGCCCGTACTGGCCGAAGAGGGCTGGAACAACGTGAACGGTCTTCTGACCGATGCCGCAAACGACGACTCGGCGCTCGGCAAGATCGTCAAGCGGACCACGCGCGGACGAAGTGAGGATGGCGAAGTGGTGCTCGGCCCCGGCACCGAGCGGTCGATGCCAAGTGACGCCGACGACGTCGTGGTGCTCGCCTCTGGCAACCTCGGCCTCATCTCGTTCCCACAAGTCCCGGGCCGGGCCAGCCTCCAACGAATCGAAGCCGACCACCCCGGGTTGATCGACGGGCTCCGCCGTCACGAAGGGGTGGGGTTGATCCTGGTGCGCGACGAGGCCCTGGGCGATGTCGTGTTCGGACCCGACGGCGTGCACCACCTCGTCGACGGCCGGATCGAAGGCACCGACCCCCTGGCGGTATTCGGCCCAAACACCGCCGACCACCTTCGCCGCACCAGCAGCTTCGACAACTGCCCCGACCTCTTGATCAACAGCTTCTATGACCCCGACACCGAAGAAGGCACCGCATTCGAGGGGCTGATCGGCTTCCACGGCGGGCTTGGCGGCCGGCAGTGCCACCCATTCATCCTCGCCCCCGCCAACCTCGCCCCTCCTGCCGAACCGCTCGTCGGCGCCCGATCGGTGCACGAACTCTTCGCCGGCTGGCTCACCGACATACAAGCACGCAACAGCAAGCCCGCCAGCAACTGAGCGGCACCGTCGAGGCCAAGCACGACCACTGGGGTGACAGATTCACCGGGTCGCCTTCGGTGATCATGCACGGATGCTGACCGGTGTGCCGAGCGGCACCATGCCGGCCATCTGATCGATGATGTGGTTGTCGACTCGGACGCAGCCGAAGCTGACACTGGATCCGATGGCAGACGGATCGTTCGTTCCGTGGATCCCGATCACCCCTTCACCACCGGCGAATGACGTGAGGGCCTCGCTGAATCCGGAGAGACCAAAAGCATAGGGACCGTAGGGTCCGTCCGGTGAGGCCGGTTGCAGCAACTCAGTGATGAAGAAGCGACCGTAGGGCGTCGGTGTCTCTCCCGTGCCAATCGCGACGGGGGCCGAGAGAATCTCCTTCTCGTCGCGAAAGACGACGAGCTCGAAATCGGACGTATCGATCTCGATGCTGAACGGATTGCGGGAGAGCTCGACGTCGGCCGAGCGGATCCAACCCACTGTGCCGTTTGGTCGAATGGGAAGCCGAACCTCGATCCACGCCGGCATGGGGCTGATGTCTTCGGTGATCACTTCGAACACCCTCGCCCCGCCGCTCTCGGTGGGGTGGGTGAGCGTGACGATCTCGGCCTCGCCGTCGCCGGGACCGGTCCGCGCCGTGATCAAAGGTGCTACTGCTCGAGCAACGACGGTGCCCGATACTACGGAGGGTGAATCGCTCGAACTCTCGAACTCGATCGTGACCGTCGGCCGCTCCGATGTGCCTTCCGAGGCGTCGTCGAAAGAAACAGTACTCGGTTCAACCTGCGTCGAAAAAGCGGCGTCAGGGGATCCGACACACCCAGAGCCGAGCAGCGCCACCCACGCAGCGATGCCGACCCGACGGTGCCAATCCACCTCAGCCCGTGAAACTTGGCTCTTCGGGCGTCGGCTCGTCGGGCGTCGTCTCGGGAAGCTCGGGCTCCGCACAGTCGAACGTCAGGATCAGGCCGCCGCTGGTAACACCGTCGGGGCCGAACTCGAGCTCGACCCGCAACGAGTCACCGATGACGCCGGATCCAGCGACGGTCGAAACGTCACCTGCGCTGGCTTCAACGTCGGGGACCAGATAGCTGGCGCCAGCTGTGGTGATGATGATGTTGTTGTCCGGGTGGGCGGAGTCGTTGTTGGCGGCGGTCACCGTCACATCACAGACCTGGCCGACGAGCGCAGCATCCACGTCCTGCTCGGCGATCAAGATCCGATCGCCCTCGCTGCCGTAAGCAACGCCACCGGTGTCGATCGTGATGTCTTGGGCGCCTGCTGTCGGATTGAACGCAGCGACGGCGATGGCGGACAGGCCGACCGCAATCAAGATCCTGACTTTCATTGGGGACTCCTCCACTTCGATTCAGGCCAGGGTAGGCTAGCGACCCCTACCTTCAAACTGCAGCACCCACCTCGGTGGATGAATCCGGTCTGGCGGCCTACCGTTCTGCGACCTCATCGCCGTGCACGGTGAGGCCGTAGATGATCAGCCCGTTGACGAGGACACCCAGCCAGGCCCACGCCGGATAGAGCGACATGAAGGCCATGTGGGTGAAGAGGTTGAACGAGGCTCCGAGGATGCCCAACACCCTGGCCCAGAGCTGGCCGGTCAGGGTTGCGGCTGCGAC
Source organism: uncultured Acidimicrobiales bacterium (assembly GCA_963698395.1). Taxonomy (GTDB): domain Bacteria; phylum Actinomycetota; class Acidimicrobiia; order Acidimicrobiales; family SZUA-35; genus JBBQUN01. Next base: position 1,337,429 of record CAVOQQ010000008.1, read on the forward strand.
GCAGCCCTGAAACAGGGCGAACAACAGGAATATCACGCCCGCCGTGGTGGTGTTGAAGCGGATGATCGCCTGGGAGGAGATGACGATCCAGTCGTCCTGGAACAGCAGCGTGACGGCCCACAGTAGGTTCACCGAGGAACTGATGAAGATGATCACGGCGGCGAAAACGACCCAACCGCTGGTCGTCTGCCGGTCAGGGAGCTGACCTTTCATGCTCGACTCCTTCGTGACACCTCGTTGAGTGCGCTGCCAAGGTCCAGACGGCGCTGTTGGACCGACTGGGCTGATGCCCGAACGAGGTCGTCGCGATCCGCCATCGCCGGGTCGGAACGCAGCGCCACATCGCTGTTCAGCGATGCACGGAGGCTCGCCGCCGCCCGTCCGAGGGTGTCGAGGCCGATGGCCGTTGCCTCGTCAGAGGCCTGGAGCTGCATCGACGAAGTCTTGGCCTCGAGGTCGATGATCTGTGCATTCGTCGCTTGCCACGTACGGTTGAGCGCCACAGGGTCGGTGGCTCGCAACACCTCGAGGGTGCCTTGATCGTTGACCCATCGGAACCCGCCGACCAGATCGGCGTATTGACGTCGGTTGGCCTCTCGTTGTTCCGACCGCTGCTCGGAGCGGGACGAGGCCATGCTGGTCACAGCGAGAATGGATACCACGGCGATCGCGCCGAGCACGACGAGCACGACGATGTCCTCGGTGCTCAACCCGCTGTCGTCGTCAGATTCGGTCGGTTGCTCGGACTCGGGTGGAGGTTCGCTCGGGCCTGCTTCGGGCTCGCTCGGCGGGGCTTCGGCGGGCGGTTCGGTCTCGGGTGGTGGCTCGGTCTCTGCCGGCGGCTCGGTCTCTGCCGGCGGCTCGCTCGGATCGGTTTCCGGCTGCGTGACCTCGGGACGCTCGACTCCGGCCAACGGACCGTCGCTCGTGCACGCCCCGAGAAGGAGCCCCAGAGCCAGACCGACGAACACCACGGACTTCCCCGGCGGTTGGCTTCGTCTCCGCCTCGTGTCGAGGTCGGCTCCAGGATCGGTGTTGCCCATGCTGCTCCTCCGGCTGATCGATGACAGACCGGACACTAGGCGAGTCCCATCGGTGACCGCACGATCCGCGGCTCAGCGCCCCCAATGGTCAACCGTCGGGGGCGCTGCTCCGACGCTACTGACGCCGACGTCATCGGCGCTTCCCCTCGCCGCAAGGCCGAGGTTAGGTTCACGGCGGTCCTGTGACCGAAGCCGACACCGTGCACGATGGTTTTCGGCGAGCACCGCGGACTGCCTGAGCCGCTAACGTCGTGCCCGATCCTGTGAGCAGAACCACTGCTCACTCGACGATGGGAGAAGCGAATGGCTCGAGCGATCCTCATACGAACGCTGATGCTGACACTGGCATTCCTCCTGGTCGATGCGTTCATGGACGACGTCACGGTCGACGGCGGATTCTTGGGCGCCATCGGTCTGGCCGTCGTCTACGGCATCGTCTCGGGCTTCCTCGGTTCCATCGTCCGACGGTTCACGTTGCCGGTCAGGGAGCTAACGCACGGGCTGTTCGATCTCGCGATCAACGCCGGAATGCTACTGGTCACCTCTTGGCTGACCGATTGGCTCACGATCGATGGAGCTGGGTCCGCCGTCGTTGCCGCCGTGATCCTCGGTTTGGCGTCCGCCGTGATCGGCTACTTCGTCACGTTGCTCGTTTACGACGTAGATCGCTGACCCGAACCGAGACGCAACATTCGGATCCTGCTGGGTACGAGCACCGACAACGCCCTATGGCATCTGGTTCCCGTCAACAGCAAGCCTTGGGCACTCATCGACGAGTTCACGAACTGTGGTAACTGTCGATCCAGTCGTCCATCCGCGCCCAATAGTCGTACAACCATTGTTCGCGATCGGGCTCCGGTGGGAGTTCATCGGCCCTGACAAACCAAAAACGGGTGACGATGTTCGCGTCCATCGGAATCCCCTGCCACAGCTTCTTCATCGAGCTCAGCTCCTCGAGCCCGACATGGCCGACGAACACGATGTCGGCGCTCGGTGCGGCAGCGATTGCCGCCAGGGCGCCGGTTGGTTTCGGCGGAAGAACATGCTGCATCTGCCTGGCCTGATCGGCGAGTCGCGGACGCCCGATCTCCTCGAGCTTCTCGATTGCTCGGGCATGCCGGTGCGGCGTGAAATTGCCCCCCTCGGGGAACAGAACGAACGCATCACCGGCGCCCATGCCACCAGAGAGCTCGACAATCGACTCGATCACCACATCACCGGCCCGACCCGAGCTCGGGATGAAACGATTGGGCAGCCGATTCAGTGCAACGTCAACACAAGGGTCGAGCTGCAACAGATCCTTCAGGACGATCCTCGGGTGACGATGCGCACGATTCAGCAGCGCATCGATCAACAAGAAGGAGTCACCCGGACCGGCATGACGGCTGAAGACGATCAGCGGCCGGTCAGTCTGTTCGATCTGCGTCTCGTCGTCATCATCTCGTTCGATTTCGAGATTGAACGTTCGGCGACCGCTGCCCATCACTCTCCGCAGCCACCACGCCGCGAGCCCGTAGTGGATCTCCTCGAAGCGGGGCGAACGAATCTTCCACCCGAATCCCGATGCGATCCACAGAACGAACAGCACCACCAGCATGAGCGACTCGAACAGGAGGTAGACGAACAGGAACCATGCGACACGGAGAATCCGCCAGCGGCCCGGGACCAATCGGGACGCGAAGGCGGCAACCACGAGCCAGATCGGCAGAGCAGCGAAGAGAGCGATCGAGCCAACCACGAACGCCGGCGCCCAAATCAGTCGTCGGAACCAGTACGGAGGTGGCCCGCTCATCACTTGTCCTTGCGTTCGGCGAGGTACGCCGTCGTGGCGTCGTAGGCGCCCTCGACGAGCTCTTCCGTCTCGCCGAGATCGGTCCACTTGATCTGACGCCGATCATCGAATTCGACCTCGTTGGCACTCGGAAGGACGTGGAGGTCGATGCCAAGCGGAGTGTTGTCCCGAATGGAGCCAAAACGATGCCGGCGGGCAATCTCGAAGGCCAGCAACGCGGGCTCGTAGAACTTGGTCGGCGCTCGTAGTGGCTGCTCCAAGCGACCGACCTGGAGAACGTAGATCTCGGTTGCCCCCAGTACGACCGCCCGATCAACAGGAACAGAATTGACCAAGCCCCCGTCGTAGAAGTGCTCGCCATCGATTTCGATCGGCGGGAAGAGCGTCGGGACCGCAGCCGATGCCAAGAGCGCGTCGATGAGGTCTCCCCCGGTGAACCAGTGCTCGGCTGCCCGCTCGATCGAGGCAGCAACGCACTGAAACTCGACGACGAGGTCATCGAACGTTCGGGCCGACAACGTGCGTTCGAGCATGGAGCGCAACGGCTGGGCGTCCTGGATGGCGACCCGGAGTCGGGCGATGCTGCGCACTCGATCGACAATGTTCGCTCCGAGGAGATCGGAGGCAGCCACGTCGGCCCACAGCTGCTGGAGTTTGTCGATACCCGTTTGGCTCGGATCGGCAGCAAAGACCGCTCCGTTGAACGCTCCGATCGACGTACCGACGATGAGATCTGGTCGAATGCGGGCATCGACGAGGGCCCGAAGCATGCCGACCTCAACGGCACCCCATCGGCCGCCACCTCCGAGCACGAACGCGACCCTCGGTGATATTGACGACCGATCGTCGTTGCGGGTCATGAGCCGACCCGATCAGTCTCTCGTCTGTAGATCCCGTCGACGACATCAACGCGATTCTCGATCACCGACGAGCGCTTCACCTTCATCGTGGCTACGAGCTCGACCGGCATCGGGTGTTCGAAGCTGCCGAAGGTCATTTGTCGTCGTTGGTTGGGCTCACCACCTCGACACTCTCGAGGTCGGGTAGGCCGATCAGCGGCGTCATCCACCTGGCCTGCGGATCGGCGTCGACCAGGAGCGCTTTCACGAAGAGGGACATCGGTACGGCCAGGAGAGCCCCGATCGGCCCGAAGACCCACGCCCAGAAGATCAACGAGCCAAACGTCAGCGAGGCCGACAGCCCGACCGCATCACCCACGAACTTGGGCTTCACGACGTTGTCCACGATGACATTGACAACCACGTACAGGACGCCGACCGTCACGGCATTGCCGACACCGTTCTCGAGGAGTGCGATGAGAACCGGTGGGATCATTCCGATCACGAACCCGATGTTCGGGATGAAGCTGGTGATGAATGCCAACACTCCCCAGACGAGCGCCAACTCCACGCCGAGGGTGACCAGAATGATGATGTCGATGACCGCCACGATCAACCCGAAGATCGAGTTGACAAAGAAGTAGCGGCGAGTGAGGGCGGCGAAGTCGTTGAGGGCGCTGACGAGATCAGGACGTGATTTCGTTCCCGAATGTTCGAGAATCCTCACGAAACGGCCTGTGTCCGTGGCAGCGAACAGCATCGCCAGCACCACGATGCTGAGGAGCCCGAAGACCCCGAGCAGGCCGGAGAGAGCCGAGAACAGGCGTCCGATCACCGCGCCGGCGTCGATGGAGTCGAGGAGCTCGTTCAACTGGTCGTCGGTGACGCCCACCTCTTCGAGCCCGTCGCGGATCGAGACCCGCAGCTCGTCGAGCCGATCACCGTAGGTACCCGAGGTGATGTAGGACGCCAACTGGGTGAGGGACCAGACCAGCACAGCGAGGATTGCGAGCAGGGCGCCGTAGCCGGCTCCGAGCATCCCGGCGAATCCCATCCATGAGGGACGACCGGCGTCGAGAATCTTCGTTTGGATCGGGCGAACCAACACGACCACAACGACACCCATGAAAATCGGAGCGAGCGAGCCGCTAAATGCACGGAACCCCGCAATCACGACCATCGCTGCCGCCATCAACAGCATGATCATCAAGCCCCGAGGCAGCACCAGGGTCAGCGTTCGAGGTCGGCCCTCGTAGCGGGAATCGCCGATCATCGCAGTCTCGTATCCTTCCGTTGCATCGCTCGTGCGGTCGGAGCGCAAGGCGCACACTACCTCAACTCGATGACGCCCCTTCCCGATCGCATCGAACTCTTCGCCGGGCACTTCTGGCGAGTTCAGACGACGTCGAGGGCCTCGACCCGGCCGCTGGTGATGGCGGCCCCGTGGGCGGCATGATCGGTTTCATTGAGGTCCGCATGGCGTGCTGCGAAGTCGGCGAAAACGTCGTCAGCGGTGCGGTCGTCGCCAAGGTAGCCGCTGATGGTTGCTGCGTCGCGTGTGCGAGCGTGGCGAGTGCGAGCGCTGCACCGCAATGCGCGGCGTCGTTCTTGAGCCGCCGAGGCCCCATCTCGGCGATGCTCACCGAGCCCTTGCGATCCCAGAGTTGGCGGAAGCAGAAGTCGCTGGTACCGGTCTCTTCGGACTCGTCCATGTTCGCCACCAGCGAATCGACCTCGATGCGGTAGTAGGGCACATCGAGCGGGCTGTGCTCGGCCGTTCGCTGCAGGGTCTCGCGATAGCCCCCGCACAGCTGGAAGCGAAGGTTCGTCGTCGCCCCCGGGAAAGGTCGCAGGACATCCCTGCGGCAGCACCGCGGCAAAACGTGAACGGCGTGATCCGCATCTGACCGTGACGAATCGGCACCAACGTCGGCAATCGCTTCTCGTCCTGCATGCACATCCCTCTCAGCGACGAGAGCACCGCACGATGAACGATGAACGAAGAACGGCGGACGACAAGACGCCGGGGACCGTCGACGCCGATCTGCTGGAACCGCAGAAATCAGTGCCCCGAGAGCACATTCTTGGCGACCACGATCGCCAAGGCGACGACAAGAACGAAACCTGCAAAGAGCAGGGCCCGATATCTCGTAGTGTCGTTGCTACGAGCGGTCAGATAGGCGACAACCGCAACGAAACTAGCGAGCAGCATCCGTATCGCGTCGAGCTCTGAAATCGCCTCGAGCGGAAGTACCGCCACCGTGCACATCACCGCCACGGCTAGGGCCCCGACGAGCTGAGCGAGGGAGGTCTGAACGTCGCGTCGGTGGACCGTTCCTGATCCGATCATGCGAGCCGAGAGACGAAACGCAAACAGGTGCGCGAGCGCCAATCCGACCGTCGTTCCCCACACCAGCGCAAACACCTCGACCTCGTCGTGCTGCGACGATTCCGGGATAGCGGTCAACGCGGCAAGCAGGCATATCGCGACGTACAACGCCATCGTGAACGCCTCCTTGCGGAGCTCCTCAAGGTTCCCGTCGATGGCCGACCCTTGTGGGCTCAGTTCTTGATCAGGCATCGTCGACCTCAGGGGGTTGGACATCCGGACAATTTCGCCGCCAGCTTGATCACCATTCTACGAGGGTGCCGTTCATGACGTTGGGATCGCTGGGGACACGATCGCAGCGCCGTTGGGATGTCTTGGCGGCGAAGTCGCTCGACGCCTGACACGCGGATGCAGCGCTTCTCAGCCGGCGCCACCAGTGAAGACGACCACCTCGTCCGAGCCAGACGACTGGACCAGGTTGGCGCCCTCCAGCCGGTAGGAGTCTGCCCTCTGCAAGCCGGCGACGTACGCACGTTCCTGATCGGAGAGTCCGTCATAGAACGCCTGGGTGCCCTAATCTCGGCGCCTGTGCGCCGCAGACGTCGAAGCCCGTACCGCGCCCGCCGGAGCGCCAATACCCCCGGCATCCAGAGCTTCGCCGTTCTGGGGCTCGTCACCTTGGCTGCGCTGGCAGCCTTGGTCTGGCATGATTCGACGACGGCTCCACCCCTCTGCCCGGCGGAGGCCCCGAAGACGGAGGTGATCGTCAGCGGCAGCGCAACTGCGATCACCGCATCCATCGTGCAACAACGATACGACTGCGCCGGCGCCGTGGTCCTGGTCGACCCGCAGGTTCACGACACGCTGGCCGCTGCCCGATTCGCCATCGAGAACGAGGCTGTTGTCCTGGCAACGACAACGGATGATCTCGCTGACATCGCCCAGGAAGTCGAGCGCCTGGCGGCAAGCACCGTGTACTGGCCGGGCGATTCGTCCGCCGTGGCGGAGATCACCCGAATCCTGGACCGGGAGACGATCATCATCACGAACGACGATGCCGGAACCGTCGACGGAAGGCTCGACCTCCCGGCCCTCGAGGCACTGACACCCCAGCGCTCGCAGCCAGACTCCAACGAAGCTGAAGAGGTCGACCGTCGTCCCCTGTTCCTCGTCAGCCAGAACGATCTGGAGCTCGGTGCCCTCGTCGCACCCGCCGTGGTTCAGAGCGGAGGTCGTTTGAAGGTGATCGATCTCGATTCAGCAGTTTTCGAACCCGACGGGCAACCATCGTCGATCACGCTGGTCGGAAACCCCGATCCGACCGAGCTCTGGCAATACGAGGGATTGCTCGAACCCCGGGCCGTGCTCGGGGGCGGCACCCAGCTGTTCCCTGGGCGGCGTTTTGTCGCCTTCTACGGCTCGCCAATCACTCCCACTCTCGGAGTGCTCGGGGAATCGGCGGGGCCGGAGGAGGCATTCGAAGCTCTCCAGCCATTCGTTACCGCCTACACCGGAGACGGCGTCACCACCGTGCCGGCCTTCGAGATCATCGTCACGGTTGCCACCACAGAGCCCGGATCGGATGCTGACTACTCGAGTGAGCTCTTCCTGGATCAGATTCGGCCATGGGTCGACACGGCCGAGACGCTCGGGGTCTATGTCATCCTCGATCTTCAACCCGGACGTTCGGATTTCCTCCGCCAAGCCAAGATCTACGAAGAGTTCCTGACCCGGCCGAACGTCGGCCTGGCCCTTGACCCGGAGTGGCGCCTGTTCGGTCAACAGCGACACCTCGAACAGATCGGTACCGTCGACGGAGCGGAGGTCGAAGAGGTCTCACAGTGGCTGGCGAAGCTGGTTCGAGAGAATGGGCTGCCGCAGAAGTTGTTCATCGTCCATCAATTCCAACGGGCCATGCTCACCAATCCTGAACTGATCTCGACCCCGCCCGAGCTGGCGACCGTCATTCACGTCGATGGCCAGGGCGACCGTGCCCTCAAACTGAACACCTATGGCGCGCTGGCCGGCCTGGAAGCCAACCAGTCGTTCTGGTTCGGATGGAAGAACTTCTTCGACGAGGACAACCCGCTATCGACACCCAGTCAGGTACTGGAGTTGGATCCGACGCCGGTCGTCATCACCTATCAGTGACCGTCGGAAGCCCGACACGAATCGGCCCTCGAGACCAGTCCCCTTACCTTGAACGGCGCTTCGATCATCCGGACCCGGGCGACGTCTGGGTTTGCGAACGCAATCCGGACGCTCGGCCGGCCTCGGTCTCCTCCAAACGGCTTCACTCCGTCGCCACGCTGGGGTTCGCCGCGTCACCAAGCCCGAAACCCTACTCTCAGTCCCGAGTTGACGTCGGCTGGACCACAGCGCCGCCACGGACCAGGTTCAATCGGTCTTCGGGCCTGGTGCTTGTTCCTGGGAGGTGCCCGTCTGTTCTCGCAGGACCCCTCCTCCCGCCGACAGTTCCGTCTCAAGACGCTCGAGTCGTTCGAGGACTTCATCGAGCGATGCAACCATTCCAGCAAGCGCACGTCTTTCGCTGACCTCGGCATCGGATCGTTGCGCGCTGGCCCGTCCCGCTTCGACGAAGACCGACGTAATCACTGCGGTCGCCACCGTGATCAGTGCGATCGCCGTAAGCATCACGACCGCCGCCACCACCTGTCCGGTACGCGTGGTGGGAGTCGTATCACCGTAACCAACGGTGGTGACCGTCTGCAGGGTGAACCACAACGCCTCTCGATACGTGGGGTAGTCCTCTGCGTCGAAGATCCGCATCACCAGCGATCCCGCGACGACGACGGTCACCGTGAAGCCGGCGATGGCCGCAGTTGCGTACCTGACCGACGACGGGTTGGCAAGAAACTTCGCAACATATCGATGTCGACTGCTCATCGAGACTTGTTCACACCCCTAGCCGGCGTGCTCAGCATCCGCCACCCTTCCTCCCGGTCATGAATTGGGTGAAGAGGTAGAACACACCGTGGCGTCACGACGCGACGGCGTCGTGACAGCAGCACAATCAGCCCATCGCTGTTGTCAGCCGAGCACCCTTTCCTTCTGCTTGGCGAATTCTGCGTCGGTCAGCACGCCGTTGCTGTGCAGATCCGAGAGCTTGGCGATTTCATCGGCAACGCTGACGCCACCGGCAGCACTGCGAATGTACGCCTGCGCTGCGTCTTCGCTCTGCCTGATGTCGGAGATCTGACGGCTGGCCATGTTGTCTCCGTTGGTGATCATGTAGGCCAAGACGCCCAGCCAAGGTACGACGATGACGAAGATCGACCACAACCCCTTCGACAGCCCCCCCAAGTCACTGCGGAAGATGTCGACGATCACCTGGAACACCAACATGATCCAGGCGAACCACAGGAAGAAGATCAACATCGACCAGAACAGGCCGAGAATCGGGAAATCGTAAGCGAACATCAGGCGACCCCTTCGATAGTGGCCAGGTTGGCGACTGCGGTGGGAGACTAGCGGCAAACCACCCACTCGCGTACCGAACTCGGCCCCGCACCCCGGCCTGCACACCCACATCGCCCACTCTGAACCCGCGAGGGCGTTTCACTCAGAAGCAGTCGCCGGCAGGTCACGTCTTCATCTGGCTACAGGGTTGTCATTTGGGGGAGGACGCGGCTAGAAATCTCCAGGAACAATCTGCGCGTCCTTGCGCCGACGGGAGAACTTGATGCCAACTACATTTTCACCGAAGTCATTGACTCGGACCAAGAGGTTGGCTGGAGTGCTGGCCCTCCTCCCCTTCTTCCTGTTCTTGCAGGCATCGACCGCTTCGGCCGCTGACTTCGTGTCGATTCCGATCAGCGGCGTCGCCTACGGCGAGGAAGGCGAGATCTTGCAGGTGACCGGAGCCGAGGTTCCTGAAGCCTACGTCGGCCGTACCTGCCAGATTCTTGGGCAAACCACCAACCAAGAGTCGGTCCACGAAAATAACGACCTGCTGATCACAACTGCGGGTGTCACACTCACCATCCCCAACTACGAGGACGAAGGCTTCATCACCTACGACTCTGGCGAGATCGTGGTGCTTGGCCCAAGGATCGACGTTGCGGTGCGGTTCGGCCCTGATGGCGTCACCAGCGGCGGTTTCCGGTTGACGGTGAGCTGCGACGGCGACGAGGTGACGCCGTGTGTTCCGACCGAAGAGGTGCCGTGCGAGACCACCACCACCACAGTGGCCCCAACAACGACCACGATTCCGACAACGACGACGACACCGGAGTGCGTGCCGACCGAAGAGGTGCCGTGCGAGACCACCACGACCACCGAGCCGGAACCGGCCGGACCGGTGCTCACGACCACCACCGCGCCGTCATCGACGACGACGACAACTGCGCCGAACCCAGCCGGGCCAGTCGTGGGGCCTCAACTGCCGGTGACCGGCTCGTCGACTGGTTGGCTCATCGGCGGTGGAACCGCCCTTTTGGCCCTCGGCTTCGTGATCAGCATGATCGCTCGACCGAGCTTGCTGCAACGCCGCTGACGCAGCTGCCAGAGCCCAACGGTCTCCGGCCCGCTGCCGAGACCGTTGGCCAGCCCTCTCCAATGGAGAGCTGAATCGGGTCGCTTCGTCCGAATCCGACCCAGGCGCATCCAGCGGCGCGGCTGGGATTCCCAACGCGCTGGTTACGCTGCACGCTTCCAGAAACCAGATCGTCCCTGGTCGACGATCGATCGTTGTCGCAGCGGACCTCATCGATGTCACAGCGATCGAAGGACCATGGACGACCTCGGAGCGTCCCCAATCACGGTGTCTGGACGGCCCGGTAGAGTCTGGCTGTCCTTCCGCTCGCCAGTTGATGCAGCGCGTCGAACAGAGGAGATCCGATGGATCACGAACTCGTAACACTCCACTTTGCCAACGTGGAAGTGGCCGAAGCCACCATGGACACCATCAGGTCGCTACAGGCCGAGGGCTTCATTGAACTCGATGATGCGGCAATCGTCACCCGCTCAGCGAGCGGCGGCGTCACGGTCACCCCCGTGGGTTTGCAGGGCATGCCAAAGAAAGCTGCATTTGGTGCAATCATCGGGCTCGTTGCCGGAAGCCTTGTTGGTCTCCCAGTGTTGGGAGCGATGGCAGGCAGCGGCATCACCGGCACGAAGGCGGTGCGGGAAGCGGTCAACCGACTCGACGCGGTACTCGACGCGGTAGCAGAGCACGTTGGCACCGGATCGGCTGTGCTGGCGCTGGCAGTCCGCTCGTTACCCGACCCCGATATCGTCGTTGATAGGCTCTCGATCCATCGAGACGCAATGACCCGTGTCGAGATCCCGGCACAACTCCGTGAACAGATCGAGAAGTCACGTTCGGATCAGTCCTGATAGGGCGCTCCCACGCCTGCGGTTCGACGATCCCCCCTCCTCTCATAACCGTCCCCTTCTGGCCTGCCGACTCGCTTGCCGACTACGGTGCAAACGTGGCAGGTCTTGGTGCAGACGTGACCCGATCCCTGCAGATTTCCTGCGTGGCAGAACGTGCTCGACCCCGGTAATCAGCCATTAGAGGTAGTCCCGTGCCGTCAACCACCGAGTGGTGAAGAATCCCGCGATCGGTGGTAGATAGTTCGTGACGAGCCGGTGGGTGAGCGCCGCTGCGAACGCGGCGCCCTCCGGCACACCCACGAGCGTGAGCCCGGCCGTCAGTGCAGCCTCACCGACCCCGATGCCACCAGGCACCGGCATGAGCCCGACCAACAGCCCAACGGCACTGTTGACGAAGACCGCTTCGGTGAAGCTGATCGAGCTTCCAAAGGCCCCGACGGACGCGGCCAGCGTCATGGCGAAGAGCAACCGCGTGGCGAGCGTGCCACCGACGACGCGCAGGAGTCGTTGGGGATCGGTGATCGAGCTGCGGACCGAGGCGAAGGCCTCCTTCGCCGGTGGCACGATCCGATTCCGGATGCTGGGAACGGCGAAGGTGATGATGATGCCGATGACGGCGAGTACGACGACCAACAGCACGAGGTTGAGGATGGGCCCGGGATCGAAGTCATCGAGCGTAATCGAAGCCCCGACGACCCGACTGGTGAGGAGCAGGAGGATGATGTCCTGGGCCTTGGCAATCACCGTCAACAGCGGCCCTTGCGCCAGAGCGTTGCCCGTCGGAACACCGAGCTTCCGCATGTAGCGGATGTTCATGGCGATGGCCCCGGCCTCCGATGGTACGGCCAGCGAGATGAATGACAGGGAATACCGAAACAGGATGGTCGGGCCGAAAGGCACGGGACGGTGGATGAGCCCGGTGAGGCTGATGTACTCCCCGACGTTCGTCATCTGGGCGAGAACGAAGGCCGTGACGATCCAGGAAAGCTCGGCCCGCGACAGCTCGTCGGCGATCGTGTCGAAGCCGATCTCGGCCAAGGAGCCCACCAACGCCGAGGCGGCAACGAGCATGAGGGCGACCATGGCGACCGTGCCCCACGTGATCCGCTCCAACTGGACCGGATCGGGCGATTCGACGCCGATGGCATCGGCCAGATCCGATCGGAGGTTCTTGAGATCGAGGTCTGCCCGCTTGACCTGTCCCTGCAACGTGCTCGGGAGCGCACTTCGTTGAACCAGCGGAAGGGCGTGTTCGAGCCGGTCGTCGCCCAGACCCAACCGGGCGGCAGCGATCGCCCGCTCGGGGCCGACAACGACTGCGGTGCTGACCAGCAGCTGGGCGACATCGGCGGCCAGCGATGCTGGGGACGGAGCGAGCAGCGAGCCCGACAGATCGTCGAACATCGCACCGTCGGGGCTGATCACGATCAGGTTCGCGTCGAGCTGGCGGTGAGCGATGCCGGACCGGTGGAACCGGTCGAGTGTTGACCAGCAGGACGCGAGCACCTCATCGTCGGCTGCGTCGGGTTCGAGGTCGCTGAGGCGAGGCGAGACTTGCCACTTCGTGACCACGAGCGCGTCGCCGGCGTCGCCTCGACCCCATCCGACCAGCTCGGGCACCGGGAGTTCGTTTCGTGCGGCCTCGAGTAGCATCAGGCTCTCGTGTTCGACCTGCTGGAGGCCGCTCGCGGTGAGCGACCGGTCGAGGTCGGTGAACCACATCGCACGCCACGCCCGCGATGCGATGGCCGCATCACCGGCGTCTCTTCCGTACACCTTGATCAGCGCCGGCCCGTCGTCCAATTCAGCTCGCAGTAGCGTTCTGCCGATCGGCTGGCGATCGAGGTAGGCCAGCTCGCCAGCGTTCCCGATCCCGCACGCTTCGAGGGCCGCAGCGATTCGGGCCTTGCCGGGAATGCCGATACCCGAACCGAAGATCAGCCGAACGATCGAAGCCGCACCGATACCGATCGCCACCCCGCCGGCAACCGACGAAATCGTGCCGTAGCTCAAGACGATGGCGGCGACCGTCATGATCAGCAGCAGGCGACGCCCGATCGTTCGCATCGGGAGCGACAGGTAGGGTCCGGCAACCATCAAGAGCGCGAAGGAAATGGCCATCCGCACCACCGGATAGGCCGGGGTGCCGTCACGGTCCGCCAATTCCGGGAGTAGTTCGGGCCACCGCCCCCCGACCAGCCACGAGAGGGCAACGGCCAGGACGAACGCTATCGCCACGGCAAACACCATGTCACGGGCGACCGCCCGCCGACCACGACCGAACACCGCAATGGCGACGAGCAGCCCGAAGGAATACAGCCCACCGAGGACGAACCCGAACGTCATGGATGCCGAGAGCCAGCCCGGGAGACGACCAGAGAACAGACCAAGGGCACGTTGGTCGAGATCGCTGCCGGCGTCGTGGGTCCATGCCGCCAACAGGGCGACGAGCACACACACGGCCAGGACAAAGGCATCGGCCGGGCGACGGGCCCTTGGGTCCTCAGCCGGCGCAGCGAAGATCATGTTCCGAGCTCGACCGTCCTGGGCCGGGGCCAGCCCCTCGGACGATGTCACTCGGGTTGCGTCGGTCATCTCTCCAACCTCGTGTGTTGTCGGGCACCGAGCGTCGCCGCCCGGTTGCCAGGAGCCCGGTTGCTGTTCGCCACCGGACTCTAGCGGCTCGCTCGCGACGCGTCGCCAAGGGAAACCGCCGGCGGGTTCGTCACGCCAGTTCGGGATCCCCGGCCCTGTCATCGAGCTCGATGTGGTCGGCCGCCTCCGAGAGCCGTTCGATGTCAACACCCTCGTCAGCGAGGTGGCGGCGATGCAAGGCATAGGCCACGAAACCAAGCGGAATGGGCAGCCAGTAGGAAATCAGGCGGTACGCCAGCGTTGCCAGGACGGCGTCACCTGCACTCAAGCCGGCCAACGTGAGCGTGCCGGTGAGCCCGGCCTCGACGAAGCCCAACCCTCCCGGCGTGAAAGGGATCCGTGACAGCAGGGCCGCGGTCACGAACGCGAGGAGCAGCACCGATGAGTAGTCATCGTGACCGACACCACGAACTGCCATCACCAGGGCGAGGTACTCGAAGCCCCACTTGCCAACAGCTGCGAGCAAGACCGCCCACCAATTGCTGGCCAGGTGCGAGCGGATCAGATCGCGATCCTCGAGAAACTGTTGGCTCCGAGACGAGTCAGCCGGGCCGGGCCGACCGAATCGGGTCAGGAGGCGGTCGACGGCGTTGCCGAGGAGCACCAGCGGCCGATCACGGAGCAGGACGACCCCACCGATGAACCCCGCAGCAACGAATCCGATCACGCCGGCCACAGCGGCCCGCAGAAGCAACGGCGCAATCGGTGGGCCAAAGAGGATGGCCGGTACGGCAAACACCGGAAGCGAGAACAAGACGCCGAAGTTCAACAGCGTCGCAACCGTGAGGCCGGTGGTGGCATCTCGATTCGTCACGCCGGCCTCACGAATCATCCGATACTGAAACGCCGTTGCCGTCGCAGCACCACCGGGAACGACGCGGGCAATGGCCGACGACGCGAGCTGGGACGTCGCCATCAAAAGCCATCGGTTCGACCTCAGACACAAACCGATCAGGATCCAGAAACAGATCAGGCTCGCCAACACCAAGACCGACATGATCGCCAGCGAACCCGGCCGCAAGCGTTCGAGCTCAGGCCAGGAGCTGAACACCTCGACGATGCTGGGGATGACGAGGTAGACCGACACGGCGGTGATGCCCAAGCCAAGGCCCCGTTTGGCGAACTTTGACATCGACAACAGCGACTCCTGGCAGACGGCAACGACGAGTCCACGAGCCTAGACACAACTCGCGCCCGACATCAGACGACGCTGGTCAGACCCCACCCAAGGGGGCGCCCGATCGAAGTGTGGGCTAGCATGCCCGCCTGTGCGTGGCCGACCGACAACAAGCAGCCGGTGGCGCTGGATCCGCTCCATCTCGGTGGCCAGTCGCTTGGCCGCATCGATCGTTGCGGTGAGCGTCGTCTCGCTCGCGATTGCGACCGTTGTCGGCCTGAGCACTGGCCGAGACCTCACCCAGGACACCCTCGATGATCAGCTGACCGGGCTCGGAACAACCGGTGCGCTCGACGTCGCCCAACAGATCGCTTCCCAAAGTCGTCTGGCCGAGACACTGGCCTCGAGCCCACAGGCGGCCATCGCCATCGACCGTTTCACCGCCGCCCACGCCGAGCTTTCGGAAACACCGTTGGGCGAACTGCGAACCGAGGCCGAGGCGCTCGCACTCGAATACCGAGAGGCCTACGTCGACCTGGCAGCCCGAGTTGGGGTCGACCTCGATCTGCGTGACGTCATCTCGCCGAGCAATGCGGCCGCGATCCAACTTCAGTATCGTTACTCACTCGGGTCTGATGCCGTCGAAGATCCAAGTGAGATCGATGACGCCAGAGACGGCACCGCGTGGACCGAGACTCATCAGCTCGTACACCCGGTGTACCGCACGGTCGTCAAGCAACGAAACCTCATCGACATTCTGATGGTCGAGCCCAACCGTGGGTTCGTCGTGTACTCCGAAAACAAGGGACCTGATCTGGGAACCAGCCTCGAGGTCGGGCCCTTCAGCGGATCGGTCATCTCTCGCGCCGTCAAACAAGTGATCCGTGATCCGTCCCTGGGCACGGTGGCCACCGACCTCAGTTTCTATCTCCCGGTCGGATTGCGTCCGGTGGGAGCCATCGCCAGCCCAGTCATGGACGGCCAGGAACTGGCCGGCGTGATCGTCATCATCTACGACAGCTCAACGCTGACCGACATCCTGACGGCGGGCCGCAAGTGGGATGCCAGCGGTTTCCCCGCCACCGGCAACACCGTGCTCGTGGCTGCCGATGGAATCGTACGTAGCGATCCTCGCTCCTACATCGAAGACCCGAACGCACACCTGGCCGACTCGATCGCCACCGGGTCGCTCACCGAAGACGATGCAACCATCGTTCGCACCGCTGGAACCACCGTGCTGCTCCAGAACGCAGGCGAGGCCGTGAATGCCGGGCTCGAAGGCGACGAATCGGTCGACGTGCGGACGTCGATGAGCGGCACCGACGTACGGAGTGTCACGATCCCGGTACCGATCGAGGGCCTCTCCTGGTTCGTCGTTTCCGAGGTCGACAACGAGATTGCCGAAAACGCCCTCGATGGGTTCGGTCAGCGCCTGATCATCGGAGCGTCGATCTTCGTGGTCGCCGTGGCGTTTGCCGCCGTTTCGTGGAGCAGTTCGATCCTCAGACCGATCCGCGAGATGAGTGAGCGCTTGACGTCATCGACTGGGCAAGACGAGGCGATCGTGATTCCTGATCAGAGTCCGATCGAATTCCATCGTCTCGGTGAGAGTTTCCAGTCGATGGTCGGTTCACTCGACGCGCAACAAGGTGAGCTGGCGACGGCTCGGAACGAGCGCATCGACCTACTTCGCCGGATGTTGCCCCCCGGTGTCGCCGATCGGGTGTCCCGTGGCGACCTCGAGTCGATCGAGGAGGTCCCGAACGCATCCGTCGCGGTGATCGTGGTGGTTGGCCTCGGCGAATTGGTCCAGATGGGTGACGGTGATGGAGACCGCGAGCTGGTCGACCGTCTCCACCATGAGCTCGATGAGATCGGTGAACGTCACGGTCTCGAGCGGATCAAGGTCGTTGGTGATGCCTACTATGCGGCGTGCGGGCACAACCGTCCGCTCATCGATCACGCACCGAGAGCGGTCGCTTTCGCCGCTGATGCCCAGGATGCGATCCGCGAACTGGGATCGGAAACGACCCGGGGCCTCGACCTCGTCGCCGGCGTGCATACGGGGTCGGTCACCGTCGGCATGACCCTGGCGTCTCGCCTCGTCTACGACGTGTGGGGTCCGACGGTCTCGGTAGCCCACCACCTCGCTCGGCTCGGGAGCCGAGGCCAGATTCTCATCAGCGACGCGACCCGCATGCTGCTGCCAGAAACGATCCAGGTCGAGCCTCGCGACAACGGTGACCGCTCGGCCGATGACGTCATCTGGGTTGTCTCGACCGCTTCGGTTGGAGGCCGAACATGAACTCGCCTGGAGGCACCAGCGTGACGTGGGCCGTCATCGTCATCGTCATCGTTCCGATCGTGATCATCGCCGCCGCCGAGCTCGATGAACGACTCCGACAGCGGGAATCACCGCTTCGAGGGGCGACCAGCATCCTCCGAGCGTGGCTGCTCCCCTTCTTCGCGCTTTGGGCACTTCTCGTGCCGGTACTCGGCGTCGACGCAGATTCGCTTCCGGTGCAATTGGCCGGTACCGGGGTCCTGGTTGCCATCGCCGCTGCGGTCCAGAGTGCGCTGAGAGTCTTCATCGGACGCACCCGCGAGCACATGGCCGCCGGCGACGGCCGAACGGCACCTGAACTGCTGCTCATGCTCCCCCGACTCGCCGTCATCATCACCACCGGGTGGGTACTGGTGGAAAGGGTCTGGGGAGTCGATCTTTCCTCGGCTCTGACTGCCCTCGGCGTCACGTCGCTGGTGATCTCCTTCGCTCTCCAGGACACGCTCAGCGGTCTTGCGTCTGGCATGTTGCTCCTGAGCGATCAGCCAATTCAGCCCGGCCATTGGATCCGGGTCGGCGACACCGAAGGAGTCGTCGTCGACATCAACTGGCGTACCACGCGGATCAAGAACCGAGATGGCGATGTCATCATCGTGCCCAACTCTGAGCTGGCCGGATCCAGCATCATCAACTTCACCGCCTCGGATTCGCGCCATCGTGTGATCGTTCCGGTGCAGGTCGCCTTCTCGAATCCCCCCACACTGGCGAAGGCCATGCTGCTCGACGCCGCTCTCAGCACCGAAGGCGTCATCGCCGACCCGCCGCCACAGGTCGTCGTGACACAGACCGACGATCCGTTGATGGGCTACGAAGTGCACATGTGGGTCGACGACTACGCAATCGCCCCTCGGGTGAAGAGCGATTTCGGCGGGCTCGTGTGGTATCAGTCGCATCGTCACGAGGTTCCGTTGCCCAGCCCAGCCCAGGATCTCTTCCTTCACGACGGTGCTACGGCCGGGTTGTCCGACATCCCGACCCACGCCGAACTCCGAAGCGCCCTGCAGCAATCGCCCCTGCTCTCGTCCATCAGCGACGCCGAGCTCGACCTACTTGCCCACGCCAGCCGGCGCGCTCGATACGCAGTTGGCGAGTTCATCACCGACTCTGCCGACGACGACCGAGAGATGGTGGTGCTCGACAAGGGGCGGGCCGAGCTCGTGCTGCGCCGCTCCGGTGTTCCCGACACCGTCATCGCCCAACTCGGCCCCGGCGAAATCGGTGGCCTCGTTTCAGAGTCCGTGTCCGATCACGACCTGGCCATCCGAGCTCTGACCGACTGCGAGGTCGTGATCGTCGACCATCACGTGGTCGAGGAGGTCGCCAGCAAGAGCCCCGAGCTCGCTGCCGCCTTGAACCGGCTGACGTCTGTCCGCCGCCGTCGTGCCGAACGAGTCCTGGCGCAACAAGTCACCGCCGAGAGCGACGTTTCCGTTGACGGGACACGGTCATGAGCATGAACACGTCCGTCTCCGACGAGACGACCACTGATCAAACCCCACCGGCAGCGGGAGAGGCGCCTTCGAACCTGCCATGGTGGCGCCGGCCACGGCGGTTGCGGCGCCAACTGGCAGGCACCCTGGCCGGGACTGCTCTCATCTCGCTGCTGTTGGTTGGCGTCATCAACTACTTCGCAGCAAGCTCGCTCCTCCAAGACGGTTCGAGGGATCAGCTCGTGGGCGTAGCCGAAAGCCGAGCGAACAGCATCGAACTCGGAGTGAACCGCTTGCTCGGACAAGTCACGAGCACTGCGGCCGATCTTGCAGTGGTCAGCGCACTGACACAGCTCCAAGCAGCATTCGATGAGCTCGAGGGCGCACCATTGGAACCAGAGCAAGCACAAGATCTCGACGCGTTCTACGAACAAAACGTACTCGGCCCGCTCGCGAGCGTCGGGATCGACGGCCTTTCCGTCGAAGACGTCGCACCAACCTCGACCGCAGGTCGCTACCTGCAGTATCACTACACGTTGCCAGTACTCGACGGGGTCGACCGTGTCACGGTCCAAGATGCCGGCGACGGCTCGGAGTACAGCTCGATCCATGCCCGTTTCCATCCGTTCTTGGCCGGGCTCGTGGCCGAGGGCAGTGACGTCCTGCTCATCTCCGAGACGGGCGATGTCGTGTATTCGGCTCACAAGCGGATCGATCTCGGAACGAATCTGCGAGCCGCCATCCGCATCGACAGCGAACTCACCCAGGCGTTCTTCGAGCGGCTTCCCAGGGTGAGGACTGGCGAGGCGATCCTGGCCGACTTCGAGCTGTCGATCTCTGGCGAGGGTCGACCCCAGCTCTTCGCCGTCGCCGCTGTCCGGGGCGAGACCGAGGTGGTCGGTGCCATTGCCATCAGCGTTGACGCCGACGCACTCAGTGCCATCACGACGGCCAACGGCGATTGGGAAGGCGTCGGACTCGGCGAAGGCGAGAGCTATGTCGTCGGACACGACCAACTGCTTCGCAGCGAGAGTCGCTTGTGGATCGAGGATCCCGAGGCATACCTTGATGCAGTTGACGACACCGAGACGGCCGAGCTCATCGAGACCTTGGGCTCGCCGGTCCTTCTCCAATCGGTCGACACCCCACCCGTCATGGCTGCCATCGATGACGAAACGTTCTCGGGCTCGACCACGAACTACCTGGGTGATTCAACGTTCGCCTATGCCCGCCCGCTCGACGCCGGCGGACTTGATTGGGTCGTCGTCGCAGAGACGCCGATCAGCCAGCTACGGAGTCCCCTCTACCGCTATGCGTGGTTCCTCGGCCTGGTTCTCGCCGTCGTACTGCCGGTCGCGGCGATCTTGGGCTACCTCCTCGCTGATCGACTCACTCGATCGATCCCCGTGGTGGTCGAGATGGCATCCGACATCGCCGCAGGACAGCGCGACCTCGACATCCCCGACCTCGGTGCCAACGAATTCGGCGACCTCGCTCGACGGTTGGGTCAGATGTCAGCAGAACTCGGTCGACAGGAGGCAGCGCTCGCCGACGAATTCGAGCAACGGCGCCAGCTGCTCCTGACCGTTCTGCCACCACGCCTCGTCGAGGGATCGGGTGACGTCATCGGAACCGGTGGTGCCATCGGTATCGGCACGGTGATTGCCGTGTCGATCGAGGTCAATGGGAACGAACCCGGCGACGAAGACGTCGCCGAACTGCAACGCCGCCTCGGCAACGACATCGAGTCCAGGGCGGAGGCCCTCGGCATCGAACGGATCAGACCTGCACACGATCGTTTCCTCTTCCTTGCCGGCGTCGATCAGCCTGACGACGGGGCCGACCTGGCCCTCGACTTCGCCGCCGAACTCGCGACGAGAGCCGAATCGTTGGCCGAATCGGGCCTCGTCGGGCTCGAGCTACACATCGGCATGGCGACAGGTCCCGTCGCCACAGGTGTCCTGCAGAAGGGCAGCCTCACGTTCACTGCTTGGGGCGAGCCGGTTCGCCAGGCGCTCGCCATCGGCGCTCTGTCGATGGGCAACCAGATCCTGGTCGACGAGTCGACCGCTACGAGTATCGATGACCGTTCGAGGCTCGAGGCGTCCAGCGACGTGATCGCCCTCGATGGCCAACCGATGGTGCTGTTTGCACCGGTGCTCACAAACGACTGAGTCTCACTCCGAGCTCGACCGCCCATTGTCGCCTGCGTCCGATGCGTCGACCACGATCAGATCGCTGAGCCACAGTTTGCGGAAGAACTCCCCTCCCGCTCCCGGAGTCGCATCGCTGATCTCACCCGCAGTCCGACTGCCATCCACCAAGTCGAACATCCGTTTTTCGGCCGGTGTTGCGAAGAGCACGAGGTCTCGGTCGGTGTGCGCTCGATTCAGCAACGCGGCAGCAGCACCCGGGGGGAGCTGCTCCTGCACCGAAATCGAACTCGCGGTTCGAATGGGAACGTATCGCCGCCACGCTGCACCGTCGAAATCCAGGCGACCTCCGCTCTCGGCTTCGGTGATGAAGCTGTGTCGTGTCATCGTGCCCCGGAACAGCTCCATCGCTGCGTACTGCTGATCGATCGGGAGCGCTGCCATTCGCGGCCCGTGGGGCAGGCGAGAAATCACGCCGCACTCCGGGAGGTAGGGGGCTTGGCGGGTCCATCGCACGAATTGCAGTCCCGCAGATTCGACGAGGTTCAGCACCTCATCAACCGAATAGGCGCGGTCTCGGGGATTGAGGAGCGCATCGGCCAGTGCATCGGGATCGGCGAAGTCGGGCGTCGAACGCAGGAGATGGCTGATCGGGTGACCTGGCGGCAACTCCCTCAGCGTTGCGACAAGATCCTCGATCTCGACGGTCTCGGGTGTGATGCCGAGTCGTCGGCAGTACTCCTGGATCACATAGACGCCGGTACGCCCCCATCGGGCGTAGACCATGAGTTGCATGGCTCCACCCGAGGCCAGCACCTTCGCAAGTGCGCCGAGACCGACACCGGGGTCGGCCAAATGGTGGAGCACACCGGTACAGACGATGTGGTCGAATGACTCCCCCAGTTCCTCGACGTCCTCCACCCTCAGTCGGTGGAGCTCGACATTGGACAGCTGATACTGGCGGACAAGCGACTGCGTGTGGTCGATGCTGGTGGCGCTGACGTCGATACCGACGACTCGGGCCCGAGGGTAACGAACCGCGTACTTTGCGGCCTGAGAGGTTCCGCATCCGGCAATCAGGATCGAATGGTCGTCCCGAAAGGGAAGGAAGGGCCACAATCGGTGGTGTTCGATTCGGCGACGTTGCCCGTCGGCCCATGCTCGCCGTATCGCATCGAGATCCCCCACCGGCGGCGGGTATGGGTGTTCCTCGTAGAACTTGGCGATCGCGTCGCCCCCGGATGTCATCGCACCGGAAAGATCGTGGCCCAGTCGTTGCGCATGCTGACCTGTGTCCAGCCGAGCCGGGAGGCAGTCACCTCGACCGATTCCTCGGCGACGAACGTCCCTGCCTCACTCCGGTAAGCGTATTCGCGTTGCTCGTCATCGTGGTTCACGAGCAGAGCCAGACACGGCCCGTCGGCCGAACCGGTGAACTCGAGCATCTCGGCATCGCCAGGCGAGTTCCCGGCGGCCAACGTCGGCCGTCGACCCAACGCCACTTGGATGTTGTCGATCTTCGCCCCACCCTCGTTCGCCTCGCCCTGCACGCGGGTGCTGCGAAGGAGGGTCGGACGCCCGCTGCGGCGGACGAGGTCGTAGGTGACGAGCGTGCCGACGACCCGTTCCTGGGGGATGCCGTAGACCCGATCGCTGATCGCCCGGACGAACTCGGTTCCCCCGCCGGTGACGATGCAGTTGGTGAACCCGCGCATCTCGAGCGCGCCGAGCAGTTCGAGCATGGGTTGATACACCATCTGGTCGTATCGCAGACCGTGGTCGGGGTGTCGGGTCTCGGCGAAGAAGTCGCGGACCTGGCCTTCGAACACCTCCGGCTCGATGCCTTCGAACAGGCCCAAGAGCGCAACGGCGACCCGTTCGAGGCCGAAGCCGGCAATCGCGGCCATGTCACCAGCAAGGACTGCTCCGAACTCGGGAACCTCGACCAGTTCGGGCTGGGCCTGAACAGCGTTTGCCAGTGCCCAGACGAAGAAGTCGAGTTGGGCGTAGCGAGGTTTCTCGCACCACAGCGTGCCATCGTTGTCGAACACGGCAAGCCGGTTCTCCGGCGGGATCTGATCGGCGGCCTCGAGGAACTCGACGAGCGAATCCCTGGTCGGGCCGGGTCGCCAAGAGGCAAGAATGGGGTCGGTCATCGGAGTCTCCTTCGAGTGATCACACGATCACGGTCGGGGCGCGTTGTCCACATTGGCCTCGTAGTCGATCTGCCAGAGCGTACGGCTGGTCTGCATGACCATCACAGCGAATGCCAGCACGTTCACCGCCACCACGACCGGAACTCCCCAACTGAAGATCTCGGTTCCGGCAAAGTACACCAAGGTGTTGAGGGCGATGTAGCCAATACGGATCTCGGTCGGCCCGATGCCGTAGTAAGCAATCTGGAACTGGTTGGTGGCCGCGAACGACAGGAACGACACCGCCATCGTCGCACAGGTGCTGAGGAGCAGGATCAGGAACAAGAACTCGAGCCACTTGGCATCGACCAGGAAGGAATAGGCGATCACGATCGACCCAGCAAACAACAGATCGAGGATGTGGTCCATGAAGAAACCCCACTTCACCAGCCCCTGCTTGCGATACTTACCGAGCGAGCCATCGAACGAATCGGTGAACCACTGGCCGAAGACCATGACCGAGATCACGTTGAGCCATGCCCGGTTGTCGCGTGCCAACCAGCCGCTGACCACGATCCCTGCCGACCAGAACAGCGTCACGTAGGTGAGGTGATGGCTCATGATCGGCCCCGGGATCTTCGGGATCCCCCAGTCGATGAATCGGCGTTCGAGTGGGCCGAGTACCGATGCACCCTTCTTCTTGTCACCTGCGAATTGTTCACCCAATGGATCGGTCCTCTCGAAGTGCCCCGGAGCTGGCTACACCCCGGCGACCGCCGAGCGCAAGGCCGGAGATCACCGACGGTTCGAAGGTCGCAATCCTGGGCGCATCAGTGGGGTGAATGACGCGCTGGATCGAGATCGAATTGCCGGTGGCATCGACCACGACACGGTAGACGCAGAGCCCTCGACGTGGGGCGCTCGTCGACTCGGCCTCGACGAGCCCGGGATGTGAATGCATGGTCGGCGACAGGGCAACCAGCTGCGCCACCATCGCCGGGAGTGGCTGCTGCATGCCGGCGCCGGCATCGACCCGCTGCCCGAATGGGGGGTCGAGCCGATGATGGTGACCCGACAGCACCAGATCGATCCCGAGCCGACCCAGTTCGTCGGCGACGACGCCGGCCTGCTCCAGCCGGCCGACGCCGGCGCGGTCGCGTAGCGTGACCGGCCGCGCTCCATGCAGCGGATGGTGCAGGACGGCGATGTTCAGGTCATCGGGCCGAAGGTGCATCCGTCGCAGACGTTCGATGGCGTCACCGGCATCGGGAGGATGGGGCGAGACCCGACCGTTTGCCAGCAGTCCACCACGGATCGGGTGGGAGAACACGCTGTTGATCGGAACGAAGGCAAGCGCGTTGCCGTGCACCGTCGGGAACCGGATCGGCTGCGACGGGGGCAACTCACCGATCATCGACGTCTGGCGATCGATCGTCCGCTTCTGGGTGTCGTGCCCGGGGCCGTTGAGACCGAGTAGCGCCACACTTCCCGGCCACACGTCGTGGTTCCCGTAGACGGCAACGAAACCGTCACTTCCGGCTTCGGCGACGACCCCGGCCAAATGGTCGAAGCCACTGAAGCGGCCGGCTCCTCGACGTGCCCCGAACGCCTCGACATCCCCGGTGTGTACCAGCACCACGGGCCCGTGGTCATCGACGGATTCCCGCTCGAGCAGCACCGCAGCGCTCAGCTGCTCGGCCAACCCGGCGACGACGTCATGGTCGGCGAAGTCCAGGTCCTCGACCCCGAGCCTGGCAAGTGCCTTGACCAATCGGCTGCGATCACTGCTGGGTCGAGCCGCACCGGACGCATCGACGAACAGATGCGTGTCGGTCAGGTGCACGATCGACGCGATGTGACGCCCACCATCGGAGGTGTCACCCGAAGGAATCATGTGCCGCGTCTCGATGGAACACGTCAGCCCGACGAACGATCGCGTTGGATGGTTCGAAATCCGAGGTGGCTCATGCCGGTGTCGATCATCTGCGGTCTGCGTGCCGAAGGCCGGTATCGCTGGCAGTAGTTGTCGGCGCACAGGAACGAGCCCCCCTTGATGACCCGGCGGGGGATCTGGAACTGGGGCTGGCGGGGGTCGTAGCTCGAAGCGAGGTCTGGCCCACGAGGATTCGTCGGCACGCAACACGGCTTGTCGGCATCGGCCGGATGGTGATCGACATACCAGTCGGTCGTCCATTCCCAGACGTTGCCGGCCATGTCGAACAAGCCAAGGCCGTTGGCCGGGAACGACCCGACCGGAGCCGTTCCGGCAAAGCCGTCGGCCGACGAGTTGCGCCACGGGAAGTCACCCTGCCAGAAGTTCGCCAGATACTCACCGTTGGGTACGGCGTCATCACCCCAGACGAACGGCTTCTGCTCGAGACCGCCCCGAGCAGCGAACTCCCATTCCGCTTCGGTCGGAAGCTCCTGGCCTGCCCACGAGGCGTACGCCTCGGCGTCTTCGAAGGCGACATGTACGACCGGGTGATCGGACCGGTCGTCGACCGAGCTGCCCGGGCCTTCCGGCCGATGCCAACACGCTCCCGGGGTCCAGGTCCACCATTGGCTGAGGTGTCGGAGGTCGACGGGGCCGGGAGTCATGGTGAAGACGAGCGATCCGGCGACCAGATTCTCCGGAGGGGCCCCCGGGTAGTCGGCCGGGTCGAGGGGTCGCTCAGCTACCGACACATAGTCGGTGGCCTCGACGAACGCCTCGAACTGTGTATTGGTCACGGTGGTCGACGAGATCGCGAACCCGTCGACCACGACGCGATGGACGGGTGCTTCTTCTGGATAGTGCCGGTCGGATCCCATGGCGAAGGAACCGCCCGGGATGTGAATCATCCCGGGCTGATCCCGCGAAGCACCCGCCGCGGTCACGAGCTGGCGATTCCCGCCTTGAGCTTCTCGAGCATGGCGCTGACGGTGAAGCTCGCCGATTCCTGCCGGGGTGGAAATTCGACCATCGAACTCATCATCTCCATGACGTAGGACTGGGCCGGGACCATGAGGTACGCATGGGAAATCAGCCAGTCGTAGTAGGTGTTCGAGGTGATGTCGGCTCGCTCGTACGGATCGGTCCGAAGATTGAAGATCTTGGGCACCCGGAGCTCGGTGAAGGGCTCGGCCCACACCTGCAGCGTGCCAGTGGCTCGCTGCTCGAGGAACACGATCTTCCAGTTGTCGAATCGGAGGGCCATGAGGTCGCCGTCGTCTGACACATAGAAGAAGTGGTTCCGCGGACTTCGGTCGGACTCACCGGTCAGATAGGGAAGTTGGTTGTGGCCGTCGAGATGCACCTTGTACTCGACGCCGTTCAGTTCGTGTCCGGCCCGGAGCTTCTCGGCGATGTCTTCTTCGCCGGCCGCGGCGAGGAAGGTGACGAACCAGTCGTTGTGGCTGACGATGTCGTTGAGCACCGTCCCGGCATCGATCCTGCCCGGCCAGCGCACGAGGGCCGGGACCCGGAAGGCTCCCTCCCAGCACGAGTTCTTCTCGTTGCGGAACGGCGTCATCCCGCCGTCGGGCCAGGTGTTCATGTGCACACCATTGTCGGTGCTGTACATCACGATCGTGTCCTCGGCCAGGCCGAGTTCGTCGATGTAGTCGAGCATGACCCCGATGCGCTTGTCGTGCTCGACCATGGCGTCGTGGTACTCCGACTGCCAGTACCCGGCCTGCCCACGGATCTCCTCGGCAATATGGGTTCGGAAGTGCATGCCGGTGGTGTTGAACCAGACGAAGAACGGTTCGTCATTCTCGGCGGCGTCGCGAATGAACCGCTGGGCCGGCTCGATGATCTCGTCATCGATGGTCTCCATGCGCTTCTTCGTGAGCGGACCGGTGTCTTCGATTCGACCGTCGGCATAGCTGTGGATCACACCGCGGGGTCCGAAGTTCTCGCGAAAGTTGGGGAAACGCTCGGGATCGGGATAGTCGACGTCTTCCGGCTCTTCCTCGGCGTTGAGGTGGTACAGGTTGCCGAAGAACTCGTCGAACCCGTGATTCGACGGGAGGAATTCGTCTCGGTCGCCGAAGTGATTCTTGCCGAACTGACCGGTGGTGTAGCCCTGCTCCTTCAGCGCGGTGGCGATCGTCGGGTCCTCGTCGCGCAGGCCGAGATCGGCGCCGGGCATGCCGACCTTGGTGAGACCGGTCCGGTAGGGGTTCTGCCCCGTGATGAAGGCCGCCCGACCGGCGGTGCAACTCTGCTCGCCGTAGTAATCGGTGAACTTGGCGCCTTCATCGGCGATCCGATCGATGTTCGGCGTGCGATATCCCATGACGCCATCCGAATAGCAGCTCAGATTCGTCACACCGATGTCATCGCCCCAGAGGACGAGGATGTTCGGCTTTCCATTAGGCATACACAATTCCCTTCAGAACTCTGCGCGGTCACGCTCGCTCGAGCCTAATCGATCACCGCAGGCGGCATCGAGGCGAGGTGAGAATCGCACCGCTCCTCATGGTCGCCCCGGGACTGCTGCTACGCACTCACCCGTTGCCATCAGCCTCGGCACTGCCATCGTTCGGCTGCGTGATCACCTTCACGAATTGAACCCCACCGAGCAGGATCTGTGACTCGAAGTACACGAAGGAGAGAGCAGCCAGCAGCGCACCGAAGGCACCCGAGACAGACGACCCGCCGAAGGTGCGGAAGTACCAACCAGTGGCAAGAGCTCCGACAACACCCAACAGGGCCGTGACGGAGGCTGCGAACAGCGCCGGGCGCCAGGGCACACGCACCGGGCCCAGAAAGCGGAAAAGCATCGCCAGCGCAACAACCAAGGCAACCGACGGCGCCAGCCGCGCTATCAGTGGCGAAAAGGTCTCGAAGAGGTTGGTCGAGCGCGGAAGCAATACCTCGGCAACCCCGGCAACGGCCGTTACCGCGACCCCGGCGATCAGGACCCCACCGGTGACAAGCACCATCAGGAACGAAATCAAGCGGCGTCGAACCGAGTTCCACACACCGGTCCTCACCGGAACGCCCCAGATCACATTGACCGCATCGACCAGAGCAAGGAAGAACAGCGAAGCGGCGAACAGCAACGATCCGAGCCCGATCAGACCAAGTGATGTCTGTACCGACTGTCGAGTCAGTTCATCGGTGACCAGCTGGCTTGCCTCGTCGGCCTCGATCAGGCCAGCCTGTCGGAGGACCTGAGCGAAATACTCGCTCATGTCGGCCGCTCCGAAAACCATCTCAGCCAGGGCCGCCGTGAGCGCCAGCAGTGGAACCACGGCGAACAACGAATAGTACGCCAGACCCGCACCGAGCCGCAGGGTGCGGTCGCTGCGCCAGTTGAGATAGGTCGCTCTGACAACGAACACCGCAGTAGCGACGAACTTCGGTGGCGGCCGATGCCAGACAGGGGTCGGCGCTGCAGACTCGTTTGTCATCGCTGCGTCCACGGCACCAGCCGGACGGTCAACGTCACTGCTTTCGGACACGGGTTCAGCGTAGTGTGATTGGGGAACGAGCGCGATGATCGAGAGCCGATCCGCGTGAGCCTGATCGCTTCACGTTTGGGGGGAATCCGGCCTGCCCTGCTGCCACGGCCATCGGCCCTCGATCTCGAGCACCAGCGTCCAAGCGAGGAAGGTTCGCACGACGACGAGGAGCCCCAGCGCTCCGACGTTGGCCAGCGTCGGTTCCAGCGTCACCGTACGAATCACGTCGGCCGCGATCAGCAGATCGAGACCGAGGAGAAGCCAGCGGGCAAAGTGCTCTCTGAAGATCACCGAAGCGAACTGGCGCCGACCGTCAGCCAGCGCGCGCCCCGCCCCGACGCTTGCGCTGATGACAGCCATCACGATGAACGCGATGGCCAGGATCTCGATCCATTCGACGACGTGACTCGCCAGTTCCCAGTCGCCGATCGCCACAGCCAACACTCCAACACGCCCCTTTGCCGACGGCATCGATGACGGTAGCAAGCATTCGTTCCCGCTGATGGGACCGCATCGGCGGCGATCTGGCAAGAACCACCCTCCGCCCCTGTCACGATCCGTCGGTGATGATCGAGCGGAGCGTCGAGTAACTGGGCGGGCTAGCGTCGCTGCGATGCAACCGTGTTTGCGAAGAACCGTCCGACAGGTCCTGATGGTCGTGTTCACGTTGAGTTTGGTGTTGGGCTTCTCGCCATCGAGTGCTGGGGCCCGGGCGACCGAGGCCGAGGCGGCGGACGACGCAACGCTCCTGGCCGAGCGGTACGCACCAGTGATCATGCTCAAGGCCCAGGAACAGCCCTGCGACCCGGGCGGCGAGCCCTATGCGCCGACCGCTGTCGAGATCGTGCTCGACAACCCTGAAGTCTTGCTCCGCCAGGTCGGATCAGGTAACCCGGTGGTGCAACGCGGGCCAAATGCATCCGACCTGTTCGAGCTTGGCCAGGGTTTCTTTCTCGACTTCCCTGGCGGCTCACTCGAGCCTGGTTGTATCTATGAGACCGACTTCGATCGATTCACACGGGACCTACCGCCCGTGGTCTACGCCCACATCGTCCAGCAAGACGAGTACCCCGACCAGCTTGCTGTTCAATACTGGTTCTACTGGTACTACAACGACTGGAACAACAAACACGAGAGCGACTGGGAGGGCATCCAGCTCCTGTTCGATGCCTCGTCGATCAGCGAGGCACTACAGACCGAACCGACCAGCGTCGGCTACGCCCAACACGAAGGCGGCGAGCTCGCGGCGTGGGACTCCTCGAAGCTCGAGCGTTCCGGCTCGCATCCGGTCGTCTACTCCTCGGCCGGCTCCCACGCGAGCTACCTCAGCTCGGCCGTGTACCTCGGCCGAGGCGCCAGCGAGGGCTTCGGATGCGACACGACGACCGGTCCTTCGGATCGCATCGAGCCCCAAGTGGTCGTGTTGCCCGATCAGGTGCAGGACCCGACCGATGCGTTCGCATGGCTCGAATTCGGGGGCCGCTGGGGTGAACGGCAGAAAGGGGCGTTCAACGGTCCGACCGGTCCGACCGCAAAGGGCCGTTGGCTCGAGCCGGTCGATTGGCAGGACGAGCTGAGGTCGTCGAGCGCTGTGATTCCCGGCGGCGAAGGCGGCGCGGCGGCCGTGATCCAGAAGTTCTGCGATGTGGTGGAGACCGGTTCGGGGCTGCTGATCTCGTTGCAGGTCTCTCCGTTTCGGCTCGTTCTCGCCATTGTGCTGTCGGCCCTGCTGGTGCGATGGTTGATCGGGCGAACCGACTGGCAGAAGGTGCCGTCGCTGCCACTGCGTCGGGGCCGGTCCGCTGGTCAGATCCTGCGCTCTGCCGCCGACATCACTGGTCGGCATTGGCGACAATTGGCGCTGTTCGGCGTCGTCTACCTGCCGATCGCGTTCGTCACCACGATGCTCGCGACGCTGCTCGCGAGATTGCCCTACGTCGACGGACTCCTCGACCTGGCCGGTACCTCTTCCGTTACAGGACTCTTCCTGACCTTCTTCGCCGGAGGTATCCCCCACCTGATTGCCCTCGTGACCGTCAATGCGCTCGCTGCCGTGCTCCTGAACCAGGACGAGATCGACCGCCCGGAGCTTCGTGGCGAGGCGATCCGACAGGTCCTGGCAAGGTGGCGCGACCTGGCAATCGGGCTGACCCGCGCGACCCTCGTGGTCATCGGGCTCCTGATCACCATCGTCGGTGTGCCGTTCGCCTTTCGCCAGCTCATCCGCTACCAGTTCATGCCCCAGGTCGTGATGCTGGAGGGGCTCAGCGGCCGAGACGCGCTGAGGCGGAGCTCCGAAGTGGTCCAGGGTCGCTGGTGGCACACGGCGTCGGTCATCGCCCTCATCAACGCCGCCTTCTCCACTGTTGCCCTGGTCGTCGGCCTGCTGGTGCTGGTGGTGTTCGCCGGTCTACCACTGTGGCTCTTCTCCGGTCTCATCACGTTGGCCTTTGCTCTCGTCGTTCCCACCGGAGCGGTGGCTCAGACGCTGCTGTATGGCGATGCGGTGTCCGAGAAGGCCGAAGCCGAACAGCCGACGCCGCTCGGTGCCACGGTTTGATCGTCCAGTTCGGCACCCAGCGAGGGGTCTCCAGCGAGCCGCATCGTGGGTGACGACGACCAGCCGATCGAGGATCGCCACAGCGCGTTCGGCGAACAGGGCGTTCTCGGCGAACGAGGCCCGATGGATCGAGATCACCAGCGGTGTCGGTGCCGGCCCCAGCGGCGTAGCGCCTCAACGGCGTGACACCCGGCCCCGATCGAAGTCTGAGATAGCGTCAGCCTCGGCGGCCATTCACCAGAGCCACGGAGGACCATCCCCGCCCCCGTCTACGGCTCCGGTATCTGCAACTCGACCCATAGCGGACGATGGTCGCTTGCGGTGATTCCCGCAATGACTCCGGCAGCGAGCGGCTCCCACCCTCGTGCGAAGACGTGGTCGAGCGTGAACTCCCGGCCACTGCGGCGCAACGACGGGCCTGCATCGGCGCTGACCCGAGCGGCACCGATCGCGGCGAACCTGTCGGTCAGGACCCGAACCCCCCGTGGTGTCACGGTGTTGAAGTCACCGCCGATCACGAGACGCTCCCACCGCCACTCCCCTGCAGCCAGAGCGATCTCGTCGAACTGACGCCGTCGCTTGGTCGAACCGAGCGACGGGACCTCGGTGTGCACACTCCCAACCAGCACCCGTTCGGCGCCGATGTCCATCGGCGTCGTCACCAGGACCCGGGCCTGGCCTCGCACTGCGGCCTGGTGCGAAAGAGAGAGCACTTCCGGTCGGCCCAGCGGCCAACGGGAAAGAACCGCATTGCCGAAGTCCCGACCCGATTGCGGGTGCACACCCGGAGCGCCGTAGACGTAGTCGAGCTCGAGTGCCTCGGCGATCCGAGCCGTCCCGGCCTCGTCCATCTCCTGCAGCAACACCAGGTCGGCGTCGCGGAGCTCGTCGTGCTCGGCCAGAACACGGGTGGCGGCCTCGATCTGCAACCCGAACTGGATGTTCCACGACACGACCTTGAACGAACCGGCCGCTCCAGGCGACGAACGGCGGTGATGACCTTCACCGATCACCAGGCCGGGTTCGGCCGCCATCAGGCGCGACGCCCAACGGTCACTGGCCGACGGTCCTCGGCCGGCAATCGAACGCGTCGACCCGACTGGGCCCGTACACAACGAGCCGTGGATCAGCTGGCGATGACGCGGGCTTTGGCGGCCGCGTACTCTTCGTCGGTGAGCTTGCCCGAAGAGTGCAGGCCAGCCAGCGACGCGAGTTGATCGGCCTGGCTGGAACCGCCGGCGGCCGACCTGATGTAGTCCCGAAGCGCTTCGTCCTGCTGCTGGGCGGCACGCATCTGACGACTGGCCATCTTGTCACCCCGCACAATCAGATAGACGAAGATGCCGAGGTACGGAAGGAACACGATGAAAGCGGCCCACACGGCCTTGGACACACCGCTGAGATCATCGCTGCGAATGATGTCGCCGAAGATGTTGAACACCAGCATGATCCACATGAAGAACAGGAAGAACCAGAAGATCGACCAGAGCACCTGGCCCGTTCCGAATTCGGCGGCAAGCAACATACAGCACCTTCTGAATCGAAAGGAGGTTGATCCTCCTCGGCTGAGCGATAGTGGCATCGAAGCCAGACCATGTCAACGACCAACGGTTTGACATCACAGACCTGACCGTTGACCGATTGCGCTAGGTTCTGGCCGATGAACGAGCCAGGTAAGCAAGGCACCGCGTCCTCCGAACCAGCGCCGAGGGAACGGGACGATCTCGTGACGAAGCCGTGGTTGCCCCAGGTACTGGTTGCCATCGCCACGATCGTCGCCGTGGTGTCGATCTTCTCCATAGCGGTCAGGGTGCAGCTCCTCGATACCGACCAGTGGGTGTCGGTGAGCGACCAACTGCTGGATGAACCCGCGGTCACCGATGCGCTGTCGGCGTATCTCGTCGACGAGCTCTATACCCGGCTCGATATCACCGCCGAGATCCAGGGCCGTCTTCCCGAAGATCTCGAAGGACTCGCCGGCCCGATCTCCGGTGCTCTCCGCGGCCCAGCCACCACGGGCGCCGAGCGGCTCGTCACCTCCGACGGCTTTCGAACCACGTGGCTCACGGTCAATCGCAACGCGCACGAGCGTCTCGTGAACATCCTGCGTGAAGAAACCCGGCCGGGCGTGTCGGCCGCCGATGGAAAGGTGACACTCGAGCTCGGTGAGCTGCTACAAATCGTCGGCGAGAAGCTTGGATTGTCCGAGTCAACCCTGGAACTGCTCCCCGAAGACGCGGGACGCGTGACGATCTTCGAGTCCGACGAGCTCTCGACCGTGCAGAGCACGGTCCAGGTACTGGACTTCCTGTCGTGGTTCGTTCTGCTGGTGGTGGTGGCCCTGTACGCCCTTGCCGTCTACCTCGATCGTGACCGCCGACTCGAGCGACTCCAGAGCGTCGGTTTCAGCATCATCGGCATCGGCGTGTTCGTCCTCCTGCTTCGACGGGTCGCTGTGCCGCTCGTCGTCGACTCCATCGTCGCCAACCCCCAGAAACGGCCGCTGGCCAGCCTCATCGGCTACGCCGCCACGGAAATCGTCCAACA
Source organism: uncultured Acidimicrobiales bacterium (assembly GCA_963698395.1). Lineage (GTDB taxonomy): Bacteria > Actinomycetota > Acidimicrobiia > Acidimicrobiales > SZUA-35 > JBBQUN01. The sequence continues at coordinate 1,371,182 of CAVOQQ010000008.1, forward strand.
GATGGCATGGTCGGCAGTCGTCTATGGCATCCTGATCGCCGGATTCGCCGGTCTCCTCGGGAGCCAGCGCTGGGCCAGATCCGTGCGCCGCTTCCTGGCCCCGTTGTTCGGGGCCTCACCGGGAATCGTCGTCGGAAGCACGGCCCTGCTGCTGCTGGTGTTGATCGTGTGGTCCCCCGGTCGAGCGTTCAAGGGCTGGGTCACGGGAATGCTGCTCGTCGCTCTCCTGATCGGAGGCGTCATCGCGTTGCGTCGCTCGATTCAACAAGACCTGTCGCTCGCGGCGCCCTCGACGGTACCGACCGATGTGCCTGACCGTGTCGGCACGAGTTGATCGCTGCCCGTCACGACGGTTGACGTGGTCGGCGCTGCCACAGGCCCCGCTTGATCGGACCCACGGTGGTCGCAGCCTCACGAGATTCCAGGTCGAGATGGCTCTGCCCAGCCTCGAGCCATCGGACGTAGCGGTCGGTGAGTGATGGTGCCGTGACACCGTGGGCGATCACGCTGAGGACCACGGTCATCGTGGCGACTTGGACGATACGACCCGATCCGGCAAGATCGGACTCCTCGACGACGGTGAGCATGAAGACGATCGTGGCCAGACCGCGAGGCCCGAACCAGCCGGCAAACGCCGAGGTCGGCCACGCCGCTCCGGAGCCGACCAGCGACAGCGCGACCGGAACCATCCTCACGACCGTCAAGCTCAGCACGGCGTAGGCGACCGTGGCGAGGTCGAGGTCGACGATCCCCCGGCCGATGACGATCGCTCCGAAAACGAAGAAGGTGATGGCACTGAGGAGGCCACCGAACTCCTCCATGAGCTTGGTCGATTCGTGCGAGCGCGCCGTTCCCAGGAGCCTGCCGTAGGCAAGTCCGGCCACGAACGTTGCGATGAAGCCGCTCCCACCCAGCTCGGCGGCCGCCGCATAGGCGACGCCAGCCGTCGCCAGCGGCACGACTTGGGCCCATTGTTCGTCGAGCCAGTTCCGTCGGTTCGAGACCGATACGACCAATGCGACCAGCATCGCCGCGGCCAGACCGACAGCGGTGGCGATGCCGAGCTCCACGACGAGATCTCGGAGGATCTCGCCGTCGAAGGTCGGTGCCTCTTCCAGCTCGGCGAAGGCGACAGCGCCAAAGAGCAGGGGAACGCATACTCCGTCGTTCAGTCCGCTCTCGGTGTTCAGTCCTTGGCGAAGGCGCGACGGTAACCGCTGATCCGAGATCACTGTTTGGCCGAGTGCTGCGTCGGTGGGAGCCAGGAGCACGGCGATCACCGCCGCTTCGAAAAACGAGAGATCGGGAAACATCGGCACCGCGATCAGGGTGCCCAGGAGGATCGACAGGGGTAACCCGATGGCCAGCAGTCGGACCGGCAGGCCGGCTTCCTTCGACAGCAGTCGGGTGTCGAGCGCAGACGCATCGGTGAAGAGGACCAGGGCCAGGGTGATCTCGGCCAACAGCCGAACGGTTCCCGAGTCGAGGTCTGCACCGAAGAGCCCGAGTGCTTCCTCACCCAGCACGTAGCCGGCGACGACGAAGACCAGGGCGGGCGTGATCACCGAGCCGTGGAGTCGGCCGGAAACGGCGGCGTATCCGATCAGGACAACGGCCACAACCGCAATGTCCCATCCCATCTCAGACCTCGGACTCGTCCATGGGTCGGTACTCTACGACCCTCTTTCGCACAAGGATGATCGAGGCCAACACCGGCGCCGACAGCGTCGCGCCGAGCAGCCCGGCCAACGAGGCACCAACGATCGTCGAGACGAAGCCGGCGATCGGGTGCAGCGCGAGTCGATCACTCGTGAGCTTCGTCGAAACGACCGTCTGTACGACGTTCTGCACGACCAGGATCACCACCAGGAGTACGAGGGCTTCGGTCGTCCCGCTGGCGCCCAGAGCGACCAGGCAGGCGAAGGTGGCCGACAAGATGGCGCCAAGGTAGGGGATGTACGACGTCACGAACGTGACCAGTGCGACGGTGAAGGCCAGGGGCACACCGAGCACCACCATCGTGGCGCCGATCAGTACGGCAGTGACGATGCTCGAGACCGTGAGTGCCGAGAAGCCCTGACGGATCACCGACGTCGTGTCGTCGATGATCGATTCGCCCAGATCGGCCGGCACCCCGAGATGACGACCCAACCAGTGCCGGAGCTGTTCCCAATCAGCGAGGATGAAATACAGCAGGAACAACGCGACGAACGAACCGACCGCAAACGAGATCACCCCGGAGAAGGCGGTCGTCAACCAGCCGGCGACGCCGGGAAGCAGATCGACACCCAATCGCTTGGCCTGGTCGAGCCCGTTCCCGGCCGTGCCCAGATCGACGTCGAGATCCTGGAACCAGAGATCGACCTGGTTGATCCCGGCCGTCAGCTGTCTGGCGATCTCGTCGCCCTGATCGACGACGCCGTTCACGGCAAGGGCAACCGATCCGATGATGATGGCCAACAGGCCGACGATCGTGATCCCGGCCCCGACCGGCCGGGGACCCGTCGACCGGCCAGCCAGTCGACGACCGGTGTCGAGAGCATCCCGATCACGACGGCAACCAGGAGCGGCACCGCGATGCCGGAAACGGCAACCACCGCGCTGTACACGACCGCGCCGAACGCCACGATCCCCAGCGCAAGCCAACTCGCCCGACCCCACCGTTCCAGCACAGCGGAACTCGGCGGATTCACCGGCGCCGAGAGCGTCGCGCCGCGGCTGCCTTTTCGGGGTCGAGTCGAAGCCAGACGACGCTCACGATGAGTGCGCCGATGACCGATCCGATGATGCCACTCGGCCGTAACGACAGACCGTCGCCGGCCAGCAGGCTGATGAGCAGACCACCGACGAACGAACCGACCAGACCCGCCACCAGAGCCATACCCCAATCGATTCTCGACGAGGACCGCCCCTGCAACACCTGGGCAAGAGCACCGATGATCATTCCAAACAGCAGGATTCCGAGTAGCAGCACCGCCGTACCCTACGCGATCTTGCACCGGACGACGTCCCTGCTCGCCGCGACCACCTCCTCAAACGGGTTCAAGCCGACCACACCAATCAGGCGAAGCAACCAGCTGTCGCCGGCAGCCAGGGTCCATGACCACAGCTTCAGGGAAGTAGACACCGCCGTGCTCCCACCCGGATCGACATCGGATCCGAAGGCGGCCGACGTAGGCTCACACGTCATGACGGCAAGGAACCGACCAGATACGACCGGCGGAACCAAGCACCAGATCGCCACGACCACACCTGATCCGGTCGATGCCCAGCTCGAAGTTGTGGCGGTCGCGGATGTGGCCGTTGAGCCGATGGTTCTGCCCCCAGGGTTGAGCGCATGAAGTTCCCGATCCAGCGACCGCGGTCGCTGTTGCCGCGCAAGACGGCGCGCGACGATGCAATGGCGGGTCTGGTGCTCGGCGTCGAGAGCATCCCCGATGGCCTTGCGAGCGGTTTGCTCGCCGGCGTCAATCCGGTAGCGGGACTGTACGGCTACATGTTCGGCATGGTCGGCGGAGCGCTGTTCACGAGTACGGCATTCATGACGATCCAGGCGACAGGCGCAATGTCGATCATCGTTGCCGACGTCGATCTCGCCGGCCGAGACGATCCGGCCCGATCACTGTTCACCCTGTCGATCGTCACCGGAGCGGTGATGATCGCAGCCGGGCTGCTGCGCCTCGGATCGTTCCTGCGGTTCGTGTCCAATTCAGTGATGACCGGGTTCGTGACCGCAGTCGGCATCAACATCGTGCTCGGCCAACTCAACGACTTCAGCGGCTACGAGGCAAGCGGCGCCAACCGTGTCGTTCGGGCTTTGGACCTGCTCTTCCATCTCAACCGAGCCGATCTCGCCACGGTCGTCGTCGGCAGCGTGACGATCGTGCTGATCGTGATCCTACAACGCAGTCGGCTCGGGCCGCTCGGTCTGGTGGTTGCGGTGTTCGCCGGCTCTGCCGTGGGCGCTCTATTCCGATTCTTCGACCGCGACATCGCACAGGTCCGAGACATCGCCGACGTCCCCCGCTCGCTTCCCTTCCTTCAGTTGCCGGTCATCTCCGAGATCCCCACGATGCTCGTTCCCGCGCTGTCGCTGGCGTTCGTCGGGCTCGTCCAGGGGGCCGCAGTATCGGCGGGGTTCCCCAACCGCGACGGAAGCCTGCCGGACAACTCGCAGGACTTCGTCGGCCAAGGTGCCGGCAACATCGTCTCGGGCCTCTTTCAAGGCATGCCCGTCGGCGGTTCCATGTCGGCCAGCGCGATCGTGACCGGTGCCGGGGCTCGAAGCCGCGGCGCGCTCTTCTTCGCCGGCGGCGTGATGGCCATCGTGATCGTCGCCTTCGCGCCCGTGGTCGAACGAATCGCCATCCCATCGGTCGCCGGGCTCCTGATCGTCGTCGGGGTCGGGACCGTGAAACCTGCGAAGATTCGCCGGGTCGCGCGCACCGGACCAGTCCCACTCACGGTCATGTCAATCACACTCGTGCTGACGATGATCATCCCGCTGCAATACGCCGTACTGGTCGGCGTCGGCCTGTCCGTGCTGCTGTTCGTGATCCGTCAGTCATCCCGACTCGTCACACGCCGCATCGTGTTCCGTGACGACGGCCGGGTGCTCGAGACCGACCCGCCGGCGGATCTGCCACCTGACGAGGTCGTGGTGCTCCAACCCTATGGAGCGATCTTCTTTGCCACAGCGTCGGTCCTGCTCGAACAGATGCCGGCGGTCACACCGTCGACCCACCACTCCGTGGTGATCCTGCGAATCCGAGGTGCCGACGATGCCGGCGCCACCCTGCTCGACGTGCTGGCACAGTACGCAACGCAGCTGGGCGACGTCGACAGCAAACTGGTCATCGTGACCGACAACGAGCACGTGATCCAGCAGCTCGATCAGACCGGCGCGATCAAGGCGATCGGCAGCGGCAACGTCTATCGAGGCACGGAGTTCATCGGCGAGACGATCCGGCAAGCGTATGACGACGCCGTCGATTGGGTCGCTGCACGCGCCTCGGGGAGCGACGCGTCATGATCCTGTGGCTCAGTGTGATCGGCGCCATGCTCGTGATCGCGGTGACGATCTGGATGGTGCAGCACGTGAGGCGAGACCACTCCGGGTCGGCCGGCTTCGATCGTGACGTTCTGCCGGAAGACCAGCTGGGACTCTGACCGTCGATTCTGCGCCGCGTGGCCCGTAGCATGTCGTCCATCATCAACGAGAGACTGAGGGAACGATGGCCCACAGATACCCCGATCAGACACTGATGTCGGCGAACGCCCCAGAGCAACGCCGCTGGTTGCCACGGGCGCTTGCTCTCTCGGTCGGGGCAGCCATGCTCGTCGGGCTGCTCAGCGGGTGCGGTAGCGACGACTCGTCCCCCGAAGAAGCGTTCTGCGAGGCAGGAGACAGCCTGCGAGCCGATATTGTCGGCCTCGGCGACATCGACATCATCGCCAATGGGACCAGCGCATTCGACGAGCCGCTCGCAGCGATACAGGCCGATGTGAACCAGCTGAAAGACAGTGGGTCCGACGTGGCTGCCGACGAGATCGCGGCCTTCGACAGCTCGGTCGCCGAGCTCCGCACGGCAATCGACGGGTTGGGGGACGACATCTCGGTCGCCGACGCCAGTGTGGTTGCAGGTTCGGTGACAACAGCCCTCCGCTCGGCTGGTGCTGTACTCGAGAAGCTCAATACGACCTGTCCATAGATCTCCGGGAATTGGGCCGCCTGCGGACAGCGCGCCGCCACTGTTGATCTGAGCGCCGTCGATCGCGTGCCCGTTGAGGGGTTCGGCTACTCTTCGCCAGCGGGTGCTCCAAGTGAGCACCCAAAGCTCTGGAGAAACAGATCTGAACGGAGATAGCTGATGGCACTCGGACCCATCGAGGTACTGGTGGTCGGGTTTCCCGGCAACCAGTTCAATGGGGAGATCCTCCCGGAACTCGAGCGACTCGTCAATGATTCCATCATCAGTGTCGTCGACGGCCTGCTCCTCACCAAGGACACCGACGGCGACGTCTTCTTCGTAGAATTCGACGAAGAAGACGCCAACGATGACGCGGCCCGACTGGCAGCACTGATGAATCAAGTCGAGTCGCTCATCTCCGACGACGACGTCATGGAACTGGCCGAGAGCCTCGACCCCGACAGCTCGGCTGCGATCCTGGTCTTCGAGCACACATGGGCCAAACCGTTCCGCGACGCGGTCGTCGGCTCCGGTGGAGTGCTCGCCGCCAATTTCCGTGTACCTGGCCTGGTGGTGGACGAACTCCTGAGCGAGCTCGCCACCATCGAGTGACCACCACCAACCAACACGATTTTCGAGAAGGAACCAGAGATGCCACGTCGACGAAGAATGGGACGACCCGGACTGGTGGGCACCATGGCCCGAACGGCGGTCGTCGCCGGAACCGCTTCTGCGACGGTTGGAGCGGTGAACCGTTCCCAACAGTCCAAGGCCCAGGCTTCTGCCCAACAGCAGGCCGCACAACAAGCTGCATTCGAATCACAGGCCCAGCTGGCCGAAATGCAGACGCAGGTGGCCAACATGCAGGCCCAGCAGGCACCGCCGGCAGCCCCGCCGCAAGCTGCCCCGGCGGCCGGCGGTGACGACCTGCTCGCCCAGCTCTCCAAGCTCGGCGATCTCAAAGCAGCCGGAGTTCTCGATGACGCCGAGTTCGCAGCAGCGAAAGCCAAACTCCTGTCCTGAGAGGTTCGGCGAGCCCACCAGCCATCGACCCAACCCCGAACCTGCCATTCAACGGCGCTGCTAGATTGCCGGAATGTCGACGGGAGCGAGGCTGCGCAGGCTGAGAGTCGGCCCCGACCGGTTCGGGACACTGCTCTTGTTCTTGTTGGCCTCGTTCGTCGTCTCGGGGGCCAGCGACTCCGGCTGGCCCAAGGTCGTTGGTTCGATGGCGAACGTCGCGGCGCTGTTGGCCGGCTTCGCCGCCACCGGGCTGTGGAACGACCGGACCCGCATGATCTCCCTGTTCACGATCGGCGTCGTCAGCACAGCGCTGGTCGGGGGGTTCGAGCAGACGTCGGCGCCATCGGGGCTCGGGGCAGTCGGCCAGGCGGTCGTGTTGGGTGCCATCCTGATGGCCGTGGTGCGGCGCGTCCTGTCCCACGATCGGGTGGGCGTGCCGACGATCGCCGGTGCGATCGCTGCGTACTTCTTGATCGGTCTCGTGTTCGCATGGCTGTATCTCGCCGCTTACGGCTTCCTCGACCGACCGCTTCTTCAGCCGGAAGAGGGCGGTTTGCCGGCGTATTTCTCGTTCGTGGTGTTGAGCACGCTCGGCTTCGGCGACGTCACACCCGTCCACGAACTGGTGAAGCGGATCACGGCCGTCGAGGCGATCACGGGTCAGATCTTCCTGGCGACACTGGTCGCACGGCTCGTGTCGATGTACGGCTCGCCCACCGCCGACGAAGGAGGAGCTCGGTGACACCGCGTATCGACCCGGCCACCGTGACGGCGCACCTGACGGCTGCTCTCGGCTCGACCTCGGCGATCGAGTCCTCGAGCGGCTGCTCCTCGACACCGACATCCGGATCGGTGTGATCGACCCCCGACTCCGACTACGTCAACCTGGGGTCGGTGCGCGACCAGTCGTCCACATCGTTCTCCGACGACGACTATCGGTCACTGGTGGAGCGCTATGCAGCGGTGCCGGAGCGGATTCACGTGTTCGGTGGTGAGGGCTCCGAGAAACGGTTGCGCGCCTTGTTCGGACGACTGTCGTTCCGGCAGCAGAGCATGGTGCTCGACCTCGACCCGACGCCGAGGAGTTCAACGCCCTCGTCCGGATCGTTCGCAGTCTCGACACCGACGACTACAGCCTCGACAACATCATGACCGCGGTCCGGTCGTCGTTCGACGACCGCTGGCAAGATTGCGCCCGACCCGATCCTGTTCAAGAGCGGGTGCCGACTCATCCTCGTGGCGGCACTGACGTATCGTCATCCTGGGCGAAAGCCCGCTGATCGCCAGTCGAACCTCACGTCGCACGCTCGGGTGTGATCTGAGGTCGGACGGCAGCAACGCAGGAGTCGCCGACATCGTCGGGGTGAACACCAGAACCGTCCGACACTACGAATCAGACGGCCTCATGCGTAACCTCGCGTCAGTCGGCTTGCTACACCGACGGACCGGCAGGAGCTCCAGGAGCAAATCGCCCAAGCCAAGGGGCCGGCGCTCCCGGCTGGTCCGGCCCGACAGTCACTCGCGGGGCCTCATCGCGTGGCGGCGATCCGGCCGTGCAGATGAGGCTGGCGCGCTCCCATCTCCGGTTCGCCACCCAGGCTGCGGTCAGGTGTACGTTCTTCGGACCGTCAATCAACCAAAGGAACAAATCGATGACAACTCTCACCGTCTGGGGATTCTCCGAACCCGATGCAGCCGAGCGTGTGCGCGACAAAGTACTCGCCCTCCAGAAGCAGGAGCTGATCACGGTCCAGGACGCTGCTGTAGTGACGTGGCCCGCCGACAAGAAGAAGCCAAAGACCAAGCAATCCGTTTCGATGGCCGGCGCCGGTGCTTCCGGTGGTGCCTTCTGGGGTTTGCTGTTCGGGCTCATCTTCTTCGTACCCTTCTTCGGCATGGCGTTCGGGGCTGCCATCGGTGCCTTGAGCGGCTCGATGCAGGACTTCGGCATCGACGACGACTTCATCGACTCGGTCCGTGAACAGGTGAAACCGGGGACCTCAGCCCTGTTCCTCATGTCGAGCGACGCGGTGGTCGACCGTGTCAAGGAGGCACTGGCGGGCGAAGAAATGAACCTGCTGACCACGAACCTCAGCGTCGCCGACGAGCGTGCTCTCGCGGAGCTGTTCGAGGACTGAGTCCCCCCGAGGACCGATTGCTCTACTCACCCGGCCGGTGACCTCGGTGCTGGTCGGGTGAGCAGGTGCCGGGATCAAACCGAGCGGCGGATCACATCGAGCGTGAAGTTTCGCAGCAACGATGAGCAGGCCGGTCCCTGCCCCAACGTGGGATTTGTCGGTCAGTGTCACGCGGTGTCGTCTGCTGGCGCCACCGGTGCGTCAACATCGACTCGAGACGGGCTGAGTGATGCGGTCTGCTTCGACGCGCTCGGGTTCATGTTGGCGTCATTCCACATGGCGATCAACACCCCGATTTTGTCGTCACTCAAGCTGTCGCCGGCAACGAGGGAGCACTTGCTGCCGGGGGGGGACGTGCACCCGCCTCGACCGGAACAGCGACGGTTCAAACGCCAGTTGGCTGGGCATTGATTGCTGGTCGCCGATCTCACCCACGTACCGACACCGAGACCGATCGCTACACCGACGGCGATCGCCAACGAGATGATGCCAGCGTCCCCCAGTCGGGACACAGCGGCAGAAGTGTCACCTTGGACGATCGCAAGCATGCCCGTGTACAGGGTGAAGCCGGGCACGAGCAGCAGGACTGCGACGCCGGTGTCGGCGCTGGCGGTGGAGGTGCTGGAATGCGGGTCCCCCTCAACGGCACCGGCCATGCCGACGACTCCTGCGGCGACGGCGTATCCCAACCTGTCCGCCTGACTGGCGAGCCCGGATCCGATCAACGGCTGCGCGACCGAGGTGGATGCGACGTCGGTGTGAGCGGTTGCACGATCGACAGTGCCCGCCGCCGGATTCAGCCTGATCGCCGCGTGCGATCAGACCTCGAAGGCTGCCTCGATCCGGCCATCGGCAATGGCACGTTCGTGAGCTGCATGGTCGAGTTGGTTCCGGTCGGCGTACCGCTCCGCGAAATCCGCAAACACCCCATCGGCGGTGTCGTCCTCGCCGAGATACCCGTGGATCGCAGCACCGTCACCGGTGCGCACGTGGGAGAGGGCAAGGGCGGCTCCGCAGTGCCACGCATAGCGTTTGAGCCGCTTCGCGCCCATCTGGTCCACATCGGCCGATCCCTTGCCGTCCCAGAGTTGCCGCAGGTAGAAATCGATGGTGTGACCGTTCTCGGCATCGAAGTGGGACCATCCGAGCAGCACATCGCCGGTGGCCTGCATGAGCTGTTGTCCCCGCACCACGCGCTCGCCGGCACGCTCGTATCCGCTCGGGCCAGCGTACGGTTCCAGGACCGACGTCGTCGCCTCCTTGAGCTGGAGAAACAACGGAGCCCCCTGATCGGACTGTAAGAGCACGATCAGACACCGGGTGCCCACACTCCCGACGCCGACGACCTTGTGTGCGACGTCGACGAAGTGATAGCGATCGAGGACGGCTGCTCGATACGGCGCAAGCGAAGCGCGATACCGGTCGATGAACTCGCTCAACCGGTTGAGGCCGATGTCGTCGATGGCTTCGCTCAGCGGCATGATCATCGGCGGCTGGGCAATGATCCGGCGCCGACCGTCGACGCTCTCGGTCAGCTTCTCCAGCGCTCGCGTGCTGTCCTTTCGCGCCGCTTTGTGGAGTGCGCTCTGTGACCGTTTGCGCAACTTCTCATCTTCGCCGAGCAGCGACTCCACTTCGACTCTGAATGTCCGGACATCGAGTGGGCTCGTCGTCAAGGTCGCATCGAGCACGGTGCGGTATCCCAGCACCGAGGCCTTGGTTGCTGCTCGCGTCTTCTCGGGGGTCAGTTCGTTGTTGCGGCCTGCAATGGTGACGCTGGCCGCCAAGCGTTTCAGGTCCCATTCGAATGGCCCCGGCGCCGTCTCGTCGAAGTCGTTCACGTCGAAGACGAGGCGCCGATCGGCCCCGTTGAACACGCCAAAATTCGATAGATGTGCGTCGCCACAGAGTTGTACACGCAAGTGCGTTGTCGCCGTCCGCGACAGGTCCGACGCCATGACCACCGCCCCGCCTCGGTAGAAGGTGAATGGCGTCAGGCCCATCCGTGCATGTCTGATCGGGACGAGCGACTGGACACGATTTTCGTCTTGCTCGACGAGCAGTTCGATCGGGTCGGGTCGGTCGGCGCCGACGTCGAACTCGGCGTGGGACTCGAGCGGCACGAGGTCACGCTGGGCGCGCCCATGGTCGATGCGCTCGCGAACAGCGGCAGTCGGCTTGCGCCGCGATATCGATTTGGGCATCGTCTACTCCTCGTACATCCGCCAGAGGGGCGGGGAAAGATCATCCTCTCACCGCCGACCAGTCCACGGTGAGATCGTCTGCGGGTGAGCGCACGTTTCACCCCTCATCGATGTGCACGCGGCGCAAGCACGGTGAAGGCTACTCACCGGGATGCCTACCATGGCAGTTCCGAGCCCGCGCCCAGGGCGTCGGCGTCAACGATCGAGGAGGACATGGATGGCAACACAGCGACCAGCAACTGAGCAGATCGAGCAGCAAGGGTTCAGCATGAGCGGCGGCGCGATCGCTGCGCTCGGCGGTCTCGTCCTCCTGGCGGTGTTCATGGTGCAGAACACCGAGAAGATCGAAGTCAGCCTCCTGTTCTGGGACCTCAACACGCCGGTGTGGCTCCTGACGCTCGGTACCGCGGCACTCGGCGCGGTCGTCTCGTACGGCGTGGGGGTGTTTCGTCGTCGTCGGAATCGGGCTGCCTGATCGCTCGACAGACGGGTCGCTGCCGGCATCGACTCGCCTCGCCGACGCATCATCATGTGTGCCTTCTGCCCAGCGGACGGTCGTTGTATTTGGTGACCGCTGTAGATGTTCGTCGCGGTCGCAGCCATGGGAGCGATACACAACACCACGCTCGTGTAGGTGAGTTCGTGTTTGTGAGCGTTCGCAGTCGGCCGCTCCCGTCACCGAACGACATACACCACCCCCCAAATGAAGACCGCGAGCAGCTCCTCCGCCTCCCTTCTCGGCTGCGAGCGCAGCCGCGTCGTCATCGACGAACAAGCCGTGATCTTCTGACGCCTGATGCCCTGAAGCACGATGACATGGCTCAAGGTCTCCTTCGAGAGAGCCAGAGACCATCCCCGATGTTGTCTGAGACGCCGCGGACCGTCGCTCGAAGTCAGACGCAAGGCAGTCACCATTGACCCCCGGGCACTGTGAACGTGCCGCCGCTGCTCTTGAAGACGATGGTTGCGTGGCCCGAGACTCGCCCCAGTCGGACTCGGACAGACCCACTTCCTCGTCCTTCACCCTCGGGTCAGACGGTCTGCATCAGGAGATCCGATCGGCCCAATCAGTAGGAAGTTGTCATCTGGCGCCTGCGGTATTGGTCGCCGGAGCCGCCCAGCGAACCGAGGTCGGCGATGAACGCCAGCGCGAGGATCACGTAGTCGAAGCCCCTGACGCCCGATGGCGCAACTACGAGATAGGCGAGCGTTGTCCATGGAACGAAGAGGAATCCGATGAACGGCACGATGAACGAATCGAACGCAAGCTCCCATCGTGCGGGCCAGCCGAGCCAGTAGACGAGAATCCCGAACCGCGGCCCAAAAAACGCAATCAGAAAGAAGAGGCACATGAGACGACTCCGAGGATATCGACGACTTGAGTCGCGAAGAACCGGTGAGCCCGGCGCGGTCGGCGAGAACTGCCGCCGTGCGGGATTGTACTCGTCACTGATCTCGGAATGGCGTGCCCAACGCAAAGCGACGCCGGCGCCCTGCAAGAATTGACCGAGAACAAACGGGGCCGACCGAAAGAGGATCGGACACGCGAGGAAGTGGCCCGGCTTCGTCAACAAGTCGAGCGGCCCGAGGCCGACCTGTCGACCTGTCAACCAGATCTCGTCGATCGTTGTCGTCTCGGCGGTGACATCGCGTTGCACGAGATCGTCATGCACCGCCGGCCCGGGTCGGCCCGCCCCGCTTGCATGCCGACCATCCATACTGATGCAGAGGCAGAGACCGTCTCTCTCGGTCACACGGCCAGGCCGGACCGTGAGGTCGTGGGCAAGGCCGAGTGCCCCGGTTACCGCAGATACGCCGTCGGAACTCCGGCGGTCCTGAATCGAAGGACGTTGCAGGGTGAGAGCCCGTTTCACCCCAATACGACATACGCCGGGGCCGCATTTCCGCTCTAGGCTCACCAGAGCGAATGAAGTGGGAGAGCCGATCCGTGCCGTTTTCACCCCCGAGCGGTCGACTGAGGGTTTGACGTGACGTCCACACCCAAGATCGAGTTCATCCTGCGGCTCGGCCGTTTGGCGTACGAATACGGCCTGCCGGGCTATGAACTGAACAGTCTGATGGACGACATCGGGCGTGCGATGGGGTTGAACGGCAAGGTGATCTCGACGCCGACCTTCCTCGACTACACCGTCGATGCCAAGAGCGGCCCCGGTCAGCATCGGATGATGGTCACGCTGGGGAGTGTTTCCTACGACCTCGGAAAGTTGTCTCAAACGATGCGGCTGGCAGAACAGCTGCGCGCAGGTTCGATGTCGGTGGAGGAGGCAAACCGTCGCCTGGACGAAATCGAAGCCCTTCGTCCGCACTACGGTTCCGTCATGGTCGGTCTGGCCTATGCCGCGTGTGGAGCTGGATTTGCCGTGATCTTGTCTGCGGCGTGGCAAGATGTCGGATTGGCCGCTGCCCTCAGCATCGTCGTCTTTCTGTTGGTCCGGGCATCGAACGACCATGAGTGGTTGGGCCGTCGCATCAACGTGGTGGCGTCGTTCGTTGCCTCAGCACTGGCCAGCGTCGTCGGAGTCATCCTCGGGAGTGGCAACTCTTACATCGTTGGATTGTGTGCCTTCGTGGTCCTGATCCCTGGTCTCGGCTTGACGCTGGGCGTCTACGAACTCGCGATCGGTCACACACTGCTCGGATGGCACCGCTTCATCAGCGCCGGCGTGGTCACCATCGGCTTGTTCGCCGGAGCATCAATAGGGGCGATGGTCGTTCGGGCGATGTTCGGCACCGCCGACATCCCCGATGCTGCGCGGCCGACTGCGCTCGTGCAGTGGCTGTTTCTCGTCGTTCTGATGGCCGGTCTGGTCGTGGTTTTCCAAGTGTCGCCCAGGCAGGCGCCATGGGCGATCGTTGCCGGGTTGTTTGCCTATGGCGGTCTCGAACTCGGCGGTCGAGCGGGCGTCTGGCAGGGCCCGTTTCTCGGAGCACTCGCCCTCGGTCTCTTCGCCGGTTTGTTCGTTCGAATTCGCGACCGCTCGAGCCCGCTCATCGTGGTCCTCCCCGGCATCTTGATCCTGGTCCCAGGCGTCGCCGCGTACTCGTCATTGCGGGCACTCGACTCAGTCCCCGGTTCGGGTGCCACTGGTTCTGTCGAAGGGGTCATCTTCCAGATCTCTGCCATTCTCGCCGGCCTCTATGTTGCCAGCTCGGTGATGGCTCTCCCGGGTATCAAGCTCGAACCGGCCGTGCCTGACGCAAACCATGAGGAGAAAGCCTGATGAACACCGCTCTGACTTCCCCGTCCGATGGCACCGACGACCACGGCGCGCCTACTGACGGGGGTGGAACCCAGCCGTCGATGGCCGCGTCGCTGTTCGTGATCGGTTCGATGGTCCTGTTGATCGTCGTCTCGGTCGTGATGTTCGGCAGTGAGGTCGCCGACGGGCCGCTGCAGGTGAGCATGACGATGGCAACGCTGATCTCCATCGCGGTTGCGGCTCGATACGGGCACACCGGAGCGGTCATCACCAAGGCCATCGACAACGGGATCAATGGTGTCGTTGGGACACTCTTCGTCATCCTGGCCATCGGTTCGCTGATCGGAACCCTGTACCTGTGCGGTTCGGTGGCAGCGGTGGTCTACTACGGCGTCGACCTGCTGACAGCCGACTACTTCTACGTCACCGTGTTTGTGCTCGCCAGTGTGCTGAGCTACATGCTGGGGAGTTCGCTGACCACCGTGGGGGCGCTCGGTGTGTCGATGGTCGGCCTCGCATCGGTGCTCGGCGTCGATCCAGCGATCGCCGCAGGGGCTGTTGTCTCGGGTGCGATCCTGGGCAACAAGGTGGCCAAGATCTCCGACACGGCGAACCTGACCGTCGCCACCGTCGGAGGATTGACCATTGCGACGCATTCCAAGGCGGTGACACGCACGATGATCCCGGCGGCGATCCTGACCGCGGTGGTCTACTTGGTGCTCGGTCTCACGGTCGAATCGACGCAGGGCGGTGCGGACTTCAGTCAGGTGAAAGACGCGGTGAGCGAGCAGTTCAACGTCTCACTCCTGGCTTTCCTGCCGATCGTGCTGATCGTGGTCCTGTCGGCGCGTGGCATGTCCGCGTTCTTGTCGTTGGCGATCCCGGCGATCGCGGCCGTCGTGCTCGCAGGGTTCACCCAGCATGATCTCATCGTGTCCTTGGCCGACGACGGCCGAAGCTACTTCGGCAGCGTGATCGAGGTCGGGATCGACACGTTCGCCAACGGGTTCGCCCTCGACAGCGGCAACGACGACCTCGACCGGGTGTTCGCCGGCGGAGGCACCGCGTCGATGCTGACGACGATCTGGCTGGTGCTGGTCGCGGCAGCCTTCGGGGCGATCGTCGACTACGTAGGCATCCTCAATCGGGTCGTCACTCCGGTGATCAACTGGACCAAGAACACCATCTCACTGATCGGGGTGACCATGGCGTCGTCGATCGGATTGAACCTCGTCACCGCCGACCCGTACACGAGCATCGAACTCGTCGGGCGCACGTTCCGCAGCGAGTACCAACGTCAACGCTTGGAACCCGTCGTGTTGTCGACGTCGATCGCCGACTCGGGGACCACCATGTCCCACATCATCCCGTGGAACATCCACGGAGCGCTCTTCGCGGGCACGCTCGGTATCGCTGCGGTGGAGTGGGCGCCCTATACGGTCTTTGCCTACGTGACCCCGATCGTGTCGTTCGCGATCGCTGCTTCACTTTCGAAGAAGCGGCACGTTCCCGACGACCAGGACATCGACCAGGTCTACGGCCCTGAACCCACCCCGACCGGCCCGAGTCGGACCGCATGACGTCTTCACCGGCAACACCCCGAACACGAATGCGAAATGGCATGACCAACGACGATCCCAGCTTCCCTACCCTGGCGGAGGTCGAACAATAGATCGCCGGCTACGCGAAGCTGCCTGGCAACAATCGTCACGGACAAGACCACCCCGATGTCCAAACTGAGAGAGCCGATTGCACGGCGTCCGGCGGTTGAGCACACGTCGACACGCCATCGCCGACCTGGGGAATGACCGGCCCGGTTCGACCACTGTCAGGTTGCGGTTGCTTCGGTTGATCGGCGCCATTCCGGGCCTATTAAGGTGAAAAAATGACAGCCTCGCTGCGATCGCTACGTGTGCGTCGTTCACACCTCGACCACGAACTCGACCGGGTGGTGGCGGCGCGGGGTGGGGCGGTCACGGGGCCTGCGGGCAGTGGGAAGACCGTCGCCGTGAGCGACTGGGCATCGGCGACCTCGGTTGCCGATGTGGCGTGGCTGGCGGTCGACGATCGTCACCGCGATCCGCACCTGTTGGCCGATGATCTCCTCGACGCTGTGCGTCGTGTTCCGCGCTTCGTGCCCGAGGTGACCGACGATCCCGTCGAAGCAGTCGAACGTATGGCACGAGCGGTCGACCAGCGGGCCCGATGTGTGGTCGTCGTCGTGGACGGATCCGAGGTGCTCGAAGGGGCAGCGTCACTCGAAGTCATCCGGCAGCTGACCTCGACCGGTCGACGGTCGTTGCGCGTGGTGATGGTTGGGCGCTGGCTCCCCGACATCGGGTTCGACGAACTGGCCCGTCGGGGCGAACTCGTCTCGATCACCGGCCGAGACCTGCGATTTTCGAAGGACGAGACCGCACAGGTCGTTCGTTCGATCTGCGGCGCCGAGGTCGGCGCTGGCCATCTCCGTCAGCTCGACGAGCAGATCGATGGCTGGGTTCACGGAGTCGTGCTGGGTGGCGTCGCCATGCTGAACTGCGATGTCTCTGTGATCGACACTACTGCCGCCATCGACAGTCACCGCGTCTTCGACGACTTCTTCCGACTGGAGGTGTTCGCCGCCCAGCCGACCGATATCCAACAGCTGCTCCTCGACACATGCATTCTCGACCGGCTCGAGCTGGGGCTGTGCGCCGAGCTTTCGGCACGCGACGACGTCTATGCGCTGCTTCGCAATCTGGAGCGACGCAACGTCTTCATCGAACGGGTCGGTGGTCACCCGCCCGACTTCCGGTACCACCCGCTTCTGCGGTCGTGGCTGCGCGGCAATCTCGACAGCGCCGATCCGGGACGGGCCACGCAGCTCTTTCGCCGCGCCGCCGCGTGGTGTGAATCGAACGGGCGCAGCTCGGACGCGATCGGCTACTACTTGGAAGCGGGTGATCTCGCGTCGGCGAGTGCAAGCATCATTGCGTATGGTCCTCGGGCAATCGCCCAAGGAGCGAGCGACGAGCTCGCGGGGTGGATCATGGCGTTGCCTCCTGGCCAGGTCTCCTGCAGCGAACCCCTGCTGATCCTGCTCGGCGAGGCTGCGATCCGGTCGGGACATCGTGAACTCACCACGGCCGCTCGGGCACTTGGTGAAGGACTCCTCTCGACGAAACCCGGGAGCCTGCGCCGAAGTCGGCGCTTGTTCGAGCTGGCCGTCACTGTTCAACGCTCGCGAGAGCTGCAGGGCGCCGGGCGGTTGGGAGAAGCGTCGCGCCAAGCGCGACGTGCGCTTGTAGCGGTCGACTTCGGCACACAATCCGATGACGGCGACTGGTTGGGTTTCGATGATTTCGTGCGGGCCACCGATGTCTCCGCGCTGGCGGCACAGTTACTGTTCGGTGGTGATTTCACTCTTTGCGCAAGCGTCTCGAGGTGGTTGATCGAGACATACCGGGCCGATGACCCCCAGTGCATCGCGGCTCGGGTCAACTCCCTCGGCAAGCTCGGACTCATCGAGCTCCTGGACCATTCGCGCCCCGCTGCCGCCGCACTCGCCTTCGAAGCCGTTTCGCTCTGCCGCTTTCATGGCATCGAGCCCGTCGATGTCGGTTTCGCCGAGCTGGTGCTACTCATCGCCGACCCGCAAGCGGATCGTGCCGACCTCGATCGCCGGGTCCAGCACCGCGCGAACCAGACCAAACTGACCGTGCACGCGTGTCTCGTCAACCTGTTTCGAGCCTGGTCGTGCGTCCAGACCGGCGACCTCCCCGCCGCACAACACCTGCTGGTCGAGGCTGAGCACGGTCTGGAGTCGCTGGTCGAACCGGGCATGCTCGCCTCGCTCCACAATCGTGTGCGTTCGATCGTCGACGCGGGGGTCGACGAGCCCATACTGAGCGGACGTCAACTCGAGATCCTGACCGCGCTCTCAACCGGTTCCAGCCGTCAATCGGTCGCCAATCATTTGAATCTGTCGCTCAACACGATCAAGACCTATGCCCGGCAAGCGTATCGAGCGCTCGGGGTGCACTCACTGTCGGCTGCGGTCGAGCGGTGCCGAGAACTCGGCATCGCGCTCGAGCCTGCGGGTCAGGACGTCATCGCTTGCGGCGACGGTGCCACCACTCGCGATCCGACGGCAACTCGCGTCCAGCACCACGTTGAATGGAGGTCTTTTCGTTGACTCCCTGTCCACAGCTACCCAGACGAGACAAGACCGCCCGGCATCGGGCCGTACGAGCAAGATCGAGCACGGATCGGTGCCCGCCTCACCCAATTCGTCGACTAGTCCGACATCAGCGTTGCCGTCGACGAGTTGATGCCGCCGGATTCCTCGACGGCCGAGGACATGAACACCTGTCCGCGTGCAGTCGGGGAAGCACAGCAGCACAGCGGCCGACAAGGGCGACGGCGGTGATGTCCGATCGTCCTGACGCCGCAGGCGACAGAGTGTCACAGGGCGACATCTCGCGTCTGGGGCTTCCCTATTGGGTACAGCGCGTGGGAGTGTTCAGTTGGCTGCTGATCGGCTTCCTCGCAGCAGTCGGCGCGACTGCGGTGTTGCTCGCTGCAACGAGTGCGATCACCGCACCACTCGTCATCGCCGTGCTCCTGGCGATCGTCTTCGCGCCCGTCGTGACCTGGCTCTGCGATCGGGGGGTCCCGCGGCCGCTCGCTGCGGCGGGTGTCTTGGTGGGGTTGGCTGCGACCACGGCCGGGATTGTCTACCTGACCGCGGCTGCCCTGGTCGAAGAAGGTGACCAGCTGAGCGAGAACCTGAACAAGGCCGTGGACGACATCACCGGATGGTTGGCCGCCTCCCCGATCGCAAACGACCTCGCCGAAGAAGTGTCGTCGACGCTCGCCGACAATGGCCCCACGCTGGCGACCGGACTTGCAGGTGGGGTGCTGTCGGCGTTCAACTCCGTGACCGCGCTGTCGTCGGCAACGATCCTCTCGCTGTTCGTGCTCTACTACCTCCTCAAAGATGGGCCCGACCACGCCAGGGCCCTCGGTGCCACCGCAGGGGATGCCCACCCGTGGCGAACCGTGATCGCCGACAACGCCGTGCGCGACGTACGGGGCTACTTCCGCGGCCAGACGCTGATAGCGCTGTCGAACGGCGTAGTGATCGGGCTCGCCGCCGCCGTTCTGGGCGTTCCCGCCGCACTCGCGATCGGAGTCGTGAACGTTTTCGGCGCCTACGTGCCCTATCTCGGCGGGTTCTTCGGTGGCGCATTCGCGGTGTTGATGGGTCTCGGCGGAGGCGGCATCGGTCCGGCCATCGCCATGCTGGTCGTGACCCTTGTCGTCAACCTGGTGCTCGAAAACTTCCTGCAGCCGATGCTCATTGGCGGCAGCCTGAACATGGCCCCGCTCCCGATCCTCCTGGCCACGACACTCGGTGGCATGCTCGCCGGGCTGCTCGGGCTGGTCCTCGCCGCCCCCGTCCTCGCGATCGCCTCCGACATGGGGCGCGAGCTGCGGAAGTCGGGGTTCTTCGGTTCGCCTTCGACCAACGTGCGCCCAGACGGCGGGTAGCAGTCCGGGCGTCGAATCAGCAGCACGGTATGGGCGGCCCCGGGCCGTTTGAGTAGCGCTGCGCTCGACCATGCATGCGGGCCTCACTGGGGTGAGTGAGATGTTCACCCGCGCTGCCCTGGTCTCGATAGCCGAGAATCCCCTACATTTCTCGCGAGTAGTCGAATCGTTCGACTGCAGACAGATCGGGCCACCCGATCGCACTTCTCACGGAGACAGCCATGTCGCAAGAAAATCTCGTCCTCTACGCCGCCACCTACCCCGATGGCGACAGCGCCCGGGCCGACTTCGACGATTTGAAGGCCGCGGAGGGACCAGATCTCCTTGTCGTCGGCGCGATCGTGATGAGCCGCGACGCGAACGGCAACGTCGATGTACTCGAGTCCGGTGACGGCGAAACCGCTGCGGGAGCGGTGCTCGGCGGCGGCGTGGGGCTCGTCGTCGGCCTCTTCGCTCCGCCACTTCTGGCCTCGACAGCGATCGGTGCCGGAATCGGTGCGCTGCTCGGACACCTGACCAAGAAGCACGAAGAGAAGGAACTCGGTGTCGAACTCGACGAGTACTTCCCGGCGAACTCATCGGCAGTCGTGGCCGTCGCGGATGTTGTTTACCTCGACCGTCTCGAGAAGGTGCTCGGCAAGGCCAGCAAGCGAGTGAACAAGGCAATCGACCGCGACGACTACGACAAGCTGGTCAAGGCAGTCTCGAAGTCGGCTGATCAGATTGACGACGCACTCGAATCCTGAAGACCTCCACCTCGGAGGGGTCGAGCATCATTGACCCGTCACGGACCTGATCCAAGAATTCAGGTTCTCCAACGCCTGAACATTCAATCCAGAAGGATCTCCATGAGCCAAGAAGACACAGAACCAGCAACGGATGTCAACCCGTACGCCACCAAAGACTTTCCCCTTGCGACGGAATTCAACCCGTACGCAACGGGGAAGGACTACTCCAAAATTCCTCAGCGGTTGCATGAGTACCCGTCTTCTGACCGGGCGAAGAAGATGGTCCATGACTCGTTGACCATCGACACGCTCTTCTCCGGCACCTGGCCAGAGCAGTGGTCGACTCCTGAAGCCCCGGAGTTTCATGACTACATGGACCGTGTGATCGCCGGCGGAGTGAAGGTGATGGCTCTGTGCCCTTCAGCTGATGCATTGAATACCTCCTCCTCGGTGTCGTTGAAGGCCCTGCAGTTCTATCTCGGGAAGATCAACGAGTTCCCGGACAAGTACAAGATCGTGCGTACGACCAAGGACATCGATGATGCGATTGCGGAAGGAAAGTTGGGGCTGTACTTCACGCATCAGGGGACCGGCCATTTCGAGGGTGATCCCGACAACGTCGCGATCTGGCGTCAACTCGGTTATGGCTACTGTTTGTTGGCCTACAACCAGCGAAATCCTGTCGGTGACGGTTGTTTCGTGGAAGAGAACGGGCCGCTGACCGAGTACGGGAAAACGCTCATCGATGCCTACAACCGTTACGGCATGCTCGTGGATGTCAGTCACACCGGTGAACGCACGTCGCTCGACGCGATCGAGCGGAGCAGCCAACCGGTCATCTCTTCCCACTCCGTCGCCATGGCGATCGCAAAGTACCCGCGCAGTCTCGAGGATTCGGTGATCAAGGCGATTGCGCAGAGCGGTGGTGTGTGTTCCATCAACTGCGTGGGGGCCTTCGTTGACATGTCGAACCCGGAGATCGTGACGACGGAGATGCTTTTCCGCCACATCGACTACATGGTTTCCCTCGTTGGCATCGACCATGTCGGTTACGGTTCCGATTTCATCCCAGATGTCACCTTCACCTCCGATGGGATGCAGACGCCATTTGGTGCAGCGATCTTCCCAGACGGCGGCTATACCGCGAAGACAGGCACAATGGGGTTCCCGACACCCGCCTCCTATCAGATCCTCGCGGCCCTCGTGGACAAGTTGCTCGAGGAGGGATACTCCGAGGAGGACTGCGTCAAGTTCATCGGAGGAAACATCTACCGGGTCATGAGCGAGGTCTGGAAATGAGTGCCAGGCTGGAGTGAGTACCCGTTCTCGCGGTGTTCAGGCTGCGTTGTTGTTGGTGGTGAAAGCCGCCTGGCAGCCGCTGGTGTGCGGTAGTCGAGGCTCTGAGGGATCAACAGGACAACCGAAGCTTCCGAACTGGTCATCCGTGGTGCGATGGTGTTCGACGGTGTGAACGAACAACTCGTCGAGGGCAGGGGCGTGCACTGGCTGCTGTTCTCGTCCACGCCTTTCCGCCGGACCTAGCGGCTGGACAGCAGCGAGCTAGCTCCCACCGGCCGAGATCCCCGGCCGCGGCATCGAGGCCACTGAAGTGCAATGACGGTCAATCAACAGGAGAATCCAGAGAATGCCCAGCAACGACATCCAATCAGTGCCCAGCCCCGATCGCGTCGGTGCGTCAGGCTTCGAGCCGCTCGAGGTCGACAGCCCGATGGCGAAGTGGAAGCAGCCACAATCGGAAGCGTTCATCGAACAGGCGAGGCAGGACTACAGCTTCCCGAACTGGCAATCCGGTAGCGAGCAGTCGATCTATTACAACTTGAACATCCCCGAGTTCTTCAATTGCTCGTATGTGCCGCCATCGGACGAGTTCTCCAGGCTCGAACGGTCGATCGATCCGACGGTGCTGGATCTGACCTTCACCGCCCATGACGGCTCCACCACGCCACCGCTGCGGGAGTACCTGGTCGGCAAACGGCAGGTGCAGGCGATGATGATGGCCCACCAGGGCAAGGTCGTGTTCGAGATCTTCCCTGGCATGAACCCCACCGACTCCCACATCTGGATGTCGGCCGCGAAGACGACGGTCGGGCTGCTCATGGCGATGCTGATCGACGAAGGCAAGGTCGATCCCGACAAGCCGGTGCCGACCTATGTGCCCGAACTGCGTGGCACGCACTGGGAACAGGCCACCGTCAAGAACGTCATGAACATGGCGTCCGGGCTCGACATCGAAGAGAGCATCGCGAACCTGCTCAACCCCGACACCTGGATCGCTCATTTCTTCACCGCCGTCTTCGAGGGCACAGGCGATTGGCGCGAGATGTCAAAGCATGCGCAACCACTCGAGGGAGAACCCGCCGGCACCCACTTCCGCTACTCCGGGGCCAATACCCAGACGCTGGTGCTCGCGACCCAACACGTGACCGGCATGCGCTGGCAGGACTTCTTCCACGAGCGGGTCTGGTCGAAGATCGGGGCGAAGAGCCCGTACCTCGCTGGGCTCTGTCCCGACGGCTCGCCGGCGGCTGCCGGCATCGTCGCGTCCACACCGGAGGACGTGCTGCGGTTCGCATTGTCGTACACGCCGAGTTGGCACGTGGTCTCCGAGGAACGGATCGTCTCGGAACGGCTCCTGCAGACCATCCAGTCCATGGGCGACCCGGCGGCCTACGTGGGCTCCACCGAGGAGGGCTACGGACTCGGCTGGTTCGGCGAGAAGCCGCTCACCAACACCGCTCAATGGGACCACTCCTTCGCCGACGGCGCAATGTTCAAGCACGGCAACATGGGTCAGGGCATCTACGTCGATCCTGCCCGAGACTTCTGCGGCATGTACTTCGGCCTGGCGCCAAACCCGGACGAGATCTCGGGAGTCGATCATTCTCCTGGCTATCTGCGAGCGGCAGCCAAGTACTTCTCGCGCCAGTAGGCCTCCGACCGTAGGGGCGGCCTCCAGATCCCAACCTGGGTCGTCAACAGTGGCGATCCCCTCCGCCGCTCGGCGCGAGGCGACAACCGCGCGGTACTTCCAGAAGTGCGGTACTTCCAGAAGTGCGGTACTTCCAGAAGTGTGGCGTCAGCCCCGTCACCTCGAGTCGTGGCGACCTACAAGCGCCGCGTGGCGAGCCACTGCTCGGCTGCTGCCTGCGCCTCGAGGACCGACTGTCGGACCCGTTCGGTGGCTCCGAACACATGGTCGATGCCGATCTGGTCGAGGGTCCCGGTGTGCTCGAGGGTTTCTCGAGCAGCGGGCTCGACCTCGGCCAGCATCAGCAGGCACTGGTGCTCGGCCAGCGTTTCGGCGTAGTCGGTGAGCATGTTGAGCGTCGTCGTGTCGAGGGCCTGGTGCCCTCGCAGATCGAGGATCACCACGGTGGGTGGGGTGCTTTCGTCCGACCGCGGGAGCTGTTCCTCGAAGTGCAAGGCTGAAGCGTAGAAGAGTGAACCGTAGGAGTTCAGTGTGACGATCGGATCGGAACCAAGTTGTGGCTCGATGTCACGTTCGGCGACGAGTTGACCGTCTTCGTAAACCGCGGTCCTCAGAGAGACCCCCTTCGACTCGCGGACGATGTGGATCAGGATCGCCAGGCCCACGCCGACGAACACCGCAGTCTGCAGCGATGACAGGAGTGCAATCGCAATCAGCACGAACATACCCCAGCGGTCGAGCCCACCGAGACGCCACGTCGCCACGACTTGCGACGGCTTCAGCACGCCGACGCCGAGCACCAACAGGAAACCAGCGAGGGCGGGCATTGCCAGGAGCCCCATCGCATTGCCGAATACCAGCAGCACCACTGCGATGCCGATGCCCGAAACAATGTTCCCGAAGCGGGTCCGGGCGCCGCCTTCCGCCAGAATCGCAGTAGCCGAGAACGACCCACCGACTGGCATCCCCCGGAAAAAGCCGGTCACAACGTTGGCCATGCCCTGTCCGGTGAAGTCGCCGGAAGGATCGGACCTGCTGCCGTCAGGATTGGGAAACGCGTGGGTTACTGCTGCGCCCTGAACCAGTCCGACGATGGCGAGCGCAAGGCCCGGTCCGACGAGCGGTGGCACCAGTTCACCGAACGACGACGGGTCGGGGAAGATCGGCAGCGGGAGCTGCCCCGGAATCTCCGCTATGTCACGAGCAAGCGCGACATCAGCCCAATCGAAGATCGCCGGGATAACCGACCCCACGAACATCGCGATCAAGATGCCGACCGTCGCGAACGGCGTCCGGTTCATCGCGATCATCACCGCCATCGCGATGACACCAGTGGCCAGCGCCGTCATCTCGACCTGATCGAGGTTTGCGAGAAGGTCGATGGTCTGGGTGATCTTGTTCGCACCCTGGGAGTCGTACCCGGTCAGGTTGCTCAACTGGCCCAAGATGATCGACAGCCCCACCGCCTGCGTGAACGCTGCCATCACCGAATCAGGAACGAACCGCAAGATGCTGCCCAGCCGCAACAGCCCCAGCCCGACCATGAACGCCCCAGTCAGGAGGGTCAGGATGAACAGAGCGTCCTCGGCGGTTGCCTCCGACGGCGAGACCTCGGGCACGGTGGCCACGATCAGCGCCATCGCGCTCGTCGCCTGGATGCTCATCGAAACCGAGCTCGTGAAGAAGGCACCCGAGAACCCGCCGACCATGTAGGCATAGACGCCGGCGATCGGGTTGATCGCAGCCAACGTGCCGACAGCCATCCCGTCCGGAACGCTCTCGACCGCGAGCGTGAGGCCAGACGCGATGTCCTTCTTGGCGGATCGACGATCGAAGAAATCGGAGATCATCGTCCGGGGGCTGCTCGCTCGATCGGAGAATCCAGGGCATCGCAAGCGCGTTGGACCCTGGCCACTCGATGGTTCCCTGGTTGAGTCGAACGCAAGTCTCCGGGTGGGCGAAATCGCAGTGAACTCATGCGTGCCCGGACCGCCACTAGATCGATGTCCGGCGCTTCGGCGGAGCCTTCGGCTCCGGACCGTATGCATCGTTCGGATCCTCGTCGGTGGGCATGGCGTCGCGGCGCGAAAGCCATACCGCCGACGCAACGAGGACGAGCGGCGTCGCCCAGATGACGACGGCATACCCGGCGAGGCTGAGGGTGCCGATGCCGAGCACGCCGGCAACGAAGGCGCCGTGCACGTTCCACGGGATGATGCTCGACAGCAGGGATCCGGACGCGGCGATCGACGCCGACTGGGCGACCGGTTCGAGGCGGGCTTGCTTGAACCGGTCGCGATAGGTCTCGGCTCCGACGATGATGGAAACGTATGGGTCCGCCATCGCGAGGTTGAACCCGGTCGTCGTCGCCGCAGACGCCACGATGAGTCGACCGGGCGTCTTGGCCCAACGCAGGAGAGGCGCGATCGCCGTCGTCAGCATTCCGGTTCTGGACATCAACCCGCCATACGCCGAGGCGACCAGAATCAACCAAACGGTCGGGAGCATGCCGACGGCGCCCCCTCCGAAGAACACTTCGTTGAGTTCGGCGGTCGAGCTGCCGAGCTCGAAGCCGTTGGCGAGCGTTTCGATACTGACCTCAGCCCACTGCACGAGAAAGTTGTGGTCGTTGCCGGCGAGACGTTCGATCAGGTCTTGTTGGGTGAACGCAGCGAGGACGACCGCAGAGAGGGCACCGGAGAGCACAGCGAAGAACGCTGTCGAACGTTTTGACAGGACGAACACGACGATCAGTGGGAGCAGGCCGAGCAACGAGACGGAGAACTCGGTCTCGATCACCGCCGTCACTGCAGCCCCGTCGAACGATCCTCCTCCGTCGCGGATACCGAGCACGACCATGAGTGCGAGGGTCGCGATCCAGCCCGGCGCGACCAGTCGCGTCATCTGCGCGGACTGTTTCGCGGGGGTGACGCCACCCACCATGTCGACAGTGAGCACGAGTGTGTCGGAGACACGGGCTATTGCGTCGCCCGTGAAGGCGCCCGCGACCACCGCCGCAGCGGTGATTTCGGGTGAGAGCCCCATGAGCGGCGCCAACACCACGAATGGAACGCCGAGGCCGGCGACGGTGGTGAACGAGCTGCCGAGGATCGCACCGATGAGCGTGGAGAGGACCAACGCAACCGGGTACAAGACCGTGGGCGTTGCGAGCTCGGCGCCGTACGACAGCATCGTGGCGATGGTCCCCGCCAGTAGCAACGACGACACCAGCATCCCGATCGCGATGATCACGAAGAAGGTCGCGATCGCCGAACTGATACCGCTCACCATCGCCTCGCCCAGCATCTCCTGCGGCCGCCCGCGGTCCGAGGCCGTCGCGATCAGGACCGCGACCGAAAGGCCGATGGTCATCGCGACCTGTAGAGGCCCCGAGTCGACCTCGCCTCCGAACAAGACCACCGACAGCAGGATCGCTGCGATCATGACGGCGAGGGCCGACAGCGATGCCGCCAAAGAAGGCGATGGTGCGAGAGCGGCCGTTTGTGGCTCGGGAGATGACAAGTTGGTCCTCGAAAACATGCGAGAAGCGCTGCCCACGGGTCGGGCGACGCGCGCGAGCAAGCGTAGTCGACTCGGCTTCGACGATCAGTGTGCCCGCGTGCTCCCGAGACTGCCGAGGCGCGCAGGGTGAAGCTGCGATTCACCCTGCGCCGTCAACGTTCGACCATCGATCCGAACTCGACGATGCCCGCACCGGAGAGAGCCGATCGCCTTCGTGCAGCGCGAGGAAGTGGCGCGCCTGCTCGGGGTCAGTGCTTGGGCACTGCCTTGCGGGCCTTGGCGTCCCGGTGCACCCCTCGCACCTTCGGCATCGTCCTCCCTCGAGAAAATTCGATCTTCTCCATCTTCTCGAGGATGTGACAGACAGTACGAGCGTCTGCGATGGGTCGTGACCCGAGCGGGGTTTCGGTATCAGCTCGGCGATGAGGAGGATGTCCCGGTGATTGTTGACGTTGCTGCGGGTGGTGGTCGTGGTTGTCGGGGTCAGACTCGGTGCCCGTCACTACGGGAAAATCCATCTGATCGCGGCACATCTCGGAGAGAATTCTCCCCCGATGGTGCAGTTCACCCCGGGTGGACGCCGTCAGCGCTCGGCAATACGCTCGGCTGCCGCGGCGGTACGTTGTTCGGCCGCAGCTTGCTCGACCGCTAGCTGTGCTGCCGCAGCACCTTGTGACGCCTGATAGTTGGCAGCGGTGCGAGCCGCTTCATGGGCCATCAGCTGCTCGCGACGTCGCTCGGATTCCAGTGCGACGTAGTTGGCATCGGATCGGGACCGGGCAATGTTGCGGTCGATGAAGTGGACCAGAGCATCGATCAGCGAGGCGATGATTCCGTAGATCACA
The DNA here is from genome assembly GCA_963698395.1 of uncultured Acidimicrobiales bacterium. Classification (GTDB taxonomy): domain Bacteria; phylum Actinomycetota; class Acidimicrobiia; order Acidimicrobiales; family SZUA-35; genus JBBQUN01. Next base: position 1,399,035 of record CAVOQQ010000008.1, read on the forward strand.
ATGGCGAAGAGGATAGAGAAGTCGACGACCGAGCCGTTGCCCACCGATTCAGTCGGAAAGATGCCCCGGAACGGTTCCATCGCACGTTCGGAACTGCGGTAAACCCACTCGACGAAACCAACGTCCGTGCTCGCGTTGAAGAGCAACAAAATGAATGCGATAGACAGAATCACCACAACGAACACGAAATAGGCCCACACGAACCGCGAGAACCAACGGGCGAAGTTCCAGCGCTTCACCTGGCTCGAGTCCTCCGGGATGATCTCCGGTTGCGCTGCGGTCATACTGCGGCTCCTTCGCCTGCTGATTTCGATGATTGGATGCACGTTAGTCCAACCACCGCCCCGGGCCGGGCACGCAACACTCGGCGTGAGCCGTCCGTATCTGGCCCCCACCGAATCCGCTCCCTACCGCTCGATGCCGCTCCAGGACGCCAGATACCCTTGGCAAACCAGTAGCAACGCGACACCCCGGCCTTTCAGCTCCGAGCGTCGAATCGCTCTACGTCATAGCCGGCGAGAGTCTTGTCGGCGGTCACCAAGACCAGTGTTTCGAGTTGCGCCTGAGCGACCAACATCCGGTCGAATGGGTCCCGTTGGTGGGGCGGCAACGCAGGCGCCAACTCAGCCTGCGCAGCCGTGATCGACAGCGAAACGAAACCCTCAGGCTCGAACTGATCGACCAATCCGTCAGGCATCGTCAACTTCCCAACTGGGTGTGCTCGTCTGATTTGGCCCCACCTGGGTTGCCGGTGTCGGGGTCCGCGGTTGTTGCCGTGGTGGCGGCTCGGCTGGGTTGATGGCAAAGAGGTCGAAGGTGTCGTTGTACGAGCAGATTCGACGCGCTCATGAACGCGAGCAGGTCTCGATCCGTGAGCTCGCTCGACGGTTCGGTGTGCATCGCCGTGACGTTCGGGCAGCGCTGGCGTCGCCGATCCCGCCGGCGAGGAAGGTCCCGGCGGTGGCGAAGCCAGCACCGAAGCTGGATCAGTGGAAACCGTTCATCGACCGCTGGCTCGCCGACGACAAGGACGTGCCACGCAAGCAGCGACACACCAGTCGCCGTGTCTGGCAGCGCCTCGTCCTCGAGCACGGGGCCGACATCGGCGAGTCGACGGTGCGCCGCTACGTCAAGACCGTCAACGACGCCCACACCACACCGTTGGCTGAGGTGATCGTCGCCCAGGATCACGTGTTGGGCGCGGAGGCCGAAGTCGATTTCGGTGCCGTGCACGTCTGGGTCGATGGCGAGTTGGTGAAGGTGTCGTTGTTCGTGATCCGGCTGTCCGCGTCGGGGAAATCGTTCGCACGGGCGTATCTGAACGAAGCGCAGGAAGTGTTCCTCGACGGGCATGTCCGGGCGTTCGACTGTTTCGGCGGGACACCGGGTCGGGTCCGCTACGACAACCTGAAAGCAGCGGTGGTCAAAGTGTTGAAGGGCCGAGACCGTGACGAATCGGAACGGTTCGTCGCCCTTCGCTCGCACTACGGGTTCGACTCGTTCTTCTGCCTGCCCGGCATCGACGGGGCACACGAGAAAGGAGGTGTCGAGGGCGAGATCGGCCGGTTCCGCCGCCGGCACCTCGTCCCGATCCCCGACCGTGTCATCGATGGTCGAACTCAACGACCTGATCGCCGCTGGTTGTCAGGCCGATGATGACCGTCTGATCGCGCACCGGCGGATGAGTGTTGGCGATCACTTCTTGCTGGAAGCCCCGACGTTGCGGGCGTTGCCGGTCGAGGTGTTCGACTCGGCGACGATGTCGAACCATCGGGTCGACACCAAAGCCCGGGTGTCGGTCCGCTCGGTCCACTACTCAGTCCCAGCCCGCCTGGCCCGACGCCGGGTCGATGTCCGTATCGGTGCTGACAGCATCGAGATCCTCGACGGCAACACCACGGTCGCCGTCCACGCCCGGGGCCGGCAGTGTCGAGACCAGCGAATGCGATCATGTCCAGGGCGATGTCGCGTTCGTCGGCTTTGGCGCCGGTCAACGCGAACATCAAGGGGAGGCCGCTGGTGGTGGTGATCAGATGCAGCCGGCATCCCCAGAAGAACCGGGAGTGCGAAGCGCAGTATCCGTATTCTGCGAACCCGCCCAGGTTCGATCGTTTCGTGGTTTCGCGTGAGCGGCCACACTCCACGGGTGTGGAATCCACCAGCCACAGATCATCGGTAGCTGACGGACACGCACGAGTGAGCGCAGCGATGACGTGATGGAACAGTTCACCGGCGTGACGGAGGCGTTTGTTGTAACCGGGCCGGTCCGGAACGTAGGGGAACCATGGGGTGAGGTGGGTCTGGGCGTGGCGGATGAACCGGGCTTCAGAGGTGAAACCGAGCAGGGCTTGAATGACGGCCAGCGTGACGAGTTCAGCGTCACTGAGTTTCGGTGCAATCCCAACCGCTGGTCGTTCCGGCGCCCACTCAGGGTGATCAACCAGGAGATCGTCGATGGTGACGCAAAGTCTGGTGGATAATCGCGCGAAGCGCGCGAATCCCTTGGAACTACTCGTCTAGCGAAACGACTCGATCACGCCAGCGTGCGCAGCAGTGTCAAAGCGTCAGTTCTGGCGACTGGACAGCAGCGCAAGCAGCCGGAGCAGCATCATATAGAGCCAGATCAGCGTCACCATCAGACTGAACGCCAGGTACCACTCGAGCTCCTCCGGTGCGCCGGCCTCGACTCCCGCCTCGATCGTACCGAAGTCGAGGACGAGGCTCAGGGCGGCGAGCACGACACTGAGCAACGTGACGATCAATCCGATCGTTCGGAAGCTCTCGCTGTAGAGCCAACCCCAATCGAAAATCGACATGACGAACACGAAGAAGTAGAGCAGGCTGAGTCCACCCAGACCGGCGATCACGGCAAACGCCAGCTTCTGGGTCGGTTGCACGAGACCGCGTCACGAACAACAGCCAGGCGACGGCGAATACGCACACCGTCGAAAGCACCGCAGCGCTGACGATCCCATCGGTCTGGGCGTCGAACGCCGCCGAGATCGCGCCGAGACAGTATCCCTGCGCCAATGCGTAGAGAATCCCGAGGATGGCCGCCCGGCGAGGTGCAACGGCGATGGCGATGCCCAGGAAGAAGGCGCCAAAGCTGGCCAACCAGAAACCGCCCGGAATCGTGACCGTGGTGTCCGCATACCCCGAACCGAGTTCGGCCGGGACCTCCTCGGTGGCGGATGCCCACCCCAACGCCCCGCCAACAACGACGAATCCCAACAGCACGAGCGTCTTGACGCTCACCCCGCCAACCGACATGGTCGACACAGAAGGGGCCGCACCGACGAGCTGAGTGTCGACGAAGTGCTCGCTGAGCGCCGGGTTCCCCGAGCGCAGCTGTTCCGGAGTGGTCAAGGTCTGTGACACGGGAATCTTCTCTCAGACGCAGGCTCGATGATCTGCTCGTTATGGCACTCGCCCAGACATCACACCTGAGCCTCGCCAAGTCTAGTCGCGGCGTACGTTCTACCGGTGGCTCTCACCCCCCTCCGTGGTCTGCGACGACGGCGACGGGTGCACGCTTCGGAAGCAGGAAGCGGTCAACCCCGAGGCGAGGGCCTGGTGTCGTGAGTCATTGATTCGTTGGAGATATGAGGCGAGGTTGTCGAGGATCTCATCAGCGGTCTTGCGCCAGACGAACGGACGGTGGGTTAGAAGCGGCTTTGTCCCCATCCTCCGCACTCGTCGCCGCGTGGCGGCCAGCTCCCCCGGACCTCTTTGAGCAGGTCGGTGACCTCTGTGCCGCCGAACCACTCCGAGAAAGCTCCACAGACACCGTCCTCGACGGTTCGCCACAGCGGGGCGTCCGTGGGATTGTGGGGTAGTTCGGTTCCCTCGACGAAAATGCAGCTGTCGGGAGGTTCGATCCGGTTGGAGATCGAAGCCGAAAGTGGGGTGTGGCCTTCGGTCGACATGGTGATCGTCCCGGTGACATCGGCACCGGTGTAAAGGCGGCCTGACGCACCCATAGAGGACTCAGAGATTGGCTGGCCGTTCACCTCGACGTCGATCGTGACGTCGCAGTCGGCGGGTCAATGGCATCAACCGGGTTCCCACCAGGGGCGAAGGGCCTCGACGAGGTCCCATGACAATAGGCCATGACAGTGAGAGGGCCCCTGGTCGACTTCGTCAATCCCGTTGTCCACCCGGAGGCCAAAACGAGGAGAGCCGGCCCTGCGGACTGGCTCTGACCTGGAAGTTTTACCGTCGGGCTGGGGAGATTCGAACTCCCGACCTCCTGACCCCCAGTTCGATTGAGTTCGTGTTGTCTGGCGTCGTCGCGTCCGTCTGGTACCCCTGAGTACGGCTTTCGCGAGCCGAACCATCCGTCCAGTGCCGTTGCGTCCGTCCAGTAGTGGGAACTCCTCATGCTCTTCTCATACATCGACGACGGCTGCTCGGCCGGTGCTCGTCGAGCGGAAGACAGGAGCGGCTCCGCTCACCGAGACGGCACGAGCCCGTCGCACTCCATTGGTGACCGCGACCGCATTGGTGACCGCGACTTCGCTCTTTGCTGCAAGACTCACCGCCGCCGGACGCTCTCTTCGTCGCTGATGACGCCGGTGCAGAACTCGTGGACGAGGTTCGAGAAGGCGTCGGTCTCGAACAGCATGAGTTGGTGCGGACCGTCGGCGAAGATCTCGACTCTCACCGGACCGCCGATGCCGTCGGCGACCATCTGCACCACCTCCGGGGTCACGTTTGGGTCCTTGTCACCGACGGCGTAGAGCACTGGCTTGGTGTTGTCGGCCAGCGGCTGCGGTGGCTCGTACTGGAAGAACGAGGCCCACGAGGCGAGGTCGTAGGACCAGGTGTTGTACGGGTCGAGCTTCTTCTGCTCGGTCGCTCCCTGGAAGCCGTAGTCGACGTCGAAGTTGAAGAAGGTCGGAATGTCGAGCCGCGCGCCCCGACCGACCTGGGCGAGCACCGCTGCGACCTCCGGGCTTCTCCACGCTTCGCTCGCCTTGGCAAGAACCGGGCTCCCCGGCACCGCAGCCGAGCCCATCAAGATCGCACCGGTCACCGCCGGCGAGTCGATCGCCGAGATGGCCGGGGCGACACCGAGACTGGAACCGAGGGTGAAGACGGGTAGCCCGGTGAGCTCGTGCACGTGGGTTGCCCAGTCGCGGCTCGCTTGTGCCCACTCCTCCATCGTCCAGGTCCCGCGTGGCCGGTTGGTCGTCGAACGTCCGTGTCCCGGCGCGTCATAGCACCAGAGCTCAGCTCCCTTGGCGACGTGGTGTTCGCAGAACTTGTCGTAGATGCCCCCATGGCCTCCGAGACCGTGAGAGACGACGACCGCATACGTCGCCTCCACTGACGGATAGCGGAAGCAGTAGAGCTCGTTCAGTCGGTGGGTTTCGACCTGCATGGTCACTCCTTGGTCGTGATGGTGAGAGGGGTCGTGATGGTGGGAGGGAAAGACTCAGTAGGCGCGTTCGAGCAATTCGAGGAGCTGCTCGGGCGACGTGATCGGCACGGCGTTGCCGGTGACCCAGGGATGGGCGATGCTGCCGTTCGCGATCGTCGGCAGCTGGTCACGGGTGCCACCGGCGTCGCGCAGCCGAGTGGGGAGTCCGAGCTCGGCGATGAGTTCGCCGACGGCAACGCTGGCCGGCGTGTTCGGCCGCCCCATCGCCTCGGCGATCAGCTGTTGCGCCTCGCCGGTGGCCGGCAGATTGTGGGCCATCACGTGGGGCATCATGACGCAGCTCGTGTGACCGTGCGACATGCCGAACACGGCCCCGAGCTGGTGTCCGAGGCCGTGGCTTGCGCCGTAGGGCACCCGGTTCAGGCCGGCGCAGGCGAGGCCGACGGCGAGCTGGCACTGGAGGCGAGCGTCGAGATCATCGGGGTCGGACTTGGTGGCGAGCAAACCTCGTGACAGGAGTCGGATGGCGTGGATGGCGCCCGCGTCGGCCAGGGGTTCCGGGGCGCTCGAGCAGAGGGTTTCGACGGCGTGGTCGAACGCACGGATGCCACTCGACAACCACAGATCCATCGGCGTGTGCACCGTGATCGTGGGGTCGAGGATGATCGAGGCCGGACCGATCTCCGCACCGCTGAACAGCTGCTTGCGTTGTGTCGCCGCATCGACGCACCCGGCAAGATCGCTGAAGTCGGCGCCGGTGAGCGTGGTCGGCGCAGCGATCTGCCGCAGCGGGGGCGAGCCGACCGCCGGAGTGATCCGCTCGCCATCGGGCCCGGTGGTGATGGCGAAGGCTTCGAGCTGGTCGGGCTCGGTCAGGCCCTCGGCGAGTGCGACCAGGGCTGTCTTCACTGCGTCGAGCGGCGAGCCTCCGCCGACCGTCACGACGAGGTCGGCTTGGGTGCTCCGAAGATGATCGACGACCGCGAACACGCTCTCGCGTGGCGCGTGAGCGGCGACCGCATCGAACCGCCCGACGCAGCGTGTGCCGAGCGCCGATTCCAGTTCGTCGATGACCGGGGTGGAGCGCGACAACGTGCCCGATGCGACGACGGCGATGCGACTGGCGCCGCGACGTTCGGCCTCGTTCAGCACCGCCTCGGACAGTGGCGTGGCGATGTGAGTGCGGTCGAGGCGGAGGAACTCGAAGGATCGTGGGGTCATCGACATGATGTGCTCCTGTTCACTGTCACCGGCGACCGAGTTGGCGTGCAATGCTCCAGCGGTGCACCTCGGACGGGCCGTCGTAGATCCGGAAGGCTCGGATCTCGGTGGCGATCTGCCCGATCGCGGTCTCGTGGGTGAAGCCGAGGCCACCGAGGATCTGCTGCGAACGGTCGACGATCCGATGGGTCGCTTCGGAACACAGCACCTTGGTCATGCTCGACTCTCGACCGGCATGCTCGCCGCGATCGAGGAGCCAGGCGGTGTGCCAGATCGCAAGGCGGCACTGCTGAATGTCGATCTCGTTGTCGGCCAGCATGAAGCCGACGCCCTCGTGCTCGATGAGCGTCTTGCCGAACGCCTGCCGTTCGGTGGCATGCGCGGTGGCGATGTCGTGCGCTCGAATGGCAGCACCGAGCCAACGCATGCAGTGCGTGAGGCGAGCGGGAGCGAGGCGAACCTGGGCGTACTCGAAACCCCGGCCGGGTTCACCCAGCACGTTCGCCTCGGGGATGCGCACGTCGTCGAATCGGACGACGGGATGCCCACCGGGGAAGCTGCGATCGAGCGTTGCGATCTCCCGCTCGATCGAGATCCCGGGCGTGTCCATGTCGGCCAGCAGCATCGTGGCCCGACGACCCGTCTCGTCGTCGGCCTCGCGCCCCATGATGATGACGAACTCGGCGCCATCGGCACCGGTGATCAACCACTTCGTGCCGTTGACGACGAATTCTTGACCGTCACGGGCAACGGTGGTCTGCATGGCTCTCGGATCACTTCCGGCACCGGGCGCCGGCTCGGTCATGGCGAAACACGAACGAGTTTCGCCGGCGACCAGGCTCCGGAGCCACCGTTCCTTCTGCTCGTCGCTGGCGACCTTGGCCAGCAAGTTCATGTTGCCCTCGTCGGGAGCGAAACAGTTCAGCGCCAACGGTCCGAGCAACGAGTAGCCGGCGGCGATGAAGACTTCGGCCATCGACACGTGATCGAGACCCATCCCTCCCCACTCGACCGGGGCGTGCGGCGCAACCAGCCCGGCGGTATGACCGAGCGCAACCAACTCGCGCCGGAAGTCGTCGTCGATCCGGGTCGGCACGCCGGTGTGCTCGAGCGGAAGGAGTTCGTCGTGAACGAAGGCCACCGTTCGGTCCCGTAGGTCCACCTGTTGCTCGGTGAGCTCGAAATCGATCACTCGGTACTCCTTGCGGCGTCGTTTGACGGATTGGGTCATTGTCATACAATATGACGGAAGACACAAGCCAGGATCACGAGGCGTATGACGGCTGACACCGGTAACGAGAACGGACGCACTGGCGACGGGGCCCCTCGCGAGGGCAGCACTGTCGACGGAGGTGCTGACGAGACCTCCCGGTGGGACGTGCCCGACACGTTCAACTTCTCGGCCGACGTCGTCGATCGCTGGGCGGACGACCCCGACCGGCTCGCGCTCATCACGGTCGACGAGGCGGGGAACGAACAGCACTTCACCTATACCGACATCGCCGCCGCCGCGGCCCGGCTGGCCAATCTCCTCGCCGAGCACGGACTCCGACAGGGCGACCGCGTCGTCGTGATGTTGCCCCGGATCGCCGAGTGGCAGATCGCCATGGTGGCCGCCACCAGGATGGGTGCGGTACCGATCCCCTGCATCACGATGCTGACCGCGTCCGACCTCGAGTATCGAGTCGAGCACAGCGGCGCCGTGGGGGTCATCTGCCTCGCCGAGGACTGTGCCAAGTTCGACGGCATCGACACACTCACCGTCCGCATTGCCGTTGGCGATACCCCCAACGGCTGGACGAGTTTCGCCGACGCCGACTCGCTCTCCGCCGACTTCACGCCGGCCACGGTCGGCGCCGACGATCCGGCGATCCTCTATTACACCTCCGGTTCGACCGGGTCGCCCAAGGGTGTCACCCACGCAGCACGCTCCCTGTGGGCCTGGTCGAACTCCGCCATCCACTGGCTCGGCCTCTCACCCAGCGAGCGAATCTGGTGCACCGCCGACACCGGCTGGTCGAAGGCCGGCACCAGCATCCTCTTCGGCCCCTGGAGCCAAGGCGCGTCGGTCCTGTTCTACGACGGCCCGTTCGTGCCTGCCGAGCGGTTCGGGCTGCTCGAACGATTCGAGGTCACCTGCTTCTGCGCCGCGGCAACCGAGCTGCGCCGCCTGATCCTCGAAGACACTTCGGGCTTCGATCTGTCGAAACTCCGCTCGACGGTCTCGGCCGGCGAGTCGGTCAACCCCGAGGTCATCGATCGATGGCGGGAGATCAGCGGCACCACCGTCCTCGATGGCTACGGCCAGACCGAGACCCTCATGACCGTCACCAATCGACCCGGGCGCCCGGTCAAGCTCGGCTCGATGGGGCGTCCCCTGCCCGGCGTCGACGTCGCCGTTCGGACCGCCGATGGCGCAGCGGAAGCGCAGGGCGCCGGCGAGCTGATGATTCGGCTCCCGAATCCCCAACTCATGCTCGGCTACTGGGACGACCCCGACCGGACCGAGTCGTCGATCCTCACGATCGACGGTTCGCAGTGGTTCGCCACCGGCGACAACGTCGAGATCGACGACGAGGGCTACGTGTTCTACACGGGACGGGCCGACGACATCATCGGCTCGGCCGGCTACCGGATCGGGCCCCAGGAAGTCGAGAACGCACTGCTTCGGCACCCGGCCGTCCAGGAGTGCGCCGTGGTCGGCGTGCCCGACGCCGAACGGGGCGAGATCGTGAAGGCCTGGGTGGTATTGGCCGAGGGCTTCGTCGGCGACGACGACCTCGTGGTGGAACTGCAGACCCACACCAAAGCGACCACCGCTCCCTACAAGTACCCGCGGGCCGATCAGCTTCACCGACGAGCTCCCGAAGACCGTCACCGGCAAGATCCGCCGCAACGTGCTGCGGACGAAAGGATGAAGCGATGACCGATCCCGTCTTCGAGACCCTCGAGCGGCTCCCCGCGTATCGAATCGCCGAGCTGACGATCCGGCGCCAGATCCTCGACGGGACCCTCTCCCCCGGAACGCTCCTACCTCCCGAACACGACCTCGCCGATCAGCTCGGTGTCACCCGCCCGACGGTGCGTGAGGCCATGCGGAGCCTCGAGTCTGCCGGGCTGATCGAGCGAGGTGCCAGGCGAAGGATGGCGGTCACGGCGCCGGCCAAGAGCGTGGTCACCACCGCCATGCACGAAGCGATCGTCCTCCACGGCATTTCGTATCGTGAGCTCTGGGAGGTCCAGTCGGCGGTCGAGCCCCTGGCCGCCCGCTTGGCCGCAGCCAACATCACCCCCGACCTCCTCGACAAGCTCCGGGCCAACCTCGACACCACGGCCGATCGTCTCGACGACCCGATCGCGCTCGCCGAGGCCGACGTCGAGTTCCACGACCTCATCGCCCAGGCCGCCGAGAACCACGCGCTCCTGCTCGCCCGTGAACCCCTCGGCGCACTCCTCTTCCCGGCCTACGGCACCGTGATCCAACGCATCGGGCCCGGACGCCGACTGTTCGAAGCACACAACCGCATCTTCCAAGCGCTCGAAGCGGGCGATGCCGAAACCGCGCAGGACTGGATGACCAAGCACATCGTCGACTTCAAACGGGGCTGCGAACTCGCCGGCCTCAACCTCGACGACCCAGTCACGACCAACCCCCTCACCGCCAACAACCAACCAAACGACCAACCAAACGGAGAAGTCCAATGACCACTGCCAATGGCGTCCATCACCTGGCCATCGCCACGAAAGACATCAAGTCCCAGATCGAATTCTTCAACGACGTGCTCGGTTGCGAGCTCGTCGCCCTCTACTGGATGCACGGCGTCGAAGGAGCCTGGCACGGCTTCATGAAACTCAACGATTCGTGCTACGTCGCGTTCGTCGAGACGCCCGACATCAAAGAGATCGACCGCACGATCGGCGTCACCCACGCCGGAAGCGGTGGCGGCCCGTGCGCCGGTGGCACCATGCAGCACGTCGCCTTCAACGTCGACACCCTCGACGATCTGCTCGCCCTGCGAGACCGCATCCGTTCACGCGGGCTCACCATCTTCGGCCCCCTCGACCACGGCATGTGCCACTCGATCTACTTCGCCGGCCCCGAAGACCTCAGCCTCGAGATCGCCACCTCGGCCAAGCCGATCGATGGCCGTGCTTGGATCGACCCCGAGGTCGTCGAGCTGGCCGGGATCTCCGCCGAGGAGCTCGACCGCTTCCGCAATCCGGTCAACTACCAAGCACCCGACAGCCCGGTCCCCCAGCCGGCATTCGATGCCGACCTTCCTTGGCAGCGAGGCATTCCACAGGAGGTCTACGAGGCGATCATCTCGATGCCCGACGACGTCCTCACCGCACAGATGAGCGAGAACACCCCGCCCGTCCTCGTCGAGGACTGATCCTTCCGCCATGATCGACTTCGATGGCCGGACCGTGCTGGTTGCCGGTGGCAGCAGCGGGATCGGCCTGGGCACCGCGCGGCGTTTCGAGCAAGCCGGTGCCACGGTGCACATCACCGGGACCCGCCCGAGCGCCGGCGACTACCCCGAGGGCGACCTGAACGGCCTCGAGTTCCATCAGCTCGACGTGGCCGATCCCACCGCAGCGACGGCACTTGCCGCGAGCTTCGGCGATCTCGACGTGCTGGTGCCGAGTGTCGGGACCGTTGCCTACGGCGGCGCCGAATACGACATCGACACGTTCCGGAAGGTCATCGACGTCAATCTCAACGGTGTGATGGCACTGTGCACCGCGTTCCAGCCCCAGCTCGCCGCCTCGGACGGGGCAAGCATCGTCATCATCGGTTCGACATCGAGCTTCATCGCCACGCCGGGACAGCCCGCCTATTCGGCGAGCAAGGGAGCGCTCGTGACCCTCACCAAGTCACTCGCTGCCGCGTGGGCGAAACACGGCATCCGGGTGAACGGCGTCGCTCCCGGATTCGTGAACACCAAGTTGACCAGCCGGAGTCACGACGATCCCGATGTCTACGAGGCAACCCTCAGACGCATTCCGATGCGTCGTTGGGGTGAGCCCGAGGAGATGGGCGACGCCGTGCTCTTCCTTGCGTCGTCGATGGCCGGCTACATCACCGGGCAGATGCTGCTCGTCGATGGCGGAATCACGTTGATGTGATGAGGCATCCTTTCCATGAGTAGCACCGACGTGCCAGCCAATGCCGATACCTCACCCGTCGCCGACCAGCAGGATTGGTCCAACCTCGAAGCCTGGCTCCGCCGCCAGGTGCCGGACCTCGATGGTCCCATGACCGTCAGCCAATTCACCGGCGGCCATGCCAACCTCACGTACTGCGTGAGCGTCGGAGACGCCGAACTGGTGGTTCGCCGACCACCGTTCGGCGAGATCGCCCCCGGTGCCCATGACATGTCGCGGGAGTTCCGAGTGCTCGACCGACTCGGTCCGGTCTTCGATCGGGTCCCTCGAGCACTTGCCTTCTGCGACGACACCTCGGTGATCGGGGCACCGTTCCTGGTCGTCGAACGTCGCCGTGGCGTCGTCGTGCGCGACGTGATCCCAGCAGACCTCGCCTGCGTCCCCGATGCTGCTCGCAAGATCTCCTTGGCGTTGGTCGATGCGCTCGCCGAGCTCCACGCCATCGATCCACACGACGTCGGATTGGAGCGACTCGGCCGGCCCGACGGGTTCGTCGACCGGCAGCTCGCCGGCTGGCACGACCGCTGGCATCGCAGCGGCGACTTCAGCACCGGTGCCGGCAGCACCCTTTTCGGCAGTGTCCTTCTCGACAGTGTCCTTTTCGACAGTGTCCACGAGCGACTGGTGGCCACGCGCCCCTCGAGTGCACGAGTCTCGATTCTCCACAACGATTTCAAGCTCGACAACGCCATGTTCTCCCCCGGCCACCCCGAGCGTGTGTCGTCGATCTTCGATTGGGACATGGCCACGCTCGGCGATCCGCTGATCGACCTCGGCACGCTCCTGGGCTACTGGAAACAGCCGTCCGACACCGTCGACCGGGCCCCCACCATCGCCCTCGACATGGCCGGCTTTCCCACCCGCAACGAGTTGGTGCAGCGCTACGCCGCGGCGGGAAACGATGTCGGTCACATCCAGTGGTACGAGGCCTTCGCCTCCTGGAAGCACGCCGTCGTCCTCAAGCAGCTGCACCAACGATTCGTCGCCGGTGACAGCACCGACCAACGCCTGGGTGAGCTGGGTGACCACATCAACCCGATCATCGAACTCGCCGCATCCCGCATCCCATCGTGAAGGAGACCTGACACATGAACCAACGAGCGCGAGCTCTCACTTCCGAGGAGATCGACACGTACCGCCGCGATGGGGTGGTCTGCCTTCGGAACGCGCTGAGCGCCGAATGGGTGGCCCAGGTGAAGGAAGCGGTCGACGACGCCGAACAGCGGTATCGCGACGCACCAGGTGTTGGCCGACCCGAGCCGACACTCGAGAAGTCGAACCTGCATCCCCTCAATCAGGTCGGCAACATGCTGGAAGAGATGGGCGCAGCGGTGCTCCGTGAGGAGACATCCGACGAGGGCTCGAGCAACGACGGGCAGTTCATCCTCGTGAACAATGCCGTGCTCGACTACCCGGCCGTCCGGCGCCTTGCCATGGAGAGCCCCCTCGGCGAACTGGCGGCCCAGCTGTTCGGTGCCGACAAGGTCAACTTCCTCTTCGACCAGATCTTCATCAAGCAGCCGGGAGCCACCACCCGGACCGCGTTCCACCAGGATCAGGGCTACTTCCACGTCGACGGCGAACAGGTCGCCTCGTTCTGGACCGCAGCCGAACCGGTGGCAAAGGAGAACGGTGGCATGGGCTACGTCCGCGGGTCACACCGTTGGGCGATGCACGCCCCCAATGTGTTCGTCGGACAGACCGTCATGGACGACAAGGGGCTCCCCACCCTGCCCGACATCGAAGGGAACGAAGACGACTACGACATCGTCTACTTCGACGTCGAACCCGGCGATGTCATCGTGCACCACTACCGCCTCGTTCACGGCTCCCGAGGCAACACCTCGCTCGACCGCACTCGGCGAGCCGTCTCACTCCGCTTCGCCGGCGACGATGCAACCGTGCTGCATCGACCGAGCGCCCCCGCCGAATTCCCCGTCGACCCCAACCTCCGCGACGGCGACCCCCTCGACAGCAACACCTATCCATTGGTATGGCAGAAATGACAACGAAATCACCCACGCTCGACGTCGACCTGTTCACCGACGACAGCGATCGCGAACCCGTATCCGTTGTACGAAGAGATCCGCAACGCAGCCGCGGCCGTGTGGCTCGAGCGCTATGACATGTGGGCCATCTCCCGCTTCGACGACGTACGGTCCGCGCTTCGAGCCGACTCGACCCTGCTGTCGGGTCAAGGGGTCGCAATGAACCCTGCCCTCAACGGGACGGGCACGACGAACTCGCTCGTGAGCGACGGTGACGAGCATCGAGCGCTGCGGTCCGCGGTGATGAAACCGATGATGCCAAGCGCGCTCCGAGACATTCGGGAGCGCATGCAGCAGATGTCCGACGAACTCGTCGACCGCTTGCTTGGCGAGGACAGCTTCGACGGTATGTCGGACTTTTCTCACTACCTACCGGTGAGCATGGTGTCGGTCCTGGTCGGGCTGCCCGAGCAAGGCCGAGAACGCATGCTCGACTGGGCCGCCGCCAGCTTCAACGCACTCGGACCGATGAACGAACGGGCCCAGGCCGCAATGCCCGACCTGATCGATGGGATCGGCTACATCGTCGGTCTCGATCGGAACGAGTTGCACTCCGATGGATGGGCGGCCGGTCTCTACCAGGCGGCCGACGAAGGTCTCATCGACACCGACAAGGCCCAGTTGCTGGTGTTCGACTACGTCGCGCCGAGCCTCGACACCACCATCCTCGGCACCGGCCACATGCTCCACCAGCTCGGCCGCAACCCTGAGCAGTACGACAAGCTCAGGAACGACCCGACACTCATCATGGGTGCCGTTCACGAAGCACTTCGCATCGGCACGCCGGTCCGGGCATTCACCCGTCTGGCCGACACCGACTACGAAGCCGGCGACGTCTTCATCCCGGCAGGCGACCGCGTGGTCATCCTCTATGCCGCTGCCAACCACGACGAACGCCGTTATCCCGATCCCGAGGTCTTCGACATCGAACGAGACGCCAAGGACCACGTCGCGTTCGGCACGGGGGTCCATCGCTGCGCCGGGGCACACCTCGCCCAACTCGAAATGGAATGCCTCCTCGACTCGATGGTCCGCAAGGTCACCACGATCGAGGTCGACGACCCCACCCCATTCCCCAGCAACATGCTCGCCGGCTTTGCGTCGTTCCGAGCCAGCTTCAGCTAAAGCAGACTCCAACCCTCGCAGACTCCAACACTCGCAGACTCCAACACTCGAAGAGCAGGAACCACGATGAGCATCTACACCAACAGCATCAAGAGCGTCGCCGACTACATCCGCCTCCCTCTGCTGTACGAGCACTGGTACGTCGCCGGGCTGGTCGAGGAATTCGGTCGTGACCCAAAGGCGAGAACGCTGCTCGAGCGATCGATCGTGTTCTACCGAACGACCGACGGACGACTGGTCGCGGCGCAGAACCGATGCCTCCACCGTGCGTTCCCGCTGAGCGAGAGCTGCCTCGAGGGCGACGAACTGGTGTGTGCCTACCACGGCATCCGCTACGACCCCGAGGGAACCATCGTCCGCATCCCGAGCCAGAAGAAGAGCCCCGACCGCAAGCTGCGCACCTACCCGGTGGTGGAGCAGGGCCCCCTGGTCTTCATCTGGATGGGCGACGACGAGCCCGACATGTCACGACTCCCGGACCTGCCGTTCCTGGCCGACACCAACCTCCTGACGCTCTACGGACAGCATCATCTCGACGGCAGTTACCTCCTCATGCAGGAGAACCTCAACGACCTCACGCACTTCTCTTATCTTCACAAAGACAGCGCCGGGTTCGACGACTCGTTCCTCGAACTTCCCACGTTCACCGAGGAGACCCCCGAAGGGGTGAGCTGCTACCGGGTCGAGCGCGACCCCGAGAAGGCCGGCCGATTCCTGCCACCTGACGTCCAAGCGCGTCGCGGGGACCGACCGATCGAGCAGTGGGATGGTGGGATGGCGCTCTCGCCCGGCGTGTTCAAGGGTGACGCCCCGATCAAGATCGGCGATCCCGACTCCGACGATGTCGAAGTGTTCAACCGCTACATCATGCACTACCTCACGCCCGAGACGGCCACCACCCACCACTACTTCTGGTCGGTCACCGACGACTACTCGCCGAACATCCCCGAAGTCAACCAGATGATGACGGCGGCCTTCGACAAGGTGTTCGGCGAAGACGCCTGGGCCGTCGCCCACATGCAGACACTCCTCGACCACGACAAGACCGACTACCAGGAACTCGTGATCGGCGGCGACAAGGCCGGCCTGTTGTTCCGTCGGAAGGTACTGGCCTGGGTCGAAGCCGAGTACGGGGAGGGAGAAGCATGACCACCGCGCCCAGCTACCTCCCCATCGACAAGAACGACGAGGAGTTGGCAGCGATCCTCGCCGATCCGTCAATCGAGCTGCTGGCCCTGCTTCCGGCCATCGCCCATGCCCTGAACGACGCGTCCTTCCTTCCCGCTCACCTGCAGCCCGCCGACGCGGCGAATCCGTTCGCAGAACAGGGCGGCTGGACGGCCGAGCAACAGGACGAGGTGCGGGCCTTGGCTGCGGCCGGTCTCGCCCGCATCCGAGACGAGGGTGCTGCGGAAACTGCGACGCCTGAGCTGATCAGCGCCGGCGTCGACTGGATCACCGGTGGACCCCAATCGAGCGACTACCAGACCATGCTGGCCGAGGAACTTGCCCCCGACGGCACCGACCCTCGAGCACCGACGTGGCGTCGCGATGACTTCGCATCGGCCAGCGACCTGTCGGTCGTGATCATCGGTGCCGGCATGAGCGGACTCCTGGCCGCTCACCGCCTGCAGCAGATCGGCGTTCCAGTCCGCATTCTCGAAAAGAACACCGATCTCGGCGGAACCTGGCACGAGAACACCTACCCCGGGTGCCGGGTCGACGTCGCCAACCACACCTACTCCTATTCCTTCCAGCAAAAGTTCGACTGGCCCGACTACAACTCACCGCGGGCGGTCTTGCACCAGTACTTCAGCGACTGCGCCGACGCGTGGGATGTCCGCCGCCTCATCCAGTTCGACACCGAGGTCACTTCGATGACCTGGAGCGACGACACCTCTTCGTGGACGCTCGAAACCGTCACCCCCGACGGCGAAGCGACCGTCGAGGCGAGCGTCGTGATCAGCGCCGTCGGTCAGTTGAATCAGCCGATCCTGCCGGCGATCGAGGGACGTGAAAGCTACGCCGGCACCTGGTGGCACAGTGCGCGCTGGCCCGAGAACGCCGATCTGGCCGGCAAACGAGTCGCCATCATCGGAACCGGGTCGAGCGCATCACAGCTCATCCCCTCCGTCGCCGATCAAGCAGCATCGTTGACGATCTTCCAGCGCACGGCAGGCTGGCTCCTCCCACGACCGCTGGCCAACCAGGCGGTCGCCGACCCCATGAGGTGGCTCTTTGCATCACTCCCCCACTTCGGCAACTGGCATCGGCTCGGCATGTTCTGGCGCGGGCACGAAGGGATACGGGGTGCCGCTGTCGTCGACCCCGACTGGGACGGCGACATCGAACACTCGGTGAGCGAACTGAACCAGCAGGTTCGCGACATGCTCGAGCTCTACATCCAGGCCGAGTTCGCCGATCGCCCCGACCTTCTCGACAAGGTGCTCCCAAACCATCCCGTTGGATCGAAGCGGATGATCCTTGACTTCGGTGCCTACTCCAAGGCGCTCAAGCGCGATTCGGTGACCCTCGAGACCACGTCCATTTCACACATCACTCCTGCCGGTGTGGTCACCGCCGACGGCACCGAGCACGAGTTCGATGTCATCATCTATGCCACCGGGTTCGCGGCCTCGGAGTTCCTGATGCCGATGAAGGTCACCGGGCGAGACGGCGTGGATCTTCGCGAACAATGGGATGGCGACGCTCGGGCCTATTTGGGAATCACCGCGCCCAACATGCCCAACTTCTTCATGATGTACGGCCCGAACACCAACATCGTGGTCAACGGCAGCATCATCTTCTTCAGCGAATGCGAAGCTCACTACGTGACGCAGTGCATCCGCGAGCTCCACGAACGCGGCGCCGCCTCGCTCACCGTCAAGGACGCGGTCCACGACGCCTACAACGACCGAGTCGACGCCGAGAACCTGCGGATGGCGTGGGGCGCGTCCAACGTGAGCAGTTGGTACAAGAACGCCAAAGGCCGAAGCGCACAGAACTGGCCGTTCTCCATGCTCGAATTCTGGCAGCTCACACGAGATGTCGAATCCGACGACTACGACTGGACCTTGGGAGCATCATGACCAGCAACACCGATCGATGGATCGTCGACAACGACTACGACCCGAAGTATCCGCTCTGGACCCGAGCGAACGCCGGTGAAGTGCTCCCCGCTCCGCCGAGCCCACTCGGGTGGGATCTGGTCTTCGAAGGCGGATCGATCCTGGGCTGGCGCGACTGCATGATCAATCGGCTCGGCATCGAAGAGCATGAGGTCGACGACACTCGCCCCCAGGTCATGGGCATCTTCGGTGGGTACGCCTACCTGGGCGCCACCCTGTTGCGCATATGGGCCGAACGCACGCCTGGCTTCTCGGCCGAGATGCTCGATGCCGCCTACTTCGCCGGCCATCCCGACGTGCCGCCCTATGTCGCGGAACCGTGGCATGAGAACCAACACACCACCGACGTCATGACGCAGTGGTTGGGCTGGGTGATGGCCGACATGAACCAAGACGAACTCGAGACCGACCGGCTCGACGCTCGACGGATACGCGCTGAGCGGCCAGACCTCGCAACCGCGACCGACGCCGAACTGCTGGCTCGCGCACTCGAACTCAAGCCGGTCTGCCGCCATCTGTTCGACCAACACATCAACCAGTCGGGCGCCGCCAGCATCGGGCCCGGCGTGATCGGCGCCGTGTGCCAGGCGATCGGCCAACCCGAGGCAGCGATGCGGCTCCTGGCCGGAGTCGGCGGTGTGGATTCGGCTGCACCCTCGTACGCGATGTGGGAGCTCTCGCGTGCCGTCAAGGCTTCGTCCACATTGACGAAACTCTTCGACGCAGCTGACGACTCGGGCATCCATGCCCGACTTCGAGCCAGCGATGACACGGACGCGCAGGCCTTTGTTCAGCAGCTCGACGACTTCCTTGGCGAGTATGGCAGCCGTGGGGCGAACGAATGGGACATCCGCGCCGCGACATGGGAGACCACGCCCGATCTGGCCCTGGTGCTGATCGCAGCGATGCGGGCCGCCGATGAGGACGGCAGCCCGATCACCGAGAACGCCAGCCGGGCGGCCGAACGCGAGCAACTCAGCGCCCAGATCCTCGACGCGTTGGCTGCTGACCCCGAAGCCCAAGGCCAGTTCCAGGCTGCATTGGCCTCCTCGGCAACGTTCATGGCAGGTCGCGAGCGATCGAAGACCAACATCATCCGTGTCATCGGCGAGATTCGCATGGCCATCTGGGAGATCGGTCGGCGGGCCGTCGAGCGAGGTGAGCTCGACGAGGCGAACGACGTGTGCCTGTTGTTCATCGACGAGCTCGAGCAACTCGTCGCCGGTTCGCTCACCGACGTTCGCTCCATTGCTGCTGCTCGTACGGCGCACCTCGCCTTCCTTGCCGAGCGTGAACCGCCCTTCATCTTCTCCGACGCTCCCCCGCCAAACACCGAGTGGCCGCTCAAGGGCGCCAGCGCTGCTCCCACGCTTGCGGTCGGCGAGACCATCTCGGGAATCCCCGGCTGCGCCGGCATCGTCACCGGTCGAGCCGTCGTGGTCGGACACCCGTCGGATCCAGGCGACCTCGGTCCGGGCGACATCCTGATCGCTCCCATGACCGACCCCGCGTGGACTCCCCTCTTCGTTCCTGCTGCGGGCGTCGTCGTCAACGTCGGGGCACCGCTGTCACATGCGATCATCGTGAGCCGCGAGCTGGGAATCCCATGCATCGTGTCCGCCAACGATGCCACCGACCGCATCCCCAACGGCGCGTTGGTGGAAGTCAACGGCAATACCGGCGTCGTCACGATGTTGGAACTTCCCTGACCACGCCGAATCACCATCAGAACAGGGAGCAATGAGTGACCAACGACTTCATCACGATCACCAATGCGGATCACATCACGCGCATCACGTTGAACCGACCCGAGGTGATGAACGCGTTGCACGCGCCGATGCACGCCGAGCTCGAGCGCGCATTCAACACGTTCGCCGCCGACGATGACCAGTACCTGTGCGTCATCGACGGCGCAGGCGATCGGGCCTTCTGCGCCGGCAGCGACCTCAAGGACATCGCCGCTCGAGATCGTCATGTGGCCTACCCCGAGCACGGATATGCCGGACTCATCGAGCGCTTCGACCTCGCCAAGCCGCTCATCGCTGCGGTCGATGGCTTTGCGCTGGGTGGAGGGTTCGAGATCGCGCTCGCCTGCGACATCATCGTTGCGACCGAACGCTCGTCGTTCGGACTACCGGAACCTCGTGTCGGCGCCGTTGCCCTCGGCGGCGGCGTGCATCGCCTCGCCCGGCAGATCGGTCTGAAGCAGGCCATGGGGATGGTGTTGGGCGCCGAGCGCGTCAGCGCAGCAGATGGCTTCCGCATGGGCTTCGTGACCGAACTCGTTGCCGACGATGGACTCGAACAGGCGATCGAAGGCTGGTGCCGGCGAATCCTTGCCGGAGCACCTGGTGCGATCCAGGCCTCGAAGGAAGCGATGATGCGTGGCCTCGGCGAGCCGGATCTCGCAGCGGCAGTGGCCGCCCAGGACGACTATCCGGCATTCTCCCGATGGCGGCGGTCCGAGGATGCGAAAGAGGGGCCGCGGGCGTTTGCAGAGAAACGCTCACCGAACTGGACCGGACGATGATCCCACCTGTTCTCGACGTCAGCCTGTCGTCGGCGTCGCCGCAGCCAGGAGCAGGCGCCGGACTTCGGCCAGTCCGTCGATGCCTTCTTCGACCGAGGGTGAGACCGACAGGACGTTGAACGTCCGACAGCCTGCCTGGACGTACGGGCTCAGGAAGGCCGCGATCTCCTCGGGCGTGCCCGCAGGACTCGACCTCTCGAAGCGCTCGTACGGGACGCGATAGAAGCCCTCCATCCTTGCCGCAAGCCGAGATCGTCCTCGTTCGCGGTCCTCATCCACGGCGGCCCAGACCTGCAGTCCGTGCTCCCAGTCGATGTCGGTACGACCAGCAGCATCCGCCGCACGCTCGACGGTCGCAACGGCTTGGGCGTAGCGCTCTGGCGTGTACCAAAGACCGAGCCACCCGTCGCCGAACCGCCCGGCCCGACGGAGGGCAGCGTCGCTGCGGCCACCGATCACGATCGGCACGCTCGGCGAGGGAGCAGGAAGGATCAACGCATCCTCGAAGCGATAGAACTCACCATCGAGGCTCGTCTTCTCACCCGAGAGCAACCCTCGGAGCGCGGCGAGGCTTTCGTCGGTCCGCCTGCCCCGTGATCGCGGATCGACGCCACACACCTCGATCTCGCTGCGGTCCTCGCCGCCGACGCCGACACCCAAGACGAAGCGACCCGGAGCGCTCTCGCACAGCGTGGCGATCTGGCGGGCGACCGGCACCGGGTGGCGCAACGCCAGCAAGTACACCCCGACATGAACCTCGAGGGTCTCGGACAACGCGGCAGCAGTGGCGGCCTGAATGAGGCCGTCCATGCCGTGCCCACCGTGAAAACTGACGTGGTCGGCAACGAAGACGTGGTCGATGCCCGCTCGTTCGGCGCGCTCGAAGAATGCTCGCCGTCGTGCGAGCGGTCCGGTGAGCATGTCGGCGTGAGCACTGACGCCAAGACGTATGTCGGTCAATGGAGGACTCCGATCGGTGGCCGGCCAGTGCTAGAGAAACGCATCGTCGATGTCGAGGCCGAACAGCGAGCCGCCGATCGTCTCGAGAATCGCAGGAGAAACCATGAAGTGGGACTTGGCGACGTTGATGTCTCGAAAGTGGCGCTGCAAGGCGGACGAGCGATAGATGGAGCTACCGCCGCCGAGATCGTACATTGCACCCACCACCCCGACACTCTTCGTGACGACGTTGGATGTTGCGAGACGCAGGCTGCGCCGGTGTTCGACGGCGACCCCACCGCCGGCAAGCGCAGCACGCCAGGCGTCGTCGAGCGATGCGTAGAACAGCGCTCGTGCGCTGGACAGATCTGCCTCGGCCTGTGCCAACGTGATCTTCGCGACCTGTTGATCGGCGAGGGTGCCGCTCGAGCCGGGCCGTCGCTTGGATGTTGCCAGGGCGATGAGTTCGTCGATGGCGGAGCGAGCGATTCCCATACAGACGGCGCCGATCCCAAGGGCCAGAAAGGTTCGGTTGGGGAAGGCGAAGAGCGGCGTGACGGGCGGTCGGCCCTTCCTGATGTAGCCGACCAACCGGTCGTCGGGGACGAAGACGTCGTCGACCTCGAAGTGGCCGCTTCCCGTGCCGCACAGTCCCGACACGTGCCACGTGTCGAGGAAGCTCACCTCGCCGGCGGGCATGAAGGCCATGGTGGAGCGAGGGGCGCCGTGCGCATCGAGCATCGGTTCGCCGTCCTCCCTCATAACACAGCCGCCCAGGATCCAATCGGAGTTCTGGCTGCCGGAGCCCCACTGCCATCGCCCGGAGACCTTGAACCCGCCGTCGACCTTGTCGGCGTGACCGGTGGGTGCAAAGACCCCGGTGATCAACGTTCGCGGATCGGCAAAGATCGCCCGGGCGGTGACCTCGGGGACAGCGGACAGCGCAGTGCCCGACGTCATGCCGATGAACGCGACCCAAGCGCACGCAGCATCTCCCCGGGCGAGGATCTCGATGGCCTCACTGCTGACCGGCGGCGGCGTCTCGAGTCCTCCGACGACCGCAGGCACACCCATCCGGTAGAAACCTGCTTCGGCCATCTTGGCCGACACATCGTCGGGCAGGCGTCGAGTCGCTTCGATCTCCTCGGATCGCTCCCTGAACTCGGACCCCAGGCGAGTAGCCGCTTCGAGCAGACTCGTGTCTTCGGTCATGAAGCCTCGCGTTCGTCGATGGTGTCGCTCTGCTGCGTCGAGCAGCCCGAGTGACTCGTGAGTACCACGGTCTATCCGTCCTCAGCGACCGCCGCCATCGACTCGCATGATGGTGCCGGTGGTGAAGGAACTGGTTCGACTGGCGAGATAGAGGGCGGCGCCGACGATCTCTTCGGGTTCGCCGCCGCGCTGGAGCGCGTAGCTTCCCTGCGCCCGAGCTTCGAAGGCGTCCATGTCCCATGCCTTGGAGATGTCGGTCAGGAATGGACCGGCGAGAATACAGTTCACGCGAACCGTGGGACCGAGCGAGAACGCAAAGGAGCGGGTCAACGCGTTCAGACCGGCCTTGGAGGCGCCGTACGGCTCTGCCGCCGGCGTGGGCCGCTCGGATGCAACGCTGCTGACGTTGATGATCGAGCCGCCGCCTGCGGCGACCATGCGTTCACCGACGACGGCCATCAAGCGGAACGGACCCTTGAGGTTGACACCGACGACCTTGTCGAACAGCTCGGACGAGACGTCGGTGACCTTGTCGTAGAGCGGCGACATGCCGGCGTTGTTGATGAGGATGTCGATCTTGCCAAAGCGTTCGTAGGCCGCCTCGACCAATCCGTCGAGCTGATCCCAATCGGCAACGTGACAACCGTACGGCAGCGCCTGACGCCCCATGGCCTCGATCTCCCGAGCGACCTCGACACACGAGTCGACCTTGCGGCTCGTGACGATCACATCTGCTCCCCGCGCTGCGAGCGCAAGCGCCATCTGGCGGCCCAGACCCCGGCTGCCGCCGGTGATCAGCGCCACCTGGTCGGTGAAGTCGAGAAGTTCGTCGGTCATGTGGATTCCTTTGTGGGTCGGGCGTTGGTTCGTTTCGTGGTGCGTTGACGGTCTCGCTCGGCGAGAAGTGTTTGTGTCTCGTCCGAGACGTCGGCTTCGAGCACACCGGTGACGAGATCGATCAAGTCGCTCACGAACAGACGGTGGTCGGGACGACGACGACTCACGGCACGACGCCCGAGTTCGGTGAAACAGAGCGAGATGGCGGCATAACGACGGTGAAGGGGAACTGTGGTGTCGGCCATGTTCGCTCGAGCCAGTCGATCCCACGGCGCCAGCGCCGAGTTGTCCGATCCGGCTGCTGCATAGAACCGCTCCATGTCGACGATCAACTCCGCAACGATGCGTAGATGATCCCGACCTGCTGGAGTCTCGACCATCGCCGCGGAGGGGCGCACCAGTGCGGCGGCGATCGAACGAGTCGTCGGAGCCCCCTCGGAGAGCACGGCGTCGACGAGCGCCTCGCGCCGCAGCCCGATCTCGCGCTCGAACGGCTCGACGACCGCAGCGAGCAAGGCCTCTCGGTCCCCGAAGTGGTACTGCACCGCGTTGGTGTTTCGGTGCCCGGCGGCCCGAGCGACCTCTCGCATCGACACCGCTTCGATGCCTTGTTCGGCGAAGAGTCGCCGAGCGGCGTCGACGAGTGCTTCACGTCCGCTGGGTCCGCTGCGTTCCACGAGGGAAACCCACTCCAGCCCCTGCTCGACGGCAAGATCAGCTCCTGCTACTCGATGACCGAACCCCACGCCGGCGCCGATCCCACGCTGTTCGTCACCAACGCCGTCAAGGACGGCGACGAATGGGTGCTGAACGGCGAGAAGTGGTTCTCGTCCAACGCTCGATACGCCAGCTTCTTCATCGTGATGGCCGTCACCAATCCCGACGTCAGCGCCTATGAAGGCATGTCGATGTTCATCGTCCCGGCCGAGAGTCCCGGTGTGAACATCGTTCGCAACACCGGGATCGGCAGCGAACCCGAAGATGAGGGCACCCACGCCTACATGCACTACGAGGATGTCCGACTCACCGACGACAATCTGCTCGGCGACCCCGGTTCGGCGTTCGCCATCGCCCAGGTCCGACTTGGCGGCGGCCGCATCCACCACGCCATGCGCACCATCGCCCAGGTCGAACAGGCCTTCGACATGATGTGCGAACGAGCCCTGTCACGCGAGACCCGCACCGGCCCACTCGCATCGCTCGGCGTCGTACAGGAACAGATCGCCGACACGTGGATCGAGATCGAGCAGTTCAAGCTTCTCGTCCTCCGAACTGCCTGGAAGATCGACAAGTACAACGACTACCGCAAGGTCCGCAAGGACATCTCGGCGGTCAAGGTGGCAATGCCGAAGGTGTACCACGACGTCGTGCTGCGGGCGATGCATCTCCATGGCGCCCTCGGCGTCTCGAACGAGATGCCCTTCACCGGCATGCTCATCGCCTCCGAGGTCATGGCACTCGCCGACGGCCCCACCGAGGTCCACAAGAGCACCGTCGCCCGCCAGGTGTTGCGTGAACACTCGGCCGTCGATGGGCTCTGGCCCAGCGCTCACCTCCCGGCCCGGCGTGCAGCAGCCCGTACGAAATACGCCGAATACTTCGAACACCAGGCGGCCACCCACTGAGCAGCGACCTTCGCTTCAAGGAGAAGTAGATGAAAGCTCTTGTCTTCAACGGTCCTCGCGACATTCGCTACGAGGACTTCGACGACCCCGAATTGACCGTCGACAACGGGGTGATCATCAAGGTCGAGAAGTGCAGCATTTGTGGATCGGATCTGCACATCTATCACGGCGACGCCATCGGCAAGGTCGAGTACGGCAAGGATCTGGAGGCGTTCTGCGTCGGCCATGAGTTCATCGGCGAGGTGGTCGAGGCCGGGCCGATGGTCTTCAACTCGGCGATCGGCGACCGAGTCTTCGTGGCCGGCGGCGCGGGCTGCGGCCACTGTCGACCCTGCCGTTCCGGGGTGGGCCGCTGCCCGGCAACCATGGCGTTCGGCTGTTCGGCCAGACTCCAGGGAGGCCAGGCCGAATTCGTCCAGGTCCCCAACGCCGATCGGACGATTCGGAAGATCCCTCCGTATGTCTCCGACGAACAGGCGCTCCTCCTCACCGACGCCATGGCAACCGCCAAGTTCGGCATCGACCGTTGCGAGATCGGACCGGGCGACACCGTCGCTGTCGTCGGCCTGGGGCCGATCGGCCTGCTGGGAGTCGAGCTCGCGTACATCTACGGCGCAGCGCAGGTCATCGCCATCGATCCCGTCGCCGAACGACGCGCCCAGGCGGATCGGCTCGGCGCCGCGTCGCTGGCCCCGGGAGACGACCTCGTGCCGGCCGTACGCGAACTCACCGGCGGTTCGCTCGTGAACCGCTGCTTCGAAGCATCAGGAGCGGCGGCGGCCATCGGCTCCGTGCCGCGGATCATGCGAAACGGCGGCACCGCGTCGTTCATCGGCCTGCCCCAGGGCGGCACCGGCCTCGACATGGCCCAGCTGATCTACCGAGGACTCACGGTCCGTGCGGGCATTGCGCCCGTGCCCGAACTCTGGCCGTCGCTCCTCCCCCTCCTCGAGAGCGGTCGGCTCCGCGCCGAGGGCCTGTTCAGCCACCGCATGCCGCTCGCCGAAGGATCCGAGGGGTATCGCCTGTTCGATGCCCGCGACGACGGTGTGCTCAAGATCCTCTTCGAGCTCTGAGTGCTGACGAGCCATGCCCGATTTCCCGAATCGCTACGAAGCAAACCCTTGGAGAACCCGACGATGACCACGTCCGACCCCGAACCCACGCAGAGCCTCGTTCACCCGAGAACCGGTTTCGATCTCGCCGAGGCCGACCGCCTGCTCAAGACCACCAAACAGGTCCGCAAACGTCTCGACCTCACCCGCCCGGTTCCGCACTCGGAACTCCTCGAGTGCATCGACGTTGCGAGCCACGCACCGATGGGCGGCAACCAGGAGCGCAACCGGTGGATGGTCGTCGACGATGACGCCTCGAAGGAGGCGATCGCCGAGCGGTTCGCCGCCGTCGGTCGCCCCTACCTCGAAGCCAGCTCCGGTCCCAGGGGAGACGAGCGCAGTCAGCGCGTGATCGACTCCGGTCGGTTCCTCGTCGACCACCTCGCCGAGGTCCCGGCCCTTGTGTTGGCGATGCGCCTCGACCGCCTGCCGGCCGAGGCATCCCTTGGACAGGTGGCCGCCTACTACGGGTCGGTCCTGCCCGGGGTGTGGAGCTTCCAGCTCGCGGCTCGGGCTCGGGGCCTCGGATCGGCGTGGACGACCGGCACATGAGGTCACCTATCTCAACCGCTGGAAACAGCCGTTCGAGAGCTCCCGAGCGACGGCTGATCGAGCGATGACGCCACGGCGTCGCCCTCCCGTGGGCGACGCCGATGCTCATCCCGTCTGGGCCGGAACTCGCTGAAGCCGGGCGTCGGCTCGCCGGAGCCACTCGGCCATCAGTTCCACACCGCGGCCGTCGCCCAAGTCGGCAACTTCGGCGAGCCCGGTGAGCCGGTGCAGGACGATCAGCAATCCATCGACGTAGTCGGCGAGGAACCGGTCGTAGGGGTAGTCGCCGACCCCGTTCGCGACCAACTCGGCGTGGTGGGCGGCGAGCAACTCGTCGACCGCAGTCTCCGGCGTCTCGGCCGGCAGCGACGACACGAGAAAGTAGCCGACGTCGACCACGGCAGGTCCCGGGGTGGCCGTCTGCCAATCGATGACGGCGGCGATGGAGTCGTCGGACGCGAAGAACATGTTGTCGAGCCGGTAGTCCCCATGAAGCAGGGCCTGCGGTACTTCGGTGCGATGCCGGATCACTCGCTCGACGCCGGTCTTCTTCAGCGATTCGTAGAGGGCGATCGAGTGAGCAGAGAAGTGCGGGGCCGCTTGCTGCAGGAACTCGTCGCGACCGTTGAGATACATCGCGTGGACGAGCCGTGGAATGGAGTCGGGCCCCTTCGTCCAGTGGACGTCGGGGACCTCACCAGCACCCCACGTTGCCGCGTGAAGGCGGGCGAGGGTCGACAGCCCGGCGCCGATCCGCTCTCGCTTGCCGCCATTGATCTGATCACCGACCTCGGCCTCGATGAGGTCCTCGATCAAGAGCACACAGGGCGGAACGAATGACTTGCCCTGCTCGCGCTTGACCAACCAGCGAAGCAGCCAGAGCGGAAGGCGATCGACCTTCATCGTCTGGTTGCGAAGCTTCTCCTCATGGCCGTCCGCCTCGTAGATGGCGCAGTAGATCGTGGGCTGCGGGATGTCGAGGCCAGGCTGGTGTTGGATCTGCCATTCTGTGAACTCTCTCTGCGGGATGTATCCCGCCTTCGTGATCGGCGATTCGTGTCAACCCGGTCGGCGGGTGAACGCACGCCCTGCATTACGGGATCGTTCGAGGGCATCCGCCGCGATGGCCTCGCAAGCCTCGGGGGTGAAGGCCGTGGTCGGCTCGACGATCAGCGACTCTGCGAGGTCGAACCCGAGGAACTCGAACAGTTATCGCAGATACGGCTCCTGGAGATCTTGCATCTCGGGCCTGCGACCGTCGTACGCCGAGGACCGAGTGAGGATCAGCTGTGCAGGCTTGCCAACGCCGAGTGTGCCGACATGCCGGCTTTCGGCGTCGAGCGTGAACGATTCGAACGGCTGCACCACGACATCGATCCACGCCTTCAACCCGTGGGGGCTCCCTTCGACCCAGAGGCTGGACGTCGGCTCGTCGGTGTGGGTTGGTTGGCTCATGGTTGCATTGACTCCACGTTCGATCCGGCGGTGATTCGCGGGCTCAGACAAGACGGTTGGTGATGGGTTGCCCGAAGAGTTGGCGGGTGTAGTCGCCGTAGCGCGATTCCCGTTCGAAGATCACGTGGTTCGCAGCGGTGCTGATGTCTCGGGCACACCGCTGGATCGGATTGTCGAGCATCGCCCCGCTGGCACCGACCAGTGACGCGATCGACTGCGTCGCATCACGGCACATGAACACCGCATGCGCGATCTTGGTCACCCACAAGCCGCGCTCCTCGGTACTGGCATCGACCCGACAGGACATGATCTCGGCAAGGACGGCACGCATGAGGAGCTCGGCGGCATCGATCGAGAGCGAGGCCTCGGCGATCAACCCGAAGTTGCCCTCGCCCTTGACGGTGCCGGTCGCTTCGATCTTCTCCTTCACCTGCTCGGCGAACGCTGCCCGCGCGCCGCGGGCAGCACCGAGGCACGGTAGGCCGGCAGCAAGTGCGAGGATGGGGATGAGCGGCGTCGAATAGAGCGGAGCGTCGTATCGCTCGGCGATTCCCCAGCTGCCGTCCAAGATGCCGATGAACGGCACGGCGCGATCGGCGGGGACGAACACGTCGTTGATCGAGAAGTCCATCGAACCGGTGCCGCACATGCCGGCGATGTGCCAGGTGTCGATCGTCTCGACCTCCTCCCGAGGCAGGAGGAACATCATCGGCGTCATGCCGCCATCAGGGTTGGCCGCCAGGCATCCGGCGATGACCCACGTGGCATGCACGATGCCGGTGCCCCATTGCCACCGGCCGTTGACCCGATAGCCGCCCTCAACCGGAGTCGCCGTGCCACCGGCGATGTTGAGCGCAGCGGGAGCGAGCACATGATCGGCCTCGCCATAGACCTCGTCCTGCACCGACTCGGGGAACTCGGCGAGCCAGAACGCATGCTCGATGTAGAACCCGATGATCCAACCCATCGCCGCGTCGGCTTCGGAGAGAATCAGCACGACCTCGAAGAACGTGTCGACGTCGAGTTCGTACCCGCCGTAGCGCTTCGGCACCATCATCGAGAAGAGCCCACTCTGGCGCACCGCCTCGATGACATCGTCGAGCGGTCGCCGAGCGACCTCGGCCTCACGCGCCTTGTCTCGCAGGAGCGGCGCGAGGTCGCGTGCCGCCTGGAGGCACTCGTCGTTCGTCATCGGTGTGATCCTTTCATTGACGACGTCGGTCGTGGTCATTCGACGATGTCGTTCGACGCAAGCGGGTTGTGCACGAGTCCCGGCGCATACCGCTCGATGTCACCATCGTGGTCGGTGGCGAGCAGCTGGGCCAGGGAACGTCGCCCGCCGGTCAGTCGGAACATTTCCCACAGATCACCGCGCACCTCGAGCTCGACGTCGCCGGTGCCGTATTCGAAGGTGTGGTCACCGGTGATCACTCGGATCGCTTGGAGACCATTCGACTCGAGGTCCTTTTCGACGAAGCTCGTCTTGGCCCACATCACCAGTTCGATGCCCGATGATGATCGATCCGACTCGGTTCCGAGCGCGCCAGCAAGATCGTGCTCGTGGCTCAACAGATCGATGACGAGCACACCGAGCTGCGGCGTCTTGCGCAGCAGTTCGGCGAAGGCAGGCCCACTCTCGGCCCATTGCTCGAGCTGGTCGGCAACGGCGACGTCGGCTCGATCGGCGACGACCTGATCGACCCACTGCTGCGAGTCGCCTTTCGGGAACCGTC
This sequence comes from uncultured Acidimicrobiales bacterium, assembly GCA_963698395.1. Lineage (GTDB taxonomy): Bacteria > Actinomycetota > Acidimicrobiia > Acidimicrobiales > SZUA-35 > JBBQUN01. The sequence goes on from CAVOQQ010000008.1 coordinate 1,429,107, forward strand.
CGGCGACCAACTCCTGCGCCGCGCCGTTGAGGTGACTCAACAGGTCGCGAACCCTCCAGGCCGGACACGTCGGCACGGTCAGCTGTTCGCGGTCGTCAGAGATGCCGTCGAGCAAGGCCGTCGCACGCTCACGAGATGCCTCGTACTCCCTGGCCCACCGCTCCCCACTCGGACGGACGAGATCGTCCATGCCCATACACATGCCCCCAATGGCCCCAGTCGCCAGGCGCTTCACCCGACCCGTGGCATTGTTGTATGACAATGTGACATATGTCAATCGAATCGCTGTGGAGCGATCTCGACACCGAATCGAGCCAGAAGCGCTCAGATCAGCGGGTGATTGGGTTCGAGGCCGAGGTGGTGGCGCCCGTACAGCTCCCGAACGGCGGGCCAGTCCCAGAAGGCGTGGGTGGCGAGCGTGTTGAGATCCCGGAAGTGCCGCTGCAGCGGCGCATCGGTGCGGAAGTTGGTCGAGCCGCCCTCGTGGGCCATCGTGTTGACCGCTCGCCTCGAGTGATCGATGACGAACCCGGTGAGGGCCTTGAGTCGAAGGTGATCGTCGAGCGTGAATCCGTCGCCGTTCATGCAGTGTTCGGTCTGCCGGACGAGGTCGCGTGCGAGCCGGCCGGCGACGTCGGACTGAATCCATGCATCTCCGAGCGCCACATGGGAGTACTGCGCCTCCCGGTCGACCTGGCCCGAGTGACCACGAACCCGGTTGGCGAAGGTCGATTCGAGCGCCACGGCCGCACCGCGGACGCTGCCGGAGAACAGACCGATCACCTCGCTGTAGATGAACGGCAGGAGTGGTAGCCGATAGATCGGGTTGTCCGCATGCAGCGCGGCTCCAGGCGACTGGCCGGTCCCGAATGCTGCGGCAGAGACAGCACGATGGTCGGGGACGAACACACGCTCGAGCGTGAAGTCGTTGCTACCCGTTCCCGTCATGCCGGACATGTGCCACACGTCGAGGATCTCCACATCATCGACTGGCACGAGGAAGACATGGGGTTCGACCCCTTCGCTCCGCCCGGCCACGATGACCCAGTCGGCGTGCATGATTCCCGAGCCCCAGCTCGCACGACCGGTCACCTCCCACCCACCGCTCATCCTGGTGATCTCGAACGTCGGTGCGGTGGCGGCCGGGATCAACCCGAACGGCCGGTCGGCGAACACCTCGGCTTGAGCCCGCTCATCGAACCGACACACCATCAGGTTGTGCCCGATGTAGAAGGCGGTGATCCACGCCGTCGACAGACACGCCCCGGCCAGGATCTCCATCGCCTCGACGTGCGTCTTGAGATCCAACTCGTGACCTCCCCACCGCTTTGGCACGAGGAGCTCCAGCGATTCGAAGCAACGGGAACGTGATCTCGGGCCGATCCACAGGCAACGCTGGCGGTCGATGCTCAGCTGTTGTGCCCCAGCATCTCGTCCGCCAGGCCGGGATAGACCGCCTGACACGCATGCAGGAGGCTCTCGAGCTTCAAAGCGGCCGTCTTGGACCCGTCCACCTTGAGTTTGCGGTACAACAGTGCCCGGCCGAGGGGGAGCGTCCCGAGCAGCAGCGTGTGCAAGGTGTCGCCGCTGAGTCGCGCCGTGAGGGAGGCTTCGAGTGGCTGGGGGCCGAACGACGCCTGAACCGGCTTGGTTCTGCCGTCGACCCACAGCTCGGCATCGGGTTGGTGCAGCTCGAAGTGGATCACCATCTGCTGCTCGACCAGCGGATCCATACCATCCTGATCGTCGTCGGCGATCCGGTCGAACAAGTGCATGTACAGCGCCTCGAAATCGGCGGCGGACTGATAGATCTGGCTCATCGGAGGCCAGATCGAGATCTTGAAGGTGCCGGGCCAGCGCAGCACCACTCGGGTGCCGTTCGACGCCACCTCGACTCGTATCGCCGGTGACGAGCACGGTTTGCTTGGGCCGATCGGGTTTTGTTCTGACTGGTCGCCATGAGCTGTCCCTGGCTCGGATGAGGTGACCGTACTGCACGACCACCACCTCGGCCATTCTGGCGAACTGGGGAGCTGCCGGCGACTGCGCTGGCCCATGTGTCAATGCTCACGACGTGTGCGGCAGCGTGATCCTGACGACCGTGCCGCCATCCGGACCGGGTTCGATCCTGATCTCTCCGCCCTTTTCCGAGACTCGCTCTCGCATGAGGCTGAGACCCAGGCCGCGGCGCAGCGGCGTCGAGTCGGCCACTCCTCGACCGTTGTCAGCCACCGTAAGGACCAGGGATCCCCCGCTCTCGGTCAAATCGATGATGAGCCGACTGGCGTCCGCATGGAGTGCAGCGTTGCTGACGGCCTCTCGCCCGACCAGCAGGAGCGTCTGTTCGAGTTCGGCCATCCCACGCGACGCAGAGGAGTTGCGAAGTTCGATCTCGACGCCGTCGTCGAGCAGTTGTTGTGCAAGCGAGCCAAGCGTATCGACGACGTCGCGATCGCCGTCCCGTGATTCTGTCAATTGGTCGATTCCCTCGCGCAGCTCGATGACTGCCTGACGAGTCAGCTCTTCGGCCCTTGCGATGTGCTCCGGGCGCTTGTCCGAATCGTTCTTCGCCGATCCCAGTCGTATGAGGGCGGCGGCGAGCAACTGGATCGGGCTGTCATGAAGGGCGCGACCGAGACGCATCTGTTCCTCGCGCCGAGCCGCTTCGACGGCATCTCGCCGACTCTGGACGTCTCGAAGTGCTTCCCGCTCGATCGTGACATCCCGGAAGAGGTCGAGGTCGCGTTCCTCGTCGATGGCGACCGTTCGTCGTTCGAACACCCCGCCGGTGCCGGTGACGACGATTGCGGGATCGCTCGGCGTCAGCGGCGTGGCTTCGATGGCAGGCGTGACCGTGCTGTTGTCGGGAGCGAGCTGGGCTGCCAACTCCTCGCCGCCGCGCGGTATCCACGAGTTGACCAGTTGGCCGTCACTGCGCGTGCGAATGAACAAGATGTCGGGCAGCGCCGACAAGACAGCGGAGAGATGGTTTCGATCGTTCCATGCCCGCACGGCATGGGCCCCGCCGATCAGCACGCAGGCGGCAAGACTGAGCTGGAACAGGTGTACTGCGAGTTGCGGATCGTCGCCGAACTCGACGAACGGACCGTGCCCTTGGCCGGTGGCGGTGGCCACCGTTACGGAGGCCACGACGGCGACCGGTGATGCGACAAAAGGGCCGAAACGGATCGTGATCCAGAGGATGAGAGGAATGACGAGGTAGAGCAGGAACGAGTCGACGGCGATCGACGTGAACCCGACGATCAACATCAGAGCCAGCGTGATCACCAGCTCGGTCGGACGCTGTTCAGAATTTCGGGTGATGACGCCGGTTCGCCGGAAGAGCACGAGAGGCAGAAGCAGCACCTCTCCGACGCTGTTGCCCAGAACCCATCGCCACCATGACTCGAAGGTGTCTCCGATGACCGTCGATGTGGTGTCAGTCACAGCGATCAACCCACCGACGGCGGTGCTAGCGACGACGAGCGCCACGACAGCCAATCCCTGTCTGGCGGTTCGGAGGGTGATGTCGCGCCCGACGATGAGCGGGATGCCGACTACCAGGATGGTGATTTCGGCGGTGTTGCCGAGCACCGGGCTCAGCAGGCCGGGGAACGAATCGTCAAAGAGCATCGGGCCGGCCGCGAGGCCCCCGACGAATCCTCCGGCGACTGCCCACCAGGCGCGGGGTGGCCCGACAAGGAGTGCGATGGCCGTGACCGCGGCAGTCGCCAGCCACAGCAGGCTGGGTTGGAGGCCACCCTTCCATTCCCGCGCCAGCGCGGACATCAGGAACATTGCGACGCCTGCGACGGCGGCAACACTCAGCTTCGACAACATCGGCACGAGTATGCCAGGCGACAGAGTCGCGGAGCGCCACGTCAGCAGCGGCGATGCCGTTGATCGTAAGCCCCCTCATTCGGCCACCGAACGGCTGATCAGGCCGTGGTCTCGGTCGGGTGCAGCCGTTGCGTGATCAGAAGGCTGGCGCTGATCAGGCTGACCCAGGCCGGGAAGAGCCAAATCAGGAGCGCCCGGGGCAACGGGGCGAGGGCCAAGATCGACCCGCCCAGGTATCCGAGCCAGATCAACCAGGTTGGCAAGGCTTCGGACAATCGACCGACAGTGGTCGTCGAGATCATGAAGACGGCCTCCAGCCTGGTGCCAACGACGGTGGCCGTCGACAGCCCGGCGGCCTGCCAGAGCCCGACGCTCTGCAAGTCCGGTTCGACATCGAGCAGGTATCCACTCATTGCCGGTGCTGCCATCATGATCCCTGCGACCATCCGGACACCGGCGAGGAGCAGCGCGCTGCCGAGGAACACGGTTCCGAAGAACCTGTTCTCGCGTTCTCCAACCCGTCTCCGAATCACGGCAACGAACCAAAGGAACGCAATCGTGCCGAGCGCCATCAGGTTGAGACCGAGGGCGGTGGAGCGCTGGTTGCCCTCGTCGGCATACCACGCGAGATCGGTTCCGCTCGTCGATGCTCGAGGAGCCCGCAGGAGCAAGTAGGTGGCAACCAACGACAAGGCGGCGTATGCGAGGCCGGCCAGCGCAGCGGCCTCGACCGAGCGCAACGCAGCTGGGCCACGAAGCTCGAGTTCGTCTCGTTGCGTTTCTGCTGTCACGGCACCTCGCTCGTTTCGGAGCTCGTCCCCGGCGATCGGACGGCAAACTACCACGAGGACGTCATCGGCGAATCCGGGAGATGAACTGCGCTACTGCCCGATCGTGCGGTCGCTGTAGGCATCGAGCCCGTCCATTTCGTCGTCGGGCATATCGGTCAGACCAGAGTCACGCTTGTGGCGCGCAGCCCGCAGTTGTCCGACCGGCAGTAGCGCGGGATCATCTCGGGATGAACCCCATCCGCAGGAGCATCGCACGATTCCAAGCCGACCCGGCATCGATCCGGCGGGCGACGATCGCGATCAGCAGTCTGACGGTCGTGGTCGTCGTGCTGGGCGCCATCGTGATCAGGATCTTCGACCCCGAGGAGTACCCGACCTTCGCCAAAGCAATGTGGTTCACCCTGCAGACGATCACCACGGTTGGCTACGGCGATGCCACACCTGAGCGGCCGATCGGGAGAATCGTCGCAGCGATCGTGATGGTCACCGCAATCGCGCTGATCACGGTGATATCGGCGGCGGTGACCTCGGTGTTCATCGAGGCAGTGCAGAGGGACCGATCGGGACGGACCCAACGAACCGAGGCCTTCCTGCGGATCGAAGGGTCGCTGAGTGCGATCGTCGATCGACTCGATCAGCTGGAGTCGGCGCTCGCTGCGGAGCGTACCGATTCCATCCGACGGGGCCAGGAGGCCTCGGATCCCTGACCGGGCCGGGTCTCAGCGAGCCCAGGTCGACGGCACATCGCTTCCACCCTCGAGGGTATATCGCCGGCCACTCTTGAAGAGCAAAGGATCCGGCGCGATCTTGCCGGCCGCCAGTCCTTCGCCCAATCCGAAACCTGCGGCCCGCTCGACGAGCGAGGCCGGCGCATACGAGAACGTTTCGCTCAGCGTGCGAATGTCGACGGCGGAGTTCATCTTCATCAGCAACAAGTTGTCGCACTGGGACAGGACGTTCTGGTGCACCTTCGACGGTCGTTGGGTCGACAGGAACAGGTAGAGGCCGTACTTGCGGCCTTCGCCGGCGATGCGCACGACGTGCTCGGTCGCCAACGCCTGATTTGGGTCGATCGGGTTCTGCGGACACACGTTGTGTGCTTCGTCGATCACGATGATCATGGGCTGGCGGGCATGACGGCGGTCCCAGATGTACCCGAGCAGCCCTGCAGCGGCGACCGACATCTCCTGAGGCGACGAGAGGCTCCCGACATCGGCAACGAGCATTCGCCAGTCGTCGGGGAGCTGTTCGACAAGTCCTTGACCGGACCCGGCCCAGATGGACTGGTTGGCGATGCCGAGGTTGTCGATGCGGAGGCCGAGACGCCGGACATCTTCGTCGAACGACGCTCGGATGGCGCTGATCAGATCATCGAGGCCGTAGTCCGATCTCTCGATCGAGCGAACGGTGCGGAGAAAGGCGTTGAATTCCTCAGGGTCACGAATCGGGTCGATGCCCAGCACCATCGTTTGCTGCTCGAGCGACAGCCGGCTGTAGCGCGCCACAAGGCGTTTCGATGAACCCTCCCCACCGAAGACATGGATACGCCGGGCGATGGAGGCGTGTCGCTCGGTGAGAATCCGATAGTCGTCGTCGTCGAGCCCGGTGTCGATCTGAGGACGAAGCGTCGCCAGGGTGACATAGTCGGAGTTGGGGTCGATCACGCCGATTCGGATGTCGGTCTCGAGGAGGAGCCGTTCGAGCACCACCCCGAGCGTGTAGGTCTTGCCGGAGCCGGATTGGCCGCACAGAAACGTATGCCGCCCGAACCCCGAAGCCCGCAGCCGGGCGGGCACGTCGGGCATCCGCTGGATCGCTCCGAGTTCGATCGTCGTTCCCTTGCTCTGCGTCGAGGTGAAGTGGGCTCTGACCACCGCAGGATCAGCCGGCTCCAGCGTCGCTTGGCCGAAGACGGCCGTTCCATCGACAGCGTGCGACCCATCCTCACCCAGTTGGGCCAGAAGTATGCCGTGCCCCGTGATGCTCCGCGACCCGGCGACGTCGGATCGCCGATCGGTCGATTCGGCGGAAACCGACTCGTCGAGCAACTGACCGAGGAACGTCCCGTGCCGGGTGTCGAGCTGGACGTAGGAGCCGATGGGCAGCGCCCCGCTCAGCGGTGCCGCGAACTCGAAGGTTCGGCCGTCGATCGAATAGGCGTTGCCTGTCATCGGATCGTCCTGATCGTTTTCGGATCATCGAGTGCGTTCGGCCGCGTCGGAGGACGCTCGGGAACCGTGGTGGAGTGATCGTCGGACATGAGGAACGGGCCTTTCCGAGAGATCGCGGAAACCCCAATGGGGTTGCTGCGTGAGCGCGCCCATCGTCGACCAACGGTCGACCTGGGTCAAGACCGGCGCGAACCATCTCGCCTGAGACACAACGTCGCTACCCCATCCGCCGGACGTCAAGAAGGCTCATTCGACGCAAAGGAGGGAAAGTCCCATGGCATGCTTTCAAAGCCACGGCATCCCGACGTCGACCAGCGGCGATCATGATCACCGTCAGTCGGACGATGGCATCACCGATCGCCATGAACTCGGCTTCGTCAAAATCGACCAACACTCCGTCGAGCTGATCTTCCAGATCCTCACCGAACGAGAAGAACGCTCACATCCCGAGTCCAACGACTGGGGGACATGGTTTTTGGACCACAAGACGGGGCCCTCCAACAAAGTACACGCGCGCCCTGGACCGTTGAACTGGTGGCGGCATGACGCGAACTGCCGGGTCAGGCGACCAGCCGGTCGGTGTCGGCTACACCGACATCAGCGAGTTCAGCCAGTCAGCTCCCAAGCATCCGCTCGATCTGTCGCTGCTCCCATGTCGATGAAGCAGGCGACGGTCGATTCAGCCGGACAACGAGTCCGTGGACAGCGATCCCGGCGCCCCATCCGATGAGCGCCCAGAGCGACCACCATGCCGACCATTCACTTGCGATTCCGGCGGAGAGGTTGGTGAGGAGATTCACGGCGAAGATGACGGTCATACCGGCTGCGAACACGGCGGCGTGGACGTAGAACGCACGGAGCTGCTCGACATACCGTCTTGCCGCTTCCTGTCGTCCGTCCGCGGCTCGATCGATTTGGTTGGAGCGTGGGGTTGGGTTGGACATGGGTTCGTTCCTTCTCATCGGGACCTCATCGAGTTCATCGGGACCTCATCGAGGCATATTTGCCGTTCGGGGGGTCATCGCCCCGATGCGCTCCGTCTGAGAGAGATCCGCCGCGAAACCCGTGTAACCAGTGGCGCCGCGGCGCGTCTTGTTCGCCATGACTGCACCGATCAACTCAGACCAACTCCGCATCAACGTCGAGATGGGCGACGACTACCAGCCATCACCCAACCTCGCCGCAGCGCTCACCGCCCTCGAAGCCGCGCTCGGGGATCCCGAGACCGAAGTCGAGGGCTTCCTCGGCAACTTCGAGATCCAGGACTTCAAGGCCCGGACGATCTCGTTCGACTCGTCGCTCAAACTCGGGCCCCGAGCAGGCGACGGCTACATCAAGTTCGACGGCGTCGACGGCTGGAAGGGCTGAGGGCGAAGCCGAGCGATCTGAGGTTCCGGCGTGCCGCTGCTGCCCCTTCCGCCGGTCGTGCGGCACGCCGATGACCTCCTCTCGAGTGCACGGACGCTGCTGGACGACTTCGCCGTCCACGCCTTCGCCGACCCCAACGTCGGGTTGACCTGCGGTCCCAGGTGTACCGCGTGTTGTCACCAGGCCGTGCCGGCCAGCCCCGCTGAGGTCCGCTCGATCGTTGCGGCGGTCGCTGGTCTCGAGCCCGATCATCGGGCCCGCATCGAGCGCCGAGTTCGACAGTCGACGGCCAGGCTGGCCGCCGCAGAGATCGGTCCCAGCGACTTCGTCGGCGGCCCGAAGGACATCCACGAGGCCTCCCTTCGTTACTTCTCGCTTGGTCTTCCCTGCCCGCTGCTCGACGACCAGCTGTGCAGCGTGCATCCCGACCGGCCCCTGGCCTGCCGCGAATACCTCGTCGCGTCGAATCCCGTGCACTGCTCGACGATCGACAACCATCCCGAGCGTGTCGTGCACATACGGGCGAGCGCTGATGTCAAGGCGGGCTTTCGTCAGGCCTCCGCTGCGCTCGGCGAACCCGACCTGGCGGTCCTGGCGTTCGCGCTCGCCGACGCCGTATCGTCCTCCGGCGCACCGCCGGCACCGGCGACCGAGCCCCGCTCGGGGCCCTCCGTGGCAGCAATGCTCACGCCGCCACGGAACTGAGTCCCAGCCGATCAGAGCGTCGACCAACTTCGGCCGGCGAATCTCGGCCACCACACCCTCGAGCTCGACAGTCAAGCTGTGCAGAACACGTCGATTGGACGGTAACGCGAAACCGGTAGCCCTTCGCTGCGCACACATCGGCGAGTGAAGAGCCCGTGGCTTCCACCGATGTACTCGTCGACCGTCATGCCGGGACCCAGATCGCTGCGACGTTTTCGGCCTCGGTGACCATCGCGAGCGCCATCCGGTCCTTGTACGAGCCGGTGGGGTTGAACCACTCGAGCTTCACGAAGACGTCAGCAGCGCCGCGCGGAACCACCTTGTTCAGCTTCACGATCGGGGTGTGCCCAACCATGACCAACATCGATTCACCAACGGTCATCATCATCTCCTGGCTCTGGTCCGGACCGGGTCGTACGCCACCGTGGGCCGCCGATCCGGGCTTCGTCGAGCGCTCGGTGCAGCGCAGGATTGTCGATGTTGTGCGCAAGCAGGCGTCCGGCCTCAACGGCATCGGCATCGCCGAGCCTCGCTCGGTGGAGGTGGCTGTAGACGAGCATTTCGCTCATCTCGCATCGTGCTGCGAGCGTGGCGAGAATCTCGATGTATTCCGCGGCACGCTCGTCGTCGCCGGAATCGATGGCCAGGTCGATCATCGAGTCGAGTACATACGCTCGTACCCACTGGTACTGGTCAGTCACTGATCCGCACCGACGCAGCGCCTCGTCGAACCAGGTCGCTGCTTCCGACCGATCACCGTTGCGGGCGCTCACCATTCCGAGAACTCGAGCTGTCATTCCTTCCCAGCAGGGATCACCCAGCTGACATGCGAGCATCCACGATTGCTCGATGCCCCCGATGTCGCCGCGAAGACCCCCCTCTCGCAGGTCGAGTTCGGCTCGCAGCGCTTGCGGCCAAGGGAGAAAGGCGAGCCATCGCTCATTCTGGACCAGTTCGATGGAGCGATCGAGAGCCATGCCCGCCTGTGAGCGCTCGTCGCGTAGCAGGTGGGCCCGTCCGAGGATCGACAGTGACCAGGCCTGCTGGCGTCGGTCGTCACAGCGGTCCGCGGCGTCGATCGAGCGTTGGAGCATGTCGATCGCTCGGGGATAGTCACCACTGTCGGAGGCGCTCATGCCGTGGACACCGAGGATCGCAGCCGTCGAGGCGTCATCGTCTGCATGCTCGGCGGCGCGTACCAACCAATCGCCGGCGGTGGGCCGCCTTCCTGCTTGCACTTCGACGAACCCGAGTTCGCGATAGGCCGTTGCCAGGGACGCTCGGTCATCGATCATCGCAGCGACGCGAACCGCATCGTGCAACACCGCCGAGCCCTCGCCATCGCGGCCACGGACGCTGTGCACCAGCGCACTGCCGAGTGCCAGCAGCGCCCGCCCGCAGAGGGCAGCGTCGACGTCCTCGGAAGACTTATCGACCGCACGCTGAAGACAATCGACGCCGGCATCCGCTGCCCCGGCCAGCAGAGCCGCCCGCCCTGCTGCCAGAAGGCTCTGCACCTCGGCGCTGCCACCAATGGCGACAGGGTCATGAACGACTCGAGAACGCGCTGCGGCACGAAGGGCCGACGATGGAGCCACGCCGAACTCGCGTCGCAAGACGTCCTCGGCCACCGCAACTTGCTGGAGCGCGGCCGGCTCGTCACCCGTTGCCGCGAGACAACGCACAAGCAGTTCATGGGTACCTTCGTCGAAAAGGTTGCGGGCGACGAGACGGGACGCGTACTCGACCGCTTCCGTTGCCCGGCCGTCGGCCAACAAGTCGAGAGCTGCTGCACGTAGTCGGGCCTCGATCGCCGCTGACACCCGGCGACGCTCGACGATCAGCCAGGACTCGAAGGCGGCACAGCCGGAGACATGCACCCCCTCCAAGAACTCTCCACTCATGTCCAACAGCGCCGAACGATCGCCGGCCGACGACAACGCATCGAGATCGAGTGACGCGCCCGCGATGGCAGCAGCGATCGGGTCCCCTCGCAACGCGTCGGAAACGCCGAGGGCGCGGCGCAACTCGGCCAGCGACCACCGCAGCGCGCCGAGCGGATCGTCGGCGTCGGCGAAGAGCAATTCGGCCAGTTGCTGACGGGATACCCCGCGCTCGGCGAGAACGACGAACGCGAGCAGCGCCCACGCCTTGCGGCCGCGCGGGCGCCGGCCCGCTTGTCCGGCCCGCTCGATACTCGGTGGCCCGACCAATCGGATCGCGACGTCCGACGGTTTGGGTTCGGCGACGAGGACCATTCTTGCTCACCTCCTTCGGGCACAGTCTCGCGCCGCACCGCAAGGCGCCGCTCTCCATCGACCTCGCGGCCGATGCGGACGCGGCGAAACGCCGCAGTCAGGCTGGAACACCCGCCGCCATGGACTTGACCGCTTCGGTGGTCAACGCTTGACCGCCAATGCCCCAGTCGCCGCTCTTGGCCTCCTCGATGATCACCCACGTGACCGAACGCATGTTTTCGCCCTCGATCCCGACCATCGCATCGGTCAGCTTCTCGATCATCTCCTGCTTCTGTGCGGCGTCGAAGACGCCCTCGATCAGTTTCACATTGATCATCGGCATGTCGGATTCCCTCTGTTCTTCTTGCTCCCGGTGGCATTCACCGGCTTGAGCACGACGCTACGACGCAAGCGTGTGACGGCCCGTGTGACGTACTCCAGCCTCTGAGACGACCGATGAGATCGGGAGACCGACCGAGCTGGCCCGATCATCCACACTGTGGTCTCGGTTGGGCGCACCCGTCCTCGACGGAACGGCCGACTTCGATGCACCGTCCCGAGCGCCCTAGACCGACCAACGCGCCCTCGCCTGATGGCGCGTGAGCCGCTCAGGCTCGCAAGCACAGCCGCCAGCACCACCCCACGGGCCGTCCACGCCATCGTCCGAACCCAGTTGCTTGCGATCTTCATCGGCTCGAACTCGGAGCGGGAAAACCCGATGTCTGACGCCCCGCAACCTCAGGCCGGGCGCCTGCGCTTCGAACTCCGCGATTTCAACGACGGCGCACGTCACTGACCAGCGGTACACCTCGAATACCTCACCTGAACAGGGGAAACACGATCTGAAATGTGTCGGAAGGGCGAGTTTCACCCCAGTACACGCGGCCCTTGGGCCGCCGATCTGGTGGCTGTATGACGCGAAACGCCTGGTGGGAGGGGATGCTTTTCGATCGCAGGGGGCTCGGCTGGGTCTCTCGGTGTCGCTCGGAGCCCCTCATTCTGTTCGGGTGAAGAGGTACGCGAAGGGTGATTTCGTGTAGCCGATTCCCCTGCCACTTTGATGGAGAGACTCTCTGGTGATGACCTGTGGCTTCTTGGGTATCAGGTAGGAGTCGAGATCGTTGGTGTCGACGCGGTAGTTCCGGGAGCTTGATTTGACGACCCCGGCGAGGACGTAGCGAGGATCGATGGAGGCCATGGCGGCGTCACCGTGGCTGGGGTTGACGAGCAGGGTGCCACCGATCTTGAGGTGTTGGGTGCAGTGCTCGCTGATGAACCCTGCGTAGAGCGAGACCAGGAGGTCGAAGTGTTCTTCGGGTAGATCGAGAGGGTCGGTGTAGTCGCCGTGGATGAACGTCACGTCGGGCTCGGGCGGGCCCTTGTGTTGTGCGATGATTTCAGCAACACCTTCGGTGTCGGCGAAGAATCCCGGTGCCCGCTTGTCGACATCGAGGTAGGTGACCGACCTGAAGACGAACGAGGGGGCGAGGTCGACGTAGCTGCCTGGGTACAGCACGGTGTCCGCTTCGATGGCTTGCCCGACGGATGAGAAGAGCCGCCAGCGGTCGCCGTGGTGTTGATCTTGTTTCGCCCACAGTTCGGCGGTCTTGGCCTTCACGGTGTTGCTCCCACGGTTCGGCGGAACAGTTGCTGCACATTGACGACCGCACTCTCGGGGTCAGTGTGGTGGAAACACGGTCCGATGTAGCCGTGAAGCAGGAACTCGAGCACGACGTCGTGATCGAGATCGTCGAGGTCAAATTCTCCGGCAGCCGAGCCGGCCGCTACGAGCTGACCCAGCAGGGCACGAGCCTCACCGAGCGGTTCATCGCTGTCGGTGGCGACGGTGTGGAACACCGCGTGGTAGAGGTCGTGGCGGTCGAACTCGAACCGCATCCAGTGCTCAACCACAGCATCGAGCTTGACCGGCCACGACAGCTCATCATCGGCGATGATCTCGGCCGGCCGTTCGAGCATCTGGCGCCACAGATCGGCCTGCAACCCCGCGAGGAGGTCGTGGCGCGACTCGTAGTGGAGATAGATCGACCCCTTGGCGATACCGGCGGCTTCGGCGACTTTGGCGATCGAGGTGTTCTCCAACCCGTCTGTCACCGCGAGGCGGGCTGCCGCGTCGAGGATCTGACGGCGTCGGACCTCTGAGCTCTGAAATCGGCCTTCGGTTGCTGTGTGCTCTTTGGGTGTCACATCGCGCACCCTAGCGGGTTGCAGAACGACTGACCACTGGTCAGACTCGACTGACCGTCGGTCATTCGCTTGGGCCGGCCAGAACGGATCAACTGAAATGACACCGGACCACGGATCTCGCAGCTGTCGCCCTCGGACTCAACCAACGGCCTCGCAAAGCCCTCCAATGGAGCAGCCCCGCGGCCACCCTCGCTACGCTCATCGGCTGACGACTTGTTGCGACGTTCCCCTGAATCCGCCTCACTTGTTCTGGCCCCGGGTTGAGGCGGTGCGGCGGCTTGTGCGGAGCCGGTAGGAATCGGTGCCGGTCTCGATGATGTGGGCGTTGAAGGTGACTCGGTCGACGATGGCGGCGACCAGTCTTGGGTCGGCGATGATCTGGCCCCATTCGCTGAACGGCAGATTCGAAGCGAGCACGATCGATGATTTCTCCTCGCGCTCGATCAAAATCTGGAAGACGAGTTCGGCGCCTCGGGCGTCGAGTTGGACGTAGCCGACTTCGTCGAGGAGGAGCAGATCGATCCGGCCGTAGCGGGCAACGAGCCGTGAGAGTTTGCGGTCATCGGCGGCTTCGGCGAGTTCGTTGGCAAGCTGGGCGGCAGTCACGTAGCGGACACGTCGTCCTTGCTCGCATGCGGCGAGTCCGAGCCCGATCAGCAGGTGGGATTTGCCGGTGCCGGAATCACCGAGCAGGACAACCGGGTCACCGGTGGCGATGTAGCTCCCGGCGGCGAGGGTCGCGATCGTTGCCGGGTTCACCGTTGGCGCCGCCCCGAGGTCGAAATCGGCGAGGCGTTTCAACCTCGGGAACTTGGCTTCGTTGACCATGCGTTGCCGTCGCCGCTCGGTGCGGGCATCGACTTCGGCTTCGAGGAGATCGGCGAGGAACCCGAGATAGGTCGTGCCCCACACGACGAACCCGAGGCCCCAAGCGGCAGAACTGATCTCAGAACGCCAGTTCCACTACGGCCTCGACCGCATCCTCGACGGCCCCTCTTTCAGAACGGACCGACCCAGTTGAAGGAGTCGCTGACTCGAACACTTGTTCGAGTGTCGGGGGGGCGAGTTTGACCCTGAGTGCACGCGCACTCTGGAGCGGTGAGCTTGTAGCGGGATGACTCGCGGCTTGTCGTCATAGGCCCAGAACTGCACGGACTCCGTCGTCGATGGCGTCGATGAGAGCTCGCGGCAGTTGGCCTGTTCTGTCGGCAAGCCATGTGCGCTCGACCAGCTCCAACCCGAGCGGCACTGCGACGGAGTCCTTTGGCAACCCGGTGACGGTCGACTCAAGCAAGACATTGCCGGCCAGACCGGCTCGATCGAGATTCGAGGTGAGCGGCACGACATGGGTCTGCCAGACGTCAACGCCGAGCACCTCCTGGGACGAGACGACAACGCAGGGACGACGCTTGTCGAGATCGACCCAGTAGACGGATCCACGCGTCACCATGGTGCGGATCGGTCCATCCGCTCGCCGACTGCGTCGCGATCGGGCAAGCGCTCTCCTGCAGCCAGAGCTGCGTCCGCTAGAAGCTGGTCGGCGAGCGACATCGTTGACTTCGCTGCGTGGCGGCGGAGTTGATCGGTGACCCACCGCGAGAACGGCACATCCAAGCTCTCGATGACCGGGATGACGTCATCCGGAACACTGATCGTCTTGTTTGGCATGTACTTATTATATGTACGTATCCGCCTCAGGCAACTTGTGGTGTGGTGCGGGTATGGGTGAGGCGCCCGGAATGTGGCGAGCGGGTGCCGACCAGCGTCTCTACCCTGTGGGTGCCGAATACTCGGTCGTGGTGTTTGACCTGGGATGATCCGGCCGATGCTGAGGTCTCGTGTACCGGATTCTGCATCGATTCCTCGCCGCGATGGCCCAGCTGAAATCCGTATGCTTTTCCTGGACAATCGTGGTTCATGGCGTGGGTTTCACGAGGCGACCCGACGGTTCGGCGGCAATCACACCCGACCGGAGGCGAAAACGAGGAGAGCCGGTCCCTGGGGACCGGCTCTGAACTGGAAGTTCTACCGTCGGGCTGGGGAGATTCGAACTCCCGACCTCCTGTCCCCCAGTTCGATTGAACTCGTGTTATCTGGTGTCGTTGCGTCCGTCTGGTACCCCTGAGTAGGGCTTTCGTGGACTGAACCGTCCGGCCAGTGCGGTTGCGTCCGTCCAGTAGCGGGAATTCTTCGTACATTCTGCGCACATCGACCCCAACCACGTGGATCGCGCCGTCGGTCCGCGTTGCCGGTACGCCGAGCGACGATGATCGATGCGATGAACGACCACGACATGCTCCTCGTCGTCGATCTCGTGAATCACTCGATAGACGCCTCTTCTGGCCGAGCGCAGCCCGGCGAGCTCACGCTGCAACTCGCCACCGACTCGATACGGATTGTCGACGAGTGCCCCGAGCATGAACTCCACGATCGCTGCCGCCGTCCCCTCCGGCAATCGATTGAGTTGACGTTCCGCTGGTCCGGTCACCCGAATCCCATACGCGGGCTCGGCCTCGCTCACTTCGCCGGGAACCGGCGCCGCAGCTCGTCACCGTCGATGAAATCACCGGACTCATTCGCCTTCTTGGACTCGGCCAGCTCGCGCATCGCTTCCGGATCGGACAACAACTCGAGCGTGTCCTCGAGCGATTCGAGTTCCTCCGGGCTGATCAACACCGCAGCCGGCCGGCCGTTCCTGGTGACGATGATCCGATCATGCGTGTGTTCGACCCGGTCAACCATCTCAGAAAACTTGGACTTGACGTTGGCCAACGGAAGCGTCTCAGACATGACCATGATGATAGTCATCAATGACGCCGTAGTAAGCACTGATCTTTTCGTCCCACCAGCAGTACCGGTTCGAGCAAGCGAGTCAGACGAGCGCACGTCCCGTTGTCTGAATCTGTCCAAGTGTGTGGTCGACGACGAAGAATCTGCCGGAGGCGTCCCAGATGGCGATCAGGTTGCCATGGACCCGGAAGCCCCACCGCTCGTCGATGAACGCAACCTCGACCGTTGCCTCCCCGTTGACCCCTTCGGAGATGAGCAGAGTGCCTGTCGCTGTCCTTCTCGCCAGGTGGTTCCCACTGGTCGCCAGTTGGTCCGCTGGATCGATCGCTGTGTCGATTGCTTCACGACTGGCCGCTGATGCGACGCACGAGCTCACCGATCAGATGACCAGAGGTGAACGCATGCTCACCTTGGGCCGCGCCGGGGGTCCACAGCGGTTCGCTGGCGGCGATCGCTGCGATCGAGGCGTCCCAATCGAGCAGCCCTTCGACGCTGCCGTTCGGAACGCTGATCAAGCCACTGCGATGTCCGAGGACGTCGGCGATCGTGCAAGTAGCGACCTCGGTCGAGAACTCCGGCCAAATGGCGCCGAGGGCGGTGGACAACGTGATCTCACAGCGCTCCACCAACAGCAAGAGCGAGCAGGAAGAGAGGGGTTTGACCGTGGAGAACGTGTGAATCAGCGATGCTTCGCTTCCGCGACCCGCCCAGAGATCCACGACCAACTCACCATCAACCTCGACGGCGAGAGCAAAGCCATCGTCGTCCTGCACCGCCAACTTCTCCGCGAGGGCCTTGAGCGCAGTGAAACGCTCATCACATCGTCTGTGCACTGCTGCCATGGCGGATCGCGTGATCGATTCGGGTTGCTATGCGACTTGGGGTTGATGGTCGTTGTACCACTTGGCGGCGAACTCAGCTGGGGTGAGGTCGCCGTGGGCGGTGTGGGGTCGGTTGAGGTTGTAGTCGATCCGGTGGTCTTCGATGATCACTCGGGCTTCGAGCAGCGAATCGAAGCGCCACAGGTTGAGCAGCTCGTCGCGTAGCCGGCCGTTGAACGACTCGATCCAGGCGTTCTGCCACGGCGACCCAGGATCGATGAAGATCGAGTCGACGGTGTTGAACCGGGCCCAGTCAGCCACTGCGTGAGCAACGAACTCGCCACCGTTGTCGAAGCGGAGATAGGCCGGTGTGCCGTGCATCGCGGCGAGCCGGTCGAGGACGTGGACGACACCGTCAGCGTCGATGGTGCGGGCCACTTCGATCGCCAGGCATTCCCGGGTGAACTCGTCGATCACGTTCAGCATCTTCAGGGTGCGGCCGTCTTCGGTGGTGTCGAACTGGAAATCGAGGGCCCACAACACGTTCGGCGCGATCGGACACATGGCGCCGACGTTGACGCCGATCCCGGCGAGGCGCTTCTTGCGTCGCTTTCTCGGCACACGGAGGCCGTGCATGCGCCACAGGCGTTTCACTCGTTTGTCGTTGACCGACCACCCGGCACGACGAGCGGCCTTCGCGGCGCGTCGCCATCCGTAGCGGGGTTTGGCCTTGGAGAACGCGATGAGGAACTCGACCAGCTTCGCTTCGTCGTCGCTGACCGGGTTCGGCGCCAGGCGTTGGGTTGATCGTGGCTGGCCGATGACACCGCAGGCCCGTCGTTCTGAGACCCCGAACCGTTCACGCAGCATCCCGACGGCGCTGCGTTTGCGGTTCGGGGTCAAAATTCCCCCTTGGCGACCTCGCGGAGCATGTCGATGTCCAACGCCTGATTGGCGACGAGTTTCTTCAGCCGGGCGTTCTCCGACTCGAGCTCTTTCAATCGTTTGGCGTCGTTGGCTTTCATGCCGCCGTACTGGGCGACCCAGCGATGCCAGGTCGACGAGGTGATCTCGAGGGTCCGGCAGACCTCGTCGAGATCTTGACCGGCGGCTTGGAGACGGTTGCCCTCGGCGAGTTTGCGGATGATCTGTTCCGGCGTATGCCGCCGGCGATTCCTGGTCATGGTGTTCATGTTCCTCTCTGGCCCCCTTCGGGGGCAATCGAGTCCCACAACACCTGGATCAGAAACCGGGTCTCAGCTCATGGGACGGCGGTCAGAATATTCTTCCGGCTAGTCGGTGAGGCTGTTGAAAGTGAGGTCATTTCTTTCTCCTTCGGTTGGTGTCTTGTCATCAGCATCACCTGGCCGGCGGTGGTCGCGGAACTGGCAGATGGCAGGTCTGGACCCCAACCAGCTGCCGGTGTCGACGCGATTCGAACGGTGTTTGTCACGCCATCGGAGGTGCATGTCGTCGTAGGTGCGGAGCAGGGCGATGCCCGCCCAGCCGAACCAAACGATCGAGCCGGGCCCGAAGATCATGCCCACAGCGTCTTGCCCACGGGGGAGGCGACGATGGTTTTGAATTGGATGAGCCCTCGAACCTTGTTAGCAGACATAGCAGTCACTCGATTGTGAACTGGGTGCCGTCGAACTGTCCGGAAAGGGTCACAAAGTTTGGTGTCCAACGGACGCCGCCGCTCTCGTCGAAGTCTGCATCAATCGCATCAGGATTGGAGATGGCAACCGATGGATCGCCGCACTGCGCCGGGAAGGACTCCATCAACGACTGGCACAGGCGAGCGCCGGTGTCATCCCACACCACGGCGCCTTCCACGGCAGCATTGGCAAGTGAGCCACCGCTCGCTAGCCGGGCCACGTCGAGAGTGGATGGGCTCTCACTTCCTGCGCTGCAGGACATCAACACAACGAGGGCGAGAGCCATCGACAAAAGTCGGATCATCATTGTTTCCTTCCGTTGGGTGTTTGCGTTCATCGATTCGTTGTTCTGCCCTTGAGGTGTGTCTTGATCGTCCTGCCCACCGTGTGAGAACGGTATGGAGCAAGGTCCTCGACGAGAGGTGGGGCTCACGGGTCGGTCCGGTGAACGGCAGCGGTACCTATCAGCAGTGCAGCGGCGGCGTAGCTGGCGAAGATCAGGGCAGTGATCGGACGGTCGAAGGCGATCGGTTCACCCTCATCGGCGATCGCGAGCATGCCGTTGCCGGCAACGAACGGCATGAAGCGCACGACTTGTGCGGAAGCGAAGACGCTCACCAGGTTCTCGATGACAAGCCACCAGATCAAGAGTCCTGAAATCGCTGCGGTGCTCTGTCGGGCGATGAGCCCGATACCCAGGCCGAGGATGCTGGCGAGCACGGAGAACCCGATGGCCCAAGCAATCGCGGTTGGGATATCGGAGGTGTCGCCCAGGTCAACTCCAGCAAGCCAGGCGCCGACAGCACCGGCAGCGAGGCCCGAGAATCCGAGCAATGCACTGAACCCAGCCGCGGTCCCGGCCTTGGCAGCAACGATGACTCCGCGTCGAGGCTCGGCGGCGAACGTCTGGTGGATCGTTCGGTACTCGGTCTCTTCGGTGTGGATGAGAATGCCGTTCACCGCAGCGAACACCGCAGTGAACACCGCGGAGAACCCGAAGACGTTGGCCACGGTGATCACTTCGTCGGTGACGAAGCGAGCAACAGCGAAGGCGGCAAACCCTCCGACGACAATCGTCAGCGCCGTGATCACTCGAGGCGAACGAACTGTTGTCAGCTTCATCCACTCACTTCGCAACGCTGTGACAAGTCCTGGATTGCGTTGCTCGATCGTGCGGGGCGGCTTTCGGTCGACCGACCTGCCAGTCGGAAGTGTGGTTTCGATGGTGGTGGTCATGATTGGTCCTTTTCAGGTCAAGCCGAGGTGAACTCGGCGTCATTGCTCGTGAGGTCGACGAGTAGGTCTTCAAGCGAGGCCTGCTGGTCGACAAGTTCGTCGAGGCGGATGTGATGGTCGAGTGCGAGTTGGGCCACGGCGGCACGACTCGTTCCGGAAATGCTGACGCGATCGCCGGCATCGGTGACGGTGACACCTCGATCTCGCAGCAAGGCAATGAGTTCGTTTCGCTGCTCGGTCTCTACAAGAACAGAGCGCTCGGCAGTGTCGACGATCTGGTGGACGGGGGCGGCAGCGAGCAGTCGGCCAGCGCCGATCACCACGAGGTCGTCCGCGAACAGTGCAAGTTCGGCGATGAGATGGCTGGAGACGAACACCGCCCCGCCCCGATCGGCGTATCCCCGCAGATAGGAGCGAAGCCAGCGAATACCGTCGGGGTCGAGTCCGTTGGCGGGTTCATCGAGCAGCAGCGTCTCTGGTTCACCAAGCAAGGCGCCAGCGAGGGCGAGTCGTTGGCGCATGCCGAGCGAGAAGCCGCCGACGCGCTGGTCGGCCACGGTCGTGATGCCGACCTCTCCAAGGACCTCATCGACTCGTGATGACGAGAGTCCGCTGGCAGCGCACAGCGTACGGAGGTGGTTGCGGGCACTGCGGCCGGGGTGAGCCGAGGCGTCCAGTGCAACCCCAACGGTGGCAACCGGACGATCGAGGCGGTGATACGAGGCACCGTTATAGAGCACGCTGCCGCCGTCGGGACGGGTGAGTCCAACCATCATGCGCATGGTGGTCGACTTGCCCGATCCGTTGGGTCCGACGAAACCGGTGACCCGGCCAGGCTTGACCTCGAAGGAAAGGTTATCGACGGCTCGGCGGTCGCCGTAGGTCTTGGTGAGGTTCTCGACGGTGATCATCGAGCCACCTCGGCAACCGGCGCAGTGACGCTGGGGCGGCGCAGCAGGACGATGCCGGTCCAGGCAAACCAGGCGATGGATCCGAGACCGAAGATCATCCCGACATCGGACAGGCCCGGGACGAGGGTGATGAGCCCGGCGGATGCGCTGATGATGCCCAGCACGTTCAGCCCCTTCGGGAGACGCGTGGTCCCCCAGGCAGCGAGGCTCACCAGCAGAATCCACATCCCACCGACGAGTTCGTTGCCGCCGCCGAGACCGTCGGTGACGGTGGAGATGCTCGACCACAGCGCTTCGGCTGCGGCGGGGTCGGTTTCGTTCAGGTCTGCTACTGCGGCGATGCCGATGTTGTGGGTCATGCCGGTGGCGAACATCAAGCCCGCCCAGATGTAGGCGAACACTGCGCCGATGTCGGCGAGCTGAGGGTTCACATCGGCGAGGCGTCGATGGAGGGCCCGGGCCAGCGGGATGATCGCGACCCCGAACACGAGGAAGATGACGAAGTACCAGGCAAAGAGTGTGCCCTGGTGCGAGACCAGGAAGTCGACGGATTCAGCGACTGTGGCGTCACCTTCGGTGTAGTCACTCAAACTCGTGACGAACAGAGCAATGCCGAAGATCCAGGTCGCAGCGGCGATGAGGCCGCCGATACCGCCTGCTCGGGACGAGCTGAGCTGCTCGCTCGTTGGGTTGTCGATGGTGGTGGTCATGGTTGCCTTTCAGCTGGGTTGGTTGGGTTGGGAAGATCTGGTCTGAATGGGGTGAGGCTGACGATCTCGATCGCAAGAGACGTGAGCTGGTTGATCACGCCGTGCAGGTGGGCGGCGTCACGGATCACGCCGACCAGTCGGGTCTGGCGCCCTGCGGTGGTGTCGATCGAGAAGTCGTCGCGGAGGCGGGTGAGGATGCGTTCGCTGGCGTGACCGCGGATGATGATTTCGTAGGTGGTCGGCTCGTTCATGGCTCCACCATCCAGCACGACGGTGTGGTTCGTCTTCGCCTACACGGTGATCTCACCCGGGTGAGATCACCGATTCCGCGGTCGACCTCATCTGCTGGTCGGCCTAGCATTCGGGAATGGGAAGCGGCGGTGAGTTGGGTCTGGTGGCGACGAAGCTGACGCCGCCGACACCTCCCGGCCGGCTTGTCGACCGAGCCCGCCTCAGCGAAATGCTTGACGCGGCGGCGGCTGACCCTGTCGTTCGCGTCGTCCTCGTGAGTGCACCGGCAGGATCGGGAAAGTCGACGCTGCTTGCTTCGTGGCATGGTCAACGCCGCGACGGCGCATGGATGCAGGCCGACTCTGCTGACCGTGATCCCGCACGCTTCTGGGGTTACGTCGTCGGTGCACTCGCCGACCTTCTCCCGGGTCTCGAGGCGGCGGCGCGACCGGCGGTCTCGGCTGCAGGGTCAGATGCCGGCCCGCTCGTGGAACGGATCGCGCATGCGCTCACAGATTCAGCACCCGTGACGCTCGTCATCGATGACTACCACCTGATCGGCAACCCAAAGGTCGACGACGCCCTGGAACGGCTCATCGAACTGGCCCCGGACACCTTCCTCCTCGTCCTCGGTACCCGGATCGATCCCGGCTTGCGGCTCTCGCGGCTGCGGGTGCGGTCACAACTCGTCGAGATACGGGCCGACACGCTGAGATTCGATCCCGGCGAGACCCACCTGTTGCTCAACGACCGCCAACTCACCGGCGGTCAAGCTGCGTCGCTGTGCGAGCGCACCGAAGGTTGGGCTGCGGGGCTGATTCTCGCCAGCCTCTCGCTCGAGCGCAGCGACGACCACGACGGTTTCGTCGAGGCCTTCCACGGAGATGACCGTCTCGTGGTCGACTACCTCACCGACGAGTACCTCGCAGGCGTCGGCGAAGCCGACCGCCAACGCATGCTCGAAAGTGCCGTTCTCGACGAGATGAACGGTCCCCTGATCGACGCCGTCTGCGGGACCGACGACGGGGCCCGCTGGCTTCGCGAGCTCGCCACAACCAACCAACTCGTTATCGGGCTCGACCGGACCGACACGGCCTTTCGGTACCACCATCTCCTTCGAGATCTGCTGCTGCTCGAAGCCGAACGAGACATCCCCCATCGCCTCACCGATCTCCACCTCGCCGCCGCCCGCTGGCATCAAGAGCACGGTGACACCTACCGCGCCATCGACCACTTCATATCCGGCGACGAACTCGAGACCGCTGGCGATCTGATCGCCATCCACGCCAACAAGCTTCTCAACGACGGCCAGATCTTCACCGTGCTGGATTTGCTCGAACGACTCGGCGACCTCCCCGAACGCCACTCGAAGAGCGCCGCCACCAAGGGCTGGCTCAACTTCAGCACCGGCCGATTCAACGCCGCACGCCACTACTACAACATTGCCGCCGCCCACGACGACGGATCCGACGCCAACCTGATCTCCGCTCTCGGCATCATGGTGAACCTCGCCGAGGGGGATCTCGACACGGCGTTGTCGATCGCCGCCACCATGAGCGAACCGGTCGAGTCGACCCAGGCGATCGGCCTCGCAGCCGTGCATACGTGGGCAGGGCAGTTCAACCAGGCCAGGCGCTACATCGCCGTTGCACGAGAGCTGGGAGCCAGCGAACCTTCCGACTATGCCGTCGCCGTCGCACCGGGCTTCGCCGCCGTGATTGGCATCGAATCCGCCGACCCGCTCCAAGCAGCTGCCGATGCCGAGGCAGGCCTGAGCCACGCAGTGGATCGAGGCATCGCCGACGCGCCACAGCTGTCCATCGCCCACGCCGTCATCGCACGAACCACGACAGAACCACCGAGACGGGAAACGGCGTCGGCTCGGGCCCTTGAACTGATCCGCCGCGCCCCCGAACCGTTCACCTATGCGTACGTGCACGCCCTCGTCGCCGACACAGCAATCGAGAACGGCGACCCCAACGGTGTGACGTTGCTGACCGAAGCCCAGCGGGCCGTTGACGGCTGCTCGGACCCCGGCATTGCCGGCCGCTTGGTCGCCCGAGTCGCGTCCCGGCACAAACAGACCACTCGCCCCACCAGGCAGGCCAGGACCGCCGAAGAACTGACCGACCGGGAGCTTGCCGTTCTGCGCTACCTCCCGTCACCAATGTCGCAACGCGACATTGCGGCTGAGCTGTTTGTCTCGCTCAACACGGTGAAGACGCACTGTCGGGCGATCTATCGCAAGCTCGCAGTGACCGACCGCAAAGCTGCGGTGCAAGCCGCCCGCGACGCCGGTCTTCTCTGAGCGCCAGCGGACCCCGCCAGCCCTGACATGATCACCGCAAGACGACCAGGGCGCCAGCTTCGCCGAGAGCCGCTCCAAGAGACGACAACCGAGGATCAAGGCGTCAATGACTCCCCACCCTGCTCCGTTCGGCCGCCAGATATGGCTCCTTGCAACAGCGCACTACGATTCGTATACTGCCCTGTATGACAACTCCGGTACCGACTCGCTTCAGCGACGAAGAACTTTCCCTCATCGACGACCTGGTAGAACAAGGCGTCGGAGACAGCCGGTCCGCAGTGATCCGCCAGGGCGTTCACCAACTCGCAGATCGTGTCCGTCGAGCGCGAGTCGGCGCCGACATCGCAGCGTCTTATCGCTCACACCCCCAGACCCAAGAAGATGATGACCTCGCAATGGCCAGCGCTACCGCGATGACCGAGGCTGAACCTTGGTAGCCCAAGCCGAGCTCTGGCTCATGGAGACCCCCAACCAAAAGCGACGTCCCGTGCTCGTCGTTTCGCGCGATGAAGTCATCCCCGTACTCAACAACATCATCGTCGCTCCCGTGACCAGCACCATCCGGGCCATCCCCACCTGCATCCCGGTGGGAGTCGACGAAGGAATCGATCACGACAGCGTCGCCACCTTCGACAATCTCGCTTCCGTGCCGAAATCCGTGCTCACAAGACGACTCGGCCAGCTCGGTGCCGGCGGCCGTCAACAGATCTGCTCGGCCCTCGACGCCATGGCCAACTGCTGAAACCGACCCCTTCCAACTGATCGCGCAGAAACACATCAGATTGAAGAACTCCGGCGTGAACTAGCGCTTGTGTCGGAGGGGCGAATGAGACCCAAAGCATACCGCCCACCCTGGACTTCCTTCCAGCAGAACCCGTGGCCCTGCATACGGTGTCAACCAAACCCGCGGCAGACCCACTCGTAGCGGCTCACGGTGTCGACTCCTTCACCCAGAAGGCCAGTGATCGTTTGAGTAGATCACGCTCCATCCGTAGTTGTGCTGTCTCTCGGCGTAGCTCGGCGAGTTCGCTTCGTTCATCAGCGGTGAGTGACGAGCCTTGCTCACGCTCGCGGCGGGCCTTGCCGACCCAGTTCCCGAGTGTGCCCTCGATCACGCCGATCGATCGGGCAACATCCGCGATCGGTCGGCCTTCGTCGAGGACCATCGCGACCGCGTCACGTTGGAACTCTGGCGGATACTTCGACGGGCGACCAGGCGCCCGCTTCTTGTTGGACATGGACTTCCTCCTATACGAGGTGTCCGCCCAACGGGGGGATACTCACGTTCACCAAAAACCGGCAGCGGCTGTTGGAGCATGAGATCGCTGATGTCTTCTTCGCTGCGGTCGTGGCCCAGGCGAAGCTGCGCCGCTACACCTCGTCGGAGCATTTCAGTGTCGACGGGACCCTGTTGCAGGCGTGGGCGTCGAACAAGAGCTTCAAACCCAACGAGCCCGGCGACGACGACGCCGGTGACGATGGGAAGGGGTTCAAGGGCCGTAACGCCGAGGTCGATTTCAAAGGCCAGAAGCGGTCGAACAAGACCCACACCTCCACCACTGATCCTGAAGCGATGCTGTTCCGCAAGTCGAGCAACGCTGCCGCCGAGTTGTCCTACATGGGACACCTGTTGATCGAGAACCGCTCCACGTTGATCATCGACGCGGTGCTGACACCGGCAACCGGGTTCGCCGAGCGGGACTGCGCCACCGGCATGCTCGCACGGCTCCCGTAGACGAAACGTCGGCGGTCGGTTGCTGCGGTCAAGGGCTACGACACCAAAGACTTCGTCGCCAGTGTCCGTCAGTTGGGGTTCACTCCGCATGTCGCGCAGAACACGACGAACCGTCGCTCGGCGATCGATGGGCGTACGACCCGCCATGCCGGACACACGGTGTCGCAGCGGATCCGCAAACGTGTCGAGGAGCCCTTCGGTTGGATCAAGACCGTCGGGGCCGGTCGCAAGCTCCGCTACATCGGCCAGGAACGGAGCAGGGCCTGGTTCAAAATGGAGGCAGCGGTCTACAACCTGATCAGAATCTGCAGTCTCGACGCCGCCGCCATCGCATAGCAGGCGCCGGTCCCACGTTCATCGGCTCCGAGCCGGCCACCAAGACCAACTCCTGCCCCCCGAGCAGCCCGCAGAAACCCCGGATCACACCAGTCGAGCATCCCCGGGACAGCAGACCCCGCTTTTCCGCATCCTGCTAGCGGGATATTGGCTTCCTGATTGGCTTCATTGGCCTCGAAACGAGGAGAGCCGGCCCCTTGGGACCGGCTCTGACCTGGAAGTTTTACCGTCGGGCTGGGGAGATTCGAACTCCCGACCTCCTGTCCCCCAGTTCGATTGAACTCGTGTTATCTGGTGTCGTTGCGTCCGTCTGATGCCCCTGAGTAGGGCTTTCGCGAGCCGAACCGTCCGGCCAGTGCCGTTGCGTCCGTCCAGTAGTGGGAATTCCTCATGCTTTTTTCATACCTCGACGACAGCGTGGCCGGCGATGCCTTCACTGCGAGTCGGTCAGGTGCGAAGGCTCACTGAAGCATTTCGACGGAGAGCCTCGCGAGCTCGGAGAGATCTTGCGAGCCGACGAGGCCGGTGAGCATCTTCCGTTCACCCCTACTCAGATTGGCGGTGGCCCGGTCACCGGGTCCCAGCATTCGGGCCAGCGAATCGAAGTCACGGAGGTGCTTCGCCCTGGCCGCCGCCGACTGCGAACTGATCTTCATGACCGCGGCCGCCTTGCCGATCAGAGCGCCGACCACCTCCGGCCGGCGAATCTCGGCCACCACACCGTCGAGCTCGACGGTCACGATGCCGCTACGACCGAACGCCTGGGTTGTTCCAGGCGCTTGGATCGTTCTCCCGACGCCGAGGTGTAGCTGCGCCCGCTCCCCCACGTTGTCCGGGGCCAACACGTCAAACACAGCGACACCGCGTCGGTAGCGATGAGCTGCTCCGTCGGGGCTCGGGTCATCCTGCACGAAGCTCGCCGAGACGAGTACGGCGTGAATGCGTGCCAACGCGGCCGGCTCAGCCCTGAGATCGACCACGACATCGACATCATCGGTCGGGCGCACGTCGGTTGCTCGACGCTCCAGCTCGTGCAAGAAAACCATCTGCCCTCCGACGAGCAGCCAGTTGTCACCGAGCGCCGGTGCCACCTCGACCAGCGCAGCCCACGACTCCGCCTGGCCGCCAGCGAGCGGCGGAAGCACGATCGACGCGTCAGCCACCTCCGGCCACCAGATTCTCAGCAGCGACCCAGTGACGCGGATCGCCTGAGTCCATCAGGTCAAGGGCCACAGCCGCTGGCGGAGCGATCAAACGACCGCCGGCGGCTTCCATCGCAACCTGTCGGACTCCGGGCCACTCATCATCCGAGACGATCCGGAGCACAACCGACCCGAGCGGATCCTCCACGCCAGCAACGATCGACGCCAACGCCTCGTGGATCTCGTCGGAGACGTAAAGATCAATCTCCGCTTCATCGGACGCGAGCAACTCCCCGTGCACGATCGCCGCGCCGACGCCGCTCTGCACCGCTCCCGCACTGCTCACAAGGTAGGCAGCGTCGGCAGAACCCATCGAGTAGCGCCGCACCTCGCCTCGGTTGCGGTACCGGCTGACATTCGACAAGTCGATGTCCCCCGAGGCGATCGCCTGCCACGCCCGCTTGACCCCCAACGGACGACCTCGACGATTCGAGACCTGCCGCCGTGCAGCGACAGCATCACGCGGCACGGCCCAGGCATTACCGAAACGCACGCCGGGCAGGTCGCCAGCGACAACCAACTGCCGCACACGCTCGGACGACACACCGAGCAATCGAGACGCGTCAGCAAGCGACAGGAGCTCCAAAGCCATGCCAAGCAATATATTGGATTATTCCTATATTTGCAAGGCTGCGCGAGACTTCGATCGTCGAGGCGCACACATACGTTGCCAAGCTGCCCCCCACTTGCCGCTCGAGCTGAGCGGGACATGCAGCGATCCGGCCTCGTTGGATCCGGGCGGTGGGCCAAGCAGATCCGAGTTCATACATTTCTCATGCTTTGGTCTCGAAGAGACCCCAAAACGAGGAGAGCCGGCCCTTGCGGACCGGCTCTGACCTGCAGTTTTACCGTCGGGCTGGGGAGATTCGAACTCCCGACCTCCTGACCCCCAGTCAGGCACGCTAACCAAGCTGCGCCACAGCCCGTGGCCGCACGGATGCTACCGCGCCGGCGGGTCTCCCCCACCTGCGCGAACCGGCATTCTGGTCACATTCGCTCGACGAGCCAGATGCCGAACTGGATGAGGCGCCAGACGAGGTAGAGCACCAGGGCGATCACCATCAGCCAGAAGTGCCACGGCGCCTTGGTCGACGGCGGATGCTTCATGTCGGAGGCGTCGACCTTGCCCCGACAGACAGCGCACTCGCCCGCTTCGGTCAGCGCATTGGGCGCTCGGTACTCGTCACACGCGTCACACCACGGCATTCGATTGTTCGTAGCTTTCAGACTCGTCGAAGGACCAGTACCGCAACGTCGTCGTTGATCGGCCCACCCGAGAAATCTCGGGCCGCTTCGACCAGCACCTTGGTGAGCACATCAGGTGAGGCCGTCGGGTCCCGGCGGATCATACTGGCCACGCCTTCCTCCCGAACAGGGCGTCGCCATTGCGTGCCTCCGCCAAACCGTCGGTGTACATCACGGCAACGTCATCCGCCGTCCACGTGATCTCGCGCGAGTGATAGAGCGCTTTGGGATCGAGCATGAGGAGTGGCCCGGTGGCGCCGAGCGGGTGCACCTCGGACCCATGCCAGACGAACACGGCGGGATGCCCGGCCGAGGAGTAGCGCAGCGTCTCGGCGTCGTTGTCGAACACCATCACGATGAGCGAGATGAACTCCTCGCCTCGCTCGAGGACCGACATCTGAGCGTTCAGTTCCTCGACGGCCTGGCCAGGGTCTCGGTACTGCAACAGGAACGCTCGCAGCAGATACTTGGCTTGCAGCGCCGTGATCGACGGTTCGATGCCGTGGCCGGTCACGTCACCGATGACGGCAGCGACCCGATGCTTGTCGACCCGGAAGACGTCGTAGAAGTCGCCGGCCATCGCACCGCTCGAGGCTTGATAATGCGACCCGATGTCGAACCCCTTGAGCTTGGGCAGTGTGGACGGTGCCAGCCGTGCCGCCCACTGCAGTGGGGCCAGTTCCTCCTGGGTGAGCACTTCGCGTGCCCGCTTCTCCACCTCGGAGCGACCGGCCGCCACCCAGCGCGATCTCCTCCAGTCGAGGACGCCGGATCAGCGTGATGACCGATGGAAACGCCAGCCCGAACGAGGCGAGGGCGACACCCCGAGGGATGCCGACGAATACCAACATGATCAGCACCGATGCGGCGCTCACTGCAGCAACCGCCGACAAGAAGTCGCGGCGATAGTCGGCGTCGGCGAGACGCCAGAGGTCGGGATCGATCTGCTCGGTCGACAGGCGCGAAGCCAACTGTCGTTGCACGATGGTCTGACGAATCCAGAACACCGCGGCGGCGACACAGATCGCAGCGGCGATCGCTGGCACGAGGCGTTCCATGGGTCGAGGCTACTCCCTCAGGTCATCGGGAGCGGGAGTCGTTCACGCTCCCGTCACGGATCGAGCAGGACGGGCGAGCAGGAAACCAGCGTGAGCTGGGATTCCTTCCCATCGGCCGGCCGCTGCGATTATTCACTCCTACGACGAACCCGCATCTTGATCGGGGTCGGCCCCATGTCGAACGCCTCGCGGAGGCTGCGCTCCAGATAGCGCAGATAGGACTGCGGGATGTCGCGATTGGCGAACAGGGTGAACGTCGGCGGATCGGTCGCTCCCTGTGTGGCGTACAGCACTCGAGCACCGTGGGGCGCCGGCGTGGCTTGCTGGGCCCGACGGATCACGTCGTTGACCTTGCGAGTGGGCATCCGAGCCGAATAGGCATCGAGCGCCAAGTCGAGCGACGGCAACAACTTGTGCGTCCCCGAGCCCGACAGCGCTGAGATGCGATGCACGGCGACGTTGGGAAGGAAGCTCAGCTTGCGCTCGATCTGGTCGGCGATCTTCTCGCGCCCCTCGTGGTCGAGCAGATCCCACTTGTTGAGCACGATCACGATCGGGCAACCGGCACCGTCGACCCGTTCGGCGAGCCGTTGATCCTGGCTGGTGATGCCCTCGGTCGAATCGATCAACAGCAGCGCCACGTCGGCGGTGTCGACCGAGTGCAGCGCTCGAATGGTGGAGTAGTACTCGGTGTTCTCGTCGATTCGGCTGCGGCGCCGCATTCCGGCGGTGTCGAGGAATCGGATCGGTCCGCTGGCGGTCTCGACCACGGTGTCGACGGTGTCACGAGTGGTGCCCGCCATGTCGTGCACCACCGATCGGTCTTCACCGATCAGTCGGTTGAAAAGCGTCGATTTGCCGACGTTCGGCCGGCCGACGAGCACGATCGAGAAGATCCGCTCCTCTTCGGGGATCGCCTCGTCGGGGTCGACCTCGACCTGCTCGGGCAGCGCCGCAACGAGATCGTCGAGAAGATCGCCGACCCCACGACCATGCAGGGCACTGACGCCGTAGGGGTTGCCGAGCCCGAGTCGGACGAGTTCCCACACCTGATCGTTGTGGCGGGAGTCGTCGATCTTGTTGGCGACGACGAAGACCGGCTTGTCATAGCCCCGGATGGACCGCGCCATCTGGGCGTCTTCCTCGGAGATCCCGACCGACGCATCGACGACGAAGAGCAACGCGTCGGAGTCGGCGATCGCCTTCTCGGACTGGCGAGACACCTTCATGTCGATCTCGGTACCCGACGCCATCCAGCCACCGGTGTCGACCAGCTTGAAGTTGGTTCCCTGCCACTCGGCATCGACCATCTTGCGATCTCGGGTCACGCCGGGCTTTTCTTCGACGATGGCCTCTCGCCGACCGATGATCCGGTTGAGCAGCGTCGACTTGCCGACGTTGGGGCGGCCCACGATGGCCACGGTGGGGAGGGACGATGCTCCTGAGCCCTTTGCGGTTCCTGGAGTTGATTCGGTCATGCCGATCTCGCTTCTGTGGTGTCGAGCCCGAGGGCACGACGGAGAGCGATGCCATCGGTTGGCACCACTTCGACTGGTCGGGGCAGGTCGTCGAGGCTCATGCCGTCGAGGAACACACTGCCGGAAAGGCAGACGTCGGGCAGCAGGTAGCGGTGGCCGGCCGGCTGTTCGGCCAGGGTGCGGGCGACATCGGCGCCGACCATGAGTCCGGCGACACCGATGTTGCCGCCGAAGAATCGATTCTCGACTTCGACGATGCGCACGTCGTCTCGTCCGAGTTCGTCGATCAGCGGCTGCAGGATCTGGCGGCCGTAGTGACCGGTGAGCGGCGCGATCGGGGCTGACGCCCGTGGGAGCAATTGCACGATGGCCGCACCCGTCTCGTCGGTCTTCGACGAGGCAAGGCGGGGAGCGCGATAGCCCTCGGCCGGCGCACCTTCGACCCCGGCGAAGAAGCCCGACTTCGTGCCGGTTGCCTCGTCGGTCTCGCCTCGGAACTCCATTTCGAAGGTACGAGCCATACCGATGCCGTCTTCGTGCATGGCGAAGCCCTCGTAGGTCTCCGCCTCGGGGAACGGTCGGCCAGCCAGGAGGTAGTACTCGTCGGCGGCGAACACCAGGCGATGCCCGAGGAGCTCGAGGTAGATGGCCTGCCACTGTTCGACGAGTTCGATGACCGTGATCGCTTCGGCCCGAGTGTGCGGACGCATCTCGACTTCGTTCGAGTGATCGCTGATGCCAAGCGGCACGATCGCAAGCGAGGTGAGATCGCTGTAGTCGTCGAGGACACCAGCGAGGGTGCGCTCGAGCACCTCGGCATCGTTGATGCCGGGGCAGCCCACCACCTGGCCGTGCACCTCGATGCCGTGATCGAGCAATGCGCGCAGCCAGCGAAGGCTGGTGGCACCGCGCTTGTTGCGAAGAAGCGCCGAGCGAACCTCACCCTCGGTGCTGTGCATGCTGACGTACAGCGGGGACAACCCCTCGGTGATCACCCGCTCGAGATCGGCTTCGGTGAACCGGGTGAGCGTGGTGAAGTTGCCGTAGAGGAACGACAAGCGGAAGTCGTCGTCCTTGAGGTAGAGGCTCTCTCCGCATCCGGGGTGGCAGCTGATAGATGAAGCAGAACGAGCAGTGGTTGTCGCAGGTGCGAACCTGATCGAACAGCGACGACTGCACTTCGATGCCGAGCAGCTCGCCCTCGGCCTTCTCGATGTCGATCTGGCGGGCAAGGCCGCCTCGATCGATCTCGAGGCTGACATCGGGCTCGTCGACCAGCATCCGGTACTGGATGACGTCTCGCGGGACTTCGCCGTTGACGCGCAACAACACATCGCCTGCGACCACACCAGCCCGATCGGCTGGTGAGTCGGGCGTCGCCGCGAGGAGCAGCGGGGAAGCTGGGCGGTCTGCGTGATCATTACCGGAAAAGTCTACGGAAGGGCATCCAGAATGGACTCCGCTCCGAAGAACCAGCAATGAACGAAGGACGCATTGCATGCGAATTGCGGTCATCGGATCCGGCATCGCCGGGCTGAGCGCAGCCCACAGCTCGGCGAGCCCCGACCACCAGGTGGCATCTTCGAGGCGGCTGACCGGCTGGGCGGCCACTCGAACACGGTGACGGTGCACGACCCGGCCGCCGGTCCTCGGCGTCGATACCGGCTTCATCGTCCACAACGATCGCAACTACCCGAATCTCGTTCTTCTTCGACGAACTCGGCGTCCAAGTGCAGGACACCGAGATGAGCTTCGGAGTGACCGACCGATCGAACGGTTTCACGTATCGGGCCACGAGCCTCGACACTCTTCGCCGACAAACGCAATCTGTTGCGCCCCGCCATGTGGCGCATGCTGATCGACATCAGCCGCTTCTACCGGGACGGCAACCGCTACTTGGACGCGGGCGCGACGAGACCCAGAGCATCGGCGAGTTCCTGGCCGCTGGCCGGTACTCCGCTGCCTTCCGAGATCTTCACCTGATCCCGATGGGCGCATCGGTGTGGTCGGCCGACCCGGACACCTTCGACGCCTTCCCCGCCGTCAGCCTGCTGAAGGTTCCTCAAGAATCACGGTCTGTTGAGCGTGGGCGATCGTCCACAATGGCGAACCGTCACCGGCGGAGTCTACGGGCCGATCGCAAAGGCGTTCAACGGAACGATTCGGTTGTCCGCACCCGTCACGTCGGTGGTGAGGGTTGACGATGGGGTCCGAGTCACCACCTCGGTGGCAGCACCGGCCGCCGGCACATCGCTCCGGCGGGACCGAGACGTTCGACGCGCGTCATCTTTGCTTGCCACTCCGACCAAGCACTCGAGATCCTGGCGACGCGACCCCTGCTGAGAAGGAGATCCTCGGAGCCATTCGATACCCAGCCGAATCGGGCAACGCTCCACACCGACACCAGCGGTGCTCTCCCCCGTTCGAGCCACCTGGTCAGCATGGAATTACGACCGGCCTCTGCCGATGTCGATCCCAGTGGTGTCAGCACGCTCACCTACGACATGACCGACCTTCAGCGACTGCCGGGATCTGACCGCTACCTCGTCAGCCTCAACAGCGATCATCGCATCGACGGCCGACGTCGGTGATTGCCAGCTCTTCGATTACGCCCATCCAGTCTTCGACCGGCCCGCCATGGCGGCTCAAGATCGATTCGAGGAGATCGACGGCGTCGACAACACCCACTTCTGCGGCGCCTACTGGGGCTACGGATTCCACGAGGACGGCATCGCCTCTGGCTTGCGCGTGTGTGAACGCGGATGGTTACTGCGGGGTGACGCCCGGCCCACCAGCTCTCTGTGAGGGCTCGGTCGTCCACCGTCGGTCAGAGACGTCAGAACACACCTTCACGTCTCCGATCAGCCACTGTCTGGATTGATCCCGACGATCCGCAGGCGCTGTGTTCGAAGCACTGGGCTTGGTCGGCCTCTCGCCCTGCTCCAGCTCGGTTTCGTCGACGGAGCGGCACTACGGATCCGAGCAGAAGGCGCACGATCTCGCTAGGAGATGAAGACCTCGCATCTCGGTGCTCGGCCAGGCGAGGTCGGCGGCCCCGTCCGGATGCTGACGCAGATTCGCCGATGGGGATGGCTGTTCAACCCCATCACCGTCTTCTTTGCCTGGGATGACGAGCCCAGTCGACCCCGTCGGTGCCGTGCTCGAAGTCACGAACACACCGTGGAAAGAACGCCATCGCTATTCCGTTGTTCTCGATTCTCGCAGCGATGGCACCGATCTCCGGTCCACATTCGACAAACAAATGCACGTCAGTCCGTTTCTCGGCTTGGCGTACCGGTACGACCTCCGCATCGCCGACCGCGACGATCGCGTCGCCGTCGACATCGACGTCGTCGATCCCGAGGGTGCGGTTGCGGTCCACACGGCACTTCGCACTCGGCGCGAACCGGCGACCAAGCAGAACCTCGCAGCATCGCTGCGCTCCACTCCTCCGCCGACCCACCGGGTCAGCGCCGGCATCCACGTCCAGGCCGCTCGCCTGTGGCGCAAAGGCGTGCCGTTCGTCCCCATCCCAAACGCACCTGACCCGAGGTATCTCCGATGACCAAGCCAACCGACACCACCGTCCCAGAGTCCCACCGAGTCAGAGGCAGCCAGAGTCAGGCCCAGAACGTCTTCTCGATCGCGCCGGGTCGACTCCGACTGCTCCTCCGGAAGGACCGCCCGTCTCGCCGATCGGCGCTGATGCGACTCCTCGACAAGATCCAACGAGATCGAGTGCTCGTGATCGAACGGGGTGGAGTCAATCTCCCGTCGACGGTCGGTGACGTCGAGATTCGGGGCAATGATCGCTTCACCACGCTGGGATCCCCTCTGGTCATCGACGGTGACCAACTGACCGCCACGATCTTCGAGATCCTCGACCCCCGTGCGTGGACAGCGCTGATCAAGGAGGGTTCCATTCGGGCTGGGCCGCGGCTACTTTCGAGGGGTGGTGGGACAGCGATGACCCGGTCACGGTCGTTCGTTCGATCATTCGAAGTCTCGAGCCCATCGATGAGCTCAGGAATCGATCTCCACAAGCGCGGACGGTTGGGCGACCGACCGCCTCAGAGGAGCGCTGCCCAGCCCGTCGCGATCTCGCAACCGCGAAGACATCGCCAGCCACTACGACCTCGGCAACGAGTTCTTCCAGATCTTCCTCGACGAGACGCTCACGTACTCGTCCGCCATCTTCCCGTCAGCAGAAGCGGCCCTGGAGAAGAGAGCACGCACAAATACGATCGTTTGCTCTCCAAGCTCGGCGTCTCGTCTGAGCATTCTGTTCTGGAGATCGGCACCGGATGGGGCGGCTTCGCCCTCCGGCCGTGGACACCACCGGCAGCCGGGTCACCACCACCACCATCTCGAAGGAACAGCTCAAAGAGGCAGCGGCCGCGTCGGCATCGCCGGCCGCGACGAGCGACGTCACCCTGCTCGACAGCGACTGGCGAGACCTCGAAGGTCGGTTCGATCGCATCGTCTCGATCGAGATGATCGAAGCGGTCGACTGGCGCGACTACGACCAGTACTTCGCCACGATCGAGCGGTGTCTCGAGACGGCCTGGCCGCCATCCAGGCCATCTGTGTTCCCGACCGCCGCTACGAGCCGAACGAAGAACACCGAAGATTTCATTCGTCGCTTCATCTTCCCCGGCGGGTTCCTCCCGTCCATCGGGGCCATGCACGAAGTCGGTCAGCTCCGCCCCCGCATGCAAGTGATCGACGTCGAAGATCTTTCAGCGCCACTACGCCGAGACGCTCCGCAGTGGCGAGAGACCTTCGACGACGGAAATCGACGAGGTCTACGCCCTCGGGCTGGACGAGCGGTTCGTTCGCCTGTGGCGTTTCTACCTCGCCTACTGCGAGGCCGGGTTCCTCGAGCGTCACTGCACCGTCAACCAATTCGTCATCGCCGGTCGACGTTGGCGCCCCGATGGTCTCGCTCTACTCCCCTGACCAACTACCCTCGACGATGATGAGCGTCGATCGGGTTCTCCTGTGTGCACCGCGAGGCTTCTGCGCGGGAGTTGAGATGGCGATCAAGGCCCTGTCGTGGATGGTTCGAGCCTTCGACGCCCCGGTCTACTGCTACCACGAGATCGTCCACAACAAACTCGTCGTTGACCGATTCGAGGCCCAGGGCGTGATCTTCGTCGACCACATCGATGAAGTGCCCGAAGGTCGACCCATCATGCTGTCGGCTCACGGCTCGGCCCCCGAAGTCGTCGCCGCCGCTCGTGCTCGGTGGAGCTATGTCGTCGACGCGGTGCGCCCCCTGGTCACCAAGGTCCACCATGAGGTCAAGGTTCGGGCCAAGAAGGGGTACCGCATCATCTACGTCGGTCACGACGGCCACGAGGAGGCGGTCGGCACGATGGCCGTTGCCCCTTCGGCCATCAGTCGTGTCGAGTCGATCGATGATGTCGCGGCGCTCCCCGACTTCGACGAGCCCACGGCCCTGCTCGCCCAGACCACGCTCTCGCATCGCGACTGGTCCGACGCGGCCGAGGCCGCCCGCCAGCGCTTCCCCGATCTCTGGCAGCCGGGACGATCCGACCTGTGTTTCGCCACCACCAACCGCCAATCGGCGTTGATGTCCGTGGCCGATCGGTGCGACGCCGTGGTGGTGATCGGTTCGGCGAACTCGTCCAACACCAACGCACTGGCGAAACTGGCCGAAGAAGCGGGTTGCGAGCGGGTATTCCGAGTGAATGGACCCGAGGAACTGCCCAACGATCTCGACGGCACCGTTGCCGTCACTGCCGGAGCGAGCGCACCCGAAGACGTCGTCCAGGCGGTCATCGCCGTGCTCAACCCGGCTCGAGGTGTCGAGGGAGATCACGATCACCGAGGAAGACGAGTACTTCCCGCCGCCCCGGAATCTTCGCGAGATGCTCTCCTCGGTTGACGTCATCGCCACCTTCGGCCTCGGCGGCGCAGTCGACGACCGACCGCCGCTCGACGACCGGATCATCGGCGCCGCCGATGTCCTGGCGTCGATTCACCGTTCAGTCCTGAGCCTCGGATCAGCGACGAGCGGCCTTTCAGAGGCCGGCCCGTATCTGCGCCTGATCGAACAGGTCTTGCAGACTCTCGTGAAGCTGCACCGAGATGGCCTTGACGGTCGACCGCTTGACTCGTTCGCCGTCGATTTCGCGCCGGCGGGACGATGGGTTCACCGACCACGATCGTGCACTTGCGGGATCAACCGTCCACCGATGGGCAACGCCCGCTCCGCCCCACCGATGCCGATGGGCACGATCGGTACACCGGCCCGGCAGGCCAGGAAGGCCGCACCCTCCTTGATCGGTGCGACGACCGGACCCTGGGTAGCGGGTGCTCTCGGAAAGATCACCAAGTCTCGGTCGCCCGATTTCAGGATCAGTTCCGACAGCCGCAGCGCCTCGCGGTCGGCCATCGCTCGTTCGACCGGGAAGCCGCCGACCGCCAGCAGGAATCGTCCGAGCCCCGGCGTTGCAACATCTTCTCCGCCCCCATGTAGCGCAGGATCCGTGGCGTCGATGCCGCAGCGAGTGGGGTGTCGAGGATCGAACGATGAGCACCCGGGGCGAGCACGAAGCCACCCGTCGCCGGCACGTTCTCCGCACCGATGACCTCGAGCCGGAACAACACCCGAAACAAGAACAGGGCGACGACTCGCACGGCTCGGTAGAGCCGAGGCGACCCGCCGCCCAGATCGACGACGTCCTCAGGCACGGATCTCTCGCAGCAATCAGGTCGACGACCTCATCGATGGTGAGATGGCTGGTGTCGACCTCGATCGCACCGTCGGCATGCTTGAGTGGATCGTGCTGGCGACCGGAGTCGAGCGCATCACGGCGTGCGAGATCGGCGGACCCGTGTCGTAGTCGAGGTCTTCGACCTCTCGAGCACGCCGAGCGGCCCGCACCTCGGGCTCGCCGAGAGGTAGACCTTGAGCCGGGCGTCAGGGAAGACCACGCTGCCGATGTCGCGTCCCTTCGAGCACCCCGCCGCCGTGCCGACGAGCCCGACTCGGCGCTGGCGCGAAACGAGCTCGGCCCGCACGTCGGCGTGTGAGGCCACCTGCGACACCGCCCGGGTGACTTCGGGACCACGGATCTGGGTGGTGGCGTCGAAACCGTCGACGTCACCGTGCCGTCGGCGTCGATACGCATGTCGATGCTCTGGGCAACGGCGCCGACTTCATCGACATCGGCGGGATCGATACCGCGAGCCAAGAGGGGCAAAAGTGACCGACCGATACATCGCTCCGGTGTCCAGATAGTCGAGGTCGAGCGCCTTGGCCAGCCGACGAGCAACGGTGCTCTTGCCCGATCCGGCGGGTCCGTCGATGGCGATGACCAGCAAGTCGGGTTCCACAGATGTCACGCTAGCGCTCCTCGTCGACGCACTTGGTCGGCCTGGTCGGTCGGAATCGCACGAAATCCAATTTCCGCAGCGTGGGGTGATAACCCCGGACCATCAGCCCGCCGACGAGTCGCTCGCCGAGCGCTCGGTCATCATCAGCAGCATCACGCCCCGCAGCCCTTCGCCGCTGTGGGTGATGTCGAGGTCGAGGATGTTCACATCGAGTTCCGAGGCCAGCGTGGCGATGGCCGCGATCTCACCGGGGCGATCCGGAATGGGTACCGCCACCTCGGCCACTTCGTCAGTGACTCGGAACCCGG